>NZ_CP066831.1 GCF_016598615.1 Streptomyces liliifuscus
CTGCATAGAGTGAACGCCGCGCAAGCGCGGCGTGAATTCCCGCGCAAGCGCGGGAATTGAATTCCGCAAGCGGAATTCTGAAAGCAGAGAAATTCGCGCAAGCGCGAATTGAAGGAATCCCGCAAGCGGGATTCCTGAAGCTGGCGGCAAGAGGAGGTGCATCACGCGCGGGCCTTGTGTAGGGCTTGGGAATCCCAGCCACCACACCAGCAACGGAAGTGACGGACCGTCGGCACGACAGGCGCCGGCCCCACCGTAGTGAACGGGCTCCGCTGCGCTCCACCCGAACCCCTCCCCGATGCCCCAACTCGCCCCGACTTGTTCGCCAGAGCCTCGCCAGCATACACCGCGACCCGCCGCTTCGCGGCGAGCATCGGCCATGTGTCACCCTGGAGAGCGGAGGTTGGTGCAAGGGTGATGCATCATTAAGCATGGCTGTGTAGAGTCTGGGATCTGACGCCACACCCCCGGGCCACTCCCGCCGCTCCGGGGAGCATTTTCTGATTACGCGCCACATTCCGCGAAAAGGAGAGCGCGGGGTATGTCCGTGAAATTGCGTGGCTACCAGATCGAGGCTGATTCCACCATCGTGGGAGCCGTCCAGGTCGCGTGCGGCAGGAGGAAGTCGGTGCGGGGCGGGTCCAGTTCGCTCAGGGCGTCGAACGGCCAACATCGGCGGGTACGACGACACGCCCGCCAACACTGGCTGGCATCGCGGTACGATCCCGCTTGGCAAGATGCGTACGCCTCCCGCCGACACCAGCGCCCACGCCGTCAGGTGATCGACCGGCCAAGGTCCTCCGGGGCCCGCTTCCCCCCGGCAGCACCTCGATCCGGCGGGAGCGTGGGAGACCGCCAGGAGCGAGCATCCAATGCCCAGGAAGCGAACGACCGCCGCGCAGAGGGCCCGTCAGCGACAAGCCGCCACCGGCGAGAAGTACACGGCCGCTCTCCGGACTGGAGACCAGGCCCACTGTCGTGCACACCATGTTCAGCGCCGATGGCGCGGGCTGGGCACCCATCATCCGGCGGGCGGAGCGCGAGCTGGACGAGGTCTGGCCCGGTCACCCCCAGCCGTACTGGGAAGAGAAGTTCGGCGATCTGTGCTGGAAGAGCTGTCCCCTCGACCAGGGCCGCGAGGTGTGGGCGGTGATCAACCGAGCCACCCGGGAAGCGTCGTCCACGTGCCAGACCTGCCCGTCCCCTGGCCGCAAGCGCGTCGTCTGGGTCGGTATGGACTGGGGTGGCATGCCGTGGGTCAAGACCTGCTGTGACACCTGCTACTACCTGCCGCCGGTACGCGCGCGCTCCGGCTGGGAGTACCAGCGGCGGGAGTACCTGCAGCTCGTCGAGCTGTACGAGGACCGCAGCTAACGGGCGCGGCCGGCATAGGGAGGCGGGGGCTGCGGAATCGTCCGTCGAACCCATCGCCTGGGCCAGGGGCTACTGCTGGAGTGCGCGCACGGCCTGGTGCTCGTCGGTACCGACCAAGGCGGCAGACGCGGACGTATGCACAGCGGGGAGCGAAGACTCCAATGATGGCACCACGTGATGTAGCTGTGGGTTAGCATCTGATGCAGCGAGTCACCTCTGCGCCGCAGTAGCGCGGGCCTTAAAAAAAAGGTCTCGGATGTGACTCCTTGTGTATCTTCCTGTACACAGAGCGTCGTGACTGGTGAAACGGCGAGACGCCGACACCGGTCAGCGAACACGATGCGACGGTCCTCCGAGGCCCCTCCCCGACAGTCGAGGCCCCCCAACCAGGGCTTCATCGAGGCAAGGGCCCGCAGTGACTTTCCATATTCAGCCGCTCAACGGTTTCGTCGTTGTGGTCAGCATCGTCGTCGGCTGCATCGCGTTCTACCGCAGCCAGAACGCGCATACGGGCATGGCCACCAAGGGTGACCTGGGAGTTGCCGTTACCTGTGCTGCTGCGAGTGTCGTGATCCTGAGTTTCCTTTTCGGCCTCGGAGACGGTAGTCCGGCAGAGTCACCCGCCCCATCGCCAGCAGCAACCGTCGGACACGCGCCGGGCGAGTAGGCCCGAAGCCCCGGTCACCACGTGAAACGTCCCCGGCATCTGCAAGGCCGGGGACGGGCGACGATGTACCGGGCGTCGGCCTGGCCCCGGGAAGCAGTTCGGCGAACGCGCCGCGCAGCTCGGAGCTGGCCGCGGTCGGTCGGAAGTCTCGGTTGTCGAGGTCCAGGCGGCACACCGTGTCAGCCAGCCGTACGGCGAGCTCGTTTCCAGCGGCGCGCATCCGAGTTCGGCGCCCGGGACACGCAAGATCGTGTGACTCCCACGGGTGCCGGATTGGCTTTCCCTCCACAGGGGGGTGCAGGATGCGCAGCGGAGCGTTAGGCGTCAACTGCTGGTGCAGTTCAGCGTCGTTGATCTCTTCGCGGGGGGGGGTCTCAGCCAGGGCACGTACCTTCCCGCCCGACCATCGTGGCCCCAGCGCGAAAAAAGGGGAGCCCCGAAGGCCATGCCCGAGCTTCGCTGGCAGAGGGCACGACCGAGGACTCCCCGGTGTCGCGTTGAGATCACATCCGCATGAGCGAAATCACGAGAGATGAATCCTGAAGCGACACCTCGGAACGGTACAGCAAGGGAAATGACATCCCGTCTCGCCCAGGTGGGCCGGGTAGCACCTGCCATCACTGCACTCTTGGCCATGGTCGCCATCTGCCTCCTGGCCGCACTCGGGCACACGGAGCAGATCACTGCTGTGGCGTTGTTCGGCGGAGCCGTCTTCGCCGGCGGCGCGATCGTCCATATCCGTCGCTGACCTCCATGGTCAGGCACGGCTAGCAGCGAAACGTCCCGTCCCCTACAGCTGCAACGCTGGGGACGGGACGTTTCGCTGTGCCGCGCAGAAGTTGATGGACGCGTGCCTGGAGGTCCAGGGCGAGGCGGCGGTGCAGGAGGCCATCAGGGGCTTGCGGACAGTGTTCTAAGAGCAGGGGCTTGCAGCCGCCGGCCCGTGATCCCCGCCGTCAGGGCTGGGGCTGCTGGTCGTCGTCGCTGTCAGAAGCCGCGCGGCCGGACTGAAGGTGACGAAGATTCCGGCGAGTTGGGATGCTCAACTTCGGTCGCCGTTCATCAGGAGATAGAGAACGGTCACGACCACACCTCCAGTCGCCACAGGCGGCCCCGCTGCAGGATGTTGGTAGGTGACGTAAGCCGCCATCATGCCGGCGAGAAGCAACACCGTCACGCGAAGATCATGAGGCCCACTCATACCGCGCCCTCCGAGCTGCTGGAGAGGGCGACAGCCGTGTTTGATGCGGTGCTCAAGAAGCAGCGCAGCAGCAACTTGTTCATATCCGACCCTTGAGGGGGCAGCCACCGTGCGGGCCCGATAGCTGCCCCCAGAGTTGAGTGGGGCTTCTGTCAGGTCAGATACGTCACGTGGCGGGTCGAAACGCAAGCACCGGGCCTACCCGCGGGCAACCAGTGCAGGGTGTCCGTCGGTGGGCGCTCAACCTCTGGAATTGGCGGACCCGTTCGGGAGCTGCCGAGCGACGACGACCCTATGTCGGACCACAGTCTGCCGCAGTTCCGTACGTTCCGCGGACAATTTCACCAAACACCACCGTCAAAACGCTGCAGCCCTCTCTAAGTGCGGGATCGGGCTGCGGTCTTCACCATTACGGCATCGCCGGGACGGGCCTGGCGCTGTTGTGCGGTGCGGACAGCAGTCCGTGGCGCCGGAGGACCTGGGCGCGGCCGCACCAGGCAGTGCAGAACTTGCGGAGCCGGCGGGTGGATTCGGGCAGGGGCTGGATGCACACCAGGCAGCCGCCGGGCCCGGCGGCGCAGCAGCTGCCGGACACGCTCGGTCTCCTCCTCCGTACCGAAGTACCGGGGCGTCGGCCTGGCCCCGGCATCCGGTGAGCAGTTCGGCGAACACCCGCGCAGCTCGGTGAGTTCGCAGCGGCAGGAGCCCAGCGGGCGAGGTAGTCGTCGACGGGCCAGGAGATGAGGATCCCGGAGCGGGTGAGGTAGAGGCCGACGGTGTCGATCCAGTACCGGTCGGCGGCATCGAGCAGCAGGTAGCCGGTCAGCTGCCAGTGGTGTCGGAATCCGTCAACAGAACCACGGCTTCCGGCTCGGGGTCTTCGACACGGTGGTGCTCGCCATGGACATCACTGCGGCGCTGTTCCGCGGCCGGGTGTCTTCGATCCTCGTCGGAATGGGGTACGGGACAGTCCGTAGTCGAGCGCGGCCGCGCCCCGGTCGGTGTTTCGCGTGCGATTGGCGGACTCGCCTATGGACGCACATACTGGTAGGAGCCGATAGGACCATTGGGGGGGCAAGCCGGCAGCCAGCATCCGGTTGTCCGATTGCCCGCTTTTCCCCTTGCGGGGTTGCGATTTGACGCACCGTCCAATGGGGATCACTCCGACTTGGAGCAGACCATGGCTATCAATCTCCCAGTAACTGCCGTAGGTTCCCCGCATGATGTAGTCGCCCCCTATATGGGGCCGAATAGGCTGTCGCCACTTGGAGCAGGACATGAGCCGGTATCACAGAATATCAAGGTCCTTACTTTCTATAGCGGGATGTTGATCTTCGATTTCCCCCGTCAATCCTCGGACACGCTTACCACGGAAGACGTGTTCTCGTTCATCCCCTATTCCGACGGCCTGGTACAAGCGTTCGGAACGCATCCCAACATGCGCGTCGCAGCAACAGTGACGGCATCTTTGGCGTCCTTCAGCACTCCGCGGAACTTCTTGGGGGCGCCGAACACGATAGCGGCTGTTGACGAGATGGGCGCCAAGATCGTACCGCTGCGTCCCAACGAGCCAGCCGGGCGTCACGTCTTGGTCCTCAAGGTGAGGATCGCAGCGCGAAACTCGTTCATCCACCGGGTCTCATATTCGGTCACGGTAAATGTTTCCATCTTTGATCCGAACGCCCAGGAGAACCCGGACGCACTGACGGACCTGGATGCCATCCAGCCTTTCACAAGGACTACGAACCGCTTCCCACCCGTTTCACTTCTGGCGCCGTCTTGGTAATAGGCGAAGAGCTTGGCACCCGCCAGTCCGCGCGCCGGTCGGTGCTCAGCTGCGCGAGCAGCTCGGCAGGACCAACATGCAGATCACCCCAGCGCCGTAAGTTGGCGGCCGCCAACCCCGTGATCCCCGGACCCTCGGGTCGGGTCACCCGTGCCGGGCAGTGCTCCGCGTCGTACCAGACACGCGAGTTGGTGCGGAAATGGAGCTCGTAGCCGAAGACGTCATCACAGCTTCGGCGATGCGCGTGGCAGTTTTCGGGCCGCCGACAGCTACGCGACCTTGAAGACGTCCTCGGCTTCCATCTGTTGCTCGACCTCCCGGGCGGCCCTCATCAGTTCGAGGGCCTCGCGGCGCAGGTCGCTGGCCCGCTCGCGCAGCTGCTTGACGCGCCGGCGCTGCTGTTCGGGGCCGTACTCGTTGACGTACTGCCCGCGCGGCCCCACCAGCAGCCCTTCGGCGACCAGCCGGCGCACCGCGGCCGCGGCCTCCTTGGTGCCAATGTCGAAGCTCTGCCCGATCTCGAAGCGGGTCATGAACCGCTCGCCGGGCAGGAAGCTGCGGTGGATCACGGTGCGGATGAGCCGGTACGCGCGCTCGGTCGGGGACATCGTGCCGACGCTGTAGTGGCGGTAGCCCTCGTGCAGGGTCACCAGCCCCTCGGTGGCAAGGCGTTCCAGGGCGGAGCGGACCACGGCCGTCGTCAGCTGGAGCTGCGTCGCGATCGTGGCCAGCGCGGGCAGATGTGTGCCCGGCTCGGTGCACGAGAGCCGCACCCACCGGCGTACCGACTCCACGTCTTCGTCGCTCGCCACCACGCTGTCCGCAACCGCCATGTCACCGCTCCTTGTCCCCGGCGCTCCGATGCGGGATCCAGCCTGATGGGCCGCGCGACGCGGGCGCCACGAAGTTGCAGCGAATTGCGTGACCGAATCCGAGCCAGCGGTTCCTGCGAGTACTGCCGCCGCGATCCGCCGACTCACTACGGTCAGCGCATGACCAGTGACGGAGTAGTCGTTGACGAGGCAGTCCGCGGGGCATGGGACTCGTACCGGATCTTAGAGAAGCGCACGTCAGAAGAGGAACGTCGGCAGGCGCAGCAGCGTGTCCAGGCCGCGACGGACACCTACGGCCGGGAGGAAGTGTCCTGGGGCACGGTCTTCCTGGTGGGTGTGCTGACCGCGCACATCATCGGCCAGCAGGACGGCGCGGAGGAGGACCGTCTCGATCCGCTCAGTGATCTGATCCCGGCCGTGATCCGCAAGCTGCCCGGCTTCGAACTGGCCGACCCTGCCCAGGTACCGATGGTCACCGGCGTTCTCATGGCCGCGGCCATGGGCATGGACACCGTGGCCTGGCGCAACCAGTTCGGGCCGATCCGGCCGAAGGAAGCCCTGGTGCACAACTTCGTGCTCTGGCTGCTGGCCGACCTTTTCGACAGCCTGGTCGAACAGCCCGGCGCCACCGACCAGCTCATGCGGGAGACCTTCAGCTCCATGGCCAGCGACGCCGGTTGACGGGACCCGGCAGAGCGTCTTGCCACGGTCGAGCTCGCCCGGGCGGCCGTGGGGCCCGACGTCCACGACAGCTTGTAGGAGAAGTGTGATGCCCAAGAAGACTGGCCCCGAGGACCCGTACGGCTACGACCCGCAGACCGACACGGTCCGGGTCGGGCAGCACGACCTGGCGCGGCTGCTGCTGATGTTCCGTTCGGTGGTCCGCAAGCAGGAGCCGGGCAGCTGGGACCACATGAGGGACTACGACCTGTCGTTCGAGCGGCTGGCGGACGCCGTCGACGCGGCCGCTCAGGCCCGGCAGGGCGTCAAGTGGGAGGGCCCTGACCTCCGGATGCGCTGCACCACCACCGATCCCGTGTACGACTGGCCGGACGGTGCCCCCTACGACGGCGGGACGCCGGTCACGTGGAACGTTCCGGGCTACGGCTCCCACGCCGCCGCCGATGACGACAGGCGCTGGCCCAAGGCGCTGTGCGGCTTCAGCTGGTCGGAGGAAGAGGGCCGGCCTGCGAGCGGCTTGCCGGACTGCCGCGAATGCCTCCGCGAAGTCGCGCTCGGCGCCGAACGCCCCCACGGCAACTGGTGATCACTTCAGGCGGATACGCGTTGCCGCCCGGGCGGGGACGCAGCCGCACAGGCAGCACCCGTACCGCTTCGACGACGTCGTCCTGGTCCTGCGTCCGGCAGGCTGTCAGGCGCCAGCGAGCCGGTGCGTCACGCTGCGGAAAGGGGGTCTGGTGACCGGGTTCGATCGTGAGCCGGTGGAGGTGCGGATACCGCGGGCGGCCCTCGATGCCATGGCTGCGGCGCTGAGCGTGCGCACGGTGGCGATGCGCAAGTGGCCCGACGGCATCGAGTGGATGTACCCGCTGGGGACGTGGGAGGAGCCGCACGTGGAAGTGGCGCTCATGCCCGGCGGCGAAGAGGTGTGGATGCGGATGTCCACCGACCGTTCCAGCGTCGTCGTGTGGACCATCGAGCAGTGGCTGGACTTCGCCGGACAGCTGCCCGGGGCGATGCCTCCGGAGTGAAGCGCCCGGAGCAGGTGCCTGGCCGATCGCTCGGACCGACCGTTGCCATGGCGGAACTCTCCGGGCATGAGCCGAGCAGTGCGGGCTTGCCTGTGCGAAACGCCCTGTCCCGGCGGCTGCAGTGCCAGGGGCGGGGCGTTGTCACGTGTGCCTATCCGAACCAGACGATGTCCAGGACGGACAGGTGGCGCAGCGGCCGGTTTGTGAAGTAGATGACGGAGAGCTGGCCGACGGACGCGATGCGGACGTCCTCGCCCTCGGGGTCGCCGGCGTCCCACTGAGGGAATCCCCACGGGTCGGCTGCGGCGGCGTCCAGGACGTCCCACAGCATCTCTTCGGCGTGTTCGGGCAGTTCGGCGAGCACCTTCGCGGCCTGCGGCGACAACCGGACCGCATACGGCGGCTGACCGCTCACCGGCGCCTGCCCCGGAGCTCTTCCAGGTCCACGAAGCCGGTCTCGTCACGGCCGGAGGCGAGGAACACGTCGACCGCCAGCGCGGAAGCGACGCGGGCCTGCCAGACCTGGACGACCTCGTACAGGCGGGCGAGGGAGAACGTGCGGCGGGACTCCTCCAGCGCGGCCGCCCACTCCTGCTCGAAGGCAGGCACCCACCGGTCCGCACGCCGGTCGGCGCGCAGCTGCGCGAGCAGCTCGGCAGGAGCGCCCGGGGCGGGCGCGTACGGCGTGACGGGTGCGTGGTCGGGCTGCACGCTCATCGGCTGGTCCTCCCCGCGGGTCGTACCGCCACCGTACGCGCGGTGCGGGGCGCCGGGAGCGGCCATGGCTGTTCTACTTTCCGAGCTGGCGCCGGGCGCTCCGCTGCTGTGGCAGCACCGCTGTGAGGCCGAGCTACTGCCGGAGACCGAGTGTGGCGATCTGCCATACGGGCATACCAAGGACGACGCTGCGGGGTGTTATCGGGCACGCCAGGGAGAAGCGTGGAGTCGTCGATCAGTGTTGCCGTTGTTTCTGGGATGACTGCATTATTAGTCGCATTCTTAGCCGTTCCTTTGAATTACTGGCTCAACTCTCGGACGCGGCGTGACCGTACCCAGGACGTGATGGCCGGCTACCGCGATCCATTGCTATGGTCCGTACATGACCTACGCAGCCGCTTAGTTTCCATCATGGAAGACGGGTTCCTCGGTCGATTTATGGAAGCGGACGGGGATCGAGCCGCATACGCCCTGCGACACACGATGTTTGTTGTGGCTGAGTATCTCGGGTGGGTAGAGATCCTTCGCAGGTCGGTGAGCTTCATAGATCTTGGCAATCGGCAACGCAACCAGCGCCTGGTAGAGCACCTGAGCCTCATCCGCCAGGTGTTGTTCGCGCGTGACCTTGATCCACCACTGCGGGTTCTCTACGGGTATCAGCGGGCCATCGGTGAACTAATGATCGTGCCGGACGCGGCTACTGAAGGCCGGGCATCTCGATGCCTCGGGTTTGCACAGTTCACTGCTCTCTTGGAGAGTGACCAACAATTCCAAGAGTGGTTCACTCTGCTGAGGCAATCGATCGTTGATTTAGCTGACCACCCCGAGAGAGGAACTAGCCGGCTCAAAGCACTGGAATTTCAACTCGCCGAGCTCATAGACTTTCTGGATCCGGATCGGGTCCGGTTCCCCCTTAGAAACCTTGAAAGGCCGTACTACCGACCCCAGGGGCACAACGGCTGACGAAAACGCATTAAGAGGCCACTCGTGCAGACCCCCTGCAGCCGACTGAAGGCCCCGCGCTGCCGTTGCCGTTCGGAATGGCGACCATCGACACCCAACCGAACGGCAAACGGGATCAGCACCATCCTCATACTGTGACTGGTCGCTCCAGTTGGCTGTGACCGCGCCTCCGTGATGGGTCGGCTCAATGCGGTACAGGCTGACCCTGCACTGGTCGCAGCCGCCACGGAACAAGGGGCCTGGCCGGACTGTCTCGCTCATGAAGGCGGATCGCTGGCGGTCGACGGTGCACGCACAGCCGGACTGGCTGGCGTCGCAACGTCCAAGGCTACGAGGTGCCGCTGGAGGTCGAGATGCCGGAACTGGTAGGCCGAACCGACCTGTCGTAGCACGCCGCGGTGCCGGTGGGCGTCGTCGAAAAACGCCATCACATTCCACGGCAGCTTCCAATGGAGGATCAGGTAGAGGCGGATCAGGAGGAAGCGGCCGTTGGCGGTGCGATTCAGCGCGAGGGCCAGGCCGAGGATGCATCCGGCCCAGAATCCGATCCCGCTGCCAGCAGACATGATGTGGTCGTTCAGGTCCAGAAGTGCGTCGGCCGCCGTGTAACCGAGCGCAATTCCGGGCCCGAGGAGAAATCCGCCCGCAAGGACAGGGACAAGTAAGAACTGTACGAAACTGCGCTGGTCTTCGCGCAGCAGAGTCATCGGCGATGCAGCGGTTTGGACCTCGGCAGGCAGGGCCGTCACCCCAGTGGTGATGGCACAGATGGCGAAGGTGATGGTGGCCCAAGAGAGCCCGGCCAGAGGACCGTAGCCCAATCCCGCAAGGCCCCCGGTAGCAAGTGAGCAGGACAGACTCAGAGCGAGAGCACGCGAGTTGAAGGACCAGTGGAGGCGTCGGGCAGGAACGACGCGGCTTCTCAGGTTGGCGACGCTGCCGATGAGACAGCCGAGTGTGACGTAGATGAAGGCGCTCGTGATGCCGGTTGGCCAGTCGAGGAACAGTTGCCACCAGTCCCACGGAGGATAGACGTGGTCCGTAGGAGGAATCGACAACACGTTGGCGACGAAGTTCGGAAAGGTTCCGAAGCCGCTTAGCCAACTGCCTTCCCAACTGTCGCAGAGCAACCCGCAGCCATTGAAGAAGTAATATCCCCCGCTGTGGAACCTGACGACGGCATGGCCCGCAGCCGAGAGTACGAGCGTGAGCAGGCCAACCATGGCTCCGATGACCGCTGTGAGGACGGGCGCAGGCAGCGCATACCGCAGTTCCCACCAAACAATATCCACCGTCCCGTGCCGTCTGCGCTCCAGGTGATTCGCGACCTTGCGCAGGACGTGTTCCGCTCGGGCTGGCGTCCAATGGCAGGGATGAAGGGAATGCGGGCGGTAGGCGGCGGGGATGAAGGCATTCAGCAAATGGGTGCGCAGGGCGCTTTCGGTGAGGATGCGTTCCGTGTTGCAGAGTTCGGCGGGGTTGGGCAGGTGGGGACCGGCTTCGTCAGGGCGTGGGTTGTAGATCGTTCGGGCCAGGAACAGGGCCAAGGGCGTGGTCAGGACCGTTGCAAGGGGTGAGCCCTGGGTCATTCGGTCAAGGACGGGATTCCAGCGGTCGGCGGCCAGGGTGCCTTCGCCACCGGCGTCCCGGCGTAGATAAGAAGCAACGGTGTCCAGCGAGAGTGGTTCAAGGACGATTCCCGCGGCGCCGTTGAGGCGCTGAGGGACACCTGTGCCGGGTCGTAGCGCCTGGCCGTACTCGGTGCTCCGGGACGAGAGGACCATGGGACGGCCCGGAGGGAGGGCGGCGTTGATGGCGACGAGAGCGGCACTACGACTGGAGGGTGCGAGTTCGTCCAGTCCGTCTAGGATCGGGAGGATCAGGCGGTTGTCCAGCAGAGCCCGGGCCGTGTTCTGCCCGCTGTACCCGGTGTGGTGTTGGCTCAGCGCGGGGTAGTCAGTCGTGAGCCGGTTCGCCATCCAGGCTTCCAGGCTCTGTTTGGGGTTCCATGAGGCGAGCGGGAAGATGACTGGAACAGCGTCCCCCGGGCTGCGTCGATCGAGCAGGCCGAGCAGGAGGACAACGAGCAGCATTGTCTTACCGGCGCCGGGTTCGCCCAGGACGAGCAGGCGGCGTCCGGGAGCGCGACGGGTGAGAATGTCGGTGATCTCGGTGTCGGTGCCCACAAGATCTTCAGGGCGTGCGGCCCACTGGTTCTGAGGGGCGTGACGGCTGGCCACCTGGAGGAGCAGGGGCCAGGGCTCCACCAGGTTCTCATCGGCGGGCTGCCAGGAGACGGGCAGCGGGTAGGGGTCGTTCAGGCGCCGCAACTGGGCCTCGGCCTCCCACTGACCACGTACTGGCAGGGCCAGCGCGTCGGCGAGGTCACCGATCGGCAGCCCGCCCACGTGCTCACGCCGGTCGGCCCGGTAACCGAGCCAGGAGACCGCGAGCGCGGCCGCGCCGACGATCACTCCCAGCGCACCGAAGCCGACGCCGAGCGCGTCGGTGAACTCATCGAGAGGGCCGACCAGTTTGTCTGCGGTCCACCACAAGCCGACCAGACCGCAGCACGTCGACACCAGGCCGACTACACATAGCACCCGCTGGAACCACGAAGCCCCCCGTCGCATGCACCGCATCGTGCCCGACGGACAGAGCGGACTCTGGGGGCTGGTTCGCAATCAACCCAAAAGGGTGACAGAGCGGTTGTGGCCTCCACACCGTTACGGGTCGGCTCGACGTGGTACGACTCGATCGAGCACTGGCCGTAGTTCTCACGGAAGCGCGGTCAGAATCCTCCAGTTGGCCACTCTGAGCGCGCCACTTGGCAGGACACCGTTACGGGCATGCTCTGAGGGTGACTGCCTTGCTGAACCAGCTGCCTGCACTCATGGGTGTCATCGTCGGCGTTCTCGGGACGCTGCTCACGGCACGTCTTAATGACAGAGCGCAGTGGGAACGTGCCCTCTCGGTGCGGTGGGATGAGCGTCGATTGGACGCCTACTCCGAGTTCGGTCGCGCGCTCAAGGAGGTCCACTTACTCGCGCATCGCATCACGGCGGCGTCACGACCCTCGTCGCGGGCGCATCCGATTGATCGGAACACGGGCCTTGAGCTGATCGCCCAAGCGGACGCCCAGCGGACCAAAGCGTGGGAGAGGGTGCTTCTGCTGGGTGACGCCGACACGGTGGCCGCCGCACGCGAGTGGCGCTGGGCGGTGCTGCAGCTGGAACGGGCGGCGCGCGGCATCGCCAGTGATGACTTCGACTGGGTGGCTGCCGTGCGGCGCGCTGACGAAGGCCGGGACCGCTTCTACACCGCTGCCAGAGCCAGCCTGACCGTGGGCGGCGGCGATGTAGCTCAAGCGCGATGGCTCATCGATCGCCTGACGAACTCATGATTCCGACGCAGGGGTACAGGCCGTGCTCGGGACTGAGCGCCAAAGTGGTCAACTGAAACGCTCACTGGCCAACTAGCGCGCTCAGTCACAATACAGGCACGGCCCGCCATGAACGGCTACGGATTAGAAATCAAGATCCAGGTAGTCGATGTCGTTGATTTCGACGTCGGAGAGTCCCGTGGCGCGGCTGCCGCCGTCCTGGAAATAGATTTCCTTGAATCCTTCGGCGATGATCCCACGCATCTGCTGGTCGCTGGCTCCTTGGTCGCGGGCGTCGAAGAGGCGCTGTGCGTAGGCCGGGGGGAGGTGCACGGTGAGGCGGCGGAAGCGGCCGTCGTCGGTGGTGCCGATGGGCGCGGTGTAGCCGAAGCGGGCTCTGGTCTCCACGGTGATCCCGCCGGTGGCGGCGGCTTGGCGCTGGCGGCGTTTGCGTACCTGTGGCTGCCAGCGGGCCCGTACCGCGTCGTCGATCTTCGCGGCGACGTCGGTGCGGGCGTGTTTGCGGGCGCCGCGCCGGTAGCGGTTGACGGAGTCGGCGGTGACGCCGATCGCCTGTGCGACGGCTTTCGCGCTGCCCAGTTGCTTGAGCAGGTAGCCGATCTTGCCCTTGAGTGTCTTGGGCGGCTCGCGGGTGAAGCTCTCGCGGTCGGCGCGCTCGATCGCGTCGTCGATCTCTCCGGCCATCGTCTACTCGCCTTCGTCCAGGACGGCGTCGCCGCCCTTGATGTGGCGGGCCGGGTTGAGGCCCTGCTCCATCAGGTCGACCGCCCACAGCATCGTCTGGACGCCCTCCAGCTTCGCCAGGCCCGGGGTGGGCCCGAGGCGGAAACCACCGGGCTGCGGCTTGCCGGACGCGGCGTAGGGCAGGAAGTCCAGCGGGCTCTCCCCGGGCGAGGGGTAGACGACGCAGTCGGAGAGCACGGCCAGCGGGAACAGGCCGGTCATCCTGGCCATGTTGGTGAGCTTGCGGTGCATGTTCACGCGCGCCTTGGAGATGACCGCGGCGCGGATGTCGGGGCGCCAGGTCGGGCGTTCCAGGGCCGGCCACCGCTCGCCCTGTTGGTAGGACTTGCCCTGCGGGCGCTCCCGCAGCTTGCCCACCCCGCCCTTCACGGTCGCCTTGACCGCGGCCAGCACGGCGGCCATCGCCGGGTCGGTGTTCTTGTGCTGTTCCATCGCCGCGAGGAACTGCCGGTCGTCCAGGTCCCGGGTGACGCCGAGGTCGGCGAGCGTGTCCACATAGGCGGTCTTGAGCCGGTCGTGCCACGGGTCCAGGTACGCGCCCGTCTCGCGGCGCAGGTACGCCTCGATCGGGTGGACGTTGTAGCCGAGCTCCTGGGCGTAGGCGACGGTGTGCGTCTGATACCAGGCCGGTCCTTCGGGGCGTACGCCGGCCGGTGTGAAGGGGCTGGGCAGGCGCGGGTCCACCTCGATGTGGGACAGGTCGACCAGCCAGGAGCCGGGGATCTTCGGGTTGAACGCCGGGGTGTGGAAGTGGTCGGGGGCGGACAGTCCCACGGTGAGGCGGGCGGCTGCGGCGAGGAACGCGGTGTTGAGGTCCAGGCCGACCGCGAAGGGCAGTGTGCACTCCTCATCGGTCAGCAGACCGACGTCGCGGACCCACTGGTAGGCCTCCTCATCGAGGAAGCCGCCCGTCCAGCCGGAGTTCACGACCACGGGTGCTCCAAGGCGATTCTCCGGCGGCGCCGGGTCCATCGGCTGCGTCCCCAGGCTGCCGGGGTTGTGGCCGGGCACCCAGTTCCCGGTCTCCTTCTCCTGCACCGCCCGGGTGGGCGGGCGCAGCGCCGTCATCAGCTCCAGCCCGGAGACGGCTGTGCTGCCGCGGGGGGTGATGACCCGGGTCGCGTAGATGCCCAGGACGCGGGCGATGTCGGCCGGCTCCATGTCCGTGACGCCGGGCCAGGAGCGCTCGTCGAGGGCGTCCCAGGACAGGACCGCGAGCTGTACGCACTGCCGTTCGCGTCCCTGGGCCTTGCGGTAGACCCTGCCCACGGGCCGAAGCCGCGCTGGGTGAGCTGCCACTTCGCGCGAAGGACCTGCTTGACGACCGGGTGGTCGGCGGGCAGGCGCAGCGAGCGGCGCTGCTCGTGGCCCTCCAGGCGCTCGGGGAGCCCGAGCTTCACCGCGGCCGCCGCGGTGAGCACGATGAGCGGATCGGAGTCCTTGCCGTACCGGTTCAGCTTCGCGGCGCCGATGCCGGACTCGCGCAGCGTCCACTCCACCAACTCCACAACCGTGGTCGCGGGGCAGTCGAGCATGACGCCGTCGACACCGTAGGCGGTGCCGTCGCCGTCCAAGACCGCGAGCGGACCGTGCGCAAAACGCGGATCAGTGCGAGTGTTCGGCGCCGCGGGCGTGCGGGCGGGGCGGCGTGACGACACTGCCGGGCGCGCGGCCGGCCGCTCCGGGACGGCCTGGACCGCGGGCTCTTCCACCGGCTCGGCAGTTGTGGCGTCCGGCGCGGCCGCCGGGCCGGACACCGTCTCCGCGGCCGGCTTCGGCGCTGGGAGCGCAGTGGGCGTGGTGACGGGCGGCGTGCCGTGCGCGGGGAAACGGGCAGCCCAGCCGTTCAGCAGCCTCTGGTAGGCCTCCAGACGCGGCGGCTTCGGCTCCGAGCGGCCGTTCTCCCAGTTCTTCACCGACTGTGTCGTCGACTTCAAAGCCTGCGCGAGACGGGCCTGCGTGATGCCGGCGGCCTCCCGCAGCCGGGCACGCTCGGCCGGAGACGGCAGCTGTGGCTCTTCTTCCAGCAGCGCATCGACCGACGCGAACAGCTCTTCCTCGGATGCCATACGTGATTACCTCCACCACCGAGGCTAGCAGGTCTTTAACCCAACATTTAGCCTTCCAGTTAACCTGGACTAAAATGAGGTAGAGTGCTGGCTTGGCATCGCCAGATAGATGATCCGGTTCATCCGGCCCCAGGATGGCGCTCTTGGCAAGGAGTGGGGATGACGGCACGCCAGGTCGCCCGCAACCTACGGGGCAGCAAGGGCACTTGCCAGGAGCGGCTCGACAGCCTCCGGCGGTCCAACGCGCAGGAGAGGGGCAGTTCTTGAACGGGACCAAGCTGCGCAGCCACCAGGTCGAGGCGGTGGCCGCGATCGTGCGCGGTCTGGACGTACCGCCGACCGGCATCCCCCCGAACGGTCTGCGCGGGCAGGTGCACGCCGCGTGCGGCACGGGGAAGACGATTATCGCGGCGGCTTCCGCCAAGCGGCTTGTGCGCGCGGGGCGCGTTCTCGTGCTGGTGCCGACGCTGGATCTCCTGGCACAGACGGTGAGGGCGTGGCACGAGGCCGGGCACAAAGGGCCGGCAGTTGCCGTGTGCTCGCTTCAGGACGACCCGGACCTGTGGAACCTGCGGGTGCGCTCCACGACGAACCCGGTGCAGTTGGCGCTGTGGCACGGGCAGGGGCCGGTGACCATCTACGCCACCTACGCGTCGTTGGGTGTCCTGGCGGAGGCGTTCGAGGGCGCCTACGGCCAGCAGCTGGCCCCGGTGGACCTCGCGGTGGTTGATGAGGCGCACCGGACGTCGGGGGCGATGGGTAAGGCGTGGGCGGACATCCACGACCAGACCGTCATCCCCGCCTACCGCCGGCTGTACCTGACGGCCACGCCGCGGATCTGGGAGGAGCGGCAGAACCGGGAGGTTGCCGAGGGGGGGCGTGACCCGCTGCCGCGGGAGATGGCGGCTTCCATGGATGACGAGAAGGTGTTCGGGCCCGTCCTGTACAAACTGTCACTCGCATCTGCCGTGTCGCGCGGTCTGCTGGCGCGGTACCAGATCATCGTGCTGGAGCTCCAGGACCCGGTCGTCACGCCCGAGCGGCTGATGGGTGAGGAGCGGCGCAGTGAGAAGGTGCGGGGGCAGCGGCTCGGAGCCTTGCAGGCCGCGCTGCTGCACACGATGGCTCAGCACAATCTGTCGACGTGCATCACCTTCCACCACCGGACGATAGAGGCACAGGCTCATGCGGAGGGGTTGGAGCGTGTGGCGGCGAAGCTGCACGCCGACCAGCCCGAGAAGTACCCCGCTCGGATCTGGGCGGACTGGCTGTGCGGGGAGCATGTCCCGGAGCGCCGGCGGGGAGTGCTGAGCAGCTTCGGGTCCACTGCACAGCGGGCCGTGCTGAGCAACTGCCGTGTCCTGGGTGAGGGCGTCGACATCAGGGCCGTGGACAGCGTCGCCCTCCTGGACCCCAAGGGCGCGCCGCACGACATCGTCCAGGCCATCGGCCGGGCACTGCGTCAAAAGCCGGGACAAGGGAAGCTCGCCTCTTTGATCGTGCCGGTATTTCTCCAGCCGGGAGAAAAACCGGAGGACATGTTCACCTCGGGTTCGTATCGGCCTTTGGTGAAGGTATTGGAAGGTCTGCGGGCTCACGATGAAGAGGCCGTGGAGTTGCTGGCGATTCCGCAGGAGCCGCAGAAGGACGTGGCGCAGCCGTCCGAGTACATCGGTCCGCCGCCCGAGGAGGGCGAGGAAGAATCCCGTCTGCTGCTCCGTTTTGCCGCTCCGCGTGACCCGGTGATGGTCGCGGACTGGGTGTCCTTCAACGTGATCGACACGGAGAAGCAGGACTGGGCGCGCGGCTGGTCGGCGCTCAAGACGTTCACCGAGCGTGAGCTTCACGCCAGGGTTCCGTACGGGCACAAGGAGGGCGCGTACCCCCTTGGGCAGTGGGTGGCAGAACAGCGACGGGCTTTCGGGGCGGGGCAGATGACCGGCCTGCGCGCGCGGCGGCTGGAGAAGCTGGGCATGGTCTGGAGCCTCACGGATGAGCGGTTCCAGGTGAACCTGGAGGCCGCGAAGGCGTACTACAACCAGCACTGGACACTCAGCGCGCCCCGCTCAGCCACGGCGCTGGACCGGAAGGTGGGGCAGTGGCTGTCCAATCTCCGCCGGCCGGGCGCGCTGGCCGAACACCCCGAGTGGGAAGCCGCGTTGCAGGAGATCGATCCGGACTGGAGCCCGGCGTGGCCGACTGACTGGCAGCGGCACTACGCCGACTCTGCGGGAGCTGGTCCGCGATGAAGGCGGCCAGGCCGACGTCCTGCCCGGCGTCACCGTGCACGGGATGGACGTCGGACGGTTTGCTGCCAAGCAGCGCCAGCGTGAGGTCTGGGAGGGGCTGATGGACGGGCAGCGCGAGCGCCTGGAGGCCATCGGCGTCGTGCCCCTGCCGCCGGAGAAGGAAACACCGGTGAAGGCCCCCAGGGCGGCTTCTGGCGCGTTCGAGCGGGGCGTGGCGGCCCTCGCGCAGTACAAGGCCCGCACCGGCTCTGTGACGGTCTCCAGGGGCCACGTAGAACAACTGGACGACGGGACCGAGGTCAAACTCGGAGTGTGGATCATGAACCAGAAAGGCCGCCGCGCCAAGCTCACCGCCGACAAGCGCCAGGCGCTCGCAGCCTTGGGGCTTGACTGGGCGTAGCCGCAAAAGCCCCGCAGTTTCCACCCCTTTTTGGAAGGATGCCCGGAGATGGAAATCCGAGGTGGCCCCCCTTGCGAGTGTTGAGTATCGGCTGTCGTGACTTCTTGTCGTGCGGCGACCTGCATCTGGACTTGGCTGGTCAGCCCATTATCGTCACTGGCCCGAACGGCGCGGGTAAGTCCAACCTGGGCAGGGTGGTGGACCTGATCAGTACGGTCGTCGGGCACTACAGCGGCCGACCGGCAGCCGATCGGCTGGGCCTGTACAACCGGGCAGGACGCTTCGGCGCCACATCATTCCAGGTCGCCGTGAAGATCGAGCTTGATCAGGCCTGGGAGCAGGAACTGGTTGCCGCCTTCGTCAGGGCTGCTTTCGTATGCGGGGCGGACAGCGCGTCCTCCCCCAGCCTTCCAACCCGAGCTCAACTGGACGCTGCGGTACGCGACCAGCTCGATCCCGCATCGTTGTTCCCGCTGTGGACCGGCACCCTTCACGTGCACTACGACGCGGCCTGGAGCCAGCCTTGGTTCGCAGCCTGGGAGTTCACCCACGCCGACGCCACGTGGCACATCCAGCTCGTGGGCGGGTCCAGCTTCCTGCGCCTGGGCCCAACCGATGCCCGAGGAAGGGTACCTGCCCAGACCCGGAACTTCAGCCACTGGTGGCAGCAACGCCCGGCAGGCCTGGGAGACTTCACCAAGGTGCTTCCGCCGTCCCAAGTCGAGGCTCTGTCCTTTAGCGTGACACCGCCGAATGACGGATCCAGCCCACTGCCCGTCACACTGCTGGACCTGGCAGCCAGGCTGGGTGAGCGTGAGATCGACAATCGGTCCTTCGACTTCATCCACGTGCTGGCCGCGATCCTGCGCCAGGGCATCGTGGTCACCGACAACCGCCGTCTCCCGCTGGAACGCCGCTTCTCCCACCAGGCCCTTCAGCGTTCTTTCGACCTGCGGGACGGCGGTGGGGTGGCCGGTGAGCTGTACCGGTGCAAGAACGGTCCTCTGGCGCTGCGTCAGCGTTATGCACAGGCCAAGGAGTTGTTCACTGATCTGACCGGGCGTGCGTTGGGTGTGCAGGCATCCCCGGATCCCGAGGAACCGGGCACGATGCTCATCGATGTCACCGTCGTCGACGGTGACTACGAAGTACCTATCGCCTTCGCCGGGGCCGGCATCCAGGAAGCGCTCCTGCTGAGCACCCTGCTCACCGGCAAGTCCGGCCGTGTCATCGTCCTCGATGAGCCGGCCGTCAACCTGGAGCCGACCCTCCAGCGCCGCCTCATCCCAGTCCTTGATGCCCGCCGCGCCCAGTGCATCGTGATCACCCACAGTGCCGATCTCGTGCCCGCCAGCACCCCTGCGGACCTCTCCCGCATCGTGCGATTGGCCCCTCACCCGTCAGGCACCCAGGTCTTCCGCACACCCCAGGATCTGCCTGCACAGGAGCAGACCAGATGGCTGCAGCGTCTGGGCACATCGGAGGCCCGGGCCCCGCTGTTCGCCGCCGGAGTCATCCTGTGCGAAGGCGCCACCGAAACCGGCGCTCTGAGCCGGTGGTGGGACAGCACCCACTGTCCCGAATGGGGCCCCCTCAGTGCCGCCAACATCTGCCTGATGAGGGTCGACGGGGACACGGCCTTCCACGGCTACATCGACTACCTCGAAGCCTTCGGCATCCCCTGGGCGATCGTCGCGGACGGCCCCGCACTCAGCCCCGGCAGCCGCCTGCACGAACACCTCACAGCCAAGAACCTCCTCCCAGACGGCCAACCGGACCCCAGCGACACCTTCACCCGCTGGAAGGGCTACTGGGAAGAAGCAGGCGTGTTCACCTTCGCCCGCGAATTCGGCACCGACGGCAACAAGGGCGGCGAATTCGAAGCCCTGCTCACCGAGCTCGATCCCGAGCTGTACGAACAGGCCAGAAAGGAGCACGGCCGGAGCAAGCCCCGCGTCGGTGCCCACTTCGCAGCCCACCACTCCAACCCACCAACCCCGGTCACCGACCTCTACCGACGGATCCGGGAACATCTGGATCCCGAAGTCGGCAGACAGTGACCGGTCGCCTGTCATGGCAGGAGTCGCAAGCCGGGCAGCGTGAATGTCTGGAGCAGCACCGCGTCACGCATCATGGGCGCGGGAGGCGCCACAGCTCAGTACGCGCACGAGCCTGGTCCGCGGGGATCTCACGGACCAGGTGGTAGAGGTTCTCGAAGTACTCCTGCCAGCGGTTCGGATCCGGCATGGCGTTCCCCGCCCTCTTGGCCCGCTCCGCCTCCACCAGCGGCCGCATCCCTTCCCACACCGAGACCACCGACCCCGCCCAGGTACCCGGAGACAGGCTCGATGTCCACCACACCATGCGCGACCAGAGCACCCAGGTTGTCGTAGAACCAGGCCAGCTCACGCACCAACTCCCGCTCGGCTTCCGGCACCCCGTCCAGCCCCGCCGACAGATCACACCCCGGCAACCGCTCATGCACGAACTGCCGCGCCCCGGCCAGACGGACGCTTCGATGCTCACGGAAGAGATCCACCAGCACCGGCAGCGTGTTGGCATGCTGCGCCAACCTCAACTGCCGCAACGACGCCCACCCGGACACCCCCAGCGCCACCACCGACACCATCAACGCCGCAACACCCACCACGCCCCCAACACCGGCCGTCACACGTTCTCGTCTTCGCCCAGCAGGTTCTCAGGCTCGGGCCAGTCGGTCTCCGGCGTTCACGACGGTTGAAGAAGTAGAAGATCGGCAGGACGAAGGCTTCAGAAGTGCAAAGGCAATGCCCGAGGCACGCTCCTTGGCTGCCTCTCGCCTCCATGCCTTCAGATCCTCGTCGAGGGCAGGGGAGTCTTTGATGAGGACCTTTCGGGCGGCCCGTGACTGCCGTTCGACGAGCTGGCGACTCAGCGCGGGCACGAGTTGGGTGGAACCGACAACACCACCGCTGTCAGACCCATACGGAACAATCCCGTCATGGGCGAATCCCTCGCGACACAGTTCCTCGACGCGGACCTCGAGACGGCCTGCCCCGCCTGCGGCTACCTGATGTGGGTCCGGTACTCAGAGGTCGTGGCCCAGACCGCCGTGACCTGCCCCTGCTGCTACGCCCACATCTGGCTGGTCGACGAGACCGGCAGCGCGCAGAATGCGGGCGACGTCGTCCAGCAGCAGATCGCACAAGCTCTGAAAGGCCTCTTCCGGTGAAGTACCAGCAGCGCCTCCAGGTCGCCGTACGCGAACACCTACGCAAACTCATGACCGCGCCCTACTCCAGCTCCGGCCACGAAGTCCACCTCGCCGTCACCTGGATCAACAGCCAACCAGCCCTCACAGGCCTCCTCGAAGAGGCGTCCCAGTCAGAACCAGGCGTCGACCGCGAGCGGTTCCGCACCGGACTGACCCGCAGCGGCCGGTTCGTCTGGCCCAGCCGAACCGAACAAGGGCGAGCCACACTCATCTGGGAACTGATGCAGAGCATCGCTACAAAAGAGGCGAGCAACCCCGATGTTGGCTTGCAGACCGCGATCGGTTACAGCATGGAAAGACGCCACCAGGACAGCTGGCGGGAATTCGCCGAAGACATCCTGCAGCCCCTGTTCGACTTCCTCAGCGAACGCGTCGGTTCAGAAAGCAGCATCCTGCACACCCTCGAGCGCTACCGGACCCGCATCGAGTGGTTCGACCGCGAAGAGCTCTACACCCGCTTCGACGCCGACCGCGCCAACGGCGAAGAAGTCTACAACCTCGACCTGCAGCGCTTCCTCTTCCTCGAAGGCGACCACATCACCCACGCCAAACCACGCTCAGCCTCCGGCGAAGCCGACCTCGTCGGAGAACTCGACGGCCGCGACCCCCTGGTGTGCGACGGCAAGATCTTTGACGGAAGCAGCCGCGGCAAGGGCTACCTCGTCAAAGGCGTGCACCAGATCGTCAAGTACGCCCACGACTACGGGAAGCACACCGCCTACCTCGTCATCTACAACATCACCGACAAGCTCCTCGAACTGCCCACCGACGGCACCCCCGGCGTATGGCCCCCGTACACCGAAATCTCCGGCGTCCGCGTCTACTTCATCCACGTCCGCGTCCTGCCACCCACCACCACCGCCAGCAAAGCCGGCAAAGCCACCCTCGTCATCCTCACCCACGACGACCTCACCAACCCCGACACCACCTGACCCATCCCATCTAGTAGCGGCCCACTGGAACTGCACCACGATCAACCAACCTGCACAGACGCCATGCACACAGGTCAGCCACCACGGCCCCACCCAGAACCACACCCCGAGCACCCCGGCCGCCACGAACAACACTCAGAAGAACTGAGAAACCCCAGCTCGAAGCCACAGCAACAACCCAGAAAGACTGGGCGACGACATCCAGGACCCGGTCGTCACGCCGCCCTCACGAGCCAGGACACCAGCTCCCCGGCGGTCCGCGGGGCCCGGTTGGCGGCGGTCCAGGCCGGGCTGATGCGCGCAGCGGTCGAGGAGCGGTTCCGTCGGGTCCTTGCGTTCCACAGCCGGATCGGAGAAGCCGAAGCTATGGCGGCCGGCGTGCCGGCGGTCGCGGCCCGGCTCGCCGAGGACGACCCCGGCACCTTCCCGGCCGCCGAGCTGGTGTGGGCCAACTGGCTGTACGGGGAGCACTCCCCCATCCACCGGCGGCGGGTGCTGGAGGAGTTCGCCTCTGACTTCCTTGGAGCGGCGACATCTGGCGACAGGGACATTCCCGCTGTGCTGCGGGTGCTGAGTTCCGTCCGGGTTCTCGGTGAAGGGGTTGATACTGCTGAGTGTGATGCGGTGCTGTTTGCGGACGCACGGGGGTCGATGGTCGACATCGTGCAGATGGTCGGGCGCGCGCTGCGGATGCAGCCCGGCGCCGGGAAACTGGCCACGCTGATCGTTCCTGTTTTTCTCGGGCCGGATGAAGATCCGGACGACATGCTGACCTCGGATGCCTACAGCACCCTCACCAAGGTCCTGGAAGCTCTCCGGGCACACGACACAGAGACGATCGAAGCCCTAGCCGATCCCCGCCTGCGCAACAGCAGCCCCACGGCCGAACCCGACGACGCGGAGGGCGAGTTCGCCCCTGACGCGGACGATCCGGAGCAGCAGGGCGAGGACGTCGTGCGGGTGAGCGGGGCGGCTGCCGGGGTGCTGCGCTTCAGCGAGGAGCGCGATCCGTTCGCGCTGACGCAGTTCATCCGGCTGCGGGTCATCGATCCCGAGGGCGCCTACTGGCGGCGCGGCATCGAAGCCGCCACACGGTGGCTGCGCGAGACCGGCAACACCGAGCTGCGGGTGCCGTACACGTTCGCGGCCCCGACCGAGTGGGGAGCTGTCGGCGGGTATCCACTGGGCCGGTGGATCGCCGACCTGCGCCGCTACTACACCGCCGGCACCCTCCAAGCCGCCCGCGTGGTCGAACTGGAGACGCTCGGGATGGTGTGGTCGGCGTGGGACACCGCCTTCACCGAAGGCCTCACCGTCGCCCACGCCTGGGCCGCCGCCCACGGGCATCTGCTCCCACCCGCCACGGCCGTCGCCGAGGACGGGTTCCCCATCGGGACGTGGACCAAGAATCAGCGCGCAGCGGCCCGCAGGACACTCCAGAACACCGAACGACGCGCCGCCGGGGAGACCGGAATCCCCAGCACCGGCGAGCTGCCGGAAAGCCGCATGGAAGCGCTCGAGGCGATCGATCCGGGGTGGTGCCCTGCGTGGGAAATCGGATGGCAGCGATGCTTCCGTCTCACCCTCACGCACCTGCGGGCCGGCGGCGGTCTGCCCAGGGTGTCGGGCAAGGTGATCGTCCAGGGCGAAGACCTCGGATCCTGGACGGCCGCGCAACGGACCGGCTGGGACCGGCTCCTACCCGCACAGCAATGGCTCCTGGCCAACACACTCGGCATCGAGCCCGCGGCGGAGGGTGAGGCGGTCGGGCCGGTGCGGCGGTCGCAGGATGAGCGGTGGGCAACCCACCTCGCCGCCGCCCGCCGATTCCACACCCGCGAAGGACATTTGAACGCGGGACGCAAGCATGTCGAACGAATGGAGGACGGCACGGAGGTGAAGCTGGGCGGATGGCTCGACAACACCCGCCGCAGAGCCACCAAAATCACCCCCGAACGCCGCGCAGAACTCGATGAGTTGGGGATGCGCTGGTAGACGTGCGGCGTACGGCAACGACTGCCCTGCACTCGCGAACCGGCGAGCGCAGGGCAGCCCGTGTTGTCCATCGAGCAGCCCTGTTCGCGCATGTCAGCCGCAGGCGGTTGGGACGACCTGCAAGCCCGGCGCGACGGTTGCTGCGACGCTGCCATCAGCACCGCAGAACGCTCAGTTCACCCGGCGGGCAATCGGCCGGCCCCGTAAGCCGGCGGCACATGGCGCGCCGCGCCACCGGTTCGACGCACCTTCGGCGCGCACGGCTGCCGCGTCGGTCGGTTGTGAGCCCGTCATTTTCCGATGCCGTGGGCGAGGAGGCTCTCGGCGGTCTGCGCGATGGTGTCCTCGATGGGACGTGCTCGCCAGCCCAGAAGCTTCTCCGCCTTGGCGCTTGTGGCGTTGAGATCCCGGCCGAGCTGGTGCCTGAGCAAGCGCAGTTCCGGGTTCGCGATGCCCAGTCGCGCGCGAGCCACACGGGCAGTTCACGGGTCGGGCCTTCGCGGCGCGCTCACCCAGGCGGGCATGCAGAACGCGTGCGATGTCGACGACGCGCAGACTGTGCCCGGCGACGGCCAGGAAGCGTTCGCCGGCGGCTGCCGGGTCGGTCATCGCGCGCAGGTGCAGATCCGCGACGTCGCGCACGTCGACGAAGCCCATCCCGAAGGGAGGGCACGCAGGAACCTGTCCCTCGAGCATTCTGCGCACCAGACGCAGCGATGGCGGGTCGTCCGGGCCGAGCAGGGGTCCAAGGACTCCCACGGGATGAACCGCTGCGAGTTCCAGACCGCCGCCTTCGTCCTGGACGAACTGCCAGGCGGCCCGTTCGGCGAGTGTCTTGGACCGCTGGTAGGGCGGGATGTCGCTGTCGACGTTGGTCCAGTCCTCCTCGGTGAACGGGGCCGAGCGCGGAGGGTGCCCGATCCCGATGGCACCGAAGGCGCTTGTCAGGACGACCCGGCGCACCCGGGCGTCGCGGGCGGCGCGCAGCACCCGCAGGACGCCCTCGCGTGCCGGGACCACCAACTCGTCGCCGTTCGCCGGCGTATGGCGCAGGGTCGGCGAGGCGACGTGGAGGACGAAATCACAGCCGGCGACGGCAGCGTCCCAGCCGTCGGGGTGTTCGAGGTCGGCGCGTACGACCGTGAGGCGGTCGTCGTCGAACGGTGCGGCAGTGTGGAGCCAGGAGCGCAGTGCCGGCTCGCGCTGCAGGTCGCGGACCGTGGTGCGGACGGTGTGCCCGGCCTCGAGCAGGGTCAGGACGCACCAGCTCCCGATGAATCCGGTTCCTCCGGTGACCAGTACCTGTGTCATCTGTCTCTCCTCAGCTCACGGCTCGTGCAGTAAGGGGTGCCGGCGGGTGCGTCGCGCGGTGGCGCTGGGCGGCGGCCACGCTGCTTCCCAGGAGGGCGTGGCCGATCATGATCGGGTAGATCACGGCGCGCTCGAACAGACCGATGTTCCACATCCAGCCGGTGAAGACGTCGGCCATGAAGAGGGGGAACGCGATCAGGCCGGCGGTGCCGAGGGCGATGCTCGCGGTCGACCGGCCCCTGGTGAGACCGATGCGGGTTCCGCCGGCTCCGACGGCGATCGCCATGATGTTGCCGGCGAGCATGACGCTCTGCGCGCCGACGGTGTGGAAGGCGATCAGGCCGTTGCCGACGTTGGTGTTGGAGCCCTGGAAGATGCCGACGAGCGAGACCCCGACGCCGGCGAGGACGGCAAGGATCAGGATGACGACCGGGCGGATGCCCTTGCGCGGGTCGAACACCAGGAACGCGCCGACGATCAGGAGGCTGCCGTAGATCACCCAGCCGGTGTCCATGACGGCGCCGAGGGGGGAGTTGGCGACCTGTCCGAACGCGGTCTGCGCCGGACCGGTCAGGCCGAGGTGGCTGACCCAGTTGTACAGGGGCGAGTACGGCGGGTCCTGCCATGCGGCGGCGGTGACGAACTCGGCGGTCCAGGACACGAGCGGGCCAAGAAGGATGAGGAGGGCTCCGGCGCGGGCAGCCGCGCCGGAGCGGACAATGGGGTTCATGCCAGAGCCATGCCGGGGACGCGCCGGCGGATGGCCTCCATCTCGGCCTCGTCCGAAACGCCCTGCCAGTCGTAGCGGGGGGTGTACGGGGCCTGCAGGGCGCGCACCTCGTCGTCGGTGAGCTCGATGCCGAGGGAGGCCACCGCCTCGTCGATCTGCCGGATCGAGCCGGCGCCGACCAGAGGTGCGGTGACGACCGGCTGGCGGCGCAGCCAGGCGAGTGCGACCTGTGCGCGGCCGGCGCCGTGGGCGTCAGCGACCTGCCCGACCGCGTCGATGATCGCGTGGTTGGCCGCCTCCTGCGCGGGCGAGTAGAGCAGGTCCGCGTAGGCGCCGTCCGTCTCGGAACGCGCCGTCGAGCGGGCGTCGTCCCACGCACGGGCGAGGCGGCCGCGGGCCAGCGGCGACCAGACGATCGTGCCGACGCCCTCGTCCAGGCACAGCGGGATCATCTCCCGCTCCTCCTCACGGGCGAGCAGGTTGTAGTGGTCCTGCATCGACACGAACCGCGCCCAGCCGTTCTGCTGCTGCAGGCGCAGCGCCTTCGCGAACTCCCAGGCGTGCATGGACGAGGCGCCGAGGTAGCGGACCTTGCCGGCCCTCACGAGGTCGCTGAGCGCTTCGAGGGTCTCCTCCCACGGGGTGGAGTGGTCGTTGCGGTGGATCTGGTAGAGGTCGATGTAGTCGGTGCCCAGGCGGCGCAGCGAATGCTCGACCTCGGTCATGACCGCCTTGCGTGACAGGCCGCGGCCGTTGGGTCCCAGCCGCATCGGATGGCGCAGCTTCGTGGCGATCACCACGTCGTCGCGGTCGGCGAAGTCCTTCAGGGCCCGGCCGAGGATCTCCTCGCTGGAACCGTTGGAGTACATGTTCGCGGTGTCGAAGAAGTTGATCCCCGCCTCCAGCGCGTGCTTGATGAGCGGGCGTGCGTCCTGTTCGCCCTTCGACCAGACGGGGTGCCCGCGGTCGGGTTCGCCGTAGGTCATCGCGCCGATCGCGATCGGGGACACGTCGAGTCCGCTCGTGCCGAGCTTGATGTAATGCATGACGCTCCTTAAAGTAAGTGGAGAGCTCCCCACATAACGTAGTGGAGAGCTCCCCACTTAGCAAGGGGAGGTCCCATGGTCCGGTCAGACGCCCGTGAGAACAGGGCGCGCATCCTCGCCGCCGCACGCGAAGCGCTCGCGGCGGACGGCAGCACGTCGATCAACCAGATCGCCCAGCGCGCCGGAGTCGGCTCGGGCACCCTCTACCGCAACTTCCCCACACGCGAGTCGCTGGTCCTGGCCGTCTACCAGGACGAGGTGGCACGCATCACCGGCACCGTGCCCGGCCTGCTGGCCCAAATGCCGCCACTGGAAGCACTCCGCCACTGGACCACCGACCTCGTCGAGGCCATGCGCAGAAAGCACGGCCTCGGCGACGCCCTCGGCCCGGGCGCACACCAGGCAATCAGCGAACAGAGCTACGGACCGGTCATCGCCGCAATCACCCAGCTCCTCGACGCCGGCAAGAAGGACCAAAGCATCCGCCCAGACGCCGACCCAGCAGACTTCCTCCAACTCACCGGCGCCCTGTGGCGCGCCACATCCACCCCCCAGGACCGGGCACCCCACATGCTCACCCTCATCCTCGACGGACTCCGCACCCACCCCTAGACACCGGCACAAGACCAGCACCCACCCCATGAACGGCCCTGTCCCCTTCGCGCCGGTGACCGACACACCACCCAGCCACAAACACAGCCACCCCACCCAACCGACCGTCAAACAGATCCGGCAACCGACCTGCCGCACTGCATCAGCGCCACACGACCCGCACCCCGAAGACAACGAAGGGGACGAAAGAGACGAAGAGATGCGACACCCGTCCGCCGCCGCCACCGAACACGCCGCACACAACCCCCTCGACAACCAGCCACACCACCCGAACCGCCGCCGGGGCAGCCCTCGCCGAACCCGCCCGACGGCACAGGCCCCGCCCCACTCAACGACCGCACTCCGAGCCGTACCCGCTCCCTCATCGAACCCCGATCGCGCCGCGGTGTTCCGGTCCGCGGTGCGATCGAGGAGAAGGGTTCGGGTCCGCTGGACAATGCCGACCGCCCGGTTCGCGTCCTCAGTCGTCATGAAGGGCCACCAAGTCCGGCAAGTCCGGTGAGCGGCCCATGCCTTGACACCCTCGGCCTGCTGAAGTCCCCGTCGACCCGATCCCCTCGCTCGGACGAACAGGGCGGCGAAGCCGGCCAGCAGTCCGGCGACCAGGCCGGTGAACGCGTGGTGGAGAGCGTTGCGCCCCTCCCCCGACGGCATCCCGACGCGGGACCTGTTCACCACGATCGCCGGAATCGTGCACACCGCCGCGCAGGCCAGAGCGTAGGCGGCGGCCACCTGAGCACGGCATGCACTACGGCGGCTGCTTCCTCAAGAACGGCGACGTCATCGACAGATCCACTATCTGCCTCGGCCGCCGGCGCAACACCTGCGTCACCGAGGACATCGGTGACCGCACCCCGGCCATCGGGCACTGGCCCGCGCCGTAAGAGGGCTGGTCCGTGTCTCCGGCAGAGTGGCGCGGGGCTGCGGCTTTCGGCCTGGGTGTCGTTGCCCGAACGTGGAGGCGCCTGGCCTGTGGCCCCTCAGCACAGCGCTCAGCTGCCGGTTCGTCCGCTGTCGACTGCTTCTCGCGTCGGCAAGGCGCCGGAGTCGGCGGCGGCACCGTCTGCGGCCGGACGCCGCCTCGTGACCGCGAGAAAGGTGACGGCGGCCGCGAAGACCAGCAGCGACGTCCAGTCGTTCAGGCGCAGACCGAGGACTTCGTGGCTCTCGTCCACCCGCAGGTATTCGATCCAGAAGCGGCCGACGGTGTAGGCGGCCGCGTACAGCGCGAACGTGCGGCCCCGGTCGAGGCGGAATCGACGGTCGGCCCAGATGACCAGAGCAACCACGCCGAGGTTCCACAACGACTCGTACAGGAAGGTCGGATGGTAAGTGGCCACGTCCTGCATGCCCCCGGGACGGTGCTCCGCGTCGATCTCCAGGCCCCAGGGCAGAGTCGTCGCCCTGCCGTACAGCTCCTGGTTGAACCAGTTGCCCCACCGGCCGATGGCCTGGCCCAGCGCGCTGCCGGGGGCGACGGCAGTTTCGGGGTTCTGGGCTCGCTGGGTCGCGCCGGACGCCAGGGCTTTCCCGTTCAGTCTTGGGTGACGCGGATGATCGTCTTGCCGGGGGTGCGCTTGTCCGGCGTGAACGCGGAGGCTGCCTCGGCGAGCGGCCGGACGGCGCCGACGATCGGCTTGAGGCGGCCGTCCCGCAGCCGCTGGGCGAGGTCGGCCAGGCGGGACCGGTCGGGTTCGACGACGAAGAAGACGGCTCGCCCGTCGCGGGGGTGGACGGCGACCGGCTCGGCGATGGTGACCAGGGTGCCGCCGGGGCGGACCAGTGCGGTGGAGCGTTCGAGGATCTCGCCACCGATCACGTCAAACACCACGTCAACCTCGCCGATGTCCTCCAGTTTCCCGGCCTGGAGGTCGACGAAGTCGTCCGCGCCCAGGCCGAGCGCGGTGTCGCGGTCGCCGGCCCGGCCGGTGCCGATCACCCGGGCACCGGCCTCGCGGGCCAGCTGCACCGCGATGGAGCCGACGCCGCCCGCCGCGCCGTGGATGAGCACGCTCTGTCCGGTGACCAAGCGGGCGTGGTCGAACAGAGCCTGCCAGGCGGTGAGCCCGGAGATCGGCAGCGCGGCGGCCATGACGTGGTCGACATCGGCCGGGAGCGGGGCAAGGTTGCGGGCCTCGACCGCCGTGTACTGGGCCAGCGAGCCATTGCGGGACCAGTCCGTCAGACCGAACACCCGCTGCCCGACTGTCAAGCCGGTGGTGCCGTAGCCGAGCTCGGTGACCACGCCGGACAGCTCGTGGCCGGGCACGCTCGGGGTCCGGTCACGGCCGGCCCGGTCGGTCCAGGTGCCGGGCCAGTCCAGCTCGCCCGGGGTGAACCCGGCGGCGTAGACCTCCACAATCACATCGTTCTCCGCGGCCCGCGGATAGGGCACCTCGGACAAGGCCAGACCGCCGACACCGGCGTCACGGTCCTGAACAGTGATGGCTTGCATGAGGGGTTCCTCCGAGCAGGGGGACGTTTGGGGAGCGGACACCACGCCTGGCAGGCGCAGGCGCAGGCACCGGCCCCGCAGGAGGCCGACCGCCCGCCGTGACCGATCCCAGCGCCGTACGCCCGTGTCCGCCACCGCACACAGCAGCAGACGAAAGGACGGCTGACAGGTGCCGTTGTGATCACGTTTCCGATCCTAGGAGGGAAGCCGCCCAAACACCTGGGCCACTTACACCCACTTGCGGTGGGCCATTTGCCCACGTACTGACCGTGCCGCTGGCGCGGCCGCGCTCAGCTCCCCGGCGGAATGCGGGCGGCGAGCTCCTGCGCCCACCGGTCCGCCTCCGGCGACAGGGGCCCGTCCTCCCCGGCGGTCGCCTGCAGCAGACGGAGCAGATCGTGCGCCTCATCCAGGGGCCATGGTGCGCATCGCCGATGAAGTATTCCTCCCGTTTGGCGGTGGCGGCCAGCAGCCACCACGGCTCACGGCGCCTGCCTCGGCCTCCGCGGCAGCAGTTGTCATTCGCCGAGCATGAGCGGTCGCAGACATCGCATCATCCGACTCTTCAGGGCTCCCTCAGTCAGTACAGGAACAGCAGAGCTGCCGGCCCGCGGCACTACGTAGGGTCCGGGGCATCGGCGAGGAGGGCAGTGCCCGAGCCTCGCAATGACAAGGAGGAGACGTCGGTATGAGCAATGTGGAGATCTGCCTGAAGGAGATCATGGCTTCGATCGAGGGCGCGTTAGGAACTGCTCTGGTCGACTACACCAGCGGTATGGCGCTGGGCACTCTGGGGGGCAGCAAGGACCTCGACCTGACTGTTGCGGCAGCGGGCAACACGGACGTGATCCGAGCCAAGACCCGCACCATGGAACACCTCGGACTCAAGGGTGAGATCGAGGACATCCTGATCACACTCGGCAGCCAGTACCACATCCTCCGGCCGCTCAAGGGCCGTGGCGGCAACGGCTTGTTCCTCTACCTCGTGCTCGACAAGAAGAAATCGAACCTCGCAATGGCCCGCCACCAGCTCAAGAGCGTCGAGACCCAACTGGACGTGTAGAAAACCGCGTGCTCCATGGCCCCGCACGCCCACGACTTGAAGATTTCTTCAACTGGGCACATTGAGATCAGACCAATCCCGTGGGCGTGCGGGGCCGGATGCACCAGGATCGGTCATCGAGACCGCCTGCGGTGGCACGTACAGGGCCACCGCGCCCGGATGCAGCCCGTCGAATGCGGCAGGGAGCGATTGACCATGCAGGTCCCCCTCTACCAGGCCAAGGCCGAGTTCTTCCGGATGCTCGGACACCCGGTGCGCATCCGGGTCCTGGAACTGCTGCAAAACGGACCCGTCCCCGTACGCGACCTGCTGAGCGAGATCGAGATCGAACCGTCCAGTCTCTCCCAGCAGCTGGCCGTACTGCGCCGCTCCGGGATCGTGGTGTCCATCCGGGAGGGCTCTACCGTCAGCTATGCCCTGGCCGGCGGCGATGTGGCCGAGCTCCTGCGTGCGGCCCGCCGGATCCTGACCGAATTGATCACTGGCCAGAGCGGGTTGCTCGCCGAACTCCAGCAGTTGGACCCTCAATCGGCCCTCACCCCCGGCGGAGCCGACCAACGCTCCTGACTCCTTCCACGCCTGTTCGTATCCCATGAACAGACCACTCCGCCGCAGGTCAGAACGTTACCGACCGATCAGTGGTCGGGACCTTCGCTGTTCCGTTCACTCATGACCAGCAGTTGCGAAACACCTGTCAGGAAGTGTTGCTGGGGATCACACAGTTCTTCGGCTGTTCCCGGCCGGTGGGCCAGCCCAAGCCGACGAACTTCAGCTTGCCGTGGCCCGCCTGGCCGGGTTCCAGCTCGACGACCGCGGCCGGCTTGTCGTACGCGTTCCCGCCGCTGGTCAGGCATATCAGACCGCTCGTGCCCTGCACCCGGTGGCGGGACTGGAGCAGCGACCACTGCCTGCCGACGTCCTCACGGCCGGGCACCGCCTCGGCGCCGCCGCTCTCCACCTGGTGCAGAGCCTTGCCAATGGTGGTGAGGCCGTCATACACGAGCATCGTCCGGGAGTCCTCCAGGTTCGGGGCGGAGCCGAGGTTCGTCCCCTCACTGTGCGTGGACTCGATGCGCTTCTTCAGGGTGTCCAGGGCAGTCTTGGGCTCGGCGAGGTACTGGGGGAGCTCCTCGCTGGTGGGCTTGCGATTGTGGTCCATGTCCCACTTCTTGTTCCAGCGGGCCAGCTCGGCATTCCAAGCGTCCGGGTGCGCGGGGGCGGCGTACTGCACCGTTACCTTCGCGTGGCCGTCCTCGCCGCGCAGCTGTCCCCAGTCTTTCTCTGTCATGGCCTGCCGCAGCGAGGCGGCGTCGGAGCCGCTGACGATGGTGTAGTGCCGTTCCTTGCAGCCCACCTGGGCCAGCTTGAGCGCGAAGATCCGCAGGTGCAGCGTGCGCCCCGCAAAGTAGACGGTGTCGGCCTCGGAGTCGCAGATGTTGTTGGCCGTCTGCGTGAACTGGTTGCCGGTCGAGCCCGGCTCGTCGATCGCCGGGGACTCGAAGGACATCGCGGCGGGACCGGGCGGGCCGTTCTCCTTGATCCCGCTGAACGCCTTCGCCAGAGACTCGTTGTAGCTGTCGGGGCGCCTGTCGTAGACCAGTACCGTCTTGAGGTTCTCCCGGCCCCGTTCGCCGTTGAAGTTGGCCAGCGCCTGGGCCGCGTCGTGGTTGGTGGGGATGATCCGGGCCAGGCCGGGGAACCGCAGCTGGGCCATCCCGTCCAGCCCCTCCTCGTTGGCGATCTGGTCCCCGCTGATCCGGGACGCGAGCACTGGGACCTTGTGTTCCGTCAGACGCTTGACTGCTTCCTCCGTGGCGTTGAGGCTGAGGTTGAAGCCTGTGACGGCGCGCAGCCGGTCCTCCGGTGAGTCGGCCATCCGCAGCAGGGTGTCCACGACCTTCTCCTGCTGCCGGTAGTTCCGCCCGGGGTTGGCCAGCACCAGCCGGATCTTGGGCGGTTCCCCCTCGCCCTCGTTGGCTTGCCGTTGCCCCAGATACGCACCCTGGAGGTCGCTGCGCATCTGCCGGCGCAGCGCCGCCTGATTCGACTGGAGCGGCAGCATCATCGCAACCGTGACGCGGGGCTGGTCGTCGATCCTTTTGTTCTCCTGGGCGATGGCCCGGGCCACGTCCTTGATCTCGGGGGTACCGAAGTCGTAGCCCTCGCCGTTGACGCCTATGCACTCGCCGCTGTTCCGTACGACGCCGTCGGCGCAGGTGTCCTCCCGCTGGGAGAGTTCGCAGGCGGTGAAGCCGAGCGCCACGATCAGCCCCAGGACCAGCACCGCGATGAGGATCTTCTTCCATCTGGGCATCCCCGTTACCTCCCTTGCCCGAGCCGTGGGGTACAGGTGCAGCGCAGCAGTGGCTGCTCGTTCGCCGCCAGGGCTTTCCATTCCGTGGCGGTCGGGTCGAGTTGTCCGGCGCCGTCGAAGTCCATGCCCACGAGTCGGGTCAGCAGTGTGGACAGGGTTTCGGCCGTCTCGCCGGTCGATCTGGTCCGCTCCTCGCACAGCCACACCGCGTGCAGTAGCTGGTCGACGGTGCGGCGCAGCGCGGGTCCGTCCACCGGCACCAGGCCCTGGGCACGCTCCCGCCGGGCGTCCGCGCCGCCCGGATACGGTGCCTGGGCGGTCTCCAGCAGATCCGCGCACCACTCGCGGGGGCGACCGGGCAGCGTTGTGGCCAGATGGCGGACCACGTCGTCCACGCCGCCGGAGACCAGGTGGTGGTTCATCCGGTGCGTCGTGACCGAACGGAACGCCCCGCCGCTCGGCGCCCCCTCGTCGGCCGCGCGTCCCGCGTAGTGGTCCCGCAGCAGGTGATGGTCGGCGTACCAGGCGCCGCCGCCGGGGCTGAGGCCGTACAGCCGGTGCACCAGCAGCTGGCGCAGTCCGAAGTCCCCGATGAAGTGCCGTTCGCAGCTTGGCCATCCGGTGTCGGCGAGATGCCGGGAGACCTGATGCGCCGTCAAGTGATGGACGTGGCCCGCCTGATGGTGGCGAAGCAGGACGTCCGCGCACTCCTCGTCGTGCGCCACCGACAGGTGGGTGAGCAGATCGAGCCACTGGTCGTGGTGTACGTCCGGCAGCCGCACCGGCGGCTGGTCCAGGACCAGCTCCTTCAGCAGTACGTCCGCCACCGGCCGCTCGGGGGCGCCTCCGGGGACCTGGAACGGGGCGTCCAGGAGGTCCCGGTCGTTGGCGTCGGCCGGCATACGGAAGGCGGCGGCAGCGGTGGCCAGCCGGATCACCGTGTGCGGCCGTCCGCCGCTCAGCCGGGCCACGGCGGCATCGATACGACGGCGGTTGGCGCCGCCCTCCGGTTCCCCGCGCTGCTGTCTTCGCTGGGTCTCCTTGGTGAGCTGGTCGTCGGTGAGCAAGGGCATGCGCAGCAGGAGCACCCCCTCGGCCAGCGGTGCCCCGTCCCTTCCCGACAGCGTGGACCGAGACCATGCGGGAGGGCCGCCGTCGGCGGGCCGGAACTCCGCCGGGGGAACCCGGGCAGGCAGGCCGCCGTGCAGGAAGGTACCGCCGTCCTCCCGTCGCGCCGTGCCCACGATCACCACGCGGTCGCACTGCCCGCGCCGGCGGTCGATGAGTACGGCGCTCAGCAGCCGCTCCCCCAGGGGCGTCTCGGCGTGGTCCAGCAGCAGCCCCGGACGGCCGACCCGGCTCAGCCAGCCGAATGCCCCGGTGTACGACGCCTCAAGGTCCTCGCGCAGGGCCCGGAAGAGGAAGTTCTCCGCGAGCTTGCGGTCCTCGCCGCCCTTCTTGAAGTCGATGGCGAGATCGAGCAGCCCGTGCTCGCGCTGACCGCCGGCGCTGGGATACGCGCCGTAGATCCGTTCCAGTTCCGCTCTCCCCCGGGGCGCCAGGCTCTCGAAGAGGGCGTCCAGCAGCGCGGTGCCCGCGGCCGCCGGGTAGGGGCCGAGCATCTGCCCGGCCAGGATCCCCAGCAGGTTGCGGATGGTGCCGCGGAGCACGCCCCGCCAGACGTCGCCCGTGCCCAGGCTGTGGAGGCGCCCCCGCTGGGGCAGTTCCTGGTACCGCTGGACCTCCGTCGCGATCGCCGCGGGGGTGCCCGCCCTGACGTTGGTGGCGATCATCGCGAGGCCCGCGAAGAGCCGTGGGAAGGCGAACGAGCCGCCTGTCCCGCGCCAGGTGCACAGCCGCCGGGCGATCTCGAAGAGAGCCTCGGTGATGTCCGAGCGGGCGCCTCGCTCCGGCCGGGCCCGGCCCGCGTACATCGGGGAGGCGCAGTCCAGATGGATCACCGGCACCTTAGGGGCGAAACGGTCCCGCACCACGCGCAGCAGCCGCCCCTTGCCCATGCCGGGGCCGCCGGTGAGCAGCACCACGGGAAGGTCGGGGCCGTACAAGGGATCGCGGCCGGCTCCCTTCGGTGACCGCGCGAACAGGTGCGCGAAGAATCCTTCCTCGTCGTCCAGGAGTTTCTCGAACCCCAGGTCTTCACCCACGGACCCTCCATGGAAGAGCTCTCCCGCCCGGAAGCGGATGACTGGTGACCGATGTGGCCAGAAAACAATCAGCGGAACTCGAGTCCTTCTGCCGAACAACGCTGCATACGTGGAAAAGGAGTTGAGGAGTAGCGAATGCGGAGCCCCAGCGGTGACGCAGCGATGGGCTCGGTCAGGTTGGCGTCGCCGTGGGTATGCCGCGGTGACAGGTGAGGAGTTCGCCTCTCGGATCCTCTCCGCCGCCGCGATCGCCCGTAATGGACGGCTCGAGCGCACCGCGAAGCTGAGGCAGTGAACCAGAAGGGGACCCGCGCTCCGCACGCGCTCCGCTGCGGTCCGGCACCATAACCGTCCACGAGACAGGCGAGACGACCGATCCGATCCCCGGGGACCTTCTGCTCGTCCCTGCCTGGTCGCCCCGAGGTGGGCCGGCAGCGACATGTTCATCAGGTTGAGCAGGACCCGGTCCTGATTCGCTGTGTCGGTGAAGTCGCACGACCCGACCAGGACTGACGTGCGGCCGCCGAACTGCCCACTTCACTGTGGTCTCCCTCTCGATAGTTGCGCGCCCGAACGTGTACGGCCGAACACGCGCGGCAATCCGGCGTGAGGCCGCGGCCACGTTTGCAGCAGGGCGGGCAGTGGTCCGAGTCATCCGCGTCGTGTTCACGCCAATAGCATCCGGTGCCCGATCCGGGACCCCTCCCGAAGGGGGCGCGCCATTGCATAGACATGCCAAAGGTGATGAGTGTGGTCGCCGCCGTCATGGGACTCGTGGTGTCGGCCGTCGCCGACTGCTCCTCCTCTCCCGGCTCGCCGAAGCAGCAACTGATCCAGAACGCCGACGACACATGCCGCACGATCAACAAGCGGTTCGCGGGTGACTTGGCGTACGGAGAGGGCCTCGGTGCCGGCGACACGTCAAAACTGCGTGAACGGGTGGCCCTCCTGAAAACTCTGCGCGACCAGGTTCGCAAGATGCCCGAGCCGGAAGCGGGTCGGGCAGAACTGGACAGCTGGCTGGACAAGGTCGGCGACTACATCACCGGCCTGGACGATCTGAGGGGCCAGTTGCAGAACTACCGGCTCGGTATGGACCTGGTGCTGGCCCTGCAGATGGGCGTCAACGAGGACGCAGCCAAGGCCATCGGCCCGGCAGCGAGGCGCTTCGGGTTCGGAGAGTGTGCGAAGACCCAGAAGTGGGAGTACCTCGCCTCCTGATACCCCCGGCCCCCGCGAGCCCTCCCAGGAATGGAGCCACACCATGCGGGCACCGGACCCGTTCCATGGCCGAGACCGGGGGATCAGGATGAGCGACCCGACGCACGCCGCACCCGCCATGCCGCCTCGGCCACCTCTCCTGCCACAGGCGGTCCTGCTCCTCGGCCGCGTCCTGCTGATACGCCTCCTCGGTGAGCTCCTGGTGCTCCACACTCCCGCCGAGCAGCCGGACCAACTCGTCGGTGTCCGCCACGCACCGTGTCCCGGCGACACCCTGGACGTGCACTTCCACACTGCCGTCCGCCGAAATCACGACCTCGACGCTCTCCTCCCCCAGTCGTCGCCCACGCAGGCGTCACCGAACTGACTGGTGCCTGTGTGCGCCGAAGTAGGCGCGGCTACGCGGTACGTAGAGGAGGCTTACGCCGGTGCCGGAGGCGATGACGGCGAGGATGGCCCGTACCGCGTACTCCGGCTGATACAAGCCACCTGGGTCCAGCAACCCCCACACCACGTGCGGGCCCAGATAGAGAAACAACAGCGCGGCCGCCACCGTCGCCGTGATGCGGGCTGTGCGTCCGCCCCTGCAGAAGCGGATGGCCGCACCGATGGTGACGAAGAAGAGCAGGTACACGAACTGCGTCATCTCCGGGTCGTCCAAAGCGATGGAGCCGGCGATCAGTGCGGAAAGGATCAGCAGCGTGGCGGCCGCGTTGACGTGTACGGGGCGCTCGTCCGGAGGCGGGTCCAGCCGGTGGACGTCGTCCGATGAACCGGTCATCATGCCTCTCCCTGTGCTGCGGTCCGGCGGTCCGAAGCGATCCGCGCCGGGTCATGCACGGGATCGTCAGCCGTCCCCTCCGGGACCCCTCCCGGTGGGGACACCATCGTTGCGGCATGCCGAAGGACATTCGCGTGGCGGCCGCCGTCGTGACCTCGTGCCAACGGCTCCGCCCCTCCCCGGAGCCGTTGACGGATCTCCGGCGCAGGACACAAGAGCCTGCGAGTCAACGAGAAGCGCATCGCCCGCGTGACACTCGACGCCCCCAGGCGAACCAACCCCACGAATCGCTCGCTCAACCCGAGCAAGAAGCTAGGACCGTCTTGCTGACCGAACCCAATCACGTGGAGACGGTCGAGAGAGGCCAGCGAGCCCGGCCTCCCTCGACCGCTACTCCGCTCTCACCAGGTGACGAGCAGTTCACTTACGCCGTGGATGGCCCTGCCGTGCAGGGCGAACTCCTCCGCGGGCACGGCCAGACGCAGTTCCGGCAGCCGCTGGAACAGCGCGGGCAGGGCGATCTGGAGTTCGGCGCGGGCCAGCGACTGGCCCAGGCAGTGGTGCGGGCCGTGGCCGAACGACAGGTGGTGCTGGGCATCGCGGGTGATGTCGAAGGTGTCCGGGTCCGGGAAGGCTCGCGGGTCGCGGTTTGCGGCCTGGAGTGAGACGACCACCCCTTCGCCGGCCCGTATGGTGACGCCGCCCACCTCGACGTCCTCCAGGGCGATCCGGCGCATGCCGATGTGGACCACGGTCAGGTAGCGCAGCAGTTCCTCCACCGCGCCCGGCACCAGCGCCGGGTCGGCGCGCAGTGCGGTCAGTTGGCCGGGGTGGGTCAGGAGTGTCACCGCTCCGAGCGACAGCATGCTCGCGGTCGTCTCGTGGCCCGCGATGAGGAGTTGCACCAGCATGCCTGCCGCCTCAGCCGCGGTTGCCTCGCCGGTGGCCACACGGTCCGTCGCGAGCCGGCTCATCAGATCGTCGCCGGGGTCGGCGGTCTTGGCGGCCAGCAGCTCGGAGAGGTAGCCGAACAGCGCGGCCCAGCCCGCGCGCATTGCCTCGGGCCCGTCTGTGACGGTGGCGAACGCGGCCGCCTGCCGGTGGATGAACTCCCGGTCGACGTAGGGCACGCCGAGCAGTTCGCAGATGACCTGCAGGGGCAGCGGCAGCGTGAAGTGCTCCACCAGGTCGGCGCGGGACGGCTCCTTCGCCATCAGGTCGTCGATCAGTGAGTCGGTCAGTGTCCGGATCACCGGACGCAGTTCCTCGACGCGGCGGAAGGTGAAGTCGGGGATGAGCATTCGGCGCAGCCGTGTGTGGTCGGGCGGGTCCATGGCGAAGAGCTGGCCGGGGGTGCGTGGCGGCGGGGTCGGCTGCAGGCCGGGGAAGTTTTCGCGGATGTTCTCGGAGCTGAAGCGCGGGTCGGCGAGGACGGCGCGAGCGTCCTCGTGCCGGGTGACCAGCCAGGGTGTGTTGCCGCCCCACACAGCGATGCGGCTCACGGGGCTCTCCTCGCGCAGCCGGGCGTATGCGGTGGGCGGGTCGAGCAGGGTGGTGCGGTCCATGGGGAGTGTGGGCAGGGCGGTCTCAGACACGGTCAACGTCTCCCTTGTCGGCGGTGTCCCGGGCGGTGGCGCCGGTGGAAGCGGGAAGGTCGGCGAGGCGCAGCAGCAGGTCTTTGACTTCTGTGGCCGCGAACTCGCCTTGGCGAAGGGCGGGTTCGGAGCACAGGAGGACCGGACCGTACTCGGGGTTGTCGGGGAGCCTGCCGTGGGTCCCGCGCACCCCGGACGGGTCCAGCGGGACGGTGCGGATGCGGTAGCGGAACCCGAGTTTCTTGCGGGCGATCTGGGCCGCGGCGCGCAGTTTCAGGGCCGGGACATCGGGGTCGTAGAGCAGCTCTGCCGGGTCGTAGCCGGGTTTGCGGTGGATCTCGACCTGCCGGGCGAAGTCCGGGGCGCGGTCGTCGTCCAGCCAGTAGTAGTAGGTGAACCAGGCGCCGGGCTCGGCTACCGCGACGAATTCGCCGGAGCGCTCGTGGTCCAGCCCGTGGGCCGATTTGCCGTCCTCGTCGAGGAGTTCGGCGACGCCGTCGAGGCCCGCGACGATCTCGGTGGCCTTCGCGAGGTCGGCCGGGTCCCGGACGTAGACATGGGCGATCTGGTGGTCGGCGACGGCGAAGGCGCGCGAGGTCCACGGGTCCAGGTACTCCATGCCGTCCTGTGTGTAGACCTCCAGAAGACCTGCCTCGCGCAGTGCGCGGTTGATGTCCACCGGGTGGTCCGCTGGTGCGATGCCGTACTCGCTGAGGGCTACGACGGTGGCGCCCGCGGCGAGCAGGTGGTCGATCAACGGGCGGATGGCGTCGTCGAGTTGGCGTGCCGCGCGAGCGGTCTCGGGCGAGTCGGGACCGGTGCGCTGCGGCTCGTAGTCGAGGTGCGGGAGGTAGACGAGGCTGAGGTCGGGCCGGTGCTCGTCGAAGAGTTGGCGGGCGGCACCGAGGATCCACTGGCTGGAGGGGAGACCGGCGTTCGGGCCCCAGTAGGTGAACAGGGGGAACGGGCCCAGACGGTCGGTGAGTTCGTCGTGCAGGGAGGGCGGATATGTGTAGCAGTCCGGCTCCTTGCGGCCGTCCGAGTAGTAGATCGGCCGTGGGGTGACGGTGAAGTCGACGTCCGCGCCCATGGCGTACCACCAGCAGATGTTGGCGACCTTGAAGTCGGGGCGTGAGCGCCGGGCGGTGTGCCACAGCTTCTCCCCGCCGACGAGGTGGTTGTGCTGCCGCCACAGGAGTACGTCGCCGACGTCGCGGAAGTACCAGCCGTTGCCGACGATTCCGTGCTCTCGGGGCAGGGCGCCGGTGAGGAAGGTCGACTGGACCGAGCAGGTCACTGCGGGCAAGACGGTGCCCAGGCGGGCTTGGAAACCGCGGTCGGCGAGCGCGGCAACCGCGGGCATGTGCTTGAGCAGCCGGGGCGTGAGGCCCACGATGTCCAGGACCACGAGAGGCTTGGCGGGGGCAGTCATGCGGAGGTCTCCTTGCTCAGAGGGCCGGGCGTCAGACCGAGTGCTGTCAACTCCTGGTGGGTCCAGGCCAGTTCGGCGGCAAGGCCGGTGGCGAGCCCGGCCGGATCCGTGGGTCGCAACCCGGGCGGCAGCACGTTCCAGGTGTATGTCTCGACCTCGATGTGGTCGCACAGCGCCTCGGGCCCGCCGAGCAGTCTTTGCAGGACGTCCGAGAGCACGGGCACGGTCGTACGCAGTGGGGGCTCGGCGGCTGCGTGCAAGGGGGCGTGGAAGTGGACCCGCCAGGGCGCGTCGTCGGGCAGTTCACCGGCCAGGGCCTGGGGGAGGTCGTCGACACTGCGTACGCCGTTGGCCGTGTGTGCCCGGGTCTGGTGCAGGAAGCGTTGCTCGGCGAAGCCCGCGAGCGCCGCCCGGGCCGCGGGGTCGGCCGGGACGTCGGCCTGGAGAGCGGCCGAGGCCTGCACCTTGACCACCGGCAGCCCGGCGTCCGCCAACCGGGCGAGAGCCGCCGCCGGTTCCTCGAACTGGACGGCGAGGTGGCAGGTGTCCAGGCAGACACCGAGCCAGTCGGGATCGAGTCCGCCCAACTCCCTTACGGCCTGAGTGGTGTTCTCCACCACGCACCCCGGCTCCGGCTCGAACGCCACCTGGACCCGGCGCCCGGTCTCCCGGTGCAGGGCGGCGAGGCCTGTCGTGAGCCGGTCCAGGGACCGGTGGGCCCGCTCCCACCGTGCGCGCGGCCAGGGAGCGCGCCAGGCGAGCGGCAGGGTCGACACGGACCCGCGTACAGCGTCGTCCGGGAGGAGAGCGGCCAGGACTCGTGCGCAGGCCAGGGTGTAGTCGAGGCGTCTGTCGTCCGCCCAGTCCGGCAGGTAGACGTCCTTCTTGACGACCTCGCGGTGGAAGCCCTCGTAGGGGAAGGCGTTGAGGGTGACGGTCTCCAGGCCGCGCAGGGCCAGTTCGTCGCGGAGGCGGGTGAGGGCTGCGGGATGGTCGTCGAGTTCGGTGACGACGTCGTGGGCGAGCCACAGGCCGATGCCGAGGAGGTCGGCGCCGAGTTCCTTGCGCACCGGCTCGGCGTACTCGGCGAGTTGGGCGACTACGCCGTCGAGGGTCTCGGCGGTGTGCACGTTGCTGCAGTAGGCGAGGTGGACGGTCGTACCGTCCCGGTGGTGCAATCGCATGACGGTTCGTCACTCTCCGCCGCGTCGCACGGAGTTGCCCTCGAAGAGCCCCGAGTCGTCGGGTTTCGGCACGTCGTCCAGGTCGAGACGGCCGCTCTGCCCGTAGAAGGCGACCGGGTTACGCCACATCACCTCGTCCACGGCATCCTGGTCGAAGGAGCCGTCGGCGAGCATCGCGTCGGCGGTCTTGCGGGTCTTGAGGGGGTCGCTGCGACCCCAGTCGGCAGCCGAGTTGACGAGAACCCGTTCGGTTCCGTACTCCCGCAGGATCCGGACCATCCGGTCCTCGCTCATCTTGGTCTTCGGGTAGATCGAGAAGCCCATCCAGCTGCCGCGCTCCTTGACCATGGCGACGGTCAGCTCGTTGAGATGGTCGACGAGGACGTGCTCGGGCGCGATGCCGGACTCGCGGACGACATCAAGGGTTCGGCGGGTGCCGGCGGCCTTGTCGCGGTGCGGAGTGTGCACGAGCACCGGCAGTTCGTGCTCGATCGCCAGCTCCAGCTGGTGTGCCAGTGCCTCGTCCTCCTCCTTCGTCATCGAGTCGTAGCCGATCTCGCCGACCGCGACGACCCGGTCCTTGGCGAGATAGCGCGGCAGCTCGTCCAGGACGGGCAGACAGCGTGGGTCGTTGGCCTCTTTGGGGTTGAGGGCGATCGTGCAGAAGTGCTGGATGCCGAACTGGGCCGCGCGGAACGGCTCCCAGCCCAGCAGCGAGTCGAAGTAGTCGGTGAACGCGCCGACGGTCGTGCGCGGCTGGCCGAGCCAGAACGCCGGCTCCACCAGGGCGCGGACCCCGGCCGCGTACATAGCCTCGTAGTCGTCGGTGGTGCGGGACGTCATGTGGATGTGCGGGTCGAAGATGCGCATCACGCGGCTCCTTCGGATACGCGCTCGTCTCTCGGGGGCGCTTGGGGTGTCGGGCCGGTCAGGGAGGTGATGTCGGTCGGGTCGGGGCGGCCCGCGGCGATCCGCTCCCGGGCGAAGTCGGTGAGCATGCGGATGAGTTCGGGGTCCATGCGTTCGGCGAGTCCGCTGATCCGGTCGAGCGGGATCTCGCAGAACACGCACTTCAGTACGGCCTGGCGGAAGGCGTCGGCGTCCAAGTGCCGGGCCGCGTAGGGGCCCAGGGCAGTTTCGACGAGGATGGTGTCGTTGCTGCGCAGGGCCTCGCGGGTGACGGGCAGGGCGCGGTCGCCGAGGTCGGGGTCGGCGGCGTCGAGCAGGGGCAGGGCGTACAGCACGGCCCGCTGCTCGGTGGCGTCCCCGTGCCGGTAGAGGCCGGTGACCTCGGCCGCGAGGTCGGAGCCCCGCAGGGGAAGGGCGAGCAGGAGCGCGGCCCGCACCTGGTCGGCCAGCGCCTTGCCGCAGCGCCTGGCGGCGGCCGGGAAGGCCGCTCGAACGGCGTGCGGGTCGGAGGCGATGCGCGCGGTGGCGGTGTCGAGCCAGGCCCGCGCATCGGGGGCGAGGTCCGGGAGGGTGAGTGGAGTCGGCCGGTCGGGCAAGGTGCACCTCCTGGTGCGTCTCCCGAACGGTGGACGGTGTGCCTTCGCGCACCGGGCCGAGGGGAGTTGGGGGGTGGGGTGACTGGGTGTAGCCGAACTCCGCGGCAGGGAGCGCGGATCAGGAACGCGTGCTGCCGGCACCGGTACCGGCAGCCAGAGCGGTGCGCAGGAAGTCCAGGGAGCGGCGGGCCACTTCGGGCGCGTCGAGCGAGCTGCCCTGGATCTCGACCGAGACGAGTCCGCGGTGTCCGTGCGCGGCGAGTTCGGCGAGCAGGGGCGGGAAGTCGATCTCGCCCCGGCCGAGTTCGAGGTGTTCGTGGACACCGCGCAGCATGTCCTCGACCTGCACGTTCACAAGGTGCGGCGCGGCGTGCCGCAGGCAGTCGAGCACCGGGGCGTCCTCCACACAGTGGGCGTGGCCGACGTCGAAGGTGATGCCGAACCGCTCGTGCCCGCCGAGGAGTTCCCTCAACTTCAGGCACCGCTCGACGGTGTCGACGAACATGTACGGCTCCGGCTCGAAGCCCAGCATGACCCCGAACTCCGTCGCAGTCTCCAGCACCGCCTCGCAGCCCATCGCCAGACGCTTCCAGGCGAGCTCCTCCGCGAGACCGGCCGGAGGCGGACCGCTGCACACCTGGACCGTGGGCGACCCGAGGTCGGCGGCGATCCGGATCGCGCGCCGCAGCAGGTCCACCCGCCGCTCGGTGCCGGACTCCGACATGAGAGTGGGGATGTGCTTGTGCCAGGGATCGAGGAGATACGGCGCGCCTGTCTCGACGGTCACGGACAGCCCGAGGTCGTCCAAGGAACGGGCCAGCCGGTCCACTCGCCGCGGCAGATCGTCGGCGTACGGGTCGAGATGGCCGTGGTCGAGCGTGAGCGCGACACCGTCATAGCCGAGGTCGGCCAGCACCCGGAGCACATCGTCCAGACGGTGGTTGGTGAAACCGTTCGTGCCGTAGCCGAAACGCAGGTCCGTGACGTCCGGGCGCGGCACCCCGCCTGCGCCGTGGGTGCTCATGTCGGCGACACTTTCCGCGCCAGTTGGCGCGCGATCGGGTGGGCGGCCGCCAGCAGGGCGGCGGCCCGGGGAGCGCCGGCGCCCGCGGTCAGCGCGGCCTGCAGTGGCATCAGCCCGAGGATGCCTGCGCCGACGGCCCGTTGGATGTTCGGTGCGGAGGGTTCGCCCAGGGCGCGGACCTGTGCGGACCCGAAGGTGACGAGATAACCGACCGCTCCCGCGGCGGCACCGAGGCGTGAGGTCCGCCCGGCCGTAGGGGCCGTGACCGCCGCGCAGAGACTCGCCACCGTGCTGGCGGCGAGCGATACGGCCGGCACGGCGGCGGGGGCGCCAGTCGTCTCGTGGCGGCTCAGCGTCGTGACCGTGTAGGTGTGCAGACCCACCACGAAGGCCGCGGGCAGCGCGGGTGTCGGGGTGCGCGCCCCGGCCAGGACGTCCAGGACACGAGTCCCGGCCATCGCGGCGGGTCCGGCGGGAGTGTTCTTGAGGGCGAGGTCGTACGCCCACACCAGACCCGCGAGGGGCACCGCTGTGCGCAGGGCCCGCCGTCCGCCCGAGAGGGCGGCGAGCCCGAGTCCCGCGGCGGTCAGGGCCGATGCGGTGGTGAAGGCGGTGCGGCGGGGTATTCGGCCGGAAGGAATCGGCCGCCCCGGTCGTTCGACGGCGTCCAGAGTGGCGTCGGCGTAGTCGTTGAGGGCCATGCCCGCCCAGTAGAGACAGACGGACGAGCCCATGGTGCCCAGCGTGCGCGGGCCGAGCGGCCGCCCGCTCGCGACGGCCCCGACGAGCACGTCGCCGGGGACACTGAGAGCCGCGGGGGCGCGCACCAGTTCGGCAAGGTCGAGCAGCCGGTGTCTCCACCGCTGGATCTTGTGAGCCATGCGGCCGACAATACCCAGCATCCTTAAAGATTCAAGAACAAATTTGCGTTGGGATTGCAAACATGGAGGTGGTGTTCATTACGTTTACGGTCCCAATTGACCGGAAGGTGCACGAATTTACTTTGTAGCGCCACGGAACGCCGATTTGGATTCATGGCGCACGGAATTCGCGTACGCATTCACAACGCCGTGCAGCGGGCGTCGATGAGTGCCATCTCGCGGGGGTCGTCCGCGATGTGCGGCGCCACGCGGTTCATGAGTCCGAGCAGGCGTTGCGCGACACGGACCTCGTGGTGGCTCTGGGATGCCGGTTCTCCGAGTTCACCACGAAGCGGTGGACACTTGTGCCGCCCGAGGCGGACTTGGTGCACGTCGATATCGCCCCGGTCGAGCTCGGCCGGATATACCCGCCCCGCGTCGGTCTCGCGTCCGACGCGGCCGCTCTGCCCCCGCTGCCGGCTCCCTCTGAGACCGTGTCCTCCGCCGCACCGGCGGAGGTTGTGCAGCGGCTCGCCGACCGCGACGGCCTGGTCCTCATCCAGGACGTCCACACCTTCGGGCACTGGATCCTGCGTCACGTGGGCTTCGACCGGGCACGCAGCCACTACGGCTCTCCGGGCGGGGCGATGGCATGGGGCCTGCCCGCGGCGATGGGGATGGCACTGGCCCGGCCGGAAGAACGCGTCGTCGCGCTGAGCGGGGACGGCAGTTTCTGGATGGTCGCCCAGGATTTCGAGACCTGCGTGCGTGAGCGCATTCCCGTGGTCAATCTGGTCGTCAACAACTTCGCCTACGGCAACACCCGCGACCGGCAGCGCTTGGCCCACGACGAGCGCTATTCCGGCGTCTTCCTCGACAACCCGGACTTCGCCGCATTCGCACGGATGCTCGGTGGATACGGAGCGCGTGTCACCCGCGACACCGACCTTCCGGCCACACTCGACGACGTCCTGGCCCAGCCCGGGCCCAGCATCATCGACATAGTGCAGGACCCGATGGAGGGACTCGCGAGCGGACTCACCCCGCCCAAGGCCCACTGACAGAACCTCTCTTACCCGCACTCGCGCTCCCTTCAACCCAGGAGCGACCCCGAAGCCGTTCGCGTGGACCAGGACCGCCGGCAAAATACGCAACCATCGAGTCGGGCCGCCCCCCTCCGCAGCCCCGTTCAACCTCAGCGGGATGCCACCGGCGGCGGTACGTGCGGCAGGGTCCCGCCCCCCGATGCGATCACCGTGAACCCATCGCCACCGGCGACCCTCGCCTGCCGCCCCTCCCCCACCTGCCCGATGCACCGGTCGACCGTTCCGATCACACGACACGTTCAGCTCGCGTCAGCCCAGGCCGAACAGGGAGCACGCGTTGCCATGTGCGATCTTGCGGCGGTCGAGTTCGCTGATGGGCGCCCTCTCGATCCAGTCGGCCCCCGTGACGTTGTCCGAATAGGGATGGACGACGGAGAACAGGATGTGGCCCGCGCCCCGGTGAGGACGGCGTTCGTCAGTGCGTGGTCGGAGAAATTGCCGCTGGTGGTGATCCAGAAGTATCGGCGAAGTACTCCGACAGGATCTTCTTGATCTTCTGTCGAAGAGGTTCAGGTCGAACATGTTCTGCATGCGCGACAGCAGCTCATCGGGGCTAGGGGCCCGACACCGAACGCCCCGAGTCAACCCCGCGACCAGGCATGGCCAAGGACGGCGGGCGGCTCGGGGCGTCTTGGACAGTCACCTGTCGGCGTCAATCGGGCGGGCTTGTCCTCCTGATTGACGCCGACAGGAATTCAACCTGCGCCCCCTTGACCCCCATCTCTCCAGTCACTGGAGTTCCGGCCAGGGACGAGGACGGCGTGCTCAACGCGCCTTCCGCAGGCGTCAGCAATCGACCCGGGTGTCATGGCAGGAGAAGCACTTTGCCGGTCTGTCGTTGGCTTTCCAGGTATGCGTGGGCTTGGGCTGCCTCTGCCAGAGGAAAGGCCCGGTCGATGATCGGGTCGATCTTTCCGTCCGCCAGCAGTTCCAGGCACAGCTGCTGGTCCCGCAGGGTCGCGCCGCGTACGCTGGCGATCCTCACCTGCCCGCCAATGAGGGCGAGTGCGTCCAGCTCGAGCCGGGATCCCTGGTCGGTCGGTGTGCCCAGGACGATGACCGTGCCGCCGAGGCGTATGCACGAAAGGGAGAGCTGGAAGAAGTCGTTGCCGCCGACACAGTCCCAGACGGCGTCGGCGCCCAGACCGCGCGTCAGCTCCCTGACCCGTGCCGGCAGTCGGGGATCGGTGGAGTGCACGATGTGGTCGTAGCCGAGCTTCCTGAGCGCTTCGTCGCGGTCCGGCTTGGTGGTCGTGCCGATGACGGTGGCTCCGCTCAGCTTCGCCAGTTGTGCGCAGGCGATCGCCATCCCGCCGCTGGCACCAGTGATGACCACCGTGTCGCCGGGACCGACAGGTGCCTGCCGCGCACAGTTGAGCGGGGTGGTGTAGGTCCACATGGTGGCTGCGGCTGTCTCGAAGTCGACGCCGTCGGGGATGGGCAGGATCGCGTCCTGGCGACGCACAACGTACTGGGCGTATCCGCCGAAGACTTGGTGTCCGGGGTAGGCGGTGTCGATGCACAGGTTTTCGAGCCCGCGGACGCACAGGGCGCAGTTACGGCACGGCGGGTGCGGAAGCTGCACCACCCGGTCGCCGGGGCGCCACGTGGTGACGTTCTCGCCGGTGGCGACGATTTCACCAGCCGCGTCCCGGCCGAGCTGGAACGGCACAGGCCACGGCGGCCGCCCTGGGAGGGGCTGCGGCAGGTTGCCCGAGCGGTAGCGCAGGTCCCAGCTGTTGACAGCCGTGGCATGCACGCGCATCAGGATGTCATCGGGGCCGACCTCGGGAATCGGCGCCTCAATGTACTTGAGCACCTCGGGCCCGCCATGCTCGAACAGGCGGACCGCCATCATGGTCTGTTCCACTCTCACGTTCCTTCAGATCGTTACGCGGTTCATCTCGGACTCCATGGAGCCGCCTGCGCCTCGCCCACCTGGTGAGACCATGGGCGAGCGCACCTCGGCCAGACGGCTTACCAGGGATGGATCGGGAACTGAACAGTCCGACGATCGGCCACTTGGCCTCGGGGCCGGTGAGCGTCAGTTCGAAGTTCCGCCCCGCCGTGTCCGGGTCGGGCGACGGCGTCGGGCTCACGAGCAGATCTACGGCTGAGCGCGAGTCCGGCGCGCCCGACGCCCAAGGCAGCCGGTGCTGCTGGCAGTCGGCTGTGGAGCGGACCCGCGAGCAACGCCGCCGCTGCCCCCGCACCAGCCGTGAAAAGGCCAGCGGTTCCTTCATACGGCGCGTGCTCACTTCGCGTGTGTCCCACCGGATCCACGTGTCCGCTCGACTCCAGATGAAGGAGCGCGCCGAGCCCGACGGACCCGGACCGTGCGATGTCAACCGCCGTCGTCAGGTGCCGCACAGCATGGTGATCAACGGCGGTCGATGGCGGGACGAGGAAGACCTGCATGCCCTCCAGGCAACAGCCGCCTCATAAAGCACGTACCACTGGGCGTATGAAGCTTCCATGAAGCCGGCTCTCCACGCTGGCGTCCACTCCCCGTCCCCGACCGAGATGCGGGTGACGCCCTCACCGACCCGGTCGACGATGCCGACCGCTTCCGATCCCAGAGTGACGGGGAAGGTCACGGGGAAAAAGCGCTGCAGCCGGCCGCAACGGACTCCGTGGTCCAAACTGTTGACGCCGACGGCCATGGCCTTCAGCCGGGTCGGCGCTCGGCTCCTCTGCTGGTCGTCGTACAAACTCAGGACACCTCCCTGCCCGAGGAGCGTCCGACGCCCGCTCACGCGCAGTGGGGTCTGCTGACCGCGCACGGGGAAGGTCTGCGGACCGAGCGATTCCCGGGACACTGGCCGTGTCACACGCCACGGCAGCCACACACGTGCCCTCGCCGTCGCGGAGGTCGGCGACGTGCATTGAGCGCACTGCTCGGCGTCCTTCACGACCGCGACCTGCTCATCACCGCCGCTCCGGGGCCGGTGGGTCGATGGAGTCAGCGGGATCCTGAGACATGCCGCCCTCTGGGGCGGGTTCCTGCGGTAGGCGCAAGGTGAACGTTGCTCCCTTGCCCAGCCCAGCGGATTCCGCGGTGATGTCTCCGCCGTGGGCTCGGGCGATGCCCCGGGCGATGGTCAGGCCGATGCCGCTGCCGCCGGCGGCAGCGGGTCGGCCGGGATGTTCGAGGCGTTCGAAGCGGTGGAAGATGCGCTCGAGGTCGTGTTCGGCGATGCCGGTGCCGTCGTCCATGACGCGGACGATCACATGGTGGCCGGGAGACGGTTCGGTGTGCACGGACAGCGCCACGTGCCCATGCGAATCACATGCGGCCAGTGCGTTGCCGAGCAGGTTCACCAGGACCTGGGTGACCCGGTCCGGGTCGCAGAAGGCGACGACTGGTGTGCCTGCGTCCACGGCAAGGGCTACCGTCTGGTCGTCGTACTGGGGGCGCAGTCGCTCGGCTGTGGCCCGTGCCAGCGTGGCCACGTCGGTGGGCTTGCGGTGAAGATCGAAGGCGGCCTCCTCCGACCGGGACAGGCTGGAGAGGTCGCCCGCCAGGCGTTGCAGCCGGTGAAGGTCGTCGGCGAGGGAGGCGAACATCGCCTCGTCGGGGATGAAGATGCCGTCGGCCACGCCCTCGATCTGGCCGCGTAGGAGGGTGATGGGGGTCCGCATCTCGTGGGCGACCTCGGAAATGAGCCGGGCGCGGCGGCGTTGGGTGTCGGCGAGGGCTGCCGCCAGCGTGTTGACGTCTTCGACCAGCGCGGCCAGGCCCGGCTCGCTGGGGAGTTCGAGGATGTCGTCGTAGTGTCCCTCGGCGAGCCGGCGCGTGGCGGCGCGCACCCTGTCGAGGGGACGCAGCAGAAACCGGGACAGAGCGACGGACGCCGGGAAAGCCGCGGCCAGTCCGAACAAAAGGCCGATCTGCAGGACCACGTCGCCTTCGATGTCGTCCAGCCCGAGCCACACCTCGATCAGCGCACTGATCGCCGCCATGGCCGCCAGTGCCAGGAGGAGCACCATGACGTGCGAGAGCACCAGCCGGTTGCGCAGCGACATCCGCTGCTGGACTCGGCGCAGCCGCGCACGATATGTGCGGTAGGCCGGGAAGCCGGGGGGTGGCATGGCTGGGTGTCCTTCCTGGCCGTCAGGCGGGGCGCCCGACGAACCGGTAGCCGATGGTGCGGACGGTGCCGACGAAACGGGGTGCGCTCGCCTCGTCGCCCAGTGCGCGCCGCAGAGTGCGGATGTGTACGTCCACGACGCGCTCGTCGCCGAAGAAGTCCTCGCCCCACACGTGGGTCAGCAGTCCGCGCCGGGTGAAGACCCTCCCAGGGGCTCGGGCCATCGCGAACAGCAGATCGAAGTCGAGAGCGGACAGCTCCACCGTCCGGTCGGCATCGACGAGGACGGTCCGTGTCTCGGGATCGACGGTCAGCCCGTCGAAGCGCAGCGCGGCGTCCTCGTGTGCCGCCTCGGGGCGGCTGTCGGTGCGCCGCAGGATGGCGCGTACCCGTAGTGCCAGTTCGCGGGGACTGAACGGCTTGGTGACGTAGTCGTCGCTGCCGGTGGTGAAGCCGATCAGCCGGTCGACCTCCTCGTCCCGGGCGGTGAGCATGATGACCGGGATCTGGCTCGCCTCCCGGATGCGGCGCAGGACCTGAAATCCGTCCAGCCCGGGGAGCATCACATCGAGGACCACGAGGTCCGGCCTGTCACGGGTGACCGCCTGCAGGGCGGATGGTCCGTCCGCGGCTTCGACGACGTGGAACCCGTCCGCCTCCAGGTAGCCGCGCACGGTCATGCGGATCTTGGGTTCGTCATCGACGACCAGAACGCGCTGCGTACTCATCGTGCTCGCTTTCCATCGCCGAGGTGGGGAGGGGAAGGGGGAGGGTCGTCTTGGCCGCGGGGTGACCGGCGGCGTGGAGGTAGAGGGCCTCGAATGTGGCCAGCGTACGGTGGATGTCGTGCTCGGTGACGATCTCCCGGCCTGCCTCGCCCATCCGGCGCCGGGCCGCAGGGTCGTCGAGCAGTTCCATGAGGCGGTCGGCGAGGGCGCGCACGTCACCGGGCGGGAAGAGGTAGCCGTTGCGGCCGGGGTGGACCAGGTGAGGCAGGGCCATCGCGTCGGCCGCGACGACGGGCTTGCCCGCGGCCATGGCTTCCAGTGTGGCCAGACTCTGCAGCTCCGCGGTGCCGGGCATGCAGAAGATGTCACAGCGGGCGTAGGCGTCCAGAACTTCCTGGTCACTGACGAGGCCGTGGAAGGTTACCCGGTCCCGGATGCCGAGCTCGTCCGCCAGATCCTCCAGTGCGCGTCGGCAGGAGCCCTTACCGACGATTTCGCCTCGCACATCGAGATGCCGGGGCAGGAGCGCCAGTGCGTGCAGCAGTTCGTGGACGTTCTTCTCCTCGTCGAGCCGGCCGACGAACAGCACGCGGGTGCCCGCCTCGTCATGGTTCTTCGTCGGCTGTGCGAAGCGTTCCAGGTCGAGTCCGCAGGAGACGGCCTGGGCCGGGGAGGCCAGACCGTTGTCGTGCAGCAGTTGTACGGCCCTGGGGGTGGGCGCGGTGACCACGCGGGCCCGATGGAACACGCGCACCAGGTCGCGCCAGGCGAACCGGCAGGCCGCGCCCGCGAGTCGGGCCGGAAGCCGGGTGTAGCCCAGGAGGTTCTCCGGCATGAAGTGGTTCGTGGCCACCACCGGTATCCCCCGTCGGCGCGCGGCGGTCGCCAGGCTCCGGCAGACGCCGAAGTGGGACTGGATGTGCACGACGTCGGGACGGATTACCTCCAGCAGCCGGGCGGTGGACCGGGCGACCTGCCAGGGCAGGCAGACGCGGAAGGTGGGGTGGAACGGAGTGCGGTGGGAGGCCAGCCGGTGCACGGTGATCCCCTTCTCCATGATGGTCCCGGCACCGGCCTCCGTCGCCGGGCAGATCACATGGACGTCGTGGCCGCGGCCGGAGAGCCCCTCGGCGAGCCGCTGGGCGAAGTTGGCCGCTCCGTTGACATCGGGCGGGAAGGTGTCGGCGCCGATCACGATGGTCTGCGGACGGGGATGGGCATTGTGCATGACGTACTCCTGACGTGTTGAGGAACGGCCTGGCGACTGCCGGCCTGGGGTGAGATGAGGGAAGGGGGTGGCACGGGAGAGCTGCAGCACACCCACGACCGCGAGCGTCCAGCAGGCCAGTCCGGCGACGACGGTTGCGAGTGACAGCCCGGGGGCTTCGCCGAGCACGCCGACGCCGAGCACCACGGCGACGAACGGGTCGACCACGGTGAGACAGGCGAGAGTGACCTCCGGCGGTCCGGCGGCCAGGGCACGCTGGGACAACCAGCAGCCCGCGAGGCCGGCCAGTGTCAGGCCGCCGAGCGTGCCGCCCAGCGCCGCGCTCACGCCGTTCGACGTGAACTCCTCACTTGCGGCCCGGATCAGCACGGGCATACAGCCGTACGCGATCCCGGCACCGACTGCCTGCACCAGGAACCGTCCACGACCGCGCAGGAGTACCGCGAGTCCACTGCAGCCGAGGACTGCCAGCGAGACCAGCAGCCCCGCCCACAGTTGGGCCGCCGCCGTTACCTGCGTGGGCTCGGTGACGCGCGCGGCGAGCAGAGCGAACATCCCAGCCCCGGCGACCACGGCGACGAGCGCGAGTCCCATGGTCGTGGTCAGGTGAGCCCTGCGTGCTCGCAGCCCCCACACCGCACTCACCAGGACAGCGGTCACTCCCAGCGGCTGCACCACGGTGACCGGAGCAAGCCACAGGGCACCGACATGCAGCGCGGTGGCCACCCCCAGCACTGCCAGTCCGGCCCACCAGCGCGGACACCGCACGAGGACCCGAAGTGACGGGGACGCGCTCGCGTCTCCACGCCGCGGCCGCACGGCCTCGTGCTGGAGCTTGGCACCTACCGCGTAACAGCACGCGCCCAAGACGGCCAGGACGGCGGCGAGCATGATCGTCACCGACCTCGCCCGCCCCGCAGCGTGTTCACCATGGCCAACAGCAGCGCCATTTCCAGTCCCAGTGCCGTGCGCTCGGTCAGCCCGAGCAGCCGGGAGACCCGCCCGGTCATCGGCGTGACCGGGCGGGCCGCGCTCACGTGGGTGGCGAAGAAGAGCAGCACTCCTGCCGAACTCGCGCAGGACAGATGCCGTACTCGTCGGGCTCTTTCGCGCAGCGGAGGATGCCGCTGCAGACCACGGGCCAGCAGCAGACCGGCCGCGGGAAGCGCGGCCAGCGAAGCTCCCGCCGCGTAGCGGTGCACCAATCCGCCCAGCGACGAGACACCGTGCTTCGGATCGGTGGGAAAGACGGCACTGAGCACAAGTCCGGCGCAGCCGACGCTCAAGGCAACCGGTGCTGCAGTGCCGGTCGGCAATGGGCTCCGGAGCAGACCCGCGAGCAACGCCGCCGACCCCGCCGCCGCTGCCCCCACACAAGCCGTGAACAGGCCGGCGGTTCCTTCATGCAGCGCGTACTCGCTGAGCGTGTGCCCCACCGGATCCACGTGCCCGCTCGACTCCAGATGAAGGAGCGCGCCGAGCACGACGGAACCGGACAGCGCGGTATGCGCGACCGTTGTCAGGTGCCGCACAGCATGGTGATCAACGGCGGTCGATGGCGGAACGAGGAAGGCCTGCATGCCCTCCAGGCAACAGCCGCCTCATAAGGCACGTACGACTCGGCGCATGAAGCTTCCATGAAGCCGGCCCTCCCGCCGGCGCCCATTCCTGCAGCGGCGCCCGGAGTCACGCCGAAGGCCCCACGTGTCCCCTCGTGCGCTGCGAACCGCGATGGGCCGAACGCCGGGAGCTGTGGAACACACCACAAGAGTGAGACCGTGGCAGACACACGGTTGAAGCCACCAAGGCGTTCACGGCTTCCACGCCGATGCCGTCAGCCCGGTGCACGGCCTGGCATGCACGAGAAGGTTGGCTTGCCCCGGCACCGCCCACAGGAGCCGGGCTTGGATTGCCGCGGTGGTCTCGCTGCGGCAGGAGCGACGACCCGCCACGGACGAAGCGGACCTGCGCAAACCGGCTTCCCCGTCCTGCGGGCCGCGTTCGCCCCGCAAGCGACGTCGATTCCCGTCGATGGCCCCTCCGTCGGCCGCGCTGACCTTTACGCAGATCGCCGCCCGCTGCCCCGTCGACGGGGCAGCGGGCGGCGGACTTGGCTCGCGGTCGCGGCTCAGCGCGAGCCGGCGCGGCGTATACGCGCCTTCAGCTTCGGGAACTGCTCCAGGGCGTTGTTCCGCTCGAGAGCGATCCGCTGGCGCCGGCTGTAGATCTCGTCGACGGTCGGTTCGGGGTCGCCTGCCTTGAGATTCGGCAGGCTGCCCTTGAGGAAGGGCATCGTCTCGACGTTGTCGGCCGCGTAGAGATGCCGGGTCGCCGGCCAGTCGCTGCCGAACATGATGTGGCTGTCGGGCACCAGCGATGACAGCGGCTGCAGCTGCGCGGCGGTGAACGCCTGTGCGTTGTCGAAGTACATCCGCTTCATGTACTTGAGGGGGCCTTCGGGCAGCACCTCGTTGAACGGCGGGAAGGCCGAGTGCCGGGTCGCGAGCCGGAAGGCCAGGAACGGCAGTGCCCCGCCGCTGTGGGTGAAGTGCCAGCGGATGTTCGGGTAGTCCCGCAGGACACCGTTGTAGATCAGGCTTGTCATCGCGCGGGTCGCATCGAAGTTGTACTCGAAGACGTTGTTCCCGGCCGGGATGTCGGGGCCGAAGCAGAGCTTGGGAGCCGGGTTGTTCTCCGGACCCGTCGGGTGGACGTAGACGTAGGCACCGCGGTCGTTGAGGATCTCGTACAGAGGCGCGAACGAAGGGTCCCCCAGGTAGGTGCCCTTGTAGTTGGTGAGCAGGCAGATGCCGTCGAGATCCAGTTCACCGAGTGCGCGGTCCACCTCGGCCACCGAACCCTCGATGTCGGGCATCGGGGTGACCGCGAAGATCCCGAACCGGTCACCACGGGTCTGCACGAGGTCGCGGGCCCAGTCGTTGACCGCGCGGGCGGTGGCACGCCGGTCGTCGACCGGGCCGACGGTGACCTGGAGGTCGCCGAACGACAGGACGCTGGCCTGGATCCGATACTGATCCATGAAGGCCAGGTGCCGGTCGACCGACCAGGGACCGTACGCCCCGGTGATGGCGCCGAGGAGACCGTAGCGCTGCAGGTAGTCGTTGTAGACGTCCGGGCTGTAGTGCGCGTGGGTATCGATACGCCAGTTGCCCTTCGGCAGCCCCGGCCCGGACACTGCCGACTCTGGACTGGCCATGGCAGCAGGCACCGTGGCCGCCGCAGCCGTGACAAGCGCCGCAGCCGATGCTCCTTCGATCATCCTTCGACGCGAGATGTTCCGTCCCAGGTTCATTTCCAGTTCCCCTTTTCATTCTGTGTGCGAGTCAGGTCGTATGTGCGTGCGTCACGGCGCCGTCGCTAGGCCGGGTCGGGCCCGCGCAGGACCCCGCTGCAATGGAGACCGCTCTCTCCTCGGGCGGGCGCGGGCGCGGTCCAGGCCGATCGGGGAGCGCAAGCGGCCAAGTCGCTGCTCGGCCGGGCCAATCGCCGCCAACAGGTCGATCCGGCGCTCATGCGCGGGAACCCCCTGGCGCCGACGTGGCCGCGCCGGCCGACCGTCGGCTGTGGGGCGGACCAACGAGCAACGCCGCCGCTGCCCCCACCCTGGTGAACAGACCGGAGGTTCCTTCATGCAGCGCGTCATCGCCGCACTCCTGCCCAGCGGAGTCCGCGTGCTTGGCCGACCCCGGGCGAAGGAACGCGCCGATCGCAACTGAGCCGGACAGCGCAGTGTCAACCGCCGTCGTCAGGTGCCGCACAGCAGGGTGATCAACGCTGTCCACCGGTGGGACGAGGAGTACGTGCATGACCGCCAGACAACAGCCGCCCCATAAAGCACGTACCGCTCAGCGCATGAAGCTTCCATGAAGCGAGTCGCCGGGCTGACGCCCGCTTCCCGAGGCGGTCTCCGGCTTCTTCCAGATTCAGTGCCGCCCCGGCCGCCGTACTGAGGAAGCTGACGCGGAAGGCCAGGCGCGGCCACCTGACCCGTACCACGAACGCGAGACTGACTCGGACGGGTCCGTCAGGAGTGGGTGGTCAGGTCTTGGGTGCGTACGCCGTGACCGGGTGCAGCTGAAGCAGCGATACAACGGTGCGGATGTCGTCCCGCCTGTTCTCGAGGTTCCACGCCCCTCAACGCCCGCGCCTTCGAGAACCTCGTACCAGGGCCTCAACTCGACGAGGGCGATGCCGGGTTGACACGAGTCCGTTTTCGTGGCCTGTACGCGGTTGTTCCGGTTGGCCTCTGTCAGGACCTCTCGGTGACTACTGCGGGGAATCCTGTGGTGTGTTGGCGTGCTGCAGGGTGGTGAGCCATTGGGTGGCGACGGTGTCGATGAAGGTGTCGGTGACCTGGCCGCGGTCGAGGAAGAGGCGGGCGAGGACGGGCCCGTATAGGAGGGTGAACTCGTCGTCGCTGATCTGGATGCCCGAAGGCTCCAGTAGCTTGTTGAAGCCGACGTAGCGGTCTTCGCCGATGCGGACGAGCGCCCGCGCACTGTCGGGGTCGTGGTCGGCCTGGGCGGTGACGGCCAGAGCCGCGGCTCGCACGGCCGGCACGCTGACGCCGGTGCGCAGGCTCTTCAGCCAGGCGGTGGCCACCTCACGCACGTCGCTGCCCGGTTCAGGGCAGGTGCCGAGGTCGGGGCCTTCGAGGACGAGGGCGAAGAGCAGCGTGGCCCTGGTCGGTCAGTGCCGGTAGAGGGTCTGGCGGGTGACGTCGGCCTGCTCGGCCAGCAGGGCGTAGGTCAGCCCGGCCGGTCCGACCTGAGGCAGCAGTTCCCGCGCGACCGCCAGGACGCGGTTGCGGGTGCGCTGTACGCGCGGGTGCCCGGAGTCGGCTGACGGCGGTGGAGGGGCTGCTTCATGCCACCACCTACCCGCACATCATACGGCATGTGTGATTGACGTCACAGGCGGCAATCATACGTACCGTGTGATAGACCTGAGGAAGTAATCACACGCACTGGATGATTCTTGCGTGTCGACGCATTCGAAAGGCAGAGGCCCATGTCACCCCGCAACCTCACCGCACCCACATTCGCCCGTACTCGCCTGGGCTCCGGCCCCGGCCTGCTCCTCGCCCACGGCGCCGGCAGCAGCCTGGCCGGCACCTACGGCCCCGTCCTGGAAGCACTCGCCGCCCGCCACACCGTCGTCGGCATCGACTACCCCGGCAGCGGCGACACCCCCCGCTCCACCACCCCGCTGTCCCTCGACGACCTCGCCGACCAGCTCATCGCCGCCGCCGACGCCGAAGGCCTCGACCGCTTCGCCGTCTCCGGCTACTCCCTCGGCGGCCCCGTCGCCATCCGCACCGCCACCCGCCACCCCCAGCGCGTCACCGCACTCGTCCTGACCGCCGCCTTCCCGCACCGCGACAACCGCCTCGCACTCGCCTCCTCGGTCTGGAGCAAGATCGCCGCATCCGGCGACCGCGAACTGCTCGCCGAATTCCAGCTCATGATGGCCCTCGGCACCCAGGCACTGGAATCCATGCCCGCCGAACAACTACGCCAGACCCTCGACCACGTCGCCGCCGCCACCGCCGACGGCACCTCCGAACAGACCGACCTCGTCGGCCAACTCGACGTCCGCGACGACCTCACCGCCATCACCGCCCCCACCCTGGTCATCTCGACCACCGACGACCGCCTCGTCTCCACCGCCCTGCACCGCCACCTCGCCGAAACCATCCCCCACGCCCAACTCGCCGACATCGCCACCGGCCACCTCCCCATGCTCGAACGAACCGACGAATGGCTGCACCTCACCACCAACTTCCTCCACAAACACAACACCTGACAGCACACGCCCGAGGGCCACACCACGAACGGGCCGCACAAGCAACAACGGCGCAGCCCCTCCCCCGGACCGACCATTGATCGCAAGTCACTTACAAGCCCTAGTGATGGAATTGGCCGCCTTGCGGTCCCGAATCACTTGAATCTCTGTGGGTTCGTAGACCCACTTCCCCTCTCGAGTTCATGGAGGAATCATGCTCAACTTCGGCAATCTCGACGGGTCCACCCACTTCCGCGACCAGCAGAAGGTGAAGGCTGGCCCGGTCACCATCATCAACACGTTTGTCGCCCCGGAAGGCAAGGAGGACGAGGTGGTGGCCGCCTGGACGGACGACGCGGAGTACATGAAGAAGTCGGGGAGCCTTCTTTCGGTGCAGCTGTACCGGGGCATCGGCGGCAGCCGGCTGTTCACCAACGTCGCGGTCTGGAAATCGACCGAGCACCTCCGTGCAGCGCTCGGCACGCCGGAGTTCGCCTCTCACCTGGAGGGCTACCCTGTCGGCACCGTCGCCTACCCGCACCTGTACCAGAAGGTCGCCGTCGAGGGCGTCTGCGAAGGGGAATGACGACCGCCACGCCATTCCGGGCTGCCGGTCGCCACGCCCACGGCGTGGGGCAACGTGTAGTCCCTGGGCAGCCGACGGCTCGCGCCTGACGCCGGTCTGTTTCCTCTGGCCGACCGGCCGATTGCTCAAAGTGCTCGGCCTGGTCCTCGCAGAGAAGACCAAGCGCCATGACGCGAGGGACACATGTTGCCGGTCACCAGGAGGGAGCGCTTCCCGTTGCTGGTCCGACGGTCGGGACGGGTCGACGGTGATGGCGGTACCTGGAACTGTTTCCCCAGGTACCGCCAGAGGGCCGGCAAAGCAGCTTTGACTTCCTCAGGGGACGCGGAACCATCACGAAAACGTCCTCCGTTCGCCCGCTGTGGCGGCGAACGCCGTCACACCGCCTCGACGGAGTCTTCCTTGCCACGGACGACGTCCCGTAGACGCTTCTTGTCGATCTTGCCCACCTTCGTCAGCGGAAGTTCGTCCAGGACCAGCAGGTCCTCGGGGAGTTTGTAGCGGGCCACCTGCATCGTGGTGAGAGCGGCGCGGGCCGATTCGAGGGTCAGGTCAGTGCCCGGTTCGAGGACCACCACCACGCACACCCGCTCGCCCAGGTCCGGGTCGGGCTTCGCGACGGCGGCGACACGGGCGACACCAGGCAGGCGGTAGATGAGGTTCTCGACCTCTTCGGCGGATATCTTCTCGCCGCCCCGGTTGATGAGGTCCTTGTCGCGTCCTTCGACGACGAGGTCGCCCGAAGGGTGCAGCCGGACGATGTCACCGGTGCGGTACCAGCCGTCAGGGGTGAACGCGCGGGCGTTGTGCTCGTCAGCCCGGTAGTAGCCACGCGGGGTGTACGGGCCGCGGGTGAGGAGGCCGCCCATGCTCCCGGGGGGCACAGGGTTGTCGGAGGCGTCGACGATGAGGATTTCGTCATCCGGGCACATGGGGCGCCCCTGGGTTTCGATCTTGATGTCGTCGGGGTCGTCGGGGCGCGTGTAGTTCAGCAGCCCCTCCGCCATGCCGAACACCTGCTGGAGCGTGCCGCCGAGCACCGGTTCGGCGCGCCGGGCGACCTCCGGGGCGAGGCGGGCGCCACCGACCTGCAGCAGTCGTAGCGCGGGCGGGGCGGCGTGGCGGCCGGAGGACACGGCTTCGATCCAGCGCTGGACGACGGCCGGCACGGCGGCGGTGGCCGTCACGCCCTCGGCGGCCATCAGCGGCAGGACCTTGTCGGGGGCCGGGGTCCGGGCCAGCACCACACGGCCACCGTTCATGAGGGTGCCCAGGATCCCGGGGCAGGCCAGGGGAAAGTTGTGCCCGGCGGGCAAGGCCACCAAGTAGACCGTGTCGGAGTCGAGGCCACACACCTCGGCGCTGCGCCGCGCGTTGAACTCGTAGTCGTCGTGAGTGCGGGTGATGAGCTTCGGCAGTCCGGTCGTACCGCCGGAGAGCAGGAAGACGGCGATGTCGCCGCTGTCCGGGGCGATGTCGTCGAGCCGGGCCCGTGCGGCGGCCGGGTCGTCGGCCGGGGCGGCCAGCGCGCTCAGATCCGTGGCATCGGTGCCGACCGTGCCACTCGCGACGAGCAGCAGCCGTACGCTCGGCGTGGCTTCGGCGACCTCCCGCCCCAGTGCCTGGTGGTCGAAGTCGCCCAGCCGGTCCGGTACAGCGATCGAGGTGACCTCGGCATGGGCTGCCAGGTAGCGCAGTTCGTGACCGCGGTGCGCGGGCATCGCCATCACGGGGGCGATGCCGGCCCGCAGACAGGCCAGGGTGAGCGTGACGAACTCCCAGCCGTTGGGCAGCTGGACGAGCATCGCGTCACCAGGATTGAGGCCAGAGTCCAGCAGACGGCACGCCAATCCGTCGGCACGGTGGACGAGTTGACGGTAGGTCAGGCGTGTGTCGCCGTCCACGACGGCCACCGCGTCGCCATACGTCTTGGCCCATTCCTGGAGGTACGAGCCGAGCGGCCTGCCACGCCAGTATCCGGCCTCGCGGTAGCGGTCGGCCGGTTCCTTGGGCCAGGGGACGAATCCCTCACGCATCGTCGGATCCTCCTTGATCCCGGGGGTCACGCAGCAGCAGTACGGCATCGAGCGCAACGACATCGCCGTCGGGCAGAACGCGCAGGGGGTTGATCTCGCACTCGGCCACGGCGTTGTCGGCGGCGAGGGAGGAGAGGGCGAGCAGCACGTGAGTGAGTCGCGCGCGGTCGACCGGGGTGGCGCCACGCGCGCCGAGGAACATGTCGCGGGTGGCGAGTTCGTCGAGCATTGCGTGGGCCTCGTGCGCCGGCAGGGGCGCGAGGCGCAGGGAGACGTCGCCGAGGATTTCGGCGGCCGTTCCGCCGGCGCCCAGCGCCAGGACGGGGCCGAAGACCGGGTCGCGGCGTACACCGACGATGAGTTCGGGGCCCGCGGGGGCCATCTGCTCGACCAGGAGTGCGGGGCTTGCGGGCATGCGGGCGAGCGCGTCGTCGAGCTCCTCGTGCGTGCGGATGCCGATCTGGACCCCGCCGACCTCCGTCTTGTGCAGGATCTCCGCGTCGAGGATCTTCACGACGACCGGTCCGCCGAGCTCATCGAGTGCCGCGTGCGCCGCGGCGGGGTCGGCGCACACCCGTCGTACAGGCGTACGGATGCCCAGGTCCGCGAGGACTCCCTTGGCGGTGTGCTCGTCGACAGGGCCGGACAGGGGCAGCGCGGGTGCACCCGACGCGGTGACGACGGTGGCCCCCAGGCGGGCGCGGGCCGCCGCGTCCTCGACGAGCGCGCGGACCATGGCCGCTCCGGAGGCCGGTGTGGCCGCGCAGGGGATGCCGGCTTCCCCGAGTTGTCGGCGAGTCTGCCGCGCCTGTTCCTCGGGTCCGCCGACAACGGCGACGAGCGGGGTGGCCGTGCGGGCGGCGGCCAGCGCGGCCGAAAGGTCGACGGCCGTGGGTTCCAGCAGCCCATAGACGGCGGTGATGTCGATGCCGGGATCCTCCGAGACCCGCTCCACGACCTGCGTGAGCGCGGGCGAGGGACGGCCGGTGTCGACGGGATTGTTGAGGTAGGTGAGGGCGGGGAGCAGCTCGCGCAGTTCCTTCACCGTCCGTTCGACCAGTGGCGGAACCTGGATGCCGTGGGAGCGCAGGTCGTCGGTGAGCAGCAGTCCGGGTCCGGCCTGTGCGGTGACCAGGCCGATGCCTGGGCGTGGGTTGGCCGGGAGCCGTACACGGCTGAGGGCTGTGACGGCGTCGACGAGGTCGCGTTCGTCGTCCACGAGGACGGCTCCAGCCTGGCGCAGGGCCGTGCGTGTCACGCGCCAGGAGGTGGCCAGGGCGCCGGTGTGGGAGCGGGCGAAGTCGCCGATGTCGCTGCGGCCCACGACCAGGGCCACGACGGGGACATGACCGGTCAGGCGGCGTACGGCCTCGGTGAGGCGGCGGCCTTCCGCGGCGGTCTCCACGTGCAGGGCGACGGCCCGAACGGCGTCGTCCTCGGCAAGGTGGCCCAGGACGTCGGCCTGGGTGACGTCCAGGCTGTTGCCCAGCCCGACCCCGAGGCGCAGGCCGACGCCTGCCTCGGCCAGAGCGAAGGCCAGGGCGTGGTTCACGCCGCCGCTGGCGGCCACGACCGCCACCGGGCCCGGTTCCAGGTCGGCCACGCCCGGGACGAAGCTGGCCGTCAGCCGTCGGTGGGGGGCGAGGAAGCCTGAGGTGTTGGGCCCGAGGACACGGATGCCGGTGTCCCGCACCACCTCGGCCAACGCCTGTTGCTGCAGCGCACCGTCGCCGCCGGCTTCCGCGAAACCGCCGGCGCACACCAGGGCGGCGCGAGCGCCGGCGGCCGCCGCGGCTCGGACGGCCCCGGCGGTGGCGGCGGCCGGGATGCAGGACACCACCAGGTCCGGTGCGGTGCCATGGGCCTCGGCGGCCTCGGCGACGGTCGGAAAGAAGCCCTGGCCGGGATCCGGTCGGCCGGCGTTGACCTTCATCACCGGTCCGGGGAACGAAGCGAGGGAGTCGGTCATCGCCGAGCCGAGTTTGCCGGGCGTGGCCGACGCACCGAGCACGGCGATGGCACGGGGCGCGAACAGTGCATCCATGGCGGTCACTTGGTGCCTCCGACGAGGTCGGCCCGGCCGGACAGCAGGAGCGAGGTCGCGCTGTCGTCGTCGTACGCCCCGATGACCGCGGCGGGCAGGCCGTGCGCGAGCCGGGCCTCCTCCGCGATGAGCACACGGGTCAGCGTCGTACCGCCGCGTATGGCGACGAGCGGGGCGCCGGCCTCTGCCGTCTCGCGCACCTGGTCGAGGGCGAGTGGCAACCCCTCTTCGGTGTCCGGGGCGTCGATCCACACGCCCGCGCACGACGACTGACCGCTGAAGGGGACCATCGGGATGTCAGTGCCGTCGGTCCCGGTCAGAAGGTCGTCCCCGACTGTCACCCAACGCGACGGAAGCCGGAACGGCCCCCCTCGGAAGGGTGACTCCAGGGGCACTGCCTCGTGGTGATGTCGCCACCATCCATCGACGCGGTCCACGTACACCGCGTCGCGCACGGCTAGTTTGCCTCGCGGGATGCTGCGGGTGAGGAAATGGAAGGCGAACTGCGTCGGATCGTCGAACGAGCGGACGTAGCGGCCGAAATGCTCCCACCACGAGAGGCTGGGCCGCGCCGAGTTCTGGATCCTCTCGACCTTGGGGCGGCGGCGCGTCTCGTAGATCTCGAGTGCCTCCGGCACGCTGTGCGGCGCCTCCCCAAGGGCCTCGGCCAGCGCGACCGCGTCCTCCATGGCCATCTTGGTGCCGGACCCGACGGAGAAGTGCGCGGTGTGCGCCGCATCGCCGAGGAGCACCCACTTTCCCCGTCGCCATGAACGGGCCCTGCGTGTGGCGAAGTTGGCCCAGCGGGAGTTGTTGCCGACCAGTGGGTGCCCGTCGATCTGCTCGCGGAACAGGACTTCCAGGTAGCTCTTGGTCTTCTCGTCGCTCGTGCCCGGCGGGGTCGAGGGATCGAAGGCGTCGAGTCCCGCCCTGGCCCAGGAGTCGGCGTCGGTCTCGACGATGAAGGTGCTCAGCGAGTCGCTGATCGGATAGGCGTGGGCGGCGAAGACACCATGGGGGCCGTCCTGGTGGACGAAGGTGAGCCCGTCGAACATGTACGGGGTGCCGAACCAGATGAACTTCGCGGTGGCCACCTCGGCGGTCGGCCCGAAGTCGTCGGCGAACAGGGTGCGGAAGCGGCTGTTGGCGCCGTCGCACACGACGACCAGATCGAAGTCTTCCAGTTCGGCGGGGTCACGGACCTCGTGCTGGAAGCGCGTCGACACGCCCCCGGCACGAGCCCTCTCCTGCAACAGACCAAGCAGCGTCCTGCGGGCCACCGCCGCCATGCCCATGCCTCCGACCCGCTCCCGCGCGCCGTGCACTCGGATCTCGATGTCGTCCCAGTGCCTGCCGTGCTTGTCCAACGCCTCGCTGAGGACGGGGTCGGCGTTGTCGATGGCATCGAGTGTGGCGTCGGAGAAGACCACTCCGAAGCCGAACGTGTCGTCGGGACGGTTGCGTTCGAAGACCACGACCTCGGCGCCGGGCAGGCTCCGCCTGAGCAGTGTGGCGAAGAACAGTCCTCCAGGACCTGCGCCGATGCAGGCAACTTTCATCGTCTTTCCTTCGCTGTCACAACCACGCGGGCAGCTTCGGCAGGGATCCCCCGCCGGCGGGATGGAGGGGACCGGGCACGGGGCGCCCGGTCGTGTAGGCGGCCAGGCTGGGAAGGTCACCGCTCACCACGACCGGCTCCCCGTCGCCGGGCACGCCCAGGAGCCAGCTGCGGGCGCCGTCCTCGGTCCGCAGCTCGACGGGGGGACAGTCCGGGTGGGTCAGGAAGCCAGTGGCCACATCGTCGACAAGCGCCGCACATACTTCGTGCGGGATGTCGTCGAAGGTGGTGATGTCCAGGTCGACGGTGTGGACCCAGACTTCCCGCACCCGCATCCACGGCACCATCGTGGCCGGCACTTCGCGTCCCCGTGCCGTCCGCACGGTCGCACCCCAGCACTGGTCCGGCAGGCCGACGAGTTCCTCGGTCAGTCGTCCGTCGGCCGCGAGGAGGTCGGCGCGCAGGGCGCCGGCCGGTTGGCGGGCGCCGTCCTCGATCTCGTTCGTACGCTGGTCGGGACTTGCGTACATGGGCGTCTCGACACCCGTACGCGCCCAGGTCAGCAGGTTGACGAGCGCGTCGGCGTTGCGGGCGACGTGGGCGACGACGTGGGCCCGGCTCCAGCCAGGCAGGTACGACGGCGTTGTGATGCCCGAGTCGGTCAGCCAGTGCACGGCGGCTTCGAAGGCCGCCGTGCCTTTGGCGACCCACTCCAGCATCGGGTCCGGGCGTACACTCACCGCGTCTCCCGGCGGCAGATGTTGCGGCACTCGCCGATCCCCTCGATCCGGGTGACGAGGCGCGTACCGTCCTGCAGATAGCGGGCGGGCTTGCGGGCATGGCCGACGCCGCCCGGAGTGCCGGTGGCGATCACGTCGCCGGGCACCAGCGTGATGATCCCGGACAGGTACGCGACCAGCGTCGCGGGGTCGAAGACGAGGTCGCCGGTGTCGGCCTTCTGGACCGTGTCGCCGTCGACCTCACAGGTGAGGCTCAGGCCCTGGGCGGCGTGCGCGGGGTCGTCGGCGGTCACCAGCCATGGCCCGATGGGGGTGGTGGCCTCGAAGGTCTTGCCCTGGTCCCACTGGGTGGTGCGGTACTGCCAGTCGCGGGCGGTGACGTCGTTGAGCACGGTGTACCCGGCGATCGCGGCCCGTGCTTGCTCCGTGTCGGCGTGCCGGACCTCGGCCCCGATGACGACGGCGAGTTCGGCTTCCCAGTCCATCTGCGTGGACGCGGCGGGCAGGGTGACGTCGTCGTACGCGCCGACCAGCGCCCGCGCGTACTTGGAGAACAGCGTGGGGTGCGAGGGGAGTTCGCGGCCCATCTCCAGAATGTGGGTGCGGTAGTTGAGGCCGACGCACACGACCTTCTCCGGCGCGACGACCACCGGCGCGTAGTCCAGGGCACCTTCGTACGTTTCGCCGTCGGCGTCCGCGGCACGCGCGGTCCAGTCGCCGTGGCGCAGGAAGGCCACCAGATCGCTCTCGCCCAGGTCCACTGCCTTGTTCTCGTCGACGCGGACAGCGCGAGTCGTGCCGTTGACCCGGATGGTGGCGAGCTTCACTTCTGTTCTCCTCGGCCGGTACGGGCGAGACCCAGGGCCTCGTAGACGGGCTCGTCACTGAAACGGAACAGGTCGACCTGGGTGCGGGCGGACAGAGAGACCTCACACCAGGACGGGACGACGAACAGATCGCCCTTGGCGATCTCGAAGACGTTGTCACCGACATGGGCGACCGCCTCGCCCTCGAACACCTGCCAGACCGCGGAGCCGACCGTGCGCACCGGGACGGTCTGCGTACCGGCCCGCAGTCGGCGCATCTCGGTGCGCATCGTGACCAGGGCGTCCTTGCCGGTGGTGGGGTTGGAGAAGCGCACTCCGGCATGGCCGGGCTCCAGCACACCAGGTACGCCTTCGTCCTCCAGCTCCAACTGGGCGGTCAGGGCGGCGTCGGTGTGTTCCCAGCGGTAGGCGCCCAGCGGGGAGTTGGGCTGGTCGGGCTGCCCGATCGGGCGCAGTCCGGGGTGGCCCCACAGTCGCTCGCCGCGCGAGCGCTCGGGGGTCTCGCGGGTGGAGAGTTCGTCAGGGCCGAACTCGAAGAAGCCGGCGTCCAGTTGGGAGACGAGCGGGATGTCGAGGCCGTCGAGCCAGGCCATCGGCTTGTCGGTGACGTTCTGGTGCTCGTGGAAGGCCCAGCTCGGTGTGAGCAGCAGGTCACCCCGCCGCATCGCCACCGCGTCCCCGTCGACGTTGGTCCACACACCCTCGCCTTCGACGACGAACCGGAAGGCTCCCTGGCTGTGCCGGTGCGAGGGGGCGACCTCGCGCGGGCCCAGGTACTGGATCGCGGTCCACAGGGTCGCAGTGGCGTAAGGACGGCCCGGCAGGCCGGGGTTGGACAGGGCCATGGCGCGGCGCTCGCCGCCACGTCCCACCGGTACGAGCTCTCCGGAGCGCTGTGCGATGGGCAGCAGCTCCGCCCACCGCCACAGGTGCGGGACCGCGGCGGGCTTCGGCGACATCGGCATGAGGTCGTCCACCTGGGTCCACAGCGGGATCAGGCCCGCGTCCTTGAAGTCCGCGTACAGCTCGTCGAGCAGCTTGTGCTCGGTCTGTTCGCTGGTGGTGTCGGTCACGGAAACCTCCACGTCGTGTGTACGGCGCCTCGGGAAGAAGCGCCCAACTCTTGGCGCTGATTCAAGAGGCTACGCCGGCTTTTCCCCTCACCGGAATCCTGTTCGTATAGGATTCTGCTGTGGAGAATTCAGCGGACCGCTCGACCAGCCCCTCGTATCCGGTGAGTGCCGCCGGCAACGCCCTGCGCGTCGTCCGGCTGCTGCACGAGCTCGACGAGCTTCGGGTGATGGACGTCGCGGACCGGCTGGGCGTCGCGCGTTCGACCGCTCACCGGATCCTCGCGATGCTCGTCTTCGAGGGATTCGCGGCGCAGGACCGCCACAAGGTGTACCGGCCCGGGCCGGCCCTGCAGGCGATCAGGGGAAGCCATGCAGCCCCTCCCCCGGACCTGATCACCATCGCGCAACCCCACCTGCGACGGCTGGCGGACACCGTGGGTGAGACAACCCACCTGATGGTGCTCGAAGGCAACGGAGCCCGCTTCCTGGACGGCGTGGAGGGACCCCAGGCGCTGCGCGTCAGCTACCGCACCGGCACGCTGCTGCCCGCGCACGTGGCCTCAGGCGGCAAGGCCATGCTCGCGGCCCTGCCGGCCGACCGGCTCCGGGCCCTTTACCCCAACGGGCTCCCCGGGGACCGGGCCAAAGCCCCCAAGGACTTCGAGAGCCTGATGCACGAGCTGGTGTCCGTGCGCCGCCACGGCTACGCCCTCAATCTGCAGGAGAGCGAGCGCGGAGTCCTCGCCGTCGGCGCCTGCGTGCGTGACCGCACGGGCAGCGCCGTGGCCGCCGTGGCCGTGGCGGCTCCGTCCGTCCGCTGCACCCGCGCACGGCTCACGGAACTGTCCCAGCCACTGCTCGCGACCGTGCAGGACATCGGCCAGGGACTGTGAACGGCGGCAGCGTGCGACACCGTCGGCCCATGAATGCCGTATTGGGTGCTGTACGCCGTGCCTGCGAGGCGGTTACTCCGCCTCGCAGACCGGGTTGTTCACTTGTCCTGGCCAGTCACCTCAAGGGACGGCGCCCAGCGCGGGATCTCGCCCCTGCCGGAGACCAGGCGGATGTTCTTGCTGTAGCCGTACTCGCGCAGGGTTTCCGCCGCGGTTTCTCGGCCGAAGCCACTCGCACCGACACCGCCGAACGGCGCGCCCGTGAAATTCCGGTTGTAGTTGTTCACGAAGACGAACCCGGTGTGCAGAGCGCGGCTGACCCGCAGCGCGCGCTCGGAATCCGGTGTGAACACCGCGGCGACCAGGCCGAAGTCGGTGCCGTTGGCGATCCTGACGGCCTCGTCCTCATCGCGGAAGGGGATCATCGAGATGACCGGGCCGAAGATCTCCTCCTTCGCGATGCGCATGTCCGGTCGAACACCGGTGAACAGCGTCGGCGCGACGTAGAAGCCGCCTGCCAGCTCCGGGTCGTCGGGGAGCGGCGCCTGCGCCGCGATCGTGGCACCCTCCTTGACGCCGATGTCGATGTAGTCCAGCACCCGCTTGCGCTGGGCGTCGGACACCATCGGTCCGATGTGCGTGCCGGGGTCGACGCCGTTGCCGACGCGCAGCCGCTTCACCGCGTTGCCATAGCGGCGCGCGACGTCGTCGTAGATGTCGGCGTGTACCAGGACGCGGGATGCCGAGGTGCAGGCCTCGCCCTGGTTGAAGAGGCCGCCCTCGATGGCCCACGGCAGCGCGAGGTCGAGGTCCGCGTCCTCGAAGATGATGAACGGGTCCTTGCCGCCGAGCTCCATCAGGGTCGGCGTCAGGTTGTCGGCCGCGGTCTTGATGACCGAGACGCCAGTGGTGGGCGACCCGGTGAACGAGATCTTGCCGACGAGCGGGTGGCCGGCGAGCTGCGATCCGATCGACCCGGTGCCAGGAATGATGTGCACCACGTCGTCGGGCAGGACGGACTGGATGATCTCCACCATGCGCATGGCCGACAGCGGGGCCTGCTCCGGCGGCTTGATCACCACCGCGTTGCCCACCGCCAGCGCCGGGGCCAGCTTGCTGGCGGTGTGAATCGGCGGCCAGTTGAACGGCACGATCGCGCCGATAACGCCATAGGGCTCGAGCACCGTGATGTCCAGCAGGCTTCCGCCGTCGTTGACCTGGCCGGGCATGGAGTCGCACAGGCTCGCGAAGAACTCGAAGATCCCGATGGCCGCGTTCACGTCCATATTGCGCGCCTGGGTCAGGGGCTTGCCGTTGTCGCTGCACTCCAGCGCCGCGATCTCGTCGGCGTGCTCGCGCACCGCCAGGGCGATCTTCCGCAGCCAGCTGCCGCGCTCGCGGGCGGTGCGGGCCTTCCAGGAGAAGTGCGCGTCGTAGGCCGCCTGAACGGCCTGGCCGACTTCCTTGTCGCCGGCGCCCTGCACGACGGCCAGGGTCGCACCGGTCGCGGGGTTGTCTACGGTGAACTGATCGGCGACGTCCTCGGACGACCACCGGGTGCGGATGGCACCTTCGGGTTGTGACGATACTTCCACGGTCTTGCTCCGTTCAGGGGCGTCCTTGGGTTGACGACTCGCTCGCAAGGTGCGGCGGCCGCCGGTCGATAACGGCCCCTCAGGGCCTGGGAACGATCTTTCCGTTCGTGTGCCGGCGTTCCAGTTCCCGGAAGGCGTCGCGGACTTCGTCGAGCGGGTAGACGCGGGCGACGGGGATTTCCAGCTCACCGTCGGCGATCAGCGTGGCAAGTTCCCGCAGTACGTCAGCGCTTGCCGCCGCCGCGCTGCCCTCGGCCTTGGTGCCGTGCTTCGCCGCGTCCGGGAAGTCGATGATCGTGTTGATCCGCTCACCGGGTACGCCGAGTTCCAGCGCCAGTTCGATGTAGGGAGCGCCGAAGGTGTCGATGAAGGCGTCGATCGTGCCGTCGGCCGCGGCGCGGACGCGCTCGCCGACGCCCTCTTCGTAGGTCAGCGGGATCGCTCCGTGCCGGGTGAGCCATGCGTGGTGGGGCTCGCTCGCCAGTCCGATGACGGTGGCCCCGGCGTGCCGCGCGAGTTGGACGACGAGAGAGCCCACCCCGCCGGCGGCTCCGGAGACGACGACGGTTTCGCCACGCTCGACCTTGACGGCGTGTACCGCCGCGTACGCCGTGGAACCGGCGACGAAGAGCGCGCCGGCCTGCTCCCAGGGGACCCCCGCCGGTCGATGGATAAGCTGGTCCTCCTCCACGACCACGTACTCAGCGTGGCTGGCCCGGTTGTGGGTGAAGCCGATCACCTCGTCACCGACGGCGAATCCGGTGACTCCCGCGCCTAGTTCCTCAACGATCCCGGCGAGGTCGCTGCCCTGGCCCGACGGGAACGACGCCGGAAACCTGTCGTGGAAGAACCCCTGCCGGATCACGGCCTCGCCCGGATTGATCCCGGCGGCCACCACCTTGACGAGCACCTGGTGTTTACCGGGCTCGGGCCGTTCGACGTCGACCACGTTCAGTACGTCGATGTCCCCGTACTCCGCGAATCGCACCGCTTTCGGCATCGTGGCTCCTCTGATTCACCGCGGGTGAAGAGAACGCGGGACTACGCGGGCTGTCGGTCGTTCACAGCCCCAGCAGGCGGTCGGCATTGCCGTGCGCGATGCGCGCGAGGTCGGTCGGCGCGTACGGCGCGGAACGCAGGAACCCCACCGCCTCGGAGCTGGACTCGAACGGGTAGTCGATGGAGAACAGCACCCGGTCGACACCGACGGCATGGACGGCTCCCAGTAGCGCGGCATGCGACATGACTCCGCTGGTGGTGACGTACACGTTCTTCCGCAGGTAGTACGAGGGCACGTGCTGCACCCTCTGCTCAACGGGCACCTGGGGGTAGCGGCTGTCGAGCCGGGCCATCTGGAACGGCAGCAGCTCGCCCATGTGCCCCAACGTCACCGAGGCGCCCGGGAAGTCGTCGAACACGCCGCCGTAGATCAGCCGGAGCGCATGGGCACCCACCGTCGCGGTCCAGCCCCAGGACGGCCCGACCAGCACGGGATAGCCGTCGAAGACACGCCAGTTGTCGGCCGGGATGACAGCCGGATGCAGATACAGCGTCACGCCGAGGCGCTCCAGCTCGGCCCATACCGGCCTGAACCGCGGCTCGTCCAGGTAGTGCCCCCGCACATGGTCGTTGTACAGCACGCCCTTGAGCCCGAGTTCCTTCACCGCCCGGCGCAGCTCCACGACCGCGGCCTTGGGGTCCTGCAGCGGAAGGACCGCGAAGCCCGCGAACCGTTTCGGATGTGCGGCGACCACCTTGGCCAGATGGTTGTTGACCCGCCGCGCGACGGCCACCGCCTCCGCCGGATCCTCGATCACTTCCAGGCCCGGCGTGGAGTACGAGAGGACCTGGACATCGACGCCGTTGGCGTCCATGTCCGCCAGCCGCAGCTCGGTCAGATCGTCCAGGCGCCGGAACCACTCCTGCTTGATCGCCTCCGGCACGTCCATGCGCTGACGGATCGCTGCCTCCTGCCGGATGGCTCCAGGAATGGAGAACGCCTCTTCCACGGCCACGATGCGCATCTTCTTCTCCTTCTTGGCGTTCCGATCGTCCTTCGAGCCGCCGACCGCCGTGGCGGCACGGCTGCCGGGCGCCGCCTCGGCGGCGAGCGCGGGTTGTCCCGCGGCCAGACCGCCGACCACGGCGGCTCCTCCGGCAGCGGCGGTCGCGGCGATGAATCTTCGCCGGGTGGCCGCGGTCGGGGGCTCGGCGGGCGGAGTCACGGCTTGGACGGGACGTTCGTTGGACATGTCCGCTCTCCCTCATTGGTGGCGCGGTGATTGTCGGGACGTGCCGATCGCTGTCGCGCTCCGCGAAGGTGCGCGTCGTTTCCCCGGAGTGGTCCGATGGCCCGGGGGCAGTCCGTCAGTCGGTCTTCTCACCGCTCTCGGCCAGGATCCTGTTGCGCACGCCGGCGAGGGCTCCCGCCATCGCACCCGCGGGCCTGCCGAAGGTGGTGGCCGAGAACTGGGCGGGGCCGGTCTTGGCGGTGAAAGAGTGCGGGTAGGCGAACTCCCGGAGTCCTTCCTCGCCCTGCTTGCGCCCGTAACCGCTGTCGCCGCGACCGCCGAAGGGCACAGCGGGGTTGATGGAGAAGACCAGGGCGTCGTTGATGCTGGTCATTCCGACGCGGAGCTGACGGGCGATGTCCTCGCCGCGGTCGCGGCTGAAGACGGCGCTGCCCAGTCCGTAGCGGCCGCCGTTGACATGAGCGATGGCCTCCTCGGTGTCGGTGACCTTGACGACGGCGAGCGTGGGTCCGAACGTCTCCTCGGTCACCGCCAGGGCGTCGGGGCTCACGCCGACGAGGACGGTGGGAGTGACATAGCGCTCCCCCACCGCGTCGAGGCCGCCGACAGTGGCTGTCGCGCCGCGGTCGAGAGCGTCCCGGATGTGCTCCCGGATGATCGGGATCTGGGTGGGCAGGGGAACAGGGCCGATCTCCGCGGCGTCGTCGCTGCCGGCGCGTACCTGCTTGGCAAGGTCGCTGATCTTCTCGACGAACGCGTCGTGCACCGACTCGACGACGTAGGCCACTTCGAGGCTGATGCAGCCGTGTCCGGTGTTCTGCATGGCGCCCCAGACGATGTGCCTGGCGGCTTCGTCCAGGTCGGCGTCCTCGGCCACGATGACACCGTCCTTTCCGCCGAGTTCCAGCAGAACGGGGGTCAGGGTCTGCGCGCACTGGGCGGCCACGGTCTTGCCGGTGGCGACGCTGCCGGTGAACGCGAGCTTGTTCAGGCCGGACTCGATGAGTGCCTGGCCCGTGGCCCCGAACCCGTTGAGGCACTGGAGGACGTCCGGGAGGTCGGGGACCGCGCGCTGCCAGGCCCGTACGAGCCACTCGCCGATGCCGGGCGTGATCTGGCTGGGCTTGAGGATGGCGGCGTTTCCGGCCGCGATCGCCTCGACCAGGATGGCCCCCGGCGTGAGCAGGGGAAAGTTCCAGGGGCCGATGACACCGACGACGCCGTAGGGCTGGTATTCGACCCACGCGCGCTGGTTGGGCACGGTGGGACTGTCCGGGACGTCCCGACGCCCCAGCACGCGCTCGGCGTTCTCGACGGCGTACTGCACGTGCTCCAGAATCCCGAGCACCTCCACACGGGCTTCGTCCAGAGGCTTGCCGTTCTCGGCGTGGATGAGAGCGACTCCCTCCTCGCCGCTGATGGCCATCTCCCGTCGCCACGCGCGCAGTTGCTCGGCACGGCCCTCGAATCCCAGGTCCCACCAGGGCCCGGAGACCGAGCGGGCGGCAGCGACGGCCGCGGCCGCCTCCTCCTTGCCGGCCACGGAGTACCGGGCGAACTCCGCCCCGGTGGCCTGATCGACGGTGACCACCTCGCTCCCGTCCTGTCCGATGACTCCGTCACGCGTGATCGTTGGAGCGTTGTTGGTCATGGGTCTCTCCCACTTTCTTACGACCGCCTGCGCCCGAGCAGCACCCCGAGGGTGATGGGCAGATGACGGACGCCGTGTCCGGCGCGATGAAGTGCCGCCGTGTGACAGCGGGCGCGCCGACGTAAATGACTTGAGCGATGGCCCGAGGGCCTTGGCAAGTACTAGACTATCAATCCACTGACTAGTGTCAAGCGTTTGATAGCCAGTAAGACACTTGGCATTCAGTCGGTCAGGTCGAGAGCGGCATGGAGGATGCTGTGGCGCTCGGCCGGGAAAACCTGGTCCAGCACCCAGGACTCGGCGCCGTCGGTGCGCAGCAGGGGATACGCCCCCGCGAGGACCTGACGCCGACGACGCTCCCGTGCGGCAGGGTCATCGGGCACCGCGGCCGGCGTCTGGTCTATGGGCCGCGTCGACAGCCGTATGTACGCGGAGCTGCCGTCCGGTCTGCCGAGCCGTGCCAGGCCGGCGAGCAGTGTCCATTCGGCGTCGAGGGCGACCGCCGGTTCGTAGGTGACGCAACCGGGCTGCTCCAAGCCGATGGACGGGGTCTTGATCGACTGGTGCGCACCGCCTTCCGGGGCCAGCGAGACCCCGGAGGGTGTACCGACCAGAAGGGACTGTCCGCCGGCGTAGATGCCGAACGACCAGGGTTCCAGGGCGCGTTCGACGAAGGGGTCGTACAGCACGCCGATCGGCAGGAGCGGCTGCCCCACTTGCTCCAGCAGGCACCCAGTTCGCCGATCAGGCCGACGAGGTTCGTCTCGGCGATGCCCAGTTCGATGTGCTGCCCGGACGGCTTCTCACGCCAGTGCAGGATGGTCTCGGCGTCATCGGCGAACCAGTCGCGCCGTTCGATGGACGACCACACGCCGACCTTGTTCACCCACCCGCCGAGGTTCGTGCTGGAGCTGACATCGGGGCTGACCGTGACGACCCGTGCGGCCAACTCCGGGGCCGCTCTGGTCAGGTCCAGCAGAAGTCGGCCGAGCGCGGCCTGCGTGGTCGCGGTCCCGGACGGTGTCCGTCCGATGTCGACGGGCACGGCCGACGGCGCGTGGTGCGCCGGCTCGCTCCGGCGCAGCCGCCCGGCGGTCCGCCGGTACAGCTCATGGGCCGCGCCGTCCTCGTCGAAGGCACGCCAGGGGTCCGCCGGGTCGGCGCCGAGCCGCTCGGCGAACTCTCGCAACTGCTCCTCGGTCAGCAGAGCCGAGTGGTTCTGCGGATGTTCCTGGCCGGCCGGCCCGTGGCCCTTGATGGTGTAGGCGAGGATCACCGTCGGGCGGGTGTCGTCGATCGCCGAAAAGGCCGCGTCCAGCGCGGCCAGGTCGTGGCCGCCCAGGTTGGCCATCGCGGCCACCAGCGCCGAGTCCTCGACCTGGTCGACCAGTGCGCGGATCCGGTCGGTGCCGGGGCCTTCGGGCAGCCGCCGGCGCAGTTGCCCGGCGTCGCACCGCAGGAGTCGTTGGTATGCCGGGTTGGTCATCGCATCGATCCGCCGCCGCAGCTCCTCGCCGCCCGGCCGGGCGAACAACTCCTCGAGCCGCCGCCCGTACTTGAGTGTGATCACCTGCCAGCGGGCCGCGGTGAACATGCCCTGCAGCTTCTCGGCGGCGATGTCGGGCACGACCCGGTCCAGCGACTGCCGATTCAGGTCGACGACCCAGACCACCTCCCCCAGCTCGCCGACAGCGGAATCGAGCACCGCCTCCCACACCGCACCCTCGTCCAGCTCGGCGTCCCCCACCAACGAGAACTGCCGCCCAGTACCCACGTCGCCGACCGTGGCGTTGGCACAGCGCCGCGAGAGCGCCCCCCAGACCGGTGCAGTCGCGCCTATGCCGACGGACCCGGGCGAGCAGTCGACCGGGTCCGAATCCTTGGACCTGCTCGGATAGCTCTGCAGGCCGCCGAACTCGCGCAGCCTCGGCAGACAGGACGGGTCCAGCTCGCCCAGCAGGTAGTTGATCGCCTGCAGCACGGGCGATGCGCGCGGTTTCACCGACACCCGGTCCTGCGGCCGCAGAGGCCGGAACCAGAGCGCCGTCATGATCGACACTATGGACGCCGACGACGCCTGGTGTCCGCCCACCTTGAATCCCGAGGTGTTCGCGCGGACGCGGTTCGCGTGGTGGGTGATCGCCGATGACAGCCAGAGCACCCTGCTTTCCACCTCGCGCAGAACGCCGAAGTCGTCCTGAGTGTCGGGCGGCGTGGTGACTGGGCTGCTCATGACTGGCCAACTCCCGCGGTCGGCGGCGACTTCGGAGAGGCCACCTGACCATCAGCGCGTGAGCGGTTCACTCAGCCGCTCTTGAACTGGAGCCAAGTTAGTTATAGGGCATTGATCCAGTCAATACTAAAGACAAGGGCGTGGAATCTACCGTTCCCCCTCTCATGACTCAACGCCAAGAGTTAAGGTCGTCTCGCCGGGCAGGCAGGAAGCGCTCACCTGCCCACCGACCATGGCTGCCCTAACCGCGCGGAGCCGCGTAGCGAGCCGCGAGTGCCGGCTGGTTGCCGCCCGAGACAAAAGCACTCTCCGCGGCGAGCAAGGCGTCCAGGGCGGCGTCCTGACCCTCCAGACCGGGGGCGCAGACGGTCTCCCCCAGGCGCAGCCCTGCCAGGCTGGCCGACGCCACGTCCTCGGGCGTCATCGCCCAGGGGATGTTGTGGCCGGCACCGCTGTTCCACTCCGTTGCCACCACGCCGGGGCACAGCACCTGGACGCGGAGCGGGGTGTCGGCGAGTTCATTGGCGAGGGTACGGGTGAACCCCAGGGTGGCAGCCTTCGCGGCGACGTACAGGGTGCGCCGGGGCGCTCGCGGATCCGCGAAACCCGCACTGAAGGCGAGAAGCGAGGCGACGGTGACGATGGCGCCTTCGCCTGCCGCAAGCATTCCGGGAAGTGCGGCGTGCACCAGCCGGACGGGAGCGACGGCGTTGAGGGTGAGCAGGCGGTCGACGTCGGCCGACTCGACATCGGTGAGCGGGGCGTAGCCGCCGGCGCCGGCGTTGCTGATCAGCGTGCGCACGTCCCCGGTGGCCAGGCGGTCGGTGACAGCGGTGATCCCGTCGTGGGTCATGAGGTCGGCGGGCAGCACCTCGACGGCGGCCCCATGGGCGCGGAGTTCCTCGGCGAGGTCGGCGAGCCGGTCGGCACGTCGCGCCACCAGGACGAGGTCGTGGTCGTCGGCCAGGAGCCGGGCGTAGGCGGCGCCGATGCCGGAGGAGGCGCCAGTGATCAAAGCGATGGTACGAATCATGGAGTCAGTGTCATTCAAACGCTGGAGGAATGTCAAACGCTTGATAGTCGTGAAGTGTCATATCCTTCTCCCGTGACACGAAACAATGAGGAGCTCGTCGAGCCCAACGCTCTTGACCGAGTGACCTGGGCGTTGCGCCGCGCGGAACTGGCCGTACTGGCACTCAAAGAGCAGCGGCTGCGCCCGCTGGGCCTGGCGGCCTCGCACTACACTCTCCTGATGTCGGTGCACTCCGACCCTGGGCTGACCGGCGCCGAGCTGGCCCGCCGCCTCAACGTGACCCCGCAGGCCGTCGCCTCACTGGTGGCGCGGCTGGAGAGCCGCGACCAGCTGGAGAGACGCGAGCACCCGCGCCACAGGCATGTGCAGGAGCTGCACCTCACCGACACCGGGCGCGAGATCCTGCGCGCGGCCGACAAAGTGATCGCCGGCATCGAGCTGCAGATCACCGGCGGTCTCGGCCCGCGGGAGAGCGCCCAACTGCGGGGGCTGCTCGACCGGGTGGCCGAGACGGTTCGCGAGGACTGAGCTGCGGCAGGCCCTGAAAGGACCAGCGCTCAGGCAGTTGGCCGCGATCAGGCGTTTGACATATGCCCAGGTGTCGTATTCTCACGGCGTGAGACACGATGATGACGGGCTGATCGCTGCCGACGCACTGGACCGGGTGACCTGGGCAATGCGGCGGGCGGAGTGGGCTGCCCAGGCCTGGAAGGATCAGCGGCTGCGACCGCTGGGTCTCGCGGCCGCGCAGTACACCCTGTTGATCAACGTCCATTCCGATCCAGGTCTGACCGGCGCGGAACTGGCCCGCCGCCTGAACGTCACCCCACAGGCAGTGGCCTCCCAGGTGACCCGCCTGGAGGAGCGCGGCCACCTGGAACGCCGACCGCACCCGCGCCACCGCCACGTGCAGGAACTGCATCTCACCGACGCCGGCCGCGAGATCCTGCGTGACGCCGATGCCGTGATCGTGGAAATCGAACGGCAGATCGCCGAGAAGCTCGGCCCCGAAAAGACCTCGCAGCTGAGGGCACTCCTCGATGAGGTCGCTGACGCGGTCCGGGCGCCTTGACCGGTCCCGTTTCCAAAGGGGAAGCGGGCCCGTGCCCGGCTGCGCCGCGCGCCGATCACCGCCCGTGCTGTTCCGCGCTTCCAGCGGCGCGTTCCGCCCCTGACCGAAGGAGAACCGGTGGGCGCCCCCACACTCGATTCCCTCGACCTCCAGATCATGCAAGCGCTGCAGCTCGACGGGCGCGCCCCGTTCAGCCGTATCGCCACCGTCCTCGGTGTCTCCGACCAGACCGTCGCCCGGCGGTACCGACGGCTGCGCAGCACCGTCAACGTGCGGGTGCTCGGCATGACGGACGAGAACCGCCTCGGCCGCCAGAGCTGGCTCGTACGCATGCACTGCACCCCGGATGTGGCGGAACAGCTCGCGGACGCACTCGCCAAGCGCCCTGACACGCTCTACGTGAATCTCATCTCCGGTGGCACCGAGGTCGTCTGCGGCATGAAACCACGCAGCCGCAAGGAGCGGGACGAACTGCTCTTCGACCGGCTCCAGCGCACCCCGCAGATCGTCACGGTGACCGCCCACTGCCTGCTGCACTCCTTCTACGGCGGCCCACTCGGCCGGCTGAACAAGGCCAACGCGCTCACCCCCGACCAGGAGGCCGCTCTGCGACTGCCGCCTCCGGGGTCGCCGGATGCGCCCGTCACTCTGGACGCGGCCGACAAGGCGCTGCTCGCGACGGTCCGCCGCGACGGCCGGGCCACCCTCACCGACCTGCAGAAAGCCACCGACCAGTCGGAGTCCGCGGTCAAGCGGCGGCTCGAAACCCTGCTCTCCACCGGCGTGCTGTACTTCGACGTGCAGTACGACCACGGGCCGCTCGGGCAGGACGTCGGCGCCATGCTCTGGCTCACCGTGGCACCCCACGCGCTCGCCGAGGTCGGCCGCAGCCTCGCCGCACACCCTGAGGTGCACTTCGCGTCCGCCACCACGGGCCAGGCCAACATCGTCGCCTCGGTCCACTTCCGGAGCCCCGACGAGCTGTACACCTACCTGAGCGAGAAGATCGGTGCCCTCAGCGGCATCCAAGCGGTGGAGTCGGCGCTCATCCTGCGCCAGATCAAGCAACTCAACTACGAACCGAACCGCTGACCCCGGCACGCGATCGCGCAGAGGTCGGCGTGTCGTGGTCCGGGACCCGCGGAAGTACGGGTCCCGGACCACGCGCGGGCGCCTTCCCGTCCCCACGGACGCGCCCCATACCGGTACCGGCCGCTCCATGCCCTCGCTGCGACCCGGTCCGGTACGTTCTGCGGCCCTGCTTCTCGGAAGGGCCCGCTGATCAGGTGGCCGGATCAGCTCTCCGGATGAGCCAGTTCCAGGTCGAGCTCACGGCCCGGCCCGTCCACGGCTATCGGCGCGGCAACCGGCGGATAGCCGCCGGCGATCACCGAGTAGTCGCCCGCGTCCAGGTCGGCGAAGGCATAGCCGCCGTCAGGCCCGGTGGTCGCCGTGCCGATCACGTTGCCCGCCTTGTCCACGAGCGTGACCCGCGCGTCGGTCAGCGGCCGGCGATCGGCGCCGGCCCGCACGGTGCCCCGAAGTACCGCCCCCGGCCACAACGCCACGTCCAGACGGGCGAGTCGAGGTCCGAACACCCGCACCGGGAGAGCGGCGGGCCGGAATCCCGCAGCGTTCACGATCACGGTGACCTCACCCTGCGGCAGCTCTCCGAACGCGAACGCACCTGCCGCGTCGGTCGTTTCGGCGGCCAGTGCCTCTCCCCGCGCATCCGTCACCGCCACCGTCGCACCCTGCACGGGCACCCCGTCTCCGGCGGTGACCACCGTTCCGGCCAACCCGCTGTTCGCGGGCAGCAGGACGTCGTGCGACAACGGCTCCTCCCCCACCACCACGCTGGACGCCTGCGGTTGGTGGCCCTGGGCCGACGCGATCAGCACGTACGATCCCGCGCTCGGTGCGTCCAGACGGTAGCGCCCTCCGGGATGCGCCACGGCCCGGCCCAGCTGTCGCCCGCCCAATGAAATCAGCGTCAGCGTGGCTCCCTCGACGGCGTCCCCTCCCGTCTCGAATACCCGGCCGTACAGGGCAGGACCCCGTGCATCGTCAGAGACGAACGTGTCGCCACCGTTTGCGGAGCCGACCGCGCCCGGCCGCTTCCCGGGCTCGCCCGACCGCCCCCGAGCATGGGCACCGACCAGCACCGGCTCCGGCTCGAACTCGGACTCGACGGAAGGCCCGGCGTCCTCGGATGCCGCCTGATCCGCAGAGCCGGCGACAGGTGCCATGGTGTGCTGTGGAGTCCGCAGCAGTACCGCGCCGACGAGTGCGGCGACCAGGGCCAGACATGCGGCCACGATCAGGCACAGGTAGAGGCCGTCGAGGAAAGCCTCACCCAACGCGCCCATGGCCCGGCCGGTGTCCTGGCCGAGGTTCACGCGGGCCGCCGCTCCCAGACCGCCCGCGTCCACGGCGTCGGTGATCCGGTGGGCCGCCGGCCCGGTGAGGCCGACGTCGCGCAGGTGGCCGGGCAGGGTGTCGGCGCTCTTCGTCGTCAGCAGGGTGCCCAGCACGGCCGGGCCGAGCACGCCGCCGACCTGCCGGAAGGCGTTGTTGCCCGCCGCCGCCATACCGGCCAGGTGGTGCGGCACCGCCGCGACCGCCGTGGCGGTCATCGGGGTGATCACCAGGCCCAGGCCGAGACCGAGCAGGGCGAGCCGCCAGGCCAGCGGGCCGAAGCCGGTCCCGGCGTCGATCGCGGTCAGGGAGAACAGCGATCCCGCGGTGATCAGCAGGCCGGTCGTGATCATGAATCGGGGCGGGATCCGGTGCATGAGGCGGCCCGCCAGTGCTCCCACGACCAGGGACATCACGCTGACGACCAGCAGCCGGTAGCCCGCATGCAGGGTGTCGAGGCGCTGCACCATGCCGAGGTAGAGACTGAGGACGAAGAAGAAACCGATCAGCCCCAGGAACGTGATCATGGCGATCAGGGCCGTAGCGCTGAAGGCCGCGCTACGGAAGAGCGACAGGTCGAGCATCGGGCCGGCGCTGCGCAGCTCGACCAGGACGAAGGCGATGGCGCCGACCACGGCCAGTGACAGGGCCGCGATCACCCGACCCTCGGTGAACGACGCGGCACCGCCCTCGATGACGCCGTAAACCAGCGCGCTGATCGTCACCGCCGCGGTGATCTGGCCGGGCCAGTCCAGCCGACGCTCACCGGGCGCGCGGGAGTCCGTCACCAGGGGCGCCGCGACCGCCAGGGTGATGACCGCTACCGGTATGGCCGGCAGGAAGATCCAGCGCCAGGTGGTGTGGTCGAGGATCACACCGGCGATCAAGGGGCCGACAGCCAGCGCGGCCATGAGAGACGCCGCCCAGAGCCCGACGAACGTGCCACGTTTGCGCGGGTCGGGAACGGCATGACTGATCAGCGCCAGCGTCGACGGCAGCAACGCGGCCGCGCCCAGCCCGGCGCACGCCTGACCGACCCACAGAACCTCGATCGACCGCGCCGACAGCGCGATCACGGCTCCCGCGCCTGCCAGCGCGAGGCCTGTCAGGTACACCTTCTTGCGGCCGTGTACGTCACCGAAGACCCCGGCGGACAGGATGAAAGCGGCCATGGGGAGCTGGAACGCCGACGAGACCCAGGTCAGTTGGGACGTCGACGCGTGCAACGCGCTCTGAATGGCAGGCAGGCTCACCGAGACGGTGGTCACCGGCAGATACGCGACGAACATCCCGAGACAGGCCATGACCAGTGTGGCCACCTGCCGTTCTCGTGGCTCGTTTCCCGATGGCGCGACGTTCACGAAACTCTCCCTTGTGGCGCGGCGGGGCCGCACTCGACTGACACGTCGACACTTTCCGGCCACTTCTGCCTCCCGAGCCAGCCACGGTCTCCAGAACCAGGAAAACCGACACCCGGAGCGGTCTCGCTGGGGATTTCCGACGGGCCGACGCCTCTGGAACGCAGCACGGACAAGCCCTCACCCTGACTCCGGGCCCGCCCAGGAATTTCGATCACAGCGGGCGACGACGAACGTCACCCCAAGGTCGCTGCCGCAGGCGGCGGCGTACCGCGGTCGTGGTACAGGAAGTGACCGCCGCAGGGCGACGCAAAGACCGACCCCCTTCAACGAGCCTTGAGGCCTGAAGCAACCCGGAGGTGGATTGTGATCGAGGTGAACAACCTCAGTAAGAGGTACGGCGACAAGCTCGCGGTCGACGCGCTGAGCTTCACCGTGCGCCCTGGTGTGGTGACCGGATTTCTCGGGCCCAACGGGGCAGGCAAGTCGACGACGATGCGGATGGTCATGGGACTGGACCGGCCGTCGTCCGGAACCATTCGCGTCAACGGCCGCCCCTACGAGCAGCACAAGGCCCCGCTGCAGGAGATCGGGGCACTGCTGGAGGCGAAGGCGATCCACCCTGGTCGTTCGGCGTACAGCCACCTGCTCGCGCTGGCGGCGAGCAACGGCATCGGCAAGCAGCGGGTGCTCGAGGTGATCGACATGGTCGGTCTGACGGAGGTGGCCCGCAAGCGTGCGGGCGGCTTCTCGCTGGGCATGGGGCAGCGACTGGGCATCGCCTCGGCCCTGCTCGGCGACCCGCACATCGTCATGCTGGACGAGCCGGTCAACGGCCTCGACCCCGAAGGCGTGCTGTGGATCCGCAACCTCCTGAAGGACCTCGCGGACCAGGGGCGGACCGTCTTCGTCTCCTCCCACCTGATGACCGAGATGGCGTTGATCGCCGAGGACCTCATCGTGATCGGGCGCGGTCGGCTGCTGTCCGCGGGCCCTCTCGCCGACTTCATCGCCCAGTCCGCCGGCCGGAGCGTGCGGGTGCAGTCACCGCAGGCCGCGTCCCTGCGTGACCTTCTGCTGGGCGACGGTGTCTCGGTCAGCAGCAGCCGGCCCGGCGTGCTGGACGTCCAGGGGCTGGAGGCCGCCGAGATCGGCGAACGCGCTGCGGCCGCCGGGCTGGTGCTGCACGAGTTGTCCGTTCAGGAGGCGTCGTTGGAGGAGGCGTTCATGGAACTGACCCGCGACTCCGTCGAGTACCACGCCACCACCGCCGAGTTCGCCACCGCCGGAAGGACGAACCGATGAGCACCGCCGCCCTCGACACACAGGACGCACAGAAGACGACCGGGGCCGCCGGTCGGCATGCGGGCGGTCAGCAGGTCACCTTTCCACGAGTCGTCCACATGGAATGGATCAAGCTGCGGTCGCTGCGCTCGACGCTCTACACGCTGGCGATCACCGTGGCCCTGGTCATCGGCTTCGGGCTGTTGTTCAGCAGTGTGGTCGGTTCGGGAGACGGCCCGGGAGAGGATGACTTCGGCGACCCGACCTCGATCAGCCTGGGCGGGGTGATGCTCGCCGCGTTGGCCGTCGCGGTGCTCGGGGTGCTGATGAGCGCCGGCGAATACGCCACCGGATCCATCCGCGCCACGCTGGCCGCGGTCCCCTCACGCCTGCCGGTGCTGTGGGGCAAGGTGACCGTCTTCGCCGTGGTGAGCTTCGCGCTCATGCTCGTCGCGGTCCTGGGGGCCTTCCTGGCCGGTCAGTCGGTCATGTCCTCCCGCGGTCTGGAAACCACCTCGCTCTCCGATCCAGGAGTGTTCCGGGCGCTGGCTGGCGCGGCGGTCTACCTCACCGGTGCCGGGCTGATCGGACTGGCGGTCGGCGTCCTGCTGCGCAACACCGCCGGAGCGATCACCCTCGTGGTGGGCGCGCTGTTCGTGGTGCCCGGCCTGATCCAGCTACTGCCGAGCAGCTGGAACGACGCCATCGGGCCGTATCTGCCGTCGAACGCGGCGAACGCGGTCATGACGGTGCGGACGGCCAGTGACTCGCTGTCGCCCGGGTCCGGGCTCGCGGTGTTCGCCGTCTACATCGTCGTGCTCCTGGCCGGCGCGGCCGTACTGTTCAAGCGACGCGACGCGTGATCCCGGTCGCCGCGGTCACGCCGTCAACCCGCTCGTACGCCTTCAGACGCGAGGACAGGCGGCCATATCTGTCCGAAACCAATGATCTGTACTGAGGATCTGTACTAAGGAACGGTGAAGCCGTGATCGGACCGGCGTCGCTGCAACGGGTCACCGGCGCTCACCCGCGCCTGCTGGACGCCGCCCTCGCCACGCTTGTGGGCGGTATCGGCCTGCTGCCCCTGCTGTTCGGAAGGTGGCCCGACGGCGTACGGCCGTCGGGCGCCGACGCCGTCGCCGCGGCGGCCGCGTTCCTGCTTCTGCTGGCCCGCCGCCGGGCCCCGCTGCCCGTCCTGGCACTGACAGTGCTCGGGGAGGTGGCTTTCACCGTCCTCGCGTCGTATCCGTCGCGGGTGCTGAAGGTCGCCGCGTTGATCGCGGTCTACACCGTGGCCCGAACGGTCCGTCGGCGGATCGCCTTGATCGCCGTCTCGGCCACGGCCCTCACCCTGTACGCGGTCATCACCTATGCGACGGATTCGGCCGCCGGCCCGGAGGCCGGTGCCGTGTTGGCCTGGACCGGGATGTTCGCCGCCGTCGGGGCCACCGTACGCACCTGGCACGACTACGCCGCCGCGATGGAGGAGCGAGCGCTGCGAGCGGAGGCGAGCAAGGAAGAAGAGGCCCGCCGCCGGGTCGCCGAGGAGCGGCTCCGCATCGCGCGGGAACTCCACGACGTGATCGCCCACCACATCGCCCTGATCACCATTCAGGCAGGAGTCGCCGGTCACTTCCTGCGAGGCCGGCCGGATCAGGCCGAGGTGGCGCTCGGTCACATCCGTGACGCCGGCCGCACGGTCCTGGACGAACTGGGCCCGCTGCTGCACGTACTGCGCCAGTCCGGCGACGAGACGGCGGAGACGCAACCGACCGAACCCGTGCCCGGCCTGTCCCGCCTCGGAGGGCTCCTCGAATCGCTGACCGCAGCCGGGCTGAACGTCCGCCAGCGGCAGGCCGGCCACCCGCGCCCCCTGCCGACCGCCATCGACCTGACCGCCTACCGCGTCGTCCAGGAGGGGCTGACCAACGCACACAAGCACGGGTCGACCGCCGAGGCGGGACTTCTCGTCGATTACGGGCCCGCCGAACTGCGCATCCGGATCACCAACCCCCTGGACTCCGGCCCCTACCCGGCGGCCGCGATGGGCACCGGACACGGGCTGACGGGCATGCGCGAGCGCGCCCACGCGGTCGGCGGCAGCTTCCATGCCGGTGCAGACGCCGACGGTCGTTTCTGTCTCGTGGTGCGTCTACCGCTGCCCCCGGCCGGACCACCGTCCGACACTCGCACGTCAGAGTGGCCGGGCACGGCCCTGCCCGCGACCGCCGCCAACGGGAGGCAGGGATGACCGTCCGTGTTCTGCTCGCCGACGACCAGGCCCTCGTACGCTCCAGCTTCCGCATGCTCATCGAGTCGGAGCCGGACCTGGAGGTCGTCGGAGAGGCGACGACGGGCGAGGAGGCGGTCGCGCTGGCCCGCAGCACCCGTGCCGACGTCGTGCTGATGGACATCCGGATGCCCGACATGGACGGCCTCGCCGCCACGCGCGCCATCTCGGCGGACGAAGATCTCGCGGGCGTCCGGGTGCTGATCCTGACGACCTTCGAAGCCGACGAGCACGTCTTCCACGCGCTGCGCGCCGGGGCCAGCGGGTTCCTCGGAAAAGGCGTGGAGCTCTCCTACCTCCTCGACGCCATCCGGCTGGTCGCCCGCGGAGAGGCGCTGCTGTCACCCAGGGCGACCAGGACACTCATCGCCCACTACCTCGCCTCACCCGACAGGACGAGCACTCCGACCCCGGCGCTGACGGCTCTGACCGACCGCGAGCGCCAGGTGCTCCATTTCGTGGCCGCCGGACTCTCCAACGACGCCATCGCCGAACAGCTCCATATCTCGCCATCGACCGCCAAGACCCACGTGAACCGCATCATGCCCAAGCTCGGTGCCCGCGACCGCGCCCAACTCGTCGTGATCGCCTACCAGAACGGCTACACCCACCCCGGCGCATGACCGACCGCACACCGCTCGGTAGGCCGGATGCCCGTCGGCTGCGCCGCCTGACAGCGTGCGGGGTGACTTGTGAGGGGTCCGCCGCCGCGTCCTGGGGGAGAGCACGTGGCGGCGGACCCGGTGCCCGGCGGCACGGCATCGCAAGCCGCCGGACGCTTGGGAGCCCGAGTGGCCGGGTGAGTGCACCGGCCACCCGGGGGCTCAGAGCAGTGCTTCGGCGGTGATGGGCAGTTCGCGGATGCGGCGGCCTGTGGCGTTGAAGACCGCGTTGGCGATGGCGGGTGCCACTCCGACGATGACGATCTCACCGAGTCCCTTGACGCCGATCGGGTCGGCTTCGTAGTCCTCACCCTCGATGTAGATGGCTTTCATGTCGGGCATGTCTGCGTGTGTCGGCACGAGGTAGTCGGCGAGGTTGGCGTTGACGATCCTGCCGTCGCGGTGGTCGGTGACCGTGTGCTCCAGGAGGGCATGACCGATACCGCCGACCATGGCCCCGATGGCCTGGCTGTCGGCGAGCCTCGGGTTGATGATCCGGGCAGCGTCGTACACGCCGACCATCCGCCGGACCCGTACCAGGCCGAGACGGGCGTCGACGGCCACTTCGGCGAAGGTCGCGGCGTAGGCGTAGAAGGAGAACTTCTCCGATTCCGGCGCCCCGGCGTACGAGCCCATCGCTTCGAGGCGGGTGCGGTTGTTGCGGGCCAAGAGGCGCTGGTACGTCTCCCCGCGGGTGGGCTCGTCCTTCACAAACAGCCGGCCGCCTCGTACGACGATGTCTGCGGCGTCGGCTCCGTGCAGGGGTGATCCGGCGTCGTTGACCGCAAGTGTGATGGCCTGCCCCCGCAGCTTGTCGCAGCCGTCCTGGACGGCGGAGCCGACGCTGGCCATGGTCTGCGAGCCGGCATGTACGGGGGCCGGCGGCATGAGGGAGTCGCCGAGCCGGAACGCCACCTGACGCATGGTCAGGCCGAGGGCGTCGGCGGCGACCTGGGTCATGGACGTGGCGGTGCCGGGGCCCATGTCGCTGGTCGCGGACTGCACCAGGGCGGTGCCGTCGGCGTCGAGCCTGACCGAGGCCTGTGCCGCACTGCGCTGGGTGTCGTAGACACCGGCGGCCATCCCCATACCGATGAGCCAGTCGCCGTCACGCACCGAGCGGGGCTTGGGGTCGCGCCGGTGCCAGCCGAACGCGCGGGCGCCCGCGCGGTAGCAGTCACGCAGGCGACGGGTGGAGAAGGGCAGATTGGTGGACTCGTCGTCGGCGGGTTCGTTGCGCAGCCGCAGCTCGATCGGGTCCAGGCCCAGTTCGTGGGCGAGTTCGTCCATCGCCGACTCGACGGGGAAGGCGCCGCTGGCGTAGCCGGGGCCGCGCATGAACCACGGGGTGCTCACGTCCAGCGGGACGTGGCGGTAGGCCTGACGGACGTTGGGCGTGCTGTAGAGCATCCGGCCGGGTTCCAGGACGTGTTCGCTGTGCCGTTCGTAGCGGGAGCTCTCGGTGCGGATGTCGTGGGCCGACGCGGTCAGGCGGCCCTGCCGGTTGCCGCCGAGGCTCAGTTCGTACTCGTATGCGGGCCGGAATCCCACGCCGAAGTACAACTGCCTGCGTGTGAGGACGAGTTTCACGGGGCGTTTCACTTCGCGGGCGGCCAGGGCCGCGGTGACGGCGTGCACGTAGGTACGGGCGGCGCTGCCGAAGGCCCCGCCGACGAACGGCGAGATGACGCGGACGTTGCCGGGCGGGATGCCAAACTCACCAGCCAGGGTGCGCACGGCGCCCACCACGTTCTGGGTCTTCTCCCACACGGTCAGCCGGTCACCGTCCCAGCGGGCGACGGTGGCGTGCGGCTCCATCGGGTTGTGGTGGTTGCGGGCCATCCGGTACGTCAGGTCCAGCCGGACCGGGGCGGATTCCAGGGCTGCGTCGGCGTCGCCGCGTGCATAGGTCTCGGGGTCGTCGGCGGGTTCGGCGACGCCGATGTCGGTCGAGACGGACTCGGCATCGTAGGAGACCCGCACCAGGCTCGCGGCGTGCTGTGCGCTCTCCAGCGTGGTCGCCACCACGACCGCGACCGGCTGACCGAAGAACCGGACCCGGTCGTCCTGGAAGGCGCGCAGCCGCTGCCCCGGCGGGAATCCCCCTTGGACGGGCGGCAGCTTGGGCGCGTTGAGGTGACTGATCACCTTCAGGACGCCGGTTTCGGCTTCGGCGGCGCGGGCATCGATGCCGGTGACACGGCCCCGGCCGACACTGCTCTCGACGAGAACCGCGTGCACGACCCCGTCGGGGTTGTTGTCGGCGGCGTACTTTGCTTTGCCGGTCACCCTCAGCCGTGCGTCGACCCGGGGCTCCGCCGCACCGACGGCTGCCTGCGGCTGCGGGCTCATTTGGTACCTCCTACGGTGCTCAGCTGGCGCTCGACGGTGCGTTTGAGCAGCTCGGCCTTGAAGCCGTTGTGCGCAAGGGGGTGGGCCCCGACGGCCGCTTGCTGCGCGGCGGCCGCCCACAACGACTCCGAGGGACGCTCACCCACGAGATGCAACTCGACGGCGGGCAGCTTCCACGGCACGGTGCCCACTCCCCCGGCGGCCACCCTCGCCTCCTGGATCACGCCACCGCGCACGTGCAGGGCGACCGCGGCCGACGTGAGCGCGAACTCGTACGACTGCCGGTCGCGCACCTTCAAGTAGCCGGACTTCAGAGGGCGCGGAAGGGCCGGGATCTCGACCGTCGTGATCAACTCGCCCTGCCGGAGGGCCTGTTCGCGCTGCGGGGTGCTGCCCGGCCGCAGCAGGAAGTCGGCGAAGGCGACACGGCGTTCCCCGTCCGGGCCCAGCAGGTGCACGCTCGCTTCCAGTGCTGCGAAGGCCACGGCGACGTCGGAGGGGTGGGTGGCCACGCAGTCGTCGGAGGTGCCGAGGATCGCGTGGGTGCGGTTGAAGCCCTCCCGTGCCGCACAGCCCGAGCCGGCGTCGCGCTTGTTGCAGTCGGCGCTCACGTCACGGAAGTACGTACAGCGGGTGCGCTGCATGATGTTGCCGCCGATGGTGGCCATGTTCCGCAACTGGGCGGACGCGCTCAGCTCCAGCGCCTGCGAGATGACGGGGTACAACGAGCGCACCTTGGGGTGGGCGGCCGCCTCGGACATGGTCACCAGCGCGCCGATGCGCAAGCCGCCGCGCTCGGTGACGGTGACCTCGCGCAGCGGCAGCGCGCTGATGTCGACGAGCGTGTCGGGGTGTTCGACGGTCTCCCGCATGAGGTCGACGAGCGTGGTACCGCCGGCGATGTAGCGACCGCCGCGCCGACCGGCGTCGAGGGCCTCACGCGTGTCCGCGGCCTTGGTGTAGGTGAAGGGATACATGGGGTTCAGCCCTTCCGGCCGGCGGCCTGCTCGACCGCGCGCTCGATCTTCACGTAGCAGCCGCAGCGGCAGAGGTTGCCGCTCATCCACTCCCGGATCTCCTCCGGCGAACGGGTGTGACCCTCCTGGATGCACCCGACACCGGACACGATCTGCCCCGGCGTGCAGAAGCCGCACTGGAAGGCGTCCTGGTCGATGAACGCCTGCTGCAGCGGGTGGAGCCAATCGCCCTTTGCCAGGCCCTCGATCGTGGTGACCTCGGCGCCTTCCAGACGCACCGCCAGCGTCAGACAGGAGTTGACCCGGCGTCCGTCGACCAGGACCGTGCAGGCGCCGCAGGCCCCGGCGTTGCAGCCCTTCTTCGAACCGGTCAGGTCGAGATGCTCACGCAGCAGGTCGAGGAGCGAGGTGCGGTTGTCGACCGTGAGGGTGCGCCGGACACCGTTGACCGTCAAGGAGACACGGCTGCCAGGTGGCGCCTCGACGGCGCCCGCCTCCTCGGCGGCGAGCGCGGGCGACCCTGCGACCAGGTCGCCGACCACCGCGGCTCCGCCTACAGCCGTGGTCGTGGCGATGAAGGTACGCCGGGTGGGCGCGGATGGGGACTCGACGGGAGGAGTCTGGGCTTGGACGGGATGTTCGGCGGGCATGTCCACTCTCCCTCAATGGGGTGCGGGTCGATGGGGCGGCGGGTGATCGTCGGGGGCTCACACATGGCCGTGCCGTTCCGCGAAGGCGCGCCCGTTACTCAGGCCGACTGCTGTTCCCTCGTACCGACGGGAAGACTGGTTGCCACCGGGCGGTAAGACCGACAGCCGGATGGGGCAGGCCGTCAGGCGCGGCGGTCAAGGGCTGGGCGCAGGCGGCACCGCCGGGCGAAGAGCCGTCGGTGGTCAGGGACAGGGTCCGGAGCACAGGTCTAGCATTAACCTCCTGATGACTAACAAGCAAGCGTTTATGCATCAAGCATCTTTACACTCACGCGACCCTTTGCTCCTATGCAGTTCCGCTACAGGGACACGCGACGGCCGCTCGTGCGGCGTCGATCGCCCGTCGGATCGAATCGGAGACGACCTCGCCGCTCTCCCCGGACGACAAGGACTCCATTCACCGGCTGCTCCACCGATTGGTCGAGGAACTGAACCCGGACGCCCTTGCCGTCGACAGTCGATCGTTCAACTAGCCCCGGACAGCAGAGAAACCCGGGACACAGGTCACCAGGCACAGGTGAGCGCCGCTCTGCAGACGCAGTCCCGACGCGGCCCGAGCGACGTACATCGGCGCACCGCGAGCGAAAGGACCGGGATGCCATGAGCAGTGCCGAGGGCCGTCCGCCGTCGTACGGATCCACCCGCGGTCGTCCCCGCAGCGAAGCCGTGGAACAGGCCATTCTGGAGGGAGTGATGCAGCTCCTGGAGGACGGCGTTCCGCTGGCTGATGTCTCCATCGAACGCATCGCTCGCTCCGCCGGTGTCGGCAAGGCCGCCATCTACCGGCGCTGGAGCGACAAGGAGGATCTGTTCGTCGACGTCATGTGGGCCGCCGAGCCCGCGGAGCCCGAGCTCCCCGGCACCTCGATGCGCGACGACCTGGTCGTACTGCTGGAGTCGATGCGCCAACGCAGCCTGGTCAGCGTCTTGTCGGCGATCCTGCACAATGCGCACGCCCAGATGAGGAGCAGCCCGAAACTATGGGCCGCCTACCATTCCGGCGTGATCACTCCCCGGCGCGACCTCGGCTTGAAGGTCCTCCGCCGAGGCCGGACGAACGGGGAACTCCGTACGGACGTCGACCTGGAGCTGGCTGTCGAAATGTTCGTCGGCCCCCTGCTCACCCGCGCGTTCATACGCCACGACCCCGACCTCCCGGACGGACTGGCCGAACAGATCGTCGACACCGTCCTCCACGGCCTACGGCCCGTCAGCTCCGCGAGCGCTTGACTGCCGTCATGACGGCCCGCCGGTTCTTCTGGCGGGCCGTGACGGCATGCGGGTGATCCTGGGCACGATGCGGGGTCTCAGGGGACGTCGAACGCAGCGGCCGCTTCCGCGAAGGACGCGGGTTCGCGGCCGAGCAGCATCCGCAGAACGTTGCTGTTGCCGTGCAGGCCGTGCCGGTCGTAGTCCTGCCACATGGCACGCATGTCGGGGCCCCGGGACGGATCGTCCGCCACTCCTGGCGGGAGCGGCGCCTTTGCCCAGTCGACCGTCCGCGCCTCGAGCTGCACGCCTCGTGCACGTCCCGCAATGCGCAGGGCCTCGGCCGGCGTGGTGGTGGGTCCCGCCAGTTCGTAGGTCGCCGAGGCGTGGCCCTGCTCGGACAGCACCTTGACGCCGACCTCGGCGAGCTCACGCAGGTCGATGAAGGAGAACCGGTGACTGACGTCGAACGGCACGTCGACCTGCCCGGCGGGAGCCCTCCCCCACGTCGACAGGACGATCTGGGCGAACATCGAGGGCTGGAGGATCGTCCATTCCAGGTCCGTACCCCGCACGGCGGCCTCGGCGTTGGCCTTGCGCAGGTGGTGACGGAGCCCGGGGGTGTGCGGGTGGAGGACGGACAGGTACACGAACCGGCGCGCGCCCGCACGCTCGGCCGCCTCCAGCGCCCTGATCGCGAAGACGTCCTCCTCCGGGTGGAACGCCGGCGGAATCATGAACACGGAGTCGGCGTCCTTCACCGCCCGGCGGACGGAGTCGGGCTCCGCGAGATCGGCCTCGACGATCTCGTCGGCACCCAGAGCCGCCACCCGTGCACGGCCCGCCGGCCCGTGCACCACCGCACGGACCCGGAACGGAGACCGCCGCGCCGCATCCAACAGGTACCTGCCACAGAGGCCGCCCGCCCCGATCACCGCGAGCAGGGGCGGCTCTTCGCTGCGTACGGCTTCCGTTTCGGACACTTTCCGGTTTCCTCTCGCTGGATCCTCTATGGCTCGGCGGAACACGATGACGGACTCGTGCCCAGGGTCAGGGATTGATCACGGGCATCCACATGGGTTCGTCGCGGCGTTGGACAGCGTCGACGGCCCTCATCGCATCGCTGAGCGGGAACCGATGGGTGATGAGCTCGTCAGCGGTGAGGGCGCCGGTCTCCAGCAGGCGCAGGACTTCCAGCGCATCGTTGCGGGTACAGGCGCGGGTCCCGACGAACCGCCACATGTTCATCATGAGTGCCATCGGTGACTGCTGCAGCGGCGTCATGTTGCCTCCCATGTGCACCAGTGCGCCGCCGGTCGCGACCCCGGCCATGGCCTGGCCGGTGACCGGCCCGTCGGGGACGTAGTCAAGGACCGCGTGTGCTCCGCCGGGTGCCAGTTCGCGCAGCCGGCCGGCTAGCGCGCCCGTGGTCGCCCAGTCGTCAGGGAGTTCGTCCAGGGCGACGACGCTGGTCGGGATGCCACCGGACAGCCCGGCGACGGCCTTGAGCCGGTCTCTGTGGCGGCCGACGAGGATGAGGTCGGCGACACCGAAGTGCTTCGCGAGCTTGACCGTCGCGGTGCCCATGGCCCCGGTCGCGGCGGTGACCACGATCGTGGATCCCATCGGCAGCTCGGCCCACTTGAGCGCGCGCACCGCGTTGCCCATGGTGAGAACCTTGGCGGCGACGTCGAAGCCGACGGATTCCGGAAGCGGGTCGACCAGCCAGTACGGGATGCGTACGTATTCGGCGAGCACGCCGTTGTGGTACTCGTCATAGAGGGGCATCGAGGAGTCGTTGAAGGCGGCGTAGCCCATCATGGACTGCTGCGGGCACATCATGTCGCGGTCGGTACGGCAGTAGATGCAGGTACGGCAGTTCAGGAAGGTGTGCGCCCTGACCCGGTCACCGATGCGGACGCCGCTGGCGTCGCTGCCGACGGCGGCGATGGTGCCGGCGGCCTCGAAGCCGAGGGTGGTCGGCAGATGCTTGAACGCGCCCATTTTGAGCAGGCGCATGATCCCCGGGGCCAGGCCGGCGGATGCGACCCGCACGACGACGTCCATCGGACCGGGCTCGGGAACGGGGATGTCCTCCAGGACCAGGGTGCTGGCGTCACGATGGGCGCGCAGGGCAAGCATCGTGGTCACGAGTGGACCTCCGTGGTGAGGGCCGCGAGCCGTTCGGGCGAGTACTGGTCGGCGGTACGGGAGGTCTTGGCGACCTGCGGAACCTCGCTGCGTGAGAGCAGGCTGACATAGTCACCCGCCTCGGTCGCGACACTGGCGTACGAGATCCCGAGCGGGATGCGCACGAAGTCGCCGGGCTTGAGGTCGAGGACGCCGTGCTGGGTGATCAGGGTGCGGTGGCCGTTGGCCTGGTACTGGATCTCGTCGGCGTCGAGGGTGCGGCGGTAGCGGCGTTCACCGCCGGGCACGGTGTTGACGAGGCCGATGCGGACGCGGTCGGTGCCGTACAGCCAGGTGGTGTCCTGGGAACGGTCGGGGCGCAGTACCTGCAGCCGACGGTCGTCGTTGTGAACATGTTCGAGCAGCTGCTGTTCGTCGATCCCGAAGAGGGTGATGTCGCGACCGGGTATGCCCAGGTTCCAGCTGACGGCTTCGTTGGCCGGGGCGGGCTGCCAGCCGGGAAACGGCGGGAACACCGCCTGGGACTCGCGCTGGGCCGGTACCAGCTCGGCGACCGGGGCGGGGATGTAGAACAGCAGGTGGCTTGCGGCGCGGCCGTAGTTGTCGTGGGCCACGCCCCGCGGGATGCGGGAGAACTCGCCGGGCCGGTGCTCGACCACGCCGAGTTCGGTCATCAGGGTGCGCTCGCCGGCGATCTGGTAGGAGAGCTCGTCCACGTCGCAGTTGCGGTGATAGAAGGGCTGCCGACCGTCCATCTTCTGCCACTCGACGCGGAGCTCGTCGTTCTCGTACACACCGCGCGGCGGGGCGAACGCCTCTGCCTGGTACTCCTGCGGGTAGTGCACCACGGTCAGTGGCGGCTGCTCGTCCCACAGTTTCATGGGCACCTTGGACGGATGCGGCGGCGACAGCAGCAGGTGCTCGTCGCGGACGACGCTCTGCAGCGGCTGGTCCGATGCCATGACCATGATGTCCTCGTTGACACTCACGGCAACCTCCTCATTCGGGGTGGCGTCGCTTAATGCGGCTCAGGTTGTCAGCCGATCCCGCTGCCCGGAACTCGGCAGGATCGGGGTCTTTTCGAAACGGTTTCGGTGCTGTCGGCGGTGTTACTTCTTTCGTCCCCAGAACATCTCGATGCCGCGCCATTCCATCAGCTGTGGGCTGTCGACGGTGTCCCCGAATGCGTCGCGGACCTCTTCGCCGGACCAGTAGGGAATGTCTTCCACCGGGACCTGCTGAAACAGTTTGTCGAACCATTGCCGGAGATGGACGTCGGAGTTGATGCGCGCGGTGAACGTCGGCCCCTTCAGGACCGACTCGGCCAGCACGATGCGCCGCCCCGGCTTCATCACGCGCAGCAGGTTCCTGGCCGTCTCCTCCCAGTCGTCGCAGTGCTGGGTCGCCTGGAGCACCGCGACGCAGTCGTACTGCTCGTCGGCCTTCGAGTCGGCGTAGTCCCAGCGCCAGCAGCCGGTCTGACCGTTCCGCCCGGGGAGCTTGCCCAGGACCGCCTTGCGCCCCTCGTGGATGATCTCCACCTCATCCACGACGCCGTCCGGTCCCACGATCTCCCGCATGTCTTCCACCCACCCCGCGGGGGCGATGCCCTCGCCGATGAGCAGGACCTTGTCTCCGGCGCGGAGTTCGAGGAGGCCATAGACGATTTCGGAGATCGGCCGGGCCAGTTCCCTCCAGATGTAGGGCAGCCCGCCGGCGATCGACACGGCGGTCCCCCACTTGTTCTGCAGGCTGCCGTCGTGGACCTCCTTCCCGAAAATTTCCTCGTCCCACGGTTGAACGTGGTCCCACGGGTTTCCGCCGCCGAAACTGCTGTTGGGATCGCTGCTCACCTGAATTGCCTCCTACCACTGGGCCCTCGCACATGCGACGGCCGCCAGAATTGACTTTTCCCGACCTCCAGGACGCCACAACTCCGGCATCCTCAAGATGGCCTCCGCGCGTCAGGCGCAGGTGTTCACAAGCGTGCCGATGCCCTCGATCTCGATCCGGACCTCGTCCCCGGACCGCAGGAACAGGCCTCGTTTGTGCCCCACCCCGGCCGGAGTGCCGGTGGCGATCACGTCGCCGGGTTCGAGGGTCGTCTGCCGCGACAGGTACGAGACCAGCGCGGGAACCGGGTGAATGAGCTGGGAGGTACGCGCGTCCTGGCGGAGCTCGCCTGCGACCCAGGTGCGCAGGTGCAGGTCATCAGGATCGGCGAACTCGTCGAGCGTGGCCAGGGCGGGGCCCATGGGGGTGAAGGTGTCGAAGCTCTTGGCCGCGGTGACGTTGGCGGCCCGGCCGGGTACCCGTCCCTTCTGGACATCGCGCGCGCTGACGTCGTTGCAGATCGTGAAGCCGGCGACGAACGAGTACGCGTCCGCCTCCGGCACGCCGGTAGCGCGCCTGCCGATGACGACCGCGAGTTCGCCTTCGTAGTCGACCTCGTCCGGGGCGGCCTTCGGGAAGCGGATCCGCTCTCCCGGACCGATCACCGAGGACGGGGCCTTCAGGAAGATGACCGGGTCCTCCGCCGTGCCGGCGTACCCCACCTCGGTGCGGTGTCCGGCGTAGGCGTAACCCACCGCCCAGATCTTCGAGGGCCGGAGGACGGGCGCCACGAGCTGGGCCTGGGTCATGGGGACCCGGTCGCGGACCGTGGCCGTGGCGATGGACGCGATGTCGAGGCCGGACTGCAGGGCCGCACCGATGTCGGTCGCGTCGAGGTCGAGGAGGGCGACGGTCTCACCGTCGTCCTCCAGCCTGCCGATCCCCTTGGCCGTGCTGACGAGCCTGGTCACAGGGCCACCGCCTGGTTGTCCAGGCGCAACAGCTCGTCCTTGGGGTCACCCGCTCGGTAGCGGGCGACGAAGCGCTCGGCGTTGAGCTCCAGGCCGGAGGGGTTCGCCGCGAAGACGGGGCCGGACATGAAGGCCACCTCCTCCTCCGTGGTGGCGAAGTTGGCGCAGGAGAACTCGACGATGTTCCTGTCCGGGTCGCGGTAATAGAAGCTGGTGGCCTGGCCGTGGTTGGCGGCACGGTGTGGGCGCGCGCCGATGGACGCCATGTGCTCGAACTGGGTGACCAGTTCACCGAGCGAGCCGACACCGAACTGGAAATGATGCAGACCCGGCCCGGAGGCATCGGTCCCGATCAGGCTGTCGATGCCGAACAGCGCGAGAACCTGACTGCTGTGCGGGGCGTCATGCACACGGAAGAAGCCCAGTCGGACATCGACCGCTCGCTCGGGCATCCCCGCGGGACGCGGTGGGGCGTCGGGATCGGGGGTCCGCTCGTAGAACGGGCCGTGTCCCAGTACGTGAGTGTAGAAGGCGGCCATGTCGTCGTAGCGGCCGGTCTTGAGCACGAGCTCGGCTATCTGCAGCGCGACGGCTTGGGTCTCGGTGGCCGCGGGGGCGGCCGTGCTCTGGGGGGTGGTCGTCATCGTGAGGGACTCCTTGCCCGTCAGACGGTGGGGTGCAGCGGCCTCGAGGTGCGGTGCGTGATCCGCCACTCCCCGCCGGCGTGGCGGAACCGGTGAACGGTGTTGAGGACGCGGTCCAAGACATAGACGCCGTCGGGTTTCCGGACGTGCAGCAGAACCATGGCCTGCAGCTCGACCCGCTTTTGGCCACTTCCGTCGTCATCGTCGCCCTGCCCGCTGACGACCTCGTTGGCGAGCACATGGACGGTCTGCCGTCCGGTGTCGGCCTCTCGCGCCTTGAGGAAGCCGAGTATCTCGTCCCGTCCGCGGAAGACCCGGCCATGTGCCTCGAACTGGGCGTCGTCGGCGAACGCGCCGATCCCGGCGGTGGCCCGGCCACTGTCGATGTCGCGGTGGTACCTGACGACCAGGGCCCGACAGTGGCCCGCAGCATCGCTTCGATCCGCCGGAGACACCACAACGTTCCCCTATCTCTTGAACCAGGGTCAAGCGTAGCACCGCACCCACCTTGCCGAAAGATGCCTGATCCATCTCGCTCTTCCAAAAGGACGCCTGGGCATGCGAACCTGACTCCGGTTCAAGAGTTTGGGTCGCGATTGATCCAACCCGTGTTCAGGAAGGCAGGTCCCCTGTGTCTGACCGCAACGAAAGAGCCGAATCCCGGCGTGTCCTGGTCGTCGGGGCGGGCCCCGTGGGCCTCTCGCTCGCGATCGAGCTGGGGTGGCGCGGTGTGCCGGTGACGGTGATCGACCAAGGCGACGGCCGCGTGCCCTTCCCGGCGGGCGAGGCGATCTTCTCCCGCACCATGGAACACCTTCGGCGCTGGGGCTGCGCGGAGGAGGCGCGCGCGGAGTCGGCACCGCCCACGGACTATCCGCACCGCACGGTGTTCGCCACGTCAGTGACGGGACACGTACTCGCCGAATTCGATTACGGTGTCACGAACCGGTCTCCCGGCGTGTACGGCCCCCTGACGCCGGAGGGTCCCGCGTTCCTGTCCAAGTTCTCGTTCCTGCCGTTGCTCGAACGGACGGCGCGAGGCCTTCCCTCGGTGGAGATCAGGTTCGCCACACGCCTGGAGACGTTCGAGCAGGACTCCGACGGCGTCCTCGCCGTGGTGCGTGACCTGGAGAGCGGCGCGTCCGAGACACTGGCCGGCGCGTACCTCGTGGCCTGTGACGGCGGCCGCAGCGGCGTCCGGCGCGCACTGGACATCGACTTCGAGGGCATGTTCGCGCAGGGCCAGAACTTCGCGGTGCACTTCCGTGCGCCTCAACTGCCGGCCCTGCTCCGGGAGCGGTTGGGCGGCACGGCGGTGCAGATCCACACACTGTCGTCGGCGCGCAGGCCGTACATCACGGTGGTCAACGGCGTGGACGAGTGGCGACTCTCGGTCTACCTGGAGCAAGAGCCGGAGCCCGGGGACGCGGTCGCCTGGGTGCAGGAAGCCGTAGGTGCGCCCATCGACGTGGAGATACTCGCCGCCCAGCCCTGGAGCGGGCACTGCGTCGTGGCCCGAAGCTACCGCGCGGGGCGGGTGTTCCTCGCGGGTGACTCGGCGCATCTGCTGTGGCCCAAGGGAGGCTTCGGTGCCAACACCGGGATCGGCGACGCCGTCGACCTCGGCTGGAAGCTCGCCGCGGTCCTTCAGGGCTGGGCGGGCCCCGCACTGCTCGACAGCTACGAGTCGGAGCGGCGGCCGATCGCCGTCCGCAACGTCACGGAGGCGTCGAGCAACTGGCGGTCCGACTCCGAGCTCGCACCCGACGCCGCACTCGGCCGCGCGGACGCGGAAGGCGACCAGGTCCGCGGTGAGATGGGCGAGATGATCCGCCGGTCGAGGGGAAAGGAGTTCCGCTGCACGGGTATCCAGCTCGGATACCGCTACGGCGGCTCCCCGATCTGCGTGCCGGACGGTACTCCGGAGCCGCCCGACGAGCCGGACGACTACGTCCCGTCGACCTGGCCCGGTTGCCGGGCACCGCACGCATGGCTGCCCGACGGCAGCTCGATGCTCGACCACTTCGGCCGCGGGTTCGTGGTCGTGGTCTCGGGGTCGGCGGACCCGTCCGCGCTGGTGGAGGCCGCGCACCATCGTGGCGTGCCGCTGACGGTGCTGCGCCTCGCCGATCCGGCCGCGGCGAGACTCTACGAGAGGCCGCTGGTGCTGGTCCGCCCCGACGGGCATGTCGGGTGGCGGGGCGAGCAGGCCCCGGCCGACCCCGGTGCTGTGCTCGACCGGCTGCGCGGGGCGGAGGCCGGGAATCCGGCCGCGGGTTCGGTCATGGAGACGCGGGCGGTGTCGGCGGGAGTCGCCACTCGCCAACTCTGACCACTCGCCAACTCCGGCCCGCCGCGATCAACGGTCAGCGGTCACGCCCTCTTGACCGGTGAACGCCCAGCCAGGACGGACTCCATCAGGAAGCGGAGCATCTCGTGTGCCGGTCTGTTCCGGTCGTTGGGCACGTGCGCGCCTTCGAACACGGTGACCACGGTATCGCGGAGGAGCGTGGCATCGATGTCGGGGTCGCCGTCGAGGCCGTGCTCGGCCATGACCTCGTCGACCAGTCCGACGATCCAGCCCAGGAAGGTGTTGTGGGCGGCCCGAACCGCCTCGGAATGCGGAAGCCGGTCGTGCATGGCCTGGTGCAGCGGCCGGGAATAGCGCATGTCGGACAGCCCTCGCACCAGCCGGCTCAGTGGGTCGGCGCCCGCCTGCTCCGCACTGAGGGTACGGATCTCGCGGCTGAGCATCCGGTCCATCACCGCGGCGAAGATGTCGTCCTTCGAGTCGAAGTACCAGTACACGTTACCCCTGGCCACCCCGGCGGCGGCACTGATGTCCGCCATCGTGGTCTTGTCGTACCCCTTGGCGAGAAAAAGCTCGGTGGCCGCGGCCAGCAGATCACCTGTCCGCTCTTCACGGGGGATCTGTTGGCGGTTACGCGGCATCCCGGGCTCCTCTGATGTGTTCAGCTCGTCTCAACTGAGTGTAGACAGCCAGCTGAACCGGCCTGACGTCAATGAAGAGTTCTTGCCGAAAGAGCGGCGGCACGACGGTGCCGGGCATCCCGGAAGCCTGCGAGATGGCTGTATGGCGTAGACATGACTGTGTCCCCCCGCCTGTGGCGGGGGGACACAGTCATCTCGGTCTGCCGACCGTAGCTTCGGCGTCCGTGAGGTCGTCGGCCGAAGGCACGGTCCGGTCGAGTCAGGGCACCAGGACGATTTTCCCGCTGGTGCGACCGGTCATGACCTGGCGATGGGCGGCAGCGGCTTCGTGAAGCGGGTAGCTGCCGGCGATCAGGACGTTCAGCCGCCCTGCCTCCGCGGCCTCGGTGAGCCGCAGTCGGGCGGCGTCCCGGACCTCCGTGCCCGGATCCGCGCCGGGCCCGCCGCCGAGCAGCTTGATGCCGGCCTGGGCCCCGCGCGCGAACCCCGCGATGGTGGCGATGCGGGAACGGTCCGCCACGAGTTCCACGGAGACGTCAACCGCCTCGTCGGTGCCCACCAGGTCGGCCGCCGCGTGGACGCCCTCCGGCGCTGCCGCGCGTACCCGGTCGGCCAGACCGGGCCCGTACGCGATCGGAATCGCCCCCAGCTCGCGCAGCATGTCGTGCTTGCCGGGGCTTGCCGTTCCCACGACGGTGGCGCCGCTCGCCACCGCCAGCTGCACGGCCATCAGGCCGACTCCTCCGGCGGCACCATGGATCAGCACCGACTCGTCCTTGCCCAGACCGATCGCATCGAGAACGTGTGCGGCGGTGACGCCGACGACCATCAGGCCGCCGGCCTGCTCCCAGGACAGCGCCGCGGGCTTCGGCACCACCGCCGAGGCCGGGACGACGATTTCGGCGGCGTACGCGCCGGGCGCACGATAGGCGATCACCTCGTCGCCGACCTCGACCGGACCTGCGGGGCCGGTCGCGTGAGCGCCCACCGCGGTCACCACACCCGCCGCCTCGGCGCCGAGCCGCATCGGCAGTTTCGCCGGATCGGTCCCGAAGGTGCCGTCGTACATCTTGTGGTCGAAGGGGTTCACCCCGGCGGCGAGGACCGCGATGCGCACCTGGCCCGGCCCGGGGTCCGGGACGGCGACATCCATCACCGACAGCACCTCGGGATTTCCGTACTCACTCGCCACTACTACTTCACTCATGTCACCAACTCGGTTCCGAGGGACTCATTCCGGCACAGTCGCAGCCGCTCGCGTCGTCCGGCACGGTGCTGAGCAGCCGTGCCCGCCGCAAACAGTGGACTGTCACGCAGGGCTGTCGATGCTCCAGGACGTGACGAAGTCGGGTACCACCTCGACCCAGTTGGGACCGAAGCCCGGCCCGAGCACTTCGCCGCCCTCCGTGTGCAGGACCGCCGCTCCCTTGATCAGGATCCCGCGCGGCTGCCAGGTCTGCCCGTCCGCCACGTCGTCGACCACCAACGCCGCCTGCGGGTTGATCGTGAGGTGACGGATGTAGAGCCGCTCCTGTCCGCGCCCTTCCAGGACGCGTCCCCCGATCTTGATGACCTCGCGCTCCGGATCGAAGTGGTACCGGATGGGCACCACGTGCGGTTTGCCGGACGTACCCGTCGTGGCGAGCCGCCCAAGGATGTGTTCGCTCAGGTACGCGACTTCCTGCACGTTGAACCTGCCCATGTCGATCTCCGTTTCGTTGGTTGGCTCCGACGTCCACGGAACGTCGGCTCACCGCAGCAGCGGCTACTGGTAGCGGGAGGCGAGGTCCGAACGGCGGCCGCCGGACAGTACGGCGCTTTCGGCGGCGAGCAGCGCGTCGAGTGCCGCGGGCTGGTCCTCCAGGCCCGGAACGCAGATCGTCTCGCCCAGACGGAGCCCTACGAAGCTGGCTCGCGCGACGTCCTCGGCGGTCATGACGACAGGGACGGTCTGTCCAATGCCCTGGTGGAACTCTGTGGCCACCGGTCCGGGGCAGACCACCTGGGTGCGGATCCCGGTGTCCGCAAGTTCATGGCCCAGGGTGCGAGTGAAGGCCACGAGGGCCGCCTTCGCCGCGGCGTACAGGGTGCGGCGGGGCGGGCGTCGGCCGGCCTGTCCGGCGCTGAAGGCGAGCAGCGAGGCGACGGTGACGATCGTGCCGTCGTCGGCTGCGCGCATGCCGGGGAGTGCGGCACGGACGAGTTGGACATGCGCCTCAACGTTGAGGGTGAGCAGGTCGTCGATCTCGGCCGGGTCGACATCGATGAGCGGGGCATAGCCGCCGACACCTGCGTTGCTGATCAGATGGCGAACGTCCCCGGCACTCAAGCGTTCCGTCACCGCGGCAATGCCCTCGCGGGTGGCCAGGTCGGCGGGAAGGACCTCAACGGCGGCACCGGCCTTACGGAGTTCGTTGGCCAGATCCTCCAGCCGGTCCGCGCGGCGGGCCACCAGGACGAGGTCCAAGTCGTCTGCAAGAAGGCGGGCGTACGCGGCGCCGATGCCGGAGGAAGCACCTGTTAGCAGAGCAAGGGGCCTAGTCACAACGACATGATAATTCAGGAGCTTGCTAACTGACAAATGCTTGATACCCATGAAGGCGCCTTAGCCTTTCCCGTGCCTGAAGCGGCGAGCCGGAGGCGCGGATGAGCCGCAGCGGGCCATCGGGGGCGGACCGAGGGGCTGCGCCGTTGTTGCTTGTGCGGCCCGTTCGTGGTGTGCCCTCGGGCGTGTGCTGTCAGGTGTTGTGTTTGTGGAGGAAGTTGGTGGTGAGGTGCAGCCATTCGTCGGTTCGTTCGAGCATGGGGAGGTGGCCGGTGGCGATGTCGGCGAGTTGGGCGTGGGGGATGGTTTCGGCGAGGTGGCGGTGCAGGGCGGTGGAGACGAGGCGGTCGTCGGTGGTCGAGATGACCAGGGTGGGGGCGGTGATGGCGGTGAGGTCGTCGCGGACGTCGAGTTGGCCGACGAGGTCGGTCTGTTCGGAGCTGCCGTCGGCGGTGCCGGCGGCGACGTGGTCGAGGGTCTGGCGCAGTTGTTCGGCGGGCATGGATTCCAGTGCCTGGGTGCCGAGGGCCATCATGAGCTGGAATTCGGCGAGCAGTTCGCGGTCGCCGGATGCGGCGATCTTGCTCCAGACCGAGGAGGCGAGTGCGAGGCGGTTGTCGCGGTGCGGGAAGGCGGCGGTCAGGACGAGTGCGGTGACGCGCTGGGGGTGGCGGGTGGCGGTGCGGATGGCGACGGGGCCGCCGAGGGAGTAGCCGGAGACGGCGAAGCGGTCGAGGCCTTCGGCGTCGGCGGCGGCGATGAGCTGGTCGGCGAGGTCGTCGAGGGACAGCGGGGTGGTGGAGCGGGGGGTGTCGCCGCTGCCGGGGTAGTCGATGCCGACGACGGTGTGGCGGGCGGCGAGTGCTTCCAGGACGGGGCCGTAGGTGCCGGCCAGGCTGCTGCCGGCGCCGTGGGCGAGGAGCAGGCCGGGGCCGGAGCCCAGGCGAGTACGGGCGTACTTCGCTTCGACCGGATTCCGAGATGACATGACCATTCACCTTTCGCAGGTATACCGACCCGCACGAATCATCCAGTGCGTGTGATTACTCTTCATGTGTATCACACGTTGCGTATGATTCATACTGTGATGCTAATCACGCGCAATGTATGATGTGAAGGTAGGGTGGCGGTATGAAGCAGCCCCTCCACCGCCGTCAGCCGACCCAGAGCAACCCGCGCGTGCAGCGCACCCGCAACCGCGTGCTGGCCGTCGCGCGAGACCTGCTGCCCCAGGTCGGACCGGCCGGGCTGACCTACGCGCTGCTGGCCGAGCAGGCCGACGTCACCCGCCAGACCCTCTACCGGCACTGGCCCACCCGGGCCGCACTCCTCTTCGACCTCATCCTCGAAGGCCCCGACCTCGGCACCTACCCCGAACCGGGCAACGACGTAGGTGACGTGGCCACCGCCTGGCTCAAAAGCCTGCGCGCCGGAGTCAGCGTGCCGGTCGTCCGCACCGCGGCTCTGGCAGTCGCCGCCCAGGCCGACCACGACCCCGACAGCGCCCGCGCACTCGTCCACATCAGCGAAGACCGCCACTCCGGCTTCAACAGACTCCTGGAGCCGTCCGGCATCCAGATCAGCGAAGACGAATTCACCCTGCTCTACGGACCCGTCCTCGCCCGCCTCTTCCTCGACCGTGGCCAGGTCACCGACACCTTCATCGACACCGTCGTCACCCAATGGCTCACCACCCTGCAGCACGCCAACACACCACAGGAGTGATCACCTCAAGTCGGCCGAGTCCGGGTTCGGCCACCGGTTCACGTCCAAGGCCGCAGGAACCGATGCCACACGGGGATAGGGCGCGGGTGGAGTGTCAGGCGGACGCGTCGCAGTCCGTGCTCACGCCGTGGCCGGGCTCGTCCGCCTCGGTGTGCGGCAGCAACTGACCCTCCTCGTTCACGGGGGCACCGGCCCACATTCTCAGGGCGTCCATGGCCGGGCCAAGCCCCTGGGCGTGTTCGGTGAGGCGGTAGGTGACGGCCACGGGAGGGCCTGCTGCGCTTCCCGCTCCACCACGCCGGCGTCCGCCAGTTCCGTCTTTCCACACCACCCTGGCGACCGTCGAGGCCGACGACGCGGTGAAGCAGACCGCCGCCGCGGGCGAAGTCGGCGACTTCCTGACCGCGCGGGACTCGGGCCGCTATTCCAAGGGCGTCGATGTACCGCGACCATGACACCTTCTTCATCGACCCCGCCGACCGCGACAGGACCGTCGCCGCGGAGCCGGCCGCCTACCCGGCCGACCCTCGGATCGACGTGAAGGTGATTCCCGACGCCGGTCACGACCTCGCACTGCAGCGCAACGGTAAGCGCACCACGAAGTACATCGACGGCCGGCTCGCCCGGGAGTTGTGAGCGACGCGGGGCGCCGGCCGGTCGCAAGACGCACCACCGGGGAGAGGCCCCTCACCCGCCGAAGCCGACGGTGAGTCTGCTGATGAGCTGGCGGCGGCCGAGAATGTAGAGGGCGAGGATCGGGAGCGTGGAGAGGACCACCGCGGCCAGGATCGCCTGGATGTTGATGGTCAACTCGCCCTGGAAGCGCCACACGAACAACGGCAGGACCCGCTTGTCGGGGCTCTGGGTGAGGATCAGCGGGAAGAGGAAGCCGTTCCACAGGTTCAGGGCGTCGTAGATCGTGACCGTGATCAGGGCAGGGCGCGCCAGGGGCACGGCCGGACTCCAGAGCATCCGCCAGTGGCCAGCGCCGTCCGCGCGCATGGACTCGTACAACTCGTCCGGGATGTCACGCAGGAAGTTGACCAGGATGATCACCGTGAGCGGGATCGCGAACGCCGCCGAGGGGAGCACGATCGCGGGCAGGGTGTCGTACATCTGCGCCTTGGCGATCAGGTAGTACACCGGGATGATCGTGGCCTGGAGTGGGATGGCGAGTCCCAGCAGGAAGACGCTGAACGCCCAGCGCAGCGCCCGGCTGGCGCCGCAGACGATGGCGTAGGCGTAGGCGTAGGCGTAGGCGGCCAGGAACGACACCACGAGGGTCAGCAGCATCGCGCCGACGGTGACCAGGGTGCTGTTGAGGAGGTAGTGGGTGAAGGCGCTGTCCAGGACCAGGCGGTAGTTCTCCAGGGTGGGACTGGTCGACAGGGCGAGCGGGTTGGAGTAGAACAAGCCCTCGCGGGTGCGCAGGCTGGTGACGACAACCCAGTAGCCAGGGACGAGGACGACCACCAGCCAGAGAACGCCGCCAAGGCACCGAGAGGGTTGGTGCCGCACAGACGAGCCAGGCGGCCGGGTGCCCCCGCGGTCGTCGGTGTCGGGCGGGCCGAGGAGTCGGTGGACGGGGCGTGGGAGACCGCGGACATCATATTCCTGCCTGCTGGCTGCGCATCCGGTTGAAGCCGGAGAACCGGAGAATGGCGAGAGAGAGCAGAAGTCCTGCCAGGACGAGCACCACAGAGATGGCGCTGCGAGGCCCATCTCGTTGCTCTGGAAGCCGGTTATGTACATGTCGAGCGGCAGGATGCGGGTGGCATAGCCGGGGCCGCCGCCGGGGAGCACGAAGACGAGGTCGAAGTAGGTGAGCGAGCCGACGACCATCAGCGTCGACGACGTGACGATGGTGTAGCGCAGCTGGGGCAGGGTGATGTGCCAGAACTGCTTGAGCCGACCCGCGCCGTCGATCGACGCCGCCTCGTACAGGGATGCCGGGATCTGCCGGGCTCCGGCCTGGTAGAGCAGCGTGTGGGCTGCCGGCCCGCCGCACGCACTGCCAGGCGAGTATCCGAAGACCGTCCGGCCCGCACAACGCCGCTGTCCATCCAATGAACAACGAGCAAGTGATCAGCTGTTGCGGACCTTGACGCCAGGGCGCCAGCCGAGGAGGCGGGATATGCCGAGACCGCTCGCGATCACCGACGGAAGCACCGCCTGGTGCTTCACCGAGTCAGTGCGCACGACCACGGACAGCGCCGCTACGACGCGGCCTTCGCCATTCACGATGCGCATGGCCACCGAATCCGTACCGGGAGTCAGCTCTTCTCGCACCGTGGCCGTCCCGGTGCGACGGCAGTCGGCGATCTCCTTGCGCAGGACCTCCGGCGCCACGATGCTTCGCGGCGCGTATTCCCGGAGTTCGCCCGACAGCACGGTCTCGATCAGCTCCGTGCCTCCGTGGCTGAGCAGCACCTTGCCCACACCCGTGCAGTGCAGGGGAAGCCGCCCACCGACCTGGGAGACGAGCTCGGGTGCCTCCGGTGCGGACAGTCTCTCGATGATCACCGCTTGCTGGCCCTCCAGGACCGCCACTTGCACGTGCTGGTGGAGCGCGGTGTAGAGATCCTCGAGGAACGGCTGGGCCAGCGTGCGCAGTGATTCGGTGAGCGGGGCCAGGGTCCCGAGTTGCCACAGACGCAGTCCCACCGTGAATCTGCCGTCCGGCCGACGATCCAGCGCGCCGAAGTCGGTGAGTTCCATGGCCAGTCTCCGCACAGTGGCATGCGGCATGCCCGTCTTACGCACCAGGTCGGCGAGGCTGAGCGCAGTGTGCCCGGGCTGGAACACGAACAGTACTTCCAGCAAGCGGGAGCCCACCGTCCTGCCGGGCTCGCTGGTCCGGGGCATACCGTACTGCCTCCTCGCTGTGCGGTACCGCTCGTCTTGCCCGACTTCTTGCCCGACTCAGCGTAGCGACGCCATGGAAAACGGTGTCCATCCAATGAACACAGCCGTTCCCGGCGCCGCCGAACGCCAGACAGGATCTGGGGCCAGTTGATTTGCCCTGGACGAGCCAGAGGAGTCCATCAGTGCCTGCCACCGTGCCGGGTCCGCGCATTGCCATCGTCGGGGGTGGCATCGGTGGTCTGGCCGCCGGTGCGTTCCTGCGCCGCTCAGGGTTGACGGCCACCGTCTACGAACAGGCGCCCGCACTCACCGAGGTCGGCGCCGGGCTCGTGATGGCTCCCAATGCCGTACGGCTGCTGCGGCGCCTCGGCACCATGGACCAGTTTCTCGGCCGGGCCGTTCCGCTGGACTGGGGTTGGGAGTTCCGCCGCTGGGCCGACGGTGGGGTGCTCTCGGTCGAGCAGCTGAACGGTGTCTGTGAGCGGCTCTACGGCGAGCGCACCTACGTCGTGCACCGGGCCGACCTGCTGGACTCCCTCAGGGCGGCTGTGCCCAGCGAGTGGATCCGCCTGGGCGCACGCTGCACGGCGGTCGACGCACGCAAGGACGTCGTGCTGCTGCGCTTCGCCGATGGCAGCCATGCCGAGGCGGACATCGTCATCGGCGCCGACGGCGTGCACTCCGTCGTCCGCAACTCGGTGACCGAGCCCTCACCGCCGACGTATTCCGGTATCTGCGCCTTCCGCATGCTCGTGCCCGCCCGAGCCGCGCCCGACTTCGCGCTGCGCCGCGCCCAGACCCTCTGGCTCGGGCCCGGACGGCACTTCGTGCACTATCCGGTCGCCGGTGGGCAGGCCGTCAATCTCGTCGCGTTCGCTCCGGCCGGGGATCACACCGACGAGTCCTGGAGTACGACGGCCACGATCGAGGAGTTCCATGCCGAGTTCGCCGACTGGGACCCGCGGGTGACGGATCTGATCACCGCCGGCGGTGTACCCGGGCGCTGGGCGCTGCTGGACCGGGCGCCACTCCGGCGTTGGAGCCGGGGCAGGATCACCTTGCTCGGGGACGCCGCGCATCCCATGTTCCCCTTCTTCGCCCAGGGCGCGGCCCAGTCCATCGAGGACGCCGCGGTTCTGGCTCGCTGCCTGGCCGCGTATGCGAACGACCCCGAGCGGGCTCTGAAGCGGTACGAGGCGGCGCGGATCGAACGCACCACACGCCTGCAGGAGATCAGTCATGGTCGCAGGGATATCAACCATCTGCCCGACGGGCCCGAGCAGCAGGCTCGCGACGCCGCACTGGCCGGATCCGATCCGCTGGTGCGCAACGGCTGGATCTACGGCTACGACGCCGAGGAGGCACCCACCGCGTGAACGACAACGCCGACGGCAGGGGCAACGCCACCATGGCCATCGCCACTCCCGCGGCACCGGACCGGCAACGTCAGGTCGAGGAGGAGCTGGTCCAGCCGTCCTCGCGTCATTCCAGGACACCCAGGATCCGCGGCTCAAAGAGCTGATGCAGGCCCTGGTGCGCCACCTGCCCGCGTTCATCCGGGAGGCCCGCCTGACCGAAGCGGAATGGCAACACGCCATCGACTTCCTCACCGCGGTCGGCCACATCACCACTGACCGCCGCCAGGAGTTCGTGCTGCTGTCGGACGTCCTGGGCGCGTCCGTGCAAACCATCAACGTCAACCATGGGACCACCGCGGGCGCCACCGAAGCCACCGTCGTCGGCCCGTTCTTCGCCAAGGGCTCCCCCGAGATCCCTATGGGGGGGTGACATGGCCGCCGGTGCCCCGGGACAACCATGTTGGGTCGCGGGCACCGTCACTGATACCGACGGTAATCCGGTCCCCCGAGCGCAACTCGATGTGTGGGAAGCCGACGAGGACGGCCTCTACGACGTGCAGTACGGCGAGGACCAGTTGGCCGGCCGGGCACACCGGTTCACGGACGACCAAGGTGACTGCGCCTTCTGGGGACTGACTCCGACGCCATACCCCATCCCCTACGACGGCCAGGGCGTCCTTCAGCTGCACGGGGTTGTTCAGGCCAGGGTTCCCCGGGCCACCAGGGTTGGACAGCAGGACCCAGTGCCGCTTGCCGAGCGTGCTGGTGCGCAGCCGCGAGTTCTGCAGGCGCAGGGTCCGGCCGTCGGGGTGCTCGTAGTCGACGGGGACGGTGATGGTGGCGCACTGGTAAGGGGCGGGGGCGTCGGTGTCGCACCGGCGCCATACCGGGTGCTGGCCGTAGTACCGGTCGAGGCGGGAGAGGTGGTCCGCCGCCGCGGGCTTGGCGGTGGGCGCGGTCGCTCCCTGGGCGATGGGCAGGGCGAGGGCGGCGAGCACTCCGGCGGCCAAAGCGACTGTGCGAGTGGTACGGGACATGGGGAATGTCCTTCTCGGCCACGGGCCGCTGGGGAGAGGCGACGCAACGGCGCCCTGCCTGACTCTCCGATCACCCGGGCCGACGACGCCTCAGCCGAACGGCCAGAGACCCAGCACGGCCGTCGGCCGAACGGCCGATCTCATACCTGCCGACGCCTGGACGCACGCCCGGTGCGCCACGCCCACGTGGGCCGCCTGTCGGGAACCAGACCGGCATCGTGGCCGCACAGCGCACCCTGCGTCCCTGCGAGACCCCTCACAGAGCGGTACCGGATCACCGTGATCTCTCCCGGTGCTGTGGGCACGGTGCAGCCGCGCGTGACGCTGTACGGCTGACCTCGCGCCCTCGCGACGGTTCGTCAAGCCGGTTGGGCGCTGCGCGTCTCCACTGGGGCGCGCAGCGCAGCCGGGCGCGGCGTGGGCAGGTTTCGTTGCCCAGCCGATGCCTGTAGGTCGCCTGGGCGGTTGATTGTGAGCGAGCGTCATCGCTCTGATTCCCTGCCCGCAAATCGTTTTGTTCGTCTGCTACTTGTCGAGCAGTGACATGTGGTGCTCGTTGTAGCGGTTTCCCTGTACTCCGACGCGGCCGGCGAGTTCGTTGAGGTCGGCCAGTTCGTCGGCGGAGAGCGGCAGTTTAGTGGCGCCGATGTTCTCCTCGATGCGAGCGGTGCGCCGGGTTCCGGGAATCGGAACGATCGACGGGTGCTGCGCCAGCAGCCAGGCGAGCGCGACCTGCCCCGGTGTCGCGTCCTTGGCCTGCGCGAGCCTTGCGACGTTCTCGACGAGTGCCTGGTTCGCCGCCCGGTTCTCGGCCGTGAACCGCGGAATGTTCGTGCGGACGTCGTCTGCGGCGAAGGACGTCGACGCGTCCACCGTGCCGGTCAGGAACCCCTTGCCGAGCGGGCTGAAGGGCACGAACCCGACGCCGAGTTCTGCGCACGTCGGCAGGACCTCCGGCTCCGGATCTCGGGTCCAGAGCGAGTACTCGCTCTGAACTGCCGTCACCGGGTGGACCGAGTGAGCACGACGGATGGTCTGCGCACTGGCCTCCGAGAGCCCGAAGCAGCGCACCTTGCCTTCCTGTACGAGCTCGCCCACCGTGCCGGCGACGTCTTCGATAGGCACGTCCGGATCGACGCGGTGCTGGTAGAACAAGTCGAGCGTTTCGACCCTGAGCCGTTTGAGGGAGGCCGTGGCCACGGCACGGATCTGCTCGGGCCGGCTGTTCAGGCCGGCGGCGGCGCCGCTGTCGATGCGGAATCCGAACTTGGTGGCGATCACCGCCTGGTCCCGCACCGGAGCGAGGGCTTCTCCGAGGAGTTCTTCGTTGACGTAGGGCCCGTACACCTCTGCGGTGTCGAAGAACGTGACTCCGCGTTCGACGGCGCCACGGAGTACGGCGATCATGTCGGTGCGATCGCCGGGATTGGGGCCGTAACTCTGGGACATGCCCATGACGCCGAGACCGATGGCGGAGACACGCAGGTCACGCCCGAGCGTTCGAGTGTGCATCTTTCCTCCTTGTTGCTGTCGGCACCGGTAGGTGGGCTTTGAGCCGCGAGACGGCCGCCGCAGCATCCGGTGTCGTTCTTTGCGCTCGATATCGGATCGGGGGTCTGCGGGCCGGTGCCACCAGGCTGCTCCTGCATCCCGTGGTACGCGACCTGACATTTGACCGGTCTCCGGAAGGACTGGCCGGCGCGGCCTGGCACCGTGCGCCTCGTGTTGGGATCCGGGCGGCTGTCGTTCACCGCGCAGGCCCCGAGAACAGGCGCTCGGCGTTGGCTGTCGTCAGGGAACGCCACGTGGTTCCTTCCGCTGGTGACTCGGCCGCGTCGATCGCCGCGATGTGGGCGTCGGCCAGTGGTGCGGGCGTCCAGCAGTAGTCGCTGCCGAAGAGCACGCGGTCAGCGTCGACGAGTTTCAGCAGTGCGGGGACCTGGCGTGGGAAGGCCGTGCCCGCCATGTCGTAGTACAGGCCCCGGAGGTGCTGCACCGCATCCTGGGTGGGCGACTGCTCCGCAGGCACGAACAGTCTCATGAACTCGTTGATGCGGTCGGCCAGGACGGGAATCGCGCCGCCGCAGTGCGGGACGATCACCTGCATGTTCGGATGTCGCGTCAGGACGCCCGCCATCACCATGTCTGTGACAGTGCGGGCCGTGTCGAAGATGTACTCGACCATCGGGCGCGGTCTGCCGAGCGCGGACTGTTCCCAGCACACCGGCGAGGTGGGGTGCAGGAAGACCACGGCCCGCCGGCGGTCGAGTTCCGCGAAGACCGGGTCGAGGCGCTGGTCACCGAGGTACACGCCGTGCGTGTGTGTCAGCAACGCCACGCCGTCGGCGCCGAGTTCGTCGAAGGCGAAGGCGATCTCCTCCAGCGCGCCGTCCACGTCCGGGAGGGGAAGCGACGCGAAGTTGCCGAAGTGGCCCGGGCGGTCGCGGATCAGTTCGGCGGTGTATTCGTTGACGCGCCGGGCCAGGAGGCGGGCCGCCTTGTCGTCGCCGAAGTGCACGCCGGGCGAGGACATGGACAGCATCGCGGTCTCGATGCCGTTGCGGCCCATCAGGTCCAGGTGTGCCTGCACGGACCACGAGGGCCAACTGCCCATGCCGTCGGGGTGGGTGTGGCCTGCCGCTGTCGCCTGCTGGACGTAGAAGTCGGGAAGGAGGTGGGCGTGGACGTCGATGAGGCCGGAGGACATGACAGGGGGATCCCTTCTCGTCGGTCTTGGGGCGAGGGTGGGTGACGGGCTCGGCTCACTCCGCCTGTTCGCGTCCGGCCAGGCGCACCTCTTCGTTGTCCAGAGCGGCCTGGAGTCGGCGCAGCACGGTGTCGTCGATGTGTCGTTCGTCGCGCAGGCGGACGACGGTTGCGCGTTTGTGGGCGATGAGGGCGAGGCGCAGGTCGGTGTAGTGGCGGTTGTGGAGCAGGGCCAGATCGCCGTCGGAGCCCGCGCCTCTGGCCCGTACGGTTGCCAGGTGGGCCTCGTACTCCTGGCGCAGCCACTCCGTGACCTTCGGGGTAGTGCCCAGTTCGTCGGCGAGGCGCGGCAGTGCCTGGATGGCTTCCTCGGTGGCCGTGGTGTCGGCGAGGACCTCTTCCTCGTCGACGGACGTGTCGTGAGGCAGCCGGGCCCAGCGCACCACGCCGGGCAGCAGCAGTCCCTGCACCACGAGCGTCACCACGATGACGCCGGAGGTGACGAAGACGATGAAGTCACGGTCGGGGAAGGGACCGCCGGAGTCGAGGGTCTCGGGCACGGAGAGTGCCACTGCGAGTGACACAGCGCCCCTGAAGCCCGCGAACCCGCTGACCACGCGTGCCCGGTGGCTCATTCGCCGCAGCCGTTGCTGGGGACGCCGGTCGATGGCGCGGATCAGGTAAGCGGAGGCGAACAGGAACGCGAAGCGGACGGCGACCAGGACGACGCTGACCACTCCGATCGCGGTCAGGGCGTCTTGGAGGTCGGATCGGTTCAAGTGGCGGAGCGCGTACTGGAGTTCCACTCCGACCAGGACGAACAGGGTGCCGTTGATGATGAAGGTGAGCAGTGGCCAGAAGGCCAGTGCCTGGCGGCGGTGCTCGGCGCGGATCAGGCTCGGGGCGACCTGGGCCATGATCAGCCCGCTCACGACGACCGCGAGGACGCCGGAGGCGTGGATCATCTCGGCGAGCAGATACGCGGTGAACGGCGCCAGGATCATGACGAGGTTGCCCAGCAGGGGATCGTCCAGGCGCCGGCGCAGGTTCATGTTGACCCAGGCGACCGCCACGCCGACCGCCGCCCCTCCGCCGTAGGCCAGGAGGAACAGTGCGCCGACATGCGGAAGGGTGAGGTGTTCCTCGCCGACGGTGATACCGACCGCCAGGCCGAAGATGACCAGGGCGGTGCCGTCGTTGACGAGGCTTTCGGCACGCAGCACGGTGACCTGACGGCGCGGCAGTGCGCGGGCCAAAACGCCCACCGCTGTCGCGTCGGTGGGAGCCACGGCCGCGCCCAGCGCCCAGGCAGGCCCCCACGGCAGCCCGAGCGCGTGCCCGGCGACCGCGACGGCCCCCGCGGTGAGGATCACCAGGACCGTGCTGAGCAGGGCGATGCCGCGCAGGTTCGTCCGGATCTCCCGCATGGACGTGGTGAGACTCTCCCAGTACAGCAACACCGGCAGGAAGAGCAGCAGCACCACTTCCGGAGGAAGCTGCGTCTGGCGCACGGCGGGGACCAGCCCGACAAGGGCACCCACGACCAGCAGCACGACAGGTGGCGCGACGCCCAGGCGCTGCGCGACGAACTGGCCGACCAGCACGGCCACGCCCAGGAGTACGACGAGTTCGAGACCGATCACGGGGCTTGCTCCTGAGTCGGGCGGACGACCGGCGGGAGTCCAGTGGCCGCCACCGGGCACGTCGTGCTCATCTGGGCACCAGCTTCAGCGTCGTGGCGCGTGCCGCCACCATGGGATCGACGTACGCGCCGCCGAAGCGGCCGTATTTGGTGCGGTACGCGGTGTCGATGCGGTCGTTGACGCCGGAGTCCGGCACTTCGACGAAGGTGACGTCCTTGTCGACGCCACCGGACCGGACGTGCCCCTCGTGGCTCGCGCGGGCCGTGAGCCACCAGCCGCCGTCCGTACCCCGGAAGGAGCGGACATACAGGTCGTCACCGTCGCGGACGACCCAGATCGGCACCGGCCTGCGGAGGGTGCCGTCACGCCGGAGCGGCGCCATCTCCAACTCGTCCGCTCCGCTGATGCGGTTGAGCTCGTCGCTCGTCCATGTCGGTGTCGGTGCGGCGGAAGTGGTGGTGAGCGGTTGACCGAGGTGGGTACGGGTGATGCCGAGCGAGTCCTCGAAGACGCGGTAGTCGGTGATCAGGCCGTCGGCGACGGTGAAACGCAGGATCATCTCGCTTTCGAGCAACTGCCCCGAGGGATGGAACCGGGAGGTGTACCGGCCCGGCGCCAGGACCCGTCCGTCGGCCTCCACCATGGTGCCCAGCTCGAATGCGAGCGGCTCGACGGCGGCGAAGAACGCGGTGAGGGACTGCCGGATCTCCTCCGGGCCGGTGCGGGTCCCGGCCCAGGGGGTCAGTGCCGGGTCGCCCGCGATCGTCCACGTCACGTCGGGAGCGAAGTGGACGAGGATTCGCTCCAGGTCGCGTGTGCCGAAGGCGTCGAAGTACGCCTCGACGGTGGCGATCGCCTCGCTGGTCATGACTGGCGGTCCGTTCTGCTCGGTGGCTGCGGCGGTCGAACGGCCGCTGCTGCCTGGTGGTGCCGGCGGTGGTGGGCGCTGTCGGCAGCGCCCACCACCGCCGGGGCTCTACTCAGGTCAGGGACGCAGCAGCGTCTTGATGGCGCGGCGTTCGGCCATGGCCTTGTAGCCTTCGGCGGCCTCGTCCAGGGGCAGCGTGAGGTCGAAGACCTTGCCCGGGTTGATACGGCCGCTGAAGACGCGGTCGATCAGGTCGGGAAGGTAGGCGCGCACGGGGGCGGGGCCACCGCGCAGAGCGACGTGCGAGAAGAAGAGCTGCTGGCCGTCGATCTGCGTGCCGTGGGGGAAGCCGACGAAGCCGACGTTGCCACCCGGGCGGGCGGACTGCAGGCCCTGGTGCATCGACTCCTGCGTGCCGACACACTCGAGGACCGAGTCGGCACCGATGCCGTTCGTCAGTTCCTTGACGTGGGCGACGCCTTCCTCGCCGCGCTCGGTGACGATGTCGGTGGCGCCGAACTCCAGGGCCAGCTTCTTCCGGGACTCGTGGCGGCTCATGGCGATGATGCGTTCGGCGCCCAGTTCCTTGGCGGCGATGACGCCGGACAGGCCCACTGCGCCGTCACCGACGACCACGGCGGTCGAACCAGGCTTGACCTCGGCGGCCTTGGCGGCATACCAGCCGGTGCCCATGACGTCGGACAGGGTCAGCAGGTCCGGGATCAGGTCGTCGGCCGGCTGCTCCGGGGTGGTGACCAGGGTGCCGTCGGCGAGGGGGATGCGCACGTACTCGGCCTGGGCGCCGTTCACCCACTGCGCGTGCTGGCAGGAGGTCTGGTAGCCGGCCTGGCAGCTCGGGCAGGTGTTGTCGGAGGCGACGAAGGAGCCGATGACGAACTGTCCCGGCCTGACGCTCGACACGTCGTTGCCGACCTCCTCGACGATGCCGACGTACTCGTGGCCGATCGGCTGCGGCTCGGCGACCGGCAGGACACCCCGGTAGCTCCAGAGATCGGAGCCGCACACGCAGGCGGCGACGGTGCGGATGATGGCGTCCGTCGGTGCCGTGATCTTCGGTTCCGGGGCGTTCTCCACCCGGATGTCTCCGGGCGCGTGAATGATGGTTGCTCGCATGATGCCTTCTCAGCTCTAGTCGGGTCTGCCGTGGCCTCAGGGGTGCGTACGGGTGCTGACGCGCGGGCCGTTGTACTGGTCGTCGGAGACGTGTTCGAGCCACGTGGCGTCGTCCGTTTCCCACAGGGCGAGGTGGATCATGAACTGGCCGGGCGCGGCACCGTGCCAGTGCTCCTCCCCCGGCGGTGTGTCGATGACGTCGCCGGGGTGAGCCTCGATGATGTCGCCGCCGCGGGACTGCACCAGCGCGATGCCCTCGACGATGTGGAGGGTCTGGCCCAGGGCGTGGGAGTGCCAGGCGGTGCGGGAGCCGGGTGTGAACCGGACCATGTTGGCCCGCATCCGGGAGGGGGCCTCACCGCGGTAGATCACGTCGGCGTAGGCGTCGCCGGTGAACCACTCGGCAGGAAGCTTCACGGTGGGAGGCTGCGTCAGCAGTTCCATGGTGCGTCGTCCCTCTGGTGTGGCGGTGTGGGGAGAGCCCGCGACGTGGGGTGCGGGCGGAGAGGCATCAGCCGGACTGGTCGGACTTCTCCACGATTTCCTTGAGCTGGGTCATCGCGGTCATGGCGTTGGGCCATCCGGTGTAGAAGGCCAGATGGGTGATGGCCTCGATCAGCTCGTCCTTGGTCACGCCGTTCTCCAGCGCCTTGCCGAGGTGGAAGCCGAGCTGGTCGGTCCTGTACAGGGCGGCGAGAGCGGTGACGGTGACCAGGCTGCGGTCTCGCGGGGACAGACCCGGCCGCTCCCAGATGTCGCCGAAAAGGACGGCGTCGGTCACCTCCGCGAGCTTGGGGGCGAACTCCTGGATGGCCGGCGGCGCGAACTTCTTCCGTTCGGACATGGGGTAGTGCTCCTCGCGTGTTTTCGGGTGGGGGGATTCAGGCTGCCCGGCCTTTGGCCGCGATCATCAGCAGCGGGCGCGGAGCGAGGCTCTCGATGCCGGCGAAGGAGTCGTACCGGGCAATCTGGTCGACGCTGCGCGGCACCACCCATGCGTTCCCGGACCATGCGTGTGCACCGTGCGCAGCGCGGTCGTACTCGTGACCCTGCCGGAGACGGCCCGGCGCCGTTTCGTCGACCTCCTCGGGCACGATGTGTTCGATGACCGCCGGCTCGCCCAGGGGCCCCTCCGTGCGGAGCTGGCCGGCACGGGCGACCAGTTCGCTGAAGAAGAAGACCGAGGGGTCCCTACCGTCGCTGAGCCCGTCGCGCAGCAAGCTGCCGACATCGGCGGCGCTGACGGTGCCGGTGGCCTTGATGCGCTGGTCACTCACGGCGGCGTTCGCAGCGTGGCCGCCGCCGGTGGAAATGCCCAGCACACCGATGCGTTCGGAGTCGACGTCCTGCCGAGTGCTCAGGTAGCTGACGGCCCTGTTGATGTCCTCCGCTCGCTGGAACGGGTTCTCCAGGAAATGAGGTTCGCCCTCACTCGCGCCCTGGTAGGCGGCGTCGAAGGCGAGGACTGCGTAGCCGTGCTCGGCCAGCCGCTGAGCGTAGAGGCCGGCGGCCTGCTCCTTCACCCCACCCCACGGATGGACGACCACGATCGCGGGCATCGGGCTGTCGGCAGGGACAACTGGAGTGTGCAGGTGACCGGCCGGCGTCGGGCCATTACTGAGGAACGTGAAATCCGTCCGCACTGTCTCTATCTCGCCTCCTCCGCCTGCTGCATGGAAATCCGGAATATCGGTGCCATTCGGAAAGTAATTCTCTCCCAGGGGTTGGCCGTCCCGCTTGTTCGGGTGAATAATTTCCGCAGGCCGATTCTGGTCGCCGAACACGCCATCGACCCTGCCACCTTCACAGGAACCCACAAAGGGGAGAATTCCATCCTCGGAATCACTTATCCAGGGGAGAAATCCTTACCCCCTCCCGGAGGCCGAGCGGTGCAACACTGGCTGTCATGACCAGCGACGCGCATTTGAACGAGCTGGGATCATTCCTCAAGGCGCGGAGGGCCGAGTTGAGCCCGCGCACCGTAGGCCTGCCCGACACCGGTGGGCGGCGAGTGCCCGGCCTGCGCAGGGAGGAGGTCGCCCTGCTCGCCGCCATCAGCACCGACTACTACACACGGCTGGAGCAGGGCCGCATCCAGCCGTCCGCGTCAGTGCTGTCCACCCTGGCCCACGTCCTGCATCTGTCCGATCACCAGCGTGACCACCTGTTCGAGCTGGCCGACCGACAGGGGGCACGACACCGCCGCCCGGCGGCACAGAAGGCGCACCCGCAGTTGCGCCGCCTGCTCGACGATCTCACCGCGAGTCCCGGCGTGGTGATCGGCCGCCGTATGGACATCCTGGCGTGGAATCCGCTCGCCGCCGCCCTGCTCACCGACTTCGCGAAGGTGCCGGAAGACAAGCGGAACTGCGCCCGTATCCTCTTCACCGACCCGTCCATGCGGACGCTGTACGCGGACTGGCGTGCGGTCGCCCGTGGCTGCGTGTCCCATCTGCGCATGACGGCCGCCAAATACCCGGACGATCCGCGGCTGACCGGTCTGGTCGGCGAACTCTCCATGCAGGACAGCGACTTCGGGCAATGGTGGGGAAGCCGTCGTGCGCCGTCGCGCAGCTTGGGCATGAAGAGGTTCCACCACCCCCTCGTGGGCGAACTCGTCCTCGACTGGAACACCTTCACCTGCGGCAGCGATCCCGATCAGGAACTCGTCGTCTGGACGGCGGAGCCCGGCACATCGTCGTACGACGGACTGCGCGACCTCGCCTCACGGGCCGCCGGTCAGGCCGACTGACGTAACGGTGTGATCCGGCTCGCCGAGTCGGCAAAGACCGGGTGACTGTCAGACACTAGGAGAAAACCCTCCCCCTCACTTTTCGGGTGAACGCTGCGACACTGGCTGCTATGTACAGCAAAGAACATTTGCCTGAACTAGGAGAGTTCCTCAGGGAGTGCCGAGCCCAACTCAGCCCGCGGACCGTGGGCCTGCCCGAGTCCGGGGCCTCCCGGCGCGTGCCGGGGCTGCGCCGCGAGGAGGTCGCCCAACTCGTGGGAATCAGCACCCACTCCTACGCGCGGTTGGAGCAGGGGCGTGCCCCTGTGCCGCGGTCGGTGCTCGCCGCGCTCGTCCGTGTCCTGCACCTCGACGACGACCAGCGTGACCACCTGTTCGAGCTGGCCGCGAGTGGCGAGTGCGAACCGCGCCGCCGCCCGGCGCAGAAGGTCCACCCGCAGCTCAGGCGCATCCTGGACGAGCTGCCGACGACCCCCGCGCTCGTCCTGGGCCGACACTTGGACATCCTCGCCTGGAACCCTCTGGCAGCTGCTCTGCTCACCGACTTCGACCGGATCCCGGAGAGGAAGCGCAACTACGCCCGGCTGCTCTTCACCGACCCCGCCTTCCGGGAGCTCTACCTCGACTGGAGGACGAACGCCCGGACCTGCGTCGCCCACCTGCGCCTGGAGGCCTCCAGGCGCCCTGGCGACCCGGGCATGGCCGCACTCGTCGGCGAGCTGTCGGTGGCCGACGCCGACTTCCGGCAGTGGTGGGCAGGCCGCCAGATGACCGGCCTGCGGATGGGCACCAAGAGGCTGCGACACCCACTCGTCGGCGACCTCACCCTCGACTGGGACAGCCTGACCTGCACAGCCGACCCCACACAGAAGCTGGTGATCTCGACCGCCGATCCCGGGACCCCGTCCCATGACGGGCTGCTCTTCCTGGCGTCGTGGACCGCGGACCCGCACACGCCGGCCCGGGACGCGGCAGCTTGACCGGGACAGGGACAGTCGGCTCGCGCCGTCGTGCCCGTCCTGAACGAGGTGGCGGGGCCGGGCCGGCGTGTATGCCGTCCCGGCCCCGCCGTGGTTCACCGCGCCGAGCGGACGGCGTGCCCGATGGTGGGCGCTGTCTCTGTCAGTTCCGATGCGTTCACCCCAGTGGGTTCCATCCGTCGGTACCGGCCAGGTACTTCTCGCGCATACCCGGAAAAGGGGAGGGTTTTTGGCTGGGAGGCGGTCATAGCGGGGACGAAACCCTCCCCCATGACACCAGCAACGACGAGAGAGGCCAGCCCCTCGCCGTCGTGCTATGGCACGCCGAGGAGAGCAAGCGCGTGGGGCAGTCTGAGACACGATCATCCAGAGGGCGGAACGAGCGGTCTGGTCCGAGCACCCAGACGGCAGGGGCGAGGGCGAAGCATCTGAGCTGCCATGACCACGGCCGTCCAGCCGTCCGTCGCTCACAGCACCCTCGCGGCGGCCGAGCCGATCGCGCCGCGACTCCTGGCTGTCCAGGTCAGCTCTGACGAGGGGTGAGGACTTCTCCCCCTGTGGACATACGTCGGAGGGGGCTCAGGTGGCGGTGTCGGAGGTCGTCGGCTTCTGGTCCGCGGCCCAGGAGGCCAGGAGGCGCAGCCCGTCGTGGGACGGGGAGCCGGGTTCGGCGTTCCACACGATGATGTGCTGGTCGGGGTCCGTGCCACAGGTGAGCGTGTTCCAGTCGAGCGTCAGCTCACCCACCACCGGGTGACGAAGCTTCTTGACGCCCTTGCCCCGCATCGCGACATCGTGTTCGGTCCACCACTGCCGGAACTGCGCGTCACGGGCGGAGAGCTCCTCGACCAGAGCGGCGAGGCGCGGTTCGCCGGGGTAGCGCGCACTCTCCATGCGCAACTGCGCGATGGCGAGGCGGGTGACCTCCTCCCAGTCGGCATACAGCTCACGCATCCAGGGTTCGGTGAACAGCAGCCGGAGGAACACGCGCTCAGGCTCCGGATAGCGCCCGAAATCGGTCCACAGCGCGGCGGCGAGCTGGTTCCAGCCCAGGATGTCGGTGCGTCGGCCGATGACGAAAGCCGGTGAGGCGGTGAGATCGTCCAGCATGCGCTGCAACTGCGTATCCACCTGTTGGCGATCGCCTGACGTGGGCGGACGCAACCTCTCTTTCGCCGCGAGGTCGAAGAGGTAGGTGCGCTGGTCGTCGTTCAGGCGGAGTGCCTGGGCGATCTCGTCGAGGAGGGGAGCCGATGCCTGGAGCCGGCCCTGCTCGATCCGCGTGTAGTACTCGGTGCTGATCGCGGCGAGAAGCGCCACTTCCTCACGGCGCAGACCGCTCACACGCCGCCGTTGCCCTCCGCGCAGACCGACCTCGGAAGGGCTGAGTTCGCCACGGCGGGCCTTGAGGAACTCACCCAGCTCGTTCAGATGAGGGTTGCGGTTCATGATTTGCAGCCTCGCACAAAAGCCCGGCGCTGTGAGGGGGAGAGATCGTGCCTATGTTGGGCTTTACCTATATACGAGAAGGGTTCGGCTCCGAACTGCAAGGCAGCGGGCGTACGAGGACTCGGCGGCCCGGAGTCGCCCACCGGGCCGCCGAGGAAGAGCACAGGACCGTCGTCAGCTCAGTGCCTTGAGCACTTCCTGGGCCAGCGGGACCGCCGAGCCCGGGTTCTGGCCGGTGTACAGGGTGCGGTCGAACTCGACGTGCGCGGAGAACGGCTCGGCCTCGCGGTAGTCCGCCCCGAGTTCGTTGACGAGGCGGTCCTGCAACAGCCACTTCGCGCGGTCCGCGAGACCGTTCTGCTTCTCCTCGGCGTTGGAGAGGCCGGTCATCCGGTAGCCGGAGAAAGGGGACGTCCCGTCGGGACCGATGGTGGCCAGCAGCGCCGCGGGGCCGTGGCACACCAGGGACACCAGCTTGCCCGAGGCGAGCCACTCGGTCAGCAGCTTGCCGGAGGCGGCGTTGTCGGGCAGGTCCTCCATCGGACCCCAGCCGCCGGGGTAGAAGACGGCCACGTAGTCGTCGATGTTGACGTCCTCGATACGCATCGGGTGCGCCAGCTCGGTCGCCTCGTGCAGGGCGGTGCGCATGCGCTCGGCGCCTTCCTCGCCACCGTTGAACTCCGCGGTGAGGCTGAGCGCGTCCGCCGTGGGCGGCACGCCGCCGGGTGTCGCCGCCGCGATCTCGTATCCGCCCTCCTTGAAGACCTGGTACGGGCCGATTGCTTCCTCGGCCCAGAAGCCGGCCGGCTGCCGGGTTCCGTCGGCCAGCGTCCAGTGGTCGGACGCGGTGATCACGAAGAGGATCTTCGCCATGGGGCTCTCCTGGTACTGGGTGGTGGTTCTCAGCCCTTGAGGGCTTCCTGGAGGACGTGACTGTCGGCGGCCTGCCGCATGCTGACTGCCTTGCCGTCGCGGACGGTCCACAGGTGGATGAACCGGACGTCGGCCGTGTCGCCGGACTCCGTCTCGGCGTGGTAGTGCCCGGACACGAAGACATGGCCTTCGTCGTCCGCGTAGAACTCCTCGGGCACCGCGCCGAAGGACACGATGTTCGGCATCGGGGTGCCGAAGAAGTCCTTCGCCACGCTGTCCCAGCCGTGGTACACGCCACTGTTCGGGAAGCCCGGGGTGATGTCCCAGACGAGGTCCGGGGCCATGACCTCCTTGGTGACCTCGGGCGACATCCGGGATTCGTAGACCCGACGGATGATGGCGAGGGCGAGGGAGTCGGACATGGATTGCTCCTTGCGAGGGGGGTGGTGGTGGATCGGATACGGGAACGAAAGTCCTGTGATCAGGCGGCGAGGGCGGTCCGCCCGGCGCGGAAGATCGCGGCCTGGCGCGCAACGCGCGCACCCAGGTACTCCGCGGTGGCGATGTCCGACTTGTGGACCGCTTCCGGTCCGGCATCGGTGGGGCTCTGGGCGCCGGCACCCATGAAGAAGCCCAGCCGGTTGATGTCGTCCTCGCTGCCCTTGGTGGAGTCCCAGCCCGGCATCAGACCCAGGCTGATCCAGTGCATGCCGTGCTGGGCTGCCAGGGTGGCGAAATAGCCGAGGGTGGATGACTTGTCGCCGCTCTTGGCGCCGGAGTTGGTAAAGCCCGCGGCGAGTTTGTCGACCCAGGTGTGGGAGAACCAGCGCCTACTGCTGGCCTCGGCGAACGCGTGGAAGGCCGCCGAAGCGGTACCCATGTATGTGGCGGCGCCGAAGATGATCGCGTCAGCGGCGTCCAACTGCGCCCACTGCTCGTCCGTGATGGTGTCGACGGAGATCAGGACCACCTCCGCGCCGGCTCCCGCCGCGCCACGCGCCACGGCTTCGGCGACAACGGCCGTGTGGCCGTAACCCGAATGAAAGGCAACGGCGATCGTGGTGCGGCTTGAATGGGACATGATGATCGGGCTCCTCGAAAGTCTCTATTCGGTATGACCGAGCATTCCACCGGAAGAGCGCGCTGTGAGGGGTAGGAAATTTCCCCCTGTCTACCGTTCTCCAGGTATGCGATTCCGGTCGGATCGCCGGGCCCTGCAGACCGGCCCGCCCCGCGCCCGCGTACGCGTGGTACGCCAGTTGCAGTTCGCTGTCGCCGCTAGTCGGAGGCCGGATTCCGCGCATACTCGACTGGTGCATTGCAGACCATTAGAGGACGGCGAAAAAATCGACCATCCTGGGGATCGCCTGGTCCACGTACTCGGGCACGTCGTACATTGCGATATGAGTTGCGCCCTCGACGACGAACAACTCCTTCGGCCCCTTGGAAAGCTCGTAGGCCTGGTCGCTGAATATTCTTGTGTCCGCCTTACTCCCTGCGATGAGGAGCATCGGCTGGGTCAGCAGATCCGGAATCTGATCGAATGCCGAGAAGGCGAACATCTTGTCCATGCTAGTCAGCAGGAAACGGCCCTTCGAATTGGGATGCTGACCTCGCGGCGTCCTGTAGTAGTCGTACCCTTCACGCAGAAGGTCCGGCGTGTTTTCGTTGATCTCGTCCAGTGTTTCAGGGACGAACGGGGCGTAGAGCGGTTCCGCTCCTCGCGCTTCCGCCGTGCGCTGGTTGGCTACCATTTCCAGCGTTCCGATCTGCTCAGCCACCGGTGACAGATGCCCCAGAAATCCCCTGGAACCCTCGCCCATCGGAGCTGCGCTGACCGTAGCCACTGCCTTGAAGCGACGTTCGGTCTGGGCCACGCTGATCGCATAGCCACCGCCGGCACAAATGCCGAAGACACCCATGCGCTCCGGGTCGACGAACGGAAGCGTGGTGAGGAAGTCAGCTGCACAGCGGGCGTCTTCCACCCGGGTCGGCGGGTCTTCCAGGAGGCGGGGTTCGCCGCCGCTGGCCCCCTGAAAGGAGGAGTCGTAGACGACAGTGACGAACCCGTGCTCAGCGAGCTTCTCGGCGTAGTGGCCGATGGTCTGTTCCTTCACTCCCCCAGCCGGATGAATTCCGACGAGCGCCGGATACTTCTCGTCTTCGCTGAAGTTTTTCGGCAGATGAAGATGTCCCGCAATTTCCACTGCCTTGTTCCTGAACGAAACAGTTTCAACCATGGCGCCTACCCCTTCATCGGCCTCTGTCCGCCATCAGGCGGCCCTCACGCCATCTTTCGCCGCAGTCGAGGCTATGTCTACTTGCGAAGGGGGGAAGAAACTTTCCCCTGGATACCACTCTCCGGGTAAGCAATTCTCTCCTGAACACAGGATTTGACCTCGCCAAGAATTGCATGACATCTGCACTTAATAGCTGCTGCACTCGGTCGCATGCCCTTGGCACATCGGCGTCCTGCGATCGCCGCTCGCAAGTCGTCGTCCACGATTCGGCCGGGTGCGCACATGCCCCCGAACGGTCGAATCGCAAGGTGGCGTGCGGCCATGCAGGCGGATCGGCACGCCTGCCTGTTCGGGCCGGCGCCATCCAGGTGCAGGCTTTGGTGATACCGCGGCACCACGCCACATCGAAATCGACCCGGACATCGCCACCGCCGAGGGCGGACACGTGGCCCGGCACTTCGTCGGTGACCCGTTTCCACCATTGACAGGCCCGGCACCGGAGGACATCCCTCGCGGCGAGGGTGCCGTGGTACGGACGGGCTGCCGGCAGTGCGCCGTTCACCGCGACGAGAATCCGCCAGGGGCATGCCGTACAGCCGTTGGAGAGGCGCGACATCTGAACGGCCCCGCGTTTCGCGGCACCGGCCGACGGGAACCCGGTGAGCATCCCATCGAGAACCTGTCCCTGACACACAGAGAGAAGTTGAAGCGCCGTGACCGCGCACACTGCCCAGCAGAAAGTCCTGAAGGTGGCCAGGACCGGTTGGTCGAAAGCCCATCACTGCCGCGGCAAGGGAGTACGTACGTGCGTCCGCGCCGTGGACAGCAGCGGACCCCAGGTTACGGCGTACACGGACGCGGAGTGGAACGTCGTCCGAGGCGAAGACTGACCGGCGACTGGTGGTGGCGGTGCCGGCAGCCGACAAGGCCCGACGACGATTCGCTCTTCGTGGGGAAGGCCCACCATTTCGTCTTCTACGAGACGCCGCTGCCCTCCCCTCCGTCCACCCCCATCTGACGTCCGCCGTCCTGGAGTTGATGGAGCACAACACGGGCGCCCGGATCACCACGTCGAGAAGATCGACCGCCCGGTAGCCAAGGGTAGAGACACCGTGCACGACGGAACAAGGTGTCTCGGCCAACGGCTCAGGACAGCGGTCTCCTCCTCTGCACGGGCCGAGCCGCGTCACCCAGAGGTGGCTTTGTTGCTGTCGGCTCCGGGCCCCGTGTCCATCCGCGTGCACCGCTCCTGAGGCGAAGGGTTCAGGCGTCGGAAGAGGCTCCGCCGTCCGGTTGCCTCGGCTGCTCGGGCCTGCGGTGGCTGGTGTCGCACCACGGGTAGGTGCGGCTGCGTCGGCAGGTGCACAGGGCGACACAGAACCGGTCGGACGACACAGTGGTGCCGTCCTCCAGTGTGACGTCCACCGGTCCTTCGACCAGTAGTGGCCCCTCGCGCCGAGCCACTATGCGGCAGCGCCGTTCATCCGGGTCGTACGGCACGAATGATCACCAGCTCTTCTTTCTCGGCGTCGCCTTCGATCAGGCCGCGGTCGCGCAGCCAGCCGCTGCGGGACCGCAGGACGGGACCGAAGGCGACGGCGGTGTTCCACGATTCCGGTGCGCAGGCCCGCCGCACACAACCGCCGCAGCGACTCTTCCGGGCTGCTCAGCGCGGACTGGACCACAAGCAGTACGCCGCCGGATCTTAGGAGTGCGGGCGCATCCCGGCAGATCCGGTCCAGTACGAGACGACCGTCGTGCCCCGCATCCCAGGCCCGTGCCCTGCCCTGCCGGGGGCACTCGCTGGTGGGGGCCGGCACGTACGGCGGGTTGGACAGGATGACGTCGAAGGACCGGCCCCGCACGGGAGCCAGCAGGTCGCCGCGTTCGACCCGGATGGGGAGACGCGCCAACAGCGCGTTGACCTTGGCGTTGAGAGCCGCACGCCAGGAGATGTCGATCGCCGTGACGCGGGCACCGAGCCGGGCCGCGGCCAGAGCAACAGCGCCTGTTCCCGTGCCCACGTCGAGGACTTCGGCATACGGGGGAAGGAGTTCGTCGTGCAGGAATCGGATGAGCAGGTCGGTGTCGTCCTGCGGGGTGTAGACGCCTGGCAGGGTGACCGTGGTCATGGGGTCTCATCTCTGATTCTCGTGAATGCGGGAGAGCCTGTTCGTGGTGGGAACGCCAGTCAGACGGGTATCCGCAGTGACGACTCCCCGGCCCGCCACGCGCCGAGAAGGCGTTCGCCGAGGCGGTCTTCGAGGTAAGTGGTGGCGTCCACGCCGAAGGCGACATCTCCGTCGAGGTGCGGCTCCTCTTCGAGCAGACCCGCTACGACGTCCCGTCGGACGACCTGTTCGTGCACGGCGTCGGCCTCGACGTGCTCGTCGTAGAAGTGCTCGGCGGCCGGCCCGGCACCGGTGCGCCGCATGGCCTGCGCCATGCGGCGTGACCCCGGCGACGAGGTGATCTCGACGGTGGCGAAATGCCCCACCAGGGCCCCTCGCAAGGCGCGGTGCAGGCCAAAGAGGGACATCAGGTTCACGGTGGCGAGGGCCTCGGCGCCTGCAGCGTCGAGCCAGTGCCCGTACGCGGTGTCCAGTTCGAGGTCGGCCATGAGATCGGCGAACAGGCGGGCGTGCACGCGATCCGCGCGACCTGCGCCGAACTCGTCGAACTCCACGGCCGCCATGCCCGCCTTCGCCCGCCCCCACAGCCGCGGCAGCACCCACGCGTGCGGGTCGGCTTCCTTCAGGTGGTACAGCGAGCGCTGAGCGGCATACTCACGCACCTGCCACAGTTCCCCCTCGTCCCGCAGGAAGTGGCTGACGCCGCAACCGTCGACAGGTTCGACGAGCAGTTCATCCAGCGCCTCGTCGGCGTGCCTGTGCACGGTCGCCGCGTCACGGAGAGTCTCGAGAAACGGCTGCTCCAGGGCTGCCCGGACCCTGAGCAGGTCCGGGTCCCACTCGCGGTCTGCGCCGACATCGGCGAATCCCCGATAGTGCAACTCGTAGCAGATGTACAGAGCGAGCTGGAGATCGTCTCCGAGCGGGGCAGCAGCAGAAATCGCCTTCCCGTTCGGAAGCGGTCCCTTATTGCACAGATATTCCATGATCGCCTCCGAGATCCGACCACGAGCGGGCGGCAAGGTCGGCTCTCGCGATGTGACGTTCATGAACGCCGAGTACCCGTGATCCAGAAGCTCTCACGTGAGGCGCTGTGGGGCGTTCGCGGTGCGAGTTCTCAGGTGGTTTTCGCTTGCCGTACTCGTGCTCCGGGCACTGCGACTCCTACTGCGCGGAACAAGCCCGGCCGAAGCCGGGGCCGCTGGTATCGGTGGTCACGCGGAAGGGACCCGCACCCCGGGAAACGACGGTCGGAACGGCCCGAGGTCCGAACAGAGGTCTGTGCGCTCGCCGCCAACCGCCGCGAGGAGGAGCAGACCTGGCGGCCGGTACAAGCGCCTGGTCCGATCGGTGGGACGTTGGTGTGGCTCAGCATCGATCCCGGCCGAGAGACCGGTGGGCAGCCTGTGACCGGCTGGGCCACCCCGAGAGGGCCAGCTCCTCATGCCGACCCCTCGCCGACGACTCTCGCTGCGCTGTCCTGCTTGCCCCAACAGCCACGCCGCAGATGACTTCACCACGGCTCGGCCCTTGGGGGGAGTGAACGATCGGGGGAGAAAAGTCTCCCTGCCACAGGCGTCACTGGCGATGCCAGACTGCCGGGCATGACCGGCCGCGGTGGTGATCCGCACGGTCGTCCAGGTCCTGCGGCGACGACGGTCCCGCCTCCTGCCGTGCCGCTGTGCGCGGCGTGATCCGTCCGCGATGCAAAGGCGTACCCATGTCCACTGAAGTCCCCGAATCTGCCGTTCCACCCCCCGACACGGCCGGCGAGTCCTCGTCGGCTCCCAGCCGGCGCACCTTCATCGCCACCACTGGCGCGGTCGGCGGTGCCGTCGTTGCGGGCAGTGTGATCGGAGGGACACATCTGCTCGGCCCGAAGGAGGCGGCCGCCGCCGACACGTCGCCCTCCAGCAGTGTGTCCCTGACGGTGAACGGCACCCGGCGCACGGTCACGGTCGACAACCGCACCTCGCTGCTGGATCTGCTGCGCGAGCACTTCGAGCTGACCGGCTCCAAGAAAGGCTGCAACGCCGGGGCCTGCGGGGCGTGCACGGTCCTGGTCGACGGGCAGCGGGTCAACTCCTGCCTGACATTGGCGGTACGCCTGGAGGGCGCCGAGGTCACCACGATCGAGGGCCTCGCCGACAGCGACGAACTGCACCCGCTGCAGCAGGCATTCGTCGACCAGGACGCCTTCCAGTGCGGCTACTGCACCCCCGGCCAGATCATGTCCGGGGTGGGCTGCATCAAGGAAGGCCACACCGGTTCGCCGGAGGAGATCCGGGAGTGGATGAGCGGCAACATCTGCCGCTGCGGCTGCTACGTGAAAATCGTGCGGGCCCTCGAGCAGACCGCCGGCCGGAAGTAAGGAGCCGCTGACATGTATCCCTTCTCCTTCACGAAGGCAGCGAACACCCGTGAGGCCCTCAACGCGGGCCGCCACGGCGGCCGTTACATCGCCGGCGGCACCACGCTGGTCGACCTGATGCGGGAGACCGTCGAGCGTCCCGAGAGCCTGGTCGACATCAGTGACCTGCCGCTGCGCGACATCCAGGTCACCGAGCGCGGCGGCTTGCGCATCGGCGCGCTGGTGACCATGACAGAAGCCGCCGCCCACCCCAAGGTGCGCTCGCTGTACCCCGTCATCTCCCAGGCGCTGGAACTGAGCGCGTCCGCCCAGCTGCGGAACATGGCCACCATCGGCGGCAACATCATGCAGCGCACTCGCTGTACCTACTTCCGTGACGTCACCGCCGACTGCAACAAGCGCGAGCCCGGCTCGGGTTGCGCCGCGCTGAAGGGCTTCAACCGTACGCACGCGATCCTCGGGACGTCGGACGCCTGCGTGGCCACCCACCCCTCCGACGCGGCCGTGGCATTCGCAGCGCTGGAGGCACGGGTGCATCTGCTGGGCCCGGACGGAGAACGCCAGATCCCCTTCGCCGACTTCCTGCTGCGACCGGGCAACACGCCGAACCGCGAACAGACCCTGAGGCGCGGCGAGTTGATCACTGGAGTGGAGGTTCCCGCTCTGCCTCGCCCGCTGAAGTCCGGCTATCTGAAGGTGCGCGACCGCCAGTCCTACGAGTTCGCCCTCACCTCGGCGGCCGTGGCGCTGCATGTGCGCGGCGGGGTGATCCGGGAGGCGAGGGTCGCCGCCGGCGGGGTGGGCACGGTGCCGTGGAAGCTGCCCACCGTCGAGAGACACCTCATCGGCGAGCGACCCTCGGAGTCGTTGTGGACGGCTGCTGCGGCCACGGCGGCGGAAGGCGCTCGTCCCCTCCAGCACAACCGGTTCAAGGTCGAGTTGCTGAAGCGGACCGTGGAACGTCAGCTGCGCATCGTAGGAGGCATGAAGTGAGTCCCCAGCCGCAGGCAGCCGTGGGCGCGCCACTGTCGAGGGTGGACGGCCGGCTCAAGGTCACCGGCAAGGCGCTGTATGCCGCCGAGCACGACGTCGACGGGGCGGTGCACGCCGTCATCGTCGACGCGAGCATCGGCCGCGGCCGCATCACCTCCATCGGCACTCGTGACGCCGAAAAGCACCCTGGGGTGCTGCGGGTGATCAGCCACCGCAACGCGCCGAAGCTGCCGTACCGCGACAACTCCGGCTCGAACAACCCGCCCGGGCGCAGGCTGCGGGTGTTCCAGGACGACCGGGTGCTCTTCCACGGCCAGCCGGTCGCCGTTGTCGTCGCCACCACGCTGGAGGCCGCCCAGCACGGCGCGAGCCTGGTCGAGGTCGAGTACGACGCCGAACAGCCCTCGACGGACCTGCACGAGGGGAAGCCGGGGGAGCCGACGGCCTACGCGCGCGGCGACGCGGATGCCGGGCTGCGCGACGCCACCGTACGGCTGGACCTGACCTACGAACTGGCGCGCAACCACCACAACCCGATGGAGCCGCACGCCACCATCGCTCGCTGGGACGGCAACAAGCTCACCGTCTGGGACAAGACCCAGTGGGTGATGGGCACCCATGACGAGATCGCCGCCGTGTTCGACCTGCCCGCGGATGCCGTGCGGGTCATCAACCCGTTTGTCGGGGGTGGTTTCGGCAGCGGGCTGCGCTGCTGGCCGCATACGATCGTCGCCGCTATTGCCGCGCGGGAGACGAAGCGCCCCGTCAAGCTCGTGCTCAGCCGTCGGCAGATGTACTTCGGCACCGGCTTTCGGCCCTCCTACGAGTACCGGCTGCGACTGGGCAGCGACCGGCGCGGCCGGCTTACCGCCGCGATCCATGACATCGACGCGGAGACCTCGACGTACGAGACGTTCACCGAGGGGGTCATGGCGCCCGGGCAGATGCTCTACAGCACGCCCCACGTCAGCCAGACCTACCGGCAGGTGCCCCTGGATGTGAACACGCCGATCTGGATGCGCGGCCCCGGCTTCGCCTCGGCGTCGTTCGTGATCGAGTCGGCGATGGACGAACTCGCGCACAAAATTGGTATCGACCCGATCGAGCTGCGCCGGCGCAACGAGCCCTCCGAGGACGAGGCGAAGAACCTGCCGTTCTCGACCCGGCGGCTGCGTGAGTGCTACACAATCGGTGCCCGGGAGTTCGGATGGAACCGCCGTAACCCCAAGCCCCGTTCCACCCGGGACGGAAACTGGTTGATCGGCCTGGGCATGGCCGCCGGCGTCTACGATCCCGGGCGTTTCCCCGCGGAGGCCCGGGCCCGCCTCGATGCCGACGGCACCGCGGTGGTCGAGACGGCCACCAGTGACATGGGGCCGGGCACCTACACCTCACAGACCCAGATCGCCGCCGACGCCCTCGGACTGACCATGCGCACGGTCACCTTCAAGCTCGGCGACTCGCTGTATCCGCCCACCGGGCCGCACGGCGGCTCGGCGACCATGGCCAGCGTCGGCTCCGCCGTCGTCGACGCCTGCAACCAGGTGCGCAACCAGGCGATCAAACTGGCCGTCGAGGACCGCGAGTCACCGCTGTACGGGGTGGACGCCGCCGATGTGGTCGTACGTGGCGGTCGGCTGCACGTGCAGGGCACCCCGGCGCGCGGTGAGACCTACCAGCGGCTACTGGCCCGCCACAACCGCTCCCACCTGGAGGCACGCGGCAGTTACACGGGGCCGCCGACGCCTGAGCGGGAGTCCTACGCCGCCTACAATGCGACCTTCGCCGAGGTCGCGGTGGACGCGACGCTCGGGCTGGTGCGGGTGCGGCGGATGCTCGGGGTGTACGACGCGGGCCGCATCATCAGCCCCAAGCTCGCCGACAGCCAGGCGATCGGCGGCATCGTGGGCGGCATCGGCACGGCCCTGCTGGAGCACACGGTCACCGACCACCGTGACGGGCGGATCGTCAACGCCAACCTCGCCGACTATCTCGTGCCCGTGAACGCCGATGTCCCCGAAGTGCGGGCGATCTACCTGGACGGCGAGGACAACGCGGGCAACGCACTGGGGGTGAAGGGGCTCGGCGAGGTCGTCCAGGTGGGTGTGGCGGCCGCGATCGGCAACGCGGTCTTCAACGCCACCGGCCGCCGGATCCGTGAACTGCCCATCACCGCTGAGGCGTTGCTCTGAGCCGAGTGCCCGGACCGCTGGGCAGCGGCCCAACGGCCCCGGGCACTCCCTCCTTGTCCGGCAGTCGGTCCCCCCGTCCGGCTGCCGGACCTGTCCAGGGCCGCCGCCGCGTAATGACGCTCCCCCGCGGCGCGGCGGCGGCCCTTCATCCCTTGCACGAAGGACCCGTTCATGCTGAACATCGCGGACACACTGCACCGTTGGTGCCGCGAGGCACGCCCCTTCGCCCTCGCCACCGTCGTCGACGTCACCGGCAGCGCACCACTGCCCATCGGCACGTCGGTCGCGGTGGACGAGGACGGCAACGCGGTCGGCAGTATCTCCGGCGGCTGCGTCGAGGGCGCGGTCTACGACCTGTGCATGCAGGTGCTCAGCGACCGGGGCGCCCCGCAACGCGCCCGGTTCGGGTACTCCGACAATGACGCCTTCGCCGTAGGGCTGACCTGCGGCGGCGAACTCGACGTCCTCGTCCAACGCATCGATCCCGCGACCCAGCAGCACCTCGCCGCCGCCCTCGCCAACGTCGTTCAGGGCCGACCCACTGCCGTGGCCCAGGTCGTGGCCGGCCCGCGCGACCTCATCGGCTCCACCCTGAGTGTCCTCGCCGACGGCAGCGGCAGCTACGGCACCCTGGACGGCGGGCCGACGGACCAGTTGGTGGCCGAGGAGGCCCGGGCCCTGCTGTGGGCCGGACGTACCACCCGTGTCACGGCCGGCGGGAACGGCGACGGCTGCCCCGAACAACTGACCGTCCTCGTCCACGTGGCCGCGTCCCGCCCCCGCATGCTGATCTTCGGTGCCGTCGACTTCGCCGCCGCCCTCAGCCAGGCCGGCCACTTCCTCGGGTACCGGGTCACCGTGTGCGACGCCCGCCCCGCCTTCGCCACGCCCGCCCGCTTCCCGTACGCCGACGAGGTCGTGGCCGACTGGCCCCACCGCTACCTGGCGCAGACGGCCGTGGACTCTCGCACCGCCGTCTGCGTCCTCACCCACGACGCCAAATTCGACATCCCGCTGCTGCAGCTCGCCCTCGACCTGCCGGTGGGCTATGTCGGCGCGATGGGCTCCCGGCGCACCCACGACGAACGCCTCCACCTGCTGAGCGAGGCCGACGTGTCCGAGGACCAACTCGCCGGCCTGCACTCGCCGATCGGCCTCGACCTCGGCGCCCGCACCCCCGAGGAGACGGCCATCTCCATCACCGCGGAGATCATCGCCCACACCAACCAGGGCACGGGCCTGCCCCTGTCCCAGGCCACCGGACCGATCCACCGGCCGCTGCCCCAGCGAAGTCCGACTACGACCGGCCGACGGCCGACAAGGCGCCACAGGAACATATGGCCTGTGGAGGTGGCACCTTCACAGACACGGCAGTAGAGGGGCACTGCCTGAGCCTGGATCCACCGGCTTGATTCCCGGTTGATCGTTTCGGGGTCGTGCAGGTCGTGTTGGGGCTGAGTTGCGGATTCGGGCGTGGGGTGGCCGCTGGTCTGCCGAGTTCTTCCACTTTGTCCACAGGTCTCGGGCCCTTTCGGGCAGGTCGGTCAGGGAGCGTCAGAGGGTCGGCGGTGCATGCACCGTGCTGAACAGCTGGGTGAAGTCCTCGCTCCAGGACCGGCGTTCGGGCAGGTGCAGGGTGAGGCGGCGGGCGGAGCGGGCCAGGCGGGCGGGCACGTTGATCAGGCGGTCACGGATGGTGGCGGTGGTCGCCCTGGCATGGAACGCGGAGGCCAGGGCACCGGCGGCGCGGGGCAGGTTGTGTGCCAGGGCCGCCAGGGCGAGCCACGCGGCATTGGCCTGGAAATGACCGGACGGCGCGTGGGCGCCGCTGTTCTTGACATCGGCGATCACCTGCTCGACGACAGCGTGCCGGCGGTGATCACGCTCGGCATCCCTCAAGGCGAGCGGGGAGTCGGTGAACGCGGCGTGGTAGCGCCAGGTGTCGAAGAGCGTGCCCTGCCCGGCGGGGACGGTACCGGCGCTCAGGCGCTTGACGCGGCGCACGATCAGTCCGGCGGTGACCTGCTGTTTCTTCGGCTTGGAAGTGAAAGCGGTGTAGCGGATCTCGGCTGTCTCGGCGTCGGAGATCCAGCACTGGCCCTCCTCGTCCCGGACCGCTCGGGGATATTTGATCGGTGTCCAGGCGTCCTCGTCGATGCGAGCGATGGTGGCTTTGACGGAGGCGTTCATCCGCATGGTGATGGAGAAGCGGGCACCCAGGGCCCGGCAGGCGTTGATGACGTCGTCGCCGTAGAACGCGGAGTCCGCCCGCAGCACCAGCAGGCCGCTGGCGCCGCAGGCGCGTGCGGTGCGGATGATCTCAGCGACGAACGCTGCCGCACCGCGCGCGGAGTTCGAGAGTCCCTTGCGCAGCCTGGTGGCGGCGATCACAGGGACGGACAGGGGTGTGGAGACGACGCCGAGCAGTGCATTCAGGCCCTTGACCTTGCTGTATCCGTATCCGGCGCCCTGTTTGGCGTAGCCGTGGGTGCGGCGGATGGCGTCGTCGATGTCCACGTAGGCGGCCTGGTCCGCGCCGGGGCGGCAGCGGGGTGTGACGGGCCAGTTCGTGCAGGAACCGACGGGCCACGGCGTGCAGTTGCTTCACATGCCCGTGGGTGAAGGAGCGCAGGAACGACCCCGACGTGGACGGGGCCCGCACTCCGGAGAACAGGCGGCCCATCGCACCGTGCCGCAGCCGGTCCATGTCGTCGATGCTGTCGGCACCCGCGGCCATGCCGCCCACCAGCGACATCAGTTTCGCCACAGGGAAGGCGCCGGTGCCGTCCCTTCGAGGCGGGCAGCCGGACGTGCTCGCCGACCAGCGCGGGCAGACCGCACCGCTCGGCCAGCCGCACCACCGGCTCCAGCCCGCCGTACGCGATCAGGTTCGGGCCATCGGACGCGGATGAGACCGCCGCCGCGGCACGGGAACTTGCATCTCCGAAGTGCCTTGTCAATCGTGCCTGATGTGGTCCTAGAAAAACCCCATCATCGCGGGTCGCAAGGCACTCCTTCGTTTCTGGGTGAACCATTCACGGGCATCAAGCCGGCGTGATCCGGACTCAGCGCGCCAGGTAAGTGGGGTTCTGCCAGTACCTGTATCACCAGGGTCTCCCCGACGTTCCAAACGCCTGTCAATCTGGTTGAGTCGAAAGCGCCGGCAACACTCCATGGAAACGTACTGCAGCTTTACCATCATCATTCAATTCAGCTGCCCCGAATACGCGACCGTGTCGGCGCATTCTTTTACGACAGAAGTGACGGAGACCAATGGCGGAGAACCAGTTCACCACTCACGCAGAACTTTTCGATCTGAGGGGAAAGTACGCCCTTGTCACTGGCGGCACCAGAGGCATTGGGATGATGATTGCGCGCGGCCTTCTCCAGGCGGGCGCCCGCGTCGTCATCAGCTCACGCAACGCAGACACGTGCGCGGAGGCACAGCGTCTACTGTCCGAATTCGGCGACGTGCGAGCAATCCCCGCCGACCTGTCCAGGCACGACGAGTGTCAGCGCCTCGCTGATCTTGTCCAGGCCGACTCGGAACGCCTGGACATCCTTGTCAACAACGCGGGAGCGATGTGGCGCGAGCCGCTGGAGACGTTCCCGGACGAGGCCTGGGATGCAGTGCTCGACCTCAACCTCAAGTCGCCGTTCTGGCTGGTGCAGGCACTGCTCCCGGCACTTCGTAAGGCGGGCACCGCCGATGATCCGGCACGGATCATCAACATCGGCAGCATCGCCGCCATCCACGTCGCCCCGTCGCCCAACTACTCGTACGCCAGCAGCAAAGCGGCACTCCATCAGCTCACCAGGGTGCTTGCCAGAGAGCTGGGCCCACAGCACGTCACGGTGAACGCGGTAGCACCGGGAGTGTTCCCGTCGCAGATGATGGCGGCCACGCTCGATGCCATCGGCGACACGATCGCGGCGGCGGCCCCTCTGCGCCGGGTCGGCCGCGACGACGACATGGCGGGTGCCGCCGTGTTTCTCGCCAGCCGGGCCGGGTCCTACCTCACGGGCGCCATCATCCCGGTGGACGGCGGCACCGCAACGACCGCAACAAATATCCATTAGGCTGCGGGACGGGCTTACGGTGAGGGGATAACCGTGATGGATCTACGCACCGAGATCCGGGAGTTTCTCAGCTCGCGTCGCGCCCGCATCGCACCGGAGCAGGCGGGCCTGCCCGCTTACGGCGGCAACCGCCGGGTCAAAGGTCTGCGCCGCGAGGAGGTAGCGCTCCTGGCGGGGGTATCCGTCGACTACTACGTGCGCATGGAGCGCGGCAGCCTCGCCGGTGCCTCCGACGGCGTGCTCGACGCGTTGGCCTCTGCCTTGCAACTCGACGAAGCCGAGCGCGACCACCTGTTCCACCTCGCGCGCCAATCCAGGGCGCCCCGCAGCCCACGCCGGCGCAAGCCTGCCGTGACGGTGCGCTCGACACTGCAGCAGGTGCTCGACGCCATCTCCCATGCGCCGGCCTGGATCGGTAACGGCCGTTATGACGTGCTCGCCATGAATCAACTCGCTCGCGCGCTGTATTCACCGGTGCTGGCCGACCCGCGACGGCCTGCGAACACAGCGCGGTTCGTCTATCTGAACCCCGAGGCGGCCAGGGATTTCTTTGTCGACTACGACCAGGTTGCCGGTGGCGTGGCCGCGAAGCTGCGCATGGAAGCCGGCCGCAATCCGCACGACGAGGAACTGATCGCCCTGGTCGGCGAACTGTCAACGTGCAGTGAGCTGTTTCGGCAGCGGTGGGCATCTCAGGACGTGCGGCTGCACCGGTCCGGCCGCAAGCGTATGCACCATCCGATCGTGGGCCAGCTCGACTTGGACGTCGAATCCCTGGAACTGCCCGCCGAACCCGGCCTGCACCTCAACATCTACACCGCACCCGCGGGCACACCGACCGCCGATAATTTGGCGCTCCTGGCGTCGTGGGCGGCCACCCAACAGACGCTGGCGACCGAGCTCGAAGCACACAACGGATAGTCCAACCCCTTCAGCCGTACCAGGGTCCGTCTTCCCGACCAGCGCGGGCAGACCGCACCGCTCGGCCAGCCGCACCACCGGCTCCAGCCCGCCGTACGGGATCAGGTTCGGATCATCGAGCGCGGATGAGACCGCCGCCGCGGCACGGGAAGACTTCATCTCGGAAGTGCCTTGTCGATCGTGCCTGATGTGGTCCTAGAAAAAACCCCATCATCGCAGGTCGCAAGGCACTTCTTCGTTTCTGGGTGAACCATCCACCGGCATCAAGTCGGTGGATCCGGGCTGAGACACCGGCCGCGCCGCTGGTCCCTGACCCTCCCAACACCTGGGGTGGTCAGCGCACCGCCTGCCAGGCCTTGGCCGAGACAAGCGAGTTCCCCATCCGTAAAGCAGCAGCTGCCGAAAACAAAGATCACTCGCCGCTCCGCCACGAAGCAGGGAGAAATTCCTCCCCCTCACAGAACACCCGTGCGGTGCGATGCTCTACGGCGTCCCCACCCCGCCGCGGTCGCACATCGCCCTGAAGAGAGAGTGCCACCGAATGTCACCCACGACCGACGGCCAACCCCGCAGGCTGCCTTTCGTCGTCCTGGTGCTGTCCGCCGGGACATTCCTCATGGGCACCACCGAATTCGTCATCGCGGGACTGCTCCCCGAAATCGCCGACGACCTGAATGTCTCCTTGCCTCAGGCAGGCCTGCTGATTACTGCGTTCGCGGCAGGCATGATCGTCGGCGCACCGGCGATGGCGATTGCGACGCTGCACCTGCCGCGGCGCTCCACGCTGATCCTCGCGCTCGTCGTCTTCGCCCTGGGCCACCTGGTCGCTGCGCTCAGCTCGTCCTTTGCTCTCGTGCTCGCGGCCCGCGTGGTGACCGCACTGGCCACCGGGACCTTCTGGTGCGTCGGCGCGGTCGTGGCCACGACCGCGGCAGGGCCGGCAGCGACGTCGCGGGCCCTGGGCATGCTTCTGGGAGGCCTGACCGTGGCCACCGTGGCCGGTGTACCGCTGGGCGCGTGGCTGGGGCAGATTTCGGGCTGGCGCGGGCCGTTCTGGGTGCTGGCCGCACTGTCGGCCGGCGCGGCGGCGGTCATCGGGCGGTTCATCCCTGCCGATGAGCGGCGCGAAGCGCCTTCCGTGCGGGCGGAGTTCGCCGCACTGCGGGATTTTCGCGTCTGGCTGACGCTGAGTTCTATGACGCTGCTGATGGGTGGTGTCCTGGCGACGTACACCTACATCTCGCCCCTGCTCACCGAGCGGGCCGGTGTTTCCGCTGGGGCCGTGCCCATGGTCCTGACCGGCTACGGTCTGGGCGCCTTGCTGGGTACCACGGTCGGCGGGCGCCTGGGTGACCGTCGCCCCCTTACCACGCTCCTCACGGCCGCGGCCACGACCACGCTGGTGCTGCTGTTGTTGACCTGGCTCTCCACCAGCCCCGTGGCGGCCGTCGTCCTGGTGACGCTTATGGGGATGACCGGCTTCGCCGCAAACCCGGCGCTCGGCGCACTGGCCCTGCACTTCGCCGGTTCGGCGCCCACCCTCGTCTCCGGCCTCAGCGGCGCGGCGCCCAACGTGGGCATCGCCATCGGCTCCTGGACGGCGGGCATCGCCCTGACCTCTCCGCTGGAGCAGGCCGGGCCTCCGCTGGTCGGCACAGTGGCGGCCGCCCTCACCCTCGTACCGCTGACCGCTCTCGCGCTGATGCGCGCCACCCGCTCCGAGGCCCCGCCTCGGCCCCGAGCGGCCGCGGACCAGTCGATCGGGTGCGGCACTCAAGACCTTGGCTGACGCGGCGTTTGGCTCGTCCCACGCGCGAGCAGCCGGCCACGGTCGCGGCCCCATATAGCGTGAGGGAGTGCCTGGCGGGCCACTGTAGGTACAGGCGCGGCACCGGTCAACGGAGGGACGAAGAGGGCGCCATGTTCTGGTCGGCGGCCCAGGAAGCGAGGATGCGCAGCCGCTCGTGGGTGGGAGAACCGGGGGCGCCGGTCCAGACGGTCAGGTGCTGGTCGGGATCGGTGTTGGCGGTGAGGGTGTCCCAGTCCAGGACGAGTTCTCCGACGACCGGATGGATCAGGGTCTTGGTGCCCACGGTGCGGGCCGCCACGCGGTGATCGCCCCACCACTTCGCGAACTGCTTGTCCCGTGTGGACAGTTCACCGACCAGTTCGATGAGCCGGGGGTCCTCGGGATACTTCGCCGCCTCCATCCGCAGCTGCGCCACGGCGATCCGCGCCGAGCCCTCCCAGTCGGCGTAGAGGCTGCGCATCGCCGGATCGGTGAAGATGAGCCGGGGGTAGTTGCGGTGCTTCTCCGGAATGCGGGAGAAATCCGTGACCAGGGCGGCCGCCAGTGCGTTCCACGCCAGGATGTCACCGCGTCGCCCCTGCACGATGGCCGGGGTGGCGGTGAGGTCGTCCAGCACGCGTTGCAGCTGGGGCTGTACCTTCTGCCTGCCGTGGCGCCGGGTGCGGGTGGTGGTCTTGCCCGCGAGCTGGAAGAGGTAGGCCCGCTCGTCGTCGTCCAGGTGGAGGACGCGGGCGATGGTGTCCAGCACGGGAGCGGACGCCTGCATACGGCCCTGCTCAAGACGCGTGTAGTAGTCGGTGCTGATCGAGGCGAGCTGGGCGACCTCCTCACGGCGCAGCCCTTCGACCCGGCGGGGACCGCCGGTCTCCGGCAGTCCGACCGTGCGCGGGCTCAGTTCCGAACGGCGCTTCTTGAGGAATTCGCCGAGCTCATTGAGGGGGACGTCGCTGGTCATGCTTCCCAGCATTACATCGATCGCCCGTGGGGAAGGGGGGAGAATTTCCTCCCTGGATGTTCCTATCCCCGGATAGATTCCTCCGCTTTTCGCACCCGCCCTCGCGTGTGAGGCTCGATCATGAGCAGCCATTCCTGACATTGGCTGCGGCATACAGACCCTCGTATTGAAGGAAGCACCCATGCGCGGAGCAGTCATTCACGCCCCCGGCGACGTGCGCTTCGAGACCCTGGACGACCCGAAGATCAGCGGGCCGAGCGATGCCGTCATCCGCACGGTCGCCACCTGCGTGTGCGGCTCGGACCTGTGGCCCTACCGCGGCGCGGAGCCGGTGGACGAGCCTCATCCGATAGGGCACGAGTACGTCGGCATCGTCGAGGAAGTCGGCAGCGAGGTCACCAACGTCAAGCCGGGCCAGTTCGTCGTCGGATCGTTCGCCACCTCGGACAACACCTGCCCGAACTGCCTGAACGGCTGGCAGTCCTCCTGCCTGCACCGCGAGTTCATGAGTACCTGCCAGGCCGACTACGTGCGCATCCCCAACGCCCACGGCACGCTCGTGGCCACCGACGAGCAACCGTCCGGCGAACTGGTGCCCAGTCTGCTCGCCGTCTCCGATGTCATGGGCACCGGCTGGTACGCCGCTGTGGCCGCCGAGGTCAAGCCCGGCTCCACGGCCGTCGTCGTGGGTGACGGCGCGGTCGGCCTGTGCGGGGTCATCGCCGCCAGGGAACTGGGCGCCGAGCGGATCATCGCCATGAGCCGCCACGAGTCCCGACAGAAGCTGGCCCTCGAGTTCGGCGCCACCGACATCGTCACCGAGCGGGGCGAGGAGGGCGTCGCCCGTGTCAAGGACCTCACCGACGGTATCGGCGCCGACTCCGTACTGGAGTGTGTCGGCACGGCCGAGTCCATGCGCCAGGCCCTGCACTCCGCCCGTCCCGGCGGCAACGTGGGCTTCGTGGGCGTCCCGCACGATGTGGTGGTCGATGGCCAGGAGCTGTTCTTCTCCCAGGTCGGCCTGCGCGGCGGACCCGCCCCGGTGCGCCGCTTCCTGCCCGACCTGATCGACCGGGTCCTGTCCGGCCGGATCAACCCGGGCAAGGTCTTCGACCTCACTCTGCCCCTGGACCAGGTCGCCGAGGGCTACAAGGCGATGGACGAGCGCCGCGCCATCAAGACCCTTCTGAAGCCCTGACCGCAAACCGTCCCGCCACCGGGGCCGGGCATCCGAAGCCCGGTCCCGGCACGGCCCCTCGCCACCAAGGACTCACCGTGACCACCTTCGCCCTCATCGGTGCCGGCCCCGGCCTCGGGCTCGCCACCGCCCGCCGCTTCGGAACCGCCGGCCACACCGTCGCTCTCATCGCCCGCAACACCGAGAAGCTGGACAGCCTGACGGCCGAGCTGGCTCGCGGCGGCATCAAGGCCCGCGGCTTCGCCGCCGACGTCCTCGACATCGAGTCCCTCGCCGCGGCCCTGTACACGGCCGGGACCTCGCTGGGACCCGTCGAGATCCTCCAGTACAGCCCCGTGCCCCGGGCCGACTTCATGCAGCCGGTCCTGGACACCGGCGCCGACGACCTAGACGCCCCGCTCGCCTTCTCCGTGAAGGGCCCCGTCACCGCGGTGAAAGCCGTCCTGCCCGGCATGCGGGACCTCGGCCGCGGCACCGTGCTGTTCGTCAACGGCTCCAGCGCCGCACGCCCCAACCCGAACGTCGCCGGCACCTCGGTCGCCTTCGCCGCCGAGAGCGCCTACGCCCGCATGCTCCACGACGCGCTCGCCCCGCAGAACATCCACGTCGCTCAGCTGATCGTGCCGGGTGCCATCCGGCCCGACGCCGAACACAGCAGCCCCGACGTCCTGGCCCAGCGCCTGTACGCCATCCACACCGAGCGTGACGGCTTCCGCCACTACTCCGAGCCCCTGCCCGACTGAATCCCTGGACGCCCGTGATGCCGACCGTCCTTCCCACTCAGGCGGCCCGTGGCGCCGCAGCCGCAGCACTGCTGCTTGCCGTAACCGCCTGCACCGAAGACTCACCACCCTCCCAGTCCTCGCCGCTGAGCACGCCGGAGCGGGTGACGACGAGTCCCGCACCCACCACGCCCCCTGGCAGATCCACCGACATGAACATCCGGATCACCCTCGACGGCACCCCGGTCGACGCCACTCTCAACGACAGCGCTGCCGCCCGGGACTTCGCCGCCCAGCTCCCCCTCACTCTGAACCTGACTGACTTCCATCAGAACGAGAAGATCGCCGACCTGCCGCGTCGGCTGTCCACGTCCGGTGCCCCGAGCGGAGTCCATCCCCGCACGGGCGACCTCGCCTACTACGCGCCCTGGGGCAACCTTGCCATCTACTACCGCGACGGTTCGCCCAGCACCGGCAACGACCTGATCATCCTGGGGCACATGCCCGAAAGCGCCACCGAGACACTCGCCGAAAACGACGAGGTCAACATCACGATCGAAGACGCCTCCTGACCCCTCCTCAGCCACGTAGCCGGGCTTGACCTCGCCGTCCGCGGCACCTCCGCCCGGAGCCGAATCGTGGTCCAGCGCACTGCCCCGGCCCACGCGCTCGATGACGCACCCGTGCAGGCACCGTCACATCGCTGACCGCGGATCCTCCACAGCGCGACCGCCGACAGGCCGCCGCAGGAGAAAGGTGCACAGACCGTGTCCCGAGCCCAAAACGAGACCCGCACCACAGAACAGCCCGCGATCGGAGAAACGACGTGAACCCCACCTACGACTTCACCGACCAGGTTGCCCTCGTCACCGGAGCCGGCTCCGGCATGGGCCTGGCGACCGCCCGCGCCTTCGCCGAGGCCGGAGCCGCCGTCGCCCTCACCGACATCGACGAAGCCACCCTGAACGCAGCCGTCAAGGAACTCACCGACTCCGGCCACCGAGCACTCGCCCTCACTTGCGACGTCAGCGACGAGGACCAGGTCGCCGCCGCGCTCGACCGCACTGTCGAGACCTTCGGCCGCCTGGACATGGCCTACAACAACGCTGGCATCCAGATCCCGCCCAGCGACGCCGCCGACGAACCCGCCGAACGGTTCGACCGCGTCAATGCCATCAACCTGCGCGGGGTGTGGGCCTGCATGAAGCACGAACTGCGGCACATGCGCGCCCAGGGCAGCGGCGCCATCGTCAACTGCTCCTCCCTCGGCGGCCTGGTAGGCCTGCCCGGCCGCGCCTCCTACCACGCCTCCAAGCACGGCGTGATCGGCCTGACCACCAGCGCCGCCCTCGAATACGCCCCGCGCGGCATCCGGATCAACGCCGTCTGCCCCGGCACCATCAACACCCCCATGGTCAGCGACATGATCGCCAAGGGCGAACTCGACCGCGCCGAAGCCGAGGCCAACCAGCCCATCAACCGGCTCGGCACCGCCGAAGAGATCGCCCAGGCCGTCCTGTGGCTGTGCAGCCCCGGAGCCGGCTTCGTGGTCGGCGTCGCCCTCCCCGTCGACGGCGGCTACGTCGCCCGATAGGGACGGGCCACGACGTGGTGGCCAGGCCGACACCCCAAGCCCCGCTCGTAGGAACCACTGTGTGAGACGCCGTGAAGCTCGTCAAGAACCAGCCCAACAGCAAGGCCCCGGCAGACTGGTTCACAGGTGATGTGTGGTGGGATGCCGGCCACTCGATGCCCACCCGGTCGACACGGTCAACCGCCCGCCGGTCGAAGAGCACTGGCACGGAGCCACCCCCGACCGTGCATGGAGCCCCTGGCTCTTCGGGAGGGCCAGGGCGACGGCAGCACGGAAACCGCCTGGGCCTAGCCGGTCACCGACGAGCAGTACAACGGCCCGCGCACCCGCGAACTGCGGCGCGCCACCGCCTGATCCCGCCCCTGACACACTGAGGACGATCTGTGCCATGAAGAGTCCCACCGATGCCGCAGCCGAAAGACTCATCCATCTCCAGTAGCAGACGTGAGCCTGATGCTCGACCTGCGGGGCAACGGCTTACCCGCGGTGCTCCACCGGGGCTCCGATCTCGGCGACCTCACGCTTCAGGAGCTGTCGCAGCCGCCCGAGGCCGTCACCTCTTCAGACGGCGACCGCGGAACGGGACTCGAACAGGCCCGCCGACGCCTTGTCCGCCCAGCACTTCAGGCCCGCCTCGGTGAGCGCGTCGATGATTCCGTGGTGTCGGGCAGCAGTGAGGTCGTGGGTCGATCCGGGTAGGGCGGGCGAGGCCCGGAGCAGGCGTCCGAACGGATCGGCGAGGACCTGGATGTTCATGCTGTTGCGCTTGTGTTTCCCCGGAGCAGTACGGGGAGTCCGCAGCGATCTCCCCCAGCCTTCGGCCGGGAGGTGCCCCCAGTCGATCAGCAGCAGAGTGCCGTCCAGGATCACGAACGCCTTCTCGCCGATCGTTCGCATCGCCGCGGCGAGTGAAGGCGCGAGGGCGGCCAAGGCCTCGACAGCTTCGCCTATACAGCGGCAGACCGTGGCGATCCCGATGCCGAATCCGGCAGCGAGCTGGGCGTAGGTAGCACCGCACCGCAGGTGCGCGAGGGCGAGCAGAGCCTGACGGCCGACGGTCAGACGTCGACGCCGTGTACCGATCTTCGCCCGCCACGCGGCCAGTTGACCGGTAAGGAACCGCAGGGTTCGGCTGGACAGATCGATCGAGATGAGTACGCAAGCATGCGAAGCTCCTGGCAGGCACGGGTGATCTTGGTCGAGAACCCGTGCCTGCCAGGAGCTTTGCCGTTGCGCAGGGGCGTCCGACTTGCGGTCGGCATCGGGATGTTGGAAATCGCTCCGTGTGCCGTGGCAGGCAGGCTTCTCACCTACGCGATCCGCGAAGCGGCGGGGACGGGAGACGGAGTATCAGCCGCCGCCGGTCCCCGCCCCTGCTCAGCCGGCGTTCATGGCGTCTATCAGGCTCTGGGGGCGCATATCGGTCCAGGTCTGCTCGATGAAGTCGAGGCATGCCTGACGGGCTGCCTCTCCGAAGACCGACTCCCACCCGTCCGGCACGTCGACGAATGTGGGCCAGAGCGAGAACTGACCCTCCTCGTTCTTCAGAACAAGGTAGTTGGCGTCCTGGTCCTCAAAAGGGTTCGTCATCATTCAGTCCTATCTGTCACTCACGGGTCGACATGTCGGGGTGGCCAACCGTGGCCAATGGGTTACACCAGCTCAGTCGACGACTATCCGTCTTTCGTCGCGGACAGCCAACCCGCGATTGCGTCCCAAAGCAGAGAGAGCATAGGGGGATTGGCCATATCGTCGTGAGAGCAAGGCAACCGCGACTCGCTTATTTGACCGGAAGCATAGGGTTGCCACATGGCACGACCCCAACCATCCTCCAGCTCGTCCGACGAAATGAAGAGGAGATCTCCGTCGAACCTGCGAGGATAATGCTTCACATAGATACGGGTATTATTCGCAATGATCCTCGCCCTTACTTCAGCCTCCTCTTCTGAGATCTCGCTGCGGAAGTAGTCCGGAAGTCCGGCGAGATCACGGAGAGAAGGCGCCTCGTCGATTGTTTCCGATGCGTCCACATGATCGCCGTGACCGTCGCCATCACGTTCTTGAATCCTTTGACGGACAAGATCTGCGGATTTCCGGTCGACCTTGTCCGCGTTGGGCCTGTCGAGTGGGGCCGGTGCATAGCCTCCCATGATGATGAGTGCTACTTGCTGGCCGTCTTCCTGCAGTTGCACAGCCATCTCCTGCGCCACGCGGCCTCCCATCGACCATCCCAGCAGACGGTACGGACCGGACGGCTGCACGGCGCGCAATTCTTTGACGTATTCCTCCGCCATTTCCCGGATGGATCCCGGAAACTCACCCGCACCGTCGACGTCCCGCGCCTGCAGGCCGTACAACGGAATACCAGGAGGTACGAATCCAGCCAGAGGAGCGAAGCACCAACTCAGCCCGGATCGCGGATGAACACAGAAGAGGGGCGGCTGGCTCCCGTGCGTCCTGATGGGAAGGATCATACGAAGCGAGTTATTCGTCGCGGGAAGGCTGAGCCGGTGTGCGAGTCCTGCGACGCTGGGGGTTTCCATCAGCATACGGAGGGAGACATCGACACCCATGATCGAACGAATCCGATTCACCAGCCTGACGGCCAGAAGTGAATGTCCACCGCGTTCGAAGAAATTGTCCTCGACGCCGATGTGAGGCACATTCAGTTCTTGGGCGAAAATTCTGCACAGGATTTCTTCCTGGACCGATGCGGGTTCCCGGCTCGGCATGGACCAGGTATGGTCCGGCGCCGAAAGCTGCCGTCGATCCAGCTTCCCGTTCGCCGTCAGCGGCAGACTCTCCAGGACCACCCACGCGGACGGCACCATGTACTCCGGCAGCATCGCGCCGAGATGGGCGCGCACGGCGGCCAGGTCGACCCCGGCGGTGTCGCCGTCACCGCTGGTGCGGCCACCGTCGGGGACCAGGTAGCCGACCAGGCGTTTGTCCCCGGGGCGGTCCTCACGCACCATCACCGCTGCCTGGGCCACGGACGGATGCGCGCTCAGCGCGGCCTCGATCTCGCCCAACTCGATCCGGAAACCCCGGACCTTCACCTGGTCATCGGTACGGCCCAGATACTCCAGTTGTCCCTCAGCGTTCCAGCGGGCCAGGTCGCCGGTGCGGTACATCCGCTCACCAGGAGTGAAGGGGCTCGCGACAAACCGCTGCGCGGTCAGTCCCGGCCGGGCGTGGTAGCCGCGGGCCAGTTGGGCGCCGGAGATGTACAGCTCACCCGCGACACCCACCGGCATCGGCCGCAGCGCCGGGTCCAGGACGTAGACGCGGGTGTTCCACACCGGACGGCCGATCGGCGCTGATCCCCGGGGCCATGCCGCCCGGTCCGCCGGCAGGGTGTAGGCGGTGACCACGTGTGTCTCGGTCGGACCGTAGTGGTTGTGCAGCGCCGTCCCGCCCGCCCCGCAAAGGTCACGGACCCGATCACTGAGCACAAGGGCTTCGCCGGCCTGGGAAACATGACGCAGCGACGGCAGCTCCGTGCCGTGCTCCGCCACAGCCTCACCGAGCGCGTCCACCATCAGGTTGGGGGCATACAGCTCGGTGGCCTTCTGCTCCCTCAGCCATGCGACAAACTCTTCAGGGTCACGCCTGATCTCTTCCTCCGGTACCACAAGGGTCTTGCCGTCCAAGAGGGCCGAGAGTATTTCCTGGGCCGAGACATCGAAGCTGATCGCGGTGAACTGCGCGACCCGCGAGCCCGCCTCGGTGGGGATGACTGAAGCGTGCCAGGACAACAGGTTGACCAGCGCACCACAGGACATCACCACACCCTTGGGGCGCCCGGTCGAGCCGGAGGTGTAGATCAGGTACGCGGGGTGCTGTGGCAGCAGCGGACGGGTCCGCTCCGTATCACCGGGAACGTCGGCCGGCAGTGCGCCGAGTTCGGCGACGACCGCAGGGTCGTCCAGCAGCAGCGCGGGACCGGTGGTTATGCGCCCGGCGACCTCTGTGCTGGTCAGCGTGAGCGACGGGACGGCGTCGGCCAGCATGAAGGCGATCCGCTCGGCCGGGTACTCCGGATCGATCGGCAGGTAACCGGCGCCCGACTTCAGAACCGCCAGCAGGCCGACGATCAGGTCCACCGAGCGAGGCAGGGCCAGTGCGACGATACGCTCGGGACCGATACCGCGACGGATCAGCAATCGGGCAAGCCGGTTCGCTCGCTCGTCCAGTTCCGCAAAGGTCACCTCGGCGCCATCGACAACCACCGCGACCGCATCAGGACGCTTCGCGACCCGGCCTTGGAACAGTTCCGGCAGCGTCGCCCCGGCCACCGCCTGGGCGGTGTCGTTCCACCCCACCACAAGCCGGTGCCGCTCCTCATCCGACAGCACCTCCACAACACTGACCTGCTGGTGCGGTTCCCTGGTGACGGTGTCCAGGACGCGGACGAACCGTTCGGCCAGTGCCTCCACCGTTTCGGCGTCGAACAGGTCGAGGGCGTAGTCGATACCGCCGCGCAGGCCCGCCGGGCGATTACCTGTGCCAGTACCGGCACGCGCACCCATGTCGGCGTTGGTGTGGAAGGTTTCACTCAGGGTGAAGAAGAGGTCGAATTTTGCTGCCGGTTCGCCGGCGGGCAGGGGTTCGGTGTGGATGCCGGGCAGGTCGAGGACGGCCGGGGCGTTGTTCTGCAGGGCGAGCATGACCTGGAAAAGCGGATGGCGGGCCATCGAGCGAGTCGGCGCGAGGTCTTCGACCAGCCGCTCGAAGGGCACGTCCTGATGCGCGAACGCACCCAGTCCGCCATCCCGCACCTGCTCCAGCAGACTCACGAACGTGGGATCACCCGACAGATCGGTGCGCATCACCAGAGTGTTGACGAAGAACCCCACCAGGTCGTCCAGCGCCTCGTCGGTCCGCCCGGCGACCGGAGTGCCGACCGGAATGTCATCTCCGGCCCCGAGCCGGTGCAGCAGAACGGCCAGCGCCGCCTGCACCACCATGAACACCGTCACACCCTGAACACGAGCCAGCTCCGCCACCCGGGCATGCACCCCGGCCGGCACACACACCTCCACCCGGCCACCGCGGTACGAGGCCACCACCGGCCGCGGCCGGTCGAACGGCAGCACCAACTCCTGCGGCACCCCCGCCAACACCCCACGCCAGTAACCCAACTGCCCACTCACCACACTGCCCGGATCGGCCTCCTCACCAAGCAACTCCCGCTGCCACAACGTGTAATCCGCGTACTGCACCCCCAACGGCTCCCAGCCAGGCACCCGCCCCTCACTACGAGCCGTATACGCGACCGACACATCACGCGCCAACGGCCCCATCGACCACCCGTCACCAGCAATGTGATGCACCACCAGCACCAGGACATGCTCGTCAGGGCCCACCCCCAGCAGCCACGCCCGCAAAGGAAACTCAGCGCTCAGGTCGAACATGTGACCCGCCAGCCCGGCAACCGCGTCCGTCAGACCTTCCCGTCCCACCTCGACCACCGGCAGATCAAAGGAGACAGGCGGGGCAAGGATCTGCTGATACGGCCTGCCCTCATCGGCAGCGAAGACCGTCCGCAGCACCTCGTGCCGACCCACCACATCACCCAGCGCCATCCGCAACGCCTCGACGTCCAGGTCACCGCTCAACCGCAGAGCCACAGGAATGTTGTAGGTCGCCGACGGACCCTCCAACTCACCCAGGAACCACAACCGTTGCTGCGCGAACGAGAGCGGTAGCGCCTTGGGCCGTGTCATCGCCACCAGCACGGGACGCGTCACATCCGAATCCGTCAGCCGCTGCGCGAGTCCGGCCACGGTCGGCGCCTCGAACAGCGACCGCATCGCGACTTCGGCCCTCAGAGCCGTCCGGATCCTGTTGATCAGCTGCACCGCGAGCAGTGAGTGGCCGCCCAGTTCGAAGAAGTTGTCGTCCACCCCTACCGCGGGCAGGCCCAGGACCTCGGCGAACACCGAGCACAGAAGCTCCTCCTGCACCGTGGCCGGCCCCCGGCCACGGTCGGCCGCCTGGTAGTCCGGAGCGGGCAGGGCCCTGCGGTCCAGCTTGCCGTTCACCGTCAACGGCAACGCATCCAGCACCACCAACGCGGACGGCACCATGTACTCCGGCAACACACCCTGCAGCTGCCCACGTACAACAGCGATGTCCGCACCCTCCGAACCACTCGCCCGAACAAGGTAGCCGACCAGACGCTTGTCACCAGGACGATCCTCACGCACCACCACCGCCGACTGAGCCACCGACGGATGCGCGCTCAGCGCAGCCTCGACCTCACCCAACTCGATCCGGAAACCCCGAACCTTCACCTGGTCATCCGCACGGCCCAGGAAGTCCAGGACACCGTCCGGCCGCCACTTCGCCAGGTCGCCGGTACGGTACATCCGCTCACCCGGGGTGAAGGGGTTGGCCACGAAGCGCTCCGCCGTCAGGCCACGCCGGTCGAGATAGCCGCGGGCCAAGCTCGCACCGGCGAGATACAGCTCACCCACCACTCCCGGCGGAACTGGCCGCAGAGCCGAGTCCAACACGTAGACGCGGGTGTTGGCGACGGGCGTACCGATGGGCGGGGTGGTGGGTTCGTCGGCGGACAGGGGGTCGGTGGTGGTCGCGCAGACGGTGGATTCCGTGGGTCCGTAGGCGTTGACGAGCCGACGGCCGTCGGCCCAGCGGGCAACCAGGTTCTGGCCGAGGGCATCGCCGGCGGTGATGAGGGTCGTAATCGACGGCAGGCTGTCCGGTTCCATGAGAGCCAGGGCGGCGGGAGGCAAGGTGGCGTGTGTGACCGACCGTTCCGCGACCAGGCGGACGAGCGCCTGGCCCGGCAGCGCGTCGTCCGGCGTAGCCAACACAAGGCAGGCCCCGTTGCACAGAGCCATCACCATCTCCCAGACCGCCGCATCGAAACTCGCCGAGGCGAACTGCAACACCCGGCTCCCTGCCGAGATCCCGAACTCCTCCGCCTGCATGGCAGCCAGGCTCGGCAGCCCTTGATGGGTGACGGCCACGCCCTTCGGCCGCCCGGTGGACCCGGAGGTGTAGATGACATACGCGCAGTGGGCGGGCAGCAGGGTGGAACGGCGCTCGGCATCTGTGGGGTCGGTGCCCTCGAAATCCTTGAGTGCGGTGATGGTCCGGGGGTCGTCGACGGCCAGGTGCGACACCTCTCCGCCGGTGAGACGGGAGGCCAGATCCGTGCCGGTGAGCACCAGGAGGGGTTGGGCGTCGGTGAGCAGGTAGGTGATCCGCTCGGCGGGATAGTCGGGGTCGATGGGTACGTACGTGCCGCCTGCCTTGGTCACCGCGAGGAGAGCGACGATCAGGTCGATGGAGCGCACCAACATGACCGCGACCGGCGACTCGGACCCCACCCCGCGATCGATCAGCAGCCGGGCCAGGCGGTTGGCGCGGGCGTTGAGTTCCCTATAACTCAGTTCCACGTCCTCGAAGACGAGGGCGGTCGCGTCGGGGGTGCGGGCGGCCTGGGCCTGGAACAGCTCCGCCAGCGTCGCCGCCGGCACCTCCCGGGAGGTGTCGTTCCACTCGACCAGGACCCGGTGCCGCTCCGCGGGGTCGAGGACGTCCACCGTGCTGATCCGCTGGTGTGGTGCTGTCTCCAGAGCGGTGACGACGCCTTCGGCGACGGTGTGGACCATGGCGCACAGTGATGCGCCCGAGACGGGTTCGGCGACCTGCACGGTGAGGGTGAAACCGTCACCGGTGTCGTCGACGCTCAGCCCGATCGGGTAGTTCGTCCGCTCCTGGTCGTACAGCAACTCGACGCCGTCAAGGCTGTTGTCAGTTCCTGGCTCGGTGCTCCTGGAGTGCCGGTAGTTGAACAGGGAGGTGAACAGCGGGGTGTCCGCCATGATGCCGCTGGCCTGCCGGGCGAGTTTCAAGGGGGCGTGTTCGTGGACGAGCAGGTCCGCCAGCTGGTTCTGCACCGACCGCACCGTGTCCATCACCTGCGCGCCGTGGGTCCGCACCCGTACCGGCAGGGAGTTGATGAACAGGCCCAGAACGCGGTCCGCGCCGCTTCCCGCGGCCATACGGCCGAACAGGACGGTACCGAAGACGACGTCGTCCTTGCCCGAGGTAGCCGCCAGAACCCGCGCCCACACCACGTGCAGAACCGTGGCGGGGCTCACGCCCAGCCGGCGTGACTGGTCCCGCAGTCGCCGCGCGAGTTCCGCATCCATCACGCGGCGGAACTCCGCCACGCCGGTGCCGTCGCCGCGGACGTCGAGCAGCCCGAACGGCGCGGTCGGCTCGGTCACGTCCCCCAGCAGGGTGGAGAAGTACCTCTGGTGTTCCTCCTGCGCCACCCGCAGGCGGGCCTGGGCAACGAAGTTCCGGAACGGCAGAGGCGCGGGCAGGGTTTCCTCACGGCCCGTAACGAACGAGCGCACCTCCTGCAGCAGTACGTCCAGGGTGGTGTGATCCGAGACCAGGTGATGGGCCTGAACGAGTGCGAGCCACTGACCGTTCACCGGGTCGGTCGCCGTGTACACGCGGATCAGCGGTGCCTGGCCGATGTCCATCGATCCAGGGCACGCGGCCAGCATTCGGCCGATCACCTCGTCGTCAGGCCCGTCGGGCAAGTCGACGCTTTCCACCGGGATCGCAGCACGGCGCACCACCACCTGGACCGGTTCGCTCAGTCCTTCCCACAAGACGGCGGTCCGCAGGATGTCATGCCGGTCGACGACCTTCTGCAGTGCGTCCACAAATCCGTCGAGCCGCTGCCGGGAGTCGAACCCCAACAGCACCGGCAGCACATACACATCGGTCCCGTCCCCTGAGTCACCCATCAGGTGGTGGAAGAGGATCCCTTCCTGCAGCGGGGCCAGCGGGTACACATCCGCCACGTTGCCCGCTCCGCCGGGAACCCGGGCCACGATCCGGTCGATCTCAGCGCTGGTCAGATCCACCAGAGAGAGCATGTCGGGGGAAATGGTCAGGGCGTTGTCCGGAATCCGGTTCTCCGGCACCGCCACCTCGGCCGGACCATCCGACGCAGCCAGTCCGGCAGCCGTGGGCGCTGCGAACAACGACCGCACATCAACCGATATCCCCCGGGTCCGCAGCAGCTCGACCACCCGCACCGCAAGCAGTGAGTGGCCGCCCAGTTCAAAGAAGTTGTCGTCCACGCCGACCGCGGGCAGGCCCAGGACCTCGGCGAACACCGAGCACAGGATCTCTTCCTGCACCGTGGCCGGCCCCCGGCCACGGTCGGCCGCCTGGTAGTCCGGAGCGAGCAGGGCCCTGCGGTCCAGCTTGCCGTTCACCGTCAACGGCAGCACATCCAGCACCACCAACGCGGACGGCACCATGTACTCCGGCAGCATCGCGCCGAGATGGGCGCGCAGGGCAGCGGAGTCGACACCGCCTGCGTGGCCGGTCGCGGGAACGAGGTAGCCGACCAGACGCCTGTCACCAGGACGATCCTCACGCACCACCACCACCGACTGAGCCACCAACGGATGCGCGCTCAGCGCAGCCTCAACCTCACCCAACTCGATCCGGAACCCCCGAACCTTCACCTGGTCATCAGTCCGCCCGAGATACTCGACCTGCCCATCGGCGTTCCACCGGGCCAAGTCGCCGGTACGGTACATCCGCTCACCCGCAGTGAACGGGTTCGCGACGAACCGCTCCGCCGTCAGCCCCGGCCGATCGAGATAGCCACGGGCCAAGCCCGCCCCGGAGACATATAACTCACCCGCGACACCCGCCGGGACCGGTCGCAACGCCGCGTCGAGCACGTAGACCCGGCTATTGGCGACGGGCGTGCCGATGGGCGGGGTGGTGGGTTCGTCGGTGGACAGGGGGTCGGTGGTGGTCGCGCAGACGGTGGATTCCGTGGGTCCGTATGCATTGATGAGCCGACGGCCCTCGGCCCAGCGGCCCACCAGGTTCTGGCTGAGAGCTTCGCCCCCCGTGATGAGGGTCGTGATCGACGGCAGGCTGTCCGGTTCCATGAGAGCCAGCGCGGCGGGAGGCAGGAGTGCGTGTGTGACCGACCGTTCCGCAACGAGGCGGACGAGCGCCTGGCCCGGCAGCAGGTCGGGCGACGCGGCCGACACGAGGCAGGCCCCGTTGCACAAGGCCATCACCATCTCCCAGACCGCCGCATCGAAACTCGCCGAAGCGAACTGCAACACCCGGCTCCCCGCCGAGATCCCGAACTCCTCCGCCTGCGCGGCAACCAGACTCGGCAGTCCCTGATGAGTGACGGCCACACCCTTCGGCCGCCCGGTGGAACCCGAGGTGTAGATGACATACGCAGGGTGGGCGGGCAGCAGGGTGAAACGGCGCTCGGCGTCCGTGAGGTCGGTGCCCTCAAAATCCTTGAGTGCGCTGACGGTCCGGGGATCATCGACAGCCACACAGGGCGGGTGGCCGTCGGTGAGACGGGACGCCAGATCCGCGCTGGTGACAACCAGGAGGGGCCGGGCGTCGGCGAGGAGGTAGGTGATCCTCTCAGCGGGATAGTCGGGGTCGATGGGCAGGTAGGCGCCGCCCGCCTTCGTCACCGCGAGGAAGGCGACGACGAGGTCGGCCGAGCGGTGCACCATGACCGCGACCGGCGACTCGGCCCCCACCCCGCGATCGATCAGCAGCCGGGCGAGGCGATTGGCACGCTCGTTGAGCTCGGCGTAGGTCACCTCGTCGCCGGCGAAGACCACGGCGGTCGCGTCGGGGGTGCGGGCGGCCTGGGCCTGGAACAGCTCCGGCAGCGTCGCAGCGGGCACCTCCCGGGAGGTGTCGTTCCACTCGACCAGGATCCGCTTCCGCTCCGCCGGGTCCAGTACCTCGATGGCGTCGATGTGCTGATGAGGGTTGGCGGTGACGGTGTCCAGGACGCGGACGAACCATTCGGCCAGTGCCTCCACCGTTTCGGCGTCGAACAGGTCGAGGGCGTAGTCGATACCGCCGTACAGACCGGCCGGGCGATCGCCGCTGCCCGTAGCCGTCCCCGTCTCGGCACCGGTGTCTGTGTCGGCACCGTTGTCGGTGTGGAAGGTCTCAGTCAGGGTGAAGGACAGGTCGAACTTGGCCACCGGTTCGCCGGCGGGCAGGGGTTCGGTGTGGATGCCGGGCAGGTCGAGGACGGCCGGGGCGTTGTTCTGCAGGGCGAGCATGACCTGGAAAAGCGGATGGCGGGCCATCGAGCGAGTCGGCGCGAGGTCTTCGACCAGCCGCTCGAAGGGCACGTCCTGGTGCGCGAACGCACCCAGGCCGTTCTCTCGCACCTGCTCCAGCAGGCTCGCGAACGTGGGATCACCCGACAGGTCGGTGCGCAACACCAGAGTATTGACGAAGAACCCGACCAGATCGTCCAGCGCCTCGTCGGTGCGCCCGGCGACCGGAGTGCCGACCGGAATGTCATCTCCGGCCCCGAGCCGGTGCAGCAGAACAGCCAGCGCCGCCTGCACCACCATGAACACCGTCACACCCTGGACACGGGCCAGCTCCGCCACCCGGGCATGCACCTCCGCCGGCACACGGACGTCCACGCGGCCACCGCGGTACGAGGCCACCGCCGGCCGCGGCCGGTCGAACGGCAGCACCAACTCCTGCGGCACCCCCGCCAACACCTCACGCCAGTAACCCAACTGCACGCTCAGCACACTGCCCGGATCGGCCTCCTCACCGAGCAACTCCCGCTGCCACAACGAGTAGTCCGCATACTGCACCGCCAACGGCTCCCAGCCAGGCACCCGCCCCTCGGAACGAGCCGCATACGCGACCGACACATCACGCGCCAACGGCCCCATCGACCACCCGTCACCGGCAATGTGATGCACCACGATCACCAGGACATGTTCGTCAGGACCGGCCTCGAACAACCAGGCCCGCAACGGAATCTCGGCGGCGAGATCGAAGCGATGACCCGCGACCTCGCTGATCGCCGACTCAAGATCAGTCACCCGCTCGACCGCAAGAGGCACCGAGGCCTCTTCAGCGGCAACGATGTGCTGATACGGCTGCCCGTCCACCGTGACGAAGACCGTCCGCAACACCTCGTGCCGGCCCACCACATCACCTAGAGCGGCCTCCAGGGCCTCGACGTCCAGCTCACCGGTCAACCGCAGAGCCACAGGAATGTTGTAGGTCGCCGACGGACCCTCCAACTCACCCAGAAACCACAACCGTTGCTGCGCGAACGAGACAGGCACCCGCTGCGCCCGCTCCACCCCAACCAGCGGCCGCCGCCTCACACCGGAAGACGCCAAACGGCCCGCCAGAGCAGCAACAGTCGGCGCCTCGAACAACGTCCGGATCGCCACCTCCGCCCCAAAAACCGACCGCAAACGACTCACCAACCGCGTCGCCAACAGTGAGTGGCCGCCCAGTTCGAAGAAGTTGTCGTCCACGCCGACCGCGGGCAGGCCCAGGACCTCTGCGAATACCGAGCACAGGATCTCTTCCTGCACCGTGGCCGGCCCCCGGCCACGGTCGGCCGCCTGGTAGTCCGGAGCAGGCAGGGCCCTGCGGTCCAGCTTGCCGTTCACCGTCAACGGCAGCACATCCAGCGCCACCAACGCGGACGGCACCATGTACTCCGGCAGCATCGCGCCGAGATGGGCGCGCAGGGCAGCGGAGTCGACACCGCCTGCGTGGCCGGTCGCGGGAACGAGGTAGCCGACCAGACGCCTGTCACCAGGACGATCCTCACGCACCACCACCGCCGACTGAGCCACCGACGGATGCGCGCTCAGCGCAGCCTCGACCTCACCCAACTCGATCCGGAAACCCCGGACCTTCACCTGATCATCCGCACGGCCCAGGAAGTCCAGGACACCGTCCGGCCGCCACTTCGCCAGGTCGCCGGTACGGTACATCCGCCCACCCGCAGTGAACGGGTTCGCGACGAACCGCTCCGCCGTCAACCCCGGCCGATCGAGATACCCACGGGCCAGCTGAACACCGGCCAGGTACAACTCACCCGCCACCCCCACCGGAACCGGCCGCAACGCCACGTCCAGCACATAGACCCGGGTGTTGGGGACGGGCGTGCCGATGGGGACGCCACCCGGTACGTCCGGGTCCCCGGGACGGACGGTGAAGGTGACACATCCGACGGCTGCCTCGGTCGGACCGTACTCATTCGTGATCAGGACGTCGTGGTGTGCGGACCGCCACCGTGTGAGCTGCTCGCCTGTAAGGTGTTCGCCGCCGACGACGAGGTCTCCCCGGGTGAAGGATCCGGCGGGCTCTTCGGACAAAAGGCCCAGGTGACTGGGCGTCACCTTCAGGAAGGTGGCCGCCAGTCCGGCGGGAAGCCCATCCTGGATAGGTGCGATGTGCAGGGCGCCGCCCGAGATCAGCGTGCCGAACAACGGTGTGACGGTCAGGTCGAACGCAGCCGACGAGTGCAGCACGGTCCGGCCGCTCAACCCGGGGTACGCGCTGACTGCCCAGTTGAGGTAGTAGGAGACCGCGGCATGGCTCGCCACGACGCCTTTGGGGCGTCCCGTGGAGCCGGAGGTGTAGATCACGTAGGCGGGGTGGGCAGGCAGGAGGGCCGCTCCTCGCTCGTGGTGCGTGAGGTCCTCACCGGCCATGGTGGACAGGGCCGCCGTGGTGTCCGGGGCATCCGTCACGATGCGGGTCACACCGTCAACCTCTGCGCCTGTCACGGCCTGGTGTGTAACCAGTACTGCGACCTGGGCGTCGTTGAGCATGTAGGTGATGCGGTCGGTGGGGTAGGCCGGGTCGATCGGGACGTACGCGGCTCCGGTCTTGACCACGGCGAGGAGTGCGACGACGAGGTCGGCGGAGCGGTCCATCATCACCGCCACCCGTTCTTCCGCCCGGGCGCCCCTGTCCACGAGGACGCGGGCCAGCCGGTTGGCCCGCGCGTTCAACTCCGCATAGGTCACCTCGGTGCCGTCGAATACAAGCGCGGTCGAGTCAGGGGTGCGGGTGACCTGGGCTTCGAACAGTTCGGCCAGCGTGGCCTGCGGAACTTCGTGGGTGGTGTCGTTCCACCCGGACAGGATCCGCTCCCGCTCCGCGGTGTCCAGGACATCGATGCGGCTGACCGGCAGCGACGGATCCGCGGTCACTGTCTCCAGGACCATGAGGAAGCGTCGTACGATCGCCTCGGCACTCGCGGGATCGAACAGGTCGGTGGCGTAGGTGATCAGTCCGGTCAGGCCCGCTGGGGTGCCGCCGTCGGTGATCCGCTCGGCGATCTGGAAGTCCAGGTCGAACTTGGCGGGAAGGACGCCCGCAGGCAGTGCCTCGATGTTCAACCCGGGCAGGTCGAGACGGACCTCGGCGGTGTTCTGCAGGGTGAGCATGACTTGGAACAGCGGATGGCGGGCCATCGACCGGACCGGGGCCAGGTCCTCCACCAGCCGCTCGAACGGCACATCCTGGTGCGCGTAGGCGCCGAGGTCCGTTTCCCTTGTTCTGGCCAGCAGTTGCAGGAAGGTCGGATCGCCGGACAGGTCCGAACGCAGGACGAGGGTGTTGACGAAGAACCCGACCAGGTCGTCCAGCGCCTCGTCGGTGCGCCCGGCGACCGGTGTGCCGACCGGAATGTCGTCTCCGGCCCCGAGCCGGTGCAGCAGAACGGCCAGCGCCGCCTGCACCACCATGAACACCGTCACACCCTGTGCTCTGGCCAGCTCCGTCATGGCGCTGTGGATGTTGGCGTCGACGGTCAGTTCGACGCTTCCGCCCTGGTGGGAGGAGAACGTTGGGCGTGGCCGGTCGAACGGCAGCGTCAGTTCCTGGGGCAGTTCGGCGAGTGCCTCGCGCCAGTATCCGAGTTGCTGGGCCAGCACACTGGCCGCGTCGGCCTCCTCGCCCAGCAGTTGACGCTGCCACAGGCTGTAGTCGGCATACTGCACTGACAACGTTGCCCACTCCGGCGTCCGGCCGGTGGACCGAGCCGTATAGGCAGCTGACAGATCGCGCGCCAGCGGGGCCATCGACCATCCGTCACCGGCAATGTGGTGCACCACCAGCACCAGGACATGTTCGTCAGGACCGACCTCGAACAACCAGGCCCGCAACGGAATCTCGGCGGCGAGATCGAAGCGATGACCCGCGACCTCACTGATCGCCGACTCAAGATCAGTCACCCGCTCGACCGCAAGAGGCACCGAGGCCTCTTCAGCGGCAACGATGTGCTGATACGGCTGCCCGTCCACTGCGGCGAACACCGTCCGCAACACCTCGTGCCGGCCCACCACATCGCCCAGAGCGGCCTCCAGGGCCTCGACGTCCAGCTCACCGGTCAACCGCAGAGCCACAGGAATGTTGTAGGTCGCCGACGGACCCTCCAACTCACCCAGAAACCACAACCGCTGCTGCGCGAACGAGACAGGCACCCGCTCCGCCCGCTCCACCCCAACCAGCGGCCGCCGCCTCACACCGGAAGACGCCAAACGGCCCGCCAGAGCAGCAACAGTCGGCGCCTCGAACAACGTCCGGATCGCCACCTCCGCCCCAAAAACCGACCGCAAACGACTCACCAACCGCGTCGCCAACAGCGAATGACCACCCAGTTCGAAGAAGTTGTCGTCCACACCGACCGCGGGCAGGCCCAGGACCTCGGCGAACACCGAGCACAGAAGCTCCTCCTGCACCGTGGCCGGCCCCCGGCCACGGTCGGCCGCCTGGTAGTCCGGAGCGGGCAGGGCCCTGCGGTCCAGCTTGCCGTTCACCGTCAACGGCAACGCATCCAGCACCACCAACGCGGACGGCACCATGTACTCCGGCAACACACCCTGCAGCTGCCCACGTACAACAGCGATGTCCGCACCCTCCGAACCACTCGCCCGAACAAGGTAGCCGACCAGACGCTTGTCACCAGGACGATCCTCACGCACCACCACCGCCGACTGAGCCACCGACGGATGCGCGCTCAGCGCAGCCTCGACCTCACCCAACTCGATCCGGAAACCCCGAACCTTCACCTGGTCATCAGTCCGCCCGAGATACTCGACCTGCCCGTCGACGTTCCACCGGGCCAGGTCGCCGGTACGGTACATCCGCTCACCCGCAGTGAACGGGTTCGCGACGAACCGCTCCGCCGTCAACCCCGGCCGATCGAGATACCCACGGGCCAGCTGAACACCGGCCAGGTACAACTCACCCGCCACCCCCACCGGAACCGGCCGCAACGCCGCATCCAGCACATACACCTGGGTGTTCCAGACCGGGCGTCCGATGGGGACACTGCTTCTGCCGGTGTCGCTGTCGCATGTCCATGCGGTGACCTCGACCGACGCCTCGGTGGGGCCGTAGAGATTGTGAAGCGGAACGCCCATTACGTTCCGGAACTGCCCGACGATGTCGCTGGAGAGTGCTTCGCCGCTGCAGAACACAGCTCGCAGGCCGGTACAGGCAGCGGCCGGTTCGCGGAGGAAGACCTGCAGCAGGGACGGAACGAAGTGCGCGATCGTGACACGTTCGCGTTGGATCAGCTCGGCCAGATACCCGGGGTCCCGGTGGCCCGAGGGCTTGGCGACCACCACCGTCACACCCTGGAGCAGCGGCCAGAAGAACTCCCGTACCGACACATCGAAACCGAACGGGGTTTTCTGCAACACCCGGTCCAAGGCAGTCAAGTTGTAGGTGCCCTGCAGCCAAGTCAGCCAGTTGACGATACCCGCATGGGGTACGGCCACGCCCTTCGGCCGTCCGGTGGACCCGGAGGTGTAGATGACATAGGCGGGGTGGGCGGGCAGCAGTCCGGTACGGCGCTCGGCATCGGTCGGGTCGCTGTCCCCGAAGTCTTCCAGTGCGGTGATGGTCCGGGGGTCGTCGAGGGGCAGATGCGACACCTCTCCGCCGGTGAGACGGCAGGCCAGATCCGTGCTGGTGACCACCAGGAGGGGCCGGGCGTCGCTGAGGAGGTAGGTGATCCGCTCGGCGGGGTAGTCGGGGTCGATGGGTACATACGCACCGCCGGCCTTGACCACCGCGAGGAGGGCGACGACCAGGTCGACGGAGCGGTGCATCATCACCGCGACCGGCGACTCGGGTCCCACACCCCGGTCGATCAGGAACCGGGCGAGGCGGTTGGCCCGCGCGTTGAGGTCCGCATAGGGCACCTCGACACCCTCGAAGACCACGGCGACCGCGTCCGGGGTGCGGGCGGCCTGGGCCTGGAACAGCTCCGGCAGCGTCGCTGCGGGCACCTCACGGGCGGTGTCGTTCCACTCCTCGACGACCAGACGCTCCTCGGTGCCGCTCATCAACGTGATCCGGTGTACACGTTCCTCCGCGGGGGAACGCGCCATCCAGTTCATCACGTCAAGGAATTGCGCAGCATGCTCATGCACCGCTCCCCTGCTGTAAAGATCCGGATTGGCCTCCACAACCACGGATATACGGCCGTCGGACGATCTGTCGTACACCGAAATCGACAGGTCATTGAAATTTATGCCACCGAGCCCGTACACATTGCTGGAGGCGTCACCAAATCTCAGATCGTAGTCAAAGGAGACGATATTGACCAGCAGAGGGTAAAGTCCGCTGCGCCCTACGAGTTTCAGGTCTCTGAGGATGTCCTCGTAGCGGTATCGCTGATGCCGCAAGGCATCTCGCACTCCGCGAGACACCTGCTTCACGAGTTCCCTCACTGTGGCCTTCGGCTGCACCGCGAGGCGCAGAGGAACGATATTCGCCGTCATTCCGGGAATATCCCGCAGTGCAGTTTTTCTGCCTATTACGGGGACCCCGAGAATGATGTCCTCTTGCCCCGTCGCGCGATGCAGGTAGGCGGCGCTCGCGGCTACGGCCAGACCCGAGAGGCTCGTTCCCAGCCGACGTGCGGAGCTTCTGAGATCCGCAGCGGCTTCGGCAGGGATATGGAGCGTGTGCCGTATCAGTTCATGGGGTGTGGTGGAAGGTTCCTGGCCACTCAGGCTGACCGGTTGCGGGCGATCTGAAAGACGCTCCGTCCAGTACTGCCGATCCAGTTCGAACTCCTCGGATGCCCGGTATTCAGCGTCGGCATCCATCAGTACGGAACTCGATGGAGGTCCACTGTCCGTGAGGGGTTCTCCGGCCAACAGTGCCGTGTAGACCGCAGCCACTCGGGAGGCCATCAGGGATCCCGCGAGTCCGTCTGCGATGATGTGGTGAACTCGCTGGTACCAGAGGAAGAGATCTTCTTCCACCTTGAATATGACCTGGGTGAAGAGTTCGCCGCCCCGGAGATTCACTGGACGTCTCATGTCCGCCCGCATCCAGCTCTCCGCGCTGGTACGGGGATCTCCGTCTTGGCTCACGTCGATCACGTGAAACAGCCAATCGCTCCGCAGGTCAAAATACTGCCGCGGAATTTCGTCCGCGGCTCCCTCGAAGCGCAGATCGAAGGAGTCGAATTCTAGGATGACTCTTCGCGCAGCCGCCTCGAATAAGTCCGTGTCCACCGCTCCGTGAATCTCAATGTATTCACCCATGTTGTAGATCGGATTATCCGGATTCAGCTGCTGCGCATGCCATAAACCAAGCTGTCCGGCCATTAGTTCACGACGGCCACCATGCGATTCAGACATTCCCACACCTCGGTCAACGTTCACGCTCCACACCAGGAGCAACTAAAATAAGCAATTTGACAACAATGCTGATCCGCTTGACCTTCTCAAGTCGAACTGGACACTGTCAACCTTCTGGGCGAATTGAGCAATTAACAGGCGTTTGATGCTGTTTCACGACGGACGAATCGAACCACTTTGCCCCTTCTGTGGCCACTACTCATATATTAAAACGGCCGGAATCTCCACGCTGGCGCGACTCTTTTGCCTACTCGTACATGCCGCTGTGTACCGGCATGCATACGCCCTCGATCTGGCAAACACATGACTGCACCGGCCCCTGAATCCCCTACCTGCCAGTAGCACCACCAGCCAGAGATTTTCGATTCGAAAGTGCAACCAGTGCGACGTAACCCAGTGCGTGTCGCTGTCTCCCCGCCGAATCGGAAAGCAGCGAGCCGAAGCACAGCCAAGACACCGTTGGCCACCGCAAAGCACGCGCTGTCGCCACTCACAGAACTCCCGCCGGAACAAGCCGACACCCCCACAGCTTGCTCGCCCTCATGACCGGAGCCGAACCAAACGCGTGATCCGCAGCTGCGCGTACGGCGACAGGCCGACCCGACGCAGCGTCGCGCCTGATGCTGTGAAGTGCGGGCCGTCAGCATCGGCTCAGCCCTGGTGGCCGTCGTCGTCCTCGTCCATCTCCGGCGCATCCGGGTCGCACAGCGGACGCAAGGCGGCGGACGCCGGGGCCGAGGCTCCCACACAGCAGGACCCACGGAGAACTTACAGAGACGCCGGGGTCCCGAGAGCATCGGTCGTGTCGGCTCAGGCACAGAGCCACAATCCAAAGAACCAGATAAAATGCTGCACGAACTCAACGAGAATGATGCCTCTTGTGCATGAAAAGGACGATGGCGCAGTATGCGGGACTCCCCCTTCGACGAACTCGACATCGCCATCGTGGACGCCGTGCGATCGGCCCCGCGCGTGAGCTGGCGCAATCTGGCACCGGTCCTGGGCGTGGATCCGGCGACCATCAGCCGTCGTTGGTCTCGTATGCACTCCGAGGGAGTCGCGTGGGTCACGGCCCACCCCGCGGGGAGCGCGACACCCGCCTGTGCCCTGGTGGAGATCACCTGTGTCCCGGGGCGATCGGGCACCGTGGCGGACGTCCTCGCCGCCGACATCGAGGCCGCCACCGTCAAGTTGACCTCCGGTGCACGGGATGTCGTGGTGCTGGCGCAGGCCCCGGACTTCGATGCTCTCTCGCGCTACCTCCTCGACCGGGTGGAGCACGTCCCCGGGGTCACGTCCATACACAGCCACATCGTTACGCGGTCGGCCCTGGAGGCCAGCCGGTGGCGCGAGGGCGCACTCAACGACGAGCAGCGCCGGCAACTGCGTACCGACGCCGGGACCCGACCGGATCACGCCGCCGCCCTCCAGGCCCCCGACCATCGCATCATCCGCGCGCTGAACATCGACGGACGGATGTCTTTCGAGCGGATCGCCGCACAGGTCGATCTCAGTCCCGTCGCCGTGCGGCGCCGGTTGGCACGGCTGGAGGAGGCGGGACTCATCATCTTCCGCTGTGACACCTCGCGTCTCATCTCGGGACATGCCATCGCCGCCGTCTACTTCGGGTCGCTCGACGCCCACGAACTCGAGGAGGCCGAGGGGCGGATCCGTACGCTGCCGGGAGTCCGGGCGTGCAGCGTCGTGGCCGGTCCTCACAACGTCATCATCGACGCCTGGCTTCGGTCGACGGCGGAGACGCACGACCTGGAGCGGAAGATGAGACAGGTCCTGCCCGCGCTGCGAATTCAGGACCGGTCGCTGGTCCTTCGTACGGTCAAACTCCTCGGCCGCGTCCTGGACTCGGAGGGAAGATCGGTACGCTCCGTGCCGCTGCTGGCCCAGGACTCCGCACCCGGGCATCGGTGACGCCGGCTCCCTGATTGAACCGCCCGGCAGTGCACGTGGGGTGTCGAGTCGCGCCGTATCAGAGGAATCCGGTGCGGGGAGCGGTGACCTCGATCGTGTCCTTCACCAGGGCGAGAGCGGCCCCCAGCGGACTCGAGCGTCCCCCGCTCACTGTCACGTCGCCCGCGTCCGGGCAGCCGAACACCACTGCATTTTCCGGCCCGTCGAGGGCGTGCAGGGGGTCGCCCGGCCGCGTCTCCTCCAGCCGGACCCGGACGAGGTAGGGCTGGTTCACGGATGCGCCAGCGACGGCCCGCAGTCGGCGATGCCGGGACACCGCGCCCAGGGCCTGACCGGCGGTGTCCTCGATCACCGGCTGCGACTCCACACGTACCAGCGCCGGATCCCATCCCCAGGCCAGCGCTGCCAGCAGCCGCACCTTCGTGGCGGCATCCTCGCCGGACAGGTCGGCCGAGGGATCAGCTTCCGCAATTCCCCGGCGCTGCGCCTCCCGGATCGCGTCACTCAACGAGTCACCCCGGGCAAGCCGGTCGAGGACGCACGTGACGGTGCCATTCGGGCAGGCCCGGATCGTCTCGCAGCCCATCCCACGCAACGCCGTTCTCGACAGATCTCCCGCCGGCAGGGCCGCCCCCGTCGCCCCGGAGATCCTGATCATGACCCCGAGTCCGCGAGCCGCCTCGTCGAGTTCGCGCCAGTGGCCGAGCAGATGGCTCTTGGTGGCCGTGACGACGTGGACGCCCTGGCGCAGCGCCTCGACAGCCTCCTTCGCGGCCTGCTGCCGGAGTGCGGGCGAGGACGGAATCGCCTGGACGAACACGCGGGCAGCGGTCCGTTCGAGCGTCTCCTCCAGCGAGATGAGCGGGCTCCATGCCGAGCGTGGCGGTACGGGCTCACCCCCGCGCGGCCAACACTGCGCCGAACTCGCGCGGATGGCACGGACTCTAGGCAGTACTCCGTGGTGGCGCGCGAGCTTGTCGCCCTGTCGAGCCAGGTGGTCCACGAAGGCCTGACCGACCGGGCCGTAGCCGGAAAGCACCACATCGGCCCGACTCACTGCACCCATGAGCCTCTGCTCCGTCTCGTCCATGCGAGCCTTCATGTCTTCCGGATCCGCAGCGCCTGGATGTTGGCCAGCTCGTGGACCCCCCACTTGCCCAGCTCGCGTCCGTAGCCGCTGGCCTTGATACCGCCGGTGGGCAGGCGGGGGTCGGTCGCGGAGATCGTGTTGATGAACACCGCTCCGGCGTGGACCCTGTCGCCAACGGACGAGGCGTGACCACGGTCCGCGCTCCACACGCTGCTGCTCAGCCCGTATCGCGAGGAGTTCGCGAGGGCGATGAGCTCTTCGTCATCCGCACCGGTCGTGAGCGCGCCGAGCGGACCGAACGTCTCGTCGGTGAGGAGGACCGAGTCGTTCCCGTCCACTTCGACGATCGACGGCGAGAACCACGCTCCCTGAGCGGACTCGGGCGCGTCGGCCTGCGCGATCACGCGGCCGCCTGCCGCCAGGGCCCGGGCACGCTGCTCACTCAGGGAATCACGCAGGTCCCGGCGTGCGAGCGGGCCGACCTCGGTCGTCTCCTCCGCCGGATCCCCCACCCTCAACTCGCTTACGTGCGGCACCAGTTCGTGCACGAACGCGTCATGCACGTCGCGATGGACGAGTATCCGCTTCGCCGCGATACAGCTCTGACCGTTGTTGAGGAACCGGGACTTCACAGCGGCGGCGGCCGCGGCGGGGACATCGGCGTCTGCGAGCACGACGAACGGGTCGGATCCCCCGAGCTCCAGCACACACTTCTTCAGCGCGGCGCCGGCACGCGCAGCGACAAGAGCACCCACGCGATCGCTGCCGGTGAAGGTGACGGCGGCGACCCGGCTGTCCTCGATGATGCCCGACGCCGTCGGCCCGTCCACGACGATGGCCTGCAGGACGCCCGCGCCGAAGGCCTCCTGGAACACGTCCTCAACCGCCATGGCACTTCCGGTGACGGACTCCGCGTGCTTGAGGACGACGGTGTTGCCCGCCGCGATCGCGGGAAGCATCGCCCGGATCACCTGCCACCACGGGTAGTTCCACGGAAGGATCGCGAACACGACCCCGATCGGCACGACTCGGACCATCGCTGTGTCGCCGTCGATGTCGAAGGTGTCCGGCCACAGGATTCGGGGCAGTTCCTCGGCGTAGTAGCGGCACGCGGTGAGGCACTTGTCGATCTCGGCCCGCGCCTGTCTGATCGGCTTCCCCATCTCCAGGGTGATGAGCGCCGCCAGCGGCTCCCGCCGCTCCACCAGGACGTCGCCGAGCCGGCCGATCGCCGCGACGCGGTCCTCCACACGGGACCGGGGCCACTGCGAGGCCGCCGCGTCGTCGAGTACCCGGTCGACGGCTTCGGGAGTCGTGTACGGGTAGAAGCCCAGCTCGTAGCCTGTCGTGGGGTTGACCACGACGATGCCGCCGTCCCTCCCCGTCATGCCGCGACCGCCGATGCGTGGACCTCGCGAAGCCAGCGGGTGAAACGATCCGTGATCGTAACCGGGTCGATCAGCAGCTTCTCGATGCCCTGCGCATTGCCTGCCTCGATCCGGGCATGCAGAAACGCCGGACCCCGCACCGTGAGCAGCTCCCCGAAGGCGGTCTTCAGGCCGTCGACGGTGGCCGTCGATCGCGTGGTCCATCCCACGGCGGCCGCGAGCCGCCCCAGGTCGATCCTCGACGAGTAGGTCGGCAGGTCGCCGGTCGACCCGTACACGCCGTTGTCGAGAAGGACGAGAAGCAGGTTGTCCGGAGCCAGGTATCCACCCGTCGGGAGGACGTTCGGGTTCATCAGCAGCGACCCGTCCCCCTCGATGCCGACGACCTTCGGCGCCGAGGTGTCCAGGCTGAGTGCCAGCCCGGTCGCCACCGATCCCACGAGGCCCATCGCGTCGAGGAGGTAGAGGTGGTTGTCGCTGTCCTTGACCGAGGCCAGCTCGCGACTCGTCGCCGCGCACGTCACGACCACGGGATGGCCCGTCAGGTCCGCAAGGGCCTGGAGTGCTTCGATGCGCTTCATCAGGCGGCCTTTCCGTCGGTGTTCCAGAACGACCCGAGGACAACTACCGGGCGATACGTCATGACTGCGTGCACACCGGCCTCCTTCACGGTGTCGCGCCAGTCCTCGGCGCTGCTCCTGCGGTCCAGTTCGACGACGGGCAGCCCGGCCGTGCGCAGCAGGGCAGGCACGGGCTGGCTGATCGAGTGGATCATCGAGTTGTACTCGCCGAGGCTCCCGCGGGTGTTCGCGAAGACGAGCAACGGCAGGTGGTAGGAAAGCGTGAACGTCGTGAGTGCCGTGAGCGCGTTGCCGAATCCGTTGTCCTGCATGACGACGGCGCCGAGTTCGCCGGTGAACGCGACCGCCCCCATCACGCCGATCGCCTCCTCCTCCCGCGAGAGCGGCGTGACGCGCGGCGAGACTCCGTCCGCGCCGCCGTCGGTCGCGACCAACGAGTTGACGACCGGTGCCACGCTCACGGAGGGGATGTACCCGACCCGCGCGGTGCCTGCCGCCCAGATGCCGTCGGCGACGGCTTCCGCATACGTCATCTACGTGCTCCTTTCAGGGGGTGAGGCCGAGCGCGCGGGCGAGGACGGGCGGGTCGATGTTGCCTCCCGACAGGACGGCGACTGCCCGCCCGTACTTCCGCGGCTCGGCGAGGTAGGCGGCGACGCTCAGTGCGCCGCTGGGTTCGGCGACGAGGTGAGCACGACGCGCCAGGGTGCCCACGGCAGCGAGGATGTCGTCCTCGTCCACCGTGACGATCTCCTCGACCGTCGCCTGGATGATCGGGAAGGTGATCTCGCCCACGACAGGCGTCCGCGTTCCGTCGGCGATCGTGCGGTACGTCGCCTGCGCGTCCCACTCGATCCGGCGCCCGTTGGCGAGCGAGTCGCGCGTGTCCGCGGCCAGTGAGGGCTCCACGCCGACCACCCGGGTCCGGTGGGACAGGGCGTTCACGGCGACGCCCACTCCCGAGATGAGTCCGCCGCCTCCGACCGGCACGAGCACTGTGTCGATGTCGGTCAGGTCTTCGAGTATTTCGACGGCGAGCGTTCCCTGACCGGAGATCACGTCGGCATGATCGAAGGGAGGGATCAGCGTCATCCCCCGCTCCGCCCTCACGGCGTCGGCGACGGTCTCTCGTCGGACACCGGGGGCCATGATGACCTCGGCGCCCAGAGCTCTGGTGGCCTCCACCTTGACGGGCATGGCCTCCTCCGGCATGACGATCACGGCCCGGACGCCTGCCGCTCGGGCCGCCCACGCGACCGCCCGGCCGTGGTTGCCGCTCGAATGTGTGACCACGCCACGTGCCCTGACATCCGGATCGAGGCGTCTGATCGCGTTGACGGCACCCCGCAGTTTGAAGGCGCCGATCGGCTGGAGGTTCTCGGCCTTCAGCCAGAGGTCACCCGGCGCCCACGAAGCGGGCAGCAGCGGAGTCCGCACCACGTCCCCGGCGATCCGTACCTGTGCTGCGCGGATGTCGCCGACGGACACTTCGAGATCAGACACTGTTCCTCCCGCGTCTCATGAGGGAGTTGGGCATTCAGGCCCCGTCTCGGACGGCGATGGCGTCGAACTCGACCCGGGCCTGGTAGGGCAGTTCGGCGACAGCTATGCACGTGCGGGCCGGCAGAGGCTCGGCAAGGGCCTCCTGATAGATCGCGTCCATCGCGTTGCGGTCGTCCATCGAGGCCAGATAGACCGTGATCTTCACAAGATGCCGCAGCTCCAGCCCCACCGAGGCCAGCCTGCTCTGGAGATTGGCCAGGGCCTGTCGTGTCTCGTGGACGATTCCGCCCTCCACGATGTCGCCGTCGGCGATGCCCAGCTGCCCCGAGATGTAGACGAGTCCGGCCTCGGTCGCCCGCACGGGACTGTACGGATGCCGCGCCCGTGAGGGACTTGTCGGTGCGAGGTTCGTCATGCTCCTGCTCCTGGGTGGGGTTCTGCGGGGACGTCCGCGTGGCCTCGCAACTTCCGTACCAGGAAGGCCATCGGGATGGCGGCGAGGATGAACGTGCAGCCCGCGACGGCGATGTAGGTGTGCACGCCGGTCGACGAGTTGACCGTCTCTCCGTCGACGACGATTTCGTTGCCCGCGAGAATCGCCGATCCGATGAAGCTCATCGTCACCGAACCGACGGCGACCATCACCATGACCATGCTGGAGACGGTGCCCTGCCGCTCGGGCGGCGCGAGGACGGACGCGAGGTTGAATCCGGAGGTGACCAGCGAGCCTGCCGTCATGCTCAGCATGAACGAGCAGATCACAGCGATCGGAAGGTTGTCGGCGCCGGCCGAGAACATCACGAAGGAGGCGATCGTTCCGAGTGCCACGCCCACGGCGAGGGGCCGGGCGGGGCCCACACGGGTGGCGATCGCGCCCGCCACGATGCCGCCGAGCATGATCCCGATCGATGGGATGCCGAACATGAGTCCCAGCGCTCCGGGCCCGTTGATCCCGTATCCGAGGCCCTCGTCGGGAGAGACGTCGATCAGCAGGCTGAAGAGCTGGAGCATGCTCCGATAGGCGCCCGTGCCCATCACGACGACGAGGAGACCGAGCCCGAGTGCCAGTGAGATGCCACGGATGTTGATCACGGGCTCCGGGACGCGGCTCAGGACGAGGTACCAGACCGTCAGTGCGGCCAGACCACCGATGAGGATGGCGAGCGGGGCGATCCCCAGCCAGCCGAATTCCTGCCCGAGGCTGATGTAGACGAGAACGCCCGCGAGACCGCCGCCGAGTGTGAGCGCCCCGGCGACGTCGACCTTGCCCGGCGTGCGGTTGCGGGAGTTCGGGATCACGAGGCGGACGCAGAGCGCGGCCACTCCCGCGAACACCGCGGAGACCACGAAGACGAACTGCCAGCCGAACGCCTCGGTGGCGATCTCCAGGATGAACGGGGAGACGATCCCGAAGACGGCCGAGCCCGAGGTGACGATGCCTGTCACCACCATGGCGAACTTGGGCGCGCAGATGTCGCGGATGATGGCGACGGTGAGGAACAGGGCCGCGACCGCGGCGCCCTGCAGGGCGCGTCCGAGGACGAAGACACTGATGTGGGGCGCGAGGAGACACACGACCCCGCCGAGGCCTGCGACGATCAGCGTGATCACGAGCACTTTGCGTTTGCCGTGGATGTCGGCGCTCTTGCCGAGCAGTGGTGCCCAAGTGGCTCCCGCCAGCATCGCGCTGGAATCGATCCACGCGAACTGGTTGGTGTCGAAGGCGTCGCTCAGCTCGGGAAGCACGAAGGTGGGCGAGGCGAGCACGGTGTCGACCATGACGTTCACCAGGATGAGGATGGCGACATAGCCGACGACCGGCTTGGTCCAGCCTGTGTTCAGTTCGGTCGCCGGCTCGTCTCTGGTGAGGCTCGGGCTCATGTCTTGCATGAGCGGCTCCTTTCCACTGCGGATCGCCCCAGGCGGCTGTGCCGGGGTAGGGCGGAGAGGGACGTGCAGACGTGATTCACGGGCGGGCCGCGGCGTGCGGGCTTCTCTGTCCGGGTGCTGGGGAGAGGTCCTGTGACCAACTGGGGTCGGCGAGCGTGCACTTGCGTACGACGCCCTGCTGGGTGACCAGGGCGATGTTCTCGGGCGCCGACAGCAAACCGATGTCTCGCAGCGGATCTTCGGTGCAGAGGACGAGGTCCGCCGCGTATCCGACGCGCAGTGTCCCGAGGGTGTCCGCCACTCCGAGGAGCCGGGCGCTGTTGGATGTCGCCGCTCGGATGGCGTCGATCGGCGACATCCCCAGTTCGACGAGGCACGACAGCTCGAACGGGTTGTGCCCGTGCGGGGTGATGCCGGCATCCGTGCCCACCGCGATGTTCACCTTCCGCGCGATGGCCGCGGCGATGTTCTCCTTGGTCCGCTCGTTCCAGCGAAGCTTCTTCTCGTAGCGCCACGGCGCGGTCTTCCGCGGGTCCAGTGGCTGGAAGGCGGTCGACAGGGTCGGTACGAGAAAGGCCCCCCTCTCTCCGATGAGGTCGCAGCCTTCGTCATTGATGCCGAAGCCGTGCTCGATCGACGTGACACCGCAGCGGATCGCGGCGAGGATGCCCTCCCGGCCCTGTGCGTGTGCGGCGACCGGGCGTCCTCGGTGGCGACGCCCCTCGTCCACGACCGCCGCGATCTCCTCGTCGAGCAGGTCCTGGTCGTCGGGGTCGTCGTGGGCACTGCTGATCCCGCCACTCGTGCAGATCTTGATGACGTCGGCGCCGGCGCGCAGCATCCGTCTCGCTGCCTTCCGCGCGCCCACCACGTCGTCCGCGATCTCGCAGTAGTCGAGGCCAAGGCGTCTTCCGCCGGGGAAGGTGTCGTCGGCGTGTCCGCCGGTGTGGCTGATCACCCCGACCGATGTCTGCAGGCGCGGGCCGGTGATGAGTCCCGATGCGACGGCTTCGCGGAATCCGGCGGGAAGTCCACCGAGGTCTCGAGCTGACGTGATCCCGGCGTCGAGCGTCCGGCGCAGACGTTCAGTCGTCTGGAGAACACCCACGACGGGGTCCGTCAGAAGGGCGGCTTCCAGGATCGACCGGTCGGAGGCCACCCCGAGGTGGGTGTGGCAGTCGAACAGTCCGGGGAGGAGTGTTCCGCCCCGGCCGTCGATCGCCCTCACGCCGGGTATCGGCTCGGGCGCCTGTGCCGCCGGTCCGGCGTAGGTGATCCAGCCGTTGTCGTTGGCCTCCAGCACGGCATCGTCCACTGCCTCCGTGCTGACACCGTCAATGAGCCGCACATTGCTCATCCGCAACGCAACTCCGTCGTTGAGTCCCACGCGCCGACCTGCCCTCATCGGCCTTCTAAGACAGCCGTCACGCTAAAGCGGCCCTGCGATTCAGCCTGAAAAATGCATGGAATCCACCTCAGGGGTCGACCTGCTGCATGAAAGCAACTACTGAGGGCTTACTGGTGCTCCAGCTGTAGATCGTGATCTTCAATTCTGATTCGCGGCTTGTCCTCGGTAATGGCCGACTTGGGCTCGGGCCCGGTGACGGCGTCGCCACGCGGACCAGGCGAGCCGGTGGGCTACCTCGCGCACGGGCCGGACGACCAAGGTGATGAACAGTCGCTGGATCTCGTGGCAGGTGAGCGGGATGAGCCCGTCAGGTGCGGGGGGCCACCGGCACTGCACCCTCGTCGTGCAGATGCTCCAGGACGTACTCGCGCACGTCATCGCGCACGTCATCGGCATCCCGACGGGCCCGGCCGAGCAGGTGCTGCATGCCGACCGGGGTGGCCTCTCCGGCCCACTCGGCGATGCTCCAGCAAGTTTTTGCGTGGCACGTCCGACAACAGCCCCAGCATCAGATCCCGTACCCGACGCCGGGGTTCAACCCGGGCGAACCGGCCGGCTGTCCGGCTCATCAGGCCCTCGAACGCTTCCCGCCAGCGAGCAGGGTCTACGCTGTGACCTGCGGCCACCACAAGATCGTCAGTCTTCACACACCGATGATCAGCGGTGGCCGCAGCCGTCTTGTCGTCGGCCCTGACCAGCCAACATTACGATCTGTGCCTGGAGTAGGCGGCGGTCGAAGGGGCGACGCAGGCGCGCCGTCCCGTATCAGGAGGACATATGCGACGTGGCGAAGTCTGGTGGGCAGATTTCAACGAGCAGCGGGCAGTCGTACTGCTGTCGGGAGAAGAGGCGTCCGGCTTCTTGGCGATGCAAGTCGTCGCTCCCGCGGGCACCGATCTCAGCGGCGTGGCCGTTGAAGTGGCAGTAGGTGCCCCCGAAGGACTGCCTCTCGAAGGCGTCCTGAGAGTCGCACTTCCACGTCCCGACCTCATCCCTTGCACTTGGCTGGTCACCCTGGCCAGGGAAGACCTGATCGGGCAGGCAGGCGTCCTGCCGTCCGCGAAGCTCAGCGAGATCGAGGAAGCCCTTCGTCTCGGTGGACTCAAGTAGGCAAAGAGGGATGGACGCCGCCGATGGCGCGGCCGGTCTCGTCGAGATGGTCAACGATGGCCGCGCCATATCAGCGGCGCCCCCACTCACAAGATCACGACCTACGGCTGGAGTACTAGGCGTACTGACCACGAGCGTTGTTGACAGTGAACAAGCGCCCCGGCGAGACGCAGCAGGCATGGCCTGGAGGAGGGCGGCACCGCTCATCGTGGCGAGCGTCCGGGACGGGTGGTTGCCGTCGTTTCACTCGACCTGGGCTGCAAGGCTGTCGATGAACAGGTCGAGGAGTCTTCTGGCGCGCGCTCCGGAGTCGCCTGGCCCGGTGGTGGCGAGGAGGGCGCAGATCGCGACGGTCACGTCCATGGCGTCCAGCTCTTCGCGCATGCTGCGGTCCGCGGTGCCGTCGGCGAGGAATGTGGCGACCACCTCGGCAACCCCGTCGGAGGCAGGGGAGGCGAACGGGGCTGCGGACTGGCCGGCGGCGCGCAGCGTGTCCATCATCCCGCGCGTGGCGAGCATGAACGAGGCGAACTCCGCCACCCAGAACCGGAACGACGCATGGGCGTTCCGGTCCTGGGTGCGGGAGCGCACCCGCATGGTGACCTCTTCGAGTTTGCGCTGATAGACGGCCAGCGCCAGCTCGTCCCGTGACGGGAAGTGGCGGTAGAGCGTAGCGACGCCGACACCGGCTGCGCGGGCGACCTGGTTCATCGAAACGGTCTCGCCTGCGATGTCGGCTCGGGCGAACGCCTCTCTGGCCGCAGCCACGATCACCTCACGATTGCGCCTGCGGTCGGCCCGCTCACGCCGGCCGGGATGGGAATCATTCGACAAGTGGAACGCACTCCTCTTATGCTCACATGAAACGGAACGCGATCCGTTTCATTCATCGTAGGTCAGGAGTCGTCATGGTCGACAAGACCGTCATCATCACCGGCGGAAACACCGGTCTGGGGTACCAGTGCGCAAAGAACGTCGCCCTCGGCGATCCGGGCTACCACGTGGTGCTCGCCTGCCGAAGCTCGGCGCGGGGCGAGGCGGCAGCCGAGGCGCTGCGGGCGGAGACGAACAACTCGAACATCACGGTCATGGAGCTGGACCTGGCCTCACTGGCCTCGGTGCGCACGTTCTGCGACACCTACTCGCATACGGACCTGCCGCCGCTGCACGGCGTGGTCTGCAACGCCGGCATCAGTGCGGTCGGCGTGCCCGGCGCGCCGCGCACCGCCGACGGCTTCGAGACGATCTTCGCCGTCAACCACCTGGGACACTTCCTGCTGACCAACCTCCTGTTGAACCAGATGGGCGACAGTGGACGCATCGTCTTCGTCACGAGTGACCTGCACAACCCGCCCCTCTTCTTCCCCGTGAAGGTGACCTACAGCAATGCGGCCGCGATCGCCGCCGACCACGGCCCCGGAATTCAGGCGTACTGCACATCGAAACTGTGCAACCTCTACTGCACGTACGAGATGGCCAGGCTTCTGTCCGATCAGACCGACCGGCACATCACCGTCAACGCCTTCAACCCCGGCGCCATGTCCGACACCGGCTTCGCCACCCCCACCGGGAACGCCCTCGTGCGCGGCGCGACGAAAGTCTTCGGCACGATCATGGGCAAGCTCATCGGGAAGCAGAGCACCTCCACAGCATCCGGCGCCGCGCTCGCGAATCTCATCACCGACCCCACCCTCGCCACCACAACCGGCACCTACATCGACCGAGGAGCGCAAGCGCCGTCATCGCGTCTCTCCCACAACCGCGACAACGCCAGGGAACTATGGCAGGCCAGCATGGACATGACCGGCCTGCGCGAGTCCGACACCCTCTTCGTCTGACCGGCGGGACGGCTGCGGACCGAAGAGATACTCGCGTCCCACCCCGATGCCCGGGTGACGGACCACGGCAGACGTCTCCTCGTCGAGCGCGTCCGCGCGGGCAGGCCCGTCGCCCACGTCGCCGACGAAACGGGAATCTCCCGCACCGCCGCCCACAAGTGGGTCCGGCGCCGACGAGCCGAAGGCGACGCAGGACTGTATGACCGCTCGTGCCGCCCCCTGACAACACCGCACCGCAACTCCCGCCGACATCGAGAACCGCATCTGCGAGCTGCGTCGCGAACGCAAGCTCGGCCCCGCACGCATCGGACCGATCCCGGCCACACCCGCCTCGACGGTCCATGGCGTCCCAACCCGCCACCAGTTGAACCGGCTTCTCAGGATGGACCGGGCTCACCGGCCAGGTCATCCGCTGCTACGAGCGACAGCGCCCCGGCGAACTGGTCCACGTCGACATCAAGAAGCTCGGCTATATCCCCGACGGCGGTGGACATCGGATCTCGCCTCGCCAGCAGGCCGCAAGCAATCGGCAGGCCACAACCGGCGCGCACAAGGGAAGCAGCCACGCACTCTCATCGTCACGCAGACGAATGGCAGGGTCGAGCGCCTGAATTGCACCCTGCTCGACGAGTGGGCATACGTGCGCCCATAGGCCGGCAACGCCGAACGCGCCGAAGCTCCGGCGGTTTTCCTCCACACCTACAACTACCCCAATGTCACACCGCACTTGACGGGCAGCCGCCCATAGCCGAGTCAACAACGTTGCGGGGCAATACACCTACGCTGTGTATCGAAAGTGAGTACGCCCTCGCTCTTGTAGCCTCATCCGGATGATGATCGAGGCAGGCGTGATCGAACGGATCTGGCGGTATCCGATCAAGTCGACAGGGGGCGAATTGCTCCACCGGGCGGAGGTAGAGCCGAGAGGGTTTGTCGGCGACCGTCTCTTCGCGGTGCGCGACGCTCAGGGCAAGTTCGGCTCGGGGAAGAACACTCGTCGTTTCCGCAGAATGCCGGGCCTGCTGCAGCTGCGTTCCCGCTACGCGGACGACGTTGGTGAGCCTGAACTGCTGGACCCGCGAGGCGAGGTGGTCCCGGATCCGAGTGCCTACCTTCGTCGCTACCTCGGTCGCGAGGACGTCGAGGTAGCCCGCGAGAAGGCAATCTCTCACTTCGACCAGCTGCCCATCAGCGTGTTGACCACGGCCACCCTTGACTGGGTGCGTTCAGCGGTACCGGATGTTCCCGTCGACGAGCGACGCTTCCGGCCGAACCTCCTGGTGCGCACACCACCAGGCACCCCTCCGTTCGTGGAGGACGAGTGGTTCGGGAGCAAGGCTCGGATCGGCGATGCGGTGTGCATTGAGTTCGTGCGATCGAGTGAGCGATGCGTGATGATCAACGAGGCTCAGCAGGGCCTCCCCCACTCCTCGCTGGTATTGCGGGCCATCACGAAAGCGCACGACATGCGGTTGGATGGGCTTGCCACGGTCGTGTCGCCAGGGCTGGTGCGCGCCGGAGATACGTGCGCGCCACACCCCGACGGGGGAGGTCCTCGTCCATCCCGGACAGGGCGCAGCCGAGAAGCCTGCCGATACCGTCCTGAGCGGATATGGGAAGTGCCGTACGCCGGCCCATGCAGTCCGCCCGCTTACCGAGACTCGCACGGGGAACACAGAGCACGGTCATATCGCTGGGCTCGGCACCGATGATCCGGTAGGGCCGGGTGTTGTCACAGGCGAACAGCTCACCCGGTTTCCGCGCGGTGGTCCGATTGTCCTGGGTCACCGCGACCGGGCCGCGGCGGTGCAGTGTGAGGTGCATCCACTCCACGTCGGTGGAAGTGATGCACTGGATGTCCCGTGTCACCGTCGCGGCAGCGGCTTGGATGCGGGCCACAATCGCCGACCCGATGGCTACGTGGTCGACCACGGCCTGGAACGCCGGTGGGCCAGGATCCGTCACCCGCAGCGAACCGAACAAGGACGAGACCGCTGCCTCGAACGACTCCGTTCCACTTAAACGGAAACCCTTGGTGTCCGCCATGCCGGTGCACCCCCAACTGCCCCCGCTCGCACGGGCATTCTACTGCCGCATTGTGCACGAACTGGGGAGCCACGATGCACGTAGTGGTGCCAGGGAGTCAGGGATCGCGCCTACGGTCATTGACCGAGCACCGAAGGCTTCGATCCTCCGAAGCCCGCAACCACAGGGGAAAATATGCGGCTCGCGATCCTGCCCACGGCTGTTCTCGCCGTGTTGGCCGTCGGGCGTTCGCGCTTCTCGTACGCCAAGTCCGCTCTTGCGCCGCGGCCAACCGATCCGGACGTCTGCGGTAACCGCATCAGCACTGATCGGGGCAGCCATTGCTCCAACGCAGCGCGACGGTGCGTACCCTCGTTGAATCAGCAGCATGCGCCCGGCGCTGCACACAATCGTCTGTGCGCGCTGGTGAGCAGGGCACGAACGCTGAACGTACGGTTCGGTCAGGCACGCACGAGAGGCTCGGCGGCTGCCAGGAACGCGTCGTGGGAACGGGTCGCCGACATGGGACGCCACGACGACGATGTCGTCGGTCTCGTGGACGAGACCGACGACATCAAGGAGTGGTCCGGCGAGCTCGGCAGTGCCGCTCTCAGCAGTGCCGCAGACCGCGCGCGCTCGGGTCGGCGTCGAACGAGGACGGTGTGTTGACCCAGTCCGCCGGGACGTAGCCCCACCCGTCGTAGCCAGGAGCGGTCCAGTCACCCTTGGTGTGGTACCAGGTGGTGTTGCCGCCGCCGTGCAGTCCACCATAGGTCCAGCAGTCGAACCAGCTGAAGGTGGAATAGAGCTGCCCCGTTATGTTCGCTTCGTGGTAGGCGCCCGAGCGCAGAATGGCGGGGGCTCCGTTCCCGCACCACAGCCGGCCGTCGCTCGCCCGAACTCCGCACTCGGCGCTGGCAGCGGCACTGGCCGAAGGGGCGGCGATCACACCGCCCGCCGTCAGGGCGAGGGCTGCCATCCAGAGGGAGAGGTACTTCCTGGTCCTGGTCATCCACCTGTCCTTTTCTCATTGGTTTTCGAGTTCGACCGAAAGGTGCCGGGTGCCTGCCCGGCTCTTCCCGCAGGCCCTTCGCAGCACCGTGATGCACTGCTCAGCACTGCGCGACGCCGGGCAGTTGGTTGTCCGGACTGCTCATGTAGATGTTGCTGACATAGCCCCCGTACTGAGGCAGGTAGGCCCACCACTCGTTGGTGTAGGGCGGGACCGAGACGGTCTCCCCTCGCGTCTGGCAGCCGACCAGCACCTCGACCCCGGCGGGGAGCTGGAGGAGCGGGTCGCGGGTGGTGTTGGGCTCGGGGCGGACGTTGACACCGGAGCTCCAGGTGCCGAACCACGTGCCCGCCGGTCGTACGCCACCGGGAACGTTCAGCGAACGGGTCAGCCTGCCCAGGTCGGTGTACGCCTTGCCGTACGAGGTGCCGACGTCGTGCAGGGTGTACACGGCCACGATGGAGCGGTCACCGGAACCCACCGTCCCGGTCGTGTGCAGCGCCGGTTTCGTCAGGTCGACGGACGCTGCCTTGCTGTTGAGGGCCGACGTGGCGGGGCGGCACGTACCTTGCTCGATGTCGCCGAAACCCGACCAGCCCTGTTTCACGGCCCACGGCTTGTTGAAGGCGCCCGCGATACCGAAGTGCTGGTCGAAGTGGTCGGTGGCGGAGCAGCGTGTGGACTGCTTCAGATTGCCCATGATCAGTTCGCGGACGCGGGCGGGCGACGTGTCCAGCAGGTAACGGTAGATCTTCACCGTGTCCGCGGCCGTCAAGGCTGTGTAGCCCCACATGCCGTCCTGGTTGGCCGGCGGTGGGGTCGTGTTGCTGGAGAGGGACAGCTCACGGGCCATCCGGGTGACGATCGAGCCCTCGCCGTTGCGCACCCAGAATTCGCTGGCCGCGTCGTCGTCGCTGCTGCGCAGCATGGAGTTCCACTTGGCCTGGTCACCGGACGGGATCTGGTAGTCCGGGCCGCGGTTCCAGAGGTAGTCCAGCGCGATCAGCAGTTTGACCACGGAGGCCGACCGGAACTGCATGTTCGGGTTCAGCTGCTCGGTGAAGGTGCCGGTCTGCCGGTCGAAGACGGCGACTCCCGCCGTCACACCGGCCGGCACGGTGACACCGGCCGCGTCACGTGGCGCGGACGACGCCGCGTTCGTTGCCGCGGTGGCCGAAGGGCTGAGCAGGGCGGTCATCACGGCCATGACCACGGCACACAGCACTGCTACGGAACGCCATCTGCTCCATCGGAACATGGCTCAGTACCGCTTCGTACGGTCGAGGACGTTGCCGCCGCACACCGGCGCAGCGCGGGACGTCCGCCCGTCGGGATTGTCGCCGGTGCCGTGGCCCACGGCGGCCGGGTGGGCCGCGTCCGGTGCGATGGGCGACAGGCCGCCAGCCGCCGCGCCGAGCAACCGCAGTGAACGCGAGGTGCGCATGGTGAGTTCCCCGTCTTTGTCGGTGGTGTTCCGGCCGGGTGGGCCGGGCCTTGCCGAGAAGACTCACCTGGGCCGCGTTCCGGCGACAATCGGTTTCGGCGTACGCCGAAAGTCCTCGGCGGGAGATTCGATCCGCCACCGGGTGGGTAGGGGGGTCCGGCCGTTCCAGCCCTCCCAGCACAACCAGCTCTCGGGAGCGCCCAGTTCGCCGGATGTACATGGCAGATCAATTACCATCGCCCGATGACTTCGTCCCTTTCGAAAGTGACGTGGTGGGTGGCCGAGGGCCAGGTCCTGACGAATTCATCAAATTCTTCGTAAGAGCTCGTAACAGGATCTTGTTGAACGGTCCTGGTAGGGCGTGACTTGTGTGACGATCGGGCCGTTTGTGGTCCGTGACGACTCGGCCGTGGATCGTGGATGACGACTTGTGGGCGCTAATCGAGCCGCTGTTGCCGCCCTGGCCACAGCGGTCGCCAGGCCCGAAGCCGGTGGACGATCGGCGGTGTCTGCAGGGCATCCTGTTCGTTCTGCATCAGGACATCCCTTGGCAACTCTTGCCGCTGGAGCTGGGGTTCGGCTCCGGGCAGACCTGCTGGCGGCGCCTGGAGCGGTGGCAGCGGGCCGACGTCTTCGACCGGCTGCACCGCCTGTTGCTCTCCGAATTGAACGCGGCCGGCGAGCTCGACTGGTCGCGCGTGTGTGTGGACGGCTCCCACATCCGCGCGAAAAAAGGGGAGCCGCGACCGGTCCGTCGCCGGTCGACCGGCGGAAGACAGGCAGCAAACACCACCTGATCTGCGATGGCCGCGGCACACCGCTGCACGTCATCACCACCGCGGCGAACGTCAACGACATCACCCAGGCCCTCGCCCTGGTCGACGGCGTCCCGTCCATCGCCGGGCGGGTGGGACATCCGCGTCGTCGCCCCGACTCCCTGCTGGGCGACAAGGCATACGACTCGAAAGCCGTGCGCCAGGAGCTACGGCGCCGCAAGATCATGCCGGTCATCTCCCGCAAGGGCATCGCGAACATCAAAGGCATGGGCAAGCTCCGCTACGTCGTCGAGCAGACCTTCGCCCTGCTGCACCAGTTCAAGCGCCTCGCAGTCCGGTGGGAACGACGGCTCGACCTGCACGACGCCCTGGTCTCCCTCGCCTGCGGACTGATCTGCTGGAGAAGGCTCAGCCGGCAACGTGCGCGTTCAGCTGTGCGGTCCTACGCTGGCCAGCTGTGACTGACAACCCTCTGCATTGGCCCGACAGTAGACTCCGTCCGTTCCAAATGGTCCGCTGCCGAGTATCGGGACATCGTGGACGCTTCGGCGTGGAAGTCGAGTTGATCGCACCTGCCACCGAGGCCCGGGCATTCATCGACTTCGTGAACCTCACCGACAGCCTGGAACACCCGGGCCCAGAGGACTTCCCAGCGATCGGAAGCCCGCTCGATGCCGTCGTACTCGACTACATGCCCAGCGGTGAGCTGCGTCTGTCGGCTCGTCCATCGTCACTGACTCGGCAAAGGCAACGAAACACGCCGCCCGCACCCGAGAGCAAGGCGCACGGGACCAGCTCCTGACACCCACCCAACACTCAAGATCGTGTTACGAGCTCTTAGGTCGGACACTAAACCGCAGGCCTGAGCGTGCTTTTCGAACTCCCGTCATCACCGGTGCAGATCGCCGCATTTCAGAGATTGTTTGTTCGACACAGGCCCTCGAAGGCAAACAACGCCTGGGCCACTACACCTGGAGCGGACAGCATGTCCAATGTGGGTGCGCCGGACGCGACCCCGCGAGAGCGGGGTCGCTTCATCCTTCACGTCAGACCTCACGGAGGGAAGCCATGAATGCTCGCAAGGGTGCCGAGCGGGCCCGCCGGCCGCTGGCGATGATCGCCTCGGTCCTGCTCATCACAGGTGTCTCGACCGGCGCCGCCACGGCGGACGGTGCGCACGACGGGAAGTACTGCGTTGTCGAGGTCGGCAAGTCGGTCCACGGGGGCTTCTCGCCGGTGAAGTCCCAGACGTGCAGCAACGACCCGACCTCGTCGGCCTTCAGGGCGGCGGCTGCACCCGACATTCTGCTCATGGAGTGGTTCTGGAACGCCTACAACAACCCGGGGGACGTCACGCGCATCGTCGTGTCGGACGCGGACCAGCGCTGCGACTCATCCGGCTACCGCCTGCGGCCGAACCTCATCTGGGACAACGAGATCTCCGGCTTCTACACGTACAGCTACTGCCGTGAGGTGACCATCTACGACGCTTACAACCGGGACGGCGACTCGCAGTACTGGTACGACGGGACGGGCGACGGGCCCAACGTGCCTTATGTCGGCGATTGGATGAACGACCGGACCAGCTCCCTCTGGATCCGGGCCTGACCCGCGATCCCCACGCAGCACCCGGTCAGGGCGCTGGCTCGATCCGCCGGATCGCGGATTGAGCCGGCCGACCAGGTCGGCGCATGAGCCGTACGGTGTGGGGCTGGTCACCAGCGCGCCGCGGGCATCCGGTCCGGCAGAGGGAGGAGCCATGAACCTGATGGTGGACTCCCCGACCTGCTGGAGCCCCACCACTGAAACAACCTCAGCTTCCCCGCACGGCCGCCGTGAACATCCGACAACGGAAGGAAAACCGTGTACAAGAAGACAAGAAGGATATGGCCTCCCTTAGAGCTCCTAACACGATCTTGTGACCTCAGATTCTGCATCGCTGGCACATGACTGCCTGCCCGCTCGCGATACTTGGACCATGGACAGCTACGAGGGCACCGCGACGCTTGAGTGGTGGGCCAATCGCTCGACGTGTCTGAGCAGGCTCCGTGTGCAGGTCGTGATCCGTGCCGCCGGAGACAACTGGACGTCCGAGGCGACCCTCGAATCTCCCCTGACCGCGGAGGACAGGGAGAGCTTCGACTTCCTGATGCGGCTCGAACCGCACTTCACCTTGCGCTTTGACGACGCGAGCACGCTGCTGGTCAAGGTCGTCGAAGCACGAGTCGAGGGACGGCTCATCCTCACCGCAGCCGAGACAGGCACGGCAGAGCCGACCGGAGCGAGGCACGCACCGCACCAGTAGCCCGGGGCCCTTCGAGGTGCTGGGCTGACCGAGATCACTTGGGGCGCGATCAGGAGTGGGCTTTCTTGAGGCGTCTCCAGCAGATGAGGCTGCAGGCCAGGGAAACGAAGGCTTCGTGGAGTTCGGTTCGGCGTTCCCAGCGGACGGCGAGACGCCTGAACTGATGGAGCAGGGCGAAAGTCTGCTCCACGACGTAGCGGAGCTTGCCCATGCCCTTGATGTTCGGTGATCCCTTACGTGAGATGACAGGCAGGATCCGCCGTTGTCGCAGCTCGTCGCGGTGGACATTGGAGTCGTAGCCCTTGTCACCGAGCAGGGCGTCGGGCCTGCGACGGGGCCGGCCGGGGCGGCCCGCAACGGGCGGGATGCCGTCAACCAGGGCGAGGGTCTGGGTGACGTCGTTGACGTTGGCCGCAGTCGTAATGACCTTGAACGGGGTGCCGCGTCCGTCGCAGATCAAGTGGTGCTTGCTGCCGGTTTTCCGCCGGTCGACCGGTGTCGGCACCCCCTTTTTCGCCCGGACATGGGAACCATCCACGCACGCCCGTGACCAGTCGAGTTCACCGGCCGCGTTCAACTTCGCGAGCAGGACCCGGTGGAGTTGGTCGAAGACCCCGGCCCTCTGCCACCGGTCCAGACGCCGCCAGCAGGTCTGACCCGATCCGAACCCCAGCTCCAGCGGCAGCAGTTGCCAGGCGATGTCGTTGCGCAGCACGTACAGGATGCCCTGCAGGCACAGTCGGTCCGGAACTGGCCGCGGACCGGGAGCTTTCTCCGGCCAGGGCGGCAGCAACGGCTCCATCAGCGCCCACAAGTCGTCGTCCACGATCCACGGCCGAGTACTCACACCATCGCGAACGGCCGAATCCTCACACCGGTCACGGCCAACCAGGACGTTGCAGCAAGATCGTGTTATGAGCTCTAAGGAGGCGCCATGGCTACCGTTACGACACGGCTTCGGCCCTACCGGCGGAACTTGCGACGCCCTACCGTGGCAATTTCCACCGTCGTGCTCGCCGTTGGTCTCGCGCTGGGGGGTGGCGCACTCTCTCCGGCATCAGCTTTTGCCAGTGAGCACCGGGGAACCGAGCAGGACGGCACCGTACACATCCAAGCGTGGGCCGGGCCCTTCGCCTCTTGGGACGTGTGTAGCGTTACCCGGCGGTATATGGACAGCCTCGGATACCGCACCACACCGTGCATTCACGAGCCCGAAGGCTGGTTCTTCCAGTACTTCTGATCGGTCAGGTGGCCTACGGCGACCGCAACACGGTGGAGCGGGCGATCAACCTGCTCAAGCAGAACCGGATGGTCGCGACCCGCTATGACAAGCGGGCCGCGACCTTCGACGTGACCGTGCAGGTGGCCTCGATCCGGAGCTGGCTCCGTGACCTGACCCGTTCAAAAAACAGGGCCTAGGTGCGGCGGCGAGCGGTGCGCGCCCCGGCGCGGCCGAGCACGCGACGAAGTCGCGCGCGCAGTGCCGATGCCGGGGCGCGCACCCGGCGCCACTAACGGCGGCATCCGCCCGAGCGGGAAGACGGTGTCGGCCGTCCTGCCGCTGCCGCACTGGCCCCGGCACCATGAAAGTCGGTCACGCCGGGATACTAGGGGCCCTAGGCCTCGCGACGGTTGACGCGATGCGGGCGCTCCTGGCATCGGTGGCCACTCGCCCACGAGCGCCACGGACGCCGGTAGCGCGCCGGTCGAGGAAATGATTCGGCGCCGATTGTCGCGCCGGAGGGGTTGGCTACCGGTAAGCCCGCAGGAACACATCGACACCGTCGGCGATGATCGCCAGGATCTCCGGTTCTCCCGCCTCGGCGTCCCCTCGAGCATTGAGTGTCTCCAGCGCGAGACTGATGGTGAGGGCCGTGAAGTGGCGCGCCGCCAGGCCGGGATCCTCGGCGCGGATCTCGCCGTCGGCGACCAGCACGGCGAACCGCTCCTCCAGCATCCGTTCGGGGCGGTCGCGCGTGGCCTCGGCCAGCTGCGGTATCGCCCATCGCTGCGAGGTCAGTCGCCGGAAGGTCACGTAGTCGGACGACGGAAAGGTCTGCGTGACCACTCGTTGCCCGAACGCCGTCAACGCTTCGCGCAGGTCACGACCCCGAGCCAGCTCCTCGTCGATCGCGGAGCGAATGGTGTCGACCACCGCGTTGTGGGCACGCTCGATCACCCGCAGAAAGACCGTTCCCTTGTCCCCGAAGTGGTCGTAGACGGTCCGCTTCGAGACCTGTGCCCGACCTGCGATGGCATCGACGCTCGCCCGCTCATAGCCCTCCGCGAGAAACAGCGCCTCCGCGGCTTCCAGGATAGCCGCCCTCTTGCCTTCGGAACGCCGCCGGCGCCCGGGAGTCTGAACCGCCGCGATTGCCCTCGACATGAGCTCAGCGTACAGTCGACTCCTAAAATCACACTCGCGAGTGTACTTTGTGATGCGGGGCCGACGCGTGTGGTCGGCCGGTCCACCCTGGCGTCGCCCGAGCCTCGAAGCATCGATGGCGGCCGCCCACTACGTGGAGGTACTGACATGGCTTTCCATCCGGCCGATCACTGGGACGGCTACCTCGCTCCGCCCGACTTCGAGGAGTACTCGGCCAGGTATGCGGACTTCTTCCGGATGCGCCGCGAGGACGGCATCATCGAGGTCCGCCTGCACACGGACGACGGCCCGTACGCCCACACCCACGCCGCACACAATGTCTGGACGCGCGTGTGGCAGGAGATAGGCAACGACCCCGAGAACCAGGTCCTGATCGTCACCGGCACCGGTGACAGGTGGATGACCGGAAACCCCAAGGGGCTCAACCCCAAACCTGCCTCCGAGCTGGATCCCGACCACATCTACCAGCGGATGACGGACGGCTGGAAGCTCATCGAGAGTTTCGCCAACAACATCGACATTCCGACCATCGCGGCCGTCAACGGCCCCGGCGTGCACACCGAGTTCGCCATGATGAGCGACGTGACACTCGCGGCGCCGGACGCCGACTTCATGGACCCGCACTTCTGGCTCGGTTCCCCTCCCGGGGACGGTCAGTACATGGCGCTTCAAGCCCTGATGGGTCCCAAGCGGGCCGCGTACTACATCTATGCGGCCAAGTCGATCCCGGCGGACAAGGCCCTCGAGTGGGGGATCGTCAGCGACGTACTCCCCCGCGAGGAGCTCCTCGATCGGTCCTGGGAACTCGCACGGTTCATCATGAAGCGGCCGCGCTACACGCGGTGGGCCACCCACAACATCGTGTCGCGGCACTGGAAGAAGACGGTGGCCGAGGACTTCGGCTTCCACATGGCTCATCAGATGCTCGCCAACGTCGCCAGCAAGTCCCGGGTTCCCGACCCGGAACTGCTCGCCGACTCCGAGGCGCGCAAGCTGTTCTGACGACGTCTCAACAGACCGGTCCGGCTTGCGGCTTGCGGCTTGCGGCTTGCGGCTTGCGGCTTGCGGCTTGCGGCTTGCGGCTTGCGGCTTGCGGCTTGCGGCTTGCGCATGGTCGAAGCCCGACCGACCTGTTGCCTCCGCCCCAGTCCCGGCACGCGCACATCCCTTGAACGCGGAGTACGAGCTTGATCGAACGGCATGAGCACCTCGGGAAACTTGTCACCGACGCGACCGCACAGCTCAGTACCACCTCGTCGTGGCTCGTGGTGAGCACGTCGCCGGCCCACCCTGCGTCGGCCGAGTTCAACGCAGCGAGCGGCAAAGACGTCCAGCGATGGGTCGGTCGGCAGGTTGCTGACTGGCCCGCGCCGATCCCTCTCGGAGGCGAGCACCCAGACGTCCGCACGGACAGGCTGAGCTTCGCGCCACCGCGGCAACCGGGCCGTACGGCGAACTCGTACTACTACGAGTTCCATTCGGACGGGTCAGCACTCGGTGGGCTGCAGGTGGGAACACTGCAGAACAGCCCCCCGGCCGGCGAACCCGTCTGGGCACTGGGCGAGGGAGCTGTCGCCTGGATCACCATCGCCATGCTGCGTCTCAACGCGGCCTTCGCCGGTCACGTCTCGACCCTGGGCGAAGCCGCCGTGCAAGTCACTGTCATCTGCCCCGTCGACCCCAGCCCCACGGTGCCGATACAGGTGTGGAACCATGCCGGTGGCGTGTACGGTCCGGCAGGAAAGCGCCAGTACACCAGTGTTAGCTCCGCTCGTTCCGCCGTGGACCTGACCACGTGCCTGTCGCCCCGGCTCGCCGCTGCCGCGCGGCCGTTCCTCGTCGACCTGCTGCAGCAGTTCGGAGTCTCCGAGCCACGCCATGTCGACCCTTCCGGAGTCGTCCGGCGCCAGCACTTCACCGGCCACGACGAGTTGATTCACGCGTGGGCCGATGCGATCGGCATTCCGTCCGAGCCGTGACGGTCACCGTGCCACCGGGCTCCTGGCTCCTGGCTCCTGGCTCCTGGCTCCTGGCTCCTGCCAAACCTTCAGCGCCCTCGGTGACGGTGGAAGTTCAGTGCGACGGTGACCAACGGACGGTCAGGACCGCGACATCGTCGTGCCGGCCGCCTTGGCCGGCGAAGGCGAGGCTGTCCTCGAACAGGGCCTGAGGCAGGTCGGTCGGCGAGAGGTCGAGCTTCTCCAGACGCTCGTCGACCGGGTAGAACGTGCCGTCGGGCGCGCGGGTTTCGGTGAGGCCGTCCGTGCTCAGCAACAGCGTCGCGCCGTGGGGAAAGCGGAACCAGCCGACCGTCGTGGGTTCGGAGGCGAGTTCGGCGAGACCGAGCGGGACGCCGGAGTCCAGCGAGGGGCTGGTGATGGTGCCCTCGTGCATGACGTAGGGCGAGATGTGCCCGCAGTTGATGGCCTGCGCGTCCTCGATGCCCGTCTCGATACCGATGATCAAGGCGGTGACGAAGCGTTCGTCGTCGCCGGTGTGTTCGGCGTAGGAATTGTGGCGTACGACAGCGGCGTCCAGCGCGTCGACGAGCGCCGTGAGAGTCGGCTCGCGGTGGGCGGCCTCGCGGAAGGCTCCGATGGTGGCGAACGCGGTACCCACCGCGGCCAGTCCCTTGCCCTGCACGTCCCCGATCAGCACGCGCGTCCCCCACGGCGATGCGACCACGTCGTAGATGTCGCCGCCGACGAGTCTGTCCTCATGGAGGGGTTCGTAGACCCCGTTGACCAGAACGTCTCCGGTGACCAGGGGCAGAGGGTGCAGGATGTGGCGCTGCATAGCGGCGGCTGTGGAGCGCAGCCGGAGCATCTCGTGTTCCCTCCTGATCCGCCTGCTGCAGGCGTAGACCGAGGTCGTGGCCAGGACGAGGGTGAACAGGACCAGCAGGAGGCGGTCGAGCCAGCGGCTCTCGTCGACGTCCCGCAGCACCGCGGTCGTGGTGACGACGAGTGTGGTCCACGCGGCGACGAACCCGGTCTGCCGGACGGTGCACAGCGCCGATGCCGTCCCGGGCAGGAACACCAGAAGTCCGAGGAGCCACACCTCGGAGCGGGACAGGATGCCGAGGGCCTCCACCAGGGCCGTCAGCGCCACCACGGCGGCGATCAGTTCGGCGTTGCCCGGAGGCTCGATGGCCTCGAAGGCTTCGGCGGGTCTCTTCCGGAGGCTACCGGACATGAACGCTCCCAGGCAGATGGTGATCTCCTGGAACTGTATTCCGGCCCCGGTGTGCTGCGGGCTTCTCGCCGAGCAGACACTCGGTTCAACCAGCCCGGTCAGTCGAAACGCCTCACGGAAGAGGTCGCGCCAGGCCCACCTGGTAGGCGATGGCAACCAACTGGGCGCGGCTGCGTGCCTCCATCTTCGTCTTGGCCCGCTGAACATGCGTTCGGACTGTCAATGGGCTGAGGCACGCCTCCTCGGCGATCTCGTCGTCGGATTTCCCGTCCGCCACGAGAACCACCATCTCGCGCTCGCGAGGGGTGAGGTTCTCCAGAACCCGCGGGGTCGGACCGCCGCTGTGGTCGGGCGTGGCGAGAAAGCGTGCGATGAGGGAGCGTGTGGCTGCGGGGGACAGAAGTGCGTCTCCGGAGGCCACGGTGCGAATTCCGCCGAGGAGTTCATCAGCGGTGACGTTCTTGCCGAGGAAGCCGCTGGCGCCGACGCGCAGGGCCCGGGCCACATGCTCATCGCTCTGGAACGTGGTGAGGATGAGGACGCGAGTGCTCTGCAGGTCCGTGTCGGCGCAGATGGCAGAAGTCGCGGCGAGGCCGTCGGTGCCGGGCATCCGGATGTCCATGAGAACGACGTCGGGGTGATGGACGCGTGTCAGGTCCACGGCTTCGGCGCCGTCGGCTGCCTCCGCCACCACCTCCAGGTCGTCGCACGAGTCGATCAGGATTCGGAATGTCGCCCGCAGGAGGGCCTGGTCGTCGGCGAGCAGTACGCGGATGGTCATCAGGGTCTTTCCGGAGTCAGGCGTGAATGGGCAGTTGGGCGGTGACGGCGAAGCCGCCTTCAGGTCGGTGTCCTGCCTGGAGACGCCCGCCGGCGGACTGGGCGCGTTCCCGCATTCCGATGAGGCCGAAGCCGCCGCTGGGGGCAGGCGCGCGCGGGACGGTTCCGCCGTCGTCGCTGACGGTGAGGGTCAGACGGTCGACGGTGTAGGCGAGTTCGACTCGGGCCGTGCTCGCACCGGCGTGCTTGGCAACGTTGGTCAGCGCCTCCTGCGCGATCCGGAACGCGGTCAGGTCCACTCCCGGTGACAAGGGCCGTGTCTCGCCGTCCACCATGACGAGGACGGTGAGTCCTGCGGCACCGAACGCGGATGCCAACTCGGGTAGACGTCCAAGACCGGGACTCGGCTCCAGAAGGTCCTCGGCGTCGTCGGACTGGCGCAACAGGCCGACGGTGGCCTGGAGTTCGCGCAGCGCCGATGAGGTCGTGGTGCCCAGCTCGGCAAGAATCGTCTGCGCCTGTTCAGGTCGGGTTCGGGCGAGGTGTGCCGCGGTGGCGGCCTGCGCATTGGCCAGGGCCATGTGATGGGCGACGACGTCGTGCAGTTCGCGGGCGATACGGATCCGTTCCTCGGCGACACGGTGGCGTGCCTCCTCCTCCCGCGTACGTTCGGCGTGCTCGGCTCGTGTGTGAACGGCTTCCAAGTAGGCCCGCCGGGCCCTGACCGCCGAGCCCTGCACGACCGGGAGCATGATCCAGAAGGCGGGACTGACCGTCTTGAGTCCCCAGGGCTGATTGTTGTCGTCGGAGAGAAGGGCCGTCAGGACGATCAGCGCGATCACGGCGATGCCGTAGCCGTGCGCGGTCTTCTGCGGGACGCGCAGGGTGAGTTCGTAGAGCGCCACGATCACGGGGAGCAGCAGGAGGGGGCTGATCAGATGGCCGATGCTGCCGGAGATCGCGGCGCAGACCGAGGTGACGGCGACGACCGCGCCTGGATGGCTGCGCCGCCCCAGCAGCGAAATACACGCGGCAGTGGCGAGGAGAAGCCCGGGCCACCGGCCTGGTCCCCCTTCGTTGTACTGGTTGCCGGTGGCCGCGTACACCAGCAGCAGGAACCCCGCCTCGACGAGCCGGGGGTGTCGGCCGGCGTACCGCCGCCAAGTCGCGAGCATGAGGTTCTCCGCTGAGGTGGATCCGGTCCCGACCTGCCGACGGGTTGTTCGTTCGGCCGGCCTGGCCCGGAGTGGTTGTGGAGCGGGGAGGGGCCCATGCCGGGCATGGGGCCCCTCCCCCGGCGTGTCGGTCAGACGCGCGCCATGTCATGGTGTGATTCGCCGGTCGGGGCAGGGAGTTCAGCGGCCCGGCGGCTGAGGGCTTCGCCCTCGATGTCCACCCGCGGCAGCAGTCGGTCCAGCCAGCCGGGCAGCCACCAGGCCCGTTTGCCCAGCAGCGCGAGCACAGCGGGAACCAGGACCATCCGGACGACGATCGCGTCGAACAGGACGGCGGTGGCGAGGCCGAAGCCGACCATCTTGACCATGGAGTCGGCGGCCGTCATGAAGCCCGAGAACACGGCCATCATGATCAGCGCGGCCGCCACCACGATCCGGCCGCTGTGGCGGAAGCCGGAGACGACCGCCTGACCGGCCTCTTCCCCGTGGACGTATGCCTCGCGCATCCGGGACACCAGGAACACCTGGTAGTCCATGGCGAGTCCGAAGACGATGCCCACCAGGAAGATCGGCATCAGGCTCATGATGGGCCCGGTCTGATCGACTCCGAGGAGACTGGCCCCGTGGCCGTTCTGGAAGACCGTGACCACGGCACCGAAGGACGCGAGAACCGACAGGAGGAAACCGAGCGCCGCCTTGAGGGGCACCAGTACGGAGCGGAAGACCACCAGCAGCAGGAGGAAGGCCAGGCCCACGACGACCACGAGGTAGGGGATCAGCGCGTCCTGCATCTTCTTGGCGATGTCGATGTTCAGCGCTGTGGTGCCGGTGACCTCGAAGGTGGCACCGGTCCCGGTCTCCGTCGCCGAGCGCTCGTCGCGGATGGTGTGGACGAGTTTCTTGGTCCGCTCGCTGGTGGGAGCGGTGGAGGGTGTGGCGGACAGCACCGCGGTGTCCTTGGCCTCGTTGAACTGGGCCGGGGAGACCGATACGACGCCCTTGGTGGCGCCGATCCGCTCGGCGACCGTCTCCACCGCGGCCTTCGGGTCGTCGGCGTCCCGCGCGTCCACGACGATCGTCAGCGGACCGTTGAAGCCGGGGCCGAAACCTTCCGCGAGGGCGTCGTAGGCGCGGCGTTCCGTGGTCGAGGTGGGCTTGGCCTCGTCACCCGGCATGCCCAGCCGCAGATCCAGGGCAGGCACGGCGAGCGCGCCCAGGCCGACGACGGTGAAGAGGAGCACCGCTACGGGCCGTCGCAGGACGAAGCTCGCCCAGCGGACGCTCCAGCTTCCGGCTTCCTCAGCCTTGCGGGGCTCCCGGTTCTTGCGGGTTGCCTGGCTGTCGCCGGGTTCCTGACTCCCGCGGAGCTGCCGCCCGCGACGGCGGATCCTGATCCTGGGGATTCGCGAGCCGCGCTCGGACGTGCGGGCCCGGCCGATACGGTTCTGGCCACTACGGCTCTGGCGGGCGAGGACGGCGTTCGGCCAGAAGCCGAGCAGTGCGGGAACCAGGGTGAGCGCGATCAGTACGCCGATGACGACCGTTCCCGCGGCGGACAGGCCCATCTTCGTCAGCATCGGTACGCCGACCACCGAGAGGCCGGCGAGCGCGATGACGACCGTGAGACCGGCGAAGACGACCGCGGAACCAGCCGTGCCCAGGGCCAGACCGACGGCCTCCTCCGGAGCACGCCCCTTCGCCCGTTCCTCCCGGTAGCGGGAGACCACGAACAGCGAATAGTCGATGCCGACCGCGAGACCGAGCATCATGGCCAACTCGCCACTGGTCGAGGACAGTCCGAAGGCGTTGGCGAGAGCGGTGATCCCGGCCAGGCTGATGCTGACGCCGATGACGGCGGTGATCAGCGGAAGCCCTGCCGCGGCCAGGGAGCCGAAGGTGATCAGCAGTACGACCGCCGCGACAAGGACGCCGACGATCTCGCCCATTCCGGCGGGAGCCTCGGTGGCCAGGGCGCTTCCGCCGACCTCGACGGTCAGGCCCGTGTCGCGGACCTCCTCGATTGCCCCCTCCAGTTCCTTCTTGCTGGCATCGGTGACTTCGTCGTCCTTGGTCTTGTACGTGACCGTGGCGTAGGCCGTGGTCTTGTCCTTGCTCAGCCCCGGCCCGTCGAACGGGCTCGACACGTCGGCGACCTGTGGTCCGTCGGCCGCCTCGGTGAGGAACCGGTCGACGGCTGATCGGTGGCCGGCCGCGGTGATCTTCTGGCCGTCCGGTGCGACGAAGACGATCCGGGCGCTCGCGCCGTTCGCCTCACTGCCGGGGAACTGCTCGTTGATGAGGTCGAACGCCTTCTGGGACTCGATCCCCGGCATCGACGACGAATCGTCAGGGGCTTCCGCAGCGCTGAGGGCACCGATGCCGACGACTGCCAGCACAGCCACCCACAGCAGGGCCACCCACCGACGCCGTCGGAAGGCCCGTTGGCCCAGTTGGTACAGGAAAGTCGCCATCGAAGGAGTCTCCGTATCTCGTCTCGGGAACCCCATCAGCCTGTCGACAAGCACCATGCCGAGTCGTCATCGGTGCTACGACAATCCGCCTACTGAGTTTCAAGTACGGCTCACCGCGGCCGTCCGCCGGGAGAACTACGACGCCGCCCACCCCTGCTCGGGCACGCCGTGAGGCGCGGCGCACTCACCATTCCTAAAACCACACTAGCCAGTGTAGTTTACGAAATCACGCCGATGGATGGTGGTCGACAGGTCCACCTCGGTAGCGCCCTAGCTTCGAGAGACCGCGAGGCGGCCACTTCCTCGGGAACCCCGACCGCAGCCAACTGTCCGACGTCCGCACGACTCTCGGCGTCTTCAAGCTCCCCGCCGACCGTCGCGGCGGCCCGTCACAGGCGCCCGTCACGCGCAGGAGGAAACCATGAGGATGCCCGCGATCGAGCCAAGTGCCCTGTCGGACGAGCAGCGCGTGCTCGACGAGCATGTTCGGCGGATGATGGACGGGCTACAGACACCCTTCACCTCGACGGACGAGAACGGCGCGCTGATCGGTCCGTTCCCCGTGATGCTGCGCTTTCCCGCCCTTGCCCGGCCCCTGCTGGAGTGGTTCACGACCGTCACGAGCGGCAGCGTGCTCGCGACGCGCGTGCGCGAAGTAGCAATCCTCACCATCGGATCACGGTACGGCGCGGCCTACGAACTCTATTCGCACAGCAGGGTCGCGTTGGCGGTCGGCCTGTCCGAGAGCGTCGTCGCAGGTCTGGCCGCCGGACAGCGGCCCTCGGGCCTGACGTCGGAGGAGCTGGTCGCTCACGATGTGGCGGCATGTCTCTACGCGGGCGCGCCGCTTCCAGGAGCGCTCTACCGCTGTGCGGTCGAGTCTTTCGGCGAGCAGGGTACGGCGGAACTCGTCTTCCTGATCGCGCAGTACTCCAGCATCTCCGTGATACTCAACGCTTTCGACGTCCCGTTGCCAACGGATGCCGAGTGACGGTCACTTCAGGCGCTTACGGCCTTCAGCAGCGCTGCGACGCCGTCGGCGTAGATTCCGTGGAACAGCTCCGCGGCGTCGGTGCACACGCAGAGTGGAGAGGTAGCCCTTCACCGGGAACAGCGCCTTGCGCCATTCACTCCGCCGAGGGGCGGGACACCTCCCGGCGGCCGGGGGGACTCCGCCCATCCGAGAGTGGGACCCGCACCGCCGGACGCCACACCAGGTACGACCCTGGCAAATCGTGCGGATACACCCATCGCGGAACTCCGTACGCCCCGGCGAGAAATCGAAGGCAACCTTTTCGCTCTGTGCGGTCACTGATCAGTGCACCATCAGCTCGATCTTGCGAACGGACAGGTATGAAGACAGCAAGGCAGGCCGCGCGTCAGCGCAGGCAGAGACGCAGACTTGTGCTGAGCGCCACCCTGGCGGTGACCACCGTGGGTGTTCTCGCCTACGTGGTCCTGGGTTCGCTCCCCGGCCGCGAGGCGGAGGCAGGGCATGCCGCGGCCACTCCCGTCGCCACCAACCAGGTGAGAACCACGACCACGACGGGCACCCCGAGCACGTCGGCGAGCCCTTCCGCGACCGGCAAGCCGAAGCCCAAGCCGAAGCCGTCGGCCAGTGCGAAGACCGGTGCAGCACGCCCTTCGGCCACGGCCACTTCGAAGCCCCCGCGCAGCACGTCCACCACGCCAGTGTCCGCAGGGCGGATTCGGCCCAACAACACCTACACGGGGGTCGCCACCGCCTACGAGGCCGCCGACGGAAACGGCGCCTGCCTGTTCGGCCCGAGCGATGACCTCATGATCGCGGCGATGAACACCACCGACTACGAGACGTCCAGGGCGTGCGGCGCGCACGTGCTCGTCCGCGCGGCCAACGGCAAGTCGATCACCGTACGGATCACCAACGAATGCCCACTGCCCTGCGCACCCGGGCAACTCGACCTCAGCCAACAGGCCTTCGCCAAGCTCGCCGACCTCAAGGTCGGCCGGATACCGATCACCTGGCAGCTGCTGAGTCCCAGCACGACCGAGACGATCTCCATCAGATACAAGACCGGGTCAAGCCCTCATTGGTGCGGCATCCAGGCGATCGGCCACCGCAACCCGCTCGCGCGCTTGGAGGTCCGGGCCGGCGGCGGCTGGCGGCAGTTGCCCCGCACCGAATACAACTACTTCATCTCCGCCGACGGCGGCGGGTGCGGAGGCTCGATCAGAGTCACGGACATCTACGGAGAACAACTGACACTCAACGGGGTCGCGCTGCGGCCGAACGTCGCGCAACCGACCGGGGTTCAGTTCGCCCGGCACTGATCACGCGACGCACGCGTGCGTCGCGGAACGGTCCCGCCGACCGTCATGCGGTGGGCGGGACCGGCAGCGCGATGCGCCGGTCAGAAGGCGCAGGTGTCCATCCAGCGCGTGACCAGGGATGTGTTGTTCTTGTCGGGGTCACGTACGGGACCGCACAGGAACGGGCCGAAGCGGGTGTCGGCACGCAGCCAGAGACTGAGGAACGACACGATCCACTTGCCCTGCTTGGCCTTGTTGCCGGAGCCCGTCATCGGGCACAGGTGGTCGCCCGGAACCTCGATGTAGAGCTTCTCCGCCTGGGACATGGAGTTGTACCAGGGCACCGCGTAGGTGTTGCCGTGGGCGACGGAGTCGCTCTGACAGGTCAGGAAGAACGTGGGCTCGGTGACCGAGGAGAAGTTCGCGTTCGGGTGGTACGGCGCCGTGGGCACACCCGCCCGGAACCGCGAGTCGTCCCGGAGGGCCGCCATGACACCACCGCCGCCCATCGAGTGACCGACCGCGCCGAGCGTGCCGTTGACCTTCCCGGACAGCGGGTTGCCGGCCGCGTTGCCGAGCGCGATCAGCTGGGTGCCGGCGGCGGAGATCTGCCGGCCGCGCGATTCGGGATCGTCGGTGAGCGTGTTCGTTCCGACGTTGACGACAACGAAGCCCCAGGACGCGAGGCGGGGTGCGAGCCACTGCAGGTTCTGCTGTGTGCCCTGATAGCCGGGCATCAGTACGACACTCGGGTACGAGCCACTGCTCGTGGGGTACGTGACCGTGCCTGAGCCGTATCCGCTCGGGTTCGGAACGGTGTAACTGGCGGTGGTCAGCGGCCCGTTGGCGGTCTCCAGGGAAGTCGCCGTCGGGTCCGGGATGCCGTTGCCCGGAGGAGTTCCGCCCCCGGAGCCGTACACCTGGAACTCGAACAGCGAGTAGCCGTAGGTGGTGCCGCGCTGGGTGCCCAGCATGCGGACGTACCGGCCGTTGCCGTTCACGTCGAGGGTCTGCACGCCGCCAGTGCCGGTCATGGTCGAGTGGATGGTGGTCCAGGCGGTGCCGTTGGTGGAGGTCTGGATCTGGAACGCGCGGGCGTACGCGGCCTCCCAGCGCAGCACTACCTGGCTGATGGTGGCTGTGGCGCCCAGATCGACGCTCAGCCACTGCGGGTCACTGAACGTGCTCCCCCAGCGCGTCCCGGTGTTGCCGTCCACGGCCGCCGACGCGGGAGTTGACGTGTTCTCGGTGGACGAGGAGGTCGCGGGTCTGCCCTGGGACAGCAGGTCCGCGGCGGCCGCCGGCGGGGCTGCGGCCGTCAGCAGGGCCAGCGCCAGGCCGAGGGTGGTCGCCAGGGCGATCAGTGCCGTCATGGCACGGGAACGGGGCCGTAACGGCACGGCCGTGTGAAGGGAACTACTGGATGGACGCATTGCTTTACCTCCGGATTGCGGTGAGAGCGCGGTAACCGGACAGCGTGGTGCGCCTGTGCTGTGAGAGCCGCCGGATCGCCGGCAGGTGATCTCTCACAGTGCGGAAGGACAAGGAAGGGGGTGCCGCGTGCGGCGACTACCGGGACTGTGCGAAGAGCCAGTCGATGACCACGTCGTTCTCATACGTCTGGGCCCATGCGAGGTGTGGGTTCACCGGTGTCGTGCCGGGCGTGTAGCTGGTGAACAGTACGTGGCTGCGCGTGGCCCCGGCCTGCCGTAGGAGCTCCCGGGACCTGGCCTCGAACTGCGCCTTCGGCAGGTCGTTCGCCCACTCCCCACGGCTGACCCGGGCACCGGCGGTCTCCAGCGCGTTCATCAGTGTCCAGGTGCCGGGCTTGCCGAACCGGCCCTCCCGGTAGGGCACGACCGGGTCGTCGATGGAGTGGTCGGCCCAGATCGGGATGTGCGTGATCCTGTCCATGGTGGCCGCGTCGCCCCAGCCGGCCGTGGGCAGGGCGGCCGCGAACACGTCGGGGCGCTTCGCCAGCAGGCTGTAGATACCGCGCCCGCCCGAGGACAGGCCGACGAGATAGAGCCGGGCCGTGTCCACGTTGCGGGAGTGCTCGCTCACGAAGGTGTCGATGAGTTCGATCAGAGCGGCCTGGACCTTGGCGTCGGTCCAGTCCGTGCCGTCGGGTCCGTCCATGGGACGGGGCAGGGGGATCTGCGGAGAGAGCACGAAGGCGGGGTCGCGGCGCTGTCGTTCCGGTTTGGCGAACGTGACGGCGATCCGGTTGGAGGTCAGCTGGGTCATGTTGTTGTCCGCGACCTCACCACCGCCGTGCAGGGTGACGACGAGTGGGTAGCGCGTGCGCGTCCCCGGGTTCCGTACGTATCCCTCGGGCCGGTACAGCCGGAAGTCCAGCTCGAAGCCCGTGGAGTCGGTGAAGGAACCGGCGGCGAAGTCGTCGACCACGGGAGTGGTGACGTTGTCGTTCCGGACCGCGAACGGACCGGCCCTGAGCACTAATTCGCCTTCCGGGGTGTGCACGTCCGCCACCTGTCTGACGGAGTACGCGCGGTCCAGCGGAAGGGGGTCGGTGCCCGCGGCCCGCGCGTTGGAGTCGTTCGGGTCGAGTTCGATGATCAGTCTGTCCCCCGGCCGTCCGGGGCGGGACCGGTCGTCCACTTCGGCGGTGGTGCTGGAGTAGACCCGGGTCACCGTGCGAGCCGCCGTCTGCCCGCCCACGGTGGCCTTCACCTGGAAGGCCGAGGGCAAGATCGCCCCGCCGCGCAGGTCGATGCGATGCGCGTACTGGAGGGCGACGGCTGTCACCAGCCAGTTGTTCCTCGGCGTCACCCGCGTGACGAGGTCCGTTCGCAGGACCGGATTGCGCCCCCCGGTCGACTGTCGTCCCCCCGATGTCCCTGTGGTGGTGTCGGCGGCCGTGGCGGTTGCCGTGGTGACCGCCGGAGCCGCGACCGCGCCTGCGGTGACCGCGAGCGCCGTACGTCTGGTGATCCGTCTCATGTGCGTCCTCGTCTCGGTCCTGTGGGGAACTGGGTCGCGCGGATCGGGTACTTGGTGCGTGTGGAGGTCGTCGCCCCGCTCCGTACTCCCGGAAGCAGGCGGCGCGTCGGAGGTCCGAGCGGCAGGTGCGGTGGCGGCTGGGAGTCCACGACCGGCGGGGCATGCGCTCGGGCCCGGGTCGCGGGTCGCCGGTCGCGGGTCGCGGGTCGCGGGTCACAGTGAGAACGCGCCGGTCAGCAGGGCGGCGGCGGTCATGACCAGGGTGGTGGCGAAGGCCCAGCGGAAGATGAAGCGCTGGTGTTCGCCGAGCGACACACCACTCATGCCCACCAGGATGAACGTGGAGGCGGTGAGCGGACTGAGCGGGAACCCCGTGGTCATCTGGCCGAGAATGGCGGCCCGGGCGACCTCCGCCGGGTCCGTGCCGAAGCCCTGCGCGGTCTCGGCGAGTACGGGCAGTACGCCGAAGTAGTAGGCGTCCGGGGTGAAGACCAGACTCAGCGGCATACCGCTGACCGCCACCGCGACGGGCATGTGCGAGCCGAAGGAGTCGGGGACGACGGAGACGAGCGCCTCGGCCATCTCGTCGAGCATCCTGGTGCCACTGAGGATCCCGGTGAGGACACCGGCCGCGAAGATCATCGTGGTGACCAGGACCACGTTCTTGGCGTGCCTGTCGAGCAGCGCCTGCTGCTGTTCCCAGCTGGGGTGGTTGACCAGCGCCGCGATCGCGAACCCGAGGACGAACAGCACCGGAAGCGGCATCACTTCCTGGATCAGGCAGACCACGAGGGTGACGGTGAGCAGGAGATTGAAGACGTTCAGCCAGGTCCGCGGCAACGGCGGGACCCGGACGGCGCCGGGCCCGTCCCCGGGCGCCCGGACGGCCTGATGCTCCCCGTCGGCCGTCGCCGGAGTGGTGTGCCGACTCGGCTCGGGTTCGGTGGCCACCGTGACCGTCGTCGCGGCGACGGCGGGTTCACGGTCGTCCTGCTCACCCTTGCCCGCGTCCGGATCCGGACCCTGCGCGGACAGCGCGCCAAGACGATTGCGTTCCCGGCGGCCGAGCAGATACGAGGCCACCAGCACCCAGGCGACGCCGACGCCCATCGCGGGCAGTACGGGGGTGAAGACCTCGGAACTGTCCAGTTTCAGAGCCGCCATGGCGCGTACCGTCGGGCCACCCCAGGGGACCATGTTCATCACGCCCGCGCCCAGGCAGACCACTCCGGACAGCACGAGGGGGTTCATACCGAGCCGCTGGTAGACCGGCAGCAGCGCGGAGACGGTGATGAGGAAGGTGGAGGCGCCGTCTCCGTCCAGGGCCACGCACAGCGTGAGGACCGCGGTGGCGACCGTGATCCGCAACGGGTCGCCACGCGCCACGCGCAACAGACCGCGGATCAGGGGGTCGAAGAGCCCGGCGTCCACCATCAGGCTGAAGTACAGGACGGCGAAGGCGATCATGATGCCGGTGGGCGCCACCTTGGACAGCCCGCCGAGAATCAACTCGCCCAGATCGCCCGCGAATCCGCCGATGAGCGCCGCCAGCACCGGAAGCAGGATCAGAGCGACCAGTACCGAGGCGCGTTTGGTCATGGTGACCAGCAGAAGGACGGCGATCGTGGCGAAGCCCAGGGCTGCCAGCATGGCGGCGCTCGCTTTCTCGGGGACGGCCCTCGGCTGCGGTGTGCGGGGCTGGGCGGGGAGACAGGCCGAGGTGTTACGCGAGAGTTTCGGAGCACCGACGGATCGCTGTCCAGCATCAAACGGAGATCTGTCCATGCGTTAAGCGCATCAATCCGAGCGGGGCGCCCTATGCTCGTCGGCCATGGAAGCCACCACCTTGCGTCAACTGGCGGCGTACACGGCCGTCGCGCGGGCCGCGAGCTTCACCGCGGCCGCCGCGGAGATGCACGTGTCCCAGTCCTCGCTCAGCCGCGCGGTCGCGGATCTGGAGCGACAACTCGGCGTCCAGCTCCTGGAACGGGACACCCGCAACGTGCAGTTGACCGCGGCGGGCGTCGAGGCCCTGCGCGTCGCCGAGCAGATAGTGAACGCTCACCGGGCGGGCATGAAGGAGCTCAGGCGATACCTGCTCGGCGACTCGGGAACGGTCGCCGTGGCCACTCTTCCCTCCGTCGCGGCGGTGCTCCTGCCACAGGTGATCTCCGAGTTCCGCGAGCGACGGCCGCAGGTGGCGGTACGACTCCTCGACGGCCTGGAGCGGTCGGTACTGGACCGGGTCCTGTCCGGCGACGCCGACTTCGCGATCACCACCGTCGGCAGCCCACCGGAGCAGTTGGAGCACCGCCCCCTGGTCAGGGACCGCTTCGTCGCGGTGCTGCCGGAATGCCATCCGCTCGCCGCCCGCCACGAGATCACCTGGGACGATCTGGCGCGTCAGCCGTTCCTGGCCGTCGGGCGCGACTCGAGCGTGCGCCGACTCACCGACGCGGCGTTCGCCCAGATCGACGCGCACGCGCTGCCGGCGGCCGAGGCGGGCAGTATCGCGACCTTGGGCGGACTGGTGACCGCCGGCCTCGGGGTGTCGGCGATGCCCGCCCTCGTGCTCCCGCTGATGGGCACCGGGCCCGTCGTCTGCCGACCTCTGGTGGACCCCGTGGTGGACCGGCGTCTGGACATCGCGCTGCGTGCCCGCCGAACGCTCCCGACCGTGACGGAGCGGTTCCTGGAGACGCTCGAAGAGTTCCGCCGCCAGGAGCGTCCGCTTCCGCCCGGGGTGTCGTGGGCCTGAGGTGGCATCCCGCCGCACCACCCTCAATTCATGCATTTTTCGCATTGATTGATGGCCTTCTGTTGCTCGACAGGCATTTCTCCGCTCCGGCAGTCTGAGGACAACGGCGACGGCGGTGCCGCACCAACGCGGGACGACGCTGTCGGGGAACCACGCGGAACGGCAGTGCAAGGGAGCTCAGGGGTGTCGGACGACGAGCGGAACTCCACCGCAAGCGGGCAGTTGCGCGGGCTGAAGGTGGTCGAGTTCGCCCATGTGGTGGCCGGTCCGCTGGCGGGGTCGATGCTCGCCGACCAGGGGGCCGACGTCGTACACGTGGAGCCCCCCGGCGCCGGAGACGCGGCCCGCGCCATGGGGCCCCAACGCGACGGCGTCCCCCTGTGGTTCAAGGTCGCCGGCCGCAACAAACGCTCGGTCACCCTCGATCTGCACCACGAGGCCGGCCGGACCGTCGCCCACCGCCTCGTCGCCTGGGCGGACGTCGTCATCGTCACTCTGCGCGCGGGACGCCTGCGCGACTGGGGACTCGACTGGGACTCCGTGCACCGGATCAACCCCCGGGCGGTGCTGCTGCAGATCTCCGGATTCGGCGCCACCTCGTCACAGGCGGACGCCCCCGGATTCGGCAAGGTGGGTGAGGCGCGCAGTGGAGTCGTCCACCTGACCGGCTTTCCCGACGGCCCGCCCGTGCACACCGGCTTCTCGCACGGCGACGCCGTCACCGGCCTGATGGGCGCCTACGCCGTCCTCGCCGCCCTCCACCGCCGCGACCACGACCCCGACTTCGACGGCGAGTGGATCGACCTCGCCCTCTTCGAGTCCCTCTTCCGTCTGGTCGAGTGGCAGGTCATCGTCCACGACCAGTTGGGCCGAGTGCCCGAACGCTCCGGCAACCAGCTGGCCGTCGCCCCAGGAGCCGTGATCAACACCTACCGCTCCCGCGACGGCGAGTGGATCACGGTGACCTCCGCGACGCTGCGATCGGTGGGCAACATCGTCCGCCTGCTGGGACTCCCCGAGGAGGAGTTCACCACGGCTCAGCAACAGTACGACCGGCGCGAGCAGTTGGACGAGAACCTGCGGAACTGGGTGGCGAAGCGCGACGCCGGCGAGTGCCTGGAGGAGTTCGCCCGGGCCGAGGTCGTGGCCTCACGGGTGTTCGACGCGGCGGACATCGCCGCCGACCCCGTGTACGCCGAACGCGAGGACATCGTCACTGTCGAGGACCCCGACCTCGGTCCGGTACGTATGCAGGCGGTGATCCCGCATTTCCGGCAACACCCCGGCCGGGTCTGGCGGACGGGACCCGCTCTCGGACAGGACAACCACCTGGTCTACGGGCAGTGGCTGGGCCTCAGCGCGGACGAGCTGGCCGACCTGGAGAAGAGCGATGTCATCTGAGGCGTCTCCCCAAGGCCCCGCCGAACTGGACGCGGGAGTGGTCGACCGCCCCCCGCTGCGCTCCCTGCTCTTCGTGCCCGGCACCAGAACCGACTGGCTGCCCAAGGCCCGGGCGGCGGGCGCCGACGCCGCGATCCTCGACCTGGAGGACGCAGTGCCCGCCGCGGACAAACTCGCCGCCCGCGCGCAGGTGGCCGAAGCCGTCGCACGGGCCGCCACCGCACCGCCCGAGCAGACGGGACGGATGGCACTGTTCGTCCGCGTCAACCCGCTGGACGACTGGGCCAGTGCCGAAGAACTGCGTGCGGTCGTACGGCCCGGACTCGCCGGGATCGTCCTTCCCAAGGTCCGCTCCGCCCAGGACGTGAGGCTCGCCGACCGACTCCTGAGCTGGTGCGAACAGGAGCAGGGCATGCGGCCGGGACGGATCGCCCTGATACCCCTGCTGGAGACCGCACGCGGCCTGCGCGAGGCCTACGACATCGCCCGGGCCGCCTCACGCATCGCCTACCTGGGCGCTCTCACCGCCCCAGGCGGCGACGTGGAACGCGCTGTCGGCTACCGCTGGAGCCCGGAGGGAACCGAAACGGTGGCGCTACGCTCCCGCGTTCTGCTGGACGCCAGAGCAGCCGGGGTGCCGTGCCCGGTCAGCGGACTGTGGACGCGCATCGGCGACCTCCCGGGGCTGCGCGCCTTCGCCGAACAGAACCGCTCCCTCGGCTACGAGGGCATGATGGCGATCCATCCCTCCCATGTCCCCGTGATCAACGAGGTGTTCTCTCCCGGCTCCGCCGAACTCGCCCGCTGCGCAGAGTTGATCGCGGCGGTCGAGGCGGCGCAGGGAGAAGGGACGGGCGCCGTGACATTCCGAGGTGAGATGGTCGACGAGGCCATGGCCCGCACGGCCCGCCTCGTTCTCGAACGACACGGGGCATGACCGCGGGACGGACCAAGTGCGTGACCAGCCGGGCGCAGGCCGCGCTGCTGGTGCAGCGGACCGGACTGCTCGACGAGCGCTCACAGCCCGGGGCCGGACGGTGAATCACGCACGTGCCCAGTGGGAACGTGTCCCCGCGCCCGCCGTCGGCATCCTTGTGGTGGCGACGGCAGCCGTCGACGTATCTCGATTCGAAGCTGTGGCTCCGCAACCACCATCCGGCTGCGCGAAGTACGCCTGCTGCGCTGCCGTGACCACGGGAGTTCAACGCCGGGCACTGCCACCCACCGCGGCCCTCCGTGCCAGGTCCCCGCTGCGGCGGGCAGCGCCCGCCCGTCACTTCCGCGCTGTCGTCCCGAAGGGGAGGGGTTCACCGGAGCTCAGTTGGTCCCTCAGCGACTGCTCGGTGTTGCTCACGTGCAGCAGTGCGGCGGCCTGGCTGAGGGCCGCGTCACGGGTGGAGAGCGCGTTGAAGATCGCCTCGTGCTCGGCGAGAGTCCGGCCCGCGGCCTTGTCGTCGACCAGACCGCGCCAGATGCGGGCACGCAGGGTGCGGCCGGAGATGCTTTCCAGGAGGGTGAGGAGGGTCTCGTTGCCCGTGGCCGAGATGACCGCGCGGTGGAAGGCGGCGTCGTGGACGTTCAGCTGTTCGACATCGTCCCGGGCCTCGCGCATGGCATCCAAGTGCCGCTTCACCTCGGCCAGTTGGGAGTCGGAGATCCGTGTCGCGGCAAGGGCCGTGGCGATCGGCTCAAGGAGCCGCCGTACCTCCATGAGGTCCTGCAGGGCGACCGAATCACCCTGCAGCAGTTCCACCGCGCCGCCCAGACCCTCCAGGAGCAGACTCGGCTGAAGGCTGGTCACATACGTGCCGTCGCCCCGGCGGACCTCCAGGACCCGTGCGACAGCCAGCGCCTTGACCGCTTCCCGTGCGAGGTTCCGGGACAGGCCCAGCTGCGCGGCCAGGTCCGGCTCCGGCGGGAGCTTCGAGCCCGGAGGCAGGACACCGGTCCGGATCAGCTCACGGATCTCATCGATGGCCTTGTCCGTCAGAGACACCGCTCACCCCTCCCCCACCGTGCCGCGCGAGCACGTCCGGCCTGATCAGCCCCTGAGTGCGGAGATCGTCCCAGAGGCCGTCCGGGACCCGGTGATCATGGAGTTCCACGTTTCGTCCGACCGGTTCCGGAGTCCGCATGCCGAGGGTGACGTTGATGATACTGGGATGCGTGTGCGGGAAGGCGATCACGGCGGCGGGCAGAGTGACCCCGTGCGCCGCGCAGACCTCGGCGATCGCCCCGCCACGGGCGCCCAGAGCCGGCCGGTCGTCCTCGTAGCGGTACTTCGTGCCGGGGAGGCCCGGTCAACGAAGAGCAGTCCCAAGTTGAAGACATCCACCGCCACAGCGCTCTTGCCCGGGTCGGCGGAACAGCGGTCTGTTCTCAGTCTCATCGGTGGTTCCTCGCGCTATCCCGTAGCAGGGGATTCGCCATACATCGCATGTCTAGGCGCCCTCAAGACGCCCAAATACACTACAAGTTACTCAAATCCTTGAACCAAGCAGTGCATTCATCCCTGCACGCTGGTTGACATCCCATGGCGCCATGGCCGACCTTCATGCGTGGCCCTGCATTCCCCCTGCCCCTTCCGCATCAGGGATGTGTCCATGTCGAACTCGATCAACAGACGCCAGTTGCTGGCCTCCGCAACCTGCGTGGTGACGGCAGCCGTGGCAGGAGGTGCGTTAGGCGCCGGAGTTGCCGAGGCGGCGCCCAGCACGTACACGCCCGACTGGAACTCGGTCGACCAGCACCCGCCGGCTCCGGAGTGGTTCCAGGACGCGAAGTTCGGGATCTACTTCCACTGGGGTGCCTTCAGCGTGCCCGCCTTCGACAACGAGTGGTACCCGCGCAACATGTACCAGGCTGGGAGCAACGCGAACCGGCATCACATCGCGACCTACGGCCAGCCGTCAGCTTGGCCGTACCACAACTTCATCAACGGAGCGCGGGACCCGGCGGGCAACACCGTCCAGTTCGCCCCGAAACTGAAGTCGGCCGGCGGGAGGTTCGACCCCGAGGAGTGGGCGCAGCTGTTCGTCGACGCGGGCGCCAGGTTCGCCGGCCCGGTCGCCGAGCACCACGACGGCTTCTCCATGTGGGACAGCCAGGTCAACGAGTGGAACTCGGTGAAGAAGGGCCCTGGCATCGACCTGCTGCGGCTGTTCTCCACGGCCATCCGCGCCAAGGGCCTGAAGCTGCTGGTGGCCATGCACCACGCGTACCACTACAACGGCTTCTTCGAGGACGCTCCCGCGCAGACGGACAGCAGCCTCAAGAAGTTCTACGGGCAACTGAACAAGACCGCGGAGGACCAGCTCTGGTTCGACAAGCTGAAAGAGGTCATCGACCGCGCCCGGCCCGACATCCTGTGGCAGGACTTCAAGCTGGACGCCGTCGACGAGCAACAGCGCCTGAACTTCCTGGCGTACTACTACAACCAGGCCAACAGCTGGGGCCGCGAGGTCGTCGCCACGTACAAGGACGGCATGAACGGCAAGGGCGAGGTCTTCGACTACGAACGCGGCGGCCCGGCCGATCTCACCACGCCCTACTGGCTCACCGACGACAGCATCTCCAGCAGCAGTTGGTGCTACACCCAGGGCATCGGCTACTACACCACGCAGCAGATGCTGCACTCGTTCCTCGACCGGGTCAGCAAGAACGGCAACATGCTGCTGAACATCGCGCCGATGGCCGACGGCACCATCCCCCAGGCACAGAAGGACATCCTGCTCGCCATCGGCGACCATCTGAGGCGCTTCGGCGAGTCGGTGTACGCGACCCGGGCCTGGACCGCGTACGGCGAGGGACCGACGAAGATGGGCGGCGGCTCGTTCACCACTCCGCACGCCGGCACAGCGCAGGACATCCGATTCACCCGCAACAAGGCCGACGACGTCCTGTACGCCACCGTCCTCGGCTGGCCCGGCAGTTCGCTCACGATCAAGACTCTCAGCCCGGACCGGATCAACCTGTCGTCGCTGTCCTCGGTGAAGCTCCTGGGTACCACCGCCGGCACGTACATCGACCTGCCCACGCCGGCCCAGAACGCCTCCGGCCTCACGATCACCCTGCCGTCCTCCGCGCCGTACAGCGCCTACGCCTACGTCCTGAGGCTCGACTTCTCCGGCACGATCCCGGGCCTGCGGCCGCTCACCGGCGCCGTCGCCTTCACAGACGTCAACTACACAGGCAACGACGGCGTGTTCACCGTCGGCGACCACACCGCGGCCGACCTGACCGCGTCCGGACTGGGCGCGGGCACACTCTCCTCCCTCCGGCCGGCCCCCGGCTACCAGGTGATCGGCTACTCCGGCGACAACTTCACCGGCAGCTCCTGGACGTTCACGGCCGAGAACCCCGACCTGCGGGTCACCGGCAACAACGATCAGATCACCTCGCTGAGGGTCCAGTTCAACCCGGCGACGTACTTCCGGATCACCAACGCCACCAACGGCCTCGCCCTGGACAGCGGCGGCAACGTCGCCTCCGGGTCCGACCTCAAGCAGTGGACCTGGAACGGCAGCAACAACCTCCAGTGGCACGCGGAAGCTGTCGGAGGCGGCCACTACCGGCTGGTCAACCGCACCAACGGCATGGTCGCCGACGGCTGGGGCGCCACCGCCGACGGCTCCGCAGCCCGGCAGGCCGCCTGGAACGGCGGCACCAACCAGCAGTGGACCCTCACCCACCGGGGCGGCGACCGCTACTCGATCGCCAACCGCACCACCGGCCTGGTCCTCGACGGCGGCGGCAACGTGTCCTCGGGATCCGTGGCCAAGCAGTGGACCTACGGCGGCAGCACCAACCTGCTGTGGACCTTCACCGCGTTGTAGCCGCCGATCCCTGCTGCGGGGCGCGTGTCCCGGGGGCCGGGCGGCCGCACTCAGTTAGTCGCGGCCGCCTACCGCAGCGCCTACGGCGACTTCGTCCACAAGCTGCGCACGCGCTACGGGGCCGACACGACCATCGTGGCGGTGGGCGCCGGCCAGTACTCCGGCCATGTCCAGCAGGTGGTCAGGACGCGCAACGAGGCAGGCGACAGCCGGGTCCGTTACTGGTTCCTCGACGACTCGGGCCTGGACTTCCTCGGCTGCGATTGGCACTACTCGGCCCGCGACGACCGGCTCGTCTCCGGTCGGCTCACCTCGTTCATCGCCGGTCTGCCGACAGGCTGGTGACGGCACCGACTGCCCAGCAGCACCACGGATCGGGGCCTCGGCCCTGACGGTGCCGCGTTCCCATCCACGGCGGCCCGGCCCTTCGGGGGCGGGCCGCCGATTCCGCTCCCGTTCGAATCCCGTGCGAACGCACCGGCCGGGGCGCCGTGGAGCGGAAGCGGACCTAGGCTGAAAGCCGGTGGCTGGAAACCAGCCTGACGGGCAGAGCTGTCCGGACGGAGGCGGAGCGCGTGGACATGGCCGACAAGCAGGATGTCCGCACCGCCGCGCTCGTGGTAGGCCCGGACGGTGTGGTGAGCGGCTGGAGCGAGAGCGGGAGGCTGCTGCTGGGCTGGACGGCGGAGGCCACGGTCGGGCGCCCCTTGGCCGACCTGTTGGCCGCTCCCCCACCACCCGGTTTCCCCGAGAACCACGACGGCGGTGCCGACCACGCGGGACTCATGCCCCTGCGCCACCGGGACGGCTCCACGGTGGACGCTCTGGTGTCGACTCACCCGCTGCTCGGACCCGACGGGCGGGCGCTGGGCCACGTGGTGACCGTCCAGCGCTGGGAACGCCGACCGGTGATCGCCGACCTGGCCTTCGAGCAGTGCCCCTTCGCTCTGGGCGTCTACGACCCTGAGCTGCGGTTCCTGTGGATCAACGCCTCCTCGGGCCGGGTGATCGCGCACTCCGAGGAGCAGGTGCTCGGCAAGAAGTACCGCGAGGTGCTTCCCGAATTCGACCGCTCGCTGTTTCCCGAAAGGGACGACAAGCCCTACACGGACCAGCTCGCCGAAGTGGCGAGGACGGGCAGGGCCGCGCGTCTCATCACCGTCTTCCAGCCGCGCGGCAGTGACTACGCGAACGCCTGGGCCACCAGCATCTGGCCCGTCCGGGACGCCGAGGGCAGGGTCCGCGCGGTCGCCAACTGGGGATTCGACATGAGCGCCGAGTACTGGGCCCGGCAGCGCCTGCTCATCCTCAACGAGGCCAGCGCCGGCATCGGCCGGACACTCGACGTGATCGGTACCGCCCGGGAACTGGCCACGACCTCGGTGCCGTCATTCATCGACGTCGTCACCGTGGATCTCTTCGACGAGGTGCTGCGCGGAGAAGAGCCGCCCTCCGTGTCCGAGTTCACCCCCGGCGAGACCATCGTGCTCACTCGTGCCGCCCGGCACAGCGCGAAGGAGGACGCCGACCGGGCTCCCCGGCCCACGACACCCGTCAGCCACACTCCCGGTTCCGTCGCCGCCCGCTGCATGACCACCGGCAGGTCCACGGTCCAACTCGCGGCCGAGCCGGGCGAGGGCGGCGAATGGGCCTTCGGGCCCGGGCTCGCCTCCGACCCGGCCCACTGGCCGCCGGGCAACCCGTTGGTCGACGCGTCCATCGCTGCGGACGGACTGACCGGCCGGATCACCGTGCCGCTCCGGGCCCGCGGCGCACTGCTCGGCGTCGTCGCGTTCTCCCGCAGCGAGCGGCCCGAGGCGTTCACCGCCGACGACCTGATCCTCGCCGAAGAGCTGACCGCCAAGGCCGCCGTCGCCATCGACAACGCCCGCCGCTACTCGCGCGAGCGCACGACCGCGCTGACCCTGCAACGAAGCCTGCTGCCACAGGGGCTGCCCAGCCAGGAGGCGGCCGAGGTGGCATCCCGCTACCGGCCCGCCGGGACCGACGCGGAAGTGGGCGGCGACTGGTTCGACGTCATTCCGCTCTCCGGTGCCCGGGTCGCCCTGGTCGTCGGCGACGTGGTCGGCCACGGCCTGCACGCCGCGGCCAGCATGGGCCGGCTGCGTACGGCGGTCCGCACCCTCGCCGACGTGGACCTGCCGCCGGACGAGTTGCTGACCCACCTGGACGACCTGGTCATCCACCTAGCCAGCGACCTCCGGCCCGCCGACCACTTCCAGCCGACCGGTGAGTTCGGGGCCACCTGCCTGTACACCGTCTACGACCCGGTCTCCCGCCGCCTCACATTGGCGAGCGCAGGTCATCCGCTGCCGCTGATCATCTCCCCGGACGGCACCACGACCCCGGTGGACGCACAGCCGGGACCGCCGCTGGGCATCGGCGGGCTGCCTTTCGAGGCGACCGAGCTCGAACTGCCCGAGGGCAGCCTGCTCGCCCTCTACACCGACGGACTGGTGGAAAGCCGCGAGCGCGACGTCGACCAGGGGATCGCCGACCTGCTGCGGCTCCTCAACCATGCGGCCACCTCACTGGAGAGCCTCTGCGACACGGTGATGGACGCCATGCTTCCCGAACACCGCACCGACGACGCCGCCCTGCTCCTCGCTCGCACTCACGCGCTGGATCCCCAGCATGTCGCCGACTGGGACATCGAACCCGACCCCGCGCAGGTGCCGCGCGCCAGGAAGTTCACGCTCGACCAGTTGGAGGCCTGGGGCCTGGAGGAGGCGTCGTTCGTCACCGAACTGGTTGTCAGCGAGCTGGTCACCAACGCCATCAGATACGGCGAGCCACCGATCAGGCTGCGGCTGATTCGTGACACCTCCCTGATCTGCGAGGTCTCCGACGCCAGCAACACCGCACCGCACCTGCGCCGGGCGCGCGCCTTCGACGAGGGCGGCCGGGGCCTGCTGCTCGTCGCCCAGCTCACCCAGGGCTGGGGTACCCGGCACACCACGGACGGCAAGACGATCTGGTGCGCACAGACCCTCACCGAGCCCGAGCCGCGATGAGATCACTACCAGGCACTTGAGTGCCGCTTGTTCGATCTGATCGGCAAAGACGATGAGGTCGTTGACCTTGGACTCCACTGGTCCGCCCTCCGTCGCGGCCATCAAGCCGACGCGCGCAGACACCACTTCAAGCGGCGCCTGCGCCTCCAGATCTTTCAGACCCAGCGATGCAGTACTGGCCAAAACGCCCCGTCCGCGTCCGCCGAACGGCCGCTACGGCAGCCGGCGCTCCAGTGCCATGTCGGCGATGTCCTGGAGTTCGTCGCGGCCGAGGCCGCCGGCGGCCTGGACTGCGATGCCGAACGTCACCGTCATGACGTATCGGGCGAGCTGTCGAGGGTCGGCGTCGCGCGGAAGATCGCCCTCGTCGACGGCCCGCTGGAAGCGCTCCTCAAGGCGCAGACCCGAATCGTTCCGCCACTCGACCAGCATGTCGTGCGCGGGCCGACCCGCATCGCTCGACGCCGGCGCGCCCTGCACGACCAGGCGTCCCGCAGGGCCTCCGGGACGCGTCGTGGTCCGAACCGCTCCGCGGAGAATCGCCTCGGCCACGCCTCGCGCGGTCGGCTCCTCCATGGCGCTGGTGACGTGCGACGCCCTTCCGCGCACTTGACGCGGCGACTGCCACGGCGGAGAACCTCGCCCCCGCGACTTACATTCCGACCGGTACATAAGTTGCTCACGACGGCGATCCGGGTCGCGCCGCCCGCGGGAGGCGTGGGCCCCAATTGGAATGTCCCACTCCGTAGTGACGACCTGTGCGTTCTCGGCATGTCTCATTCGCAGGCCACAGCGTCTTGTCTCACGATCCTGGCCCTTGAGCTGAGCAGGTGTTGTCAACCGCTCTGCCGTGGCGTCCCCCGCGCGGCAGGGCAGCGATCGTCCGACATCAGCCATGCCTCTGCGTCCCGCCGGATCCGCGGCGCATCGAAGCTCTGGTACTCCCGGATCACCGACCTGATCGTGCCTCGCTCGCGGTACTCGTCCATGATCGCAACATGCTCCGGCAGGCGAACGAACCCTGCCAGGGCCCGCCGCCCGGTCCACACCGAGACCGATCCGCAGCGCCGGGCCGAGGGCATGGCCCACAGCCACATGCCGACCGCTCCGTCGAGATCCGGCCAGCGGCGCCGCAGCGCGAAGCCGCGACACGTGATGCCGGGCAAGTCGCGGTATGCGTCGCTGGTGAAGTCAGTGACGCTGACGATCAGTTGGCCGCTCCGGCGGCTGTGCATGCCGCTGTCGACGCCACTCACCGCGGCGCGGTCGTCAAGGGAGTCCCCGGCCGGGCCCTGGCACCAGCGGCTCCTCAGCATGGCACCGGCGTCCAGGACGGGTCACGGCCGAGCAGGGCGAGCAACCGGTCGCCCTGCGGGGCGTCGTCGGGGGCGGTGATCCGTCGGCGGAACGCGGCACCGGCCCCGCGGCCCTCGTCCGGGACCAGGGTGGCGACGCGCAGCGCGGCGGTGGTCAGTTCGGCGGCGGGCTCCCACGGGGCGCCGATCGTCACTGCGACGTCCCAGGCGTGCACCACGTAGTCGAGCAGGTGGAAGCTGATCGCTGTCCGTCCGGGGACGGCGAAGCCCTCGCCCACCTCCGGCAGCGCGAACCGCCGCTCCAGCACTCCGTCTTCCGCGAACGCCGCGGTGACGTCGCCCACCGACGCTTCATAGGCTCCGGCCGGGTCATCGCCGAGGTCACCGTCGCGCCATACGGCCCACGGTTCACCCGCGCCGCGGGCGGAGGCGGCGAACCCCTCGTTCTGGCTGACCAGATGGCGGAGCAGACCGTACAGGGTCCAGTCCGCGCACGGCGTCGCCAACATCAAGTGATCGGTCTTCACCCGGGAGACCACCTCCCCGGTCAGTAACAGGGCCTGGCGGTCCAGTTGTCGTATGTCCATGGCCCGAGCGTAAATTCACACAGCGGTTCAGCTCCAGGGCCAATAAGCTGCCGAGTGATTGAGCCAATTGCCGGATGACGCCGGCAACTGCCGAGCCGGAAGCGGAAGGCCGAGATGGACGTGCACGTCAGGCTTGACGGGCAGCGGGACCTGTCCGGCCAGATCTACCGTCAGTTGCGCACCGCGATCCACGGCGGGCTGTTGCGCCCCGGCGATCCGCTGCCCCCGACCCGGGTGTTGGCCCGCCGCCTGTCGGTGGCCCGCAACACCGTCGGCGTCGCCTATGAACGGCTCGTCGCCGAGGGCTACGCGGACAGCAAAGTCGGCTCCGGGACCTTTGTGCGTACGACGGGCCTGTCCACGCCCGAGGTCGCGCCCGCCACCGACACCGCCGGCCCGGGATTGCGCCCCCGCGCCCTGTGGGCGCGCTTGTCCCCATGGGCAGCCCCGGAGACCACGGGATCGACCACGGCGGACCACGACTTCCGGGTCGGCCTGCCGGACGCCCGGCTCTTCCCGTACGACGCCTGGCGTCCCCTGATCGCCAGGGAACTGCGCCTCTCGGCGGTCGGGGCGGTCGGATACGGCGACCCGGCCGGCCACGCCGGACTACGGGCCGCACTCGCCCGGCACATCGGACTCTCCCGCGGCGTGCGGACCGACCCGGACGACGTGCTGGTGACCACCAGCACGCAGCAGGCCCTGGACCTCATCGGACGGGTGCTCCTCGAACCGGGCGACCGGGTGGCCGTCGAAGAGCCCGGCTACCCACCGGCCCGGCTGACGTTCCTGGCACAGGGCGCCGAAGTCACGGGCATACCGGTGGACGCCGAGGGCCTGCTGGTGGACGCCATCCCGCCGGACACCCGCGCCGTGTACGTCACCCCCGCCCACCAGTTCCCGCTCGGCATGCCGATGTCCCTGCGGCGCAGAACGGCGCTGCTGCAGTGGGCGCGGCGGCACGGCGCGGCTGTGATCGAGGACGACTACGACAGCGAATTCCGGTTCGGCGGGCGGCCGGTCGAGACGCTGCAGAGTCTGGACCGGAACGGACACGTCATCTATGTGGGGTCGTTCTCCAAGGTGATGCTTCCCTCCCTGCGCGTCGGCCTCCTGGTGGCGCCCGCCCCGCTGCGCACAGCATTGCGCACCGCCAAGTACACGTCCGACTGGCACACGGCGGTCCCCACGCAGGCGGCGCTCGCCCGCTTCGTCGACGACGGGTTGCTCGCCCGGCACATCCGCCGGATGCAGCACACCTACGCGACCCGGCACCAAGCCATCACCCGCGTCCTCACCGACCACTTCGCGGACCTGGCCGAGTTGGTACCGTCCGCCGCCGGCCTGCACGTGACCGCATTCACCCGAGGCCACCTCGCCGACCCCGACGCCCTCGCGGACCGAGCCGGCCGGGCGCGGGCATCCGGCGTGGCGGTCTACACCCTGGCGGAGGTCGCCGCGAACCGCTCCGCGCGCCCAGGCTTCGTCTTCGGCTACGGCTCGATCAGCGCCCCTGACATCGAGCCGGGCCTGCACCGCGTACTCGGCCCGCCCAAGAATCACTGAACGCGGTAGGAAGCGCCCGTACACAATGCGCGGCCTCGTGCGCCATCCAGCGGGCGATCTCCGACTCGTCCCGCTCGACCGCCCGCCGCTCGGGCCCGTTGCAGGCTCCATCCGAGCCGGCCGGTCAGCAGCCGCCACACCGATGCCCTCGACAACACCACATCCGTTGTCCGGGTGACGACCACGCCGACTCGCTCCAAAGTCCACAGGTCAGCCTCGAAGTCATGAGCCTGGGCGCCTTGCTCCAACGCGGCCCGGACCGCCTCGACCTGGGCGTCGTCCAGCTTGGGTGGGCGCCCGGTGGCTGCCCGTCGCCGCAGGGCCGAAGCACCCCCTTGCTCCCACACCCGCAGCCAACGCCGCACACTCTCGGCACACACCCCCACCGCCCTCGCGATCTCCGCATTCGAGACGCCGTCCCCGAACAACTCGACCGCCCGAACACGACGCGCTTCCGCCAACTGGGGCCGCGACAAAGGAGGAAGGGAAGAGCCGGCAACCGAACGGGAAGGTTGGTAGGCCACCCCGACAGCCTCCCACCCACACGGCCACCACATCCACCGAACTTACGAAAAGATCAGTAGAAGAGCCTGCATGAGACCGCGTTATGGGGCAGCCGCGCATCGCATACTTCGGCCGTACTCTCGCCTTACAGCAAAGCGTTCTTTCACTCCGGCCGACGCTGGCGTATCACTTCACGGGCACTTTCATTTTGAACAGTTTCTCAGCATTTCGGAACGCAATCTTTTCCTTGTCTTCGCGTGGCAAATCGACTCCGCGGAACCAGTCGGTCTGCTCCTTTATGTCCGCGAACGGGTAGTCGGTTGCGAACATCACTCGATCCACGCTTATGTACTTCAGCAGGAGATCGAGCAGTTCGGTCTGGGGGAATGCGCTGGTTGTGACCCAGAAGTTGTCCTGGAAGTATTGCCCGAAGGGCTTCTCGAGCGAGTCTTCGGTCGGCTCGCCCATGTCATTGACGATCCGCTCGTAGTAGAAGGGAAGGCCTTCGCCCATGTGGCCGATGACGATTTTCAGTTTGGGGAACCTGTCGAAAACCCCGTACGCGATCATCCGAATGCATTGGGTCAGCACCTCCTGGTGCCAGCCATATCCAGACCCACTGAAAATGTAGTCTTGGAACTCTTCCTTGTATTCAGACCGTGTGGTGCTGTAGAGGATCTTGAAGACCTCGTCAGCTGGATAGCCGGGATGCAGGTAGATCGGCACATCGAGAGCAACGGCACGTGCCAGCACAGGCTCGAAATCGGGATGATCGAGATACTTCTTCGCGATGTGTCCGTTGGTCAGTGCGCCCAAGAAGCCATCTTCCCGAACCGAGCGTTCCAGTTCGTCCGCCGCCGCCTCCGGGCTCTGCAAGGGCAAGGTGGCGAAAGCCTTGAAGCGGCCCGGATATTTGGCGATTGGCCCGTCTACAAGTTGCCGGTTAAGACGATAGGCAAGGTCGATGCCCCTTTGCCCAGGGACATTTTGTACGGAGGGGGTATGAGCAGAGAGGATTTGAACGTTGAGTCCCCCCGCATCCATATCGCCGATGCGGCGTTGGCCTAGATCCGAAAGTCCAATTTCCTCAAGGAACGCTATGTGATCCTGATTGATGGAGTTCAGCTTCAACAACGTGGGAGTCGTAAAGGTCTCCTCCGTGCCGATGAAGGGCAGGTCCTGGTCCCGCCGTGAAATGTCCGAAGTCTTGTCTGAAGTCTTGTCCGAAGTCTCGTTCTCGCTCGCTTCCGAGGCAATGGCGTACGTGGACAAGCCGGCACCAATGCCAAGTGCCGTGCTGGCGGTGAGAAATCCGCGGCGTCCCATGGGCTTCATGTCAGTCCCTCTCTTCAGGCGTTTGTGTGGTGAGGTATCCGTACGGCATCCGTCTGCGAGATGCTTCAGGGGGTCTTCGCGTCCTGCTCGCGCACCGCGGCAGCGCTCAGGTCGAGGAACCGCTCGCCGGTACGCAGCGGCTGTGGTGGAACTGACAACCGCCCGCGTGCGCGCTGTGCGGGCCGCCCGCGGCGGACCCCGCACTGTTGTCGGCGTGTGACCCCGCATGCGGCGACAGGGAACGCCGTCGCCAGCGCCCTGGTGGCCACCTCGAACCGCAACCGGCCGGGCTGCGCTTTCCCCGATGGTGCTGCGTCGACTGCCATCACTAGCCTCCTGCATACGGGTTGCATCGCTTATCCGCATGCCTATTTCCTACCGAGCGAACCTGAGACGACTGTTAGGACGGAGCTCAGGCCGGTTGGCCGAACCAGGTGCCCAGCGCACGGGCAAAACCCGGGCGACACAGCCGTCGGGCCGGATGAGCAACGCGTCGACGTCCACCCGGTCCGTGCGGGCGATGACGGAGTTGACCCGTCCGATCCACGCGGCCGCGGCGTCGCGGACCTCCGCGCGGTCGACGAGGTCCAGCAGGAGCCCACGCCCCTCACGCAGCAGGTCCGCCGAGCGGGTCACCGCGCTGACGACGTCCGGGCCGGGGCCGCTCCGGCGTCGACTTCATGTCCGGGCACAGGGTGCCGACGAGCCGGTGGTCATCGCCCAGGTCGTACCGGACGTCCATGCCGGCGAGCATGTCGGCGATGTACCGGTGGGCGTCGTCGAGGTCCATCAGGTCGGAGACCATCTCCCACAGCGCCCTCGTCTGCGGGTCGGGTCGCATCAGGGCAAGCTGGGCCCGGGTGTTCTGCAGCAGGCGTGTCGCGACCGGATGCCGTTCGGTGGTGTACGTGTCGAGGATGTCCTCGCCGACCCATCCGCCTACCACGGCCGCGAGCTTCCAGCCGAGGTTCGCCGCGTCGACGATACCTACGTTGAGGCCCTGGCCGCCGACCGGCGCGTACACGGGGGCCGCGTCCCCGGCCAGCAGGACCCGGCCGACCCGGGTACATGAAGGAGTTCAGCCTGGCCAGGCCCGTCTCCTGGCCGGAGCCGTACGTGGTCACGGTGAACGACACACCCCACTGCGGCAAGGCCGAGGCCCGCGCCTGGGACCGGCTGCATCCCCGGCTGCAGCAGAGGTCCGCCTGGATCGGCCACGACAGCGAACTCCCTGTCATCGAGGGCACGTTGATCCGGCTCAACGTCGATCACCTGCCCGGTGACCTCGACGCACCGCCCGTCTGGCTGTGGTTCTTGGCCACCGGCGCCACACCGGCTGACGTCGACTTCGTCTGGTCGTGCTACCTGCGCAGATTCGACCTGGAACACACATTCAGGCTGTTCAAGCAGTCCCTCGGCTGGACGAGGCTGCGGCTTCGCAACCCGCAGTCGGCGGACCGCTGGACCTTGCTCGTCATCGTCGCGCACACCCAACTCCGCCTCGCCGCACCACTCGCCACCGCCAGCGCAAGCCCTGGGAGAAGACCACCCGCCCCGGCAAGACGGTGACACCGACTCGCGTCCGGCGCGGGTTCCGGCACATCCACCCGCGCCTCGCCCACCCGGCCCGTGCACCGAAACCCAGCCGTCCCGGCCCGGGACGCCCACCCGACTCCAGGAACCGATACCCGGCGGCCCGCCACGACATCGGCAAGCAAACGCCCCGCAAGCATCACCGAACGTGCCCGGCAAGGTTAAAGAACTTCCCAATGACGATGTCAAGCCGCTGCTGTGACGGTTGGTAGGACCTCGTAACACGTTCCGCGGAGCATGGCCCACAAGACATTGGCTCGTCGACGAGCCAGAGCGAGCAGGGCCTGCTTGTGGCCCTTCCCCTCGTTGCGTTTTCGTCCGTAGTAGGCCTGAGAGGCGGAGCAGGCTCTCAGGCTGGCCATCGCGGAGAGATAGAGGGCTCGGAGCAGGCCTCGGTGGTAGCGGCGTGGGCGGCGCATGTTGCCGCTGACGCGTCCGGAGTCCCGCGGCACGGGTGAGAGGCCGGCGAAGGACGCCAGGCGGTCGGCCGTGCCGAAAGCCTCCATGTCTCCGCCGGTTGCGGCGATGAACTCGGCACCGAGGAGGAGCCCATGCCAGGCAGGCTCCGGATCACTGTCGCGTGTCGGTGCTCGTTGAACCGGGCTTCGATGAGCGCGTCGAGTTCGGCGATCTCCTCGTTGAGAGCCAGCACGCCTTTGGCTATCCGGGCCACCATGGCGCCCGCGAGAGTCTCACCCGGCAGCGCGGTGTGCTGCGACTTGGCCGCCTCGACGGCCGTCTCGGCAAGCACCGCTGCATTCTTCACCTTGCGGTTCTTCAGCCAGGTTCCGAGCCGGCCGGCCCCGCTGCGGCGGATCGCGGCCGGCGCCTGGTAACCGGTCAGCAGCACGACCGGACCCTTCTTGCTCAAGTTCAACGCCCGCTCCAGAGCAGGGAAGAACTCCAGCAGCTGAGCCCGCAGCCGGTTGGTCTGACGGGTGCGGTCGTTGACCAGATCAAGGCGACGGGCGGTCAGGGTGCGCAGGTCGACGGCTATCTTGTCACCGGGCCGCAGGAGACCGAGATCTTGGCGCATGCGTGCCTGATCAGCGATAACGAACGCGTCCTTCTCATCCGTCTTGCCCTGACCGCGGTAGGCCGTCGACGCCTGGTGCACGGCGAGGCCGGTGATGTAGACCATCGGCTGCCGGTGGTTGAGCAGAAGGCCGATCAGCAGCGCGGCACCGCCATGATTGATGTCCACCGCCCACAGGGCGTCCTCGGACAGCGTGAGTACGTCTGTGATGAGCTCCAGCAGAGCCTGTTCGTCGTTGAAGACTCGGCGGGAGAGGAGGCGTTCACCTCGCTCGTCGACCACCACGCAGTGGTGGTGTTCCTTGCCGATGTCCACTCCGGCCCAGATCCGGGGCACGGGTCACCTCCGCCAGTTCGTCGTCACACACGGACCCGCAGACGACCTCGCCGACGTTGTCCTACACAGCGATCAAGTCGCGTATCCCAATTAGCGGTCGAGTCGTCGCGGGGCTCCGGGCGGCCAAGTTCTTTGAGCCATCGAACGGCGACAAGCTCACAGCCATACCCAGAACCCCCGGGCCCGCTGATCTTACGAAGGACCAGCTCAGACCCACGCTTGAAAGGTAGGACAAGCTGAACGGCACGGCATAGGCGGCGAGTTGCATCCGTCGGGACACCCGCAACGGGGTCGTGGGCGGCTCGCCATGCGTCGCGGAGGCGTCCGGGGTGGGCGGCAGTGGGTTCTTCGGTGTGCCGGAGCGGCTGCATGCCCGGTCCTCGGGTCCGTAGGCCGGGACTGACCCGTTCGGTGACGAAGATCCCAGCCAGGGCGGTCGCCGAGGATCGCTCCACGCGCCGAACTTGGCTCCGCCCAAAGACGATAGAGCGGTGCGGCCAAAGGATGACGGCAGGACGCCGCAGTGCACCCACCCCACCTCAAGCATCTCGGCGAACCAAATCACCCGAGACAGGAACCAGAACATTCGAGACGGGGCACGGCCGCGATGCGCCGACCGCTCACCCGCCTGCCCGACGCACCATTCCTGCCCGACGGCTACCTGATCCGGGCCCAGCAGGACCACTTCGATGTCGCCGGACGCGCGGCGGCGCACCGCACCGCGCCGCGAACGCCCTGTCCGGCGCAGCACGATGACGACGGCCACCAGTTCCCCTCCCCGCGTCCCGTCTGTCCGTCCTGCCGACGGACCGTGTGGAGGCGGCACCTGCTGCTCGGCGAAGACCGTCGCTCCCCTGGCGGGGCCCCTGGCTTGTCAGGATGCCCTCGACAGCACCCCGACCTCGTCACCGAACCCGACGGCGACGCGCCCGCCCGCTGCTGCAGCGAGTGAGTGCACGGGGAACGGGAGCGGGTGGTCGGCACCGGCTGGGCGCCCTGCGGTGAGATCGCGGAATCGCACGGTGCGGTCGTCGCCGAAGGCCGCGACGAGCCGTCCGTCCGCCATCGTCGAGACCGCCAGCGTGTTGCCGGAGCCCGACCCCGCGGCCTGGGCGTCGCGGATCTCCTGTCCCGTGGACAGGTTCCACAGACGTATCGTCCCGTCCCGGCCCTTGCTGACCGCGAGGGGAGCTCCGCCCCGGGTGGCCGTGGCCACAGCGGTCACCCAGTCGGTGTGGCCGGTCAGGGGTTCGCCGTGCTGCCGGCCGGTGGCGAGGTCCCACAGTCGCACCGTCTTGTCCCAGCTGCCGGTCACTGCCACGGGCCGGCCGTCGAGGACCGCGGTGGCGACGGCGGTGATACGGCTGGAGTGGCCGGTGAGAGGTGCGACCAGGGGCTGTCCGGTGGTGAGGTCCCAGACGCCCACGACGCGATCGCTGCCTGCGGTGAGGGCGACAGGCAGGCCGTCCACGGTCGCCGAGGCCATGCCCAGGATTCTGCCGTGGCCGCTGGGGAACGGACGGTGGACGGCTCGGCCGGTCGCAAGCTCCACAATGTGCAGGGTGGCGTCGGGAGCGGCCGTGACGACGACCGTCTCTCCGCCCACCACCGCCGTCGCCATGGCGGAGACCTCTGCGCTCAGGGGGTCGGAGGCCTGCGAGCCGGTGGTCAGGTCCCAGGTACGCACCATGTGGTCGGCGCCTGCGGTGACGACCACAGGGACACCGTCAAAGACCGCTGTGGCGACCGCCAGGACGGATCCGGTGTGTCCGGCACGCAGCCGGCCGCCGTCCCCTCGGGCAGCAGTGATGTCCCAGGTGCGGACCGTGTGGTCCTCCCCTGCGGTGACGGCGACGCACCGTCCGTCCGCCACGGTGGTGGCGACGGCCCACACCTGGCCGGTGTGCCCGGTGAGAGGCTCACCCTCCTGTTCGCCGGTGGCGAGATCCCAGACCCGTACGGTGCGGTCGCGGGATGTGGTGACCGCCAGGGTGCGCGTCCCGACCGGGACACTGTCGATGGCCCACACCCGATCGGTGTGACCGGTCAGCACCCTGCCCGCAGCCCGCGGGTCGAGCGTGTGCACAGCCGTGACGGTGCCGTCCGGACCGGGGACGAGGGAGACGGGCGTGTCCCCCAGCACCAGGCTCCGGGAAGCGTCCCTCACCCGGATCTCCCAGCCGGACTCGGCAACGACCAGGCCGTTCGTCCGGGCGGAGAGCAGGCTCGCCAGGTCGACGAGGTCTCCTGGACCACCCTTGACCAGCTCCTGGCCTGCCGCTGCCTCCAAAGGGATGCTGCGCATGCTCCGCGTACCGTCAGGGCCCGTGGAGTCCATGGGGCTCATCGGCAGGTCCCACAAGCGCAGTTCGTGGTCCACGCCCACAGCGAGTGCGACACTGCGCCCTTCGAGGGTCAGGGTCGGGGACGGACCGTGGGGAACGAAGACGGGGACGAGGTCGCCGACGAACTCCGGTGGACCCTCGTAGTGGGTGTCGAGGACCACGACCCGGCCGTCGACGACCGTCAGGGTGGACACTGCGTCCATGGACGCCAGGGCTGACACTGCGTGTTCGTACTCGGCATCCGCCAGCAACTCCCGCAGGTCGGCTGCCAGAAGCACGTGGCGGTCCAGATCCCACACACGTCCCGCCCGGCCCTGCTCCTTGGTTACGGCGATGTCCCGCCCGTCGAGTGTCCACGGCCCCTCGGCCGGCAGGCACTCGCCGACCTCACGTCCGGTGGCCAGGTCCCACACCTGTGCTTGGTGGTCCGGTGGGCACGTGACCACGACCTCGCGTCCATCCAGCACCCCGATGTCCACCATCCAGGGAAACACGCCGAGCCGGCTGCCGGTTGCCTGGTCCCACACACTCAGCGTCCGGTCCGCCTGGACGGCCAGCACCACGCGTCGGTCGTCCAGGACCAACTGCGTCAGCCCCAGGGCCAGTTCGCCCGCAGAACGCCCCGTCGCCGGATCCCACAGCCTTCCGGTCCCGTCGATGTGGCAGGTGAGGACCAGGGGTTGCCCGTCGACCACCACCGTGGCCAGAGCCACCAACTCGGGCGACAACGACGACATGAGGTCGGCAGGAGCTGCCGTCAGCGTATGCAGCCGCTCCCCCGTCGCCAGGTCCCAGACACACACCGTCGCGTCACGGCTCGCCGAGACGACAACCGGACGCCCGTCGACGACCGCCGTCGCCACTGCGACCACGGGGGCGTCGTGACCGTTCAAGGAGCGGAGCAGCCGAGGATCGGACGCGGAACCGCACATCCACTCCGCCCGCCAAGAGGCCGACTCATGCGAGGAAGTAACTTCCCGGGACACGTGATCAGATCCATCCGTCATGGCCCCAAAGCTATGGGGCCGCACTGACAAAGCCCCTCGGAGTGCGCACCGCTCGGCACGGTGTCGAGGGCGCGCCCGCGTTGGCGTTCAGATCCTGGACGGTCGCGCACCTCTTGGCCGTCGGGCCGGACATACACGCCGGACAGCGGGCCGCGCAGGATCGCCAGGAGCGGTGCCGTCGCAGATCTCGACGCCGGGCCCGCTACTCCCGTCCGCACCGCGAGGCGAGAGCCCACGGCGGCGGAGCTGCACAACGCACACGAAAGGTCGGGCCCGTCACCACGGGGGGAGTGACGGGCCCGACCTGAAACCACGGTGCCACACCCATCCCCCAACGCGCGCGGTCTACGGACGAAGTCGCCGCGGGATGGCGCGACTTCGTCCCAACCAAGGCGCGCGACGCCCGGGCCCGGTGCAGCGCGAGAACAACGGCTGCACACGCCCAGGAGCGGTCCCGGACCGCGAAGTAGTCGCAATACATCTGGCCGGCCTTCTCGCTGACGACCCGTTGCTGCGCACGGGAGACGCAGCCGTATCGATCCGAGGCTGTCTTGTCAGAGTTGGCGCAGAACACTCACGACTTTGCCGAGGATCTGGGCCTGGTCGCCGGGGATCGGCTCGTATGCGGAGTTGTGGGGCATGAGCCACACCCGGCCGTCCTGTCGGCGCAGCTGTTTGACCGTGGCTTCGTCTTCGAGGAGCGCGGCGACGACATCGCCGTGGTCGGCGCTGTCCATGCGGCGGACGATGACGATGTCGCCGTCGCAGATCGCCATCTCGATCATGCTGTCGCCGACCACGGTCAGGGCGAACAACTCGCCTTCGCCGACGAGTTGTCGCGGCAGCGCGTAGACGTCCTCGACCACTTCCTCGGCGAGCAGGGGTGCGCCGGCGGCGATCCGTCCGACGAGCGGCACATCCACCGCGGGCTCGGCGCTGTTTCCCAGGTCGGGCGCCCAGGAGGGACGTACGCAGTAGGCGCGGGGACGGTGCGGGTCGCGGTACAGGACGCCTTTGCGTTCCAGGGCCATCAGCTGATGGGCGACCGAGGACGTACTGGCGAGCTTCACGGCCTGGCCGATCTCCCGCATCGACGGGGGGTAGCCCTGCCGGTCGACCGACTCCGTGATGTAGCGGACGATAGCCGCTTGCCGGTCCGTCAGCTCTCCTTCCGCGGTCCGGGTGCCTGGGGGCCGGCCCCGGCGTGTCGACGCGTTGTTGTCCATGCCGGGCACCTCCGTACAAGATCCGCAGAGTGTGACTTTAACTCGCTGCCCCCATGAAGGGAACACTGGTTCGACTTTGAGCTGGTGCTGCCCAACCGTCCGTCACCCGGGCGTAATCCCGGAGCTGAGGCAACTCCTCGACGTCGGACTCACGGGTCCAGGTCTCGTACGTCTCCGGCTCGAAGCCGCCGTGCAGGAGATACACGACGGGCCGCGTCTCCCCCGGTCCCCGCCGCTCCCTGCTGTCCGGGGTCAGCAACCGGACCCTGGCCGTACCGCCCAACCCGGGCGAGGAGACGCTGAGATCGACCAAACGCTCACCGGCGCTCTCCTCGGCGATGATCTCGGCACCGTGCCGCCCGGGGGCCCTCGCGTCGGCGTCCGGGGCAGACACTTCCGCAAAGAGCAGGAGGTCCGCGATCACCAGGATGAGGAACAGCCGTAAACGCGCAGAGTTCCAGGGCACGACGAAGGTCCCTTCATACGGGTCATACGTGAGCTGCTGTCATTCGTCACGCGTACACACGGCCCCCGGCCACGAGCAGCGGCTCCGCCGTGTAGCCGGCGACCCGGAGCAGGGATGGGCGGGGGCCGAGGCCGCCGGCCGTCCCTACGGTCGCATCCGAGGTCTGTGAACTGCAGCAGCGCGGCGTCGGGGACGCCCGCGGGGCACGCCGGGACGCCCCAGTGCTGGGCATCACCGAACAGCGGCCCGAGCAGGGAGGGCAGGAGCAGCAGTCCGGTCACGGCGATGACGGCACCCGCGAAGTGGCGGACGAAGACACCGACCGCCAGGCCGAGCAGCGCGGCCGCGGCGACGGAGGCAGCGATGCCTCACAGGACGGGCCGCCGCTCGCCTCGGGCGTACGTACCGTCGTCGAGCAGCGCGTCGCCGGCGAGGTAGGTGAACGTGCGTGCCTCCATCACGCCGATGACGCTACGAAGCACATACGAACCGGACATCCGCCCGCAGTCGGTGGCTGCTCCCCCGGGAGCAGCCACATCACCAGGTGGGCGAACTCCTCCACCATCGAGCGCGTGCCCGCCGGGGCGCGGAGGCCTTCTGCCCGCCCACCGCCGGGCAGAAGACCTCCGTCGCGCGTCCGGATCGACGTCCTGTGTCCTCGCTGGGGTCGGGCGCATCGTCTGGTCGACACGTGCAGTTGTCCCGTGGATCGGCAACGGGGCCCGTACGGCTCGGTGGCCCGGCTCCTGCCCGACGTGGGTGCCGTCGTCGACTGGACGGCAATCCACCGTGTTCCGTCGACCACGGTCACGGCCAGTCACAGAAGGCCCGACTGAGACGAGAAATACGCGACAGTTCGATCTCTGACTCCGCCGTCACCGAGGCCGATGTCCCGGGTGCTTGACCACGCCCCTGTGCCGCCGAAGACCTCTCGCCTGCCACTCGGCCGGATGCTGCACGACACGCGCCGACCCGCGAGGAAGGGGAGAATGAGAGAACATCGCGGAACGCTGAAGGCGGTGGAAACGATGGTGCTGCCGATCGTCGTGGGTGTCGATGGCTCGGAGCCCAGCCTCCATGCCGTCGACTGGGCCGTGGACGAGGCGGTCCGCCACGGGGTGCCGCTGCGGGTCGTCCACGCCTCCCTCTGGGAGCGGTACGAGGGTGCGGCCCTGGCGGACACACCCGATGTCGCCTCGGATGCGGTAACCGGACACGACCTCGCCGAGAGCGTCGTGGCGGGAGCGGCCTGGCGTGCCGGGCTGCGCGCCCCGACGCTGGAGATCAGCACGGGCGTGGTACCGGAGGATCCCGTGTCGGCCCTGCTGCGCGAGGCACTCCGCGCCAGTGCCGTAGTGACCGGTGTACGAGGCAGGGGCCCGATCAGGGAACTCCTGCTGGGCTCGGTCAGCCTCTCCCTCGCCGCCCGTGCTCCCTGCCCGGTCGTCGTCGTACGCGGCCGGACACAGAACAGCCAAGCCGCCACCGGCCGTATCGTGCTGGGCGTCGGCACCGGTGTCACAGCGCCGGCGACGGTCCGGTACGCCTTCCGGGAGGCCGCGGTACGCGCGTGCGAGATCGAGGCGGTACGGGCCTGGCGTCGCCCGGCACACCGGACTGCGCCGCATCCGCTGCCTGACGGGGCCACCCACGCCGAGGAGGTTGCCGCCGCGGCTCTCCTCGATGAGGCGTTGGACGGCGTTGCCCAGGAGTACCCCGGCGTCACCGTGCACCGCGCGCTTGTCGAGGGCTCCGCACGCCATGCTCTGGTGACCCGGTCCTCGGCGGGCGACCTCCTGATCATCGGCGCCCGCCGGCCTCGCGGCCACCTCGGACCGCAGCTCGGCCTGGTCGGACACACGGTGCTGCACCACTCCGACTGCCCGGTGGCGGTGGTTTCGCAACAGGAGTGAGATGGCGGACAGTCTGCGGCCGTCACCAGGCGGGCTTGTATCACTCCTCGCGCCTGAGGCCGGCCCTCGCGTCGTGTCTGAGACCGGCCCTCCCGATCGGCGCGCTCGGGCTGCACCGAATCTGGCTACTCGCGGACATCGCGGCAACGACTACGTCGTTCGGGGTGGGCGCACGGCACCGCGCTCAGGGGACTTGCCGGACGACGACCCGTGTCCTCCCCTCCTGCGGGTGCGGGACGCCACGAGCACCCGACGTCGGGCACGGTGACGCTCGTACGGCCGGCCGACGGCTCCCAATGTGGTGCGGCCGGAGAACAGGGATCAGCAGTTGCCGTATTCCGTCTTCCCCGCGAACCGGTCGCCCAGCCAGGCGACGACGTCATTCACCGCCTGGTTGTCGGCGGTCAAGTGCTCGCCCGGATAGGTCCTCCAGCGCGTGGGCACCTGGGCGGAGCAGTACGCCTGCCGGGTCGCGTCCTCGGTCTCGGTCGGGATCACCTCGTCGAACAGCCCGCGGTACTGCATGACGGGGAAGCCAATTTCGTGCTTGGCGTCCGAGCCCCTCGGCCCGACGCCTGTGCCCAGCTTCTGCCGGTCCACGACCTCGCCCCACGTGGTGCCGTCGCCGCCCTTCAGGGCGTAAATCTGGTCGAGGGAAAGCCGGTCCGTGCTGTAGTTCTCGACCTTCTGTCCCGCGAAGTTCGCGATGGTTCCCACCAAGCACAGGGACTTGGCCTTCTCGATTGCCTCCTTGCCGGTCCCGTTCATGATTTCGTCGAACGGCATCTGCGGGTGCGCGGCCGCCAGGCCGATCAGGGCGTCCGTGAGAAAGCCCGCGAAGGGACCGCCGTCCAGGGCCTTCGCGACGACCTTCAGATCACCGGGGACACCTCCGGAGGCGTCGGCGACGACGTTGACATCAGGCGCGTACGACTCCGCCAGCTGCGCCGCCCACAGGCTGGCCGCGCCTCCTTCCGAGTAGCCCCAGAGGCCGACCGGCGCCTTGCCGTCCAGGCCGCTGCCGGGAACGGCGGGCGCGGCCCTGGCGACGTCCAGCAGTGCGTACCCGGCGTCCTGGCCGGAGACGTACGGGTGGGTCTGCCCAGTCAGATAACCCGCCCCGTCCGTGGCGGCGACGGCGTAACCGGCCTTCAGAGCGGCGGAGATGTTGTCGCCCTCGTACGCGTCCTGGTACTCGCCGGCCAGTTGCTTGGAGAAGGCGCACTGAGGGCCGAGGCCCAGCGTGCCGGGGTTGAACGCCACGATCGGGCGCGGCCCCGCACCCCGCCACTCGGCTTTCGGCACCGCGACCGTACCGGAGACGGCCACCGGCTCGTCGGCATTGTTCGTCGAGCTGTACTGCACCTTCCAGGCGTTCATGGGGATGTTGCCCGGCACGTGCGGCAGCTTGGTCGGGCGGCAGGAGACGACCTGGCCGGGCGTGCCGGGGGCGGTGGCCGGCGGGGCGTAGATCGCGTCGTCCGCGGCGTCACAGCCGACGGCCGGTTCGGATGCCCCTGCCGTGTAGGCCGGAACCGTGAGCCCCGCCGCCACGAGGGAGCCCATCCCGAGCATCACCAGCGGCTTCTTCTTCCGTTTCGCTGTTGCCTTCCGCAAGGCCGGCTCCTTCGGAATCGGTGGGGTGTGAAGTTACGGTTGAGTAAGTTATGTCTGTATGAGGTGGGTTCATAGTCAGCGACCCCACAACTGCGCCGACGGGACTGTGCGCGAGGCACAAGAGTTCTCCGCCGTGCCGCACCAGGATCGGAACCTGCCGGGCTTACGGCGCCGCAGGCCGCGGCTCTGCGAGTCCGGCGTGCCGCGTGAACTGCGGGAACCGGAGTCGGCGGCGCCCGCTCGGCTCAGCGAGGCCGCGCGCAGCCACGGAACGCGTTCGGCGCCAGCCTTTCGGGGGCAGCGGACGAGCCACCGTGCACTGTGCCTCTCGTCGTGCCGAATCGGCGCTGCTCTGCACCGGTAGAGCGTGCTCCGCAGTGACTGGGTGGGCCTTGTGCGGATCAGCGTTGTGTTCCAGCTGTGCCCGGCACCTGGGCAGGAGCCTCAACGCCGTGCTCCGGTATACGACCGCACCGAGCCGCGGGGCACGTCACCCTGCCGCCGACGGTGCGGCAGGAGACCGGCCGGCTCGCCCGGCACCCCACGGCTCCGACTAGGTGTTTTCGACATTAGATCCGCAGGTCAGGGGGCCGTGTTATCCGTGGGGCGCGACGGTTCCGCGAGAGTGCCTGCGGGAGGCCCTGACACTCCTTCACGAACCGCCCTCTGACGGCCCAGCACGCCGACGAGCAAGCCCACGAGCTTGGCCACACTCTCACCCGTGGCCGGCCTCGAACCGAATCAGACCTGTTGATGACGGGGAGAGCGATGGTTTTCCACCGGGCACACTGTTCTCAGGGAATGTCGTCCAGGCTCGCCGGACCACCCCGCAAGGCAGCGCCGTCGACGAAACGGCCGTCGATGGCCCGCTGCACGAACGCGGCGGTGCGGGTCACAGCCTCGGTGGCCTCGGGCAGGAAGCCGGCCGCCATCTGCCACGCGTGGAACATGCTCGGCCACACCTCGAGAACGACCTCCACGCCCGACCGGACCGCCCGGTCGGCCAGAGTCAGCGAGTCGTCGAGTACACGCTCGGCGCCGGACACCTGGAGAAACAGGGGTGGCAGACCGTGCAGGTCGGCGACGACTGGGCTCACCAAGGGGTCGGTGGCCGGGTGGCCGCCGAGGTAGTCGTCGTGCATGGCCAGGCCGAGCTCGTCCGGCAGCAGCAGATCGGAGCCTGCATTGTCGGCCCAGCTTCCCTCGGAGAAGCGCCCCTTGCGCAGGTCGAAAACACCGGAGTAGCAGGCTCCGGCAAGAACTCCGGGGTGCTTCTCCGCCGAGCGCCGCAGAAGAACCGCGAGCGCGAGGTTGGCTCCAGCGGATTCTCCGGCCACCACGACCTTGGGCGCCAACAGGGCGGCCTGGTCGAACGCGGCCAGGCAGTCGTCAAGTCCTGCGGGGAACGGGTCCTCGGGAGCCAGCCGGTACTCCGGCAGCATCACCCGTGCCTTGGTTTCCAGGGCGAGGCGCGCCCCGAGGCCACGAGCACCCCTCGCCAAGCCTGAGCGGAACCCGCCGCCATGGATGTAGAGGATCGCTACGTCGTCGCGTGCTCCGTCAGGGGTCATCAGATAGGAGCCCTGACGGAGTGCCGCGACCGGCTCGTCAACGACGCCCGGTATCGGCCGGTACATGTCCGCAAGTGTGGCGGCCTGCTCGCGGTCCGCCGCAAGATTCATGGGCCCGCGTTGGCTGATCGACTGCTGAAACCAGCTCTCCATCAGGGCAAAGGTGGCACTGGGCATGGTAGGCGTCTCCTTGTCGGCACCCCAGACGGGGTCTCTGCGTCGCCTCGTGTGACGTCGCACAGAAGGGATCACAGCTGTCAATACCGAACTTCAATAGGTTTTCATCGTTCGCACGTCGCCACCGTCGAGGCAGGCCGCAACGACGGCGCACATGGCACCTGGCTGCACTCCGTCTCGCCGACCGGCCCGAACGTGCGACATGGACGGGACGTGAGGCCAGGCCCTGGGAACGCGCCCGTCAGACGCGGCCCTCCAGTTCTGCGAACCTGGCTTGCAGGTCGGAAAGGAAGCTCTCGCCGTCGGGGACCATCCCCGCGATCGCCCGCACAGTCGTGCCGACTGGAGCCCCCGACCCGCTGTCGATGAAGGCGGCCGCCTCCGGGATGTACTCGATCAGCAGGTCCTTGAAGGCGCGGGCGGCCTCCTCGCGGTCCAACAGGTTGTCGATGCTCATGTCCACGGACAACGGGGCCCGTTCAGAGTCCGCGAACTCGTACGGCACCGTCCAGCTGTACCGGCCCGAGCCGACCTCGAAGGCGTCGGCGCCGCTGTCCGGCAGGACGACCTCGGCGGTCGTGTTCGGCGGCACGAGTGCTTCGACCGTCAGCTCCGTCCCCGCCAGGGACCAGGCCACCTCCGCGTAGCCGTACGGCGTGCGCAGTCCTGCCCTCGCGCGGGTGAGTCCGCCGCCCGGTCGCGGTTCCACACGCAGGCGGCGGTAGCCGGGCGCGGCGGGGGCGAGACCGGCGACCGTGCGGTGCAGCCAGTCGGCGACAGCGCCCAGCGCGTAGTGGTTGAAGGAGGTCATCCCGCTCGGGTTGATCGTCCCGTCGGGCAGCAGGCTGTCCCAGCGCTCCCAGATGGTGGTCGCGCCCATGGTGACCGGGTAGAGCCAGGACGGGCACTCCCGCTGGAGGAGCAGCCGGTAGGCGGTGTCGGCGTGGCCGGTGCGGGTCAGGGCGTCGCAGATCAGCGGGGTGCCGACGAAGCCGGTCGCGATCTTGTGACCGCCCGCGCGGACGAGTTGGGCGAGCCGGTCGCCGGCGTGGGCGCGCTGGGCGTCGGAGGCCAGCAGGTCGAAGCAGAGGGCGAGGGCGTACGCGGTCGGTGCGTCGGCCATCACCCGTCCGGCGCCGGTGACGTATTCCGCCTGGAACGCGACGCGGATCTCCTCGACCAGGACGCGGTAGCGCTCGGCGTCCTCGTCGCGGCCCAGAATCTCGGCGGTGCGGGCAAGGAGTTCGGTGGAGCGGGCGAAGTAGGCCGTGGCGACGAGTTCGCCCGGGGTCGCGGCGCCGTCGGGCCGGCCGGCCGGGGCCGTCGGGTCGAGCCAGTCCCCGAACTGAAAGCCGCTGTCCCACAGTCGGCCCGCGCCCGCGATCGAGGCGACGTGCTCCACCCAGCCACGCATCGAGTCGTACTGGGCGGCGAGGAGGCCGGTGTCGCCATACCGCTCGTGGAGCACCCACGGCACCAACACGGCGGCGTCGCCCCAGGCCGCGGTCGGGGTGTCGGCGCCGGCCACCCCCACCTTGGGCACCACGAACGGCACGACGCCGTCGGCGCCCTGCTCGGCGGCGAGATCGGCCAGCCAGGAACTGAGGAAGCCGGCGCTGTCGTAGAGGTAGGAGGCGCTGGGCGAGAAGACCTGGATGTCGCCGGTCCAGCCGAGCCGCTCGTCACGCTGCGGGCAGTCGGTGGGAACGTCGAGGAAGTTGCCGCGCATGCCCCACACCACGTTCTCGTGCAGGCGGTTGACAAGGTCGTCGGAGCACTCGAAGAAGCCCGTGCGCGCCAGGTCGGAGTGGAGGACGACGGCGCGTACGGTCGTCGGGTCGAAGCCGTCGGGCGCTCCCGTGATCTCGGCGTACCGGAAGCCGTGGAAGGTGAAGCGGGGCTCGAAGACCTCCGTGCCCTGCCCACGCAGGGTGTATGTGTCGGTGGCGGCGGCCGTGCGCAGCGGCCTGGTGCACAGCTCGCCGCCCTCCAGTACCTCGGCGTGGCGCAGGGTAACGACGCGGCCCGCCTCGCCGGACACAGTGAGGCGGAGTCGGCCCACGAGGTTCTGACCGAAGTCCAGGAGCATCTTGCCGGACGCAGTGGTGGTCACGGAGACCGGAGCGATCTCCTCGATGCGGCGCACCTGCGGGCCGTTGGGCGCCACGAGGGTGGAGAAGTCGCGTTCGACGACACGTACCCCGCGCCAGCCGGACTCGTCGTGGCCGGGCTCCGACCAGCCGGACCGTTCCCGGCGGGCGTCGTAGGCCTCGCCGTCGTAGAGACCGGAGGCGACGACCGGGCCGGTGGCGGCCCGCCACGAACCGTCGGTCGTGACGCGCTCCGTGGTGCCGTCCACGTACTCCACCTCCAGTTGGGCGAGCAGGGCGAGCCGGTCGCCGTAGACGGCACGCGTCTTGCCGTCGAACCCGATGCGACCACGGAACCAGCCGTCGCCGAGGATCGCGCCGAGGGCGTTGCGGCCGGGGCGCAGCAGACCGGTGACGTCGTAGGTCTGGTGGCGCAGGCGCTTGTCGTACGCCGTCCAGCCCGGGGCAAGCACGTCGTCGCCGACACGGGTGCCGTTGATCTCCGCCTCGTACACGCCGAGCGCGGTGGCATGCAAGCGGGCCGAGCGCACCGGGCCGCGCAGGTCGAACTCGCGCCGCAGGAACGGGGAGGGCTGGTCTGTCTGCGGGTCCTCGTCCCAGTCCGGGGTGACGAAGACGGCCGACCAGTCGTCCGGGACGAGCAGGCCGACCTCGGCCGTCGCCGGTTCGCTCCAGGGCGAGACCTCACCGTCGGAGCCGGTGACGCGGACGCGGACGGTGGCCCTGCCGCGTGCCGGGAGCGGCTCGAACGGCCACGTCACAAGGACGGAGTCGGCCGACTCGACCCGCATCCTCACGGCCGGAGTATCGCCGTCCGGGACGGTCAGCTCCACCTCGTACGCCCTCTGGGTCCAGTCCCGGGCCTGCGTGAGAGTGGTCCACGACAGCCGGGGGCGACCGGTGCCGAGGCCCAGCGCATCGCGTACGTGCTCGAAACGGACATCGGCAACGACACCCGCCCGGTCAAGCGTTTCCTGATTCACGTGTGGTCCTCACTCTCGCGCCCGGCCACGGTGGCGTGCCTGTGGCCATCATGAGTCACCGTCCGTGAATCGATTCAAATCCTGACCTGCGACAAGGAGAGCGCCCTGGAGGCAGCGGGAGATCCAGATGGTGACTCGAAAAAAAGTTATGGCTGAAACTCTAGCCACGAATCCCGAACGTCGCTAGGTTTCCGTCACGTGAACTTCTCGTTCACTCTGGATCCGACCGGTTCAGAGGCCTGCGAGAGCCAAGCTCCACACCGCTCCCCTTGCTCGCGCGGCTCGGCACACCAGTCACAACGAGCCGGGGTGACACACCGGGGCACGGCCCCCACCATGGCAGCCACGGAATTGAAAGGTTCCAATTCCCGGGCGCAGATGCACTGTTGCTCATTTCCCCTCGGATGCGGCGCTCGTCCCGTACGGACCTCCCCCACCGCCCCGACGAGGTCACCCTCCGCAGGACCGCTCACTCCTTCTCTCCGAAGAGAGGCCAAACCGTCGTGACTTCCTCCACCACACCCTCACCCGCAGCCACACCCGGGCCTACGACGAAAGCCCCCAGGGCCGGCATGGGAGCCCGCTTCGCCCTCATCGCTCTCGCCCTGATGTGGCCCACCCAGCTGCTGTCGCTGGCGGGCCTGCTCGGCGGCAACGCGCAGGCCTCCGTCGCGCTGCACTTCCGCACCACGGAGATCGGCTGGTTCATCCTCGTCAACGCGCTGGTCGCCACCGTGATCACGCCGTTCGTCGTGAAGGCCGCCGACTTCTACGGCAAGCGCAACGTCATGATCGCCATCACTCTGCTCGGCCTCGTCGGTGACATCGTCGCCGCGCTGGCCACCAGCTACGGCATGCTGCTGGTCGGCCGGGGCATAGCGGGCTTCTACGGCCCCATCGCGGCCCTCGCCTATGCCTCCGTCCGCGAGCTCTTCCCGCCCAAGCACGTGGGCGCGGCCAGCGGCCTGATCGGCAGCGGCATCGCCTTCGTGGCCCTGGGCGGCCCCTTCCTCACCGGCTGGGTGATCGACAGCTTCGGCTTCCGAGGCGTGATGTGGTCACTGGCCACCGCCACGGCGATCGGTCTGCTGCTCCTGCTCACCGTGGTACCCGAAACCCCGCACCGTGCGGAGCGCACGAAGGTGAACTGGCTCGGCGGCGCGCTCCTCGGCGGCGGCGCCGCGGCCCTCACCTACGGCATCGGCAAGGGCGGCGAGTGGGGCTGGACCGACGCTCGCACCCTGGCCTTCATGCTCGGCGGTGTCGCGGCAGTCCTGCTCTACGTGGTGACCGACGTCAAGGCCGCCCATCCGCTGTTCGACCTGACCATGATGTCCCGCCGCTCCGTCTGGACCGTCATGCTGGCCACAGCACTCATCTCCGCGACCGTCTTCGGCACCGGCGTGATCAGCCAGCTGCTGGTGCTCTTCCCCAAGATCCCCGGCGTCTCCGACGGCCTCGGCATGACCGCCACGCACTACGCGATCATCGGCATCCCCGCCAGCATCCTCATCCTGGCCGTCGGCTTCGGCACCGGCGTCGCCCTGCGCAAGGTCGACGCCCGGCTGCCGCTGGGCCTCGGCGCGGCCCTGGCCGCCGTCGGTTTCCTCCTTCAGCGGCAATGGCACTACGGCGACACCCAGCTGATGCTGCTGGGCACCGTGTCCGCCATCGCCCTGGGCCTGATCGTGTCCTCGGTACCGGTCCTGATCATCGAAGCGGTGACGCCCGACGCGCAGGCCACCGCCAACGGGCTCCAGGGCATGATCCAGGGCGTGTTCACCACCGTCATCACACAGCTCGTCTACGTCATCCTCGCCAAGAACAGCACGGTCTACCAGGGCACCCGCTTCTACCACGACGTCGCCTTCAAGAACGCGATGCTGCTCGGCGCCGGCCTCGCACTCCTCGGACTCCTCGCCGCCGCCCTGATCCCCCGGCTCAAGCGCGCCCAGGACATCGAACCGGAGACAGCCGTGGCCGCCTCCTGATCGCCCTCCCTCCAAGGCTGCCCCCCACCGGCCACCGCCCCGAGCGCCAGCCCCGGATCCAAGACCCCATCCCCCCGAAAGGCAGGAACAGCCGATGACTCGTCGACAGACGGTGGACGAAGCGGATCTCACCCGGCGCCTCAACGCCATGTCCCTCAAGGAGAAGGTGACCCTGCTCACCGGCGGCGACGCCTGGACCCTGACACCGGTCGCCGCCGCCGGCCTCGCTTCCCTCGCCCTGTCCGACGGGCCCGTGGGCCCTCGCGGCACCGCCTTCGGCGACACCGCGGCCCCCTCCCTCCTCTTCCCCAGCCCCACCTCACTCTCCGCGGCCTGGGACGAGGACACCGCATACGAGGCCGGCCGCCTCATGGGCCTGAAGGCGCGGGAAATGGGCATTCACGTCCTGCTCGCCCCCACCGTCAACCTGCACCGATCCCCACTGGGCGGACGGCACTTCGAGTGCTACTCCGAAGATCCGCACCTCACTGCCCGCACCACGGTCGGCTTCATCAAGGGCGTGCAGTCGACCGGCGTGGCGGCCACCGTCAAGCACTTCGTCGGCAACGACTCCGAAACCGAGCGGATGACATACGACGCCCGGATCGACGAGAAGACCCTGCGCGAGACGTATCTGCCGCCCTTCGAGGCCGCCGTGCGGGAGGCCGGCGCCTGGGTCGTGATGGCGGCCTACAACTCGGTCAACGGCAAGTCGATGACCGAGAACGGCGAGCTGCTGAACAGTCTGCTGAAGGAGGAGTGGGGATTCGACGGCGTCGTTGTCTCCGACTGGCAGGCCACAAGGTCCACCGAGGACTCGGCCCTGGCCGGGCTCGACCTGGTCATGCCGGGCCCCGACGGGCCGTGGGGCGACGCCCTGCTGGCCGCCGTCACTGAGGGCCGGGTTCCCGAAAGCGTGATCGATGAAAAGGTCCGCCGCATCCTGCGGCTGGCCGCGCGGACCGGGGCACTCGACGGCATGGACGGCACAGACAGCACGGTCGGCGCGGACGTCGCTCCGGTACCGGAGGATGTGCGCTCCCGCATACGGGATCTCGCGGTCCGCGGTTCTGTACTCCTGCGCAACGACGGTCTGCTCCCCCTGCGTACCGACGCCCTGCGCAAGGTGGCCCTGATCGGTCCCAACGCCGTCCGCTTCACCGCGCAGGGCGGTGGCAGCGCCCATGTCACCCCCGAGCACATCGTCACCCCGCTCGAAGGACTGCGCCGGGCACTCGGCGACAACGTCGAGCTCACCGTCCGCCAGGGCGTCTTCCCGCACGCGGCGCTCCTTCCGCTGGACGGGGACACGGCCACCGACCCGGTCACCGGCGAACCCGGTGCACGACTGGAGTACCGGACGGCCGACAACACCGTGGTCTCCGAGGAGCACAAAGACCCCGCGAGCACCTGGTTCCCGATCCTCCTCTCCGACGAGGTGGCGGAACTGGTCGTACGGACCCGTCTCACACTCCGGGAATCCGGCATCCACCGGCTGTCGGTGCTCGGCCCCGGCCACATCACGCTCCAGGTCCCCGGAAACGAACCACAGACCCACGAACAGCTCCAGGACAACGACGACATCGGCTCGCTGGTGCTCTACCCTCCCTCGCACACCTTCGCCTTCCCCGCGGCCGAGGGCGAGACCGAGATCCTGGTGCGCTTCCGGCCGCAACGTCATCTGCCGTACCCCATCACCCTGTTGGGCCTCGGGTACGACACCCCGCGCGGCACCGACGACGAGGAGTTGGAGGCGGCCGTCGTCACCGCTTCGGACGCCGACGCCGTCATCCTGATGGTCGGCAGCGACGCGCACACCGAGTCCGAGAGCGTCGACCGCACAACCCTCACCCTGCGAGGCCGACAGGACGAACTCGTCGAACGGGTCTGCGCCGCCAACCCGCGTACGGCCGTCGTCGTCAACGCCGGCTCCCCCTTCCTCCTCCCCTGGGCGGACCGGCCCGCCGCCCTGCTCTGGTCGTGGTTCCCCGGCCAGGAAGGCGGCGATGCCATCGCCGACATCCTCACCGGGACCGAGCCGGGCGGCCGCCTGCCCACCACCTTTCCCACCACCGAGACCGACGTCCCGGTCCTGTCCACCCAGCCGGTCGACGGAACCCTGGACTACACGGAGGGCGAACTGATCGGCCACCGCGCCTACACCGCTTCCGGCACCGCTCCCCTCTTCCCCTTCGGCCACGGACTGTCCTACACGACCTGGGACTACCAGGACCTCGTCGTCACCGGCGACATGGAACGCGGACTCACGGTTCGGGTCACGCTCCGCAACACCGGGGAGCGCTCGGGCCGCGAGGTCGTCCAGGCCTACCTGGATCCGGTCGACGGCGACCACCCGCGGCGCCTCGTCGGGTTCGCCGCGGTCGAGGCGAGCGCGAGTGAGTCCGTGATCGCCACGATCACCGTGCCCGCAAAGGCCCTCAGCCTCTGGACCCCGGCCGGCTGGGCCGCACGATCCGGGCCGCACCAGCTTCGGGTGGGGCGTTCGGCGGCCGTTCTCCCGCTGACCGCCGCCGTACCGCGGTCGTCATGATCGCGCCCCGCGCCCCCCGCGACCCTCCCCGTCCATGAGTGAAGTACGGTCGAACCGTGAGCAGCACACCACGCAAGCCCAGGGGCCCTTACCGCAAGGGCCTTGAGCGCCGCGAGCAGATCCTGCGTGCGGCTCTGGAGGTCTTCAGCGAGCACGGCGAACGCGGCTCCTCGCTCAAGGAGATCGCCGACCGCGTGGGCATGTCCCAGGCGGGTGTGCTGCACTACTTCGACTCCCGGGAGGACCTCCTGCTGGCCGTGCTGGCCGAGCGGGACGCCCTGGACACCGAAGCGGCCGCCGATGTGATGTCACCGGGCGAGGCGGTGGCCCGGACGGTCGGTCACAACGCCCGACAGCCGGGTCTGGTCGACCTGTTCGTGACCCTGTCCGCCGCCGCCTCGGATCCGGCCCATCCCGCCCACGCCTTCTTCAAGCGGCGGTACACGGACCTGAGCACCCGGATCCAGGAGGGCCTGGAACAGGGCCGACAGAACGACCAGATCCGCCAGGACGTCGATCCAAAGCTCATGGCGCGGCTGCTGCTCGCGGTGTCCGACGGCATCCAGTTGCAGTGGCTGCTGGATCCGAGCGTCGACATGACCGCCCTGGTCGAGGCGTTCAACCGCATGTGTGCCGTCCCGGTGGGCGAGAGCAACAACCCGTCGCCCACCGGCGAAGACAACTGACGCACCCAGTCGGCCGTCCGGGACGGATCGCCACGCCGACAGCACCCTAGGCCCTGTCTCCTTGAACCTCGACAGGCTGGGGCGTTTGCGGATGGTCCACGGTGGTGCCGTCAGGATTCCGCCCGAAGGCGGCCTCTAGAACGTCGGGGAGATCTTCCTCGGAGACCGTGGTGCGCACGTCCGCCAGAATCTGGGGAAAGTCGTCATCGTCGATGACGCCCATGTGCTCCTGGCGGAGTTGGTAGATGATCTCGACGAGCTCCGGTCTCAGCCTCATCCAGGCACGGGCGGTACGGATCTCTTCATCGACCTGGTGCATGAACCAGCGCATGACCTCGTACGGGACGTCAGCGTGCCCTGCGTGCGGGTTGAAGCACACTGTGGGTTCCCGTGCCGGATGCTCGTCGGGGACGATCGCGGTCACGAGAGTCTGTTGCTTGGCCACGAGATCCAGTTCCAGATACCAGGCGTCGTCGGGCACGGAGTACATCGCGGTGATCGTGTAGTCGCCGTCGGGGTGTCGCAAGACCATTGCCGCATGCTGCCACGCTGGGCCGAGAAGGTGCCTCTCCAAGTCAGGCGGCCCGACGCCTCTGTGCCCGGGCCCGGATGAGGAGGCCGGCGCCGTAGCACGCCATCTGGCAGGCGATGGCGAGCTTGTCCGTTCCCATGGCCAGACCCCTCCACTGCTTGAACCGGCTCATGCATCGCTCGACCGCGTTGCGCTGCTTCTACGCCTCGGTGTCGAAGGCGGACAGCCGAAGCGTCAGTGAGTGGATGAGTCAGGCCCACAGGGTGATGCCACCGAAGGCATCATCCCGCTACGGCAAGATTCAAACTGACGCTTCGACAATCATCACTGTGAGGGGAACGGTCGTACCGGAGGAACGACCCTGTCCCGAGGTCCATGGCGGGTTCCGCTGCCGTGCCCTACGAAGTCGATCATCGTTTGCGCAGCCTGATCACGAAGACCTTCACGGCAGTTGCCCTCGCTGTTGCCACGGAACCGGTCAGCGGATCACGCTGAACCGCAGATGGGTGGCGTTCGGCGTCTCGATCACCTTCGTACGCTCCAGCCGGTACTGCCCGCCCAGGTGGTCGAACAGCCGAGTTCCACCGCCGAGCAGGACCGGTGCCAGATGGATCTGGATCTCGTCCAGCAGCCCGGCCGCGAGGCACTGTTGAGTCGTGCTCGCGCCGTGTACGGCGACCGCTTTGCCGCCCGCCGCTGCCTTCGCCTGGGCCACCGCGCCGTGGATGCCGTCGGTGACGAAGGTGAAGACCGATGGGGCCCGTACCGTCTCCGGGTCGGGTGCCTTGTGGGTAAGCACGAAACATGGCGTCGGTCCGGCGGGCCCGCCGTCGCCCCATCCGCCGTCGCCCTCCGCCAACTCGTACGACACCCGGCCCATCAGGATCGACCCCAGCCCTGCGCGCATCTCGTCCAGCAGGGCGATGTCGCGCGGGTCCGGCTGGTGCAGCCACTGGTGCAGCGGCAGGCCGCCGTCGCCCAGTTGCTGCTCGCGGGAGACATTCGGACCGGCGACGAACCCGTCCAGCGACATCGAGATACCTGAAACGACCTTGCTCATGACCTCATCCCTCCGTTGGGTGCCTTCCTGAGGTGACGTCGGAGCCGCACGGGAGTTCTCGACATCGCCCGGGGCAAAGGTTCCGCGCGTACGGCTCCCCCGCCGGGTGCGCGTCGTGGGGCCCGAGCCCTAGAAAGCGCCGCCCTGTCCCGGGCCCCCAATGTGTGGCGCGGCATGCCGAATGGTCGGGGCCGGCTGCTGGCCTTTCCGGTACGCGCAGCGCCCAAACGGCGCTGTACCAGACGGGAAGCGGGCGAACCCGTGATGCCGAACGTGGACGCGGGCGCGGGTGACCGGCTGGCGCTGGCGGTGCTGGTCCAGTACCGGATGGCCACTACCGAACAGATGCACTGGGTGATCGCCCCCGAGGTACGCATCGAGCAGACGAGGCGACGGCTGGCCCGACTGCGGGAGGCGGGGCTGGTCGACAGGATCACCCTGCCAGGGGCCGGACGAACCCGGGTGTGGTTCCCCACCCGGTACGGCGTGCAACTCGCCTGTGAGTGGCCCGAGATGCGCGGCCGCCGGCCCTCCCGGACGGTGTCCGATCCGACCGCCGTACGGCTGAAGGTCGGCCACGCGCTGACCGTGACCAGGACCGCGCTCGCATTCCTCCAGGACGCCCGCCGCAACGGCGACCTGTGCCGGCCACTGGACTGGATCCCCCTGAGGCCCACTATCCGACAGGGAGCGGCGAGGCGGTCATCCCCGACGCCCTCCTGTACTACCGGCGTGGTCCCGCCGACGACAACTGGTCGATGCTGCGGGCGTTCGTGAAGGTCCACCGGGCCACCATGGGCCCCGAACGCCTCGCCGCCTAACTGACCGCGTACGCCCGCCTCCACGGCTACGTGCCCGGGGCGCTGGCCGACCATCCAGGAACCGGCACTGGAAGACTGGCGGCGGCGCTACCCCCTGTTCCCGCGGCTGCTGTTCGTCCTGGACGGCACCGGCCCCACCTGTGCCAAGACACGTATCCGTGCCCTACACGCGGCCGCCAGAGACCTGGCGCCGTTCTGCTTCCTGCACGACGTGCCCGTCCTCGCGGCACCGCTGACCGACCCGCTCCGTGACGGCCCCTCCGCGCCCGTCTGGCGGCCCGCACAGGACCCCGCCCAACAGGTCGCCTGGCACACCTGACCCTGATCGGCGGCATCGGCGGCTGTGAAGCCCAAGGCGCCGTACGGCCCTGCCCCGAGACGTGTTGCACAAGGCCGGGTACGGGCGCCAACGCCGCTCACCATGGCACACGGAGCCACCATTGGCCCTGGTCAAGAACCTACTTCACTACCCTGGGATCCAGTATTCGAAGTAGTACCCAGCCGCATTCCGGAAACAACCGGATGTCGGGTTGGTGGGATAGCCCTGTGCGTACTTCCTTCGCCGGTCCTCATCGCACTTCCGCATCCCGGTCACGGTGTTCGCGTAGACAGGGGAGCTTTCCCACCGGAGGGGGCGGTATATATCCGCGCTCTCCCGCTCAGCCGGCCCGGACGACGCCGATGCTCCGACTGCGGACACTCCTAGGCATAACCAAACGACGGCCAGACAAGATACGACACGACGCACCCTCATACTTCCCCCTCGGCTCTCCGATGAGTCGGCCAACAACACGCTGGCATACGGCGATAGTTCCCAGGCACAAAGCTTGCCGTCCAGACTTGCGGAACCCTCCGGCCATGGCCCACCAAAAGCAACCTCCTATCAAGAGCCGCGAGGCGTCGGCTGCCTCGGTTCGGGGGCACCGGCACGCAGCGCCAGGGCGGCCCGCCCGCAGGCCCGGGTGACCTGTTCACGGAAGGGGTAGATCCACGGGTGGGTCACCTCGCGCCGCAGGGCCGCGAGTGCCTCCACCCACTCCACCGCGTCCTCGGGCAGGGTGTAGGGCTGGCCGCTCAGCGCTTGACTCTGTCGGTGATCTTGAGAATTGCGATGTGGCGAGCGTGATCGCACCGCGACAATTCTGCCCAGGGCGCGAGAAACTGACGATCTATAGGAGCTTCAGCGTCGGGCTCAGCGAATCAGCTGCACCGGAAGGTGTGGACCAGCCACCTCGCCACGCCGTCCGTGTCCGTTGTGGTCAGGTTCCGAGGCGTATAAAGCTGACCCGACGCATGAAGATCGTAAGGGTGCTCCACGCCGCCTTTCTGGAAATAACTGTTGGCGCAGTACCCGGGACCAATGTAGTAACCCTCGGCTTGGGCCCACCCAAGATGCCTGTCCGTTCGCCTGTCTACAGGCAGGATCGCGTCGTAGATGGGGCCACCATCACTCGTTTCGTATACCACGCCGATGCCGACTTCGCTGGCGTACGAGTTGTGGATGTAGCTCCAGGGCGGAGGGGCCGCGGATGCGGGAGTGGTGGTGAAGGGGATCGCGGCCATTACCGCCAGGGCAAGCGCCGTCATACTTCGTAGAGGCCTCATTGTGTCCTTCCTGGGGGCGAGACAGGGGAGCTTTCGGCTGCGTTGGCCGGCACGGGTGCTGTGAGGACGACAGCACATAGGCTGGCGGCTGCCGGTCCGGTGACGAGAGATGCTCTCCGTTTCATCGTCGGTACCTTCGTGCCGCCTGGCGTATCGATAACGCCGTGCGTGGTACGTCGCCTGCTCGGAGGGCCCGCGGAGGATCTTCCCCTTCTCACTCCTCACCTGGAGTGCTGATGCTGATTGCCGCAGACATACGGAGCAGTTGGCCGCGCGCAGGAACGGACTTGGCGTACCAGGCGCGAACGCCCGACGGCCGGCACGGCGAAAACAGCCAGGGGCAGGATCGACGGTCGCGCGCTTTCCGCCATAGTGGCGGGCTTCGGATGAGCGAAGCTCGTCGGTGTTCATTCGTGGTTGCTCTGGGCATTGACCGTAGGCGCGATCCCGGACTTCGTGGCACCATTACGCGCATTGCGGCTCCCCAGTTCGTGCACAGCGTCCGTGGTGCTCGCCGACCACAACGGTGGAGAGGTGCAGGTCAAGCCGTAGCGAGTCACTCGCCGACCGCCAGCGGCTGCGCGGCGACCGTGCGCCCAGTGCCGTCGCGGCTGTCCGCGCTGAACTTCCACGCTCCCCAGATGTGCGCTCTCACAGCTTCGGGAGTGACGCTGCCTGCGAGGCGGGGTCCACTACCCCGGTGGGAGCTGTCGTTGCGACTGGACACGGTGACGACCGCACGGACGAACTCCACCGCCTGATCTTCCAGCATCTGCTGGACGACCAGTGGCACCACGGCGTGGAAACAGCCGTGGACACCACGCTGGTCGGCCGCTGCTACGAGCAGTTCGCCGACCATGCCGCGTCCGTGGCCCGGCGCGTGGCCTACCTCGCCACAGGCGAACACGCCGACGCACTGCCTACCGACCCCATCCGCACCCGCCCGACTTCGACCCAGGGGCCAACCGTCGCGCTCTGGGGCAACAACAGCGCGCTCAACCGCACTCACCGCCAGGGTCGCCGGCTACCGGACCGGCTGCCGGAACACCTCGATCGCGATGCGCACCTCGTGGGCCTGGTCCCACTCCGCGCCGTACTCGCCGGACCCCGCGCGAAACAGCTGCCGCGCGGCACAGATCCCAGGCAGTGGCTGCAACGAAGAACGTGGTCGTGAAGGGCGGTCGCCTACGCGGCGGAACGCTCCATGAGGCTTCAGCCGAACAATCGTCCTCATGGGCAATAGGTGAGGCCCGGGGACACTTCGGCCGCTGGAGGTGATGGTTCAGTTCCCGGAGCCGACGATGGCGGTGACGCGGATCTCCACGCGCATGGCGGCCAGGCCGAGGACCGTGACGCCGGTCTCGGTCCAGATCGGCGCGCGGCCGTCGAGGCGACGGCGGAACTGCTCGGCCATGACCGTGTTGACGTCGTCGCCGATGGCGTCATCTCCCGGTGCGACCTTGTGGTACGAGTTGACGTGGATGACGTCCTTCCATGTCGCGCCGACCGTGGCGAGCGTGCGCTCCACGTTGTCGAATGCCTGGACGATCTCGTCTTCCAGCGAGTCGGGGATGACCAGGTCGTCATCCACCCCGGCCTGACCGGAGGTCTCGACCCGGTCGCCGACGCGGACGGCCCCGCTGTAGCCGAAGGCCTCGTGCAGCTTCTCGCCGTAGCCCGGAACGACGCCGAAGGTGACGGTGCTCATGATGTTCCCTCTTCCTGTCCATAGGGGTGCGTTTCCTCATCCATGAGTTCACGCGTAAAGTGAGACTAGCACGCAATGACTTCAAGCATAAAGTGATTACGGATCATCGGAGAGCCGGGAAGATCCATGACCAGCACGGGAGGGCCCATGAGGGGCGCGAGCGAACACCAGGACGACGAGGAGCTGCGATGGCTCGACGAGCAGGAGAAGGCGGCGTGGACGGGGATGATCTCCCTCGTCCTGCTACTGCCCGCCAAGCTGGAGGCGCCGCTGCGGCAGGAACACGGCCTCACCCTGTTCGAGTACCTCGCGCTCAGCCACCTCTCCGAGGCCCCGCAGCGCAAGCTGCGGATGGGAGAACTCGCCTTCCTCGCCAGCGGGTCGCTCTCCCGCCTGTCCAACGTCGTCAAACGCTGTGAACAACGCGGCTGGGTCGTACGGACACCCGACCCGGCCGACGGCCGCTACACCCTCGCCGAACTCACCGACGCCGGCTTCGACATCGTGCACCTGGCAGCACCCACACACCTGCGCGCCGTACGCCGCATCGTCCTCGACTCGCTCAACACCACCGACCAGAAGGCCCTCGCCCGCATCGCACAAAAACTCCGCATCATCCCCGACGACTTCGGCTGACAGCCGCCCCCTCGTGGCCGGAGCCGTCCGTGTTCACGGTGAACGACACACCCCGCCACGGCAAGGCCGAAACCTGAGCCTGGAACCGGCTGCACCCCAAGCGGATGGCCCTGGAACACAGCGCCAAAGTCGCCATCGCCAAGTACGCATGAGCCGCCGCGAGCGCCTGGGACTGCTCCGTACTGGCGGAGGCCACTTGTTTCTTACGCGCGGTATTCCCTGTGCTCAGGCTCTGCGACGCTGCGGCCATGGGTAACCGAGTTGCCTGGCGAACTCTGGTGAGCCACCGCAGACCTCGGCGGCTTGGCGCGGGTCAGTTGCGACGAGTTGCTCAGCGAGCCGTTCAGCTTGGTCTACCGGATCGTCACTGGAAACGGCGACGATCATCCGGAACTGCAGCCAAGGATGATCTTCCCTGATGGCCGAGCGGCCCGGATGGAAGAGGAAGACGTTGACCTGGTCTGGTTCCCAGGACCAGGCGGACACGGCCCCGAGTTCGCATTCCCACCGTGCGAGCCAGTCAGGGCGTTCTCGGAGACGTTGCTCCAGCAGTCGTGCAACGGTCCGCGCCGGCCATTCCCAGCTGCGGTCCGTGGTCGCCCGCTCGACTTCTCGTTGGTACTCCTGAGCCTCGAAGCGGAAGGCAGGCAGGTCAACCTCGTCCTCGTCAGGATTGCGCCACTCGTCCCAGAGCACGTAGTCGCCGTCGCGCTGGATGGTCACGTAGAGAGCGCCGCAGCAGCCTTCGGTGCACGATGCCTCGGCCAGCCGTACCTCGTGTGATACCGACGCAGCAGTGAGAGGGCCGCCGGGCACCAAGAGGTACTGGGGATCTTCGCCCGGACCCTCTGTAAATGCGTCAGCCAGGATGTCCCTACCATCAACCAGCGCCCGAACCTCCACGTTTGCACCCCTCTGTGAGGGGTCAGGAACGACAACGCGAAGGGTGAGGCAACGCTTCTCATCAGTCACCGGACGATTGTCGAATACGCCGGGACCGGACGTCGCGCCAATTCTCACAACCGACCTTCCTGGGCAGAGATCACCTATCCCAACGCTGTGGCGTACCCCTGTAGTTGAGGTCCTCGGCTCGCGTTGCGATGTAGCTGCTCCAGTCCCTCTTCGCCCGCTGCACCCAGCGGACGGCCGTGTTGATATGCATGTCGAAGAGGTCAGCGAGGACGGCTGCGGGGAGATCGAGAGCCAGCGTGATGCGAGCGGTGTTGCGGACTTCCGTGATCTTGATGTCAAAGGGCCGCGGCGAAGCCGAAACGCAGCGCGTGATCCGACCCGGGAGGGGCCGGACGGTGATGCCACAGCCTCGCGCTGACCAGCTGGGTCGGAGTCATGGTCCGGGGTGTGCAGACTTGTCGGGGCGATCTGCCCCGTCTTCACGTCGCGACTGTCGCCTGATCGTTGGTTCCATCCGCGCGACGGGAGGCCTTCTGCCACCAGCCCAGGAGACAACCCCTGACGATGTAGCCGAAGGTGTGGAGATGCATCGGCAGATCATCTGACAACCACGCGGCGTTGCCGCTCGCTGATGCAATGGAGTTCCCCATGGACAGGAGATCGGCCAAGATCCTTCTGTCGCACGAGGAACTCCGTTGCATGCTCAGTGTCGCGCCCTGCCCGCAACAACCAGGCAGCATGACCGGTATATGGCGACGGACCGGCCGTAAGCGGTGCCTGTCGGCTTCGAGGCGACGGGCCAGGGCGCCGGTGTCGGTGCTGTCCCGAGCTGTCCTCCCGGCGGTGGTAGAAGGGACGGCCGCGTCAGCGCCGCTGGAAGGCGCGTTTCAGGACGTCGCGGGTGACCGCCAGCCCGAGCCGGTGCCCGTGCTCGGAGGCGAAGCGGTAATGCACGCCGGCCCAGATTCGCGCCTCCATGAGTTCGGCTGTCGCCGCCCGAAGGCTGTCGTAGTGGCGGGTCGTGCCGGAGGCGGGGCTGTACGCGGCGAACGTGAGGTCGTCACGGCCGAAGAACGACCCCAGGGTCGTCATGACCGCCGTGGTGAAGCAGGCGTGGCCCGACGGGTACTCCGGCGACGGGGCGGTGACCCGCAGCGGCGTCCAGTCCGGGTCGGGATCGGTGGCCGCGTTGCCGTCGGTGCCGGCGAGCGGAATGGCCGTCACCGGGCGCCAGAAGTTCCAGTGCGCCTTGGCCTTGTAGCAGGCGACCAGGGTGTCGGCGGAGGCCACGTACACCATGGCGAGCAGCCGGGCCGTCCGGAGGCTGCTGAGGCGGTGCGCGCCGGCGAGTTGCCGGGTGATCGACCATTCGACCATCCGGGGGTCGTCCCACCAGATCGCCGCCTCGGTCTGGTCCTCGGTGCGGACGGTGCTGGTGGCCGCGCCGAGGCTCTTGACCTCGTTCAGGTCGCGGGCCCAGGCGGCGCCGGTCAGGGCCGGCGGGGGCTTGACCCGGTAGGCGCCGGCGTCGGGGACGACGAACGGCTTCAGGTTCGGCACCCAGGCGCCGACGCCGATGTAGCCGGGCGGGGTGAGCCGGTATTCGCCCGGCTCGGTGCCGACGGTCCACGGCGCGGTGGGGTCGAAGCCGTCGTCACGGCGGCTCTCGGTCATCGCCGCGGCGGCGGCCCTGCCGACGGCCACTCCGCCGTCCTCGGCGCGGCCGTCGGGGATCGCGGCCAGCGCCTCGTCGTACCGGGCGTTCAGCGACTCGGCCTGCCCGGGGAAGAGCCACAGCAGCGTGTCGTGGGCGGCCGCGGCGACCGCCGCGGCGGTGGAGTCCCCGGGGCGGCTGCGGGGCGCGCTGACCAGGGGCTCGTACGGACGGCCGGCGACGGCGTTGACCGCGTCGTACACGGCGCCCTGCACGATGGCGAAGCTGCGGGTGCTGGTGGTGGGCGACTGCTTGGCGGTGTCGTAGATGGCGGTCTGGGCGTGGATGTTCCAGGCGATCACGGGATTGCCCGGGGCGGCCTCCACGCCGCTGTGCGCCTCGGCGGCGGTGGCCGTCAGTGGGACGGTCAGGGTGAGTACGGTGAGGACCGCGATACGGCGTAACCCTCTGAATGATCCGGCGAGCGGACGTTGTGTCACGAGACCCCCATGGGCTTGTCGGTGACAGGTTGTCCGAGCCTATAAGGCAGGGGTCAGTTGTGTCGTTACATCGACAATCCGACGGGGTTCACACCCGGATGTCCGTCACCTCGGCGACGAATGCGCCGGCTCCGGCCGGGAGCACTCGGCCGGAGCGCCCCCGGGCGGGCCGGTGGCCGTGGTGGCGCAGAGCACCGTCCGGACTACGCGCGGGCCGCGGTGCGGTGGGCACTTGAGCCCGCGTCCGCGCCGCGCGTGCTCGACCTCGGCGCCGGAACCGGCAAGTTGACCGCCACGTTGGTCGCGCTGGGTGCCGAAGTCATTGCCGTCGAGCCCGATCCGGCGATGCTGACCGAACTGCGCCGCTCGCTGCCTGCTGTCCGCGCCCTGCCGGGTGGCGCGGAGGCGATTCCGTTGCCGGACGCGTCTGTCGATGCCGTGCTGGCCGGCAACGCCATGCACTGGTTCGACATGACCGTCGCCGGGCCCGAGATCGCCAGGGTCCTCGCGCCCGGCGGCATCCTGGCAGGTCTGTGGAACGTCATGGGCGACGGGGACGAGTGGGTCTCCGGGCTCGCACGGGCCGGCGGGAGCGCGGCCATCGGCCCGCGTGACACACCCGCCGGCTGGCGCGCCGAGACGGCAGACATGCACCTTCCGAAGAATGGCGAACCCGCCCGGTTCGGCACACCGGAGCAGGCCGAGTTCCCCCACGGGCAGCGCCGTACGGCCGACTCTCTCGTCGCGACTCTCGCGACGCGCGCGGGGTTGCTGGTCATGCCAGAACAGGAACAAGAGGCCACGCTGGGCCGGATCCGCGCGTTCCTCGCGAGCCGACCGGAGACCGCCCGCGGCAAGTTCACTCTCACGATGCGGACAGGTGTCCCGTCTCGGCGCAGTTGAGGCAGTCCCGGTCTTTGCGAGGCATCGGATCACACGTCTCGCTCAATCTCGGGCAATCGGTCTTGGTGGAGGCCGTCGCAAATCTGATCCGCGACGGCTGACCCAGTCTCACGCCGTCGAAGGCTGCACCAACGAATCTGAAACCCCGTCAACCCGTCCTGACCAGCTGATCATCACCTCTCGAACAGCAGGGGAACCTCACGTCCGCAACCTGAAAGGTTCCAGGCCCCGCAGCAGCGCATGTCTGGCTAGCGTGACGGCGGGCCGACGCAGATAACCGGCCGAAGCCATCGGGAACTTGGGGGATGAGGATGCGGATGAAGCAACGGGGGACGGCGCTCGCTGTGACGGGGCTCACGGCACTGGGGGTCATGCTGGGCGCGGCGACGCCGACGCAGGCGGCGGCGGCACCGCCGCGGAACAACAGCAACACCGAGGACGTGCTGCTGGTCCACGGGATCGACTGGAAGGGCACGGCGTCCTACGACTGCAAGAGCACCTGGAAGAACGCCAAGAGGGAACTCTCGGACCGCAGATGGAAGGGTAAGGTCCGAAGCGTCGCCTTCTACAAGAAGGACAAGAACTGCGACCTCCGCATCGCCTCGGGCAACGTCAACACCAAGATCAAGGATCTGGGGAAGGCGCTCGCCAAGAAGATCGATTCGGAGTACACCTCCAAGGGGAAGTCCGTCGACCTCGTCGGCCACTCCATGGGCGGGCTCATCATCCGGGCCGCGATCACAGGCGTAGCCAAGGCGGACTCCGGCTTCCCGAGCAAGCTGTATGTCGAGGACGTCGTGACGCTGGGCGCCCCGCACGACGGCACCGGGTCGGGGGCCTTCTGCTTCTGGGCGACCCAGTGCACGGACATGGTGAAGGGCTCCAACTTCATCGAGTGGCTCAGGAAGAACCCGCAGTCCTCCCACGGCACCGACTGGACCGCGATCGCCAGCGACAAGGACGAGGCCGTCGGCGAGGACACCGCGACCGGCGGCGGCGTCAAGCACTGGGTCCGCTACAAGAACCTCCCGGGCGACGGCGACCACTCCAAGCTCCGAACCGTCCGCTCCGGGACACACAAGCTCACGTACCGCAACCTGCCCAACGCCCAGAAGAGCACGAACACCGGCGAAGCGCCGCTCGACTGGATGGTCCGGGGCCTCTACTGGCAGAAGCTGAGGTAACTCCTCCCCAGCTGACCCATTGTCTGATCAGCCGCACCCTCCGGCGCCGCCGGGACGTCCGTCCCGGCGGCGCCGGAGGGTGCGCGGACGTGGAGGCTGCGAGCCAGGACCGCACGGTGGCCCACGCCCAAAGATTTGGGCCCTCTTCGACCCGCTCTCCACTACTTCGGCGGACGCTGACACAAGGCCAGATACCTCATCTTGATCGAGACGGAATGTCCAATGCTGTCTCGACAAACATGAGGCACCGCAGGTCAGAGCATCAAACTGCCTCACCCCCATCGAGACCGGACAACAGGGGTGCTGCGCGTCCGGCGACTGTGAAGCATCACATCGACGCCCGAGCCTGAGGCCTGCTCACCTGAGAAATGACTCCGGCTGGTGCGGCAACGACGGCCTCGACAATCCTCATGCTCGACCCCGAAGCCGTCGTACGCGCCGACGATCGCACTTCCCAGCACGTCCGCCGCATGCTCCGGTTCAGTGACGCGGGGTCACCACCGCGACCAGCACCGGCGGACCGGAGTCGATACATGTCCACTGCCTTCGCTCTGGGAATCGTGCCACCGACGACGTTCGCGGCGAAGTCGGCGCCGCAATCGGGATCGACTGATCCGCTTGCCGCATGCGGTTCCTGCACCCAGGCTCAGCAGCAATGTGAGAAATGCAGCCAAGACCGCCTGAGACGCGCAGATCACCGGCAGAACAGCCCAAGAGATGCCGTAGCTGATCAGCGCGCCGCGGAGGTCGACCCCACGCTCAGTATCAGGAGGAACCGGCTCGTCCCGCCGGGAACCGGCCCTCCCTCGGCAGCCCACTTCTTCATGCCTTCGACGAACCAGAAGGCAACCCCTGAGTGAGATTCACCGGGTTGCCGTCGGGGTCCCGGATGTGGGCGACGCGCTGTCCCACGGCATGGCGTTGGGGCCGCCGCGGGCCGAGCCGCCCGGCGACTCCACCCGGCCGAGCGTCTCGTCGACACCGATGCCGAGCAGGATCCGTGGCGCCGCCCCGGACCCCGGGTTCGCCTTGACCACCAGCCGGAGGTCGGTGTCGCCAATGCGCAAGCCGAGGTGGAAGGCCGGGCCTTCTGCCGGCACCCGGAAGATCTCCTCAGCGCCGAACAACTTCGTCTGGAAGCCGAGCCGGACGTCCTGGTCGGTAGTCACGATCACTGGCTGGATGGTGGACATGGCGCTCCTGTTGAGAACGGTCTTGTCGCTGTGCAGACCGTTCCAGGACGGTGAACCCATCGACAGAACCACCCCGCCGGACGATCTGCAACGCTGACCACAGCCGACGACCAGCGCGAGCGCCCCGAAACGAGGGCACGCCACCCCGCTGACCAGCCATGGAAGATGCCGGTGGCCCAGTAGTTGAGATTTCACCTACCGGGGTAGATCAAGTAAGGCTTGCCTTATATGCTGACGCAGCCCCTTCGATCCTTCTGGTCGACACGGGGCAGTTCTCTTCTTCCGCACGACAGGACACCCATGCGTACGCCCTCCCGCCGTTTGTTCGCGGCGCTTGCTCTCACCCCGCTGCTGGCCGGCTGTTTCGTGTCCGGCGAGGAGGGTTCGGGTTCGGATGCCGAAGGCGGGTCGACGGGACGGTTGAGGGTCGCTCTCGCCGTGCCGCCGGTGCAGGCGCTTTCCCCGTACAGCAACGACGCCACTGTGCTGAGCAAGCTCTCCGTCGCCGAAGGCCTGACGGCACTCGACAAGAACGGTGCCGCAGCGTCCGCGCTGGCGAAGTCGTGGAAGCAGAAGAACGACACCACTTGGACCTTCGAACTCCGCACGGCCACCTTCCAGGACGGCACCCCGGTCACAGCCGACTCGGTCGTCAGCGCGCTCGGCCACGCGAATGCCGCCGCGGCCAAGCCCCGCGTCCTCAGCGATGTGACCCTCACGGTGAAGGCCGAGGACGCCGACACCGTCACCATCAGCACCAGGACCCCGGACCCGGTGCTCCCGCTGCGACTCGCCAGCCCGGCGCTGGCCGTCCTGTCCGCCAAGGCGTACGCCAAGGACGGCACGGTCAGTCCGGTCGGCACCGGATCGGGCCCTTTCGAGATCACGAAGCTCACCGGAAAGTCCAAGGCTACGCTCGACCGCTACGACGGCTACTGGGGCGGAAGGGCCAATTCGTCCGGCGTTGACGTGACATGGATAGCCGACGGCACCGCCCGCGCCAACGCCCTGCGCGGCGGCGAGGTCGACATTGCCGAGTGGATCCCCACCGCCCAGGCGAAGCTGCTGGACCGGAAGACCCGTCACGAAGTGCCCTCCGTACGCACCGACAGCCTGGTGCTGAACACCGGCAGTGGCCTCTTCACCGAATCGGCCCTCCGTGCGGCGGCTCGCGAGGCCGTTGACGGTTCCGCGCTCGTCGATTCGGTCTTCGGCGGATACGCCGACCCGGCACAGGGCCTGTTCGGTCCCGCCGTGTCCTGGGCCGCCGACAAGCGCATCGACGTCACCGGCCGCGCCCAGGCCGCGACCACCGCACAAGTGAAGTCCAAGACGAAGAGCAAGACCCTGCGCCTGGCCACCTACACCAACCGCGCGGAACTGCCCGAAGCCGCCACCGTCCTGCAACAGCAGTTGGAGAAGGCCGGGTTCACCGTGAAGCAGGAAGTGCGCGAGTACACGCAGATGGAGGCCGACCTTCTCGCCGGCAAGTACGACGCCCTCGTCTTCTCCCGCGTGACGCTCCTCGACACAGGCGATGCCGTCGCCTATCTCGCGAGCGACTACACGAGCGACGGCGTGTACAACATCGCCGGTCTGAAGGACGTCAAGGTGGACCAGGCCATCAAATCGGCCGCCGCGGAGGGTGACACGACGAAGCGTCAGCAGAAGATCATGTCGGCCGAGGCGGAGATCCTGCGCACCGACGCCGTCGTCCCGTTGGTCCACGAGAAGGTCGTCCAAGGCATCGCAGCCAAGGTCGAGGGCGTGCTGCTCGACCCCCGCGAGCGGTCCCTCGTCGACGTCAACACCCGCCTGAAGTAGCGGCTGATGAGCGTCACGTCGGCCAGGGCGGACATGCGCCCCTCCCGATGGCGCGCGGGCCTCGGCCGCCTCACGGCCGGGGCCGCGCTGCTGACGGCGGTGGCCCTGCTGCCCTGGCTGTCCGGGAACGACCCCGCACTGACGGTCCTGCGGGCCCGTTCCGCCGACCAGGATCCGACCCCCACACAGTTGGCCGCCGTACGTGAGCAACTGGGCCTGGACGAGGGACCGCTCGCGCATCTCGCGCACTGGCTGGGTGGGCTGACTCAGGGCGACGCAGGCACCTCCTGGGTTTCCGGCGAACCAGTCCTTCCCCAGGTGACCAGCGCCTTCGCGGTCTCCTTCACACTGATGCTCGGCGCACTCGCGGTCACGATCGCGGTCGCCGCACTGGTCACCGCCCGCACCCTGTATATGGGCTCCCGGCACCGGCTGCCCGGGGGCACAGGGGCCACCGGGGCCGCCGTCCTCGCCGCGCTGCCCAAGTTCCTCCTCGCCTCGATCCTCGCCACCGTGTTCGGCGTCTGGCTGGGCTGGTTCCCGTCCAGTGGATGGGAGGGGCCGTCGTCGATGATGCTGCCCGCGCTCGCCCTGGGTGTCCCCTCCGGGGCGATGCTCGGAGGTTTGCTCGACCAGTCGCTGCCCGCGGCCTTCCACGAACCGTGGGCCCGGACCTGGCGTGCCTACGGTTTCGCGCCTGGCCACATCACCCGGCACGCGCTGCGTCGCACGCTGGCAGGTGTGCTCCCACAACTCCTGCCCACCGTGGTGGCCCTGGTCGGCGGTGCCGTCGCGGTGGAGAAGATCTTCAACATTCCCGGGCTCGGCCGCCTCGCCCTGGACGCCGCTATCGCCCAGGACTTCCCACCCCTGCAGACCACGACACTGGCCCTGGTTGTCCTCGGCATCGCGGCCGGCCTCCTCATCCAGGCCCTGCGCCGAGCCCTCCTCGGCCCTGCCTTGCGGGACGGCGCCCTGCCCGCTCTGCACATACCGGCCCATCGATCAGGGCGCTCCACCCGATGGGTCGCCGCACTTTGTGCCGTAGTTCTACTCACCGTGATCGTCGCGGGACTGCTCCGCGATCCCTTGCAGGTGGACACGGCGGCTCGGCTGCTCCCGCCCTCGACCGCGCATCCGCTGGGCACGGATTCGCTCGGCCGTGATCTGCTGGCCCGATTGGGCCATGGGGCAATGCGGACGGTGGGGGTGGCTCTCGCCGTGACGTCGGTGTGCACCGTCACCGGGCTGTTGCTGGGTATGGCGGCGCAGGTGGGCGCGGGCCTGACCGAAGTGGTGTCGACGCTGCCGGCGGTTCTCGCCGCACTGCTGACGACCGCGGTGACCGGCCCGTCGGCCTGGAGTGCCGCGTGCGCGGTCTGCCTGGTCGGCTGGACGCCCTACGCCGCCCAGGCTGCGGCACTGTTCGAACAGGAGCGAGCCAGCAGCCACATGCTCGCCTCCGTCTCCTTCGGCGCCGACCGCGCATATCTGATCCGCCATCACCTGCTGCCCGCCGTGCTGTCCCCCGTCCTGCGCAACGCGCTCTTGCGCCTGCCCACCACGGTCCTCGTGCTGGCCTCCCTGGGCTTCCTCGGTCTGGGCGAACAGCCACCCACCGCGGAATGGGGCCGCCTGCTGTCAGAGAACCAGCCGTACGTGGAGCTCGCGCCGTGGACCGTAATCGGCCCGGCAGGTGTACTGGCCCTGCTCTCCGTCCTCGCCGTGTCCAGCACAGCCTTGGCCCCGACACGAAGTCGGCGCCGCCGGGCAGCGAAGCGATGAGAGACATGCGGTCCTCGGCAGGCAGCAGGACCGAGTGGTAGAACGCGTCGGTGGATGCGACACCGGCGGGCCGGCAGGTCGTCCTGCCTGTGGTATGCCTCCACTCCGGCCATGTGAAGGTGGTTGCTGCTGCATGAGGATGCCACCAACACCGGCTACGACCCGGTACTGATCTCCACCCGGTCGCGAGGGAATCCAACTCTGTCGTGACGCACCGGCATTGGACTCCCTCGCCTCGGCTGGGCAAGGGATCGTGGCAACCCAGGCGTGGATACCCTCGACTACGGTGTCAGCACGATCCTGCCGAAGACCTCGCCCGCGTCCATTTTCTGGTGCGCCAGCACGGCTGCGTCCAGTGGCAGCACCTCGTGCACCACTGTTTCGACCTCTCCCCGGCTCGCTGCGGCGAACTGCTCGCTCCGCACGGCGCCCCGGTCGGCTCCGGTGACGGTGTGTGCGCTGAAGGTGGCGAAGGACATCGACTTCTGGAACGCCGCCATGATCTTCATGCCGAAGTCCGCCGGTGGCTGGCCTGCGACAGCGCCCACGGCCACCATGCGGCCGTTCGGGTTGAGCCGGTCGAAGAACGACGGCATGTCCTTGCCGGCCGCCACGTCGATGATGACGTCATAGCCATCCGGAGCTGGTTCCCCTCCGTCGCCGGAGCGGTCCAGCACGTGGGTCGCGCCGAGGCGTCGCAGGTGCTCGCCACGCTCGGCCGAGGAGGTGGTGACCGCCACCGCGGCGGCGCCGCCGCGAGCGGCGAGTTGCACTGCCATGATCCCGATGCTGCCGGCCGCACCACGTACCAGGACCGTCTCCCCGGGAGCGAAGTGGGCGTGGCGGAGCCCGAAGTGGGCCACCACGCCGGAACTGCCGAGTGTCACCGCATCGACTGCGGACAGATTCACGGGCAGGGGAACGATCTCCTCGACCGGCGCGAGGGCCTGTTCGACGTAGCCTCCGCCAGTGCCGGTGAAGGCCCACACCCGCCGGCCGATCCACGAGGCGTCGACGCCGTCACCGACCGCGGTCACGGTGCCCGCCACCTCGCTGCCCGGGATGTGGCCCTCCTTGAAGCCGTAGGCAGCCAGAGCCCCGCTTCGGATCACGGTGTCGACGCCACCGACGCCCACGGCCTCGGTGGCGACCACCACCTGTCCGGCAGCAGCTACTGGAGCCAGCAGGTCGACAACAGCCAGGCCTTCGGGACCTCCGTACGTCTGGATCACGATTGCCTTCAATGCCGTCTCCCATGTTCTCGGACCGATCAAGTGCGGTCCCGCTCAGTGCCTGCCGCCGATCGCAGCCGACTGCGGGCGGGGGGCACGGCGCGGCAGGGGTTCGGTCCCGGTGCTGTGCCCCCGATGATCTCGGTCAGCTGCTACGTCTTGAACGCTAACGGACGCCCCCGTCCGTTTAGGTAAAGTGAGAGCGTGATCGACCGGTTGCCTCACACCCTGCGTTCCGACGCGCTCGACAATCGCGAGCGCATCCTCGACGCGGCCCGAGCACTGTTCTCCGCCGACGGCCTGGACGTGCCGATGCGGGAGATCGCGCGGCGCGCGGAGGTCGGACCTGCCACCTTGTACCGTCACTTCCCGACCAAGCAGATGCTGGCCACCGAAGCGTTCGCGGACCAGTTGCGCGCATGTCGCACCATCGTCGACGACGGGTGCGCCGACCCCGATCCGTGGCGTGGCCTCTGCCTGGTGATCGAGAAAATCTGTGAGCTGCACGCGCGGGATCGGGGTTTCAGTGAAGCCTTCATGTCGACCTTCCCCGGGGCGAAGGATGTCGCGGGCCGTGAGTACACGGTGAAAAAGGTCGCCGGACTGGCCCAGCGGGCCAAGGACTCAGGGCAACTGCGGTCCGACTTCGTCCTGGACGACCTGATTCTCATACTCATGGCCAACAAGGGGATCCACGCCGCATCGACCGCCACCCAGGTCATGGCGTCCCGACGCTTCGCAGGGTTGGCAATTCAGGCGTTCGAAGCCTGCCCTCAGCACGCACCGCTACCACCGGCGACACGACTGGTATCCGCAGCACCGGACAGCGACTGACCATGGGCGAGTGGTATCCACGCTGGACGCACGAACCACTCAACCCCGTTGAATAGATCATCCAGGCGGATCCGCCCGTCCATGATGTCCACCGCCGCGTTGTGGGCAGGCCCTCGGCGACATGCGCAAAGGTCACGTCCAGCAGCGCCTCCAACTCCCCCAGGTACTCATCTGCACTGCCCGCGTGAAACGCTCGAGCCGCGGCACCGGGCGGTGCAGGGCGAGCCCGGCACCAACCAGGCGCCGACCGTCGAACCAGCCGAGGGACTCGCTGCGCCATTCGGTCTTGACGCGGCCCTACGCCCGGGTCTGCAGAAGACTGACCGACCGCTGGGCCCGCACGAAGGCCAGATGCTCGGCGGCACTGATCGGCCTGACGACCGGATTCCCGGCTCCTGCTCGTACCGGTTCGCTGTAGGACATGCCACCAGTCAAGGCGGCGGGATGTTGCCCGGGCGTATGCAGTTCTTGATACGGCGACGATATGCCACCGCCCTGCGGCTCACGCGGCGTTCACCGGCTGATCCCCGCCGCCACCGGCCGATGGTCACTGCCCGTGGCCAGCAACAGCCACGCACTCTTCGGCTCCACGCCGCCGACCAGGATCTGGTCGATCCGCGCCACCGCGAACTTCGCCGGCCAGGTGAAGCCGAACCCGTCCCCGGCCTGTACCGAGGGCAACGCAGGGTGAGGCCTTCGAACGACCGGTCGAGCGCGACTTGGGCACCTCGCCGCCGCCGACCTGAGCCGGATCACCAGAGCCGTGAAGCGCAAGCTCAAGACCCTGCAGTACCGGCCCCAAGTGATCAACGACTGCCTGAACGGAACCTGCTTGGGCCTCGAAAGTTGACCACGCCCAACGCGTCGGCTAAAAGAAGCCGAAGAATCGATCCCACCAGCTGGGCTGCCACGCATCTTTGTCCCACGGACGCAGCCGACTCTCCCCGTCGTACCGGAGATTGAGCAGCTCTTCCGGGACCACCACGTACGCCAGGCTGATGAGCGCTTGTTCCACTTTCTCAAGATCCCCGGCGTCCAGCTCGCCCTCCGCCTGAGCGTCATCTGTGCCGAAAAAGGCCCCGGGGTTGTCGGCCGACACGAGAGCCAGAGACCCGAACTTGCTCAGGCACACGACGATCCGAGTTCCGCACACCGTCGCTTCTGCGGGTACAACGACGCGACCGTACTCACTGGAGTCCTGAGTGTCCCGCTCAGCCGTGCAGCTCGTCCCGAACTCGCTCTCCAGCCTGGACACCAGACGTCCGAACGGCACAACACCTTCGCTACGGCTGTAACCCATGGGCCACTCCAGCCACTCCGGGTCGTCGAGCTCGCGCAGCAAGGTCATCAAATCCGGTTCGCTCTCGACCATCCACCCATCCTGGCCCGCGAGGCCGACGCTGGTCCATGCAGTTCCTGGAGCTGCCGCAGCCCGACATCACGCATTCAAGTTCAGTAGCAGGCCGCCGAGAACCAGCCAGCGAACCCGACGGGACGTTGTTCGTGCTCAGGGCCGGGTTCGAGACATACCGCCAGTGAGAACAACCGGGTATTGCCAGCACGTATGCGATTGTCGATACGCGGACGATATGTGCCGGCTCATAGCCTTGATTCATGCGTGTCTTGATCGTCGAGGACGAGCCCTTTCTGGCAGAGGCCATCCGCGATGGGCTGCGCCTGGAGGCGATCGCCGCCGATCTCGCGGGTGACGGCGACACCGCCCTGGAACTGCTGGGCATCAACACCTACGACATCGCCGTCCTCGACCGTGACATCCCGGGCCCCTCCGGCGACGAGATCGCCAAACGCATCGTGGCCTCCGGCAGCGGCATGCCGATCCTCATGCTCACCGCCGCCGACCGGCTCGACGACAAGGCCTCCGGGTTCGAACTCGGCGCCGACGACTACCTCACGAAACCTTTCGAACTCCGGGAACTCGCACTCAGGCTCAGGGCACTCGACCGCAGACGCGCCCACAACAGGCCGCCCGTGCGGGAGATCGCAGGCTTGCGCCTGGACCCGTTCCGCAGAGAGGTCTACCGCGACGACCGCTACGTCGCGCTCACCCGCAAACAGTTCGCCGTGCTCGAAGTCCTCGTCGCCGCCGAGGGCGGTGCCGTCAGCGCCGAAGAGCTCCTGGAACGCGCGTGGGACGAGAACGCCGACCCGTTCACCAACGCCGTACGCATCACGCTCTCCGCCCTGCGCAAATGCCTTGGGAAACCCTGGATCATCGCCACGGTGCCGGGTATCGGCTACCGCATCGACACAACACCCGTCTCCGGGCATGGGGGTGGTGACCGTGGATAGACAGCATGGCTTGAGCGTCCGCCTCAAACTCACCCTCAGCTACGCCGGATTCCTCATGCTCGCGGGCGCCCTACTGCTGGTCGCCGTGGGAGTGTTCCTCTTGCGACAGGGGTGGTTGCAAACCAACGAATCGGGGGCGGTGCGAGTAACTCCGGGCACCCTGTTCGTGCGCGGTTTCGCCCCAACGGCAGCCGCAGTACTGGTGTTCCTCCTGGTATTCGGCCTCCTGGGAGGATGGATCCTCGCCGGGCGCATGCTCGCCCCCCTGGACCGAATCACACACGCCACCCGCACGGCCGCGGCCGGATCGCTCTCCCACCGGATCCTGCTACCGGGCCGCAAGGACGAGTTCCGCGAACTCGCCGACGCCTTCGACATGATGCTCGCGCAGCTCGAAGCACACGTCGCGGAACAGCAGAGATTCGCCGCCAACGCCTCGCACGAGCTGCGCACCCCGCTGGCGATCTCCAAGACACTCATCGACGTCGCCCGCGCCGATCCGAACCACGACACCGGCAAACTCGTCGACCGCCTCCATACCGTCAACACCCGGGCCATCGACCTCACCGAGGCACTGCTCCTGCTCAGCCGCGCCAACCAGCGGTCCTTCACCCGAGAACACGTCGACCTGTCCCTCGTCGCAGAGGAAGCAGCCGAGACGCTCCACCCGCTCGCGGAAAAGAACGGCGTCGCCCTCGAAACCAGCGGCGACATCGCCCCCACGAGTGGTTCGCCCGCGCTCCTGCTGCAGCTCACCACCAACCTCGTACACAACGCGATCGTCCACAACCTGCCCGAACAGGGCACCGTCTGGGTCCACACCGGCGTCCGCCCCAGGACCGTGGTGCTCACCGTCGAGAACACCGGCGAGAAGCTCACCCCACAACGGGCCTCCACACTCACCGAACCCTTCCAGCGCGGCACCGAGCGCATCCACACCGACCAGGCAGGCGTCGGCCTGGGCCTGGCCATCGTCAAAACCATCACCAAGGCACACGACGGAACCCTCACGCTTACCCCACGCCCGGCTGGCGGACTCCGCATCACCGTGGAACTGCCCGCGGCATCAGGAGGGTGAGCCCCGAGCCACCAAGAGGCAACCAACCGGGACCACCCGACGCCTCCCTCGCCGTACAGGTGTCAGCGATGGATCTGCCGGACACCTCGGTACCAGCGCAGGAGGACGACCGTCGGCTGCTCGTCGAGCCACGCGCACGGGGACTTCGTGCCCGTACTCAAGCTGTTCCTTGGTTCCTCGGCCGGCTTGGTCCCCGGCCACGGTGACCCGGCTGAGCTCCCCTCGTCCGAACAGGCGCCAGCATCGAGCGCGGCCAGCTCATCGAGCGTCCCCACGACGAGTCAGGACATGACGCTCAAGCCACCTGGTTTGCTGTCGTCACTCGATCCAACGGGCAGCAGCCTCGTAGGTAGTGGCTGGGGTGCTGTTGAACGCGATGGCCGCATCGGGTGCGTGCCGCCGCACCAGGTTGACTACTCGCTCGAGGAGTTCAACTTGATCGTCTGAGTGTCGCAGGCCACCGCCGACAGTGACGCACTCCCACGGATGGGCTCGCAACGCACTCGCGACGACCGCTTCCACGTCGTCACTACCATCCATGCCGATGAGACATATCTCGACGCCCACACCATGTTCGGCGAACTTGGTCAGTCCCGCCTCAATCGCCTTGACTACCGGCTCGGGATCCCACGGCCCGGGCACCCGATACGGATCAAGCCCGATGACAAGGACGCGTGGTGAAGCAGTTGTGTCCATGTTCGGACGATACGCGTCGAACGACCCGCGAATCAGGAGGTGACACCAAGCCGCGTGACACCCCGATCCACAGGCCTTGAATGTCCCTCGTCGTGCAGCTTCGGTGTTGGCGCCGTGGTCAGTTGAGTTGCGATGGCGGTGAGACGTTCGGCCTCTGGCCGACACAGGCCGTTGGTCCAGGTAGCGACGGCGTCCAGTGCTGCAGGGTAGTGCTCGCGCAGCAGAGACCGGAGCTGGTTGGAGATCAGCCGCCGATTCCCGATCGCGTCCTGCTGGGCCCGGGCCAGGACGGCTCGCCTGCGCCCTGGGCGACGACCTGCGCGCGGCCGCGCCCGGTGCCAACAGCCTGGAAGCGGGCGTCAGCCTGCTCCGAGTGACGTTGCCGGTGACCCCCGTCGCCATGGTCGGCGCCGTGCGACGGAGCGGCACCACCTGAGAACGGCTGCGCGCCCGTCTTCGTTGCCTCGTCCGGAGCCTCGCGACGGCTACTGCCGACCAGATCCGTCGCGCCGGCACCGGGGCCGTGAACCAGGCCCTCGCACGGATCCGCTGCAGCGGCGAACGCGCCGTCGCCACCATCAAGACCTGGTAAGTCCTGACCACGCTGCGCTGCAGTCCCTCCCGGACGGCCGCAATGGCGCAGGCCGTCCTCGTTCTCCACCACGTGGAAGACCCGGCCTGCCAAGGACGAGAAACGCTCAGCCATGCCGGTCGACCCCGGTGATGAGTTTTCGCGCCCGCACCCGTCACACCTACGACGGGACACGACGAGGCGGAAGGATGACGTGATGAGTGCGGACACGTGGCTGGAGGAGCTGGGCGTGAGCGATCTGGGCAAGAGCGGGCTGGGCGAGGTCGACGAGCCGGCGTTCTCGGGGCTGGCGGAGCGGCACCGACGGGAGCTGCACGTGCACTGCTACCGGATGCTCGGTTCGTTCGAGGACGCCGAGGACACCGTGCAGGAGACGTTCCTGCGTGCCTGGCGGCGGCGGGAGACCTTCGAGGGGCGGTCGACGTTCCGTGCCTGGCTGTACCGGATCGCCACCAACGCCTGCCTGGACCTGCTTGCCAAACGCCGCCCGGAGCCCGCGACCGGCGGCGAGGTGCTGTGGCTGCAGCCCTACCCGGACCGGCTGCTCGACGAGCTGGCCGCGGGCGACGCGGACGAGCCGGAGGCCCTCGCCGTCGCGCGGGAGACGATCGAGCTGGCGTACCTTGTCGCGGTCCAGCACCTCGCGCCGCGCCCGCGGGCCGTACTGATCCTGCGGGACGTGCTCGGCTGGCCGGCGAAGGACGTCGCGGAACTCCTCGGGGACTCCGTCAACTCCGTGAACAGCGCGCTGCAGCGGGCCCGCGCCGGCCTGCGGGAGCACCTGCCCGCCGAGCGGCAGGACTGGACCGGCGGCGAACAGGACGCCGACACACGCGAGTTGGTGCGCCGCTACACCGACGCCAGCGTGGCCACGGATGTCGACAGGCTCGCCACACTGCTGCGGGACGACGTCCGCAGCTCGATGCCGCCCACGCCGGGCCTGTACATCGGCCGGGACGCGGTAGTGAACGACTGGGTCGAGAACGGCTTCGAGAGCATGAAGGGCCTGCGCGCCGTCCCCACGTCCGTGAACCGGCAGCCCGCCGTCGCCTTCTACCTCTGGCAGGAGCGGGAGGGTGCGTACCTGCCGTTGACGATCGACGTCCTGCGCGTCACCGACGGGGCGATCACCGAGATCATCACGTTCCACGACGACCAGTTCCCTCGGCTCGCTCTGCCGGAGCGCCTGCCGGTCGACGGCACGGAGTAATCCCGGTGCGGACGCTCACGCTGCGCAGGGGCGGGCGGGTCGCGGTGACTGCGGCGCAGTGGCACGACGCGTTCGGCGTCGTCACCCGCGGACGGATACAGCTGGAGCTGCGCGACGGCGCGCCCGGGCCGGTCCTCGGGCGCGGCGCCGGGTTCTATCTCCGCGGCACCGGCGCCCGCGCCCTGCACAACCCCGGTCGACGCACGGCGAGAGTACGCATTCTCACCCCCAGGGCCAGGACCGTCACCAGCCGGTCAACACCCCAAACGCCGGCCGCCGAATGATGGAGGAACGGCATGAACAGCATGGAGGACACCGGGGCCGTCGCAGACCCGGCACCAGGCCGCACCAACCACACGCACCGACTCCGCCGGCTCGTCGGCACCGGCTGCATCGCCACCCTCGCATCGATGGCGGCCACCACCCTCACCGCGGCACTCGCCCAGGCTGTTGGCGTCGACTTCGCGGTCTTTGATCGCGGCGAGACGATCCCGTTGTCTGCCTTCGCCGTGGTGAGCGGCTGCTTCTCGGCCGTGGGCATCGTCATTGCCGTCGCACTTCTCCGGTGGAGCGCCCGCCCCGCCAAGCGATTCATGTGGACGGCAGTGTCGCTGACCGCGATCTCGTTGGTCCCGCCCCTCCTCTTCGGGGCAGACACCGTCACCACCACCGCCCTCCTCGGGCTCCACCTCGTCCCGGCGACAGTGGTGATCCCCACCCTGACACGGAGCCTGCACACTCAGACCCACTGACAACCCCGCAACAGGACCAAGGGCGGCACAAGGACGATCCCGCAACGGAACAATTGCGCGGCCCAAGATCGTGCACGAACGCACTGACATGCCCCCGTGCCGCCCCTCCCTTTCGGGCTCCTCCTCCTGCCCGATTCGAAAGGGTGTGGCTCTCCTGGAGTGAGTTCGCTGATCGAGCGTGGCGTTCGTGCGTAGTCGTTTTCACTTACCGGCCACCTCGATCCCCTGCCTTTCGACGTTCTGGACAGGATGGTGCATGTTTGCGCTATTTTTGGGTGATGGTTCGGCCGCCTCCGCCTCGAAGGGCCCCGGATGGACCAGCAGTTCGCGGCCGTGGCCGCTCTTGCACTCTCGTTCCTGGCGCTGCTGATCTCGGCGGCCACCGCGTACCGGCAGCTCACACTCATGAGGGGCGCGAACATCCTGCCGATAGTCTTGGAAAGCTTCAGCGAGACGAGAACCCAGGAATGGACCGTCTGCCGGGAGTACATCAACGAGCGTCTCGCGATGGAGCACGATCCCCGTGGCGGGCTCACCGGTCTCCCGGAGCCGATCAAGCACCAGGTGCGCAAGGTCGCGTTCTTCTTCGACGACCTCGGCAAACTCGTTGCGCACCGGGTCGTCGACGAGGATCTGATCCTCGGCGCGTACGGGGGTTCGGTCCTGGCGATGTGGCGGGCGCTCGCCCCCTACATCGCCACCCAGCGGGAGATCGACGGTGCCGGGACCGCAGTTTACTTCGAGGATCTTGCAAGACGCGCACACACCCGGACCGGCACCGAAATCCACGCACGTATCGGCCTGCGGCCGTTCCCGGAGTAGGCGCTCACTCCGACGCGCCATCGTAATTACGACCTCCCGGCCTGACCCGGAATCCGCATGAGACTGTCGCATCGTCAGTTTTCCCCCGCAGCCGCGCACTCAGATCGAGCACCACCCCGTGCGCCGCCAGCGGCTCCGACGGATTGCCCGGTTGTTCTTCCAATCCAGTCCGGAGTATCACCGCCTCTCGTACATGGACGGCGCTACGAGGCGCAGTTCCGTGTCGTGTCAGGGCTGCGGGATGGTTTCCGGGGTGGGTGCGGGTGGGTTTCGCGCACAGGTGAGGGCGTCGTAGAGGGCCTTGGGGTCATCTGCGTGCAGCCTGATCAGGGTGACGAGTCGGACAGCGCCAAGGAACGTCGGTACGTCGACCGGTTCGGCGAGTTCGAGGGTGATGGAGGTCTCCGAGCCGATGGGGAGGTTCAGCTCGCCGTCCTTCTTCTGATGGGTGAAGCGGGTCTCGCGGCGGATGGAGGCGATCTGGTCGAGGGGTAGGTGGATGTCGACGTTGGCGGCCTGCCGGATGCGCAGGGTGTGGCCGGCGAGGGTGTGTGGTCGGGTGCGGGAGGCGGCGTGCAGGCCGAGGACGAACAGGACGGTGTAGACGTCCACGACCAGCATGATGGTGTGGATCACGGGCCAGCTGGCGAGGAGATAGGTCAGCGCGACGGTCTCGACCACACAGGCGAATGTGAGGCCGTACATCATGGCGGCCTGGTCCCGGCCGTGGGTGAAGACCGCGTCGGCGCCGTCCGTGCCGTGGGGCCGGCGGGTGATCCACCGGATCAGGCTTTCCATGATCCGGCCCTCGTGGGCGAGGAACCGCAGCGCGGGTGAGGAGGCGTGCTTGGGTGTGGCGGAGGGCGTAGTGGTCATGCCGGTTCTTCCTGTCGTTGCTGGACGAGTTCGAGGGCGCGACGCACAGCCATGGCCTGAGCCGGGTCGAGGTCCTCGTAGGTCCTCGTGGAGGGCGTCGGCCAGGCCGGGGCGCATGTGCCAGGGGCGCGCGTTGCCAGGCCATCGGGCAGGAAGGTCTCCAGCGCCGCAGCGACGCGGGTCACCTGCGGGTCGTCCGGATATTGGCCAGCGAGGCCGTCGAACAAGCCGTAGACCTGTGCGGCGTGCTGCCGCATGCCCTGCAGCGCTATCAGCGCCGCCCGCCGTTCGTGGGCATCGCGGCGTCGAGGAAGGCCAGGTGCTCGCGGTCCTTCACGGCCATCGGTGAGCCGTTGACGTCCCCGAGAGCGGCCAGCCGGCCGGTGAGCTCAGGCGGCACCGGTCCCTCAGGGGACAGGGATCCGGCCTGAACCTGGACCAGCCGCGGGGCCGGCCGCGTCCGGCGCTGACGGGTCACCACCTCCTGGCGCGCCAGGTCGGCGTCCAACTCCCCCAAGACCTCGGTCAGATCACGGCCTTCGGTGTCCGCGAGGGCGTCCCGTACCTCGTCGAGTCCGAGTCCGAGTCCGAGCAGGGTCAGCCGCCGAATACGGGCGAGCAGGACGGCTTCCCTCATGCCGTAGGCGCGGTACCCGTTGCTGCGCTGTGGAGGTTCGGGCAGCAGTCCGCGCTGGTGGTGGTGCCGCACAGCCCGCGGGGTGAACCCGGCCAGGACAGCGACTTCGCCGATTCTCATGAGTCCAGTGAAAACCGTGACGCCGCGGCAAGGTCAAGGACAGAAGTCTGTGCGCCTGCCGACGGACCACGGCAGGCGTCGCCCGTCGCGGGCGGCTTCGCACAGATCCCTTTGACCTTGCCGCGACGTCATGGTCTTCAGTGGAGGACATCGGCCGAGCAATCAACGTGCCCGGGCCTCCACTTCGGAAGGACATCGAGATGACCACGACCATCGACAAGAACGTGGCCCTCATGCGCAGGGCATACCAGTGCATGGAGAGCGGCGACCTCGATACCGCGCAGGAGCTGCTGACGGAGAACTTCATCGCCAACGTCCCCGGCGTCGCTGAGCCGCTGCACGGCCGGGAGGTATGGCGCATGGGCAGCAAGATCATGCTGGACGCCTTCCCCGACCTGAAGATCGAGGTCCAGGACATGTTCGGCGCCGGCGACAAGGTCACCGTGCTGGTCAACTTCCGGGGAACCCACCTGGGCACCTTCCAGGAGTTCGAGGCGACGGGCCGGACGGTCTCCTACCGCAGCGTCGAGGTCTACCGCTTCGAAGGAGACCGGATCGCTGAGGAGTGGGTCGCTCCGGACCTGCTCAGTCTCATGCAGCAGATCGCACCCACCACGACCAGCCACTGATCCATCCAGCCTGACTGTTCCTACGCCCGAAATCAGGGTGGGCAGTTGACTCTCCTGCTGCGGCTCTCCCGCCGCTTTCCGATCAGCAGCAGCGCTGAGGATTGTCACGGTCTCCAAGCCCGCCCGCAGAGGCCCACCATCTCCTTCACGCTTCGCGGCACCTGTCCCGGAAGGCTCCCGCCGACCCGCCGTCCCGGCGGCCGGCGAGCCGCTCGACCGTCCCGCCGCCCTTCTCGCACGGCATTGTCGTCCCGCTCCGATGCACCGCTACTTCTCCACTGTGTGGAGCAGCTGCGCCACACCGCCTCCGCCGGCCTGTTCGCCGCGAGAGGTGAGTCATTCGAGGTCGCTGTCGGGGCGGGCGGTGTCACCACATGAGGGTCCGGTGGGGTGCACCCCGCCGGACCCTGGCAACGGCCTGCCTGTGCGCACCTCGCCATCATCTGGAGAGGCGAGGCGAGAGACGGATCGTCACCGTCCAGCGATCCACTCGGCGAGGTGTTGGCCGATCCATGCTCCGATCCCCCGCAGCACTCCCAGGCTGATCTGGATCTGCCCTTCGCGCATGCCCCGCCTGCGGCTGGGAGACTCCTCCCCTGTCGGCCGTTCCGGTTGGTGTGGGTCCGGCCGGTTCGGTACGTGCTCCGCTCGCTCCATCGACTCCTCCTGGTGTCCTGGTGTTGTCCTCGTGACGCCGGGCAGCGGCGTCCGCCAGGGAGAGGGCAGATGCGGGGTCGCATTACACGGGTTCTCGTGACCTCACAGGTGACCTGGGCGGATGCGCGGGAGAAGGGAAGCGGAGTGCATCCACCGCGTCGTGCAGTCATCCAGAGGAACGCCGTCAGGAAACGCGGCTTGTCCCGTCCTAGGCGCATGCACTGTTCGAAGTGGCCATGTGGATCTGCGCTCTCACTCCGAATTGGAGCGGGCGGCTGCGAGTTGCACGGCAACGGCCCGTGCGAGCAGGAACGGTGTTCCCCGGCTGCGGCTGGTCGTCAAGCCGGTGTTCGCGGGCCGGGCGGGCGGCCGCTTTATGCCGGGGCGGGGAACACCAGCGAGGCCAGGAAGCCGCATAGCGGATATGACGTGCGCGAGGGCAGGGCGAGGACGTGGGGTCGACGCCCCCACCGGTGACCGGCGACCGATACTGCCTCAACTGCAGCCAGCCCAGCACCGTAGCAGCGGCCGGCGCCACATCCGCACCCAGCAGCTGCACCCCCGCGAACCGTCCCAGACGCAGCCGGATCCTCCGCACCGCCTGCCGGTCCCACACGGTCCGCACCGACGGGGCAGCCACTCCCACCGGCACCGCAACCAGCACCATCCCCACAGGCGGAGGCTCGTCGACGACTGGGGGCGGCGCCAGCACCGCCCGTACGAGTCAACGCGTCGTCGGCCACCATCGAGTTCGAACCGCCCTGCCGATGGCCTGCCCGATCGCGCAGGGCGCTTTCCGCGCCGTGGCCGGCCTGTGGCTCGGTGATTCCCGGGCCCAGTTCACCTGGTGCCACCAGGAGTACGGCCTCAGAACGGCTGCCGCACTCGCGCGCCGGGTTCCTCGGCCACGACCGAGGGATGGCCCCGAGACGGCGACCGGGGGTTGCTCCACCGCAACCGACATGGCCGAAAATGTGTCTCCCATCGCGTGGCCCGGAGCTTGCCAGGTCCATGGAGGCTCCGGCACCACGACGGCCCTGAGGGGGTACCGATGAACACTTGGGCAGTTCCTGGCTACACCGAATCGCTGGAGCTGGGCTCCGGGGCGAGCGGCCGGGTCGTCCTGGCCGTGCATGAAGGGACCGGCATCGCGGTCGCGGTGAAGTATCTCAGCGAGTCCCTGTACACCCGGCCTGGCTTCGTCCACGACTTCCGCGCGGAGGCGCGACTGCTCGCAGGCCTGAACAGCCCGTATGTCACCGGGTTGTACGAGTACGTCGAAAGCCCCGACGGCGCCGCCATCGTGATGGAGCTGGTGGACGGCGTGTCCCTCCGTTCCCTTCTGGCCACGCAGAGTCCACTGGAACCCGAAGCCGCACTCGTGATCCTCAAGGGCTCGCTGCTCGGTCTGGCCGACGCCCATCGGCTCGGTGTGGTCCACCGCGACTACAAGCCGGAGAACGTCCTCGTCAGTTCCGACGGCGCGTCGAAGCTCGTCGACTTCGGCATCGCGGTGACCACGGGTGAGAGCGCCGGAGTGGCCGGAACACCCGCCTACATGGCTCCGGAGCAGTGGACGGGTGCGCCCGCCTCACCGGCGGGCGACGTGTACGCGGCAACAGCCACGTTCTTCGAGTGCCTGACCGGCCACAAGCCGTACCCGGCCGACAACCTCGCCGAACTCGTGCTGCGGCACGTCGACTCGCCCGTCCCGGCCGATGAGGTTCCCGAGGCGGTGCGGTCGCTGGTCTGTCGGGGCCTGGCCAAGTCGCCAGAGGCACGGCCCTCGCACGCCGCGGCGTTCGTCGCGGACCTGGAGGCGGCGGCCGTCGCCGGATACGGCCACGAGTGGGAGGAACGTGGCCGCGGCAGGCTCTCCGCACTCGCGGCGCTGTTGCTGCTGCGCTCTCCGGCCCGCCCCGGCCCGGAGACCACTACAGACACCGCCCGCACCGTCCTGCGCCCGGGAGCTGGTGAGGGCGGCGGGCGGACCCACATGTGGCGGCCCACTCGACCGGGCATGCTCGTGTCGGCCGCGGTCGCGCTCCTGGCGATCGTTCTGGCGTATGGCGTGCCGCGGAACGACGGCCAGGTGGCCGAGCAGGCGGCCGAAGCGTTCGCCACGACCAGTGCGCAGCCCGGAGTGGAGTCGGGGTCCACCTCTCCGACCTCGTCGGCCGACCCCGCCGAGCCCTCGGCATCCGCCGGATCGATCGGCCCTTCCCCGTCGGGCTCGCAGAGCTCGGCCTCCGACGGCCCCTCGGCGTCGGCCTCAGCCCCGACGGAAGGGACGACGCCGCCCGGCGGAACGACGGCCACGCCCACCCCGACGACCGCGCCCCCCGACCCCACCGCGCCCGTCGCGCCCGCGGTCAAGGACGTCGCCGTGTCCGGCTTCCGCCAGACAGGCCCCACCACGGGTACGACCACCGTCTCCATCACCACGGACGGCACCGGGCCGATCTCCGTGACCGTGTCCTGGTACACGGGCGACACCAGTGGGCAGCTCGGCACACCGGACGGAACGCCCGAGACATTCGACCGCAGTGGCGCCACGCAGTACACGCTCACCGTCGACCACACGTTCCAGGGCAAGGGCTGCTACTGGGCCGTGCAGGCCACGACAACTCCTGCGCCCGCCGACGGAGGCGCCTCACAGCAGCTCCTGACGAGGGGGTGCGACATCCGTTGACCCCGACCAACGACCGCACCACCCCGCCCGGAAACGGCTCCTGGCCCGCCCCACCCGACCACAACGCCGACGCGGAGGCGGAGTACAGCGCCACCGTGCTGGGGAGCCACTGGTTCCAGAGACCCGAGCAGGACACCACGTCGCAAGAGGACCGAACCGCCGTGGCACCGGCCACGCCGGAGACCCGGCCCGACCGTGTCGAGGGAACGGTCCTGCGCTTCGGCCCCGGCGTGACCGCCGCTCTCTCGCACCGTTCAGAGACCCCGCTGGCCGCCGCCGTTCCGACCCCCACACGGCATCCGCGAGGAGGTCTGCGCCGACATGCCCTGCCGGCGCTGGTGCTGCTTCTGGTCATCGCGTTCCTCGTCTGGCAGCGTTCCGGCCCCGGCTTCGCCGCGGACCAGGCCGCCGTCACCACCGGCAACACCACAGTGGAATGCGACGGCACGGCGGATATCGCCGGAGTGATCACCACGAACGGCCGACCGGGCACCCTGTCCTACCGCTGGGTCCGCAGCGACGGCACAACCTCGGCCGTCCTGCGCGAAGTGATGCCCGGAGGCCAGAAGAAGGCACGGGTACATCTGCTCTGGACGTTTCGGGGCGAGGGCCGCTACCGGGCCCAGGCCGAGTTGCGCGTCCTCTCCCCCAGCCGCCACACAGCCACGATCCACTTCGTGTACGACTGCTCCTGACGGCGGGAAAGGATGCGGTGGTTGCCGTACTGGCTGGGTTGGCGGTCGTGATCGATTCGATGTCCGTCTTGCGAACGGCGGACCGTCGCTGGTGCAGGAGCACTCCCGAGGCCAGGAAGGCCTCGGCGTGGTCGTCGCGGCGCCGTCGCCACGTCCGGCCACCGTCCGGTACTGCCAGTTGAGGGCCGAACCTGAACAGGACGACACCGGTCCATTGGTTACGCTTGGCACTAATCACCTATTACTGGGCACAGCGGGGCGAAATTCCCTAAGGAACCAAAAATGGGTCTCGGTGTCAGCCTTCCGGCCGTGAAGCGCGGGGCACTCACCCGTGCGTCTGTGGCGATCACGGTTGCCGCCGGCCTGACCCTGAGCGGAGCCTGCGGCGGGGACGGCGAGGGCGGCGGCGACAGCCTCAGCGTCGGCGTGTTGCTTCCGGGTGGCGGGGCCTCGCGCTTCGGGCAATTCGACAGGCCGCTCATCGAGCAGAAGCTGAAGCAGTTGTGCCCTCGCTGCCCGGCAGCAACCGTCGCTGCCACACCGGAGCCAGCGGTCCAGCGGCAGCAGCTCGAGGCCATGATCACCAGGGGTGTGGATGTCCTGATCCTCGCCGTCGTCGACGCCAAGGGACTGCGCTCGACGGTCGAGGCCGCACACCGGGCCGGTATCCCGGTCGTCGCCTATGACCGGCTCGCACAAGGGCCGATCTCCGGTTACGTCACTTTCGACGGCGCGACGGTCGGCAGGCTTCAGGGCGAGGGGCTGCTGAAAGCCATGGGCACTAAGGCGAACGGCGGCCAGATCGTCATGATGAACGGCGCCACGACCGACCCCAATGCCGACTGGTACAAGCAGGGAGCACTCTCCGTCCTCAGGGACAACGTGAAGATCGGCAAGTCGTACGACACCGTCGGATGGCGGCCGGAGAACGCCTACGTCAACATGACCGGCGCCATCGCCGCCCTGGGTGCGGACAACATCGACGGCGTCCTGGCCGCCAATGACAGCCTCGCCGGCGCCGTGGTCTCCGCCTTCAACGCCGCAGAGGTCAGGCCGCTGCCCCCGGTCACCGGCCAGGACGCCGACCTCGCGGCCGTGCGCCGGATCGTCCGGGGCGACCAGTACATGACCGTCTACAAGCCTTTCAAGCCTGCGGCCGACGCCGCCGTCGAGATGGCCGTCGCCCTCGGACGCGGCGAAACGGTCGCGTCCATCGCTCCCGGCACGGTCGACAGCCCCACCACCAAAAACATCCCGGCGGTCCTGCTCCCGTCGGTCTCAGTGACGATCAGCAACATCAAGGACACTCTGGTAAAGGATGGTATGTACACAATCAACCAGATCTGCACTGCGAAGCTCCGGTCCGCCTGCGACAAGGCCGGACTCACCCCATGAGCCTTCGCGGAGGCGGAAGGAGGTGGCCACGTGCCGGCACAGCCCCTGCTGGCGTTGCGCGGCGTCTCCAAGCGCTTCGCTGCCGTCCAGGCACTGGTCGACGTCGAGCTGGAGATCAGAGCCGGGGAGGTGGTCGCCCTGGTCGGCGACAACGCCGCTGGAAAGTCCACCCTGGTCAAGGTGATCTCGGGGGTCGGTCCCGCCGACAAGGGCGTGATCGAGTGGCAGGGCAGTGCCGTTCAGATCAAGCGGCCACAGGACGCCCAGACACTCGGGATCTCGACCGTCTATCAGGACCTCGCGATGTGCGGCAACCTCGACGTCGTCGGCAATCTCTACCTCGGCCGGGAAATCCACCAGCTCGGCATCCTCAACGAGGTGGAGATGGAGCGCCGCACCCGCGAGCTGCTGCAAACCCTGTCCATCCGCATCCCTGACGTACGTGCGCCGCTCGCCACCCTGTCCGGCGGCCAGCGGCAGGTCGTCGCGATCACCCGCTCGTTCCTCAGCGCCCCCAGGCTGCTCCTGCTCGACGAGCCCACCGCCTCCCTGGGCATCGAGCAGACCAACCAGCTCCTCGACCTCATCGAGCAGGTGCGCGACCGGGGCGCCGGGGTGCTCCTCATCAGCCACAACATGGGCGACATCAAGGCAGTCGCCGACCGCATCGCCGTGCTGCGCCTAGGCCGCAACAACGGCCTCTTCGACGTGAACACCACCTCCCAGGAACAGATCATCTCCTCGATCACCGGTGCGTCGGACAATGCCGTCGCCCACCGCACGACCCACCCGGAGGAGGCATGGCCGTGAGGTGGAGGGGGACACGGGCGCGCGCAGGCGACGCCTCGCCCGGCGTCGGCCGTCGCAGGGCCCTCGCCGGTGCGGTGCACCGCAGACTGCACGAGGCTGAACTCGGCCCGGCCCCGGCCCTGCTCGCTCTCGCCATCACCTGGATGGTCTTCCAGGGCCTCAACGACAGCTTCCTCTCCTCGCGCAATCTGTCCGTCCTCAGCGTGGACATTGTCGGGACCGGCATGATCGCCGTCGGCATCGTCTTCGTGCTGCTGATCGGAGAGATCGACCTGTCGGTCGGCTCGCTCGCCGGCCTGGCGGGCGCCCTGTTCGCGGCGCTCAACGTGAACCTCGGAATGCCGGAATGGCTCGCCGTGGCCATCGCGGTGATCTGCGGTGCAGCCGCCGGCGCCGTCCACGGATTCTTCTTCGCAAAGATCGGCGTACCCGCGTTCGTCGTCACCCTGGCGGGCCTGCTGTCCTGGAACGGCCTGATGCTCTACCTGCTGGGTCCGGAGAGCTCCATCAATTTCAACGACGACGGGTTGGTCGCCATGCTGACCAGCCGATACTTCAATGCCGCCGTGGCCACTTACGGCCTGGCTGCACTCGGCACGGTCGCGTACCTCCTCCTCTCCTACCACGACCGCAGGCACCGCAGCGCCGCTGGGATGCCCTATCGGCAGGTGCGCGAGATCTGGGCCCGTACGACCCTGCTCGCGGTGGTCGCGTTCGCCGCCGTCCATGTGCTGGGCCGGTTCGAGGGCCTACCGCTGGCGCTCCTGATCTTCCTCGGAGTCATCGTCGCTTCGGACTTCTTCGTGCGCCGCACACGCTACGGCCGGCAGGTACTCGCACTGGGCGGCGGTGTGGAGGCGGCACGGCGGGCCGGCGTCGATGTGGCGCGTGTGCGGATCGCAGTGTTCCTGGTGTCAGGGACCCTGGCCGCGGTCGGCGGCCTGTTCGTCGCCTCCCGGCTCACCTCGGCGACCACGGTTCCGGGCTCCGGCATGCTGCTGATCAACGCCATCGCCGCTGCCGTCATCGGTGGCACCAGCCTGTTCGGCGGACGCGGCTCGACCTGGTCCGCGCTGCTGGGGGTGCTGATCATCCAGTCGATCGCCTCGGGCATGGCACTGCTGGGAGTCGAGCCCGCGGTCCAGTTCATGATCACAGGTGGAGTGCTGCTCACCGCGGTGGTCTTCGACTCGTTGGCCCGGCGCGCCGTGGAAGCGCGCGGACGGGCTTGAGGGAAGTCCGGTCACCATCCACGCCCTCGCGTCCTACGAATGGATCAGGAAGGGCAAGCCGCTCTGTCTGAACGGCGACTCCGGCACCGGCAAGTCGCACCTGCTGATCGCGCTGGGCACCGAGGGCGCAATGGCTGGCCTAGAACGTGTTGTACGAGGCCGCGAGCTGTACATCTCCCCGAAATGGCTGGGGTGCTAAGGGCTGGCGGGGTGTGGGTGGAGACGTTCACCGGGCTGCAAGTGACGCAGTTCGCTCGTCTCCTTGAAGGTGGTTCGGGGGCGTGGCGGCAACGGCGCCTTGCGGGGCCGGCCGTGGTCGCTGCCGCTGGCCGAGCGGGTGATGGTGGTCGCGGTGTACTACCGCACGAACCTGACGATGCGGCAGCTGGGCCCGTTGTGCGGCGTCTGTTCCTCCACCGTGTGCCGGGTCATCCAACGCCTGGAGCCGCTGCTCGCACGCAAGCCAGTCTCCCGCCCAGCCGATGCCCCAGAACGCATGTGGATCGTGGACGGCACGCTGATCCCGGTCCGCGACCGAAGTGTGGCCGCGTCCAGCCGCAACTACCGGCTCTCCGCGAATGTGCAGGTCATCGTGGACGCGGACACGCGGCTGGTGATCGCTGCCGCGCGGCCGGTGCCGGGCACCACCGCGGACGCACACGCCTGGCGCGCGTTCGGGCTGAACCAGCACTGTCAGGCCGTAACGGGGAGGCTAGTGGCTCGTCACGCAGCCTTGGCCGGGTAATCGACCTGCTGCTCGGCGGCCAGCAGACTGTCTCCAAGTCCTGATCTCGAAGGTGGTCGTGGGACGTCGACCCCTGCAAGAGTGCGCTGGTCGACGGATCACGAAGGCGCAAGGGGCATCAGATCGTGGCCCTCGCAGTGCGGACGGGGTGCACTACCGCAGCGTGCTTCCAATATCAGCGGGAGGCACCAGTGGGCGCCTGGTTGAAGCTCGCGCGATAGGCCGTGGGCGTGAGTCCAACCCGGCCGACCATGTGCTTGCGGAGGGAGTCCGCGCTGCCCAGACCGCTCTTCCTGGCTACCTGATCCATGGGCAGCTCGGTGGTCTCCAGGAGCTCTCTGGCCCGGTCGATGCGCTGGTGCAGCAGCCATTGGAGCGGGCTCAGTCCAGTCTCTGCGTGGAAGCGCCGGGTGAGGGTGCGCACGCTCGTCTTGGCGTGACCGGCCAAGTCGGTCAGGGTGAGCGGGTGATCAAGGTGTTCGAGCGCCCAGACGCGAGTGGGGGCGAATGAAGTGCCGCGCTCCGGCGGCAGCGGGGTCTCAATGAACTGGGACTGGCCGCCCGGCCGTACGGGAGGGACGACCGCGAGCCGCGCAGCCGCGTTGGCGGCCGACGCGCCGTAGTCGATCCTGACCAGATGCAGGCACAGGTCGATGGCGGCCGCGGCGCCCGCCGAGGTGAAGATGCCACCGTCCTCGACGAAGAGGGGGTCGGGCTGCACATCGATTGACGGGAAGCGGGTAGCGAGGTCGCCTGCCAGCCCCCAGTGGGTGGTGGCGCGGAGCCCGTCGAGCAGGCCGGCCTGGGCCAATACGAACGCACCCGTACACAGGGAGGCGATTCGTGCGCCGGCGGCCGCGGCTTTCCGCAGGGCGTCGAGGGTTTCGGTGGGAGCCTGCTCGCCGCCGCTGCCGACGGCGATCACCGTGTCGGCGCCCTCCAGCGCGTCCAGGCCGTCCGGCACCACGATGTCGGGGCCGCCTACGGTCGGCATCGGGCCGGGCCGCGCCGTACAGACACGCACGTCGTAGTGCGGAACGCTGTTGAACACCATGAGCGGGATCGAGACGTCGAAGTTCAGTACGGGCGGCACGATGACCGCGGCGACGCGATGCATGGCCAGATCCTCCGGATGGTTGGCATTGTGGCCACTATTCCACGCAGCCGCAGAGCGGCACCGTTGTCCGCATGAAATCTCATGTGATCGTGGGCCGCGGGGCCGCCGCGTCGAAGACCGCTCTGCTGCTGGCCGAGGACGGCGAGCGGGTACGAATGATCAGCCGGACCGGCGGCGGGCCCGACCACCCGCTCATCGACAAGGTCGCCGCGGACGCGACCGACACCGATCGGCTCACCGAGCTGACGGAGGGGGCGGACACGCTGTTCACCACCGCCGCGCCGCCGTACCACCGCTGGCCCGAGCAGTTTCCGATCTTGTCGGCGTCGCTCCTGAGCGCAGTGAGGCGGACCGAGGCCGCGTATGTCATGCTCGGCAACCTCTACGCCTATGGGCCGGTAAGCGGGCCGATCACGCCGGACTTCCCCCTGGCCGCGACCGGCCCCAAGGGGCGGAGCAGGGCCCGGGCATGGGAGGAGGCCGCCGCCTCGGGGGTGAAGGTCACCGAGGTGCGGGCCGCCCAGTTCTATGGCGCCGGCGCTGTCTCGGTGTTCAGCCTCATGGTGCAGCGGCAGGTCATGGAAGGCAGGCTGGCCCTGGTGCCGCAAGAACTCGACGTGCCGCACAGTTACTCGGGGATCGGCGACACCGCACGCACGTTGGTCGCCGCGAGCCGCAACGAGCAGGCGTACGGCCGTGCCTGGCACGTACCCACCTCGACCCTGTCGGTGCGGGAACTGGCCGGGCGACTCGCCGATCTCGCGGGTGCACCGAAACCGCGGATGGAAGAGATGGCCGAACGTGACCTGACCCTGCTGGCGTTCACCGAGCCGTTCTGGGCGGAAATGCACGAAGTACTCACCAAGCCCGGTCACCCGTTTGTCATCGACTACTCCGAGACCGAGAAGATCCTCGGCGTGAGTGCCACCCCGGTGAACGACGTGCTCCGGGAAGTGATCTAGAGCGGCTTGTCACGCGGCCTTGGCCGGGTATCCGGTCCACGAACGGATCGGTGAGTCGGGTGCGAAGCTAATCTTCGGCTTGGCGCGGGCATTGCGCCAGCGGACGTAGGCGGCGATCGCGGCGTTCTGCTCCTCATGGCTGCGGTGATCGGTGCCGTTGAGTGCGAAGTAGCGCAAGGCTGCGAACTCGGCCTCGAACCAGTTCAACCAGGAGCCATAGGTCGGCAGGAAGACGAGCTCGACCTCGTGGTCGGCCGCCCAGGCGCGGACCTTGGCATGCTTGTGTGGGGAGAAGTTGTCCAGCACCACGTACAGCTTCTCCCCGGGCCAGCGGGTGCGCAGGGACTTGAGGAGATCGAGGAACTCGCGCCACCGCTTGCGCGGGCGGATGCGGTAGTAGAGCTTGCCGGTGGCCAGGTCGAGGGCGGCGAGCATGTGCATCACGCCGTGGTAGCGGTTGTAGGTGGCCCGCAGCCTGCGCGGACGCTTCACCGGCCCCCACGCCTTGCCCTTGCGGGGCATCAGGTTCAGCGGCCCGAACTCGTCGACGCATATCACCCGCCCGTCGGCCGGAGGATTGTCGTACAGCGCCAGGACACGGTGCATCTTGGCGATGAACTCCGGGTCGGTGGACGCCTTCCACGTGGTGGTGGTCTTCCAGGAGACCTTGCCTTCTCGCAGGATCCGGCGCAGGGTCTCCCGGCTGATCGCCGCGATCACCTTCTGCTTGATGAGGTGTTCGGCGAGCTTGCTCAGGCTCCAGGTGGAGAAGGCGGTGAGTCGGCGGGGGACGTCCGGGCGATCAGGCAGATGTGCTCACGCACCTCGTCACTGATCGTCCTGGGGCGTCCCCCGCTCCATTTTGGGTCCAGTGCGTCGAACCCCCGTTCGTTGAAGGCGTGGATGACATCGCGGACGTAGTCCTCGCTGACCTGCATCAGCGTGGTGATGTCCTTGACCGTCCGGCCCTGGGCGGACATCAGCACCACGATCGCCCGGCGGAGTTTGACCGGGTCTTTGCCGGTCCGGCCGATCCGCTGCAGCTTCCGGCCTTCCTCCATGCTGACCGGCCGGACGAACACACCGGGTCGACGTCCCACGACCACCTCCAAGATCAGGTCTCGGAGACAGTCTGCTGCCCAACGACCAGCAGGCCGATTACCCGGCCAAGGCTGCGTGACGAGCCACTAGCGAGGTGCCGCGAGTACGTCCCGGAGTACGTTCGCGAGCGTGACGCGGGCCAGCTCGCGTCTCAGGGTCTCCTCGATGCCCTCATAGACGCCCTGCATCGCCGGCTGGATGCCGTAACCCACCACGCATCCCTGGTCCGGAGTGGTGCGGTGCATCGCGAACAGCGGGCCGGGCTCCACCGCCTCGTACACGTCCAGCAGGGTCATCGACTCCAGCTCGCGCGCCAGCGACCAGCCCGCGCCCACGCCCCGCCGGGACTCCACGAGCCCGGCCCTGCGCAGCTCGCCGAGCAGCCGCCTGATCACCACGGGGTTGGTGTTCGCGCTGGCCGCGATCTGCTCGGAGGTGGCGACCTCATGGCCCTGGCGCTGGTAGAGACCGATCCAGGCCAGCGCGTGGGCGGCAATGGTCAGCCTGCTGTTGGCGCTCATGAACCCCTCCTCTCGGCCGCAACGCTTTATGTTACGACAGCACAGTCGTAACAACAAAGGTTGCAACAGTCTGTCGTAACAATTAACGTTGCGACTGTCGCGAAGGGTCAATCAACGAGGTGGGAAGAATGAGCAAGCCACTCACGGGCAAGGTCGCCCTGGTCACCGGAGGGTCGCGCGGACTGGGAGCCGCGACCGTACGGCTGCTGGCCGAGCAGGGCGCCGACGTCGCCTTCACCTACGTCAGCTCCGAGAAGCAGGCGCAGGCCGTCGTCGACGAGGTGGGCGGCAAGGGAGCCAAGGCCATTGCCTTCCAGTCCGACCAAGCAGACACGAGCCGGGCGCCGGCGCTGATCGACGACGTGGTCGCGCACTTCGGCGGCCTGGACATCCTCGTCAACAACGCGGCGATCTCCGTGGCTGGCACGGTGGACGACCCGGACGCCGACACCGCCGCACTGGACCGGATGCACGCCACCAACTACCTCGGCGTGATCGCCGTCATCCGGGCCGCCTCCCGAGTACTGCGCACGGGCGGCCGCATCATCACGGTGAGTTCCGGGCTGGGCTCCCGGGTCGGTGCCCCCGGGCTTGCCGACTACTCGGCGACCAAGTCAGGGATCGAGAGGTACACCATGGGGGTCGCACGGGACCTCGGGCCGCGGGACATCACGGCCAACGTCGTGGAGGCCGGACTGATGGAGGGCGGCATGCAACCGCCGGACCCCGAGACCCTCAAGGCCCTGGTCAGCTCGCTGTCCCTGCAACGCAAGGGTCACCCCGAAGAAATCGCCGCGGCGATCGCTTTTCTGGCGAGCCCCGCCGCGTCGTACGTCACGGGCGCGGTGCTGGACGCCCACGGTGGCTACAACGCCTGATCCGGAACCCTGCCGCGCGCCCCGGAGGACATCACGCCTTCGGGGCGCGCACCGCCGACGTCCCGCACATGCGTGAACACGCCTCAAGAAGACCGGATCGTGATCGCGTTACGAGCTCTCGCAGGACCTCTAAGCCTTGATTGGTGCGGCCGACCTGGCGGCTCGCTCGATCTTCGCGCAGTAGGCCGCACGGGCTTCCTCGTCGATCTGCTTCTCGTGTTCGGCGCGCACCCCGGTCCGGCCGTCGAGGCCCTCGCGCAGGATATCGGCGTGCCCGGTATGCCGGATGGACTCGCCGAGGACATGGACCAGGATGGCGAACAGGTTCGTGTTGGGATACGGCTCCGGCCACCACGGCACGTGGCCGGGGGCGTCGAGGGGAAGCTCGTTGATCGTCGCGTCCGAGTGCTCCCACGTGCGCCGGTAGAACCCGATGATCTGATCGCGGGTCTCGTCCTCGGCCGCCCACAGATCGCTGCCGTTGTAGTCCTGCCACCGGGGCAGCGGTTCCGGGGAAGGGCGGTCGAAGACCTCTCCGAAGTACCTGGCCTCGACGGTGGCCACGTGCTTGACCAGGCCGAGGAGGTTGGTCCCGGTCGCCGTCAAGGGCCGGCGGGCATCGTATTCGGACAAGCCGTCGAGTTTCCAGAGCAGCGCCTCGCGGTCCCGCCGCAGTCTCCCGTGCAGATTGTCCTTCGCGAATCCATCGATCATGCGGCATGAGCCTGCCATGGGCTGCCGGTGGCCTCAAGATCCCGTACGTGGTCCGCAACGACCGGCAGAGCCGAGGCCGACCATGGCCGCCGCCCTGACCTGCTACAAGAAGCTCGCGAAACTTGCCATGCGGGACAACCTCTTAACTTGTCGTTTTTGGTCCGCCGTCGAACAGGGCTCGAACTTGTTCGGGGTTTCTCCTCTTCACGGCATGTCCGTGGGCCTGGGGCCGGATCCTGCTGGAGGGAGTGGCGCGGCGGTGGAGGCCGGATCGTGGAACGGGTCGAGCACGGGGTCCAACGAGACGCGTTCGCGGCGGTGACGGCGTTCCGTACCGAGCTGTACGCGTCCCTACTCGCCCGGGGCGACGCACTCTTCGAGCTGTGCGACGCCTTGGCTGTGCACCGACGGTCCGGTCCGTACGCTCGTGGACCTGGCTCTGGCGCCCGAGCATCGGCGGGGACGCGGCGCCCTGTACGCCGGGTTGAACCAGGGCAGGATCGACGTCGCCCGGCTGCGCCGGTCCTTGGCCGGGGTGCCGTTGCCCCGAGCCGCCGACGGGCGCCTCGTGCTCGCGGTGGATGTGTCCCCGTGGCTTCGGCCGGACGCCGACACATGCTCGGACCGATCGTTCTGCCATACCTTCGGCCGAGGCCTGGGCAAACACCAGATGGTGCCCGGCTGGCCGTACTCGATCGTCGCCGCGCTGGAGACCGGTCGCACCTCCTGGACCGCGCTGCTGGATGCGCTTCGGCTGGAACCTGGCGCCGACCTCGCGGCCGTCACCGCCGACCAGGTCCGCGAGGTCGTCGAACGCCTCATCGCAGCGGGCCAGTGGCAGCGGGGTCAACCGGACGTCCTCATCGTCCTCGATGCCGGCTACGACGCACCCCGCATCGCGCACCTCTTGGCGGACATGCCGATCGAGGTCCTGGGCCGGCTCCGGTCGGATCGGGTGATGCGCAAGCCGGTCCCGGTCCCGTGGATCTGCCCGCCGCAGGGCGGGCGTCCCCCGAAGCACTGCGGCGAGTTCGTATTCGGCGATCCAGTCACCTGGGGCGAGGCGGCGGCCGTCACCTCGACGACGACGGAGCGGTACGGGACCGCGACCGCGCAGGCATGGGACCGGCTCCACCCCCGTCGGACCCGCAGGGCCGCGTGGGGGAACCACGACGGGCCGTTGCCGATCATCGAGGGCAGGGTGATCAGGCTAGCCGCGGCGAAGCTGCCCAGCGGCGGAGTCAACAAGCCGGTCTGGCTGTGGTGGTCGGGCACCGGAGCCACCCCCGAGGATGTCGAACGGTGTTGGCAGGCATTCCGGCGGCGGTTCGATGTCGAGCACACCTTCCGCCTGCTCAAGCAGACCCTCGGCTGGACCTGGCTCGTCCTGGCCGCCCACGCACAACCCCGCCTCGCCCGTCCCCTCACCGCAGATCTCCGCCGGCCGTGGAACGGCCAGCGGAACCGAACAGGCTCACCCCGGCCCGGTCCGCCGGGGGTTCAGGAACCTGCACGCGAAGACGGGCACGTCGGCCCGTGCACCGAAACCCACCCGACCCGGACCCGGCCCCCCCATGGCTCGAAGAACCAGCGGCCCGTCACCCGCTACGCCGTTGGACGCGTGCTCGCCACCGGGGAGTCCTACACCCGACCCGCACACCACAAGAAGGGAACTAAGCCCCGGCGAACGACCAACGACGGCCGTGATCGCGGCACGGAATAAGCGGCTGTCAGCCGATGTCCCAAGATGCCAGGCTCGTGTTGCAGTGCAAGCAGCGGAACAGGTATGCGGTTGGCTCGCCAGTGCGGTCCAGCCCCCGCAAGAACTCCTCGGTATCTGTCGGCGACCAGCCGTAACGCCGGTGATCTGCACGGAGCATGACGAGGGCCTCTGGGTAGGCCTCAAGCTCGCGATACCCGGCAGGGCCGAGAAAGGCCGCGCCGTCGCCACAGTGGTACAGCCAGGTCTCCTGCTGCCAACCCGCAAAGCCGGGAGTGCGTCGGGTGATTTCTTCGACGACCGACAGCGGCACGTCGTCGGGGACGTCAACTGCATCGCTGAACATCGCAGACATGTCGGAGTCCCCATCGCCTCCGCCTGAGATGCTCAGGGCCAGCGACGCTGCCCCGGACTGGATGCAGTGAAGGCAGAGGGAATCTGGTTGCCGACCGTAGACAGGTCCTTGATAGCGGATCTGGCGATCCAGGCCACAGACACTGCAGACATGGTCGGTGCGCAACGCGGACCCGGAGGCCAGCGGATCGGGGTGGTATCGAAAGGTCGGCTCTGCCACGGGACCATCCTCCCAACCAGAAGCGGGCACCGTGAAGCCGGTATCCGTTTGCCGCGATGCGGCACCCGCTCACGCGAAGATCAGAGGTTAAACGGCGAGCTTAAGGGATGTCCTGTATTGCTCGTCGGGACGGTCCATCCGGCGGAGGCGAGATTGTGTAGACGGGCGATGCCGAGCATGGCGTGGTGGATGCCGTCGCCTTTGAGGCGACAGTCGCGCAGGATCTTCCAGCTCTTCATACGGGCGAAGGTGTGCTCGATGCGGGCGGGAACCTGTTTGTGGGACCGGTTGTGTTCCTCCTTCCAGGCCGGGAGTTCGGCTTGCCCGGCCGCTCGCCGGTGCGGGATCACCAGTCCGGTGCCCTGGTAGCCGCCATCGGCGATCGTCGTGGTGGTGCCCACAGCAGCCTTGGCGTCGGATTCCTCCCAGCCGCGGGAGTCATGGCGATTGCCGGGCAGCGGTCGGCCGACCACGACGACCAAGCGGGTGACGGCGTCGATCACAACCTGATGGGTAGTCGAGTAGCAGTAGTTCTTGGACTGTTCGGCGATGGAATGGTCGCGAGTGGGCACCACTGTGCCGTCCACGATGAGCACGGTGTCCTCGCGGAACCGCCGACGAGGCTGGAGCGCGAGCCAGGGGCCGAGGTGGTCAATGATGCGGTCGGCCGCGGACTTCGAGATGGCGAAGAGCGGGGCAAGCCGACGCGTCGTCAAGTGTGTGCGCCAGTACGTCGTCACGAACAGCGCGCGGTCTTCCAGTGGCAGACGCCACGGACGGCCCCGCCGCACGGCATCCGCGCCCTCCCGTCGCTACGCGGACACCAATCTGCCGAAGCAGCGCGGGCTCAGCGCAGTGAATGGAGCTGCCCAGGACGGCTCGGACGCCGTGATCACAACTGCTGCCACAGCCCGTCATCATCGCAAGGCAAGGTCGCTTCGCCTCGACCAAGATGGGCGCCCGCGACTACACGCTCCGTACTGCAATGCCGGCTCAAGCTGCGATGTCGGCCTCGGGTCGGAGGGCAGGGCCGAGCAGCAGACCACCGTCCAGGACGAATTCCGAGCCCGTGGCGAAGGATGCGTCCTGGGAGGTGATGAAGAGCAGCAGGCGGGTGATGTCGGCAGGTTCGGCCAGGCGGGGAATGGCGAAGGGGTCGGGCGAATAGAAGTCGGCGATGGCCGGCTGGCCTGCGACGGTGGGTTCATTGATCAGCGGTGTGGAGACGACACCGGGGTGGATGGAGTTGACCCGGATGTTGTCCCGTCCCAGCTCCAGCGCGGCCGTTTTGGTCAGTCCGCGCACGGCCCACTTGCTGGCGGTGTAGGGGGCGTAGAAGGCCGTGCCAACGTGGGCCATGGTCGAGGCGATGTTGACGACGGTTCCGCCACCGCCCCTGCGCATCGACGGAGCCACGGCCCTGATACCGAGGAACTGTCCGGTGACATTGACGCTGAAGGTGTGCTCCCAGCTGCGGAGTTCGGTGTGCTCGATAGGGGCCGCAGGGTTCTGGACGCCCGCGTTGTTCACCAGGATGGTGACCGGCCCGAAGTGGCCTTCGACTTCTCGCACAGCCGCCGCCCAGTCGTCCTCGCTGGCGACATCCAGGTGAACGGACAGAGCCCGATGACCGAGCTGAGCGGCGAGATCGCGGCCGGCGTCGTCGTCGCGGCCGGCGATGACGACGTTGGCTCCCTCGGCGTAGTAGCCCTGCACATGGCTGCTGCCCATGCCCCCGCTGCCGCCCGTGACTATGACGGTCTGGCCCTCAAAGCGTTTCATAGTGCATCATTCCAGTCGCATTAGTGGTGAGCTGAGTGACTCACCTCTTCTCTCAAGGTAAGAGCTGGACCGGAGGTGAGTCAAGTGACTCACCTCGCAGTGACGGGCATACTGGAGGGCATGACGGCACAGCCTTCGGAATACCACCGGCGCGTGGCAGCGCAGAAGCGGACGTCCATCATCGAGGCAGCGACGAAGCTGTTCCTCGACTCCGGCTACGACGGCACCTCGCTGGCCCGCATCGCCGAGGCGGCCGGAGTGTCGAGGGCGACTCTGTTCAAGCAGTTCAGCACCAAGGCGGCCCTGTTCGAGGCGATCGTCACCGAACACTGGAAGATCGACGACGAGGAGGCGCCTTCCCCCGAGCCAGGCAACCTCCGCGCAGGGCTTGAGACCATCGGACACCGATACGTGGCGCTTCTCACCCAGCCCGGCATGGCCGCCCTCTTCCGCATCGTCATCGCCGAAGTACCGCGCTTCCCGGAGCTCGGCGAGACCCAGTTCAAGCTCGGCAAGATGCCCTACTTCGAATCGGTCCGGCGCTACCTGGCGGCGGAAAACGCCGCCGGTACAGCCCTGCTTGACGATGCGGAGATGGCAGCGACCCAATTCCTCGGGATGATCTCCAACTACGTGTTCTGGCCGCGGATGCTGCTCGCCCGCTGGGAGCCCGACGACTCCTCCGTCATGAACGCGGTCGATCAAGCGGTGCTGACCATGGTCGCCCGATACGGCGCGCCGGGGCCTCACCGCGCCTGAGAGACCAGCGCCTCACCGCTCCGCGTAACCAGCCCCGGTACCTCCCGCACAGGCAGGCCCCGCGACCCCGTCCAGAACACGATCGCCCACACCAGTTCCGGAGCTACTTGGACTGCCGCCTTCGCGATGGAGGTGCACCCGACAGCCCCCGGCCCCGCGGTCGGTCGAAGCCAAAGACCGATTACGGGACAGCCCTCAAGCGCTGTCCCGTAACTGCTGGTCAGAGGAGATGACTTTGGGACGTCTCACGGAAGGGTCAGAGACTGAAACGGCCACATGTCCCCTCAGCCGCCTACGATGCGGGTATGTCATCGTCTGGGATCGCTCCGGGAAGCCGTCGCGGGGGAACGAGATCGACTGGCCTGGCGCCGGCGCGAGCGGATCGGATCATCAGAGTACTGTCGTGGTGGTGGGCGTCTGCGCCCCTCCTCCTGTTCACCCCGGCGATCGCGTATGCGATGGGGTTGCCGGACGTGAGACGAGAGATCGGCTGGGCCTTCGGCCTGATGGCCCTGTTCACTGCCGTGTTTGCGTCGGCAGCGGGATTCGTGGTGGCTCAGGTTGGGGACCGGCGAGAAGCACGCGGGCGATTCCTGATCATGGCCGTGTTGTCCAGTGTGCCGATTCTCTTCTTCTTGTTCTTCGGAGTGCTGTTCCCCGAGTGCCCGGACGGGTACCACTGCTAAGGGCTGCCTCGTAACTGCAGTCACCAGGTGTCTGGCGTGATCACGGCTTCGGAGTCAACCTTTGCGCGGCTTGGAGCCTGCCGACTCCGAAGAGTCGGCGCCGCTGGCAGAGCTACTTGAGCGCATGGAGTTGGTTGGGCAAGGTAGACGGAATCTTCGAGATGTACCCTCTTCAGGACCCGGCTCCAGCTGGAACGTGAGCGGTTGGCAGAGAGGTCGGCCCACGGGACGCAGGCCCCGCGGAACTGTCCAGAAAGTAGCGGTGGTTGAGACTAATTCCGTCCTCGTTGTCGCTCTCTCCGACGCCGACGTTCCTGCTCGACCATTCTTTGACGGGTTCTCTCCTTGATGGCGGCGCGGCTAGAGGGAAGACCGTGCTCGCGCGCGTACCTCTGTTCCTGCATCGGCCAGATGATTACCACGAACACCATCCACACCAACAGAAGCAGGCCGAGCAGCCCAAGCGCACACCATCCGACCATCGGCCATGAGATGTCATGCATCCGCCCGAGTAGGGCCAGTACTGCGCTGGTGGCAAGCGTGCCGAGCACCGCGATGCCGACACCTTCCAACCACCGTTCCAACCTGGGCGACATGACCCACCCCCTGTCGCCCAAAGTAGCGGGATGCGAGGGCAAGCGCCTCCCAAATCGATGACGATTCGAGCAACGACCCTGGGTAAGGGTTGTCCCGCGATCGCCGACGGGCGTGCGGCGACAGCTACCAACCCTCGCAGCATTGCCGGGCTCGTCCGCATGAGGACGATCCTGCGCCCCCTGATCCACCGCATCTGACGCCGCATGCTGCTCCACCAGGAATTACGGGACAGCCGGCGGATGACTCCTAATGTGGGCACGGGCCGCTGACCAAACGGTGTTGCGTGAAGTGAGGAAATCTCGCGTGCGTCTACCCGGCCCAGCAGAGCCTGCCGGTGTACGCCGCCCCCGTGACGTCGGGCCACGTACCGAGCCGGGTCAGACCGGGCTTCACGCACATGTCGCGCTCATTGGCGCCCTCGACGTGGATGATGATGTCGGGGCGGCGCGTCGCAGTGCCCGTACCAGCCGTAGAGGTCCTTCCAGTGGAAGCCGCATGTGAACTGCGCAGCGGCCTGCTCGTCAGCGGCCGCGGCGCTGGCTGTGGCGCCGACTGACAGCAGCCCAGCCGTGGCGAGCGCGACGGCCAAGGCGGTCGCTCCTTTCAGCGGCATTGCCTTCTTCATGGGTTCTCCTTTGATCGACGATGCTGGTCACAAGCGGGCACGACCGGTATGGAGATGGGCCGTCCAACCGTTTCCGCTCCGCCTCGAAGTTCCGTTGAAGCGGGTCGGCAACGTGGCTGTTGCGGCCGAATCCAGTCCAGGTGTAGAGGCCCAGACGTTGTTCACGTTCGAAACCCTGGTGCCGAACAAACAACTGCTGAAAAATGTGACGGCGTCGTCCGGGTGTGACGTGGGGGAACGGGGATCTACGGGGAGGTGCGGCGATGCCGCGCAAAGAGCGACCGCTGGATGCCGGGGACGGTCCGTTACTGGAGTTCGCCACGGGCCTGAGACAGTTGCGGCAGAAGGCGGGTGGTCCGTCGTACCGGAAGCTGGCGGAACAGGCGCACTATTCGATCTCGACCTTGTCCTCCGCGGCGTCAGGACAGCGGCTGCCGACACTGGCGGTGGCACTGGCCTACGTACGCGCCTGTGACGGGGACTTGCAGGAGTGGGAGCAGCGGTGGCGCGAGGTGGCACGCCACTTCGGAGAGGAGGACTCCGCCCCCGGCGAGGCAAAGGAGTCCGGCACGCCGCCGTATGCGGGTCTGCGCCCGTTCCGTGAGCAGGACGCGGAGTGGTTCTTCGGCCGGGAGCATCTGGTGGCCGAGCTGGCCGAGCGGCTGGAGCGGCAACGGTTCGTGATGGTGATCGGGGCTTCGGGCGCGGGCAAGTCGTCGTTGTTACGGGCCGGGCTGGTGCCGCGGCTGCGGACAGCCGCGACGACGGTGGTGCTGACGCCGGGACCCCGGCCGCTGGAGGAATGTGCGGTGCGGCTGGGCGCACTGGCCGCACTGGCCCCGGGCACGCTGTACAGGGAGTTGCGGGAGGATCCGGAGAACCTGGGACGTGTGATGCGGCAGATCGCCGCACGTGCCGACGCGGTCGACGGTCATGTGGTGCTGGTCGTCGACCAGTTCGAGGAAACCTTCACCACGTGCCAGGACAACCATGAGCGGCAGAGCTTCATCGAGGCACTGGTCACTGCCGCTTCGGCCGGGTCCGGCCGGTGCCGGGTGGTACTCGGTGTGCGAGCCGACTTCTACGCACACTGCACCCACAACCCCCTGCTGGTGGAGGCGATGCGCGACACACAGGTGCCGGTCGGACCGATGACCCTCGACGAGTTGCGCAGAGCCGTGGTGAGACCGGCCCAGCAGGCCGGTTGTACCGTCGAGGGCGCGCTGCTGGCATCGCTCACCGCCCATGCGCACGGCCGGGCCGGAATGCTTCCGCTGCTGTCGCACGCGCTGCTGCAGACCTGGCGCCGTCGTCGCGGCAACGCGCTGACGCTGGAGGCGTTCGAGGCAGTGGGCGGACTCGAAGGCAGCCTGGCACGCACCGCCGAGGAGTTCTACGGACAACTGGAGCCGGCGCAACGGAAGCCTGCCCGGCAGGTGTTCGTGCGACTGACCGCGCTGGGCGACGGAACGGAGGACACCCGCCGGCCGACGCGCCTGGAGGAACTCCAAGGGCTCGCCGAGCAGTCCGACGGTGCGGACATCGCCGACGTACTGGACCGGGCGGCCCGAGCACGGCTGCTGACACTGGACCAGGAACGAGTGGAACTGGCCCATGAGGCGCTGATCCGCTGCTGGCCCAGGCTTCATGGATGGCTGACCGAGGACCGGGAAGCCTTACGGATCCTGCGCCAGCTCACCAGCGCGGCACAGGCGTGGGAGGCGCTGGGGCAGGATCCCGGTGCGCTGTACCGAGGCACGCGGCTGGACATGGCCGCCGCGCTCGACCGTACCTCCTTGTCCATGAAGGAGCGGGAGTTCCTCGACGCGAGCCGGGCCGCCGCGGACAGCGAACAAGCTGCCGCCCGCCGCGGTGCCCGCCGACTGCGTCGGCTCACCGTGCTGCTCGCCGTGCTCCTGGTCACGGCATCGGCCGCCGCCGTGTACGCCGTGCGCGCACAGGGCACCGCCACCCGGCAGCGCAACATCGCCTTGTCCCAGAAGGTCGCGGACCAGGCCACCGCACTGCGCTCCACCGACCCGGCGCTCGCCACCCAGCTCAGCCTCGCCGCCTACCGTCTGGCCCCGACCACCGAGGCCCGCAGCAGCCTGCTCAGCACCTTCGCGACCCCCTACGCGACACGGCTCACGGGTCACACCGACAACGTGAACGCCGTGGCCTATCGCGCCGACAGCCGCACGCTGGTCACCGGCAGCAGCGACAACACCGCCCGGCTGTGGAACATCACCGACCCCTATCGCCCTCGCCCGTCGGCCACCTTGACCGGGCACACCGAGAAGGTCAGTCATGCCGCCTTCAGCTCCGACGGCCGCACCCTGGCCACGGCGAGCTGGGACGACACCGCCCGGCTGTGGGACGTCGCCGATCCGCGCAAGCCGCACCGCACGACCGTGCTGCGCGGCCACACCGGCGACGTCAACGCCGTCGCGTTCAGCCCGGACGGCACCGCCCTCGCCACAGCGAGCAGCGACAGCACCGTGCGGCTCTGGGATGTCTCCGATCCGCGTCGCCCCCGCACCACGGCCACGCTGCGCGCCGACAACAAGTCAAGCGCCGCGCTCGTTTCCGTGGCCTTCAGCCCCGACGGCCACACCCTGGCCGCGGCCGGCTTCGATCGCACCGTACAGCTGTGGACTCTCAACGCCTCCGGGGGCGCCCGCAGGTCGGCCACCCTGACCGGCCATACCGCCGCTGTCAGTTGGGTGGTGTTCAGCCCGGACGGGAAGACGCTGGCCAGCGCGAGCTGGGACCGGACCGTGCGGCTCTGGAATCTGGCCTCCCCCGGACGCCCGGTCCGGTCGGCGACCCTGACCGGCCACACCGACGGAATGCGTTCCGTCGCGATCAGCCCGGACGGACGCACGCTCGCCGGCGCAAGCCTGGACCGCACCGTGGGGGTGTGGGACATCAGCGACACACGCCGACCGAGGCGCCTGACCGTGCTGACCGGGCACACCGACGCCGCCGTCTTCGTGGCCTTCAGCCCCGACGGGCGCACCCTGGCCAGCGCCGGCGACGACCAGACGGCCCGCCTGTGGGACCTTGCCACCCCTACCGCCTACGGTCACACCGACACCGTCTGCGCGGTGGCGATCAGTCCCGACGGCCGCACCCTGGCCACCGGAAGTCACGATCGCACCGCCCGCCTGTGGGACATCACCACACCTCGCCGCCCCCGCGAACTCGCCACCCTCACCAGGCACAAGGACGCGGTGTGCGGGCTGGCGATCAGTCCTGACGGCCGTACCTTGGCGACCGGCAGTCACGATCGCACCGCCCGGCTGTGGGACATCACCGCACCCCGCCGCCCCCGCGAACTCTCCGCCCTCACCGGACACGGCAACCACGTGAACACAGTGGCCTTCAGCCCCGGCGGCACCACCGTGGCCACCTCCAGCTTGGACGGCACCGTGCGGCTCTGGGACGTCAAAGACCCACGTCGACCCCGCGAGTCGACCTCCGCGATCGAACATGCCAGGGGCGCCAACGCCGCCGCCTTCGGCCCGGACGGCGCCGTCCTCGTCACCGGGGGTTGGGACCGCAAAGTACAACTGTGGAACGTCAGCGACCCCCGCCACCCAAAGTGGCTGGACACCTCCCCGGCACTCTCCGAGGGGGTCAGCGCCGTCGCCTTCAGCCCGAATGGCGACGCCCTGGCCACCACGGAATTCGGTGGCAAGACGCGCCTGTGGAGTGTCACCGGCCGCCGCCTGCATCAGACAGCGGCTCTCGACGGCCACGTCGGCGCCGCCTACTCCCCCGCCTTCAGTCCCGACGGGAACACCCTGGCCACCATGGGCTCGGACGGGACGGCCCGCCTGTGGGACACAAGAGATCCGAGCCGCCCGCACGCGCTGGCCTCTCTCAGCAGCGAAAACTCCTACATCGCGGCAGCGTTCGGGCCCGACGGTCACACCCTGGTCACCGCAGGCGCAGACCGCACCACCCGCCTGTGGGAGACCGCCCCGAAACGCGTCGCCGAGCGCGTATGCCGACTCAGCCACCCCACCGTCACCCGCTCCGAGTGGAAGGAGCACTTCGGAAACCTGGCCTACCGGCCCCCATGCCTGTAACAGCCGGGGAGCCGAATCACGATGGTGCGCGGCAGGATGCGACATCCCGAGCAACGAGCTGGCGCATGAACAAGTTGGTGCGCCAGTAGTCAACGATCGGTCGCACGCGATCTGACAGGTCCAATGCCCACTGGCGCCGCCCTGCTCGACCAGGCCGCCGAAGGGTGCGGAATGCGCCTGGAGAAGGCCTTGGTGGACCAGGGCCTTCTCCAGGCGACTGTGAGTGGGAAGAGGCGGCGGCCTGCACCTACACCGAGGATCCGGACCGCGTCGGGGTGCTGCGGGCGGAGGCCGAGGCTGCCCGGGAGGCGGATCTGCCGACCGCGAGGTCAGGAAGGAGCTGATCGGGCGGGATCTGTGGTTGTGGCCGGGTGCGTGCCCTCCTCCCCCTGCGCGGCAATCAGCGGTCCCAATAGCCACGTGCCCGGCCCTGCCCGTCCGCCGGGGCCGGGCAGTTGTGTCGTGTCGGCCACCGTGAGCGGCTCCTGGCAGGCGTCGCAGGCCACGACCGGCGTGGTGACGTGCCCGCAGGCGTCGTGGCGGATCCGGGCGGGCGGCCCCGCGGGCCCCGCGTACCACTTGTCGCCCCAGGTCATCAGCGCCAGCAGGACGGGGTAGAGCTCCTGCCCCTTCTCCGTGGCCACGTACTCCTCGCGCGGCGGGCTGTTCTGGTACCGCTCGCGGGTCAACACGCCTTCCTCGACCAGTCGGGCCAGCCGCGCGGCGAGAACCTTGCGGGACAGGCCGAGGTCCTCCGCCAGTTCGTCGAAGCGGCGGATGCCGACGAGGACGTCGCGCATGATCAGGGCCGTCCAGGCGTCGCCGAACAGGTCGATCGAGCGGGCGATCGAGCACGCGACATCAGAGAGGGAGGTACGGGTCACCCTTCGATGGTATCGAGTGTGGGTTCCCTGAGGGAACTCACCAATGCTAGGTTCCCTCAGGGAACCTGACCCAGAACGTCGAGGGAGCCTGCCATCTCCGCCGCCCCGCACATTGCACTCGACTCGGTCGGGCCCGCGGCTGTCGACGGCCGCCACATCCGGGCCCTGACCTTCCAGTCCGTACGGATGGAGTACCTTCGGCACGTGCTGTCGGAGCTGAGCCTCGCGGCGGCTGACAGCCGGGCGCTCGTCGTCGGCAGCGGGCGCGGCCTTCTGGCCCGCGGCCTCACGCAGCTCGGTTTCGAGGTCGTCGCCGCCGATCCGTCCCCCGCCGCGACGGCCCTCGCCCTGGATGCGGACGACGGTCTGGGCGTCACGTACCTGACGACACCCGCGGAGGAACTCGACCTGCCGGACGACTCCTTCGACCTCGTCTACTGCGCCGACACCCTTGAGATCACCGAACGGCCGGACGCGGTCCTCGCACAGGCGGCGCGTGTGCTGCGCCCTGGTGGGGCCTTCGTCTACGACACGGTGAACCGCACCCCCGCGTCCCGCCTCGTCTACCTCGGCGCCTTCCAAACCCTCCCCAGCACACGGATCATGCCCCGCGGCCGTTACGCCGCACACCGGCTGCGCCGACCGGTGGAGCTCGCCGAGTCCCTCGACCGAGCGGGGCTGTCCGCGCAGGACGTCTCGGCGTTCAAGCCGCGCAACGTACGCAGCCTGGTGCGCGCGACGCGCGGGCGCAGGCGTGGCCCGCTGACCGACGATCAGCTGCCGGCGCTGGTCGACATGGTGCTCGAGCCGGAGGGCAGCCCGGTGGTGACCTATCTGGGGTATGCGGTCCACCGGGCATGAGCCACACCGCCGACCCCGGACCGGCCATCCCGGGCGCACCCCAAAATGGCATCGCCAGTTCCTACCCGGCCGAGCCCCGCTGTCAGGCCGTATCGCAATCTTGTTGAGGTGCGCTGGTCGAGCGGTGACCAGTACGACGATTGTGCCGTTCGTCAGGTGTGGGGGAATCGCTGTGGATCGTGGATGACGAACTGTGGGCGCTGATGGAGCCGTTGCAGCCCACCCGTGCAGGAGCTGCTGCACGCCCTGGATGACGCGGACGACAGCATCAACGCCTCTGCTGTGATGACCGGGTATCCGCGGGTCGCTGGGCTCCTCCCTCGTACCTGTGCCACTCCTCGGTGTGTAGTGGCGAGCCCGCTCGTCGTGGAGTGCACAGCGGGCGACTTGGAGCTCGCGGGAAATTAAGGCTTGAGTCGTCTCGGGACGTCTCCTGGGGCCGTCGCAGGCTCGTCGGCACGGCTGACAGTCGTTGTGACCGTGCAGGAGTTTCAGGCGAGGCCCTCGATGAAGCCCGAGAGCATGGTGAGCAGGATCCCAGGCTGTTCCAGGTGCAGGTCGTGGCCGGTGCCGGGGATGCTCAACGCCATGGTGGCGGGTCGCTGCCGAAGCATTTCGTCGCCTTCCTGTGCAGGGATGAAGCTGGATTGCGCCAGGACGACCAGGGTCGGGCAGGCGACCTGCCTCCACTCGTGCAGGAAGGAACGCTGGGCGTTCTCCGCCAGCGAGCGGACCATTACGTCCCGGTCGAAGCGAGGCCACCATCCGCCGTCGCCTTCTTCCAGTCCGGCCGCCCAGCCCGCTCCGACCGGTCCGCCGCCGAGGAAGGCGGCTACCGCCTCGCGTGAGGGGAACGGTGTCGGCCACGAGTCGAGCCATCTGCCGATGTCCCCGGGGCTGTTCGGATTTGGACCGCCGGAGCCGGCCTCGACGAGCACGAGCGCGCGGACAAGTCCGGGATGCGCGGCGGCGGCGAGCATGGCCGTGTGCCCGCCCAGCGACTGGCCGACCAGGACAGGCCGCTGCAGCGCCAGCTGATCGACAACGGCGATGACATCGGCGACGTAGGCGGCGCGGGAGACGTCCCGCGGGTGGCGCTCGCTGGCGCCGTGCCCGCGCTGGTCGAGGGCGACGACCCGATATCGGGGGCTCAACTTCCGTGCCAGCACGTCCCATTCACCCGCGTGACCGGCCAGGCCGTGCAGAAACACGATGGGCTGTCCCGTCCCGCCCCAGTCCCGGAAGGCAAGCCGGACGCCGTCTCGCACCACCACGTGTTCAGACCATGCCACGTCGGCTCCCAGGAAATCGGCTGGCTTTGATCATGCCGCAACCGCCTCGGGGCGTTCGACGAGCCAGCCACGTCCGAAGCGGACTCCGGCGCCCGCGAGAGCGACGAGGTGGGGTGCGTCCACAGCCCTCCACCGTTGCTGGGCGGACTCGACGAGTTTGAAGACCATGGCCAGGGCGGCTGTGAGGGAGCCGGCCCCGCAGGTGGATCGGTGAAGGCTCGATCGCCGAGCGCATGCTGATCGACTCGCGGCGCCCAGCCCTGTCCATGACTTCGTCGACCAGCCCTCTCGGGACCAGTTCCGTGGGCACCCCGATCGCCACGTGATCAGTCAACCTGCCATCGACTACGGCTCGTTGACGCTGCGAATCCCCACCAGCCATATCCAGTGGGCCAGCCCGCCCGGCCTCGCCGACTCAGCGGCATTGCCATCTGACCCGGCTCGCCTGACGGTGTCACCGCGGAATCCAGCCATCCCGCGCAGAACCCTTCGCCCCACGGGGCCGCACCCATGATCGTCCGTCCGTCCGGCCAGAGGACGACCGATACAGTGCGCGAGACAGCAGCCTGGTCAGAGGGGAAGCATGACCGACACCAGCAACACCCGACCCGCCGACAGCGAAGCGCAAGCGCCACGGCAGAGCCGACTGCTCCGCCTGATGCGCTACATCCCCCTGATCGCCCCTGTCCTGCTGTGGGCCGTGCCCTGCTGGGTGCTCCTGCACGCCGGTCAGCACTGGCCGCTTCCCGTCGCGCTGGTCGGCACCGCGCTGTTCGCCCTCGGCCTCGTTGGTATGCCGCTCGCGATGGGGCGCGGCCACGGCCGACGCCAGCAGGACCGGGCGGCGATCGTCGGTGACACCCTGCTGGGCGCCAGCTGGGTTCTGTTCACCTGGTCCGTTCTGCTCGGCGTCCTCTTGCGGCTCGCCCTGACCGTGGCCGGCGTCGGCGAAGGCCAGGACCGGGCCCGAATCGTCACGTGGGCTGTTCTCGGCGTAACGGCTGTACTGCTCGCCTGGGGGTACGCCGAAGCCCGCCGCGTGCCACGCGTGCGCCGCCTCGACGTACAACTCCCGCGGCTGGGTGCCGGGTTGGACGGCACCCGCGTCGTCCTCATCACCGACACCCACTACGGCCCGCTCGATCGCGCCCGCTGGTCGGCACGGGTATGCGAGACCGTGAACACCCTCGAAGCCGACCTGGTCTGCCACACCGGCGACATCGCGGACGGCACGGCCGAACGCCGCCGCGCCCAAGCCACCCCGCTCGGCACCGTGCGAGCCACCCGGGCCCGGGTCTACGTCACCGGAAACCACGAGTACTACAGCGAGGCCCAGGGCTGGGTCGACCTGATGGGCGAACTGGGCTGGGAGCCGCTGCGCAACCGCCATCTGCTGCTCGAACGCGAAGGCGACACCCTCGTGGTCGCCGGCGTGGACGACGTCACCGCCGAGGCCTCCGGACTGGCGGGCCACCGCGCCCACCTCGCCGGAGCCCTGGACGGCGCCGACCCCGACCTACCCGTCCTGCTCCTGGCACACCAGCCCAAGTTCGTCGACCGGGCGACAGACGCAGGCATCGACCTTCAACTCTCCGGCCATACCCACGGCGGCCAGATATGGCCCTTCCACCACCTGGTCCGCATCGACCAGCCCGCCCTCGCCGGCATGAGCCACCACGGCACCCGCACCCTCCTCTACACCAGCCGCGGCACCGGCTTCTGGGGCCCGCCGTTCCGCATCTTCGCCCCCAGCGAGATCACCCTGCTCGTGCTCCGCTCTCCGCACCTGCCCACCTCGCCCTAGCACCGGACAGGCCGATGCATCCCCTTTGAGCAATCCACGAGCCGAGGGCCGCGGCATCGACAGACGACCAGGCCCGTCTCACCGGGGACAAGATCCAAACCATCCCCGGGCCGACGGCTCCAACGAGCCGTACGTGGCCACGTTTTACGCAGGTCAGCGACACGCGACGCCTGTACCACCAGCAGACGAAGAACATTCGGCGATGTGAAATCTCAGACACTAGGCTTCCACTCGTCGTCGAGCATCGAGTGCACGACCGAGTCACGCCACCGGCCCGCCTTCTGGATGTGGGCACGAATGATGCCTTCCTGGACCATGCCTGCCGCCGTCATGGTCTTCGCCGACGCTTCGTTGAGCGGGGAGCGTGCGCCCCAGATGCGATGCAGGCCGAGGTCTTCGAACCCGAGGCCCAGGAGTAGGCGGACGGTCTCCAGGCCATAGCCGACACCCCAGGCCTCCTGGCGCAGCCCGAAGCCGAACGTGGCTGCGCGCTGCTGGTGGGGGTCCATGGCGAGTCGGCCGTACCCGATCAGCGTGTTCGTGTCCCGCTCGATGACGGCGAGCGCGTACTCGCTACGCGGCTCCGCCGTGGCCGAGGCGATGGATCGGGCGACGATCTGGCTGACCTGGTCGCGGGTACGCGGCTCGAACGACAGGTGTCCCGTTGCCTCTTGGTCGCCGTAGATGGTGAGCACCGCATCGACGTCATCGATGGTGAGCTCGCGGAGGCTGAGACGCTGGCTGAACCCACGTCCTTCTCCGCGCGGGCGGCAAGATCCTGCTCTCGCAGAGAGGCGGCTCCTACGGCTACCGGCGGTGGCATCTGCCGTCCGGCAAGCTCGACCAGGGCAAACCCTTCACCGTCGGGGCGGCCCGCGAACTGTTCGAGGAGACCGACGTCAGGGCCGACCCTGACCGCCTGGAGCTCCTGCACGTCGTACACCACCGAGCCAAGGACATCACGGACGAGCTTGCGGCCGATTTTGGCTGTGGACGGCTCGCACGGGAAGGTCTGACTGTAGGCGGGGTGGCCGGTGGGGGCGGCCGGACATCCAGGCCGGATGGGAGCAGCTGACCGCGACCGTGAAGTCACTGGTGCGGCGGGCACAACTCGGCGGCTCTCTCCGTGCGGACCTGAACAGACAGGACGTGATGCTGCTCGCTGGACCGCGTCGGGCGGGACGGCCTGGACGCGAGGCGTGATGCCAGACATCAGCTCGACTGCGTCGGCATGCTGAGCCCCGCTCAATGTGGTGCGCAGATGGAGGTGGGCAATCTGCCGCTGGCGGGTGGTCATCCCGCACTCCCAGGGTTCCCCAGACGCATCAGAGTGTCTCGCCAACGGCGTCTGGCGTAGGGCCTCGGCACCGGGATCGGATGCTCATGGCATGGCGCCCACCTCCAGTCCAGGGCCCACTCGGGGCCTGGAGGTGGTCAGCTTTTCGCGTTCATGGGTGTCGGCTTCGTTGTCGACTTCCTTGTCGCCTGGCCGGCGTGCGTGCGGTGCTCACGGATCTCGTCGTGATGGGTCGAGACCCAGTCGATCAGGGCACCGACGATGTCGAGGAGGCTGATCCCGAGGGGGGTGAGGGCGTACTCGACGCGTGGGGGGACTTCGGCGTATGCGGTTCGGGTGACGAGGCCGTCCTGGACGAGCTGCCGCAGCGTGAGGGTGAGCATGCGCTGGGAGATCCCCGGCACGGTGTGGTGCAGATCGGAGTACCGACGCACGCCCTGTTGCAGAGTGGCGATCACGAGCAGTGTCCACTTGTCGCCGACACGCTCGAGGATCTCGCGGACGAAGGCGGACTGCCCTTCCGGAATGCGGGCGCACGGCCCTGTCGGCATCGTGTCGGCGGCTACGCCGGCGGTGTCCATGACGCACATACTCCTTCGGTACAGACATGAATGTGCCTTTTGTAGAGGTCCCCATACTGCCGCATGATGGCGCTGCGCACAAAAGATAAGTTTCGCTTTCGGAGGCACCTTCATGTCCTATCTGCTGCACATCGATTCCTCCTCCCTGGGCGCCGACTCGGTGTCCCGGCAGGTCGCCCAGTCTTTTCGGGATTCCTGGCAGGGGCCGGTCGTGCACCGTGACCTCGGAGCCGCGCCGGTGCCTCACCTCAGTGCCGTCGGCATCGCCGCGCGCAGCGCGGACCAGGCCGCTCGCACCCCGGAGCAAGCCGCGGCCGCGGCGATCCAGGAAGAGCTGATCGAGGAGTTCCTCGGCGCGAGCGCCTACCTGTTCACGGTGCCGATGTACGACTACTCGATGCCCTCGGTGTTCAAGGCATGGCTGGACCAGGTCATGACCGTGGGTGCCACGGTGGCGCTTCCCGACGGGCCGCCGGCCGCGGGCCGTCCTGCCCTGGTCGTATCGGCCCGTGGCGGCGGCTACGGCCCCGGCACCCCCAACCACGGCATGGACCATGTGGTCCCCACCCTGGAAACCGTCCTGGGACACCAGCAGTCGCTCGGCCTCGACGTGAGCGTCCTGACCCCCGAGCTCACCCTCGCCCCGGTCGTCCCCTACATGTCCGAACTCATACCGCTGCACGAGGCATCCCTGGCGAACTCCCATGAGCAGGCCCGCAAGCTCGCCGAAGCCTTCCAGGCCGCCCTGTAGGCCCTGAAAGGGTCGCTCTCGGCTGCACACACGCCCGGCGCGGGACGGCCTTCCGGATTGCCCCAAGGCTGTCCGGCGCCGAGACCCGCCGTCATCCGCGGCGCCTGGCTCCCGACCCGGACCAGCCCACAGTCCCGCCTGCGGTGACGGGACGAAACCCACGCTCGCGGGCAGATCGCGCACAGGAATGAGGCTTCCATGACCACGTCCACCGCGCCGGAATCACCGACACCGGACACCAGCTCTCCTCTGGTCATCGAGTTGTGGACCGACCTGGGCTGCCCCTGGTGCTACATCGGCAAGCACCGGCTTGAGCAGGCCCTCACCACAGCTGCAGCCGGGCAGGTACAGGTGGTCCTTCGTTCCTTCCAACTGGATCAGAACATGGCCTCAACACCGGTATCGGTGCCGGAAGTGTTCGTCGCCAAGCACGGAGGCACGGCCGAGCACGCCCGCCGGATGGAATCGCAGATGGCCGCACTGGCCCGCGCCGAGGGCCTGCCGTACAGCGTGGACCGCCCGGCCGCGAACACATTCGACGTCCACCGGGTTCTGCATCTCGCCCGCGCTCACGGCGTGGCCACGCCGATGTTCTCGGCGTTGCAGCGCGGCTACTTCGCCGGCGAGCTCGACCCGTTCGACGACGACGCACTGTTGCAGGTCGCCGCCGACGCCGGAGTTCCGGCCGAGGAGACCCGCGCGCTGCTGTCCGGGGACACCTACGCACAGGCCGTCCGCGACGAACGAGCGGCAGGCCAGGCGCTCGGCATCACGGGTGTTCCGTTCGCGGTCTTCAACGGCACTCACGCCGTTGCCGGCGCCACCCATGTCCAGGGCTACGCAGCCGCCATCGCGCAGGCATGGGGAGCGTCCGCATGACTGCACCCACCACGCGCCGCACCGAGTCGGCCGACTGCGACACCCTCGTCGCGGCCGGCGACGGCGACTCCCACGACACGCCTCCACCCGCGCTCACGCTCATCAGCGCTCCGGAAGGCGCGTTCTGCGACGCTCAAGGCCACTGCTCGGATGGAGTTACAGAGATGAACCCTGCTCTGTGGCCCGGTCCCGTAGAGGTGAACCCATGCGCATAACCGTTTTCGGCGGTACCGGCCCCACCGGTCTGCTCCTGATCAACCAGGCCCTGGCCGAGGGCCACGAGGTCGTCGCCTACGCCCGTATGCCCGCGAAACTGCCCTCCCACCAGCGGCTCACGGCGATCCGGGGACAACTCGACGACGCATTGGCCACCGGTGAGGCGGTACGCGGCAGCGACGCCGTGCTCAGCGTCCTGGGCCCGGGCACCAACAAGGCGGAGATTCCCCCGCTGATCTCCGGCTACCGCAGCATCATCGCGGCGATGCGGGAACACGGGGTCGACCGTCTCGTCGCGCTGGGCACCCCGAGCATCACCGACCCGGCCGACCGCAGGGAGCTCAAAGTCGGGCTCATGGTCACTGGCATCCGGAAGTTCCAGCCCATGGCCTACGACGCCATCGTCCGCATCGGACAGACCGTCCGCGACTCCGGGCTGAAGTGGACCATCGTCCGCGTCCCGCTGCTGACCAACGGCCCGAAGACCGCCGCGATCAACGTCCGCGCCGTCGGCGACAAGGGCGGTGTCCGCCTCTCGCGGACCAACGCGGCCGCTTTCCTCCTCCAGCAGGCCGCCGACTCCACTCATATCGGCGCAGCACCGTTCATCACCGACAAATAAAGGAGCCGCACGAGCGCCAAATGAGCGTTACGAGCGTCATTTCAGCGTCAAGATATCACCCGTAACACCCACACCGCACATAACGCGCACGCGCAAAACAGCAGTTCAGAAGCCCTTTGCGGCCGGTTCAAGGATCGCAACACACTCCACATGGTGGGTCATCGGGAAGAGGTCAACGAGACTCAGCAAGGTGACTGGAGCCGGTTACCAAAAAACAGCAGGACTGCGTGACTACGACTTCGCGATCGGCACGGCCACCTGAGTACACCTCATGCCAGCGAGGAGGCCGACCGCAGCGAGGTCTCATACGTCACGAAGTCGGTGGAGGGCATTCTCGGAAGCAGTGAAGACATTCGACGGCGCCGCGGTTCAGCGAGGGAAGGCGGGCGGCGGCACGGTCCGCGTCCGGAGCGGTCCGGTGCGCGACCCGTCCCGCTCCCCTCTGTTTGGTACCTTTCACTGGACACGCAAATCGATCGGATGTTCGTTTACTGGGATCTCCGAGACGTCCGTTGTCGGCAGTAGACGCTCACGTTCTCCGACGTGCGGCGTGCCACACAATCGGACCGGGTGAAAGCTCATGGCAGGAACCGACCACGAAAAGGCGCTGGACACCGCGCTCGCGCAGATTGAGCGGAAATTTGGCAGGGGCGCGGTCATGCGCCTCGGCGAGCGGCCCAATGAGCCCATCGAGGTGATCCCTACAGGATCGACCGCGCTGGACGTGGCGCTCGGCGTAGGCGGTCTGCCCCGCGGCCGTGTGGTGGAGGTATACGGGCCGGAGTCCTCCGGCAAGACGACCCTGACCCTGCACGCAGTAGCGAACGCACAGAAGGCCGGCGGCCAGGTCGCCTTCATCGACGCGGAGCACGCCCTCGACCCCGAGTACGCAAAGAAGCTCGGCGTCGACACCGACCACCTCATCCTGTCCCAGCCGGACAACGGTGAACAGGCGCTGGAGATCGTCGACATCCTGATCCGCTCCGGCGCGATCGACTTGATCGTGATCGACTCCGTCGCGGCCCTGGTGCCACGCGCCGAGATCGAGGGCGAGATGGGCGACTCCCACATGGGTCTGCAGGCCCGGCTGATGAGCCAGGCCCTGCGGAAGATCACCAGCGCGCTCAACCAGTCGAAGACCACGGCGATCTTCATCAACCAGCTGCGCGAGAAGATCGGCGTGATGTTCGGCTCCCCGGAGACCACGACCGGTGGCCGGGCGCTCAAGTTCTACGCCTCGGTGCGGCTCGACATCCGCCGTATCGAGACGCTGAAGGATGGCACGGACGCGGTCGGCAACCGCACCCGCGTGAAGGTCGTCAAGAACAAGGTCGCCCCGCCCTTCAAGCAGGCCGAGTTCGACATCCTCTACGGGCAGGGCATCAGCCGCGAGGGCGGCCTGATCGACATGGGCGTGGAGAACGGCTTCGTCCGCAAGGCCGGCGCCTGGTACACGTACGAGGGCGACCAGCTCGGTCAGGGCAAGGAGAACGCGCGCAACTTCCTCAAGGACAACCCCGACCTCGCCAACGAGATCGAGAAGAAGATCCTCGAGAAGCTCGGAATCGGGGCGCCGGCAAAGGCCGCAGTCGCCGAGGACACGGGCGCCGTCCCGGTCCCTGGTACCGCCCGGACCTCGGCGGGAAACGCCGCCTGACAGGCACGGACGCGGCCTGGCCGGGGCAGGCTTCCGACATGTTCAGCATCTCGGCGTGCTCCACGGCCCAGATCCGCTCGCCCCCCTATTCCATGCCGAGAACCTGCTCGTGCGCGTCCGGGCGATACCAGACCATAAGCGAGGCGCAGAGGACACCGCGCTCGGCAAGGAATCGATGACCGCGTCAGGATCCGGCTGGTCGGGGGCGGCCGGATGTGTCGGGGATGCCGGGCACTTCGGGCATGGCTCTCTCCTCGTGGGGGTCGGCTGGAGGCACAGGTGACTGGGGAGCACGGGGAGTTGTGCATCCCGCGCAAGCGGAGGTGTTCCGTCGCGCAAGATCCGGACCATTCCCGGACCAAGTTGGCGGCAACACCGACAGCACTCTCGTTTTCGCAGATCAACGCAGCCGCCACGCGTGTACCAGCAGCAAACGAAGAATCTGCTGGGTAGGACAAGCACGTCGTCATGTGTCGCTACCCGCAAGGGGGCACGGCGGGCAGGCTTGCACCCTCCCGGGGATTGCCCTCAGTTCGGCGGCACACGGTCGCCACAGCGTCGGCGCTGCCCTACCGACGCTCGCCAGATCTGGCCCACATGCAGGATTTTGACGCAGCGTAGACAGCATCCGCCGGACTGCTACTAGCAGCCACTGGTGCCGACGACGCAACCGCCTACGTGTGGAGCGCCGTCACCGGGGAAAGGCTCCAGGGGCCTTGACCGGACACTGGCGCGATTTGGGGCATCGCCTTTCCATCGCAGGGTCTTCTGGCCACCACCAGCCTCGATGGCCGTACGCGTCTTGGATCCTGCCACCGGCCAGTCGGTCGGCGAGCCACCCACGGGCCATGCGGACGGCACCACCCACGCAGCGTTTCACCCCAACGGACAACTGCTCCCCACATCCAGCGACGACTGCACAACGCGCCTCTGGGGCCCACCCAGGACTGCCGGCCGGCCACTCGCGTCGCGTGGCGGCGTGAGCGTGACCGTCCAGACAGGTCAGCGCCGGACGACTGCTTGTGGCCAGTTGTGATTCGCCGCCGGCGGCCAGTCGACAGGGAGCTGTCTGGCCGTCGGCGGTGACACGCGTCGATGTTCCGGGGGGCCGGCCCGATGGTCGCCTCGGCCGGCCGGGGCTACGGGCGGAGCACGATCTTGCCGTGGGTGTGCCCCGTTTCCAGCTCACGGAACGCGTCTCGCACCTGTTCCAGCGGGTAGGTGCGAGCGATCGGTACCTCCAGCTCGCCGCGTGCGGCAAGCCGGGCCAGCTCGCCGAGCACGACCGCGCATGCCGCCGCGCCTTCACCGTAGGTTCGCGCCCCAACCTTGGCCGCGGCCTGCCAATCGCGGATCGTGTTGATCCGCTCGGACCGCACACCCAGCTCCACTGCCAGCTCCACGTAGCCGTCGCCGAACGTGTCGATGAACGCGTCGACGTTCCCGCCGGCAGCCTCCCGGATCCGTTCGGCCACGCCCTCGCCGTACACGACCGGGACGACACCGCGCTGCCTCAACCAGGCATGATTCCCCTCGCTCGCCAGCCCGATCACTGTGGCTCCCCGCCGCCGCGCGAGCTGCACGACAAAAGACCCGACGCCACCCGCCGCACCGGACACCACGACGGTGTCCGCCGGCCCGGGGTCCACCGCGAACACGCAGGCGTATGCGGTCGTGCCGGCCACGTACAACGACCCGGCCACGTCCCAGGACAGCCCCGGTGGACGCGAGACCACGTCCACGTCGTCGACCGCGACGAACTGCGCATGGCTCGCCCGGTCATGGGTGAAGCCCAAGACCTCATCGCCCACCGCGAAGCCGCGCACCTGCGGGCCGACCTCCACCACGACGCCGGCCAGATCGCTGCCCTGCCCGGAGGGGAACACGGCCGGCCAGCGTCCGTGCCGCGCGCCCTCGCGGATCATCACCTCGCCGGGCTGAATCCCGGCCGCGCGGACCTCGACCAGCACCTGTCCGGGGCCGGGAGTCGGCCGCTCCACCTCCTCCACCCGCAGCACATCGATCCCGCCGTACTCGTGGAACCGCACCGCCTGCATCGCGTGATCACCGCATTCCCTCGTTCGGACAAGCCTTGGACGGGCCAAGCCGGATGCCACGTACCGACCGCGCCATCGCATTCAACGCCTCAGGGACGAGGTTGTCTTCCCAGCGCTGTCGATGGAGAGCGTGGACACCAACCATGCGTTTCGCCCTGGGTCATTCCGATGTCTCCCGTCTCCTCGTGACGCGGACGGCAGCATCACAGGTGGTGTGACCTTCCGTCTGTCCGGGTGCGAGGGCGCCGTGTGCCGGGCGGGTCGTGGGCGCAACCCGCTTCGAAGATCACGAACTGCCGGTGATCTTCGAATGATCTGTCGCACTCTGCCGGTCCGCGAGGCCCTTGTGTCTCGCACCGTTCAGGAGGAGAGCCGGGTCGGTCACACGCGCAACAGTGCAGCCGTCAGGGCCTGACTTCGTTGGGGGCATCAGTCGCATCCATTGCGTGCCGGATGGTGTGGGCTTCGGCGAGGAAGAGGTAGCTGGCGGCGGTCCAGGTGTAGGCACGGTCGCGCAGGCCGGTGCCGGTGAGGGCGTCGAAGTTCTCTGCGAAGCCGTGGGTTTCGCACAGAGTTCGGAAACGGGCGCTGATCTCGTCGGCCAGGCGGTCGTGGCCGCTGCGGCGCAGGCCGTCCTCGACGAGAACGGTGGCAGGGGCCCAGATGGGTCCGCGCCAGTATCCGTCGGAGCGGTAGTGGGGTGAGGTCGGCAGTTCGGTGGCCAGTCCGTACGGGGTCAGGTGTGCCTCGATCCGGGTGGCCAGCGTCTTTGCGATGTTCTCGGGCAGACGCTCGCCCAGCGCGATGGGCATCAGGTCGAGGAGACTGGAGCTGTGCCGGGTGTCGCCGCTTTCGGCGCCCCGTGCGACGAACCCCTCCCCCGTCCACAGTTCGTCGAGCATGGCCGCCTGGGTCGCCTCCGCTGTGCTTGTCCAGCCGCGGGCGTCGTCATGACGGCCGAGCTCGGTGGCCAGAGCGGCGAGTTCGTGCAGTTGGAGGACGAGGAACGCGGCCAGGTCGGCGGTGACGACCACGCGTTCGGCGTCGAAGGTGGTGGCGTTGTCCCAGCCGCTGTCGTTGCCGTGCTGGTAGTGGGGAAGGGCGGTGTCCGGTGCACGACGGGCGGTGAGCCAGAAGTCCGTCCAGCGTCCCAACCGGTCGTAGGTGGCGGCGAGTTCGGTCCTGTCGAGGGGTTCGGGGAGGCGCTTGCGCAGTCGGCCCAGGGTCCAGCCGTGGATGGGCGGCTTGACGAAGTTGCGCAGGATCTCCGAGTGGGTCACCGAGTCGGGCAGGGCCCCGCTCTCGTCCTGGTGGTCGAAGGGCAGTGAGAACTGGTCCCACGCGAGCGCGGGTGCTCCGGGCGCCAGGGCGAGGGCGTTGAAGCAGTGGTCCCAGCTCCAGACCTTGTCCATCCAGTGCTTGGACATCAGCACCGCGGGCCGGGTGACGAGCCCGGCCGGGTCGACCGTGGCCGACCAGAGGACGTACACGGCGAGTTCGGCGGCCGGAGTGTCGGACGAGCGCCAGGGAGCCACGGCGTCGACGAAGGCACGAAAGGCCCGCTCGACCGCGCTGACGATCTGGCTGAACGTCGCCGAGGAGGCGTAGGGGCGGCGGGCGCTGTCCAGCTCCTCGACGGCGGCCTCCCAGACTCCGCCCGCCTCGGCGGTGATCGTGAGGCCGCGGTCCGCGGCGTTCAGGGCCTGGCTGCCGGAGGCCCCGGCCACGAGGCCCGACAGTACGGTGACCCGGTAGCGGCGTCCGGTCTCGTACGAGGTGAACACGTACGCCCCGTCCGCCGGGTCTCGGAAGAAGTAGGTGCCGGTAAAGGGTGTCAGGGTCTGTGCCGCGGCGCTGATGCGCAGGCCCGGGCCCTGCCCGCGCAGGCGCACGGTGTCCGGTGTCTCGTAGGCGAGGTCGATGCGCCCGCCCTCGTGAGTCCAGCTGAGCCGGCCAGGCGTCGCCTCCACGCGGGTCTCGACGCGGTCACCCGTCGTGGCGTCGACGGGGACGAAGCGCAGCACGCCGTGCATGCCGTTCTGGTGGGAGACCAGGTGGAGGTCTTCGGCGTAGGTCCGCTCGGCCAGTACCGGGGAGATGTCGAACCAGGAGCCGCGCGTACTGAAGGGGATGTCGTGGAGGGCGAAGGCCGGGCCGGGGCGGGCGGCGGTCATGAAAGGGCAACTCGTTTCTTCTGCGGTACCGACTCTTCTGCGAGAACGGCGGCGGTCGGTCAGTCCTTCACGGCTCCGGCAGTCACTCCGGCGGCGACATAGCGCTGGGCGAGGACGAGGATCACCGCGGCGGGCAGCGAGGCCACGACGGCGGTGGCCATGATGGCGTTCCACTCCTGGTTGTTGTTGCCGATGTACTGGTAGATGCCGAGGGTGATCGGCTGGTGGGCGCCGCCGCTCGCGAGCGTGCTGGCGAAGACGAAGTCGGACCAGGACCACAGGAACGCGAACAGCGAGACGGTGACGACGGCGTTGCGGCTCATGGGCAGCACGATCGACCAGAAGGTGCGCAGAGGGCCGGCGCCGTCCGTCTTCGCGGCCTGGAGCAGTTCCTCGGGGATGCCCGACATGAACGCGGTGAAGATCAGGACGGCGAACGGGACGGCCAGGGTGGAGTCGGCGACGATCAGGCCGGGCACGGACTGAAGGAGTCCGAGGCTGAGGTAGATGGCGTAGAAGCCCATCGCCATGATGATGCCGGGGATCATCTGGGCGACCAGGAAGAGGAAGCTGAGCACGCCGCCGCCGCGTGGACGCAGCTTGGCCAGCGCGTAGCCGGCGGGTGCGGCCAGCGCCACGGTGAGCGCGACGGTGCCCAGGCCGACGACGAGACTGGTGCCGAGGTAGGGCAACTGCTGGTCCACGACGGCGCGATAGCCCTCCAGCGTGCCGTGGACGGGGAACAGGCCGGGCGGGCTCTTGCGCATGTCCTGTTCGCGGGTGAAGGACACGTTGAGCATCCAGTAGACCGGGAAGAGCATGACGGCCGTGAGGACGAGACCGGTCACGGTCTTCCACCAGGTGCCGCGTACCCGGTGTGCGGGGCGGGGCGTGATAGCGGTCGTCATGAGGCGTACTGCTTTCGCTGGACCCTCAGGTACACCAGGCCGAAGGCCAGGGCGGCGACGACGAGCAGGTTGCCGACGGCCGCGCCGGGGCCGAAGGCGGGCAGCAGGTTGCCGAAGCCGAGTTGGTAGGACCAGGTGGCGAAGGTGGTGGACGAGTCCGCCGGGCCGCCCTTGGTCATGATCCAGATGATGTCGAAGACCTTGAGCGTGTAGACGAGGCCCAGCAGCAGGGTGATGGCGGACACCGGGCGCAGGAGCGGGAAGGTGATGTTCCAGAAGCGCCGCCAGGCACCCGCGCCGTCGAGGGCGGCCGCCTCGTACAGGCTGCCGGGAATCGACTGCAGTCCGCTGTAGAGCACGACGAGGTTGAACGGGACGCCGATCCAGATGTTGGCGATGATCACCGAGGTCAGCGACCATTCCGGTGACGTCAGCCAGTTCACGGAGTCGATGCCGACGGCGTTCAGGACGGAGTTGACGATGCCCGAGTCGCTGTTGAGCATCCACGACCAGGTGGAGGCCGACACGATGAGTGGCAGCAGCCAGGGCACCAGGAACAGGGCGCGCAGGGTCGCGGAGAGCCGGAAGTGCTGGTGGAAGAAGACCGCGAGGGCCAGGCCGATGGCGTACTGGAAGAGCAGGCAGACGGCGGTGAACGTCACGGTGTGTGCCAGGGCGGGGCCGAAGGTCGGGTCCTGGAAGACGGTTTCGTAGTTCTTGAGGCCGGTGAAGGGCGCGTCGCCCTGGACGAAGGAGCGGACGGTGTAGTTGCGCAGGCTCAGGTCGAGGTTGCGGTAGAGGGGATAGGCGTAGAAGAGGACGAGGTAGAGGGTGACCGGGGCGAGGAAGGCCCAGGCGGCCCACTGCTGGGAGGTCGGGCGGCGGCGTGGCGCGGTGCGGTCCGTGGGTGGGGCGGCGGTGGCCGCCCCGGTCCGGTCGAGCGTGGCCCGGCGGTCCGGCGGGTGTGTCGTGCGGTTCATCAACAGCCCCTGGGCTTCGGCTACTTGACGGCGTCCTGGGCCGCGGAGAGCGCGTCCTTGGGTGACTTGGCTCCGCTGAGCGCGGACTGGACGGCCTTCCACATCTGCTCGGAGATCTTGGGGTACTTGGTGCCGAGGTCGTCACTGGTGCGGCCCCTGGCGGCCTTGACCGCCTCGACCCAGGGCTTGAGCTTGGCGTCGGCGGCGACCTGCTTGTCCTGGACCTCGGTGGTGGGGGCCACGTAGGAGAGGGTGGTGTCGGTGGCGTACAGGTTGTCGGTGCTGGTCAGGCAGGTCACCAGCTTCTGGGCGGTGGTGTAGCGGCCGGTGTCGCCCTGGACGGGGAGGGTGACGAACTCGCCGCCGGTAGGTGCCGCGGCATTGCCACCCGCGGAGGCCGGGATGGGGAGGACGCCGTAGTCGAAGCCGGACTTCTCGGCGTTGGCGAGCTGCCAGGTGCCGTTCTCGGCGAAGGCGTAGTCGCCGGTGGCGAACTCCTGCCAGCTGGTGGTCTGGGTGTTGTTGATGACCGAGTTGGGCGCGTAGCCCTTCTTCAGCCAGTCGCTCCACAGGGCCAGCGCCGACTCGCCCTGGGCGGAGTCGAGTTCGGTGAGCTTGGCTCCCGATCCCCAGAACCAGGGCAGGAACTGGAAGCTGCCTTCCTCGGTGCCGATCGCGGAGAAGGTGATGCCTTTCTTGCCGGCCTTCTTCACCTTGTCCAGCGCTGCCGTCAGCGACTTCCAGTCCTTGATGGAGGAGACGTCGACGCCCGCCGCTTTGAGGACGTCCTTGTTGTAGTAGAGGGCCAGGGTGTTGGCACCGATGGGCGTGCCGTACGTCTTCCCGCCGGACTGGCCGGCCGCGAGCAGGTTGGGGTCGGCCTTCGAGGTGTCCAGCTTGTTGTCGTCGGTGGTGGTCAGGACACCGGCCTCGGCCAGGGTCGACACCACGGGGTTGTCGACGATGAGCACGTCCGGGGAGTTGTCCTGCTGGGCGGCCAGGAGCACCTTGTTCGTCAGGTCGCTGGTGTCGAAGGCGGTCCGCTTGATCTTGACGCCCGCCTTGCTGCCGCAACTGTCGAGCAGCTTCGCCCACGCCGAGCCCTTGGCGAACTGCGGGTACGGGTCCCAGATCGTGTAGGTGCCGTTGTCCTCGCCCTTCGCGGACGAACTGCCGCCGGACGAACAGGCGGCGGTGCCCGTGGTGAGGGCGACGACGGTCAGGGCCGCGGCCGTGAGCCGCCGTCCGGTGAATCCGTTCATGGCACGTTCCTTTGTGTTTTCGGCAAGGGCATGCCGAAGAAGCAGTCGAGGAGCAGCCGGCCGGGCAGGGCCGGTGAAGGGCGGCGGATGGTCTGCAAAGGCCGCTGAGATAAGGGGAGTCGGGGTGTCAGTCGTCGGAGCCGGAAGCGGGCTCCGTGCGCAGGTGGGCGGGCCCGGTGCTGGCCCGAAGGGAGATGGGCGGCGCGAGCAGGTGGTGGCGGGGCGGGGCGTCGGGCCGGCCGAGCCGTTCGACGAGCAGTTCGACGGCGAGGCGTCCCATCTCCTCCGCTGGCACGTCCGCCGCCGTGAGCTGCGGGGTTACGGTCTCCGCCCACCGGCCGGCCACGACACCGGTGACGGAGAAGTCGCGCGGAACATGGCGGCCCGCCACGGACAGGCCCCGGTACAGACCGCCGAGAGCGGCCTCGTTCAGGGTGACCAGTGCGGTGGTGGCCGGGTCGTCGTGCAGGATCCGCTCCAGACAGCCCTGACCCGAGGGAGCGTCGTCGCCGCAGCAGTACGAGCGTACGGTGAGCCCTCGCTCGGCGGCCGCCTTCGTGAAGCCGTCGAAGCCGCGGTGCGCCGACTCGTATCCGGCCCGTAGCAGGTGTTCGGGCCGGTTCACGAAGGCGATCCTGCGATGGCCCAGGTCGGCGAGATGGTGGACACAGGCCTCCACCAGCCGGGCGTGGTCCAGGCCGACCCACCAGTCACCGTCAGGGTGCGCGGTCCGGCCGATGCAGACCGCGGGGAAGTTCTCGGCGACCAGGTGATCGACCCGGTCGTCCTGGAGCCTGATCTCCATCAGGATCGCGCCGTCGACCCGCCGTTCGGCCAGCAGGCGCTGGAACGAGCGGTCGCTGTCCACGCCGCTCGGGGAGAGCAGCACGTCGTAGTCCCGGGCGGCCGCAGCCTCCACCACACTGCCGATGAAGTCGAGCTGCATTCCGGTGTAGTGGTTGCCGGCCGGCGGGAAGACCAGGCCGATGGTGCTGGTGCGGCCGTTGGCCAGGGCACGCGCGCTGGCGTTGGGCCGGTAGCCCAGTTCGTCGATGACCCGCTGGATCTTCCGCCGGGTCTCGTCCGACACCTGGCGCTTTCCGCTCAGTGCGTACGAGACGGTGCTCCGCGAGACACCGGCCCGCCGGGCGATCTCACCGATGTTCACGGCACTCCTTCTTCGAACCGGTTCGAAAGCGGACCGTTCTGTCGAACCGGTTCGCGTGATGGGAAGTTAAGAGGACTCCGCGCGGGTGTCAATGCCCCGCGCACACTTCGTGAAGTCCGTTGTCCAATGTGCGTCGGAGGTATTGCTGGGCCGATTCCGGCGGTGTTAGCTTCCGGCGAACCGGTTCGACAGAGCCGCACGGGACCACCAGATCCCCTCACTCCAGGCCGCACCGTTCCAGGTCCGCCCTGCTCCACAGCCGTCGAACCGGTTCACATCACGTACGGGACGGATCCACCACACGGAGACCTCAGTGCGACGCAGACGCAACAGACGAACAGCCGGCGCGGGTGCCACAGCCGTGGCAGCCCTCGCCGCCCTCCTCGCCGTGCCCACGGCCGGCACGGCCCGCGCCGCGGAACCGGAACAACTCACCATCGACCTCGCCACCGACACGGGCGCCTTCCACGGCGGCGCCTCCGGATCGCTCTACGGCGTCTACGGCGACGGCGTGCCCAGCCGCAACGTCCTCGAGGGCATGCACGTCCGCACAGTGTCGACCAAGGCACAGGACGGGCCCCAGCACCCGGGCGCGGACGCCCTGGAGATGCTGCCGCCGTTCGTGGACTCCGGCGGCAAGGACGTCTACATCTACATGACCGACATCTACCGCGGCTTCCCGTACCAGTGGCCGGGGGCCGACGGTCCGGCGCGGCTCGCCGACTTCAAGGAGAAGATCAAGAAGCAGGTCCAGCAGGTCCTGACCATGGACGACTACAAGGACCACGTCGTCTACGTCCCCTTCAACGAACCCGAAGGGAACATGTTCGGCACCGGCGAGTGGAGCTACGACAAGGTCTCCTGGCTGAACGACCCGAAGGAGTACTTCGCGGCCTGGAAGGAGGTCTACCACCTCATCAAGGGCCTCGACCCGGACGCCCGCATCGCCGGCCCCAACACCAGCATCCTCTACGACCAGGTCAAGGGCTTCCTCCAGTACGCCAAGGCCAACGACGTGGTCCCGGACGTGATGACCTGGCACGAGCTGTCGTCGCCCGCCGCGGTCCGCACGAACGTGGCGAAGTACCGGCAGATGGAGAAGGACGTCGGTGTCGGCCCGCTGCCGATCAACGTCAACGAGTACGGCCACAACTACCACCTCTCCGTCCCCGGCCAGGTCGTCCAATGGGTCTCCGCGATCGAGGAATCCAAGATCGACGCCGACCTGGCGTACTGGAACATCGACGGCAACCTCAACGACTCGGCCGTCGAGGCCAACAAGGGCAACGGCCAGTGGTGGCTGTTCAACGCCTACGGGCAGATGTCCGGCCACACGGTGCAGGTGACCGCCCCTCACCCCAACCAGCAGTACACGCTCCAGGGTGTCGCCACCCTCGACAAGGACAAGAGGCAGTCCCGGGCGATCTTCGGCGGCAAGAGCGGTGACGCGGACGTCGTCTTCAAGAACATCGATCGCAAGCTGTTCGGCAGGACCGTGCACGCCACCGTCCAGGAGATCCCGTGGACCGGGCAGGTCGGCGACTCGGCCCAGCCGCTGCGACTGGCCGACCGGGAACTCGTGGTCGGCACGGACGGTGCCGTGACTCTGCCGATGGCCGGCATGAACGAGATGTCGGCGTACCAGGTCATCCTCTCCCCCGGCGGGAAGGGCGGCACGCAGGCCGAACCCTCCGCCGGCTGGCGCAAGACCTACGAGGCGGAGAACGCCTCCTACACCGGCGGCGGTTACTCGAAGAACGGCCCCGAGGGAACGCCCTCCAACGTGGGCGGTTTCGCGACCTCCGGCGCGTACAACGTCGGCGGTCTGCGCACCGGCTCCGACGGTGTCCTCGCCTTCGACGTGGAAGTGCCGCAGGACGGTACGTACGACCTGAGCGTGTTCGCCAACTCCTACAACCTGTACGACCTGGTGAAGGAGCAGGGGCCCACCAACGTCTTCCTGCGTGTCGACGGCGAGGACCCGCAGGAACTGCGGCTGCCGCTCGGCTACAAGTGGGTGGTCTGGGGGCACACCGACACCACGGTGAAGCTCACCGCGGGCAAGCACCGGATCACGCTCGCCGCGAAGGACCCTGATCTGGGTGTCACCAAGGGCGACGCCATCATCGACAAGGTCGACCTCGCGCTGCGGGACAAGAACGTGACCGCTCCTGCGGTCTACGAGGCCGAGTACGCCACACTCTCCGGAACCCGGCCCAGCTACACGCGCCCCGGTGCCTCGGGCCCCGGCGCGGTGCCGCTGGCCAAGGGCGACACCGCCACCTTCTGGGTCCACTCCCCCACCGACGGTGAATCGACCGTGTCCGTCGACCACTTGGGCGGCGGCAGGGCGAACCTCTCCCTCAACGGCGAGAAGCTCGACGTCCCCAAGGTCGGAGGGGACAAGAAGGGCACCGACCGGGTCCGGATGTTCCTGTCCGGCGGCATCAACAAAATCACCGTCACCGGTGCCTCGGGCCAACTGACCCTCGACCGGCTCCGGGTCGCCCCGTCCAGCGGCACCCTGCCGACCAAGGTGTACCAGGCGGAGGAAGGCACCCTTACAGGCGCCGCCAAAGTGACCGACGCCTACACCTTCGCCTCCGGAGGCAAGGCGGTCACGGCAGTCGGCGACGGCAAAGCCAACGCCCTCACCGTCGACGTCGACGCCAAGCGGGCGGGACGGCATGCCGTGACCATCCGCTACTCCAACGCCGAACAGGCGCCCGCCACCCACTACAACCCCGACCCGATCGCCCGCCACACCGACCTCTCCGTCAACGGCGGACCGGCCCGCAGGGTGCTCTTCCCGACCACCTTCCACTTCAACAACTTCTGGGAGCTGACCGTCCCGGTAACGCTGAAGAAGGGCACGAACCGGCTCACGTTCACGGCGGAGGAGCTGCCCGACTTCAACGGCGACACCTACAACCAGTACGACCAGCGTTCCCCGTACGCGCCGGTCATCGACAGGATCCGCGTCACCCCGCTCGCAGAGAAGTAGCCCGGCGACGGCCCGGGCCGCCGGTGGCCCGGGCCCCTCCTTCGCCCGGGCCACGGACGGCCCGGGAACACCCCCGAGACCCGGGAGAGCCGCTCATGCACCTGCGTTCACCACGCCTGCTGACCAGAACCGCCGTCCTCCTTGCGACCGTTGCCGCGAGCCTGCTGCCCGCCACCACCGCGCACGCCGCCGACACCAGCGTCACGGTGGACTTCGCCACCGCAGGCGGCGCCCCCGCCCACCGTGCCTCCGGAATCATCTACGGGATGAGCCCGGACGGCTCGCTCCCCCAGGACCACTTCTTCAAGGACATCAAGTGGCACTACATGCGAGCCGGTGGTGCCCAGCTCGACAACGGCGGCTACGCCACCAGCCTCGCCGCCTACCAGACCCGCTGGAACGCCACCCTGGCCCAGTACAAACGCACCGTCGCCCTCGGCGGCACGTTCGTCCTGCTCCCCCACGACCTGTGGGGCGCCGACGGCACCACCAGCCAGGGCTGGCCCGGTGACAACGGTGACTGGACCAAGTTCGACAACTTCGTCACCCAACTCATCAGCGACGTACGCGCCAACAACATGACCGTCCAGTGGGACCTGTGGAACGAACCCGACCTCAGCATCTTCTGGGGCGCCCCGCAGAGCCAGTACCTGCAGATGTGGTCACGGTTCCACGCCCGAGTGCGGGCCGCATTCCCCAACCAGCTCATCGTCGGCCCCAGCACCGCGAGGCAGCCGAACTCCTCCAACGGTTGGTGGACGACCTTCCTCACCCACGCGAGGACCAACAACGTCGCCCCGGACATCTGGAGTTGGCACGACCTGCCGGGCGACCCGGTCGCCGACGTCGGCCGAGCCGACTCGACCCTCGCCGCGGCCGGGTTGACCAACACCCGCCCCTACCAGATCAACGAGTACGCCCCTCTCGACATGCAGCACCCGGGCGGAGGCGCCTGGTACATCGGCCGCCTGGAACGAGCCGGAGCCGACGGACTGCGCGCCAACTGGGCATCGGGCCGCAACCTGCACGACTACGCGGCCAACCTCCTGACCAGGAACAGCGCCGGCCAGTACGTGCCGCTCGGCGAGTGGTTCATGTACCGCTACTACGGCTCCCAGACGGGCAGCATCGTCAACCTGGTCCCGGGCACCGGCACCGACGGCCTGGCCACCAAGGACAACTCGGCCAGGAACGCCAAGCTGCTGCTCGGCAGCAACGGCAACACCGGCACGGTCACGGTCAACCTCACCGGGCTCAACACCACTTCGGTGGTGGAGAACAGTCGAGTGCGCGTGGTCGTCCAGCGCGTCCCGTACAACAACGGGACGGCGGTGTCGGGTCCGGAGACCGTCACCGATACCGCCCTTTCAGTGAACGGGAACTCCGCCTCACTGTCCATCCCCTGGTCGAACGCCAAGGATGGCTACACCGTCACCTTGCTGCCGCCGTCCAACACCACCGTGTCCACGGTCGCCGTCAGCCAGAACAGTGGCCAGTGCCTGGACGACACCGACCTCAGCACCGCCAACGGCACCCAGTACCAGCAGTACTACTGCGAGGGCGGCTACCAGCAGATGCTCGACCTCAAGCCGGTCGCCGGCCGGCCGAACACCTACGCCGTCGTCAACGAGCACAGCGGCAAGTGCCTGGACGTCGCTGCCGCCTCCACGGCCGACGGCGCCGCGATCACCCAGTACACGTGCAACGGCCAGACCAACCAGATGTTCACCCTCAATCCGGTCAGCGCGCTCGGCAACAGCCACGACTACCAACTCGTCGCCGCGCACAGCGGCAAGTGCGTCGACGTCTCCAACGTCTCCACCCAGCCACGGGCCCTGATCCACCAGTGGACCTGCGACCCCGCGAGCGCCCTCGGCACCAAGAAGAACCAGATCTGGCGACTCCACGGCAAAGCCTGAGACTTCGCCTGCCCCTGCTCACCGACGCACCCGGTGAGCAGACGGCAGGCATCGGGCATCTCGCCGCCGCTGCTCGGATCCAGATGGATCCCCGACGGCAACGCCGCAGACGGGCGTACCCACTGATCTCTTCGGAGTGTTGTCGGGGGTGAGGTGTGCTGATCCCTGCTCAGGCCGGTGTTGTGCGGTACGCACAGGGTGCCGGACCGACCGCCGAGCGGCGGCGGTTGCGCAAGCGGATTCGGTACGAGGCGAGCGAGCGGTTCGCCCGCGTGGGAGATCCGCGGTGATCGCGAAGGATCTGCGGGTCAGTGAGCGTTCGCTGGAACGCCTCCGGCGTGCCTGACGGGAGGCCAGAGAGATGCTCTCGCCTCCACGGATCCGCCGAGACTTCCGAAACTGTGCGACGGTCAGTTCGCCGAGCTGGAGAAAGAGCTCCGGCCGCCCTCACCCAATTATGTAACGTCGGGGACGTGGTGGAACACCGGATGCCCCTCAACGACCGTACTGCCCCGCCTTTGTGGGCTACGCAAAGTTTTCGGTGGCTTGCCGCGAAGGTGACCGCAGGCACTCATTGCGGATTGCTCGGTGGAACCGAGCGGTGGATGGCAGGGCCGCGCCGCTGCCAGGGGCCTACCGCACCGCCCGCTCTCATGTCTGACCCACCCCCTCAGCGCCAACGGCTGTACCAGTACCGAGACCGCCGGTTCATACACTGACAAGGGTGGAGGACCATACGACCATCAGGAGCGAGGCACGTCCGGCGCCCGCCTTGCGGCGGTACGTCAGCTCGTATGTCGGTTTCGACCTTCGCGGGTTCCCGGCGGGGGTGCACTGCGGTCCGCCGGGCCACGTGCTCACTGCGGTGATCACCCTGTCCGGCCCTTTGGAGGTGGCGGCGGGCGTTGACGACGGGTCACCGGTCACCCGATTCAGCAGCGTGGCCGGCGGTCTGATGTGCCGGTCCGTCGCGATCCACCACGACGGACGCCAGCAAGGCGTGCAGGTGTCGCTGACACCGCTCGGGGCTCGGGCCGTCTACGGCATGCCCGCCGCCGAGCTCGCCCACCGGCTGGTCCCACTTGACGAGCTTCTCGGTGCGCTTGGCATCGAGCTGGTCGACCGGCTCCGCGCGGTGACGACCTGGGCCGCGCGGTTCGCCGTGCTGGACGAGTTGCTCCTGCGAGCCGTCGGCCGCGGCGCCGGCGTCGACCGCATGCCCCGGGTGCGCCCCGAGGTGGCCGAGGCCTGGCGCCGCCTCGTCGCCGCGCGGGGCCGCGTCCAGGTTGGGGCGGTGGCCGCAGAACTGGGCTGGAGCCGTCGGTACCTCACCGAGCGGTTTCGCGGTGAGGTGGGCCTGTCGCCGAAGACCTTCGCCCGAGTTCTGCGCTTCGAGCACGCGCACGAACTGGCGACGGCGCACGACCCGCTCCCGTGGGCCGATGTGGCGACCGTCTCCGGCTACGCCGACCAGGCCCATCTCGTTCGGGACTGGCGCGAGTTCACGGGCCGATCACCGACGGTCTGGCGTCGCGGCGAAGTCCTTCTCGGGACCGGGTAGTCGCCGCCCGGCTGTCCGTCGCGTCGGCTTCCGTTCCCTTTCCTTCAAGACCACCCGGTCGCTGTCCTGTGACGATCGTCGGCATGAGACTCGTCAACCACGAACGCAACGCCATCGACCTGCGGACCACCCCCGTGCACCTCGGGCTGGGATCGAGAGCGAACCCCGTCGAGGGCTTCGCCTGGGACCCGGAGGTGCTCCAGGCCTACAGCGACGCGGTCGCGGCGGACGGCGTCGAGGGCCGGATGGTGACGATCTTCGATGGCGACGGCCTCGGCGACCATTGGGAGCGCCACCCCGCCGGCGACGAACTGGTCGTCTGCCTCAGCGGGTCGGTGACGGTCACCCGCGACGTGGACGGGGTGCCCGACCGCGTTGTGCTCGGGCCGGGCGAAGCCACAGTCAACCCGGCCGGGGCATGGCACGCGGTCGACATGGCGGGGCCGGCGTCCATCCTGACCATCACCGCCGGCCTCGGCACCGACCACCGTCCCCGGACCGACACCCGCCCGACCGAGCACGTCGGCACGTCCGGCCCCCAAGCACCGTGACGACACGCGTCGCGTGCCTCGGCGACAGCCTCACCCGCGCACAGCTCAGCGTCGACTACCTGGACCTTCTCGAACGACGCCACCCTCCCGGCGATGTACGGCTCGCCCGCTTCGGCGCCAACGGCGACTTCGCCTACAACCTCTCGCGGCGCCTCGATGCCGTCGTCGCGGACCCACCCGACGTGATCACCGTGTTGATCGGGACCAACGACGCCCGAGCGAGCCTCGCCGGCTACCCCATCGAGCGGGCCATGAAGCGCAAACAACTCCCCGAGCGCCCATCGGCCGGCTGGTTCCAGCAGTGCCTGGGAACCATCGTCGAACGGCTGCGAACGGAGACCGGCGCAACGATCGGTCTGCTGTCGCTCCCGGTCCTCGGCCAACAACTCGACGGAGCAGCGGCGCAGGCATCGCAGGCGTACAGCCGGATGATCGCCGAGATTGCCACCACCAACGCGGCGACCTACCTTCCGCTCCACGAACGCCAGATCGAGGAACTACGCCAAGCGGACCCGCCCCCGATCCCGTACCGGGAGCTGACGCCCGTGGCGGGCGCCAGCGTCCTCGCCCGGCACGTCGTGCTGCGCCGCAGCCTCGACACGATCTCGCGGCGCCGAGGTCTTGTGCTCACGACCGACCACATCCACCAGAACAGCCGCGGCGCCGCCCTTGTCGCCGAGGTCATCGACACCTTTCTGCCGGCCCGGAGCACGTAGCCGGTTCCGGCGGCGGCCCCTTTCCTGCGTATTCGGTTCCCACCCCTACCGGGGGGGCGACGACGACCGCACCATCTCGAACGCTCTCGGCTACCACGACAAAACCACTACCCGCCTGCTCAACGAGACCGGCGGGACCTGGAGCCGATACGCCGCTGGGGATCGCTCAAGACCACCGGCAGGTTGGGTTCCACGGGGAACTGGCGACAGTTGATTACGAGAGTCCACCAGTAGGCACAGTCCAAGTACTTCAACACCCGGCAGTTGAACCGGCCCGCTCTCGCCGCCGAAGTCCGCTACCGCTACGAACAACACCACAGCGCCTCAATCAGCGAACTCGCCCGGCAACTGCACTTTCCCGCGGAGTCATCCGGGACCTCCTGATCGAGGCAGGTGCTTCCCTGCGCCCCCCGATCCGTCAAAGCCGCCTCAGCCCACAGGAGAGAGATCGCCACAATCATCGACGCCTACTCGAACGGCGCCACCACCCCTCAGCCGGCCAAGCGTTTCAACATCAGCGCCACCCACGTCACCCGTCTGCTTGACGCAGCGGGCATCACCATCCGCAGTCGAACGGGCCGATGACACAGAACAACCCGCAATCGCCTATCCGCGCGATCTCTTAGGAGCGGGATCTGCCGCACCCGCGATTTCCGCGACCTGCAGGATCCAGGGGATCTACCGCAGCGCCAGCGCGTCAAGCAGCTGCGCGAGCGCGCCAGCGACCTGCGCCGCGAAGCCCTCGAACTGATGGGGATCGCCCGGAAGATCGAGCAGCAGATGGAGGGTCGCCGACAGCGACGACGACCTGCAACCCCTGCCCTGACGGCGGGGGTCAAGGTCGTGGGCGGCTGCGGGGCCGTCCCGTAGAACACCGCCCGCAAGCCCCTGATGGTCTCCTGCACCGCCGCCTCGCTCTGGTCCTCCAGGCACGCATCCATCAACTTCTGTGCGGCCGCCGCGAGGTCCGGATCGGGCACCATGCCCAGCGGCAGACCGACCGCGGCGGCCCGGGCAGCATGTGGGGCGAGCGCGGCGACTTCCTCGACGCTGCGCTGCTGCCACAGGTCGATGCCCCGGGCCGACGGGGCCAGCGGAACACCGCGCACTCCCAGCTGCCGCCGTGGGCACGCCAGTCAGAGAGCCTCTTCTGCCGGGTCGGCACGGCCCGGCCCGCCCGGCAGGCAGACCGCTGTACAGCCGCCCTCGTACTCGTTGCGCCCGCCCACCTCGCGGTCGTACAGGGCGTAGGTCCAGGATCCGCGACTCCGTTGGCAACAAAGGGAGTTCGTCGGCAGTGGCTTGGCACATCCGCGCTTCTGTTGGCAATGGATCTCGTGACCTGCGCATTCGCCAGTCACGGCGGCTGCGACAGCAGGTTCCGTTGAGATTGCGCAGCGGATGGGCACGTCCGGGTTTGGATGGGCACGATCACGCTTCGGGCAGCGAGCTGGATCACGGGAGCGTGATGAGGGCGATGCTTTCTGCCTGTGCGATGGCCAGCCGGGTGCCGTCGGGGTGGAGGGCGGCCACGGGAGAGGGGATGTGGGTGACGCCGAAGCATGTGGCCTTGACGGGTACGCCGACCTCGGGCCATTCCGCAACGAGGCGCCCGGTAGCCGTGTCGAGCAGTCGCGGGTGGCCGAGGAGTGAGATCACGTGATCGCCGCGGGGCAGGAGCAGGACACCCGGCTCGGCATCGGCGATCAGGTTGCGGTGGAGCCACCGTCCCTCGGACACCGACCACACACCGAGGTGGCGAGCCGGAAGCGTGGAATCCTCTTCGCCGCTTCGCCCTTCGCCCCCCGTCGCCAGTACCAGCCGATCGCCGTCGAGCCAGCAGCCCGCTGTCACCTCGCCGTTCATGACCGCCTCTGTCGGCAGCAGACCCTCGCCGTCCAGAGTTGCGGGGTCGGTGAGCGCGAGCGCCGTGTCGTAGACCATGGCGACCCCGAAGGGATGCCAAAACCATCCGACCGCGAGCAGGTACCGGCCGTCCGGGCTCAGGCTGAGCCTGGAGTGGAAGACGTCCCTCGGCTCACGCGTGCCGGCGGTCAGCCGCTCGCCACTCGCCGCATCCTCGATCTCGAGCATGTTGTACTCGTCGGGGCAGTGCACGACGACCTCGCGCCCGTCACCCAATGCGCCCAGGGCGAGCGGGTAGTCGTAGTTCTCCGCCTGGTAGTCGCTGCGGTTCAGCTCCCGCACGACCCGTTCTCGTTCGAGCAACACCCCCTCGATGCCACGTTCCTGGTACACCGCGGAGTACGGCCCTGAGACCGAGGTGATCCCGGCGTCGAACGGAAAGCTCCACGCGGAGGCCACCGTCCGCTCCACCCCGTCGCGGCCCCAGCGCCGACCGCATCCGGAGACCAGTTCGTCGCCTTGCCATACCAGCGCTTTCGGCTCAGCCTCTACCGGTATCGACTCCACGGTCATGGACGACCACCCCATTCCAAGAACCCTGGACAGGCCCCTCGCCAGGAATTTACGGGACTCCCGCGGCGGGACAGCGGCCGGGGCCACACGGATGGCTCACTTGCAAAGTGTCGCTGCTGTCGCTGCTGTCGCTGCTGTCGAGGACATGCTCATGGTCCGAGTGACAGGTCACGGACAGAGAGCCGTGAACTGGCCACGCCATCACGGGAATTACCCCAGTGGGCCGGATGGGGTTCGCCTTGAGAGTCGTCCGGCCGAGTCGGGTGACAACAGGTCGGTGGTTGCGGTTCAGATCGACTTGAGGACCCGGACCCGATCGGCGATGGCACGCCGCGCGACGTCGGAGTCGAAGGCGATGGAGTCGAACTCGTGCGGGGCGCCGGGGTGGAGGTGGAACTCCACCGGCACGCCGGCGCGGCTGAGCTTGGTCGCGTAGGCGGTGTCCTCGTCGCGGAAGACGTCGAGCTGGCCGACCTCTATGTAGGCCGGAGGCAGGCCGGTCGCGTCCCCGAGCCGGGCCGGGGCCGCCGTGGCCGGGACGTCGGGCCCGCCTGCGGCCTCGCCGAGCAGGGCCGGCCATGCGGTGAGGCTGTCGTCGTAGGACCACAGCGCGTAGGACGCGATGTGCGGATCGGGGGTGGTGGTGCGGTCGTCGAGCATCGGCATGAGCAGGATCTGCCGGGCGATCCGCGGGCCGCCGCGCTCGCGGGCGAGGATCGTCAGTGCCGCGGCCATACCGCCTCCGGCGCTGTCGCCCATCACGCCGATGCGGTTGGCGTCGACGCCGAGTTCGGCTGCGTGCTCGTGCAGCCAGCGCAGTGCGGTGTAGGCGTCTTCGAGCGGAGTCGGGAAGGGGTGCTCGGGGGCGCGGCGGTACTCGACCGACAGCATCGGCACGCCGCTGGAGGACACGTAGCGGGAGACCGGGCCGTCGAACAGGTCGATGTGCCCGAAGATGTATCCGCCGCCGTGGAAGAACAGCACGGCCGGGCCGGGCTTGGCGCCGTCCTTGACGTACCAGCGCATTCTGATGTGTGTGCCGTCGTCGGCGGTCGTGTGGTGCTCGCTGGTCTTCACGTCGGCCGGGATCGGTTGGGCCGTTCCCGCAGCGCCGATGATGGGCTCCCACATGGCGCGCCGCGCCGGGATGTCCCCCACTGCCGGTGGTGTGGCGTCCGCCATCGCGCCGGCCATCGGGGCCAGCGCCTCGGCGATTTCGGGATCCAGACTGAGTGCCATGGCCTGTTCCTTTCGGTGGAGGATCGGCGTCAGGCAACAGGCGGGACGACGATGACCTTGCCGTGCACCGCGCCTTCGGCGGCCCGGGCGTGGAGCGCCGAGAGCTCGGCCAGCGGCACCCGCTCGGCAACGTCGACGCGCAGCTCCCCGCGGTCGATCAGCGCTACGAGCCGCGACAGCTGGTTGGCGTCGCTGCGGACGAACAGGTCGATGCCGCGTACGCCGCGCTCCTCGTCGGTGGGCGCGGGCATCCACACCGTCGTGTTCACCACGACGCCGCCCGGACGGACCAGCGTGACGAGCGCGGCCAGCTCGGCCGGGTCGACCGGTGCGAGGTTGAGCACGACGTCGACCGGCTCGGTCACCGCCGCGGTCACCCCGGTGGTGGTGTGGTCGATGATCTCGTCGGCGCCGGCCGACTCGACCGCCTCGCGGCTGCGCGGGCCGACCGTGGCGATCACATGGGCATCGGCTCCCTTGGCCAGTTGCACGGCGTAGCCGCCGACCGCTCCACCGGCGCCGTTGATCAGCACGCGTTGCCCGGCCGTCAGCTTGGCGTGGTCGAACAGCGCCTGCCACGCGGTGAGGCCCACGATCGGCAGGGCGGCGGCGTCGGGCAGGGGGACGCTCTTGGGAGCCGGCGTCAGGACCTCGGCCGGCGCGAGGACGTACTCCGCGGCAGCACCGTTCCCGTCCATCGGCAGGAAGCCGATGACGTCGTCGCCGACCGCTATGCCGTCCACGCCCTCGCCCAGCGCGTCGACCGTGCCGGCGACGTCGATGCCGGGAGTGTGCGGCAGCACCACCGGGATGGGGCCACGCATGAAGCCGCCGCGGATGTTGCCGTCGACGGGGTTGAACGACGTCGCCGCGACGCGGATCCGGACCTCACCGGCCCCGGGGACGGGCTGCTCCACGTCCTCGTAGCGCAGGACGCCGGGGTCGCCGTACTCGTGGAAACGTACTGCCTTCATTTCGGTTCTCACCTTCACTGCGATCCGATGTACTTCGAATTCGAAGCACCTGCCGATGACACTACCTCTGCTTCGAATTCGAAGCAAGTGCTGTCGGTCACTGCCGGTGCGAGCGCATCGCCTCGGCGAGTTCGGCGGCGGCCTGGTCGATGCAGGCGCGCAGCCGCGTCGCACGCTGCGAGCCGTGGCCCGCCAGTCGGTGGGGCCCGCGACGACGACCGTGGGCACGGGGTCGGCATGCACGTCGGTCAGGCGCCCGCGCATCACCTGCGCGAAGTCGGGTGGCTGCCGGCGAGAGCCGCTGTCGAGCGCCGGCAGCACCGGCATGCCCCACAGGTCCGATGAGGCTGGTACGGCGGCACGCCACACTCTTCGAATTCGAAGCAGTAAACTCCGGTCATGCCTGATTCACCGCCGTCGCTCGACCCCGTGCAGCTCGGTGCCTACTTCGACCTCGTCGAGGTGACCAGCCTGCTCCGGCATGCGGTCGAGCAGCAGCTGCGCGAGACCGGCGATCTCAGCTATGTGCAGTTCCAACTGCTGGCCCGCCTCGGAGACTCGCCGACGGGCAGCCATCGCATGACCGACCTGGCCGACGGCGTCGTCTACAGCCGCAGTGGCCTGACCTACCAGGTAGGTCTGCTCGAAAAGGAGGGCCTGGCCGTCCGCGCTCCCTCGCCCGACGACGAGCGGAGCATCACCGTCACCATCACCGATGCCGGGCGCGAGCTGCTTGCGAAGGTGCTGCCGGGTCACGTCGAGGTGGTCAGCGGCCTCCTGTTCGAGCCGCTTTCGCGCGACGACGCCAAGACTCTCGCAGGCCTGCTGGCCCCGGTGCGCGACCACATGCGCTCGACGCCACCTCGCTCGGCCGCGCCTCGCCGCCGCAAAGGTGGAGCATAAGGACTCGACGCGCGTCGGAGCCCCGAGGACCGCAGCGGATCAGAACGAGTGCGATCAGCCGGGCGACAGGCTCGATCCACCGGCCGACGAACCATCGGCGAGGAGACGAGAACCCACGGACGCGCGGTGACCTTCACAGTCTTCGAAGACGCCGACCGGTGGGGCAGTACCTCGCCGAGGCCGGGATGCCGCAGGTCGCGGCCGTCGACGTCGACGAGACGCGACACCACGTCTTCGGCCGGGACTGGCGACGGCAATCAGTGGAGCAGTTGGTGCAACACCGGGCTCGCGCAGCACTCACGCCCGTAGCGACACGGCACGCAACCGCCTCCGCGAGTGGCCCGGGCGACCGGTTGCCGCGCGCCACGTTCGAGGACGGCGTGCTCAAGGCACTGCGCACCTGGCACACCCCGCGCGAATTCGCGACCAGCGTGCTGCTGCACTCCCCTCTCGTTCCGCCGGGTTCCCCCGACCCGGTCGCGGACCTGCGCGGCGCCATCATCACCGCCCTCGACGCGCTGCAGATCTACCCCGCGGGCGTCAAGGCGCACGAGGCTCTCACCGCCACCTGCATTGCGGCCTCGCCCACCCACAAGGCCGCCGCCCGACAGCTGGGGGTGCCCTACGGCACCTACCGGCGTCACCTCGCCCTGGCCAAAGAACGCCTCATCGAACACCTGCTGCGACGACCAGCCACGACATCCACACCGGCCCCACCACACTCTTTGCCGCAGGACTGAGATCTCTGCGGAACCGCTGGGCAAGTTGGCCTCGGCGGTCACCAGCACGTCGATCACGCTGGTCAGCTCCGACTTTCGAGATCCCCGTCAGCGTCAGGCACTGAACGCCTGCATCGCCAAGTGCTCCTCGATTACAGCGACTTCGCTCTCCCCGGACCGGGAGAAGTGCGGAACGTACGCCCGACGAAGACGCACTGATCCGCAATCCTGCAACCCCACACGGCTGTTCAGTCTCCCTCGCGCCCCAGTACGTACAGGTGCGGCAGGTTGACCACGATCGCCTCCTGGGTGCTGCGCGCGATGACGACCACCGCCTCCTCGGCGGGATCGGGGTTCTCCTCGCGGTGCGGGACGAACGGGGGGACGAAGATGTAGTCGCCCGGGGAGGTGCGCAGCCGTACCTCTTCGGGCTGTGGGCCCGAGTCGTCGAGGAAGACGAACTCGGGGTGTCCGCTGACGACATGGATGGCTGTCTCGGACTCACCGTGGTGGTGGTCGGAGGACGAGGTGGAGGGGGCGACGTGGGTCTGGCCCATCCACAGCTTCTCGGAGCCGACCGTGTTGCCGCTGATGGCGGCGAAGCGGCGCATCCCGCCGGTCTGGGCGGTGTCGCCGTCGAGCGCGTCGGCGCGGATGTGGTGCAGCCGGGTGCGCAGGGGCGTTGCCTCATGCCCCGCGGTGTCGTGCAGGTGAGGGTGGAATCCTTCGCCGGGGGTCGTCAACGGCTCGCTCATGGGTCGGACGTTAGAGCTGTCCGGAAAAAGATGTCAAGAGGTGTCCATTGCGCTTCACCTGCGGCAATGTTCCCGCAATGGAAGGGGAGAAGTAGTGGACGCCGTCGCTGCCGCTGTCCCGTCGGGCATCATGTGCGCATGCATATCTCCGCGAAGGCGGACTACGCCACGCGGGCCCTCCTGGAGCTCGCCCGCGAACCTGCCCGCCCCCTCACGTGCGAGGCCATCGCCTCCTCGCAGCAGATCCCGTTCCGCTTTCTGAAGTCCGTGGTGGGCGAGCTGCGGAAGGCCGGTCTGGTGCGCAGCCAGCGCGGCTGCGAGGGCGGTTACTGGCTCGGCCGGTCCGCCGACGAGATCACGCTCCTGGATGTGGCGCGCGCCGTGGACGGCGAGTTGATCACCCTGCGGGGAGAGTCACTGACCGGGCTCGACTATCCCGGTCCCGCCGCCGGTCTGCCCGGGGTGTGGCGTCGGATCGAAGCGGATGCCGCGGCGATCCTCGGCGGAACCACGCTGACCGCGCTGCTGCCCACCGACGCGGGGAGTCAGTTGAGCCGGAAGGGAGCGGCGTGACCGGCATGGCGGGTGATCCGTCGGTGGAGGTGGTGGAGTACACCGATCCGCTGTGCCCTTGGTCCTGGGGGTCGGAGCCCGTCCTGCGCAGGCTCCGTGCGGCTCTGACCGGCCAGGTCCGCTGGCGCCGCGTGTACTGCATTCTCTTCGACCACGACGACGACCCCGCACCCGACGCGGCGGCGGAGACCGCCTGGTACTCCCGTTACGTCGAGGACATCAGCGGCCACACACACGCGCCCAGGGCGCTGCGACTGAGCCGGGTCGCGGCGAGTTCATGGCCGGCCTCACTCGTCGCCAAGGCCGCCGAACTGCAAGGTCCCGAGGTGGCCGAGCGGGTGCTGCGCCGATTGCGGGAAACCGTTTTCGTCCTCGGCGAACCGGCCGACACACCGGTGCTCGCCCTGTCGGCCGCACGGGGTGTCTTCGGCCTGGATCCCGCCCGGCTGGCATCCGACGCGGCATCAGCCGGCGTACTGGAGCGGGTGCGTGCCGACCACGCCGAGGCACGTCGCCCGGTCCGCGAGTTGTTGTCCGCGCAGGACGGATCCCCGCATCCCGGCGCCGCCAAGGAGACCCCCGACGGCAGGTACCGGTACGCGCTGCCCACGCTGCTCCTCCGTTCGCCCGCAGGTGTTCGAGCGGTGCCCGGCTGGCGGTCGTACGAGGACTACGCCGTCGCGGTCGACACGTTGGCGCCGGGGCTGCTGCCGGACCCTGTGACGCTGGAAGCGGCGCAGGCCCTCGATCGGTACCGGAGCCTGACCGGCCCCGAGCGCGAGCTACTGACACATGGCCCGTGGCCGCCTGCCGGTGCCGTGCGGATCGACACCGGCAACGGCCCGCTCTGGCTGCATCCGGCGGAGGCCGCGACGCACCCGGCCACCGGTCGCAGCGCTCCCGCCGCGCCCTGACAGGCCTCTGATCAGCGGTCAGAGGCCGTCCCGCCCAATGAGACACCAAAAGGTGTCCATTGACAGCCGCTGACGAACGGCCCCAGGATGTGCAGCATGCTTACGACGCACCCCGGTGTGGTGTGCCGCTACGTGGACCTGCGGCGCACGTGCAGCGCTCTCTGTCGCTGACCGACCGCCTCCCACGGCCCACAGGCGCCTGACCGCTCCCGCCGGCACCGGCTTCCCGCCGTACCACCGTCCTGCGTTCGTCATCTCGCGCCCTTTCCTTCGCGCCTCGTCGCCTCCCCTCCTCACGCCTCACGGCTCTCCCCCGCGAAACCGCCGACGCCTCATGCCTTGAGTTCGGCATGCCCCTGTGCGCACCGCTGCGCGCCGGCATGCCTGCCCCGGGATGCGCCGACGACCGACGCGGCGGGGGAACCGCCCTCGTGCACCGGCCCGCCGTCCTGCCACGGACCGGTGCCCTCGAAGAAAGAACTGAGATGTCCGGACGACTCACGCCGCATCACCCCAGGCCCAACCTCCGCTCCGCCCAACGACCCGAGCGGCTGCGCGCCGCGGCCCTGGGAACCGTCCTCGTCACCCTGCTCGCCCCCGCCCTCAGCGCCTGCGGCGGCGACGCCGCCTCCGCGGGCGGCAGCTCCACCCTGAAGTGGACCTCCTCCTACTTCCCCACCCACTGGGACCCGGTGGTCGGCGGCAGCGGTGCCCAGTTCCGCGAACTCGCCCTGGTGTACGCCTCGTTGACCCGCACCGACGAGTCCGGCAAGGCCGTCCCGGACCTGGCCAAGAGCTGGGAGTACAACGCCAAGGGTGACGAGATCACCTTCCACCTGCGGTCCGGCCTGAAGTTCAGCGACGGCGAACCGGTCGACGCGACCGCGGTGAAGGCGGCCATCGAACGCGCGAAGAAGCAGAAGAACTCGGCGCTCTTCGGCGACCTGACCTCCATCAAGTCCGTGGACGCCAAGGGGCTGGACGCGGTCGTCCATCTCAGCCAGGTCGACTACCAGATCCCGCAGCTGTTCGGTCAGCGCGTGCTCCAGATCGCCAGCCCCAAGGCGGCCAAGTCCCCGGAGAAGCTGGACCAGAACCCGGTCGGCGCGGGCCCGTTCACCGTCACGCAGATCGTGCCGGGCACCAAGGCGGTCCTGAAGAAGAACCCCGACTACTGGGACGCCGAGAACATCCACATCGACAACGTCGAACTGACCTCGGCCCCCGACTCCTCCACCGTCGTCTCCGGCCTGCAGACCGGTGTCTACAACTTCGCCGACATCGACCCCAGCCAGGCGGGAGCCGCCAAGAAGGCCGGGCTCGACGTCTTCGTCCAGCCAGGCTTCAACGCCTCCAACCTCAGTCTGAACGTCAACAAGGCACCGTTCGACAACGACAAGGTCGTCGACGCGGTCCGCCACGCGATCAACCGCCAGGAGTTCGTCGACAAGCTGACCTTCGGCTACGGCTCGGTGACCAACCAGCCGTTCCCCAAGGGGTACGTGGCCTACGACCCGGAGTCGGAGAACAGCTACCCCTACGACCCGGCGAAGTCGAAGAAGCTCCTCACCGAGGCGGGATACAAGCCGGGCAAGCTCAAGCTGAACCTGGTGATCCCGGCGGAGGACCCGCAGGCGGAGATCGTCCAGTCCCAGCTGGCGAAGGTCGGCATCACCGTCACCATCAAGATCGACAAGAACTGGGCGACACCGTTCTTCGCCAAGGACCTCACGTTCTCCCTCTACGGGACGACCGGCCGTGACTCCGCCGCGCAGACCCTCACCGCGCACTTCGGCCCCAACGGCCCGCTCAACCTCAGCTCGCCGTACGAACCGGCGGGCTTCGAGGCGGCCATCGCCAAGGTCCGCCAGACCCCGCTGGACTCGCCGGACTACGCCAAGGTCCTCCAGGCAGCGACCCGGGCCGGCCTGGAAAGCAAGGCGCTGGTCTTCACCTACTCCCAGCCGAACCTCATCGCCAAGAGCAAGTCCATCTCCGAACTGCCCAAGAACCCGGCCCACATCGACTGGACCGGCGTGACCATCGACGGCAACTGACACTCCGTCACCACTGAGAGTCCACCACTGAGAGGGGGCAACCCATGACGACGACGGAGGCTCAGGCCACACCCGACGTCCGTCGCACGGTCGCCGCGGCCAGGACGCGGCACACACTGGGCCGCATCCTGGTCACCCTCGCCCGGTCGATCGCGATCTTCGTGCCCGTCTTCCTGGTCGCGACGTTCGTGACGTTCGCGCTGCGATCGCTGAGCGGGCTCAGCCCGGCGCGGATCCAGCTGGGCGAGGAGGCGACACCAGAGGCCATCGCCCGAGTCGAGGCGCAGTGGGGCCTCGACCGGCCCTTCCTCGTCCAGTACGGGGACTGGTTCAACGGCGTCCTGCACGGACAGCTCGGAGCGAGCTGGACCAACGGCGCCGACATCTCCACACTGATCGGCCTCGGCCTCGGCGTGAGCCTGTCGGTGGCGACCTTCGCCCTGCTCATCGGCGTGGTCGCGGGGTTCGGCCTCGGCACGCTCGCGGCGCTGCGCCGCACCACCTGGATCGACCGCGCCATCACCGGCTTCGTCACGGCGATATCCGTGATGCCGGCCTTCGTCGTCGGCATCGTGCTCGTCGCGGTCTTCGCCGTCGGACTGAACCTGTTCCCCTCCGCCGGATACGTACCGGCGGAGCAGGGGTTCGGTCCGTGGCTGGCCCACATCACCCTGCCCGCCGTCGCGTTGAGCTTCGATGTCGTCGCCGACGTCGCCCGTCAGCTGCGCTCCAGCCTTGTCGCGGCCTACTCCGAGAACTATGTGACCGGCGCCGTGGTACGGGGATTGAGCAAACGCCGGATCTTCTTCGGCCATGTGCTGCGCAACGGTCTCGGCCCCGCGCTCGCCACCCTCGGCCTGAAGTTCCCCTCCCTCGTCGGCGCCTCCGTCGTCACCGAGTGGATCTTCGGCCTCCAGGGGTTCGGCCGGTTCGCGAACGACTCGGCCCAGGCCGGCGACGTACCCGCCGTGCAGGGGGTGCTGGTCGTGTCGATCGTGCTGGTCGTCGTGTTCAACCTGGTCGTCAACCTGGTGCTGGCGCGTGTGACGCCCGCATCCCAGCGGGGAGTGTGAACCATGGTGCGTCGTGTACTCGCCCTGCCGTCCGGCCGGATCGCCGTGGTCATCCTCGTCGGGATCGCCCTTCTGGCCGCTTTCGGTCCGCTGCTCGCTCCCCAGAATCCGCTGGCGACCAGCGACAACACCCTTGCCGGCACCTCGGGCGCCCACTGGCTGGGCACCGACTACCTCGGCCGGGACGTGTTGAGCCGGCTCCTCGACGGCTCCCGGATCAGCGTGCTCGGATCCCTGGAGGTCGCGCTCACGGCGCTGGTGGTCGGCGCGGTGCCCGGCATCCTGTCGGTCTACCTCGGCCGGGCCTTCGAATGGATCACCCTGCGGCTGGCCGACACCCTGGTCGCGTTGCCGTTCCTGCTGTTCGCCGTCGCCGTCATCGCCCTGCTCGGCAACGGCCTCACCCAGGCGATGCTCGTCACCGGAGCGCTGGTCTCCCCCCTGTTCTACCGGGTGTCCCGCGCCGCCACCCTGGCGGTGGCCCGCTCGCAGTACGTGGAGGCCGCTGTCATCTCCGGCGCCTCCATCGGGTGGGTCGTACGCCGCCATGTATGGGTCAAGGTGCTGCCGCCGATCGCGGTCGCGCTCGCGCAGACCATCGGCGTCGGCTTCGTGATCGTGTCGAGCCTCACCTTCCTCGGGATAGGCGTCCAGCCGCCCGCGCCCACCTGGGGCGGTCTGCTCGCCTCCGACCTGGGCTATCTCAACCAGCGGCCCTGGGCGCCGATCGCCCCCGCACTGCTGATCATGATCACCGTCTGGGCCTGCAACCTCCTCGCCGACGCCATCCGCGACGTCTCGGGCGAGGCGGGCCGTGCGCTGGTCAACAACCGCAAGGCCCGCGCCAACCGGCTCGACAAGGCCGACCCCGCTCCCGCCGGAGGTGCGTGATGACGACGCTGTCCGAGAAGCTCCACGTCCAGCCCGGGGAGACCACGCGGGCCCCTTCCGCAGACTTGCCCGCCCCGTCGGCACCCGTGCTGTCGGTACGCGACGTACGCATCAGCGACCGGGCCGGCGACCGCGAGATCGTCCACGGCGTGAGCTTCTCCCTCACCCCCGGCCGGGCCGTCGGCATCGTCGGCGAGTCCGGCAGCGGAAAGACCCTCACCTGCCGTGCCGCGCTGGGCATCCTGCCCGCCCACTTCGAGGTCACCGACGGTTCGATCGAGATCGACGGCCGCGACATCACGCACCTTTCCCAGACCCAGTGGACGGCTCTGCGGGGTGCCACCATCAGCGCCGTCTTCCAGGACCCGGCGTCCTACCTCAACCCCTCGATCCGCGTGGGCGTCCAGGTCGCCGAGGTCATCCGGGTCAAGAAGGGTGTCAGGCGGCGCGAGGCACGCCGGCAGGCGATCGACCTGCTGCGTGCCGTGCATCTGCGGGACCCGGAGCTGGTCTACGGCCAGTACAGCTTCGAGCTGTCCGGCGGCATGCTTCAGCGGGTGCTGATCGCCGCGGCGATCGCCGCAGGCCCCCGGATCCTCATCGCCGACGAGGCCACGACCGCGCTCGACGTCACCGTCCAGGCGGAGATCCTCGACCTGCTGGCCGACCTGCGCGAACAGACAGGGCTCGCCCTCGTGGTGGTCTCCCACGACCTGGCCGTCGTCGCCCAGCTCTGTGACGAGGTCCTCGTCCTGCGCCAGGGCGAAGTGGTCGAACAGGGCCCGACCCGGCAAGTGCTGCACGACCCGCGGCACGAATACACCCGGCTGCTGATCGCCGAGCACGAGCAGTATGGCCTGGAGAAGTTCCTCGTACCGAAGGAGGACGCGTGAGCACCGATCTGTCCCGTCAGCCCGGCTCCGACCCGGTCCTGAGCGTGGAGAACCTGGACGTGCACTACGGGCTGCGCCGACAGCGCCGCCGCGTCCTGCACGGGGTCTCCCTGAACGTCGCGCCGGGCGAGACCGTCGGAATCATCGGCGAGACGGGCTCGGGCAAGTCCACGCTCGCACGGGCCGTGCTCGGACTCGTCCGCGCCTCGGCCGGGTCGATCGTCGTCGGTGGCGAGGACATCAGCGCGTACGGCACCCGCCAGTGGCGCGCCCTGCGTCGCCGGGGCGTGATCCAGTACGTCTTCCAGGACCCTCTGCGCAGTCTCGACCCGGACCTCACGATCGAGGCCTCGCTGGCCGAACCCCTGCTCCTGCAGGGCGTGTCCCGCGAGGAGGCCGCGACCCGGGTGCGGGCCTTCCTCTCCAGGGTCAAGCTCTCCGAGGAACTGCTCGACCGGCTCCCCGGCGAACTCTCCGGAGGACAGCGCCAACGCGTCGCGGTGGCCCGGGCACTGGTGACCGACCCGCGTCTTGTCATCCTCGACGAGCCGGTCAGTGCACTGGACTCCGCCAACCGCGTCCAGATCCTGCAGATCCTCAAGGAACTGCGCGCCGACGGCGTGGCCCTCGTCTTCATCTCCCACGACCTCGGATCCGTCGCCGGGATCGCCGACCGCATCGCGGTGCTGTACCAGGGCGAGCTGGTCGAGGTCGGCACCGCCCGCGACGTCATCGGCGCCCCCCGGCACCCCTACACACGGCTGCTCGTCGGCTCCGCCCCCACTCTGCACACCCCGGCGGCCGACCGGGCCGAACGCGCCGCCCTGCGTGCGCTGTTGCACGCCTGAACCCCGCGCCCGTCTCAGCCCCGCTGAACCATCTCAGCTCCGCTCCGCATCCGAGCCCCGCTCCACGCCGAGCCCTCGACAGACAGGAACAGCCATGCCCCGCACCATCCATCTCGCCCTCCACCCCTACGGCGTCGGCGGCCCGGGCCAGCACGGCCTGTGGAAGGACCCGCGCGTCGCGAAGAACTCCAGCATCGACATCAACTACTACATCCGGCTGGCCCAGGCGGCCGAACACGCCCTGTTCGACGCCCTGTTCATCGTCGACAGCCAGTTCATCAACGCCACCTACCCGGCGCACTACCTCAACCGCCTTGAGCCACTGACCCTGTTGTCGGCCGTGGCCACCCACACCAAGCACATCGGCCTGGTGGGCACCGCGAGTTCGACGTACAACTCACCGTTCAACCTCGCCCGCCGATTCGCCTCGCTCGACCACATCAGCGGCGGACGCGCGGGCTGGAACGTGGTGACCAGCTTCGACACCGGCACGTCGAAGAACTACGGGCTCGACGAGCACCTCGACTACACCACGCGCTACGGCCGTGCCCTGGAGTTCGTCCAGGTGGCCCGAGGGCTGTGGGACTCCTACGAGGACGACGCGTTCCCCGCCGACGTCGAGCGGGGCGTCTTCCTCGACCCGACAAAGCTGCACGAACTCGACCACGAGGGCGAGCACTTCAAGGTGGCAGGACCGCTGAACCTGTCTCGCTCCCCGCAGGGCCAGCCGGTGATCTTCCAGGCCGGGGTCTCCGAGGAGGGCCGCGACCTCGCCGCGCAGGTCGCCGAAGGCATCTACGCACCCGGCGGCTCACTGCAGCAGGCACAGGAGTACTACGCCGACATCAAGAAGCGCACCGCCTCCTACGGCCGCGACCCCGGCCACATCAAGATCTTCATCCACGGGGGCCCGGTCGTCGCCGCCACGGACGAGGCCGCCCGGCGCCGCGAACGGGAGATCTTCGAGGAGGACAACGACTTCGACCGCAACCTCGCTCTGCTGGGCCGTTCCTTCGGTGCCTACGACTTCAGCGCGCACGACCTGGACGCGCCCTTCCCCGATGTCGCGCACCTCGCCGAGAAGGGCGGCCGCACCGGCGCCGCGAAGCTCATCGAACGGGCCCGGACCGAGAACCTGACACTGCGTCAAGTAGCGGAGTCCATCAACCAGTTCCGGCAGTCACCGTTCGTCGGGAACCCCCGGACCGTCGCCGACACCATCGAGCAGTGGTTCGACGCCGGCACCTTCGACGGCATCAACCTCGCCTTCCGCACCGAGGAGGAGATCAACCTCTTCGTCGACGGAGTCGTCCCGATCCTGCAGAAGCGCGGACTGTTCCGCACCGAGTACGCGGCCGACACCCTGCGCGGCAACCTCGGCCTGCCGATCCCGGCCAACCGTCACGCCCGCGAGCCTCAGCTCGTGAGCGACTGAGGGCAGCACCGTGAGCGAACTGTCCGTGCCCGAGCTGTCCGCGACCGAGCCGTCGGTGACCGAGCTGTCGGTGACGGGGGGCCGTGATGTCCACACCGTCCGCTTCCCGTCCACCACTCCCCCGGCGGCGGTGGACGTACTGATCGTCGGCGCGGGCCCGGTGGGCCTGTCCGCGGCGGTCGAACTGACCGCGCGCGGAGTCCAGGTCGCCGTGGTCGAGCGCGCCCGCACCGCGACCCTTGTGCGGGCGGGCGCGATGGGCCACACCCCGCGGGTGGTGGAACATCTGCGCCGCTGGCGACTGCTCCAGCGCGTCCGCGACGCATGGACCTATCCGCCGGAGTGGCACCAGGGCACCAGACTGGTCACCTCCCTGGTCGGGCACGAGCTGGTGCCCGCACCCCGCCCGGTCTTCAGCGACCGCGGCAGCCGTCCCGGACACTCCTCGGACGAGGCGCTGCGCCGCCCGCAGACCGTCCTCCAGCAGGTCTTCCTCGACCACCTGACGGAGCAGGACGTCAGCGTGGCCGGCGGCTGGGAACTGACAGCGCTGCGCGAGGACACCGACGGGATCGCCGCCGAGGTCCTCGACGTGGCCTCGGGCGTGTCCCGTACCGTCCGTGCTGCCTACGTCCTGGGCACCGACGGAGGCGGCAGCACCACCCGGCAGCTGGCCGGCATCGGCCGGGAAGGGGAACACGCCGCCGAGAAGCGGCTGCGTCTGGTCGTACGCACCGGGAACATCGCCCAGCGGGTCGGGCCGGCGCCGAGCGCCACCAACGTCGTCGTCAACACCGGCGCGTCGGGCTTCCTCCCCACCATCAGCTCCCGTGAGTGGCGGGTGTACGCCGGGCCGTACCCGCTCGACCACCAGCCGAGCGAGGGCGAGCTCCTGGAGGTGGCCCGGGCGGCGTTCGGGTTCGACGCACACCTCGAACTGGCGTCGGCGACGACCTTCTACCACGCGACCCGCATCGCCGAGACCTTCCGGCGCGGACGCGTACTGCTCGCCGGTGACGCCGCCCATGTGCGCACGCCCGGCGGCAACCTGGGCGAGGGCATCGGCGATGTGGTCAACCTCGGCTGGAAGCTCGCGGCCGTCATCGGCGGCCACGCCCCGCAGGCCCTCCTGGACACCTACGACCAGGAGCGCCGACCGCACAACTGGCGGGTCGCCGACCACTCCCTGGCACGGTCACGCCGTACGCAGGCGACCCTGGAGGAGATCCGTGCCGGCGGCATTCCCGATGACGCGGACCGCAGCGCCGAGGCGGATCAGCGGCGTACGGAGATCGCCGAACGGCTGCGCGAGGACCGTTTCGGCTCCGACGGGATCGCTTTCGACGAGCGGTACGACGCCTCGGCGGCCGTCTGGTACGAACCCGGACAGCTCGACGACGAGCCGCCCTGGCGTGCCGACGTCTACGAGGACGACCCACGCCCCGGCCACCGCGCACCGGACGGCCCCGTCGACCCGGGCGGCGGGACGCTCTACGACCGACTCGGCACCTCCTTCGGCCTGCTCGTCCTCACCGACGACCGGACGGTCGAGCAGGCCCTCGCCGGGGAGGCCGCCACCCGCTCCCTGCCCTTCACGGTCATCCATCTCACCGACGCGGCGGCACGCGCGGTGTACGGCACCGCCAACGTCCTGATCCGCCCCGACCAGCACGTCGTCTGGCGCGGTACGCGGCTGCCCGACGGCGGTGCCGCCGCAGTGCTCGACCGGGTGCTGGGGGAAACCGCCTCGGATGCCGCGCGCACGGGCGTACGCACCGCGGCCGCGGTCACGACCGCGGCCTGACACGAAAGGCGACCATCGATGACGAGCGAACGACCACGCTTCCGGCTCGGTTTCCTCACCCACGTCCAGGGGCGCGACGGCGACATCGCTCGCACCTACCGCAACGCTCAGGAACTCTTCGTCGTGGCCGACGAACTCGGGTTCGACGTGGGCTGGGTCGCACAGCACCATGTTCCTCTCGGGGGCGGCGGACTCTCCTCACCGTGGACGTTCCTCGCCCATGCCGCGGCGCGGACGACCCGGATCAGGCTGGGCACGGCGGTGACCGTCCTTCCGCTGGAGGACCCGGTCCGTCTCGCCGAGGACGTCGCCACCGTGGACACGCTCAGCGGCGGCCGTGTCGAGATCGGCGTGGGCAGCGGGGCGAACAGCCTGGAGTACGCCGCGTTCGGCCAGGACGCCGCCCGCAAGCGGGAACTGACCAGCCAGCACCTGGACCTGCTGCGCCAGGCGCTGGCCAACCGCGAGGTCCGTACACCCGGCTTCCGGATCCAACCGGAGGCCGGCGACTTCCACGACCGCGTCTGGCAGGGCGTGTTCAGCGCACCAGGAGCCGCCTACGCGGCGGAGGGTGGCTCCAACCTGCTGCTCAACCGCGCCGCCTACGGTTTCGACGCCCCCACCGACGAGGTCCAGCGACCATGGGCCGACGCCTACCTCGCCGCCTGGGACCGGCCACGCCACCCCCGCATCGGCCTCTCCCGGTTCATATTCCCGGCCAAGGACCGACGCACGGCGCTCAGGCACATCAGTGAGGACGTCCACCGGGCGGCGCTGCGCATGGCCGACAGCGGCGCATTCCCCAAGGGCCTGGACGCCGACGAGGCACTGCGCCGATTCCACTCCTTCTACGGCCACCCCGAGGAGATCATCGCGGCACTGCGGCAGGAGAAGGTCCTGCCGGTCGCGACCGACCTGATCACCCAGTTCAACCCCGCCGTTCCCGACCATGACGCCGCGATCCGTGCCCTCGAACTCATCGCGACCGAGGTGGCACCCGCGCTGGGCTGGACGCCCGCGCGGGTGCCACCTCGCTCACCCGCGCGCCGGACCGAGCCCGCATCCGCAGGAGTGTGAAATGACCGACTACAGCGACTACTTCGGCCCCGAGGGCCTCAGTGTCCGCGGCACCGTCGTCGTGGTGCCCGGCCGGGGCGAGACCCGGGCGACCTATGCCCGCTTCGGCAGGCGGCTGGCCGCCGACGCCTATCGCGTGCGGGTGATCGACGCCCCGGTCCTCGACTACGCCGACCTCAGCACTTCGTTGACCGCGTTCGGCACCCAGCTCACCGACGCCGTCGAGGGCACCGCTCCCGGAGACCGGGTCGTCCAACCCGTCGTCCTCGTCGGAGCCGACTCGGGAGCCGCCGCGGTCGCCGCCCTCCTCGCCCGGGCGGAGCTGCCGGCCACACTGCGGCCCGACGCCCTCGTCCTCGCCGGCCTTCCCGGCCGGGCCGCCGACGCCGTGGGCACCTGGGACGACGAACTCGACGTCCGCACCTCCTGCCCCGCCCACCGCGGCACGCTCACCGACGATCCCGGGGTCCGGCGCGGCTCGCTCGGCGACACGGTCCCGGACGCCGTGCTCAACGCCGTCCACGGGGGCGCGATCGACGTCCCGGCCCTGCTCCTCGTCGGGGACGCCGATCCCCTCGCCGACCACGAGGCACTGGCGGGCGCCGCCAAGTCGCTCCCCCGCGCACGCCTTTCGGTCGTCCACGGTGCCCACCACGACGTACTCAACGACCTCCAGCACCGCTCGGTGGCCGCCGAGGTCGTCTCCTTCCTCGAAACGCTGCGCAACGAACTGCGGCCATTGATCACGGTGCGGTCGAGCGCCTGGTGACTCCTCCTCGCACCAGCCGCACCGTGTCCCCTCGCTCCGTCTGAACCCCGATCCCGGAAGGTCCCGCCATGGCTGCCATCCTGTCCGTCTCCGGAAGCCCCTCGCCCACCTCCCGCACCTCCCGGCTCCTGCGCCACCTGGACGACCGGCTGCGCCTGCAGGGCCACGACGTAACTCCACTGGACGTGCGCACCCTGCCCGCCCAAGCGCTGCTCGGCGCGGACTTCCGCCACCCGGCGATCGTCGCCGCCACGGACCTGTTCACGCAGGCGGACGGCGTGGTGATCGGCACCCCGGTGTACAAGGCCGCCTACTCGGGCCTGCTGAAGTCGCTGCTCGACCTGCTCCCCCAGTACGCGCTGTCCGGCAAGACCGTGCTGCCCCTGGCCACCGGTGGCAGCACGGCCCATGTCCTTGCCATCGACTACGCGTTGCGTCCCGTACTGAGTTCCATGGGGGCGTCCCACATCGTGCCCGGCTGGTTCACACTCGACAAGGACGTCGCCGCCGACGACCACGCCACACAGATCGTCACGCCTGCCGCCGCCGAGGCGCTGGAGCAGGTCACGGACCACTTCTCCGCCACGTTGGGAGGGCGTACCGGGGCACTCCGGCGCACAGCATGAGCCGGTTCATTGCCATCAGTTGTGGCCCGCTGGCCGGGGTCCAGCGCTGGGCGCCAGCGACGTCCTCGCGGTGATCGCATCGGCCATTCATGGCCACTCATGATCCGCCGCCTGCCCTGACCAGGCACCAGGCCCGAAATGCGACGCCGGACCGCTGGAGCAAGGGTGAGGGGCAGCCGGTGCCATCCGGCTACCCCTCCCGGCGTCTCACAGCGTCACGTGTCATCGGACACGAGGACGCCAGTTTTCGTCGGTGTGCGTCAGATCCTGCCGCAGCCGCTGAGGCCCCAGTGCTTCATGACGCCTTGGGTCTGAGGGCCGTAGTAGCCGTCGGCGTGGGCCTCCCCGAGGTAGGCCGCCTGGATGGATCTCACAGCGAGGAAGGTCTTTTCGCCGTAGTAGCCGTCGACCGCAAGGTCGAAGTTGTGGCAGTTGTTCAGGCTGGTCTGGAGGACTTTCACGGCCTCGTTGGACTTGCTGGTGTTGAGGACGAGGTTGCAGGTCAGGCTGGGAGTCGGCTGCCCATAGGCGGGAACCTTGTGCCCACTGACGTTCTTGTACGTGTTGCAGGTCGGGTAGGGGTCGACCGCCGCGGCTGAGGGCGCAAGGGCCACACCGGTAAGAGCGACAGCGGCGAGTGCACCGGCCGTGGCGGTGGCCGCGAGACGAGCCCTGATCAGGCGAGAGCGCATGGCTCCCTCACTTTCCGTACGTTGCCAACGGAACTCACCAGTTGGCATGAGCTGGTTGAAGCCCTGGTGGGAGAGCGGACCGCGGCGCGTACGCGGTCCGCGGATCGGCTCAGCAGAGGTGCGAGAACCTGTCGGCGTAGTTCGCGAACGCGTTCTTGGTGCGTGTTCCGGCGATCCCGTCGACGTCAAGGTCGTAGCCGAGGTTGCGAGAGTTCAGGTAGCGCTGCAGCGCCTGGATCGTGTTGGGGCCGACGATTCCGTCGACGGTACCGGCGTTGAAGTTCAGGCTGTTGAAGAACCTCTGAGCTGCCTTCCAGCTGTCGGTACCCAACTGCCCGTCGATCGTGCCGGGGTTGTAACCCAACGCGCGCAGCCAGCACTGCCAGTCCTTCGCCTGGGCGGTGTTCAGCCCCAGGTTGACCACGGCGAGCGGCGCGACCTCGGCGCTCGCCGTCTGCTGCTGGTCCGGCGCCGGAGCCGCAATGGCCGTGCCCGCGGTGGCCAGGCCGCCGGCGGCGATCCCGACCGCGGTGGTGACACTGACCAGTGCCTTCGTCAGAACTCCCATGCTGTTCCCCTCCGTTGACGTGCGACAGGCGGAACCGACCGCAACCGTCGGCTCCGCAACGACACTGCGGGTTCGGCGCGCAGTCCGGCCAGAGTTGACGCAGGAGTGGCCTCATCCTGGGACGTCCAACACGCTGACCTGCTGGAACGTCGCCCGCTGAGTCGCTACGGCGGGACGACTGCAAGCGAGGACGGCCCATGCTGCAGGGGGGCGGGGCGGCCCCACTCAGTGGCTGCAGTGACAGCTGATGCAGAATGTGGCCGGGACACGTGGGGCCGGACCGGCGGTCCGGAACGCGGGTGGGGGAATCATGTCGCGTTGGAAAGAACTGCCCGCCGAACTGCACGTGGACGTTCGCCAGTTCATCGTGCGATTGCGCAGGTTGAAGGACCGCAGCGAACTGAGTACGCGTCAACTGGCAGCGAAGAGCGGGTACAGCGTCAGGTCGTGGCAGCGCTATCTGAACGGCAGGTCGCTGCCGCCCCCGGAGGCCGTCGAGGCGATGGCCCGCATCGGCGGTGACGATCCGACCCGGCTGCTGGTGCTGCACGAGATCGCCGCCGAACAATGGGCGGAGGGCCGTGTGGTCACCACCGGTGCACCGCAGAGCACTCCCGCACACACACCCACGGAGCAGCAACCGTACGGGCGTTACCCGCGCGCTCTGATCACGGCGGGAGCGGTGGCCCTGGTGCTGTCCGTCTCCGCGGCGCTCCTGCTGGCCGTGCGGCTCGCCGACACCCGCGCCCAGCTCGCGGACGCCCGCGCCGCTGCGGTCCCAGCGGCGCCAGCGGCCCCGACCATCGTCTCCGAATCCCTGGTGCCGGTCATCTACACCTGCCGGCTGGATCAGCGTAACGGCCGCTGGTACGCGGGCTTGAGCCGCACCACGGACGCCATCCTGGCCTACACCTACGTGGGGCCGGAAGTGGCCGAGGCGCAGTGCCTGCTGCGTCGGGCGGGCATGGCGCCTGGTGACATCGACGGCGTCTTCGGCCCGAAGACGCAACGCGCGGTCGAGCGCATTCAGACTCGGGACGGGCTGGTCGTGGACGGTGTCATCGGCCCGCACACCTGGAAGGCCCTACGGGAGGCGGTGCCGAAGTGAGCGCGGAACACACCCGGCTGACCGCGGCGCTGCGGGAGCTGCGGGCCCGTACGGGCCTGAGCCTGGCGGCGCTGTCGGAACGCACGGCGTACAGCAAGTCCTCATGGGAGCGCTACCTCAACGGCAAGAGCCTGCCCCCTCGTCAGGCCGTCCAGGACCTGTGCCAGGTCGCGAACGAACCGGACGGACGCCTGCTGGCCCTGTGGGAGATCGCCGAATCACACTGGAGCAGACGCGCGGCGGCCCCCGGCCCTGCCACCGACAAGCCGCAGCCGCGACCGCAACCGCAGGAACCGCTCCGGCCCTCCGGAAACGGGCGACCACGCGGCCGCAGGGTCAGGTTCATGGTGGTACTGGCCTCGGCCTACACCGTGATCGTCGCTGGTGTGGCGTTGATCCTCTTCCTGCTGCCGGACGGGGACGCCCCGACGGACGAACCGCTGTCGGCCTCCGCCCCGTACTCTCTCGCCCCCCAATGTCACGGAGCCGCCTGCGAGGGCCGGGACCCGATGCGCATGGTCTGCGGCATCGACCCCGACAACCTCACCACGTACCGCACCGCCACCGGCGCTCACGTCGAGCTGCGCTACAGCAAGAAGTGCGGCGCGAGTTGGGCCCGGGTCTGGGGAACCCGGATCGGCGACCGGATAGAGGTCACGGCGGGCGGCCCGACCCACGACGTGCGCATCAGGAACAAGAACGACACGGACACCTACGTCTACACCGAGATGGCCGAAGCCCACCCCGGCAGCACGGTCCGGGCCTGCTTCCGCCCCGCGTCGGCCAACGGTGAACAAGAGTGCGTCGAGGCCCGAGTGGGCGGGGCCGGCAGCACGACCCGGCCACCCTCACCTCAGTAGCGTCAGGCCCTCGGGCGCATCGATGCAGAAGTCCCCCGCCGGCACCCTGTTCTTCGGTAACCGGGCCAACGAGTGGAGGACGGACACGCCCTCCGGTTCATCGCGAAGACGGGCAAAGCCACCTGGTCAAGTCCCCTGCCGACGCGGGGGGCGACTCTTTTCGGACTTTCGCGCCACAGGCCGCGGGAAACGGCCTCGACAGCCTCCGGCGACTCTATGCTTCTACATGCTTGTAGAGGGAGAACGGGAGGGCTTTGCGGCTTGTTCCCGGGCACCTGCCTGCTCACCCTCGTCTTTCGTTACGAGTTACACACGCACATGAAGGAGTGGACGCCGCGATGGTGTTCAAACGACTGCTCGGCTCGCTCGGCGTGGGCGGGCCCACGGTGGACACGGTCCTCGACCCTGGTGCGGCCCAGCCCGGCACCAGCCTGTCGGGGCAGGTCCATCTCCAGGGCGGCGACGCCGACTTCGACATCGAGCACATCACCCTGGAGCTGGTGGCACGGGTCGAGGCCGAGCACGAGGACGGGGAGCGCGAAGGCGCGGTCGTCTTCGACCGGTTCACAGTGGGTGGCGGTTTCCGGCTCGGCGCGGGCGAGCAATACAGCGTCCCGTTCAGCGTGACGCTGCCCTGGGAGACCCCGGTCACCGAGTTGTACGGGCAGGCGCTGGGCATCGTGCTCGGCGTGCGCACCGAACTGGCCGTGGCCGGCGCGAAGGACAAGGGCGACCTCGACCAGCTCAGGGTGCGCCCGCTGCCCGCACAGGAGGCGATCCTCGAAGCTCTCGGCCAGCTCGGGTTCGGCTTCCGGTCCGCCGACCTGGAGTACGGCCGGATCGGCGGGACCGGGCAGCAACTGCCCTTCTACCAGGAGATCGAGCTCACTCCGGCACCGCAGTACGCACACGCCGTGAATGAGATCGAGCTGACCTTCCTCGCCTCGCCGGGCGGCATGGAGGTCGTCCTGGAGGCCGACAAGCGCGGCGGCCTCTTCTCCTCCGGCCACGACGCCGTCACCCGTTTCACCGTCGATCACCACGACGTCGAGCACCGCGACTGGAACACCGAAGTCGACGGCTGGATCAGGCAGTTGGTCGAGGGCCGGGCCTCGCACGGCTTGCACGCCGCGTACGGCCACGGCGGCCACCACGGGCACGACGAGCACGACCACGACGGCCACCGCTCCGGCCCCGGAATGGGCACCGCCATCGCAGCCGGTGCCGCCGGACTCGCGGTCGGTGTGGTCGGCGGCATGGTCGCGGCCGAAGTCGTCGACGAGGTCGGCGACTTCTTCGAAGGCGACGAGGAAGAGGAAGAGTGATCGGGGTGGGCGTGAAGCCCGCGGCACTTCACCCCCACCCCGGCACCCTGCCCTCGTCACCCCACCCTGATATCTTCTACATTGCTGTAGAAGAATGCGGCGGTCGGGTCCTCCACGGGCTCGGATCCACCTCTGAAACGTACGGAGTTCTCATGGCCCTGTGGGACCGCATCAAGGATTCTGCGTCGACGATGCAGACCCAGCTGGTGACGAAGAAGAACGACCTCAAGAGCGGCGCCTTCCGCGATGCCAGCATGGCGATGTGCGCGCTGGTGGCGGCCGCCGACGGCACGATCGACCCGGCCGAGCGTCGCCGCGTCGCGCAACTCATCACCACGAACGAGGTTCTGCAGAACTTCCCTGCCGACGACCTCCAGCGCCGTTTCGACAACAACCTCGACAAGCTGGTCGCCGACTTCGACTTCGGCAAGGTCAGCGTCCTTCAGGAGATCGCCAAGGCGAAGAAGAAGCCCGCCGAGGCGCGTGCCGTGATCCAGATCGGCATCGTCATCGGCGGCGCCGACGGCGACTTCGACAAGACCGAGCAGGCCGTTGTCCGCGAGGCATGCTTCACGCTCGACCTGCCGCCGCACGAGTTCGACCTCTGACCGGAGTACCGTGCGCATGCCGGGCCGCTGCCGCTGGGGCAGCGGCCCGGCATGTCGTTTTCGGCGGGAGCCGACCTGGCGCATGGTCAGGCCAGGCGGGCGGATCCAGCAGGCGCAGAACCCGGTCAGGGCCAGGCCGAGGTAGAGCCCGGTCTCGACCCATTGAAGGGCCCAGAAGTTGCCGGCGGGCTGGTACGTCACCTGCTGCTGGTGGCCCTGCGCGCCGAGGCCGGCTAGGGAGCGGTCGAACTGCTGCAGGGTGGGCGGGCCCGACTCGATGTGCAGGCAGTCGGCGAAGGACGACGGCACGGGGACCGGCCGGCCGACGGCGTCCAGTGTCTGTTGGGAGGTGACCCATGCACCGGGCACTTCGGGGTGCGTGACGATCTCCTCGGCGCCCTCCTGGATGCTGATGGGGGCGCTGTCGGGCTCGATCGGCACGGTGATCCGGTCCGTGGCGGCCAGGAAGGGCCGGATCCACATCGGAGGGGAGATCTAGACAGCGGTGCAGACGACGAGTGTGGTTGCCATCGCGGGCAGGGTGCGGCGGATGACGAGGCCGAGGGCGACGCCCAGGACGAAGGCGAAGGCGGCATGGGCCATGGGGACGACACCCCGTGCGGCGAAGGCCACGGGGTCGAACCACGGGAAGTACGTGTCCGTCGCGCCACCGCCATTGACAGCCCGGTCGATGGGACTGCTCCACCAGCTCACCGCGAGCGAGGCCAGTCCGGCGGCGGTCATGGCGGCGGCCGTACCGAGGCCCAGCTTGGTCGCCAGCCGGCGTGTGCGGGTGACGCCCTGGTTTTACGCAAGGTAGTGGGTGCCGGTCTCCAGCACACGGGAGATCAGCGGCGCGCCCCAGAACATCCCGATGACCACCGGCACGGCAAGCACAGCCACTGCCGGTCTGTGTGGCTTGCGGAGATGACGTACTGACCGGCCGGCAGCGTGTCCTGGTCCCTGCGCTGTATGAGATCCAGGCCCAGCCTCCGGATTCGCTCCTGCGCCAGGGTGTCGTCCCAGCCGGGGTTGAGACGGGCACCCAGCCGCACGTGGTCGGCGATGCTCAGGGCGGCGTAGGTCGGGGGTGTCCTGGGCGACGAAGCCGACCTTGGCCAACTGCGCGGGGCCGGTGGCGGGGCGGCCGCCGCACACTTCGATGGTCCCGGCACTCGGAGTCAGCATGCCGGAGGCCAGGTTCAACAGGGTTCACTTTCCCGCCCCGTTGGGGCCGACGAGGCCGACGACCCGTCCGGCGGGCACGTCCAGGTCGCAGTTCTGCAATGCCCAGCGCTACTTGTACTGCCAAGGGCTGTCCCTCAAGTGCGGCCGTGCTCTGGACCTGAGACCGACTCGATAGGGTCAGGAGCGCAGCCGACGGAAGAGGATCGCTCGATGGCGACGTACGACCAGCTGACCGAGTGGGCCGGTCCGGGTCATGTCACGCGGGCCGGATGGGACGTTGTGGCCGGCTGGCGGATTCCGGACTTCATGAAGGCACAGCTCGCTGAGGTGGGCATCCCCGCAGCTCCGCGCCTCATCGAGCGAGTCGTGATGCAGAGCGAGGCTGATCCGGTCCTCCTCACGTCTCGCGGCCTGCTCTACCGTCTCACCGAACAAGTGGACCCCGATGAGGCGGAGGAGCGGTCGTCGTTCGGCGTCGAACCGGAGACCGGGGCGGTCTACTTCGTCATGCCGGACGGGGAGGCATGGTTCGCCAACTCGAGTGTCGAGGTGTGGCTCGACGTCCTTCACTGTTACGGCAGTCGCGTCACCGCCTCACAGCTTCTCAGCGAGCCGGACGGCCCTGAGGAGTACCTCTCCGAAGAGGAGGAAGAGCGGGCTTTCGCCGAGCTGAGTCGGCTGGCCGAGGCGCTGAAGGAGATCGACCCTGCGGCCTTCAAGGGATACGAGGGGTTTCTCTGGCCGGGGCTCCTGGATCGATGGCTCTACTGACCTCGGCCCGGCAGAGCCACGGCCCGTACATCTGAAGCGTGCAGGAACGCCGGGCCAACCACTGAGATGATCTTCGCGTGGGGCTGTGATCACGGCGTCCGAGTCGTCATGGATAGCGCCGTACTCGGGCTGAGTCCGAAGCAGTTCTGGACGCTGATCACCGTGCTGCGGCGCGGAGGCCCGCACCTGGTTTGCAGGGACCGTCCGTGGAGTCTGCCGCTCGAAGACCGGGTTCTGCTGGTCGCCGCGTACTGGCGGACGAACCTGACCTTGCGGCAACTGGCTCCCTTGTCCGGGATCTCGAAATCGGCCGCAGGCCGGATCGTGAGCCAGCTCGGGCCCTTGCTCGCCCTGCGGCCGCGCAGTTGCCCGGAGCCAAGCACTCGGTCGGCAAGACCACCGTGATCGCAGATGTCGGCTACCGCGGCACCGGCCCGGTCATCCCACACCGACGAGAACGCGGCCAGGTCGAGCTGTCGGCCTGGCAGGAAGCCCACAATGCCTCCCACCGCAAACTACGTGCAGGAGTCGAGCACACCTTCGCCCGCATGAAGACTTGGAAGATCCTCCGCGACTGCCGTCTGAAGGGTGCAGGCGTCCACCACGCCATGCTTGACATCGCCCGCCTCCACAACCTCACCCTCACCGGATAGCGGATCTATGCCAACGGCCGATGAGGAGCTCATGTGCGTCCACACAACCACCATGCCGCTGAACACCATCAAGCGTCCTGGGCAGCGGCGCCCCGGATCCACCTCGACACCGCCCCGCCGGACACGAACCGCCCCGAGAACCGTGAACCGCACAACCTCCGCTGCCATCGACCCCCTCAAAGTTTCCAAGGGCTTGTCGGCCCGACAGGTCACCCGCTGCGGTGTTGTCCGACGAGGACTTGCCCTGCCGATCCGGTGCCCGCGTCGCGCACCGCACGATTGTCGAGGCCGGGGCCGGACGCCCGCCGGAAGGGGACCGTGCCGTCTCAAGGTGCCCGGCCCCCACCCCGAGGTGGAGGTGAGGGCCGGGGCCGGAGCAGATCGTGTGGCGGGAACGGGCAGGTCAGAAGGTGTAGACGCCTCCGTTCAGGAGGGCAGGGGTTGTCCCGACAACGGGGGAGAGGACGGTGAGCGTGTTGGCGGTGGTGGAAACGTGGCCGGTGCCGTCGCCGGGCCACCAGCGGGCGGCTCCGGAGGAGTTGACGGCCGCGAAGTCGGTGTGGCCGTCGGAGTTCACGTCGCCCGTGAAGAAGCGGCTGTACGCGGCGAAGGACGTGCCGGACGCCAGCTGCTGGGCGGCGGCCAGGCCGCCGTTGCCGTCGCCCTTCCACCACCAGAGGGTGCCGTTGGAGTCGACGGCGGCGACATCGGTGTTGCCGTCGTCGTCGAAGTCACCGGTGGGGACGCCGGAGTAGGCGGAGAAAGACGTGCCGGACAGGTTCTGGCGGGCGCCGAAAGTGCGGTCGCCGTTTCCGGGCCACCACCACAGGCTGCCGTCGAAGCCGAGGCCGACGATGTCGGTGAGGCCGTCGGCGTTGAAGTCGCCGCCGGAGACCGCCTTGACGGTGCTGAACGAGGTGCCGGACATCAGGACCGTCGGGGCGGCCAGGACGCCGTCGCCCTGCCCCAGCCAGAAGTTCAGTTGGCCCTGGTCGTTGATGGCGATGAGGTCGCCGAGGCCGTCGTTGTTGAAGTCGCCGCGGGCCGGGTGGAAGGTCGAGCCGAAGGTGCCGCCGATCAGGGTGGCGTTCTCCAGGTGCCGTTCACCGGTGGTGGCGTCGCCGAAGCCCGCAAAGTACCAGATCCTGCCGTCGCTCAGGCGGTTGAAGACGTCCAACTGGCCGTCGCCGTCGGTGTCGTCCCAGGAGCGGGTGTCGGCCTCGCCGGTGTTGAAGGGCAGGCGGAGCAGCATGTCGGTACCGGAGTACGAGTCAGTGGTCGCCGCAGAGGAGATCTCCTGGGCGCTCAGCGCCCGGCCGTAGAGCATCACGCGGTCGATCGAACCCGAGAAGGGCTGCGCGCCGTCCAGCCGGTTGCCGACCTCGAGCGGCTGGGGGCGGGCAGGCGAGACCGCACCGCTCGGCGCGGTGTCGGTGTCGACCTTCGCGCCGTCGATCCACAGGCTCAGCTCTTGGCTGGCGCGTACCAGGACCACTTGGTGCCAGGCGTTGTCGTTGTAGCTCGACGTGGATTCCACCGTCTTGCTGCCGGATGCCGTGGTGATGTTGGCCACGATCCGGTTCTGCTCGGGTTCCCCCCGGATCCACATCTGCGGCAGCCCCGCGCCGACGCCGAAGCCCCACAGGATGGCCCGCAGCCCGGTGGTGGAGTTGTACTTGAAGTCGGCGGCGGCCGTGAAGTCCCCGCTGAGCTTGGTGGCGTACGCGGAACTCGGTGCGACGTCGACAAAACCGGCGGAAGTTTCCGGGGCCAGCGTCAGCGCGCGGCCGAACCTGCCGGCGGTCAGCCGGGCACGGCCGCGCAGGGTGGCCGCGTCCCCGACGGTGTTCGGGGTACGGGAACCGGTCACCGGTCCGGTGAGAACGGTCTGGCCGGCGGAGACGATGGTGAAGCGGACCGAGGTGAGGTCGTACGTGCCGTTGGGGTTGTCCTTCGGGGCAGGCCCGGCCTCGTAGAGCACTCCGAGACCGCCGGACTCGGTGCGGGTGATGTCGGAGTAGCCGGCGCCCGCCTTGGCGATGGTCAGGCCCTGGGCCGGCGTCTGCCAGGTGGCACCGTTGTCGAAGGAGGAACGGAGCTTGAGGGTGCCCTGCCGCTGCGGAAAATCGGAGTCGTGGTAGACGGGCTCGGTGATCACCAGCTGGTTGAAACTGTCACCGCGCGGGACGCTGTTGAGGGACAGAATCGGGGCGAAGACCCGCGAGCCGGGCAGGTTGGCGGCGGTCGCCGGGCCCCAGGTCATGCCGCCGTTGGTGCTGATGGCCTTGTTCCGGGTGACGCCCGAGGCGGCATCGGCGTCTCGGTCGACGACCAACGCGTTGTTGCGGGAGGTCATGTAGAGAGTGTCGTCGGCCAGTTGCGTGATGCTGGCCTCACCCGACCACAAGGTACCGGTGTTGGTGGTGAAGGCGCCTCGTTGCCAGGTCTCTCCGTGGTCGGGGCTGTAGATGGCGGAGGCGTGGTGGCCGTCGTCGATCCACCTTCCATTATCGGGATTTATCCGGCCGTTCTGGTACGCGGGCGCCACCAGCCGGTTCCCGTTGGCGCCCCCTGGACGCAACTGGATGCCGTGTCCCGGGCCGGGCTGGAGGAAGCGCATGCCCTGCTGCTCCGTGGCGGGCTGGTTGGCCTGCCTGGGGTTCACCTGGCTGGTGATGTCAGTCCTGTTGATCCAGGTCTGGCCGTCGTCACGGCTGTACATGGCGAACGTCTGGATACGGTTCGGCTGACCGTCCGGGCCGTCGATTTCCCCGTTGGTGAGCAGCCGCACGCTGTAGAGCAGTACCACCTGGCCCTGGACGGCCGGGTTGGGGTTCGCGTAGGTGGCGTCGACGATCGGTGTGGGCTGGGCGTTGATCGCCGGCACGCCCAGGTTCGCGGGGTCGCTGGACAGACTGCGGGCGATGATCTTCGGCGCGCTCCAGGTGGCACCTTCGTCCGTCGACGTCCGGCTTACGATGTCCATTTCTTTGGTGTCACTGCACCCGCTGCTCAGTCGGGCTTCGGCGAAGGCAAGCAGCGTCTTGTTGGCGGTGCGGACCACCGAGGGGATCCGGAAGCATGTGTAGGTGCGGCCGCCGATGGTCGTGTTCGAGGTGAACAGGGTCGACTGGCTGGGTAGTTGCGGTGGCTGCGCGGTGATGACGGGCGCTGCTGTCGCGGGTGCCGGTGACACCAGTGCGGCGCCAGCGATCAGCGGCAGCAGCAGAGCCCTGACGACGGCGGAGAGATTCATGTGAAGAAACTATGACGAGCTCTTGTGACGATTCAACGAAATACCGTCGGGCCAGGGGCAAATGGCGGCTTCCTCTACGCCGGCGGACTTGCCCGTCGGCCAACCGGCCTTGGCAGCCGGCAGATCGTGTCGGAGCCCAACGCCGCGTTCGCGGCCGCGGCGTGGGCCAGTTCCTCGTCGTCGAGGAGTACTGCCGGCCGGGGCTGCGGAAGATTCGGGGGACGCGTCGCCGCAGCACTCACGGCAGGGGGCCGGGTCCCGGGTGAGCCACTCAACGGCTGTCGGCTCGGTTTCGGGGTCGCGTCCGGTCAGAGCCCGGACCTCAGGGTCCTCGTGGTCGGCGAAGACGGAGAGTCCGTCATGAGCACGCGGCGCTCGGTCGGTCCCAGGTCCGCACGGCTCGCCACCTTCGTGCGCACCTCCGGGTCCGGATCGGCGACGAGTGCGCGGCGCTCGGCGGGGCCGGGGTCCGCGCCGTACGCGATCAGGCCCCGCATCAGCCGTTCCGCCATCGGCTGGATCGACTTCCGCCGTCCCTCCGGCATCAGTCCCCGCGGACAGCAGTCGCCCTTCGCCCGCTGATCCTTGCACGGCACCGACGCGAACACGTCAGCCACGAACAACGCCAACGTCGCCCGAGCACGGTTCACTTCATGTGCGTCCACATGCCCAACATGCTCCCAAACAAGACCGCGAGACAGACCTAACGGAGTCCTATCAGGGCCTGGGCCCGCAGGACGGCGCTCACGCTACGTCCTCTCCAGCGGCAGTCCGAAAGGTGGTCACGAACAGGGCCTCGATGGACTCTCATCGAGGCCGGCCGGACGGGCCTTGGTCAACCAGCGCCGCAGGTCCTTGCGGAGCGGGCCGTGCGCGGCGAGCGTCGCGTCGGCAGACGTCCATGTCACGAACGTCCCCACCCCTGGCCGGGCGACCACCAGTCGCTCGTGCTCCACCTCGCGGTTCGCCTTGAGCACGGTGTTCGGATTGACCGCCACCTGCCTGGCCTCCTCCTTGACCGCCGGTCCCGGGGACGCGACAGTCAGCGAGGTCATCGAGACCGCGTGCGTTCACAGCCGGACAGTTGGCAGCAATGGACCGGCGAAGTGATCACGCTGATGCACGTCGTCCGCGACCGCAACCGAGCTCGCCTTCGACCCGCTGGAACACAGGATCGACCACACGAAAGGGCAGCTACGTGCGCGCACGGGGCATCAACTACGACACCGGGTTCCTCCCCGGACAGGAGCTCTCCCGCAAGGCCTTCACTCCCGAGACGGTCCGGCAGGACATGGCGGTGATCTCCGGTGATCTCCATTGCGACGCCGTCCGCGTCTCCGGGCGCGAGCCCGAACGGCTGAGCATCGCCGCCCGGCATGCCGCGGACGTCGGCCTCGAGGTCTGGTTCGCCCCCTTCCCCGTCGACCTTCCTCCTGACCAACTGCTCCCGTTCTTCGCCGACTGCGCCCGTCGGGCCGAAGCCGTACGGCAGGCCGGCGCCGATGTCGTGTTCGTCGCCGGCTGTGAAGTCACCGCCTTCTGCGGCGGCTTCATCCCCGGCGACACCTATGGCGACCGGCTGCGGACCATGGCCGCCGCCGACATGGAATGGTGGTCCTCCCTCGACCCGGTGCAGACACGCCTCAACGAGTTCCTCCCCGAAGTCGCCGCAACCGTCCGCACGCACTTCGGGGGGCAGCTCACCTACGCGTCCGCCCCCTGGGAGTCCGTCGACTGGGGCCCGTTCGACCTCGTCGGCATCGACGCCTACCGGGCCGCCTACAACGCCGACAGCTTCCGGGACGAACTGCGCGGCCACTTCGCCCACGGCAAACCCGTCGCGGTGACCGAGTACGGCACCTGCGCATACCAGGGCGCGGGCCAACTCGGCGGCATGGCCTGGCAGACACCTCACGACGCGATACCCGATGAAGAGGAGCAAGTGCGCTACCTCACCGAGCTGCTGGACATCTTCGATGAAGAAGGAGTGGACACCGCGCTCTGGTTCACGTTCGCCGGTTACAGCAGGCCCGGGGACCACGACCTCGGCTCCTACGGCGTCGTCCGGATGCTCGACGAAACCCACTGGGAACCGAAGAGGGTGTTCCACGCGATGGCGGCCAGGTACCAACGCCGGTGAAGCGTCATGAACCGTCTCTGCACCCACTTGGAATGTACTGAGCGTCGGTGGTCAGTCCCGCGTGAGCCGGAGCCGTCCGAGGGAGCGCTCGTCTGCAAGCCACTCATCGGCCTCATGACCGGCGATGAGTGCCGCCAGTCCAGCCCGCAGCTCTGGTTCCAGACGACTGCAAGCGGCTGTGAACGTCGTCAGGTCGTCGGTACTGCCCAGCAAGGTCAAGAGCTGGAGGACTTGGCCGCTGTGGTCGCGTGGGATGTTCAAGAGGTCGGCGGCAGCCATGATCGTGCCACCGACCAGATCCTGGCTGGGGAATTGTTCCAGGGCACCGTAGATCGCTTCGTGGGCGCCGTAACCCTGCTCCACCTGGAGCGACGCGATGAGGGCGTGCACTGCTGCGGGGCCCTCGGTCCCGTCGACCATGTCCGCAAGGGCGACGTAGCGATCGTAGCGATGGCCGGCCTCTTTGTCGGAGACGGAGATGTCACCGTCCTGGACGAGCTCGCCCGTCCAGAGCAGCTCCCGCCGCCATGCATCGAAGTCGCCGAACGGCATGAACGCTCTCCCTCGTGGCGGTCCGCTGGTCTCATTGCGGCGGGTTCGACCTCGGACACTACCGGCGATGCGTACTGACCATCCTTGCGCGCCAGGAATCCCCCCCGTAGCTAGGCTCGCCGCGAGATGGGGAGATCACAGCAAGATTCGTCTCAATGGGCGGGGGCTCCATGGCATCGGATGAACAGTGGTACGTGCTCGTCGAGGCAAATTACGGCTTCACCGACACACAGTGGAAACTGGAGGAAAAGTGCCACGTCGTGGGCGGCAGGTCAGCAGCGCTGTCCCGGGCGGAGGAGATCTGCCGCACGTGGTGCCCATTCGGCTGGAAGCCGGAGGAGTGCGGCCGGACCGTCTTTGAGGTCTCCGAGACGAGCTGGCTGGTGGAGCTGGTCGAAGAGCGGTGGCCGGAGTCGGACGACCATGCTTACACCCGCGGGGAACACTTCCGCGTCACGGTCGCGCGAGTCGTCCATGCCAAGGAGGCCCCGCCCGCCCATCCCCCTGAGAAGAAGGCCGGGGCCATACGTCGGGCCTTCGGCGGTGGACGGTAGCGGAGTCGCGGGTAGCCGAATGGTAGTGAGTCCTGGGCGAGGTGCAGGCGGGATCAGCTGCCACGATCGACAGGGCCCACTTCGGCAACCGTGGAGACAAGCCGGGCCTTGGGCCCCCCTGTGGACATACCGGAGATAAAAGGCTGTACTACACACAAGAGTTCGCTCGACTCGAGGTTTCGTCACCCACTGACGGTCAGGGATCTACCGGAATTCCAGCGCGAGAGGACGGCATGCCGCAGCAGGACGCCGGACCCAGCGGGGCCATGCCCCGCAACCGCCCGGGAGACACCTCCCTCACCATGGGCATTGTCGCCCTCGTGGGTTCCTTCATCCCCGTCGTCGGTGACTTCGTCGCCGCGCCCCTCGGACTCCTCGCTCTCCTCCTGGGAGTGCTGGGGGTCTGGAACAACGAGCGGGGCCTCGCCACGAACTTCGGCCCCTCCCTCATCGGCGCCACCCTCGGCGCCCTGGCCCTCTTCATCGTCCTGCTCATGTTCTCCGTCACCCGCTGAACCGCGCCCTGAGCACGCGAGCGCAGCCCCGGAAGCCTGACACTCGAAGCGCCCTCCCGGCCCACCGCCTTCCGTGAGACGGCTGCTCCGTGCGGCAGAACGTCCCGCTGACAGCCGGTCCGGCACTGGTACGGATTCGCGTCGACGATCTCCCGCACCGCGTACTTGCCCTCATGGCAACGGCCCCGAAGGACGCGTCGCCTTCCAAACCCCGGCATCACGGGCTCAATCAAGACGCACCGCCCGCCGGACAAGTCGCCGCGGTGCGGCTCAGCACCCTCACAGAGGTGTCGCCGCGCGCAGGATGAGCACCATCGTCACCGCGGAGTTCGCGGACAACAGTGCGGACACCGCGGTCCCCGCCGCCGCACCCCAGGCGGCCAGACCCACCGAGGTGAACACCGACGGCCAGCTGCGCAGCGCGGGCGCAGGCCCGAGCAGGGCGGTCACCCGGCGCGGCACCGGACCTGGTGCGGCGAAGCCCGCGAGCGTGGCCACCGGGGTACCGCGGGAGACCAGCGCCGCCTTGCCGATCGCGCACGCCACGGCCCGGCGGCTGCCGACCGCCTGGGCCGCCTCCTCGTCCGCCCACCGCTCCGCCGTATAGGACACGGCCGTACGCAGCGGACGCAGGAACGGGTTGGCGCGCGCGGCCAGTTGGACGGCGAGCAGGAACCAGTGGTGCCGGGCGGCGAGATGGGCGCGCTCGTGGGCGAACAGGGCGCGCCGCTCCGCCGGTTCGAGGCAGGACAGCAGGGCGGTGGTCACGACCACCCGGTCCCGTCGACCGCCGGGCAGGGCGTACGCATACGGCACTTCATCGGGCAGTACGGCCACCTCCCTGCCCGGCAGCCCGGCCAGAGCCCGGTGGGCGTGACGCCGCACCCGCCCGTGCCGCCACAGCGTCCGGCCGCACGCCATCAGCACCGCGAGCAGCGCCGCGATGGCCGCCTTGCCGGCAATCTCGTCGTACGGCACGGCCTCGCGCACCTCGGGGTCCGACCAGGCGTCGGGCAGCGGATTGCCGGGCAACTGTGCCGTGCCGACCACCATCAGCAGCCCCAGACACACGGTGCTGCACACCGCCATCACCACAGCCAGCCCGGTCAGCAGCCGGGTGGCGGTCCGCGGATGCAGCCGTTGCTCGGCCAGGCGCGCGATCGGCCACGCCGTCAACGGCAGGACCAGCGGCAGAAAGACGAACACCCCCATGAGGCTTCAGTCTTCCCCTTCACTGTTGGCTCGACCCAGCAGGTCACGCAACAACCGCTCGTCGTCCGGTTCCAGAGAGGTGACGAAGCTGGCCAGCACCGCTCCACGATCGCTTTCGGCGTCGAGCACCTTGCGCATCTTGTGCGCGGCCAGGCCCGCCTGGTCCGACGCGGAGGTCCACGCGAAGGACCGGCCCGCCCGCTCGCGGGTCACCGCGCCCTTGGCCAGCAACCGGGTAAGGATCGTGATCACCGTCGTGTAGGCCAAGTCTCCGCCGAGGCGCTCCTGTACCCACCCCGCACCCACCGGGCCGTCCGCCTCACTCAGGGCCGACAGGACGAGTGACTCCAGTTCGCCCTGCCCCCGCCGGGGACGCTGCCGCTGGTCCGTCACGCCCTGTCTCCCTCCCGCCGACCCCGAATTCACGGGCGATCCATCGTATCGACGCCCGGCAGCCGAATGCGGTGCTCCACCAGCACACCACCACAGTGTCTACATGATTGTAGAATCCGGGCCGCCCGACGGGTTGTTCCGTGCCGCACCAACAACCACGGACCACGGCAAGAAGGCCAACCCGGGCGGCATCGCGTAGCTGATTCCGGAGCTTCCCACCAGAGTCATCACCCAGGCCGCCCCACCCCGGCGCGATCCGGGCGGCCCCATCCGCACGACGGTTTCGCCATCGCGGGGCTCACCCCGGCGGCCGACTCTCGGTGACCTTCCTCGACCGGCCGGCCCAGCGGGAGCGTGCTCCGACGCCGCCACCCGGGTCTCGACCTTCGCGGGCTCGCCGGCCCACGACTACCAAATCGTCCTGTACAACTCCCGTGGCCGACGGGTCACTTCACCGCGCCCATCATTTATCGGCCATATGCAACACGACCGACCTCCGGGCCACGCAATCCCTTCCCCGCCTTCTACAGTGTTGTAGTTTTTATCACCGGGTCCGTCCGGGCCCGACCTGACGCATCGAGAAGGAGCACGCTGTGGGAGTTTCCCTGGCCAAGGGTGGCAATGTCTCGCTCAGCAAGGAGGCACCGGGCCTGACGGCCGTCCTGGTCGGCCTCGGCTGGGACGTACGCACCACGACCGGCACCGACTACGACCTCGACGCCTCCGCGCTGCTGCTCGACGCCTCCGGCAAGGTGCTGTCCGACCAGCACTTCATCTTCTACAACAACCTCAAGAGCCCCGACGGGTCGGTCGAGCACACCGGCGACAACCTCACCGGCGAGGGCGAGGGCGACGACGAGGTGGTCAAGGTGAACCTCGCGGGCGTGCCCGCCGAGATCGACCGGATCGTCTTCCCCGTCTCCATCCACGACGCCGAGAACCGCGGCCACAGCTTCGGCCAGGTCCGTGGCGCCTTCATCCGCGTCGTCAACCAGGCCGGCGGTGCCGAGATCGCCCGCTACGACCTGTCCGAGGACGCCGCCACCGAGACCGCCATGGTCTTCGGCGAGCTCTACCGCAACGGCGCGGAGTGGAAGTTCCGCGCCGTGGGCCAGGGCTACGCCTCGGGGCTGTCCGGGATCGCGTCCGACTTCGGCGTCGGCGTCTGACACAGGCAGCCCGCCCCCGGGCCTGATCCCCGGGGGCGGCCCCGCACACCATCGTCCGGCGCCCCCGTCAGGAGACCCTGTGGCCGACACCCCCGGCCTCCGCCCCGAGGACCGGGCGCAGGACCTCCAAGCCGTACTGCACTTGGCGCCGAACACCCCGGACATCCTGGGCGCCCTGCGCGCCGACCCCATCAGCCGGGCGGCCACACACCTACGCATCCAGGCACTCGCCCGGGCCGACGAGATCACGGCGGCGGCTTACAGCGGGTACAGCACGTATCTCACCTTTTGCGCCCGGAAGGCGTCCGCCGAGGAGACCTGCACCGCGCCAGCCCACCGATGTGGGCGTGGCGGCGCGGGTGTGGCGGCTCCGTGCCCCGCACCCGGCGGGAGCAGGCACGGCTTGACTGGAAGCAAGCCCTGCCGGAGCGCGGCATGCCGCCCCACCCACGCCGGTCGATCGCCGAGGATTCGTTCCTCCGCCCGGCGCCACCCCCGACCACTACCCGCCACCGGCTCCCAGAGCCCTCGCTCATCGGCCAGCAGCCGCGGCGGTCCCGACGGCCGCGCAGGCGGCCCCGGACACTTCCCTCAACAGCGCCAAACCCGAAGGAGAAGCACCCCATGTCGGTCAACATGACCAAGGGTCAGCAGATCAGCCTGAGCAAGGCAGACGGCAGTGCCCTGAGCGCCGTCCGGATGGGCCTGGGCTGGCAGGCCGCGCCCCGCAAGGGCTTCCTCGCCAAGCTCACCGGAGGCGGAGAAATCGACCTGGACGCCTCGGCCGTACTCTTCGCCGCCGGGCAGCCGGTCGACGTCGTCTTCTTCCAGCACCTGGTCAGCGACGACGGCTCCGTCAGGCACACCGGCGACAACCTCACCGGCGGAGCAGGTGCCGGAGGCGACGACGAAGCCGTCCTCGTCGACCTGTCCCGTGTCCCCGCCCAGGTCGACCAGATCGTGTTCACGGTCAACTCCTTCACCGGCCAGACCTTCGCCGAAGTACAGAACGCCTTCTGCCGCCTCGTCGACGAGACCACGGGAGCCGAGCTCGCCCGCTACACCCTCACCGGCGGCGGCAAACACACCGCGCAGATCATGGCGAAGGTCCAACGCACCAGCGGCGGCTGGCAGATGAAGGCCATCGGCGAACCCGCCACCGGCCGCACGTTCCAGGACCTGCTGCCGTCCATCACACCCCACCTGTAAACCAGGGCATCCCACCCGCCTCCCCCGATGCGCCCGGACGTACCCGGACCGGGCCCCACATCAGACAGGAACCGCATGTTCGGACTCAGCGAGATCGCGATCGAGGACCCATCGCGCGTCTCTCCGGCTCTCCCTGCGCAAGGCCGGGTACGGACTGTCCCCTGAGGAACTGTCCTGCGGTCGAATGCTCCGACCGGGAAGGCCACCAGACTTCGCAGGGCCGCCTCGGACGACGACTTGGCGACTCATAGCCGATCGTTGGTCGGAAACACGGTGTGACGTCGGCGAGTTGACCGCCACAGCCTCCAACCGGTCAGCCGCAGAAGGCCTTGTCCAGAAGCGCGTCGACAGCGTCGTCCGGGTCACCGCGGAAGTCGGGTGTGAGCGCGACGGTGACCTGGCGTCGCCGGTCCTCCGTGGTGAACGACCATGCCTGGTACGCCAGGGCATCGCCGTCGTTGCCGTATGCACGGACCCCGCACGATGTGTCCTGCCAGGCCAGTCCCAGCCCGTACCTCCTGCCCTCGACAGCCGGTGTCTTCATCTCGTCGAGCAGGTGCCCCGGCAGGAGACGTCCACCGAGCAGTGCGGCGACGAACCGGTTGAGGTCTTTTGCCGTGGAGATCATTTCCCCACCTGCGCCCATCACCGACGGGTTCATCTCCGTGTAGTCGACAAGCCGCGGTTCGCCGTCCTTCCTGATCGGTACGTAGCCGCGCGAATGCGGCCCGCGTATGAACGGGGACGTCCCCGGCAGTGAGGTGTCACGCAACCGCAGCGGTCGGATGATCCGGCGCTCGATCTCCCCCGCGTACGAGCGGCCGGTCACCTTCTCGATGATCTGGCCGAGCAGGAGGTAGCCGGTGTTCGAGTACTCGTACTTGGAACCCGGCGGTTCGAACGTCGGCGGGTTGGCCACCGCGCGCTCCACCTGCTCGCCCGCGATCCAGGTGCGCCAACGGTTGTCCAGAAACTCCGGCTCCGGCGGCATCGGCAGCGTGCGCTTGAAGTCGTACAACCCACTGGTGTGGTTGAGCAGTTGCCGCACAGTGATGCGATGCCCGTCGGGCACAGCTCCGGGCAGCCACTGCTCTGCCGTGTCGTCCAGCCGCAGCCGACCCTCGCCGACAAGTTGCAGAACGACGGTGGCGACGAACGTCTTCGTGATGCTGCCCACCCGGAAACGGCCCCGGTCCGGAACCGCCCGCGTCGTGCCCAGTTCGGCGACCCCGCTGGTGCCCCGCCACACGCCCTGGCCGTCACGCACCTCCATCAGCGCGCCCACCGCGCCGACGGCCACGACGTCGTCCAGCTTTTGCTGCAGTCCGGTGCGCTCGGGTTCCTCCGGCGTGGCCGAGGCGGCCGCGGACGATGCCGCGATCACCGCCAACGCCGCCGTCGCAGTCACCAGCGCCCTACGTGCTCGCTTCATCCCGCCCTCCCTGGGAGCACCTGCCGGCCCACAGCGGCGGCAACCGTACGCCCGCCCCTGCCCCACTCCCTGGAATGCGCTGAAACCGCTCCCACAGACGATCCCCCTCGACAGAACCCACGGTCCGATTCATCCCGAACACCGTGAGTCTCCTAAAGGGGTTGGGCAGCCGCGATGGGGCCTGTCTCCGTATCCGGCGGGGGGATTCCCCCACCCTGCCGCTGCGGAGATCGCGCTCCTGAGGCGTGCGCCCTGACTGAGCCTCTCCTCCTGCGAGCCCGGCTGGCCGCAGCAAGGTCAAGCGCCAGGCAGCCACCAGCGATGAGTGCTTCTGCGAGCCGCAGCAGAGTGTCCACCTCCCGGGCGGGACGCCGGTCAGTTACGTGCTCCTGAGCTGCGTTCGCCGCGGTGGCGGCCTGGGCAAGGCAGTACCTCGCCAGGCCAGCTGGATGGTCAGTGGGTTCAGAGGGCGGGAGCGAGATCTTGATCGCTCCGAAAGGCGAGTACTTGGGTGTGGGGACGCGACTCGGCCCGCCACCTGCCTTGTCCGACATGCCAGTCCCGCACCCAGTGCGGGAAATCGCCACCCGGCTGATCGGACGGGCAGCCGACACAGAGTGCGACGCCTGCGGCGGCGGATCGGTGGGACCTGGCCGATCGTCGCCGCACACACCCAACTCCGTCTCGCCCGGCTCCTGGTCGGCAACCTTCGCCATCCGTGGGAGAAGCCGGCGGACCCAGGCCGGCTCGCCCCCGCCCGGGTCCGCCGGGTGTTCAGGAATCTCCGCCCGAACCTGCTCTGTCCGGCCTGCGCGCCAAAACTCAACCGGCCCGGCCCCGACAGGCCGCTCGGCTCGAAGAACCGGCGCCCCGCCACCCGCTACGACGTCGGCAGGACCACTAGATGCGGCCACCAGACGCCCCGAAAACATCACCGAACGCGACCAGCGAAGACGCTGACACGGCTTCAGAAGGGAACGACCAACCCAGCTTCTCGCAACCCAAGCAATGCCCTTCCCATGCACTCGGCGGCCGAGGCCCCATCGGCCCTCATCCCACCATCCAGGGGCCCACCAGAGGCTGCGAATGTCCAAGCCGGCTGACCGTCACGCATCCGCTCCGCGTCGACCCGGATCATGGCATCCACACCCTGCTCGCCAAGCCATTCCAGGATGAGAATCGTGGCGTCCTCGACACCGCTGTCGAGATCCGCCTTGGGCCGTCGCCCCATTCCCTTGGCCATGGCCACAACCCTACTCAGAGGCCGCATTGGCCTTGTCGCACACTTTCCGGCGGCTCAGGCCATATGGAACAAGCTCAGCTTGTTCCATATGGCCTGAGGTCGACCAGCGAGGCCACCGGACCGTCCGCGCACAGCAACGCGTCCACGAGTTCGAACAGTTCGTCCCCGCGCGCGGTGGGACAGTCGAGTAAGTCGTCCCGAAAGCGTGAGGCGTTCGCGGACACCTCCCTGGGGCCGGCGTCAGGCAGCAGACTCATCTACACGGCCTTCGTTCTGATCGGTGCACCTTGGTCGGAGCACACGATCAGACGAGGGCCGCCTCAACCTCCGGAAAACGCCCAGGTCAGTGACATAGTTCGAGGAGCATTTCGACGCCGGATGTCCTATGGCACGGCCGCTGGACGAATTGCCACCGGAGTCCGACCGAGTAAGGGCCGGTAGGGTAGTGCTCTTCGGGCTGCTCGGCTCCGGAGTCCTGGAGGCGACTGTCAATGAACCTCCGCCCCCTGACTGCTGGTTCCGATGCTCCGATACACAACGTGTGGCGGCTTCCCGCTGCTGACGCGATGCGGGGGCACCGAGCCCTTTGGTGGAGCGTCGGCCCCGCCGGGGAGCTCGCGGTCATGTTGGTCCACCGGCAATACCTTGATCACACCCGCTACGTCAAAGGGTGGATCGGGTGGGGGCCGCGGGTCCCGTTCACGGGTGAGCTGGTCACCTTCACGGGACAGGAGGAGCGGCGCATCCTGGTGAATGACATCCGGATTCGGCCCAGTCACTTGGCCCTGCTTCCGGATGCTCGATTCCTGCTGGTGAGCGGGCGCACGTTCCGCAACGAGACCGAAGGGCCCTGGGCGTCCAACGCTGTGGTGTTCTCCGCGTCCGGGACACCTGAGGCCGAGTTCTGCGTCGGTGATGACATTCCCGCCTTGGTCACCGACGTCCACGGAGGAATCTGGACGGCTTACGGCGATGAGGGCATCTACGGCGGCCACCCCGAGTCGGGAGCGGGCCTCGCGGGCTGGGACAGCCAGGGCCTGACCTCCTGGATGCCCAGGGATCGGCTGCCCGACCACCCGGTGGAAGGCTGCACAGCCGCGACCGAGAACGAACAGGTATGGCTCGTCTGGTACTCCGGCAGCGGCACCTTCCTGACGCGGATCACTCCATCCACCGGCGACATTGCCAGCTACCCCAGCCCCGTCCCCGCCCCGGACGGACTCGCGGTCTGTGACAACAGGGCAGTGCTCACCCGCCGCGACCACAACAAGCGGTCCGTCGAGCTCATACGTGCCGAGCTCAATGGCACCACCTGGGCAGTAACCAGTCGTCGTCGGCTACGGCTGCCCGGTCGAGTCGTCATGCACTGCGGCCAAGGCCGCGACGGTTCCCTCTGGCTCCGCGCAGGCAACACCTGGCTGCGCATAGAAGCATGAACACCCGGGCAACGTCTCGGGAGTTCCTCTGAACTGTGACGCTCCGTAACTGGTGGCGCTGTGCGCCACCTATCGAATTTGCGGCACCTCGAAGCCTCAGGAAGCGTCAGATGGCTTCGCTGTAGCCCCGGTTCGTGGCTTCGTGTGCAGCGTGCCGGATGGCTCTGATGGTGGATTCGGAACGTCTTCGCCGTAGCCAGGCGAGGGCGGATGTGGAGGGGGTGAGATCGACCACGTCGATGTATCTGATGCCTGCGCGTGGAAAGTACTCGCGGGCGGCCTTCGGCAGGAAGCACATTGCCTCTCCGGCGGCCACCGTGTGCAGCAACGATTCCATGTCGGTGACTACCGGTCCATAGCGGACGCGGCTGCCGTCGGGGCGGGGATCGACCGCCCAGAAGTCCCACCACAGTCGCGGAACCTGCTCGGGCATGTCGACCACCGGAACGCCGGAGAGCTGAGCCAGGGTGAGGCGGGGCAGGATCGCCAGGGGATGCCCGGTGGAGAGGCAGGCCACGCGTGGCTCGGTGGCCAGGTGGTGCAGTTCGATGTCGTCCGTCACCGGAGGGCGGACGAAAACCACGTCGGCCTCCTGCTGTGCCAGCGCGGCGAGGTGGTCGCCGAACGCGAGGTTGACCAGCCGCACGGTCGTTTCGGGGTGGCGGTCTTGCAGGAGGCTGAGTACGGCACGGGTGTGCGCCATGGATGCCTCGGCTCCCATGGTTCCCACGACGAGTCGTCCGGAGACCTGTCGCAGCTGCGCGTCGGCTACGCGTCGCAGCCGGTCGACCGCCGCGACCGCCGCGCGGGCTTCGGGGAGCAAAACCTGCCCTGCCTCAGTGAGCGTAAGCGTCCGGCTCGTGCGCTCCACCACGCGTACCCCCAGGCGATTCTCCAGCTCCCTGATCTGCTGGCTCAGTGCCGGTTGCGTGATGAACAAGCGCGCGGCAGCACGCCCGAAATGGAGTTCCTCGCTCAGCGTGAGAAAGAGCCGAAGCTGATGAACGCTCGGTTCCTTCGATACGGACACCCCCACGGAGAAGCCCCCCTTTCACTCTCCAACCTGCTGTGATAACGAGCATGTTATCGATCACCAGGCATCCTGTACCCCTGGTCCGATGACACCCCTGTGCTGACCATGTGATAGTCAACGGCGTCAGATCAGCCTGACGGTCCACCAGCTCGGAGCAGGGCTAGTGACCGGGTCCTCCGACAACGCCCGGGGACTGTCGCCTGCTGGTGGCACGGGCGCTCCTGACAAAGGGCCCTCGCCAGCGGAAGCGCTGGACAACATTCCCCCTCAACGAGGAGAAGTAAATGCGTAAAGCCGTACTCGGCCTGTTCGTGGCACTGGCCGCGGTGCTCGCGGTGGCACCCTTTGCCGGTGCCGACCAGACCCAGACCGTCGCCTGCTGCGGCGGCATGCCCGGCCACGGGTAACGGGGCCCTCGCCAGCGGAAGTACTGGACCAAGGTTTTCTCCTCGACAAGGAGTTGTGATGCGCAGAGCCGTACTCGGCTTGTTCGTGGCACTGGCCGCGGTGCTCGCGGTGGCACCCTTTGCCGGTGCCGACCAGACCCAGACCGTCGCCTGCTGCGGCGGCACGCCGGGCCAGCCGTAAAGGGGCCATCGCCAGTAGCTCGACTGTGTCTGAGGGTCCGTCAGCTTGCTGGCGGACCCTTTGCCCTCGTTCAGCGCGGACCAGTCCGAAGCTGACCGCACCCGACCATAGGGTGCGGTGCACCGCACGCCTTCCGCGAAGCGCCCCGAAACCATCAGCGTAGGAGCGGGCCGGGCTGTCAGCCGGCGGCTGGCGTCTTGCGTGTCCCGGTCGGCGAGCTGGGCGAGGACCTGCTCCGGCTCAAGGCCGGTGCTGGCGGCGATCGCGCGCGGGCGGCGGCTGGCGTCGGCGGGCAGCCACACCTGCGCCTTCAGCTCAGCTTGTTCCTTGTCGTCGACTGTCACGCAGAGCGATGAGCGTCTCGGGGCGCTTGACGGTCTTGCCCACGTCGTAGCGGGTGGCGGGGTGCCGGTTCTTGGAGCCGGGTGGTCGTCCTGGCCCCGGCCGGGTGGGTTTGGGTGCACGGGCCGGACTGCCGAGGCGAGGGCGGATGTTTCTGAACCCACGTCGGACGCGGGTCGGGGTGAGCGCGGTGCCGGTGCGGGTGGTCTTCTCCCAGGGCTTGCGCTGGTCGGCTGCGAGCGGGAGCGCGAGGCGGAGTTGGGGGTGGGCTGCGATGACGAGCCAGGTCCACCGGTCCGCGGCCTGCGGGTCGCGTAGCCGGGGGCGGGTCCAGCCGAGGGACTGTTTGAACAGGCGGAACGTGTGCTCCGGGTCGAATCTGCGCAGGCAGCAGGACCAGATGAAGTCGGCATCGTCCGGGGTGGCGCCGGTCGCGGAGGACCATAGCCAGACCGGTGGCGCGTCCCTGTCGCCGGGCAGGTGGTCGACCTTGAGACGGATCAACGTGCCCTCTACCAGGGGGAGTTCGCCGTCCAGTTCGATCCAGGCCGAGCGGTGGGTGAGCCGGGGGTGGACCCGGTCCCAGGCGCGGGCCTCGGCCTTGCCGTAGCGGGGCATGTCGTTCATGGTCACCACCGCCGGCTCCGGCCAGGTCTCCGGCCTCGCCAGGCGGAACTCCGGTCCGTGTTTGGGTGACCGGCCGCCCTTCGGGTCGTAGACGCGCGGCGGCTTCGCCAGCCGCAGGGCGCGGTCGGAGCGCAGGCGTCCGACCAGCTCGACGGGCAGGTCGGACAGGAGCCAGGCCAGGCGCATCACGTCGTAGCCGGCGTCCATCACCACCAGCACGTCCCGGTCTCCGGGCTGCCACTGGCCCGCACGGATCAGACGTTCCACGACCTGCCTGAGCTGCTGGGCGGTCACCGCGATCGCCTCGTCCTCGGGCCCGAGACGGACCGCGTCCAGCACCGCCGTCCACGAGGTGCGATCCGGAGTGAGCGCGGCGACGAACGAGTAGGGCCAGCCCGGGATGATCTGCGCGGCTGCTTTGGAGCGGCCGTGGACGGGGCAGAACAGCCGCTCCGGCGAACAGGCCGCGTCCGAACGCAGCTGCGGGGAGACGTCCACGGTGAGCACGATCCGCCCGCCCAAACGTGGCATCGGCAGCGATATCAGCAGGTCCCGCAGGGCATCGGCGTCGAGACGGCCGTGGTTCAAGGCCCCGTACAGCGAGCCGTAGCCGCGCTGGTGCTCAGCGAGCAGCGACAGCTCCACCGGCGTCCGTGTCGGCCCGTCCGCGCACAGCAGCGCGTCGGCCAGTTCGAAGAACGCATCCGCTCGCGCGGACGGACACCCATAGAAGGCCGTCCGAGAGCGTGACAGTTCCGCGAACGTATCCCGTTCGCTGGCACGCACCAGCACACTCATCCCACGGCCTTCCTGGTGAACCCCTGGATCTCATCGCAGAGTTCAGGATCACGAGGAAGGCCGCCCTCATGCCCTGCGATCACTCCAAAGAGTGCACACGACCGGGCCCGACGATAAGGAACTTCCCAATGACGATGTCAAGCCGCTGCTGTGACGGTTGGTAGGACCTCGTAACACGTTCCGCGGAGCATGGCCCACAAGACATTGGCTCGTCGACGAGCCAGAGCGAGCAGGGCCTGCTTGTGGCCCTTCCCCTCGTTGCGTTTTCGTCCGTAGTAGGCCTGAGAGGCGGAGCAGGCTCTCAGGCTGGCCATCGCGGAGAGATAGAGGGCTCGGAGCAGGCCTCGGTGGTAGCGGCGTGGGCGGCGCATGTTGCCGCTGACGCGTCCGGAGTCCCGCGGCACGGGTGAGAGGCCGGCGAAGGACGCCAGGCGGTCGGCCGTGCCGAAAGCCTCCATGTCTCCGCCGGTTGCGGCGATGAACTCGGCACCGAGGAGGGAGCCCATGCCAGGCAGGCTCCGGATCACTGTCGCGTGTCGGTGCTCGTTGAACCGGGCTTCGATGAGCGCGTCGAGTTCGGCGATCTCCTCGTTGAGAGCCAGCACGCCTTTGGCTATCCGGGCCACCATGGCGCCCGCGAGAGTCTCACCCGGCAGCGCGGTGTGCTGCGACTTGGCCGCCTCGACGGCCGTCTCGGCAAGCACCGCTGCATTCTTCACCTTGCGGTTCTTCAGCCAGGTTCCGAGCCGGCCGGCCCCGCTGCGGCGGATCGCGGCCGGCGCCTGGTAACCGGTCAGCAGCACGACCGGACCCTTCTTGCTCAAGTTCAACGCCCGCTCCAGAGCAGGGAAGAACTCCAGCAGCTGAGCCCGCAGCCGGTTGGTCTGACGGGTGCGGTCGTTGACCAGATCAAGGCGACGGGCGGTCAGGGTGCGCAGGTCGACGGCTATCTTGTCACCGGGCCGCAGGAGACCGAGATCTTGGCGCATGCGTGCCTGATCAGCGATAACGAACGCGTCCTTCTCATCCGTCTTGCCCTGACCGCGGTAGGCCGTCGACGCCTGGTGCACGGCGAGGCCGGTGATGTAGACCATCGGCTGCCGGTGGTTGAGCAGAAGGCCGATCAGCAGCGCGGCACCGCCATGATTGATGTCCACCGCCCACAGGGCGTCCTCGGACAGCGTGAGTACGTCTGTGATGAGCTCCAGCAGAGCCTGTTCGTCGTTGAAGACTCGGCGGGAGAGGAGGCGTTCACCTCGCTCGTCGACCACCACGCAGTGGTGGTGTTCCTTGCCGATGTCCACTCCGGCCCAGATCCGGGGCACGGGTCACCTCCGCCAGTTCGTCGTCACACACGGACCCGCAGACGACCTCGCCGACGTTGTCCTACACAGCGATCAAGTCGCGTATCCCAATTAGCGGTCGAGTCGTCGCGGGGCTCCGGGCGGCCAAGTTCTTTGAGCCATCGAACGGCGACAAGCTCACAGCCATACCCAGAACCCCCGGGCCCGCTGATCTTACGAAGGACCAGCTCAGACCCACGCTTGAAAGGTAGGACAAGCTCAGTGCTTGTTCCTGAACCGGAGACCGCTTGATGTGGGTCGTGGGGCGGCCCATCCCTGTGGAACGCTGGACTGATGATCACTGGTGCACCGGATGACGCCGAGTCGCTTGCTGTCGGGGCCCTTGAGTGGCTGATCAGGGCTGCGCGTGACAGCGACGACCGTGTGGCCTGGCCGAACACTCGCGCCGACGACCAGGTCACGCCAGTGCTGTACAACGGTACTTCGGGGGTGCTGCCGGCTCTCCTCGACGCGTGGCGGTACTTCGCCGACGATCGGTACGCGGACATGGCTCTGCGCGGTGCCCGCAGCGTCGCCGACGCGGTCGAGGACTGGGAGGACAGCGGCCTCTACACGGGAGTGGCCGGCATGGCTGTCGCCCTGCGGGGCGTGCACCGAGTGCTCGGTGACACCGCGGCGGGGGCGGCCGCCGACCGTGCTCTGGCCGTCCTGCGGTCCCGCTACGACGGCGCAGGATGGAACGACTGGTTCGAACTGATCTTCGGCAACGCCGGCATAGCGCTCGCCGCGCTGGAGTGCGGCGATCTCGACCTCGCTCAACTGGCCGTCGACCGCTACGCGCGCGCTGCCGAGCGCACCCTGGCCGGCGTTCAGTGGGAGATTCGGGCCGGCACGGTCCCCCGCCTGCACCACGTGTCGCACGGCACCCTCGGCATCGTCCACGCGCTCGCTGCAGTCGGCCGGGCCGTCGACCGATCCGACCTCGTCGACCTGGCGGTGGCCGGAGCCGCCGACGTCGTCTCCCGCGACGAAGCCGGCCCGGACGGCTTCCTCGTCGCGTACTCCGACCCGCAACAGCAGCACGAGAGGATCACACGCCATAGCTACGGCTGGTGCCACGGCCCAGCCGGCGACGCCCAGACGTTCCGCCTGCTCACCCACGTCCTGCCCGACGATCCCGCCTGGCCCGCCCTCGCCGACCGCTGCTGGCACACGGTCGTCAACTCCGGCATCCCGCGACGGATCCGCCCCGGCTTCTGGGACAACAACGGCCGCTGCTGTGGCACCGCCGGCGTCCTCGCCCTCGCCTGCGACCGCCAGGTCGAACGCGGCGACGGCCGTGACTTCGCCGACATCCTCGTCGCCGACCTCGCGGCCCGCGCGACGACCGACGCCGAGGGCGTCCGCTGGTCCAATGTCGAACACCGGGAGACGCCCAGCGACCTTGCTCCCGCCACCGGCTGGGCCATGGGCAACGCGGGCATCATCCGTGAACTCCTGCGCCACGCCCGCATCACCGCGAACCGCGACCCGCGGTACGCCGTCCCCCTCCCGGACCACCTACCCACTGCCTGAGCGCCAGGCGCGGCACCATGTCCAGGCGCACCATGCGGACTGCGAGGCCCTGTTGAGTGGATGAGCCCACCCAGGTGCTCCTACGGAACAGCGTCCGGTGCGGACCGATCGTCCCCCGTGATCATCCGGCGGAACTGGGGGAGCTTCTCGCTGAGCCAGGCCCGCTCCCGCTGCGAGTGCTTGGCCACGGAGGGACTCACCGTTCCGCCGAGCAGGGAGCACGACACCACCTGCGCCCGCCGCCACGCCAAATCGACGCCCTCGACCGGAACGCAACCGAGCTGGGCATGCCCACTCCGGTCGACCACGGCAGCAGACCTACAGCCGCAGAGGCGGCCAGTTGGTCCGTCGGTACCTGCCGTGGGCGATCAGCAGTCGTCCGGCGTGCCCTGGTCGTCCGGGATGCCCTGGCCGTCCAGGGCAAGGAGTTGACCCGTGAGTTCTATACAGCGCATCCGGGCGGGGGAAAAGTCGTAGGGCATTTTGGTGATCGCTTCGAAGGCGCTCATCCGGACATCCTCGTCGCCCGTCAGGTCGGCGTCGTAGATCTCGAAGAGCTTCTCCTCGGCCGCGTCCAGCCCGTCCGCCTCGACAGCCTCGTCCAGGGCCCTGTGGTGGGCGCAGTGCTGCGCGGCGAGTTCTTCGACACGCGGGTCGTGGGGATCGACGCTGTCGTCGAGGGCGGCGTCGGCCGCGTCGAGGCGGTCCGCGTCGGCCCGCAGGTCGGGGTGGGTGGCCAGCACGATGAAGGTGCTGGCCTGGACAGCGGCTCCCAGCGGCCCGAAGATCCGTTCCGTGACCAGCAGGGCGTCAAGGTCGGAAGGGCGCAGTGCGTCCGCAGGTATGTGGCTGAGCCGGTCCGTCACCAATGGGGAGAGCAGGCCGAGGGGGCTGCCCACGGCCTGCAGGCGCTGGACTGCCGCATGCTGCCGCTTGATGTCGGCCTCCCGAACGGCCAGGGTGTCCTCCAGCCGGCTCAGTATCTCCTCGATGTCCCGGGCTTCGTCGAAGGCGGACCGCATGTCGTCCAGGCTGATTCCGGCCTCCGCCATCTTGCGGATCCACAGCAGACGGATCATGTCGTCGTAGCCGTAGCGGCGGCGGCCGTCCCCGCCTCGCTCAGGCTCCGGCAGCAGACCGATCTGGTGGTAGTGGCGGATGGCGCGCGGGGTGGTACCGGCGAATGCGGCGGCATCACCGATCTTGACCTGGCGGGGAGGCATGGCGGAGGGGTACATCGCAGGGCGAGCCTTTCTTGCAGTGATGCCTCAACGACACCACATGCCGCTACGGCAGATGCAACAACCCGCATCTCGACACCACCGGGAGCCGAACCCTCATCACCACCCGGCCACCCAGCGCCGTCGCCGTCGCCGTCGGCATCATCCGCCTCCGTAGCATCACCTGACCGTCGCCCCGGTTCCGGCATCCGCCATCAACAACCGGTCATGGTCGTGCTGTTGAGGACAGGGACTGGGCGTGCCCCGATACGACACCTCGGTGTGTTCCCGTACGACGCAATAGGTGCTCTCCATCAGCAGAACCCGGTCGCCGCAAGGCACCGCCGGCACCAGCGAGCAGTACGGCCGCCGCCACAGCACCCGTCCCTCGGCCAGGGCGACGAGCGTCCGCTCCCGGTCGTTCTCGACCCGGGCGTACACATGGTCATCCCCCGCCACGAGCTGGGGTTCGTAGCGCATGGTCCGCCATTCGGGCCGTAACGCCTCCAGCGCGCCCGCCCGGAACAGCGGGCGTGGCACACGGGGCAGACGGCGGATGTCGGTGCGGTGGGTCCAGACCCTCTGCCGGCGGTCGACCGCGTACAGCCGGCCGCCCGCCGTGGCCAGGGTGCCCCGGTCGGAGGAACCGGCGACGGGGTCGTCGATCGGGAGAAAGAAGCGTCGCCCGGGGCCGCCGGGCGGAGTCGGGAAGCGGTACACCCAACGCCGTCGCTCGGGTGCGCACCATACGCTCTCCCCGTCGTCGAAGATCCGCGGCGGGCTGGACTGATACCCCTGGAGCTTGAGACTGCCGGCTTCCTCCCCCGTGGCGCCGTACAGCCAGGTCAACCGCCGCTCGTCCCGGTGCCAGACGAAGATGAGCCGCTCCGGTACACCGCTTCCGCGCGGCGGCTTGGGGAGGCCCGCCATGGGGAACTCCCGGTGCCAGAGGGGACGGCCCGTGCGGGGGTCGTACGCGTGAAAGCGCAGTTTCTCGATGGCCATCTCGACTCGCGGGAGCGTGTCGCTGTGCACGACGAGCGCGCCGTCCACCAGCCGCAGATACTGGGTGCCGGACGGCATCGGGCGCGTCCACAGCGCGTCCCCGCCGAGGACGTCGTAGCCGCTCAGCGCCCAGTCCGGGTCCGTGAAGTGCGCCACGATCACGGTCCGCCCGTCGCTCACGCAGCTGAGCATCCTCGGTACGGCGATGTGGCGCAGTACGGAACCCGACTCGGCCTCCAGGACAGTGACCGTGCCCCCCTCGGGCAGGGACGGTCGCGGTGTCCACTCCCACGGCACCACGACACAGCCGCCCGCCACGCTGAACGTCCACTCGCTGCGCGGCACGGTGTCCCGGTACGGGCTGCGCCACCGTTCCTCGCCGGTGTCCAGGTCGAACGCGCTGATCCGCCCGCCGACCGATACGTACACCCGGTCCCCCACGACCACGGGCCGCGACAGGCTGTCCCCAGGTGCCGTGAGGGTCCACAGCCTCGATCCGGGTTCCTGCTCCAGACGCGTGACGACCTCGTCCTCGAAGTCCCCGACATCCTCCGGCACGGTTCCCCCCTCTCACCGTCATCGTGCCGCGCGCGACAGCAACCCGTCGACCACCGCGGCCAGTTGCTCGGCGAGCTCGTACAGGGCGTGGAGGTCGACAGGCCGTTGTCGCAGGCGAGTTGGACAACCCGCGTCCACTGCAGCACGTCTCTACGTTGCAACTCCCGTGTACGCGAGGATCGTGCAAGTGCGAGCGAGCATCGTTCTAACGTTTCCGCAGGTCAGCTCGGTTGAATGGAATCACCCACTTCCTCACCGAGAAGAAGGTCGCCATGATCGCCACCTACGGCTTCAACGCCACCCTGACCGCCAAGCCCGCAATGGGCGACCAACTGGTCGACCTGCTGCTGACCGGCCTCGACGAGGGCAGCCCCGGGGCAAGCGAACACTGCGTCGTCTACCTCGTCTCCCGCTCCGCGTCCATCCCCGACATCGTCCACGTCACCGAGGGCTGGACCAGTGAGGAGGACCACCACCGGATCTTCGCCGGCGAGGCCGCCCAGGCCATCGTGGCGCAGATCGACGGACTGCTGGCCAAGGAATCCCAGTACACCGACTATGTCCCGGTCCGCGGCAAGGCCACTTTCTGACCCCCTGTCGCCTCCTCCCCCGGCCCCCGGTGCCTCGGCGCTTCGGCGCCTCCCGAGCAGCCCCTCTCCTCACCCGACCGTCCGCCCCCACCCCACGAAAGGCCGCGACCATGACCACAACACGACCCACTCGACCCGCCTTGGACCCCGAACTGCGTGAGCTGCTCGCCGACATGCCCCTCATGTCCCAGCTCAGCCCAGAAGTACTCGCGCAACTGCGCCGGCTGCCGTCGACACCCGTCGAGCCTCTCCTCGCCCACCGGCAGGTCGACCGGCGCGAGGTCACCGTTCCGGCCAAGGACGGTGCCCCGATCCCCTTGTCGGTCTTCAGCCCCGCGAACACCGATCGCTCCAGCGCCGCACCCTGCGTCTATTGGATGCACGGCGGCGGGATGGTCATGGGTGACCGCTTCTCGCAGATCGACATCCCCCTGGAGTGGCTCGACGAGTTCGGCGCCGTCGTGGTCTCCGTGGACTACCGGCTCGCACCCGAGGCCACCGGTACCACCCTGGTCGACGACTGCTACCAGGGACTGCTCTGGGTCGCCGAACACTCCGCCGAACTGGGCATCGATCCCTCCCGGATCGTGGTCGCGGGCGCCAGCGCGGGCGGTGGCCTCGCCGCCGGCGTCACCCTGCTGGCCCGCGATCTCGGCACCCCGGCGATCGCCGCGCAGATGCTGATCTGCCCCATGCTCGACCACCGGAACACCAGCACCTCCAGCCGCCAGTACTCCGGCGGCTCCGGCGTGTGGACCCGCGAGATGAACGAGTTCGGATGGCGTGCCGTCCTGGGTGACCTCACCGACGCCCAGGTACCGGCCTACGTCTCGCCCGCACTGGCCGACGATCTCTCCGGCCTGCCGACCACCTACATCGACACCGGCTCCGCCGAAGTCTTCCGCGACGAGGACACCGACTACGCCACCCGCCTCTGGGCGGCGGGCAGCCAGGCCGAACTCCACGTCTGGGCAGGCGGCTTCCACGGCTTCGACGCCCTGTACCCGCAGGCCCGCATCTCGGCCGAAGCCCGCCGGACCCGCACCGCCTGGCTCGCCCGACTCCTGCTGTCGGACTCCGCCGCATAGCGCCACCGGCGCACTCACCACCCGGACCGCAGCCAGCGGCACCCGTCAGAAGCTGGTCCAGATCTCATGGTTCGCCCCCTCTCCGTCCTCACGGCTGCAGACGCGGCAGAGGTCCGATCCGCCGAGCACGGCACGTCCGAGCTCTGTCACCGGGACACGTGGACGGCGAGAACCATCGCGGTGGGCAGCCTCGGAATCTGCTCTTCTTGGCGGGCGCACCAGGGCGGCTCCAGGGCAGCACGCGGCGCCGTGACAGGATGCCCTTATGTCTACCAACGTCTTCTTCGACATCACCATTGACGGCAGCGCCGCGGGCCGGATCGTCTTCGACCTGTACGACGACGTCGTCCCCAAGACGGCGCAGAACTTCCGTGAGTTGGCCACCGGCCAGCACGGCTTCGGATACGAGGGCTCGGGCTTCCACCGTGTCATCCCGGACTTCATGCTCCAGGGCGGCGACTTCACCCGCGGTGACGGCACCGGCGGCAAGAGCATCTACGGCCAGAAGTTCGCCGACGAGAACTTCAAGCTCAGGCACGACAAGCCGTTCCTGCTGTCCATGGCGAACTCCGGCCCCGACAGCAACGGCTCGCAGTTCTTCATCACCACGGTGCTCACACCGTGGCTGGACGGCAAGCACGTGGTCTTCGGCGAAGTCGTCGAAGGCCAGGACCTGGTGAAGAAGATCGAGTCCCTGGGCTCACGTTCCGGTGCCACCCGCGGAAAGATCGAGATCGCTTCCTCGGGCGTCCTGGAGAAGTAGGACCTTGGCCCCGGGCAGTGGCGCCGACCCGACGCAGCCTGTCCGGCCGCGCATCCACCCGCCGCCCGGGGCCCCACAGGGGCTCCCCAGTCGGACGCACCTTCATCGTGCCCGCCACCCACGTGCGGGCCGCGGTCGAGCAGCGGATGACACACCCCACAGAACACCGGTCGATGCCCGAGGATGCGGGCATCGACCGCATGGGCGTTTCCCATCACTGGCAGCATCCGTGGCGGCACGAGTCCTGGAGCCCGACGGCAAGGCGGCCCCAAGACCGACAGCAGTGGGGCTCCCTGCTGGGCGCCTCCGGGTCCGGGCTTCACGACCGGCACGATCAACCCGTACACCCGGGTTCACGGAGACCGGCTTCCGGACCGTGGCACCCCGCAACGACCCGGACAACACCGCACTGCCCGCGAGCCTGAACGCATGGCTCGCCCTGGCTCAGGTCCTGACCGGACTGTGCTGCAGCCCCTCCCGGACGACCGCAATAGTGCAGCCATCCTCGTTCTCCGCCACGTCGAAGACCCCGGCCTGCCAGACCATGGCCGCCCAACTGCTCGGAAATTCCGTGTCCTTCACGACTTGAGACGGTGGAGTGGATGGGCACCTCGGTGAACCCTGAACTCGGATATCAGGCTGCCCAGACGCCTGAGTGCGCTGCGGCCGAGCGGAAGGCGAAGTAGAAGCGTGTACCGTCCACGACACTCGTCGCGACGACAGTCCACTGGCCTCCGGGAGCGTATGTCCAGTTCGACTGACAGTACTCTCCACCAGAGGTCGGCAAGAAGCATGCCGCGACGTAGACGTTGTAGGTTGATTTGATGTTGATGTCGCTGCAGTTGCTGGTGGCTGTGAGATGGCCGGCGGCGGGGTAGAACAGATCTCCCGCAGGCTTGGAAAACGACTTGGCGCTGCCGTAGCAGGAGAGCGCGCCCGTCGCGTCGGCGGGCTGCGCCTGGGCGGCTGGTGCGGCGGCGAGTGCACCGCTGGCGAGTAACGCTGCGGCGAGACACGCGGTGGCGCTCTTGCGGATGTTCATCATTGTCCCCCTGGTTGCGGCGATCAGAATTCCCTGTTGGATCTCCGCCGGCCGCGTATGTGCGGTCTACCGAGCGCTGACCGCTGGCACCGGCATCACGGGATACTGATGGACCGTCTGGGCCGTGGCTAGCCCATTCCCGGTCACGCAGGGCCAGGCGCTTGTCGAGATGCCGAACGTGAAGGCCCGCCGTCGGCGGGGATCACCGACGAGTCGGCATGTGCGCCCCGCCGTTCACTCTCAGATGTGAACGCCTCGAACTTCCGATGACGTCAGGACTCTTGATGCGAGCGAGGTCCCTTGCTTCTCTACTAATAGGAAAGTTTCCTATCGGACAGCTATGTGATCGGAGTTCACATGACGGCTCCCCCACGGTCGTTGCGTCCCGCTGCGCTCGTAGCCCTGCTCAGCAGCGTCCTGCTCCTGCTCGTGAGCGTCCTTCCCACCGCTTCCGCCTCCACGACCACCGACCGGAAGGCCGCGGCACCCGCGGCCACACCGGTCGGCAGCAACGGACAGCTCAAGGTCTGTGGCACCAAGCTGTGCAACAGCCGCGGAAACCCCATCCAGCTGCGCGGCATGAGCACACACGGCACCCAGTGGTACCCGCACTGCCTGACCAGCGGTTCCCTCAACGCGCTGGCGCAGGACTGGAAGGCCGACGTCCTGCGTGTCTCGACCTACGTGCAGGAGGGCGGGTACGAGACGAACCCGCAGCACTTCACCAACCTCGCCCACTCCCTCATCCAGCAGGCGACGGACCGCGGCATGTACGTGATCGTCGACTGGCACATGCTCACCCCGGGTGACCCGAACACCAACCTGAGCAAGGCGCGGCAGTTCTTCACCGACATCGCCAACCGCAACAAGGACAAGAACAACATCCTGTACGAGATCGCCAACGAGCCCAGCGGGGTGAGCTGGTCGCGGATCAAGAGCTACGCGGAGCAGATCATCCCGACCATCCGCGCCATCGACTCCGATGCCCCCGTGCTGGTCGGAACCCGTGCGTGGTCCTCGTTCGGCGTCTCCGAGGGCGCCAACGAGTCCGAAGTGGTGAACAACCCGGTCCGGGCGACCAACATCATGTACACCTTCCACTTCTACGCGTACTCGCACCGCGACGAGTACCTGGCGACCCTCTCGCGTGCCGCCGACCGGCTCCCGGTCTTCGTCACCGAGTTCGGCACCCAGAACTACGCCGGCGAGGGAAGCAACGACTTCGCCATGTCCCAGCGTTACCTCGACCTCATGGCCAGCAAGAAGATCAGCTGGACGAACTGGAACTTCTCCGACGACAACCGTTCCGGAGCCGTCTTCAAGACCGGAACCTGCAACAGCAACGGGCCCTGGACCGGCACCTCGCCCCTGAAGCCCGCGGGCGTGTGGATCCGTGACCGCATCGCGACGCCCGACAACTTCCCGGCCGCCTGACTCCTGATCGCCCAAGTGGGGCGGCGTCGTAGACGAGCCGGCCTCGTGAAGACGAGGTCGAGACTCCGGCGCCGCCCCTCTCCTCACCCGCGCTCCTCAGGAACCGAACAGCCCTGGTGTCAGCAGCAGTGGGTGTGACAGTTACCCGGTGCTCTCGACGAGGGTGTCGAGGGTCTCCTCGGTCATGGTGTCGGGGACGTGGATGCCGGGAGCGAGCTTGTAGGCCTGACCGCGGACAGCACCACCAGGGAACTCCGCGGTGTGGATGTTGAAGTACCAGTTCTGGGGGTTGGCCTTGATGCCGTCCAGCAGGTCCTGGTCGTCGACGGCAACCGTTCCGTAGACGAACTTCTTGCCGTCCTCCAGCTTCTTCGTGAAGAACGGGATCTTCACATCGCCGTTGACACCCTTGACGCCCTTGTGAAGGTGACCGAGCGTCGGCGTCCCGATCCCGGTGAAGGTGAACGCGTAGGAGACCTGGTCGCCCTGGATCCGCATCAGGGCGAGCGCGTGCCCGTCCTTGTCACCGACGGCCGGCCCGCCCTCGACCGGCACCTCGTTCGCACCGCTGAGGACCGACGAGAAGAAGGCCGCGCCCTCCTTGTTCTTGTCCCAGCGGCCGACATCCTGCACGGTGCCGCCCCCGGCGGCGTGCTCGCCACCGGCTGACGCGTGCCCGCCGGCGGCCGGGCTACCCACCGCGGCACCGGCCCCGGCGCCGGTCGCAGCGTCCTCACCGTTGCAGGCGGTCAGCACGAGCGCACCGGCGACAGCGGATACGACGATCATCCCAAAACGCTTGCTCTTCATGGTAGTTGGGCCTCTCAAGCAGTGCGGCCACGACTGTTTCGCGGTCCGTCACCCACAACACGGACAGCCCTCACGACCCTGATCAGCCGATGACACTCCTGAGACACCCCTGAAACGACCCACGATCACTCGGAACACGGTCCTGACAGAGAACCCGCACCGAGCGAGCCCGCCCAGCGGCCGACAGGACTCGACGGCGCGCCGACCCGCCGTGGCCGGGGGGCATGGCCGAGGAGGGAACTCGGCTGCCACTACGGCACGGGCCCCATCGCAGACAAGGTGTTCACACTCACGATCGAGGCAGCTCGACCGCCGCTTGGTCCCTAGCTGCTGTGGGAACCAAAGGGCTGCCCCGGAATCCGGTGGGTGACAGTGCTACATCGTGAACGAAGTACGGCCCCAGCTGGCTGGATGATCTGCTGTTCTCCTCAGTAGAGGGCGTGCTCGTGGAATCCGTCCAGGTGTCCGATGCGGTCGTCCGGGTCGGGGCCCGGACGACCGCATACCGGGCACATGCCCGGTATGCGGGTGCTAGGCAGAACGAACGGCTGCGATCGACGGTGCTCTCACGGGTTGCACGGCTTGACCGGGCCCTTGATGAACGTCTGGCTGAAGAAGTGGCTTGACTGCATGCCGGATCCCTTCGGCGCGGGACCGGGCAGGTTCTCCTCGACCAGATACGTGTCCGCATGCGTCATGACATACCGGTAGTCCCACGTGCCGTTGCCGGACTTGTCCGCCTTGAGGGGCTCTCCCCGATCGAACTGGCACCTCTTGCCCGCGGGAACCTTGTCGACGATCGCCGTGAAGCCGGCTGCCCGGATCTTGCGCGCCAGCTTCTCGAACTGCTGTGGGTCACCCCGCCAGTCGAGGTCGCGGAAGGAGACCGTCAGGGTGCCGTCCGGATTCTTCTCCACCGCATAGGCCGGGGTCTGCGTCCCGTTGGGCACCGCCACCGTCACACCTGCCGCGATCGCTGCCGCCACCAGCCCCAAGGCGAACCGCTTCTGGACTTGGCGCCTCCGCCCGCCGGTTCGTTGTTCTTTCATCGTCCGCCAACTGCGCATCAGGTGTTCCTCACGCTGGATCCGTCGGCCGGCGGGGAGGTCCCGCTCGGCCGGTACGGCCAGCAGTCGGCGTAGTGCTTGGACGTCGCCGCTCTGGTGCCTGTCTCCGTTCACCACGGTCCCCTTCCGTTCTCTCCGCTCGGCCGGACCGCCTCGTGGCGGTCACCTGTCTGCTGCCGTCCCGCCGCCGCAGGTTCCGTGTCCTGGTCAAGATTCTTCTGCGCCAGCTTCTCGAGTCGGCGGCGCGCCCGGGACAGCCGGGAGCGGACGGTGCCCACCGGTACCCCCAGCGCCTCGGCGGTCGCGACGTAGTCCAGCCCGGCCCACACGCACAGCGCCAGCACCTCGCGGTCCGGCCGCGACAGCTGGTCAAGCGCCGTGCGCACGGCGGCTATCCGCTTCTGGTCCTCCAGTCGGCCGACCACCTCGTCGGCGAAGTCCGGCAGCAGATCGGGCGGGGGCATGCGCTCCATCAGGGCCCTGTGCCGCCGGGCCGTGCGCCACCGGTGGTGCACCACGTGCGTGGCGATCCCCAGCAGCCACGGCAGCAGGCTTCCGCCGTGCGGCTCGACTCTCTCCCGCATCCGCCAGGCTTCGAGGAACACCAGCGAGACGCAGTCCTCAGCGACCGACCAGTCCCCGGTCAGGCGGAAGCAGTGGTTGTACACCGCCCGCCCGTGCTCGCGGAAGAGCACCCTGAACGAGTCCTCGTCGCCCGCTCGGACGCGGGCCCGGAATAGTGGCTCCATGTCTGGCTCTGCCCCGCCGCCACCCACGAGTTCCATGTGACGTGCATCATAGATCCGGGGTGCCGACGGCTCGGCCGACGGGTGACTCCCACAACTACCGGCGAAACGACTCTCGCTGGCTTGTGACGCCTCTTCACGGCGTCGGGGTGGTCCCCGGGCAGGTGGGGACCGGGGTGACGGAGTCGGCGTGGGTCAGATTCACTGTGGTCTCGACGACGTCAGTCTTCAGGACGACGGTCCCGCGACATGCGGAGACGACCTCGCCGCACAAGGTGGTCCCACCCTGCCGGATCAGTAGCCCCGGCGGGTCCCTTGGGCGGGGCGTACCAGGTCACGCCAACCGCGCCGACGAGCAGGCCCGTGCACAGGCAGGTCAGCACGATGCCGTTGCGGAGGTACCGGGCGCTGGCCAGGGCCTCTTCGTGGTCCTCGACCGCGAAGGGCCGACCGCCCGTACCGACGTCGGCGACGCAACTGGCGTATGGGCGGCCGTGCGCCGCGCGCAACAGGCTCAGGGCGCCGAGTCCGCCGGCGACGAGCGCTGTGAGCAGCAACACGCCGGCCGTGACCGCCCATTGCGGGGCCGCCTGCCCAATATCGCTGCGCCCCTTGATGAGGCCGAAGCCGACCAGTCCCGCCAGGATCACGCCCAGCCCGTTCCGCCAGGCGACGGCGACCTCGCGTACGCGGCCCAGCTCCTGAGCCAGGGCCCGTTGCACCGACCTGGCCCGACGCAGTTCGCCGGGGCTGGGTGTCGGGCCGGGCAGCAGCCCACCGAGGCCGGCCTGGCCAGCCTCGCCGGCGGGACCGCCGGCGCTCGTCGGTCCGGTCGAGCCGGTGGTCATCCGCCTGCTCCTGCGGGAAGGGTCACGGACCAGTAGGCGCCACAGCCGGACTCGCCCTCCGGGGTGTTGTCGTACGCCACCGAGTCGACGGTGCAATACAGCACCAGCGAACGCCCCAAGGGGACGGGCGGTGCTGGCGTCACCGCGGGGACCGGTGTGTCGCTGTCGCGCAACAGTCGGCGTACCACCGTGAATTCCATCGGCTGCCCGCACCGGGGGCAGGGGCCGGACAGAGTCTGCGCGGTACCGAAGTCCTCCAACGTGAAGGAGTTCGCGGCGAGTTGCGCGTACGCCGGGTCCGTGACGCGCTGGTACGACAGGGCCGGGGGTGTGGTCATCGGTGGTCTCCCGTTGGGTCGGCCGGGGTCGAGGCCGAGTGCGGTCGTCCGGCGTACACATCGCGCCCAGCGTGGCCGGTGTACGTGAATGCTTCCCAGTCGGAGAGTGCTTCGAAGGGCCGTGCGGTTGCGGGTCGGGGCGCCGTGTCGAGTTCGGGCACGCGGCGTCCGCCCAGTCGTCGCTGTCCTCGCCGAGTTCCTTCAGCCCCGCGCCGAAGTGCCGTACGGCGCTGTCGTGATCCCCCAGCCGGTCACAGACCGCGCCCACGCACGCGTACCAGAACTGACGGTCGAGGACGTCGAGTTCGTCCGGCGGCCCGGCGGCGGCCCGGTCCCGTACAGGCCCCAGAACCTGCTCGGTTTGCTCCGGAGGCGGCACCTCCAGCTCCATCAACTCCACCAGCGAAAGCCGCACTTCGTCCCCCGACCCAGCTCATGCACCCTGCGCACGACGAGATCCTACGAGCCGCCACGGAGGACCTGCAGGCTCACTTTGCAAGGGCACCCAGAAGAGCATCCGGTCCGGGAAACGTCAGAGCACAAACGTCCGGGGAGACTCCGTCGGCGCATGGTCGGCACTTCGCGACACACCCCTCTGGTGGCTCATGCAGGACACCATGGCGACCTGCAGGTTTACGGAAGCCCTGCAGTTCTTGCTCGGCGTAGCAAGTCGACGATCCCGGGTGGCACCACGCACGTCGCCTAGTCTCCATGGTCATGCCCGACGAACGCTTTCTCGCCGCGACCAGAGCCTCCTATGACGTCATGGCCTCGGAGTACGCCCAAAAGGTGGGTTCCGACCTGGACGCCAAGCCACTCGACCGTGCCTTGCTGGCCGCCTTCGCCGAACTGGCACAAGCAGGCGGAAACGGTCCCGTCGCCGATGTGGGCTGTGGACCCGGCCAGGTGACAGCGGTACTACGACGCTTGGGACTGAACGCGTTCGGGATCGACCTGTCGCCCGAGATGATCGCCGTGGCCCGCCGCACGTACCCGGACCTCCGCTTCGAGGTGGGATCGATGCTGGCCCTGGATCTACCGCAGGCCTCACTCGGCGGATTGCTCGCCTACTACTCGATCATCCACATCCCATGGGAGCGCCGATCGGACGTGTTCTTCGAGTTCCACCGGGTGCTGGCACCCGGTGGGCAGTTGATGCTCGTCTTCCAGGTCGGTGACGACCAGGGACACCGCGCCGAGGCATTCGGCAAAGCCGTCTGTGTCGACTGGTACCGGCAGCAACCGGACGAGATCGCCGAACTGCTGCGACACACCGGGTTCGAAGTCCAGGCCACGATGACGCGACGGCCGGACTCCGCCGAGAAGACACCGCAGGGCTACGTGTTGGCACGCAAGCCCTTCGTCGAGTCATGAGTCTTGCGACCCCGTAGTCACGACCGGGTCCGCTCCACGAGCGCGGCTGTCACTTGTGTCACGAGACGTCATTCGGCCACACGCTGCGTACTCCAGCCCGATCCGCCGACCGGCTCCGCCGAACACCACGCGGTAGTCGCTGCCGGAGGCCGGCTCATCGGTGGCCGGCTTCCGAGCACGGTATGAGGTCGCTCATGGTTGTAGTGCTGGACACCTGGTCAGCAGTTGCGGATACGCAAGACCGGTGCCCAGTTCACGTTCCTGGCCTGTTCGCTGTGGGCGGGGGGCATCAGCCAGCTCGACCCGTCCAGGAAGTACGTCCTGGGTCGAGTGCCTTCGGTCTGGCTGTTCTCCCACGAGCCGCGCGTGTACCAGGGGATGACGTAGTAGTCACACCGATACATGCCGATGTTGTCTCCGCGGAAGTCCTCGTACTGATAGGCGCAGAAGAACAGGTAGTCCGCTCTGCCTATGCAATAGGGGGAGTTGTACTCGTTCGTGGTCACCTCTCCCAGCGGACGCGGCTGCTTCTCGCCCGGCACGGTGACGTTCAGTACCGCGCCGCCGAGGTCGACCTGATTGGGCGCGACCTGGGTGGCGTGTCCGGCCAGCTTCGCCAGATAGGCGTCCACCTTGTCCTGCAGGCCGACGGCCTGCTCGGTACTCAGACCCGCCGCGCGGGACTCCGCGACGAACGCCGTGCGATCACCGACCGCGGCGCTCGCCCCAGCAGTCCCGGTGACGACGGCGAGGAGGGTCGTCATTGCTGCGCCGACAAGGGCTACTGACCTGGATCTCACGGAGTTTCTCCCTCTGGTTGGCCTGACCAGGGCCGACGAGTCTCATCCCGTCAGCTGTGCAGGCGAGTTGCGGGTTTCCGGCGCAGCCGTCCTGCCGTTGCGCCGGTTTTGATCCGCACATTCAGGACCTCGGCCAGGCCGTGCCTCCGGTGTTGTCGTGACGCGGTCTGATCAGTCCCAGCGGAACAAGCCGAACGCAACTCACCACCCTCTGCCGTTGGTCCAGGAGTAGCCGACTACGGTTCACGCCGAGGACAGTGCTCCGACCACATGAGTTCGCCCGGCTTGTGGTCTTGGCGATTGGGCGTCCGGTGACATTTCTGGAAGGGAGCGGCCATGCCGCACACGACACAGCAGTCCGCACCCGAGCCCGTTTCCAAGCCTGACTACCTCACCGAGAAGCAGTGGGCCGGACTCACCCTGGCCATTCTTCGCGGCGTCGTTGAAGGCGTCGAGAGGGCCGGGATCAAGGGAGCGTGGCCGTCGGATCTGGGGGTGACTGCGGTGGGGGCGGTACGGGCGCGACTGGACGAACTCATGGTGGATGAGGGCGCGTCGGACGGATGAGGTGGTGCGGTCGCTGGCAGTGCACCTCCAAGAGGCCGGCTCGACCACCGCGCCTCACCAGCCGGACTGGACGTCACCTCACATCCGCCGGCCCCGGCGAACCTGCACGGTCGCCGCATTGGAGACAGGCTCAGACGCCGTCCCGCAGGAAGTTCCAGGTGTCCGAGCCGACGATGCCGTCGTCTTTGATTCGCCATCCCCTCTGAAATTCCTTCACCCAGTGCTCCGTATTCGAGCCGAAGTCGCCGTCGACCCTCAGAATCTGGCGGCCCTGCCAGTAGTTGAGGATGCACTGCACTTCACGTACCGCGTTGCCCTTGCTGCCGCGCCGTACGGTCGCGGTGCCGTCGTAGTACCCGCAGTAGAGCTGGATCCCCACCTCGGACCGCCCGGTTGTCGGCGTAGGCGGTGCTGCCTGGGCGGCGGAGGGCGCGACGGCAAGGATGCCGCCCGCCATCGCGACGGTGGCAACCAGGGCTGCTATTCGGTGACGGATGGTCATTGAAGTATCCCCCTCTTGGTTCCGTACAGTTGGTCGGCCGCACGGGTCAGTAAAGGCAGCAGGCGATGTGAAAGGCCTGATGTGCTGGGCTCGCTCTCGCCACGTACACGAACCTGTTGAGTCCGTGATGGCGTTGCACATGTCACTCATGCTAGGGAGCAAGACGAGGGAAGACTTATCCAAAACTGCTCAGCTCGTGCTACGTCTGTGCCGCCTCACGGCAGCACTGCGAGGAGCAGAACCCCGCGCTCCAGGGTCCCTTGCGCGTTGAGTCCGGGCAGCATCAGTCCAGGACGACAAAAGCGTATTCGCCGGTCCGGGCCATACACAGTCCCTGCCGGCTGTCATGGGCGAGGTCGACGCTGTAGCCCTCGGCGGTCAGACCGGTGTGCAGGGTGTGGGCAAGGTCGACCTCGTCTTCGACCACCAAGACGCGCATGCGGTGCAGCCTCGCACAGCGCTGGCCCGCCTTCCTGATCGGCCGGTCAGGTTGGATCAGCATCCGGTCAACGAGGTCCCGGCATGCTGGCCGAGTCTCTTCGCCACTGTTGAAAGGCCCTGCCACCGATGTCCGTTGCTGAACGTGCCCCCGCCGCGGCCAGACGGTTTCCCCTCCCGCACGCGCCCGTCGTCAGTCACCGCTCCGGCCTGTGACCGATGGCGGTCCCCAGCCTCGGGCGCCTCTGCGGTGACGCGGGGGTGCTGAGCCGAGTTGGTCAAGATCAAGGACACGACGGGCCATCATCACGCCACAAGCGATAGGGAGGTCCGAGCGGGCGAGCGAAAGCGAACCCTTGCCCCTACGAGCCGACATGAGGAACACCGCCTCGATGGCGAAACGGTCGGCGGCAGATTTACGCCTGACCAGCAGAAACCCAGTGATTACACCCGGAAGACAACAAGTACTCAGATAGCCTCCAGGGGGAGACTTGCTCAGACAAGTGAAAAGAGCGTGCGTGGCCACGATCGCCGCGGCGGCAGCCGTGGCCCTGGCGGCGGGCATGACCAGCCCGGCGTCGGCGGAGCCCGAGCGTACGGCCGGTGACCAGGCCGTACAGACCACGCCCAAGCACCGCGTCACCCTGATCACCGGCGACCGTGTGGTCGTCGACGCCAAGGGCCGCGTCGTCGGCTTGGAGCGGGCCAAGGGCCGCGAGGGGATACCCGTCCAGATCCGCACGGCCGGCGGGCACACGCTCGTCGTGCCGGCCGACGCGGCACGGCTGATTGCCGACGGCAGACTCGACCAGCGGCTCTTCGACGTCACCGAGCTCAACAAGTCGGCCAACCGCAAGGCCCAGAAGCAGGGCCTCAAGCTGATCGTCGGCTACCGCGGAACGGCCGCGGCGGCGAAGGCCGACGTCCGTGACGCGGGCGACACCAAGGTCCGCCGGACCCTCAAGTCGCTGAACGCGGACGCGGTGCTGACGCCGAAGGCCGACGCCACCGACCTCTGGGCCGCGGTCACCGACGCGCAGGGCGGCACCGCGCGGACCGCCTCCGGCATCGCCCATGTCTGGCTCGACGGCGTCCGCAAGGCCAGCCTCGACAAGTCCGTCAAGCAGATCGGCGCCGACAAGGCGTGGGCCGCCGGGTTCGACGGCAAGGGCGTCAAGATCGCCGTCCTCGACACGGGTGTCGACGCGACCCACCCGGACCTCAAGGAGCAGGTGGTCGGGGAGAAGAACTTCTCCACGTCCCCCGACGCGACCGACAAGTACGGCCACGGCACGCACGTCGCGTCCATCGCCGCCGGTACGGGCGCCAAGTCGACGGGCAAGTACAAGGGCGTCGCGCCGGGAGCCCAGCTGCTCAACGGCAAGGTGCTCGGCGACGACGGCTTCGGTGACGACTCCGGCATCCTCGCCGGCATGGAGTGGGCGGTCGAGCAGGGCGCCGACGTCGTGAACCTCAGCCTCGGCGGCGGGGACACACCCGACATCGACCCGCTTGAGGCCCAGGTCAACAAGCTGTCCAAGGAGAAGGGCGTCCTCTTCGCCATCGCCGCGGGCAACGACGGCGACTTCGGCGAGCAGACGATCGGCTCCCCGGGCAGCGCGGAGGCCGCGCTCACCGTGGGCGCCGTCGACGACACCGACAAGCTGGCCTCGTTCTCCAGCACGGGCCCCGGCCTCGACGGGCAGATCAAGCCCGACGTGACCGCACCCGGCGTGGACACCACGGCCGCCTCGGCCCCGGGCAGCGTCATAGCCCAGGAGGTCGGCGAGAAGCCGCCCGGCTACGTGAGCATCTCGGGTACGTCGATGGCCACCCCGCATGTCGCGGGCGCCGCGGCGATCCTCAAGCAGCAGCACCCGGACTGGACGTACACCGAGCTCAAGGCCGCGCTGACCGGCTCCACCAAGGGCGGCAAGTACACGCCGTTCCAGCAGGGTTCGGGCCGCATCCAGGTCGACAAGGCCATCAAGCAGACCGTGCTCGCCGACCGGACGTCGGTGAACTTCGGCATCCAGCAGTGGCCGCACACCGACGACACCCCGGTCACCGACAAGGTCACGTACAAGAACCTCGGGAAGACCGATGTCACGCTGACCCTCGCGGTGACGGCCACCGACCCGAAGGGGCAGGCCGCTCCGGCCGGCTTCTTCACGCTCGGCGCCAAGACGCTGACCGTCCCGGCGGGCGGCTCGGCCTCCGCCGACCTCACGGTCAACACCAAGCTGGGCGGCACGCTCGACGGCGGCTACTCCGCGTACGTGACCGCGACCGGCGGCGGCCAGAGCGTCAGCACGGCGGCGACGGTGCAGCGCGAGGTGGAGTCGTACGACGTCACGCTCAAGTTCATCGGCCGTGACGGCAACCCGGCGAAGTACTACAGCGCCAGCCTGGACGGTGTCACCGGGCTCGCCCAGGGCAAGTGGTACTCGCCCTACGACGAGTCCGGCACCGTCAAGGTCCGCTTCCCCAAGGGCGGTTACATCTTCAACTCGGCCGTCCACGTCGACCCGGACGACCCCGCCAAGGGCTTCGACTGGGTGACGCAGCCGAAGCTGAGCATCACCAAGAAGGCCACGATCACGGTGGACGCGCGGACCGCGAAGCCGGTGGACATCACCGTGCCCGACGCGGCGGCGAAGTCGGAGGTCGCTACGCCGTTGTACACCGTCGGCGTGCCGGACGGCAGCAACTCGTACGGCTGGTGGCTGGACTCGTACGCCAACTTCCGTACAGCGCACGCCGGCCCGCAGATCACCGACGGCAGCCTGTACCAGCAGTGGGGCGGTCACTGGGTCAAGCCCGCCGAGGAGTACGACACCCTCGCCGGCGGCAAGGTCAAGCAGCTCGCCACCGGTTACACCAAGCGCTACAAGTCGAGTGAACTGGCCACGGTGAAGACCGGTCTGGGCGCCTCGTCGAGCGGTAAGAAGGGCGTGATCTACGCCTGGGGCGAACTGCCCAGCAGTACAAGCACCTTTGCACCCGGGGTCCTGCAGAAGCTGCCCGGCACGCGCACGCTGCGCCTGTCCACCGCGGGCGGGACGAAGTGGAAACTCGACTTCGAGCAGCACGGCGGGGTCGACGAGTCCGGCTCCCCGATCGTCGAGGCCTTCTACACGCTCGGCACCCCGCAGACCCTGAAGGCGGGCAAGAGCTACGGGAAGACCTTCAACACGGCGGTCTTCGGCCCGCGTGTCGGCTCAAGTCTCGGTATCTACCGCGAGGGCAACGGCATTTACGGCAACCTGCCGGTGTTCACCGACGGCAAGACCCACTCCGGTTCCTCGCTCTACTCGTCGGTCACCACGACCCTCTATCGCAACGGCGCCAAGGTCGGCTCGAACAGCGACCCGCTGGAAGGGGCGGGCATCTTCACGGTTCCGGCCGGTGACGCCGCGTACAAACTGACCACCTCGGTCAAGCGCAGCGTCAAGGTCGCCGCGGCCTCCACCCGCATCGACGCCAGCTGGACCTTCCGCTCCAAGAAGGCCGACCTGGCCAAGCTGCCCGCGTCCTCGATCCGCTTCGACGCGGCCGTCGGCCTGGACAGCAGGGCTCCGGCCAGCAAGAAGGTCTCCGTCCCGGTGACCGTCCAGGGCTCGGCAGCGGGCTCGAACCTGAAGTCCCTGTCGGTGTATGTGTCTTACGACTACGGCCAGACCTGGAAGAAGGTCACCGTCAAGAACAGCAAGATTGCGGTCACGAACCCGGCCAAGGGCAAGGGGATCTCGTTCCACGCCAAGATCGCCGACAAGAAGGGCAACAAGTCGACGATCTCGCTTTACAACGCGTACTACGGGAAGTGACCTGATCCGATGGATCACCGACAGGTTCGCTGAACGCACTCATACACGGACGGCCCGCCGGAAGCAGAGTTTCCGGCGGGCCGTCCGTGTATGAGTGCGTTGCGGCAAAGAGAGTCTTTGTTCGATGAGCAGGGGCCTCTTCGTGTGCGGGGCGTGATCGCGACGGGGTAGAGGCCAGGGTCCCTTGCCTGATCGCTTTCTGTCCGGGTTCATCCGGTGAGGCCGAGGGCGGTCAGGGTCTGCGGCAGTCGCGGGCGGTGTGGCGTAGGGCGGCGGCGATGTTGGGGTGGTCGCCGCAGAGGCTGCCACCAGATGGCGATCATGCAACAGACCCTGCCCCGCGCTCCCCCACTGCCACCGTCTGCCCACCGGGCAGCGCCACGACGGCGTCTCCCACAAGGTCCACTCCATCGTGGCGTGCGTGCGTCCAGGGTCAGATCAGGAACTCGAAGTACCAGTCACCAACCTTGTTGCAGCCAGGCTTTGACGGCCGAACCGTGAAGCCCTGTCGGGCCATGTCCTCCTTGCGGTTACTGCACACCGATTCGGTTGAGTAGTAGGGGCTTTTCACCCACCAGTCGGCGACGTGTGCAGCCGCCGTTCCGCCTTCCATCGACTCCGCCGACGCTGCTGCCGTGGCAGGTATCCCCGCCCCCAACGCGACTGCGGCCAAACAGGCCACCACACCACGTATCCGCATGCTTTTCTCCTGGATCGATTGAGCCAGTAACAACCATTTGCCGTAAGCGGCTGGAGACGCTCCGAGCGTCCGATCAACTGTCGTGGTAACCGCTGTCGTGAAATCCGTTGTCGTGCTGCCCGTTGTCGTGGTACTCGGTCTGCCCCCAGTGACCAGGCGCACTGGCCTGTGAACTCGAAGGGGACCTGTGCGAGTCCCACGGCATGGGAGCGGCCAGTGCCGGCTGGCCCAGGGCACTCAATGCCGCTGCGACCAGGAATGCGGCGGCGACCGTACGCGTACGCAAACGCATCTGCTCTCCTTGGTGATGTCGTTGACTGACAACCTGAGCAGGTCACACATCGTTTCCCGCGGGTTCCCCGTCGTGGGACGCGGGAGCGTGAGCGGCGGAGTCGCGTGCTCCGTACCGCCGGCCGCATCGTGAGACATGACCTTGGCCCGGTGTGGCGAACGTACGAAGCTTCCAGGGCCTGGAACATGCGGCTCCGGAAGCTGTTCGCATGGGGAACCGACTACGGCTGGAGCGTGATCGAGTTGATGGGCGTCATGTACTTGTCGATCCAGTCGCCGGCCTGCAGCTTGCCCTCACAGCGCGTGCCGTTGTACCCCTTGCAGGTCGACATGGTCGCGCCGCCGGTCTGGTTGTTGAAGATGCGCCACGTGTCGTACATGTCGGTGAGGTTGTAGGCCTTGTACTCGTAGTAGAAGTGGAGCGGTTTGTCGCCGTTCCAGCCTGCACCCGGATACAGGCACACCCACCCGGGGTCGCAACCGTGAGTGGCCACCACCGCGGCATCGGACTGGGAGTTGTCGACCGTCGGCGCGGCGGATGCCGAGGTCGTGAGACCTGCGCCGGCGACCACCAGCGACGTGAGAGCAAGTGCAACGACCTTGCGTAATGCCATGGTTCCTCCTGGGTGTGGTGGGTGTTCCTCAAGGAGCGGCTCGCTCCCCCCTGGGGAACGCCCTGCCGGTTGCCTCCAACCGGCAGGGCGTTCCCTCTGCGAGCGGTCCCCCGCGCTGCTCGCATCACCAAGTTCAGCGGCCTGTCGGATTGTTGGGCAGCCCTGTTCGGGCGGCCTAACAATGGCCGGGCGGGTTCTTTCCGAGGGGTGGTGAGGTGCGTAGGTTGGCCGTCCGGTCCGGTGCCGGGGCGGTGGGAGGGGCGAGGTTGTGGCGGGGCGTCGTGAGGTGCCGGTGGATCCGGGGGCGGGTCCGGTGCAGCGGTTCGCGTTCGAGTTGCGCAAACTGCGGGCCGAGGCGGGTGGCGTCACCTACCGGGTGCTGGCGCAGCGGGCCGGCTACTCGGTGCCGACGTTGTCGCAGGCGGCAGCCGGCGACCAATTGCCCACGCTGCCGGTGACTCTGGCGTACGCAGCCGCGTGCGGGGGCGATGCGGCACAGTGGGAGGCACGCTGGCACCAGGCCGTGGAGGAGGCGGCCGCCGGCCCAGGCGATGACGTGGAGAAGGTGGAGCCGCCGTACCGCGGTCTGGTGCGGTTCGAGACCGGGGACCGCGGCCGGTTCTTCGGCCGTGACCGGCTCACCGCCGACCTGCTGGACCTGTTGCGCCGCAGGCGATTCGCCGCGGTCTTCGGGCCGTCCGGCAGTGGTAAGTCCTCCTTGCTGCGGGCCGGGTTGATCCCCGCCCTCCAGCACTCTCAGGAAGCGGGGCTGCGTGCTGCCACGATCCGGATCCTGACCCCCGGCGACCGGCCGGCCCGTACCCACGGCCGCCTCCTCATCCCCGGCGTCCCGGTCACCGCGAACACCGGGGCGGACGTCTTCGTGATCGTCGACCAGTTCGAGGAGGCCTTCACCCTCTGCCACGACGCGGCCGAGCGTTCCCGTTTCATCGAGCTGCTTCTGGCCGCCCGACAGCCCGAGAGCCGATTACGGGTTCTGCTGGCGGTGCGCGCCGATTTCTACGGCCGCTGCGCCGAACACCGTGACCTGGCCGACGCGTTGAGCGATGCCAATCTGCTGGTCGGCCCGATGAACGCGGCGGAACTGCGCGAGGCCATCGTCAAACCGGCGGCCGCCGCCGGACTGACCGTCGAACGTGCCCTGACCGCCCGGCTCGTCGGCGAGGTCGCGGATGCGCCGGGCGGGCTGCCTCTGCTGTCGCACGTGCTGCTGGAGACATGGCGCCGCCGACGGGGCAAGACGCTGACCTTGGCCGGCTTCGAGGCAGCCGGCGCCCTGGACGGTGCGATCGCCAAGACTGCCGAGGAGGTCTACGGTCAGTTCACCGACGGCCAGGCACGCACGGTACGACGCGTGTTGCTGCGGCTGGTCACCCCCGGCGACGGCACCCCCGACACCCGCAGACCCGCCGACCGCCGCGAACTGGAGACTCCTGCGCACCCGCAAACGGACCAGGTGCTGGAGGCCCTCACCCGAGCTCGTCTGCTCACCCTTGACCACGCCACCGTCGAGATCGCCCACGAAGCCCTCATCACCGCCTGGCCGCGGCTGCGCCAATGGATCGAGGAGGATCGCGAACTCCTTCGCGCGCACCGGAAACTGACCGAGGAGGCACAGGTCTGGTCGGAACTGGGCCGCGAGGCAGGCGCCCTGTACCGGGGAAGCCGACTGGCCACAGCCCAGGACCTGTTCAGCGCCCCTGAACGCATCGCGGACCTGACCGACCTCGAGCACAGCTTTCTCACCGCCAGCTCGTCTGCACTCGACGAGGAGGTGCACACCGCAACCCGTACCACCCGACGTCTGCGGACACTGACCGTCGTCCTCTCCGCTCTCCTCGTCCTCGCTGTGACCGCGAGCGTGGTCGCCTGGAACCAGAACCGGATCAGCAACCAGCAGCGACAGGCGGCGGACACCGCACGGAAGGTCGCCCTGTCCCGGCAGCTCGCCGCACAATCAGCAGCCCTGCCCGGCCAGGACTCCGACCTCGCCGCGCTGCTGGCCGTCCAGGCTTATCGGACCAAGCCGACCGCCCAAGCGGTGGAGAGCCTCTCCGCTGCCGCCGCCGTGCCCGTGAGGTACCGGTTCACCGGACACTCCGGCACTGTGTCCTCGGTGGTACTCAGCCCGGACGGCCGCAGCCTGGCCACCGCCGACGGGGACGGCACGGTACGTCTGTGGGACACCGGCGCGGGCCGGCTCCGCGACAGCCTCCCCGCGGACAATGCCCGGGTCGACGCGGTGGCGTTCAGCCGGGACGGGCGCGTCCTGGCCACCGCCGGCCGGGATCGCACCCTGCGGCTGTGGGACATGAGCACGGGCCGTCTGCGCGAGACTCTCCTGGCAGACCCCGACGCGGCCGACACCGGGCAGATTGTGCCGTTCGACGTGGTGGCGTTCAGCCCGGACGGCCGCAGCCTGGCCACCGCCGGCCGGGGCGGAGCGGTGCGACTGTGGGACACCGGTACCGGCCAACTGCGCAGGACTCTCCTGGAGTTCACTCAAGCGCTGGCTCCCGGGCAGCCCGGGCCGACTTCGTCGATGGCGTTCAGCGCGGACAGCCGTACCCTGGCCACCGGTGCCAGGCGCGGGGCGGTGCAGTTGTGGAACACCGGCACGGGCCGGCTGCGCCGAAGCCTCGCGGGGCACACGACCCGGGTCACCTCGATGGCGTTCAGCCCCGACGGCCGCATCCTCGCCACCAGCGGCTCCAACAAGGGTGGAACGGTGCGGTTGTGGGATCTCGATACCGGTCGCCTGCGCCGCAGCCTGGCCGACGGTGCCGGTTCTGTCCTGTCTACGGCGTTCAGTGCGGACGGCCGTACTCTCGCCATCACCTGGCCCGATCGCACGGTGCGTTTGTGGGAGGTGGGCACCGGCCGCCTGCGCCGCAGCCTGACCGGGCACACCGCCCAGGTCACCTCAGTGGTGTTCGGCCCCGATGGCCGCACTCTCGCCACCGCCGGCAGTGATCGCACAGTGCGAATGTGGGACACCGCTGTCGGCCAGTCCCTGGCTGTCCTCGCCGGAAACTCCAAGAAGGCGGACGCCATGACATTCAGTCCTGACGGACGCACTCTGGCGGCCGGCAGCTTCACCGGTGTCCACACCGTGCAGCTGTGGGACACAGTCACTGGACGTCTGCGCACGCGCCTGCCAGGGCACACCGCTGCTGTCGTGTCGATGGCGTTCAGCGCGGACGGCCGAACCCTCGCCACCAGCAGCCTCAGCCGCGGCGTGGAACTGTGGGACACGGCCACCGGCCGCTTGCGCACACGCCTGCCCGGCTACACCGACCTGGCTGACTCGATCGCGTTCAGCGCGGACGGCCGAACCCTCGCCACCGCCAGCCTCAGCCGCGGCGTGGAGCTTTGGGACGCAGCCACCGCCCGAAGGCGTACGCACCCGTCTCTTCAGAGAGCGACTGACGTGACCTCGATGGCGATCAGCCCCGACGGTCGCACCCTCGCCACCAACGGCCGTGATCGCACGGTGCGATTGTGGGACACGGGCACCGGCCGTCAGCGCCTCCGTCTGACCGGGCACACCGCCCAGGTCAGCTCAATGGCGTTCAGCCCTGACGGCCGCACTCTCGCCACCGCAGGCAGTGATCGGGCCCTGCGGTTCTGGGACACCGCTTCAGGCCGCGGCCACGGCGCCTCGGCCAGGTACACCGTGTCCTCAATGGCGTTCAGTCCGGACGGGCGCACCCTTGCCACCGCCGGCAGCGACGATCACGCCGTGCGGCTTTGGAACGCGGACACCGGCGGCAGGCTGACCACGCTGTCCGGGCACACCGACACCGTGCTGTCAGTGGCTTTCAGCCCGGACGGCCGCACCCTGATCAGCGCCGGCACGGATCAGACCGTACGACGGTGGGACGTAGGGCTGTCGGCTCCCGCCGCGGCGATCCGCAAGATCTGCCACGCCATAGGCCGCGATCTCACGCCACAGGAACGCTCGATGTACCTACCGGACCAGCCGGCCCAGGCCACCTGCCCGGGCTGATCAAAACCGAATTCGGCATGCCGTTGGCCGGCCTCACACCGAGAACTCCCTTATCACCGTGTTGCGGAACACCGCGCTGCCGCCGATCGTGAACAGTGCCAGCCGGGTGTCCAGCAGGTACGGGAACACCTGGCTGGTGTGCACGTAGCGGCCGTCGTCGACGAACATCTCCACCGACGTGCGGTCCACCAGGATGCGCAGCTTCAGCGTGCCGGAGGACGGGTCGAACGGGGTGTGGCTCTCCTGCCACTTGCCGGACGTGTCGGCGTTCACGGTGTTGCGTCGGTTGAGGAAGGCGTAGTCGGCGTAGATCCCGGCGTCGATGTGCCGACCGCCGTCGGGTGAGCGCCTCAACTGGAGCCCGGCGCCCGTGAGTTGGGACCAGCTGATCTCGGTCGTCACCTCGTAGGAGATTCCGGTGTAGTCGAGCACCTTGGTGCCGTCGACTGTCACGTCGCCCAGGTTCACGGTGCGGGACACATGTGAGTCGAGGCCGGCGACGGGCTGGGAGGCGAGGTAGTAGGTGTTGTCGGACGCCTTCTTCAGGGTGATCTCGCGGACGATGGAGTCGGTGCCGTTGAAGCCGTCGCAGTCGATGGTGGGGGTGGTGTTGGCGTAGTCCCAGTTGTTCACCCATCCGATCGCGTACCGGGCAGTCGCGTCCACCGCGCCGCTCGCGTCCCGCTTCTCGAAGGTGACGGCGCCGTACCAGTCCCAGCCGTGGTCGAGCCACCGCGGGGCACTCGCCTCGGCGGTGAACACGCTGCCGTCGAAGGAACCCGTCCAGTAGGCGTACGTGTTGGGCAGCCCCGAGCCCTTCCCGTTGGCGCTCACGCCGAGCACCCATTTCGCGGTGCCGTCGCCGGCGGTGATGCGGAACAGGTCGGGGCACTCCAGGACGCCGATGCCGCCGTGGACGAAACCGCTCACGTACGTCCAGGACTTGAGGTCGGCGGAGTGGTAGAAACCGACCTTGTCGTTCTCGGCGAGGGTCATCACCCAGCGGCCCCGCTCCTCGTCGCGGATCACCTTGGGGTCACGGAAGTCGGCGACGCCGGGGTTGGGCAGGACAGGATCGGTCCCGTAGTTGGTGAAAGTGAGACCGCCGTCGGTCGAGTAGTACAGGAACTGCGCCTGGCGGTCGGTGCCGCCGCCGGGTGACATCGTGACGATGACGACGACCGCGCCCGCGCCGAATCCGGCCGTGTTGCCGGTGTCGACCACCGCCGAACCCGACCAGAGATCGCCGTTGGGCGTGGTGTCCTTGGGCACGGCGACCCCGCGGTCGGTGAAAGAGACCAGGTCCTTGGTGGTGGCCAGGCGCCACGCGGTGCCAACGGCACCGGTGAAGTAGTCGGCGTTGTAGAGGTAGTAGTAGTGGTACTCGCCGTCGATCCAGACGGGCCGCTGCGGGTCGTTCATCCACTGGTCGGGGACCGTGAAGTGGTACGTGGCGCGGTAACTCGCCCCGCTCGCCGCGGACTTGTTGCTGCTCTCAGCCGTGGCCCCGGGCTTGGGCTTCGGGGCGGCCATGGCCGTTCCGGCCGGCAGCAGCGCGGCGGCGGTCCCCGCCGCCGATCCCGCGAACAGCGATCTCCTGGAAATCCCCGATGTTCCGGGCATGACACATCGTTCCTCTCGTGGCGGCCCATGAGGGCCCGTGGTGGCCCATGCGGGCCCGTGGCGGCTCGTCACGCACGCGAGTGCGGCTCACAACGCGGAGAGCGTGAGAATTCGGCTCAGTTGAACGAGGACTGTAGACCTAACTCGTTAAAGGTCAAGCGTTCCCGACCCTTGACAGGTCCGCTGCCCGCTTCCCATCATCTGGGGCATCACCCCTGAACTAACACGAGTTAGGCCCGTTGATGACTGACTCGCACCTCCCCCGCCGCACGCTGCTGCGGTACGGCGCATACGGGGCCGGAGCAGCCGCCCTGGCCGGGACCGCCGCGAGCTGGGACCGGCTCACGGGAGCCGACATCCCCGGCCGTGACGACGGCTCCCTCGTCGTCGCCACCCTCGGCTCCGCCTTCGACCCGGCCACCGTCGACGCCCTCACCAAGGGCTTCCACCAACTCCACCCGGACATCCCGCTGCGGGTGAACGCGGTGCAGGCCGTCGACTGGTCCGACTTCTTCGCGAAGATCCTCACCCAGATCGCCGCGGGCACCGCCCCCGACCTCGTGTACGTGGCCACCGAGGGCGTGCAGTTGTTCGCCCAGAAGCTCGGCGTGTCCCTGGACCGCTGGGTGCGGCGGGACGCGGCGGAACTGCGCGAGTACTTCGCCGACGTCCACCCCTCGCTGGTGGAATCGATGATGTACGAGGGGCACCTCTACCAACTCCCGATGGAGTTCAACGCCGCCGACATCTACCTCAACAAGCAGGTGCTCAAACGGGCGGGCGCGGATTTCCCGGCGGCCGACTGGAGCCGCGACGACTTCACCGCGCTGCTGCGGGAGATGAAGCGTGCCGGCGACGCGCACTTCACGCCGTACTTCTGGACCAACCGGCTGTGGGGCGGCGTGGTGCCCTGGCTCTTCGCGAACGGCACGAACCTGCTCAAGGAGTCGAAGGCGCCAGGCGGCTCCTGGCTGTGGGACACCTTCTACCCGGCCGCCGACCGGCAGGGGCGCGGCGGGGGCTTCCGCTGGACGACCCCGCAGGCCACCGCCGACCGGGTCGAGGAGGCGTACGACTATCTCGCTTCCCTCGTCCAGGAGAACCTGTGCTCCCGGCCCGAGGGCGGCAACGGCAGCAATCTGGTCGGCGTGTTCTCCACCGGCCGCGTCGGCGTCACACCGGCGGGCGGCTTCTGGGCGGGCGGCCTGCAGCTGGCCGGCATGCGGGCCGCCGACTACGACGTGCAGTACTTCCCCCGCTGGCGTACCCAGCGCCACCAGTTCGGCGCGGCGGGCTACGCGCTGCTGCGCACCTCGAAGAAGCAGGAAGCCGCCTGGGAGTTCATCAAGTACGCGGCCCGCAAGGACACCATGACCCGGCTGTTCCAGAGCAACCAGACCACCCCGGCCCGGCGTTCGATGCTGAACGCCGCACGCTACGCCGAGAGCGGCCCGGCGCACTGGCGGGTCTTCTACGACACCCTCGACCGGTTCCCCGACACCGGCCCGATCCCCGCACCGCCGCAGGTCGCCGAGGTGACCGACGTCCTGCTCAAGTACACCGGCACCGCGCTCGCCTCGCCGCGTGCGGTGGGTCCCGCGCTGCGCCGGATGCAGGGCGACCTGGAGCAGGCCATGGAGCGTGAGATATGACGAACACCCAGGTCCCGAACACTCAGGACCCGAACGCCCAGGTCCCGGCCGTACGTTCGCGGCCCGCCACACCACCACCCGCCGTCGCCGTACGGCCGTCCGTCCGTGACCGCGGCACCCGGCTGCTGGCCGCGCTGTTCCTCGCGCCCACGGTCGTCGGCATCGTCGTCTTCACGGTCGTACCGATCATCGGGTCCCTCGTGCTGAGCCTGTTCCACTGGAACGTGATCGACCCGCCCCGTTTCGCCGGTGGCGCCAACTACCGTACGACCTTCACGGATTCGACCGTCCTGGTCTCCTTCCGCAACACGCTCCTGTTCATGGTCCTCGCGGTGGCGCTGCAACTGCTGATCGCGCTGTCGCTGGCACTCGCGCTCAACGCGCGGATGCCGGTGTGGCTGCGGTCGTTGTTCCGATCGGCGTTCTTCTTCCCGCTGGTGCTGTCCGCCGCCTCGATCTCGGTGGTGATGAAGTACCTGTTCAACCAGGACTTCGGGGTGGTGAACTGGCTGATCGGCCTGGTCGGCGTGGCGCCCGTGCCCTGGCTGACCTCGGAACACGCGGCGATGGCCACGGTGATCCTGGTCTACGTCTGGCAGCAGTTCGGTTTCTCGTTCCTGCTGTTCGTCGGCGGTCTGAACAACATCCCCAAGGAGATCCACGAGGCCGCCGCCCTCGACGGCGCGACCGGTCTGCGCAAGCACCTCGGCATCACGCTGCCGCTGCTGTCGCCGACGCTGCTCGTCGCGTCGGTGGTCGGCATCATCAACGCCCTCCAGGTCTTCGAACAGCCCTACGTCCTCACCGACGGCGGCCCCGGCGACGCCACCCGCACCGTGGTGATGGTGATCTACGAGAGGGCCTTCGAGCAGCTCGACTTCGGCGAGGCATCCGCGGTGGGCGTGCTGCTCTTCGCGCTGATCATGGCGGTCACCGCCCTCCAGTTCCGGCTCAGCCGGCGTTTCGTCCACTACCAGTGAGCCGGTGAGCCGCATGAGCGCTATGAGCCAAGCAACCCCGACCCTGAAAGCGAGCCCGACCCCAAGGCGCGCACGTCACTCACTCACCCCCTGGGCCCGGATCGCCGCACTGACCGTGTGCGCCCTGCTGACGCTGGGCCCGGTCATCTGGACCGTCTCCACCTCACTGCGCACGCCGGCCCAGTCCTTCGACCTGCCCCCGCAGATCATCCCGACGCACCCGACGGCCGAGGCCTACCGCGGGGTCTTCGACCAGATCGACGTGTGGCTGCTCGCCCTGAACTCCACGCTGGTGACGGCACTGATCGCCGTCGGCCAGATGATCACGGCAGGCCTGGCCGGATACGCCTTCGCGCGCCTGGAGTTCCGTTTCAAGAAGCCGCTCTTCGGCCTGGTCCTGGCGACCATGATGGTGCCGTTGCAGGTCACCATCGTGCCGGTCTTCCTGGTGCTGAAGTCGATGGGCCTCACCGACACGCTCCTCGGCCTGATCATCCCGGCCTTCCCGACGGCCTTCGGCACCTTCCTGATGCGCCAGTACTTCCTCGGTATGCCCAAGGACCTGGGCGAGGCGGCCATGCTGGACGGCGCGGGGCCCTGGCGGATCTTCCGCTCGGTGTACGCGCCGCTGGCCGCGCCCGGCCTGGCGATCGTCGGCGTGCTGGCCTTCAACTACCACTGGAACGAGTTCTTCCGCCCGCTGATCCTGGAGACCTCCAGCCAGAACTACACGCTTCCGCTGGGTCTGGTCTCCCTCCAGGGCAACCTCGGCACCGGCTCGATCTCCGTCGTCCTCGCCGGTGTCGTCCTCTCGATGCTCCCCGCCGTCGCCGTGTTCGTCGTCGGCCAGCGCCCTCTGCGCGAGGGCATCACCTCGGCAGGAGTCAACCGTTGAGCCTTGACCCCAACGCGCCGCGTTTCAGGGTCCGTCCGCCCGCGAACTGGATCAACGACCCGAACGGGCCGTTCCGTTGGCGGGACCGCTACCACCTCTTCTACCAGCACAACCCCGACGCACCGGTGCACGCGAACGTCCACTGGGGTCATGCCTCCAGCACCGACCTCGCCCACTGGGAGCACCACCCGATCGCGCTCACCCCGACACCCGGGGGCCCCGACGAGGCGGGCTGCTGGTCGGGCTGCGTGACCGACGACGCGGGCACACCGACCGCCGTATACACGGGAGTTGACCATGCCCACACCGGACTCGGCACCATCTGCCTGGCGCGGGCGGCGGACCCGGACGACGAGCGGCTGACCGAGTGGAAGCCGCTGCCGACGCCGGTGCTGGCGGGGCCGCCGCCGGGGCTGGACGTGGTGATGTTCCGCGACCCGTTCGTCTTCCACTTCGCAGGCAGGCGCTGGGCCCTCATCGGAGCGGGGCACGCCGACGGCACGCCGTCGGTCCTCCTCTACGACTGCGACGACCTGACCGACTGGCGGTTCGCCGGTGTGCTCCTTGACGGCAAGGACCCAGCGGCCGCAGGCCTGTTCGGCGACAAGACGGTGGGCTGGGAGTGCCCGCACCTGTACCGGCCAGCGGGCGGCGACCACGTACTTCTGGTGTCCTTGTGGGACGGGGATCCCTGCTCCACCGGGTATCTGACGGGTCGTCTGGAGGCCGATGGCCAGAGCACGTTGAGGTTCGCGCCGAAGGCCGGCGGTCGGCTCGACCACGGGCGGGACTTCTACGCTCCCGCCGTGCTCCAGGAGCCGGACCGCGCACTGCTGTGGGGCTGGTCGTGGGAGGCCCGCCCGGAAGAAGAGGTACACCGGGCGGGATGGGCGGGCGTACTCACGGCACCCCGGGTGGTCGACGTCCACCCCGACGGTTCACTGCAGGTGAGTCCGGCCCCGGAACTCGACCTGCTGCGCCCGGCCGAGCCGTTCGTCACCGCGCCGGGCCGGGTTCCGCTTCCCCACACGTACGACCTGACGGTCACCGCATGCGAACCGACCACGGTGAGCCTCCTCCGGGACGCGACGGGCCAGGAGCTGACCGTCCGGGCGGACCCTGCCGCGGGGACCATGATCCTCGACCGCAGCGCCTGGCCCCGGACCGGCAGGGAAGGCTCCGCCCCTATCACCGTGCACGTGCCGAAGGGGCCCGAACTCGCGCTCCGACTGCTCGTCGACGGCTCGCTCCTCGAACTCTTCGTCGCGGACCGGGCCATGGTCACCGAGCGCGTCTACCGACGCCCCGACGACATCGCCGAGCTGGTCGTCGAGGGGCCGGGGGCCCGGGTCACGGGGTGGGCGCCGTCGGCCCCAGGGAGGCGCGGCTGACCAGGGGGCAGGGCAGGCGCGGGCCGGACACTCAGGCCACCGGACGGGCGCCCGACCCACAAAAAGCCCAACTGACCACCGAGCAGGCCACCCACAGGCCAGGCACCCGGGTCACCGGGAAGGCGCCGGACCCACGGAAGCCCGACTGACCACAGGGCACGCCAGCCGCTGGACGGTCGCCGGCGGCGTACTGCCGGCTTCGATGGCGTCCAGGAGCAGCCGGGTCGCCGCCTCGCCCATCGCCCGGTGCGGCAGCGCGACCGAGGTGAGCGGCGGGGTGAGGAACGCGGCCATGTGCTCCTGGTCGTCGTAACCGACCACGGACAGATCGGCGGGCACGTCGATCCCGAGCCGGGTCGCGGCGTGCAGGACACCCGCCGCGACCCGGTCGTTGTAGCACAGGACGCCAGTGGGGCGACGGCCCGGCTCGACCCCGTCGAGCAGGCGCAGCGCCCCCGCGTATCCCGCGGAGATCTCCCCGCCGCCGCGCACGATCCACTCCTTGGGCACGGTGACGCCCTCGGCGCGCAGCGCGTCCCGGATGCCGCGGGTACGTTCCGCCGAGGCGATGTCGTCCAGACCACCGATCACGGCGAGCCGGCGGTGGCCCGCACCGAGCAGCAGCCGGGCCGCGGTACGGCCACCGGCGCGCTCGGCGGGGACCACGGCGGGCAGGGAGTCGTCCTCGGGCAGGCAGTTGGCCAGCACCGAGTGGGTGCGGTGGAGGCCCTCTGGGACGCGGACGCGGCGCAGTGACATGGCCGCGTAGATGATGCCGTCCACGCGCCGGTCGAGCAGTTCCGCGACGGCCGCGTCCTCCTTGATCGGGTCACCGCCGGAGTCGACGGTGAGGACGAGATGGTCGCTGCCCCAGGCAGTGTCCATGGCGCCGCGCAGCAGCCGGCCGGCGAACGGCGAAGACGCGATCTCATCGGTGACCAGGCCGATCACGGCCGTACGGCGACGGCGCAGACCACGGGCCACCGGGTCGGGGCGGTAGCCCAGCCGGGTCGCGGCCTGCCGGATGCGTTCCTGGGTGGCGGGCGAGAGGTTGCCCTCGGCCCGGCCGTTGAACACGAAGGACACCGCGGTGTGCGACACGCCGGCGAGCCGGGCGACGTCCCGAGACGTCGGGCGCCCGGTGCCCGTGCTCCTGCTCTCCTCGGCACCGCCCACGCCGTCCGCCGCCCTCACCCAGCCCATCTCTGTCGATCACTGTCCACCCTATCCGCGGGGAGCGCCACGGCACACGGGTGACGTCCTCGGTCCGGTGGACGGTGTTCTCGACGACCCAGCACGCGTGTGGCCGGGCCGCGATCTTCTACGCGGTGGCCTGCTCGGCGCGCAGACCGGTGACAGCGTAGGGAGTCTCTGACTGCCGCTCCTTCTCGCCGATGCGGCGGCACTTGCCGCAGCCGGCCACCTTCTTCCCGCCGTCCCAGCCGGAGGTCGAGCGCGGGATGTTCACCGCCGCCCGCACCGACTCTGAGGCCACGATCGCGGCCGTCAGGTCCGGCAAGCGGCCTTCCTTCTCCCGCGCGCAGTCGCGCCTTTCGACCAGACCAGTCCAGCCCCGTGATCGAGCAGCGGATGACGTCTGAGACCGTCAGGTCAATCCCAACGCGGTCGATCTCTCCTCGCCCAGCAGCGCGGCCAGTTCGGCCGAGGTCGGTCCGGTCGCAGGACCTCGCCGTGTCACTGCCAAGGCCGCCGCCGCGTTCGCCCCCCGCGCCGCATCGTAGGCGGATGCTCCGCGCCCCAGCAGCGCCAGGAACGCACCCACATGCGCGTCCCCGGCCCCGTTGCTGTCGACCGCGTTCACGGGAAACCCGGGGACATGCACGATGTCATGAAGGCCCGGTGCCGCCAGCCAGCATCCGTCCTTGTCGGCCCGTACGACGATCCCGGCCCCGCTCCGGAGGCGCCCGCGCAGCACACGCGCGGCTTCCCTCGGCTCCGCCATCCCCGTCATCAGCTGGGCCTCCCGCGCATTGCAGCTCAACCAGTCGGTCCGGGCCAGGACCGGGTCCAGGACCTCGGCCGGGATGTCCGCCACAAGCGGCGCGGGGTCCAGGCAGACACGTACGTCTTCCGCGAGGCCTGCGACCATGCGGGACAGCAGAGGGCCGTTCACCTGCATGACCAGGCTGTAGCCGGACACCTGCACCAGGTCGCCGCCGCGCACGGACGCGGCGATCGTCTCCGCCTCCTCCGACGTCATGTGTGCGTCGACCCCGAAGCTCGTCACAAAGGTCCTCTCGCCTCCTTCGTCGACGAGAGCCACGCAGAACCCGGTGTCGCCGTCGGAGCGCTCAGGAAGGACCAACCCGATGCCCTCCGCCGCGAGCGAGGCACGCACCAACTCTCCATAGGGGCCGGTGCCATGGACTCCGGCGTACACGGCTTCGGCACCCAGCCGACGGGCCGCGGTGAGTGTATTGAAGCCTCCACCCGCGTACAGCTCGGTGCGGGTTCCGATGACATCGCCACCGCGCTCGGGCAGGGTGGGCACGTCGATGACCAGGTCGACGATGACGTTCCCAGCGAGGACGACACGGTGGTCGTTGTTCATCGGGTGGCCTCCTCAAGCGTGGTGGAACCGGTGGCGGAGTCGGCGTTCACCGGTGGACGCCGTGCAAGCAGCGTGTAGGCCGCACCACCTGTGACGATCGCGATGAGCCACCCCAGGCCGTTCGTACCGAGCCAGGAATCGGCCAGCGGCCCGGCGAACCACACATCGTCCGCGCCGGTCGCGGCCTTGGTGAAGAGCAGCCCGGCTGCGATCGCGGCCACCCACGCGACGACGGCGGGCAGGTGGAACCCGCCGGTGTACCAGTAGCGGCCGCCGCGTCCCGTGTCCATCAGACCGGCGGGGTCGTACTGACGGCCTCGGACCATGTCGACGGCGATGACACCGATCCAGGCGGAGATAGGCACGGCGAGCAGAGTCAGGAAGGTGCTGAACGGGCCGTAGAAGTCGTCTGCGACGAGCATGAAGTAGATGCCGCCGAGGAACATCAGGACGACATCGAGCACGACCGCCCAGGCACGCGGCACACGAATCCCGAGCGTGATCATCGTCAATCCGGCCGAGTAGGTGGAGAGGTGATTGGACATCAGCAGTCCGCCGAACGCCGCGATCAGATACGGAACCGCCATCCAGGACGGCAGCATCGCGTTGATCGCCGCGACCGGATCGGCGGAGGTGGCGAGCGTCGGATCACCGGCCGTGAGGAGCGAGCCCAGGGAGATCAGCAGTACGAGTGGGATGCCTGCCCCGAACGCCGAGGCGCGCACGAGCCGCATGCCCGGGATGGTCCTCGGCAGGTAACGGGCGTAGTCCGCACCGGCGTTGGCCCATCCGATGCCGGTGCCGGCCGCTATGAAGCCGATGCCCGCGATGACGCCGCTGACCGGGCCGGCCGGGATGTCGAGCACCTTCGACCAGTCGACGGTCGCCACGAGGAAGCCCATCACGACGAGGTTCAGGACTCCGAAGACCACTGTCGCCCACTTGTTGATCCACATGATGGTGGCGTGCCCGAGCCCGCTGATCATCAGCGTGCAGGCGATGAAGACCAGGAGGCAGAGCAGTGTGAGGACGGTGCCCCGGCCTGCCCCGAAGAGCGTGTTGAGCAGGGCGAGCAGCGCGTACGCCGCTGTGGTCGTGGTGATCGTCTCCCAGCCGACCCGGCTCAGCCAGGTCACCAGGGTCGGCCCGTGGTTGCCGCGCTGCCCGAACACCGCACGTGACAGCGTCAGGGCCGGTGCCCCGCCTTTCTTGCCCGCGATGCTCAACGCGCCCACCAGCGCGAACGAGCCCACCGAACCGCCGACCGCGACGAGCACGGCCTGCCAGATGTTCAAACCGCGGAAGGCGACGAGGGTCGCGCCGAGCGGCAGTCCCAGGATCGAGATGTTGGCGGCGAACCACGTCCAGAACATCTGGCCGGCGTGACCGTGCCGCTCGCTGTCGGGGACCGGTTCGATCCCACGGGTCTCCACGGTGCCGACGCGGTCGTTCTTCGTTGAAGCGGCCATCGCGGGACCTCCTTGCTTGTGCTCGGTACAGGGGAAATGGGGTGCGGGTTCAGCGGGTGCGATACGTGAGCAACTGCCGGGTCAGGGATTCCAGTTCGAGGTCGTTGACCTCTTGCAGGGTGCGTACGGCGTCGCCGGGCAGGCCACTGAGCCCCGCCACGGCACCCGCGATCGCACCCGCGATGGCGGCGATGGTGTCGCTGTCGCCGCCGAGATTCGCGGCCAGCAGCGCGGAGCGCCACGGGTCACCGTCGGTGAGGGCCAGTACCGCGAACGCGGCCGGGACCGACTCCTGGCTGGCGACGCTGGTGCCGATGAGCGAATCGATCCGGTCGAGCGCCACTGCTGTGTCCAGGTCGGCCACCAGTTCGCGTGCCCAGGCGATACGCGCCGAGATGTCGGCGCCCGCGGTCCAGTGCCCGCGCCGGGCGCCGGCCGCCGACACCGTGATCGCGGCCTCGAAAACTTCGTCGAGCGAGCCACCGGCGATTCCTGTGGAGACGGCTGCGGCGACGGCGGCGGCTCCTGCGATCCCGACGGTCGTGTCATGCGTGACCTGGCAGGACTCGACGACCCGGTCCAGGAAGCGTTCCGCGTCGGCGGTGTCGAACGCGATACCGACCGGCGTCACCCGCATCGCGGCGCCGTTCGTCGTGCCGTACTTGCCTGCCTCCTTGACGTCGACGCCGCGCGTCACCGCGTCCAGGGCCGCTTTCGTCGACGGCCCGAGCAGGTCGAACGATCCCTTGGCCTTCATCTCCTTCTCCCAGGACAGGAGTTCCTCGGCGAACCGCCTGGGATCGACATGACCGTCGCCCTCGACCAGGAGCCGAGCCACGATCACCGCCTGGTCGGTGTCGTCCGTGACGGATCCGGCCGGCATCCCGGCGCTCACCGGGTTGTCGGACCGCGCGGGCTCGAAGCCGCTCAGCGTGCCGTAGACCCGCACGACATCTGCGCGGGACATGACCTGCGTCGGCATCCCGAGGGCGTCGCCCAGCGCGAGCCCGTAGAACGCACCGAGGGCTCGGTCGAGCAGGGCGGGATCGGGTGTGGAAGTCACAGCTGGGCTCCTCGGCCAGTCCGTACATGCAGTTGGAACCGGGACGGATCGAGCAGGCTGGTGACCTTCTCGACGACGCCCCCGTCCGCGTCCCGGAACACCTGTGCGACGCGGAGGAAGGACTCGCCGGGCGAGCGGTGCAGGATCGCGGCCTCGTCCGTGTCGAGTCCGGCGACGGCGATGTGCGCCTCACCGGAGTCGGGGATGCGGCCCGCCGCCGCGAGGGTGCGGCTCAGGGAGCCGTCGTCCAGTCCACGCTCGGCCAGGTCGGCGAGGCTCCCGACGGCGGGGACGCGGCTGAACTCCAGCGAGACGCCGTGTCCGTCGACCAGTCGACGGACACGGTCAAGGGCGATGAACCGAGTTGATCCCAGGCCCAGTTCGGCGGCGAGAGCGTCGTCCCGTATCCGCTCGAAACGTAGGGTCTCGGTCGTCAATTCGGTGCCCTGTGCGGCGAGTGCTCGGGTCCAGCCGAGCTGTTGGTCAAGGGGAGCACCGTCAAAGGTGACGATCGACCCGATGCCGGCATGCGTCTCGATGAGCCCCTGCTCGCCGAGGACGCCGAGGGCCTGCCGTACCGTCGTCCGACTCACCCCGAACCGCTCTCGCAGCGCGTGCTCGCCGGGCAGCTTGCTGCCGTCGGCATGCACGCCCGCGCGGATCTCCTCGGCCAGCACATGAGCGACACGATGATGCTTGTAAACCTGTCCAGGCATGTCTAGAAGTTAGACCCCGACCTCTCGACCTGTCTACACCTGTCCAAAAATTTGATCCGGATGTCCCGCACTCGGGACGGGGCAGCTGATCGGCTGTTGCGAAGTGCCTGCGGATCGTGACGGGCGACAACGCCGACCGCATCCCCGAGGTGGCGGCCGATCTCGCCGGGGCCGTGTTCTGCGACCAGAGCTGCGCAGCCGGAGACGAGGCGCCGAGGATCCAGCCACCGCGACCCTCGTCCTTGACGGTGAACCGCACCGGAATCCGTGGTGGTGATGTCGGGCTAGTGCCAGGTGTCGGGCTCGGCGAAGGTGAGGACACCCGCCGTGCCGACGGGCTACGCCGAACCGTGTCCGCAACGAGCCTGTGGCACGGGGATGGGCACGCTCGTCACCACATCACACACGTATTCGGCCGCTGTCCCTTCCCAGGAGGGCAGCCGATGGACCGTCAGGCAATCCTCACGTCTCTTTGGGCAGTTCTGCCTTCTCGGGCTGGTCAGCGGCCGCGCCGACGAAAGAGGATCACCACGAATCCGCGCGGTGGCTTCACTCATCGAGTCTCAACGGAGCGGCACGCGAGGCAAGTTCGTCCTCGCTGATCGCTCCGCTCCTGCCCCTGGAAGGTGGACAATCCCCATGAAACAAATCGCCAGACGGGCGGCCCTGGCCGCGTTTACGTCCGTCGCGGTCACGGCCTCACTCACCGTCGGCGCGACGAACGCGTTCGCGATCAACGAAGGCACGTGCAGCCGGAGCGACTTCCTGCAGATCACCATCCACCGGCCCGGCGAGAACTCACAGATGCGGTGTTACGCCAACGCCGGAGAGGCCGACCTGATCTCCACGAACTGGTGGGTCACCCGGATCTCGACCGGCAACAACCGCGTCCAGTGGTACGGGGACGGCAGGTGGCAGCCCGCTGCGGCGATCGACAAGTGGACCGTCTACACCTGGCCGAACCATCCCGGTGGCGTCCGCATCAACAAGGTCAGGATCCTCTGAAGCACCGGCCGTACGGGACGGCGATCCTGCCGGTCGCCGTCCCCAGCCGGCACGGCCACTTGCCACGGCCCTTCCACTGATCGCGAGAACGACGGAGCCGGCTCCCTGGGCGGCCGGGCGGCGTCGAACAGGCGGGTGCCTGCGGCCGGCGCCGAGACGACCGCAGTTCGCATCGCGTCATCGCGTGTGCGTCGAGATCGCGTGTGCGTCGAGCAGAGTCACGAGCCGGGCCGTGCGCTGGTCCGCAGACAGGTCGATCCGCCGGTGCTGTCCCAGTCGAGAGGCCGCTCCCGGCTGGGCGCTGTCGTAAGCGCACGCCGAGCTCGGTGGGATCGTCCTGGCGCGTCAGGCGGGCCCGAGCCGTCCCATGAACGTCAGCTGGTCATGCATGACGAATTCCTCGTCCATCACTCCGCGGCGTTTCCAGATGCCGACGGTGACCATGTTGATGGCGTACATCTTGCCGGTGGGCTGGATGAAGCCACCGTTGCCGTCCGCCGTGGGGCGGGCCAGGCCGTCGGTGTAGTGGCCGTCGGGCCGGTGTGCCCGGACGTTCTTCGCGTGGCTCTTGCCCAGCCGGTCCCACTTCTGCCCCGAGAAGATGACGAGGTCGAGTTCGTCGGCCCGGTCGTCGCGGTGCCCGCGTCGGACACCGACGAGGAAGCACTCGACATCGCCAACGACACCGATTGCGGGCCGACCGCCACCGTCTGGTCCCACGACGTCGACCGGGCCCTCGAGCCGGCCCGCGGTGTCCGGGCCGGTACCGTCGCGGTCAATGGACCTGACGCCGAGCATGCATCCTCGCTGCCGAGTCCAGACCGGGATTCAACCGTCCAAGGCCCGTAGCCAGGGCTGACCGGCGCGCGACGAACCACCCAGCCGCCATGCGGCGTGAACTTGCGGAGGTCGAGATCACCATGACGACACGGGACGGCACCATCGGCGTCCTCCTGCCCCGCGACACTCCGACGCAGGACATCATCCCCTTCGCCCGGCGTGCGGAGGAACACGGCTTCGACGAGTTGTGGGTCGTCGAGGACCTCGGTTACCGAGGGGGACTCGTACAGGCGGCCACCGTCCTCGCTTCCACCACGCGGATCCGGGTCGGCGTCGGACTCCTGCCGGCCAGCGCCCGCAATGTGGCCTTCACCGCGATGGAGATCGCGAGCCTCGCCCAACTGCACCCCGACCGCCTCGACATCGCCGTCGGCCACGGCATGCCGTCCTGGATGCGCAGCGTCGGCGCATGGCCGAGGAGCCCCCTCACCCTCCTGGCCGAGTACATCACCGTCCTGAAGTCGCTGCTGAGCGGCGAACCCGTGCATCAGGACAGCAAGTACGTGCATGTCGACGGCGTACGACTGCACGAGAGCTCCACCCCGGCCGCGGCCCCCCTCGTCCTCGCGGGCGTGCGCGGTCCCAAGTCCCTGGCCGTGTCAGGTGACGTGGCCGACGGCACTCTCCTCGCTGAACCGGTGACACCCGCCTACGTGACAGAAGCCCTCAAGCACATCGCACCCACCCGCCCCCACCGTCTGGTCGCGTACAACATCGCGGCGATCGACGACGATCCCGCCGTCGCGCTGGCAGCCGTCCGTCCCGCCCTCGCAGTGGTCGGAGAGCCGGACTGGCGGCCCCACATCGCCCCCCTCCCCTTCTACGACGACCTCGTCGCCCTGCGCTCACGCTGTGACAGCGCGGAGGAGTTCGCCCGTGCCCTGCCGGACGAATGGGTAGGCCAGCTCGCCGTGGCGGGCACGCCGGAACAGGCACGGTCCGGTTTGGCGGACTTGTTCGACGCGGGTGTCACGAGTGCGATCCTCGCCCCCGTGGGTCCCGACTACGGCGCGTCGCTGGAGTCGCTGGCGGCGGTCCTGTGAACAGTCGACCGACACACGTGAAAGAGCACACCTCTTGATGGACCCGGCCACGCGCCGCCGCAGGGCGGCGCTGTTCCTCTTCTTCCTCATACCCGGCCTGTCGATTTCCTCATGGGTGACCCGGACACCAGACATCCGGGACCAACTCGACGTCTCCACCGCGCAGATGGGCATCGTCCTGTTCGGGCTGTCAGTCGGATCCATGATCGGCATTCTCAGTTCCGGAACGCTCGTGGCCAGGTTCGGCACCCGGCCCGTCATGGGTGCCGCGACGCTGCTGATCATCCTCAGCATGGCGGTGATCGGCCTCGGGACCATGCTTTCCTCCGCCCCGGTGACCACCGCCGGACTGTTCCTCTTCGGTGCCGGAATGGGCGGTGGAGAGGTCGCGATCAACATCGATGGCGCCGAAGTCGAACAGATCACAGGACGGACGGTACTGCCCACGCTCCACGGCTTCTTCAGCCTGGGAACCGTCGTCGGGGCCGCGCTGGGGATCCTGTGCACCGCTGTCTCCTTCCCGGTGCAGTGGCACCTGACCGCCATGGCCGCCGTCACGGCAGCCATGTTCGCCTACGCCTTCCGCGCCATTCCCCACGCGGTCGGCAAGACCCGAGACGACAGCTCGCAGTCCGACCCGAGGACCACACAGGCCCCGTTGCGGGTCTGGAAGGACCCACGGCTGTTGCTGATCGGTGGGGTCATCCTGGCCATGGCACTGGCCGAGGGTTCCGCCAACGACTGGCTGCCCCTGCTCATGGTCGACGGCCACGGCGTTGACCCCGCCCTGGGTTCAGCCGTGTACACCGGCTTCGCCACCGCTATGACCATCGGCCGTTTCGCCGGCGGATTCCTCATCGACCGCCTCGGCCGCTCCCCCGTCGTCCGAGCCAGCGCCATCTGCGCGACCTGCGGAATCGCCGTTGTCGTCTTCGCCGACTCGGCCGTCCTCGCAGGCGCCGCCGTTCTCCTCTGGGGCCTGGGAGCCTCACTCGGCTTCCCGGTCACGCTCTCGGCGGCCGCGGACTCCGGGCCCAACTCAGCCGCGCGGGTCAGCCTCGTGGCGATGATCGGCTACGTCGCGTTCCTCGTCGGGCCGCCCTGTCTCGGTTTCCTCGGCGATCACTACGGCCTTCGCGCTGCCATGATCGTCGTCCTCGCCTTCACCGCCGTGGCGATCATCCTGGCCCCTGCTGTCGGCAGGCGCTCCGTCGCGTCCACTCCCGCCACCGAGCCGACAGCCCAGCGGTGAGAGGTGGCTGCATCTCGAAGGACGCAGCAGCGCGTAGCCGCGTCCGCCGTTCGGATCGACCGCAGGTCATGCGCGCGGCGGTGGAGCCGGCCGAGGAACGCCCGTAGATGTTGTCCTGGGCGGCTTCGCGGAGGGATCGTGTTGTGGTCATGGTGCCTCTTGAGGGGTGTGGTCGAGCGGCAGCCGGGTCACCTGCCCGGCCGACTCGAGGCAGATCGGTACGTCGTGCAGGGCGAGGACAACGGTGGTGTCGGGCAGGTCGGTGAGGATGCGCAGTACGTGTGTGGCGGTTCGGTCGTCCAGGCCCGTGGTCGGTTCGTCGACGATCAGGACGTGCGGGTGGCGGGCCAGGGCCCGGCCCAGGTAGACCCGGCGGAGTTCCCCGCCCGAGAGTTGCCTCCCGCCTGGACCGACTGGGGTCCTGGCCGTCAGTCCGCTGTCGCTCAGACGCAGTTCGGCGAGGCGTTCGTCGATCTCGTCGTCGGTCAGGGCGGCGTCGGCGAGACGCCAGTTGGATCCGAGTGTGCCGGTGAAGAGGTGGTCGTCGGCGGCCACGGCCACGACGGCGGGCCGGCCCTCGCGGCCTTCGGTCGCTTGCCGCAGCGACGAGGCGAGGGCTCGGAGCAGGGTGCTCTTGCCGCTGCCGGAGCGGCCGGTGACGACGAGCATCGCGCCTCGGGCGACGGTGGCACCGAGGACGCGCCCCGGCCGGAGGGCCGTCGGCGGAAGGAGGTAGCCGGCGAAGCCGATGCCCTGCTCGGTGGACCATGACCGCATCGCCGGAACGGTGGGGTCGCCCGCCATGACCGGGACGCTTGTCGTGAGCCTGCGGTGTGCGGCCTTCGCGGCGGCTCGGGCATCGACGGCATGCGCCAACTGTTCGGCCTGAGCCAGCACGCCGAGTGACAACAGGACGATGCACACGAACGTGGGAGCATCCGGGGCGCTGCCGGCAGCAGCCGTGGCGGTCAGCGTGGCCGTGCCGGTCAGGCCGGTGGCCAGCGTGGTCCCATGCCTGCGCCGACCGACCACTTCCCGTGCGGTGTCGAGTCGGGTGAACCTCGCCCTCGTACGCACCGCGAGCTGCTGGGCGGCGCCGAGCGATGCCAGTTCCGTCCAGGCGTCGACGGCGGTGACTAGTTCGGCGCGCAGCGCCTTGCGGGTGTGCTGCTCGGCTTCGTGGGCGGCACCGGGCGCACGGTGGGCGATCACCGCCATGATGACGACGCCGGCCGCGAGTACGGCTGCCGGCACGACCGACGTGGACACCGCGACGGCGAGGACGGCACCGACGGTCAGCACGGCGGTGACGGCGACGGGGGTTGTGCACTCGATCAGCGCCATTCCTGCGCTGTCGGCGTCGGCCATGCTGCGGTCGAGCAGTTCACCCGACCAGAGGCGGTCCTCCTGTGCCCGTTCGGTGGCCGCGGCGCGGCCGAAGAGACCGGCTCGGGCGGTGGCGATCCGGCGCAGGGCGGCCGCGTGCAGCACCAGACGCTTGCTGTAGTTGCCGGTGACGCGGGCCATGGCGAAGGCACGCACACCGCCGCTGGGGGCGATGTAGGAGAAGGAGCTGAAGGTGGCGGCCCCGGCGACGGCGCAGGCACTGATGAACCATCCCGACAGACCGAGCAGTCCGGCGGAGGACAGTTCGGCGGCGACCGCGAGCACCAGTCCGCCGGCTGCGAGGGAACGCGCCCGCCGGCCACGGGCGTTCGGGCTGCGGCTGCCGCTCATCGCGCGTTCACCGGCCTCGCGTCGTGCAGGACGCCGTCGTCGATCGCGAGCACGGTGTCGGCCGCGGCGGCCAGCGTGAAGGAGTGGGTGGCGATGACGACCGTGCAGCCGTCGGTGGCCCGCCGCAGCGCTTCGACGACCTCGCGTTCGCTGTCCGCGTCGAGGTGGGCGGTCGGCTCGTCGAGCAGCCAGAGCCGGGCTCCGCGCAGAAAGGCGCGGGCGATGGCGATCCGGCGGGCTTCCCCCGTCGACACGCCCCAACCGCCCTCGCCGAGCCGGGTGTTCAGCCCCTCGGGGAGGTCCTCGATCACGGCGCTCAGCCCGGCGGCGTCGACGGCCTGCCGGATCTGCTGCTCGGCGGCTCCCGGACGGCCGAGGCGGATGTTGTCGCGGACGGTCGCGTCGAGCAGCACGGTCTGCTGTCCGACCCAGGCGCATCCGCCGAGTGCCGGCGCCTGCCGTTCGGACGAGGTCTGCCACCGGACCGAGCCGGCCGACGGTCGGCGCAGGCCGGCGATCAGCGACAGCAGTGTGCTCTTTCCGGATCCGGAGGCACCGGTGATCACGGTCCAGGTGCCGGGCGGGAACTCGGCGTCGGCATGGATGGTGTCGTGGTCGGCGCCGCCGTAGCGGAACCGGACCGCTGTCAGCGACACACCGACCGGCTCGGTCAGCTGCGGAGCGGCCGCTCGGGCGACTTCGGCGGGGGTGTCCTTGACGATGTCACGGATGGTGGCGGCCGCGATCACGGCGCGCTCCCGCCGGTGGAAGGCGGAGGCCCTGGCGCGCATCGGGGCGAAGTACATCGGACACACCAGCAGAACCAGCAGACCGGTGAACAGGTCGAGCCTCGGGGCGTGCGGCACCTGCACATAGCCGAGCAGCGACAGACCGATGTACGTGGCGTTCACCGCGATGGAGAAGGTGATGACGACGTCCATGACCATCCCGGACAGGAAGGCCCGGCGCAGCACGCTCATCGTCGCCTTGTTCAGCTGCTCGGCGGCCGTGGCCAGCGTTCGGCTGCGTCGGCCGACCGCACCGAGCTCGCGCAGCGTCCGCATGCCACGGAAGCTGTCGAGGACGACGGCATTCAGGTGCCGGGTCGCGGCCGACTGCCGGTCCGCGCCGTGCTGGGCGAACAGTCCCGCCAGGCGCATGTTCAGGGGCAGCAGCGCGGTGGTCAGGACGAGCACGATCGCAGCCGGCCAGTGCACCGCGGCCGTGACCGCCAGTACGGCGGTCATCGACAGCGGTGCCGACCGATTCAGGGGCACGGTCTGCGCGTGGAAGTCGGCGACGTCGTCGGCCAGGTCGACCATCGCCCACGCGGCCTCGGCAGGGCCGGTCTCGCTGATGCGCCCGGCAGTCGGCAGCAGAGCACCCGTCAACTGCTGGCGCAGGCCGGTCGCGACGGCACGCGCGCCTCGCTCGGCGAGCGTGCCCGCCGTCCAGCCGACGCCCACCACCAGCACGCCCGTGACGGCGATTGCCACCAGGCCCCACCTCTCGTGCGCCCTGGCCCGGTCCATCACGGCTTGGGCCGTCCACGCCAAGGCGCCCCAGCGGGTGATCGTGAACAGTGTCTCCAGTGTCCGGAGGACGCCCGACAGGCGGAGCCAGTGCCGCCCGGGCGCGGCGCATGCGGTGAGCCATGCGTCGTTGTCCTGCCCCTTTCCGACGGCGCCCGCATCACTCGCCCCGTACGTCTCGTACATCTCATTCGTCGTCATGAGGGCGGCGCTCGTCGACGATCCACGCGATACCACCGGTCAGAGCGATGGCGATCATTCCCAGAGTGGTCAGCAGTTGCGAGTGGATCTGCCGGTAGCCACCGAACATCCCCTGGCAGACGAAGTAGGCGAGCAGGCCCAGCACGGTCCAGGCGACCGCGGAGAGTAGACGCAGCACGACACGGACCGGTGCAGGGAGTGAGCTTCGGGCGGTCATGAGTGCACTCCCGCGGCATCGAGCTTTCCGGCGAAGGCGCGGTGGGCGAACACGTTGTAGGCCAGCACCAGGGGCATGTTCAGGCCGATGCCCACGAGGATGAAGACCATCGTGGGGTGCGGGCCGACCGCACCGTCGACGGTGAGACCCGGCGGTACGAGCACCGGGTAGCGGGCCACGCCCAGGGCGAGGAACACGGACACCGTCGCGATCACGAGTCCGCCGAGCGGCAGAGTGTCCGCCGCCCCGGACTGCCGCTTCCACGGGAACGTGACGAGCGAGGTGGCCGCTCCCCCGGCGGCGAACAGCAACAGGACAGCGAACGCGAAGGCACGCCCCGGGCTGTCGAGGTTCAGCGGTGCAGCGGTGGTGTCGACGGTTACGAGGACAATCACCAGCAGGACTCCGGCGACCGCCGTGGCGATCGCACCCCGTCGTGCCGCCGACTCCCGCAGCAGCCCGGAGGACTTGTGCTTGGTGTAGGCGTAACCGAGAGCGGTGTACGCGGCCGTGACCGCGAGCCCCGACAGCACGCAGAACCAGCTGAAGGCCCCGAAGGCCGACCCTGTGTAGACGTCGCCCCGCAGATGTACCGCCGAGGTCAGCGTCCCCAGGGTGAAGCCCTGCGCGAACGACGCCAGCAGCGATGCCACGCCGAAGGCGGCGGTCCAGCGGGGAGCCGGCGGCGCCTGGGAGGCCATCTCGACACTCACGCCGCGCACGATGAGGGAGAACAGCAGCACGGTCATCGGCAGGTAGGCGTGCGGCAGGAGGGTGCCGAAGGCAAGGGGGAAGCCCGCCCAGAGCGCGACGCCGAGCAGGATGAGCCAGGTCTCGTTGCCGTCCCAGCCCACCGCGACGGACTCCAGCATGTGCCGCCGATGTGCGGGGTCGCGTTCGAAGAGGGTGGCCACGCCGACTCCGAGGTCGTAGCCGTCCAGCACGACGTACATCAGGAGACAGACGAGTACGGTCGCCGACCAGAGGGTCGTGGTCATCGCGCCGCCACCTTCCGCGAGCCGAGCGGCACGGGAAGCTCCCGCGGTACGCCGTCCTTCGCGGCGCCGGTGTCCGGCAGGTTCCCCGGTGGAGGTTGCCGCCCAGGGTCGTCGCGTTCCGGGCCGATGCGCATCGTGCGGACGATGTAGACGACGTAGGCCACCAGCATGATCAGGTAGAGCACGGAGAAGCCGATCACCGAGAACAGGACTTCCCCGGGTGCCAGCCGGGACACCGCGGCCGACGTGCGGAGCTGCCCGAACACGATCCACGGTTGGCGTCCCGCTTCGGCGGTGACCCAGCCCCCGAGGATGGCCAGGATCCCCACGGGTGTCGTCCAGAGGACGAACCGGTGGAAGCGGCGCGCGGTCCACAGACGGTTGCGCATGCGCAGGACCGTCGCGGCGAACGCCGTGCCGAACATCAGCACGGCCGCCAGGAACATGACGCGAAAGCCCCAGAAGGTCGCGGCCATGTCCGGCCGCTCGGCGGCCGGAGTGAGCTTCAGCCCCGGCATGGCCGTCTTGCAGGTCAGGTCCTTGGCGATGTAGCTGCCGAGGCAGGGAATGTCGAGCTCGGCGATGTTCCGCGCGGCTTGCTGGTCCGAAACGGAGAACAGGACGAAGCCGGTGTCACCGTTGTCCCAGTTGCCTTCGATCGCCTCCAACTTGGAAAGCTGGCGGGGCAGTTCATGCCCGGCCACACTGTCGCCGAGGTAGAGCTGAACGGGCATCAGCAGCGCGGCGATCCCGAGCGCGATCGACATCGAGCGGCGGGCGAAGCCCTTCGCACGCCCCTTGACCAGGTACCAGGCCGAGATCCCGGCGACGAAGAAGCTCGCCGAGATCAGCACGGCGGCCAGCATGTGCGGCCAGCGCCAGATGAACGACGGGTTGAAGATGACGCGCATCCAGTCCGTGGGCTCGAACTGGCCGTGGACGACCTTGAATCCGGCGGGAGTCTGCATCCACGAGTTCGCCGCGATGATCCACGTGGACGACAGCACGGTACCCACCGACACCATCACGGTGGACACGAACATCGTGCCCCTGCGAACGCGGCCGTCCCCGTAGAGCAGGACACCGATGAAACCGGCCTCGACGAAGAAAGCCGTCACGACCTCCATGCCGATGATCGGCCCGATGATCGGGCCCGTCTTCGCGCCGTACACACCCCAGTTGAGACCCATCTGGAAGGTGATGACGGCGCCGGCGACGACGCCGATCGCGAAGCCCACGGCGAAGATGCGCCGCCAGAACCGGAACATCTGCAGGTAGACCGCCCTGCCGGTACGCCAGTACAGGCCGTAGACGACCGACAGGAAGATCGACAGACCGACGGTGATCGCCGGAAAGGTCATGTGGAACATCACGGTGATGGCGAACTGCCATCGCGACAAGTCGAGAAGACTCATCACTGCTCCCTTTCATAAGGGCGGATCTTCGTGAGGGCGGGTTCAGGCGTCGACGACGGGAGTGGCGGCCGGCGTGGCCTTGTCGAAGCGCGGCAGGGCGGCGGCGCCGACCGCGAGCAGGGCGACGATGCCCATCTGCACGTACTCGACTCCGGCGAAGGCGTGGGCGACGTTGTGCGGGGCCAGCGCCAGATAGAGGGTGCCGAGGGTGGCCACGCCGAGCGCCAGTCCGCTCTGCTGCAGGGTGATCAGCACGCCGCTGCCGATACCGGCCATGTGCGTGGGAACGTCGGCGAGCACGCTGCGGAACAGGCCGGCGAACAGCATCGACTGTCCGGCACCGACCAGGGCCAGCGGCACGGCCATCGCCCACAGGCTGACGTGCGGCCAGTTCCCGAGCAGGACCGCCACCAGCGAGACGATTCCGGCGAGTTGGACGACGGCGCCGGAGGACAGTGCCGCCCGCCCGTACCGTGTGATCAGGCGGGGCGCGACCAGTGAACCGGCGAAGAAGAGCAGGGCCATCGGCAGGATCGCCAGCCCGCTGTGCAGGGCGTCGACGTGCAGACCGTTCTGGACGGTGAGAGCGAAGACGAACATGAACGCGCCGAAACCGATGCTGAAGACGAAGACCATGGCCAGGCCGCGGGACATCGACGGCAGGCGCAGCAGGGACGGCGGCAGCAGCGGGACCTCACCGCGCCGCTCGGTGCGCTTCTCCACAACGTAGGTGGCGACGCCGAGGACGACTGCGACGGCGAGCATCAGCCAGGTCCACCAGGGCCAGCCCAGGGAGTGCCCCTCGGTCAGCGGCACCAGCAGGGCGGTCAGAGTGGCGGCGAACAGCACGGTGCCGGGCAGGTCGATACCGACAGGGTGGTGCGAGCGGGTATCGGGCACGATACGGGCCGCCACGATCAGGACGACCACGCCGATGGGTACGTTGACCAGGAAGATCGGACGCCAGGAGGTGCCGGCGATGTCGGCACTGACCAGCAGGCCGCCCACCAACTGTCCGACCACGGCGGCGATGCCGGAGGTCGCCCCGTAAAGGGCCACGGCACGAGCCTTGCGCTCTCCTTCGAGGGCGTGATGGAAGGTCGCCAGCACCTGCGGGATGAGCAGGGCGGCGGTGGCGCCCTGGACGATGCGGGCCGCGATCAGCGCACCCACGCTCGGGGAGACACCGCAGGCCAGCGAGGCCAGTACGAAGCCCACGAGCGCGCCCAGGAAGATACGCCGACGGCCGTAGCGGTCGCCCAGCCGGCCGCCGAGGACCAGCAGGGTCGCGTACGCGACGCCGTACCCGGCGATCACCAGCTCCAGCGACGAGGCGGAGGCGTGCAGCGAGGAGTTGATGCTGGGCAGGGCCACGTTGGTGATGAAGAAGTCCATGATCGGCAGGAACGCGCCGGCCAGCAGGATGAACACCCCGGCCGGGTGCAGGCCGCCGGCGTGGGCCGTGGCATGCGGGGAACGTGCCGCAGCCCCGGTATGCCGCGAGGAAGTGCTTGTCGTCATGACAGCCCCCAGAAGACTGTAGTTATGAGACTATAACTATGAGCTGATAACGAGTATGCACCCATAACTACTACCGGACAACCCCGTACCCTGGAGCCGTGATGGAGGACCAAGCGCACCCGACGAACTCGACGGCCGCACCGGACCACGAGCGGCGGTGGGCCGAACTGGCCGATCTCGTGCTGATCATCAGCCGGGAGGTCCAGTTTCGCGGATACGCCGACGAGAGAGCCATCCCCCTCTCACCGTCCGAGGGCATGGTGATGCGCTACCTGCAGCGCGAGCCCGACGCCCCGCCCAGCCGCATCGCCGACGCGACCGGGCTGCAACGCACCAACCTCTCCACCGTCCTGGGCGGACTCGAGCGCAAGGGCCTTGTCGAGCGACGCACCGACCCGGGCGACGGCCGCGGCGTCACCGTCCACGCCACCGAACTCGGACGCACCAACTACGCCCTCGTCCGCCGGGAATGGGCCACGGCCGTCTCCGACGCCGCCAACCACGACACCGAACACCTCGACGCCGCTCTCGCCCTGCTCACCGCCGTGGAGAGCGGACTGACCACGTCTCGGCCACGAAACCGCGCCACCCGTCCGGCAGCAGGAACCTGACCGGGCGATCGCGTGCCGAGCGAGGCCGACACAGCCGACGGGCACTGACACCCGCCCACTCCAGGCGTGGCGCCGAGAGTGTGCCACTCGCAGTCGCTGCCACAACTCGCCAGCCGAGCGCGCGCATCACGCCTCACTACCCCGACCACAGAGTCAGATCGGGCCGCAGGCCGTCTTCCGCCAAAGCATCCTCCAGGAGGATCCCGTTGAGGTGGAGGCGTTCGAAACATTCGAAGCCGCAATCCATCTATTTGATCTCTGGTGAACAGACATCACCGCCATGACGGCATCGGCGAACCAATTGATGGCCACCACCTGGCATTATCGCGGTCATAGACATCTAGATCCTCCGCGAATGTTTCGCGATCAGGGGCGAAACTATTGACGCTTGACGAGTGCAGGTCAACACTGTTCGACCAAACCCCCGCCCATGGAAGACGGAGGAAACCCGCACATGAACCTCTTACCTGCACAACCGAGCCGTAGGCAGACCTGCGCCATGATGCTGGGCGCCGCGACCGCGCTGGCCCTGCCCGGCACAGCCCGCGCCGACACGGTCGTCACCACGAACCAGACCGGTACCAACAACGGCTACTACTACTCGTTCTGGACCGACGCGCAGGGCACGGTCTCCATGAACCTCAGCTCCGGCGGCAGCTACAGCACCACCTGGAGGAACACCGGGAATTTCGTCGCCGGCAAGGGCTGGAGCAACGGCGGCCGCAGGACCGTGTCCTACTCGGGCTCGTTCAGCCCGTCCGGCAACGCCTACCTGTGCCTCTACGGGTGGACGTCCAACCCACTGGTCGAGTACTACATCGTCGACAACTGGGGCACCTACCGGCCGACGGGAACGTACAAGGGCACTGTCACCAGCGACGGCGGCACGTACGACCTCTACCAGACGACGCGGTACAACGCCCCGTCGGTCGAAGGCACGAAGACCTTCAACCAGTACTGGAGTGTCCGGCAGTCGAAGAGGACCGGCGGCACCATCACCACCGGCAACCACTTCGACGCCTGGGCGCGAGCGGGAATGCGCCTCGGCAGCTTCAGCTACTACATGATCCTCGCGACCGAGGGGTACCAGAGCAGCGGCAGCTCCAACATCACGGTCTCGGCATGAGCACCCGAACACGTCTCGCGTTACATCCCCTGCCGACGACGCTCGCCGCCGTCGCACTGGTCGCCGCGGGCACGCTCACCGTCAACGCCGCCCCGGCGCAGGCCGCCGCCTGCAACGGATACGTCGGGCTCACCTTCGACGACGGCCCGTCCGGCAACACACCGGCCCTCCTCAACGCGCTCACGCAGAACAGGCTGCGGGCCACGATGTTCAACCAGGGGCAGTACGCCGCCGCCAACCCGTCCCAGGTACAGGCACAGGTCAACGCCGGTATGTGGGTCGGCAATCACAGCTACACCCACCCGCACCTGACCCAACTCGGCCAGGCGCAGATCGACTCGGAGATCTCCCGGACCCAGCAGGCGATCGCGACCGCGGGCGGCGGTACGCCGAAACTGTTCCGGCCGCCGTACGGCGAGACCAACTCGACGGTGAAGGCAGTCGAGGCCAAGTACGGTCTGACCGAGATCATCTGGGACGTGGACTCACAGGACTGGAACGGCGCCGGCGCGGATGCCATCGTGCAGGCCGCCGGGCGCCTCAGCAACGGGCAGATCATCCTCATGCACGACTGGTCCGCCAACACGCGGGCCGCGATCCCCCGTATCGCGCAGGGGCTGACCGCCCGCGGCCTGTGCGCCGGCAGGATCTCCCCGCAGACCGGCCGCGCCGTAGCCCCCTGACAGTCGGTCCGGCGCCCCCTGTACGACCTCTGCGCACCACCCATCAGGTGTGCCGCCCCGGCGACATGCCCACCGCGACGGCCGGCCTCGCGCCGGCCGTCGTCTTCGTGTCGGCCATCGTCCTCGTGTCGGCTTCAACCGCGCGCTGTCCGCAGCCCGGGCACCGGTCCGGTCGTGCCTGACGAACGCCGCCCTACCGTCGGCGCCAAGGCAGTGGCTCCTGGTCGTCGCCGCCCGCGTCCATGCGTTGCAGTGCGGCGTTGATCGCCTCGCCGATGTCGGCGAGCTGGCCCACCTGCTCAGGGGTGAGCGTGTCGAAGACCGCGCGGCGTACAGCCTCGACGTGGCCCGGGGCCGCACGCTCCAGGAGCTCCAGCCCCTGCGGGGTGAGGGCGGCGAGTTGGTTGCGGCGGTTGCCGGGATCCTCCCGGCGGCTGACGTAGCCGGCCTCCTGGAGGCGGGTCACCGCATGGGTGAGTCGGCTGCGGGTGACCTTCAGTCGCTCGGCCAGCTCGGACATGGTCAGCGTGCGGTCCGGAGCCGTGGAGAGATGGGCCAGCAGGCTGTAGTCCGCATGCGTCATCCCCGCGTCCCTGCGGAGCTGTCGGTTGAGGTGATCGGCCAGGAGCGTGGAGAAGTCGATGTAGGCCAGCCAGGCCCGCTGCTCCTCGCTGTCGAGCCAGCGTGGCGAAGTGGTCATGGTCACACCCTATTCACTGGCGATTGAAGTTTCAAACGAACTAGCGTGCCCCTCATCGAAACGTTTGAGAGTTCAAACGTATAGAGCGAAGGGCAAACCTCGTGAAAATCAGCAAGAAGCAGGCGCTGAGCGCCACTGCCGTCGTCGTGGCCCTGACCCTGGGCGCCGCTTCCACGACCGCCATGGCCGATGCCCCCACGCACCACCACGCGCCCATGAGCGAGCAGGACCAGCTCGATGCCCTCTACCGGCAGGCCAAGGCCGAGGGCGGCAAGGTCACCGTCTACATGGGCGGCGACGCTCCAGGCCAGTGGGACAGCCTGGCCACCGCGTTCCGACAGCAGTTCCCCGATGTGAAGCTCAACCTGGTCACCGACCTGAGCAAGTACCACGACGCCCGGATCGACAACCAGCTCGCCACAGAGGGCCTCGTCGCCGACGCCGCCATCCTCCAGACCGCCCAGGACTTCGACCGCTGGAAGAAGCAGGGCAACCTGCTCCGGTACAAGCCGGTGGGCTGGGACAAGGTCTTCGCCAACGCCAAGGACAAGGACGGTTACTACACCGGCGTCTTCTACGGCGCCTTCTCCTACGTCGTCAACAGCAAGCAACTCCCGGCGAACCCGGGCGACTTCAAGGGCACCGACCTGCTCAAGCCCGCGTACAAGAACAAGCTGGTCCTGACCTACCCCAATGACGACGACGCCGTGCTGTTCGGCTACAAGCAGCTCGTCGACAAGTACGGGTGGAACTACCTGGCCCAGCTGGTCGAGCAGAACCCCAAGCTGATCCGCGGCGTGCCCGGCTCCGCCGCCGGAGTGGCGAGCGGCGACTACCTCGCCTCGATCGCCGTCGGCGGCGACGCACGCCCCAACGGCACACAGGTCTTCTCCGACACCGAGCGCTTCAACTCCTGGGCCCAGCGCGGCGCCATCTTCAAGGACGCCCCACACAAGGCCGGCGCCAAGCTCTTCATGAGCTGGCTCGGCTCCCGGACCGTGCAGAAGAATGCCATTGCCACCTGGACCTGGTGCGTCCGCGAGGACGTCAGCCCGCCGACCGGCCTCAAACCGCTGGCCTCGTACAAGAACACCGACCCGACGGCGTTCGCGAAGTTCATGTCCGACCGCGCGTCCGTCGAACGCTTCCGCTCCCAGGTCGAGTTGTACTTCGGCCAGGTCAAGGGTTCCGACCCCGGCGACCCCACGGACACCCTCGGACGCAGCCCCGGAGCCTTCTGACTGCTGCTCACACCACCCGGGAGCGGGCCCACCGTGACAGCGGCGGCGGACCCGCTCGCTCCATGTCCACGTCGTGGCCCGAGGCGCGGAGTGTGCCAGGACCCGGATGCAGCGCATCCACGGCGTGGATGAGCCGGATACGGGATTCGGATCGCGCGGAGGATGGCGACCGGGCGCCCGCCGACCCATAGTCGTCCCGGGTAGGGACAACCCGTGTCGTCCCGTCCCGGGTAGCGACAACCCACAGTCGTCCCGACCCGCATGCCGCTGTCCGGCCCAGCCGCCGACATGCGGCCGTCCACAGCATGCCGTGTGCCGCAGGCGCCCGTGAAAGGCATGCCCGCTCCCGTACACCGTCCCCTGGAGTCGCCATGCCTGGTTCCGTGTCCCCGTCCCCCGCGACGGTGGGTGACGCCGCACCGTCACCCGTCGCCGTCTCGGGCCCGGCCCATGTGCTGCGTGTGACCCTGCTGATGGCGGGCAGCTGTCTGCCGATCCTGGGCGCGGTGCTGATCGCCCCCGTGCTGCCGAAGATGCAGGACCACTTCGAGTCGGTCCCGGGGGCCAAGGCGCTGGTTCCCCTCGCGCTGACCGTTCCCGCGCTGTCGTTGGCGCTGCTTGCCCCGTTCGCCGGCGTGATCGTGGACCGGCTCGGCCGCAAACGCCTGCTGATCGTGGCGACCGTCCTGTACGCCCTGTTCGGCACGGCACCACTCTGGCTGGACTCCTTGGGCGCGATCATCGCCAGCCGCGCACTTGTCGGCGTCACCGAGGCCGCGATCATGACCTGCTGCACGACGCTGATCGGCGACTACTACTCCGGTCACCAGCGTGTGAAGTACCTCGCCCTGCAGACCATGTGCGCCTCCGCGTCGGCCACCGCCTTCTTCGTGGTCGGCGGCGCTCTGGGCGCGGCGGGTTGGCGCCTGCCCTTCTGGGTCTACGCCGTGAGCCTGGTGCTCGCCCCACTGATGGCCACCGCTCTGCCCAGCCCTGCGGCCCGCGCCGCCGCCAGCAGCGCCCGGGCCGAGACCGAAACGGCCGAGGCAGCGGCCCGACGTCCGTTTCCCTGGCGGCAGCTGGCGGGGATCTGTGCCCTCACCTTCTTCGGCGCGATGGTCTTCTACACGGTCCCGGTGGAGATGGCCTACCTGCTCGACGACATCGGTGTGGAGAACACCGGGGTGATCGGCATGGCCACCGCGATCGCGAGTGCCGCCACCGTGGCCGGTGCCGTCACCTTCGCCCGGCTGAAGCGCTCCCCCGACCCGATGATGCCGGCCGTTCTCGCGCTCTGTGCGGTCGGCTTCGCGGTGGTGTTCCTCGCGGGCAACGCCCCACTGGTGGTCGTGGGGGCGGTGATCAACTGTCTGGGTACGGGCATGTTGCTGCCCGCCCTCCTCACCAGTGCCATGTCCCGGCTGGCGTTCGAGGATCGCGGCCGTGGCACAGGGCTGTGGATGGCGGCCTTCTTCGGCGGCGAGTTCGTGTGCCCGCTGGTGCTGCTCGCCCTGGAGTCGGCGGTAGGCAGTCTGGCGGGGGCCGTGGGTGTGCTGGGCCTGGCCGCCGCGGTCGTCGCGGCGGGGCTGTCGGGTGCCCGGCGCCGCGCGGGCGCCGCGGATCCCCGGCCACTGCCCGAGCAGTTGGCCTGAAGCCACGGAAGCCGACGGGGCAGGGTGCCGAAGGCGGTGCCCCTGCCCCGTCGCGCGTGCCGACATTGCCGTCGTACCGGACGAGAACGAGGCCGACACGTACGGGATCCACTCTGCCGTTCCGTCCAGTTCTGCCAGGCCACCGACCACCGGCTGCCGCCGGGCCAGGCTCAGAGCAGGCCCGGCATCGACCCCGCGCCCTGTCCGGCGCGCACGGCCCCGTCCGTGCCGTGGCCTGCCTCGTCCGTGCCATGGCCTGTCAGTGTCGCGCCCACCTCCGCCGCCTTCCGCCGCAGCCAGATGTGGGCCGCGTCCTGGGCGTGCACCGGGTGCCACCACATCGCCTCCTGCACCGGTACGGCCTCGAAGGGACAGGGCAGGACGCGCACTGCGGCGGAGCGGACCGCCTTGCGTGCCAGGCGCTCCTGGATCATCGCCACCCGGCGGGTGCCCTCGACCATGTGCGGCAGCAGTTGAAAGGTCTGGACGGAGACCTCCACCTGAGGGCTGATGCCGAGCATGCTGAGCTGGCGGGCGGCCGGGGCGTCGTAGGGGCGCTGGTAGACGGCCCAGGGCAGACGGGCCAGCTGATCGAGGGTGAGTTCGTCACCGATCTCGGGGTGGTCGTCGGCGACCAGGCACAACCAGCGGTCCTGGTGGAGGTCGACGGCCGGGAAGCCGTCGATGACGCCGTGCGGCATCAGCAGTCCGTCGACGGTGCTCAGCACGGTGGCCGTGTTCTCCACAACCGAGGGCGCCGGGTGCTGGAAGGTGAGCCGGATGCCCGGCGCCTCGTGGTGCAGGACGCGGGCGAGCGCGGCACCGAACACGGCCGCCCCGTAGTCGGAGGCGAGCAGGGTGAACTCACGGGTCTCCGCGGCAGGGTCGAAGTCGGCCTGACTGGAGAAGACGCGCTCCAGCAGGTCGCACGCGGTGGCGCTGCGGTCCCGCAGCGCGGTGCCGAGCGGAGTCAGCTCGTAGGAGTTGCCGGTCCGGGCGAGCAACTCGTCGTCGAAATGGCGGCGCAACCGGGACAGCGCCGCGCTCATCGCCGGCTGGCTCAGCCCGATGCGCTCGCCGGCCCGGGTGACGTTGCGCTCCTCCAGCAGCGCGCGCAGGGCGATCACGAGATTCAGGTCGAGTCGGGACAGGTTCACCAGGCACCACCCATGCAAGCAATAGTCATCCACGCCATGGATAAGGCGCATCCACAGGATTGATTTCCGTGATTCGCCCAGCGGGGCCAGAGTAGACCGCAACTCCACGGGAGGACATCTCATGGCAACACTCGTGCAATCCGCAGGCCCTTTCGCGCTCGGCACGTTCTCGCTTCCGGACCGGGAGCCGTTCCCCGGACTCCTGGTCAAGGACCGGGTCCTGCACCTCGGCAAGTCCCTGGCCTCGGCGCCTTCCGGGATGCGCGCCGTGCTGGAGCGGTGGGAGGAAACCCTGCCCGTCCTGCACACGCTCGCGAACGAAGACGCCCTGGAGTGGCGCCCGTTGGACGGTCTGCGCGTGCACGCCCCCGTCGAGCCCCGCCAGATCTTCCAGTCCGGCGCCAACTACCGCCAGCACGTGATCGACCTGGAGGTCGCCCACCGCTCCCCCGACGACCCGCGCACGGTCGAGGAGGCACGCGCGGAGATCGCGGCGGTCATGGACCGGCGGGCCGCCGAGGACCTGCCGTACGTGTTCATCGGCCTGCCCAGCACCATCGCCGGCCCGTACGACGACGTCGTACTCCCTTCCTGGGCGAAGAAGCCGGACTGGGAGCTGGAGTTGGCGGCCGTCATCGCCAAGCCCGCCCACCGGGTGTCCGTCGAGGACGCGATCGAGTACGTCGCCGGCTACACCATCGCCAACGACCTCACCGACCGCGCCACCGTCTTCCGCCGCGACATGCCCGCCATCGGCACCGACTGGCTGCGCAGCAAGAACGCCCCCGGCTTCACCCCGCTCGGGCCCTGGATAGTCCCCGCCGAGTCCATCGCCGACCCCGGTGACCTTCGGGTCACTCTGAAGCTGAACGGCGACACCATGCAGGACGAGTCCACCAAGGACATGCTCTTCGGCATCGCGCGCCTGGTGTCGTACATCTCCCAGACCTCCCGGCTCCTGCCCGGCGACCTGGTGCTGACCGGCAGTCCGGCCGGCAACGGCATCCACTGGGGGCGGCTGCTGCGCGACGGCGACGTCATGGAGGGTTCGATCACCGGCCTGGGTGCGCAACGTACGCGCTGCGTGGAGGAGAAGTCATGAGCCTGGACCGCCACGACCCGGAAGGCGCCATCGCCGAGGCCGCCAAGACGTACTCCAACTGGGGACGCTGGGGCGAGGACGACGTGCTCGGCACGCTGAACTTCCTCGACGAGGCCAAGCGGCGCGAAGGCGCGGCGCTCGTACGCCGGGGCGTCAGCTTCTCGCTCGCGCAGTCCTTCGACATGAACGGCCCACAGAAGGGCTGGCGCCGGCGGACCAACCCCGTGCACACCATGCTCGACACGGGCACCGATGCGGCGCTTGGCAACCAGGGCCTCCCGCACGGCATCGGCGGCGCCGACGACGTGATCACGATGCCGTTGCAGTGCTCCACCCAGTGGGACGGCCTCGGGCACATCTTCGACCACGGCAAGGCCTGGAACGGACGCGATGCGGAGAAGGTCGTCACCTCCGACGGGGACCTGGTCACCGGCATCGAGCACATGGCCCCGTACGTGGCCGGGCGGGGAGTGCTGCTGGATGTCGCCCGGATCATCGGTGACGACGACGGTGAACCGGAGCTGCCGGACGGCTTCGCCATCACCGCGGGGCACCTGACCGCGACCGCCGAGGCCCACGGCGTGAGCGTCGGCCGCGGCGACATCGTCCTGGTCCGCACCGGACACCTCGCCCGCGCCCGGCGCGACGGCTGGGGCGACTACGCGGGCGGCCCCGCGCCCGGCCTGTCGTTCACCACCGCCGACTGGCTGCACGGCAGCGAGATCGCCGCGATCGCCACCGACACCTGGGGCTTCGAGGTCCGGCCGAACGAGTTCGAGCACGCCTTCCAGCCCCTGCACCAGATCGTCATCCCCAACATGGGCCTGCTGATCGGCGAGATGTGGGACCTCGACGCCCTCGCAGCGGACTGTGCGAGCGACGGCGTGTACGAGTTCTGGCTGACCGCGGCGCCGCTGCCCATCACCGGTGCCGTCGGCTCCCCGGTCAATCCCGTCGCAGTGAAATAGCCCGCGCAGTCGCCGGGCCCCGCACAAGAGCCACACCCCCGCCGCCCGAGGTCGCGCGGCCCACTCCCTGGAGGTACCCCCGACATGGCTGACAGCCCGACCCTCCCCCGTCCCCCGGCTCGGGGAACCCGCATCGTTCTAGTCGTCGGCGGAGGCACCTCCGGAAACGCCCTGACCATCCTGCTGCGCCGGGCCGGGATCACCGTCGACGTCGTCGAGGCGAGCCCCGACTGGAAGGCCTCCGCCGGATCCGGCATCACCCTTCAGGGCAACGCGCTGCGCGTGCTGCGCGAGGTGGGAATCCTCGAAGGCATCGAGAAGGACGGATACGCCGCCGACGGCGTCGCAATTCTCGCCCCCGACGGCACCGTGCTGCACGCCCACGAGGAACTCCGCACCGGCGGCGACGACCTGCCCGCCCACATCGGTATGCGGCGGCCCAGGCTCCAACAGCTCCTCATCGACCAGGTGCGCGCCTCCGGCGCCGACGTCCGCCTCGGCACCACCGCCACCGCCTTCCAGCAGGACGACGACGGCGTGGACGTCACCTTCTCGGACGGCACCGACCGCCGCTACGACCTGGTGGTCGGCGCCGACGGGCTCAACTCCACCACCCGCTCCATGATCGGCATCACCGACAGACCCGAACCCACCGGCATGGGCATCTGGCGCGCCCCCGCGCCCCGCCCGACCGGTGTCCGCCGCACCGAGATGATCTACGGCGGCCGCTGTTTCATCGCCGGGTACTGCCCGACCAGCGAGGACACGGTCTACACCTACCTCGTCGAACCGGCCCGCGACCGGGCCTCGCTGAACCCGGACGCGTACGCCGACGAGATGCGGGCGCTCAGCGAGGGCTACGGCGGAGTGTGGGAGGAGCTCCGCTCCGCGTTCACCGACCCGAAGGCCGTCAACTACACCTGGTTCGACCGGCATCTGGTGGAGGGCCCGTGGCACCGCGGCCGGGTCGTGCTCGTCGGCGACGCCGCCCACGCCTGCCCGCCCACCTTCGCCCAGGGCGCCGCGATGTCCCTGGAGGACGTCCTGGTCCTCGCCGAACTACTGACCAACAGGGACGCCTGGGACGAGCAGCTCCTCGCCGACTACCACGCCCGACGGCTGCCCCGCGTACGCATGGTCGTCGACGCCTCCGTCCAGCTCGGCCAGTGGCTGCTCGACGGGGTGCGCGACGCGGACGTACCCGGACTGATGGGCCGTACCCTGAACGCGCTCAAGGAACTCCCGTGACCGAGCCCCCCTCGATACCGACGATCGATGTTCACGCCCACCTGCTGCTGCCGGAGGTCGAGGAGGCCGTCGCCGGGCGGCCCGGCCTCGTCGAGGCCCAGGGCCTCGACGCCCGCCGCAACGGCTCGGCGGCCCTCGCCGTGAACGGTCCCATGGTTGGCGCACGGGTCCCGAAACTGATAGACGTCTCCGTGCGCCTGGCGGCCATGGACGCAACCGGCGTGGACGTCCAACTGGTGAGCCCCTCACCGAGCCACTACCACTACTGGGCCGAGCCCCAACTGGCCGAGCGGGTCTGCCAGTTGGCCAACGAGGGGACAGCCGCGCACTGCGCCAAGGCCCCGGACCGACTGCACGGCCTCGGTCTGATCCCGCTCCAGCACCCCGAGCTCGCCGTCGCGCTGCTCGACCACGCACTCGACCAGGGGCTGAGGGGCGTGGAGATCTCCTCACACGCGCCGGGGCGGGGCGGGACACGGGAGGTGGAACTCTCCGACCCGCGGCTCGCGTCCTTCTGGGCGCGCGCCGAGGAGACCGGCGCCCTGGTCTTCCTGCACCCGTTCGGCTGCACACTCGACGAGCGCCTGGACCGGTGGTACCTGTCCAACACGGTCGGCCAGCCCACCGAGAACGCCGTCGCCCTCTCGCATCTGATCTTCTCCGGTGTCCTGGACCGCCATCCGGGCCTGAAGCTGATCGCGGCGCACGGCGGCGGCTACCTCCCCACTCACATCGGCCGCTCCGACCACGCCTGGCGGGCCCGCCCCGACGCCCGGGACTGCGCCCGTGAGCCGAGCAGCTACCTGAAGCAGCTGTACTTCGACTCCCTCGTCCACGACCCCCATGTACTGCGGGAGCTGGTCCGCGCCGCCGGCCCGGGACGAGTCCTGCTCGGCTCCGACTTCCCGTTCGACATGGGCGCCGACGACCCGCTGGGCGCGCTGCGCGCCGCGGACCTGCCCATCGCCGACTTCCACTCCGTCCGCGGCGGAAACGCCGCTGCCCTGCTCAACCTCGCCTGAGGGAGGCCCCCATGAGCAACCGCCTGCTCACCCATCTGCGGCACGTCGACCTCGCCGTGCCCGACTACGACAAGCAACTCGACTTCTACGCCGGCGTCTGGGGCCTGACCAAGGTCGCCGAGGACTCCGGCATCTCCTTCCTCGCCGCCGAGGGCAGCCCCGAACAGTACGTCGTACGGCTGCGCAAGGCCGACGAGAAGCGCCTCGACCTGGTCTCCTACGGGGCGGGCAGCCCGGCCGACGTCGACACCCTGGCCGAGCAACTGCTCTCCCAACAGGTGCAGTTGGTCTCCCAGCCGGGCAAGGTGGACACCCCCGGCGGCGGTTACGGCTTCCGTTTCTTCGACGTCGACGGTCGCACCATCGAGGTCTCCGCCGACGTCGAGGCGCGAGAGCACCGCAGGATCGAGGAGAAGGAGTCGATCCCGGTCCGTCTGTCGCACGTGGTGCTCAACTCCCCCGACCTGAACAGGACGCGTGAGTGGTACGAGCGCCACCTCGGCTTCCGCCTGTCCGACACGCTGAGCTCGCCGCACATGGGCGAGGTCATGCACTTCATGCGGATCAGCAACCAGCACCACTCGATGGCCATCGCCCAGGGCCCGCACACCGCCCTGCACCACGTCTCGTTCGAGATGCGCGGCCTGGACGAGTACATGCGCGGTTCCGGCCGGGTGATGCGGGCCGGTTTCCAGAAGGTCTGGGGCCCGGGCCGGCACATGGCGGGCGACAACACCTTCACGTACTTCCTGGATCCGCACGGCAACACGGTCGAGTACACCACCGAGTTGGAAGAGCTGGACGAGGACACCTGGCACCCCCACGTCTACGACTTCTCCAAGCCCGAGGTCACCGACCAGTGGGGCACGGCGAACCCGATGAACGAGCTGGTCGCCAAGGAGTCGTTCAACGACGTCGACCGCGGAGTGTTCGTCGCCCCACCGGTCTGACCGCCGCCGCGTCCCCGGCTTCCGCACCACGCCTCCACACCGACAGGTCCTCTCCCATGCGTCTCGCCACGTACGAACACCACAACCGACATCAGGTGGCCGTCGTCCACGAGGACGGCACGCTCCGCCCCCTGCCCGGTGTGCGCTCCCTGACCGGACTGCTCGCCGAGGGCGGCGGCCTGCCCGAGTTGCTCGACGCGGGCCCCGAGCTGCTCTCCACCCCGGCCGGTCCCCACGTGTCCGAGGTGCGCCTGCTGCCGCCGCTCCAGCCGCCCACCATGCGGGACTTCGTCACCTTCGAGGAGCACGTCGAGGGCGTCCGGCGATCCGTGGACGGCACCGCCGGTGTCCCGGAGCGGTGGTACGCGGCCCCGACGTTCTACTTCGGCAACCCCTACGCCATGTACGGCCCGCACGACGACATCCCCATGCCGCCGGAGTCGAGCGTGCTCGACTTCGAGCTGGAGGTCGCCGCCGTGATCGGCAAGGAGGGTCGCGACCTCACCCCCGAGCAGGCCCGCGACCACATCGTCGGCTACACCGTCCTCAACGACTGGTCGGCCCGTGACCTGCAGTCCGCCGAGATGAAGGTCGGCCTCGGCCCCTGCAAGGGCAAGGACACCGCCACCACACTGGGGCCTTATCTGGTCACCGCCGACGAGTTGGAGAAGTACCGCGACGCGGACGGTTTCCTGCGTCTGGCGCTGACGGCGGAGGTCAACGGCGAGACGATCGGCGAGGACCTGCTGTCCAACATGAGCTGGACCTTCGAGGAGATGGTCGCCTACGCCTCCCGGGGCACCGTCGTCCGGCCCGGGGACGTCCTCGGTTCCGGGACCTGCGGCAACGGCGGCTGTCTCGCCGAACTGTGGGGCGTACGAGGCAGACAGGACCCGGTGCCGCTCAAGCCCGGCGACACCGTGGCCCTCACCGTCGAGGGCATCGGCACCGTCTCCAACACCGTGGTCCCCGGCCCTGCCCCCCTGCCGGTTCCCGTCGCCCGGCGCCGCCCGCGGGAGCGGCCGTGACCGACCTCCGCTCCAAGCCACTGCTCGGCAAGGTCGTCGTGGTCACGGGCGCGGCCGGTGGCCAAGGCGCAGCGGAGGCCGACGCACTGACCCGCGAGGGCGCCCAGGTGATCGCCACCGACGTGACGGAGGCACCCGGCTGCCACCGCCTCGACGTCACCAGCGAGAACGACTGGGCTGAGCTCGCCGCGGAACTGCGCAAGGTGTACGGGCAGGTGCACGGCCTGGTCAACAACGCGGGCGTCACCTGGCGTGCCCGAATCGACGACGTACGCCCCGAAGACATGGCCCGGGTCCACGCGGTCAACGTCACCGGGCCGCTCCTGGGCATCCAGCACCTGGTCCCGCTGATGGGCCCGGGGGCGTCGATCGTGAACGTGGGTTCGTCAGCGGCGCTGACCGCCCACTACCCGGTCGCGTACACGGCCAGCAAGTGGGCGCTACGCGGACTGTCGAGGACCGCCGCCATGGAACTGGGGCCCCGTGGCATCCGCGTGAACCTCATCCACCCCGGCTTCATCGAGACGGACATGACCGCCTCCGCGGCACCCGCGTTCCGCGAGGCGAACGTTCGCGGGACACCGCTCGGCCGCACCGGAACCGTCGACGACATCGCCCCGCTCGTCACGTTCCTCCTCTCCGACGACGCGTCGTTCATCACCGGCGCCGAGATCCCCGTCGACGGCGGCCTCACCGCACACGGCGGGGCCAAGCAGATCTCGGACGCCCTGCGCCCCGAGGCCTGAACCAGTGACGACGTACGCATGACGCGGCAGAAGGGCCCGGGGTGGCTGCCATGAGAGCAGAGCCGGCGAGATCCGCCGCGCTCTGAGCGGCTGATCAACAGATCGTGGCTCCGACCTCCCGCGCCGCGGCGAGGTAGGCGAGGACCAGTGTCCGTTTGTCGTTCTGACAGGCGGCCACCGCCAGTTGGGACGGGGAGATGCCCCGGACCGGTACGGCGATCACCTCGTCCCGGACGATCAGTGGGGCGTTGCCGGTTGCCAGCAGCACCACGCCCTGACCGCCGGCGACCGCCTCGTGGGTCTCCTCGGCGCTGGCCACCACCCCGCCGATCCGCGGCTGTCGGCCGTCCCGGGCGTCGAGGGCAAGCCAGTAGTCCCGCAGCGGGCCGGCCTCCGTAGGGAGGGCGAGGAAGGGCTCGTCCAGCAGGTCGGTGAAGTCCACCTTTCCCTCGGGGTCGGACGCGGCCCGCGCCGCCAAGGGGTGTCCGTCCGGAAGCGCGACCAGCCGAGGTTCGCGGGCCACCACCGCGTACTGGTAACGGTCTTCGTCCGGCAGCGGCAGCCAGACGAAGGCGACGTCGCTGGATCCATCCGCCAACCCGGCAGTGGGATCCGCCCAGTTGACCTGGCACAGGACAGGCCGCGCGTCCGGATGTCGGGAGACAAGGCGGGTCCGCAGAGCGGGCAGCAGCCCGCGGCCCGGACTGGTGGACATGCCGATCACCAGAGTGCACCGCTCGGCCGTCTTCGCCTCCTCCACCGCGGCCTCCGCGGCCTGCCAGGCGGCCAGCACCGCGCGGGCGTGCGGTAACAGGGCTTCCCCCGCGGCGCTCAACCGCACTGTCCGCCGGTCCCGTTCGAACAGGACCACGCCGAGTTGCTTCTCCAGCATCCGTATCTGCTTGCTCAGTGCCGGCTGGGAGACGAACAGCCGCTCGGCGGCGCGGGTGAAGCTCAATTCCTCGGCGACCGAGGTGAAGTAGCGCAGATCACGCCCATGGACGTCCATAACTCATGGCTATCACAAGGGGTCTTGGACGCCGCCCTGGTACCTGGCGAAGGATCGACTCTGTCGACGGAAGAGTCCCGAACGGCAGTTGACGAGGGAGACGAAGATGAGCGAGAACTCCAAGGTCTGGCTGGTCACCGGCGCGAGCAGCGGTTTCGGGCGGGCCATCGCGGAGGCCGCGGTCGCCGCCGGTGACACGGTGATCGGCACCGCCCGGCGCACCGAGGCGCTGGACGACCTTGTTGCCGCGCACCCTGACCGCGTCGAGGCGATCGGCCTGGACGTCACCGACGGCGAGCGGATCGATGTGGTGGCCGCCGACGTCCTAGCACGCTACGGCAGGGTGGACGTGCTGGTGAACAGCGCCGGCCGCACCCAGGTGGGGGCGTTCGAGGAGACCACCGACCGGGAGCTGCGTGACCTGTTCGAGCTGCACGTGTTCGGTCCTGCGCGTCTGACCCGGGCGCTGCTGCCGCAGATGAGGGAGCGGGGCAGCGGATCGGTCGTGAACATCAGCAGCTTCGGAGGGCAGCTGTCCTTCGCCGGGTTCTCCGCGTACAGCGCGACCAAGGCGGCGCTGGAGCAGCTGTCGGAGGGCTTGGCCGACGAGGTGGCGCCGTTCGGCATCAAGGTGCTGATCGTGGAGCCCGGAGCGTTCCGTACCAACCTGTTCGGCAAGGGCGCGGCGTACTTCTCCGAGGAAAATCCGGCGTACAAGGAGAAGGTCGGCGCGACCCGGCAGATGGTGCAGGGCAGCGGCGGCAGCCAGCCCGGCGACCCGGCGAAGGCCGCGGCAGCGATCCGGCTGGCTCTGGACGCCGAGAAGACCCCGCTCCGCCTTGCCCTCGGCGGAGACGCGGTCGACTTCCTGGCCGCACACCTGGACTCCGTGCGGGCCGAACTCACCGAGTGGGAGGAGGTCTCCCGGGGGACGGACTTCGACACGGAGTGACAGCCCGGCGGGGCGAGGACTCTTTCGGACGAGGCCCCGTTCGTCGTCTCAGCCGAAGCGCAGGATGCGCGGGGCGAAGGTGCCCTCGGGGCCGTCGGCGCGGCCGACGGACCACACCTTCGCCGTGCCCGGCACCGGCGCCAGCCTCAGCACCCAGGAGTCACCCTCCCCTGGCACCGACGGTTCGCTGTACTCGGTGAACGACTCTCCGTTCCAGGCAAGGAAATCCGGCCCGGGGACGAACGGCGGATTACTGCCCGGCGGACCCCACTTCTGCGAGCGGGCGACCGAGACCCAGGCCAGGGCGCCGGACTCGGTGGGCGCCAGTGAGCTGATCGAGCCGAAATCGGTGGGCACGGTCACCCGGCTCCACGCCTGCCCGTCGAAGCGGACCAGCAGTGGCGGAATCGGCCGGCCCGGCGGGCCGCCGACGAACCCGGCCGTGCCGCCCGCCCAGACCTCCGTCGGCGAGACCGCCAGCACACTGCTCACGGCCGACCGCGGGAACCCGTCCACGATCGTCTGCTGCCACACCTGCCCGTTCCAGTGCGAAACGGCAGCACCCGAGTCGGAGGCGCCCGCGGCCCAGACGTCGTCGGCCGCCAGGATGTGCAGGCCGTACACGGATCCCGGCGGCACCGGCACGTCCCGCCAGCCGCGTCCGTCCCAGCGCAGCAGTACCTGCGTGCCCTCCCGCGAACCGATCAGCCAGGTCTCACCGCCGCCGGCGACGACTTTGGTCAGCACGACACCGCGCGGCGACCGGCTCTCGTACCAGGCGCCGCCGTCGGAGCGAAGCAGGTGGGCGCCGCCCGCCGAGTCACGGCCGACCGCCCAGACCGCGGTCGGCGAGGTCGCGGCGATGGACAGGAGCTCTCCCTGCCAGCCGATCCCGGGCAGACTCTGGCGCTGCCACGCGGTTCCGTCCCAGCGCAGTATCAGCGGGAAGCCCGGCGCCTCGCGACCGACGGCGTCGGCACCGACCGCCCACGCCCGGTCCGGCCCGAACGCCACGGCCTCGTTCAGTCCCGCCTGCGGGCGTACCTGTGCCGGGACCGGAACGTGTTGCCAGGACAGGGTCTCCGCCGCGGCCGAGCTCATGACCGTCACGACGGTCACGGCGGCGGCGAGGACCGCGACAACAAGTCTGCGTGCCATGGGAATTCGGCGAGCCATGGTCAGCCTCCCAGCCGCTCGCTCATCAGGTTCGGTTTCGAGCCGTAGATCTCGACGGTCCCGAAGGACAGCAGTGCGGACCCGGCCCTCGCCAGCGCACGCGGTTTGACGTCGATCGCGTTCGTGCGCTCAGGGCCGTACGAGAAGGTGGTGCGGGGGCCGTCCACCCGTGCGTACTTCGACTGGAACGCGCGGTCGCTGCGCACCGGAAGCCACAGCGCACCGTCCGGACCGCGCACCATGGCCTCGGTGTAGGTGTCGCCCAGCGGCGGGTAAGTGGTGCGCCAGGCGCGCCCGTTGAAGGTCATCAGGTAGGTGCGGGCCACGCCGTCGGTGTACTGGCTGCCGCCGATCGTGACCCGGCCGGACGGTTCGAGCAGGATCGTGTGCACGTTGCTGTTCGGCGGCAGCGGCACCTTCGCGTCTTGCCATGCCGTGCCGTCCCACCGCAGGACGGTGGACCCGGTGCTGGTGTCCGCCCAGGCCCAGGCGTCGGTGGCAGTACGCGCGTTGATGCCCATCACGTACAGCACACCGTCCGGGGTGGCCTGTGTGGTCCAGCCGGAACCGTCGTAGTGCAACACCTTGAGCCCGGTGTCGTCTTCGCCGACCACCCACGCCCCGCCGGGTACGGCGGTGAAGTCCTGGTAGGTCCACAGGGTCTGCGGCAGCGGGACGGCATTCCACCCCGCCGCCGACCGGCGCAGGATCTCCCCCGTCCCCGCGCGGTTGTGGAAGATCCACACCTCCTCGCCGACGAACCGCACCTTGCCGAGCCAGCCCGGTTCACCGGCGCCGGGGAAGGTTGCGTCCGTGCTCCACGCCGTTCCGTCCCACCGGTACAGCATCGGCCGCAGTCCATCGGCGGCGTGCTCGTACCCGGTTGCCCACGCCTCCCCCGGCCCACGGGCGGCCAGATCGGACACGGTCACCGGCGGGGCCGCCGCCGGCACCGGCAGCGCCGACCAGCTCGGCTTCGCGGCCTCAGCCGCAACAGGCGTTACAGCCATGGCCGAGGTCGGCGACACGACCGCGGCACACGCGATCACAAGGCAGACAATGACCGCACGGAGACCGTTCACGAGACCCCCCAGAACGCGAAGGTCGCAGGCTATTGGCATGCACACGCTCGCGACCAGACGACATTCGGCCGATCACGGTTCGAGGACTGCCTGCCAGTCGTCCACCGAAGCACCAGGGACACGCACATCCGGCAGGGACCCCATCAGGTCCGGGTCGAGTAAGCAGCTGACGTCATCCCAATTGGGAGGAGTACCCGTCCGGACGGCGGGGAGGGGTCCCGGTCGTGGCGCGGTTCAATGGCGGCCATGATGCGTAGAACATCGTCCACCGTCGTCGCCGTCGTTGTTGTCGCTGCCATGTTCGCTGCTCTCATGTCGTGTTCCTCGGATTCTTCGGACGGGTCCCCCGCCGAGGGGCGGCCCAGTGGGTCCGGCTCTGGGGCATCGGCGTCGGTTGCCCGGCCGACTCCCACGGAATCGGCCACGGAGTCGGCCACGCTGTCGCCTTCGCCGACCGGACCGTGCGCTGACGGGACGTGTGAGATCGAGGTCGCCGTGGGGGACGTCGTGACAGTGCCGGAGAAGTACGGTCTCGGGCCGATCGAGGTGACGGCGATCACCGACGGTGAGGTCGAGATGGTCGCGCCGCTGACGGGGTCGGGCTACAGCGTTTCGGGCTGTTCCGGTGGCGGCGGTGTGTCCTCGAACGGAAGCGGCGGCGTCGGGCTCAGCTGTGGCAAGGGCCCGGCCGCGACCATCAACGACGCCATGAGCCTGGAGGTCGTCGAGATCCGCGACGTCGGCGCCGTCCTTCGTATCGAACCCGCTGGGTGACCTACGGTTTCGACCTTCGGGGCAGGGTTCCGTACGAGGGTGCCGGTCACGCGGGGGCGGTGCCGAGAGGGCTGAGGGCCGGTGGGCCCGTGGGCGTCGACTTCTGGCGCTGGGGCGGAAGGGATCATTTGAATGCGCAGCTCAGGGCGGCCCTGGCTAGGGGTCCTGGGCTGGGCTCTGTTCATCGTCGGCATGACCACGTTCTTCATCAACGCCGAGGCCCTCACGAACGGAGACGCCGTCGAGTGCGACGGCAGCCCGATGAGACCCGGTCAGTGGTGCGAGCAGAGAGGCGGCGAATCCCTCAGCTACGACGAGGAGAAGAAGAACGAAGCCCGTGGAGAACTCGTCGGCTAGGCCGGGAACGCGCTAGCCGCCGGCGTGGAGCACGTTGAGGACTCCGCCTGGACGACGCAATCCCGGGGCCGGCGCGCGTTGTCGGTGTTGGCTTCCCACCCTGACGCCGTAGCCGCCGCGTCGGTAGGAGGAGTCGGCCCCGTCGTAGACCTCGTCGACCTTGACCGCCCAACGTTCCAGGATTCCTCGGCGAGAGTAGAGGCGTCGTAGGAGAAGTCGGGGCCTCCGTGCGACTTGAAGGCGGCCGTGTGGCCGGTGGGGGGGGCGAAGGCGAGGCTGGGCAGGCCCGGTGATTCGGCATGGGTTCGCAGGGACCGATGAGAGGCCGGCATGGACCCGTCGGATCATCGACGCGGGTGAAACCGTAACTGCCGCGGGCGGAGCGGTGGTCGGCGGACCGGTCGTCGAGCGCGTTCGAGGACTGCTGGGCCGCATGACCCGAGGGCCGACCATTACGGCTGGAGACGTGCCGAAGCAGCGCCCGTCCGCTACGCATCGACGCCGGGAAAGTGTCGGCGGTGCTCGCCTATGTCTTGCTCATGACACTTCCCATCCTGATCCTGAGCATGAAGGGCCGGTGCCAACTGGCGGCGCTCACCGCCGTGTTCGGCACACGGGCCGAGATAGAGCCTCTCCACTACACAGGGAGCCCGCATGGCAACACCCACCAGCCGTCGCACCATTCTGGCCGCCGGCACAGGCGCCACCCTGGGCCTCTCCTTACCCGGCGTCACCGCGTATGCCGACGACGGCGGTGCGACCACCAGCGTGAGATTCACCCTCAACGCCCAGGTGCTCGACGGCGGCGAGCAGGTCACCGCGATCACCCTCAACACCGCCCGGCTCGGCCCGATCGACCCGGACAGCCTGACCACCGCCACCTTCACCGTGCACGCCAAAGCCACCAGCCCGATCCCCATCGCCGACGGCGACACCATCTCCGGCGAGTACGACCTCGACCGCACGGTGACCGCCGTCCGGCTCGACCACCGCGGCAACATCGTCCTCGACCTGAGCCATGCCGAGGGCCAGACCGGCGGCGGCACCCTCGGCTACATCCGGGGCAGGGCCCGCAACGTCATGCTCGACCTCGCCTACACCATCACTCAGCGCGCCCCGATCGTCTCACGCGATCAACGACCGATCACCATCAAGAACTTCGTGCAGAACCGTCGGCTGTCGGACCCCGAGGTCGACGCGTTCAGCTCCTACATCTCCGGCTCGGGAATGAAGTACCGGCTGTACTCACCCACCGGCTCCCGCGCCTCCCGACGAGGCAAGCACCCGCTGATCGTCTGGCTGCACGGCGGGGGTGAGGGCGCCTCACTACCCGACAACTACTACGACAACGAGACCACGCTACGAGCCAACCGCGGCGCACTGGGCTTCGCCACCCCCCAGGCACAACGCATCTTCGACGGCGCCTACGTCCTAGCCCCGCAAAGCACCTCCGCCTGGATGCAGGACGGCCCCCGCTTCGCCCCCCTCATCCGCGAGATCATCGGCGACGTCACGCGCAGGAACCGCATCGACCACGACCGGATCTACGTCGCCGGCTGCAGCAACGGCGGCTACATGACCATGAAGATGACCACCGTCTATCCCAACCTGTTCGCCGCCGCCGTGCCGATCTGCGGCGTTGTCACGTCCTTCCCGCCCGGCGGTGCACCGCTGATCCCCGACAGCGAGCTGGCAAGGATCAGCACCCCCAGCTGGCTCGTCACCTCCCGCGACGACACCACCGTGGACCCGCAGGCCAACACCGCCCACGCGCACGACCTCATCCCCGACTCGCTGATGACGCTCTACGACCAGGTCATCTGGAACGGCCACAGGTTCGCCGGCCACTGGTCATGGATCTACGTCGCCCGCAACGACCCCAGCATCAACGGAACGCACATCTGGCAGTGGATGGCCGCCCAGCATCGGCACTGACAGGAAACCACGTTCTCCAGCAACGCGATCTTCAGCGACAACTGGTACGCCCCTGTTCCGATGGAGTCGCGTTGCTGGACAATGGAGGATCCGGCAGCCTTCGAAAGCCTTGGCCGTTGTGACGCTGTGAGTACTCGGCCGTCGATCGTGGACGACGAGTTGTGGGCGCTGATCGAACCGCTTCTGCTCTCTTGGCCCGATTGTTCGGCCGGGCCTGCTCGATGGGCGTCGAAGCCGGTAACGGCGTAGACGCTCTCGCGGCTCTCGCGCTTGCCGGTCTGTTTGCGGCAGCGCTGGATGCGAATTGCCACAAAGTACTCACGCGATCGGACATCTGGCTCAGACCGTCGCCTCCAGGCAGCGGGTCCTCTTCACGAATTCCAGTGCATCGACTCAGATGCCCGCTCGAAGCGCCGGGCGGCCAACTCCTGCCTCCGGATCGCCCAGTGAAGCGAAAATCCCTCCCTGCCCTCGATGCTGGGATGCCAGTCCGCCAACAGGACCCAGTCCTCGAGGTCCCAGGTCTCATCCGAGGACATCGCAGCGGACTCTACGGGGTTCACATCCATGCATTCCTCCTGGGCGTGCCCGCCCACCTGCACCCACCCGCCGCGAGGGAATCCGCGGCCGTCCATGTTCCACAAATCCGAGTGGATGCTCGCATAGGGAGCCCAGGGAAGATCTTCGCCCTGCCAGCCGTGGTCGGTGGCCTTTGCCTTCGAGCTGTGGAACGGCAGGGACACATCGGCGGCCATCCGCAGTTCGCCCTGCGGATATTGCTCGGATATCTCCAGACAATCCGGATCCTCGTCGTAGTACTCGAAGGCAATTGCCCGTTCCTCGACGACCGCCCCCTGGGGGACGTACATCACTTGACCACCACCGTCCAGGTCGGGGAACGCGAACAGCAGCAGGCGGCCGTCGGGCGGCAGTAGAAGTCCCGTCACCTTTTCGGGCAGATCTGCGCAATTGAGCGAGGCGAGGAACGGGAATTCGGGGTCCGGGGCGTCGGGGGGAAGTAGCACGGGCCCGCCATAGCGGCCTACTACGGGCCCGTCCCCGTCCAGCGTCAGAGCCGCACATGGGAGGGCGGCACCTAGCCACTGGTCCACGACGCCGGAGGGGATATCCCGCCTCACCATTTCCGCACGGTACCGGTCCAACTTGGCCAATATTTCAGGCGTCATGCGGATACTGTAATAGGCCAGGTCACGCCAAACGCGGACGGCGAGTCCCCGAGCCCACGTCGTCTTCACCGGCATCTGATAGGCCATGCCCCAAGCGGTGGGCCGTCTGCGGTCTGCAGGCCCCCTTCTCCCCGCCGACGTCTCCCAGCGGTCGCCGACGAGCTCATCTGCACGTGCTCGCCGGTCTGCTCGTGGCCCAAGTTGGTGGCGCCCCATGTGTGCGTGCTGCGTCGTCGCGGCACTCAGGCCGGGTAAGGGGCGGCCTCGCGTGCCGACTTGAGCGCACCCGCCCACCAGGCCAGCTGGTCGAGCAGCGTCTTGGCGTACCCGGGGGTCTCGGGGTCGAGAGGACGGCCGTCCTGCCATGCCGTGAAGTAGTTGGGGAAGGCGAGACCGTCACGGATCGTCACCGCGTGCAGTTCGGTCAGCACGTTCTCCAGGTGCAGGACGGCGTGGCGGCCGCCCGCCGCGCCCCCGTAGCTGACGAAGGCGACAGGCTTGGCCGTCCACTGGGTGAAGTGCCAGTCGATGGCCGCTTTCAAGGAGGCGGGATAGCTGTGGTTGTACTCGGGTGTGACCACGACGAACGCGTCCGCGCTCTCCAGTGCGGTGGTCAGGTGCCGCATCCCGGCCGGGCGGGGGTACTCGTCGCCGGCGTACTTCGGCGATGCCGCGGGCAGGGACAGCGGGATCTCGACGTCGGCCAGATCGACGACATCGACGTCGAAGCCGCCGTGCGAGTCGGCCTGTTCAGCCAACCAGGACGCCACCACCGGACCGAACCGCCCTTCGCGGACGCTCGCGACGATGACCACCAGCTTGTGTGTGTTGTTCTCCATGCCCACCACCATCGGGTCCGCCCCCGGCCACAGCCAGGCCGAGCTCAGGCTGGCCCCCGCAGGGCCCCCTTGAGCTCGCCGCGACCGGTCCGGCCCGCCCTATCCTCAAGACATGGGTACGCCGTTGGGAGACTTCATCCGGAGCAAGCGCGACAGTGTCCAGCCGGAGACACTCGGTCTCCCGGACCGAGGACGCCGCCGCTCACCGGGGCTGCGCCGCACGGATCTCGCGGCGCGCGCCGGCATCAGTGTCGAGTACCTGACCCGCATCGAGCAGGGCCGTGACCGCAATCCCTCGGTGGCGGTGGTGAACGCTCTCGCCGACGCCCTCAGCCTCTCCCCCGCCGAGCGCGCCCACCTGCGATACCTCACGAAGATCACAGGTGGAGAATGCACCGCCCACACCCGACCCGCACCCCCGCCCCGGCATGTGCGAGACGCCGTTCAGCAGACACTGCGCCTCCTCGAACCAGGCATCGCCGTGGTGACCAACCGGCTGGGTGACATCCTCGCCCACACCTCCGCGTACCAGTCGGTGACGAACGGCAGCGGACTGCTCGACACCGAAGCCCCGAACCTCACCCGCTACGTCTTCGCCGACCCCCGCGCCCGCACATTCTTCACCGACTGGGACGACGTCGCCGACGAGCAGGCATTCGACCTGTGGCTCGCCCCGTCCGTCGAGAGCTCCGAGTGGTTCACCGCGGAACTCGCACCCCTTGCCGGCCCGGAACTGACCCGGCGCCTGAACCGGCACGTCGTTCCGCAACGCGGAGTCCTCCGACTCAGCCATCCAGCCGGATGCGAGCTCCGGCTGCTGCGGGAAACACTCGAACTCCCAACTGACTCGCAGCAGTTGACCGTCCTTCTCCCCTCTGACGACGAGACCGCCGAGGCCGTCGAGCAACTCCGCCACAGGAGTCGGCACAGCACCCTGCGGGCCATCTCCTGACGTGTGCCAGGCGAGGTGCTCGACAGTCCGGCAGACGCACGCGGCGTCTCGCGGTTGCCGCCGCCAGGGAAGCAGGGGCAATCTCCAGGGACCGCCGTCCTTGGTCACTGACTTCCCATCAGGCTCTCAACCAAGGATCGTCTTCGTAGTCCGGAGGCAGGGGGAACAGCCTGCTCCGGCGCCGCCGCAAGAGGCATGACCCCGGAGCTGGTGCCCGCACGTGGACCAACTGACCGCCGGGCAACGGTGCCGACCGTAGGCAGCGGCAAGACTCCGCAGGCCGTGGCCGTCATGTAGCCCGGCGTGCAAGGAAACACGTCCACCCGAGAATATGGCGCCGCCTGCCGCCTGCTGGTCACATCAGGTGATCAGCCGCCGAAGGCGCCGTCAGCGTGACATACGGCCGCAGCCGCAACCGAAGCGGCCCTCGCGGCGCTCTGGACCGGTAGTTGGCAAAACACCCGGTTGGGAGACAGAGATGACCCCCTGGAGCAACGACAACCTCGGTTCCGGCGCCTACGTTGACCCCTACGCCGCTCCGGACCCCCGTGACAACACCTGGCCGACTCCCGTCCAAGCCGGTGACGACCTGGACTACTTCCTGCCGCCGCCCAACCCCGCCGAACGCCTCAGCCGCATCCTCGCCCCACGCGACGAGCGGCGACTTGCCTTGAATGCGACGCTCACCGCCGCCGGTATCCCCCCGATGCCGGAAGACCGCGCGGTCATCGACCAGCTCAGCGCCCTGCCGGCAGACGTCAGCACCGCAATCCAACGCTGGCTGCACCACACCCTGTGAACTCGGGGGCCACACCCTTCACCGACGACGGCCCGGACCGTATCCACCCCCACCTCACGACCCACCGCAAACCGCGTGCCGGTAGGGGACTTGGTGGGGAGAACGGTAGGGGGCTGGAGGCTTGCTCGACGGCACAGGTAGACCGTCCGCGCTCAGGTGGACTTGCTGCTGAAGCGGCCGTGTTCTCGGATAGCTGCCGCCAGGTGGCGAGTAACGCTGAGTAATTACACGGGGCTGCGGTCGCGCTGCCGGGCCGGAGGCGCTGGTGGCGCAGGGCACGACGTTGTCCCCTCGGCCACCAGTGACCTTGCAGACGATGCCGACGGAAGCGACGTCGGGATCCTCCGGCAACTGCGAGGTCCGGGCCCGGATCCAGCGCCGCAGGGATCCGATCAGCTCGTGCTCAGCAAGCGCGGTGGAGCGCCGCCGGGTCGGCCGGTGCTGTGGCGTGGGTGACGGTCACGTGTACAGGCCGGGCGGTGCGGACGGTGGCCGCGGTCTGCGAGCGGTTCCGTGCAAAGACGACGAGGCGCAGCACGGCGAACCGCGCGACACCGGCGAGTGCGGAGGCGGACAGGTAGACGACCTGCTCGAGCAGCGCACCGGGTGCCGCTACCAGTTGCTGCAGGACAAGCATCGACACGCAAGTCACCGCAAACGCGGCCGCCGCGGACCCGGCCGACTGCACATGCTGGCGCCAGGTCGCATGTCCGCCTGCACCGAAGGTGAAGCGGGCGTGCAACTCGGTGGCGAGGAGCGTGGAAACCGCGGTGATCAGGGCGTTGGCCAGCCCCCAGGGAATCCAGGAGGCGAGGGCGGCCACGGCGAAGCTGGAAGCGAGCCCTACCCCGCCGCCGCAGAACACGAAGCGGGCAAAAGCGCCGAAGGCGCCCGGTGCCACCTGCCGCTGACCCTGCGCCGCCCCCATGATCCGACCCCCTTGAGCGCCCACTTCGCGAAACGCGCACCTCTCGACCTGCGAGGCCATCGACCCGTTGTTTCCCATGACAGAAACGCTACGTTGCGTTCACATATTCAGCAAGCTACTTGTTGCAAGTAATCAACATACCCACAGGCCCAAGCCGAATATCGTTGCAATAGACTCAGGATTAATGCAACGAACTCTCATCGCTTGTTGCAATGAATTGAAGGTGAACGCTATCCGGGGACACCGCTCGCCGTCGCGGAAGGCAGCAGAAGGTCAAGATGTCGAAGTTGCCCGCGTAGGCGGTCCTGCAGCATCGGGGCGAACTGGAGTTCCTGCTTGGCCGGTAGCCCGGCACGTACTCGGCGACGGAGTCGACGACCGCCCGCTCATCCACGCCGCCGAGTGCGGCAGCAACAAGCAGTGGACACACCGCCCACGGCGCGCCGACGCGACCTCGCCGTGGACCGTAGACGGTGGGCGGTGGGCGCGGCTCGTCACACCGTTCGGCCCTGGAGAGGCAAACGGGGCAGACGCGCTTCCCTTCACCCATCGGGACGCCGATCCGCACGCCGCATGCCCTGCACCGGCCTTCTCACTCGTGCCCCAAAGCCTGCCTCCCGGCAGTAACTCGTCCGTCAGGCGCGGCGCCTCACTCCCGTCCGGGCGCGACGACACGTGCGCCGGGGAACGGGCTATGCGCCGTCGTCGCCATCGCGCAGGGAACGGATCATGCTCTGCAGGATCCGGAACGCACCTGACCGCTCGGCCTCGGTCATGCCGGCCAGCATCCTGACCTCGACGGACCGGACCGCCACGGTCGCCTTCTCCAGGCTCCGTCGGCCGCGAGGCGTGAGCCGCGCGGGAAGAACCTTCCCGACGGGCGCCTCCGCGGGCCTGGTCACGTAGCCGTCTCGCTCCAGAGCCTGGAGCAGCACGTTCATCGACTGCCGTGTCACGAACGCGCCCCGCGCGAGCTCGGAGTTCGACAAGCCCGGCCGTTGAGCCAGCAGTTCGAGGCAGGAGTAGTGCGTCACGCTCATCCCGAGCGGCCGCAGCACCTCCTCCATGGCCGCGCGGAGGACGCTCGACGCCTCTTTCAGCAGGTAGCCGAGTGACGTCTCCAGGTCGACACCGTCTTGATTCATGTCAGCATTCTGACATACATTGGCCTGTGTCAGAAAGCTGACACGAAAAGAAGGAGCATCATCATGCCCGCCACCGGCCCCGACTTCCTCTCGCTCCAGGCGCGCGACCTCGACGCTTCGCAGGCGTTCTACGAGCAGTACCTCGGCCTCGTCCGCTCGCAGGCCGGACCTCCGCACGCCGTCGTCTTCGAGACGAAGCCGATCGCGTTCGCACTCCGCGACGTCGTTCCCGGCACCGATCTCGCATCCGTTGCCCAGCCCGGCATCGGTGCCGCGATCTGGCTCCACGCCACCGGCGTCCAGGCCATTCACGATGCTCTCGTCGCCGACGGTCACACCATCGTCTCCGCACCGATCGACGGCCCTTTCGGCCGGACTTTCACCTTCGCCGACCCCGACGGCTATCAGGTCACACTCCACGACCGCGCCTGATCGGCCAGACGCCACCGGACGATCACCGCTCCCCGAAGACCGCGGTTGCGCCCTGGGCTCGTGCGTGACGCCACCTTCTGCCCTGCTGACCTGACGACATTCTGCCTGCTGGGTGACCTCGGCCCGCTCGGCGTCAAGGGCATCGGCGAGGTCGTCCTGGTCGACGTGGCACCTGCCATCGCCGGCGCGGTCCACCACGCCACCGGCCCCCGCGTCCGCGACCTGCCCATCACCGCCGAAGCCCTGCTCCGAGCAACCAGAGCGTCTCCCCCCTTCAGACCGTCCGACGGTCTGCGCCGCCGGACACAGGAGCGCCGCTGGGCCACTCACGCCATGGGCCCGGTGGCACCGCACCCAACGCCAATGCCGGAGCTGCCCCGTGTCAGGCCAGCCAGTAGTAGGGCAGGCGAAGGAGATCGGCGACCTGGGCGGCGACCGCCTCGGCATGCGGCGGAACGTCTTGGTCGGCGAGGCCTCGAGCCAGGTGCAGGTGGAGGGACTGGAGGGTGGCGAAGGTGTTGAACGCCCAGATCGGGACGGGCCCGGGGCCTCCTCCGTCCAGGGCCTGCGCCACCACGGTCAGCCAGCCGGTGGCCTGCTCGCGCGTCAGGCCAGGGGCCTGGAGGATACGCATGAGCGCACGGGCAAGCCTCGCGTCCTCCAACTGTGCGTATCGGTAGTCGGCCTGCGTGGCCGTCATCCTGCGGGCACAGAGTTCAAGCAGTTCCGTGCGGCGGTGGGGCAGGGCTTTTGCGAACGCGGCGGCAGCGTCGGCGCCGTGTGCGACGGCGTGCAGCCAGCCCAGGGAGTCGTCCCAGCCCCGAGTGTCCCGCTCTACCGGATACCAGGCCGCGAATTCGGCGTACCAGCGTTCCGCGGCCTCCTCAAGCACGAGGCCGGGGGCACTGTGTCCGCGTGTCAGAACGGAGCAGAGGATCAGCGGTGCAAAGGTCCGAGCCTGTACCGCAGGGTGGATGAGTCGGCTGGTGGCGGTGTCGCCGAGCGCCTCGAGGACTTCGTCGAGATGTCCTTCCCTGATCCAGCGGGCTGCGGCGGTGTAGGCGTAGTCGTCACGGATCTCAGGGTCGGGCGAGATCAGCATGACCGACAGCTCGTCGGCGAGCCGAGATGCCGGTACGGCCTCGGGGAAGGAGAAGCCGTCGGCTGCGATCGACGGCCAGTCGACGACATCAGCACTCATCCGGTCAAGCTTTCACACTGCTGACGGAGACCAACAGCGGCCTCGTCCGCAATCGCAGACTCACCATCTGGACAGATGCGTCGCAGGCGTGGGGCCCGCTTGGATGCACGGGGGCAACGGTCACTCCGCCGATCCGGGGTCTTTGCGCTGGTTGGCATGGAAGCGCGCCTTCTTCTGGCGATTCCCGCACGTGTTCATGTCACACCATTTGCGGGTGCGGCTCTGGCTGGTGTCGAAGAAGGCGGCTCGGCAGGTCGGCGATGCGCACAGGGCCAGTTTTCCGTCTCGTTCGCCTGCGATGATGCTGATCGCGTCGGCGGCGATCACGCCGAGGGCGTCCTCCACGCAGCAGGCCGAGCTGAGCCGCCATCGCCGCTTGCCCTCGGGCGTCAGGATGGCCGCGGCCCGACCCTCAGCGCTGCGGTCATTGATGACCTGGACTGCAGGCGCCGGGAGAGCGTCCTGGACCGCGGCCGCTGTCGCGGCGGCGTGAATGGACTCCCTCAGTTCCCGGGCGAGGTCGAGCTGGGCAGTGGTGCAGGAGTCCACGGCGAGGCCGCTCACTGCCAGCCAGTCGACGAGTCGGTGCGGTGTGGGAATGCGCTCCACGGCGCTGCCATGACGCTCCGACAGAGTCCCCGTGAAGCTGGTCGCCAGCACGCTACCGAGGCGGAAGTCAGGGAACGCAGCACACATGGAACCACCTTAGCCGGTTGCAGCACGGCTCGTAGCACTGCTAGAACCGTCTTAGCCGGTTCACGATGGTCCGCAGCCGGTTCCACGACGGCCAGGAGGTCTCATGTCCCGTCCGACCAGCGACGTACAAGCGTTTGAAGCCCACGCAGCCGACGCCGATCTCGACGATCTGCGCGCGCGACTGGCCGCGGCGCGACTGCCGGAGGCCGAGACGGTCCATCGCGCCGCGTCCGGCCCTCACCGATGGGAACAGGGCGTTCCGCTCTCCGACCTCGTCGATGTCGTGAACTACTGGCGCACCGGGTACAACTGGCGGTCGTTCGAGGAGCGTCTCAACCGGATCGGCCAGTTCCGCACGACCATCGATGATCTGGGAATCCACTTCCTGCACCGCCGATCCACGCGCGCCGATGCCACGCCCCTGCTCTTGACGCACGGCTGGCCGGACAGCATTGCCCGGTTCATCGATGTGGTGGACGAGCTGGCAGATCCGAAAGACGCGGACGCGCCGGCGTTCCACGTCGTGGTCCCGTCGCTGCCAGGCTTTGGTTACAGCGACAAGCCGGCCACCACCGGGTGGGGAACCGAGAAGATCGCGGCCGCGTGGGTGGAACTCATGGGAAGGCTGGGCTACAGCAAATTCGCAGCCCACGGCGGCGACTGGGGAGGCAACATCACCACGGTGCTCGGCGGCAGGTTCCCGGCGCACGTGCTCGGCATCCACACCACGTTCGCGGAGGCACCACCCGGATTGACAACGGACGGGCTGACGGCGGAAGAGCGCGAATGGACCGAGGAAACCAGCGATTTCTGGCGCCATCGCGCAGCGTACGCGAAGCAGCAGGCGACCCGACCGCAGACCATCGGCTACTCGCTCGTCGACTCACCGGTCGGGCTTCTTGCCTGGATCCTTGACAAGTTCGCCGAGTGGTCGGACACCGAGGACAGCCCGTTCGAGACCATCTCCATGGACCGCGTTCTCGACGACGTCACCCTGTACTGGCTGACGCGGACCGGCGCATCGGCGGCCCGCATCTACTACGAAAGTCACAACTCGCTCGATCCCGACCTCCGGGTCGACGTCCCGTCAGCACTCACCATGTATCCCCGCGACACCGAGAAGTGCCCGCGGCCCTGGGCGCAGGAGCGGTACCGACAGATCGTCCGATGGAGGGCACCCGAGAACGGAGGACATTTCCCATCGCTGGAAGTACCTGAGTATTTCGTCAAAGACCTGCAAGAGGGCCTCGCGGCAGTGCTGTCACAGCCCTGACCGCCACACCGCTTCGCCACATACGCTCCGGCCGCTGGACCCAGACCACGACCGCGGGCCGGGTTCATGGACGTACACCCGCAGCGGTCTGCCGTTCCTGCCGACCAGATGTCGAACCGGGGTGTGGGCGCGAGACCTGAGGCCCCGGCCGAGCAGCGTCACCGAGGGAGCAGGCTGGGCCGAGGCCTCAACTTCCACGCCTGCTCGCAGAGTTCGGCCCGCAGTATCCCCGCGTCCGCAAGGCAGTCACCTCCCAGAGCGACCTCCGAAGTCAGGTATCGGCCCCACGAGCGCACCTGCACGGGGAGCCTGTGTGCTGGGTCCGTCCAACGCCCCCGCCAGCAGCGGTGCCTCCTCAGCATCGCACCCTTCGCGCATTTGTTGGGCATTGGCCTCAGGAGTGGAACCCGACTGAGCCGCACGGCTGTCCCGTACCAGCGAACGTAGAGCGTGTGCCGCCGATGCTTGACGATTGACCGTTTCGTGACAACGAGGATTGATCCGGCAGGTCAGTGCAATGCGTTGAACGCGTAGAGGGCGCCGAGTGCGGCAGCCAGGGTGCCGAGCAGCAGGCGGAGGAAGGTCTCGGGCATGCATGGCTGGAGGCGTGCTCCGAGGTAGCCGCCGATGAGACCGCCCAGTCCGCAAGCCAGGCCGAGAGACCAGTCGGGGGCGATGCTGCCGCTGCGGACCAGGGACAGCAGAGCGTAGGTGGACGCACCGACCACCGAAGTGGCGAAGGTGGAGGCGAGCGCGGCAGGGGCGACCTTGGAAACGGGAACACCTCGGCCGACGAGAACGGGGCCGAGGATCGAGCCGCCGCCGATGCCGTAGATGCCGCCCACGACCCCGACGACGAGCGCCAGGCCGGTGACCGTCCGGGGCGCAGGCTCAGGGCGTCGTGTCTCCGGGAGTGCGGGGCGAAGGGTCCGGGTGATGAGCCACAGACCGAGCGGCAACATCAGAGTGGCGACCAGCAGCCGAAAGACCATCGGGCCCGGAAGGGCGAACACGCGGATCACCGCTCCGAGGACCACACCGGGCAGGGTGCCCAGCACCATACGGCGCACGAGCGGGCCCTTCAGGGTGCCATCGCGTCGGTAGCGCAGCAGGGCGCCGGGCCCTGCAACCACGTTGTAGAGCAGGTTCGTGGGCGTAACGGCCGGGTTGGGCACGGCGAAGACGCTGAGCTGCACGGGGAGCAGGAACACTGCTCCGGACACTCCGACCGGCGCGGTCACCACGGCTATCAGCATCCCGACCGCAAGACCGGCGGCTCCCAACCCCCACTCCATCCGATGCCCCCGCGTTGTCTGAGCCCGTCCCGCTTCGACCTCTCCGCGACAGCGTAGATCGCTCGCGTCTCCCCCTGGCACGCTCACGACCTGGGTGACCAATGATCGATGACAGGCTCATCCCTCGCGGTCCTCAACCCACGGACCTGAGAACCCACCCATGACACCGGGCGGATACTCCATGAGCGTCCGCCCGGTGTCGTCAGACGAAGACCCCCGCCGCTTCACGCGAAGGACCCACAAGGAAAGAGAAGGACGAACCGCCCTGCAACACCACTGGACCGTGATCCGCCGATCCCCGGCCGTGCTTCGACGTCACACGCGAGCTCACCGACTCTGACCGTCCCGATCCGGCAACGTGCCGGTGCGGGCCACGTCGGCATACCACCGTGCGCTGGTCTTGGGGATGCGCCTACCGGTCGGGTAATCGACGTAGACGGCGCCGAAGCGCTTGCTGTAGCCATAACCCCATTCGAAGTTGTCCAGCAGGGACCACAGGAAGTAGCCCCGTACATCGACGCCGGCCACGATCGCCCGCTGCACGGCCGACAGGTGGCCGTGCAGGTAGGCGATGCGTTCCGGGTCGCTCACCTCGCCCTCCGGGTTGACGTAGTCGTCGAACGCGGCCCCGTTCTCGGTGATCATCAAAGGCATCGCGGGGAACTCTGCCTTCAGCCGCATCAGCAGGTCGTACAGACCGCTGGGGTCGACCGCCCAGCCCATCGCGGTGGTGCTGCCCTCGGGGCGGTGGAAGGCGACCCGGTCCGCGCCCGGCCAGGGGCTGTGCTCGCTCGCCCCGTGACCGTCGGAGCCGTGGCTCGCCTCGCCGGTGGCGGCCGACACGAGTGTGGGCGTGTAGTAGTTGACGCCCAGGAAGTCCAGCGGCTGGTGGATCGTGGCGAGGTCGCCGTCCTGCACGAAGGACCAGTCGGTCAGGCCGGCCGTGTCCTGGAGGAGATCCTGCGGGTACGCGCCCTCCAGCAGAGGGCCGGTGAAGACACGGTTGGCCAGCGCGTCGATCCGGCGGACCGCGTCCAGGTCCTCGGCGGCCTCGGTCAGGGCTCGGACGTGGTGGATGTTGAGCGTGATGGACGTCCGCGCGCGGGAGGGCAGTTCGGCGCGCAGTGCCTGAACGGCCTTGCCGTGGGCGAGGTTGAGATGGTGCGCCGCGCGCAGGGCCGCGACCGGTTCGGTGCGCCCGGGGGCGTGGACACCGGAGCCGTATCCGAGAAATGCACTGCACCAGGGCTCGTTGAGGGTCGTCCAGGTCTTCACCCGGTCCCCCAGTGCACGGGCCGCCAGGGTCGCGTAGTCGGCGAACCGGTCGCTGGTGACACGCTCCGGCCAGCCGCCCGCGTCCTCCAGTTCCTGCGGCAGGTCCCAGTGGTAGAGCGTGACGACCGGTTCGATGCCCTTCTCCAGCAGGGCATCGGTCAGGGCCCGGTAGAAGTCGAGGCCTTTCTGTACGGCCGGGCCGCGGCCGGTCGGCTGCACCCGCGGCCACGACAGGGAGAACCGGTACGCGCTCACGCCGAGGTCGGCCATGATCGCGACGTCCTCACGCCAGCGGTGGTAGTGGTCGGTGGCCACGTCACCGGTGTCGCCGTTGCGCACCCTGCCGGGCGTGTGCGAGTAGGTGTCCCAGATGGAAGGGGTGCGTCCGTCGACGGAGGCGGCACCCTCGATCTGGTACGCGGCGGTCGCCGTGCCCCAGGTGAATCCCTGAGGGAATCGGATGGAGTCGGTGGTTCCCGGGGCGGGCGCGACACGTCGGGTAACGGTGGTCACGTGAGTCCTTCCAGAGGTACTTCGGGGTGGGAGGGGCGGAGCGGGGTGGCGGGTACCGGAGGGGCGCGGGAGCAGAGGGACAGCGGCGCACTCATCCCTTGACCGCTCCCTGCATGATTCCGCCGACTATCTGACGGCCGAAGACGATGAACATGGCGAGCAGGGGCAGGGTGCCGAGCAGGGCGCCGGCCATGATCAGCGACTGGTCGCGTACGTATCCCGCGCTCAGCTGGGTGAGGGCGACGGGCACCGTCGGGTTGGACATGTCGAGCACGATGAACGGCCAGAAGAAGTCGTTCCAGGCGTGCACGAACGTGATCATGAACAGCACGGCCATGGGCGGCCGGGCGATCGGCAGCACAATGCTCCAGAAGATGCGCAGGGAGTGCGCACCGTCCACGCGTCCGGCCTCGACGAGTTCGTCGGGCAGCGCCTCGCTCAGGTACTGCCGCATGAAGAAGACGCCGACGGCGCTGACGAGCGTGGGGAAGATGACGGCGGGCAGCTGCTGGCCCCAGCCCAGGTCCGTCATCATCATGAACAGCGGTACGACGCCGAGTTGAGGCGGCACCAGCATCGTGCCGATCACGAGCATGAGCAGGATGTTGCGGCCCGTGAAGCGGAGTTTCGCGAAGGCGAAGCCGGCAAGGGTGGCGAACAGCACCGTGGACAGGGCGATCACACCGGCCACGATCAGGCTGTTGAGCATGGCCTTGCCCAGCGCGGCGTCCTGCCAGGCCTTGCCGAGGTTGTCCAGGAGGTGGGGTCCGGGCAGGAACGGCGGAGGCGTCTGGGTGACGCGCGTGTTGTCGCTCGACGCCGCCACCATCGTCCAGTACAGCGGGAAGAGCGAGAACAGTGCCGCGATCCCCAGCAGGATGTAGGCGACGGGGCCCGCGTGGTGCTGGCGTCCGGCACCCGGGTGCCGGAACAGCTGTCGGCTCCGGCCGCCGGGCGGGGCGCTCTTCCCTGTCTTCCGCGCGCTCTCGGGGCGTGCGTCCGCCGTCTGGACCGGGATGCTGTCTGTGGTCATGGGTATCTCCCGGTCAGGCCTTGCGCGCCAGGACGCGCTTGACGACTCGTTGGACGACGAAGAGGACGATGAGCAGCAGGAACATCGCCCAGGCGACCGTGGCGGCCCGGCCCATCTGATAGTTCTTCCAGCCCTCCTCGTACAGCAGCAGTCCCAGCGTCTGGTATTGGTTGTCCGCTCCCCCGGTGATGCCGTTCGGGCCCTGACCGAAGATCAGGGGCTCGCCGAAGAGCTGGGTGGCGCCGATCGTCGACAGGACGATGGTGAACACGATGGTGGAGCGGATGCCGGGAATGGTCACCGTCAGGAACTGTTGCCACCGCGAGGCGCCGTCGATGGCCGCGGCTTCATAGCGGTCGCGTGGGATCGCCTGCATCGCCGCGAGGTAGAGCAGGGCGTTGTAGCCGGTCCAGCGCCAGATGACGATCGTGGAAATGGCCGCCTGCGCGGCCCACTTGTTGTTCTCCCAGTCGACGTTGTCGACGCCGACCATGCTCAACATCCAGTTGATCATGCCGAAGTCGCGCTCGAAGAGCATCGTGAACACCAGGGCCGCGGCACCCACCGACGTGGCGTACGGCGTGAGTGCGGCGACGCGGAAGAACGTCGAGCCACGCAGCCGGTAGTTGAGCAGGTGTGCCAGCCCGAGCGCCATCAACAGCTGCGGCACGGTCGACAGGACACCGATGGTGAACGTGTTGAGCAGTGCGTTCCAGAAGCGGTCGTCGTCCCACAGGGCCGTGTAGTTGTCGAAGCCGACCCACTCCATGAGGTTCAGGGTCGACAGTTCGACGCGGTGCAGGGAGATCCACGAGGTGTAGATGAGCGGGTAGAAGCTGAAGGCGGCGAAGACGACGAAGAACGGGGCGACGAAGGCGTACGGGGCGCCGCGCACGTCGAGACGGTGCAGCAGCGCACTGCGCCGCTGACGCTCCGCGCCGGTGCCGGACCCGGCCGGCGGGGCGGCGCCGGGCGCACCGTCTGGGGTTGTCGGGGTGGAGATGGCCACCGGAAGGCGTCCTTCCTGGAGGGTGACGGGGAGGGCAGGGGCCCGGCGGCCCACTTGGGGCCGTGCGTGGGACGCCGGGCTGCTGCGGAGGTGGGCGACGGGGCCCGAGGTCAGCCGGCGGCCTTCTCGATGCGCTTGTCCGTGGTCTTCCATGCCTCGTTCGGGCTCTTGTTCTGCGCCTCGATCAAGGTCAGGCCCTGCGAGAAGATGTCCTTGATGGTGCCGTCCTTGCGGCCGAGCACCTGCTCATCGGGGATCTCCTTGGCCGCGGCGCTGAAGATCTTCCCGATGGGTGCGCCGCTGAAGTAGTCGGACTCGGCGTCGACCACTTCGGGCATCCCCAGCGCGGTCTGCGACGAGGGGAAGTTGCCGATCTCCTTGAAGAGGTAGGCCTGCTGCTCAGGGGCGGTGAGCCAGGCGACGAGCTCCTGCGCCTCCTTCTTCACAGGACTCTTCTCCATCACGCCGAGGAACGCTCCGCCCCAGTTGGCGCCCTTCGGCGCCTTGGCGACATCCCACTTGCCCTTGTTCTTGGGGCCCGCCTTCTCGCTGATGTGCGCCAGCATCCACGCCGGGCAGACGGTGCTGGCGAAGGTGCTGTTGGCCAGACCGGGGTCCCAGCCGGGCTGGAACTGGCGGAGCTTGGCGGTCAGATCGGACGTGGCCGCCTCGGAGGCCAGCTTCCACGCGTCCTTCACAACAGGGTTGGTGGCGTAGATGAGCTCGCCGTCCTTGTCGTAGAACTGCTGGGAGTTGCCGTAGATCATGGCGTTGAACAGCCCGCTGGAGCTGTCCATGAAGGCGACCTTGTCGTCCTTCGACTTCTGCTTGAACCGCTTGCCCGCGTCGACGTACTTCGACCAGTCGCCCTCCCACAGCTTGGCGACCTCGTCGCGGTCGGTGGGCAGGCCGGCCTGCTCGAAAAGGTCCTTGCGGTAACAGACCGCCATCGGACCGATGTCGGTCCCCAGGCCGATGACCTTCTTGTCCGCGGTGGTGACCTGGCTCTGCTTCCACGGCAGGAAGTGGTCCGTCCCGGCCACGCCGGCCAGATCGACGAACTTGTCCTTCTGCGTGTCCGACAGTTCCTTGGCCCGACCAATTTCTATGCCCTGGATGTCCTTCAGCCCGCTGCCTGCGGCCAAGTGGGTCTGCAGGGCGGTGTAGTAGGTCTGTTCGTCACCCGCGACGTCCGCCTTGATGACGACGTTCGGGTGCTCCTTCATGTACTTGTCGAGCAGACCGGTCTCCTTGAAGCCCATGACGCCGAACAGCCCCATGGTGATGGTGACCTTGCCGTCCTTCTTCCCGCCACCGGTCCCCCCGCTGTCACTGCCTCCACAGCCCACGACCAGGCCGAGAGCCGACACAGCCGATACGGCGGCCACGGCTCGTGTACGCAACTTCCTTCGGGCCTTGCCCATTCAGTCCTCCTAGCGGCGGCGCTGACGCACCGGAGTTCGAGCCCCACGGTCCGCTCCGTAGATCCCGATTTGTCCAAGTGGGTACGTTCCCAAATCACAATGGGAACGTGCCCACTCAGAGGCCCGAAGCGTGGCCGCCGCAAAAGGCTCCTGTCAAGAAGTTGAAGCAACTTCGTTGCCGGAAGATGTCGCACCCATGCGCCCGGACCCGACTGACGCTCTTGGCGGGTCTGGCACAATGCGCTGGTGGAAGCCGTTCGGGCGCCGCGCAAGCGAGGAGGCGACATGGGGGGCAGCCAACGCCCGACCATCAAGACCGTGGCCGCGCGCGCCGGGGTCGGACGTACCACGGTTTCACGAGTCATCAACGGCTCGGAACTCGTCAGCGACAAGGCCAAGGCCGCCGTGCTCGCCGCCATCGCCGAACTCAACTACGTTCCGAACTCGGTGGCCCGGGGGCTCGTGACGAGCCGGACGAACTCGGTGGCCCTCGTGATCCCCGAGTCGGAGAGCAGACTGGGCTCCGAGCCCTACTTCTCGGCGGTCATCCGCGGAGTCAGCACCGCTCTCGCCAAGACCCGCACACAGCTCCAACTGGTCCTCGTACGCGACCAGGCCGAGCGGGACCAGCTCACCGAGTCGGTGGCGGAGCGGCGGGTCGACGGAGTACTCCTGGTCTCGGTGCACGAGCACGACCCGCTGCCCGGTCTGCTGGAGGACATGGGTCTGCCCACGGTGCTCGCCGGGCGCCGCTCCCCCGCCGAGTCGCTCAGCCATGTGCACTCCGACAACGCGGGCGGAGCCGCTGCGGCCGTCAGGCACCTCCTCGCTCGCGGGCGGCGGACCATCGCCACGATCAGCGGCCCCCTCGACATGGACGTGGCGCGCAGCCGACTCCAGGGATGGCGCGAGGCCCTTGAGAAGGCGGGCCACGAAGCCACGGAGCACCTCGTGGTCTCGGCCGACTTCACCGAGGAGGGCGGCGAGACCGCGATGCGTTCACTCCTTGAACAACTCCCCACGCTCGACGCCGTGTTCGTCGCCTCGGACGTCATGGCAGCGGGGGCGCTCGCGGAGTTGCGCAGGCAGGGGCGCAGCGTCCCCGGCGATGTGGCGGTGGTCGGATTCGACGACTCCATCATCGCCCGGCACAGCAACCCGCCCCTCACCAGCGTGCGTCAGCCCATCGAGGAGATCGGCAACACGATCGCCCGCATCCTCCTGGAAGAGATCAGCAACCCCGAGGAACCGCGTCAGCACGTCGTTCTTCCTACCGAACTCGTGGTGCGCGAATCGTCGTGAAACCGCCGCGCGCCGGCAGGATCGAGACCCGACGGAGCACCGATGAGTGACCACTCCAACTGGGCTTGTGCACGGCGAAGTTCGAACCCTGCGCGGGCGATCCCGGTACCCGAGCGCCGCGCAGCCGTACGCACGGAATCAGCGAGGTTCCTGGCCCGAGTCGGCTGCGGGCAGGACCAGGCGGAAGGTGCAGCCACGGCCGGGGGTCGTATCGAGTTCGAGACGGCCGCCGTGGCCCTCGGCGATGGTCGAGGCGATGGCGAGTCCGAGGCCGCTGCCGCCGTGGAGGCGGGAGCGGGCGGGGTCGGCGCGGTAGAAGCGCTCGAAGACGAGCTCGGCGTCGACGGGTCCGAGGCCCGGCCCTTCGTCCGCCACCTCGATCACGCTGATCGGCAGGCGCTCCGGCAGCGGCGGTGACGCGGTGAAACGTCCGGGCCGGTCCGTGCCACCCGTTCCGTGACCCGCCTCCGTCGTGCCGACGCGGACGTGGACGCACGTGCCCGGCGGCGTGTGGACGCGGACGTTGGACAGCAGATTCTCGAGGATCTGCCGCAGCCGGTGCGGGTCGCCGACGGTCTCCGCAACGTCGAGTTCCTCGGCTCCGGTGGGATCGGCCGCCGTGTGCAGCGGGCCGAGGTCGACGGGGTGGGACGCACGGTGGACGGCGCCCGCACTGACGGCGTCCGCCGCCAGGGACAGCAGGTCGACCCGTTCCGTCCGGTAGGAGGGTTCCTTGTCCAGGGTGGCGAGCAGCTGGAGGTCGTCGACGAGCAGGCTCATGCGTTCCGCGTTCTGCGCGATGAACCGGTTGGCCTCCTGCAGTTCCTGCGCCGGGCGTCGCTCGGGGCGCAGTGCGAGTTGGGCGTAGCCCTGGATGGCGGTGAGCGGGGTGCGCAGTTCGTGCCCTGCGTCGGCGACGAACCGACGCAGCCGGGCCTCGGAGGCCTCGCGGGCCAGCAGCGCCTTCTGGAGGCGGTCGAGCATGGAGTTCAGGACCCGGCCCAGCCGTCCGATCTCGGTGCGTGGATCGGTGTCGGGCAACCGCAGGCCGAGCCGGCCCGCGGTGATGTCCTGGGCGGTACTTTCCATTCTGGTCAACGGCAACAGGCCCAACCGGACCACCCACCGGCCCAGCGCGAGCAGGGCACCGACCGTGACGGCAAGCAGGACTGCGTTCAGCCACAAGATCTTCGAGGCGGCGCCGTCGACGGTGTCGAGCGGCAGGGTGACCACCGCGCTCATACCGTCGGGGCCGGGGTTGAGCATCACCCGCCAGCGTCCGTCACCGCTCGTGGCACGCACGGTTTCCGGATGCCCGTCCCGCAGACCGAGGTCCCGCGCCTCATCGGCCAACTGAGGTCCTGGCTTCGATTCGGAGCCGAGGGAGCCGTTCAGACGGTGGCCGGAGGCGTCGTAGAAATAGACGTGGAAATCCGAGGGCAGCACGTCCAGGCGCTCCCCCGGCGCCGGGAGTGTGCCGTCCAGGGCGTCGTAGAACGCCGGTGCCGGTGGGTGGAACTCGACGAGTTGCTCGTCGACACGGTCCAGCAGCCAGGACCGAAGCACTACGTAGCCGATGGCCTGGGAGGCCAGGACCGCCGCGGTGGCGAGGACGGTGACACCCACGACGAGGCGTCGTCTCAGTGATCTGGGCGGCCGGGGCAGCAGATGGGTCACTGCTCCGACGTCCCTGCGTGGTCGCGGGGAAGGCGCAGGCTGTAGCCGACACCGCGCACGGTCTGGATGAGCGGTGGATCGAAGCAGTCGATCTTCTTGCGCAGGTAGCGGACGTACGTCTCGATGATCCGCGCGTCACCGGCGAAGTCGTAGCTCCAGACGTGGTCGAGGATCTGAACCTTGGTCACCACCTGGCCCGCGTTCGCCAGGAGGTAGGCCAAGAGCTTGAACTCGGTCGGTGACAGTGCGACGTACTCCCCCGCCCGGTGCACCTCGTGGGCGCCCTCGTCGAGTTCCAGGTCGGCGTAGCTCAGGACTCTCAGCGAGATCTGGCCTGTGATGGCCGGGGCCGTCCGGCGCAGGACGGCCTCGATGCGCAGCAGCACCTCCTCGATGCTGAAGGGTTTGGAGACGTAGTCGTCTCCGCCGACGCTCAGGCCGCTGATGCGGTCGTCGGTGCTTGTGCGGGCGGTCAGGAACAGGATCGGACAGTCGTTGCCCGCCGCCCGCAGCCTGCGGGTCACCTCGAAGCCGTCCAGGTCGGGCAGCATCACGTCGAGCAGCACCAGGTGCGGTTCCAGGCGTTCGACCTCCAGGAGGGCCGACTGTCCGGTGTCGGTGCTGCTCACCTCGTATCCGGTCAAGCGGAGCGTCGCCTCCAGCAGGGTGCGGATGCTGGGCTCGTCCTCGACCACGAGGAGCCGATGTCGCGGCCTCGCTGCTGCGGGCTGCTCGGTCATGACGTCTGCTGGTCCGTTCTGCCGTCCGGCGGCCTTGGCTTACTTGGCGGCGCAGTCGTAGAGCACGTCGCCTCCCCCGAATCCCATGGCACCGCCGTCGTCCGACTGGGAGGACGTGCCCCCGTACGACGACGCCGGAACCTTCGTGCAGTTGTCGGCGATCCAGTCGGAACGCTGCTCGGTGTATCCGCCGGCCATGGCCGGTCGGCCGCCGCCGTTGGTGTCGGAGCCCAGGATGTAGCGTAGTTCGCCGTTCTTGGTCCACTTCTCCAGCTGGGCCACCGACGGCGCGTTGTCGCTGTTCGTGAAGCCGCCCATGCCGATGACGATCTCGTCGGTCCCCAGGATGAAGGTGCCGGCGGACATGGCGCCGCCCTCGATGGCGAGCTTGATGCGTGCGTCGGGTGCGTGCTTGACGGCGTACTGAAGGATCTTGCGCTGGTCAGCGGTGAGTTCCGCATTGCCACCGAAACCGCCGCGCCCGCTCGGGGCACTTCCCGAGCCGCCGCCCGGAGGTGACTGCGTGTCGCTGTCGTCCGAGCCCGAACCTCCGGGCGCACCGGGCATGCCGTTCGCTCCCTGCGTGGGCATGCCGGAAGGAATCCCGGAAGGCATTCCGCCGGACGAGGGTTCACCGGACTGGTCCGAAGACCCGTCACCGCCGGGGAGGCCCGGCATGTTCGACGGCATCCCGGACGGCATGCCCGACGGAAGGCCTCCGCCGTTCCCACCCTGCCGGGGCATGCCGCCGCCTCCGCCGAAGCCGAGCGTCTGCGGACCGGCCGTCGGGTTGGAGCCGCCCATGCCGGTGGAGCCGGGCACACTGACCGCCCAGGCCCCCGGGGCCACCAGAACGGACGCCACCGCCGCGCCCACGGCGGCCGCCAGCAACCGGCCGTGACGTCGTGAAAGCACCAACAGGACGACGGCAGCGCAGCCCACGAGCAGCACCGGCCACACCAGCCAGCCGTTCCAGTCGGGTTCACGGCGGACCAGCACCACCGCCCAGACCACGCTCACCGCGACCCCGGCCGCGCCGGCCAGTGGAGCCCAGCGCAGCCCGGCACGGTGCACGCGGACCAGGCCGGCCGTCAGCCCGCCGCACAAAGCAGCTATGGCCGGAGCGAGTTGGGTCGTGTAGTACGGATGGAAGATGCCTTCCTGAGTCGAGTACACGGCAGCGCAGACCACCAGCCAGGTTCCCCACAGCAGCCAGCCGGAGGCCGGCAGCAGGGCGGAGGCGGGCAGCTTCCCGCGTCGGTGCAGTACCGCCGAGGTGACGGCGACGGCCAGAGCCAGCGCGCAAAGGGGCAGCAGCCAGCTGATCTGACCGCCCACCTGCGTGTCGAACATCCGGCCAAGGCCGGACTGTCCGCCGAACCCGCCGAATCCACCCCCGCTTCCGCCTCCGCCCCCCATGCCCTGGGGCGTTCCGTCACTGGAGCCGAAGACCCTTCCCAGCCCGTTGTAGCCGATCACGAGGTCCCAGGCCGAGCCGTCCTTGCTCCCGCCGATGTAGGGGCGGTCGCCCGGCCACAGGGCGACCATGGCGACCCACCACAAGGAGGACGCCGCCAGGATGGCTCCCGCGCCCAGCAGACGCCGCACTCGCGGTATCCAGGGGCCGCTTCCTCCCACGAGCCAGGCGACGGCGAACGCGGGGATGACCATCCAGGCGGCGAGCATTTTGGTGAGGAATCCACACCCGATCAGGAAGCCGCTCGCGCACAGCCACCAGGTCGCGGCCCTGCCCTCCTCCTGCAGTGCGCGGGTGAGCGCGTACGCCGCCGACACCAGCAGCAACACCAACAGTGTGTCGGGGTTGTTGTCCCGGTTGATGGCCACGGTGATGGGGGTGAGCGTCAGCACCAGAGCCGCGACCAGGCCCGCGCCCTCCCCCGCCCAACGGCGCACGGTGCGGTGCAGGACGAGGACCGCGGCCACGCCCTCGATCACCTGCGGCAGGAGCAGTGCCCAGCCGTGCATCCCGAAGATCTTGCTGCTGATCACCTGTGGCCACAGTGCGGCCGGCGGCTTGTCGACCGTGATCACGCCCGCCGGATCGAAGGAGCCGAAGAGGAAGTTGGTCCAGCTCGTCCCCATCGACTTCACAGCCGCCGAGTAGTAGCTGTTGCCCCAGCCCAGCGAACCCAGCGCCCATCCGTACAGAACGGCCGCGAGCGCAAGGACGGCGCCGAGTGCCGCGGGTGCGGCCCAGGCGGGCAGCGAGCGGACGGTCGGGCTCGTCCGATCGCGGGTCGGGGCCGCCGATACGGGCTTGAAGTGCGCGTAGTTGCTCATGTCGGAATTCGCTCTCATCAGCGGGTACGGCCACGGGGGTCGGCGAATACGGCCAGCCGCAGCACGGCGAAGCGCACACAGGTGACCGCGACGGACGCGATGGCAAGGACCACGGTCTCCGCGGCCGGTGAGGCCCCGGGATCGAGCCACTTGAACCACAGCACCGCTGCGGAGGTGACCAGGTAGCCGAGGACGAACAAGCCACCGGCACCGAGGTGGGCGCGGGCGGGCAGGGCGGTGGAGTGCCGGAAGGTGAGGCGTCGGTTCGCCTCGGTGTTGAGGACGGTGAGGACGAACAGCGAGACGAGGTTGGCGACGGCCGGGCTCCACCAGCCGCGCAGCAGCCAGTACAGGAGTGCCTGCCCGACCGTGGAGACGAGGCCGATCGCGGTGAAGCAGCCGACCTCCCACGACAGCACACCGCGTCGCGCGACGGGTGCGAGGACGGCGTCGGGATGCTCGGCGGCCGGTCCTGGGCGCGGCCGTACCTCGACCCGGGCACCGCCGGAAGCCTTGAGACGCGCCATGCGCCACAGACCCCGCAGGTCGTCCGTGGCGGTGCTCACCACGTCCACCCGGGTGTCGATGTCCTCGACCCAGTCGACCGGCACCTCGTGGACGCGCAGTCCGTTGTGCTCGGCGAGCAGGAGCAGCTCGGTGTCGAAGAACCATGTGTCGTCGCGAGTCACCTTCAGCAGCGGCCGTAGCACCTCGGTTCGGGCCGCCTTGAACCCGCACTGGGCGTCGGTGAAGCGGACGCCATGGGTGAGCCGGATGATGCCGTTGTAACAGCGGGAGACAAACTCGCGGCGCGGCCCGCGCACCGTGCGCGCGCCGGGTGCCAGCCGGGAGCCGATCGCGAGGTCCGAGTGCCCGCTGGCCAACGGGGCGACCAGCGGAAGCAGTCCATCCAGGCCGGTGGACAGGTCCACGTCCATGTACGCCACGATGTCCGCGTCGCTGGCGCCCCAGACGGTGCGCAGGGCCAGTCCTCGGCCCTTGCGGTCCAGGTGGACCACGCCGACCCCGGGCAGTTCGTCGGCGAGGCGGCGGGCGGTGGCGAGGGTCTCGTCGGTACTGGCGTTGTCGGCGACCGTGATCCGCCAGGGGAAGGGGAATCCCTCGGACAGACGAGCGTGGAGGGTGCGCAGGCACCCGGGCAGGGCGCGCTCCTCGTTGTAGACCGGAACGACGATGTCCACCGTCGCTGTACCGGCGTCCGGGAGTAGCGAACGGTCGACCGGCTGGAATGGGGCCGGCCGCTCCACGCGGGCGGCGATGTCGGTGAGGTGGGGGGTGGGAGTCATGGCTTCCTCAGGCATGAGGGGACGGCAGACTGCGGCTCACGGGCCCTGGTCCAGGGCCGCGGCCTCACTGTTGCCGTCCCGCCTGTGGGGGTGGGGGGAGGATACCGAGAACTGACGGAGAGTCAGATCAATGGCCGAAAGCGCTGCCACCGTTCACTGCCGTCGGCACTGGGCGGGCTGACGCTCCGCCGGCCGCACGTCGACAGAAGGTACTCACCACGGCTCAGAGGATCACCGACCGCCTGACCGCCGTCGGAGACTGACAACGCACCGGTCGTCCCAACCCAAAGGCCGCTCATGGTTCTCAACTCTGCGTCGCCATGCGGCGCAGGACGCAGACCCAGGAGCCGTAGACAGCAGGCCAGGAAACACGGCCTACAGAGTTGCGCTGTCCCATACGGCGGCATAGGCGGTGTCCTGCGCCGCAAGGGCTGTTGTCGATTCCTCCGCCCAGATGGTCTTGCCCGTCTGGTGGTAACGGCTTCCCCACCGTTTGGAAAGCTGGGCCACCAGAAACAGCCCACGGCCCCCTTCGTCGCCGACCCGCGCACGCCGTAGCCGGGGCTGGGTGTTGCTGCCGTCCGTGACCTCGCACACCAGCGTCGCGTCGTCGTGGAACAGGCGCAGGCCTACGGTGCCACCGGCATAGCGAATCGCGTTGGTGACCAGCTCACTGACGATCAGTTCGGTGGCGAATGCCATGTGATCGAGCTCCCAGGCGGCCAACTGCCTGGCGACGGCCCGGCGTGCGTCGGCCACTGCCGCGGGATCGTCCGGGAACGTCCAGTCGGCGATGTCGGACGCGGGGACCCTCTGGGGGCGGGCCAGGAGAAGCGCCATGTCGTCACGGGACGGCGTCTCGGTGTGCTCACCCATCACAGCGTTACCGATGTCCTTCAACGTTTCGTCGTGGCGGCACAGCGACGAAAGTCTGTTCAGAAGTTCTCGGATGCCCCGGTCGGTGTCGTCAGACCTGGCACGGACGACGCCGTCGGTGTAAAGAGCCAGCGTGCTGCCGGGTTCCAGGTCGACTGTGGTCACCTCGAAAGGCATGCCGCCAACTCCGAGCGGTGGCCCTGGCGAGACAGTGATCAGATGGCCCGTTCCGTCGGGCGAGATCACCGCAGGGGGCGGGTGTCCCGCAGCGGCCAGGGAGCAGGTACCGGAGACCGGGTCATACAGCGCGTACAGGCAGGTGGCGCCGATGCTGTCCTTCAGACGAGGATCGGTCTCGTCAGCGAGTTGCTGGACGAGATCGTCGAGATGGCTGAGGAGCTCTCCGGGTGCGAACTCCAGGTCGGCCAGGGTGTGGATGGCGGTCCGCAGGCGCCCCATGGTGGCAGCCGCGTGCAGTCCGTGCCCGGTGACGTCACCGACGACGAACGCCACTCGCAGCGACGGCAGGGGGATGACGTCGAACCAGTCGCCACTGATGTCCGCCCCGCCGCCCGCGGGTATGTAGCAACCAGCCGACTCCGCCGCCGTGGTCCGCGTGACGGCCCTGGGCAGCAACCGCTGTTGCAATGCGACCGCGGCCCGATGCTCACGGGTGTAGCGGCGGGCGTTGTCCAGGCTCAGCGCGGCGCGCGCGGCGATGTCGAACAGGAGGTCCTCGTCCTCCTGCTCAAACGGCTCGGGCCACTCGGTCCGCCACACCACGACGAAGCCCAGGAGATGATCACGCGCAAAGAGCGGAGCGACGATCACCGAGTGCCCTTTCGCGGGCATCATCGACCGGATCACCTCCGGATCCTTGAAGAGGTCCGCCATCTCCCGCCGCGTCGTATTGAGGACCGTGTCGCCGTGCAGGGCCCCCTGGCGCACCTGGGGATCGTCCGGGAGTTCCGGGATCACACCGCCCACGGGGATGAGCTCGGCGGGCCAGGGGCCGACGGCCGAGGCCACCGCCACTCGGCGCAGGGACCATTGGCCGCCAGGAAGGACACCCTTGGGCATCTCGTCGCCTTCGAGCACAGGATCGGCGATCTCTACCATGGCCATGTCCGCGAGGGCCGGCACGAGCACACTCGCGATGTCCTGGGCTGTCCGGGTCACGTCCAGCGAACCACCGATCCTGGCCGACGCCTCGTGACTCACCTCGGTACGGCGCCGGGCGCGCCACTGCTCTGTGTTGTCGCTGAAGAGCGCGGCGACCCCCGTCGCGCGGCCGCGCCCGTCCTCAAGCCGGAATGCGGACACGGAGAAGGACCGCTCCCGCTTCGACGCGTCCCTCGCACGCATCCGCTGTTCCCCCGCGACCTGCGCCACCCCGGTCGCCAGTACCTGACGCAACCGCGCCTCGGCCTCGTTCGCGTCGTCCGCGGAAATCACGTCTGCCAGGTGATCGCCCACATGCAGGCGAGGCCACCCGTACATCCCCGGGGTGCCGTTGGTGCGCACGACCTTCAGTCCGGTGTCGAAGAGAACGATCCCCATTTGCTCCTGAGCAAGCAGGGCATGCAGGAAGGCCGCACTCTGTTCCCACACCCCTGGTTCCGGTGCCGGCGTCACCACGAGGACGACTTCGGAGGAGCCGTCCAGAGGCTTGGCGGCGACAGTAAGTTCGACCGGTCCCCCGGAGCTGTGCCGGAATCGAATCGGGCCGCGGCCCGTGAAGGGGCGACCATTCTCCGCAACGACGCGGCTCAGTTCGGAGGGATCTTCGAGCAGCGCAGCGATCGGCCGCCCGCAAACCTCCGCGGCCGTGTATCCCAGCAGCTCAGCGGCCGTACTCGAGAACCGCCGCACGACTCCCGCGCGGTCGAGCAGGATGACTGCCACCTCTCGGGCCGCGCCGCGCTCACTCAGGTTTGCCATGAGCCACCTCAACTGTGGCGGACGCCGCGCTGTCTCTTCAGTATGTATCCGTGGCGCCTACACCCGCCAACGGACGGCACCTGTGCTCCGCGTATCACGGGGCACACATATCGGAGCCGCCACGCCCGCCGACCTGGACAGAGCCGTGACACAGGCCGCACGGGCCCGGCGCGCGTGGGGCCCTGCCGTACAACGAGCGAGCGCAGGTGCACGGCATGCCGGAGCCCTGTTCGAGAAGCACCAGACGGGCATCGCGGACGGGATCGTGCGTGAGTCGGGAGCCCTGCGCCCGTTCGCGGAGTTCCAGACCTCGAAGGGCGCCGCCGAGGAGCGCTACGAGGCCGCAGCCCTCACGGCGGCCCTCTTCGGCGTGATACTCCGCTCGGTGCAGGACCGGCTGTCGTTCTCTCGGCGACGGTCCGTGGCCGCCCTGGGCGTGATCGCTCCGTTCAACGTGCCGATGGTGCCGGCCCTGCAGGCGGTGGCACCGACACTGGAGCGGCGCCGGTGGACGGACGACCCCGGGTACCGGCCAACTCCGGGCCGGTGAGGCGATCGCCACGGCCGCGGCACAACCCCTGAAGCGGGTCCACCTGAGGGTGGGCGGCGCTGAGGCACCCGCTGGGTGATGACCGACTCCATGAAGTTCGAGGTCGAGCAGGGCCACGCCGTCCACAGCGGCTTCGCCAACAGCGCCGGTACAGCGCCCCTCCCCCCACCGCGCTCCCTCAGGAAGAACGTCGCCAATACCGACGTCGGCATCTTCGACGACCACTTGCTCGTCTGCTGCGAGGGCGGACTGCCGTACTCGAAGCACCCCGAAACGCTGGAGACGTACGGCAGTTACGACTTCCACGACGGCGTCGACGTCCTGTGCACCGGCCGCTACAAGACCGACCCCGACAGCGGCGACATGCTCTTCTTCGCCGCCACCGGACGTCGGTTACTGCGTCGGCTCGAACGATGAGGAAGGCAGGTCTCCGGTCGCGGTCAGGCGGTCGGACATCTCACGCGCGACCGACTGCAGTTGCTGCACCAACTCCGCGTCCTGAGCCGGGTCCAGCTTCCCCAGACACACCATGGCCGCCAGGGGACGCCCACCCGAATCCAGCACCGGGACCGCGATCCCGCGGCCGGTGTCGAACCTCTCGAAGTTGTCGACCGCGTAGCCCTGCGCCCGAATCTCCTCGAACTCGCGCCTCATCCGGTCGAGATCGGTGATCGTGTTCCGCGTGAAGCGCCGCAACTCCTCGACCCCGAGGACGTCACGCACCTCGTCCTCCGGCAGATACGCCAGCAACAGCTTCCCGTCAGCCATCGCATGCGCCGGCTGCGGATGCCCCGGCTCGAACTCGAGGATCTCCGTGTTGACACCGGCCGAACGTGCCAGCTGCACCGTCTTGGCACCGACGAGCGTACTCAGCACCGCGTCGTGACCCGACCACTGGGCAACCCGGGCAAGATACATTCGGCCATCGTGCACGACAGGGTTGGTCACGAGCGCCACACTGCCTATGCCCACGGCCCCCATCCCCAGGCGATACTTGCTGGTCCGCGAGTTCTGCTCCACCCATCCCACGCTGACGAGCGTCGCCACCAACCGGTGGACACTGGCGGGCGAGAGCCGTACGAACTTGGCCAGCTCCACGATGCCCATCGGGTACGGATGCTCGGTCAGCGCCCTCATGATGCGAGCCGCACGCTGGACCGCCCGGACATGCCCGACATCCCGGCCCTCGCCGGACGAGGCGGCTGAAGACGAGCGTTCTTCGTTCACATGTCCTCCGATCCACCTCAGGATACTGATCCGGAGCCGCGCTCGTCGCACCTGGCTCGGACCGCGATCTCAAAGGGCCTCCGATCGGGACCGGTTGCCCTCCATGCACCGAGCAATGAGCGTCTCGCGAGGTGAAGCGTGTCGCAGAAGGGTGCCTTGGGGCAGGTCAGAGACGCGTTTGGGACGGTTGGGTTCACAAAGGAATGCCTGCGCTGTCGGCCGATCGCCGAGACCGTCCGGGACACGTAGGCACGGCTTGACCGGGACGACGAGCGGGACCCCGAGCGACGCCGTACCGCCCGGCCCGAGGCCGCACCGGCGTCACTGCCCGCAGGGCTCTCCGACCCCCCTTCGACCTCCGCACGAACGATCCCTCACCACCCTTGACGGCCGTGGTGCGCCTTACTACATTTACGGAATCAGATTCCGGCAGATGGAATAACGACATGTCACTGCAAAGCAAACGAGTCGCAGACACCTCCGTTCCCAAGCACATCGACCCGAGCGAGTTCCGGAACGTACTCGGCCATCTCCCCACGGGGGTGGTGGTGCTCGCCGCCGACGCCTCCGGTCAACCTGTGGGGATGGCGGCCAACTCGATCACCTCCGTCTCGCTCGACCCGCCCCTGATCGCCGTGTGCGCCGCTCGAACGTCGAGCACATGGCCGCTGATCCGGCGCGAGGAACGCTTCTGCGTGAGCGTGCTGGCCGCGCATCACGAACACATCTCACGGCAGTTCTCGCGATCCGGCGCGGACCGATTCGCCCGGATCAGCTGGCACCACCGCGACACCGGGCCGGCGCTCGACGATGCCATCGCCTGGATCGACTGCGAGCTGGTCGCGGAACACGACGCCGGCGACCACACGATCGCGGTGGCACGGGTACTGGACCTCGCCTCCGCACAGGACGGACGGGCCCTGGTCTTCTTCCGAGGCCAGTACGGCCGGTTCGTACCGACCGGCTTCGAACCATCACGAAGGGAAAACGGATGAAGCTCCTGTTCTTCAATGACTTCCGGCTGGGCGTATTCGACGGCGACTCCGTCATCGACGTAAGCGGCGCTGTCGCGGACATGCGGCCGACGCACCCGCAGGAACTGCTGACGGCCGTCATCACACGGTGGCCGGAGTTCGAGGACAAGATCCGGCAGGCGGCCGATCAGGGTACCGGCGTCCCGCTGGACTCCGTCCGTGTCCGGCCTCCGGTTCCGAGGCCGCTGAACATCGACTGCATGGCACGCAACTACATGGAGGGCGCCACCGAGCGTCCCCCCATCAACGGCTTCCCCAAGACGCCCAACTCGATCGTGGGCCACGGCGACCAGATGGTGCTGCCCGACATCCCCGCGACGGTCTTCGAAGGGGAGGCCGAACTCGCCGTCGTCATCGGGCGGCGGGCGCAGAACGTCTCCGTCGACGAGGCGCTGGAGTACGTCTTCGGGTACACCAACCTCATCGACGGCTCCGCCCGGGGCATCCCGCCCCGGCAGAACGCCTTCTACCAGATGAAGTCCCGTGAGACCTTCTGTCCGATCGGCCCGTTCCTGGTGACCGCCGACGAGGTTCCGGATCCGCAGAACCTGCCGGTCCGCCTCTGGACCAATGGCAACCTGATGCAGGACTTCAACACCGACGACATGGCCTACGGCATCGCCGAGTCGATCGCGTTCGTCTCCTCGCTGCACACCCTCGAACCCGGTGACCTGGTGGCCACCGGAACCACCCATGGCGGCCTGCACCCGTTCATGCACGGTGACGTCGTCGAACTGGAGGTGGGCGGCCTGGGACGGCTTCGCATCGACGTGCACGACGACCTCAAGCGCACCTGGAAGCGGGAGACGCGTCACGACCGTGCCCTTGCCGGCCTCGACGGCACACCGACCCAGCTGAGCGGCAAGTACACTCCCGAAACGGTCCAGGCCTGAAGTGCGCGTACTGCACGTGACTGACGTCTCCGGAGCCGCGGATGTGCGTCAGGTCCTCCTCCCTTACCGCGATGCTCGGGACAAGGGGCGGCCGTACGACGTCATCCCGGCATCGGGGTTCTGGCTCGCCCGGCTTCGGGCAGACGAAATGCCCGCGTTCCCAGCGCTCGGCTGTCACTTGGTCGTAGTGCTGTCCGGTCGTATCGAGCTCTCCGTCAGGGGAGAGCCCGCGAGCGAACTGGAGCCCGGGGACGTTGTCTGCTTCGACGTCGGCGCTTGCGACGACGTCGCGCTCAAGTGGCCGGACGACGCATGGCTCTTCTTCGTCTCCACGCCGGGATGGGTGCCGGAACCGGGCTGTCACGAAGTCGGGTCCCGTCACGACCCCCGCCCCGGTCGCCCCCTTCTCACCTGGATCCGCGACGACGACGGGCGATCGCGCTCCGAGCCCTTCCGGTGGCCGTACCCTCTGGGCCCGGTACCGCCCGTGGACACATGGCCGGCATCGATCGGGGCTTTCGTCACCCGGCGTGAATACGGATCGGAGGGCTACACCCCAGGGGTATGGCACAACGGCCCGCGACGGCAGTTCGGCATCACCCTCAACGGGTGCGCCGAGAACGAGACCGGGGACGGCACCGTCACCCGCCCGGTGACCGGCGACGTGGCTCTCATCGACGACGTGACCGGGGCCGGCCATGTCACCCGCGGTCTCGGAGACCGATGGATGATGTTCGTGACGGTCGCTCCCGGCGACCTCGGCGAGCTCACCCCGGAACTCTGACCGACCCCGCACCATCGAGGTACGGGCCGCCCCCGAATCAGTCAGCCACGGCCAGGATCGGCGCGAACCACGGACTGCGTCGGCTCGAACGATGAGGAAGGCAGGTCTCCGGTCGCACTCAGGCGGTCGGACATCTCACGCGCGACCGACTGCAGTTGCTGCACCAGCTCCGCGTCCTGAGCCGGGTCCAGCTTCCCCAGACACATCATGGCCGCCAGGGGGCGCCCGCCGGAATCCAGCACCGGGACCGCGATCCCACGACCGGTGTCGAATCTCTCGAAGTTGTCGACCGCGTAGCCCTGCGCCCGAATCTCCTCGAACTCGCGTCTGATGCAGTCGAGATCGGTGATCGTGTTCCGCGTGAAGCGCCGCAACTCCTCGACCCCGAGGACGTCACGCACCTCGTCCTGCGGCAGATACGCCAGCAACAGCTTCCCGTCGGCCATCGCATGCGCCGGCTGCGGATGTCCCGGCTCGAACTCGATGATTTCCGTGTTGACACCGGCCGAACGTGCCAGCTGCACCGTCTTGGCACCGACGAGCGTACTCAGCACCGCGTCGTGACCCGACCACTGGGCAACCCGGGAAAGGTGCATGCGACTGTCCTGCACAACAGGGTTGGTGACAAGGGCCACGCTGCCTATGCCTACGGCCCCCATCCCCAGTTGATACTTGCTGGTCCGCGAGTTCTGCTCCACCCATCCCACGCTGACGAGCGTCGCCACCAACCGGTGGACACTGGCGGGCGAGAGCTGCACGAACTTGGCCAGCTCCACGATGCCCATCGGGTACGGATGCTCGGTCAGCGCCCTCATGATGCGAGCCGCACGCTGGACCGCCCGGACATTCCCGACGTCCCGGCCCTCACCGGACGAGGCGGCTGAAGACGAGCGTTGATGGTTCACATGGCCTCCGGTCCATCGCAAAATGCTGAGAATACTGTTTCGCCGCTGCACTCGTTCCGCCTGCCTCGGACAACGGCCCGGCTGGTCATCTCGGAGGCCCGAGATCGTCTCTGACAGATGAAGACGCAAGCAAACAGGGGAAGTACCCGCAGACCGGCCGCGTCGTCCATGCGGAACATGGACGACGCGTAGTTCTGCCGGAAGGACCTCGTGCCGGCGCTGTCTGTGACCTCCCGGAGAGCCAACCAACCGCCTGCCCGACGAGGCACGCACGAAGAGTTCGGAGGCTGTCGGTCCGAGTCAACCCCCCTCACGGCTGTCGGCGAGCCGGGGCGACACGACGACCGGAGCCGCCGTGGCGCCCAGAACCAGGTCGAGACCAACGCCCGGGGCCAGCTCGACCAGCTCCAGACCCTGTGCCGTCACATCCAGCACACCGAGATCGGTGATGATCCGGTCGACCACGCCGCGGCCGGTGAGGGGGAGGGTGCACCGAGGCAACAGCTTGGGCGAACCGTCCTTGGCGACATGCTCCATGAGGACGATGACACGACCGGCGCCGTTCACCAGGTCCATCGCCCCACCCATCCCCTTCACCATGAGGCCCGGGATCATCCAGTTGGCGAGATCTCCGGTGGCCGAGACCTGCATTCCGCCGAGGACCGTGGTGTCCACGTGCCCTCCGCGGATCATGGCGAACGACATCGACGACGAGAAGAACGCCGCACCGGGCAACGTGGTCACCTGCTCGGTACCGGCGTTGATCACGTCAGGGTCCCCCTGGCCGTTGTCGGGGTACGGCCCGACGGCCAGGACGCCGTTCTCGCTGTGAACCACCACATGGATGCCCGACTCCAGGTACTGGGGTACCTGGGTGGGCAGCCCGATGCCGAGGTTGACGCACTCGCCGTCGCGCAGCTCCCGCGCCGCCCGCGCAGCCATCTCCTGTCGGGTCCGGCCGACCTTCACTCGATCCTCCCGGCGCCCACGGCGATCACTCTCTGGACGAAGACCCCCGGCAGGTGCACCGCGTCGGGATCGATCTCGCCGGGTTCCACGACCCGGCCCGCCTCGACCACCGTGACGCGCCCCGCCATCGCAACGTCCGGATTGAAGTTCATCGCCGCGGCATGAAAGACGGCGTTGCCATGACGGTCCGCGACCGCTGCCCTGACGAACGCGTAGTCGGTGACGATGCTCTCCTCCAGAACGAAGTCCCTGACGCGACCTCTCACCGTGAAGGTGCGGACCTCCTTCGCCGGCGACGCCACGAGGACGTCGCCGCCTGCGTCGTAGCGCCGAGGGAGTCCTCCCTCGGCCACCACCGTGCCCACCCCGGTCGGAGTGAAGAAGGCCGCGATCCCCGCACCGCCGGCACGCAGGCGTTCGGCCAGCGTGCCCTGGGGCGTCAGTTCGACCTCGATCTCGCCGGCGAGGTACTGGCGGGCGAACTCCAGGTTCTGGCCGAAGTAGGACGCGATGACCTTGCTGATGCGGTGCTCTTCGAGCAGGCGCACCAGCCCCGCACCGTTGATACCGCAGTTGTTGGTCACGACGGTGAGGTCCTTCGCGCCGTGGTCGAGCAGCGCCGCCACCAGCTCCCACGGGACACCTGCCGTCCCGAATCCGCCTACCGCGATGCTCGCTCCGTCGGGGATGTCCCGGACAGCCGCAGCGGCGCTCTCGACTACTTTGTCCACGGCGTGCTCTGTCTCCTCACCCTGTCGTTCACCGCAGCACCAGTCCCCCGTCCGGGCAGATGGTCTGCCCGGTGAGAGCCTCGGCCTCCCGTGAGGCGAGGAAGCCCACGACCTCGGCCACGTCCTCGGGAACCAGACTCCGTGGGAGTGCCTGCCGCGAGCGGACGCCCTCGGCCACGTTCGAACCCAGTCCGGGTTCGGACACCGGGGGCGGCGTCATGCCGGGCGCCACACAGTTGACGGTGATGCCGTCTGTGCCCAGGGAACGAGCCAGAGCCCGCGCGGCGCCGATCAGGGCGCCCTTGGTCATGACGTACGGGAGCATGTCCGGCACCGGCGGCGGGTCGAAGAACGTGTCCGACACGACCATCACGACCCGGCCGAAGTGATGCTCGGCCATGCTCGGCGTCAACTCCTGCAGGAGCCAGAGCGGAGCCTCGACGTTGACGGTCATCATCCGGCGCATGAGTGCGGCATCGAGGTCGGGCAGGGCGGCTCGCTCGAAGTTGACGCCGGCGTGGACCAGTACGTCACAGCGTCCGTGCCGCTCCAGCACCGTGCGGGCCACCGCACGGACCTGCTTCTCGTCCGCGAGATCGACGGCGTCGTCCCCACCCCGGTCAAGGACGACGACACGGTGGCCCCGTGCCGTCAACGCCTTGACGATCGCACTGCCGATGAATCCAGCGCCTCCGGTGACAAGCGCGACAGGCGCCCCGCCATCGGCCTCACCCATTGAACTTGGCATCGAGACCGGCGAGCGCCCCGTCGATGTCGGCCCCGATCCCGGCGCGGGCAGCGTCCTGCATCGGGTCGGGCACATCGACTTCGATGGCGTACTCGACGTCGCTGTTATCGCCGGACCCGGTCACGGTGAACGTCGCGGCGAGCTTCTTCATCGGCGTCTTCTGGCCGGGGACGAGCTCGTAGGTGAGAGTACGTGCCGCGTCGTCCTTGGCGGAGATCCGGTCGAGCACCGAGTCACCGCGGGTGAAGTTGACCAGGCGGTCGCCGTCGGGGCGCAGTTCGACGGAGGCGATGTGCGGCTGCCACGCGGCGTAGCCACCGAAGTCACTCACGAACGCCCACACCTGGTCGGCCGGGGCCTTGAGTGCTATGGACTTGCTGACGTTGACAATGGCCATGGTGTTCTCGCTTTCCTTGTGAGGGGTGTGCTTGGTTCGCCGGGTACTAACGCACCTGTTCAAGTGCCTTTGCCAGGCGGGCCCGGGCATCGGTCGGCGTGATCATCTCGAGGGTTCCGGCCAACGGGCCGGACATGCCCTGCAGCCAACCGCCGGTGTGCAGGCCACCGGTGTCGACGGCTTCCCCGCCGATGCCGGCGATGAGCGCCCCGACGAGCGACTTGGCGGCGGCGTCGTCCCCGGCGATGTAAACGGCGTTGTCCTCGCCCGCCGACGATCCGAGGCCCTTGACCAGGAACGGGATGGGCGTGGTGTTGAAGGCCTTGACCAGCCGTGCACCGGGCACCAACTCGGCGACGACCTCGCTCGAGACGCGGTCCCCGATGTCGATGAGGCCGTCGGGGCCGGGCTTGGTGCGGTTGTTGGTGGTGTCGACCACCACCACGCCGGACCAGTCCTCGACCACCGACACCGCCGCCGCGGTCCTGCCCCAGGGTGTGGCCAGAATGACGAGGTCGCTCCCCGCCACCGCGCCGGGGACATCGGCCGCACTGGCGTGCTCACCGAACCGGGCCGTCAACTCGGCCAGCGACTCGGGGCCTCGCGAGTTCGCGAGCACCACGTCGTGGCCGGCCTCCACGAAGAGACCCGTGAGTGCCTGGCCCATGCGGCCGGCCCCGATGATTCCAATTTTCATTGCAGTTCTCCGTCTCGTTCCTTTTCACGGTCAGCTGTGGGCGTCCACTCCTGACCACCCAGGTAGCTGGCCTGGATCACACTGCGGTCCCGGCGCAGTACCGCGGCGTCGTGGCTGTCGCTGCCGGCACCGTGGGCCATCAGGTAGGCCCGGTCGGAAATCTCCAGGGCGAGGTGCACGTGCTGCTCAACCATCAGGACGGCGCAGCCGCTCTCGTCGGCGTAGGTCCGGATCACCGGCAGCAACTGCTCGACGATCACCGGAGCCAACCCGAGACTGAGTTCGTCGAGCACCAGCAGCGAGGGCCTGCGGGCCAGGGCGCGTCCGACCGCCAGCATCTGCTGCTCTCCCCCGGACAGGACCCCCGCCCGTCGGTCGGCGATCGCCGGCAGTGCCGGGAAGTACTGGTAAGCCATGTCCGGGTCGATTCGCTCGCCGCGCGGTCCGAGTCTGAGATGTTCGGCAACGGTCAGCCCTCGGAACAGTCCCCTGTCGTCCGGGACGTGCGCGATGGCGCGGCGCGCTCGTGCGGCGGGGGTCAGTCCGGTCAGGTCCTGCCCGTCCATCGACACGGACCCCGCGGAGACTTTCACCAGACCGGAGAGGGCGCGCAACGTCGTGGTCTTGCCGGCCCCGTTGGGGCCCAGCAGGGCCACCACCTCGCCCTTTCCGACCTCCAGATGGACGTCGCGAACGACATCGACGCTGCCGTAACCGGCGGTCAGCCCCTTGATGCGCAGTACTGGTTCGGTCACGGTTCCTCCCCGACCTTGATGTCGTCGGAGGCGGCCGATCCCAGGTAGGCGGAGACCACCTTGGGGTCACGGCGCACGTCCGCCGGGCGGCCCGTGGCGATGACCCGGCCGAACTCGAGGACGACCACGTGGTCGCATGTCGCGAACACGAGGTTGATGTCGTGGTCGATGAGCAGCATCGGAGTGCCCTGATCACCGATTCGCCGCAGTTGTTTGCCGAGCTCCGCGCTCTCGTCGGTGTCCAGGCCGGCCGCGGGCTCGTCCAGCAACACCACTTTCGGGTCACCCACGAAAGCCCGGGCCATGCCGACCAGCTTGCGCTGCCCTTCCGAAAGCTCGCCGGGCATCGCCTCGGCGAGGCCCACGATGCCGAGCGCCTCCAGGGCGTGGCCCACCGAGGGCTTTGCCGCGTCGCCGTTGACCACCAGCTCACGGAGCGTCGTCAGGACCGTGGGCCGACGGGCGGCGACAGCCAGGTTCTCCGCCACGGTGAGGGCGTCGAAGAGTTCCACGGCCTGCCACGTCCGGCCGAGTCCCGCTTGGACTCGGGCGTGTGGGCGCATCCGCCCGACGTCACGGCCGGCCACCTCGACGCTGCCCGTGCAGCGCGCGAAACCGGTCACAGCGTCGATGAACGTGGTCTTCCCTGCCCCGTTGGGGCCGATCAGGCCCACGATCTGGCCGGGACCCACCTCTATGTCGACGTCGGAGAGCGCCTGCACCCCGCCGTAACGGACGTTGACACCGCGGGCGGACAGAACCGGACTCGACATGTTCACACACCTCCCTGCGGCTTGGCGCCCACGACGGACAGCGCCTTGTCGGCGCGTGATGCACGCGCACGTCGCTCCCGCTTCAGCGCCGTGGACACCAGCAGTCCGTCGGGGCAGAACCTCAGCTGGATGAGCAGACCGGCCCCGATGATGAGCTGCATGTAGATGGAGACCCGGTTCTCCGGCAGGACCCAGGTCTGGAGGATGAGCGGGATCACCGCGCCGGCTGCGCCGAATCCGGCGAGCACCGCCCCCTGGCCCAACGTCACGCCCAGGACGTAGACACTCGCGACCAGAGCGAGGGCGGTCATGGTGTCGTAGCTGTTCGCCGACACCGTGCGGAAGCCGTAGGCGTACAGCACGCCGGCGACGCTGGCCAGGAAGGACGCGATGGCGAAGCCCTGGATCTTGACGGCCCGCACGTTGACGCCTGCCGCCGCGGCGGCCCGTTCGTTCGAGCGCACGGCCAGCATGCGGCGGCCCAGGTCTCCCCTGCGCAGATTCGCCACGAACAGGTAGAGCAACACGGTCACGATCAGGGCCAGGAAGCCGAAGACCGGGCTGGGCTGCGACCCGTCCAGGCCGCGGAAGGAGGCGTCGGTGCCGAGGTTGAAGCCGAACAGTGTCGGTGACTCGACAGCAGCCCCCGTCTGGCCACCGCCCCAGTCCGGGTTGGCGAAGATGAACTGTTCGATGGCGATCGCGGCAGCCAGTGTCACCACGACCAGCGTGACTCCCCGCACCCTCAGCGCACTGGCCCCGATGAGCACCCCGAGCACGGTCGCCGCGGCGATCGCCAGGACCGGGCCCAGGGGGAAGCCGATGCCGTACTCGGCCCCCAGGTGCGAGAGCGCGAATCCCGCGACTCCGGCCAGCGCCAACTGGACGACCGAGAGCTGACCGACGTAGCCCATGATCACCACGAAGGAGAGACACAGGACGGTGGCCACCAGGCCGGTTGTGACGGCCTGTCGGAAGTCGGAGGGAAGCACCACGAGCGCCACGGCACACGCGATGGCCACCGGGGCGACCCGTACGACGAGCCGGTCCTGGTTGGGCACCATCGGTAGTGACCGTTCCACCAGGTCGCCACGGAGCGGAAGGCCGGAGCCCCGCCACCACAGGGCGATGACGATGAGGAGGAACTCGGCCAGCTGCTGCACGCCAGGAATGGCGGAGCCGTTCTGGGTCGGGAACCACGACTCGTTGGACGCCTGGTACAGCAACGACTCGCTGATCCCGATGAGCAGGCTGACGGCGCACGCGATGCCGAACGAGGTGAACCGCGCGAAGAGCGCCGCGGCCAGCGCCGGGATGATCAGCAGAGGCAGCGTCGTGGCGCTGAGCCCGACGATCGACGCGGCCAGCACTCCCACGAACCCGGTGGCCACATGCCCGAGGACGGAGTTGCCCAGCGAGATGGCGTCCGGCGACAGCCCGGCGAGAGCGGCCGAACTGTCGCTCTCCGAGGCGGCCCGCGTCGCGAGCCCGAAGCGGGTGAAGCGGTAGAGAGCCGCGAGAGCGCCTGTCAGCACCACGACGATCCCGGCCAGGATGAACTGCGCTTCGGGCACCGCCACACCGAAGACGGACACCACGTCACTGGTGAGCACCGCCGGGCTGTTCAGCGGCGAGGTGCCGAAGATCAGCAGGACCAGCGCCTGAGTCAGCAGCAGAACACCCAAGGACGCCACGAGCTTGGCGAGCGGGGAGGCATTGCGCAGCGGTCTCACGGCCACCAACTCCACGACCACGGCGTAGAGGGTCATGAACAGCAGCGTCAGGATGATCGCCGGGACGGTCTGCAGCGCGAACCCGAAGAACCCGGTTCGCAGGGCCCAGAACACATAGCCGGCGACCATGACCGTGGCGCCCGCCGCCAGGTTGATGGAGCCGCTGCCTCGCCAACTGAGCACCACACCCAGCGCGATGCCGGCGATGACCGCGCCCGAACCAAGCCCCAGCAGCGCGAAAAGAACAAATGTCTCCATGAACTTTCTCCTTCGGCCGTGCCGCCGGCTCAGACGAGCCCGTCGGCCTTCAGGCCGAAGTGCTCCTGGGCCAGCGCGGTGGCGAAGGTCTCCCACTGCAGCCCGACATTGGTCCGTGCCGTGGAGATATCCCGGTAGTACCGCTGCATACGCGAGCCGTTGCGCCCTCCCTCACTGGTGCCGGAGGTGCGGAACAACAACTCGACCGCTTCCCAGGCGAGGTTGACGGCGTGGTGGGTGCTGGCGTGGATCCGCATCAGCCGCTCCGGGGCGAACCCCGTGTCGTCGACAACCGCCTCCCGGCAGAGTTCCATGTAGAACTCGCTGCTCCGCAGGAGCACGTCCTCCGCCGCGCTGATCTTGCCGCTGGCCACACCCCAGTGGCGCTGGTAGTCGGCCGTCTGGAACCGCGGAACGCCGTGTGGTCCCGGTGTCCTCTTGACGCGGATGATCCGCTCGTACTCGTCCAGCGCCGCGTAGGCACAGCCCACCAGCACCGACGTGATCTCCAGTTGGAGGTAACCCATCGAGTGCCCGGCGTACATGGGATTCCCGTGCAGCCGGTACCCAGGCGTCTCCGGCTTGCCGGCGAACCCCAGCGGGTTTCCCCGGACGACGAACTCGTCGGGCACCACGGCCCCGTCGACCTCGATGCTGTTGGATCCACTGCCGCGCATCCCGAACGAACGGTGCCGCCAGTCGTCCATCAGCGTCCAGTCCGCACGCGGCACCAACGCCAGACCCTGGGCGCCCGTCGGGCCTTCGCCCTCGTCGAGGCGGACCGCGAGGATCGCATGGGTGGAGTACGGCGAACCCGAGCAGTAGTCCCACGTCCCGGCGATCCGCCACGAGCCCTGCTCGGTTCGCGTGGCCGTGCCCATCGGAATGCCGCGCATCGGTGCGGCGAAGTCCCCGTCGGGCCCGATGGCCGCGGCCTGGGCGGCCTCGCCGTAGAGCCCGCCGATCTGCAAGCCGTGCCCGGCCGCGAGGCACAGGCCCCAGCCGCTTCCGGGACATCCGCGGGCGATCTCCACGATCACCCGCAGGAACGTGGGTACGTCGAACTCGTAACCGCCGTACCGGCGGGGCAGGAGGGTCCGGTAGAAGCCGGCCTGCCGGAAGAGCTCATGGGTCTCCGGCGAATAGGCGCCTCGCTCCTCCGTCGCTTCCTGCTCGTCGAGCAGTCGGTCCCGGAAGGCCGCCGCGTGTTGCACCAGGTCTTCGGGGCGCGGGTTCGGCTCACGGGGCCGGATCGTGGCGCTCGCTGGGGCGCTCATGCTGTCTCCTCGTCTTCGCCCGCCGTCGTGCGGGCATGGGTGGTCTGCAGGGGGTCGATCGTGCGGTTGTGGTTGTGTGTATGACGTGCCGTTACGTGCCTTCGGCCGTCAGAGGCCGGATGGGGTGATCCAGTCGGTGGCGGCGGAGAAGGTGTTGCCGCCGGTGTGTTCGAAGACCCGGCTCTGGGCGCCGCAGAGTCCCGGCTGGTCGCTGTAGGCACCGCACTTCACCGTCTCGCTGCCCAGGAGCATCGGACCCGTGAACGACTCGGCGGCCTTGGCCACCGTCTTCGTGGTCGCGTCCGCGCCACCGGCCGCGTTGAGGAACTTCGTTGCCGTCATGACCAGGCTCCAGGCGAGCGTCGCGTCGGAGTCGCTCTGGGCGTCCGCGTTCAGCGAAGCGGCCTTCGACTGCTTGAGGTAGGCCTGCACGTCACTGAGGGAGGTGTCGGCGACGTTGGTCTGCGTCGACAGCTGCAGCCACTTCGGCGCTTCACCGCCCAGTCCTTGTGCGACCGCGTTGGAGAAGCAGAAGGAGCCCGTGGACACGATCGGAGCCTTCACCGACAGGGAGTCCAGCGCCTTCGCCGCCGAGACACAGTTCGGCGGCGACGACACCAGCGGTACGACGGCGTCGGCCGTCTGGACGCCGGCGGCGACCGCGGCCGCGGTGAGATTGGTCGTCGACGGGTCGAACCCCACCGCCTTGAGCTTGATGCCCAGCTTCTTCAGGTCCTTCCGGAGCACATCCACGCCGTCGATGCTCTGTGCGTCCTGCGGGTAGAAGACGGCCACGTTCTTGGCCTTGACCTCGTCGTCGAGGTAGGTCGCCAGCCCTCCGAAGATCGAGTTGGGGTTGCCGTTGAAGATGAAGACGTTCTTGCCCTTGGCGTCCGGTGTGCTGATCGAGTTCGACATCATGATGGGCTTGCTGCCCTGGATGACCGCCCGCATGGACTGACCGCCGTTGATCAGCGTGCCGACGAGGACTGCTTCGATGTCGTCGTCGTTGGCCATCTTCAGTCCGCAGGAGTTGCCCTCCTGCTCGCTGTCCACCACGTAACAGGTGCTCAGCTGGAGCGGATGACCGTCGATCCCGCCGAGTTTCTCGTTGATGTACTTCACCGCCGCCTGAGCACCAAGTGTGGCGTTCGGGTACTCCAGCGACCCGCCCTGCTGGTTGACCCATCCGATCCTGACCGGCGAGAGGCTGGTGTCGGCCGCCCCCGACTTGCCACCGGTGTAGTCGGCCGGATCCGTCACCGCCCAGGGATCCGCGGAGCTGGAACTACGGGGAGAGGTGCTCCCACCGGCTGTGGCGGCGGTGTCCGAGTCGGCGCACCCGCCGGCGACCAGGCCGAGCACCACGCTCAGTCCGGCGGCAGTGATCCTCGCGCGCCGGCCGACCGGAATGCCTGCATACACGTTCTTGGACATCTACGACTCCTTGCTTCCCGCAAATCCGTCCGGGGGCGGCCGTGGACCTTCAAAGGGTCCTATGCGGAATTTGATTCCGCTAGATGGAATGCGGGGAACGTAACAGCGTGACCGGGACCACACAAGAGTTACGACACGGTTTCCTGTTCCGAACCCGCCAGGGCATGCCGCTGGGCCGCGAGATCCGCCTGGGCCTCCGGGCTTTCGAGGGCTGCCGTGATGGCTCGCACCAGTTCCCACGCCGAGGCGGCGCTGAGCTCGATCCCAACGCGAGCGCCCACGCCGGCGTCGGGGTCGACGAAATCGATGATCAACGCGTGGTCGTACGCGGCACTGACGGGGTGGTCGTAGAACACGTTGGCCCGCGTCACCTTCAGCCAGTCCGGTACCCCGCGCGCAGCTCCGGCGATGCCGATCTGCTCGGTCATCCATGTGCACATGCCGGCCTCCTTCAGCGCAGGTGCTCGTTGTAGAACTCGAAGACCCGCTCCCACCCGTCCACGGCCTGCTCCTGCCGGTAGTTGGGCTTGTCCGAAGCGAAGAACGCGTGACCGGCACCGTCGTAGCGGAAGAACCTGAACGACTTCCCGTGCTTCGTCAGCACGCGTTCCATCTCGTCGACCTGCTCCGGGGTGGGGTTGAGATCTTCGTTGCCGAAGATCCCCAGAAGTGGCATCGACATGTCCGGCGCCCTGTGGATGACGCCCTTCGGTGCCGGGCCCGGGCGACCGGGATCGGGGGGTTGCGGGAAGATGCTCCCGCCCCAGCAGTCCACCGCCGCATCGAGCGAGGGCACGTCGCAAGCCGCCAGGAACGCCTGCCGGCCGCCGGAGCAGAAGCCGATCACCCCGACCTTGCCACTGGCACCCGGCTGCGCCCGCAAGTACGCTGCGGCGCCGGCGGTGTCGCCCATCACCTGTCCGTTCGGCATCGCCTTGGCGAGCCCCTCCGCGCGAGCAGCGGCGGCGACGTCCGCCCAGTGCCCGGGACCGCGCCGGTGATAGAGGTGCGGAGAGATGGCCGTGTAGCCCCGGGACGCGAAGCGCCGCACCACCTCCTTGCACCACGGGTCAAGTCCCGGTGCGTGGTGGAGGACGACGACTCCGGGGGTGGGTTCGGTGGTCACGGGCCGGGCGAGGTAGCCCTCGATTGCGGTGTCCTCGTGACCCCGGAAGCCGACGACCTCGACGATCATTCCTTCTTTCAAGGGAGTTCTCCTCCCTGGAGGCCCCGCCCGGTCACGCCGAGGCCTTCATGTCGTCCAGCACCCCGAGGAGCTCCGCCTCGGACAGGAACAGGTCGATCGGCTGGCTGAAGGGCTGCGGCCAGTCGATGCCCGTGTGCCAGTAGACCTCGACACGGTTGTCCTCGGGGTCACGGAAGTAGCAACCGATCGCGTTGCCATGGTTGTTGACGTGGTCGATCGAGTACTTCCGCTCGACGATCTGCGCGTAGAACTCCCGCAGGTCCGTCAGCGACTCGACAACGAAGGACAGCTGCTGCGGGTCGGTGTGCCGCTCCTCGTTCTTCGCCAGAAGCAGCTCGTGGTGCTCCTCGCCGGGACGCGAGCTCAGGAAGACGCGCCGCTCGTCGCGGTCGGTCACGGTCATACCGAGGAAGCCCGAGTAGAACGCGAGCATGACCTCCGGATCGGTGACGAACAGACCGACGTGGCCGAGACGGGTGACCTTGGGCATGGTGGATCTCCTTTGTGTGGTGGGCGCCGAGTGGCGCGATTCACGGGGTAACGGCCGTCGGCCAGGCCGACGACCCGGTGACGACGTCGAGCAGACGGTCGACGTCGTCCAGCGCATGGCCACGCCAGGCGACGTGGTGGTCCGAGCGGAGCAACGTCGCGGGTGCCAGGTAGAGGTCGTGCAGGGCAGCCCGGTCGGGCTCGCCGGGCGTGAACACGTCGAGCGGTACGCCGCGCGCGTCGGCCGCCCGACGCAGCGGCCCGGTCTCGATCTCGTCCAGCACCAGGAGGGTGAACCCCTGCCCGATGTGGTCATAGAGCGAAGAACCGTCCTTGAGCCAGTGATGGGGAGCCCGGTTGCCCGGCGCCGCCGAGGGGACGTAGTCCTCGAAGTTGGCCGCCGGCTCCTGCACGCCGTCGCGCAGGATGATCGGCGAGCTGGAGTACCGGTAGCCCAGTTGGCCACCCATGCGCTTGAACTGTCGCGCCTTCTGCACCTGGATGTCCTCGGCGACCTGCGCACGCACGGCATCCCCTTGCGGACCCGGGTCCTCTATACCGTCGCGCACCAGCTGCGACGCGCCCACAGCCTGATTGCGCTCGCAGCCGTCGAGGATGAACCGGGCCGCTTCGCCCCGCTCGATGCTGTAGCTCGCCAGGAGCAGGGGCCCACCCCATCCTTGGACGAGTGCCGCGAGCTTCCATCCGAGGTCGGCGGCGTCCCCGATGCCGATGTTCATACCGAACCCGCCCATCGGGGAGACCAGATGGGCGGCGTCTCCCGCCAGCAGCACCCGGCCGTAGTCGTAGCGCGGTGCCTGCATCGAGTGGGTGATGAACGTCCCGCCCTCCAGCGGCTCGACCTCGAACTCGGCGCCGACCGCGCGGAAGAGCATGTCGCGGCATGCCTCCCAGTCGTCGCCGTCGATGTGGTCGGGAACCGGCGAACAGAAGTACGCCCACTGGTCCTCGCCGGACTGCGGTACGAGGCTGTCGCAGTAGCGGTCCTCGTTGTAGAAGAGCGTCATGGAGACCATGGGCGAGGCCTTCCAGTGCTCTGCGAGCCCGGGGGCACGCAGATGCCAGAGGAAGCTCCGCGCCAGGTTGGCCTTGCCCTCCAGGCGCACATTGAGAACCCGGCTGCGCAGCCGCGACCGGCTTCCGTCCGCGGCCACGAGGTAATCGCTGCGGAACGCCCTCGGCCCGTCGGGCCCGGTCACGTGCACGGTGACGCCGTCGTCGTCCTGCTCGAACGACTCGACCTCGTGCCCGAAGCGCACGTCGATCAACGGGAGTTCCGCAGCCCGGGCCCGCAGAGTCTTCTCGATCGCCTCGTTGGGCGCCCACTCGGCGACCTCCGAGGCGATCGGCAGCCGCTCGGACCACTCGTAGGCCCGGGGGAAGTGCTGGATCAGATGCCCGTTCAGTCGTGTCACGAAGGCCACGTCCCGCTGGATCCGCGGGCTCACGGGGTCGTTCTCCCGCAGCGCGTCGGCGATCCCCCAACGGCGAAAGTGCTCCATCGAACGGACGTTTGTCATGTTGGTGCGCGCCGAGAAACGGTCGCCTTCGGCGCGGTTCTCGAAGACCACGCTGGCCACGCCACGCTGCGCCAGGTCGATGGCGAGCGCCATCCCAACGGGCCCGCCTCCGGCTATCGCCACCGAGGTCGACGCCTCAATAGGTGCCCTGCTCACACTTGACCTCCATTCCGTCAGGTGAAATCTGATTCCAAAATAGACGCCGGGTCACGCCATGTCGAGCGTCCGGCAGGCAGTTCTTTCGTCCATGTCTCGCGCGGGTTACTTCGCCGGGTACCACCACATGCCCACCGACAGGGACCGCTTCGGCGCCGAAGCGCACCCACATGCCTGCGCCACCCGCTCGGCCATGGGCCGGTCCCCTCGGCGTCACGTTCAAGGCGCGTGACCGGTGCGGCCGTGCAGGCCGGGGCCTCCCCCGCCCCTCTTCCTCGCACTCGCTCCTGGACGACCGGCATTCAGCCTTCTTGGCACAGAGCCGCTGGTGTCGTACCGCGAGAGCGGATCAGCTCGGTCCAGGTGCTCCTGGCGGAAGAAGCCGTGCCGGGCCACCACCTGTGCGATGGACAGGCTTCCGGGACACAGCAGGCGGGCTGCCTGTTCCACTCGGAGTCTCATGAGAGAGCGATGGGCAGGGCGCCCGGTACGCGCCTTGAACTGCCGTGCGAATTGGCTGAGTTCGGCCCCGCCGTCGCGGCGAGGCCCTCCAGGGAGACGGGCCAGGAGGGGGTCGGTACCGCCGAACTGCTCCTTCAGCCATGCTGGTGGGCCGGTCCGCCACGGACTGCCCAATCGTGTCCGGCACATGGACGTGCACGGCGTTCAGGTACGCACTGGGCTCCGCGTCCGGTTCCGTGCCTGCCGGGTACAGGAAATGGCCACCGACGGCACCTGTCGCGCGGCGGTCAGCGCCTGCGGCATCCGCGGCGGACGGTGACCGGCCCGTCCAGACGCGGGATCACCAGATGGCTGCCGGCCCCCAGGAAGGCGTCCCTGTACGGCAGTTCCCGCTGCGCCGATACAACCGGCCTCGTTCCCGGCCGGGCCCGGCGCTCTTGCGGACCGTACACACGCCAGTCCGGGCCACCGTCCCGTGGGGGTCAGTCAGCGCCTACATGCAGGAGAGCCATCGGCGCAGGCACACGTCAGGGCCCGTCCACACGAGACAGAGCGACTTCGAGGCGCTGCGCGAGGTCGTCGTACTGAATGCCGAAGGTCTCAAGGACGGTGGCGCCCCCGGGACCCACCTGGAACGTCGCGAAGTCCGTGTAGATGCGGTCGACACAGCCGATGCCGGTGAGCGGGTAGGTGCACTCCGGGACCAGCTTGGGCACACCCTGCTTGGTGAACAGAGTCATCATCACGAACACCCGCTTGGCGCCGATCGCCAGGTCCATCGCCCCTCCGACAGCCGGAATGGCGTCGGGGGCACCCGTGTGCCAGTTGGCGAGGTCGCCGCCCGAGGACACCTGGAAGGCACCCAGTACGCAGATGTCGAGATGGCCGCCACGCATCATGGCGAAGGAGTCGGCGTGGTGGAAGTAGGCGGCTCCGGGCAGTTCGGTGACCGGGATCTTGCCCGCGTTGATGAGATCGGGATCGATCTGTCCGTCCTGGGCCGCCGGGCCCATGTTGAGCATGCCGTTCTCGGTGTGCAGCACCACCCCCGCCCCCTCCGGAAGGTGGTCGGCCACCAGCGTCGGCTGGCCGATGCCCAGATTGACGTAGGACCCGTGCGGGATGTCACGCGCCACCCGCGCGGCCATCTCGTGCTTGGTCAGCGGCCCCCGGCCGAGGTGTTCCACGAGGGACAGGGATGAGCTCGTCGGGTTCATGCTGCGGGCACCACCTGTACGACGCGGTCGACATAGATGCCGGGGGTCACCACGGCCTCGGGATCGAGTGCGCCGACATCGACGATCTCGCGCACCTGGGCCACGACCGTGGTGGCCGCCGTGGCCATGACCGGCCCGAAGTTGCGGGCGGTCCTGCGGTAGACGAGGTTGCCCATCCGGTCGGCCCGGTAGGCACCGATCAGTGCGACGTCCCCCTTGATCGGGTACTCCAGGACATGCGTGCGGCCCGCTATCTCCCGGGTCTCCTTGCCCTCGGCGAGCAGGGTGCCGGCACCGGTGGGCGAGTAGAACGCGCCGATCCCGGCGCCGGCCGCGCGCAGCCGCTCGGCGAGCGTGCCCTGCGGGGCCACCTCCAGTTCGATGCGGCCAGCGCGGTACAACCGATCGAAGACCCACGAGTCGGACTGCCGGGGGAACGAGCACACGATCCGGCGCACCCGCCCCTTGTCCAGCAGGGCCGCGAGCCCGGCGTCGCCGTTTCCGGCGTTGTTCGACACCACGGTCAGCCCGGTCGCGCCCTGCCGGATGAGCGCGTCGATCAGCTCGACCGGCATCCCGGCCATGCCGAACCCGCCCACCAGTACGGTCGAGCCGTCCTCGATCCCGGCGACGGCCTCGTCGGGATCCCCGCACAACCGAATGCTCATACCGCACTCTCCAGGACCACGGCCAACGCCTGTCCGACACCGATGCAGATCGCGGCGACCCCCCATCGCTGTCCCGACGCGCGCAGACGCCCGGCCAGCGTGCCGAGGATCCGGCCGCCCGATGCTCCGAGTGGATGGCCGAGAGCGATGGCACCGCCCATGGTGTTCACGATCGCCGGGTCGATCTTCCAGGCGTCCACGCAGGCCAGGGACTGCACAGCGAAGGCCTCGTTGAGCTCGACCGCGGAGACATCGGCCCACGAGATCCCGGCTCGCTTCAACGCCCGCTCGGCCGCCTCGACCGGCGCGAACCCGAACATCTGCGGTTCGAGCGCCGACACCCCCCGCCCGGCGATCCGGGCCAGCGGCGTGCTGCCGATCCGGGAGGCGGCTGCCTCGGAGCCGATCAGCACGGCGGACGCGCCGTCGCTGAGCGGCGAGGCGTTGCCTGCTGTGATGCAGCCGTCGGGCCGGAAGGACGGTTTGAGGCCGGCCAGCTTCTGCGGAGTGGATCCGGCCCGGATCCCCTCGTCACGGGACAGGACATCCTCCCCGTCCACCACGACCGGGATCACCAGGTCGTCGTAGAAGCCGGACTCCCAGGCGGCGTGCGCGAGGGTGTGGGAGCGGGCGGCGAACTCGTCCTGGCGCTCTCTGGGTATCTCGAACCGGTCGGCGAGCTGCTCGTTGGCCTCGCCGAGGGAGACGGTCCACTCCTTCGGCATGCGTTCGTTGATCTGTCGCCAGCCGAGAGTGGTCGACAGAGCGGTCACATGGCCGGTGGGGAAGGCCCGGGACGGCTTGGGCAGCACCCACGGTGCCCGGGTCATCGACTCCACGCCGCCCGTCAGGACGATGTCGGCGTCACCGCTCTCCACCGCGCGCGAACCCGTGATCGCCGCGTCGAGGGAGGAGCCGCAGAGCCGGTTCACGGTCGTCGCGGGGACCGTCGTCGGCAGCCCGGCCAGGAGGACCGCCATCCGGCCGACGTTGCGGTTGTCCTCGCCTGCTCCATTGACGTTGCCCCAGAACACGTCGTCGAGGGCGGCGGGATCGAGGGAGGGGACCTTGCCCAGAACAGCCGACACCGCGGTGGCGGCGAGGTCGTCGGGACGGATCTCGGCGAGCGCCCCGCCGTAGCGGCCGAAGGGCGTTCGCACTGCGCTGTAAACGAAGCTGGCAACCATGGCAGCGACGCTAGGCCGCGCCATTAATCACGTCCAATATCTATTGGTTCATGATTAATCATCAACGAAGATAAGCTGTGGTCATGGAGCTCCGGCAGATCCGCTACGTCCTCGCACTCGCCGAGGAGTGCCACTTCGGCCGCGCCGCCGAGCGACTCCACGTGGCGCAGTCCGCCCTCTCCCAGCAGCTCAAGCAGTTGGAGCGCGAGCTGGGCACCACACTGTTCACACGGTCGACGAGGCGGGTCGAACTCACCGAGGCCGGCCGTCAGCTGGTCGCCCATGGACGGTCGATCCTGGCCGAGGTCGGACGGGCCGAGGAGCAGATGACGCTGCTCGCCACCGGCCGGGCGGGTCGGGTGTCCATCGGCTTCGTCGGCACAGCCACGTACGACGTCCTGCCGCAGATCGCCCGACGGGTTCGCGCGCAGCTCCCGGACGTGGCCCTCGAACTGCACGGCGAACTGCTCAACCCCGAGCTGGTCGAAGGCCTTCGGGACGGCGCCTACGACCTCGCCCTGCTGCGCTCCGACGCTCTGCCGGACGTCGGCCTGACCTTCACCGCCCTGCGGTCCGAACGCCTGGTGGCCGCCCTTCCCGCCGGGCACCCACTGGCCGACCGGAGCCGAGTCGCCCTCGCGGAACTCGCCGACGAGTCCTTCGTCGTCCATCCCTCCCAGGGCAGGTCCTCCATGCACGGCCGGGTCCTCGCCGCCTGCGCCCGTGCCGGCTTCGTTCCCTCACCGTTGACGGAGGTGGGCGAGACATCCACCCTGGTCGTCTTCGTCGCGGCCGGCCACGGTGTCGCCCTGGTCCCGGAATCGGTACAGAGCCTCCGCCTCGACAGGGTCGTCTACGTCCCACTTGTCGAGACCGAGACGGTCACTCTCGGACTGGCGCGTCGTCCGCTGCGGAACTCGCCGGCCACGGAACGGATAGCGGCGATGATCGAGCAGTACATGTCGAGCAGTGCCGGGCAGCAGTAGGCAGGCCGCGGACGGGGGTGGCGGCCGTTGCGCCAGATGTTCACGGCCCGCACCGGCTTCCCGCACCGGTCGCCAAGGTGCACCGCCCGTCTTACGGAACCGGGAGCCCGGCGGTACCGTTCCGACCCTTGGCCAACAAGCGACCCCGACGCACACTGTGGTGGAGTCGGTATTGAGCAGGCAGGTGCAGCATGATCGGCGCCGTCAGGATTCCCAGAGCCCGTCGCTTCGCCACCGCACGGATCGAGCCGGACCGTCAGGTGGAGCTCTGGGAGCGGCACAACGCGGAGTCTTTGATCGCCCTCGCCTGTCGACCGCCGGTGGCGAGGCCGTTCGCTGCTGTAGAGGTGAACCTCCAGCTTGAGCGGGTCCATCTCGCCCGGGTACGTGGGACTCGGCACGTGGTCGAGCGCTCTGCCGAGTTGGTCGAGGCCACGCCCACCGAGGCGATCGCCGTCTATATGACCATCACGGGAGAGGCGGTCTTCGAGCAGGACGGACACCGTCGGGTGCTGCGGCCCGGGCAGCTTCTCGTCTGCGATGCCGACCGTCCCTTTCTCCGTGGGTTCGGCCGCGGACTGGAGGAACTGGCCGTAAAGGTTCCCCGTTCGGAGTTCTCCGCGCTCACCGGCCTGGCGACCGTGCCCACGCCCGTCGTCGTCGACGTGGGCCCCGGCGAGAACCCTCACGGTCGGGCCCTGGCCCGACTCGCGGCACGGGCGGTCCGCCAGGATCGCCCTGTGCCGGCAGACGAGCAGGCAGTCATCGAACTCGTATCGGTGCTCGCCGCCTCCGACCACGTCGGTCTGCCGGTGGCACACAGAGCGGCGGCTCGCACGTTCATCGAGGAGCACTTCACCGATCCGGCGCTCCGCGCGGCCGACATCGCGTCCGGCACGGGCATCAGCGAGCGACACCTGTCGCGTCTGTTCGCGGCCGTCGGCACCAGCGTGCCCGGACACATCCTCTCGCGTCGGCTGGATGCGGCGTACAGCATGCTGACGTCCGATGCGGCCAGCGGCCTCCGCACGTCGGACGTGGCTGCACGGTGCGGCTTCACGTCGGCCGCGTACTTCTCCCGCACCTTCCACGAGCGGTTCGGCACCACCGCCGGCGGGGTTCGGGCCGGGTCCGCCTGACCGGTCGCGTCCCGCGATGCTCATTTCCGCCATCTCGGTCCGGATCGTTGGGTCGGCCCGGGTGTGACCGCCGACACTCGTACGCACCAGCCCGGTGCCCTTGTCCGGGACGAGGAAAGGTGTGGCACATGCCCGTGTTCGACGACGGTCAGCCCGAGACCCGTCCGCCCACGTCGTCGGTGGTCGAGACCGAAGTCCTCATCGTCGGCTCCGGACCGGCCGGCGCGTCGGCGGCGTTGTTCCTGTCGACGCTGGGCGTCGACAACATGGTGATCACGAAGTACCGGTGGACGGCGAACACGCCGCGGGCTCACATCACCAACCAGCGGGCGATGGAGATCTTCCGGGACATGGGCATCGAGGACCAGGTCCTGGCCGATGCAACACCGCACCACCTGGTCGGCGACACGGTTTTCTGTACGTCGATCGCCGGTGAGGAGATCGGGCGTATCCACACCTGGGGGACCCACCCGGCGCGTGAAGCCGACTACCAACTGGCCTCGCCCTGCCTCGTGGTGGACATCCCGCAGACCTATCTCGAGCCGATCCTGGTCAAGAACGCGACCGCGCGAGGCACGCAGACGCGGTTCTCCACGGAGTACGTCTCGCACGTACAGGACGCGGACGGCGTCGACGTCCTGGCCCGGGACCGGCTGACCGGTGCGGAGTACACCATCCGGGCCAAGTACCTGATCGGCGCCGACGGTGCCCGCTCCAAGGTCGCCGCGGACATCGGGCTGTCGTACGAAGGCGCGATGGACATCGCCGGGTCGATGAACATCACGTTCAAGGCCGACATCGAGCGCTACGTCGGTCACCGGCCCTCGGTCCTCTACTGGGTGATCCAGCCGGGGGCGAACGTCGGAGGCATCGGGGCCGGCCTGGTGCGCATGGTGCGTCCGTGGAACGAGTGGCTGATCGTCTGGGGCTACGACATCGACGACGAGCCGCCCGTCGTCGACGAAGCGTCCGCGACCCAGATCGTGCGCGATCTCCTCGGGATGCCCGACATCGACGTCGAGATCACCGGCACCAGCCTGTGGGGCAACAACGAGATGTACGCCAAGCACCTGCAGAAGGGCCGCGTCTTCTGCGCCGGGGACGCGATCCACCGGCATCCGCCGAGCAACGGGCTGGGCTCCAACACCTCGATCCAGGACTCCTACAACCTGGCCTGGAAGCTCGCCCTCGTGCTGCGCGGCCAGGCCGACCGGAGTCTGCTCGACACCTACTCGGCCGAGCGGGCGCCGGTCGCCGAACGCATCGTCCGACGGGCGAACCGGTCCAGCCGTGAGTTCGTGCAGTTCTTCGAGGTGCTCGGACTGCTCGACGCCACGACGGAGGAGGAGATGGTCGCGGCAATCGAGGAGCGGAAGGCCAACACGCCCCAGGGCGCGGCCAAGCGCGCCGCTCTGGTAGCCGCGATGGACCTGAAGAACTTCGAGTTCAACGCCCACGGGGTGGACCTCGGCCAGCACTACCAGTCCGCCGCGGTCGTCTCCGACGGCTCAACCCTGCCTGCGCCCAGCCGCGATCCCGACCTGTACTACGAGATGTCCACCGTGCCCGGCTCGCACCTGCCGCACGCCTGGGTCGGTGACACCATGCACAGGACGGCGATGATGGACCTCGCCCCCTACGACCGTTTCACCCTCGTCACCGGCATCGCCGGCGAGGAGTGGGCCTCCGTGGCCGACAAGGTCGCGCACGAGTTCGGGATTCCGCTCGCGACCGTCGTCATCGGACCGGGCCAGGAGGTCACCGATCTGTACTACGACTGGGCGAAGCTGCGCGAGGTCGACGAGGGCGGTGTCGTGCTGGTGCGGCCCGACAAGCACATCGCCTGGCGCTCGACGACCATGCCCGAGGACCCCGAGGGCGCTCTGCGTGCGGCGCTGCGCCAGATCCTGGGGAAGGCGTGAAAAGCATGCGGTTCGACCACGACACCCTCCCGCAGCGGGTTCGGTTCGCCTCAGCGGCGGCGGCGCAGAACTTGGCCGACGAGATCAAGGAACTCGGCGCGGCCCGGGTCATGGTGATCGCCGCGGAGGCCGAACGCGAACTCGCCCACCGGGTCGCCGCGCAACTGCCCGTGGCGCACTGGCACCACGAGGTGGCCATGCACGTGCCTGTCGAGGTTGCCGAGCGGGCCCGGGAACAGGCCGCCGCTCATCTCGTCGACGCGCTCGTCTGCATCGGCGGAGGCTCGACGACTGGCCTGGCCAAGGCCGTGGCGCTCACAACAGGTCTGCCCATCGTCGCGGTGCCGACCACGTACGCGGGCTCGGAGGCAACCAACGTCTGGGGACTCACCGAGCACGCGCGGAAGACCACGGGCACCGACCCCCGGGTGCTCCCGCGAACAATCGTGTACGACGCGACACTCATGCTCACCCTGCCGGTCGACCTGAGCGTGGCGTCCGGCCTCAACGCCCTGGCACACTGCGTCGATTCGATGTGGGCCCCACGAGCCGACCCGATCGACCGGGCACTGGCCGGCGAGGGCATCCGGGCCCTGCGCATCGGACTGCCGATGGTCGCCGCCGAACCGGGCGGCCTCGACGGGCGTGAACACGCCCTGTACGGCGCCTACCTCTCCGCGGTGACGTTCGCCTCGGCGGGATCGGGACTCCACCACAAGATCTGTCACGTACTCGGCGGCATGTTCGACCTCCCCCACGCACAGACCCATGCCGTCGTCCTTCCTCACGTACTCGCCTTCAACGCGCCGGCGGCTCCGGACGCCGAGCGACGTATCGCCGCCGCCCTCGACTCCGGGTCCGCGACCGGCGGACTCGCCCGACTGCGCGCTCAGCTCGACGCACCCCGCGCTCTTCGCGACTACGGCATGCCGGAGTCCGGCATCGCCCCCGCCGCGGAAGCGGTCCTCGCCGCTGTGCCGCCGGGCAATCCGACCCCCGTGACCCCCGACAACATCACCGGGCTGCTGCGCGCGGCCTGGGAAGGAGCAGAGCCCCGATGACCGACACCGTCTCCGCCGAACAGGAGCGTCGCGAGGCGGACCTGGTCGAGCGTGTCGTCCGTTCGTTCGACGGCTGCTCCGACCCGCGGCTGAAGCAACTGATGACCTCGCTCGTGCACCACCTGCATGCCTTCGCCCGTGAGGTGCGCCTGACCGAGGAGGAGTGGGCCAAGGGCATCGGGTTCCTGACCGCCGCAGGGCACATCACGGACGACAAGCGCCAGGAGTTCATCCTGCTCTCCGACGTGCTCGGCCTTTCCATGCAGACCATCGGCATCAACAACGAGGCTTACGGCGACGCGACCGAGGCGACCGTCTTCGGTCCGTTCTTCGTCGAGAACAGCCCCGAGATCCCCCTCGGCGGCTCTATCTCCGGCGGCGCGACCGGCGAACCGTGCTGGGTCGAGGGCACCGTCTCCGACAGCGACGGACACCCGGTCGCCGGTGCTCGCATCGAGGTCTGGGAGGCCGACGCGGAAGGCCTCTACGACGTCCAGCACGATGACGGCCGGACCGCCGCCCGTGGCCATCTGTTCACCGATGCCGAGGGACGCTACTCGTTCTGGGGCGTCACACCGACGCCGTACCCCATCCCCCATGACGGTCCTGTGGGTCAGATGCTGGCGGCCGTCGGCCGGTCCCCGATGCGGGCCTCGCATCTGCACTTCATGGTCAGCGCGGCAGGACAGCGCACCCTGGTCACCCACATCTTCGTCCGCGGCGACGAACTGCTCGACTCGGACACGGTGTTCGGGGTCAAGTCGTCCCTGGTGAAGGGGTTCGAACGCCAGGCCCCCGGCTCCCCGACGCCGGACGGGTACGCGGTGGACGGCGCATGGTCACGGGTCTCCTTCGACATCGTGCTGGCCCCGGCCGGTACGTGACCGTTCGGCACAGTCCCCACCGGCCGACGCGCGTTCGCGGGCGGTTGGTGGGGCGACCGAACGGGGCGGGCCACTCGACGGAGCAGAGGGCGAGCCCAACCCCGGGGACACCCGTGCCCTCCCACCCCGACCAGGTCCCAGCCCTCGAACGAGCGTAGCCAGGTCCGCAGCCTGCGGGATCCTGCCGCCGTGGCCTCGAACAGCCCGAACCCCGACGTGGCCTGAACCGACCGTCCGGTTCACTGCATCCCACCTGCCCGGCAGGACTGCCGTGACGGCCCACACCCCTGTCCCCGACTCCGGCGGGACGCAGCCGACCGCTCCGCCCGGCCGCGGTCCGTCCCGCCGTCCGACACGAAGGGAACCCGTATGCGCGCCACCGTCTCCAACTTCGACTACGGCGTCGTGACCCCGATCGCCGCCTACCTGATGGCCACCATCGGGGCGGCGCTAGGGCTGCGGTGTACGACACGGTCGCTGAGACGTCCGCACCACAGAGCCAGATGGCTGGCCCTGGGCGCCGTTTCGTTCGGCTGCGGTATCTGGGCCATGCACTTCATCGCCATGATCGGCTTCGATGTCGAGGGCGTGGCGGTCCGCTACGACCGGGACCAGACTCTCCTCAGCCTCGCGGTCGTCATCGCCTGCGTAGCCGCCGGCATGTTCCTGGTCGGCTACCGGGGCCGCTCTGCGTTGACCCTGGTGGCGGCCGGCATCATCACCGGGAACGGGGTGGTGACCATGCACGGCGTCGGGATGAACGCCATCAAGATCGACGGCAGCCTCCACTACGACGGCCGCATCGTGATTCTCTCCTTCGCCTTCACCATCGTGATCGCCACGGTGGCACTGTGGGCGGCGGTCTCCATCCACGCCCTGTGGTCCAGCATGGGCGCGAGCCTGATCATGGGAGTGGCGGTGACCGGCATGCACTACATCGGCATGACCGCCCTCTCCATCCAGCTCACCGGCCAGGCCGCCGCCGAGGAGCCGACCAGCAATCTGGGGTTCCTCATGGCCATGCTCGCCGGCCCCCTCGCCGTCCTGCTGATCGCCACCACCATCGTCATGTTCGACCCCGACATGATGACCGGTGACGACGACTTGGGCCGAGCGGCACTCGCACCACGCGGCACCGACTCCACCCACCCCGTGCAATAGACGTCCCAATCGCTGATAGGCCGGTTCGGCCAACTGGTCGGCGCGTTACGGAAGGAGGGCGGCCGTCGCGCCTTGCATTTGTTCGCGTGTGCGGGCCTTCGGGCTGCGGGGACGGTCGGTTGACGACGATCCCCCGGCGCGGCCGATCCCGGATTCGAAGCCGTACGTGCGGCGTTCGCGTCACCCGCGTCGGCGATGGCGGCCCGCGGCGGAGCTGTCGAACCTCACATCCCGCGGCTGCGGCACCGGGTACCCGCCAGGGAGATGGGCCTCGACTGCGTCGTCCGCCGAGGCGGGTGCCACCGGGCCGGGGACCGGTGGCTGCGCCCAGGCCGTCTGAGTTCCCGGGGAAGGCTCCGGTGCCGGCGCATCGGTCGTCGCGGCCGGCGCGGCGGGTTTCGCCCGGCGCCCGGCACGGTGCCGCCTCCCAGGGGAGGGCCGGTTCCGTCGGCCCGGGGTCAACTTCGGCGGTTCCTCGGCCGAACCCACGGACCTGTTGAAGGTGTCCGCGACCCAGGTGTTGACCAGGTTCAACGCGCCCTGCAGACCGGACCCGACGGGACCGAACAGCATCACGAGCACCCCGACCGCCACACCGAACGTTCCCGGCATGAGCACTACGAACCCGAGTCCGCCGATGGCGCATCCCAACACGGTCCTACGGTTCGAGCCCCGCCGTAGCGCGACCGCGGCCACCACGCAGGCCCCTACGACCGCACCGGTGTTCAGCGTCAGGTTGAACTGGAGGTCCGAGGAGAGCCCGCGCAGCGGGCCGAGAGCCGCCGCGCCCGCCCCGCCGTCCAGGATTCGCCAGGTGAGCAGATTGACGGCGGCGACCACCGCGCCGAGTAGACCGGCCATGAGTCCTCGCCGGAACGGTGCGCCGCTCGCCACCGACCGCGCACCCGGACGAGCCGTACCGTCCGCCCTCTCACGGGCAGGCGGGAATTCCGGAAGCCACCGCGCGGCGACAGCGAGGACGAGGACTCCCAGCGCGGAGCCGACGGCAAACATGGCCCGCCAGCTGTAGGCGGGCAGCACCATGGGCGCCAGCACCATGGCACTGATGCCGCCGCCGGGTGGCATCAGTGCCAACGACACTCCGGTGACCCGCTTGGCCCGCCCGGGCGGCATGGATTGCCTGCACGCGGTGAGCACGCAGGGCACGACGGCGCCCAGACCCAGCCCCGCCAACCCGCGGAAGTTGGCAAGTTGCACCGGATCGGCGGCCAGCGCGCAAGCCGCGGTCCACACGCTCGACCAGGCGACCTGGACGAGTACCACCGGACGCAGGCCGAACCGGTCGAGCAACGCTCCGGAGAACATTCCGCCGGCCAGCACCCCGACATAGACGGTGCTGCCGGCGGCCCCGGCGGTCACCGCATCGAGGCGCCATCCCGGCTCGCCCAGGAGCGAGCCCAACAAGGTGCTGTAGACGATCAGGTCGTAGCTCTGCACCAGGACCAGGAGGGCGCACAGTAGTCCCACGCCGCGTCCGATTGCCATGCCCTGCCTGTCAGCATGTGTCATGCGCTGCCTTCCTGCTCCGTTCAGCATGGGGCGCGGCCTCCGGCAGACGGATGTGAGGCGAGTAGCGCCGCCGCGACAGGGCGGGGGCGGGAGGTGCATCGTGACCGCATTCTCGAATGCGCCTCGGGGCCGTCACCCACGCTCGTGCCGACTCGAGCGGCACCGGTAACGGTGCCGGGTGTGCACTAGGGACAGTCCTCGGTATTGCACTACGGGGTACGGAAGACAGGGCGTTCAGCGACCGCGCGCTCCGGTCTCCTCCAGAACAGCCGTGCCGGATACGTGCGGGCCCGACGAGCACCCGATCCCCTCCGGGTGACAGTGCGTGGCTGCCGGAGAGCTGCCGTCGCGGCGATGAAGGTCCTGTCCGAAGTGATGTCGCCCGTCCGTTCACCTCGCCTTCGTCTCCGGTCCTCCGGGCGCTGGTCCCGGTGTCTCCCCGTCCGGGCTTCCGGAGTCGCCACCCGCGAGCCGCTTCTCGGGAAGTAGGACGGCCAGCACAGCACCGACGAGGAACAGCGGGACCAGATAGGCGAAGACCGGGGTCAGGGCGTGCTGGTAGGCCGCAACTATGGCGTCCTGGACAGGGGCCGGCAGGGCATGGACGAGTGCGGGGGTCAGCGAGTCCGTGTCGCCGACTGTCTTGAGGTCGCGCAAGGACAGCCGGTTGCCGAGTTGGTCGGTCAGTCGGCTGGTGAAGACCGCGCCGACCGCAGCGGTCCCGACCGTCGCGCCGATCTCGCGGAAGAAGTTGTTGGCGGCGGTCGCGGTGCCCACGTCGGCGGCTGGAAAGGCGTTCTGCACGGCCAGGACGAGGGTCTGGGACATGAGGCCGATGCCCACGCCCATCAGGAAGAGGTACCCACAGAGCAGAACGAGGGGGGTGTCCACCTCGATGGTGGAGAGCATCAGGGCTGTGACGGCGATGACGAGCGAACCGGCGATCGGGTAGATCCGGTAACGGCCGGTCCGGCTCATCTGCTGGCCGACGGGCAGACTCGCACCCATCAGGCCGACCACCATCGGCAGCAGTAGCCAGCCGGACTGTGCGGCGGTGGCGCCGTAGACCATCTGCAAATACGTCGGCATGTAGCTGATGACCGCAAACATCCCTACACCGATCACGATCATGCCGATAAGGGTGGCGATGGAGAAAATGGGGCTGCGGAACAGACGCAGCGGGATGATCGGTTCGGCCACGCGGCTCTGCGAGTGGAAGAACAGGATCCAGGATCCAACGCCCGCACCGGCGAGGCCGAGGATTAGCGGGTCGCTCCAGGCATAGTCGGTGCCGCCCCAGTCCGCGACCAGGACGGTGCAGGCGACGGCCGCCGTCATGAGCGCGATGCCGATGTAGTCGATCGTGGCCTTGAGTGCCTTGCGCGGCAGGTGCAGCGCCACAGCACACACAGCGAGTGCGAGCAGGCCGACCGGCAGGTTGATCCAGAAGCACCAGCGCCAGCCGACGCTGTCGGTGAACCAACCGCCGAGCAGCGGGCCGACGACAGCTGCCAGCGCGAAGATGACACCGATCGGAGCCATGTACTTCGCGCGCTGACGGGTCGGTACCAGGTCGGCGACGATCGCCTGTGAGGTGATCATCAGGCCGCCGCCGCCCAGGCCCTGAACGGCCCGGCCTGTGATCAGCATCGACATGTCCTGCGCGGATCCGGCGATCACGGAACCTGCGAGGAAGAGGATGATTCCGCCGATGTACAGGTTCTTACGGCCGAGCAGATCACCGAGGCGGCCGTAGACAGGCATCACAACGGTGGCGGCCAGAATGTAGGCCGTGGTCACCCACGCCATATGTGTCACGCCGTGAAGTTCGCCGACGACAGTGGGCAGTGCGGTGCTGACGATGGTCTGGTCGAGCGAGGCGAGCAGCATCACTGCCATCAGGCCGGCGTATATGAGTCCGAACCGGCTCGGCCCGTCGGAGGAGTGCCGCTTTTCCTCCGGCGAGCTTGTCACAGAGAGGGAGTCACTCATCGGTTCTCCGGAATGGGGGGAGAGCAAGTCTGGGGCGGGCGGTCTTGTGGCCGACGGCGCATCAGGTCGGGGGAAGGGTCTGTCGGAGATCGGCGGAGCGCTCGACATACGGCACGGCCGCGTCGTCGCGCCCAGTTCGTAGCTGCGCTCCGCTTCAGGGATGATCCGGTCGGAGCCGCGCGTGACGAGCGTGAGCCGGAGCTCTGGGGGTTTCTCGCTCGTCCAGTGCTCCGGCCCACGCGCACTGCGACCGGTTCAAGGACGGCGACCAGGCTGGGCGTCTCGTCGTAGCGGCTCTGCCCCAGACGTTCGGCGACCACGTCGGTCGGCGAGCACGCCCACGCGGATGGGTCCGCCTCCGCGTGAAGTGCTCTTCCTGACCGCCGGTTTCCGCCCCCCTGGGATCAGAGCGCCCGAGCCGATCCCCTCGCGGCGACAGGTCTCGCAGAGCGCCGAGAGGATCGTCCCGGCATGCTGTCGAAGGCCGTCACGCCGGCTCGATGGTCTGATCGGGCGGGTTTCCGATCTTCCACTGTGACGGGAACTTCGGTAGTACCGCCGCCAGGACGACGGCGACCACCGTCAGCGCGGTGAGCGCGAGTACCGGCACGGTGTAGCTTCCGGTCGCGGTCTGCATCGCGCTGACCAGGAACGGCGACATGCCGAGCGACAGGGTGGAGATGGCCAGCGTCAATCCCTGCAGTTGCGCGAACGAGGCAAGGCCGAAGTACCGCGCGATGAGGAAGGGTCCCAGCGCCGACTCGGCGCCGGTGGCGAAGCCGAGAAGGACCATCGCGACGAACAACAGCGGCGTCGAGCCGTGATTGACGAATGCGATCAGGAGCCCCACCGGCACCGCCGCGAGCATCGGGACCACCACCCGGGGCCGGTCGGTCCTGTCCAGGATCATCCCACCGCCGAGAAGTCCGACGACTGACGCAGCGAACAGCGCGGACAAGGACAGCGAGACCGTCGCCTCGGTGAATCCGCGCTCGTTGAAGAAGTCGACCGCGTTCTGCCGCACAGTCATCGGCCCGGCTGCTGCGAAGGCGAGGGAGACCGTGATGGAGATCCAGATCCGCGTCCGGACCGCCCTGCGCAGCGGGATGCCCGGAAGACGCGGCAGATCCACTTCGGGCCCCGTCACACGCGGCGCCGTCGGCTGCGTCGGCTCCTGCGGCTCCTGCGGCTCAGAGATGAGGAACACGGTCGTCGGGATCGCCACTACTGCGATAACCGCAGCCACGAGTAGGTAGGTTCCCTTCCATCCAAGGCCAGCGCTGCCGCTGATCAGCCACTGGAACACGGGGGAGAACACGGTGGCGGCCAGGCTGGAGGCCACGCCGATGAGGGCGAAACCAATCCCTCTGTGCTGCGGCAGCCAGGTCGAGACAACCTTGAAGACGACAGCCAGACCTGACATGAAGCCGAACACGGACGCCAGGATCAGCACGACCGCCAGCGCCGGCACGCTGGACCCGCACAGCGGGATCAGGGCCGTCAGCGCCGCGTAGAGGACAGCGGAGGGGATCGCGACCCTGCGTGCGCCCAGTCGATCCACCCAACGGCCCGCGAAAGGCAGGACGATCGGCCCGATCAGCAGCGGGAGGGAGACGAACACGAGAATGCCGGCGGATTTGGCGGCACCCGTGTCCATGGCGAACGCCGGCACGATGAACGTCGTCATGGCGGAGAGCCCGGAAGGACTCACCAGCATGAGGAGAAGACAGCCGGCCAGAGCGGCCTTGGCGCTCGGTGGTGCCTGCCAGAGGTCGGCGAGATAGGACTTCCAGCCTGGTTCGGACGAAGACGGGACGGTGTCGCCCGTCGGCACGGAAGTGGTCATGGGAAAGCCTCCGTTACGGATACGCCGCGGCCCCATTGGCGCGGCGAGCTATTCAGAGGGCGGCTCAATCGGTCATGGGCCGGGATGGCGACGCTGTGGAATGCTTCGTTCCTGACCAGCTGTGGGAGTTGTTCCGGCGAGTAGCGCCCGCGGCGCCAACGTGGCCGCACAGCGGCAGTCGGCGTCGGCACGGCGACCGGGAGGTGCCGGCCTGCGATCGTGTACTCGGCCATCTCTCGGGGTGGCCGAGGCCAACCACCGCCTTTCGTTGGCCCGTTGGGCCCGGCCGGACCGGTCCCGGCGCGTGATCGACTCCGACACCATGAGGGCTCTGGAAAACGGGGCCCGGCAGATCCCGAGCAGAGTGAGAATTCGCTTGCTCGCCGTGCGGAGGGGCCTGCCCCTCCGCACGGCTCAACTCCTTGTGCGAGGTATCCCACGCTCCCGGCGCGGCACAGCGGGTCGCCACGCCTGGCACCCCCGCCGCCGCATGCGCTCCGCCGCAGGCCCTGCCGACACGGGCTGCGACTTTGTCACCTGCGCCGTTGGCTCCGGACCCTCGGTACCACCGCGCGCATCCGCCCGTGGATGCGTCGAGTTCTCCGAGCGCCCGGAGCGCTGCTTCCGGACCATCGGGAGTACCGCTGCTCGGCTCACGTGGTGACGCCGCTCCGGCATCACCACGAGCGGAGAGCCGACCACTTGCTCACATTCGCCGGTAGCGCCGCAGCCCTCATGCGGAATCGGTTCACGCGGGGCGCGGCACCGGGCCCGGAAAGCTGCCGTTGGCCGCGTGCGGAGGCATCTTCGCGGGAGGAGGCGAACCGAGGGCGGCAATCATCGGTAGCGGCTCCATCCCGAAGATGTCCCGACCGTTGATCTCGGCCATCGGATCGATCCGGAACGCGCCGTGGGTCGCCAGCACATGCACGTCCCGGACGAACCGCTGGATCGGGTTGGACAGGCCGACGGTCGAGGAACCGAGTGCCAGCTGCAGCCCGTCGATCACCTGGAGACAGGCGTGGATCTGATGGACGAGGTCCATCGTGATCTCGGGTTCATCCCACGGGTGGAAGTCCTCGCCCGCCAGCGCGCGCCTGTCGATCTCGTCCGCCTGCCGCTCGATGACCGCCGCGGCCGTGTTGATGACGGCCCTCGCCTTCCCCGCCACGACCTGTGTCGAGGCCATGTCGGCCATGGCCGGATAGGGCAGGTTGAACGGCGGCCGCTTGGCAGCCTGTTCGACGAAGGCACCGAGAGTGCCTTCGGTCATGCCCAGAGCGAGTGCCGCGAAGGCCGTCGTGGTGGCGACCATGGTTCCGGTCGCGGAGTGCATGAATCCCAGTCCCTGGTACTTGCCGCGCAGGGCGTCCATGCGCGCGGGCATGTCCATGGTGTGGATGACCCGGTACTCGGGGACGAACACCTCCTCGTCGGCTCGCACACTGTTGCTCGACGTGGCGCTCATGCCCATGACCTGCCAGTCGTCGACGATCGTGTACTGGTCCTGGGAGAGCAGCCCCATCGCCCGACGCCGTTCTCCGGTCTTGGGATCGTCGTACTCGAAACCGACCGAGCCCCACTTCGCGATCTTGCAGCCGCTGCCGAACGCCCAGCGGCCCTTCACCATCCAGCCGCCTTCGACCTTTCGACCGTCGCCGACCTTCGGCGCGAAGACGGTGGCGCCGAACAGGAGCGGTCCCTGCCAGGTCCCGATGTCGGCGAAGACCTCGTCCTTCACACGCTCGTCGAGTGCGAGCGCACTCCGGGACGCGCTGGAGACGATCACCGTCCAGCCGGCCGACCCGTCGACGCGTCCGAGCTCACGCACGACCTCCGTGGTGTCGCGTGCTCCGAGTGCGAACCCGCCCAGCTCCACCGGGATGGTGATGCGGAACACCCCGATCTCGTGCAGTACCGAGACCGTCTCGGGTGCGAGTGTGCCCTGCAGCTCCCCCTCGCGCGCACGTTCGGCGAGGCCGGGCGCCGCCGCGCGCACCGCGTCGCGCATGCGCCGTCCCTCCTCGCTGAGATAGGGGGACTCGGGGAACCTGCTCACTTTGGGCAACGTCATGGTCATCTCAGTTCTCTTTCCTCGTCCTTGGGCATCGCCGACGCGTTCTGCACTGCGCACGAGTGGCGGCGGATTGCGATGGGGGGGCAGGAGCGACTCGGCCCTGCGGCCTCGAAGGCGGATGTACGGCGCGGCCTTCGAGGTCGACCAGGTCGACCTCGGACCCGCCGTCCGCCACCGCGCGGTTGTACGTCCGCTGCGCGATGAGGGAGCGCGCGGCGCCGGCCTGAGCGGTGCTGCGGCAACGGTCTGCGACCGGGCCGGGCTCGCCGCTCAGTTCCCCGGCATCGGTCCGGCCATCTTGCGGAAGGCACTCCAGTGCTCGGCGAGCTTGCCGTCGCGCACGCGGAAGACCGTCAGGATGTACCAGTCGTATGTGCTGCCGGGGCTCACCGGGTCCGGCGTCGGATGCTTCATCATGACGCACGCCAGATCGCCGTCCAGGACCACGCTCACCACCGGCGGCGGTGTGCCGTTGCCGGTCGGCACGTGGCGGAAGTGTTCGATGAGGTTGTCCAGGCCGTTGCCGGGCGCGTTCGGGTCGTGCTGGATGTAGTCCTCGACGATGTAACGCTTCATCACGTCGACGACGTTGTCCTGCACGCTGTCGTCGCGCACCATGCGCGCGAGGTCGGCCTCGAAGTCGACCAACAGGCGCTTGACGGCGGTCCGCTCGGGTGTCTCGGCCTGCGCGACGGCGGCCTTGTAGTCCTCGCGGTCGAGCCAGGTCTCGTACAGCTTGGGGTCGTTGATGTGTGCGACGCCGTCGATGATGCTGAAGTCACTCATGCGCGGATGGGCTCCTTGTCTCGGGATGAATCTGTTGAGGCACGGCGCTCGGGAACGGCGCCGCCGATCATGGCGAAGGGAGGCAGGCCCAGGAGCCGGCGTCCGTTCTGCTCCGCCAGCGGGTCGACGCGGATCGCGCCGTGCGACGTGAGTACGCGGACGTCTCGGACGAACCGCTGGATCGGGTTCGACAGGCTCACGGTGGACGAGCCGATCGTCTTCTGCAGCAGGTTGATCGCGTCCTCGCACAGGTTGGCCGCGTACGCGATGGAGAGACTGATCTCGGACTCCTCCGGCGGGGTGAAGTCGAGTCCCGCCGCCGTTCGCGCGTCGAGCTGGTCGGCAGTGCCTTCGATCGCCGCGGCGGCGAGGTTGATCATCGCGAGGGCCTTGCCCGCCGCGACCTGGGCCGACGCCATGTCACCGATCGTGGGATACGGAAGAGTGAAGGGCTTGCGCTTGGCAGCCTGTTCGGTGAAGCAGTCGAGCGCTCCCCGCGCCATCCCCAAGGCGATCGCGATGTTCGCAAGTGACGCGCAGAGCAGAAGCGCCAGACCGTGCTGTGCGAAGCCGACGCCTGTGTAGCGGTCGCGCACCTGCCCCAGCCGCAGGGGGAAGTCTGCGAGGTCGATGAAGCGGTGCGCCGGGACGAACACCTCGTCCTGCACGCGAAGGCTGTTGCTGGACGATCCCGACAGACCCATGACTTCCCAGTCGTCGAGGATCTCGTACTGCTCCCGGCGGAGCGCGACCATGCCGCGTCCGCCTCCCCCTCCGGCTTCGGCGGGGTCGTACTCGATGCCGACCAGTGCCCAGCTCGCGTGCTTGCAGCAGCTGCCGAACGCCCACTTGCCCTGCACCATCCAGCCGCCGTCGACGGCTCGGGCAGCGCCGACCTTGGTCGCGAACACGGAGGCACCCACGATGGCCGGCCCGACCCAGTCCCCGGTCTCGGCGCGCACCTCGTCGACCACCTGCGCATCCATGGCGAGCAGGTTCTTCAGGCCCACTCCCACGAAACCGGCCCACCCGGCGGAGCCGTCGCCCTCGCTGAGCGCGCTGATCACCTCGACCAGGTCCCGTGCGCCGAGCCCGTATCCGCCCCACTCGACGGGCATCGACATGCGAAAGACACCGGCGTCATTGATCGCTTCGAGCACCTCGGGAGTGAGCGCCGCGATCTTCTCTCCCTCGCGGGCCTGAGAGCGGATCAGCGGGATCAGCTCGCGCACCCGGTCACGGATCCGGCGGCCCTCGTCGGTGATCCACGGGGAGGCCACGGCTGACGCGGGCACCGCGGGTGGCATCGGCGGCAGTTGGGCGTCATGTGGGCGCGGCGGGGGTGATGCGGTCATCGAAGCACCATCGTTTCTATCGAAATGGACTGCACCGTTCAGTGCATCTTGTGGGTATGAGGATGAACAGGTTGGAAAAGCGGAACGGGAGGTCACCCAGGGGCGTCGGCGTCAACCGCGTTCAGGTTGAGGGGCGTTGACGCCGCGCTGCGGCACTGCGGCGCCGATCATGGGGAACGGCCTGAGTCCGAGGAGGCGTCGGCCGTTCTGCTCGGCGAGCGGGTCGACGCGGATTGCTCCGTGCGAGGTGACCACGCGTGCGTCACGAACGAATCGCTGGATCGGATTGGACAGCGAGACGGTCGAGGAACCGAGCGTTTTCTGAAGCAGGTTGATGGCGTCCTCGCACAGGTTCGCCGCGTACGCGAGCGCGAGACTGATCTCCGACTCCTCGTCGTCGCCGAATTCGAGACCGGCCTCGGTGCGTGCGTCCACCTGGTCCGCGAAGCGTTCGATCGTCGAGCCGGCCAGGACGATCATTGCCTGCGCGCGCCCGACGGCCACTTGTGCCGAGGCCATCTCGGCGACGCTCGGGTAGGGCAGGGTGAACGGCTTGCGCCTGATCGCCTGTTCCGCGAAACAGGTCAGTGCGCCGCGTGCCATGCCCAGCGTGATCGCGGTACTGCTGAGGGCTACGGTCATCAGCAGCGCCCGGCCGCTCTGCCGGAAGGCGGCGCCGCTGTAATGGTGTCGGATCCGGTCGAGCCTCGGCGGAAACTCGGCGAGGTCGAGGAAGCGGTGGTCGGGGACGAAGATGTCCTCGGTGACCCGCAGGCTGTTGCTGGACGTTCCGGAGAGCCCCATGACGTGCCAGTCGTCGAGGATCTCGAACTGCTCCCGCTCCAGCACCACGACACCGCGACCGGTGCCGCCGGCTTCCGCGGGGTCGAAGGCGACTCCCACCAGCGCCCAGCGGGCGTGCTTGCAGCCGCTGCCGAAGGCCCAGCGACCGTTGACCATCCAGCCGCCGTCGACCTTGCGTGCGTTCCCGACCGTGGTCGCGAAGACGGAGGCACCGACGAGAGCCGGACCCACCCAGCCCTCGATGTCCTTGCGGATCTCTTCGACCACCCGTGGTTCCAGGGCCAGGAAGTTGCGCAGTCCGACTCCGACGAAGGCACTCCAGGCCGCCGACCCGTCGGCCTCGCCCAGGGCTGCGACAACCTCGACGATGTCGCGGGCGCCCAGCGCGCTGCCGCCCCACTCGACCGGCATCGTCATGCGGTAGGTGCCCGCCTCGTCCAGCGCCTGAAGCACGTCGGGAGTCAACGCCCCGATCCGCTCTCCCTCGCGTGCCTGCGACCGAATGAGAGGGACGAGGTCCCGGATCCGGTCGCGCAGCTCACGTCCGGCGTCGGTCAGCCACGGCGATTCGACCGCCCTGACCTCCGGGGCGATGTGCTTGGACATCGGCTCTCCTCATTGAGATTGAGCGAATACAACGAACTGATCTGTATGGGGTGGGTGAGTTGGTGGCAGCCCCTCAGGCGGGGACAGCCGACCTGTCGCCGTCGTCGAGCCGCCGGAAGCGGCTTCCGTGGAAGACCAAGGGCTCGGCCGACGGCAGCGTCCACAGGCGATCTATCTCCAGCAGGGCGATGATGTGGTCGCCCGCCGGCAGTTCGGCGCGGAGCGTGCAGGTGTACCAGGTGACCGCCCCGGGAAGGACCACAGCTCCTTCTCCGGTCGTCTCCCAGTGCACCTCGGCGAACCGGTTCTCCTCCGCACCTGCGAGCGCGCGGCACACCTCGCCCTGCTGCTCGCCCAGGACACTCAGGCCCAGCCGAGGCAGCTGCCTGAGCTTCGGCCAGGTGCGCGACGAGGTCTGAAGGCACACCGAGACAAGGGGCGGAGCCAGCGAAACGGAGGTGAAGGAGCTCACCGCCATTCCGACGGGCCGATCGTCCACCATTCCGCACACCGCGATCACCCCGCTCGGGAAGCGGCCGAACGCTTCCCGCAGCGCCTGCGCGTCCATCGCCGCCACCGGTGTGGGCTGCGGCTCGACGCCGGAGCTCGAATTCACGAGCCCATGGGGTCCGTGGTCATTGATCGACATGGTCCTCACCTTCCTTCTTCCTGCGCGGGGGTCCGCTCAGCCCACCTGGGGCACGCCGCCGGCGAACATGGGAAACGGTTCGAATCCGAGGAGCTGGCGGCCGCTGAGCTCGGCCAACGGGTCGAAGCGGATCGCGCCATGCGTGGCCAGCACGCGCACGTCCCGCGCGAAGCGCTGGATGGGGTTCTTGAGGCTCACCGTGGAGGAGCCGAGAGCGAGTTGGAGTTTGTCGATGGCGTCCGCGCACAGCCGCACCGCGTAGACAAGGTCCATCGTGATCTCGGACTCCTCGGCGCCCGTGAACTCGATCCCGGCCAGAGCGCGGCGGTCCACCTCGTCGGCATGACCGAGGATGGTCGCCTCCGCGGCGTTGATCATCGCGCGGGCCGTGCCGGCTGCCACCTGGGTCGACGGCATGTCCGCCACGGTGGGGTAGGGCAGGTTGAACGGCTTGCGGGCCTTCGACTGCTCGACGAAGCAGTCCAGGGTGCCGCGGGCCATGCCGAGTGCGACTGCCACATTGCTGAGACAGGTGATCAGCATGAGCGCGCGTGTGTCGTTGCGGAACCCGATACCGGCGTAGCGGTCCCGCACGCTGTCCATGACCGCGGGGAAGTCGGCCAGGTCGACGAAGCGGTGATCAGGGACGAACGCCTCTTCCTCGGCGGTGATGCTGTTGCTGGAGGTGGCCTTCAGCCCCATGACCTTCCAGTCGTCCAGGATCGTGTACTGCTCCCGGCTCAGCAGCGCCATCGCCCGGCGTGGCCGGCCTTCCGCGTCCTCGCAGGTCACGCCCACGGCCGCCCAGGCCGCGTGCTTGCAGCCGCTGCCGAACGCCCATTTCCCGGAAACCAGCCATCCGCCGTCCGCCCTGCGGGCCGATCCCACGCTGGTGGAGAACACGGAGGCGCCGACGACCAGCGGGCCGATCCAGGTGTCGATCTCCTTGAAGATCTCGTCGACGGTCTGCTGGGGGAAGCCGAGGACATTGCGGATGCCACCGGCCACGAAGACCGTCCAGGCGGCGGATCCGTCGCCTTCGCCGAGTGCCGTGATGATCTCCACGGTGTCTCGCGCCCCGAGAGCGTAGCCACCCAGTTCGACGGGCAGGGCGGTCTTGAAGACACCCGCTTCGTGTATCGCCCTCAGCGTCTCGGGGGGCAGGGCGCCGAGGTCTTCTCCTTCCTGCGCTTCCTTCCTCAGGAGGGGGCTGAGGGCGCGTGTCTCGTCCCGGATCTGCCGACCGCGGTCGCTGAGGTGCGGAGAGGGACGCCGATCGCCCGCCGTAGTGACCGACTCGCCTCTGGAAGGGGTCGGAGAGGGTGGGGTGCTCATGGGGCTCCTTCGCATCCAACTGTACTGTACCGTTCAGTTCAACTGAACCGTACGGTAGGGTTCAGCGAAAGGTCAAGCGATGAGATGCGTACCGGCTCCCACCAGGGCCGGGATTCGACAAGGAGTGAGATGGCTGAACAGGGGCGCCCCCGGCGGGCGGGCGGGCGGAGCAAGCGGGAATCCATTCTCGACGCGGCCATCGAACTGTTCCTCGAACTCGGTTTCGATCAGACCTCGATGGATGTCGTGGCAGCGCAGGCCGGCGTATCGAAGACGACCGTCTACGCCCACTTCGGCGACAAGCTGGAGCTGTTCCGTGCGGTGATCGCCCGCGGAGGAGCCTCGCTCGACTTCGATCTGGACCAGACGATGCTGGCCTCCGTCGACGACCCCCAGGAGAGGCTGGCGCGCATCGTCCTGAAGCTCCTCCAGGCCACGACAGCCCCGGCCTACCTGGCCTTCATTCGCGTCCTGACCGTCGAGGCGGGCCGCCGCCCCGAGCTGACCGAGGCGATTCGCTCCCTCGGCGTACCCCATGTCGTCGACCTGGTGGCCGTGGCCCTGCGCGAGGACGCACGGCAGCGCGGCTACACCCTTCCCGACCCGGAGGCGTACGCGGGACTGTTCGTGCGCATGACGGCCGCCGGGCCGCAGATGGATGCGCTGCTGGATCCGGAGTCCGACCGCGACCTGGCCCATTTCGAGGCCTACGCCCAGTGGACGACCGCCATCTTTCTGCGGGGCCTGCGCGCCGGCGACCTGCCGGCTGCCCCCGCCTCGGCGATGAGTCAGGTCTTCCCCCGGCTCTCGCGGGCGAACTCCTGACAGGCGCCGGGGCGCGGATGGCAAGGCCTTCCGCGCCACGGCGCCCCTGAGGACTCCTCCGGGACGCTCGGACACCGTTCACGGCACCCTCCGCACCCTCTCCCTGGTGGGCCGCCATGGCACTCGTCTCGCGCCGGACCTCTTGACCTGTGCACTGCACTGGACCGTACAGTGCATCATCGGAGTGCCGCTCGGCGCTTGGCACCCTCGGCGAGCCACCGGCAGCACGAGGCCGCCCCGCCCGCTCAGTCGGCGGCCGCCACCTCCTTGTGCGAGGAAGGACGACGATGTCCACGCCCCAGTCCCACCCGGAATTCACTCCGCCCGGTCAGCCGGGTGCCCCTGCCCCCGCCTCCCTGCGGGAGTCCTTGTCCGCATTGCGCGGCTATCCCACACCGGCCTGGAAAGCCGCGATCGCCTGTGTGCTCGCGATGGTCCTCAGTCCCCCGGCTCTCGTCACCGCCGTCACGTTCCTCATCGACCCGGTCGCCAAGGACTTCGGCTGGTCCCACTCGGAAACGCTGAGCATCTTCAACATTCCCACCGTGGCGGCCCCCTTCGTGCTGCCCCTGGCCGGCCGTCTGGTCGACCGCTGGGGCGCCCGGGCGGTAGCCGTACCGGGCACCGCCCTCTACGCGCTCTCGACGGCCTCGGTGTCGCTCGTGGGTGCGAACGGCGTCGTACTGATGATGGTCCTGCTGGTCAGCACGGCTCTGGGATACACCTCGATTCTCGGCGTGGTCTACAAGGTCGTCTCGGAGTGGTTCCCCCGGCACCGCGGACTGGGATACTCCCTGCTCATCGGCGCGACCTCCAGCCTTGCCGGTGCCGCCCTCTCTCCCCTGAGCCAGTTGTCCATCGACCATTTCGGCTGGAGGGCGACCTACCTGCTGATAGGCGTGTGCATCCTGCTGATCGTCTTTCCCGCCCAGTACTTCCTGATGTACGAGCCCGTGTCGGCACCACTCACCGGTGCAACTGCCGTTCCGTCGAAGGGAAAGATCCGCCCGGCGCACAAGGAGCTGCCCGGCCTCCCGCTGGGCCGGGCACTCAGGACCCGGGCCTGGTGGTACATGGTGCTGGTGCTGACCGTGGCGGCGGGTGTGGCGATGAGTGTGCGTCTGAACGCCGTGTCACTCTTCGGCGAACAGGGCTATTCGGCCACCGAAGTGTCCCTGTCGGTGTCGGTGATGCTGGTGGCATCCATCGGCGGGCAGATCCTCGCGGGCGTGGTCCTCGACCGGTCGCGCACTCCTCGTGCCTTTGTGCCGTTCATGGTGTGCCTGGTGCTCGGCATGGTCATGGTCTTCGCCGCCACAGGAGACATGTGGGCCCTGTTCCTCACCATGGCCCTGCTCGGTGTCGTGACGGGCGCGGAGTCAACCACCGGACCGTACCTGGTGGGGTGCTACTTCGGTATGCGGGCCTTCGCCCAGATCCAGGGCATCACACTGGGCGTCGTCAGCCTTGTCGGCATCGGAGTCTTTCCGGTGCTGGCACAGGGAGCCGCGGAGAGCACCGGTGGATACACCGCGACGCTCATCGTGCTCACCGCCGGAAGTCTGATCGTCCTTGCCCTGTCGCTCCTCCTGCCGCGCTATCCGAACCCCGACGAGAGCCCGGACACCGACGAGCCGGAAGCCAGCCGCGCCGATGAGCGCATAGGCAACGTGTAACAGCCGGCTGCACAAAGATCCCGGGAGGGTACGCGCTGCGCGTACCCTCCCGGGCGTTGTCGGGGCTCGGCCGGTACTAGACCCGCGACACGGGGGCTCCCGGCACCGGCGGCGCGGCGGGAGCCGGCGGCAGCGGGTTCAGGCGCAGGGGCTGCAGAGCCTCGGTCCAGCGCAGCAGTTCGTCGAGCATCATCGTGGCTCCGGCCTCCAGCGGTCCGTCGGCCTGGAAACCACTCTCCCCCATGAGTTTGAAGACGAACGGTATGGCCACAGCCTCGGGAATCGGCATCATCTTGAGAGTCGTCGCCACCTGCTTGAGCACCTGCACGGAGCGCATGCCGGCCGCTACGCCGCCGTAGCTGACGAATCCGACAGGCTTGTAGAGCCACTCCCGGTACAGGAAGGAAAGGGCGTTGAGCAGCGCCGCAGGAGGACCGGAGTTGTATTCGGGCGTGACGAAGACGAAGGCGTCGGCCTTGTCCACCGTGGCGCTCCACCTGAGTGTGTGTTCGTGGGTGTACTGGCCCGCACGCGGATGACCGGGTTCGTCGAGGAGCGGGAGGCCGAGCTCAGCGAGGTCGACCAGTTCGACGTCGAAGCCGCCGTGCTGCTTCGCGGCCTGGGCCGCCCACTGGCCGATGGGTAGTCCCAGCCGGCCGGGACGGGTGCTTCCGATGACAACGTGCAGTTTCGGCATGGGTGCGCCTTTCTGAGTATGCGTGTGTTCGAGTACGAGCAGACCGAGGAAGCCGACCGCCGATCAGGTCTGGGCGGCGGGCGGAGGGCCGGGGGGCTTGGGCGGGGCGGACTTGGTGATGCCGCTCAGGTGCTCCGCGAGCCGTTGCCCACGTAGGCGGTAGGCGTCGTACATGTAGTACGGGTAGAGCGCGCCGCTTTCGTCGGGTTCGGCCTGGGGAAGCAGTGCGGCGACAACGACGATGTCGCCCTCGGCGACGATCAGCGCCGGCGGGATGAGGGGCTCGGCGGGCGGCGGAACAGGACCGTCCGGGAATCGGCTGCGCACGAACTCCTCCAGCCCCTCCCTGCCGGGCGGGTAGTGGGAGACGTGCTGGAGGTAGTCCTCGGTGACGAAGTCCATGACCGCGTCCGGGTTCTGCGCGTCGAAGACGCAGCGGTAGAAGTCCACCACCAGGCGCTTGTTCGCCTCGATGTCGATCGAAGGGGATGACGACACGGTGGTAGCTCGCGTCGGCGTGTCCGGTGCGGGGAGCCGCGGTGGGGCGATCTTGTTGATGGACGGCCACCGTTCGGCGATCCGTCCGTCGCGGATCCGGTAGGTGGTGAACGCGTAGTAGTCGAAAGTGGAGCCTGGGGAGTCCGGGTCGGGTTGCGGCATGTAGTGGCAGGCACAGACCAGGTCGTTCTCCGCTATGACAAACACCGGGTCCCGCGGCCCGGAGACATCGGCCGTGCCCTGGTCCGCTGCCGGTCCACGGTCGAACTCGCGGCGCAGGAGATCGGCGAACGCCTGCGCGCCGTCCGGGACGTCGGCACCGTGCTGGACCAGGTCCGGGGCGACGTAGTCGGCGACCGCGTCGGCGTTTCTCGCGCCGAAGACATCGGCGAGGAACCGGTCGACCAGAAGTTTGTTGATACGTGGCTGTTGCTCGAGTGATGTAGCCATGCGACTAACTAAACTGTACCGTACAGTTCAAGTCAACCGGACCCTCGGCACCTCCCCCCAACCAAAAGGGAGTGTCCCAGATGGCGTCCTGAATGCTGGATCACTAATTGCGAAGCACAGGACAGCGACGGCTTGTCCTGCAGAGAAGGAGACGTCATGACTCTTCTGGATGCCAGCGACTGGCAGGAGCGCATCTTCTCGGGAGAATGGATCAAGGCGGCCGGTGAGTCCTACGACTCCGTCGAGCCGGCCACCGGCAAGACGTTGGGCCGAGTCGGCTCCGCCACCCCCGCCGACCTGGAGCGGGCCGTGGAGCATGCGGCGCGGGCTCAGCGCGACTGGGCGGCGCGGCCCTACGTCGAGCGGGCCCAGGTGCTGCGGCGGGCGGCGCGCCTGTTCGAGGAGCACCAGTCCGAGATCGCGGAATGGATCGTGCGAGAGGCCGGTACGCTGCGGCCGTTCGCGGACTTCCAGACCTCGAACGGGGCGGCCGAGGAGTGCTACGAGGCCGCGGCGCTGGCGGCGGCTCCGTACGGAGAAGTGCTGAGGTCCGTCGAGGACCGGCTGTCGTTCGCGCGGCGGCGCCCGGTCGGCGTTGTCGGGGTGATCTCCCCGTTCAACGCGCCGATGGTGCTGGCCATGCGCGCCGTCGCCCCCGCGCTGGCGCTGGGCAACGCTGTCGTGCTCAAGCCCGACCCGCGCACCGCCGTCTGCGGCGGCGTCACCATCGCCCGCGTCTTCGAGGAGGCGGGCCTGCCCGCGGGCGTGCTGCACATGCTGCCCGGCAGCGCCGACGTCGGCGCCGCGCTGGTGGACGACCCGCGCGTGCCCGTCATCGCGTTCACCGGCTCGACCCGGGCCGGAAAGGCGATCGCCACCGCCGCGGCGCAGCGGTTGAAGCGCGTCCACCTGGAACTCGGCGGCAACTCGGCGCTGATCGTCCTCGACGACGCGGACCTGGAGAAGGCCGTCTCCGCCGGAGCGTTCGGCTCGTTCCACCATGCCGGACAGGTGTGCATGGCCTCCAGCCGCCACCTGGTGCACGCCTCGGTCGCCGATGCGTACGCCGAGCTGCTGGCCCAGCACGCGAACGCCGCCCCGGTCGGGGACCCGGCCGGCGGGAAGGTCGCTCTGGGCCCGATGATCGACGAACGGCAGCTGCAGGCGGCCCACTCCATCGTCACCGACAGCGTGGCGACCGGGGCGCGTCTGGCGGCCGGCGGAACCTACGAGGGCCTGTTCTACCGGCCGACGGTGCTGGCCGACGTGCCGCTCGACGCCCGTGCCTACGCGGAGGAGATCTTCGGTCCGGTCGCCCCGGTCGTGCCCTTCCAGGACCTCGACGAGGCCGTCCGGCTGGCCACCGACACCGAGTACGGACTGTCGCTGGGCATCCTGACCCGGGATGTGGCCAAGGGCCTGGCGCTGGCCGACCGTATCCCCACCGGGCTGGTGCACATCAACGACCAGACCGTGAACGACGAGGCGACCGTCCCGTTCGGCGGCGTCGGCGAGTCCGGCAACGGCTCCCGTCACGGAGGGAGCGTCGCCAACCTCGAGGCCTTCACCGAACAGCAGTGGGTCACCGTCCGCGGCGAGATCCCCGACTACCCCTTCTGACGCCGCTCTGGTCTCTCTCCCCCGCTTCACCCGCACTTGGAGCATGCAGATGACACTTCCTTCGCGGCAGGGCCCGTCCCTGCCCGATCCCCTGACGATCGCGCCGCGTACCACCGCGCATCCGCCCACCCCGCGGCTCGCTCAGGACGCCGCCGGCTGGGCACCCGGCAACAAGTTCCTGGAAGGCCCGTTCACTCCCTGGACGGAGGAGAGCGGCGCGTACGACCTGGAGGTCGACGGGCAGATCCCGGGCGACCTCGCCGGGGCGCTGTTCCGTATCTCCTCCAACCCCCGCTTCCAGCCGCGCGATCCCGACCGCTACCACTGGTGGGAGGGCGACGGCATGGTCTGCGGCATCTACCTGCGCGACGGACGCGCCGCCTACCGCACCCGCTGGGTGATGACCGACTCCATGAGGTTCGAGGTCGAGCAGGGCGAGGCGGTCTACAGCGGCTTCGCCAACGGCGGTACGCCCTCTCCCCTCCCCGCGGCGGCCCCGCCGGCAAAGAACGTCGCCAACACCAACGTGGGCCTCTTCGACGATCACCTGCTGGTCTATTTCGAGGGCGGACTGCCGTACTCGATGCACCCCGAAACGCTGGAGACGTACGGAAGTTACGACTTCCACGGCGGCATCGACGTCCTGTGCACCGCCCATTTCAAGACCGACCCCGACAGCGGCGACATGCTCTTCTTCGCCGCCACGGGGCCGACCATCACCTGGTACCGGGCGGACGTGAAGACCGGGTATGTCGTCGACAGCCACAGCTTCGACATCAAGGTGCCGGTGCTGATGCACGACTTCGCCGTCACCGACAACTACGCGATCTTCTTCGTCACCCCGGCCCAGTTCCGCCTCGACCACATCATGCGGGGCGAGCCGGGCGTGGTCTGGGACGAGGCGTCGCTGCCGCACGGTGTGCAGATCGTGCTCATGGACCGGCGGACGCACGCCGTCAGTTGGCACGAGGTGGGCGGCCACTGGGCCAACACCCACTTCTACAACGCCTACGAGGACGACGGCCAAGTCGTCATCGACGGACACCGCATCACCCGTCTGGGCACACCGGCCGACCGGCTCGACACTCCTGTGACGTCCCACTCCTGGTTCCCGCCGTCGGTGCCCCACCGCTGGCGTGTGAACCTGGCGACCGGGCGGGCGACGGAGGAGTTGGTCGGCGGCGTCGCCGGAGAGTTCCCGAGGATCAATGACGCCTTCACCGGCCGACGTCACCGCTACGGCTATTTCGTCACCACCCGCTATCTGGCCGACGACACCATGAGCGACGGTCTCGCCAAGCACGACGCATTGCGCGACTCGACCACCGTCGTCGAGGGACCGGACCACCTCACCAACCCCGGCGAGCCGGTCTTCGTCGGCCGGGAGAACGCCGTCGCCGAGGACGACGGCTACCTGCTCACCCTGTGGTGGAACCGCGCGACCGGCCTGAGTGAACTCCTCATCCACGACGCCGCCGACCTGCGACGCACCCCCCTGGCCCGGGTGAAACTGCCCAGCCGTGTGCCCTTCGGCTTCCACGGCAACTGGGCCGACCACACCACGCTCGATCACGCTGTGGCCGCCCACAGCGACGCGAACTGACCCGTCTCTTGCATCACATGCTTCTGAAAGGAGAGGTCCATGGCTATCACCGGCCTGGGACACACCGGCTTCTGGGTGGACGACCTGGAGACGATGCGTGACTTCTACACCCGGGTCATGGGGTTGACCGTGACCGACGAGGACGATGAGCGGGGCATCGTGTTCTTCTCCTCGCGCCCCGAGGAGGAGCACCACGAATTCGTGCTCCAGCGCGGCCGCACCGCTCCTCCCGGTGCCAAGCTCACCCACCAGGTGTCGTGGAGGGTCGACTCGCTGGAGACGATCATCGAGTTCCACCACCGGTTCCGCGCCGAAGGCATCAAGGTCCAGCAGGAAGTCACCCACGGCAACGCGATCGGGATCTACTTCTTCGATCCCGAGGGCAACCGCAACGAGGTCTATCTCCGGGTGGAGCGGGACGTACGCCAGCCCTTCCGTAAGTCACTCAACCTCGACCTGTCCCCGGAGGAGATCTTCGCCGAGGCCGAACGGCTGCTCACCGAGGGCGGCCCGGCCTACCAGCCGGTCCAGTGACGGTGTCCCCACCACGGCCGCGCTCCGGAATCCCGGAGCGCGGCCGCAGGACTTCGGCGCCGGCGGCCGTGGCCCTCGATGCCGGACGCACAGCCCTCCATACAGCACGCTTCGTACTCCGATCCCTCCCCCACCTCAATGGCCCACCCGCGACTTCGGCCGAGGTGCCGACCCTGGCCGCCGTTTCGACCCCGCCTTCCGGAGAACCGTCATGAGACTGAGCACCGTCCGTCTGCCCGCCCCCGATTCCGACGGGCTGATCACTGCTGCCGCCCGCCACGAGGCCGATGAACTGGTCCTCCTGCCGTACCCGGACGTCGGAGTGCTGCTGGCCGGCGGGGAGGACTGGCAGCATCGCGCCGCAGCGGCCGACGGCGAGCGGCTGCCTCTGGAGGGGGCGTCCCTCGCCCCCGTCGTCCCGCACCCCAACAAAATCGTGTGCCTCGGCCTGAACTACGCCACACACATCAAGGAGATGGGACGGCCGACCCCGACCCACCCGACGCTCTTCGCGAAGTACGACGGGTCCTTGGTCGGGGCCCACGACGACGTCCATATGCCGTCCGTCAGCGACGACCTCGACTGGGAGGCCGAGCTCGGTGTCGTGATCGGACGGCGAGCCAGGCACGTCACCCGGGACGAGGCGCTCGCCTACGTGGGCGGCTACACCGTCGTCAACGACGTGACCGTACGGGACTGGCAGCATCGCACCCGGGAGTTCCTCTCCGGGAAGACGTTCGAGGCGACCACGCCGGTCGGGCCGTCTCTCGTCACCCCGGACGAACTCCCCCCTGGCGGCTCGGGATTGGTTGTCGGCTGCAGTGTCGACGGCCACACCATGCAGAAGTCCAATACGTCCGACCTGCTCTTCGACGTCGCCGCGATCATCGCCTACATCAGCACCATCATTACGCTCCTGCCGGGTGATCTGATCGCCACCGGCACACCGGGCGGAGTGGGGGCAGGACGCGACCCCAAGGTCTTCCTGCGTCCCGGGCAGCAACTGGTCACGTTCATCGAGGGAGTCGGCGAGCTGTGCAACACGGTCGTCAAGGACCGGTTGTGACCTGCGGTCGCCGGGAGGCAACTGCGCTGTAGGGTGTCTCCCATGTCAGGATCAGCGTCCCCCAGCTATCGCGAGCGCAACTCCACGGCCGACCGGGCCCTGGACATCCTGATGATGTTCGACGACACCCAACTTGTCATTTCCGGTAGCGCGGTCGCCGAGCGTCTGGGGGTCGCCCGTTCGACCGCCTACCGATATCTGCAGTCCCTGGTGAGCAGCAGGTTCCTGGAGGAAGCTCCGGGCGGTGGGTTCCGGCTCGGGCTGCGTGTCCTGGAGATCGGCCGGCTGGCAAGGCGCAGCTACGGACTGTCCGAGATCGCTGTTCCGGCGATGACCGAACTGTCCGAGGACGTGTGCGAGACGGTGCTCCTGACACGTCGCGCCGGGGACCTGGTCGTCTGCGTCGACTCCGCGGAGGCCGGCACACGGGCGGTACGCATCTCCTACGAGCGTGGCAGCACCCTCCCGCTCAACGCCGGTGCCTCCGCGCTCGTCCTGCTGGCTTGGATCCCGCAGGACGAGGCGCGCCGACTGCTGGAGGCGGCCGAACTGCGGCGTTTCACGCCGGCCACGCTCACCAACGTGGACACTCTCATGGACCGGCTCGCACACATCCGTCGCGCCGGGTATTCCGTCACGCGCGGCGAACTCGATCCCGATGTGACGGGCGTAGCCGCACCGATCCGCAACGACGAGCAGCAAGTGGTCGCTGCGGTGAGCGTCGCGGCGCTGGCCTCCAGGGTGTTTCCCGAAGCAGAGGCGGAACTGGCTCAGAAGGTGCTGACCACGGCCCAGAGGATCTCTGACCGTCTGGCCGCCGTCGGAGGTTGAGGACGCCGGGTCGCGCCCAACTCGGGGGCCGAGGCGATGGAAGTGGCCAGAGCCACCTCCTTCGCCTCCGGGTCGGCGTTGAACGAGTCGCTCAGGAGGCAGGCCGCATTGGCGCTGTCTCAGGGCGGCTGGCGTTCCGATGTCGTCCTGCCATGCTGGAAGCCCATCCTAGGAAGAAGGTTCCGGGGACGGAGATGAGGGCCGGGCTGATCTGATGCAACCGCGTGAAGTCGACGCCGGGGAAGAGCGCGGCAGGGATTCCGGTAAATGAGGGTGACATCAAGTACAGGACGACCGTGAGCGCTGTTCCTCCGTACAGTGTCCACAGCAACCCCGTGCGGTTGTAGCCCTTCCAGAAAAAGGTGTACAGAAGAGCTGGCGCGACGACGGATGCGGCGATCGCGGCACTCACTGCGCCCAGGAATACCGTGGAGTGGTTACGCCACAGCACAGCTATCAGAATTCCCGAAGCGCCGAACAGGAAGGCGCTGGCCCGAGCTGCCAGCATTCCGTTCCGGAAATGCTGATCGTCGTCATCCCTAACGTTCTGGTAGATGTCCTTGGCTATCGCGCCCGCCGCAGCCACGGTGCTTCCTCCGACGACAGCGAGCACACTGAGGAAAACGGCGCAAGCGACTGCCGTGAACAGCGTTCCCCCGCTGCCCAGGTTGCGCGCCAGGAGCAACAAGGCGCCGTCCCCGTCTCCGCTTCCGGACGAGATCTTTCCTGCTCCCACCAGAGCGGAAGCACCCATGCCGACAATGACGATTGCCGAGGAAAGCAGGGCAACGAGACATGTCGCGTACTTGACCGAGCGCCGCGCGGTGGCAGGATCCTTTGCGCCATGGATCCTGACCAGGACATGCGGCATACAGGCACTCCCCAAGATGAGGATGAATCGCTCTCCGACCCAATCGAAACGCGCCGCTGCCCCCGTTCCGTTCATCGTTCCGGAACTCAGATAGCCACCAGGCTTGGCGCTTCCGGAGTCCGCTTGCGCGAGGAGGGAGCCGAAGTCGCCGTGGAACTTGACGACAACCGCGAGAGCAGCCACAGCCATGGCAACCAATACCACGACGGCGGCGAGGATGTGCACCGCCGTGAGTCCTTTGATACCGCTCAGCACTACACAGGTGACCATCAGACCACCGATGACCACCGTGCAGACCTGCTGCACCCCCAGACCCGAAAACCCGAGCAGATCTGCGGTCAGTCTGCCCGCGGCGATGAGCTGAACGACCAGAAATGGGCCGGCTATGGCCAGGGTGGTCACGGCCGCGGCGACACGCGGCGCAGTTCCCGAACCCGGGATCGAGAATATGTCTCCGAGAGTCTGGGCGTTGCGCAGCCGGATTGGTCGCGCCAGCACGACCAGGAGGCCGAAGGACAGAAGGACGTTCGTGGCATCCATTATTCCGTCGAAACCGAAGGTTGCCACCGTGGCGGTGCTATTGAGTAGCAGCGGTGCCGACACAAAGCTGCCCGCTATCGCCAGACCGCTCACCAGCGGAGAATGCCTGCCGCCTCCTACATAGAATTCTTTCGGAGTGTCCGATTCGAGACCGGAAAAGACAGACAGGAAAAGAGTGATCGCGATGAACAATAGAAAGACGGTTATGATGGGCAAGTTTTCGTGAGTGTCCGTTGCCAGCGAGACGTCCAGATTGTTCACCACGCTTTTTCCTCGCATCTACTTCCTCTGTCGAAGCGATGCACGGTTGCCAGGAGGAGTGCCACCTGAGTGAGGCAGAGGAGAATCCCCAAGGGCATACCTGATGTGCCGAAGGTCCGAATCTCCGGCAGTTTACCGATCGTTCCAAAAATGATCTCAACTACGAGGAGTGCGATGTTGGGGGCCAGGTATTTTCTCTCCAGACTCCACTTCTTGCGAGTAGCGCTGCGTACGCCGGAAGAATGCTTCGATACGGGGTTCTCCTGCGATGATCGCAGGTGAAAGCCTTCTTGCATGGGATATCTCCACGCGGGGGTATGGGGGCGGTCGGCTGAAGGCACGACCAGGGAGCGGTGTGGCGCCCACAGTGTCGGCTCAGACCGCTGATGCAAGCGTTGACGATACCGCAAGACGAGCACATGTCCTCTTAATCGATACACATGTTTCGTAAAGTAAGACAGTGCGCGACTCTGAGAGGAGGGGCAGAGCGCCGGCCCGGTCGCGTGACACCGTTTCGCGCTGCGGGCGCTGACTCACAGGACCGGAACGGCGCCGGCACAGATGCCCTTCGTGCAGCCGCCTGACGGCTCGGCAACGGCCAGATCGTCCTCATGCACGACTGGTCCGCCAACACGCGGGCCGCGACACCCTGTTGGGCATTCCAGTCCGCCCGGGCGCGCCCCTGCCAACCGCGTGGCCATCGACCCCTCTGGGCCTCCCGACGGCGAGAACGGACGCCGCGCAGCCGGCCTGAACCCAACACCCCCACGCACGTAAGGAGATCCGAGACTCAGTCCCCAACTGTTGTGATGGCGAGCCTTGTTGACGCCCGACCGGGCACGGAGGCGATCAAACATGCCATGTCTAGGCCTCGAAAAGACTGCACAATACGCCTTATAACGCGCAAAGTTCCCTCCGTGATCGGCTTTTCATCCCTCCAAACGGTTGACAGTCCGGTGTTACGTGCCCGAACTTCATGCGTAACACCTGGTGCTTGAGACGCGTGAGTGTCGCGGCGTCTGTGTGCTTTCTCCGTACCAAGGATGTCCTCATGCACTTTGGCGGGCATGCGCTGTCCTTTTCCCCGCAGCTGGAGAGGTTTCGGCCCTCTTCTGAACAGTCCTACGCGGCTGGAGCCACACAACTGGGAGTGAGAGCATGTCGCCAGGAAGTCTGTCCCGCCGTACGCTGCTCGGGGCCGCCGGCGCCGCTGCCGCCGCGACCGCGCTGCCCGTCGTCCCCGCCTTCTCGGGCCTGGTGTCCGAGGCGGTGGCCGCCGACCCCCAGACCAATCTGAACGACATGGTGGACATGCGGTTCGGCATGTTCAACCACTTCAACATGGGCACGTTCACCGACGAGGAGTGGGCCGCCCCGAACCAGAACCCCGCCCTCTTCGCCCCCACGGCCGTGGACTGTGCGCAGTGGGCGGCCGCCGCCGCGGCGTCGAAGATGAGCTACGGCGTGCTGACGACCAAGCACCACGACGGCTTCTGCCTCTGGCCGACCGCGTACAACGACTACAACGTCGCCAACAGCTCCTACAAGCAGGACATCGTCGCCCAGTACGTCGACGCGTTCCGGACCAAGGGCCTGAAGGTGGGCCTGTACTTCTCGATCTGGGACCGCACCTACAGCGTGCAGGCGTACGACACCCGGCACGGCGTCGCCGCCGACCAGACGATCCAGCCCGGTGATCTCACCTACATGCTGAACCAGATCACCGAACTGCTGACCGACTACGGCACCATCGACATGTTCATCACCGATGGCTACGCGTGGCAGATGGGCCAGCAGGCCGTCTCGTACCAGCGGATACGCGAGCACGTGAAATCGCTCCAGCCGGACATCGTCATGATCGACCACGGTGGGTTGTCGGTACCGTTCCTCGGCGACGCGATCTACTTCGAGGAACCGCTGGGCATCACCTCGCCGACCGGAAACACCTACGCCTCCATGCAGGGGCAGACGATCAGCAACGGGTGGTTCTGGCATCCGTCGACCCCGACGGAAGGCCTGATGAGCAAGGCCTCCATCCTGGCCCACCTGACCGACCTGGAACCGAAGTACACCTCGTTCATCCTCAACTGCCCGCCCAACCGCAACGGCAAGCTGGACACCAACGTGGTCGCGCGGCTCGCCGAGGTCGGGGCAGCATGGAGCCCCGACACTTCCAGGGCGCCCTTGCCGACGCAGATGGCACGCGCTGAGCACCCCGTGACTCCCGTCAGCGCTTACGCCACCGGATTCCATACCGGCGAGGGCCCGATGAACGCGATCGACGGGCTGAGCGACAAAGGCTTCGAGACCTGTTGGTCGACATGGGGACAGTCCCCGTCCCTGCCTCACTCGATCACCATCGACCTGGGCGGAGTATGGAGCAACGTCTCGACCCTGGAGTACCTGCCCAAGCAGTGGAACCGCAGCAACTCCACTGACGGAGACATCACTTCGTACACCATCTCCACGAGCGCCGACGGCACGACCTTCACCCAGGTCGCCACCGGTTCCTGGACCGGCGACCATGTCACCAAGGTGGCCGAGTGGAGCGCCAGGAATGTTGGATTCGTGCGGATTCAGGCCACCTCCGGCACTGGCGGATACGTCAACATGGGCGGCATCCGGATCGGCGGCAGAACCGCCGAGCCAACCCTGTTGTCGCGTGTCCTACCGGGCAACGCAACCGTCTATCGCCTGGTCAACCGCAACAGCGGCCAGGTAGCCGATGTGCGCGGGAACGGAACCGCCAATGGCACCGGCATCCTCCAGTGGCCCTGGCTGAACCAGGCCAACCAGAAGTGGACCTTCGCCTCCACCGGTGACGGCTACTTCAAGATCAAGAGCGTCAGCAGCGGCAAACTCATGGAAGTGGCCGGCCTCTCACGTGCAGACGGCGGCAAGGTTGGCATCTGGTCGGACGACAGCGTTTTCCAACAGCACTGGGCGGTGACGCCCACGGGTGACGGCTACTACTACCTCACCAACCGGCTCAGCGGACTGTCACTCAACGTCCACGGCGCCTCCACCGCCAACGGTGCCGACATCGAGCAGGAGACGTACAACCGGGCCTCCCAGCAGGAGTGGCAGATCATCGCCGTGTGATGCATCGATTCGATCACTCCGTCGCAAGTCGACGTGCGATGAGCCGACGGGATTGAGGTCACCGACGGCAGCGGGATCGGCGCCGTCGCAAGAGGCCTGGTCGGGCAGCGCCCATCCTCTCCTTTCCGCAGGGTCGTCCCGGAGAGCAGGGCTTCGCCTGAGCCCAGGTACGCCCTCAACCAGCGCTCGGTGTTGCTCACGTGCAGCAGTACCGCGGCCTGGCTGAGGGCGGCGTCATGGGTGGACAGTGCGTCAAAAATCGCCTCGTGCTCTGCGAGGGTGCGACCTGCGGCCCGGGGGTCGACCAGACCGCGCCAGATGCGGGCACGCAGCGTGCGGCCGGAGACTGCCTCCAGGAGAGTGAGCAACGTTTCGTTGCCCGTGGCCGAGACGACGGCGCGGTGGAAGGCCGCGTCGTGCGCGTTGAGCCGGGCGAGGTTGCGGGACAGGCCCAGCTGTGCGGCCAGGTCCGGCTCGAGAGGAAGCTTCGAGCCCGGAGGCAGGGCACCGGTCCGGATCAGCTCACGTATCTGCTCGATGGCCTTGTCCATCGAAGACAACGCGAGCTCCTTCCGTGACCGTCTCAGCGGGCGCGTCCGACCCGATCAGGTCCTGAGCGCGAAGATCACCCCAGAGACCTTCTGGGACGTGCCGACGACGTGCGGATCCCTCCGGTCATGTACGACCTCCCGGCGACTGATGGCATCGCGTCTTCGCCCCGCTCACGCCGGTGAGCGGGGCGAAGTCATCAAGAAGGGCGCTGGTTCAACGCACCGTGGCAGTCAGTCAGTTCGTCACGGCAGGGTCCATTTCTGGTTGGCGTTGGTGTGGCAGGTCCACAGATGGACCGCGGTTCCGTCGTTCCAGGTGCCGCCCGAGGCGTCCAGGCACTTGCCGGACTGCGGGTTGCGGACCGTGCCGTCCGACTGAGCCGCCCACGTCTGCGCGCCCGAACCGTTGCACGTCCAGAGCTGGATCCTCGTACCGTCCGCGCTGCCTCCCTCGGACACGTCCAGGCACTTGCCCAGTGCCCGCAACGTGCCGTCACCGGAAACCGTCCACTTCTGCGCCCCGGACCCGTTGCACGTCCAGATCTGCACCTTCGTACCGTCGGCCGTCTGGGCGTTGTCGATGTCCAGGCACTTGCCGTTCACACCCTTCACCTCACCCGAGCGGGAGCCGGGATCCTGGCCGCCGGCGCGCTTGACGCGGATGTTGCGGAAGGACACGTCGTCGCCGTCGCCGTGGTTCTGGATGCCGATGTGCCCCTGTCGCAGACTCCGTACGGGGTCGGTGTTGGTGAAGTCGTTGATCTTCCGGCCGTTGAGGAAGATCTCCAACCGCTCGCCGGTGACCCGGAGTTCGTAGGTGTTCCACTCCCCCGGCGGATTCAGCGCCGCGTCCCGTGCGGCGATGTCCGCCGACTTGAAGCCGTAGACGGAGCCCGTCGTGCGGTCGGCGGCGTCCGTGGCGTCGATCTGGATCTCGTAGCCGTTGTTCACCGCCGTCCACGGGTCGTCGGAGGCCGGGAAGCCGATGAAGACACCGGAGTTGTCGTCCCCGGCCATCCTCCAGTCGAGCTTGAGGGAGTAGTCGCCGGTGAACTCCTGGGCGTTGTACCAGAACAGCCCCATCCCGCCGACGGAGGTGAGGGTGCCGTCCGCGAGGCTGAACTGCCCCGGACCGGCCTGCTTCCAGCCGCTGGTGGACGAGCCGTTGAACAGCGATGTGTAGCCGGTCTCCGGCCGGCAGTCCGCGTCGGTCATCCCGGCGGCCCAGCGGATGCCGCCGAGCAGGTGGCGACGGAAGGCGGGCTCGGCGTACGACTCGTCGGTGTGCCCGCCGCCGGTGTAGAAGGCCCTGCCGCCCTGGTAGTCCTTGCACCAGGCGATCGGATGGTCGCCGGACATGTTCCCGCCCGAGTAGCTGGACTCGTCGAGCGAGGCCAGGACGTGGGCGGTGGTGCGCGGGTTGGTGCGATAGTTGTACCACTCGTCGGTGCGCTGCCAGGTGCTGCCCAGATGGGCGGTGGCGTCGTGCGCCCGGTCCTCCACCTTGACCGTGGCGGACTGGATGGCCGGATGCGAGTGGAAGAGCGCACCGGCCAGGCCCTCGTAGAACGGCCAGTCGTACTCGGTGTCGGCGGCGGCGTGGATGCCGACGTATCCGCCGCCGCCCTGGACGTACTGCTCGAAGGCCGTCTGCTGGGCGGAGTTCAGCACGTCGCCCGTCGTCGACAGGAACACGACGCTCTTGTACTGGGCGAGATTGCCGGTCGTGAAGGTCCCCGCGTCCTCGGTCGCGTCCACGGTGAAGTTGTTCGCGGTGCCCAGGCCGCGCAGCGTCTCGATGCCCTTCTCGATCGAGGAGTGGCGGAAGCCCGCCGTCTTGGAGAAGACAAGGATCTTGTACGCGGGGTCGGCCGCCGCGACCGGTCGTGTTTCGGCGGTGACGGACTGGCTCACCGCTGCGGGCAGCGCCGCGGCCTGCGGGGCCAGACAGAGCGCGGCTCCGACGAACAGGCCGAGGGCCGCTTTCAAGTAGGTACGCATGGTCGGTCTCCTCCCTCCTACGGCAGGGTCCATTTCTGGTTGGCGTTGGCGTGGCAGGTCCACAGGTGGACCGCTGTTCCGTCGTTCCAGGTGCCGCCCGAGGCATCCAGGCACTTGCCGGACTGCGGGTTGCGGACCGTGCCGTCCGACTGGGCCGCCCAGGTCTGGGAGCCTGTGCTGTTGCACGTCCAGAGCTGGATCTTCGTGCCGTCCGCGGTGCCTCCCTCGGACACGTCCAGGCACTTGCCCAGTGCCCGCAGCGTGCCGTCTCCGGAGACCGTCCACTTCTGGGCGCCTGATCCGTTGCACGTCCAGATCTGCACCTTCGTACCGTCGGCCGTCTGAGCGTTGTCGATGTCCAGGCACTTGCCGTTCACGCCCTTCACCTCACCCGAGCGGGTGTTGCCGCCCGAGGTGGTGAAGGAGAACTCGTCCACGTCGAAGAGCGCGCCACTGCCGCCCTTGAAGACGAGGTACAGGGGGGTGGAGCCGGTGGGCTGGTTGCTCAGACCGGCCGTCACGTCCTGGAAGGTCTCCCACCCGCCGGTCACCGGCACGGTCGCCGTGCCGAGCAGGGTGCCGGTCGTGGATCCGGCGCGAACCTCGATGGTGCCGCCCGCGCCCGCGGAGGAGACCCGTGCGGTGAACTGCGTCGCGTTGCCGAGGGCGTACGGCTGGAAGGAGATCCAGTCACCGTTGTCGATGTTGCCGACGGTCTTCCCGCCGTGTGCGGGACCGTGGGAGATGACGTCGACACCGGCCGAGGCGCCGTAGTGCTCGCCCTGCCGGTGGCTGGGCTGGACGACGTGCTGGTCGTGCGAGGTCAGCGCGGGCTGACCGCCGGCGCCCTTGTCGGTGTACTCGGCGTCGATCACGCCGAAGATGTTGGCGTTGGGGTCGTGCTCGCCGTCCGCCAGGGTCTGGAGTGTGCCGTTGCAGCCGGTGGTCGAGGTCTGCGGATGGCCGTGGCTGTCGTGTCCGACGATGAAGGTGACCTTCACCTTGGAGCAGTCGATCGTGCCGTCCTCGGGGTCGGTCACCGTCACCTTGAACGGGATGGCGTCACCGAAGTCGTGGATGCTCCCGTCCAGCGGCAGGTCGAGCTTGACCGTGGGGGCGGTGTTCCCCACCGTGATCTGTACGGAGGCCGTCGCGGACTTGCCGGTGGTGTCCGTGACCTTCAGCGTGGCCGTGTACTGGCCGTTGGTCGCGTAGGTGTGGGAGGGGTTGGCGGCGGTGGAGGTGCCGCCGTCGCCGAAGGTCCAGGCATGGCTGAGGGCGTCGCCGTCCGGGTCGGTGCTGCCTGCCGAGGAGAAGGTGACGGCCAGGGGTGCCTTGCCGGAGGTGACGTTGGCCTTCGCCTGTGCGGTCGGGGCGAGCCCGTCGACGACGTGCTCGATGCGGTACAGGGCCGAGTTCTCGTCGCCGCTGAAGTAGCCGGTGCCGTAGTCGAGGACGTACAGGGCGCCGTCGGGGCCGAAGGCCATGTCCATCACCTGGGTGCCGCTCCAGGGGAAGGGGTTGATGGACTGCACGGTGCCGTCGGTGCCGGACTCGATGCGCTTGATCCAGCGGCGGCCGAACTCCCCGGCGAAGTAGTCGCCGTCGTACTCCTGCGGGAACTTCACCTCGGAGGTGGAGGCGGCGTCGTAGCGGTAGACCGGGCCGCCCATCGGGGACTCCGAGCCGTTGCCGAACTCCGGTACGGATCCGCCGTCGTAGGGGATCCAGGCGGGCTGGACGGGCGGCAGGGCGGTGAGTCCGGTGTTGTTCGGTGAACTGTTCGTGGGCGCGCCGCAGTTGAAGGCGGACCCGGAGGCGCCGGTGGCGAAGTTGTAGTCGATGTAGGCGTCGTTGTCGCCGGTGCAGTACGGCCAGCCGTAGTTGCCCGCCTTGGTGATCCGGTTGAACTCCACCTGCCCGCCGGGTCCTCGTGTGGGGCTGGCGGTGCCGGCGTCGGGGCCGTAGTCGCCGAGGTAGACGATGCCCGTGGCCTTGTCGACGCTCATGCGGAAGGGGTTGCGGAAGCCCATCGCGTAGATCTCGGGGCGGGTCTTGGCGGTGCCGGACGGGAAGAGGTTGCCGCTCGGGATCGCGTACGACCCGTCCGCGTTGACCTTGATCCGCAGGACCTTGCCGCGCAGGTCGTTGGTGTTGGCCGAGGAACGCTGGGCGTCGAAGGCGGGGTTGCGGGTGGAGCGCTCGTCGATCGGGGTGTAACTGTCGGAGGCGAACGGGTTGGTGTCGTCGCCGGTGGACAGGTACAGGTTTCCGGCCGCGTCGAAGTCGATGTCGCCGCCCACGTGGCAGCAGATGCCGCGGGAGGCCGGCACGTCGAGGATCTTCTTCTCGCTGCCGAGATCCAGCGTGCCGTCGGTCTTCAGCACGAACCGGGACAGCCGGTTGACCCCGTCGAAGGGGGCGAAGTCGGCGGCCGTGCCGTCGGCCGGGGCATCACCGGCCGGAGTGCTGAGCTTGGGGGCGTAGTAGAGGTAGATGGACCGGTTGGACGCGAAGCCGGGGTCCACGGCGACGCCTTGCAGGCCTTCCTCGTCGTGGCTGTACACGTCCAGCTTGCCCGCGACGGCGGTGGTCCCCGCGGCGTTCGTCAACCGGACCGTGCCGTCACGGGAGGTGTGCAGGACCGAGCGGTCCGGCAGCACCGCCAGGGTCATGGGCTCGCCCGTCTCGGCCACGCCCTTGGCGAGCGTGACCTGTTGGTACTCGACGGCTGCCGCCTTGGGCCCGGGGGCCGGATCCGCCTGGCGGGCGGCGGCCTGGGGCATGGGCAGCAGACAGCCGAAGGCGCAGGCCACGGCGGTCAGCAGGTAACGGATGCGTCTGTGTCTGAGCGGTTTGTTGCGCACAGAGGTCTCCCAAAGTGGGGTGGGATGACAGCAGCCCTCGCCGGGCTGCCAAGCCAAGCAGTGCACAGGCGCGCGCCGTCGCGCCGTCATGACCGGTTGCGGCTCTATGACCGGTTCATTTCAAGGAAGTTAGCGAGCTTTGTTGAGCTCCGTAACCCCTTTCACGCATGATCTCGATACTTTTTCCACGTGCGGGACAAAGTTGGGGCCCCGGTCTTGCCGGGGCGACCGCAGGCCGACCGCAACTCGCCCCTCCGCCATCGGAAACGTACGAGTCCCGGCACGAAGGCGTCGCTCCCCGCCCGGCCCCCTGCCCGATCCCCGGTACGGGCCACCACCCGACAGCGGACACTGTCCTCGAAGGAGACCGCAGCCACGGCCTCGCCTGCGACGGAGTCGTCAGGGCCGTGCCGACCGCGACATGCGAAGTCATGTGCAACGTAGGGCTGTTGGGCCCGGCCGCGACGCGGCGTGCGGTACGTTGCTCGTCATGCTCACGACGCGCCTCGATCTTGCCCGGATCCGCGCGGCCCGTCGGGACATCGACCCGATCTTCCTGGATACGCCGCTGTACCAGTGCGACGCGTTGGGACGCGAGCTCGGCTGCACGGTGAGTATCAAGCTGGAAACGGCGAACCCTGTGCGCAGCTTCAAGGCCCGCGGTACCGAACTTTTCGCCACCCTGCTGGCAGGCCACGGCGGCACGGCCGCGGTGTGTGCCAGCGCCGGCAACCTCGGCCAGGCACTCGGTTGGTCCGGTCGCCGCCGTGGCCTCGATGTGACGGTCGTGGCATCGCGCAGGGCACCCGCCGCCAAACTCGATCGGATCCACGCGCTGGGTGCGGAGTTGGAGCTGGTCGACGGCGACTTCGAGGCGGCCCGCGAGCGAGCGGTGAGTATCGCGCAACAGCGCGGGGTCCGGCTGCTCGAGGACAGCCTCGACATCGAGACCTGCGAAGGCGCGGCGACCATCGGCCTGGAACTGGCCGACAGGGCGCCCTCCTTCGACGCTGTCCTGATCGCCCTGGGCGGCGGCGCGATGGCCACCGGAGTGGGCTACGTCCTGAAGACCCTTTCGCCGGACGTCGAGGTGATCTGCGTGCAACCCCTCGGTGCACCCGCGTTGACCCGCTCCTGGCACCAGCGCCGGGTCGTCACCACCGACTCCACCGACACCATCGCCGACGGCGTGGCCGGCCGATACCCCATCCCGGCGGTCCTGGACGACCTCCTCGCGGTGGCCGACGACGCCGTCCTGGTCCGCGAGGCATCCATCGTCACGGGCATGCGGATGCTCCTGGAGCGCGCGGGCCAGGTCGTCGAACCCTCAGCGGCCCTCGGCGTCGCGGCCGTCCTGGAAGACCGTGACCGCTTCGCCGGCCGTCACGTGGCCACCATCATCTGCGGCAGCAACGTCGACCTGGACGCCTACCACCACTGGGTCCGCACGTGAGCCGGCGGGACTGGGCGTTCGATTCGAGTGCATCGAGGTCTGCGGAAGTTCCGCCACGCTACGGCGGACACGGGCCTGGTTGCGTCGTCGCCAGGTGGTTCAGCTCAAAGGCGCGCAGGTCGTCGCGGTCCTGATCGGCATCCACCTAGTGATCGACTGAGGCCTCACTGCTCGGGTGCCACCGGAACCAGAGGTCTCCTCCGTCGGGCCGGTAGCGGTCCCCGTCGTCCAACCGCACCTCACCCATCAGCCGCCGAGCGGCGTCAGGCACCTGACGGTGTGGCGCAAGGAGCAAGTCCAGTTCGTCGTAGCGGGCATCGACCCCTGCCGGATGCTCCTCCCTCCACACCTCGCACCTGACGAAGATTGCCCACTGCTCGCGCTCCATCGCCACCGCCGCCTCGCTCGCGGGCCAGACAAAGTACTCGTCGGCCACGTTGGCTGGGTGGTGGTCCCAACCCTCGAAGTAATGCGGGACACCATTGATGACCGCGAGTCCTTGACGCGGCCCGTCGTACCAATCCAAGACGGCGTACGCACGCTCGAAGCCGTCTGCGATCAACTGCTGCTCATCCCAAGGCCCAGGCACATCGGCATGCTACCGGCCGGCGGCCTCGTCACCCGGGCAGGGTGAGGCGTGCGCCGACCTCGGCCCGGAGAGCGGGAAGAATTGCCTGCATCGCGCCGTGACCGCGTGCCCTTGACCGGCCGACAGCTGGATTCCGTTCTCGTTCTCCGAGGTGCCCGGGCTTCGCTTCAAGATGTGGCTCTCCGATCCGGACACCAACCGGTGGGGAGCCGCTCTGTTGTGGGAGTCGGAAGAGGCGTCCCAGCAGGCGCTGGCCAGCCTGGCGCTCGAACTCATCGGCTACCCACCGCAGGTCGCGCACGGGTTCGACGTGGAGGCAACGACCGAAGGTCGGTACAAAACGCAACGACTCGCCCTGCAAGGGCCGGCCTTCGCCGAAACAACGCAGGGAAACAACGGCTGACTCCATGAGCCGAGTTGTCGGTGGGTGTGATGAGCCCGGACCGGATCGACTCATCGATCATTCCCGGGATACTGGTCGCCCATGGATGAGGTCAAAGTCGTCGTCGCCCATTCCGAGCGCGCGACCCTGCGCGTCGGCGACGTGTTCCTGAAGGTGGACGCCGATCAGACGCGCATCGACGTCGAGGTCGAGGCGATGGCACTGGTGCCGGTCCCGACCCCGGAGGTCCTGTGGCGCAAGCCGCCCGTGCTTGCGATCGCCGCGGTCCCGGGGACGGCGCTCGGCCGCCTCGGCGAGCCGTCGACCGCATCCCCGGCGACGTGGGCCGCGGCGGGTGCCGCCATCCGGAAGTTGCACGACGCGCCGTTGCCGCCCTGGCCGGGTCGGGGCGGCCGGGGCATCGACGAGTTGGCGGCGGATCTCGACGGCGAGTGCGAGTGGCTCGTGACGAACGGCGTCCTGCCCGCCGACCTGGTCACCCGCAACCGCCAGGTCGCCGAGGCCGCGTTCCGGCCGTGGACTCCGGTGTTCACGCACGGCGACCTGCAGATCGCTCACGTGTTCGTGGACGGCGACGAGATCACCGGCATCATCGACTGGTCCGAGGCGGGCCAGGGTGATGCCCTGTTCGACCTCGCGACCTTGACGCTCGGACACGAGGAGCACCTCGGCGACGTCCTTGCCGGCTATGGCGCCGACGTCGACCTCGACGTCATCCGCGCGTGGTGGTCGTTGCGAAGCCTGCTCGCGGTTCGCTGGCTGGTAGAGCACGGCTTCGACCCGTTCGCGCCGGGCTGCGAGGTCGACGTGCTGAGGTCCCGGCTGTGAGGCTTCGCGGGCCCGACAGATGACGGCACAGCCGAGGACGACGAGCGCGAAGCAGGCGCGAAGTCCCGGTGCCTCACCGACCGGTGGGTTCCGCAGCCCAGGTCATCCGGTCGGCAGCCGTGCCAATAGGGTTCCAGCGTGACTGCCACCCTGAGTTCCACGAAAGCCCGCGACGCGCTCCGCACATCGGCGCGCTTTTCCGCAGAGCTGCTGCTGATATTCGCCATGCTCGCAGTGTCTCTGTGGCTTCTGGGCCGGATGTGGTCGGTGGTGTGGCCGCTCGTCGTCGGCCTGCTGCTGACCACACTGACCTGGCCCCTGGCCCGTTTCCTGCGTCGTCACGGGTGGAAGCCCGCCCTCGCCGCGTCGGCCGTGACCGTGCTGTCCCTCCTCGTCGCAGGCGGCGTCGTGGCGCTCATCGCCGTACCGGTCGCGTCCCAGTCCGGCGAGCTGACCGACGGCGTGGTCGACGGCATCCAGAAGTTGCGTGACTGGGCCTCCGGGCCGCCGTTGAACATCGGCGACGACGACATCACCAAGGCCATGGACAGCGCGGTCGCCCGCGCTCAGGACGGCCTCGGCAGCATGGTCACCACTGTGGTCACCGGAGTGAGCACCATCGTCAACGGCCTGGTCACCGCCGTGCTGGCGCTCTTCCTGATGTTCTTCTTCCTCAAGGACGGCCCGCGCTTCCTGCCGTGGCTCGCCCGTCAACTGCCCGGCCGGCTCGCCACCGACATCCCCACCGTGGCCGCTCGCGGCTGGGCGACCCTGGGCTCCTTCGTACGTTCCCAGGCGGCCGTCGGCCTGCTCGACGCCATTCTGATCGGTCTGGGCCTGTGGGTCGTGGGGGTGCCGCTGGTGCTCCCTTTGGCGGTGCTGACGTTCGTCTCCGCGTTCGTGCCGATCATCGGCGCCCTGTTCGCCGGTTTCGTCGCGGTCCTCATCGCGCTGGTCTTCAACGGTCTGACGGACGCGCTGATCGTGCTGGCCATCATCATCGTGGTGCAGCAACTCGAAGGGAACGTGTTCCAGCCCATGATCCAGAGTCGTGGGCTCGGCCTCCATGCGGCCGTGATCCTGCTGGCGGTGACACTGGGCGGCAGTCTGGCGGGCATCGTGGGCAGTCTGCTCGCCGTACCGATCGCCGCGCTGATCGCGGTGGTGTGGAACTACCTGCGCGAGCAGCTCAGCGAGCCGTCGCCGGAGCCGGTGGCCGAAGGGTGACCTGCCGGTCGGGGAGTCGGTAGGGGCCGGGCGCGCGAACGGCCCCTCCCAGGTCGCGGTGCTCCACCTCGCTTGCGAATCTGCAAGCGAAAGGAGTTGCCTCCCATGGTTCCTGTCACCGCGTCGCCCGTGCGTATCGAGGCGTCCGTCGATGCCCGGCTCTCCAGATGGCTGTGGCTGGTGAAGTGGCTCCTCGCCATCCCGCACTACATCGTGCTGTTCTTCCTGTGGATCGGTTTCGTCCTCGTCACGGTGGTCGCGTTCTTCGCCATCCTGTTCACCGGCCGGTATCCCCGTTCCCTCTTCGACTTCAGCGTCGGCGTACTGCGATGGAACTGGCGGGTCAGCTACTACGCCCACACCGCGCTCGGCACCGACCGGTACCCGCCGTTCACCCTCGCGGATGTGCCGGACTACCCGGCGCGGTTCGACGTCGCCTACCCCGAGCGCCTCTCACGCGGTCTGGTCCTGGTGAAGTGGTGGCTGCTGGCGATCCCGCAGTACATCGTCGTCGCGATGTTCGCTGGTGGCTGGGGATGGGGCGGGGGCGGGGACGACGGGGGCTGCTGGCGGGGCGGCGGGCTGATGCCCTTCCTCTCCCTCGTCGCCGTGGTCATCCTGCTGTTCACCGCCCGGTACCCACGGCACCTCTTCGACTTCCTGATGGGCCTCGCCCGGTGGGTCGCGCGAGTGATCGCCTATGCCGCGCTGATGACCGACCAGTACCCGCCGTTCCGTCTCGACATGGGCGGACAGGAGTCCACGCCGGGCCCCCGGCCGGACTCACCGCCGGCGTCCCCCATGACAAAGAGCTGAATCCGCGGAGGGGGCGCTGGTACTCGGACGGCAGCGCCCCCTGGTATTTGTCCGTTCCCTCGGCAAACGTGCTCAGCCCTTGACGGCGGAGCTGGCGACTCCCTGGACGAACCAGCGCTGGAAGAACGCGAAGACGATCAGCACGGGCAGGACCAGCAGGACGCCGAAGGCGAGGATCTGGCCCCAGTCCGGGGGCAGTTGGGCCTGGAAGACGCTCATCTCCAGCGGCAGCGGACGTACCGAGGGGTCGGAGACCATCAGGACGGGCCAGAGGAAAGAGCCCCACTGAGTGAGGAAGGTGAGGATCGCCACGGACGCGAAGGCCGGCTTCGACATGGGGACGACGATGGCGAAGAAGGTGCGCCAGGGGCCCGCGCCGTCGATGCGGGCGGCTTCCTCGATGCTCGGCGGGATCGAGCGGAAGAAGGTGTGGAACTGGTAGACGGAGAAGGCGTTGGCGATGAACGGGATCGCCTGGATGAAGAGCGTGTTGCGCTGGTCGTTGTACATGTAGAAGAGCGGGACGGCCACCGACTCGAACGGGACCAGCATCAGCAGCAGGATGAGGGTGAAGACGGCGTTGCGGCCGCGCCACTTCAGCCGTGACAGCCCGTACGCCGCCATCGAGTTGACGAACAGACCGCCCGTCACCACCACGAACGCGAGCAGCAGCGAGATGCCCATGAAGCGCCAGAAGTAGCCGGTGCTGTCGGAGTTGAGGCTGCTCAGGACGTTGGAGTAGTTGTCGAAGGACAGGTGGGTGGGCAGGAAGCCGGACAGGCCGTTCAGTACTTCGTCGGACGGCTTGAGGCTGCCCATGAACAGGTAGAGGACGGGCAGTACGAAGATGAACGCCAGCACGCCGAGGACGGCGTAGTCGAGGAAGCGGCGCAGGGGTGTGCGGGTGAGGCCCGTGCTGGTGCTCATGGTCAGTCCTCGTTGTCGGGCCGGACGACGCGGCGCTGGATGAGGGTCAGGGCGACGACGATCAGGAAGAAGACGACGGTGATCGCGGCTGCCTGGCCGACGTTGTTCTGGTCGAAGGCGGTGGTGACGGCCTGATACATCACGGTGCGGCCGGCGTCCTCGTTGAGGCCGCCGCCCTTGACGAGGACGTAGACCTGGTCGAAGACCCGGAAGGAGAGCACCGAGGTGAGCAGGGCGACGAAGACGAGGGTGCCGCGGATGCCGGGCAGTGTGACGTGGCGGAACTGCTGCCAGCGGCTCGCGCGGTCGAGATCGGCGGCCTCGTAGAGTTCACCCGGTATCTGCTGGAGGCCGGCGAGGAGAATGACCATCTGGAAGCCGACGCCCTGCCAGATGGACAGCACGATGATCGAGGCCATCGCGGTGGCGGAGTCGCCGAGCCAGTCGAAGGCACCCCAGTTGCCGAAACTGACCGCGTCCAGGGTGGAGTTGAGCATGCCCTGGTCGCTGCGGGCGAGGATGAGCCGCCAGATCACGGCGACCAGCGCCATCGGGAAGACGACCGGCATGAAGAACAGGGACCGGAACAGGCCGATCGCCTTGAGCTTGCGGTTCAGCAGGATCGCCAGTCCGAGTGCCAGGGCCGTCTGGACGGGGACGACGACCACGGCGAAGGTCAGGTTGTTCAGCAGGGCCCGCAGGAAGGGGCCTGACAGGTCGGGGTCGGTGAACAGCCGCCGGTACTGCTCCAGGCCGAAGAAGGTGGGCGCGAGCGGGGAGCCGAGGCGGACGTTGTAGAAGGAGAGGACGACGGCGTAGCCGAACGGGATGCCCACGAAGGCGATGAGCCCGGCGACGGCGGGCGTGGACATGAGCAGTCCGTGCAACCAGTCGCGGTTCTTGCGCACGGAACGCCCGGGACGCGCTGGACGCACCGGACGCGCGGGCTTGGCGGCGGTCACGGGTGGGGCCTTCTCCCGGGCGTGGGGCGCTTCGTGCGCCGGTTCGACGGAGGTCACGGATGGGTCCTGTTCCCGGCGGGGGCGGGCGCGGTCTGTACCGTCCCGCCCCTGGCCGATGGTCCTACGGGATCTTGTAGCCGGCGTTGTCGGAGAAGTCCTGGTCGATGGCGCGGGCGGCCTTCTCCAGGGCGCTCTTCGGGTCGGCCCCGCCGTAGATCGAGTTGAGGGCCTCGCCGAACTTGGCGGTGATGGTGGGGTATCCGGCGGTCACCGGGCGGGTGACGGCGACGCAGGACTTGGTGATGTCGCTGTCGCCGCAGGGCTTGGCGAGCTGGTCGGCGAAGAGCTGGAGCGGCCCGCCCCGCTTGTACAGGGGGCTCGCGGCGAGCGCGGTCCTGGTGGCGGGCGGGGCGCCGTTGGCCGTCGTCATCGCAGTGACGTTGGCGTCGTTGAGGAGGTAGTCCACGAAGGCGCCGGCGGCCTTGGCGTTCTTGGTGTCGGCGCCGATGCCCCACGCCCAGGAGCCCTGGCCGGTCTTGGGACCGTTGCCGAAGTCGGGCAGCGGCAGTACGACCAGGTCGTCGCCGAGGGCCTTGCTGTAGGTGGGGTACATCCAGTGGCCGACCCAGCTCAGGGCGACGCGGCTCTTGGCGAAGGCGTTGCCGTCGGTGTTGGGGTCGACGTACGTCTTCCAGGACTGGACGGTCTTCAGCGCCGAGACCACCGCCGGTGTGTCGAGGGCGCCTTCCGCCTTGTCGCCCTTGATCAGCGAACCGCCGGCCGACCAGACGACGGGGGCGAAGCCGTAGGTTCCCCACTCGGTGGCCAGGCCGTTGCCCTCTTGGATGTCGAGGGTCTTGCCGTCGGAGTCCTTGCCCTTCAACGCCTTGAGCGCGGCCGTGAACTCGTCCGCCGTCCAGGCGTCGGCCACGCTCGTCGGGTACTTGACCCCGGCCGCGTCCAGCAGCTTCTTGTTGCCGTAGATCCCGAGGCCCGAGTCGTACATGCCCAGGCCGTAGTGCTTGCCGCCGATCGCTCCCTGGGACTTGTTCGCGTCGGTGGCGTTGGCCATCGTCTTGGAGGAGACATAGTCGTCGACGGGGGCGAGCTTCTTGTTGTAGACGAAGTTCGCCATCGTCGGGCCGTCGAACTCCAGCACGTCCGGCAGCTCGGAGGCGCTGGTGGCGGTGATGGTCTTGGTGTAGTCGTTGCCGGGTATCAGCTTCAGCTCGACCTTGATGTCGCTCTGCGAGGAGTTGAAGGACTTCACCGCGGCCTGCACGGCGGCGTCCTCGCTCTTCTGGCCCTGGTGGGCCCAGACGCTGATGGTGCCCTTGCCGCTGCCTGCGTCCGCCGAGGCGTCGGTGCCGCTGCCCCCGCCACAGGCGGCCAGTGCCACGAGAGGGAGCAGGGCCAGGCCCGTACAGGCCGTGCGGCGGTGCCTTCTGTTGGTCGAGCTCATGTCTGTGCCTCCGTGCTGTGGCGTGGGTTCGAGGTGTGGGAGCGCTGTCGAGGCGTGGGGGGGGTGGGGCCCGGACGGGCGTTACTGAGGTCCGCGCGGACGGGGCGGGGCGGTGGTCTCGCGCAGGACCATGCGGATGGGCATCCGGACATGGCCGGGGTGTTCGGCGGCCGGCTCGTCCAGCTGGCGCAGCAGCAGCCGGGCGGCCTCGGCGCCCTGGCCCGCGACCGGCTGGGCGACGGTGGTCAGACCGATCACGTCGGCGAGTTCGTGGTCGTCGAAGCCGACGACGGACACGTCGTCCGGGACCTTCAGCCGGTGGCGGCGCAGGGCGCGCAGCGCGCCCATCGCCATCTCGTCGGACTGCGCGAAGACGGCCGTCGGCGGCCGGGAGGCGGCCAGCAACTCGGTCATCGCCCGCTCGCCGCCCTCCAGGGTGTAGTCGCCGTCCGCCTCCAGGGTCGGGTCGTGCTCGATCCCGGCCTCGGCGAGGACGTCGAGATACGCCCGGCGGCGCTCGACGGGTGTGGTCCAGTGCAGCGGGCCGCTGGATCCGCTGATCATGCCGATCCGGCGGTGGCCGATGTTCACCAGATGCCGTACGGCGCTCTCCGCGCCGAGCCGGTCGTCGATGCCGACCACGGTGAAGCCGGGCCGGGCGCCGCCGACCGTGCTGGCCAGCGGCACGCCGAGGGAACGCAGCGCCGCGGACTCCCCCTCGTCGGGGATGAGCAGCGACAGCACCGCGTCCACCCGCTTGCGGACCGGCAACTTCGTGAAGAAACGCTTGCGTGTCTCGGGCGTGCCCAGGTTGTACAGCAGGACGTCGTACCCGGCGGCGCTGAACACCTGCTCCGCCGCGTCGAGCACGGTGCCGAAGAACCAGCGGCCCACGTAGGGGACGACGACCCCGATGGTGAAGGTGCGGCCGCTGGCCAGGCTGGAGGCGGAGCGGGACGCGGTGTAGCCGAGCTGTGCGGCGACGGCCGCGATCCGGTCCCGCACCTCGTCGGAGACGCCTGTGCGGCCGCGCAGGGCGCGGGACACGGTGGACGCGGAGACGCCGGCGGCGCGGGCGACGTCGTTGATGCTGGCCGTCACGGCTCAGTTCCTCCCGTTGATTTCACGGCGGTGTGATCTGCGAGTGACGTGACCGTAAACCTGACCTCGCTGTTGCGCAAGCGTTTGCGTTCATATTTACTTGGGCCGATTCTCAAGAGATGCCGCTTTGGTCAATGGTCAGCGCATGCGTTTGGGCGCTGTAAGCCGACAGGAACTGTGCATGCGATACGCCCCGCCCGGCCTCTGCGTGAACGACTTCGCCCTCCTGCGCGACGAGGACGGCACGTACACCGTGCTGCACCTTCAGGGGCCCTGGACGGCGGAGTTCGACCACCTGCGGATGGAGACCTCCTACGGCCGGGCGACCTCCGCCGACCTGGTCCACTGGCAGCCTCAGGGCACCGCCTTCGGCAACGGGCTGCCCGGTCGCTTCGACCAGCAGGCCGTGTGGACCATGCACCCGTTCCGGCACGGCGGCGGGATGGCCATGTTCTACACGGGAGTGAGCGGGCTGACGGCGGACGGCTGGCCGCTGCAGGCCGTCGGCCTCGCGTACTCCGACCGCACCGACGGCACGGGCTGGCGACGCCACGGCACCGGGCCCGTCGTCGAGGCGGACCCGCGCTGGTACCGCACCGGTGAACGCATGGGCTGGCGCGACCCGTTCGTCGTACGCGACGACGAGGGCGAGGGCTGGGTGATGGCCGTCTGCGCGAGCGACGTCTCGCTGCCGGTGGAGGTCAGCGGCTGCGTGGCCCTGGCGACCTCCCCCGACCTGGAGCACTGGACGGTCCACCCGCCGCTCGTCTCGCCGGGCGACGTGGACGAGTTGGAGTGCCCGGTCCTGGAACGCCTCGACGACGGCAGCTGGCTGCTGCTCGGCTCGATCGGTGCCACCCGCGGCTTCGACGCGTGGACCGCGCCCCGCCTGCGCGGCCCCTGGACCCGCCGCGGCTCCCTCGGACCGACCGGCTCGTACGCCCCCCGTGTCATCGCAGCGCCCGACGGTTCACGCGTCGTCCTGCACACCACGCCCCGTCAGGTCGGCCTCACCGACGCCGGCGACCGCTGCCGCGGCATGCTGGCCCAGCCCAAGTCCCTTGTCGTACGGGAAGATTCGGCGCCCCGCCTGGAATGGTGGACCGGCCTGAACGCCTGGCTCGGCGAGGAGACCGACCGGCCCGCCCTCCACGCGGTCGGTGACATCGGCATCACCGGGCCCGTCGAAATCACGCTCCGCACCGACACCCCGGACGACGGGGCTTCGGCCTTCTCCGTCGGCTGCGACGGCAAGAACCTCTGGGTCACCGGCCCCGGCGGCATCCGCCTCGGCGAGACCGTCCTGACCGAGCCCGCCGCCACCCTCCGCATCCTCACCATCGGCGAATACGTCGAGGTGTACGCCGACAACGTCTTCGCCCTCACAGCCCTGTGCTACTCCGGGCACTCCGCCCCGTGGACAGCCGTAACCGAAGAACACAGCCGCACGATCCCCGTACGCCCGATCCGGCTCCCCGACCCCCACCGCGACGACGCCTCGGCCGTCTGGCCCGGACCCTGAGCCACGACGAGCCACGACGCCTGTCCGATCCCGTGGGCGGCCGAGCTTCGTCACCTCACTGCGCCGAGCACCGCCGACATCACTCGGCCGAGCACCGCCGGCATCACTCGGTGGCAGCCCGGGCACGTGCGGCCTCGCGGACCGCTGCCGCGTTCTTCTTGCCCTGCCGCGAGCCGTTCAGCTTGGCCCTGATGTGCTCCCGGACGGTGACGGGTTCGTAGGCGAGGCCGTCGTCCGCGTCGAGAAGGGCGGGCAGTGTCTCGATGACCGCCTCCGGGTTCCCGTCGTGGAAGAAGGCGGCCGAGCGGCGCCGCAGGATCCTCCCGTCGACGACGGGGGGCTTGACGCGGTGCAGCGTCGACATCCACCGGTCGTTGGTCAACCGGGCCGTGAGATCGCCGAGGTTGACCAGGAGAGCGCCGTCCGCGGGCGCCACGTCGTGCCAGGTGCCGTGTCGGTCGAGCACCTGGAGGCCGGGAATCCGGTCGGCCCACAGCACGGTGACGATCCCGTAGTCGGTGTGCTCGCCCATCCCCATCAGCTCGCCGTCCAGGTCCACGGTGCCTTCGGGCAGGGCGTAGTTGTTCATCCGGAGCACGTCGATGGAGTGTCCGGTGAGCGCGTCGAAGAAGCCCGGTTTCTGACCGAGGGCGTCCGCGAAGATCCGCGTCAGCGTGCGTGCCACCCGCGAGGCGTGCGCGAAGTAGGCCTCCACCCGCGGTGTGAACCCTTCGGTGTCCGGCCACACGTTGATCCCGAAGTCGTCCTCGGAAAGCCCGAGTTCGGGCGGGAAGGAACGCGCCTCGACACCGATGTTGAAGGCTTCGAAGAAGTCGTTCATCCGTGAGGCCGACTCCAGGCCCAGGCTCAGGCTGAGCGACTCGCTGTTCGGCGGGCTGTACCCGCGGTTGGCGCCGCCGTCGACGCGGTACGCCTTCTTCGTCTCAAGTGGCAACGAGAAGAACGCGTCCATCGCCCCCTTCAGACCGTCGAGCGCGCTCTGCGGAATGCCGTGCCCGAGCACCTGGATGAACCCCACCTCGGCACAAGCGGCATCGATCAGCCGTGCCACACGCCCCCGCTCCTCGTCCGTACCGTCCCCGACGTAGGGGGAGATGTCGACGGTCGGCACGGTGAACCTGGGTGTGGGGGTGGCAACGTGAGAATTCACTGTCCTACGTCCCTTTCGGACTGCGGTCATTGGGCGAAGGGTCACTGGCCGTGAGGTCGGGCGCGCCGGGCCCCGAGTGCGGCGGCCGAGGCGCGTCAGCGCGATGAGAGCGGTGTTTCCGACTCGACGCGGGTGAGCTTTTCGGGGTTGCGGACGTAGTAGAGGCCGGTGACGCGGGTGTTCTCCACCGTGAAGGCCAGCACGCCGTCGATCACATCGCCCAGACGCAGGATGAGGCCGGGGTTGCCGTTGACCGTCGTGGGCTCACTGCTGAAGGTGCCGCCCGCCTTGTCGACACTGCCGGCCATGTAGCGGAGCACCTTGTCGGCGCCGACGACCGGCCGCAGGGCCGCCAGCCTGAGGCCGCCGCCGTCGCTGACGAAGACGACGTCCGGGGCGAGTACGTCGAGCAATCCCTGGAGGTCCCCGGTTTCGAGCGCGCTCCGGAACGAGTCCGACGCCGCCCGGGCCTCCTCCGGGGAAGCCGGTGTGCCCGGTCGGCGGGCGTCGACGTGCTGACGGGCACGGTAGGCGATCTGGCGGGCGGCACCAGGGCTCTTGTCGATCGCGGCCGCGATGTCGTCGTAGCCGAACTCGAAGACCTCGCGCAGGACGAAGACGGCGCGTTCGGTCGGTGAGAGCGTTTCGAAGATGTACATGAGCGCCAGCGACAGGTTCTCGGACAGCTCGACGTCCTCAGCCACGTCCGGCGCGGTGAGCAGGGGCTCGGGCAGCCAGGGGCCCACGTAGGCCTCCTTGCGCCGATTGAGGGTGCGCAGCCGGTTGAGTGCCTGCCGGGTCGTGATCCGCACCAGGTAGGCGCGCTGGTCCCGCACCTGCGCCAGGTCGGCCTTGACCCACCGCAGCCAGGTCTCCTGGAGGACGTCCTCCGCGTCAGCCGCCGAGCCGAGCATCTCGTAGGCGACGGTGAACAGCAGGTTGCGGTGGGCGACGAAGGCCTCGGTCGCGGGGTCGGTCACGTGGTCGTTCATGTCGTGCGTTTCGCTCTCTCGCGGTCGGCCCCACCTTCCGGAGGCGGGCCGTGGATATGTACCCGGTCCCAAGACGGGCTATCGCCTGCCGAGCCCCCTCCTCCTTCGGCCGACCCGCTCGGTTCGGCCGAAGGAGGACAGGGCTTGGCGGCTAGGCCGCGCGTCCCGTGTCGGACGGGGTCGTGCGGTGTTCCGGCCGGGGCGTCTCCAGGCGGTCGGTGTCGTCGCCGTGGGCTGTGCGGGGACCGGCCTTGCGTGCCCCGGACACCAGCTTGCCGAGGGTGAACCGGCAGGCGATCTCCTTGACGCCGGCACCGGTCCGCCCGCTGATGCCGATCGCGTTCACCTTGTCGTTCGGGTACGAGAACTGGGTGACGCCCTCCCTCCGGCCGAGGCTGAGGCACTGCCCGGCGAAGAACATCCGGACGGAAGCGGGTGTCTTCCCCGCGATCCGGCGCAGGATCGTGTCGGCGGCGGCCGGGCCCATCTGTACGGCGGCCTGGCAGCTCATCCGGAACGGGTGGTCCGGCATCGCCCCCGCGTCCCCGGCGGCGACGATGCGCTCGTCGTCCAAACTGGTCAGCGTCGTGTCGGTGAGCAGCCGACCCGCGGAGTCGGTGCGCAGCCCGCTGTGGGCGGCCAGGTCCGGGACCCGGAAGCCCGCTGTCCAGATCGTCACCGCGCCGACCACCTCGCGGCCGTCGTCCAGCCGTACGCCCTCGCCCGTCACCTCCGTCACCTGTGCGCCGGGACCTTCGAGGACGGTCACACCGAGCCGGGCGAGCCGACGGGCGACCGGGCGGCGGACCCGGGCGTGCAGGGAGGGGCCGAGCACGTTGCCGCAGACCAGGGTGACCTTGCGGCCCGTTTCCGCCACCTCGGCGGCGGTCTCCAGACCGGTCGGGCCGGCCCCGACCACGGTCACCGAAGCCGACGCGGGCGCCGCGTCGAGCACCGACCGCAGTCGTTCCGCGCCCTCGAGGTCCGACACCCAGTGGGCGAACTCCGCCGCTCCGGGCACACCGGGGTCGGCGGCGCCGCTGCCCACCGCGTAGACGAGATAGTCGTACGAGAGCGTGTCACCGCCGGCCAGCGACACCCGGCGTTCGGCGGCGTCGATCCGGGTCGCGGTGTCGACCACCAGCCGCACGTTCCCGCCCAGGACCTCGCCGAAGCTCTCGACCGCGTCGTCGGAGCCGGTCGCGAGCTGGTGCAGACGGATCCGCTCGACGAATTCGGGACGAGGGTTGACCAGGGTCACCGACACGCCGTCGCGCCGAGCCAGGCGGTTGGCCGCCGTCACGCCCCCGTAGCCGCCGCCGACCACGACCACCTGAACATTCCCGTTCATCATGTCTCCCTGTGTCTACCTCGAGTGATGGACTCGGCATGGAGACACCAGCCGCGCATCCCGTGTCACGGCCCGCGGATGAGACGTAGCCCACATCGGACACCCTGGCCTCACCTTGTCCAGTTCAACGAGGCACGTGGGCGCTGGGACGCTCTTCCCTCCCGCGCGAAGCACATGATCTACTCGACCAGGGCACATGGAGTACTCGGCCTGGCCCAGTCACCTGGAGCGACGGACACGACGGAGCTGTCATGCCGACCGGCCCACAACGGTTCTCACGGATCGTCACCGACAAGGCCCATCCCGCGCGGGTCTACGACTGGCTGCTGGGCGGCAAGGACAACTATCCGGTCGACGAGGCCGTCGGTGAGAAGCTACCGCCCGAGGCCAGGGACGCGGCGCGGCAGAACCGCCAGTTCATGCACCGGGCGGCCGCCTGGCTCGCCACGCAGGGCATCGACCAGTTCCTGGACATCGGAACGGGGATCCCCACCGAGCCCAACCTCCATCAGGTCGTTCAGGGCATCGTGCCGACGGCGAAGGTCGTCTATGCCGACAACGACCCGATCGTCCTGCGTCATGCCGAGGCATTGCTGGTCAGCCTGCCCGGAGGAGTCACCGACTACATCGAGGCCGACGTCCGGCAGCCGCAGGGGATCGTCGAGCACGCCCGGCGCGTCCTGGACTTCAACCGCCCGATCGCGCTGTCGCTGATCGCGCTGATGCATTTCGTCCCCGACGAGCAGGACGCGCACGCCATCGTCCGCGATCTGGTCGCCACACTGCCGCCGGGCAGCTATCTGGTGCTTTCGCACGCCGCCTCCGATCTCTATCCGGAGCTTGCCGCACAGGTCACCGCCGAGTACGCCAAGGGCGGGATCCGGCTCGGCTTCCGGACCCGTGCCGAGGTGGAGCGCTTCTTCGACGGCCTCGACCTCGTTCCGCCCGGCCTGGTCACCGCGACGGAGTGGGCTCCCTCGGGCAAGGAGCAGGAAGCCGAAGGCAGTGGCATCTACGTGGGAGTGGCCCGCACTTCGTGAATCGCGGGCTCTCCCCACGGACAGCGTCGGCGGTGGCGGCGGTCCCCTCTTCGCCGGGTGCCGAATCCTGAGTGGGGTCAGACTTGTGGGGTGACCGTGCCACCTGAGACCTCACCCCCGTCGGGACAGACCCTCTGCGGCCAGGACACGCGCGGTCCTCTGAGTGTCTTCCTGCGGACGGAGACCGGCAGTGCCTCGGTGCTGCTCGCCGGCGCCCTCGCCGCTCTCGTCTGGGCCAACATCGCCGCCGGTTCGTACGAGGCGCTGTGGGGAACCGAGTTGTCGGTCCGTATCGGATCGGGCGAGGTGTCGCTGGACCTGCGCGAGTGGCTGAACAGCGGGCTGATGACGTTGTTCTTCTTCGTCGTCGGCCTGGAAGCACGCCGTGAGTTCGACATGGGCGAGCTGCGAGAACGCCGACGGATCACCCTGCCGCTGCTAGCCGGGCTCAGCGGCATGCTCGTGCCCGTCGCGATCTACCTGTCCGTCAACGCGGGCGAGGACTCCGTGCACGGCTGGGGTGCCGCGATGTCGACAGACACGGCCTTCGCGCTCGGCATGCTCGCCGTCTTCGGGACCCGGCTGCCCGGCAGCCTTCGGGTCTTCATCCTCACGGTCGCCGTCGTCGACGACTTCCTGGCGCTGGCCATCATCGCCTTCGCCTACAGCGAGGCCGTCTCCCTGCCCGCACTGCTGACCGCGCTCGCGCTCTTCGCCGTCGTCCTGCTGGTGCTACGCACCCTCGGCATGCGATTCCCTTCGCTGTACGCGATCCTGGGCGCGGCGATCTGGGTGGCACTCCTGAAGTCCGGGGTGGACCCGGTCGTGACCGGCCTTGCGATGGGCCTTCTGACCTATGCCCGCCCGGCGGAGCGCCAAGACCTGGAACGGGCCAGCAGGCTGTTCAGACGCTTCCGCGAACAGCCGACCCCGGAACTCGAGCGCTCGGTACGACGTCAGATCGCCTCGACGCTCTCCCCCAACGACCGCCTCCAGCGGATGCTGCACCCCTGGACGAGCTATGTGATCGTGCCGCTGTTCGCCCTCGCCAACGCTGGCATCACTCTCAGCGCCGACCAGTTGGCCCGGGCCTTCACTTCACCGGTCACCCTCGGCATCCTGTTCGGCTATGTCCTCGGCAAGCCGCTCGGCATCATCGGCGCGACCTGGCTCACGACGCGCCTCAGCGGAGGGCGCCTGCACCCGCCGGTCGGCTGGGGCGCCATCACGGCCGGCGGCACCCTGGCCGGGGTGGGCTTCACCGTGTCCCTGCTGATCGCCACCATCGCCTTCGACGGTGACGAGCTGGAGCAGGCGAAGGTCGGGATCCTGGCCGCCGTCCTGTGCGCCTTCCTCCTCACCTGGCTGGTCACCGGAGTGATCGGCGCCCTTCCGCGACACTCCCGTGCCCGCGCGCTCCTCGGCACCGGCCGGTCGATCGTCGACCTCAGCGATCCTGTCGACATGGACCGCGACCACGTACGCGGCCCCGTGGACGCACCCGTGACACTCCTTGAGTACGGGGACTTCGAGTGCCCCTACTGCGGGCTGGCCGAGCCCGTGGTGCGCGAGCTGCTCGCCGACTTCGGGGACGTGCGCTATGTATGGCGGCATCTGCCGCTCACCGACGTGCACCCGGGCGCCCAGCTCGCCGCGGAGGCCGCCGAAGCCGCCGCCCGCCAGAACAGCTACTGGGAGATGCACGAGCAGATGATGCGTCATCAGGGAGAGCTGCGGCCCAGGGACCTGCTCCGCTACGCCGAGGAGATCGGTCTCGACATCGACCGGTTCCGCGCCGACCTGAGGGCCGGTACGGGAGCCGCCCATGTTGCCGCGGACGTGGAGTCCGCCGACCTCAGCGGGGTGTCCGGCACCCCCACGTTCTTCGTCAACGGCCGTCGCCATCACGGCGCCTACGACATCGCCACCCTGTCCGCGGCCGTACGCGCCGCGCGGGCACGAGCAGCTCTCACGGGAGCGGGTCACGAGAACTGACGTCCGGTTCCGCGACGGTCGTCCTCCGGTGCCGACGGGTCGGGGCAGAGCGAGCACTCGTCGTGCCTCGCCTCCGCGATGCCGTCGGACGGGGCCTCATGCCGCCGCGGGCTCCCACAGGAACCCGTCCGGGTCGGTGAAGGTCTCGGTGCCGCCGCCGATGGTCAGACAGTGGGACCCGCTGCCCTCCGGCGGGACTCCGGCGACCTTGGCCAGGCCGCGGCGTCCGTACAGCGACAGCTTGATGGGACTGGACGAACCGTCGAACTCGACGTACTTGCTGCCGAAGCTCTTCGCGACCGTGAGGCCGCGGTCGACGTAGAACTGCTTGGTCGCGGCCATGTCCGAGACGCCCAGCAGGACAACGATCTCGTCGATGTTCCGGCTGTCCGGGCCGGTGTCCTTCTTCGACGAGCTCGCGAGCTGCCAGATCGTCCCGTCCGGGGCCTGTACGACGCCGCCGTAGCCCCACAACGACTTCTTGGCGGGCTTCAGCTCGGTGGCGCCGGCGGCCAGGGCCGCGCCGAAGAAGCCGTTGACGATCGACGGCTGGGAGACCACGAGGGACACCGTGAACCCGCGGAAGCCGGATGTCGGCTCCTCCGAGGCCCGCAGACGTACTTCTTTGCCCAGGCCGAAGGCCTCCGTGTAGAAACGCTCGGCGGCCGTGGGGTCGGCCACCTCAAGGGTGAGGAACTCGATGGAAGTCATGAGATTCACGCTAGCCGCGACCCGGTGACCGGCGCTTCTTCAATCCTGATCGGTATGCCCACCTGGGTGCTGCCGGGGCCCGGAGCTGGGCTCCTCCCGGGCCTCCGGCTTCTGAACGTCCGCTGCCTTCGTGGCCGCCTGGACGAACTGGGTCTTGTAGAAGACGCTGGACTGCCGTACGCCGTCGGTGTTCGAGTGGAAGCCGAAGGCCAGCCGTGCGGCGCCGGACGCCAGCCAGATCGCCATGCCCTGCGGTTCACGGCCGGGCAGTGACGCGCCGGCCGTCGTCTCCCACCGGTCCACGACGGTGGACTGTCCGGTGCCGTTCAGGTCGATGACCGAGATGTACGACGGGCCGTTCGCCGCGCCTTCCAACAGGTAGGCGTAGCGGCCGTAGACGGCGAAGCCCTGGAAGGGGTTGGCGGTCCCCCAGTCACCCCTGGACGGCAGGGCCCGTTCGGCCAGCCGGTGTTCCGGATCCTCGGTCAGCCGTCCCGCGCGGGCGTCGCTCATGGTGAAGCCGACAATGCGCGGCATGTCCGCGGCCACCTTGTAGCGCACCCAGAGCCGGTCGGTGGACGGATCGATCGCGGGCTGCGGATTGACCATGGTGTCGGCGATCGACGGTGTGCGGTCCTGGATCGCGGCGCTGGTCATCTCCAGCGTCGCCCCGTTGACGAACTTGAACCGTCCCACCTTGGTGCCGAACCCGGACGCGCTGCTCCACCACTCGGTCCACAAGTAGACGGAGCCCTGGTAGGGCTCCACGCCGATCTGGACCCCGTGGCCGAAGTTGTGCAGCGCCATCGCGCCGAGCTCGTTGCCGGAGAGGTCGGTCTTGGTGATCCACAGATCCCCGACGCGCTCAGGGTCCGTGTTCGACGTGTTGGTCTGGGCGAAGTAGATGTGCTGGTTGACGTTGTCGTACGCGAACGACTGCATGACCCAGTTGGCGTGCAGGGACTTCCTCTTGACGGGATTGTCGCCGTCCCCGTCGAGCTTGAACCGCGGCGAGTCGTCCACTACTGCATGCGCGGGGCCGGCACCGAGCAGAGTGGTTCCGGCGCCGAGCAGGGCCGCGGCGGCCATGCCCCCGCCGGTGCCCAGCAGCCGCCGTCGGCTGAGACCAGGGTCGTTCGAACGTATCGGGTGCATGTGTCTCCAGGCACTGGATGGCTGATCCACCCATTCAAGCAAGCGGGTCGACGCGGTACCGGGAGTTTCTCCGCGGCGCGGGGCACAAGGCGCGTCGCGGAGGATGCTCACGACGTCCCGGTCCTGCACGGGCGTCGACGTCGGCGAACTCAACTGCGCACGGCGGCGTTTGGGCCATTGACAGCGATCCGGTCGGCATGGCAGGTTCTCGGTCTGTCCAGCCGAGACAACGTTGTCAAGGAGGTCTGCCCGATGCGGCTGTCCGTCAGACGGATAACGGCCCGCGCAATCGCTGTGGGCGTCAGCCTGCTCATTCCAGGCCTGCTGTTCGGGGGTGCGCTTCCGCCGGTCGCGGCCGCCGCCGAGCCGGTCTCCGACCCCGCCGCACTGGTGAATCCCTTCATCGGCACCCAGAACTTCGGGAACACCTTCCCCGGGGCCGCCGCCCCCTTCGGCATGGTCCAGGTCAGCCCGGACACCGGCGGTCAGGGCGGATACGACTATCAGCAGGACAAGATCCACGGGTTCAGCCAGACCCATCTCTCCGGGGTCGGCTGCGGTGTCTCCGGCGAGCTGCCCATCATGCCGACCACCGGCGCGGTCGACAGCGTGAACCCGGACACGTACCGCTCCAAGTTCTCGCACGACGACGAGGAGGCCTCCCCCGGCTACTACCGGGTGGGGCTGTCGACGTACGACATCGAGGCCGAGCTGACCGCCACGCAGCGTACCGGCTGGCAGCGGTACACCTTCCCGGCCACCGGCGCGGCGAACGTGCTGTTCAACACCGGCAAGGCCAACCAGCAGGTGTTCGACTCCGAGGTGCACGTGGTCGGTGACCGCACGGTGGAGGGGCGGGTGCGTGCCGGAGGGTTCTGTGCCGGGAAGGACAAGCACACCGTCTACTTCACCGCCACCTTCGACCGGCCCTTCAAGGACCACGGCACCTGGCGCGGTTCAACTCCCCAGCCGGGCACGCGCGATGCCGAAGGGGACGGTGCCAACGGTGCCTGGGTGACCTTCGACGCGACCGACGACCGGGACGCCGTCGTGAAGGTGGGCCTGTCGTACACCGGCATGGACGGTGCCCGGAAGAACCTCGCGGAGGAGACCGGCGACTCGTACGACTTCGACGCGACGCGCGCCGGGTTGCGCGCCACCTGGGAGAAGCAGCTCTCCTCGATCAGGATCGGCGGAGGGTCCCAGGAGCGGCGGAAGGTGTTCTACTCCGCGCTCTACCACGCCCAGTTGCACCCGAACCTGGCCGGTGACGTCGACGGCCGCTACACGGGGTTCGACGGCGCGGTGCACACCGCCTCCGACTTCACGCCGTATCAGAACCTGTCGCTGTGGGACACCTACCGGCCGCAGAACCAGCTGCTGGAGATGCTGGAGCCACGGGTCGCGCGGGACGTGGCGCTGTCGGTCCTCGCGATCGGCAAGGACGGCGGGTGGCTGCCCCGTTGGGCCCTCGCCAACAGCGAGACCAACATCATGACCGGTGACCCCGTGACGCCGTTCCTCGTCGAGGCGTGGTCGAAGGGCCTGCTGGCCGGTCACGAGGACGAGGCGTACGCGCTGCTGAAGAAGAACGCGACCAGTACCCCGCCCGCCGATTCCCCGTACAACGGCCGCTCCGGCGTGGACCAGTACAGCAAGCGCGGCTACGTACCCTCGGGCCTGCAGCTGAAGAAGGACTGCGCGGACAAGGGCGGCGACAACGACTGCACCCACCCGGCTTCGGCGACCCTGGAGTACTCGGCGGCGGACGCGTCACTGGCCCTGATGGCCAAGGGGCTCGGGCACGGCTCCGACGCGCGGATGTTCGCGTCCCGCGGTCAGTGGTACCGCAATCTGTGGGACTCCTCGATCGGCCAGTTCCGGCCGCGCACGACCGCGGGGACGTGGCTGACGCCGTACGACCCGGTCGAGGCGGGCCACCAGTTCCATGAGGGCGGCGCGTACCAGTACCAGTGGCTCGTGCCGCAGGACCCCGCCGGTCTCGTCGATCTGATGGGCGGCCGGAAGGCCACGGAGAAGCGGCTCGACTCCTTCTTCGCCTACGACAGGCTGCTCACCGACCCGGCGGGCACGGCGCGCGAGGACTGGATCTCCCAGCCGTACGACTACTACGGCAAGCCGACCTACAACCCAAACAACGAGCCCGATCTCCACGCGCCCTACATGTATCTGTGGGCGGGCGCGCCGGCGAAGACGGCGACCGTGGTGCGCGCCGCGATGACGCTGTTCACCAACGGGCCCGACGGCATGACCGGCAACGACGACCTGGGCACCATGTCGGCCTGGTACGTGTTCTCCTCGCTCGGCCTCTACCCGACGATGAGCGGCGGCGACTTCATGGCGCTGTCCAGCCCGCAGTTCGACTCGGCGGCCATCACGATCGGCCGGTACGGGAAGCGGCAGGGCGGAACACTGACGATCGACGCGCCGGGGGTGAGCGACACCAACCGGTACATACAGCGGGTGTCGTTGGGCGGCCGGGACGTGAAGCGCACCTGGCTGGACTGGGACAAGCTCTCGCACGGCGGCACTCTGGTCCACCGGCTCGGTGCGACGCCGTCGGGCTGGGGTACCGGTGCGGATGCCCAGCCGCCGTCGGTCAACCGTGCGGACGCCGACGGCCGACGGCACCTGGACGCGTCCCTGCGGAGCTCCTCCGACGTCGTCCCGGTCGGCGACACGGATCAGACCGCCCACCTGACCCTGGACGTCCTCGGCCAGGCCCCTGGCGAGCTGCGGGCGTCGGTGACGGCTGAGGCGCCCACGGGCTGGAAGGTGACGACAACTCCGCGCTCGCCACTGCGGATCCGGTCCCTGCACCTGCCCGTGCAGAAGACGGTGTCCGTGAAGGTGACCGTGCCGCCGGGCACCGCCACCGGGTCATATCCGGTGCGCCTCACGGTCGAGGCGAAGGGAGCGGGCACGGTCACCCGCGACGCCACCGTCGAGGTGCGCCCGGCCGCGGAATGTGCGACGGCCACGGACAAGCAGTGCGCGGTGGACCTGAGCCGGGACATGGCACACGACGGGACGGCCACCACGGACAAGCCCGGCCAGGGTGACTTCGACGGATCCGGCTGGAGTTACGACGCCGACCTGCTTCCGGCCGCCGGTCCTGTCACCTGGGACGGCGTGAAGTACGAGGCGCCGGATCCGACCGGGACCGCGACGAACTTCGTCGAGGCGCGCGGCCAGACGCTGTTGCTGCCCGCCCGCAGTCACGGCACCCTGCGCCTGGTGGCGGCGTCGCACAACGGGCCGGTGACGACCGGGCTGACCGTCCGATACGCCGACGGCAGCAGCTCCGAGGTCCCGGTCGTGGTCGGCGACTGGGCCGGTCAGGCCCCTGATGGCAGCACCGTCGTCCTGGACATGCCCCACCGGATCAAGGCCGGCCAGGGCGTCGACGGGCCGCCGGTGCGGCTGTTCGGCAGTTCCGTCGAGCTGAACGACGCCAAGGAGATCCGCTCGTTGACGCTGCCGGACGACCCGCGGATCGAGGTGTACGCGATCACGCTGTCGTAGGCGGCCTCGCGGAGGCCGCCGTCGGAGACCGTCCTCAGCCCCCCATCCGCCTCCGCTCCAGCCCGTCCGGCCGGAGCGGAGGCGGGGCGTATCTCTCTCGTTGAGTAGTGGTTACTCATGCCATGCCGCAGCAGCGCGAGGCACTCTCTCTACTGGCTCGTCGGGCCAGGCGAAACCTTCCGGTAGGGGCGAGCGGTTCATGTGCGGGCTCAGCGGAGCCGTGCACAGTCGGCATGCATCAGGAGGCAGGTATGAGAGGCAAGTTACGACGAAGAGGCGCCATGGCCGCGCTGGTCGCGGCGCTGAGTGCCGGTGGGATGGTTCTGTCGACCGTGTCCGCGTCGGCGGCCGCGTCCGCGTCCGCGCTGCTCAGGGTGGAGGTCGGGGCGGCTGTCTTCAACGGCCGCAACCTGGCCTCCGGTACGGTCGGAGTCCCGGATCTCTGGGCCGGGGATGTACTTCTCGCCACCTGCTGGAGCACCGGCGAGAACCTCGGTGGAGGCAACCGTTGGTACCTCACCGTGTACGAGCGCTACAACCACCTCAACGGGCTTGAGCTGACGGTGACCGGGTGGACTTACGCGCCGTTCGTGGACAACAGTGCCGCTTCGAATGGCACCATCACGCGCTGCTGATCTGATGGGCGTTACGCCTTTTCCACCGTGAACGTGCTGGTCAGCGATCCAACGCACCTCCGGTGCGCGCCCAGGGCGGGGTCAATCCCGTGGCGCGCGCCGGAGGTTTTTCCTGCCGTCGAGCTGTTTGCCTATTGGGCAAATAAAATGGCCCCATGGGGGCTCCCAGCTACTGGCCGACCTGGCCGCCTTCGGTCAGCGCGTGTGGCGGCGGACCGCGTCGAGGAGTTGGTCGATGTCGTCGGCGCTGTGGGAGAAGGCGGTGACGAACCGGACGATCCCCGGTTCCCAGCGGTCGTGGTAGAAGGCGTAGCCCTCGGCCAGGAGCCCTTCGGTGACCTCCTGGGGCAGACGGCAGAAGAGGATGTTGGCCTGCGGTGTGGCCAGCAGGCCTGCGCCGGGGGTGGCCTTGAGACCGTCACCGAGCCGGGTGGCCATCGCGTTGGCCTGGCGGGCGTTGCGCAGCCACAGACCGTCGGTGAGGTACGCGTCGATCTGGGCCGTGTGGAAGCGCATCTTGGAGGCGAGCTGGCCGGCTCGCTTGGCGCGGAAGGCGAGTTCGGCGGCGAGTGCGGGGGCGAAGGAGATGATGGCGTCGGCGGTCATCGCACCGTTCTTGGTGGCGCCGAAGGACAGCACGTCGATGCCGGCCTTCCAGGTCATCTCGGCCGGCGTGGCGCCGAGATGCACCAGGGCGTTGGCGAAGCGCGCGCCGTCCATGTGGACGCGCAGTCCCGCGTCCTTGGCGATGGCGGACAGACGGCGGATCTCCTCCAGGGTGTAGACGCTGCCGCTCTCCGTGGCCTGGCTGATGCTCACGGCGGACGGCTGCACGCTGTGCACGTCACCGGCCCGACGGCGCACCGCCGCCTGCAACGCATCGGGGTCGATCTTGCTGTCGGGGCCCGGCACCCCGACGAGCTTGGCGCCGTTGGTGAAGAACTCCGGAGCCCCGCACTCATCGGTGTTGATGTGGCTTTCGGGGTGCGAGAGCACGCTGCCCCACGGCGGGGTGAGGGCGGCCAGGCTCAGGCCGTTGGCGGCGGATCCGGTGGAGACCGGGAAGACGTCGACGTCCCGCTCGAAGATCTCGCCGAGCCTGCGGCGGGCGCTGTCGGTGTAGGGGTCGTTGCCGTACGGCAGGACCTGTCCGGCGGCGGCGTCGGCGACGGCCTGGGCTATCTGCGGGGATGCCCCGGCCATGTTGTCGCTGCTGAAGGCACGGCTGGAGGGGGTGATGGCGATGGTGGTGCTCATGAGGGGTCTTCCTTGGTCTCAAGTACTGAGGTCTCAGGCGTGGGGTCTCAGGCGTGGGGTCTCAGGGGTGGCGTCTCAGGCGTGGGGTCGCAGCGGCCGGGGTCTCGAGCGCCCGGGTCTCAAGCGCCGGGGTCTCAGGTGCCGGGGTCTCAGGTGCTGATGGGCGAGGCGAAGACGACGGTGATGTCCACTTCCTCGGCGCCGGTGCGGTAGAAGTGCGGGGCGTCCCCGGCGAAGGCGAGCATGTCGCCGGGTCCCAGGTCCTGCGGGGCGTCGACGGGACCGGCGGTGACATGCCCGGTGGCGATGAGCAGGTGCTCGATCGTGCCGGTGGCGTGCGGGACACCGGGCAGCTCCGTCTCGGGCGGAATGCGCAGCCGCCAGATCTCCAGGCTGTTGCCACTGCTGATGCGGCGCAGCAGTTCCCGGGAGACCTCACCGGGCTCGGCGTCCGTGCCCGGCCGGAAGACCGGCCCGGTGTCGGCGTCGCGCGCCAGCAGGTCGGCGATCGGGATGCGCAGGGCGACCGCGATCGCGTCCAGGGTGTCGATCGTCGGATTGCCGTTGCCGGCCTCCAACTGCGACAGCGTGGCCTTGCTCAGCCCAGCGCGCCGGGCCATCTCCGCGGCACTCATACCGCGCTGCTGACGGCGCAGCCGGATCTTCGCGCCGACCGCGGCGGCGGTACTGCTCACTGGCTGACGGCCGGTCGGCGGGGGCGTCATCAGTGGCTCCTGTGCGTTGCGGTACCCGATACGTGGGGTGCGGCGTCGTATGGCACGTGCGTCGCAGCGCGGGGCACGTGCGTCGCGGTGTAGGACAACACATGCGTCGCGGTGTAGGACACGCGGATGCGGCCCTTCTTGACCTTGAGCGTAGGCAGCACGACATCGGCCAGGTCGCCGAGGCTGCGCACGTGCGTACCCCCGCACGGCGCGGAGTGGAGCGAGTCCAGGTGCACCACGCGCCGCCCGTCGGCGAGGCACCGCGCGAAGACCGGCAGATCGTCGGCGACCGCTGCTGCCACGGCGACGCGCAGCAGGGCGGTCACCTCCTCCCGCCCTTCCGGGTCGGCCAGCCGTGTGTCCGTCCTCGGGGCCTGGAACTCGATGCGTGCCTGACCGGGGAAATGGTTGCTGGCGACCATCTCCCACCCCTGCATCCGCCCGGCCGCTTCGACGAGGTGTCCGGCCGTGTGCAGTGCGGCGTGAGCGGTCCGGACCCGAAGGTCGATCCGGGCCCGCACGTTCTGTCCCTCGGCGAGGGGCGGAAGGCTGCCGCCCTCAACTGCCCTGACCAGGACCAGTCCCGACTCGCGGTCCCGCACCGGGACGACCTCGGTGTCCTCCAGCCACCCCCGGTCGGCGGGTTGGCCCCCGCCCTGCGGATGGAAGGGGTTGCGCTCGACGGCCGCCCATGGCGTTCCGTCCCTCTCGTCGACCGCGATCACCCGCGTATCGACCTGCTCCAGGTAGGTGTCGTCGAGGTAGGCGCTGACCTGTGCGCCAACCTCAAGCACCGCGATCGAGTGAACCATGCGTTCACTATACCGAACTATCTCTGAGCTAGTAAACCTGGCGTTCGTTTTACTGAACAGCTCCGGTCGAGTCAGCGCCACTGCGGGCTGGATGGCTCCGCGTGAGCGAAAACCCTGTCGGTGCTTGTCAGTGCCCTCTGTTAGCTTCAGGCGCTCGTGTGATCCACGAGCCTCAAGCGCTCACAGGGGAGGGACACTTGACCAGGTTCAGAAGGACGGGCAGACGCAGACGGACGGTGATGGGGAGCTGCGCGGTGGCGTTGCTGTTCACGGCCACCGGGACGGCGTACGCGGTGGACAACCTGCCGCCGAAGCAGCCGCTCGTCCAGGATCTCAAGTCGGGAAGCAAGGCCTGCGCGACCGGCGACAACACGCCATACGTCTCGGCGCCGCCCAGGCTCGACGCAGTGCTGTACGACCCGGAGGAGGACAACCAGCCCTCCGAATTCAGCCCGGTCACCGGCGAGTTCGAAGCCTGGTGGACGGACGCGTCAGGCGTGGAGCAGCGGCGCGACCACACCACCATCACCCAGTCGTCCGGATCGCACCACTACTGGACGGTGCCGGGCGACATCCCGGCGAACACCGTCGTCTCCTGGCACGTCCGCGCGAACGACGGCAAGGCGACCTCCGCGTGGAGCGACGAGGGCGACGGCTCGGTCTGCTCGTTCGTGTACGACGACGTGAGCCCGGCGAAGGCAACGATCACCTCTCCCGAATACCCCAACCCCGAGGAAGTGTTCTGGGTTGACGGAGTGGGCGTCTACGGCCACTTCACCATGGACTCACCCTCCGACGACGTGGTGTCGTACACGTACGGCTTCCTGGGCGGCCCCTATGGGACCGTTTCCGCGGAGCGTCCCGGCGCGGCGGTGACCATTCCGTACCTGCCGCTCACCTCGGGGCCCAAGGCGCTGACGGTCCGCGCGATCGACCGGTCGGGCCGGAGCAGCGGGGAGTCCCGGTACGAGTTCAACGTGAAGGCCGGCCGTGCTCCCGTCGCCCGCTGGAAACTGGACGACCCTGCGGGTTCCCGCTCGGCCGCTGCCGAGACCGGCACCGCCGCCCGTGCCGGCACCGGCGTGACCTTCGGCGGCCCGGTACCCGCGGGCACCAACACCTCCGCCACGGTCGGTCTCGACGGCAGCGGCCACGGTTTCCTCACCCCGGACGCCCCGGCGACCGACATCCGCAAGACCTTCGCGGTGAGTGCGTGGGTGCGGCCCACCTCGACCGGACGGAACATGACGGTCGCCAGCCAGGACGCCAACGGGACTCCCGGCTTCGGCCTGGGGCTGCGCCGTCAGGACTCCGGTGCCGCCTGGTCGTTCTCGGTCGGTGGCGCACGGGTGTCCGGCGGCGCCCCCGAGACCGGCGAGTGGGCCCATGTGCTGGGTCTGTACGACGCCGAGACCGCAAAGGCGCGGCTGTACGTCAATGGCCACGAGGTCGGGACGGCGGCGGACGCGGCTCCGGCCGAGGCGGCCGGCGCTTTCCAGATCGGGCGCGCCCGAGGGACGGCCGGCTATCGGGACCGGTGGCAGGGGAACATCGGTGACGTTCAGGTTCACGACCGGGTAGTGGTGCCGGAGGAGGTGGCCGAACTGGCGTACCGCAAGCCGAAGTTGCTCGGCCACTGGTCACTGGAGAACGCGACGGACGGCGTGAGTCCCGAGCAGTCGGACGGCGCGCCTCTGCGGCTCGGTGCGGGTGCTTCGATCTACCGGGGCTCCGACAGTTCCTGTATCCCGGACCTCGACCCCGACTGCACCTACGTGCCGCCGCCGCTGGTCGGTGACGGGCATCTGCGTCTGGACGGCGAGAGCGGGTACGCCGCTGCCGACGGGCCCGTCGTGGACACCGGGGACAGCTTCACGCTCGGTGTGGTCGTGCGCCTCGCGGACTCCGAGCCCGCCCACCCGATGACCGTGCTCTCGCAGGCCGGTGAGCACACCGACGCCTTCAAGGTGCGCTACGAACCGTCCTCGCACACCTGGCAGTTGGTGATGCCGGAGAAGGACGAGGCCGGAGCCCCGGAGCAGGTGGTGTCCCAGATCGAGGGCGCGGACGGGGGCGAGGGCCAGGGGCATCACCTTGCTGTGGTCTACGACGACGCGACCGACACGATCAAGCTGTACCTCGACGGGTACACCAACGCCCAGGCCACCGCGAGCCTGCCCAACGGCTGGAACAGCACCGGCGCCCTCCAGATCGGCCGGGCCAAGGCCGCCGACGGCTGGGGCGAGTACCTGCATGGCGACGTGGACGAGGTACAGGCCTACTCCGGCGCGCTGCGGGACGGGGACGTCCGCGGCCTCGGGTCGGGCACGGATCCTTGTCTGTGCTGACCCCGGATCCCTGATCCCGGAGCCCTGATCTCCGGCCTCCCCTGCGGCCCGCCCGAACCCAGGTTCCGGCGGGCCGTTCTCCGGTCAAGTCCCTCGTGGCTACGGGTGATCCGACACCTCGGTCACCCTGGTCACCCTGTGACGGTCACGGATGAGCGCGATCACGGTGTCGGCGGTGCGGTCGAGATGACTGCGGCCATCGGGCAGTTGAGCCGTCGGACTCACATAGCTGCACGGCCCGACGTGCGTGGCCGGGTCGAGCCGATGCACGGTGATCTTCCCTGCGCGGTCGGCCCGGTTCCACGCACTCCCCCGGAACAGCGGCCAGCGCTGAGGGAACATCCACGTACCGACTCGCTCGATCCGGTCGCTCGAACTGGTCAGCCGGTGCAGGTGCTCGGCGCGGGTGAGGTCGTTGGCGCCGTTGTGGAAGCCACCGAGCGTGATCAGCAGGAGCGGGGAGCGCAGTCGGCTGTACAGTTCGTCGATCGCGCCGCCGGCGACCTGGGCACCGCCGCTGTAGCTGAGCAGCACCACGGGGATACCGCTGTCGGGCCGGTAGCCGGCGAGCCGGAGCTGCGTGGAGATCTGGGAGCCGACGGCCCGGTTGTAGAGGGGTCGGTATCGCTGGTCGGCGGCGACGAAGATCTGCATGACGTTGTGCAGGAACAGCAGCAGCCCGATGCGATGGCGCAGCCACTTCCACACCGGTCGTTCGGCGAGCGGGGCCGCCAGTGGCGAATAGGGCTGTACCTGACCCAGTACCCGCAGCTCGGGAGCTCTGGCGATCAACGCCTTGACCAGCTGACCGCCGTCCCGGCTGTCGCGGACGCGGCGTTTGCCGATGCCGTCCAGGTAGACCAGATAGGCATCAGGCGGACTGTCGGGCGCCGCGCCCCGGGCGTAGGGCACACCCTCCGGGAGCTTGGTGACGGGGGTCCGCCAGCCGGAGCCGTAGGCCAGCACCTCGTAGCGGGCGAGCAGGGCCTCGGCGATGAGAACCGGCCCGATCGCGAAGGCCCAGAGCAGGTACGCGTTCATGTGACCGCCCCCCGTGCCTCGGCAGCGCTGATCCTCACGACGAGACGCCGAACGGCCTCCACTGCGATACCGAGCCCGGCCCCGGCGACGGCCACACATCCGGCGGCGCCCCACCAGCCCAGGTCGGTCGCCGCGGCGAGCGGGCCGGCCAGCCCGGCCCCGACCGCCACGAAGAGCAGCAGGTGGAGGAAAGGCCCGAGCAGGGGGAACGCGAGGACGGCGGCGAGCACCAGCGGGGCGACCAGATCGGGTGTCCAGGCCAGGCCGTCGCCCGCCGGTGCGGAGGACAGCACCAGTTCGGCCAGGGTCCACGCGGTCAGCGGCCACAACGCGAACACAGCACCCTCGACGAGGCCACCGGCACACAGCAGTCCGGCCACCCGCGTCCGCGACATGCCGGGGCGGCCCACGGCCACAGGCAGGATGCGCCCGGCGGCTTCCGACACACCGGCGAACAGCAACAGGACGACGAGTGCCATGATTCAGCCTCGCCGGGACGGATCCGCGATAGCCGGCCGACCGGCCACGGCGTTCGTGCGCAGATACCGCTCGCATTCGTCGGCGGCACGCCGGTATCCGCCCGCCTCGTGCTGAGCACCCCGCAGCGTGGCAGCGGCAGCCCGGAACCGCGGTTCGTGGAGCAGACGCCCCGCGAGGGCACGTACGGAGTCCTCGGTCACGTCCTGGGTGCGGATCGACAGGCCGGCGCCGAGTTCCGCGACACGGCGGGCCACCATCGGCTGGTCGGCGCCCTGCGGGACGACCAGCATCGGAACACCTGCGTACATGGCCTCGTTGACGCTGTTCATACCGCCGTGGGTGACGAACAGCGACGCGCGGGCCAGTACCTCCGGTTGTGGGACAGAGCGGCGGGCGAGCACGTTGGGTGGCAGCGGACCCAGCGCGGCGGGGTCGGTCTGCCCGGTGGAGACGACGACAGTGCCGCCCAGCGGGGCGAGCGCCGTGGCGAAAGCGCGCAGCAGCCGCGGGTCGGCGTTGAAGACCGTGCCGAGCGAGGCGTAGAGCACCGGATCCCGCAGCCGATCGGCCGGGAACGACGGGTCGGCCGGGCGGGCGCCGATGCTGGCGCCCACGAACCGGTAGGACCGGTCGAACTCCTCGACGGCAGGCTGGAACACCCGTGATGTGTAGACCAGGTTGAGTGGCTGGCGGATGTTCCCCAGGTCGAGGAGGGGCAGCCCACTCGTGTCGAAGCGGCGCAGCCCCCGGCGCGCCCGCAGATAGCCCTTGAGGCTGTCCGGCCGAGTCGCCGCCTCGGCCAGCAGGTCCCATGAACCTCGGGTGGGGCTGGGCACGTGCCGGTTGAAGGCGAACGTGGTGAACGACGACGCCGCCGGTACTTCGAGTTCGCGGGCGGCGATCGCGCCCCACAGACAGGCGCTGTCGTGAACGATCAGATCGGGCTGGAGCAAGCGCAGGTCGATCAGCACCGAAGGCAGCAGACGGACGGCGGTGCTCGCGAGCCCCTCCATCAACGTGACGGGCGTCGGCGGATCAGGAAGCGGCTGGTCACCCCCGGGGTAGAGACACACCGTCGCGCCGACGGCCTCGATCTCCGCACGGAAGGCGGGCGAGGTGTGGTACGTGACGGAGTGGCCGCGGCGAACGAGCTCGGCCGCCACCGGCAGCGTCGGATTGACGTGCCCGTGCATGGCGATGTTCAGGAACGCGATGGTACTCACAGGGCCACCCCCGATATTGAGGAAGTCGAGTTCGAGGAAGTCGGTGCTGTCGAGTTCGGGGAAGTCGATGCTTCGGCCGGGCCGTCCGACGTCCCCGGAGGGCCCTCGGCCCGATACAGGCCCGGCCCGCTGACGTGCAGGCCGTCGAGAAAGCGTCCCGCCGTGCGGGAAGCGGTGCTGATGAGCCGCTGGGAGTGGCCGAAGTCCCAGGGGGCGGGCCATTCCTCGATGCCGGTCGGCAGCACGACGGTCGGGATGTGCTGGGCCACCTCGTGCAGGTCACGCTCGATCTGATGGTGCATCAACAGCAGCCCGGCCCTGGCGGCGATGGCGTCGGCCCTCCGCCTCGGGACGGTCGGGCTCAACGGCGAGCACTCCGGTCCGGTCGACAGCACCACCACACTGGCGGCCCCGGCCCGCAGTGCTGCCAGCACCGGGACGTACGCGATCACGCCTCCGTCGACCAGCGTCCAGCCCTCTCGGTCCACCGGGGGCAGCATGCCGGGAACGGCCGCGCTGGCCAGCAGCGCGGACTCGAGGTCTCCGTGGTCGAGCAGTGCCGGAGCGCCGGTGGCCAGGTCCATCGCCACCGCGGTGAACGGGACCGCCAACTGCTCGATCCGGGACGGCAGTCCGGCCCCGGCGATCAGTCGGCGCAGGCCGCGGTCGGTGAAGACACTGGCCCGCGAGGCCGGGAAGCCGAGCGGATACACCTCTCGGCGGCTCAACCGGGTCCACACGTGGTCCAGCCAGGGCGCGGCCGTGTCCGGGTGGGCGGCCGCGATGGCGCCGTTGAGAGCGCCAACCGAGGTACCGATGATCATGTCCGGGACGAACCCGCGCTGCTCCAGAGCGGCCCCGACTCCGACGTGTGCCGCACCGAGCACTCCACCGGCGCCCACCACCACGGCCACGGGACGGGGAAGGGCGTGCAGGCCACGACCACTCGTCGAGTCGCCCCGGCCGAAGCCCGAGGGAGCCCGTGAGACCGGCCTCCGACCACAAGCAATCATCAAGATCAACTCTCCCGGTGCTGAACCGAATCGTTTTTTGGTTCCTCACTCATGTCAGGGCGGCAGCCCTATCTGTGACACCATCTGCCGCATTTTTCTTGTGAGTAGGTCATTGAGGCGTGCGGCAACGCGCGGCACCCATCGGGGGCGGCGAGGGTGACGTCCGGCAGGGTCCACGGTTCCGGTTCCCTGGTCGCGGGGCGTCGAGGTCGAGCAGGTCGCCGCCGTCTCGGCAGCGTCCTCGAAACCGATCGACATGCCGCAGAAGAGGATGAGCCCGTCCGGGAGTGACAGCACCTCCGCGACGGATCGGTGGTACTTCACCCAGGCCATCTGCGTACAACTGTGCAGCCCTTCGGCGCGGAGCAGCAGCATGACGGTCTGCAGATACCTGCCGACGTCGGACCACTGCTCCGGGCCCAAGTCCCGGTCGACGTAGCAGAACAGGACTGCGGGAGCACCGAGGGCGGGCCGGCGTTCGCCGTAAGGGGACTTCGGTGCGGCCGAGTACTGCTCGCACGCCGGCTCGCTCCAGGAGGCGCCCACTGCATCACGTTCACCGACCAGCTTCTCCAACTCGGCCAGTGGCCGTCCGGTCAGCACGTAGACGCGCCGCGGCTGGAGGTCCGGCGCGGACGATGCCCAGGCGGCAGCGGACAGCACCCGCTCCAGCACCTCCCGCGGGACATGCCGATCGGTGAACCCGGACACCGCCCGCCGGCTCGTAACCGCTTCGTACATGTCCAAGTCCGCCACCCATTCCGCTCGGCGTCCCTGCTTGGCCGCCTCCAGATAGTATCATTCAATACCATCTCGTACGCGACGATGGCTGCACGCCCGGGCGTGGATGCCGACTCCCAGGGGGTGGAGACCGAAAGAGGCGCACGTCACGTTCCATCGCTGTCACGGATCACCGGGTGAGCCCGGTCAATACGGTGTAAGCGCCCTATCACCGAGGAGATCCCGTCATGGATTCGCGCGTCAACTACTTCGGAAACGCTCTTGCCGGCAAGGTCATGAGGCACCTCAACTCGGCCAACAAGGTGGTGGCCGAGTCGACGCTGCCGGTCGCGACACAGGAGCTCGTGAAGATCCGCGCAAGCCAGATCAACGGCTGCGGCTTCTGCACCGACATGCACATCAAGGACGCCGTCGCCGCCGGCGAGACCCAGCAGCGTCTGAACCTGGTGGCGGTCTGGCGTGAGGCCAAGGTCTTCACCGACGCCGAGCGTGCGGCCCTGGAGATCGCCGAACAGGGCACCCGCATCGCCGACGCCGCCGGCGGTGTCCCGGACGACGCCTGGGCGCGTGCCGCGAAGTACTTCGACGAGGACCAGCTCGCCGCGCTGATCTCGCTTCTCGCGATCATCAACGCCTACAACCGCATCAACGTCATCAACCAGCAGCCTGCCGGGGACTACGAGCCCGGCATGTTCGGCTGAGGCGATCCGGCCTCGCCGGACATCACCGTCCGTCTCCTCGTCACCCCGGCCCACGACGGGGAGACGGGCTCCCGGGGGCCGACGCGAACACTGATCCGGTGCACCGGATCAGCCCACGCGCGCCTCGCGAGAAGGAACAAACCCCAGGTCAGAAGTGGTGTGAGTGGCCTCGGCGCCCAGAAGCGCGCGGTCCGTGGCGGTTGTAGCATTGTCCTGGCCGAAGGGGGCGACCATGCACGCCGAGGATGACGCCGACTCGCTCGAGAGAGCGACACAGGAGTTCATCGCGGCGCGTCCGCAGCTGTTCGGTGTCGCGTACCGCATGCTCGGCAGTTCCACGGAGGCCGAGGACATCGTCCAGGAGGCCTGGCTGCGGTGGCAGAACACCGACCGTCGGGAAATCGTCGAGCCGAAGGCCTTCCTGACGACAGTCACCGCCCGGCTCGCGATCAACCTGGCGCAGTCCGCGCGGATGCGGCGGGAGTCGTACGTGGGCCCGTGGCTCCCCGAGCCGGTCGACACCAGCCGGGACCCGAACGTGGGTGCGGAGCGCGCCGAAGCGGTCGAGATGGCGGTTCTTCTCGTGCTCGAGAAACTGAATCCGGTGGAGCGGGCCGCCTACGTCCTTCGGGAGGCGTTCGACTACCCCTACCCGCAGATCGCGGAGATCGTGGACACCAGCGAGGCCAACGCCCGCCAGTTGGTGAGCCGGGCGCGCAAGCACCTGGCCGCCGAACGGCGGGCACCGGTCGACAGGGCGGAGCACCAGCGCCTCTTGAAGGTGTTCCTCACGGCGGCGCAGACGGGTGATCTGGCCACGCTGGAGCACGTCCTCTCCGAGGACGTCATCAGCTACGCCGACGGGGGCGGCATCCGTGGCGCGTCGAAGATCCCGGTCGTGGGGCGTCAGCATGTTTCCCGGTACCTCGGGGCGTTCGCCCCGCGCTTCTGGCCCGGGTCGGAGATCAGCTGGGTCGAGGCCAACGACCGGCCCGCGGTCCTGGTCTCCTCCGGCGGCAACCCGGTCGCACTGCTGTGCGTCGACGCTTCGTCCCGCGGCCTCGAACGCATCATGTGGGTGATGAATCCGGCGAAGCTGGCACCCTACGTGGCGTCGCTGGCCGACTGACCCTCGTCCGAGAACAGTGGGACGCGAGGTGGCGCGGTTTGGAGTGGGCCTGCCGCCCGGGTGAGGCAGAAACGCCTGATCAGGTGCGGGAGTCATGAGCCGTTGTCACAAACGGCGGGATCAACTGGTCGTACTGAGTGACGAACCAAGTGATCGGAGCGGAACGTGGCTATCACCGAGCAACGCCTGTCCACCATGGTGTTGGTGATCGGAACGGGCGGAGCGGGACTGCGGGCGGCGATCGAGCTCGCCGAGGCAGGCATGGACGTACTCGCCGTCGGCAAGCGTCCCAAGGAGGACGCCCACACGGCCCTGGCGGCGGGGGGCATCAATGCGGCCCTGGCCACCATGGACCCCGAGGACAGCTGGCAGCAGCACGCCGCGGACACGCTCAAGGAGAGCTATCTCCTCGCCGATCCCCACACCGTCGAGATCGTCACCCGGGGCGCCGCCCTGGGCATCGACGACCTGGAGCGCTACGGCATGGCTTTCGCCCGGGAAGAGGACGGCCGCATCTCCCAGCGCTTCTTCGGCGCTCACAAGTTCCGCCGCACCGCCTTCGCGGGTGACTACACCGGCCTGGAGATCCAGCGCACGCTGGTCAGACGTGCGAGCCAATTGCCGGTCCGCATGCTCGACAGCGTCTACATCACCCGGCTCCTGGTGCACGACGGGGCGGTGTTCGGCGCCTACGGCTTCGATCTCAACGACGGGACGCGCTACCTGATCCACGCCGACGCCGTCATCCTCGCTGCGGGCGGCCACACCCGTATCTGGCGACGCACTTCCTCGCGGCGCGACGAGAACACCGGAGACTCGTTCCGGCTGGCGGTGGAGGCCGGTGGCCGTCTGCGCGACCCCGAGCTGGTGCAGTTCCACCCCTCGGGAATCATCGAGCCCGAGAACGCGGCCGGCACGCTGGTCAGCGAGGCTGCCCGCGGTGAGGGCGGCATCCTGCGCAACGCGCTCGGCGAGCGGTTCATGTCCCGCTACGACCCCGAGCGCATGGAACTGTCCACGCGTGACCGCGTCGCCCTCGCCTCCTACACGGAGATCAGGGAAGGCCGCGGCACAGCCAAGGGCGGTGTGTGGCTCGACGTGTCCCACCTGCCTCGACAGACGATCATGAGCCGTCTGCCGAGGGTCTACCAGACGCTTCTGGACCTGCAGATGCTGGACATCACCCGCGATCCGATCGAGATCGCGCCGACCGCCCACTACTCGATGGGCGGGGTGTGGGTCAGTCCCGACGACCACAGCACCGACGTACGCGGCCTGTACGCCATCGGCGAGGCCTCCAGCGGTCTGCACGGAGCCAATCGCCTCGGTGGCAACAGCCTCATCGAGCTGCTGGTCTTCGGCCGTATCGCGGGACAGGCCGCGGCCGCCTACTCGAAGGGGCTGACGGCACAGCCGCGGTCGGCGGTCGCGGAGGCCGAGGCCCGGCTCGAGATCGACGGCCTGCTCGCCGCGGACGGCCCCGAGAATGTCCGCGCCCTGCAGCGCGCCATCCGCAACACCATGACCGAGCACGCGGGCGTCGTCCGCGACGAGGAAGGGCTGCGCGCCGGTCTGGCGGAGCTCGCCGAGATCGACGCACGCATGGAGAACGTCGGGGTCCACCCGGACATCGCCGGCTTCCAGGATCTCGCGCACGCCTTCGACCTCAAGTCCGCGGCCCTCGCCGCCCGGGCCACCCTCGAAGCGGCGATCGAGCGCCGGGAGACCCGGGGCTGCCACAACCGCAGCGACTACCCGGACATGGATCCCGCACTGCAGGTCAACCTCGTCTGGTCCCCGAAGACGGGAATCACGCGCGAGAGCATCGCGCCCGTCCCGGACGAGATCGCAGCCGTGATGGAAGAGGTGTCCACCGAAGGAAAACTCGTGGAGTGACCGACGGTCGAGGCGGTCGCCCGCTCTGCGCGGTGCCGTGCGAGTGGAGGACGCCGTATGAGCGAAGCAGGTGATTCGGTGTCGATCGCTGATCTGCTCGACGAACGGCGGCATCTCCTGGACATCGCGCACCGGCTGTTGGGCAGCACCTGCGAGGCGGAGGAAGTCATCGCCGAGACCTACCGGCGGTGGTACGAGCTGTCCGGCCCGGCGCGGGCGCGGATCACGACCCCTCGGGCCTGGCTCGAAGGGGTCGTGAGCAGTATCTGCTCGACCCGCCCCACCATGCGCGAACAGCACCGGGACCCTGCGAACGGGGAGAACGGTGGTGCGGCGGACATCGCGGGACGGACGGAACCGGAGTACGTCGAACCGGCCGACCGCGCAGTGCACAGTCTGCAAGCCCAGCGCTCGTGTCCCACCACGCCGCAGCGGCACGACGCCGTGGTCCGTACCGTCCGGCGGGCCTGCGTCACCGAGGACGCGCCTCTTCTGGCCTCTCTGCTGGCACCCGACGCCATGGCGTTCTTCGACGGCGGCGGCAAGGTCCGCGCGCCGATCGGACCCGTCCAGGGCAACCTGCGGGTCGCCCGCAGCCTGCTGACCCTGGTCGCCCGGCACCCGCTGGTCGCCTTGCGCACCCACCCGGTCAACGGCCGCACCGGAATCGTCGTGCGCCACGACCGCCAGGTCGCCGCCGTCATCAGCCTCGACATCGCCGGTCACCATGCCGTACAGATCTGGGTCACCCTCAACCCGGACAAGCTCCGCTCCTGGAACCCGTCACGCAACGAGCGGGGCAGTCGCGCCAGTTGGGCACACCCTCAAGCACCTGGACCTCCCTTGTGACGGCTGCCGACGTCACGCGTACGGCGTGGTCCTGGGCGTCTTCGAGGTGTCGGGCGTCGAGGCGTCGGAGCGGGCGTGGTCGGTGGCCCATGCGGAGAGCACCGTCAGGGCCTCGTCCGACGGTGATCCGGGGTCGGCGAGGAACGTGAAAAGGGTCTGGTCGGGGTCGCCGGGGAAGGTCAGTGCCTCCGTGCGGAGGGTGAGGCGGCCGACGATCGGGTGATGGAGGGTCTTGGTGCCGTGGCTGGGCTCGACGACCTTCTGTCCGGCCCACCAGCGCAGGAAGCGGTCGCTCTTCATGGACAGCTCCCCCACGAGTTCGGCGGTGCGCGTGTCGTCGGGGTGGCGGGCGGCATCCATCCGCAGCGTCCCGACGAACATGGAGGCGGCCTTCTCCCAGTCCTGTGCGAAGAGCGACCGCGCGGCCTCGTCGAGGATGACCCAGCGAACGGCGTTCCGGTCCCGGACCGGCATCGCGCCGAAGTCGGCGAGCAGAGCGCGGGCCATTCGGTTGCTCGCCAGGATGTCGGTACGGCGCCCCAGCACGAAGGCCGGGGTGTCCCCCAGTCGCGCGAGCAGCGCGTGCACCCCGGGACGTACCTTCTGCACGGTACGGGGTGTGCGGCGCCGGCTCGTGGCCGGGCGGCGCGCCACCGCGTGCAGATAGCTGCGTTCCGCCGGATCGAGCTGCAGGGCGTCCGCGAGGGCGTCCAGGACGGCTTCCGAGGGTGTGATGGGCCTGCCCTGCTCCAGGCGCGTGTAGTAGTCCACGCTGACGCCCGCCAGCGCGGCCAGTTCCTCCCTGCGCAGGCCGGGGACCCTGCGCGGGGCCGCGTCACGGATACCGAGCTGCTGCGGGTCCAGTGCCGCGCGCCGGGCGCGCAGGAAATCGCCGAGTCCCTCGTTGCGCTCCATGACCCCATGGTCGCCGGTGCCGACCCGCCGTGTCCCGGTGAAGGTGGCCCTGCGGATCCCAGGATGAAGCGGGCCAATCCCATGGCCCACGTACGCCTGTGTCGGCAGTTGGCTGGAGAGCGGGACACCACACCGGTGCTCCCTTCCCGTCCACCGGGCCGTACGTCCGACGCGCGGCCCACCAGAGAAAGTCTCCGCCATGCCTTCCACCTGGCTCATCACCGGCGCGACCTCCGGCTTCGGCCGTCTCGTGGCCGAACGCGCACTCGCGGGCGGCGCCCATGTGATCGCCGTCGGCCGACGCGGCGACCGGCTCGCCGAACTCGCCGACGGCGCTCCGCAAGGGCAGGTCACCCCGCTCGCCCTCGACATCACCGCACCCGACGCACAGGAGGTCCTGGCCGAAGCCGTGCGCTCCGCAGGGGGCCTGGACGTCCTGGTGAACAACGCCGGCTACGGACTGTTCGGCTCCGTCGAGCAGATCGACGCGGACACGGCACGCGCGGTCTTCGACACCAACGTGCTGGCCAACCTCACCGTCCTGCGCGCCGCACTCCCCGCCCTGCGGGCCGCCCGAGGCCGGATCCTGCAGACCTCCTCGCTCATCGGCCAGTTCGCCTGGCCCTCCTCGGGCCTGTACTCGGCGTCCAAGGGCGCCGTGGAACTGATCAGCGAGGCTCTCGCGCACGAGCTGGCCCCCACCGGTGTCAAGGTCACCATCATCGAACCGGGCACCTACGCCACCGAGTTCTCCACCAGCCTCCACGTCGTCGCCCCGAACGACGTCTACCTGCCGACCGTTGGACAGTTCCTGACCGACTTCGCCGCCCTGCCGCCCCAGGCGTTCGGCGATCCCGAGACCGTCGCGGACGCCATCATGGCGGTTACGGAACTGGACGAGCCGCCCCTGCGCCTGGCCGTCGGCGCGGACGCCGTCGAACACATCCGGGCCTCGCTCCGCTCCCGCCTGGCCGAACTCGACCGTTGGGAGTCCTTCCCGCGCGTACCGGTGGGCGAGCGGGCCTGACCGTCCCGCACCACCGACGCACGAACCGGGCCCGTGTTCCCACGGGCCCGGTGACGTGCGGATGTGCCCGGTCGACGCCGGCTGGAGCCGAGCAGGTCCGGCACGTGCCGGACAGGGACGGACAGGACAGGGAAGGACAGGGACGTCTGCGGGGCGTCAGCGCGGGCTGATCGCCGCTTCGGCCGCGGCCTTGATCCGGTTGCCGAAACCGGCGGCGTCCTTGCGGGCGGCGGCCAGCGCCAGGCCGACGAGGAGCTTGCCGAGCCCGTGGCCCTCCAGGACGTTGAAGATTCGGACCCGGGTCCTGCCGTCCGCCAGCGACTCCAGGTCGTAGCCGCCTTCGCGTGCCGTCACGCTGTTCTTCGTCACCTCGGCCCACCGGATCTTCACCGGGGCTTCGAGGGTGGTGATGCGGAACTCCCTGGCGGTCTTCATCCCGGCATCCTTGACGGTGCTCCGGAAGACGGTTCCCACGGCTGTGGCGGTGTCGGGGATCCGCTCGATCTTGAGCACCCGGGGGCTGAACTGCGGGTCGTTGCGTCCGTCGGCGAGATAGGCGAACACCTCTTCGACGGGCCGATCGACCTCGACCGTCGCTTCGAACTGTCCTGACATCGGCACTCCTGACCGGTCGAGCCGCTCCGTGCCGACGCGTCCCCTTCGGCTGATGTCCGCCGGACCGCCATGCCTCGTGGGATCTGCCTCGCGCACACGCGAAGGAACGCGAGGGCCGCGCCGTACCGCCAGTCCTGTCGTGGCGGCACCGCGACCCTACGGGACCACCGGGCATCTCGCGCGGTGAGCGACGCAACCGCTCGTCCAAAGGTGGGAGGCGTCGGCGCCCCGTCCTCCCACTGCAGTCCACCCTTCGTTGACTCTCGGCGCCGCTCGCCTCAACACAAGGTTGAGACAGCCCCACCTCGGAAGTCGACCGGACGTGGAAGGGGGAATCGATCGGGTGATGGATGACATATGCCAGGAGGGCTGAAAGACTGAGCCGCGGAAACGCCGACCACGCGCAACTTTCCTTGATGAACTGCAAAATCAACGAGCAGTGCACCGATCCTGTTTCTGCAGCAGTGCGCATTTCACGCAGACCGCTCCATCGTGCACCACGCATCGGGGGACAGCTTGCACATCAATATTCTGGGACCTGTGTCCATCAGCGTGAACGGGAAGCTTCATCCCATACGTGCCAACAAGGTTCGGGCATTCCTTGCCACTCTCGCATTGGAGGCCGGCCGGGCGGTGTCCAATGAGGACCTGGCCGACGAACTGTGGTCCGGGCACCTGGTGGGCAACACCCGAAACGCCTTGCAGGCGCACGCGACCCGGCTGCGCAAGGAGATCCTCGGCTCCGCCCACCAACGACGTGGCGTCTCCGTGCTGCGCGCCGTGCCCAACGGATACCTTCTCGACGTCTCGCGCGAGTGCGTCGACGGCAACAGGTTCCTCGACCTCTCCGCTCAAGGGGCCGCCGAGTTACAGGTCCGGCCGGAGCACTCCCTTGAGCTCCTGCAGCAGGCTCTCGAACTGTGGCGGGGGCCCGCGTTGCTCGACGCCGGTGACGGGTTGCGTGCCCGCAGCGCGGCCGCGCTGTTCGACGAGCGCCGCCTCGCGGCCTGGGAGAACCTGGTCAGCGCCTGCCTCACGGTGGGGGACGACGCGCGCGCGATCGCGGAGCTTCGCCAACTCGTTGCCAGGTACCCCCTGCGCGAGCGGTTCTGCGAACTGCTCATGCTGGCTCTCTACCGAACCGGTCGGCAGGGCGAGGCGCTGGATCTGTTCCAGCGGACCAGGAGGCGGCTGGACGAGGAACTGGGAATCCAGCCGGGTGCCCTGCTCCAGCGCCGTCACACGGAGATCCTCGCCCAGGACCCCGCGCTGACGCTCCCCTCCGCGGTGGTGTCGAGTCGGCGGGAGCACGCGGCAGCCAGAAACTGAGGCGCGTGAACACAGCCGCGCCGAACGGCAAGGGTCTGTTCGTGCTGCGCCTCAAGCGCGTACGACTACACCTTCCGGTCCGGGCCGGACTTCGTTTCTCCGATCGCACGGAATTCGCAACCGTAAGCCGGAAAAAAACAGCAGGGGTGTCCACATATCATGCGGTCCGATTCGGTTATGGGGCGAAAGGAACACACCATTCCTCCGGAGCCCGTGGCAATCGTGGGTATCGCCGCCCTGTACCCGGGCGTACAAGGTCCCGAGGAATACTGGAACCTGATGAGTGAGGAATTTCCGGTCGCGGCACCGTCCCGTGCTGCCCGCCACCTCGACGAAATAGAAGTCGATGTCGCTCGATTCGGAATTCCCCCTGCCCAGGCCGGGTCCATGGCCCGTATGCAGATCCTCATGCTCGAGGCCGCCCGGCAGTGCCTGACGGACGCGGGGCACCCCGGGCGACCTCTGCCGGTCGAGCGAACGGACGTCATCGCCGGGACCTGCTTCGGCCTGGACCGCCAGCACGCCAACGCGCTGCGTATCGAGGCGAGCCGCTTCGCCCGCGAGGTCGAACGTGCGGCCGTCTCGGTGGGTGCCGACCCCGAACACGCGGGGCAGGCGGCCGAGGAGCTGCGGATGCTCCTGTCACGGCGTCTCGGGGGTTCTCCGCACGACCGGGTCGGGGAAATGGCGAGCACGATTCCGGCACGCATCGCCACAGCCTTCAAGTTCCACGGCAGGACGCTGACGATGGAATCGGCGGACACAACCTCGTACGTAGCTGTCGCACAAGCCGTCCAGAACCTCCGCGGCGGAATGTCCGACGCGGTCCTCGTCGTCGCCGGCCAGCGCCGCGAGAGCCCAATCGTCGCCAGGGTCCTCGACGCCAAAGGACTCACCACCACGGTCGGTCGCCCGTTCGCGACGGACGGCTGCGGCTTCGAACTCGGCGAGGGAGTCGGCGCCCTGCTGCTCAAGCGGCTGTCCACCGCCGTACGCGACGGCGACCGGATCTACGCCACGATCCTCGACTGCTCGCTGCGTCACGACCCGCGCCCGGGTGCCTTCCACTATTCGCCGTCCGTCGGCCTTCGCCGCTCGACCGCCTCCGACTCACTGCGAGCGGCGGCGGTACTCCCGGAGACGGTCCAGTACGTCGAGTGCGTTGGATCCGGTGTCGGGCAGGAGGTTCGAGCGGAACTGGACGCGCTTGCCGCGCTGCATGAGGGTGCTGCCGCCGGGTCCGTGGCCGTGGGAAGTGTGAAGGACCGACTGGGGCACACCTTCGCCAACGCGGGCCTCGCCGCGATCACCAAGGTCGCCCTCGCGTTGCACCACCGCACGATTCCACCCCAGTGGCAGCCGGAGGGCGCATCGGCGTTCGAGCGCGACGGCACGCCGCTTCGTCTGCCCGGCACGAACGAGCCGTGGCCGCCGGCCCCCGAAGGCCGCCCACGCCTCGCGGCAGTGCACGGTGCCTCCTTCACCGGAACGTTCTGCCATCTCCTTCTCGAAGAACATCCTGTTCTCGAGAAACATCTCCCACTCGAAGAACGTGAGGGGAACGGCCGGCACGAACACGGTCGGGCACCGGTTGCCGAGGCTGTTCGGACGTCCACGCCGCCGGTGGACGGGCCGGAGGCCGGTTATGCGCTCCACAGCTCGGCATCGGACGCCGAGCCCATTGCGGTGGTGAGGCTGGCGGGGTGGTTTGCGGACTCGCCCGACGCCGAGAGCTTCTGGCGGGCCATCCGCTCGGGCGTCAGCCGGATCGGTCCGGTACCGGAGGCCGTACTCGACCAGGACCTCTACTACGCCCCGGGCGCGCTGAGCCTCACCCACAGCTATACCAACCAGGGCGGTCACACAGCGGTTCCGGACGCTCCCCCACGCGATCTGCAGATCTCTCCCGCTCGCCACGCGTCCATGGACAGCGCGCAGCGCCTCGCCCTGCGCGTCGCCGCGCAACTCCTCGACGGCGGGGGCGCGTTGAGCGGACCCGGACTGATCGCCATTGGCAGCAACCTGGGCCTGTCCCGCGAACGCCGTGCCAACGCGGCGTTGTCCTTGGAGAATCTGGAGGACACGGTCACTCGCCTCACCGGTCTCGACGGCCTGTCGCCGCTCCAGCGTAAGTCGCTCGTCACGTCGGTGCGCGAGCGTGTGGAGTTCCCGGACGAAGCCATGTTGCCGGAGCTGCTCGATGGCTGTCTGGCGAGTGGTATCGCCGCCCTCGTCGCCAACGAGTACGGGCTCGACGCGGTGCCCGTCGCTGTGGAGGCAGCATGTGCCTCCTCCCTCGCGGCGATCGATGTGGCAGTCGGAGCGCTCCGTTCCCGAGCAGCCGACTTCGCGATCGCGGGGGGCGTCGAGCTGGCGTGCAACACCCGCGACATGGTCCTCTGCTCCGCGCTCGGGCTGCTGTCCCACAGCAGGAACGCGCCGTTCGACGCGGGCGCCGACGGCTTCACTCCGGGCGACGGTTGTGGCTTGTTCCTGCTCAAGCGCTACGGCGACGCGCGGCGCGACGGCGACGAGATCCTCGGTCTCCTGCGGAGCGTCGGAGCGTCGAACGACGCCAAGTCGCTGATCGCACCCGATGTCGAGGGACAGGCACGAGCGATGGAACGGGCCTTCGCCCAGGTCGACTTCACCCCCTCGGCAGTCGACTACCTAGAGGCACACGGCACCGGCACCAAGGTGGGAGACCGAGTGGAGATCGCCGCTGTCGCAAGGGTCTACGGCAGCGCACGGCGCACCCGACCACTGGAGATCGGATCGGCGAAGTCGTTCTACGGTCACACGTTCGCCGCCGCGGGCAGCGCCGGGCTCCTGCGGACGCTGCTGGCGATACGAGAGCGAACGCTCCCGCCCAACACCCACCTGCACACGCTCAATCCGACGCTCGATCTGGCCGCCGTCCCCGCCAGGGTCTCGACCGAGGCCTCCCCATGGGTGCCTCGGCCCGGGCAGCCCAGGCGTGCGGGCGTGAGTTCGTTCGGCACGGGCGGCATCAACTACCACGTGCTCGTCGAGGAACACATGGACGGATCACGATGAACTTCGCATTCGACCCGGACGTCGAAGAGATGCGCACCATGATCGTGGCGTTCGCCCGGCGCGAGCTGGGCGGGCGGCCCGAGCAGTCCGACACCGGCTTCGACCCCGACGAGTTCCGCAGGCGCTGGATGCTTGCGGGCAAACAGGGTGTGGTGGGTGGCGTGATGCCGCTCGAATACGGGGGCAGTGGCCTGGACGCGGTCGCCGCGTCGGCGGTAATGGAGGCCCTCGGATACGGCTGCTCCGACACCGGCTTCGCCTTCTCCGTCGCCGCGCATCTGTTCGCCTGCCTGATGCCGATCGTCGAGTTCGGCACGGAGGAGCAGAAGCGGCGCCTGCTGCCGGCGCTCTGTTCGGGAGAGCGCGTCGCGGCACATGCGATCACCGAACCCGAGGCGGGTTCCGATGCGCTGAACCTGCGTACTCGTGCCGAGTTCCGGGGTGACCACTACGTCCTCCACGGCAGCAAGTGCTTCACCACGAACGCGCCGGTGGCCGATGTCTTCGTCGTGCAGGCGGCGACCGAGCCGGGTGGTGGCTTCTTCGGCCTGACCGCTTTCGTCGTCGAGGCCGACACCCCGGGGCTCAGCGTGGGGCCGCCTCACAACAAGGTCGGTCTCAGAGGCTCCCCGACGGCCGACGTCCACTTCGACGGATGTGTCGTGCCCGCGGCCGATGTTCTCGGAGTCGAGGGCACGGGGGCCGGCGTGTTCTCCTCGTCCATGAAGTGGGAGCGCACCTGTCTCTTCGCGGCCTACCTCGGTGCCATGCAGCGCGTCCTGGAGTCCACGATCGACTACGCCGGAGAACGCGAACAGTTCGGCGCACCCATCGGCAGTTTCCAAGCGGTCAGCCACCGCCTGGTCGACATGACGCTGCGCCTGGAATCCGCCCGGCTCGTGCTGTACAAGGCCGCATGGGGGCTGGCGCGGGGTGACGAGGACGACGTGGCACCCGCGCTGGCGAAACTGGCCGTCAGTGAGGCAGCCGTCCAGGTGGGCCTCGACGCGATACAGCTGCGTGGCGCACTCGGCATCGTCGAGGGAGAGGCCGAGACCCTGTTGCGCGACGCGCTTCCCTCTCGGGTCTTCTCCGGGACGAACGAGATCCAGAAGAACAACATCGCCCGGGCGCTGGGCCTGAGTGGGAACCGCCGCCGGGCCGGGCGTCGCTGACGTGTCCGGTCGACCCCGTCAACGTGACGAATCCGGAGTGGAGTACGCCATGACGATCATCATTCACCGTATCCGTCTGCATGACGGTGTGACACCGATCCGCTTCGAGACATGGGTGCGGGACGTCGACTACGCCACGTGTCCCGAACTGCCGAGTGTCGTGTCATTCAGCGTCCAGCGGGTTGTCGATCCGGCGGCGCGGAAACACACAGATGCAAAGGGAGTCGTCGGCGACGAGATCTTCCACTACGTCGAAATGATCGAGGTGACCAGTCCTGAGGACTTCGAGCACGACATGCAGAGTCCTCCATTCCGAAAGCTGGTCTCCGACTTCGATCAGATGGCCAAGGTCGTCGACGAGACGGTGGGAGAATGTATCGGAGACGGTTATCACGCGTGAATTTCCGACCTAGGTCGAGTTTGAATTCTGTTCAAGGGCCGATATGAGCCCCGTCTCATAGGCGACGGCCACGGCCTGGGCACGACTGCCGACGCCCAGCTTCCTCAGCAGGTGATGAACGTGAGACCGGACCGTCGCCGCGGAGACCGAGAGTTTCAGGGCTATCTCCGCGTTGGACTTCCCCTGGGTGAGCAGTGCGATCACCTCGGCTTCCCGCGGCGTCAGAGTGTGTACGACGCCTGCGGCGAGGCCGGAGGCCTGTCGGAGCGGCAGACGGTCGAAGCTCCCCCGGGCCGCCTCGGGGATGACCATCGCGCTGCCCGCGCTGACAGTCCTCAGAATGTGGACCAGTTCTTCGGCGGAGGTGTCGGGCGCGAGGACCGCCCGCACTCCGAGACGGAGAGCCTCGATCGAGCGGCAGGCACTCTCGGCCTTGGCGATATGGATGACCTTGGCCAACGCGGCGAGAGCAGTCAGCTCGCGCCTGTTCTCGATGGTCAGCGCGGGGGCCATGACGACGATGACGTCAGGCAGTGAGTCCGCGGCGGCGGCTTGGGACTCCCGCCCGGTCGTGTAGCCGATGACATCGATGTCGGGTTGCTGGTCGAGCAGAGCCCGCATACCGGCCCCCACTATCGACTCCTCGCAGCACACCAGTACGCGAATGCTCACCCGGCACCACCGTCCCGTACGGAATGCCGCGCCGAAGGAGTCGACCGTTCGACTCTCGGGCGTGAGTGCCCGGACTCCCCCTTGAGGGCGGTCATCGCTCGATAGTCGGATAGGCCGCCCGTGCGATCCATTGGGTACCGCTGAGTTCTTTTCGCCGACGGCAGTGCAAGGCTCGTTCCTCCCCGGATATTGACGCGACCCTGCGCATTCCAGTACGACCCTCGATACTTTTCGGCCACCGACCCCGCTCACAGCTTATCAATCACGCAACATTCAAGCCGAGCAACAGGTCCAGACTAACACGCAGAACGCACTCCACTACCCTTTGAGTCCATCCGAGGATTTACCCCCGAGTAACCCACTGCCCTATGTGTCCGGAATAGGCCGCGTCGATCGGGCAACAATTGGGAGAATTCAGCAAGAAGCTTTGAACGGCGTATCAGATCATCCGCACCGCCCGGGCGCCGGTCCGCCGCGGTGACCGGGGGAATTGCGTGAGGGGACGCCCGAGCCGGCTCACGAAGAAGGTGCGTCCGGGCAGTCCGAGCCGGTCCTGCAGCTCCGTTCGTACATCGTCGTGCTGCAGGACGACGCTGACCGGGTGCAGGGCGAGCCCCGCGTCCGTGGCGCGCATCCAGTACTCGGCCAGGTGCGCTCCACCGCGGACAGCGTCTTCGAGGCCGGGAGCCGTTTCGGCGAAACTCATGGTGACGATGGCGGGCGTCGGCCGTACGACGAGGGCGAGTTGGCGGGCGAGCAGGCGGGGATATCCCGCATGCCGTAGCACCCGCATCGTCGTGGGAGCGAGTGCGGCGCGCAGGATGTGCCGACGCGGCCCCGACATCGGTCCGAACAGCTGACCGAGGGTGAAGCCGTCACCGCGTGCCACGGCCTCGGCCTCGTTCCGGCGCAGAAAGGAATGAGTTTCACGCCAGGCCTGCCGATGGCTGAAGTCACGTCCACCGTGGCGGGCCACGAAGTGCGCGAAAGTCGAGCGCTCGCCGTCGGTGACGAGGTGCCGGACAGTGACGTCCGCGCCCTCGGCGGCGCCTGCCCACGGGGCGCAGAGGCCGGCCAGAACAGTGGGGTCGAGCGCTTCGGGGCGATAGGGCCCCCGGTTGGTCCGTCGAGCCAGTGCGGTCTCCCGGAGTTCGGCGAGCCGACCGGAGGACTCGTCCGTGCGGCGCAGCCGGACGGCACACAGAGGTGACCACAGCGGGGGCCAGGTGTCACCGAGTGGTCGGCCCGCGCTCGGGGTTCCGCTCGTGCGCTCGTCGGAGAGTGGGTCGACGAAGCGGATGAGGTCCGTCGACCAGCCCTCAAGAGCCAGTGAGTGCAACAGGATCTGAAGATACGCGCCGCAACTGATCAGCATCTCGACGGCGTGCGCCGGAAGGGAAGTGAGGCGGCGCTGCCGGTCGAGGGCCAGGATTACGTACTCATCCGTTTCGGGCTCATCGGTGCTGCTGCCGTCGGGGGCCTCGCCGACGAGCAGGGCCGCTTCCTGACGGGCACCAGGGCTGGTGGGCCATGCGACGCCCCAGGGCTGGCAGTTGTGGGACGACGGGCTGAGCGCGGCGACATCGGCTGCTTGGCGCAGCGCGTGCTCGAACGACGATCGGCGCTCCGTGGAGGACGTTCGAGGTGTCGGTGCGGGTGGACTGGTCACGGTACTGGGCTCCCTACTGCCACACGAGGGCCAGGGCGTATCCGTCGACGTCCCGGGCCCAACTGTCAAGACGAGTGCTGTCGGCAGCGGGCGCGTGGCGGCGAAGCTCCGGCCCCGCACGCCATGCGAACCGGCCGTCGGGCCACCACTTGGTCAGCTGCACCTCGCGGCTGTCGATGCGCAGGCCGAACCCGAAGTGCTTGAGGACCGCCTCCTTGCAGGCCCACCGCAGTGACAGCGGCATGGCGCCCACGCTCCCGAACCCGGGGCCCGCCGACGCTTCCGGAGGCAGCGTGAGCAGTTCGGCGAGCAGCGGCGGCATTTGTCGCCTGCGCTCGAGGTCGATCCCGACGGCCCGCGGCCCACAGGCGGCGACGGCGAAGTCGGCCGAGTGGGACAGGCCCACCTCGACGCGGGCGTTGACGGTGGGTTTTCCGGCGCGGAGTCCGCCCGGGACCGCCCCGACCGTGATGTCGCGAGGACGCACCGAAGTGCCGACGTGCCGCCGCTGGTAGGCACACACGCTGTGCTTGATGGCCAGACGCCCGGCCAGCCATTCCAACTGTCGCTTACGCAGGTGCAGTTGTGCTGCCTGGTCCAGCTCGTCGTCGCTCAGATGCCGGGCACCGATCGCCGCGCGGTCCGCCTCGTCGCGCCCGCGCAGCCAGGCGATCGACACCACGGCGATCGTCAGTGGCCCGCGTGCATGGCTGACGTACAGGGGACGTGAGGGATCGAGCGCCAGGATCTCGTCGAGCCCGCGCGCCGGGACGCGGCCCGGCGAGGTGATCGTCACGTCGGCCTTCAGCGATCCACGCGCGGGGGCAGGAGAAACGGGTAGGTACTTCGCTTGATCCTTTTGTGCCAGAAGCGGTCGGCCCGACGCAGGCGCTGGATGAGTTCCCACATCCGGGCGTCCGCGCGGTAGTACGCGGCGACCTCCTCCGCGGTGATGGGTTCCGCCAGGCGGGCGTTGGCCTGGTCCAGAAACGCCGGGACGAGGCTGTGGAGCTGCTCCTTGTGCAGGTTGCCGAGGAAGTCCAGAAGGACTCCGCGGGTCTCGTAGAACTTGTCGAAGATCGACCCGCTCATCGAGATGCGGACGGCGTCGCGGAGGATCCAGGGAAGTGAGGAGAAGAAGAGCCGGACATCCAGTCGTTCACGACCGCGGGCGTCGCGCATGAGGGGGGTCGTGACGTCGACGTACATCAACTCACCCCCGACATCCACCCAGTTGGCGGCCTGTGCGTCCAGGCCGAGAGCGGGCTGTACGGCGCGGTCGACCTGGTCGAGGAAGCGGGCGAAGAAGTCCTTGGCCCAGATCTCGTCCTCGGTGTGGAGGAGCCTGGAGCACAGCCGATGCGGTGGCAGCTCACGCTGGACGCAGTAGGCGACGATCCGTCCCGATGGCAGGCGCGTGTGCCAGAGCTCGGTGCCGGCGACGTTGAGACCGCTGTCCGTGAGCCTCCTCAGATATTCGGCGAGGCCTTTCTCGTAACGCTCGAAGCGGCCACGGTCGGGGAACACCGGCAGACGCTTGCACGCGAACGTCTCCTCACCGGCCCGAAGCCTCAGTACCAGGGTCACTTCGCCGTACCCGAGCACATCGAGTGCCCTGCCGTCCGTGGTCCTGAGGGCGTGCTGGACCTGTTCTTCGAGGTGTGCGAGCTCGGCGTGGGGAACGGTGAAGGACATGGCATCGCCCTTAGCTCTGGTTGTCCGTCCTGGCAGGCGTGGTCGCCGTGGCAGGAGGAGACGGTCTGCGGCTGTGCACAAGGAGGAGGTGGATCCCCGCCGCGAAGAACGCGGCGTCGAGCACGAGGATCTGCGGCACGCTGCTGACGAGGACGACGACGAAGCAGACCAGCATGAGCAGTTGGCCGTAGAGCGCGCTGACGACCGGGCCCCGGTTGCGGATGAGTACCGCACCGCTCAGGACCATCGCCGCCGCGACGAACACGGTGACTCCCATGGGGTACTTGGCCAGCCATTCGGTGAAGGGACCGATGACCGCAGCGCCGTCGTTGGCGTCCGCGGCGTCGTCCAGGCGCTCTTCGACCGACTCGATCTGAGGGAAGAACTTGCCTACGCCGGCGATGATGTAGAGGACGCCGACCGTGCGCTGGAGGATCAGGTTTCGTCTGGTCACGTATCGGAGTCTTCCGGTGTCGTGGCCGGGCAGCCGGGGCTTTTTCGGACAGGAGCCGTTGGTGCGTACGGTGACTCAGGCGGCCGTGATGACCAGGACCGCGTTCTGGCCGCCGAAGCCGAACGAGTTGCTCACCGCGACGTCCACCTTCTGCTCACGTGGCGATCCGGCGACGATGTCCAACTCGATCTCGGCGTCCTGCCGTTCGAGGTTGGCGGTCGGGGGTACTCTGCCGTGCTCGACGGTCAGGACGGTCAGCACGGCTTCGATCGCGCCGGCCGCTCCCAGGGTGTGGCCGGTCACCCCCTTGGTGGATGTGACCGCGGCGCCTTCGCCGAGGAGTTTGCGCAGTGCTCCTGCCTCCGCCGCGTCGTTGAGCGGCGTCGAGGTGCCGTGCGCGTTGACATGGTCGACCTCGTCGGGCATGACCCCCGCTCCGGCCAAGGCCGTGCGCAGGGCTTGCAGGACACCGACGCCCGCCGGGTCCGGGGCGGTCATCTGGTAGGCGTCGGCGGAGGCTCCGTACCCGGCGATCCTGGCCCGGACCCGCGCCCGGCGGGCATGTGCGTCCGCCTCGCGTTCGAGGACGAGCATGCCGCTGCCCTCGCCGATGACGAACCCGTCGCGGTCCGCGTCGAACGGGCGGGACGCGGCGGACGGTTCGTCGAGTCTCCTGGAGAGCGCGCCCATCTGGGCGAAGCCCGTCACCATGAGCGGGCTGACCCCGGCCTCGGCGCCACCGGCGACGACCAGGTCGCAGCTTCCGTCGCGCAGCAGCTGCAGGGCCGTGCCGATCGCCGTCGCGCCGGATGCGCAGGCCGTCGCCGTGACGAGATTCGGGCCCGTGGCGTGCAGGTCCATCGCCAGGTGTCCGGCGACCATGTTGGGCACCAGCATCGGGATCAGCAGGGCGGACACCGCTTCCGGCCCCTTCTCCAGCATCCGCCTGTGCTGGGTTTCCCATGTCGCCACACCGCCGAGGCCACATCCGACGACGACCCCGACGCGAGCGCCGTCCCAGTTCCGCGGATCCAGGCCGGCGTCGGCGACCGCCTCACGTGCCGCGGTGATGCCGAGCTGGGTGAAGCGGTCGTGCGCCAGGGAGCTGCGCCTGCCCACGTGTTCGCGGGCCGAGAAGCCGGGCACGGTGCAGGAGATGTCCACGGGAAGTCCGGCCAGCAGCGGGTTCCGGGCCGCCGTGGGCCGACCTTCGCACACGCCCTTCCAGGTGGCGTCCACTCCGATGCCGGCGGAAGTGACCAGACCGACACCGGTCACCGCGATGTCCGGCGACGGGGATACGGGCGTGGTCATGCTGAGGCCTCGGCGGACGCGAGGCGCTCGATCAGGTCGGCGACAGCCGTGATCGTGTCCCCGGGAGACGCGGCGTCGTCCCCGACGTCCACACCGAACTCGGACTGGATCACCAGGAGCAGTTCCACGAGGAACAGCGAGTCCATGTCGAGATCCTCGAACGTGGTGTCGGCGCTGATCTCCGCACGGTCCACCTCGAATCGGTCGACCAGAAGATCGACCAGCCTGCCGTACATCACGCTCATGAGACGCGCCCTGCCCTTCCTGCTGCATGACCTGGCTCGACGACAACGCACGGTCGAACGTGCGCCGATGTCCCGGCCGTTCGTCGACGTCGAGTGTGCGTGCTCGGACTGACCGCTCACTGACCGATGACTGACGGCACGCTGACCGGTCGAGGTGCCCGGATGCACGGGCAGCGGCACCGCGGAATCCGCGACGAGGGAGCCGCCGGGAGCCGCACCCACTCGTGTGCCGCGTCAGCCATCGGTCAGTGGCTGGTCAGTCATCGGTCAGTGCCTCGGGCCAGACTCGGCCCGGACATCACCTTTGGTCCACCGGGAGACGAGGAGCACCAGCGTGGTTGCACGTCGTCGGGACCATGTCCGATGAGTCGGGCCGCCGTGTTGACCGGGGTCGGCAGCTGCCTGCCGCCCAGGGCCGTGTCCAACGACGAACTGGCCGCCGGACTCGGCAGTTCGGATGAGTGGATCCGGTCGCGCACAGGTATCGAGCAGCGGTACTTCGCGGAGCAGGGGACGGCGACCTCCGATCTGGCCGTCGGGGCGGGCGAGAAGGCCCTGAAGAGCGCGGGGGTCTCCGCCGTGGACATGGTGCTCGTCGCCACCACCACGCCCGATCGCCCCTGTCCGGCGACCGCGCCGACGGTGGCCGCCCGGCTCGGGATGAGGGGGACCGCCGCCTACGACGTGTCCGCCGTCTGCACCGGGTTCGTCTATGGGCTGGCGACCGCGGCGGGGCTCATATCCGCCCGGGTCGCCGACCGGGTGCTGGTGATCGGCGCGGAGACGTTCTCCACCCTGCTCAATCCCGAGGACCGGTCCACCGCCGTGATCTTCGGAGACGGCGCCGGCGCCGTCGTACTGCGCTCGGGGGATCCGCGGGAACCCGGCGCGCTCGGCCCCTTCGACCTGGGGAGCGACGGAGCGGGCGAGGACCTGATCAGCGTGTCGGCGGGCGGCTCGCGCCAGCGCCTGTCCGGAGCGGATCCCGCCGCCGACGACCGGTACTTCACGATGTCCGGCAAGGAGGTCTTCCGGCATGCGGTGCGACGGATGACCGGATCGGCCCGCACGGTCCTCGCGCGAGCGGACTGGGATGCGCAGGACATCGACCATCTGGTGAGTCATCAGGCCAACCTCCGGATCACCCATCACGTCGCCGACAGCCTCCGGATCCCCAGGGACCGCTGCGTCAGCAACATCGCCGAGGTCGGTAACACGGCGGCCGCCTCCATCCCTCTCGCGCTCGACCAGGCACACGCGGAGGGCACGTTGCGTCCGGGTGGACGGCTGCTGCTCACGGCGTTCGGAGGCGGGCTCACCTGGGGGTCGGCGGTACTGACGTGGCCGGAACTGGACCGTTTCTGAGCGCAGGGGAAGGAACGCACAGCATGAGCGTGATGTACGGCAGGCTGGTCGATCTTCTGGTCGACCGATTCGAGGTGGACCGTGCGGAGATCAGCGCCGACACCACGTTCGAGGATCTCGACATGGACTCGCTGTTCCTCGTGGAACTGCTCCTGGTGATCCAGTCCGAGTTCGGTGTGGACGTCGGCGACGACGCCGCGTCTCCCGGGGACACGATCACGGCTGTCGCCGACCTGATCGAGCGCCTCGCGTCCGCCGAGGCCTCAGCATGACCACGTCTGCCGCACGCACGGCCGCCATCGTCGCCACAGGGCCGTAGTCAGGCCGGAGTCAGGCCGGAGTCCGCCGAAAACGAGCCGAGGACGACCATGAGCACCCAGCAGTCGATCATCAACTACATCGCCGACGTCTGGCTCGACGGTGACGCGGACGGGCTCGACGCGCACGTCCCCATCGCCGATCTCAACATCATCGATTCGGCCGAGATCTTCGACCTCGTGCATTACCTGCAGAACGACTTCCGGATCACCGTTCCGCTGCGGGAGATCGCTCCTGCCAACTTCCGGACGGTGGACACGATCGCAGCACTCGTCGAACGGCTGCAGCGAGAGGGAGACAGCGTCCGATGACGCACATCATGGGGAACCGGCAGGAGAACACCGGCATCCATCGGCAGGTTCTCGACATCATCGCCTCGCGGACGCTGTACGACGAGTCCTATCTCCTGCCCGACAGCCACTTCGAGGCGGAGCTCGGCATCGACTCGGTCATCTTCGAGTCGATCCTGGCCTCGGTGAGGGAGCAGTTCTCCCTGGCGACGCAGCTGCCGCCCGGCATCGCCACGATCGGCGAGCTCGTCCGTGCGGTCGAGGAGGCACTCGGCCGGGGCGGCGACGCACCCTCGCCGACGGAGCCGGGCGTCGCCACGGCTTCCGAAGGGGACGATCCGCTCCTCGACGCAGTCGTCACCATGACCATGCGGCACACCCAGTACCAACGCGATCAACTGGCGCTTGACGCCGACTTCGAGAGCGAGCTCGGCATCGACTCCGTGCTCCTGGCCGCGATCGTGGCGGACTCGGCCCGGGAGCTCGGCCTTCCCAGCACTCTGGCAGGCACCGTCACCGCGGCGTCCGTGCGCGATCTCGTCACGGCACTGCGTCCGTTCCACGACGGCATGCAGCCTGGGGACCAGGGCTTTGGCGGCGACCGGCCACCCGGGGTCGGCGCGGTCGCGGACGAGTCAGCCGCGCAGTGGGACTCGGCCTGGGACGGCCGCTCGATGAAGGACTTCGTGGAGGAGCGCGACGGCGACCTGTTCGCCAAGGCCCGCAGCTTCGGCACGTACCTGCGACGGCGGGAGGCCGACCGGCTCTACTGGTACGGCATGCCCCTGCATTCCCGCTGCTCGAACCGGGCCGTCATCTTCGACGAAACAGAGGGCCGCACACGCGAGTTCCTCATGTTCGCGTCCAACAACTACCTCGGCCTCGCCAACCACCCCAAGGTGATCGAGGCCGTCTGCGACGCCACGCGCCAGTACGGAGCCACGCACACCGGCTCCCGGTTCATCGGCGGGACCAACACGCTCCACAAGGAACTGGAGCGGCGTCTGGCGGCCTTCAAGCAGCGGCCGGCCTGCATCGTCTACCCCGGTGGATACTCCGCGAACGTCGGTGCGATCTCCGCCCTGGTCAAGAGCTACGACACCCTGGTGGTCGACAAGCTCAACCACATGAGCATCGTGGACGGCGCCCGGCTCTCCGGTGGCACCCGCAAGATCTACCAGCACAACGACATGGCCGACCTGGAGCGCATCCTGAAGCGCTCCGACGACACGTCGGGCGGCAAACTGATCGTCGCCGACGGCGTGTTCAGCATGCACGGCGACATCTGCGACCTTCCCGAGATCGTCCGCCTGGCGAAGGAGTACGGCGCCCGGATCATGATCGACGACGCCCACTCCACGGGCGTGCTCGGCCGGCGGGGTTCCGGCACCGCCGAGCACTTCGGGCTCAAGGGCGAGGTCGACCTCGAACTCGGAACGATGAGCAAAGCCCTCGCGGGCATGGGCGGCTTCGTCGTCGGCGAGGAGGAGGTCGTCGAGTACCTCCGCTACTACTCGAACTCGTACGTGTTCGCCGCGAACATCCCCGCGGGCGTTGCGGCCGGGCTGATCGCGTCGATCGACGTCATCGAGGCGGAACCCGAGCGGATCGCGGAACTGTGGTCCAACATCCGGCTCCTCCACAGCCAGTTGTCGGACGCCGGTTTCGACCTGGAGAACACTCGCAGCGCCATCCTCCCCATCGTCATCGGCGACGAGCGCAAGGCGATGGAGATGGGGCGCGCGGTACGCGCGAGGGGGCTCTTCTGCCAGACGGTCGTCTTCCCGGGCGTGCCGCTCGGCGACGCGCGACTGCGTGTCAGCGTCACCTCGGAACACACAAGGGACGATCTGGAGACCGCCGCGGGCATCTTCGTCGAGGCCGGCCGTGAGGTCGGTGTCCTGCCGTCGGCGGGGTGAGGCGACAATGACGGGAACAGCCATACCCCGGACGCCACACGAGGCCGACCTGTCGCTGATCCGGCTGCAACGGCCGCTCTCCCAGGAGCAGGCGGCCCGTCCGGCCCTCGTCGGCGCGTGGACCATTACCTACGGCCGGCTGGACGCGGAGGTCACCGCCATCGCCTCCGGTCTGCTGGGGCTGGGTGTGGCGATCGGTGACCGCGTGGCGGTCTGGATGGACAAGCAGCCGCTCTACGCCGAGGCGATTCTCGCGACGCTGCAGGCCGGTTGCGCCTACGTCCCGCTCGACGGAGGGCAACCGCCCGCGCGGGTGGAGAGCATCCTCGTGGACTGCGAACCCGTGGCGCTGTTCACCGACCGCCGTCACATGGAGCTGCTGGCGGACCGCGAACTGCCCGCTTCCCTGCGGACGATCGTCGTGTCCGACGGTGCCGACCAGGAACCGAACAGCGCCCTGGCCAAGGCCGACGGCAGGCCGACGGCACCTGTCCGGCCGTGGGCCGACTTCGCCACCGGTGCGGCGGGACACGTCGGGCTCCCGCCCACGCCGGAACGGGACGATCTCGCCGCGATCCTCTACACCTCCGGGTCGACGGGCACTCCGAAGGGCGTGCGGATCTCCTATCGGAATCTGGCGAACTTCATCCGCTGGGCCCGCACCGAGCTGACCGTGGGCCCGCAGGACGTGTTCGCCAACCACGCCTCGTTCAACTTCGACCTGTCGACCTTCGACCTGTTCACTGCACTGTCGGTGGGCGCCCGCGTCTGGATCGTCGCCGACGACCAGGCCCGCGACGTGACGGCGCTCGCCACGGGCATCCGAGATCACGGAGTCACGGTGTGGTACTCCGTGCCCTCCGTGCTGAAACTCCTGACGGTCTCGGGAGCACTCACCGCCGACACCGCGCGCACGCTGCGGTACGTCCTCTTCGCCGGCGAGGTCTTCCCCATCGGGCAATTGCGCTCCCTGGCCGGACTGCTGCCCGAAGGGACCGAGCTGTACAACCTCTACGGCCCCACCGAGACCAACGTCTGCACCTACCACCGGGTCCGCCCGGCAGACCTGACGCGTGACGAACCCGTACCGATCGGCACTCCGCTACCCGGTGTCCGCGTGTCCGTCGTCGACGGGGACGGACGCACGCTGGAGGGGCCCGAGGCATTCGGCGAGTTGATCGTGGAGGGGGACTGCGTCACTCCCGGCTACTGGCGACGGGAGTCACAATCGACCGCCGCCGGACACGGGAAGGGCCGCCACGCCACCGGGGACCTGGTGAGCTACGAGGGCGACAGCATCGTCTACCGCGGGCGCAAGGACCGGATGGTCAAACTCTCCGGCTACCGCGTGGAGTTGGGCGAGATCGAAGCCGCGGCGCTGAGGCACGCGGACATCTCCTCCGTGGCCGTCGTGGTCGACACACAGGGCGCCGAACCCCGGATCGCCCTCTACTACACCCTCCGTACGGGTGCCCGCAGACCGAACCTCATCGAGATCAAGCGGCACTGCGCCCAGCACCTGCCCCGGTACATGCTGCCGCACTCGGCCACCTGTCTCGAGGAGCTCCCGCACAACGCCAACGGCAAGACCGACTACCACCACCTGAGCAGCGGGCCGGCCGGTGCCGTCCGACGCTCACAGGCCCTGCCCGGCAAGTGACGGAGACGCTCATGAACCAGGATCCCAACGAGACACACCTGCGGGGGAACGGGCCGAAAACCGTCGCCGCGCTGCTGCGGCACCATCTCGAACATCGTCCGGGCGCGCTCGCCTACCGTTTCCTCTCGGGAACCAGGCAAGGCCGCTCCGGCGGCGACGGCGAGTCATGGGACTACCGCGAACTCGACCTTCGCGTCCGGGCCGTGGCCTCGCTTCTCCAGCGTGAGGGCCTGTCCGGCAAGCCGGTCCTGCTGCTCCATCCCCCGGGGCTCGACTACATCGCCGGGTTCCTCGGCTGCCTCTACGCCGGAGCGATCGCCGTACCGGCCTATCCCCCGGAGACACGGCGCTTCGGCCAGACCATGCCGCGTCTCGCGGCGATCGCCCGGGACTCGCGGGCCACACACGCACTCACGACCGGGGCGTTGTCGCGGTTCGCGGCCACGAAACGGCGTGAGATCGACTCGCTCGGGCTCGCCGGTCTGCGCTGGCTGGCGACCGCCGACCTCGGCACCGCCGGAGCCGACGACTGGCGAGACCCCGATGTCGACAGCGACTCGACGGCCTTCCTCCAGTACACCTCCGGTTCGACCTCGTCCCCCAAGGGCGTCATGGTCAGCAACGGCAACCTGCTGCACAATCTTCGTTCGATCCATCGCAGGCTGGAGCACGACACCGAGTCGGGAATGGTGTCCTGGCTGCCCCCGTACCACGACATGGGTCTCATCGGCGGCATCCTCACGCCCCTGTACGGGGGGTTTCCCGCGCATCTCATGTCCCCGGCGTCCTTCGTACGGCAGCCGCTGCTGTGGCTGGAGACGCTTTCGCGGACCCGGGCGTCCACGAGCGTGGCCCCCAACTTCGGGTTCGAGCACTGCGTACGCCGGATCACCGACGAGCAGCTCAGCGGCCTGGACCTGAGCCACTGGAGGCTGGCGTTGAACGGCGCCGAGCCGGTACGCGCGGACACCCTCGACCGGTTCGCCGAACGGTTCGCGCCCTGCGGCTTCGTACGCCGCGCCCTGCTGCCCTGCTACGGCCTCGCGGAGGCCACTTTGATGGTGACGGGAGTCGGCGCGCACGAGCCGCCGACGGTCGGCACGTTCGTGCCCGCGGCACTGGGCGTGGGAGTCGCCCGGCCCGCGGGCGGACCGGAGAGCGGGCGGGCGATCCGCACCGTCGGGTGCGGCCCCGCCGTCGACGGGGTGGACGTCGCCATAGTCGACGCCGATACGCGACGGCGGATCACCGACGAAGAGCGCGTCGGAGAGATCTGGGTCGCGGGCGGGAGCGTGGCACACGGGTACTGGCGCCGCCCCGAGGCCACGGAGGAGACCTTCCGGGCCCGCGTCGAGGGCGAGGGAGAGACGAGTTACCTGCGCACCGGCGACCTCGGCTTCCTCAGTGGCGGCCAGCTGCATGTCGTCGGACGTATCAAGGACGTCGTCATCGTGCAGGGCCGAAACCACTACCCGCAGGACATCGAACTCACCGTCGAGCAGGCCGACGAGGCGATTCGGCCGGGCTCGGGCGCGGCCTTCTCGATCGAGGTCGACGGCGCGGAGGAACTCGTCGTCGCCTACGAGATCGAGGGCAGGCGCGTCGACGGCGCGTCGGCGCTTCTGGCGAAACTGCGCACGGCCATCGCCGAGCAGCACGAGGTCGCGCCGCACGCCGTCGTTCTCCTCAAGAGGTCGACGGTCCACAAGACCACCAGCGGCAAGATTCAACGGCAGGCGTGCAAGCGGGCCTTCCTCGACCTCGGGCTCTCGGTGGTGGCGGCCAGTGTCACGCGGGACGTCGAGGTGTCTCCGTCCGTGGACCGTCCCGCCGGTCTGTCCGTCGCCCAGCGCGGGCAACGGGTGACCGACGCGGTCACGGAGGCGCTGACGGGAGTCCCGGCGGCCGCCGACGCCCCGGATCTGACCGGCTGGACGTTCGCCGAACTCGACCTGGACTACCCGGCGTTGCTGACCGCCGTGCGCGGGCTGGAGGAAAAGCTCGGCACGAGGATCGCCGTGGGCGAGCTGCTGGCGCTTCCGCGGGTCGACAGCCTGATCGACCTGTTTCTGGGTGAGGCACCGCAGGGCGGGACGGCCGGCTCCTCGCGGGAGGACGCCGCTCGGCCCTCCGAACTGCGTAAGCCGGAGGCAGTGGAGGCATGGCTGGTCGGAGAGGTGGCCCGGTGCCTGGGAGTGCCGGTCACCTCGGTCGACGTCACCAGGCCCTTGACCTCGTTGGGCCTCGACTCGAAGCAGGCCGCCGCGATCCTCGCGGAGCTTGGAGCCAGGACGGGGCGCGAGGTGACCACGGGTACCGCCTTCGAGCACCCGACCATCCAGGCAGTCGTGGCCCACATCGGTACTTCTCAGACGTCGGCCGACACGCCCCTCGCGGAGCTGCCGCCCCGGCACCAGGAACCCCGGTCCGAGCCGATCGCAGTCATCGGTATGGGGTGCCGCTTTCCCGGAGCACCCGACACGGACAGCTACTGGCGTCTCCTGGTCGACGGACGCGACGCGATCACCGAGATACCCGGCGATCGCTGGGCACCGGGGCAGGTGAACGCTCCCGCCTTCGGCGGCTTCATCGATCGCGTGGACGAGTTCGACGCCCGTTTCTTCGGCCTGTCGGCCAGGGAAGCGGTTCGGATGGATCCTCAGCAGCGGTTGCTCCTCGAAACCGCCTGGCAGACGGTGGAGGACGCGGGTCTGGACCCGACGGGGCTCTCGGGCAGCGCGACCGGCGTGTTCGTCGGCATCAGCAGCCACGACTACTCCGAGCTGCAGATGAGCCGACCGGAGACGATCGACGTCCACGCGGCGACCGGCAACGCGCACTCCATAGCGGCGAACAGGCTGTCGTACACACTCGATCTGCGAGGGCCGAGTCTCGCTCTGGACGCCGCGTGCTCGTCCTCGCTGCTGGCGGTTCACCTCGCGTGCGAGAGCCTGCGGCGCGGCGAGTGCGACTCGGCCCTGGCCGGCGGAGTGAACCTGCTCATCACACCGGGGCTTTCGGTGGCGTTCGCCCAGGGCAACATGCTCTCCCCGGACGGACGGTGCCGTACGTTCGACGACTCCGCGAACGGCTACGTGCGCGGTGAGGGTGTGGGCCTGGTCCTCCTCAAGCCGCTCTCCGCGGCCCTCGCCGACGGCGATCCGGTCCATGCCGTGATCCGGGGGTCGGCCACCGCACACGGCGGCCGGAGCAACGGCCTTACGGCACCGAGGGGTTCGGCCCAGCGGTCCGTCATCGAACGGGCCCTGGCCCAGGCGGGTTTGAGCGGCCGGGCCGTCGACTACGTCGAGGCTCACGGCACCGGCACCTCGCTCGGCGACCCCGTCGAGTGGGAGGGCCTCGCGGCCGCGTACGGAAAGGGGCGGTCCACAGGCGACCGCTGCCTCGTGGGGTCGGTCAAGACCAACATCGGGCACCTGGAGGCGGCCGCGGGTATCGCCGGACTCATCAAGGCGGCCCTCGTCGTACGGCACCGCCAGGTACCGCCGACGCTCCACCTGCGTACGCCGAACCGCCGCCTGGTCTGGGAGGACGCCGGGCTCGACGTTCCGACACGGCTCGTCGATCTGCCGGACGCGGGCGTCGTACGGGCCGGAGTCAGTTCGTTCGGATTCGGCGGGTCGACCGCACATCTGGTGCTCGAATCGGCCCCCGAGCCGGACCCGATCGACGCGGTGGCCCCGAAGCGGCCCGTACATGCCCTGTGCCTGTCGGCGCACACGGGGACCGCCCTCACCACACTGGCACAGCGGTGGCGCACACACCTGGCCGGCCATCCCGACGCGGAGCTCGCGGATCTCTGCCACACAGCCCACACGGGCCGGGCCCAGCTCCCCTTCCGGGCGGTCGTCACCGGCGGCTCCCGGGCGGCGTTCGACACCGCGCTCGACACGCTGGCCCGCGGCGGACCGTCGACCGTCGTGGTTCGCGGTCACGCCCGGCCCGGGTACGCCCCGAAGGTCGCGTTCCTCTTCAGCGGCCAGGGCACGCAGTACACAGGCATGGGCAAGGGCCTGTACGACACGCACACCGGGTTCGCCCGCACCCTGGACCGCGCCGACCGTGTCCTGCGTCCGCACCTCGGCCTCCCACTGACCGAACTGCTCTTCGGGGAGGGCGGTACCGAGAAGCTGGCGAACACCCGTTACTGCCAGGCCGCCCTGGTGGCACTGGAGGTCGCACTCGCCGAGTTGTGGATCTCGCTCGGTGTGCGGCCCGCGGCTCTTCTCGGGCACAGTATCGGGGCGTACGGCGCCGCGTGCGTGGCCGGGATGATGTCCCTGGAGGACGCTCTGGCGCTGGCCGTGGTGCGGGGCAGGTCCATGGCCGAACAGCCTGGCGACGGGGCGATGATCGCCTGTGCCGGAGACGCGGAGGTGATCCGCGCGGCAGTCGCCGACAGCGACTCGGTCGCTGTCGCCGCCGTCAACGCCCCCGAGCAGCTGGTGCTGTCAGGGCCCCGCACCGAGATCGACAGGGTCCGTGCCCGGCTCGAAGGCCAGTCTGTCGTCGTCAGGCCACTGGCGGTGTCGCACGCCTTCCACTCCCCGCTGATGGCCGGTGCGGCTCAACCGCTGCGCGCGGCAGCCCTCGATGTCGAGTTCCGGGAGCCGGAGTACCCCTGGGTCTTCGACGCCACCGGCGAGCAGGTCACCGGGCGGATCGGGGCCGACGACTGGGCCCGGCACATGCTGGGCCCGGTGCGCTTCGCCGACGGTTTCGCCACGCTCCGTCGCCTTGGCTGCGACGCCTTCGTGGAGATCGGCCCGCATCCGACCCTGCTCAACACGGCGCGCACGATGACAGCCTCGGAGGACGAGGAGTCGGTGCTGTGGCTGCCCTCTCTGCGACGGGTCCGCGGCGGCCCGGTGGGCGACGGTGACTGGCAGACACTTCTGCAGTCGCTGGGCCGCCTGCACTGCGCGGGCGGACGCGTGGACTGGGCCGCCCTCGACGAGGGATCCCGCAGGCCGCGAGTCCCGGTACCGCACGCGGTCCTCGAAGGACAGCGGTACTGGTTCTCGCCTCCGTCGGAGACGGACACCACCGTCGACCGGCCGGATCGTGAAGTCGGGCCGACGTCCACAGCGCCCGTGCCGATGCCGGCCGCCGAGGTCGGGAACGACCCTGCGGAGCCCGGACCGGTGCGGTCCGCCGCAGTCGTCGCGGACGCGGTGCGGGACTCGGTGCGAAGCGAGGTGGTGCGTCAGGTCGCACGGACGTGTGCCTTCCCGCCCGAACAGATCCCGATCGGCGCCCGGCTCGGTGCGGACCTCGGATTCGACTCGCTGATGCGGACCGAACTGGAGCGCTCCCTGGCCCGGCAGTTCCCCGAGCACCTCGAGAAATACCGGGAGTCGGTACCCGAGGACCCGACCGTCGGTGAACTGGTGGCTCTGCTGGGCGCCGACGGACAGCAGGCCCCGAGGAGCGACGATCTCCCGGCGGCCCCTCGCTCGCCCCGACCCGTGGCATCGGCCGTGCCTGTGCGTTCCAGGGACGGTTCCGGTCCACCGGTGAAGCAGGAGCGCGCGTTCGAGGAGTGGGCCGAATACGCCGAACTCCAGGGCCGGCTCCGACAGGTGAGGGCGAGCGGCTCGAATCCGTACGGCCGAGTCCACGAGGGCTACAACTCCGGTCGTGCCTCCGTCGACGGTCGCCAGGTCATCAACTTCTCCTCGTTCAACTACCTCGCGCTGTCGAATCACCCGCGCGTCCGCCGAGCTGCGCAGGAGGCCATCGAGCGGTACGGCACCTCCAGTTCCGCGACGCCCCTGCTGTTCGGTGAGACGCCGCTGCACCGCGAACTGGACGCCGAGATCGCCTCGTTCCTCGGCACCGAGGCCGCCATCGTCTTCGCCGGTGGCCACGCCACGAACGTGGCGACCATCGGACATCTCTTCGGGCCCGAGGACCTCGTCCTGCACGACGAGTGGATCCACGACAGCGCGCTGCGCGGCTGCATGCTGTCGGGTGCGCGGCGCCGTCCCTTCCCGCACAACGACTGGCGGGCGCTGGACGCGATGCTGGGCACCCTGCGCCCGGGGGCCCGACGGGTCCTGGTACTCATCGAGGGCGCGTACAGCCAGGACGGCGACGTCCCCGACCTGCGCAGGTTCATCGACGTCAAAGCGCGCCACGGCGCGATGCTGATGATCGACGAGGCGCACTCGATCGGCGTCCTCGGGAGAACGGGCCGGGGCATCGGCGAGTACTTCGGCGTCGACCGCCGTGATGTCGATCTGTGGATGGGCACCCTGAGCAAGGCGATCGGCAGCCTCGGCGGCTATGTCGCGGCTCGCGAACCGATCATCGAATACCTCAGGTTCACCGCACCGCTGCACATCTTCAGCACCGGGATCTCGCCGGCGAACACGGCCGCGGCTCTGGAGGCGATCCGGGTCATCAGGGACGAGCCGCAGCGCGTGGCCCGGGTGCGACAACTGTCCGAGCGCTTCCGCGACTCGGCACGGGCCCGCGGACTCGACATAGGTGTGTCACGGGCCTCAGCCGTGATCCCGGTCGTCATCGGCGACTGGGAGAGGACGATGGCGCTCTCCAACACCCTGCTCGACCAGGGCGTGAACGTGATGCCGATCGGCTACCCGGCCGTCGCCCGCGACGAGTGCCGTCTGCGCTTCTTCCTCAACGCGGACCACGTCGAAGAAGACCTGGAACACACCCTCGACCTCCTGGGACGAGCCATGTCGGAGAACACGCACACGACCCCCTCGCCCGAGCCGGAGCCGCTTCGCGACGCCGCTGCCGCCGACGTCCTGGTCACCGGGGCGAGCGGCTTCATCGGCGGACATCTGACCCGTCGGCTGGCCGAGCGCGGCCACCGCGTACGGGTGCTGGTCCGGGAAGGCAGCGACCGTTCCGCCTTCGCGGGTGTCGACGTCGAGGTGGTGATCGGTGGACTCGGCGATCCGGCAAGTCTGCGTCGTGCCACGGCCGGTGTGCGGCACGTCTACAACTGCGCGGGCATGTCGGCCGACTGGGGCCCCTGGGAGGAGTTCCGGCGGATCAACGTCGACGGCAGCCGCAACCTCGTCGAGGCGGCCCACCACGCGGGTACCGTCGAGCGCCTCGTCCATCTCAGCACCACCGACGTCTACGGCTATCCGGTGGCACCCTGCGACGAGAGCGCGGAACCCAAGGACATCGGGCTGCCGTACAACCGCAGCAAGGTGTTGGGGGAACGCGCCGTGCGGCAGGCCGCCGAGCGCACCGGTCTGCCGGTGACCGTCATTCGGCCCGTGTCGGTCTACGGTCCGCGCAGCAAGGACTTCGTGATCGAGATCGCGACGCTGCTGCTGGGCCGGCAGATGGTCTACATCCGCGGGGGTGCCGTACCGGCCGGACTCGTCTACGTGGGCAATCTCGTCGACGGAATGATCGCCGCGTGCACGTCCGACGCCGCGGTGGGCAAGGCGTACAACCTGCGGGACCCCGATGCGACGACCTGGCGGGAGTACGTGGAGGCGCTGGCCCTCGGTCTGGGTGTGAAGCCTCCCGCGTTCAGCCTGCCGACTCCGCTGGCGCGCGGCGTGGCCACGGTCTCGGAGAAGCTCTACGGCGCCCTGCGGGTGAAGTCCCGCCCCGTACTCACCCGTCACGCCGTTCATCTGTTCGACCGCGATCAGTCCTACGCCATCGACCGGGCCCGCGACGACTTCGGGTTCAAGAGCGAGGTGGGCTTCGAGGCAGGCATCGAGCTCACGCTGGCCTGGCTGGACTCACCGGAGGGCCGCAAGGCCGTCGCCCGCTGACCAGTTGCTGCCAAGGACCGCGAAACCGTACCGAGAGGACCCACGTGCACACGATCGAGCGGGCGACAAGGAGTCCCTCGGCTCCGCGGCCTGCGGCCGACAGGTGGTTTCAGGGGTTCGGCCCGAACCCGGACGCGGGGGCACTCATTCCCCTACTGCGCCCGACCCCGGACTCGGGGGCAGGCACTCCCCCACTGCGTCTCATCTGCCTTCCGTACGCCGGCGGCACGCCGTCCGTCTACCGGGACTGGTCGGCGGACCTGGGCGACGACGTACACGTCGTGCCCGTCCTCCTGCCCGGCCGGGGACTGCGCGTCAAGGAAACGCCGTACACGGCCATGGCCCCTCTGGTGTCCGACCTCGCGGACGCCCTCGTCGAGCGCGAACTCGCCCATGACTACGCCCTGTTCGGCCACAGCATGGGAGCCCTGCTCGCCTACGAGGTCGCCTGCGAGCTGCGCGACCGCGGCCGGCCCGAGCCGACGCACCTGTTCGTGTCGGGAAGCAAGGCTCCGCATCTGTACGGCGATCGCCGGGATCACCAGCTCTCCGACGCCGAGCTGCGGCAGCTGGTGCGCGATCTCGGGGGCCTGGGTGCCGACGACACCATCGGCGGCTCGTACCTCGAACGGCGTCTGCCGGTGCTCCGCGCCGACCTCGCCGTCTGCGAGACCTACCGATGGGCCCCGCGCCGCCCCCTGCGCTGCCCGATGACCGCGTTCTCCGCCACCCACGATCCGATCGCGCCCGCGCACGAGATGGAGGCGTGGCGCGTCCACACCCGAGGGTCGCTCCTGCGCCACCACGTGGAGGGTGACCACTTCTTCCTCAACGGCCCTTCGAAGCCGCACCTCCTGCGCAAGATCCGTGCCGAACTCGCCCGCCACCTCGACGAGTCGAGCGGCCCGGGCGCGACGGCGCGAGACCGACTGCCCACTGTGAAGAGGGAACCCTCATGGATCTACTGAGCCTGGCCAGGACCGTCAAGGACCGGGTGGAGGCGCCGATCACGGATGTGCTGGCCGTGGCGAAGGTCGTCACCGATCCACGGACCCCGCTGCTCCTGGCGCTCTCCACCGTGGTGGTCACTCCGCTGTACCGGGCGGCCTTCCTGGCGTCCGCCTCCGGTTCGGGCGTGCTGCGGTGTCTGGCAGTGCGCCCCTGCGACCTGGAGAGCCTGGCCGAGTACCTGGAAGTGCCCGAGGACCGGGAGCGGCTGCGCACCTGGCTGGAGACGGGCGTCCGCCTCGGCGAGTTCGAGGTGCGCGAGGGGTGTTACCGCCTCAGGAGCACCACGGCCAAGCTCCTGGCCCAGTCGGGGAACGACGCGGTCGCCGCCGCCCTCGAAGAGATCATGCGGTTCCACCTGCCGGTGCTCCTGGACGCGCCCCGGATGCTCAAGGAGGGCCGCCGTTTCTCCCTCGACGACCAGGACGGCACGGTCATCGCCCGTTCCTCCCTGGCCCTGCAGGGACTGGTGCACGAGGCGATCGACCGCACTCTGGAGCGCACCACCCCTATCCGGCTGCTGGAGATCGGCTGCGGATCCGGTGCCTACGTCCGCCACGCCGCGCGCCTCAACCCCCGCCTGACCGCCCTCGCGGTCGACCTTCAGGAAGAGGTCGCTGTCCGGGCCGCCGACAACATGACCGAATGGGGGCTCACCGACCGCGTGGAGACCCGCCAGGGTGATCTGCGCACCCTCGAACTCCAGCCCCAGTTCGACCTCGTCACGCTCCACAACAACATCTACTACTTCCCTGAGGCCGACCGGGTCGAGGTGCTGGAACGAGCGCGCTCCTTCCTGGCGCCCGGCGGCCGGCTGCTCCTCACGTCGTCGTGCCAGGGCGGCGGCAACCTCGGCCTCGACGTGCTCAACCTCTGGTTCGAGTACGCCGACTTCGGTGGCCCACTGCCCAGCGAGGACGAGCTGGTCGCCCAGCTGGAGAAGGCGGGGTTCGCGGACGTACGGGCGAGCCGGATCATTCCCACCCAGCCGTTCCGCGCGTTCGTCGGAACCAACGTTCAGGCCTGACCAGGGCCAGGAGACCTCATCATGGACACCCGAACGGCACACACCCCCGCCTCCGCCCTCTCCGACACCGCGTCGAACGCCCCGCACCGCGAACTCGTGGCCGTGCTCGGCCGCGCGCCCGGCGCCGGTACCGAGACCCTGGGCGGCAAGGCCGCCCGGCTGAGCGAGATGATCGAGGCGGGCCTCCCCGTACCGCCCGCGTTCTGCCTCACCACCGGCCTGTTCGACCTGTTCCTGCGCGAGACGGGCCTCGCCGCGGAGATCCGGGCCGCCGAGGCCCGCGCGGCGGACACCTCGACGATCCGCGAGCTGATCACCGCCCGGGAGCTGCCCGAGGCCATCGCCGATACGATCCTCGCCGCCTACGAGGACCTCGGCCGGCCCAGGGTCGCGGTCCGTTCCTCCGCGTGCCGGGAGGACTCCGCCGCCCAGTCCTTCGCCGGACAGCACGACACCGTCCTGGACGTCGCGGGTGACGAGGCGCTGCTCGACGCGGTGAAGGTCTGCTGGGCCTCTCTGTGGTCCGACCGCGCGGCCGCCTATCGCGACGGAACAGGCCCCACGGGCTCCATCGCCGTGATCGTGCAGGAGATGATCCACGCGGACGTCAGCGGTGTGCTGTTCACCGTCGATCCCGTCGGCGCACGGCCCAACCGCCTTGTCGTGGAGGCTTGTTGCGGTCTCGGCGAGGGGCTGGTCTCCGGACGGGTGTCCAGCGACTTCTTCGTCGTCGACGACCGCACACTGGAGGTGATCGAGGAACACGTGCGGTACAAGGTGACCAAGTGCGCGCCCCTCACACCCGGCCGGATCGGCATGACCAAGGTCGACGCCGCCGACCGCAACGCACCGTGCCTGACCCGGGAACAACTCGGCGAGCTCGCCGGCCTCGCGGTCGAGGTCCGGTCCCACTACGGCACGGAGCAGGACATCGAGTGGGCCATGCACGACGGCACACTCCACCTCCTACAGGCCAGGCCGATCACCACCCACCCCCAGGACAGGGCTACGGACCAGGAGCACAGCCCGTATGTCGCCCGGCAGGCCGACGAGGTGCAGCACGGCACGCTCTGGTCCCGGATGGACATCGGCGAGATCTTCGTGGGCCTGATGTCACCGCTCGGCATGAGCTTCGCGCAGTACTACCAGGAGCACGTGCACGCCGACTGCGCCGCCGCGCTCGGCGTGCGGGACACCGGTGACGTCGGCCTCCACATGGGCTACCTCCAGGGCCATGTGTATTTGAACATCTCCTACACGGCCTACCTGCTCGGTCAGTGCCTGCCCACCCGGGACCAGCGGCACTTCACCCGACGCTTCGTCAGCGAGGAGGTCGACCTCGCCGCGTACGAGAACCCCTTCGGTACCTTCCCCGGAGGCATGGAGGACCTGCGTTCCACGCTTCACTGGGTGCAGTCCACCGCCACCGAGATGCTGAGCATGAAGAACCGTGCCGAGGAGATGGTCTCCGTACGGCTCTACGAGTTCGACCGTGCCCGGCAGTTGGACCTGACGCGGATGAGCCGCCGGGAACTCGACGCGGAACTCGCCCGCTACCTCGGCTTCTTCCACGACGCGCACGTCGGTTATATGCCGTACTACATCAATGCCTTCGGGTTCTACGGCGTCCTCACGGAGTTGTGCGCGAAGTGGCTCGGTGCCGACGGCGACAACCTGCAGAACCGGATCAAGACCGACATGTCGAGTCTGCGGACCGTCGCGTCGGCACAGGAGATCTGGGGCGTGGCCCAGGCCGCCAAGGCCAGGCCTCGCGTCATGGGGATCATCAACGAGGCCCCCCTGGAGGAGATCGAGGAGCGGCTGCGCCAAGATGTCGAGGGCCTGGCCTTCTGGGACACGCAGATGAAGCCCTTCCTGCGGGCCAACGGCACCCGCGGGCGCCAGGAGATGGAGCTCACCCACCCGCGCTGGATCGACGACCCGTCGTACATCTTCCAGATGATCCGCCGCTACGCCGCCGACGGGCTCTCCGTCGACGACATCATGGGACGCAGCCGTGCGCTCGCGGACGGCGACGCCCGGACGGTGCTGGAGAAGCTGCCGCTGCACAGGCGGAAGGTCCTCGAAACCGTCATCACGATGTACAGCCTGTGCAGCGAGCTCCGCGAGACCACCCGTATGTCGATGATCACCTCGATCTGGCTGGTCAGGAACGTCGTGTACGAGGTGGGCCGGCGACTCGTCGCGGAAGGAGTCCTGCACTCCCTGGACGAGGTCGCCTTCCTCGACTTCGAGGACGTCCGGGCCTACCTGGCCGGTGGCGCCACGGAACGTGAGTCGTTCCCCCGCACAGAACTGGACGAACGACGGCGCCTGTACGAGTACCACAACCGGCTGCCCGAACCGTCGCTCACGTTCATCGGAGAGCACGACATCACCCGGGCGGTGCGGCCGGCGGCCGACGGCGCACACCTCGTGGGTCTCGGATCCAGCCCCGGGCGGATCGTGGGCCGTGCCCGCATCGTGGAGGACCTGGTCTGGCAGGCCGACGAGTTCCTGCCCGGCGAGATCCTGGTCACCCGCTACACCGACGCGTCCTGGACGCCGCTCTTCGCCATCGCCGGCGGAGTGGTCACCGACATCGGGTCGATGCTCTCGCACAGTTCGATCGTGTCCCGGGAGTTCAACGTGCCCTCCGTGGTCAACACCAAGTACGCCACGCAGCGCATCAACACGGGCGACATGATCGTCGTCGACGGCGACACCGGCGTCGTCGAAGTCGTCGAGGGCTGAGCGCTCATCAGCGAACCGTGCCGCATCCGCCATGGCGCGGTTCACACAAGGAAGGCAGCGAGATGATCCCCAATCAGTGGTACCCGATCCTGCAGACCTGTGACATACAGCGCGACAGGCCCACGGGCGTTCGGCGCATGGGCGAAGAGCTCGTGCTGTGGCGCGACCTCGGCGGCAACCTCGTCTGCCAGACCGCACGGTGCCCGCACAAGGGCGCCAACATCGCCGACGGGCGGCTCAAGGGCAACACGGTCGAATGCCCGTACCACGGCTTCCGGTTCGACGGCGAGGGCACGTGCAAGGTGGTCCCCGCCCTCGGTTCGGACGCCCGGATCCCCCAGTCGCTCAAACTGAAGACGTACCCGGTGTGGGAGCAGCACGGTCTGGTCTGGCTCTGGTGGGGTGACCAACGTGAGCGACTCCCGGAGATCGAGCTGCCCTCCGAACTCGTGAGCAACCCACGGCCGTACGAGACCATCTCCTGGACCCGGCCCGTCCACTACACCCGCTACATCGAGAGCCTCCTCGAGTTCTACCACGTGACCTTCGTGCACCGGGATCACTGGACGAACAACATCGACTACACCTTCATGTACGGCACCGCGCGCAAGCTGTGGATGGACGGCCGCGAGCGCTACCTGGCCGCGAACAAGATCGTCAACCAGCGGGTCGAAGTGGACGGAACCACGATTCGTTCCACCTTCGACCAGTGCGAGGAGGCGAATCCCGCCAACACATCGCACTTCAACCTCATCTATCAGGCTCCCGGCCTGACACACGTCAAGACCGGCCTGCTGGAGATCACCACCTGGCTCACTCCGATCGACGACGAGAACACGCTGGCGATCATGCGCCTCTACGAGTACCCGCAACTGCGGACCATGGTGCCCGTCAAGCAGCTCAGGCCATGGGTGCTGCGTGCTTCTCTCCTCATGGAGAAGCACGTCCAGGACCCCCAGGACGTGGGCATCATGCTCCGCCAGGAGCCCAAGGTCAGCGAACGCGGTGTGAACAAGTTCATCGCCCTCGACGAGATGGACGCCAAGTTCCTGCAGATGCGTGACCGCCTCAAGGCGGAAGCGGCGGCAGCGCGCTCCCAGGACTCGGAGACATCTGCGGCGCAGACCGCCGAAGCGACTGCCGCCGAGGCGCCGACCGACGAGACGTTGGCCGCGGCCAACACCAACGGCAGCGGCAGCGGCAGCGGCAGCGGCTCGAACGGCACGCGCGGTACTCGAAAGAAGCGGACCGGGCAGGTGGACCGAGAAGGCACCCTGGCGAAGGCCCGTTCCTGATCGCGTCCGGTCACACAAGGTCCTTCCCCCACAAGGGAGTTCAGAGAAAGCGAGCTCGAAGATGTACGGCGGGTACGACGCCTCGACCGGCCCCAAGGCTCTGGTGACCACGTGCAACGCGCTGGCCGTGGCGGCCGCGGGGTGGTTCCTCGTCGGCGGGACGGACACGGTGGCGGACTGGTTCGGGACGCGGCTGGACCAGGCCGAACCGTTGCGCCGGGGGATGCTGTTCACGCTCTCGGCGGTCTACCTGCTGCGCTTCATCGCGACGACGTTCATCATGCTCAAGCGCAGCATGGAATGGTCGGAGGCCGTGACCGTGGGGGTCTGGGTCGTCGTCATCCACGGCACGATGGCCTACCTGGGCGGCACCAACACCGCTTCCGTGGGCGCGCTCGCATGGGTCGGCGTGGTGCTCTACGTCGTGGGTTCGTACCTCAACACGGCCTCGGAGTACCGACGCAAGCTGTGGAAGCGGGTGCCGGAGCACAAGGGCAGGCTCTACACAGAGGGTCTCTTCAAGTACTCCATGCACATCAACTACTTCGGTGACGTCGTGCTCTTCACCGGGTTCGCCCTGGTGACAGGCAGCCCTTGGGCCCTGGCCATCCCGGTGATCATGGCGTGCATGTTCTCCTTCCTGAACATCCCCACGCTCGACAAGTACCTGGCCGAGCGGTACGGCACGGCATTCGAGGAGTACTCCAAGAAGACTGCCAAGTTGGTTCCCTTCATCTACTGAGCGTGCGGCGGTGCAGCACGGGCAGCTCTTTGGCCGTCGAGTGGGCCGATCCCGCGTGCACTGCGGGACCGGCCCACCGAGTCGGTCGAGCGACGCTCCTCACTCGAACGGCGTGAGGAACTCCCGTACGGGCAAGGCCCGGTTCACAATGCGGGTGTCACCGATCCACCCGTAGAAGCCCTGCCCGAAGCGCTCGTCGAACTGCGTGGCACCGATGACGAACGGCTTGCCGAGGGTGGCGATGCCGGTGGACGGCTGAGAAGGATTGCGGGCGATCTTCGAGCCGTCCACGTACATGACCGTGCGGCGCCCGTCGTTGACGACGGCTATGTGCATCCAGCGGCCCACAGGCACCGCATGGCTCCAGGAAGTGGGGTCGGCGTCCTGTCGCTGCGGATAGACAACGAACTGGAGGAACCGCTCGGGCGAGAGGTTGAGGCTGCAGGTGGGCTCCAACGGGGACCAGCCCGTGGTCTTGCCCGCGTCACCGTTGCGCCCTTCCCAGCTGAGGATGCCCATCCAGGCGTGGTCGCCCTCGAAGGGGTCGGGCAGCCTGATGAAGGTCTCGATGGTGTAGCCGCGGGTGAACTTCTCCCCGTTCAGGTCAGCTTGGGCGGCGGTGGTCAGGACCGCGCCGCGGTCAGGGCTCTTGCCACCGTCGAAGCGCAGGCTCGCGTGCGCCGGCTGACCGGGATGGTGGTCGGCCGACCAGGTCAGCGCCTCGGGCCCGCTGGCGTGCAGACGACTCACGGTCAGATCGTTTCCGCGGCCGGTGAGGTCGCGTACGACCGTGCCGTCCGCGACCGGGCTTCCCGCGGCCGTCCCGGACGCGTCGAAGCGCCAGTACGCGACCGTGCCGCGCGGCATCACCGCGGCGGGAGGTCGGGGCTTCGGCGGCACGACGGGGGCGAAGCCCTCGAAGCGCGCGTCGAAGTCGATGCTCAGGCTGAACCGGTCCGAGGGGCCGGTCAGTTCGACGGTCTCGGCCTCCAGGGACGACCGCTGCCCGGAATCACGGGCAAGGAGCCACGGCGAGAAGGTCTCGACATCGATGACACCGCGGACCAGGTCGAATCCGTATGTGCGGATCATGCCCGCTCCGCCGTAGTAGCGGTCCTGGTAGTTGGTGATGTGGACGTGGACATCGTTGTCGGAGTCGTTGCGCAGAACCGTGCGCCCCGGCGGCCAGTAGTGGCCACCCAGCGCGAGGAAGATCTGGTCGTTGCCACGGATGAGGCCGTCCCACAGGCGTTTGCCGTTGTCCGACAACTGTGCCTCGCCGGCGTCGTCCGACCAGGCGAGGTCATGGGTGGTGAGGACGGCGGGCAGCGTGGGGTGCGCGTCGAGGACGCCCTGCGCCCACCGCAACCCCTTGTCCGACACCCGCCAGTCGAGGGCGAGGACCAGCCAGGCACGGCTCGCGGCAGTCAGCACGTGGTACGTGTTGTAGCCGTCGGGCGAGGCGCCGCGGTAGGTCGGCATGGACGCGTACCGGGCGGGACCGAACGCGGCGAGATACGCGGAGGCGCCCCGCTGGTCGTCCCCGGAGTTGATGTCGTGGTTGCCCGCCAGGACGCTGTAGGGCACCTTGCCGTGGATGGTCCGGAAGGTGTCGGCGGCGCGTTCGATCTCGTCCTTGGTGCCGTGCTCGGTGACGTCACCGAGGTGCGTCATGAAGGCGATGTTCGCCTCGGCCCGCTCGGCGACGAGATGGCGGAAGGTCTCGCGCAGCGGGGTCGGGTCCGCGCTGTCGGCGTCGAAGAGGTACTGCGTGTCGGGGAGGACGGCCAGCGCGAAGCGCGGGCTTTCCGGATCGAACCGGCCTGAGTGAGCCGCGGCGGACGCCTGCGCCGGCGTCGCCTCGAAGGCGGCAGCCGCCGCGCCGACCGCGGGTAAGGCGGCCGCTGCCCGCAACAGCGCGCGTCTTTGCAGGGGGTTTCGTTGTTCTGCCGCAGTCATGAACACTCCGTAGGACGGGGGCTGTTGGCAGGCCGTACGCTGCTCAACTGCCACAGCCGTACGGTGGCGGGGAGTTGAACCTCCGCTGCCGGTCACCCAACGTTTGACGGGAGGCAGAATCCTGCCGCTGGTCGCACGGACGGCCAGGCGGTCGGGCGGTCAGGCGGTCAGGCGGTCAGGCGGTCAGGCGGTCAGGCGGTCAGGCGGCGTGAAGGATCCGGAAGCGATCGAGTTCTGCCGGATCCCGGTCGACGACCTGGATTGGCGGCCCGGCCCATTGCCAAACGCTGATGCCCGGCATGCGGGAGAAACGGATCTGCCCGCGGGTGCCTTCGACTGCGACGCGCGGCCAGGATTCGGCAGTGCGCGCCCGGTCCGCGCCGTTGGAACGCAGCACATCGGCGAGGACGGCGACCGTGTCATAACCCTCGAAGGCGACGAAGGAGGGGGCTGCGGCCAGCTGCTCACGGAGCGCCTCCTCGACTCGTACACCGAGTGGAGTGAGGCGCTCGGGCAGGTAGCGCAGGAACGGGATCGCGGCGCTGTCGTCGCCCAGCAGCGTCGCCCATTCGGCGAACTCCGGTTGCCCGGCCGGAGCACCGATCATGATCTCGGCGAGCCGCTGGTCACGGCGGACGGACTTGACGATCGGCACTGCCGGTTCCGGGTGGCCGACCAGGAGAAGGAGGGCTGTCGCGCGATTCTCGACGAGTTCGTCGCACACGGTCGTGGCGTCGAGCGCGCTCATGTCGAGTTCGATGACGGTGCCGCCGCGTGGAGCGAGGTAGTCCCGCAGAATACGGGTCCCGGATGCCCAGTAGACGCTCGGCTGGGCTGCTACGGCGATTCGACTGTGGCCCGCGGCGAGGAGGAAGTCCGCATAGACCTGCCAGCCGCGGGACTGCGGCGGGGAGAGTCGCGCGACCCATTCCGTCGGCTGTTCGGTGAGCGCGTCGAGAACCGCCGACGAGCAGAGGAACGGCAGGCCGAGGGCGTCGGCCCTGGTGGCAGCGGCGCGGGCGACAACGCTGTGGTACTCCCCCGCCAGGGCAGCCACGCCCAGGCCGGCCAATTCGTCCACGGCCGCCGCGGCCCTCTGTGGATCGGCCGCGGTGTCCCGGACCACCAGCTCGAGTGGCCTTCCGGCGATCCCGCCGGTGTCATTGACTTCGCGTACGGCCAACTCGAGTCCTGCGAGCAGGTGTTGGCCCGCCTGGATCCAGCCAGGCCGTGTCAGCGGAACGAGAGCGCCGATCCGGACGGACGCCCCGTCGGTCCGCTCCGCTCCGGGCTGCGACGGTGGCGTGGTCATGTGTTGGCGTCTCCCGTACGGCGGTTGGCTTGCACGTGGCGGCCCAGGTCTCGGAGTGAATGTCCCGGTCAGTCTGCAGGGGACATTGATGTGGGAGACAGGGGCTGTCACCTCGGCAAGCCAAGATCATTCGAACGTGCAGCTTACCCACGTACAGGCCCTTGATCCAGGGCAGTCTTTGGCCGATGTGATGGTCAGTGCCCGGACGGTGCCAGGTGTGCGCGCTCTCCCTGCGGGCCGAACAGGGCGAGCAGTTCCGCGGGCCGGCTGTCGGCGCTGCCGATCCAGTGCGGTGTGCGGGTGTCGAACTCCGCGGCCTCTCCGACGCCGAGCCGGAACTCCTGCTCGCCGAGCACGAACCTGACCTGTCCGTTGAGGACGTAGAACCACTCATATCCCTCGTGGGTCTGCAGGTTCATCGTGGGGGCTCGGCCGGCGGGCGGATGGATCACCTTGTACGCCTGGATGCCGCCGGGCCGCCTGGTCAGTGGCACCATCACCAGCCCGGAATGTCGTACTGGTCGCAGGTGCACGCGAGGGTCGCCGGTGGGCGGTGCCGCGACGAGGTCGTCGAGCGGGACGCCATGCGCCCGGGCCAGGGGAAGCAGTTGCTCCAGCGTGGGGCGGAGCTTGCCGTTCTCCAGGCGGGACAGGGTGCTCGCCGTGAGGCCGGTTTCGTCTGCCAGCGCTGCCAGCGTGGCGCTCCGCGCCCGGCGCAGGGCACGCAGTCGCGGCCCGACTCCGGCCAGAACGTCTCCTGCGGGGTCGTCCATGTTGTCCATGGCCCGATGATGCGGATCCGCAATTTTTCTTGCAAGGGCGAAACCGCGATGCCGATGCTGTCCGTACATCACCGGCGTCCGATGTGCGTATCGGATCACGCTCGGCACGTCGGCCGACGAAGGGGCACCTTAGATGGATTCCACCCGAAGCCGACGGGCCACCGCCGACGCCACGGGCGACCAGGGCACTGCGCACGAGGACGCCCAGCTGTTCTGGGAGCGGCACTACCGCACCCAGCGCGCCTGGGGCGCACGCGTCAACCCGCTGCTCGCCGAGACCGCCACACCACTGCACCACGGAGCAGCCCTCGATGTGGGCTGCGGCGCCGGTGGCGACGCCATCTGGCTCGCCCAGCAGGGCTGGCACGTCACCGGCGTGGACATCTCCACCACGGCCGTCGAACGGGTGCGGGAACGTGCCCGCGATCTCGGCATCGCGGACCGGGTCGTCACCGCACAGCACGACCTGGCCAACAGCTTCCCGGCCGGACGGTTCGATCTCATCTCCGCCCAGTACTTCCACACCCCGCTCCCCCTGCTCCGCGGCCAAGTCCTGCGCACCGCCGCCCGGGCCCTGCGACCCGGCGGTCTCCTGCTGATCGTCGACCACGGCTCCACCGCGCCCTGGTCGTGGAATCAGGACCCCGACATCCACTACCCCACACCCACCGAGACCGCCGCCGAACTCGATCTCGACCCCGCGCGCTGGTCCGTCCTGCGCGCCGACATGCCCAGCCGCCGGGCCACCGGACCTGCTGGTGAGACGGCCACGGTCGTCGACAATGTCCTGCTCGTCCAGCGCACCGCCGAATGACCGCCCCCACCACACGACATCACGTCGGAACGGAGTGACTCGATGTCAGGAAATGACTCGCAGCGATCCCGGACCCGGGCGAAGGACACCGGACCTCCGCTGACCGGGACCGACGAGAAGGCCACCCTGCGGGGCTTCCTCGACTATCTGCGGAACGCTGTCGCGGACAAGGCCGCGGGTGTGCCGGAACCGCAGGTCCGAACGGGCGGAGTGCCCTCGGGCACCAACCTTCTGGGGCTGGTCAAGCACCTGGCGTTCGTCGAGCGGTTCTACTTCCTCGGTGAGGAGGTCGGCGACTGGCGTACGACCATGCGGCCGTCGGCTCAGGACACCGTGGACAGTGTGCTCGCCGACTACCGCAAGACCGTCGAGCGAGCGAACCAGGTCATCGAAGCCTGCCCCGATCTGGCACTTCCCGCCCCGCGACCCCCGCGTCGAGGGCAGGCACCGTCGATGCGATGGGTCCTGGTGCACATGATTGAGGAGACCGGCCGACACGCGGGCCACGCCGACCTCCTCCGCGAGCAGATCGACGGATCCACCGGCCGCTGACCAGTCGGCCACTACTGAGAACCCACGTCCGGCACATCCTGACCACCCTGGCCTCCCAGCTGGATGGCCTGGATCAGCGCCTTGGTGGCCGGTGGGTCGGGTGGATCGCCGTAGGTGACGGTGTAGATCCGGCGGGGGAAGTCGGGGATCTCGGTGGTGTGGACGTCGGGCAGGCGGTGGGCGCGGAGGGCGAGTCCGGGCAGGGTGGTGACACCGATACCGGCGGCGACGAGGGCCTGTACGACGACCATGTCGTCGCAGACCGACTCGATGCGTGGGGCGAATCCGTGGTGCCGGCAGACGGCGGTCAGCTCGCCCTGGCACCGTTCGCAGCCGCCGATCCAGGCTGAGTTGCGATGGTTCGCGACGCTGTCGTCGGGGCTCCGGCTCACCAGGTAGATCGGGTCGTCGGCCACATGGACCATGCGGAACCCTTCGTCCTCCAGCGGGGCGTGCGCGTACCGGAAGACGAGTGCGACGTCGATCTCGCCGTGCCGCAGCATCTGCAGCGCCTCGACCGGATGACGGTCGATCACGCTCAGCGTGAGGCCCGGGTGAGCCTCGGTCAGCATGGCGGCCGCCTTCGGCACGATCGTGCTGAGTACGGACGCGTTGGCGGCGAGGCGCACCCGCCCAGTCCGTAGACCGACCTGCGCGGACAGCTCGTTGGCCGCCGCGTCGACCCGTCCCACGATCTCGGTGGCCCGGTTGGCCAGCAGCTCGCCCTCAGGGGTCAGCCGGATCCCACGGCCCACCCGCTGGACAAGCTTGACACCGGTGGCCGCCTCCAGGCGGGACAGGTGATGGCTCACCGACGGCTGCGAGTAGTGCAGCTCCCTCGCGGCCTCGGTCACGGACCCGTGCCGCGCCACCGCGGCCAGCACCTTGAGATGGACCAGATTCAGCACGTATCAAGAATATCGATGTGTTCCTCGAAGGACTGGCATTAGACGTCATCTGTGCCTCGGTCCATGCTCGTTGGTGAGGGCGCCGATGGCGGTGCCGAGCCGACTGAGGAGGCACGATGAGCAAGCTCAGGTGTCACATCTCGATCTCACTGGACGGTTTCGTCGCCGGCCCGAACCAGAGCGAGGAGAACCCGCTCGGGGAGGGTGGCGAGGGACTCCACGACTGGGTGGTTCCGCTGGCCGCCTTCCGTCAGCCCCATGGCGAGCAGGGCGGTGAGGTGAACGCGAGCACACCGGTGTTCGAGGAGTCGCTCGAGAACATCGGCGCCGCGGTGATGGGCAGGAACATGTTCGGCCCTATCGGCGGAGGTGCCTGGGGCGACGAGCAGTGGACCGGCTGGTGGGGTGACAACCCGCCTTACCACTATCCCGTGTTCGTCGTGACCCATCACCCGCGCAAGCCGGTGGAGATGGCGGGAGGGACCACGTTCCACTTCGTCACCGAGGGAATCGAGTCCGCGCTCGACCAGGCGAAGAAGGCCGCCGCCGGCAAGGACGTCATGTTGTGGGGCGGCGGCATGATCGCTCGGCAGTACCTGGCAGCGGGCCTGCTGGACGAGCTCGAACTGCACGTCGTTCCGGTGTTGCTCGGCGGCGGCTCCCGCCTCCTCGACAGCCTCGGCGACGCGGATGTGCGGCTCGAGCAGGTCCGTGCCGTCGAGGCGCCGGGCGTCACCCACCTCAAGTACCGGATCCTGCCCGGCACTTCGTCTTGATCGACTTGGCGGTCATGGGTTCAGTACACCCAGCCGCACACTCACACCCCACAGCCTGCTGGACCGAGTCATCGCCCGGCGCGCCGCGCAGAAGGCACCCCGCAGAGGAGAGCACCATGCAGTTCGACCGCTTGAAGACTTTCATCGACGACGTGGGACTCGTGGTGCGCAGCACCGACGACGAGCACGAGATCACGGCGCGGGTCGCCGAGCGGCTGTCCGCTCTGCTGGCCGACGGCTACCGGCTCCCGCCGGAGGTCACGCGGGCATCCTCCGCGCGTCACCTGACGTATCCGCTGTACATCGCTCCCGACGACAGCTGGTCGATGGCGTCCGTGGTCTGGGACGTCGGTCAGCAGACCAAGGTGCATTCGCACGAGACATGGGGTGTCGCCGGCATCTACGCGGGCGCCGAACAAGAGATCCGGTACCTCAAGCCGACGGAGTCCACCGCGAGCGGGCCACTGACGCCGGCCGGTGAGACGCGATGGGCGCCGGGGCAGGTGACCGTCTGCTGCACCACCGACGACGATGTCCATGCCGTCACGGCCGTCGGCAGCGAACCAACCGTCGGCATCCACGTCTACGGCGGCAACATCGGCACGATCCGACGACGGTCGTACGATCCCGCCACGGGCGAAGTCGACTGGTTCGTCTCCGGCTGGGACAGCGCCGAGGACGTGTCCCGAGCGAGGGCATCGAGCTGAAGACGGGCTACAGGTCGAGCACCGCCCGGAGCGCGTCGTCGACCAGGGCCTGCTGCGCGGGGCCGATGTTGCCGAGGCAGGTGCCCGTCTCGAAGCGGACCGCGGAGAGCTGGAGCAGGTTGACGGCCACGACCGAGGCGTCGACCGGAGTCGCCAGGCGCACACTCATCGCCGTATCGGGATGAGCCGCGGGGGCGTGCAGCACCAGGGCGACCACGGCCCCGTACCGGTCGGCGAGCCCGTCGAGGCTGGCGATCAGCACGGTCCGGTTGCCCTTGCCGGTGTCGACGTCCCACACGTCGCCCTTGCGGATCGTCACAGAGCGTCGCCCTCGCCATCGAGGTCGAGGCGCTCCAGGGTGGCGAGACGGCCGGCGGCATCGAGGGTCATCTGACGGCGCACGGCCTTGACGATGTACTCGTTCAGCGAGGCGGCGCCGGCCGCGGCATCGCGCAACGGTTTGTCCATGGAGTCCGGAATCCGAACGGTGATGGCAGTCATGCCACCAAATCTAGTGCCAAGACTGCCACCACCGCATCCCCTCGACCGGAGTCGGCCACTTCGCCCAAGGCCCGGCGTCGTGCCGGAGCCCCGTACGTGCATACTCAGGCTTTGCGCGCGCACCGGCGTTCGCGAGAAGCAGGAGGTGGGCGATGGTGTCGGCATCGGGTGCGGAGTCCCGGAAGGTCACGATCAACGACGTCGCCAAGTCCGCGGGGGTGTCCAGGCAGACCGTTTCGCGGGCACTCAACGACAAGGACGAGATCGACAGCGACACCAAACAGCGCGTACTGGACGCCGCTCGGGCGCTCGGCTACCGGCCGAGCCGGTTCGCCCGGGGCCTGGTCCGCCAGGACACCATGACCATCGGGCTGGTCATCCCCGATCTGCTCAACCCGTACTTCACCGAGGTCGCGGCCTCCGCTCTGGAGGCCGCCCGGACCCATGGCTGGCATGTCGTCGTGTACGACACCGCCGACCGGGCGGAGGAGGAGCTCGGCACGCTCCAGGTGATCAGTTCGCAGGTCGACGCGGTCATCGGCTACTTCAGCTGCTCCGACAGCGAACTCGAGGCGTTCACCCGCGGCATGCCGGTGGTGCTCATCGGCCGTGAGGGCAAGTCCACGCGGTTCAGTTCGATCCGGATCGACGGCCGGGAGGGCGTCCACGCCGCGGTCGCGCACCTGGTCGCGAAGGGGCACACCCGGATCGGCATGGTCGACCACCAGGCCCGGGCCGAGCCGAGCATCCGGCACGCGTGGTTCACGGCGGCCGCGGCGGCGCACGGGATCGACGCGGGCATGGTGGTCGGCGCGGATCAGACGGCCGACGGCGGCGGAGCGGCGCTCAGGGAGCTGCTCACCGCTCATCCCGAGGTGACCGCGGTCTTCACGTTCAACGACATCATCGCGATCGGCGCGCTGCGGGAAGCCCGCCGGCTCGGCAGGAGCGTGCCGCAGGATCTGGCGGTCATCGGCTTCGACGGTCTTCAGCTCGGGGCGCTCATGGAGCCCCCGCTCACCAGCGTCGCCCTCGACACACGGCAGCTCGGCGTGCTCGCCATCGAGCAGGTCGCACGGCTGCTGTCGGACCCGCGCACGCTCGCGGTCGAGGACCTGGTCGTGCATGCCGAGCTGCGGCCGAGCGGGTCCGCGTAACCCGCCGGAAACCCATCCGCATCGAATGTCTTGACATTGAACCGCGCCGAAGCGCAGACTTCCGAGCACTTCGCATCGCATCTCGCGAAGTACCTCTGAGAATCCCCGTGAGCGCTCCCGTGAGCGTTCACGGGACCGCTCACAAGTATCCATAACCAGTGTTTTCGCCCCTTCTGTTGTCACCCTTCGCCACGGCGCTCGGCGCCTGAACCGACACCGTTGCGTCCTGTCCCTTCCACCCAGAGGGCGTTCCGCCCGAGGGATCAGCATCGAGCCGCCTAGCACCGTCGCTAGCCGTTGTCTGGAACGGAAAATATGAGCAACACAGTCACGCGCATCCGCCTCGCCGTCGTCACCGCGGCAGCCGGCGTCCTCGTACTCGCCGGATGCTCGTCGTCCGACTCGTCGGGCGAGTCGTCCGCAGCATCCTGTGAGCCCTCGAAGGGCAAGGTCACACTCCAGTACTGGAACACCGTCAACGGCATGGACAAGGTCGTCGACCTGTGGAACAAGGACCATCCCGACATCCAGGTCGAGTCGAAGAACATCTCCAACGACCAGTACGGCGCGATCGGCAACGCCCTGAAGGCCGGTAAGGCCCCGGACCTCGCCCAGGTCGGCTACGACCAGTTGCCCACCCTGCGCTCCCAGGACGCCTTCGTGGACGCCACGGCCTGCAAGACGGCCGCCGGCACCAAGTCGAAGTTCGTGCCGTGGACCTGGTCGCAGGCCAGCTTCGGCGGCGAAGGGGTGTACGCCCTTCCGCAGGACACGGGCCCGATGGCCATGTACGTACGCACCGACATCTTCAAGAAGTACGACGTCCCGATTCCGACGACCTGGGACGAGTACACCACCGCCGCGCAGAAGCTGCACAAGGCGAACCCGAAGCTCACCATGACGTTCTTCGACCCGAACAACGCCGAATGGTTCAACGGGCTCCTCTGGCAGAACAACGCGAACATGTACAGCTACTCCGACGACAAGTGGCACGTCACCGTGGAGTCGGACAAGAGCAAGCAGGTCGCCGAGTACTGGCAGAAGCTGATCGACGACAAGCTCGTGCGCACCGACCTCGCCAACGGGTCGACGCAGATGTTCGCCGCCTACCAGAACGACCAGATGGCCACCCAGCTCGGGGCGGCCTGGGGCTACACGGGCATCCGTGACAACCTGCCCGACCAGGCCGGCAAGTGGTCGATCGTCCCGATGCCGACCTGGGGCACGGGCGGCAACTCCGGTGACTGGGGCGGCTCGACCGTCGCCTTCATGAAGGGCGGCAAGCACCTCTACGAGGCGGCCGAGTTCAACACGTGGCTCAACACCGACCCCGATGCGCTCGCGCTGGCGAACGAGGTGGGCGGTCTGTACCCGGCGTCCACCGACGGGTTGAAGCTTCCGGCGCTGGCCAAGGGTGTGCCGTACTACAACGACGAGAAGATCTTCGACGTCTTCGCCGAGTCGTCCAAGAAGGTCGACACCGACTTCAGCTGGGGCCCCACCCAGAAGACGGTGAACCTGGCACTGCAGGACGCGATGGCCAAGGCGGTGGCCGGTGACGGCAAGCTGACCGGCGCCCTCGCGGCTGCCCAGGCTTCCGCTCTGAAGTCGATGGACGACCTGGCGATCCCTGCCACGGCGGGCAAGTGACCGCGGAATGACCGACATCGCCACCCGCCCCACCGACGCGGTGTCACCACCGCCCCGGGGCCGGCACCATCGTCGCGTTCCTGACGCCCTTCTTCCTGCCGTTCGTTCTCTTCTACCTGGTGCCCATCGGCTACGCGCTCTGGCAGAGCTTCCGCGTGGTACGCCGCTCCGGCGGGCAGTACGGCACCTCGTACACGACGTTCGGCGGCTTCGAGCAGTACGTCGAGGTGTTCCAGAACGACGAGTTCTGGGCCAGCATCGGCCGCATCGGTCTGTTCGGCATCGTGCAGGTGCCCGTGATGCTGTTCACCGCGCTGGTGATGGCACTGCTCCTCGACACCCACCTGCTGAAGCTCAAGGGGTTCTTCCGCACAGCCGCGTTCATGCCGTACGCGGTGCCAGGCGTCATCGCCGCGATCATGTGGTCGTATCTCTACTCGCCGCAACTCAGCCCGGTCGTCGACCTGTTGAACGCCATCGGTCTGAAGCCGGACTTCCTCGGCCCTGGTGCCGTGCTGTGGTCGGCGGCGAACGTCTCGACCTGGCTGTGGACCGGCTACAACATGCTGATCATGTTCTCGGCGCTGCAGTCCATCCCGCAGGAACTCTACGAGGCCGCGAAGATCGACGGGGCCGGCAACTGGGTAATCGCCTGGCGCATCAAGGTCCCGATCATCGCCCCGTCCATCGTCATGACCACGGTGTTCTCGATCATCGGCACACTCCAGCTGTACTCCGAGCCGGCCGTGCTGCGCCAGATCTCCTCGAACATCTCCAGCACGTTCACCCCGAACATGCTCGCGTACACCGTGGCCGTCGGGAACAACTACCAGCAGGCCGCGGCCATTTCGGTGGTCATCGCCGTCATCACGTTCGTCTTGAGCTTCGGGTTCATGCGACTGACCTCCAAGAGGGCGGGACTGTGAGCAATCGACCCCCTTCGCAGGAAAGCCGCGTGAGTCGTACGGCCGTCATGGCCCTGATGCTCGTACTGGCGATCTACTTCCTGCTGCCGCTGTACTTCCTGATCGTCGCGGCGACCAAACCTCAGGGCGATCTCGCCTCCACCAGCGGCCTGACGTTCTCGAACTTCCAGCTGTTCGACAACCTGCACACCCTGTTCACCTTCAACGACGGCATCTTCGCCCGATGGATCCTCAACACGGTCGTCTACGCGGTGCTGGGCGCGGCCGTGGGCACCCTGATCTCGGCGCTGTGCGGCTACGCGCTCGCCAAGTTCCGCTTCCGCGGCAGGGAGTTCCTGTTCTCGGTGATTCTCGGCGGTGTGCTGGTGCCCAGCACCGCGCTGGCGCTGCCGCTGTTCCTGCTCTTCTCCGAAGTCGGACTCGTCAACACCTACTTCGCGGTCTTCCTGCCCAGCATCGTCAGCCCGTTCGGCGTCTATCTCGCGAGGATCTTCGCGAACGCCGCCGTGCCGCAGGAACTCATCGAGTCCGCGCGCCTGGACGGTGCCGGCGAGTTCCGCACGTTCTTCTCGGTGTCGTTCAAGCTGATGTCGCCGGCGCTGGTGACCATCTTCCTGTTCCAGTTCGTCGGCATCTGGAACAACTTCTTCCTCCCGATGGTGATGCTCCAGAAGGAGGAGCTCTTCCCGATCACGCTCGGCCTCTTCACCTGGAACGGGCAGACCGCCCGCACCCCGCTTCTCCAGGAGTCCGTGATCATGGGCTCGCTGGTGTCGATCGTGCCCGTGATCATCCTGTTCATCGTCCTCCAGCGGTTCTGGCGCACCGGGCTCGCCGCCGGTTCCCTCAAGTGACCGCCCGCGCCCGCTCCTTGTCTCCGTACGCCCCGCCCGCACAGAAGGTTCCTCCCGCCATGAGCAACTCCGCCGTCTTCGTGCCCCATTTCCACTGGGACCGGGAGTGGTACGAGCCGTTCCAGGTGTTCCGGCACCGGCTGGTCGCCGCCCTCGACACCGTGCTGGAGACGGCCGAGGCGAACCCGGACTTCCGGTTCACCGTCGACGGGCAGATGGCCGCGATCGAGGACTACCTGGAGATGCGGCCGGAGAACCGCGACCGGCTCGTGGCCCTGGTCACCGAGGGGCGGCTCGCCATCGGCCCGTGGCTCATCCTGCTCGACGAGTTCCTCTGCTCCGGCGAGACCATCGTGCGCAACCTCCAGATGGGGTGGGCGGCAGCGGAGCGGCTCGGCGGCGCGATGCCCATCGGCTATCTGCCGGACATGTTCGGTCACGTCGCGCAGATGCCGCAGATCCTGGCCCGCGCCGGCATCGAGCACGCGGCACTGTGGCGCGGGGTGCCCGGTTCCGTCGACGGTCACGCCTTCCGCTGGCGCGCGCCCGACGGCTCCGAGGTGCGCACCGAGTTCCTCTTCGACGGCTACGACAACGGCCTCGACGTCCTGCTGGTGCCCGACCGGATCGGCCGGGCGCTGGGCGAGTACGCGGAGATGACGTCCGAGCGGTGGGGCGGCGATCCGGTACTGGCGATGGCCGGCACCGACCACAACGCGCCCGACCCGCAGCTCGCGGCCTGGCTGCGCAAGGCGTCCGGCGCCGAGCTGCCGATCACCGTCGCGACACTCGACGAGTACATCCGGGGACACGTGCGCGACGAGGTGTCCGCCGTCGTCACCGGGGAGCTGCGCAGCCATGTGCGCGGCAACATCCTGCCGGGCGTGCTCTCCGTACGGCTCGGGCTCAAGCAGCGGATGGCGGTCGCCGAGCGGACGATCGACCACGCCGAGCGCATGAACGCGCTGTGGTCCCGGCGCGACGACTCACCGTTCCTCTCCCTCGCCTGGCACAAGATCATCGAGTCGACAGCGCACGACTCGGTCGTCGGCTCCGGCACCGACGAGACCTGCGACCAGGTCGCCGCGCGCCTGGCGGAGGCGGCGCAGACCGCTCGCGCCGTGCGGGACGCGGCGCTCGCCGAACCGGCGGCCCTGGTGCCGAGCGACGCCCACCTGGTCGCCAACCCGCTGCCGTTCGGGCGTACCGCGCTGGTCGAGGTGGATGTCGCCGCCCCGCCCGCGGGAACAGGGCTGGCAGCGATCGCCACCGACGGATCGGTGCAGCCCGTTCAGCTGATCGCCGAGGCACCGACGGTACTCAGCGACGAGCACATGGACGCCTCCCAGCTCGAACGCGTGCTGCGTCGAATCCACCGCCGTGAGCTGTTCGGCCGTCTCATCGACCGCTACGAACTCACCCCCGGTCAGCTCGTCTTCCACCTCGCGGAGGTCCCCACCAGCGGACCCTTCGACCTGCTCATCCTGCGCCGGGAGGTCGCCGCCGCGGCCGCCGCGCATCCCGGTGAGTGGCGGGTGCTGACGGTGGAGGAGGCCCGGGCAACCGCACTCGTTCCCGTGCAGGTCCCCGCCTCGGGGCTGACCGCCTTCCGGGTCGAGCCGCGCGAGGACACGGCCGCCGTACCGACGTCGTACGACCCCGCGACAGCGTCGGACCGCACGCTCTCCAACGGCCTGGTCGAGGTCGCGGTCGCCGCCGACGGCACGCTGGACATCACCGGCTCCGACGGGACCGTGCTGAACGGCGTCGGTCGTCTCGTCGACGGCGGTGACCGCGGCGACAGCTACAACTACGCTCCCCCGGCGCACGACCTCCTCGTCCCGGACCCGACGGAGATCACCGTCGACCTTCTCGAGGACGGCCCGCTGCGGTCACGGCTGCGGGTCACCCGCGTCTACGCGTGGCCCGCCGCGCTCTCCGCCGACCGCGATCTGCGCGACGAACGGACCGTGCCGACACCGGTGGAGACACTCGTGGAGGTACGTGCCGGTGAACCGTTCGTACGGGTCTCGACCTCGTTCCTCAACCAGTCCGCGGACCACCGGCTGCGCTTCCACGTGCCGCTGCCCGAGCCGGTGGCCACGTCCTCGTCCGCCGGCCAGTTCGCCGTCACCGAACGCGGTCTCACCGCCGAGGGCGGCTGGGGCGAGTACCCGTTGCCCACCTTCCCGGCCAGTACGTTCGTGTCGGCGGGCCCCGCCACGGTCCTGCTCGACCACTCCAGCGAGTACGAACTCGTGGGCGACGGCACCGAACTCGCGGTCACCCTGCTGCGTGCCATCGGCTCGATCAGCGTCAACATCCATCCTCTCCGCGACGAACCCGCGGCCAGCGAGATCCCCACGCCGGGTGCGCAGGACCTCGGCATGCGCGTCGAGAACCGCTTCGCCGTCGTGCCCTCGGCGACCGGCTGGCGCGGGGCGAACGCGGTCGCTCTCGCAGAGGAGTTCCGCAACGACGTACTCGTCACGCGCGGGACCGCGCCCGCCGGAGGCCAACTGCCGCCCGACACAGCCGGGTTGCACGTCGACGGCCAGGACGTCCTCGTGTCCGGCATCCGCCGCGTCACCGACGACGAGTTGGGGACCGGCACCGAGCTGCGGCTGGCCGCGATGCGCGACACCGCGTCCACCGTCCGTGTGACGGGCACGTTCTCCGAGGCCACCACCGTGGACCTGCTCGGCCGCTCCCTCTCCCGTACCCAGGTGGCGAACGAACTCGAACTCGCCATCGGTGCCTGGGAGATCCGCACAGTCGTACTCCGGTAGAGCCCCGTCGTATCAGCGTCGTACGTGACACACAGAAAGAGTTGTGACCTCTTGCCCAGCCAGCTCTCCCCCCATGTTTCCGACATCGCGCCAGGCCGTGGAGCACTGCGCCCGGCGCGCTCGTGGCTGCACTCCGACACACCCTCGCGTTCACTGAACGGGGCCTGGCGGTTCCGGCTGTCCCCCACGGCGTCGGTGACGGAGGACTTCGCGGCCGACGGCTTCGTCGACGACGGCTGGGACAGCATCCCCGTGCCCTCCCACTGGGTGCTGGAGGGTGACGGGGCCTACGGCCGGCCGATCTACACGAACATCCAGTTCCCGTTCCCGATCGACCCGCCCCACGTCCCGGACGAGAACCCGACCGGCGACTACCGCCGCCACTTCGACGTCCCCGCCGACTGGTCGGACGCCGAACGCGTGGTGCTGCGCTTCGACGGCGTCGAGTCGCTCTTCCGAGTGTGGGTCAACGGCGTCGAGATCGGCAGCGCGAGCGGTAGCCGGCTCGCCCACGAGTTCGACGTGACCTCCGCGGTGCGCACGGGCGACAACGTCGTCGCCGTACGGGTCCACCAGTGGTCGGCGGCCAGCTACGTCGAGGACCAGGACCAGTGGTGGCTGCCGGGCATCTTCCGCGACGTCACCCTGATCGCCCGGCCCGCCGGAGGCATCGAGGACGTCTGGCTGCGGACCGGCTTCGACCACGGGCGCGGAAGCGTGGAAGCGGAGATCACCGCCGACGCGGCCGCGTTCCCGGTCACCCTGTGCATCCCCGAACTCGGTGTGGAGCACGTCTGGGCCGCACCTGCCGACGTGGCTCCCCTCGATGTCACCGGAGTGGAGCCCTGGTCGGCCGAGCGGCCCCGCCTGTACGACGCCACCGTGTCCACGGCCGCGGAGAGCATCGCGCTGCGGGTGGGCTTCCGTACGGTCGAGATCCGCGGCGACCAGTTCCTGGTCAACGGCAGCCGTGTCGTCTTCCACGGGGTGAACCGTCATGAGACGCATCCCGAGCGTGGCCGAGTCTTCGACGAGGAGCACGCCCGCGAGGACCTGGCGCGTATGAAGCAGTTCAACATCAACGCCATCCGCACCAGCCACTACCCGCCGCATCCCCGGCTGCTCGACCTTGCCGACGAACTCGGCTTCTGGGTGGTCCTCGAATGCGATCTGGAGACGCACGGCTTCGAGAAGCTCGACTGGGTCGGCAACCCGAGTGACGACCCGGCGTGGCGCGAGACGTGTCTGGACCGCATCCGGCGCACCGTCGAACGGGACAAGAACCATCCCAGCATCGTGATCTGGTCGCTCGGCAACGAATCGGGGACCGGCGGCAACCTGGCCGCCATGTCGGCGTGGGTCCACGCCCGCGACACCGGCCGCCCCGTGCACTACGAAGGCGACTACACCGGCGAGTACACCGACATCTACTCGCGCATGTACGCGTCGGTGCCGGAGACCGAGCAGATCGGCTCCGACGGCACACGCTCGGCACTGCTGAACTGCACTCCCGCGCAGAGCGCCAGGCAGCGCACCAAGCCGTTCCTGCTGTGCGAGTACGCGCACGCGATGGGCAACGGGCCGGGCGCGTTCGACCAGTACGAGGCACTCGTGCGCCAGTATCCGCGGCTGCACGGCGGCTTCGTATGGGAGTGGCGCGATCACGGCATCCTCGCCACGGCCCCGGACGGGAAGCCCTACTACGCCTACGGCGGCGACTTCGAAGAGGTCGTGCACGACGGCAACTTCGTGATGGACGGCATGCTGTTGAGCAACGACGTCCCCACCCCCAGCCTCCACGAGTTCAAGGCGGTCGTGCAGCCGGTCGAGTTCGTCTTCGACGGCGAGAAGGTCGCGGTCACGAACCTGCGGCACTCGGCCGACACGTCCGACCTGCGCTTCCGCTGGCGCGTCGAGCACGACGGAATCCCCGTCGCTTCCGGGGACTTGGAGATTCCCCTCGTCGCCGCGGGCGAGTCGCAGTGGGCGTCGCTGCCCCAGGTCGCCGTCGCTCCCGATGCCGAGACGTGGCTCACGATCGATGCGGCGCTGGCAGCGCCAACTTCTTGGGCCCCTGAGGGACATGTGATCGCGACGGCCCAACTGGACTGCTCGGCACGGCGTCCCGTGCCCGCGGTCCGGCCACAGGCCGACTGGCGACCGGGCGACGGAACCCTGTCGCTCGGAATCGCCGAGTTCACCGGCGGATCTCTCGTGCGTCTCGCCGGCCGCCCCGTGACGGGGCCGCGTCTGGAGCTGTTCCGCGCGCCGACCGACAACGACGAAAGCCCGTCCGACGGGGTCGAGGAGAGCGACGACAGCGTCGCCGGGGTGTCCAGCGCCGACCTGTGGCGTCGCGACGGCCTCGACCGGCTGACCACACGGCGCGTCTCCGTGGAGCACACCGCGGACGCCCTGCGCACCCTCGACAAGGTCTCCGCGGCGAACTCCGCGCTGTGCGTGATGGTGGAGTCCATCTGGTCGATCGAAGACGGCGAGCTGGAACTGCGCGTGGAGATCGAACCCTCGCGTGGCTGGCAGACAGTGTGGCCCCGGATCGGGGTCCGCTTCGAACTGCCCGACGGTACGGCTCCCGTCGACGGGGCCCAGTGGTTCGGCCTGGGTCCGCTGGAGACCTACCCCGACAGTCTCCGCGCGGGCCGCACCGGCCGCTTCTCCGCCACGGTCCACGACCTCTCGGTCGACTACGCACGCCCCCAGGAGACCGGACACCGCTCGGAACTGCGCCGGCTGACACTGACGAGCGGCTCCACCGAGGTGCTGCACGTCGAGGTGCTTCCCGACACCCGGGGGCGTCGCCCCGGCTTCACCCTCAGCCGCCACACCCCCCAGCAGATCGCCCGCGCCGCGCACCCCTTCGAACTCGGCGACTCGACGACGAGTCATCTGATCGTCGACGCGGCCCAGCACGGTCTCGGCTCGCGGACGTGCGGACCGGACGTCTGGCCCGAGTTCGCGCTGCGCCCCGAGTCGCGCACGATCAGGCTGCGTATCTCGGAGGGATAGAAATCCGAAATCCGGGCGCGGCGCCTGAGGCGTCGCGCCCGACCGCCATGTTCAGGTGCGGGCGAGGAAGCCGAGGAGTGCCTCGGTGGTCTCCTTCGGATGGGTCAGCAGACCCGCGTGAGCGGCCCCGGGTATCGCGACGAACTCTCCCCGGGGAAGCACCTCGACCGCGGCCTTTCCGGACCGCACCGGGAAGTACAGGTCGTGCTCGAACGCCGCGACGAGTACCGGCTGGTGGATGTCCGCGAGGGCGGACATGCGGTGCCCGTCCCGCACCCACCGGCCGGAGGCGGCCCACTGTCCGGTCGCTCCCTCGGCCGATGCCCACACCGACTCCTGGGCGTCGAGCAACTCCAGCCAGGTGCGCACCTGTTCCTCGTCCTCGCGCAGTACCTCCGGTGACAGTGAGGTCAGCAGGGTCTGCAGTTTCGTGAACGCCGGAGGCACATGACCGGTGGCCGAGGCCAGTTCGTTCCCCGCCTGCAGGAAGGCGTCCAGCACTGCCGTCAGCGGCCCGGCACCGGCCAGAAGCACCGCCGCGCGCACCAGATCCGGGCGGGTACGGGCCAGAAGTTCGGCGGTGAAGCTGCCGAGCGAGTAGCCGATGACCGTGACAGCGGTCAGGTCCAGTGCGTCCAGCAGGCCGGCCAGGTCCGCGGCGAGGGCCTCGACCGTGTACGGGGCAGGCGGTGCGTCGGAAGGTGCCACCCCACGCGCGGCATACGTCACCACCTCGAAGCCCGCGTCGACCAACGCGCCGCGCAGGCCGCACAGTTCCCATGCGACCGGCGGCATCCCGGTACCCCCTACGAGGACAACCGGCCGCCCGGCCCCACAACGCTCGTACGCGATCCGCACCCCACCACCGACCGACACCGACTCCATGACCGCTCCCACCTCGATGATCTGACTGGACGTCAGATACTGATCGTGCCACGACGTCCGGCGACGTTGTCGTAGTAGCCCTCCCACTGGGAGGTGTCGATCAGGTACCGCCAGACATCCGCGGCATTCACACCGGCCACGATCACCTCGTTGGAGACGAAGTTGTCTCCTGTACCGGGCAGGTACTTCTCGGGCCAGTTGATCGCGTTCTGCGCGGCAGCCCGCGCCGTTACCGCCCAGCCCGGTGAGACGGTCGCACCCGACGATCACTCCCGCCGCCGGACCGATGTCCTTGAGGGGTGGCTGCCTCAGAGGGCGAGTCGCCTCGTGCTCGTCGCCACCGTGGGGAGCAGGGCCATGACCTCCCAGCCGACGTCCGGGCGAGGGCCGGTGTGCAGTACGCCGCCGAGGGCGGTGACGCGTTCGGTGAGACCGACGATGCCGAAGCCGCCGCCACGGGCGGCATGCGGCATCTGCGTGCCGCCACGGCCGTCGTCGCGCACCAGCACCCGCAGCATGCCGTCCTCGTACGTCAGGCCGACGGTGACCTCGGCGGCGTCGGCCGCGTGACGGCGTACGTTTGTCAGCGCCTCCTGGACCACGCGGTGCGCGGCGGCCTGCACCTCGTGCGGCAGGTCTGCGGGCACCGAGGGATCACGGAGCAGCACGGCTTTCGGGCCGACGAAACCGCCGAAGCCCTCGACCAGGTCCACGAGCGACGACAGATCGGCCGCCGGATGCCGGTCGACCGGCTCCGGAGCGGCCAGGTCCTGCGGGCCCTCACGCAGGATGCCGACCGTGCGGCGCATCGAGGAGAGCGCCTCGGTGGCGGCGTTCTGGATGCCTGCCAGGACCGGGTCCAGGTTCTCGGGTTCGGTGACGGCCATCATGCGGGCCATCTGTGTCTGGACCAGGATGCCGGTGACGTGGTGCGCTACGAAGTCGTGCAGATCGGCCGCCATGGCGAGGCGTTCGGAGCGGCGGGTCTCGGTGACCGCGACACCGCGCCGGTGGTCCAGGACCCGCAGATAGCCGCCGAGCCCCGCCATGATGGCGACCAGCAGCACGAGCACCAGGACAGCCCCGGTCATGCCCGCCGTGCCGCTGTCACCGAGGGAGCTGCGGATCATGCGCAGCGGCAGCACGACCACGGCCACGCCGTCCAGTACGGAGCACGCGACCACCCAGCGCGGCGGGCAGCCGCGGACGGCGACCAGCAACAGGCAGAGCAGGATCGCACTCTCACCGGGCCCGAACTCCTCCAGCCGGCCGGTCGGGGCGGCCACGGCCGTGATCACCAGGGAGACGCCCGCGGGTACGGCCGTACGCAGCTGAGGGGTGAGCCAGGCCGGCTGACGCGCGGCTGGCCAGAGCACGGCGGCGAGACCGAGCGGCAGCACCACCAACAACGGCCGCAGGGCGCCGCCGTCGTTGGCTGTGATCACCAGATCCGTGAGGGCCAGCAGGACCAGCACGGTGATGCCGACCGCCCGCAGACAGCTCTGTCTGCGGGCACGGGGCGCGGCGGGGTCGTCGACCGGAGGCTTGAGGTTCACCTCGCCGAGCGTACGGAGCGGCCGGGGGCAGGGGATCGGCCGAACGGCTGACCCGGTCGCGAACGGACCCGCCGACAGTGGCCGTTCGGCCGAGGTGCGCAGTGCCGTCGGGCGGCGAGAGTCGAGGCACATCGAACACCTCGACCTCAGGAGAAGCGCCATGCAGCGCAAGCACTTGATCGTCATCGGCGTCACGGCAGTCGCCCTCGTCGGTGGCGGTGCCGGAGTGACGTACGCGGTCAGCGGCACGCAGTCCACCACAGAGCTGGACAGCTACTCCACGGTGACAGTGGACGGCCACAAGGCTCTCAGCGCCCGGATACTCGACGGTCGCATCCGGTCCAAGTACCGGCCGCTGCCCTGGATCGGCCGGGACATCGGCCCGGTGTCCTGCCCGAGCGGGCTGAAGGCGGTGACGGGCGCGTCCCTCACATGCACCGCGGAGGCGGACGGCAAGCGGGTGGAGATCCCGGTGAGCGTCGTCAAGGCCGACGACACGTCGATCACCTGGAAGTTCGAGCGCTGAGACACGCGCGCCGCCACGAACCACCGAGAAGGGAACGGCACACGATCATGGGCACCGTCCTGTCCGGGCTCGGCCTGGTCAAAAAGTACGCGTCCGCCACGGCACTCGCCGGAGTCGACGTGGCAGTCGGCGAGCGCGAGTCGCTGGCCATCATGGGCCCCTCCGGGTCCGGCAAGTCCACGCTCCTGCACACCCTCGCCGGGATCATCCGCCCGGACGACGGGCAGGTCCTGCTGCGCGGCGAACGCATCGACCACTGGGGCGAGAACCGGCTCAGCGCGCTGCGGCGCCGACGCTTCGGATTCGTCTTCCAGTCCGGCCAACTGCTTCCCGAACTGCCGGCCGAGGAGAACGTCGCCCTGCCGTTGATGCTGGAGGGCATGCTCCGCAAGCACGCCGTCGCACGGGCCCGCCGCTGGTTCGCCCCGCTCGGCCTGGAAGGTCTGGAACAGCGCCGCCCCGGGCAGCTGTCCGGTGGGCAGGCCCAACGGGTGGCGATCGCCCGCGCGCTGGTGGCCGAACCGGACGTGGTCTTCGCCGACGAACCGACCGGCGCGCTGGACCAGTCCACCGGCGAGGAGGTCGTCCGGCTGCTCACCTCCGTCACCCGCGAGCAGGGCGCCTCCCTGGTCATGGTCACCCACGACGCCGATGTCGCCGCCCACTGCGACCGCATCCTCCAGGTCCGCGACGGCCGCGTGCACGGCCACATCCAGTACACGACAGCGCCCTGACGGAGCGGCCTCGCAGCGACCGCGCCCCCGTTGATCTGCGCCGGCCTCCGCGCCCTTCAGGGGCGCGGGGAACTGCGCGACCAGCCCCCACCGGCCCGCACCCGACACCCAACACGCCCGCCCCGTACGTTCGGAGCCCTCCATGCCCTCCCTCCTGCCACTGACCTGGCACCTGGCCCGCCGCTCCGGGCGCCGCGGCCTGCAGTCCCACCTACTGGCCGCAGGCGCCGCCGCCGTCAGCGCACTCGTGCTGCTGGCCCTGACCGCAGCCTGGCTGGGCGCCGGCGCCCGCGCAGACCGCACCGACTGGCGCACACCGCACCCCGACAGACACGGCACCGCCATCCAGGCCCTGGCCACCACCTTCGTACGCGGCGAACCGGTCACCGTCGTCAACCTCGCCCACCTGCCCGGCCACCGGGTCACCCCCGCCCCGCCGGGCCTGACCGCCTTCCCGAAGCCGGGGCAGGTCAACCTCTCGCCCGCCCTCGCCGAGCTGATGCACAAGCTGCCCACGAACCAGCTCGCCGACCGCTTCCCCAAGCCCTCGGCGTACGGGACGGTCGGTGACGCCGGCCTGGCCGCCCCCGACGAACTCCTCGCCGTGATCGGCCGTGCTCCCTCCGACCCCACGGTGTCCAAGGCCGCGGGCGAGGCCGTCCTGGAAACCGGTCTGACCGGCCGGGCCGTCGTCTCCGATTTCTCCGGCACCACCTCGAACGCGTTCACCGCCCAGGACAGGGACGGCATGCTGCTGGGCGTCGGTCTGCTCGTCGTGCCGGTGATCGTGCTGGCCAGCGCCGCCGGGCGGCTCGGCGCCGCCCGCCGCGAACAGCGGCTCGCCGCCCTGCGGTTGGCCGGCGCCACGCCCCGGCAGATCCTCGCGATGACCGGAGCCGAGGCGGCGGCCGTCGGCGGGGCGGGAGCGGCCGCGGGCGCCCTCGCCTACGGCGCGCTGCTGCCCGCCCTGGCCCGCCTCCCGTACGGCATCGGCACCTGGTTCGCCGGTGACCTGTGGGTCGGGGCACCCGCCCTCCTCGGCGTCGTCGCCGGGGGGCCCTGCTCACCGCACTCAGCGCGGTCAGCGCGCTGCGCGAGGTGGTCCGTTCACCGCTGGGCGTCGCCCAGCAGTCCGACCCGCGGCGCACCCGCATGATCCGCCTGGCCCTGTTCGTCGGCCTCGTGCTCTACGTCGTCACCACGGCCCGGGGCGGCGGCCTCAGGACTCCCCAGATCGTCGCGCTGATGATCCTCTTTTACGGGGCGTTCTGGATCGTCGGCCCCTGGGCCGTGGACCGGCTCGGCGGGATCATGGGCCGCTTCGCCCGTCGTCCCGCCACGCTGCTGGCCGCCCGCAGGCTCAGCGACGACCCGCGCGGCGCCTGGCGCACCGTCAGCGGCCTGGTCCTGGCGGGCTTCGTGGCCGGGTTCTTCTCGGTGGCGCACCTGGACGTCGGCGGTTTCACCTACCCTCATCAGGTCGCCGTGGCCACGCCGGGCGGAACCCACACGCCCGGCACCGTACGGGAGACCGCCGACCGGGCCCGCACACTGCTGAAGCAAGCCGGGGTGCCCGCCACCGTCCGGATCCGTACGGGCGACCGGGCCGACGAGTCGCTGCTGCTGGGCAACACGGGCGTCACGGCCAAGATCTCCGGCGGCCCGGCCCGGGTCGACACCGCCGTGACCGTGCTGGCACCGCTGAACCGCGCGGCACCGGCCTACACCGACAAGTACTTCACCGCCGTGGACGACTTCTCCACCGGCCAGCTGCGGAACCTCAGCCTGGCGACAGTGACCCTGAGCTTCCTCGTCGCCACCGCTTCCGCCGGTCTCACGGCCGCGGCCAACGTTCTGGACCGCCGCCGGGTGTACGGCAGGCTGCGGCTGGCCGGTACGCCACTGCGGGTGCTGGACCGGGCCCGGGTCCGCGAGACGGTGGTCCCGCTGGTCCTCCTCGCCGGGACCATGACGGGGTGCGGTGTCTACGGCGCGATGCAGCTCAACAAGGCGGTTGGCACCACCATCAACACGGCCGGTGCGCTGCAACTGGCCGCGTGTGTGGTGCTTGGCGCGGGGGCGATGTTCGCGGCGATCGGTGCGAGTCGGCCGCTGTTGCGGGCCGTCACTCTCAGTCCGGCTCAGGAGCCGGACTGATGGGCGGGCCGGGCCCCTGCGGGCGGCAGAGCGGGTGGGTCGTGGCCTGGCCGCGGGCCGTCCATGGTCTCCCGGCCTTCGGCCGGGAGGCGCCCCCAGGTCTCGCAGTTCTCCGTGCCCCGTGCGGGGCACGGTCCGCCCTTCTCTCCCACGTTCAGGCAAGATGCGCCCATGAACGATCGTGACCGTGAGCGTGCTCCGATCCGTGTGCTGATCGCCGACGACCAGGACATGGTCCGTACGGGATTCCGGTTCTTCCTCGACGCACAGCCGGACATCACCGTGGTGGCCGAGGCCTGCGACGGGGAAGAGGCCGTGACGCTGGCCAGGCGACTGCGGCCCGACGTATGCCTGCTGGACATCCGGATGCCGAAGCTGGACGGGCTGGAGGCCACCCGCATGCTGGCCGGACCGGATGTCGCCGCCCCGATGCGGGTCGTCGTGGTGACCACCTTCGACCTCGACGAGTACGTCTATGGCGCACTGAACAGCGGTGCCTGCGGCTTCCTCCTCAAGGACTCCGGGCCGACCCTGCTCGCCGAGGCCGTCCGCGCCGCGGCGGTCGGCGACTCGTTGGTTTCCCCGTCGGTCACCGTCCGCCTCCTCAAGCACATCACCGCCGCCCAGGGCCGGAAACACGGACAGGGACGGGCGAAGGAGGCAGTGGCTACCACGCCCGCCTCCTCCGTGCCCCAAGATCCCCTGACCGAACGCGAGTTGGACGTCGTACGCCTGGTAGCCCTCGGCCACACCAATGCCGAGATCGCCGCCTCCCTCTTCGTCTCCCTCTCGACCGTGAAGACACACCTCACCAGCATCCAGCTCAAGCTCGCCGCCCGAAACCGCGTCGAGATCGCCGCCTGGGCCTGGCGAACCGGCCACGCCGACGGCCCGGCGTAGCCCCTCGGCCACCGCCAGATTCTCCGGTCGGCTCGCGGAACACTTGTTGTCCATCGCCCTGTGGGTCACCGTCCGCGATCTCTGCGGGAGGGCTTCGTGGTCCCACGTCAGACGGCGGCGCTGCGTCAGCCGGCCGTGACGGTACTGAACTTGAATGCGTGATCTGCCATCTGTGGCCGGCGGCGACACGCCGCGACAATGGCCCTCGCCGCGGCAGCGTTCATCAGTAGACGATGGACACGATCTGGCAGGCAGCTTCGGCAATCCGGCGCTCGCCGCTGATGCGGACTCGGGCAAGGGCAGTGGAAGGATCAATGCCACGGGTGCAGAGTCGCCAGGCGGTTTCTGGGTCCAGCCGCACTGATGCGGCTGGCCGCCCGCGGGGTGCCGCGGCCAGTGACCAGCGGTCCGCGGTGGCGGTCACGGTCCAAGTGACGGCGGCCGGCTCACCGATGACCACCTGGAGTTGTGTCCCAGCGGGCGCGGGCGTGTGACGCAGCGTGTGGGGCAAGGCCCTCATGAAGGTGTCCAGGACCACGGACAGGGCGTTGGGCTCCGGGTCGGTGTCTCGGCCGGTGGCGTGGCGGATCTGCTGGCGGTGGGTCCAGTACTCGGTGAACTCCCGGGCGAGATCCAGCCACATGGGCGCCGGGTCGGTCCCTGCCCAGGACACTCCCAGGCCCGTTGAGTCGAGGTCGGCGCCCTCGAATTGACAGGCGGCCTGGGTCCCGGCCAGTTCCAGAGCCTCGATGAGCTCGGCGGGGCTGTGATCGGTGTGGAGGTCTATCCATTCCTGGTTGACCCGGTGGATGAACGCTTCCAGCGTCTCTCCAGCCGCCATGGTGCGCTGATGGCCCTCTGTGCTCCAGCCGAGACGGCCGTGGAGGTCACCGAGGATGTGGGCGGCAAGGTCGTGCACTGTCCAGCCCGGGACCGCGGGCTTGCTCCACTCATTGCGCCGCAGACCGCGTAGCACGTCGAGGAGCGAAGCCAGCTCTGGCTCGAACAGCAGGCGAACGTCGATCGGCTTGCCCAGCCAGGAGGGGTTGGATACGTCGTCGGGCCGAGGACTCATACCCAGAGCCTGTCAGCCGGGAGGCCCGGTCTTCCATCGAATACCCCCTCACTTGACGGGAGCATGCTCCGTCAGCCGCCCATGTTCGGGCCGGCGCCGACCAGCAAATGCCCTCTTGCGGCTTCAAGTCGAGAGTGTGGGCGGGCAGCTGGAAGATGACGAGCCAGGTGGCGTTCGCATCGATGAACGTGCTTGTCCCGGCAGTGAGCCGGCGACGCACGTCGCCCCGGAGAAGCACGATGGGTCCGCCGAGATGGATGCGGGCCCGCTCGACCAGGTCGCCCAGGTCCCGTGGCCGAAGCCCTTCGGCTGCCCCGGCGGCCCCGGTTCTCGCGGACTGCCTGGAGCATCCGCGAGCGCCGACCCCGCTGGTAGCAGAGCAGTCCCTGCCATCGACACCCGGCCCGCTCCTCTTCCGCGTAGCCTCACCACGGGCGTGCAGCCCCCGGCGCCCCCAGGTCCCGCGGATCGCAGCGGAGCAGGCGACTGGCTGGCCTCGTCCCGCAGGGCGGACCCAGGCACCGAGCGCCGCCGTGGTGCTCTTGCCCGCGGCAAGACGTCCCTCCTCCACAACTCGACCGCCGTGTCGTCGCGTTCACGGCGCGGCAGTGGTCCGGCGGGTAGTGCTCCGCGAGTTGCGGCTGTGTTCGACACCGCTTGCCTTCAGGGTCCTTCGTCCGCGGCACAAGGCCTCGTACGAGGGGTCTGTCGAGTGGAGCCGCAGGGCTCCGCCCGGGTCGCGGCCGCCGAGCCTGGGGTTGCAGGTTCGAGGCGAGTGCTGGGTGCGACAAGGACGACCGGTCAACGACGCGTCTGCCCATCACCGCTCTCGTCGGGCGTCGTCCAGGAGCCCTGCCGCGGCGCCGCCTCTGGCCCATGGCCTGCGGGACGGGCGCCTGGAGTCTTGCGGTTCGCCGCGCGACGGGTGCCGTACCAGAACGCGCCGATCAGGAGGGCGACAACCACAAACCCGGCGACGATCAGGAAGAACGATGCCGAGCCTTGGGCCGCGAGGGTCTGGGAAGCAAACATATTGGCCGAGTACCCCACTGCCGCGTTCCTACCGGAAACGAGCAAATTGGCGTGAAACGTAAACACCATCGGCTCCGGGTCATCGCCCTGACGCGCTCCGTCTGGGACTGCACCCCTGGTGCAGCACCTGTGCCAGACGACGGGTCCACCGTGCGCCATGCTGCGGAAGGTTCTCCGGCTCCCAGCTGAGCAGGTTCCATGTCCTCCGCTCCGACGGCTTGATCGTCGGGGTGGTCCCCTGCCCGCCCCTAGCGTCGGGATCGGCGGTAGGCCAACACGATTCCGACGACGGCAAGCACGCCGATCAGGACCACGAACCACGGGGGCATCAGGTGGAGCCCCTTGTAGGCCAGGGGCACAGTCTCAGACATCGAGTCTCCTCGGACGGTCGGCAGCGGTGAAGTCAGTGACGTTGTAGAGGCGATTCCGCGGGGTTTCACCTCGGCGGACAGGGGTGGCCGGTGAGCTGGTGAGCCAGGTGCACGGCGTTGGCGGCGAGCGTGTGTGTCGTCGTCTTCACGGCGTCCGGCGTCTCCTTGAGGTCCTGGAAGTCGGTGCCCCGCTGGGCTTCGCGAACCCATGGGTGACCGCCCCGGCGCGAGAGCGAGAAGCCGATGTCGTTGAGGCCCTGGAAGACGCCGGCGCTCACCTCGTGGGTACCGTCCTCGTTGCCCACGACCGCGAAAGCGGTGAGCTCGTTGTAGGCGAGGAGACGACCCTCGTCGTCCGTCCCGGAGAGTTCGGCGTCCAGTCGCTCCAGGGCTCGCTGGCAGACGCTCAAGGGATGATCTCTCCCTTCAAACCAAGCCCCGGAACTCGGCGATCACCTGTTCCGCGAGCAACTGGCTGCTGGAGGAGGTGGGCGAGGTGTTCAACGAACAGACGAGGGACAGTGCGCGCATGGCAGTCAAGCTCCCGACGTGAATCGGCCACCGGCCCGGGAGCCCATGCCGTGGTGCCTGTGTCAGAGTTCCCGGGTTGGGCCCATTCATCCCGGACTGCATCCGCGCATCCTCTGAGCAAGGACGCCCAGCGTGAACACCTCAGTCGCATCGATCAGAGCTGCCCCGGCCGCCGCTGAGACCACGCCGGGAGCCGGGCACCCTGCGTCGGTTCTCCAGGGCGGCCTCCGTCGGCGTCTCAGGTCCGCCCTTGACCTGCCAATGTCGCCAAGGTGGCCGACGCCCACCCCGGGAACCCACCGCCACATTTCACGGCGTCAGTCGCCCTGTTCCATCAAGGCAGTCTCGATCGCTCTGGGTCCTGCGCGGACAGATGACGCCGTTGAGGCTCTCGCCGTGTGCCTGATCGTCTCGCGGGTACTCGCCCGGCTCCATGCACCGACCCCTGGAGCCGTCAGTGAGCCCACGCCCCCGCAACGTATTCGTCGTCGGTCTCGACCAGGCCAATCTGCGGACCCTGCGGGCCGTAACCCGCGCCGAAGAGCTGCGTTTCCACCGCCTCCTGACCATCCAGGAGCTCCAGCACGGCGAGGTGGCCGTACCGGACCTGCTCGACCGGGCCCGGAGCGTGCTGGACGGCTTCGACGAACCGGTCGACGCGATCGTCGGCTACTGGGACTTCCCCGTGAGCACGCTGGTCGCGCTGCTCGGAAAGGAATACGGGACGCGCGCCACCAGTCTGGAATCGGTGGTCAAGTGCGAGCACAAGTACTGGAGCCGTCTCGTACAGCAGGAGGTCGCCACGGAGCATCCGCGCTTCGGCCGGGTTGATCTCGACGCGACCGACCCGCAGCCGCCGGAGGGTGTGCGGTTCCCGATGTGGCTCAAGCCGGCGCTGTCGTACTCATCCGAACTCGCCTACGGAGTAGGGGACATCAAAGAATTTCGCACCGCCGTCGAGCACATCGGCCAGGGCATCCACCGCGTCGGCCGCCCCTTCGACTACATCCTTGACCAGCTCGACCTGCCCCAGGAGATGGCCGGGGTCGGCGGCCGAGTCTGCCTCGCCGAGGAGACGCTCAACGGCGTCCAGGTCGCGGTCGAGGGGTACGAGCACGACGGCGAGATCACCGTGTACGGCGTTCTCGACTCGATCAACTACCCGGATTCCACCAGCTTCCTGCGCCACCAGTACCCCTCGGCCCTGCCGGATCCGGTGCAGCAGCGCCTGCGCGAGGTGTCGAGGCGGGTCATGCGGCACATCGGCTGGCGGCAGGCGACGTTCAGCATCGAGTTCTTCTACGACCCGGCCACCGACGACATCTCGATCCTGGAGATCAACCCCCGCCACTCCCAGGCGCACGCCGAACTCTTCGCCTACGTCGACGGCGTGGCCAACCACCACTGCATGCTCGCCCTCGCCCTGGGCGAGGACCCGGCCATCTCGCCCGGGCAGGGGCCGTACGCCCTGGCCGCCAAGTGGTACTACCGCTGGTTCGCCGACGGGGTCGTGCGCGAGGTGCCGGCGCCCGAAGAACTGGCCCGCATCGAGAAGGAGATACCCGGCGTCCGGATCGACATCGTGCCCGACGAGGGGCAGCGCCTGTCGGACGTCGACCAGCAGGACAGCTACAGCTACGAGGTGGCGCACATCTTCACCGGCGGTGCCGACGAGCGCGAGCTGCGCGAGAAGTACGACCGCTGTGTCGCCGCGCTGCGACTCGCCTTCGACCACCCGACCGACCGTAAGTCCGACCGCACGACCTGAGAGACGTATGCGATATATCGAGAACCTCCCTCACACCACCAGGCAAGAGGACCACGTCAGGATCCCGATGCCGGACGGCGTCCACCTCTCGGCGCGCATCTGGCGCCCGGTGTCCTCGGACGACTCCCCCGTCCCGGCGATCCTGGAGTACATCCCGTACCGCAAGGGCGATCTGAGTTCGGTCCGCGACTCGATCCACCACCCCTACATCGCCGGGCACGGCTACGCGTGTGTCCGTGTCGACCTGCGCGGTACCGGTGACTCCGAGGGCGTACTCACCGACGAGTACCTGGAAGTCGAGCAGAGCGACGCCGAGGCGGTGCTCGACTGGCTCGCCGCGCGGCCCTGGTGCGACGGCACAACTGGAATGATGGGCATTTCCTGGGGCGCGTTCGCGGCGCTGCAGGTGGCCGCTCGGCGCCCCGCGAGTCTGCGGGCCATCGTCATCTCCTCGTTCACCGACGACCGTTACGCCGACGACATGCACTACATGGGCGGCGCGATGCTGTCCGACAACCTCGCCGAAGCGGGCACCATGTTCGCCTACGCCACGTGCCCACCGGACCCGTCCGCCGTGGGCGAGCGCTGGCGCGAGATGTGGCACGAGCGTCTGGACGCCGCACAGCCGTGGGTCCTGAACTGGCTGCGCCATCAGCGCCGCGACAGTTACTGGCGGCACGCGTCGGTGTGCGAGGACTACACCGCCATACGCTGCCCCGTCCTCGCCTCCAGCGGCTGGGCCGACGGATACTCCAACGCGGTGACCCGTCTGCTCTCCCACCTGGACGTGCCGCGCAAGGGGCTGATCGGCCCCTGGTCCCACAAGTACCCGCACCTGGGCGAACCCGGACCAGCCATCGGCTACCTCCAGGAAGTGGTGCGCTGGTGGGACCACTGGCTGAAGGGTGCGGACAACGGGGCGGTGGACGGTCCGATGCTCCGGGCGTGGATGCAGGACAGCGTGCCACCCTCCACCTCGTACGAGGAACGCCCCGGCCGCTGGGTCAGCGAACCCACCTGGCCCTCGCGGCACGTTCGCAACACCGCGTACGCGCTGCGCTCCCGCCACCTCACAGCCGAGGGCGAAGCCCCGAACGACGGGCGGAGCCAGACGCTGCGGTCCCCGCTGTCCGTGGGGCAGTTCGCCGGAAAGTGGGCCTCCTACAACGCCCCGCCGGACCTGCCCTATGACCAGCGTGAGGAGGACGGCGGCTCCCTGGTCTACGAGACCGAGCCGTTGACGGACCGGCTGGAGATACTCGGGGCGCCACGTGTCGAACTGGAGGTGAGCGCCGACCAGCCCGTGGCCATGGTGGCCGCCCGGCTGTCGGACGTGGCCCCGGACGGCAGCGCCACCCGGATCACGTACGGCGTACTCAACCTCACCCGCCGGGACAGCACGGACGAACCCTCGCCCTTGGAGCCGGGTCAACTCCACCGGGCCACGCTGCACTTGAACGGTGTGGCGCAGGCATTTCCACCGGGCCACCGCATAAGGCTTTCCCTGTCCACGTCGTACTGGCCGTTGGCCTGGCCACCGCCACGGCCCACGCTCCTGACGGTCCACGAGCAGCCGTGTCGCCTCGTCCTACCGGTTCGCCCGGCCGACGAACCGGGCACCTCGGCCCCCTTCGAGGCGCCCGAGGGCGCCACCCCCATCACGACGACTCAGATGACGCCGCCCGAGCAGCGCTGGGAGGTCAGCCGCGACCTGATCGACTACGGCGCGGCGTTGAACATCGTCAAGGATCGCGGCACGATCCACTTCGACGCGATGGACCTGGACGTCGGGTGCCGCGCCCACGAGCGGTACACCTCAGTCGCCGACGACTTCACCTCACCGGCCGGTGAAGTGACGTGGACCATGAGTTTCCGGCGCAAGGACTGGGACGTACGGGTCCGCACGAGCACGACGTTGACCTGCGACGCCGAGGAATTCCACGTCAACGCCACGCTGGACGCCTACGAGGGCGGTCGGCGCGTCGCCTCGCGCACCTGGAACGAGTCGGTCTCCAGGGACATGCTGTAGACCGTGCGCGAGCAGGCCGTTCAGACGCGACTCAGCGTGCTCATCCTCGGACAGCGGTCCTGACAGGTGGCTGCACAGGTCGGCCGGCACGTCGACCGAGCCGTCCTCATCACGGACCACCAGCAGGGCCACCCGCCAAATTTCCGGACCGTATCCCGAGTCCTGGCTGCGAGGTACGACTGCGAGGATGTCGGGGTGCCGTCTCAGGCGGTGGGCTGAAAGAACGTCAGTACGGGAAAGAGCCGAGGGGAAGACACACATTGCAGCCGACAGCAGACTTCCGATCAGACACCGTCACGCGCCCCGATGAAGCGATGCGGGCCGCCATGGCATCCGCCGAGGTCGGGGACGCGGTTTTCGACGAGTGTCCGACCAGCAAGCGGCTGGAAGCGTTCGCCGCCGAAATACTCAACAAAGAGGCGGCGTTGTTCTTTCCGACCGGCACGCAGTCGAACCTTGCCGGGCTGATGGCCCATTGCGGACGCGGAGACGAGTACATCGTCGGCCAAATGGCCCACACGTATCGCAACGAGGGTGGCGGCGCTGCCGTCCTGGGCTCGATCCAGCCTCAGCCGCTGCCGAACGAGACGGACGGCACCATCGCGCTGGAGGCGATAGCCGCTGCGATCAAGCCCGATGACTTTCACAATGCGGTCACCCGTCTGCTGGCGCTCGAGAATACTTTCAATGGTCTTGCCCTGCCCGAGGGCTATCTGGAAGACGCCACCGAGCTGGCGCGAACTCGCGGCCTGGCAACGCATCTGGACGGGGCGCGGCTCATGAACGCTGCCGTCGAAAGCGGGCGCGACCCGGCATGGATCGCCGGCCGGTTCGACACCGTTTCGCTCTGCCTCTCGAAGGGGCTCGGGGCGCCCGTCGGCTCTGTCCTGGCGGGACCGGGGCAACTGATCGAGAAGGCGCGGCGTATCCGAAAGATGCTGGGCGGCGGTATGCGGCAGAGCGGAATTCTGGCGGCGGCGGGCATTCATGCGCTGGAACACAATGTGACTCGGTTGCGCGAGGATCACGAACGGGCAGCGCGACTTGCTGAGATACTGAGCAGATTCCCAGAACTTGGGGCAGGAAAGGCACAGACCAACATGGTCTTCATGTCCCCAAGGAAGGCGGACGCAGGCGAGTTCGTGTCCTTCCTGGCCGACCGAGGGATCGCCGTCGGCGGAGGATACGGAACCCTCCGCTGGGTAACGCATCTCGATGTCGACGACGTCTCGATCGATCGAGTCGAATCAGCCTGCTCGGAATTCTTCGAGAACGAGAGAAACCAATAACAGCGCCGAAGCCACTCTGACCTGCACCGATACTCACTTCTCGGAGTCGGACCAAGTCGCCACAAGGGCTCGCCGATCTGGAAAGCGGGGACCGGAGATTGTCTCCTTGGTGGGTTCACCATTGAGCCAGCACACTTGCTCGGGGGCGCCGTCGCCGGTGTCGAACAGGCAGCACACTCCTCCGCTGTCGGCGGTGAGGTCGGTGAACACCTTCCTGATGTTGGCCGACCGGGCGAACAAGCGGCTCATCCCCGACGTCGCTGCCGAGCACTCCATCGACGTGTAGCCAGGGTGCAGAAGGGACTCGAACCGGATCGTCGCGTAGATGTACCCGATCTGGATACGCCCGCCCGCTTCGCGTTCAGGGCCGTTCGTCTGCGCGTACTCGCGCAGTGCGTCATCGACGTCGAACATCAGGGACGTGTCGAGTTCGAGCGTGCTGCTCGTGGAGCAGTCGACCGGCTCGCTCTCGAAATGCGACGTGAACGGGAGGACCAGCCGGTCACCGCCGGGCAGGGTGATCTCAAGTGGTGGTCGGGCACGGGCCGGTGGCGCCAGCGCTGCCAGATTGGCCAACGCCCTGGCGACATTCCGCGGACGCAGATAGATGTCGTAGCTGTAGATCAACCCCACACGTTCCCCCTGTCCCAGATCGCACCGCACCCTCTCACGGCCCGCCCCTCGGGCGCTTGTCGGTTTAGAACGCGCAAAACGTTCATAAGTGGTTTCTTTTGAGGCGCCGTCGGCAAATCAGGCTGCAGGCCAACGAAAGCACGGTGCCGCGTTTGCACACTTCTCAAGATCCTGCTTCGAACTCCAATGGCGGGCCTGGCCGCCTCTACCCTCCCGAAGTGAGACGGATCAGCAGGACGCCGGGCGTGCGCGGCAGCGACACCCGCAGTCCGTCCCCGGTCCCGTCACCGTCCCCTTCCCAGACCGCCGAACCGGCTGTCGGAGCGGACGGGTGCAGGATCTCCGTGCGAACCTTCCGGCCTGCCAAGTGCCGCACCGGCAGATGGAGTTCGCTCTCCCCGCCGCGGCGCCAGACCGAGACGTACGACGTACTGTCACCAGGCAGCCGCATCCCCAGAGCCAGCCATTCGTCCGTCCAGCCAGGAAGGCCGAGCGGCCAGAACGGCACGGCCTCCGCGAGATCCCCGCGGATGGACTTGTACACGGCCACCGCGCTGCGGACGAGCCCGAGTTGGTACTCCGACATCCGGTTCAGGTGGCCCGACAGATGAATTCGCCCGAGCAGCGCCCCGCCCAGAGTGAAGGTGATCAGATCGTCGTCGAACTCGGGCTGCGGGTAGGCCCAGACAGCGCCCTGCTCGGGCGGGACCGCCGTCGGTGCGGCGGCGGCGATCGGTGGGAAGCGCAGCGGGTCCTGCTGATCGCTGGTGGACTGGAGCTGGGCGACGGCCAGCGTCGCCCCGTCCATCCGCATCCCGCCCGAGGCGCAGTTCTCGATCACCAGACCCGGGTGCCGGTCCAGCACCTCGGACAGCCAGCCCAGGTACGCCTCGGCGTGGCCGAGCAGCCCGGCTCCCGGCGCGATGTCCCTAGGGGCGCAGGTCCCCGGGTCGACCACGATGTTGTAGTCCAGTTTGAGGTAGCCCACCCCCCAGTCGCCGACGAGCCGGTCCACCGTCTTGTCCAGGTGCGCACGGGCGGCGGGGTGTCGCAGATCGAGCTGGTGGCGGCCCTGCTCGGTGATGCGCAGGCCGTCGCGCTGGAAGAAGGCGTCCGGCGGCAGTGAGTCCGCGACCGGACTGCGTACGCCCACGACCTCCGGCTCCAGCCACAGACCGGGCACCATGCCGCGCTCCCGGATCCGGTCGAGGACCTCCTGGATTCCGCCGTCGGGGAAGCGGCGAGGTGAAGGCAGCCATTCGCCGACGCTGTCCCACCAGCCCTCGGTGCCGTCGTCGTACCAGCCGGAGTCGATGCAGAAGTACTCCGACCCGGCATCGGCGGCCGCGTCGATCAGCGGCAGCAGTTTCTCCGTCGTCGGATCGCCCATCAGCGTGTTCATGTAGTCGTTGAAGACGACCGGCAGCGTGGTGTGGTCCGGGTGCGGGCGGCGTACGGCACGGCGGTACGAGGTCAGGGCGCCGAAGGCGTCGTCCAGCCCGGAACCGAGGGCCAGGACGCCGTGCACGGTGGTGAATTCGGAGCCGGGGGTCAGCCGGACCCGCCACTGGTGCTCCGCGTCCATGGGCCCGTTCAGCGCCAGATACGTACCGTGGTCGCGCTCCCCCAGGTCCCAGCGCCAGCCCGCCGGGGACTCGATCTGCCACAACCAGGCCCGGTCGCCCCCGCATTCGGTGAGTGCGCCCATCGGAAGGTGTCCGTCGGTGGGCCAACTACCTCGTCCGCTCAGGGTCAGTGCCGCCCGGCTGTCGTGTTGGTGGACGTCGACATGGATGTCGGTGACGGTGTCCCGCAGCGGCTCGGTGTGCCAGCGGCACTCCGCAAGCCAGTCGTTGCGGGCGCGGTGGACGTCGAGGCTGTCGGGTGAGGGAAGGGCGCCCAGCAGCAGACTGCTGACCGACTGGACGACGAGGGGCTCCCCTCCGTCGTTGCGGAGGCGGACGCGGGAGCGGAGCACAGGCAGTCCGACGGGCGAGGACAACTCCAGGAAGGCGGTCAACCCGGTCCGGGCGTCGTGGAGTTCGACGGTCAGGTGCGTCCAGCCGTCGCGTTCCCCGGTGACATGACCGCGGTACCGCAGGCGCGAACCGAGGGCCGTGCCGGTGAAGCGCGGGCCGGACCAGCCGCTTCCGTGGCCGAGGGCGGTGAGCTCCACAAGGTGGAGAGGGGCATCGGAGCCGGACTCCGACACCGGGTCGCCGGGGCGCGCCAGGCGGACCAACCTGAGGACCCCGTCGGCGCCGGTGGCGAACTCCGTCTCCAGCTCCCGGTGGCCCCAAGTGACCGTCTGGTGAGTGTTGTTGGGGGCCGTACCCGCCGCGTCCGACGTAACGGTCAACGTCTTCCCCTCCCGCTGACCGCCGCTGACGGCGGTCTGAGTCTGCCGCGTGAATTCATGATTACGGTCTCTTGACGAGCCTCATGTGACCGGTCACAATCCTGGCATGAATGTGACCGGTCACACAAGGCGCTCGGTGAGTATCAGGGATGTCGCGACCGCGGCCGGGGTCTCGTACCAGACCGTCTCCCGGGTGATCAACGACCATCCCAGCGTCAAGCCGTCCACCCGGGAGCGGGTGCTCGCCGCCATCGACGAACTGGGGTTCAGGCGCAACTCCACCGCGCTCGCCCTCGCCAGCGGACGCAGCCGCGCCGTGACCGTGCTCACCTCCAACACCACGCACTACGGCTATGCCTCGGTCCTCCAGGGCATCGAGGAGGCGGCGCGGGCTGCCTCCTACACCGTGGGGATCGGCGTTCTCGAGTCGGCCGATGAGGCCGACGAGGCAGCCGTTGCCGCGCAAGTTCAGCGGTCGGCGGACGCAGGCGGCGGGCTGATCGTGATCGCATACGATCCGGCCGGTGTACGGGCCCTGGGCGCGGTGCCCGCCGATCTGCCGGTCGTCGGTGTGGTGGAGACCCCCGCGAGCCCGCCCAGCGACGACCGCCCCTGGGTGTGGGCCGACGACCGCGAGGCCGCCTACCAAGCGACCCGCCATCTGCTCTCCCTCGGCCACCAGACCGTGCACTACGTCGCCATCCCGTCCAGCACCCGGCGCACCAGCGCCCGTACCACCGGCTGGCAGCAGGCGCTCAAGGAGGCCGGAGCGCGACGACCCCGCCCGCTGCAGGGCAGTTGGGGCCCGGCGGGCGGCCACGCGGCGGGCCTGAAGCTCGCGGGGAACCCCGATGTCACCGCGATTCTGTGCGGCAACGACGACCTCGCGCTCGGGGTCATCCGCGCCCTCCACGAGACGGGCCGGGCAGTGCCGGGCGACGTCAGCGTGGCCGGGTTCGACGACGCCCCGCACTCCGCCTATCTCACCCCGTCGCTGACGACCGTCCGTCTGGACTTCACCGGGCTCGGGCGGTCCGCGTTCGCCCTGCTGCACGGCGTGCTGGAGGAGTCCGCGCAGATCGCCCCGCACCCCGTCTCCGTACCGGAACTGATCGTGCGGGAGAGCTCGGGGCCGCCGCCCGAACGCGGGTGACCCGTGCCCGCTCCCTTTCTTTCGCTTTGTTTCGCTCCACCCGAACTGCCCGCTCGCACCTCCTCAGTTGGACCGCTTTCCGATCCGCTGACCTGAGCCCGTTCGCGAAAGGCACACCATGAAGAGAAGAGCCCTGCCCGCGCTGGCGTTCATATGCGCTGCCGCTCTGTCCGCCACCGCGTGCAGCGACCCCACCGCCGGCGACTCCGGTTCCTCCTCCGACTCGGGCGGCAAGCAGACGAAGGTCGACCCGAACGCGCGCCTGGACGGCGTGAAGCTGACCATGTGGACCGCGCAGAACACCATCAACGCGCCGAAGCAGGTCATCGACGCCTTCGAGAAGGCCACCGGCGCCAAGGTCGAGGCCCAGGCCATCCCCGACCCGTACGAGCAGAACGTGCCGACCAAGCTCGCCTCCGGCGACAAGCCGGACCTGATGTTCTGGCAGCCGTCCATCTCCACGCTGCCCTTCATCCAGCCGAAGCAGAACCTCCTGACCCTCGACGGGGAGGAGTGGGAGTCCAAACTCGGCGACACCGAGAAGTCACTCGGCATGATCGACGGCAAACGGTACGCGGCGATCGTCACCAGCCCCTCCATGCTCGGCGTCTACTACAACAAGGACGTCTTCAAGAAGGCCGGGCTCACCGAGAAGGACTTCCCGAAGTCGTACGACGAACTGCTGGCACTGGGCAGCACCATCACGGACAAGACCGACGCGGCCGGCTTCTACGAGGCAGGCGGCGACAAGTGGCCGCTGCAGTGGCAGACGCAGGTCCAGCTCACCGACCTCGACAAGCAGTGGTGGGCCGACCTCAACCGGAACAAGGAGAAGTGGACCGACCCGGTCGTCGTCGACGCCATCAAGAAGTACAAGGAGAAGCTGCTCGACGCGGGCCTCGCGCAGAAGAACTACAAGACCGGCACCTTCACGGGGCAGGCCGACTCCCTCTGGAAGGGCGAGTCCGGCATGGTCCTCAACGTCACCTCCTTCCAGAGCCAGTTGCAGGCCAAGTACTCCACGGCCGAGATCGACAAGAGGATCGGCTGGTTCCCGATCGCCAACTCCTCCGCGACCGGGATGTACTCCCCCGACCAGACCAACGGCGTGGTCGCGTTCAAGACCGGTGACGAGAAGCGGCAGAACGCCGCCCGCCAGTTCATGGCCTTCTGGCTCGGGCCGGACTACCCCGACTACATCAAGGCGATGAAGATCCCCTCCGTGCAGCCGTCCGTGCCGACCCCCGACGGCCTCCCCCAGGCGTCGAAGGACCAGGTCGCCGCGCTGCCCACGGCCATCGGCGTCTTCCAGGCCAAGGCGATCGTCGCGCCGGACACCCACCTGTATCTCGCCGACATGCTCTACGGGAAGAAGAGCCCGCAGCAGGTCGCCCAGGCGATCCAGGACCAGTTCGCGCAGGTGGCCAAGGCCCAGGGCGCGACCGGCTTCTAGCCCGACAGCCCGACCGACCCGAACCCGACCGACCCGACGGGCAGGGATTTCCCGATGGCGGACACGGCCATACGCACGCGCACGCAGAAACCGGCGCCCGCCAAGGGCCGGGCAAGAAAAGTGGGACGGCTGCCCCGCGCCGCCGTCCACCACCCCTGGTGGTTCGCGCTCCCCGCGATCGCCGTCTTCGCGGCCTTCTTCCTGGTGCCGAACCTGCTCAACTTCTACTACCCGTTCACCAATTGGTCCTCGTACCACCCGGACATCGCCTTCACCGGCCTCGACAACTTCAAGACCATCGCCGACGACGGCTCACTGCTACGGGCGATCCGTACGACGCTGGTGTACGCCCTGCTGGCCGCGGTCTTCCAGAACGGCTTCGGGCTGGTCCTGGCGCTGCTCCTGGAGGCGGACTCCCGGTTCAACCGCTTCTTCCGCGCCGTCTTCTTCCTGCCCGTGCTCATCTCGGCGCTCGCCACCGGCTACGTCTTCCAGGCGCTGCTGAACCAGGACGGCGCCGTCAACGGACTCCTCGGCACCAATATCCCCTGGCTCGGCTCGACGACGTGGACGCTGGTCCTGGTCACCGTCATCCACGGCTGGAAGTGGATGGGCCTGTCCATGCTGATCTACCTGGCCGGCCTCAAGGGCATCCCCGGCGAGATGCTGGAGGCCGCGAAGTGCGACGGCGCCGGGCCGTGGCGGACCTTCTGGTCGGTGCGCTGGCCGATGCTCGCGCCCGCTCTCACCTTCAACGTCACCACGGCGCTGATCGGCTCGATGAACACCTTCGACATCGTGCAGGCCACGACGGGCGGCGGGCCCGCGGCCTCCACGGAGGTCTTCAACATCTACATGTTCCGCATCTTCGGACAGGGCCTGTACGCCCAGGCCTCCGCGATGAGCCTGGTCCTCTTCCTGGTCGTGGTCGCCGTCGCGATCCCCCTCGTCATCGGACTGCGCCGACGGGAGCAACTGCTGTGAGCACCACCGCGAATACCCCGTCCGCCGCGCTTCCCGTATCCACTGTGCGTCGCGCGTCCGGCGTGCACCCCGCCTGGCGTTACGGCCGTCCGGCGCTCGTCCTCCTGATCGCCGGGCTCGCCGTGGGCGTACCGCTGTGGCTGGTCGCCGTCACCTCCGCCAAGCCGCAGGCCGAAGCGATCACACCCAACCTGGACCTGCCGCGGCAGTGGCAGCCGTCCAGCAACTACGAGGACGCCGTCAGCCAGGGCGAGATGCTGCGCGGCTTCCTCAACTCCCTGCTCGTCGTGGTGCCTTCGGTCGCCCTCGTACTGATCCTCGGGGCGGGCGCCGCCTGGGTCTTCGCGCGCCGCAAGTCGAAGCTGGTCTCGACGGCGTACGCGCTCTGCATCAGCGGGCTACTGCTGCCGCCCGCCGTCATCACCATCGTCATGGAGCTGCGGCAGCTGGGCCTCGCGGGCACCCGGCCCGGGATGATCGCCGTCTACACCGGGATGTACCTCTCCACGTCGATCTTCTTCATGACCGGCTTCATCCGGGCCATCCCGGTGGAACTGGAGGAGGCCGCGCGGATGGACGGCGCGGCGCCGCTGCGGATCTTCCGGCAGATCATCCTGCCGCTGCTCAGGCCGGTCATCGCCACCGCGACGATCATGGTGATGCTCTACGCCTGGAGCGACATCTTCTACGCCTTCTTCGTCCTCGGCGGCGGAGACAAGGCGACCCTGCCGCTCAACCTCTACAAGGTCGCCAGCGCCCAGCTCTACCTCAACAACTGGCATCTCGTCTTCGCGTACGTCGTGGTGATGAGCCTGCCCATGGTCGCCATCTTCCTGGTGGCCCAGCGAAAGATCGTGTCCGGAATCACCAGTGGAGCCGTCAAATGACTGGAGGTCCAACAGCGTGAGCACCCCCACCCGTTCGGGATCCCGCACCAGGTCCCGTACCAGAACCGCCCTTGTCACAGCCGTACTTGGAGTCACCGCCATGGCAGGCACCCTCCCCGCGGCGGGGACCGCGACCGCCGCCGCCGACCCGCAGCGGGTCACCGTCGACCTCGACGCGTCCGAAGGCCCGGTGATGCACGGCGCCAACGGCACGCTGTACGGGCTCAGCGACGACGGCGTGCCCAGCGACGCCGTGCTGGCACCCTTGAAGATCACCAGCGTCTCGCAGAAGCCGGAGGGCGGCGCCCAGCACCCCAACGGCGACGCCCTCACCGTCTCCAAGTCGTTCTTCCGCAACGGCGGCGGCGAGATCCTGGTGATGATGCAGGACATCTACTCCAAGTGGCCGTACGAGGACCTCGGCATCGCCGACTATCTCCCGAAGGTCGACAAGATCGTGACGGAGGTGTCGGCCGACCCGAACAGCGACCGGTTCGTCTACATCCCGTTCAACGAGCCCGACCAGATCTGGTACAACCTCGGCACTTCCAACCAGGCACAGTACGAGGTCAACCGAGACCGGTTCTTCAAGGACTGGAAGACGGTGTACCAGCGGATCCGCGCGATCGACCCCGACGCCAGGATCGCCGGTCCGAACGAATCCGGCTATCACACACGCCTGTTGAAGGACTTCCTCACCTTCGCGAAGCGCGAGAACGTCCTGCCCCAGATCATGACCTGGCACGAGTTGGACTCCAGCTCACTGAAGAACTTCCAGGGGAACCACGACAGTTACCGCGCGATCGAGCGCGAACTCGGCATCGCACCACTGAAGATCAACATTGACGAGTACGCCAACCGCCGCGACCTGTCCGTTCCGGGCCAACTCGCCCAGTGGGTCTCGATGTTCGAGCGGAACAAGGTGTACGCCAACCAGGCCTACTGGGACGCCGCAGGAAACCTCGACGGCAATGTGGTGCGGTCGAACATCCCCAACGGCGGCTGGTGGTTCTTCCGTTGGTACGCCGGGCTGACCGGCAACACCGTCAAGGTGACCCCGCCGCAGGCCAATACCATCGACACCCTGCAGGGTCTGGCTTCGTACGACAAGAAGCGGCGCCAGGCGCAGGTCCTGCTCGGCGGCTCGGCCGGTGACTCCGATGTCGTCGTCCAGAACGTCTCCCGGTCCGTCTTCGGCCGCACGGTGACCGCGACCGTCGCCGAGTCCGCCTGGTCGGGCTACGAGGGCCAGCACGCGGCGCCGCGTGTCCTCGCACGGACGAAGGTCAAGGTCGCGGCCGACGGTTCGGTGACCGTCCCGCTGCGCGGCATGCACAAGATGTCCGCCTACCGCATCGCCCTCACCCCCGGCGGCTCGGGCACCCCGTCCACCGCTTCCGTCCCGTGGGCCGCCTCGTACGAGGCCGAGGACGCGGCCATCACCGGAGGCCAGGTCTACACCCAGGGCACGGTCAGCAACGCCAACGGCTACGCGGCCTCCGGGACGAAGGACGTCGGCTCGCTCAACACCGCTTCCAGCAAGGTCGACTTCACGGTGACCGTACCCAAGGCCGGCACGTACGACCTGGCGATCCTGTACGGCAACCAGTCCGGGGCACCCGCCACACAGAAGCTCTCGATCGACGGCCAGGACCCGGTCACGGTCTCCTATCCCTCCACCGAGAACTGGACCTACCGCGCCAAGAAGGACGTCACCGTCGAACTCCCGGCGGGCCAACATGTGCTGACGCTGGCCAAGGGCGACGCCGAGGTCACCCTGGACCGCATCGACCTGACCGCCCGTACCGCCGCCGCGCCTTCCGCGTCGTACGAGGCCACGCTGGCGGACATCAGCGGCAAGCCGTCCTACGACTACTCATCGTCGGCCGGGGTAGGCACGGGCGCCCTTGTCCTGCGCTCGGGTGACAAGGCGGTCTTCGACGCCTACGCACCGCGCGACGGCTACTACACGGTGGTGTCACGCGCCTCGGCGGCGGTCAATCTGGAGCTGCACGGTGAGCAGGTGACGGCGGCACCCGGCCGGGCCCTGCGGCTGTACCTCGTGGCGGGCAACAACCGCATCGCGATGACGGCCAAGGCCGCCGCCGTCCGCTCCCTCGACGTCTCGGGCGCCGGCTCGACGTCAGGCACCCTCTCCTACGAGGGCGCAGCGGCCTCCCTGGCGGGCGGCGCGAAGCTCGTCGACTCCACCCACGCCTCCGCCGGTTCCTACATCGGCTGGCTCGGCAACAGCGCTTCCAGCACCGCCGAGTTCACGGTGGACGCGGCCAAGTCCGGCCGCTACATGCTCGTCGTCCACTACGCGCACAACGACCGGCGCGACAACGGCCACTCCTACAACACCGACATCATGTCCCGTACGGCGGACATCACGGTGGGAACCTCCGCTCCCCAGAAGGTCACCTTCAAGAACACCTGGAGCTGGGACGACTACTGGACCGTGGGCGTCCCCGTCGACCTGAAGAAGGGCTCCAACAAGGTCACGTTCGGAAACGCCAGCGCCTGGGCTCCCAACATCGACCGCATCGAACTGGGCCGAGTCATCGACTAGTCGACCAACTCCACGCTGACGGCACACGCCTTGGCCGTAGCGGTGGAAGGGCAGGGAGCAAGCAGGGCGCGCTGGGCCGGATCTCTGCGGAGATCCGGCCCAGCGACATGACCGAGCCGTGCGCAGGGGCGGTTGTCACTGTGGCGGGAGTCGGCGGGGGCAGGCCCAGGCGAAGTGGGCGGGGATGAGCGTGGGCCAGAACCACATGGCTGCTTCCGTGTTGACGACGGCCAGGGGAAGGGAGAGGCCGAAGACCAGAACGCTGGACACGAGTTGGGCGGTGAAGCGTCGGCGGGCCGCGGACGAGGTTCCGACGCCACTGCCCCATCACCGTGGTTCGTCCCGGGAGAGGGTTTCGAACGCACTCCGGGCGAGTTCCCCTTCCAACGGCCGTGGATCCGCTGTGCGGCAGGCCGCGGGGGCGCCCGGTGGGGACGATGGGACAGTCAGCCGGTCCGCTCGCGCGACTGGTGTGTTCCCGGGGTGTGCCCGAAGGTGCGGCGGAAGACATCGATGAACGCGCTGGCGGACGACCAGCCGCACAGATGGGCCACGGCAGTCACGGGGGTGTTCTCGGCCAGCAGGACCAAGGCGTGGTAGAGGCGCAGTTGGGTGCGCCACTGCGGGAACGTCATGCCGAGATCGGCCTTGAAGAGGCGGGAGAGAGTGCGGTCGCCGGCGCCGACTTCCCTTCCCAGTGCGGCCAGGGTGCGGCCGTCGGCTGGATTCGTGCGCAGGATTTCGCACAGCGCGATCAGCGGAGGGGCGGTGGGCGTGGGCAGGTGCAGTGGCTCCTGGGGTGATGCCCTCAGCTGGTCGAGCAGCACAGCCCGCAGCCGCCCGCGTTCGGCGCTGTCGTCGTGCGGGGTGCGGGTGTAGGCGAGGATCAGTTCCCGCAGGAGGGCACCGACGGTCAGCACGGTCGGCTCGTCCAGACCGAGCGGGTTGTCACTCGCAGGCAGACCGACCAGGTGCAGTTCGAGTTCACCGTGGGCCTGGTGGGCGTGCACGGTGCCGGACGGTACCCAGATGGCGCGATTGCCCGGCGCGATCCATGAGCCGGTGCTGGTGGTCACGGCCAGCACTCCCCGGCCCGCGTAGACGATCTGGTGGTCGTCGTGGCGGTGGGCATCGATGGCGGCTCCGGGGGCCAGCCACTGAGTGCGGGTCGGCGCCACGGGCTCGTGGCGGATTTCTGTCATTGGTTGGCAGTTTATCGGAAGCGCGACATGCCGCCCGGCGATGACCATGGCGATGTGTCAAGGAAGAAATCAATCACTCTGCTGTCGGTCGGCCATGCCTGTGTGGACATCTACCAGGGCGCGGTCGCCTCTCTCGTGCCCTTCTTCGTCGCCGAGCGCGCCTACAGCTACGCCGCAGTCTCGGGCATCGTGCTCGCCGCGTCCGTGCTGTCCTCGGTGGCCCAACCGGTGTTCGGTCTGCTCACCGACCGCTGGGCGATGCCCTGGATCCTGCCGGTGAGCACGATCCTCGGCGGACTGGGGATCGCCCTGAGCGGCCTGAGCGGTTCCTACCCACTGACCCTGCTCTTCGTGGCCGTGTCAGGCGTCGGAGTCGCCGCCTACCACCCCGAATCAGCCCGCGTCGCCCGGCTCGTCAGCGAAGGCAGCCACACCGCGATGGGCTGGTTCTCCGTCGGCGGCAACCTCGGCTTCGCCGCCGCACCGCTCATGGTCACCGTCGTCGCCACCGGCGGCCTGCGCCTATCGCCACTGCTCGTACTCCCGGCCCTCGCCGGCAGCGTGCTGTGCTTGCCCGTTCTGCGCGCACTGCACGCACTGCAGAAGAAGACTGCATCCGACGGCTCCGGCAGCCGAGCCGCAGCGGGCGTCGACGACAAGGCGTCATTCGTGAAACTGTCGCTGGCCGTGGTCTTCCGGTCCATCGTCTTCGTCGGCCTGAGCACGTTCATCTCGCTCTACGCCCAGCAGCGTGTGGGAGGCGGCACCACAGCGGGCACCGTGGCGTTGTTCGTGCTCTACAGCGGCGGTGCGGTGGGCTCGGTGCTGGGTGGCAGCCTGGCCAACCGCTGGGACCGGGTCACCGTCGCCCGCTGGTCCTACCTCCTCACGATCGTCGCCGTCGCCGGAACGGTGTTCATCCCCGGCCCGGCGTTCTACGCGTTCGTGGCGCTGACCTCCATCGGCCTGTACGTCCCCTTCTCCCTGCACGTCACCCTCGGCCAGGACTACCTGCCCACGCGCGTCGGCACCGCGAGCGGCGTCACTCTGGGACTGACCGTCAGCATCGGCGGCCTGGCCAGCCCCCTCATCGGCGGCATCGCCGACGCGACTTCCCTGCGTACCGCTCTGACACCTCTGATCCTGATGCCCTTTCTGAGCTGGCTGCTGTTCCGCACCCTGCCCGAACCCACCACACCCAAGCCCGCGACGACGGCGCGGCAGAGCCGTGAAAGCACGGAGGCCGAGCTCGCTCCCGTACGCAACCATCACCGGTGACCAGCCTGCACGTCCGGCGACCGGACGTGCAGTCACCTGGCGGCGTGAACGACCGGTCGATGACGTCGTCGCAACGGCTACCAACTCCGCGCCGCGTCGAGCACCACCAGGCCCGGGTCCGCCTTCCGACGCGCCATCTCCCCCATCTGCCGGCCCAACAGACCGTGAATGGTCTGACCGATGCCGTCGTCACACCAGGTGCAGAAGTAGTACTTCACCGCGCCGGGCGGCGGAAAGTCGTGCGGGAGCAGCTCCCACTGACAACCGGTCCGGCCCTGGTAGAGCAGCGCGTTGACGATCTCCCGCATCTCGTACCGGCCCCGACGGCCGCTGACCGGCCGGGATGCCGCGCCGCCACACGTTCAGGCGAGGACAAAACTCCTATGCACTCTCACTCCGCCCTCCCAGACCTCCGGGTGTCCGCCGGCGCGCCGGCGGAGGAAGGATTCGCGGGCCCGGATCACCCGGCGGCGCACCGGTGGGATCCGCAGCAGCAGGGACGGGACGAACACCATCAACTGCCCGGATTCCTCGGGGCAACCCGGCAGCGAGGAACGCCTGGCCGGCCACCCCGACGCGCCAGCCGTCGGGGGACATCCTGGCGACGAGGACCAAGTCCAGGGCGGCGAGGGCGAGTCCACAATCCGAGGTCCCGCGCCCGGATCTGGTGCCAACGCCAGCCGGTGACCGTGGTGACCGGCGTGATCGCGAACGTCACGGCGAGACTCAGCGACGCGGCATTCCGAGTACGCCGGCGGCGTTCTGCTTCAGCGTGGCCACGGCGCCGTCGTCGCCGGTGAGCGCAGCGGCCGGCAGCACGGTCACCAGGAGCACCGGGCTCAATGGCAGCAGCCGCAGGATGATGAGGGTTGGGCGCGGGAGCCACCTGAGGACGCCGAGCGCCCATGACCGCCGCGGAGGATCTGCTGTCCGGTTGCAGGGTGCGATGCCGGTCATCTGGTCCTCCCCTGCATGAGCCGAGGTAGGTTCCATTTCTTAGGCACCCGTAAGAGCGCGGTCCCCAGCGACGCTCTAATGCTGGCCTCAGGTTGATCGGGGACAATGAGCGGCAAAAACATCGACTGGATAGGGGGCGGGCCGGCGTGCGGATCATGATCGCGGATGATGACGTGGCCATCCGTGAGGGGCTGGAGCGAGTGCTCCAGGTAGAGGGTTACGACACCAGCACCGTCGCCAACGGGTTCGCCGTGCTCGACGGGGTCGGTGGGGCCGGCGGTGACACGCTGGATCTGCTGCTCCTCGACGTGATGATGCCCCGCCTCGGCGGGCTGGAGACCTGCCGGCGGTTGCGGGCCGCGGGTCGGGATCTGCCGGTGCTGATGCTGACCGCCCGTGACCAGGTCTCCGACCGGGTCGCGGGGCTGGATGCGGGCGCCGACGACTACCTGCCCAAGCCGTTCGCCACCGAGGAGTTGCTGGCCCGGGTGCGGGCCCTGCTGCGCCGGCGCACGCCGACCGACGAGGAGTCGCAGATCCTGTCGTTCGCCGACGTCCGGCTCGATCCCGACAGGTTCGAGGCGTGGCGGGGCGAGCGGTCGCTGCGCCTGACCCGGACCGAGTTCTCCCTCCTGCAGGTCCTCATGTGCAACGCGACCCGGGTCGTGACCCGCGACGCGCTGTTCGAGGCGATCTGGGGCTTCGGCATGAGCTCCACAGCCAACAACCTCCAGGTATACGTGAGCTACCTGCGCCGCAAGATGGAGGCCGAGGGTGAGCCGCGACTGATCTACACGCTGCGCGGCCTGGGATACACGTTGCGGGAGACTCCTCCGTGAGCAGGCCCGCCGGCCGGGAACCGCGCCGGCTGACCCGATGGTGGCGCCGGCGGTCCCTGCGGACCAGGCTGACGGTGATCGCGGCGACGGCCATCGCGGTCAGCGTGTTCGCGTCCTTCCAGGTGGCCAGCGAGCTACTGGCCTGGGAGCTGCGGGACACCACCGAGAATCAGCTACGCGCCGACTCCCGCGTCCTGGCGACGAACGCGGAGCGCGCCGGTCCGGCGCAGGTCCAGCTACCGCCGTATCCCGGATCCGGTCGGCTGGTGCGGGTCATCCTGCCCGACGGCTCGACCCGGACGCCGGCCGGCCAACCCGCGCTGCCCCCGGTCAGCGAGCACGCCGGGCGCGTGGCGCAGGGCGCGTCGGCCGACCTGATGGAGTCGAACGACAGCGACGAAGACGGCTACCTCATCTACACGCTGCGGGCGGGCGACGGCGCGGTCCAGGTGGCCGTCGTCGCCGACGACAGCCCGATCAACCAGTTCGGGTTCGGCATGCTGCTGATCGGGCTGCTCTGCGTGGTCGGCGGCGCCCTTGTCGGGCGGACCGTGGCGCGGACCGGGCTGGCACCGATCGACCGGCTGACCGCCGCCGCGGTACGTGTCGCGCACACCCGGGATCTCGACGCCGACATCCCGGATGAGGGCGGTGGGGAGATCCGGCGGCTGATCCAGTCGATCAACGACATGCTCGCCGCGCTCCGGGACTCCCGGCTGGCCCAGCGGCTGCTCGCCGAGGACGCCGCCCACGAGCTCAAGACCCCGCTCACCAGCCTGCGCCTCAACGTCGAGCTGCTGATCCGGCTCGATCGGCGCGGCACCCTGCACAGCGCACTGCCGGCGGAGAGCCGGACCCGGCTGCTCAACGATCTCGGCGCCCAGGTGACCGAGTTGAGCACCCTTGCCGCCGAGCTGACCGACCTGGCGCGCGGTGACGTCAGCGACGAGAGCACCGAGGTGCTCGACTTCGCCGACGTGGTGGTGGCCGCCGCGACCCGGGCGGGTTCCCGCGCGCCCGACATCGAGGTCGCGCTCGACGTGACCTCCATGTGGGTGAGCGGGCGTCCCGCTGCGCTCGAGCGGGCGGTGCTCAACCTCATCGACAACGCCGGCAAGTGGTCCCCCGCGGACCAGCCGGTCCAGGTCCGGCTCCGCGCCGAGGGCGCGTCGGCGGTGCTTGAGGTCGACGACGCCGGGCCGGGCATCGACGCCGCCGACGTACCGCGGGTGTTCGACCGGTTCTACCGTGCCGACAGCGCCCGCGCGTTGCCGGGATCCGGTCTGGGGCTGTCGATCGTGCAGCGGGTCGTCGACGCCCACGGCGGCCGGGCCACCGTCGCCCGCTCCGCACGCGGTGGCGCGCTGCTTCGGGTCGACCTTCCGGCCGCGGCCCCGCCCGCCCCGATCGCGCGGCTCACCGCCGGGGAGGACACCTCGGTGCGCTGACCCGCCCCAGCGGCGTGGCGCAGGACAAGGGACGGCGGCCCTCGGGCATGGCCCCGCGCGGCTCACCGCCGGGGCAGGACACCGCGATGCGCAGACCCCAGCCCCGGCCGCACGGCGCAGGACCAAGGGCGGCGACCGTCGGGCAATGGCCCGCGCGGCCCACCACCGGGCAGGACACGGTGCCCCAGCCCCAGCCCCGGCCGCGCGGCGCAGGACAAGCGGCCCACCACCGGGCAGGACACCGCCATGCGCCGACCCCAGCCCCGGCGCGTGGCGCAGGATCAAAGGGCGGCGGCCGTCGGGCCCATGAAAAAGATCCGGGACGGGCCTGGGGCCCGTCCCGGATCTCGTCCGTGCCGCCGCGCTCACCGTTGCAGCGCGGGCTCCTCGTCGTTGGCGAGCGTCTGTTGACGGTCCGGCAGCTCCGCCGCTGGACCGGACAGCCGGCTCGGCCACCACATCCGCTTGCCGATCAGCAAGGTGAGGGCGGGCACCAGGACCGACCGCACCAGCAGGGCGTCGAGCAGCACGCCGAAGGCGACCAGGAACCCGACCTCGACCAGCATCACCAGCGGAAGTGTGGCGAGGACCGCGAACGTGGCCGCCAGGACCAGGCCTGCCGAGGTGATGACGCCACCGGTGGCCGAGAGGGCTTTGAGCATGCCCTCTCTGGTGCCGAGACGCACGGTCTCCTCCCGGGCCCGGCTGGCCAGGAAGATGTTGTAGTCGACGCCGAGCGCCACCAGGAACAGGAATGCCAGCAGCGGCACCGAAGAGTCGATGCCCTTGAACCCGAGAACCGTGTCGAAGAAGAACACGCTGCCACCGAAGGCCGCGGCGAATGAGATGACCACAGTGGTCATCAGGACCAGCGGGGCCAGGATCGCGCGCAGCAGCAGCCCGAGGATGATCAGGACGACGACGAGCACCAGCGGGATCACCAGCTTCTCGTCGCGCACGGTGGTCACCTCGGTGTCGAGGTTCTCCGCACTCGGCCCGCCGACGATCGCCTCAGCCCCGCTCACCGCGTGCACGGCGGTGCGCACCCGCTTGATCGTGTCGTACTCCGCGGCGGTGTCCGGCGCGTCCTTCGGGGTCACGGAGATGTTGGCCCAGCCACCGCTGGTCTGCTCCGGGACGGCCTCGGCCACACCGCGAGTGTCCTTGACGACGTCGAGCACCCGCTCCTGGTGCTCCGGCCGCGTGAAGATCGTCATCGGCTGGCCGCCGAGCTCCGGGAAGTGCTGGCGGAGAACGGTGAAGCCGTTGACCGACTCCGGCGTGGACAGGAACTGGTCCTGCTCCCGCAGGGCGCCGGTGTTGCCCGCCAGCCCGAGGGCGAGCACGCCGAGGACTCCGAGCGAGCCGAGCGTCGCCACCCACCGGCGGCGGCTGATGGCGGTGCCGAGCCGTCCCCACAGCCCCGGCTTCTCCTCCACGGCCGTGCTGAACCGCGGGACGGCCGGCCAGAAGACCCGCCTGCCGAGCACCACGAGCACCGCCGGGAACAGCGTCAGCATGGCCACAAGGGCGCACAGGATGCCGGCCGCACCGATCGGGCCCAGCCCGCTGGTGCTGTTCAGGTCCGCGACGAGCAGGCAGAGCAGGCCGGCGACCACGGTGGCCGCGGACGCGACGATGGCCGGCGCCGCGCCGCGCAGCGCGTGGACCATCGCGACCCGGACGTCCTCATGGTGGTGCAGTGCCTCCCGATATCGAGCGATGAGCAACAGCGCGTAGTCCGTGCCGACGCCGAACACCAGGATCGTCAGCAGCGCCGAGTTCTGGTCGTTGACCACGATGCCGAAGCCCTTGACGAGCAGGTAGACGGTGCCCATCGAGGTCAGTGCGGCCGCGCCGACGGCCACCAGCGGGATGATCCACAACACCGGGCTGCGGTAGGTGAGGATGAGCAGGAGCGTGACGACGATCATGGTGGTGAGGAGGACCTGCGTGTCGATGCCGTCGAAGACGGCATCCATGTCGCCGTCGATCGCGGCCGGGCCGGTCACGTCGAGTTCCAGGCCGGAGGGGCGGTCCTTCGCGGCGTCGCGTACCGGGCCGACGAGGTCCTCCGGTGGGCCGTAGGACGTGTTCACATCGAGGGTGAACACCATCGCCTCGCGGTCGGTGGAGCGGCTCATCGGTGAGCCCTCGTCGTCCTCGCCGGCCGCCGCCGTCCCCTTCGGCGGATACCGCTTGGTAAGGGTGTCGTAGTGGCGCTCGACCGTCGCGCGGTCGGCGTCGGTCATGCCGCCGTCGCGGTGGTACACGAAGACGAACGTGTTGTCCTCACCACCGGGGAGCTTGTCGTCCAGCGCCGCCACCTTGGTGGACTCGGCACTGGCCGGCAGGGTGTCCACGGCACTGTCGGTGGTGACCGAGCTCAACTTTCCACTCAGCGGCACCATGCCCACCGCCAGCACCAGCCACAAGCCAATCACCAACCATGGCACCCACCGGCCTGCCAACCGACCGGCCGGCGCTGCCCCGGACGGCGCTGCGTTGACTGCCATCACTAGCCTCCTACATACGGGTTTTGCATCGCTTAACTGGACGCCTACTTCCTACCGAGCGAACCTGAGACGACTGTTAGGACGGAGCTCAGGCCGGTTGGCCGAACCATGTGCCCAGCGCACGCGCCAGCGTGGTGGCGTCGAGGTCCTGCCCGGTGGGCAAGGCCCGGGCGACACAGCCGTCGGGCCGGATGAGCAACGCGTCGACGTCCACCCGGTCCGTGCGGGCGGTGACGGTGTCGACCCGTCCGATCCACACGGCCGCGGCGTCGCGGACCTCCGCGCGGTCGACGAGGTCCAGCAGGAGCCCACACCCCTCACGCAGCAGGTCCGCCGACCGGGTCACCGCGGTGACGACATCCGGGTCGGGCCGCTCCGGCGTCGACTTCATGTCCGGGCACAGGGTGCCGACGAGCCGGTGGTCATCGCCCAGGTCGTACCGGACGTCCATGCCGGCGAGCATGTCGGCGACCTACCGGTGGGCGTCGTCGAGGTCCATCAGGTCGGAGAACATCTCCCACAGCGCCCTCGTCTGCGGGTCAGGTCGCATCACGGCGAGCTGGGCCCGGGTGTTCTGCAGCAGGCGTGCCGCGACCGGATGCCGTTCGGTGGTGTACGTGTCGAGGATGTCCTCGCCGACCCAGCCTCAGGGACCTCGCCGAACTCAGGATCGCCGCCGCCGGGGACTCTGCTCAACGGACCGTCCCCGCGAACACCAGCCACAGGGCCGCCGCGACAACCATCCCGCCCAACCAGCCGACGGCGCGGCTGGTGTAGACGTTCTTCAGGGCGGTGATCCTCGCGATGGCGTGCGCGGTCGCCCATGCTTGGGCCGCCAGCCGCTCGCTGTCGGCACCGTCGTGGTCCGCCGCGTCCAGGGAGAACCTATTCGGCTCCGAGTGCCGCCCCGTACGCGGCCGGATACCTGCACCAGCAGGTATCCGGACACAATGAAGGTGAGCGTATAGGCGAGGGACGCCAGCCAGAACAGTGCGGCCGGTAGGTCGGTCGGCGCCGGAGCGCCGACCGACGCGATCTGCGCGGACACCACTGCCGCGAGCCCCACGTGCACCGTGACCAGGGTCCCCGCCTTGGTATCCGCCTGCTGCGTGACCTGCTGGAACAACGCCATCGCGGCAACCGCCGCCGCCAACTCCCGCGCAGCCGGGTCATGTTCGGCCATTACTCAGTGCCCGCCCTGGTGGAAGTGGTGGCCGAGGTCGTGGTAGTAGGCAGGGTCGTGGTATCCCGGATCGTCGTGATGGGGGTCGGGGTGGTACGAGTCGGGATTGTAGGGATCCTGGTGGTACGGGTCGCCGTGATATGGAGCAGGAGGATGCACCTCGGCATGCTGCGCGTCGGCGTACTGCACGTCCTGATGGTGCGGACCCGTGTCAAGGGAATCGGGATGGTGCAGGTCCCCAGGATGCGGGGCGGTGTGATGCACGTCAGCGTGATGCGGGCCCGGGAGCCAGGGAGTTCCGCAGTGCCCGTTCCCGTGATGGCCGCTCCCCAGGTGGGCACTCCCGTGGTGGGAGCTTGGCTGCTGGCGTCCCGTGTGGTGGCCGTCTGTGCTATCGCCGTCGCGCGCGTCCATCTCGTCCGGGCCGCCGAAGTCCCCGTCCCCGCCCCCGTACGAGACGCCGGTGTCAGGGCCTGTCAGTGCCCACTCCCGCAGCGTCTGACCGTGCGAAACCACCGCTGCCGCCACGTGAGCGACACCCAGCGCCGGTACGACGAACTCGCGCATCGCCGTATGGGCCGGCGAATGTCCCCAGATCACCGGCTCCGGCCGGGAATCCCGGACGGGAGCCGAGGGCGGCACATGCAGCCAGGCACCGCAGGCGAAGTTTTTCTTCACGACGGCCACGTCGATCCGGTGGAACCCGGCGGCCAGACCGCGCCCGTCGGGCAGGATCACGTCCCGGTACATCTCGTCCGGCACGGCCAGCGCCAAGTCGCTGCCCTCTTCGATTTCGAGGGCGTCGCGCAGTCCGTCCGAGTCGACGAGCCGGTTGACCAGCACCACGGAATCGCCCAGGTAACCGCGGTCGGCCCGGGAGACCGACCCCAGCGCGAGAGCGTCCCGAATCCGGCCTCAGCCCCTCCCACACACCTCCTGCGGACCCCTGCCTCAACGCCAGACCATCACATCCGCGCAGGTCAGAGCGATTCGAACTGACGCCGACGGTTGCGGGGTTGAACTCACGAGCAGCGGATTCAGTCCGTTCAGGCAAAGTTGACGATCCGACACCCAAAAAAGAACGTTTGCGCAGGTCAAAAGCCTAAGCAGGTGGGGCGGGTGGGACTCGAACCCACGGCCGACGGACTATGAGTCCTTTGAGGATCTCGGCGGCCCTTGCCGATCGGTGTCCATTCATGACGCTTCTGCTGCTCAGACATGGTGGGCCATGTCTCCGCCCGTCAGTCTTCGTCGGTCTGTTCCTATCCTTGCGTCCCACATGTGTCCCGACACCGCCCCGAACGGCCAGGGACGCCGGGCTGTCAGGCGATTACGCGAGCTCGGAGGTGGGGCTCGAACCGGCCCGCAGCGGATTTACCTTCCAACGCGCAGAGGATTTCCCGGGGTACCGGGCCAAATCCTCTGCGTGCGGTTCGGGCGCGATCGTCCGCTACTTACGAATCCGTCTCCTGGTCACCCATGCAGGGTGGTACAACAACTAACTTGGGTGGTCGGAGCATGGCAGGATGTGGCCGACCGGCGGAGGTTGGGGGACCGTTGGACAAGAAGCTGCGTCTCGCCGATGCCGCATATCAGGAAATGGCGACTGAGGCCCTGAACCTCTGGTTACCCTCCGCGAGGTTCCTCTTCGAGCCGATGCCCCGGGGCCGCTCGGGTGCCGAGCTGGTGAGCGTGGACATTAGCGGCAACACCGGAGACTTCCGGCCAGGCACCTACGTCCTACGTGTTGGCCCAGCAGAGGAGGATCTCGCCCAGGCGAACGAACTGGCAGCCCATCAACTGATCCGCGAGGCCGACCCGGAGTTCGCCGAGCGGCACATCCCGCGTCTGCTCCGCATCGACCAACGCCGCCACGGCGACGCCCGGCTGGTTGTGTCGCTGCACCAACTCGCCGGCGACAGCCTCAGCTGGTACAGCCCGCCCCGAAGCGGGTCGACGGGGCTGTTGCGTTGCGCGCAAGCCATCTCCCGCGACATCCTGAATGCCTGGGCGGATCCGAGCGACTTGACGCAGATGCGGCCGCACGACGTGCTGTCGAAGGTGACAGGAACGGCCAAGCTCGACGAGTGCCTGGCCGTTGTCTCATCCCTCTTCGGAGGTGACGTCCACCAAGAGGACGGGCACGCGTTTCTCAACCCCCTCTCCGTCCTGGGCGAGGCTGAAAACAGCGAGCTGCCGATTATGGAAGGCATCTGCCACGGGGACCTCAACACCAGCAACGTGCTCGTGCCTCGGAACGAAGTGGCGGTCGCTGACGGCTCCTTCTGGATCGTCGATCTGGACCAGGCGCGCCGGTCCGTCGTCGGGTTCGACCTGGCTTACCTTGAGGTCAGCGTCCTGGTGAACATGCTGCCGACCATCCGCCGCCCCGTGCTCGCCCGGTGCCTGGAGGCAGCCGAGGACGCTTCGGTCAAGTCCGTGCCGGACGATTGCCAGTGGCTCGTGGAGTTCCTGCAGCAGTCACGCGCCGGCATTCTGGAATGGATTTACAGACAGACCGGGCGGGTGGACCGCCTTCACCAGCAGTTAACGCTGGTGCGCATGACAGCCGCACTGCTGTGGGCCCGGCGCTTCCCCCGTGATGACGAACGTACCCGGCTCTGCCTCGCCTATGCCGGCTGGTACGCCCTGCGGTACCGCAGGACCTTCGCCAGCGCCGCGCCGCAGCAGCCGAGCGTTCCGGCGGTTTGCACCCCGCCCAGGGAGGTGGAGCGGGTCCGCGAGGATCTCTGGGAGTCCCTCTGGGGCACCGTCTCCGGGTTCTCCCCGCACGCGGCCCGGTACATCCTCGTCGCGGAGCAACTCCCCCGCGCATCGTCCATCTCGGCGCTCGGCCGCATCCCCTGGTCGCTAATCGTCGACCTCGACCCGGCCTCGGACGGCGACGGACTTCACCACTGGGCCAGCCCGGTCCTCAACACTCAGCGCGCGGTGCATCTCTTCACCGAGGAGCGCCCTGTGATCGACTATGCGCGTGGCACGGCCTGGCTGCTGGCCGCCGGTTCCGTGCTGCGCCGGGAGCCCGCCCTGGAAGGCCGCGAGTGGGTGCTCCGTCGCCTGGACACTGTGCGTCGGCTGACATCCTCGTTCCACCAGTTCGCCGGCGACACGCCGGTGTGCGTCCTGGTGCTCGAGGGCGGCACCGAGTCCGCGCCAGAAAGGGGCCGGAACAGACTGCTGCGGGTCATCGAGACCATGGACGAAATGCTCCAGGGGCAGGCGACCTTCCTGCATGTGGGACTGGCCGACCTACAGCCCTACGTGCCCGTGGTCCAGGTGCCGCTACCCGTACACGACCTGCTGGACCGCCTCGCCGCGACGCTGGGCAGCAGCGCCGAGTACCTCGACTACACGGTCCCCGCCCTCGACAACGGCACGGTGGCGATCTCGCCGGAAACCATGCAGAAGCTGCGCGAGCATCTGGTGATCCTGCATGACGGGATCGATGCGTCAACTCTGCCCGGCGACAAGACCAACAACGACGCCTTCTGGCGCGGCGGCCTCATCGGCTGGGACGATCTGGACGCTGGCCGGGACGTGGTGCGCGCCGTCAACGACGGCATCGTGGCCGCCCTCCGTGACAGTCTGAAGCAGCATCGCACCCGTACCGTCGTGGTTGAACACCGGCCGGGTGCAGGCGGTACGACTGCAGCCCTGCGCGCCGCCTGGGACCTGCATCACGAGTCTCCGGTGGCGGTACTCCCGCACGGCGTGCCGATCGGGCCGTCTCGCGTCCCGCTCGTCGCCGACCGGTTGCATCTGCTGTACACCATCACGCAACTGCCAGTGCTGCTCGTCGCGGAAGCGGGCGACCTGAGCGAGTCCTACCGGGAGACGCTGTACCGCGAGTCAGCCAGACGCAACACCCCGCTGACGATTCTGTATGTCAGACGGGGGGTCACTCAGTCCAGCCGGAGCGCCCTTCAGGTGTCAGAGCCGCTCGAACCGGCGGAGACCGCCGAGTTTTTGGCCCGCTATTCCGCGCTGACGGACGACCAGCATCGGATCGACGAGTTGCGGATGCTCGGTACCAAACACTACGAGCCCTACCGCACGCCATTCTTCTACGGCCTCGTCACCTTCGAGCGGGAGTTCACCAAGCTCTCTACCTACGTACGCACCCATCTCGACCATGTACGTGGCCGAGCGCGCGAGGTCATGCAGTACCTCGCCCTGGCTACCATCTACTCCAATACCGGGCTGCAGCGGGAGCTAGTGCAGAAGCTGATGCACGTCTCCACGCCGTCGGCAGAACTCGACCTCTCCGATGTGCTGGGCCCGGAAGCATCCCGTCTGGTGGCGGTGCGCAACGGCCGGGTACGCCTCCAGCATCAGCTCTTGGCCGAGCAGGTACTGGCCGAACTCCTGAACGACGACCGGTGGAAGCAGCATCTCAAAGAGCTGTCGATCGACTTCATCCAGGCTCTGGCGATCACCACCGACGTATCCGCGGACCCAGTGCGGGTGCTGCTCCGCCAAATGTTCGTGGACCGGCAGGGCGGCACGGCAGACGGGATCGAGGACCGGCGGAAATTCGCCCCGCTCATCGAGCAGCTGGACCTCAACTCCGCCCACCAAGTACTCAAGTCCCTCACCGAGCACGTGCCTGACGAGCCGCACTTCTGGAACCACCTGGGCCGGCACCAGATGTACCGCCTCAACCGGGAGCTCGACAAAGCGGAGGAGTACGTCACGCGCGCCGTGGACCTGGCGGAGTGGGATTTCCTGCATCATCACACCCTCGGTCTCGCGCGCCGCAGCCGGATGCGCCAAGCGCTGCGCGACGCCAAGCGGCGCGGAGTGCAGTCGGTGATGGCCGCCGCCGACCGCTGGTTCGCGCAGACCGTCGAGTGCTTCGCCACCACCCGGAAGCTCAACCCGGAAAACATCTACGGATACGTCACCCATGTGCAGGCCATCGTCGATGTCGCCAAGGCAATTAAGGACGCGGCACGGGTCTCATCCATCGCGGAACTCAGCTCCGACGCGAGCGAGTGGGTCACGGAGAACGTGGCCGAGGCCAACTTCCTGCTGAATGAGGCCGCCCAGCTCTACGGAACTCTAGACCAGCACGACGACTACTTGGTGCGGTGCCAGGCCGACATCAAGCGGCTGTACGGCGACCTCGACTCGGTGGTCGAGCTGTGGGAGCTCGCCGTCGCCGGTAACCGCAGCACACCCATGATGCAGCGGGCACTCGCCCAGGCGTACTACGTGCGCGGCGGCCGCACCTGGCGGGAGTTGGACGACTCCGAGCTGACCCGCATCGTGGAGCTGGCACGGCAGAACCTCTCCAGAACCGGCTGCAAGGAGGAGGACTACCGGCTCTGGTTCGAGGCGTACAAACTCCTGCCGGAGTTTGACATCGACGAGGCGCTCTCCCAGCTCCAGCTCTGGGCGGATCGCTTCCCCTCGTGGCGCGCCCACTACTACCGGTACTGCCTCTTCTTCCACCTCTGGTTCACTGGCCGCAGCAACGACGTGGAGGCTTTCCGCGTGGAACAGCAGCAGGCCGAGAAGTATGTGGTGGGCCGCTCCAACCGCTCCTATCTGTGGCTGTCCACGGGCCCCGATTGGTATCCGCTGATCGCCGACAGCGACCTGGGCGAGTGGAACCGCCGGGACATGTTCTGGACGAACACCACACATCTGCAGCGGGTGAATGGCGTCATCGACCTCATCCGCGGGCCCCAGGCGGGCACCATCCAACTCGAAGGCGCGGTGACCGCCTTCTTCGTCCCGTCCCGGGGCAAGTTCCTCCCGGACAGTGACGAGAACACCCCGGTCAACTTCTTCCTCGGCCTCAGCCCCGAGGGACCCCGCGCGTGGGACGTCAGACGGGGGCATCTCGACCACGCCCTGCGGGCACGGCAGACGGTGTCAGCGGGCCCGGCGCGCACGCTCACCGCCCGGCACCCCGTGCACCTGGCACCGGCCCAGGTTGCGGCGCAGGCTGCTATGCTCACGCGGCAGCGCAGGCTCGATTTCTGCATCTCCCTGCTGGAGGCATGGCAGACGGTCGGCGACACGCCTCGCCTGTCTAGGCTCACCGAGCGGGTCAGTGCTCGTTTCCGGTACAACGGCGCGGACGTAGCCGAACTCCTTGCCGAATCGGACCGCGTCCACTTCGACGCCGACGAGAACGACCCACTCGTCCAACTGCTCGGCTGCCAGGGTCAACCGGTCCGGTCGACAATGGCCGACCATGGGCAGTCCTCCGACGGCCAGCCGGAACTGGGCCGCATCACGTTCGTCAATGAGACCCACGGGCACGGCATCGTTGAACTGGTGAACCACGGGTGGGCGCGCTTCACGACCGACGATGTGCGGACGCAGCTTGCGAACGGCCCGGTCCGCGGCCAGATCGTGCGGGCGGTCATGGTGGAGATGGACCGCAATGGTGGGCGCAACGCACGGGGCCTGGAGCTGTTCCCCCTTACGGCCACGCTGGTGGGCACCGAGGTGGTGGACGTGGAGCAGCTCCTCGATCGCGTTGAAACCGACCTGCGGTACGAGATCGAGGAACGGCTTGCGCAAGGAGTGCGCATGGTGCCGATCCGAGAACTCGAGGAGTGGCTGGAGGAAAGGTTCAAGGGCTGCCAACCGCTCGCGAGCCGCCTCGGTCTGCCGTCCCTGCGGCAGCTGTGGACCGGGCTGGACTGGCTGAAACAGAGCGGCAACCCCGGCAACAGGATGCTGAGCCTGGCCAGCGGGACAGTGTTCGGGCGCGTCTCAGAGGCCCGTGGAAAAGCTGCGGGCCGGGAGCGTCACGCTGATGAGCGCGACGACTTCGGCACGGCGCTGGATTCCGTGGTCACCACACTCCAAAAGGATAATGAGGGCAAGGCACCCACGTTCTACAAGGTGAAGAACGGGCTTGTGAAGCTCTTGAGGAGCAGGTACGACGCCGTGGTCGGCAGGTCCCTGCAAAGGCGGATCGAACAGCAACCGGGGTGGGAACTGCGGGAACTAAATTCCGGTGTGCAGTTAGTCCACCGAGCCGGTACTCCCGCGCCGCCCGCCGACGCGCCGGAGCCGTTCGCCACCGTACTCGCCCACACCGTGGACGAACTCGCCCGGCAGGGAAGGCCCCCAAACCTCCAGATGATCGGGTCTAGCCTGCGGTCCCGACTCGGCGAGGCGTATGCGAGCGTCGTCGGCTCTTCATTGAAGAAGCGGATCGAACGCGAACCCGAGTGGCGGCTAGAGGAGATCAGGCCCGGGGTGCACCTGGCCCATCGAGCCGAAGCCCCCGCCCCGGCGGGGCGCTCTGCGGCAGAGGTGGACGTCGCGGCGGACCTGAACGCCGTGATCGGAGAGCTACTGACGCGTGACGGCGAGGCTCGTCTCACCGTTCTCGGGAACGCGTTGCGGAAGCGGTGGGGCCCTGAGACCTATCAGGCGTTGACCGTCGACCGCACGCTCCGTCAGGTGGCCGAGGCGCACGGCTGGGAGGCCCACTGCCCAAGGCCGGACACCTGGGTGCTGCGCCGGCGCAGTGCCCAGCCCCCCAGCGTGGAAGGATGAGCTGTGGCGGACGATGAGGCGGCTGCGGTCGCCGCGCTCCTGGAGGCCTTGGCCGAACATACCGGGCCTCCGGTCTCGGTGTCCGAGCTTTGCCGACGGACAGGCCTGAGCAGACCAACTGTCGAGACCGCAGCGCCGATGGTGCTGGTGCTGCTGAGCGCGTTCGGCGTCCTGCGGTCCGAACACGAACCGACGAACGGTCAGGCTGGCGTGGTTCCGGTCAGCCCGCAAGCGCGCTACTTCCTGCACAGTCTTGCCTCCTATGTGCGGACGGGCCGCTCGATCCTGGCCAACTGGGAAAGGCCGGGAACGGCCGAGCCGCCATACACCAGCCGCCAGGCACTGTCCGGACCGCAGTTTCTCTACCTGATGGAGGAGCGGCGGCTGGCCCTTGATTCCGACGCCGCACCGCTACGGCGCACCGACGTCGTCCAGGTGGTGGTCAAGTGCCGCCTCCGGGGCCGCGGCGGCCGGGCTCAGTACCTGCTGGTGTACGACGATCGAGCCCGGCAGTACCAACTACCGGGCGGCCACATCCGTGCCTCGGACGCTGACGTCCGCGCCGCAGCCGCCCGGGAATTGGAGGAGGAGCTGCCGGGCTATGACCACACTCCGGGCAGGGACGAGCTGAAGGAACTCGGTACGGTCTCCGCTGTCCAGCTGTCCCGGACGTTCGGCGCAGTGACGGAGTACCGGGTCGTCTTCTTCCAACTCGAGTCAAAGGCCCGGTCAATCCCGGTGGGCCCCGGCGGACGCTGGGTGCCCGAGGACGCCCTGCTCGACCAGGTGACCCTGCTCGACGGCACTACCCTGAACGTCACCGCCCTGAACCGGCTCGACCAGTCACTCCCCGGGGGCCTCCGCAGCCTGCCGTGGAGTCTGCCGGACGCCCAGCGCAGATCGCTGCGCGCGGTGGTCCGAGACAGACCATGGGAGACCGTCGGCCTGGTCATCGGAATCCTCGGACTCTTGCTGTCCGTCATCCCACTTCTGGGCTAGAGATCTTTAACTGTGCGGTTACGTCGTGTCCTGCTGGCTGCCTTGGGCTACATGATGCCAGGAGGACGAGGTATCCCGATGGCGGTGGATTGACGGCCGAGGAACGGGCTCGGCGTGAGCAATTCCGGCTCTCAGTCGCTGGCCTGATCGACGCGGGGCAAGTGCCGAGGAGAGGCCGGAGGATTCAGGGTGTAGCGGATCATGCGGGAGCGCAGGATCGCCAGAACACCCGATGCACCGGGCGCCGCAGCCTGATGAAGGCTGACGCCAATGCGGCGTAATCACCGGATCCGATCAGCCGGGACGTCACCGCCACGCGCCCCGGGACGAAGGTTGTCGGAGACATCCCCTGCATCCCCACCGCCGGGGCGGCGCGCCCTCGTCTGGTCGCTGGACCTGGCCGTCCGGCGAACCACGGACTCCCGCTACGGCCGCGCCCACATCGGCGTGAGTGCGCTGCTCGGCGGCGCCTACATCTACCAGGGTGAGGGACTCGCACTGCTGCGCCTGGACTGACTGACGGACGTCGAGGGGATCACCCCAGCGCCCAGTCGCGCCCGAATGCGCCAAGGCCCGTCCGGTGTCATCCCCGCTAACCGGACGGGCCCTGGTCCATCTACAGGAGCCCGTTGGAGGCGCCGAAGACGAGGACGTAGAGGGCCCCGCCACGAGAACGATCGCCCCATAGCGAACTGTCGCCTTGCGGTACCTGACGGCCACGACTCGGAGCCTCGAGATGCGACGCATCAAGAAGCTCTTGGGCCGTTTTCAGCACGGGCCGTTAGCCGTCGCTCCATCAGACCTCTACAGCGGCTCGGTGATCAGGGGAGCCCAAGCCTAACCTCGCGCCACCCCACCACTCCGATGCCCCTACCCAGCCTTGGTGGGCCTCGACGACACGGCATGGGAACAGCCGCTTCCGTTTCCCTGTGTGCTGCGAGCGTCCCGAATGCGGCGCCCAACCACTCACAGAGGCCATCCACGGCGCCCTCCGCCGCCTACAAGCCTGGCATCCCCGCAGGTCAGAAGAGTTCGAACTACCGTCGTCGGCAACGCTGTTGAACTCACGCGCAGCGGATTCACTCCGATGGGCCAAAGTTCTGAATCCACACTCCTGACGAGACGTTTCCGCAGGTCAGGACCCTGCACAGTGGGGCGGGTGGGACTCGAACCCACGGCCGACGGACTATGAGTCCGCCGCCCCCCTTCCAGGACGAACGCACTCCCTGACTTCCAGAGATTCCTCCGCCAGGCGGAAGCCGCATCGCGCCCGGAAAGGACTCGTCCCGACGATGTCGCCACCCCTTCAAGACGGGAGCCGCAACAATGTCCTGACCGAGTTGTCCGCCCCGCTCGGCCTCTGCCGCGTCGGCTGTGGTGGAGGCCGGGATGATTCAGAGTGGAGGGATGTCTGAATCGTCATTGCCGGGTGGCTTCGTCAATCACGTTGTGCGGGTCGGTGCCACGGTGCGCCGCCCCGCGTCGGCCAGTACAGAGTTCGTCGCCGAACTGCTGAGGTTCCTTGAGGTCCATGGCTGGGGCGGTGCACCGCGGTACCTGGGCCTCGACGAGGACGGGCGTGAGGTCCTCACCTATCTTGACGGGCACGTGGCCTGGGAGCGGGAGCAGCCGTCAGCCGTGCACTCCGAGGAGGGTCTGTTGCTGGTCACGCGGCTCGTGCGGGAGTTCCACGATTTGACAGCCGGCACCGAACTGGCCGGATCACAGGAGGTCGTCTGTCACAACGATCTCGCGCCCAAGAACACGGTCTACCGATCGGTCGACGGCGCCTTGCGTCCGGTGGCCTTCATCGACTGGGACTTGGCGGCTCCGGGCGCGCGCATTCACGATGTCGCCCATGTGTGCTGGCAGTACATCGGTCTCGGGCCCAGGGTGAGAGACATCGACGACAGCGCGCGGCGCTTGCTGTTGGTCGCCGACGCCTATGAGCTGGCCGATCAGGACGACCTCATCCCTGCGATCTTGTGGTGGCAGGACAGGTGCTGGCGCGGCATCGAGGCTGCTGCGCGGGCCGGAGACCAAGCGATGATCGGTCTTCGAGCCGCAGGCGCAGTCACTGAGGTCCAGGCTGCCTGGCAGTGGGTCCTGAACCACCGGGATGTCCTGGCTCGCGCACTGCGATGACGCGATTACGTGCTTGGTGACGGGCATCGTCCCTGCCGACGAGCAGCATGATGCTGCCCGGAGAGGATCTGTCATTTGCCGGGCGCCCGGGCTTGCCCTGTAACGCTTTTCGCGCCTCGGTCCAAGAACAGGTGAAGTGCCTTTGAAGAACCCCGGTGAACCTCCGACGAGGAGGATCGCTTGGGAGTCTCCGACGAGAGGGAGTCGCCTGTGGACGGCGCGGAACGGCTACAGGGTGGGCCCGCCGCGGCAGCACGTGACCCGCAGGTCTTCGAAGAGTTCTACCGGCGTCACGTGGACGCGGTGATGCGTTTCGTGGCCCGCGTGTCGATGACCCTCACACCCCTGCCGACCTGACGGCCGAGATCTTCCTCGCCTTTCTTGACTCCGCCCACACCTACCGGCCACGCCTCGGCAGCGAGACGGCCTGGCTGTACGGCATCGCGCGCAACATCGTGTCGTCGGAGCGGCGCTGGGTCGCGTGGGAGGCGGAACTCGATCTCCGCTTCTCCGGTCGGAGGTTGCTGGAGGCCGACGACATCGTCCGCCTTGAGGACAAGCTCGACGCGGAGAGCCCGGGGCGGCGGGTCCTGGCCGCGCTCGCGCGTCTTCCCGAGGGCGAGCGGGCCGTCATGGAGCTGGTCGCAGTGGGCCAACTCACGGTCACGGAGGCCGCGGCCGCGCTGGGCATTCGGCAGGTGACGGCCCGGGTCCGGCTGCATCGGGCGCGCAAGGCCCTGCGGGAAGAGGCGGGCGTTGCGGCCGCCGAGACGAATGCCGCGAAGACGAACCCGCCGTCCGTACGGGCAAGTTCCACCGGATCGGGAACGCCGGACGCATCGCTGCTGCACGTTGCCAGGGGAGAAGCATGAGCGCGAGGACGACGTTCGAGGACCGGCTCCTGGATAATCTGAAGAAGGAGATCGAACTGCGCGAGGCCGAGGCGAGCCGGGCCAGGGTGGTCACGGTCGCAACCGGCGAGGGAAAGCCGAAGGCTTCCGCACGCCGACTGTTCACCCCGCGTCGGATCGCCGTCGTTGCGTTCGCCTGCGCGGTGGCCTGGCTCGGCGCAGTGGTCGTGCCCGGCTCACTGGCCGACTCGACGGCGTACGCGGTGAAGCGCCACGGTGACGGCAGGGTCACACTCACCGTCAAGGACCAGAACATCGGTGTCGAGGCTCAGCATGAACTCGCGAGAGAAGTGCGCCCCTTGTGCATTGAGGTGACCATTGACTTGCTCCCTGCCGGATACGTCTGCGAGCGCAGCAAGGTCACGCCGCTTCCGGCAGTTGATCGGCAGGCCAACCGTGTCCTCATCATCCCCCTGAAGGCCGGCTGGGATGTCACCCTGCGCCGGGGCAACGTGCTGGCGTTCGAGAACACAGGGGTGACTCCCGACCTCGCGCGGCCGAGTTCTACAAGAGCAAGAGCGAGGCCGAGCCCTGCGTGCCGATGAAGGTCGCACTGCCGGACGACTAGCCGACGAATTCACCGTACTGGGGCCAGGCGCAGCCGCCACTGCACGTCACACGGGTGATCGTGACGTAAGGCCCCTCATCAAGCATGCCCTGCCTTCCGCCGCCCTGCGTCCCCGTCTTCGGCACCCGGCACCCGGCACCCGGCACCCGGCACCCGGCACCCGGATCAGAAACCCGCACCCCTCCTCCCTCACTCCCCTAGGCGGCCACCTTCCGTGACGTGGCGATTACCGACTTCCGAATCCGCTGCCATGCCGCCCCCTCCGTACCCGCTGTGGGCGACTGTCGTCATGGCAATCCTCGCCGTCAGCTGCCTGGGTCTCGCGGAGGTTCGTGATTTCGGCGGGCAGAGCGCTGCCACGGTGACCGTCGCTCACATCACCCTGCTCCAGGAGTTGTTGGGGACACCCAACCTCCTGCTCGTCCTGTGGACGCTCTCGTACGAGATGGCCTTCTATCTGCTGGTCGTCGCGCTCTTCACGGTCCGTCTGCACCAGCGGTCGGCGGCGGTCGCCATCTCCCTGGCCGTGCTCGCCGCCGTGAGCGTTGCGGTAGACGACACGCTGCCGGATGCCGCTCTGTCCGGCCTCGTCGGCACGGGCCTGCTCATCGGACTCGCCTCGGGCGCCCTGATACTCGCGATCTGCTGTGCCAGCACCAGGTCGCCCGCGCTCCGCGTTTCCGGAGGTGTGCTGGGAGGGGTGCTGGCACTCGTCCTGGTCCGCTCAACGGCACGGTCCCGCTGTGGGAGGGCCTGATCATCCTCGCCGTGATGTTCCTCGGCACCGCCGTCCACCGGGCCGAGAACGGTCAGAACACCTGGCAGCTAGCGGCCTGCACAGCCGTAGTCATGGTCACCTGCGCGGTGGGCAGTGCGTCCCAGTACGGCAACAGCGACCAGTTCACCCGGCGCGGCTGGATCGTGGCGTTCCTGCTGGCCGTGCTCACCTTCGATGTCGGGCTGGCATCGCGCCGTCGGCATGTACCGCGACTCCTGACCGGACTTGGCACGATCAGCTACTCGGTCTCCCTGGTGCATCCGGTGCTGCTGGCGGTGATCGACAGCACGATGGGCCGGTTGCGGCACAACAATCTCGTACTGGAAGTGGCGTTCTATGCCGTGCTGTTGCCGCTGTGCATGCCGACTCATCGTTGCATCGAGGCACCGGCCCAGTCATGGGGCCGCGAGCTGGCACGCCAGGTCCCGACCGATCTCAGGTCGGGACCCGCTCCCTTCAGTCAGTGACCACTGACGTGTTCAGGCCCTTGTCGTAGCGGTTGTGTGCGATCCGGATGTCTGAACTGCCGTGGAAGACGAACAGCGGGGAGGTGTACGGCGGGTGAGCCGGTCCGTCCAGCCGCCGGACGGTGTTGCCGGTGAACGCGAACCCGCCGACGCTCTTCGCGTTGACGATGGTGACATCGCCGATGTCGAACGAGTTGTGCTCGACCGAAATGTTGCGATGCACCGGGGTCGACGGGTCGATGACCTGGTTGGTCGGCTCCACGAAGATGACCGGGCCGCTGGGCCGCGTGAACGAGTTCCCGCGGATCGTCAGGTCGGCGACCGGCCCGGACTCGTACCACTGGTAGGCGTCGGCGGAGACGTAGATGCTGGCCATGGACATCCCGTCGAACCGGTTGCCGGTGATCAGGACGGGTTTGCGGGTGGTGACCAGGATGCCGCGGGTCGGCACGTTGCGGAACACGTTGCCGGAGATGACGACCGACGGGGTGGCCGTGATGTTCTCGACGACCGTGCCGCCGATCTCGACCCCGGCGGGAATAGGCCGGTCGAAGGTGACGGTCATCGTGGTCAGCGGCTTGTCGTGGTCCATCCCGCTCGGTCCGTCGACGGCGGTGACCTTCGCGTGCGGGCTCGCCAACGCTGTCATCGTTCGCTTGGTGGCGAACTCGACCTTGTCGCCCGGGGCGAACTGCGGGAATCCGGCGGTCTGCGGGTGTTTGTAGGCGAGGGTGAGGGTGGACGGTCCGGGTTTCCCCACGACCTCGAGATAGGTGCCGTGGATGTTGATCGGGTCGTCGTGCGGGCCGTCGAAAACGCTCCGGGTGATCGAGACCTTCCCCTTGACGCCGGACATCTGCACGAAGTCCGCGAAGGACGATGTCGACCGGCCGGACCTCGGAGCGGGTGCGAAGTTCACCTTGTCGATGGAGATGTTCTCGCTGAACTGCCCCACCACACCGAAGGACTGGAGGTAGTAGGCGTTCATCGAGCGCATCGTGACGTTCTTGGACTGCCAGATGAACGCCCCCGGCTCCGTTCGCTCGATGAGGCGCATCTGGTAGACGAGCCCGGCGTCCGCCGGCCGTGCCGCGGTGGTGTAGTCGATCCGGATCCGGCGTCCGCCCAGGTCGGTGACCGAGGCGACGTCGTTGAACAGCGGGTTGTCCGCTCGCCAGGTCCGTTGCGCCTTGGGGTCGTGGATCTGTGTGTACTGAAGTCCGTCGACACCCGACCAGTACGGCTGTCCGGTGGCCGGGCTCTTCTCGCCGAGCCAGGTGATGTGCGTCCCGTTCACCTCGTACGGGCTGCCGGCCGGGATCGACAGCACGCGGTAGGCGTGCCCGTCGGTGACGCCCGTGGTGGCGACGGTCGCGTCGATGACCTGAGGGGCCGCGTAGTCGAAGGAGAAGTTCGTGAACGTCACGTCGGTCGACCGGATCGACGCGAACGCCGTCTGAAGGCCGTGGTAGACGAGCTTCGCTCCGCCACCGTCGATGGTGACGTCGTGCATGTCCTCGACGAGCAGCCCGATCTTCTTGTCCCGGTAACGCTGGTCGGCGCCCACGGTGTTGGAGACGTACAACTCACGCGTCTCGGCCCGCTCGGGGTAGAGCTGGTAGGTGCCCTTCGAGAAGACGATCCTGACCGGCCGATCGCGATCGACCCACTTGGCGTGCCGGAGCGCCGCGACGACGGCGGGCGTCGAGTCGGTCCGCCCGGTGGGGTCGGCGCCGTAGGCGTCCACGACGACCACCACCGGCCTCGACTTCGGCGCCGCGGCGACAGGACCCCCGCCACCCACGAGCAGCGCGAGCGCCACCCCGAGAAACACGAACCGAGACATAGCCCCTCCGGAGCATCCATGAGCCACGAAACACCCGATGAATAGGGAGAGTTGCCGCCAATGATCTGACTAGATCCCCGAGTGGAGTGTCCATAGACCCGACCTCTAGGTCAATGGTCTGGACGAACAAGTGGAACTCACGCCTTCGGAACCGCCGTGCTCGCACGGATCACCAGTTCGGGGTCGAAGAGGAGTTCACCGACAGGGACGTCGCGGTTGCCGACCAGGGCGAGGATGCTGCGTCCCACCTCCGAGGACAACCGGTCGGCCGGCTGCCGGACCGTGGTGAGCGGCGGGTCGACGAAGTCCATGATCATGGAGCCGTCGTAGCCGACGACAGACACATCGCCCGGTACGTCGTATCCCTGGCGGCGCGCACCACGGATCGCACCCAGAGCCATGTAGTCACTGGCGGCGACGATCGCCGTGGCACCGCGACCGAGGAGCGAGATCGCGGCGGACTGGCCGCCCTCGACGGTGTAGGACTGGCGGACCACCCACTCCTCCGGGTCCTGGACACCCCGCTTGGCGAGGGAGGCGACGAAGCCGCTGACACGACGGTCGGCCGGGCGGTTGCCGACCGGGCCCGATGCCATGCCGATGCGCCGGTGGCCGAGCCGGTGGAGGTGGTCTACGGCGAGTTCGGCGGCCAGCAGGTCGTCGGTGGAGAAGACCGGAGCCTCGCTCACGCCCTCGAACTGGCCGTTGATCCCTACGAACGGGATTCTGCGGGAACGCAGGAGTTCGTACGCCTGCGGGTCCGCGCCCTCCAGTGTGTTGCTGGCCGAGAGGAACACGACCGCCGCGACACCCCGGTCGGCGAGGGAGGTCACGAAGTCCAACTCCTGTACTCCACCGGGAAAACACGGGCATAGGACCGTCTTGAGGCCGTGCGGGGCGAGGATGGACTCGATCCGTTCCGCGACGTCGGCGAAGAACGGGTTGGAGACCAACTCGGTGACGACCGCCACGAGTTGACCCCGCATCTGCCGCTCGTAACCCAGGTCGGCCATCGCCTGCTCGACCGCCTCGCGGGTCTTGCGCGACACCCCCTGGCGCCGGTTGATGACCCGGCTGACCGTGGCCTCGCTCACCTGCGCCCGGTCCGCGACCTCGGTGATGCCGACCTTCATACGGTTCCCTCCGTCACTCCTGGTGCCCACCGGCCGAAGTGACGCCCACGAAGCCGGTCTACCAGACTTGCAAGATATCGACGAAAACTTTCAGCACGAATCTCTGCTCAAATTAGCAGCCAACTTGCTTGTCTTCCATGTTTCTTGCGCATGACCATTGAATCGCCTCTTCGGCCCCTGCTAGCTTTCCCGCCACCGTTCGCCCCGCCTGCCCGCTCGCTCGCTCGCCGTGACTGAAGACCCGGGAGACCCGATGAAGCCCTCAAGGCTCATGCTGCTCACCGCTGTTGCTCTGCTCACGCCGATGGCCCCCGCGCTGTCCGCCGCGGCGGCGCCCGGAGACGGTGGGGTTCCCGGTTCACGCACAGCCGCCGCCCGTCCTCAACTCGCCGTCCCTGACCCGGGGTTCGAGAACGGCGGCACTGGCTGGACCTTCGGCGCGGGCACCGGAGTCGGCACCGGCAACTCCCACGGCGGCGCCCGCTTCCTCTACCTCGACGCCGGAGCCGGCAAGAGCGCCGAGCTGACCATCGTCGCGCCACGGAACGGCAGTTACGACTTCTCCGCGTGGATCGGAAGCGCCGGCACCGGCGGTACGTACACGGTCCGGCGCAACGGCGAGACCGTCGAGACGATCACCCTGCCGGAGCGCCGCGCGTACGCCCGCTACACCATCAGCCGCGTCGAGCTGAGAGCCGGCGACCGGCTGCAGATCGCCTTCGGCTCAGGCAGCGCATGGGTCAACGCGGACGACCTGATGATCTCCCCCGCCGCGCCCGCCGATCCCAAGGTCACCTCGTCCGACCCCGAGGTCGTCCAGATGTTCGGCTGGGCCAAGAGGAAGGCCAACAGCTGGGCTCAACTGCCCGGCACGACGGGCCCGATCAACGTCGACGAGCACCAGACCGGCGGCACCGGAACCGCGCAGTACGCGGCCACGTACTGGGCCGGATACGCCAACCGCAGCGCCTACTACTCGCGCGACATGACCCACCAACTCGCCGGCGCCCACATCCTCGGCCTCGACGAGGCGAACAGGACGATGCTCCGTTCGTTCGCGGCCTCCTCCACCGCCGCGCACAAGTACTTCCCGGTCTGGGCCCTGAACTTCGATGCCAAGACCTATCTGAGCATCGACTACAAGAGCCCGGACAACTACGTGCGCGAGGTGCCCGCCGTCTTCGAACTCGTGGAGAAGGCGGGCCAGGCGTATCTCTGGACCGGCGACCGGAGTTACGTGGACGACCCGACCATGTGGAACTTCTACCGGCACTCCACCGAGGAGTTCATCGACCTGCACAACAGCGCCAAGCCCAACGGCAAGGTCAAGGTCGCCGAGGGCACGGGCAACGGCATCTTCGCCGGCGCCGCCAGCTACAACGAGCAGGACGGCGACGGTCTCGCCGAGGCCGGGGACGGCATCGCCTCGCAGTACCAGGCGTATCTCGCGCTGGCCACGCTCGCCCGCGGCAAGGGCGAGACCGCGCTGGCAAGGACGTATGACCGGCGTGCCGCCGAACTGAAGGCGTACTTCAACGACGAATGGAGCGGCAGCGGAAGCGGCGCCGACATGGTTCGCGCGTACACCACGTCCAACACCCCGGTCACCGGCTGGGGCAAGGAGAACAGCGTGTTCGTGCCGATGAAGCAGATCCTCGATCCCGGCCCGCGCAACGACGCCTATCTCGACTACATCCAGGAACAGGAGTTGGGGCCGGAGGGCTCGCCCAACATCGAGTCGACGACGTACCTGCCCGACATGTTCTTCAAGAACAACCGCAACGACACCGCCTGGACGTGGATGAGGAAGATCTACGGCCAGCGGGAGCTCCAGCACGTCAACTCAAGCCAGGGCCCCAACGGTGACTACCCCGAGGTGTCGTTCACCCTGGTCAGTCAGACCGTCGAGGGCCTGATGGGCATCGCGCCGGACGCGGCGAACCGCACGGTGACCACGCAGTCGCGGCTGCCGTCGGGCATGAAGTGGCTCCAGGCCGCGGACGTGCCCATCGGCACGAGCACGATCACCGTGCGGCACGACGGCGCGACGAAGACCAGGCTGACGAACAACGCCCGCCATGGCGCCTACCGCTGGGAGGCCCGCTTCCCCGGGGTCCACAAGAACATCGAGGTCAACGGTGTCCCGCAGCGCGTGCGCACCAAGACGGTCGGCGGCGTGACGTACACATACGCGACGCCGACGGTGCGGGCGGGGGCGACGGTGGTGGTACGGGTGACGGACTGACGCGACCGCAGTTCACAGTCCGAGCACGCGCCGAGCGCGTCCGGGGAGTTCTGCGAGGTGAGCACCAAATTCCTCCTGGTGCGCAGTGCACACAGGGACGCCTGCGAATTGAGCGGGTGAGGGTGTGTATCGGGAAGGATATTGACAGTCAGGGCAGGTTTGTCCGGCTTCCTCAAGCATCGCCGCGAATCCGGGGAACAGTACTCGATCTTGGCTGGCGAGGATTTCCCGGTAGTGGTTGTTGTTCTGTGGGGTCGAGCTGATGCGGTACCAGAGTTTGACGTTCTCGCGTGCCTGGTCGACAGTCTGGGCTGTTTCCGGATTCCCGATCGTGAGGCTGTCCTCGACGAATCGGTAGCGGCGCATTGTCATGTGGATGGGGCCGGCAATGTTGCGGAGAAAATTGACGACTGGAGTGCGTTCGGGGGTGTCGGCCCAGTGGGCGTCGATATTCCAGAGTGTCTCGCGATAGGTGCGATAGGTGGTTTGGCGGAGGCTGGGGTGGGCGTAGGCGAAGGTGTTGCAGATTTCGCCTTCGGCCCGGTGTTTGTGATAGGCCACCGCGTCGTACATGGCGTCGCAGATTTCGGTGAGGATCTGGTTCTGCTCCTCGGTCAGCCAAGCGTCTTCGATGTTGTTGCAGGCCAGTGAGGCGGCGATGAAGAGACGGGCCTGGGCGTCGCAGTCTCGGATTCGAAACCACTGAGCGGGGCTGTGGGCGATCGCTGCCGTGTAGCGGCTCAGGAGTTCGGCGTTCCCGTGTGGGGAGGACTTCTCGGCGGTGATCAGGATTGAGGAGTAGTACTCGCGGGCCATGGTCTCGTCGACGGCGGTCCCGGCGAAGAGTGTGGCCAGCAGTTCACCCGTGTCGTATCCCGCAATGATTGGAGAAGCCAAAGGGGAAATGTGTTCGCCCCTGAACTCCGTCACGGTGGAAATGGCCGTGAGGCGTGCGAGCGCGATGTATCGCGCACGGTTCGTGTAGGCGGGGACTATCGTTCGCACATATTCCCAGGCGCAGGCGAGCGCTTCATCGGCCTGCCCGGGGGTGAGCCCTTCGGGTTCGAAGGTGCCCCTGAGATCGGGGGGAAAATGCCAGGTCTCATCGGTCACGGGGGCCTTCCCGGAGGCGGGTCAGAATGTGTGGGCGGGAACGGACACCGCTGAGGCTCGGTTCGCCACGGCCGCCGACGACGACGGCAGGGCAGTCGGTTTCCTTACGGCTGCCCTGAATTGATCACCAACCCGAGGCGATTCAACCAGGGGTCCACCGGGTGGCACATACTCCGGTGATACGGGTCCATACGCGTGCGTACACGACCGTCCCGTCCGCTGCCGAAGCAGCCCCGCTCCGCTCGCCGACTCCCTCAGCGGCGCCGTACCGAACCCGCTGGTCGGGGCAGCCAGTGGATCACCTCGGCGGACTCTCCGGTAACGTCGGAATATGAGCCATCCACATCCCGAACTCAAAGCCGCCCCTCCCCTGCCTGAAGGAGGGCTGAGGGTCGTCGCCCTGGGCGGTCTGGGTGAGATCGGCCGCAATATGACCGTCTTCGAGCATGCCGGCAAGCTGCTCATCGTCGACTGCGGCGTGCTGTTCCCCGAAGAGACACAGCCCGGCGTGGACGTGATCCTGCCGGATTTCACCTCGATCCGTGATCGCCTGGACGACATCGTCGCCGTGGTACTCACCCACGGCCACGAGGACCACATCGGCGCCGTGCCGTATCTGCTGCGCGAGCGCTCCGACATCCCTGTCGTGGGCTCGAAGCTGACGCTGGCGTTCCTGGAGGCCAAGCTCAAGGAGCATGGAATCCGGCCGCGCACGGTGCGGGTACGTGAGGGCGACCGGCGCGGCTTCGGCCCCTTCGACTGCGAATTCGTGGCGGTCAACCACTCCATCCCGGACAGCCTCGCGGTCGCGATCCGTACCGGAGCAGGGATGGTGCTGCACACGGGCGACTTCAAGATGGACCAGTTCCCGCTGGACGACCGGATCACCGACCTGCGCGCCTTCGCCCGCCTCGGCGAGGAAGGCGTCGATCTCTTCCTCACCGACTCCACCAACGCCGAGGTCCCCGGCTTCACCACCTCCGAGCGCGAGCTGAACCCGGCGATCGAGCAGGTGATGCGTACCGCCCCGCGCCGGGTCATCGTCTCCAGTTTCGCCAGCCATGTGCACCGTATCCAGCAGGTCCTGGACGCCGCGCACCAGCACGGCCGCAAGGTCGCCTTCGTGGGCCGCTCCATGGTCCGCAACATGGGCATCGCCCGTGACCTCGGGTATCTGAAGGTTCCCAGCGGCCTGGTCGTGAGCACCAAGGAGATGGAGAAGCTCGCGGACCACAAGATCACCCTGGTGTGCACCGGATCCCAGGGTGAGCCGATGGCGGCGCTGTCCCGGATGGCCAACCGCGACCACGTGATCCGCATCGGCAAGGGCGACACCGTCCTGCTCGCCAGCTCCCTGATCCCCGGCAACGAGAACGCCATCTACCGGGTGATCAACGGGCTGACCCGGTGGGGCGCCCATGTCGTCCACAAGGGCAACGCCAAGGTGCACGTCTCCGGGCACGCCAGCGCAGGTGAGCTCGTCTACTGCTACAACATCGTCAAGCCCCGCAATGTCATGCCCGTGCACGGCGAATGGCGCCATCTGCGGGCCAACGCCGACCTGGCCATCCGTACGGGGGTCGATCCGGAGCGGGTGGTCATCGCCGAGGACGGCGTCGTCGTCGACCTCGTGGACGGGCGTGCGTCGATCACCGGCAAGGTGCCCGCGGGCAATGTCTACGTGGACGGTATGGAGGTCGGCGGCGCCACCGAGGCGTCCCTGAAGGACCGCCTCACCCTCGCGGAGGAAGGCGTGGTCACCGTGGTGGCGATCGTCGACGCCGACACGGGCGCCCTCGCCGAGACCCCCGACTTCCTGGCCCGCGGGTTCGTCCACGACGACACCACCTTCGAACCGGTCATCCCTGTCATCGAGAAGACTCTGGCGACCGCGGCGCAGGAAGGCGTCGGCGACGCACACCAGCTGGAGCAGCTCATCGCCCGCGCCGTGGCGAACTGGGCCTTCCGTACCCACCGCCGCAGGCCTCTCATCATCCCGGTCATCATCGACGCCTGACCTGCCTCCTTCCCCGCTCCTGCCCTGCCCGCCGGCTGCTTTGCCGGCGGCGGGAAGGGACGGTTTCGCGCCTGTATCCACACCCGCGCGGAGCGGCGTTCCAGGCCCGCGCGAAGCGGCGTTCCAGGCACCGACTTCCGGCACCGACGGTGCCTCAGAAAGGCAAAACGGATGAGCGCGCGTTTCGAGGAGATCGACTGGCGCCCGACAGCGATGGGCGACATCAGTCTGCGGCGCCGACGCGACCCGGCATCGGGCACCGATGTGTACGAGGTGAAGCTCGGCGACGAGTTCTTGATGTCCAGCCTCTTCACCGCCGGCGAGATCGCGCTTACGGAACTCGGACTGGCGATGCTGCCGGACACCGAACTGGACGTCGTGGTCGGCGGACTCGGACTCGGGTACACCGCCGAGGCTGCGCTGGACGACCCGCGGGTGCGCTCGCTGACCGTGATCGAAACGCTCGCCGAAGTCATCGACTGGCATCAGCGGGGCCTGGTCCCGCTCGGCGCCCGGCTGGCTTCGGACGCCCGCTGCCGCCTGGTTCAGGGCGACTTCTTCGCGATGGCGGCCGACTCGTCCGGTCTGGACCCGAAGGAGCCGGGCCGCCGCTTCCACGCCATCCTGCTGGATGTCGACCACTCGCCACGCCATGTGCTCCACCCGCGCCACGCGGCGCTCTACCAGCCTGCCGGGCTCCGCGCTCTCGCCGAACACCTCCGACCCGACGGGGTGTTCGCCCTGTGGTCGAACGACCCGCCGGACAAGGAGTTCACCTCCGTACTCGGGGAGGTCTTCCCGCAATCAGCGGCCCATGTCGTCGACTTCGACAATCCCCTGCAAGGCGGCACCTCGACCAACACCGTGTACGTGGCCAGGACAGAACCCGGCCCCCAGTAGGCAGACCGTGCGACCAGGACGGCTGCCACGATCGCGGCGTCGCCGCGATCAACCTGCCGACGTAGCCCGATGGTGACTCCCGGTCCGAGGTATCGGGGTCCGGCTACCGTCTCGGTCCCGCGACGGCGTAGGCCGCGGTGCCGACGACCGTGAGGACCAGGGCCGTCCAGGTGCCCGATGCCGTGCCGGGAGGCAGCAGCATCCACATCGCCACCTCCATCGGCGCGCTCGTCGGGGGCGGGGCGAAGAACGAGAACAAGAGCCAGGCGAACGGCAGCGTCCAGGCGTACTGGCCGCCCGAGATCGCCGCGCCCAGGGCGGCCAGCCCCATCAGGCCCGCGCTGTCCCGGACTACGAACGCGGTGGTGGCCATGGACGCGCCCATGCTCTGCACCGTCAGCAGCACCGCGGCGACGACCGCGCCGCAGAGCAGCACATGCGCCGCTCTGCGAGGCACCCAGCGGATCGCGGCCGTCCGGTCCAGCGCGAGGTCCTGCCCGCCGAGCCCGACCGAGAAGGCCATCACCCCCGTGGCGAGGACGAGCACGGGCAGCCTGGGATCACCGGGCCCCGCGCCCTCGTCCCGGGCGAGTGCCCACACCGCCAGCGCGCCGATCACCACCGCGGCGAGCGAAGCGGGTATCCGACGCGAGCGCGCGTACAGCGTCAGCCATCTCACCGGGACGAACCGCCGGACAGCACCTCGAACGGGTCGCCCTCGCAGGAGAGCGCGACGGCGCGCATCGCCTTGATCCGCGAGAGTTGCTCTGCCCGTGGAAGCGCCTTGAGTTCCTTCCACACCGGTCGGGTCTCGGCTTCGACCTCGCGACGCATATTTGCCGGCGTACCGCCGAGCGGCTTGAGGTCCCCCAGGACCCAGCCGACCGCGACGGTCTGCGCGAATTCATCTCCCCCGAAGCCGCTCCAGCCGACGGGAGTGCACCCTGGCACCATGCCTTTGGCGATCAGGGCCCGGGTCAGCTCCTCGCCCTTCGCAGCGGCGACGATGGAGTCGTCGAAGTCGAGGAGCACGGTCTCGCGGGACCACTGCGGCGTGGAGCCCTCCGGCAGTACGGCGGTGTTCTCGCGGATCGAGACCGGCGCCTGATCACCCAGGGCACCGTGCAGCCAGCGCAACGCCTCCTTGCCGGGACCCGCGAGGTCCGCGAGTCGTGCCTGCTGCGTCTTCGTCACGCACACCGGGCCGTCGCACACCAGCTCCGCGGCGGCCTCGTCGACGACGTACATCCGGCGCGCGTCGGCGGGGAGGATAAGCAGGGCGATCGCCGCGCCGGCCAGGACGGGCGTCAGGGCGGTCAGCCGGGCGCGCGGGGTCACGGCGACCAGCAGCGCGAAGCCGGTCCCGGCCATGCCGAGCAGCCAGAGCGTCTGTCCGACGTGCACGGAGGCGGAGAGCGTGACGAACGCCTCGCGCGCGTCTTCCACCGTCGGTGACAGCAGCGAGACCCGGTTCGGTTCCGAGTTCGTGAACCCGTCCGCCGTGTCCGTCTCCGTCCGGCCCAGCGACATGTGCATCAGGGCCGTGAACACGAAGGCGCCCATGGCCAGCGCGGGCGGGGTGAGCGGGGACGGCAGGGCTCTCCCGGCCCCCATGCCCAGCACGGCCCCCGCGACGAGGAAGAGTGTCCCCACCAGCGAGATCGGCAGCCACCCGAGGTGCGTGTACTCGGTGTGCGCGAGCACCTGGACCCCACCCACGAGGACCAGGAACGCGAAGGCCGAGGCCAGCGTGATCGCCGTCGCGCCCGCCAGGGTGGCAGCGCGGTGCCGGGCGGGCCGCGGGGTGCTCGTCAGCAGCTCGGACATCTTCGAGCGGTGGTCGCGCAGTCCCTGCAGTGCCCCGAGCCCGACGGCGAGCGGCCACAGGTAGAACAGCAGGGAGCGGGTCCACAGGGCCAGTGGTGTCCACTGGGCCGTCCACGCCGTGGTGCCACTCCACCAGGCGCCGTTCAGCAGGAACAGGAACGCCAGCGCCGGTGCCAGGACCACGACGCCGGCCCACGGGGCGACCGAACGCCTCAACTCGATACGCAGGACGCGGCTGTTCACCAGGTGCCCCTTCCCTGCTCGGGGTTGGCCAGCAGGGCCGAGTAGCCGCGCTCCAGCGGGCTGTCACCCACGTGTTCGGGGCCGCCCGCCGAGGCCAGTTCGTCCGGAGGGCCCTGGAAGACCAGCCGGCCCTCGGCGAAGAGCACCACGTCGGTGCAGGCGGCGGCGACGTCCTCCACCAGATGGGTCGAGACGAGCACGCAGGTGTCCGTACCCAACTCCTGCAGCAGCTCGCGGAAACGCAGCCGCTGTGCCGGGTCCAGGCCGACCGTCGGCTCGTCGAGGAGCAGGATCGTCGGGTCGTTGACGATGGCCTGGGCGATGCCGACCCTGCGCACCATGCCGCCCGACAGGGCCTTCATCCTCTCGTCGGCGCGGTCCGCCAGGCCCACCCGCTCCACGGCGCGCTGCACCGCCGCGGGGATGTCCGCCTTGGGCACCTCCTTCAGCCACGCCATGTACTCGATGAACTCACGCACCGTGAAGCGCTTGTAGTAGCCGAACTCCTGCGGCAGATAGCCGATTCGGCGGCGTACCGCACGGTGCTCGCGCATGCCGCCCACGGACTCGCCGAGCAGCTCCAGGCTGCCCTCGGTGGGACGCAGCACGGTGGCCAGCGTCCGGATGAGGGTGGTCTTGCCCGCCCCGTTGGGGCCGAGGAGCCCGTGTACGCCGGTGCCCAGCGACAGGTCGAGGCCGTCGACGGCCATCCTTTTCCTGCCGACCCTGACCTTCAGCCCGGTTGCCTGGATCTGCCAGGCGTAGGCCGTCGGTGCGATGTCGGCCGCGCTCACGGCGGACGTCATGTGGTGTTCCTTTCCCATGTTCTTTCCGATGGTCATTGATGAGCTCCCAGCACGGTGTACGCCCCTCTGCGGGCGACCACGACACCGATACCGAGCGCGAGGATCAGCCCCCACACGGGCAGGCCGTCCGTCTGCAGGGCGAAGGTCGTACGGCTGGTGGCCAGGGTCGGCGCCACGACCACGGCGGCCCACACGGCGGCCAGCACGACGGCGGCGCGGGTCACACCGACGACACCGCCGAGCGCCAGCGTCGTGGCTGTGAAGGCCAGACAGGGCAGCAGCCACTGGGCCACCATCACCCCCGTCACCCATCCGCCCACCAGCAGCGCGGGGACCAGCACGGCAAGAACGGACGCGGTGCGCCGCAGCACCAGATAGAGCCCGGCCCTGGGCACGGAGGTCGTCAGTTCGTACGCCGGGTCCAGACCGCGCGACCAGGACGCCGCGACGCCGAGCACGGGCAGGACCGGAGCGACCAGCAGCACCAGCGACACCTCGCCGGAGCCGGTGTCGGACAGGTCGAACAGCAGGGCCAGCAGCGTCACGCCCACGACCATGGCCAGCCACGGCACCATCGTGGGCGTCATCCACCTCGCCAGCGGCGCCGACCAGCGCCGTCGGCGCGGCATCGTGGCAGTGACCGCGAGTTGGGGTTCGAGGCCGGACCACACGGTGTCGACGAGCGACGCCACGGCGGGCGCCCCCGCGCCGACAGCGGCGGACAACCGGTCACGGCACTCCCGGCACATCTCCAGATGCGCCTCCACAGCCCACACCTCGTCGGCGGAGAGGTCCGCGCCGCCGCGCACGTACCCCTCGATGATCCGCTTCGACGCGTGTTCGACACTCATGCCAGCGCCCTCCGCATCTCGATACGGGCCCGGCGGGCACGGGTCTTGACCGTGCCCTCGGGCAGCCCGAGCAGGACCGCGGTCTCCCGGACGGACAGCCCGTCGAGCACCATGGCCTGCAGTACCTGTCTCAGTTCCGGCGCGAGGCACCGCAGCGCGTCCCCGACATCACCGCCGACGGTGTCCGCGAGCGCCAACTCCTCGGCGGCGGGCGCCACGTCGGGCGGAGCGGCGGCCTGCGGCGGCTCCGCGTGGTGAGCCCTGCGCCGGAACGCGTCGACGAGGCGGCGCGCCGCGATCGTCCACAGCCAACCGGTGGCCGTCCCCCCGACCGCGGTTCCGGCGAACGCACCCGCGGCGCGCCACACGGCCAGGTAGGTCTCCTGCATGACCTCCGCGACGATCTGCTCGTCGATACACCGGCGGCGCAGCCGCACCGCCATCCACGGCGACGTACGCCGGTACAGCTCCTCGAACGCGGCACGGTCGCCTTTTGCCACCAGCCGGACGAGACGCTCCTCGTCCACCTCGTGCAGCGCTGCTCTGACTGATCTCACACCTGCTAGACGCCCGGCCCGGGCGACAGGTTTTCCCACAGCAGTGATCCACGTCACACCGGAACCCTCGCCGCCACGGGCCTTCGGGTGCCGCTCTCCATCACGGCACTTCTGTCCCATGCCTTGACCCGCCGGGCCGGGAGGTGCAACCTCTCGTTAATGCGCATTAGGTAATACGCATTAACGCGCTGTCGGCAACAGCACCAAGCGCTGCCCGGAGGAGAGAAGCACTGTGGAACCCAGGAAGCGGCCCGGACGTACGCCCGCTCCGGCCGGTCGTACGTCGCGGCCCCGGCAGGCCGAGGTGGCCCGGCTCGCGGGGGTGTCGCAGGCGACCGTGTCCCTGGTGCTGTCCCCGAAGCCCGACGGCAAGGGACGCATCATCTCCGAGGAGACCCGGCAGCGGGTCCTGGAGGCGGCCCGCAGCCTCGGTTACGTGCCCGATCCGGCCGCCCGGCGACTGGCCGCCGCCCGCAACAACCTGCTCGGTGTCTTCAGCTTCACCGCCACGTTCCCGACCGATGTGCAGCACTCGTACTACCCCTTCCTGGTCGGCGTGGAGCGCGAGGCGGCGGCGCTCGGCTACGACCTGGTGCTGTTCACCGGGTCGAGCACCGGCGGCGCGGGGGCCACGGGTCCCGACGCCCTGAGCCGGGTCCGGCTCGCCGACGGCTGTCTCTTCATCGGTCGGCACACGCCCCGGGCGGAGCTCAAACGGCTGGTCGAGGACGGCTTCCCGGTCGTGCACCTGGGCCGCCGCGAGGAGTTGGAGGGCGTGGCCTGGGTGGGCGCGGACTATGTCGAGGCCACGCGTGAAGTCGTGGGCCATCTGGCCGAGTTGGGGCATCGGCGCATCGTCCTCGTCCGTGAGGACGACGACGCGCCCGCCTCGACGGACCGTCAGCGCGGCTTCCTGGAAGGACTGGTAGCAACGGGTCTGCCCTCCGGGCCCACAGCCGTCTTCCGGTCCGCGGATCCGCAGCGGGAGCTCAGCCCCGAACGGCTGCGCGCCTGGGTCGATGAAGGAGTGACGGCCTTCGTCGCCGAGGAGACCGACACCGGGGCGGCCTGGCGAAGCCTGCTCTCCGCCGTGCGCGAGGCGGGCCTCGACTGCCCCGGAGAGGTGTCCCTCGCCCTGCTCGGCAGCCCGCCCGCCGACCTGGCAAGTGAACCCGAACCCACCGGATTCGACATCCCCCGCCCGCAGTTGGGTGCTGCCGCCGTGCGGTTGCTGGCCGCGCTCGTCGCGGGCGAGGAGGCACGAGAACCACTCGTCAGCTGCGTCTTCCGCCCGGGCCCGACGACCGCACCGCCGCGTGCCCGTCCCTGAGCACGGTCCGTACCGGCCTCACCCCCTGTGCCCCTGATCCAGCAGCAAGGAGAAGCGTGATACCCGAAGCAGACATCCTCGTCGTGGGAGGCGGCCTCGGTGGTGTGGCCGCCGCACTCGCCGCCTGCCGGGCAGGACGCAGCGTCGTGCTCACCGAGGAGACGGACTGGATCGGCGGCCAGCTCACCAGCCAGGCCGTACCGCCCGACGAGCACCCGTGGGTGGAAAGGTTCGGCACGACCGCCTCGTACCGGCGGATGCGCGAGGAGATCCGGAGGTACTACCGCCACTGGTACCCGCTGCGGGCCGAGGCCCTGGCGCTCACCGACCTCAACCCGGGAGCCGGCCGCGTCAGCAAGCTCTGCCACGAGCCGAAGGCCGCCCTCGCCGTCCTGGAGGGCATGCTCGCACCCCACCGAGCGGCGGGACGGCTGACCGTACTCACCGAGCACCGGCCGATCTCCGCCGAGTCCGACAACGATGTCGTACGGTCGGTGACCCTCAAGGACCTGCGCGACGGGACACATCGCACCCTCACCGCGCGTTACGTCCTGGACGCCACCGAGACGGGTGAACTCCTCGACCTCGCGGGTGTCGAGCACGCGAACGGGGCCGAAGCGCAGGCCGAGTTCGACGAGCCGCACGCCCCCGACGAGGCTCAGCCTCTCAACCAGCAGGGCATCACGGTCTGCTTCGCGCTCTCCCATCACGAGGGCGAGGACCACACGATCGACCGCCCGGAAGACTTCGACTTCTGGCGCGACCACCGGCCCTCGTTCTGGCCGGGCCCGCTGCTGGGCTTCGAGGCCCCCGACCCGCGCACGCTGGAGGCGGTGCCGCGGACCTTCGTACCGAATCCGGCCCTCGACCCGCTCAGCGTCTCCGCCGACCAGAGTGCCGACGCCGGTGACAAGGAGCTGTGGGGCTTCCGTCGTATCCTCGCCCGCAAGCTGCACGCGCCGGGCGCCTTCGATTCCGACATCACGCTCGTCAACTGGCCGCTCAACGACTACTGGCTCAAGCCGTACATCGGTCAGGAGGCCGAAGCGCTGCGTGAGGCACGGCAGTTGTCGCTGTCGCTGCTGCACTGGCTGCAGACCGAGGCGCCGCGCGCGGACGGCGGGACCGGCTTCCCGGGACTGCGGATCCGCCCGGACGTGACCGGCACGGCGGACGGCCTGGCCAAGGCGGCGTACGTCCGTGAGTCCCGGCGTATCAAGGCCGTCACCACGGTCACCGAGCACGACGTGGCGATCGACATCGTCGGCCCACGCGGCGGCACGCGGCATCGCGACTCGGTGGGCGTCGGCAGCTACCGCATCGACCTGCATCCCTCGACCGGCGGCGACAACTACATCGACATCGGGTCCGTGCCGTTCGAGATCCCGCTCGGCGCACTCGTGCCGCGCCGGGTGCGCAACCTGCTGCCCGCCGGCAAGAACATCGGCACCACGCACATCACCAACGGCTGCTACCGCCTCCACCCGGTGGAGTGGAACGTGGGCGAGGTCGCCGGTGCCCTGGCCGCGCACTGCGTGGCCGAGGACGTCGAGCCGCACCAGGTGCAGGCCGAGGACAAGCGGTTCGAGGAGTTCGCGCGGCTGCTCGACCGCGACGGAGTGCAACGCCACTGGCCGGACGTACGCGGCTACTGAACGACCCCCGCCTGGGAGGGAGTTCGGGCGGGCGGATCCATCCGCCCGCCCGGCCATCGCCCGCGCGAACCGATCCAGCACAAGGAGGTGCACGGATATGAACACACCCCGCATCCGCGTCGGCATCGACGTGGGCGGAACCTTCACCGACGCCGTAGCCGTGGACGCCACGACCCTCGAACTCCTCGGGCAGGTCAAGGTCCCCACCAGCCACCATCACGAGGACGGCGTCGCACACGGCATCGTCGAGGCACTCGACCGGCTCCTGGAGCAGACCGGCTGCGCCCCGGCCGACGTCGCCTTCCTGGCGCACGGCACGACCCAGGCCACCAACGCCCTCCTGGAGGGCGACGTGGCGACCGTCGGACTGATCGGCATCGGGACCGGCCCCGCGGCGGTGCTCACCCGCCGCCTCGCGTCGTTCGGCAAGCTCGAACTCACCCCCGGCAAAAGGCTTCCGCTGGCCTACGCGCATGTCACGGACCCTCAGGACACGGCCGCTGTCCGCCACGCCGTCGAGGAGCTGAAGGGCGACGGCGCTCAAGTCCTCGTCGCCAGCCAGCCGTTCAGCGTCGACCGTCCCGAGGGCGAGCAGGCCGTCCTGGACACGGCACGGCCGTACGGGCTGCCGATGACCGCCGCACATGAGATCACCTCGCTGTACGGGCTGCACAAACGAACCCGCACCGCCGTCGTCAACGCGGCGATCCTGCCCCGGATGCTGGCCACCGCCGACCTCGTCGACGCCTCCATCACCAAGGCGGGCGTGACAGCGCCGCTGATGGTGATGCGCTGCGACGGAGGCGTGATGGTGCTCGACGAGATGCGCCGCCGACCGCTCCTGACGGTCCTGTCCGGACCGGCTGCCGGAGTCGCGGGCGCTCTGATGCAGGAGCGGGTGAGCGAGGGCGTGTTCCTTGAGACCGGGGGCACCTCGACCGACATCAGCGTCGTACGCCGCGGCAAGGTCGCCGTCCGGCACGCCACCATCCTCGGCAAGACCTCGTATCTGAGCGCCCTCGACGTGCGCACGGTCGGTGTCGGCGGTGGCTCCATGGTGCGGATCGGCGGCGGCCGCGTGACGGGGGTGGGACCGCGCAGCGCTCACATCGCGGGGCTGCCGTACGCCTGCTTCGCCTCCCCCGACCAACTGCGCGACGCCAAGGTGGACACCGTCCGGCCCATGGACGGCGACCCCGCCGACTACGCCGTGATCGACGCGGCGGGCGGGCGGTTCGCCGTCACCCTGACCTGTGCCGCCAATGCCCTCGGCCGTGTCCCCGAGGGCGACTTCGCCCGCTGCGACCCCCAGAGCGCGCGTGCCGCGATCGCGCCGCTGGCCGCCCATCTCGGCACCGACGTCGCGACCGCGGCGACACGGATCCTCGACGCGGGAATCGCGCAGGTGAAGACGGTGGTGGACGCCATGATCCGCGACTACCGCCTCGACAAGGACACGGCGATCCTCGTCGGCGGAGGCGGCGGTGCCGCGTCCGTCACCCCGCACCTCGCCCTCAGCAGTGACATGGAGGGGCGGATCGCCCGTCACAACGAGGTCATCAGCCCCATCGGCGTCGCCCTCGCCCTCGTCCGGGAACAGGTCGAGCGGATCGTGCCCGGTGCCACGCAGGAACAGATCCTCGCCGTACGGGCCGAGGCGGAGCGGGCGGTCGTCGCCCAGGGCGCCGCCGCCGAGGGTGTCGAGGTCGAGGTCACCGTCGACCCGCAGACCAACACCGTGCGCGCGGTCGCGACCGGCGCCACCGAACTGCGCACCCAGGACCGGTCCCACCGCGCCGACGACACCGAGCGGCTCCGGGCCGCTGCGGCCAGCCTCAAGACCGACCCCGCGGCGGTCCACGTCCTCGCGGGCACCGCCGCCCACACCGTCTACGGCACCGAGACGCGCCGCCGCCTGCGCGCGACCCGCCGCCCTATACGGATCGTCGACGTGGACGGCGTCGTACGCCACCACGCCGCCGACGCCCACGTGGAGACCACCACCGTGGCCGGTGCCCCGGAGGTCCTCGCGCGGCTGGTCGGCGAATCCACCTCGTACGGCGACGGCGGGGTGCGCGCTCCTGCCCTGCGGCTGCTGCTCGGCGCCCGTATCGCCGACCTGTCCGGCGTCCTCGACCCCCAGCCTCTACTGGCGCTGGCCCGCAGCGAGTTGCGCGCCCGAGCGGCCGACGAGCCGGTGGTCGCGGTGCTGGAGGTACGGTCATGACGGCCGCCGAACTCGCCCTGGGGGGCGAGGCGTCGACGGATCTCGCGGCCGTCGACGACATCGAGTGGGCCGTACGACTGCTGGCCGCCACCCCCACCCACGAGGGCCGCGACCGCGAACTGCTGCGCCAATGGGCCCGCAGGGCCGACGAGTTCGGCTCCCGGCTCGCGCCCGTTGCGTCCACGGCACGCGTGGTCGAGCGGGACGACGGGCTGGAGCGGATGCTGCTCGCGCGCTACACGTCACGGCCCCCGACGGTCGAGCTGTACACCGACACGCTCGCCCTCGCCGAGGAGTTGGTCGACGCCCGCGGCTGGCGTGCCTGGTACCCGACGGGCTCGGTGCGCGCGGCCGCGCTGGCCCACGAGGCGGTGCACGCCCACCTCCACCACGGCCCCGCGAAGGCCGCACTCAAGCAGGCGCTAGACCACACCGTGCTGCGCCTGGGACGCCGCCGCATGGCCGGTCATGTCGCCGGCGCCGAGGAGGTCGCGGCGCACGCCTACGCCCGAACCGTCTGCGGACTCGGTCGGGGCCCCCTGCTCCTCACCGCCGCGCTTCGCGCGGAACTCACCCGGCCCGGAAGAGAGAAGTGACCCATGGGTGTCGTCATCCTTCTCGTCATGGCGGCCGGCGTCGCCCTGATGCTCACCCGCAGACTGCCCACCGCCTTCGCGCTGGCCCTGCTCGCCGTCGCCATCGCCTTTCTCGCCGGGGCGCCGTTCACCGGCAAGAACAGCGTGCTGGACACCGTTCTCCAGGAAGGCGCGCCGGCCCTGGCCGCCACCATGATCGCCATCATTCTGGGGTCCTGGCTGGGCAAACTCCTCGACGAGACCGGCATCGCGGGCACGCTCGTCCGCAAGATCGTCGAGTTCGGCGGTGACCGCCCGACCGTGGTGGCCCTCGGCGTCCTCGCCGTGTCCGCACTCGTCGGTACGGTGACCGGCTCGGCACCCGCCGCCATGCTCGCCGGGATCATCGGCATCCCCGCCATGATCGCCGTCGGCGTGCCCAAGGTGACCGCCGCGGGCACGGTGCTGATGGGCATCGCCGTGGGCATCCCCTTCGAGCTGCCGCTGTGGCAGTTCTTCTCCACCGCGCTGGAACTGCCGATCCCGACCGTGCGCGGCTTCATGGTGAAGCTCTTCCCGTTCGCCCTGGCCGCCGCTCTCGCGTTCGTCCTGGTCGAGACGCGACGGCGTGGCACGGAGCACGCCTGGTCGCTCAAGTCCGTCGACTCCCCCGGCTCTCCCGGCTCCTCCGGCGCGAAGCCTCGTTCACGTCGCGCGGAGCTGGGCGACGCGCCCTGGTACGCGCTGCTCGCCCCCGCCGTCCCGCTCGTTCTCGCCCTGGGTTTCGAACTCGCCATCATTCCTTCGCTGTTGGCGGGAGTCCTGTACGCGCTGGTCACCACGACCAGGCCCGGCAAGATGAACAAGCGACTGCTACGCACCCTGTACGGCGGCTTCGAGGTGGCGGCCCCGCCGCTCGTGCTGTTCATCGCCATCGGCATCCTGCTCGCGGCCGTGAAACTGCCCGGCGCCGTGGACGCACTCGAACCGCTCGTCAAGGCCGTCAGCCCGCAGAACCCCGTGGTGTTCGTCCTCGTCTTCACGCTCCTCGTCCCGCTGTGCCTCTACCGCGGCCCCCTCAACGTGTTCGGGCTCGGCGCGGGCATCGCCGGCGTCCTCATCGCCGCCGGGATCTACCCCGCGGTCGCCGTCCTGGGCATGGCCACCTCGTACAACCAGGTCTTCGGCGTCGCCGACCCCACCAGCACACAGACCGTGTGGAGCGCCCAGTACGCGGGCGTCTCTCCCCAACAGGTCATGGTGCGCACGCTGCCGTACGTCTGGGCGGTCGCCCTCGGCGGGCTGTGCGTGACCGCGGCCACCTACCTCTGAGCGCGGGCCCGTTCGGGCCCTCCGAGCCACACACCTTCTGTCATTGGAGCCACCATGCAGGAGCAACACCCCGACCGACGTCTCTTCCTGCGCGCCACCGCCGCCACCGGAGCCGCCCTCACCGTCGGGACGGCCCTGGGGTCCCAGCCCGCGGCCGCGGCGCCCGGCGGATTCCCCAACTACACCTACGTCCGCACCCTTCTGACACCGTCCAAGCTGAAGTACAACCCGACCGGCGAGATCATCTTCCCCTGCATCAGAGGCGTCTACGACAAGCTGAGCTCCCCGCTCGGCCGCTACTACCTGTACTACGCGCCGCACGACGCGCCCGGCGGCATCTGCCTGGCATACGGCAACTCGCTGGAAGGGCCGTTCACGGAGTACCCGTCGAACCCGATCGTCTCCAACAAGTGGTCACCGCACTACTCCGTCAGCCATGTCTCGTCCCCCCATGTGCTCTGGAACCAGGACGCCAAGGAGTTCTGGCTGTACTTCCACGGAGAGAACACCACGACCCGCCTCGCCCGCTCGACCGACGGGATCCACTTCACGTACGACAAGGTCGTGCTGTCGACGTCCATGCTCCCGGCGGGCACCACGGAGACGTCGTACGCCCGGGTCTTCCGCCACGACCTGCCCTCACGCGGCGCCCGCTACGTCATGGTCTTCATGCTCAACAACACCACCAACCACCGTGACATCCACTGGGGTTGGTCCGCCGACGGCCGCACCTGGGCCTACGATCAGCAGCCGCTCATCCGGCACGGCGACGTCGGCGCCGTCAACGTCGGCGGCCCGCACCTCCTCCACCGCAACAACAGCACCTACGTCGTCTACAACAAGGACAAGGCGAGTGGCGGCGACATCATGATCACCGAAGTCGGCAACGACTTCACCAAGCGCACCCACCTCGGCGTCTTCTACAACTCGCGCGGCACCGCCCCGGACAACGGCCGCGCCGCGGCACCCTCCTTCGGCACCGACGGCGGCGTCCCATACATGATCTACGAGGCGGGAGAGAGGCTTTCCGGGGCCATCGCGATGGCCCGGGGCTGACCGACCCGCCAACCCGGGGTGCCTCAGTCGGCGGTGGGCCCGGAGCTGTGCGTATATCGCGTTGTGGGTCCAAGGGCTCCCGCCATAAGGTCACCGGCATGTCTGTTCGTCTTCGTATGCGTCAAGCACTGCCGGAAGCGATGCGCGCCCGTGACAAGGCCGCGGTGAGCGCCCTGCGGTCAACACTTGCCGCGCTGGACAACGCCGAGGCGGCGCCCGTGGACGAAGCCGAGCTGCGCGGCGTGGCCCTTGAGCAGTCGCCGGTCGGTGCGGGCGCCACCGAGGCGGCGCGGTGTGAGCTGAGCGAGCGCGGTGTGGTGGATGTGGTGCGTGCCGAGGCCGCGGAGCGACTTGAGGTTGCGGCGCAGTTGACTGCGCCCGCCCACGCCGACCGGGCCGCGCGGCTCCGGGCGGAGGCCGCCGTGCTGCTTCGGTTTCTCGACGGTCCCGACGCCGCGTAGGACACGGTGAGGTTTCTCACCGGAACCGGAAGCGGCGCGGGGGCAGGACTGGGAGCTGGTGGTGGCCGGCCGAGCGGGTCGGCCACGCCGGTACGGACCGGGGCAGGCCAGACCGGGTCGCGGCTGGCCAGGCGGCGAGGCAGCGTCTGCTGAGCCACGCCCGCCGGGACGCGAATGCCGATGCGGAAGCGGATGCGGAAGCGGATGCGGTCCTTCAGGGCACGTCTGGACGGCGCGGGAGCAGTCACCCGTACTGCCCCACCCCAAGGTTTCCGGACATGATCGGGCGCTTTGAGGAGAAGAAGTGCCGTGACGGCCTGATGGCCGCGGAACCTGCGTCGGGAAGGAAATGACATGCGCCTGGACCTCACAGGCCGGACCGCTTTGGTGACGGGATCCACCCAAGGCATCGGAGCCGCGATCGCGGCCGGACTCGCACGGGCCGGCGCCAGGGTCGGAGTCAACGGACGCGACCAGGGCAGGGTCGAGGAGTCCATCAAACAGCTCAAGGCCGACGTGCCGGACGGCGACTTCGTCCCCGTCGCGGCCGACGTCACGACCGAGGCGGGCGCCGCCGGCGCCCAGGAAGCCCTGCCGGACGTCGACATCCTCATCAACAATCTCGGCATCTTCGGCGCCCAGGACCCGATGGAGATCACGGACGACGAATGGCGTCGCTACTTCGAAGTGAACGTGCTGGCCGCTGTCCGTCTGACCCGCACCTATCTGCCGCGGATGACCGAGCAGGGGTGGGGCCGCGTCCAGTACATCGCCAGCGACTCCGCGGTGGTGATCCCGGCCGAGATGATCCACTACGGCATGTCGAAGACCGCCCTCCTCGCGGTCGGCCGAGGCTTCGCCAAGCAGGCGGCGGGGACCGGCGTCACCGTGAACTCCGTCATCGCCGGCCCGACCCATACAGGCGGCGTCGAGGACTTCGTCTACCAGCTCGTCGACCGCGACCTGCCGTGGGACGAGGCTCAGCGAGCCTTCATGCGACAGCACCGCCCACAGTCTCTCCTCCAGCGCCTGATCGAACCCGAGGAGATCGCCAACATGGTGGTGTACCTGAGCTCCGACCTTGCCTCCGCCACCACGGGCGGCGCGCTGCGGGTCGACGGAGGGTATGTCGATTCCATCCTCCCCTGACCTTCGCTGGCATGCAGCAACGCTGTTCGTGATCGCTGCCGCGGGACTTGGTACGCCCAGTCTCGGAAGGGTCCTCGCGTGCAGGGTGCGAGCGCCTCGGGCCGGTTGGCCGAACTGGGCTTGCGCTGCTCGTCTTCGGTAGGCGGAACAAGTTGAACGGCCGGGTGGGGCACGCTGGTTGACCGACGATCCGTTGCTGCGGATCCGGCGGGCCGGGCCCGTAGTCGGGACGCAAGCGCGGGGGCGTGGTCCGCGTCGCCAGCCCGGCCCCGGCCTCGTCCACCGCCATTCATCAGGTGGGCGGAGGCGATAGATTCGGTATGTGGTGTCGTCTCGAAGCGGGGACCATAGGGGCCCGGAGTTCCGCCGGGTGGACAACGCTCTGCGTGAGCAGTTGGCGAACGGAGTGTTCCGGCCGGGTGACATGCTGCCCCCGCAGCGGTCCCTGGCCTCCGAGTACGGAGTCTCCCGCGACACGGTCCAGCGGGTCCTGCGGCAATTGGACTCCGAGGGCTGGATCGAGTCAAGACGGGGCAGCGGCAGCCGGGTGCTGAGGCTCCCCTCTGTCGACCCGGCCGGGCCGGCTACCGAGCGGCGCGGTCGCGCCCTGCTCCTCCCGCTGATCGACGCGGCGTTCGAGGAACCCACGGTGTCTCTGGACGTCTTCACGCTCACCTCCGAAACTCTGGCCCACCACTTGAGGCACCAGACGGAGCGGGCCCTGACCAAGGAGATCTCACCCGAGCGCCTGCACGTCCGCGTACTCCTTCCCTGGGAGGACGCGCCTCTCGCCTACCCACGCGCCAAGGCTCCGGACGATCACAGGGTCTGGCAACGCTGGCAGACGATGACCCGCACACACCTCAAGGACATGCAGGAGTGCTGCAAGGCACTGCGTCAGGCGGGCGTGGACGCCCGCCTGGAAATCCGCAGAGTGCCACTGACCCCGCACTGCAAGCTGTACGTGCTCAACAACTCCGTAATGCTGTACGGGACTTATGACGTGGTCGAGCGCACGGTCACCGTCAGCGACGGTACCGACATCGAGGCCCTGGACGTGATCGGCCTGGGCTCGACCCTCTCGTACCACCGCCGAGAAGAGGACGAGCAGTCGCACGACTCCATGTTCTTCACGAGCATGCAGGACTGGTTCGAGTCGACCTGGACCCTCCTGGGCCAGGACCGTACGACGGGCTGACGTATGCGAACGGTTTCTCGCCGTCGAGGAGTCAGTTGTCGATCCCGTACAGGTTCGTCTGGCCGTTCGACGCGGTCAGGCCTCCGTCCACGGGAATGTGCACTCCATTGAGAAACCCGGCGTCGCGACCGGCGAGGAAGGCGACGACGGCGGCGACCTCGGACGGTTCGCCCGGCCGGCCCATGGGCACACGATCCACGAAACGCCTGCGCAGGGCCGTTTCCTCGGCGAGTGCGTCGCGGATGAACTGGCTGCTGAGCGTCACGCCGGGGTGGACGGCGTTGACCCGGATCTCACGGCCGTGGTCCAGCGCCATCGCGTTGGTCAGGTTCGCCAGCGCGCCCTTGGTCGCGTTGTAGGCGGCCTGGGACCAATCGCCGCGCATGGCACCCACGGACCCGACGTTGACGATGCATCCGCGCACCGCCCGCAGGTGGGGCAGCGCGGCTCGCGAGGCGAAGAAGACGCCGTCGACGTTCGTGCTCATCATGGTCCGGTAGCTGTCCATGTCGATCTGGTCGACAGTGCCCGGAATCGCCACGCCCGCGTTGTTGACCAAGACGTCCAGGCGTCCGAACCGATCGGCCACTCCGTTCATGACCGCGGTGATGGCATCCAGGTCCGATACGTCCCCGACCCAGGGGTACATGTCCGCGCCGTCCGGGCCCTGTTGGGCGGTCTGCCTCAGAGTCTCCTCCGTACGGCCGACGAGCACCACGGTGTATCCGTCGGTGGCGAACCGGTGCGCTATCGCCGCTCCGAGGCCGGCACCGGCACCCGTGACGACTGCCACGCGGCTGGACTTCTCTTGGTTCACGAGTCTCTTGTCCTTCGTGTGCGCCGGGCCCGGAACGGCCCGGGTTTGCTTCTCCCTCAGAAGCCTAGGAATGCTGGCACTGCCCGCACTTGGACCGGCGCGGCGTCCGAGCAGAACAGATGCGCCACAAGTCGGCGGCGGAGCAACGAAGGGGACCGGCCTGCGATGAGCAGCACTGGAGCGGAGGCCGACGGAACGCTCGGTGCGTTTTCCGTGGACTCCACCGTCCCGGGGGCCGTACCGCGAGGATTCGACGTCTTCCTGCGCGAGTGGGAGACGCGGATCGGTGATCGCTTCCCGCAGCCGACCTACAGCCCGGAAACGATCGCCGACTTCCGGGTCAAGAGCCGTGTCGCCAAGATTCGTGACGTGGCGATCACCGATGTCCACGGTGTGTCGGCCGTCCGTACCGCGGGCATCCCGCGTGGTGTCGAGGACCAGGTACGGCTGTACGTCGTCCGGCGCGGAGCCTGGACGTTGGGCGGCTCGCGCGATGGTGGCGAACACACCGTTCTTGGCGGGCAGTTCCTCCTCCGGCACGTCGGGCGGCCGTCGCACTTCGAGACGGTGCCCAACACGACGGCGCGGGTCCTGGTCCTGCCCGCCACGATGCTCAAACCCCTGCTGGGGAACAGGATCATGACCGGGTCGGCGGACTCACCCGAGATACGCCTTCTGGCGGCCCACGCGAACATGGTCCACGCAACGATGGCCGACCTCAGTCCGGCCGGTGTGCACGCCGCCCACAGCAGCCTGATCGAGCTGGCCAAGGCAGTGGCGCAGAGCCGGTTCGACGACATGGAACCCCGCCTGGCCCCGGCACTCGCCCAAGCCGCGAAGGACCTCGCGGACAGCCAACTAGCCGACCCCGAACTCTCCCCACCGATGCTGGCGCGTGAACTCAACGTCTCCGTACGCACCTTGCAACGGGCCTTCGCCGCAGTGGGAGAGTCGGCGACCACCTACATCCGCCACCGTCGCCTGGAGGAAGCCCGCCTCGCCCTCACCGCCGGGCCCGGCCGACCGACCGTCTCGGAACTCGCCGCCCACTGGCAGTTCGCCGACAGCAGCCACTTCATCCGAGCCTTCAAGAAGCACTACGGCCAGACCCCCACCGAGTACGCCCGCGCGACCAGGCCGCCCGAAAACTGAACCAACTCCGTCTACGCAACGCACCGGGCACCGACTGGCGAACCCGAGTCCGCCAACACTGCAGCCCCGCCCAACAGGGCCTCCCACCGGGCGAGTTGCGCCGACGAGCAGCCTGCGGCGAAGCCCCCCATCGGCGGTCGCCCACCGGCCTTCGACGCGGAGGCGTACAAGCAACGCAACGCGGTCGAAGAGCCAGCTCGTCGGGCGGGCTCATCAAGTTGAGCTCGGCCGATGCCGCTCGCCGGTAGGCGAAGATGAGCCCATGGACGACCTCGTGAGATTCCTCCGGGACCGCAATATGGCGGACAACCACGCCTATGCCGAGGTGGCCCACCGCTTCGGTGGCGACGCCCTCCTCGACAGCCACCTGCCGATGCTCGACCTGGTCGACATGCTGGCCAGGGAGTACGAGGCCATGGCCCCGACGGATACACGCCACGCAGGCCTCGCTTACGCACTCAAGGTGCTGGCGCAGTCGTACACCGAGCACCCGGGCTACCGCCAGGAATGGCGTCCGTAGGGCCCAACAAGGACAGCGCCTGGGCCTTCTCCTTTCATCGAGCTGCTCGCATGTCGGGGAGGCCGCTCGGTTACCTGTTGCTGTCGGAAGCGTGGGGACCGCGGGTACGGCGCGGAGGCGCGCGCCGTGGCCCCCGGCTGGTTCGCCAACGCGCTTCCCGGCCGGCCGGTAGTGCTCCGCACCCAGACCGCCAATAGGCGCTCGATGCGCCTCGCGGCAAGGTGTGGTGACTCATACGGCCCGGACCCCCTCCGTCAAAACCCCAGACTCAGCAGCCGACAAATCCATCCGCCTGGGCAGCAACAGTGGCGTAGCAAGCAGGAGAACACCGGACATCGTGATCGCGGTGAGCGGGCTGGTGAGTGTGGCGAGGACGCCCCAGATCACGATCAGGGCAGCTTGCAGGAGTTTGCTGGTGGCGCTCCAGGTGCTGAGGACTTGGGCGGTGCGGTTCATGGGGGTCCGCTGCAGGCGTTCCGTTGCGTAGATCGGGTTGTAGATGCCCATGCAGGTGATCAGCAGGCCCTCGACGACTATCACGGTGAGGAGTCCGGGTATGCCGGGTCGGACGAACGCGAGGCCGAGCGGGAAGAGTGAGCGCAGCCAGCCGGAGGCGATCATGACCCGGTATCGGCCGTAGCGGGTCACGAGGCGCGCGGAGAGGCGGGCGCCCGCGAAGCCGCCGAGTGCCGGGATGCCGAAGGCGAGACCGTATTGCCAGGCCGGGAAGTGGTATTGGCCCAGCAGGAGGACTGCCAGGAGCGGGGCGGTGGCCATGATGAGGCCGCTGACCAGGATCGAGTTGAGGAACAGGCGTCTCAGTGCGCGGTCGTGGAGGATGAACCGCCAGCCGGCGAGGAGGTCGGCTCCGCGCAACCTGGTGGTCCGGTCGCGGGGTGCCGCGATGTCGCCTCCGCGGATGCGGAGGACACCGAGCGCGGACAGCAGGTAGCTGAGGGCGTCGGCCATGACCGTGACGACCGGGCCGAGCACACCTATGAGCGCACCGCCGAGGGGCGGGCCCGCCGCGGTCGCCGCCCAGCTCGTGCCCTCGAATCTCCCGTTCGCAATAAGGAGGTGATCGCCACGGAGGAGGTACTTCAGATACGCGCCGGACGCGGCGGAGAAGGCGATGCTCGCGGTCCCGGAGATGACCGAGACAACCAGCAGTTGCCCGTATGACAGGAGACCTAGGACATACGCGATCGGGGTGCTTGCCACCGCGACGAACCGGATCAGGTCCATCGCGATCATAACCGGCCGCTTGGGCCGGTGCTCGACCCACGGCCCGAGCGAGAACGCGACGACCGCCGCGACGGCAAGTCCGGCCGCCTCCAGCACCGACACGGCAAAGGCCGACGAGTGCAGCACCTGTACCGCGATCAGCGGAAACGCGCCGAAGGCAAGCCACGTACCGTATGTACTGACGGCGTAGGCCGACCACAACCAACCGAAACTGCGCCCCAACTTCACGCGCATGCGACTCCCTCGCGACTTCCGATGTCCGGGTCGCCGAATCACACCGGACGCACCGTCGCGGGATCAAACAACCGGCTCCCGGGCGAGCCACAACCATCGGTTGGGCACATCTATGCTCGATCAATGGATACCGAGGCGGTGCGATCGTTCGTCCGTGCTGCCGAGCTCGGGCAGCTGCAGCACGCGGCCGACGAGCTCGGCGTAACGCAACAGGCCGTGTCGAAGCGGATCGCGACCCTGGAGCGCGAGCTGGACGTCCGGTTGTTCACCCGCACCGCCCGAGGGGTGGAGCTGACACTCGACGGTCAAGCCTTCCTCCCGCATGCCCGGAGCATCGTCACGGGTGTCGATCGCGCCATCACCGCGATCAGACCGGGCTCGCGGGCCCTTCGGATCGACGTTCTGGGCCTGCGATCCGCACAGGCCGTCGTCCTTCACGACTACTGGCGGTCGCACCCCGAAACCGACCTCGACGTGGTGACCCTCAGGGTCAACGACCCGCGCCTGGCGGTCGCCGCCGTCCAGGCAGGCGATATCGACGCCTCGTTCCGCTCGGTCACCGACCCGGCCACGCTGCCGCGCGACGTGCAGATGATCCACGCCTTCGACTCCCCGCTGGAACTGCTCGTCGGCCCGAGGCACCCGTTGGCCTCCGCACGGACGCTGACACCAGCCCAGCTACGCCGGCACCGGATCTGGGTGCCGGGTATCGCGCCGCGAAGCGAATGGGCGGAGTTCTACGATCAGTTGGCCACCGACTTCGACCTCCGCATCGACGCGGCGGGACCGAACTTCGGCAACGAGGTCCTCCTCGACATCCTCGCGGACTCCGAGGACGTGGCAACCCTCGTGGGCTCGCGCGATCGGTACATCTGGCCCACGAACCACGACCTGCGCCGCATCCCGATCGTGGATCCGACGCTCGCGTACCCGCTCTCGCTCATCCTGCCCCGCGAGAATCCGCACCCAGGACTCCGAGCGATCATCAACCACTTCGGAAGCCTGACACCACTCCCCGAGGCAGCCTGGCTCCCCTCCTGGGCAACGACTCCACGCCCCGGCGACGGAACCATCGAACACACCTGACACCGGCGGCCGAGGGCTGCAAGGACAGCCCGCCCCACCGACAGTTCACGGCAGTGCACGACACGGGAGTCGAGCGCCTGCAGGGAGGGATCAGTGCCTACGCAGCAGCCACTGCCCGAACGTCCGACGCCGGGGCCGTACGACCACGCGACCGAAGGCCTTCGTACCGACCAGCTCCACCCGAAGAGCGACCGGCGCGTCGGGATTCTCCGAATTCTGGCGGTACTTGACCTTGCTGTGCACCAGTTGCAGACCATCGGTGTCGACCACGACACCCGGCCTCGTGATCAGCGTCAGGGTCTTCCCGGTCATCCCCACGTCGATTCGCAGGGTGTCGTGCGTGATCACCGCGTCAGTGAAGTCGAGGGTCATCTCGCAGTACGTCACCGCGAGCTCCAGCCTCCGCGGGACCACCCAGCGTCCGACGCGCTCGATCGCGCCGCTGTGGACCTGTTCGATCCGGACTACGTCCTTGACCTCCGCCACGGTCGTGCCGGACGTGGCCGACACGGGCGGCAAGTCAGCGGTGAGCGTGGTCAGTTCGCTCAGTGTCCGCGCCGACAGGGCGGCTTCCAGGCGCTCGTCCAACTCGTCCGCGGTCAGCAGGCCGTCCCCCGCCGCGATACGCAGCACATCCACCACCCGGTCCCGGTCCGCATGGGAGGCTCGCAGCTCGGGCGACGAGCCGGAGGGCTTCCCGGTGGGCGAAATCTCTCCCGACATGCTTCCGTCCTGGTCAGTCGAACGTCCCCGCGCGACGCAGGCAGCGGCGCGACTAGAAGACTAACGCCATATCGCGACATGGATCCCGAGCCCCACCTCCAAGTGGTCACACCTCCGGCCACGCGTCCAAGAGGTGCCCACCGCGGCGAACGCCGCGCCGGCCGCCAGTCCGGCGCGCACGTCAAACCTTCCACCCGACAGCCACTCACTCGTTCGGATGCATATCGGATATGAATCACCCATACAGCTCAATTGGCATATTGAGCCACATGTGAGGCCGAGGTTACCGTCGTCGCCCAGCGCGGACACTCATCACCTGGGCAGGAGCGGCTGGTGACCTCTTCGAATCCGAATCCGGCACTCATCAGGCTGTTACGTACGGAAGATCTGCTGGATCTGAGATTCAGCTTCCTGGGGCTCCGCCTGGACGATCCGCTGCTCGGCAGGCGAACACTCCTGCGGGCCGATCCGGCTGTCGAAGGCTGGGTGGTCGTCGAGTTCGGCCCGCAACATGTCACCGAGCAGGCGTTCTTCGAGTCCGCGGGACCCGGCCTGCCCGCCGCGGGCGAACCGGGTGCGAGCGAACCCCACCCCGCGCCGCCCGTGCCCGCACGGATCGGCGGGCGCAGCGTCCTGGTCTTCGTCGTCGGCGAGCAGGACCGGATCGACTACACGTCCGCCGGCCTGCTGGGCGCCATGCGCACTCTGCCCTTGCGCGTGGTCGACGCGGCTCGGGCGCCGGTCACACCCGCGGTCACCGCACGACTCGCCGAGGCCGTGGCGGACCATCGCGCCGAACACGTCCTGCGGGCGGTCCGGACCCTGGCCCAACTCACCGCGCGGTACGACGCGGAGACCGCGCTGTCCGCGGTGCTCGGCACCCGCCCACCCAACGCACCCCCGCCCAGCATCGCCGCACCGGAACCAGTGCCGGAACCAGTGCCGGAGCCGGGGCCGGGGCCGGAGCGGGGGCCGAGCCGGGAACCGAGGACTGAACCGGTCCAGCAACCAAGGCCGGAACCGCGCCAGGAACCCGGGCAGGTCCAGGGCGTGCAACCGAGGCCCGGCCCTGAGAACCCCCTGGCCGACCCCACCAACCCGCGCACCGGCATCGAACTGCCCTACCGCCTGCTGCTGTCGCCCACCCAGGACGCGCGCTGGACCCACACCGTCGCGCTCGACCCGCCGCAGCCGCAGGAGCGGATCGCGCTGTGGCACACCGGACTGCGGCAGGAGACCGCCAGGGTCGTCTGGACCCGGGACCCCGACTTCGTGCCGGACCGGGTCAGCCTGCCCCCGCCGCGCCAGTACGAGTTCCGTATGCCCCTGGACTCCCGGGACCGCCACCAACTGGTGCACCTGACCTCGAACTTCGCGCTCACCGGCGACCGGCCGCCCGAGCCGGTGGACGTGCGCAACCTGACCCTGTCCAGCCTCGGCGGCGGCCTGGACTCGATCGGCCGCTGGACGACGCCCCCGGAAGACCTGGACGTCACCCAGTGGCGGCACCGCGCGGCCCTCGGCCGGGACCACTATGTGCGCGTCATGTACGCGGGTCGGCTCTGCCCGTTCGGCCACCGGGCCGAGCTGGTCAAGGTCACCGAGCGCAAGTTCGACCACGCTCGTCCGGACCGCGGCGCCTATCTGTCTCAGCGCATGTTCATCGTCGTGCGCGAGCCCGTCATCAACTACGACCGTGAGGTGTACGGGCCCGGCGACCCTCCGCGGGACCAGCTGCATCTGCTGTTCCCCTTCACCAGCGTGCAGTTGCTCACCTCGGTGACCCCGGATCTGGCCGAGCCCGCCAATCTGGACGGCATCCTGCCGAGCGAGTACGCCTTCTTCGCCGTTCCGTACGGCAAGGATCCGACCAAGGCCGAGGACGCGTTCCGGTTCTCCGTCAGTGCCGTCGACCGGGACGGCACGCTGATCGAGTTCCAGGTTCCCCTGCTGTTCCTGGGCAAGACCGCTCACCACTCGCCTGCCCATGTGACCACCGTCGTCAACCAGTACAACGCGCAGGACAGTCGTCCGACCTCGGGCCCACCGGACCAGACCGCGCCCATCGGACGGGTCACCGCGACCCTGCGCGGCCAGTCGATGGCCCTGGCGCCGAGCAAGACACCGGGTGACACCGCGCTCGATGTCGCGGAAGCCGTATGGGGCATGGAGACCACCGAGGAGTTGCTGGCTGAGGACAGCGAGGCCGCTCCTCGGTTCGTGCCACGGCTGCGCTGGGCGCGCGGGGTGCTTCCGCAGGTCAGCAATCTGAGCGGGTTCAGGTCGGCGGTGCCCCTGCGCTACCCTCCTCCCTTCGTCAAACACGGCTTCGGGGACGGCAACCAGGGCGAGCTGTTCGTGGAACTCCTCGATTCCGCGCCGATGGCCTTCCATCACTCGGGCGAGAAGTCGGGCGCCCTGGTGACGCCGAGTTTCTCGGTGGCGGGCGTCTCCCGGCTGACCGGCCCGGTCGCGGCGCCACCGCTGCCCCGCCCGCCGGGCGTGAGCGCGGTGGAGGTGGTCGGATACGACTGGTCCGCGATCGCCGGGGGCGGGTTCGACCCGACGGCGTTCTTCGGCGACAACGCCAAGCTGTTCGGGGTCATCCCGCTGGTGGAACTGCTCAAGGCGACGGGTCTCGACAACCTCCAGGCACCGAACTTCTTCGCCGAGACGGTCGACGCCGTCACCGGATTCCTCGGCGATCTGCGCCGGGTGCGCGGGCTCACCGCCTCGCTGGAACAGCTGTTTCCGGAGATCGCGACCCTGGTGATCAGGACGACCGACTCGGCGGTGATCTTCGCCGAGACCTGGACCGCGTTCATCGTGGGCCGGCTCAAGGACGACGTCGAGGCGCCCGGACTCGACGACGTGGAGAACGCGTTCCGGGCTTTCGAGACCGCGCTGACCCTGCTGCGTGACAACCTGCCCGCCGCCACGGACGCCGGCGTACGCGCCGTACTGGAACGCGTACAGCAGCAGGTGGCGACCTGGCAGGACACGGTCGGCGGCGCCCTGGCACTCAAGGACGCGATTCAACTCGCCGCCAAGGGCGCCAAGTTGGCCGACGTGGTGAACGCCAGGATGGAATGGGCGCCCGATCTCAGCGACTGGCCGGCGCCCCCGAAGGACCCCGTCTTCCATCTTCCCGACGGAGCGGCCGGGCACCTCACTCTCGTGGTGGACCGGCGGGGCGCGCTGCGCGAGGGTGTCCCGCAGGGCGCCGATGTGACCTGCACGCTGTCCAACTTCGACCTGAATCTGGTGCCCGGTGTGCTCCGGGGCCTTGAACTGCACTTCGACCGGATCCGTTTCACCATGCGGATCGGCAAGAAGCCGGACATCGAGGTGAAGTTCGGGCGCGTCCGGTTCGTCAAAGAGCTGTCCTTCGTGGAGACGCTGCGCGAGCTGATCCCGCTGGACGGTTTCAGTGACCCGCCGGCGATCGAGGTGACCAGCTCCGGCATCACGGCGAACTACTCGATGCCGCTGCCGAGCGCGGCGGTCGGGGTGTTCAGCCTGGAGAACATCGCGCTCAGCGCCTCACTCCAAGTGCCGTTCATCGGCGGCACGTTGGAGGTCGGTTTTGCGTTCTGTCGCCGGGAGGCACCTTTCCGGCTCACCGTCTCCATGCTGGGCGGCGGCGGGTACTTCGGCATCGTGCTGTCCGCCGAGAAGATCAAGGTGCTGGAGGCCGCCCTCGAGTTCGGCGCCGCGGTGTCCCTGAACTTCGGGGTGGCCAGCGGAAGCCTCTCCGTGATGGCCGGGGTGTACTTCCGGCTGGACATCGAGTGCGGTGTGAAGCTCGTCGGCTATCTGCGGGCGCGCGGCGAGGTCGACGTGCTCGGCCTGGTGTCCGCCTCGATCGAGCTGTATCTGGAGATCGGGTACAGCGGCGGCTACGCGGTCGGCCGGGCCACCCTGACGATCAGCATCGAGATCGGCTTCTTCTCCGAGTCGGTGGAGATCACCTGCGAGAAGCGGTTCGCCGGCTCGGGCGCCGCCCCCGCTCCCCTGGCCGCGACGGCAGGGCTCGCGGCCGCCGATCCCCCGCCCATCAGCCCACCGACGTTCGCCGACCTCATGGCCGACTACCCCGACCCGGTCACCGGAGAAGAGCGGGACCCCGTGTTCGAGTACTGCACCGCCTTCGCGGGGGTGACCCGGTGACCACGAGCCTCTCCGGGAGCGCCCCCGTTCCGCCGACCCGCACCCTGCGCTGGACCGTGCTGCCCGACGGAGTCGTCGGCAAGGACGGGGACGGCCACGACATCCTCCGGGTCTCCGTCCTGGTCACCCCACTGCTCACCGGATCCGCCCGCCTGGGCGACTACGCGGGGATGGGCGACTGGCCGGCCACCCTGAACGGGCTCGTGGCGAGCATGTCCCTCGCCTTCTACGACGGTTCGGACGGATCGGCCGGTACGGTCACCTCGACCACGCCCGCCGATCGGTTCCCGCCCGCCGACAGCCGCGTATGGACGACGTTGTTCCGCGACGACACTCTGGTGCAGCCGCCGGGGCAGTCGCGTGCGGCGCTCGCCGAGCCGGTCAGGAAGACCCTGCGCTCCTATCCCGCGGCCGCGGTCCACACCGAAGTCACCGGCCTGTACCGGGAGGTGGCGGTCGCCACGACGGCCGACCGCGTCCGGCTGGAGGCCGCCGCGGGTGAACTCGGCGAATGCGGCCCGCCGGACCCGGACCTCAACCAGGGCTGTCGGTTCCCCTCAACCGGCAGGGTCCTCTCCCTGATCGGTCAGGGAGTGAAGGACTTCTCACTCGATCCGTCCACGGTCTACTCCACCCTCGACACCCTGCTCAACCGCGGCCACGGGGTCGCCGACGACGCGTCGCCGTACACACCCAGGGTCATGCGGCGCACCGGCAACCCGCAGTACGAGCCGGAGGCCAAGACCTTCGCGTTCGCCGAGGCCCACCGCTTCTTCGACCGCACACCGCCGTCGGCCGACCGGACGGCAGCGCCCGAACCCGAGCCGCCCGAGACGCACCGTGTCGACTTCCATCAGGCGTGCACCCTGCTGGCCGACTACCCCGAACTGCAGCGCAGGTTCGGGCTGGTCGTCGACCTGCTCTTCACCGCACCGCCCGGACTGGCCGACGAAGGGTCGGTCCAGGTCTCCTTCGAAGGGCACCCGGACAAGGACCTGCTCCACGCGCCCGGCCTACGGCCGTTGACCAGACTGCGGTACCAAGCCGGGTCCGGGTTCGAGCCCCTGTCCGCCGACGAGGACGTCCTGCGCACCGGAATGCTCAACCTCGGCTCGGACGCCTTCCGGGTGACCGATCTCGACGTGGACGGCTCGGCACTGAAGTACGTCGACTACGCCAGGGCGATCAACAGCCTGGACCAGGGCCTCCTCGACGACACGGCGCCCGCGCGCAAACAGCTGGGCACCGGCACTCCGGCGGCGCGCGGGAGCGGACTCACCGTGCTCGTGGCCGACGGCGAGCACCGGCTGGCGGGCCGGATCGGCGCGGACGGCGAGCGCGTCGCGACGTCCGCCGACCCCAAGTTGCACGCGGAGGACCTGGTGCGGGGCTACCGCGTGGACGTCGGCGTCGCCGACACCACAGGCGAGGTCCACAGCTGGCACTCGCTCTGCCGGCGGGTGGGCACGTACACCGTCCGCCACCCCGGTGAAGTGCCCGTCCCGCTCGTCGTCCGGCCCGACGAGGGCCAGGTGAAGACCAGCGCGGTGACGAAGCAGTCGCCGGATGCCGACGAACTGTACGGCCACCAGGCGCTGTTCGGCTGGGAGGGTTGGAGCCTGGTCGCCGCGCGCCCCGGAAAGACGATCAGCCTCCAGGACCGGCCGGAGGCGGTGGTTCCCGAGGTTTCCCCGGACGTGCCGTTGGAGACCCGGTTCACCGCCCAGCCCGGCAGTCTGCCCGCCCTGCGCTACGGCGAGACCTACCGGCTGCGGGCGCGCTCCGTCGACCTGGCCGGCAACAGCCTCTCCCCCACCGACCCGATCCCCGACGAACTGGCCGCGCCAGCCCTGACGTACCGGCGCTGGGAGCCCGTGCCGCAGCCGGTCGTCGTACCGCTGAAGCCGTTCAACGAGGGCGAGTCCGCGGAGCGGCTCGTCATCCGCAGCACGGTCGAGGACGACGGCAGGGAGATCTCCGCCCTGCGCTACAGCGTGCTGCGCTCGGACGTTCCGGACCACGGCACCGATTCCGGCATCGACCATCTGGACCGCAGCTACCGCTTCCGCGACGAGCGGCACATCGCGCCGCCCAAGTGCGCGCTGCGCATGGCCGAGGAACACGGCTGCTACGACCCGGCGTTCGGGCCCGAAGTGCCCGAAGCGGTACGCCGACGCTACTTCGCCTCCGCCGCCCGCGAGTCCGGGTCGTTCCTGGACACCGTCGTCAGCGATCCAGAGAACCCCCACTTCACCACCGATCTGCTGCTGCGCCGCGAGATCCATGTGGCCAAGCACAGTGTGGACGACACCGAGCCGCTGACCGAGCTGCCGCTCGCTCAGCGTGGCGCGGGCCTGAAGACCGGCGAGTTCGTGATCCACGACCGCGACCAGCTCCTGCTGCCGTATCTGCCGGATCCACTCGCGCGTGGTGTCTGTCTGCGCGGTCTGCCGGGCACCACCGGCAACTACCTGGTCCCGTTCGCCGGGTCCTGGCCGCATGCCAAGCCGTTCGTGCTGCGCATCCAGGAGGGCGACGACGAGCCGCTGCTCGAAGACACCCTGCTGCGGCGCCGGTTGACGGTGTATCTGACGAAGAGCGAGACCGCCCGCGTCTACATCAGCTGCTATCTCGACCCCGCCGACCTGCCCCTGCTCAACCAGTGGACCCTCCTGACCCGTTCCGAGTACTGGGCGGGGCTCCAGCAGCGGGACCGCGACTTCATCACCCGGATCAGCGCGGCGGGCGAGAACTGGCTGCTGACCCCTTGGGTGCGGCTGGACCTGGTGCACGCGGTGGAGAAGCCGCTGCGTCCGCCGGAGCTGGACCGGCCGAGCGCCGACCGGGACCCCGAACAGACGTCCGCCCGGCTCTCAGGCAGCCTGCTCGTGCACGGGGACAGCACCGCCCAGGTGGCCGTCGAGGGCGCCTGGGGCGAGTGGGTCGACGACGTCACCCAGGCGGGACCGCAGCGCTTCAACCACCTGGCCCACCTCGACGACACGACCATTCCGGCGGACGCCGACTTCGTGTACCTCTCCCGCGCCCACCAGTTCGGGGACACCCGGCACCGCAACCTCACCTACACGCCCGTCGCGATGACCCGCTTCCGCGAGTACTTCCATCCGAGCATCACCGGCGACCCGAAACTGGTCACCAGGACCGGCCCCGGCGTAGCGGTGCCGGTGCCGAGCTCCCGACGTCCCGAGCCACCCGACGTCAGCCACCTCGTGCCGACGTTCCGCTGGTCACGGACGGTCGACCAGGACACGCGCACGGTGACCCGGACCCGGCATCTCGCCGGTCTGCGGCTCTACCTGAACCGCCCGTGGTACTCCTCGGGCGACGACGAGCTCCTCGCCGTACTCCTGAATCCGAGTGGCGACCTGCCCGACGAGTTCGCCACGCGATGGGGCATCGACCCGGTGTGGGCGGACACCACGGCCATGGCCCCACCGTCGCCGGCCAACTTCCCGAACCCGACCACCACGGCCACCGACCTGCCCCTCGCCGAGTCCACCGGCACCAGCCCGCAGACCGTGTCCATCGCCGCCTACACGCCCACGTACGACGCGGACCGCCGCCTCTGGTACGTCGACATCGACGTGGACCTCGCCGCCGCCGGGCCCACCGCCTATTTCCCGTTCCTGCGCCTGGTCGTCGCCCGCTACCAGCCCTTCGCACTGCAGGGCCTGGAACTGTCGAAGGCGGTGGTGGCCGAGTTCACCCAGCTGCCGCCGCACCGGACCGTCACCGCCACGACCGTCGACAACCACGCCCGGCTGCGGCTGTCCGGCCCGACCACCTTCAACGAACTCGGCCGGCGGATCGGCTCGGGCCTCGCCGCGGTGAAGGGAAGCCGACGGGTCCGGGCCACCCTGCAGAAGCTGGCGGCCGGCAACGAACTCGACTGGGTGCCGGTCGGCGACCCGGTCGAGCTCGGCTGTCAGCCGGACGGCAACGCCTTCTCCTGGACGGTCGACTTCCCGGGCCGTCCCACCGAACTGCTGTCCCGCTACCGGTTCCTGGTCGAGGAACACGAGCTGTACCAGACCGACCCGGACACCGCCGCCGAGACCGTGCCCGTGGCCGGCGTACCCGTCCCGGTGGCCCGCCGCCTGGTGCACGCCGACTATCTGCCCGCCAAGCGCGGACTGCTCGGCGGCATCGTCATCGACATCGAGCTGTGAGGGGCCATGCCGACGAAAGCACAACCCGGATACGCGGTCGCCCTCGCCGCGGTGGGCCTGCTCTGCCTGATGCCCATGGCGCTCGACGCACCGCAGCGACCGACCGCCGTCGCGGCGTACGACCGGCTCAACGACGTACAGCCGCACCGCGGGGGCGCCGGTCTGTCGGTCTTCCCGACGGCCACCACCTACGACTGCACCGCCGGATTCGCCGTCCGCAGCAAATCCGACCCCAGGACGGTGGGCATGGTGACCGCCGGTCACTGCTTCGCACTGAACCGTGTGCTCGGCTCCGGCAACGACGCGGGCGGCGCGATCGACTTCGGCGCGGTCACAGCCGTGAAATACGAAAGAAACGTACCCAATGGGACACACGACATGGAACTGATCACCGGCGTCCCCAGTCAGACCGGACCTCAGACCTATGCGCCCACCCTCTGGGCCGATCCCCGGGTCCCCAGCGCGATGCGCGTCGTGGGCACAGGTGCCGCAGGTCTGGGCGACAGCGTCTGCTACAGCGGAATGGTCACCAGGGCGAACTGCGGATTCACGGTCCAGACCCTGTCGGGAAGCAAGTCGTGCAGCCGGGAACCGGGCCACACCAACGACTGCACCATCGGCCTCGCCGAGGCAACCAAGCCGGTCTCGTCCGGCCCCAGGCCCGGCGACTCCGGCTCACCGGTGTTCAAGGTCGACGACAAGGGCAACGCGATCATCGTCGGGATGCTCGTCGGCGGAGACCCCAGCAAGGACGCGGCGGTCGTCTTCCACACGCTCCAGCAGATCGAGTCCCCCGACGGCCTCAACGTGAGGGCACTCACCCAGGCGCTCTGAGGACGGCTGGAGATCCACGCACAGACCCGACCCGCCACTACGGGGGGAAGTGACGGGCCGGGCCTGACTCCACGGTGTCACACTCGTCCCCGGCGCGCGCGGTCTCCGGGGGAAATCGCCCGAGCGCAAGGTTGCCGTCCTTTTCTCCGCGGCCTGATTCTGCGGGGCCGCGCTCATCCGAGCCCGATTACCGTAGGGCGCCATGAAGGTCCTGATCATCGGCGGCAGCGGTTTTCTCGGTACGGAACTGGTGCGCCGGGCGGTGGCCACGGGCTGGGAGACGGCCGCGACGCACTGTTCCCGCCCCGGTGGCAGTGCCGAAGCCACGTGGTACCGGCTCGATCTTCGCTCCCCCGGGAACATCGACGAGGTACTGGCCGCGGTGGCCCCCAGTGCCGTCATCGACGCAACGAGCGGAGGAAGCGACTGGGCGGTCACCGCGGACGGCTCGATCCGCGTGGCGATGGCCGCGGCGCGACGCGGCTGTCGCCTGGTCCACGTCTCCAGCGACGCGGTGTTCTCCGGTTCCCGGATTCACTACGCCGAGACCTGCCTGCCGGACCCGGTCACCCCGTACGGCGCTGCCAAGGCCGCCGCCGAGACCGCTGTGCGGTTTCTGGCGCCGACGGCCGCTGTCGCTCGTACGTCGTTGATCATCGGAAACGGCGGATCCGTGCACGAACGCCTGGTCCACACCCTGGCCGCCGGCACCCTCGAGGGCGTCCTGTTCACCGACGACATACGGTGCCCGGTCCATGTCGAGGACCTGGCTTCCGCGCTGCTGGAGCTCGCGGTGTCGGACGGGGCCGGGATGTTCCACCTCGCCGGAGCGGACGCCCTCAGCCGCCATGAGCTCGGCGTACTCATCGCCCGGCGCGACGGACTCGACGCGGCCCGGCTGCCGGCCGGGCGCCGGGCCGACACGCTCACGCCCGGCGCCCTCGACATCCGCCTCGACAGCAGCGCCACCCAGGAGCGCGTACGCACCCGCCTGCGCGGAGCCGAAGAATTCCTCCAGGTCCAGTAGACGCACCACGCGCTACAAGACCGGCGGACCCTGTTCGATGCGGCGCAGCACCGGTGCGAGCCGGTCCAGTGCTTCGCCGGTCTGGAGCTGCCGTTCGTCCCACCAGGTGGCCCCCGCCTCGGCCAACGGGCCGATCAGATCGCGGGTCCCGGCCGCGTCATCACCTGGTGTGGCACCGCCGAGGACGATCTCGAACGGGGTGCCGGACCGGTCCTCGCGCTGCTTGCGGACGTATGCGACGAGGTCGCGGACCTGATCGACCGGCGGTACGTGGCCGTGCCTGGCCTCGGTGAACAGCGGGACCACACCGTCCCAGCGGGCGGCCCGGCGCATGGGCGGGCGGTTCGGCCAGAATCCGGCCACCCAGACCGGCGGGCGAGGGCGTTGCACCGTGGCGGGCAGCAAGGTCACGTCCCGTACCTGGTAGTGCCGTCCTTCGTGGTTCACCGGCTTGCCGGACCAGTAGCGCTGGAGCAGGTCCAGGCCCTCGTCCAGCCGCTCGGCCAGCACCTTCGGGTCGGTGGTGTCACCGAAGCTCGCGTACTCGTCCTCCACGGGCCCGCCCAGCCCAGCGGCGAAGGTGACGCGGCCGCCGCTCACGGCGTCCAAGGTGGCGACCTGACGGGCGAGTTGCTGCGGGCGCCGCCGGGCGACAGGGGTGACCAGTGTGCCCAGCCGGATCCGGGACGTCGCCAGCGCGGCGGCGGTCAGTAGCATCCAGGGGTCCCCGAAGGGCCTGCCCCCGTGCTTGCGGTGCAGCACGTGATCCCAGACGAACAGCCCGTCCCACCCTGCCTGTTCCGCCGCCACGGCCACCTTCGCCACGGTCCTGGGATCGGCGAAGTCACCGAAGTTCGGAATGTTCACCGAGAAGCGCATCCCCGCATCGTGCTGCACGGCACCGGGACCGGCAACCGAAAATCCTGGCGGCCCGGCGCACCCTGTCCGGCCCGGTGCGCCCTGTCCCCCGTGAGAGCTACGCGCAGGTGTCCACCGAGCGGTGACGATTCCGGCTCGCCGGATCCATAGCTTTCTACCCAGCCCGCGGCACTCCGGTCGCGGCTCTGACACAGGAGTTCCCATGAGGCTGGTCTGGCAATTCGTGGCCGTCGCGGCGGTCGCATTCATCGGCGGCCAGGCGATTGCCGCACTGGAGGACCAGCCATGGCTCCAACTGGCCGTCGGCGTCCCGACAGCCGTGCTCGCGGTGCTCGTCTACGGATGGGTGGTACGGCGGACCGAGCGCCGCCCGTCCACGGAGGTGGCCCTGGAAGACGCGCCGTCCGCGCTCGGCCGCGGAACGCTGATCGGCGCCGCGCTGTTCGGGGCCGTCATGGTGAACCTGTTCACCTCCGGGCACTACGAGGTCGACGGCGTGGGCTCGGTGTCGGGCGCGGCGGGGTTGTTCGGCTTCATGGCCGCCGCCGCTGTGACTGAGGAACTGCTGTTCCGCGGTGTCCTGTTCCGCATCGCCGAGGAACGCATCGGCACATGGATCGCGCTGGTGCTGACCGGTGCGCTGTTCGGCCTGTCGCATCTGCTCAACCCGAACGCCAGTGTGTGGGGCGCCACCGCCATCGCCATCGAGGCCGGCGGCATGCTCACCGCCGCGTACGTCGCCACCCGCAAGCTGTGGCTGCCGATCGGTCTGCACTTCGGCTGGAACTTCGCCGCGTCCGGCGTCTTCAGCACCGAGGTCTCGGGCAACGACACTCCTCAGGGACTGCTGGACTCCGCGATGTCGGGCCCGAAGCTGCTCACCGGCGGCGACTTCGGCCCGGAGGGAAGCGTGTACTCGGTGCTGTTCTGCGTACTGGCGACGATCGCGTTCATGTGGCTGGCCCATCGGCGCGGCCATGTGGTGCCCCGCCGTCGGCGCGCCGAGCGGATCGACACCACCGCTACACTCCCCCGATGATCAGTCTTCGGCGGCCCCCGGAGTGGTGGAGCCGGGCCGACGTCACGGTCCGGGATCTCCCGTTCGGGGTGCTGTGCCTGGCCGCCTCGTTCCTGCCTGCGTCCCACGGGACGCAGCTCGGCGGCCTGCCGAACCGCCCCTTCGACACGCTGGCCCTCGTGGCGATCTCCTTCGAATGCCTCCCGCTCGCCGTGCGTCGGCGGTGGCCGGTCGTCTGTCTCGCCCTGGTCTCGGTCGGCTTCGCCATCGACCAGCTTCGCGGCTACCACACGTTCGCGGGCACCGCGCTGCCGATCGCGCTCCTGAGCGTGGGGGCGCATCTGGAACGGCACCGGCGTACCGCCGCGATTCTCTTCTCCGTGGCGTACGTGCCGCTGGCGGTGGCGCTCTCCCGGGCCGGTTCGGGGGAGCCGCCGAGCGGGTTCGTGACGTTCTATCTGGCGATGGTCCTCGCATGGGGTGCGGGGGCGTGGCTGCGCTCCACCCGGGTCGCGGACGCCGAACGCCGCAGCCGTATCGCCGAGGACACCCGCACCGCCGAACGCACCCGTATCGCGAGCGAGTTGCACGACGTCGTGACCCATCATGTGACGGCGATGGTCGTGCAGGCCGAGGCGGCGCGCTATCTGACCGCCTCACCCGATCGCCTTGACCAGACCCTGACCGCGGTCACCGACACCGGCCGGCGGGCGATCACCGACCTGCGGCACCTGCTCGACCTGCTCAACCCCGACCACGGCACCGAGGCCAGAACGCCGTCTGTCGGCAGGCTGCTCACGCTCGTGGAGCAGACGCGCCGGGCCGGTCAGCCGGTGGAGTTCACCGAGGAGGGCACTCCGGCGGAATCAACCGGAAGCGCCGAACTCGTGGCCTACCGGGTCGTGCAGGAGGCCCTGACCAACGCCCTCAAATACGCTCACGGCAGCCGCACTTCGGTCCAGGTGCGCCATGCCGAAAGGGAGATCACCGTGGAGGTCAGTACGGACGGTTCCGGCTCGCGGGCGCGGTCCCCCGGCGGGAGCGGGCGGGGCCTGGCCGGTCTCCGCGAACGGGTCGACATCCTGGGCGGCGACTTCAGCGCGGACCGGCAGAAGGCCGGTGGCTTCGTCGTACGGGCGCGCATACCCGCGGGGAACCCGTCATGAGCTCACCGATCCGGGTCCTGGTCTGCGACGACCAGGTACTGATCCGCACCGGACTGGTGACGATCATCGACGCCCAGCCCGACATGGAGGTGGCCGGCGAGTGCGGAGACGGACAGGCCGCCGTCGACCTCGCCGGCCAAGTGCGCCCGGACGTCGTGGTGATGGATGTACGCATGCCGGTGCTGGACGGCATCGAGGCCACCCGCCAGTTGGCCGGGGCCGGTGTCCCGCATCCCGTCAAGGTGCTCGTGGTGACCACGTTCAACCTCGACGAGTACGTCTACGAGGCGCTGCGCGCGGGGGCGAGCGGATTCCTGCTCAAGGACGCGCCGCCGGCCCAACTGCTGCACGGGATCCGGACCGTGGGCACGGGTGCGGCGCTGCTGGACCCCGAGGTGACACGTCGGCTCGTGGGCAGGTACGCCGCCCGCATCCGGCCCGCGGAGGGCGCCCCGCACGACATCCCGCTGACCCCTCGCGAACTGGAGGTCCTTCGCCTCATCGCGAACGGCCTCTCCAACAGCGAGATCGCCACGACCCTTGTGATCAGCCCGGAGACGGTCAAGACCTTCGTCTCCCGCATCCTCGCCAAACTCAACCTCCGCGACCGCGTCCAAGCGGTTGTGTACGCCTACCGCCAGGGCCTGGTGACCTGACCGCGCTACCGGGCCTGTTCGGTCATCGGCCCGGCGACGGGACGCGCGCCGCTCCCGCGGCCGACCAGGCCCGCGAGGGCGAAGGCACCGGGTCCGGAGAACACGATGAGCAGGAATCCCCAGCAGAAGAGCACCGGTGCGAGTCCCCCGTTCTGCAAGGGGAAGAGGCCGTCCTGCTGGTGCTCCGTGAAGTACGCGAACGCCATGATGCCCGAGCTGATGAACGCCGCGCTGCGGGTCGCGACCCCGAGGAGAACAAGAACGCCGCACACCAGCTCGATCACTCCGGCGTACCAGAAGGGCCAGTCGCCCGTCGGGCTCGCCTTCCGGTCGAGCACCCCGAAGACCGTGGCAGCGCCCTCGGAGGCGAACAACAGGCCAAGGACCATGCGGAACAGGCCCAGCACGAACGGCCGGCGCGTCGTCAGCCAGTCGTCGAGGCGCGGATTGGTGGTCATCGGTACTCCTCGAAAGTGTCACAACGGGACCAGGAGGCCATGAACCACAGCACGCAGGTAGAAGCCCCCAGTTGACCGTACGTGTCCGGAGGGCTCCGGGTTCAAACGGGTTCCGATGTATCTGCGCACCGTGGTCGTCGTCCCCCGCGTCGAGGTCCCAACCGGCCCCATTCCGCACTAGCACTCACCAAGTGGCAGACGGCATGATGTGCATCCGGAGCTCATAGGGAGTAGTCATGAGATCGCGCCTGCAGTGGATCCACGGCCGCGGAGAGCGTGTCATCGTCGGCCGCAAGCAGACGTACACGGCCGAGATCTTCGTCAAGTTCTTCGTCCTGGCCGGCCTGCTGTACATGCCGGTTCTCGTCTTCGAATGGGGTGAGTGGATCCCGTTCGCCGGGGCCAGTGTCTATCTGCTCTGGGAGCTCGGCCGCTCCAACAGCGCACTCGGCGAGCTCGCCGAACTCTGGAACGAGCAGCACGATCAGCGGCAGGAGTCGGCTCGAACCGACTCCCTCCAGCGACACTGACGCAGCCGGTCGACGACTGCGTGCGATTCCGCCGCCCACGTGTCAGTGGTGGTGACCCTTGCGGCCGAGGGTCTCCACCTGGGTCGCGCCGGGGCGGGTCCACTGCGGCACGGGGCGGCTGGTAGGGCCCCAGGTGGCGTTGCCGTCGGCGTCCGAGCGCCAGTACCAGCAGGCCTGTTGGCCCACGGCCGGGTGCCCCTCGCGGACCTCGCCGATCACGGCCCTGCCCTCGGGGTTGTCCTCCCACGCCTCGCCGCGGCCGTGGGGCGTCATGTCGAGCAGGCCGAGCGACCCGTTGACCCGCTCGTTGCCACGGCCCGTCGTGGAGTAGGTGAGGAACACACGGTCGCCGTCGCGCAGGAAGCAGGCGATGTGCCCCATGTTCCCGCCGACCGGCGCCTCCACGCCCCGTACCGAGTACCAGGGCTGGGTGTAACCCATGAACTCGACGTACGAGGCCACCTCGTCCCAGGGACCCGAGGTCAGGACGGCGAACGAGACACCCCGGGCGTTGAGGTAGACGGCGTCCTTCACGTGCCAGGCCGTGGTGGTGCAGCCCTCGCACTGCCCCTGGTGCGGCGCGCCGTCGTACCACATGTGCTGATAGACGACCAGCTCGTCGCGCCCCTGGAACAGGTCCAGGAACGGGACCGGGCCCTCGGCTCCGACGACCTCGACCGTCCCGTCGAGCTCCACCATCGGCAGCCGCCGCCGGGCCGCGGCGATCGCGTCGCCCTCACGGGTGTGCGCCTTCTCGCGGACCAGCAACGCGTCACGGGCGGCCTGCCAGGCGGCCGGGTCGACCACCGGTGGCTTGCCGGGGAGGTCGCCGCTCGCGTTGCCGGGCGTGAGCATGGTCGTCATGGTGTCCTCCGTGGTGTCTCGTGCAGGGCAGCGTCGTACGACGCCTACGACGCTCACGAGAACAGACTCTCGGCCCCGCCAAAAATCATCGCGGCAGGGACGCCCTCGGCCATCCGAGTACTCCGCCATCCACGACTGCCACGATCAGTGCGGTTGGCGTAGGCCCGCGACGAGGAGCTCGACCAGCCGGCGTGCGTCGTAGCGGGTATCGCTGTCCGCGCCGATGCAGAGGTTTCCGATGCCGCGCATGAGCTGGTAGGCGTCGAGGTCGGCGCGGATCTCGCCGGAGGCGGCGGCAGCGTCGAGGAGCTGGGTGCACACCGGCAGGAGGCGGTCGAGGAAGTAGGCGTGCAGCGTTTCGAAACCGGCGTTGTCGGTCTGCAGCGCGGCCGCGAGTCCGTGCTTGGTGACCAGGAAGTCGACGAAGAGGTCGACCCACTGTGCGAGGGCGGCGTGAGGTGTCGGGCTGCTCGCCAGAAGAGCCGGGCCGGCCTCGGCGCAGGCGTCGACCTGGTGGCGATAGACGGCGATGACGAGATCCGCCCGAGTCGGGAAGTGGCGGTAGATCGTGCCGAGCCCGACGCCGGCCTTGGTCGCGATGTCCCGTACCGGCGCTTCCACACCCGACGTGACGAAGACGGCTGCGGCCGCGTCGAGCAAGGTCTCCTTGTTGCGCCGGGCGTCCTTCCGCTTGGACTGGGGCGCGCTCCCCGCGCCCTCGTCGCTGTCGTTCACCGCGCCACCCTCCGCCGTCGACCTTGCCAAACGGAACAGCGTTCCGTATCGTTCCGGAACGAGGTTCCGTTTGCTTATGATGCCAGAGCCCGGGACCGGCAACCAAGCCATGCAGTGACACCACGCTTCACCCGCAACGGAGGAACACGGTCATGCAGTACCGCACCTTGGGCCGCACCGGTGTACAGGTCAGCTCCCTCGCGCTCGGCGCGATGAACTTCGGCAGGATCGGGCGCACCACGCAGGACGAGGTCACCGCTGTCGTGGACGCCGCCCTCGAAGGCGGGATCAACGTCATCGACACCGCTGACGCGTACAGCGCCGGCGAGTCCGAGGAGATGGTCGGCAAGGCCGTCGCAGGCCGCCGCGACGACATCGTGCTGGCCACGAAGGCGACCCTGCCGATGGGCGACGAGCGCAACCACCGGGGCAGCTCGCGCCGCTGGCTCGTCACCGAACTGGACAACAGCCTGCGCCGTCTCGGTGTCGATCACGTCGACCTCTACCAGATTCACCAGTGGGACCCCACCACCAGCGACGAGGAGACGCTGTCGGCCCTGACCGACCTGCAACGCGCGGGAAAGATCCGCTACTTCGGCTCCTCGAACTTCCCGGCATACCGCGTCGTGCAGGCGCAGTGGGCCGCCCGCGAGCACCGTCTGAGCCGCTACGTCACCGAACAGCCCAGCTACTCGATCCTGCAGCGCGGGATCGAGTCCCACGTCCTGCCCGTGACCGAGGAGTACGGGCTCGGGGTGCTGGTGTGGAGCCCGTTGGCCTCGGGCTGGTTGTCGGGTGCGGTCCGCGAGGGCCGGCACATCACCACCAGCCGCTCGACGTTCATGCCGCAGCGCTTCGACACGGCGATCCCCTCCAACCGGGCCAGGCTCGACGCCGTCGAGCGGCTGGCCGAAGTCGCCGACGAGGCCGGCCTGACCATGATCCAGCTCGCGCTCGGATTCGTGACCGCGCACCCCGCCGTGACCAGCGCGCTCATCGGTCCCCGCACACTGGACCACCTGCACTCGCAGCTCGCCGCGGCCGACACCGTGCTCTCCGCCGACGTACTGGACGCCATCGACTCCATCGTCGCGCCCGGTGTCGACCTGGCCGCGCACGAGAAGAACGACACTCCGCCGGCGCTGCTCGACCCGGCACTGCGACGCCGCTGACGGCTTGGCGCGGACACGTGGTCCACATCCACATCCACGTCCGGTACTCGCTCCGGCTCGCCGATACGCACGGTCTCGTGGGCCGGGTCCTCCGAAGCCTCATCCGCGCTCGCGGAGGTACGCCTCCATCTCGGCGGCCCCGGTCAGCATCGCCCGTCCGCGGGCCGATACCCGGCCTCGCCAGTCGGCCAGTGCGGCCTCCAGCGGCTCCAGCCCGCCGGCCGACCGTACCTGGGCGATCAGCGGGGCGATCTGCTCCAACAGGTAGCCACCCCGCCTGAGTTGGTGGGACAACCGGGCGTCCCGTACGTCGGACTCGTCGTAGACGCGATACCCCGTCAGCGGATCGCGGCGGGGGCTCACCAGCCCCGCACGCTCCCATTTGCGCAGCGTCGCGGGCCGGATCCCGAGCTCTTCCGCCAGCGGTCCGATGAACCTGTCGGCGAGCCCGGAAGCCGAATGGGGCTCGGGCGTGGCGGGCTCCAGGTCACGGAGGGCGCTCTCCACGGCCTGAAGGGTCCGTCGGTCGTCGAGAAGTTGGGTGTGACTCTCGTCGATGAGACGGAACGCCTCATCGACCGCGCCCTGGTTCACGGCCCGCATGATCGACGTCGCCGTCTGGTGGCCGTGGCCGGGCACCAGGGCAAGAAACGCGCGCAGCGCACCCGCGTGCAGCGAGGTGTAGGTGCGGTAGCCGTGAGGGGTGCGACCGGCGGCCGGAAGGATGCCGGCCTCCTCGTAGTTCCTGATCGCCTGCGTGGACAGGCCGTGCCCGCGCGCCAGGTCAACCGGCCTGAGCCGTTCGCCGTTTTTAAGGTTTCGCCCCATGGCCCCGCCGATATCGCGCGAAAGTTTCAACCGGAGGTTCAACGATACCGTTGAAGGCATGGCTACTGACATCAAGGACGCCGTCCATGCCGTTGACGCTGCCGCTGTCATGAGGCTGCTTCCGGCCCGGCCTCGACTGCTCGCTCTGGGCGAGCCAACCCACGGCGAGGACACTCTCCTCGACCTGCGCAACGAACTCTTCAGGCAGCTTGTCGAGCAGGAGGGCTACCGGACGATCGCGATCGAGAGCGACTGCCTGATGGGCCTGGCCGTGGACGACTACGTCACCTCCGGCACAGGCACTCTCGACGAGGTCATGGAGCACGGATTCAGTCACGGCTGGGGCGCCTCCGCGGCCAACCGCGAGCTCGTACGTTGGATGCGCGCCTACAACGAGGACAGGCCCGCGTCCGACCGGCTCCGCTTCGCCGGTTTCGACGGCCCGTTGGAGATCACCGCCGCCGCGAGCCCCCGCCAGGCTCTCACCGCGCTCCACGGTTACCTCTCGCGGGTGGACACGGACCTGCTCCCCTGCACCGCGGAAACACTCGACCACCTGCTCGGCGCCGACGACCGGTGGACCGATCCCGCCGCGATGATGGACCCGTCCCAGTCCGTGGGGCAGTCGGCCGACGCCGGTCGGCTGCGGCTGCTCGCCGACGATCTGGTGGCGCTGCTGGACGCGCAGACGCCCCACCTGATCACGACGACCTCGCGGGCCGACCTGGACCGGGCACGCCTGTACGGGCGCACCGCGACCGGCCTGCTGCGCTACCACCACTGGATGGCCGACACCTCACCAGCCCGCATGACACGACTGTGCGCGCTGCGGGACCTGATGATGTCCCACAACCTCCTCGCCCTCACCGATCGGGGACCGACACTCGTCCACGCCCAGAGCTCCCATCTCCAGCGACAGAAGAGCTCGATGCGGATGTGGCAGGGACGGGTGGAGTGGTGGAGCGCCGGCGCCCTGGTGAGCACCCGACTCGGCAAGGAGTACGCCTTCGTGGCCACGGCCCTCGGCACGATCCACCACCAGGGAGTGGACGCTCCACCGCCGGACACCGTCGAAGGCCTCCTGTACGAACTCCCGGACGACCGCTACGTCGTGGACGCCCGGGAGCTGACCACCGCCCTCGGCGGCACACTGCCCGCACTCCGCGTCTCCCCCTGGTTCGGCTACGCCCCGTTCGACCCGACCCACCTGGGGGACAGCGACGGCATCGTGTTCGTCAAGGATGTCCCGCAGAGCTGACGCCACCATGAGCAGTTCGGCCCGTCGGGGTTCTGGTGATGCCTCTCCCGTCCACGTCTAGAGGGAGAACCGCTCCTTGCCGAGCAGCGGGCGTACCCGTGTGTGGAAACCGGCTGTGCGGAACGGCGTTTGGAGCAGGCCCGGGCGCAGGTGCTGCGCGATGGCCGCGGTGATCATGCCCTGGTCGAGGGCGAGGACGAAGTCGCTCACGCGGCCGGTGGTGACGTCGACCGAGTCGCGGAAGCCGTAGCGGTCGTCGTAGGCGCCGAAGGCACGGTCGAGGGCGCGGAGGTTGGAGAGTGCCTCGGCCCGGGCCTGGGGCAGCGCGAGGAAGGAGGCGTGCGGGGTGACGACACCCAGGGAGTTGTAGCCCTCCTCCTGCATGCCTATCCCGTCGACCCCGTACTCGCGATAGCCACCGGCGGGAATGGACGCCGGGGAGAAGCCCCAGTAGCCGTACTCCTCCTCGATCAGGCCGTGTTCGATCTGGCTGCGGACGTAACGTCGGTGGGTGGTGCCCCAGGAGCGGGGGGACCACTCCGATTCGGGCACGAACAGCGGGACCATCAACGCCTCGAACATGGAGCCGCCCCAGGTGGGGACGAGCTTCCGCCCCCGGTAGGTGTAGTGGCCCTCCCAGACGCGTACGCCGTCGATCTCGACGTACTCGCCCTGCGGTTCCTGCTCCTGGCCCGCTCCCGGAAGCAGCGTGCGCATCATGTGCCAGTAGTGGTCGGTCGGCAGTGAACCGTCGGCGATACCGAGGTAACTGGCCATACGGGGTTCGGTGTTGAGGGCGCCGTAGTGGTGGCCCGTGGGTTCGCCCTTGCCCGGCTTGTCCGGCCAGAAGCCGCCGCGCAGTTGTCCGGGACCGGCGACCGGGTCGGCCGGATCGAAGGGGGTGTAGTAGTACGACCAGTCGGCGTCGGCGAGGAGGGCGGCGATACGGGGACGCAGGCCGGGGTGGGCGTGCGCGGCGATACGCAGACCGGTCACCAGCCACGCGTTGTCGACGCTGGACAGGAACGGACGCACGGGGTCGCCGGTCTCCGGCCAGGTCGTCAGCAGTGAACCGTCGTGCGCGTCGTACCAGTTGAACCAGAAGCCGTGGGCGCGTTCCAGGCGTTCCACGGCGGCGACCGTGCGGGCCAGCCGACTGCGCATGGTGGCCGCGGATATGACGCCGAGTCCGGCGGCCGCGACGGTGGACCACAAACCGCAGCCGATGTTGGTGGGCGAGGTCTGCGCGGACGGCACCGGTGTGCCGCTCCCGCTGACGTCGATCTTGTCGGCGGCCAGGCCGAGTTCGGTCGTCATGGCCTCCATCGAGCGATGGGTCGCGACGAACCAGTCGCGCAACAGACGGCTCTCCGCGTCGGTTCGAACGGCTGGGGTGGCGTTGGCCGCGGTGGCGGTGAGGGACGTGGCGCAGGTGGCCGCGGCAGTGGTTGCGGCGGCGGTGAGGAAGCTACGACGGTTCATGCGGCTCTGGCTCCTGTGCTGTGGGAGGGCAGGCAGGCGGAAGGGTGCGTGTCTGTGGTGCGGCGATGCGGTGATGCGGTGATGCCGGATCGTGCGGGTGCTGCCGAGGCGGGGCTCGGTACTGCCGGTTGTGATGTGTGAGGAGTGCCGGGAGCCGGCCGGTGTCAGGGGCCGGCCGACTCCCGGGTTCTGGGGGGGGACCGTCAGGACTCGGTGCGCGGCAGGGCGCGGTCGCGGCCCAGGCTGCCGAGCCAGACGGCGGATGGCTTCGGGGTGCGCTCGAAGGTGGTCGGGTCCACGGCGATCAGTCCGAAGGTCGGCTTGAAGGAGCCCCATTCGTAGTTGTCCAGGGCGCTCCACGCAAGGTAGCCCTGGACGTTCAGGCCGTCCTCGACGGCGGCGGCGACCGCGCCGAGGGCGCCGGTGTAGTAGTCGACGCGGCGGCTGTCGTCCGCGGTGGCGATGCCGTTCTCGGTGACGATCAGGGGTGTGCCGTCGCCGATGACCTCTGCGGTGTGCCGCAGGGCGTGGCCGACGGCGGTCGGGTAGTACTCCCACTGCGTGAGGGTGCGTTCGACGTCGTCGGGTGCCGGGACGGGACCTTCGGAGGCGATCTTGGTGCGGGTGTAGGACTGCACGCCGATCCAGTCGTCGCCACGGGCGGCCTCGATGAAGACGTCCTCGCGGGGGTGGCGGTAGTCGGCGGTGACCTGCTCGGCGCCGGGCAGCGCCTGGTAGACCTGGTTGGCGATGGTCCAGCCGACCTGGATGTCGGGGTGACCGGCGCGGATGACCTTGACGGCCGTGTGGTGCGCCGCGATGACCGCGCGGGTGGTCTCCTCGTCCGGGGTGGGCAGGCCGGCGGGTGGGAAGCCCTGATTCCCGGCCTTCGCGAGGCCTGCCATGACGGCGATCATGTTCGGCTCGTTGATGGTGCACACGTGCCGGACGCCGTCGGCGATGACGGGCGCGCACTCCTCGACGTAACGGGCGAAGAGATCGACGGCGCCGTCGGCGGTCCAGCCGCCGAAGTCCTCGAACCACTGCGGGACGGTGAAGTGGTGCAGGGTCACCATGGGGCGCAGACCGCGGGCGAGGGCGCCCTCGACCATACGGCGGTAGTGGGCGATCTCGGCGCGGGAGAAGATGCCGCGGACCGGCTCGATGCGCGCCCACTCGATGCTGAACCGGTAGTCGGTGAAGCCCAGTTCGGCGAGCAGGTCCATGTCCTGCTCCCAGCGGTGATAGCTGTCGCAGGCGTCCAGGCTGGGTTCGGCGATCCCGGCCGCGGGGTCGTGCTCCTTGCGCCACCAGTCGCTGTTGACGTTGTTGCCCTCGATCTGGTGGGCGGCGGTGGAGGCGCCCCACAGGAAGCCGTCGGGGAAGCGGGTGGTGGTGTGCGTCATCGTCCGTTTCTGTCTTTCTGGTGTGGGGGCGGTGGCATGGCGACCGGCCCGGGGGTCGCGGCGAAGCGACCGGCGGGTCACGAGAGGCCGGGAGAAGCGGGTGCGGGAAGGCCGTGGGAAGAGGCGCCCGGTGGGGCTACTTCAGGCCCGCGGTGGCGATGCCCTGCGTGAAGTGCCGTTGCAGGACGATGAAGACGGCCAGGACCGGGAGTACGACGAGGAGTGAGCCGGCCATGAGCATGCCGTTGCCGCCGCCGACCGTGCGGTTGGGATCGTTGGCGAAGGTCGCCAACGCCACCGGCAGGGTGTACTTGTCCGGGTCGTTGGTGGCGATCAGCGGCCAGATGAAGTTGTTCCAGGAGCCGAGGAAAGTGAAGATCGTCAGGGTCGCGAGTGCGGGCTTGACCAGCGGGATCACGATCCGCCAGAAGATGTACCACTCCCCCGCTCCGTCGAGGCGGGCCGCCTCCAGCAGTTCGTCGGGCACGGAGAGCATGAACTGCCGCATCAGGAACACCCCGAACGCACCGGCCGCGAAGGGCAGCACGAGTCCGGCGTACGTGTCGATCAGGCCGAGGCCGTTCATCAGCACGTACAGCGGCAGGATCATCAGATTGCCGGGGACCATCAGGGCGGCGAGCACGACCGCGAAGACCTTGGAGCGCCCGGTGAAGTCGAGCTTGGCCAGGGCGTAGCCGAGCATGGAGCAGAACAGCAGGTTGCTGACGGTCACCAGGACGGCCACGATCAGCGAGTTGAGGAAGTACTGCGGCATGTCGAGCTGGTCGAGCAGGGCCGTGAAGTTGTCCAGCGTCCACCGCGAGGGGATCCACACGGGCGGGCTCGCCGTGAGGTCCTGCTTCGTCTTGAACGCGGACAGTGCCATCCACAGGAACGGGGCGGCCATCACCAGCAGTGCGACCGAGGCGATCGTGTAGAGCAGCGGGGTGCGCACCCCTCCGGTGCGGCGGCGGGGCCGGGCCTTGGTTGCGGTGTCGGCGGTCATCGGGTGTTGTCCTTCAGCAGTCGGAGCTGGAGCACCGTGATGCCCATGATCACGACGAACAGGACGTACGCCATGGCGCTGGCGTAGCCCATGTGGAAGAAGTTGAATCCCTCGCGGTACATGTCGAGCGACACGGTCAGCGTGGAGTCGGAGGGGCCGCCCTGGGTCATCACGAAGGGCTCCTCGAAGACGTTGAGGTAGCCGATGGTGGTGATGACCGTGGCGTACAGCAGGGTGGGCCGCAGCAGCGGGACGGTGATGCCGCGCAGTTCCTGCCAGGCGCCGGCGCCGTCGAGACGGGCCGCCTCGCGGACATCGGCCGGGATCGCCTGGAGGCCGGCGATGCACAGCACCATCACGGTGCCGAGGTTCCGCCACACGGCCATGGTGATCAGGGACGGCATGGCCCAGGTCTCCGAGCCGAGGAAGTCCGGCGCCGTCAGGCCGACTTCGGAGGCGAGGGAGGCGATCAGTCCGTCGGAGGGGTCGAGCACGAAGCGCCAGACGACGGCCACGGCGACGATGGTGGTGACGACCGGCGCGTAGAAGCCGACCCGGAACAACGTACGGGCCCGGTCGATGCCGTTGTTCAGCAGGATCGCCGCCAGCAGTCCGAGGACGATGGTCGCGGGGACGCCGACGACCACGAAGTAGGCGGTGTTGAAGAGGGCCTTGAGGAACTTGTCGTCCTGGAAGAGCTGTGTGTAGTTGTCAAGGCCGACGAACTCCGCCTCCAGCGGGCGGGTGACGTTGCGGGCGCCGAAGTCGGTGAAGCTCATCAGGAGCGTGGCGACGATCGGGAAGAGCATGAAGACGCCGAAGAGCACCAGGAACGGCGTGGAGAACAGCCACCCGGTCAGGTTGTGCTTGCTCAGTGAGCGGCGGCCGCGGCGGGTGCGACCGGATTTCCCGCCGCTGTCGGGGCTCTTGTCGACGGCCGCCTGTGGGACGGCGGGTCCTGTGGTGAGGGACATCAGGGAACGCTCTCCTACTGCCTTCTACTGCACGAGTCCTTCGATCTCGGACTGGGCCTTGTCCAGCGCGGCCTTCGCGGAGGACTTGCCCTGGGTGACCGACTCGATGGCCGTGTCCACCTTGGAGGTGATCTCGGTCAGCTTGGGCTGGGAGGGGGTGGCGCGGGCGGTGTCCATCTGCTTCCGCCACACCTGCATGGTGGGGTCGGTGGCGAGGTCGCCGGTCTTCCAGGCGGCCGTGTTGGCGGGCAGGTCGTTGGTCCGCTCGAACCAGTCGACTTGGCCCTTGGCGCCGGTGAGGTAGGAGACGAGTTCCTTGGCGGCGGCCTTGTGGTCGCTGTCGGCGGAGACCGCGAGGCTGGACCCGCCGGCCATGGACACCGATGCCTCATCGGCGGGTACGGGGGCGACGGCCCACTTGCCCTTGATGTCGGGGTAGTTCTCGTCGAGGAGGTTGGTGATCCAGGGGCCGCCGAAGAACATGGGTACGGCACCGGAGTTGAAGTCCTTGGTGACGTCGTAGCCGGGGCGTACGGACTTCTCGCTGAGGCCCTTGTCGAAGTAACTGCCGTAGTTCTCCAGCGCCTTGACGGCCGCGTCGGAGTTCACGACGGCCTTGCCGTTGTCGTCGATGACGGCGCCGCCGGCGGAGTACAGGAACTGGTAGAAGCTCTGTACGGTGTCGAGTCCACCCGGCTGGATGGACAGACCCCACTTGGTGTCGGCCTTCTTCTGGTACGCCTCGGCCGCGCTCTGGAGCTCGGCCATGGTGGCCGGAGCCTTCTTGATCCCCGCCTTGGTGGCGAGGTCGGTGCGGTAGAAGAGCACGCGAGTGTCGACGTACCACGGCACGCCGTAGGTCTTACCGTCGTAGGAACCCTGCTGCCAGGCGGCGGGGAAGAAGTCGCCCTCGCGGAAGGTCTTGGTGTCGACCGGCTCCAGGACACCCATGTCGGCGAACTCGCCCAGGTAGCTCCCGCCCATCTGCATCACGTCGGGCAGCTTCCCGGCGGCGGCAGCGGCGACCAGCTTCTGGTGGGCCACGTCCCAGCCGATCGGGGTGATCTTGACCTTGATGTTGGAGTGCGACTTCTCGTACTCCTTGGCGACATCGCCGAGCTTCTCCCCCTCCGTGCCCATCGCCCACACGGTCAGGGTCTGCTTGGCGTCTGCTGCCACGCCCGCGCCACCCGAGCCGCCACAGGCGGTGAGGGTGAGCGCAGACGCCAGGGTGAGTGCGATCGACCCGGTTGCGACGGCGCGGTTCATGGGCGGCTCCTCCTTGAGCGGTGATGTATGCGCTGCCTGTAAGCGCATACATCACTCTGTTGCAGCGATTCCGGGCCTGGCAAGAGGGGCCTTGGTCACACTCCCGTAACGAGAGGGACATCCGACGGGTGGCCCGCTCCGCCCGGCGCGACCGTGCCGACCGTGATGGGCCTGTGCGAGAGCAACGTAAAACGGATCAGTGCGTGGGGAAAGGATCTGTGATCCAGGGCTCTCGCCACGGAATGGTTGCGTGGGCTCCAGGAGGCTCGCCGCACGGTTGGTGGCGGGTGCGGGCTTTGCTGGCGCTACCGTGCGGTGGGGGCGTGCGCTCGCGACGGTTCCGTAGCCGGAGACGGCTACGGCGGGGCGCGACGAGGTTGGCGCCGACGTACTGCGTCTCGACGAGGGGTTCGTTGGCGGGATCGAGCGCCGGGGGCGCCCTGGGAGGACTGGCTCTCGGGGGTCGGAACAGTTGACCGCGGCGAGGGTCGGGGACTACTTGATGCGGTTTGCGCCGATCCGATCCGTGTCGGCAGGGACAGGGACAGCGGTGAGTCTGTTCGCGCCCACGTCTACGCGTTGGCGGGAGCCGGCGCCCGGAGGTCAGGCGGCCGGTGGGCCGCATGCGGGTGTCGCATGTCGGGTGGGCGGCGACCGGGCATCGGACGGGCGGCGTTCAGCCGGTCGCCATCGAGGGGGGCGCCGTCGCCTCGTCGCAACCGCAGCTTGCCCGGCGGACGACACCGACAGGCAGCATCAGTGAGACAGGCTCCTCGGGCGGCTGTCCGCTCAGCCGTCGAACCAGCAGGTCGACGGCCTCCTCCCCCATGCGCACCATCGGCTGACGCACGGTGGTCAGGGCGGGGCGTACCAGGCGGCTCAACGGGATGCCGTCGAAGCCGGTCACGACCACGTCGTCGGGGACTCGTACACCACGGCGTTCGAGCGCCTGGAGCGCACCCACCGCCATCTGGTCGTTGGCGAACACGAACGCCTCGGGCCGGTCGCCGTCTCCCTCGCACAGCAAGTGCGCGGCGCGGGCGCCTTCGGCCTGGGTCATCATCGGCATGCGCAGTGCCGGCGCGGCGGCGGCCTCGATCCCGGCCTCCAGGCAGGCCCGGCGGAATCCGCGGAAACGCGCCTCGACGTCCGGAGACTCGTCGACGAGCCCCACGTAGGCGAGGCGGCGCAGCCCGTGGTCCTGGACCAGGTGGCGGGTCAGCTCGTACTGGCCGTCCTCGTTGGCGACCTCGACGTGGTCGAGGTGGTCGAGCGAGGGGTCCTGCGCGCGGGGGCCGGCCAGCATCACCACCGGTCGGCGCCGGGAGATCGCTTCGAGCTCCTCGGTCGGTACCGTGCGGGCCATCACCGCGAAGCCGTCGACGCGGCCGGCCACCTGTGCCACGAGGTTCTCCGGACCGCCTTCGAGGGAGGCGGCGATCAGCAGCGCGTACCCGTGCCGGCGGGCCGCGCGTTCCATGCCCCGGATGATCTGGTCCGAGTAGAGCATCGCGGCATCGTCGTCCTCGGCGCCGAGCGTGTCCGGGTCGGAATAGTCCGGGAAGCACAGGCCGAGGACGCCGGTCGAACGGCTGGCCAGACCGCGGGCGTTGCCGCTCGGCACGTATCCCAGTTCACCGGCCGCCGCCAGCACCCTTTCGCGGGTGGCGGCGCGCACGGAGTCGGGGCTGCGGTACACCCGGGACACCGTCGCGATGGACACGCCGGAGCGTTCGGCCACGTCGTACACCGTGGGGATCGCGTTCACGATGCGGTGCCGTTCATGGGTCGGGCCCCCGTCTCTTCTGATGCATGCACGTAGATGAAAGCGCATTCACCCTAGGGCGGGCGGGTCTACGAGGCAACCGGGGCTCGGGGGCGGGGGTGTCGTGGCTGCCGGGGGGGGCGGGGACCTCTCCCCTGTCGTTGGCTGAAACCTGCGGGTTCGGGGCCGTTCGCGCCCGGGGGCACTTTCTCACTGAGGGGACCGCCCTCAAATACGCCTCAGCGAGATGGAGCCGACAACGAAGAGCAACCGCGGGACCCGCCAGATCAGGAACCTCTGCCGACCCGCCCATGGCGCAGGTCCGACATCCGCACTTTCCGACCCGTCGTCCGCGCCAGAAGGTAGGTATTCGTCACCGTGTACGGCGCGCGGCTCGCCGATGGACCACCTTCGGTCGTCGGCGTTGTGAGGAACGAAGAAGCATGCACCGCAGGGCGGAACGCATTGCTCCATGAGCAGGCGGCCTCAAGCGCTGCGCGGACGCGCCGTCGTCCTCGCCCCGGTACCCCACTAGTCAGTAGCCGAACAGGGCGAAGAGCCGTCCCGCCGCGGATGGATCCAGACAGCGTGGCGGTTCTCAGCAGACGGCGCCCGCCGCGGCCGCTCAGAGGTGGCCGTCCAGGAACGTCCGTACCTCGGCGATGGTCATGGGCCCCGTGCCGTGCGCCACCGCCTCTCCCTCCTTCAGCAGGACGTAGGACGGGGCTCCGGTGATCCCGTATCGCTCGGTTGCGGCCGGACAGCGCGTGATGTCGGCGCGGACGGCCGTCAAGCGGCCCGTGTAGTCGTCGGCGATGCCACCCACGACGAGGTCCATCACCCGGCAGGGCTCGATCGCCTTGGGCCAAGTCCCTGTGAAGTACGCGAGGACCGGAACTCCGCTCATCCCGAGGATGAAATCGAACTCCGCGTCCTCACGGGGTCGGTGAACCCGCTTCGCCATGGGAGCTCCTGATCTCACGTTCCGTCATTCCATCCCCATCATCCCTCGCGCGATGTGCCGGGCCGGCCCGGTCGGTCCTCCGGTTGACCTGCCGGGAGGGAGGCCGGGGGCCGTCGCGGAACCACGGTGGCCTGCGGCGCGAGCGGCCCGGCTCCCCGCCCGTGGTGACCAGGCTTGGCCGCCCCGGCGGTCACCCGGCTGCAGCCCGCCGCGCGCCCGTGGGCCAGCTCGTGCCAGGGCAGCGCCCCCGACGGGCTTCCCGAGGCCTTGTCCGGTCTTCACATCGACCAGCGGTGTCAGCAAGGCTGATACCGCTCTTCGACGGGCCGTATGAGCCGGCTGATGGCGCCGAGAACGAGGCACGATTCCTGGACCGCTCGCGGACGTGGGCGCGGACGGTCGACGTACGCGTCAGCTGACCCCAAGACCGACCGCGAGGGTCAGTTCAAGGACCCGGTGTGGCGACGCGAGATCCGGAAACAGCTCCCGCAGCTGCGACATCCGGTACCGGACGGTCTGGGGATGGACGAACAACGCCGCCGCCACCTCGTCCCGCCTGCCCTGGTGCAGCAGCCACTCCCGCAACGTCTCCTCCAGCCGCCGCCCGGTCGCGGGCGGCAAGGTCCGCAACGGTGCGAGGGCCCGGGCACGCAGGTCTGCGAACGCGTCCGCGTCGGCGCTCAGCACCAGCTCGGGCAGGTGGTCCTCGGTGTCGCGTATGTCGGAGGAGAGGGAGCGCGCGCGTACGGCTCGTGCGTACGAGGCGGACGCACGGGTCCATGGCCGGGCAGGGCCGACCACGGCGGTGCGGTCGGTGAGCTGCCGCAGGAGATGTGATCGGTCGGCATCGGGGACGAGCAGCACACCGGTGGCGTCCGGCAGATCGTCGAGGACGAGGGTGCTCGGGTCGTCGAGCGCGCGGTAGGCGGGCCGGGCCTGGGCGGCGGGCAGCAGGACCGCGGTCAGTGAGACCGGAGGCTGCCACCCGGCCCGTTGAGCAGAGGCCAGCAGCACGTCCGGGCTCGCGCCGGCGAGGAGGTCGCGGGCCAGGTGTTCCAGGTGGCGCTCCTGGGCCCGGCCCCGGGCGGCCAGTTCGTCGGCGTGGCCAGCGGCGCTCGCGGCGGAGAGCTCGTCGATGTAGGCGAAGGTCAGCTCGGCGAACTTGGCGACCTCGGCGGCGGGCAGACCCGCGGGTACGGCACCCGCCGCCAGGCATCGCCAGGCCACGCGGGCGCCGACGCGGTAGGCGCTGAGCAGGGCGTCCATCGAACGGCCGTCGCGCACCTCGCCGCGGCCCAGCTCGTAGGCCGCGTCACCGGCGTCGCCGCCCGTGGCGTTCCCGCTCGCGAGGTCCAGGTAGTGCCCCAGGGCGGTGCGGACGGCTCGGCGGATGGTGGCGCCCATGCGGCCCGAAAGGGCGTTGGCGTAGGGAGGGACCTCGTCGATGATCGCCTGGACGACCTCGTCGGCGGTGCTCTTCAGCGCGGCCCGAAGTACGGTGACCGTCGTCTCATCCAGGGCCAGCTCGCTGGCCCTCCGGATTGCATAGCTCACGTTTTTGTTCCCAGCGAACAATTCAGCCGACCAGATTTACGTCCTACGGTCAGGACTTTACGCCCTGAGGCGCAGCAAGCTGGAGGCATGACGAGTACAGCTCCCCGCAGCAGGGCGTGGAAACTGCTGGAGATGGTCACGACGCCACTGCTGCCGTCGGACTACCTCGACCTGGTCAGCCCGCTGCGTGCGGGCGCCGACCTGCGTGGGCGCATCGAGGCCGTGCACCCCGAGACGGGTGACGCCGCGACCGTCGTGATCAGACCGGGACGGGGCTGGCGCGGCCACACAGCCGGTCAGTACGTGCGGATCGGGGTCGATGTCGACGGGGTGCGCCTGTGGCGTGCCTACTCCCTCACCTCGCCGACAGACCGCAGGGACGGCCGCGTCACGATCACCGTGAAGGCGATCCCGGACGGCAAGGTCAGCAACCACCTGGTCCGCAGGGCGAAACCGGGCACGCTGATTCAGCTCGACCAGCCGACCGGTGACTTCGTGTTGCCGCAGGCCAAGCCCGCCAAGGTGCTCTACCTGACAGCCGGCAGTGGCATCACACCCGTGATGGGCATGCTGCGCGACACCGAGTTCGACGACGTCGTCATGGTGCACTGCGCGCCACAGCCGCAAGACGTGATCTTCCGCAGCGAACTGCACGACCTGGTCGCGGACAAGAAGCTGCGGCTCACCGAGGTGCACACCGACACGGACGGCATGCTCGACATCGCCCGTCTCGACGAACTCGTGCCCGACTGGGCCGAGCGCGAGACCTGGGCCTGCGGGCCCGCGGGCCTGCTCGACGCCGCCGAGGAGCACTGGACCGAGCACGGCGTGCAGGAGCGCCTGCACACCGAACGCTTCCGCCCCGGCATCGTCGTCACCGGCGACGGCGGCGAGGTCACGTTCAGCACCACCGGCAGGACCGTCGACGCGGACGGCGCCACGCCGTTGCTGGACATCGGCGAGGAGGCCGGCGTGCTCATGCCCTCCGGGTGCCGCATGGGCATCTGCTTCGGCTGCGTGACGCCGCTCAAGGCGGGCGCCGTCCGCGACCTGCGCACCGGCGAGATCACCGAGGCCGAGCCGGGCGTCCTCATCCAGACCTGCGTGTCCGCCGCGGCGGGCCCCTGCGACATCGAACGGTAGGAGCACCTTGACCGCCACCGACCCCACCGCCCACCTGACCGCGGAGCAGATCGAGGAGCTCGGCCGCGAGCTGGACGCGATCCGCGACGAGGTGATCGCCAGCCGCGGGGAGAAGGACGCCGCCTACATCCGCAAGGTCATCTCGGCGCAGCGCAAGCTCGAGCTGGTCAGCCGGGGCGTACTGCTGTTCTCGATCTTCCCGCCCGCGTGGCTGATCGGCACCGCCGGTCTGTCCGTGGCGAAGATCATGGACAACATGGAGATCGGCCACAACATCCTGCACGGCCAGTGGGACTGGATGCGGGACCCGAAGATCCACTCCACCACCTGGGAGTGGGATCACGTCTCGCCGTCCGAGCAGTGGAAGCACTCGCACAACGAGCTGCACCACACGTACACCAACGTGATCGGCAAGGACAACGACCTCGGCTACGGCATCATGCGCGTCGACGAGGACCAGAGGTGGCACCCGTTCCACCTCGGCCAGCCGCTGTGGAACTTCATCAACGCCTGCTTCTTCGAGTACGGCATCGCGGCGTACGACCTGGAGCTCGGCAAGAACCTGCAGAAGCGCCGCCGCAAGAACCCGGAGTTCCGCGCGCGGGCCAGGGCCGTGGGCCGCAAGATCCGCAAGCAGGTGCTCAAGGACTACGTGATCCACCCGCTGCTGTCGGGCCCGTCGTTCCTCCCCACGCTCGCCGCCACGTTCACCGCGAACCTGGTCCGCAACCTCTGGACCCACTCGGTGATCATGTGCGGGCACTTCCCCGAGGGCGTGCAGGTCTTCGAGCGCCGGTCGATCAAGGGCGAGACGCGCGGCCAGTGGTACCTGCGCCAGATGATGGGCTCGGCGAACATCAGCGGCAGCAAGGCCATGCACTTCATGACCGGCAACCTCTCCCACCAGATCGAGCACCACCTGTTCCCGGACCTGCCGAGCAACCGGTACGCCGAGGTCGCGGTGAAGGTGCGCGCTCTGTTCGAGAAGTACGAGCTGGAGTACGTCACCGGGCCGCTGCCCAAGCAGGTGTTCTCCGCGTGGCACAAGGTCTTCCGGCTCTCCCTGCCGAACAAGAAGCCCAAGGTCAAGACACCGGACCGCGAGCAGGAACTCCTCGCGGCCTGATCCCGGTATCGGTTCAGATCTGCCGACGGGCGGGCTGGGTGAAAGGCTTTCGCCAAGAGCAGGGGTGCTGTCGCTCGGGGTTGTCGGGCAGCGTTTGGGGGGTGCTGGACCGAGACCCTCCAGCGCAGGCCACCACTGCGATCGCTGGCGCGCTGAGGAAGATCGTGAGCACCGAGGACTTGTCCACCGTGTCGATGCGGCCGACACGGAGAAGTTCTTCCCCTGCCTGTTCGAGGATGCCGACGGTGGCGGCAGGACCACATGCCGACGTCTGCCTGGCTCCTTCTGCAACCTCCCGGCCGTCCCCGCCGCAGACGGGGACGGCCGGGTACGCGGACCGCCTGGCTCACCCCGGAACGGGTGCCGAGGCCGGCAGGTGCCAAGGCTGCTGAGCCGGTCGCGCTTCCGGAGGTGGCGGGGCACGCTGGAAGCAGCCACTCGTGACGCACGGAGCTGCCCGGTGCCGGAACGAGTCGGCACTCGGTGCACGGGTACGGGAGCACGGGACGAGGTGACGACGCATGCGCCACGGGGTCGTGCCGTCGTCGCGGACGGCTTCTCACAACCCTCGTAACCCTCGCGGTCCTCGCAGCCTTCGTCACCCTCCCCCACTGGAGCGGAGCGCGGGACATGCCCCGCCATTCGGACCCCTCTGAGCCCTCTGAGCCCGATGAGCCCTCTGAGCCATCCGGCTCAACGGGGCCTCCTGGCTCTGCGGGGCGCCCGGACTCTTCGGGGCCTCCTGATAATTCAAGGGCCTCGGATTCTCCGGGTTCCGCGCACCCCGGCCGACCCGGCAGAGGCAGAGGCAGAGACCGGATCAGGGACAGGGGCGCGGACAAGGCCAAAGACGGGACGCATCCCCACAACCGCGGGCACCGGTCTGCGGAACTGGGGCGCTTCCTCCATGACAGAGGCACGCACGTTTGGCAGCGCGGCAAAGAAGTGGAGCTGATGCACCGGGCCATGGGCTTCGCGGCGCTGGGACTGGTGACGCTCGCGCCGTTGCTGATCGTGGTCGCGGCGGCCCTTCCGATCGAGGAGCGCGGCTTCGCCCTGTGGATCGTGGACGGCATGGGACTGTCCGGACGCCCCGCCGACGCCGTACAGGATCTCTTCGCCGCACCCAGCAAGGTCCTGAGCACGACCAGCGTCCTGAGCGTGGTGCTGCTCGCGCTCTTCGGCGTGACGTTCGCGGGCAGCGTGCAGACCGGCTACGAAAAGGTGTGGGACCTGCCGGCCGGCCGCTGGCACACCGTATGGCGACGCGTCGTGTGGCTCGCCGCTCTGACGGCCTACCTCTTCGCCGAGGCGCAGAGCGTGGCCGTTCTGGGGTCGGGAACCCTGCGCTCATGGGGCCGGATCGGTCTGTCCTCGCTGCTCGGCGTGCTCTTCTTCTGGTGGGCACCACGTTTCCTGCTGGGCGGTCGCATCTCCTGGCGCGCCCTCCTGCCGGGCGCCATCGCCACGCTGGCGGGCCTGGTCGGCCTGCGCCTGTTCTCGTCCCTGGTCTTCTCCCCGCTCATCGTGAGCAACGCGGTCTCGTACGGTTCGGTCGGCACCGTCCTGATCGTGACGTCATGGCTCATCGGCGTCGGATTCGTCGTCTTCGGCGGCGCCCTCGTCGGTCGCTACTGGTACCTCCACGAACCGCACCACGTTCCGCATCCTCATCCCCACCCGCGCTCCCGCTCCCGCACTCGCGCCCGCACCCGGAAGCGCTGAAGCTCCTACCCACTCGTCGGTCCGGACTGGGCAGCCCACCTGCCCGACGCCTTCTCGGAGAAGTCGGCGGGCAAGCCGTTGGAGCGCCTAACCAACAGCCGTCGCCGTGTCGGCAACCCCGCGGGCGGTCGGCTCCGCGGCGGTGGGCGGCGTGCGGTAGGCGCGAAGAGGCGCGTTGGCCGCGGCCACGGCGGCAATCGCCAGGACGGCGGACACGCCGCCGGCGACAAGGGAGAAGGAGGCGGACGTGGCCGACGCCAGCAGGCCGCCACGGAAGTTGCCGAGCTCGGGTCCCGCGACACCGATCACGTGCTCCACGGAAGAAACCCGCCCCCGGTACGCATCCGGCGTCTCCAACTGGACCAGGGCACTGCGCGTGACCACGGACACGGTGTCGGCGGCGCCGGCCACGGCCAGGCAGCCGAGCGCCAGCCACAGGGGCCCGGCCAGGCCGAAGCCGGCCAGTGCCACGCCCCAGACCCCGGCCGCGATCAGCTGGACCAGACCGCCACGGCGCCGACGCGTCACCGTGCCGGAGAGCAGGCCTGCTGTGATCCCCCCGACCGCGACGGCTGAGAGGAACAGGCCGAGGGTCTGCGGGTTGCCGTCGAAGCGGATTTCGTTGACCAGCGGGAAGAGTGCGACGGGCATGGCGAGCAACGTCGCGGACAGGTCGGTGGCCATCGAGCCCCACAGCGTCGGACGGCGCAGGATGATCCCCCAGCCGCCGCGCTCCGGTCGGCGTCTGCCGCCCGACGCGTCGACGCCCTCGGGTTTCATGGCCGGGAGGCGGATCACCGCGAGCATCGAGACGATGACGGCTATGGCCTGTGCGGCGTAGGCGGCAGGGAAGCCCCAGCGGGCGATGATCAGCCCGGCCAGCGCGGGCCCGGTCAACATCGCCGCCTGGAAAGAGACGTTGGTCAGCGCGAGACCGGCCGCGACCTGGTCGAAGGAGAGCAGCCGGACCGGGAACGTACGCCGGGCAGGGGCTCCGAGCGCGCCGCATGCGGTTCCCATGGCGACCAGGGCGAGCAGCAACGGCACGTTTCGGTTGTCCGCCAGAGCCTGGGCGCACAGCCCCGCAGCGACCAGCAGTTGGCCTGCCGTGGCGGCCCGCACCACCGTCCGGCGGTCGACGGAGTCGGCCAACGTGCCGCCGAGCAGCCCGAACAGCACCATCGGCAGGCCGGTCGCAAGCCCGATGGCACCGGTGCCCACCGGGCTGCCGGTCAGGTCCCACACCTGGGCCAGCACCGCCACGGTGGCTATCTGCCCTCCGAGTTGGGAGGCCGAGGAGCCGATCCACAGATCGCGGAACGGTCGGCTGCTCCGCAGCGGGCGGGTGTCCAGGAACCGGACACGCTGTCTCATCCCTGTGGCTCGACGAGGTGGTGAAGGATCCGCTGCCGCATGGACCGCTGTTCCAGCGCCCGCCGAAGTTCCTCGACGACGGTGGTCAGCGCGTACGGGACCTCTGCGTCCAGCTCGGCGACCGTCGCGTGCGTGGCACGCCACTCGGCCTCCAGGAACGGCACCAGCGACCGGCCGCGCTCGGTCAGGTCGATTCGCCGGGTGCGGGCGTCGGGGCCGGGCTCGGAGGTGACCAGATCCTCCTTGCGCATGGCGGCGATGGTCTGGCTGATCGCGGAGTGCGAGCGGTCCAGGGACTCCGCGAGTTCGCGAATGGTCAGCGGCCCGGTGTGGGCAAGCCGGATCAGCGGATAGGCGAACCGCGGCCGCACCCCCTTGATGCCACGCTCGACGTAGACCTGCTCGATCTCGGCGTCCATGGCGGCCAGCAGCTTGTGCAGCGACTGCCAGGGATCGGACAGCGCCGTGGGATCAGAATTTGTCACAGCGCTAATATAACAGCGCTGCGATAACTGGGTGCAGCCCTTCACTCCCGACCATTGAGCTGGAGCGGTCACAGGGCTCGACAAAGCAGGACGACAGTGACCGGGCACCGGTGAGGGCCCAGCTCCGATTGCAGGCCCAACACATCGGCTCAGGAGAGGCCATCGGCCTCATCGAGCACACCCGTTCCAGTTGCGGGAGCGACCACTGACCCGAGGGGTTTCCGGCGTATACGCTCCCTTTCTGCGGCCGTTCGAATCGCACAGGCGAACAGGGGGAGTTCGAGGTGCAGGCGCTGCGCGAAACGGATCCTCGGTGGATCGGCCCGTACGCGGTTCTGGGCAGACTCGGTGCGGGCGGCATGGGCGAGGTCTACCTCGCCGAAGCGCCCGCAGGACAGCGGCTGGCCGTCAAGCTGGTGCGGGCCGAGCACGCCGAGGACCGGACCTTCCGGGCCCGTTTCCGTCAGGAGGTGCGGGCGGCGCGGACCGTGGGCGGGCCCGGGACGTACATCGCCCGTGTCGTCGACGCGGACACCGAGGCCGAACTGCCCTGGATGGCCTCGGAGTTCATCGACGGCCCGAACCTGCGCGACGCGGTTCTGGACCACGGCCGGCTGCCCGAGGAAGCAGTGCGATTGCTGGCCGCCGCTCTCAGCGAGGCGCTCATCGCGATCCACGGCCAGGGCCTGGTCCACCGGGATCTGAAGCCGTCCAACATCCTGCTGGCACAGGACGGGCCACGGGTCATCGACTTCGGCATCGTGCGGGCGCTGGAGGCGACCGCGCTGACCCGCACCGGAACCGTCGTCGGCTCGGTCGGGTACCTCTCGCCCGAGCAGATCCGCAACAACGGCCGGGTGGGGCCGCCGAGCGACGTCTTCGCGCTCGGCGCGGTCCTCGCGTACGCGGCAGCGGGGCGTGAACCATTCGGCGAGGGCCAGGACGCGGTGGTCCTGATGCGCATCATGAACCGGGACTTCGACCTGTCCGCGGTCCCTCAGGACATACGGTGGCTCGTCGAGCCCTGCCTGGGGGAGGAACCGGAGGAACGGCCCACGCCTGGCGAGGTGATGTCGGCGGTGGCCCACACGCCCGAGTCGCTGCGGGAGAGCTGGCACCCAGGGTGGTACACGGCCGCCGCGGCAGGCCCCGAATCCTCCGAGGGCGTCGAGCGATGGCTTCCCGAGCGGGACTCCGGGGAGCAGGAGAGCCGAGTCGAGTACCTGGCTCCGCTGACGATCACCGACGTGCCGGCCGACGCGCCCTCGGCACCGCCGTCCCGGCGACGGCTGCTTCAGGGGCTCGCGGCCGGAACACTGGCCGCCGCCGGTGTCGGCACCGGCGGGTGGCTGTGGCTGCGGGATCGAGGCGGCGACGGAGAGGACGCCGGCGGCAGCAACTCACCGTCGGCACGTGCCTCGGCCACGCCGCAGCCCGCCGTCGTGGACTGGGCGTACGGCGTCGCCAGGCTCAGCGAGATGGGCGGCCCCAGTGTGACGCTGTCGCCCGACGGCGACACCCTCTACTTCGGGGGCGTGGACGGAAAACTGCACGCCGTGTCCCCGGACGGCAGGGAGCTGTGGAAGACGGATCTCGGCGAACCGCCCCTGTACGGAGGCGTGGTCGGGGCTGCAGTGGCCACCGACGACGGCGCCTACTGCCTGTACGGCGACGGACAGAAGCTGTGCGCGCTGGATGTCGGCGGCCGCGTGCGCTGGGAACGCGTGTTTCCCGACGGCGACTACGGCACGATGCCCGTGCTGGCCGGCGAACTGGTGCTCGTCACCACCGACGGGTTCGCCAAGAAGCACATGGTTCGCGCGTACCGGTCCGACGGAAGTCTGGCCTGGCGTGCGGGCCTGCCCGACCAGGTGGACGAGCCTCCGGTCGTGGCGGAGAACGTGGTCTACGTGGCCATCTCCGCCGAGGAGCTGATCACTCTCGACGCGGCGAAGGGAACACGGCTGTCGGGGTTCGAGACGGAATCCTCCGCCAGGCGGCCCGCCGAGTTCAACGGAACCGCCGTCGTCCCACCCGACGGCGCCGGCTCCAAAGGCCTGGTAGTCCGCTCGTACGCGGGCAGGCTCATGGCGGTCGACTTCGACGACGGGTCCAAGGCATGGACGATGGATGGCCAAAGCGGCACGACCAACAGCGATCCGACCGTCCATGAGGACCTCATCTACGCGTTCCTCGGCGAAAAGCTGTTCGTCGTGGACCGCAACGGCACCCCACAGCGGGTGCTGACCTTCCCCAAGACGTCGATCCTCACGGACTACCGACCCGTGATCGACAGCCGGCACGTGTACGTGGCCACCAACAAGGGCATCGCCGCGGTCAACCTGCCGGTGTAGACCGACACGACGTCCAGACTCCCCCGGCAGGCACTTGAGCCACAGTGCCGTCCAGGCAGATCATGTGCGTCACATGACAGCGCCGGACCAACCAATGCGAGGTGGATCGACCGGCGATGAACAGCACCGGAGCAGAGGCCGAAGGGGCGCGCGGGGCGTTCGCTCTGGACTCCACCGCACCGGGCGCCGCACCGCGGGGATTCAACGCCTTTCGGAGCGAGTGGGAGACACAACTCGGAGATGGCTTCCGGCTGCCGGCCTTCAGTGCGGCCACGACCGGTGACTTCCGGGTCAGGAGCCGCGGTACCAAGGTGGGCGACGTGGCGATCACCGATCTCCACGGTGTGTCGGCCGTCCGTACCGCGGGCACCCCGCGCGGCGTCGAGGACCAGGTACGGCTGTACGTCGTCCGGCGCGGAGCCTGGACCCTGGGCAGCCCACCCGATCGCGGCGAACACACCGTATCGGCCGGGCAGTTCATGCTCCGGCACTTCGGGCCGCCGACACACATCGACACGGCACCGCACACGACAGCGAAGATCCTCTTCCTGCCCTCCGCGATGCTCGGCCCCCTGCTGGGTAACCGGATCATCACCGGGTCGGCGGACTCACCCGAGGTGCGCCTGCTGGTGGCGCACACGAACATGGTCCACGCAACGATGGCCGACCTGAGTCCCGCCGGTGTGCACGCCGCCCACAGCAGCCTGATCGAGCTGGCCAAGGCTGTGGCGCAGAGCCGGTTCGACGACATGGAACCCCGCCTGGCCCCGGCACTCGCCCAGGCTGCTAAGAATCTGGCGGACAGCCAACTAGCCGACCCCGAACTCTCTCCCACGATGCTGGCGCGTGAACTCAACGTCTCCGTACGCACCTTGCAACGGGCCTTCGCCACAGTGGGAGAGTCAGTGACCGCCTACATCCGCCACCGGCGATTGGAAGAGGCCCGGCTCGCCCTCACCGCCGGGCCCGGCCGACCGAGCGTCTCGGAACTCGCCGCCCACTGGCAGTTCGCCGACAGCAGCCACTTCATCCGAGCCTTCAAGAAACGCTACGGCCAGACGCCCACCGAGTACGCCCGCGCGACCGGGCCCGGCCGCCGGTTCCCACTCGACCGCTAGGCTTCGGCACTCCGTGCCCTGGGGATGCCTGCCGTGGTCCGCATGTCCCGGTACGGGGCCAGGAAGGCGGTCAGCGCGGGTACGCGGACGCCTCGCTCGATGCCCTCGGTTCAGCCACTGGCCTCGGCCGCGGCTCCCTCTACGGCGCCTTCGGCGACAAGGACGCCCTGTTCGGCCAGTGCCTCGACCGCCATGCGTCGATCTACGGCACACCGTACGAGCAGGCGCTCGCGGCGCACCCGGGTGATCCGGTGCGTGCCGTCGAGGCGTTCTTCGACGTGGTCCTGGGCCGTATCGCCGACCCGTCGGTCCCCGTGGGGTGCCTCATCGCGCAGTCCACCGCGCAGTCACTGACGCTGACGCTGACGGATCGGACGCCGAGCTGCGCTCCATCGCACGAATCACCTGCACGACGGTGGCGGACACCCTCGCCCGAGCAGCAGTCAGGCCACCTCGAGAGAGCCGAGCCCGAGGAGCGATGCCGCTCAACAGACAGGCGCCCAGCGCGTGTTGGGCCGGGGCGCGTTTCCTCGGCACGGGATCCTCGCGCGAACCATGCACAACCATTCGGATGCCCCGCGTGTCACACCAGGCAGGAGCAAACGCCTGCAAGAAGCACAAGGGGGAAATATGAGATTCAACCGTTCCGTCCTGGCTGGTGCCGCTTTGGCGGCCCTGTCCGTGGGGGCCACCACCGCGTTGGCGGCGCCCGCCTCCGCCGCACCCAACACCACACCGCAGAAGGTCTGCGGAAGCAGCTACAAGACCGTGAACTCGGCGCCCGTCGGCTCGTTGGGCACCGTCTACCTGACGTACAACTCGTCGAACGGCGAGAACTGCGTCGCGACGATCCGCAAGAACCCCGGCACCGCGGTGGACATGTCCACCTGGATCTACGTCCCGGACACCGATGAGGGCGCAGAGGACTACGGGCGGTACACGTCGTACGCGGGTCCGGCCTATGTGTACGGCAAGGCCCACTGCGTCGACTGGGGCGGCCACATCAACAACGTGTACGTCCAGGTGACCGGCTCCAACTGCCAGGCGCTCAAGGAGCACCGGGCCACGTTCACCCGCTGATCCGCTCCTCCTCCCGGCCACGACCCTCCCGTACCGCCGACTTCCGCCGCCCGACCAGGCGGAGCCGACGGTCATCGCGACGGCGCCCATGACCAGCCCGTCGCGCGGGAACCCGTAGTGGTTCGGCCCGCCCTGGCAGACTCACGGAGTTCTGCCAGGGCGGGTGCGCGTTCGAGCCCTCCCTCCACAGGGAGTACATGGGCTTGACCATTCGCACGACCCACGCTGATCGCCGGCCTGAACCCGCCCGGGACCCGCTCAGTCCGGGTCACGTACTTGCACTATCGGCGCCGGAGTCAGGGCTTCCCCCGGACTGCGGGTTCCGCGGAGCGAACCGGCACTATTTCGGCATCGCGGCCCACCCGCCGCCAAGGCGGGGGGGCCGCACCTACGTACACCTTCCTCAGTCGCAGGGCGGGCCGGCGCCCCTCCGGCCCTCGCGCATCTCACCAGGGTGCTGCCGCACTCGGGCCGGTTCGGTGCGGTACTTCGGCGGCTTTCCTCGCCGAACGTCTCGGGTGAGAGCGCCGGCAAGGTACTGGCGGCCAGTCAGAAAGGCATACGGCCCCGCGTACGACGGCCGGCGGCGCCGCTGCGGCTGACGGCTCGGGAGCTGCTGCTGAAGGGTTTGCGCAGCAGCCTGCCCAGCGGACCTGGTGCCTTGCCCGCGGCCTGACCGCCGGCTCCGAGCGTGCGTTGCGTTCCGTTCTGGGGGTGGCGTGACAGCCTGGGCAGCAGAAACGCGAGCACGAGCAGTACGACGCAGACGGCAACGATACCGACGATCATCATGGATTGACTCCTCCTTCATTGGGTCCTGCACTGGGTCTTTCGTTGGGCGAAGTACCCGGGTACCCACACGTCCACCTCGCACGCGGCGTTCGACCACGCGTGCCAACCACCCGACCCCTGCTGATCGACCGGCTCAGCGGCGGACCCGGTAGCGGATGTGGGTGGCCTCCGGTGTGTCGATCACCTGGATGATCTCCAACTCGATCTGCGCCGGCAGGACGTCGAACAGTCGATGGCCGCCGCCGAGCAGCACCGGGATGTGATGGATCTGCACCTCGTCCAGTACCCCGGCCGCGAGCGCCCGTTGGGCCGTGTAGGCGCCGTGCACGAGGACGTTCCGGTCCCCGGCTGCGGCCTTCGCCTGTGCCATCGCGCTTTCGATGCCGTCGGCGACGTACGTCACCAGCGGGTAGCCCCACCGGGCCGCCGGGCCGGGCGGGCGGTGGCTGGGCACGAAGATCGGCACACCGTGGTGGTCGCCGCCCCAGTGATCCATGAGCTCGGCGGTCCGCCGACCCGCGAGGACGGCGCCGGTCGCGATGATCTCGTCCGCGAATTGCCTTGCCGGCCCGGACAGTTGTCCGGGCTCCCCGTCCGGAGCGGACCAATGGTGCAGCCGCTCGCCGTCCTCGCCGCCGAGGTAGTCGTTGGGGTCGGCGATGTACCCGTCGAGTGACATCGACATGTCGAGCACTGATGTGGACACTTCGGCCTCCTGTGGTCTCGAATCGCACTGGGTTCAATGTGCTGCGGAGCAGGCGTGGAAGGGCGCGGACTCTCGGTCGGCGGCCGAGTCGGTGGCCGGCAGGATCCGCCGCCGCATGGCCGGAACTTCGCTTCAGCGGTTGCCCGTACGCACCGCGCCCGCGCTGGCCGCGACCACCAGCGCGATCGCGGCGCACTGCGGCAGCGACAGCCCTTGGTCCAGGACCAGAAAACCCGCCGTCGCGGCAAGGGCGGGCGCCAGACTCGTCAGCACCGCGAACGTCGCCGTGGGCAGCCGGCGCAGGGCAAGCAGTTCCAACGTGTAGGGCACCCCCGAGCTCATCACCGCGATCGCCAGGCCCAGACCGAGCACCCCCGGATCCAGCAGCGTCCCGCCCGATGCCCCGATGCCCAGCGGCAGACTGACCAGCGCGGCGACGGCCATCGCGATCGCCAGACCGTCCAGCCGCGGGAAGCGGGCGCCCGCGCGGGCGTTGAGCACGATGTACGCCGCCCACATTCCCCCGGCGCCCAGGGCGAAGGCCACGCCTGCGACGTCGAGCCGGGCGAAGCCTCCCTGGCCCAGCAGGCAGACTCCCGCCAGCGCGAGACCGGCCCACAGCAGGCCGGCCGCGCGGCGCGAGGCGACGACCGACAGCAGCAGCGGCCCGAGCACCTCAAGGGTGACCGCCGCCCCCAGCGGGATACGGTCGATCGCCTGGTAGAAGAGGATGTTCATGCCGCCGAGCGCCAGGCCGAACCCGCCGGCCACCGCCCAGTCGGCGCGTGGGTGTGCGCGCAATCGGGGCCGGGTGATGACGAGCAGCAGCACCGCGGCCAACGTCACCCTCAGCGCGACCACGCCGAGCGCCCCGGCCCGGGGGAACAACAGCGCGGCAAAGGCAGACCCGAACTGCACCGACACCGCCCCGGCCAGCACCAGTCCGACGCCGCCGAGGGTGCCGCGCCCCACTGCGTGACGGACCAGAACAGGCGCGGCCGTCGTCCTGGTCGAGTGGTGCTCCGTGGATGTCATGCCCTTCAAGCTAGGGATCCGGCGGTACCGCGTGAAATGCCGATTCCGCTGCGGTTATGCTCCCGAGGCATGACCATCGAGTTGCGGCATCTGCGGGCCTTCCTCGCCATCGCCGAGGAGGGCAATGTCACCCGCGCCGCCACCCGTCTCCATCTGGGCCAGCCCGCGCTCTCCCGCACTCTGCGCCAGTTGGAGGACCATCTGGGCGCTCGGCTCGTCGACCGCTCCACGCACCACCTGGAGTTGACCGCCGAGGGCCATGTCTTCCGCGACAAGGCACTCGCTGCCCTCGCCGCCGTCGAGACCGCGCTCGACCCCCGGGGGTTGGGAAACTGGCCGCTGCGCCTGGGCCACACCTGGGCTGCGCTCGGCGACCACACGGTCCCGTTGCTGCGCCGCTGGGACCAGACGCACCCGGGGACTCCGCTGGAGCTGCTGCGCATCGACGACCGTACGGCGGGCCTCACGCAGGGCAAGGTCGATGCGGCCCTGCTGCGCGGCGCGGTCACCACGGCCGGGCTCCGCACGGAACTGCTGCTGTCGGAGGACCGGGTGGTGGTCATGCCGGCGGACAGCCCGTTGACGGCTCTCGCCCGGATCACCCTGGCGGACCTCGCCGCTCATCCGATCGCCCTCAACACCGTCTCCGGCACCACGACGACGGGCCTGTGGCCGCCGACGGCCCGGCCCGTCACGACCATCGAGGTGACCAACACCGACGAGTGGTTCATCGCCATCGCCGCGGGCCGCGCCCTGGGGGTCTCCACGTCGGCCACCCCGAGCAACTACACGCATCCCTCGCTGGTTTACCGCCCCCTCGCGGACGCGCCGACCGTTCCCGTCGTCCTTGCCTGGCGTGAGGGGCCCGGGCACCCGGCCATCCCGGATCTACTGGCACTCGCACGCCAGATCCTCGCGGACGGGAGCAACTGAACCAACCAGGAGTCAGCGAGGCCGGCAGGTGTTGAGGCGGGCTGCCTGGCGGGTGAGGTGGGCGCGTTCGGCGAGGTTGGGTGCCTTCTGGGCCGCCTCGGCGTACAGGCGTGCCGCTGTCGTCAGGTCGCCGTCGCGTTCGTGGAGGTAGGCGGCCACCGCGGTGTGGCGGGGCAGTGAGTCGTCCAGTGCCGCGAGCGCGGCCAGGCCGGCCCGTGGCCCGTCCGCCTCGCCGACGGCGACCGCGCGGTTGAGGCGGACGACCGGGTTGTCGGTCAGACGGGCGAGTTCGTCGTACCACTCGACGATCTGCACCCAGTCGGTCTCCTCGGCGGCGGGCGCGTCCGCGTGGAGGGCCGCGATGGCGGCCTGTGCCTGGAACTCACCCAGGCGGTCGCGGGCGAGCGCCGTCTGAAGGATCTCGACGCCCTCGGCGATCAACGTCGTGTCCCAACGGCCGCGGTCCTGCTCTGCCAGCGGGACCAGGCTGCCGTCCGGCGCGGTCCGGGCGGCGCGGCGGGCGTGATGGAGCAGCATGAGGGCGAGCAGTCCCGCGACCTCGGGGTGGTCGATCGCGGTCGCGAGCTGCCGGGTGAGGCGGATGGCCTCGGCGGCGAGGTCGACGTCGCCGGAGTAGCCCTCGTTGAAGACCAGGTAGAGGACGCGCAGCACGGTGGCGACATCGCCGGGCTGGTCGAAGCGCACCTCGGAGATGGTGCGCTTGGCGCGGCTGATGCGCTGCGCCATCGTCGCCTCCGGCACCAGGTAGGCCTGGGCGATCTGCCGGGTCGTCAGCCCGCCGACCGCGCGCAGCGTGAGTGCGACCGCGGACGACGGTGTGAGCGAGGGGTGGGCGCACAGGAAGTACAGCTGGAGCGTGTCGTCCGTCGCCGGTGCGGGCCCGGACGCCGGCTCCTCCTCGACGAGGTCCTCGCGCCGACGGCGGGCGGTGTCCGCGCGGGTCGCGTCGAGGAACTTGCGCCAGGCGACGGTGACCAGCCAGCCCTTCGCGTCCCGCGGAGGGTCCGCGGGCCACACGCGCACCGCCTCGATGAGCGCGTCCTGCACGGCGTCCTCGGCCGCCGCGAAGTCGGCTCCGCGGCGGACGAGGATCCCGAGCACGTTCGGCGTGAGGCTCCGGAGCAGGGTCTCGTTCACTTCCAGGGGCAATCCGTGGCCGTGGCCTGCGTGCCGTAGAACGGGCGCAGCTCCAGCCACTCGTGGATCGGCCGACCACCCGCTCCGGGGGCGGCCGACAGCTCCCCCGCCAGCTCGACGGCGCGCTCGTAGCTGTCGACGTCGATGACCATCCAGCCGGCGATGAGGTCCTTGGTCTCGGCGAACGGCCCGTCGGTGACCGGCGGCCGCCCCTCGCCGCCGTACTGGACGAATGTCCCCTCGGGGGAGATCGCCTGGCTGTCGACGAACTCGCCGCTCTTCTCCAGCCGCGCCGCGAAGTCGCTCATGTACTGCACGTGCGCCGAGATCTCCTCGGGCGTCCACTGGTCCATGGGTACGTCGTTGACCGCGGCCGGGGCGCCCCGGTAGTGCTTCAGCAGCAGGTACTTCGCCATGGTGTCTCTCTCCTCGGTACTGATGCGACCCATTGTGGTCGCGTTCACTGCGGGGACGGAGCCGGCCACGGGTTCTCGACATCACCGCCCAAAGTTTTTCAGCGCGGCTTGCTCACGTGTGCGGGGATCCGGCGGTGGATGTCCTCGATCAGGGTCCGCATCGCCATGCGGAAGACCTCGGCCTGGTGATCACCGAGGAATGAGGTGTGCCCGAACACCTCCAGGACGACGAGACCGTGCAGGTGTCCCCACGCGCTCAGCAGGAGGGCGGTCGAGGCCGGGGGCAGATGTCCAAAACCGTAGTGCGGCAGCTGTTCCAGGTATGCCCTGAGTGAGGGCGAGAGTGCGGGGGTCTCGGCCGCGGCGAGTTGCTCCGCGGTGAACCCGTCGAACATCTCGCGCTCGAATATCGAGCTCATCCGGCGCGTCGCCTGGGTGGTCGGGCCGTCGACCGGTGCCGCGTAGTCCCGCAGCGGTGTTCCGTAGATGAGTTGGAAGCGCTCGGGATGGGCAATGGCCCATCGGCGGTAGCCCTCGGCCGCGACCACCAGGCGCGGCAGGGCCGGGTCCTCCGGGGCGGTCTCGACGGCGGCCTGCACGGCATCGGCCAGGTCGTCGTACGCCTTGGTGACGAGCGCCGTGACGAGGGCGTCCCGGCTCGGAAAGTAGTGGTAGAGCGCCTGCACGGTCATCCCGAGGCTCCGGGCGATCGCTCGTAGGGACAGGGCCGCGGGCCCTCGTACGGCGATGTGGTGTTCGGCGGCGTCCAGGATCTCCTGCGTGGCGGCGGTCCGGCGTCGCTGGCGCAGGGTGGGCGTGGCCATTGGGTGTTCCTCCGCGGGCATGCGACGACCGTACGACGGTCGCCCCTGTGGGCCCCCAGAAGTGCGGGGTGTGAAGAAAATCTAACACTGCCAAATCTTCTGCCGCGTCACTAACGTCTCTCTCGGCGACGAAGAGTGCGACACCGCACCTGCTTCTGACGGGGTGAAGAGACTCCGCAGGGCACCGCGCCGGCCCCACGCAGGTCAACTCCGGCCGTTTCGCGCCGTTTTCACCGCATGGACATCAAAGGAGATCGGGCGTGTTTGAACGCATAGCCGAACTGGCAATTCGCCGGTCGCGGCTGGTACTTGTCGTCGCCGTCGTGGCTGTGGCCCTCATGGGAGTCCTGGGCGCCGGCGCGTTCGGCAAGTTGCTGGGAGGTGGCTACGACGACCCGGCCTCCCAGTCCTCCCGGGCCGCGAAGGTCATCAACGAGAAGTTCGGCGGGGAGACGAACCTCGTCCTGCTGGTCCGAGCCTCCGAAGGCCGTGTCGACGCTCCGGCCGCCCAGCAGAGTGGCCGGGCCCTGGTGGCCGACCTCAAGAAGGAACAGCACCTCGAGAACGTGGTCTCGTTCTGGGACACGGCCAGCCCCGATCTCCGCTCCAAGGACGGCCGCGAAGCCATGGTGCTCGCGAGTGTGAAGGGTGAGGGCACCGAACGGGACGAGAACGCCAAGAGTGTCATCGACGCCTTCACCGGACCGTACAAGGACGCGTTCACCGTCCAGGCAGGCGGCGGCGCCGCCGTGACCAGCGAGATGGGCACGCAGTCGGGCGAGGATCTCCTCCTGGCCGAGGGCATCGCGGTGCCGCTCACCCTGGTGCTGCTCCTGCTCGTCTTCGGCAGCATGGTCGCGGCCCTGTTGCCGCTGGCGATCGGAATCATCGCCATCATGGGCACGTTCGCGGAGCTCTTCGTCCTCGGCAGCGTCACGGATGTCTCCATCTTCGCGATCAACCTGACGACGGCCCTGGGCCTCGGCCTCGGCATCGACTACGCCCTGCTGATGGTCAGCCGGTTCCGGGAACAGCTCGCGGCGGGGGCGAGCGTGGACGACGCGGTCCGGCGGACGGTGAGCACCGCGGGCCGTACGGTCGCGTTCTCCGCGGCGACGGTCGCGGCCGCGCTGGCGGCACTCATGGTGTTCCCGCAGTACTTCCTGCGCTCGTTCGGCTATGCCGGGGTCGGTGTCGTCGCCATCGCGGCCGTCAGCACCCTGTTCGTCATGCCGGCCCTGTTCGTCGTCCTTGGACACAAGGTCAACAGCGGGCGGCTGCCATGGGCGAAGCGCGAGCGCTCCAGCACCCGGGCACCCTTCTGGGGACGGCTGGCCGGTACGGTCATGCGGCGGCCCGCGCTCACCGCGCTGCCCGTGCTCGCGGTTCTGCTCCTTGCGACGAGCCCGCTCCTCGGCATCACCTTCGGCACACCGGACGAACGCGTGCTGCCCGAGGACGCCGAGAGCCGCCAGGTCTCGTCGGTACTGCAGGAGAAGTTCAACGGCAGCGACGACTCGGCCCTCCACGTCGTCATCGACAAGGCAGTGGACAAGGCTCCACTGGAGTCGTACGCGGTCGAACTGTCCGGGCTCAAGGGCGTGGTGCGCGTCGAGACCAGCGCGGGGACCTATGCCGACGGAGGGGCCAAGGCGACCGACCCCGGCAACAGCGCACTCGGTCGCCCCGACGCGCAGCAGATCAACGTGGTGAGCGGCCTGGCACCGAAGTCCGACGAGGCCCAGGACCTGGTGGACGAGGTACGTGCGCTCGCTCCGCCCGCCGGGTCACAGCCCCTGGTGGGCGGAGTCGACGCCGTACTGGTCGACTCCAAGGACTCCGTCGGCAGCCGGCTCCCGCTCGCCGTGGCGCTGGTCGCCCTCACCACCTTCCTCCTCCTCTTCCTGTTCACCGGCAGCGTCGTACAGCCGCTGCGTGCGTTGGTCCTCAACATGATCAGCCTGGGAGCGACCCTCGGCGTCATGACCTGGATCTTCCAGGACGGCAACCTCTCCTCGCTGCTCGGCTTCACGGCGCAGCCGATGGATGTGTCCATGACCGTGCTGATGTTCTGCATCGCCTTCGGTCTCTCGATGGACTACGAGGTGTTCGTCACCAGCCGGATCAAGGAACTCCACGACCTGGGCGAGGACAACGAGTCCGCGGTGACCAACGGCCTCGGGCACACGGGACGCATCGTCACCGCGGCGGCCTGTCTGCTCGCGGTCAGCTTCTTCGCGTTCGGAACGGCCAAGCTCAGCTTCATGCAGCTGTTCGGCCTGGGCAGCGGCCTGGCCATCCTCATCGACGCAGTCGCCGTACGCGGCATCCTCGTTCCCGCCGCGATGCGCCTGCTCGGCCGCTCGGCCTGGTACGCGCCCGGCTTCCTGCGCAAGTTCCACGGGCGGTTCGGCCTCAGTGAGGGCGGCCCCGCGCCCGCACCGGCGTCCCCGGTGGAGTCGCAGTACGTGAAGGACTCGACGGGAGTCTGACCGACCGAGCCCATCCGCCGCTGTGTGCCCGCCTCTGCTGTATGGGAGGCGGGCACACAGGGGGTTGGCTGTCACAGGACACTCATGACGTCTGTCACGAACAGTGATGACAGGCCGTGCCGCTCTCGCTGTCCCTTCGGGCCTAGCTTGGGCTGAGGCCCACTCCCGAGGGCCTCTCCCGACACCAACGGTTGGAAACGGACCATGCAGAACGAGACCCTCATTGTCGAAGATCTGATGCTGCTGCTGATGGACGACGAGTCGGGAGCGATCGCGGGAGCCAGCACGCTCTACTACACCCTCGGCGGCGCCGTTCTCGTCGAGCTCGCTCTCGACGGACACGTCACGGTCGACGAGAACGACAAGGGACTGAACGGTCTGAAGGTCCACGCCGTCTCCGGAGATCCACTGTCGGACCCTGTGCTCCAGATGGCTCAGGAGAAGGTCACCGCCGACCGGGTACGAGGCGTGCAGACCCTCCTCATCGAGATCGGCACCGGATTGCGCGAGACCGTTCTCGATCGACTCGTCGAGCGGGGCATGCTGCGTCGGGAGAGCAAGAAGACGCTGGGGGTGTTCCGTTCGACTTCCACCATGGCCGCGGACACGGGGCACAAGGAGGCCCTCATGGAGAAGGTCCGCGCGGTTCTGGTCTACGGCGAGGAGCCCGATGCCCGTACAGCGGCGGTGATCGGCCTGCTCTCCGCAAGCGGCACCCTGCCGAGTCTGCACCGCTCCATCCCGTGGTCGGGCAAGGTCTACAAGCGTGCGAAAGAACTGGAGCAATCCAGTTGGGGCGCGGAAGCGGTGAACACCGCCGTGATGCGGACCGTGGCAGCGGTCTCCGTGGGAACCGCTGTCGCCGTCACGGTCACCAACCAGGTGTCTTGATCCCGAGGTCAGGTGTGCCAGTCGAGTTGCTGTTCAGGGACACCCACGGAGCGGCCGTAGTCCTGGGCCTCGCGACGGCCTCCGACCTGCCCGCGTGGGTAGCGGAAGACCTTGTCGGCAAAGACCACGAAGGTCTCGCGCGAGGTGTGAAAGTCGGTGTACCAGCCTCCCGTTGACGAGAGACTGGACGCCAGTTGATCCGCGAGCCGCTCGGCTTCGAGCTCGTCGGCGGCGAAGTCCAGCAGTGTCCACAGCCGTGGCTGGTCCTGCCCGGCGTCGGTCATCTCGACCCGGGTCAGCTTGGTGATCCGCAGTGGGATCCCGGTCAGCTGGACCCCGGCCCGCAGGCTTTCGGCGATCAGTACACCTTCGAGCATCTGAGCCTCCTTGGTGTCGGTGGGGGTCTTTCCTTCTCGGGGCCTTCTCGGGACCCCTCCCGGCGTCCTCTCAGTAGAGTGCCCGGCGTTCGAGCACGGACGCTCGAACGCGCAGTGTCGGAGGGCCACACAGAAGGATCGCGACGCGGATGGGCAGGAAGCTCGAAGAGCTGATTGGGAACCTGAGTGTCTGGCAGACGGGCGACTACGGCGACGTAGACACTTCAAGTCCTCGCGACCTGGCCATCGTCGAGCTGCGAACGATGGGTCCGCAAGCAGTGCAGGCACTCATCGAACGGCTCGATGGTCTCCTGGCCGCCACTGCGGCACATCGCAAGCGTGTCAAAGCCGTCCAGGCGGCATGGACCGCCTGGTACGAGGAGAGCGACAGACTCGGCGACGAGCACGGACTGGGCGCCGACCTCGAGCGCTACCGCACGATCCCCAGCGACAGCCTCCCCCAGCGGTCGGCGGAGGACACGAACTACCGGGATCCCTACGAGCTCAAGCAGGGGATCATCGAGGCTCTGCATCAGCTGGGTGACCAGCGGGCGGCTCCCGTGCTCACGGCCGCGCTGTCCGACCGTACGTGCATTCCCGCGGCGGCCCAGGCGCTGTGTCACATCCACGCCGACCATGCCGTGCCCGCGTTGCTGAACGCTGTCACCCTCGTCGACCACAACACCAACAAAGGCATCGTGTTCGATCCGCTGCTGGCCTCGCTGCGGCACTACGGGGTCTCCATGGCGCAGGCGCGGGAACGGTTCGAGGCCGAGACCTCCCCGCAGGGCCGGGTGCGCCTGATGCACTTGATGACGCAACTGCCGGACGACGGCGCCGACAGGCCCTCCGAGTCTGAGATCAGGGACTCGCTGGTCTTCCTCGCGCTCGACGACAAGGACAACACAAGTCGGTGGGAGGCCGTCGGCATTCTGAACAGGATCGACAACAACACGGCCGAGAGGGACATCTTCTCCGAATGGGAAGCGCCGCCCCCGGCCGATGTCATCCGTTCGGCGATCGCCTTGGCCGCCCACGGCAAACCGCCGGGCCACGAACGGGAGTTGGCGAGCAGGCTGCGCCGCATTCGGCACACGGCCCCCGCCGCGCAAGCCGTCGAGGCCACGCTCACCCAGGACTCACCCGAGCCGGACACCCAGGAACTGCGCCTCGCGCTACGGCTCGCCCTAGGGGTGCACACCTCCGAACTGGACGACCCTCTGCGGTTCGCCCGCGCGTTGCACCGCTTGTCTTCGCACTCCCAGGTCGGCGGCTCCGCGCTGCTTGCCCTGCGCCGCACCTGCTGGGATCTGCTGTTCCCGCAGATGGTCCAGGACGACGAAGCACGCCGACGCGAGGCGCGGACCATATTCGACGCCATCGCCACACCGCACGAGCACACCCGGTTCGCCGGCTACACCTCGTCCCAATCGTTCTGGACCAAGCTCCGGCAGCGGTTCAGGCGGGGGTGACGCGCTGGTGCCCGGCGTCTTCAGGGGCAGCTCATCGCCGCGTGCGCCAGTGCGTGAAGCGCGGCGCGGGCTTGAAGTCGATGCTGTACGCGTCGAATTCGTGCAGGAGGAGCTTGCGCAGGAACTCGACCATGCCGCAGGGGACGATCCTGCATGGCACGAGCAGTTCCTGACGGTCGAACAGGAGCACGGGCCACTTGTCGGGGTCCGGATCGCTGGTCAGCCAGCACAGGATGTCGGCGTGGGAGGTGTATCCCCAGGCGAGGATGTGCTCCGGGTCGATGTCGAGCGCTTCCTGGTCCTGGCCCTCGATCTCCCACACGTAGCGGGCGTTCCCCGTCTCGTCCTCGAAGTCGTCGGGAGGAAGCAGACCGGACTCCGTGGGGAACGGCGCAAGGATTCCGATCTCGCCGATCGAGTCCTCCGAGCCGATCAGACCGACTCCGTACGCGGACATGAAGGCCATGTAGTCCCGCGGGAAGCTGGTGCCCCACCGTGCTTCGGCCGCCTGCCAGTCGATGTGTTCGCCTGCGCCGGGATCCGCGGGATCCGGAGTCAGAACCTGCCGCAACGCTGCTACCCCTGTCGGGTCTTCCACTGCGTTCCCGCCCTTCGATGCCCTTCGATGCCTTTCGATCAAGTCAGCGAGAGTGTAGGAGGCAGGACTGACACAGGCCCGAACAAGCCGACACGCGGCGGGCGTTCAGATGCGGATCAGTTCCAGCGCCTGAGTCAGGTTGTCCTCGGCGACACACGCCATGAACGCCCGGTCGGGGAAGTCCCCGTCGAGCAATCGAAGTGGTCCCGCCGTCAGCGACAGACGCTGCGCCAGCATGTAGAGCGCGAGCCGGTCCTCGTCCAGTCCGTCCACCTCCAACGGCCGGTAGGCGTCATGCAGGCGGATCCGGAGAAAGACGTGCTCCCACTCGACGTCGAAGTACATCAAGCCCTCGATGTCGATCGCCACGGGGTTCCCGACCGCGTCCACCAGCACATGATCGGGCCCCAGTTCGCCATGCACGACCGCGTACTCCGCGCGCGGCCTCACCTCCGCCGCCAGACCCCGCAGCCGTTTCTCCAGCCGGTCGCGGGCTCCCGCGATCCGCGGATCACGCGACGCGGCCTCGGCGAGGTCTCGCAGCGCGCGGTCCAGCACGACCGCCTCGCACGACGTCCCGAGCGACGAGCCTCCCCCGTCGACCACGGCCACCTTGCCGTACGTGGGCGCCCGATGCTGCCGCATCGACTCGAGGGACTCCCCCAGCCGGGCCATGACCGGGGCGGCCACGCTCGGGTCGCGCGCGAGCAGGTCCTCCAAGTTCTCGCCCGGGAGGTCCTCGACGATCGCGAGGTCGGCCGGGCAGTGGGCGCCGTCGCGGTCGACGAGGCGGATCGCGGGGACGCGGACGCCGAGCGCGTCGAGCCGCGTGTGCGCGGCCTGGAACAGGTCGAGCCCGAGGCCCGGCGAGAACGGGTCGGTGAGGTCGTCGTCACCCTCGGCCGTCGGCCAGTAGTTCTCGGCGTGGTCCCACAGGTAGGCGATCGCGGTCGTCGCGTCGTCCATCACCAGGCGGTACACGCCCTTCTTGCTACCGCCCGCGATCCGCTCGGCGGCCGCCAGCCGCCGCCCACCACCCAGCGCGGCCCGCGCCGCACCGGCCAACTGGGCACGCGTCTCCGCCCTGGGTGCCACGCCCGAACCACCTCTCCCTCACGACGACTTACGCACCGTACGGGACCGTATGCCTGGCGGCGATTGCTTGGTTCCGCCGCCGACGCACCGACCCGCCGACCCGGTCCGCTCAAGGCATGAGGAATCGGATCCTCAGGAATGCGTCGGCCCCCGGAACACATGTTCCGGGGGCTGACGAGGTCCGACCGCTGTATCAGGCGGGCGTGATGTTCTCCGCCTGCGGGCCCTTCTGGCCCTGCGTGACGTCGAAGGTCACGACCTGGCCTTCCTGGAGCTCACGGAAGCCGGTGGAGTTGATGTTGGAGTAGTGCGCGAAGACGTCCGGTCCCCCGCCGTCCTGAGCAATGAAGCCGAAGCCCTTTTCGGCGTTGAACCACTTGACGGTTCCCTTGGCCATGCTGATGCCTTCCAGTCAATATCGGACCCGCACCGCGCGGCCCCGGAGGTGATCGCCCTGGTCCGGCACTGCACAGCAAAACGCCCGCGCCGGAGCGCGGGCAGGTACTGCGAACCACGACATCTGAGAATGACGCTACACGGCAAAACCGGCTCCCACCAGAGAACAACAGCCATGATCCGAACCGCGTCGCGCGTACTGCCCGTCAGCGGCCCGCGCACGCAACGCCGGCACTCGTTCTCCTGGCGCCCGGGGCCATGACGGGCACGGCCGGAGCCGCTCAGAGCCGACCGTGCTCCCGGAGGATGTGCAGGGCGTCGAGGGTGACGATGCCGCGCCACTCGGTGCTCTGTGCCGGCATCCAGTGGAGGAAGTGGAAGTCCCAGCCTCCGTCGTCCAGTTGCTCGCTCTCCAGCCGCTCGAGATCGGCATCGATCTGGGCGGGTGTGAAGAGCGCCCGGCTCGGGGTTTCCGGCCGCGGTGAGAGTTCGAGCGGCTTGATGTGTTCGCCCTCGATGCCGCCCGGGACGGGGACGGTGCCGTCGGGGCGGATCGCCGGCCGTAGCCGGTCGATCGCGGCGGCGGCGCGGTCCGGGTCGGGTACCGCGTCGAGGAACTGCAGGCCGAACACCACGGTGTAGCCGCCGGCTTCCTTCTGCGATTCGAGCTCACGCCAGCTCCAGGCCGTCGCGGCGTCGAGCCACGGGTGCTCGACCCCCAGCTGATGCAGCCGGCCGGCGATGGCGAACGTCAGGAAGCTGGACTCGTCCTTCGGCTCCATCCAGGGGGTACGCGGGTGGCCGAGTGCTGAAGGCAGTACTTGTGCGACTCCGCTGTCGGATCGGGCGACCGAGGCGACCCAGTCGGCGGTCGCGGTGACCATCGGGTCGTTCGTGGCACCGATCTCCGCCAGGACCCCGAGCGCGGTGAGAGCCGCGGAGGGCTGGCTGCCCGGACAGCGCACATCGGGTTCGAGCGCGTGGCCGAAGCCGCCGTCGGGATTCCGGTAGGGCCGCAGCGCGTCGAGCACCGGCTCGACCGGCGCGTCGTCGAGAAACACTTCGAGCTGGCGCCGCTCCAGCACGCGGGCCGTGCCTTCCATGAACTGCCGAGCCGAGTCGATACGGGACTCACCGCTGGTCCCAGTTGGCGTTGTTGTCGTTCGAGTAGTCATGCCATCGACGCTAGGCGGCGGTCAGCCGGACGTCTTCCAGGAATCGGACAGGCGTGACTCCCGTCAGCCGGTGGACCTCATCCGTCATATGGGCCTGACTGGCATAGCCGGCCGCAAGCGCCTGATCGGCCAGCGACATCGTGGGCGCCTCGTCGGCCCCGATGAGCCGACGGAGCCGGGCGACGCGGGCGAGCGTCTTCGGGGCGTACCCGACCGCGGCGGTCACCCGCCGGTGGAGCTGCCTCTCGCCGACTCCGAGTTCGGCGGCGAGATCGGCGACCCGGATCTCGCGGTCCGCCAGGCGCCGGGCCGCCTCGGTGGCGAGCGGATCAGGCGTGACCCGGCGGTGGAGAACGGCTCCGGCGAGCAGACGCAGGCATTCGGCGGTGTCACCGGCCGTGGCCACCTGCTCGCTCAGGGCCCCGGCCTCCGGCCACACCTCGGTGAGAGGGACCTGAAGGTCGCGGACGGCGGAGGCCGGCAGCCCCAGCACGTTGCCCGCGGCGCCCTGTCGCAGGCGTACGCCGCAGGTCGGCACGCCGGTCGGCTCCCACACCACCGGGCCGGTGTCGGGGCCGACAACGAGCGGCGGGCCGTCGCCCAGCCAGACCAGGTCGACGCAGCCGTCCGGGACCACCCGCTCCGTCCCGTCCACGAGGGTGTCGTTGCGCCACAGGCAAGCGACCACGGGCAGCAGCCCGGTCGGCGCACGGAACTCGCGGTAGCTCACGCCATCCACGATAGAACCCCGACCGGATTCGTCCACGTACACCGTCGACGCCCACGTCGACGCCCACGTCGACGCCCACGCCCACGCCCACGCCCACGCCCACGCCCACGCCCAGCGGCAGCGTCCAGGATCAGCGTTCGTCCGCTGGTTCGGGCAGCAGTCGGGAACCCTGAAGCCCGCGGATGTTCACGAGAAACGGCGGCGCGGCCCTGTCGTCACTCGGTAGTGCCGGTCAGTCCGGCCGCGGTCTGGGTGAGGTGCCGGGTCAGTACGTCGGCCGCGGTGTCGGCGTCGCGGGCCAGCGCCGCCTCCTCCAGTCGGCGGTGCTCGTCGACATGGTCCCGGCCGGGGACGCGGTGTGCCGACCAGCGGCGGGCCAGCTCGCTCGCGGTCCACATCCGGTCGACGGTCTCCAGCAGCACGGGGTTGCCGCACCCCTCCAACAGGGTGCGGTGGAAGACCCGGTGGGCTTCGGACCAGGCACTGCTGTAGTACTCGCCCTCCTCCGGAACGTACGCCGGAGTACGCGCCAGACGGTGGTGGGCGGCGCGCACGCGCGCCTCCCAGTCGACGTCGCCGCGCTCGACGGACATGCGCAGCACGACCGGTTCGATGGTCAGCCGGGCCTCGGTGATCTCCTGCCAGCGCCGGTCGGAGAAGGCCGGGACGGCGAAGCCGCGGTTGGGCAGCCGATCGGCGAGCCCCTCGCCGACCACCCGCACGAGCGCCTCCCGCACGACGGCCAGACTCACGCCCTGCTCCTTGGCGAGGTCCTGCGGCTTGAGTGCGTGGCCGGGGGCGTATTCCCCGCGCATGATCGCGTCCCGCAGGTGTGCGTAGACCTGCTCGGAGAGCATCTGCTTCCCCGGCGAAGTCGAGGTGTGGGCCGTCTGCGTCATGCCGCCATCGTAGACGATCCAGTCGATAATCGATTATCCGTGTTATCGTCGATTTAGAGTTCGGCGGAAGACAGCAACGATCCCTCTACGCGACGCTGCGTGCCCTCCGTCGGCCGCAAAACAGCCACCACCACTCACAGCAAGGCCTGAAAGGAACGACGCGATGAGCGCCAACGACCCCTTCGCCCGCCTCCCCGAGGCGGCCTCCTTCACCGTCACGAGCACCAACGTCACCGACGGCGCCGCCTGGTCGCCCGAGCAGCTCTCCGGCATGTCCGGTGTCCCCGGCGGGAAGGACATCTCCCCGCAGCTGTCCTGGAGCGGCGCCCCGGAAGGCACCAGGAGCTACGCCGTCACGGTCTACGACCCCGACGCCCCCACCGGGTCCGGGTTCTGGCACTGGGCGGTCGCCGACATCCCCGCCACCGTCACCGAGCTGCCGGAGGGCGCCGGCGACGACACCGGCTCGGGCCTGCCCGAGGGCGCCTTCCAACTGCCCAACGACGCCCGTGCGGCCCGCTTCATCGGCGCCGCCCCGCCGGCCGGGCACGGCCCGCACCGCTACTTCGTCGTGGTGCACGCCCTCGACGTCGAGTCCATCGGCGTTGCGGCCGACGCCACGCCGGCCGTCCTCGGGTTCACCATGGCGGGCCACATACTCGGCCGCGCGGTCCTGACCGCCAGTGCCGAAACTCCCGCCTGACGAACAGCATGTCCGCACTCATCGACACCACGGAGATGTATCTCCGCACCATCCTGGAGCTGGAGGAGGAAGGTGTGGTCCCCCTGCGCGCCCGTATCGCCGAGCGCCTGGACCAGAGTGGCCCCACCGTCAGTCAGACCACCGCCCGTATGGAGCGCGACGATCTGCTGCACGTCGCCGACGACCGGCACCTGGAGCTGACGGAGAACGGCCGTCGACTGGCCACGCGCGTGATGCGCAAGCACCGCCTCGCCGAGTGTCTGCTCGTCGACGTGATCGGTCTGGAGTGGGAGCAGGTGCACGCCGAGGCCTGCCGCTGGGAGCACGTGATGAGCGAGGCCGTCGAGCGCCGCGCCCTGGAGTTGCTCCGGAACCCGACCAAGTCGCCCTACGGCAACCCGATCCCGGGCCTGGAGGAGCTCGGCGTGCAGAGCACTGTGGATCCACTCCTCGACGAGGCCGTTGTCAGCCTCAGCGACCTGGCCCCCGAGCCGAACGACACGAGCGCGACCGCGGTCGTACGGCGCATCGGAGAGCTGATCCAGACCGACCCCCTGCTGATGCGCACCCTGCGGCAGGCCGGGGTGCGGCCCGGCGCGGTCGTGAGCGTGACGTCATCGCCAGGCGGCGTGACAGTGGGCGGCGGCGGGGCGGCGTCCGCCCAGTTCCCCACGCGGACCGCCGCGCACGTCTTCGTTGCCAGGCGCTGAGCACAGCCAATCCCTGAGCCCAGCGAAGCGCTGAGCCCAACCGGATGCCGACCCGCCGCCACGGGCGCCCGTACAGCCACCAGGATGGCCCTCGACCACTGGACGGAGGATCGTGGTCGAGGGCCATCCTCGTTGATTCAGTCGGAGGGTGTGCACGAGTTGGCCCCGTACATGACGGTTGGTCAACTCTCCCGCGCATTCATGGGGTGCAGGCCTCGGCGATCGACAGGCTGTTCTCGTAGAGGTGGTGCCGGGTGATCCGGCCGTCCTCGACGGTGAGGCGCAGTGCGAACGGGCCCTCGAAGGACTTGCCCGTCGCGCGTACGGTCCCCGACAGATGGCCCATCAGGACCGCGTCGGTGCCGTCGACGAGGAAGGTGTCGACGGAGGCGCGCGCGTCCTCGGGCACGGTGTGCTCCATCAACTCCTGGGCCTGGGCGGCGCATTCGGCGGCGGTGGACCGCGGGCGGATCCACGGGACGGCGGGGTTCTCGGCGAGCATCCAGTCGACCTCGTCGGCGAACAGCGTGACGAGCCGCCCGGTGTCCCCGGCCACCCGGGCGGCGATGAACTCCTGCACGACGGCCCGAGTGGCCTCGGCCACGGAACTCGTGGTGGTGGCCGAACTCGCCGTGGTCGCGGTGGACTTGACGGACATCGCACTCTCCTCGCTGCTGCGGCCGGGTCCCGGCGGGGTTCCCGTCGGTGTGCTCGATCCTGCTGGAGTGAGGGGTGAGCGGTCGATTACCCCGGAGGTAATGGCCCTGGCCGCCGCAGCGCGGCCGATTCGTTCGGATCACGCGGGTATCCGCCAAAGACTTTGAACACTGAGATGACAAAGTATGGACATGTCAAGTGAAAGCCCCTTAGGTTGGCGGCGCAACGCAGTCACGTCAATGAAGACCGGAACGAAATCCGGCACGGTCCGGTCCCGCCTTATGGAGGACCGTTGTCCCACGATCTGTTCCTGCGTGCCCGAAGACTTGTCACGTCCTTACTGACCGGAGCCGTTCTGGCCGGTGGCCTCTGGGCCGCCCCGGCGTCCTCGGCCGCCCCGGCGGACATCCCGCCACAGGAGCCCGGCGTCACCATGCGCGTGTTCGACGTGCAGACACCGCTGAGCAAGCTGTGCACCCTCAAGCCCGGACAGACCCCCAACCACGACTCGTTGAAGGCGACGGTGGACTGGTCCACGGCCGACGACTTCGGTGGCTTCTCCGACCGCTTCGTCACCGAGGTGACCGGCAACCTGGTCGCGCCGCGCGACGGCACGTACGGGTTCCGTCTCACCAGCGACGACGGCTCCCGACTGACCATCGGCGGCGACACGGTGGTCGACCACGACGGACTCCACGGCGCGGAGCCCAAGGACGGTGCGATCACGCTCACCGCGGGATCGCACCCACTGCGCATCGATCACTTCGAGCGCGACGGCGGACAGCAGCTCCAACTGGCCTGGAAGCCGCCGGGCGAGAGCGACTTCACCGTCGTGCCCCGCGAAGCACTGAGTACGGATGCCGACGTCGTCCGCGTGACGGCCCCCGGACGCAAGGAATGCGAGGCGAGCGGCGACTCCCCCGGCGACGGCCTCCCGCTCACATCCGTACGGCCGGACCTGACACTCACCGATCTGCGCCCCGACGGTTTCGAACCGCAGGTCACCGGTATGGACTGGCTGCCCGACGGACGGTTGGCGATCAGCACCTGGGGCGGCTCCGACAACGTTGCCGGAGAGGTCTATCTGCTGGACAACGTCACCGGTCCGACGAGCAAGGACAAGGTCACCGTCAAGAAGGTGGCAAGCGGGCTGCGTGAGCCCATGGGCATCAAGTACGTCGACGGTTCGCTGTACGTCTCGCAGAAACACGAGCTGACCCGGCTCGTCGACCGGAACCGCGACGACGTGGCCGACGAGTACCGCACCGTCGCGACCTGGCCGTACGGAGGGAACTTCCACGAGTTCGCCTTCGGCCTCCTCTACCGCGACGGCCACTTCTACGTGAACCTCTCCGTCTCCATCAACCTCGGCGGTGCGACCACGGTTCCGCAGCCCGCGCCGGGCCGCGGGACGACGTACAAGGTCAGCAAGAAGACCGGCAAGATCAGCCCGGTCGCCGGCGGACTTCGTACGCCGAACGGGATCGGCTGGGGACCGGACGGTGAACTCTTCGCCACGGACAACCAAGGCGGTTGGCTTCCCTCGTCGAAGCTCGTCCACGTCAAGCAGGACCGCTTCTTCAACCACTACACCGAGCCGTCGGGCCCCTTCGACGCCGCGGCACCGACCGATCCCGTGCTGTGGTTGCCGCAGAACGAGATCGCGAACTCGCCCTCCACGCCTCTGTATGTGAAGAAGGGCAGGTTCGCGGGTCAGATGCTGATCGGCGACGTGACCTACGGCGGCCTGCAGCGCGCGTACTTGGAGAAGGTGAAGGGCCAGTACCAGGGCGCCGTCTTCCGCTACACGCAGGGTCTTGAGGCCGGGGTCAACCGCCTCACCCTCGGTCCCGACGGCTCGATCTACGCCGGCGGTCTGGGCGCCGAGGGCAACTGGGGTCAGGAGGGCAAGCTCAAGTTCGGCCTGCAGAAGCTCACGCCCAACGGCGGGAACACCTTCGACATCCAGACGATGCGTGCCGTACCGGGTGGCTTCGACCTGACATACACCCAGCCGGTGTCCACGACGACGGCCGAGGAACTGGCCAAGCACTACCGCGCCGAACAGTGGCGATACACGCCGACCACCGACTACGGCGGCCCGAAGATCGCCGAGGAGGCGCTGCCCGTGCGGTCGGCCGAGCTGTCGAAGGACGGGCGTACCGTGCGGCTGCGGCTCGACGGTCTGAAGTCGGGCCGGGTCGTCCACCTTCGCTCCCCGCGTCCCTTCACCTCGGCGTCCGGCGAGGCGCTGTGGAGCACCGAGGCCTGGTACACACTCAACGCCATGCCCGGCAAGCAGCCGCCTCCCCCCATCCAGTACGAGGCCGAGGAGGCGCGTCTGACGGGAGCGGCGGGCGTCGACACGGATCACGTCGGCTACTCCGGCAGCGGCTTCGTCGACCGGTACGCCACGGAGGGCAAGGTTGCCACCACCTTCGACGTGACAGTCCCCAAGGCAGGCACGTACGACGTCAACCTGCGCTACTCCAACGGCCCCAATCCCTTCCAGGGCACCAAGTCGCTCTCCCTGTACACCAACGGGAAGAAACTGCGGCAAGTGAAGCTGGCCTCCACCGGTGACTGGGATTCATGGTCCACCCAGACGGAACCAGTGGTGCTGCGCGCCGGAAAGAACACCCTGTCCTACAGCTACGACGCGGGCGACACCGGGCACGTCAACCTCGATCTGATCACTGTTCGCCCGCACGGCGCGCCGGTCTCCCTCTTCGACGGGAGCGCCGCCTCGCAGTCCGCATGGCAGCACACGGACGGGCGACGGCTGAAGTGGCCGCTCTCCGACGAGAAGTCGATGGAGGTGTGCTGCGGTGACATCCGGACCCTGGACGCGTACCAGGACTTCAAACTGCACGTCGAGTTCCGTGTTCCGCTGCTGCCTCCCGATGTCACGGGACAGGACCGTGGCAACAGCGGAATCTTCATCCAGGACCGCTACGAACTCCAGATCCTCGACTCCTACGGTGACACCTCCTTGGACACCAACGAGGCCGGAGCCATCTATCTGAAGAAGGCGCCCGACGTGAACGCGGCCAGGGCGCCCGAGACCTGGCAGACGTACGACATCGTCTTCCGCGCCGCCCGCTACGACGACAGCGGGCGCAAGACCGCCGACGCGCGGCTGACCGTGGTGTGGAACGGCGAGAAGGTGCATGACGACATCGCCCTCGACGGCCCCACTGCCTCGGGCAGGGCCGAGACACCGGCAGCGGGAGCGATCCGTCTGCAGGACCACGGGAACAAGGTCCGGTTCCGCAACATCAGACTGGAGCCGCTGACCTGATCCGAAGCCGGGCCCGGTTCCTGACCGGGCCCGGCTTCGAGGCCGTCCGGGACGTAGTCCCCGCCACGCTCAATCCACAACTGCCCGGCATGGTCCAGATCAGCAAGCCGTCCGACGCCGGCCGCCAAACGAGCCGCCCAGTCCACGTTCTCGGTGCTGGAGCGGCGCCGGGAGATCGGGCTGCGCCGGCGCTGGCTGCGAGCCGGGGCCGGATCCGCGGCCAGTTCCTGACGGAGTCGGTCGTCCTGTGCACGCTGGGCGGACTGGCGGGCACGGTCATGGGCGTCCTGGCCACGGTCGGCTACGCGTCCTGGCACGACTGGCCTCCGGTCGTCCCCGCGGCGGCTGTGCTGAGCGGGGTGGGAGGTGCCGTGATGATCGGGGTGGTGGCCGACGTCCACCCCTCGGTCCGAGCGGCCCGGCTCACACCGACAGAGGCACTGGACACCGTCTGGCGGCTCGTCAGGTCCGGACAGACATCTGTATGGCGGAGGCGAGCAGCGCCAGTTTGTCGGCGCTGTCAGTACCGGGGTCCGGGTGGTGGACGACGAGCATCTGGCCCGCCGCGCCACCGATGCCCAGTCTCTCCCGGTTGAGCTGCAGACCACCGACCTGGGGGTGGTCGATGTGCTTGGGTGCGCCTTCGCACGCCTCTACGTCGTGGCGTGCCCAGAGCCGGCTGAAGCGGGGGCTGGCGAGAGAGAGTTCGCCGACGAGCTCGATGAATCGGGGGTCGTCCGTGTCGGTGCCGACGGACTCGCGGAAACCGGCGACCATGCCCGCGGTGGCGTTCTCCCAGTCCGGATAGAGGGCCTGCTCGGCGGGGTCGAGGAACACGTCCCGCAGCCGGTTGGCTCCCGCCACCAGACGCGGGGACAGGGCTGTCGCCAAGGCGTTGGCGGCGAGTACGTCGAAGTAGCGGCCCTCGACCGTGGCGGGCAACGGGAGCATGGCGACGAGTTTGGCGATGCCCGGAGGAACGGTTTCCTTCCGGCGTCGGCGTTGGCGCCGTCGTGGTTTGTCGGCGCCGAGGCGTAGCAGGTATGCCGTCGCGTCGTCGTCGAGCCGCAACACGCGGGCGAGCGACTCGAGGACCTGCACGGAGGGGTTGCGGTCGCGGCCCTGTTCCAGGCGCAGGTAGTAGTCGGCGCTGATACCGGCGAGCATCGCGACCTCTTCCCGGCGCAGACCCGGTACGCGCCGAACCCCCATGACGGGGATACCGACCTGTTCGGGAGTGACGAGCTCACGGCGGGCGCGCACGTAGTCGCCCAGCAGGTTCGGTCCGACGGTCATCTCTCCACTGTAATTCGCGCGGTTGCGCGCGTGCCTGGTCCTGTCACCCCCAGGATCGCGGGGGCCCTGGCTCGGTCGGAGCGAGGACTACAGCGTGGTCGGCGGCCCACATCATCGCCCGCTTCTCCCCAGCGCGGGCAATCACAGCTAGGAGCGCGAACATGTCGACGTATCTGCTGGTACACGGCGCCTGGCACAGCGGAGAGTGCTGGCAGCGGGTGGTCCCGTCGCTGGCGTCGGCCGGGCATCGGGTGCTCACGCCGTCGCTGACAGGTTACGGCGACAAGGCGCATCTCCTCAGTCCCGAGGTGGGACTCGACACCCATGTCGACGACATCGTCGAGCTGATCATCGAGGAGGACCTCACCGAGGTGACCCTCGTCGGGCACAGCTACGCCGGGCTGGTCATCTCGTCCGCGGCCAACCGGGTCCCGGACCGGATCGCGCGTCTGGTCTACCTCGACGCGATGGTGCCGGAGGACGGCGAGAGCGCGGCCGATGTCCTGCCCGTGACCCAGGCCCTGATCGACCTCGCCGTGAAGTCCGCCAGTGGCTGGCGGGTTCCGCCGCTGCCCGAACTACCCCCGCCCTCCGGCCTGTTCGGGGTCACCGACCCGGCGGACGTCGCCTGGCTGCGGACCATGCTGTCGGACCAGCCGGTGCGCTGCCTCCAACAACCGGTCCGACTCGACAACCCGGCCGTGAACGCGATCCCGCGGACCCACATCCACTGCACTGTGGGCAAGCCGGACGGCTTCGACCGGCGCCCGGTCCCCGCGGTACAGCCCAACGGCGCCCCGGCCCAGGTCTGGGAACTGGCCACGGGGCACGACTGCATGGTCACGATGCCGGACGAGCTCGCCGAACTACTGCTCAAGCTCGGCTGACCCACTCACCCGGTCACCCACTCACCCGGCCCGTCGGAGTGCCCCGGGAGTTGAGCATTCGCTTCACCATGTCCGAGCGTTCCAGGAGCGTGTTGCGGACCACCGGGGCCGCCTCCTGGGACGTCTTCTGGGCCTCCTCGATGTACGCGGGGTCAATGGCGTGCGGTGGGAAGAGCTGGCCCGCGAAGACCATCGCCGGGATCATTCCGCCTCGGTGCAGATGCGGAACCGAGTCCAGGTAGTGCCGGGTGTACGGCGTCAACAGGGTGTCCTGGTCGGGGCGCCAGAACGCCGCAGCCACCTGGCCGACCGAGTTGACGGGCACCGCGCGGTCCACCGCCAGCTTCTGCCAGACCTCTGCCTTCGCGGCGGGGTCCGGCAGCGCGGCCCGTACGGTGAGGGCGCGGACCCAGGCATCGGGGTCCGGGTCGCGTTCCAGCAGGCGGGCGCTCTCCGACGAGACGTCCCCGCCGAGTTCCGCCTCCCGGACCAGCGCTCGCCAGAGCAGGTCCACGTCGTCACCGGCCTGTTCGCGGAGCCGGGTCAAGTCGTCCGGTGTCGTCGCGGTGCGGGCCAGTCCGCGAAGGGCGACCTGGCGTCGACCGGGGTCCGTGGCGAGGCGCAGACAGGCCTCCGCCACCGCCGCTGTCAGTCCGGCGCGTTCGCCTTCCGGCGCCCACAGTTCGGCGATGTTCGCGACGAGGGTCAGGTAGGGCTCGATCACGGAGTCGGACGTCTCGGCCGTGAGGACGGCGGTGATGCACCGCCCGGCTTCCGCCGCCGTGGCCTCGCCGGTGGTCAGCATGTCCCACACGGTCGCCGTGGCGACTCCTCGGGAGATGGCGGTGGGCAGTTGAGCGGCCGCGCGGAAGAAGGCGTCCCTGGTCGCGCGGTCGGGACGGGTCGTGGCGAAGGTCAGGTCCTCGTCGTTGATCAGCAGAACGTCGAGATCCTCCTCGGTCGGGAGGCCGGTGACCGGAGTGCGGGTCTGCGTGACCTCGACGCGCATCAGCGCCCTGCGTTCCAGGACTTCGCCGTTCGTGCTGTTCCCGTTGTTCCTGCTGTACGCGCCCACCGCCAGCACCTGCGGGCGCGGGGTGTCGGCGGCCACGAGCGTGACGGTGTCGCCGTCGCGTTCCAGTGAGAAGCGGTCGGTGCCCGCCGTCGCCAGCCAGGCCGTGCGCCAGGTGTCCAGGTCCCGCCCGCTGGCCTCGGAGAGTGCGTCGATCAGGTCCTGGAGCGTGGCGCTGCCCCACGCGTGACGCGCGAAGTAGGCGGTCATGCCGACCCTGAACTGCTCTTCGCCGACATACGTCATGAGCTGCTGGAGAACCGAGGCGCCCTTGGGATACGTGATGTTGTCGAAGATCGACGCGGCCTGGGCGACGTCGTGGATTGGCTGGTGGATCGGGTGCGAGACGGGACCCTGGTCGGAGAGGTACGCCCTGAGCTTGCCGCCCGCCAGATGGCTCGCCCACGCGTCGGTGTACCGGGTGGCGCGCTCGGCGGCCCAGTGACAGGCGAACTCCGCGAACGCCTCGTTCAGCCAGAGGTCGTCCCACCACCGCATGGTGACGATGTTGCCGAACCACATGTGCGCCATCTCGTGCAGCAGCACCTTCGCGAACAGCTCGCTCTCGGCGGGCGTCGGCGTCGCCCGTCGCAGGAACACGTCCGACCAGGTCACACAGCCGTAGTTCTCCATCGCGCCGCCGAATTCGGGCACGAACACCTGGTCGTACTTGCGCTGCGGGAACGGCATCGCGAAGACCTCGCCGAAGAAGGCGAGCCCCTGTCGGGTGACGGTGAAGAGCTCGTCCGCGTCACGCTCAAGAATCGGAGCGAGGGAGCGGCGGGCATAGATGCCCAGGTCGTGGCCGTCTGCTTCGCGGCGGATCTCGTGGAAGGGGCCCGCGTTGATGACGGTGTTGTACGTCGACAGCGGCGGGGTGTCCGGGAAGGTCCAGCGGCGGGCCGACTCCAGTTCCTCGATGCGCGGGTCGCCGGAGTTGCTGGTGACGGTCCACGCGGACGGGGCCGTGACGGTGAAGGCGTGCGGTGCCTTGAGGTCGGGTTGGTCGAAGCACGCCCAGACGAAGCGGGCCTCGTCCGGCTCGAAACTCATCCACACGTAGACCTCGCCGTCCGCGGGGTCGATCGCCCTGTGAACCCCGTGGTCGTGTCGGCCTGGATGCTCTCCACGCGCAGAACGTTGTGCCCGGCGAGCGCGGGCAGGGATATCCGGCCGTCCCCGGTGGGGGTGAGGGAGCTGCCGTTCAGGGTGGCGCTCCGCACCTCCGCCGCACAGTCCACGAAGGTCTCCGCACCCGGCTCGCGACAGCTGAAGGTCACGGTGGAGACACACCGGACCTCAGCCCCGTCGACCAGACCGGTGAGGTCGACGTCCACGTCGTACCGCTCGACCTTCAACAGCGCGCCCCGGCGCTCGGCTTCGGTACGGGACAAGCTCCGGATCTCCATACGTCCTCCCTCGGCAGACAGCGGCGTCAGCGTACGACGGAGGGCGGCCGCGGGCGCAGGGGTTTTTGTGCGCCGAACGGGCTTCTGGAGCCTTGCAGTTGACGTGGCTGCGGACGTACGTGCCGTCCACTCCCGCTTGGGATCGGTGACGTGCTCAACTCATCGGCTCCGGCGCGAAGCAGTCTCGCAGGCGGCCGTCAGCGTCTTCCGGCTCGGTCGAGTGCGTCTTCGGCCTGCGCGGCCAGGGTGGAGACGAGATCGGCCGCGGACGGCAGGTCGGTGATGAGGTCGATCGCCTCGCCCGCCCACATCGGCAGCGGAGGGATTTCACCCTGCGCCACGTCGTGTTGGTAGTCCTGTCTTGCCCTGGGGTCCGCGGCGAGTTCGGCTTCCCTGCCGCGCCACTGGTCCAGGTAGGGGTGGCCGAGGGTGCGGGCGGTGTACTTCGACGGCCACCGGGAGCCTCGGGCGATGTCGAGCACCCTGTTGCGCTCGGTGTCCTCGCCATGTCCCTCGACGATCGCCTTGGCGGTCGCGGGATCCACCAGGGCCTCGGTCGTGGCTTGGAAGCGTGTGCCGATCAGCGCTCCCTCGGCGCCCAGCGCCAGGGCCGCCGCCACCCCACGGCCGTCGGCGATCCCGCCGGCCGCCAGTACCGGCACGGGTGCCGCCAGATCCACCACGACCGGCACGAACGGCAAGGTGGAACGCCCTTGTCGGGCCCCGTGCCCACCACTCTCGGTGCCTTGCGCCACGATGACATCGGCGCCCAGGTCGACCGCCCGCCTGGCCTCTTCCAGGTCGGTCACCTGGATGATCAGCACCGTGCCCGCCCTGCGGATGCGCTCGGCGAACGGGCTCGGGTCCCCGAAGGACAACATCACTGCCCTGGGCCGGTGTTCCAGCGCCCGCTCGATCGCGTCGACGTCGATCTGCCAGGTCAGGAAACCGATCCCCCACGGCTTCCCACCGGCCTCCGCGATGAGCGGCAGCTCGCGGGCCAGCCACTCCGGATCGCCGTTCGCGGAGCCCAGCATCCCGAGCCCGCCACCACGAGAGACGGCCGCCGCCAGCGCACCGCCGGCAGATCCGCCCATCGGCGCCAGCACGATCGGATGCCGCACACCCAGCAACTGCGTGAACCGCGTCGACAGCCCCATGACCGCCTTCGTCCCCCTCCGTGGAGCAGATATTGCTGGCCCCGCCGCGCGCCCAGTCGTTAACCTCGGCCCCTATGAATCAGCGGCAGCGGAAGAAGCTCTCCCGCCAACTCTTCGCAGCAATTCTGGCGGGTGACACCGCCCGCGTGAAGGCAGCGCTGCGGGCCGGAGCCGACCCGGAGCGAGGAGACAGCGAGGGCACCACCCCGCTGTACGTGGCATCCGTGAACGGAGAAGCAGAGATCGCCCGCCTGCTCCTGCTGGCAGGAGCCTCTCCTGACGTCGAGAGCAGCGGCCTCGGCTCGGACGGCACGCCGTTGTGCGCGGCCGCATGCTGGGGGCACACCGAGACAGTGCGCGAACTGCTGGCGCACGGCGCCGATCCGAACCTCCATGAAGATCACGGCACAGGCCGCTCCCCTCTGCACTGGGCGACCATCGGCCCACACCCCGAAACAGCCGATCTCCTCAGGACAGCGGGAGCGGCAGCGACGTAGCACCGCTGTCGGACCAATCCCACTGCAGGCCTCCAGGTGTTACCAGGACTCAGCTCGTCCTTTCGGTCACCGTTACGTGAGCGGCCGTGCGTGTCAGTTCGGGGTGGCTGAGGACGTCGGTGCTGTCGATGAACTGGTCGACGGTGCCGATCGTCGGCAGGGAGCCGATGGCCGGGTCGGTGATGCGGGCAATCAGCGCCTCGGTGAAGCGTTCGGCGTGCAGCACTTGGAATGGTCTGCTGTGGTAGGGCCGCGTGGTGGGGTCGACGGGGTCGGTGAGGCCGAGCTGGTTGTGCATGACCGCGACGGCCTCGTAGGCGCGGGTCAAGTGGTGCTCCCGGAGGTGCCAGTCGGTGGCGGCGAGGGCCGCGGTGAGGACCGGGGTGAGGGAGGACGCCCGGGGAATGCGGGCGAAGGCGCTGCCGAGCCACTTGCTGTACGGCGGATAGCGGCGGTCCATGAGCAGGCAGAGCCTCATCACATCGCGCACCAGACGAGCGGCGACGACAGCGGATCCCAGCTCGTCGCCCACTTCGCCGCAACGGCCGACGAAGGCCTCCTCCTGGGAGATGCGCTGCCACTGGCAGGCGAGCAAATGGAGCCAGAGATCGTGCGGGTACCAGTCGAGGGCTGCGCGCGCCGGTACGAGCCGACCGAGTCCGTCGTGGAAGACGGCACCGCCGGTGACCTCGGCGAGCAGTTGCGTGGGCGTGGCCAGCCAGTCCGCCGGTGTGACGTCCCTGCACGGGTCGAAGCCGAGTTGCGCGGTGAACCAGGCGCCCAGGTCCGTGACTTCGATTCGATGGTGGACCGGCCCGTCGGTCGTCTCCATGACCCCAATGCCCGCTTCACCGGCCGGGGCGAAGTGCGTCGGGTAGCCGCGGAAAGTCTTGGGCAGGCGTTCGGAGAGCAGCTCGGTGATCCTCGCGCCATGGCGGGTGACGTCCTGCGGGTCCAAGAAGAGCTGCAGGCGGGGGCCCCACTCGTGGTCGGCGGAGCGGGCGGTGTCGAATCCGAGGACTTCCGAGCCACTGCCCAGGCGCGCGGCGGAGTGCGCAATTCCGGGGACGGCCTCGTCCAGCAATGGCCGTACGGCTTCGAAGTAGAAGTGGCGGCAGAGTTCCAGCCCGGGGATGAAGGACGGCTTGGTCATGCCGTGGAGGGTGCCGGATCGGCGTACGGTCGGTCGAAGGCTTTTCCACGTCCGGCGGGGGCGGCTGACCGCGCGCATGGCCTGCTGTTCTTCGAACCGACCCTGCCAACGGCAAAGCTGACGATCCTTCGGGGGCCTACGGACGCCACTCAGCCATGGCGCCGCTCCCGATCACGCGGGAGGAGAGAGCTGTTCGCGTACCCATGCCGGATCGGGGTTGACGTGCGGTCGGCCCGCAACGAAGACAGTCGGCACGGTCTCATTGCCGTCGTTGGCTGCCCTCACCACAGCTGCTCCATCCGCGTCACGCCAGATGTCGACCCAGTGCAACCGGCGGGCGCTGCGGCCCAACCGCATGCGCAGTCGCTGGCAGTAGACGCAACCCGGCCGCCAGAAGACGACCGGCCGGCCGTCGACCGCACTGCGGCGTTGTGCCTCCAGGGCACCGATCGACCTCGGGAAAATCAGGGGCGAGTTGACGCCTGCGAGCAGCAGAAACACCAGCAGGAGCGCTACGGCCGCGCCGGTGCTCCCTCTCAGGGTCAGCCCAGCGGCAACGACTGAGCCACTGAGTACAAGCAACATCGGCAGGATCCAGGCGCGCATCATGATGACTCAGGCTATCGAGCCGCAAAGGGAGCCGTTCCTGGGCGTCCGCCACTTTCCGTAATGGCGGCGCGTCGGGCACGCCGCGCCGGTGCCCCACGGCTCGCGGGATTACCGTCGGCGGCATGGACGGTGATCGCCGAGGGTGGCTCCAGTGTTTGCTCAGCGGGGCGGTGTTCGCCGTGTGCATGGCCGGTACGACGCTGCCGACCCCGCTCTACCCCCTCTATCAGGAGAAGTTCGGGTTCTCCGAGCTGACGGTGACCGTCGTGTACGCCGTGTACGCCTTCGCGGTCATCGCCGTGCTGCTGCTGGCGGGCAACGTCTCGGATGCCGTGGGCAGGCGCCCGGTGCTGCTCTGGGGCCTGGGGTTCGCGGCGGCCAGCGCCATCTGCTTCCTGTGTGCCACCGGACTTGGCTGGCTCTATGTGGGGCGGTTGTTCTCGGGGCTGTCCGCCGGTCTCTTCACCGGGGCAGCCACGGTGTATGTGATGGAGCTGGCACCGGAGGGCGGTGCGTCCCGGGCCACGTTCGTGGCGACCGCCGCCAACATGGGCGGGCTGGGCTGCGGTCCACTGCTCGCCGGAGTCCTCGCCGAGTACGCCGCCTGGCCGCTGTATCTCCCGTTCGTCGTGCACCTCGCGCTGGCGACCGGTTCGGCCGCCCTCCTGCTGTGGTGGCTGCCGGAGACCGTGCGCGAGCGGCGGCCGCTGAGCACGGTGCGGCCCCAGCGGCCCGGTGTGCCCCCGCAGGTGCGGAAGGCGTTCGTGCCTGCGGCGATCGCCTCGTTCGCGGGGTTCGCACTGTTCGGGGTGTTCACGTCGGTCAGCCCGGCGTTCCTGGCGCAGTTCCTGGACGTGGACAATCACGCCGTCAGTGGCCTCGTCGTCGCGCTCGCCTTCTTCTCCTCGACCGCAGGGCAACTGGCGGTCGGCCGGGTCGGGTTGGAACGGTCGCTGCCGCTTGGCTGCGCCGGGCTCCTCGCCGGGCTGGCGCTGCTCGCGGGCGCACTGCACTGGGACCTGCTCTCGCTGGTGGTGCTGAGCGCGATCGTCGGCGGGGTCGGGCAGGGTCTGGCGTTTCGCGGTGCGCTCTCCGCGGTGGCCCAGGCGTCTCCCGCGGACCGCCGGGCGTCGGTGATCTCGACGCTGTTCGTGGTGGCATACGCGGGCATCTCGGTGCCGGTGATCGGTGTGGGACTACTGACGAGTCCGATCGGCCTGGAGGGCGCCGGGCTGGTGTTCATCGCCTGCATGGCCGTCCTGGTGTCGACCGCGGGCGTCTACTTGCTCCGGCGACCGGTACGAACGACTACGTGAGGTGTGGGCTCCCCCTGGGGTGCTGCGGGCAGCGTCAGTTGTCGGCGTGGCCGTGGGAGGCGAACTGGTCGTACAGGCCCTGCAGAGCGTTGTCGCCGAACATCAGCTCCAGGCTGGCGGCGGAGTCAGCGGCGGACGCCTCGCTGCGAGGGAAGAGTTCCTGTTCGTAGGCAGTGAGGGCGGACTCCTTGTCCCTGGAGTGGTCGGCGATCGCCCGGCCGAGCTGGGCGCCGTCGAACATGGCCAGGTTGGCTCCCTCCCCTGCGAAGGGGGACATCAGGTGCGCGGCGTCGCCGAGGAGGGTGACACCGACTCGGTGGTCCCAGCGGTGGCCGACGGGCAGGGCGTGGATACGGCGGGGAACCGCGGGGCCGTCGGCGTCGGCGACCAGCGCGCGCAGATCCTCGTGCCAGCCGTCGAAGTGGGCGAGGACCTGCTTCTTCGCGGTCTCCGTGTCGGTGAAGTCGATGGTGTCCAGCCAGCCCTCGGCCGCCTTGACCGCGGTGTAGACGTGGATGCTGCCGTCGGACTCGTTGTGCGCGAGGAAGCCCTTGTGGTCGCCGAGGCAGATGAAGAATCCATCTCCGACCACCGCGGCGGCGGCCGGGTGGCGGGAGGCGGCCTCCAACAGGTCGGTCTCGACGAAGGAGATCCCCGTGTAGGCGGGGAGGGCATCGGAGACAAGGGGGCGGATGCGCGACCAGGCGCCGTCCGCACCGACGAGCAGATCAGTGGTGATCGCCGTGCCGTCCGCGAAGGTCACCTCGTGACGGCCGTGGTCCAGCTCCCGGGCGCCGGTAGCACGTTTTCCCCAGCGAACGGTGCCCGCCGGAAGCGAGTCCAACAACAGGTCGCGCAGTTGCCCGCGGTCCACTTCGGGGCGGTCGCCGTTGCCGTCGTCCTCCTGCGCCAGGCGCACCGATCCCTGTGGGTCGACGAGGCGCATCGCCTCGCCGCCGGGATGGATCAGCTTGCGGAATTCGTCGTACAGATCCGCGGCGCGCAGCGCGGCTTGTCCGGAGTTCTCGTGGATGTCGAGCATGCCGCCCTGAGTACGGACCTCGGGTGATGCTTCCAGGTCGAAGACGGTCGCCTCGATGCCGTGGACGTGCAGCACCCGGGCCAGGGTGAGGCCGCCGAGGCCGCCACCGATGATCGCGATGGGGTGGTGTCGGGTGGGCTGGGTGGAACCGTTGTCGGTCATGGCTGCTCCTTGCACTGGTCGAAGTACTGGTCGAAGCGATGGGGAGGGTTCAGCTGCCGCTGCGGTCCGTGTCCGGCGTCGGAGCGGGGCTGGGGGTGGGGCTGGGGGTAGGAGTGTGGGCGATGCCGTGAATCAGTGCTTGAAAGCACCAGGTCATGCGGTCCTCGGGCGATCCGGCCAGGAGGCTTGCCGCCAGCGTGTGGACGTGGGGGTGGGTCTTCTCGTCGACGCCGTGGATTGCACGAGTGAGGGCGTCCCATTCCTGCTCGGCGTCCGCCGCCTGCCTGCGGGTGGACTGCTCGGCCGCGGTGGCGGTGGCGAACTGCAGCAGGACGTCCACGCCCCAGGCGGCCTGCGTGCGCGGTACGCCGCCCTCGTCCAGGAGAGCCAGCAGCCGCTCCAGCAGCCGCAGGTAGTGCTCGCCGTTGGGCCGGGCGGTCAGAGCCGAGCGGGCCAGCGCCGGATGCTCGAAGAGCATGTCGGAGTAGGAGGTGAGCACCCCCGCGAGCCTGTCGCGCCAGTCGCCTTCGCCCCCAGCGGGGTCCAGTTCGACCTCGCCGAGCAGCTCGTCCAGGACGGCCGCGTGCAGTTCGGCGGTGTTGGCCACGTACACGTACAACGAGGCCGGTCCGGTGTCCAGCTCCTGCGCCAGGAGCCGCATGGTCACCTTCTCCAGCCCTTCGGCACGCATGAGGGCGACCGCCGTCGCGACGATCCCTTCGCGGGTCAGCGCCGGTTTCGCCGGACGCTCCCGCCTGCTGGTCGGTGTTCTGCGTCGTTCTGTCACACCACAACGGTAACGAACATGTTCGCCAGAAACAAGTTCGTGACGAACATGTTCGTGATTCAGGAGCAGACTCAGGACGCGCTCAGGACGTGACCAGGCACCCCAGCAACTCGTCGACGTCGAAATCCACGAGCCACTCGGTCCCGGTCCAGGCAGGATGCCCTCTGTGAACGACCTCCTGTGCGGGCTCGCCGCCAATACGGCTCTGCCGTCCGAGTTGGTCGACCGGCTCATCGCGGTCGCGGACGACGACATCGCCGCGGACCTCGCCGGCCGCGCGGACCTCAGCCATGCGCAGGCGATTGCGCTGGTCTCGCGCGTCGAAGAGAGCGCCGAGCGGCTTGCGTACGAGGGCCGGCTGACCGCTGCCGACATCGATCCCGCGGCACAGCCGCACGCCGCCCTCGCCTTGCTCCTCGAAGGCGCCGGCAGACCGGAGTGGGCGCGCCTGCTCGCGGCAGATCCGCTCGTCGAGCGCCGGGAGAAACTGGCTGCCTGTCCCGGCCTCCCGTCCGATGTGGTGGAGTCGCTTGCCGCGGACTCGGACATACGAGTCGTCGCGGAGCTCGCGCTGTATGCCACACCGGACACGGCGACCAGGCTCGCGGGACATCCGCACGCCGAGGTCCGCCGCGCGGTGGCGGCAAACGAGGCAACACCGCCGACCGTGCTGGCGGCGCTGACCACAGGCGAAGGGCTGCCTCCCGTACAACGGTGTCTGGTCTGCGACCGCGAGGAAACACCGTTCGCGCATGACCCTCAATGCGCCCGGCTCGACTGCGACCTACTGCCGGGCGCCTCCTGCGACGGCTCCCACGAGTCCACCCTGCATGACACCCAGCAAGCGGTTCTGGGGAACCCTGCCACACCCACCGAGGCCGCCATCGGCTTTGCCGACCATCCTTCGACACTGCTCCGCTGGGCACTCGCTGCCCGCCCGGACCTGCCTTCGGAGGTGTGCGGACGGCTCGCCGTGGACGGCATTCCTGGGGTACGAGCCGACCTCGCCGAGAATCCCGCGATCGACGAAGCCCTGATCCGCGTACTGGCCGACGACCATGGCCACGATGTGCGGCGCAGGCTCGCGCACAATCCACACGTACCGCTCGACGTACTCACCGGCCTGGCCGCCGACGCCAGGATCGGCGCCACACTGCTGCCGCGGATCGCCACAGCTTCGCCCAGGGAGGTTGAGGAACTGGCCAAGTCACCGAACCCGGCCGCGCGGATGCTCCTGGCCCAACGACGCGACCTGCGGGCCGAGATACGCGACGCGTTGGCCGGCGACCCTGACGCGAAAGTGGTCAAGTCCATCGCTGGGCACCCCGGCCTCTCCGAGGCGCAGTTGCGCACGATGGTCGACCGGCACGGAGTCCAGGTCCTCGCCAAGGTGGCTGCCAATCCGGACGCGACTCCGGCGCTGTTGGAGTACGTGACCCGGCACCGACCACCGGTCCAGAAGGCGTTGCGCGAGGTCGCCCGGCATCGCAATGCGACCGCCCCGGCGCTGCTCGTCTGCTTGGCAGACAGAAGGGCGAGGCCCATCGCCGCCGGGCATCCCGCACTCCCGCCGCCGGTGATCGTGGAACTCCTCGCCGACACCGACTGGCAGGTGGTTCAAGCAGCTGCCGCCAACTCGTCACTGCCGCCTGCGGCGATGTGGGACCTGGTGCCCCAGCTGTAGTGGCAGCACCCCCGGAGGCCGAGGTGTGGGCGGCAGGGACCACTGATCCCCGCCGCCCCACTCACCGGGAGCCAAGCTCGCCGGGGAAGTCCTCGGTGTGTTCGGGCAATGTGAGAGCCGTGTGGGCCGGGCGCCCGGATTTCGGTGGCAAGGCGGTGAGGCCGCGGAGTTTCTTGTTGCGCCGTTCAAGAGCATCGGCAGTGGTGGGGAAAAGCGCCGCGTCGCCTTCGCCGACCTGTGCCTGGTTCAGTTCGACGAATGCGCGGATTTCGAGTTCGTACGCGGCGAAGGCCGCGGTGTGGTCGCGATGGGCGGCCAGCGAACCCGCGAGCATGTAGGCGCCGACGAGGGCGAGGCTGGACCCTTGCCCGGTCAGGAACGAAGGGGCGTAGGCGGCATCGCCGAGGAGCGCGACCCGGCCACTGGACCAGCACGGCATGTGGACTTGGCTCACGGTGTCGAAGAACGCGTCGTTCGCGTGGCGCATGGCGGCGACCATGGCCGGGATTTCCCATCCGTCGTCGGCGAAGGTGGTGGCGACGAGATCACGTTGCGCCTCCGGGGCGCGGAGGACATCGCGAGGCGGTTCAGGGTGGGCGAAGTTGAGGAATGCGTGTAGCTCGTTGCTGTCCTTGACCGCGTAGAGCGCCGCGGCCCTTCCGGGAGTGTTCCAGATGAGTGCTTCGTGGGAGAGCCCAAAGGTGTTGGGCATGGTGAATATGGCGAAGCAGTACCCCAAATAGCGGTGGAATTGATCCTCGGGTCCGAATACAAGCTCTCGGGTACGCGAGTGCAGTCCGTCCGCGCCCAGGACCAGATCGAAGGTGCGCTGGACGCCGCTGCGGAGGGTGACGTCGACTCCGTGCTGGTGTTCCTTGAGTGCGTCGATGGAGTCGTCGAACACGAACTCCACCTCGTCGCGGACGGCACCGTACAGGAGTTCCGCCAAATCCCCGCGAGGCACCTCGACATCATGTCCCTCGACACCGCCGACCACCGCCTGTGGATGAACCACCGCCGCCTCACTGCCATCGGCGTTGAGGAAGGTCAACCGGCGCGACTCGATATGCGCTTTCTGGAGCTGCGGCAGGATTCCCATTCGGCGAGCGACCTCCACCGCGGTGCCGCGCACGTCGATCGGGTACCCGCCGCCACGAAGTCCGCTGGACTTCTCCACCACCGTCACAGCGAATCCGTACCGTTGCAGCCAGAACGCCACGGCGGGACCCGCGATGCTCGCGCCGGAAACCAGGACCGAACCCTTCGTTGCGGTTCTTGTGTTCATTCGTCAACTCCCAGTTCGTTATGAGGAATTCGGAATTCGAAGGCCGGCCGTGTCCCGCTCCAGCTCGGGCGACGGCGAGTTGCGGCTGAGGCGTGTGCTTCGTACGAGCATGACGACCAGTACCGCGGCGATTGCGAAGGCGCCCGAGGCGATCGCGATGTAGCTGTACACGCCCGTGGCCGAGTTCGTCGTCTCGCCGTCGACGACCACGGCGGTCGACTTGAGCACGGCCGCGCCCACGAAATTCAGGACCACCGAGCCGATCGAGACCATGACCATGACGAGGCTGGACACGATGCCCTGCCGTTCGGCGGACGCCAGGCTGCCCGCCATGTTGAAGCCGGATGTCCCGAGCGCTCCTACCGTGACTCCCAGCAGGAATGCGCAGCCGAGCGCGGCGGCAAGTTGGGAAGCCCCGAGGAACATCCCGATGGTCACCACCGTTCCGAGCATGACCGTCCCGGCCAGCGTCGAGGCCGGTCCGACGCGTGCTGCAAGCCAGCCGGCCACCGGGCCCCCGAGCATGACTCCGAGTCCCGGCGCCGCGAGCAACTGCGCGACTGACCCCTGGTCGGCCAGTCCGTACCCGAGTTGCTGATCCGCCGAGACGTCACCGATGAGAGGGATGAGCTGCAGCATGCTCTGGTACGAACCGGCTCCGAGGAAGACGACGAGGAGCATGAGTACCAGTGGCCCATCGAGGTCCCTGACGTCGATCAGGGGGTCGGGCTTTCGACTGGAGACCAGAAACCACCTGGCCAGCGCCGCGATGCCACCGACGAGGAGAGCCAGCGGGCCGGCGGCGAGCCAGCCGAGGTCCGAGCCCAGACTGACGTAGCTGAGCACCCCGGCGAGACCTCCGCCGAGGAGGAGGGCACCGCCGACGTCGATCCTGCCCGGTGTCCTGACCAGGGATTCGGGAATGACTTTGTGCACGCAGATCGCCATCACAGCCCCGACAAAGGCCGACAGGAGGAACAAGATCTGGAAGCCGAACTCCGTGGCCAGCTTCTCGATGAGGAAACGGGACGCGATGTTGAGCACCGCGGAGCTCGAGGTGACGATGCCTACGACGATCATCGCGATGCGGGGTGCGCAGACACCGCGAACGATCGCGACGGACAGGAACACGGCGGCCAGGGACGCTCCCTGAAGCATGCGCCCAGGCACGAATATCCAGATGCTGGGGGCCACGGCGCACAGGAGGGCACCCGCGCAGCTGAGGAGCAACGCCAGTACGAGCACCCGGCGCTTGCCGTAGATGTCGGCGCTCTTTCCGAGCAGGGGCGCCCACATCACCCCCGCCAGCATCGCGGTGGCGTTGAGCCACGCCGCCTGGTCGGTACCGAAATGGTCCAGCATCTCCGGGAGGACGAGCAGCGGCGCGGTGATGGCCGAGTCGACCACGAAGTTCACCAGGGCCAGAACAACCACCAGGCCGATGAGCCGCCCGTTCCATCTCGTGTGCAGTCCGGTGTCCGTACTTCCGGTCCTGGTCTGCTGCATTGAGGACTCCTCACTACGGGTTCGCGTGCGTCTACTTGCGACGGGGTGGAGAGTGCGGGGGCGGCTGCGCACCGGGCGTCATACCGGGGAGCCAATGTGGACGTGCTACCGCGGTAGGGGGTGGAGGGGCCGAGCCCGATGAATCAGCGGCACAGGGCGATGGCGCGAGCGAATGCGGCAACTGGCCCCGCCCGTCCCGGTTGTGCGACCGGCTCGCCGACGGCGGGTACGCTCCCGGCCCCGGCCCGCGCACGGCCCTTTCCGACCTCAGGTCTCCCGGTCTCGCAGTGCCGCGCGGGCAGGGAGGGTTACTGCGAGGAGGCCGAGGAATACCGCGGTTGCGGCGAATGTGGCGTACAGCAGTGGGGGTATGTGTGGCGACTCGCCCGTCAGGCCGCGCATCATGGGGGTCAGCGTGATCATGGCGATGGTCGTGCCCAGGGCCACCCCCGCCACCGACACCAACAGGCTCTCCCAATGGAGCATGTGCAGCACCTGGCGGCGGGTGGAGCCGACGAGGCGGAGCGTGGCAAGTTCGCGGCGGCGGTCCAGGACCGTCATCACGAGGGTGTTGACGGCGGCGATGACGGCGAAGCCGCCCAGGACACCGGCCATCGTGTAGTTGGCCCAGGCGCCGAGTTCGCGGTCCACGTTCTGCTCGACGACGTAGCCCGAGGCGTCGGTGACCTCGCCGAGTGCGCCGAGCGGCTTGGCGTCGCCGCCGCTTACCAGCAGCGTGCTGTCGAAGCCCGACGTGACATGGCCGGCCAGGGACGCGCGGTCCATGGTCACCGCCGCCAGACCCAGGCCTCGGCCGTAGACCGCGACGACTTCAGGCCGGGCCTCGGTGCCGTCGGGGAGGTAGAGCGGCAGCTTGTCGCCGACCTCGACCTTCGCCGAGGTGGCGAGGGTGGTGCCGATCGCGATACGGCCCGTGCCCACGCGGTCCAGGCTGCCGGTGCGTACGTCCAGGTCCTGTACCTCGGCGAGTTGGGCGCCGGAGCCCGAGATGCCCTGGGTCGGCGCCCCCTGCAGCGATGTCTCGCCGCCGGAGTCGACGGGCACCAGCACCTGTGTGTCGAGCAGGCTCACGGCCGCGTCGACGCCGGGAGCGCGGGCGGCCCGGTCTGCGGCGCCGGCGGGCAGGCCCGCCGGGTCCGTGACGACGTGGTCCGCGGTGATGCCGTCGCGGAGCTGTTCCGAGGCGATTCGGCTCTCGCTCGTGTGCATGAAGACGAGCGTCGAGGCGAAGGCCATCGCCAGCACGATCGGAGTGATCGCGGAGGCCAACCGGCGTGCGTTCGTACGGGAGTTGGCGGCGGCCAGCGCCGCAGCGGCGCCGCCCCCACGGAGCAGCAGGCCGAAGAGCGCCGCGCACAGCCGGGCCACCAGCGGGCCGAGCAGGGCGACGGCGAGCATGAAGAGCATGATGACGCCGAGGGAGGCGTTGGCCGCGTTGTCACCGGCTGCGGAGGCGGCGACGCCGGCGAAGACCGCGCCGCCGACGAGCGCGCCCAGCCCGAGGACGGTACGGATTACGCCCGGCCGCAGCCGCTCCACCGAGGCTTCGGTGAGGGCCTGCCCCGGCTTGATCTTCGCGGGCCTGCGCCCGGCCATCCAGCCGGAGCCGAGCGCCGTGAGCAGTCCGGCGCCGACGGCGGCGACCAGCGGGATCCACGAGACGTGCAGATCGACCGCTTCCGGGACGGCCCCGCGGTCCTTCAGCTGCCCGAACCACCAGCTCGCCAGCGCGATCCCCGGCAGGCACCCGACCAGCCCGGCGAGCGGCGCGACAAGCAGCGCCTCGGTGGCGACCGCGCGGCGGATCTGCCGCGGGGTGGCACCGACGGCGCGCAGCAGCGCGAACTCGCGGATGCGCTGGCCGACGGACAGGGCGACCGTGCCGGCCGCGGTGAAGACGGCGACCAGGGTGGCGATGCCGCCGAACTGGCTGCCGAGTCCGGTGAGCGTCTCCTTGGCGTACGCCAGGCCCCGCTCCTCGGCTTCGCCGCGGCTGTCGCCGGTGAGCACCTGCGCGCCGGAGCCGGCGAGGGACTTCTCGACGGCGGCGGCGAGGGCGTCGGTGTCGGCGCCCTCCGCGGCCAGCACGGCGATGGCGTCGGCCTTGCCGGGGTGCCCGGCCAGTGCGGGTGCCTCGGCGTCGGCGAACCAGGCCGTGGCCTTGCCGCCGCCCACTGCGCCCGCAGCGCCGCCCGCGCCCGCCGCTGCGATGTCACCCGCCCCGGCCTTGGCCAGCCCGGACACCCGGAAGTCCGTACGTCCGGCGGCTGTTTCGAGCGCGACGGTGTCGCCCACGTCGGCCTGCGCGGTACGGGCCGCGACGGCGTCGAGCACGACTTCGCCCGCGCGCGGCGCGACTCCGGCGGACAGCGCGGTACCGGTGAAGGCATGCGAGCCCCAGCCGTGGCCGGTGAGCGCCGCACCGCCCTGTCGCAGGCCATGCCGTACCCGGAAGGTGAAGTCCGGCACCGCAGCCTCGGCACCCGGTGCCCGCGCGGCCTTCGCCGCGAGCCCCACGTCCACGCGGGCGGTGTCCGGCAGCGGGTACGCGGTTTCCTCGGGGCCGTCGATGCTTTCGGCGACGAGTCGCACGGACTGGTCGGCCGCCGCGACGACCGGCGCCTTCGCGTACCGCTCCGCCGGTACCGAGGCGCGAGCGCCCGTCTCCAGCAGGATGCCGCAGGCCGCGACGATCAGCGCCGACATCATCAGCGCGACGAACGTGCCCGCGAACGACGCGGGTTTGAAGCGTACGGCCGCACGAGCGAGGCCGTTCGGGGCGAGGCTCCTCATGCCGCTGCCCCTGCCATCGCGCCCGAACGACCGGCAAGCATCGCCATCCGCGCCGCGATCTGCTCCGCCGAACCACGCTCCAGGCCGTCGACGAAGGTCCCGTCGGCGAGGAACAGCACGCGGTCGGCCCAGGCGGCCGCGGCCGGGTCGTGCGTGACCATGACGACGGTCGCGCCGAGGGTGTCCACCGCGTGCCGGAGCAGGCCGAGGACCTCGGCGGCGGTGCCGGTGTCGAGAGCGCCGGTGGGCTCGTCGGCGAAAATCACATCGGGGCTGGTGACCAGTGCACGGGCGACGGCCACGCGCTGCTGCTGGCCGCCGGAGAGCTCGCCGGGCCGGCGCCGCGCCTTGTCGGCGAGCCCGACCTGCGCGAGCACCGCGGCTGCCCGGCGGCGGTCCCGGCGTTGCCCGGCCAGGCGCAGGGGCAGCAGTACGTTCTGCTCCACGGTCAGCGACGGCAGCAGGTTGAACGCCTGGAAGACGAAGCCGAGGCGGCTGCGGCGGAGTTCGGTGAGCTTGTTCTCGCTCATGCCGGTGATCTCCGTACCGCCGAGGCGCACGGATCCCGCCGACGGCCGGTCGAGCCCGGCGGCGCACTGCAGGAAGGTGGACTTGCCGGAACCGGACGGGCCCATGACCGCGGTGAACGTCCCGCGCGGGAGAGCGAGGTCGACGCCCGCGAGGGCGTGCACGGAGCCCGCGCCGCGGCCGTACTGCCGCCGGACACCGAGCAGTTCGACGGCGAGACCGGGTGCGGTGGCGGCCGGGGCCTCCGGTCGGTCTTCCGCCTTCTGCCGCTTGCCGTTGCGTAGCCTCATGTTCCGCCCTCTCGCGTTCTTCTCGTGCTGACGAGGTGGAGAGTGTGGGGGCGGCTGCGCGCCGGGCGTCATACCGGGGAGCCAATGTGGGTGTGCTACCGGGGTAGGGGGTGGAGGAGGAGCGGGGCCCTCCCCCGCTCAGGGCTTACCGCCCGGGGCTTGAGGGGCTGAGCCTTGGCCTGCTCCGGAGGCGCGACGGCCTGGCTGCCGCCAGGGCAGCGTGCACGGGCTGCGCCCGCAGCCGCCCTGTGCCCGGTCCAGGGCGCAGTCCCGACGAAGGAGGCACTTCCCTGAGTGGGAGCCGCAAGCCGCGCCGCCTCCCCTCCGCCTCCGCCTCCGCCTCCGCCTCCGCCTCCGCCTCCGATGCCGACGTGCTCGGGGTCCCGGGACTAAACCAAGGGCGGGGCCGTCCTACTCGCCCGGGGCCACCAGCCCCGATTCGTACGCGAAGACCACCGCCTGGGCGCGGTCTCGCAGGTCGAGCTTGGTGAGGACGCGACTCACGTGTGTCTTCACCGTCTGCTCGGCCAGCACCAGCAGCTCCGCGATCTCCGTGTTGGACCGGCCGCGGGCCACCAGGGTGAGGACCTCGGTTTCGCGTTCCGTCAGGGCCTTGAGCCGCAGTGCGGGCTTGCCCCGGGCGGCGGGACGTTGGCGGGCGAAGTCCGCGATGAGGCGGCGCGTCACGGAGGGGGCAAGCAGTGCGTCGCCCGACGCCACGACACGTACCGCCGAGATGAGGTCGGCCGGCGGGGCGTCCTTCAGCAGGAAGCCGCTCGCGCCCGCGCGCAGCGCCTCGTAGACGTAGTCGTCGACGTCGAACGTGGTGAGCATCAGGACGCGCGGCCGGTGCGTCACGCCCCGCGGGGGCGCGAGGAGAAGGCGGGCGGCCTCAAGGCCGTCCATCTCGGGCATACGGACGTCCATCAGCACGACGTCGGGATGGGTGCGCCGGCTCAGCTCGACGCCCTGCGCACCGTCCGGGGCCTCGCCCACCACGTCGATGTCGCTCTGGGCGGCCAGCAGTGCGGCGAAGCCGGCTCGCACCATGGCCTGGTCGTCGACGATGATGACGCGGGTCGTCACGTGAAGTCCTTTCCGTTCAGAGGTAGTTGGGCGGCGACCCGGAAGCCGCCGTCCGGTAGCGGCCCCGCGTCGAGTGTGCCGCCTATGATCCGCACCCGCTCGCGCATGCCGACGAGGCCGTGCCCGGTGCCGCCCTGCTCAAGCGGCGCGGCGGGCGGCTCGGGCGGCGGGCCGTTGACCACGAGGACGGTGAGCCGCGCACTGTCCTCCGAGCCGGACTCCGACGCCGACACCGACACCGAATCCAACACGGACTCCGACGCCGACACCGACACCTGAGTCGGAGCACCCGGCGCGTGCCGCACGACGTTCGCGAGGGCCTCCTGGACGATGCGGTACGCGGAGAGGCCTACCGCCTCGGGCACTTCGGCGTCGCAGGGGGTGAACTCCACCGGCACGCCCGCCCTTGCCGTCGCCTCCACCAGCTGACCGATCCGCGTCAGGCCCGGCTGGGGCGCGAGTTCGCCGTTCGTCTCCTCGTTGCGCAGCACGCCGAGGAGCCGTCGCATCTCGCCGAGCGACTCGCGCGAGGTCGCCGCGATGGACGTGAACTCCTCCTGGACGTCCGGCGGCACCTGGTCAAGACGGTACGCCGCGGTGTCGGCCTGCACCGTGATGACGGACATGTGGTGCGCCACCACGTCGTGCAGCTCGCGCGCGATGCGGGCGCGTTCCTCCAGCAGCGTCCGCCGGTCGCGCTCGGCCTCGCTGATCGTCTCCTGCTCGGCCAGCCTGCGCTGCGCGTCGTACCGCTCGCGGAGCGCACCGCCGAGCACGAGTACGACGCCGCTGAGAATGGTGAGCAGTACGTTCATGGCGCTCGTGCCGTGGGGCGAGAAGAACCCCAGGCCGACGTTCGCGCCCGCAGTCGCCAGCCACACCAGCAGCAGCGTCCGGCGCGGCTCGCGCAGGCCGAGGGCAAGGCAGAGGCCGATGTACCCGACGATCTCCATGGGCGGGAACGGCCACAGGAGCTGCTCCTTGAAGTCGACGGTGAGCAGGGCGAGCGCCCCGGCCACGTCCGCGGCGAAGATCACGTACCAGGCCTGCAGCGGGCGGACGACGGCGAGCAGCAGCGGTGCCGCCTGTGCGACGGCCAGCGCGCTCGCGATGCCGCCGTTCAGGCCGTAGTCGGCACTGAGCACCTGGATGGTGGTGGGCAGCAGGGCGACGCTCAGCACGAACGCCACACCCCACGGCAGCAGCCGTACCCACCGCCGCGAAGCCCCCGCGAGCAGCGCGCGCGGGGGTTGCTCCTCCACTGGGGTCATGGGCCCCAGCCTATGTGAGGTGGGACGACCTCAGCAGACGCGCAACTGCCAGGCCGACTGGGCAGAACCGCAGTCACCGAGAACGCCGAACCTGTGAGTGCCTGCTGTCGGCGCGCAGCGGTTCTCCCACTTCGTGCATGTGCCGCAGGGCCTGGCGGTAGGAATCGATGAGGCCGGTCTCCGCGTAGGGGATACCGAGGTCGCGGCAGTGGGCCTTCACCATGGACTGGGCGAGCCTCAGGTGCGGCCGGGGCATGCTGGGAAACAGGTGGTGCTCGATCTGGTAGTTGAGACCGCCGAGGAACCAGTCGGTGAGGACGCCGCCCCTGACATTGCGGGACGTGAGGACCTGGCGTCGCAGGTGACCCCACTTTTCGCCGTCGGGGTCGGGCATGTCCATCCCCTTGTGGTTGGGCGCGAAGGCCATGCCCAGGTGCAGCCCGAACAGGGCTTGATGGAGCGCGGCGAAGACGAGTGCGTGCGCGAGCGGCATGGTCGTCAGGAGCAGGGTGACGTACCCGGCGATGTGGGCGACAAGCAGCGCGCCCTCCACCAGGCGTTCGCGGCCGGTCTGTCGGCGCAGGTCCTGGAAGCCGTAGAGCTTCAGGGCGAGACCTTCGAGGAGGGTGAGGGGGAAGAAGAGCCATGCCTGGTGGCGGGTGAGCCGGCCGCGGAAGCCCGTGCGGGTGGCGGCCTGCTTGCTGGTGAAGACGAGGACGTCGGCGGCGACGTCAGGGTCCTTGTCGATGTGATTGGGGTTGGCGTGATGGCGGTTGTGCTTGTCGTTCCACCACGCGTAGCTCATGCCGAGCAGCAGGTTGCCGTGTACGAGTCCGATGCGGCGGTTCGTGGCGCGGTTGCCGCTGATCTGGGCATGGCCCGCGTCGTGGCCGATGAACGCCGTGCGGGCACACAGGACGGCGAGCACGGGGGCGAGAGCAAGTACGCACCACGAACCGCCGATGAGTGCCATGCCGGTGACGACGGCGGCCAGGCCGAGCGCGTTGGTCGCCATGGTGCGGGCGTACCAGCCGGTGCGCCCTTCCAGCAGCTCCTGTTCCTTGACGGCGCGCAGCAGGGGTGCGAACTCGCTGCCCATGTCCGGTGGGGACTGCCTCGCGGCCGCCTTCTCGGGGTGCGGCAGAGCGGTTTCGCCGGCCAAGGACATGGTTGTGCTCCTGTGTTCGCTGGATGGTGGATGGGTGTCGATGCGGCGGCGTGTGTCTCGTCGGCGGCCCGGCCTGAAAGGACGTACGGATCAAAGGTGTTGGCGGGCCATGTAGCGGTGACCCGGCCGATCGGGGGCACGCACGCGGAGGGGGTGATCGAGCGTGCCTGCGGCGGCCTCGGGCAGCGGCGACTCGGCGATGCGTATGCATCGCTCACGCCGCCAGCGCGAAGTAGGCGAACCCCGCGGCCAATACGCCCGCCACCGCGCGGCGGGTCGTGCCGGTGCGGTCCCACGGGGTCTCCAGGGGCCGGGCGAACTTCGCGATGGCCACGAGCAGGCCCGCGAAGAGCGGCATCCAGGCGATCCGCGCCACGATCCATCCGGCCGTGTCCGGCGCGGTGGTCAGGCCGGGGATCTCGCCGAAGTACGAGGCGGGGACCGCGGCGGCGAGCATCGCCGACTGGTGCCAGCACAGGATCGTCATCGCCGACAGGTTGATGATCACCACCGGGGCCCACAGGGCGGGGCGCCGGAGCAGCCGGGCCAGCCGGTCGCGCAGCAGGATCGCCGCACCGGACTGGGCGGCGGCGAGCGCCAGCACCAGCAGGGACGGCGGGTGGGAGTTGGTACGGGACTCGCCGGGCACGCCCACCATCGACGCCGGGTAGTGGAAGGCGAGCAGCAGGGTGGCGAACAGGGCCGCGCCGCCGGCGAACAGCAGCCACGCCTCGCGGCGGCCCAGCCGCTTGTCCGCCCAGGTGACGCCCAGTTGGTAGGCGAACATCCAGCCCGGAAGCAGGTTGAGCAGACTCACCCAGGAGGGGATCGCGTCCGCGTACGGCCCGTATCTCAGGAAGTCGACCACCGCGACCGAGCCGAGCAGCGGGGCCGCTGACCAGAAGCCGAGGCGCTGCGAGGCGCGGACGCAGTACGGCGTGAGGGCCGTGATGACGGCGTAGACGCCGACGAACCACAGGGGTTGGACGACCAGTGTCGACGCGGTGTGCAGGGTGGCGGTCGGGATGCCGAGGCCGTAGTGGAGGGCGGGTAGCAGCAGCGCCCATACGGCGGTGACGCCGAGGACCGGGCGGCCCAGGCGGGTGAGCCGCCCGGTGATCCACTCGCGGGCCGAGCCCTTGCGGCGCCGGTAGGAGAGGTACGAGGCGTAGCCGCCGACCAGGAAGAAGATGCCCAGCATCTGGAGGATCCAGCCGGCCGGGGCCAGCACGCCGAACGTGGCCAGTGGGCTGGCGTTGTGCAGGCCGCCGCCGGTGTCCAGGGTGAAGCCGCCGAGCAGCCAGTGGCCGGTCGGGACGGCCAGGAGCGCCAGCGCGCGCAGGCCGTCGATGGCGCGGTCGCGGTGGGCGGGGGTCCGGTCGTCGATCGTGGCGGTGAGCCTCGCGAGCTTCGTGGGCGTCTTCATCGCAGGTCTCCGCCGGCGATCGCCGCGAACGCGGTCAGGGTGGAGGTGCCGGGGGTGAAGTACTCGTCGTGCGCCGGGACGTCGTCGGCGGGCAGGACGGTCGCGCCGAAGTCGGGCGAGGTGGGGTCCGTGCCGTGGCCCAGGCCCAGGATCTCGACGTTGGGGACACGGTCGATCCAGTCGTCCGGGGACTTCGCAGCCCAGATATGGGCATCGGTGCCGAGTGCGGTGACGTCGTCGGCGCGCATGCCGGGCGAGCCCATGACGACGATGTCGCTCGCGTCGGTGTCGGGAGCGGCGAGCCCGCAGACCACCGAGCCGTAGCTGTGGCAGAAGAGGGAGGGATCGGGGAGGCCTGCCGCGTTCAGACCGTCGGCGAAACGGGTGAGGCGCTCGGCGCCGATCTCGGCGAGCCGGCCCGTCGCCAGGTCGGGGCCGATGCCGGAGGGCGTGGTGTAGCCGGCCCAGGCGATGACGGCCGTGTCGTCGCCCGCCTCCTCCTGGAGGTCGGCGGCCCACTGTGCCGGGCCGTCGAACGTCGAGAGGTCGCTGTCGGAGCCGGGGACGATCACCGAGACGTGAGTGGCGTGCTCCAGGTCGCCGACGACCTGCGCGATCAGGCCGCGGCCGCGCGGGTCGTACGCCAGGACCTGGTCACCCGCGGGGGCGTTGGCCTCGTAACGGAGGCTCACGGGGGCGCCGTCGAGGTTGCCCACCACCGTGGGGTGGTCCTCAACAAGTCGCCGCTGCTGAGTGTCGGTCAGGCCGGCGAAGAAGACCGCCACTTCGGACGGGGCGGACGTGGTGGGGTCCGGCAACTCCTTGCCCAAAGAGTCGTCCGCCAGCCAGGCGGCGGTGCCGGGGAGCGGACCGCGCAGCGTGCTCTCGCTGCTCTCCGAGGCCCAGCCCGCCGTGCTGCCGACCAGCAGTGTGGTCAGTACGGCCGTGGTCAGGGCCTTCCTGAAGCGGCGCATCCGTACGTCTCCCTCTGTCTCGTCCGTGGTGACGGAGAGGAAGGTAGGAAGGCGGTGGCGGGTGGCGCGTCACACTGGGGAGCCAGGTCGGGAGTGGTACCCCGGTAGGGGGTGGGCCAGGTGCAGGCCCCCGCGATGGGCGGGGGTTCAGGCGTTCCGTTCACCTCCCGGTCGGCCCGGTCGAGCGGGCGTACTCGGTGGGGGTCTGCCCATAGCGCTTCTTGAAGGCCCGGATGAAGTGGCTGCTGTCGGCGAACTGCCAGTGGGCGGCGAGCTCCGAGACGCTCGGTCGGCCGGGCCCCGCGGTGAGGGCGAGGCGGGCTTCCTCCAGGCGCCGGTGGCGGATGTAGGTGGTCACCGACTCCCCCACCGTGGCGAAGGCCCGCTGCAACGTGCGTACGGAGACACGCAGTTGACGCGCCAGCATCATCGGGGACAGCTCAGGATCGGCGAGGTGATTGTCCACGAGGTCCTTTGCGGCCTGTGCGAGCGAAGGAGCCAGCAAGGGTTCCGTGTCGTCGAACCGGCTCTGCGCCACCGCCTTGGCCAGCTCGATCAGGGTGCTGTGGGCGGCGTGCACACCGGCCGGGCTCAGGTCGGCGATGGTTTCGTGGACCATGTTGGTGTGCGCCACCAACAGCCGCACCTCGGCCGAGTCGACCGGTCCGGTGACGGTCCGGTTCCCGAGCAATGGTCCGAGCATCGCGGTGGGCAGGAAGAGGATCTTCGCCGTGGTGTGCGGCGCTGTCTCGAAGGCCGACGGATGTCCGAAGTGCCGCAGGAGGAACTGCCCGGCCGACACGGTGTGTTCGTCACGATCGCGCGGGCCGTCCAACGCCCATTCGCCCTGCCGGACCACGTACATCCGCACCAGATCCTCGTCGCCGCGCGGGGTGCCCACGGTTCGAGTGGCGGACGCGCCGTGGAGATCGGCGATCGTCACGTCGCTCAGCCTGGCGGCGCGGCCCTTGACCCGGAAGTCACCGATCGTGGCGGGGCTGAAGGCGGGCAGCCTGAAGCCACCGCCGAGCTGTGTCTCCCACCCGCGCCGGAAGGCCTCGAGTCCTCGCGACGCGGCGCCCGGGACAGTGGAGTCCAGACGGAACGCCCCGTGCGAAACGTCGGCCCTCGTTCGAGTACTCATCGCCTTCCGGATCCCCCTCGCATGAATTGCTCCAACGCCCGCTTGTGACACGGATGTTCCGTCCGGATGCCACTGTTGTTCGAGTGCCTGGCGTGTCGACTTTCCTGGACTTCGGCGGGAGGGGCAAACCCCGACACTTCCCGGCGTGGCGCGTACTCGTCGCCGCAGTGTCGGTCACCGCGGGCGTCAACCAGTTGACGGCACCCCGCGGCGCGGATGAAGGACATGCTCATCCACTGATGGGGAGTCAGTGGATGAGCCTGCTCGCGCCTGCGACGAGGCGTACGACGCCGACAGGGAAAGCCTGCTCATGGAACAGGCGTTGGACCGCGTCTCGTTGAGCGACTTCCTGCGTGCCCGGCGGGAGGCGCTGCGGCCGGAGGACGTGGGGCTGCGCCGCGGAACACGTCGGCGCGCCCGCGGGCTGCGCGGGGAGGAGGTGGCCGAGCTGTGCGACATGTCGGCCGACTGTTTCGCCCGCCTGGAACGTGGCAGCGGGCCGCAGCCGTCGCAGCAGATGACGGCGGCCATCGCCCGCGGGTTGCGCCTCACCCCGGACGAACGCGTTCACCTGTTCCTGCTGTGCGGGCACCGCACACACCGCGGCGGCCGCTGCGCAGCGAGCGCGTCAGCCCTGGGCTGACGTGCATCCTGGACCGGCTGCGGAACACGCCGACTCAGGACCTCTTGTGCCAGCTACGACGAACTGGCCCTGCTGAAGGTCCGCGGCACGGACGGTTTCCCTACCGACTGACGCCCTCGATGCCCCCGTCTCGCCGGCCCCGCCAGTTGTCCCCCTTGCGGCGCGTCGCGACCAGCGGCAGGTGCTTGATCCCCGCGATGAAGTTCGAGTGCAGGTGTTCCGGTTCACCCGCCGGCTCGAAATGCTCGAACTGGGCGAAGAGTTCCTGGAAGAACTCCTCCAACGTGATCCTGACCAGGGCGTGGCCGAGGCAGAAGTGCGGGCCGACGCCGAAGGCCAGGTGCCGCTGAGCGTTGCGCCGTATGTCGAAGGTGTACGGGTCCGGGAACACGCTCGCGTCCCGGTTCGCCGAGCCGATCCACGCGGCGACCGCCTCACCCGCGCGGACCGTGACCTTGCCGAGTTGGACGTCGTGCGTGGCGTAGCGGATGAAGTGGCTGGTCGGTGAGGACCAGCGCAGCGCTTCCTCGATCCCGCTGCCCAGCAGCTCCGGATGGTCGGCCCAGTCCGCGTACGTGCCGGTCACGGTCAACTCGGCCAGGGCCGCGTTCGGTACGTGCGGTGTCGTGACGTTTGCGCCGAGCAACAGGCTGTAGCAGTTCGAGACGATCTCGCCCGCGGTCAGCGGTCCTGCGCCGTCTTCGAACTCCATCGTGGACAGTACGTCGATCAGGTCGCCGGTGCCGCCGCCCTGACGCTTCGCGATGGCGTCCTGCAAGCAGGCGAACAACTCCCGGTGTGCGCGGTGCAGGGTGGCCTGCGCGCCTTCCGGTCGGACGAACTCGGGATCGTCCGGTGCGACGGCCTGGGTGGTGAGGAACGTCAGATGGGACCAGTCGTCGCGATCGAGGCCCATGAGTGTCCCGATCACCGCCATCGGCAACTGGTCGGTCAGCGCGGCGAAGTCGAACGGCTCACCGTCGACGACCCCCGTGAAGAGACGCCGGACCTCGTCGCGGATCACTCCGCGATGTCCCTCCACCGCACGGCCGTTGAGCGCGCGCTGGATCGGTGAGCGCATGCGTGTGTGCCGTGGCGGATCGGTCGCGGGAAGTTGCTTCCCGCCGGCCGGGTCCTTCCTCCCCAACAGGTTCAGCAGTGTGCCGTGTTCGGAGGTGAACGCCGTGTGGTCCCGTAACACCCTCGCCACGTCGTCATAGGCCGTCGCCGACCAGAACCCCAGGTCCGGGCGTAACTGCTGCCAGTGCACAGGGTCGTGGGTGCGCATGGCGAGCCAGATGGCATGTGGGTCGCCCTCCGCGTGCAGGACGGGGCCGACCAGGTCCACCTCGTCCAGGTCGATCGCTTCGTCTCCGGTCGGGTGTGTCAGTCGCATGCCCTGTCTCCCTCATGGTCTTCGTCGGACGGCTCGGTGGACGCTTCGGTGTGCGCGGCGACCGTTTCGGCCAGCCCCGCCACCGTGGGGTTCTCGAAGAACAAGCGGGCCGCCGGTACGTCGGCCGCCAGTTCGCCGCGGAGTCGGGCGAGGACGTCCGCGGCGACGAGCGAGTTGCCGCCGATGGCGAAGAAGTCGTCGTGGATGCCGACCTCTTCGACCGCCAGAGCATCGGCGAACACCTCGGCCAGCTTCGTCTCGACCGGCGTCCTCGGGGACTCGTACGCGGTGTCAGTGGCGCGCGGTACGAGCTTCGGCGCGGGTAGCCCCGTACGGTCGATCTTGCCGGCCCGGGTCAACGGGAACTCGGGGACCATCGTGATCGCTGCGGGGACCATGTGCCGCGGCAACCGGTGGCGGAGCGCCCGGCGCAGATCGTTGGCCAGGTCGGTCGGGTTCTCGTCCGGGAGTTCCGCGACGACATAGGCGACGAGGACCTTGTCACCCGGCGTGATGTCCTCCCGGGCGATCACGACGGCTTGCGACACACCGGGCTGGTCGGTCAGCGCGGCCGCGATCTCGCCGGGCTCGATCCGATGGCCGGCGATCTTCACCTGGTCGTCGACGCGGCAACGGAACTCCAGTACACCGTTCTCGCCGCGGCGGACCACATCTCCGACCCGGTACATCCGCTCGCCGGGCACGAACGGATCGGGCGGGAACCGCTGTTCCGTAAGCTCCGGGCGGTGCAGGTAGCCGCGTGCGAGCCCGGCTCCGCCGGTGTACAACTCGCCCCACTCCCCCTCGGGAACCGGCCGCAGGCCCTCGTCCAGAACGTACACGCGTGTACCGGCGATCGGCGTCCCGATCGGAACCGTGCCCCTGATCCGGCGCGTGACCGTGTGGGATGTGGTGAAGCAGGTGTTCTCCGTCGGGCCGTATCCGTTGACCATCCGGATCTTCGGGTGGGCACGCCGTACGCGGTTGACATGGGCCGGTGAGAGCACGTCCCCGCCGGCGACGAGTTCGCGAAGACCGCCGAAGCTGTCCACGTGGCGGTCCACCATGCGGTGGAACAGCCCGGTGGTCAGCCACAGCGTCGTGATCTCCTCCCGCCGGAGGCGGTCCGCCAGTTCGGGCAGCGACAAGGGGCCGGGCGGGTGGATGACCAGGCAGCCACCGTTCAGCAGGGCTCCCCAGATCTCGAACTCGGACGGGTCGAACGTCAGCGCACACAACTGGAGAAAGGTCTGGTCAGGGCCGAACTCGATCCACTCGGTGTCGTGGACGAGCCGGACCACGCCACGGTGCGGCACGGCCACAGCCTTCGGATGGCCGGTCGAGCCCGAGGTGTAGCGCACATACGCCAGCCCGTCGGCCGACCCGCCGGGTGGAAGTGGCGTGGCACCAGGGACCTCGGAACCGTCCACATCGAGCACGGTCACGTCGAGACCGGGCAGTTTCCCGAGGACGGGCCGGTGGGTGAGCAGAACACGGGCACCCGCGTGATCGAGCATGAACCGCAGCCGCAGGGCGGGCTCGTCCGGATGCAGCGGCAGGTAGGCCGCTCCTGCCTTGAGCACACCGAGGAGCGCGACGATCATCTCGAAGGAGCGCTCAGCACATACGCCGACGATGTCCTCCGTCCCGATGCCGACGTCTCGCAGCCGGTGTGCCAGATGTTCGGCCCGCAGATCCAACTGCCGATAGGTCATCTCCTCACCGCGGAAGCGCAGCGCCGTCGCCATGGGCGCGCACCGCACGCGATCGGCGAACAGCTCGGTGATCGTGACGTCCTTCATCGGCATCCCCGCTTCATCGGTGCCCCTGCCCTCACGGACGAAGTCGGCGCGGCCGGTCGGATGAGGTTGTCGCACAGCCGACTCAACCAGCGACCGGCCGAAGGACACATACTCCGGTGATGCGGGTCCATACGCGTGCGTACGCGTAGGGGTTGAAAAGCGCGCTTGGTCGAAGCGAGCTCACAACCCGCGGCGCGACCGCACGGCCGCCAACTCGCGCCGACCAGCGCATACTTGGTCGCCCTAACATGCACTCCATGCAACTGGACCTGAATCTCATGGCGGTGCTGGATGCCCTCCTCGAGGAGGGCAGCGTCACAGGGGCGGCAGAACGGCTGCGCCTGTCCGCCCCGGCCACGAGCCGCAGCCTCGGCCGGATCCGCCGGCTCACCGGAGACCAGATTCTGGTCCGCACAGGCCGAACAATGACACCGACGCCCTACGCCCTGGAAATTCGTGCCGACGTGCACCACCTCGTCGCACAGTCGCGCGCGATCCTCGAACCGAAGCGCACGCTGGATCTCGGCAACCTGCAGAGAACTTTCACCATCCGGGGAAACGACGCCCTCACAACGGCGATCGCTCCCCATCTCCTCACTGCGATCAGGCAAGCCGGACCCGGCCTGTCGGTGCGGCTGCTGGCGGAGGCCGACATCGACACCAACGATTTGCGGCACGGCAGGGTCGACCTGGAGATCAGCTCGACCATGCCGACCCTGCCGGAGATCAACCATGAGACGCTCGGTGCCGACCGGCTCGTGGTCGCGTTCCACCCCGACCACCCCTGCGCAGACGCTCCGTTGACCGCTGAACGCTTCGCTGCTGCCGACCACGTCATCGTGTCCCGACGCGGGCGGACCGAGGACCCGATCGATGTTGCCCTGAAAAGCCTCAGCCTGCGGCGCAGAGTTGTTGCATCCGCCCCCACCAGCACCGCAGCACTGCACATCGTCAGCCAGAGCAAGCTGCTCGTCGTGGTGTCCGAACGGATCTGCCGGCCGACGCTCGACGCCTGCGGACTGCGCATCGGCACGCCGCCGTTCGACCTCGCACCCGTACCGGTGACTCTGGCCTGGCACCAGCGTTACGACAACGACAGGGCACACGCGTGGCTCCGCAATCGGGTACGCGACTCTTTCGCCGGCTTTCTCGGGCACCGGCCCACGACAGGCGCCGACGCGGCCGAAGCAGGTCCGGCCGACGTCTGAACAGCGGCTGGGACCGCGTGGCGGCGTCCAGCGCGGGTCAAATGCATACGGGTAAATCCCGCATTGATTAAATTGCATTTGAAGCAAGCGACGACTGCTCGTAGTGTCGAGGTGCGGCTCTGGTTCGCACCTCGCTAAGGAGTAGAGAAATTGTCTGTGAATTCCACGGTGATCGTCGGAGGCGGTCTGGTAGGACTCACAACCGCGGCCTCCCTCAAACTCATCGGCCACGAGGTCGTCGTGTTGGAACAGGCGCCGCGGATTCGCGCCGTAGGCGCAGGAATCGGCTTGTGGGCCAACGCGTTACGAGAGTTCGACCGCCTCGGCATCGGCCCGGCAATCCGCGACATGGGTATCCAACAGAACACGTGGTTCTTCAACTCTGCCGGCGAACCGGTCCGCGCTCCTGGTTACACGGACAGGGATCACCAGTTCCTGCTCGTGCCGCGCCCCGAGTTGAACAGCCTCTTGGCCGACACCGTCGGTCGCGACCGAATACGCGTCGACGCCCACGTGTCCGGATACACCGAGACCGGATCGGACGTCGTCGTGCACCTCGCCAACGGCGAGACACTGCGCACGGATCTGCTGATCGGCTCGGACGGCGTCCATTCAAGTGTGCGCAAGCAGCTGGTTCCGGGGAGTGATGCCGTAGCGCACTCCGGCCACTACGCCTGGCGCGCGATCGTGCCGACCGGTGACCGGAGCACAGAGGCCACCGTGCTCACCGTCGGCCACCGCCGAACCCGCGGCGGGTACGCGAGGATCGCCCGCGATCGGACCATGTGGATGGTCAACCAGTTCGATGCCGGACCGCTCACCGGAAGCAAGCGCGAACGGGCCCTGGAACGCGCACAGAACCTGGCCGAGGCGGGATGGAACGACGAACTCCTGTCCCTGATCGCCGGAACGCCGGAGGAATCCATCCTGGAGAACCAGGTCACGCTGGTCCCGGAACTGCCCCATTGGACCAGCGCACACGTCGCTCTGATCGGCGACGCCGCGCACGGACTGTCCCCCCACATCGCTTCCGGCGGCACTCTCGGCATCGAAGATGTCGGCGTCCTGCGCAGCACCCTGGCAGCCGAGGCCGACCTGGAGAAGGCCCTCACCACCTACGAACACGCCCGCAGCTCCCGCTTCGAGGCGGTACGCGAGCACTCGGCCGCCGTCGAACATGCCGGCGACGCAGTCGAATTCGCGCAACGCTACGCCGCATTCAGCCACTGGATGCTCACCACTGCACCCGCCACCCCATAAGTGCCTACAAATACAAGGGAATTACCCTTGAAATTCATGGTCCATACGACAGGAGCCAGCTAGCAAATGCCGGACTGGTTAAGCCTCGCGGAGTCTTTGGCGGCGTCACCCGTACTCTACGCCGTCCTCATCGCAGTGTCCTTGCTCGACTCTTTCCTCCCGTTGATCCCGAGTGAACCCGTCGTGATCCTCGCGGGCATCGCCGGCGCGACCGGGCAGACAAATATCATGCTGGTCATCGCCGCCACGACGACCGGCGCCTTTCTCGGCGACCTCGTCCCCTACTCCATCGGCCGGTTGATGGGGGAACGTGCATTGAAGCGTCTACCGGTCGGCACCAAGCGCCGGAAGGCGTACGACTGGTTCGAGCGCGAGCTCGATTCACGCGGCGGTTTTGTGCTCGTATCCACGCGATTCATTCCGGTCGGACGCTATCTCGCCACAGGAACGGCGGGGGTGGTGAGGTACCCGCTGCGCAAGTTCATGCTGTACGTCGCGATTTCCACCTCCACCTGGAGCGCCTATACCGCGCTGTCGGGATACCTCGGCGGCGTCTTCTTCCAGGAGAACACGCTCCTTTCCATCGCAGTCGGCGTCGGGTTCGCGCTCGCGGTAACCGGCGCGGTGGAGTTCTCACGATATGTTCGGCGCCGCAGGAATCCTGTCAAAGTGCGCACGGACACCCTGAGTTGACGTGCCGGGATCGGCGGAGTCGGCTCAGGTTCGACAACACTGGCTCGTGGCGCGGATGTTCTGTTCGGATGCCGCTGTGGTTCAAGTGCCCGGCGTGCCGATCGGCCTAGGCTCCGGCGTTAGGGCAAACCCGAGAGGTTCCGGACCCTGCCGCGTACGAAGGACAAGAAACTCGTGAACCACCAGAAGAGTTCCACCCACGTGGCTGCCATAACTCGTGCCAGTACCGACTCGGGCACGGACATACTGAGCGAGGCCATCGGCAGCGTGCGGATCGGGCGGGCCCAGGCCTGCCGGGTCAGGGAGTCGGGCTCTTGGGGCATGCGATTTCCCGCCTTCGCGGGCAGCGGGTTCCACATCCTTCTGCGGGGCAGTGGCTGGCTGATCCCGGCAACCGGGCGACCACGTGCACTCAAGGCGGGCGATGTCGTCCTCACCCCGTTCGGTGCCGAACTCGGATTCAGTCACGCACCAGGCCTGCTCAAGGACCTGCCCACGGCGGCAGCGGTCGTGAGCGAGGATCGGCACAGTCCCGATCCGGCCGACGCCGAGTTCCTCTGCGGCGCGTACTGGCTCGACCACGGGCAAGTACACCCGTACTTGAGAGCGTTACCCGAGCTCCTCGTGGTTTCGCCGGGCCATGACCGTGCCTTGCAACTGCGGTTGCTGGCCGACCTGTTGGCGGTGGACGTGTCCGACACGCAACCGGGCAGTGGGGCGACCCGCCCCGCGCTCCTGGACCTGCTGCTGACCCACGCCCTGCGCCAGTGGCTGGAGCAGAATCGCGACGCGGAGCGGACGGAGATCGACGATCCCGCCATCGCCCTCGCGCTGCGCGAGATCCATTCGAGCCTGCACAAGCCGTGGACGGTACAGCAGCTCGGCAAGAGCGTGGGAATGTCACGGACTGCGTTCACCAAACGCTTCACCGCGATGGTGGGAAAGCCACCCATGACATACCTGACCGGCCGACGCCTGAGCCACGGGGCACGTCTGCTCCGGGAGACCAAAGCACCACTGGCGACGATCGCCCGTCAGGTCGGCTACTCCACGGAGTTCGCGTTCGGCGCCGCTTTCCGCCGTGAGTACGGCATTTCACCCGGCCGTTTCCGTGACCTCGAGTCCCGCCGGACCTGTGGAGCCTGAACCGGGCCATGAGGGCTCGCCGGGCTCAGGCCAGGAGGGTTCCGCGGGCGGTGATGACCGCTGATCCTTCGACCTCGACCGTGTCCAGTCGGCGGCTGTTGCCCTCTGCCCTGGCGAACATCTGTGACGGACGACCCATTTCCACCCCTTGGACGATCTCGATCCGCTTTCCGAACGGGACGAGTCCGTACCGTGCGAGGTGCACCGCGAGTGGGCCGGCGGCCGAGCCCGTCCCCGCGTCCTCGCTCACGCCGTAGGCCGGGGAGAACATCCGCATCCGCCAGCGTTCCCCCGAGCCCTCGAGACCCTCAGAACCCCCGGCGTCCCCCGCTTCCTCGGGATCCCCGGAGCGCGTGAAGCAAATGGCGGCCATGTCCGGGTGTCCTGCCAGCGCGCGCAGATCGGGTCGGAGCCGAGAGAGGGCCGCTTCGCTCTCGACTCCGACGTAGACGTGCCGGGGCCCGTTGCGGTAGGCGTCCACCGGCAGGGTCGAGGATTCGAGGCCGAGCGCGTCGAGGAGGTCGCCCTGTCGCGCGTACGGCTCCCGGACCGGGATCGGCTGGCGCATGGCGGCGGTGACGGTCCGCTCGCGTCGATGGCTGAAGTCGATCGGGATGGTGCCGCCCGCGGTTTCGAGCCGCAGCCGGTCGACCGCCGTGGACACGCCGAGCACCGCGGCCGTGCCCAGTACCGGGTGCCCGGCGAACGGCAGTTCGTTGATCGGGGTGAAGATGCGGACGTACCGGTCCCCGTCGGCCCGGGCGGGGAGGACGAACGTCGTCTCCGAGAGGTTCATCTCGCGGGCGATCAGCTGCATCCTCTCGGCGGGGATACCGACGGCGTCCGGGAAGACGGCCAGGGGGTTGCCCTGTAGGGCGACCGTGGTGAACACGTCTACGATCACGTACTGGTGCATGGTGGTTCAGTCTCCTGCCGCTGCTCTGCCTGCCTGGGCGCCGAACACGAGGGCCTGACCGATCGTCGCGCCGGTGCCCGGGTAGGCGGCCCCGAACGGGCCGGCGGCGACGTTGCCCGCGGCGTACAGCCCTGGTACTGACGTGCCGTCGTCGCGCAGCACACGTCCGTCGGGATCGGTGCGCGGGCCGCCGCTGGTTCCGCCGAGTCCGGGCCGTACCGGCACGGCGTAGAAGGGTGGTGCGTACAGGGGCCCCAATGTCGGGTGGACCGCGCCGGGATCGCCCATGACGCTGTCGTAGGGGCTCGCTCCTCGGTCGAAGTCCGGATCCTCGCCGGCGGCCGCCGCCCAGTTGAACCGGCTGACCGTCTTGGCGAGCGCGTCGCCCGGGACGTCGATGAGTCGCGCCAACTCCGGTAGCGTGCAGGCGCGTTGCAGCCAGTCCGGGTCGGAGTCCTCGGGGCGGACCGGACCGATCGGATAGCGGCGGCGGTGGGTCGCGTCGACGATCAGCCATGACGGTTCGGTTGGGTGCAGCGATCGGCCGACCTCGTGGTAGCTCCGGGCCTCGTTGGTGAACCGGTGGCCGTCGCAGTCGACCAGCACGGCACCGGGGCGCGCCCGCTCGGCGAGGAGTATCCGGTGCACAGGTTCGCCTTCGATCGCGTCGCCGGGTATCCGGATCGTCGGACACCACCAGGCCTGCGCCGTGTTGTGCAGCGCGGCCCCTGCGGCGATGGCCATACGCAGCCCGTCGCCACGGGCACCGGGTGCTCCGGTGAGACCGGCGATCGGGCCGCCGAGGAATCGCCGGACGAGCGCCTCGTCGCGTTCGAAGCCACCCGTCGCGAGTACGACCCGTCCGTCGAGCAGTGTGCCGTCGACCGCCACACCGGTGCCGAGGAACCTCGTCGCCCTGGCGTGCGTACGGATGGTGACGCCCGCGTCGACGGCGGCCGTGAGCAGTGCCGCCACCAGTGCCTGGCCCGCGGTGTGTACGCCGGCCTGTCTGCGCTGCTCGATGAGGTCGGGTGCGGCTTTGCCGGTGAGGAGTTCGCCGAGGGTAGCCCTCGACCGCCAGGGCAGAGCGGCCCGCACCAGAGCCGCGACCTGCGGTGTGGCACGGAACGGCCTTGGTTCGAGCGACCGTCCGGCCTCGTACCCGCCCGGCAGCGTGCTGTGACAGTCCGGTACAGGAAGGGTGGCCCAGCGCAGCGGTGTCCTCATCTCGAGCCACTCTGCGACCCGCGGTGCCTCGTCGACGAACCGGTCGGACATGACTGTCTCCGCGGACTCGTACCCATACCCGGGCTCGGACCCGTACGCGTGCTCGTCGGATCGGCCGAGGGCATTCAGATAGGTACGGGCGCGCTCCGGGGTGTCCTCGGCGGCGAGCGGCAGGTGGTTGTTGGGCAGCCAGGCCGCCCCGCTGGACAGGGCGGTGGTGCCGCCGATCGTCGATGTCGCCTCGACAACAGTGACCTCGGCGCCCGACTCCCGTGCCGACAGGGCCGCGGCCAGCCCCGCCGCGCCCGAGCCGACGACGATCACCGAGGTCATGCCACCTCCCCGTCGGTGGGGATCCCGCCCCTCTTGACGACCGGTACCTCGATGCCCAGGGCCCGCATCTGCTCACAGGGATTCATGAACTCCCTTATCTCCGCGATCTTTCCGTTGTCGAGGCGGAACGAGTGGATGAAGTGGTTGCGGTAGTGGCCCGGCGGATAGTGCGGGAAGATGATCTGCCCTTCTCCGTCGCACTCGACCCACATCCGGTTGGGGTCCTGGGTCTCGAAGATCTCGACATTGGTCCAGCGCCAGTCGGGGAAGCACTCGAGCGACCACGCGGCCATCAGGTACAGGTTCTCCCGTCCCGTGACAGCGGCCGGTTGTCCGGTGTCGGTGGTCCAGAGGCCGCCTCGCGCGTCTTCGGTGAAGAGGTGATGGCGTTGGAGCCTCGCCGGTCCTTCCGTCATGTCCAGGTATCGCTCCACCGTGGCCCGGTTGGTGCGGCGGAGTTCCGCGTCGTCGTCGACCCACTCCTGGGGCCTCGTGTGTTGGGTCATGGCCGGTCTCCTCGGTCGTGGGTCGGGCATGTGTCAGGCCAGCGCCTCGTCGATGCGCGCGGCGAAGAGGGCGGGGCCGTTGCGGGTCAGCACCGACTCGGCGTGGAACTGCAGGGAGGCGAAGCCGGGTCCTCGCAGTGCGTGCACCTCGCCGGTGCCCGCGTCCCGACTGACCTCCACCGGGCCGACACCGGGCACGTCGAACTTGTCCGTGTCGCTGTGCGCGGCGAACGTGTTGTAGAAGCCCACCGTCTCGCTCTCGCCGAACAACTCGATCTCGCGTTGCGTGCCCTGGTGGGGCACGGCTCCGCGCCGCACGTCCAAACCGAGTTCCAGGCCGAGCAGTTGGTGGCTCAGGCACACGGCGACGAACGGCTTCCGCCCGGCCAGCAGCGTTTCGATCGCTTTGCGGAGATGCGAGTTCCTGGGATCGTCGGCGTCTCGGGGGTCGCCCGGCCCGGGACCCAGCACGACGAGATCGTCCGCGTCCCACGAGTACGGCTCGTCCCAGCGCCGGACGGTCACCGCCAGGCCCAGTGAACGGAGTTGTGCGGCGATCATCGCGGTGAACATGTCCTCGGCGTCGACCACCAGGACCCGGCGCGAGGACGATGCGGGCGCCGACGGTGGGTGTTCGGAGTCGAGCCAGAACCCGGCGAGGCCCCTTCTGCGGTGCTGCAGCACATCCCGTACGTAGGGATGCTCGCCGAGCGGGCGATGGCGGCCCACCCCGCGGCGGGGCGCGGACCCCGGATCGGCGGACATGACTCGGAGCAGGGTCGCCGCCTTGGCGCGGGTCTCGGCCGCCTCGGCCGCCGGGTCCGAGTGACGTACGAGCGTGGCCCCGACACCGATCCCGACCCGGCCCGTCGGGTCGACATCGGCTGTACGGATCATGATGGCCGAGTCGAGACGGTGACCGCCTGTGGCATCGCGGCCGATCAGCGCGGCGACCCCGCCGTAGTAACCGCGCCCGGCCGGCTCGTACCGAGTGATCACCCGGCACGCGCTGGCCAGCGGGCTGCCGGTCACCGTGGGCGCGAACATCGTCTCCGACAGGATGTCCAGCGGATGTCGGCGGGAACGGCCCGTGATGAGGTACTCGGTGTGCGCCAGCCGTGCCATCTCCTTGAGCCGCGGCCCCAGGACCCGGGCACCACCACTACCGCCGTCGCCGTCGCAGACGCGGGCCATCATCTTCAGTTCCTCGTCGAGCACCATGTGCAGCTCGTCGGACTCCTTGTGGCTGTCCAGGAACGACATCAGTCCGGCGAGGGTGGGGCCGTCCTCGGAGTAGCGGTACGTGCCGCTGATCGGGTTCATCACCGCGTCACCGTCGTGCAGGCTGACATGGCGTTCCGGTGTGGCGCCGACGAAGGTCCGAGTGCCGGTGTGGATGAGGAAGGTCCAGTACGCTCCGGACTCCTGTTCGCACAGTCGGCGGAAGATGGTGCGTGCCATGTCGAGGTCGTAGTCGGCGATATGCCCGGCAAAGCGTCGTCCGAGCACGAAGTTCGAGCCCGCGCCCTGCCCGATCTCGTCCCTGACGACCCGTTCGACCGTACGGGCGTAGGTGTCGTCGTCGGTGTCGAAGTGTCCGTCGACGAGCCGGACCGGGACCTCGGGAATGCGCCGGAGCAGATCGTGCAGCGGCACCACCGCCTGCTCGGTGATCACCATCGCGATCAGCGGCGCACCATCGTCGACACACGCGAGTCCACGTTCGCGGAGCTGCCGGTAGGGGACGACTGCGAGGACCTGATGTTCCTGGCCGTCCTCAGTGCCCGCTTCGACGCCACCTTCGGCCAACGGGACATCGGCGAGCCGGTCCGGCGTGCACAACTCGCCTGTGATGACGTCGAGTTGGTGTCGTCCGGTCCGTTCCGGGCGGTGCAGCAGCGCGAACGGGGGCGGCTCCGCTGCCAGCACCCGGTGGAGCAGAGCTGACGTACCGGTCACGGCAGGACGTCCTCCGTGGTGACCACGACAGCGCACTTCCGCGCCGCGTACTCCAGGGCGAATCGATGGTCCTGTGCCGAGAAGTCGGCGACCGCGTCGGCCACGACGAACGGCTGGACGTCGTTGCTGAACGCGTCGACCGCGCTGGCCAGGACGCCCACATGGGCGTAGACCCCGCAGATGACGAGCTGATCGGCACCGTGCCGGCGCAGCCATGCCAGTAACTCGGTTCGGAAGAACGCGCTGTACCGCCACTTCGTGAACACCCCGTCCAGCGGCCCGGGTGTCAGTGGTTCAGGCACATCACGGTCGGCCGGCGCGGCTTCCATTCCCGGACCCCAGAAGTCGGCGAGCAGACCGCGCTGCGACGGGTCCATCCCACCGGGCTGCATCGTGTACGCCACCGGCATCCCCAGCGCCCGGCACCGGTCCAGCACCGAGGCCGTGTTCCGGACGAGTTGCCCGGTCATGGCCTCGGGAAAGGGACGCAGGAAGTACCGCTGCATGTCATGTATCAACAACGCGCCGCGCCGCGGGTCGACCGTCCAGTCGGCCACGTTCTTCGGCAGCTCCGCCGATGTCGGTAAGGGGTACGGCTCGATGTCCGCAATGCCAGTCATGATCCCCCCGGGCGGCTCTCGGAAAAGCGAGTGGAGAGCTGTCCCCCGGGAACGGTGGAGGCGTGCATCACGACTGAATTCCTTTTCCACTTACGGCGGTTCAGCCGGGGTGACTCGTGAAGTTGCACGTTCTGTGGTGCCCCGGCGACGGCTACGACGACCTACGCAACCACTGCCTCGCACCCCGCAGCCATACGCGCATGGCCGGGATCCATACGCGTCTGAGCCTGCCGTACGACCGTCCGAGCCGGTGAGCAGAGTTGGCCACTGACTGATCAGAAGTTGGCCGCACAACCGGCCTGCTTCACGCGTACAGTGCGGCATCAGGGCTGAAGATCATCTGACCGGCCCGGACGTCTGGAACCTGCCCGGTCCTGGCTTGGGACACGCACGGCATCCGCGTCCATTCCCACGAACACGTTCAGAAATTGCTCTGGAGACACACCTGATGAAGCTAGCCAAGCGGCTTGTCCTCACCACCACGGCTCTCGCCACTGTCACCGCCGCCACTCTCATAGGCACGACGGTCGCCCCTGCGGCGGCCTCGCAGACCCCCCGCACCGGCGTCGACGTTCCCGCCGCGCTGAAGGTCCCCGACGGCAACCGGCTCACCGGCGTCTTCTCCGCCGAGGGCGTCCAGACGTACACCTGCACCGACGGTGCCTGGAAGCTGCTGGAGCCCGCCGCCACCCTGTGGGCCAAGAAGGACCACTCCCGCCGCACGGTCGCTCTCCACTCCCGCGGCCCCGTCTGGGTGTCCACGGTGGACGGCAGCGCGGTCAACGCCGCCGCCGTCGCCACCTCCCCGAAGGCCGGCACGATCCCCGAACTCCTCCTGAAGTCCACCGCCACACGCGGCACCGGGGTCTTCGCCGACGTCTCCTACATCCAGCGCCTCAACACCCGCGGCGGCGTCGCCCCGACGACCGCCTGCACCGGCACGGACCAGACGAGCGTCCACTACTCCGCCACCTACACCTTCTACAAGCCCGCCAAGTAGTGCGGTAGCAGCAACGGCAGTGGCCCCGGGGCGTTTTCGAGGGGCCACTGTTGTTGCTGCCCCCGCCCAGCAGCAGTACGTACGACGTGGACTGGCGCCATGCACCGGACCGGCCTCCGGCCGCTACGCTCGGCCCGCTTCGAACAGACGACGACCGGTGGGCATTGACATCGCCGGGAAGGAAATGTGAGAGCGCGTGTTATCCGGAGATGGCGATCACCAGGCGGGGACCCGTTCGGAACACGGCTCGGGACGCGGCTCGGGACGCGGCTCGGGACGGCTGGTCGCCGGCCGGTACCTGCTCCACGACATCCTCGGCCAAGGCGGCATGGGCACCGTCTGGCGCGCCCACGACCAGCTGCTGGACCGCCCGGTCGCCGTCAAGGAACTCCACATCCTCACCCACGGCGACGAGGAACACCGCATCCGGCTGCGCCGTGCGGTCCGCGAGGCACGCGCGGTCGCACGGGTACCGCACCCGCACGTGGTGGGCGTCCACGACCTGGCCGAATCCCAGGACCGGCTGTGGATCGTCATGGAACTCATCGAGGGCCCCTCCCTGGCCCAGCACCTCACCGAACACGGACCGCTCACCGCGCAGCACACCGCCACGCTGGGACTACAGTTGCTCGACGCACTGGTGGCGGTGCACGCCGCCGGCACCCTGCACCGCGACGTCAAACCCGCCAACGTCCTGCTGCGCCGCGACGGCAACGCCGTCCTGACCGACTTCGGCATCGCGGTCCTGGACGACGGCGAGTTCCTGACCACCACCGGCGAACTGATCGGCTCCCTGGAATTCATGGCCCCCGAGCGGGTGATGGGAGCCGAGGTCGGCCCCGCCTCCGACCTCTGGTCCCTCGGCGCCACCCTGGCCACCGTCTGCGGCGGCCAGTCCCCCTTCCGCAGACCCGCCCGCCCCGCCACCCTGCACGCCGTCGCCTACGCCGAACCCACCCTCAGCGAACGGCTCGGCCCCCTGCGCCCGGTCATCGAAGCCCTGCTGCGCAAGTCCCCCCACGAACGCCCCACCACCACCCACACCCGCCAGGCACTGCACCACATCGCGACCGGCCACACGGACCCCGAACCACTGCTGCCCTCACCCACCGGACACACGACCCGGCCCACACCCACGCCCACACCCACGCCCGCGCCCACGCCTGCGCCCGGACCCCAGCTGGCCGACGCGGACACCCTCACCCGCGGCCGCCAGCACCCGGCCCCCGCCGGACACAGCGGGCAGAGCGGGCAGAGCGGGCAGACAGCCACGCACACCACCTCGCTCAGGCCCACGCCCCAGCCCTCCTCCAGCTCCCGCGGCGCGAAGCGGCTGGGCTGGACCCTGGCCGCAACGGCCGCACTGGCGGCGGGCGTTGCCGGGAGCCTGTTCCTCACCGGAGTCCTGCCGCTGACGAAGGACCCGGTCACCACGACCACCCGGCAGGCCGTGAAATCCACCACCGGCTGGCAGCCAGTGCGAGGGATGACCATCCAACAAGGCGACAAGGTCACCGTCCGCTTCCTCTCGGGCCAATGGACCGTCGACCACGTCAACATCCCCATGACCGGCCCGGCCGGCTACACCACCGCCATCGACCAGTCACTCGCCGGCGCCAAGGACTGCAAGATCAAACCCGCGGCACCGTTCGGCACCCTCCTGGCCCGCCTCACCGGCCAACAGAATCCTCCCCTCCACTCCGCCGGACGGAAACTGACCTTCAAAGCAGCCGACGAAGGCACCCTGCAACTGGCCATCAACGACATCGCCGACCGATGCGTCCACGACAACAAAGGCACCCTGACCGTCCAAGTCACCGTCACCCACCAACCCTGATGGGCCCGGCTGCAACTTGCCTTCAGGGCTCGATGAGGCCGACGCGGATGGCGTAGCGGGTGAGTTCCAGTCGGTCGCGCAGGCCCAGCTTCTGGAGGAGGTTGGTGCGGTGGCGTTCGACGGTTTTGGCGCTGATGACGAGGAGGAGGGCGATCTCTTTGGATGTGTGGCCCTCGGCGACGAGTTTGAGGATCTCCTCTTCGCGTTCGGTGATGGGGCGGGCGGGCAGTTGTTCGCCGGTGCGGGCACGGTCGAGGTAGGTGCGGATGAGGGTGGTCTCGGCGCCGGGGTAGATGAAGGGCTCGTCGCGCAGGGCGGCGCGGCAGGCTTCGACGAGGTCGCGGTCGGCGACGGATTTGAGTACGTAGCCCGAGGCGCCGGATCTGAGGGCCTCGAAGAAGTACTGCTCGTTGTCGTACATCGTCAGCATCAGGGTGCGCAGGCCGGGACGTAGGCGGGCCAGTTCGCGGGCGGCCTGCAGGCCGGTCCGGCGGGGCATGGCGATGTCGAGTATGGCCAGGTCGATGTCGTTGCCGCGGGCCTGGGCGATGGCTTCGGCGCCGTCGGAGGCCTCGGCCACGACGGTCAGGTCCGGCTCGGCGTCGAGGATGAGGCGGACGCCGTGGCGGACGAGGGCGTGGTCGTCGGCGAGCAGGATGCGGGCCGGTGCGGTCATCGCGCTGTCTCCTGGGTGCGGTCGTCGGCTGCGTGGCCGGTGACGTTCAGGCGTATCTCGGTGCCGTCCTGGGGACCTTGGCCGATCTGGAACTCGGCGCCGATGAGGAGGGCGCGTTCGCGCATACCGCTGATGCCGGCTCCTTCGGGTGCGGCCCCGATGCCCGGCCCGTTGTCACGGACCAGCAGTCCCACCCGGGCGTTGGGCAGGGCGCGCAGATGGACCTCGACCCGGGTGGCGTGGGTGTGGCGGGCGGTGTTGGTGAGCCCTTCCTGGGCGACGCGGTAGAGGACGAGTTCGGTGGCCGGGTCGAGGCGGGGCAGCCCGGGAGTGATGTGCGCGGTCGCGCTCAGGCGGGAGGTGGTGAACTCGGCCGTCAGGGCGCGCAGGGCGCTGTGCAGGCCGAGTTCCTCCAGGACTCCGGGGCGCAGGCGGCGGGCGATACGGCGGATCTCGTCCAGTCCGGCACGGGTGGTCTCCTGCGCCTGCCGCAGATCATCGCGTACGGGCCGAGGTGCGTGGTCGGCTGCGTGTTTGAGCTGGAGCAGGACTGCGGTGAGGGTCTGTCCGACCTCGTCGTGGAGTTCCCTGGCGAGCCGCTGGCGCTCGGCTTCCTGTGCTGACAGGGCCCTGCCGGAGCTGGTGGCGCGTTCGGCCTCCAGCCGGGCGAGCATGGCGTTGAAGCTCGTGGTGAGTTCGGCGATCTCGCCGGGTCCGGTGACGGTCGTGCGGCTGCCGGGCTTGAGGAGGTCGACAGTGGCCATGGTCCGGTTCAGGCGAGCCAGCGGAGCCAGTGCGACCCTCAGCAGTACGGCGTTCGCGATCACCATCACGATCAGCCCGGCGAGCAGGACTACGGCCTCGCCGAACAGCACCGGGGTGGAAACGGTGACCGGGCCCAGGAGCAGCAGGACGGCGACGACGAGCACGCCCGCATTGAGGACGAAGATCCGCCAGTACAACGACATGGCCTTGTGCTCCTTTCCCGGTGACTACTCACCTCCACTGTCGCCTGCCGAGGCCCAACGGCCCTGTTGAGGGCTCTGGCCTGCGATGGGATCTACTGCCCCCGCCTCACCCTGACCCCTGTGGGGGCGCCGTGTCCATCCGGGCTGACACCCATATCCCCGGGCTGTTCGCAGGTGGCACCATGAGTCCCCGCCGCGCCGGATCACCTCGCTGAATCCGTCGTGGCCCGCACTGCTGCCGCAAAGAACGATGAAGAGGGGGGAGGGGTTGTGCCTGCTGGGCGAATGAGCACCACACCCTTGCCGGGGATCGGTGTCCAGTACGACCTCACCACGAGGGAGCAAGGTCACCTGTCGGTGATCGCGCACCGGGACGGCGCCCGCACGGTGAACGTCTACCGGAACGACGACCCCGACGCCTGCGCCCAGTCGCTGCGTCTGACCGAGTTGGAGACCGCCTCGCTGATCGACGCGCTGGCACCCGCGCACCACAGTCCGAACCTGCTCTCCACCACCGACCTCGGCCTGGTGGCCGAGCGGATCGAGCTCTCTTCGGTCTCGCACTGGAACGGGCGTGTCCTCGGTGACACCCGGATGCGCACCGAGACCGGAGCGTCGATCGTGGCCGTGCTGCGGCGGGCGCAGGCGATCCCCTCCCCCGTTCCGGACTTCCGGCTGGCGGGCGGTGACATTCTGATCGTGATCGGCACCCGTGAGGGTGTGGAGGCGGCCGCCGCGATACTCGGGCGGGAGTGACCCGGTGCATTCCTCCGCCATTTTCCTGATCGAGTTCGGTGCGATCATCCTGGGTCTTGGGCTGCTCGGCCGGTTCGCCGGGCGGTTCCAGTTCTCCCCCATACCCCTCTATCTGCTGGCCGGGCTCGCGTTCGGCGAGGGCGGGCTGCTGCCACTGGGCACCAGCGAGGAATTCGTCGCGATCGGCGCCGAGATCGGCGTCATCCTGCTGCTGCTCATGCTCGGCCTCGAATACACCGCCACCGACCTGGTCTCCAACCTCAAGACCCAGTACCCCGCCGGCCTGGTCGACGCCGCCCTGAACGCCCTGCCCGGCGCGGCGATGGCGCTGCTGCTGGGCTGGGGCCCGGTCGCCGCCGTCGTTCTGGCCGGGGTCACCTGGATCTCCTCCTCCGGTGTCATCGCCAAGGTCCTGGGCGACCTGGGCCGGCTCGGCAACCGCGAGACCCCGGTGATCCTGAGCATCCTGGTCCTGGAAGACCTCTCCATGGCCGTCTACCTGCCCATCATCACCGCCCTGCTGGCCGGCGCCGGCCTCGCCGCGGGCAGCGCCACCCTGGCCATCGCGCTCGGCGTGGCCGGCCTGGTGCTGGTGGTCGCGGTGCGTTATGGACGTCACCTGTCCCGCTTCGTCTCCAGCGACGACCCCGAGAAACTGCTGCTGGTCGTGCTCGGCCTGACCCTGCTGGTCGCGGGCGTCGCGCAGCAGCTGCAGGTCTCCGCGGCGGTCGGCGCGTTCCTGGTGGGCATCGCGCTGTCCGGGGAGGTCGCCGAGGGCGCGCACGGGCTGCTGTCCCCGCTGCGGGACCTGTTCGCCGCGGTGTTCTTCGTCTTCTTCGGCCTGCACACCGACCCCGCCAGCATCCCGCCGGTGCTGCTGCCCGCCCTCGCACTGGCCCTCGTCACCGCCGGCACGAAGATCGCCACCGGGTACTGGGCCGCGAAGCGGGCCGGGATCTCCGCCAAGGGCCGCTGGCGGGCCGGCGGCACGCTGGTCGCCCGCGGCGAGTTCTCCATCGTCATCGCCGGACTCGCCGTCACCTCCGGCATCGAACCCCGACTCGGCCCCCTCGCCACCGCCTACGTCCTCATCCTCGTCATCATCGGCCCCCTCACCGCCCGCTACACCGAACCGGTGGCCACCCGCCTCACCACCCGCCACCGACAGCCCACCATCCCGGCCGCCGACACGCCCCAGGACCGGGACCTGGTCCCAAGCCCCGACACCCCCATCGACACGTAACCCACCGGGGGGTTGGCTTGCAGCCTGCGGGTGAGTGGGGCTGATCGCGCAGTTCCCCGCGCCCCTTAGAAGCAGGGGCTACCGCCCCCTCAAGGACAAAAGCCGGGGCGCAGCCCCGCTTTTAGGGGCGCGGGGAACTGCGCGACCAGCCCCCACCGGACCCGCACCCGACAACGCACCTACCATGACCGCATGCCCCTCGACCTCTTCGCCGGCATCCCCGTCAACGACTTCGCAGCGGCACTGCCTTGGTACGAGCGACTCCTCGGCACCCCGCCGACGTTCTTCCCGCACGACACGGAAGCCGTATGGGAACTGGCGGAACACCGGTACGTATACATCGTGCAACGGCCCGGTCAGGCCGGTAACGCCGTGCACACCATCCTCGTCGACGACCTCGACACCCGTGTCGCGCGGATCGCCGACCGGGGTCTGCAGCCCACGACCCGCGAGACCTACGCGGAAGGCATGCGCAAGATCACCTACCACGACCCGGACGGCAACGAGTTCGGATTCGGCGGCGCCGCGCACTGACGCCGCCGTGCGATGAGCCGCTTTCTGTCAGGTGATCAGCATGCCGCCGTCGACGTTCAGATCGTGAGCGTTCATGCCTGCGTTGCGCAGCAGGAAGTCGGTGGCGTCGGCGATCTCGGCCATGGTGACAAGTCGCCCGGTGGGTGTGCGGCGGAGGTGCGGATGGTCGGTGACGTCACGCCATTTGGGACTGTCTCCGATCACGCCGGGGTGCAGGGCGTTGACCCGGTGCGGGGCGATCTCGGCGGCGAGGGTCTTGACCAGGCCGGTCAGGCCGGCGTTGAACGTGGTCACCATCGTCGAGCCGGGGTAAGGGCGTTCCCTCGCCAGCCCGCCGAAGAGGACGACTGAGGCGGCGGGGTTCAAGCGGTCGCGCAATACGCGGACCGTTTCGGCGTACCCGACCAGTTTGATGGTCACGACGCGAACGGCGTCGGTGAGATCGAAGTCGGCCAGGGAGTTCGGCACGGGATCCATCGCCGTGATGACCAGTTGGTCGACTTCGGTGATGCCACCGAGGGCCTGCGCGATCGTGTCTGGCTGGGACAAGTCGAGGGCCATGCCCCGGGCCCCGCCTCCTATCCCCTCCGCCGCCGCTTCGGCGCGTGCCTTGTCCCGGCTGGTCACGACGACGGAATCACCACGGTCGGCGAATCGCTGGGCGATGACGCGGCCGAGTCCGCCGCTGCCGCCGATGACGATGGACGTACTCATACAGAAGTCCCCTTCACGTTCCGGACAGGCTTGAGAGGGACGTGCGCCTGTCGGCACAGCCCCCGGCTCCACTAATGACCACTTGGACAGTAACGCATCGAACGGCCGCCGCAAGGCCGTTCTGTACGCGCGTACAGTTAGGGGGTGCCAGAAACCTCACGCCCCGACAGGGCTCCGTCGCGGGCGTCGGCCACCGGTCGCCGACGCGATCCGGAGGCGAGCCGCGCAGCCATCCTGGAGGCGGCCCGGGCGGCTTTCACGGAACGGGGCTACGCGCGGGCGACGATTCGTGACATCGCCCGCCGGGCCGGTGTCACGCACGGCCTGGTCATGCTGCACTTCACCTCGAAGGAGCGGCTTTTCCTGGCGGCGGTACCCGGGACGCGCGACCTGACCGACATCGTCGCCGGCGACCACGAAACGCTGCCCGAGCGGATCGCCGCCGGCTTCGTCGAGCGGATGGAGAGCAACCCTTCCGGCGACCCCTTCGTCGCGCTCCTGCGCAGTGCCGCCACCAACGAGGCCGCGGCTGCGAATCTCTACACGGCCATGCAGGCCCACAGCGAGTCGACCTACCGCGAGGCGCTCACCGGCGACGACATGGACGTACGAATCGGGATGCTCGCCGCGCAGCTGATCGGCGTGACGTTCACCCGATACATCGTCAAGGTGGGCAGGCTCGCCGAGATGTCGACTGACGAACTACGCGTTCACCTGAGCCGCGTCCTGCGCCAAATCCTTTTCGCCTGAGGCGAGTTGGCCGAGAACGGGCCTGCCTCGGAGCGTCGACGCGCCGCACCGCCGGAAAGCGCAATCACGCCTGATTGAACACTCACCGGCATTGCCTTCGTACTCATGACCAAGGTGCAAACCACGGGCTCAGTGAAGGATCAGCATGGCAGAAGCGCAGACCTCCACAAATGAGTTGATCGCCGGGAGGTATCGACCGCTCCAGATCGTGCACCGAGAGGAGTTCCGGGTCGGCTGGCACGGCCAGGACATGGCGTCCGGCCGACTGGTTTTCCTGGCGGAAGCACGGCTGCCCGCGGTTCTCCGCGAGGAGACGTCCCGGCAGACCACGGCCCGGGTGCTGCGGGAGACCGCGGACCTGGAGGCCGCCGCGCCCGGCCAGGTGGCCACCGTCCTCGACGTCACCGAGCAGGACGGCCGGCTGTGGACCGTCATGGAGCCGATCGAAGGCCGGTCGCTGAGTGAACTCCTCAACCGGCGTGGGCCGTTCAACCAGCCCCGGGCGGTCCGTATCGGTCTGCAGATCCTCGATGTACTCGCCGCCGCGCACCGCCTGGGCGTCACACACGGCGACCTCGGCCCCGACCAGGTCTTCGTCAAGGCGGACGGCGGGGTCGTGGTCACGGGATTCGGACTGACCGGGGCGACCCGGTCCTTGAGGGCGACCGCACCCTCGTACGCGTCTCCGGAACAGATCCGCGGTGAGGCGATCGATCCCTCGACCGATCTGTGGGCCCTGGGAGCGCTGCTGCACACCATGATCGAGGGCCGGCCGCCCGCTCCGGACCCGGGGCACGGCGAAGGCACTTCGACTTTCGCGCAGGTGTACACGGGAGAGGGAACCCAAGCAGGAGAGGAGAGATCCTCGGGGGGTGACGTCCATACCGGCCGGCTGCGCCAGACCATTCACGGGCTGCTTCGCGAGAACCCGAACGAACGGCTCACCGAACCGGTCCTGCGCAAGGCGCTGAGCCGTATGGTCAGCGAGGACTCGGCCGAACAGTCGCACATGTTCAGGCTGCGCGGAGCGTACGGGACTTCGCCGGGAGCGGAGCGGGCCTGGCGCAGGAAGCGGCCCATCGTCCTGGCCATTGTCGGTTCCGCGCTGGCCGTCGTGGCCATCCCGGTCGTGCTCGCCGTGAACAGCAGACCGGCCTCGGACGCACCCGACGCCTCCGGCCCCGTACCCACCGCATCCGGTTCCGCTGCCGCGCCGCCTCCCGCGGCCTCCACCCCCGCCGTCCCGTCCGCGGACCCGACCGGCGGCGCCTCGGCAAGCGCGTCGGACCCGGGCGCGCCCGCCGCCCCCTCCCCCTCCCCCACCGCTTCCGCCGGGAAGACGGCACCGCCCGCCACCAAGCGCTACGACGCGCCGGAAGGATTCTCGGTCCAACTGCCCGCGGACTGGCGACGCATCAAGGACACCGGGCGGCCTGACAACGCCTTCAGCGTCACGTTCGGCGCCTCGGGTGACCCCCGCGCGCTGAGGATCACCTTCGGCAGGGTGCCCTCGTCCGACGCCGTCACCGTCTGGCGCGACGCCGAGCCCCAGTTGCGGCGGCTCACCCCCGGCTTCGACCGCATCGGCGACATCCGGCGCGTGGACGGTTCCGGTGGCCGGGAAGCCGACCTGGAATGGTTCGCCGACGGCGACCCCGACCGCACGCGCACCCTGGCCCGCGCCCTCCTGGTCGACACCGACCTCGGCTACTCCATCAGGTGGACGACCCCGGCCGACGACTGGAACACCCCCGCCAACCAGCAGGCCCTCAGCACCTTCTTGACATCGTTCCGCCCCGCGCAGTGAACGGTCCGAACCGGGCACGCCCCCAACTTCATGATCCTGAAGGGCACCTCACCCGCTTGCGGCGTCCTCGGCTTCCCAGCGCAGCAGGTCGCCCGGCTGGCACTTGAGCACCTCGCAGAGCGCTGCGAGAGTCGTGAAGCGCACCGCTTTGGCGCGGCCGTTCTTGAGTACCGCCAGGTTGGCGGGCGTGATCCCCACGCGGTCCGCGAGCTCGCCCACGGACATCTTCCGCCGGGCCAGCATCACGTCGATGTCGACGGCGATCGGCATCAGATCACCTCTGCCAGCTCGGCCTGCAGCTGCGTCGCTTCGACGTCGCGTGCGACGGCCTGGGCGAGCAGCATCCGCAGTACGAGCACGATGAGCGCGACCCCCAGGATGCCCAGGCCGATCCCGCCCATGATGACGGTGACGCCCGGGTCGTCCCGCTGGCCCGGTGCGTTGATGGCCGTGACCGTGAACCATACGAGGGCGGCCGCCACGATCGCGCCGATCACGCCGTCCACGTACCGGAAGGCGGCATGGGAGAACACGGTTCCGCGCCGCACCATCGTCACCAGCCGCCATACGCAGACCAGGGCGACCTGAACCGACACCATGCCCAGGATCGTGATCACGCGCAGCGGGGTCAGCGGGAGCGACCCGTCCTCCGGATCGTTCCCGCCGACCAACGCCCACATCATCCCTGCCTGCACGAACACGGTGCCGGCGAGCACCATGCCGAGTACGGCGCGCAGCGCACACACTGTCAGCTTTCCCACGACCCATCCTCCCATCGAATGACGATGAGAATCTATCGAATTTCGATAGGCTAGGCAAGCGTCGGGTCGGGGGTGGCAGGTTCGCACGATGGTGCCGGAGATCGCGTTGCGAACCCTCCTGGGCTCAGCACTCCAGTACGGTTCCGTGATCCGTGACTGATTGCGTGTCCCGCGTATCGGAGAATTCCCGGCACGACCGCAGGAGTTGGGGAATCCTGAGTCACCGTGACCGAAAAAACGAGCGAAACAACTCCGGACAGCGAGGTCAGGGCGCTTCTTCGGGTCTTGGCCGGGCAGCGCCGCCACGTTCTCGGCATCCTTGACGGGCTCGACGCGGAGGATCTGCGAAGGCCGGTGCTGCCGTCCGGATGGCACTGCCTCGGGCTGGTCCAGCACCTCGCCCTGGACGTTGAGCGTTTCTGGTTCCGTGCAGTTGTCGCCGGGGAGGAGGAGATCATCCGCGGCTTGACGAGCGGTGCCGAAGCTTGGAACGTGGCTCCGGAGGCGCGGGCCGCCGACGTGCTCGACGGATACCGGCGGGAGACAGAGCTCTCCGACGCCGTCATCACCACCACTCCCGCTGACGGCGTCCTGGCGTGGTGGCCTCACGAACTGTTCGGCGAACCGCATCTGCACAACCTGCGCGACGTCCTGTTGCACGTCATCACTGAGACCGCATGCCACGCCGGCCATCTCGATGCGGCACGCGAGCTCATCGACGGCCGGCGCTGGCTGGTCCTGACCTAGCACTGCGCGTCTGCCGCCTGCCGTTGCCGTTGCCGTTAGCGTCAGATGTTGGTCGGTCGTCCAAGACGCTGCGATACCCTGGGTGGGACACGCATTCCGTTCACGAAGCAGGAAGCGAGCCAGATGTCTCGTATGGCAGCGAAGGACCGGCGCGAAGAGCTGATCGCGGCGGGGTTTCGGGTGATGATCCGCGACGGAGTCACAAAGGCGACCACGCGCGCGATCGTCAATGAGGCCGACATGCCGCTGGGCGTCTTCCACTACTGCTTCAAATCGCGCGAAGAACTGCTTCAGGAAGTCCTCACCCGCTTCACCGACCGCACGGTGGCCGCCGCGCGGAAGACATTCGAAGCGGAGGGCGACCTCGGATCGCGCATCACCAAGAGCCTCAGCGCCTTCTGGGGCACTGTCGAACTCAGTCCGGGAGAACACCAGGTCAGCTATGAACTGACGCACTACGCCCTGCGCCAGGCCGGGTTCGAGGATCTGGCCCGACGTCAGTACCAGCACTACCGGGAAGTCCACCAGGAACTCCTGGAGGAGGCCGCCAAGGCCGCGGACATCGAGTGGGCCGTGCCCGTTCCGGTGCTGGCCCGCTACCTCAACGCGGTGCTCGACGGCGTCACCCTGAACTGGCTGGTCGACCGCGACAGCGAGCACAGTCGCGAGGTCCTGCGCCTGACGGGCGACCACCTCTTGACGCTGGCCCGCGAGCGGCCCCGGCCGGCAGACGAGCCGAACCCGGCGACAGCGGAGCCGAGCCCGGCGTCGTAGTCGCCACTGGTCGCGAAAGCGGCCGCCGCCGCTCCGCCGAACTCGGAGCGGCGCCGCGCCGCTTACGTCTGCGTCGTCTACTCGAATGGGTCGCCTACTGGAACAGATCAGGCTCCTCCGCCGTGATCTGATCCCACAGCGGACGGAACTGGAACCAGCCCGGCAGCGCACCGGAGATCTGGTCACGGACCATCCGTGCGGTCTCGGCGTCGATGAGATGCGGCTCTCCGGCGGCCATGGCCAGCAACTGGGCCTGGCAGGAACGCTCCATCGTGATGAAGTACCAGGCCGCCTCGGCGACGGACGACCCGACCGTGAGCAGCCCGTGGTTCCGCAGGACGACAGCCTTGCCGTCACCCAGGGCCGCGCCGATGCGCCGGCCCTCCTCGGTGTCGTTCACCACGCCCCGGTAGTCGGAGTAGATCCCGTGGTCCTCGTAGAAGGCACATGCGTCCTGGGTGATCGGTTGCAGCGGGACGCCGAGGCTGGAGAAGGCCTTGCCGTGCACGGAGTGGGTGTGCGCCGCCGCGACCACGTCCGGCCTGGCCCGGTGCACCTCGGAGTGGATGCAGAACGCGGCGTTGTTGACCGGCCGCCTGCCTTCCAGGAGCGTGCCGTCGTGGTCGACGAGGATCAGGTCGGAGACGCTGATCTGGCTGAACGACATGCCGAACGGGTTGACCCAGAACGCCGACGGGTTCTCGGGGTCACGGGCCGTGATGTGTCCGGCCACGCCCTCGGAGAAACCGAAGCGGGCGAACAGCCGGAAGGCGGCGGCGAGTTCCTGCTTCCGCACCTCGCGCTCCTGCTCGAAACTCAGATTCTCCTGGGGCAGCGGCAGGAAGACGCCTTCGGGCAGGGTGGCGACGGAGTCGTGCGTGGGCGTCTCGGGTGTCGTGGTCATGGTCTGGCCTCTCGAAGGTCTGGCAGGTGGTGAACAGCGGGACGCGAACCGCTACTTGGCACGGCCGCGCAGCCCGGGCACGCCGGCCCCGTACATGACGTCCACCAGGCGGAGGATGAACCGGTACGCCGAGGGCTCGTACGGGATCATGTGCATGTCGCGGCGCATCGGGAACCGGTTCGTGCTGATGGCCTGGAGCCTCGTGTACTTGAGGAATCCCTCGGCCCCGTGGCGGACGCCGAGGCCCGATTCCTTCCAGCCGCCCATCGGCAGACCGAGGGCCATGTAGTTGGTCTGGGCGTCGTTGATGGTGACGCAGCCGGCCTCGAAGCGTTCGGCGAGGCGGCGGGCGCGCTTCAGGTCCGATCCGATGATCGAGGCCTGAAGCCCGTACTTGCTGTCGTTGACCAGCCGGAGCGCTTCCTCGGCGTCGGCGACCTTCATCACGGGCAGCGTGGGGCCGAACGTCTCCTCCCGCATGCACTTCATGCCGTGGTCGACGTCGACGAGCAGCGTGGGTGCGAAGAACCGGCCGGGTCCTTCGGAGGCCTGCCCTCCGACGAGTACGCGGGCGCCCTTGCTCACGGCGTCGCCGACATGGTCCTTGATGACCGCCAGTTGGGGAAGGAAGGTGACGGCTCCTATGTCGACACTGCCGAGCCCGGCCGGCCGGCCCGAGGTGACCTGCTGGAACCGTTCACGCAGCAGGGCGATGTACGCGTCGTACACCGGCTCCTCGACATAGACCCGCTCCACCGAGGTGCACATCTGACCTCCGTTGGACAGGGCCCCCTGGATCGTGACACTGACGGCCCGCTCCAGGGAGGCGTCGGCCAGAACGACCAGCGCGTCCTTGCCGCCGAGCTCCAGTGAGCAGGGGATCAGACGCTCGCCCGCCCGGGCCGCGACCAGGCGACCGGTCCTGGTCGAGCCGGTGAACATCACGAAGTCCACGGTGTCCACGACCGCGCTGCCGGTGGCCCCCGCGCCGGTCACGACCTGGAAGACGTCCTCGGGCCAGCCGCACTCACGGGCCATGCGCTCCATCAACAGCGCGGTCAGCGGCGTCTGTTCGGAGGGCTTCAGGACGACCGTGTTGCCCGCGGCGAGGGCGGGGATGGCATCGCCGAAGGAGTTGAGCAGCGGGTTGTTCCACGGGCCGATGACTCCGACGACGCCTCGCGGCACCCGGCGTGTGTACATGCCGCGGCCGAGGACGAACGGCGAGAGGGAGCGGATTTTCGTGCTGGCGAGCAGGCCCCGGGCCTGCCTCGCCCAGTAGGCGAAGGCGCTCGCGCAGTAGACGATCTCGACGACCGCGTCCTCCTCCGCCTTGCCGTTCTCCTCCACGATGAGGTCGGCGATCTCCTGCCGGTGGGCCAGGAGCCAGCGGCGCCCCCGCGCGAAGAACTCGGCGCGGGCACGGGTGTCCAGCTCGGCCCAGCCCTTCTGCGCCCGCCGGGCGCGCTCCACTGCCTGCGCCACCTCTTCCGCGGACGTGTCGGACACCTCGCCGACCACCGCTCCGGTGGCGGGGTTGTCCACCGCGATACATGCGCCCGTCGGAGGGCCGCCTGTCATGAGCACCTGATTCTGAGCCACGGAAACTCCCCACCGGAACGTTGACTTCTCTTCACTCAGAATGAGACGGTCAGTCGTACAAGTCAAGCGTCTTGTACAAGCGTCCAAGGACGCGAAGGAGCGGTCGGATGAACGGTCGGACGAGAAGGACGGCATCGGTCGCACTGAGCGGCCTGGGCGTTCCCGAGTCCCTGCGCTGGTACCAGGGAGCCCTGTGGTTCTCGGATCTCGCGCACGGCACGGTGCACCGATGGGACGGCATCGCGGAGCCGGAGACGGTGATCGAGGTCCCCGGCCGGGCCGGCGGGCTCGGCTGGCTTCCCGACGGCCGCCTGCTCGTCGTATCCATGGACGGGGGCCGCGTCCACCGCCGGGAGGCCGGGGGCGAACTGGTCGAACACGCCGATCTGCGCCACATCGTCGGCGGCCCGGTCAACGACATGCTCGTCGACCCCGAGGGGCGCGCCTACGTGGGCAACTTCGGCTTCGACTACCACGCACACTCCCGCGAGCACCCGAACTCCATGCTCTACGCACCGCCCGGCCCCCCGAGAGCCCCGATCGCCTGCCTGGCGCCGGACGGAAGCCTGCTCGGGCTGACGGAACCCCTGCTCTTCCCGAACGGGACCCTGCTCAGCGCCGACGGCAGGAGCGTGATCGTGGCCGAGACCCTGGCCATGCGGCTCACCGCCTTCTCCAGGAACCCCGACGGCACGCTGACCCGCCCGGAACCGTGGGCGCCCCTGATCTCACCGCTCCTGTGGCGCCTGGTGAACCACCCGGGGACGGCAGGCCGCATCACCCGCAGGATCTCGGCGCTCCTGGACCACCCGGCCGTGTCGAAGCGCTCCTCGTCCCCGATCGCACCGGACGGCATCGCGTGGGACGCCGACGGCACGTCCATCTGGGTCGCGAACGCCCTTCGAGGCGAATGCGTACGCGTCGCCCGCGGCGGCCGTGTCCTCGACCGGGTCTCCACGAGCCAGAACACCCTGAGCTGCCTGATGGCCGGACACGACGGACACACCCTCTTCGCCGCCACCGTCCCGACGGACGATCCCGTCCGCGCCGCCGAACTCAACGGTGGCCGCATCGAGATGGTGCGGCTGTAAGCCCCTGTCCCGCATCTCCGCCCCTGGGTAACAATCCAGGAGAACTCCACTTGAACAATTGACTTGGACAGTTGACCAGGAGAATCTGAGGCCATGTCTCAACCATCCGAACCATCCAGGCCCAATAGCCCCTACAGGCCCTCCGAGGAAGGCAAGGTCCTTCTCGTGACCGGCGCCGGCGGCGGCATCGGAGCCGCCATCGCGGAACTGGCGATCACGCGGGGCCATCGCGTCCTGTTGACCGACGTGGACGAGGAGGCCGTCCTGGCCCGAGCCGGCACCCTGGGCGAGCGGGCCGCCGCACAAGCCCTGGACATTCGCAGTCCCGCGGACTGGAGCAGGGCGTTCGACGCGGCTCAGGCACGCTTCGGGGTCGTCGACGTGCTGGTCAACAACGCCGGCATCACCCACACCGGACTGGCCCGCGATCTCCGTCCCCAGCAGCACCGCGACATCGTCGAGATCAACCTGCTGGGCACGATCACGGGGGTCTGTACGGCGCTGGAGCGCATGACCGCGCAGGGCCACGGTCACATCATCACCGTCTGCAGCATGACGTCGTTCCTGCCTCTGCCCGGATACGCCACCTACGGCGCCACGAAGCACGGCCTTCGAGCCTTCCACCACAGCGTCGCCATCGAGGAACGCGACGGTCCGCTGGACTTCACGATCGTCCATCCGCCGTCCACCCGGACCGGAATGCTCGACCAGGAGATGGCCGACCCCTCCGCCGCCATCGCCTTCGCGGAGAAGTCCTACGCCCCGGAGCAGATCGCCAGGGTCGTCGTCGACGCCATGACCGCCAAGCCGGTCGAAGTGGTGTTCCCGCCGCTCGCCGGCCGCTTCCAGCGGATCGTCGGAGTCTTCCCCCGGCTCATGCGCCGCGCCATCCCCATCGTCGAGGCCAAGGGCCGGCGGCAGCGGGAGCGGTTGCGCTCCGCTCAGGGGATCCCGGCATCCGGGAACTGAGGGGATCTCCCCAGCCCACCTTTCGAACAGACCTCCCAGAAAGGGTGCGGATGTGAGTACGCACATGACGTCCCGACCGGACGTGACAAGGCCGGGCATGAAGAACGCCATATCCGCCGTCCCCGGGCCGAACGAGGCCCGGATGATCCAGCTGAACAGGGCGACCGAGCACCTGGACCCGCCGTTCGCCGTGGTGGACCTGGACGCCTTCGACGCCAACGCCGCGGAGCTGGCGCACCGGGCGGCCGGCCGGGCGACCATCCGCCTGGCCAGCAAGTCGGTACGCAGCCGCGAGCTGATCGGGCGTGCCGCCCGGCGTGAGGGGTATCGGGGAATCCTCGCCTTCACCCTGCCCGAGGCCCTGTGGCTCGCCGAGGACCACGAGGACGTGGTGATCGGCTATCCGACGACGGACCGCACCGCGCTGAAGCGGCTCGCCTCGGACGAGCGCGCGGCCTCGCGCATCACCCTCATGATCGACTCGATCGCCCAGTTGGACTTCGTCGACGAGGTGGTGGGCACCTCCCGCCCCGACATCCGCGTCTGCATCGATCTGGACGCCTCGCTGGAACTGGCCGGAGGCCGCATCCACCTGGGCCCGTACCGATCGCCCGTGCACTCCCCCCGGCAGGCCGCCGCACTCGCCCGCGCCATCCAGGACCAACCCGGATTCCGGCTGGCCGGGCTCATGTCCTACGAGGGGCAGATCGCCGGGCTGGGCGACAACCAGCCCGGGTCCCTGCTCAGGCGGGCCGCGATCCGCGCCATGCAGCGCCTCTCCGCCGCCGAACTGGCCGATCGGCGCGCGGCGACCGTAGCCGCCGTCGAAGCCGTGGCGCCGCTGGAATTCGTGAACGGCGGCGGTACGGGCTCCATCGAGCAGACCTCCGCCGAACACGTCATCACCGAGATCGGTGCCGGATCAGGGCTCTACGGGCCCGGACTCTTCGACTTCTACCGGCGCTTCCGCCCCCTGCCCGCGGCCTTCTTCGTCATGTCCGTCGTACGCCGCCCGAGCCCCAGGATCGCCACCGTGCTCGGCGGCGGCTGGATCGCCTCCGGCGCGACCGGCCTCGACCGCCAGCCCACCCTGGCCTGGCCGCGCGGCCTGCGTACGAACCCACGGGAAGGGGCCGGCGAGGTCCAGACACCGGTCCTTGGCACCGCCGCGCACGGGATGCGGCTCGGCGACCACGTGTGGTTCCGGCACGCCAAGGCCGGCGAACTGTGCGAACGCGTCAACACACTTCACCTGGTGTCCGGCACGGAGATCGTCGACGAGGTCGCGACCTACCGGGGCGAGGGACACGCCTTCCTGTAACCAGTTCCCGAACAGGCCCGCTGCTCAGCAGCGTTGTTCCCGTCCCCGGAGGCCGTATGCCCACCGAGTTCCACGCTCCGGCCCCGGTGCCGCCGGCTGCCGCCACAGGAGCCGCCACGGGAGCCGTCCTCGCGCCAGACGTCGGCCATGCGCCGACGGAGCCCGTCTCCCGTGGCTGGATCGCCTTGTTCGGCGTGGTCTGGTTCGGGTTCTGGATGGCGAGTCTCGTCCCCCTTCAACTGCTGTTGCCCCAGCAGTTGGAGATCATCGATCCGGCGTCCAAGGTGCACAGTTTCGCCGTCGTCAACGCGCTGGCCGGACTGGTCTCGCTGCTCGCCCTCCCGGTGTGCGGGGCGCTGTGCGACCGCTCCCGCAGCCGCTTCGGACGCAGAAGGCTCTGGCTCGCGGGCGGCGCGCTGTGGTTCGCGGCGGGGCTGGCGATCACCGGGGAGCAGACGACGGTGACGGGCATGACCCTCGCGTGGTCGGCGAGCATGCTCGGCCTCAGCGCCGCCACCGCCGGGCTGACCGCCATGATCGCCGACCGCGTCCCCGTCGGCCAGCGCGGTCTGGTGTCCAGCGCGATCTACGGCCCCCAGGCTCTCGGCGTGGTGACCGGCATCGCCCTCGTCTCCGTTCTCGCGCTGTCCCCCGCGAGCGGCTACCTCGTCATCGCCGCCCTGCTGATCGTCTGTACCGTGCCGTTCCTCGCGCGCTTCCGTGACACCTCGTACGACGCCGAGCCCGCGCTGAGTCTGCGTACGCTGCTCACCTCGATGGGCCGCTCGCTCGGGAACCGCGACTTCGCCTGGGCGTTCGGCGGAAGGCTCCTGGTCAACCTGGCGAACTCCCTGGGCGTCTGCTACACCCTCTACTTCCTGACCGACGACCTGAAGGTCCCCGATCCGGCCGGCAGCCTGCTCGCCTGTACGGCCCTCTACCTCGTGGCCGGCGTCCTGGCCAGCTCCGTCGCCGGAGTGCTGTCCGACCGCCTCGGCAGACGGCGGATATTCGTCGCGCTGGCGGCGCTGCTCCAGGCGGCATCGGGTTTCCTTCTGGCGAGCTTTCCCAACCTGGGTGTCACGCTGGTGGCGTCGGCCGTCATGGGCGCGGGTTTCGGTGCGTACATGGCCGTCGACCAGGCGCTGATCACCCAGGTCCTGCCCGATGCCGAGAGCCGCGCCCAGGACCTCGGCATCATGAACATCGCCGCGGTCGTCCCGCCCTCGCTGGCCCCTCTGATCGCCAGCTTCCTCATCACCTCCGACCGCGGCTATCCGCTCCTGTTCTCGTGCGTAGGCGTGGCCGCGACGGTGGGAGTTCTGCTCGTGTACCGCGTTCGGTCCGTCAGATAGAGACGCTGAGCCACCCCTCACCCGCCCTCCGCCTTGAGAAGAAAGGAAAGCCGTGGACACGCTCCCCTCCAACGCGCCCTGGCACAGAGCGAATCCGAACCCGACACCGACCCCGACGTTGTCCCCGAAGTCGTCCCGGAAGCCGGACACCTGGCGGAACTGGGCCGGGAACGTCACCGCTCGCCCGGCCCAAGTCGTCTCACCCGCCTCGGTGGAGGAGCTGCGCGCCGTAGTTCGCCGGGCGGCCGAGGACGGTCTGCCCGTGAAGGCGGCGGGTACCGGCCACTCCTTCTCCACCGCCGCCGCGACCGACGGCGTACTGATTCGCCCCGACCGACTCAGTGGCATCCGTACGATCGACGCGAAGGCCGGCACCGTCACCGTCGAGGCGGGTACGCAACTCAAGACGATGAACATGGCCCTGGCCCAACACGGCCTGTCGCTCACGAACATGGGCGACATCATGGAACAGACAGCGGCCGGTGCCACCAGCACGGGCACCCACGGAACGGGGCGCGCATCGGGTGGGATCGCGGCGCAGATCCGTGGCATGGAACTGGTGACGGCGGACGGTTCACTGCTGACCTGCTCCGCGACGGAGAACCCGGAGGTGTTCGCCGCGGCGCGCGTCGGACTGGGCGCCCTGGGGGTCGTCAGCGCCCTCACCTTCGCCGTCGAGCCGCTGTTCCTCCTCGCCTCCCGCGAGGAACCGATGACGTTCGACGCGGTCACCGCGGCCTTCGACGAACTCCACGCGCACAACGACCACTTCGAGTTCTACTGGTTCCCGCACACAAACAACTGCAACACCCTGCGCAACAACCGGACCGTCGGCCCTCACGCCCCACTGGGCCGGCTCAAGACATGGTTCGAGGACGAGTTCCTCTCCAACACCGTCTTCCAGGCGCTCAATTCCGTGTGCCGAACCGTCCCCGCCACCGTCCCGGCGATCGCGCGGATCACCAGCCGCGGCCTCTCGGCCAGGACGTACACGGACATCCCTTTCAAGGTCTTCACCAGCCCGCGCCGCGTCCGGATGATCGAGATGGAGTACGCCGTCCCGCGCGAGGCCGTCCTCGACACCCTCCGCGAACTCAAGTCCATGATCGAGCGCTCCGATCTGCGCATCAGCTTCCCGGTCGAGGTCCGCACCACGCCCGCCGACGACATCACCCTCTCCACGGCAAGCGGACGCGACAGCGCCTATATCGCCGTCCACGTCTACCGGGGCATGCCGTACAAGCGGTACTTCGCGGAAGCGGAGCGCATCTTCGTCGCACACGAGGGGCGCCCGCACTGGGGCAAGCTCCACACCCAGGACACCGCCTACTTCGCGGCCGCCTACCCCCGCTTCAACGAGTTCACGGCACTGCGCGACCGGCTCGACCCCGACCGACGCTTCACCAACGCGTATCTCCGCAGGGTGCTGGGCGACTGACCCACCCGGCACTTGGGGAGCTCAAAGTGCTGGGCCAATAGGGCGTACAAGGGCGCCGGGGAACCCCTCCGGGTACCGTTTCGGGGCCGCCGCCTTATGTGATGGGAGCGCTGCCACAGCCGGACGTGGCAGCGAGCCCGGGCTCGCTGCCGTGCCACACGCGCCCCGGACCGCCTTGGCTCAGCCCGGCGTGTCCATCAGGGCCGTGACATAGGCATCCAGCCGCTCCTCAACGGCTCGCGTCGTCAGCTCGGTTCTCCCTGCCTCCCGCCAAGGCTGCGACACCCACTGCACTTCTTCCGAGAATGCCAGCGCGTCCCGCGCCCGCCAGTACAGCCGTTCGCTCGTGCCCACCGCCAGCACCCCACCGGCCTCCTCATACGCCTCGGCGAACCGCAGACCCCACGCCGGGCCGTGCAGCAGCGCGAGATTGGTGGAGCAGTGCGCCACATCGAGATCCGCCGGGCCCCAGGAGGTGGCCGCCCAGTCGACGACGCCGGTGATCCGGGCACCTGCCGACGGTGGGGACGGCACGTCGAACAGCACGTTTCCGGGGTGGAGGTCCCGATGCAGGAAGCGCCCTTCATAGGGCGGTGCGGGCTTGCAGATCACGTCGATCGCCTCGGCCCATGCCGCCGTGTCGGCGCCCTTCGGAGTCACGACGGTGTCTGCGGTCGTCAACGCCACATACTCCCGGGGCCGCTCGGCGGGTCGCACCGCGTGGATCGCCACGAGTTGACGGGCCAGCAGAGGGAGGCGCGTCTCCAACCCCTCGTAGTCGAGGACCGTCCGGCCCGCCAGCTGTGTCATGAGGAGCGATGGATACTCGCAATGCGCTGCGGTGGCATCAACCGCGACCAGTCGAGGAGCCGGCACACCGGCCCCCGGGAGCAGCGTCAGGGCGCCGGCCTCCCTGTTCAGCCAGTCCTCGGCGTGCTCCACGTCGACGAAGGTCCGCAGCACCAGGTCACGGGTACCTCCGTCCCGCGTGCCGATGGTCAACCTCCGCATCTCTGCAGTGATGCCGCCGCGCAGCGCCTCAGTTCTGACGACCCGTTCCCCGACCCCCAGGTGCCGGCTCACCCAAGCCAGCGTCAACGGCCGAACAGCCCCCGCCTCATCGTGGTCAGTCACCGTGCCACCCCATCATCCGGACAGAGCCACACGCAAAGGTCTTTCGTTGGAGGCGATGACAACCCGGCTCGCCGTCGCGCCACGTGAGTGGGTGCCCCAGCCTGAATCGCTCCGCTACACCGATTCAGGCATTACCGTCCCGGGCCGAACCACTGGCGTGGATCATGAGGCCATGGACTGGGTTTCGCCGCTGTCAGGTCTCGTGGGTGCGCTCATCGGTGGTGGTGCTTCCCTCTACGGAGGGCGTGCCCAAGTGCGTGCGCAGTTGGACCTGAAGAACGCCGAGATGGTGGCGGCATCCGCGGAGCAGGAGGACGCGGAGCGGGGCCGCATCGCGGCGGCGCTGGGTCCACGGCTGCTCGAACTCACGCGGGTGTACCGCGCGGTGGGCGCAGAGTTCTCCGACGGCAGAGAGAACCCCGATTGGCCCATGCTCGTCATGGATGCGGAGCTGGCAGCCCTGGAGATCCCCGACCGGGAATTGCGTGAGTTGATGGCTGACGCCCTGAAGGCTGTCGAGCACTGGAGCAGCAGCTTCCGCAACGTGAATGGCAGACCTTCGCGGCTCATCCCTGTCGTCCTCGACCACCTGATGCAGTGCCTCTTCGCATGGAGGCGCGGGGACGAACTGCCCGAGCCGAGCCAGGCGTTCGAGAACGCGCAGGAGTCGTGGATGCTGTGGATCGACGAGCACAGCCACCCCTGAAGCTGTCTCCGATCCTGGCCGTCAGGCGCCGACTTCGCGGGCGGCGCCCACTGTGCGTTGAGCCCGTTGCCACCTGACATGACCTGAAGTGGTTCGCCTACCGTCCCCCAGAAGACACCCCCACCGGCAAGGAAGCGCAATCAACTTAGCGCCGGCGCCAGTTGGGTTCGGGTTCCCGGGAACCTCTGGCGCCGTACAGGCGTCGCAAGGACCATCGGCGCGCGGGGCGTAGAGGCAGGGGGGCTGATGGGCCGGTTCGAGTTCGGGGAGTACCGGACGCTCGCGCTGCTCGGGGCGGGTGGCATGGGCCGGGCGTATCTGGCCCGTTCGGGGTCGGGGCGGCTCGTCGTGCTCAAGGTGATGCATGCGCACCTCGCCGCCGAGCCGCAGTTCCGGGAGCGGCTGCGGCGTGAGGTGCGGGCGGCGCGCGCCGTGACCGGTCCGTTCACGGCGGCCGTGCTCGACGCGGCGCCGCAGGCTCCCCTGCCGTGGCTGGCCGTCGAGTACTGCGCGGGTCCGACCCTGTCGGAGACCGTGGCCGGGTACGGGCCACTGGCGGCCGGTGACCTCGCCTCGCTGGGGGCCGCTCTCGCCGAGGCGCTCACCGCGATCCACACGGCCGGCCTGGTGCATCGCGACCTGAAGCCGGCGAATGTCCTGGTCACCGGTCAGGGCCCGCGCGTCATCGACTTCGGTATCGCAAAGGCGCTCGGTGACGGACCGGCGTCGGGACCGGCGTCAGGACCGTCTGACGAGGCCCTGACGGGGAGCGGGGAGATGCTCGGCTCTGTCGGCTTCATGGCACCCGAGCAGATCACGTACACCACCGAACCCGCGGCCTCCTGTGACGTGTTCGCGCTCGGGGCGCTGCTCGCGCTGGCGGCGACGGGCCGCAGTCCGCACGGCGGCGGCACGGCCCCGCAGATCATGTACCGGACGCTGCACGAGGAACCGGATCTCGCCGGCGTGCCGGACGGGGAGTGGACCGCCTTCCTGACCCGCTGTCTGTCGAAAGGGCCGGACGGGCGCCCCACCGCGACGGAGGTCCTGGACTGGTGCGCCGCCCGCGCGGCCGAACGGCCGTGGTGGGAGCGGCCCGAGGTGACCGCCCTGATCGACGGCCACGAGGAGACGGTCGCGCGCCGGATCGCCGTGTCGGCCGAAGCCGACGGGGAAGGCGCCACCCGCGTCGACCGCCCGTCGACCCCGGCGACCCCGCCGTCCCCCGCGGGTCCGTCGCGCAGACGCGTGTTCGCGTGGGCGGGCGCCGCCGTCACGACCGCCGCAGGGGTGACGACGGCGATCGCCCTCTCAGGGGACGAGCCCGGCACGCGGCGGCAGCCGGTCACCTCGTCCTGGCGCTCCGGCACCCCGCTGTGGACCCGCGAGGTGGGCGCCCTCGAGTACGGCGGCTCCCTGACCCGTACGGCCGACGCCCTCTACGTACGCCAGGATGGAACGGCCCGCCGACTCGACCCGAACACCGGTGCCGTTGCCTGGGAGGTCGAGGACGCGACCGCCGTCCTGTCCTCCGGCGACACGGTGTACGTCACCCACCTCCGGGAGGGCAGTATCTCCCCCGAGGTCGTGGCGCTCGACGCGGCCAACGGCACGGAGCGGTGGCGCACGGGCGCCCTGGAGTCGAACCCGCACCGGCCCTACGGTGTCTACTCGCCCGACGGCGACTCGACGCTGCTCGCCGTCACGCGGCGCACTGCATGCCTGGTCACGTTCGCCGAGTACGACACGTCGTGGGCACGGCGCACGAACCAGGGGAAGCCCTGGCGGGCGTACGGCTTCGACCTGCCGACGGGCGCCCCGCTCTGGTTCAGGAGCGGTACGGCCGCGCAGGTGACGGCGCTGAACGCGGCAGGCGGCCGGTTCGCCCTGGCCACGGCAACCGCGACATGGGGTCCCCTGTACGTGCTCCATGAGCGCTCGGGCGAGGAGGAGTCCAGCATCCCCGACGGCTCGGCCACGCCCGAAGTGCATCCGGGAGCCCGGGGAACCCGCTACTACACGACGGTGGCGTCCGTACGCCGGGTGAACCTGGCCACGGGGAAGGCGAGGTGGACACGGCGCCTGACGCACGCGAGGGTGGCGGAACCGGCCGGCGACGAACTCGTCGTGGCCGCCGCGGCCGAGGGCCTGGGCGCACTGGACGCGGCCGGCGGCGACCGGCGCTGGTGGCGCGACGACGTCCGCGCGCTCACCACCACCGACGGCCGCCTTCTGGCGGACGCCACGGCGATCTACGCGACGGGCCCCGAACCGGGCGTCTCCGCCACGTCCGCGGGCACGTCCGCGTGGGGCATCCACGTCCTGGCGGCCGCCACGGGCAGGCTGCGCTGGGCCGTCCCGGTGGACGGCCTGACGACGATGTCGTACGGGGCGGCGGGCGACGGCCTGATCCATGTGTGCACCGGTGCGACGCTGCAGACGTTCCGCGGGCCGTGAGCCGGGCCGGCCCGCGCGAGCGGGCAGCGCAACGGGAGGAGTACCGGCCCACCGACGACCACCCCCGACGGCGAAGGAAAGGCTCACAGGAGGCCCGCGCATGACCACCGCCCTTCTCCCCGAGGACCCCAGACAGCTGGGCCGGCACCACCTGATAGCCCGGCTCGGCGCCGGAGGCATGGGCCAGGTCTACCTCGCCCGCTCTCCGGGCGGCCGTCTCACCGCCATCAAGACGATCCACGAGCACCTGGCCGAGGACCCGCACTACAGGGAACGGTTCCGCCGCGAGGCCACCGCCGCCCGCAGGGTCACCGGTGCCTACACGGCCCCTGTTCTGGACGCCGACCCCGACGCACGGCTTCCCTGGCTGGCCACCGCCTTTCTGCCCGGAGTGACCCTGCGCCGCGCCGTCGCGGCGACCGGCCCCCTGCCCTTACCGGCCGTACGCGCCCTCGCCGCCGCCCTCGCCGAGGCGCTGCGCGACATCCACGCGGCCGGCCTCGTCCACCGTGATCTGAAGCCTTCGAACATCCTGCTCACCCGGGACGGGCCCCGCGTCATCGACTTCGGCATCGCCCGCGCCCAGGACGACCGGGCCCTGACGGAGACCGGCGGGATGATCGGCACCCCCGGGTACATGTCCCCTGAGCAGATTCTCGACGGCCCGGCGGTGACCTCGGCGACGGACATCTTCGCGCTGGGCGCGGTGCTCGCGTTCGCGGCGACGGGCCGGGACGCGTTCGGCGCGGCCTCCGTGCCCGCGCTGCTCTACCGGATCGTCCACGAAGAGCCCGAACTCGATGACGTACCCGTGGAATCGGGCTTGAAGGACCTGATCGACGCCTGCCTCGACAAGTCCCCCGGCAACCGCCCCGATGCCGCCGCGATACTCCACCGCACTGTCACATCCGCCCGGTCGGCCTGGTGGCGCGACGAACCCCTGCGTTCTCTGTTGGCCGACGCCGAGTCGACGCCGCACCCCGACCCGGAGCCGCCGCCGGCTCCCACCGTCTCGCTGCCGAGTCCGGCCCCCTCTCCCTCTCCCTACCCCTCCCGGCGGGGCGAGTTGTCCCGCCGCGCCGTCGTCGCAGTCGGCGGTGCCGGCCTCGCCGGCCTGTTCGGCTATGCGGTGGCACAGGGCGGCGGCAACGCCCAGGACGAGGATCCGGACGCCTGGAAGGTGACCGGGGGAACGGCCGCCTCCGGCGCGATCCGCTGGCGGCTGAGCGCGGGCGCCGGCCGGGTGGACGCCCTGCTCGCCACGTCGGCCGGGCTCGTCCTGCACGGGCTCGAAGGAACAGTCGCCAGCTCCGGGGCGACGCAGCTGCGTACCGCCTCGACGGGCCGTCGGCGCTGGGTGTCCGAGACCTCTGACGATGTCCCGGACGACTGGGGCGTCACCGACGACGGGCTGCTCCTCGCGGGCGGCATCCTCACCCCCACCACCATCAGCACAGGCAAGATCCTTTCCAAGGCGGCGACGCCGGACCCCACCCAGCAGTGGTACGCACTCGCCGGCACCGTCATGGTCATCCGCGACGTGAACGTGCTGCGAGCCGTCTCGCTCACCTCCGGCACCGAACTGTGGCGCCGCGAAGAGCGTTCCGAGTGGCGCCGACCCGCCGTCGTCGGCGACGCACTCCTGCTCACCGACGAGTTCGCCCGTCCGACCTGCGTGGGCGCGAGGGAGGGCGAAGAGCTGTGGGCCTACGGGGAGTTGGGCAAGGACGACACGGTGACGGCCGTGGGCGCACTGCCCCCGGACCGGTTCGCGCTGCTCACCGAGAAGGGCATGCTGCATATCGTCGACGCCCGCAGCGGGGACCGGGTGACCGCCCGCGCTCTCAAGACCGGCATCGCACGCGGTGCCACCGCTCTCGCCCGCGCAGGCGACGCCGGCCTCCTCCTGACCGGCTCCACCCTGCACGGCTTCGGCCTCGACGACGCACGCCTGAACTGGAGCACGCCCGCGCTCGGCCTCGACGCCTGCTGGCCCCGGCGCCCCGGCGGCGTCCACGTCCCCGTCGTCGCGGGCGGACTGCTGCTGCACTGGAAAGACGGCCGTACGCTCGCCGCTCTCGATCCGCGCACCGGTCGATCGCGCGGCCGGGCAAAGCAGTTCGAGGGCAACGGGCCCGCCCAGTGCCCGCCCGCCGTCGCACCTGACGGCACCGCGGTCTACGCGGCAGCGGGCCGAGCCTGCGCGGCGCTGCGGACGACCGCGAAGGGCCTGACCGAAACACACACCCGCACAGCCCCCGCTCCCGTCACCGCCCTCGCGGCCGACACCCGCGGCTGGTATGCCTGCGCAGGCCGCAAGACCGTGATGGCGGTCAACGGATAGCCCTCGGCAACCGGCCGCGCGACACCCTCGACGGGGTTCAGTGCGTACTCGTACGTCAAAGGGCCCCGCGCGGCCATCGAGACATCGTCGTCCGGCCCTCGTCTCGGCCCGCGTCTCGGCCTGCGCCCTCTTCGGCTCGCGCCCTCTTCGCCTCGGACGGCTGTCGCCTCTGCCCGGCCCGCACGAAGGTTGGTAATGGGATCCATTTTCATATAGCGTCGGTCCTGCTCGCCCACCAAGGAGGACCGACATGGCCGTTCCCAAGCGGAAGATGTCCCGCAGCAACACCCGTCACCGCCGCGCCCAGTGGAAGGCGGCCACCTCGCAGCTCGTGCCGGTCACGGTCGACGGGGTCGCCCGACTCGTGCCCCAGCGGCTGGTCAAGGCGTACGAGCGCGGGCTGCTGCGCCCCGAGGGCTGACCGGGCATGAGGTTCGACCGACTGCCCGTGACCGTCCTGTCCGGATTCCTCGGCGCGGGCAAGACCACCCTGCTCAACCACGTCCTGGGAAACCGCGAAGGCCTGCGCGTCGCGGTCATCGTCAACGACATGAGCGAGATCAACATCGACGCCGCCCTGGTGCGCGGCGGTGAAGCCGCCCTGTCGCGGACCGAGGAACGTCTGGTCGAGATGACCAACGGCTGCATCTGCTGCACCCTGCGCGACGACCTGCTGGAGGAGATCGACCGGCTGGCCCGCGAGGGCCGCTTCGACTACCTCCTCATCGAGTCCAGCGGCATCTCGGAACCGATGCCGGTCGCCGCCACGTTCGCCTTCGCCCGCGATGACGGCGCCACCCTCGGCGATCTCGCTCGCCTCGACACGATGGTCACAGTCGTCGACGCGGCGAACTTCCTGCCCGAACTGACCAAGGGCGACGAACTCGTCGAACGGGGCCTGGACCAGTACGAGGACGACGAACGTACGGTCAGCGACCTGCTGATGGACCAGATCGAGTTCGCCGACGTCATCGTGCTCAACAAGCTCGATCTCGTCGACGAGGATGCCGCGGCCCGGCTCGGGGCAACGCTCAGCCGCCTCAACCCCGTTGCCCGGATCGTCCCCGCCGTCCACGGCCGGGTCGAGCTCGGCGCGGTGCTCGGCACCCGACTGTTCGACCTCGAGCGCGCCCAGCAGGCACCGGGCTGGGTCATGGAGCTCAACGGCGACCATGTCCCCGAGACCGAGGAGTACGGCATCTCCTCGACCGTCTTCCGCTCCGAAGAGCCGTTCCACCCGGGCCGGTTGTGGTCCTTCGTCACCGGAGAACTCGACGGTGGCGCCTTCGGGCAGATCCTGCGCTCCAAAGGCTTCTTCACCCTCGCGAGCCGCCCGTATGTGACGGGCCTGTGGTCGCAGGCCGGCTCCGTGGCCCGCTTCGAGCCCTCCGCCGCCCGCGACACCGACGGGCCGGGCAGCCAGGAACTCGTCTTCATCGGCACGCACCTGCACGCCGAAGCTCTCCACACCGCGCTGACGGACTGCCTCATGACCGACGGCGAGAGCCTGCCTTCCGTCGACCCGTTCCCCGCCTGGGACACCTACGGCATCGACGACACCTGCGAGCACGAGCACCCCGAACTCGTGGCCGGGGCCTGAGAACTCCGGGTCGGGCGGTGGACGCAGCCACGGCACTGCCCGACCCGGAACGGACACCGAACCGGAACCCCTCGCCCATCCCGCTGGACTGCCGCGGGGCGAGGAGTACCGACTCGGCCGTTTCCGCACTGTGGCCTAGGACTTGCGCCCGATGTGCGTCGCAGGCGGGATGTCTAGGGTCGACATCCATGCAAGCTACAGAGATCACGCGTCGCAATGCGGCGGAGCGCAGGCGCGACACCTTGGCCCGGCTGGGCGCGGAGCGCGACGTGTGGGTGTCGACGGCTCACCCCGATCATGGTCCGCATCAGGTGCCGTTGTGGTTCTTGTGGGACGGGCGCGCGGTATGGATGTGTACCGGTGCGGCCTCCGCGACCGCGCGCAACGTACGCGAGGAGCCGCGCATACGTCTGTCGCTGCCGGATACCTTCGACGTGGTGCTGCTGCAGGGAGAGGTGGAGGCGTATCCCGCAGGGGATGTACCGACGGATGCTGCCGACGCCTTCACGGCCAAGTTCGGCTGGGATCCGCGGACGGAACAGGGGTCCTTCCTCTACCTGCGCGTCGAGCCGACGACGGTACGCGCCTGGCGCGGAGAGCCAGAGCTTCGCGGCAGGGTCATCATGCGCGATGGGGCGTGGCTCGGGTAGCGCCGAGTGCCATCACCGTCGGCGCAGCCGAGAGCGCTGGTGCAGCAGATACAGGTCGAGGTACTCCAGGCCCAGTTTCTCCAGGCTCGTGTCGAAGGCACGCAGCGCGGAGTCGTAGCCGCAGTCGATCAGTCGGTAGCCGTCCCGGAGGGCGGTCTCGACCGCCGCGGCGGGGTGTGACGGTGTGACGAGCGCGGATCAGGATCGGACCATCACCTTCAGTGCTTCGCGGTCGGCCATCGCGCGGTAGCCGTCGGGGATGTCGTCCAGGCCGACGGTGCGGTCGAAGACGCGGCCGGGTTCGATGCGGCCTTCCAGGACGTCGGGGAGGAGTTCCTCGATGTAGGCGCGGGCCGGGGCGACCCCGCCGGTGAGGGTGAGGTTCCTCATGAACTCCGGGAAGCCGAGAGGGACTTCGGGGTACTGGGGTGCGCCGACGCGGCTGATGGTGCCGCCCGCGCGGACCGCGCCGACCGACATGTGCAGGGCGGGCAGTGTGCCGACGCATTCCAGAACGGTGTGCGTGCCGTCGCCGCCGGTCAGTTCCCGTACGCGCTCGATGCCCTCCTCGCCGCGCTCCGCGACGACGTCGGTGGCACCGAAGTCGCGACCCAGGTCGGTGCGGCCCTTGTGCCGGCCCATCAGGATGATCCGCTCCGCACCGAGCCGCTTCGCGGCCAGCACGGCGGACAGGCCGACCGCTCCGTCGCCGACGACCGTGACCGTCGTACGCGGGCCGACCCCGGCGGTGACCGCACAGTGGTGGCCGGTGCAGAACACGTCGGACAGGGTGAGCAGGGACGGCAGCAGGGCCGAGTCCTCGGCCACCGGCAGCTTGACCAGCGTGCCCTGCGCCTGCGGGACGCGTACCGCCTCGCCCTGACCGCCGTCGATGCCCTCACGCCCCCAGGTACCACCGTGCCGGCAGGACGTCTGCAGGCCCTCGGCGCAGAAGTCGCAGGTGTTGTCGGACCAGACGAAGGGAGCGACGACCAGATCACCCCGCTTGAGCCCGGACACCTCCGCGCCGGTGTCCTCGACCACGCCCAGGAACTCATGACCCATCCGCTGCCCCTGCTCTGTGACGGGCAGCGAGCCATAGGGCCACAGGTCACTGCCACAGACACAGGAACGCAGGACGCGTACCACCGCGTCGGTGGGCCGCTGGATCTTCGGGTCCGGGACGTCCTCGACCCGGACGTCCCCCGCTCCGTACATGAGTGTTGCTCGCATGAGGCTGCTTTCCTTGTGCTGGATACGAATTGACGGGCCGTCCTCGCCCTGAGGCATCACTCGGTTGACGCGCGGCGCGTCCTGCTGGAAACGAGGAAGGACCGATTCGTCCTCCACGATGTCATCGAGGTCCTCGAACCGCTCGATCGCGCTCATGGTGCTCGGCCACCCGGCGTACATGGCCCTCGGGGACGCGGGTCCCGGCACAGTCAACAGTTCCTCGCACCCGCTCTACGTGCCAGACCGCGCTGTGCCGGGGAACCCCGTTCCAGGGCATGACAGGGCCCCCCACGCGTCTACCGACGGGTCACCTTTCCCCCGCACACTCGAAGGCATGACACGTGAGCAGCCCACCGGCGGGGACACCGAGCTGGGGCGCTTCCTGCGCGCCCGCCGGGGCCGGATCACCCCCGCCGAGGCCGGTCTCACGGTCGGCCCGGGACTGCGCCGCACGCCCGGTCTGCGCCGTGAGGAACTGGCCACCCTCGCCGGCATCAGCATCGACTACTGCACCCGCCTGGAACGCGGCAAGGAGACCAGGCCCAGCCCGTCCGTCGTCGACGCCCTGGCTCATGCCCTGCGCCTGGAGGAGGACGAACACGAGCATCTGCGCAGCCTCGTCGCCCTCGCCGCCCGCACCACGCCGGAACCTCCGGCGCCGCCCAGCCGGACCATACGGCCGGGCATGAAGCTGCTGCTGGAGACCTTGCGGCCGAACCCCACGCATGTGGTCAGCCGTACCAACGACCTGCTCGCGGCCAACCCCAGCGGGCTGAAACTGCTGACCGGGATCGAGGAGTGGCCGACCAGGCAGCGCAACATCGCCCGCTACGTCTTCCTCCACCCCGCCGCCCGCAGCCTCTTCCACGACTGGGCCACCCAGGTCCGCGGCTGCGTCGCCCGTCTGCGCGCCCTGGCCGGCACCGACCCCGATGCCCCGGACCTGACCCGGCTCGCCGGGGAACTCCTGCTGAAGAGCCCGGAGTTCGCCCGCCTGTGGGAGCGCTACGACATCAAGGGCCACTCCCACGGCCGCAAGACCTTCCATCACCCTGACGTCGGCGACCTCACCCTCGGCTACCAGTCCATGGAACTGGAAGGCACGCCGGGCCACCGGCTCATCACGTACTACGCCGAGCCCGGCACCGCCGACCACGACGCCCTCGTCCTTCTCGACCTGCTCGGCTCCCAGTCGGCGCCGCACGCACCGACCGCGCCCCAGGACGAACCCACGTCGCCGTCGGCCTGACCCACCGCGCCCCACCGTCCCTGGCAAGGCGCCGGGCAGGCAGTCGGCGCTCGTCAGGACTGTGGGCGTCGTTGCTGTTCAGCCCGCGTACTGACATTCCCGGCGGACTGGGGGACGCTCGCGTCGAGCAGGAGCATGGCGTCGTGGTCCGGGGTCCCCGGTTCGGCGATGTAGACACCCAGGCGCTGGCCGGGGGTCCCTTCGATGTGCATGCTCTGGCCGCTGAGCGTGAGGATGCCGACCTCGGGGTGATGGAAGGTCTTCTCGATCTTCTTGCGCCCAGTGACGTCGTAGCGCTCCCACAGCCTGGCGAAGTCAGGGCTCTTCAGCAGGAGCTCACCCACCAGGCCGGTGAGGTCGGGGGCGTCCGGGTCGGTGCCGGCAAGAGCGCGGAGCCGGGCGACGCAGCCGCGGACCTGGTGGTCCCAGTCGGGGAAGAGGGTGCGCGCGGTGGGGTGGAGGAACAGGTAGCGGGCGAGGTTGCGCTGAGTGGCGGGCCAGTCGGCCAGGCCCGCGTACAGGGCGAGACCGCCCGGATTCCAGGCGAGCAGGTCCATGCTGCGGCTGATGACGTAGGCGGGACCCGGCCGCATGGTCTCCAGGGTCAGTTTCAGATGCGGGCGCACGGTCCGGCTGGGCGGCGGCGCGGGCTCGGGGGCGTACCGGGCGGCCCGGGCGGCGAGCTCGCGCAGGTGCTGGTGCCCGGCGTCGTCGAGACGCAGGGCACGGGCCAGGGCGTCCAGCACCGAGGGGCTGGGGCGGGTCTCCTTGCCGCGCTCCAGGCGTACGTAGTAGTCGATGCTGATGCCGGCGAGTGTGGCCAGTTCCTCGCGGCGCAGGCCAGGGGTGCGGCGCAGGCCCGTGCCCACGGTGAGACCGACCTGCTCAGGGCTGGTCTGGGTGCGGCGCGCGTGCAGGAACCGGCCCAGTTCCATGTCGGCGCTCCTGCTGGTGCTTCGCTCCGATGCCATATCGACAGTCTCACACCGCGCTGACCTGCGTGGGAGGCGTGTGGGGGGCCCTGTCACACCCCTGAATGCCGCTCCCCTGTACGGCCCGGCCTGCCACAGCGGACAAAAAGGCGCGAGGCTCGTGTTCCGTCAGCTCGGCTTTTCCCAGTGCAGGAGATCGTCCCTTGTGCACGTCCGCCCCAGACGCGGGCCTGTGCCCGCGCCTGCTGGAGCGCTGACCGTTCACCTGTCCCGCCCCGCATCGCCCCGTACAGAGAGAAAATCCCATGCAGACCGTCACCCTCAACAACGGCGTCGAGATGCCGATCCTCGGCTTCGGCGTCTACCAGATCCCGCCGGAACAGACCGAGCAGGCCGTCACCGACGCCCTCGCGGCCGGCTACCGGCTGCTCGACACGGCCGCCGCGTACCAGAACGAGGAGGCCGTCGGCCGGGCCATCAAGAACAGCGGCATCCCGCGCGCAGAACTGTTCGTCACCACCAAGCTGTGGGTCCAGGACGCGCCCGCCGAGGAGAACACCAAGAGCGCCTTCGAGACCTCCCTGACCAAGCTCGGCCTGGACTACCTCGACCTGTACCTGATGCACCAGCCCTACGGCGACGTGTACGGCCAGTGGCGTGCCATGGAGGACCTGAACCGGGAGGGCCGCGCCAAGGCGATCGGCGTCGCCAACTTCTACCCCGACCGGCTCCTCGACCTCGTCATCAACAACGAGGTCACCCCGGCGGTCAACCAGATCGAGACCCACCCGTTCTTCCAGCGCACCACCGACCAGGAGCTCATGCGCGAGCACGGCGTGCAGATCCAGTCATGGGGCGGCTTCGCCGAAGGCAAGAACGACATCTTCACCCACCCGGTCCTGAGCGGTATCGGCGAGAAGCACGGCAAGTCCGTGGCGCAGGTCGTGCTCCGCTGGCTGACCCAGCGCGGTGTCGTCGCGATCCCCAAGTCGGTCCGCGCCGAGCGCATGGCGGAGAACATCGACATCTTCGACTTCGAGCTCACCGACGACCAGCTGGCGGCCGTCGCCACCCTGGACACCGGAGGGACACTCTTCTTCGACCACCACGCACCGGACATGGTCAGCTGGCTCAGCGCGCGGCGTCTGGACGGCTGACCCGGCAGACGGCGACAACCGCTCCTGAACTCACGCGCGCGGGTGCATTCACCCGCCCCGGACCGAGGCACCCGCGCCTGAGGATCTCCGCCTCGCCGCCCTCACGGCAGCACCCGCCTCACGGACCAGGACCTCACGATGTCCCAGAACCAGAACATCACCGACGTACTCATGATCGGCGCGACCGGCAGCATCGGACAGCTCGCCGTGCGCGCCGCACAGCGACAGGGCCTGCACCCCCGGGCACTCGTGCGCGATCCGCGCCGGGCCGAGCAGTTGCTCCCCGGTGTCGAGCTGGTAAAGGGCGACCTCGAGGACCCCGCCTCACTGCGGCGGCTCGTCCTGGAGCAGGGCGACACGGCCGACGGCGGGATCGCCCGCGACCAGATCGCCGAGACGCTGGTGCGCAGCCTGCTGACCGACACCGAACTGGGCAAGACGTTCGAGCTGATCGCCACCGAAGGAGACGAGCCGTCGGACTGGGCAGAGCTCTTCGGTGCCCTCAAGAGCGACGAGTCCGGCTCTGTGGACGGCGTGTTGGACCCGGCCGACCTTCCTGTCGAAGCCGAGCCGCGGAAGGGGCTTGCGGATCTCGAAGCCGTCCGTTCAGTTCGCGGAACCAGTGGAACCACCGGGATCACCGGGATCACCGGGATCACCGGGATCACCGGATGACAGCCGGCCGAGTCGGCGCCGGGCAGTGCAAACCCGCCGGGCCGGGGCGCCGCACGCTCCTTCGTGGCGTGCTTCTGGGAGGAGCCGCCGTCATAACCGGTGTCCAGATCGCCGGCTGTTCCCCGTCGGAGTCGAGCGGGCCGACGCCGGAGTCCACTGAGCGATCCACCTCGGCCGCCTCGCCGGGGCGGCGGATCCTGCTGGCCTACTTCTCCCGGCCGGGCGAGAACTACTCCTACGGCGGGCGTACGAATCTCAAGGTCGGGAACACCGAGGTTCTGGCCGAAATGATCAGCGAGCGCATCGAGTGCGACGTCCACCGCATCGAGGCCGTCGACCCCTACTCCGACGACTACGACGAGACGGTGGCGCGCAATGTCCGCGAACAGAACGCCGATGCGCGGCCCCCCATCGTCGATCCGCCGCCCTCGATCGAGCGTTACGACGTGGTGCTGCTGGGCAGCCCCATCTGGAACGTCAGAGCACCCATGATCATGTCGACCTTCGCCGAGAGGTACGACTTCCGCGGCAAGACGGTCCATCCGCTCACGACGTACGCGATGAGCGGACTTGGCACCACCGAGCGGGACTACGCGGCGTCCTGCCCGGGCGCGACCATCGGGGAAGGGCTCGCGGTGCGCGGCGAGGAGGTCCGGAAGGCCGATGCCCAAGTCGAGTCGTGGCTGCGGCGCGTCGGCGTTCTGCGGGGCTGAGCCCCTTCTCCAAACGGCCCAGTCTTACAGTGCCGTGCCCCGTGGGACAGGTGGGAAGAGGGGCCCTCTCACACCCTGGCTCACCGTTCCCTGGCACAACACGGCCTGCCACACGGCCAGTTGTCCCGCCAGGCTGGGCAGAAGCCGAAATGCCATGAGGGGCAACGGTGAACCTCCGTCCTGGGCTCACACCGATCAGCGAGTCCCCCACCTTCCTCGTGTCGAGAGAGTGAGCATGTCTACCGAAACCTCCGAGTCAGCCACGTCTCCCCCCACCCGGCCGCCGGCCGCACCCTCGCGTCGTACCTTCATCGCAACGACGTCCGCGGCCGGCGGTGTCATCGCGACGGGCGGTCTGGTCGCGGCGCCGTCCGCTCTCGGCGCCGAGGAAGCGGTCGCCGCCGAGGCGCCGGTCCCCAGCAGTCGCGTCTCGTTGACGGTCAACGGCCGGCGGCACACCGTCACTGTCGACAACCGGACCTCGCTCCTCGACCTGCTGCGCGAACACCTCGGTCTGACCGGTTCCAAGAAGGGCTGCAACGCCGGTGCCTGCGGGGCCTGCACGGTCCTGGTCGACGGACGCCGCGTCAACTCCTGCCTCACCCTGGCGGTGCGCCTGGACGGCGCCGAGGTCACCACCGTCGAGGGCCTGGCCAGGGGCGATCAACTGCACCCGCTGCAGCAGGCGTTCATCGACCAGGACGCGTTCCAGTGCGGCTACTGCACACCGGGCCAGATCGTGTCCGGTGTCGGCTGCATGCAGGAGGGCCACACTGGCTCCGGTGAGGAGATCCGGGAGTGGATGAGCGGCAACATCTGCCGCTGCGGGTGTTACGTGAAGATCGTGCGCGCGGTCGAGCAAGCCTCGGGCCGGAAGTGAGTGGCGATGTATCCCTTCTCCTTCACCAAGGCACCCAGCACGCGTGAAGCCCTCGAAGCCGGTCGGCGTGGCGGCCGTTACATCGCCGGCGGGACCACCCTGGTCGACCTGATGCGCGAGACCGTCGAACGCCCCGAGACCCTCGTCGACATCAGCGGTCTGCCGTTGGACGAGATAACCGTCACCGAGCGTGGCGGGCTGCGCATCGGCGCGCTGGTGACCATGAGCGAGGCCGCCGCCCACCGCAAGGTGCGCACCACGTATCCGGTCGTCTCGCAGGCGCTGGAGCTGAGCGCCTCCGCCCAGCTGCGCAACATGGCGACCATCGGCGGCAACATCATGCAGCGCACCCGCTGCACGTACTTCCGTGACGTGACGGCCGCCTGCAACAAGCGCGAGCCCGGCTCCGGTTGTGCCGCGCGGGAGGGGTACAACCGCACCCACGCGATCCTGGGTACCTCCGAGGACTGCGTGGCCACCCACCCCTCCGACGCGGCCGTCGCCTTCGCCGCCCTGGAGGCACGGGTGCACCTGCTCGGCCCGGGCGGGGAGCGCGCCGTCCCCTTCGCCGAATTCCTGCTGCGGCCCGGCCGTACCCCGAACCGCGAACAGGCCCTCACCAAGGGTGAGTTGATCACCGCCGTGGAAATCCCGGCCTACCCGCGCCCGCTGAAGTCCGGCTACCTGAAGGTCCGGGACCGGCAGTCGTACGAGTTCGCCCTCACCTCCGCCGCCGTCGCCCTGCACATCCGCGGCGGCGTGATCCGCGAGGCGAAGGTGGCCGCCGGCGGCGTGGGGACGGTGCCGTGGAAGCTGCCCGCAGTCGAGCGCGCCCTCATCGGCGAACGCCCCTCGGAACGGCTCTGGGCCCGGGCGGCCGCGTCGGCCGCGGACGGGGCCCGGCCGTTGAAGCACAACCGGTTCAAGGTCGAGCTGCTCCAGCGGACGGTCGAACGCCAGCTGCGCATCGTAGGAGACAACGCATGAGCCCCCAGCCGCAGGCCGCTGTCGGCGCACCGCTGTCCCGGGTGGACGGGCGCCTCAAGGTGACGGGGCAGGCGAGGTACGCCGCCGACCACGAACCCGACGGTGTGGTGCACGCCGTCGTGGTCGACAGCAGTATCGGCAAGGGCCGGATCACCGGCATCGACACCCGCGCCGCTCTCGCCCATCCCGGCGTCCTGAAGGTGATCCACCACCGCAACGCCCCCAAGCTGCCGTACGGGCCCAATCCTGGATCGCTCAACCTTCCGGGTGAGCGGCTGCGCGTCTTCCAGGACGACCGCGTCCGCTTCCACGGCCAGCCGGTCGCCGTTGTCGTGGCCACCACACTGGAGGCCGCCCAGCACGCGGCAAGCCTGGTGAAGCTCGACTACGACAGCGAGGAGTCCACCACCGACCTGACGGATGCTCCGGCGGCGGGCGAGCCCAGGACCTACGCGCGCGGTGACGCGGAGGCGGCCCTGCAAGCCTCCCCCGTACGGCTGGAGATGACGTACCGTCCCGCCCGCAACCACCACAACGCGATGGAGCTCCACGCCACCGTCGCCCAGTGGGACGGCGAGCGGCTGACGCTCTGGGACAAGACCCAGTGGGTGCAGAGCCCGCGGGACGAGCTCGCCGCCAACTTCGGCATCCCGGCGGAGAACATCCGTGTCATCTCGCCGTTCGTCGGCGGCGCGTTCGGCAACGCCGCGCGGGCCTGGCCGCACATCACCATCGCGGCCCTCGCCGCACGCGAGGCGGGCCGACCGGTCAAGCTCGTACTGACACGCAGGCAGCTCTACTCCGGCGTGGGCTACCGTCCGGCGTACGAGTACAAGGTGCGCCTGGGCAGCGACCGCCGCGGACAGCTGACGGCGATGACCCACGAGCTGCGCGCCGAGACGTCCAGCTACGAGACGTTCGCCGAGCGCGGGGTCGTCTCCCCGGGGCAGATGCTCTACACCACGCCCAACGTCGCCCAGACGCACCGAACGGTGCCGCTGGATGTGAACACCCCGACCCCGATGCGCGGGCCGGGCTACTCCACCGCCGCCTTCCCCATCGAGAGCGCGATGGACGAACTCGCCCACGAACTGGGCATCGACCCGATCGAGCTGCGGCGGCGCAACGAACCCGAGAACGACCAGTCAAGCGGGCGGCCGTTCTCCACCCGACGGCTGCGCGAGTGCTACACCGTCGGCGCCCGCGAGTTCGGCTGGAACCGCCGCAACCCCCGGCCGCGTTCCACCCGCGACGGCGACTGGCTGATCGGCACAGGCATGGCGACCGCGCTCTACGACACCCTGCGGGCCCCCGGCCAGGCCGGCGTGCGGCTGGACGCCGACGGCACCGCCCTGGTCGAGTCCTCGACCAGCGACATGGGGCCGGGCACATACACCTCCATGACGCAGGTCGCCGCCGACGCCCTCGGCCTGGCGGTCCGCAACGTGACCTTCCGGCTCGGCGACACGAACATGCCCACGGCCCCGCTCCACGGCGGTTCGCTGACCATGGCCAGCGTCGGATCCACCGTCCAGGACGGCTGCGACAAACTGCGCCAGCAGGCGATCGAACTCGCCGTCGGGGACGAGGACTCACCGCTGTACGGAATCGACGCCGACGACATCGTCGTACGGGGCGGCCGACTGCACGTGAGCGACAACCCCGCGCGCGGGGAGACCTACCGCCAGCTCCTCACCCGCAACAACCGCACGCACCTCGAAGCGGTCGGGTCCTGGATTCCGGGACAGTCCCGGTCCTCGATGTACGCCTACGGCGCGGTGTTCGCCGAGGTCGCCGTCGACGCCCGCCTCGGTCTGGTCCGGGTGCGGCGGATGCTCGGCGTCTTCGACGCGGGCCGCATCATCAGCCCCAAGCTCGCCGACAGCCAGGCCATCGGCGCCATGACCGGGGGCATCGGCATGGCACTCCTCGAACACACCGTCACCGACCACCGCGACGGCCGGATCGTCAACGCCAACCTGGCCGACTATCTGGTCCCGGTCAACGCCGACGTCCCCGAACTCAAGGCGATCTACGTCGACGGCCGGGACGACGAGGCAGACCCCCTCGGCGTCAAGGGCCTCGGCGAGGTCGTCCTGGTGGGCGTGGCACCCGCCATCGCCAACGCCGTCTTCCATGCCACCGGCCGACGGGTACGCGATCTGCCCATCACCGCCGAGTCGCTGCTCTGAGCCATGCCGCGGGCAGCGGTGCACACCTACCGCTGCCCGCGGCATGGAGCCCCCTGTTCCTTCCTGGAGACCCACCTTCATCTTCGGCGCCGTCGACTTCGCGGACGCATCGCTCACCTCTTCGGTACTGCCGATCAGCGGAGCTTGGCGGTGATGCGGTATCGGCCGGACAGCAACCGGCAGACGTAGAGGCCATCGGTCTGGGCGATGAAGCGCGCCCCCTCCGCTCTTGCCAGCGGGGTGCGTCCTTCGCGGACGGAATCGGCCGACGCCGCCGGAAGTCGCAGTGTCGCCTCGCTGTTCGCGGGCACCACCACGTCGTACACGATGTCCCTGCCTCTGTCCTCCAGCTTCCACGCGCTCCTGATCTCGCCGTACGGCGATTCGTGCGAGGCCGAAACCTGTGTGATGCCGCCCGTGGGATCGATGTGGGGTTGCAGCAGGAAGTGCTTGAACCCGGGGCTTTCCGGGTCGCGGGCGATGCCTGCCATGTACGCGTACATCCACTCCATGATCGCGCCGTAGGCGTAGTGGTTGAAGGAGTTCATGCTGACGGGGCCGAACCCGTCCTCCGTGGAGTAGGAGTTCCAGCGCTCCCAGACCGTGGTGGCACCGTTCTTCGCCGAGTACAGCCAGGACGGCAGTGCGTCCTGGTGCAGCAGCTTGTACGCCAGGTCCGCGCGGCCCTCGTCGGTGAGGACGGGGGCGAGGACGTTGACGCCGAGGAAGCCGACGGACAGCGTGTTCTCGGCGTACCTGACTCGGCTGCTGTTCGGGTGCGCGGCCTTGTAGGCCTCGTCGTTGCCGATGTTGTCCGCCAACAACCCTACGAGGACGCGACGTTGGGCCTGCGTCTCGTAGAAGCCGAGCTTGAGGACCCACAGCAGCGCGCTCTGGCTGTTGTCCTCCGTCTTCTGGTTGGGGTCGGCGCCCGGTTCGATCGGGGAGGCCTCACCGAGGCTGGACCTGACCGTGACCGTGCCGCCCCCGGTGCTCAGATACTTGGCGATGAAGGCCTGCTTGATGCGCCCGAAGAGCCGGTCGTACGCCTTTCCCTCCTCCGGCCTGCCGATCGCGCTGGCCATCCGAGCCATCAGCCGGGTGCTGTAGCCGTAGTAGATGTCGCTCATCATCTGGGCGCTGGTCTTCTGCGGCGCCAGCCAGTCGCCGGTGAGGGAGCCCTGTCCGGCGTAGGTGTCGCCCGTCTGCTGCCGGATCCAGTCCAGGTAGCGGGTCATGGCGGGCCAGTTGTCCTTGACGACGGTCGCGTCGCCGGTCATCTGCCAGACGGTCCACGGCACGATGACGCCGGCGTCCGCCCAACCGCTGCCACCGCCTGGGAAGTTGTAGCGTCCGCCGGGTGCGACCCCGGTGAACTGTGCCTTGTCCTCACCGTAGATGACGGCGGAGTCGACGACGGTTTCCTGGAAGTGGCTGAGGAACACCCCGGCGTCGACGTTGTAGAGGCCGGTGGTGGCGAAGACCTGGGTGTCGCCCGTCCAGCCGAGGCGTTCGTCGCGCTGCGGGCAGTCGGTGGGCACCCAGAGGTAGTTTCCGCGCTGACCCCACCGAATGTTGCTCGCGAGCCGGTTGATGTCGGGGTCGTTGGTGGTGACGGTGCCGATCTCGCGGATCGCGGACGTGGCGACCTTCCCGGTCAGGCCGGTGACCGTGACGGTGTCCGTCGCGGTGACGGACACGTAGCGGAAGCCGTAGAAGGTCAGGGAGTCCTGGTGGGTCTCTCCGTTCCGGTCGCCCTTGAGGATGTACGTGCTGGTGGCCTTGGCACTGCGGAGGTTGGCCCGGTAGACGGAGCCCTCGGGGCCGTCCGCGCCGGCACTGTCGTCGTTGAGCATCTCGCCGAACCTGAACTCGACCCGGGCTCCGGCCGGTCCGCGCAGTCGGTAGCGGGCCACGCCGACCATGTTCTGGCCCATGTCGAAGACGACGGTTTCGCCACTGCCGATTGTCACGGACGCGTTGGCCGCCTTCGCGGGATCGGTCACCGTCCGGGCCGGGTCCACGACGATGCGTCCCTTGCCGTTGGGGCTCCCGTCCTGTCCGGTCACCCCCGTGGCGACGGTGATCGACTCCGGACGGCGATCCCACTTCGGCATCAGGCGGGCGGTCTCGCCCGGGTAGGCGAGGAGTTGCACGTCGGGATACTTGTCGTCGAACGCGACACGTTCCACGTCCGACCAGGCGGAGTCGTCGAACCCGTGCGCCGTCCAGCCCGGGAGTTCCATCCGGGCGTCGTAGGTCTGGCCGTCGTAGATGTCATCCGCCCTGTACGGGCCGCTGTCCGTGGCCTTCCAGCCGCCGTCCGGCTCGGTGACGACCGTCTGGGCCGTCCCGTCGGTGTACCGGATCAACAGCTTGGCCTTGACGGCCAGGACGTTGCCGTCCTGCGAGTAGTACGTACTGCCGTCGGATATCCGGCCGTTGTACCAGCCGTTGCCCAGGACGACCGCGAGGGTGACGTCCGACTCCCTCGTCACGAGGTCCGTGACGTCGTAGGTCAGGTAGTTGAGACGCGCGTCGTAGTTCGTCCAGCCCGGGGGCAGCAGTTCGGTCGTCGTGCCGCCGTCCTGCGGCACGGTCAGACGGCGTCCGTTGACACAGGCCTCGTAGACGCCAAGAGCCGAGACGTACAGTCGCGCCTCGCGAACCCGCGGTAGATTCCTTCCGGAGCCAGCGTCCTTGAGCTCCACCTCCTTCCGCAGCATCGGCGCGCCTGCCGAGTTGGGGGTCTTGCCCTTCATCCCGATCCACTGGGCGCCCTCCCATCCACGAACGCCGTCGGTGCTCATCAGTCCGGTCTCGAAGAACGCGGGGGACGCCGTTCCCACCGGGCGGCCTTCGGCGTCCCATACGGTGACGGTCCAGTGATAGCGGGTCGAGGCGCGCAGCGGTTTGCCCGCGTAGCGCACGGCCACGGAATCGGCGGAGCGGACACGGCCGCTGTCCCAGACGTCCGCGCGGGCGACGGTCAGCTTGTCCGGTGAACTCGCCACGAGGATCTGGTACGCCCCCTGGCTCCGGCCACGGGCGGACGACCGCATGCGCCAGCCGAAGCGCGGGCGATCGGCGTCCACGCCCAGAGGATCCCTGCGGTGCTCCGCGGTCAGCCCCGTCACCGTGTCGGCTTCTCCGGGGGCCGCTGCCGCCGCATTCGTTCCGCCTCCCACGGCGCCCACCACTACAGGCACGGCGCCGGCGGTCGCGGCGAGCACGGTTCGACGACGAACTCCGCTCCTGTCTCCACGAAGAGGGACACCCTCGTTGACATCGCGGTCGGCGCCGTCTCCACTGCGCGCTTCATGGTGCACCCATCTGCCTTTCGGTTGTGCGGCCACAGGTGAACGGCCGCTCGGGCATGGACGGTTCGCTGAAAATCTCTTGGAGCCACGGAGCCACGGAGCTACGCGGTGTCGCGGGCGGTGAACGTGTGCCTGCCCGAGGCGACGACGTAGACGGCTCGGTCGCCTCGCATTCCCCGGAACGCCGCGCCGTCTCCGGCCGCCTGGACTGTGCCACCCCCCGCGGGCACCCGGACTTCCGCCGTCGTGTTGGGCGGGAGCTCCACGTCGAGTCGGAACCTGCCGTTCTTACGGGTCCATTGCGCGGACACCACGCCGCACGGGGTGCGGTAGCTGCCCTCGACATGGGTGAGTCCGCCGACCGGTCGAGGGTCGATCACCAGTTCGCGGTAGCCGGCCGTACCACGTGCCTGGCGAATGCCTGCCAGTCCGCTGTGGAACCACTCCTCGATCTGCAGCAGGATCATGTGGTTCTTGGAGTTGCCCATGTCCCACTGCTCGGGGATGGTCGTGAGGCCGCCGGGATTGGCGGTGGTGGGTGCCATGAAGTAGCCGTAGCTCGGTCGGGTGTCCTCCTGGAGGACTTCCCAGAGGACGTCGTCGCGGCCACCCTCGTGCAGGGCCTTGACGATCGGCGCGAGACCGATGGTGCCGCCGCTGAAATGCGGTCCGCCGCCGAACGGCTGGTGGGCGCGGACGAGTTCCACGAGTGCGTCGAGAACCCTCTCGCGTTCGCTCTCCGGTACCAGGCCTTCGTCCAGCGCGAGCGCCTGCGCGGCCTGGGTCGCCCCGGCACTGCTCTGGTCACCCGCGGCGGTGTAGCGGCCGAGCGCCTCGTTGTAGAAGGCGTCGTTGAACGCGTCCTTGATGTTGGCAGCGAGGTTGCGGTACTCGGACGCGTCCCCGTCGCGCCCGATCAGCGCTGCCATCCGGGCCATGCGGTCGGCGATCTGGTGGTAGCCCCAGGTTCCGGTGATGCGGCCCGAGGTGTTCTCACTGGCGATCCAGTCGGCCAGGGCCGCGTCCACGATGTAGGCGTCTGCTCCTGTGCCGGCCTTCTTCGTCCTGATGTAGTTGAGGAAGGCCTGCATCTGGGGGTAGTAGCGGCGCATCGTCTGCGTGTCGCCGTACGTCTCGTACGACAGCCAGGGCACCAGGACGATGCCGTTGCCCCAGTTGATCTCGTCGCCGAACCGGCCGGTGTAACCCCAGTCGTACACCGGGGCCTTGAGCGCCACGTTGCCGATGTTGTCGCCCGCCCTGGACTGCCCCTCCACGAGGTGGCGCTGCATGGTGCGCAGGTAGGCCGCGTATCCGAAGGTGCGGTGCAGGGAGCCGAAGGGCTGCACGTAGTCGGCGGGATAGGCGAGCTTCTCGCGGCCGGGGCAGTCCGTGAAGGTGGACATGGTGTTGCTCATGATCGAGTAACGGGCCATGCGGTGAATGCGGTTGATCCGGTCGTCGGAGGTCCGCAGGGAACCGGCGGACGGCACGTCCGCGTGGATCTGCAGGCCGGTGACCGTGTCCCGGGTCGGTACGTAGTCCGCGGGCAGGCCGGTCACCTGCAGCCACTGCATGCCGAAGTAGTGGAACTGCGGGTGCCACCGCTCGCCTCGTTTGTCGCCGTACGTCGTGTAGGCGGCGAACACGTTGGTACCACGGGCGGCGCCACCACCCATGATGGACGCCTGATTGACGGTGCCGTCGGCGTTCAGCGACTCGGCGGGGTACAGCTTGACGGTGGTGCCGGCCGGGAGGGAGCCGTCGAGCCGGAGCAGTGGCCAGCCGGCGAAGTTCTGCCCGAAGTCGAAGACCCACACGCCGGGCTGCGGCTGCTTGACGCTGACCGGACGCAGTGTGTCGACGACCTTGAGCGGCTCGGCCACGCGCCACACCAGCTCGGTGGTGCGATTGGGTGGCGGAGCGATTCCGGCGTCGGCCCAGCCCATTGCCGTACCGTCCCGCCGTCTCGCCGATGCACGGAGGTCTGCGCCGGGGGCGGTCCAGGCGGGCTGCTCGCGGCGTGCGTCGTAGTCGGATCCGGAGTACCAGTTGGCGGTGGTGGTCGGGCCGAGAGCCGTCTTCCAGGAGCGGTCGCTGACCACGGTCTCGACCGTGCCGTCGTCCTTCGTGAGTTCCAGGCGGGCGATCAGACGTGGTGTGACGGCGGCGCCCGCGCTGGGATCGGTGCTCGCGAGCGGGTTGCCGGAGCCGGTGACGGCGGCACCGCTCTCGTGTCCGGAGGCCAGTGCGGGCTCGAAGGTGATGCCGGTGCCGTCGGCGCCCGCGGTGCCGATCGCGGTGATCGTGCGTGACTCCAGGCGCTCGCCGCCGTCGCCCGTGTCGATGTTGACGGTGCCGCCGACGTGGTAGTTGGCCACGTTGTTGACCTTGATGGTGGTGGCGCCACGGGCGGCGGGTGCGAGGAGGCTCCCGCTGCCCTTGAACTGACTCTGCCACCAGCTGTACGGGGCGGTGCGGCCGGTCGTGGGATTCGTGACGGACCGGGTCACCAGCGCTGTGCCGTGGCCAAGTTCGACGCCCAGGGTGTTGTCGCCGTCGCGGATGAGGCCGGTGACGTCGAAGACCCGGTACTCGGTGGAGAGTTGGTAGTTGGAGTTGCCCGGGGCGAGCACCTCGTCGGTGACGGGCCTGCCGTTGAGCCGGGTCACGTGCAGTCCGACACCGGACAAATACAGCCTCGCCCTGACGATCTTCCCCCTACGCCTGTCCACCCGGAAGGCGCGGGCGAACACCGGCAGTGGCTGGTCGACGGTTCGGCCCGGGTACTCGATCCACCGGGCCCTGCCCCAGTCGGAGCGCTTGAGGAGCCCCAACTCCCATGAGGCGGGAGGGCTCCACGGTGTCGGGTCGCCCTTGGTGCTCCACGCCCGCACCTGCCAGACGATCCGGTCGCGCGAGGACGGTGCGGGACCGTGCCATGCCACGTCGGTCTGGGCCGAGGAGCGGACCTTGCCGCTGTCCCACAGCAGACGGCCCCTGTCGAGATCCCGCTCAGTGCGCGCCGCGCGGATCCGGTAGGCGGCCTGAGTCCATCCCGCGCCGACACCCGCGACCCGCCAACTCAGGCGCGGGGCGGGGTCGTCGACGCCGAGCGGGTTGTCCTCGCGTCCGTCGACGGCGAGACCGGTGACCCTCGCTCCGTGTCTGTCGCCCTCCTCGTCGGCGTAGGCCTCCTGAGTGAGGCCGGGGACGGTGGGCAGCGCCAGTCCTGCCGCGGAGACGGCCGCGGTGCCGACCACCTGTCTACGGCTCAACGCTCCGCCCGGTATGCGGGACATGCCAAACCTCCGTTGATTCGATGATTCCTGAGGGAATGTGAACGGTCGCCCACACAGCCGACTGCCCCGGGGTCAGCTCCCGGCCTTGTAGTCGGCATCCATTTCCTTGAGGACCTTTTCCGGCGTGGACTGGTCGCTGAAGATCTCCTGGAGGCCGCTGAGCATGGTCTGCTGCACCTTGGGGTTGGGCCAGAGCTGGTCCATGAACGGCACCGTGCGGTCCTCCGTGATGAACTTGGACAGTTCGGTCAGGGACGGGTCGACCGCATAGCCTGTGTCGGGCAGGGAGGGCAGACCGCCCTGCTTCTTGACGAACAGGTTCATGCCTTCGGGAGACATCACGAAGTTCACGAACTTCAGCGCGAGGTCCTTGTTCTTCGCCTTGGCGTTCACTCCGTAGCCCGCACCCGCCGCGGCCGGGACGATCGTCGCGGACGGGTCGTCGGTCGCCGGCAGCGCCTTGAACGTGAACGTGCCCTTCGGGTTCTTTCCCTTGAGGAGGGCGATCACCCAGTTGCCCTGGACGATGCCGAGCGTCTTGCCGGTGGCGGCGAGGCCTTGGCTGGCTTCGTAGTTGGTGCCCAGTGGGTTCTTCTGGAAGCAGCCGGTCCTCTCCATCGTCAGGTACTTGTCCAGGGCGGTGGTCCACGGCGACTGTGCGAAGGTGGCCTGGCCGGCCTGCATCTTCTTGTCGAAGTCGCGGTCGTCGCCGTAGACGGTCGTGGCGACCAGCGCGTACTGGACGAGTTGGGTCACCCAGTTGTCCTGGTTGCCCAGTGCGAAGGCGGGGGTTCCCTTGGCTTTCGCGGCCCGGCAGAACTCCAGGAGGTCCTTCCAGGTGTCCGGGGGCGTGAGACCGGCCTTCTCCAGTGCCTGTTGGTTGTAGACCGCGCCGATGCCGTTCTGCCCGAAGATGGCGTTGTAGGTCTTTCCCTCGTACTGGGCGACGCTCTTGATCGCGTCGGGCATCTTGGCGGCCCATGGCTGGTCCGAGAGGTCACGCAGGTAGCCGGGCTTGGCGAGGACGTAGGTGGCGCCGGGGTTGCCGTTGCCGGGCCAGACCGACATCACGTCGGGTGCGGTGCCCGAGGACAACTGGGTCCGGATCTGCTGCTGGTACTGGTCGGCGCCGCTGGTGGTGTAGCGGACCTTGACGCCCGGGTTGGCCTTCTCGAAAGCCTTGACGACGTCCTCGACCGAGCCCTGGTCGACCGAGGCCAGCGTCAGGGTCTTGGAACCACCGCCACCGGAGTCACCCGCCTCGGTGCCGCCACTGCAGGCGGCAAGAAGGGCCCCAGCTGTCACGACGGCCGGCAGGACCGTCGGTATGCGTGTCTTCATGATGTCTCCCTCGGAGAAGAGGCCACGGCCGTGGTGGTCGGGTGGGACACATGGGTCATCCCTTCAGCCCTCCCGCGAAGCCGTTGATGATGCTGCGCTGCAACAGGAAGTAGACGAGCAGGACGGGCAGGATGCTGATCACCAGTGCGGCGAAGATGAGGTTCCAGTCCGTGACGTACTGGCCGACGAAGCCGGCGATCGCGACCGGCATGGTCTGCTGTGCGCTTCCGCTGAGGTACAGCAGCGGGGTGAAGAAGTCGTTCCAGATGGCGACGGTGTTGAGCACCAGGGCCGTCACAGTGATCGGTTTCAGCATCGGCAGCACCACGTGGCGGAAGCCCTGCAGCGGTGTACAGCCGTCGATCAGGGCCGCGTCCTCGAAGTCGCGTGGCAGAGCGCGCAGGAAGCCGACGTAGAGGAAGACGGTGAACGGCACTTGCAGGCCGGAGTAGAAGAGGACCAGGGCCCAGGGGGTGCCGAGCAGACCGAGGTCCCGCATGGTCTGGTAGAGCGGCAGCGAGGCGAGCTGGAAGGGCAGGACCAGGCCCAGGAGGACCAGCAGGTACGTGCCGCGTGACCAGCGTGCCGTGACGCGGGCCAGCGGATACGCGGCGAGCGAGGAGACGGCCAGCACGACGGCCACACTGCAGACCGTCACCAGCACGCTGTTGCCCAACGCCCCGCCCAGCGAGCCCTGTTGCCACGCCTGCGAGAAGTTGTCCAGGGTCGGCGAGGTGGTCGGGCTGATCGGCGAGGACGTGTCCGACGCCGGCCGCACAGCGAGGTTGACCAGTACGTACACGGGGAAGCCCACGAAGAGGGCGGCCGCGATCATCGCCAGTTCGAGGGCAAGAGTGCGCGGACGGTAGCGGCTCATGACGCGGCCCTCTCGTTGCGGGACAGCACCAGGTACTGTCCGGCCGAGACGACCGCCACGATGATCGTGAGGACGACCGCGAGCGCGATGCTGTAACCGAACTCGCCGAGCGTGAAGGCGTCCTTGTAGATCAGCGTCGAGATGGTGTCGGTGGCGTGTCCCGGTCCACCACCCGTCAAGGCGTAGACCTGGTCGAAGAGTTTGATCCCGCCGATGATCGACAGCATCAGGTTGATGGTGAGGGCCGGAGCCAGCAGGGGCCGCGTGACCGACCAGAAGCGCCGCACCGGGCCCGCCCCGTCGATGGCCGCCGCCTCGTGCACCTCCTTGGGCACCGACTGGAGCCCCGCCAGGAAGATGACCATGGAGTAGCCCGCGAACTGCCAGACGATCACGCCGACCACCGACCACAGGGCGACCTGCGGACTGCCCAGCCAGTCCTGCCGCCAGCCGTCCAGACCGACCGCGCCCAGCAGGCTGTTGACCGCGCCGTCGGGACTGAGCAGGTTGCGCCAGAGGTACGCGGTGACGATCGGTGTGATCACGGCCGGAGCGAAGAGGAAGACCCTGAGCAGGTTCCGGGACTTGATGGCCGAGTTGACTCCGAGCGCCAGCAGCAGGCCCAGCGCGTTCTGGATGACGGTGATCGACACGGCGATCAGCAGCGTGTGCCGGATCGCCTGCACCGCATCGGGATCGCGGACCATGTCGGCGAAGTTGTCCAGGCCCACGAAGGAGAAGCTGGGGTCCAGGCCGTCCCAGTCCGTGAAGGCGTAGTAGACACCGCGAATGCTCGGCACCAGGACGACGAAGGCGAACAGGACCAGGGCGGGAAGCGCGAACCACCAGGGCGGCATGGCACGCGCCCGTCGTACTCGTGGAGGTGGCTCCACGTCCGGCGGCCGGTCCTGGTCCGGAAGGTGCTCGTTCGGAGCGAGGGTCACCGACGCACCTCCTTTCCTGAAACGTTTCAAACTGACGGTCGGGTCGACACTGCGGTTGGTTGGACTGAGGGAGGAGCGACTGTCGCTGCTTCGTCGCGGGACGGGCTGAACCGACGCGGTGCCGGATCACTTGTAGCGCTGATGGGTAACGTTTCCCACAAGGTGTGGCCAGACCTTAGAGAGCGTCCCGCGTGACGTCAAGATGCCGCGCACGCTGCACGATTGTTACGCCGGAGAAACGGCGCAGCCCTCGCGAGGAACCTGCCGAGCCGCTGACTCGTACGTACACTCTGCGGCAACGTTGCCCAAGGGGAGAGGAACCGGATGGAGCCGCAAGCACCACGCCGCCGCGTCACCATCGTCGACGTCGCACGACACGCCCAGGTGTCCACGACCGCCGTGTCCAAGGTGCTGCGCAACGCGTACGGAGCCAGCCCCGAGATGCGGGCGAAGGTACGCCGCGCGATCGACGAGCTCGGCTACCGGCCGCATGCGGGCGCCAGGGCCCTCCGCGGGCAGACGTACACCATCGGCGTGATGCTGCCCGACATCCGCAACCCCTTCTTCCCCGACATCCTGGACGGGATCACCGCCCGGCTCGCGGACACCGACTACCAGGTCTTCCTGGGCCCGGGCTGCAACGGGGAGCCGGAGGAAGCACGGGTCACCGAAGCCATGATCGACCGGGGAATGGACGGCCTCGTCCTGATCGCACCCGTGTCACAGCGGGCCCACCTCGAGCATGTCGCCTCCGTCGTCCCGACCGTCGTCGTCGGCCGCCATGGGCATTCGCCGGTGTACGACACCGTGACGGACGACGACGTGGCGGGCGCGTCCTTGGTCGTCGGTCACCTCGCCGATCTCGGGCACCGCCGGATCGCCCACATCGAGCACCACGAAACCGACCCGACACGCATCGCGGAGATGCCCAACGCCCAGCGTGCCGACGGGTACCGGCGTGCCATGCGGGCCCTCGGCCTCGAGGAGGAGATCGACATCGTCTCCACCACCTACACCCAGCAGGGCGGGTACGAGGGCGCCAGGGAACTGCTCGCACGCCTCCGTCGGCCCACGGCTGTCTTCGCCGGTGCGGACATCGTCGCCATGGGTGTCCTGGAGGCGCTCACCGAAGCCGGGCTGTCCGCTCCCGGTGACATCTCGGTGGCCGGCTACGACAACACGACGTTCGCCTCGTTCGGTCCGATCTCACTGACGAGCGTCGACCAGGCGGGCCACGAGATCGGCGGCAACGCCGCACGCCTCCTCCTGGAGCGGATCGCCGACCGTCACAAGGCGCCGGTCCAGGTCAAGCTCTCCCCCTCGCTGGTGCCGCGCCGGACCACCGCTCCTCCCCCGGAGCAGACCGGCATTTCCGGGTCCGGGCAGCGCGGCGTTCAACCGTTCGGTTGAACGCCGTTTCCACCTCCGGGAAGCCTCTTCGCGCCGTACGGACGACGCGAAGACGATCTCGGCCGCACCAGAATGACGATCGTCCATGGCGCCCGGGCCCTGAGAACCATCCGCTTGAGAGAGGTCTCCTCACCATGCCCAACTTGCCCAGCAGACGACGTGTCCTTGCCGTCGGTGCCGGTGCCGCCCTCGGTGCCGGCGCGTTCGGTGCCTCAGCGGTTCCGGCGTCGGCCTCTCCCGCCGCGTCACGGCGCTCGAGCGGACGCGAGGAGACCAGGACACTCGACGAGCTCTACCGTGCCGCCCTCGCGGAGGGCGGGAAACTCGTCGTCTACGCCGGTGGCGACACCCCGACCCAGCAGGACGGCACCAAGGCCGCCTTCAAGGACCGCTTCCCGGACATCGACCTGACACTGATCGTGGACTACAGCAAGTACCACGACGTGCGTGTCGACAACCAGTTCGCCACCGACACCCTCGTTCCCGACGTCGTGCAGTTCCAGACCCTTCAGGACTTCGACCGCTGGAAGCGGCTGGGCCGCCTGCTGCACTACAAGCCCGCCGGGTTCTCCAAGGTCTACGACAAGTTCAGGGATCCGCAGGGCGCGTGGGTCGCCACGGGCGCGATCGCCTTCAGCTTCATGTACAACACGGCCGCGGTCGGTTCGGGTGCGCGGCTCACCCCGCGAGACCTGGTCGACCCGAAGTGGAAGGGCAGGATCGCCTCGTCGTACCCGCACGACGACGACGCGGTCCTGTACCTCTACGCGCTGTACGCCCAGAAGTACGGCTGGGACTGGGTGGCCGAGCTCGCCGCCCAGGACGTGCAGTTCGCGCGGGGCAGCAACTCCCCGGGCGACGCCGTCTTCGGCGGCCGGAAGACGATCGGTGTCGGCACCGCGGGCTCGGCCGCCGGCTCGTCTCCTGTGACGTTCGCGATCGACGCACGGCACCCGTTCATGGCCTGGGGCCAGCGCGCCGCGATCCTGGAGCAGGCCAAGAACTCCACGGCCGCCAAGCTCTTCCTCAACTGGCAGCTGTCCACCGAACACCAGCAGCAGTCCTTCAACGGCTGGTCGGTACGCACCGACGTCACTCCCCCGGCCGGCCTGAAGCAGATCTGGGAGTACCCCAACGCCCACGTGGACGGCTTCCCCCGCTTCATGGCCGACCGCGCCGAGGTGGAGCGCTGGAAGCAGACGTTCGCCCTGTACTTCGGCGAGGTCAAGGGCGACCCCACGCCCGGCTGGCTCGGACTGCACCCCGGAGCCTGACCGTCGAGGGGCTGCCGGTCCAGTGCTCCACAGCCCAACGGAACGGCAGCCCCACTCTTCACATCGGCCATACAAGCGGCGGATAGACTCGGACGCCCTGTCCCAGTGGATCATTCATCCAGGGGGTTCGTCGTGTCCGACCCCGGCCTTGCCCAGGCCCCGGCGGCGGGTAGCCGCAGCCGGTTCGGCCCGAGGCAGGCACCACACCTGGTGTTCTTCCTCGTCGTCGGTGCCGCGATGGTCCGCCTCGCCCGTCTGAACATCTCGCTGTGCTGGGACATCGTGATCGTCAGCGGGCTGCTCGCCGTGACGTACGCGGCTGGGCTGGCGCTGTGGAACAGCCTGGGCACGTTCGCCCGGCACTCCTGGGTCGCCGCTCTCCTCCTCCAATGGGCGATCCTCGTCCTCCTGACTCCGCCGCCCCTGACCGGCGCCTACGTCTGGTGCGCCGTACCGCTGGCGTGCGTGGCCCTGGGCGTGCTCGGGCACCGGGCCTCCGTGGCGGCGGTGGCCGCCATCACCCTCCTGCTGATCGGTCAACTCACCAGGACCGCGGGCGGATTCGACGCTGAGATGGTGCTGATCCCGGTGGCGGCCGTCTGGGGCACCGTGGCTCTCTACCGCGCGCAGCAGCGCAACGTCACGGAGCGGCAGCGTCTGGTCGAGGAACTGCGCGGCACGCGTGATGTGCTGGCGGACGAGCGGCATCGGACCGGTGTGCTCGAGGAACGCGCGCGCCTCGCCCGCGACCTGCACGACACCCTCGCCCAGGAACTGTCCGGCAGCCTGATGCTGCTGCAGGCGGCCGAGCGGGACTGGGAGGAGCGGCCCGATGTGGCGCGCACCCGGGTGCGCGCGGTCACCGACGGCCTGGACGCGGGGCTCACCGAGACCCGGCGCATCATCCAGGACCTCACTCCGTCCACTGTGGCCGAAGCCGGGCTGGAAGGTTCCCTGCGGCTGCTGTGCGACCAGGCGCAGCAGGCCGAGGCCGCGGTGCGCGTGCAGTTCCGCTCGGTCGGAACCCATCGCCCCGAGCTGGACGAACAGGCCGCCACCACCTTGTTCCGCGTGGCACAGGGCACGATGGCGAACGTCCGCGACCACGCGCACGCCACGAACCTGTTGGTGACGCTGCGCCATCAGGCGGACCGCGTCGAACTGGACATGAGCGACGACGGGGTCGGCTTCGACCCGGCCCGCATCAGTGGGGCGGTCCGGTCGGATCGGGGGTTCGGTCTCCCCGCCGCCCGAGCGCGGCTTCGTATGAACGGCGGTGATCTGGACATCGACAGCGCGCCGGGCCGTGGCACACGGATCAGGGCCAGTGTCCCCGCCCGCGCGAGGCCCGGCCTGCCGGTGGCCATCGCCTCGGCGGCAGTCCGATGACGGCGCCATCGCTGCGCCTGCTGATCGCCGACGACCACGCGGTCGTACGGGCCGGCCTGCGAGCCCTGCTGGAGGGTGCGGCGGACCTCGGCGTGATCGCGGAGGCGAGCAGCGGTGAAGAGGCCGTCCGCCTCACCGTCGAGCTGACACCCGACGTCGTACTGATGGATCTGCGGTTCGCGGGCACGCGTCACGGAATCGACGGCGTCGAAGCGGTCCGCCGGCTGGCCGCCGAGGCTCCGGGCACACCCGTGGTGATGCTGACCAGCTACTCCGGACGCGCCGAGGTCGTGCGCGCGCTGGAAGCCGGCGCCCGCGGTTACGTGCTCAAGGCCGGGCCGCCGGAGGACCTGTTCCGCGCCGTGCGGAGCGCCGCCGTGGGTGGCATGGGCCTCGCGCCGGAGGTGGTCGGAGACCTCGTCGGGCAAGTCGTCAGCCCTGTACCGGAGTTGACGCAGCGTGAGAGGGAGGTCGTGCGGTTGATGGCCGACGGTCACAGCAACCGCTCCATCGCGGACTCCTTGTACCTCAGCGAGGCGACCGTCAAGACCCACCTGGTGCGCATCTACCGGAAGCTCGGCGTCGACAAGAGGGCGGCAGCGGTCTCCGAGGCGGTCCGCCGAGGTCTGCTGGAACTCACCTGACGGAGACCGCGGCCCGGGCGCAAGATCGTCGAACCCCTGCAAGTCGCCTGGCCACATGTACACGGCGCTCGCCATGACGGGCTGAGCAATCCGGCGTCCCGTCTCCGCCGTCGCGAACCCTGTCGGCGTCATCGGCTCCGAACGCCTGCTGCTCAGCCCGGGTGCTGCTCGGCGGAGGTCGCACCGCGATCTTGATCCGCCTGGTCGAGGAGGACCACGGCGTCGTAGTCCGGCGTGCCGGGCAGGGCGTAGTACGTCACCAGGCGATGCCCGGGGGTGCCCTCGATCAGCAGGGACTGGTAGTGGAGGGTGAGCGTTCCGACTTCGGGGTGCTGCATGGTCTTACTCCCCTGGGCGAATGCCTTCACGTCGTAGGACTCCCACAGCTGCGTGAACTCTGGGCTCTTGAGGCGCAGTTCGTCGACGAGCTCCGTGAGGTCGGGAGCGTCGGGGTCGGTGCCGGCGAGGGCACGCAGTCGGGCGACGCAGCCACGAGTCATCACCTCCCAGTCCGGGAAGAGCTCGCGAGCCATGGGGTGGAGGAAGACGTACCTCGCGATGTTGCGCTGCTCGACGGGCCAGCGCTCGATCCCGGTCAGTGTCCGCAGTCCGCCCGGGTTGCAGGCGAGCAGGTCCATGGTGCGGCTGAGCACCCGGGCCGGGAAGGGCCGCAGGTGTTCGAGCAGGAAGTCGGTACCGGGGTCCACGGAGCGGCTGGGCACGCTCTGGTTCGGAGACAGCCTGCGGGCGGCACGCAGACCAAGGTCGTGCAGGTGCTTGTGCTCGGTTTCCCCGAGCCGCAACGCATGCGCCAGGGCATCCAGGACGGCAGGGCTGGGGTGGCTCTCCCTGCCGCGTTCCAAGCGGGCGTAGTAGTCGATACTCACCCCGGCGAGGGTGGCCAGCTCCTCCCGTCGCAGCCCCGGCGTCCGGCGCATTCCCGGGCCGGCCTTGAGGCCGACCTCTTCGGGGCTGACCTCCGTCCGACGGGCACGCAGAAAGCGCCCGAGCTCGGTGCCGCTGTTTCTCTCCTGCTGCTCACGTGCCACACCCCTCAGTGTGACAGCCGCACGAAGGGGTGCTGTTCGGCGACGTGACGAACTCGTCGAAGCCCTCACCCATGTGGCCTTCTACGCCGGATGGCCCAGCGAAATGGGAGCTCTCACGCAGTTGAAGGCCATCATCGAAGAAGCCGAGTAGGAGCGCCGAGGCGGTATGAAATTCCTCGAGAGGCAGCCATCGTCGAAGGGACCTGCCCAGCGGTTCGCCGGCGACGCCTGGGTGGACATGATCGCGGAGGGAGAGGCGCCCTCGCGGCTCCGGGCGGGGGTGGTGCGCTTCGCCCCCTGCGCCCGCACCGCCTGGCACCGGCACTCGGGCGGCCAGACCCTGCACGCCACCGAGGGCTTCGGCCTGGTCCAGGCCCGCGACGGCAAGGTGAGGAGTTCGGCGAGCCCAGTCGTGAGTCGATGACGGCCACCGGCAGCGGCCACCGCACCTCGACAACGCCCGACGGACGTCAGCGGTTCAGGACGGTCTTCCCGCGCTCACCTGGGTACCCGGCATCCCATCGACAGGAAGTGCGGCCGGCATGCAGAAGCGGTGGCGGATGTGGCCGACGCGGTTCCGTGAGTGGTTCCTCGATCATGATCCGGAGCTGGCCGCAACACGCCGTGCCACCCGAACCGCGCTGGTGATGCCGGCGCTGTTCGCGCTGTGCAGTCAAGTGATCCACTCGTCGACAATGGCGACCTTCGCCGCGTTCGGTGCCTTCTCGATGCTGCTCCTGGTGGACTTCAGCGGCTCGCTGGTGGAACGGCTTCGGGCCCACCTCGGGTTGGCGGTGGCCTGGAGCGTGTTGATCTGTCTCGGCACGCTCGTGGCCGGACACACGTGGCCGGCGATCGTCGGCACTGTCGTCGTCGGCTTCCTGGTGCTGTTCTCCGGTGCGGTCAGCTCCGTACTCGCGGGGGCGGCGACCGCACTGCTTCTGGCATTCATCCTCCCGGTGACCTCGCCCGCGCCGCTGTCGGAGCTTCCCGAGAGGCTCGCGGGTGCGGGGCTTGCCTCGATCGCCGCCATGCTCGCGGTCTCCGTGCTCTGGCCCCGGCCCGCCGCCGATCCGCTGAGCGCGCCGGCCGCCCGGGTCTGCCGCGCCGCCGCCGCACAGCTGCGCGCCGATGCCGCCCGGTCGACCGGCGAGCAGGGCGACGCGAGAGGCACCGAGCAGCACCAGGCGGTCACCGAAGAGGCCGCCGACGCCGCGGCCGACCTGCGCACCGCCTTCGACGCAACCCCCTACCGGCCAACAGGACTGTCGACCGGTTCCCGTGCGATCGTCCGCCTCGTCGACGAGTTGACGTGGCTCAGCACCATCGTGGCCGACAGCGGGCCGCTCTCCGACGACAGCGCCTGCGACCCCGAGGCCCTCGCCGTACGGCGAGCCGTCGCCACGGTCCTGGAGCACTCGGCTGATCTGCTCGACACCCCACACGCCTCACCCGACACGCTTCAGGCTGCCGCGGCGGACCTCCGCGTGGGCCTGGAGCGCATGGAACACCGCGCCACCACTCGGTTGCCCGTGCACGAGCGGCCCCGCACGGAGTGGGAGATCCGCGCCTTCATCGAGACCCTGGACGCCTCTTTCCGCGCCCAGGAACTGGGGTTCGCCACGCTTCAGACCGCTGCGAACGTGGACCTTGCCTCGGCCGCCGAGCGGCGCGGCTGGCTGGAGCGGCTGCTCGGCCGCGAGCCAGGTGCCGTGACCGAACCGCTGGCCTCCGCCCGTGAGCGGGCCGCCGCCCACCTCCAGTCGGACTCGGTCTGGCTGCACAACAGCCTCCGAGGTGCGATCGGACTCGGTATCGCGGTCGCTCTGGCGAACCTCATGAGCGTCCAGCACTCGTTCTGGGTATTGCTGGGAACCCTGTCGGTGCTGCGCTCGAACGCGCTCAACACCGGACAGAACGCGGTCAGGGCCCTCGGCGGCACGCTCGTGGGTTCGCTCATCGGGGCCGGACTGCTGCAGCTCATCGGTCACCACGGCACCGTGCTGTGGTTCTTGCTTCCTGTCGCGATCCTCGTCGCCGGTATCGCGCCGTCCGCCGTCTCCTTCGCCGCCGGACAGGCCGCCTTCACCATCACCCTGGTCGTCCTGTTCAACATCGGCCAGGACCCGGACTGGCACATCGTCCTGCTGCGCATCCAGGACATCGGCATCGGCTGCGCGGTGAGCGTGCTGGTGGGCCTGTTCTTCTGGCCTCGCGGTGCGGCGGCAGCGGTCGACCGGGCCCTGGCCGCCGCGTACACGGACAGCGCCCGCTATCTCGCCGCAGCCGTGCGGTACGCGGTCGGCAGGTGCGGTGCCCGGACCGCTTCCGGCCACGCCCCCTTGCAGGAGAGCCGCCAGGCGGCCGCGGCCGCCCGACGACTCGACGACGCCTTCCGCAGCTATCTGGCCGAACGGGGTGCCAAGCCCGTCCCCCTCGCCGACATGACCACTCTGGTCACCGGAGTCGTCGCACTGCGCCTCGCGGCGGACGCCGTACTGGGGTTGTGGCAACGCGCCGACGATCAGCCCACCGAAGCGGATCGGGCCGACGCAGGCCTTGTCCTTCTGGGGTCGGCCGGCAGAGTGACCGGCTGGTACCAGGACCTGGCCGCCGGGCTGGGCAGCCGCGACTCCGTTCCCGAGCCCCTCCCCCGCAACCCCGGCGCCGAGGCGGGCCTGGTCGGCTCCGTCCGTCACGATCTGCGTGGCGAGGACGGCTGGGCCACCGACACGGCGGTCCGCATCATCTGGACCGCCGACCATCTCAACGCGGTCCGCCGTCTCCAACCCGGTCTGGCGGCCGCGGTCAAGGCCAGCGATCCGACCTGACGTCAGATGCGCGTACGGACTCTGGGGCTGCGCCCGCTGGAGAACGCCCGCACCGAGTTGCCCGGCTTCGACCTCCAGCTCTCCGGCCACCCCCACGGCGGCCGGCTCTGGCCGGGCAGCCTCCTGGCCGAACTGGCCAACCCCACGGTCGCCGGCCCGGAGCGCTACGGCGACACCCAGCTGTACGTGAGCCGCGGCGCCGGCGTCTGGGGCCCACCGGTGCGCGTGGGTGCACCGTCCGACATCGCCGTTGTCCAACTCGCCTCGATGCAGGCCTGGTTCCTGGCGGCTATGCGGCGATCGGCAGCCGGCGCGCTGTCCGGTCGTGAGGGGTACTGCCGTTACCCGGCACGGCACGCCCTCCCAACCCGACGGGCACGCTGATTGAATCAGGCTGGCCACGCGGCAGCATCGGGACCGCGGGACGCCTCATCGCCGGACGAGCGCGGGCGTCATCCGAAGTCACGGACGTGGACCGAACACCGCCGCAAGAAGTGCCCAGGTGCTCATCTCGGACGCTCTTCACTTCGGCCATTCGATGAGGCCGACGCCGTTCGCCGGGGCCCCGTCCCGGCCGGGACAAGACCTCACCAGGGCAACAGGGTCTGCTTCTTGGCCACCGACGATGCCGCACCAAGGGTGCTCTCAACAGACGACCACGAGGGATGTAGCCCATGCACGAACAGGACAGCACGCCCAACGGCGACTCGACCGACCATGGCCGTCGCGGCTTCCTGAGCGCGGCCGCACTCGCGGCGACCTCGCTGATGGCCGTGTCGGGAGCCGCGGCGCCACAGGCGTACGCGGCGTCGCCCACCACCGGCAGCAGGGCTCCGAGCCGCCGTCGTAACCAGGTGACCGCGGCCATCACGCAGACCGGTCACCGCAGGCTCGGATCCCTGAAGGTGTCCGGCATCGGCCTCGGCACCCAGACCATGCCGGGCAACCTCTACGGCCCCGTCACCAGCCGCAAGGACATGGTCGCCCTCATCCGGACAGCCGTCGACCAGGGGGTGACCTTCTTCGACACGGCCGAGGCGTACGGGCCGTTCGAGTCGGAACGGATCGTCGGCGACGCCCTCCGGCCCTTCCGCGACGACGTGGTGATCGCGTCCAAGTTCGGCTGGGACATCGACCCGGACACCGGAGCACGAAACGGCCTGAACAGCCGCCCGGAGCACATCCGTCGAGCCGTCGACGGCATGTTGAAGCGCCTCAGGACCGATCACATCGACCTGCTCTACCAGCACCGCGTCGATCCCGAAGTCCCGATCGAGGACGTCGCGGACACGGTGAAGGACCTCATCTCCCAGGGCAAGGTGCTGCACTGGGGTCTTTCCGAGCCGGGTCTGCGGACCGTCCGCCGGGCCCACGCCGTCCAGCCGCTCACCGCGATCCAGAACGAGTACTCCACGCTGTGGCGCGGACCGGAGGAGAACGTGCTGCCGCTCTGTGAGGAACTCGGGATCGGCTTCGTGTGCTGGGCGCCTCTGGGCATGGGCTTCACGACCGGCACGATGAGCCCGTACACCCGTTTCACGGAGGGAGACCGCCGGACCGCGTTCCCCCGCAACAGCCGGGACAACCTCGCCGCCAACATGCCGCTGGTGCAGCTGCTCCAGGACTGGGCCGTACGCAAGGGCGCCACGCCCGCCCAGATCGACCTCGCCTGGTTGCTGGCCCAGAAGCCGTGGATCGTGCCCATTCCCAGTACCACCAGGCTGTCCCACCTCCTGGAGAACATCGGTGCCGAAGAAGTCAGGTTCAGCCGCGACGAACTCCAGGAGCTCGACGCCGCCGTCGCCCGCATCACCATCCATGGCGACCGCCTTCCACCGGAGGCCCTCGCCATGACGGGTGTCGAAGCACCGACCCGCTGACCGAGGACACACACTCGACAGCCCGGAAGACAATCCTCACCACCCCGGCCGGACTCCCTCATGGTGACGGGTGTTCCGGCCGGGACGACCCGTGCCGGGGAAGGCAGCGCACCGGGACCTTGGCCGAAGCTCGATGCCGCCTGGCCCGGCCGGGCTGCCTGATGCCGGCGGCTGTCTCAGCGGCCGAGCAGCCGCGTGCCCGCCTCGTCGTGGTGGTCGCCGGCGGCCGGGGTCAGACCGTCGAGCTCGGCGAGCTGCTCGGCGCTCAGTTCGATGGCGTCGGCCGCGGTGTTCTCCTCGACACGGGAGACCCGCTTGGTGCCGGGGATCGGAGCGATGTCGTCGCCCTGTGCCAGCAGCCAGGCCAGGGCCACCTGCGCCGGAGTGGCGCCGACCTCGTCCGCTACGGCCTTGACCTCGTCGGCCAGGCGCAGGTTGAGCTGGAAGTTCTCACCGGTGAAGCGCGGATTGTTCTTGCGCCAGTCGTCATCGGCGAAGTCATCGGTCGAGCGGATCTGACCGGTGAGAAAGCCATGGCCGAGCGGGGAGTAGGGCACGAAGCCGATGCCCAGCTCGCGCAGCACCGGCAGGATCTCCGGCTCCGGGTCGCGGGTCCACAGGGAGTACTCCGACTGCAGGGCGGTGACCGGGTGGACGGCATGGGCACGGCGGATGGTCTCAACCCCCGCTTCGGACAGCCCGATGTGACGGATCTTCCCCTGGGCGACCAGCTCGGACAGCGTCCCGACCGTCTCCTCGATGGGCGTGTCCGGGTCGACCCGGTGCTGGTAGTACAGATCGATACGGTCGGTGCCGAGCCGCTTCAGCGACCCCTCGACCGCGGCGCGGATGTTCGCCGGGCTGCTGTCCAGAGCACCGGCGCCGCGCCCGGTGTGCGACATGAACCCGAACTTCGTGGCCACCACGACCTGGTCACGACGACCCTTGAGGGCCTGACCGACGAGTTCCTCATTGGCGTACGGCCCGTAGACCTCGGCGGTGTCGATGAGCGTGACGCCCAGGTCGAGCGCCCGGTGAAGGGTGCGGATCGACTCGGCGTCGTCCGAGCCCGCGCCCGTGTAGGCGTGGGACATGGACATGGCGCCCAGACCGATGCGGGCAACGTCCAGGTCGCCCAACTTGATGTGCTTCATGGGTGCCACTCCCTGTTGCTCGGGTGTCTGCGGGCAACCTGGCGCCTCGCGCCGGGCTCCGCCGGCTCAGAGGAATCGGCCGCCAAGCCCTCAGAACGCCTCGGCCGATCGCCCCGGCCTCCCGTTGCCTGACGGTGGTGAGGCCGGGCGGTGTCCTGTCACACGAACCTGATCTTCAAGCCAAAGGCAGTCTTCCGCCTTCGCGCATCACGTGGGAGGCCGGGCTGTGCCGGGGAGCGGTGTTCCGGGGTGTGGTGTTCCGGGGTGCGACAGACCCCCCATGCGCAGCTCCGCTCGGCCGGCATGGTGTCAGATGTCGGCGTGGTCGGGGTTCAGTCCGTGAGCCAGCCGGGGCTGACCATGCGGTACTCGTAGGCCATGACCACGACTTGGGATCTGTCCCGGGCGCCGAGTTTGGCCAGGATGCGGCTGACGTGGGTCTTCGCGGTCAGCGGGGAGACCACCAGCCGTGCCGCGATCTCGTCGTTGGTGCAGCCGGCGGCGATCAGCTGCATGACTTCGCGTTCGCGGCCGGTCAGGGCGTCGAGGCAGTGGTCGGGCTTCCGGGTGTTGTCCGGGCGTTCGGCGAACTCGGCGATGAGCCGACGGGTGACGGAGGGACTGATGAGTGCGTCGCCCCGCGCGGCCACACGCACCGCGTGCAGGAGTTCCGCCGGTTCGGTGTCCTTGACGAGGAAACCCGTGGCGCCGGCCCGCAGCGCCCCGTACACGTACTCGTCGAGGTCGAACGTCGTCAGCATGACCACCTTCACCGCCGCCAGTTGCTCATCGGCGGCGATGCGACGAGCGGCTTCGAGCCCGTCCATGCCCGGCATGCGGATGTCCATCAGCACCACGTCGGGCCGCAGTTCGCGGCAGGCGGCGAGGGCGGCGTGCCCGTCGGCGGCCTCGGCGACCACATGCAGGTCGTCCTCGTCGTCGAGGATGCCGCGAATCCCCGCGCGCACAAGGCGCTGGTCATCCGCCAGCAGAATTCGGATCATCAACTGTTCCGCCGATCGGCTCGTGATGGTCTGAGAACGGTAGCCGGGCCCGGACGACGAATCCGCCCGCGCTGCCGGCTTCGGCGCTCAGCGTTCCGCCCAGTGCGCGCGCCCGTTCCGTCATTCCTACGATCCCGCTGCCGCCCCCGTGCACGACGCGGGCCCCACCCTGCCCGAAGTCCTGGACACTGAGCGTCAGTTCCCGGTCCCCGCGATTGAGTCGGACGACGGCGTGCTGGGCGCCGCTGTGCCTGACGGCGTTGGTCAGCGATTCCTGGACGATGCGGTAGGCAGCGAGGTCCACCGCGGCCGGCAGCGGTGAGTGGGTTCCGCTCCGCTCGATGCGTACGTTCAGGCCCGCCCGAGCTGCCGAGGAGACCAGCTCGTCGATCCTGGACAGCCCTGGGGAGGGGGCGGTGGGGGCCGCTTCGTCGACCTGGCGCAGTACGCCGAGGGTGGCGCGCAGTTCTTGCAGACCCTCCTTGCTGCTCCGCTTGATGGCGGTCAACGCTTCCTGCGCCTGACGGGGGTCCTTCTGCAGCCGATGCAGGGCGGAGGACGCCTGCACATGGATCATGGACATGTTGTGGCCGATCACATCGTGCAGTTCACGGGCGATGCGCAGCCGCTCCTGCGTGGCGCGCAGCCTCGCCTCCTCCTCGGCGTAGGCGACCCGACCGTGACGCATCGCGCCCAGAGCCACCACCGCCACCAGCCAGCCGGTCAGCATGAACACCGCGGTGCCGCTGACATCACCGGTGCCTGCCAGAGTCCCCACGCCCACCCCGATGACCATCACCGCCGCCATGGCGACCGACGCCCGGATCCGCCCCTGGGTCGCCAGCGCGTACAACGCGGCGATCGGGATCACGACGAGCGGAGCGTCGACCGTGCTCAGGAGGTAGTAGACGCCGGTGCCGACCACCGTGAACCAGCCCACCTCCACCGGGTGGCGGTGGCGCAGCGGCAGCGCCGCGCACACCGCGACCGCCAGGAACCAGGAGCCGATCACCGATGCGGTCGCGTCCTGGTTCGAGCCCAGGCGCTGCCCCTCGGCCACCCCTGCCAGCACCAGCACGACCCCGGCGAGTGCCATGTCGGCACGCGGCCCCGTGGGCAGGCGGAAGCGGGTGACGTCGAGGTGCGGCATGGCTTCATTCTGCCTGCAGAGCGGCCGAACCCCGGGGCGTATGTCCGTGTTTGCGTTGAGGGTGCGTGCTGGAGAGGTACGCGGCGGCGTGGACGTACATCTGCTGGTGTACGTCACGGCGACCGCCTCCTGCCGCTGGTGCAGGCCAGCTGTCAGCCGTGGGCCGACGCCCTGGCCGGGGGCGGGCAAGCACGATCGAGGGCATGTCGTCGTCCCTCACTCCCACCCGGATCAGTGCCGCCCTCGTCGGCGCACTCGTGGGTACCGCTGCCGGAATTCTGCTGGTCACCGCTGCCGGAACGTTCTCGATCACGGTCGGTGGGTCGTTCGCCGGGCCGGCGCTCGGTGTACCCGCATTCGCCGGGGCGGTAGTGGGCGTGGCGCTGACTCCAGGCAACACTCGCTCGAATTCGAGGTAGGCATCATGTCTTCCCCCCGCGGCTCCGCCGCGTCCCTCGCCCCGCCTGGGCCACAGGGCGGCACGTCCACGCCCGTCGGACGGTTCGGCGCCCTGGCCGGCTGGGCACAGCGTCATCGCTGGGCCGCCCTCGTGCTCTGGGTGGCTGTCGTGGCCGCCATCACGTTGGGTTCCACCGCTGCCGGTGCCGCGTACAAGAACGACTTCTCGCTGCCGGGCACCGGTTCCCAGGCGGCCACCGATCTGTTCAAGAAGCACGGCAGTGATCAGGCGGGCGACAGCGTCGAGATCGTGTTCAAGGACGCCGCCGGCATCAAGAGCGCCAAGGCCGGCATCGAACCGATGCTGGCCGAGGTGAAGGGCATGGCGGGGGTCGCCGACGTACGCAGCCCCTTCTCCGATGCCTCGGCGGTGTCCGAGGACGGCACGATCGCCTATGCGTCCGTCACGCTGGACGGCAAGACCGAGGAGGTCCCCAAGGAGGACGTCGCCCGGATCATCGACACCGCGCAGAGCATCGCCACCGAGCGCCTCCAGGTCGAGGTGGGCGGTGAGGCCGCGCGCAACGCGGAGGACAAGGCGGCACCGACCGCCGAACTCACCGGGATCGTGGCCGCCCTGGTCATCCTGGTGCTGCTGTTCGGTTCGCTGCTGGCGGCGTCGCTTCCGCTGATCACCGCGCTGTTCGCGGTGGGCGGCGCCCTCGGCCTGATCGCCCTGGCCTCGCACGTCTTCACCGTCGCCGACTTCACCCCGCCCATCCTGATGCTCGTCGGCCTCGGTGTCGGCGTCGACTACGCCCTGCTGATCTTCTACCGCTACCGCCATGAACTCCTGGCGGGTGCCCGGCCCACGGAAGCCGGGCGCAAGGCTCTCGACTCCGCCGGCCGCACTGTCTTCTTCGCCGGCTGCACGGTCATCGTCGCGCTGCTGGGGCTGGTCGCCCTCGGACTCGGCTCGCTGCAGGGCATCGCCCTCGCGGTGGCCATCACCGTCCTCATCACCATGGCCGCCTCCCTCGTGCTGTTGCCCGCCCTGCTCGCGCTGTTCGGCAGGCGCATCCAACGCCACGTCCTCAAACAGCGGGCCAAGGCCACCACGAAGGGCAAGACCGAAGGTGACCGCTGGCGCGCCATGGCAAGGGCCGTGCAGCGCCGCCCGATCCCGACCCTGCTGGTCGGCGTGATCGCGCTCCTGGCCCTGTCGGCACCGGTCCTGGGCATGCGCCTGGGCTTCGCCGACTCGGGCAACGACCCCGAGAAGACCACGTCCCGCCACGCCTACGACCTGCTCGCCGAGGGATTCGGCCCCGGCTTCAACGGTCCGCTCGTCGTCCTGGTGAAGGGCGATCAGGAAGCCGGCCAGGCCGTCCGGGCAAAGATCGCCACCACCGTCGGCGTCGCCGACGCCAGCCCCGCGCTGCCCTCCGCGGACGGCGCCCTGTCCACCGTCTTCGTCTACCCGACGACCTCTCCGCAGGACGAGGGGACCGTGGACCTCGTCCACCGCCTGCGCGACGACGTGGCACCGCCCCTGGAGGACACCACCGGCGCCGAGGTGCTGGTCGGCGGTGCGACGGCCGCCTCCCAGGACGTCTCCGAGACACTCGCCGCCCGGCTGCCCCTGTTCGTCGCCGTCGTCGTGGGCGTCTCCTCGCTCCTGCTCCTGCTGGTCTTCCGGTCCATCTGGATTCCCGTGAAGGCAGCCATCCTGAACCTGCTGTCCATCTCCGCCGCGATGGGCGTGGTCACCCTGGTGTTCCAGTACGGCTGGTTCGGAGCCCAGTCGGGCCCCATCGAAGCCTTCATCCCGGCACTGATCTTCGCGATCGTCTTCGGGCTCTCCATGGACTACGAGGTCTTCCTCATCTCCCGTATCCACGAGGAATGGACGCGCACCAAAGACCCTTCGCAATCCGTGCGTGAGGGGCTCGCCTCCACCGGCAAGGTCATCACGGCGGCCGCGGCCATCATGATGTTCGTCTTCGGAGCCTTCGTCCTCAGCGACGACCGCATGCTCCAGCAGTTCGGACTGGGCCTGGCCGTCGCCATCCTTCTCGACGCCGTGGTCATCCGATGCCTCATCGTTCCCGCCGTCATGCAGATGCTCGGCAAGTGGGCCTGGTGGCTACCCGCACCCTTGGCCAGGAAGCTGCCCAAGGTGTCCTTGGAACGCCCTGAGCACAGCTGACCAGTTGGCCCGGCGCGGGTCACGGATTGCGCTGTGACCCGCGCGAGGCGGACCGTGGCCGGGCTCGCTCCTTCGCGTTCCTGGCGCGGACGGCTACGGACAGGCGGCCTGACCGTTCACGCATGGCGTCGTGCTGTCCGCGGCGCGACGGGCACGGGTGATGCCCCATCCCACCAGCGCCGCGGCCAGGACCGTGAGCGCGAGGCCGGCCCAGGTGACCGCCTCGCGGAACTCCGTGGTCTGGTGAGTGCTCCAGCTCGATGTGGCGATATCACCGGTGAAGAGCGCTGCGAGGATGGTCCCGCTGACGGCGATGCCGATTCCGGTGGTGACTTCGCCGGCGGTGTCCACCAACGCCGCTCCGATGGTGGTGCGGTTGGTCGGGAGGCCACGCATCACGTTGGTCCCGGCGACGACACCGACGACGCGCATACCGGCGGCCACGAGTACGAGCGAGAGGGCGACCCACACGTACCCGAAGCGGCCGAGCAGCCCGTAGACGGCGAGCCCGCACACGACGGATCCGGCGCTGAGCCAGGCGGTCCTGTCGAGGCCGACGCGCGTGACCAGCGGACCGATGAGAGCACCGCCCGCGATGAGCACGACGACCTGCGGCAGCATTCCCATGGCCGCTTGAGCGGGTGTCCAGCCCCAGTCGAGCTGGAGTTGCAGGGTCACGAGGTAGCCGAGGCCGGCGGTCGCGAGGCTTGCGGCGGCCTTGAACGCCAGGCCGCTCGACACGAGTGGGCGGGCGACGAGTTCGAGGTCGAGCAGCGGAAAGCGGGCGGAACGCTCGCGGACGACGAACAGCACTGCCATCACGAGGGCCGCTGCCGTGGTCAGCCACGGGAGAGGCGATGCGGTGCCCGCGTCGACGAACAGCGTGGGTGCGACCAGCGCGAGGACGATCGTGGTCGTGCCGAGCAGGGCGCCCGTGCCATCGATCGGGTCGCGGTGCAGCTCGTCCACCCTGTCGGCGGGGATGCCGCGTCGAATGCCGATGAACGCGAGTGCGGCGATCGGCACGTTCACCAGCAGCAGTACCTGCCACGGAGCGAACGCGAGCACGAAGCCACCCACCGTGGGCCCGATCGCAAGTCCGACCAGGCCCACGGTCGAGATCAGGGTGGTCGCACGGACGCGGAGCCCGTCCTCGTCGAACAGGCGGAACGCCAGGGCGAGGGAGCCCGGCGTCGTCATCGCGGCCGCGACACCCATCGCCACGCGGATCGCGATGAGCTGCGGCGCCGTGGTGACGAACGCGGTTGCCAGACTTGCCACGCCCAGCAGCACCAGGCCGACCAGCATGACCTTGCGGCGGCCAACCCGGTCGGCGAGCGCGCCGAGGGCCAGCATCAGCCCGCCGAACGCGACGGCGTACACGCCCGTGACCCACTGCAGCACAGTCGTCGACGCCGACAGCTCGCGGCCGATGGTCGGCAATGCGACGTTGAGGATCGAGTTGTCGAGCATCTCGAAGAGAAACACCGCTGACAGCCCTGCGAGGGCTACCCCCGCTTCGCGGAGGGAACGTGGCGAACGAGGGGCTTCGGTGGGAGCGCCGACATTCTCGGCAGCTCCATTGCGACGGGCTTTCACTGCGCACTCCTTCGATGTGAAGAAGTGGCGGCCCGTCCGAACCGCGTATGCGCGCGTGGCCCCTGCTCCATCGACCGGCGTGGATGCCCGGCAGTGAACACACGTTTCTACTTCCAGTGCTGCGACACTACACCCGGCTCGCAGATGAGGGCACGGCCCTTATCCCCGTGCTGATCCGCTGGGCCGGAACCGGGGGCCGCTACCGGTCCCTCCGGGGCGTTGACGGATGTGGGGGCTCAGTTGCCGACGCCGAGGCCGGCCATGAACGCGGACGGGTAGCGGTCGCCGCGCGCCGCTCCCGGCGGCACCGCCTTCTCGATCTCGGCGAGGTCGTCGGCCGTGAGGTTCACCTCCAGCGCGGGCAAAGCCTCGGTCAGCCGCTCGCGGGTGCGGGCACCGACCAGCGGCACGATGTCGTCGCCCTGTGCGGTCACCCAGGCGATGGCCAGTTGGGCGACCGTGCACCCCTTCGCGTCGGCGACCCGGCGCAGCGCCTCCACGAGGGCGAGGTTGTGTGCCACGTTCTCACTCGAGAATCGCGGGCTGAAGGCGCGCCCGTCGCCGGGGCCGGCGGTCCGACCGGCGGACCAGTGCCCAGAGATGAGGCCACGACCGAGGACGCCGTACGCGGTCAGGCCGATGCCGAGCTCCCGCAGCGTGGGCAGGATGTCCGCCTCCACCGCGCGGGACAGGAGGGAGTACTCGATCTGAAGGTCGGCGACAGGGTGGACGGCATGCGCCCGGCGGATCGTCTCGGCGTCGACCTCCGATAGGCCGAGGTGCCGGACGTGCCCGGCGTCGATCATCTCCTTGATCGCGCCCACCGTCTCCTCGATCGGTACCGCCGGGTCCAGCCGGGCCGGACGATAGATGTCGATGTGGTCGGTGCCCAGCCGGGTCAGCGAGTAGGCCAGGAAGTTCTTCACCGCCTCGGGCCGGCCGTCCTGCCCGCTGAACTCACGGCCCGGTCCCCGCAGCTGACCGAACTTGACGCTCAGCTGGTAGCTGTCCCGGTCCCGGCCGTGCAGCGCCTCGGCGAGCAGCAGTTCGTTGTGGCCCATGGCGTAGAAGTCGCCGGTGTCGATCAGCGTGACGCCGGCCTCCAGCGCGGCGTGCACGGTGGCGATACTCTCCGCGCGGTCGGCCGCGCCGTAAGCGCCCGACATGCCCATCGCACCCAGGCCCAGCGCGGAGACGGCGGGGCCGGTGGTGCCCAGGGTTCGTGTCTGCATCATGTTCTCCTTCGTGGTCGGTCTGCCGTCCACCTTGCGGCCGTGCGGCGGCGCACGGGAGCGGAGCGTTCATCCTGGGATCGCCGCTCCCTGGCTCGGCTCCCCCGCCGCGAGGGACGATGGGGTCATGGAACGTGACCAGCTCGCCGACTTCCTGCGCCGCCGTCGCGAGGCGATCCGCCCGGCCGAGGTCGGCATCGCCGACGGCCCCCGCCGCCGCACCAGCGGCCTGCGCCGGGAAGAGGTGGCCACGCTCGCCGGCATGTCGGTGGACTACGTCGTACGCCTCGAACAGGGCCGCAGCAGTCAGCCGTCGGTCCAGCTGCTCGGCGCGCTGGCCCGGGCGCTGCGCCTCTCCGACGACGAGCGCGACCACCTCTTCCACCTGGCCGGCCATCGGCCCCCACCGGCCGAAGGGGTGGCTCGTCAGGCCCGCGCCGGCCTGATCCGCATGCTCGACCTGCTCGGCGACACCCCGGCCCTGGTGCTGTCCGACCTGGGCGAGATCCTCGCCCAGAACCGGGCCGCCCTGCTGCTCACGGGCGACCACACCGGCTTGTCCGGCGACCGCCGCTACATCGCGTACCGCTGGTTCACCGACCCCGCGGTCCGCGCCATCACCCCGCCCGAGGAACAGGAACGCCACGCCCGCCAGCTCGTGGCCGACCTGCGTGCGGCCGTCGGCCGCCGCACCGGCGACTCCACCGTCGCCGGACTCGTCGACCGGATGCAGGCCGCGAGCGCCGACTTCCGCCGGCTCTGGGCCGAGCACGAGGTGGCGGTCCGGCGCGCCGACCGCAAGACCCTGCTGCATCCGCGGGTCGGCCGCCTGCTGATGAACTGCGAGACCCTGGTCACCCCCGACCAGGGCCAGCAACTGCTCGTGCTCACCCCGGCGGACGCCGAGGCCCGCGAGCGGCTGGAGCTGCTGCGGGTGATCGGGGTCGAGGAATTCCCCACAGGGGCAACGGGCCCGACGGCACGGTGACGCGGTGCCCCGGTGACCCGGTTCCCAGGCGACCCGGCCGACTAAAGCGCGGCGGCTCGGCATCGCAGGAACGCGGGACGCCCGGGGCACCGCGAAGTGGTGAGCCGCGCATCTCCCCGCGCCGAGAATCGGACATGAATTCGCCACTTGTTGGGAAACTCCGACAAGTGCGCTGATCTGCCGTCCTGTTGGTGGTCGTCCGAGGAGAGAGTGCCCTGCCCATGAGCCAACCGGAGCTGAGCGAGATGGGATGGATCACCGCCGGCTGGCTGCTGGGGTTCGCCGGGTTCAACACGGTTCTGGGCGTGGCCTGGTGGAGGCGCACGCGCGAGGAGCGGCAGTTCCTGCGGGTTGCACGGAGGTCGGTCGTGGACCCGATCCAGGCGGGGTGGTGGCTCGGCGCCTCCTGGAAGGGCGCGTCGGCTCAGCGGGAGGGATACGCCGCCGAGGTGGCCGTACGACTGCTCGTCCTGGCAGGCCACGCCCAGGTCGACGAGACCGGTCGGATCAGCCTGACGCCGGGACAACACGGCGCTCCGGAGGATCCGGCCCTCGCCGCCCTCGCCGCCGCCCTGCGCCGCGACGAGGGCGTCACCGTCCATGAACTCCTCACCGAGCCGCGCTTCGCACCGTTCCGCACGGCCCTGGAAGCACACCGTGCTCCCCTGCGCCGGTGTTTCGGCGCGTACCGCGTCCCCGCGCTGCTCGCCGCCCTCGTGGTGTCGTTCGGGATGTCCATGAACGCGATGCTCCTGGGCAACGGGTTCCCGGGCCTGTCCGACCAGGACCCCGGATGGTGGACGCTTCTGTGGATGGCGCCTTGGGCCGCCCTGTCCCTCCTGGCGGCTGCCTGGCCGCCCGAAGCTTCCCGTCCCTGGCCCCGGTTCACCCGCCGCTGCCGCGCCGCGCTCGCGCGGGCTCTGGCCGGCGAGAGCCCGGAGACCGGCTTCAGCGTCTCCAGAGGGGCGTACCCTCCGCCCACCTCGCAAGCGTCCACTGCCGGAGCGAATGTCCGCCGGCCCCCGGACGGGTCCACCGACCGTACGGGACGCGGGAATTCAGCCGAACTCGCCAACGACACTGCCGACTTGGACATGGACCACGACAGCGGCTTCGTTGGCGGTGACTGACGCTGGGCGCGACACGCCGTCAGCGGCCAAGCGAACTAGTTGCGCAATCAACTTCTGTACTCTCGGTGCGCATGACGGCCGTGGACGACCGTCCCGCCGTGCCAACTCCCTTACAGGGAACCGGTATGCGCTGGTCGCCCGAGGGGACGGTCGATGGTTGCCACGACTACTCAGCAAGGATCAGCCATGAAGATCGGTTTTGCGCTCCCGCAGTTCCACAAGCAGGCCTTAGGCATCGCCCGGACCGCGGAGTTCGCGCGCGAGGCGGAGAACGCCGGCGCGGCGAGCCTGTGGGTGGGCGACCGCAATCTGGCCGCCGTCAACCCCAAGGTCGGCTACGGCGGGCAGGGCGACTCCATTCCGGCCGAACTCAACACGGCCGCCGACCCGTTCGTACTCCTCGCCATCGCCGCGAGCGCCACCGAACGCGTACTGCTCGGCACGCATGTACTGATAGCCCCGCTGTATCCGCCGGTCCAGCTGGCCAGGTCGCTCACCAGCATCGACGTGATCAGCGACGGCCGTCTGCTGCCCGGCTTCGGCATCGGCTGGTCGCCCGAGGAGTACGAGGCCGCGGGCTCGGACTTCACCCGGCGCGGCGCCCGGATGAACGAACTGCTCGACGCCCTGGACGCCATCTGGACCACCGACCCGGCCCAGTACAGCGGTGAACTGATCTCGGTGCCCGCGCACCACTCCCCCCTCAAGCCCGCTCGGCGCCCCCGTCCGCCGTTCTACCTCGGCGCCATGTCCGAGCGCGCGCTGCGGCGGGTCGCGGAGCGCGGTGACGGCTGGCTGCCGCTGGTCGTGGTGCCCAGTTACGTGGACATCGACGGGCTCGTGCACCAGCGGACGGCCATCGACCAGCTGGCCCGGGAGGCCGGCCGGGACCCGTCCGCGATCGACGCCGTTCTGCGGGTCAACATCGACGCGGGCACCACGGCCCAGAACGTCGCCGACACCATCAAGACCGTCCACGAGCGCACCGGCATCGACCACTTCATGGTCGACTCCATGTACGCCGTCCACAGCGTCGACGAGTCCCTGGCCCTCGCCACCGAACTGATCGCCCTGGTCCAGAAGGGCTGACGCCAGCACTGCGCCGATCCCCCTGTCGCAGCCAGTGCCGCAGCCAGGGGGATCGTTCGCCCTGACGGACCGTCCTCCCACCGGGGCCCTTCGCGGCCCGATGGTGTCCGCCCGCAGCCCATTGCGGCTCTCCTGCCCGCCGCGTGAGATGGGCAGTCCCCTCTCAATCAACGGCCTTCCTTACGAGCGCGCGGATCGCCACCTCGTCGGCTTCGCCCAGTCCTGTCAGGGCATAGGCGGTCGGCCACATGGTGCCGTCGCCGAGGTTCGCCTGATCGCTGAAGCCGAGCGTGGAATAGCGCGTCTTGTCCTTCTGCGCGCTCAGGAAGAAGCACAGGACCTTCCCGCCCCTGGCGTGGGCGGGCATCCCGTCCCACAGCTTCGGCGACAGGGTCGGGGCCTCTGCGGTGATGACGACGTGCAGGCCTTCCGCGATCGCACGGTCCGGTTGCGGCATCTTGGCGATCGTCGAGAGTACGTCCTTCTCGTCGGCGGCCGCCTTTCCCTTTCCGCGTCCGCGACGACTGCTCGTCTTCAGCTCCGCGGCTCGCTCCTTTCCTGACCGGTTCGGCGCGGTTGCGCTACGCTCTCGGCGCTCCGCCCGGGCCGGGCGGGCGGGACACGACGACAGGGGGCGCGATGCGAGCCGGTACGGGGCTTCGGTCGCTGATACCGCTGCTGGTCTGCGGGGTCATGGCCGCGGCCGCGGGGTGTGGAGGTTCCACCGACGAACAGGGCGGCGAGTCCCTGGAGTTGGAGGCGAAGTGGCACGACAGGATCAGCGAGGCGGTGAACGCGAAGCCCGACGGCTGCACGGCGGGCGTGGGCAGCGCCTGCGAGACCCATGCGGCGGCCGTGCACGCGATCACCGAGCGGTTGCACAAGGAGGTGGAGGCCCTGCCCGACAAGGACCGCTACCAGGCGACGCTGGACGGCACCACCGCCATCGACGAGCAGTACGACCAGTACTTCACCCAGTTGTGCGCCACCGTGCCCGAGACCACGGTCGATGCCGCCACCACCCAGAAGTTCAACACCTGCTCCGGGCTCTACACCTCGATCATCACGGGCGCGGGCGATCTCCGGAACAACCTGCGCCCGTCCGAGTAGTACGGGTCCAGGGCGGGCCGAGCCCACGCCGGAGGACGGACTACCACCTGCCTTCGACGCCGCAGGGCCAGGTCGCAGCCGACCCGAGTCAGTCGGTCCCTTCGAGGTACGACGCCAGGTTGGCCAGCGAGGAGGCGATCCCGGTCTCGTGGTCCGCCTGGTCGATGCCGGGTGGCACATCCGTGGCGGTGACGGTCACCTCGGTTCCGTCACCGGCGGCGGCGAGATGCCAGGTCATCGTCATGGTGCCCGCGAACGACGGGTCGTCGGCCTCGAACACCGCCCGCTGCACCACGCGTTCCGGTGGCACCAGCTCGGCGAACCCCACGTCGACGACATCCGTCGCGTCCGACGTCTTGCCGGGGCTGTCGGTGGGGTCGAGGTAGGTGAGGACCATCCGGAATCCGCCTCCGGGCCGGGGATCCCACCACTCGACCCGCCCGCGCATGCCCTCCGGCGGCAACCAGGCCTCCAGGGACTCCCGGTCGAGGAGAGCGTCGTAGACATTCGCCGGGGGCGCCGCGATCACTCGGCTGGCGCGGTCAGTCCTGTCCATGGCCCGAGTCTAGGGCGAAGGCGGTTCCCTGGACGGCGCGGGGCTACGGTGTCCGGGCCGTGCCGGGACGGGTCGGGCTGTGCCGGAAGGGCCGGGCCGGGCTGTGCCGTGCTGTCCCAGGACGGACGCCGTGCCCAGGTGAACTGTCACCCGATGTGTCCGCTCCCGTACAGTCCGCCTTGGCGCCGGCGCCCCGTTGCGGCCGAGCCCGGCGGCCGTTGACCAGGAGAGGAAACATGGACCCTGAAGCCAGTCCCGACTCCCCTTCGTACGTCCCCGGCGCGAGGCGGCTGATCCCCGAAGCCGAGCCTGCACTCGTGAAGCGGTGGCATTCGGGCGGGGGTGAACTGGTTGAGCTGCTGTCCCAGGTGCGCGAACGGTTCGGCGGAGTCGCCGCGTTCCGCCTCGGGCCGACCCCCACGGTTCTCGTCACCGACCCGGAAGCGGTGCAGCACGTACTCGCCCGGCACCCGGAGCGGTACGTCAAGCGCTCCCACCGCGCCCGTGTGCTGATCGGCGACGGTGTCCTGGCCGCCACCGGTTCGGCGTGGAAGCAGCAACGCCGTTTGCTGCAGTCCCAGTTCACCGGTACCGGGATGCGTCGCTACGAACAGCGGATCATCGGGGCCGCCCGGACCACCGCGGGGCGCTGGGACGGGTACGCCCGTACCGGGCAGTCCTTCGATGTCGGGCAGGAGATGCGCCGCTTCGCCCTGGACTCCATCTGGCGATCCCTCACCGGGCATGCCCTCGACGACGAGACCGAGCGCGAACTGGCCGCCGTGGAAAGCGTGGGAGCCGCCCTTCCGACTCTGCCCGCCGATATCGGCGACGCCCAGAAAGCCGTCGCCGACGATCTCGCCCGGATCGATGCGGTCGCGCGGCACGCCATCGAGGCCGCCCGCGGCGGAGCGGCCGGACCCGACGGCCCGGGCCTGCTGCACGTCCTGCTCGACGCCTCCGCCGAGCACCCCGAGTACACCGACCGGCTGATCCGCGACGAACTGGTCACGCTGCTCGCGGCCGGGCACGAGACGACTGCCACCACCCTGACCTGGCTCTATCTGCTCCTCGACCGGAACCCCGCGGCCCGTGAACAAGCCCTGGCCGCAGGCGGCGAAGGGTCCCCTGAACGCCGCCAGGCCATCCAGGCCCTGTTCCACGAAACGCTCCGGCTCTACCCGTCGGCCTGGATACTGCCCCGCCACGCCGCCGAGGACGACACCCTCGCCGGGTACGCCGTCGAGGCGGGCACCGACCTCCTGGTCTGCCCGTACCTCACGCACCGCGATCCCGAACTCTGGCCGGACCCGGAGCACTTCGCCCCCCAGCGCTTCATCACGCCGGGCGCCCGCCCCACCCACCCGGGCGCCTACTTCCCCTTCGGCATCGGCCCCCGCGCCTGCCTCGGCCTCCAATTCGCACTCCGCGAATCAACCGTCCTGCTCGAACACCTCCTACCGCCCCACACCCCGGCGTTCTCCTCCACCCCCACAAAGGCAGTACACGGCATCACCGTCCGCCCGGACGGGCCCACCCCGGCGACCTTGGTACCGACATTTGCCTGAGACGGGCCGTCGCGCACCATGGAGTTGCCGGAGGGCGGCAGAGTTCTGCCAGGCATTGGTGCCGGGAGCGGCTGTCCGTCTGTGGTCGCCCCCCCACCCATGACCGGATCGGTCCGTACCCGGACCCGATGTGGCCTGGTCCTGGCCCTCTCGTACGGCCCAGGCTTGAGGCATGACCCGAGCACTGATCGTCATTGATGTCCAGGAGTCCTTCCGGGCCCGTCCGCTGTGGGAAACCACCTCCGACCTGAAGATCGCCGACCAGGTGAACCGCCTGGTCCGGCTCTCCCGGCAGGCCGGGGACCTGGTCGTATGGGTGCTGCACTCCGAGCCCGGCAGCGGGGATGTCTTCGACCCCGCCCTCGGCCATGTACGGCTCATGGAGGAACTGGAGCGGGTGGACGGGGAACCGCTGATCCACAAGACGTCGCACAACGCCTTCACCACCACCAACCTGCAGCAACTGCTCACAGAGCGCGGTGTCCGCGAAGTCACTGTCTGCGGCATCCGCACCGAGCAGTGCGTGGAGACCACCACCCGCGTCGCGAGCGACCTCGGCTACCAGGTCACCTTCGTCACCGACGCGACCGCGACCAATCCCATCCCCCACCGCGACGCCCCCGCCGACCAGAGCGTCGCCGAGCTGCTGGCCGACCCGCTCACGCTGCCCGCCGAAGAGGTCATCAGGCGCACCGAGTACGCCCTCGCCGGACGCTTCGCCACCATCGCGACGGTCGACCAGCTGGAGGCAGCGGCAGGATCTGGGGCATGATGACCGAATCGTGAGCCACATCGCCTTCTTCCTGGTGCCCGGAGTCCACCTGCTGGACCTGGCCGGCCCCGCGCAGGTCTTCTCGACTGCCGCCGACTTCGGGCACCCCTACACGCTCTCCTACGTCGCCGAGCGGCCGCAGATCTCCACCGCGCAGGGGCTGCCGCTCGTGGCGGAACTGGACTGGCCCGAACTCGGGCCCGAGGACCTGATCGTGGTGCCCGGCTGGCGGGCAGCGACACTGGCCGACAGTCCCGCCATCGGCGCCGCCTCCCTCCAGGTCCTGCGGGACCACCACGCCAGAGGGGGCACGGTGGCCAGCGTCTGCGCCGGGGCCGAGGCGCTCGGCCGGGCCGGTCTGCTGGACGGCCGCCGCTGCACCACCCACCACGACGTGCAGGACGAACTGGCCCTGCGCCATCCCGGGGCCCTGGTCGTCCGCGACGTCCTGTTCACCTCCGACGACCGGGTGATCACCTCGGCCGGCATCGCCAGCGGTATCGACCTGGCCCTGCACCTGGTCGCCGCCCAGCGTGGCCCGGCCGTCGCCGCGCAGGTGGCCCGCGACATGGTGGTCTACGCCCGCCGAAACGGGCATGAGTCGCAGTCCAGCGCGATGCTCCGGCACCGGTCACACCTCGACGACACCGTGCACCGGGCCCAGGACCTCATCGACGCGCGCTTCGACCAGCCGCTCCCCCTCCCCGCCCTGGCCGCGGCCGTCGGCGTGAGCGAACGGACCCTCACCCGGCTCTTCAGCCGCGCCACGGGACTCACCCCACTGCGCTACCAGCAGGCCCTGCGCCTCGAACGCGCCCAGCACCTCATCAGCCACGGCGCGACAACCGACGCCGCCGCTCGATCGGTCGGCTTCGAGGACCCCCGCATGCTGCGCCGCCTCCGCGCCCGCGCGGCCTGACCACGCCAACGCCAGGCCCGAAGAATTCCTCCGCACATCGGTCACACTCCCCCGCCGCGCTCCGTCAGGAAAGTAACAGCGCAGAGGATTCCGAGGAGACAAGATCATGGACGTACGCAGGAAGTTCGCAGTCGCCGGAGCGACCGGACGAGTCGGACAGCACGTCGTCGAGGTGCTCATGGAGCAGGGCCACGACACCGTGGCCATGTCCCGTTCCGGCGGAGTGGACGTAGTCACCGGCAAGGGCCTGGACGAGGCGCTCACCGGCGTCGACACCGTCATCGACGTCTCCAGCACCCCGTCGCCCGACCAGCGGGAGGCCACCGACTTCTTCACCGCCGCGGCCGGCAACCTGCACGAAGCCGGCGTACGGGCCGGCGTACGACGTCTCGTCGTGGTGTCCATCATCGGCATCGACCGCGGCTTCACCACGGGCTACAACGCGGCCAAGCTCGCCCACGAACGAGCCGCCCTCGCGGGACCGGTCCCGACGCAGATCCTGCGCGCGGCCCAGTTCCACGAGTTCGTGCCCCAGCTGCTGCAGTGGGGCACACAAGGCGAGACGGCGTACGTCCCTGAGATGCGCACTCAGCTCGTGGCCGCACGAACCGTCGCCGAGGCCCTGGTCGCGTTGGCCGTCGCCCCCGCCCCCGAACCGGGCACAGCGGCGGCCCCCTTCCCTGAGATCGCCGGCCCGCGCGAGGAGGACCTGGCGCAGGTCGCGTCCCTGTACTCGGCGCGGCACGGCTCGGCGGTGAAGGTCATCGCGGTCACCAACCCCGACGACCCGGACGCCCACCTCTTCGCCGACGGCTCCCTGCTGCCAAGCCCCCACGCGAGGCTGGCGGGGCCGACGTTCGAGGAGTGGGTGAACGCCGAGCGCTGACCCGCACCACAACGCACCGGGCAGCCTGCAGCAGTATGGGGAACCATGAAGAGTGACGACCCCATGAGGAGTGTCGAGGACGAGGAAGTCTGTCGCGTCTGCGGCTACACGGACGGTGACCTCTTCTTCGAGAACACCTGGCCGACCCACATCATCTGCAACTGCTGCGGATGGGAGTCGGGCACGCCGGCACTCGACCTCTCGGCCACCCGGGAGTACCGCGGCTACTGGACCGGTCAGGGCGCCGAGTGGTTCTCCCGTGGGGCAAGGCCCAAGGACTGGGATCTCCTCGAGCAATTGCGCAACATCCCCAAGGATTGGCGCTGACGACGGATCCGGCAAGCCCGCACGCACGCGGACCTGCCGTTTCCAGATGGCCATCCATTCGCGATCGGCTACGCGAGGACCTCCGCGACGAACTCGGCCCGTCCCTCGCCGGTATGGGACGCGGACTGCAGGCCGCACCGAGTCAGCCGAACTGCCAGCTCTGGCTCTGTGTTCCTGTTGCGCCGCAGGTGAACTGAACGATCCCGGCCTTGTTGGCCAGGCTCGAGTTGGCGACGGTCAGGCACTTGCCGCTGTGGCGTGCTGCCAGTCGAGTTCCGACGCCGTCCGAGTCAGGCTGCCGGGACCACTGCTGGCTGAACTCCGCGTTGCAGCCGTTCTGGACCACCACCGCGTTGTTGCTCACGCTTCGGCCCCGGACGTCCAGGCATTTGCGGCTGTTCTCGTTGATGACACGGAAGAAACCATTGCCCTGGGACTCCAGCGTCCAGAGCTGGTTGCCATTGCCGTTGCACTCGTACTGCTCGATGCCTTGGTTGTTGGAATTGCTGTTCTCCGGCACATCCAGGCACTTGACGCTGCGGCTGTTGATCACAAAGGTGTACACCGCCTGCGTCTGTGCGGGGGCGGCACCGGCGCCGGCGCCCGCAAGTACGACCAGGCTCAGGCCGAATGCCGCGGCGAGGGCGACACGGCTGACTGGCTTCTTTCCCGTACGGATCATGTTCGCGGCCACTGGATCATCCTCCAGTTGTGAGCAGTGGGTGTGGATCGCGTCGGCAGAGCAGGAGCAGGAGCAGGAGTGGGGCCTGTCCGGCCTCACGCCTCGCAGAAGCTCTTGGGGTCGCCGGCGTCGGCGGTGCAGGTGTCGGTGTTGGCGCCCCCGTCGAGGGAGTCGTTGCCGAAGATGTTGTCCACGCCGTTGAGGGTGTCGTTCCCGGGGCCGCCGATGAGGGTGTCGGCGCCGACGCCGCCGATGCTCTGGACTAGGTCACCCTGGAGCGTGTCGTTCCCCGCGCCGCCGACCAGCCGGTCGTTGCCCCCGAAGCCGAGCATGTTGTCGTTCAACGAGCTCCCGGTGATCGTGTCACCGAACTGGCTGCCGTAGATGGCCTCCACGTCGGTGAGGACGTTGTCGCCCTCCCCGCCGGCTCCGTCGTCGGCGGCGTTGTCGAAGTCGACGACGACGCCCGAGGTGCTCTCCAGGTAGCTGACGATGTCGAAGCCGCCCCCGCCACGGAGCGTGTCGGCGCCGGGTCCGCCGACAAGGAGGTCGCTCACGGGGCCGCCGTTCACGGTGTCGTTGCCCGTCCCGCCGTTGAGGACGTTGGTGTTGCCCTGGGTGGAGCCGCCGTTGATGGTGTCGCCGCCCGACTCCCCGTTCAGTTCCCCGCGGACGGCGGCGGTCTTGGTGATGGTGTCGTTGCCGTCCCCGGCGTTGACCACGACCGAGGCGCGTACGAGGTCGATCGAGCAGGCCACCGAGCCGTTGATCTGGACCGCGCAACCGGTGCCTGCCGTCAGGGTGTCGGCGGTGTCCTGGATGACGACGAAGCTCCCCGACAGGCTGACGGTGATGTTGTTCGCGCGGCCCTGTGCCGCGTTCACGACCACGTTGTCCCCACTCCTGAACACACCGGTGGCCGCGTTCGCCGAACCTCCGGTCAGGGTTACCGCGGAACCCGCCATCGCGGCGACCACCATGATCCGTAACAGCGCGTTTCTGCCCATCGTCTTCCCCTCCGTTGTGTTTTCCGCAACCGCCGTGCGGTTGCGGGCCGGCACTCTCCTGAGCCCATGGCCGGCGTTTCCATGACTGAGAGTGCCGGTGGCGCGGTGGGATGGCGTGAGTAGTCGGTACTCAACCGCCGGTCGCGCTCTACGACCGGCCGTGCTGGTGATCCGGACGTGGGACGGGGGACGGTGTCCTCAGGGTCCGGGCCAGTTCGCGCCTGGTGGTGACGCCGAGTTTGGCGTAGGCGCGGTGGAGGTGGTTGTCGACGGTACGCACCGACAGGGCGAGGGCGTCGGCGATCTCCTTGCTGGCGTTGCCGAGCGCGGCGAGCAGGGCTATCTCGCGTTCGCGGTCGGTGAGCGGAGCGGTGGGCTGGGCGGTGGTCAGCAGTGGTGTGCGGGCGCCTTCGCAGCGGGCCGGGGCGGCGGCGGCCCGGTGGGCGGCCGCCGAGGCGCGGCGGGCCCGGTGTGCCCGGCGCCAGGCGGCCGCTGCGGCGGTGGCGGCCTCGGCGGCGAGCAACTCCGCGCCCACGGCCTGGCACGCGTCGGCGGCCCGGAGGAGCTGGTCGGGGTCGTCGGCCGCCAGCGCGGCGGCCAGTTGGGCTCGGGCCGGGGCGAGTGCCCCGTCGCATCTCTGCGCGAGTGCGGTCAGCCGGTCCGTGACCTCCTTCGCTCCGCCGAGCCGGGCCACATCGGTCAACAGCAGTGCCTCGCCGGTGAGATGGCCGGTCGAACGGGCGACAAGGGCGGCGGCGGTGAGCACGGACCGTGCCCGGCCCAGGTGTCCACGGGCGGCCAACAGCCAGGCCTCGCCCAGGCGTTCCTCCCCGGCGGACAGCAGGCCCGGTGACAGCGGCGGCAGGGTGCGGTGTTCGGCCAGCGAGGCTTCGGCCGCGTCCAGGTCTCCCAGTACCGCCGCACAGGCGGCGAGCCCGCCGAGCACCGGGCGCAGGGCCATGGTGTGGTCGAAGGAACGGGCCAGGGCGGCGGCCTCGGCCCACCAGCGGCGGGCGGTCGCCGGCCGGCCGGCCAGCCACTCCGTACGGCCGAGGAAGACCGCCAGCCAGACCCGTACGACGGAGTCGGCGGCGACCAGTTCGGCGTAGGTGCGCTCGCCCTCGCGGCGGGCTTCGGCGGGGAGGCCGGCTTCGGTGAGCGCGAGGACGAGCGGGATGCGCTGGACGGCGGGATGGGAGACGAGGGCGTGTTCGTCGACCTTCCGGTGGCCCGCGTGGGCGCGCTCCGCCCAGGTCGCGGCCTCGCCGGTGCGGCCCACCAGCGCCAGCGCGAAGGGCTTCATCCAGGCACCCCGCAGCCAGACGTCGACGTCGGGGGCGTCGCCGACGTCGGTCTCCACGTCGTTCAGCAGGGCCAGCCCCTGGGCCGGCAGGCCGGCGGCTATGCGCATGAAGCCCTCATTGATCCTCAGCTTGCGGCGGCCCTCGGCGCTGGTGATCCGGTCCAGGGCGGCGTCGTTGACCGCGAGTGCCGCGGTGAGAGGGGCGTTGCTCCACAGCAGGTTCAGTGTCCGGACCAGAACGACCGCCAGTTTGTCCTGCTCACCGATGGCCACGGCGTCGGCCTGGGCGATCGCCGCCTCGGCCTGGTCCCAACGCCCCATCTCGAAGAAGGCGTGGCCGAGCATCAGGCCGGTGGCTGTGGTGCGGTGCTTCTCGGGCAGTGCCTCCAGGAGAGCGACGGTCTGGGGGTAGTCGTGCGCGTGGCGGGACAGTACGGCGGCCTGCGTGAGAAGGGTGGGGTCGGCGGTGCCGGTGGCGGCCAGCCGCCAGGTGGCGATGTGCACCAGGTCGCCGCGGCGGCGGGCGCCGCGGGCCTCGACGCGTGCGGCCTGGTCGAGCAGCAGGGCCCGGCGGCGCAGGACCGGCAGACCGGCCCGCAGCACCTCGCCGTACAGCGGGTGGGCCAGGGACACGGCCGTACGCCGACGGTCCTGCGTGATGCGGATCAGTCCGGCCTGTTCCAGGGCCGCCATCACCTGCGGCGGAGCCAGGTCTTCGGCATCGGCCAGGGACAACGGCTCGCACAGCGCCAGCAGTTCGAGTACGGGGCGTCCGGCGGAATCGGCGGTGGCCAATCGGCCGCCGATCACTTCGGTCAGCCGCGCTGTGGCCGGCAGCCGGCCCTCGGCCAGGTGCCAGATCTCCCCGTCCTCGGTCAGGTCCCCGGCGGTCAGGGCGCCCAGGACCAGTTCGCGCAGGTACAACACATTGCCGCCGCTGGCGGCCGACAGGTCGTGCAGGCTGCGCCGGGCGACCGCTCCGCCGAGCGCGGCCTGGAGCAGCGCCTCGATCTGCTCCGGGCTCAGTACGGTCAGGTCGACCCGACGCACCGCGTCTCCGCCCCGCAGTGCGGTGACGGCCTTCCCGTACGGCTCACCGCTGCGGACCGTGCCGATCAGCAGGAGCACACCGGTGTCCATCAGCTGGCGCAGCAGCACCGCCGAGGCCGAGTCCAGCAGATGCATGTCGTCGACCAGCAGCGCCCATCGTCGGCGCCCCGGCCCGGCGGCCAACCGCTCGGCGACCGCGGCGAACCCGGCCACCGGGTCCGACAGATCCACCCCCGCGGGCAGCAGATGCGCGATCGCCCCCAGCGGGACGGCACCCGCCGCGGCACTCGCGGTGGCCCTCCCCACCCGGAAACCCGCCGCCGAGGCCCGGCCAAGACACTCCTCGGCCAGCCGGGACTTGCCCACCCCGGCCGGCCCTCCCACCACGAACCCCCGGCACTCCCGGTCCGCCAGCGCCGCGGCGAAGGAGTCCAGCTCCTCCTCGCGGCCCACCAACGGCCAACGGCCCACCCGATCCCGCACCACGGCTCCCCCTGGCAGGGCACGCCACGCGAACACCCCGACGGGCACCCCCGGACGCACTCCACCCACTCAGCACGTGCACGATTCGCTTGACGCCAAGTGAGTCTAGGAACGCCCGGCGGAGCGGACCAACCGGCTCTCCGGCACTTCTCCGAGTCCGCCGCCCTACACGCCGCCTCCGGCCATGGCGCCTATCCCCATTCGGTATAGCCGTTCACATGCTCGAAGCAGCTGATCGTCTTGGGCCCCGCTATTCCGTCCACGCCTCCCGCGCACCAGGAGTACTGCTGGGAGCCCTGGATTCGCGAGGTCCAGTCCCTGGTGCGGGGGCCGTAGATGCCGTCAACGGTGAGGACCTGGCCATAGCGCCTGTTGATCTGCCGCTGCCACGACGTCACGCAGAAGTCGGTCATGCCGGGCGAGAGGTTGTACTCGGGCACCAGGTAGTGCCCACCCCCGGGGATGAGTGGGTTGTCGTAGCTCGTGATGTAACACGTGCCGGGAGAGGCCTCGGCCGGAGCGGCGACGAGAAGCGAGGCTGCGGCCAGTGCGGCCGTCATGCACGATGCGGCGATTCGTCGGGCATGGATCATGGGTGTGTGTCCTCCGTTGCTCGTCTGCCACTGCTGCTGCGGCGGCAGAGGTGCAGGGCATGTGACCAGAGCTCCCGGAACACCGAACTCCCCTTGTTCCAGGGGGTTTGCGGCTCGGGTGAAGGAGAGTACTACGCTCGTCCGGCGCTGGCTGGCGTGTGGTCACCCGCTCTCAGGCAGGTGACCACTGGACATCAGACGGCTACTCCGGCTGTGTCACGGTCAGCGCCCACCGAATGGACTCCGTGGAAGCGTCGACAGCCACGGAGAAGGATCCCGGACGAACCACACCGGCCTCCATGGTCACCGAGCCCACCCCGGCAGCGCCTGACGGGCAATCAACCGAGAACGCGGAAACCTCCACCTGCTGCGAGTCCATCGTCACCCGCACGCTGCCGCCGCCCTCGCAGGCCACGGTGAGGACGGTCGGCAGCTCCTCCCACGCGCCGCCCGACACGACGCCACCGTCTCCTGTGCGTTCCTCCACCCACACCAAGCCCTCCGGACCGGGGTGGGGCAACAAGACATCGGTCGACGCAGTGGCAGGGCCCGCCACCACACCCGTAAGCCCTAACGCCGCCAGCGCCGTCACGGCCAGAGTTCTCCTCGTCCGCCTCAAGTTCACTCCTTCTAGGTTGGTCATGGACACCACAGTCTGTCCCGGGCGCCTGGCCGCGCACATGAGTTCCCCTACTCAGGTTCACTGCGGTGTGGTCGTCCTCCGCAACGTCCCTGGCACCTGGTGCCGGGGGGCGTGACGGTGGTGGACGCGGCCGCCGGAATGTACGCGCGGCGCCTCGCCGAGCGGGGCTTCGTCACTCTCGCGTACGACGCCGCCTTTCAGGGTGAGAGCGAGGGCACCCCGCGTGGCCTGGAGGATGCGGCCCACCAGGTCGAGGACATCAAGGCCGCGGTGTCGTACCTGGCCAAAGGAACTCCGCTGGATCGAAGGCGCCGGCCACCTCGACCTGTACGACAAGAAGGACGAGTATGTCGCCCCCGCCATCGCCGAGTTGGCCGCCTTCTTCCACGCCCGACTGGCCTCGACGCCCTGAAGCGACGCAACCGCTCCCACTTGCACGACGAGAGTGAAGGGTTCCCGGCGGGGCGGGCGCCGATGGACACCCACAGCCACAGTTGGGCCGTCGGCGTCTTCGCCGCCTGCTACGCGCCCCTGCTCGCAAGTGGCCCGTGTGACCGAATGTGCCCCCTTGCCCGGGCAGTTGGGCTCCCCCACTGTCGTTGGGCACCGCCATTCACCTGATGACCGCCCACCCTCGGAGATCCCCATGCTGCGGGTGCACTTCACGGCCGACGACATCGCACGTGTACGTGTCGCCGCCGCCCCCGACCCCCTGTGGGAGATCGTCAACAGCTTCCAGGCGCTGATCAGGGAGGAGAACTCCCTGGCGTTCGGCGAGTGGCGGCGGATCGTACGGCCACGACTGGGTCCGGCGGACGGGCTGCTCGCCGCGCTGCTGCCGCCCCGGGGCTACTTTCCGGACTTCCTCACGCCCGACCTGGGCGGCTCTCTCGGGCTGGAGCACGCGGTCGACACCGTGCTCGGCACGCCCCGGGCCGACCTGCGCGGCGATCTGGCCAGGCTCGCCGCCTCCCCGGCCCGGCCGAGACAGTTGCCGGCCGAGGCCCGTGCCCTCGCCGAGGGCACCCTTGAGGCCCTGCAACGGCTGGGCGCCGCGCTGTATGGGTACCACCGACGAGCCCTGGCCGCCTTCTGGCCGCACATCCGGGCGCAGGTGGACGCCGACCGTGCCGTACGCGCCCGGGCGGTGCTGGGAGGCGGAACCGATGGGCTGCTGGCGAGTCTCCGGCCCGTACTGCGCTGGCAGTCGCCGGTACTGGAGGCCGACTATCCGGTCGACCACGAACTGCGGCTCGGTGGACGGGGGTTACTGCTCCAGCCGTCCTTCTTCTGTTCCCGACGACCCGTCACTCTCGCCGCGCCACTCCCCGACCGCACGCCGGTCCTGGTCTATCCGATCCAACACACCCTCGGCTGGGCGCTGATGCCCGGCGCCACGGGCCGGGGCTCGGGACCATGTTCCGGACCGAGCGCAGGACCAGGGGCAGGACCGGGAGCAGGACTGGGAGCGCTGCTCGGCCGTACCCGGGCCGCCATCCTCCAGGACGTCGTGACCGGGCGTACGACCGGTGAACTCGCGGAGCGGATCGGGATCTCCGGGGCGGCGGTGAGTCAGCACACGGCCGTGCTGCGGCAGGCCGGACTGCTGCTGAGCGTGCGCCGCAGCAAGCATGTGCTGCACACGATCACTCCGGCGGGGCTCGTCCTCCTCGACGGCGCGCAGCACACGCCGTTCGACGCCTGACCCCTGCCCCACGGGGCGTGACGCCTGCCCCCACCCCTGAAGCCTGACGCCTGGCCACTCCCCCTCAGGCATGACGCCTGAGTGACTGCTTCCGTTTAAGCCACGGCTTCAACGTGTGGCGGCCACGCAACGGCCGACGACAACCTGGCACCACAAGCGGGGTCACACCGCCACCGGATGCCTCGTATGTCGCGTCCTGAACAGGGGGATCAACCGAATGCGCAGAGTACATAGCGTTCTCGGAGTGCGTGGCAGGCGCTCCATTCTCGGCCTCATCGGTGCCTTGGCTCTGATGCTGGCGGCCGTCTTCGCCGCCGGCCCGGCCCAGGCGTCCGTCGCCTCGGACGACGGTGCGGTCGGCCGGGTCCTGACCGCGCCGCCGGCACCGCAGGACGCACAGTCGGCGTCGACCCGGTCACCGGCCGCGAACTCCCCGAGCGTCTCGCCGTCCGCCAGGTCCATCCACATGGCACCCGGCACCACGTTCAACTGCCCCAGCGGAAACCTCTGCACGGAGGTCTGGGATCCCACGACGGGCAGCTGGGAGATCTTCTTCCTCTACAACTGCAACCGCTACTACACGTCGTACTGGAACGGCGCCGGCTACTACTACGACTTCCAGACCGGAGGCGTCACCTCGTACTTCTACGGCCAGAGCGGCAACGTCCTCCACTCCTTCAGGCCCGACTCGGCCCTGCACTCCTACACCTGGACCCCTGTCTGGAGCGTCCGCAACTGCTGAGCACGAGTACACGATGACGTCCGCCCCGGCACCGCACTCAGGAGAGTGCCGCGCCGGGGCGGACGTATCGACCCTGCCGCCGAGAGTCACTCGTCGTTCACCCAACGCATGAGCCGTTGCAGCGGATAGAAGCCGTCGTGGGAGAGACCGGGTGGCATGCCGCCCGCCCTGCCGAGCGACACCACGCGCTGCACACCCGCGCAGGCGAGAGCGTCGCGCAGTTCCGTCTTGCGGGTGTCGGGGTACACGCCGACCGTCTGGGTGGCGACCCCGGCGTGTGTGACGGCGTCGGTGAGAGCGGCGACCGGGACGACGTTGACTATCTTTCCGTCGGGGTGGAAGTCGACCGGTTCCGGGGAGCGGATGACGAGGCCTCGGCCGTCGTAGGCGCCCCACACCCGGTAGTCGGGCGCGAGGGACCGCAGTACGTCGATCTCCTCACGGAGTTCCCCGGCGACCCGTGGGCCGTCGGCCGAGCTGAACTCCCGGGCGACGCCGAGGCGTTCGCAGAGCAGCTCGGCGTAGCGGTCCGCGTCCTGCTCAGAGCCCTCGACGAACTGGAAGCGACTGGCCACGCACGCCTGCTGGTTGAAGAACGTGGCGTCCGCGGCGGCCTCTTCCACAGCCTGGCGCAGAGTCTCCTCGGAGGCGAAGGCCTCGCGGCCGATGACCGAGATGGAGGTCTTGGGATCGAAGGAGACGAGCTCGAAGCCGGGGCCGACGTACTTCAGGGCTCCGCGGATCGTGGACTCACCGCCCCAGGCCACCAGCTTGTCGAAGAACTGCGGACGGAACAGCACGCTCTCCACCGTCTCGTCGCCGCCCCTCCAGTACACCGCGGAGAACGAGCGCACCACGGGGTGACCGGGTGCCACCGAAGCCATCGTGCGCAGGATCGCGGTCGCGGTGAACAGGTCGTTCGAGGGCAGCTTCAGCAGGTTGACGCCCTTGGTGAGGGCGCCGCGTACGACGGACATGGCCGCCACACCGGGCGCGTTGCCCGCGATGATGTGCACCAGGCGGGGCGGGAACGCGCGCGTGGCGGCGATCCGGCCTTCGGGCAGCCGCACCTCGCGCCAGCCGTCGAGCACGTCCGCTCCGCCGAGTTCGTGGTCGATCTGGGCGTACAGGCCGGTCCGTTGGAAGCTCCGCCACAGCACGGCGTAGGCGCGTTCGAGCACCTCGGCGGGGAGCGGACTGATCCGGACCATACGGTCCAGTGCTTCGGCGAGCAGGCCCTCCCGGTCCGCCTTCAGTGCCTCACCGGTCTCCACCAGCAGGTCGACGATCTCCGCGCTGGGCACGTCGAAGGCGGGTCCGGGTTCGGTACGGGACCACACCAGGCGGTCCAGGTCCAATGCTGGTGCCGAGAAGGCCGAGTCCCCGCGACCGTGACCGACGGACGGGGCCTGGTCCACCTCGCCCCGCACGACATGCACCACCTCCGTACGGACCGAGGGCTCGCCCCGCAGTGTCGTACCGGTCATCCGTGGATCATTCCCCTCACATAGGAGTCGAGTGTCGCCGCGCAGGTGATCTTGTCGTCGCCACCGAGGTCTCCGTAACGCTGGATGTCAGGCAGGACGGCCGGGCCCGATCTGCCGCAGGCGCACGGTGAGAAGTCCACGAAGACCCGGTCACCGCTGATCAGTCCGCCCCAGCGGCCTTCCAGGGAGACGTCCAGGAACGCGAACCGGCCTTCCACGACGCCGAGTTCGGGGTTCAGCAGCTTTTCGCCCGCCTGGTCGAGCACCAGCGGGATCACCCACGGGGGGACGTGGTAGTTGCCCTTCTCGCAGGCGAGGCAGGAGCCCTGAAGCTCCGTCATGCCGTAGCTGCGGACCCGCCGTACGCCCTGGTAGAAGGCGGCGAACTGCTGCTGGTAGTCGTCGGGCAGCGCGCGGCCCTTGTTGCCTCCTCCGCTGAGCACCAGCGTGTCGGGGTGGAGGCCGCCGTCGGGTACGCCTCGGGCGCGCAGAGCCTGGATCAGGGTGAACTGCTGGTTGTTCATCCCGGCGATCAGCAGCGGCTCGTCGCGGTGGGCGGCGATGTCGTCGACGATCCGGTTCATGGCCGCGCCCACTTCCTCCTCCCGGGAGCCGGAGGCGGACTCGAAGGAGCTGATCTCCTGCGGGGTCGCGATGCCCTCGGCCATCCGTCGGCGCAGCAGCGCGCTGCTCATCAGCTCGGACACCCGCATCGGGTCCTCGGTCAGCAGCCGGGTCTCACCGGGCAGTGCGAAGACGTCCGCGTGCCAGCGGAAGCCGTCGATGGAGCGCATCGGTCCGCTCGCCGGAGCGAGGAGGTAGGCCCGGCGGACGGGATCCGGCGGCAAGGGATCGGGCCAGCAGGTGAGGTTCTCCAGGATGTCGTGCAGGAACCGCAGGTCGGTGCCGTCGCAGTTGAGGAAGGAGACCTTCCCGGACGTGCCGCTGGTGATGTAGGGGCGGTGGCCGGCGGCGGTGATGCGTTCGGTCCACTCGTCGATGTCGCGTACGCCCTCCACGTCGACCTCGTCCGGTTCGACCACCGACACGGTCGAGTACCAGCGCAGGAGCCGGTCCCAGCGGCCGGCCGTGATGAGCGAGACGGGGTACGACTTGTAGCTGGTGTGCGAGAAGAGGAGGGGCACGAGGTCGTCGAGGCCGGCGACCTCCCGCACTCCGGTCTCCGCCGCCCGGGTGCGCAGCAGCGGGATGCGCTCGCGGTGGGCGGCGAAGGCCTCCCGCGCGGCCTCCAGTTGCAGTTCCGCCATGTCTTCGGCGGGTTGGTCGAAGGTGTCGGCGGACCGGACCAGGGATCGGATCTGCTCGCGTGCGCTTGCCACAGCACCTACCTCAATCGGTTGTCACAGTTGCCTTGTGCGCGAGGTAGGACGACTCGATCTCGTCCAGGTTCGCGCGCAGTTCCTTCGGGGTCCCGGTCATGACGATCCGGCCGCGGCGCAGCACGTACACGCGGTCGGCGATGTCCAGCACCTTGCGCACGTGCTGTTCGACCAGCAGTGCGCCGAGCCCGCGGTCGGCCGCCTCGCGCACGGCGCGCAGAAGGCGGTCGACCACGAGCGGGGCGAGACCGAGGGAGAGTTCGTCGGCGAGGAGCAGCTTGGGCGTGCGGCACAGGGCCCGTGCGAGCGACAGCATCTGTTGCTCGCCGCCGGACAGCATTCCGGCACCGGTCCTGAGCCGCTTCTCCAGTTCGGGGAAGAGCGCGAGGGCCTGGTCCGTCGTCACCCGGCCCACGCGCAGGTTGTCGGCGGTGTCGAGACGGGTGAAGACCGCCCGCTCACCGACATAGGCCAGCCCTTCGCGGGCGCGGCGGTGCAGTGGTGCCTGGCCGGTGCCGCCCAGCCAGCGCACCTCGCCGCTCATCGGGGCCAGTTCTCCCGACAGCACCCGGAGGGTCGTGCTCTTGCCCGCGCCGTTGGGCCCGAGCAGGGCGACGACCTCACCGGGTCGGACCTCCAGGTCGAGATCGCGCAGTACGGGCACGGTGCCGTAGCCGGCGGACAGTGCGCGGGCTTCGATCAGGGGCTGTCCCGTGTCGTGCACGGACGTTCTCCTTCCTCGGGCTCCAGGGCTCTCGTACGCCGGAGGTCAGCCGGCCGAGCCGCCCGTCAGCACCTTCCGGACGTCGATGAAGGTCGACCCGGACTTGGCCCACTCGATCTTTCCGTCGCGCATGGTCAGTTCGGTGGCGGTGGTGTTGTGTATGCGGTTCAGGCCCTTGATCGGCAGAGCCGTCGACTCCGCCCAGGTCAGCGGCGGGGTCAGGCCACCGGTGTCGATGCCCTTCGTGGTGTTGAGCTCCTCGACCAGGGCCTTGGACGAGATCGTCGGCAGCTTCTTGGCGGCCTCGGTGAAGACCTTGAACGCCACCCAGGCCGTCGCGTTGGCGCCGTTCGACGTGTCGAGTCCGTCGCCCTTGGTGGCTTCGACGAAGTCCTTCCAGGCCGGGTCCGAGGTCGGCGGGTAGTAGCCGGTGATCGCGGCGCCGTTCAGCGGGCTGCTGCTGCCGCCGGTGCTCTCGGCGAGTTCCGGGGTGAGGTTGCCGACGACGCTGCCCAGCTCGGTCTTGGCGCCGGACTGTACGTACGACTTCACGAACAGGTCCGAGTGCGTGCCGAGGATGACGCTCACGCAGTCGGTGCCCTTGGTCGCCGCGGCGACCTGCGGGGCGAGGTCCGTGGCGGTGAGCGGCACCTTGAGGTCCTTGGGCGGCGCTCCTCCGGCGGCGGTCACGCCGAGCGCGAGGAACTTCGAGACGGTGTCGGCGGCGGCGACGTCGTACCGGACGCCGGAGATCTTCTTGCAGCCCTCGTCGACCAGTTGCTTGCCGTGTGCGGCGAACACCACGGGGGTGCCACCGTTGACCGGGAACGACATCGGGCTGGAGAACTCGGCCGCCGAGACGCCCGTACCGCCGAGGTAGGGGATGCCGGCCTTCTCCAGGATCGGCATGTAGCGGTCTCCGGCGAGGCTGTACGAGCCGACGACCGCGACGACCTTCTCGGCGACCGCCTTCTGGGCGCAGTTCTCGGCCTCGTCGGCGTCGTTCTTCTCGTTGCAGGTGAGCACCTTCAGCGGGCCCCCCTTGATCCCGCCGTTGTCGTTGATCCACTTCTCGTAGGCCTGAGCCGTCTGCCGGACCCCGGGCTGAGCGCTGCCCTGGGTGTTCTCCGGCGCCCAGACCATCACCTTGACCGTGGCGCCCTTCAGCGAGGACGTGTCGGACGAGCTGCTGGAGGCCTCTCCCCCACATCCGGCGGCCAGTAGGGCTCCGGTCACGGCGAGACAGCTCGCTGTGGCACTTCTGCGTCGTCGTGAGTCGTTCATGGTCCCTCCGCGGGGCTCGCGCCCGTCATGGGCGACGTCGAGATGCCGACAGCATGGAGGGTGGCGTTTGTTTAGTGAAGTACTCTCGGCACAATTATTTAAATAAATACGCTGTCTGGTCTTGTCGGGCGATCCGGCGTTCGCTACTCATGGAGCTCTGAGAAGTAAGGCCCTGGGAGGTTCTTCACGTGGACGACATCCTGCGTTTCGCACTGCTCGGCCTGGGGCTCGGTGCGCTCTACGCGCTCACCGCGCACGGCATCGTGCTGGTCTACCGGGGCTCCGGTGTCCTGAACTTCGCGCACGGCGCGATCGGGATGGCCGGCGCCTATGTCCAGTGGGAACTGGCCGTCAACCACGGTGTGCCGTACTGGCCCGCCGTCGCCTGCGGGGTGCTCGGGTCCACGGTGCTGGGGGTGCTCACCCATCTGCTGGTGATCCGGCCGCTGCGCAGGGCGTCCTCGCTCGCACGCCTGGTCGGCACCCTGGCGGTGTTCATCGTGCTCACCGCCGTCGCGGTCAAACGCTACGGCGACAGTGTGCAGTTGGTACCGGCCAAGCTGCCGTCCGGGCTGGTGGAGATCGCCGGAGCGACGGTCTCCGAGGACCGGATCTGGCTCCTCGGCATCGCCGTCGTCGTCACCGTGGCCCTGCACGCCCTCTACAAGCGCACCCTGTTCGGCCTGGGCACGACCGCGGTCGCGGAGAACCAGGGCGCGGCGGCCTCACTCGGCTGGTCCGCGGATCTGATCGCGGCCGCCAACTGGGGACTCGGGTCGGCTCTCGCGGGGCTGACGGGCATCCTGATCGTGCCGGTCATCGGCCTGTCGGTGACCGGTCTGACCACCCTGTTGCTGAGCGCGCTGGCCGCCGCGCTGGTCGGCAGGTTCTCGTCGTTCCCCGTCACTCTGGCGGGCGGCCTGGTCATCGGGGTCGTGCAGTCCGAACTGACCCGCTTCGGCTCCGACGTCACGGGGCTCGCCGCGTCGGTGCCCTTCCTCGTCATCGCCCTGATGCTGGTCGCCCGCGGCCGGGCCCTGCCACTGCGCGGCACGTTCCTGGAGCGACTGCCGGCCCTGGGCACCGGAAGGGTGCGCCCGGCGCCGCTGGCGCTCGCCGTCGTGACCGGGCTGCTGCTGATCGGGCTGTCCTCGCCACTGTGGGCCGACGCGATCACCAACACCCTGGTGCTCTCGCTGATCATCCTGTCGATCATCGTGGTCACCGGGTACGCGGGACAGGTCTCCCTCGCGGCGTACGCCCTCGCCGGGACCGGCGCCTTCATCGCCGGGCACGCGGCGGCCGACTGGGGCTGGCCCTTTGAACTCGCCCTGCTCGCGGGTGTGTTGGGCACGGTGCCGATCGGCCTGCTCTTCGCCCTGCCGGCCGTCCGCACCCGCGGGGTCAACCTGGCGATCATCACGCTCGGGCTCGGCACCACGCTGGAGACGATGGTCTTCCAGAACACCGACCTGTCCACGACACCGGGCAGCGACGGCATCGCGGTGGGCAAGCAGACACTCTTCGGGATCGACATCTCCGGCGTCGACCATCCGCAGCGGTACGCGGCGGTCGTGCTGGTCATGTTCGTCGCGGCCACCCTCGTGGTCGCCAATGTCCGGCGCAGCAGAACCGGCCGCCGGCTCATCGCGGTGCGGGCGAACGAGCGGGCCGCGGCGGCCCTCGGCATCGACGTCCGCGCGGCCAAGCTCTACGCCTTCGGACTGTCCTCGGCGATCGCCGCGCTCGCCGGAGTGCTCACCGGCTTCCGCTCGACCTCGGTCGTCTTCGCCGACTTCGCGAGCTTCGACTCCATCACCGCGCTCGGGCTCGCGGTCATCGGAGGCGTCGGCTTCCTCGTCGGACCGCTCTTCGCCGCCACCTTCGCCGCGGGCACGGTCGGCGCCCGCTTCGGAGACCTGGTACTGCCCGGACTCAGCGAGTGGATGCCGCTGATCGGCGGGATCATTCTGGTACTGACCCTGGTGGGCAACCAGGACGGCATCGGACGGGAGCTCGGCAGGCAGGCGGCGGGAGCCGAGCGCAGACTGCTCGCGAAACGACGCCCGACGCACACCGGCGTGGCACAGGACCCGGCAGAGCAAGCGGCAGAGGGCGACGAGCCGGCCGCACCGGACGTACGCCCCGCGGCCCCTTCCCAGGCCGCGCACCGCACCCCCGGACTCCCCCTGCGCGTGCGGGACCTGACCGTGCGGTACGGCGGGGTCGTCGCCGTGGACGGCCTCTCCTTCGACATCGAGCCGGGCCGGGTCGTGGGTCTCATCGGTCCCAACGGCGCCGGCAAGACCTCCGCCATCGACGCCGTCACCGGCTTCACCCGGGCGGCGTCGGGAAGTGTCCTCCTCGGCGACCGGGAAGTGACCCGCCTGCCGGTGCACCGACGGGCCGGCGCCGGGCTGAGCCGATCCTTCCAGTCGCTGGAGCTGTTCGAGGACATGAGCGTCCTGGACAACCTGTACGCCGCCTGCGACCGGCCCGGACCGTGGGCGTACCTCAAGGACCTGGTGCGCCCCGGCAGCCGCCCGCTGCCCGCCCATGTACTCGTCGCCGTAAGGGAGTTCGGGCTGGAGGGCGCCCTGGACCGGCCGGTGGGCGATCTCTCGTACGGCGAGCGGCGGCTGCTGGCCATCGCCCGCGCGGTGGCGACCTCGCCGTCCGTCCTGCTGCTCGACGAACCGGCCGCGGGGCTGTCGGACGACGAGTCCCGGGAGCTGGCCCAGCTGGTCCGGCGGCTCGCCGAGGACTGGGGCATGGGTGTGCTGCTCGTGGAGCACGACGTCGACATGGTCATGAGCGTCTGCGACGAGGTCGTCGTCCTGGATTTCGGCCGCCGGATCTGCGTCGGCACTCCGGAGGAGGTACGCGGCGATCCGGCGGTCCGGGCGGCCTACCTGGGCGACCTGTCACCGGAGGAGGTCGCCCCGTAAGGGGCGCGGGGAACTGCGTGACCAGCCCCCACCGGCCCGCAGACAACGAACCGCACACCCTGCGGAGCGCTACGCGTCCCGCAGGTCCGCGACGTACGGCTGGTGGGCCAGCAGGCCGCCGTCCACCCGCAGGGTGTGCCCGGTGATGAAGGCGGACTCGTCGGAGGCGAGGAAGACGACCGCCGACGCGACGTCCTCCGGCTCTCCCAGCCGCGGCGTGAGGTGATGACGGAGCATCGCCTCACGGATCGCGCCGTGGGCCGAGCCGGAACTGGCCGGCGTGACGATGAAGCCCGGCGCGATGGCGTTGCAGCGCACGCCCTGCTTGCCGTGCTGCGTGGCGACGTACTGCGTGAGGTTGATGAGCGCGGCCTTCGAGGCGCCGTACGCGGGATTGCGCAGGTCGCCCGCGAGCCCGGCTCCGGACGAGGTGTTGATGATCGAGCCGCCGCCGCGCGCGACCATGTGCGGGACCGCGGCCTGGATGGCGACCATGGTCCCGCGAAGGTTGATGCGCATCGTGTCGTCCCAGACCGCGGGGTCGGCCTCCACGACGGCGAGGTCCTTGCGGGCGGCCAGGTGGGTGGCCGCCGCGTTGTTGTGCAGGACGTCGAGTCCGCCGTACGTCCGAATCGCCGCGTCGACCATGGCCCGTACGCTCTCGATGTCGCCGAGGTCGACCGGGACCGCGGTCGCGGAACCTCCGGCGGCTCGGATCTCCTCGGTGACCGCCTTGGCGCCGTCGAGGTTCAGATCGGCCACGACCGTGTGCGCGCCCTCGGCCGCCACGCGGCGGGCGGTGGCGGCGCCGATACCGGACGCGGCTCCTGTGACAATCGCGATCTTGTCGTCCAGTCGTCCCATGACCGAACCGCCTTTCTCAATCGGTGAGTTGGCTTCCGACCACCGACACGAAGGAGACGCATTCGCCCGGTCCGCCGCCAAGGTTGTGTGTGAGTGCGAGCGAACGCTCTGCCGACGTCCGGACCGTCCGCTCCGGCGGGGCCTCGCCCCGCAGCTGGAGCCAGGCCTCGAACATCATGCGCAGGCCCGACGCGCCGATGGGGTGCCCGAATGCCTTGAGTCCCCCGTCCGGATTGACCGGCAGTGAGCCGTCCAGGTCGAAGGCCCCGCTGGTGACATCCTTCCAGGCCTGGCCGCGCTCGGAGAAACCCAGGTCCTCCATCAGCACCAGCTCCGTGGGCGTGAAGCAGTCGTGGACCTCGGCGAGGGCGATCTCGGCGCGCGGGTCGGTGATGCCCGCCTGCCGGTAGGCCTCCTGCGCCGACGCGACGACCTCGGGGAAGGTGGTGAAGTCGTACGCCGGGTCGAGGAGGCCGTCCGCCGGACCGGCGACGAAGGACAGCGCCTTCACGAAGACGGGCTTGTCGGTGTACTTGTAGGCGTCCTCGGCCCGTACGACGATCGCGGCGGCCGAGCCGTCGGAGACCCCCGAGCAGTCGAACACCCCGAGCATGCCCGCGACGATCGGCGCCGACCGGATGCGTTCCAGCGGCACCTCCTTGCGGAACTGGGCTCGGGGGTTGCGGGCACCGTTGACGTGGTTCTTCCAGGCGATGCGGGTGATGACGTCCTTCAACTCCTCTTCCGACAGGCCGTACTTGGCGGCGTAGGCGGGGGCGAGGAGGGAGAAGTTCGCGGGGGCGGTGATCTCTCCGCGGCTGTCGTCGCCCGCGCCCGGCATGGTGGTGCCCGAGAGCCCGGACATGCCGGAGTCCTTGAGCTTCTCCACGCCGACCGCCATGGCCACGTCGTACGCGCCCGAGGCGACCGCGTAACAGGCGTTGCGCAGCGCCTCGGAGCCGGTGGCGCACATGTTCTCCAGGCGGGTGACCGGCTTGTACTGCAGGTGCAGCGGCCTGCTGAGGGTCAGTCCGGAGACGCCGGACGCCTGGGTGCCGAGCCAGAACGCGTCGATGTCGTCGATGGTGATGCCGGCCGAGGTGACGGCCTCGCCGACGGCGTCGATCAGCAGATCGTCGGCCGAGCGGGTCCAGTGTTCGCCGAAGGTCGTGCAGCCCATGCCGACGATCGCGACCCGGTCCCGGATTCCGTGCGAGCTCATCCGTCTGTCCCCTCGGTCTCGCCCGTGCGCACCGGCCGGGCCTTCCAGAAATAGTTGTGGACGCCGGACGCGGTGACCGTGCGCCGGAACGTCATCTCCACCCGGGCGCCGATGACGGCGTCGGCCTCGGTGGCGTCGGTGAGCTGGCAGCGGAACCGGCCGCCGCCGTCGTAGTCGACGACCACGACGAGCATCGGCGGACTCGGAGTGTGGGCCAGGCGGTCCACGGTGAAGGTGGCGACGGTTCCGCGCACGTGCTCCATCGGCTCGTCGGTCATGGCGTCGACACTCCGGCAGCTCGCGCACACGCGGTCCGGCGGCAGATGCCGGGTGCCGCACTTCTCGCAGCGGGAGGCGACGAAGCCGTACTTCCAGCCGCCCCGGCGGTGTGCGGGCGGGGCGTAGGGCGGCTCCGGGTCCGGCCGGCGGGGCGGCTCCCGGTCGAGGAGACCGCGCCAGGAGAGGTACGTGGCGTACGGCACCGGCGCGCTGCCCGCGGCGATCTGGGCGGCGACCGGGCGGGCGCCGCGGTGCGTGGTCAACGCCTCGGTGGCGCGCAGCAGGAGGACTCCGGCGCCGTCGCCGAGAACGACCAGCGCGATGGTCTCGCCGGGGCGGGCGCGGTCGAGGACGTCGGCGAGGAGCAGTCCGGGCTGGGCGGTGCCCGCGTTGCCGATCGCCCCGGTGAGGTCCGGGGTCACCGCCTCGGGGCGTACACCTGACGTGCGCCGCACGGTCGCGCAGGCCCGCGCGTGCAGTCCGGAGACCACGAAGTGGTCGATCGCGCCGATGTCCAGGCCCGCCTGGTCGAGTGCGGCGCCGAGCGCCTTGCCGGTCAGGGACACGTAGATCTCCTCGGCGAAGCGCTCCTCCCAGACGCGGGAGGTGGGCGAGCCGGGCAGCCGCCAGCGTTCGAGGATCTCGTCGCTCACGGTGTCGTGGCCGAGCAGTTCCGCGATGACGGGCGCCCCGTTGCGGTGGCCGCCGAAGACGAAGGCGGCAGCACCGTCGCCGCCCGCGATCTCGTCGCTGCCGCCGGGCAGTCCGGTGCGCAGGTCGGAGAGGACCGTCAGGGTCGGGACCGGTGAGCGGGCGGCGGTGACCAGTGCGCCCAGGCCGGAGCGTACGGAGCCGGCCATGTCCGCGGCGAGGACGTGTTCGTCGAGGCCGAGCGCGGCGTGCACGGCGGTCGCGTTCGTCTTGTCGAGGTAGGCGGGCGCGGCGGTGGCGAGGAAGAGCTGGCCGATGCGGGGGCGGAGGCCGTCGAGGGCCAGGGCTCCGCGGGCCGCCTCGACGGCCATGGAGGTGGTGTCCTCGTCGTAGCCCGCGACCGCACGGGTTCCCTTGCCCGCCTTGGTGCCCAGTACGGCGGCGACATCCGTTCGGGCGAGGCGGTGGTACGGCACGTACGCGCCATATGCGATCAGTCCGGCCATCAGCGTCCTCCAAGAGCGTTGAGCGCGTTGTGTGCGTGCGTCGGCCGTTCGAAGACCGCGGCCAGGCCCTGTCCGCCGCCGAGGCACATGGTCTCCAGGCCGTAGCGGGCCTGACGGCGGTCCAGTTCACGCAGCAGGGTGGCGAGGATGCGGCCGCCGGTGGCCCCGACGGGGTGGCCCAGCGAGATACCGGAGCCGTTGACGTTGAACCGGTCGAAGTCGGCCTCGGTCAGGGCCCATTCGCGGGTGCAGGCAAGGACCTGGGCCGCGAAGGCCTCGTTGAGTTCGATCAGGTCCATGTCGGCGAGCTTCAGACCCGCCCGTTCGAGTGCCCTGGCCGTGGCGGGCACCGGTCCGATGCCCATCGTCTCGGGTGGCACGCCCACGACGGCCCAGGAGACCAGGCGGCCCAGCGGGCGCAGGCCCAGTTCGGCCGCGCGCTCGGGATGGGTGACGACACAGATCGAGGCGCCGTCGTTCTGCCCGCTGGCGTTCCCCGCGGTGACGGTCGCCTCGGGGTCCTGCCGGCCGAGTACGGGGCGCAGCGAGGCCAGCTTCTCCAACGACGAGCCGGGGCGCGGGTGTTCGTCGGTGTCGACGGTCGTCTCGCCCTTCCGGGTGCGTACGGTGACGGGCACGATCTCGTCGGCGAACCGGCCCTCCCGTTGGGCCGCGACGGCCTTCTCATGGGAGCGCTGGGCGAGTCGGTCCTGCTCCTCGCGGGGGATGCCGTACGCGCGCCGCAGGTTCTCGGCGGTCTCCAACATGCCGCCGGGAACAGGGTGGTTGACGCCGCCGGACGTGACGCGGCCGCGGGCCAGCCGGTCGTGCAGCGTGGTGCCCGCGCCGCGTACACCCCAGCGCACATCGGTGGTGTAGAACTCGGCCTGGCTCATGGACTCGACACCACCGGCCAGCACGAGGTCGCTCGCGCCGGTCTGCACCTGCATCGCCGCGGTGATGACCGCCTGCAGTCCGGAGCCGCAGCGGCGGTCGATCTGGAGCCCCGGCACCTCCACGGGCAGGCCCGCGTCCAGGGCGGCCACGCGGCCGATGGCCGGGGCCTCGCCGTTGGGGTAGCACTGGCCCAGCAGGACGTCGTCGACGGCTGCGGCCGGTACACCGGTTCGTTCCAGCACGGCGCGTACGACCGTGGCCGCGAGGTCTGCCGCCGTCACATCGCGGAAGACGCCTCCGTAGCCACCGACCGGGGTACGCAGGGGCTCGCAGATCACCGCGTCACGCAAGAGGGCGGGCATCGGTCGTGCCTTTCATGAGGGGTACGGGTCAGCAGACGGAGCGGTATGGGGGCACGGAGGGGGCGAGGTCACATGTACCGGCCGCCGGTCACCTCGACCACGGCTCCGGTGATGTAGCTCGCCATGTCGGAGGCGAGGAAGAGGACTACCTGGGCGACCTCGGCGGGTTCGCCCGCGCGGGCCATGGGGATCTCGGCGAGTTTCGCGTCCCAGGCGGCCCGGGGCATCGCCTCGGTCATCGCGGTGCGGATCAGCCCGGGCTGCACGGCGTTGACGCGGACGCCAGACTTCGCGAGCTCCTTGGCGGAAGCCTTGGTGAGGCCGACGAGCCCGGCCTTGGCCGCGCTGTAGTTGGTCTGCCCGAAGTTGCCGACCTTGCCGGCGATGGAGGAGATGTTGACGATGCTGCCGCCCCGGCCATGGGCGCGCATGGCCTCGGCGGCGTACCGGGTGCCGTTCCAGGCTCCGGTGAGATGGACGTCGACGACGGCGCGGAAGTCGGCGAGGGCCATCTTGCGCAGGGTCGCGTCGCGGGTGATCCCGGCGTTGTTGACCATGACGCCGACCGGTCCGAACACGTCGGTGCCATGGGCGACGAGAGCGCCCACCTCGTCCTCGTCGGTGACGTCGCAGCGCAGCGAGGTGGCGGCCACGCCGTCCTTGGCCAGGCGTTCGGCGGCCTGGGCCGCGGCGTCCTCGTTGATGTCGCCGATGACGACGGACGCTCCCGCCCCGCCGAGCACGCCGGCGATCTCGAAGCCGATGCCCTGTGCGCCGCCGGTGATCACGGCGTTCCGGCCGTCCAGCAGTCCCATGTTCAGCCCGCCCTGGCTCGTCGCTATTCCTCTTAAATAGATAACCTATTACACTGAAACTATCAATACCGCGATGGGCCGGCCGAGCGCAGGAGGCACTGCAGGTGGACATCACCTATCCCCCGGAGACCGAGGCGTTCCGCACCGAGGTCGGGACATTCCTCGCCGAAGCCCTGCCCACGGACTGGAAGGGCATCGGCGCCCTCGACGAGGAGGCCGCCTGGACCTTCGCCCGCGACTGGCGCCGACGGCTCGCCGAGCGCGGCTTCCTCTCCCTCACCTGGCCCGAGGAGTTCGGCGGCCGCGGTCTGTCCAAGCTCCACCAGGTGGTCCTGATGGAGGAACTGGCCCTGGCGGGCGTGCCGTTCGGTCTGCCGCAGGACACCTTCGGCGTGAAGATGCTGGCCAACACACTGCTGCGCTGGGGCACGGAGGAGCAGAAGAGTCACTTCCTGCCGCGCATCCTCAGCGGCCAGGACACCTGGTGCCAGGGCTACTCGGAGCCGGACGCGGGCTCGGACCTCGCTTCCCTCAGGACGCGCGCCGTACGTGAGGGCGAGGAGTGGGTGATCGACGGGCAGAAGGTGTGGACCTCCGGCGCCCATCACAGCGACTGGATCTTCGTCCTGGCCCGCACCAACCCCGACGCCTCAAAGCACCGCGGCATCTCGTTCCTCCTCGTGCCGCTCGACCAACCCGGCGTCGAGGTCCGGCCGTTCCGCATGATGAGCGGGCAGCTCCACTTCAACGAGGTCTTCTTCAACGGCGCCCGCACCCGGGCCGACCTCGTCGTGGGCGGTGTCGACAACGGCTGGACGGTCGCGCAGAGCCTGCTGGGCGTGGAGCGCGGGGAGGAGGCGGCGACCAATCCGATCCTCTTCCGGGCAGAGGTCGAACGCCTCGTCGAGCTGGCCCGTCTGTACGGCAAGGACCAGGACCCGGTGATCCGGCAGCGGATCGCCTGGTGCTGGTCCAAGGTCGAGATCATGCGCTTTCTCGGCTACCGGATCCTCACCGGGTGGCTCAAGGGCGCCGAGCCCGGCCCCGAGACGTCGATCGCCAAGCTGTACTGGAGCGAGTACCACGCCAAGGTCACCGACCTGGCGATGGACATCATGGGCCTGCACGGGCAGGTTCCCGTCGGGCGGGCGCCCCTGCGTACGTACCGTGCCGACGATCCCGGCGCCGCGAACTCCTCGGCGTCCTGGTCCACGACCTATCTGATCGCCCGCTCCGGCACGATCTACGCCGGGACGTCTCAGGTGCAGCGGAACATCCTCGCGGAGAAGGTGCTGGGGCTCCCGCGCGAGCCGAGAGCTTGATTGCGCCCCTGCCGCCCCTACCCGTTCCCGTCCCTTTCGGGGGCCGGCCCCCGAACCCCCGCTCCTCAAACGACGGAGAGGCTGAGTTTTAGCCTGTCCGGCGTTTGAGGACGAGCGCGGAGCGCGATACGGGGGTCTGGGGGCGGAGCCCCCAGGGACGGGACGGGTAGGGGCGGCGGGGGCGAAAACACACACCGGCTACGCCCCTCCGAACGCCTCCACCCCCGGAACCGGCCGCGGCCCCTCCCCAGGCCGCCACCCCGCGTCGAGTTTCCGCAGACCCACCCCGTCCGGCGCCCAGATATGGCAGCTGTTCAGCACGCCCGCCGTGGAGCGCGGGCCGTGGGACCGCTCACCGGCGTCCCGGCGGCGCGCATTGGCCGAGATCGCCGCCTGCACGACCGCGGGACCGAGGGCACGAGCCAGCTCGTAGAGATGCGAGCAGCCGGACACACCCCGGAACCGCTCCTGGATCGCCCGGTTGTACCCGGCGGCGACGCTCAGCCCGACAAGTCCGTCGAAAGCCGGAGTGATCAGCGGGCACTCGGCGTGCGGAAAGGTGCGCATGTCCGCGTCGGCGTGTACGACGACCATGTCCGCGAGGCGGATGCGCACTTCGAGCACCATCCGGTGGACGACATGGGCCGGGAGCTCCGCCCGGGGCCGCTCGTCGACCAGCACCGCCTCGACCGAGATCTCGTCCCCATCCTCCTCGTGGGCGGTCACGGTGATCGTGCGGCGATGCAGCGGCAGTTCGGCTCGCGTCATGACGAGGCCCCCTCCTGGAGCACCGAAGCCGTCTCCGACATCGGAGACACCTCCGGCACCGCCTGCGTCTCCGGTGCCGGAGGCGCCCCGAGCGCCGCGAACTCCGGCTGTCGGCGCTCGATGAAGCTGCGTACACCCTCGCGGTAGTCCGGGGCCCGCTTCGCCGTGGCGAGCAGCGCGGCCGCGCTGTCGCGGCTCTCGGTGAAGCTCCTCGACTGGTCTTCGGCGAGCTGCCGCTTGATGAGGGACATCGCGTACGGGCTGGCCGACGAGGCCAGTCGGGTCGCGTACGCGATCGCTGTCGGGAGCAGTTCCGCCGGCTCGACCAGGCGGTTGACCAGGCCCATCACCAGGGCCTCCGTACCGGTGATCCGGCGCGAGGACAGCAGCAGGTCGCTCGCGTTCCCGTATCCGACGAGCCGGGGCAGGAGCCAGGACACACCGTCCTCCGCCACCAGGCCGCGCGCACTGAAGGCGGCGGCGAACTTGGCGTCCGGTACGGCGAACCGCACGTCGCACATCAGCGCCTGGTTGAACCCGATGCCGGCGCAGGCACCGTTGACGGCCGCCACGAGCGGTTTCGGGAAGGACATGGGCCGGGTGCGCGGCGGCAGCTCGTCGGTCGGCCACGGGTTCGCGCCGGAGGAGGCTCCGTCCAGCACGCTCATGTCCATGCCCGGGCAGAAGCTGCGCCCCGCCCCGGTCAGCACGACGGCCCGCACCGCCGGATCGGCCTCGGCGCGGTCGAACAGCTCGTTGTAGAGCAGCTCCATCTCCAGCGTCCAGGCGTTGTGCCGTTCGGGCCGGTTCAGGGTGAGGAGCATGACCCCGTCGTCGGTCAGCTCGGTGAGGATCACCGGGGTCGGGTTCTCGGTCATCGAGGTCACTCCCACGGGCCCGTTCGGTCCATAGCCAGATGAATTTTATAGCTAGATGAATCATCTATATACCCAAGGATGGCCCGGACACCAGACCAAGTCCACACCGGACCAGGTCCCGCATGGACAAGATCACCCGACCCTTGACCTGGTACCCTCGATGCACTAAGACGATTCATTTTGCTATATGAGGAGTCCACCGTGGCTGAGGCAGCCCGCGCAGAGACGCCGATCGTGCCCGCTCCCTCCCGCGGCCCCGTCGGACGCCAGGTGCGCGTACCGAAGACGGCCGAGCTGGTCGCCGGACATCTGCGCCGCCAGATCGTGCGGGGCGAGCTGAAGCCCGACGACGCACTGCCGCCGGAGTCGGGGCTGATGGAGCAGTTCGGCATCTCGCGCCCCACGCTGCGCGAGGCGTTCCGCGTCCTGGAGTCGGAGTCCCTGATCACGGTCCGCCGCGGAGCCCATGGCGGCGCGCGCGTGAGCGCACCCGACTCGGACGTCGCGGCCCGGTTCGCCGGCCTGATCCTGGAGTACCGCGGAGCCACCCTCGGAGACGTCTACCGGGCGGCGGCCCTCATCGAGCCGCCGTGCGCGCGCCAGGTCGCCACCAAGCACACGGCGGACGACATCAAGCGGCTGCGCGACGCGGTGGCGGCCGAGAAGGCCGCCCTGGACAGCCCGCTGGCCCTGGTGGACGCACAGGACGCGTTCCACGCCCTCCTGGTCGAGCTCACCGGCAACCAGACCCTGATCCTCCTCTGCGGCATGCTGCGCAACATCATCGACCGGGCCAACGCCTCGTACACCGCGGCCGCCACCGACGCCGAGACCCAGAAGGCGCAGGCACTCAAGGGGCACCGGGCGCACGTCCGGCTGGTCGGCCTGATCGAGTCCGGCAAGGCGGACGAGGCCGAGAAGCTGTGGCAGCGCCACATCTCCAGCGCCGACGACGTCGTCAACGCACTGGGCCCCAAGACAGTGCTGGAGCTCATCGACTGACCACCCGAACACCCGCCGCTCACCCTCCCTTGCGTTCTCCAAATAGTTAGATAATTATAGGAGGCGTACTGAATGGCTTCAGGGTGGAGGCGACGGCCATGGCCGAACAGCGCAAGCGGATCTTCGACTGCGACCAGCACATGTACGAGGAACGGGACTCCTTCACGCGCTACCTCCCGAAGGAGTTCCTCGGCCAGGCAGTGGCGCCGGTGACCTTGCCGGACGGCCGTGAGGTCATCCTCGCCGGGGACCGGATCGTGGTCTGTCTTGAACCCGAGTTCGGGCAGGTCTACCGGCCAGGCTCGCTCAAGGAGATGCTCAAGGCGATGGCCTCGGGCAACCCCGACGAGACGTACCAGTTCGAGCCGATGCACGAGTCGTACCAGAACCGCGATGCCCGGCTGCGCGTCATGGACGAGCAGGGCCTGGACCAGACGATCATCTACCCGGGCGGCTGGGCGCTGGTCGCCGAGGAGTACGTACAGGGCGTCGAGCCGCTCTATGCCAACTACCACTCGTTCAACCGCTATATAAACGAGGTGTGGGGCTTCAACCACAACGACCGCATCTACTCCCCCGCCCTGCTGTCCCTGCGCGACCTGGACAGTGCGGTGAAGGAGCTGGAGTTCGTGCTGGAGCGGGGCGCCCGGTTCATCATGCTGCCGACCGGCCCGCAGTACGGCCGCTCGCCCGGGGACCCGTACTTCGACCCGTTCTGGAAACTGGTCAACGAGGCCAAGGCCAGCGTCTGTTACCACATCAGCGAGTTCTACTACAACTCGAACGTCGCCCCGGCCTGGGGCCACGACGCGAGCCCGATCCACTTCCGGATGTCCGCGTGGCAGTGGATGAACACCTACGGCCAGCGCCCCATCGAGGAGACGCTGTCGGCGCTGATCTTCGACAACCTCTTCGGGCGTTTCCCCGACATCAACGTCCTGGTGTCCGAGTTCGGCGCCGAGTGGGTGCCCCACTTCGTCCGTCACATGGACAAGAGCCGCGGCATGGGCCGCAACGGCCCCTGGATCGGCGGCCAGTTGGCCGAGCGCCCCAGCCAGGTCTTCCGCAAGCACATCCGGGTGGTGCCCTACCCGGAGGACGACATCCCGAGCCTGGTGAAGCGTCTCGGCTATCACGAGTCCATCGTGATGGGCTCGGACTTCCCGCACGCGGAGGGCATCGCCAACCCGGCCGACTACCGCAAGCTCCTCGCGGAACTCGACGAGTCGGTCCAGGACGACATCATGTACAACAACGCGCAGCAGCTGATCAGCCGTTGAGGCTGGCGGTCTCCGCGACTGAGCCCGGTACCGACATCGGTACCGGGCTCAGTCAGTAGGACATGGCACGCGCCGTCCAGCAATTGGGTCAGGCTCAGTCGGCCAGATCGGCCGCGAGGTTCGCCAGGTTGGTGAGCAGGGCCGTGCCGCGCCGCGAGTGGTCGTAGCCCGCGAGCGGGTAACCGTTGCTCAGACAGGCCAAGGACAGGCCGGACTCCGGGTCCATGAAGCCCAGTTGGTACGCGGCGCCTGCGCTGCCGAAGAGCAACGGCGAGCCTGTGGAAGGCAGTTGGCTGCCCGCGTCCGGTCCGGCCACGGTGACGAACAGCCCCATGCTCGTACGCCGCCCGCTGCCGCCCCCGTAGATCTGTTCGCCGTGCGGGTGCTCGGTCAGGCGGATCCTGGTGCCCTCCACCACCGCTTCCGGCTTCCACAGGCCCGAGTGCTCCAGCGCCTGGAAGTACAGGGCGACGTCGGCGGCGGTGGCGACCAATGCGTGACTGGGCTCGCCGGCCGCGAGCACGCGCGGGTCGGACAGGTACCAGGGCCCCCAGGGGTCGGGGTCCTGGTCGTCGTCCGTCCGGTCGGTGGCGATCATCGGGGCGACGGTACCGGGCTGTCGGTCCACGGGGACGCCGAGTTCGATCGAGGACAGGCCCAGCGGGCGGGTGATCCGTTCGTGCAGGTACTCGGCGAAGGTCAGGCCCGTACGCCGCTCGACGATCTCGGCGATCAGCCAGGCCGCCGAGGTGAGGTGGAACTGGAAGCGGCTGCCCGGCGCGGAATCGAGCCGCCAGCGGCCGAACGCGGCGAGCCGTTGCTCGCGGTCGAGCATCTTCGGGTACCCGAGCGGTGCGAACGGGAAGCCGGCGGTGTGCGTGAGGACGTGCTCGACCGTCACCGCCTCCTTCCCGTTCGGCGCGAACTCCGGGATGATCGCGGCGACTTGCTCACCCACGTCCAGCAGCCCGTCGCCGATCAGCTTCCACACGACGCCCGCGACGATCGACCGTCCGACGGACTGCAGGACGTACCGGGTGTCCGGACCGGCCTCGCCCCAAGTCTCGAAGGCCACCAGCCGACCGCCCCGGGCGACGGCGACCTGAGCTGACGGCAACGGTCCGTGGTCGACCTCCAGCCGGATCCTGCGCAGCAGTACGTCGAGCCGGTGCGGATCGACGCCGACGGCCTCCGGGGCGACGACGGAGCGGTCAAGTGCCATACGAGTCTCCCTTGTTCACCGGCGGTTCCCGCAGGCCGCGGCGCATGACCTTGCCGTTGGCGTTGCGCGGCAGCTCGTCCACGAACCACCAGCGGACGGGCACCTTGAACCCGGAGAGGCGGTCGCGGGCGTACGTCCTGAGCGCCGCAGGTTCTGGTGGATCGTCCAGGTCGGACGGTACGACGAAGGCCACGACGGTCTGGCCCAGCCGGTCGTCCGGCGCGCCGGCGACCGCCACGTCCGCGATGCCGGGGTGCGAGGCGAGAACCGTCTCCACCTCCAGCGGGTGGACGTTCTCGCCGCCTCGGATGATCATGTCGGTTCGTCGGCCGGACAGATAGAGGTAGCCGTCCTCCGACACCCGGCCCAGATCGCCGCTGTGCAGCCAGCCCTCGGCGTCCACGCGGAAGAGATGGTCGGCGCGGGCGTGGATCTCGCCGACCCCGTCCGGCCCGGCGTCGCGGACCCGCAGCTCGACGCCGGGGGCAGCCCGTCCGACGGACCTCAACAGTGCGGCGTGCCCGGCGACCGCCTCGCGGTGGTCCTCCGGGGTGAGCACGCTGATCGGCGAGCCCTCCGTCTGGCCGAACATGTTGAGCATGCGGACACCGGGCATCGCCTCGTACGTGCGCCGCAGTGTGCCGGGGCGGATGGGCGCGCCGCCGTACTGGAGGACGCGCAGCCTTTCGTGGCGGGCCTGACCGGCCGCAAGCAGCGTTTCCAGCATCGCGGGGACCATGCTGGTGTGGGTGGTGCCGAGTTCCCGCAGCAGGGCCCAGCCCTCGACGGTGAAGCGCGGCAGGCCGGTGATCAGCGCGCCGGCGGCGAGGGCGACGGCGATGTTGCCGAGGCCCGCGATGTGGTGGAAGGGCGCGCTGCCTCCGTAGAAGCTGTCCGGGCCGAGCGCGCAGAGCCGGCCGTTGACGTGGGCGCGGGCCGCCAGCCGCCGCTGTGTCATGGGGACGGGTTTGGGGATGCCGGTCGTCCCGGAGGTGTGCAGGACGGCGGCGAGCGCGTCGGGCTCGGCGGTCAACGCCCGCCCGCTCGGGCGCAGTTCAGGAACGACAACGGCCGGGCAGCCGACCAGTTGGGCGACATGCTCACCGAGTTCGGCGAACTCCGGTTGGGCAAGGAGGAGTTGGGATCCTGACGCCTTGACCACCGCCGCGACCTCGTACGGGGTCGCGCGGACGCCGAGGGGGGCCAGCGGGTGGCCCGATCCCGCGCCGCCGATGACCAGCGCGAGGGCGTCGGCGGAGGTGGCGATCAGTGCGGGTACCGGTTCACCGGGGGCGAGGCCGAGCGTGTCCAGCAGGTCGGCCGCGCCGCCCGCCCGGTCGAGGAGTTCTCGTCCTGTCCAGCCCACGTCTCGGAACCGGACGGCGGGGCGCGCGTGGTCGTAGGCACGGTTGACCATCGCGGTCCAGGTGGGTGCCGCTACGGCCTTCTGCGCGCCGCCCATCTGTTCAGGGCTCCAGCCGGGCCGCCGCGATGCCGGTGACCACCTCGGCGCCGTTCTGGTTGACGGTGCGCACGGAGAAGTGGGCGACCGGTCCGGCCGGTGTGTCCTCGACGGACTCGACGGTCGCCGTGGCCGTCAGGGTGTCCCCGGGCCAGACCTGGGCCTTGAAGCGCACGCCGAAGGTCAGCAGCGCCTCGGTGCCGACCCAGTCGGTGAGGACCCGGCCGGTCATGCCCATCGTGAGCATTCCGTGGGCGAACACGCCGGGGTAGCCCGCGACTTCGATGGCGAACCGCTCGTCGGTGTGCAGTGGGTTGTAGTCGCCCGACGCGCCCGCGTACTGCACGATCCGGGTGCGCTTCAGGTCCTCGACCAGCACGCTCTCCCGGGTCTCACCGACCTTGATGCCGTCCGCGCTCAGGCTCATCGTGCGTCTTTCGGGGTCGCGGGGCCCTCGGGCACGACGGCCACGGTCCGGGCGCTGACGACGGGTTCGCCGGCGGCGTCCCGGTACTCGGTGACGCGCTCGCTGAACAGCAGACGGCCGGTGCGGCCCTGCTTCTCCCAGCTGCGTCCGGGGACGGTGGTCGCGTACAGGGTCTCCCCCGCGCGGACCGGGCGGTGGTACTCGAAGTGCTGCTCGGCGTGCAGCCCGCCGCCGCCTTCGGGCATCGCCCCGGGACCGCTCCCCGACCCGAACCACTCCTCGCCCGGCCTGGGCCGCAGGCGATGGTCCGGGTCGTACTGAGCGCTCGCCATCGTGAAGGTGGGCGGTGCGAGTGCGGTCTCGCCCCGGTGGGCCTGGGTCTCGTCGCCGATGGCGCGGGCGAACATCATGATGTGCCCGGCCTCGACGGGGAACGGCTGCCCTGTCATCGTCCAGTCTCCTCGGTCGGTACGGGGGTTCGGTACGGCGCGTCGTACGACGGTTCATTGCGGCGGTTCAATGCGGCGGTTCAGCACGGCGCGTCGTGCGCCAAATCAGTACGCCAAATCAGTACGTCGGATCAGTACGGCAGGAAGGCGTCGCGGGTGGCCTCCTCCGGGTCGAAGTCGGGAGGCAGCCCCTCGAACTTCGGCTCCCGCTTCTCGACGAAGCTGGCGACACCCTCACGGAAGTCCGGCGAGCCCGCGAAGAACTCCATGGCGGAGTAGGAGCGGGCGAGTGCCCCGGTGAAGTCGCGGTCGAGGTCGCCGTACACCTGGTGGCGCACGACGGCCATGGCGCGTGGGGAGCAGTTGCGGGCGATGTCGCGGGCGTAGGCACGGGCGGCGTCGAGCAGGTCCTCCGGCTCCACGACGCGGCTTACGAGACCGAGTTCCTTCGCCTCGTCGGCGTCGAAGATCCGGCCGGACAGCAGCAGGTCGAGCGCGTTTTCCAGGCCGACGACGCGTGGCAGCACGTACGGCATGTTGTACTCGCCGGCCAGGCCGCGGCGGGTGAAGGCGGTGGTGAAGCGGGCACCGCGGGCGGCGAAGCGTATGTCGCAGATGAGTGCCTGGACCAGGCCGATGCCCGCGCAGGCACCGTTGACGGCGGCGATCAGGGGCTTCGGCATGTCGCGCCTGCTGTACATGGGAACGCGGGCCTGGAGATTGAGGGACTGGCCAGGCTGTGCGTTCTGTTCCAGCCGCTGGACGTCCATGCCGGGGCAGAACGCCCGGCCCGCGCCCGTGATGACCACGACCCGGACGGCGGGGTCCTCGGCGGCTTGGTCGAGGAGCGCGAAGAAGCGGCGCTCCATGGGGATGCTCCAGGCGTTCTTGCGCTCGGGCCGGTTGAGGGTGACGGTGGCGACGCCGTCCTCGTCGACCTCGTAGAGCACCAGGTCCTGGTCCTGGGCGGGCTCCTCGGGCATCACGTCACTCCTCGGTCAACGGTTCGATGGGGTCACCGACGCCAGGGCGCTCCCCCGAGATGGTCACCACCACCTGGCCGCGGGCGCAGATGCGTCCGTCGGCCATCCGCACGTCGACGTCGGCGAAGTGCAGTCGGTGGCCCCGTCTGACGCACCGCGCGAAGGCGACGGCCTCCCGGCCACGGGCGGGCGCGAGGTACTGGACCGACATCGACACGGTGCTGAGCCGGCTTCCCTTCTGGAAGTCGTGCCCGGCGATCACGGCTCCGGCGCCCGCGGTGTCGATGAGCGCCGAGATCACCCCGCCATGGAAGACGCCTTCGTGGGCGGAGAGGGCCTCGGCATAGGGAAGCGCCACCTCAACGCCGTCGGGGTCCCAACGGAGCATGCGCATACGGCAGTTGCGGTTGAACGCGACCCCGCGTTCCCAGCGGGCCCGGAACCACGCACGGCGTTCGCGCTGCTCCTGATCGGTGAGGGTCCTCGCCGCGACGGTCATCCGCACGCCCTCCGGTCTCGGCCTGTCCGGCCGATCTATATAGTTACATGAATTGAATAGTTGAGGCAATCGTACGGGACGAGCCCGGCCTCCAGATGTATTATTTATATAACTCATTAGCTCGCTCGTCACAGGGTGCTCCAGCACGGAGTGCCCTCCCAGAGGGAGGCCCCTCGATGCCGTCGACCGCCCTGGCCGGAATCCGCGTCCTCGATCTGTCCCGCATCCTCGCGGCGCCGCTGGCCACCCAGATGCTCGCCGACCTCGGCGCGGAGGTGATCAAGGTCGAGCGGCCCGGGACGGGCGACGACTCACGGACGTACGGCCCGCCCTTCGCGGCCGGTCCCGAGGGCGACCGCACGGACACGGCCGCCTTCTATCTCTCGTGCAACCGCAACAAGCAGTCGGTCACCGTCAATCACGCCACCGCCGAGGGCCAGACGCTGATCCGCGCCCTCGCCGCCCGTTCGGACGTCCTCGTCGAGAACTTCCGCGCGGGGACGCTGGCGAAGTACGGCCTCGACCACGAGAGCCTGCGCGAGCTCAACCCGCGCCTGGTGTATCTGTCGGTCACCGGCTTCGGCCAGAGCGGCCCCTACGCCCAGCGGCCCGGCTACGACGGCATCTTCCAGGCCATGTCCGGGATGATGAGCGTCTCCGGACACCCCGCCGAACCGATGAAGGTCGGGGTCAGCATGGTCGACATCCTCACCGGGCTGTACGCCTCCACGGCCGTCCTGGCGGCACTGCGACACCGGGACGCCACCGGCGAGGGCCAGTTCATCGACCTCTCCCTGCTGGACTGCGGGCTCGCCTCGCTGTCGCACTTCGCGATGAACTACCTCGTGTCCGGGGAGGTTCCGCAGCGGCGCGGCAACGGCGGCTACGGCGGGATCCCTTCCCAGGCCTTCCAGTGCAAGGACAAGCCCCTGTTCCTCGTCGCCGGCAACGACAAGCAGTTCACCGCGTTCTGCACTGCGGCCGACCGCAGCGACCTTCTGCAGGACCCCCGTTTTGCCACGACGTCCGCCCGGATCACCCACCGCGAGGAGATCCTCCCGGTGCTGGAGGCGATCCTGGTCACCCGCACCCGTGACGACTGGCTCGCCGTACTCGACGAACACGACGTCCCGGCAGGCCCGTTCAACGAATTGCCAGAGGTCTTCGCCGATCCGCAGATACAACACCGGGAGATGCTGGTCGAGGCCGGGGATCCGGTGTCGGGGCGAGTGACGCTGCTCGCCAATCCCATCCGGTTCACGGCAACGCCTGTCGAGGGCTACACCCCGCCGCCGACTCTGGGCGAGCACACCGCCGAAGTCCTGCTCCGACTCGCCGGGGTGACGGAAAGTCAGCTCGATGCTCTGCGCGCTCGGGGTGTCGTCTGAGGGTTCCTCATGAGCACCGGCGATCACCCCACAGGGCACTGGGACAACTGCCAGACTTGCTTCTCGATACGCGCGCCAGCAAGGGGGAGGCGGAGCATGGACGACCGAATGTCGGCGGAGCTCGCCAAGGAAGTGCTCGAACTGTTGCCCAGGCTGGTGGGCGCGGACGCTCCCCGGATCGCGGAGGACATCCACCGCGCGCTGGCCACCTCGGCCCGCACCGGAGGGACCGAGGAACTGCGCCGCGCCCTGCACGCCGACCTCCGCGTCCGGTCCTGGGTCGAGGCAAGACCGTGTCCGCCGGACGAGCGGAACACGCCGCAGAACGGAACCGGGTATCAGGCACTCGGAGGCAGACACATGCTCGCCACGTCGGCCACGACCTTCGTGTGCAAGAACCCGGCGTGCTCAAGCCCCGACACCTGGACGCGCGGTTTCATGGGCGAACCCGTGCCACGCTGCTCCGGATGCACCCGCCCGCTCGGCCGCGAAGCGTAACGGGGCGCCGTGCCGGCCTTCTGGAGTGCGGCCGCCGGGAAACTGGTCGAGCGGTGGCTCGCCTCCGGTCTGGCGTCGGCGGTGTACTGGCTGGTCATGGTGCTGGCCTGGGCCGCCGGACAGCGGCACCCCAGGCAGGCCCTGGTGGGACGGCTGGACACCGTGGGGGCGATGCGCGCCGGTGAACAGATCACGCTGTTGCTGGTGGTGCTCGTCGGGCTCGCCGCATCCGGCCTGCTCATGCGGCAGTTGACGCTTCCCGCGCTGCGCCTGCTGGAGGGCTACTGGCCCCGGTTCCTGTCCTCGGCGAGCGAGCGGCTGTGCGCAGGGCACGCCCGTCGGCGCACGGCCGACTCCGCCGAGTGGAGGGTGCTGTACGCACGTCTGGAGGCGGCACCGTCGGCTGCCGGGCCACCGGCACCGCTCAGCGCGGCGGAACGCGCCGAGTGCACCAGACTGGAGGCGCGGCTGCGATGGAGTCCGCGCGACCCGGCTCTGACCATGCCGACGCGGGTGGGGAACATCCTGCGGGCCGCCGAGGCCGAGCCCCACCACAAGTACGGCCTGGACGCGGTGCTGCTCTGGCCGCATCTGTGGACCCTGCTGCCCGAGGCCTTCCAGCGGGACCTCTCCGTCGCCCGGCAGCGACTGGACGCCGCGGTGGCCGCGGGGCTGTGGGCGCTGTTGGTGCTGCCCGCCGTGTACTGGACTCCCTGGGCGCTGTCGGCGCTGCTCTTCACGCCGGCCGCCTGGGGATGGTGGCTGCCGCGCGCCTGCCAGGACTACGCGATCCTGTTGCAGGTCGCGTTCGACCTCCACCGCCGTGAGCTGTACCGCGCGCTCCGCCATCCGCTCCCGACCACCGCGGCGGAGGAACCGGCCGCCGGTCTCCGTCTGACGGCGTACGTGTACCGCGGCTCCGACGACCCCGCCCTGATCTTCGATCCCGGCGACTGACGGACGACCGGCCGTAGCCCGGACGTCCGGCGGTTCCCCGCCCTACGGCCCGAAGTGCACGAAGGGCGCCCACTCGTACGGCCGGGGACGGGTGTTCCTGATCTCCCGCACCGCGGCGTGCAGCGCGAACGCGGGATCGAAGGTATTGCCGTACAGAGCCGCCAGCCGGTGGAACTCCGCGGCCACCTCCGCGGCCGCGCCGTCCCGGACCGTCCACTGGGTGGCGACGACATGCGCGAAGCCCATGGCCTGGAGCAGTCCCGCGATGTGCGTGTGCTCGTCCGCCAGCGTCAGGTGGCCCACCGCGGTCTGGCAGGCGGAGAGGAAAGCGAGTTGTGCCCCGTCCAGGGACAGCTCGCCCAGGTCCGACAGTCCGATGCGGAGTCCGCCGGACAGGTAGTCGTGGGGCAGCAGGCTCGCGCTGTCGGCGACCTCGGCGTTCTGTGTCCCGTGCCCGGCGAAGTGGAACCAGGCGTGCCGAGGGACTTCCTGAAGGATCCGCTCCTTCGTGGCCTGGGCGCCGAACAGCACGGTGCTGCCGGGGCGATGTGACCGGATCGCGGCGACCTCACGCGGTACCTGGGGCAGCCCCGCCGTGCCGGGGGCTTCCGGCGCCACCACGAGAAGCCCGCCGTCCCCGGGCCCTCGGTCCGAGCACCCTCGCAGGGCGTCGGCCCGCCGGGCGGCAGCCTCAAGCGTGCGCAACGTGGGAGCGTACGAGGAGACGACACGGTCGAGGGCACCGTCCCCCGTCGATCCGTCGTACAGGGAACCGTGGTCGCCCGCCGCGTGCAGCGGGAGGAAGGACATCAGGCCGGTCGGACACCACCAGATCCTCGGCCAGGGCGTGCCCCGGCCGGCGGGTGCGGTCAGGCCGAGGGCATCGAGCACCGGACGCACGGTGGTGTGCCAGAGCCAGCGCAGGACGCCTGGAACCGCGACGTGCTGGGCCTTGTACAGGTCCTCGCGGGGGCACGCGGGGTCCTGGGACCGCTGCACGGCCCAGAGGAAGGTGCCGGCCTGGCGGATGAGCGCGGCGTGGCTGAGCCTCGGCAGCGGGACGACGGTGATCGCCCCGTCGCGCACGATCAGCGCGTCGCAACGGAGTCGGCCGATGTTGATGACGGCCACGGTACGGCCGTCCGCGACCGGGTGAGCGGTGCTCGGCCGCGGATCGTGGCGCAGGGTGGGAAGCAGCAGTCCCCGGCCCTTCTCCAGCAGTTCGACGGCGCGTGCGGGACGGCCCGCGCCCAGCGCGGACGCGGCGGCGTCCGAGGCGAGGCCGAAGAAGGCACCGAGGTTGCGCTCCTGCGCGGCACGCCCGAGTTGGGGCGCGGCGGCCCTGGAGAGCAGGTCGATGCCTTCGGCGTAGGCCTCTTCGGCGGCGGCCCACTCGCCCGCACCGGCGTGGAGGACGCCCAGCTGGTTGGCGGCGGAGGCACGGCCGGCGAGCGAGCAGCCGTCACCGGCCGCAGTGACGGAGCGCAGCAGCGCGACCGCCTCGGTGTACAGATCACCTCGGCCCTCGGCGGTGGCCCGCAGGGCCAGGCAACGGGCCAGTGCGCAGGTCACAGTGGCGTACGCGTGCATGCCGGGCCTCTGCTGCCGGTATGCGGCGCGCAGCAGTCTCTCCGCCTCACTCAGCGGCCCGTCCCCGGCCCGCTCGTCCCCTGCCGACTCGGCCTCGTGCTCGTCCATCAGGTTCAACGCCAGGTTGAGTGCCGCGAGTTCGTGTGCCTGGCTCTCGGGCACCGCGGAGGAGAGGATCTCCCGGAAGGCCCGGTGTGCCCTGCGCAGGGCGTCCGGCCGGTCGTCGGCGTCGTGGCGGCGCACCAGCGTGGCGAGGTTGTTGAGCGCGAGTTGGCGGTCGGGGCCGGGCGGCAGGGCGTCCACCGCCGCGTTCAGTACGGTCATGGCCTCGGCGTAGGCCTGGTTCCGCCGGGCCGTTCCGACGGCGAGGGCTGCCTGCAGCACCAGTCCGTTGCCGAGGTGCACCAGGGCGATGCCCCGCATCCTGCTGCCGGGGGGTGACTGCTCCTCCGCCTGCCGGAGCCGCTCGACACCCTCGGCCAGTTCGGTGGGGTCGCCGATGGTCTCGTAGCGCGCGATCAGGATGCGTCCGAGGCTGTTCAGCAACGCGGGTACGACCGTGCCGTTCTCGGCGGCCAGGTCGACGGACTGGCGGGCGTGTTCGAGCGCCTCCCGGAGACACGCCTCGTCGCCGGTGGCGCGGTGGCGCTCGTAAAGGGTGTCCGCGAGATCGCTCTGGTAGGCGGTGCGTCCGGAGTGGCCCGGCGGCAGCGCACCGACGGTCGCGGCGAGAGCGTCCTCCGCAGCACCGAGGTCGGCCGGGTCACCGGTGTGACGGGCCCGGAGCATGAGCAGCCGGCCGTGGTTCGCGACGACGGAAGAGCGGTCGTCCTCCTCCGGGACCCCGCCCATCGCGGTACGGGAGCAGTCGATCGCCTCGTCGAGTACGGCCGGGTCATGCCCGTACACGTAGCAGTCGCCGAGGACGTTCGCCGCCGTCGCATGCACGTAGGGCCGGGCGGGGTTGTCGCCGGACACCGTGCGTACGGCCTCCCTGCACACGGCGGCCGCCTCCTCCAGCCAATGGCTGTCCGCGCCGGCCGAGGTGCGGGAGCGCAGAACGTCCGCGCGCTGGATCAACAGCCGGGGACGCTGCGGGTCACCGGCCACGACCAGCCTCAGCGCCTGTGCGTTGGCCTGGTCCGCGGCCTCCAGATCGCGCAGGTCGCCGGTCGAGTCGTGGCGGTCGAGGCAGGCGGAGCAGAGGGCATGAGCATGGGTGTGGCCGAGCAGGTCTCCGGCGGGAATCGCCGCAACCGCGTCCGTGAGGACCGAGACGGCGTTGTCCAGCCTCCACAGTTCACCGGGGTCGAAGGCGTACCGGCGGCGCAGCGCCCTGCCGAGCAGCCCGAGCGCGTCGTGCCGTCTGGGGGCGTCCGCCGGCCAGGTGTCGAGGGCCCGGGTGAGCATCTCGATCGACTGGTCGAGCATCGCGGGGCTGCCGCTCGACCCGCTGTTCTCCAGCAGGTGTTCGGCCCGGGCCACCGTCTTCGCCAGGCGGTGGAGGGGGCCGTGAGGATCGGCGCGGGCCATGACGAGTCCGTCGGCGACGTGCGGGGGCAGTTCACCCGGCAGCACTCCGGCGACCTTGCCGAACAGGGTGAAGGCCAACTGGGCTTCCTCGCCGCCGAGTTCACCGGCGGCGAGCGCACGGAACTGATACAGCCAGGCCACCGCTGCGACACCCTCGGGGGTGGGACGTACGGCCACCGCCCGGGAGGCTTCCCGGGCCGCCTCGTCCCCCGACACCGCGTCCGTGTCGCCGGCACGGAACCGTTCCAGGCGCTCACGCACATGATCGAGCGCTGTCCCGGAGAAGTCGGACACGGCGTTCAGTCCTCCATCTCCCAGATCCCGAAGGGCAGTTCGTCTCCGAAGTTCCACAGCCTGCTGTCCGGGCCGGTCAGCATCTGCTCCAGATCGGGTATCCAGTCGCGCAGCGCCTGGTGCGTCGACGGCCGCCACGCCCACAGGAAGTCGATCATGTCGTCCGGGACCATCTCCAGCTTCTGGTCGTCGTCACCACCCCCTCGGAAGCGGTTCGTGAAGCGTTCGTGGGCCTCCATGTCGCCGGTCTTCTGGAACCACAGGACGGCATTGAGGGTCAGCATCTGCCCGATGTACTCGATGAGTGCGAGCAAGTTCTGCGGCGAGGGCTCCTTGCCCACGGCGAACAGGACGCCGTGGTAGAAGTCGGGGAACAACGGGGGGATGTCCCGGGTTTCGACACCCCGCGACGGGGCGGCGGGCCCGCGCGCAACAGGTGCGCTGTCACGGCTGGGCCCCGGTGAGGCCGTAGACGTGGACATGGTCTTGCGCACGGCGGCCAGGACCAGCCACACCAGCGCAATCAGTATGAGCAGCAGGAAGAAATTCATCGCCTGTCCCCCATGCGACGGCTACGGCTCCACCACTATGAGGCACAACAGCCCCCAGACATACCCAACTTCATTGAAGTTCTGCCAAGGCATCAGAAGTCGGAAGAAACTGGGGACGGCGGCCTCACCCGATGAGTGTCCGCCCGCCCTCCAGCATCAGCGTCGCCCCGGTCAGATACACCATGTCGTCGCTGACGAGTGCGGCCACCGCCCGGCCTATGTCCGTCTCCGGGGCGCCGAGTCGGCCCAGCGGAATCTCGCGGGCGAGTTCCGCGGCCTTCTGCGGGTGCGCGGCCAGGTACTCCTCCGCCGCCGGGCTGAGTGCGGCGGGGCAGATGACGTTCACGCGGATCCCGTACGCACCCCACTCCCGCGCGGCGACCCGGGTCAGCCCGCGGATCGCCTCCTTGGCCATCGCGTACGCCGCGAAGGTCGCCTCGCCCTGCACGGCCGCCGAGGAGCCGAGATTGACGACGCTGCCGCGGGTCTCCTTGAGGTGGGGCAGGGCGGCCTGCATCGCATGGAAGACAGCCAACGGGCCGCTGCGGTAGGTGAGTTCGACATCCTCGTACGACGTGCTCTCCAACCGGCGCTGGACCGAGGACTGCGCGTTGTTGACGAGTACGTCGAGCCCGCCGAACTCGCGTACGGTCTCGGCCACCATGCGGTCGACGTCGGCACGTTCGCCCACGTCCCCGACGACGGTGTACGCCCTCCCCCCACGCTCGGCGATCTCCCCGGCGGTGTCCTTGAGCTTGCTCTCGGTACGGCCGGTGATCACCACGGCCGCTCCCTCGGCGGCGAGCGCGAGCGCGATGCCGCGGCCGACCCCCTGCCCTCCGCCGGTGACCAGAGCCGTCTTCCCGGCCAGCCGTGTGCCTCGCTGCATCACATGTCCTTCCAGAAGGGCTCCCATGAGGGAAAGGCGTCCGGGAGCGCCGGTTCTCCGGACCCCTCCCAGCCGTTGAAGCCCACCGCCTGGGGGCGCTCGGTCACATCGGCCGCGTACCAGTGCTGCTCACGGCGGCGGGAGAAGTACCACTCGCCGTCCACGCGCGCGTAGTCGTCCCGGTAGCGGATCGCCATCACGATCCACCGGTCGCCCACCTCGTGCTCGGCACGGCAGTAGACGGAACCGGTCGCCGTGTCAGGGTCGGTGAACTCGATGCGGTGGCCGCAGATCTGGTGGACCGACCGGCGGAAGCCACGGACGAGGGGCTCGATGTACGCACGCAGCGCTTCCCGGCCCCGGCCGTGCCGCCCCATCTCCACGTCCGGCCGGAAGCAGCCGACCCAGGCGTCGAGGTCGCGGGCGTCCACGGCGAGCGCGTAGCGGACCGGCAGTTGCTGAATGGCGAGGTGCGACTCGATGCGGTCGATCCGGTCCTCCAAGGACCGGCCCGCAGCGCCCGGAGAACAGCCGGCCGCGTTCAGAGGCCCGCTCGCGGCGTCGCTCATGGCCGGGGCTCCTTCGGCAGGCCGAGGACCTGTTCCCCGATGATGTTGCGCTGGATCTCGCTCGACCCGCCGTAGATCGTCTCCGCGAGCGACAGCAGGAAGGAGCGCTGCCGGGTGTCCAGGCCGTAGTCCTCACCGACGATCTGTCCGGCGGGCCCGGCCAACTCCATGGCCAGGTGGCCGAGTTGCTGGTGCCGGGTCGAGGCGTACAGCTTGGCGGTTGTGGCCTGCGGTCCGGGCGTGCGGCCCGCGGTCAGTTCGGCGATGGTCCGCAGGTTGGTGGTGCGCATGATGCGTACGGAGATCCAGGCGTCCACGATCCGGCGGCGCAGCATCGGGTCGTCGAGCGCGCCCCGCTCGCGGGCCAGACCGATCAGCGACTCGGCCTCTCGCTCGAAGGTGAGCTGCTGGGGCAGCAGAGTGGTGCCGCGTTCGATGCCGAGGGTGGCCATCGCCGTGCGCCAGCCCTGGCCGATCTCGCCCACGACCATGTCGGCATCGGTGCGCGCGTCGGAGAGGAAGACCTCGGCGAACTCGTCCTGGCCCGCGAGGTTGCGGATGGGCCGGATCTCCACCCCCGGCTGGTCGGCGGGGACGAGCAGCATGGTCAGTCCCTTGTGCCGCCGGGAGTCGGGGTCGGTCCGGGTGAGGACGTAGAGCCAGTCGGCGTGGATGCCGAAGGAGGTCCACACCTTCTGCCCGCTGACCACCCACTCGCCCCCGCTCTCGACTCCGGTCGGGCGGGAGGTGCCCCCGAAGGAGGTGCCCCCGTCGTCTCGCTCGGCCCGCATGCCCCCGTCGGCGCGCTCGGCCCGCGTGCGCACGGAGGCCAGATCGGAGCCGGCGCCCGGTTCGCTGAAGCCCTGGCCCCAGAGTTCCTCGACAGAGAGGATCGGCGGCAGGAAGCGCTTCTTCTGCGCCTCGCTGCCCATCGCGAGGAGCATCGGTCCGAGGAGGTCGAGGGCGTTGCCAGTGGCCCGGTAGGGCGCGTTCGCGCGGGCGTACTCGTACTCGAAGACGATCTCCTCAAGGAGCCCGAGCCCCCGACCGCCGTACTCCCGCGGCCAGCCGACCCCCAGCCAGTTCCCGGCCGCCAGCTCACGGTCCCAGGCGAGGCGGACCTCCCAGGCCGCCCCGTCGGTGGGGCCGCCCACGCCCCGGTGCTCGGCGAACTCCCCCACGAGGTGTTCGGCCAGCCAGTCCCGCAGCTCGTCGCGGAAGTCGCGTACCGCGGGCCCGAAGTCCAGCTCCATGCCAGCTCCTTTGCCGGTGATCAGATGCCGAGCCGGGTGGCGAGCAGCTCCCGGTGGTACGACGGTGTGCCGAGCAGCACCTCGGAGCTCTTGGCCCGCTTGAGGTAGAGGTGCGCGGGGTGCTCCCAGGTGAAGCCGATGCCGCCATGGACCTGGATGTTGTCGCCTGCGACCCTCGTGAAGGCCTCCGAGCAGAACGCCTGGGCAAGCGCCGCCGAGATCGCGATCTCCGCCTCGTCGCCCGTGTCCAGCGCCCACAGTCCGCCGTACGCGGCCGAGCGGGCGGACTCGATCTCCACGAGCATGTCGGCGCACTTGTGCTTGATCCCCTGGAACGAGCCGATGGGCCGTCCGTACTGCTCGCGGATCCTGGCGTGCTCCACGGCGGCGTCCAGTGCGGTGGCCGCTCCCCCGACCTGTTCGGCGGCCAGCAGTACGGAGGCCGTGGCGAGGGTGCGTTCGAGGCCCGGCCAGGCCGCGCCCTCGGGGCCCAGTAGGCGGGCGGCGGTGTTCGTGAACTCCACTCGGGCCTGCTTGCGCGTCTGGTCGAGTGTCGGGAGGGGCGTACGGACGAGGCCCGGCGCTTGGGCTTCGACGGCGAACAGGCTGACGCCGGACGGTGTGCGGGCGGCGACCAGGAGCAGATCGGCCAGATGCCCGTCGAGAACGTATGTCTTTACGCCGGTCAGTCGCCAACCGCCCGCCCCGTCATGGGCGTTGAGCGTGATGCCCGACTCGTCCCACCGGCCGTTCTCCTCGGTGAGCGCGAGCGTGGCGACGGTCTCGCCGGAGGCGATGCCCGGGAGAAGGTCGCCGCGGGCGGTCTCGTCGTCGCAGCGCAGCAATATCTCGGCGGCCAGGGCGACGGAGGCGAAGTACGGCGCGCACAGCAGCGCGCGGCCCGTCTCCTCGAAGACGACGCCGAGGTCCACGTAGCCGAAGCCCGAGCCGCCGTACTTCTCCGGCACGGCCAGTCCCTGCAGGCCGATCTCAGTGGCCATCCGCTGCCAGACGGCCGGGTCGTACCCGCTCGGGTCGGCGGCCAGGCGGCGTACGTCGGCCTCCGTGGCGTGCCTGGTGAGGAACGACCGTACGACCTTGCGCAGTTCGTCCTGTTCCTCGCTGAAGGTGAGATCCATGCCGAGCTTCCCGTCCTCGGTGCGACCGGGCGCAACAGGCTTGCCACCCGCTTGCCGCTCACCGCTCGATACAGTTAGATAATTATAGTATCCGCACTGAATACACCAGGAGCGCGACGTGACCGATCTCTATGACCAGTTCACGAGCCTGACGTTCGAGCGGCCCGCGTCCGGCGTGCTCCGTATCGTGCTCGACGCCCCGAACCTCAACGCCGTGGACCCTCGGATGCACGGTGAGCTCGCCGATGTCTGGCCGGTCGTCGACCGGGACGAACAGACGCGTGCGGTGCTGGTCCAGGGAGCGGGCAAGGCGTTCTCGGCCGGCGGGACCTTCGATTCCATCGATGCCCTGACCGAGGAGTACGCGGTGCGTGCCCGGGTCATGCGTGAGGCGCGGGACATGGTGTACGGGGTGATCAACTGCTCCAAGCCGGTGGTCTCCGCCATTCACGGCCCGGCCGTCGGCGCCGGGCTGGTCGTCGGCATGCTGGCGGACATCTCCATCGCCGGGCGCAGGGCGAAGATCGTCGACGGGCACACACGACTCGGGGTCGCGGCCGGTGACCACGCCGCCATCTGCTGGCCGCTGCTGTGCGGTATGGCCAAGGCCAAGTACTACCTGCTGACCTGCGAGACGCTCACCGGCGAGGAGGCCGAGCGCATCGGCCTCGTGTCGAAGTGCGTCGACGACGAGGACGTACACGCGGAGGGTCTGCGGGTGGCCACCGCCCTGGCCGCCGGGCCCGCCAGTGCCATCAGCTGGACCAAGCGGTCCCTCAACCACTGGTACCGCACCGCTCAGCCGATCTTCGAGGCCTCGCTGGGGCTCGAGTTCTTCGGATTCGGCGGGCACGAGGTCGTCGAAGGACTGGCCGCCCATCGCGAGAAGCGCGCCCCGGACTTCGAGGGCGTGGCGGACAAGCACCCGATCGACCTCTGACCGACGGACACCCACGGAACCCCACAGACGCCTGCGAACGCCCACAAGTACATGAGGAGCCCGCCATGACATCGGAGTACACCGCCACCGAGATCCCTGCGCTGGTCGAGGGGATGACGTACGAGGAGATGCCGAAGGGCCAGATCTTCCGGACCGCCCGCCGCACCGTCACCGAGACGGACCTGGTCAACTTCATCACCTGGGGCGGCTTCAACGAGCCGCTGTTCTGGGACGCCTCGCACGCCGCGGACGGCGGCTACACGGGCCGACTGGTCCCGGGGGCGCTGACGTACTGCATCGCCGAGGGACTCGTACTGCAGACGAACGTGCTGCACGGCACGGGCCTCGCCTTCCTGCACATGGAGCTGACGGTGCAGGGGCCGGTGTACGTCGGCGACACGCTGTACGCCGTCGTGGAGACCACGGACTCCCGCCCGTCCAGCAAGCCAGGCAGGGGTGTGGTGACCAGCCGGATCACCGTACGCAACCAGCGGGACGAGGACGTGCTCGTCTACACCCCGGTGCGACTGATCCGGGGCAGGGACTACGGAGCTCCGACGCTCTGAGCCCGGGGCCCGGTCGGCACCAGCGTCAGGCCGGCCGCGGCACCGGACGGGACCGGGCTCGCGAACGCCCCTCCACGCACCCAGTCCGAGGGCATCGGCGGACGCGGCGGGGGCTCGTGGTCCGGGACCGCCATCGCGTAGAGGCGGGTGTAGCGGAACTTCGCCTCCAGGTTGTCGAGCACCGACCAGTACTCGTAGCCGCAGACGGGCACACCGCGTGCGATCACCCGGCCCAGCCAGGAGAGCCTGGCGCGCAGCAGCGCCCGGCGCCGGGTGTCGTCGCTGTGCCCCGTCTCGTCGACCAGGTCCAGATCGCCCATGCCGTTGTCGATGACGGACAGCGGGGGCAGCAGCTCCCCGTACAGGTCGTGGAGGTCCGCGACGGCGTCGGCGAGCGCCTCGGGGATGAGGGGCCAGCCGTACGCCGTCGTCTCCACGTCGTCGAACGGGGTGATCGCGAAGCCGAGGCCGACGAGCAGGCGGTTCACCTCGTTGAGGGTGCCCAGGCACTTGTCGGCCGGCAGCACGTGGGGCAGGTTCTCCGGTGCGGTGACGCGGAAGGGCGTGTGCCAGGACAGGCCCAGCATGTCCTGGGCGGTGGCGATGACCTCCAGGTCGCCGGGGTGTACGCAGCCGGTGGCCTCGACCGGTGAGACGTCGTCCTCGGTCACCATGTGCTCGCCGAGCAGCATGGGGTCCAGGAAGAGGCGGTTGGTCCAGCTCTCCAGGCGTTCCAGGGCGAGGCGGTCGAAGGGGTCGTCGGTGGCCGGGTAGCCGCCGACGAGGGTGACCGTGGTGCCGATGCGGCCGCTCGCGCCGACGGCCCTGAGTGCCTGGGTCGCGAGTCCGTTGGCGAGCAGGATGTGGTGGACCGTGGACAGACCCGCGCGGCCGATGCCCCGGCCCGGTGTGTACATCCCGGCCACATGGTCCGCGAGTGTGGGCCCGGCCAGGTCGGTGGAGGTGATCCAGCGGGTCACGCGGTCGCCGAAGCGGCGGCCCAGTTCGGCGGCGTAGGCGGCGAAGTGTTCCGCGGTGTCGCGGGCCAGCCAGCCGCCGGAAGCCTCCAGCCAGGGCGGCAGTGACCGGTCGAGCAGTGTCAGACCGGGGCGCAGACCGAGTTCGAGCAGCGAGTCGAGGGCGCGGTCGCAGCGGTCCAGGGCCTGCCGGTCCCAGACGCCGGGGCCGTCGGGCTGCAGCCGTGGCCACCCGGCCACCATCCGGTGCGCCTCGGGCGTGACACCGACCAGCTGCCGGATGTCGTCGGTCCACTGCCTGAAGTGCCCGCCGCGCTCTGGCGGGGGCGGCGGCGGGGCCGCGATGGCATCCGCGGTGGCGACCCCCCAGTCGACACCACGGAACGATTCGTACAGGAAACCATCGCTCATGGTCACCGTCCAGGGCGTAATGGTTTAACGCATTCAACTGAATGAACGCCGTGCGGACGCTAACACTTCAGGGAAACTACGACAATGTTTCGGACAGATCTCATCAATTCGCAAGGCGCCGACGGACAACCACTCGGCCCTTGTCGAGCTTGTCGAGGCCGGTATGGATGATCGCGTGACTGTCCCGGGCCGTGGGAGAAGGTGGTGTTTCGGCCATGATCCGGTCGGCGATCGGGGCTACTCCCCGAAGGGCCGGAACTCCTCCTCCTGCCACCAGGGGTGGACGTCCGGCATGTCCTTGCTGACCCGGCCGGGGAACTCGGGCGGCCGCTTGGCGAGGAACGACTCGACGCCCTCGACCGGGTCCGGGCCGCCGCCGATCTGGCTCATGATCCGCGAATCGAGGCGGTGTGCGGCCATCGGATGGGACTCGCCGAGCATCCGCCACATCATCTGGCGCGACAGCGCGACCGAGATCGCCGAGGTGTTCTCGGCGATCTCACGGGCGAGTTCGTACGCCGCGGGCAGCAGTTCCTCCGGCGGGTGGACGGAGCGGATCAACCCGGCCGCCAGCGCCTCCTCGGGGCCGAAGACGCGGCCGGTCGCCACCCACTCCATGGCCCGCTGCATACCCACGGCCCGCGGCAGGAACCAGCTCGCGGCGGACTCCGGCACGATGCCGCGGCGCGCGAAGACGAAGCCGAATTTGGCCGAGGTCGACGCCAGGCGGATGTCCATGGGCAGGGTCATGCTGGCCCCGACACCCGCCGCCGGGCCGTTGACCGCCGCGATCACCGGCTTGTTGCTGGAGTAGATCCGCAGCGCGACCCGGCCGCCGGTGTCCCGGTGCCAGGCGCCCGCCTTGCGATGGTCGAAGGACGAGCCGCCGGAGCTGACGTCGGCGCCGGCACAGAAGCCGCGGCCGGCTCCGGTCACCACCACCACGCGCACCTCGTCGTCGGCGTCGGCCGCGTCCAGGACGTCCAGCAGGTCGCTCATCATCTGCGGATTGAAGGCGTTCAGCCTCTCCGGCCGGTTGAGGGTGACCGTGAGAATCCGGTCCGCCACCTCGGCCCGCACGGTCTCGTACTCCTGCTCGGGCATACGCGTCCCTCCGTCAGCCTCGCCACCCTGCGGCCGGCCTCGTCACTCTGCGACCGGTTCCCAGTTAGCTTAATTAGTTATAGCATTACACTCTACTTACTCATTGATGGATTGCGGCGGTGTGGACATGCCTGAACCGGCGGATCTGGTGGTGACCTCCCACGGGGCGGTCCGGCTGATCGAGCTGAACCGGCCGGAACAGCTCAACTCGATGAGCGAGGAGCTGCACTCCGGGCTCGCGTCGGTGTGGGACACGTTCGCCGACGACCCGGAGGCGCGAGTGGTCGTACTCACCGGACGCGGGCGGGCGTTCAGCGCCGGGGGCAACTTCGACATCATGACCCGGGTCCAGCGCGACCGGGCCTTCCGGGAGCGCAACGTCGACGAGGCCCGGCGGATCATCACCGGCATGGTCCGCTGCCCGCTGCCGGTGATCGCGGCGGTCAACGGGCCCGCCGTGGGCCTCGGTTGCAGCCTGGCGCTGCTGAGCGACCTCGTACTGATCGCCGACGACGCCTACATCGCCGACCCGCACGTCCAGGTCGGGCTGGTCGCTGGCGACGGCGGGGCACTGGTCCTGCCACTGCTGGTCGGTCTGACCCGGGCGAAGGAACTGCTGTTCCTCGGCGACCGGGTGGGCGCCGAGGAGGCCGTCCGGCTGGGTATCGCCAACCGCGTCGTACCGAAGGACAAGCTGCTGGACGAGGCCATGGACCTGGCGAGGCGGGTGGCCGCCCTGCCCGTGCGGGCGCTGCGCGAGACCAAACGGGCGGTGAACCTGCACCTGGAGCAGGCCATGGCCGGCGTGCTGGAACCTGCTCTGCTCGCCGAGCGGGACACCATGCACGACCCGGACCACATCGCCGTCGTCGAGAAAATCATCGCGTCGCGCGGCGGTCGCCGGGCCGTCGAGAAGGGCTGAGGGGCATGGACTTCGCGTTCAGCGAGGAGCAGGAGGAACTGCGGCGCACAGTCCGGGCGTTCCTCGCGGACACCTCCCCCGAGACCGAGACGCGGCGCCTGATGGAGACCCCTCGGGGCTTCGACCGGGCACTGTGGCGACGGATGGGAACGGAGCTCGGGCTCCAGGGGCTTGCCGTCCCCGAGGAGTACGGCGGTGCGGGCTACGGGCCGGTCGAAGTGGGCGTCGTAATGGAGGAGTTGGGACGGGCACTGACGTGCGCGCCGTTCCTCTCGTCGGCCGTGCTCGCGACCACCACGCTGCTGCGCTGCGACGACGAGGACGCCCGCAAGCGACTGCTGCCTGGCCTGGCCTCCGGCGAGCTGGTCGGGACGCTGGCCCTGACCGAGGGCTCTCCCCCGGGCCCTGACGGCCTGGGAGGCGCCCCCACCCGCTGGGACGCCGAGGGGATCCGGCTCACCGCCCGCGAGTCGGCGGGGAGTTGGCTGCTGACCGGGCACAAGATGTTCGTGCTCGACGGCGCCGCCGCCGATGTCGTCCTCACGGTGGCCCGTACCGGCGAAGGCATCGGCGTCTTCTGGGTGGACGGCGACGCGGCCGGGCTGACCCGGGAGCCCCTGCCCACGATGGACCCCACCCGCAGGCAGGCACGCCTCGACTACCACGACGTACCGGCGACCCGGCTCCGTACGAGGAGTGGTGACGGCTGGGGCCTGGTGTCGGAGGTGCTCGACCGGGCCGCGGTGGCGCTGGCGGCCGAGCAGGTCGGAGTGGCGTCCCGCGCGCTCGACATGGCGGTGGAGTACGCCAGGGTGCGGCAGCAGTTCGGGCGGCCCATCGGCTCCTTCCAGGCTGTCAAGCACCTCCTGGCGGACGTCCTGCTGGAGGTGGAGTCGGCCCGTGCCGCCGCGCACTACGCACTGCTCGCGGCCGAGAACGAGGACCCTGAACTGCCCGCCGTGGCAAGCCTGGCCAAGGCGTTCTGCTCCGATGCCTGTCTGCAGGCGACGGAGCAGAACATCCAGGTCCACGGAGGCATCGGCTTCACCTGGGAGCACCCCGCCCACCTGTATCTGAAGCGGGCCAAGACTTCACAACTGCTGTTCGGCGATCCGACGTACCACCGGGAACTGCTCGCACAGCGCATCGGCATGGACAGCGGCACGAACGCGGTCGGAGGAGCGGTATGAAGGTCGACGGGAAGCTCAATGTGTGGCGCACCGCCGAGGTGGTCGAGGAGGCCCGGCACCACGAGAAGGCCGGCTACGACGGCCTGTGGGCCTCGGAGTCCAAGCACGACCCCTTCCTGCCGCTGCTGCTGGCGGCCGAGCACACCGACCGACTCGAGGTCGGTACGGCCATCGCGGTGGCCTTCGCCCGCTCGCCCATGCAACTGGCGTACACCGCCCACGACTTGCAGAGCTACTCCGGCGGACGATTCGTGCTGGGCCTCGGCAGCCAGATCAAGCCGCACATCGAGCGGCGCTTCGCCATGCCGTGGAGCCGGCCCGCCGCCCGGATGCGGGAGTACGTGAGCGCGCTGCGCGCCATCTGGGCCGCCTGGAACGAGGGCGAGAAGCTCGACTTCCGCGGTGACTTCTACACGCACACGCTGATGTCGCCGTTCTTCTCTCCCCCGCCCGCTCCCGGCGGCGCGCCCCAGGTCTTCGTGGCCGCCGTCGGGGAGGCGATGACCCGGGTGGCGGGCGAGGTGGCGGACGGACTCCTCGCGCACGGCTTCACGACCGAGCGGTATCTGCGGGAGGTCACGCTGCCCACCGTCGAGGCCGGGCTGGCGAAGTCGGGCCGCACACGCGGCGACTTCTCCGTCTCCCATCTGCTGCTCACCGCGACCGGGCGCACCGAGGAGGAACTGGCCCGCGCGGTCGACGGCACCAGGCGCCAGATCGCCTTCTACGGCAGCACCCCCGCCTACCGCGGCGTCCTGGAGCTGCACGGCTGGGGCGAACTCGGCGACGAGCTCAACGCGTTGTCGAAGTCGGACCGCGACGACAAGTGGGAGGCGATGGGCGGGCTCGTCGACGACGACGTGCTGCACACCTTCGCGGTGGTGGCGGAGCCGCAGCGCATGGCTGCCGAGATCCGCCGCCGGTACGGGGCACTGGTCGACCGGGTGTCCTTCTACACCGCGTACGAGATCGACGCCGAGGTGTGGGAGCCCATCGTGCGGGAACTGCACGGCAGTTGACGGCCACACGGTCGGTCAGCCGCTGCCCGTCAGGCACAGACCGCCAGCCGGTGTGTCAACCGCTGCCCGTCAGCCGAGCAGGTCCAGGACCGTCGTCATGGACCTGCTCTGCAGCAGGTAGTCCTCGGCCTCCTGGAGGTGGACGCGCCACAGCTCCTCGGCGGCCTCCGCCCGGCGGGCCGCCACCAGCTCGACGAGCGCCCCATGGGCACGGAAACCACGGCGGTTGGCCCGTACGTTCTCGGGGCTGCCCGCGTCGAGGTCGACGTGGGACCAGTTCGCCTGGTCGATGATGTGCCGGACCATGCCGTTGAGGACGCTCAGCGTCTCGTTGCCCGCGAGTTCGACGACGAGCGCGTGGAACTCCATGTGGGCGCGGATGAAGGCCGACGGGTCGTCCATCAGCGCCTCGGCCTCGGTGACGGCGGCCCGCAGTCGCTCCAGGTCCTCGTCCGTGCGCCGCTCGGCGAGCAGCCCGGCGCACGGCGCCTCGATGACCGTACGGGCGTCGTAGACGTCCTTGAGGGTCGTGCCCCGGTATTCGAGGACCACCCCGGCGTAGCGGGCGGCGACGGTGCCCTCCGGGATCTGTACCCGTGCCCCGCCCCTGGCTCCTCTGCGCACGCTGATCAGCGACTCCGACTCCAGTACCCGGAACGCCTCGCGCAGTGTCGGTCTGGAGACGGCGAACTCCTCCATCAGCGCCGTCTCGGCCGGCAGCGCCTCGCCCTCGGTCAGCTCTCCGCGCACGATCTTGCGGCGCAGTTGTGCCGCCACCAGCTCGGCCATCTTGGGGACCCGTACCGGCGTGTTCGTCACCGCGCCCACCTCCACGCTCATTCGGTTGTCAGTCGCTCGTGTCTCGTGTCCGGCACGAAGTACGGGAGTGCGATCTCGTCCGTGAAGTGCCGGAAATCCACGCGTACGCGCATGCCGATGACGACGTCGTCCGGATCGCCGGCGTCGACGTGCGAGAGCAGGGTGGCGCCGTCGTCGAGGTCGATCACGGCGAGCGCGAAGGGTGTGTCGAATCCGGGGCCGGGCGCCCGGTGGACGACGGTCACCGAGTAGACGGTCCCGCGACCCGCGCTGGGCACGTACCGCCAGTCCCGGGACATACAGCCGGGGCAGGCCGGTTCGGGCACGAAGAAGCGCAGGCCGCAGCTCGTGCAGCGGGGCACGACCAGGTCTCCGCGACTCGCCGCGTCCCAGAACGGCCGGGACAGCGGGGTGGGGACGGGTACGGGCCGGCTCATCGGGTCCTCCCCAGCACGCTCATCTCGTAGTGCTGCGCCCCCGAGCCTGCGTTGCCGACGACCGCCAGCTCCGCGCCCTCGACCTGGTGCACCGCGCTGCCGCGCAACTGGCGTACGGCCTCGACGACCTTGAGCGTCATCTGCTGTGTCCCGTTCCACGCGTACGCCAGGCAGCCGCCGTCCGGATTGACCGGATGCTTGCCGCCGACGGCGATGGCACCACTGGCTGCCAGCGGTCCGCCCTCCCCCTCCCCGCACAGGCCGAGGATCTCCAACTGCCTGATGATCTCGAAGGAGTTGGGGTCGTAGAGCGAGAACACGTCCACATCGTGCGGGCCGATGCCGGCCATCGCGTAGGCGCGGGCGGCGGCGTCGCGGCCGAGCTGACCGACCTCCCGGTGCAGCGCCGGATTGGCGTACGCGGCCTGGTGGTACTCCATGCCTCCGCCGAGTACGGCGACGGGCGGGTGGGGCAGGTCGCGGGCCCGTTCGGCGGTGGTCACCACGAGTGCGGCGCCGCCCTCGCCGACGATGCAGCAGTCCAGCAGGTGGAAGGGCGTGGCGACCATACGGGAGGCGAGTACGTCGTCGGCGGTGTACGGTCCGCGGCCGTACATCATCGCCTCGGGGTTGGTCGTGCCGTTGTTGCGGATCGTCGCGGCCACCTCGGCCAACTGGCGCGCCGTGGTGCCGTATTCGTGCATGTGCCGTGCCGCCACCAGCGCGAACTGCGCGACCACGTAGCTGCCCCACACATCGGCGAACTCCAGCGGTACACCGGCCCCGACGGGGCCCGCCCCGCGCGCGACCAGTTTGCAGCCGCCCACCACGACGGTGTCCGCGAGTCCGGCCCGCACGGCGGCCGCCGCCTTCAGCAGGCCCCGGGAGCCCGCGTTGTCGAGCATCGAGTCGCTGGTCCAGCGCAGGTCCCGGCCGAGCATACGGGCCCATGAGCTGCCCTCGCCCGGTACGCCGCCGGGGCCGGGCCAGTCGACCTGGGCGCCGTCGACGTCCGCCGGGGTCAGCCCGGCGTCGGCGATCGCTCCGGTCACCGCTTCGAGGGCGAGGTCCATGGCGTCACGGTCGGGGAGGGTCAGTGCCTGTTCGGTGGCGTGGACGCCGACCACCACGGGCCGGCGGTCGTTCACGGGGTCACCGTCCCGCGCCCAGTGTGTCGCCGCCGGGATAGCCGCCACCGCCGAACCGCTCGTCGAGTGCCTCGTAGTCCTTGGCGAAGTCCTTGGTACGGGGCAGCGCCTCGACGAACTCCACCGTCTTCGGCTTCTTGTACGAGGCGATGCGCGACCGGCAGTGCTCGACGATGTCCGCGGCCGTGACCCCGTCGGCGTCCTGGTGGAGCACCACGACGGCCTTGACGTCCTGGGCCCAGCGTTCGTTGGGCACACCGATCACGGCGGCCTCCTTCACCGCGGGGTGGGACTCGACGCAGTTCTCCACCTCGGCGGGGAAGATGTTCTCGGCGGCCGACTTGAGCATGCGGGTCGTCGTGCCGAGGAAGCTGATCGTGCCGTCGGGCTCACGCCGTCCGAGGTCGGTGGTGTGCCACCAGCCGAAGCGGAATCGCTCCTCGTTGGTTTCCGGCCGGTTCCAGTAGCCGAGGTGCACGAGGTCTCCGCGGACGCAGATCTCGCCGGCCTCCCCGATCGCGCACTCCTTGCCGGCGCTGTCCAGGATGCGTACGGCGCTGAAGGGGCCCGGTCGTCCCGCGTTGCCGGTGCCCGATCCGCCGTGGGCGCCGGTGACGGCGAACCCGGTCACCTCGGTCTGCCCATAGCCACGGCCTTCGCCGCCGCCGTTGCGGGTGAAGCGGCTCGGGTCCGTGGGCACGGTGCCCTGCCACAGGGGTGCGGCGACGCTGGCCCGCAGATGGGAGAGGTCGTGGCCGGCATCGCGGTTCAGCGCGACGAGCTGCGCGATGGTCGGGGGCATCAGATACGCGTGGGTGCACTGCTCCGCCGCCAGCAGCGGGAGCAGTTCCTCGGCGATCACCCGGCGGACGATGACGTTCTTACCGCCGTGGACGAAGGCCGGGACGCCCCAGAACTGGTAGTTGCCGATGTGGAACATCGGTCCGGCGCCGAGGAAGGCGGTCTCCCGGCCGATGTCGCCCATCCAGGCGCTGCTCGCGCCCATGGCGAGCAGGTTGCGGTGCGAGAGCATCGAGCCGGACTGCCGTCCGGTGATCGCGGCGGTGTAGATGACCAGGAGCGCGGAGTCCGGGTCGACGTCGACGGACGGGTCCTCGGGCGATCCGGAGGCCAGGAAGGACTCGTAGGAGTCGGGGCCCACAGCGCCCCCACTGCTCTCGCCGTCATGTCGCAGCCACAACGCCCGGTGGTCGCTGCCCAGTTCGGCTCGCGCCTTGCCGACCGTGTCGCCGATCTCCTCGTCCTGCCAGACGACGACCTTGGGGTCGAAGTCCTCGACGGCGAACGCCATTTCCGGAGCTGCCCAGCGCCAGTAGCCGGGACAGACCATGGCGCCGGTCTTCGCCGCGGCGCCGAGCAGTTCCCAGATCCGGAAGGAGTTCTGCCCCAGCCACAGGATGCGGTCGCCCGGGCCGACTCCGGCGTCCAGGAGGGCGTGGGCGAGCCGGTTGGTGCGCTCGTCCAACTCGGGCCAGGTCAACCGGACTTCGCCGTCGACCAGGGCAATACCGTCGGGGAAGGACCTTCGGTGCTCGCGGATGATGTCGCCGAGCGTCAGGCGGCGGGCGGAATGCATGCTCATGGCTCCAAAGGCTTCGGAAGGTGAGGGTCAGACGCGGCCGATGCCGACACCCTTGACGTTGATGAACTCCTCCAGGCCGGCCCTGCCGCCTTCCCGTCCGAAGCCGCTGAGGCCGACGCCGCCGAAGGGCGTGGCGGGCGAAGTGATGGGATTCGGCCCGGGGTTGACGTAGACGGTGCCGGCCTTCAGACGCGGCACCAGGCGGTTGACGCGCGCGATGTCACGGGACTGGATGTAGGCGGACAGGCCGTACTCGCTGTCGTTGGCCAGGGCGACCGCCTCGTCCTCGGTGTCGAACGGGGTGATGGCCAGGACCGGGCCGAAGATCTCCTGCTGGGCGAGGTCGCTGCGGTTGTCGACGTCCGCGAAGACCGTCGGGGACACGAAGTAGCCGTCGGAGTCGATGCGTTCACCGCCGAACACGAGCCGGCCTGAGCCTCCCTCGACGGCTTTGTCGATCATGCCTTGGACGCGGTCGCGGGCGGCTTCGTTGATGAGGGGGCCTATGTAGGTCGTCGGGTTGAGCGGGTCGCCGACGGGCAGGTGGGCCACGACCCCTGTGACACGCGCGACGACCTCGTCGTATATCGGCCGCTCGACGAGCAGCCGGGTGGGCAGTGCGCAGCCCTGCCCGGTGTTGCTCATGGCGAACGCCGCGCAGTAGGGCACGACTGTGTCCAGGTCGGTGTCGGCGAAGAGCAGGTTGGCGGACTTGCCACCCAGCTCGAACACGACGGGCTTGAGGCTCAGCGCCGCGTCGGCCATGATGCGGCGCGCTGTGGCGGGTCCGCCGGTGAAGGAGATCTTGTCGACCCCGGGGTGCGTCACCAGGGCGGCTCCCGCGTCCCCGAGCCCGGTGACGACGTTGATCACACCGTCGGGGATGCCCGCCTCGCGGGCCAGATCGGCGAAGAGCAGCGCGGAGAACGGCGTCGACTCGGCCGGTTTGATGACCACCGTGTTCCCGGCGGCGAGCGAGGGCGGGACCTTCATCGCCAAGGAGAGCGCGGGCGAGTTCCAGGTGATGATGTGACCGATGACGCCGTAGGGCTCGGCGATGGTGTACTCGACGTTCTCGTGCGGGCTGTAGGCCGCGCCGACCATGCCCTCGATCTTGTCGGCCCAGCCGGCGTAGTACTCGGTCCATTCGGCGACATGCGGTCCGACGTTCTCCGCCCAGCCGCCGACGCAGACGCCGTTCTCCAGCGGGCAGACGGCAGCGAAGGCGGGGATGTGGTCGCGGAGGAGCTGGGCGAAGCGGGTGAGCAGGCGGCGGCGCTCGGCGGGGCGCATGGTGCCCCACACCTCGAAGGCCCGGCGTGCGGCGGCCACGGCCCGGTCCACCTCGGCGGCACCCGCGAGGGGGATGTGCGCCTGGACCAGGCCGGTCGCCGGATTCCTGTGCTCGTAGAGGCCGCCGCTGGTGTCGGTGATGTCCTTGCCGCCGATGACCAGCCGCGGCTGCGGCAGATCGTGCTCGGCTCTGTCCTGGTGCAGTTTCACATCGACCGTGACCACGGATGCCTCCTTGAAACCGTCCGGCGCCGTCCGCGCATCCGCGCATCCAGGTTAAATAGCTAACCTATTTAGCCAAGGTAGTCAATGACTGGAGTGCGCACGACCCCACTTGTTCACAGTCCGAGCGAGCGCCCGATGATCTCCTGCATGATCTCCGAGGTCCCGCCGAACACCCGCTGCACCCGGCTGTCCCGCCAGATGCGCGCGATCTCGTACTCGTTGACGTAGCCGTAGCCGCCGAAGAGCTGCATGCAGCGGTCGATGACCTCCCAGCCGGTCTCCGAGGTCCAGTACTTGGCCGCGGCCGCCTCTTCGGGCGTCAGCTCGCCCTGGAAGAGGGCCATGATGCAGCCGTCCACATAGACCCGGGCGACGCCCAGCTTGGCCTTGATGTCGGCGAGGGCGAACCGGTTCGCCTGGAACTGCCCGATGGGCTGTCCGAACGCCGTACGGGTCTTGGCGTACTCCAGCGCCAGCGCGTAGGCCCGCTCGGCCGCGGCGAGCGAGGAGACGGCGATGGCCAGCCGCTCGGTCGGGAGGTTGCCCATCATGTGGTAGAAACCGCGCCCCTCCTGCCCGATGAGGTTCTCGGCCGGGACGCGGACGTCATGGAAGAACAGCTCGGCGGTGTCCTGGGCCTTCATTCCGACCTTGTCGAGCTTGCGTCCGCGCTCGAAGCCCCCGGTGTCGCGCTCGACGACGATCAGGCTGATGCCCTTGTGGCCGGCCTCCGGGTCGGTCTTGCAGGCGACGATGACCAGGTCGGCCAGGATGCCGTTGGTGATGAAGGTCTTGGACCCGTCGATCACCCACTCGTCGCCGTCCCGGCGGGCGGTGGTGCGGATGCCCTTGAGGTCGGACCCGGCGGCCGGCTCGGACAGCGCGAGGGCGCAGATGGTCTCGCCGCTGATCACCCCGGGCAGCCAACGGGCCTTCTGCTCAGGGGTGGTGAGGTGCATCAGATAGGGCGGAATGACGTCGTTCTGCAGGCCGAGCCCGATGCCGACCGAGCTGGTGGCCGCCATCTCCTCCGCCATGATGGCGTTGTAGCGGAAGTCCCAGATCCCCTGCCCGCCGTACTCCTCAGGGAACTGCCAGCCGATGAGCCCGGCCTTGCCCGCCGCCGCCCACGCGGCCCTGCCCACCTGGCCGTCCCGCTCCCACTGCTCGGCATTGGGGGCACATTCACGCAGGTAGAAGGTGCGGGCGGTGTCCCGGAACAGCTCGTGCTCCGCGGTGAAGATCGTACGGCGCATGCTCGACTCCACTCATGCATCTCGCTTATTTAGCTGAAGTAGTTATACGATAGCGCTGTATCGGCGGCTGGGCGAGGGAGGGCGCGTGAGCGTACGGGACAAGGTGGCGCTCGTCACCGGAGCGGGACGCGGCATCGGTGAGGCGATCGCCGACCGGCTCGCCGCCCAGGGAGCCTCGGTCGCCGTCTGCGACCTGGACCAGGAGGCCGCCGTGAAGGTCGCGGCCGGACTCGCCGAACGGCATTCCGTCCGCGCGACAGGCGTCGGCGTGGACATCTCCGACAGCGCGGCCGTGCGCTCGGCCGTGGAGCGGGTCACCGCCGAACTCGGCCCGGTGGACATCCTGGTCAACAACGCGGCCGTCGACGTCATCGGCCGCTTCGTCGACAGCACCGAGGAGACCTGGGACCGGATCATCGCGGTCAATCTGCGGGGCACCCTCACGATGACCAGGGCCCTGCTCGACTCCATGACCGAGCGAGGCAGCGGCCGGGTCGTCCTCATCGCCTCGGACGCCGGCCGGGTCGGCTCGTCCGGCGAGGTGGTGTACTCCGCGACGAAGGGCGGGGTCATCGCCTTCGGCAAGGCGCTGGCCCGCGAGGTCGCCCGGCACGGCATCACCGTCAACAGCGTCTGCCCGGGCCCGACCGACACCGCGCTGCTCGGCCAGGTCTCCGAGTACAGCCAGAAGATGTACGACGCGACCGTGCGGGCGATCCCGCTGCGCCGCGTCGCCCAACCCGCCGAGATCGCCGGTGTGGTGGCCTTCCTCGCGTCCGACGACGCCGCCTACATGACCGGGCAGACGCTCTCGGTCAGCGGCGGCCTCACGATGGTCTGAGGGTGAGCGCCGTGCTGCGTGTCCAACTCCGCGACAAACTGGCCGTGTTGACCCTGGACCGGCCAGGACAGCTCAATGCCATCGGCTCCGAGACCGCCGACCGGCTCGCCCAGGCCCTGAACGACGTACGCGACAACGACGACGTCCGTGCCCTGGTCCTGACGGGAGCGGGCCGCGCCTTCTCGGCCGGGGCAGACATCAGCGAGATCGAGTCGTTCACGACACCCGGACAGTTCCGTGCCTTCGTGGGCCGCCTGACCGAGGTGTACGCGCTTCTGGAGGAGTTCCCCAAGCCCTCGGTCGCGGCCGTCCACGGGTTCACCTTCGGCGGCGGACTCGAACTGGCGCTCGCCTGCGACCTGCGGGTGGTGGAACGGGGTACGCGGCTCGGCCTGCCCGAGATGAAGCTCGGCGTTCTGCCGGGCGCGGGCGGCACACAGCGGCTGCCGCGTCTGCTGCCGCCCGCGATCGCCAGGCAGATGATCCTCACCGGCGAGCCGATCGACGCGGAGCGGGCCTGGCAGCTCGGGCTGGTCAACGAACTGGCCGAGCGCGGCGGAGCACTCGCCGCCGCCGAGGCGCTGGCCGCCGTGCTGGCGGCCGGGGCACCGCTGGCGCTCGCGGCGGGCAAGCGGCTGATCGACCACGGGCTCGGCATGGATCTGGAGACGGCGATCGCGTACGAGCGCGAGACCGTCTCGGTGCTCTTCTCCACCGAGGACCGGGCCGAGGGGCTCAAGGCCTTCCGCGAGCGCCGCCCGGGAGAGTTCCGCGGCAGATAGCGAGCGTTCCCGAAAACCCATGCCAGACCCCATGACAGACCCCGTGAAAGACCCACGACAGACCCCTGTCAGATCCCGACTGATCCGAACCGGTGTGGAGGTGGTGGACCGTGCGGCCACTGGAGGGCATTGCCGTCGTCGAGCTGGGCATGTGGGTGGCGGCACCCGCCGCTGCCACCATGCTCGCCGACTGGGGCGCCGACGTGGTGAAGGTGGAGGCTCCGACCGGTGACCCCAACCGGTACACCCTCCGGCACGTCGGTCAGGACATCGACAGCGCGCCCCCGTTCGAGACCGACAACCGCGGCAAGCGCGGAATCGTCCTCGACCTGCGGTCGGACGAGGGCAAGGACGCGTTGGAGCGGCTCCTTGAGCGCGCCGACGTCTTCCTCACCAACCTCCGCCCCGGCGCGCTGGAACGCCTGGGCCTGGCACCGGACGAGCTGCGTGCCCGCCATCCCCGCCTCGTCATAGGCACGTTGACGGGCTACGGCTGGACGGGCGCCGAGCGCGACCGGGCCGGGTACGACGTCTCCGCGTTCTGGGCCCGCCCCGGCATCGCCGCCATGCTCAACCCGGCCGGAGAGCCTCCGCCCGGCATCCGCCCCGGCCTCGGCGACCGTACGGCCGCCTCCAACCTGGTGGCGGGCGTCCTGGCCGCGCTGCTGCGGAGAGGGCGTACGGGCGAGGGCGGTGTGGTCGACGTGTCGCTGCTGCGCTCCGGCACGTACGCCAACGGCAACGACCTGGCCCTGCAGAACTTCTTCGGCAGGCGCGGGCGTACCCGTCACCGCACCGAGCACGAGTCCCCGCTCTACAACTCCTACCGGGCCGCCGACGACCGCTGGTTCTGGCTGGTCGGCCTGGAGGGCAGCCGCCACTGGCCCGGTGTCGTCAAGGCGCTGGGCCGCGAGGACCTGGCGGCGGACGAGCGGTTCGCCACCGGCAGGGCCCGGCGTGGCCACGTACGCGAACTGATCGCCGTGTTCGACGAGGAGTTCGCGCGGCGCCCGCTGGACGAGTGGGCCGAGCGCTTCGATGCCGAGGGCGTGTGGTGGGCACCCGTACAGACCCTCGCGGAGGTGTCGGCCGATCCGCAGGCGGAGGCGGTCGGGGCGTTCGTCGAGCAGCCCGGCATGGGTGACGCCCCGATGCTGCGGACGGTGGCGACACCCGTCGCCTTCTGGGGCGTCGACGACAAGCCACGCGGAGGCGCGCCGACGCTCGGCGAGCACACCGACGAAGTACTCCGCGAACTCAACTGACCCGACAGATCTGCTCAGGAGGTACGGCGTGGGCATCCTCGACGACAAGGTCGCCATCGTCACCGGCGGCGGGAGAGGGCTGGGGCGGGCGCACTGCCTGGCGCTCGCCGAGGCCGGCGCGACCGTGGTGGTGAACGATCTCGGCTCGGGCGTCCACGGTGAACAGACCGGTGACTCCCCCGCCGACGAGGTCGTCGCCGAGATCACCAAGCTCGGCGGCCGGGCGGTCGCCAACCACTGCTCGGTGACGGACTGGGCGGCGACCGAGACCATGGTCGCGGACACCGTCACGGAGTTCGGCCGCCTCGACATCGTCGTGAACAACGCGGGCATCGTGCGCGACCGCATGCTGTTCTCGATGAGCGAGGCCGAGTTCGACGCGGTGATCGCCGTGCACCTGAAGGGCACCTTCGCTCTGACGCGGCACGCCTGCGCGTACTGGCGCGAGGCTTCAAAGAGGGGCGAGCGCGTCGCCGGCCGCGTGATCAACACGACGTCCGGGACCGGCCTGTTCGGCAACCAGGGCCAGTCCAACTACGGCGCGGCGAAGGCCGGGACAGCCGGGCTCACCGTCCTCACCGCCCTGGAGATGCGCCGGTACGGCGTCACCGCGAACGCCGTTTCGCCGATCGCGGCCACACGGATGACGGACGGGCTGGACGTCGGCGCGTCCCTCCAGGCCGTCGACGGTTTCGATCCGCGCGATCCCGCCAACGCCTCCGGTGTCGTCGTCTACCTGGCCTCCGACAGCTCGGCCTGGCTGACCGGCCAGGTCCTTCGCATCGAGGGCAACCGGCTGAACCGGCTGCAGGGCTGGACCGTCGCCGGCGTCCATCCCAGCCGGTCCGGCGAAGCCCTCACGTACGACGAACTCGTCGACGCCGTCCCGCAGTTGTACGGGGTCGCCCCCGCCGGCCGCGCCACCGGAGTCGGGCAGTGAAGGCCCGGGGACACGACGTCGCCGCCCTCGTGCTGCGCGCGACGCTGGGCCCGATGCTGTTCGCGCACGGCTGGAACAAGGTCGCGGGGCCGGGCGGGCTCAAGGGCACGACGGGCTGGTTCGAGGCGCTCGGTCTGAAGCCGCCCGGGGTGCATGCCCGGATGGCCGCAGGGACCGAGATGGCGGCGGGCGTGGGCATCGCCCTGGGCGCGGCCAACCCCCTCCCGGCGGCGGCAGCCGTCGGCCTGATGGCCGTGGCGGCCCGGACCGACCACCGTGACAAGGGCTTCTTCGTCTTCAAGGGCGGCTGGGAGTACGTCGGTGTCGTGGGCGGCGCTGCCGTCGCACTGGCGGCACTGGGCAACGGCAGGTACTCGCTCGACGGGCTGCTGCGACGCCAACGGGCGGGCGTGGGGCCCGCGTTGCTGGCCGCGGGAATCGGCACGGCGAGCGCGGCGGCGCTGCTGGCCGTGTGCTACCGGCCGGAGCGGAAGCCGGACGAGACACAAACAGATCACTGATTGCAACCAGATCTATCAGAGTCATCAGGACTATCAGGGAGTCGACATGGACGCGGCTGACTTCAGCGCGGTGCTGTCCGAGGTCCGGCGCTTCGTCCGGGAGCGCGTCGTGCCGCTGGAGGCGGAGATCGACGAGAAGGACGAGATGCCCGCGGACATCCGCGAGGCGGCCAGGAAGATGGGCCTGTTCGGCTTCGCGCTGCCCGAGGAGTACGGCGGGCTGGGGCTGTCGATGTACGAGGAGGCCCAGCTCATGTTCGAGCTCGGCTACACGACCCCGTCCCTGCGGTCGATGTTCGGGACCAACAACGGCATCGCGGGTCATGTCCTCATGGTCGGCGGCACGGAGGAACAGAAGGCCGAGTGGCTGCCGAGGATCGCCTCCGGTGACGTACTGGCGTCGTTCGCTCTCACCGAGCCCGAGGCCGGGTCCGACCCGTCGACGCTGACCACTCGCGCGCATCCGGACGGCGACGAGTGGGTGATCAACGGCGCCAAGCGGTACATCACCAACGCCCCGCTCGCCGACGTCTTCATGGTCTTCGCCCGCACCGACCCCGAGGCTCCACGCACCCGTGGGATCTCCACGTTCCTGGTCCCGGCCGGCACGCCGGGCCTCACCGTGGCTCCGAAGGACCACAAGATGGGCCAGTTCGGCGCCTGGACGGCGGACGTGTTCTTCGACGACGTACGTGTACCGGCCTCCGCGCTCGTCGGCGGCGAGGGCGGCCTGAACCGGGGGTTCGCCACGGCGATGGGCTGCATCGCGCACGGCAGGGTGCACATCTCGGCGCTCTGCGTGGGCATGGCCGAGCGGCTGGTCCACGAGTCGGTCGAGTACGCCCGCACCCGCCGCCAGTCCGGCAGGCTGATCGGTTCGTTCCAGCTGGTCCAGGGCCTGGTCGCCGACTCGATGACCGACTACTACGCGGGCCGCGCCACGGTCCTGGAGGCCGCCCGTGCCTTCGACGCCGGTACGGACACCAAGATCGGCCCGTCCTGTACGAAGTACTTCGCCAGCGAGATGGTGTGGCGGGTCGCGGACCGCGCGGTGCAGATCCACGGTGGCGCGGGCTATATGCGGGGGGTCGCCGTCGAGCGCTTCTACCGCGACGCCCGGCTGTTCCGTATCTACGAGGGCACCAGCCAGATCCAGCAGGTCATCATCGCCAAGGCGCTGCTCGGTGAGGCGGCGCGGGGTTGAACCGGCCACCGGGTCCGTCCGGACCGAGTACGTTCCCGGGCCCGCGCTCGCCGAAGGCGTGACCGAGCGCGGGCTCGTCCGTCGTGGCCTCAAGCCGTCCCAGTCACGGGCCGGCACGTACGAACCCCCGCCTTCATGTCCCCGGAGCAGGTCAGGGGACATGAAGGCGACGGCCGTGCCGGTTTCAGATGCCGAGCCGGTCCAGGAGTCGCTCGTGGTACACCGCCGGGCCGCCGAAGAGCAGTTGTGAGGACTTGGCCCGCCGGAAGTAAAGGTGTGCGGGATGCTCCCAGGTGAAGCCGATGCCGCCGTGGACCTGGATGTTCTCCATGGCCGCGAAGACATAGGCCCGTGAGCAGCATGCGTGGGCGACGGCGGCGGCGACCGGGAAATCGGGGGCACCCTCGGCGGCCGACCGCGCCGCCTCGCGGGACGCGGCCTCGGCCAGCTCCACCTGCACGAGCATGTCCGCGCACTTGTGCTTGACCGCCTGGAAGGAACCGATCGGCCGGCCGAACTGGTACCGAGTGCGCGCGTAGTCGGCGCTCATCTCCAGACACCGGCGGGCCCCGCCCGCCTGCTCGGCGGCCAGTCCGACCGTGGCGATGTCCAGGACCTTGGCCATGACGCGCCCGCCCGCCCCGTCCGAGCCGACGAGGGTGGCGGGCACGGCGTCGAACGTCAGCCGGGCCATCGCGCGGGTGGCGTCCAGGGTCTGCATCGGTTCGGCCTCCAGCCCTGTCGCCTGCCGGTCGACGGCGAACAGCGAAGGGCCGGCGACGGTGCGGGCGACGACGAGGAGCAGATCGGCCGTCGTACCGTCGATGACGAATGCCTTGCGGCCACTCAGTCGCCAGGCCCCGGCTCCACCCCCGTCCGGCACGGCACGTGCCGAGATCAGGGCGGGATCCCAGGAGCCGCTGTCCTCGGCTACGGCGAGTGCGGCCGTGGTCCGCCCGGAGGCGATGCCGGGGAGGTGGCGCGCGCAGGCCGCATTGTCGCCCGAGGCCAGGAGGGCCTGGGCGGCCAGGACGACGGTGGCGAAGAAGGGCGCGCACAGCAGGGCGCGGCCCATCTCCTCCAGTACGACGCCGAGTTCGACCGGCCCGAAGCCGTCACCGCCGTACTCCTCCGGGATCACCAGCCCAGGCAGCCGCAGCTGATCGGCGGCCTGTGCCCACACCGCCGGGTCGAAGCGCGGTTCGCTCTCCATGAGCTTGCGCACGGCTTCCTCGGGCGACTTGGCTTCGAGGAACTCCCGTACAGAGGACCGTAGTTCACGCAGTTCGCTCTCGATGGCGGTCACGACCGCACCTCCTTGGTCGTGGCGACGGCCGGTTCCTTGGGCAGACCGAGGACGCGTTCCGCGAGGATGTTCTTCATGATCTCCTCAGTACCGCCGAGGATGCGCAACGCCGGGGTGGCCAGGAGGAGTTCGGACCAGGCGTACGTGCCCCACCTGCCGGTGTCGGCGATCACGCGGGGGCCGAGGACGTCGGAGACGAAGTGGGCAGCCCTGGTGAGGTTCTGACCGTACATCAGCTTCGACACGGACATCTCGGGACCCGGTACGACCCCGCCGCGCAGTTTGCGCAGGGCGCGCGCGTTGAGGTGCTCGGTGGCCATGGCGTCCACCAGGAGTTCGGCGAGGCGGGCGCGCAGGGCGCGGTCGTCCCAGGTCCAGGTGGCGCGCATCAGTGCCGAGAGCCGGTCCGGGGAGAGGGCGGCGGCCACCGGGCCCGCGCCCTCGCTGCCGACCGTCGCGCGCTCATTCATCAGGGTGGTCAGGGCGACGGTCCAGCCGCCGTCGATCTCGCCGAGGCGGTGGTCGTCGGGGACGCGTACGTCGGTGAGGAAGACCTCGTTGAAGTCCGCGCCGCCGGTCATCTGCCTCAGTGGCCGGACCTCGACACCGGGGGCGTCCATGGGGACCAGGAAGGCCGTGATGCCGCGGTGCTTGGGCGCGTCCGGGTTCGTACGGGTCAGTGCGAGGCCGATCTGGCTGTGCTGGGCGACCGACGTCCACACCTTCTGCCCGTTGAGCACCCAGTCCCCGCCGTCCCGCACGGCCCGGGTCGCCACACTCGCCAGGTCGGATCCCGCTCCCGGCTCACTGAACAGCTGGCAGGCGATGGCGTCCCCGCGGTACATCGCGGGCAACCAGCGGTCCTTGAGGTGGGGTTGGGCGTGGGCGAGGATCGTCGGGCCGATCATGCCCAGGCCGATCACGCTCAACGTGCCGGTGTCGGCCACGTCGTACTCGGACTCGATGGAGTCGTAGAGCAGGTCGTGGACGGGGGTGAGGCCGCGGCCGCCGTACTCGGGCGGGCCGGTGATCCAGCCGAAGCCGTTCTCGTGGCGGATCCGCTGCCAGTCCCGCGCCCGTCGCACGTGTTCGCGTTCCTCCTCGGGCGGGAGGCTGCTGAAGTACGCCATCGTGTCGTCGCCCTCGCCCCAGGTGAAGGCGGTGCGGTCGGGGGCCTTCGCCGCGTGGGCGTCGAGGAAGCGGCGCACTTCGGCGGCGAAGTCCTGCATGTCATGTTCCATCGGGGGTCCCCTGCTGCTGTCAGGTGCTGCTTTCAGGTCGAGAGGATCGTGACCGCGGACACGCCCGGTGCGCCGTACAGGTGGGTGTAGCCGACGCGCGGTGTGCCGGGGATCTGCCGGGGGCCGGCCGTGCCGCGCAGTTGGAGCACGATCTCGTGGATCTGGCGCAGCCCGGAGGCCCCGATGGGCTCGCCGTTGCCGAGCAGGCCGCCGTCCGTGTTGACCGGGAGGCGGCCGCCGATCTCGGTGGCGCCCTCGGCGATGAGGCGTTCCTGTTCGCCGTCCTTGCAGAGGCCGTTCTCCGCCATGTGGATGATCTCCGACCCGGCGTCGGTGTCCTGGAGCTGAGCCACGTCGACGTCCTCGGGTCCGATGCCGGCCCGTTCGTACGCCTCGCGTGCGGCGTCCACCGTCGGGCTCTCCACCGGTTCTCCGACGGGGAACGACGGGCTCTGCACCTCGAAGGCGCCGAGCCTGCGGCTGCGCAGGGAGGTGGACCGGACCCGTACGGGCGTGGAGGTGTACTTGTGGGCCTGGTCGGCGCGGCACAGCACGAGGGCCGCGGCGCCCTCGTCCGGGCCGCAGTACATGTACTGGCGGAGCGGGTAGTTGAGGACCGGGGAGGCGAGGATCTCCTCCGGTGTGAGGGGAGTCCGGCGCCAGGCCTTCTCGTTCCCGGCCGCGTTGCGGAAGTTCTTCGACGCCACGCGCGCGAGCGTCTCGTGAGAGATGCCGTGGTCGTGCATATAGCGGTTGATCTTCATACCGAAGAAGTGGGTGGTGAGGAAGAGCCCGGTCTGCCCGTACCAGGAGGGGATGCCGGCCACGGAGGGGTCCGCGGCGAACGCGCCTCGCGGGTGCTTGTCCAGGCCGATGGCGATGGTCAGGTCGTGCTCGCCGGTCTCGATGGCCCGGGCGGCTAGGGCCACCGCCGTACCGGCCGTGGCGCAGCCGTTGAACACACCGCGCAGCGGAACGCCGGTCAGGCCCAGCTTGCCGACGATCGCGTCCGGGTTGGCGACCTCGAAGCTGCCGACGTAACCGCCCTGGATCCGCGGCCAGGTCACGCCGGCGTCGGCGAGCGCCAGCCGTACGGCGTCCGCGCCCATGTCCATGGCGGGCTTGCCGGGAAACCGGCCGAAGGGGTGGAGGCCCACCCCGATGATGACGGCCTCGGTCATGACGCCTCCTCCTCAACCGGCTCTGCCTGGGCGAAGTCCTCGGCCCCGGCGGGCTCTTCGGCCTCCGCGGACGCTTCGACCGGGGCGAACGCGAACGTCATGACCTCGGTGCCGTCGTCCCGCACGGCATAGGGCACGAGCGTCAGCCGCATGTCCTGCCCGATCCGCAGCTTCTCCGGGTCGGGTTCGGTGAGGCGGGCCTCGACCAGCAACTCGCCGGGCAGTTCGACGTAGCCGACGGAGTACGGCTCGAAAGTCTCCGGGCCGTCGTAGGGCGGGGACGGCGGGCGGAAGTTCTGGGTCGTGTACGTCCACAGCGTCCCGCGGTCCGCGAGCAGCCGTGGTTTCGACTCGTCGCTCGCGCACCGGACACAGTCCGAGGCCGCCGGGAAACTCACCAGACCGCACGCCGTGCACTCGGAGCCGATGAGCCGGAGGGGTTCGGACACGGAGGGCGGCCAGGTGAACAGGCCCTCGGCGACCGGTTGTTGCGTTGTCGTCATGTCACGCCCCGTTCCGGTTGCCGAGGGCGTCGGCGTTCGGAGCCGCCTTGGCCACCAGGTTCGGGACGACGGACGACAGTTCCTCCGGCGTCCACCGGGTCCCGGCACTCGCGCCGGGGCCGTTGACCCAGCCCTCCAGTACGGTGATCCGGTTGCCGACGACACCGAACACCCGACCGGTGACCTCGCGCGATGCCGCCGAGCCGAGCCACACCACGAGCGGCGAGATGGCCTCGGGGGTCAGGTCCTCGCTCTCGGCGGCCCGCTTCATCATCTCGATGTCCTCGGTCAGCCGGGTGAGCGCGGTGGGCGCGATGGCGTTCACCGTCACGCCGTAGCGGGCGAGTTCGGCCGCGGCGATGACGGTGAGGCTCGCGATGCCGGCCTTGGCCGAGCCGTAGTTCGACTGCCCCGGGTTGCCGAAGATGCCGGACGGCGACGTCGTGTTGATCACGCGGGCGTCGTTGTCGTGACCTGACTTGGCGCGCTCCCGCCACCACGCGGCCGCGTGGTGCAGGGTGGCGAAGCTGCCCTTGAGATGGACGGCGAGCACGCTGTCCCAGTCCCGCTCGGTCATCGACACGATCATCCGGTCGCGGAGGATGCCGGCGTTGTTGACCAGCACGTCGAGGCCGCCATAGGTGTCCACGGTCTGCTGGACGAGTCGGCCGGCGCCCTCCCAGGTGGAGATGTCGTCCGTGTTGGCCACCGCCTCGCCGCCGGCTTCGACGATCTCGTCGACCACGGTCTGGGCGGGCCCGGCCGAGGAGCCTCCTCCGTCGCGCGAACCGCCCAGGTCGTTGACCACGACCTTCGCGCCGTGCGCGGCGAACGCCAGGGCGTGCGCCCTGCCGATCCCGTTGCCGGCGCCGGTGACGACCACGACACGGCCGTCGACCACTCCTTCGGACATCCTCAACTCCTTGTTGAATACGGCGAGTTGGCGTCGCCGAGCAGTACTCGCGGGTCCTCGCTGCCGCAGGCGCACCTGCCGTCGACGACGCGGCCCGCGATGCCGAGCGGTGTCTCGGGGAGCGGCGAGGCACGCCCCTCCCCCGCCGCGATGTACAGCTGTCCGTCCGCACGCTCGCCGACCCGCCATTCGACGCCGTTGACGTGCGCGCCGCACCGCTCGGGGCACTCCAGCGCGAGAGCCGGCCCCACGGCGGAGATCAGGGACGCGGACACGCCCACCCCGCGGAGCACCGGCACTGCCGCGGGACGGGCCAGTACGACGGACGTCGAGCGGAACATGTCACCGAGATCGGCCGCTCCGGCGAGCCCCTCCAGGGTCTCCGCCGACAGGCCGATCACCATGTGCGGGTCCAGTTCGCGGTGGAAGACCGCGGTGCGGCGGTGGTCCCATCCCATCGCCTCGGCGATTCCGTACGTCACCTTCAGCTCCCGCAGGGCGCCGATCACCGCGCGGCCCCAGAAGCCCTCGAAGCCGGAGGTGGTCAGCAGTGCCCGCTGCCCGGCGGTCAGTCCGTGCTCCCGCAGCCGTGCCGTGACCCATGCGGTGTCCCGGGCGAGTTCGGCCCAGGTGAGCTCCATGTCCCGCATGCCGTCGGCGGTGGGGAAGCGTACGAGGTAGGCCAGTTCGGGCCGGTCGAGTGTCCTGGCGCGGGCCAGGGTGTCGGCGCGTGCCATCAGCTCTTCACCACCCGGGGGAACTTGGCGACGCTGGTCATGGTCTTCAACAGGTCCTCCTCGGTGCGCATGTCGAGCACCGGCTTGACTCCGGTCCGCTCGCGCACGGCCTCGCCGAGCCGCCCTGCCAGGGCGTCGACATCCGCGGTGAGCCCCGGGTCGTAGCCGACGCGCAGGCGCAGTTCGTCGACCTCGCGTCGGTCCCGGACGATCTGGAACACCCCGGCCACGGTCTCCGGCTGGTCCTCCACCGCCTGCCAGATGTCCCGCAGGACCACGGAACGCCCCTGGACCAGCGTCTCGTCGCCGCGCCGCCCGGCCACCCACATCCGGGCGTGGGTCCGCCCGCAGCCGCAGCGATCCCCCGAGAGGCGGACGAGGTCCTCGCTGCGGTAGCGGATCAGCGGGGCGGCCCGGTTGTCCAGGTCCGTGGCGACCAGTTCGCCGAGGTCCGTCTCCGGGACGTCACGCCATCCGCCCTGTTCGTCGACCTCGACGCACTCCGCGAAGACGGTGTCCTCCCAGAGGTGGAAGCCGTCGTGCTCCCGGCACTCCCAGGCGGTTCCGGTGTCGGCCGCGCTGGTGTACTCGTAGACGTCGATGCCCCAGTCGTCGCGGATCCGTTCGCGCATCTTCCGACTGAGGGGCTGTCCGGCGCACGAGGCGCCCTTGAGCGAGGAGAACGCCTCCTTGAGGTCCGTCTTCTCGGCGAGGTGCTCCAGCTCCACCATCTGCGGATACATCATCTGCAGGTAGGCCGGCCGGTAGGTGCGCAGGGCGTCCACGACCTCGTTCATCTTCCCGAGCCAGGTGTCCACCTCGATCACCACGGCGCCGAGCGCCTGATAGCCGGGGTCCATGAGGTTGCGGAAGGTGCCGGGCGGGCTCAGTACCCGGTCCCCGGGCCTGAGACCGAGTTCCCAGAGGTCACGCACCTGCGCGGTCACCAGGGGCGGCGCGTCCTCCCAGATCTCGGCGAAGAACTCCGGGTCGCCGGTGGTGCCGGAGCTGGAGGAGACGGAGGTCAGCCCTTCGACGGGAACGCAGAGCAGACCGCCGAAGGGATCGCCGGTGCGGGCCCGGTGGGCGCGCACCATGTCCTTGGTGATGAACGGTATGCGCGCCCGGAAGTCCTCCAGGCAGCGGATGTCACGCGGGTGCACCCCGTGCTCGTCCCAGAGCTCACGGTAGAAGGCGGAGTTGCCGTAGGCGTACTCGACGAGTTCCACGACCCGTTCCTCCTGCCGCGCCCTCAGCTGGTCGCGGGGCATGGTCTCCACCTGTGGCTCGAAGTACCTGTCCCCGGTGTCCCTGTCACCGCCCATGGCGCCTCCTCGCGGCTCGGCTGCCCAGATCTTCCAGCTATCAGCACAATCAGTCAACCAATTCGACGGATTTTCGGGAGACTCTCGCGCTCCCGTGATCCATATAGTTAACTATTAGCACTCATTAGACCTTCGGGAGAGCACGGAGAGAGCACTGTGAAGATCGTTGTCTGCGTGAAGCACGTGCCCGACGCCACGGCGGACCGCACCTTCACCGAGGAGGGGAGCACCGACCGCGAGTCGGTCGACTCCCTGCTGTCCGAACTCGACGAGTACGCCGTCGAGCAGGCCCTGCGGATCGCCGAGTCCGGCGTCGACACCGAGATCAGCTATCTCACCGTCGGCCCCGACGACGCGAAGGACGCCCTGCGCAAGGCACTCGCCATGGGTGGCGACTCGGCGACACATGTGAGTGACGAGGACATCGAGGGCAGCGACGCGTTCGGCACCTCACTCGTGCTGGCCAGGGCGATCGAGCGGCACGGCTTCGACCTCGTCCTGTGCGGGATGGCCTCGACGGACGGCACCATGGGCGTCGTACCGGCGCTGCTGGCCGAACGTCTCGGGGTCCCGGCCGTCACCCACATCGAGGAGCTGACCGTCGAGGACGGCACGGTCACCGGCCGCCGCGAGGGCGATTCCGCCACCGTCCGGGTCCAGGGCACACTTCCCGCCGTCGTGTCGGTGACCGACCGTTCCGGTGACGCCCGCTACCCCTCCTTCAAGGGGATCATGGCCGCGAAGAAGAAGCCCCTGGAGACCCTCGACCTCGACGACCTCGGCATCGACGCCGGGCAGGTGGGCCGGGCCGGTGCGCGGTCGGCCGTGGACACCGCCGCCAAGCGCCCGCCGCGCTCCCAGGGGGAGATCGTCGCCGACGACGGTACGGGCGGCGCGGGGCTGGCCGCGTTCCTCACCGCCAAGAAGTTCGCCTGACCGAGCCCCGCGCCAGGCCGCGTGCACCGCATCGCACCTCATCACCCCGCCCCGGAACCGTTCCAACAGGAGGAGTACAGCACCGTGGCCGAGATCCTCGTACTCGTCGATCACACCGACGGCGTCGTACGCAAGCCGACCCTCGAACTACTCACCCTGGCACGCCGGTTGGGCGAACCGTCGGCCGTCTTCCTCGGATCGGGCGCGGACTCCGCGACCGAGGCGCTCGGCCGGTACGGCGCGCACAAGGTGTACGTCGTGGACGCCCCCGAGGTCGACGAGCTCCTCGTCACTCCGGCCGTGGACGCGCTCACTCAGATCGCGGGAAGCACCGGTCCGGCGGCGATCCTGCTGCCCTCGAACCCGGACAGCAAGGAGACCGCCGCACGGCTCGCGCTCCGCCTGGAGTCGGGGCTGATCACCGATGCCGTCGATGTCGTCGCCGGAGACGACGGCCCGGTCACCGAGCAGTCCGCGTTCGCGGCGACGTACCAGGTGACGGCCCATGTCACCCGGGGCATCCCGGTGATCACGGTCAAGCCGAACGCCGCGGCCCCCGAACCGGCCCCCGTCACACCCGAGGTCGAGAAGTGGGACGTCACGTTCGGCCCCGCCTCCGCCGCCGTCAAGGTCCTGTCGCGCTCGCCGCGGGAGCGCGGCGAGCGGCCAGAGCTCACCGAGGCCGACATCGTGGTCTCCGGCGGCCGCGGTGTGAACGGCGCCGAGAACTTCGCGGTCATCGAGCGCGTCGCCGACACACTGGGCGCGGCCGTCGGGGCGTCACGCGCCGCCGTGGACGCGGGCTGGTATCCGCACAGCCACCAGGTCGGCCAGACGGGCACCCAGGTCTCCCCGCAGCTCTACCTCGCCGCCGGCATCTCGGGGGCGATCCAGCACCGCGCGGGCATGCAGACCTCCAAGACCATCGTCGCGGTCAACAAGGACCAGGACGCCCCCATCTTCGAGCTGGCCGACTACGGCGTCGTGGGCGACCTCTTCCAGGTGCTCCCGCAGCTGGTGGAGGAGATCGAGCGGCGCCGAAGCTGATCTCCGCCCCTCCCGGCCTTCCACCCGGAGGCCGATACGATTAAAATCGCTAACTGATTACATCCATTGACCCGAAGGAGCGCCATGACGAAGATCTGGGTCAACTCGGGGGACTCCCACGTGATGGAACCCGACGACCTCTGGATCCGGGCGCTGCCGCCGCGCCTCGCCGACCGTGCGCCGCGCAGCGAACGCGGCGACAAGTACGAGGTGCTCTACATCGACGGCGAGCGCATCGACCGCCAGCTGAACGACTTCATGGACGCCATGCGACCGCCGGGCGCCCGGGACCTCGACGTCCGGCTCAAGGACCTGGACCAGGAGGGCGTCTGGGGCCAACTGGCCTTTCCCTCCATGGGGTTCTGGCTCTGCTCGATCACCGAGCGGGAGCTCGCCCGGGAGACCGTACGGGCCTGGAACGACTGGGCGCACTCCGAGGTCCTCGGGAAGCAGAAGCGCATCATCACCCCCGCCTGCGTCTCGACGACGAACGTCGAGGACGCGGTCGCCGAGGTCGAGCGGGTCGCGGAGATGGGTTTCCAGTCGGTCTTCCTGCCGTGCTCCACCCGGCCCGGTGAGGAGTACGGCCTCGACCTGTGGGAGCCGCTGTGGACCGCGGCCGAGCGGGCCGGTCTCGTACTCGGCTTCCATATCGGCACGGGGGGCGAGAACGTCGTCTTCCGCGGACCCGGCGGCGCCGTCGTCAACTACATGGAGACGACCTACCCGGGCATGCGCGTGGTCTCGCACATGGTCGCGGGCGGTGCCCTGGACCGTCACCCCGACCTCAAGATCCTCATCGCGGAGGGCGGCGCCGGCTGGGTCCCGGCGATCGGCGACCGGATGGACGAGGCCTACCGCCAGCACGGCATGTTCGTACGGCCGAAGCTGAGCCGGCTGCCCAGCGAGATCATCAGGCAGCAGGTGTACGCCTCCTTCCAGCACGACAAGAGCTCCGTGGAGATCGTCGAGTCGACGGGCTACCGCAATGTCATGTGGGGCGACGACTACCCGCACCTGGAAGGCACGTACGGGCACACGCAGTCCACGCTGCACGAGCTGTTCGACGGTGTGTCCGACGAGATCCGCGAGCGGGTCACCCGCGGCACCTTCAACGAACTGTTCCGTCTGCCCGAGCAGACTCCCCAGGAGGCGGCCGTCTGAGCGGCGTCGGCGACGCGAGGACACCGGACGGAACAGTGACCACTCCCCCTGATCCCAAGGACCTGGAACAGCCCCCGTATCCCGAGGACCTGGAACAGCCCGGACTCGTCAGGACCGGGCGGTCGACCTTCGTCCGGCCCATCCGGCCGGAGGACGCCGACCGTCTGGTCGCCTTCGTCGGCGGCCTGTCGCGGGCGACCCTGGCCTACCGCTCGCTCGGCCCGGTGATCCGGGCGCGCGACGACGTGATCCGGCGCGGCGCGTACGTGGACTACCTCAACGAGCTGGCACTCGTCGCGCTGGCCGGCGACGAGATCGCTGGCCTGGTGCGCTACGTCCGTGACACCGAGGACCCGGACCACGCGGAGGTCACCTTCACCATCCGGGACGACGACCAGAGCGAGGGCTTCGGCAGGCTGCTGCTGGAGCACATCGCCGCTGCCGCCCGCGCCCGGGGCATCCGGGTCCTCAAGGCCGACGTCCTCGCCGACAACACCCGCATGATCAACGTGTTCCTCGGCTCCGGCTACCGGGTCGAGTCCGGGCCGCCCGGCCAGATCGTGCACTTCGACATCGCCGTCGACCCGCAGGCCCAGGCGGTCGCGCGGGCCGAGCGCCGCGAGCACACGGCCGTACGACGCTCCCTGCGCCCCCTGCTCGAACCCCGGTCGGTCGCGGTGATCGGTGCCAACCGGCGGCCCCTGACGATCGGTCACGAGATCGTGGCCAACCTGCTGCGAGGCGGCTTCCGCGGCAGCGTGTTCCCCGTCAATCCACGGGCCGAGCAGGTCGCGGGAGCCCGGGCGTACCCAAACGTCCGGGAGCTGCCCGAGCCGCCGGACCTGGCGCTGATCGCCGTACGGGCCGAGGCGGTGCCCGAGGTCGTACGGGAGTGTGCGGAGGCCGGCGTCAAGGCGGTGGTCGTCGTCTCCACCGGCTTCGGGGAGACAGGTGCGGCCGGGCGGTCGACCGAGCTGGAGCTGTCCCGGTTCGCCCGCGCCTCCGGGATGCGGCTGGTGGGCCCGAACTGCATGGGCGTGGTCAACACGACGCCCGCGGCGAGGCTGGCCGCGACCTTCTCGCCCGCCCTGCCCACGCCCGGCCGGGTGGCGATGTCCAGCCAGTCCGGGCCGCTGGGGCTCGCGGTGCTCGACTTCGCCCGGCGGCTGCGGCTCGGCTTCTCCGGGTTCGTATCGGTGGGCCATGCCGTGGACGTGTCCACCAACGACCTGCTCCAGTGGTGGGAGGAGGACCCCGAGACCTCGGTGATCCTGCTGCACGTCGAGACGTTCGGCAATCCGCGCCGGTTCGCGCGTATCGCCCGCCGGGTCGCGCCGCGCAAGCCGATCATCGCGGTCCACCCGGGTCACGCGCCCGCGACGGGCCCGGCGGACTCGGGGGTCCGAGGAGGCCCGGAAGTTCGTGGAGGCCCGGGGCGTCGAGGGGATTCGGTGAGTCGTGCGGATCCGGCGGCCGGTCCATCGGACTCCGTGGGTCGGGCGGATCCGGCGGCCGGTCCATCGGATTCGGCGGTGAGTTCGCTGTTCGCCCAGTCCGGTGTGATCCGTACGCGCAGCCTCCAGGAGCTGTTCGACGCGGCGCTGCTGCTCGCCCACCAGCCCCCTCCGCCCGGCAACAGGGTCGCCGTGATCACCAACGCGGGCGGCCCCGCGGCGCTGACCGTCGGCGCCTGCGCGGCGAGCGGCCTGCGCGTGCCCCCGCTCGGCGAACGCACCCGGGAGACGCTCCGCGCGGCCCTGGGCCCCGGGGCAGAGGTCGCCAACCCGGCCGACCTCACCCCCATGGCGACCGCCGCGCACTACCGGCAGGCACTCGACGCCGTGCTGGCCGACGACGGGATCGACGCCGCCATCGTCCTGTTCATGCCCCCACTGGCGGACAAGCCCGACGAGGTGGCGGCGGCGATCCTCGACGCGGCCGAGGCCGCGCCCTCGAAGCCGGTGGTGGCGAGCTTCCTGGGTGGCGCGGGCGTCGCCGACCTCCTCCATCGCGGCCAACTCGTCGTCCCCACCTACGCGTTCCCCGAAGCGGCGGCGGCCTCGCTCGGGCATGCCGCGGCCTACCAGGCGTGGCGGAGTACGCCCGCGGGTGTCATCCCGGATCTCCCCGGAGTGGACGCCGACCGGGCCAGGTCGCTGCTCGCGGGATGCGCCCCTGGTCCCGTACCTCCGCGTATCGCCGCCGAGTTGCTGGACTCGTACGGGATCGCCGTTCGGGACACGCGACCGGGCTCCGGCCCGGACGCGTTCCTCTCCGTGGGCGCCGATCCGGTGTTCGGCCCGGTGGTGGCCTTCGGCCTCACCGGGGACTACGCCGACCTGATGGCGGACGTCGCCCACCGGGTGACCCCGCTCAGCGACCGGGACGCCCGGGAGATGGTCCGCTCACTGCGGGCGGCTCCGCTGCTGGACGGCAGGGTGGGCGGCCCGGGCGTGGACCTCGCGGCGCTGGAGGAGACCGTGCTGCGGATCTCCGCGATGGTCGAGGACCTGCCCGAGATCGAGGCGATGGAGCTGCGTCCGATACGGCTGCTGCCGCCCGGGGACGGGGTCGCCGTCACCCGCGCGACGATCCGGCTCGCCGACGAAACAAGGAAAGGTGGCCCCTCGTGAGGGTCGGCATCTACTTCGACATGCGCAATCCCCCGCCCTGGCGGCAGAGTTGGTCCCGGGTGTACGGATTCGCCCTGGAGATGTGCGAGGAGGCGGACCGCCTCGGCATCGACTCGGTCTGGTTCTCCGAACACCACGGGTTCGAGGACGGATACCTCCCGCAGCCGCTCACCATGGCGGCAGCGGCAGCGGCCCGCACACGGCGGATCCGTCTCGGTACCGCGGTCATCCCCGCCCCGCTGCACGCGGCCCCCGAGATCGCCGAACAGGCCGCGCTCGTGGACATCATCAGCGACGGCCGGCTGGACCTCGGACTCGGCACGGGCTATCGCGTGCCCGAGTACCGGCTGTACGACGCGGACCTGACCAAGCGCTACTCCACGACCGACCAGCGGGTGCGGGAGATCCGTGGCCTGTGGGCCGAGTCGCTGGTCACGCCCGGCCCGGTCCAGGACCCGCTGCCGATCTGGCTCGGCTACCAGGGTCCGCAGGGCGCCCGCCGGGCAGGCCGGCTGGGCACCGGGCTGCTGTCGCTCAACCCCGCGCTGCTGGAGCCGTACCGGGAAGGGCTCGCCGAGAGCGGGTACGACGTGTCGGCGGGCCGGATGCAGGGTTCGTTCACCACGTTCGTCACCGAGGATCCGGAGGCCGACTGGCCGGTGGTCCGCAAGCATCTCTCCTACCAATGGGACAGCTACCGCCGGTACATGGTGGAGGGGACCGACCAGCCCGCCCCGCGTCCGATCAACCCCGAGAAGTGGCGGGAGACGGGACTGAGCGCGACCGGCGTCGGTCAGTTCCTGTACGGCACACCGCAGGAGACCGCCGATGCCATCAAGGCGTACGTGGCGGGGCTGCCGGTCGAAGGGGTCTTCCTGTGGGCCTCGCTGGCCGGGATGCCCGAGGAGATGGTCGCCCGCCAGGTCCAGCTCATCGCCGGGAAGCTGCGTCCGCTGCTTGCCGATGTCTGACACGAGGAGTTCCGCCATGTCGACGACGGGAACCGGAAAGACCGACGCGCCGACGCCGAACGGGCACTGGGCGGCGTCTGGCCTGTCGGAGCCGCCCCGTACCGCCGGGGGCGTGACCCTCTGTGGAGGGTGCCGCGCCCTCGGCTCGTGCAGGCTCGGCGTGGAGCGCGAGCGACTCGACGAGGACGGTGTGGCGAGGTTCGAGCTGAGCTGTCCGCGTTCCCACGAGGGCGGCCCCGATGTGGCACACGGCGGCTGGACGGCGGCCGTCCTGGACGACTGTCTCGGCCATCTCCCGTTGCTGCACGGCGTGATGAGCGTGACGGCCGAGCTGACGGTGAGCTTCGTGAAGCCCGTACCGGTGGAACGACCCCTGGAACTGCGGGTGTGGGCCGATCGGAGGGAGGGCTCACGCTGGTACATCACGGGCGAGTTGACCCTGTCGTCGGGCGGAGCCGTGCTGGCCCGCGCCTCCGGAATCTGGGTGACTCGCGACCAGAGCCACTACGTGCGGCACGCGCAGTGGCTGGCCGGGCAGGGCGGGGACGCCGAGAATCGGTGAGAGCGGTCAGTAGGACCGCAGCCCCATGCTGCGGGCGATCCCGTTGCGCTGGATCTGGCTGGTCCCGCCGGAGATCGTGGCGACGATCGACTCGCGGTAGCGGAAGCTCATCACACTCTCGGTCGAGAATCCGTGGCCCGCGCAGACCTGCATCCCGAGCCTGGCAGCCGCCACATACGTCTCCGACCCCTTCAGCTTCGCCATCGAGCCCTCACGAGTACACGGCTTGCCCTGCGCGAGCAGCCAGGCGGCGCGGTACGCGAGCAGCCGGGCGGAGTCGATCTCGGTCTGCAGATCGGCCATGGCGTGGGCGAGCGCCTGGAAGTTGCCGATCGGACGGCCGAAGGCGTGCCGGGTGCGCGCGTACTCCAGCATCTCGTCCAGCGTGGCCTGTGCGGCGCCCAGATATCCCCCGCTGATGATCACCTTCTCCAGTTCGATGTTGGAGAGCATGACCTTCCAGCCCTCGTCGCGCGGCCCGACGAGGTTCTCCTTCGGTACGAGGGCGTTGTTGAAGAAGACCTCGTTGGTGCCCAGGATGTGCCGGGCCAGCGTGGGTGTGCGGCGCACTTCGACGCCGTCGGTCGCGGGGTCGACGAGCAGCAGGCTGATGCCGCCGTGCTTGGGTTCGCGGGGTCCCGTACGCACATAGGTCGCGATGGTCGTGTCGGGGAGGCCGCCGCCGGTGCACCATGCCTTCTGGCCGCGGACGAGGAAGTGGTCGCCGTGGTCCTCCGCGGTGGTGCGCAGCGCGGCGGCGTCGGAGCCGCTGTCCGGCTCGCTGAGGCCGACGGCGAGCCGGTGGCGTCCCGTCATGACCTGCTCGCGGATGAATTCGCGCTGTGCCTCGTTTCCCCACCGGAACACGGTGATTCCCGGGATGAGCACGCCGATGTAGCACATGGCGACATCGAAACTGGCCCGCCCGAGTTCCTCGGCGATCAGAACGAGTTCGAGCGGTCCCCCGCCGTCACCGCCCTCCTCCTCGCTGAACGGCAGCGAGAACCAACCGAGTTCGGTCATGCCCCGAAACAGCTCGGGCGGTACGACGCCCTCCTCGTCCCACTGCTTCGCCTTCTCGGCCGGGCACACATCGGCAACGAACTGCCGTGCCGTCGCGCGCAACATGTCCTGCTCGTCGGTCAGCCCGAAGTCCACGACCACTCCTCGCCACCACTAGCCTATTCATCTATCTAATTATTCTATGTTAGCGGATAAGGCGAGAGGGTCACAGATGTGGGGCGCCTCGGCCCATCCCCGGTCGAGTCCCGATCAAGCCCCAGCGCTGATCGCCGGTGGCGAGCCAGGCGTCATCGAAGGGTTGCGCGTGGTCGCCGACAGGGCGAGCCGGTGGTTCCATGCCGCACCCGACGAGAAGGGTTCACTGGATGCGTCAGCGGATGTCACCGTTTCGGAAAGCCCGCACGGTTGCCTCGAACGCGGGGTCGGCGAAGTAGTTGGAATGGCCGAGGGCCGGGGGATGGACGAGGTCGCCCGCGGGGCGTGCAAACGCGGCAGGGTCGAGAAGTTGGCGATCGACAGGTGACGGGGCGGGGTCCACGGTGGTTCCTTCCCGGGGCAGCCCGGCGGGTGCGACCACCCAACTGCCGATCGGATCGGTGGGACGGTAGAGGTTTCGCCAGCGCCACAGGGCCGGGGCATCCTCGGGGGTCAGCAGTCCGCCGATCCGATCGAGGCTTTCCGCGTTGAAGAAGGCAGGGAAGAACCGGACGAACAGACGCGTGAGCGGGCTGCCGTAGGTGAGCATCCGGACGTCACGGTTGGTGTCGGCTGTGGTCTGCAGGATCACGGCCGCCCCTATCACCGATCCTTGGGAGTGGCAGGAGAGGATCACTTTCCCGCGCTTGGTCGGTTCGTCGCCTCCCGCCAGATATTCCAGCCGTTTCAGCAGGTCGGGCACGGTGCGCTCGGCGTAGCAGGGCGGCGCCAGCGGATGGGTCTCGCGCGGCCAGAACGTGCCGATGTCCCACAGGATGCCCACGGTGCGCCGGAAGCGTGGGCTCTTGTACGCCTGCCGCCCGGCCCACAGGAGCCCCACGAAGGCGGCACTGAGGACGAGGTTGGCGAGAAGGACGAGCCATCGCTGATCTGTGACAAAGGACGAATCGACCACGTAGACGACGATGCCGACGACGGCCACGGCCGCCGCAGTCGTCAGGAGGATGCCAAGGGTCTTTCGGCCGGTGGATTCGAGCAACTGTGCCCGCGCCCAGGCCGTGGCGATGTCCGCGGCCCGGCGAGGATCGCTCTGCGAAGCGGGATAGGCCTTCGCAACCTCCCGGGCGGCGGAGCGTCGTACACCACTCTGCACCAGCCACGAAACGGTGCCGATGCCGACGGCAGCCAGGACGAGGACGGCAGCGCCGGTGCCCGCCCAGAAGTAGACGTCCGGCACGATGAGTTGGGCCTGCTCCCTGCCGCGGCGGTAAGCGGCGGCAGGCGCACCCAGAATCTCGGCCACACGCAGCATCAGCCCTGCGGCCAGGGCGCCCGCGAGCGCCCAGCCGAGGAAGGCGACTCCGGTCTGAACGAACCCTCCCCACGGTTGGCGCGGAAGGTTCGGCGCAGGCGGGGCCTTGTCGCGTTTGCTGGTGAAGAGCTGAGAGACAAGGAGCGCCGCAAGCATCACGGCCTGGGCGAGGAACAGCATGTGGATCCAGGCGACTTCCCAGGGCAACTGGCTCGCCGCCGGCGTCCGGGCGCCGTTCGAGCCCCAGCTTGCGGCCACTGCCGCCCCGACGACCAGGGCGAGCGCAGCCCAGGGAAGGACACGGTAGAAGTCGGACTCGGAGGAGTTCTCAACCATGCCGTTCGGGCGCTCACGCCGCCCTGTCCCAGGGACCGCCACCCATACGACGACACACGCCAGCACCAGCAGCGCCAGCACCAGGCACGAACTACGGAAGAACATCGCCCCGGCTTCCCAGTTCCTGCCGTCAAGAAGGGCGTTGGGCCCTCGTTCAGGGCGGTCGAGCAGCGGGGCGAGCAAGAACACGGCGATGACGGTGAGCGCCGCCGTGATGTGCAGGGATCGGAGCCGTCGCACCGGCCCGCGTCCGTTCCACATACGGCGGTCCTCCAACGGCGTCCGCACATCGGGAGTTGGAGCACTCTGCAGTACGGGCTGCGCCTCCGCGACCTGCCAGGTCTTGTTTCCCAGGTACCACAGCAGCATGACCAGGGCGATCGGCACGGCGGCGGTCACAGTGAGATGGCGTCCGGGGGTGTCGAGCCAGCCGTAGTTCAGCCAACGCAGCCAGCTCTCGTTCCCGGCACAGGGCCTGACGGTCGCGTTGCCGCACTGCCAACCGACCAGGTCGACCGAGGCCGACACAGCGCCGAGGACGTAGGTGCCGGTGAGCGAGAGGGCGAGCAGTCGCTGGACGCCGGTGCGGAAGGCCACTGCCAGGCTGGGTGCACCGACGCGATGGCCCGGGTCGGCGAAGTAGGCCATGTTGAGGAGCATGAACGGCAACAGCAGCAGCCACAGGGCCCGTTGTCCGTCACCGGATGTCAGACCGCCCCACGAGTAGGCCTCGCGCCGGAACCCATCGGCGTCCTCCTCCGTCGGCGCGATCTGCCATCGACGCCGGTAGCAGCCCGCCTGTACGTCGCCGGCGACGCGCTCAACGCCCGGATGGTCCAGCAATGATTCGGGAGGGGTGCCCGAGACACCATGGACGCGTAGCTCAGTCCATCCCTCGCGGCCCCGGTTCACGTAAAGACCCACCGCCGCCTCCTGACGAGCCGACCCGATGCTCCCAGGATCGACGTCCAGCCCCCAAGCTGCCAGTCAGCGGACGACGATTCCGTTCGCGCCCGGTGTCCGAACTCGACGGGCATCCAGCCCGTGCGGCGGCGCCTGCTGCCCTCGCTGGTCCAATGATCGTCTGCGACTGGCAGATCCTCCACATGCCGCTCAAGACGCCCTTGGCCGGGCCACGAGAGCAGCCCCACGCGCCTGGGCGGTCGCCTCCGGGCTGCAAAGTAAGGTAAGCCTAACGTCGAATGATGTTCCATACGCGACTGCTCGCTGGACGTACGTTGGGAGTCGGCCTTGCCGCACACGATCGATACCGCCGGGAACGGGCCCGACACGGTGACCGAGGAGGGCTGGGTCGAGCTGGGGTCGAGCGTCGAGTTGCGTGAACTGTTGGGCGAGCCCTGGCCCGTGGTGATCGAGAAGGTTCACGACCGGCTCACCGACAAGGACCGGGACATAGTGGCCCGCTCGCCCTTCTGCCTGCTGGCCACGTCCGACGCGCGCGGCAACTGTGACGTCTCCCCGCGCGGGGACGCGCCGGGTTTCACGTACGTCATCGACTCCGGCACGATCGCCCTGCCCGACCGGCCGGGGAACCGGCGGGGCGACAGCTTCCACAACATCCTCGACAACCCGCACGCCGGTCTGCTGTACCTGATACCCGGGAGCAAGGAGGTCCTGCGGGTCAACGGCCGGGCCCGCATCCTCACCGACGCCCCGTTCTTCGACGCCATGAAGCTGGACGATCAGCGCCCCGCGCTGGCCCTGGTTCTGGAGATCGACGAGATCTACCTGCACTGCCCGCAGTCCCTGCGCCGCTCGGGAGTATGGAATCCGGCGTCGTGGCAGACCGGCTGAGCCGGCACCAGCGGCACCCCTTTCAAGATCAATTAAGGTTAGGCTAACCTTCACCGCGTGAGATCTGGTGAAGAAGCAGCCGAAACCCCTCGTCTGCGCGGTCATGAACTGTCGGCCACGGGTGTGACCGTGTCGTACGACGGCGTCGACGTCGTACACGACGCCGCTGTCGCGCTGCGGCCCGGCGAGGTGACCGCCCTGGTCGGTCCCAACGGCAGCGGCAAGTCGACGCTCCTGCGGACGATCGCCCGGTTGCAGCGGGGCCGCCACGCCACGCTCAGGATCGACGGCGGCACCGACGGCCTCGCCCTGAGTGCCCGTGAGTTCTCGCGCCACGTCGCCCTGCTGACCCAGGGCCGCCCCACGCCGAGCGGACTGACCGTGCGGGACGTCGTCGAGTTCGGCCGCTACCCGTACCGGGGCCGCTTCGGCAGGCCCGATCCTGACGCGTCGGCCGCGGTCGACCGGGCGCTCGCCCTGACCGGTGTCACGGACCTGGCGGACCGGGGCGCCGACCACCTGTCGGGCGGGCAGTTGCAGCGGGTGTGGCTCGCCAGTTGCCTCGCCCAGGAGACCGGTGTGCTCCTGCTGGACGAGCCGACCACCTATCTCGACCTGCGCTACCAGATCGAACTCCTCGACCTCATCCGCGACCTGGCGGACGACCACGGGATCGCCGTCGGCGTCGTCCTGCACGACCTCGACCAGGCGGCGGCCATCGCCGACCGGATCACGCTGCTCGAAGCGGGCCGGATCGTCGCCGACGGCCTGCCCGAGGACGTCCTCACCCCGGAGCGCCTGACCGCCGTCTACGGCATCCGGATCGACGTCGACACAGACCCCCTGACCGGCCGACTGCGCACCCGCCCGATCGGCCGCCATCACACACGGAACACTCGAACCGAAAGGCTCGGCACCACCTCATGAGACGCCTCCTGCTCACCGCGGCCGCCACCACCGCCGCGGCGCTGACCCTTGCCGCCTGCGGCACCACCGAGCCCGCCGCGGACAAGTCCGAGAAAAAGTCGGAGGCCATCACCCTCACCGACGGCACCGGCGCGAAGCTCAAGCTCGACGGCCCGGCCACCAAGGTCGTCGCGACCGAGTGGAACGAGGTCGAGAGCCTCATCACGCTCGGCGTCGACCCCGTCGGCGTCGCCGACGTCAAGGGCTACAAGACCTGGGACACCGCCGTCCCGCTGAAGAACGAGCCGAAGGACATCGGCACGCGCGGCGAGCCGAGCATGGACACCGTCGCCTCCCTCTCCCCCGACCTCATCGTGGCCTCCTCCGACCTGCCGCCCGCGGCCGTGAAGCAGCTGCGCAAGATCGCCCCGGTGCTGGGGATCAAGTCCGCGGACGCCTCGGACCAGGTCGGTCAGATGCTGGAGAACCTCGACCTCATCGCCAAGGCCACCGGCACCACCGACAAGGCCAAGACCGCCCGTACGAACTTCGAGGCCAAGGTCGCCGAGGGCAAGAAGGCCCTGGCCGACGCCGGTCTCGACGGCACGGACCTCGCCTTCGCCGACGGTTACGTCACCTCCAACCAGGTCTCCCTGCGCCCGTACACCAGCGGCTCGCTCATCGGGGCCGTCAACGAGCAGATCGGTCTGAAGAACGCCTGGAAGATCAAGGGCGACGCGGCCTACGGCCTCGGGACCACCGATGTCGAGGGCCTCACCGACCTGCCCAAGGACGTCCAGTTCGCCTACATAGGCAACGACGGCGACAAGGGCAGCACGCCCTTCACCGGCGCGCTCGCGAAGAACGCCGTATGGAAGTCCCTGCCGTTCGTGAAGGCCGGGGACGTGCACCGACTGCCCGACGGCATCTGGATGTTCGGCGGCCCCGAGTCGATGGAGGCGTACATCGACGCCGTCGTCGACGCGCTGACGAAGTAGACGACCCGGAAAGAACAGACGAAGCAGACGAAGCCATGGCCGTCACCGCAACGCCTCCCACCGCCACCCGTCCGCCGACGACCGCGTCCCGGACGGGCGCGGCCGCGGTGGCGGCCGGGCTCGTCCTCCTGGTCGCCGTCCTCGCCGTCGTCGACATCACCCAGGGCACCGCCGCCGTCGGACCGGCAGAGGTGTTCAAGGCCCTGACCGGGCAGGCCGATCCGTCCGACGCGTCCGTCGTGATCGCCTCCCGGCTGCCGCGGATGACCGCCGGCATCCTGGTCGGCGTCATCCTCGGCGTGGCGGGCGCCGTACTGCAGGCAGTCAGCCGCAATGTGCTCGCCGCTCCGGACACCCTCGCGGTGAACGCCGGTTCCTACCTGGCGCTGGGGCTGGTCGGCGCCACCGGCGTCTCGCTCCCGCTGCTCGCCTCCTCCGGGGTCGCCTTCACCGGCGGGCTCCTGGCCGCGGCCGTCGTCCTCGCCCTGTCCGGACTCGGCACGGGCACCGTACGACTGGTCCTCGCCGGCACCGCGCTGGCGCTGGGCCTGACCTCCATGACGGAGAGCCTGCTCCTGCTGTTCCCCGAGCAGACCGAGGGCCTCTACCAGTGGAACCAGGGCAGCATCAGCCAGAACGGCTTCGACGGCGTCCTGCAGATGCTGCCCGTCGCCCTGATCGGACTCGTCGGCCTGCTGCTGACCGCCCGTCGGGTCGACGCACTAGCCCTCGGTGACGACGCCGCGCGCGGACTGGGCGTCCCGGTCCGCGCCACCCGCGTGACCGTGGTCGTACTGGCGACGCTGCTGTCCGCGGCGGCGGTCACCCTCGCCGGGCCAATCGGCTTCGTCGGCCTGTGCGCACCGGCCCTGGTGCGTCCGCTCAGCCGCCGGTTCCGGGGCCTCGTCCGCATCCGTACGATCCTGCCCGTCGCCGGTGTGGTCGGCGCGGGCCTGGTCCTCGGGTCGGACGTGCTGCTGCGGGCCCTGGTGCCCTCGGACACGGCCGTCGCCGTCCCCACCGGCGTCGTCACCAGCCTCATCGGCGCCGTGTTCCTGGTGGTGATGGCCCTGCGGCTGCGGGACACGTCCGGAGCCGAGGCACCGGACCGTTTGCGCATCCCCAGCCGGGCGGCGTTCCTGGTCACGCTGGCCGCCCTCGTCGCCGTGGTGGTCGGTGTCACGATCGCCGGCGCGCTGCTGGGCGACAGCAAGCTCCTGCTCGGCGACGTCGTGAACTGGGCGCAGGGGCGGGCCGGTCAGACCGTGTCCTTCGTCCTCGACACCCGGATGCCCCGGGTGCTCGCCGCCCTCTGCGCGGGCGCGGCGCTCGCCCTGGCCGGCACGCTGGTGCAGGCCGTGACCCGTAACCCGCTCGCCGAGCCGGGGGTCCTGGGCGTGTCCGGCGGTGCCGCGCTGGGCGCCGTACTCCTTGTCACCACCGTGCCTGTCGCCGGTACCTGGAGCGTCGCGGGTGCCGCGTTCGCGGGTGCGGCAGTCACGTCGGTCATCGTCTTCGGGCTCGCCGCCCGGGGCGGCTACCAGCAGAACCGGCTGGTCCTCGTCGGCATCGGCATGGCCGCCGGTACGACGGCACTGGTAAGCCTGCTCATCGTGCTCACCGACCCGTTCAACGCCACCAAGGCACTGACCTGGCTGTCCGGTTCGACGTACGGCCGGACCATGCCGGACGTCCTGCCCGTCACACTCGTGCTGGTGCTGGGCCTTGTCGTCGCGGTGGCCCGGCGCACCGAGCTGGACCTCATCTCCCTGGACGCGGACACCCCGCGACTCCTCGGCCTGCGACTGTCCCCGGCCAGGCTCGGCTTCCTGGTGGTCAGCGTCCTGCTCAGCGCGACCGCCGTCGCCTCGGCCGGAACCATCGGCTTCGTGGGCCTCGTGGCCCCGCACGCGGCACGTGCCCTCGTGGGCCGGCGGCACGTACGGGTGGTGCCCGTCGCCGTCCTCCTCGGCGCAGCGCTCGTCTGCACGGCCGACCTCCTCGGCCGCACGGTCATCGCCCCCGCCCAGTTGGGCGCCGGCCTGATGACGGCGGTCATCGGCACGCCGTACTTCCTGTATCTGCTGGTACGAAGCCGGCGATAGCCCCGCGGGACCGCGTGCTCGCGCTGTCCGGTGCGGTGGGTGGGGCTGGGCAGCGTCCGGGCCTGCGTGAAAAGCTCACCCCGGGAGGCGCCGGACGATCACGGACGGCGGCCCCTTATGAGACAGGCACGACGAGAGGTGGCGGCATGCGCATCGGACTGCTCGGTACTGGGCCCTGGGCCGACATGGCTCACGCTCCCGCCCTGAGCGGGCATCGCGAACTGGACTTCGTGGGGGTGTGGGGCAGGAGCGCCGACGCGGCCAAGGCCTTGGCCGACCGCCATGGGACGCGCGCGTACGAGGATGTCGACGCCCTCCTCGCCGAGGTGGACGCGGTCGCCATCGCCCTGCCTCCGTCCGTGCAGGCTCCGCTCGCGGCGCGCGCCGCGCGGGCCAACTGCCATCTGCTGCTCGACAAGCCTCTCGCGGCGACCGTGGAGGAGGGACGTGCCGTCGTCGAGGCGGTCGAGCAGGCCGGTGTCGCCTCGGTCGTCTTCTTCACCAGCCGCTTCCAGCCCGAGATCCAGGCCTGGATCGCCGAACAGGCCGCCACGGAGGGCTGGTTCACCGCACGCGCGGAGTGGCTCGGAGCCGTGTTCACGAGTGACAGCCCGTTCGCGGCATCGCCCTGGCGGCAGGAGAAGGGCGGCCTCTGGGATGTCGGCCCGCACGCCCTGTCCGTGCTGATGCCGGTTCTCGGAGATGTCGAGCGGGTGGCCGCCGCCGCGCGGGGTCCGAAGGACACCGTTCATCTGGTGCTCCACCATGTCAGCGGGGCGTCGAGCACCCTGACTCTCAGCCTGACGGCCCCGCCCGCGGCCGCCGGGGCCGCCGTCGAGCTGCGGGGCAAGTCCGGGGTGACCATCCTGCCCGGGTCCGCCGAAGGGGCGGTCGAGGCGCTCACCCGGGCTGCCGACGCCCTCCTCGAAGCCGCCCGCACCGGCCGCCCGCACCCGTGCGACGCCGCCTTCGGCCTGCGGGTGACGGAGATCCTCACCGACGCCGAAGCACAGCTCGGCAGCGCACCCCAGATCCGCTGAGAGCGCTACGGAACCAAATTCTCCGGCGTGTGCCTAACTCCCGGCACACGCCGGAGCGTCCGCGTCGAGGGACAGCGGGCTGCCCTTGGGCACGAGGTACGTGACGTACAGCTCGACCGGCTCGGTGCCGAGGTTGCGGCCGACGTGGATGTGCCGGGACCCGGCGGGCTCTATGAACGACGTGCCCGCCGTGCTGACTTCCACGGAGCAGTCCTGCAATGTGCGGGTGAGTGTGCCCGACTTGACGACGGCGATGAGCTGGCCCGGGTGATAGTGCCAGCCCGTCGTGCCGCCCGGTGCGATGGTGATGGACCGCACGATGACGTCCGTACGCCCCTTGGCCTTGACCTTCAGTGTTCCGGCCGAGGTGCCCTGGGCGAGGACCGTGCCGGTGACCCCGCTGCCGGGAGTGGCGAGCGCGGACGACGACCCGAAGGCCAGTGCCGCCGCACAGCCGGTCATGACGATCGTTCTGCGGACCTTGCCCAGCCGAGACGTGCTGCTCATGGAAATCCCCTCCGGATCGGCCAACTCATGGGCCCGTCCGCCGACTTGGGCCCGACAGGCTCACTGCCCCCGAGCATCGCCGTCCACACACGAGTGGCCCGGATCGCTCCGGGCCACTCGTGTGCCCACCGGGCTACTCGTGTCCCCGCCGAGACACGTACGCTCGCGTGCCCTCGGGTCACCCGTTCTCGGTGCGCTCCCGGATCTGCTCCGGGGTCAGGTACGCGTTCGTGTGCTCGAAGTCCCGCAGCTTCGCCGACGAACGGGACAGCAGTCCGGTGCCCACGAAGTCGTGGCCGGCCACCGCGTTCAGCGCCCAGTTCGTCGCCACCCGGACCTTCGCCACATTGGTGCGCAGCGCAGACCAGTGATAACCGCGGGCGACGACCTGGGCGGGCAGGCCGCGCAGCTCGACACCGAGCGGCTTGGACACGGCGTCGAGACCACCGAGGTCCACGACCAGTCCCAGATCCTTGTGGACGTACGGGGTCATCGGCTGCCCGCGCAGCGACGCGATGACGTTGTCGGCGACGTGCTTGCCCTGACGCATCGCGTGCTGGGCGGTCGGCGGGCAGATGGCGCCCTCCGTGTCCTTGGCCTCGTCCGGCACGGCGGCGGCGTCACCGAGCGCGAAGACGCCGGGGTGGCCGGGCAGGGACATCTCCGAGCTGACCGCGAGCCGTCCCTTGACCGTCTCGGCGCCCAGGGTGGCCATGAGCGGGCTCGCCGCGACTCCGGCGGTCCAGATCAGCGTATGGGTCGGGACCACCCGGCCGTCGGTGAAGGTGACCTCGTCCGGGCCCGCCTTCGCGATGGAGACGCCCAGCGAAATGTCGATGCCCCGCTTGCGCAGGATCTCCTGGGCGCTTTGTCCGAGCTTGTCACCCAGTTCGGGCATGAGCTTCGGTGCGATGTCGATCAGGTGCCACTTGATCAGCTTCGGGTCGAGCCGCGGGTAACGCTTGACGGCGTTCTGCGTCAGGCGCCGCAGGCACGCGGCGGTCTCCGTACCGGCGTAGCCGCCGCCGACCACCACGAACTGGAGCCGCGCCGCCCGCTCGGCCTCGTCCTGGCTGGCGTCGGCGAGGTCGAGCTGCGAGATGACGTGGTCGCGGAGGTACGCGGCCTCGGCGAGCGTCTTCATACCGCGGGCGTGGTCCGTGAGGCCCGGAATGTCGAAGGTGCGCGTGACGCTGCCCGGCGCCAGCACGATGTGGTCGTAGCGCTCGTTCACGATCTCGCCCGTGATCTTGCGGACGACGCAGACCTTGGCCTTCAGATCCACACCGATGGCACCACCGGGGATGATGCGCGTGCGGTACTTGCGGCTGCGGCGCAGCGACACGGCGATCGACTGCGGGGTCAGCACTCCGGAGGCGACCTGTGGGAGCAACGGCAGATAGAGCTGGTAGGAGAACGGTGTCACCAGCGCCAGGTCCGCCTCGTCGGATCCGAGTTTGCGCTCCAGACGCCGGACGCACCCGACTCCCGCGAAGCCCGCTCCGACCACCAAGATCTTCGGTCGTACCACGATGTCCATCCCTTCACCGGCCGCGCACGTTCTGACTTCCCACGGACCCTCTGCCCCCTGAGTCCCCCCTTCGCACGTGGTGATCCCCCGATGAGGCGAGCGGACACACTCCTCGTGGGAGGTCCGTCAGTGCCCGTGCCCCTTGCTCAGGCTCCGCAGCACGGTACGTGCCATGGCCGCCTCGCCCTTGGCGTTGGGGTGGGCCGGGGCCGCGGGCGACGCAGGTCGCAGCGGTTCGACCCAGCGGATGTCCGGGGCCTTGCACATGTCGTGTCCGATCGTGGGTCCGTACGTGTCAACGTATTCGGCCCCGTTCAACCGCGCCACCACGCGCATCATCAGGTTGAGGCGCTTGCCGGTGTCGCGCAGATAGGGGAAGTCCTTCGCCGCGAACGGCACCGAGGGGTAGCAGCCGCTGCCGTCGTCCGGCAGGAGAGCGGGGTAGCCGACGACGATCACGCGGGCGTGCGGCGCCCTGGCGTGCACGGCCCGCAGTACGCGGGTGATCTTGGGTGCCGTTTCCAGGATCCTCAGGGTCAGCTGATCGACCCCGGAGGACGTGAAGTGCCGCCGGCACGGGTCCCCCGTGAGGTCCTGCGAACTCAGCTGGGCGCAGGTGCTGATGATGGAGCTGAACCCGATGTCGTTGCCGCCGATCTGGACGGTCACCAGGTCGGTGTCCCGCTGGACGGCGTTGAGCTGTGGAGGGTTGGTCCCCTGTGCCTTCCACATCTGCTCGGTGGTGGCGCCGCCGCAGCTCACGTCCTTGAACGTGGACGTTCTGCGCTCCGCGGCGACGAGCGAGGGGTAGTTGTGGTCGGAGCGGGCGCAGTTCGCGTCCACCTGCGTCGGGATCCCCGGCCCCGAGGTGTAGGAGTCCCCGAGCGAGACGTAGTCCGTGCCCCGGCCGTGCCCGTGGCCGCCACCGTGCGCCGCGACGGGTGCCGCCGACGCGACGACGAGGGCGCAGCCACTGACCGCCGCTCCCACGGCGGTCGCCCGTCGGCGGTTCGGGGCCGTGCTGCCGTACTGGGTGCGACGGTTCTTCAAGATTCCCCCCTGGGTCCAGTACCGCGAGCCGGGACCGCCGACGGCGCGCCCTTGCACGGTGACTGAACTTGTATACCGGCCAGTTCGTCCACAGGACAGAGGAACGCAGGACGCGGGAGCAACGGGTTCGCGCCGCTGTTCCTCGTCGGCGTGACCACGAGGCCGCCGGCGTCACGACGCTGCCGACTTCACAGGGCCGCCGACTCCGCCAGGGGGGAGGCGGAGTCGGCGGCAACCCCTGTCAGACGCCGAACTCCGTGGGCGACAGACCGAGCGCGGCGCAGGCGTCGCGAATGGCGTACTGCTCGGACTGCTCGAAGTGCCCGTCGGCACCCGCGACCACGATGCCCGTCTGGATGACCGCGCGGGCCTCCGCCGGCTTCTTGGCGGCCTTGGCGATCTCCCGCAGTGCCTCGGCCTTGCCCATCTCGAAGTTGGCGATGAGCTGGTCCAGGTGCTTGTTGAAGCGCTGGCGAAGCTGGTCCGCCGGGAAGTTCTGCAACACCTCGTTGGAGACGATCAGCTCCTCCACGCGCTGCCTCTCCGCCTGCTCCACATGTCCGTCGGCGGCGGCCACGAGCGCGCACATGGCCATGCTGGCGTCACGGTAGGCGCCGCTCTTGAGCTCGGTCTTGACCGACGCGAGCTGGGACTTGAGCAGCCCGACCATCTTGGCCTTGGAGCCGCCGGAGGACGAACCGGACGCGTGGCCACCGCTCTGGCCCTGCCCGTACGGAGCCTGGCCCTGCCCATGGGGGGCCTGCCCCTGTCCGCCCGATCCCCTGGAACCCTGGGACTGCTGGAGGTTCTTGGCCTGGTCCTTGAGCCGGTCCCACATCGCCACTACTGCCACCTCGGCTTCTGCTGTTGCCTGTCCGGTACTGATATCGGTGGCGCTGGTTCACGCCCCGCGACAAGTGAACGCTCTTCGCGGGCACCAGGGTTCCCGAATGGCAAAGGCAACGTAAAACAATCCTGGTCTGCGGGCTCTTTCACCGCCCGCACGGGTCCGTGATGTGATGGCGGCGTGAGTCGTGCCGCAGAAGAGAGCAACCGTCGCATGCTTCGGGCACGGGATGCGATGGACCGCGGCTACGCGCAGCCGCTGGACGTGCCGGCCCTGGCCCGGATCGCCCATGTGTCCCAGGCGCACTTCACACGCACCTTCCGGGCCACGTTCGGCGAGACGCCGCACCGCTATCTGCAGCGCCGCCGGGTCGAGCGGGCGATGTTCCTGCTGCGCGAGACCGACCGCAGCGTGACGGACATCTGCTTCCAGGTGGGCTTCGGCAGCCCGGGAACCTTCAGCCGCACGTTCCGCGACATCGTCGGCCTGTCACCGAGGTCATACCGACGGGCAGCGGTGACCGCGCCCGTACCGACGTGTTTCACGATGGCGTGGACGCGTCCCAACGGCTGACCGTCCGCAGGAGCCGTACCGTCCCGTCGGCTGAGCAGTTTTGGATAAGTTTTCGTCCGGCCGGCTCGATAGCGTGATGCACATGTTCACCGCAATCACGCACTCGCAGATCTACGTCCTCGACCAGGACGAGGCCCTCGACTTCTACGTCGGCAAGCTCGACCTGGAGGTCAACACCGACGTGTCCCTGGGTTTCATGCGCTGGCTGACCGTCAACGTCCCCGGTCACCCCGACCGCCAGATCCTGCTGGAGAAGCCGGGCCCTCCGGCGTTGTCCGAGGAGACGGCAGAGCAGGTGCGGGAGCTGTTGACCAAGGGGGCGATGGGCGGCCACCTCATCTTCACCACCGACGACTGCCGCAAGACGTACGAGAAGCTGCTGGGCCGGGGTGTCGAGTTCACCGAGGAACCCACCGAGCGTCCGTACGGCATCGACTGCGGGCTCCGCGACCCCTTCGGCAACAGCATCCGCTTCACCCAGCCCAAGGAGTAGGGCTTCTGACATCGGTATCGGCGCCCGACCGGTGGCCGGACGCCGATACCCCTCAGGTCAGGCCGGTGTCATGACGGCCCGGCCGAGATGCCGGGCGAAGAAGCGAACCGCGCTGTCGGCCTCGAACCGGGGCAGTTCCTTGTGGGCACCCGCGTTGGCGTGCAACGTCTTCTCCTTCGAGGCGAAGGCGTCGAACAGCGCCAGACCGGACTCGCGTGGGATGTGCTCGTCGTCCCACTGGAGCGCGTACTCGATCGGAACGGTGATCCGCCTCGCGGTCTCGGCCAGGGGGTCGGGCCAGAAGAGGCCGAAGACCGCGGCGGTGATCCTGGGTTCGATCGCTGTCAGCGGCACCCCGATCGCGGTGCCCATGTTCAGGCCGAAGTAGCCGACCGGCCCTTCGGTGCCGATCTCCGGCAGTTCCTGGAGGGCGTCCAGGGTCGCCTGCCATTCCGGGACGGCACGCTCCGCCAGGTGGGCGTTGTACCGGACGACGATCGGGCCGACCGGTTCGCCCGTCGCCATGGCTTGCTGCATGGCGGCGATCTCCCGCTCGTCGTGAGCCGTGCGCGGTCGGCCGCCGTGCCCGGGGGCGTCGATGGTGGCGACATGGAAACCGCAGCCGGTCACGAGGAGTTGTGCACGGCCCGCCATGGCCGGTGCCTTCTTGTGTGTGCCGCCGCCGTGCCCCATCAGCACCAGGGGCGCGCGGTCGGGGCCGGATACGGGCGACCAGAGTACGCCGGGGACTTCGCCCACGGTGAAGTCGCGTTCGCGGAGACCGTCGGACGATGTCTCCGCGGTGAACTGCACAGAATGCATGGGTTGTTGCCTTTCGGGAGTGCCTTGTCGAGGCGCTCCCGGCGACACCTATGTCAGTCGCCCGACCGTGAAGGGAAGGGGGAGCACCCACATGGATACGGCGTTCATGGGTCTCACCTCCTCGCTCGATGTCACGATCGACTGCAAGCTAGCAGCCCGGACGTCGTCCCGCCCAACCCTTTTCCGGCTCGGGCCACTTCGCGGTCAGGCTGTCGCCCGGGCCATGTTGCCTGAGCCGCGCAGGACCGGATCGCCCCGCAGCCGCAGGAAGGCGAGGCCGAGGGCGACGGCCTGGAGTACGCCGCACACCAGGATGGCGTGCTGGAGCGCCGACAACGGTGTCAGAGCAACCACGATTCCCGCGACCGGGAAGGGCAGCAGCAGGAGCAGGATGGTCAGGGAGAGGGTGCTTCCGAAGGCGGCCGGGGGTATGAGGAGCGAGCGCAGTGTGCGCAGCACGACGGTCAGGCCGCCGTCCGCGGCCATGAAGAGCGCCATGACCAGGACGTACGAGATGTAGGTGGGCGCCTGGGCCAGGGCGAGACAGGCCGCGGACGCGACGGTGGAGCAGACCACGCCGACTCCCCACAGGCCGAGCCGGTTGAGCGCGAATCGGCAGGCCGCGACGGCGAGGAGGGTGGATGCCGCCGCCGCCGACCAGAGGGTGCCCACGGCCGCCGAGGTCAGTCCGAAGCGCTCGATGACGATGATCGGGCTGGCGGCCTGCAGCAGTCCCAGCGCCAGGTTGGACACGACCAGACCGGCCACGAGCCAGCTCAGCACGGGCAGCGAAGTCAGCGTGTGCCAGCCGGTCTTGAGCCCCGCTTCCCGTCGCACGCCGTTCTTCGCGGAGCCGCGCAGTGGTGTCGGCGGGGTTTGCAGGGCGAGACAGGCCGCGAGGACGGACAGCGCCCCGAGGACGGCGAGCATATGGCTCGGCCCGGCGAGCAGAAGCACACCTCCCAGCGCCGGCCCGGTGAGCGTGGCGGTCTGGTCGATACCGATCAGCACGGACTGCACCTTGTGCGCCTGACCGGCCGTACGTCGGCTGACTATCGCGCCCACGGCTTCGTTGGCGATGAAGCTGAACTGTGTCAGGGCACCTGTGCCGGCGGCCAGCGCCATCACAGTGACCGTTTCGGCCGTCCCGCGCGGAAGCATGAACAGGGCGACGCCTCCCGCCGCCACGAGCAGCGCCCGTGCCAGGGAGGCGAGGAAGAACACGATCGCGGCCCCGCGCCGGTCGACCAGGTCGCCCGCCAGGCCGAAGGCCGCCACCCGCGGAAGCCATTCCAGCGCGAAGGCCAGACCTGTCAGGGAGGCGGACCTGGTCGTGGCCAGCACGAGGAGCGGCATGGCGTAGGTGCACATGGAGAAAGCGAGCGCGTCAAAAGCTCGGGGTGCGTATACCCGGCGGAGCAGGCTGCCTTGGGGAATGGCTGCATGCCGACCGGCCGGTTGGCCCTCGTAAACGGAGATGGTCACGGAGTGGGGTGCTTTCAGTCAGCGGGGGCACGGCAAAGGAGAGGGCCGACCCGGCGGCCTTCGCATGAAGGACCCGGGTCGATGATTCTTGGCCTGAAGCCGGAAGTGTGTGGGAGCCGTTCGCCGTTCCTACAGGGCGTCGGCCGACCCTCGGGGAGCTTCCGTCGTCGGCCGCGTCGAGCGGGCGGCTCCGCATTCGATCAGCAAGGCGTCAAACGTTGCTCGTACGCGATACGCGGCCGTCGCACCGCCGTCCGCGCACCGTCGGCGCGGGCCCTTGAACGGCCGCGCGGCCTCGTCGGACATGCCTCTGGGGTTCCCGCGACCGCCCGCCGAAGGAATGCCGGTTGGCCCACTCGTGCCGCTCCGCTCGGCGGCGTGCATGGCTGTGACGGGGACGCTGTCCGTCCACGCCAGGGTGCGAGCTCTTGGGCACGCGGACTCCACTCGAGTGGGGGCAAGAGGGAAATCAGGCCTGCGGTATGAAGCGGCACGCCCGACAGTTGTGAAAGGACCTTGCCATACGCCTTGTTGCGCAATCAACCACGGATTGTGCACGAGTTTGCCGCGCCATGCCCGCGCCACTGCCCGAGTGCAGGTGTCAACTCCACCGGCAAGATGGACAGTTCGGGTCGTCCCGGACCGACCGGTCCGGGTGGCGTACGAGGGCCTGGGAGCCTCTCGGGGCCGGGCAGGCCCTCGTACGCGCCGGTTCTGCAACGTTCTATGCGTAGAACGGCCCCGGGTACGCCCACGTCGTCGTACCGAAGATCTCGGGGTCGTCGATCGAGATCCGCAGGTTGCTGACCTTCAGCCCGTACTGGGTCGGAGTCATGCCGGCCGGGCAGTCGACGTCCACGATCGGGGTGAAGTTGACGAACCAGTTGGGCCCGTACTCGGCGTCGGGATAGTCCCGGAGCCGCTGGACGAGGTTGGCCGCGCCGCCCTCGACGTAGACCGGGGACAGGCGGCGCTGGTCCTGGTGGACGACGAAGGAGGTGGAGTGGTCGAAGCTGCCGTCGGGACGCAGGCAGCCGAAGGTGCGGTCGGTGTCGGCATACGCGTCGAAGTAGCCCGTACCGGCCAGTCCCGCCTTGTAGCCGGGCTGCTCACGGACGTTGTGCAGCACCGTCCCGAGCTTGAAGCCGCCACAGCCGGAGGACGGGTCGAACTGCCGGAAGTACAGCTGGCAGGTGTTCGGTTCGTTGTACGCGGCGTCCGGGTCCGGGGTGTAGGGCTGGGGCACGACGGCCCCGTAGAACTTCATCGTCATGGAGACGCCGCCCGGAGTGGGCGCCGGGATGTCGACGACGGTGCTGGCCTGTGCGGCGTTCGGTCCGGTCAGGACGAGTCCTGTGGCCGCCAGCAGCGCGACGCCCAGTCGCGCCAGCATCCTGCGGATCCCTGTCTTACGCATCTACTGCTCCCCCTTGAGGCACATCGGTCAAGGCACGCTAACCGCGACTCAACACCCGCACCAGACAAACGACTTGAATCCACACAAGTGGAGGAATGGTCCACAGGGATGCCGTGCACCACGTTCCGGCTGACCCCCGGGGTGACCCGGGGGCTGCTCTCACCACAGAGCCGGGGGACAGTCGGAGCGAGAAACCTCGATTACGCCTCTAACGTGCGGTGAATGGACCCGATCAACGCCCCACGCCGCCGCACCGTGCTCGCACTCGGCACCGCCGCCACGGCCGCCCCCTGGCTCGGCGGAGCCTCCGCCCGTGCCGACGCCTCGACCACGGGAGGGGCCGCGGACACGGCACGCCCGGCGGCAACAGAACTGGACGAGTTGGGCATCGTCGAACTCCGCCGGCGGATGGACGACGGACGGCTCACCGCCGAACAGCTCACCCGCCACTATCTGGGGCGCATCGAACGGGTCGACCCGCTCCTGCACGCGGTGATCGAGGTCAATCCCGACGCACTGCGAGAAGCCCGGCGCCTGGACGCCGAGAAGGCTCGTCGTGGACCCCTGCACGGCATGCCCATCCTGCTCAAGGATCTGGTGGAGACAGCGGACCGGATGCACACGACGGCCGGATCACTCGCCCTGGAGGGCCTGCGCCCGACGAGGGACGCCACGGTCGCCGCCAGGCTGCGCGCGGCCGGTGCCGTCATCCTCGGCAAGACCAATCTCAGCGAGTGGGCCGGCGGGATGTCGCTCACCCACCATGCCGGCTGGAGCGCCCGCGGCGGCCAGACCAGGAACCCCTACAAACTGGACCGGTCACCGAACGAGTCCAGTTCAGGCACCGCGGTCGCCGCGGCGGCCAACCTGTGCGTGGCCGGAATCGGTACGGAGACCAACGGCTCGATCATCGATCCCGCCTCGGCGAACTGCGTCGTCGGGGTGAAGCCGACCGTCGGACTGGTCGGGCGCGGCGGTGTGATCCCCGGCGTGCCGAGCCAGGACAGTGTCGGTCCGATCGCGCGCACGGTCCGCGACGCCACGATCCTCCTGGGCACGCTCGTCGGGGTCGACGACCGCGATCCGGCGACCGGGGCGAGCCGGGGCCACTTCCATCGCGACTACACCCGTTTCCTGGACGCCGACGGGCTGCGCGGGGCCCGCATCGGCGTACCGCGAGCGGTGTACTTCGGTTACAGCCACCACGCCGACGAGATCGCGGAGCGGGCGATCGCCACCCTGCGCAGGGCCGGGGCGACAGTCGTCGACCCGGCGGACATCCCGACGGCCGAACAGCTCGAGGACCTGCCCAGCTCGATGGTCGTCCAGGCGTACGAGATCAAGCGCGGACTCAACGCCTATCTGGCCGCCGCCCCCGGCGACCATCCGCGCAGCCTGGCGGAGCTGATCGCGTTCAATCGTGCGCATGCCGACCGCGAACTCCGCTATGTGCGGCAGGACGGGCTGGAGGCGGTGCACAAGCTGGACTTCACCGAGCGCGAATACCGTGAGGCGCTGGCCACCAACCACCGGCTCTCGCGCACCGAGGGCATCGACGCGGTGCTGCGCCGCTTCGACCTGGACGCGCTCGTCATGCCGACGACCGGACCACCGGCGAAGATCGACCTGATCCGTGGGGACAGCTACGGCGGCGGCTCGTCGACGCCGGCCGCGCTCGCCGGATACCCCGCGATCAGTGTCCCGGCAGGCTTCGCGTTCGGCCTGCCGGTCGGTCTGACCTTCATGGGTACGGCCTGGAGCGAGCCGATTCTGCTCCGGCTGGCCTACGCCTACGAGCAGGCGTCCCGCGTCCGCCGACCGCCGACCTACCGGGCTGCCGATGTCGGCTTCTGACCCCACGGCCGAAAACGTGTCTCGGCTGCGACGCGTACGGCCGCGTACCTGTGGTGGCCCCTGCCCAAGGGGCCACCACGGCGGTCACGGTCGCGCGGTCTCCGAGACCTTGATGGCGCCGACCGGGCAGGCTCGGGCCGCCTCCCGGACCATCGGGTCGCCGCTGTCCTCCTGTCCGGGCAGGAGGGTGCTGAAGCCGTCGTCGTCCTGGGTGAAGACGGCCGGGGCGGACATCGCGCACTGCCCGGCGCCGATGCACACGCCCTTGTCGATATCGATGTGCATGAGGAGACCCCCTACCAGGCCACGGGCAGATCCAGCATCCCCTGGATCGTGTCGCCCGGTTTGAAGCGGACCTCGTCCGGCGCCACGTCGAGCCGCAGCCCGGGCACCCGCTCGAACAGGGAACTCAGGGCGATCTCCATCTCGGCACGGGCGAGGTTCTGGCCGAGGCACTGGTGGATACCGAAGCCGAACGCCACGTGATGACGGGTGGGGCGGTGCCAGTCGAGGGCGTCGGGTTCGGCGTAGACCTCCCCGTCCCGGTTGATGACCGAGGTCGCGAAGACCACGCCCTCACCTGCGCGGATCGTCGTCCCGTCCACCTCGATGTCCTCCGTGGCCTGCCGCAGCAGCCCGTCCGCGATGGACAGCATCCGCATCAACTCGTCGACGGCGGCGGGCCACAGGGACGGGTCGGCACGCAACTCCGCGAGTCTCTCCGGGTGTTGGAGCAGGGTGTACGTGCCCAGCGAGATCATGTTGGCGGTCGTCTCGTGGCCGGCGACCAGCAGGATCGTGGCCAGCGAGATCGCCTCCTGACGGTCCACCGCGCCCTCGCGCAGCTGTTCGTGGACCAGGGCGTCGAGGACACCGTCACCGGCGGACGACTCGGACTTGCGGTCGATCAGCGCCCCGAGGTAGCAGTCGAGCTGGTCGCGCGCGTCCCGCACCTCGTCCAGGTCCTTGCCGCGCAGGAGCCGACGGGACTGCTCCTCGAAGAACTCGTGGTCGGCGTACGGGACACCGAGCAGTTCGCAGATCACCGTCGAGGGAACGGGGAGCGCGAAGGCGTTCACCAACTCGGAGGGTGGGCCCTGCGCGAGCATCGCGTCGAGGCATTCGTCGACGATCCGCTGGATGGCGGGCCGCAACGCGGCGGCACGCTTGAGGGTGAAGCTCGGGACCAGCATCCGACGCTGGGCGTGGTGCTCGGGGTCGTCGACGTTCAGCAGGGCTGCCCGACGGTCGCGGAATGCCACGATGCGCGGCGAGGTGGCCGGATAACCGGGGCGCATTCGGTCGGAGGACAGGCGGGAGTCGGCGAGCAGGCTGCGGGCCAGGTCACGGCCGGTGACCAGCCAGGTGGTCCGGCCGTCGTAGAGGGTCACACGGGCGAGCGGTCGGGCGGTGCGCAGGGGGTCGTAGCCCGTGGGCGGCTGGAAGGGACAGGTGCGGTCCTGGGGGAAGGCGACGGGTGCCGAGAGCGGCTTCACGTCTGCCGTATCCGTCATGTCTGTCATCGAAGACCTCGCGGACGAAGGATGCGTCGTACCGATCTTCATTAGATGCCGCGGGCACCTATGAGGCGACGTCGACTTCAGCCACATCCACGAAGGGGGACAATCTGGCCGGAATTGACCGCTCCGGTGTGCGAGTTCGACCGATCCGTCGAACACGGCGACGTCTCCCCGCGGGAAGTCCGCAACCCTCGGCAGCACAGATTCACCACAGCCTCGACAGAGTGATTGACGCACGTTGAACCGCGCTCTACCTTCTGATCGGCCTTCCGAACCTGGTTCGAGATTTCGGCCAACTCGCTTGTTCGGCTGCGTAGTTCACGTCCCCGGTCCCCCGCCCCGCGCAGCCGCTCACCCGCCCCCGTACGCCGCCTGGAGACCACGATGAGCGCAAGACCCCAGCCGTCCCGTCGCCTCTTCCTCGGCATGGCCGCCACCACTCCCCTGGCCATGTCCGGCGTACTGACTCTTGGCGCCGGCACGGCCCACGCGGCCGACTCTGCGTACGTGATGTGCTACTTCACCGAGTCGACCAGCCTCGGCGCCGGCACCGACTACGGCCTTCATCTCGCCGTCAGCCCGGACTCGCTGAACTGGACACCGCTCAACCAGAACAACCCCGTGGTCACCCCCACCGCGGGCGCCCTCGGTCTGCGCGACCCGTTCCTCATGCGCAAGCAGGACGGCACCTTCGTGGTCATCGCCACCGACCTCAAGGGCACCGACTGGAGCTACAACAGCCAGTACATCCATGTCTGGGACTCCGCCGACCTGCGCACCTTCACCGGTTACCGCCGCCTCAAGCTCCACGACATGACCACCCACAGCTGGGCCCCCGAGGCGTTCTGGGACGCCGGGCGGGGCCAGTACGCGGTCATCTACTCCTCGGTCAACTCCAGCGGCCACAACGTGATCATGGTGAACTACACCACCGACTTCGTCACCGCCTCGGCCCCTCAGGTCTTCTTCGACCCCGGCTACGACGTCATCGACGGCAACATGGCCGTCGGCGTCAACGGAGTCAACTACCTCTTCTTCAAGAAGAACCAGACGCTGGTGGCGGCGAGGTCCACCTCTCTCGACCCGGGCAGCTTCACCGAGTTCGGCGCGGGTGTCGCACACGGCGGCACGGAGGCCCCGACGGTGTTCAAGTCACTGACGTCGAACACATGGTTCCTCTGGGGAGACACGTATACGCCCAATGGTGTCTTCTACGCCTGGCAGTCCAGCAACCTGGCCTCGGGCACCTGGGCCGCGCTCGACCAGAAGACCTACACCCAGCCGGTCAACTCCAAGCACTGCGGCATAGCGACGATCACCACGGCCGAGTACAACAACCTGCTCACCAAGTGGGGCGCGCCGACCTGGAACCGGCTCAAGTCGTACAACTTCCCGGACCGTTACGTGCGGCACGCCAACTATGCCGCCCGGATCGACACGTACCCCTTCGACCTGTACACCGACTCGCAGTGGAAGCTCGTGCCGGGCCTGGCCGACAGTTCCGGGGTCTCGTTCCAGTCGGTCAACTATCCCACGCGCTATCTGCGGCACTACAACTACCAGCTCCAACTCGACGTCAACGACGGCACGTCGACATTCGCGGGCGACGCGACCTTCTACCGCACGGCGGGCCTCGCGGACAGCTCCTGGTCGTCCTTCCGCTCGTACAACAACCCGACCCGCTACGTCCGCCACGCCAACTACGTGCTGCGCATCGACCCGATCTCCACGTCCACCGAACAGCAGGACGCGACGTTCCGCGTCGGCTATTGACTCGGCTGTTGAAGGGCCGACGCCCCCTGGGATGCTCTCCGGATGAAGTTGAGCGCGATAACGATCGACTGCCCTGATCCACTGGCTCTGGCGGCGTTCTATCAACAGGCCACCGGCCTGACACCCCACCCGAAGTCCGACGCCGACTTCGCTGCTCTCACCTGCGAGAACGGGCTCTCCATCGGCTTCCAACGGGTCGACAACCACCAGGCTCCAGGCTGGCCCGACCAGACGGTTCCCCAACAGCTCCACCTCGACTTCACGGTCGACGACCTGGACGAGGCCGAGGCCCGCCTGCTGGAACTGGGCGCGGGCAAACCGGCCCACCAACCGGACGAGTCCAGCTGGCGAGTCCTGACCGACCCGGCCGGACACCCCTTCTGCGTGACCAGAGGCTGATCCCTCTCAGCGCGATTCATTGGCTTGTTCTGGGACCAGCAATGATGCGAGTGACCGCACTAGGGTCGGCATCATGGCAGTCGACGAGGATGCCCTTCTGGCGGAGCAGATTGCTTACTACCGGGCCCGCGCGCCCGAGTACGACCGGGTCTATGCCGAGCGTCAGGATCTGCGCGACCTGCTGACCCTGGTCGACGACCTCCCGATTGCCGGGGACGTGCTGGAGCTGGCCTGCGGGACGGGGCAGTGGACCGGGGCGTTGGCCGCGCGGGCGCGCTCGGTCACCGCTGTCGACGCGTCACCGGAGATGCTGGGTATCGCTCGAGCACGGACCGCCTCCGCCAAGGTCGGGTTCGAGCGGGTCGACGTGTTCAAGTGGCAGCCGCCGCGCCGCTACGACACCGTGTTCTTCGCCTTCTGGCTCTCCCATGTCCCGCCGTCCCGGCTCGGTGACTTCTGGAACACCGTGGCCGCCGCGCTCGCACCGCACGGCAAGGCCGTCTTCATCGACGAAGGGCCTTCCGCCGCCGCCCGTGCGGAAGTAGCCGCGGAAGTGCGTCGACTCGACGACGGCAGCGAGTACCGCATCGTGAAGGTCTTCCACGAACCGGAGGAACTCACTGGCGAACTAACCGAGTTGGGATGGTCCGCCGACATCCGGACGCGGGAGGAGTTCATCGTCGGCATCGCAGAACCACGTTCCGCGACGCGTTGAGTTACTCCAAAACCAGTGGAGCCGCGCCCCTGTGCGCCACTACCGTGCTGCCGGACCAAGTCGTCTGGGACGGGACGTGCCGTTGTACACCGTGTGAGAACCCCCGAGTGCTGAATCGTCGCGCGTCGCGCAGTTGCGCCGCGCTCCTTTTTGCTGCGGATTTCTCACTGGAACCGGTGTACTTCTGTGCTCGAAAACTGGGTGGTCATGCCCACCTGCCTTCCGCTGGTTCTCCGCCGTTGCCACGCGTGCGCGTCCGAGCGTTTCCGGGCGAACGGCAAGTTTCGCGTCAACGCACACCACAAGCTCATCGACGCCTGGCTCCTCGCGCTCTGTACCGTCTGCGGGGAGACCACGAAGCTCACGGTCCTGGAGCGGATGAACGTGCGCTCCGTACGACCCGAGCTGCTGGACCGGCTGCATGACAACGACCCTGGCCTGGCAACCGAGTTGCTCCAGGATCCGGTCGTGCGGCGCCGCAACCGCATCGCCCTCGACTGGGACAACGCCTGGCGCCTCGACACCGGCGGATCGGATCACCCGGATCGCGAGGTGAACGATGTGCTCGATGTATCGGTCCGCTTCGCGGCTCGGATCCCTGTCCGGCCGGTGCGACTGATCGCTGAAGGTTGCGGTCTCTCGCGGGCCGAGGTCGGGAGACTGATCACGGAGGGGAACCTGGTGTCGGCGATCCGGCTGAGCGGCACGCTCTCCGGCGACTTCACCTTCACGCTCAAACGCTGAGCCCCCTCGGGACCAGGGGCCTGTCCGGCGAGATCTGCCGGACAGGCCCCTGGTCCCGCACATGCCTCACAGCACTCAACCAACGGGCACACGAGCAACGGCCACCCGGACAAACGTCGAGCTCAGCCCGCCGCGCCGTCGAGCAGCCGGCTGTAGCGCAGCCGCAGCGCCCGCTCCGTGCTGGCCGCCACAGTTGCGAGCCCGACCACGGTGTTGGCCCATGCCGACAGATCAATGGGCGAGGTGAACGTCCCGACGTACTGGGCGACGCCCTCCGGCGCCCGGGTGACCTGTTCGGCGAGCTGAAGGATCAGGAGCACCAGGCCGATGACGAGCACGATCACCGAGAGGAAACCGACACAGCGGCTCAGTGCCGGGTGCGATCGGTCGAGACGCGCGCGGCGCCCCTCTGCGGAGGCGGGATCCGGGACGAGTTGGTGCTCGGCGCCCTCGGCGGTGACGTAGTGGCAGCGTCTGAGCCCGAATCCGCTCGTCCTCACTTCGACGGTGCCGCCCAGGACGGGGAAGACGGCAGGGACTTTGGACTCGGCGTGATGCCTGCCGTCGAGGTACAGGTGGGCCTTGACGTAGCCCTCCGACGCATTCTGATGCTTGACGTCGACGGCGTAGACCGTCGGCCTGCCGTCGTCGTTCATCAGCCGAAGATGGAACAGTGCGCGCGTAAGCATCTGCCACCAGCGGAAACGCTTCAACGGTCGCCCGTCCCCGGGCTTGACCCGTTGTACGGCCCGACGATGCCGCCACTCCTTGAGCATGTCTCCCCTCCCGCTCCCGCTACTTGCCCGGCTCCGCCGCGCAGGCGAGGTCCCGCGCAGGGCTCCGCCCGGTGGTCAGGAACGCCGTCACCGTGTCGTTCGCGCACGTGTTGCGGCCGTACGGATAGACCCCGTGTCCGCCCTGGTCGGCCGTCACCATCGTGGCCCGCTTCCCGAACGCCCGCCGCAGTTCCTGGGCGCCGGCGAGCGGTGTCGCCGGGTCGCGCTCGTTCTGCGCGACGAGCACGTTCGACGGGCCCCGGTCACCGATGCGTACCGGCGGCTCGACGCGCTCGGTCGGCCAGAACGCGCACGGTCCTATGCCGGCCGTGGAGGCGCCCAGCATCGGGTACTTCAGCCGGTCGACCGCGACATTGCGCTGGTACTCCCGGACCGTCCCCGGCCAGCGTGTATCACCGCACACGACGGAGAAACGGGCGGACATGAAGTTGTCCATGTCTCCCGTCGGCGGGTCGATCGGCAACGGCCGGCCCGTGTCGAGCGCCTGCCAGGTCTTCGCCAGCTGAGGCAGGAGCGAGTCGTCGTAGAGGTCCCCGAACGTGAGCCCGCGGAACAGCGTCCCGTCGATACCGTGGACCGGCTTCGCCTCCAACCGCTCCGCCAGGTCGAAGAACTTCGCGGTCACCTGCTCCGACGTGGTGCCCAGACCGTACTCGGGGTGCGCGGCCGCGAACGCCGCGAAGTCCGGGAACCGGTCCTCCATACCCCGGCCGAACAACCGCATGGCCGTGGCGTCGTACCCACCGGGGCCCAGGTTGCTGTCGAGCACGATCCGGTCGCTGCGTTTCGGGAACATCGTCGTGTACACCGCGCCGAGGTAGGAGCCGTAGGAAGCACCGTGGTACGAGAGCTTCGGCTCGCCCAGCGCCACCCGGATCCGGTCCATGTCGCGCGCGGTGTTCGCCGTGGTGGTGTGCGGCAGCATCCACGCCGTCCGCGAGGTGGCGCACTGCCGGGCGACGGTCCGCGCCTTCCCCGCATCACGAGCGACATCGGCCGCGGTGTGCGCGTACGTCGGGAAGTTGCCGCGTGACTGCTGTTCCGGCGTCAGATCACAGGTCACCGGTGTGCTGCGGGCAACTCCACGCGGGTCGAAGCCGATCACGTCGTAGGAGTCCAACACCTGCTGCGGCAGCCCCGACTCGGCGAGAACGGCCGGCCAGCCGAGTCCCGTGATGCCGGGGCCGCCCGGATTGGTCACCAGCACGCCGCGGCGCTGCGCCGGCTTCTCGCTCGCCAGCCGGGAGATCGCGATCTCGATCTGCCGGCCGTCGGGATCCCGGTAGTCCAGCGGGACTTCGAGCGTCGAGCACTCCAGACGGGGTGCGGCGACCTTCTCCGGGCACGGACCCCACCGCACGGTGTCCGGCGTCGCGGCCACCGACACTCCGGGAACCGCGGTCGCCGCCGCCACCGCGGTGGCGGCGAGGGAGAGGGATAAAGCTCTGCGCATCTGTTGTCCTCCTGAGGGGCCTACGGGAGCGCTGGAACGGGTGGCCTCGGGACAGCCCCGCCGCCCGCCGTTCATGCGGAACAGCGCCCATGCATCCACCTCAGCCGCCGTCGCGGTCATCTGACAGGGCGTGATGTCATCGGTTGACCATGACGTTCGTCAGGACGAAGGCATGACGTGGCGTCACTGACGTGGTGTCACTACCGCCTCCCGGAGGACCGGAGAGGCAGCCCGAAACGGGCCCTTGCTGGGGCCGGGAGACCTCTGGCAGGTCGGCGGTACGGGCAGCCCGCGGCGGATCGGAGGACAGCATCGCGGTCACCCGCGACCTGGATCTCGACGCCGACGGGCCGGCCGCATCGATGCGGTCGTCAGGCAGTGAGCCGTTCGCTGACCTCCCAGAGGCGGGCGGCCGCCTCCGGGTCGACGGCACGGGACAGTACGCCCGGGACACTGTCCCCGCCGGCCCAGGCGGCCTCGTTCTCGGGGGTCACCAGCGGGCTGATGTCGACGTTCTCGCAGTACACCCCGCCGAGACCGTCGAGCTGCGGGCTGGTCGCGCACCAGACGCTGGTGGCCGCGCCCTGCTGCACGGTCTTCATCTGGCGCTCGGGGTCACGGACGGGCCGCCCCTCGCTGTCCAGCGCGCCCGCGGCCTGGAGAGCCGCCGGGTCGAGGTGCTTGACCAGGCCGGTGTCGACGATGAGACCCGGGTGCACGGCGAACGCCCGGATGCCCTGCGCCTGCCCGCGCCGGTCCACCTCCACGGCGAACAGGGCGTTGGCCGTCTTCGACTGGCCGTAGGCCACGAAGGGCTCGTAGGTCCGGTGCTCGAAGTGCAGGTCGTCGAAGTCGACGCCGGCGAAGCGGATGCCCCGCGACGACAGCGCCACTACCCGCGCACCCCCGGCCGCGACCAGCGCGGGCCACAGCCGGGTGGTCAACTGGAAGTGCCCCAGGTGATTGGTGGCGAACTGCCCCTCGTATCCGCGCGCGTCCCGCGCCAGCGGGGTCGCCATGATTCCGGCACTGTTGACCAGGAGGTGCAGCGGACGCCCGGAGGCCAGGATCTTCTCCGCGAAGGCGTCGATGGACGCCGGGTCCAGCAGGTCCAGGTGCCCGACCTCGGCGCCGGGCACGTCCTTGAGCGCCGTCCGGGCCCGCTCCACGTCCCGCGCCGGTACGACGACCTCGGCGCCGGCTGCACGCAGGACGCGGGCCGTCTCCAGCCCGATGCCGGAGTAGCCGCCGGTGACGATCGCGACCTTTCCGGTCAGGTCGATCCCCTTGATCACCTCCTCGGCGGTGGACGTGGCGCCGAAGCCGGAACCCAGGGGGTGCTGTGTGGTGGTCATGTCTGGTCTCTCCTCAAGCCTCAGGTCGAGCTGTCCAGACCACCGTAGGTCGGCGGATCCGTACGATGAATGCTTGAGAATCCGCATTACTTGCGTGATAGTTCGAATATGACCGTAGACCCACTGTCCGACGCCCTCGCCGTCGCCGACGCCCGCAGCGTGTTCTCCGGCGGCTTCGAGGCCGGCGGGGACTGGGCGATCCGGCTGCGCGGCCGAGACCGGCTGAAGGTGAACGCCGTACTGCGCGGCAGCTGTCTGCTGGTCCGTGAGTCGGGCGGCGAACCCCTGCGGCTCGCCGAGGGGGACGTCGTGGTCTCCGACGGCAGGCAGCCCTACATGCTGTGCAGCGGGCCCGGCATCGAGCCGACCGACTCCGACGACGTCGTCATGGACCCGGCGACCCGGATGGTCCGACTCGGCCAGGGCGAGGACGTGGACGTCGCCTGCGTGTCCGGGCACATCGACCTGAGCCGTGACCGCGGCGACCTGCTGCGCCGGGCGCTGCCGGAACTCGTCCACGTTCGGGCCGACTCGCCCGAGGCCGGCGTACTGCGGTGGCTCATCGGGCAGTTGACGGCGGAGATGAAGACGCGCCGGGCCGGCGTCGAGTTCGTCTCGGCCCAGCTAGCGCAGCTGATGTTCGTGCAGGTGCTGCGGATCTGTCTGACCGACTCGGACGGGCTGCCGCCCGGCTGGCTCCGCGCCCTCGCCGACGAACGGCTCGCCCCGGCGCTGCGCCTGATGCACGGCGACCCGGCCCACCCCTGGCAGCTGGAGGAACTCGCCCGGGCGGCGGCGATGTCCCGCACCACGTTCGCCGTACGTTTCAAGGAGGCGGCCGGGGTGCCGCCGCTGACGTACCTGCTGAACTGGCGTATGAGCCTGGCCGCCCGGGCCCTGAGGCAGGACACCGCCCCGGTCGCGGCCCTCGCCCGCTCGGTCGGCTACACCTCCGAGAGCGCCTTCAGCAACGCCTTCAAGCGGGCGGTGGGCGTGGCGCCGCGGACCTACCGGGTAGAGGCCGCCGCCGGGACTCGTCCGAGCGACGGCTGATCCCGTACCGGCATAGCGCCCGCCCCGGCAACTTCAGCGACGACTCAGTAGGGATGCCGGTCGGGCTTGTGCGACCAGGTTTCGTAGGCCTGAATGCCGAGTTCGGGGTGGATCTGCTCCACGTGGATTCGGCGCTGGTCGAGGGGCTTCTGGAAGTCCTCGTACTGGAAGGCGTCGTCGAAGCCGATCTCGCGCGTGGCCTTCAGATCGCAGCTGTAGTAGACGTTGTCGATCCGCGACCAGTAGATGGCGCTCATGCACATCGGGCAGGGAGCGCCGCTGATGTAGATCGAACAGCCTTTGAGCATCCGGGCCCGCTCCGGTACCGGGTCTGGCGATCCGTCGGGGCGCGGCACGTATTCGAGCGTGCTCTCGTTCTGGTGTTCCGGCGATATCGAGGGAGCCTCGGGATTCAGGCGCTGCACTGCCTTGCGAATGGTCTCCACTTCGGCGTGCGCGGTGGGGTCCCCTGTGAGCAGAACGCGGTTCTGACCCCGGGCCACGATTTCGTCGTCCCGGGTGATCACGGCACCGAACGGACCGCCCCAGCCCTCTTCGACGGATTCGGTGGCCAGCCGTACCGCTTCGGTCAGAAACTCCTTGTGACTCATGTCGGACCTCCGCTCGGCGTCACCGATAAATCTGCCCCGTTTGTCCGATAACTCCCCTTGGAATTAGACTACTCCGTATGGGTGTCAGTGCAATCCGTGCCCCGACCGGCGACGGTGCGACCGTTGTGACCTCCCAGAAGGTGCGGGAAGGCCACGCCGACGACTATGAACGCTGGCAGGAGCGGACCAACCGGGCCGTGAGCGCATTCGACGGATTCGAGGGGACGGAGATATACCCCCCGGGCGCCGGTGACGAGCGGGAATGGGTGGTGGTCTTCCGCTTCTCCCGTATCGACCTGCTGACCGCCTGGCTGGAATCCGGGGAGCGACAGGAACTGCTCGCCCAGGGCCGTCCGTTGTTCGACGGGACACCGACCCTGGAGGTCCTGGTCGGCGGCGCGCCGCCGACCGCCGATGAGGAAGCCGTCACGGCGGTCATCTCCCACGAGGTGCTGCCCGGCCGCGAAGAGGACTTCGTGCGGTGGCAGGACAAGGCCCTCAAGGCCCAGGAGAAGTACCCGGGTTTCATGGGGACCGAGTTGTTCAAGCCGGTCGAGGGGATCCAGGACAAGTGGGTCGTAGTTTTCAGATTCGACACCCGCGAACACCTCGACGCGTGGCTCGCGTCGGGCGCCCGCGAAAAGCTTCTCGAAGAGGGCCGGGACTACTTCTCCTCCTACGACGTACGCAAGGTGGAGTCGGCGTTCAGCGGTTGGTTCCGTTTCGGAGAAGGCGCGGACGAGGCTGTCCCGCCCAACTGGAAACAGGCCATGACCGTGGTGCTGGCGCTGTATCCCACCGTGATGGTTCTGAATCTGACGGTCGGTTTTGAGCTGGACGACATCGGACTGCCCGGCTATATCGGCCTGTTCATCGGAAACCTGCTGAGCGTCTCCATCCTGACCTGGCTGCTGATGCCCCTGGTCAACCGTGTCCTCGCCTTCTGGCTGGTGCCCAGCCGGGCGCGTTCCGTGCGGACCCATGTGGCGGGGGCCGCCCTCGTGGTGTTGTGCTGGGCGCTGTGCATTCTGATTTTCGGGCTGACCACCGGCTGACGATCGACCGACGACCGACTGACCACCGGCTATCCACCGGCTGAGGAGCGCACCATGAGCGGAGTTGGCGGAGTCAGCGAAGTGATCGCGGGGCAGATCGTCCGGCGGGGCGACGCCGACTACGACAGCACCTGGTCGGCCATGCTGTGGAACGGCCTCAAACCGGAGCGCTTTCCCGACCTCATCGTCCGGGTCGCTTCGGACCGCGACATCCAGGCGGCCGTCCGGCTGGCCCGCTCCGAAGGGCTACGGGTCGCCATCCGCTCCCATGGGCACAGTTGGTGCGGCTCCCCGCTGCGCGACGGCGGCATGCTCATCGACCTCTCCGCGCTCAACGCCTGCGAGATCGATCCGGCCGCGCGCACCGCGACCGTGCAACCCGCCCTCACCGGCCGCGAGTTCGTCGCCGCGCTCGCCCCGCACGGCCTCGCCTTCCCGGCCGGGCACTGCGGGCCCGTCGCCCTGAGCGGCTATCTGCTCAGCGGTGGCCTCGGCTGGAACTCCGGCCTTCTCGGTCCGGCTGCCGCCGGCGTGCGGGCCGTCGAGGTGGTCACGGCGGACGGCGACGCCCTCACCTGCAGCAGGAGCGAGAACCCCGACCTCTTCTGGGCCGCGCGGGGCGCGGGACCCGGCTTCTTCGCGGTCGCCACCCGCTTCCATGTGACCCTGCACGACCTTCCGGCGGCGGTCGCCGAGACCACGTACACCTTTCCCCTGTCCGAGGTCGAAGCGGTGACCCGATGGGCCACCGAAGCAGCCCAGCGCCTTCCCGCGAATGTCGAGGCGTCCTTCATGCTGTCGACCGCCTCCCCGGACATCTCGGCGGCTTCGCCGAGGCCCAAGGTGATCAGCTTCACCGGCACCGCCTTCGCTCGCACACGTGACGAGGCGGTCCGCTGTCTGGAGCCGCTGCGGGCCTGCCCGTTCGCCGAACGCGCCCTGTTCCGGCAGACGGACGGGCCGAAGACCTTCGAGGATCTGTACGGCACCTCGTCCGGCTTCTGGCCCCAGGCGCATCGCAACGCGGTGGACACCCTGTGGTCGGACACCGGGTACGAGACGCTCATGCCGATCCTCGCCGCCGCGCTCGCCCGGGCCCCCTCCGAGCAGTCGCTCATCCTGGCTCCCCTGTGGCCCGCTTCCAGGGACCGCTCGCTCTCGGAGGACATGGCCTTCTCGGTGCTGGGCGAGACCTATGTCGCCCCCTTCGCGATCTGGGACGACCCGGCGGCGGACAGCGCCAACACCCGTTGGCTCCGGGACACCATGCGTGCCGTCGAGCCGTACGGAACCGGCCACTACATCGCCGAGGCCGACCTCACCGCCGACGCCTCCAGGGCTCGGAGGTCGTACGCGCCGGAGGACTGGGAGCGGCTACAGGCCCTCAAGGCCACGTACGACCCCGCGAACGTCTTCCACACCTACCTCACGCCGTAGGCGCCCACGGGGCTCGGGCTCAGGGCTGTGGACGGCCGACGGCCTGCTGGTAGCGGAACAGGGCGTCGGGGTCGCAGCTGCGCTTGACGTCGACCAGGCGCTCGTAGTTGGCGCCGTAGTAGGCGTGCCGCCAGTCGTGCAGGTCCGGGTCGGGGAAGTTGACGTAGGCGGCGTCGGTCCTCAGGTGACGGCGCAGCATGTGGTGGGCGGCGCGGGTCTGTTCCAGCAGGCCGCGCACCTGGGCGGGCGGGGTGCCCGGCTTCCAGTGGGTGCCGATGTCGATGACGAAGGCGGCCTCCCGGTGGGGATAGGCCGTCTCGTCCGGTCGTCGTGTCGCGGTGTCGCCGCCCATGGCGAACAGGGTCACGTAGCCGGTGCTGCGGCCCGGTCCCGGGCGCCAGTTGCGGGTCCAGTCCGCGATGGCGGCCACGGTGTCCGGGGCCGGCCACTGGTTGGGGACGAGGGACTTGGAGGCGTAGGCCTCTTTCGGGCCGGGCGTCTCCATCAGGAAGTCCTGCGCGGACCAGAAGCCGCGTTCCTCGATGACCGCCCGGTCGGGACGCAGGCGCAGCAGGGACGCGAACCGGCGGAGCAGTCCGTCCTGGTCGCCGAGTCGCTGGCCGAGCAGGGCGAGGGTGGCCGTGCCGTCGCCGGCGTGCTTGAAGCCGATGCGTACGTCGAAGTCGTTGTCCCGGTCGGTGTCGAGGATGTCCCGCAGCTCCTCCAGCACCTCGACTGCCGCGCGCAGGGGGAAGGTGAGGTGGAAGACGGTGGCGCGCAGCCTGCCCACGGGTACGGCGGAGAAGGTGAACGCGGTGTTGATGCCGAAGTTGCCGCCCGCTCCGCCGCGGCAGGCCCAGAAGAGGTCCGGGTTCTCGTCCTCGGCCGCGCGGACGAGGGTGCCGTCGGCCAGTACGAGACGGGTCTCCGTGAGCCGGTCGCACGTCAGGCCCCACTTGCGGTCGTTGAAGCCGAGACCGCCGCCGAGGGTCAGGCCCGCCACGCCCACCTCGGGGCAGCGGCCGCCGGGGAAGTACAGGTTCGCGGCGCGGGCGGCGTACACGTCGGAGTTGGTGGCGCCTCCGCCCAGCCGCAGCTCATGCCCTCGCGGCACGACCTGGTTCATCGCACGCAGGCTGATCACCAGGCCCGGGGTGGTGGAGTAGCCGGCGTAGTTGTGACCGCCGGAGCGGGGAGCGAGCGGCACTCCGTGTTTCGCGCACCACAGGACCGCCGTCCGTACGTCGCTCTCCGTCGCGCAGACGAGGACCCCGGCCGGACGCACGGACGCGTAGCGCTGGTTGTCGGCCGTCGCACGGGCCGCGTACTCCGGCTGCCCCGGTCGGTAGAGCCGGGCAGCCGGACTCAGGCTCCTGACCAGCTCGCGCCAGGCGCCTGACTCCGCTCCCCCGACAAGGGAGGTCCGGCGGGCGGAGGCGAGGGCCGGGCCGTTTCCACCGCCCAGCGCGATCGCGGCCCCGGCGGCCGCGACGGCCCCTCCGGTTCGCAGGACATCTCGTCGGCCAGTCTGCACAGGTACGCCCCTTCGCACATGGTGTCCGGATGCCGGAGGCGTGGGAGTCGTGCACGCGTCATGCGCAAGATCCCCAGCCCGGGCAGGGCTCACGATGGAGAAGGACGGGGTCGGGAAGGGGTTCTGACACCCTGGGACAGGCAAGCTTCATGCGAACGGGCCACGCATGATCAAGGCCCCGGCCCGGCCGCCGGTCAGACGTCGTCCCCTCCAGGCGTCGTCCCGTCAGGCATCCTCCGGGCGCTCGCCCGGATCCCACGCCGCGGGGCCGGCTCCCGCGGCTATGCGGCGGTAGGCGGCGCGGGCATGGACGAGGCGGGCGACCGCCGTGCCGATGAGGGCGGCGGCGAGCAGACAGCTCAGCCAGAACGTGTCGCGGTGTCCGGCCCAGCTGAGGGTGCCCAGGGGCGGGATGGCGAAGACGTTGAGGAACAGCCAGCACAGCGCGGCCGTTCCGGGGGCCGCGGTGAAGCGTGAACGCCCACCCAGCAGGGCGGCCAGCAGGGACAGCGCGGTCAGCGCGAGTGCGGGCCTGTCGGGGCCGACGAGAGCGTTGAGGGTTGCCACCAGCAGCAGAGCACCGCCGAAAGCCGCAGCCCACACCAGCGGGGTCGCGACCGGCCGCGGGACGGGCCTTGCCCCGGCGCTGAGAGACACCCACTCGATCACGCTGACGGTTCCTTCCGGTCCTCCCGGGCGCCGACGGAGAGATGCACCGACCGTCCCATGGCCGTAGCGCGCGGCCCCAGGAAGTGGATTCTCCCACTCAGCCCTGGGCTGCACTCCCATTGGCCGATTCCGGGCGCTCGCCGGGGACCAGTGCCTCCGGAACCGGTCTCAGGCAGGCAGCGGGCGGTCGTCGACAACGTGCTTCATGACGATGGTGGAGGTCAGGCGCTGGACGCCGGGCAGGGTGGCCAGCTGTTGGTCGTACAGCTGCTGAAAGGCCGCCAGGTCGTCGCTGACGACGCGCAGGAGGTAGTCGGGTTCGCCGAAGAGGCGCTGGGCCTGCACCACGTGCGGGACCGCGGCCACGGCCTGCTCGAAGGCGGCGACGGTGTCGCGGTCCTCCCAGCGCAGGGTGGCGAAGACCAGGGCCTCGAAGTCCAGACCGACAGTGGCCGGATCCACGACAGCGCGGTAGCCGCGGATCGCGCCGGTTCGCTCGAGGTCGCGCAGGCGCCGGTGACACGGCGAGACGCTCAGCTTCACCCGGGCTGCCAGTTCGGTCACCGTCAGACGGCCGTCCAGCTGCAGCTCGGTAAGAATCTTCCGGTCCAGGTCATCCATGGGGAAGATTGTGCCCCAGCGGCCCGGATTCGGGGAAAATACGAAAACACTTTCGCGCACATCCCGCCTAACGTTCCCTCTCGTAAGAGTGAGCGAGAGAGGGATCGGTTCAGCGTGGACGCGGGCACAGTGGCGGCATTCCTGGCAGTGGATCTTCTGCTGGTGTTCACGCCCGGCGCGGACTGGGCGTACGCGATCACGGCAGGACTGCGGAACCGGTCGATCGTCCCCGCGGTGGCCGGACTGGTCGCCGGATACGCCGGATACACCCTGCTCGCCGTGGCCGGCCTGGTGGTGATCGTCGCGAGCTCCGCGGCCCTGCTGACGGCACTGACCGTGCTCGGGGCCGCCTATCTGATGTGGCTCGGCTGGGGAGTCCTGGCACGACCTGCCACGCCCAGCGCCTCCAGCGAGGTGATGGCCACCTCCAACCGGCAGATCATGCTGAAGGGCGCCGGGATCAGCGGCCTCAACCCCAAGGCGCTGCTGCTGTACTTCTCGTTGTTCCCCCAGTTCATCGACCCGGCGGCGGACTGGCCCGTCGCCGCCCAGACCGCTCTGCTGGGCACGCTTCACATGGTCGGCTGCGCCGTCGTCTACCTCACCGTGGGCCTACTTGCCCGGACCGTGCTGCAGGCGCGACCGGCAGCCGCGCGGGCCGTCACCCGTGCAAGCGGTGCCATGATGATCGCCATCGGCGGGTTCCTCCTCGTGGAACGTCTGGCCGGATGACGGCCCGCCGTGTTCGGCCCCCGGGAGACACCCCCACCTCCCCTCAGCCAACCTGCCGGTCCGACCGGAACACCCATCCAAGGAGCGCAGTGGACCACCAGGAAGAGGCAAGCCCCGAGGTGCAGGAACGCGTCCGGACCAGCTTCGAACTCCAGGGGCTGATGGGCCATCTCGGTGCGCGCATCACACACATCGCACCGGGCCGCGTGCACATCGTTCTCCCGAGTCGCCCCGAAGTGACCCAGCAGCACGGCTATGTCCATGCCGGGGCGACCAGCGCCATCGCCGACAGCGCGGGCGGCTACGCGGCGTTCACGCTGTTCCCCGAGAACACGTCGGTACTCACGGTCGAGTACAAGATCAACCTCCTGGCACCCGCCGTGGGCGATCACATCGAGGCCGTGGGAACGGTGTTGAAGCCCGGACGGACACTGACCGTGTGCCGACTGGAGGTGTTCGGCGTCGAGGGCGACCGTCGATCGCTCGTCGCGACCGGTCAGCAGACGCTGATGTGCGTGAAGAGGTCCGAAGGCTGAGTTCGCCGACCCTCGTGCGCCGAATTCCGCGCGCACGTCTCCTCTCCACGCGCACGCCTCCCCACCGCGCGCACGCCCCCTCACAGTTCCGCGAGAGCCCTTGCGCAGTACACCGGACCGCCCCCCAGCCCGGCGACGTTCAGGATGGACTCCTCCGTCAGCTGGGTGTCGTCCTTGCGCGGGCAGTTGTTGTCCAGGTCCGGCTCGCCGATGACCTTGACGTCGGGCAACACCTCCCCTTCGCAGGGGACTTCCTCGTACTTGTCACCTGTGTCCGAAGCCTCCAGACAGTCACCAACACGGATCTCCATGCCACCTTGGCCCGGTTCGCCGGGGTGCGGGGCCTTGAGGTTGCGTACGCAGGCATAGCCCGCACCGACCACGTACTTGAGGTAGTCGCGCGAGCCCGCGACCTCCCATCCGGGATCGCCGCTGATGCCCAGTACGTCGTCCGTGGAGTCGGAGCAGTCGATGTAGGTGTACACGGTTGTCTTCTTCTCGACGCGTTTGAGGACCTTGCCGATGGCGTCGGGGTCGTCGCACGGCATCTCCACGGCATGACCCTGCTCGTCACCTCTCGGAGGCCCGTAGCAGTCGCCCTTGGCCATCAGCACGTTGTCGTCGTTGTCGTAGTACGCAGGCTTGGACGAGCTGCTCGACGGGGTCCCGGTCGTGGCCGGGGTCGACACGGTCGGTGGCGCCGACGATCCACGCGCGCCGTCGTCACCATCGTCGCCCCCGTCCGAGCAGCCGGATGCCCACACCAGTACACCCAGTAAGGCGACAACTCGCATGACACGCCCATATCGCATCTCAAGCCCCCCCCTGCCTCGGCGTTGCGGCCAGCATGGGACGTCGGCATCGGTCACGCAAGCCCTCACGCCTCACCCGGGAACCGCTCAACTCCCCTTGTGCGTAGGTACATTGAGACCGCTGATTCCTTGAGCGAGTGGGGGCGGGGATGCGCGACACGGTCCTGGACGGCCGGTACACGCTCACGGAGCGGATCGGTGCCGGCGGTATGGGCGTGGTGTGGCGGGCCAGGGACGCTCGGCTCGAACGCCCGGTGGCCGTCAAGCTGTTGAGCCTGCCGCCGGGCACGGCCGGTGCCGAGCGGGAGCGGCTGCTCGCCATGTTCGGGCGGGAGGCGCGGGCCGCCGCCGCGCTGGACAGCTCGTACATCGTGCCGGTCTTCGACCACGGGGCGGACGGTGAAGTCCCCTACCTGGTCATGCCGTTGCTCTCGGGCCGGACCGTGGGCGAGCTGCTGACCGAGGGGCCGCTGCCGCCGGAGCGGGTCGCCGAGCTCGCGGTACAGGTCTGCCGGGCCCTGGCGACCGCGCACCGGGCCGGCATCGTGCACCGCGACATCAAACCGGCGAACGTGATGCTCACGGACGAGGGCACGGTCAAGGTGCTCGACTTCGGCATCGCCAAGTTCCTCGACGCCGCGGCCGGCGGCGGTCGGCTCACCACGACCGCCGACTCCCCCATCGGCACCCTCCCCTACATGGCGCCCGAGCGCTTCACGCGGGGCGCGGACGACGGCCGTACGGACGTGTACGCGCTGGGCTGCACGGTGTACGAGATGCTCACCGGCGCACCGCCCTTCGACTCGACGTCGGCGCCCGCGCTGATGCACAGCCATGTGTACGAGACACCGGAGAAGCCGTCGGTACGGCGTCCGGGGCTCGCCCCCGAGTGGGACGAGCTGGTGGGGCGGATGCTGGCGAAGCCGGTCGATCAGCGGCCGACGGCGGCGGAGGCACGGGCGGTGCTCGAGAGACTCGCCCAGCCCGTGCCGCGGGTCCCACTCGGGAGCGAGCCTCCGGCCCAACTGCCCGACCACACCCCGCCTTCGGGGCAGCCCGCTCTCGCGACCGCGCCGGGAAGCCCGGCCCCGGTATCCCCCGGAACCCCCGAACCGCAGGACTCCGCAGCCGCCTCAGCCGCGCAGCGACTCGCCATGGGGGCCCCGACCATCAGCCCCGACCCCACCTCCTACCTGCTCGCGCCGCCGCTCCCGAAGCAGCCGCCCGCCGCTCCGGCCGCTCGCCTGCGCGGGCGGCGCGTCACGTGGATCGCGGCCTCCGCGGTCGTCACCGCGCTCGTGGCCGTGCTCTCGGTCGTCCAGCCCTTCGGCGGCGACGACGGCGACGAGGGAAGCGGGAAGAGCGGCACCGGCGGGCCGAAGGCCGGCGCCGGCACTGTGGCCCCGGTGGCGAAGACCCAGACCCTCACGATCGGCTCCGACGCCGATGCCAAGGGCCCCGCCCCGGCGGTGCGGGGTGCCACCAAGGGCGGCAAGGTCACCGTCCTCGAACCGGGTGGTATCACCACTCTCGACCCGGGCAACATGTGGTCCGGGCCCGACCGGTTGATCTCCCGGCTCGTCTACCGCAGCCTCACCACCTTCGAAACCCTGCCCAACGGATCCGTCCGACTCGTCGGGGACCTCGCCCAGGACACCGGCCGGCCGACGCTGGACGGCCGCGACTGGACGTTCACCCTCAAACCGGGTCTCACCTACAACGACGGATCGCCCGTACGCGCCCAGGACTTCGCGTTCGCGGTCAAGCGCGCTCTCGACCCGGACAAGTTCCCGATGGGCGACCGCACCCTGCGCAGTTTCCTGCTCGGTCCCGAGGACGCGGAGGGCATCGGCGGCGAGCACGAGATGCCGCCGGGCGTCATCGAGACCCCGGACGACCGCACGATCGTGTTCCACCTCGACGGCGCCCACCCCGACTTCAACGTCGTCCTGGCCGGCCCGAACGGCGCACCCGTGCCGGAGCGGGTCGCCGACATCTCCGGCACCTCCACACTCCTGCCGTCGACGGGCCCGTACCAGGTCGACTCCTTCACCGGCGCCAAGAACCTCACGCTCACCCGCAACCCGAAGTGGCGCGCGGAAACGGACCCGGTGCGCACCGCGTACCCCGACCGCTACGAGATCACCGGCTCGCTCACCCTCGACGAGATCAAGACCCGGATCCGCGCGGCCGGTTCGAAGTCGGCCGTGATGACGTTCTCCGGCTCACTGGACAAGGACGGGCTGGGCACGACGGACGGCGCCACCGGCAGCGGCACGGTCCGGGTGACGTCACCGGCCCCCCACGTCCTCGCGTACTCGATCGACACCAAGCGTGTACCGAAGCTGAAGGTCCGTCAGGCCATCGCCACCGCGTATCCGGCAGCGGACGTCCTGGCCGCGAGCGGCGAGGACGGCGTGGCCACGCATCACCTCCTGCCACCGGGCATCCCCGGGTCGCGCGACTTCGACCTGTACGGGGCCGGGGCGCACGGTGACCCCGCCGGTGCCCGGGCGCTGCTCGCCGAGGCCGGCGAGACGGGCTTCCCGCTCACCCTCGCCTATGCGACGACAGCCGACGAAGCACGGGCAGAAGTCGTGAAGAAGGCCCTGGACAAGGCCGGGTTCCGGGTGACGCTGAAGAACGTCGACGTCTCCGACCTCTACGAGAACGTGGGCGACGGCGCCTACGATCTGGCCCGTCTGCCGATGAACATCAGCGGCCTCCCGTTGGCGTCGGCGTTCCTGCCGGACTCCTTCGACGGCCGATACACCTACCCGACCACCTCCAACTTCTCCCGGCTCAACAGCACGGCGGTCAACGACGCGATCGACGAGGCCAACGCGACGGCCGACGTGGCGGCCGCGGGCGAGAAGTGGTCCACCGTCGACCGCCGGGTGATGGAGCAGGCGGCGGCCATTCCCGTGTACGTGCCGGTGCGCACGTTCCTCTACAGCTCCAGGCTGAAGGGGCTCCAGGTGGACCTGGACGGGTTGTCGCCGCTCAACGCGTATGTGACCGAGTGACAGCCGTGGCCGCATGTGTCTTCCGGTAGGCGGTCGGGGTCACTCCCACCTCTCGGCGGAAGATGTTCCGGAAATTCGCGGCCGTGCCGAACCCCGTCGCTCCGGAGATCCTCTCCACGGACCAGTCGGAGGATTCGAGGAGTCGTCGCGCGCCCAGGATCCTCTGTCGGGCGACCCAGTGCATGGGCGGCATTCCCGTCTCGCGCACGAAGTGCCGGATGAAGGTTCTGCGCGAGAGCCGGCTGTGGTCCGCCATCCGCTGCACGGTGATCGAGGATCCGAGGTTTTCGATCACCCATTCCCTGGTCGCCCGAAGGCCGGCGCGAGGAGAGGGCGGAACGTCCACGTACTGTGGCTCGCTCGCGCTTCGGGCGGCGGAGAAGACGACGTCCTTCGCCACGTCGTCGGCGACTGTCGTTCCGAAATCGCTCTGGATGACGTGGAGACATGCGTCGATTCCCGAGCCCGCACCCGCGGACGTGAGAATTTTCCCGTCCTCGACGAACAGCCTGTTCTCAGCGACATCGACTCCGGGATATGTCGTCCGAAGCTGGTCGGTGTATTGCCAGTGTGTCGTAGCCGACTTCCCATCGAGTATCCCAGTGGCCGCGAGCGCGAAAACGCCCGTGCAGACGGCGACTATTCGAGCGCCCCGCTCACCCGCGAGCTGCACCGCCTTCAGATAGCCCTCCGGGATGGGGAGACTCGGGTTCTCATAGCCAGGAACCACGACGATATCGGCGTACTCCACATCCGAGAGCGAGTGAGTCGGCCTGATGTCCGCGGCCACATCGATGTGCGATGACCGGTCGCTCGAACCGTCGTCCGCGTCGAGATTCCGGTCCCCGCACACGAAGACCCGATAGCCCGGATGCTGACCGAACACATGCGCCGGGATGCTGATGTCCAGTGAATACGCTCGCGGCATCGCAAGGATCGCGACAATTGTCCGGTCGTCGCTGGATCGCAATTGCGCCCCCTGGTCTCCGTGCCCCCTACCTGCCTACGCGCCTCTCCAGGCTAGCTCAGGGGCGCGGCATCGGACCTGGCCTGCGGTTACGGCACGATCCTTGCTGAAAGTGGCACGGCTGCTTCTGTTCCACCTCAACCCGGCCTCATATCGTCCGTACAGAACTCACTTTTGACGATCGGAGCGACATGAGCAGGGCAGACGCAGATCAGGTCGAAAGCTTCGGAGTCCCCTGGGAAGAAAGCTACGGGTACGCTCAGGCGGTAAAGCGCGGCGATACCATTTACCTCTCCGGCCAGGTGGCACACGACGGGACTGAACTCGTCGCCCCCGCTCCTGTGAATGAAGATGGGCTGGTCACTGACTTTTCCAACATGGCTGAACAGTTGCGCCAGTGCTATGCCAACGCGGCAGAGTTGTTGAAGCGATTCGACGCGTCGCTGGACGACGTCGTCGACGAAGTCCTCTACGTGGTCGATGCCGATGCGGGTGACGCTGCGGCGGGGCCGGTGCGGAAGGAAGCCTACGGACGGCCGGACCCTCAGGTGGCAAGCACCATGATCGGCACCCCTCGACTGGCCTTCCCGGAGCTGCTGGTCGAGGTGAAATTCGTGGCGCGAGTCTGACGGGCCGGTCGGGTCGTGAGACGTGCGTGCCGGTGGGCCGTCACAGGTGGGCGCCCGGCGGGTTCGGGCGGGTGAGGCCGAGGTCGTACGCGAGGATCGTGACCTGTACGCGGTCGCGCAGCCCGAGTTTGCGCAGCAGCGCGTTGACGTGGGACTTCACGGTGCCGACGGTGATGCCGAGTTCTTCGGCGATCTCCGAGTTGTTGAGCCCGGACGCGACCAGGGTGAGGATGTTTCGTTGGCTGCCGGTCAGGCTGTCCAGCTCGCGGGGGCCGGTGTCGGCACGGGTCCCGGTGCCCGCCCCGGACGCGTAGTGGCCGATGAGCCGCCGTGTCGCGGACGGGGCGAGCACGCTCTCGCCCGTGGCCACCACTCGGATGCCGTGCAGCAGTTCGGCGGGATGCACGTCCTTGAGCAGGAATCCGGAGGCACCCGCGCGCAGTGCGTCGAAGACGTACGAGTCGAGGTCGAAGGTGGTCAACACGAGGACGCGGGGCGCGTCCTGGCGGCCGGTGATGATCCGGGTGGCGGCGATGCCGTCCAGTTCGGGCATCCGGACGTCCATGACGACCACGTCGGGCACCAGTTCTTCGGCGAGGCGTACCGCGGCGGCGCCGTCGGCGGCCTCGCCGACGACCGTCATGTCCTCCTCGGCGTCGATCATTGCGGCGAACCCCGCCCGTACGACGCCTTGGTCGTCGACGACCAGCACTCTGAGACTCATCGCTCCCCCTCTTCGTGGCTCTGCTCTTCGTGGCTCTGCTCTTCGCAGCCCTGCTCTTCGTGGCTCTGCTCCGGAACGAGCGGTAGCCGGAGTCGGAGCGTGTCCGGCGCATCGGTGGCCAGGGTGCCGCCCAGCGCCGCGACCCGCGCCAACAGCCGCTCCCGTACGGCGGGGCGAGCGGCACGAGGTACCCCGGTGGCCGTGAGCGTCAACGTACCGTCGTCCGCGTCGAGTTCGAGCACCGCGGGCTCGTCCCTGCCGGCCGCAAGCATCGTCTCGGCGGCATGGTAGGCGGCCAGATCCACCGCCGTAGGCAGTCGCTCGGGCACGCGATCGGTCATCCGTATCTCTACGTCGCGGCCGGTGGCCCGGCTCTGGTGAGCGAGCAGGTCGAGGGCCTGAAGGGTTGGCTGGGGCCTTAGCTCGGGCTCCGCCTCTCCCTCTCGGACCGTGTCGAGCAGGGCGCGCATCGCGGCCAGGGCCTCGCGGGCTCGTTCGGCGGTCGTGTCGAGGCGGCCCGCCTCCGCCTCCGCGACCATTCCTGCGGTGCGCGCCAGCACGGTGGTCTCCAGCCCGGCGGCGATCCGGCGGCGCTCGGCCCACGCGTCCCTGACGGCCTCCTCGGTCCAGGTGGCGAGGCGTTCGTCCCGAGTGCCACGGGCGGCCCGGTCGCGCCGCCCGCGCAGGGTTCCGGCCCAGCGGGCGGCGCCGACCACCAGGGATGCCCCGGCCGTCGCCGAGGCGGCGACCGCCCAGGCGGCGATGGTCGTGCCCCGGTCCATGACGGCGGTGGTCGCGGCCGCCGCGTGCACCACCACGGCCACGACCGGGAGGGCCGACAGGGCCGTCAGGATTGCGCGCGGGCGGTTTTCGGCAGGGGACGGACCTGCGGCGAGGCGTGTCTCGTCCGAGGCGGCGGCAGCGTTACGGGCCGCGTCCGCGGCCAGCGCCGCGCAGGTCGCGAGCATGCTCAGCGCCGGTGGCAGGAGGACCGGACCGGTGTACTCGCCCGTGGCCATCGCCGGCGGCCAGAGCAGGGCCAGACCGAGCAGGACGCCCTCGGCGGCGCGGGGCGCCCGGCGCAGCCAGAGCAGCGCGACCGCCTGTGCCGCGGCGAGCAACGCGAAGAGGACCCCCGCGGACACGTGCGAGCTGCTCGAAGCGGTTTCCGTCCGGACGACCAGCGCCGGGAGCAGCGGCTGCACGCACAAGCCGACGGCTGCCGTCACCTGCGCCAGGCGGTAGCTCCACGGAACGGACCGCTCCACCGGGACGGCGGTCCGGCCGGGCAGAACCGCGCTCACCTCCCAACCGCCGTCCGCCGTCGGGCCGCTGGTCAGTGTGCCGCCCGCCTCCCGTGCCCGGGACCGCAGGAAGCCCTGGCCGCGTCCGCCGCCGAGGCCCGCACCGTGTGACGCCGAACCGGCCGGCGGTGCCGCGCTCGTGACCACGACGTCCGTGCGCGTGTCGCCGTACCGGCACAGCACCCTCGTCTGCGCACCGGGGGCGTGCCGGGCCACGTTGGTCAGCGCCTCGCGCACGATGCCGTACGCCGCGTCCGCCACGGCGCCGTCCGGCAGTGGGTCGATCTCGCAGTCCACCTCCTGGTCCAGCCGGCGGAACCCCGCGACCAGGCCCCGCAGCCGTTCCTCCGGCGACGGCAGGTCCTCCCGCGAGGGCGCCGGTGCCCGCACCGCGCCGAGTGCCCGGGTGACCTCGCGGCCGGTCTCGGCCGCGAACTCCAGTGCCTCGTCGGCCATTTCGGGGCGACGGTCCCGCAACCCGAGTGCCGCCCCCGCCGTGACCACCACGGCCGTCAGATGGTGGGCGCTGACGTCGTGCAACTCCCGTTCCATACGGCGCCGTTCGACCGCCGGAAGGCGGTGCCGCTCTGTCTCGGCCCGACTCAGCAGTTGTTCGGCCGTTCGCCGGGCGCGACGGGCCCTGCGTACGAAGAGGCCTGCGCCGCACGCGACGGCGTACAGGAGAGCCGTCAGGACGAGGTCGAGTCCGTTCCGGTCGCTGAGGCCGTGCAGGGTGAGGCCGTACATCAGTTGCCAGACGGCGAGCGTCACCACGCACAACACAGTGGTGAAGGTGTCGCGTTCGGTCGCCACGGTGAACAGGGCCAGCGCGACACCCGCGGTTCCGAGTACCGCCATCGCCCCGGTGGGCAGCGGACCGGCGCCCACCGCACAGGCTGCGGCGACCACAAGGAGGGTGACGACCGGGCGGGTACGGCGGAGAGCGAGGGCGGCCGTCACCAGTCCGGCGACCAGGGCCGCCAGAAAAAGGGAGGACGAGGGCGGGACGGCTCCGCGCACCAGTGCCACGCCCGGCCACACCACGGCCTGGGCACAGATCAGCAGGACCGGGAACAGCCGGTCGTCGGTATCGGTATCGGTTCGGTTCATGGCGGATCAAGGCTATGGCCGCGTGTGAGCGGCCCGGCTCCGGCTGAAGGGGGATTTCGTTCTCTTACCTGGGTTGCAGATGCGGCGGTGCTCGGACGACGGACGGCCGGTGGACTGCCCGGGCGCGTTTCTCTATCTCTGGTTCGAGACGGTAATCATCCCGCAGCGCGAGGATCTCGCCATGCCTCGCGCCATAAGCTCGATCCCGTCGAGAAGGCGATCGACCAGTGGTTCACCTACTTTCCTCGAATCGCCATTACCTGCATCGCTTTCCGTGTCTTGGCGCAGGTGAAAAGCATCTGCTCCGAAACGAATTCAGGGGGATCTCCCATGTCCAAGCGCATTCTCGTGTCGTCGCTCATCGGTGTTTTCGTCGTAGGCGGCATTACCGCCGGTGGCTTCGCCGTGGCATCGGCCTCCGCCGCCACCGAGCCGACCCTGAAGAACGGCTCGGCCCGCTACGTCGCCCCGTCCGACGGCGGCGCGGGCAAGCTCACCTTCACCGCGGACGTGAGTGACGACTCGGGCATCCGAAGCCTCAAGGTCCTTGCGTGGCCCGCGAGTTCGAAGCTCGACCCGACCGAGGCGGACCTCCGGTCCGTGGACAGCGCCACGTGCAAGAGCACGTCGGACGAGACGTCCCGCTGCACCTACACGCTGCGGGTCACGAAGGAGGAGGAGGCCGAGCTGGCCCAGGGCACCTGGTACGTCTCGGCGCTCGCGGCGGCGAAGGACGGGGACACGACGTTCGTGTCCCGCGCCGCGTCCTTCGACGTCACGCGCTGATCCACCACCGCCGACATCACGCGCTGATTCACTACCGCGGCCGGGCGCCTCAGAAGGCGCCCGACCGTTCGGGTCGGTGGCCGAGGGCGAGGGTGGGCCGCAGGGCCCCGCATGCGGTCATCAGGCCGTTGTCGGACCCTGGTGCTTTCATGGGAACCATGACCAGCAGAAGTGTCGTCGTCGAGCGGCGCATCGCCGCGGCCCAGGGACCGGTGTGGGAGGCCATCACCGACCTGGCCGGAATGCAGCACGTCCTCAGCAGCGTCTCGAAGGTCGAGGTCCTCACGGAGGGCGCCTTCGGCGTCGGCACGCGGTGGCGTGAGACACGGCGCATGTTCGGCAAGGACGCCACCGAGGAGATGTGGGTGACGGCAAGCGAGCCGCCCGAGCGGTATGTGGTGGAGGCCGAGTCCCACGGCTCGCACTACATCTCGGAGTGGGTGCTGCGAGCCGACGGCCCGGTGACGACGACGGTCCGCATGACGTTCTCGGCCGTGGCGTCCGGTGGGGTCGCGGGCTTTCTGGCCAAGATCATGGGCGCCCTCGGCGCGCGGGCGGTCAGCAAGGCCATCGCAAAGGACCTCGACGACATCGCCGCGGCACTGGAGGGCCGCAGCGGCTGAGCCGCGTGCGGCCCCGCGCCGGCGCCGGCCCCTCAGCCCTTCACCGCACCGGCGGTGAGCCCCTGGACGATATGGCGGCTGGCGAAGGCGAACAGCACCATCGTGGGCAGGATGGTGAGGACCGCGGCCGCGGACATGGATCCCCAGTCGATGTTGAAGCTGGAGATGAAGCCGTTCAGGGCCGTGGGGACGGTCTTGTTGCTGTCGCTGTTCATCAGCGTCACCGACAGGAACAGCTCGTTCCAGCAGTTGACGAAGTTGAAGATGAACGCGGCCACGATCCCCGGGCGCATCACCGGCAGCAGCACCCGGAACAGCGCTCCGAACCGGGACAGGCCGTCGATCATGGCGGCCTCCTCCAGCGCGTCCGGGATGTTCTCGAAGAAGCCGCGGAGCATCACGGTGCAGAAGGGGATGCACACGGCGACGTACACGAGGATGAGCCCGAGCCTGTTGTCGACGAGGTTGAGGTCGGTCATGAGCAGGTACAGCGGCCCCAGCGCGATGAAGGTCGGGATCATCTGTGTGACCAGCGCGGCCATCAGCAGGGCCGACTTGGTGCGGAACTCGAAACGGGCCAGCACGTAGGCCGACAGCATCGAGATCGCGGTGGCCACCACGCCCGCCACGAACGCGACGAGGAGGCTGTTGGTGAGATAGACGCCGAAGTCGGCCTTGCCGAAGAGCCCGCTGTAGTTCTCCAGCGAGAAGTGCTCGGGCCAGTAGGCGATCGGGAAGGCGAAGATGTCGCCGGGCGCCTTCAGGGACGTGATGGTGATCCAGTAGAGCGGGAAGACGGTGAAGACCACCCACAGCCCCAGGAAGGTGAACTTGGTGGCCCGGCCCGCCGTGGACTCCTTGCCGATCACGACTTCACCTCTCGCTTCTCACGCGTGGCCAGGAGGAAGAAGACCGCGAACACCAGCAGCGTGGCGACGACGATGAGCCCGAGCGCGGAGGCCCTGCCGTAGTCGCCCTGCTGAGTGATCTTGATCATCCAGGTGGTCACGATGTGCGTCTCGTTGTTCGGCCCGCCGCCGGTCATCCCGAAGATCAGGTCGGGGAAGTTGAAGATCCAGATGACACGCAGCAGGACGGTCAGCGCGAGCGTGACCCGGATGTACGGAATGGTGATCTGGAAGAGGGTGCGCACCTTGCCCGCGCCGTCCAGTGCCGCCGCCTCGTACAGCTCCTCGGGGATGGACTGCAGCGCGGCCAGGATCATGATGGTGAAGAAGGTGACGCCGTACCAGATGTTGGCGACCACGACGGCGAACATCGCGGTCTGCGGGTCGGCCAGCCAGGCGACCGGCTCGTCGATCAACCCGGCCTTCTGCAGCAGGTCGTTGACGACGCCGAACTCGCTGTTGAACATCCAGCGGAACAGGATGCCGATGAGGAAGCCGGAGATCGCCCAGGGGAAGAAGATGAGCGCCTGGTAGAGGCCCCGGAAGCGGAACTTCCTGCGCAGCCACAGCGCGAGGGCGAAGCCGATCACCAGTTGGGGCACGATCGAACCGAACACCCAGATCCCGGTGTTGCCCAGCACGGTGCCCCAGGCGGGGTCGGCGAAGACGTCGCGGAAGTTCTTCAGGCCCACCCAGGAGGTGTCGGTCAGGTCCGTCAGCTTCCAGTTGCGGAAGGCCATCTGGCTGCCGGCGATCATCGGGTAGTAGGTGAACACCGCCACGAACACCGCGGCCGGTGTCATGAAGGCGGCGATCAGGAAGCCGCGCCGGGCGGTGAACTCCGGCTTGCGACGGCCTCGTTGCGTGCCGCGGCCGTGCGGGGTACCCCCTGTTCCGGAGGGCCCCGCCGACGCCGATTTCGTCGTTTCCGTCGTGTCGGACGCGGTGGGCATGGCTAGTTCTCCTGCTGCCGCTTCTCGGTCCAGTACGCGTCCCAGCCGTCCAGCAGCTTCTCGGGAGTCGTCTTGCCCAGCACCATCTTCTGGATGTCCGCGTCGGCCTTCTGCTGCCACTCCGCCCACCAGGCGACACCGCGCGGCTGGCTGACGTTGAGGTAGGTGTCCGGGTTCTCCGTCATGGTGACGTAGCTGGACCAGGGGCCCGTCTTGTAGAAGGGGTCCTCGGTCGCCGACTTGAGGATCGGCACCAGGCTGTTCTTCTTGGTGAAGGCCGTCGACGCCTTGCCCTCGGAGAGGAACTCGACCAGTTTGACGGCCTCTGCCTTGTGCTTGCTGCCGTCCGCGATCCCCCAGCCGGCGGTGGCGAGCGGCTGTACGGTCTTGCCGCTGGGCCCCGCCACCAGCGGGGCGGTGTCCCACTGGTCCTTCGCGATCGCCTTGGACTCCGAGACGGTGGCGATCACTTCCGGGTCCTGCAGCAGGAAGGCCGTTGAGCCGTTGGAGAAGCCCTCGACCATCTCCGGATAGCCCCAGGAGACCGACGACTTGGGGGACGCCTCCTTGAAGAGCTTGAGGTAGGTCTTCATCGCGTCGACCGCCTCGGGGGCGGCGAAGATCGTGCTGCCGTCCTTCACCTTGAAGCCGTCGGCCGGGTCGATCTTGTCGGCGACGTACGCCTCGATGACGGCGGTGGCGTTGCCGTTGGCGTTGGCCCCGCCGCGGAAGGCGTAGCCGTACCGGCGCTTGGCCGGATCGTGGATGGCGGAGGCCTGTTCGAGCAGCTCGTCCCAGGTGGCCGGGGGCTTGTCGAAGCCGGCCTCCTTGATCAGGTCGGTGCGGTAGAAGACGCTCAGGCCGTAGAAACCGTACGGGACGAAGTACGTCTTGCCGTCGGCGGTCTCGGAGGCCTTGACCGCGTTCTCCGTCATCGCCTCCCAGCCCTTCCAGGGCTTGAGGTCCTTCTTCATGTCGTGGAGCCAGCCGTTGTTCGACCAGGGGCCCACGGTGGTGTCCCGTACTTCGAGGGTGTCCACGCCGCTGCCGGACTGGAGCATCTGCTGGATCTTCTGGTCCGCCTGCTCGGTGGGCGGCGAGATCAGATTGACCTTGATCTTGGAGTTCTGCTGTTCGAAGTCCGCTATCAGGCTCTTCAGCAGGTCCGTGCGGGCGGGGTTCGTCAGGCTCTCGACCATGTTGAGGGTGACCGTCCCGTCGGCTTCTCCGCCGCTCATGGCGGAGCAGCCGGTCAGGACCATGGTGGCGGCGGTGCCGAGGGCGAGAGCTGCCGTCCTTCTACTCATCGTGCCGACCTCTTCCTTGGATACGGACGTACCGGCTGCGGCTTCGGGGGGAGCCGTGAGCCGTGTGTCGGGGGCCGTGGTGTCGGGGAATCGCGATGTTGGATCGCGGTGTTGAGGAGTCGCGGTGTCGCGCCGTCGACGCGCCGGGCTTTCAGTGGGCCGCGTGGGCCCATTCGCCGATGACCGGGACGCAGTCCTCGGCGAAGTACTCGTAGTCGGCGGCGGTGTTGTAGACGTGTGCGGACAGCCGCATGTAGCCGATGCCGTCGAAACTGGTGAAGGCCGCCTCCACGCCCAGTTCGCGGGCCGCCCGGTCGCGCAGCGCGTCCGCCTCGACCCGGCCGGCGGCCAGCCCCTCGGGCAGCCGCACGAGCCGCATGCCGGGGACGGGCATGCCCACGTCGACGGTGCCGGGGACTGCGCCCAGTTCGGCGAAGGCGGCTCCCACGAGGCGCTCGGCGTAGCCGGCCAGGTCGTCCATGTACTGGCGTGCGGTGTCCCAGCCCCAGGTGCGGTCGACGAAGTCCAGCGCTGTCGACGCGGCGAGGTAGCCGGTGACGTCGACCGTGCCCTGCTGGTCGAACCGGTCGGGATAGGGGTCGGGGGCGCCCCAGGAGTCGATCAGCGGATAGAGGTCCTCGCGCTGCGTGCCCCGGGCGACCAGAGCGGCGGTGCCGCGCGGCGCGCAGCCCCACTTGTGCAGGTTGCCGACCCAGAAGTCGCACGTCAGGCCGTCGAGCGGAGCCTCGATCAGACCGGGGGCGTGCGCACCGTCCACGAGCAGGGGGATCCCGAGCCGCGCGGCCTCCGCGCCGATCCGCTCCACCGGCATCCGGCGGGCGGTCGCCGAGGTGATCTGGTCGACGACGATCAGATCCGTGGCGTCGTCGACCTCCGCCATCACGGCCTCGTACGCCTGCTCCTCGTCCGCGTCCAGCGGCACCCGGGCGGTGCGGACCTCGCCGCCCCAGCGGCGGGCCAGCCGTTCGGCGCCCATGGTCACGGCTCCGTAGCCGTGGTCGGTGACAACGATCGCGCCGCCGCGTCGGCGCGGTAGAGCGTTGAGTACGACGCTCACTCCGGCGCTCGCGTTGGGCACCAGGGCGAGGTCGTCGGGGGTGGCCCGCAGGAAGGCCGCGAGGTCGACCCGCGCGTCGGCGATCTTCTGCGGCAGCGCGGGGAACCACACCACCGGGGAGCTGTCCATCTCGGCCCTCAGTTCGTTCTGCCGCTCCTGCGCCACCAGCGGGACCGCCCCGAACGAGCCGTGGTTCAGGTGCTTCATGACGGGGTCCAGCGACCACGCCCTGGCGGCGGGCCGGCCGTCCGCCAGCAGCAGGGGACGCGGGGCGGTGGTGACCTCGGTCTCGCTCACATCACTCCACATCTACCGAACCCGAGTGCCACCAGACATCAGAGGATGACGGCGACACGTATGATGACTCGGCATCCTGGCAGGCGTTTTCCGGCCTCGCAAGGGTCGTGCAGCGAAAGTCATCAGATGACTCCCGGCCGATACATCCGAGACATCAGATGACTGACTACAGTGCCCGAGGGTCTCGGTGGTGCCGCCGGCCCGTCAGGGGAGGAATCGGATGTCCGCAGTCGACAAGGCGTTCCACGGTCTGCGTCACATGATCGCGACGGGGCGTCTGGGCCCGGGAGACCGCATCCCGCCCGAGGCCGAGCTCGGCGAGGAACTGGGCGTCTCGCGGGGCCCGCTGCGCGAGGCCGTACGGATGCTCGCGGCGCTCGGTGTGGTGGAGCCGCGACACGGTTCGGGCACGTACGTCTCCCAGCTCCGCCCCGAGGACGTCATCGGAAGTCTGTCGCTGACCCTCGAACTCCTGCCGCTGTCGGGCCTGTTGGAGGTCTACGAGATCCGGCGGGTACTGGAGGCGCACGTGGCCGCGAAGGCCGCCGCGCGCCGGACCCCCGAGACGGTGAAGACGCTCTACTCCCTCATCGAGTCCATGGAGGCCACCGAGGACCCCACCGAGGCCTCGGAGCTCGACCACCGTTTCCACGCCGAGGTGGCGCGGGCCGCCGAGAACCCCACGCTCGCCTCCCTGCTCGCGGTCTTCCGCGCCCGCTCCCGCAAGTACCAGGTCTTCACCCTTCCCGAAGGCCCCGAGATGCGACGCAAGAGCGACGCCGACCACCGCGTCCTCGCCACGGCGATCGCCGACCGCGACCCGGGCGCCGCCGCCGGCGCGGCCGAGGCCCACGTCGCCCAGACGGAACGGTGGCTACGAGCCTTCATGCCACCGGTGGAGGAGAACGACGGCGGGCCGGAGGACGCCCTGACCTGACCACTGCTCGGGCGATCGCGGTGGAGGAGTGGGACGCGTCCAGGTAGGCCGGGCCCCAAGGGGTTTCCAGCCAGTCCACGGTCAGGTGCCGTCCGGGCCTCGTGTACGTACGCGGCCTGTTCCCCCGCGTCCACGAGCACGGCCAACTGATCACCGAGGTGCCGGGAGCTCCAAGCTCCATAGAATCGCGCGATGGTGACCTTCGAGATCGACGATGTGACGCCTTCCGTCGAGCCGTTGCCGACCCGGCCTCTCGGGGAGCTGGTCGTGGGTGCGCTCGCGGTCGGTGGGGACCCGAGTGTGCCGGTTGTCGAGCCGAATGGGGTGCATCCGCTGCTCGGGGCGGTGGGGCGCGCGTTCGCGGATCATCGTCGGCTCGTGCTGACTCCGGACGCGGTGTGGCTGACGATCGCGCAGGGCCTTGCCCAGCACATCCGTCTGCATGCCGAGGAGCTGCGGCCGCGGCTGGTGCGTCACGCGGGTCGTAAACGGCTCACCGTGGCCGTCGACGGGCAGCTGCCGCACGACCCGAACTCCTGGCAGGACGCTGTGGAGTTGTTCCACAAACTGCTCGCGGCGGAGATCGAAGGCACCGGTACGACCGCCGACCTCTTCGAGTGCGACTTCTCCACCAGCACCGACGTCGAACGGGTCGCGGGACGCATCGTCATGCTCGACGCGTACGCGCCGTACTTCGCCGTCTGGATGACCTTCGTGTGCGGCATCCCGTCGGTCACGTTGACCGGCACGGTCGAGGACTGGCAGCGGATTCGCGCACGGCTGGACGTGGTCGCCGAGCTGGGCCCGGAGACGTGGTGCCGGTCGCTCGTCCCGATAGCCGACCAGTTCGTGCGTGCCGCGGCAGGCGACGTGGACACCGCGTTCTGGCGGCGCATCTACAGTCCGGTCGACGCCTATGGCGGCGAGGTGGTCACCGGGTGGATCGCGCGCTTCTATCCGTACCTGACCCGCCACGGTGCCGCCACGAGGCCGAATCCGCTGCTGGAGCTTCCCCTCGACGAACCACGCGACCTGACCCTCGACGGCATGTTCTACCAGGGCCCTGGCGTGCGCAGCGACGACGTGCCGGCGACGCTGTCACGGCTGGTCGTCCACATCAACGACCGGGTGGGAGGCGACAATCGAGTGGTCGCCCTGCATGCCGGGCTCGTGGGTGTCGGCCAGGACGACGACGGATCGCTGCGGCCGGTGGCCGGCTGGCACCTCGCGCCGGCGGCGGTCGAGATGGACGACGTGGTCGACCGGATCGTGCGTGACCACGCCACCACCCCCGCGCAGTCCCCGGACGGGCTCTGGTTCGAGGGGTGCGCGGACGTGGTGGCGCTCTACAGTCGTGTCGGCTCCGCGACACTGTTCGACGGCGCCTGGCGACTCCGGCCGATCGCCGACCGCCGCACGGTGTGGCGAGGCCACCGCGCCCACTCGATCGCCGTCGTCATCGACCTCGCGGACGGTCGGAGTCTCGGCGCGGTCGACAACTCCCGCACAGGGACGACCCATTGGGTCGTCTGCCGGATCGAGGAAGTACCGTCCGACGGCACGGAGACGACCCGCCCGCGCTTCCGTCTCGTCGACGAGCCGAACGAGGTCCCGGTGTACGGCACTTCACTCGCCCTCCTCCTCGACGCGGCCCTGGACTCGGGCGGTGACATCGCGCACCTGGAGACCGGCCGACTCGACGAACTGGACCGCGACATCGCCTGACCGAGGCGACCGGATGCAGGGCGTGGGAACCGGGCGAGCGGCGCGCCGCCTCGCGAGCCACCCGCGCTAGCCACTCGCGCTAGCCACCCCGTCGGACTGCCCGGTCAGACCACCGGTGTCAGACCATTTGTGTCAGGCGCTGTACTGGTACGCCGGATACGTCAGATATCCCGCGTCGCCGCCCTGGTAGTAGGTCGCCTCGTCGACGGGCGCGACAGGCACACCCGTGCGCAGGCGTTCCACCAGGTCGGGGTTGGCGATGAAGGCGCGGCCGAAGCTGATGAGGTCCGCGCCCAGACCGAGCCAGTGGTCGGCCTCGGAACGGCCGGTCTGCTTGGGGCCCATCGGGAGGACCGGGTTCATGACGAGCGTGCCCGGCCAGGCGCGGCGAAGCGCCACCAGCACCTCTTCGTCCGTGGTCGCTTCGAGATGGACGAACGCCACCTCCAGCCGCGCCAACTCGGCCAGCAGGGCGGTGTAGAGCTCCGTGACCTCGGTCTCCCGCACACCCCAGAAGGTCCCGCCCGGGGAGAGCCGGATGCCCGTGCGCGCCGCGCCGACCGCGTCGACCGTTTCGGACACCGCTTCGACGGCGAACCTGATCCGGTGGGCCACGGAGCCTCCGTACCGGTCCGTGCGCAGGTTGGCGTTGGACGAGAGGAACTGCGAGATCAGGTATCCGTTGGCGCCGTGCAGTTCCACTCCGTCGAATCCCGCGTCCACGGCCCGACGTGCCGCGTCGGCGTACGAGCGGGCGTGCGCCGGGACTTCCGAGGTCTCCAGCGCGCGGGGCACGGGGACCGGCTGGGGTCCGGTCGGCGTGAACACCTCGCCGACGGCGGGCACGGCCGAGGGGCCGACGGGCCGCATGCCCGTGGTGTCGGGATGCGACACGCGCCCGCCGTGCATGATCTGGGCGAAGATCCGCCCGCCGTTGGCGTGCACGGCGTCCGTCACCGGCTGCCACGAGGCCTGCTGCTCCTCGGTGTGCAGACCGGGCGTGCCCGGGTTGGACTGCCCGATCAGACTCGGCTGGACGCCCTCGGTCACGATAAGACCGGCGGTCGCACGCTGGGCGTAGTAGGTCGCCATCGACGGCGTCGCCAGGCCACCGGAAGCGGCCCTCACCCGGCTCATGGGGGCCATCACGACGCGGTTGGGCAGCGTCAGTTCGCCGAGCTGATGGCGCTGGAACAGGCTCTTCACTTTCAAGACTCCTTCGCGATCCGCTGTACCCGGTGCCGGGCACAGCGGTTACGCTAAAACCTGACATTGATGTCAGAGGCAAGGCCTGTGGCGCAGGTAACAACGGGGAGCGGGGAGAACGGCATGCGCATCGGAGAGCTCGCCGAAAGGGCCGGCGTCAGCGTCCGGTCCCTGCGCTACTACGAGGAACAGGGCCTGCTCACCAGCACCCGCAGTGCCAGTGGTCAGCGGCACTACACGGACCACGAGGCCGAGCGCGTCACCTTCATCCAGCGGATGTACGCGGCAGGTCTGTCCAGCCGGACCATCACCGAACTGCTCCCCTGCGTCGACTCGCCCAGCGATGAGAACTCGGACGCCGCCCTCGAACGCATGGGCCAGGAACGCGACCGGCTCACCGCGCACATCGCGGAACTCGTTCAGACCCGCGACGCCCTGGACGGTCTGATGGCCGCGAACCGGGCACACCGTGAGCAGTCCCAATCGGCCGCATGCGTCTGACGCCGCCCCCGTGCCCGGCCCCGACGCGGTGACACGGGACAAAGCGGGGCGTCACCATGTACGTATGACGGACGAGACGATCGTGAACACGCATCAGGCCGAGGCCTGGAACGGCTATGAGGGCACCCACTGGGCCGACCACCAGACGCGCTACGACAATCTCAACGACGCCGCCAACGGGCCTCTCCTGGCCGCCGCCCGCATCAAGGACACGGACGCGGTCCTCGACATCGGCTGCGGCAACGGACGTGTCACCCGCCTCGCGGCCGACCGAGGAGCCAGTGCCCTCGGCGTCGATCTGTCCGTGCCGATGCTGGAGCGGGCCAGGGCGAGCGCCGCCGAGGAAGGGATCGACAACGTCTCCTTCGTACAGGGCGACGCGCAGGTGTATGCCTTTCCCGAGGCGGGCTTCGACGTGGCGCTCAGCCGCTTCGGGGTGATGTTCTTCGCCGATCCGGTGGCCGCGTTCGCCAACATCGGACGGGCTCTGCGGCCGGGCGGACGCCTCGCCTTCGTCTGTCCGCAGGCCTTCAGCCGTATGGAACAGTCCGTCGTCCTCGCGGCCGTCGCCGAGCATGTGCCCCTGCCCGACCTGTCCCAGGACACGAAGACCGGCCCCGCCTCCTTCGCCGACCCCGAACGCACCACGGGCGTACTGCGCGACGCCGGCTTCGAGGACGCCGGCGCCGAGGCGATCGAACGGACACAGCTGTGGGGCGAGGACGCGGAGGACGCCGCGCACTTCCTCTTCGGCTGGGGCCCCATGCGGCACTGGCTGCGGGACACCGACCCGCAGGCCACGGAGCGCGCCCGGCTCGCGGCCGTCGACGCCTTTCGCGCCTACGAGTCGGACACCGGCGTACGGCTGACGGCCCGCCTCTGGCTGGTGACCGCCACCTGGCCGGGGGGCGCGTAGACGAGCCAGTCGCGAGGCGGGAGCAGCGATGGAAAAGGGGGCAACGGCATGAACCGGCCGCTTCTCTACCTCGACGTGGACGGGCCGCTCAACCCCTACGCCGCCAAGCCGCACCGGCGACCCGCGGGCTATGCCACGCATCGGATGAAGCCCGAGGGCTGGATCGCCCAGCACCCCGGCACGCCGCGGGCCTACGTAAAGCCCCTCCGGGTCTGGCTCAACCCCGAACACGGTTCCCGTCTACGGGAGTTGGGCGAGCGGTACGACCTGGTGTGGGCGACGACCTGGGGCGCGGAGGCCAACACGTTCATCGGGCCTGTCATCGGCCTTCCCCGGTTGCCGGTCGTGGACTGGCCGACGACACATGACATACGCCCGGACGGCACGTTCTGGAAGACCCGTCACCTCGTCGCGCACGCCGAGGGCCGCCCGTTCGCCTGGGTCGACGACGATCTCGACGACACCGACCGCGCGTTCGTCGCCTCGCACCACGGGAGCCCGGCGCTTCTCCATCATGTCGACGCCCGGATCGGGCTGCTCGACACCGACTTCGCCGTTCTCGACTCCTTCGCCCGCGCCCTGTGATCGTCGGCGGACCCGCCCGCCGTACAACCTCCGAGCTGCTCGGAAGTCTTCCTTTCCGGGGTGCAACATGGGATCGGAACACCAGATCGCCTTCTTCCTGCGGGAGTTGGCGGGACGCAACACGCAGCGTCGCGTGGCGGCGGCGAAGGGGCTGGGCAGGGTCGGCCGTCGCGAGCACGCCTGGGTGCTCGCCGAGACGGCCGGTGACCCGGTGCCCCAGGTGCGCGAGGCCGCGGCCATCGGCCTCGGCCGGCTCGGGGTTCCAGAGGCGGGCAGGGATGTGTTGCCGCTCCTGATGGGCGACATGGATCCATGGGTACGCCGCAGGGCCTCGCTCGCCGCGATCCACCTCGAGCTTCGCGGCGACGGGATCGTACGGGCCTTCGCGGAGCTGCTCAAGGACCCTGAGTACCACGTCCGTATCAACGCTCTCGTCGGGCTGACGGCATTGGGCGCACCCGGCGATGTCCCGGCGCTGGTGAGCCTGCTCGGCGATCCGGACGGCGCCGTGTGGGGACGGGCACGGAGTCTGATCTACGACCTGAGGGAGGATCCGGCCGTGAAGGCCGAGGTGATCCGGACAGCCCGGGAGGGCGACGCCGCCGCACGCACGGAGGCGCTCACGCTGCTGCCGCGCCAGTGCGACGAGCGGCTGCTCGACTCGCTGCTCGCGGGGTTGCGCGACCCGTCCCCCGACGTACGGATCGCGGTGGCGCGACGGCTGTCCGACATGGAGACGCCGCAGGTTCGTGACGCCCTTGCCGCAACTCTTGACACCGAACAGAGCCCGGCCGTGGCGGCGCGTCTGCTGGGCATGCTGGAACAGCCGGACGACCGGCAGTTGATCGGCCCGGCACGGCGATGGCTTCGCGACCCCGTGGCCGGTCCGGCGGCCGCTCGCGCGCTGGGAGAGGTGGACACCGGAACGGCCGTGGAACTCCTGCGCGGCGTCATCGACGACAAGGCGGTACCGGGACCGACGCGTGCCGCCGCCGCGAAAGCCATTGGCGAGTGCGGGAGATGGGACGCCGTGTGGCAGTTGCTCCCGCTGCTCGACGACCCGGACGCGGACGTGCAGGAAGGTGCCGTCGACGGCCTGGGCGCAGCCGTCTACAGAGGGCTGCGCCTCTGGGAACGTTGGCCCGTGACACACGTTCTGGTCGATCGCCTCGCGTCGGAGCCCAGCACCGCCTACCGGACCGGCTACGCCCTGATCGGGCTGCCCGACGCACTGCCGGCCCTGCGGCGCCTGGCCCACAGTGCCGAGGCGGCCGAGGTCAGGGCCGCGGTGCTCAGGCTGCTCGTCCCGGAGGACCTTGATGCCCCCGGTCGCGGCAGATACGGATCCGAGGAGGACGTACGCCTCTTGGTGCGGGGGCTCGACGACCCTGAGGAGCCGGTCCGCTACAGCGCCGCGCTCGCTCTCGAGCAGTGGCTCAAGTTCGGCTTCGCGCTCCCGCCAGACCGCGAGGCGCTGCACGAACGGCTGGAGACCCTCACCTCGGACCCGTCCTCGCGGCTGCGGCAGGCCGTGGCCGCCGTGCTCGATGCCCTCGCCGATCCAGGTGGCCGGAACTGACTGCCACGGAAAACCACCTGACAGGTCGACGGGAGGGCGATACTGTCGCTCGCGATGACGACTCACTCTGTTGACAGAATGGGGGTCCCGTCCGCGCAAGGTGAGTGCTGATGCTCACTGACACCGCGTACGAGGATCTCCGCCTTTCCTTCTGGCCGCGCGTGCGAGAGTTCGCCGTGCCGCCCTCCATGATCGAGACTGCCACCGCGCGTCGCCTCGCCGGGGACTGGGCAGGGGCGTGTGCCGCCGCGGGCATCGACGTCGATCTCGATCTGCGATCCCTGGCTCGCACCCGAGGCCGGGATCTCGCCGCCCAAATCCGCGCGGATCTACGCCACTTGGCGCCTGACCTGTTGCGCTGGCACATGCCGAGGATCGCTCCCCACGGGTTGCTGCGCCCCGGCCTGACGATCGCTCTGACGCGGTACGACGCGGTGGAGCGTGACGGCCTGGGCACGCGTGACGGCCCTGGCCCGGTGACTCTGGTGGTCCGGACGGCGCCCGCCTGGGCGGATGCCGGTCAGCGCGTCAGCCTCGCGCTGTGGGACGGATCCCACGCCGACGCCGGCGCCCTCCGTCACCCGCATCCCCGTCCGAACCGGCGGTTCCGTCTCGATCTGCACCGTCATCTGTGGGACGCGCGCAGGAGCGACGAGCTGCGGGTCCGGTCGGGGGCCGATCGGACCCCGACCGGCGAGGGCCTTCTCCCGGTGAACCCGGATGTGCGGGAGCCGGTGCCGTGGGATCCGCGTTGTGCCGTCGACCGGTGGGCCGCCGAGGCAGGGATACTGCTCCGCGCCGAGGGAAGGTCCACCGGTACCGTCGCCGTGCGGCTGGGGTCCGGGCAGCGGTTGCTGCTGGACCTGGTCGCGGACGGTGAGGGCCCGGGGCAGCCCGGGTTCACCGTCGCGGTGGCGCGCACGAGAGGGGCCGCCGCCGCGCTGCCGGTCCTGCCCGACGCGGCGACCTGGACACTGCCCGACCTGGAACTGATCCGCAGTGGTTCGATCGGGATCGATCGGCTGCACCCGCTGGTCGCTTCGGCGTTGGCACCGGACCAGTCCCCGAAAGGTCCCTGCCTGAAAGGTCCCTCCGGGGCCGCCGGGCAGGCACCCGCCGCGCCGGGGCAACCGCACCTCGTGGAGTGCCGGGGAGAACAGCACCGGATCGGCCTGGTCGACGGCGTCCTGTCCCCGCTGGATCACGACCCTGCCGAGATCCGTCGGGAAGAACTCCTGGCCGAGCTGACCGGCACACCACTCCCCTGCCTCCAGACCATCGACACGGCCCATCGCCATCCGGACTGCCTCACCGGAGTCCAAGAACGCCTCCACCACGGCGACATCGCCGGAGCACTGGCCGTCGTCGAGGGCCTGCTGGGCCCCGACGCACTGCTGCGCGACGGCGCGCTACGGGACGAACTGGAGGCGGCCGCGCGGCGGCGCATCCTCTACGGGCTCTTCCGGGCGGACCTCGCCGGCCCGGGACCCGGCCGCGTCCGCCCGAGTCCGCCTCGCCCTCCCGGCCACCGCTCCCGTCCACGCCACACGACCGGCCGCTGATCCAGGGGCGTCTTTCCCTGGCTTCCGCTCGCCCCTGTCCTCGGCTCGCCCCTGTCCTCCCTCCCTCCTGCCCCCTGCTCGCCCCTGCCGTTACTCGCCGCTCCACGAACCCTCAGGTGATCAAACATGCCCTCATACAGCCCGTTCGCCGCGCCCGACGCACCCTCCGACCCGACGCACATCTCCCAACTGGACATCGCCGGCGACCTGTTGGCCCGCCTGCGCGACACCACCACGGAACCGCGCCCCGACATCCAGCTGGAGGCCCTGACACTGGCCGTCGCCGCCGACCTGCCCGTCCTCCTGTGGGGCGAGCCGGGTATCGGCAAGACCGCGGCCCTGACACAGCTCGCCGCGTCCCTGGACCTTCCACTGACCACCGTCATCGCCAGCGTGCACGAGCCGTCGGACTTCTCCGGGCTGCCCGTCATCGGCGACGATCCCGCGGAACAGGGCGTCCCGATGGCCCCGCCGGACTGGGCCGTCCGGCTGGTACGGGCCGGCCGCGGGCTGCTGTTCCTGGACGAGTTGTCCACCGCGCCTCCCGCCGTGCAGGCCGCGCTGCTTCGCCTCGTACTCGAACGGCGCATCGGTGACCTGCAGTTGCCGCCCGGCGTACGTATCGTGGCCGCCGCCAATCCGCGGTCCTCGGCGGCCGACGGCTGGGAGCTGAGCCCGCCCCTGGCCAACCGGTTCGTCCATCTCCAGTGGACCCACGACCACGACGTGGTGGTCCGGGGCCTCGGCGGGACATGGCCGCGGGCCACTCTGCCGCGGCTGGATCCGGAGCGGCTGCCGGAGGCCGTGCGCTTCGCCCGCCGCGCGGTGTGCGAACTCCTCTCCGCCCGCCCCGGACTCGTACACCGGCTGCCCAGCAACGAGACGCGTCGGGGCGGACCTTGGCCGTCTCCGCGGAGCTGGGAGATGACCCTGTGTCTGATCGCCTTCGCGACCGCGGCCGGCTCCTCACGGGAGGTGCTGTCCCTGCTGGTCAGGGGAACTGTGGGGGACGGCCCCGGTCTGGAACTGCTGGCCGGTCTGGACCGTATGGACCTGCCGGACCCCGAACTGCTGCTCGCCGAGCCGGAGTCCGCCGTCCTTCCCGAGCGGGGGGATCTGCGGCAGGCCGTGCTGGACGGTGTCGTGGCCGCCGTCCGCAAGCGCCCGGACAAGGCGCGCTGGGACGCCGCGTGGGCGCTCCTGGTGCGGGCGCTGGACACCGGATCCCCGGACCTGGTGGTCGTCCCCGCGACCACTCTCGCCTCGCTGCGACAGCAGGACTGGGACGTTCCGGCATCGATCGAGCGGCTGGCCGGGGCGGTGTCCATCTCCCGGCGGGCGGACCGGGCGGCGGCCCGGGCCGCGGTCGCAACCAAGGCGAGCCGGTGATCCCGGAGCCGACGAGGGCGCTGGACCTCGACAAGCTCTTCGCCGCCCGACTGCAGGCGGCCCGGGCCCGGCCCTACCTGGCGACGGCGCTGTTCGCCCTGCACACCGTGGAGTCGCGTTCGGTGCCGACGATGGCCGTCGACCGGCACTGGCGGTGCTACGTCTCACCGGCGTTCGTGGATCACACGCCGGTGGAGGAACTGGCCGGTGTGTGGGTGCACGAGGTGTCGCATCTGTTGCGCGACCACCACGGGCGCAGCGACAGGGTCGCGAGGGAGCGCGGTCTGACCGGCCCCGGGGAACGGCTGCGTATGAACATCGCCGCGGACTGCGAGATCAACGACGACGTGTACGGCGACGGGCTGGCCTGGCCCCAGGACGTCGTCGAGCCGGGCTCCCTGGGGCTGCCGGAGGGGCAGCTCATGGAGGACTACCTGCGGCAGTTCCGGCTCGGGCCGCGCACGCAGAGCCACGCCTGGCTGGACTGCGGCAGTGGGGCGGACGGTCTGGACAGGGAGTGGGAGCTGGGGCCGAACGGTGCGCACGGCCTCAGCGCCCAGGAACGCGACGCCGTTCGGTTCCGGGTGGCGCAGGGCATCAAGGGCCGTCCCGGGAACGCCCCCAAGGCGTGGCAGCGCTGGGCCGAGGAGGCGTTCCAACCACCGCAGCCGTGGCGGGAGTTGCTGGGCGCGGCGATCCGTTCGGCGACCTCGGGCTCCGGCGCGGGCCAGGACTACAGCTACGGCCGTCCCTCACGCAGGTCGGCCGGGGTGCCGGGCGTGGTGCTCCCCAGTCTTCGGCGCAGGCCGCCCCGGGTCTCCGTGATCATCGACACCTCCGGCTCGGTCAGCGACGCCGAACTGGGCAGTGCGCTCCGCGAGGTTGCCGCGATCTCCCGTGCCGTGGGCGGCCGCCGGGACCTGGTCTCCGTACTGCCGTGCGACGCGGCCGCCGAGGTCGTGCACCCGTTGTGCCGTGCCGAGGGGATTCCGCTGCTCGGCGGCGGGGGCACGGATCTGCGCACGGGCTTCGCCAAGGCGCTCCGTGCCCGGCCGCGGCCGGACGTGATCGTGGTCCTGACCGACGGTCAGACACCCTGGCCGAGCGCGCAGCCGTCCTGCCGGACGGTGGTGGGCCTGTTCCCTCGGCCGTACGACTCCGCGCCGTACGACTCCGGGGCGCACGACGAGGACAATCCCGAGTACGTCCCCGACACACCGCCCACGTGGGCTCGCGTGGTGGAGATCGGCTCGACATCCGCCGCTCGGTGATCCCTTCAGGTCAACTCGCGGACCGGGTTCCGGATTCATGTCCGCCGGTGCGCAGGGCGAGTCCGTAGACCTTCGACGTGGAGGCCGGGCCGGCCGAAGACCGCACCGTGGCTGTGACCCAGTTCACATCATCCGGATCGAACTCCTGGGCCGGTCCTGCGTCTTGTCTGCGCGCAGCCGAACGACCTCGTGCCGGGATCCGCCTCCATGAGATCCCCTCGATCAAAGGATGGACATGTTTGACCGCGTTGCGGAATTGACGGTTCGGTGGCCCAGAGCTGTGCTTGTGGTGGCCTCCGTCCTCGTGGCTGCGATGAGCGTCGTGGGAGTGGGCGCCTTCGGGAAACTGGTGGGCGGCGGCTTCGACGACCCGGACTCGCAGTCCACACAGGCCAGTCGGGTCATCGACGAGAAGTTCGGCGGTGAAGCGAACCTGGTGCTGCTGGTCAGCGGTGGCACCCAGCGCGTCAGCGACCCGGCGGTGGAGCAGGACGGCCGACAGCTGGTGGACGAGCTGCGCAAGGAACCCGAGCTCGGCAACATCGTGTCCTACTGGGACACGCGGAGCGACTCGCTGCTTGCCCGTGACGGCCGTTCGGCCATGGTCCTCGCCCATGTGAAGGGCGACGAGTCGACGCGGGAAGAGCACGCGCACGACATCATCGACGGCTACGCGGGCCGGTACGAGGGACTCACCGTCAAGGCCGGCGGCGGTACGGCGGTGGGCGCCGAACTGTCGGAGCAGGTCCTCAAGGACCTCCTCCTCGCGGAGATCATCGCGGTCCCCGTGACGCTGCTCCTTCTTCTCATCGTGTTCGGGGGCGTGGTCGCGGCTCTGCTGCCGCTCGCCATCGGCACGGTGGCGGTAGCCGGGACCTTCGCGGAACTCGCCCTCCTGGGCAGCGTCACCGACGTGTCGGTCTTCTCGATCAACCTGACCACCGCCCTCGGGCTCGGACTCGGCATCGACTACGCGCTGTTGATGATCAGCCGTTTCCGGGAGCAGCTCGCCTTGGGTGCCAGCGTCGCCGATGCGGTGAGAACGACGGTGCACACCGCGGGACGAACGGTCGTGTTCTCGGCCGGCACGGTCGCGGTCGCACTCACCGCGCTCCTGGTCTTCCCGCAGTACTTCCTGCGCTCGTTCGCCTACGCCGGCGTGGGTGTGGTCGTCATCGCTGCCGTCGGCACCCTCTTCGTGATGCCCGCTCTGCTCATGCTGTTGGGGCATCGCATCAACAGCGGCAGGCTCCCCTGGCCCAAGGCCGACCGCCGGCGCGCACCGTTCTGGGGCCGGCTGGCCGGGACCGTGATGCGCCGACCGGTGCTGACCAGCGTGCCGGTCCTCGCGGTGCTCCTGCTCGCCGCGGCCCCGCTCCTCGGCGTCACGTTCGGTACCCCCGACGAAAGGGTCCTTCCCGAGGACGCCACGAGCCGGCAGGTGTCCACCGCGTTGCGGGCGGACTTCGAGGGCGACGACGAGGCGGCCATCCAGGTGGTGGCCGACGGGTCCGTGAACTACGAGGCTGTCGACGCGTACGCGGGGAAGCTGTCACTCCTCGACGGGGTCGTTCGTGTCGAGGCGGCGACAGGCACCTACGAGAAGGGGAACGCTCAGGCTCCAGGACCGGCGAACAAAGCCCTGGAACGCCCCGACGCGCAGCGGGTCACCGTCATCGGTACCGCTCCGCCCAAGTCGGACAGCGCGCAGTCCCTCGTCCGGGCGGTCAGGGACGTCGCGGCGCCCGCCGGCGCCAAGGATGTCCTGGTCGGAGGGGGAGACGCGGAGCTGCTCGACACCAAGGAATCGATCGCGAGCCGACTGCCCCTGGCCGGCGGCCTGGTCGCCGTCACCACGTTCGTCCTCCTCTTCCTGTTCACCGGAAGCATCGTCCAGCCGGTCCGTGCGCTGGCCCTGAACATCATCAGCCTGGCCGCGGCGATCGGCGCGATGACCTGGATGTTCCAGGACGGCCATCTCAGCTCCGTACTGGGATTCACGGCCCAGCCGATGGACACATCGATGACGGTGCTGCTCTTCTGCATCGCCTTCGGGTTGTCCATGGACTACGAGGTGTTCGTCACCAGCAGGATCAAGGAACTCCACGACGACGGCGAGAGCACCGAGAACGCCGTCGTCCACGGCCTCGGACACACCGGGAAAATCGTCAGCGCCGCGGCCTGTCTCCTCGCGGTCGGATTCTTCGCGTTCGCCACGGCGAAGGTCAGCTTCATGCAGATGTTCGGCCTCGGCAGCGGTCTGGCCATCCTCATCGACGCCATCGCCGTACGCGGAGTACTGCTGCCTGCCGCCATGCGGCTGCTCGGCCGATCGGCCTGGTATGCGCCGGGGCCGCTCCGTAAGTTCCACCAACGTTTCGGAATCAGTGAGAACGGCCCCGCAAGCAGCCACGCCACCGCGGGAGTCGAACCAATTTCAATGAAGGAGTCCGCACGAAATGCGTAACCTTATGAGGATCGGCGTTGCCGCCGGAGTCGGCGTCGTCCTGCTGACCGGCTGCCAGAGCGACGATTCCACCGACGACGCGTCGAACGACAGGCCGTCGGCGCAGGCGACGAACGCGGCCGGGGAAGTCCCGACCACCCCTGGAACACCGAGCGGCTCCGGTGCGAGTGGCCAGGCGGACAGCCTCGACGGCGGATGGCTCGGAGAATCCGATGTCGACAAGGTCGCGATGATCGTCCAGAAGAAGAAGGTCATGCTCGCCTTTCAGTCCGCGGACGGTCAGAAGCGGCAGGCGTGCGAGGGCCTTCTTCAGCAGAAGTCGATTCTTCTCAAATGCGTCGAGGACAACAAGGACCGGCTGAAGGGAACCGTCGAGATATCGAGCGGCGAGAAGATCGCGATTGCCTGGACGTCCGGCAAGAAGGATCTCCTGACGAAGAGCGGTAACGGTCAGATGGACTTCTCGCAGTGGGGCCTTCCGTCGCCTCCGGCGGCCGGCTGAGATCTCGCTTCCCTCCCGAATACGGCGGAATTTATCAGCCGTACCCGTCCCGCCCCTGTCCGCCGGCCCTCCTCTCGACGAACCTGACCGTGCCCGACCAATACGGGAGGCTTCATGGCACCCCTTTCACCGTCTGCCCCGGAAGGCGACCGGAATCGCACAGGCAATTACGGTGTGAACTCGGTCGGTCGTCTCGTCGGACGGTCGGCGGAACTGGCGATCATCGACGGGCTCTTCGGGACTGCCGCCGCAAGGGGTACGGCGCTGATGCTGACCGGAGAGGCCGGGGTGGGCAAGAGCGCGCTGCTGGACGCCGCGGCGCTGCGCGCTCGCGAGACCGGCTTCCGGGTTCTGCGTGTCGTCGGCTCCCAGTTCGAGGAGGGCGTCAGCTTCTCGGCACTGAACCAGATACTGCAGCCGCTGGCCGGAGAGATCGTCGCGCTGCCCGCACGGCAGGCGGAGACCCTGCAAGTGGTCCGCGGGCTGTCCGAGGGGCAGCCGACCGAGCTGCTGGCCATCGCGAACGCCGTGCACATCCTGCTGTCCCGGGCCGCTGCCGGAAGCAGTCCTCTGGCTCTGGTCATCGATGACGTGGCGTGGGTGGACCGCCCCAGCGCCGCGGTTCTCAGTACGGTCGCCCGCTGCATACGCACCGGCTCCATCGCGCTGCTGGCCGCGTCCCGGACCGGCGACGAGTCCTTCCTCAGCAGCACCGGGACACCCACGTACGAGGTTCGGCCCCTGGACGACGTATCGGCGAACGAGCTGGTGACCGAGCGGTTCCCCGCCATGGCGTCCAGGGTCCGCCGGCGTCTTGTCGCGGAGGCCCGGGGAAACCCCCTAGCGCTGCTGGAGTTGCCCGTCTCGCTCAACGACGCACAGCAGTCGGAGCGAGGAACGCTGCCGACGGTGCTGCCGTTGACCGAACGTCTCAAAAGAATCTTCTCCACGCGGGTCGGCGCGCTCCCGGACGCCACCCGGAAACTGCTCCTGCTCGCGGTCCTGGACGGCTCGGGCGAGTTGCACATCCTTCGGCAGGCCTTGGGCGACCCCGACGGCCTGACGGAGCTGTGTCCTGCCGAGAGGAACGGACTCGTGCAGGTCGACAGCCTGACGGGCCGTCTGGTCTTCCGGCACCCGCTCACCCGGTCCGCGGTCATGGATCTGTCGACCAGCGCCGAACGCCGGTGGGGACATCTGGCACTCGCCGGGGAGCTCCCGGAAGGGTCCGAACGCCGGGCACGGCACCTCGCCGAAGCCGCCGTGGGCCCCGACGACCAGGTGGCCGCCCTTCTCCATCAGGTGGCCTACAGCACCCTGCACCGGGGTGACGCCGTCGGTGCCGTCACCACCCTGCTGCGCGCCTCGGAGCTGAGCAGCACGGGGACTGCCAAGGGACGAAGGCTGGCCGAGGCGGCCTACCTGGGCGCCAACATCACCGGTGACCTCCGCAACGTACGCGCCCTGCTGGACCGTGCCGGACGCGCCGATCCGATCGGCGCCGACTCCCTGGCGGCCGCCGTCGCCGCGGCCAGCCAACTCCTCAACGGCGAGGGCGACGTGGACACCGCCCATCAGCTTCTCGTCGGTGCCGTCGACCACCACGGCGTGCCCGCCGGGGCGGACTACACCATCCTCCGCGAGGCGCTGCACACCCTGCTGGGTGTGTGCTTCTTCGGCGGACGGCCGGACCTGTGGCGGGCCTTCGACCGTGCCGTCGCGCGATACCGGCAGTGCTCCTCGGATCCCCTGCTGACGGTGATGCGGGGCGCCTTCGGCGATCCGGCCCACGCGGCACTGTCCGTACTGGACCGTCTCGACGAACTCATCTCCGGCCTCCACCAGGAGACCGACCCCACACGCATCATCCGGGCCGCCGTCTCCGCCACCTATGTCGACCGACTGCCGGGCTGCCGCAGCGCGTTGCGGCGCGTCATCGACGACGGCCGGAACGGCGGTGCCATCACGTCGGCGATCGAGGCGCTCTTCCTCCTGGCGAACGACGCGTACACCAGCGGGCAGTGGGACGAACTCCGCAGAACCACGGACGAGGGTCTCGGGTGGTGCGCGACATACAACTACCGCGTGCTGGGATGCGCTGCCCAGTTCCTCCAGGGGCTGGTGGCCGCCGCACAGGGAGACAGCACCACCGCTCGGCAGATCGCGGACCGCCTCATCTCCTGGGGGAATCCCCGAGGCCTGGGCATGCTCCGCTTCTACGCCTCCCACATCCGCGCCCTGTCGGCTCTCGGCAGCGCGGACTTCGACGCCGCCTACCGCTTCCTGGGCGAAGTGGGCACCCCCGGAGAACTGCCGCCGCACATGCCGCACGCTCTGTGGCTCCTCCTGGACTTCACCGAGGCCGCCGCCCACTCCGGCCGCCACTGCGAAGCGGCCGCGCATGTCGCGGTGGTCAGGAAGACAGACATCCCGTCGATCTCACCGCGGCTGGCCATGCTGACGGATGCCGCCGAGGCGATCGCCACCCCGCACTTCGTGGACCATGAACTGTTCGAAGCCGCCATCGCCACGCCCGGCGCCGAACGATGGCCGTTCGACTGGGCCCGGATCTGTCTGGCGTACGGCGAAAGGCTGCGCCGGGCCAAAGCGGGCGTCGAGGCCCGCGTGCACCTGGAAGCCGCGCTCAGCACGTTCGAGCGCCTGGGAGCCACCCCCTGGAGCGCGCGGGCGGGCAACGAGCTGCGGGCGAGCGGGATCCCCATCAGGACGGTCATCCCTGGCGCGGCCCCGCCCTCACAACTGACCCCGCAGGAACGGCAGGTGGCACAACTGGCCGCGACCGGACTGACCAACAAGCAGATAGCCGCGCGGCTGTTCCTGTCTCCCCGAACCGTGGCAGCCCATCTGCGCAGTGTCTTCCGGAAGTTGAACGTCACCTCACGCGCCGGACTTCGCGACGCCCTGACCGGGCTGGCCCAGCCGTCCTCGCCGTCCGCGCTCGAAGACAGCATGCCTTCGGCTCCGTGATGGCTGCCGCGGACGGCCCGCCTGCGAAGGTGAACAGGCGGGCCGTCGTGGAGTGGTGACTGTCTATCGGCGCGTGCCGCGGTCGGCCCGCTCGATGAGCTTGGTGACCGCTTCCGGGTGGCTGATCATGACGGAGTGGGAGGCGCCCCGGACCTCGACGGTGCCACGGGCGTGGGCGCGCTGATACTCGAAGCGCTGCAGTGCCGGCGGAATGGCCTTGTCCGAGGTCGCGACCAGTCCCCAGGAGGGAATGGTGCGCCAGGCGGCGGCCTGGGTGACATCGGTCAGGGAGGACGCGCTGAACGGCCTCTGGGCCGCCTGCATGACGTTGGTGACCGACACCGGAAGGTCTCCGGCGAAGGCGCTGCGGAACTTGCCGGCCTTGAGGTAGAGGTCCGAGCCGGTGCTGCCGTCCGGGTTCGGGAACGGCACGGGGTCGACCGCGTCGGGGATCTCGCTGCCCGGGTACTTGCCGAGGAGCTCGCCCACCTGCTCGCCCTTGTCGGGCACGAACGCGGCAACGTAGACAAGTGCCTTGACGTTGGGGTTGCCGGCCGCCGCGTTGGTGATCACCGCGCCGCCGTAGGAGTGGCCGGCCAGGATGACCGGCCCCTTGACGGACTTGAGGACGCTCGCCAGGTAGGGCGCGTCTGTCGGCAGTCCACGCAGCGGGTTGGCGGGGGCGACGACCGGATAGCCCTCCTTCTGGAGCTGCTTGATCACGTCGTTCCAGCTCGCGGACGCGTCGGCGAAGCCGCCGTGCACAAGCACCACCGTCGGCTTGGCGGCGTCCTTCGGGGTGGACGTCGGCGCCGCCGACGCCGATGTTGTCAGGAGGACAGCCGCTGCGGCGCCCGCGGTGCCCGCAGCGACTATTCCTTGACGTACGACCTTCTTGCGCATGTTCTTGGTTCTCTGCTTTCTGCCGGCATCTCTGGTGGCATTTCCGGTGGCGCGAAATCCTGTCGGGATTCGTGAGAGCTCACGCTCGTTGCGGGTGGCCGTCCCGCGTGGGGCTACGCCTGGTGGGCAGCGGCCTGCTTGATCAGTTCCGCCACGGCCTCCGGCTGGGAGACGTAGATGGCGTGGCTGCCGGCGACCTCGCTGACGGTGGCTCCGGTCCGCTCGGCCATCGCGCGCTGCGCCGACGGCGGGATCATGCGGTCGTCGGTCGCGACGAGATACCAGCTCGGCTTGGCACGCCAGGCGGCCTCCGTGACCGTTCCGTTGAGGGCCCCCAGACCCCAGGGAACCTGCGAGTCGGCCATGAACTGCGCGTCCTCGGGCGGCACATCACCCGCGAACGACGCGGCGAACTTCTCGCGGTCCAGGAAGAGGAAGCCGTCCTGGGGCGGCAGGATCGGCGGAACGGGCGCGCCGGGTGCCGGGTCGGCGATCAGGGTGCCGACCGACTCGTCCTTGTCCGGTGCGAAGGCCGCGATGTAGACGAGCGCGGCCACACCGTCGTGCCGGCCGGCCTCGGTGATCACCGCTCCACCGTAGGAGTGGCCGACGAGCACGGACGGTCCGTCCTGGGAGTCGAGGACCTGATGGGTGACCGCCACATCGCCTTCGAGGGTGTGGGTCGGGTTCTGCACGACGCTGACGTTGAAGCCGTCGCGGGCGAGAAGGCGGTACACCGCCTGCCACCCGGAGCCGTCGACGAATCCTCCATGTACGAGAACGATGTTCTTCACGGTGCTCATGCGATTGCTCCTTGTTTGTCGGAAGCTTCCGGGCAGCTACAAGCTAGGTCGGACCGTCCGCGCGGGCTTCTGCCAAATGGCCTAGTTCACGAAGCGCGTCACTGCCCGCGCGAAGGTCTCCGGCTCCTCGATGTGACCGAAGTGCCCGCTGTTCTCCAGGATCAGCAGCCGCGATCCGGGGATCAGCCCGTGCAGTTCCTCGGCCCACCGCACCCCGCAGATGACGTCGTGGCGGCCGACTACGACGAGAGCGGGCACCGTGAGTGAACCGAGGTCCGCACGGTCGTCGATGACGTGCGGGGCGAGGTTCTCGTCCAGCCCGGAGATGTGCGTGGCCCGCACGGAGGCACGCAAGGGAGCGAACTCCTCTTCCCTGCCCCAGTAGTCGGCGAAGTACGAGGGAAGCAGTCCCCTGGCGACGGCCGTCATCTGAACGTCGTCGGAGATCGTCGGGATGGCCTGGAAGGCCGCGAGGACCTCGGGGAGTCCGGGGTGGTCCGCGTGCCGCTCGGCGAAGAGCTGGACCAGGCGCATGGCCTCGGCGCCGTGTTCGGGACCGGTCAGCGGCGCGCTGTCGTAGAGGATCACCCCGGCGACGCCTTCGGGGTGGTGCAGGGCGTGGTACTGGACGACGAAGCCGCCGTGCGAGTGCCCCAGGAGATGCACCTCGGGTACGCCGAGGTGGTCGATCAGCGCCCCGAGGAACCGGCTGTATCGGGGCCGGGTGTAGCCGTGGGGGTGGGAGGACAGTTTGCCCGAGGCGCCGGTGCCGATCGGCTCCGGGTAGACGACCGTCAGGTGCCGCTCCAGCGCGGGCATCCGCAGGTACTCCCAGAGGATGCCCGGCCCGCCGGAGTGCGCGATGCACACCGGTCCGGTGCCGTGCACGTGATAGCGCTGCACGACTCCGTCGATCTCGACGGTGTGCGTTCCGGCGGCCAGGGGGTTGGTCGAAGAGGACGTTGTCATGGGGTCTCCGTGTCGGGCAGGTGTCGATGACACCGGCAGGACGCCGGAGAGAGGACGAAGTTCGACCCGGCCTACGTGACGCCCGTCACATCGGAGTGAGTGACTGGAGGGCCTGTACCGGCCTGGGGTGCAGGAGGCGCAGCCGGTGCGGACGACCGGCGTCGTCCAGGGTCATCAGCCAGGCCACCGAGGGCGGGCAGTGGTCCGGATCGTCGGCGGGGCCGAGAAGGTCCATCTCCCACACGACGAGGGACCGGCCGGCCACGGCATGGACCAGGCGCTGACGTACGCCGGCTTCGAGGTCGCCGTCCATGCCCCGCACGAGGAGGCTCCTGTCACCCACCGGTTCGTTCCCCCTGACCAGTGCGATGTCGGGTGACCAGCGTTCCGTCAGCAGCGCGCCGAACCGGCCGCTCTCGGCGGCGGCCAGTGTCTCGCGTGCCTCGATGCGGCTGGCGCGGGTGCGCCGCGCGGTGTCTCCGTGAGGTGCGTCCGCGGTGGCGGCGAGGGCGGCCGCGAGCTTGACCCGTCCCTGGTTGAGCCGGCTGCGGACCGTGCCGACCGGGACTCCGCAGGCGTCGGCCATCCGCTCGTAGGACGTGACGCCGGTGCTGAAGTGACGCAGTACCAGGGGCAGTCGCAGTGTGGGGGAAAGCTCTTCGACGGCCTCCCAGATCCAGTCCCGCATGGCGTGGTGCTCCAGCCGGCGCTCCGGTCCGTCGTCCGTGGAGGGCACCTGCAGATCGTCGATCGGCCGGAAGGCAACGGCGCCTCGCAACAGGGAACGGGCGGCGTTGCGCACGATCATCCGCAGCCATGCGCCGATGGCCGCGGGATCCCGGACGTCGCCCACCCTGCGAAGCGCGGTCACGGCCGCGTCCTGGAGGACGTCGTCGACGTCGGGCCCCGGTCCCAGGATGCTCAGCGCCACCGCACGCATGCCTGCCCGGTGCCGTTCGAGCAGCAGACCCAGGGCGGTGACGTCACCCGCCTGTGCGGCACGCGTGAGCGCCGCGTCCTCCAGGCGTACGGCGTCATCCGCGTTCGGGCTCATGGGGTGTTCCTCTTCCGGCGTCTCCCGTCTGCGTGTGACCGTACTGCGGGCGGCCCGGTGACGTCACGGCCGCCCCGGGGAGACCGGGCTCCGCCTGTATTTCAGTCGTCCTGCACCGTGCTCTGGCGTTCCTGGTCGGGAAGGCGGAGGAGGGCCGCTCCCAGCGGGGTGAGGGTGTGCAGGACGGTGTTCGCATGGCGGTGGCTGGCGATGAGTCCCGAGTCGCGCAGCACGGTGGTGTGGTGGCTGGCGTTGGCCGGGGACACCGAGACCGCGCGGGCGATCTCCGAGTTGGTGGCGCCGTACGTCACGGCGAGCAGTACCGCGGCGCGGGTGCGTCCGAGCAGTGCCGACAACGGCGCCTCGGCCGGGCTGTGTTGGGGGATGGGGCCGCCCGACGCCAGCGGGTACAGCAGGACGGGCGGCAGATCGGGATCGGCGAAGGAGACCGGCTTCTGCCAGCAGAAGTACGAGGGGATCAGCACCAGGCCACGGCCGCCCAGGTGCAGATCACGATCGACACCACCTACGTACTCCACCTCCAGGACGGGGGCTCTCCAGCGCATCGCAGGACCCAGTCCCCTGAGCAGCCCTTCCGCTCCGCCGTGCAGCAGATCGCGCCCCCGGAGGGCGCACTCGGCGTCGACGCGGGCCTGCATACGGTCGCTGTAGGGGGCGATGGCCGCGTTGTGGTACTTGCGCAGCGCCGCGACCAGATCCGCACGGACGTCCTTGTCTGCCAGGCGGTACATGTCCGTCGGCACGTTCCTCACCTGTGCCAGCAGACCGATCTCGTGCCGGACCCGGGCGGGCGGCGTGTCGAGGATCGCGTCGAGCCCGCTCTTCAGCCCGTGGCTCGCCTCGGCCGGGGTCAGGAAGTCGGGGAAGTACGTGGCGCGCGGAAAGAGCGGCAACAGCAATGTGCGTACGACGGTGCCCAGTTGCTGTGTGGCGATGGCGGCACGGGCGTCGCGGTACCAGGCGGCATGGGCCCAGCGCCCCATCTGGGACTGTAACCGGTGCAGGCTGGCGGTGATCTCCCACAAGGGGTCGGGGCGGCAGGCGAGCCGCGTTCGAACAAGATCCTCCGACGTGAAGTGGATACGCAGCACGGTCCCCCCATGCATGATTCCTGCCCGATGCGGCAGACGATGCCGCGGCGGTCCTCGTGAAGACAATGACTGGAACGGATCATCCTCCGGTCGCACACAGCGGGGTCAGTGCTGTGTACGCCCGCCCGAACCATCAGCCCTGGATCAGGGCGGCCACCTCTGTGCGTATGGCGGGCATGTCTGCGAAGACCGTACCCGGGCAATCCGTGGCAGCCCAGTGGCGGTGACCCCCGATGGCCGGCGCGACGAGGGCGGCTCCGCTCACCGGATTCACGTAGGACACCTTCCCCAAGGGCGCGATCGCATGGCGCTCGGCCAGTTCGGCCAGGAGCTGGATGAGCGCGGTGCGTGCGGCGGTCGTCGCGGGCGTGGTCGTCAACGTCCCCAGAAGGGCGATTCCGAGGTTTCCGCTGTTGTATCCCTGGACGTGCGCACCGGTGACGAGCCGCCCCGACACGTCGTGCGCGGGCGTGCCGTCGGTGCCGGACCAACGCCCTTCGTACACAAGGCCGTTCCTGTCGATCAGGAAGTTGTAGCCGATGTCTCCGTAGCCCTTGCCGACGGTGTCGTTGCGGTAGATCGCGCGTACCACCGCGGCCGGGTCCGGATCGGTGCTCCCGTCGGCGGTGTGATGCACGGTGAGGGTCTGGACCGGGTAGTACTCCGGCGGCCAGATCTCCGTGCCGTCGGCGGTGTACCGCAGACTCTCGTCCGCGCCCCAGGCCGCGCGCGAGCGCAACGTGTACGCGGCGGAGGCGGCAGCGGCCGCCGGGTGGGGCACGACACTCAACGCGGCGGCGACTCCGAGCGCGCCCAGGAACACGCGTCGCGGTACCGGGGACGCCGTGCGAACTGGGCTGCGGGAGCCTGCGGGGTTCGAGTCCGGGACCGTCATCGCGTGATTCCTCCTGTGGGGGTGTCCGGGCCGGTCGAAGCTGCCCGCTCCTTCGGTCGGGAAGAGCGGGCAGCCGGTGGAACGGAGGAGTGCCCTAGATGGCGCAGGCGGGCTTCGGGTTGTAGAGGCGGTTCCAGGTGCTGGGGCCCACGATGCCGTCGGCTCCGCCGTCGGTGCCGTTGCACGTCTGCACGTAGTAGATGCCCTGCGCGGTGGCCGGGCCGTAGTCCCCGTCCACCTCAAGGTAGGTCGGGTACTTGCTGTAGACGTTGATGAGGCACTGCACCTGACGAACCGCGTTGCCCTCGGCGTTGGGACGGACTGTGGGCCGCGCGGTGTCGGCGATGTAGTTGCAGTACGGCTCGGCGACCGCGGCGCTAGCGGAGGGCGCGACCGCGAGGCTTCCTCCGAGGGCCAGTACGGCGGTACTGCACAGGAGGGCTAGGCGGCGGGTACGCATGATGTCTCTCCCGAGGTGTGTGGTTGTTGTGATGAAAGCAAGAGTGCGTGTGAACACGACCGCCGGTCCACGAGATTCGAACAGGCCGAAAGAAGGCAGGTCAGACGCACCTCCGCGCCAGATGTCAGGACGCGGGATTCCAGACACCGTCGAACAACGCCAGTTCCAGCAGCTCCGGGCATGACCCGGGCCACCCGATCCCGGCGGAGGCGAGTTGCTCGGTCGCGGAGTGGATCCACGCCAGGTACACGCCGTACCGATGGGAGGTCCAGCCGCTGTCCGACCAGATCCAGGCCGCCACGTCCGACGCGGAGGTCAATGCCATGTCCGCACCGACCCGCGTGGCATGGGCCCTCATCACACGCGCGACCCGCTGATCCAGGATCAGCGCGCGGGGAGCGACGGAAGCGTCCGTCGCCAGGTCGTGGGACTGGCCCTGGTCGAGGGAGTATGCCTGGTCAAGGACGTGGCCCTGGTCGAGGAAGTGGAGGAACTTGGTGAAGAACGCCGGTCCCAGTCCCTTCACCGCCCCGCGGAGGCCGTGGTACGCCGCGACGGCGCCCTCCCGCCGAAGGGCGGCGCCGGCCTTGGCCAACTCGTCGTCGACCGTGGGCTCCGACAGGATCTCCTTGAGGCGGTGCGGACCGTAGCCGGTCCGACCCTGACCCCACACGTACGACGCGACCAGGGCCTCGGCCCACTCGGAGCGCTCTGCCGCCCCGCGGGTCGAGGCGACCACCTGGGCACGGCTGATTCTCGCGGTTCCAGTCCGCGACCGCTCGGGGAACTCGACGGGCCACGGCTCGACGCCGGACCACTGTGCGGGCACGTACTCCACGGCGTGGCCGCCGGCACCTGTCACGTACGGGGCGCCGGATCCGGCCAGCCAAAGTCCCAGCGCGCGCACCGCGGTCGGGGGCAGCAGCCGCCTCCCCATCTCGTCGTCCAGCGCGTCCGCAAGATCCTGACGTCCCATCCGGTACTCCCCGTTTCCCACAACACCTCGAAGCCCCGCAGAGTACTGGGGACTTACCGGCTCCGGACTCGAAGTCGGCCCGGAGGCGGGGTCCGAGGCGGCTTCGAGTGGGCTCGGAGCAGGCGTTGTCAGTGGTCTCACCTAGAGTTCCGGTCACTTGATCAGTGAAGTGCGGGGAGGCACATATGGGGTGGGTCACGGCCGGGGACTACGAGGTCGGCCTCGACGGCGGAAAGGTGGTGTGCCGCAACGCCGCGGGGCGGCAGTTGAAGTCCGTACCGGCCAAACTCGCCGACGATCCCGCGGTCATGGGGCTGCGACAGCTCGCCGAGTGGCTGGAACGGCACGAGCGCCAGTGCCTCGCCGATGTCGAGAAGTGGATGGTGCGCTCGCTTCCGGTGCCACTCGCCGTCGTCGCCCGGGTGTGGCCGGATCCCGCCTGGCAGAGCGCGCTGCGCGATCTCGTCGTCACGGGTCCGGACGGCGAAGTGGCGGGATTCCTCCGTGACGCCGACCTCGACCGCGGGCTCGGCCTCGTCGACCTCGACGGCGACAGCGTGCGCATCGCCCCCGAGCTGGTCCACCTCCCCCACCCCGTCCTCCTCGACGACCTTGAGGAACTCCGGGAGTTCGCCGTCGAACTCGGCGTCGAGCAGCGGGCCCAGCAGCTCTTCCGCGAAGTGTGGCAGCGCCCCGCGGGCCTCGACACCGAGGCCACCACCGTGGAGGACTATGCGGGCGGCGCCTTCAAGCAACTGCGCTTCCTGCACGGCAGGACCACCCAGCTCGGCTACCGCGTGCGCGGCGGCAACGCCGTCTGCTCCGTGCGGGAGGACGCCCGCGGCGTGGAGGCCCGCGTCTGGATCGGCGACTACGACGGCTACGAGGAGACCGAGACCGGCCCCCTCATGTGGACCGACGGCTCCGGCCGGGTGCTGAAGCTCGGTCAGGTGGGGCCCGTCGCCTGGTCGGAGGGCATGCGCATGGCTGCCGCACTGTTCGCCGGGCGTGACATCGAGGACGAGGAGCAGGCGGCATGACCACGGACGCACACACCACCGCATACGCACACACCACCGCGGCCGCGCTCCTCGAAGCCGGCGCCGTCCTGCCCGTGGGCACCACCACCGGCGAGGACGCCGACGCCCTCACCGTACGGACGTACACCCACCCCGCGCTGGACGGCAGGCTCGCCGTCCGTCTCGTGCCGGGCACCCTCGGCGAGGCCGAGGACCTCGCCCTGGAGTTCCTCGGTCTGGCCCGCGAACCGGAGACCCCCGAGGTCGGACAGGTGCGTCGCGAGACCCTCGGCTTCCCCGCCTGGGCACTGGTCAACGACCCGGCCAACGGCCACCACGCGCTGGCCCTGGTCAAGGACGTGGAACGGCTGGCACGCCAGGCCAAGTCCCGCCCCGGCACCGCCAAGGAGGGCTTCGAGGAACTCGGCGAGCGGCTCGGCCGTGCCGTGCCGCACTTCCTGCCCACCTTCTACGAGCAGGCCGCCCGGATCTTCCTCCAGCACGAGAACACGACGTACGCCGCCGCCTTCTTCGGCAAGGCACGTGAGGCCGAGCGGGTGCACGCGCTCACCGTCGACGAGGAGCGGCAGCGCGCCGTGTTCCTGGAGTTCGCCTTCGCCGGGGCGCTGACGGTCAAGGCGCTCAAGGAACATGTGAAGGACCTGGCCCACCGGCTGGATCCGGCCACGGCGTGGTCGCAGTTCCGGCAGCTGTGCGTGGAGCGCTGCGCGGCGGGCATGCCGCCGTACGCGTCGCTGCCGCAGGACGCCCGCGTCCTGATCAAGGCCGCCGGGCTGCCCCGGGTCACCGAGGAGTGTGCCCTGGTGGCCGACCTGGTCGCCTCGCCCGCCGCGGTGCGTGCGCCCGTCTCCTTCTGGACCGCCTACCGAGCCACCCTTCCGGTCCTCGCCGAGCGGCAACCGGCCGTACGGGCACGGCTGTTGGAGATCATGCCGACCTCCCTGGGGCGCGAGGTCAAGGACGACGAGTTCTGGTTGACGCTGCTCGCGGAGAGCGGCGCCGATCGCCTCCTCACCGGCGAGGACGGCGCGGACGGCCAGGACAGCCAGGACAGCCAGGACAGCCAGGGCAGTCAGGACGGCGAGAAGGCCGGAGCCGTCGACGCGGCGGAGTGGCTCAGCCGCTGGGCCGCCCACCGCAAGCACGGCGGCACGGTCTGCGGACGTTCCCCGCTCACCCTCCAGCTCGTCGAGCGGATGGCGCCGCGGCTGTGTGCCGACGGCCGGGCCGTGGACCTGTTCACGGGCCGCTGGCACGCCGGTGCCGACCTCGACCTGCTGGACCTGTGCGTGGCGCGGGGGGTCCCCCTCGCCTTGCCCGACGCGGACACAGAGGTGTATCTGTCCCTCGACCGCTGGCTTCGCGATCGTCAGTCCGGCGGGCGCGACCTGACCGCCACCGCCGCTGATCCTCGTTTCCGGCCCCTGCTGCACCGGGCCATCGACACGTTGAGCGACGACCGGACACTCGCCGGCGTGCTGGAGGCCCTCGCCTCCCACCCTGTACTGGGTGACGTGCTCCGCGAGTGGTTGGACGACGCGGCCGAGACGTTCCGCGCCTCGAAGGGCCTGCCCGGCGCCCGCGCCGCACTCCACCGCCTGCGCCGCTTCCGTCCGGTCGCCGCCAGGGTCAGCCCTCAAGCGGTCGCGCGTATCGCGGAGCACGAGATCGCACCGCTGCTCGGCCGCACCCTGCGGTCCGGCATCCCCGACGAACTGGGCTGGCCCGCCCTGGACGAGGCGCTGCGCCTCCTCGAAACCGACACCGGGACCAAGAGCAAGCACAGCCGCAACCGCAACCGCGACGACGACCCACTGCGCCTGACCGAGGCCTGGCCCGCGCTCATCCTCTCCCGCAGACACAAGGCCGTCGTCGTCGGACCGGACAAGGTGCTGCTCGACCACGACCTGCGCCTGCCCGTCGAACTGGACCGCTGGCAGCAGCCGCAGTTCCGCTACACCGACGGCGAACTGCTCGTGATGTGGCGACAGGACAGCAAGCAGTTCGGCTACTGGTCGGCCCGCCCGTCCGAGGTGTTCACCCTCGGCGGCGAGCAACTGCCCCACTGGTACAGCAACGACGCCGGTGCCCCCTCCATCCCCCTGTCCGGCGGCGGCCGTGCCACCGGCGGACGCACCCTGCACGCCGGCGACACCGTCCTGCCGCCGAGCCGGTCCGTCATAGGTGACGGCACGACCTGCTGGCGCCAGGGCAGGCAGGGCCGACAGCAGGTCTGGCTGGAGTACGACCCGGTCACCGGTACGCACGGACGGGCGTCCCTGCCCGCCTTCCTGCGGTCCGGCATCCGCGAGGACGCCACACTCCTGCAGCACCACTGCGAGGTCCTGCCGCTGCAACCCGGCCTGGAACACAGCCCCTTCGGCACCGACGGCTCGGTGCTCGGCCGCTGGGTGCGCTCGGAGGGTGAAGGAGCCGAGGCGCGGACGACCGCCGGTACGCCGGACGGCCGGACCGTCACGCTGCGGGCGGCCGGCTTCCCTCTCGGTGCGCTCCGGCTGCCCGGAGGTGCCGAGCCCGTCGCCGCCTGCCTCAACCTGCATGTCGCGCTGTACGCCTCCGACGACACCTCCGCCGGCGGCGAACTCGGCCGGGTCGCACCCGGTCAGCAGGGCGGGGAGTACGCCGCCGGCACCCGGCTCGTACCGCCTCTCGCCTTCTGGCACGCGCTGCGCCCCCGTGACGAAGAGGCGTCCGCCGTGCTGCGCGTGCTCACAGACGAGGCCGCGGCCGATGTGCTGCGTGCCGCTGCCCAGGCCCTGACCGAGCGCGAGGCCCAGGTCGCCAAGGCCGGCGACGCCGCCAATACAACCGTCGACGGCAAGCCCGTCGTCCCGTCGGTGGACGAATTCATTCGGCCTGCCGTGTCGAGGGCCCTGCCCGGCCTCACCGACGAGCGGCTGCTCATCGGTGTGTCCGCCCTGGTCCGTACGGCGCTCCAACTCGCCGGGACGGCCGCCGCGTTCGTGGCACCGCCGGAGGAAAAGAAGCGGCCCGAACAGCGGCAGAACGAGGAGATGTTCGCCGACTACCGCCCCAAGCACGGCGAGGACCGGACCCTGCGCGCGGTCACCGCCGGCATCGCCGATCTGGGGGGATGGTGGGGAGGCAACCACGCGTGGACCGCCCTGCGCCAGATCCGCGCCGTGAACCACGTGCTGTCCGGCCGCCCCGCCGAGGGCAAACCGCTGCCCGATCGCGCGCAGACGGGCACCCTCGGTGACGGCTGGCGGAGCGAGGAGCGCACGATCCCCGACATCGGCATCGTGTGGCCGTCGCTCCTGACCGTGCTCCGGCCGCTGGCCTACCGGGCCGCGACGCCCACGCTGACCGACGCCGAGCGGGAGTCCCTGCTCCTGCTGCTGGAGGCGGTCGCCGAAGGACCGCTGGCCGCACCCGGACACGGGCTGCGCGAGATCCTGCTGAGCGAGCCGCACAACAAGCAGCAACGCGCCGGTCAGGTGCTCCGCCGGGACGGACGCACCGTGGTCCTCCTCGGCTGCCAGTCCGTCGACACCGAGCGCAACCGGGTCAGTTGGCTCGCCCTCGACCACGACCCCTCCGGCGCGTTCGGCGCCGTCGCGCACTTCACCCTGGACAAGGAGACCGCGGTGCCTTCGGTGTTCCCCACCGACGGGCTGGCCGCCCTCACCCGGACGATCCGGGACAAGGGCGCCGCCCCCTGGCACTCCGAGGCGCCCGCCGCGTTCGCCGCCGCGACCCGTGACGGTCTGGGCCCCATCCAGGCCACCGTGCTCCTCGCCGCACGTCCACAGCAACCCAGCGCCGACGTGCTCGCCACGATCGGTCTCAAGCCCCGGCAGCTGGACCTGGGCAACGGCCGTCTGTCGTCGCTCGGCCGCGAGGACCGGTTCGCCCTCATGAGCGCCCTGCTTCCCGAGGACCCTGCCGACCTGTGGACGACCGGACCGGACATCGCGTCCGCGGGCCGGGTGTGGGCCGAGCGCCTCGGTTCCGTCGTCCGCCTGCCCGAGGACATCGCGGTCGATCTCGCCGGTCTGACCGCCGACTCCGTCGAGGCCGTGCTCAATCCGACGATCACCCCCTGGATCAGCCGCACGACGGTCCAACGGCCGGACAAGGACGGCAACCTCGCCGCCGAGGACCCCGCGGCGCTGCCCGGACGCTACGACCTGACCCGTACCGTCGCCTCCCTGGCCGCACTCGCCTACGGCCTGCCGTACGGGGACCCGCTGCGCGCCCGCCTGCCCGAGGGCCTGGCCGCCGTGCGGCACCGCCTCACCGACCCCGGGCTGCTGCTCGAACTCGACGTCATGTGGACGGACAAGGGCGGCTCGACGGCGGTCGAACTGCGCAAGGCGTACGGGCTTCCCGCCACCGGAGGCGCCGACGCACACGGTCTGACGCCTGTCGGGGAGGCTCTGGTGCTGCGCCCCTGGTACGGCGAGCAGGAGGCGGTACTGCTCCGCCCCGCCGTCCTCACCGGTCCGGACGACGCGGTCCTCGGGCTCCTGGAGGGCCTGGTGGGTCCGGATCGCGACGGTGGTCTCCAGGCCCTGCGCGCGATCCTGGGCGACGGACTCGACCGCGCCCTGGCGGCCGGCCTCGACCCCGAGGGACCCGTCGGTCACGCGCAGGACCCGACCGTCGTCGCTCCCGCGCTGGTCGCCGAAGTGGCCTCGGCACACGGTCTGAGCGAGGACGCGGCCGCGCTCTACCTCCAGTTGCTGGCCCTGCCCGATCCGACGGACCGCAACTGTGCCCGCTGGACCGGCTGGAAGCCCGCTCGGCTGAAGAAGGCCCGCGCCGAACTGGCCGCCACCGACCTGGTCGTCGAGGCGAAGCGACCGCGCGCCGGACGCACCCTCTTCCTGCCCTGCGGCTGGCGCGACCTCAAGTCACCCGCCCTGCCGGTGGAGACCTGGAAGGAGGGCCTCTACCCGGTGCGCGACCGCTCACGTGCCGTACCCCGCCTCCCGGTGCCCGACCTGTTCGCCCTCGCCTGGGCCCGCGTCCGGGACGGAGACGCGCCCGCCTACGAGAAGCTCACCACCCGCGCCACCCGGAAGGGCCGCCGCCGATGACCACCGCCGGACCGACTGCCCGAGCCCACAGGACGAGCCGACAGGACGAACCCCTGCTGACGGCTCCCCGGATGGCGACCCCTCTGCTGACCACCTCTCCAGTCACGACCTCCCGACCCGACCGGACGGACCACCGATGACCACCACCCTGGCCGCCGACACGGCCCGCCAGATCACCCCGCCCGAGGACAGGCACGCCACCGAGCTGGCCTTCCTCGCCGCCTACGACGACGGGCCGCGCCCCCCTGCGTGGCGACTCACGCCCCGTGCCGTCGTCACGTTCGTCATGGGCAGCGACGGCCGGGCCCTGAAGTTGCCCGACGACGCCCCGACGCCCGACGGTGTGCCGCGGCGCCTCGTCGTCGAGGGCAAGTTCGTCGGCGACCGTGCCCTGGTCGAGCGGTGCGTCGTCACCCTCGCCGGAGAGCGTGGACTGCTGCTCGTCGGCGAGCCCGGCACCGCCAAGTCCATGCTGTCCGAGCTGCTGTCCGCCGCCGTCTGCGGCACCAGCGGCCTGGTCGTCCAGGGCACCGCGGGCACGACGGAGGACCAGCTCAAGTACGGCTGGAACTACGCCCTGTTGCTGGCCCAGGGGCCCAGCCGACAGGCCCTCGTACCCTCGCCCGTCCTGACCGCCATGACCCGGGGAGCCGTCGCCCGGGTGGAGGAGGTCACCCGCTGCCTGCCCGAAGTGCAGGACGCACTGGTGTCGTTGCTCTCCGAGCGGCGCATCGCCGTACCCGAACTGGCGGGCACCGAGGACTCCCTGGCCCACGCTGCACCCGGCTTCAGCCTCATCGCGACCGCCAACCTGCGCGACAAGGGGGTCTCCGAGATGTCGGCCGCGCTCAAGCGGCGCTTCAACTTCGAGACGGTTGGCCCCATCGCGGACCTCGACGCCGAGACCGCGCTCGTACGCAGTCAGGCACGCACCTCGGTCGAGCGGGCCGGAGCACCCTTCCGGGTCGACGACGCCGTACTGGAAGCCCTCATCACGGCCTTCCGGGACCTGCGGGAGGGCCGGTCCGCGGAAGGCTGGGAGGTCGAGCGGCCCTCCACGGTGATGAGCACCGCGGAAGCCGTGTCCGTGGCGGGCGCCCTGGGACTCGCCGCCGCCTACTTCCCGGGCGACCGCGATGTCCTCGGTCTGCTGCCGGGTCACCTCCTCGGCGTGGTCCGCAAGGACGACCCCGCCGACGCGGCACGGCTCCGCGGCTACTGGGACGGCCCCGTCAGGCGCCGCGCCGAACAGGGCTCCGCCACCTGGCGCACCCTCTGGGACCTGCGCACCGTCCTGGAGGACTGACCACCGTGCCCCTCTCCCCCGACGAAGCCGTCGCGGCCCTCACCGACCCGGCGGCGCCCTACCTCATCGGCGTACGGCACCATGCGCCCTCCCTGGCCGCGGCCGTGCCCGCGCTGCTGGACAAGGCCAAGCCGGACGTGCTGCTCGTCGAACTCCCCGACGAGATGCAGGAATGGCTGCCCTGGCTCGGTCACGAGGAGACGCGGGCCCCGGTCGCCCTCGCCGCCGCTCCCCCCGACGGGGGCGGCGGCCGGGGCCCGGCCTTCTATCCGTTCGCCGACTTCTCGCCCGAACTCGCCGCCGTGCGCTGGGCCGCGCGGCACGACGTGCCGGTCGTCGCGTGCGACCTCCCGCTCGCCGACCGGGCGTGGAGCACCGAACGGCACACCCCCGCATGCCCGGACGACGGTACGGACGGGTCCACGGCCTCGGAGCCAGCCGGCCCTCCCACCGCTCCGGCCCCGGCACAGGCGCCCGGCAGCCCCACCCCTCCACCGACCACACAGACAGCCCAAGGCCCCGCCCCTTCACCGGCCAGCGGCGGGACACCGGGCGCTCCCGATCTCATCGGCGTCCACGAGACGTCCCGCCGAGTCGGCCTCGCCACAGCGCTACGAGCCCGCCTCACGGGGCGCACCGGTGACGACCTGTGGGACCGCCTCGTCGAGGCCGCCGCCCCCGGCTCGCCTCCCGAAGCGCTGCGGCGGGCCGCCCTTCTGACGGGCTGGGCGCTGCGCGAGGACGCGGCCGCCTCGGGAGGCGTGCCCGAGCTGGACCTGCGGCGCGAGGAGTGGATGCGCGCCCGGCTGGCCGCCGCCACCGCGAACGGCGAACGCGCCGCCGTGGTCGTCGGCGCCTTCCACGCCCCGGCGTTGACGCCACCGGGCACACCGACGGAACCCGGGTCGCCCGCACCCGGCGGCCCGGACGCCGCCGAGGCCCCGGCATGGACGACATCGTTCATCCCCTACACGTACGCGCTTCTCGACGAGCGGTCCGGCTACCCGGCGGGCATCCGGGACCCGGAATGGCAGCACCTGGTCCTGGGCGCGGCAGGCGACCCCGCCGCGTTGGAAGACGCCCTGACCCGCGCCGCCGTACAGATCTGCGCCCAACTACGCACTCTCGGCCACCCGTCGGGTCCCGCCGACGCCCGCGAGATCTGTCGCCTCGCGGGGGACCTGGCCCGGCTGCGTGGACTTCCCGCGGCCGGCCGGGGCGAGCTGGTCGAAGCGGTACAGACCGTACTCACCCAGGGTGAGCCGTACGGGCGTGGCCGGGCCGTCGCACAGGCGATGGAGCGGGTGCTCGTGGGAACGCGCGGCGGCCGCCCGGCACCGGGAGCGCCCCGCAGCGGACTCGCCCCGGCGGTGGAGGCGGAGCTGGCGGCGTTGGGGCTGCCCGGGCCCGACAGCCACGGCACCGACGCCACGCGCGATCTGCGCCTGGACCCGCTGCGTTCCGACCTGGACCGCCGCCGTGAGCTCCTGCTGCAGCGCCTGACTGTGTGCGGCGTGCCGTACGGAGAGAGCAAGGAGGTCGTCGGCGCCGGTGGTTCCGAGGCGCTGACCTCTCGATGGGAGGTGCGCTGGACACCCGCCACAGCGGCCATGCTGACCGCGGCCGGTGTCCGAGGAGTCACCCCCGCGCAGGCTGCCGAGGGATTGCTGCGCGAACGTCGGCGCGCCGAGCGGGACGAGGGCGGGCCCACGGCCGCGCAGACCCTGCACGGCCTTCGGCAGGCGGCGGAGTGCGGCCTGCCCACCCTCACGGACGAACGCCTCGCCGACGTCCGAGACGTACTGCCGCAGTCCGCCACGCTGCCGGAACTCCTCGCCGGACTGGCCCTGTTGGACCGACTGCGGGCAGGTCATGTCGCGGGCCTCGGCACCGACAAGGAACGTGGCACGGAACGCATGGACACGGTGACCGCCGTTGCCGAGCTGCTGACCGCCGCGGCGGTGCGCCAGGTGGACGGACTCACGGGTTCCGAGGACCGGGGCGACGCGCACGCGCTGCTCGAACTCGCCCATCGCGCGGACCTCTTGGGCGGTATACGCCTTGCCGACGCGCTCGCCCGGCTGGCCGCCGACGGCTCCCCGCTGATGCGCGGCGCCGCCGGAGCCGTACGCGTTCTCCTCGGTCACGAGGACCCGCATGTCCTGGGCGATCGCATCGCCTCGTGGGTCGACTCGGCCAACACCCCGGAAGCCCGGACCGCCCTCACCGACCGGCTCATCGGAGTGCTGACCGCCGCGGGCCCGCTCCTGGAGGCGGCGGCCCCCGCCCTGGAACCGCTGCTCAACCGCATCATCGAAATGCCCGACCGGCAGTTCCTCGATCGACTCCCCTCGCTCCGGGGAGGCTTCGACACCCTCAGTCCCGCGGCACGCGACCGGCTCCTCGACACCGTCGAAGAGCGCCTCGCCACCACGCATCTGACCGACACCGGCGGCGTCGACCCCGCCGCACTCGCCACCTGGACCCGCGCGGACCTCGCGGCCCGCGCCGCCCTGCGCACGCTCGGGCTGCTGCCTCCGCCCAAGGCGGACGACCTCGTTCCGGCATCCGAAATCCCCGAAGCGAGCGAAGCCGCCGAAGCCCTCGGGGTCCACGGAGGCCACGGAGCCGTCGGAGCTGTAGCCACCGAGGCCACCGAGCAAGTTGCCGAACACTCCCCCGAGGATCACGTCCTCGCGTCCGCCGACCGCTGGCGGCTCGTACTCGGCCGTCGTACGGATCAACTGCCGCGCTCGGCATCGGCGTTCGCGACCGCGCTGGACGAGTTGTACGGCAGTGGACGCGGCGAGGGCAGCAGGGGCGACCTGGCAGGACCTCGCCGACGCGGCGGGGGCGGCCGGGAGGCCTCGTACCCGGGAGTGCGCGAGTGGTCCGAGGAACTGGCCGCCCTGTTCGGACCGGGCATCCGGGAAGAGGTGCTGGCGGCGGCCGCGGCGTCGGGCCGCAAGGACGTGATAGCCGAGCTCAACCCGGACGTCGTGCGCCCCTCCGTCGACCTCCTTCGCACTGTGCTCCAGCACGCGGGAGGGCTGCCCGAGGCACAACTGGCCGCCCTGCGCCCGCTGGTCCGCCGCCTGGTCGAGGCGCTGACCCGGGAACTGGCCACGCGTCTGCGTCCCGCGCTGCACGGCACGGTCCTGCCGCGCCCCAGCCGACGGCCGGGCGGCGGTCTCGACCTGCCCCGCACGCTGCGCGCCAACCTCGCGACCGCGCGCCGCGGCCCGGACGGCACCGTCCAGGTCATCCCGGAGCACCCCGTCTTCCGCTCGCGCGCCAAACGCGCCGCGGACTGGCGGCTGATCCTGGTCACCGACGTGTCGGGGTCCATGGAGGCGTCGACGGTCTGGGCCGCCCTCACGGCTTCCGTCCTGGCCGGAGTGCCGACCCTGTCCACGCATTTCCTGGCCTTCTCCACGGAGGTCATCGACCTCACCGGCCATGTCGACGACCCGTTGTCCTTGCTGCTCGAGGTCAGCGTGGGCGGCGGCACCCATATCGCCGCCGGGCTGCGCCACGCCCGCGAACTCGTCACCGTCCCGTCCCGCACCCTCGTCGTGGTCATCAGCGACTTCGAGGAGGGCTACCCCCTCGGTGGGCTGCTCGCCGAGGTCCGCAGTCTCGTCGGGGCCGGCTGCCATGTACTCGGCTGCGCGAGCCTGGACGACGCCGGTCGTCCCCGGTACTCGACCGGCGTCGCGGGCCAGCTGGTCGCCGCGGGGATGCCCGTCGCCGCCCTCAGCCCACTCGAACTCGCCCGCTGGGTAGGGGAGAAAGTCTCTTGAGCCTCGACCTGCCTCCGGTCGCCCCGGCCGTGACCGCCGAACTCGTCCAAGGGCTCACGCCCCGCCTCCGCAAGAGGCTGGACGCCGGCGTCACCAAGCTGGCGGGGCGGCCGTCCGTCCGCGACGGCGACACCGTACGCATCGCCGTCGACGGCGACACCCACCTCGAACTGCATGCCCCCGGTGGCACCGTGACCAGCACGGACGCGATCCGCTGCGGCTGCCTGCTGGCACCGGACTGCCTGCACCGCGCGGCCGCGGCCTCGGCGGCACCTATCGCCGACTCCGAGCCTGATTCCGACTCCGACTCCGAGCCCGCGTCGCAGTCGATGCCGGACGCCGCGCCCGCACCGGTCGGCCAGGACGCGAGCGACCCCCCGCGCACACCGGCCGCCTCCGCGAGCAAGACGATCTCGACGGACGCCCAGCCCACCTCACCCGCGGAACCCGAGACCCCCACCCCCGACCAGCGCGCCGCCGCACAAGCCATGTACGACGCCGCGGCCGCCGTACTCGAAGCCGGTACGGACGGGGCGGGCGCCGTGCTGCAGGCGGAGTTGCTGCGCGCCGCTCACACCGCGCGGATCAGCGGACTGCCCAGGATCGCGGCCTCGGCGGTCTCCGTGGTCACACAACTGCGCGCCGCCCGCGGTGCCGAACCGGCGTACCGCCTCAGCGAGTTGACCGCCGCTCTCCGCGACGTCCTCGGGACAGCCCATCGCCTCCCGGGCTCAACCGGCCCCGAACTCGCGTCCCTGCGCGGCACCGCACGGCAGCCGTACACCCCGGACGGATCCCTGCGGCTGTACGGGCTCTTCTCCGAGCCGGTCCTCACGGCGACCGGCTACGCGGGAGCGGTCACCTGGACGGCGGACGCCGAGGGCCGTCTCTATACGGTCTCGGATGTCGTCCCGGGAGGGTCCGGCCGGGCGGTGGGTGCGGCCGACCGGGCCATACGCATCGGGGACACGGCTCTCACCCACCGTGAGCTGTCGCGGGCCGGGCTCGCCGTCTCCGGTGCGACCGTCTCCCCGACGGGCCGACTGGGTGCGGGAGCGGGCGTACGGGCGGTGCGCGCGTCCGGCGCCGCCTGGCGCGCGGACCCTCTCGCCGACCTGTGGGCATTGCCCGTCGCCGAACAGGTGGCACGCGCCCTGACCGGCGGGGACGGCCTGCTGTTCCTCGACGTGACCCTCACCGGTACGGTCCGCGAGGCGGCGGGAGACTGCCTGCTCGCCGACTGCGACGGTCTGACGCTCCGCCTCGCCGCCGCCCATGACCACCCCGCGCTGCCCTACCGCGAGAACCTGCGTCTCCTCTCGGACGCACCGGGCACCCGACTGCGTGTCGTCGCCCGCCTCGATCCGTCTCCCGTCCCCCGGGCGCTGCTCCTCGCCGCGGACCACCCGTGTGATCCCGGGGTCCATGTCGACCTGGGGCTCGACCGCCTCCAGCACGCGGATCTGCCCGCCCCGGCGATGGTGCCCGCCGGATCGCCACCCACCCCGGACGAGGCGCCGCTGCATCTCCTGCGCCGCCGTGTCCACCAGGCGGCCTCGGCGGGCCGTCGCGTGCTCGCCTTTCCCGGAGACAGCGCGACCGACAGCCGGCGCCTGGGCCGCTACGGTTTCGCCTGCGCCGGAGACCTCCTCGACGAACTCCATTCGGCCGCCGCGGACCGGTCACGCGACGTCTTCGGGCGTCTCGTCCCCGCCGACGTCAACCGGTTCGCCCACGCCTGGCTCGCGGCGGCCCACTACACCGAGGAGGTCGACCGATCGCTGTGCGCCGCGGCGTGGGGAGCGGATCCGGCGTTGCCGCCTTCCCCTTGAACGAGTCAGCCTTCCCCTTGAACCAGTCGATGGTTCCCTCAGAGCGTCAGGAACTCGGACAGGCCTTCCAGGAGCCGTTCGACGTCCTCCGTGCTGTTGTAGGGGGCCAGGCCGATCCGTAGGCCACCGGTGTCGCCGAGGCCGAGTCGGCGGGAGGCCTCGATCGCGTAGAAGGACCCTGCCGGCGCGTGGACGCCCCGCTCCGCGAGGAACCGGTAGGCCTCCACCGACGCCGACGCCGACGACGCCGCCGACACCACCGCCGAGCGCTCCTCGAACGTGAGCAGCAGAGTGGGAGTGCGGTCGACCGCCCTGGAGTGGACCTGGACACCCCGGAGCGAGGACAGCCCCTTGTCCAGCTGTGTGCGCAGGGCCTGTTCGTGTGCTTCGAGTGCCGTGAACGCGGTGGCGAGGCGCTGTCGTCGCGTCCCTGTGGCATCCGTGTCGAGGCCGGCGAGGAAATCGACCGCGGCTTCCGTGCCCGCGAGGAACTCGTAGGGCAGTGTGCCCAGTTCGAAGCGCTCCGGGACCACGTCGGTGGAGGGCAGGAGCTTGTCCGGCCGCAGCGTCTCCAGCAACTCCGGCCGGGCGGCGAGAACTCCGTGGTGAGGGCCGAGGAACTTGTACGGGGAACAGACGAAGAAGTCCGCGCCGAGCCGCTCCAGGTCGACCAGCGCGTGGGCGGTGTAGTGGACACCGTCGACGTACGTCAGCGCTCCGGCATCGCGCGCCATGGCCGAGATCTCGGCGATCGGGGGACGTGTTCCGATCAGGTTGGAGGCGGCGGTCACGGCGACGAGCCGGGTGCGTGGGGACAGAACGGCACGGACGTCGTCGGCGGTCAGTTCCCCGGTGGCGGGATCGAAGTCGGCCCAGCGCACGGTGGCACCGGCCTGGGCAGCGGCCTGAACCCATGGGCGGATGTTGGCGTCATGGTCGAGACGGGTGACGACCACCTCGTCCCCGGGCGACCACGTCTTGGCGAGAGTGCGGGAGAAGTCGTAGGTGAGCTGAGTGGCGCTGCGCCCGAAGACGATCCCTGTCGGGTGTGCTCCCAGCAGGTCGGCCAGGGCCTGACGGGCCTTGGTGACGATGCTCTCGGCGTTCCGCTCCCCCGGTGTCCCTTGCCCCCGGTTCGACAGAGGCTGCGCCAACGCGTCGGCGATGGCCTGGATGACGGGCTGCGGGGTCTGGGTGCCACCGGGGCCGTCGAAGTGCGCGGTTCCGGCGCCCAGCGCCGGGAACTGGGAGCGGAGGGCGGCGATGTCGTACGTCACGAGAGCTCCTGTGGGTGCCGTGCCGGGGCAGTTCCTGGACGAGGGTACGCACCTCGTCCAGGACTGCCCGCCCAGAGATCTCGTCCAGGACCGCCTCGCAGAGACGAGTCGGCCCTGAGCCGATCTGCCGTTCCGCCGAGGTCACCGTGAGGGGCGGAGCATCCTCGGCGGTGTGAAGTTGGTGTACGCGGGATCCAACGGCAGGTCCGCGCCGGTGCCGAGGTCCAGCACCTTCTGGTACGCCGGGCCCATGGCGCTCACCGAGGCGTTGAGCCGTGTCGGTGTGGTGCTCGGCCACTGCCCGTCGTCGATCCGGTCGAGCAACGTCCGCAGCATGACCAGTTCGTCGGCGGAGCTGAACGAGCAGTGCCCACCGCGGTCCACCCAGAGCTGCCGCAGCGAGGCAGGGTCGCCGTGGCGGCGGATCTGGTCGGCATACCACCGCTCCTGGTCGGTCACCGCGCCGCCGTCGCCGGTCGAGTGCAGGGTGACGACGGGGGCCGGCGTCGTACCGCGGACGATGCCGTGGCGGTACTGGTACTCCACCGCCTTCGCGTCGGGCCGGATCCGCGGCGCCTTCGCGAGGCGCTTCAGGTCTGCGGCCAAGTCGCCTCCGGGTGCGGCGGCGTACGCGTCGCGCACCAGGTCCTGCCGGCTCGACCGGGCAAGCAGCCGACCGTAGTCGATGCCGGTGTTCCAGGACGGGTTGCCGCCCGCGCGGTCCTCCAGCTCGGTCCGGCCGACCGGGCCGATTCCGTAGCTGTACGCCCATTTCGTCCACAGCGCCTGGGCGGCGACCCGTTCGTCGGTCGTCGTCGGCCGCGGCTCGTGCGCCGCGTACCACCCCGGGATGTTCGCCACGGCGCCGGCGAGGGCCAACCGCGCCCGCCCCTCCGGCGTTTCGAGGGCACGGTCGATCGCGGCGGCCAACGCGTCCCGGCTGGCCGCGGCGTCCTCGCCGGCCCGGACCAACTCGATGTCCTCGCCGGGCGCGAGGAGGGTCCTGACCACGAACGTGATGTCGAGACCGGAGTTCCACGTCGCGTGCGTGTCGTACTCCGCGCACATCGTGGCCACCCCGTCGAAGCGCTTCGGGTGCCGCTCGGCGAGCAGCGCCGCGATCAGGCCGCCCTGCGACATGCCACTGGACACGGTCCGCCGTGGCTCGCCCACGTGCTTCTCGAACCAGTCGAGCAGCGCGACCTGGTCGGTCACCCCGTCCTTGACCCCGTAGCCGATGCCGTCGTTCTTGAACTTCGACGCCGCCACCGCGTAACCGTGCTCGATCAGCCACTGCTCGGTCTCGACCCGGTTGGCCACCTGGACGCCCTCCGGCACCCACTCGGCCAGGAAGTACCCGTGGCTGTAGAGCACCAGCGTCCCGTTCCAGCGGGCGGGCAACTCGACGCGGTACTCCGCCCCGTCGATCTCACCGGTGAACGTCTTCCGCCCTCCGGCAGCGGCCGACGCCTCCGCCGACGCACCGACGGGCGGCCCTCCGACCACCACCCCGGCGACCAACCCCGCCAGAGCCGCCCCCACCAGTCCCACCCGAGCCGTGCGCCTACGCCACCGACCCGCCCTGCTCGTCCATCCACTCACTCTCGTCTCCCGTCGTCATCCACAGGCGTACTAAAGAGCAGACTGCGCAACGGGCACGTTCTCATCGGTACCGACAGCCCGCCTTCGGCGCCGGCACCCGTACGGCTTCAACCTGCAGCGTCGTCAGACTCGGACGAGATCGATTGCTTTTCGATTGAAATCAATCGACAATCGATGCATGCATCGTCTCTTCATAGCCGCGCTCCGGGCCGGCATCGCCGCAGCGATCCTCGTCGGTCTCTTCGGGCAGATCGTGGTCATTCCGACGACGGCGGCGGACGAGGTCGATCGTTTCCCGCCCTACGCCCCGTTCGCCACGCCCTATGTGACGTTGGCGATCATCGGCGTCGCCTGTGTCCAAGTCGCCCTCGTCGCAGTGTGGATGCTGCTCGCCATGGTCCGACGCGGCGCCATCTTCTCACCGCTGGCCTTCCGGTGGGTCGACATCGTCATCGGATCCTCCGTCGTGGCGACGCTGCTGGCGATGGGGGTCGCCGGACATCTCTTCGTGGCCGACATTCCGTCTCCCGACGACGGCATGGATGAACTCAGCGCCCTGGGCGCCGCGATCACGAGCGTCGGCGTGGGGGCGGCGTTCGCGATGCTCACCGTCATCATGCGAAGCCTCCTGCGGAAGGCGACGGATCTGCAGACCGAGATCGCCGCGGTCGTCTGATGGCGATCATCGTCGACCTCGACGTCCAGCTCGCCAGACACAACCTGTCGGTCGGCGAGTTCGCCGCCGCCGTCGGCATCACGCCCGCCAATATCGCCGTACTGAAGAACGGCCGCGCGAAGGCGGTGCGGTTCACGACCCTCGACGCGATCTGCCGCACCCTCGACTGCCAACCCGGTGATGTGCTGCGCTGGGTCCCCGACGACGACACGAACAGCGACGAGGACGGCGACACGAACGGCGGCTGACGAAGTCCCGGACCGGATTCGCCGTCCGTACCGTCCCGGGCGAACCTTATGCGTTCCTCATGCGTTGTGCTGAAAGGCCGCCACCATGGCGGCCCTGCCCTTGAGGAGGAGGAATCGCATGGCACAGCGAACCCGTGCGTCCTCCACCTCCGGCGGCCGCAACCTCACGCCCGTCACCGGCGCGCTTCTGGCGGCGCTGTTCACCCTTCTCGGCGTACTCGGCCTCCAGGGCATCCCTGCCGCGGCCTCTCCTGTCGCGTCGGCGCCGGTCGCAGCCGCCGCGTACCAGAGCCTGGCACCGGCCGCGGAGATCCCCCCGGTCACGAGTGTCGCCACCACGGCGGACACTCGTAGCAACGCCGACGACAAGTGCACCAACTCCTGCGGCCAGCAGCCCCGCGTAGGCAGGGCCACGCCGGGAGAGTGGCACACCCTGTCTCCGGGCGGGGTGTCCGTCCCGTCCAGCCTGGTGCTCCCCCTGCCGGAGTCCGGGCCGCAACTGCCGCTCTCGCAGGGCACCTTCACACCTCCACAGCATTCCGAGCGTCACAGCGGGCGGGGCCCGCCGCCTTCCAACGGCATCTGACGTCACCCAGTCGATCCCCACCGCACCCTTCTCATGGCTGCGGTCTGCCTGTTGGAGGCACCCTTGACGCGCGCCATCCGCGTGCGGGCGTTCTTCGCCCTTGCCGTTCTCGCCCTGTCGCTCTACATCACCCTGACCGTGCCGGTCCGCCTCGGACTCGATCTGCGCGGCGGCACTCAGATAGTCCTGGAAACCCGCGATTCACCCACCGCCAAGGCCGACTCGGAGGCCACCGACCGCACTTTGGAGGTACTGCGCCACCGCATCGACGCGCTCGGCGTCACCGAACCCACCATCGCCCGCTCCGGGGACAACCGGATCATCGTCGAGCTGCCCGGCATCCAGGACCCGCGTGAAGCCTCCGACGTCCTCGGCCGTACCGCCCAACTCGCCTTCCATCCCGTCCTCGGTACCGCGGACGCCGGCGAAACCTCACGACAGCCGCTGCCCGCGCAGTCGGCGGAACGCGTCCTCCCCGACGAGTCCGGCCGGCCCGTGCGCCTGGGCCCGTCGGCGCTCACCGGCGCGGACGTCGACAGCGCCGAGGCACGTATCGACCCGCAGAGCGGGGTCGGCTGGTACGTCGGCGTCGACTTCAAGGGAGATGGCGGCGACGCCTGGGCCCGTCTGACGGGCGAGGCTGCGTGCCGTCCCGCCGGCGATCCCGCCCGCCGCGTCGCCATCGTCCTGGACGACAAGGTCATCTCCTCCCCCCAGGTCAACTCCTCCGTCGCCTGCCGTACGGGCATCGCCGGCGGATCCACCCAGATCACCGGCTCCTTCAGCCGGGAGGAGGCCCGTGAACTGGGCCTCCTCATCAACGGCGGAGCCCTGCCGGTGCCGGTCGAGACCGTCGAACAGCGCACCGTCGGCCCGACCCTGGGCGCCACGGCCATCGAGGCCAGTGCCCGGGCCGCCGTCATCGGCACCGCGCTGACCTCACTGTTCATCATCGCCGTCTACCGGCTCCTCGGCGCCCTGGCCGCCGTGGCCCTGGCCTGCTACGGAGTCATCTCCTACGCGGCTCTGGCCGCGCTCGGCGCCACTCTCACCCTGCCGGGGCTCGCAGGGTTCGTCCTGGCCATCGGTATGGCCGTCGACGCCAATGTGCTCGTCTTCGAACGGGCCCGCGAGGAGTACGCGGCCCGCCAGAGCAAGGGCCTGCGCGCCGCTCTCACCGCCGGGTTCCGCAACGCGTTCAGCGCCATCGCCGACTCGAACATCACCACGCTCATCGCCGCGGGCCTGCTCTTCTTCCTCGCGTCCGGACCCGTCCGCGGCTTCGGTGTCACCCTTGGCATCGGCGTCCTCGCCTCCATGCTCAGCGCCCTGGTCATCACGCGCGTACTCGCCGACCACGCGGTCGCCCGTCGATCCGTACGACGCCGTCCCCGTCTCACCGGCATCGCGGACACCGGGAGGGTCCGCGACTGGCTGGTCCGCCGCGATCCCGACCTGATGCGCCGTCGGCGCACCTGGCTGGCCGCGTCCGCCGTCGCCCTCGTCCTGGCCACCTCGGGCATCGCGCTCCGAGGGCTGAACTTCGGCGTCGAGTTCACCGGCGGACGGCTCATGGAGTACTCGACCTCCGCGCCGGTCGACGCCGACCGCGCCCGGGACGCCCTGGCCGACGCGGGTCAGCCCCGCGCGGTCGTCCAGACCTCCGGCGACGGCGACCTCTCCGTACGCACGGATCAGCTGTCCAACGCCGAGGCGGCGAAGGTGGACAAGGCGATCGATGACCTCGCGGGCGGTGCCGAGAAGATCCGCGACGAGCTGATCGGCCCCAGCCTCGGGGACGAACTGCGCCGAGGGGCTCTCATCGCCCTCGCCTCGGCCCTGGCCGCCCAGTTGCTGTATCTCGCGGTGCGCTTCCGCTGGACCTTCGGCACATCCGCGGTCGCCGCGATGGCCCACGACGCCCTGATCCTCGTCGGCGTCTTCGCCTGGCTCGGCAAGCCGATCGACGGAGTGTTCCTCGCGGCCCTGCTGACCGTGATCGGATACTCGGTCAACGACTCCGTCGTCGTCTTCGACCGGATCAGGGAACTGTCGGCCGGTGACCGCAAGACACCCTTCTCGCGCCTCGCGAACACCGCGATCCTGCAAACCCTCCCGCGCACGGTGAACACGGGCATGGGAGCCGTGTTCATCCTCTCCGCCCTCACCCTGCTGGGCGGAGACTCCCTGACCGACTTCGCCCTCGCCCTGCTCATCGGCATCGTCGTGGGCACGTACTCCTCAATGTTCACCGCCGCACCCCTGGCCATCGAACTCCAGGCCCACGGCACCCCGCCGCCGCCCACCGCCACGCCCCATTCGGCCCCACGCGGCGCGGCAGCCATCTAGGGAGACAGCACGGTGGAACTCCGCTTCTGACCTGGCCATACGAAGTCGACCGAGCATGGCGCGACATCTCCGGATCAGTCACCTCTCACCGGGCGGTCCGGCTGATATCGTCCTGGCCCACCGAACAGGCAGGGGGCTCCCCCTGCGACGGCGGGACGAAGGAGTGCTGCGCCATGCGAGTTCTCTTGGTCGGAGCGGGAGGCGTCGGGACCGCGATCACGAGGATCGCGGCCCGGCGTTCCTTCTACGAGCACATGGTCGTCGCCGACTACGACCCGGCGCGGGCGGAGTCGGCCGTCGCGGCGCTCGGGGAGGACGAGCGCAGGTTCACAGCGGTGCGGCTCGACGCCTCGAACACGGCCGGTGTGCGGGCCGCCCTCGCCGAGCACCGCTGTGACGTCCTGCTCAATGCCACCGACCCCCGTTTCGTGCTGCCGCTGTTCGACGCGGCACTCGCCCATGGCGCCCACTACCTGGACATGGCGATGTCCCTGTCCCGGCCGCACCCGACCCGCCCCTACGAGGAGTTCGGCGTGAAACTGGGCGACGAGCAGTTCGCGCGGTCCGCCGAGTGGGAGGCGGCGGGCCGGCTCGCGCTGGTCGGCATGGGTGTGGAGCCGGGCATGTCGGATGTCTTCGCCCGTTACGCCGCCGACGTCCTCTTCGACGAGATCGAGGAGATCGGCATCCGCGACGGCGCCAACCTGGTCGTGGACGGCTACGACTTCGCCCCCTCCTTCAGCATCTGGACGACCATCGAGGAATGCCTCAACCCACCGGTCGTCTACGAAGCGGAGCGGGGCTGGTTCACCACGCCGCCCTTCAGCGAGCCGGAGGTCTTCGACTTCCCGGAGGGCATCGGGCCGGTGGAGTGCGTCAACGTCGAGCACGAGGAAGTGCTGCTGGTCCCCCGGTGGTTGAAGGCCCGGCGGGTCACCTTCAAGTACGGTCTCGGCGACGAGTTCATCGGCGTCCTCCAGACCCTGCACAAACTGGGCTTGGACCGCACCGATCCGGTCACCGTGAACGGCGGCACCGGCGCGGGAACGGGCAAGGTCACGGTCTCCCCGCGGGACGTGGTCGCCGCCTGTCTGCCCGACCCGGCCGGCCTCGGGGACCGTATGCACGGCAAGACGTGCGCGGGTACGTGGGTCAAGGGCACCAAGGACGGCCGGCCCCGGGAGGTCTACCTCTACCACGTGGTCGACAACCAGTGGTCGATGCGGGAGTACGGCTCCCAGGCCGTGGTCTGGCAGACCGCGATCAACCCCGTGGCCGCTCTCGAACTCATCGCGTCGGGAGCCTGGCACGGCAGCGGGGTGCTCGGCCCCGAGGCACTGCCGCCCCGGCCGTTCCTCGACCTGCTGACGGAGTACGGGTCCCCGTGGGGCATGCGCGAGGACACGTAGGCGGACGCCTACCCAGGTGACATGCGTATCCAGGAGGCCCTCAATAGCGTAAAAAGTTCCACAACGCCCTGTTGTATGGATTCACGCACAACCGGAGCGAGGGAACATGGCCAACGACACTGCGGACGCACCCCCACCTGTCGGGTTGAAGGCCAACGCGATCGGCTTCGTCGACGCGCTCGTCATCGGTCTCAACTCCACCTCCCCGGCGTACTCGCTGGCGGCGGTCATCGGTCCGATCGTGGCGCTGGTGGGCATCTACGCCCCGGGCGTGATGGTCGCGTCGTTCGTGCCGATGCTGTTGATCGCGTCGGCGTTCTACTACCTCAACAAGGTCGACCAGGACTGCGGTACGACCTTCTCGTGGGTCACCCGGGCCATGGGGCCGTGGGCCGGCTGGCTCGGCGGATGGGCCATCGCGATGACCGGCGTTCTGGTCGTCGGATCGCTGGCGGACGTGGCCGTGAGCTTCGCCCTGCTGGCTTTCGGCCTCGACAGCTGGGCCGACAACGACTTCGTACGCCAGTTGCTCACGGTGCTGCTCATCCTGGTGATGACGGCCGTGTGCGTCGTCGGCACCGAGGTGTCGGCCAAGGTGCAGAACGTTCTCATCCTCGCGCAGGTCGCCTGTCTGCTCGCCTTCGTCGTGGTGGCGCTCTACCGGGTCTACGCAGGCACCAGCACGTTCGACTCCATCGACCCCGCCTTCAAGTGGCTGGACCCCTTCGGGGCCGGCGGCGCGCCGCTGACCGGAGCGCTGCTGCTGGGGGTGTTCATCTACTGGGGCTGGGAGTCGGCGGTCAATCTCACCGAGGAGGTCGAGAACTCCGCCACCGCTCCCGGCAAGGCGGGCATCTGGTCGACGGTCGTACTGCTGGTGACCTATCTGTCGGTCGGTTTCGCGGTCGTGGCCTACGCCGGAACGACCTTCCTCGCCGAGAACGCCGACGAGGAGGAGTTCGTCTTCGCCCTGCTCGCCACCGAGGTGATGGGCGGCTGGGACTGGGTCGTGCTGCTTGCCGTGTCGACGTCGGCGCTGGCGTCGACGCAGACGACGATCATCCCGGCGTCACGCACTGCGCTGTCCATGGCACGCCGTCACGCGCTGCCCGAACACTTCGCACACATCCACCCGCGGTTCCGCACCCCGGACGTGAGCACGTGGTGGGTCGCCGGCATCGCCATCGCCTGGTACGTCATCGTCAACCAGATCAGCGCCAACGCTCTCTTCGACTCGCTCACCGCGCTGTCGTTGCTGATCGCGTTCTACTACGCGCTCACAGGTGTCGCCTGTGCGGTCTACTACCGCCGCCATCTGACCGAGAGCGTGCGCTTCTTCGTACTCATCGGCCTGGGCCCGCTGGTCGGCGCCGGTCTGCTGACGTGGCTGCTGGTGGAATCGGTCTCCGACATGGCCGACCCCGAGAACTCCTACAGCGGGGTCTCGTGGTTCGGGCTGGGTCCCCCGCTCGTCATCGGCATCGGGATCGCCCTCATCGGGGTGGTGCTCATGGTCGTACGGCGGCTGATGTCGCCGGTCTTCTGGTCGGAACGCCCTGGTGTGGCCGACGCCGATCTCGTCCACGGCAAGGAGTCCTGAGATGTCGGTTGTCCTCGGATACGACGAGTCGCCGGGCGCGACACGTGCGCTGCGCGTCGCGATCGAGGTGTCCGCCGCGTTCGACGAGCCGCTCGTGCTGGTCTACGGCGCCGCGGCTCCGGGAACCTTGGGCGAGGAGTACGGGGCTCACCATGAAGCCGTCCGCGAGGCCGGACGCGTCGCACTCGACCACGCCGTCAGGGTGGCCGACGAGGCCGACGTACGGACAACGGTCGAAATCATCGACCAGAAGCCGGCCCAGGCGCTGATCGACGCCGCGTCACGGCACGGGGCGAGGTTCATCGTGGTCGGCAGCTGGGGAGAGAGCCCGATGCGCGGGGCGCTGCTGGGCTCCACTCCCCACAAGCTGCTGCACCTGTCGAGCGTGCCGGTGCTCTGCGTGCCGACCGAACCATGACCCACTCGGCCGTCAGGTCGTGGGGTCGGCCAGCAGGGTGTCGATCTGGCCCATGGCTGCGGTCATGCCCTCGGCCATACCCATGGACACCAGCTGTTCCATCGCCTCGGCGGTGGGGAACGTGCTCTCGACCGTCATCAGAGTGGCCGACTCGCCTTCCGCCGTGAGCCGCACGCGGACGATCATGGTCGGCATGTCCGGGTTGGGCTTGCCGGAGTCGTCGGCGAACCCGTCCTCGAACTCCAGCCGGTGCGGACTGTCGACCGTCAGGACACGCCACCACCCGTAGTGCTTGTCACCTTCGGGCCCGGTCATGAAGTACGTGACCGCCCCGCCGGGGCTCAGGTCATGGTCGACGACTGTCGCGGGATAGGTCGGCGGCCCCCACCACCGCTCCAACTGCCGAGGGTCCTCCCAGACCTGCCACACCCGGGCCGGCAACGCGTCGAACCGCGCGGTGATCGTCAACGCGAGGGCTTCAGGGTTCTTCTGAACGTCGATCACGGTCATGAGAGTGCTCCTTGCCTTCTCGGGGGTGAGGGGCGGGATCCGAATCAGGCTCGGAATCGGCAATGATCGTGCCGATCCGGTCGATCCGTCCACGCCACACATCTGCCAGCTGGTCCAGCAGCCGATGGGCTTCCCGCAGGGAGTCCGCGTTGCCGCGAACCCGCTGCTCCCGCCCCTGCCGCTCCTTGGTGACCAGCCCGGCCTGTTCCAGGACCGCCACATGCTTCTGCACGGCCGCGAAGCTCATCGGGAACCGCCGCGCGAGGTCCGATACCGAGTACTCACCGGCCAGGGTGAGAGCCACGATCTCGCGCCGCGTCGCATCGCCCAAGGCATGAAAGATGCGATCGGCTCGCTCGGCGGATTCAGTACGTACAACCATTTGGTTTCACGTTAACCGATGCAGCCGACCCGAGCAAGGTCGGGCCGCCACCGTGGTCACCCGCTCCCCAACCAGGGGAGAGACTGGAGGCGTGCTGATCGTGGATGCCGTACTGGAGACCTACGTGGCCGCCGACTTCGCTCTGTGGCCCCTTGCCGACTCGCCTCCGGATCGGCTCCTGGCCCTGTCGGGCGAGCTGTCCTCACGCGAACTCGGCACTGCCATGGCAGTTCTGACGACCTATAACAAGGGGCAGCGCCAGCGGCGGCCTCGCGCGCCGAAGGACAGTCTGGAGCAGGTCGGGCGTCTGTTGGCCACCGAGTGCATCATTGCTCCCGGCGGCCTGCGGATCCGGGACACGGCCACCGGGGTCACCGTGGTGCCCGGATGCTGTTCCGGTCTGGAGAACTGGCGGGACTGGCTGGATCTGATGAGCGGCGGCGAGCCGTGGCTCGGCCACGATCCCACGCCGGGCATCGAGCATGCCGGGGCGGTCGCCCGGTTGTGGCCCGACGGGGATCGGCCCGAGGGTCTCCCCATCGATCTCCCCCTGGCTCAACTGCCGGGGCTCCTGGACTCGGTTCAGGATCGGCTCGTCGGCTTTCTCGGCGCAGTTGAGGCGTGGGCTGCGAGCCATGCCCCGTCCATCGCCGCCGCCGTGGTCGCGAGGCTCGATGAGGCTCTCGCCGTCAGTACTCCTCTCGATCGAGTTCAGAGCTGAGGCCGATCGGTCGAGACGGTCCGCCTCAGGCCGCCGGGGTGTCCAGTGGGCGGAGCTCGTCGGCGTACGACACGGAGATGCGGCGCATCAGGCCGTCCTCCGTGATGTCGTACTGGCCGAGGCGCCACAGAGGTGGCGAGTAGGCGTGGATCGAGACGGCGTCGTCGGTGGCGCCGGTGAGCCGGTGGATGTGCTCGGGGCCGAAGCAGAATGACTCGCCGGTGGCGACGGTGACGGACAGGTGACTGCCGCCGATGCGCGGGTTGGACTCGTGGAGCGCGCCCTGGACGATGCCGACGGCGCCGGAGGAGATGTCGTGGTCGTGCCAGCCTGTGTCGTTCTGCCGGGTCCAGCAGAGCAGCCAGACGTCGACGTACTCGTCACGGTACAAGGACGCGTAGTGCCGCTGTTCGTCGGAGAAGGCGACCTGTTCGCGCCAGAGGTCGGGGCGGGTGGCGAGGTCGTCGACGAGGGCTTGGAGTTCGCGCTTGTCGAGGGTGCGGTCGGGCAGGGACTCGTACGTCATGAGGGGCTCCCTTCGGGTCGGGTCCGCCACGGGGACACGGATCAGGCGTGGCCGTACAGGAGGCGGGCGGGGTTGGTGGTGCGCAGGGCGTGGACGGCGGCGGCCGCGCCGAGGTCGGGGATGACGGGAGGTGCGTACGGGCGGTCGCTGCCGCCGACGACCACGTCGATGCCGACGGCACGAACGACCGCGTCCACGGCGCGAGTTCCGTAGGAGGAGGTCTCGTAGAACGCGTCGAAGTCGACCTGGCCCCGCCCTCCGCCACGGATCGCGAGCCGTTCGCCGTGCAGCGGGGCGAGACCCGCGAGGGCGGCGAAGCAGACGCGCAGGCGCGGGTGGCGGGCGCGGCCGAAGGCGCGGAAGGCGAACCAGGACGCGTGCATCTGGTGCACGTACGGGACCAGGGCGGGCCACCAAGGAGGGGCGTCGGGAGTGGACCTGACCGCGCCCGGGTGGATGAAGAGGGGTTTGCCGTGGCGGGCGAGGACGTCGAGGAACGGGGCGCACCGGGTCCAGCCGGCCGCGTCGAGGAGGGCTGTGGCGGGGAGTTGGAGGCCCACGCAGCCCCGCCTGAGTTCGCGTTCGACGGCCTCGGGGTCCGGTGCCGACAGGCAGGGAGAGGCCCAGACGCCGAAGGGGGCCGGGAGTGCGAGGGCTCCGTCGTGGAACGCCTCCAGGAGCGGGGCGGCCTCGGCGGGCGGCAGGTACTCGATGCCGAGGGGGCTGGGCAGGGACACCAGGGCGAGGCCGAGACCGTCGGTGGCGGCAAGACGCGTACGGGCCGTGATGTCGTGGTCGGCCGGGTCGACCTCGTAGGGCGGTTCGCCGCCCGCGTGCAGGGTCCAGCCGTCGAGGTACGGCGGTGTGGTGCGGGAGCGCAGCAACTCGATGAAGTCGGTTGGCCAGATGTGCTGGTGGACGTCGGTGGGCACTCGGCGGTCCTCGGGCTGGCAAAGATCCTGGCAAAGGGTAAGGAGGGGCGGTCAACCCAGGTTAAGCGTTTCACTTATACGGTTAACTTAAGCGATTAACAAGCGGGCCTGTCAAGCATGCCTCCGGCGGCGACGGGCCCCGCCCAGGAGCGGCGCCCGAGTACGGACCCGAGCACTGACGGGACGACGACGGCGCCCGGCGGGCCGTGTGCCCACATTGCGGACGCCTCCCGGTAGGCTTCCGGGCATGGCCAGGCCCAGCAAACGCACCACCCTCAGGGAGGTGGCCGAGGCCACGGGCCTCTCCACCGCCGCCGTCTCTTACGCCCTGCGCGGCAAACACGTCTCCAAGGAGACCGAGGAACGGGTGCGCCAGGCCGCGGCCGAACTCGGCTACGAGGCCGACCCCATCGCCCGCGCACTGGTCAGCGGCCGAACCAGCATGGTCGGCGTCCTAGCGGGCGATCTCCAGGACCTCTGGCAGCAGCAGCTGATGGCGGCCATCGGCCGGGAGCTGCTGGCCGGTGACCGCTACGCGCTGATCCTCGACGCGGGCGGCGACCCCGACCGTGAACTGGCCCTCGCCAAGCAGCTGCGCGACCAGCGGGTCGACGCGCTGCTGGTGTCTCCCGTGAACCCCTCCGCGAAGGGCTGGGCCACCATCGCGGACTCGCTCCCGGTGGTGGCCGTCGGCGACTCGCTGAGCCGGGCCCGCACGGCCGGCCAGGTCATCTTCGACAACCGGGCAGGCATCGACGCCGTGTTGGAGTATCTGCACGGCCTCGGCCACCGCCGGGTGACCGTTCTGACCCCGACCCGCCCGAGCACCCCGGACCGGCCCGCCGACGTGTACGTCCGCGAGGCGGCCGACCGCCTCGGGCTCCAGGCCGAACTGGTCCCCTGCCCGCAGGAGTTGGGCGAGGCGACGGCGGTGGCGCGCGGCGTCCTGGAGGGGGCCCACCCCGCGACGGCCGTGTTCTGTTTCTCGGACTCACTGGCGTACGGGGTGTACGCGGCCGCGGCCGAAGCCTCACTGGAGGTGGGCCGGGACGTCTCCGTGGTCGGCTTCGACAACCACCCGGTGTCGCGGGTGCTCACGCCACCGCTGACCACCGTGGACTGGGGGCTGACCCAGATCGCGGCGGAGGCGGCACGGCTGACGGTCGCGGCGATCGAGGGCAAGCGGGTGCGGAAGAAGCGGGTGCTGTGCGCACCGCAGATGAGCGAACGCGGGTCTGCCGTGCGAGTGTGAGAGCCGCGCCGGTGTGAAGTCTGAGACCTCGGCGGTTCAGTGGACGTGGAAGGCGGACCGCCACCGCGGCTCCGCTGCTCGATCGCCCCGGGTCAGCCCGGCGAGCGCCTTGCCGAGCGCGCCCTCACCTGGTTCGGTCGGACGCCGTCCGCCCCTATCCGCGACGCTTGCCCTCTCCCCCGCCCTCACCGGTCCGCATCCCGTCGGCGAAGGCCGTCGAGGATGACGCTCATCAGAGGCCTCGCCTTCGACTCCCACTCGTCCCGGTTCAGTCGGCCTAGGTAGGCGATGAGCAGGAGGACCCCGTGGGCGTCGACGTCCGTGCGAATGGAACCGGCCGCTTTCCCTGCGTCCAGCAGGTGACCCAGGGCGCCTTCGATGGGGTTGTGGCTGTGGGCGACGAGGTCCTGCCAGGCGGCCGGCTCCAGCGCCGCCAGGACGCCGCGCTTGATCTCGGCGTAGTCGATCACTCGGTCGAGCCAGCGACGCAGGGCTTCGACGGGCTCGTGGTCCGCCAGCAGGGCGGAGGAAGCCGTCACGAGTTCCTCGACGTCGCGCCGGTAGACCTCGGCGAGGAGTGCCTCGCGGTTGGGGAAGTTCCGGTACAGCGTTCCCTGTCCCACACCGGCGCGCTTGGCGATCTCGTTGAGGTGGACGTGGCTGGACTCGGCGAGGGCCGCACGGGCGGCCTCCAGGATGCGGGTCCGGTTCCGCTCCGCGTCCGGACGGCGTGCCGGCGTACTCATAGGTCTCTCCTGAATGCTCCGCCTCCGACAAGTGGACACGTGTCCGGTAGGCTGGAACACGCACCGGACACGTGTCCACTTTACTTGGAGGCAGTAGTGCTTTCCCTTCACGGCAAGATCGTCGCCATCACCGGGGCGAGTGGCGGCATCGGCGAAGCCACGGCCCGGCTGCTCGCCGAGCGCGGCGCCGCGGTCGTCCTCTCGGCGCGCCGCAGCGAGCGCATCGACGCCATAGCGCGGGACATCAGGGAGCAGGGCGGCCGCGCCGTCACGTGCGTCGTCGACGTCACCAAGGCCGAGGACCTGCGGCGTCTGGTCGCCACCACGGTCGCCCAGTACGGCCGTGTCGACGTCCTGGTGAACAACGCCGGCATCGCCCCGATCAGCCCGGTGGCCGATCTCGACACCGAAGGCTGGTCGGCCATGATCGACGTCAACCTTCGCGGCACGCTCAACGGCATCGCCGCCGCGCTGCCCGCCTTCCGTGAGCAGGGCTCGGGCCACCTGGTGAGCATCGTCTCCGTGGCCGGCCTGTCCGTGTCCCCCTCGATGGCCGTCTACGCGGCGACGAAGAACGCGGTACGCACGGTCCACGAGGGGCTGCGCAAGGAGTCCACCGACGGAGTTGTGCGCACGACAGCCATCTCGCCGGGCTACATCCGCACCGACCTCGCCGACTCCATGGCAGACCCGCACGTCCGCGAGCAGACGCGCAAGAACATGGACGCGATCGGTATCCCTCCGGCGGCGGTCGCCCGCGCGGTGGCCTTCGCCATCGAGCAGCCCGCCGACGTCGAGATCGGCGAGATCAACGTTCGCCCGACGGTCCAGGCGTGACGCTCACCGTCACCGGTCAGGTCGGCGGTACGACGACGATGACGACATTGCCGATCTTCTGGCCCGTCTCGACATACCGATAGGCGTCGACGATCCGCTCCAGTGGATACCGTCGGTCGATGACCGGACTGAATTCTCCCGACTCCATCAGGGCCCGGAAATACCGCGCCATCTCCTGGTCCTGCTTCGGAAAGGGGAACTTGACTTTCCTGCCGCGGAACAGAGGCGTGACGAGTGGCAGGAGAAGGTTCTGACACCAGGGGCCCAGGTCCGACGACAGATAGACCCCGCCGGGCTTCAACAGCCGCTTGCAGCGGCCGAACGTGCTCTTGCCGACGGCGTCGAACACCGCGTCATACCGTTGCTCGTCCCGGGTGAAGTCCTGGGCCGTGTGGTCCACGACCCGGTCCGCGCCCAGCCCCTTGACCAGTTCCATGTGCGGCCCGTCGCACACCGCGGTCACGGTGGCTCCATGGTGTTTGAGGAGTTGCACGGCTGCCGAGCCGATGGCGCCGGTCGCGCCGTACACGAGGACGTCCTGTCCGGGTCGGACGCCCGCCTTGTTGACGAAGGCCAGCGCGTAGTGGGATCCCTCGGTACCGGGAGCGGCCTTCTCGAAGGTCACACCGCTCGGCATGGTCGCGATGGCGCCGTCGTGCGGAACCGACAGGTACTCGGCATGGGTTCCGAACCGGCCCTCGTTGTAGCCGAACACCCGGTCGCCGGCCTCGAAGGACGTGACACCGCTGCCGACCGCTTCCACCACTCCCGCGTACTCGGTCCCGAGCACCGTACGCCGGGGCCGGACAAGGCCGGTGAATACGCGTACGAAGAAGGGACTGGCCGCCCGGTAGGCACAGTCCGTGCGGTTGACCGTCGTCGCGTGCACCCTCACCAGAACGTCGTGGTCCCCGATCGATGGCTCGGCCACCTCGGCGACCCGGATCACTCCGGGCGGACCGTACCGGTTGTGCACCGCTGCTTTCATGGGCGAACGATAGCGGCACGGTCTCATCGTGCTCGCCCGGACGTTGGAGGATCGCGTGACCGAAACGACGAGGCAGGCAGCATCCGAGGACGCCGAAACCGGGCGGACCGATCCACTCGTGCAGGTGTCCCTGCAGCAGTTGCGCAGGCGTACCAGCATGAAGTGGCGCGTCCATCCCGAGGACGTACTGCCCCTGTGGGTGGCGGAGATGGACGTTCCGCTGGCTCCCTGCGTCGCCGACGCGCTGCACAGAGCCATCGGCCTCGGCGACACCGGGTACCCGCACGGGACCGCCTACGCCGAGGCCCTGGCCGCCTTCGCGGCCGACCGCTGGCAGTGGGGCGGCTTTCGCGTCGAGAACACGGCCATCGTGCCCGACGTCATGCTGGGCATCGTCGAGGTTCTGCGTCTCATCACCGACCCCGGCGATGCCGTCGTCGTGTGCTCGCCCGTCTATCCGCCGTTCTACGCGTTCGTCAGCCACGACGCCCGCGAGGTGATCGAGGCTCCCCTCGGACCCGACCTGCGTATGGACCTCGATGCCCTGGAGGACGCATTCGTACGGGCGCGGCGGCACGGCCGATGTCCGGCGTTTCTGCTGTGCAATCCGCACAACCCGAGCGGTGTCGTGCACACCCGCCAGGAACTCGAGGCCGTCGCCGCACTCGCCCGTCGGCACGGCGTCCGTGTGGTCTCGGACGAGATCCACGCGCCGCTCGTACTGCCGGGCGCCACGTTCACGCCGTTCCTCAGTGTGTCCGGGTCCGAGAACGGCTTCGCCCTGATGTCCGCCTCCAAGGCGTGGAACCTCGCCGGGCTCAAAGCCGCCCTGGCCATCGCGGGTGAAGAGTCTGCCGCGGACCTTCGCCGGATGCCCGAGGAAGTGGGTCACGGGCCCAGCCATCTCGGGATCCTCGCCCATACGGCCGCGTTCCAGGACGGCGGGGACTGGCTCGACGAACTGCTGGGCGGGCTCGACGCGAACCGAACCCTGCTGGGCCGGCTCATCGAGGAACATCTCCCCGGCATCCGGTATCTGCCGCCCCAGGGCACCTACTTGGCCTGGCTGGACTGCACACGGCTGGGACTGCACGACGAACCCCAAGCCACCGGCCCGGGCGTCGTGGCCGACCTCGCCGGACCGGCGCAAATGTTCCTCGACGAAGCCCGCGTCGCCCTCAGCTCCGGCCATGTCTTCGGCACCGGCGGCGCGGGATGCGTACGCCTCAACTTCGCCGCGTCACCGGCCGTCCTGCGCGAGGCGCTGGACAGGATGGGGCGCGCGGTGCGGCAGTTGAGGTGAGGCCGTCACCCGCGCCCCGGCGTCAGCGGCCGGTGCGGATCAGGCTCGTCAGATAGCGCCACAGTGATGAGCGCTGTCGGGCGGAGGGATCCGGCAGCGCCGTCTCGGTGGATTCCGCCGCCGGGTCGTGCGCCGACGGCTGATCGGGCACCGGCGGCTGGTCGGGCATCGAGGCGAGTTCGTACCGTACGGGCAGCGAGCGCAGGCCCCGCATGAAGGGCGAGGAGCGCCACGGGAGTTGGTCGACGGGGAGGGCGAGGTCGAGGTGGGAGAACCGCTCGAACAGGCGGCTCACCCCGACCGCCGCGACCGTGGACGCGAGTTCGCGCGCCGGGCACTGACGGCGGCCCGCGCCCCAGGACAGATGCGCCCGAGTGCTGACGGTGGTGCTCTTCGCCGCGCTGTCGGCGAAGAGCGGGTCGGCGTGCGCCGCCGCCGAGGAGACCCAGACCGGGTCGCCCGCGCGGATCGTGTAGTTCCCGAGCGGGGTGTCCTTGGCGGCGAAGCGCGGCACGAAGTTCACCAGCGGCGGCTTTCGCATGACCACCCGGTTCATGGTCTCCCTGACCATCCCGGCGGACAGGCTGGCTCGCGCACCGCCGTCTCCCGAGAGGACCTCGACCACCGTGTTGGAGATGAGGATGCCGACATGGTCGGACGTCATGCCCAGCAGCATGAACAGCTCACGGGCCAACTCGTCGAGCGAGAGGTCCGGGTGTGCGGCGAGCAGGTGCGAGGGGAAGTCGTCCCCCGGCGTCTTCAGCTTCATCGCGGCCAGTTCCGCCAGCGTCGCCAGCAGGCGATCCAGGGCGGGCTCCGCGTCCGGACCGGCGTCCAGGACCCGCCACATGTCCATCAGCGCGTCGTCGCCCTGTGAACCGGGGAAGCCGAGCAGGTGACTTGCCACCATCAGCGGCAGGGGCCGGGAGAACTGGGCGGACAGGTCCGCGAGGCCCGTTCCGCCGGCCTGGCCCACCAGGGTGATCAGTTCGTCGGCGTAGGCGGTGACGGCCGTCTTGAGCTTCTTGGCCTGGGGATGGCGGGGGTCCTGGAACGGCCTGAGAGCCGTGTCCCACGCAGATCGCAACTGCGGGTATCCGGGGCCGCCCTGGATCAGGATGTGGTTGACCTCCAGGGACGGCCCGAGCGGCCAGTCGGAGGGCACACGGCCCTCCGAGCGGGCCCGCCAGTTCTCCAGGCCCTTCGGCCATCCGTCGTCGTCCTGGAGCACATCGAGTGCCTCGCGGTAGCCGAGGACCAACCAGGCGGGTACGCCGAGGAGATCGACCGGCGCGACCGGGCCGTGACGCTGCCTCAGCCGTTCGTACACCAGCGAGGGGCGCGTCTCGTAGTCCCGGGTGAGCAGCGGCTCGGGAGTCATCGCCTCCAGCGGTGTGCCGTCCAGGTCCACGGATCCGCCGTCGCCCAACTGGGATTCCATCGTCTTGCCGCCCTTCCGCACTCCCCGTACCGGCTCGCCTTCAGCCGGTAGTTGGAAACGTGGGGACCTTACCCCAGGGCACATACGTGGGCGAACGACGGGTGCCACCGTGACATCGTCGTTCGTGTGCGGGACCGCGCGTCGCGTGTCAGGCCGCGGAGTACCCCAGTTGGCGTCTCATATAGGGGGTCATGAGGGTCTTGGCCTTGGCCAGGGTGGTGGTGCGTCCGCCGAGTACCGCGGTCTCGCCGCCGAGCACGGGCAGCATGGTCACTCCGTCCGCCTGGCCGAACGGCACGATGAGCGGGGTGCGGTGGATCGGCCGGTACGAGCGGGACTGCGTGCGGTGTTTGCCCGAACTGCCCAGGTAGGCGCGGATGTTGTGGGCGGCGAGGTCCGCCTGCGCGAGCGCGGCGGGGGTGATCTTGAGCTCGCTCGCGTCGTTCACGTCGCCGACCGCGAATACATCCAGTCGGCCCTCGGCCCGGAGCATCCGGTCGACCTTCACATGCCCGCTCGCGTTCAGCCAGTCACCGTGGCCGGCCAGGCGCAGCCAGAGCGTGTTGGGGGTGGTGCCCGTCGCCCAGAAGGAGCGGTCGGCCTCCACCACGTTCCCGCGCGCGTCGCGGTACGTACCGAAGTCGTGGCCCGGGGACATGAACGAGTCGAGCCGCACCTCCACGTCGTGGGACTCCAGCCAGGCGAGGGCCTTGCGCCCCGCCCGCTCGCTGCCCGTGGAGTGGAGCAGGGTCGGGCCGGAGTGGGCGAGCGTGACCCGGGCGTCCGGCCGGGCCAGGCGGATCTCGGCGCTCAGTTCGACACCGGAGGGTCCGCCGCCGACGACAAGGACATGATCGGCGGTGGCGACGTTCTGCTGGTGTCCGGCGAACGACTTGGCCGCCTCCTCCGCGGTGGTGCCGGAGAAGCGGGCCGGTTCCGGATAGTCGGCGCCGGTCGCGATCACCACGACGTCGTACGGGAGGCGCTCGCCGGTGGCCAGCACCACCTCCCGCTCGGCGGTGTCGACACGGACGGCCTTGCCCACCGCCACCCGGCCGTTGCCGAGGAGCCGGTCGTACGGGATGAACGGGGCCATGGTCCATTCCGGGCGCACACCGGCGCGCAGGGAGGCGATGCGATGGAAGAAGACCTCTTTGCGATCGACCAGCGTGACCCGCGCCGTGCCGTCCAGCCGTTTCGCCAGGCGGACGCCCGCATAGCCGCCGCCGATCACCACTACGTCGCCGTCACGCACGCCGAATCTCCTGTGCCTCTGGGGGGCGAGGGCCGCGGCGGGTGGGGCGCCGACATCGACCACTCGACTGTCGGCGAGCGTAACGCTTGAAACCTAAAGGGCTCATGAACTTCTGTGCGCGTTCTGTGAAGTGACGGCACGGATGTCGACTTTCGGCCCGCCCGGAGAACGCAATCAAGTCATTGGCCGACGAAGCACGGACAGGTTGGGCCGGTGGATTTACATGATCCAAACCCGGGGAATAACGTGGCTCTCCACGACTGGTGCCCGACAGGTTCGCGGTTCTCGCACTACGTACACACATACGTACACAACAGGAGTGTCCATGACTGATGCACGAGAGAACTCCGACCAGGAGGCACTCGCCAAGATCGACACCACCGTGCCGCAATCGGCCCGGATCTGGAACTACTGGCTGGGCGGCAAGGACAACTACGAGGTCGACCGCATAGCCGGTGACGCCTTCCGCGACATTTTCCCGGGGATCGAGACAGGAGCCCGCGCCGCCCGGTACTTTCTCGCCCGCGCAGTCCGTCATCTGGCCGCCGAGGAGGGAATCCGGCAGTTCCTGGACATCGGCACCGGGCTGCCGAACGTGGACAACACCCATGAGATCGCCCAGCGGGTGGCCCCGGAGTGCCGGATCGTCTACGTCGACAACGACCCCTTGGTGCTCGCACACGCCCGCGCGCTGCTGGTCAGCAGCTCGGTGGGTGTCACCAACTACGTCGACGCCGATCTGCGCGACCCGAGCACGATCCTGCGGGAAGCGGCGAAGACGCTGGACTTCGACCAGCCGGTCGCCCTCATGCTGATGGGCATCCTCGGCCACATCGAGGACCACGACGAAGCGCGTTCGATCGTGCGGCAGTTGGTGGACGGTCTGCCCTCCGGCAGCTTCCTCGTGCAGTACGACAGCACCGACACCAGCGACGCCTATGTCGATGCCATCAGGCAGTACAACGAGGGTGGCTCGATCCCGTACATCCTGCGCAGCCCCGCGCAGATCGAGCGCTACTTCGACGGTCTGGAACTGCTCGAACCCGGCGTGGCATCGTGCTCGCGCTGGCGTCCTGACACCGAGGCCCTGGGTCTCCCGGCGGAAGTGCATCAGTACGGAGGCGTCGCCCTCAAGCGCTGAAGTCCCCCGCCCGGCGGCCCACTTGGCGTACGCCGCCGCCGTGGCGGTCGCCGGGCGCGACGACCGGCACGCGTTCGCTCCGCCATCGCGAGTCCTGATCCGCTCGGGTCAGGTCTCCTGAAGGATGCGATGGAGGATCGTGCACGTCGCGTCCGGCGAATCGGCCTGGACGACCACGCGGTTCAGGACACCCCAGTAGTACTCGATCTCACTCGGCTTGTCGGGATAGACGGCGCTGGCGAGCTGTTCCAGATACACCATGTCGGGCAGCAGACCGCCGGGCAGGCGCACGATGGTGACCGGACCGCCGGCCGCGGCGTGACCACCGGCGAGAAACGGCACGATCTGTACGGTGACCTGCGGGAGTTGGCAGATCTCGATGAGGTGCTGAAGCTGGGCACGCATCGTGGCGGTGCCGCCCACCGGACGACGCAGCGCCGCCTCGTCGATCACGGCCCACAGTTGAGCCGCTCCCTGCCTGTGCAGGATCCGCCGACGCTTCATGCGCAGGGTGACCCGCCGGTCGATCTCCTCCGCGGAGGCCTCCGGGCAGCTGAGCCGGATGGCGGCGCGAGCGTAGTCGGGAATCTGCAGCAGGTCGGGAACGACCTGGGGCTGGAAGCAGCGGATGAGGCTCGCCGCCTGTTCGGCCCCGAGGTAGGCCTGCATCCAGGCGGGCACCACGTCGTTGTACGGCTGCCACCAGCCAGGGGTGTTGGCCTGTCTGGCCAGAGCCAGCAAGGTGGCGCGCTCGGCCTCGTCCGTGACTCCGTAGAGCGTGAGGAGATCGGCCACGTCACGCATCTTGAACCCGTGCCGGCCCCACTCCATTCTGCTGATCTTGGACTGGGAGGCGCGGATGGCCTCGCCCGCCTCCTCCCGGGAGAAGTGCAGTTCCTCCCGCAGCCGGCGCAGTCGTGCCCCCAGCACCAGGCGTGGCACCGTCGGCCCCGCGGTCAGGGCGTCCGGTTCGGAGCCCGCCTCCGGTGTGCCTACGGTCTCTGTGGCGCCCATGGATGTTCTCCCTGGCGTTGAACTCAACTCCACGCGCATACAAGCGCGTTGGCCGTCATTCTAGATGAACGAGTCCACGGGCCCGGCCGTCAGCGCCGCCAGGGGCGTACGGCAGGTGGCCGTGGATCACTCGGATCCACGGCCATCTGCCGGTGCCGGACGTACGGTGTCAGGCGGTCTTCCTCTGCCGCCGTTCCAGCGCGGTGGCGGCTTTGCGGCGCTTGGTGTCGGTCAAGTCCACCTGGGTCCCCGGGCCGGCTCCGGGCTCGTCCGCCCAGGTCCGCAGCCTGGCCACGAGGGCCGTCAGCCGCTTGTCACCGGGCGGTACGTCGATGGAGAACAGCGCCTCGTACGGGCGGTCGTCGTCCCCGCCCCACCGCACGACGCCGTCGCACTCGGCGAGGATGTCGCGGATCACCATGAGCTGGGGCGAGTAGAACCCTTCCCCGGCTCCGGGCGGGTAGGAGCCCGGCCGGATCGCAACGGCGGTGCCGGACGCCTGGTTGCCCTCCGCCCGCTTCAGCTGCACCCGGGCCGGTGCGCGCCAGCCGGCCAGGTCTCCCTTGCGGAGTTCGTCGATCTCGTAGTGGAAGCGCCGGACGACGTGCACGAGGACCGTCTCCACGTCTCCGATGCGTACGTCCATGTCGAGGCCGGTGCCCGGAACGGGCCGGGTCCACACCGTGGAGACGTCGTTGGCCTTCTCCTCCAGCTCCCAGCCGTTGGGCGATGTCGGCCGCTTCGGGGCGTCGTCGGACCCGGGTCTCCCCGCGGCCACCGCCCCGGCGGGCAGGGCCAGAACGGAGCCGCCGCCCACCAGGGTGACGGTGCCGAGGACCGCGGTGTGCCTGACGACATCACGTCGTGTCATGCCTGTCATGTCAGTTGTCACGCTGTTCGTCCCCTTCACGTCAGCCATTGCGGGAAAGCCGGTAGTACTTCTCCAACACCCGGTACAGGCCCACGAGTTCACGGCCGTACTTCAGGGCGGGCAGGTTCGGTTTCCCCTCATTCGTCAAGGGGGGACCGTTGTAGCGGCTGAGGATCCTCTCGGAGTCACCCTCGCTGGTGTTCGGCCCCGGTCTGGGCAGGTTGATCTGGTGGGCGTTGTAGATCGTGAGGTAGGCCACCGACTTGATGTTGTAGATCGAGTCCTCGTGCAGCTGGGCCCACACCGATTCCAGGTCCCGCTCCCCCAGGATCGAGCCGTTGATGATGCCCTGCTGGACGCAGTGGTTCCTGGCCTCGATCGCCACCCTGCCCTTGATCTGGCCCCAGCCGGTGGAACAGTCGTCGTCCACGCCGGTCTTGACCGCCGTGTCGGAGGCGATGTCCAGCGGGTTGAACTTGCGCAGCTCCCACAGCACCGGGGCCTGGATCAGGGCCTTGCGCACCCTGAGCTGCCGGGCCAGCGAGGTGAACAGCCAGTCGGCGGCGAGGACCAGGTCGAACGCGTTGGTGTTGGAGATGCCCCCCAGGGTCGCCCAGTCCGTGTCGGTCCAGCCGTCGCCACCCGTCTCGGGGACGCCGATGGACTCCAGGTACGAGCGGACCTCCTGGAGCATGGCCGCGCGGTACGTCGCGTTGAAGTCGACGTCCAGTCCCGCGGTGTCCGCGCCGGGGTCGAAGCTGCTCTGCCCGACGTCTCGTCCGGAGGCGATGTTCTTGTCGATCTCGATGGCTCCGGCACCGGTTCCCACGGTGACGGTGGCGATCTGGTCGAAGGCCCAGTCCCCGGGCATGGGGAAGCCCAGGTTCCCGGAGAACCCGCTGGACATGTCGGAGACGAAGCTCGCGTCGGTGTACCCGGCCTCGCGCACCCTGCGGCACACGTTGCGCGGCCCGTAGATGCCGACCCGGTAGCGGGAGTTCTCCTGCACCGCCCGGGAGATCCCCCTGAAGTGCGGAAGGATGTTGGAGGTCACCTCGTGGTCGAACGCGTCGTAGTCGACGGCGAAGTAGATGCGGCTGCCGTCCTTGAATCCGTGGTACTTGGCCCAGTCGATCGCGTCGAGGCCGTCCCGGGTGCCCTGGCTGTACTTGAAGTAGGCGGCCCCGTCGCTGAAGGTCTGGTAGATCGGGAAGCAGTTCAGCCCGTTGGCCGCGATGGTCTGCAGCTCACCGGGTTTGATCATCTTGTCCCGGCCGTTCGGGACGTTGCACAGATAGCGGCCGACGTACACGTACCCGGCGGACAGCAGGGACTGGGCGCGGGCCGGGGTGATGGTGGTGATGCAGTCGCAGGCGGCGCCCGAGCGGGACTGGTCGCCGTAGGAGATCAGCAGGGACGCCCAGGTGGGGTAGTCGCCGTCGCCGTTCGGGGAGAGCCTGACGAAGTCCTGGAACTCGAAGACGGCCGAGGACAGGTCGGACGTGAAGGTCCCGCCGAACGCGACATGGGGCCGCTGGTTGAGGATCATGGCGGCCGTGAACAGGTTCACCCAGACGCCCGTGCTGCCGACCCTGAGGGTGTGCTGTCTCAGACCCGCCTGGGTCGCCGGGCCGAAGGAGCCGTTGGCCACTCCGTCGGCCATGCCCAGTTCGTACTGGATGGCGAACAGCATGGACTTGGCCACATCACGGGAGTGGTGGCCGTCGCAGGGGATGACGAAGAAGTCCTGCCGGTGGATGTACCGCCCGTTGAGCCAGCGCTGGATCGAGCGGATGTCCTCGTCGCCGGGTCTGTCCCCGTACCTGACGAGGACGTACGGGTCCATGTTCAGCAGGCCCTTGAACACCTTCGGAGTCAGGTCGGAGCCGGGGTAGACACCGTCGACCCCCATGTCCTGCTTCAGCTTGGTGATACCGGCCTGGACGTTCGCGTTGTACACGCCGTCGATGTCACCACCGTCATAGCCCTTGCAGTACATCGCGGACTGGATGATGCGGCAGAAGTTGGCCGACGGCACGGTGGCGCTGTTGAGCCGCGGGAACTTCTGAGTCAGGGTCCGCAGGGTGGTGGGGCCGAAGCTGTCCGCCACGGGGCTGATGCCCAACTCCCACTGGAGGGCCCTGGTGAGGGCGTACATGGTGCTCCAGCCCGTGCGGCCGTTCTCCTCGACGGTCATGCCGATCTTGTCGCCGTAGGCCTGGTTGACGAATCTCTGGGCGCGCAGGACCAACTCGTCTGCCATGTGGGGGCATTCCTTCGTTGATGGGGTCAAGGCAAAGGGGTGAGGCGTGCAGGCGCTGTCATCTCCCGTTCGGGGCAGGTCGAGGCCCCGGTTGGCGCCCCCAGCTTGGGGTCGGTATCCCGAACGCACCACTAGTTTCGGCGGAGCCCGAAACTCTCGGGTCACGGCCCGGCGGCGGTCGGCCGCCTGCCGAACAACGCCTCACGAGCGGTGTCAGCGCGTGCGGCACCTGTCTGCCGCCGCGGTGACAGCGGGCCAGATTGGCGGCGGCCGACGCGTGCACGTGCTGATTCGACCCGGGCCTCGACTTCCGTCCAGTCCGGGGCGATCACGCTGGTGTGCACGGCCCGGAGCGCGTCCGCGAGGTCGCTCATCCCTGTCCCGGTCCGCGTCGGCCAGGTTCCGCACCCAGGTAGGGGCTGCCCGAGGCTGCCGTCGCGTGCCGTCGGACAGTTGTCCCAGTTCGGGCCGCAGCCACGTCAGCGGGAGCCCGCGGACCGCCTCGAGTCCGGCACCGAGCCCCTCCTTGGCCGCGAGCCGTATGAGACTGCGCCAGGGGCGGCAATAGTTGTACGGCGGCGGACGGTGTCAGCGGGCGGCGGCGCGGAGGGTGAAGTTGACGAGGGTGTCCATGGCGTGGTCGGGCAGCACGCGGCGAGCCAGGATCGCGGGCCTGGCCCCCAGACCCATGGCGTAGCGAGCCTTCGGCCGACGGGCGGTGACGGCCTTGGCGATGGCGTCGGCGACGACCGAGGGCTCCGAGCCGCGGGCCTCGCCATTGGCCGGGTTCATGGCCGAGGCGACGGCTGTGGCCCTGTCGGCGTAGGCGCCTTCGCCGGAGACCTTCAGGAGATGGTCGGCCGCGATCCCGCCCCATTCCGTCTTGATGCCACCCGGCTCGATGAGGACCACATGGACGCCGAACGGCGCAACCTCCAGGCGCAGGCAGTCGCTGAGGCCCTCTGTCGCGAACTTCGTTGCGTGGTACCAACTGCCCAACGGGGTGTAGATCTTGCCGCCCATCGAGGAGACATTGACGATGCGTCCGCCACGCTGGGCGCGCATGTGCGGCAGGACCAGTTGCGCCAGGCGCGCGGCGCCGAAGACGTTCACCTCGAACTGGTAGCGGGCCTCGGACATCGGAACGTCTTCGAGGGCGCCGTAGGAACCGTAGCCGGCGTTGTTGACCAGTACGTCGACACGGCCCGACTCGGCGACGATCCGCTCGACGCCGCCACGCATGGAGTCGTCGTCGGTGACGTCCATGGCCAGCGGGTGGATACCGCGTTCGGCGAGATGCGTCATGCGCTCGACCCGGCGGGCGGCTGCGTGGACCGTGTAACCGAGCTCGTGGAGCTTGAGGGCTGTGGCCTCGCCGATGCCTGAGGAGGCACCGGTGACCAGGGCGACCTTGGAGGACATGGTGGGATCCCCTTTTCTTCCGGACAGTAAAAGTGAACCGTGATTCATCTTCATCATGAACTATGATTCACATTCATGGCAACCCGCCAGCCGACTTCCATTCACAGGGAGACTCCATGGCCCAGGCCCGGCCGCCGCGCGCCGACGCCGTCCGCAACCGGCAGAAGATCCTGGCCGCCGCCCGAGAACAGATCACGCTCCACGGACCCGACGCGGGAATGGATGCCATCGCCGCGGCGGCGGGCGTGGCCGTCGGAACCCTCTACCGGCACTTTCCGACGAAGACCGACCTGGTGGGCGCCGTCGTCACCGAGCACATGGAGCGGGTGGCGACGGACGCCGAGGCCGCCCACGCCCGTGCGGCGTCCGGCTCCAAGGCCATGGACGAGATCACGGCCTTCATCGGCACGGTCCTGGAAGCCTCCGCCAACGACCACGCCGTGAAGGCCGCCGCACACACACTCGGTGCCGCCCCCGGCACTACGGAGCCGGAGGACCGTGCCACGGCGGCCCTCGCCTCACTCATCACCGCCGCCCAGGCCGACGGGGACCTCCATCTCGACGTCACCGTGCGGGACTTCTACCTGCTCATCACCACCGCCCCCACCGACCAGCCGCCTGCCGTACGCGCCCGCTGGCTCACCCTCGTCCTGCCCGGCCTCAGCACCCACGGCCGTGGTGCCGCCGGGTGAAGTCCGGGCGCGCACTGGTGACTTGCTCTGAGTAGCCGTACTCATGTGCGGTCCGCCGACCGCGCACACACTGCGACCATGAGACGACTTTCCAGGGAAAATCATCGCATTCGTCGCATGCGGCGACCCTCACGCATCCGCCGTGGCGCGATACCTGCGGCGGTGTGCGCACTAGCCCTCACTCTCACCGCCTGCGGTTCCGAACGAGCGGCGGGCAAGGACCCGAAGGCCGGAACCGAGGACCGGGTCGAGGCCGGCGGGACCTCGACCGCCCCCTCCGCGGTCTCCCCCACCGACTCCTCGGACCCGGAGTCCTCGGACCCCGACTTCCTGGCGTTCATGAAACTCCTCGTCTCCATCACCGAACCCTGCTCGAGGTTCGAGCCGACCGAGGAGCCCCCTACGGAACCGCCGGAGGAACCGGATCCCGCGGAGCCGCCGCTCACACCCCTGCCCGAGCCGTTACCGCCGGACGGGACGCCACCCCCGGTGGAGCCCAGGGACCCTGAAGGAGCCGGGAAAGAGGTGGAGTTGAGCCCCGTGGAGAAATGCGATGCACGCGTCCACTCCCGCCGCATCGCGAAAGCCCTCAAGGGCACGACCGACCCGACACCCGGACAGGTCAAGGATGTCCTGCGCGGCCTCGGTTACATCGACCTGCGGATCCACGGCCCACAACGCTCGGGCGAGAGCGTGGAGTTCACCCTCGACCTGCGACTACTGGGCGGCGAGCTGTGCCTCTCCGGCAAGGTCACCGGCACGAGGACCATCACCGATCCGTACGGCGGTTCCCCTGAGGTCGCCTGCCCGGATGTCCGACGCCTGCGCTGAACGATCTGTCAGTTGTAGCGGCGGAGGGCACAAATGTCGGACTGGTGTGGCATTATCCGCTGCCATGTCGTCGCTACCTGCCTGGCAGTCAAAACCCTTTCGACGTCTGCTCGTTGGCCTGGTCGCGTTGCTCGTGGCGACGGGCGCGACCGTGGCCGATGCCGTCACGGCGCCCAAGGCCGAGGCAAGCGGGTCCGAGGCAAACAGGTCCCAGGTGAACAGGTCCGGGGCCGCGACACCCGACCGCCTGCGCTACGACGTGACCCTGCGCGGCGACGCCGACGGCTCCCACTGGACGGGCCGCCAGCGGGTGACGTTCCGCAACGCCTCCGACCGGCCCCTGCGCGAGGTGTACGTACGCCTGTGGGGCAACGGTGAAGACAAGTGCGGCACCCCCGGCAAGCCGTCCCCCGTCAGGCTGTCCGAGCTGCGCGGCGGCACCCCCGGCCAACTCACCTTGAACTGCACGGCGTTGCGCATCACCCTGCCCGAGCCGCTCGCGCACGGCGAGCGGACGACGATCGCCTTCGACGTGTCCGTCACCGTGCCCGAGCGCAACAACCGCTTCGGCCGTGAGGGCGCGTTCCGCTTCCTGGGCAACGCCCTGCCGGTACTCGCCGTGCACGACGCGAAGGGCTGGCACCTCGATCCGTACGTGTCGACCGGCGAGAGCTTCTACGCCCTGGCGAGCGACTTCCGGGCACGCATCGACCACCCCGCGGCCCTCAAGGTCCCGGCGACCGGCCGCACTTGGACCAGCCCCGGCACACCCGGGCGCACGGTCACGCACAGCGTCGCGCACCGGGTACGGGACTTCGCGTGGGCGGCGGGCCCGTTCCGTACGGCGACCGAGACCTCTCACGGGGGCGTGCGCGTGAAGTCGTACTGGGCGCCGAACACACCCGCCGCAGGTGTACGCCTCAACCGCAAGGACGGCGTCGCCGCCGTCGACCGGTTCGGCGAGGAGTTCGGCCGCTATCCGTACGGCGAGCTCGACCTCGTGATGACCAAGGAGTTCGGCGGCGGCATGGAGTACCCCGGCCTGGTCCTCCTCGGCACCACCGAAGAGGGCAGCGCCGTCGTCCACGAGGTGGCCCATCAGTGGTGGTACGGCATCGTGGGCAACGACGAATACGGCGCGCCCTGGCTGGACGAGAGCTTCGCCCAGTACGCCAACGCCCGCTTCTACGGCTGGGACACCGGCGACTGCTGGGCGGACGGCGACTGGCCGAGCGAGAGCACCGCGCTCACCAACTCGATGGCCTACTGGGCCGAGCACAGGAACGAGTACCACGTCGTCTACACGGCCGGCCCCTGCGCCCTGGCACGCCTGGAGGACACCCTCGGAGCCGACATCATGGCGCGCCTCCTCAAGCGGTACGCCCGCGACCACTGGTACGGCCTCTCCACCACCGCCGACTTCAAGAAGGCCGCGCAGTCCGTGACGAACAGGGATCTGGGCCCCTTCTGGACGAAGTACCGCATTCGCTGAGATCGCGCGTCGCGTACCGAGGGGGTGGTGGCCCCGGGATCATCCGTCGGCGGCCATCACCTTGGTCACCTTGCCGTGGATGTCGGCCTCCAGATAGCCGCTCTCGTTGTACTCGTTGCTGAGGTACACAGCCATGTCGGCGGGGGTGTCGCGCAGCTCGTTCGGCCCTTCGACCAGCAGGTAGCGGCTCGTGGGACTGTCGACGTTCAGCTTCTTCCTGGCCTCGGCGAGCAGCCCGGGGACCGTGTCCCAGTCGAAGTCGTCCGGGTTGAACACCTGGGCTCCGCCGGACAGCGAGCCCTTGATGATTCCCTTCTCCAAACCCCGGTCGACGCGGTAGGTGTACGTGTCGTATCGGGTTCGACTGCCCTTGACCATCACGTAGGCGGAGATGTGCTCGGGATACACCTTGAAATCGCCGAACAGGTCGCTGCCCGTCTCCTTCTTGAACGCCTTGATCGCGGTGCGGATGCCGTCCGGCGTCAGCAGATCGGTGGTGCTTCCCTTTTCCGTCTGCCTGGGCGTGGGCGTCGAGGCGTCGGCGGACGATTCGGTCGTCGGCGTACCGCTGCGCGACGGCTTCGCTCCCGCCCCGTTCCCGGCGCCCTCGGAGGACGAGGATCCGGACTTCCCCCCGTCCGGCACCAGGGTCCACACGAGGACGCCGACAAGCGCTGTCGCAGCGGCGGACAGGACGACCCTGGACCAGCGCCGCTGCCGAGACGGCCGGGCGGGAGTCGGTGCACCGGCGGGCGCCATCGGGTACGGCGTAGGCGCGGCGGGCAGCCGGGGAACGGCGTCCTGCGGGGTCGGGTATCCGGTCGGTGGACCGGACTCGCCCGAGCCGGAAGGGAACGGCGGAGCGGCCGACGGAGGCGTCAGCCGGTAGGAGGTGGTCCCCGATGATCCGCCCGAGGCCACAGCCTGTTCGCCCTCGGCCACCGAAGCCAGCATCCGGTCAAGGCTCTCGGCATCCGGGCGCGCCGCCGGATCCCGCACCAGCACCCGCATCAGTACGTCCGCCAGGGGCCCGGCCTTCACCGGTGGCGGGACCTCCTCGTAGAGGACGGCCGCGAGCGTGGCCAGCGTCGTGCCCCGGCGCAGGGGGTGCCGGCCCTCGACGGCGGCGTACAACATCATCGCCAGCGACCAGAGGTCCGACGCCGCTCCGCCGTCGTTGCCCGACACCCGCTCCGGCGCCATGTAGTCGGCGGTGCCGATGATGGACCCGGTGGCGGTGAGAGCCGTCGATTCGCGGATCGCCGCGATCCCGAAGTCCGTGAGCACGGGGCGGCCGTCGGGGCGAAGGAGCAAGTTGGCGGGTTTGACGTCCCGGTGCTGGATGCCCGCATCGTGCGCGGCGCGCAGTGCGGCCAGCACCTCGCGTCCGAGCCGGGCCGTCTCCGCCGGGTCCATCGGTCCGCGGCCCAGGCGGTCGGCCAGCGATCCGCCGCCGACGAGTTCCATGACGATCCATGGATAGGTGCCCTCGCCGCCGTCGACGATGTGATGGATCGTCACGACATTCGGGTGGTCGATCCTGGCCAGCGCCCTGGCCTCGCGCAGGACACGCTCGCGCAGCATCCGCGCGCCGTCCGGGTCGTACTCGGCCACCCCGGCGTCCGGCGGCCGCACCTCTTTGACGGCCACGCTCCGGTGCAGCACGAGGTCCGTGGCCCGCCAGACCGTGCCCATCCCACCGCCGCCGAGCCTCGACTCCAGCCGGAACCGCCCGTCGATGACGCGTCTGTCGCTGTCCCCCTCGCTCATGCGCGGGAGCTTAGAGGACACGTCAGACAGTGCTTTCCCCGGGCGGGGCAGTGGGCGGCACCGACAGGTGCTGATCCTGTGAGCGGGGCCCGCCAGGCGCTTACTTCCTGACGACGGGGTATACAGGGCATGCCGGCATCCGCGTCACCGGCCTTGCCGTAGGAGGAGTTGTGCCCGGGATGATCGAGAAGATCAAACGGTTCGCCAGGAGCCCTCAGGGGCGGCGCACCATCGAACAGGTACGCCGTGCCTCCGCCGATCCACGGCGACGGGCCCAGGCCAAGGGGTTCCTGAGCAAGCTGCGTCGGCGAGGCTGACGTCGGAGGGGCCGGACAGGCCGAAGAGGTCGCTCGGACAGTCGCCGTGTGCGGGTGCGGGCGGACGCCGTGATGTCCCGGCCTCCGCCCGACTTCCGCACACGGCACCGTGCGTCAGTCCACGATCACGACACCGCTCCGCACTGCTCCGCCCGTCCGGGTGAGCGCACTGCTGAAGTTGTCCTCGACCTCCGCCTTCTCCACCGTGTCCGGGTAGGGGTTCGTGCACGCGATTCCCGCGGTGGAACCGGACATCAGGCTTGAGCACGGGCCGGGCTTGCGGTCCGGCAGACCCAGGATGTGGCCCAGTTCGTGGGCCGAGATGCGGATCGTGTTGTAGCCCTGGTCAACGGCCTGGCGTCCGATGTAGACGGTTCCGTTGCCCAGTGTGGTGGGCAGGGCGCGCGGCCAGCCGTTGTCCGCCAGGACCCGGATGTTGGCTCGCTGCCCGGTCGCGGCCGGGCGCAGTTCGACGGCGTCGACGCTCTCGTTCCAGATCGCCGCACCGCGGTCGACGGCGGACTTGAACTCCGCGGAACCACTCGCGTCGTAGGTGAAGACACGTGCGGCGACAGCGCTGTCCGCGACCTCGGAAGGTGCGGTCGCGGAAGGGGCGGCCACGGCCTGGCCGCCCATCAGCGAAAAGGTCACCGTCAGGACGGCAGCGAGTCCGATCGTCGGCTTACGGACGTGCATGGTCGACCTCCTTGTGGGGGAAAGGTAGTCGTGCTCATGACATTCCTTGGCTCCCTGCCCAGCGGGGCCGAACGCCAATCCGTCAATCCGGCCCCGGAGCAACGCCCCTGGTGATTCAGAAACGGCACCGCTGAATCCCATGGCGGGGAGCTGTTGGACTTCGGGATCAGGCAGGGGCAGTGTGGGCAGGCGGATCCCCGCGATCCCGATGGGTCCGTCCCGTACCGCACCACCCGGAGATCACTCGATGAGCCATGTCATGAATCCTGACCGCTACGACGGCACCATGCGCTACCGGCGCACCGGGCGTTCGGGGCTCGACCTGCCCGTCCTGTCCCTGGGCTACTGGCACAACTTCGGCGACGACCGGTCCTTCGAGAGCCAGCGCGAGATCGCTCTGCGCGCCTTCGACCTCGGCATCACCCACCATGACCTCGCGAACAACTACGGTCCGCCGTACGGCGCCGCGGAGACCAACTTCGGGCGGCTGATGAAGCAGGACCTCGCGCCGTACCGGGACGAGTTGGTGGTCTCCACCAAGGCCGGCTGGGACATGTGGCCCGGCCCCTACGGCCAGGGCGGCGGCTCCCGCAAGTACATGCTCGCCTCGCTCGACCAGTCGCTGCGTCGCACGGGGCTGGAGTACGTGGACATCTTCTACTCCCACCGGCTCGACGCCGACACTCCTCTCGAGGAGACGATGGGGGCGCTCGACACCGCCGTCCGCCAGGGCAAGGCCCTGTACGTCGGCATCTCCTCCTACGATGCCGAGCGCAGCCGCGAGGCGGCCGCCATCCTCCGGGACCTGGGCACCCCGCTGCTCATCCACCAGCCGTCGTACAGCATGCTCAACCGCTGGGTGGAGACCGAGGGTCTGCTCGACACCGCGGAGCAGGAGGGCTTCGGGGTCATCGGCTTCACGGCCCTCGCCCAGGGGCTGCTGACCGGGCGTTACCTCGACGGGGTCCCGCAGGACTCGCGTGCGGCACAGGGGACCTCTTTCGACACCACATGGCTGTCGGACGACATGCTGCGCAGGCTGCGCGCCCTCAACGACATCGCGGCCCGGCGCGGTCAGAGCCTGGCCCAGATGGCCCTCGCCTGGGCGCTGCGCGACGAGCGTGTCACCTCGCTCGTCATCGGCGCGTCGCGCCCCGAGCAGCTGGAGCAGAACGTCGCCGCACTGGAGAACCCCGACTTCAGCAGCGAGGAACTGGCCGAGATCGACAAGTACGCCACCGACGGCGGCGTCGACCTGTGGCGGGACGCCCGCCTGGGCAACCTGGGGTGACCTGCGCTTCCGCGCACAGCAGACCGGGCCCGGCCTCCTCTCCGGAGGCCGGGCCCGGCGGCCCACACGCTGTGCGCGCTGTGCGTCAGCCCTGACGGGCCTTGAAGCGCGGGTTCTTCTTGTTGATCACGAACACCGTGCCCCGTCGGCGCACGACCTGCGCCCCGGGCATCGACTTCAGTGAGCGCAACGACTTGCGCACCTTCATGGCTCTGCTCTCCTCCTGCTCGGATGCCGGCCGCCCGTCATCGGGTCGATGACGCCGCACGTCCGTAGCGCCGCTCGAACCGCTCCACGCGGCCCGCGCTGTCCATGACCCGCGAGGTTCCCGTGTAGAACGGGTGACTGGCCGACGAGACTTCCACGTCGATCACGGGGTAGGTGTTGCCGTCCTCCCACTCGATCGTCCTCGCCGAGTCGGCGGTCGAACGGGTGAGGAACGCGACGTCCGCGGCGCGGTCCCGGTAGACGACCGGGCGGGAAACGGGGTGAATGCCGACCCTCATGGGCTTTCCTTCCTCACAGCCGTTCACCGAAGGGCAAACGGCGCCTTCCGCCTCCTCGGTTTGACGGAGGCATGTCATTCTGTGTCGTACAACAGGAGACCCCGCAGCGGTATTCCCGGCAGAGACGGGGCCCCGAGCCCTCGGCCGTAGTCGTCGGCCCTAGTCGTCGAGCTCCGTGAAGAGCGTCAGCTGAAGATCGCCCGGTGCCTCCAGCCGGGAGTTCAGCGAGTTCCAAGGGGTACGTGTCGGCTCGGCGATCACCTGGGCTCCGGCGGCGGCCAGCTTCGACGTGGTGGCGACCGAGTCGTCGACCTCGAAGGCGACCCGGATGTGGCCCGCCACGCGGCGGCCGACCTCGACCTCGTCGATGAAGTCGGCGTGGTTGGGATCGGCGATCTCCAGAGTGGCGCGGCCGGCTTCGAGGATGGTGACCCGTCCGTCGGCGGAGGCGAACGCGCCACGCTCGGTCAGACCGAGGACATCGCGGTAGAAGTGCAGCGCCGCGTCGTAGTCGGCCGCCGTGACCACCAGGCGGAGTCCGCGGACAGCGGGTTCATCGGACATGTCGGCTCCTTGAGGATCTCGGCTGCTGACACGTCAACCCGGTGATCGGCCGGACGATTCCCCGTCCGTACGGGTCCGGCGCGGGAGTGACCGCTGCCCGGACGGGCGGTGGCCCGCCGGGCGGATCACCCGGCAGGCCGGCGCCCACTTGTCAGTCGCTCCGTGCGGTCAGCCGCATCGGCCCGTCGGGCGGGTGCGGGTCACCACGTCGGTGACGCCGGTCGTCGCGTCCAGCCACACCACCTGGCCGCCCGCCACCGCTGCGGCCGACGCCTGCTCGCCGCGGTTGCAGGAGACGCGGCCCTTGCGTGTGCCGGGGTCCTCGGGCGAGCCGCCCGCCGCGAACTGGTGGAGCTTGGGAACCGACTCGTTGCGGATCTCGGTGTCGGGGAGGTAGGTGCCGACCGTCACCGCGTCCTCGGACACCGTCACGTCGTACGCGTTCAGCGCGTCGGGCGCGGTCTGCGGACTGAGGTCCACCACGCCGGAACCGTCGAGCGCGGCGCGGCGCAGGGCCGTCCTGCCCTCGGCCGTGCCCTCGTCGAGAAGCCAGAAGACATGCGTGCCGTTGATGGCCGTCGGGCCGAGGCTCGTGCTGCTCGGGGCCGTCTGGATCTCCCGCTTCCCACCGGTCGCGACATCGACGACGACCGTGTTCAGCGCGTATTCGGCGCGCACCCGTCGCCGCTCCTGGTAGGCGACCTTGCCGTTGCTCACCGACGAGGAGTACGCCCGGTGGTAGGTCCCGCCGCCGGTCGTCACCTTGTTCGTCGGGTCCTTCAGACTCAGATACGCCACGCCCTGACGCCCGCCGTGGTTCTGGTAGTCGAAGGCCACGACGTCACCGTCGACGTCCACCGAGCTGCCCACGGCCCTGCCGTGCCACAGCACCTTCACGGGACCGCCCGCGAGGGGTCTGGCCAGGATGTCGACGCCGTCGGAGCCGTGTGCCTGCCACACCACCGTCCTGCCGTCGGTCGCCGGATTGACGTGGTAGCGGCCGTCGTTGGGGCTCATCAGCTTGAGCTGCCCCTCGCCGTCGGCGCGTCCGGCCCACACCGAGTACGGTTCCGAGCCCTCCTCATTGGACTTGGACGCCGCCCACCAGCCGCCGCCCGCACCCAGGTTCGTACGGGTCGTGTTGACCCGGTCGAGGAGCGGGTCGGAGTCCACGCCGAGGGCCAACTCCCAGCCGGGCACGATTCCGTGGGCGGTGAAGGCGCGTTGCAGAGCCTTCTGGCCGGGCGCCGGGACGCCCAGGTCCTGGGCCGCCGCGAGCACGGCGGCCCGTCCCTCGGTGAAGCCGTCGAGCGGGGTGAGGTACTCGGTGAGTGCTTTGTGGACGATCCGGTCGGTGACCTCGGCGCCCAGCTCCTCGCGGGCGTCCCACAGCGCCCCGCCGAAGATGGTCGAGTTGAGGTGGACGCCGCCGTTGTCGGTGGCGAAGCCGACGCCGAGGAAGGACTTGGCCGTGTTCCGCCCGTCGTTGAGGTCGCGCAGCGCACACTCCCGAGGGGTCTTCGTACGGCAGAGTCGCTCACCGAGGAGACCCGCGTCGGGGTGCGTCACCGGGATGTCGTACACGTCGGTCTCGATCGCGTTGCCGAAGTAGTCGGCGATCGCCTCGTTCATGGCGCCGGACTGGCCCGCGTAGACGAGGTTCGCGGAGTGCTCGATCACGCCGTGCGTCATCTCGTGGCCTACGACGTCCACACTCGCGGAGAGCGGGCGGTACTCGGCGTCGCCGGTGCCGTACACCATCTTCTCGCCGTCCCAGAAGGCGTTGACGTACGGCTGCCCGTAGTCGGTGATGCCCACCAGGGAGTTGATGGTCATGCCGCGGCCGTCGAGGCTGTTCCGGCCGTGCTTGTTCTTGAAGTAGTCGTAGACCTGCCCGGCGGCCCAGTGCGCGTCGACGGCTCCCGATTCGGTGGCCTCGGTGCCGAACGCGGGGGTCGGCGAGCCGAACTCCTGGATGCCGTCGGGCCATTGCCCGCCCACGTCACTGGCCCACTTGCCGCGCGCGTCCCAGGTGGACAGGACATTGTCGGTGAACTCGTCGGGGGGTATTCGGGTGCGGTCGCGCAGCACGTACTCGCCGCGGTTCTCGTCGAGTTCCACGTCGAGGGCGACGGTCGTGCCGTCGAGCCGGACGCCTGAGCCCTTCGACGCGGCCCGGGTCCGCTTCGGCGCGGTGCCCGCCGCCGGCTTGCCTGCTGCCTGGCCGGGTGCGCCGAACGTCTTGATACCGCTGTACTGGAGGACCGGATATCCGGCGCGGGCGTCGATGTAGACCTCACGCAGTACGGGTTCACCGCTCGCCGGGTCGGTGCCGCGCACGGTGACCCGCTGGGTGAGGACGCCTGCCCCGGTGGGCAGGACGACCAGCCCGCGCGCGGTGCCCGTGAGCGGGGACTCGTCCTCGTCACCCTCACGCGGTGACTTCACGGCAAAGTGCTTCGCGTCGAACTCGGCGAGGACGGCGTCGACGGCCCGCTCGACGGCGAGTTCCTCACCGACCTCGGGCGTCGTGGCGGTGCGCAGTTCGGTGAAGTACTTGCCCGAGGTGCCGGTGACGACCCGCTCCCCGTCCTTCGTCTCCATACGGACGACGTACTGACCACCCAGGACCGGCACGCCCCGGTGCCTCTGCTGAAGCCGGACCGTCTCCTGACCGCTTGCGGTAGTGGTCCCGGCGGGTACGAGATCGCGCTGCGCGTCCGCGATGCAGTAGCGGCTCCGCTTGTCGTCCAGGTAGGTGCGGGCCGCGCCCGCCGCGCTGCCGGTCGACGGCGCCTGCTCCCGGATGTCCCGTACGAGCGCCGGTGTTCTCGTCTCCTGGCCCGGTATCACCTCCCCAGGGCTCGGCGGTCGCGGTGCTGCCCCCGCTGTCGCCGCGTCGGCAGGAACCGCCGGGACGACGAGCGCGGCGACACCGAACAGCGCCGCCGCACCCGACAATCCGCTCAACCGTGCTCTGGAACCGTCTCTGCCGCCTCTGACATTTCTGCAGTCCCGCACGCTCCCCCAACCCCCTCGCCGGCCATGCCGGTGGCCGAGCGCCGCCCGGCAAAGGGCCATCGAAGCCGCGATACGCCACCCCATCAATGGGGCAGGGGTGTCCACAGGTGACTTCCGGCCGGTGGTCGACGCGGGGTGCCGAGGAGGCTCCGTGGTCGAGAGCCGATGTCGCTGAGCTTGGGCTAGAGGTTGTAGCCGCCGGACACCTCGATGTTCTGTGCGGTGATCCAGCGGCTCTCCTCGGAGAGCAGGGAGGCGATCACCGTGCCGATGTCGTCGGGTTCGCCCACCCTGCCGAGTGCCGTCTTCGCCGCGAGGGCCGGGATCACCTCGGGGAACCGCTCGAAGGCGTCGTCGGAGATCCGGGTGCGGGTGGAACCCGGTGCGACCGCGTTGACGCGGATGCCCCGCGCGCTGAACTCCTTGGCCATGTAGCGGGTCAGCACGATCAGGCCGCCCTTCATCGACGCGTAGGCGGAGTAGCCGGGCTCCAGACCGGACGCCATGGCGGAGTTGCTGGTCGTGTTGACGACGGCCCCGCCGTCGGCCATCAACGGCAGCAGCGTCTGGGTCAGGAAGTACGGGCCCTTGAGCAGGACCCGAGTGAACCGGTCGAAGAGTTCCTCGGTGGTGTCCTCGAACATCGCCATCTGCCCGAAGCCGGCGTTGTTGACGAGGTGGTCGAAGCTGTCGCGCCCCCAGGTGTCGCGCAGTACGTCGACCACGGACGTGCGGAAGGCCGGGAAGCTGCCGCTCTCGCCGACGTCCAGCGGCAGCGCGACAGCCGTACCGCCCTCCTTTTCGATCGCCGCCACGGTGTCCAGGCCCCCTTGGCGGTTGCCGCTGAAGGTCAGTACCACTCCGACCCCCCGCTTGGCGATCTGTATTGCCGCGCTCTGGCCGATTCCGGAACTGGCACCGGTGACAATGGCGACCTTCATGACGTGCCTCCTGCACATGAGTGGATTTAGATTTGCCCACCGGGGAATCAATTGGAGAATCCACCGGGGAATCCGACTCATTCATGGAAGCACTTTGGAACCGGGGAAAAGAACAACGATTCTCCCGCCTCCTTGCACAATCCTCTTCTGTTGGGTTGTGACCCTGTCAGGGCAGGGCGGCCGCGGGGGTGCGCACGGAGCGGCGCAGGCCGGCGGCGTCCTGGCTGGGTGGCGCGCCGAACTGTCGGCGGTATTCCCGGCTGAACTGTGACGGGTTGTCGTAGCCGACGCGCCGGCCGACGCCGGTGATGTCGTTGGGGTGGGTGGCCAGCAGCAGCCGGGCCTCCTGGAGGCGGATCTGCTTCTGGAACTGGATGGGGCTCATCGCGGTCACCGTCTGGAAGTTGCGGTGGAAGGCGGAGACGCTCATGCCGGACAGCTGAGCCACGTCCTCGACCCTGAACGGCTGCGAGTAGTGGTCTCGGATCCATCGCACGGCCCGCGCGATGTGACTGAGGCTGCTGTCGGCGAGGCCCAACTGGCGTACGATGCCGCCTTGTTCACCGGTGATCAGCCGCCAGAGGATCTCGCGTTTGACCAGCGGGGCGAGCACCTCTCGGTCGCGGGGCTCGTCGAGCAGGCGCAGCAGCCTGACCACGGCGTCGAGCAACGGCTCGGGAGCGTCGCTGACGGCGATTCCCGGCGGCGCGCTGCCGCCCGAGCGGGGGATGTCTCCCGTGCCGGCCTGCATGAGCAGCTCGGCGACAGCGGACGGTTCCAACTTCAGCCCGAAACCCAGCGCAGGACGCTCCGGAGTGGCCTCTGTGAAGTGGCCCGTGACCGGTAGGTCGACCGAGGTGACGAGGTACTGCCCGGCGCCGTACTCGTAGACCCGCTCACCCAGCGCGAGGCGTTTCGCACCCTGGGCGATGACCGCGAGGACCGTGCCGGACATCGACAGGTACGGCGGATCGGAGCGGTCGACCCTGGAGATCAGTACGCCGTCGATGGCGGTGGTCCAGTCCGGCCGCGCGTGCCGGATCAACAGGGCGCGGAACTCGTCGAGGTCCATACCTCAAATCTATCGTTTTCACGGGTCACGGCGATCGAATGGAATTGACGGATTTCGTGGAACACGGTCAGCCGAGGACGATCGGGAGTTTCGCGGCCAGTTCGCCCAGTTCGGTGTTCTCCGCGTCGGTCGGGGCACGCCGTCCGGTGCCGACCAGCAGTGCGTCCTTGTCGGAGAACGACGCCGGGAACGCGGACCCGGCGATCTCCTCCAGCATCCCGCGGGACCGGGCGAGCCCCTCCGCGGGCGGCTCCGCCGCGTCCTGGAGGTGTGCGACCAGGTCGAGGTGGTGCAGTGTCCACTCGAGGACGTACGCGGAAAGGTAGTCGCCCGTGGTGAGGATCTGGTCGCGGGTGCCCACCCGTAGGCCCCGGTCGGCGAGTTCGGCGGCGCGGCCGGCGGCCGAGCCGACGTCGTCCAGGTGGAACTTGAGCAGCCATGGCTCCCCGTACGCGGCGGCCAGCCGGACGGTCAGTGCGTCGAGCGGGTCGTCGCCCGTCGGCGGCGTTTCGGCGACGTCCCAGTAGGTCACCGCGTCGCGGGTCGGTTCCGCCTCGGCGGGGGTCACGAGGGTGATCAGGACGTCCTGGGCGTCGATGACCAGATGGCACACCAGGTCCCGCACGAGCCAGCCGGTACAGCCGGACGGCCGGGCGAAATCCTCGTCCGACAACTCGGCGACCGCCGCGCGCAACGCCGTCCAGGAGCGTGAGAAGAGATCCACCCCGGCAAGGTAGTGCGGTGCCGCGAGGACGTACAAACGCATTTGTACGGTCGACTCGCGCACCCGGCGGATGCGTTTGCCCGCACGCTGTCACCCTGCCGGTGAGCGAGGGCGCCATCGGTACGGTGTCGCGATGACGACCATCTCCTCCCCCGCACAGCTGGTCGTGCTGCGCGGCAACAGCGCGAGCGGCAAGAGTTCGGTGGCCGCGGGCTTGCGTGAGCGATATGGGCGGGGTCTCGCCCTGGTGAGTCAGGACACCCTCCGCCGCGAGGTTCTGCGCGAGCGCGACATCCCCGGCGGCGCGAACATCGGCCTGATCGACCTGACCGTCCGGCACGCCCTGGAACACGGCTTCCACACCGTGCTGGAAGGCATTCTGTACGTCGCGCACTACGGCGAGATGCTGGCCCGGCTCCTGGCCGACCACCCCCACCGCACCCACTGCTTCTACCTGGACGTCCCCTTCGGGGAGACCCTCGCCCGGCACGCCACCAAACCGATCGCCCACACGGTCGGCGAGAGCGAACTGCGGGACTGGTACCGGCCGCTGGACCTCCTGCCGGGTGACATCGAGACCGTGATTCCCGCAGGCAGTTCCCTCGCCGAAACCGTGGATCAGGTCATGCACTGCTCCGGCCTGGCCGCACTGGCGTAGGCACAGGGCACGCCGTGAGCGCCCGGGCGGATGCGCTCTCGGCGTGGCGCGTGCCGGGCCTGGTGCGCCCTTGAGTGCCCCAACTCACAAGGTGCCCGGCCCCTCTCACGGAACAAGCGGGGATGGCCGGCCGTTCATCTGTATGTGGCTGCGGAGGGGACAGTGTCCCCGGGCCTCACCTCAAGCCCATGGGGACGATCGTTCGGCTGAAGCCCCATGGAGCACTCCGCCGAGAGGCGACCGCCCTCCGCACGCCACGGCCTACGGCCCCGGCTGGTCTCCCCCGTCCAGTCGGGGCTTTCCGCTGCGTGCTGCGCGCCCGTCGCACGGCGGTGGCGGTGGCAGCGCGACGCTGTCGACGCAGCGACCGTGACCGCCCTGTCCACGGCCGCTGGCGGCCGGGCGGCTGCCGTGACAGGGTCGGCGTGCTCGTGAACAGGTCATTGGTAAGGGGAAGTTCGTGGACACGCAGATCTGGGACACGCTGGTCGAGTCGATGAAGAACGCGTACACCGCGGGTCTCGGCGAAGGGGCCGTGCCCCGCCCGGTGATCATGCCGCTGGTGCGCGGCGAGCTCGTCGGTCTGATCCGGGTACGCCCCACCAGCGTCGGCAGGGACGCGCAAACCGGCATCGCCCAGCTCTCGAACATCGCCGCGGCGGCCGGTGCGGACGAGGTCGTCCTCGTCTGGGAGACCCAGGACGTCGCCACGGCGTGTCAGCTGCCGGTCGCCGGCCCGGCGCCCTGTCTGAACATGGTGCACGCCACGAAGGACGGCGGCCACGTTCTCCACCAGCTTCCCTACACCGAACAGCCTTCACCCCAGTCCCCCGAGGGCCAGTCGTCGGCCGCGCCCCACTGGCTTCCCGCGCCGGAGCCGCAGCCGGGCGGCGAACTGGTCCCGCCGATCCGGGCCGCCGTCGAGTTCTCCTTCACTCCGCTGGAGATGGACCACCCGTCCCCCTTCGGCGTCACCGTCGTCCTGATGGAAGAGGACGGCTACAACATCCGTCTGACGGACACGTTCATCCCCTGAGGGTCACGGCACTCTCATGATTCGTCGCCCGTTCCCGCTCCGATCCGGGCGACGAGTTCCCGCTTGAGGACCTTCCCGCTCGGGCCCAGCGGGAGAGCGGCGGCGAACTCCACTCGGCGCGGGTACTTGTAGGAGGCGATGCGCCGACGGGTCCAGGCGATGATGCCCTCGGCGAGGGACTCGTCCGTCGCGGCACCGGGGCGGGGGACGATCACCGCGCATATCTCCTGGCCGTAGCGCGGGTCGGGGACGCCGATCACCGCGACCTGGGCGACGGACGGGTGGCGGGACAGGATCTCCTCGACCTCGCGCGGGTACACGTTGTACCCGCCGCGCACGATCATGTCCTTCTTGCGGTCGACGATCGTCAGATAGCCCTCGGCGTCCTTCACTCCGAGGTCGCCCGAGCGGAACCAGCCGTCCACGAGCGCGACTTCGGTGGCCGCGGGGTCGTCGAGGTAGCCGATCATGACGTTGTGGCCGCGGACCACGATCTCGCCGACCTCGCCCGGCGGGAGCAGCACGATCCTGTCCTCGGTGCCAGCCTGGGCTATCTCCGCCTCCACGCCCCGGATCGGCTTGCCCACGGTGCCCGGCCGCCGGGGCCAGGCGCTCTGGTTGTAGGTGACACAGGGAGATGTCTCGGTCAGGCCGTAGCCCTCGTAGACGGGGCAGCCGAACGTCGTCTCGATGTCCTGGAGCACCCTGACCGGCAGTGCCGAGCCGCCGGAGTACGCCCGGGCGAGCGGCGGACGGCGGGCGTCCCGGGCGGCGGCCTCCAGCAGCGTGATGTACATCGTCGGCACTCCCATGAGCACCGTGCATCCCTCGCGCACCATCACATCGAGCGCCTCGTCCGGTGTGAAGCGGGACATCAGGACGAGGGTCGCGCCGGCGCGGAAGCACGTCCCCATGCCGCAGACCTGGCCGAAGGTGTGGAACAGGGGCAGGCAGCCCAGGAGGACGTCGCCGGAGTCCATGGCGAACGGCGAGAGCATCGTCGTGTCGATGTTCATGACGAGGTTGAGGTGGCTGAGCATGACGCCCTTGGGGCGGCCCGTGGTACCCGAGGTGTAGAGGATCAGCGCGATGTCGTCCGGCGCGCAGGGCACCGGGGCCTCGATCGGCACGGCCCGGGCCGCAGGCTCGTCCAGCTCCCTCCCGCTGCCGTCGTCGTCCGCCTCCAACGTCAACAGCGGTACCTCCGCGCGCTTCGCCGCCCGCTCCCCCTCCCCGAGGAGCGACCCCGCGCACAGCATGACCCGGGCTCCCGAGTGCCCGAGGATGTACGCGATCTCCTCCGCCTTCAGCAGCGCGTTCACCGGTACGACGGTCGCGCCGAGTGCGAGGACAGCGAAGTAGGCCGCCGGGAAGGCCGGTGTGTTGGGCAGCAACAGCGCGACCCGGTCGCCGGGGCCGATCCCTCGGTCGCGCAGTGCCGCCGCGTACCGGCGCGCGGTCAGCCAGAGGTCGCCGTATGAGATGCGCCGGTGGCCGGCAACCAGCGCGGTGTGGTCGGGGCGGCGCGTCGCGGAGTCGGCAAGCACGTCCGCCGCCGAGAGCGTGGCACCGCCCCTCATCGGCCCGGTCCGCGCATTCCGGAACGGCCGGAAAGAGCCTTGTGAATCCGCGGGAGGGAGATTTCAAATTCGGTCATAGATACTCCGCTTTCGTGCGATGGCGCACTGTGCAGGGACCGCGAGGCATCCTACGATGAGGCGCGCCGGAGGGAAAGCGACAGAGAGCGAGTATGAGACATGTCCGAGTACATGGATTTCTTCGCACGCCTTGGGCAGCAGACGTCCGAGCGGAAAAGGGAGTTCCTGGAGCTCGGCCGTATCGCGGGCCGTTTCCCGGCGGCCGGTACGGCACACCATGGCGAGATATCGATCTGGTGCAGCAACGACTACTTAGGTATGGGCCAGCACCCGGACGTTCTGGCGGCGATGAAGAACGCCGTCGACGAATGCGGCGCCGGCTCCGGCGGTTCGCGCAACATAGGCGGGACGAACCACTATCACGTCGCATTGGAGGCGGAACTCGCCGCGCTGCACGGAAAGGAGGACGCGGTGTTGTTCACCTCCGGGTATTCGGCCAACGAGGGCGCGCTCTCCGTGCTCGCCGGGCGCATCGACGACTGTGCCGTGTTCTCCGACCAGTTGAACCACGCGTCCATCATCGACGGTTTGCGGCACAGCGGAGCCCAGAAGTTCATCTACCGGCACAACGACTGCGCGCATCTCGAGAAACTGCTGTCCGGTGTGGATCCGCAGCGGCCGAAACTCGTCGTGACGGAATCCGTGCACTCGATGCGCGGCGATATCGCGCCACTCGCGGAGATCGCCGACATCGCCAAGCGGTACGGGGCGGTGACGTTCGTGGACGAGGTGCACGCCGTCGGCATGTACGGTCCCGAGGGCGCGGGCATCGCGGCGCGGGAGGGCCTCGCCCCAGCGTTCACCGTGGTCATGGGGACGCTGGCCAAGGGCTTCGGGATGACCGGCGGCTATGTCGCCGGGCCCACGGTCCTGATGGACGCGGTCCGGGCCTTCGCCCGCTCGTTCATCTTCACCACGGCACTGCCGCCCGCGGTGGCCGCCGGCGCGCTCGCCGCCGTACGGCATCTGCGCGGCTCCCAGCTGGAACGCGAGCGGCTCACGGCCAACGCCACCCTGATGCACGGGCTGTTGCGGGACAGGGGCATCCCCATCCTGTCCGATCAGACCCACATCGTGTCGGTCCTCGTCGGTGAGGACCGCCTCTGCAAGGAGATGTCGGCGCTGCTTCTTGAGCGGCACGGCGCCTATGTGCAGGCCATCAACGCGCCGAGCGTGCCGACGGGCGAGGAGATCCTCCGGGTCGCTCCCTCCGCCGTTCACGAGGCGGCCGACGTCCGGTGGTTCGTCGACGCGCTGGACGGGATCTGGACCGAGCTCGGCGCGTCGCGCGAGGACGCCCCGGTGGCGGCCTCCTAGGCGTGCCGGACCCGCGACGTCTGCGTGGTTGATCCGCCGGACCGGACCTGGTGTGTTGTCCGAGGACGTCGGTGAGGGGTGCGGAGACGCCGGTGTGCGTTGTCCGGGGACGCCGGTGAGTCGTCCGGGGACATCGGTGGCCGGCGACACGCCTAGTCCGCCCGCGACGAGATGCGTCGCATCTCCGCGGACTCGGCCAGCACCTCCTCCCAGGTCCCCGCCGCGTCCACGCGCCCGTCCTTCAGGACCACCACCCGGGCTGCCGCGCGCAGCAGCGCGGGCCGGTGCGACACAGCGAGGACGGTGACCGAGCCGTCCAGCAGCCTGCTCCACAGGAGTTGCTCGGTGGCGGGGTCCAGGGCGCTGGAGACGTCGTCCAGGACCAGGAGTTCGGGGCGTCGGGCCAGCATGCGGGCGATCGCCGTCCGCTGGAGCTGGCCGCCGGACAGCCTGAGGCCCCGCGGGCCCACGACGGTGTCGGCGCCGTCCTGCATCGCCGCCACGTCGGGGGCGAGGACCGCGGTGTGCGCGACGTCCTCGAAGATCCTCCCGTCGTCGTCGCCGAGGCCCAGCAGGACGTTGTCCCGCAGCGATCCGCTGAACAGGCGCGGGTCCTGGGGGGTGTAGCCGCAGCGCGGGGGCACCAGGAAGTTCGCGGGGTCGACGATCGGTTCCCCGTTCCAGAGCACGGTGCCCCGCTCGTGCGGCAGCAGCCCCAGGACGGCCCGTATCAGCGTCGACTTGCCCGAACCGACGCCACCCGTGACCACGGTGACCGAGTGGCGTACGACGGTCAGGTCAATGTCCTCGACGCCACGCTCCGAGCCGGGGTAGCTGGCGGTCAGCCCGCGGACGGTCAACTCCCGGAGCTCGGGTGCCCGTTCAGGCACGGGCGCCGGTTCCTCGGCCAGAGTGCGGGGCCGTCGTCCGAGGAAGTCGGCGATCCGGCCGAGCGCCACGGAGACCCGCTGCAGTCGCACCGAGAGGATCCCGATCGAGGCCAGCGCCTCGGCGAGGATCTGCAGATAGAAGGTGAACAGAGCCAGGTCGCCGACGCTGAACGTCCCGCTGTGTGCCCGGCCCGCCGTCAGCAGTAGTACGACGCCGATGCCGAGGGGGGCCGCGTTGCCGATCACGGTCCGCTGCACGCCCGCGAACAGTTCCTCGCGCACCGCCGCCTTCGCCCGGGCCTCGTTCAACCGGCCGATGTGCGCCGCCACCTGGTCCTCGGCGGCCGCCGCCTGCACCGCCTTCACGGCTCCGACCGCCTCCCGCAGGGCGCCCGCGACCTCGGCCGAAGCGCCACGGGTGGCGCGCCGGTAGCGGAGGAAGCGGCCGTGGACCGCCGCCGTGACCAGCGCGACCAGGACCAGCAGCGCCAGCAGCGCGCTCGTGACCACCGCGTCGATCCGCATCATGACGGTGACGGAAGCGAAGACGAACAGCCAGTGCGCGAGGTTGGTGGGCGCCCAGGCCACGAAGAAGCCCGTCTCGTCGACGTCCTCGCCCACCACCCGCAGCCCCTCCCCCGAGGTCGTGCGGGACGCGGCTCCCCGACCGCGCAGGGCGGAACCCAGCAGTTCGCGCCGCATCCGGATCGTCGTGCCGTACTGGACCCGCGGCTCCAGCCGGTTGATCATCACGCCGAACTGCAGGCACAGCCGTGCCCCCTCGATGGCGGCCACCCAGGCGATGAGCAGCCAGACTCCGCCGCCGGCGCCGATCTGGTCGAACAGCCGCTGGAACAGCAGCCCCACCGCCAGGGTCCCCGCCCTCAACAGCACCCACAGCCCGGTCAGCGTCCAGTACGCGCCCGTCGAACCGCGCAGCACGGCCCCGAGCTGCCTGAACGTGCCCCGTGCTTCGATGTCGGCCACCCTCCCGCCCCGTCAGCCGGCGCGCAGCAGTTCGTGGAAGCGCGAGGTCGGGTCTGCGGCGAGCACGGTCTGCTCCCCGTGCTCGACCACCGTCCCCGCGTCGAGGACGAGGATGCGGTCCACGTGGCGCAGCGCGTGCGGCCGGTGCTGGACGACGACGGCGGTCCGCCCTTCGAGCAGCCGCTCCATCGCGGGCATGAGCAGCCGCTCGGTGTGCGGGTCAAGCCGGGCCGTCGGCTCGTCCATCAGGACCACGGCCGGGTCCCGCAGGAACACCCGGGCGAGCGCGAGCAGTTGCTCCTCCCCCGCGGACATGCCCCGCGCCCCTGTGCCCAGCACGGTGTCCAGTCCGTCGGGCAGTTCGCGCCACCAGTCCGTGAGCCCGGCCTCCTCCAGCGCGGCGCACACCCGGCGATCGTCGACGGAGTGGTCGAAGAAGGTGAGGTTCTCGCGGAGCGTGGCGTGGAAGACCTGCACCTCCTGGGTGACCAGGGCGACCCGGCTGCGCAGTGCCCGGGTGTCGAGTCCGGCCACGTCCTGGCCGCCGACGCTGACGCCGCCGCTCACCGGTTGGTGCAGTCCGAACAGCAGCCGTACGACGGTCGACTTGCCGCTTCCGGTACGGCCGACGATGCCGAGTCGTTCCCCCGGGCGCAGCCGGAAGGAGACGTCACGCAGCACCGGTTCACCGGGGTCGTACGAGAAGGACACGCGGTCGAGCCGGGCGCCCAGGGGTCCCGCGGGCAGGTGGCGGGTGCCGGTGGGCCCGACGTCGTCGTCCTGCCGCAGCAGTTCCTGGAGGCGCTGCACGCTGACCGCGGCCCCTTCCAGGTCGTGGAAGCGGGTGGTGACGGCCAGCAGCGGGCGGCGCAGCAGCATGGCGTACGACAGACAGGCGAAGGCCGTGCCGGTGGAGAGCTGTCCACGGCCGTGCAGCCACACGCTGACACCCAGGGCGAGGACCACGCTGACGGTGGACAGGCCCTGGACGGTGGCGGGCCAGCGCACGGAGACCCGCGCGGCGCGGCGCGCCTTCAGGTACAGGTCGGTCTGCCGGGTCTCCAGGGCTCGCAGGGTGTGGGCGGAGGCTCCGTTGGTCCTCAGGTCCTCGGCGCCGGCGAGACGTTCCTCCAGGAAGCCCAGGAGTTCCGCGGACGCGGTCTGCCGGGCGGCGACGAAGGGCATGGCCTTCCCGACGAGTCGGCGCAGCAGCAGGAGGGTTCCGAGGGCGAACGGCGCGAAGACCAGGGCCAGTCGCCAGTCGAGCTGGAAGAGCGCGCCGAGGATTCCGACGACCAGCAGCATCTGGGCGAGGACTTCCAGGAGCAGGGCGGACATCACCGCGGCGAGTCTGGTGACATCGCCGTCGACGCGGTCGACGAGTTCGCCGGGCGGGTACCGCTGGTAGAAGCGGGAGGGCCGGCGCAGACAGTGGGCCACCAGGTCGGCGCGCAGCCGGTTGGTGGTGCGCCAGGCGAGCCGCGCGGCCACGGCGTCGCAGCCGATGGTCACCACGAGCAGCCCGAGGGCCGCCGCCAGGTACCAGGCGGCGACCGCGAGCAACAGGTCGGAGGGGCTCCGGGACAGCGTGTGGTCGATGAACCGGCGCAGCATCTGGGGTGCCACCAGCTGGAGCCCGATGCCCAGCGGAACGAGCACCGCGAGGAGGAGGACGGACGGCCGTTCCCCGCGCAGATAGCGGAACAGTACGGAGAGCTGCCGTAACGGACTGCCTGCCAACGCGTTCCTCCCCGGGCGCCGGGCGGCGGAAGGCCTCAGCATAAAGTCCGATCCCGCGCGTTGGGAATGACGCGCGCACCGGTGAACTCGCCATAGGGAGTCCCTGTGCCGAGGCCGGGAATGAGCCGCCCACATGCGGAATGTGATCCGCCGCTTAATGCCGGGTTAACGCCGTCCAGGACGCCGTTGCCGCCGATTCATCTCGCTGTTAGACTCCACGGGTCTTCTGGGCAATTCGCCTTGCACGCCGTTGTGCGTACTAACCATTCTCGGCCATGTTCCGCCGGCACTCGTGTACGTCCGGGTCGGCCGAGTTCGCGCACCCGCATTTGGACCGACGCCCGGAGACAGCACCAGCACGGAGCACCGCCTTGAACGACCGGATACCAACGGAACCAAGGGGGATTCTCAATGTCGGCTGACGTGCACAACGGGGTCGAATCCGCGGGAAGAGCAGTGGTCACCGGTGCCGCGGGTTTCATCGGATCCCATCTCGTCGAGGCATTGCGGCGCAGCGGCACAAACGTGGTGGGCATCGACCGGAAATCGAGTTGGGCCACCGGTGAAATCCCGCCGTCCGCCGAGCTGGGATCTCTCCACGCGATCCGTGCCGACCTCGTCTCCGCGGATCTGTCGGCCTGTCTTGAAAATGCCGCCACGGTCTTCCACTTAGCCGCATTGCCGGGTGTGCGCCCGTCCTGGACGCAATTCCCGGAGTATCTCCACTGCAACGTATTGGCCACCCAACGTCTCATGGACGCCTGTGTCCGGGCCTCGGTGCCCCGTGTGGTCATGGCCTCGTCCTCCAGCGTCTACGGCGGCGCGGAGGGCACGATGAGCGAGGAGGACCTCCCTCGCCCGCTGTCCCCCTACGGAGTCACCAAACTCGCCGCGGAACGGCTCGCCCTCGCCTTCGCGGCCCGCCGCGACGCCGCCCTGTCGGTGAGCGCCCTGCGGTTCTTCACCGTCTACGGCCCGGGCCAGCGCCCGGACATGTTCATCGGCCGGGTCATCCGCGCCACCCTGGAGAACAAGCCGATCGAGGTGTACGGCGACGGCACCCAGATCCGGGACTTCGTCCATGTGTCGGACATCGTGCGCGCGCTGATGCTCGCCGCGGCGACACCCGACAAGGGCAGCAGTGTCCTGAACATCGGCACGGGACGTGTCGCGTCGATGAACGAAGTCCTGGCCCTGACGGGCGAGTTGACCGGCAGGACGCCCGACGCGCGGTACGGTCCTGCGCGCATCGGCGACGTACGGGCCACGACGGCCGACATCGGGCGGGCACGGAGTCGCCTCGGCTTCACCGCGCGGACGGAACTGCGGGCCGGGCTGGCCACACAGATCGAGTGGGCCAGGCAGTCGCTCGCCCGGACCTCGCCGCACGAAACCGCCTCGTCGGCCCAGATGGCGCCCACCCACCGGTCGTAGCCGGCATGTGCGGCTTCGTGGGATTCAGCGACCTCACCGGTGGCCAGGACGCCGCCCGCGCCACGGCCGACCGGATGCTGGCCGCGGTGGCGCACCGCGGCCCCGACGGCAGCAACTGGTGCCACCACCGGGGCGTGACCTTCGCGCACTGTGCCCTGACCTTCGTCGACCCCGACCGGGGCCGGCAGCCGTTCGTCTCCGCGAGCGGTGCCACCGCGCTCGTCCTCAACGGCGAGATCTACAACCACGAGGAGCTCCGCCGCGAACTGCGGGCCGCGGGAGTCAGGTTGCGCACGGCAGGCGACACCGAGGTGCTCGTGGAGCTGTACGAGCGGCACGGCATGAAGGTGCTGGAGCGGGTGCGCGGCATGTACGCCTTCGTGCTGCACGACGCGCGCACCGCGACGACCGTGCTGGCCCGCGATCCGATGGGCAAGAAGCCGCTCTACTACACACGTGTCCCCGGCGGGATCGCCTTCGCCTCCGAGCTCACGGCGCTGCTGCGGCATCCCGACGCGCCGCGCACCCCGGACGTCCGGGCCCTCGCCGGCTATCTGACGCTCCAGGCGTTCTGCGCGCCCGGATCGGCCGTGACCGACGTGTACAAGGTCCGCCCCGGCAGCTACCTGGAGCACTCCGGCGGCCGACTGCGCGAAGTGGAGTTCTGGCGGCCCCGGTTGGCGACGGCCGCGCGGACACCGGGTGGACGGACGCCGGGCGCGCGGGAGGCCGCCGCGCGCTTCGAGGAGCTGTTCCGGGCCGCGGTCGCCCGCCGGGTCATGAGCACGGAGCGCCGGCTCGGGGTGCTGCTGAGCGGGGGTCTCGACTCCAGCGCGGTGGCCGCCGTCGCCCAGCAACTCTCCCCGCAGCGGCCGGTGTTGACGTTCAGCGCGGGGTTCGAGCAGCCCGACTTCGACGAGAGCGCCCACGCCCGCTCGGTCGCCCGGCACCTCGGCACCGAGCACCACGTCGTCCGTATCGGCGGACGCGAACTCGCCGACGTGGTGGAGTCGGAGTACGCCCGGGCCGACGAGCCCCTCGCCGACCCCTCCCTGCTGCCCACCCGCATCGTCTGCCGGACGGCTCGGCAGCACGTCCGTGGGGTGCTCACCGGGGACGGTGCCGACGAACTGCTCCTCGGCTACCGGTACTTCCAGGCCGAGCGGGCGATCGAGCTGCTGCTGCGGCTGATGCCGGCTCCCCGGCTGGAAGCCCTGGTGCGCACCCTCGTCCGCAGGCTGCCCGCGCGGTCCGGCAACCTGCCCGCCGCCGCGGCCCTCGGCCTGCTGGCGCGCGGGCTGCGCGCGGCGCCCGAGCACCGCTTCTACCTGTCCACTGCCCCCTTCGGCCCGGCCGAACTGCCCGGCCTGCTGCGCCCGGACGCCCACGCGGCCCTGGCCGGGCACGACCCCTTCGCGGAGGTGTCCCGGCTCCTGGACGACCAGCCGGGCCTCACCGGCGTACAGCGCAGCCAACTGGCCGTCGTCGCCCACTTCCTGCGCGACGTGATCCTCACCAAGACCGACCGCGGCGGCATGCGCAGCGCCCTCGAACTGCGCTCCCCCTTCCTCGACCTGGACCTCGTCGAGTACGGCAACGCGCTGCCCACCTCGCTGAAACTGCGCCGCTTCACCGGTAAGTACCTGTTGCGCCGGGTCGCCGCCGACTGGCTGCCGACGGACATCGTGCGGCGCACCAAGCTCGGCTTCCGCGCCCCGCTGGCCGCCCTGCTGCGGAACGAGTTGCGCCCCCTGCTCCTTGACACGCTCTCCGCGTCCGCGCTGGACCGCGGCGGGCTGTTCGACACCCGTGCCGTCCGGCTCCTGACCGACGACCACCTCAGCGGCCGCCGCGACACCTCACGCAAGCTGTGGGCACTCCTGACGTACCAGCTCTGGTACCAGGCGCTGCCCACGCACACCCCGTCCCCTGCATGCCTCGATCTCACCGAGGAGCCCCACCGTGCGCCCTGACCGTCCGCACATACAGGTGCTGTCGCCCCGGACCTGGGGGGAGTTCGGCAACTACCTCGCCGCCACCCGGTTCTCCCGGGTGCTGCGCGGCGCCGTCGACGCGGAAGTGACCCTGCTGGAAGCGGAACCGATCCTCCCCTGGCTCGGCGAGGCCGGTGCCGAGATCCGCACGATCTCGCTGGAGAGCCCGGACGCGACGGTCCGCACCCGGCGCTACATGGCCCTGATGGCCCGTCTCCAGGAACGTTTCCCCAGCGGTTTCGAGACCGACCCCACCGCGGCGCAGATCACCGAACTGGCGCCGCTCACCGAGCACTTGCGCTCCACCGCCCCGGACGTGGTGGTCGGCACGAAGGGCTTCGTGGCACGGCTGTGCGTGGCCGCCGTGCGGCTGGCGGGACTGCGCACCCGGGTGGTCAGCCATGTCACCAACCCCGGACTCCTCCAGCTGCCGCTGCACCGCAGTCCGCATCCCGACCTGACACTGGTGGGTTTCGACTGGGCGAAGGACCACCTCCTCGCGCAGACGGGCGGCGATCCGGACCGGGTGCGGGTGGTGGGACCGCTGGTCGCCCAGCACGATCTGCGCGACTTCATGACCAGCGAGTCCGCCGCTCCGGCGGCCGGTCCCTGGGGCGGGGACGCCGACTCCGGCCGCCCCCGGCTGATCGTCTTCTGCAACCGCGGCGGAGATGTCTACCTGGAGCTGGTGCACCACATCGCCGCACACCATCCGGACACCGACCTGGTGTTCGTCGGCTACGACGACCCCGACCTCGCCCGCCGTGCCGCCGCCGGCGCGCAGCGGCTCACGCACTGGCGGTTCCACAGCAGGCTCACCCAGGCCGAGTACTTCGACTACATCGACCGCGCGTCCAGATCGCCGTACGGGCTGCTCGTCTCGAAGGCGGGCCCCAACACCACGCTGGAGGCGGCCTACTTCGGGATCCCCGTGCTCATGCTGGAGTCGGGGCTGCCGATGGAGCGGTGGGTGCCGGGGCTGATCCACGAGAACCGTCTCGGCCGGGCCTGTGCCGCGCCCGACGACCTGTTCCACACCGTCGACGACTGGCTGACCCACCCGTCGGCGATCGAGGAGCACAAGAAGGCCGCCATCGGCTTCGCCGAGTCCGTGCTCGACCAGAAGGCGGTGGCCCGCCGGATCGGGGACGCCGTACGGCCCCTGCTGGGCGCCCGGTGAAGCCCCGCATCCGGCTCGTCGCGACGCCCGACGGGGTCCGGGCCGAGGGCGACAAGGAGGCACGGCTCGGACACGCCCTCGGCGGGGATCCGCTGGCCGGAGGGCCGCCGCCGCCCGAGGGCGTCTTCGCCGCCTGGGAGTGGGACGGCGAGCGCCTCCTCGTCCGCAACGACCGCTACGGCATGCACCCGCTGTACTACCGCGCCGACGCCGGCTCCCTGGCGCTCTCCCCCGATCCGCTCGCCCTGCTCCTGCCCGGTGAGAGCGCCGAACTCGACGACGACGCGCTGGCCGTCTTCATCCGGCTGGGCTTCTTCCTCGGGGAGGACACCGCCTTCGCCGCGATCCGCGCGCTGCCCCCCGCCGCCACACTGACCTGGACCGCCGACGGGCCCGAACTCCGTTCGCCCGCACTCCCCGTGCCGGGTCCCGCGGCCCTCACCCAGTCCACTGCCGTGGACGGCTTCGTCGAGTTGTTCCGCGCCGCCGTGGCCCGTCGGCTGCCCGCGGAGCCGTACGTCCTTCCGCTGAGCGGTGGCCGGGACTCCCGGCACATCCTGCTGGAACTCTGCCGTCAGGGCGCCCAGCCCCGGCTGTGCGTCAGCGGCGCGAAGTTCCCGCCCGACCCCGGTGCCGACGCCCGCGTCGCCGCCCACCTCGCCGAACGCCTCGGCCTGCCGCACCGCACCGTCGCCCGGCCGCGCTCACAGTTCCGCGCGGAACGCACCGCCAACCCGGCCCAGGGCATGGGCACTTTGGACGGCGCGTGGACCCTGTCCCTGCTGGCCTTCCTGCGCCGCCACAGCGGCCTCTGGTACGACGGGCTCGGCGGTGGCGAGCTCGCGCAGAACCCCAGCATCGCGCTGATCAGGAAGAACCCGTACGACGTGAGGGACCTGCCGGGGCTCGCGGACAGGCTGCTGGCCGCCGGCCGCACCGGTGCGCACGTCGAGCACCTCCTGGGCCCCCGGACCCGTGTCGCGTGGAGCCGGGAACGGGCCCGTGACCGGCTCGTACGGGAACTGGCCCGGCACGCCGACGCCGCCTTCCCGCTCGGCTCGTTCTTCTTCTGGAACCGCACCCGGCGGTCCATCGCCCTCGCCCCCTTCACACTGGGCGACGACCACGCGGTGATCCACACCCCCTACCTCGACCACGCGCTCGTCGACCACCTCGCCTCGGTGCCGCACCGCTTCCTGATCGACGGCACCTTCCACGACCAGGCCCTGCACAAGGCGTTCCCGGAACACGCAGGCCTGGGCTTCGCCTCGGCCGTTCCACAGCGCCACGGGCCCGTACTGGTCGGGCACCGGCTGGCGTACCTCACCCGGCTGCTCGGCCACACCCTGCACAGCGAACGGGACTGGTGGCGCAGCCCCGACCGGATCCTGCAACGGCTGCTGGCCGCGGGCCGCGGCCCGGGGGCTCCGCAGCGCGTCAGCCGGCTCCAGCCGCTGGCCCTCCACCTGCTCCAGCTGGAGTCCCTCGCGGCCGGGAGAACCGCCTGAGTCCGGACGCCAACACCGCCCGAACGACCCCAGAAGGAGGGGACATCATGCGGAAGACACTGCCCGTCATCAGTACCGGTGCGGCGGGAACCGCGTCGGGCGGCTGCTCGACGGCCGTCGCCAAGACACCGGCCCGACCCGGCCTGCCGCGCTGGCGCAAGCGGAACCTGCGGATCGCGCTGGTCCGTCACCACGACCTGTGCCTCAACACCCGTCAGATCACCCAGATCCAGAAGCGGGCCGGCGTCCTGCCGCACCTCGGACTGGGCTACATCCACACCGCGCTGAAATCGGCCGGCTTCCACAACGTCATCCAGGTCGACACCCCCGCCCTCGGCCTGGACAGCGAGGGACTGCGCAAACTGCTCGCCGACTTCGAACCGGACCTGGTCGGCGTCAGCACCACCACACCCGGTCTGCCCGGCGCCGTCGAGGCCTGCCAGGCGGCCAAGAGCACCGGCGCCAAGGTCATCCTCGGCGGCCCGCACAGCGAGGTCTACGCGCACGAGAACCTCTTCCACGACTGCATCGACTACGTCGGCGTCGGCGAAGGCATCACGATCATGCCGGAGCTGGCCGAGGCCATGGAGCAGGGCGACAAGCCGGAGGGCATCCGCGGCCTGGTGACCCGCGAACACGACGGCGGCGCCGCGCCCATGGTGAACCTGGAGGAGGTCGGCTGGCCCTCCCGCGACGGCCTGCCGATGAACAGCTACTACTCGATCATGGCTCCCCGGCCGTTCGCGACGATGATCTCCAGCCGGGGCTGCCCCTTCAAGTGCAGCTTCTGCTTCAAGCAGGCCGTCGACAAGAAGTCGATGTACCGCTCCCCCGAGGACGTCGTCGGGGAGATGACGGAGCTGAAGGACCGGTGGGGGGTGAAGGAGATCATGTTCTACGACGATGTGTTCACCCTGCACCGCGGCCGGGTCCGGGAGATCTGCGCGCTGATCGGCGAACAGGGTCTGAAGGTGCGCTGGGAGGCTCCGACCCGCGTGGACCTGGTGCCGGAACCGCTGCTCGAGGCGATGGCCGGGGCCGGCTGCGTACGACTGCGGTTCGGCATCGAGCACGGCGACTCGGAGATCCTCAAGCGGATGCGCAAGGAGAGCGACATCGAGAAGATCGAACGGGCCGTCACCTCCGCGCACGAGGCCGGCATCAAGGGCTTCGGCTACTTCATCGTCGGCTGGCTCGGCGAGACCCAGGAGCAGTTCCGCGCCACCATCGACCTCGCCTGCCGCATCCCTCTGGACTACGCGAGCTTCTACACCGCGACCCCGCTGCCGGGCACCCCGCTGCACACCGAGTCCGTGGCCGCGGGGCAGATACCCGCCGACTACTGGGACCGGTTCGTGCAGGGCGAGTTCGACGCGCGGATCGGCTATCTGGTGCCCGACGCCCAGCGCCGCGCCCAGGCCGCCTACCGCGCGTTCTTCCTGCGCCGCTCCATGGCGAAACCGCTGCTGTCCCACATGGCCTCGACCGGCCAGTGGCGCAACACCCTGGACGGTCTGCGCAGCCTGGCCCGGTCGACCTCGAACACCGACCGTGACTTCTGAGACCGCCCGCCCGGCCGCGTCCGTGCGACCGGGCCCTCCTGTCCGTCTCAACGCGCCGCTGCCGGCCCGCGGCCGGCGGCGGCGCGGCGAACCGTTCCTGACCCACCACGTCCGCAAGACCATGGCCCGCGGCTTCCGCCCGCCGCCGTCCTGGTCGGTGGCGGTGCGCTACGTCCTGCCCGACGGACCGTCCGGCGAAGCGCCGCTTCTCTCCCATGCCCGGGGCGCCGCCGACGCCCTGCGCACCGGATCCCCCGTCCTCGCCCTGATCGCCCCCACCTACGTCTCCCGCGGCACCCTCGCCGAGCAGGCGGAGCGCCTCGACGCCCTGCTCGACCGTGTCGCCGAGCTGACCGAGGACCACCCGGACGCCCCCGCCGTGCTGTTCGTGGGCATGCAGTGGGCCTCGGCCGAGGAGGAGGACGAGTCCGTACGGCGGCTGCGGGCGCTGCTGCTGCGGGCCCGCGCCCGGCTGCCGCAGGTGGCCGTGTGCGGTCTGTCCCTGCCCGGTCCCGGCAAGCCCCGCACCCTCAACGCCGCGATCGAGGTGGCCGAACTGCTCGGCTGTGCGGGCGTCGGCTGGGTCGACGACGACGTGGTCCTGGACCCGGGCTGTCTGTCGCGGCTGGTGCGGGATTTCCTGGCGGCCGGTTGCCGGGGCGCGGTGGGCGCCACGAAGATCCCGCACACCAAGGAGTTCGCCACCTCGCGTCTGCTGGCCCGCGCCAAGGCGATCGCGGCGCCCGCGACCAACTACCCGCACGGCTGCTGCATCCTGGTGGCCACCGATGTCCTGTCCGGCGGCATGCCCGGCCGCTACGTCTCCGACGACGGCTACGTCTGCTTCCGGCTCCTCGATCCCGCGCTGCCTGATCCGCTCGCCCGGCTGCGCCTCGTACCGGACGCGCGCTGCCACTACTACGTCGCCGGTCCCGCGGGCGAGACCCGCCGCAGGATCCGCAGGCTGCTCCTCAACCACCTCGTCGATCTCGCCGACTGGCCCCTGCCCGTGGTCCGGCACTACTTCCGCCACATCCTGTTCGCCGGCCTGTGGCCGCTGACCGGCTTCGACGGCTCCGGCGGACGACGCCTCGGCATCCAGAAGGCGCTGATCAAGTGGCTCTACTTCGCCTGGTTCGCGAGGGTGGGCACGGAGCTGTACCTGCGCGGGCTGACCGGCCGGCCACTGCACGCCGTCGAGTGGGCCCCGTACTCGGCCGTACCCACCCTCACACCCTCTGACCAGGAGCGCTGATGAAGGTACTGTCTCTCCATTCCGCCGGTCACGACACCGGCGTCGGCTACTTCGAGGACGGGCGGCTGGTCTTCGCCGTCGAGACCGAACGGCTCACCCGCGTCAAGCACGACCACCGCTCCGACATCGCTCTGCAGCACGTGCTGTCCCAGGAGTGCGTGGACACCGACGGAATCGACCTGGTGGCGGTCAGCACACCGGTCCGCAGCGCCCTGCTGCGGATCCCGGACCTGGACCGCGCGATGGAACGGATCAACGGCGGCGCGCCCCACCACCGGACCACCTGCGACCTGCTCGGCCGGCGGGTGGACTGCGTGGTCGTCACGCACGAGCTCTCACACGCCGCGCTCGCCGCCCACTACGCGGACCACGAGGACGGCACCCTCGTGCTGGTCAACGAGGGCCGCGGACAGCTCACCCGCAGCTCCCTGTTCCGGGTCGAGGAGGACCGCCTGGAGTGGATCGAGAAGGACCCGCTGCCCTGGTACGGCAACGGCTTCGGCTGGACCGCGATCGGCCACCTCCTGGGCTTCGGCAAGAGCCCGAGCGTCGCCGGCAAGGTGATGGCGCTCGGCGGCTACGGACAGCCGGACACCCGCATACGCGAGCAGTTGCGGGCCGTGGATCCCCAGGTGATGCACGATCTGGAGCTGGCCGAGCGGGTACGCGCCGAACTCGCCGAACGCCCCGAGTTCCACCCCGAGTTCGAGACAGCGGCACACGTCGTCGCCACCTTCCAGGAGCTGTTCACCGAAGCCGTGCACGCCGTGCTCGACCGGCACGTCACCCGCACCGCCACGGGGGTGGGGCCCATCGCCCTCGGCGGCGGCTGTGCGCTGAACATCGTCGCCAACTCTGCGCTGCGCGAGGCCTTCGGCCGCGACATCGCCGTCCCGCCGGCCTGCGGCGACGCGGGACATCTGGCGGGCGCCGGCATCTACGCCCTCACCTATGTGCTGGGCCAGAAACCCGAACCGCTCAGCGTGTACGGCAACGGCACCGGCGAGCCCGCCGCCGAGGTCCTGGCCACCCTGGACGCGTCGGGGCTGAAGGCCGTTCCGTACGACGGCCACGCGGTAGCCCGGCTGCTCGGGGACGGTGGTGTGGTGGCCCTGACGGAGGGGGCGGCCGAGCTCGGGCCGCGGGCACTCGGGCATCGCTCGCTGTTGGGCAGCCCGGCCGCGTCCGGGATGCGCAAGCGGATGAGCGAGAAGCTCAAGCAGCGGGAGTGGTACCGCCCGCTGGGAGCCGTGATGCGCGACGAGCGTTTCGCCGAGCTCTACCCGGGCGGCCGGCCGTCCCCGTACATGCTCTTCGAGTACGAGCTTCCGGAGGGCACCGCCCCAGAGGCCCGGCACATCAACGGGACCTGCCGGATCCAGACCCTGGGCGCCGACCAGCCGCGGCTGCACGGGCTGCTCGCCTCCTTCGAGGCGCAGACCGGTGTCCCGGCCCTGATCAACACCTCGCTCAACGGCCCCGGCCGTGCCATCGCGCACACCGCCCGGCACGTGCTGGACGACTTCGCGCAGAGCGACGTCGACCTGTTCGTCTTCGACGACGTGATGGCCTACCGGAGCGAGCCCCGGTAGGCCGTCGGCCGACGGTCAGTGCACGAGGTGCCGCGGCAGCAGCCGGTCCAGTACGTCGTCGGTGTACAGGCCGACGACGGGGACCAGCCCCGAGGAGGCCGGCTGCTCCCGGACCGCGTCGAGCGCCTGGGCGCGCAGCCGCTCCAGCAGCGCCTCGACGTCCCGTGCGGGCACGGCCCCGGTGCGCATCAGATGACCGAGGTTTCCCTCCCGCTCGCCGTTGCGGTCGTAGTCCGTCAGGTCGTCGGCGATCGTGATGATCGTGCCGAACGCCTCGGCGAACCTCCGCGCGGGGTCGACGGACCTCTCCTCGCGGCCGCAGATCGCGGAGAGCGTGCCGTAGCAGCCGAGGAAGGTGGCGCCGTAGGTGCTGGCGTTGGCGCACCACTCGTCGAGGTTCTCCGCGCGGTGGCTCTTGGTGCGGATCTGGCCGGTGCAGACCGCGGTGAAGTCGTGTTCGAGCACGTCGGTCACGGCGCGGGCGTCCGCGGCGAGCGCGCACATCTCGTGCAGCGCCGTCAGGTGCAGGTGCAGGCACAGACAGGCGAGTTCGACACGGTCGAGCCCGGTGTCGTCGTCCATGAGGTCGTCGAGCAGCTTCATGGCCACGATGTCCATGGCCAGCGCCCGGGCCACCGCGGTGCGCCGCCCCGGTTCGGTGACCCACTCGGTGAGGAAGTGCGGCACCCTCAGATACAGGCGCAACGCCGCTGTGTGGGCCACGAGTTCGGGAGAACCGCCGTTGCGGGCGACGAAGTCGGTGACGTGGTCGCGGTTCGCGGACTCGGTGACCAGCATGGACGTGGTGTAGGACTCGGGCAGTACCGCGGTCATGGCCGGTCCGCCGTGATCTCGGCGAGCGTCGACCGCCAGTCGACGTGTTCCAGTGCCCCGGCGAAGCCCACGTAGTCGGCGCCCGCCTCCAGGTACGCGGTGACGTGCTCCCGTCTGCGGACGTTGCCGCTGACGAAGAGGATCTGGTCGGGATGGAGCTGCCGCCGGAAGTGACTGACCACGTCGACGGGGACCTGGGCGTAGCGGGAGTACAGGTACACCATGTGGAAGCCGAAGCTACGGGTGACCGCTATGTAGCGGTCGATCTGGTCGGGGATCGTGGTGGCCACGGGCACCGTGCCGAGCAGGTCCCCCGTCTTGTGGTCCTCGCCGAAGGTGAGGGCGACGGTGAGCAGGAGTTCGGGCCAGTCCTCGCGGTCGATCCGGCCGGGCAGGTTGATCAGGGTCTCCAGATAGCTCTTCCACACGTAGTAGTCGTCGCGTGAGCCGAGCAGCGCGGGCAGGATGACGGCGTCGGCGCCGCGGGCCAGCGGAAAGCCGAGGCCCTTCCGCGGCGGGAAGTGCAGCAGCACCGGCAGCGAGCTGACCTCTTTGATCGCCGCCACGTACGGGTCCATGCGGGACTCGAAGGACTCGTAGTCGGTGCTGGCGAGGATGAGGGCGGGACAGCCGAGGTCGTCGAGGATCTTCGCCTTCTCCACGGCCTCGGCCTGCGGCACCTTGAACGGGTCGATGATGTGGACGGGCCCCCGCTCGTGGCCCCGCAGCCGCCCGAGGACGGCTCCTGGTCCCAGCAGGGGTGGTACGGCCGGGACTTCCGTGCGCTGGACCAACTGCGGTGACGTGTTCACCGGCGTTCCCCCTCGTTGTCCGGTCGTGGCGCGCTGCGCGCCGTCATGCGAGGTCCGCGCGGCTCGGCGCGGCCGTCGCCGAGGACACCGCCGCGGTGCTCGTCCTGGCCAGCGCGGCCACGACGGACGCGGTGGTGTAGAGCGCTTTCGTGTCCAGGACGACGGAGCCCAGCGCGGCCTTGCCGCGTCGTCCGCGTTCCCAGTGCTCACGCGCGTCGGGGTCGAACTCCATGGGGCCGGGCACCCGGCACCATGCCGACGGCCGCCAACTGCCGTCCTTCTCCTGGGAGTCGGTGAGGTAGGAGACAGCCCGGCGGACGACATGACGGCCCTCGGGCAGTTCACCGGCCAGCACGGCACGCATGGCGAAGGCGGTGGCGAACGCGGAGCCCTCCGGCTCCAGTTCGGTACGCACGGCACCGTCCGCACCGATCCTGGCGGCGGCCCAGTGGGCGGCCGCCCGCGCCTCGGGACGGTCTCCGTCCGGGCGGCCCGCGGTGAGCGCCTCGGCCGCCAGCGCAGTGGGGTACTCGCGATCCGGCCACCAGTAGGCGGGCCACGATCCGTCCGGCCGCTGGATCTCCCGGAGCCTGGTCAACAGCCGTTCGTGCACCGGCAGTTGGAGCAGCCCGGCGGCGGCCGAGGTGACACACACATGACTGGCGTACCAGGCGTCCCAACGGGGGGCCACCCGGTCCAGGAAGGGCGCGGCGAACTGCGGCAGATAGCTGGAGATGCCGCCGTCCTCCTGAAGGTGCGCCGCGACGAAGCGGTATCCCTCGTCCGCACGGAGGTCGTCCTCGGCTCCCAGCGCTTCGGCAAGTCGCAGTACCCAGGAGGTGATGTCGGCGTCACCGGGGACCTGGGGGCAGTAGCCCCAGCCGTCGGACGGGCCCCGGGCCTCTTTGAGCAGCTCCCAGGCGGACACCGCCGCCATTCGCCCGGGTCCGTCGGGCAATTCCGCGAGTGAGGCACCGACAAAGGCAGTGGCCCAGAACTGGCCTGGGCCACGGACTTCGTAGTCGTTCCACCAACCGTCCGCATCACGTGCGGTCCTGAGGAATTCCGTCGCCCTCGAAAGGGCTTGTTCGGCTGATTCGCCGAGGGGTAATCGCTGTGCACCGTTCACGAATCTCTCCTTTCTGGGGAGAGGCGACGAGCCGGGCCACCGTACCGATGCGTGGACACCGCACCGGCAGGACGATTCCCCAACCCTACACGCGTTCGTATCGGCGAGACAGAGTCACTTTCCCCCGACTCACCGCACGGACTCGCGGCGGATTCACACGAATTGCATGTGGGTACGCCGACGCAATCGCACCGACATGACGCCGCCGCTCGCCAGAACCAGCAGCGCGGTCACCACGACGGCATGCGTCGCGCCCGAGACGAGGGAACCGCTGCCGGCGCCGTCGACGGCATACGTGATGATCTCCCGGGTCGACCAGAAGGGCAGCACCTTGGAGACGTCCTTGGCCGGGTCGATCACCATCTGGGCGCCGATGACGGAGATCAGCAGCAGGGTGCCCTCCAGGTCCCGGGGCACGGCGAGGCCGAGGAGCAGTCCGAGCGGGACCGCCACCAGGGAGGTCAGCGCCAGTTCCAGGGCGACCGCCTGAGGGTTCGCCACGTCCTGGTCCACGATCACGACCACGGCGTACAGCGCGGAGATCAGCAGCCCGGCGGTGAGAAGGGCGAGCATGCGGCCCAGGTACAGATGCCGGGGCCGGAAGCCGGACAGGGTGAGCCGGGGCTCGATCTCCCGGCCGCCGACGGCCGAGAAGAGGGCGGCGGTGCTCACCGCGAACCCCACTCCCAGGCTGGCGAACCGGATGGCCTGGCCGGGCTGGTCGTGCCGGCCGAGGTAGAACACCAGCGGCACGAGGAGGAGCAGGCCCAGCACACCGCGCCGGCGCAGCAGTTCACGCAGTGTCATCTCGGCCATGCGCAGGGTCCGGTTCATCGGCCCGCCTCCTGCTTCCTGGGGCTGAGGTCCAGCACGTGGTCGACCTGGTCGAGCTGGTTGAGCATGTGGGTCACGACGACGATCGCCTTGCCCTGGTCTCGCCAGCCCCAGACGTTCTGCCAGAAGTCCACGTAGGACCCCCGGTCGAAGCCCTGGTAGGGCTCGTCGAGCAGCAGGACGTCCGGCTCGCCGAGGGCGGAGAGGACTACGTTCAGCTTCTGCCGCGTACCGCCCGACAGGTCCTTGGCCAGGGTGCCGCGGGCGACGGACCAGTCGAGCTTGGAGGCGAGTTCGCGTCCGCGGCGGTCGGCGTCCCGGCCGCCCATGCCCCGGCCCGTGCCGAACAGCGTGAAGTGCTCGCGCGGTGTGAGGAAGCCCATGACGCCGGCGTTCTGCGGGCAGTAGCCGAGGCGTCCGGAGATGGTCACCCGGCCTTTGTCCGGGGCGAGGAGCCCGGCGCAGATCTTGAGCATGCTGGACTTGCCTGCTCCGTTGCTGCCCACGATCGCCGCGACCTCGCCCGCGCGCACGACGAGGTCGACGCCGTCCAGGACGCGGCGGCGGCCGTAGCTCTTCACGATCCCGTGCGCGTGCAGCAGGACGTCACGCCCGGACGGCGGCCCGGACGTCCCGCCCAACTGCTGTTCCGCACGTGCGGAATACCTCATGTGTGACACCTTCTTCCTTCCGCCGCCCGCGACGAATGGCGCGGAATGCTGTGGCGTCAGCCTGCCACAGAGCGGCGAGCGGACCGCACACACCGCCGACACACAAGATGGAGTGAATAGAATCGGCCGACCATTTTCGGCCGTTTCCCTGATGCCGTCCGGGGGTAACTCCGCGCAACGGCAGTGGAATTCGGCCAGGCCACCATCCGATTCCCGTGCGTCTGCCCGGATGATTCACCGAACCGGTGCAACCGGAACGCAGGGATTTCGGCCATCGACCCGAAACAGGACGAGCGTCTTGTGATCACTTCGAGGCGCCGGTTAGAGTACGCCCCGTCGAAATCAGCACACTTCGCACATTGCGCGGCGCGCACATCGACCGCGCACATCGACGGTGAATTCCCCTTCGTCCCCGGATATCCGACGAAGGGCCGGAACGGGTGGCGCACGGGTCGGTCGGCGAAGGGACGCGGATGCTCGGGGGCACCGGAAGCGGGCGCACATGGTGGCAACGCGCCGTGGCCCGCGGATTCGACCCCCTGCCCCCACCACACACTCCGGTGACCCTGGTCAGGTCGGGAGAGGTCCAACAGGACCCGGCGAACCTGGAGACCGGACTGCCCTCCGGTGGACTCGGGGTGCTGCTGCCCACATACGTGGCGCGCTGCGACCTGACGGCCCATGAGACCGCTCTCCGTCATCTCCTCGACGCTCTCACCGAGGTACGCGAAACCCGTCCCGGACTGCCGCTGACGATCTGGCTCGGCATGCAGTACGGCCCCGGCGAGCAGGCGGAGGCCGTCGACCGGCTGCGCAGGCTGACCAGTGCCGCCGCCGTGCCCGTCGTCGGATTCGCGTTGCCTGGCCGGGGGAAGCTCCGCACGGTCAACACGGCGCTCGGGCTGTCCCGGCGGCTCGGCCACACCGGCTGGCTGTGGACGGACGACGACGTCGAGTTCGACCCCGGCTGTCTCGCCCGGCTCGTCGACCGCTTCCACGAACGCGGCTGCACAGGCGCGGTCGGCGCCCACCTCGTGGCCCTGCCCCGTCCATCGGCCGCGTCACGCACGATGGACCGTATCTCCGGCGTCACCGTGCCACCGGGCGCCTACCCCGCGGCGGCCTGCATGCTCGTCGCGGCCGACGTCGTCGCCGACGGCATCCCGGCCCGCCGGCTCGCCGACGACGGCTTCGTGCTCTTCGAACTCCTCGACCCCGACGCGGCCGACCCGCTGCACGACCTCGAAGTACTGCCGGACGCCCGGGGCAGCTTCTACCGGGTCACCCGGACCCACGACACGCTGAGCCGGCTGCGCCGCTCCCTCTACAGCCATGTGACCTGCACGGCCGACTACCCGTGGGCGACCGCGCGGACGTACCTCACCGGCACCCTGTTCCACGGACTGTGGCCGCTCGCCGCCTGGGACGGCAGCGGCGGCCCGGTACGGGGGCTGAAGCGCTGGACCGTCAAGGCCGTACACCTGACCTGGTTCTGCTCGGTCGCCACGAGCCTCGCCGTACGTGGCGCGGCGGGCCGCCCGCTGCGGCACGTGGAGTGGGGCGACGACGGCGACTTCATGAGCCCGGCCGCCGAGGGGCGGCCCGCGGCGGCACACACCGGACGCTGACACGGGACGGCCGCCCGGCACGGCGGCCGTCCCCACGCCGACACAGGCGGCTGCCCGCTGCGGCGGCCCTGGAAGGGAGACGCCGTGCGGACATCGGCACACAAGGAGGCGGCGGTCACCGTCGTCCTGCCCCACTACGACTGCGCGGACTACCTGGGCGTGGCGGCGGCCTCGGTCCTCGCCCAGGACCGGACCGACCTCCGCCTGGTCGTGGTCGACGACCGCTCCCCCGACGAGACCTGGACGGCCGCACTGCGTCCGTACGCCGACGACCCGCGACTTACCGTGCTGCGCACTTCCGAGAACGTCGGCCATCTGCGCATCAAGAACAAGGTCCTTGAGCGCGTGGACACTCCGTACGTCGCCTTCCAGGACGCCGACGACATCAGCCTGCCGGGCCGGCTGCGCCACCAACTCGCCCTGCTGGAACGGAACAAGGCCGATCTGGTGGGCTGCGCCTACGAGTACATCGACGCCGCGGGCGACAGCACGGGCCGCCGCCGGATGCCCCGCAACGGCAACCTGTGGATGCGCCTGGGCCGTTCGACTGTGGTGCTGCACCCGTCGTCGGTCGTGCGCCGCGAGGTGCTGGAGCTGCTGGGCGGCTTCGACGGCACGGTCAGGCTTGGCGCGGACACCGACTTCCACCTCCGGGCGGCCCGGCTGTACCGGCTGCGCAGTGTGCGCCATGTCCTGTACCGCTACCGGATCTGGCCCCAGTCGCTGACCCAGGCGCCCGAGACGGGCTTCGGGTCGGCGGAACGCCGCTCCTACACACAGGCCATGAACGCCCAGGAACGCCGCCGCCGCGAGGCGACGACCCGCGAGGAACTGCTGCCCCTGCTGGTCGCGCCGCCCAACGACATCGACTTCACGCTGGACCCGGTCTCGGTCGGCGGGTGACGGGTGACCGGCATGGAACCGCCCCTGCCCGAGATCGCCGTGGTCGTGGCGGCGCCCGAGGGCGAGTGGGAACCCGCGGTGCGCAGCCTGCTGCGCCAGTCCCTGCCGCCCTCCGCGATCACGGTGGTCACCCCGGCCGACCCACTGCCGGACCCACTCCCGGACCCACGGCTGCATTTCGTGCGCCGCCCGTCCGAAACCGCCGCCGATGCGTGCGTCGAGGCCGCGCGCGCCGCCCGGACTCCCTACGTCGCCTTCCTCCACGGCCGCGACGAGGCACTCCCGGACTGGCTGCGCCACCTGGCCCGGGCGGCCCGGGACGATGCGGGCCTCGTCCAGTGCGGCACGCTCCGGCTGGGGGCCGACGCGCTGGTCGAGGGCATCACCCTGGAGCCCGGTCTCGACGGTGCCGCGTACGCCGTACGACGCGATCTGCTGCACACGAGCGGCCGTCGGGCCGGGTGGGTCATGGTCCCGCGACTGCTGGTGCGACGCCGGACCGACGACACCGACGCCACCGCGTCCGCCGCCCTGGCCGCGGGGACCTGTCTCGTACGGGACACCCACCTCGTCCCCTCCACCCACGCGCCCTCCCCTGACATGTCCGATGACATGTCCGGACTGAGAGGGGCCCCGGAACTTGTCTCCGTGGTGATCCCCGTCCGCGACGGGGCGCTCACGCTCCCGGCACAGCTGCGCGCTCTCGCGTCCCAGAGCTACACCGCCCCGTGGGAGGTCCTCGTCGTCGACAACGGCTCGACCGACTCGACGCGCGAGGTGGCGGAGAAAGCGCGCCCCGACCTGCCCGGTCTGCGGATCGTCGACGCCCACGAGCGCCCCGGCGAGAGCTGCGCCCGCAACCGCGGAATCGCCGCCGCCCGCGGTGACTTCATCGCCTTCTGCGACGCGGACGACGTCGCCGACCCCGGCTGGCTCACCGCGCTGGCCTCGGCCGCCCAGGACGCCGACCTCATCGGCGGCAGCCTGGACAGCACTGTGCTCAGCCCCATGTACGCCGACGAGCAGCCGGCGCCCATGACCGAGCAGACGGACTTCCTGCCCTTCGCGCGTGGCGCCAACTGCGCCGCCTGGAAAGACGTGTTGACGACGATCGGCGGCTGGGACGAGAGCTACCGGGGCGGCGGCGAGGACATGGACCTGTCCTGGCGGGCCCACCTGTGCGGCTACCGGGTCCACTACGCGCACGACGCCCGCATGCACTACCGGCTGCGCGCCGAGCTCTCCGGCCTGGCCCGGCAGAAGTGGAACTACGGCAGGTCCGGCGCCCGGCTGTACGCCGCCTACCGCCACGCCGGCTTCGAGCGCCGCGACAACCGGACGGTCCTCATGAACTGGTCCTGGCTGCTCCTGCACACCTCCGACCTCGCCCGCTCCCCGAGCCTGCGCCGCCGCTGGATCCGCTACGGCGCCCGGCTCTCCGGCTTCCTGGCCGGCAGCACGGAGCGGGGGGTCAGATACCTCTGAGGCCCCACGCGGTACACCGACGACCGCGCTTTGCATGATCATGCGGAATGATGCATACTCTTCCCATGTCTAAGGTCCTCACCTCCCTGCCCACCGGCGAGCGTGTCGGTATCGCCTTCTCGGGCGGACTCGACACCTCGGTCGCGGTCGCCTGGATGCGCGACAAGGGCGCCGTCCCGTGCACGTACACCGCCGACATCGGCCAGTACGACGAGCCCGACATCGCCTCGGTGCCCGGCCGTGCGCAGACCTACGGTGCGGAGATCGCGCGCCTGGTCGACTGCCGGGCCGCGCTGGTCGAGGAGGGCCTGGCAGCACTGACCTGCGGCGCGTTCCACATCCGCTCGGGCGGGCGCGCGTACTTCAACACGACCCCCCTCGGCCGCGCCGTCACCGGCACGCTGCTGGTGCGGGCGATGCTGGAGGACGACGTACAGATCTGGGGCGACGGCTCGACCTTCAAGGGCAACGACATCGAGCGGTTCTACCGCTACGGCCTGCTCGCCAACCCGCATCTGCGGATCTACAAGCCCTGGCTGGACGCGGACTTCGTGACCGAACTCGGCGGCCGCAAGGAAATGTCGGAGTGGCTGCTCGCCCACGGCCTGCCCTACCGGGACAGCGCGGAGAAGGCGTACTCCACCGACGCCAACATCTGGGGTGCCACCCACGAGGCCAAGACGCTGGAGCACCTGGACACCGGCGTGGAGACCGTCGAGCCGATCATGGGCGTGCGGTTCTGGGACCCCGAGGTCGAGATCCTCACCGAGGACGTGACGATCGGCTTCGACCAGGGCCGCCCGGTGACGATCAACGGCAAGGAGTTCGACTCCGCTGTCGACCTGGTCATGGAGGCCAACGCCATCGGCGGCCGGCACGGCCTCGGCATGTCCGACCAGATCGAGAACCGCATCATCGAGGCCAAGAGCCGGGGCATCTACGAGGCCCCCGGCATGGCTCTCCTGCACGCGGCGTACGAGCGTCTCGTCAACGCCATCCACAACGAGGACACCCTCGCCCAGTACTACAACGAGGGCCGACGTCTCGGGCGGCTGATGTACGAGGGCCGCTGGCTGGACCCGCAGGCACTGATGGTGCGCGAGTCACTTCAGCGCTGGGTCGGCGCGGCCGTCACCGGTGAGGTGACACTGCGGCTGCGGCGCGGTGAGGACTACTCGCTCCTCGACACCACGGGCCCGGCGTTCAGCTACCACCCGGACAAGCTGTCCATGGAGCGCACCGAGGACTCGGCGTTCGGCCCGGTGGACCGGATCGGCCAGCTCACCATGCGCAACCTCGACATCGCCGACTCGCGCGCCAAGCTGGAGCAGTACGTCGGCCTCGGTCTCATCGGCACCGGCAGCCCCGCGATCGGCGCCTCCCAGGCGGCCGCGACCGGCCTCATCGGCACCATGCCCGAGATGCCGGAGGGTGGCGCCGAGGCCATCGCCTCCCGCGGTGAGGTCTCCGAGGAGGACGCGCTGCTGGACCGCGCGGCCATGGAGTCCGGCACGGACTGACCGTCCGCGGAGGTGCAACACACCACGGAGAGGGGCCGGTTCGACGCAGTTGGCGTCGAACCGGCCCCTCTCCGTTGCTGCTTCGCGTTCACCTTGATGGTTGAAATTGAGACAGCACGTGATGGTGGTGCTGACGCCACCCGAGTGCACTCTCTCCCAGGCATATGCAGCCCAAGGCAGTTGTGCCCCGTTGGTGGAACCGCGGGACAAGCCCGCACACAGTGAGGATCATGGCGTGGATGATGCGAGTACCATCCGGCGTCAGCACCACACAATGCAGGAGGAGAGGTAGCTGCCATGTCCGAAGTCGAGTCAGCGACCACGGAACTCAAGACGCAGTACGCCGCTCAGGTGGCTGCGGACCTTGAGCGCAACACCAAGGAACAGGAACGTATCGGCGCCGAAGTGGCCGCACTTCAGGAGCAGTTGAGTGCCCTGGAGCACGACCAGGCCCTGCTGGTGAACCTGCAGCGGACGCTGGGCGCCGAGAGCCTGGAGCAAGCAGGTCCGAGCGAGGAGGAGACTGCCACGGCGGCCAAGCCCTCGCTGCCGCGACAGGCCTCGGCCGAGACCAAGTCGGGCAGGCGCAAGAGGTCAACCGCCTCGAAGCCGAAGAAGGCGGCGGCCAAGACCCCCGAGACGAAGGCGTCCGCACCCGCGGCGAAGCTGCCCACTCTCGTGGAGCTGATCCACAACCACCTCGGCCGGCAGTCCGAACCGCGGTCCTCCGCGGAGATCAGCACCGCGCTCGCCCAGGCCCACCCCGACCGCGACATCAAGCCCAAGGTCGTGCGCACCACCGTGGAGGGGCTCGTCGCCAAGGGTCATGTGCAGCGCACCAAGCAGGGCTCGTCCGTCTTCTACACGGCGGCCGAGACTCCTGCGGCCGACAACTCCGCGGAGCAGGAGCCTGTCACCGCCTGACCGCTGCCTTGTCGGGGTGACTCGGTCGAGGTGACACGTCTCACCCCACCGTGGAGTGCAGACAGGTGGCACAGCGGCGGCCGGACGCGGCCGCCGCCCGGCGGACAGTACAACTCCGCGAGCCACCACACCGTGGCTGACATCGGGCCGCCGCGCGATGCCATGTTGACAGCACTCGGCGGAACTCACACACTCATCGACATGACCGGACACTGGTTCGACACGACGGGGCCGCTGCGCGTCCCGGACCGGACCGGGTGCGAGCGCTCAGGCCGCTAGCCGGGCAACTGCCGAGCCGTTCGCTCGCCGCGCCCCCGCCCTGACAGTGCCGGTCCTCCTTCCTCACGGTCCGGATCGACTCCCACTTCCTCATGGCCCGGACGACTCCCGGTGCACGTTCGCACCGCGCCGCTGAACTCCTCCGTTCACGGCAGGCGAGGGCACGTCTCCTGGGCAACCTGCCGTCTGCCACCGGAAGTACACGCATGAGGAGTTGGAAGCCATGACTGTCATGAGCGCCGGACCACAGCCCGCACTGCGCGAGGCCCGCGTACCCGAAGGCGGGATGTACGAGGGCGAGCGCGTCCTGCGCCGCCTGCCCGAGGGGTGGGAGGAGCGCCCGTACGAACGCTTCGAGGTGGTGCCCCAAGGGCGCACGATCGGGGCGGAGATACGGGGCCTCAGTCTCGCGCGGCCGTTGGGAGACGCGCTGCGCGAGGAGGTGAACCGGGCACTGCTGGAGTGGAAGGTGCTGTTCTTCCGGGGTCAGCGCCTGACATCCGCGCAGCAGCGTGACTTCGCCGGGCAGTGGGGGGAGTTGGAGACCAACCCGCTGCTCGCCCAAGGGGCCAGTGAGGATGTCGTCCGCTTCGACAAGGGCAGTGGATCCACGCCCACCTTCGAGAACGTGTGGCACGCCGATGTGACCTTCCGGGAGCGGCCCGCGCTCGGCGCGGTGCTCCAACTGCACGAGGTCCCGCCGCTCGGCGGGGACACCATGTGGGCCGACATGGCTGCCGCCTACGACAATCTGCCGCAGCAGGTGAAGGACCGCGTCGACGGGGCCACCGCCGTGCACGACTTCATCCCCGGCTTCGCCCGCTTCTACCCGCCCGAGCGGCTCGTACCGCTCCAGGACACCTTTCCGCCCGTGGAGCATCCGGTGGTGCGCACCCACCCGGAGACGGGACGGCGACTGCTCTTCGTCAACACCTCGTTCACCACTCGGATCACCGGCATGGACCGCGAGGAGAGCGACCGCCTGCTGCGTTACCTCACGCAGCAGGCCCATGTGCCGGAGTACCAGGTGCGGTTCCGGTGGCAGCCGGGCGACGTCGCCTTCTGGGACAACCGCGCCACCCAGCACTACGCGGTGAACGACTACGCGCCGCACCCCCGGGTGGCGGAGCGGGTCGCCATCGCGGGCGACCGGCCGTACGCGTAGCCCCGAGGGTGCCGCGCCCGCTCCATGGACCATGACGTCGCCCTTCTGGGCCCGGTCCGCGGTTCGGAGGTTCGTCTACTCCCCTTCCTGTTCCCGCACCGCGTCCCAGCGGGCCAGGTCCCTGAGCCAGACCGCCGCCGTGCTGTCCGAGGGGGCGCGCCAGTCACCGCGAGGGGAGAGGGAACCGCCGGCCAGGACCTTCGGCCCGTTCGGCATGGCTGAGCGCTTGAACTGCGCGAACCCGAAGAAGCGGCGGCAGAAGGTCTCCAGCCAGTGCCTGATCTCCGGCAGGTCGTACGCCGTCCGCTTGGCTTCGGGGAATCCCGGCGGCCACACACCGGCGCCCTGGTCGTGCCAGGCGTGCCAGGCGAGGAAGCCGATCTTCGACGGCCGGAAGCCGTGGCGCAGGATGTGGAAGAGGGTGAAGTCGTGCAGCGCGTACGGGCCGATCTTGGACTCGGTGGACTGCAGTTCCTCTCCCGGCACCAGCTCCGGACTGATCTCCGTGTCGAGGATCGCGGCCAACGTCTCGTTGGTCTCCTCCTCGAACTGGCCGCTGCTGATGACCCATCGGATCAGGTGCTGGATGAGTGTCTTCGGGACACCGGAGTTGACGTTGTAGTGACTCATCTGGTCGCCGACGCCGTACGTGCACCAGCCGAGCGCCAGCTCGGACAGGTCACCGGTGCCCAGCACAATGCCCCCGCGCTGGTTGGCCAGCCGGAAGAGATAGTCCGTACGCAGCCCGGCCTGCACGTTCTCGAAGGTCACGTCGTACACCGGCTCGCCGGAGGAGAACGGGTGCTCGATCTCCTGGAGCATGAGCCGGGCCGTCGGCGTGATGTCCAGTTCGGCGGCGGTGACTCCGAGCGAACGCATCAGCTTGTGGGCGTTGCCCTTGGTGCCCTCGCTGGTCGCGAAACCGGGCAGTGTGAAGGCCAGGATGTCGCTGCGCGGGCGGCCCGCGCGGTCCATGGCCCGGGCGGCGACGATCAGCGCGTGCGTGGAGTCGAGGCCACCCGACACTCCGATGACGACCTTCGGGCCACCGATGGCCGCCAGCCGCTGCTGCAGTGCCGTGACCTGGATGTTGTACGCCTCGTAGCAGTCCTGGGCGAGGCGGCCGGGGTCGGCCGGCACGAACGGGAACCGCTCGACCCGGCGACGCAGTCCGAGGTCGGTCGCGGGCGGGTCGAGCCGGAACGACACGGACCGGAAGCCGCTGGTGCGGGCGGCATGGGTACGGCGGTTGTCGTCGAACGTGCCCATCCGGTGGCGGGCCTGGCGCAGCAGGTCGAGGTCGATGTCCGCCACCGCGTACTGGTCGTCGAGCGGGAACCGCTCGGTCTCGGCCAGCAGTTCGCCGTTCTCGTAGATCATGGTCTGGCCGTCCCAGGAAAGGTCGGTGGACGACTCTCCCAGTCCGGCCGCCGCGTAGACGTAGGCGGCGAGGCAACGGGCGGACGCGGCGCGGCACAGCAGCCGCCGGTCCTCGGCCCGTCCGACCGTGATGGGGCTGCCCGAGAGGTTGAGGAGGACGGTGGCTCCGGCCAGCGCCGCTTCGGCGCTCGGGGGCACCGGCACCCACATGTCCTCGCAGATCTCGGCGTGCAGCACCAGGCCGGGGACGTCCTCGGCCGCGAAGAGCAGGTCCGTGCCGAACGGCACGGTCTCGCCGCCGACCCGGATCGTCCCGCCGCGCTCGTCGTCGCCCGCGGCGACCTGCCGCTTCTCGTAGAACTCGCGGTAGTTCGGCAGGTAGGACTTGGGCGCGACCCCGAGGATCCGGCCGCGGTGCACCATCACCGCGCAGTTGTAGATGCGGTGGCGATGACGCAGCGGGGCGCCGACGACGAGCACGGTCAGCAGGTCCGCCGACCCGGCGACCACGGTCCGGAGCGCCGCCTCGACCTCGTCGAGCAGCGCGTCCTGCAGCAGCAGGTCCTCGATCGAGTAGCCGGACAGGCAGAGTTCGGGGAACACGGCGACGGCGACGCCCTCCTGCGCGCATCGGCGGCCCTGTCGCAGGACCGCCTCCGCGTTGGCGGGCGGGTCGGCGATGGCCGCGTGGCCGGTGCACGCGGCGATCCGTGCGAAGCCGTGCTGGTAGATCGACCAAAGATTCACGATTTCGAAGTGCCCTTTCCAGCAAGCAGTTTCACGATGGATGCCTCCCGGCACCCGACAAGCATCGGCCCGCCACCGTCAGTCGGCACGGACCGGCCGTTCGAAGAACGTCTCCAGCACGACCGTGGCCTGCGTCCCGTTCACGCCCTCGATCGCGTAGAGCCGCCGCAGGACGTCCTGCAACTGCTCCGTGGTGGCCGTGCGCACCTTCACGAGGACGGAGGCCGTGCCCGCGATGACATGGGCTTCCTGGATCTCGGGGATCGCTGCGAAGGATTCGGACGCCTCCCCCATCCAGGCCGACGAGTCGACCATGACGAAGGCGAGGACGCCCTGCCCGAGGGCGGCCGGGTCGACCTCCACGGTCGTGCGGCGGATCACGCCGCGTTCACGGAGCTTACGTACGCGATCGTGGGCCGCACCGGCCGACAGGCCGACCGCCCTGCCGAGCAACGCGTAGGCCTGCGCGGCGTCGCGCTGCAGCTCCGCGATCAGCGCCCTGTCGACGTCGTCCACGATCCCGTTGTCCATCCCCATGCCTTCACCATATCTGGTTCGGTCATATTATGATCACAGCGAATGGTGTTCAGGCATGCATGCCGTTCTGGTCCACATGACGTTCAGATTCGCATGACGTTCAGATCCGCGCGGAGAGAGGTTGGCCATGCCCGGCGAGATTCTCAACAATCTGTACGAGGTCCTGGATGAGCGCTTTCGCACCGGGCGGTGCGCGAACGGCGACGCGCGGCTGGAGCGGTTGCACTCCGACTGCCGCTGGGCCGAGGGGCCCCTCTATCTGCCCGCCTGGCGGCAGCTCATCTGGAGCGACATTCCCAACGACCGCCTGCTGCGCTGGGACGAGGCCACGGGCGCGATCGGGGTCTTCCGCTCCCCCGCCGGGCACATCAACGGCAACACGCTCGACCGCGAGGGCCGACTGGTGAGCTGCGAGCAGGGCAACCGCCGGGTCACCCGCACCGAGCACGACGGCCGCGTCACCGTGCTCGCCGACCGCTTCGAGGGCAAGCGGTTCAACAGCCCGAACGACGCGGTCGTACGCTCCGACGGCTCCGTCTGGTTCACCGACCCGGACTTCGGGATCACCAGCGACTACGAGGGGTTCCGCGCCGAGAGCGAGATCGGCAGCTGCGACGTCTATCGGATCGACCCCGTGACCGGCGGGATCCAGCGGGTCGCGGACGGTTTCGGCGGACCGAACGGCCTGGTCTTCTCGGCGGACGAACGGCAGTTGTACGTCGCCGACACGAGGGCCGGACAGATCCGCGTCTTCGACGTGCACGAGGATCGCACCCTCTCGGACGGCAAGGTCTTCGCCCAGCACACCGAGGGCGGCTTCGACAACATCCGCTTCGACGACGAAGGGCGGCTGTGGGCCGCGGCGTTCGACGAGGGCGTGCACTGCTACGACCCCGACGGCACCCTCATCGGACGACTGCGCGTGCCCGAGCCGGTCTCCAACATCGCCTTCGGCGGTCCGAAGAACAACCGGCTCTTCATCACGGCCACGACCTCGCTCTACTCACTCATGATGTCGGTGACGGGGCTGCCCCGGGTGCGGTGAGTGAGGGCCGTACGACTTCACGGCACCCTCGCTCAAGGGCGTCGGCGGGGGTGTTTCGGCCGATTTCCGACGGGCCACGAGATGCTCACCTCCGTGCATTGACCTCTTCGGCGTACTGCCCAACGGTGGATCCTCCCTACTCGGCACAAGAAGGGAAGTTCCCGTGCGAAGACGGCACTTCGTCAGTGGGTTGATCGGCACCGCGGCAGGGTTCGGGCTGACCACGGCGGCCGGGCCGTTCGCGGCCGCCCGCAGCTCCACCGCCGCGTTTCCCCCGGGCTGGCAGCCCGCGCCCGTGCCGAACGGGCAGGAGGCCGCGCAGCTCCTCGACGTGGCGGCCGCCGGTTCAGGGCTCGCGTGGGCCGTGGGCGAGGAAGGCCGGAACGGCTCCACACGGGGCAGGCCCCTGGCGATGGCATGGGACGGCACGACGTGGACGCGGAGCGGCCTGAGTCAGCTGGGATTCTCCGGGCAACTGCACTCCGTCGCCGGCAGCTCCCCCGACGCGGCGTGGGCCGTCGGCACCGACACCTCCGGCCACGGGCACCTTCTGGCCTGGGACGGCGTCACTTGGCAGGAGGTGGCGTACCCGGGGCACGAGGACACCGGGACCGAACTCACCGGCGTGACGGTTTCCCCCGACGGGCGGGCCTGGGTCTCCGGCCGCAACAGTGAGGGGCAGGGGCTGCTGCACTGGAACAAGCAGGTGTGGCGCTGGTGCGCGCTGCTGCCGAGCACGGTGACCGAGGCGCCGTCCGGCGTCCACCGCACACCGGATGGCGAGATATGGGTGTACGGAACCGATGTCGTCGCTCGCTGGGACGGAGCCTGGACCGAACTGCCGCCGCCCACAGGGTTCCGCTTCGGTGTCACCGGGCTTCTCGCCTGCGCCGACAACGACGTCTGGCTCACCGGCTACGACTACGGAGTCGGCGGGCCGCCCGGAAAGCCCCCGAGCTGCGTCCTGCGGCACTGGGACGGCACCGCCTGGAGCCATGTCACCCCGCCGTTCACCGTCGGCCTGCTCAGCGGGATCACCGGCGACGACCAGGGGCGGCCGGACCGTATCGCCGGCTGGGACTTCTGGGACCAGACACGGGCGCACTATCTGCGCTGGGACGGCACGGCCTGGGTGAGCGAACGCGGACCGCTCTCGACAACGCCGGTCGTACTCAACGCACTTGCCCGGATCCCCGGCACCGGCGAGTACTGGTCCGTCGGCACGACCTCTTCCTCCCCCTACCCGCCCGCCCAGGCGCGCATGGAGCACTTCGGCCCCTGAGGCCTGCCCGTACGACAGGCGGTCACGGCTTGCGGGCGAGGCCGCCGTGCTCGCCGACGGGTTCGGGGGTGGCGGAGGCGGGGTCCGGGCGCCAGAGGGGGACGGAAACGACCCCCGGCTCTATGAGATCCAGGCCGTCGAAGTACGCCGTGATCTCGTCGACGGTCCGCAGGTTGTACGGGACCGCGCCGCTCTCGTTGTAGGCGTCCTGGGCCTGCTCGAAGACCGGATCGATGCCCCGCGAACCGTCGTTGATGGACAGGTGACTGCCGGAAGGCAGCGCGTCCATCAGGCGGGTCACGATGGAGCGCGCCTGGTCGTGGTCGGCGACGTGGCCCAGGATATTGCTCAGGACAAGCGCGGTGGGGCGGGTGAGGTCCAGCGTCTCGGCGGCGGCCGCCAGGATCCGCTCCGGGTCCAGCACGTCGGCGTCGACAAAGGCGGTCACCCCCTCCGGGGTGGAGTGGAGCAGATCCCGGGCATGGGCGATGACCAGCGGGTCGTTGTCGACGTAGACGATCCTGGACTCCGGCGCGATGCGCTGGGCGACCTCATGGGTGTTGTCGGCGGTCGGCAGACCGGTTCCGACGTCCAGGAACTGCCGGATGCCCGCCTCGGCGACCAGGTACGTGATGTTGCGGCGCAGAAAGGCGCGGCTGCCGCGGGCGATGGTCACGATGCCGGGAAAGACGGCGGTGTACGCGTCACCGGCCTCCCTGTCCACGGGGTAGTTGTCCTTGCCGCCCAGCCAGTAGTTCCAGATCCGCGCCGAGTGCGGCACCGAAGTGTCGATCTCCTGATGCGCCTCGGGTCCGGGCGTCGTCACGTGGTCGGTCATGAGTGCAGCCCGTCTCTCGGCCGAGGCATGGATGGTCCGACGCACAACGTACGTCCCAACTGGCCTGGTGCGTAGAGCAGTTCACGTATCCCACAGGTTCGAGCGGTGGGTTTCGTGAAGTGGCCGGGCGGCGTTCCCCCACGTGTGAGCGGTCACGTCCCCTTTGGGCCCGTACCGAGCGGAGAGTGAGCTCCGCCCGGTACGGGCTGAGGACCGCGCGGACCGTGCTCCGGCCGCGCAGCTGATGACGGCCTCCGACTCGCGGGGGAAGGGCGCGAGTCGGTGACCGAAGCGAACACACCGGCCCGGCCGTCGAGGCAGCGCCCGCCCTCAGCACTTGCGACGGCACAGGACGAGCGGTTCGGGCGCCGGGCGAGTCAGGCGCCGGCCTGAAGCTCTGCCAGCTCGGCCTCGAGGTCGGCCATGGCCTCGCCGCCGGCCATGAGGTCGGTGATCTCTTCCCGGGTCCGTTCGCCCTTGCGGAAGTCGTCGGCCTTCTGGCCGCGGATGAGGACGGCGAAGTGGTCGCCGACCATCATGGCGTGCCGGACGTTGTGGGTGACGAGGATGACGGCGACACCCTTGGCACGGGCCTGCATGATGATCCGCAGGACGTGGGCGGCCTCCTTGACTCCGAGCGCCGCGGTGGGCTCGTCGAGGATGAGGACGTTGGCACCGAAGTAGACGGCTCGCGCGATGGCCAGGGCCTGGCGCTCACCGCCGGACAGACTGCCCACCAGGCGGGCACCGTCGGCGACGCGGGTGATGCCCAGGGACTGCATCTCACGGACGGCGATCTCGCCCGCCACCTTCTTGTCGAACAGCTTGAACGGGCCCCACCCCTTGGTGGGTTCGGCCCCGACGAAGAAACAGCGCCCCACACCCATCAGCGGGAACGTACCGCCGAACTGGTGCACGGTGGCTATGCCCTGGGCACTGGCGTCACGTGGGCTCTCGAAGTCGGCCGGTTCACCGTTGAGTTCGATGGTGCCGCTGGTCGGCTTGTGGAACCCGGAGAGGATCTTGATGAGGGTCGACTTGCCCGCGCCGTTGTCGCCGAGCAGACACAGCACCTTTCCGGCGTCCACCTCCAGGGAGATGTCCTGCAGCGCGTTGGTGCCGAGGAACGACTTGTTGACGCCCGTCAGGCGCAGAAGGGGTGCGGTCATGGTCAGGCCTTCTTCGCGGATCGGGGCGTGTACGACAGGGCGAGCCGACGGAACGTGTTGTTCATCAGGACCGCCGTGAGGATGAGGATGCCGAGGATGAGGCTGGCCCAGTCGGAGTTCCAACCGGTGTAGTAGATCCCCTGGTTGACGATGGCGAACGTCAGGGTGCCCAGCACCACGCCGAAGACCGAGCCGTACCCGCCGGTGAGCAGTACGCCGCCGATGACCACCGCGATGATGGAGTTGAAGACGAAGGACTGGCCGTTGGCGACCTGGGCGCCGTTGTAGAGGATGGTCTGGATCACGCCGACCAGCGCGGCACCGAAGCCGCTGGCCATGTACAGGGCGATCTTCACCTTGGCGACCGGGATGCCGGTGGCGCGGGCGCTCTCCTTGTCACCGCCGATGGCGAAGATCCAGTTGCCGTACTTCATCATCTGCAGCAGCACCGCGACGCAGGCCGCCAGGCCGATCCACCAGAAGATCGCGACTTCGAACTGGCCGCCGATCAGCTGCCCGAAGAGCGCCTTGGAGAGCGGGTCCGGCTTGACGGGAACGCTGGTCGTGCCGGTCGTGACCCGGGACAGACCGAGGGTGAGCCCGGCCATACCGGACAGCGTGGCGAGGGTGACGACCAGGGACGGGACGTTGGTGCGCGTGACGATGATCCCGTTGAGCAGACCCGTCAGGACCCCGAGAGCGAGCGCGAGCACGATGCCGACGATCATCGGCGCGCCCCAGTGGCCGGACACGATGGCAAGTGTCATGGAACTCCCGGCCAGCACCGAGCCCACGGACACGTCGAGTTCACCGGCAATCATCAGCAGTCCGACGGGGATGGCGATGATGCCGAGCTCCGCGGCGATGTTGAGCCAGCTCGCCGCGCCCGCCGGGGCCAGGAACTTCTCGCCTCCGAAGATCGCGAAGAAGACGAAGACACTGATGGTTCCGATGAGCGCGCCGGCCTCAGGACGGTGACGCAACTGCCCCAGCGGGCTCTCGGACTGCTTCGGTGGGGCGACGGCTGTCTCTTTCTCGGCCGTCGTGTCGGGAAGTGAGGTTGTCATCGGTCTGGTGTCACCTTCGTGGATCTCGGATGTGGTGCGCGGTCTACGGGGAAGAGGTGCCGGGCCCGGGCCGGGCCCGGCACCCGTTGGTCAGCGAACGCCGGCCTTGGTACCCGCGATCGCCTTGTCGACGTTGTCCTTGACGACCAGGAGCGGGCCGGTCAGGAGCGGGTTCTGCGGCGGGAGCACGCCGTAGGACAGGTACTGGTTGGCCATCGACACCGCGTAGAAGCCCTGCAGATACGGCTGCTGGTCGATGGCGAACAACTGCTTGCCGTCCTTGATCCGGTCCAGCTGGCTCTGCGACAGGTCGAAGGTGCCGAGCTCGACCTTGTCGCCGGCCTTGGCCTGCTCGATCGCGGCGGCGGCGCTGTCCGCGTCCTGGACGCCGATCGTCACCAGGGCGTCGATGCTGGAGTCCTGCAGCAACGCACCCTTGATCGCCTGTGTGACGGCCGACGGGTTGCCGAAGTTGGAGGAGGGCAGGGGCAGTTGCTTGGACGAGGAGCCCTTGCTCTTCGCACCGTCCTTGATGCCCTTGCAGCGCGCCTCCTGGTTGGCCGAGCCGGGCACTGTGTTGACGCACAGGATGTTCTTCGCGCCCTCTTCGGCGAACTTGACGCCGCCGGCCTTGCCCGCCACGTAGTCGTCCGACCCGATGTACTTGACGCCACCGACACGCTTGGCCGCTTCGGCACCGCCGGAGTTGTAGATGAACACCGGAATGCCCTTGGCCACGGCCTGCTTGATCGCGGCGTCCTGGTTCTCGGGGACCCAGTCCGGCACGAGGATCGCCGACGGGCTCTGCGATATGGCGGTGAGTGTCAGCTTGGCGGCGTCCGGGCCGAGGTTGTCGTAGTTCTGCGGGCCCAGGAACGTCACCTTGCCACCGCCCGCCTTCACCAGGTCGGCCGCGTCCTCGCCACCCCGCTTGATCGCGGACCAGAACGGGTCGTCGGGCTTGCCGCCGATGACGTAGATGGAGTTCTTGCCGTTGCCCTTGTTGGCGGCCGCCCCACCCCCGGCGGTCGCCGTCGACTTCCCGGCGCCGTCGTCGGTGGCCTTGCCGCTGGTGCACCCTGTCAGTGCGGTCGCTGCCACGGCGAGCACGCTGACCGCGGTCAGGGCCCTTCTGGAGAGACGTCGGCCGAGCAGCGGCCGTCCGATCTGAGTGCGTTCCATGTGCGGGGTACTCCTTCAGGTGATTCCGGGGGAGCGCTCGCCCGGGCCAGGCCAGGTGGCATCGGAGACGCGCCCGGGTTGTTGTGCGAGGGTTTGTCCCTCGTGAGACAAGGGAGAACCAGGGCTCACGGGGCTTTGAGGGCTGGGTGGCCGGCGGGCCGGACAGGGTCGAGCAGTGTTGCGCCCGCGCCGGGCACACGAGGGAACCAGGTGCAGACGAGGGGGGGGAGGGTCGTACGGCGGCCGCATGGCCGGTGGGGCCAAGCTCGGCGCATGGACATGAGCGGCATCGGCGACCGTTGGTCAGGTCACCTCGACACAGACATGTCCGTCACATCGCGTGTTTCTCGGGGCCGGCGTGCCGGCTTCGCTGATCACTGGCCGCACCCGGCAACGGTGCTCCGGTCAAGGATCTTGTACCTGTATCAAGGGCCAGGGAGAGCGTCGACAGACACGCACCGTCCGGGTCGTATGGGAACCACCACCCGTTAGCTCCGTATTTCTTAAAACGCTTTAAGCGGTGCGCAGAGCATGCTTGCGTTTCAGGAACGTGTCAAGACCCTGTTCTCAACCGGAAGCCGCCCCCTTCGTCCGCCCTCAGGTGCCACGCCCCGAACGGCCGCTCCCGGAGAGGCCGTTGCCGGCTTCGGCACGCCCGATGGCTGCCGATGCCGAGCGGCTCGACGCGCTCAGCGCACTTCCGCCGTGCTCCCCCGCTCGATCAGCGAGGGAGCGAGGACGATCTCGCGCTACGCGGCGCGTCAATGATCGAGGCGCTGCACGGCGGCCGTCACAGCCTGCCGGGCCTGCTCCTCGGCGTTCTGGCTGACGGTGGTCAGGTCGAAGCAGGCCGGCCGGGACAGGGCGTCGTCGTAACCGGCGACGGAGAGCGCCCGGACGGCATCGTGCGCTTCCTCGACTTCGTGCTCGACACGCGGCGCGACAACCGCGGCCTCGCGCACGTCCTGACCGGCGCGGGCCTCAGCCGGCTGACCGGCCTGTCCGCCCGCACGGTGGCCGCGTTCCGGCCGCACCTCGAACGTGGCCGCGAGGCCGGGCTCGTCCATTCCGACGTCGAGGACCTGATGCCGGCCTTCCCCATGGCGGCCGGCGCGATGGTGGACAACGACGTCGTCCACCGCGAGCAGCTGAACGACCGCGTCCGCGCGATGCTGCAGCGGGCCCTCTTCATCGACCGGGGCCGTCTGACGGCCGACCCCCGTGCTTCAGTCCCGCGCCGGGGACACCAAGGGCAGCGGGGAGAAAGTGTGCCGCTCCCAGAGCCGACGGGAGGTCTCCTCGGGGTAGGCGGTCGTGGTCGGTTCGGTGTCGAGCAGGTGGACGAGGCGCTGTTCGGTGTCGTACGGGGACCAGCCCGGGTCGCCCGTCCTGGCGAAGGCGGTCCAGGCGGAGCGGACATGGGCGGAGAGCGCCTCTGCCTCGGGGGACGGCTCGGGGCCGATCAGCATGCCGCCGAGTCCGTCGTAGACGCCGAAGGTCAGGGGTACGTCCAAGCCGTGGCAGGCGCCGAGGGCACCGCCGTCGGCCGGGGCGGGCCAGGTGAGTTCGTACAGGTGGGCCTGGCCGCCGCCGGCGGTCTGAGCCTCGGCCAGGTGCAGCGAGGGCATGCGGAACAGCCAGTCGGACTGGACGAGTTCGAAGAGGTACTCCGCGGAGGCGTCGGGGAACGCGGCGCGGTAGGACCGCTCGGGGTCCGGTGTCGGCCCGAACAGTCCGAGGGCCGTCGACGCGAGGCCCTCGTCGACCTGACCGAGCAGTCCGCCGAGGAGGAGGAAGAGCCTGTACTCGTCGCGGTTGTGCCCGGCGATCAGTTCGACGTCCCGTGCGCTGCCGTTCGCGAGCGCGTCCCACGGCGTGGTGGGCAGGATGTCGCCGTCGACGACGGGTGAGAACGGGGTGGGCGTGAGTGCGACCGGTCCCCAACGGTGCACGTACTCGCGCATCTCGGCGGTCAGTGCGGCGCCCGCCTCGGGCAGTTTGCGCGGGTCCACGGCGGACAGGTCGGCGACCGTCGGGCGCAGTCCCAGTTCGCCCGCGACGGCCTCGGCGATGTCGGCGGCCAGCTCGTTCGAGAAGAACGTACCCGGCACACTCTGCGCGACGGCCCGCCGGAACAGCCCCCGCGCCCGGGGCATGGACATCAGCGCGGCGATGGACCCGGCGCCGGCCGACTCGCCGAAGACGGTGACCTGGTCGGGGTCGCCGCCGAAGGCGGTGATGTTGTCGCGCACCCATTCCAGAGCGGCGACCTGATCGAGCAGGCCCCGGTTGGCTGGGGCTCCCTCGATCCGGAGGAACCCCTCGATGCCGACGCGGTAGTTGAGGGTGACCACGACCAGGTCTCCGTCCCGAGCGAGACGGCTGCCGTCGTAGGCGGGATCGTCGGCGGAGCCGAGCTTGTAGGCGCCGCCGTAGATCCACACCATGACCGGGCGGCGGGCCGCCGGATCGGCCTCCGGCGTCCAGACGTTGACGGTCAGCCAGTCGTCACCGGGCGGCGGTCCGTCGGCCGGGACGGGCGCGGGGCCGAACGGCTCCTGCGGGGGTGGCGGGCCGAACGCGAACGCCTCCCTCACCCCGTCCCAGCGGCCCGCCGGCCGCGGCGCCGCGAAGCGCGCCTCGCCCACCGGGGGCTGGGCGTACGGGATCCCGAGGAAGACCGCCAGGCCGTCCTCACGGCGACCGCGGACCGTGCCCGTCATGGTCGTGGCCTGGGGAAACTCTTCACTGCTCATGATCACTCCTCAACCGGGCCACCGCGGTCGCCCCGACCCGAGATTCACAGTGCGGCAGAAGTGAACCATATTTCACATGCCGAACCAATGGCTCATGTTCCAAGGTTCCGTCGCGTCTCCAAGGACGAACAGGAAGTGGCGTCAGCCGTCGAAGCTGCGGCGGGAGGCCTCGATGTGGCCGAAGTAGCGGTGGGTCCAGTCGCACATGCCGTCCACCGTCGCCCGTAGACCCTGACCCGGCTCGGTGAGGGTGTACTCGACCCGCGGCGGCACGGTGGGGTGCACCTTCCGGTCGACCAGGCCGTTGCGCTCCAGCATGCGCAGGTTCTGCGTGAGCATCTTGTGGCTGATGCCCGCGACCTCGTCCCGCAGCTCACTGAAGCGCAAGGTGCGCTCACCGAGTGACTCGATGATCAGGAGCGCCCACTTGTTGGCGACGTCCGAGAAGATCTCCCGCGCCAGAGAGTCCGCGCGCGTCAGGTCCGCCTCGTCGGGCGAGCCGCTGAACTGCTTGGTCACCATGAGGTTCCCCAGTCACCGAAAAGTGCGTTCTTCCATGTCAGCACACACTCTCCTACGGTTTCCCAGTAACCACAAGAGACCACGAGAGCCGTGGTTGGACGGAAACGAGCCCTCGAAGCAGGGGCTCCGCAACAAGGAGTCGGCATGGCCATCACTCTGGTGAACCCCGAAGGACTGACGAAGGTCGACCTCTACCGGCAGGTGTCGGTCGCCACCGGGTCGAGGATGGTCTTCCTCGCCGGGCAGGTCGCCTGGGACGCCGACGGGGTCACGGTCGGCGAAGGTGACTTCGCCGCACAGGTCGAGCAGTGCTACCTCAACGTCGGTACGGCCCTGGCCGAGGTCGGTGCCTCCTTCGACGACGTGGTGAAACTGACCGTCTACCTCGTCGACTGGACCCCGGACAAGATGCCCCTGTTCGCGGAAGGGCTCGCACGCGCCGCCGCGAAACTGGGAGTCACCCCCGCCGCACCGCTCACCGGGGTGGGAGTCGCCGCCCTGGCCGCGCCCGACCTCCTGGTCGAGGTCGAAGCCACGGCAGTCATCGACTGAAGTCGACTCGACGGGTGTTCCACCACCGCGTTTCGGCTCCCGGACGGCAGTTCAAAGGTGACCGCGGGCGGCCACGAGCTTGTGGGTGAACCTGTGCATGTGGGGGTCAAGAGTGTCCTCGGGTTCGGCGAGGACCTGTGACGGCGACAGCCACTTGATCGCCTCGAATTCATCCTCGTCGAAGCTGGTGACACTGTCGGCGTCCGCCTGGAGGACGTACCAGAGCGACACGTCGGTGTGCCGGCCCGCCCCGCGGGTTTGCGTGATGGTCAGGAAGAACGGCTCATCACCGGCGACCGGCGACGGGACGGCCTCGATGCGCAGTTCCTCACGGCACTCACGCACCACCGTGTCCCACGGGTCCTCCATCGGCTCGACGTGACCACCACTGGGAAGCCACAGACCGGCCTTCCGATGGGCAACCAGCAGAAGTTCGCCACGCTTCTCGTCCAGGACCACGAAGTAGCTGACCAGATGAACCGCCGGCACATCGGGTTTCCGCACCCGATGGAGCGGATCTCCACCGGCCACCCATTCCACGGCCTCGACCCGATGCACACACTCCTGCTCGTCCCAGGGACGAACCCCTTCCAGCAGACTCGTCAGCCGCACACGAAGCAACTGGTCAACCCTGTCTGAAGCATCGGTCGCATTCACCGTGCTCATGATGCCAAGTGGCTCTGACATCCGAGTTTCTCTGGAGTGGTCCGCATGAACCCGTAACTGATGGGTTACGCTTTCAGGTATGGACGCCGTGGCCCATGCGATAGCCGATCCCGTGCGTAGGGACATTCTTTTCATGTTGCGTGCGGGCACGCTCACCGTGGGGGAGATTGCCGGTTGCTTCGCCATCAGTCGGCCGGCGGTCAGTCGGCATCTGCGGGTGTTGCGGGAGTGCGGGCTGGTTCGGGACGAGCTCGTGGGGCGGCGGCGGATCTACCGGCTCGATGCGGCGCCCTTGGCGGAGGTCGCAGAGTGGGTCGCCGTGATTCGCGCGCCGGGCGGCTGGGATCAGCGCTTGGACGCCCTTGAGACCGAGGTTCGTCGCACCCGCCGTGAGAGGTCCATGCGTCGCACGGCAGCACATGGAGAACGTGGAGAGCGTACGGAGGACACCGCATGAAACCAGTACCCAGCGGCCGGCTCAGGCCCACCGCCGACGGCACCGACCTGATCCTGACCCGTACCTTCCGGGCACCCATCGACGACGTCTGGGCGAGCGTCACCGAATCGGAGCGCACGGCACGGTGGTTCGGTCCCTGGGAAGGGGACGCGGCGCCGGGTCGTACCATCCGGGTCCGGATGGCGTTCGAGGAAGGCGAGGCGTGGACCGAGGCGCGCATCGACGCGTGCGAGCCGCCGCGGCACCTCGCCGTCTCCACGTCCGACGAAGCGGGCGACTGGCGCATGGAGCTGCGGCTGTCCGAGTCGGCCGGGACGACGGAGCTCCAGTTCGTCCATCACCTCACGACCACGAAGGGAGTCGGCGACATCGGACCGGGCTGGGAGTACTACCTCGACATGCTCGTCGCGTCACGCGACGGCACTCCGGCGCCGAGCTTCGACGACTACTACCCCTCGCAACAGGCCTACTTCGAGTCCTTGGCCGATCAAGACCCTGAGTGAGGATGGGTGCCGATTCCGAGGTTCCCGGGTGTCAGTAGGTCGCCCTTCCGCCGCTGATGTCGTAGACGGCTCCCGTGGAGAAGCTGACCCGGTCGGAGGACAGGAAGGCGACGAGTTCGGCCACTTCCTCGGGGCGGCCGATCCGCCGCATCGGGATCAGGCTGGTGATGTGGGCGAGCACGTCGGGAGCCGTGCTGTCGTTCATGGGCGTCGCGATGACCGCGGGAGCGATGACGTTGACCAGGACGCCGCTGGTGGCGAGTTCCTTGCCCGCCGACTTGGTCAACGCGATCACGGCGGCCTTGGAGGCGGAGTAGACCGACAGGCCGGCGTTGCCGTCCTTGCCCGCCATGCTGGCGAAGTTGACCACGCGGCCCCAGCCGCGGTCGCGCATGCCGGGGACGAACGTCCGCATGGTGTTCACGGTGCCCAGGACATTGACGTCGAGGACGTGGCGCCATTCCTCCACGGTGGTCTCGGTGAGCGGCTTGTTCGGTCCCACGATGCCCGCCGAGTTGACCAGTACGTCCACCGGCCCGAGTTCCTCGGCGATCCGGCGCAGTGTCCCTTCCTCCGTCACGTCCGCGCAGATGTCGGCGCCGTCGACGTCGAGCGTCGTGACCTTGAGCCCGTCGGCCCTGAGCCGTTCGGCCGCCGCCGCGCCCAGACCTCGGGCTCCTCCGGTCACGAGGGCTGTCCTGATGGTTGCCATGTCTCTCCGGGAGGTTGGGCTGGAGGTCAGGCCGTGCGGAGGTCGGTCAGTGCGATTCGCGGCTCACCTCCGAGCCGCTGGAGCCGACGAGGAAGTCAAGGTCGGCGCCGGTGTCGGCCTGCTGGACGTGGTCGACGTAGAGGCGTTCCCAGCCGCGCCGGGGGCTCGCGAAACCCGTGACCGTGGCCTTGTCGGGGGTCCTGCGGGCCAGTTCGTCGGCCGGTACGTCGAGGTCGATGCGGCGGGCCGGGACGTCGAGGCTGATCATGTCCCCCGTACGGGCGAGAGCGAGCGGGCCGCCTGCCGCGGCCTCCGGTGCCACGTGCAGGACGACGGTGCCGTACGCCGTTCCGCTCATGCGGCCGTCGCAGACGCGGACCATGTCGCGGACGCCCTGTTCGAGGAGCTTCTTCGGGAGCGGCATGTTGGCCACCTCGGGCATGCCGGGGTAGCCCTTGGGGCCGCAGCCGCGCAGTACGAGGACCGAGTCGGCGTCGACGTCGAGTTCGGGGTCGTCGATGCGGGCGTGGAAGTCCTCGATCGAGTCGAAGACCACCGCCCGGCCGCGATGGCGCAGCAGGTGGGCGGAGGCCGCGGCGGGTTTGATGAGCGCGCCGTCCGGGGCGAGATTGCCGCGGAGCACGGCGATGCCGCCCTCGGCGACCAGTGGCTCGGCGCGGGTGCGGATGACCTCGCCGTCCCAGATCGGCGCGTCGTCGAGATGGGCCACCAGCGGTTCGCCGGTGACCGTGAGCGCGTCCGGGTCGAGCAGGTCGCGTACCTCGCGCAGGACGGCGGACAGGCCTCCGGCGCGATGGAAGTCCTCCATGAGGAAGCGTCCGGCCGGCTGGAGGTCGACCAGGACGGGCACCCGGGAGCCGATGCGGTCGAAGTCGTCCAGCGACAGGTCGATCCCCAACCGTCCCGCGATCGCGAGGAGATGGACGACCGCGTTGGTCGAGCCGCCGATCGCGGCCAGCGCGACGATGGCGTTGTGGAAGGACGCCTTGGTCAGGAAGGTGCCAGGCCGCCGGTCGACGGCGACCATGTCCACCGCCAGCCGGCCGGTGCCGTGCGCGGCCTCCAGCAGTCGGCTGTCGGGGGCGGGGGTGCCTGCCACACCCGGCACGACCGTGCCGAGCGCCTCGGCCACCAACGCCATGGTGGAGGCCGTTCCCATGGTGTTGCAGTGCCCGCGGCTGCGGATCATCGCCGACTCGGAGCGGGTGAACTGGTCCTGGGAGAGCGTGCCGGCCCGCACCTCCTCCGACAGCCGCCACACGTCGGTGCCGCACCCCAGCGGCGTACCGCGGAACGTGCCGGTGAGCATCGGGCCGCCGGGCACGACGACGGCGGGCAGGTCCACCGAGGCGGCGGCCATCAGCAGCGAGGGGATCGTCTTGTCGCAGCCTCCCAACAGGACGACGCCGTCGATGGGGTTGGCCCGCAGCATCTCCTCCGTGGCCATCGCCGCCATGTTGCGCCAGAGCATCGCCGTGGGCCGCACCTGTGTCTCGCCCAGCGACACCACGGGCAGGTCGAGCGGGATGCCGCCGGCCTCGTAGACGCCGTTACGGACCGAGGCGGCCACCTCGTTCAGATGCGCGTTGCAGGGAGTCAGGTCCGAGGCGGTGTTGGCAATGGCGATCTGCGGGCGGCCGGCGAAGGCGTCACCCGGCACACCTCGGCGCATCCACGCCCGGTGGATGTAGGCGTTGCGGTCCTGACCCGCGTACCACTGGGCGCTGCGGAGCGTCACCATTGAGCTCCTTCCAATAATCGACACATCGGTCTAATCTTTGGAACGCCATGAAGCATACGCAGACGTTCGAAGGATCGACAGACCTCGGCGCGGACGGCTCGACAGGCGCCGACAGCAGTCGACTTGTGGGATCGGACCGGGTGCTCGCCGTCCTCAAGGAACTCGCCCGGTATCCCGACGGGGTGGGTCTCGAGGAGCTGACGCGGGTGATCGGCAGCCCCAAGCCGACCGTGCACCGGGCGCTCGGTGCCCTGCGCCGGGCCGGTCTGGCCGACCAGGACGCCCGCGGCCGCTATGTGCTCGGCGACGAGTTCCTCCGGATGGCCTTCGCCCACCACGAGGCCCGCCCCGAGCACGTACGTATCCGTCCCGCGTTGGAAGCACTGGCCCACCGGTTCGGCGAGACCTCGCGCTACGCGGTCCTGGACGGCCGCGAGGTCGTCTACCGTGCCAAGGTCGACCCGCCGACCGGAGCCGTCCGGCTGACCTCGACGGTGGGCGGCCGCAACCCCGCGCACACCACCGGTGTCGGAAAGCTGCTGCTCGCCCAGCAGTTGGACACGCTCGCCGACGTCGAGGCCTGGATCGGCTCGACGCCCCTGGTACGCCGCACTCCGCGGACCCTGTGCACGGCCGCCGCCCTGCACGGCGAACTGCGGATCACCCGCGAGCGGGGCTACGGTCTCGACGACCAGGAGAACGAGACCGGTGTCAACTGCCTCTCCCTGCCCGTGTACGCGACCTCGCCGACGATTCCCTCCGGTGCTCTGAGCATCAGCGCACTGGCGTACCGGACACCCCTGGAGACCCTGGTCGGCGCGCTCGACGAGATCCGTGCCGTGCTCGGGCCTCTGAGCGAGCCGCACCGGTGAACGACCCGCCTCCGGGGTCGACGGTCCTGGCCGAACCCGGTCGTCCCCCATCTCCCCCGCACTGCCGTCCCACCATTGGAGACTGACCTCGTGCACCTCATGCGTATCGGCGCCGTCGGCGCCGAGAAGCCCGTCGCCCGTATCGACGACGAGACGTACGTCGATCTCTCCGATGTCGTCACGGACTTCGACGAGGCGTTCTTCGGCTCGGACGGTATCGACCGCGTGCGCCCTGTCGTGGCCGAGCGGGCGGACGCGGGCCAGGTGTCCCGGTTCGCCGGGGAGCGTGTCGGCGCCCCGATCTCGCGCCCGCACCAGATCCTGTGCATCGGCCTCAACTACCGCGACCACGCGGCCGAGACGGGCATGCCCGTTCCGGACGAGCCGATCCTGTTCACCAAGTCGCCCAACACCCTCGTCGGCCCGAACGACGACGTACGCATCCCGCGCGGCTCCACCAAGACCGACTGGGAGGTGGAGCTCGGCATCGTGATCGGCCGCCGCACCAGCTATCTGGACTCGGTGGAGGAGGCGCGCGACGCCATCGCCGGTTACGTGGTCGTCAACGACGTCAGCGAGCGTGCCTTCCAGCTGGAACGCGGCGGGCAGTGGGCCAAGGGCAAGTCCGCCGAGACCTTCAACCCCACCGGCCCCTGGCTCGCCACCCCGGACGAGATCGACGACGTGCTGGCACTGGACATGTGGCTGGAGGTCAACGGGGTGCGCCGGCAGAGCGGCAGCACCAAGACGATGGTCTTCGACCCGTACTTCATCGTGCACTACCTGAGTCAGTTCCTCGTCCTGGAACCCGGCGACCTGATCAACACGGGAACCCCGCCCGGCGTCGGCATGGGTTTCACCCCGCCGGTGTGGCTGCGGCCCGGTGACGTCATGGAGCTGGGCATCAAGGACCTCGGCACCCAGCGCCAGCACGTGCTCGGGCCGCGGTGAGCTCCCGCCTCATGCGTGCCTTCGTACTGACCGGCCCCGGGAAGTTCGCGGTCCAGGAGGTACCGGCGCCGGTGGCCGTTCCCGGCGAGGTCGTCGTCGATGTCGAGCGGGTCGGAGTGTGCGGCACCGACGTCGAGTTCTTCACGGGCGCGATGGCCTACCTCCACCAGGGCCACTCCACCTACCCGACGCGGATCGGCCACGAGTGGGCCGGTCGCGTGACCGCGGTCGGCGACGGCGTCGATCCCGTCTGGATCGGCAGGCGGGTCATGGGTGACACCATGCTCGGCTGCGGCCTCTGCCGCCGTTGCCTGCGGGGTCACCAGCATGTGTGCGAGAAGCGGCAGGAGGTCGGCATACGCGGGCAGCGGCCGGGCGCTCTGGCGGAGCAACTCGCGGTACCGGCGTCCTCGTTGCACACGCTGCCCGACTCCGTCGGTCCCGTACTCGGTGCGCTGGTGGAGCCGGGCGGCAACGCCCTGCGCGCCGCACGGGCCGCCGAGCTGCGGCCCGGTGACCGGGCGTTGGTCCTCGGCCCGGGGACCATAGGGCTGCTGGTCGCGATGTTCGTGCGCGCCGCCGGTGCGGAGGTGCATCTGATGGGCCGCACCGAAGAGTCGCTCGCCTTCGCCCGCACACTGGGTTTCACACATGTATGGACGGAGGGCTCCGTCCCGGACCTGCCGTTCGACGCGGTGATCGACGCCTCCAACGCCGTCCATCTGCCGGGCCTGGCACTGGAGTTGGTCGAGCCGGGCGGCCGTGTCGTGTACGTGGGACTGGCCGGTGAGCCGAGCCGGATCGACACCCGTACCCTCGCGCTCAAGGACGTCACGGCGGTCGGCATCCTGTCCGCCTCCCCCGGCCTCGACGCCACCATCCGCGCCTACGCCGACGGATCCGTCGACCCCGGCCCGCTCGTCGCCGCGACCGTCGGCCTGGATCAGGTCGGTGACGTCCTGGCCGGTATCCGCCCGGCAGGCGCGGGGCCCGGTCCCAAGATCCATGTCGACCCTCGACTCGCCTGAGACCGGCCCGGCCCACCGCGACGAGGACACGACCCCACCAACGCCTCGGAGCCCTCTAGGGGCTCCGAGGCGTTTCGTGCGCCCTTCGCGCCGGTGGGAGGGGGCACTCGACCGGCGTGGGAGTGCGCGCTCGTCGAGGCGCTGCTTCGAGCCGTGGAGTGGCGTCGTCGGGGCGTGAACACGCCCCTTTCGCGCGGTTCCCGAGTGGCGGCCGTGGCTGTTTGGCTTTGACATGCAGCGCGTGCTGCCAAGTTGCCCGGAGCATCACGAGGGTGCCGTCCGGGCGTTCCCCCCACCCGGCCTCCCTGACAGTGGGTCAGGTCTGAGCCGTCCGCGCCCTTCCCGAGTCCCGATGTCCCCGACACCACCCTGTTCAGCCATGTTCGTGCGCGTCCCCTCACGTCCGCTCATGCCTTGGGAGGAAATGTGTCTGCCCCGGAAAGCTCGCCCGAAAGCGCCGCCGGGCCCACCGACGAGCATCGCTTCACCAGTCTCAGCACCCAGGCGGCGCGTCAGCTCGCCACCACCACCAAGTCCGAACCGCAGATGCAGGCCATCACCTCGCGATGGCTGCTCAAGATGCTGCCGTGGGTGGACATCAAGGGCGGCACCTACCGGGTGAACCGGCGACTCCAGCTCCGCGTCGGCCGGGGCCGGGTGCAGTTCGAGCAGAACGGCGCGGACGACATCAAGGTCATCCCCCAGACACTGACCGAACTGCCGGCCCTGCGCGGTTACTCCGACACCGCGGCCCTGAAGGAGATCTCCTCCCGATTCCGGGTGCGGGAGGTGCGCGCCGGCCAGATCATCTTCGACGCCGGGCAGCCCGTCACGGAGGCCTATCTGGTCGTCCACGGCCGGTTCACCCGCTACACCACCGGAAAGTACGGCGAGGAGGAGGTCACCGGCGTCATCACGGACGGCGACGGAATGGGGGACGAGGCGATCGGCCAGGCCGACCCCCTGTGGCTCAGCTCGGTGCGGGCCGAGACCGCGGGAGTGGTCCTCGCCCTCAACTGGGACACCCTGAGGCAGTTCGTGGACCGCACCCCGTCCCTCGCCGCGCAGCTGACCGCGTTCGCGGAGCAGCAGAGCAAACCCATGAACCGCAAGGGCGAGGCCGATGTCCCCGTACAGGCGGGCCATGTGGGCGAGCCGATCCTCGCCGGCGGCTTCGTCGACTACGACCTCGTGCCCCGCGAGTACGAGCTGTCCCTCACCCAGACCGTGCTGCGCGTCCACACCAGGGTCGCCGACCTCTACAACCATCCGATGGACCAGACCGAGCAGCAACTGCGCCTGACCGTCGAGGAGATCCGCGAGCGCCAGGAGTGGGAGCTGGTCAACAACCGCGAGTTCGGTCTGCTGCACAACGTCGACTACGGCCAGCGCGTCAGCACGTACTCCGGTGCCCCCACACCCGACGACCTCGACGAGCTGCTGTCGATGCGCCGCAAGACCCGGCTGTTCCTGGCCCATCCAAAAGCGATCGCGGCCTTCTTCCGGCAGTGCAACCGCCGTGGTCTGGTGCCAGGCACGGTGAACGTCGAGGGCCACGAGGTGCCCTCCTGGCGGGGTGTTCCGTTCTTTCCGTGCGGCAAGATCCCGATCAGTCCGCAGCACACCAGCAGCATCATCGCGCTGCGCACCGGAGAGAAGGACCAGGGGGTCGTCGGTCTGCACCAGACCGGCATTCCGGAGGAGTTCGAGCCCGGTCTGAACGTGCGGTTCATGGGCATCGACACCACCGCGATCATGAACTACCTCGTCACCGCCTACTACTCGATGGCCATCCTCGTGCCCGACGCCGCGGGGATCCTGGAGAACGTCCAGGTCGGGCGGACCGCGGAATGAGCGCACCGTCGGCCTCCGGTTCGCCGTCGCGGCTGCCCGGTCCGCCGAGCCTCGCCCGCAAGCCCCGGCGGGGCGGGGCGATCCCCGGGCTGCGGTACCGGCCCGTCGCCCCCGCCGACCCGGCCAAGGCGGCCGAGGTCGACCGCAGGCTGGAGGAGTGGGCGCACGGGCTGGACCTGTTCCCGGCGGCGTGGACGGGGGACTTCTCGGGCTTCCAGTTCGGCCGGGCCGTCGCCCTGCAGCATCCCGGCGCGGCCGACCTCGAACGCCTCACCTCGGCGGGCAAGTTGCTCCTCGCCGAGAACCTCGTCGACAACCTCTACTGCGAGGTGGACGAGGGCAAGGGCGGCTCACCACGTGGGCTGGGCGGCCGGCTGATCATGGCCCAGGCGGCGCTCGATCCGTACCACGGCACTCCCGAGCTGGAGGAGGAGTGGCGCCGCGGTGTACGGGCCGACGGGCCGCTGCGCTCGTACCACTTCGCGCTGCGGGACTACGCCGTCTTCGCCACGCCCAGTCAGACCGACAGGTTCGTGCACGACATCGCCCGACTGCACCTCGGCTACCTCGGCGAGGCCGCCTGGTCGGAGATCCGGTACGTACCCAAGGTGTGGGAGTACCTGGTGATGCGGCAGTTCAACAACTTCCGCCCCTGTCTGTCGATCGTCGACGCCGTGGACGGCTACGAACTGCCCGAGGCCGTGTACGCGCGGCCCGAGATCCAGCGGATCACCGCTCTAGCGTGCAACGCCACCACGATCGTCAACGACCTGTACTCCTTCACCAAGGAGCTGGCCAGCGATCCGACCCATCTGAATCTGCCCCAGGTCATCGCCGCGAACGAGCGGCGCGGTCTGAAGGCCGCCTATCTCAAGGCGGTCGAGATCCACAACAGGATCATGGCGGCGTTCGAGGAGGAGTCGGCGCTCCTGTCCTCCACCTCACCCCTGGTCGAGCGCTACGCACAGGGACTGTCCGACTGGGTGGCCGGCAACCACGAGTGGCACGCCACCAACACCCACCGCTACCACTTGCCCAACTACTGGTGAAGCGCGCGGTACTGACACATCGTCACACGCACCATCACGAGGAGCCACCGTTGACCACCGCCCCCCACGCACGCACCACTGCAGCCCCGGTGCCCACCCAGTCCACGTACCAGACCCGCGTCGCGGACTACTGGAACGCCGAGGAGAACCCGGTCAACCTCGAACTGGGCAGGATCGACGACCTCTACCACCATCACTACGGCATCGGCGCCGCCGACCGGTCCGTGCTCGACGAGGCCGACCCCGACCTGCGCAGGCAGCGGCTCACCGCCGAACTGCACCGTCTGGAGCAGGAACAGGCCGTGCTCCTCTCCACCCACCTCGGCCCTCTCTCCCCCGCCGACCGCGTCTTCGACGCCGGCTGTGGACGCGGCGGCGGCAGCGTGGTGGCGAACCTGCGGTACGACTGCCACGCCGACGGAGTCACCATCTCCGCGAAGCAGGCCGAGTTCGCCAACGCCCAGGCCCGCAAGCGGGGTATCGACGACAAGGTCGCCTATCACCACCGGAACATGCTGGACACCGGCTTCCGGTCGGGCGCGTACGCGGCGTCCTGGAACAACGAGTCCACCATGTACGTGGAACTGGACCTGCTGTTCGCCGAGCACGCCCGGTTGCTGCGCCGCGGCGGACGCTATGTGACGATCACCGGCTGCTACAACGACGCCTACGGACGGGCCTCCCGCGAGGTGTCCCTCATCAACGCCCACTACATCTGCGACATCCACCCACGGTCGGAGTACTTCCGCGCGATGGCCCGGAACCGGCTGGTGCCCGTCCACGTACAGGACCTCACCGCCGACGCCCTGCCCTACTGGGAACTGCGCAAGCAGGCCGACCACCTGGTCACGGGCATCGAGGAAACGTTCCTCACCGCGTACAAGAACGGCAGCTTCCAGTACCTGCTGATCGCGGCCGACCGCGTCTGACGTACCACCGAAGCAGTCGGCGCAGACCGGTCATGGAACCCGGTCTGCGCCGTGGCGACGGCCGGTGCGGGATGCGCACCGGCGTCTTCTACACGCTCACCGTCAACAAGGGCTCACCGTCAACAAGGACGGGGAAGTGTCAGTGGCAGGTGAGGCCAGGTGTGGATGTCGCGTTGCATCTGACGGTCGTGGGTGGCCAGGACGACGGCCGCTTCGGTGGTGTGGAGAGCATCGGTGAGTTCGTCGACCAGGGCGATGGACAGGTGGTTGGTGGGCTCGTCCAACAGCAGGACGTGCGGGCGGGCGGCGAGAGCCAGGGCCAGGTCGAGACGGCGCTGCTGTCCCATGGACAGCTCGGCCACGGCCTTGTTGGCGTCGCGTGAGCTGAGCAGACCCAGCGCGCCGAGCCCGGTCACCTCGCCCTCCTTGAGGACACCGGTGCTGACCAGTCGCGCGGTGTGCTGGTGGTAGAGGTCATGGGCCCGCCGGTGCGTCGCTCGCGGCGACTCCTGTCCGAGCAGGTGCAGACGCAGCTTGCGCGAGCGGTGCAACCTGCCTGTGGTGGGGGCGAGTTGTCCGGCCAGGACGGACAGGAGCGTGGACTTGCCCGCCCCGTTCGGCCCGGTGACGGCCAGCCGGTCGCCGGACGCCAGCGTCAGACCGGTCGGCCGGTCCAGCCGCCCGTCGACGGTCACCTCCTCCGCGCGCAGCAGGACGACGCCGGGCCGGGCGGGCAGCTCGGGCAGACTGAAGCGCTGCGGCGGGACGGGCGCGGTGACCTTGTGCTGCTCCAGGTCGTCCTGGCGCCGGTGGACGGAGCGGACCAGCGCACCGGCGCGGGTGGCCCGCGCGTGCTTGCCGGTGCCCTTGTCCGGGCGCCAGCCGCTGATCAGCCGGTTCTGCGATTCGGACAGGGCCTGCTTGAGGCGGGCGTGCTCGGTCTGCTGCAGCTCGTACTCCGCCTCCCACCGGACCAGTTCGGCCTCGCGGCCCTCGCGGTAACCGGTGTACCCGCCGCCGTAGACGCGCGGGCTGCCGTCCCGGGTGGGATCGAGGTCGAGGATCGTGGTGGTCACGTCCGACAGGAGCGCCCGGTCGTGGCTGACCACGACGACACCGCCGGAGTGGGCGCGCAGCCTGGCGGTGAGGTACTCGAGACCCGCCAGGTCGAGATGGTTGGTCGGCTCGTCCAGCAGCAGGAGGTCGTACTCGGCGCCCAGCAGACAGGCCAGCCGGATCCGGTAGCGCTGTCCGACGGAGAGGTTGGCGAGGTGACGGGTGCGGTCGCTGACTGCGCCGAGCCCCGCGAGGGCGACATCGACCCGGCGGTCGGCGTCCCAGGCGTCCAGCGTCTGCGCCGCTTCCAGGGCGTCGGCGTAGTCCTGTTCGGCACCGGGCCGCGCTTCGGCGAGGTCCGTCGCGGCGGCATCCAGCTGTCGGAGGGCGGCGCGGGCGTCGGCGAGGTGCTCGTCGACGATGTCGCCGACCGTACGCTCGTCCTCGGCCGGCATCTCCTGCTCGGCCAGGGCCAGCGTGCCGACGCGATGCACGGTCCCCTCGTCGGGTGCCAGGATGCCGGCGAGTACGTGCAGCAGGGTCGATTTGCCGCGTCCGTTCTCGCCGACGACGCCCCAGCGCGATCCCGGGGCGATCTTCATGTCGACCTGGTGCAGGACGGTGCGGCCTCCGCGGTCGACGCGGACGCCCGTGCAGGTCAGCTGGGCCCGATCGCGGGCAGGCAGGTTGAGAGTGGTCACGTTGTTCTTCCTCCGGAAGGAGGCACACGTCACCCCTGTGCGTGAGGGGTGGAGGCGAGCCTTCGATCTGACGAACGGCCAGGCCCTGAACAGGGCGGGACCGCGGGCGACATCACGGCTCCCGGCGCCTCAGCTGTGATGTGAGGAGCGGAGCCTGGGGCCCGGTCAGAGGTAGAGAACGTAACTCATGCATCCAGGCTAACAATCCGCCGCATGTGTCGCGACGGGTTTTCGGCGCACGGTGATCGGCTGCGCCGCGCCGACTCCGCCTGCGCAGTCGGAGTCGGTCAGGCCAAGTCAGTCAGGCGAGGTCCGGCGGGCTCGGTCACGCGGGCTCGGCCGTCGTGCCGCGAATGACGAGTTGCGGGGGGAGTACGACCTCGCGGGGCTCGGTGCGGCCGTGGTCGAGGCGTTCGACGGCGGCGGCGACCGCGTGCCGCGCCTGTTCCTCGGCGTTCTGGCTGACGGTGGTCAGGTTGAAGCAGCTCAGCCGGGAGAGCGTGTCGTCGTCGTAGCCGGCCACGGACACCTCGCCCGGGACGGCGACACCGGCTCGGGCGAGGGCCGCCAGGACGCCGATGGCGGACTGGTCGTTGTAGGTGACGACAGCGGTGGGCAGGGCGTCGCCGTCGAGGAGCTTGCGGGCCGCGCGTTCGCCCGCCGCCTCGGTGTGGTCACCGTGCAGGACCCGTATGTACGCGTCCAGGCCGTGGTGGCGCATGGCGGTGCGGTAGCCGCGGCGCCGGTCGGTGGCGATGACGCCCTTGCCACCGTCGACGTACGCGATCGCATGATGTCCGAGGCCCACCAGATGGTCCACGATCTGGCCCACTCCGTCGTCGTCCGCCGTGCGTACGACATCCAGGGCGGCGTCGGCGATCCGGCGGCCGACGGCGATGACGGGGGACTTGCGGTCGAGGGCGGCGAGGGTGTCGGCGGGGACGGTCGGACCGAGGAGGATCATGGCTTCGCTGCGGAAGGCCAGCAGGGTCTCGACGGCGGTGTGCTCGTCGCGGGTGCGGGTCTGGGTGCTCAGGACGAGGTCGTAGCCGACCGCCTCGGCTGCCGTGTGCAGGTGCTCGACCAGTTCGGCGTGGAAGGGGCGGTGGACGTCCACCATGACGCCGAGCAGCCGCGTGCGTCTGCTGGCCAGCAGGCTCGCGGTGCGGTCCACCTGGTAGCCGAGATCGGCGGCGGCCTTCAGGACCCGCTGACGGGTCCGCTCGCTGGGGCCGGACACACCGCGCAGGACGAGGGACACCGACGCCGTGGACAGCCCCACCCTCGCGGCCACGTCCTCCAGCCGGGGCCGCCTGCCCGTGCCGTTCCGGTCACGCGCGGAATCGACGTCATCCACTGATACCTCCCTGAGCAATCTCCCCGCGCAACACCCTTGACACGCTCACGAAACGAGCCGATAGTACCAGGACTTAAAGCGCTTTAAATTGTCCTGTTGTTCCAACGTAGCCAGCTCGGGAGCGCGAAACCCCATGGATCGCGCTCTCCGACTCCCCTGCCACAGCGTCTCGCGCGCCGGAGAGGAGCCTCAGTGAGGAAGCAGTCGATCGGAATCGGTGCCATCGGCGCCGGCATGGCCGACCGCAACCGCCCGGGCGGCTACGGCACTGCCTCGGCCGTGCATGGGACCGGGGTGCCCGGCAGGCGCCCGGCCACCGTCGACGCCCACAAGGCGCTCGGCCGCGGCACGGTCCGCCGCCACGGCTCCCCGCATGCCGGTACCGGGCGCGGCTACGCCTTACGCGCCACGTTCCCGAAGCATCCGCACGCTCTCCACCCGACAGGGCCGTGAAGGTCGAATCCGGGCACCACGAGGTCGACCGGATCGAGGGCCTGCGTCCGGACGTCGTCGCCCCCTGGCGTCACCAGGTGTCACCGGGTGTCACCGGAACCCGCCGAACCGGGTTCAGCCCGCTCTCCCCGCCCGTACCGCGACCCTGACCGAGGTGCTCGCGATCACCCCGGCCCAACCAGCAGCCGCGGCTCCAGATTCCCAACCAGATGCACAGTGAGGTGCACGAACCATGAACCGCACATCCCTTCCCCGCTCCCGCAGAATCGTCCCCGCAGTGGCCGTGGCCGCCGCGGCCGCTCTGGTCCTCGCCGGCTGTTCCAGCAGTTCCGGTGGCAAGAAGGCCGAGGAGGGCTCGGGCGACGCGGCTGTCGGCAAGGCCGACACCCCCCGCATGACCATCGCGATGGTCACCCACGCGCCTCCCGGGGACACGTTCTGGGACATCATCCGCAAGGGCGCCCAGGCCGCCGCGGCCAAGGACAACGTCAAGCTCATCTACTCCAGCAACGAGAACGCGTCGACGCAGGCCAGCCTCGTCCAGAACGCGATCGACCAGAAGGTCGACGGCATCGCGGTCACTCTGGCCAAGCCCGACGCGATGAAGGACGTCGTCGCCAAGGCGCGCAAGGCCGGTATCCCGGTCGTCGGACTCAACTCCGGCATGGACCAGTGGAAGGACCAGGGCCTGCTGGAGTTCTTCGGCCAGGACGAGCTGGTCGCCGGGGAGGCGTTCGGCGAGAAGCTCAACGAGACCGGCGCCAAGAACAACATCTGTGTCATCCAGGTCCAGGGCCACGTCGGCCTGGAGCAGCGCTGCGCGGGTGTGAAGAAGACCTTCAAGGGCAAGACCACGAACCTGTACGTGAACGGCACGAACATGCCGTCCGTGAAGTCGACGATCAGCGCCAAGCTCAAGCAGGACACGTCGATCGACACCGTGGTCACGCTCGGTGCCCCCTTCGCACTGACCGCCGTGCAGTCGGTCTCCGAGTCCGGCAGCAAGGCGAAGGTGGCGACCTTCGACCTCAACAAGGAGATGGTCAGCGCCATCAAGGGCGGTGACGTCGAGTTCGCGGTCGACCAGCAGCCGTATCTGCAGGGCTACTTGTCGGTCGACTCGTTGTGGCTCTACAAGACCAACGGCAACTTCAGTGGCGGTGGCCAGGCGCCGGTGTTGACCGGTCCGGCGTTCGTGGACAAGTCCAATGTCGAGGCCATCGCGAAGTTCGCTGAGAAGGGCACTCGGTGAGCCCGATGATCCAGGCAGCAACGGCACCGGCGACGGGTTCCTCGTCGCCGGCTCCGCCGGCCGCCCCCAAGGACGGCCGGACCTCGCAACGGTCCCTGACCCGCAGGCTGGCGGCCCGCCCCGAGATCGGCGCGCTGATCGCGGCGATCGCCGTCTACATCTTCTTCTTCGCGGTGGCCTCCCCGTTCCGCGAGGCCGGCTCGCTGGCCAACGTGCTCTACGAGTCCTCCGTGATGGGCATCATGGCCCTGCCGGTGGCGCTGCTGATGATCGGCGGGGAGTTCGACCTCTCCGCCGGTGTCGCGGTCACCACCTCCGCGCTGACGGCGAGCATGTGGAGCTTCCAGCTCTCCATGAACGTATGGACCGGCGTCATCGTCGCGTTGCTGGTCTCCCTGGCCATTGGCGCGTTCAACGGCTACATGCTGGTACGCACCGGGCTGCCGTCGTTCCTGATCACGCTGGGGTCGTTCCTGATCCTGCAGGGCGCCAACCTCGCCATCACAAAGATCTTCACCGGGAATGTCGCGACCGACTCGATCAGTGACATGGACGGCTTCGACCAGGCCAAGAAGATCTTCGCCTCGGAGATCAGCATCGGCGGCGTCGACGTGAAGATCACCGCCTTCTACTGGCTGGTGTTCGCCGCGGGGGCGACCTGGCTGCTGCTGCGCACCAAGTTCGGCAACTGGATCTTCGCCACCGGCGGCAACAAGGAATCGGCCCGCGCGGTCGGTGTCCCGGTCACCTTCACCAAGATCGCCCTGTTCATGGGGGTGGGTGCGGGTGCCTGGTTCGTCGGGATGCACATCCTGTTCTCGTTCAACACCGTCCAGTCCGGCGAGGGCGTGGGCAACGAGTTCCTGTACATCATCGCCGCGGTGATCGGCGGCTGCCTGCTCACCGGCGGCTACGGCTCCGCGATCGGCCCGGTCATCGGCGCCTTCATCTTCGGCATGGTCTCCCAGGGCATCGTCTACGCCAACTGGAACCCCGACTGGTTCAAGGCCTTCCTCGGCGTCATGCTCCTGCTCGCCGCCCTCGTCAATCTGTGGGTCCGCCGCCAGGCCACCCGGAGGTAAAGCCCATGACCACCAACCCCACCTCCCCCAACGGCGCAGCGGTCAAGGACAAGCCCGACACCACCGAGCCGATCGTCGAACTCCAGGGCGCAGGCAAGGCCTACGGCAACGTCCGCGCCCTGCACGGCGTCGACCTCGCCGTATATCCCAGCCAGGTCACCTGCGTGCTCGGGGACAACGGCGCCGGCAAGTCCACCCTCATCAAAATCATCTCCGGCCTCCACCAGCACACCGAGGGCGCATTCCTCATCGACGGCCAGGCCGTCCAGCTCAGCAACCCGCGCGAGGCCCTGGACAAGGGCATCGCCACCGTCTACCAGGACCTCGCCACCGTCCCCCTGATGCCGGTGTGGCGGAACTTCTTCCTCGGCTCCGAGATGACCAAGGGCCCCTGGCCCGTCCGCCGCCTGGACATCGCGAGGATGAAGGCGACCGCGGACCAGGAACTGCGCCACATGGGCATCATCCTCGACGACCTCGACCAGCCCATCGGCACCCTCTCCGGCGGCCAGCGCCAGTCCGTGGCCATCGCCCGCGCCGTCTACTTCGGCGCCCGCGTCCTCATCCTCGACGAACCCACCGCAGCCCTCGGCGTCAAACAGTCCGGCGTCGTGCTGAAGTACATCGCCGCCGCCCGTGACCGCGGACTGGGCGTCATCTTCATCACCCACAACCCCCACCACGCCTACATGGTCGGCGACCACTTCAGCGTCCTGCGCCTGGGCACCATGGAACTCTCCGCCGCCCGCGCCGACGTCAGCCTCGAAGAACTCACCAACCACATGGCAGGCGGCGCCGAACTCGCCGCACTCAAACACGAACTCGCCCAAGTCCGCGGCGTCGACGTCGAAGAACTCCCCGAAGCCGAAGACCTCAAGACACCCACCACCACCGCTGCCTCCACTTCCACCTCCGCCGAAGGAAAGAGCTAACAGCGGCGAACGCAGCTGCCGCCCTCATCGCGAGGACCACTCAACCGCGTACCACCGCACGGCGGACCACCACACGGCGGAACAACGCACCGAGGACCTCCGCACCCAGGGCACCCCGATCCAACGCTCGACCGTCCCCCACCGACCCGAAGGCATTCCCTCATGAAGATCGCCCTCGATCCGTACATGATCCGCGACACCCCGCTGCTCGAACTACCCGCCGTGGTGGCCGAGTTGGGCTATGAGTGGATCGAGCTCTCACCCCGCGAGGACTTCATCCCGTTCTTCCGCCATCCCCGTGTCGACGACGCGACCGTACGGAAGTTCCGCAAGGCCCTGGACGCGGCGGGCGTCGGTATCTCCTCGATGCTGCCCCTGTTCCGCTGGTCCGGGCCGGACGAGGACGACCGACAGGCTGCCGTGCGGTACTGGAAGCGGTCCATCCAGATCGCCGCCGACCTCGGCGTGGACAGCATGATCTCCGAGTTCAACGGCCGCCCGGAGCAAGCCGACCGCAGCGAGGCGCAGTTCTGGAAGTCCCTCGACGAACTCCTCCCGGTCTTCGAGCGCGAGGGCATCCACCTGGCCCTGGAACCGCACCCGGACGACTTCATCGAGAACGGCTATGACGCGGTCAACCTGATTCGGGGCATCAACCACCCCAACGTCACGTTCCTGTACTGCGCCCCGCACACCTTCCACATCGGCAACGACGCCCCCGGCATCATCCAGTACGCCGGCGACCTGCTGACTCACGTGCACCTCGCCGACGCGTTCGACCACACGGCGTCGTCCGGCAACCGGTACATCCTCAATCCGCCCGGCACCCCCGCACGGATCCACCAGCACCTGGACATGGGGCAGGGCGAGGTCGACTTCGGGGAGCTCTTCCGGGAGCTGAAGGCGAACAACTTCGACGGCACACTGACCGCCTGCGTGTTCGCGTGGGAGGAACGAGCCCACGAGTCCTCGCGCTTCATGCGCGAGAAGATCGACGGATACCTGGCCGCCGGGTCCTGACGGACGCCGACGGGTCCCAACAGGCCCGGTGCCGTACGCGTGACTGTGACTCCTCCCGGCTCGGGCCTGACCTGCGGATCAGGCCCGAGCCGCCTGGCGAAATCTCGTAGTAACAACCTATTGACAGGACATTTAAGCGAAGGCATCGTTCTCCGCTGTAGGCGCTTTTAAAGCGCTTTAAGTCCACCGTCCCCGGGGATCTCCGGAGCGAAGGGAAATCGCGCTATGCCGTTGGAAGTGCTGACCATGGGCCGCGTCGGAGTGGATGTGTATCCGCTCCAGACAGGCGTGGCACTGGCCGAGGTCACCTCGTTCGGCAAGTACCTGGGCGGCAGCCCGACCAACGTCGCCGTCGCCGCCGCCCGTTACGGGCACTCCGCGGCCGTGATCACCAAGACGGGCCGCGACCCGTTCGGGGACTTCGTCCGCACGGCCCTGGACGGCTACGGCGTCGACACCCGCTTCGTCGGTACGTCGGACATCGCGCCAACCCCGGTGACCTTCTGCGAGATCTTCCCGCCGGACGACTTCCCGCTCTACTTCTACCGCCTCCCGAAGGCTCCCGACCTGGACATCCGCTCCGACGAGCTCGACCTCGCGGCGGTGCGCGACGCCCGCGTGTTCTGGATCACCGGAACCGGGCTGAGCGAGAACCCGAGCCGCTCGGCCACCCTCGCCGCCCTGGCGCACCGGGCGAAGGCGGGGACAACGGTCTTCGACCTCGACTGGCGGCCGATGTTCTGGAAGGACCCGGCGGCGGCCCGTACGTACTACGCCGAGGCCCTGCGCCACACCACCGTCGCCGTCGGCAACCTCGACGAGTGCGGGGTGGCCACCGGCGAGCGCGAACCGTACGCGGCCGCGAAGGCGCTGCTCGCCGCCGGGGTCGAACTCGCCGTGGTGAAGCAGGGGCCCAAGGGTGTGCTCGCCATGAACCGGGACGGCTCGACCGCCGAGATCCCGCCGGTTCCGGTGGACGTCGTCAACGGCCTCGGCGCCGGTGACGCCTTCGGCGGCGCGCTCTGCCACGGTCTGCTCTCCGGCTGGGACACCCGCCGCACCGTCTCCTTCGCCAACGCCGCCGGCGCCATCGTCGCGGGCCGGCTGTCCTGCTCCGACGCCATGCCGACCGAGGCCGAGGTGGAGACGAAGCTCCACCCCCTGGCCCCCGGTTCCTCCGGTTCCCCCGCTTCCTCCCCTTCCGGCTTCCCCGGCTCCCTCGACGACTCTCAGCGAGAGGTGTGACGACGTGCTGTCTGACAACGTGAGCCGGATCGTGGAGGCCCGGGTCGGCGATCCCGGTGCCGTCGCGGCGGCCGCCGCGCGACGCGTGCGCGCCACCTCGCTGCTCGGCGAGCACGGCAAGGCGATGATCATCGCGGCGGACCATCCCGCGCGCGGTGCCAACGGCGTCGGTGGCGACCCCACCGCCATGGCCGACCGCTTCAAGCTGCTGGACCGCCTGTGCGTCGCTCTGGAGCGGCCCGGTGTGACCGGTGTGCTGGCCACGGCGGACATCCTGGACGACCTGCTGCTGCTCGGCGTGCTCGACGGCAAGAGCGTCTTCGGCTCGATGAACCGGGCCGGGCTCGCCGGGTCGGTCTTCGAGATCGACGACCGCTTCACCGGCTACGACGCCGAGACGATCGCCGCGATGCGCTTCGACGGCGGCAAGATGCTCACCCGCATCGCCCTCCAGGACCCGGCCACGCCGTCCGTCCTGGAGAACACCGCGCGTGCGGTCGACGAGCTGAACGACCGTCAACTCATAGCCCTGGTCGAGCCGTTCCTGTCCACCTGGCAGGACGGCAGGGTCCGCAACGACCTCTCCACCGACGCGGTCGTCAAGTCGGTCACCATCGCCTCGGGGCTCGGCCGCCGCACCGCCTACACCTGGCTGAAGCTACCGGTCGTGGAGGACATGGAGCGCGTCCTGGCCGCCTCCACCCTGCCGGCGCTCCTGTTGGGCGGCGAGGTCACCGACCCGGACGCGGCCTTCGCCTCGTGGGGCAAGGCCCTCAAGCAGCCCACCGCACAGGGCCTGGTCGTGGGCCGCTCCCTGCTCTACCCCTCGGACGGCGACGTGGCCGGAGCGGTGGACCGGGCGGTGAGCCTGCTGTGAGCGACACGAGCAAGTACCACCTCCGCCACGGGACTTCGGCCGACGGCTCGTACGACCTCGTGGTCACGCCCGAGTCGGCGGGCTGGGGATACTCCGGCCTCAGGATCCTGACCCTGAGGCCGGGCGAGGCGCACGCCCTGTCCACCGGGGATTCCGAGTTCCTGGTCCTGCCGCTGACGGGCTCCTGCACCGTCACCACGGACGGCGAGGTCTTCGAACTCGCCGGTCGGACAGGCGTGTTCGCCTCGGCCACCGACTTCGCGTATCTACCGCGCGAGTCGGAAGCCCTGATGAGCAGCGCGCAGGGAGGTCTGTTCGCGCTGCCCTCCGCCCGTACCGAGCGGGGAGGTCACCCGGCTCGGTACGGGCGCAAGGAGGACGTGCCGGTCGAACTGCGCGGCGCGGGGAACTGCTCCCGCCAGGTCAACAACTACTGCCTGCCGGGCACGTTCGACGCCGAGCGGCTGCTGGTGTGCGAGGTGCTCACGCCCGGCGGGAACTGGTCCTCGTACCCGCCGCACAAGCACGACGAGGTCCGTACGGACGACAGCGGCAACCCGGTCGAGTCCGAGCTGGAGGAGATCTACTACTTCCAGGTCGCGGGCGAGGACGGCTTCGCCCACCAGCGGGTCTACGGCACCCCGGAGCGGCCCATCGACGTGCTCGCCGAGGTCCGTACCGGCGACACGGTCCTGATTCCGCACGGCTGGCACGGCCCGTCGGTCGCCGCACCCGGCTACGACCTCTACTACCTCAACGTCATGGCCGGTCCCGGACAGGACCGCGCCTGGCTGATCTGCGACGACCCCGCCCACGAGTGGGTCCGCGGCACCTGGGACGCCCAGGCGACCGACCCCCGGCTGCCGTTCGGGGCCAAGGAGACCGAGTGATGGAAACGATCAGGCTCACCACCGCACAGGCCCTCGTGCGCTTCCTGGCGAACCAGTACAGCGAGCGCGACGGCCAGGAGCAGCGGCTGATCCCCGGCGTCTGGGGCATCTTCGGGCACGGCAACGTGGCCGGTCTGGGCCAGGCGCTCCTGCAGGCCGCCGTCACCCAAGAGGCCGACCTGCCCTACTACTTGGCCCGCAACGAGCAGGGCATGGTGCACGCGTCGGTGGCGTACGCGAAGATGCGCGACCGGCTGGCGACCTTCGCCTGCTCGGCGTCGACAGGCCCCGGCTCCACGAACATGATCACCGGCGCGGCCCTGGCGACGACCAACCGGATCCCCGTCCTGCTGCTGCCCAGCGACATGTTCGCGACCCGCGCCGCCGACCCGGTCCTGCAGCAGCTGGAGGACACCCGTGGCGGGGACGTCACGGTCAACGACGCCTTCAGGGCCGTGTCCAAGTACTTCGACCGGATCTCCCGGCCCGAGCAGCTGATACCGGCCGCGCTGGCCGCGATGCGGGTCCTCACCGACCCGGTCGAGACCGGCGCCGTCACGCTCTCGCTGCCCCAGGACGTCCAGGCCGAGGCGTACGACTGGCCCGTCTCCTTCTTCCGGCGCCGGGTCTGGCATGTGGGCCGCCCGGTGCCGGAGGCCGCTGCCGTCGAGCGGGCCGCGCGTCTGTTGCGTGGTGCCCGCAGGCCGCTGGTCGTGGCCGGCGGCGGTGCCGTCTACTCCGGCGCCGAGACCCAGTTGCGCGCCTTCGCCGAGGCCACCGGCATCCCGGTCGCGGACACCCACGCGGGCAAGGGCGCGGTGCCCTGGGACCACCCGTACGCGGTCGGCGGCATCGGCTCGACCGGCTCGTACGCGGCGAACGAACTGGCGCGCGAGGCGGACGTCGTCCTCGGCATCGGCACCCGGTACAGCGACTTCACCACCGCCAGCCACACTGTCTTCGGCAACCCGGACGTCACGTTCGTCAACCTCAACGTGGCTCGCCTGGACGCCGTCAAGCACTCGGCGGAACCGCTGGTGGCCGACGCCCGGCTCGGTGTCCAAGCCCTCGCCGGGGCACTGACGGACTGGGAGGTCGCCCCCGAGTACCGCGACCGCACCCGCCAACTCATCGCCCGCACAAGGGAGATCGAGGAGGAGTGCTTCGCGGCCGACCGGCACACCGGTGAACTGCCCGCCCAGACCCAGATACTCGGCGCGCTCAACGACGTCCTGGGCGACCGTGACGTCGTCATCAACGCCGCCGGTTCCATGCCCGGCGACCTGCAACAGCTGTGGCGGGCACGGGATCCGAAGGCCTACCACGTGGAGTACGCGTACTCCTGCATGGGCTACGAGGTCGCCGCCGGCGTCGGCACGAGGATGGCCGACCCGTCGCGCGAGGTCGTCGTACTCGTCGGCGACGGCTCGTATCTGATGATGGCTCAGGAGATCGTGACCATGGTCTCCGAAGGCCTGAAGGTCATCATCGTCCTCGTCCAGAACCACGGCTTCGCCTCCATCGGTTCGCTGTCGGAGGCGCTGGGCTCGCAGCGGTTCGGCACCAAGTACCGCTTCCGCAACGGCGATTCGGGCCGGCTCGACGGTGACGTGCTGCCCGTCGACCTCGCCGCCAACGCCTCCTCGCTCGGCGCGGACGTCCTGCACGCCACCTCCGTCGACGAGTTCCGTGCCGCGATGGAGAAGGCGAAGGCGGCCACCCGCACCACGGTCGTGCACGTCGAGACCGACCTGTACGGGCCGAACCCGCCCGGCCACGGCTGGTGGGACGTGCCGGTGAGCCAGACCTCCGCCCTGGACTCCACCCGTGACGCGTACGAGACGTACGCCGCCCGCAAGCAGGCCCAGCGCCACTACCTGTAAGTCCCGTCCCCGCAAAGGAAACCCGCACCGTGAAGACCATCGAGCACTGGATCAACGGCTCCCCCGCCGCCGGGACCAGCCCGGAGACGGCCCCCGTGTTCAACCCGGCCACCGGTCAGGAACAGGCCCGGGTCGCCCTGGCCTCGGCCGTCGACGTGGACACGGCCGTCGCGGCCGCCACCGCCGCCTTCGAGACCTGGTCCGAGTCGTCGCTCACCCAGCGCACGCAGGTGATGTTCGCCTTCCGGCAGCTCCTTGTGGAGCACGAGGAGGAGCTGGGCCGGATCATCTCCGCCGAGCACGGCAAGACGGTCGACGACGCGCGTGGCGAGATCACGCGCGGCCGGGAGGTCGTGGAGTTCGCGTGCGGACTCGGCGACGTTCTGAAGGGGTCGTTCTCCGACCAGGTGTCGCGCGGTGTGGACGTGCACAACTTCCGCCAGCCGCTGGGGGTCGTCGCGGGCATCACACCCTTCAACTTCCCCGCCATGGTGCCTCTTTGGATGCACCCGATAGCCATCGCGACCGGCAACACCTTCATCCTCAAGCCCAGTGAGCGCGACCCCTCCGCCGCGAACTTCGTCGCCGAGCTCTACAAGCGGGCCGAACTGCCCGACGGCGTCTTCAACGTCGTGCACGGCGGCAAGGAAGCGGTCGACGCGATCCTCACCCACTCCGGCATCGAGGCCGTCTCCTTCGTCGGTTCGACGCCGATCGCCAGGTACGTCCACGAGACGGCCACTTCGCACGGCAAGCGCGTCCAAGCGCTCGGCGGGGCCAAGAACCACGCCGTCGTCCTGCCCGATGCCGACCTAAAGTTCGCAGCGAACCACATCACGGCGGGCGCGTACGGATCCGCCGGTGAGCGCTGCATGGCGGTGTCGGTCGCCGTCGCGGTCGGTGACGCGGCCGACGGTCTCGTCGAGATCCTGGAGCGCAAGGCGCGCGAGGTGAAGGTCGGTCCGGGGGACGCCGCGGGCACGGAGATGGGCCCGCTGGTCACCAAGGCCGCCCAGGAGCGCGTGGAGAACGCCGTCGGTGTCGCCGACGGACAGGGTGCCGCCGTGATCGTCGACGGCCGTGGCCTCAAGGTCGACGGCCACGAGGACGGCTTCTTCACCGGGCCGTCCCTCCTCGACCACGTCACGACCGAGATGGACGCCTACAAGGAGGAGCTGTTCGGACCGGTCCTCGCCGTCGTCCGCGTGGACACCCTCGACGAGGCGATAGGCGTCATCAACGCAAACCCGTACGGCAACGGCACCGCCTTGTTCACCGGCTCCGGCGAGGCAGCGCGCCGCTTCCAGCGCAACGTCAAGGTCGGGATGATCGGCGTCAACGTGCCGGTGCCCGTGCCGATGTCGTACTACTCCTTCGGCGGCTGGAAGGACTCCCTCATCGGGGACTCCCCCATCCACGGTCCCGAGGGCATCCGCTTCTACACCCGGCCCAAGGTCGTCACCACCCGCTGGCCGCAGCCCGCACAGCAGGTGACCGCCGGCTTCAACTTCCCCACATCCAGCTGACGGTTCGCCCTGCCCGCAGGAGCACGGCTCCCCCACAACAACTGCCAGGAGGTGGCCATGGACGTCAGGGACGACGCGACCGAGGCCCCCACACCAAGCACCACCAACGCGGACAACGACTCCCGCCGGGTCTACCGGCGGCTACGGACCATCACCGTCATCGCCACCTTCGGTGGACTTCTCTTCGGCTACGACACCGGTGTCATCTCCGGCGCGCTTCCCTTCATGGCCCGTGCGCCCGAGGACGGCGGGCTGGGTCTCAGCCCGCTGACCGAAGGGGTCGTCGCGTCGTCGCTCGTGCTCGGCGCGGCCTTCGGGGCCCTGTTCGGGGGCCGTCTCTGCGACCGCTACGGGCGCAAGCGGACGATCCTCGGACTGGCGGTGCTGTTCTTCATCGGCGCACTGGGAACTGCGCTCGCTCCCGACGTCACGGTGATGGTGCTGTTCCGGGTGCTGCTCGGGCTCGCCGTGGGCGGCGCGTCCGCCACGGTGCCGGTGTTCATCGCCGAGCTGGCCCCGGCCGAGCACCGCGGCCGTCTCGTGACCCAGAACGAACTGATGATCGTGACCGGCCAGTTGCTGGCCTACACGTCGAACGCGGTCATGGCCAACACCGTGGGCGAGGGCGGTGTGTGGCGCTGGATGCTCGCGATCGCCACGATTCCGGCCGTACTGCTGTGGTTCGGGATGCTGTTCGTTCCCGAGTCGCCCCGCTGGCTGGCCTCCCGCGGCCGGTTCGAGGACGCCGCCGGCACCCTGCGTCGGATACGCGACGAGGAAGCCGTCGAAGCGGAGTTCGCCGAGATCAAGCGCCGGGTCACCGCCGATGCCCATGAACCGCGGGCCGGCCGGCGCGACCTGGGCACGCCCTGGGTGCGGCGCGTCGTGACGTTCGGGTTCGGGCTGGCCGCCCTGACCCAGCTCACCGGGGTCAACTCGATCATGTACTTCGCGCCGACGATCCTGCTGGACACCGGCCTCGGCACACAGGCCGCACTCACTGCCACCATCGCCAACGGTGTCGTGGCGGTGCTCGCGGTCTCGACCGGGATGTGGCTGCTCGGCCGGTTCGGCCGGCGCCCCATGCTGCTGACCGGGCAGGTCGGCGTCACCGTCTCACTGGTACTGATCGCCTTCTGCTTCCTGGCCCTGCCCGAGTCGGCCGTCCGCAGCTGTCTGGTGCTGGCGTCCATGCTGACCTTCCTGCTGTTCATGCAGGGCTGCATCGCAACGGTGTTCTGGCTGATGCTCTCGGAGATCTTCCCGCTCCGCCTGCGCGGCTTCGCGATGGGCACGGCCGTCTTCGGCACCTGGATGGCCAACTTCGTGGTCACGCTGGTGTTCCCGCCGCTGATCGACGCGATCGGCGGGGCCACGTTCCTGATCTTCGCCGCGATCAACGCCGCCACGATCGCGTACTACGTGCGCAATGTTCCCGAGACGCGGGGCCGCTCGATGGAAGCCATCGAGAGCCACTTCCGCCGACAGTACGCCACCTGACCACGCCCTCCCTTTGACCCGTCCCCGCCGTCTGACACATCCGTTCCCGCTGACACATCCGTTCCTGCTGACACGTCCCTTCCTTTCGAAAGGTCCCGCCATGACCAGGTCCGCCGAACCCATCTCCGTCGCGGTGATCGGAGCCGGCATGGCCGGCCGCAGCCATGCCGCCGGCTACCGCAACGTCAACACGGTCTTCGGCGCCGGCCTGCCGCCGGTCCGCCTGGCCGCGATCGCCGATGCCAACACCGAACTCGCCGAGGACGCCGCCCGCCGCTACGGGTACGAGAAGGCCCTCCCGAGCTGGGAGGCCGTCGTCGAGGACTCGACCATCGACGCGGTGAGCATCGTCGTGGGCAACGCCCTGCACCGCCGCATCGCGGAGGCGCTGGTCGCCGCGGGCAAGCACGTGCTGTGCGAGAAGCCGCTGGCCGGGTCGCTGGAGGACGCCCGTGCGATGGCCGAGTTGGAGCGCACCGCCGAGGTCGTGACCGCCGTCGGCTATACCTTCCGGCGTTCCCCGGGCATCGCGGCGATCCGCGAGCATGTCCGGCGCGCCGAGCTGGGCGATCTCTCGCTGTTCAGCGGCCGGTACTGGTGCGACTACGCGACCGACCCGAAGGGCCCGCTGACCTGGCGGTTCAAGGGCGGCCCCGGTTCCGGTGCGCTCGGTGACGTCGGCTCGCACGTCATCGACGTCGCCGAGTACGTCGCCGGCCCCATCGTCTCGGTCTCCGGCGCCTCGCTCTCCACGCAGATCCCCAAGCGGCCCCTGCCGCTCGGTGCGGTCGTCGGCCACAACGCCGCGCCCGTCTCCGACGAGGTCGGCGAGGTCGAGAACGAGGACACCGCGTCCTTCACTGCCCGCTTCGAGTCCGGACTGGTGGGCACCTTCTCGGTCACGCGCACCGGCTTCGGTCTGCCCAACGGGCTCGCCTTCGACGTCCTGGGCCTGGGCGGCCGGGCCGCCTTCGACCAGCACCGGCCCGCCGAGTACCTCTTCGACGACGCCCAGCCCCAGGCCCGTACGCGTGGCGCCCGGCAGATCATCGCCGGTCCGCAGATGCCGTACTTCGCGGGCGGGGTCCCGATGGAGGCACCGGGCGTTGGCGCCAGCAACGCCGACAACTTCACCTACCAGGCCCGCGCCTTCCTCGACCAGGTCGCGGGTGCCGCCGAGCCGCTGCCTGCCTGCGCCACCTTCGCCGACGCGCTGCGGACCATGGAAATCATCCGCGCCGTCGTCGAATCCTCCCGGAACGGCGGTGCCTCCGTGACCGTTCCGCCCGCCGCCTGACCCCCTCGTAGAGCCCGCAGAGAAGGAAGACACCCCCATGGCCCTCAAGCTCGGCGCCTACACCGCCTGCCTGCACGACCGGACCCTCACCGAAGCCCTCGACATCCTCAAGGAGAACGGGCTGACCTCGGTCGAGGTCAACACCGGTGGCTTCATCCCCTCCCCGCACTGCCCCGTCGACCTGCTGCTGTCCTCGGCCACCGCCCGCGAGGAGTACCTGGCCACCTTCGCCGAGCGCGGGCTGGAACTGACCGGCCTCAACTGCAACGGCAACCCGCTCAACCCGCTGCCCGGCGTCGGCCCCAAGCACGCCGACGATCTGCGCCGCACCATCCGCCTCGCCGGCCTGCTCGGCGTCAGGCACGTCGTCACCATGTCCGGCACCCCGGGCTCCGACCCCGACGCCAAGTACCCGTCCTGGGTCGTGAACCCGTGGGACGGCGTGTACATGGACGTCCTGGACTACCAGTGGGGTGTGGCCGTCGAGTTCTGGAAGGAGATCGACGCGCTGGCCCGGGAGAACGACGTCCGGGTCGCCATCGAGATGCACCCGCACAACGTGGTCTTCTCCCCCGTCACCTTGAAGCGGCTCGTCGACGCGGGCGGCCTGACGAACGTCGGCGCGGAGATGGACCCCTCCCACCTGATGTGGCAGGGCATGGACATCGTCGCCTCCATCAAGTGGCTGGGCCCGCTGGTGTTCCACGCCGCCGCGAAGGACGCGACCCTGTGCCCGGGCGCCGACATCCGAGGCGTCCTGGACACCTCCTTCACCCGTGTGCCCGCCGACGCGCCCGGCAAGGTGCCCACCGGCTACGGCTTCTGGTGCAACGCCTGGCCCGAGAACCCGGCGTGGAAGTTCGTCGCCGTCGGCAACGGCAACGACGTCCCCTACTGGACCGAGTTCCTGCGTGCCCTCGCGGAGATCGACCCGGACATGGCCGTCAACATCGAGCACGAGGACGCGGCCTACTCCCAGACCGAGGGACTCGCCCTGGCGGCCAAGAACCTGCACAGCGCCGCCGCCGCGCTCTGACCCGCTCGCGGGCCGCGGCTCCGGCCCACGCACGTCACCTGGCCCCGCGCCCACCCACCGGGCGCGGGGCCCTGTCCTGTCCCGGCATGGCCGCGCCGCCCGGGATCGGTGTGCGTGCCGGGCCTCCGGCGAGTACGTCCTGGATGTTGTCCACGGCGAGGTCCACCATCGCGGCCCGCGTGGCCTCGGTGGCGGAACCGATGTGCGGAAGCGTGACCGCATGGGGCTCGGCGACCAGCGGGGAGAGTTCCTGACCCATGGGTTCGCGCTCGAAGACGTCCAGGCCCGCCGAGTGGATGCTCCCGTCGCGCAGCGCCCGCAGCAGTGCGTCCTCGTCCACGACACCACCGCGCGAGGTGCTGACGAGGGTGGCTGTGGGCTTCATGGCTGCCAGTTCGGCGGCGCCGATGAGGTGACGCGTCTGCGGGGTGAGGGGGACGTGCAGTGATACGACGTCGGCCTCGGCGAGCAGCGTGGGCAGGTCCACCGATGTGGAGAGGGCGTCGTCGGGTGCGTACGGGTCGTGGTGCAGGACCCGCATCCCGAAGCCCTGGGACCGTCGCGCCACGGCCCGGCCGATCTGGCCGTAGCCGATCAGACCGAGCGTGGCGCCGTGCACGTCCAGGCCCAGGTAGTCGTCCATCCGGAACAGACCCCACTGACCGGCGGCCAGCGAGTCACGGGCGGCGCCGAGGCGCCTGCGGGCCATGAGGACGAGCGCGAAGGTGAGGTCGGCGGTGGTCTCGGCGAGAACGCCGGGGGTGTGGGTGACCACCACACCGCGTTCGGCCGCCGCCTCCCGGTCGACCGCGTCGTAGCCCATGCTGGCCAGCGCGACGACCCGCAACGAGGGCCCGGCAGCGTCCAGCAGGGCGGCGTCCACCCGGTCGTTGCCCAGGGCCAGGATCGCGCTCGCGCCCTTCGCCAGTTCCGCCAGATCCCGCGGTTCGGGCTTGCTCGTCCCCGGCCACGCCACGACCTCGGCGTCCGACGCCAGGCGGGCGATTCCCCCGCCGGGGAGGGCGGCCCGGGTGGTGAGCACACGCTGCTTCATCTGTTTCTCCCGTGCTTGATCCGCGTTTCACGAAATCAGTGAAGTCGATTGAGTTCGATTCGATTCGTGAAGACGCTAGTCAGCACATTCCGGAGCAACAAATAGCCGATTTGTGTGACGTCATCGAAAATCGGGATGCATTAATCCGACGCCTTCGAAGACTCCATCGCCGCGTCCCCGAAGGCGACGTCCTCACCGAATTCCGTGATCAATTCATGGAACAGGTCGTGCACGGCGTGCGCGGGTTCCGACAGCGGCTGATGGTCGGAGGTGCACAGGGACAGTTTCACCGTGATCGTCGGATTGACGATCCGGCGTACCACGAGATTTTGTACGTCGAGGGTCGCGCGCGCCGCGGACCAGGGCAGGACCGTCGCCCCGACGTCGGCGCCCACCGCGCTGATCAGGGTCAGGACCGACTCGATCTCGCCGACCACCCTGGGTTCGAGCGAGGCGTGCTGGAACGCGGCGTCGACGACCTGTCTGATGGTGTGGATGCGGCTGGGCAGCAACAGCGGGACGCCGGCCAGCTCTTCGAGGGAGACATCGCCGTCCCCTGAGGGCACGGACCCGCCCGGCGCGGCGATCAGGAACAGGTCCTCGGTGCGCAACGGTTCGAACTGCACGCCCCGCAGCGGTCCGGCCCCGTAGATGAACGCCATGTCCATCCGGCCGGTCATGATCGCCTCGCTGATCACTCCGCCGAAGTTCTCGTTGATGTGCAGCAGGATGTCGGGGTAGCGCTCGCGCACGCTCCTGAGCAGGGGCAGCGCGAGCGCCGCGCCCATGCTGTAGGGGGCGAGGCCCACCGAGACGCTGCCCGCGGGCGCCCGCCCGGAGATGTCGACCGCCGCGTGGGCGAGGTCGATCTGGCGCAGGATGAGCTGCGCGTGCCGGTACAGCGCGCGGCCCGCTTCGGTCGGGGCGACGCCTCGTTTGCTGCGGATCAGCAGCTGCTGCTTGAACTGGGCCTCCAGCGCCGAGAGCTGCTGGCTGAGCGCGGGCTGGGCGATGTGCAGGATGTCCGCCGCGCGCGTGATGCTCCCGGCATCCACGATCTTCACGAACGAGTAGAGACGCCTGGTGTCCATGTGCGGCCTTCCAGCGGGGGCGGAGCCTCATGGTAGGCGCGGGGCCGCCGGACGGCCCTTGGCGTGTTGTGTTCCACGTCATATCCAACGGTGATTACGTCACGCACAACGGGTATTTGCCGCCTCCTCGCGTTCGGACTACGTTCACCGAAACGCGATTTCGAGGTCGCTCGACCGAACGGCTCGCGAATCTCGCAGGAAATGTATCGGCCCCGTTAATTCCTCTTTTCGGGCGGCGCCCATACCCCGCCCGAAGAGCGCCGGAACGGCAATGCGGCGCCGCCGTTCCCTTCTTCTGTCCGGAGGATGTCATGACGCACAGGGTTGATCTCGTGGCCGACCTCGGCGAGGGGTTCGGCGCCTACACGATGGGCGACGACGAGGCCCTCCTCGATGTGCTGACGTCGGCGAACATCGCCTGCGGGTTCCACGCGGGCGATCCGCGGATCATGGACGCCACGGTCCGTCACTGCGTGCGGCGCGGCGTGGCCGTGGGCGCGCATCCCAGCTTTCCCGATCTCGTCGGGTTCGGCCGCCGCGCGATGGATCTGACACCGGACGAGGTCCGCACCGACGTGCTCTACCAGGTCGGCGCGCTCCAGGCGTTCGCCGTGTCGCACGGCACCCGTGTACGGCATGTGGCGCCGCACGGACGGCTGGGCAACCTGGTGGCGACCCGGCCCGACTACGCGGCGGCCGTCGCGGACGCGGTCGCCTCCCTCGACCCGGCGCTGATCGTGCTGGCGCAGGACGGCGAGCTCGCCGACGCGGCACGCGCCCGCGGCCTGCGGGTGGGCATCGTCGGGATCGCCGACCGGGCCTATCGCGACGACGGCACGCTGGTGCCGAGGAGCGAGCCGGGCGCGGTCATCCACGAGGAGAAGGAGATCGCCGAGCGGACGATCCGCATGGTGACCGAGGGCGTCATACGCAGTGTCGGCGGGCGTGACATCCCCGTCGACTGCGACACCGTGCTGCTGCACGGCGACACCCAGGGCGCGATCTCCCTCGCCCACCGCGTGCGCGAGGACCTGCTCGCCGCCGACGTCGAGATCACGGCTCTGGCCGACGTGCTCGACGGCAGGGCCGCCTGACATGGACAGCGGCACGGGCATCGTGGACAGCGCCGACATCGCGAGCGGCAGCGTCGTGATCGTGGACTGCGGTGATTCGGCCGTCGTGGCCAAGGCCGTCGGCATGGACGCCGAGCGTGGCTGGCGGGTCGTGCACGCGCTGGCCGACGCCTTCGACGCGGTACGGCCGGCCGGGGTGCACGGCATCGTGCCCACCTACGACTCGCTGCTCGTCGAGTTCGACTGCGTCGACACCGGTCACGACACGGTACGACGGGTGCTGCGGCGCGAGGCGGACCGGCTCGGCGAGGGTCCGGTGACGCCGCCCGCGGCCCGGCGTTTCGTCGTCCCGGTGGTCTACGGCGGCGAGTTCGGCCCCGATCTGCCCGTCGTCGCCGACCAGTTGGGGCTGAGCGAGCGGGAGGTCGTGGAGCTGCACTCCGCCGCGGACCTCACCGTCCGCTGCCTCGGCGCACCGGCCGGCGCCCCGATGATGGACGGCCCGGCGTTCCCCCGGCCCGTACCGCGGCTGTCCTCGCCCCGCACCCGAGTGCTGCCCGGCTCGGTCGCGGTGGCCGGGCGGCAGGCCGTGATCTGCCCGATGCCGTCGCCGGGCGGCTGGCCGCTGCTCGGCCGCACTCCCCTGCGCGTCCTGGAGGACCTCGACGCCGACCCGCTGACCGCGTACCGGCCCGGTGACACCTTCCGCTTCGTACCCATCACTCCCGGGCAGTGGGACGACCACGCGGGCCGCTCCCTGGCGGTGTCGCATGGCTGACACCCTGAACATCCTCCGGGCCGGTATGGCGACCGTGCAGGATCTGGGCCGGTTCGGGCGCTCCCGTCACGGCCTGCCGGTCAACGGCGCTCTCGACCAGCACTCCGCCCGCGTCGCCAACGTGCTCTGCGGCAACGACGAGGGCGCGCCGCTGCTGGAGATCACCGCCCTGGACTTCAGCTGCACACCGTCGACCGACGTACTCGTCGCCGTGACCGGCGCACCCGCCGACCTGACCGTCGACGGTGTCGTACGACCGCAGTGGGAGCCCCTCTCCATACGGTCCGGCGAGACGATCCTCATCAGCGGCATCCGCCATGGCATCCGGGTCTACCTGGCCGTGCTCGGCTCGGTGAACACCCCTTACCTGCAAGGCAGTTGCGCCCCCGACACGATTCTCGGCTTCGGCCACCGACTGCGCGACGGCGACGAGCTCGGCCTCCGGCAGCACTGCCCGCCCGTCGACCACCCGGAGTACCGCATCCCGCTGTTCCGGCTGCGAGCACCGGTGCCCCGCTTCCCCACGACCCGCATCCCGTCGCCGTGGACGATCGACGTGACCGACGGCCCCGACCTCGCCGAGTTCGGTGACACGGCGGACCGGCTGTTCCGGTCGGAGTTCACCGTGAGCCCGCAGAGCAACCACATCGGGCTGCGGATGGCCGGTGACGTGCCCCGGCGCGTGACGACCGGCGAGGTGCTCTCGCGCGGTGTCCCCGTGGGAGCCGTCGAGGTCCCCGCGGGCGACGAGCTGCTCGTCCTGCACCGCGGCCGCGGCGTCACCGCCGGCTATCCGGTACTGGCCGTCGTGACAGCGACAGGACTGTCCGCGCTCGGCCAGGTCGGACCGGGCCAGACCGTCCGCTTCCGGCGCAGGACCGTCGCCGAGGCGGTGGCCGCCCACCGCTCCCAGCGAAGCGCCGTCCACGCCCTCCAGAACCGGGTGCGCACCGTCTTCGACGCCCTGCGCATCCCCTCGAGCCCCGCACGCACCGTCCCCGTCTCCCCGTAACCTGCCAGCAGACAGGAGAACGTCATGAGTACCGTGGCCGCTCAGCCGGTGCCCAACACCGTCGATCCGAAAACCGCGCGAAAAGTCACCCTCGCCGGGTGCGTGGGCATCTTCGCCGAGCTCTACGACAACGGAATCTTCGGCTTCATGGCGGGCACCCTGGCCGTCGTGTTCTTCCCGAACGCGGACAACGCGACCGCCGTCCAGTTCGTCTTCCTCGGCTACGCCGTCTCGTTCTTCTTCCGCCCGCTCGGCGCGATCATCTGCGGCCACCTCGGCGACCGCATGGGCCGTCAGCGGTTGCTCGTCTTCGTCATCATGCTGATCAGCGTCGCGACCGCGGCCATCGGCATCCTGCCGACGTACGCGAGCATCGGCATCGCGGCCCCCGCCCTGCTGATCCTGCTGCGGGTCGCACAGGGCTTCTCGGTCGGCGGCGAGGCCTCCGGCGCCATGAGCTTCCTCGCCGAACACGCCCCCGAGGGCAAGCGCGGCCTCTACACGAGTTACGCCCAGATCGCCTCGTTCCTCTCGCTGCTCACCGGCACGCTGATCGCCGCAGCCATGACCAGTGGCCTCGGCCAGGACCGTATGGAGTCGTGGGGCTGGCGCATCCCGTTCCTGCTCGCCGTGCCGCTCGGCATCACCGGCATCTACATCCGCAAGCGGATCAGCGACACACCCAACTTCAACCGCCTCAAGGAAGAGGGCGGCCTGTCCAAGAACCCGCTCAAGGAGGCCTTCTCCTCCGCGGAGCACCGCCGGGCGATGCTGCTCGCCCTGTTCATCCCGCTCATGAACGGCTCCGGCTACTACGTCCTGTTCAGCTACATGCCGACCTTCATGAACACCGAGCTCAACTTCAGCAAGGTGCAGGGCCTGCTCGTCACCGCGACCAGTCTGGTGGCCATCTCGATCGCCATCCCGTACATGGGCAGCCTCTCCGACCGCATCGGCCGCAAGAAGGTCCTCGCGGGCGCCGCTGTCGCCATGGCCGTCGCCGGCGTTCCCTGTTATCTGCTCATCGGCACCGGCAGTGTCCCGCTCGCCATCCTCGGCGCCTGCATCATGGCGGTCATCTTCGCCGGTCACACCGGTGTCATCCACGTCCTGCTCGTCGAGCTCTTCCCCACCCGGGTGCGCTACTCCGCCTACGGGCTCGGCTACAACGTCTCGGCCGCCCTCTTCGGCGGTACCGCTCCCCTGCTGATGACCTACCTCATCGACAAGACGGGCAACGTCAACATGCCCGCGTTCTACGCGGTCGTCACCGCACTCGGCACGCTCATCGCCGTGTCCCGGGTCAAGGACAGGGCACACCTGCCGCTGCGCGACGCGTAGCCCGGCCGATCGCCTCAACCCCCCACCCTCAATCACCCCCCACCTCTCTCCAGGATCTCTAGGAGTGCATCCACATGCCCTTTTCCGACTACAACACCGCCCTGGTGACAGGAGCCTCGACCGGAATCGGAGCGGTGGTCGTCGAGCGGCTGGCCAAGCAGGGGCTCGAAGTCCACGCCGTCGCCCGTAACGCCGAGCGGCTCGACGACCTCGCCCGGCGTACGGGCTGCACCCCGCACGCCGTCGACATCACCGACACCGCCGCCCTCACCGAGATGCTGCGGGGCATCGAGGTCGACGTCCTGGTCAACAACGCCGGGGTCTCCCGCACCGGGAACATCCTCTCCGCCGACGAGTTCGCCGTGGACGAGCAGATCGCGGTCAACCTCCAGGCCGTACTGCACCTCGTACGCCTGGTCATGCCCGGGATGGTCGAGCGCGATCTCGGGCACATCGTCAACATCAGTTCGATCGCCGGCGTCTACAACTTCGGTGGGAACACCGTCTACCACGCCACCAAGGCGGCCGTGCACACCCTCTCCCGGCAGTTGCGCGTCGACGGTTACGGCCGCCGGATCCGCGTGACCGAGATCTGCCCCGGCCGGGTGGAGACGGAGATCTTCGGACGGCTTCTCGGCGACATGGAGGAGGCCCAGAAGCAGTTCTACGACGGCTACGAGTCGCTCAAGCCGGAGGACATCGCGGACGCCATCGAGTTCGCCGTCGACTCGCCGCGCCATGTGAACATCGGCCACATCGAGATCCTGCCGACGTTCCAGGTGCCAGGTGGCCTGAACTTCGAGAGGCGGACCGACTGACATGACGACGTCCACAACTGCCGCCACCGCCCTGCGCGTTCAGCGCATCAAGCCCTCGCCGAGCACCGCGGCCGCCCAGCGCGTCCGCGAGCTGAAGGCACAGGGACTGGCCATCCTCGACCTGACCGTCGGCGAGCCCGACTTCGACACCCCCGAACATGTGAAGGCCGCCGCGTTCGAGGCGATCCGGCGGGGCGACACCAAGTACACGCCGGTCAACGGCACCCCCCAACTGCGGGCAGCCATCGCCCAGAAGCTGGAGCAGCGGCACGGGCTGAGCTACTCGGCCGACCGGATCGCGGTGGGCGGAGGGGCGAAGCAGGTCATCTTCCTCGCGCTGATGGCATCGCTGGACACGGGCGACGAGGTGATCGTCCCCGCTCCGTACTGGGTGTCGTATCCCGACATGGTCCTCGCCAACGACGGCACACCGGTCGTCGTGCCCTGCCCGGAGGCGGAGGGCTTCAAGCTGACTCCGCGGCGGCTGGAGTCGGCGATCACCGACCGGACCCGCTGGGTGATCCTCAACGCCCCGGGCAACCCCACGGGAGCCGCGTACACGGCCGACGAACTCCGCGCCCTGGCCGACGTGTTGCTCGCCCACCCGCACGTCCAGGTGCTGACCGACGAGATCTACGACGAGATCTGGTACGAGCCCGGCCGCGTCCCCAGCCTCGCCGGCGTCGAACCTCGCCTGACCGAGCGGGTGTTCCTCACCAACGGTGTCTCCAAGACGTACGCGATGACCGGCTGGCGGATCGGCTACGGCGCCGGCCCCGCCTGGCTGGTCGCGGCCGTCAACACCCTGCAGTCGCAGATCTCGTCCTGCCCGTCGTCGATCAGCCAGGCCGCGGCGGCCGCCGCCCTCACCGGCGACCAGGACTTCGTACGGGACTGTGTGGCCGTCTACCGCGGCCGCCGCGATGTGACCGTGAAGCTGGTCGAGGACATCCCCGGTCTGTCCTGCACTCCGCCCAGCGGCGGCTTCTACGCCTTCGTGAACTGCACGGGCGTACTGGGGAAGGCGACTCCCGCGGGCGAAGTGATCGGCTCGGACGAGGACTTCGCCCGCTACCTGCTGGAGTCGCAGCAGGTGGCGGCCATCCACGGTGCCGCGTACGGATCACCTGGCTACTTCCGGATCTCCTTCGCGACCTCCACCGACGTACTCACCGAGGCCTGCGAGCGCATCGGCCGCGCCTGCGCGGACCTGTCCCCGGCCGACCCCTCGGCCGCGCCCTCCTGAAGACCTGCCCGCCCCTCCTGAAGACCCGAAGGAGCGTCATGATCCGCGTCAACACGAAGTTCGACCGGCCCGACCCGGACCTGGTCGAGCAGCTGAGCAAGTACTCCGCCGCCACGATCCACGAGGCACAGGGCCGCCTGGGCGCCCTCGACTCGACCATCAAGCCGGTCGACCCCGCGATGTCGCTGTGCGGCCCCGCGTTCACCGTGCGCTGCGCTCCCCGCGACAACATCATGCTCCAGGTCGCCATCGCCCATGCGCAGCCCGGTGATGTCATCGTCGTCTCGGCCGGCGAGTACGCCGAGGCGGGCTCCTTCGGCGACGTACTGGCCAACGCGTGTGTCGCCAAGGGCCTGGGCGGCCTCGTCACCGACACCGGCGTCCGGGACACCCGGGAACTCCGCGAACTCGGCTTCCCCGTCTTCTCGTACAGCGTGTGCATGAAGGGCACCGTCAAGGAGACCGTGGGGCCGATGGCCGAACCGGTGCTGATCGGCGGCGAGATCGTCCATCCCGGCGACGTCGTGCACGCCGACGCCGACGGTGTGGTGGTGGTACGGCGCGACGACGTGACGGACGTCGTGCGCAAGTCGCAGGAACGGGTCGAGGCGGAGGACGCCTACATCGCGGCCTACCGCTCCGGAAAGAGCGTCATCGAGGTCAGCAACCTCGCCGCCGTACTCGAGGCGAAGGGACTCGTCATCGACGCGTAGCCGCAGGAGTACTCTGGGGTTACCGAGAGTATTTCGCGCACCGGCCTTCATGCTCGTGTCGTTTTCGGCGATTGACTACGCCGGTGCCGGTTCCGACCGCTCCGGAGCAGGGTTCGCGACATGAATGCGACCGTTTCGTACGAGCCGACACTCGAAGACCCGCCGCCTCCTCCTCCGTCTCCGCGCATGTCGCTGGCTCCCAGCGGTTCCGCGCCGGCTCTGCTGGACGGCGCCTGGTGGCCCCGCACCCGCGACCTCGGGACGGAACTTCCCTCACTGACCGCCGCGCTCGATTCGCTGTGGGGGCGGATCACCAGGGTCACGGTGAATCCCGGACACTGGCCGACCGTCCCACGCAGGGTGCCCGTCGCGGGGCATGTCGTGAAGGTGGGTTCGTTCATGGCCCAGCAGGACCCGCACCAGATGTTGCTGCTCTCCTACCGGGTGGGCCGCTGGGACCTGCTGGTGATCCCTCCGCAGACGGATCCCGTCTCGGCCGCCTGGCTGATGGAAGCCGCGAGCGACCCACTGCGCACCTCGACAGCGAGCGAACTGATGGCGGAGGCGGCGCGCCTGGGCACAGCGACGCGGCCTCCGGCGAAGGAGGTGTGACGGCCATGGAGACCTTCGTGACCGTAGTGGTGATCCTGGCGATGGTGGCTCTGGGCGCGTTCCTGATCCACCGGCTCAACAACCAGCACGACGAGCGCATCGCGGCGTTCCGCTTCAGCCGCTCCCTGCCGGCCGCGCGGGGACCCGCGCCATCGGCCCCGGAGCGGCGTGCTGGTCGCGCCACGACCAGCGGCACGAGTGATCGCCGGGGCCGTGGGCGACTCCGTTCCTGGTCGTGGGCTCGCACACAAGGGAAGTGAGTCATCGTGCTCCGCGTCCAACTCCTGGCGGACACCAGCGGTGAGCCGGTGGGCCTGATCGTGCCCTGACCGTCGCAGCGCCCCACGGCCCAGGACTCCGGCCGCCGCACCACGGACAACAGGCCGGGGTCTTCCCATGCCGTGTGCCTCCCGGACACCCGCACCCGCTGGCCCTCAGGGGCTCGGGGTACCGCGCGCGGCTCTCGTGAATGTCCGACCAGCACGGACCGTAGTAAAATTGTCGCGGTTGGTGCACGCTCACGTACAACCGGCAAGCGCCTCGCTCAGAGGGGAAGCGGCATGATCCAGGCAGCCGACATCCGAGAATGGCGCAACCAGGACGTCGTCGATCCGAAGGGACACAGGATCGGCGTGCTCGAAGCCGTCTACGTGGACACCGCCACCGACGAACCGGCCGTGGCCACCGTCCGGACCGGACTGCCCACCCGGCAGCGTCTGGTCTTCGTCCCCCTCGACGAGACGACCCTCGGGCCGGGCTATCTCAAGGTCTCGTACGCCAAGAGCCTGGTGAAGAAGGCTCCTTCGATCGGCACGGACGACATTCTGCCCGCCGAGCAGGAGGAAGAGATCTTCCACTACTACGGCATCGCCTACCAGCCGGGGGCCAACGGCGAACGGCAACTCGCGCGCCGTTGAGAGTGCAGAGCGTCGAGACCGCGGTCCGCCGAGACGGCAGTCTGCTCGAAGAGACCCGAAGGGACTCGAAGGGAGGTGTGCGGGCGATGGTGCTCTTCCTGCTGGTCGTCCTCGCCGCCGTAGTCCTGGGGATCATCGGCGTGGCAGCGGACGGCCTGGGCTACCTGCTGGTCATCGGCATCATGCTCCTGGCGACCGACGTGATCATTGCCGCCGTCGTCTGGTCCCGGCGTGCCAGGCGGCGTCCCGTTCGCTGACCCGACCGGGTCACTCGGCCCTGCTACTCGGTCAGCCCGGCCTTCTCGCAGGCGCGCCGGAGTTGCGGGGTGCAGATCTGGTCGACGGTGTACACGCCGCTCTTGACGAGTGTCTGCTCGATGCTGTCGACCGTCACCGCGCTCGGAGTGAGCAGGACGGACGGGATCCCCTCGGTGGTGGGACTGTCGGTCGTCGTGGTGGCGACGTCTTCGAGTTCCTCGCCGCGCGCCAGGGCGACCGCCATGGTCGCGGCCGCGTCGGCCTCCGCCTCGAAGGGCTTGTACACCGTCATGTACTGCTCGCCCGTGATGATGCGCCGCACCGCCTCGATGTCGGCGTCCTGACCGGTGATGGGAGGAGGCTTCCCGACACCGGCGCTCTTGAAGGCGGCGATGGCGCCCGCGGCGATGGAGTCGTTGGCCGCGAGGACGCCGTCGATCCGGTCGGGACCGAGGGCCGCGATGGCGGCGGACATGTTGGTGTGGGCGTTCTCCTTGCTCCAGCCCAGGGTGTCGTACGACCTGCCGATCGTCACCTTGCCTTTGATGACGGACAGGACGCCGCGTTTGTACCACGCCGCGTTGGGGCTGGTCGGATCGCCGTTCAGCATGACGATGTTCTCGCCCTTCCCCCTGTCGCGCATGGCCTTCAGGAGCGCCTCGCCCTGGAGCCTGCCGACCTGTGCGCCGTCGACGGTGACATAGCCCGAGATCGGGCCCTCGGCGAGCCGGTCGTAGGCGACGACCGGTACATCCGCCTTGCGCGCCTCCTGGATCGAGGAGCGGAGTGCCCTGGTGTCGGCGGCATCGAGGATCAGGACCTCGACCCCTTTTGTGATCATGGAAATCATCTGTTGCCGCTGCCGCGCCGCGTCGTTCTCCGCGTTGCCGTACTCCATGGTGCAGCGGGGGCACAGTTCCTTGAGGCGCTGCTCGACGAAGGGCTTGTCGGAATGCTCCCAGCGGGGCACCGCCCGGCTCGGGAGCAGCAGACCGACGGCGAAGGCGTCCTTGCCGGCCGCGTCGTCCCCTCCGCAGGAGGCCAGGGACATCGCCATGATCCCGGCGACGAGCGCCGCGACGAGATGCTTCGTACGGGTTCTCATGGCGCGGCCCCTTGTTCCGTCCCGGGCTCCGGGTCCGCGGGAGTCGGCTCGCCCTGCGGGACCACGATCTCGCTCCACACCTGCTTGCCGTCGGCCACCGGCATCGAACCGAAGGAGTCCGACATCGCCTCGACCAGGAGGAGGCCGCGACCGCCGGTCGACTCCCAGTCCACGCTCACCGGCTTGGCGGGCGCGCGCGGCGAGGAGTCGGTCACACAGACCCGGAGCCGGTCCCCGCGGAGCATCAGATCGACGCGTACCGGGCCCTGGGTGTGCACCAGGGCGTTGGTGACGAGTTCGGACACGACCAGCAGCACCGCGTCGGCCACGTCCTCGACCTTCCACTTGCGCAGCGTGCGCGCGGTGAACCGGCGGGCGTGCATGACGGCGTCGGGCAGCCGCCAGACCGCCCAACCGGCCCGGATCGGCCGGGACTTCATGCCGTCGTAGCGCAGCAGCAGGAGCGCCACGTCGTCCTCACGACGGTCGACACCGCCGAGCAGTTCGTCCGCCATCCGCCCCGGATCCACGGGATCGGCGGCGGCGAGGGCGCTGCGTGTGCGCCGCATGCCTTCGTCCAGGGGCAGGTCGGCCGCCTCGACCAGCCCGTCGGTGACCAGGGCGAGCACCGAGCCGGGGCTCAACGCGACGGCGGTCATGGGGAATTCGGCCTCCGCGAGGATGCCGAGCGGGAGCCCGCCCTCGACCTGCACCTCCTCGGTCCTGCCGTCGGGATGTCGGATCAGCGGTGCGAGGTGCCCGGCCCGGACGAAGAGGGTGTTGCCCTCCTCCAGGTCCAGTTCGGCGTAGCAGCAGGTGGCGAACAGATCGGTCTCCATGCCGACGAGGAGCCGGTTGGCGCGTGAGACCACCACGTCGGGCGGGTGGCCCTCGACCGCGTAGGCCCTGACCGCGGTCCGCATCTGGCCCATGATCGTCGCGGCTCCGGCGCTGTGTCCCTGTACGTCTCCGATGACCAGCGCCACCCGGTCCTCGGACAGGGCGATGACGTCGTACCAGTCACCGCCCACCTGCAGCCCTCGCCGGGCGGGCAGATAGCGGGCGACGGCTGTCCCTCCGGGCAGCTGCGGGAGGCGCCGGGGCAGCAGACTGCGCTGCAGCATCGTCGCGAGTTCCTGCTCGGCGTCGTGCGCGTGCGCGCGGTTGAGGGCCTGTCCGACCAGTGCCGCGGTGGCGGTGAACAGGGAACGCTCCTCGGGGACGAAGTCGTGGGGCTCGTCCCAGCCGACCAGGCACACGCCCGCGACCCGGCCCTTGGCGGGAAGCGGCAGCACGGCCAGGCCTCCGGCGCCGACGCCCGCGAGCGCCGGTTCGAGGGCCGTGCCGGCGGACCACAGGTTCATCCGGCCGTCCCGCAGCGCCAGTTGAAGGGTGGGCAGGGCGCTGACCGGTGCGTCGGGCCACTCCGAACGCCACTCGGAACGCCATGTCTCGGGCCAGGCGTCGGGCTGGGGCGGGTCGAGCACGGTGACCATGAGCCGGTCGTCCCGCAGCTCGGCGAGTGCCACCCGGTCGGCGCCGAGCGGCTCGCGCAGGGCGGTGACCACGACCCGGCCGACGTCATGGACCGTTGTCGCGTCGTCGAGCGCGGCGGTCAGCCACTGGATCCTGGACACGTCGTCGGCGCTCTGCCGCAGCACCGAGGTCGCCGTCACCACGCCCAGCACCTGCTCCGGACGGCCGTCGGTGCTCGCCACCACCCGGCAGGTCAGGCTCAGCCAGCGCATTCCACCGGTGGGACGGCGGACACGGAACTCCAGCTCCCGGCGGCCGAACGCCTCCGTGGACGGTTCCAGCACCGAGATCAGCGCGTGCATGTCCTCCGGGAGCGCGTGCGCGAGCAGGGTGTCCACCTTGCCGTCGAAGTCGTCCGGTGTGATGCCGACCAGTTCAAGAAGCGCCTCGTCCGCCTCGATCAGGCCGGTGTCCGGCATCAGCACGAACGAACCGACGCCCAGACTCCGCAGGGCGGGGCTCAGCAGCGCCGACGGGGCGGGGCGGTCGGCCTCGGTCCGGAGCAGTCCGGCGATCGCCTCGGCGTACCGCTCCAGGAAGCGCCGCTGCTCGGCCTCGAAGCCGACCGGGGACGCTCCCACGACGACGAGGCAGCCCAGCCGCCTGCCCTCGGTCCCGAGCGGCAGGGCGGCGAGCGGCGCCTCCGCCGGCGGCGCCTGAGCTTGCTGCTCCTGTGACTGCGGGGACTGCGGCTGCGGCGCTTGCGCCTGCTGTGTTTGTGCTTGCTGCGCCTGCGCCTGCGCCTGCGCCTGCGGCGACTGTGCCGTCGGCGGCGTCGGCCCGTCCTCGGAGATCCGGTCCCCGGAAAGCCTTCCCTCGGAAATCCAGCCTTCGGAGTCCCGGCCCCCCGAGCGGGGAGCGAGTTCCGCGAGGTCCAGCCACAGCGGCCGGTCGGTGCGGAAGGCGTGCGCCGCCGGTGAGTCGCCGGACAGGGGCAGTCGCTCCGGCGGCAGATACCGGGACGTGGCGCGTCCGGCCGTCTCCACCAGCCGGAGATCGCCGTTCCCGGCATCGTGCACATAGACCGCCGCCAACGCCACTCCGGCGAACGTCAGGGATCTGTCGCTCGCGGCGGCCTTCGGCAGAGGTGGCCGTGAACCGTTGTCGTCGGCGCCGGCCCGGGACTCCCGCGGCTCCGAGACTCCGGCCAGGGCGCGGCCGTCATGATGCATGTCCGCGACCTACCTCCGGTCCATGCGGCAGGTGCCGCCGGTTTGAGATCGGGCGCCCATCTACCAGAATCGCATATCAGGGCTAACCCGACAGATCCAGACGATTGCCGTCAGTGGCAGACCCGTCCCAAAGGCACCCGCGACGGCTATGAGAGGCCGTCTCGGCGCCTCGGTACAGCCGCTCTCGCGCGGCGCCCTGCGCCCGTCGTCGAAGGCCGGAGCCGTACCTCTGCGGTCGACGGCCGGAGCCGGGCCGCTGCGTTCGCAGATCACCACGGCCGGTGCCACAGTTGAGACGTGTTCGACTTGCCACGCCGATCACACGCCAGCCCTTGACGCCGCGACGCACCCGGATCCCCTGACCGTCTCAAGCCGGGCGCGGGCAACCGTGAGCGCCCCTCGTCACACGAGGTGAAGGACAAGGGAGGTCTTTCACATGAAGGCCTGCATCCGGGGCGCGGCCATCGCCATGACCGTGATCTCGACGGTTGTTGCCCTGGAGGCCTGCGGGCAGGACGCCGGGGACGACTCCGACACCGGCAACGCGCTGAGCATCGGCGTGCTGCTCCCGGACTCCACCACAGCCCGCTGGGAGACACAGGACCGGCCGTTCCTCCAGAAGAGGATCACGGAACTGTGCGACGACTGCGCGGTCGAGAACGCCAATGCCAAGGGCGACGTGGCCATCCAGCAGGAGCAGATGGACTCGATGCTCACCAAGGGGGTCGACGCCATCGTCCTCGTGGCCGTGGACGCCAGATCGCTGCGCCCCGCGGTCAGGAAGGCGGACGAGGCGGGCGTCCCGGTCATCGCCTACGACCGTCTCGCCGAGGGTCCCATCGCGGGCTATGTCTCCTTCGACGGCGAGGAGGTCGGCAGACTCCAGGGCAGGGCACTGCTCACAGCGATGGGTGACAGGGCGCCCGACGACCAGATCGTCATGATGAACGGCGATCCCAGCGACCCCAACGCGGTGTCGTTCAAGAAGGGCGCGCTGTCCGTGCTCCAGGGACGGGTGAGGATCGGCGAGGCGTACGACACCCTCCAGTGGAGGACGGAGACCGCGCACATGAACATGTCCGCCGCGATCGCGGCCCTCGGTGTCGAGAACATCGACGGGGTGTACGCCGCCAACGACGGCCTCGCCGCCGGCTGCATCTCCGCCCTCAAGGCGAACAAGGTCGCCCCGCTGCCCCCGGTCACCGGGCAGGACGCCGAGCTCGGAGCCGTACGGCGCATCGTCGGCGGCGATCAGTACATGACCGTCTACAAGCCCTTCGCGCCCGAGGCCTCCGCCGGCGCCGCCATGGCCGTGGCCGCGGCCCGCCACGAGAGCCTCGACCGGGTCGCCAAGGGCGAGGTGACACCCCGCGGCGGGCACACTGTTCCGGCCGTCCTGCTCACCCCGGTGTCCGTGACGGTCGACACGATCAAGGACACCCTGGTGAAGGACGGCGTGTACACGGTCGAGCAGATCTGCACCCCCCAGCTCGGGGCCGCCTGCGGCAGGGCCGGTCTCACCTGACAGGCAGGTTCCGACCAGGTCCGGACCGCCCCCGGGAAGGAGATGGTTTCCGTGACGGGTCCCCCCTTGCTGGCACTGCGCGGCGTCTGCAAACGCTTCGGCGTCATCGAGGTCCTCGACGACATCGAGCTGGAGATCCACGCCGGGCAGGTCGTCGCTCTGCTGGGCGACAACGGGGCGGGCAAGTCCACCCTGGTCAAGGTGATCTCCGGGGTCTCCCCCGCGGACAAGGGCTCCATCGAGTGGGAGGGCCGGGCGGTCCACATCAGGCGTCCCCACGACGCCCGGGACCTCGGCATCGCGGCCGTCTACCAGGACCTCGCGCTGTGCGGGAACCTCGACGTCGTCGGCAATCTGTTCCTCGGGCAGGAGATCCGCAGGCTCGGCTTCCTCGACGAGGTGGAGATGGAGCGCCGCACCAGAAGCCTGCTGGACCGTCTGACCCGGGGCATCCCCGATCTGCGTGCCCCCGTCGTCTCGCTGTCCAGCGGTCAGCGGCAGACGGTCGCCATCGCCCGTTCGCTGCTCGGCGACCCGCGGGTCCTCCTCCTGGACGAACCGACCGCGGCACTGGGATTCGAGCAGACCAGCGAGGTCCTGGACCTCGTCGACCAGCTGCGTGACCGAGGTCTGGGCGTCCTGCTCATCAGCCACAACATGGGTGACATCAAGGCCCTCGCGGACCGGGCGGCCGTCCTGCGGCTCGGCCGCAACAACGGCTTCTTCGACGTGAACACCGCGTCCCAGGAACAGATCATCTCCTCCATCACCGGCGCCACGGAGAACGTGCCCCGCCGGACGGCCTCCCAGGAGGCGGGGTGGTGAAAGAGATGCGCGACACGGCGGACACCACACGGACCGAGCCCACCGCGCCCGGCGCCGGGGCCGGTCGGTCGCGGCGCGGGCGGACCGTCGCCCGTGCCGCGGAGAAGGGGATCGCCTACCTCCGGCGCAAGCTGCGCGCCGGCGAGGTGGGCCCGCTCCCCGTCGTCCTCGTACTCGCCGCGGTCTGGATCATCTTCCAGTCGCTCAACTCGAACTTCCTGTCCCCGCGGAACCTGTCGAACCTCAGCGTGGACATCGTGGGTACGGGTCTGATCGCGGTCGGCATCGTCTTCGTACTGCTGCTCGGTGAACTCGATCTGTCGGTCGGCTCGATCAGCGGTCTCGCGGCGGCGGCCTTCGCCGTGCTGAACGTCAATCACGGAGTGCCGGAATGGCTCGCCGTCATCATCGCGGTGCTCGCGGGAACCCTGGCGGGAACCGTCCAGGGCATCTCCGTGGCCAGGACCCGGGTGCCGGCGTTCGTCGTCACGCTCGCCGGGCTGCTCACCTGGAACGGCCTCATGCTCTACGTCCTCGGGACCAGCGGCACGGTCAACCTCGACGAGAACGGGCTGGTCGCCAAGCTGACCAGCTACTACTTCACCAACGACGCCGCGGCCTACGGTCTGGCGGCGGTCGCCGCGGGCCTGGTCTTCCTGGTGTCCTACCAGGACATGTGGCGGCGCAAGGCCGTCGGTATGCCACACCGCTCGCTCCGGGGGATCGCGGTGCGCACGGGAGTGCTCGCGGTGGTCGCGTTCACCGCCGCGTATCTGCTCAACCGGTTCCAGGGGCTGCCGCTCGCGCTCCTGATCTTCCTCGTGGTGGTGGCCGGCCTCGACCTCGTTCTCCGGCGTACGCACTACGGCCGGCAGGTCTACGCGCTGGGCGGCAGCATGGAGGCGGCGCGGCGCGCCAGCCTGAGCGTGATGCGGGTGCAGACGGCGGTGCTCGCGGTCTCGGGCACCATGGCCGCGGTCGGCGGCCTGTTCCTGGCCTCGCGCATCACGTCGGTGAGCCAGGGTTCGGGCTCGGGCGTCCTGCTGGTCAACGCCATCGCGGCGGCCGTCATCGGCGGCACCAGCCTGTTCGGCGGACGCGGCACCACCTGGTCCGCGGTGCTCGGCATGCTGATCATCCAGTCGATCGCCTCGGGCATGGCGATCACGGACACCCCCACGGCCGTCCAGTTCATCATCACGGGCGGGGTGCTCTTCGCCGCGGTGCTCATCGACTCTCTGGCGCGACGCTCCCAGCAGGCCCGCGGACGGGCTTGACGCTCTCGTACGCATCCGTCCCGCCGTTCTGGAAGACCGTCCGGGCGGTTTCTATCTGAAACGTCAAGTAATGGCCATAGGTTGCTCGGTTGCGTACACCAACTGTCCCTCCAGCACCTACTCTCGCCCCAAGTCCATTCGACGATGAACAGGCGAGCTGAGGGCAATGGAGCCACTTCGTCCCACGGATCCGGAGCACTTGGGGCCGTACCGTCCTGTCGCGCGGCTCGGCGCCGGAGGGATGGGGGAGGTCTTCCTCGCCCGGGACGATCAGCAGCGGACCGTGGCCGTCAAGGTCATCCGGCCGGAGCTGGCCGCGAACAGGGACTTCCGGATCCGTTTCCGGCGCGAGGTGGACGCGGCACGTGCGGTGAGCGGCAGATACACGGCGACCGTCGTGGACGCCGATCCGGACGGCCCCGTCCCCTGGCTCGCCACCGCGCACATCCTCGGTCCGACGCTGGCCGACGCGGTTGAGGAGCACGGACCGCTGCCACCGAAGTCGGTTCTGGCCCTCGGGGCCGGACTCGCCGAGGCGCTGATCGCCGTGCACTCCGCGGGGCTGGTGCACCGCGATCTCAAACCGTCCAATGTGCTGCTCTCCGCCGAGGGCCCGCGGGTCATCGACTTCGGCATCGTCCGGGCCACCGACGGCTACGAACTCACCCTGTCCGGAGTGCTGCTCGGCTCACCGCGGTACATGTGCCCCGAGCACGCCACGGGTGACCCGATGGGCCCCGAGGGAGACGTGTTCTGTCTCGGCTCGGTCCTCGCCTTCGCCGCCACCGGGAACGCGCCCTTCGACGGCTCGTCGGCGGCCACCCTGTTGTACCAAGTGGTGCACGGTACGCCGGATCTGACGGGCGTTCCGGATCCGCTGGACACGATCATCGAGCTCTGCCTCGACAAGTCCCCGACGGCCCGGCCCACTCCGGACCGGGTGTCGGCGGCGTGCGCGCCCGGTGGTACGGACGCGCTGGACTGGGAGGGCTGGCTGCCGGAACCCGTGGCCGCATCGATCAGCCGGCAGGCCGCCGACCTCATGGACCTGGACCTCGGGCCCGGACCGATTGCGGACGTCGTCGAGCGGGAGCCCGCCCGCGCCACCACCGGCCGCACGGCCGCCACCGGTGTCCGCAGCGACCCGCGCGCGACCGTTCAGCAACTCGTCACCGAGCGCCCGAGCCCCCATCGCGTCGTCTTCCCCGAAGCCCCGTCGCCCGGCCAGCAGCCCGGGAGGTCGCCCGACCCGGTCACCCACCGCGCGCGGCGGTCGGCCCGGCCGCGTCCCTCCCGCCGTACGGTCCTCGCGGCCGCCGCGCTCGGCGTCGTCACTCTCGGTTCCGGCGTCGCCGCACTGCTCGGTGAGCCGAAGGAGCGGACCGAGTCGGCCCCGAAGCCGACCGGTCCGGCGCCGAAGCCGCTGTGGGTCTACCGGGGCGACCCGCTCGTCGAGGCCCCGGCGGTCTTCTACAAGGACACGGCCCTGCTGAAGTCGCAGTCGGGCGCGTTGTTCTGCCTCGGGCTCGCCGACGGCACCAGTCCCCGGTGGATCTACCGGGGCATCAGCCAGTCCCCCACCCCGCCGCTCCTCGTCTCGGGCGATGTCGTCGCCCTCGGCACCGGCGCTACCGTGCTGGGCGTCGACCCGGTCACCGGCATCGAACGGTTCTCCCTGGACTTCGGGGAGGACTTCCGGTTCGACACGCTGCTCGGCGGATTCAACGACCAGCGGGTCACCATCTCAGGGCTGCGGTTCAGCCGCCCGGAAGGGTCGCAGGGGTCGGCCACCTCCACGAACGTCGTCCTCAACACGGATCTGCGGGAGCGCCGGGCCGATGTCATCCCCATCAGCGAGGAGGACATCGGCCTCGATCTGAAGCCCGTCATGGCATCCCGCCGCTTCATCTACATGGACGGGCTGCACCGCCTGACGGCCCGTGGCACCGCGAGCACCGGGGACGTGCTGTGGCGCCGGCCCATGAACTCCGACTCGGACGCCCGCTCGGCCCCGGTGGTGCTCGGCGGAACCGTCTTCGCCGTCGACAGCGAACTCATCGCCGTGGACGTGGAGTCCGGCGCCGTGCGCTGGCGGGTGAAGGAGGAGAAGGGCGGATTCGCCTCCGTGGCCGCCACGGCCGGCACGGTGTACTGCACCACCAGGAGCCCGCACGGCGTCCAGGCGTTCGACGCCGCCGACGGCACCCGGCGCTGGTTCCGCCGGACCCCTCGGCTCGATCTGGGCAACGCCCTCGTCGCGGGCGGCGGAGCGGTGTTCGTCACGGCCGCCCGCAACAGGGACGGGTTCTACGCGATCGACGCCCAGAAGGGCGAGCTGCTCTGGAACTTCACCGACGGCCAGGACGCCGGCATCAACGACTGGCAACTCGCCTGCGACAGCGACGGCCCGCTGATCGCCCAGCACTTCAACAAGGTGTACGCCCTCCCGATACCGCGGCCCTGAAAACCCCGGGACCGGACCCGTGATGCAATGGGGCCACCGAACAGATCTTGGGGCGGAGTGGGCGTGTTGAGCAACGGTGGGCCCGGCGCGGGAGGTTTCCAGCCGCTGGAGGACGGCGATCCGCGGATCGTGGGCGGCTACCGGCTGGTGGCGCGGCTCGGGTCCGGCGGCATGGGGCGGGTCTATCTCTCGCACACACCGGGCGGACGAGCCGTCGCGGTCAAGGTGATCCGGCCGGAGCTGGCCGAGAACGCCGAGTTCCGCAAGCGGTTCCAGGCCGAGGTGGCGGCCGCGAGCCGAGTGCACGGGCTCTATACGGCCCCGGTCGTGGACAGCGACACCGAAGGCTCGATCCCGTGGTGTGCGACCGCCTATGTGCCGGGTCCGTCCCTCGCCGACGCGATACGCGACCACGGACCACTGCCCGTCGACACCGTGCTGCGGCTGATAGCCGGTGTCGCGGAGGCACTGCAGGCGGTGCATCGCGAGGGCATCGTGCACCGGGACCTCAAGCCGTCGAACGTGCTGCTCGCCGACGACGGCCCGCGCGTCATCGACTTCGGTGTCGCACGGGCCGCGGACGCCACCTCGGTGACGCAGAGCGGCATGGCCCTCGGCACGGTCGCCTACATGGCACCGGAGCAGGCACTCGGCGGCGAGGCCGCCCCCTCGGCCGATGTGTTCGCGCTGGGGCAGACCGCCGTGTTCGCCTCGACGGGCCGCGGCGCCTTCGGGGACGGGGACGCGCACGCGGTGCTCTACCGGGTGGTGCACGAGCAACCGGACCTCGGCCAAGTGCCCGACGAAATAAGGGAGTTGGTGGCGCGGTGCCTGCGTAAGCCTGCCGCCGAGCGGCCTTCCGTCGAGGAGGTCATCCGCTCCGTTCAGACCATCCAGACGCACCGCGGTGACGAGGCCCGGTACACATCGGGGGCATGGCTGCCGGGCGAACTGGCGGCGGGGATAGCGGCTCGGGCCGAGGGAGCCCATGAGGCCCAAGCCAAGGCGGAGGCCCAGGCCCAGGCGGAGGCGACTCCGAGCGCTCACGCTTCCGGCGGATTCGGAGCCGCGGGTTCCGGCGGATTCGGGCCCGCGGGCTCCGGCGGCGGTTTCGGCCCCGCCGGCTCAGGCGGTTTCGGCCCCGCGGCGGCCTACTCCCCCACCTCGCCGTCCCACGCGGCGCAGTCCCATTCCGTACCGTCCCATTCCGCACAGCCTCACGCCGCTCAGTCTCACGCCGGTCAGTCCCACGCCGCGCTGCCCGGACCGTTCGTGATGGGGAATCCGGCCGCACCGGCTGCGTACACACCGCCTCCATGGCCCCAGCCGCAGGAGTCGGCCGCCGCGCAGACCTCCACGGTCACCACGAACGGCGCGGGCCGCGGGGCCCGGCTCTGGATGCTGTCGGCGGCCGCGGTCGTGCTCGTCGCCGGTGGGGCGGCCGCCGCGCTGCTGTTCGTCCCGGGGGACGACGACAAGGACGACACCGGGGCCTCGGAGGTGGCCGCGTCGCAGTCGGCTCCCAAGGCCGACAAGTCCCCGTCGGCGTCCGGCTCCCCGTCGGGCAAGGCGTCGAAGAAACCCAAGCCCGCCAAGTCCGCGCTGCCGTCCGGTCCTTCGGGGCCCGCGACACCCACACAGGCTCCGAACCCGGCTCCCCCGGCCGCGTCCAGCGAGCCGACGGCACCCAAGGCCCCCGCCCCGGTCACGTACGCCGGAATCCGGATGACCGCGAGCCACGATCTGTATCTGGCGGACACCCCGGTGCGCCCCAAGGCCGACACCGGCAGCTCGGACGAGGATCTGACGTACGCCGTCTACTCCTCGGGCGCGGTCCTCGCACCCGGCACCACCTCCGGCAGCTCCCTCGCGCTGCTCCCGTCCGGGCGGCAGGGCAGCGTGGAGGCGTGCAAGGCCGCGACCGGCTACAAGAGCTACATCTGGATCAAGGACCTCACCGTTGGCCAACAGATGTGCGTCATCAGCGGTACGGGACACGTGGGGCTCGTGACCTACCAGGGTTCGTCCGGGACGACGTACGCCACCCTCGACGTGAAGGTGTGGCGGGACGCGGCCTAGGGGCTGAAGCCCGGCCCCGGCCCGACAGTTGCCGGTCCCTACAACTCCTGGTCCCCGAAGGGGAGCGCGTCCAGGTCCCCGTCGAACTCACCGATGTTCGGGAGCATCGGCTCCAGGGCGTCGGACGGCTCGTCCTTGCGGCTGTCCGGGCCGAGGAGTGCCTGTTCGGTCCAGATGCACTTTCCTGTCGCGGTGTAGCGCGTGCCCCAGCGTCGGGAGAGTGCCGTGATCAGCTGCAGGCCGCGCCCTCCCTCGTCGGTGTCCGTCGCCCGGCGGATGCGGGGCATCGTCAGGCTGCCGTCGAAGACCTCGCAGACCAGCTCGGCGTCGTGCAGAAGGCGCAGGCTGACAGGGCCCTTGGCATGACGTACGACGTTGCCGACCAGTTCGCTGGCGAGGAGTTCCGTGGTGGGTGTCAGGCTGTCGAGGCCCCAGGCGGAGAGCTGCTCACGGACGTGACGGCGGGCCTGGCCCGCCGCCCTGGGGTCCTCGGGGAGCGACCAGGAGGCCATCCTCTCGACGGGCAGGGCGTGCAGCCGGGCGACGAGGAGCGCCGCATCGTCGGCCGCCTGGTGCTCGGCGGGGAGAAGACCGGCCGTCAGGGTGTCACAGAGGCGTTCGAGGCGATCGCGCTCCCCGTCCGGGTCCACGTCCGTGATGTGCGCGGCGCGCAGCAGTCCGGCCAGGTCCGCCATGCCCTCGTCGATCTCGCGCGTGGACGACTCCACCAGGCCGTCGGTGTAGAGCACCAGCAGGCTGCCCTCCGGGACCGCCAACTCGACTGTCTCGAAGGGTGGTTCGGCCGCGCCCAGCGGAGGGTCCGGGGCCAGTTCCGGAAAGTGGACCCTGCCGTCGGGATGGACCAGGGCCGGCGGCGGATGGCCTGCCCGGGTGATGGAGCAGATCTGCGTGGTGGAGTCGTACAGCGCGTACAGGCAGGTGACGTACGACTCCTCGCCCATGCCGCCGACGATGTCGTTGAGATGGCTCATGATCTCGTCGGGCGGCAGTTCCAGGTCGGCGAGGGTGTGGACCGCCGTGCGCAGGCGGCCCATCGTCGCGGCCTCCGGCAGGCCGTGGCCCATCACGTCACCGACCACGAGGGCCACCTGGCCGCCCGAGAGCGGGATGATGTCGTACCAGTCGCCCCCCACGTCCATGCCCTGTCCTGCGGGGAGGTAGCGGGCCGCCGCCGTGCATGCCGACGGGGTGGGCAGGTCCCGAGGGAGCAGGCTGCGCTGGAGTTCGCGGGAACGGGTGTGTTCGGCGTCGTAGAGCCTCGCCCGTTCCAGGGCCTGGGCGACCAGGGCGCTGATCGTGGTCAGCAGGGTGCGTTCGTCGTCGGTGAGGCGGCGCGGGCGGTCGAAGGCCACGACGCAGACGCCGAAGGTGACGCCGGACGCCGTCAACGGCAGGAACGCCCATGCCTGTTTGCCCGCACGCCCGGGCAGATCGGCCTGTCCGGGTGAGCGCGCGGCGAGTTCCTGCGCGGAGGACAGGAAGAGCGGTGTGTCGGACGTGATCGCGTCCCAGCCCGGGTCGCCGGACAGCCGCGGGCGGCGGTCGACGGCGGCGAGGAAGTCGTCGGGGTAGCCGACCGCTCCCACGGTGTGCAGCAACTCGCCCTCGACCGTCTGCACCAGGAGTCCGGCGGCGGCGAACGGCGGCAGCACCCGTGGGGCGAGCGCGTCCACCACGTCCCGTGACGTCGTCGCCTTCGCGAGGGCGGCCGTCAGCTCCGCCATCTGGGCGGCGCGTTCGGACGCGACCCGCTCGGCGGCCTGGCGCTCCTCGTCGTGCCGCCGCCGCTCGGTGACGTCGCTGAAGTAGAGGGTGCGGCCGTCGGGGCCGGGCACCAGCCGCAGGTGGTAGCGGCGGTCGCTCTCCGGCATACGCATGTCGAAGCCGGCGGGCTTGTCCTCGGCCGCGGCCTTGCGAAAGCGGCTCTCCATACCGGGCACCTGCTGTGCGGAGGGCAGGTCCCACAGGACACGCCCGAACAGCTCCTCCTCGGAGAGGCCCAGCGTGCGTTCCGCCTCAAGGTTGGCGAAGGTGATCCGCCACTCGTCGTCGAACGCCAGGAATCCGTCGCTCATGTGGCGCAGCGCGCGGCTGAGGGCGTCGCGGGCGGACCGGGACTCGTTGCTCTCCCAGCCCACGCCGATCATCCGGAGGGGTTCGCCGTGTTCGTCGTACGTCGCCCTGCCGCGGGCCTGGGTCCAGCCGTACGTGCCGTCCAGGCCGCGTACGCGGTACTCCGCCTCGTAGACCGTGTGGTCGCGGATCGCCCGCTGCGCGGCGCCCAGTGTCGGGGCGAGGTCGTCGGGGTGGACGGTCCTCATCCAGTTCTCGATCTTGCCGGTGAAGTCGGCCGGTCTGGTGCCGTAGAGCTCCAGGGCCGCCTCGTCCCAGATCAGGTCGCCGGTCCGGATGTCCCAGTCCCAGGAGCCGACGCTGACCTCCTTGAGTGCCTGCCGCAGGCGCTCGCCGCCGAGCTCGGTCTGTGCGGGCCCTGACGGTGGGGGCGCCTGAGCCATGCGCTCCTCGGTCCAGGCGATCACGGCCCGCAGGAAGTCCCACTGCTCCGCGGTGGGCTCGCCCGCCTCGCCCGTGACGACGGACAGGGCCCCGATGCTGCGATCCCCGCTGAACAGCGGGGCGGCCGCCAGTCCGCTGCCCGGCCACGCCGCCTCCCCGGCCACGGAATGTGCCGTGAGCTCCCGCGGTGCCCAGACGCCACTGCCCTGGTGCAGGGCGCGGGCGGGGGCCAGCGGGCCCTCCTGGTCGATGATCTCCCAGGCCCGGGTCAGGGTCGGCGGGAGACCGGTGGCGGACACCAGCCGCAGGGCGGACATGGGGCCGCGAAGGTGGATCATCCCTCCCAGGGCACCGAGCTCGCCCACCGCGTGCTGGAGTGCCAACCGGAAGATCTCGCTCTCCGCGACACCTGGTTCCACCGTGCTGAGCAGAGCCAGCCGTGCATTCATACGATAAATTTTACCGTTCTGGCCTCACCGGATGCGGGCCTTCGCAGGAATCACACCTTCGCCGCCACCCTCCCTTACCTGGTCTCCAACACCTGTCGCTCCAGGCCGAGTTGCCCGTCGTGACGATGGCCGGTTCGACACTCCCGCACCCCGTGTAACGCCCCTTCGTCCCGGGCAGTCCTCCGGTCACGGCGATACACGAGGAGCGGCATGGACATCGGCGTCTTCATACCCATCGGCAACAACGGCTGGCTCATCTCGAAGAGCTCGCCGCAGTACCTGCCGAGCTTCGAGCTGAACAAGGCCGTGGTGCAGAAGGCCGAGGAGCACGGGTTCGACTTCGCCCTGTCGATGATCAAGCTCAAGGGGTTCGGCGGCGAGACCGGCTTCTGGGACCACAACCTGGAGTCGTTCACCCTGATGGCCGGCCTGGCCGCCGTCACCGACCGGATCAAGCTGTACGCCTCCACACCGATCCTCGCACTGCCCCCGGCAATCGTCGCGCGCATGGCGGTGACGGTCGACTCGATCGCCCCCGGCCGCTTCGGCGTCAACATCGTCACGGGCTGGGCGCCCGGTGAGTACGCGCAGATGGGTCTGTGGCCCGGCGACGAGCACTTCGGCAACCGCTACGCCCGCGCCGTCGAGTACGTCACCGTGATGAAGGAGCTGTGGAGCGAGGGAGTCAGCAACTTCAAGGGCGAGTTCTACGAGATGGACGACTGCGTGCTGTCACCGCGGCCGGCGGACGGGCACACCGACATCGTCGCCGCGGGCCAGAGCAGCACGGGCATGAGGTTCGCCGCCGAGCACGCCGAGTACAACTTCATCCTGGGCAGCGGCGTGAACACTCCCCTCGCGATCTCGGACACCACCGCCGCGCTCGTGGACATGGCGCGCACGACCGCCCGTGACGTCGGGGCTCTGTCCCTCTTCATGGTCATCGCGGACGAGACCGACGAGGCGGCCCGGGCGAAGTGGCAGGACTACCACGACAACGCCGACCTCGCCGCACTGGCGTACATGGCGGGTGAATCGGCCACGGACACGGCCGCCGACGGCTCCTCGACCGCCCGGACTATCTCTTTGCCCGAGGGGGCGGTGAACTTCAACATGGGCACGCTCGTCGGCTCGTACGAGACCGTCGCGAGGATGCTCGACGAGGTCGCCGGGGTATACGGCACCAAGGGGATCATGCTGGTCTTCGACGACTTCCTCGAAGGCATCGAGGCCTTCGGTACGCGTGTCCAGCCACTGATGAAGTGCCGCTCGGACAGGCCGACCACGGCGTGAGCACGAGAAGTGAGCCAGACCACAACGAAAACGGTGACGTTTCGATAGGGGCGGAGTTACTCTGGTCATCGAGGTGAACGAAACAGTTTCGTTCAGGGCTCCGCGCATGTCCCCGGCGAGGACGCCGCCCATCGCCCCTCCCCATGGAGAACGCCTGCCATGACCTCCGTACTCATCGTGAACGACCAGTCCCTGCAGCGACTCGGTCTGCGGATGCTTCTGGCCGCCGAGCCCGACCTGACCGTCGTCGGCGAGGCGGCGACCGGTGCCGAGGCGGTTCGCCTCAGCGCCGAACTCCGCCCCGACGTCGTCGTCCTGGACAGCAACGTCTCCGACACGGACGGCATCGCGACCATCCGCCGTATCGCCCATCCCTCCCTCCTGCCGCTGGTCTCCGAGCTCACCGGCGCCGGTGGGCCCCGCCCGCGCGTACTCGTCCTGACACCTGCCGGCCGGGAGAGAGGCGCCTACGCCGCCCTGCGCGCCGGAGCGGCCGGATTCCTTCTCCAGCACGCCACCCCCGACGAGCTGACCGCCGCCATCCGCATCGTGGCCGCCGGAGACGCCGTCATCACTCCCGGTCTGACCCGCACGCTCATCGACACCGTCCGTCAGCAGCGCCCCGTCCGCCCTCTCGACGGGGAAGCCGGCCTCGGCACCCTCACCGGGCGCGAACGCGACGTCCTCACCGCCGTCGCCTCCGGCTGGTCCAACGCCGAGATCGCCGAGCGCCTGTCCATCGCCCCGACGACCGTGAAGACCCACGTCAGCAACATCCTCGCCAAGATCGGCGCCCACGCCCGCGTCCAGGCGGTTGTCTTCGCCTACGAGTCCGGACTGGTGCGACCGGCGGCCTGACACCGACCGGGCCGATCGCGTCTGCCACGATCACGGGTGGCCGAGTACTGTCCCCAGGACCTGCCGGACGGTAGTCTCCGGCCACCTGACTGTCACGGTTCCGGACACCCGGGCCCACACGGGCACCGGTACCCTCTGCGGATTCACACGGAGTTCCCCGCCCGGGTGCAGGCGGAGGCCCTCGTGGCGCATTCTTGCTGTGTCAGCCACTCGGCGGCGCACGGACGAGGTAGGGCCGATGACTGGGAGAGCCGAGCACGACACCCGGACGCCCGGACGCCTGGCCGCACTGCTGACCGGGATCACGGCGGAGGCGATCGGTGCGGCCGACGGCTTCGCGGGAGGCGTGTACCTGCGGTCCAGTACGCCCGGGCTGCTGCGGCTGGCCGTGCTCTCGGGGCTGCCGGGACCCCTGTTCCGCCCCTGGTGGCGCCTGCACGTCGACCGTCGGTTCCCCGTCGCGGACGCCTACCGGCTGGGCGTCCAGGTGGTGCTCCCGGACGCCACGGAGACGATGCGCCGCTACCCCCAGTTCGCGGCGGGCCTGCCGTTCCAGTTCGGATCCGTGTACGTCCCCGTGGTCGGGGGCTCCACGGTCTACGGCGTACTGACCCTCCTGCGCCCCTCGACGTCGGACGCCACCACCGTGCTGCCCGACCGTGACCGCATGGCTCAGCTGGCCGAGGATCTGGGCGCGGCCCTGCGGAGCCTGGAGGACATCGACGGGTCTCCGGTCGCCTGGGACGACGAACCGCTGTGCGTGCGGCCACCGGCCGCTGGTCCTCCCGCCGTGCCCATCGGGCGTTTCGCCTGGGATCCGGCGACGAATGTCGTGACCGCCGACAACCGTCTGCGTGCCCTGCTCGGAGTGGCGCCGGGACAGTCCGCCGACACCCCGCAGGCGCTCGCGGACACCGTGGCCGCCGCCGACTCCCATCAGATCCTGGCCGCCCTGCGGGAGACGGCCGCGGGCAGACCGCCGCCGCTGCCCCTGCACGTGCACGCCCTGGACGGCACTCTTCGGCTGATGGAGCTCTGGACCCCGCACGACGCGTCCGCACCACCCGGAGGGCACCCGGTCCGCGGCATCGTCCTCGATCCACACGTCGGCTCGGCGGCCGACAAGGCAGCCGACCTGCTCCCGGAGGGCGTGTTCTGCCTCGACCGGCTGGGCCTGATCCTCTACGCGAATCCGCGGGCGGCGGAGATCCTGGGCCGCCCGCGGTCCGAACTGCTGGGCCGCACCCTGTGGGAGGCGGTGCCGTGGCTGGACCGGCCCGCCTACGAGGACCATCTGCGGGAAGCCCTCCTGTCACCGCATCCGGTGCACTGCCACGTCGTACGGCCGCTCAAGGACGAGGAGGAGCCTCTCGCGGATCCCCACGGAGGTGACTGGTTCTCGCTCTCCGTCTATCCGGGTCCCGGCATCCTGACCTGCAAGCTCGTTCCGGCCGACCGCATGGCGGACCGGCCTCCCGACCCGGCGCCGCAATCCGGGGCAGAGGCACCGGCCGACGCGCCGCTGGCCGACGGATCCCCGGACGCGGTCACCTCCATGGCTCCGCTGTACCGCCCGATCATCCTCGCGATCGCGCTGACCGAGGCGGTCACCGCCCAACAGGTGTCCGCGGTCGTGATGCAGGAACTGCTGCCGGCCTTCGGCGGCCGTCGGCTCGCCATCTATCTGCTCCAGGACCGGCATCTGTATCTGGCCTGGGAATCGGGCTTCCCCAAGGGATTCCTCGCGCCGTTCGACGGGGTCGGTCTCGACACCCGGCTGCCCGGCGTGGAGACCCTCACCACCGGCCGGCCGCTCTTCTTCGAGTCGATGCACCAGCTCACGGCCGCCTATCCCGGCATCCCGCTCGACGCGACGGAGGGAGCCCGCGCGTTCCTGCCCCTCATCGCCTCCGGGCGCCCCGTCGGCTCCTGCATTCTCGGCTTCGACCGTCCCCGCGACTTCAGCACCGAGGAACGCACGGTGCTCACCGCCCTCGCCGGGCTGATCGCCCACGCCATGGAGAAGGCACACCGCTACGACACCGAGGCCGCGCTCGCCCGCGGTCTCCAGCAGGCTCTCCTCCCCCGGCGGCTGTCGGGCCATCCGCGGGTGGAGACCGTCGGGCGCTATCTGGCGGGCACCCAGGGAATGGACGTGGGAGGGGACTGGTACGACGTCGTCGAGTCCGGGGACGGTCTCGCCCTGGTCATCGGCGACGTACAGGGACACGGCGTCCAGGCCGCCGCGACCATGGGGCAACTGCGCAGCGCGGTAAGGGCCTTCGCGCTCGGCGACCATCCGCCCGACGAGGTCCTCAGCGGCACCAACCGTCTTCTGATCGACCTCGATCCCGGGCTGTTCGCCAGTTGCTGCTACATCCGGCTGGACCCCCTCACCGGTCTGGCCCGGGTCGCCCGCGCCGGGCATCCCCCACCGATCCTGCGCTTCCCGGACGGCCGCACCCACGTCCTGGACATCCCCGGCGGCGTCGTGCTCGGCGTCGACGGACACGCTCAGTACCCGGTGACGGAGTTGCAGCTGGAGCCCGGCGCCATCCTCGCGCTCTACACGGACGGGCTGGTCGAGCGGCCGGGCGTCGACATCGACGAGGGCATCACCGCGCTGCGCGTGGCCCTGGCCCGGGCCGGTTCGCCCGCCGCCCGCCCCGGCGGCCGCTCGCTGGCCGCGGTCGCCGACCGCCTCACCGCGAAGGCCCGGCACGTCGCCGACCGCCCCGACGACATAGCGCTGCTGCTGACGGCACGCCGCCCGATGTCGGGGCGCCACCGCTGAGCGACGGCACTCCCCCCGCGGGGGACGGCCGTACGGGACTCATCCGCGCGGCGGAGGAATCGGGCGCCCGAGACGCACGGGAACCCCCGGGGAGTACAGCACGCTCACCGGTTCCCCGACCGGCGTCGGCAGCCCGGCCGACTCGACGAGGTTCTCCTCGCACGCGACCAGCGTCGCCCGGTGCAGCGGCCAGCGTGGATGGTCGTTCGGCAGAAAGCCCGCGTCGCTGAAGAACGGGTTGTGCATGCCCCACCGGGCGGTCAGGAAGTGCTCAAGGCCGGTCGGCTCGGTTATGCGCTCCCCGGGCCTCACGACGAGCCGGCTGTACGCGCCTCGCGGTCCCGGCAGGCGCCTCGCGCTGGTGTAGCCGACGGTGTCCTCGCCGGTCCGCACGGACATACGGGACCACACGTACGGCAGCCGGAAGGCGAGTCGCCCCATGACCACCGGCAGGAGCCGGGACGCGTCCATGGAGCGGAAGACCACCCCCCGCCGACCGTGCGCGTCCACCGAGTACAGGCGCACATTGGTCTCCGGGAAGGAGCCGAAGTACGGCACGCCCGGCAGGCGCAGCCAGCCCACCTTGTGCATCCGGAACGCGACCAGCCCGACGAACGTGACACCGTCCACGGTGTCGGGAACGGTGCCGTCCGGCAGCAGTCCCGCCACGGCGGCCGGATCCACTGCCCAGTGCACGAAGGTGAGGTCCAGCCACTGCTGGGTGAGCAGGGGACGGCTCAGTGCGACCGGGGCGTCGGGCGTGATCGGTTCCGGCTCGGACGAAGTGATCGACACGAGCGAAAGCATCGCAGGCCCCTGTCCGGGGCACGGCGAGAACGCGTGCTGTGTGACGCGTCTGGCACCGGTACGCCCCGTTGCCGCCGCGCCGCGCCCCACCGTCGTGCGCCGGCCCCGGAGGGGTCCCGGGGCCGCGGCGGGGGTCAGACATCGGTCGGCAGGCCGCTCACCTCCGCGATGCCGCGCAGCTCCTCGTCCTGGCGGTGTCGTTCACCGATGAAGTCGGCGATCTCCTGACACCTGGCCGGATCGGCCGCGGTGCCGGAGTCCGTGACGACCCTGACGGGTCCGACCTCGTCGGTGTCGATCTCGACGATCTGGTTGTCCAGCCGTCCCGTGACGGCGACGGCCACGACGAGGGACGCCTCGTCGCGCACCTCCTGCGAGACGCTGGCGCCGTCCTGGCCTTCGAGACTCAACTCGATCGGCCCAGCGCGTTGCTCCTGCATCGCCTCCAGCACTGGTTCGACCATGCGGAGGAGCACCGCGTAGTCCGACGGCGCCATACGCACGCGCAACAGGTCGAGATAGAGATCGACGGGCCGGTCTTCGGGCGGAAACTCTGATTCGCTCATGGGACTCGACTTCCCCGATGTGGCCAACATGATCGCATCTGGGGCCAAAATGGTGGATCTCCGCGCCCGCCGCCACTCGGGAAGCGGCTCGTGCCAGGTCTAGGCGCCGCGGCGGACCCGGGCGGCCTTGCGGGCCTCGGCCGTCTGCCGGGCCTCGGCGGACCGGCGGGACTCGCCACCGGCACGGCCCGGACGGGTGCCCATGCCACGGAAGGGGGTACCGCCGCGCTGGGGGCGCTCCGTGACCGGCGCGCTTCCGTTGACGGGGATCCCGGAGGGCGCCTGAGCACCGGTGATGCGGCTCAGCTCGGCCTCTCCGGAGCGGACCTGGGTGATCTGCGGCCTGATGCGGGCGTCGGACATCAGACGGGTCATGTCACGGCGCTGATTGGGCAGCACCAGCGTGACGACACTGCCGGACTCCCCGGCACGGGCCGTACGGCCTCCGCGGTGGAGATAGTCCTTGTGGTCGGCGGGCGGGTCCACGTTGACGACGAGGTCGAGGTCGTCGATGTGGATGCCCCGGGCCGCGACATTGGTCGCCACGAGCACCGTGACCTGGCCGTCCTTGAACTGGGCCAGCGTGCGAGTGCGCTGGGGCTGCGACTTGCCGCCGTGCAGCGCCGCGGCCCGCACCCCGCTGCCCAGCAGGTGCCGGGTGAACTGGTCCACGGCGTGCTTGGTGTCCAGGAACATCAGCACCCGCCCGTCGCGGGCGGCGATCTCCGTGGCTGCGGCGTGCTTGTCGGCCCCGTGCACGTACAGCACGTGGTGCTCCATCGTGGTGACCGTGCCCGCCGACGGGTCGACCGAGTGGACCACCGGGTCGTGGAGGTAGCGCCGGACGAGGAGGTCGATGTTGCGGTCCAGGGTGGCCGAGAACAACATCCGCTGGCCGTCGGGCCGTACCTGGTCGAGCAGCTCGGTGACCTGGGGCATGAAGCCCATGTCGGCCATCTGGTCAGCCTCGTCCAGGACGGTGATCTCCACCCGGTCCAGACGGCAGTCCTTGCGCTCGACGAGATCCATGAGCCGGCCCGGGGTCGCGACGACGACCTCGGCACCGCCCCGCAGCGCCCCGGCCTGCCGGCCGATCGACATACCGCCGACGACGGTGGCCAGCCGCAGCTTGAGCGGCCGGGCATACGGAGTCAGCGCGTCGGTGACCTGCTGGGCCAGCTCACGGGTGGGAACGAGGATCATCGCGAGCGGCTTCCGGGGCTCGGCACGCCGCCCGGCCAGGCGCACGAGGAGTGCCAGACCGAAGGCGAGCGTCTTGCCGGAGCCGGTGCGGCCGCGGCCGAGGACGTCACGGCCCGCGAGGGAGTTCGGCAGCGTGGCGGCCTGGATCGGGAACGGCTCGGTCACGCCGAGGCGGGTGAGCGTGTCCAGCAACTCGGTGGGAAGGCCCAGTTCACCGAAGGTCGCGACAGCGGGGAGGCCCGGGGTGACGGTGGTCGGCGGTGTGAACTCGCCCTGGACCGCGGCGGGCCTGCGTCCGCCGCCACCCGACCGGGTGACGGGTCGTCCCTGGCCCTGCGGGCGGGCCCGGCCGCCCCGGCCGGAACCGCCGAAGCCGTCCTTGCGGCCCTTGGAAAAACCTTCGTTCGTGCGAGCTGAACGGTTCATGGAGAACCTTCCTCGATAGGGCACGTATCGAGGAATTCTCGGCGGACACAAGCCGAACGAATTGCAAGAACGAGCCGGCCGCGGGACCGGAAGAAGCGCCGGCCGCAGCGATGTGACACAAGCGGGAAGTCCCGGTCGGGACTTCCTGGAAAAATCAGCAAGCTGGGGCCCCACCGCGAGGTGGGACCCCAGCTGCCTTGTGCGATTCGACGTCAGGCAGGCGTGATGTTCTCCGCCTGCGGGCCCTTCTGACCCTGGGTGATGTCGAAGTTCACCTTCTGGCCCTCCTGGAGCTCACGAAAGCCCTGGGTGGCGATGTTCGAGTAGTGGGCGAAGACGTCGGGGCCGCCGCCCTCCTGCTCGATGAAGCCGAAGCCCTTTTCCGAGTTGAACCACTTGACGGTTCCAGTAGCCATGTCATTTCCCCTTCGGGGCAGTACCCGGGGGTCCGCACTGTGTGAACCCCTGCGTCGCCGCAATGAACCCGTCCGGAAAGAGCGCCGGAAATACAAAAGCGCCCGGCGATATGTAATCATCCGAGCCACTTGAAGTGTGCGGGAACTACAATTGCAACTGGATCAAGACTATCACGAGACACCCACACGGCAACGGCTGACCCGCCCTGATCACGACGGGCCCCGCCGAGGAGATCAGGGGCCGGGCCCCGGGTCCGGTTTCACGGCGTCGGTGATTCCGGCGCGGGCGGCTTCGAGCTGGGCGGCGAAGGCGACGCCGAGGAAGAGCGCGACACCGGTGAGGTTCGCCCACAGCAGCAGGGCGACGAAGGCGGTGAGCGGTCCGTACACGGCACCGAAGGACCCGCTGCTGGCGACGTAGAACGCCAACAGCCAGGTGGCCGTGACCCACAGCACCAGATGGACCGCCGAGCCGAAGGCGAGCCAGGTGTAGCCCGGCTGGTCCCTGCGGGGAGCCCAGCGGAAGATCACCGCCGAGGCGACCCAGACGAACACCACGCCCAGCGGCACCTGGAGCGGCCCCCACCAGTCGAGGTTGTCGCGCGACCAGCCGAGGGCCTGGACCACCGACTCCCCCACCGCGTCACCGGCGACCAGGACGAGGAACCCGAGGACCATCGGCATGCCCGCCGCGAGGGCGAGCAGCAGGGACCGGCCGTACTTGGCCAGAAGCGGACGGTCGCGCTCGATCCCGTAGATGCGGTTGGCGCCCCTTTCGACCTGGGCCATGGCCGAAGCCAGGTTGAGTACGGCGAAGGCCAGGCCCAGCCACATCGCCAGGGCGCTCCAGATCCCGGACCCTGCACTGCGCTCGGTCTCGGCCAGGGCGTCCTCGACCAGTTCGGCGCTGGCGCCGGGCACGATCCGGCTGAGGGTGAGTTCGATGATCCGGCCGACGCTCTCGGTGTGGACGGTGGTGGCGACGCCCACCAGGGCGATGGTGAAGGGCACCATGCCCAGGACCACCTGGAAGCCGAGGGAGCGTGCACTGGTGAAGCCGTCCGCGTAGCGGAAGCGGGAGAACGCGTCCACCAGCAGGCGACGGCCCCCGTAGCGGCGCAGCGCGGTGAGCGCCTCGTCGCCGGACAGCTCCTCCCCGATCATGTCCCGCGTCTGCGGAACGTGCTCAGCGGTCCCCATCCCTCACGTCTCCTCGTTCTGTGAAATTCGGTGAATCCTTTTCCGGGTCAGGAATGATTCGGCCCTTCGGGGGAAGCCCGCCGAATTCTCGACCCACCCGTGTTTGGACGGGCTTTCCCCGGTCAGCCGTAATAGTAGAGCGCACCGCCGAAGCAGTGAGGACGTGATCCCCAGTGGCCAGGAACCAGAAGGCACGAGCCAAGACTGAGCAGGCCAAGGGCAAGGCCAAGGAGGTTGCGGGCCGCACGGTCGGCAACGAGCGGCTGACCGCCGAGGGCCGGGCCGAGCAGTCCAAGGGTGACGCCCGCCAGGCCAAGGAAAAGACGAAGGACATATTCCGGCACTGATGGTGATCATCAATTCCGCAGGGCCCGTCGCGCGCTGCGGCGGGCCTGCCGACTTTCAGGTCTTTTCAAGGCGAAGGAGCGAAGAATGTGCGGGGAGCACCGGACGCACCCGATCGACACGGTGACGGTCCCCGGCCGGTCTCGTTCACCGGGACCGCGCAGTCCGGCCGAGGTGCGCGAGGCGGTGAGGCACGCCTTCGAAGGCGCACGACGATCCCGCAGCCGCGACATCGTGGCCGGTGACGAGGCCGTCGGCGACGCCCTGCTCGTCGCCTCGGAGCTCACCACCAACGCGATGCTGCACGGCGGCGGCGTCACCCAGTTCGAGGTGACGCTGGACGACTGGGACGTACGCCTGTCGGTGAGCGACCGCAGCGAGGAACTGCCGACATCGGCACAGCACATCGACGAGCGGGGCTTCATGCGGGTCGGGGGCCACGGCTGGCCGATCGTCTGCCATCTCGCCCGCGACATCACGATCTCGGAGCTCGACGCCGGAGGAAAGCGCATCACTGCCGTCGTGCCGCTCTCGCCCCGGTAGGGGCCGGGCGACACCCTCCCGAGGGGCACCGCCTTCCTGCTTCAGCATTCGGCCGTCTGGAGCTGCGATGCGGCGAGAGTCCCTCGGTTCACGCCGTGAGTGCCTGGCGGGTCGCCTGCCGGGTCTGACGTGGTGTACCTGCCGCGGGCGGGGCGCCCGGCAGCACGGGCCGCACGGGGTACGTGGTCTTCGCCGGGTCCACGACCGGGTCCCCCAGCACGATCCGGCCCGCCGCCTGCAGCGCGTCGCACTCGTCGGTGGGCAGGGCCACATGGCAGACGCCGAGCCCGACACCGGAACTGAGGGGTTGCCAGTAGCCGTACCGCCGACGGCCGTTGGCGTGCACGGTCAGCCAGACGGGAACTCGCTGCACCGTGATGAGACGCAGCACCTCGGCACCGCCGGGGCCGAGCGGAGCGGGTGTGCGCGGGACGGCTCGGAGCTTCATCAGCGGTCTCCGTCCAGGGTGCGCGGCACGGCTCGGCGGTGGGGGGTGGGCGTCATGTACGGGCGGCCTTTCGTCGAACGGGTGCGATCACATCGCCGGGACGATGATGTTCTCGCTGCTCCGCATTGTTGCGGAGGGCACTGACAACACGGCCGGAGCGGCTCCGGAGAACTCTCCGGAGCCGCTCGTCCGGCCCCTCGTCACCGACGGGTGTCCCGGTTACGGGATACCACTCCTCGGTTTCAGGCCCGCGCCCCTCGGTTTCAAGCCCCGCGCGTCACGGTGGGGGACGGGGTCCGACTGCGAGGCCGTTCCGGCGGTGGGTGAACCGCCCGAGCCCGCTCCGGGCGGCGCCCGCCGTGGCGCCTTCAGCGGATCCTGGCGCCGTACACGTGGGTGACCGTCATCGTCATGAGCACTCTACGGTCGGTCACCATCACCGACCGGTATTCGTCCCAGTCAGGGTGCTCACCGGAGGCGCGCCGGTAGTAGTCCACCAGCGCCTCGACCTCCGGACCGTGCGGGTCGGTTCCCGGCCCGGTGAGGGTCACCGTGCCCTCGGCTGTCGCCCATGACCAGCCGTCGGGGCCGGTGACCTCCAGTGCCGCTCGCGGGTCCCTGCGCAGGTTCGCCGTCTTGGCGCGTCCCTCGGTCATCGAGACGTGGAGAACATCGGCCTCCCGGTCGTAGAAGGGCATGACGGGCGACAGCTGGGGGCGGCCGTCCGACTTGATCGTCGCGAGAACGCCGAGTCGGCTCTCCGCGAGCAGTGTGCGTGGGTCGAATGGTGTGGCGGTCATGTCCAGGGCCAAGTCACGACCGCGGGCCGGCTATTCCCGGCGGGGCGGAGCAGGCGGTCGGTCACGGCCGCGCTCCCGAGGGCCTGCGGAACTGCTCGATCATCGCCGCGTAGCCGTCACCGCCGCGTCCGTCGGCCACGGCCCGGTCGGCCAGGGCCTGGATGAACCTGGGCAGTTCGGCGTTGACCCCGAGGGACTCGCTCTCGCGGGCGAGGTGTTCCATCGCGGCCCGGTGGGTGTCGAGGGTGGCGTCGAGGGCCGGGTAGCTGCCCTCGTCGATCTGCTGCGCGTAGCCGGGCAGCCAGTCGGTCACGATCCCGATCCCCTGCCTCACCAGCGGGACCAGCCCCGCGGGGTCCACTCCTGCCGCCCCGAGCAGCGCGGCTCCCTGGAGGAATCCGTTCAGGATGCCCCACATCACGCCCAGCACCGCCATGTCGTGCAGCGCCGACAGGCCGTGGTCTTCACCCAGGTACGTCGTTGCCGCGGCCAGGCTCCGCAGGGTGGGCTCGTGAAGGTCGAAGGCCGGCCTGGGCCCGCTGTAGACGAGGATGGCGTCCGCCGTGCCGATGCCCGGAGCGGCTGCCAGGATCACGCCGTCGAGGTAGGCGCTGCCGTGCCGCGCCGCCCACTCGGCCGTCTCGCGGGCCTGCGCCGAGGTGCCCGAGGTCAGGTTCACCAGGACCCGGCCGTCGAGGGCTTCGCCCACCGGATCGAGGAGCTTGTGCACGGCGTCGTAGTCCGTGAGGCAGACGACCACGAGCTCGCCGGCCGCGACGGCGTCGCCGATCGAGTCCGCGAGGGTCGCGCCCCGCGCGACCAGTGGTTCGGCCTTCGCAGCCGTGCGGTTCCACACGGTCGTGGGGTGCCCGTCGCGCAGGAACGCTCCGGCCAGTGCCTGGCCCATCAGTCCCAGTCCGATGACCGTCACGGGCGTGCGGTCGGCATTGTGCTGTGTCATGTGTTCCCCCTGGGTGAGTCGGTGGTCATGGCAGAATCGTCAACGTTCACACCGGTATGAAGGTCAAGGGGGAATCGGCGTGCTGATCGGGGAGTTGAGCCGGCGGACCGGGGTCCGCACTCATCAGCTGCGTTATTACGAGGCCCAGGGGCTGCTGGAGCCCGGCCGCGGCACCAGCGGCTACCGCGAGTATCCGGACGACGCCGTCCTGACCGTGGCCCAGATCAGGAGGCTGCTCGAGGCCGGACTGTCGACCGAGGAGATCGGGTACCTGCAGCCCTGCGTCACGGGCACGGCCCCCGATCTCGAACCCTGTCCGGAGCTCCTGGACACCCTCCGGGCGCGCCTGCGGGGGCTGGACGAACACATCGACACGCTCACTCGCACCCGCCAGGTCCTCCACGACTACATCGACGCCACCGAGCGGCGTGTGGCGCAGGAGTCCCAGGCGTGATCGCGCTCCGCCGGACAGGTCGGGCCCGCGCCACGCGGTGCGGACGCCCGGGTGGCAAGATGGCCCCCAGCGGAGCGGCGAGGGCGCTTCGACCACATAAGCGGGTGACACATGGCGGATGAGCCGGCCGAGGTCTGGGAGCGGTTCGCCGTCGCTCTGGCGGAGATGGCGCGGGATCTGCTGGCCCAGGACTCGGCGCAGGACACCCTGGACCGCATCGTGGAGCACGCGACGGTTCTGATCAACGGATGCGACCACGCCGGCATCCTCACTGTGCGGCGGGGTGAGGTGCACGCACTGGCGGCGACGAGTGATCTCGTGCGCCGCGCGGACCGGATCCAGCAGGATCTGCGGGAGGGCCCCTGCTTCGACGCCGTGACCGACCGCCAGCAGGTCTACACCATCCAGGACCTGCGCGAACCCCACGCCCGCTGGCCCCGCTTCGCCCCTGAGCTGAACAAGCTGGGCATGGGAAGCGCGATGGGCTTTCTCCTCTTCACCGAGGACGACGATCTCGGCGCCCTCAACGTGTACTCCCGACAGCCGGGCACCTTCGACGAGGCCGCTCAGCGTGCCGGCTGGATCCTCGCCTCGCACGCGGCCGTGGCCTTCTCCGCGGCCCGTACGCATCAGCAGCTCGGCCACGCCCTGGAGACCCGGCACGAGATCGGCGAGGCCATGGGCATCCTCATGGAGCGCCACGGACTGACCGAGGACACGGCCTTCAAAGTACTCAAGAAGGCGTCTCAGGACCGCAACATAAAACTGCGCGAGATCGCCCGCCTCATCTGCGAGACCGGCGAGAAGCCGGGCTGACAGCCCTCGGCCGGGAACGGGCCTGCCGGACCGTCAGCTCTGCCGGCGGCCCCCACCGGCAGAGCTGACGACGGATCAAGTGGTGGCGCAGGTAGTGCCGTTGAGCCTGAACGCGGTCGGAGCGGTGTTGGTGGCGCCCTTGCTGCCGGTGAAGCCGACGGTGACCGAGCCGGCGGCGGGGATGGTGGCGGTGTAGGAGGCGGGGGTGACGCTCACCGCGCCGCCGCTCTGGGTGGGGGTCCCGCCCCACATGTTGGTGACGGTCTGGCCGTTGGCGAAGGCGAAGGTGAGTGTCCAGCCGCTGATGGCGGTGGTGCCCGTGTTGCGGATGGTCATCTCCCCCTGGAAGCCGCCCGGCCACTCGCCGACGACGCGGTAACCGACCGAGCAGCCCACACCGGGCGTGCCGCCGCCCTCGTCGGTGGTGACGTTCACCGTGGCCGAGCGGCCCGAGCGGTTCCCGGCCGCGTCACGGGCGTACACGGCGAAGGTGTACGTCGTGTCGGCGGTCAGGCCCGTCAGGGCGACGGTGTTGGTGGTGGAGGCGGCGACCGTGGTCTCGGAGCCGCCGCTGACGCGGACGACGTCGTAGCCGGTGACGCCGACGTTGTCGGTGGCAGCGGTCCAGTTGAGGGTGAGGGAGGTGGCCGTCACCGCGGAGGCGGTCGGGGTTCCGGGCGTGGTCGGGGCCTGGGTGTCCCCCGGGTTGCCGCCGCCGAAGACGGTCGCTTCCCGGGAGGTCTGGGCGATGCCGTTTGCGCCGTTGAAGATGCGCTGGCCCCAGGAGCTGAGCCGGTTGGGATCGAAGCCGATCGACAGGTCGAGGATCGGGTCGGTGTTGCCGCTCCATGACCAGGCCAGATAGCCGAGCCCGAGCTGCTGGGCCGTCGCCATCATGGTGTTCTCGTCCGGGTCGCCCCACTGGTCGGGCGGTCCGCCGAACTCACCGATGAGGATGGGGAGTCCGGCGTTGACAAAGGCGTTCAGGTAGTCGGTGATCTCCTGGGCGGTGTCGTAGACGCTGTACATGTGGATCGAGAAGATCAGGTTGCCGGTGGTGTCGGCGTCGTACACGGACTGGGCGTTGGCTCGCATGACGCCTTGCCAGTCCTGGCCCCAGTTGGGCGCGTCCACCATGATCGTGTGCTCGAATCCGGCGTTGCGCAGCTTCTTGATCGCGGCGATCGTGGGGTCGGTCCAGCCGGCCGGGTTGGTGTTGCCCCAGGGCTCGTTGCCGATGTTGACGATGACGTAGTTCTCTTCACCGACGAGTACGTCCTTGAGGCCGATCCAGTAGTCGGCCGCCTGGTCGAGCGTGCCGGCCGCGGCGTCCTCTCCGTATCCGGTGGTGTCGTGCACCTCCAGGACGCAGATGAGCCGGTTGGCCTTGCACTGGGCGACGACGGCTGCGACGTCGGCGGCGCTGTTCCTGGTCCAGCGGTGACCGTTGGAGAGGACGACGCGGACGGTGTTGGCGCCGAGCGCCTTCACGTCGGCCAGCGACCGCGTCTCGCCCGGGTACCAGGTGTGGGCGTGGTTGACGCCGCGCATGATGAAGTCGTTGCCATTGCCCTCGACCAGGCGGCCGTCGCTGATATGGAGGCCGGTGGCGAGGGCGCCGGGCGACTGGGCGTGGGCCGTCGCCGGGCCCAGGACGCCGAGAGCCACGAGCCCGAGGAGGGTGACCAGTCGGGTCAGGAAGGCGGCGGCCACGCGGCTCGCTCGTTTCGCGCTGGTCGCCGTGCGTTTTGTCGCGCTTTTGGTCGCGCTTTTGGTCGTGCTGCTTGTCGTGCTTCTTGTCGTGCGCCGTGTGGTGCTTCTTGTTGTTCTCACTGCGACTCCAGGGAGTGAGCGCCAAGAAACCTGAGCATCAGAAGAAACGTGGGAGCGCTCCCATAGAGGCACTGCAACAGGAACATGTCAATACATCGCGCATGGGGGCCGGTGAGGCCCCCCTCCGGCGGTCACCTCATGCGCTGCAGCGCGCACACGGCCGATTCCTCCATCGCGCGGACCTTCCGCAGCAGGTCAGGGGCCATCGTCTGGTTCACCTGAGTGGTGAGCGAGACGGTGAGGGAGCGTCGGCCGTCCGGTGTCGCGGCCAGCAGCTGGGTGTATCCGGGGGTGTTCCCGGTATGCCCGAGCACCACGCCACACCGGGTGGCGTAGCGGAAGATGCCGAGCCCCGCCTTGTTGCGGCCCGGGCCGGCCGGTTCGGAGGCGCCGTCCACCCATCGGCGCTGTGCGCTCAGCGCGGCCGGGGAGGTCAGGGCGCCGCTCGCGTAGCCGCGGATGAAGCCGTTCATGTCGTGCGGTGTGGAGATGATCCCGCCCGAGGCCCACACTCCGGAGGCGCCGATCAACTCGCTGACGTCCAGCGGCGGTACCTCGCTGACGTCATAGCCGTGCATGAAGGGCCGCACCATCTCGTATCCCTGCGGGAGGCTGGTGTCGTGCAGGCCCAGGGGCCGGTAGACGATCTTGCGGAGCAGTGTCTCGTAGCGTTCGCCGGTCACCGCTTCGGCCATGAGGGCGACGGCGATGTTGTCCGAGTTCGAGTAGCGGTACTGGGAGCCGGGGCGGAACAGCAGACGCTTGTCACGGACGAAGTGGAGCAGGCGCCGCGAGTCGAAGTGGCGTCGGGGGTCGGCAGCGAGCAGGCGCAGGAACTCAGGATCCCGGCTGTAGTCCGGCAGACCGCTGGTGTGCTGGAGCAGCTGTCGCAGCTTCACCTTGGCCCAGGCCCGGGGCAGCTGTGGCAGTCGTGCCCCGATGGTGTCGTCCAGGTCCAGCGCGCCGTGCTGGACGAGACGCAGGGCCACCGCGCCGCTGTAGGCCTTGCTCGCGCTGGCGATCCGGGTGTGGTCGCGGGGTCCGATCGGGCGGCCGGTCGCCAGGTCGGCGACTCCGGCGCGCAGCACACGACGTTTGTCGCCGCTCTGCAGGAGGACCACCACTCCTGGCGGGCCACCCGGAGCGGCGACCAGTTGGTCGACCTGTCGCTGCAGTTGGTCCGGATGGTCGCGAGAACCGTCGCCGGGAGCGGCGGCGGCCGTGGGGAGCGTTCCGCCGCCGATGGAGGCGGCGGCCAGCACGGTGACCAGGCACAGGCGCAGACGAGGGTGGTGCTGAAGCGGCATCTTCATTCCCGGGCAGACGGGGCAGGACACGCTCAGCATCGGGTCGTGTGCGACTCACCGCTCGCGCACCTGCTCCAAACAGCCGATCAGGGCGCCGCGACAGCCTCGGCGGAGGACCGGCGAGTACGAGCACGCCGTACGGGCAGTCGTCGTACCACCAGGCGCCGACAGCCAGTCGCCGGGCGGGGCTCCATGCGTCGGCCTCCGACGCCTCTGTCCGCCGCCGCCTCTCTCCCCCCTAACAGCCCAAGCTGCTCATCTGATCGACCGTGCAAGCGCTCCAGCCGCGCCGTCCGCGTCGTCCTGCTCTGTGGCGTCGACCGGCCGTGCCGCCCGGCCGTCCAGGAGTTCCGTGCCCAGCGGCGTGAGGGTGTGCCTCATGGTGTTGCGGACGCGCAGGCTGTGAATCAGGCCCGCGTCGCGCAGCACGGTCGCGTGTTCGCTGACCGACGCGGGTGAGATGGCCAGCCGGCGGGCGATCTCGTTGCCGGTCGCGTTCTCCACCTCCGCGATCGTGGCGAGGGTCGCCGCCCGGGTGCGGCCGAGGAGCCGGTCGAGTGCGCTCGCTCTCCCCACTGCACCGCCGGGCCGCAAGGAGTCGATGCCGCGGTTCACGGGATACACGAGCACCGGGGCGAGGGAGCCGTCGCGCAGCGCGATGGGCCTCCCCCGGCAGAAGTACGAGGGCACGAGCCGCAGTCCGCGCCCCTGGAGGTGGACGTCCCGGTCCTCGGGATAGGACACCTGCAGGACCGGCGCACGCCATTGCACCGTGGGGTGCAGCCCGCTCAGCAGCCGGTCGGTCCCGCCGGCCAGGAACGCCTTGGCACGCAAAGCCCGTTCGGCGTCCACCGAGGAGCTGATCTGTGTCCAGTACGGGTGCAGCGCCTGCCGGTGATACCGGCGCAGGGCCGTGCCCAGACCACGTCTCGCCGCGGGCAGGCCCGAGGCGAGCGCGGTCGCCCAGGAGGGCAGTCTGCGCTGCTGCCCGAGGGTCGCCACATCCGTCCGCAGGCGAAGGCGCGAGGTGGACAGGATCGTGTCGACGGCTGCCTCGGGGTCGGTGGTCCCCTCGGACGGTGTCAGGAAGTCGGGCGAGTACCCGCGCGGCGGAACGAGATGAAGCAGCGGCCGTGCGGCCGTGTCCAGCGACGTCCGGACGTGCGTGCGCCATCGACGCAACTCGACATCGATGTCGGGACCACCGAGCACATGAAGGCTGAGCAGGGCCTCCCAGGCAGGATCCGGCCCGGTCGCCAGACGGATCCGGCCGAGGTCCTCCGCGCTGAAATGGATACGCAGCATCAGCTTCCCCCCGAAAGGCTGCTACCCCAGACGCCCCACTCTTGCCGATGAACGCAGGACGCGATAGCTCCGATTTCGCCAGCCCTGGTCTTTCGGCGTCGGCCGAAACTGTTCCTGTGCGTTCCCGGAACCGGCCTAGCTTCAGGGCCAGGTACCACGGGGGAACGGCGACGGAGGCCGCCGACGGTTTCCGTCGCCGCCCGTAGGCAAACGGAGGACTTCGTGACAACTGCACGTCGAATGGTCGGTTCGCTCGCGGTCGCGGCAGCTCTCGTCGCCGGAACCACCGTCCTGGCGACCGCCCCGGCATCCGCCCAGGCCGACGCTTCCGCGCCCGCCCAGGCCCAGCGCGCCGACTGGGACGGCAACATCTACCTCTACTACAGCGCGTCCAGCAACAGCTCCTGGAGCAAGTACGCGGGCTGGGTCAGCGACTTCGCCGGGCACACCTTCGCCGCAGGGGGTGAAGGCAGCGGCCAGCGCGTGAAGAACAACGTGAACCGCGCCTGGAACAACGACGCGAGTTATGCCGCGCGGATCTACTACAACGAGAACTACAACGCGAGCGGCAGCGCTCCCTACGACGACTTCTACCCGGGCAACTCCCGGCAGCTCAACAGCGGTGTACGGAACAACAACGCCTCGATGAGCTGGTGGTACGTCGGCTGACATCAGGCTCGGGCCCGTCCGACAGCTTCCGGACGGGCCCTTCCTGTACGAGCCCTTCCGGTACGAGGCCTTCGTACCGGCCTTTCGTACGGCCGCGCACACAAGAGGGGACATCACATGCGGGCGCGAACCAGGCAGCGCACACTGCGGATCGGGGCCGCGGTCGCCCTGTGCGCCGCCCTCGCGGGCTGTGCGGAGGGACAGGCCGCCGAGCCGGGGCCGACGGCATCCGGTCCGCCTCCCGTGACCGGTGTGCCGACGATGCTCGGCGTCGGATCACTGGTCCTGCCCATCGAGCCCTACCTGTTCACCGACCGGCAGGTCGCCCGGCTGTTCCGGGCGCGGGCGGTGCTCACCGCGGTCTGCATGGAGCGTTTCGGCCACCGCTGGCCCGTCCCCACCGAAACCGCACCCGACACCGGCACGCTGAATCCGGCCAACACCGCCCACCGGTACGGGATCACGGATGCCCGGCTCGCCGCCCGGTACGGATACCACCCGGCACCCGGCACGGCACCGAGCCGCGCCAAGGAGAAGAGCACGGGACCCAAGCCCGGGCCCGAGGAGATGCTCCTCCTGACGGGCCTCCGCGACGACGGCACCCCGGCGGCCGAGGACGAACGCGGGCGCGCCGTTCCGGCGGGCGGCTGCCAGGGCGAGGCCACGGCGGCCCTGTCGGGCGACCCCGAGAAGATCGGCAACCGGGAGCTCGTCGGCGCCATCAACATCGGCAGCTACGGCGACTCGCAGAAGGATCCACGGGTGGTGGAGGTCTTCCGCGCCTGGTCGCGCTGTATGAAGCGACACGGCCACCAGTACGCCGATCCGACCCGGGCGCCGGGCAAGGCCCCCGAGTTCACGGGTCCGAAGGCCACCCGAGCCGAGATCGCCCTGGCCGGCACGGACGTACGGTGCAAACGCGAGACGAACGTCATCGGCGTCTGGTCCTCGGTCGACGCGGCCTACCAGCGGCGGGCGATGGACGCGAAGACCCGGGAACTCGCCGCGGTCAAGCAGGACATCCGCAGGCAGGTGACCAACGCGGACCGGGTGCTGAGGACCGACTGAGGAAGCTCGACCGGTCCTCATCCGGCTGCGGAGGCCCCCGTAACTCCCGCGTCCGTGATACCCGCGTCGAAGGGAACGGACGTGTGCTGGTGGACGATCTGCCAGCGGTCGCCCGCCGCACGGTAACCGGTGGTCACCCGCGCCGTGGTGTCCAGCGAACCACCGCCGACCAGCGTGGCGCGCATCCGTACGAGCGCGTGGCTGAACGCGATGCTCTCGTCGACCCGTACGCGGAATTCGAGCACCTCGCGCTCCACCGGCCCTGCCAGCGTGGAGAACCACATCTCCTCGGCCTTGCGCAGGGCCTCGATCCCGCGTTGTTCCAGACCGCTCACGGGGTGGAAGACCTCGACGTCCGGCGCGTAGCAGGCCATGGCCCGGTCGAAGTCCCGCTCGCGGCCGGCGGCGGTCAGTTCCGCGTCCAGGCGGCGGATCTCCTCCTCGGCGTTCCCGTCCTCCCAGAACGCGCGCACCTCCATGGCCCCGAAGCTCGCGACGGGGTGCTTCGCCGCCACCTCGACGGCCTCCTCCAGGCTGTCGCACTCAAGGATGTCGAACCCGGCGACGTACTCCTTCGTCTCCGCGAACGGCCCGTCGGTGCGCAGCACTTCGCCGTCGCGCACCCGCACGGTGACCGCCTCGGCGGGCAGCCGCAGGCGGTGGCCGTGCAGCCGTACGCCGCGCTGGACGCCGTGCTCCTCGACCCAGGGTTCGACGGGGGCCGCGCCGGAGGTGTCGGCGGTGTCGTCCCCGCAGACCAGCAGCATGTACTTCATGTTTCCTCCAGGTATTGGAGAGGCCCTTGTGAGCCCCTGCACCCCACCGACGAACAGCGGTGCGCCGAATCGACACTCCGCAAGGATCTTCTGTGTGCGGGCGATCAGGCGGCCTCGGCCGGTTCGGCGGTCCATGCGATGCGCGGGGGTTCGACCCGGGCGCACAGGGGGCCGCCCTGTTCGTCGGTCAGGCCGAGGCGGGCCACCAGGAGGCCGTCGCGGGCGGCCGCGGCGAGTACCTCTTCCGGGACGACGTCGAGCATGAGCTTGGCGCGGCGGAACATGCTGAAGACGCCGGACTCGTCGACCGTGCCCCAGGACAGGTAGACGAACCGGCGGCCCAGCCGGTCCTGCACGTAGGGGCCCTTGATGTCGGTGCCGGTCGGTGAGGTGACCGCGGTGCACTCCAGGGTCCAGGTCGCCGACTTGGCGTCGCCCGGGTGCGGTTCGAGAAGTTCGGCCGGTCGGTCACGGCGTTGGACGGCGACATGGATGTTGTCGTACGCCGGGACGTTCCCGTCGGCGGGGGCGGGCGCGGTACGACCTGGCAGGTCGACGGCGTCGATTCGGATGCGCATACCTGCCATCATCGCGTTGCCGTCCAGGGCCGGGTCAGCCCCTCCGGCGTTTGAGGAGCGGGGGTTCGGGGGCCGGCCCCCGAAAAGGGACGGGAATGGGTAGGGGCGGAGGGGGCGAAAGATGTGCGTTGAAAACCCCTGGCTGGTGGCACACTCTTGGCGAACTGCCTCGACCGGCAGGTACAGAAGCCGGGCAGGCGCAGAACAGGGAGGCGGAATGCAGCAGCCGGAGGACAGGCTTCTGGCGGAAGCCCTCGGCAGTATCAATCCCGGTGGGAAGTTCGCCTCCCGGTTCATGAGGAACGACGTCGGCGAGTCCGACCGTGAGCTGCCGCTGGACTTCGACACCACCCTCGAACGCGTCCGCACGTTGCTCTTCGGCATGGCTCGCGGTGCGCATCCGGTGGTCCTCGAAGCGACGACGGACCAAGTGACCCTGCGGGTGCTCACCGGCGGCGGAGCCCTCTCCATGAACCCGGTGGTGATCACCGTGGACGTGACCCGCGCGGGCGAGTGGGCCACCGGGATCCATGTGCGGGCCGTCGCGAAGGAGGGCCTGATCAAGCAGCGGGCCGGCCGGAAGACGGCCGAGAACGTCGTGGCGCTGCTGGAGGGAACCGACCCGCGCCCCTGAGCCGTACGCACCGGTGCGCGCCCGGGCCGCGGCGGCGGGCCGGGCACGAGGTGGGCGCGCGACCGGTCACTTCACCGGCATCGCCAGGTACTGGTACTCCAGGAACTCGTCGATGCCCACCCGGCCGCCCTCCCGGCCAAGCCCCGATTGCTTGATGCCGCCGAAGGGGGCGGCCGGGTTGGACACGAGCCCCGTGTTGAGGCCGACCATGCCGACCTCCAGGCGCTCGCTAACGCGCAGCGACCGGTCGAGGCCCGCGGTGAAGACGTAACCGACGAGCCCCCACGGAGTGTCGTTGGCGGCGCGGATCACCTCGTCCTCGTCGTCGAAGGTGAGGATCGCCGCCACCGGGCCGAAGATCTCCGTGTCCATCAGCCGGCTGCCCGGGTCCACGCCGGCCAGCACGGTCGGCGGATAGAAACGGCCGGGCCCGTCCGGAGTGGCACCGCCGACCAGCACCCGGGCGCCGCGCCCGACGGCGTCGGCGACCAGTTCCTCGACCTTGGCGCGGCCCGCGTCGTCGATGAGCGGGCCGACGTCCACGCCTTCCTGGGTGCCGGGGCCCACGACGAGCGCCCCCATGCGTTCGGCGAGCCGCACCGCGAAGTCGTCCGCCACGGAGCTGTGCACGAAGAAGCGGTTGGCGGCCGTGCACGCCTCGCCCATGTTGCGCATCTTGGCGATCATCGCGCCGTCCACCGCGGCGTCGAGGTCGGCGTCGTCGAAGACGATGAACGGGGCGTTGCCGCCCAGCTCCATCGAGGCGCGTACGACGGTGTCCGCGCACTGGGCGAGCAGGATCCGCCCGACCTGCGTGGAGCCGGTGAAGGACAGCTTGCGGATGCGACCGCCCCTCAGGAGCGGCTCGACGACCTTGTCGGCCCGTGAGGTGGTGACGACGTTCAGCACACCGTCCGGCAGGCCCGCCTCCCGGAGGATCCCGGCCAGCGCGAGGCTGGTGAGCGGGGTCTGCGGGGCGGGCTTGAACACCATCGTGCAGCCCGCCGCGATCGCGGGCCCGATCTTGCGGGTGCCCATGGCCAGCGGGAAGTTCCACGGCGTGATCAGCAGACAGGGGCCGACGGGGCGGCGCGTCAGCAGCATCCGGTTGCGGCCGTCGGGCAGCGTGCCGTAGCCGCCGTCGACGCGGACCGCCTCCTCGGAGAACCAGCGGAAGAACTCGGCCGCGTACGCCACTTCGCCCCGGGCCTCCGCCAGCGGCTTGCCCATCTCGGAGGTCATCAGCAGGGCGAGCTCGTCGGTGCGGGAGAGGATGATCTCGTAGGCGCGGCGCAGGATCTCGCTGCGCGCGCGGGGTGCCGTACGGGCCCAGTCCTCCTGTGCCGCGACGGCCGCGTCCTCGGCGAGCCGGGAGTCCTCGGGTCCCGCGTCGGCGACCCGGCAGAGGATCTCGCCGGTCGCCGGGTCGTCCACGGGCATCGTGGCGCCGGCTTCGGCGTCCAGCCACTTGCCGCCGATGAACAGCTGCTTGGGTACGTCGTTCAGGATGCTCACGGTGTGTCTCCAGGCTGGTCGGCACGGGCGGGGGCGGCGGGGTCGAGCAGTTCCGCGAGATGCACGGCGCGGGTTCCCCGGCCGCCCGCGAGCCGGCCGAGGTGGTCGATCTGGGTGGCGCAGCTGAAGCCGTCGGCGACCACGGTCGTTGAGTCGTCGGCCGCCGTGTCGAGGCGCGGTCGGAGCGACAGGTCGGCGACGGCCATCGAGGTGTCGTAGTGCTGTTCCTCGAAGCCGAAGTTCCCGGCGAGGCCGCAGCAGCCCTCCGCCTCGGTCACCTCGGGTACCCCGAGGCCGGTCAGCAGATCGCGGGGGCGGCGGCTGCCGAACGTCGCGTACTCGTGGCAGTGGGTCTGCAGCAGCACCGACTCCGGCAGCGGGGGCGGGCTCCAGTCGGGTGCGGCGAGGTCGGTCAACGCGCCGGTCAGGGTGTGGACACGTGCCGCGACCCGCCGGGCGGCCTCGGTGCCGAGCAGTTCGGGCACGTCGCGTCTGAGCGCGGCGGCGCAGCTGGGCTCGGCCACGACGATCGGCAGCTCGCTGTCGGGTCCGCCGTCGAGCCGGGCCACGGTACGGGCCATGACCCGGCGGGCCACCGAGAGTTGGCCGGTGCTGACCCAGGTCAGCCCGCAGCACAGACCGTCCCGCGCCGCGCTGGGTATCCCGGCGTCGGCGAGCACGCGTGCGGTGGCCCCGGCCACTTGAGGGCGGAAGGCGCGCGTGAAGCTGTCGACGAAGAGCAGCGCGCTCGGCTTGTCCGCGGTGGCTGTGCGCAGGGCGGACCGCAGCGAGCGCCGGGAGGCGAAGGCGGGGATCGTACGTTTCCTGGTGACGCCTCCCGCACGCGCGAGCAGCCTGCCGACGAGACCGCGGAGCAGCGCGTTCAGCGGCCTCGCGACAAACCCGGCCAGGGCCGCTGTGAGCGGCAGCCAGCCCAGTGAGTAGTGGGAGCGGGGTCGGATCCGCCCCCGGTAGTGCTGGTGCAGGAACTCCGCCTTGTACGTGGCCATGTCGACGCCCACGGGGCAGTCGGTGGAGCACGCCTTGCAGGACAGACACAGGTCGAGGGCGTCGCGGACGTCCGTCGAGCGCCAGCCGTCGCGGACGGTCTCGCCGCGCAGCATCTCCTGGAGGGCCCGCGCCCGGCCCCGGGTGGAGTCGTTCTCGTCGCCGGTGGCGCGGTAGCTGGGACACATCACGCCGCCCGCCGACGCGTCGGAGCGACAGCGGCCGATGCCGACACAGCGGCGGGCGGCGCCCGCGAAGCCGTCCTCGTCGTGCGGGAAGGTGAAGAGCGTCGGGCGGCCGTCCGGTACCGGCGGGCCGTGCAGGGCCAGGTCGGCGTCGAGCGCGGCAGGTGCCACGATGACGCCCGGGTTCAGCAGCCCTTCCGGGTCGAAGGCGTGCTTGAACGCGGCGAACGCCCGGATCATCCTGTCGCTGTACATCACCTCCAGCAGCTCGCCGCGCGCCCGGCCGTCGCCGTGTTCGCCCGAGAGGGTGCCGCCGTGCCGGACCACCAGGGCGGCCGCCTCCTGGAGGAAGCGGCGGGCGGCGGCCCTGCCGGTGTCCGTGGCGAAGTCGAAGTCGACGCGCACATGGACGCAGCCGGCGCCGAAGTGCCCGTACAGCACACCGGTCAGTTCGTGCGCGGCCAGCAGCGCGCGGAAGTCCCGCAGATAGTCCGCCAGGTCCTCCGGGGCGACGGCCGCGTCCTCCCAGCCGGGCCAGGACTCCCCTCCGTCCAGCAGGCGGGCGGCCAGACCGGCGCCGTCCTCGCGGACCCGCCACAGGGACCGCCGCTCCCCCGGGCTCGCCACGAGCCGCCCGTCGGCCATCCGCCCGCGCGCCTTCAGGGCGTCGAGGAGTTCCGCCGCGCGGGCGGTGACCAACTCCTCCTCGTCGCCGTCGAGTTCGACGTACAGCCAGGCGCGTCCGCCGGGCAGCCCGGTGACGGAGTCCGTTCCCCGGCGGGCGCGCATGGTCGCGACGATGGCCTCGTCCATGCCCTCCACGGCGGTGGGTGACCAGCGCAGGATCTCCGGTACGTCCTCGGCGGCGTCGACGACGTCGTCGTAGCCGAGGGCCAGCAGGGCCGAGGCGGGAGCGGTCTCCACCAGGCGGACGGTCGCGGCGACGACGACCGCGCAGGTGCCCTCGGTACCGACCAGGGCGCGGGCCATGTCGAAGCCGTGCTCGGGCAGCAGGTGCTGGAGCTGGTAGCCGGATACCTGGCGCGGGATCCGGCCGAGTTCGGTCCGGATGAGAGCGAGACGGTCCGCGACCAACTGCCGTATCTCGTCGGCGAGTCGGGCGACTCGCTCGACGGACGCGGTGTCCGTGGGATCGGCCGCGCGCAGGCCGCCGTGGTCGGCGATGGCGTGGACGCCGTCGGCGGTGACGATCTCCAGCGACTCGATGTGGCGGCCGGTCCGCCCGTGGCGCACGGACCGGTTGCCGCACGCGTCGTTGCCGATCATGCCGCCGAGCGTGCACCGGCTGTGCGAGGACGGGTCGGGGCCGAAGGTGAGCCCGTGCCGCCCCGCGGCCGTCCGCAGGTCGTCGAGCACCACTCCGGCCTCGACCCTGGCGGTACCGGCCGCGGGGTCGATGTCCAGCACGCGGTTCATGTGGCGGGAGAAGTCCAGGACGACGCCCGGGCCGATCGCGTTGCCCGCCATGCTCGTGCCGCCACCGCGTGCCGTGACGGGGATGCCCAGTTCCCGGCAGGCGTTCAGTACGGCCGCGACGTCGGCGGCGGAGCGGGGGAAGGCCACGGCCCGTGGCGGCACCCGGTAGTTGGAGGCGTCGTACGCGTAGGCGGCTGTCCGGCCGCCGGTGTCGACCCGCATCCCGGGGGCGGTGCCGACGAGCAGCCGCGACAGCGCCTCAGTGCTGTCGTCCGCCGACGAGCCGGGCCTGCGAGGCGGCAGCGTCGCCGCCTCGTGGCCCCTGAGAGGGTCGGGACCGGCGCTCACGGCGCCGAGGTTCCGGTTTCCACGGCGGCGGACCAGGCCCGCAGCCCCTCGTCGATCGCCGTCTCGTCGACGACGAGCGCCGGGATCATCCGTACGACCTGGTTCCAGGCTCCGCACAGCAGCAGGAGCAACCCCTCGTCCACCGCGGCCCGTTGCACACGCGCGGCCGTCGCGGAGTCCGGCTGCCCGTCCTCGGTCACGAACTCGGTGCCGAGCATCAGGCCGAGCCCTCGTACGTCCCCGATGCCGGGGGTGTTCGTCGCGACCGCCTCAAGACCGGCCCGCAGCCGGGCTCCCATCGCCTCCGCGTTCTCGACGAGCTTCTCGTCGCGTACGACGTCGAGGGTGGCGCGGGCCGCGGCGCAGGCGACGGCGTTGGCGCCGTAGGTGCCGCCCTGCGAGCCCGGCCAGGCCTTCCGCATCAGTTCCTCGGAGGCCGCGATGCCCGACAGCGGGAAGCCGCTGGCCAGCCCCTTGGCGGTGACCAGGATGTCCGGGGTGACGCCGAAGTGGTCGTGGCCCCAGAAGCGGCCGGTGCGGCCCACTCCCGTCTGCACCTCGTCCAGGATCAGCAGGAAGCCGTGGCGGTCCGCCCGCTCGCGCAGCCCTTCGAGGAAGGCGCGGTTCGCGGGCACGTACCCGCCCTCGCCGAGGACCGGCTCGACGATGACGGCGGCCGTGTCGTCGGGCGAGGAGATCGTCTGGAGGGTGTAGTCGAGTTCCTGGAGGGCGAAGCGGGTGGCTGTCTCCTCGTCCCAGCCGTACCGGAAGGTCGTCGGGAAGGGCGTGACGACCACCCCGCTCATCAGCGGCGAGAAGCCGGAGCGGAAGCGGGTGCCTGAGGTGGTCATGGAGGCGGCGGCCACGGTCCGGCCGTGGAAACCGCCGTGACAGACAAGGACGTTCGGCCGGCCGGTGGCCTGCCGGGCCAGGCGCAGCGCGGCCTCCACCGCCTCACTGCCGGAGTTCATGAAGAACAGACTGTCCAGCCCGGTCGGCAGCACCTCGCCGAGCCTGTCGACGAGTTGCCGCAGCGGCTGGTGCATGACCGTCGTGTACTGGCCGTGGATGAGCGTGCCGACCTGCTCCTGGGCGGCGGCCACGACCCTGGGGTGACAGTGGCCGGTGCTGGTGACACCGATGCCGGCGGTGAAGTCGAGATAGCGGCGGCCGTCCTCCCCGTACAGGTGGACGCCCTCTCCCCGGACCGCAACCACGGGCGTGGCCTGGCGAAGGTGCGGCGACAGTGTGGTCATGTTCGTCTCCCGGCGCTGTGTCGGATGTCGCTCGGTCGTTTCTCGCTCGGCGTCTTCAGCATTTCCAGGGAGCCGGACCGTCACAACGTCTGATCTGTCCGCTCCGGGCACGGCATTTGGACGTTGTGTCAACCTCCCGAGGCCGGGCACGTCGTCAACGGCCCGGTCAACGGCCGTCGGGCCGACCTTGCGCAGGTGGCGGGTGCTTGTCAGAGTGGCCGGGCACGTATGGAGGCACCGTGAGTGAGGAACGCCGGACGGCCGGACCGCCGCACGGGGACGAGCCGGAGGCCGTGACGGGGCGTCCCCTCACCGTGGGCGACGTGCTGGGGCTTCCCGTGCTGGCCGCGGGGCAACCCCGGGTGGTCGCGGGCGAGTCCGGTCTCGGCCGGCGGGTCCAGTGGGTGCACATCACCGAGCTCACGGATCCCGCCTCGTTCCTCAAGGGCGGGGAACTCGTCCTCACCACCGGTATGCCGCTGCCGGAGCAGCCCGCCGAGGTGCGGCGGTACGTGGACGAGCTCGCCGACATCGGTGCCGCGGCCCTCGTGATCGAACTGGTCCGCCGGTACCACCGCCCGCCCGAGGCGCTGGTGCACGCCTGCCGGAGCCGCGGTCTGCCGCTCGTCACCCTGTCCAAGGACGTCAACTTCCTTGAGGTCACCCAGGTCGTCCACGCGCTCATCGTCGGCAACCAGATGCAGGCGATGCGCAGGACCCAGCAGATCCACGAGGCGTTCACCGCGCTGACGCTGCGCGGGGCCTCCCCGGCGGAGGTGGTCCGGGCGGCGGCGGAGACCAGCGGCCACACCGTCGTGCTGGAGAACCTGGTCCATCATGCGGTGATCTGCGAACCCTCGGGCCGTACCGTTGAGGACGCGCTCACCGGATGGGAGCGGCGTTCGCGGGCGACACCTGCCTGCGACCACACGGAGGTGCTCGGTCCAGAGGACTGGCTCGTGGCACCGGTGGAGTACCGGGGCGAACCCTGGGGCCGCGTCGTCATGCTTCCCGCCCCGACCCGTACCCCACGTACCCCGTCGTTCGGCCCCGAGGACGTGGCCGTGCTGGAACGGACGGCGATGACCCTGACCATCGCCCGTCTCATCCATGCCACGACCTGGGAGCGAAGCGCTCACCGCAACACGCTGCGGGACATCGCCGAGCAGCGCCACCGCTCCCCCGACGAGGCCCGTGCGCGCGCCGCCGCGCTGGGCCTGCCCACCGAGGAGTGCCGTTTCCTCGCCGTCCTGATCGAGACCCGCACCCATCCGGGCGGCGAGGAGCTGGAGACCCGGCTGGCCGAGGACCTTCGGACGGTGACCGTGCCCGCCCTCGTGGGCGAACTGGCCCCCGGACGCGTGGGCGTGCTGCTGTCCCTGCGCCCCTCGGGGTCCTGGCGGCCCACGGTCGAACAGCTCGCCCGCACCGCGCTGAACCTGGACGCGGGGGCCGTCGTGAGCGTCGGCTCCGAGGTCACCGACCTCTCCCGCGCGGCCCGTTCCTTCCGCGAGGCGACGCGCGTCGCGGAGGCGGCCCTGCCGCACTCCACGGACAAACCCTTCTACGAGCTGTCCGACATCGGCCTGCGGCACCTCCTGTACGCGCTGCGCCAGGACCCACACGTCCAGAGCTTCGCCGAGCGGCAGCTCGCCCAACTGATCGACCACGACAGCCGGCACGGCACCAGCCTGCTGACGACACTGCGCCACTACCTGGACGCCGCCGGCAACAAGACCACCGCCGCACGCAGGGGCGAGCTGTCCCGGCAGACGCTCTACCAACGGCTGCACACCATCGAGCGGCTGCTCGACCTCGACCTCGAATCCGGCGAAGACCGGACCGAACTGCACGTGGCCCTCATCGCGCTGGATGTCTCCCGCCTGGGCTGACACGCCTTCAGGCGGCCACCCCGGCGCCCCGCTCGCTCCCCTCTCCATCTCCATGGATCGGCTCTCTGTGGATCGGCGCTTCCGAGCCGGTCAGCGGAACGCCCGTGCCGCCCCGCCGGGCCGCGACGATCTCCGCCGCGATGGACAGGGCCGTCTCCTCGGGCGTACGGGCGCCGAGGTCGAGCCCGATCGGCGAGCTGAGCCGGGCCAACTCCCGTTCCGTCAGGCCCACTTCACGCAGCCTGCGTTCACGGTCTGTGTGGGTGCGGCGCGAGCCCATCGCCCCGACGAACGCGACCGGCATCCGCAGGGCCTCCGTCAGCAGGGGCACATCGAACTTGGCGTCGTGGGTGAGTACGCACAGGACCGTGCGCGAGTCCGTCGTGGTGCCCCGCAGATAGCGGTGCGGCCAGTCGACGACGATGTCGTCGGCGTCGGGAAAGCGGGCCCGGGTGGCGAAGACGGGACGCGCGTCGCAGACGGTGACGTGGTAGCCGAGGAACTTGCCGACGCGGACCAGTGCGGACGCGAAGTCGATCGCACCGAAGACGATCATGCGGGGCGGCGGGACGTTCGACTCGACGAGCAGCGTGATCCCGCCGGGGCAGTGCGACCCTCCCCCAGACTCCGTCCGGGGGGACCCCCACATCGCTTCGCTCGCCGAGAGCTCGATGGTGCCCGTGCTGCCGCTCTCCAGCATGGCGCGGGCCTGCGCCGCCGCCGTCCGGTCCAGCTCGGGGTGCCCGCCGAGCCCGCCCTCGTGCGATCCGTCGGGCCGTACGAGCAGGGCCTGGCCCAGGAGTTCGGCCGGGCCCCGGACGACCCGTGCGAAGGCCGTCGGTTCACCCCTGGCGGCGGCCGACAGCGCCGACCGGAACACCGTCCGGGCGGGCGCTGTCGCGCGTACCGGTGTGACCAGGATGTCGATGATCCCGCCGCAGGTCAGGCCGACTGCGAAGGCGTCCTCGTCGCTGTAGCCGAACCTCTCCAGGACGGTCCCACCGTCTGCCAACGCCTGTTGGCAGAGGTCGTACACCGCGCCTTCCACACAGCCGCCGGACACGGAACCGATGACCGTGCCCTCGCTGTCGACGGCGAGGGCGGCGCCGGGGCCGCGCGGAGCACTGCCGCCGACCGCCACGACGGTGGCGACTGCGAAGTCCCGGCCCTCCTCAGCCCAGCTGTGCAGCTCCTCGCCGATGTCAAGCATCCTCGCCTGCCATGAGGACGCGGTCGGGCCGGATGGGCAGGTTCCGGTGGCGTACTCCGGTCGCGTGCCAGACCGCGTTGGCGACGGCCGCGGCCGCGCCCACGATGCCGACCTCGCCGATGCCCTTGATCCCGACGGGGTCGTCCGGGTCCGGGTCGTCCACCCAGTCCGCCTCGATGTGCGGTACGTCGGCGTGCGCGGCGACGTGGTAGCCGGCGAGGTCGGCGCCGTAGTGACCGCCGGTGCGGTGGTCGCGTACCGCCTCCTCGTGCAGGGCCATGGAGATGCCCCACGTCATTCCGCCGACGAACTGGTTGCGGGCGGTGAGGGGGTTGACGATCCGGCCCGCCGCGAAGACGCCGAGCATGCGGCGCACCCGTACCTCGCCGGTGGTGACGTCCACGGCCACCTCGGCGAACTGGGCTCCGAAGGAGTGGCGTTCCTTCGGGGCGAGGGCACCGATGGCCTCGGTGGTGTTCGACCGCGCGGTGATCCCTTCCGGCGGAATGCCGTCGGTGAGGGCGAGCTGCTCCCGCAGTTCGCCGGCAGCGGCCGTGACCGCCCAGGCCCAGGAACGGGTGCCCATCGAACCGCCCGCGATCATCGCCGGTCCGAGGTCGCTGTCGCCGAGGCGCACGCGGATGTGATCCGGTGCCACTTCCAGCGCGTCGGCCGCGATCAGGGTGAGCGCGGTACGGGCCCCGGTGCCGATGTCCGCCGCGTTGATCCGCACGGTGAAGGTTCCGTCCGCCTCCGCCGTGATGGCCGCCGTGGACGGTGCGGCACCGGACGGGAAGGACGCGGCGGCCGTGCCGGTGCCGAGCAGCCAGCGCCCGTCGCGGCGCAGTCCGGGCCGCGGATCACGGTCCGCCCAGCCGAACCTGTCCGCGCCCTTGCGGAAGCAGGCGATGAGGTTGCGGCCGCTGAACGGCAGCCCGGACACGGGGCCCACGTCGGGTTCGTTGCGGACGCGCAGTTCGATCGGGTCGAGGCCGCACCTCTCGGCGAGTTCGTCGAGCGCCGACTCGATGGCGAACGAACCCGGCGCCTCGCCCGGCCCGCGCATCCAGGTCGGCGTCGGCACGTCGAGCCGTACGACCCGGTTGGCCGTGTGGTGGGCGTCGGCGTCGTACATCACCCGTGCCACGCCGGCGCTGGGCTCGATGAACTCGTGCACGGTCGAGGTGAGGCTCAGCGAGCTGTGGTCCAGCGCGCGCAGTCGCCCGTCGGCGTCGGCGCCGAGCCTGACCTGCTGGGTGGTGGGGCTGCGGTAGCCGGCCAGCGAGAACATCTGACGGCGGGTCATGACGACCCGGACCGGGCGCTGCAGGACGGTCGCCGCCATCACCGCGGACACCTGGTGCGGTCGGACGCCCTTGCTGCCGAAGCCGCCGCCGACGTGTTCGGACCGCACCCACACCGAGGCCGGGTCGAGCGAGAACAGGTTCGCCAGTTCGCCCGCGACCCAGGTCGTGCCCTGATTGGAGTCGACGACTTCAAGCCGGCCGCCGTCCCAGCGGGCCGTCGCCGCGTGGGGCTCCATCGAGTTGTGGTGTTCCTCCGGGGTGGTGTACCGCTCGTCCACCACGACGGCGGACGCGGCGAGTTCGGCCGCCAGGTCGCCCTTCGCCGTCACGCCCGGCATATGGCCCTCCGCCGCGTACGCGTCCGGGTGTCCCGCGTAGAAGTCGACGTCGTGCGGTTCCTCCTCGTAGTGCACCACGAGAGCTTCGGCGGCCTCCCGGGCCTGTTCGGAGGTCTCGGCGACGACCAGGGCGACCGGCCAGCCCATGTGCGGCACCCGGTCGTGCTGGAAGACTGCCACGGTCGGGTCCGGCGCGGACCCGAGCAGCCCCGGGTAGTCGGTCTCGACGCGTGGGGCGTTCTCGTGGTGCAGGACGGTGAGTACACCCGGCATGCCGAGAACGGGTTCGGTGTCCAGGGAGCGGACGCGGCCCCGGGCGACGGTCGACAACACCAGCCAGCCGTGGGCGAGTTCGGCGAAGGGGATCTCTCCGGCGTAGCGGGCCGCGCCGGTGACCTTGTCGCGGCCCTCGACGCGGGTGTGCGCGGTTCCGACGGCGCCCTTCACGGCCCTGGTGCCGGTCGTGACGGTGGTCATCGGCCGGCCTCCTCGGCGAGTCGGGTCAGCTCGGCCACCACGAGGTTGCGCATCAGAGTCACCTTGTATCCGTTGTGCGGCAGCGGCCGGGCGGCCGCGAGTTCGGCGTCCGCGGCGGCGGCGAACGTCTCGGCGTCGGCCGGTGCCCCGGCCAGCACCCGTTCGGCCGCGCGGGCCCGCCACGGCCTGGACGCGACCGCCCCGAAGGCGAGGCGCACATCGCGTACGACGCCGTCCTGGACGTCCAGCGCGGCGGCGATCGAGCCGATCGCGAAGGCGTACGAGGCGCGCTCGCGCACCTTGCGGTAGCGGGAGTTGGCGGCGACCGGCGCGGGCGGCAGCGTGACATGGGTGATCAGCGCGCCCGGCGGCAGATCCGTCTCGCGGTGCGGAGTGTCTCCCACCGGCAGGTAGAGCCAGCTGATCGGCACTTCCCCCGGTCCGTCGGCCGTTTCGTACGACACGACGGCGTCGAAGGCGGTCAGCGCCACGCCCATGTCGGAGGGGTGGGTGGCCACACAGTGGTCGGAGGCGCCCAGGATCGCGTGGTTGTGGTGCTCGCCCTCGATGGCGGGGCAACCACTGCCCGGGACACGCTTGTTGCAGGGCTTGGTCACGTCGGCGAAGTAGCCGCAGCGGGTGCGCTGGAGCAGGTTCCCGCCGACGGTGGCCATGTTGCGCAGCTGCCCGGAGGCACCGGCCAGCACCGCCTGGGTCAACGCCGGGTAGCGGCGCCGGACTTCGGGGTGCGCGGCGAGGTCGCTGTTGGTGACGGTCGCACCGATGCGCAGGCCTCCGTCACGCGTCGACTCGATGGTGTCCAGGGGGAGTTCACGGACGTCGACGAGCCGGGCGGGCCGCTCGACGCCGGTCTTCATGAGGTCGACGAGGTTGGTGCCGCCGCCCAGGAACCGGGCGTCGGGATCGGCGTCGAGCAGCGCGACCGCGCCGGAGACGTCGAAGACCCGCTGATATCCGAACTCCCTCATGCCGCCGCCTCCTCGGCCCGCGAGAGGTCCGCGGACGTCACGGACCGCGTCACGTCCCGCGTCTCGGCGTCGGCCGCCCGGGCGACGGCCTCGACGATCGACACATACGCGCCGCAGCGGCACAGGTTGCCGCTCATCCGCTCGCGGATCTCCTCGGCGCTCAGCGCTGGTGGTCCGGCTTCGGGCCGGACGTCGTCGGTGACGGCGCTCGGCCAGCCCGCCGCGTGCTCCTCGATCACGGCGATCGCCGAACAGATCTGGCCGGGCGTGCAGTAGCCGCACTGGTAGCCGTCCAGGTCGAGGAACGCCTGCTGCACCGGGTGCAGTCGATCGCCCACGGCCATGCCTTCGATGGTGGTGATCTCACGCCCCTCGGCCGCCACCGCGAGCTGCAGACAGGACACGGACCGGCGGCCGTCGAGCAGGACGGTGCAGGCACCGCACTGCCCCTGGTCGCAGCCCTTCTTGGTGCCGGTCATGTCGAGGCGCTCACGCAGGGCGTCGAGCAGGGTCGTTCGGTGGTCGACGGAGAGCGTGTGTTTCTCGCCGTTGATGTTCAGACTGATGGCGCTGTACGTCGAGGGGGTGGCTGGGGCCATGATCAGCCTTCTTTCGCGTTCCCGGAGCGCGTCCGGTGGACCGTCCGGCGGGCAGAAGAGTCAGGAAGGGAAATGCAGGTGACAACGGTCACGGGCGCCCACGCCGGCCGTGCCCAGCGCTAGAATGGGCTCAACCGGACAGTTGTCCGCTCACAGGAAACGTAACGGACAGTTGTCCGGTTGAGCAAGGTCGGGATTCGGACACGGACCCGCGAGGAGGACGAGTGCAGCCGAAGAAGGGCGCGCCCCAGCGCTCGGACGCGCAGCGGAATCGCGAACGCATCCTGGAAGTCGCCCTGGTCGAGCTGACGAACTCCGCGGACACCCCGCTCAGCGTGATCGCCAAGAAGGCGGGCGTCGGGCAGGGCACGTTCTACCGGAACTTCCCCAATCGGGAGACCCTCGTCCTCGAGATCTACCGCCACGAGATGCAGCAGGTCGCCGACAGCGCGGCCCAGTTGCTCGAGACGCGGGAACCCGAGCAGGCACTGCGCGAGTGGATGGACCGGCTCGCCCAGTTCGGCATGGCCAAGGCCGGCCTCGCGAACGCTATCCAGCAGGCGACGAGCGGCCCGGGGAACCTGGCGAAGCCGGGGCACGCCCCGGTGTCCGAGGCGGCCGAACTCCTCCTCCGCGCCAACGACGAGGCCGGCACCATCCGCCCAGGGGTCACCGCCGACGACTTCATCCTCGCCATCGGCGGCCTCTGGCTGATCGACCCCGCCGGCGACTGGCGGCCGCGCGCCACCCGGCTCCTGGACCTGGTCATGGACGGGCTGCGCGTGGGAGCGCCCGGACCGGGCACACCCGGACCGGCCGGACCCGGACGCTGAGCGACGCCGTCCGGCCACCGCGAGCGAGCGCGCCATGCGCTCGACCGATGCCGCCGACGATGCCGCTGACATGATCGAAAAGGCGACGGTTTAGCATATGAGCGCCGCCTAGCTCGAAAGATAAACCTGTGACTGTCAATGACGACTCGTTCACCAACTGGAAGACCCGCGAGGAGATCGCGGAGTCGATGATCCCGCTCATCGGGAAGCTGCACCGGGAGCGGGACGTCACGATCCTGCTGCACAGCCGCTCCCTGGTGAACAAGTCGGTGGTCAGCATCCTCAAGACCCACCGATTCGCCCGGCAGATAGCCGGCGAGGAGCTCTCGGTCACCGAGACGCTGCCGTTCCTGGAAACCCTCACCGAGCTCGATCTCGGGCCTTCGCAGATCGACCTCGGCATGCTCGCCGCGACGTACAAGGCCGACGACCGCGGTCTGTCGGTGCGCGAGTTCACCGCCGAGTCCGTCGCCGGCGCCACCGGCGCCAACAAGATCGAGCGCCGCGAGCCGCGCGACGTCGTGCTCTACGGCTTCGGCCGCATCGGCCGTCTCGTCGCCCGCCTGCTCATCGAGAAGACCGGCTCCGGGAACGGGCTGCGGCTGCGTGCGGTCGTCGTCCGGCGGGGCGGCGAGCAGGACATCGTGAAGCGCGCCTCGCTGCTGCGCCGCGACTCCATCCACGGCCAGTTCCAGGGCACGATCACCGTCGACGAGGCGAACAGCACGATCATCGCCAACGGCAACGAGATCAAGGTGATCTACGCGAGCGACCCGTCGGAGGTCGACTACACGGCGTACGGCATCAGGGACGCCATCCTCATCGACAACACCGGCAAGTGGCGCGACCGCGAGGGCCTGTCGGGGCACCTGCGGCCCGGTATCGACAAGGTCGTCCTGACCGCGCCCGGCAAGGGCGACGTCCCGAACATCGTGCATGGCGTCAACCACGACACGATCAAGCCGGACGAGCAGATCCTGTCCTGCGCCTCCTGCACCACCAACGCGATCGTGCCGCCGCTGAAGGCGATGGCGGACGAGTACGGCGTGGTGCGCGGACACGTGGAGACCGTCCACTCGTTCACCAACGACCAGAACCTGCTGGACAACTACCACAAGGCCGACCGTCGCGGCCGCTCCGCGCCGCTCAACATGGTCATCACCGAGACGGGTGCCGCCTCCGCGGTCGCCAAGGCGCTGCCGGACCTCAAGGCGCCGATCACGGGCAGCTCGATCCGTGTGCCCGTGCCGGACGTCTCGATCGCGATCCTCAGCCTGCGGCTCGGGCGCGAGACCACCCGCGACGAGGTCCTCGACTACCTCCGCAATGTGTCGCTGACCTCGCCGCTCAAGCGCCAGATCGACTTCACCAGCGCCCCTGACGCGGTCTCCAACGACTTCATCGGCTCGCGCCACGCCTCGATCGTCGACGCCGGCGCCACCAAGGTCGACGGCGACAACGCGATCCTCTACCTCTGGTACGACAACGAGTTCGGCTACTCGTGCCAGGTCATCCGGGTCGTCCAGCACGTCTCCGGTGTGGAGTACCCGACCTACCCGGCCCCGGCGGTCTGATCCCGCGGGACCACTCGTCCCGGCCGCCCCGCCTCGGCGCGCGGGTCGGCCGGGACGTTCGCGTCGCGGTCCTTACGGTTCCCGGACCGCACCTTGCGCAGGAGCTCACGCGGTGACAGGCCTCCCATGAAGCACCAGACCGCGATGACCGGGTCGCAGATCGCGCAGCCCAGCGACGAGTCGTGGGCGAAGGGGATGAGGGGGTTGCCCTTGATGTGGTGCACGACGTCCCACGCGGTGTGCAGCAGCCAGCCGATACCGATGAAGGTCCAGGAGTCGAGACCGCGGTACGCGACATAGGCCATGACCGCCGTGAACGCGAACTCCCAGCCACCCATCCCGCCACCGCTGAGGTACGCGGCGCCCGCCCCCGCGACCATGACGGCGTTGAATCGCCGCCGGTGCGGTTCCCGGATGAGGGACATCAGCAGCGCGTAGACGACGCCGATGACGATCGGCAGGAAGTACTGCATGCCTGTGCTCTTTCCTGGAGTGTGAACGCGCCGCCGGACGTACGCGGGAACGGCTCACCACGCTAGGAGCGCGGGCATTCACCCCACAGGGGCATTACCGACAGGTTTCAACGGATTTCCGCCCTGGGCCGGACGCCCGGCCCACCTCTGACCTTTCGCGCCGCTATCACGTTTTCATGACGGAAAACGCAATAACTCCCAACCCGACACACTTCGTTCACGGCATGGCTAGGCTCCTGTGCCTCATAGCGATCAGGAGGGGGATTCCCATGCGAAAGCACCCTGTCATAGCCGTGTCCTTCACAGCCGGTGCACTGGCGGTTCTCGTTGCCGCCCCGGCCCAGGCGGCCGAGTACACATCGGCGTTGAAGGTCCGGGGCGTCCAGTACGACGCACCCGGCAGCGACTCCAACAGATGCACCACCGGCAACACTCATCAGGAATACCTGACCATCAAGAACTACTCGTCCTCGGCGACCGTGAATCTCAAGGGTTATGTCGTCAAGGACAAGACCGGCAACCGTTTCGCCTTCACCGTGAACCACTATCTCCAGCCCGGTGACTATGTGAAGTTGCGCGGCGGCAACGGCAACGACTCCGATGCCAACAATGTCGTCTACCGGGACAACTGCAACTTCATGTGGAACAACGACGCCGACACCATCTACCTCTACAAGCCCTCGGGCAGCCGTGCGGACGTGCACAGCTACACGAAGAGGAACAACGACCGGGACGGCAACGGCTACATCGGCTATCACGGCTGACAGCACGCGGTTCGTCGGGCGCCGGGCCGACCCGGTGTCCGGCGAACGGGTGCGTACCGTCCCCTACGCGGAGACCGGATCGTTCAACTCGCGCTCGGCGACCGCGCGGAAGCCGTTCGGCGGGCGGCCGGTGAGGAGCTGGACGGTGCCGGTGGTGCGGTCCTCGGCTCCACCGGCTATGGCGCGGTCCATGTCGGCCAGCAGCGTGGCGAACTCCAGCGGCATGAAGGCCGCGAGTCGGTCGCGCAGCTGTTCATGGGTCAGCCGATGGTGGACCACAGGTCGACCGGTGACCTCCGTGACGATCGCGGCGATGTCGTCGTAACCGAGCGCCTGCGGACCGGTCAGGACCAGTCCGGCATTGGGGGCGCGGTCGTCGGTGAGGGCTCGTACGGCGACGGCGGCGATGTCGTCGGCGTCGACGAAGCCGACACGGCCGGCCCCGGCCGCGGTCAGGATGGTGCCGTCCGCTCGAATGCTTTCGCCGTGGGCGTGCGCTCCGGTGAAGTTCTGCATGAACCACGAGGGCCGCAGCACCGCCCACTCGTCGAACAGACCGGGCAGTGCCTGATGCACCATTCCCACCGCCGGGCCGCCCTCGGATATGGCCGAGGAACTGAGGAGCACCGCACGGCGCACCCCGGCGGCACGGGCCCGCCGCAGGAAGGGCACCATGACCGAGGCCGGGTCGGAGTCGCCGAGGGGCGGGATGAGGAAGACGCGGTCGACTCCGTCGAGTGCGTCGGCATGGGTCCCGGGATCGCCCCAGTCGAAGCGGACCGGTTCCGCGCCCGGCACCGGGGTCGCGCGACGGCTTGCGGCCTTGACGCGATGGCCGGCGGCGATCAGCTGCGCGGCGGTACGGCTGCCGGTCGTGCCGGTGGCACCGATGACCAGAGTCGCGCCCGTGCTGCTCATCGGGTGCCGCTCGCGGTGAAGTCGACGCCGGGTTCCTGAACGGCGAGCGGGTTCCAGTAGTCGCGGTAGGAGGAGATGAGCCCGTCCCGGACGGTCACGACGGCGATGTAGGTCATGTCGAAGGGGCCCTCGGTCTCCACCAGGCGGCCCACAGCGCGCATCTCCACCACGATGACGTCCGACTCGGTGGTCTGGTGAATCCGCAGGTCGGGGATGTCGTGCAGGTCGATGTGATCGGGATAGCGGCGCATGTAGGCGGCGATGGCCTCCTTGCCCTCCAGCCGCCCGGGCCAGCCCTGGGGCGCGAAGGGAAATTCCAGAATGCCGTCCTCGGCCCACAGGTCGACCCAGGCAGGGATGTTCTTGTCCAGCAGCAGCCGCAGGCTGTGGCGGTACAGATCTGCCGGTGAGGTATCTGCTGGTGAGGTATCTGCCAGTGAAGTGTTCGCGGGCATGCGCTTCTCCGTCCAGTACGATACGGACCAGCGGTCCGTTTCGATTGACGATACGGACCCGAGGTCCGCTTTGCAAATGGAGGAGCAGCATGACCGAGCGCAGACCACGCAAGGACGCGGCCCGTAACCGGGTTGCCGTACTCGCGGCTGCCGACACGCTCTTCACCGAGTGCGAGAGCCCCGAGGACGTCACCATGGCCGACATCGCGACGGCGGCGGGCGTCGGCAAGGGAACCCTCTTCCGCGCTTTCGGCGACCGCACCGGACTGATCCGGGCGCTGTACGCGACGCGACTCGAACCGGTCGGGAGCGCCGTCGAGGAGGGCCCACCGCCACTGAGGCCCGACACTCCCCCGCTTCAGCGCGTACCCGCCCTGCTCGACGCCCTCCTGTGTTTCAAGCTCGACAACCGCCATCTCGCGCTGGCCCTGGAGGCGACCGGCAGCGACAGCCCCTACCAGGCGGATCACTACGAGCGATGGCACAGCCTGCTCCGGTCCGCGCTGGAGCAGATTCCCGGCCTCACCAACAGCGACTTCACCGCGCACGCGCTGCTCGCCACCGTCCGAGCCGACCTCGTCGAGCACCTGGCCGGTCAGAAGGGCGTACCCCGGGAGGAAATGCGGAAGCAGCTGGCGAGCTTCGTCGCCGAGGTCATCGGCACGGGCCCGTGAACGAGCGAGGAGCCGACCGGGTTTCCCCGGCCAGCTCCTCGATGCCGTTACTGCGATACGGCGTTACTTCGGTGCGGTGCTACCGCGTTGTGGTGCTACCGCGTTGTGGCGCGAGCCCGTTCTGGCGCTACCACGTCACGTCTGCCTGCTGTTGATACGGCGGAGCAGTACGAAGCCCGCGAGCAGGAGCAGCGCTCCGGCCGCGGCCGGCCACAACTGCGTCCCGGTGTCGGCGAGTCCGCCCGAGGTCGCCTGCGGTTCGAGCACCGAGGCGCCCGACGGCTCGGGGCCCGGTACGGCGCCGCCGAGATCGTCGTCGCCACCCGTCGCCGCGGCCGCGTCGCTCTGGACGGCCGACGGGGACGATTCGGCCTTCGGCACCGCTTCGGCGTCGCCCTTGTCCTCGCCGGCGGCGGGGTCGGGGGCCTGCGTGCTGTCGGTGGAGGGCTTCTCAGTGTTCTCGGCGCCGTTGTCGGCGGGGTCCTCGTCCTGGTTGTTCCCACCGGACGGGGCGGTGGCCGTGGGCGACGGGGTGTTCTCGCCGCCGTTGCCGTTGTCGCCGCCGTTCCCGTTGCCGTTGTCCGCGGGGTCGTCGTCGCCGTTGTTCCCGCCGGGCGGGTTCGTGGGCGTCGGCGACGGGGAGTTGCCCGGCTCCTCGCCGGCGCCGTCACCCGCACCGTCGGCGGCGTCGCACTTCCGGCCTCCGTTGATGCAGTCCACCATCTCCCCCATCAGGTCCTCGTCGAAGACGTTGATGAAGTCGCCGTGGTCGGTGACCGGCTTGTGCAACTGCTCCGGGAAGGAGTCGACCGCGAACAGCGGGGTGGTCCTGCCGCCGTCGTTCAGGCTGGGCGCGTCGACGTCGTAGACGATCCGCTGGACGAGCTGCGGGATGGCCTTGAAGCCGTTCGCGCAGACGCCGTTGGCGTCGGCGAAGGCCACGTGGGTGCGGTGGTTGGCGCTGTCGATGTTGTTGCCGTCCCAGCAGCTCTGGAACTTGAAGGTGCGGACCACGTCACTGCCCTGGGGGCAGAGCGGGTACTTGTCCTTCAGCTGCCGGTCCTCGAACCCGGTGCAGCTCCATGAGGCATTGGCGTTGGCGGTGCCGTTCACGAACGCCTTGGCGTCACCGGTGATGATGCGCAGCAGCTTCGGCATCTCGGTGACCTTGCTCTGCGGGTTGCCCACGAAGGTCATGGTCACCTGCTTGGGCGTGACGATCTCACCGGCGTTGCCCTCGATGCCGCCGCCGGGAGAGCCCGCGTCCTGCTCCTGAGCGCCGTTCTGCAGACGGATCACGGGCCAGAAGTACGAGGACTTGTCGTCCTTGTTCTCGCAGGACGTGTCGCCGTTGGCCAGGTCCTGGTCGCTCGCGAAGGCGTTGTTGTCCTGGTTGCCGACGTAGTCGTGGAAGTGGTGGGCGCCGTTGGTGACACCGGGGGCCACGATCACGTTGTCGGAGTTGAACAGGCCGTTCGCGTTCACACCGCAGGAGGTGCTGAAGGTGCCGCGGGAGGCGTTGCCCTGCTTGCGCGGGCTCTGCACGTTGGGCTGGACCGACTTGATGTCCACGAAGTCGGCCGCCACCGGGCCGTTGCCGGCCTGGCCGCCGTTGCCGCCCTGCTGATCGCCCTGCTCGTCGCCCTGACCCTGGCCGTTGTCCTGGTTCTGGCCGTTGTCCTGGCCTTCGCCCTGGTTCTGGCCGTCCTGGCCCTGACCGCCCTGGTCGGCGCCGTCCTGCTGGCCTTCGCCGCCCTGGTCGCCGTTCTGTCCGTCGCCGCCCTGTTCGCCCTGGTTGCCCGAGGCGCGAAGTATGCAGGCGGCGAAGGCCTCAAGACCCTGCGGACGGTCCCCCACCCGGTCGACGGCTATCGCGATCCGCTCGATGGTCGCGGCTCGCTTCTCCTTCAGCGGGTTCATGATCGAGTTCTCGGCGAAGGCGCCGTCCTGCTGGATGGCCTGCGTCGACTGCTGCAACCGCTGGTAGGCCTCGGCGATCTGCTTGTCCAGGAGGGCGAGTTCCTTGTCGACCTCGGCCTTCGCCTCGTCCGGCACCGCGGTCAGCTGGCTGCCCACGTCCGGGCAGTCGATCGTGGCGGCTCCCGAGGCCAGGACCTGACCGGCCTGGCTCTGACCACTCTCGGAGGCCGTCGCGTAGACGTTCGCCGCTACCAGCCCACCTCCCCCCAGCATCAGCGCGACCGCCCCAATGGTCGCGCGTCGTGCGCCTGTTGGGCGTCTGCGCGTGTTGCGTCCCAAGGATCTACTCCTACGCTTCTGTTGGCCGGAGCCGGCATGGCAATCCCCCGCCCTATACGGAGGGGAGGCCCCGAGTGTTCAAACGTCCCGCGGATTCATAGAAACCTCTCATGAACCAGCCCACCCGAGGGCGCCATACGGCTTCTTGCTCCTCGTCCGCGTACGCCCTCCTCGTCCGGCAGGTGTACACGGCCGGACAATGTGACGGAGAGATACGGGCGCCTCCGAAGTGACGAGGACCTTACCCCAGAGAGCGGCGGCGAGCGCGCGTCGCGTCTGCGCCGCCTTCATCGCCAAGAAGCGGGCACCGACCGGGAAACGCCTTGCGGCGCCCGGCAGACAGACCTGCCGGGCGCCGCGAAGTCATGGTGTCGACGAGGATGTGCCACCGCGTACGTACTGGTGGCGGCCGGAGTTCGGCAAGAGCGGTTCAGTTACTGCCGGTAACCGATGAGGGCCGGCCCGTCGGCGGTCACCGGCGTGGTGCGCCGACGGTCACCAGCGAACGGGAAGTTCGCGGGCACCCCTGATCAACAGCCCCCGCATCCACGGCAACTCGGTCTCGTCGGCGTCCAGCCTCAGGTCCGGGCAGCGTTCCAGGAGGGTGCGGATCGCGATGCGGCCCTCCAGCCGGGCCAGCGGGGCGCCCAGGCAGTAGTGCAGGCCGTGGCCGAAGGCGATGTGGCCGCGGGAGTCCCGGCGGATGTCGAACCGGTCGGCCTGCTGGAAGCGTTCCGGATCACGGCCGGCGCCCGCCATGGCGATCAGGACGGTGGAGCCGGCGGGGATGGTCACCCCGCCCATCTCCACGTCCTCCAGTGCCAGTCGGTCCGTACAGTTCTCCACCGGCCCGTCGTAGCGCAGCATCTCCTCGATCGCGCCTTCCAGCAGACCGAAGTCGGCGCGCAGGTCGGCCAGTTGGCCGGGATGCGCGAACAGTGCCCGCATGCCGTTGCCGATCAGGTTGACCGTGGTCTCGTGGCCGGCGATGAGCAACAGCACGCACATGCCGATGAGTTCGTCGGGCGAGAGCCGGTCACCGCCCTCGTCCACGGTGTGGATCATCGCGCTCAGCAGGTCCTGGCCCGGCCGGCTCCGCTTGGCCGCGACCAGTTCGGCGAGGTACGCCGGCATCTCCTGGTAGGCGCGTGCCTCCGACTCCGGACTCGTACGGGCGACCATCTCGTTGGACCAGGCGCGGAAGGCGTCCCGGTCGAGCGCGGGCACGCCGAGCAGTTCGCAGATGACGGTCATGGGCAGGGGAAAGGCGAAGGAGGCCACCAGATCCGCCTGCCGTTCCTCCCCCGCGAGCATCGCGTCCAGCAACTCGTCGGCGATCTGCTGGACCCGTGGCGCCAGGGCGTCGATACGGCGTGGGGTGAACTCCCTTGCCACCAGCCGCCGTAGCCGGGTGTGGTCCGGTGGGTCCGACATCAGCATGTGGGCGAGCGCCGGCTGGTCCTGCTCGGTGTTGACGATCTGGCCGATGTTTCCGGACTTGCGCCAGTCCCGGCTGAGCCGGGGGTCGGTGAAGGCGGCACGGCACGCGTCGTACCCGACGACGAACCACACCTCCTCGCCGTCGGTGTCGAGCACCCGGTGCACGGGTCCGGCCGCACGGAGTTCGGCGTAGACGGGATACGGATCGCGGGCGAAGTCCCCTCCGAGTTGCTGCAGATCGACAACAGGCCCTGCTGACATGCCGTTTCCCCCTGATGATCGGTTGAAAAGCACGCTAACCGGGACTCCGCACAGGACCAACGGTGCTTTCGGCCAGGCACATCGCGCCGTGCCGTACATGACATGCTGGGCCGCTGCCCGATCACCCATCCCCCGCCCACCCCGGAACCCGTGAGCCGAGTGCATGAGAAGCGCCCGCGTCGTGACCGACGTCCTTCAGCCCCGCAATGTCCTGGTCGCCGGAATGACCGGGATCGGAGCCGCCGCCGCGCGTGACTGGACCGGCGTTCCGTGGGGTCTGCTCGGCGCCCTGTGCGCGGGGATCGTGCCGGCCGCGTACATCCAGTGGGAGCGCGGGCGCGGCACCTGGGGCGACCGGCACGTGGTGGACCGTACGCAGCGGGCACCGATCTTCTTCGTGATCCTCGGCTCCCTCGGGCTCGGGACCCTGGTCATGCTCCTCGGCGGAGCACCCACGGGGATCCTGGTCGCGATGCTGGGGCTGTGGGCCACGACGATCGTGCTGCTCGCCGTGAACACGGCGTGGAAGATCAGCGTGGACTCCGCCGTCGCTTCGGCGGTCGTGGCGATGCTCGCCGCCACGCACACCGCCTGGTGGCTCGCCGCGTACGTCCTCGTGGTCGGAGTGTGCTGGTCACGGGTCGCGCTCGGCTACCACTCCACCGCGCAGACGGTGGCGGGCGCCTCTCTCGGCGCGAGCAGCGCCGCCGCGTTGCTCCTCGTCTAGAGCTCGCCCAGGACGCAGAACACAGGAACCGGGAACCAGGGACCAGGGACCGCCTGGGGTTCCCCGAGCTCTCCTCAGGGCTGCCGGAGCGGTTCCGCGGACGGTGGGAGGGGCGACTGGTAGCCGCCGCTGGCCAGCATCCGTACCTCCCCCGCCGGGCTGATCTCGGCACGGAGAATGCCGGTGGGATCGCAGTAGACCGGGTTTCCGCCCGGCCCCAGGGTGTCGGTCCGTTCGACGACCACCTTGTCCGTGGTCGCGCCGACGCCCGATCCCTCATGGGTGAAGGTCAGCCGGTACCGGTCCGGGGTGTGCATGACGGCCTCCCGCACTTGAGGAACAAATGCGCGCAAATGGAACCCCTCTCCATGATGCGGCGAGATCGCGCCGACGGCAGCATCGGTCGGCCCGGGATCATCGGCACCGGGCCGCGGCCACCACGCACCGCCCCGCGTCCGCGAGCCGGGCCGCCGCACGGACCTGAGGGTGTCCTTCCGCCATTGGTCTGGGCCACTCGGCCCGGGCCGTCGCCCCTCGTGCGGCATGACCCTCTCGCCTCATGGCGCCCGGCAGTGTAGACATGGGCTTATGGTGCGACTCTTGGGTCGATCCTGGGCTCGGTCGACCCCCCGCCCGGGCGGCCTGCGTGCGCGGCGCAGGCGTGACCGCCCTCGGCGAGCGCATGCGCGGCGGGCACGGCAGACGCCGCGCCATCCAGTCGATCCTCGGGGGGCCCACGACGGCGGGCACGGGCCCTCGGCGGGGCTGCGGTCGGCGCTGGGCGGGCGCAGTGTCGCCGGCCAGGTGTTCGTCTTCCAAGTGGTGATCGTGCTGCTGCTGGTCGTGGCCGCGGTGGTGGCCCTGGTGCTGCAGGTGCGGCACGACAGCACCCAGGAGGCCACCAACCGTTCGCTGGCCGTCGCCGAGACGTTCGCCAACGCTCCCGGCACCCGCGACGCCTTGAGCGCCTCCGATCCCACCGCGGTGCTGCAGCCGCGGGCCGAGGCGGCCCGTGAGCAGTCCAAGGTGGACTTCATCGTGGTGATGAACACCGACGGGGTCCGCTACACCCACCCCAAGCCCGACCGGATCGGCAAGAAGTTCGTCGGGACCCTCGAACCCGCGCTGGAGGGCCGCTCCTTCACCGAGGAGATCACGGGAACGATCGGGCCGCTGGTGCAGGCCGTGGTTCCCGTCAAGTCGGACGACGGCAAGGTCGTGGGCCTGGTGTCGGCGGGCATCACGACCGAGAACGTCGGCGGTGTCGCGGACCGGCAGCTCCCGCTCCTGCTGACCGCGGCGGCCGCGGCACTCGCCCTGGCCCTGGGCGGGACCGCGCTGGTGAGCAGACGGCTGCTGCGCCAGACACACGGGCTGGGCCCGTTCGAGATGACCCGGATGTACGAGCACCACGACGCGGTGCTGCACGCGGTCCGGGAAGGCGTGATCATCGCCAGCGGCGAGGGACGGCTGCTGCTCGCCAACGACGAGGCGCACCGGCTGCTGGATCTTCCCCGGGACGCCGAGGGACGGCATGTCCTCGAACTGGGCCTGGACACGGACACGGCCGGTCTGCTGGCCTCGGGGCGTGTCGCGACGGACGAGGTGCACCTGGTCGGCGACCGGCTGCTGGCGATCAACCAACGGCCCACGGACCTCCAGGGCGGCCCGGCCGGCAGCGTCGCGACACTCCGCGACTCCACCGAGCTGCGTGCCCTGTCCGGAAAGGCCGAGGTGGCCCGGGAGCACCTGAAGCTCCTGTACGACGCCGGGGTGGGCATCGGCACGGGCCTGGACGTGACCCGTACCGCCGAGGAACTGGCCGAGGTGGCGGTACCGCGGTTCGCGGACTACGTCACCGTGGACCTGGCCGACGCCGTGCTGAGCGGCGAGGAGCCGGAGGCGGGCACCGATCTGCGCCGTACGGCGTTCAGCGGTATCCGCAAGGACGCTCCCCTCTATCCGGTGGGCGAGCGGATCAGATTCGTCGAGTCCTCGCCGCAGGCCCGCAGCATCGGCACCGGCCAGGCCGTGGTCGAGCCCAGCCTTCGGGAGGCTCCGGGGTGGCTCGCACAGGATCTGGAGCGCACCGCGCAGGTCGTGGAGTACGGGATCCACTCGCTGATCATCGTTCCGGTGCGGGTCGGGCACCTGGTGATGGGCGTGGTCAACTTCTGGCGCTCGGAGAAGCCCGAGCCGTTCGACGAGGAGGAGCTGGCCCTCGCCGAGGAGCTGGTCGCCCGTGCCGCGGTCTCCATCGACAACGCGCGCCGCTACACGCGCGAGCACACCATGGCAGTGACACTGCAGCGCAGTCTGCTGCCCCGCAATCTGCCCGAGCAGAGCGCCCTGGACATCGCCTACCGCTATCTGCCCGCGCAGGCGGGGGTGGGCGGCGACTGGTTCGACGTACTGCCGCTGTCCGGCGCCCGGGTCGCGCTCGTCGTGGGCGACGTCGTGGGCCACGGGCTGCACGCCGCGGCGACGATGGGGCGGCTGCGGACCGCCGTGCACAACTTCTCCGCGCTCGACCTGCCGCCCGACGAGCTGCTCGGACTCCTCGACGAGTTGGTCGGCCGCATCGACCAGGACGAGGCCGCGGAGGACAGCAGCGCCGCGATCACCGGCGCCACCTGTCTGTACGCCGTCTACGACCCGACCTCCCGGAAGTGCACCGTCGCCCGGGCGGGCCACCCACCGCCGGCCGTTGTCAGCCCCGACGGCAGCGTGGAGTTCCCCGAGGTGCCCGCGGGCCCGCCGCTCGGTCTCGGCGGCCTCCCCTTCGAGACGGCCGAACTCACGCTGGACGAGGGCAGCCGCCTGGTTCTCTACACGGACGGGCTCGTCGAGGACCGGGATCGGGACATCGACGTCGGCCTTGAGCTGCTGCGTACCGCGCTGGGCGGCGCCGACCGGTCACCGGAGGACACCTGTCAGGGCGTCCTCAACGCCCTCCTCCCCGACCGGCCCAGCGACGACATCGCGCTGATCGTCGCCGGCACCCGTGCCCTCGGAGCGGACCGCATCGCGGAGTGGCAGGTGCCGTCCGACCCGGCCGCCGTCGGCGAGGTGCGCGCGGCGGTCACCCGGCAGCTGGCGGAGTGGGAGCTGGACGACCTGGCGTTCGCCACCGAGCTGATGCTCAGCGAGCTGGTCACCAACGCGATCAGGTATGGCACCGGCTCCATCCAGGTCCGTATGCTGCGCGACCGCAGCCTGATCTGCGAGGTCTTCGACGGCAGCAACACCTCGCCGCACCTGCGGTACGCGGCCAGCACGGACGAGGGCGGACGCGGTCTGTTCCTCGTCGCCCAGCTCGCCGAACGCTGGGGCACCCGCTACACCCCCGCGGGCAAGGTCATCTGGACGGAACAGCCGCTGCCCTGAGGCTCAGCCGTGGGAGGGAGGATCCTCTGAGGCTCAGTCGCGCGAAGGCGGATCCTCGCGGGACTCCGAGGCGTCCGAAGCCCGTTCGCTCGCGTCGGCGGGGCTCTCGTGCACGTCCCCGGTTTCCGAGGAATCCCCGGAGGCCACGGGCGCCATGGCACCGTTTCCCTGGAGGCGCTCCAGGTCGCCGGGGCGTACCTGAATGACGATCAGGGCGATCAGGGCGCCCACGACGGCGATGATCGCCGCGACGATGAACGCGCCCGAGATGCCCGAGGTCAGCACCTGGTCGCTCCAGGGCGACGGGAGTTCGCCGGTTCTGCGGAACTCGAGGCGCTGGGCCGGGGTCGCCTCCGCCATGAAGTCGCCGACCTGATCGGTGGCCTCGTTGCGGCTGGCCGTACCGAAGACGGTCACCAGGACCGACAGGCCGAGCGAACCGCCCACCTGCTGGGTGGCGTTGAGGATTCCGGAGGCCGCTCCCGCGTCCTGCGACTCCACTCCCGAGACCGCCATCAGCGTCAGCGACACGAAGTTGAGACCCATGCCGAAGCCGAAGACCAGCATGGGGCCGAGGATGCTGCCCGCGTACGTGCTGTCGACCTCGGTCAGGGTCAGCCAGCCGAGTCCGATGGCGGACAGGACCGCGCCCACCGTCATGAAGGGCTTGGGCCCCCACTTGGGCAGCAGTTGTGAGGCGAATCCCGCGCCGATGGCGATGATCGCGCTCACCGGCAGGAAGGCGAGACCGGCCTCCAGCGGGCTGAAGCCCAGGATGTTCTGCACAAAGAGCGTCAGGAAGAAGAACATCCCGAACATCGCCGCGGCCAGGCTCAGCATGATCGCGTAGACGCCCGCCCGGTTGCGGTCGCGGAACATCCACAGGGGCGTGATGGGCTGTTTCGACCGGCGCTCGACGGTGATGAACGCGGCGAGGAGCACGACGGCCGCCGCGAAGGACGCGAGCGTCAGGCCGTCGCTCCAGCCGTCCTCCGAGGCGCGGATGAAGCCGTAGACGAGCATCACCATGCCGGCGGTGGAAGTGAGCGCGCCGAGGATGTCGAAGTGGCCCGGATGGCGCTCGGACTCCCGGATGTAGCGGGGCGTCGCCAGCACGATCAGCAGGCCGATGGGCACGTTGACGAAGAGGACCCAGCGCCAGTCGAGCCACTCCACGAGCAGTCCGCCCGCCAGCAGGCCGATCGCGCTGCCGCCGGCCGAGACCGCGGCGAACACGCCGAACGCCCTGTTCCGCTCGGGCCCTTCCTCGAACGTCGTGGTGATCAGCGAGAGGGCCGTCGGGGACGCGATGGCGCCGCCGACGCCCTGCAGCGCGCGTGCCGCGAGCAACTGCCAGGACTCCTGCGAGAGTCCGCCGAGCAGGGAGGCGAGCACGAAGAGCAGGACGCCGAACATGAAGACGCGGCGACGGCCGAGGATGTCGCCCAACCGCCCGCCGAGCAGGAGCAGACCGCCGAAGGTCAGTGTGTAGGCGTTGATCACCCAGGACAGGCTCTCGGTCGAGAAGCCGAGCGAGCTCTGGATGTGCGGAAGGGCGATGTTCACGATGGTGATGTCGAGGACCACCATCAGCTGGCAGGAGGCGATGACGAGTAGTGCGATCCCTCTGCCGCGGCCCCGCTCCGGGGACTTGGCAGTTTCCGAGGGTGTCGTCCGAGGGCCCGTCATGGCATTTGTCCTGCGTGTACGACGACGTGAGGGTCGACGTTCGCTGTACCGACGGTAGTCCTGAGCGTCCGGCCTCACCAGTCGATCTTGCGGTGCTCCGATCGGCCCCGGCGCCACTCGTCACTCGTCGGCGGGGGAACCCTGCTCGGAGACGGATGCCGTCTGCAGTCGCTGAGATCTGGTGTCGCGCTCGGCGTCGTGCCGCGCCAGTGCGGAGAGCAGACCCGCGACCGACAGCCCGGCGTCGGCCGGGTGGCGCAGGCCGGTCCCAGGCTCGATGCGGTACTCGTTCGTGCGCCCCTGCCTGGTGTGGGTGAGATAACCACCCTGTTCCAGATCGGCGATGATCTTCTGCACGGCCCGCTCCGTGAGCCGGCAGCGTGCGGCGATGTCCCGGATGCGGGTGTTCTGATCGTCGGCGATGGCAGCCAGTACGCGGGCGTGGTTGGTGAGGAAGGTCCAGCCGGAATGTGTCTCAGGTACTCCACCCATGCGCCACAGCATAGGACCTGCCATTCACGCATTCAAAAGCACGAAAGAATTTTCATGTATCACTTGACGGGTGACGCTCGGGAGCTGAGCCTGGGGGAGTTGAAGACGGCCGGACGCCTCAGGAGCGGCTGCCATGCAAGACACTGCACTCTCCGCGCAGTTCGAGAGCGGGTACGAGCCCGTCTGCGCGGCATCGGTCATCGCGGCGAGGGGGCGTCCGTCGGCGTCCCTGAAGATCGAGGCACACCAGGTCGGCGCGCGTACAGCCGTCGTGATCGCCGGTGAGATCGACCTCGACGGCGAACAGCTGCTGAAGCAGGAGCTGCGTCGAGCCCTCGCCGGGTCGGTCACCGGCGTGGATCTCGATCTGAGCGGAGTCGAGTTCTGCGACTGCTCCGGCCTCAATGTCCTGCTGCGCCTGCGTCGACGTGCGCTGAAGGACGCCAAGACCGTCGTCGTCCAGGCTGCCGGCCCGGTGGTCGAGCGACTGCTCGCCCTCACCGAGACGTCGTCGCTGTTCGCGCCCACGTACGCGCCCACAGGTGACGCTGCCAGGGCGGTGGCAGCCCTTCCGGACCAGGACGCGCGCCCCGATCGGAAACAACGCCCCACGGAGGAGGACGCGTTGCCCGACGATGCCGAGCGGGACCTGCGCGCGGAAGTCGTCCAGCTCAAGCGCGCCATGCAGACCCGGCCGGTCATCGACCTGGCCCGCGGAGTCCTGATGGCCTCCTTCGGCCTGAGCCCGGAGAACGCCTGGAACGTCCTGGTGGCGGTCTCCCAGAACACCAACACCAAGCTCCACCACCTCGCCGAGGACATGGTGGGCGCCGTCCAGGGCGACCCCCTCCCCGAACCACTCCAACAACAACTGGCAGCAGCGGTCGCCGAACTCACCACTCCCCCACCCACCAACACGACCGACGCCGACACCGACGACGGAGACCCCGACCACCCCAACCGCGGCACCGCCTCACCCCTCTGACGGCACCAGGGGATCCGTCCGGGCCAGCGCCTCGGACAACGGCTCCCCCAGGCCGGCCGCCATCAGTCGAGACCTTCCGTGGACGCCGGTTCCCGGTGCAGTGCCTCCGTCACCTCTCGTTGGTAGTCGGTGTAGGCGGCGCGCAGGGCCGGCGCCGGCCAGGGGGTGGGGAGGAGGTCGTCGGGGAGGACGGGGTCGGTCACCAGGTGGCGGACCATGGCCGCGAAGGTGGCGAAGCGGTCGGCCGGGTGGGTCAGTCGGTCCACGTGGGTCAGTAGTGCGCCCGCGGTGTGGGCCCAGTCGTCGAGCGGCCACAGGGTCGCGGCCAGGACGCGGTCGGGCTGTTCGGGGCGTGCGGTGAAGCGTTGGGTGAGGTCTGCGAGGTGGGTCGGCCAGGGGCGTCGCAGATTGGCCGGGCGGAGCCAGACGCCCTCGCGCAGTTCCGCAAGTCGCAGGCGGGACAACTCGGCGCGCAGTTCGGCCCGTTCGGCGGGTCCGCGGCCGGTCGCGGTGACGACGACGGTCTCCCACGATCCGTCCCAGGCCCTGGTTCTCGGGTGAACCGCGTCGTCCTGGCGGCGCTGGCGTTCCAGGAGCCGTTCGCTGAGGCGGTAGACCCCGTCGGCGCGGTCCAGGTCGCCCGCGGTCACCATCCGGCTGAGCGCGGCCCGCAGCGTGGAGCCGGCGATACCGAAGGGTTCGACGCTGCGGACCAGGTCCCGCACCGGAATCTCCGGCGGATGCACGCCGAGCAGCAGGCTCAGGACGACCGACCGCGCCGACAGTGGGCGCAGTTCGACGTCGCCCGGCGACTGGGTGGCGTTCATCCGCAAGGACCGCATGGATCGCATTGTGCCCGGTCGGGCGAGACGGACGCGGGTGAGGCCGTGCCAGGTACGCGTTCGGTGCCGCTCGCGTGGGCGGGGAACGCGCCCCACAAGCGGCCCAGCCAGCCCTCCAGCCCTCCAGCCCTCCAGCACGGCAAGCGGCAAGCGGCAAGCGGCAAGCGGCAAGCGGCAAGCGGCCCAGCAAAGAGCGTGTTACATCCTTGATGCGGTCGCAGAGATAGTGCAACACTGGCCGCATGGTCCCGATACTCGCGCCCGAGCAGTCCGCCACGCACGACGTCACCAACCAGGCCCCGCCCCTCACTCCCTACGACGCCTCCGACGACGCGGCCCTGCTGGAGGGGCTGCGCCGCGAGGGCGCCGGCTGGGCCGAGGAGGACGTACGACGTCTGGGTCGCCTGGCCGGTGGTGAAGAGGCCCAACTGTGGGGCGAGCAGGCCAACCGCCACGAGCCGGAACTGCGTACGCACGACCGCTACGGCAACCGGATCGACGAGGTCGAGTTCCACCCGAGCTGGCACCGGCTGATGGGAGTGGCGGTGGCCGAGGGCCTGGCCGCCTCGCCCTGGGCGGACGACAGGTCCGGCGCCCATGTCGCCCGTACCGCCGGCGGACTGGTGTGGGGCCACACCGAGGCCGGACACGGCTGCCCCACCTCGATGACGTACGCCGCCGTACCCGCCCTGCGGCGGCAGCCCGAGCTGGCCGCGGTCTATGAACCCCTGCTGGTCAGCCGGGTCTACGATCCGGGGTTGCGCGTCCCCGGCGAGAAGCGCGGGCTGCTCGCGGGGATGGGGATGACGGAGAAGCAGGGCGGCTCGGACGTCCGTACCAACACGACGGTGGCCGCGCCGACGGCCGAGCCGGGCGTGTTCACGCTGCGCGGCCACAAGTGGTTCACGTCGGCGCCGATGTGCGATGTGTTCCTGGTCCTCGCCCAGGCGCCCGGCGGCCTGTCCTGCTTCCTCGTGCCGCGGATCCTGCCGGACGGCACCCGGAACACGTTCCGTATCCAGCGGCTCAAGGACAAGCTCGGCAACCGTTCCAACGCCTCCTCGGAGCCGGAGTTCGACAACACCGTCGCCTGGCTGGTCGGCCCCGAGGGCCAGGGCGTGAAGACGATCATCGAGATGGTCAACTGCACGCGTCTGGACTGCGTGATGATGAGCGCGACGCTGATGCGCAAGACCCTCGTGGAGGCGGGCCACCACACGAAGCACCGCGGCGCTTTCGGGGCGCTGCTGATCGACCAGCCCCTCATGCGGAACGTACTGGCCGATCTGGCGCTGGAGTCCGAGGCCGCCACGACGCTCACCCTGCGGCTCGCGGGAGCCGCCGACCGCTCGATCCGCGGCGACGCGCAGGAGACGGCGTTCCGCAGGATCGCCACCGCCGTCGGCAAGTACTGGGTGACCAAGCGCGGCCCGGCCTTCACCGCCGAAGCACTGGAGTGCCTGGGCGGCAACGGCTATGTGGAGGAGTCGGGCATGCCCCGCCACTACCGCGAGGCGCCGCTGCTCTCCATCTGGGAGGGGTCGGGCAACGTCAACGCCCTCGATGTGCTGCGCGCCCTCGGCCGAGCTCCCGACACCGGCGAGGCCCTGTTCGCCGAACTCGCCCTGGCGCACGGGGCGGACGCCCGGCTCGACGCGGCCGTGCTCCGGCTCAAGGACCAGCTGTCCGACCCGGACGGCGCTGAGACGGGCGCCCGCCGGCTGGTGGAGCTCATGGCGCTGGCCCTGCAGGGCTCGCTCCTGGTCCGTCACGCCCCGGCGCCTGTCGCCGACGCCTTCTGCGCGACCCGGCTCGGCGGCGACTGGGGACACGCCTTCGGTACGCTCCCCGCCTCCGCCGACCTGGACGCGATCCTCAACCGCGCCCTGCCGGAAGCCGGTTGAGCCTGCCCGGCAGTACAGGTGCTTAGCTCTGAGAGGTCCCCGCGGCGTCGACGGGGACCTTCTCGGCGCCGATCCGCCGGATACGTTCGGTGCCCCATGCCCCGAGGGAGGCCAGGGCGGCGTTGAGCGAGACGCCGTGCTCCGTCAGGGAGTACTCGACCTTCGGCGGTACCTCCCGGTACACCTCACGATGGACGAGCCCGTCCTCCTCCATCTCCCGCAGATGCTGAATCAGCATCTTCTCGCTGACGCCCGGCAGTCCACGGCGCAGCTCGGCGAACCGGCGGACCCCGTAGTGGTCCAGCTCCCAGAGGATCAGCGACTTCCACTTGCCGGCGACCACGTCCATGGCCGCGTCGATGCCGCAGAAGTACGGACCACGCCGTGCCGAAGTCGCCATCCGTCCCCCAAGACCCGAGAACCCAAGAACCCACGAGGTACTTACCAACAGGTGAGTACCCGACTAATTAGTCCGTACTGGTCAACCCTACCGGCCCCGGAGAGGATCGAACCGAACCACAAACACGAGGGGAAACGCCGAAAATGACGACCGACAACAGTGCCCGGGTGAGTGTTCTCGGGCTTGGTGCGATGGGGACCGCTCTCGCGGGAGCCCTGGTGAAGGCCGGATACGCGACCACGTGCTGGAACCGCTCTCCGGGGAAGGCGGACGAACTCGCCGCGCAGGGCGCGGAGGTGGCCCCCACCGCCCGGGACGCGGTCCGGGCGGGCCGCCTGGTGATCGTGTGCCTTTTTGACCACGCGTCGGTCCATGAGGTGCTCGATCCGCTCTCCGACGAGCTGGCCGGACGAACCGTGGTCAACGTGACCACGACGTCACCGGCGCAGTCACGGGAGTTGGCGGACTGGGCCGCCCAGGCAGGGATCGCGTATCTGGACGGCGGAATCATGGCCGTGCCGGACATGATCGGCCGGCCCGGGTCCTCGATCCTCTACAGCGGATCGGCCGAGGTCTTCGACGAGTACAAGCCGCTGCTCGAACTGTGGGGTACCGGCAGCTACTTCGGTGAGGACGCCGGGCTGGCGTCCCTGTACGACCTCGCCCTGCTCGCCGGCATGTACGTCATGTTCGCCGGATTCCTGCACGGCGCCGCCATGGTCGCGCCGGTCGGCATGACTGCGGGCGAGTTCGCCGCGCTGGCCGCGCCCTGGCTGTCGGCCATGACCGGCGGCTTCCAGGGGTTCGCCGAGGTCATCGACGGCGGGGACTACACGGTGGCTGGGCAGCAGAGTCTCGCGTTCTCCGACCTCGGTGACCTGGTGGCCGCCAGTGCGGACCAGGGCATCAGCACGGATGTGGTCGACATGGTCCAGCGGCTCGTCCGGCGCCAGATCGACGCCGGCCACGGGGAGGAGGGCTTCGCCCGGATCATCGAGAGCATCAGGCAACCGGCCTGATCCGAGCGTGCGGGCGCCAGGGGCCGAACGCGAGGGACACGAGGGACGCCAGGGGCTGAACACGCGGGACGCAAGGGGCGCCAAGGGCCGGACAGGGGACTTCAGCGGCCAGACCCGGTGCCGCCGAGGTCCCGCCCGCCTACAGTGGGGCGCCCAGGCAAGCGGTGGGTGCGCTCAGCCAGGACATGGGTGTGCCCAGGCAGGAGGTGAGCGCGATGCCCGTCGCCGAGGTCCCGGCGGCCCCCGCGGGAACCAGTCGCAGTACATCGGCCACGATCCAGCCGAACATCCTGCGCTATCTCACCTCGGTCGCCTCCGAGCGCGGTGTCGACCTGCGCCCGCATCTGGAGCAGGTCGGTCTGGACGAGACCCTGATGCGTTCGGCGGCCCTCAGGGTCTCCTACCGTCAGGGCAGCGCGGTGATCCGGCGGGCTCTGGAGCTGACCGGCGACGAGCACCTGGGTATGAAGGTGGGCGCGGCGCAGCACCTGACCGCCTGGGGGCTGCTGGGCTTCGCGCTCATGGCCGCGGAGAACCTGCGGCAGGCCGCCGAGACCGGGGTGACGTACCAGAATCTGTCCGGGGCGATGGTGGTGTGGTCGGCGGGCGAGGAGGACGGCGGCTTCGCCATCCGTGCCGAGCTGCCCGATCCGGCCTTGGATCCAGGCGTGGCCGTCTTCCTGATCGAGGAGGCGCTGACCTCCGCGGTCACGCTGGCCCGGTTGACGGTCGGCCCCGAATTCGCCCCGCGCGTCGCGGAGTTCGCCTTCCCCGCACCGGCCCACAAAGACCCGTACGGCGCCTTCTTCGGCTGTCCGGTCCGCTTCGGTGTCCCGGTCAGCCGTGTCGTCATCGACCCCGGGTGGGCCCGGGCGCCGATGCCGGGCCGGGATCCGGTGACGTTCGCGTCGGCGTTGGAGACGCTCGACGAGCAGATGGCCTCGCGTCGGCACCACCAGGAACTGCTGGAGGTCATGGAGATCTCCATCGCGCAGAGCCTCCCGGTGGTGCCGTCGTTCGCCGAGCAGGCACGTCGGCACGCGGCCAGCGAGCGCACGCTCCGGCGCCGGCTGGCCGACTGCGGCACCACGTACGAGGCTCTCGTCGACGGAGTGCGCAGGGAGCGCGTCGAACAGTTGCTGCGGCGCCCGGAACTGACGCTGCGTGACATCGCCCATCAGGCAGGTTTCTCCGACGAGCGGACCCTGCGCCGAGCGGTGCGCCGATGGCACGGCACCTCTTCGCGGCGGTTTCGGGAGGAAGTGCTGGGCGCCGAGGGGCCGGCCCGGGGCTGACGCCGCAGGGGGCACCTCGAACGCCCCCTGCTCATCGGTCGCTCAGCGGCTTCGGATCCAGACGGTCTTCTCCCTGGTCCACTGTTCGAAGGCGTTCGTGGACTTCTCCGCGCCGCCGAAGCCGGACTCCTTCCAGCCGCCGAAGGGGGTCGTGATGTCGCCTTCGCTGTAGGAGTTGACCGAGACGACCCCGGCCTGGATGCCTCGTGCCAGGCGCAGGGCGGCGTCGAGGTCGCGGGTCCACACGGAGGCCGCGAGCCCGTACGCGGTGGCGTTGGCCAGGGCGATCGCCTCGGTCTCCGAGGTGAAGGTCTGCAGCGTCACAACCGGCCCGAACAGCTCTTTGGTGAGGACGTCGCTGCCTTCGGGGGCGTGGGTGACGACGGTCGGCGGGTAGTAGGCGCCGTGCGGCGGCAGGCCGTCGGGCAGACCCGAGGTGTGGATGTGGGCCCCTTCGGCGCGGGCGGCCTCCACGGCTCCCGCGACCCGGTCGAAGGCGGCGCGGTTCACCAGGGGTCCGATGTGCGTCCGGGGGTCGGCCGGGTCGCCGATGACCAGGTCCCTCGCGGCGACCGTGAACCGGGCCAGGACGTCGTCGGCGATGCTCCGGTGGACCAGGATGCGGGAGCCCGCCGTGCAGTTCTGGCCCATCGTCAGGAACGCGGCCTCGATCATGCCGTCGATGAGGTCGTCCCCGTAGACGAGGGCGTCGGCCATCAGCACCTGAGGGCTCTTGCCGCCCATCTCCAGCGAGACGCGCTTGAAGTTGGTCTCGGCCGCGTCCTTGAGGATCCGCCGCCCGGTGTCGGTGGACCCGGTGAACGACAGCGCTCCCACGAGGGGGCTGCGGGCCAGGGCGGTCCCGGCGACCGGGCCGTATCCGGGCAGGACCGTGAGGACGCCGTCCGGGAGGCCGGCCTCGGCGGCGAGCCCGGCCAGGTGGAGCGCCGAACGCGGTGTCGCCTCGGCGGGCTTGACCAGCAGGCAGTTTCCCGCGGCCAGCGCGGGCCCGACCTTCCATGCGGTCATGGCCAGCGGGTAGTTCCACGGCAGGATCGCCGCGACCACCCCGATGGGCTCGCGGCTCGTCAGGCCCAGGCTGTCGGACCCGGTGGGGGCCACGCGGCCGAACATCTTGTCGGCCGCCTCCGCGAACCAGCGGATCGACTCGATCGCGCCGGGTACGTCGCCCGCCCGGCACTCGGAGATCGGCTTGCCCGCGTCCTCGCTGTCCAGCCGGGCAAGCAGTTCGGCGTCGCGTTCCATCAGAGCGGCCAGCCGCAGCAGCACCGCGCTGCGCTCACGGACCGGCGACCGCGACCAGACTCCCGAGTCGAAGACCTGTCGGGCCTGCTCCGCGGCCTTGGCCACGTCCTCCGCCGTCGCGGCGGGGAGCGTGGTGTTCAGCTCCCCCGTCGTGGGGTTGAGCACGCGCAGTACGGACCGGCTCTCCACTGTGGTCATGCCTCCTCCACCAGTTCCCATCGGTCGTCGACCCGGTTCGCAAGACCTCTGCGGCGCAGGTCCTCCAGATAGCGGGCCATGCCTCGGTCGCCTCTCCCGCGGAAGAGCGGGAGGACCTTGGGCAGCAGATTCGGCGCGAGCATCGCGAACCGGACGAGCCACGACTCACCGGTCCGGGCGTACGCCTCCAGGCGTGGCCTGTCCAACAGTCCGACGACGGCCGCCACGACGTCGGCGGGCTGCTGCGGCCGGTCCTGGAACTGCATGGAGTTTCCGCCGTCCACGGCCTCCTGGCGCAGCATCCGGGTGTCGGTGGCCGACGGGAGCACCGATCCGGCGAGGATGCCCTTGCTCCTGAGGTCGAGCCCGATGGAGAGCATCGCGCCGCGCAGTCCGAACTTCGAGGCCGTGTAGATGGGGGTCTCACCCAGCGGGAAGATCCCGCCGAGGGAGACGGTGGTGACCACGCGGGCGTCCCGGGAGGCCTGGAGCAGGGGGATCGCGATCCTGGTCGCGATCAGCGGGGAGGTCAGGTTGAGCGTGATCTCCCGTTCGATGCTCTCGACGCTGCGGACGTCGAAGCGTTCGGTGCTGGTCATGCCCACGTTGTTGACGAGGACGTCGAGCCGGCCGTACGTGTCGCCGACCAGGTCGAAGAGTCGCTCCACCTGGGAGCGGTCGAGGACGTCGCAGCCGATGCCCAAGTGCCCGGTGCCGGGCAGCTCGTCGGCGGTCCTCTCGGCGCGGGCCGCGTCGATGTCGACGACCACGCAGCGGGCGCCGCCGGAGGCGAAGCGGCGGCACATCGCGCTGCCGATACCGCCCGCGCCGCCGGTCACCAGCATGACCTTGTCGGTGAAGTCGAAGCCGCTCACGACACCGTCTCCGCCCGTCGCGGGGACCTCACCGGAGGCGGCTGTCCCTCGGTGCGCCAGCCCATCCGGGCCGCGACCCTGGCGAGATGCTTCACGAAGGTCGCGCTGTCGACGTAGCCGGTGTGGCGGGGTGAGGCGACGAACTTCAGGCCTCCGGTGAGGTCCGGCCGGTCGCTGCGGATCATGCCCGCGAAGCGCTCCGCGTTGGGCAGCCCGTGCCGCGTGTCGTGGATGTACCCGGCGATCAACTGAGCCTGGGTGTCGAAGAGTTGGTACGCGCCGGAGTTGGTCTCGATGAAACCGACGCCGAACAGCCCCTGGTGCTCGCGGGAGAACGACGACAGGTACAGGTCGGGGTGCTGTTCGTCGCCGAAGTACTTCTGCGCGACCGGCACCTTGTGCAGATAGCCGGTGGCCATCAGGACGAGGTCGAAGTCGTCGCTCGAGCCGTCGGTGAAGTACACGGTGCTGCCCTCGGCGCGGGCGATCCCCGGTTTGGCGGTGATGTCCCCGTGCTGGAGGTGGTGGATCAGCATCGAGTTGACCGCGGGGTGTGTCTCGAACAGCCTGTGGTCCGGCTTCTGCAGGCCCAGACGCCTCGGGTCGCCGTTGACGACCCGCAGGAGAGCGCCGAAGACCCGCTGTTCCAGCCACATCGGCAGCTTCGGCCCGCCCGCCGCGATGGTGTCCACCGGTCGCCCGAACAGATGCTTGGGGATGAACCAGTAGCCGCGCCGCATGCTGATCACCGCGTGGTCCGCGCTGCGCGCCGCGTCACAGGCGATGTCGCAGCCGGAGTTGCCCGCGCCCACGACCAGCACCCGCTTCCCGCGCAGTTCCTCGGCGCTACGGAAGCCGACCGTGTGGCGGAGCTCGCCGGTGAAGTTCCCCGGCAGTTCGGGGAGGTTGGGGTGCCACTGAGCGCCCGTGCACACCACGACCTGGCCGTGGACGCTCTGCCGTCCGTCGGCCCGGGTGACGGTCCAGGTCCCGTCCGCGTTCTTCTCGACGCCCTCGACCCCGACGCCGAACTCGATCCGGTCCGTCAGCCCGTAGGCGTCGGCGAACGAGCGCAGGTACGACAGGATCTGGCGGTGCGGGGGATAGTCCGCGAAGTGGTCGGGCATCGGCCAGCCGCCGTATCCCGAGAGCGTCCTGCTGGAGATGAAGTGGGCCGACTCGTACATCGGGCTGCCGGGGTTGTCGATGTCCCAGATGCCGCCGGGACCGGTGTGCCGCTCCAGGTGCGTGTAGGGCAGGTTCCTCTCTGCCAGGGCCCTCGCGACCGCCAGCCCGGCAGGTCCCGCCCCGATGACACAGGTGTCGTACTGGGTCTTCTCCACGAGCCCGCCTCCTTTCTCCTCGCACTTCGCCGGTGTTGCCGGAAACCTATGCACCGGGCGGCCGACGCGAACTGGTCTGCGCGGCCACGGAGGGGACCTCGGCGGCCATGGGCATGCCCTCCCGGGGCCCGGCCCCGTCACCGGGCGGCGCCGGGCCGGATGGAAGGCGTGTTCCGAGCCTTGTCGCCCTCGCGCCCCGGACCTAGACTCGACATCGAACTGAAGTTGGTTCAGTTTCTTGGATCCGACGGCTCACGGACGGGAGTGAACGTCATGGTGGGTTCTCTCGACGGCAAGACCGCCCTCGTCACCGGGGCGGGCCAGGGCATCGGGCGGGCGATCGCCGTGGAGTTCGCCCGGCAGGGGGCCTCGGCGGTCACCGTCGCCGACCGGAACCGCGAAACCGCCGATGAGACGGCGGAGCTGGTGCGCGCGGCGGGCGCGAAGGCCGAGTCGATCGTCTGCGATCTGCGGGTGCCCGACGACATCGAGGCGATGGTGGCGCGGTCGGCGGAGCGGTTCGACGGGCTCGACGTGCTGGTCAACAACGCCGGGGTGATCGAGACCACGTTCACGTCCGACCCCGGCCGAAGCGTCGAGACGCTGGCCGAGGAGGTGTGGGACGCGGTCTACGAGGTCAACCTCAAGGCCGTGTGGCTCACCACCAAGTACGCGGCGCCCTTCCTGCGCGCTTCCCGGCGCGGCCCGGCCATCGTGAACACGGCCTCCGTATCCGGTCTCACCGGCTTCCCCAATGCCCCCGCCTACGGGGTGACGAAGGCGGGTGTCATCCATCTGACCAAGGTCACCGCCGTCGATCTCGCCCCCGTGCGCTGCAACTGCTTCTGCCCCGGCGTCATCGACACACCGCTCGCGCAGGACTTCTGCGCGGCGGCCGAGGACCGTGAAGCGATGGAACGGGAGCTGACCGCACCCCAGTTGGTGGACCGGCTCGGACGGCCGGAGGAGGTGGCCCGCCTCGCCTGCTTCCTGGCGTCCGACGACGCGGCGTTCATCACGGGCTCCTCGTATGTGATCGACGGCGGCGCGCTGGCCTGGCGCGGCGTGAAGAACTGAGCACGTGGGAGACACGATGGAACCGAGACTGGCCGGGAAGGTGGCGCTGGTGACCGGCGCGACCGGAGGAATCGGCGAAGCGGTCGTACGTCGGCTCACGGCCGAGGGCGCGGCCGTGGTCGTGACCGATGTCGACGCCGACCGCTGCGCGAAACTCGCCGAGGAGGTCGGGGGCGGTGCCGTGGGCCTGGCCCTGGACGTGACCGACGAGTCGGCCTGGGAGGCGGTCGTCACCCGCGCGACCGCCGAGCTGGGCGGCTTGTCCGTGCTGGTCAACAACGCCGGCATCGCCGCGATGGGCACCGTCGAGACGGAGACCCAGGAGACCTGGGACCAGGTCATCGGCGTGACACAGACCGGCGTCTGGCTCGGTATGAAGCACGGCGGCCCGGCCATCGAGCGCTCCGGCGGCGGCTCGATCGTCAACGTCGCGTCGATCTTCGGCACGGTCGGCGGCTTCGGCGCCCAGTTCTCGTATCACGCGGCCAAAGGGGCCGTCCGCCTGATGACGAAGAACGCCGCGCTGCACTGGGCGAAGCGCGGTGTACGGGTCAACTCCCTGCACCCCGGCTTCATCGAGACACCCCGCTCCCGTGAACTGTGGCGCGGCACACCGCGGTTGGCCGCCATGCTCGACGGCACCCCGCTCGGCCGCCTCGGCACACCCGAGGAGGTCGCGGCCACCGTCGCGTTCCTCGCCTCCGACGACGCGAGCTTCATGACCGGCTCGGAGCTGTACGTCGACGGGGGCTGGACGGCGCGATGAGCGGGACCGGGACCTGACCGGACGGTCCCGTCACACGGGGTACTGGCCGTGCGACCCGCCCCGCCGCAGTGGGCGCGGTGGGTCGCACGGTCCTGCTCAGCACTGCGGGATCTGGGACTTCCAGGTGCCCGGGCCGCCCGTGTCCAGGTACCAGTCGTTGACATAGCCGTCGCCGATTCCGTTGTCGACCCGCATCCAGTAGCGGTAGCCGTTGCCGTCCGCGTCCGGGTCGCCGGTGGTCCAGCAGATGAGGCCGAGCTGGTCCCCGTTGTGGTACTGCCCGAAGACGGGGGACTTCGCGGCCCCGTAGCTCGGGCCGGTGCGTACGGCCAGGTGGGAGCCCGCGTCGATGCCGGTGACGTACGCGCAGTTGGTCCGGTCGCCCGAGATGCTGCACTGGTGGATGGCGGCGCCCGCCGGGCCGGCTCCGCCGACCACGGCCGAGGCCGCGGCGGTCAGCACGGCGCCGGTGGCGGCGAGCGCACGCAGACGCCGCTTGGACCGCGTCCGCAGGTTCGACGAATGCGGCAGGTCCAAGTTGTGCGGCTGGTCCGAGGTGTGGGGCTGGTCCGACCGGCGCGGCTGGTTCGACTGCTTCATGAGGGGTCCTTCCATGGGGTCGGCGGGGTCAGCACTGGTGGATCAGCGGCTTCCATGTGCCGGGGCCGCCGGTGTCGAGATACCAGTCGTTGACGTAGCCGCTGGAGCTCCCCGTGGAGACCTTCATCCAGTAGCGGTAGCCGTGGCCGTCCGCGTCCGGGTCGCCGGTGGTCCAGCAGTTGACCTCCAGCCACTGCCCGTTGCCCCAACGGGCCACCGGCGTCGAGCCGTAGTTCGGTGCCATGCGCATCACCAGGGCCGAGCCCGGGTCGATACCGGTCACCTGGGCGCAGCGGGCCGGGTCGCCCGGGCCTGCGCCGGGGCACGGACGTGGCGCCGCCTGGGCGGGTGTGGCCGCGAGCAGCCCGGCCCCGGCGAGCAGGACGGTGGCCGCCCCCGCGACGGCCGCCGAGCCCGTTCGGGACCTGAGTAGCCGTGACGTCAGCATCGGTTCCTCCGTTCGATGGTCATGGTCGACGACCTTGGCATCCAACGGGGACGGGCACATCCTGTGATGTCTCAGGGTGCTGGTGCGGCCTGTTCGGCGAAGGGCCCGCTAGGCAGGGGCGGGGACGACGGCGTACAGGTCGACGTCGCCCTCCTGCGAGCGGTGCGCACGCCCTTCGGCCACCAGGACGTCCAGATGTGCCGCGGTCTCGTTGACGGCGAGCATCTGGTTGAACGGGCTGAGGTCGGCGAAGGCCACCTTGCGCCGGGTCCAGCCCAACTCCCCCGCCACGGCATGGGCGTTGAGCCTGCGGTCGCCGAGAACGGTGAGCGCCTCGGTGAGCCGGTCGTCGTGATGGGCCAGCAGTTCGCCGACGCGTGCGTGGACGCTGTCGCCGACCGGGCCGTGCGCGGGCAGCAGCCGCGCGTCGGAGAGTGTGGTCATCAGCCGCAGCGAGGCGAGGTAGTCGCCCAACGGCAGTGTGCCGCCGCCGAGTTCGAAGCCGATGGAGGGGGTGATGTGCGGCAGGACGTGGTCACCGGAGAACAGCAGGCCCCGGGCCCGGTCGAGGTAGACGACGTGGCCGCGGGTGTGGCCGGGGGTGGGGATGACCGTCAACCCGGCGTCCCCGAAGCGGAGTTCCTCGCTCTCCAGCCAGCGGTCCGGTGCCTCCCACACGCTCGGGTCGAAACCGCCGTGGTCCATTGCGGCGATGCGCTCGGCGAGTTCATGGGCGCCGGCCCGGCGCAGTGTCCGAAGCGAGCCGACCGGCTGGTCCGTACGCAGTTCCCCGAGCAGTTCCAGGCCGCGGCGCTCGCCGGAGCCGAGGTAGACCCGGGAGCCGAGCAGTCTGCGCAGTTCGACGGCCTGGGTGTAGTGGTCGCGGTGGATGTGGGTGACCAGGACGTGGCTGATCGCGCCGAGGTCGTGGCCGAGCCCGCCCAGCGCGTCCTCAAGTGCCTTGCGGGACTGAGGGATCGACCATCCCCCGTCGATCAGGACCACCCCTTCCGTCAGCCCTTCGAGAGCGTAGACGTTGACGGCCCGCAGCCCGTCGTCCGGCAGCGGGAGCGGGATGCGGTGGACGCCGGGACGTACGGTCTCGGCTCCTGCTTCCGCCCAACTGCCGCGGTCGAAGCGGGTGACAGGGGTCGTGGGGGTGGTCATGCATCTCCTTGACGAGGCGGTTCCTGCTCCGACTCCGGCGCCGGCGTCTGTTCCGGCGACGGCTTGGGCGTCGGCTCCGGCTCCGGCTCCGGCTCCGCTGAGAGCCGTGCGTGCAGTTCGCGGGCGAGTTCGCGGGCTCCCGACCGGTCGAGCTTGCCGACGGTGGTCTGCGGCAACTCGCCCACGGTGAAGGAGAATTCGGGCCACTTGGCCTTGGACAGGCCGGTGCGGGCGAGGTGCGCGGTGATCTCGTCGAGGCCGAGGGCGTCGCCGCTGTCCACGGGCACGACGAGGACGGCTGCGCGTTCGCCGAGCAGCGGGTCCGGTACGGGGGTCACGCAGACGTGGGCCACCGACGGGTGCCCTGCGACGGCGCGCTCGATCTCGGTGATGTCGAGGTTGCGGCCGCCGCGGATGATGACGTCCTTCTCGCGGCCCATGATGGTGACCGTGCCGTCGTCGCCGGTCATGAGCAGGTCCCCGGTGGGGAAGAAGCCGTCCGGGGTGAGGGCGGGCGGTTCGACCTTGCCGTCGCGGGCGTAGCCGAGGAAGAGGGAGGGCCCGCGGACCTCGGCCCGGCCCGTCCGGCCGGGCCCCAGGACCGTTCCGTCGGGGGTGACGGCTCGGAGTTCGGTGCCGGGGAAGGGCCGGCCGTCGCGGTCCAGGCGGAGTTCCTCGGGGTCCTCGGGCCGCGGCGAGGTGTGGCCGAGGCACTCGGACATGCCGAACACCCGCAGGATCCTCGTACCGAGAGAGCGTTCGGCGCGGGCGAGTGCGCCGCGGTCCATGGGACCTCCGCCGACGGTGATCGACCGAACGCCTTCGAGGACACGCGATCCGGCCGCCGCCGAGCCCATCTGGAGGGCCATGGTCGGCACGCACATGGTCCACCTGACGTCGTGGGCCGCCATCCGCGCCAGTGCCTCCTCACGGTCCCATCGTCCGCTGAGGACGAGCGGTCCGCCGAGCATGAGCGCCATACAGACGCCGAAGCAGTACGCGGCCGTGGAGGAGAGGGGAACGACGGCGGCCACGGCGTCACCGTCGCACAACCCGTTGATGTCGGCGGTACTGGAGCAGGCGTACCGCAGTGCGCTCTCGGACTGGACGACACCCTTGGGTCGTCCGGTCGAGCCGGAGGTGAGGCCGATGAGGGCGCCGCCGGACCAGCGGGAGACATCGCGCGGGCCGCGGCCGGCGAGAACCGTCCAGCCGTCCAGGGCCTCGTCCTGCCGCGCGCCCGGCATGCCGTCCCGGCCGTGCCACTCCTGGAGGGCGGCCGGTTCGGCGATCACGACGTCGGGGCGGATGTCCTCCAGGGCGGCGGCGAACTCCGCCCGGGTCGTATGCCGGTTGACCAGGGCCAGGACGCCGCCGGTCATTCCCACGGCGAGGGTCGCCGCCACGGTGCGCCAGGTGTTGTCGGCCTGGAGGAGGACCGTGCCGCCGGGTGTGCCGTCAGGTGTCATGGTGTCGGCCAGGTCGGCCGCGCGCGCCAGGAGTTCGCGCGCGGTGTGCGGCCCGGTGTCGTCGACGACGGCCGTGAAGTCGGCCTCCTCGGCCCGCTCCTGGAAAGCTCGTACTGTCTGTCGCATCCGCTTCCTCGCCTCGTCGCGCGAAAGGTGGTGATGTCCGTTCCCGCCGGCCGACCCGCCCGCCGACGCACTCGCCGCGCTCGGCCGAATCGGCCAACTCGACCCGCTCAGCCGCTCAGCCGCTCAGCCCGCGAGCATGTCCTTCTCGCCGCCCATGACCGCGATCCGGCGGCCCTTCATGTCGCCGACCTGGGCCACGGCCGCCGCCCATTCGGGGCTGTCGAGGGCCTTGCGCAGGTCCTCCGCGGTGTCGAAGCCCAGCACGGAGACGCCGTCCCAGCCTTCGGAGCGCGGTTCGAGTGCCGTCTCGATCTCGGTGTGCCGCCAGGACCTGAGTCCGGGCAGGGTGCGGGTCAGTTCGGCGTGGTCGCCGCGCCACCAGTCGATGAACCGCTCATGGGTCCAGTCGGACGGCCGGGCGGCCATCAGCACGAGGTTGTACATCGTCGCTCCTCACACTTCTGAAGCTTGTCGGGCTTCTCAGGCTCGCCGGAACTCCTCAGCTGAACAGCACGGAGGGCGAGCGGCCGATGAGCAGCCGCCGCACCCGGCCCGTGTCGGTCAGGCGCGCGGAGGCCACGAAGGTCGCCTCCGGTTCGCCGTGCCGCCGTACCTCGCCGAGGAACAGCTCGTCCCGGCCGACGGTGCTCGCGGAGAGCAGGTGGTGGGTGCGGACGCCCACCTCGCGCTGGGCGAGATAGCCCTCCATCTCGGCCCGGCCGCCGTGGAAGTCGGTCGCGCCGTCGCCGCCGGTGGAGAACAGGATGGAGAACGAGAAGTCGTCGCTGATCAGGTCGAGGATCCGGTCGGCGTCCTCGCTGTCCAGGATCGCGAACCAGGTCGTCAGGAAGGAGGCGCCGGGCTGCGAGGCGGCAGGCTGGGAAGCAGCGGACCGGGAAGCGCGGGACTGTGTGGTCATGGCCGGTCCACCAGGTCGAAGTCGGTGGTGAAGAAGGACTGGTAGCGCGACATCAGCCCGGCGGGCGAGATCTGCGCGGCGGAGAGGAAGGCGCCGGTGGTCGCGCCCTTCTCGATCACGAAGCCGTACACCGTCTCGACGTCGCCGTCGACCGCGTGCCGCACGATCTCGTGAGTACGCTCCACCGCGGCGCGTCCGGCGATGTAGCCGGCGAAGTCCTCGCGGGACTCCCCGGCCCGCTGTCCTCCGGGAAGCGCGATGAGGAAGCGGAAGTCCGGCTCCAGGAGTTCCAGGGCCTTGTCGGGATCCTGGCCGTCCATGGCGGCCATGTATGCGCGAAGCACCATGCTGATCGTTCTCCTCGGCGTTCCTGTCAGCGTTCTTGTGTTCTAAAACAACCTGAGTTCACTTCAGTTTGAATGTAAGGCGGGTGTCCCGCCCCCGGCAAGAGGCGGGACGTGGCCGACGGCCGGGACCGCTACTCGGCGACCATGCGCACCACGCATCCTTCGATCATGTCGCTGATCTCCGGGAGCGGGATGGCGCCGCTGGGGCGGTACCAGCGCCAGACGCTCACGATCATTCCGAGGACGGCCAGCCCGAGGGTGTGCGCGTCCCGGACCGGAAAGGCGCCCTTGGACATGCCGCGCATCAGCAGGTTCGTCCAGTCCCGCTCGACCATCTGCACCAGCTGGCGGGCCGCGACGCGCTCGGTCTCCTCGCGCTTGGACTTCCGCGGGGTGGCGAGCAGCGACATGTTGGCCTGCAGGATGCGCATCTGGCGGATCTCCTGCTCGGTGACCGCGAAGGCGGTACGGACCCCCGCGCGCAGCTCCTCGACCGGCTCCGACTTCCCGGCCGTGGCCTCGACGAACATGTCGTGCGAGCGCTGCAGCTCCAGGCGCATGATGGTCAGCAGGCAGTGGGCCTTGGACTCGAAGTAGTGGTACAGGGCGGTCTGCCCGATGCCCACCCGGTCGGCGACCTCGGACCACTTCGTGTTCTCGTAGCCGTCCTCCCCGAACCGCTCCACGGCCGCCACGAGAATCGCGGCCCGCTTGGACCTGGGCCCCTCGTCCGGATCCACGATCCGCGCGCTCACCATCGTCTCTCCCTCTTCTCGCCACGAGCGGCACCGATCACCGCTCGGGTGTCCGAGAGTAGACCCAAGTTCAAGTCGGTTACGAATGGAAGGCCGGTTACGAACGAAAGAGGGAGTACCGGCCCGTTCTCGGTGCTCACGGGACCGGGGCGTGCGTGAAGTCGGGCCGGCGCTTGGCGAGGAAAGCGGCCACGCCTTCGCGCCCCTCGGCGGAGACCGCGGCGGCGGCCAGTTGGCGGGCCTCCGCGTCGAGGTGTTCGCCGAACCCCGCCGACAGCGCCCCGGCGACCAGCCGCCGCGTCGCCCCGTACGCCCCCGTGGCCCCGCGTGCCAGCGCGCCCGCGGCCTCGGCGGCCTCCTCGTACAGCAGCTCCGGCGCGACGACTCTGCTCACCAGGCCCATCTCCAGGGCCTCGGCGGCCGGGATCCGGCGGTTGGTCAGCAGCAGGTCCATCGCCCGCCTCGGTCCGACTAGGCGGGGCAGCGACCAGCTGACCCCGGCGTCCGGCGAGTACCCGATGCCGGTGTACGCGGCCGTGAAGCCGGCGTCCGAGGCCGCGAAGCACAGGTCGGCCGCCGCGGCGAGCCCCAGCCCGGCCCCCGCCACGCTCCCTTGCACGGCCGTCACCAGGGGTGCGTCAAGGCCGGCGAGGATCCGCAGCGCTCCGTGCAGCGCGTCGGTGACCTCGGTGAGGTGCGCGACCAGCCGTTCACCGGAGAGGGCCGCGAACTCCCTCAGGTCGCCTCCGACGCAGAAGGACCGGCCCTGTCCGGTGAGCAGCACGGCCCGTGCTCCCGCCCGCTCGCACTCCCGCGCGGCCTCCAGCAGCGCCCCGGCCATCGCCAGGTCGATCGCGTTGCCGGCCCCGCGGCACATCTCGACGCGCGCCACTCCGTCACCGTCGACCTCGACCGTCACCCTCATCGCGCCGTCCATCCGCCGTCAACGGTGAGCACCTGCCCGGTGCAGTACGAGGACGCGTCCGAGGCCAGATAGAGCAACGCCCCGTCCAGTTCGCCCTGTTCACCGCCCCGGCCGAGCATCGTGCCGCGCTCGACCCAGCGCCGGGACCGCTCGTCCGCGAACAACTCGTGGGTCATCTCGGTGCGGAACCAGCCGGGGGCCAGGGCGTTGACGCGAATCCCCGACTGCCCCCACTGACCGGCCAGTTCACGGGTCAGCCCGACGAGTCCGGCCTTCGAGGCGGCGTAGGCGGCACCGCCCATCGGCGCACCGGAGACCAGCCCGAGGACGGACGAGACGTTCACGATGGATCGCGTACGACCGGAGGAGGGCGCCTCCGCCAGCAGCCGGGCGAGATGGAAGGCGGCCACGAGGTTCACGGCCAGTACGTCCGCGAAGTCGTCGGCGCTCTCGTCCTCGGCCCGTACCGCTCCGGGCGCCCCCGCGTTGTTGACGAGGATGTCGAAGCGTCCGCCGGCCGCGAGCACGGTCTCGGCCAGTCGCACACGGTCCGCCTCCCGGGAGACGTCACAGACGACGGGGTGGATACGCGGATCGTCGTCGGCCAGTTCCTTCAGCCGGTCGGGTCTGCGGGCCGCGGCGAACACCGTGGCACCGGCGGCGGCCAGGACGGTCGCGAACCGCGCCCCGAGTCCCGAGGAGGCCCCGGTGACGACGGCTGTCCGGCCGTGCAGCGAGAACAGGTCCGTGTCCCGGTTGGTCGGGAAGGCCGTCGTCATGCGTCCACCCCGATCGGCAGTACGGTCGCCCCGCCGTCCAGGACGAGGGTCTGGCCGGTCATCCACGCCGACGCCTCGGAGGCGAGGAAGACCGCGGCGTTCGCCACGTCCTCCACCGTTCCCAGCCTGCGCAGCGGCAGTTTCGCGGTGAGGATCGGCTCCCTCGGTTCCCAGACGGCCCTCGCCAGCTCGGTCTTGATCAGACCGGGCGCGATCGCGTTCACCCGCGCCCGCGGCCCGAGTTCGTACGCCAGCTGTCGGGTCATGTGGAGCATCGCCGCCTTGGTGGCGTTGTACCAGCCGATGTGCGGATCGACGATCAGCCCGCCGACGGAGGCGATATTGACCACCGCTCCCCCGTGCTCCGCCATCCACGCCCGCCAGGCGCACCGGGTCCAGGCGATCATGCCGTACTGATTGACCCGTACGGTCTTCTCCGCGCGCGGCAGGTCGAGGTCGAGCAGATCGCCCATGTACGGGTTGGTGGCCGCGTTGTTGACCAGGATGTCGAGGCGGCCGAACCGTGCCATGGTCTCCTCGGCACAGCGCTCGGCGTCGTCCGGTTCCCCGGCGTTGGCGACCACCTCGTGCACCTCGCCGTCGCCCTTGACCCGGAGCAACTCCTCGCGTGCGACGGCGAGTCCGTCCGGTTTGCGGGCGGCGATCACCACATGGGCCCCCGCCTCCCGGTACGCCTTGGCGATGCCCAGGCCGATGCCCCGGGAACCACCGGTGATCACGGCGACGCGGCCGTCCAGCGCGTGTCCGCTCATGCCGACTCCTCGCGGTACTTGGTCAGTTCACGGCGTGCCACGGTCCGCAGATGCACCTCGTCGGGCCCGTCGGCGATCTTCAGCGCCCGGGTGATGGCGAACAACCGCGCCAGTACGGTGTCGTCGCTGACCCCCGCTGCCCCGTGCGCCTGGACCGCCCGGTCGACCACCCGATGGGCGACCTCCAGCGCGGCCACCTTGATGGCGGCGACCTCGGTACGGGCGGCCGCGTTGCCGGACGTGTCCATGAGCCAGGCGGACTTGAGGACCAGCAGCCGCAGTTGCTCGATCTCGATCCGGCTGCGGGCGATCCACTCGCGGACGACACCCTGTTCGGCGAGAGCGCCACCGAAGGCCGTACGGGTCAGGGTCCGGCGGCACATCAACTCCAGCGCCCGCTCGGCGAATCCGACGGCGCGCATGGCGTAGTGCATGCGCCCGGGCCCCAACCTCCCCTGGGCCAGGGCGAATCCCTCACCCTCACCGCCCAACAGGCCCGACACCGGCACCCGTACGTCCTCGAAGAGGACATCGCCGTGGCCGCAGCGGTCGGTGTAGCCGAACATCGGCAGATCGCGCAGGACGGTGATGCCGGGGGTGTCGCGCGGGATCAGCAGCATGCTCTGCTGCCGGTACGTGGGCGCGTCCGGGTCGGTCACACCCATGAGGATGATCAGCCGGCAGTCCGGATCGAGGATCCCGGAGGTGTACCACTTGTGGCCGTTGACGACGTACTCGTCGCCGTCGCGGGTGATCCGGGTGCGGATGTTGCGTGCGTCGGAGCTGGCGACCTCCGGCTCGGTCATCGCGAAGCACGACCGGATCTCGGCCGCGAGCAACGGCCGCAGCCAGCGGTCCTGTTGCTCCTCCGTGCCGAACAGGGCGAGCAGTTCCATGTTGCCGGTGTCCGGGGCCGAGCAGTTGAACACCTCGGGGCCGATGACCGACCGCCCGGCCAGCTCGGCGAGCGGCGCGTACTCGAGGTTCGTCAGGCCCGCGCCCCAGTCTCCGTGCGCGAGGAAGAGGTTCCACAGCCCCTCGGCGCGCGCCTTCTCCTTCAACTCGCGCATGACCGGCGGCAGTTCATGCGGATTGTCCGCCTGGGCCAGCTGCCTGTCGTACACGGGCTCGGCGGGAAGGACGTACTCGTCCATGAACGCGGCCATGCGCGAGCGGAGTTCGTCGGTCCTCGGGGAGAGTCCGAAATCCATGGTGGTACTCCTTCAAGACCGTTGCGCGAGGATGTCGAGCGCCGTGCGGATCATCGCCGCGATGGTCGGCGGCAGCCGCTCCTGGTCGGGGTCGTGGTGCTTGCCCTCGCGGTGTCTGCGCAGGTTGTGGCCCATGATCGCGGCCATCTTGGTGCGGGCCAGGGCACGGAACCAGGCGAGGTCGGGGAGTTCGGTGCGGCCGTCCGTATAGGCGGCGAGCAGCTCCTCCTCGGTGGGCAGGCCCGGGACCGGTCGGCCCAGGCGGGGGAAGTTCCGGTGGTCGGCGAAGAGCAGGAACCAGCCGAGGTCGATGCGAGGGTCCCCGAGGCCCCAGATCTCCCAGTCGACGACGGCCGCGGGCCGCTCGCCCCGGCACAGGACGTTGCCGAGCCGGAAGTCGCCGTGGGTCAGAGTGGGTGGCATGCCGTCCGGGACCATGGAGGCGAGGCGGCTCAGCAACTCCTCGGCACCTGGCCGGAGGTTCTCCGGCACGGCCCGCATGGTGCGTCCCCATCGCTCCAACTCACCTGCCGGATCGAGGAGTTCCGAGGTGATCCCGGTCTTCGTACCGTGCAGTTCCCTCAGCACGCCGGCCAGGGCCAGCATCCGTGTCCGGCACAGGCCCGGGTCGAGCCGGTGCTCGTCCAGGACCGGCTCGACCGCCTCGCCGTCCACGAACTCCATGGCGAACCAGGCCGGTTCCCGCTCGTCGACGGCGAACACCTCGGGCACGGGGACCGGCGATCCGGCGAGAGCGCGCAGCACCTGGGCCTGGCGGAGCACGTCGTTGCGACCGACAGGCTTCTGCCCGGGCGGCACCGCCTTCACGACGTACGAGTCCGGTCCCGCCGCCATCGAGTACGTGAGCCCCGAGTGGCCGCCCGGCAGGGTGCGCAACTCCGCGAAGGGCACGCCCGGATGTCGGGCGGCGAGCCGCTCGCGCACCCGTCCGGCGAGTGCCGTCACGTCGGTCGTGGTACTCAACTCCCCGCCCCTTTCGGCTCCTTGGGCAATCCGAGCACGCGCTCGGCCAGGATCGTGCGCTGGATCTCGTCGCTGCCGCCGGCGATGCGATATCCCGGGGCGCCGAGCAGATGCTCGGTCCAGGCGAACGTGCCCCACTCCCCCGTGTCGGCGCCCAGCCGCGGTCCGAGCAGCTGCTGTACGAGGTCGGTGGTGGCCCGCATGGTCGCGGTGGCGTGGAGCTTGCCGACGGAGGCCTCCGCGCCCGGTTCACGGCCGGCTGCCACGGCTGCCGTGACGCGCAGTCCGATGAGTCGCTGAACGAGGGTGCGCACGAACAGGTCGGCCGCCTGCTGCCGTTCACCACCGGTGAGCGGGCGGGGCAGTCGGCGGGCGAGCTGGAGGGCACGGTCCGCGTTGTCCAGTCCGAGGCCTCCGGAGTCCAGCCGCTCGGCCGCGAGCACGGTGAGCGTCACCCGCCAGCCCTGCCCGACCGGGCCGAGCCGGTCGGCGTCCGGTACGAACACGTCGTCGAGATAGACCTCGTTGAAGCTGGAGCCGCCGGTCATCTGCCGGATGGGCCGCACGGTCACGCCGGGCGCGTCCATCCGGACCAGGAAGACCGTGATGCCCGCGTGCTTGGGCACGTCCGGGTCGGTCCGGCAGACGGCGACACCCCAGGTGGCCACGCGGGCGCCGGACGTCCAGACCTTGTGGCCCCGCAGCAGCCAGCCGTCCCCTTCTCTTACCGCTCGTGTGCGGACGGCGGCGAGGTCGGACCCGGCCTCCGTCTCGGAGAAGAGCTGGCAGGCGAGTTCGTCCGTGCGGAGCATGGGGCGCAGCCAGCGAGCCTTCTGTTCGTCGGTGCCCCAGATACGGATCGCGGGAGCGACGAGCTGCTGGGTGACCGGGAAGACCTCGGTGCGCCGGGGCACATCGAAGGCGGCCTCCTCGGTCCGGTACAACTGCTCGTAGTACGAGGGCAGTTCACGCCCCCCGTACTCCGGTGGCCAGTCGAGCGCGCCCCAGCCCCGGTCGTACCGGGTGCGCTCCCAGTCCCGTATCCGGTCGGTCTGTGCGCGCTCCTCGGTCTCGGTCCAGTTCTCGAAGACGGCCACCGAGTCGTCGCCGCTGCCCCAGTCCTGGCGCGTGGCGCGTGTCTCCGCCGTGCCGGCCAGCCAGCGCCGGGCCTCGGCACGGAACTCCTCGGGTTCGGGGATATCGCTCATGTTCCTCCCTTCGGCGAATCAGGTGCCGGGTTCAACGGGTCAGCACGGTGCAGGCGCTGACGCCCGGTGCTCCATAGACGTGTGTGAAGCCGGTCGACGGCTCGCCCGGCACCTGCCGTTCGCCCGCCCTGCCGCGCAACTGCTGGACGATCTCGTGGACTTGGCGGAGCCCGGAGGCGCCGATGGGCTCGCCGTTGGCGATACAGCCGCCGTCGGTGTTGACCGGCAGCGCGCCGCCGATCGCGGTCGCGCCGGAGGGGATCAGCCGCTCCTGCTCGCCGTGCTCGCAGAACCCGCACTCGGCCATGTGCATCACCTCGGCACCGCTCTCGGTGTCCTGGAGCTGGCACACGTCGATGTCTCCCGGGCCCAGCCCGGCCTCCTCGAAGGCCAGTCGGGCGGCGTCCGCGCTCACGCTGGTCGGCGTCCCGGGCGGCGCCCAGGGGCTGAACACCTCGAAGGAGCCGAACCGCCGGGTCCGTACGACCGCCGCCCGCAGTGCGACCGGGGTGCCGTCCAGTTCGTCGGCGACCGCGCGGTTGCACAGGACCAGGGCGACCGCTCCCTGTCCGGGCGAGCAGAACATGTACCGGGTCAGCGGGTCGTTGACCATGCCGGACGCCAGGATCTCGTCCGCGTCGACCGGTTTGCGGCGCCAGGCGTGGGGGTTGCGGACCCCGTTCGCGTACGCCTTCTCGGCGACCAGTGCGAGCGTGCGGGCGCTGATGCCGTGGTCGTGCATGTACCGCTGGATCTTCATGGCGAAGAACTGGGTGGTGACCATGAGCCCGTCGCGCCCGTAGGACTCGTCGAGCCCCCAGTCGGCGGGCCGCGGGTCGAAGGCGCCGCGCGGGTGCTTGTCGAACCCGACGGCCAGGGCGACGTCCGCCGCGCCGGAGCGGATCGCGCCCACGGCCGACACCAGGGCGCTGCCGCCGGTGGCGCAGCCGTTGCGGACGTTGATGAACGGCACGCCGGTCAGGCCGAGTTCGGCGACGAGCGTGTCGGCGTTGCCCGCCGCGTCGCTGCCGCCGAAGGCCGCCCGCACCCGGGACCAGGGCAGCCCGGCGTCGGCCAGTGCGGATCGGACGGCCCGCACGGCGAGTTGCCTGCCGTCGTCCTCCGTACGGGCGAAGGAGGTGATTCCGGCGCCGCAGACCAGCACCTCCTCGGCGCTCATGCGGTGACTCCCACGGCCCTGGGCACGCCGTCCCCCGCAGCGAGGCTCAGCGGCATGCCGATCCTCGCGTCCTCGGGCCGGATGTCGAGCACCGCCAACACCCTTACGCCCTCCGGCAGTTCGACATAGCCCACGGCGAACGGCTCGAACCCGGCGGCGGGGACGGCGTACGGCGGCGACTTGGGCGCGTACCGCTGTACGGTCCAGGTCCACAGCGTGCCCGTACCGGAGAGAACGACCTCCTCGGCCGGTCCCCCGCAGCGCGGGCACGCCGGGTCGGCGGGGTAGACGGCCACCGCGCAGCCGGCGCACCGGGAGCCGTGGAGCCGGCTCCCGGGTTCCGCCATGGTGCTCAGCGTCCCTTCCACTGCGGTTCCCGCTTCTCCAGGAAGGCCGCCACACCCTCCGCCGCGTCCTCGGAGTTGAGCATCACGCCGACCGCGAGGTGCTCCATGACCATCAGCGACTGGATGTCGGCGTCAAGGCTGCGGTCGATGGTCATCTTGGTGATCCACATGGTGAACGGGCTCTTGTCGACCAACTGGTCGGAGAACTCCTCGACCGTGGCGTCCAGCTTGTCCGCCGGCGCCGAGGAGTTGATGAGCCCGAACTCCGCGGCCTCGACCCCGGTGAGCAGCTTCCCGGTGAGCATGAGCTCCTTGGTCTTGCGGACGCCGATCATGCGCGGCACCCGGTAGATGGGTCCGGCCCCGCCGAACAGCGCGCGGCGGATGTGGAAGTCGCCGATCAGTGCGTCGTCCGCCGCGATCGCGAAGTCGCAGGAGATCATCAACTCGAAGCCGCCCGCGGTGACATGGCCTTCGAGGACGGCGATCGACGGCGTCTTCATCGAGTAGAGCCGGTCGCAGACCTTCGCCGACAGTACGGCGACGTCGATGGCGGTGGAGCTGCCGATGAAGTCGGCCTTGAGGCTGTCCAGGTCGAACCCGGAGCAGAAGGTGTTGCCCCGCCCGCGCAGCACCAGCACGCGCAGCTCGGGGTCGGCGTCGACCTCGGTGATGATCTCGTCGAGCCGGTTGAGGATCGGCACGGTCACGCAGTTCTTCTTGTGCGGGCGGTTGAGCCAGACCCGCGCGACGTGACCGTCCCGCTCGAACTGGATCTCGTCTTCGACTGCCATGAGTTCCTCCAAACTGAACTGAATTCAGTACGATTCTGCGGGCAGTAGATGCCCCTGTCAATGGATCGGGAGCCGCCACTCAGTCCGATCGCCCGGCGAGGCCGAGCAGTTCGGCCAACCGCAGCCGGTGGTCGTCGGCCGTGCCGAACAGCGCCTCGTCGGCCCGCGCCCGGCGGACGTACAGATGGGCAGGGTGCTCCCAGGTGAAGCCGATACCGCCGTGGAGCTGCACGTATTCGGTCGTGGCGAGCCGATACGCGCCGGTGCACGCCACCGCCGCGGCGCTCGCGGCGACGGGCAGCTCGGGGGTCCACTCCGCCAGACAGGCGTTCGCGTACGCCGACGCCGACCGCGCCCCTTCCACCTCGACCAGCAGATCGGCCAGTCGATGCTTGACCGCCTGGAACGAGCCGATGGCGCGACCGAATTGAGTTCGTTGCGAGACGTACTCCAGGGTGGCGTCCAGCGCATGCGCACTTCCGCCGACATGCTCGGCGGCGAGCGCCACCCGGCCGGCGTCGAGGACGGCGTCGACGATTCCGGGCGCCTGTCCGGGCTCACCGACCGGCTCGGCCGGCGTGCCCCGGAAGCGGACGAACGCCTGACGGCGGGTGGGGTCGAGGACGTGCCGGGCCGTGCGCTCGCAGGTCGAGCCGTGCGTCCCGTGCGGCGGCGCCGGTTCGCAGGCGAACAGCCGCTCCCCGTCCGGCGCCCTGGCCACCACGAGCAGCAGATCGGCACCCTCGCCATCAGGCACGAAGTCGGCCTCCCCGCGCAGCACCCAGCCGTCGGGCCCGCGCTCGGCCGTCACCTCGGCGGCCTGTACGAACCCGGCGACCGTGGCCGTGACCGCGCCGGAGGCGATCCCGGGCAACCAGCGCTCGCAGGCCCGCCCGTCACCGCTGCCCAGCAGGGCGTGCCCCGCGAGCACGACGGTCGGCAGCAGCGGTGCCGGACACAGCACACGCCCGGCCTCCTCCAGAGCCACGGCGAGTTCGGCGAAGGTGTACCCCCCACCGCCGTACTCCTCCGGCAGAGCGAGCCCATGCACCCCGATCTCCTCGGCGAGCCGAACCCAGAGCGCCTGGTCGTACCCGCGCGGGCCTTCCACCTGCTTGCGCACCTCTTCGGGCCCACAGGTCTCGGCGAACAAGTCCCGCAGAACCGCCCGTAGTTGACGCCGCTCCTCGGTCTCCAGCAATACCGCCGGATCCACATCGAGCCGATTCACACAGACCTCCCTGGATCAAACAACTCGGGTTCCATGGGCGCCCCCCTGAGGAGCGCGGGGAACTGCGCGACCAGCCACAGCGAACTCGTGGCGGCAATCCGAAGCGCAACCCCAGAGACCCCTCACACCGTGAATCGCCCCCCGTTGGCGAGCAGCACGGCCCCAACGAGATTCACCGCCTCATCACTCGCCAGAAACAGCACGACATCGGCGATCTCGCCCGCCGTGGCGTAAGGCCGGACCCGAGGATCGGCCAGGTCCTGCCGCAACGCGGCGGGCGTCCGCGCCGCCATCCCCGTGTCGGTGGGCCCCGGCGCCACCGTGTTCAGGCGGACGCCGAACGCGATCGCCTCCTTGGCGACGGCCTGGCTCAGCGCGTGCGCACCGGCCTTCGACGCCGCGTAGTGCGGATAGCCGGCCGGAGCGTCGAAGGCGGAGGAGGAGCCGACGGTGACGATCGCACCGGACCGGTGGGGCGCCATCACCCGCAACGCGGCCCGCAGGACATGGAAGGTGCCGTCCAGGTTGACCCGCATGACACGCCGCCACGCGGCCCCGTCGAGCCGGGTGACGACATCGGGCGGCCGTTCGTCGAGCAGCGCGTCGGCTATCCACTGCTTCGCCTCCGGGTCGTCGACTCCGGCCGCGTGCACCACGACGTCCAGGCGCCCGCGCTCCCGTACGACCTCTTCGACCGCCCGGTCGACCTGGTCGGCGTCCGAGACGTCCACGGTCACGGATCTCGCGCCGGGCAGTTCCTTGGCGACCGCCTCGGCCGCGGAGCCGTCGACGTCCGCGGCGAAGACGGCCGCGCCTTGCGCCGCGAGTCGCCGGGCGACCGCGGCGCCGATGCCCGAGCCGGCTCCCGTGACCAGCGCGGCCCTGCCCGTGAAGCGTCCGCGTGGCATGTCTTCGTCGCCCATCGGATTGACCCGCCTCCGCCCGCTCATCGAACTGCATATTGAACTGACTTCATTTTTGCTACCGTTTCGCTCATGTCAACAGGCAGGATGAGAGCAGTCCGGATGACGCGCTGGGGCGGCCCACCGGTGCTCACCGAAGTGGCACGTCCGACACCCAGGGCGGATGAGGTCCTGATCCGGGTGGAGGCGGCGGGCGTCTGCCGCTCCGACCTCCACGTCCTGGACGCCGGGTCCGATGCCCTGCCCTACCGAACTCCGTTCACTCTCGGGCACGAGGTCGCCGGGCGCGTGGCAGAGCGCGGACCCGGGGCCACCGGTCCGGCGGTGGGTGAGCGTGTGGTCGTCTACGGCCCCTGGGGCTGCGGGCGGTGCGCTCGCTGCGCGGCCGGCGCGGAGAACTACTGCGACCGCCGATCGGAGCTCGACGCGGTCCGGACCGGTACGGGAGTGGGGCTCGGGCGCGACGGCGGCATGGCCGACTACCTGCTCGTACCGTCCGGCCGGGTGCTGGTTCCGGTGGGCGATCTGCCCGCCGCGCAGGCGGCACCCCTGTCGGACGCCGGGCTCACCGCGTATCACGCCGTGACCGGGATCCGGCCGTCGCTGCCACGCGACAGCGATGGCGACGACCGTGACGATGGGCGTGGCAGCGGCAGCGCGACCGTGGCCGTCATCGGAGTCGGCGGCCTCGGGCATCTGGCGGTCCAGATCCTGCGGGCCACGACGTCGGCGCAGGTCCTCGCCGTGGACGTACGCGAGGAGGCACTCGCGCTGGCCGACGCCTGCGGCGCGCACTTCGGCACGCTGCTGCGGCCCGACACCGCGGAGGTGCTCCGGCGACGGGCCGGCGGGGTCGGCGTGGACGCCGTGCTCGACTTCGTCGGCAGCCACTCCAGCCTGGAGCTCGCGGTCGGCGCCCTGCGGGCGGGCGGCGACCTGGCAGTCGTCGGGAGCGGCGGCGGGGAGCTCACCGTGCGCAAGCCCGGCGCACTGCCTCCCGGGGTACGGATCTCACTGCCGTTCTGGGGGACGCGGCCGGAACTCGAAGAGGTCGTCGCCCTGGCGCGCAAGGGCGTGCTGAGGGTGGAGACGGAGGAGTTCGCCCTGTCGCGCGCGCCGGAGGCGATCGACAGACTGCGCTCCGGTCTCACACGGGGGCGTACGGTGCTCGTCCCCGACTGATCCGGTCCGCCCCGCCCGGCCGAAAGCAGACCTGTCGAAGCTTGTGTCGACATACCTCTCGACTACAGAAGTGAGTTCAATTAGGGTTCAGGTCACTCAGCGACACGACAAGGCGGTGGGACCCGCTATGGGTGTTGGAACAGTGGATCTGCTGGTGGTGGGCGGCGGAATGGCCGGACTCTCGGCCGCCGCCCGGGTGGCCGCGGAAGGCGGCTCCGTGGTTCTCGTGGAGAAGGCGGAACGCACCGGTGGCTCCGCGCGCTTCGCCGGCTTCGTATGGACGACCCCCACCTTCGACGAACTGCGTCGCGTCAATCCCGACGGCGACGCGGAACTCGCCGCGGCCCTGGTGGACGGGTTCGCCGACGCGGTGGCCTGGATCCGGTCTCTCGGCGTGGAATGCCGGCCGCCGGTGCCCGTACTCGGCTTCGGCCGGGGACATCAGATCGACACGAACCACTACCTCGACACCTGCGAGCGGTTGATCCGCGACCGGGGCAGCGAGGTACTGACCGCCACCTCGACGCGCAGCCTCCTGACGGAGAACGGCGCGGTCACGGGTGCGGAGTGCGTACTGCCGGACGGATCGATCCGCCGGATCGACGCCGCCTGGACCCTGCTCGCGACCGGCGGGTTCCAGGGAGATCCGGGCCTGCGCACGGAACACGTCCACCCCCAGGCCGCGGACATCGAGCTGCGGGCCAACCCGCACAGCCGGGGCGACGGGCTGTCGCTCGGTCTCTCGGCGGGGGCCGCTTTCGGGAAGAAGGACGCGGGTTTCTACGGGCATCTGATGCCCGCGGGCGTCTCCCTCGCCGACCCCGCCCGATTCGTCGACCTCGCCCTCTACTACAGCGAGCACGCCCTGCTGTTCGACATCACGGGCGAACGGTTCGTCGACGAGACCGTCGGGGACCATCTGACCACCATGGCTCTGCTGGAAAGACCGCAGGCCCGTGGGCTGCTGGTCGCCGACGCGCGGGTGCACCGGGAGTGGATCTCCGCCTCGTACGTGGAGGGCATCCCCGGCGTGGACAAGTTCCAGCTCTGCCATCGTGCGGGCGCCCGCAGCGCGGTCGCCGACAGCCTGGAGGAGTTCGCCTGGATGCCCGAGGAGTGGGGCTACCCGGGCGCCAGGATCCGTGACCGGGTCGAGGAGTACAACGCCACCGTGGGCGGAGGTGGCGAGCCGGCCCCCGGGCGACTGCTCGACCGGCAACCGCTCGACGAGCCGCCCTTCTATGTGATCGAGGCCGCGCCCGCGATCACGTTCACCTTCGGCGGTCTGCTCATCGACGCCGAAGCCCGTGCCCTGTCGGCGGACGGCCGGCACACCGTGCCCGGCCTGCTCGTGGCGGGCGCGGACGCGGGTGGGCTCTACCGGCGCGCCTATGCCGGCGGCCTGGCCCCGGCGCTCGTGTTCGGTCTGGCGGCCGCGCGGACCGCGCTGCCCTAGGGCCTGCCCCTCGGGGCCCCGCCTCAGGGTCTGCCCGTCGGGCGGATCGTGCCGAACAGGCACCGGACCACCCGCACTCCGACAAATCCCGTGCACGAGTCTTGCCCGTGCGGCACCGGAGTGCCTAGCTTACTGAATTGAGTTCACTTTACTAAGCGGCGAGTACCGCGCACACGGCTTTCGAGCATGTGGCGCGAACACGCCGCACGCGCTTCTCGAAGCACTTCGAAGAAGGAGGGACCGTGAGTCAGTTTCTGCTGGTCCTGGTCAGCGGCGTGGCCAGCGGAGCCGTGTACGGGCTCATAGGACTCGGCCTGGTCATCATCTATCGGGCCACGGACGTCGTGAACTTCGCGATGGCGTCCCTGGCGACCCTGGGCCTGTACGTGGCGGTCTCGCTCCGGGACCAGGGGGTGGCGACGGTGCTCGGCATCGTCGCGGCCGTCACCATCACCGTCGTGGCGGGCCTGCTGGTGCGCGAGACCGTGATCAGGCCACTGGGCCAGGGACAGCTGTTCTCCGCGCTCGTCGTGACCATGGGCGTGTCCCTGGTGGTCGAGAACGTGGCCAGTTCGATCTGGGGCGACGAACCGAAGTCCTTCCCCAACCTGGTCAACGGCACGGTGAGCTGGTCGGGCGCCGCACTGCCGGTCCAGAGCCTGGTGACCATCGCCGTCGCCGCGGTGGCGATGGCCGTCGTGGGTTATCTGTTCGCCCGCACCACGCTCGGCTCCGCGATGCGCGCGGTGGCCGAGAACGCGGACACCGCGCGCGTCGTCGGACTCGAGCCACAGCGCCTGGCCCGGATCGCCTGGGCACTCGGCCTCGGCCTCGCCGCACTCGCCGCGTGTCTGTACGCGCCGAGGTCGGGGCTGGTACCGACCGCCCTCGTCGCACCGCTGTTCCGCGCCTTCGCCGGGATCTTCCTCGGCGGCCTGACGAGCATGTACGGCGCCGTCGTCGGCGGACTCACCGTCGGTGTGCTGGACAACCTCGCGGCGAACTACGCCTCCGCCAGCCTCCGGGACACATTCGTCTTCTCGTTCACTGTTCTCGTGCTGCTGATCCGCCCTCAGGGCATCTTCGGCACCCGCACCTTCCAACGGGTCTGAGGGGTCGTATCCATGGTCTTCAACCGTTCCCTCCTCGCGAAGGCCGCGCTCGGGCCGGCCGCCGGCGCGGTGCTGATGGCCTTCATGGCCTCCGGCGCGATCCCCGCGTACCAGATGTACTCGGTGGCGCTCGCAGCCGTGTACACGATCGTCGTGCTGTCGGTCGGTCTGCTGGCCGGCTGGTCCGGCATCTGGTCGGTGGGCCACCCGGCGTTCTTCGCCATCGGCGCCTACTTCGCCGCGTACGGCAGCGGTCACGGCTGGTCGCTGGAGACGGTGGTCCTGGGAGCAGTGGTCACCGGAACCGTCCTCGGCGCCTTCCTCGGGTACGCGGGTGCCAGGTTCTCGATGCTCTACATCGCCCTGCTGACGCTCGCCTTCACCATGGTGACACTGGAGCTGGTCAACCGCTGGAGCAGCGTGACCGGCGGCGACCAGGGCGTCGCGGTGCTCCAACTGCGCAGTTCCCTGGGCCTTGGCACCCTCGCGGGCGGCAGCACCGAGTCCCAGTACCTCGCGGTCGGCGCCGCGGCCGTGGTGCTCGCACTGGCGGTACCGGCCGCCGCGTCCGGACTGCGGATGCGGCTGGTGGCCGCGAAATCGCATCCCCTGGCGGCCCGTACGATCGGCATCGCGCCCGAGGCGCAGTCGGCGCTGGCGTTCGCGGTGAGCGCCGCGTTCACCACCTTCGCGGGTGTACTGCTCGGGCTCATCACCGGTTTCGTCAGCCCGGACCCGTTCTCCCTCAACCTCGGCATCGCGCTCATCGCGGCGTGTGTACTGGGCGGGGTAGGGACCATCGTCGGCGCGGTGGCCGGCGGCGCCTATCTGACCTGGAACCCCTCGCTGTCGTCCGCCGTGGGACTCCCCCAGCCGGTCGTGCAGGGCCTCGTACTGGTCGGGGTGCTGCTGTTCCTGCCCGGCGGAGTGGTGCCGTTCCTCAGCGCGCCCCTGCGGTCGGTGCTCCGGCGCGTGTGGCGACGGCCGGCACCGGCACCCACGCCCTCGAAGCCCACCCCTGCCGTCGGCCTCGAACCGCGGCAACCGGCCGCAGCAATGGAAGCACCCACAGGTGAAGCCGACGTCGTGCTGTGCCTGGAGCACGTGTCGGTCGCGTACGGCGGGCTGAAGGCACTGGAGGACGCCTCGGTGTCGCTGCGGCAGGACGAGGTCCTGGCCGTGATCGGCCCCAACGGGGCGGGAAAGACGACCCTGTTGAACGCGGTGTCGGGCCTGACCGGCAACGGCCGGGTGAGCGGGAGGGTCGATTTCGCGGGCGGTTCCCTGCTCAAGGCGCGGGCCACCGCGCGGCGCCGGCTGGGCATCGGGCGTACGTTCCAGCACGCGGAGGTGTTCTCCGAACTCACCGTCACCGAGAACGTGTTGTGCACGCGCCGCTGGATCACCGCCCGGGACCGGGCCGACGTGGCGCGGCTGCTCGACTCGGTCGGCCTCGCCGACGTGGCCGACCGACGGCCCGGAGAGCTGCCGTTCGGGCTGCAGAAGCGACTGGACCTCGCCCGTGCGATGGCCGAGGAACCGAAACTCCTGGTGCTGGACGAGCCGTTCGGCGGTCTGGACGCCGGCGAACGCGCAGTGCTGGCACAGCAGATCAGGCGGCTGCACGCACAGGGCACCGCCGTGCTGGTCATCGACCACGTGCTGGATGACCTGTTCTCCGTCGCACACCGGGTGCTGGCCTTCGACTTCGGCCGCACCATCGGCGAGGGCACCCCGGACACCGTGCTGGACAACCCCGAGGTGCGGTCGTCGTACCTGGGCACGGTCGGCGGCCGGGCCGAGCTGCCCGAGCGGGTCGGTGAGCGGAGCGTGCTGCGGCTGAGCGGGGTCGGTCACAGCTACGGCGGCGTGGTCGCGCTGCGGGACGTCGACCTCGACGTACACGAGGGGGTCGTGCTCGGGATCGCCGGGGCCAACGGCGCCGGGAAGAGCACCCTCGCCGGGATCCTGCACGGCTCACTGAAGCCCGCGCGCGGGAGCAGGGAGACGGGCGGGACCGTCGTCCGTACCAGCCTGGCACCCGAGGGACGGGCCCTGTTCAAGACGCTGTCCCTGCGGGAGAACCTCGAAGTGGCGGCCTACGCGGCCGGCATCACCGGGGCCCCGCTGCGCGAGCGCCTCGCGGAGACCACCGAGTGGCTGCCGCCGCGGCTGCGCGACCGCATGTCCGTGTCGGCCGCCGGGCTGTCGGGCGGGGAGCAGCAGATGCTCGCCATCGCCCGCGCCCTGATCGTGAAGCCCGACGTCCTGATCGTCGACGAGCCGGCCCTCGGGCTCGCGCCCGCGCTGGTCGACGAGGTGTACGACCGGCTGGTGCGGCTGGCCCACGACGGCCTGACGGTCGTTCTGCTGGAGCAGCTGCTCAGCCGTGCCATGTCCGTCTGCCACGAGGTGGTCGTGCTGCACGAGGGGTCGGTCGCCGCTCAGGGGCGGCCCGGGGACCCGTCGTTCGCCGCCCTCGCCGAAGCGGCGTACTTCAGCGGCGCCCGGGAGACCGCCGCGACCACCGCTCGACTGTGAAACGAACTGAACTCATGTTGTGAACTGTTGTGAACGAGGTGGACCGTGTTCCGGACAATGAGAAAATTCCGCCGCGCCGCGGGTACGACGGCCGTTCTGGCCGTGGTGGCGCTGACCGCCAACGCATGCGCCGACCAGGACTCCGCAGGAGCCGGCGGCAACTCGTCGGAGATCCACATCGGGGCGTGGCTCCCGCTGACCGGCGCCACCGCCTCGTACGGCGTGCCCCAGAGGGCCGGCGCCGACGCGTACTTCAAGATGATCAACGCGTCCGGAGGCATCAACGACCGCAAGGTCCGGTGGACCGTCAAGGACAACGCGGCCGATCCGCAGCAGACCGTGCAGATCGCACGCGAACTCGTCGGCCAGGACAAGGTCGTGGCCATCGTGAACGCGAACGGCACCTCCCAGGCGGAGGCGGCCTTCCCGTTCGTCCTCAATCAGTCGAAGGTTCCGGTTCTCAACGAGGTGGGCGGCAACGAGTCCTGGTTCAAGCCGCCGCGCCCCGGCCTGTTCGGCACCCAGACCCTCTACGAGGACCAGGCCGCGGCGATCGCGGCGTGGACGGTGCAGGACGGCGCGAAGAAGATCCTCGTCGTGCACAGTGACCCGGCCGCGTTCGTGAACGTGGCCAAGCAGGTCGAGCCCGTCGCGAAGAAGGTGGACCCCTCGGTCGAGGTCGACCGGCTGACGGTCAAGTACCAGACCACCGACTACACCCCGGTGATCAGCAAGGTGAAGGCCGCGAAGACCCAGGCGGTGATCCTCATCCTCACCTCCCCCGAGGCGGCCGCCTTCCTGAAGGAGGCCAAGCTGCAGGGGCTGTCGCTGCCCACGTACGCCTACGCGCCGGTCGCCGCGGAGTCGACGGTCTCCCTCGCCAAGGACGCGGCCGAGGGGCTCAAGGCCGTACAGCTGGTCAAGGCGCCCTCGGACACCGATCCCGCGGTGAAGGAGTTCCGCACGGCGATGGCCAAGTACGAGCCCGGTCAGCCCGCCGGATTCCTCGCGCTGTGGGGCTGGAGCAACGCGAAGGTGTTCGCGGAGATCACGAAGACCATCAAGGGACCCGTCACGGCCGACGCGATCGACAAGGCGTACGAGAAGGCGACGAAGGTGGAAACGGGGGTGTCGCCGGTCATGAGCTTCAGCCCGAGCAACCACCTCGGCACCCGCAGTGTGCAGCGGGTGGTCGTGAAGGACGGGGTCTGGACGTCCGAGGGCGACTTCTACACACCGCCGAAGCGCGGCTGAACCTGTTCGGGGCTCCGGCCGGTCGAGGGCCGGCCGGGCGGGTGCCCGGCGGGCTCGGCAGGACAAGGTCCGGTGCCGCGCGTTGAATGGTGTGTATGGGTGTTCGGCGACAGACGAGGCACCACGGAAGCACGGCGGTGACAGCGGCCGCCGTGGCCTCCCTCCTCGCCGCCGGGTACGGCGCCATCCCGTCCGCCGCGGCACCGGCGGCCGATCCGCCGCCCCAACCACCGCCCCAGCTCACGCAGGCGAAGGTGGACGAGGCCGTGGACCGGCTCGACGGGATCGTGCGGGACGGGATGAAGGAGACCGGCGTCCCGGGTGTCGCCGTGGCCGTGGTGTACAAGGACCGGGTCGTCCATCTGCAGGGCTTCGGGGAGCGACGGGTGGGGCAGTCCGGGGACGTCGGACCTGACACCGTCTTCCAGTTGGCGTCCCTCTCCAAGCCGCTCGCCTCGACCGTCGTCGCGGGCGCGGTCGGCGACAAGGTCATCACGTGGGACGACCCGGTGGCCGAGCACCTGCCCGGCTTCTCGCTCAAGGACCGCTGGGTCGGCGACCACGTCACGGTCGCCGATCTCCTCTCGCACCGCAGCGGGCTGCCCGACCACGCCGGGGACCTGCTCGAAGACCTCGGCTACGACAGGGCGTACATCCTGGACCAGCTGCGTGAGGAGCCGCTCACGCCGTTCCGGGCCAGTTACGCGTACACCAACTACGGGGTCACGGCGGCGGGCCAGGCGGTCGCGAACGCCAAGGACACCACCTGGGAGAGGCTCGCGGAGGACACGCTCTACTCCCCCGCCGGAATGAACTCCACCAGCTCCCGCTTCGCCGACTACGACAAGGCGACGGACAAGGCGGCCACGCATGTGAAGGACGCGGACGGGACCTGGGAGGCGAAGTACGTACGGGACCCCGACGCCCAGTCGCCCGCGGGCGGCGCGAGTTCCACCGCGAGCGACATGGCCACCTGGCTGCGGCTCCAGCTCGCCGACGGAAAACTGGGCGGGAAGCAGATCGTGCCCGCCGACCAGCTGGAACGCACCCACCTGCCCGAGATCGTCTCCAGCCCGCCGCCGGCACCCGCGGGCCGCGCCGGCTTCTACGGCCTTGGCTGGAACGTCGGTTACGACGACCAGGGGCGGCTGCGCCTCAGCCACTCCGGCGCCTTCGAGCTCGGCGCCAACACGAACGTGACGATGCTGCCCGGCGAGCAACTCGGCATCGCCGTCCTCACCAACGGGGCGCCGGTGGGGCTGGCCGACTCGGTCGCGCTCGACTTCTTCGACATCGCCCAGCACGGCGAACCCACCACCGACTGGCTGCCCCTGGTCGACAAGCTGTACCAACAGCAGCTGGACGCGGACCGCTCCCCCACCGACTACGGCAAGCCCCCGGGGAACGCGGCCGCCGCCCGGTCCGACGACACGTACACGGGCACGTACGAGAACGACTACTACGGTCCGCTGACCGTGACGGCCACGGACGGCGAACTCACCATGAGCCTGGGGCCGAAGCCGACGACGTTCCGGCTCACCCACTTCGACGGCGACACGTTCAGCTTCCGGACGGTCGGGGAGAACGCGACCGGGCTGTCCGGCGTCACGTTCGACGTCGGTTCGGGATCGGAGAACGCGGGCGGCTCGAAGGCGTCGAAGGTGACCGTCGAGGCCTTCGACGAGAACGGCCTGGGCACCTTCACCCGCCCCTGACCTCCCGTACGTAGCCGCGTTCCTTGTCGACCACGTTGCGCAGCTCCCTGCCCTCGGCCCTGCGGGTCAGGTTGTCGAGGAACAGGTCCGCGAGGTCGTCGCGCCAACCGGTGACCTCGCCTGCCGTGTGCGGGGAGACGATGACGCCCGGCAGGTCCCACAGGGGTGAGGCGGCGGGCAGCGGCTCCTGGGCGAAGACGTCCAGGGCCGCTCCGGCCAGGCGGCCGTCGGTGAGGTGCCGGACGAGCGCCTCCTCGTCGACGAGTCCGCCCCGGCCCACGTTCACCAGCCGCGCGCCGGGCTTCATCGACGCGAGCACGGACGCGTCGACCATGCCCCGGGTGGCCGCCGTGAGGGGCGCCGCGAGCACCACGTAGTCCGCCGCGGCCAGGGCGGGGCGCAGTCCGGAGAGGGCGTGCACCGTGCCGAAGTCGGGGTCCTCCGCGCACTCCGTACGTCCTACGGCGCTCACCCGCATGCCGACGGCGCGGAGCAGGCGGGCCACGGCACGGCCGATGGGGCCCGTGCCCCACACGAGGACGGTCCGGCCGTCGATGCGTTCGCTGTCCCGGGGCCGCCACTCTCGGCGCCGCTGGTGCTCCCAGGTGCCCGGGAAGTCCTTGGCGAGGGCCAGGATCAGGCCGAGTACGTACTCGGCGATGGGCCGGTCGTAGACGCCTCGCGAGTTGGTGAGCACCACCCGGGGGTTGTCGACCAGGGCGGGGAAGAGCAGTGAGTCGACACCGGCGGAGGCCACATGCACCCAGCCGGGCGCGCTCGACGGGTCCGCGGGCCAGGCCGCCTCGACCGCCGGGGTGATCGAGTGCCAGCAGAGCAGTGTGTCCGCGCCGGGCAGGAGGTGCGGCAGTTCCTCCTCGGTGGCGTACACCGTGTCCGCGAGGCTTTCGATGCCGGCGGCGTTGTGCGGCAGGATGCCGCGGTGCAGGACGACGAGCCGGTCGGCCAAGGCGGTTCTCCCACGGCGTGAGACGGTGCGGGGCGGCTGGTACGAGGTACCGCTTCCACCCTCCGGGGCCGTGCCGGAAGGGTCAACGGCCATGGTGTTCTCCCGGGACGGCCGCTGTGGACGGTGTGTCAACCGGTCGGCGGCCACGGAACACACTGTCCACCCGCCGTCTCCCAAGAGAACACCATGTTCATTGACGGTGGATCCGCGCTGAACCAGGGTGATGGCCAACCCCGGACCGCCTCGCCCGGCCACCCCGTTGACGACCGGTCCGCACCGCGTACAGCGCTGTGCGCCTTCCCCCGCCCTCGCTTCCCCTCAATAAATCCCGCGGATCCCCCGCGTCCCCCCGTATCTCCCGCATCCCCGCTTTCCAATGCTTGACGTACGAAGCCTCCTTCGCCCGGTCCCCCTGCCGGCGCGCGTCCCCCTCGCCTTTCCGCGTCCCCCAGGAGCCTCAAGCATGTCCCTGACCTCATCGACCACCGGCGGGGCCTCGTCGCTCGACGACGCGCCCGTCAGTTCCTTCCACCGCCGGATCATGGTGGTCGCCATGGGCGGCCCTTTCTGCGACGGCTATCTGCTGGGAGTGATGGGTGTCGCCCTCGGCCTCATCACGCCCGCGCTCGCCCTGGACACGTTGTGGACGGGCCTGACAGCCGCCTCCGTCCTGGTCGGCGTGTTCATCGGAGGCGCGGTCTTCGGCCCCGTCACCGACCGGGTCGGCCGCCATCTGATGTACGTCCTCAACCTGGCGACCTTCGTGGTCTTCTCGGCGCTCCAGTTCTTCGTCACCGAGGCCTGGCAGCTGCTGGTGCTGCGGCTGCTCATCGGCATCGCGATCGGCGCCGACTACCCCATCGCCTCCGCCCTCACCACCGAGCTGGTGCCCCGCCGGATGCGGGGCCCGGCCCTGTCCGGCCTGGTCCTCGCGTGGTGGGTCGGGTACGGCGTGAGCTACTGGGTGGGCTGGGCACTGACCGGGCTCGGCGACGACTCCTGGCGCTGGATGCTGGCCTCCGGCACGGTCCCCGCGCTGATCTTCCTCTTCATGCGGGCCGGCATCCCCGAGTCCCCGCGCTGGCTGGCCTCGCGCGGACGCATGGACGAGGCGAAGGCGGTCGTCCGCAAGCACCTCGGCCAGGAGGTGAGCGACGAGGAACTGCTCGCGGAGGGCCGCCAGGAGCAGCGGGGCGGCTCCGGGCTCGGCAATCTCGTCGAGATCTTCAAACGCGGCTACACGGTCCCGGTCGTGTTCTGTTCCGTCTTCTGGATCTGTCAGGTCGCACCCGCCTTCGCGGTCCGCTCCTTCCAGCCACAGATGCTGTCCGCGTTCGGGGTGGGAAGCACATACGGAGCCAGCGCGCTGATCACCACCATCGCGGTGGCCGGCATCGGGCTCGGCCTGGTGGTCGTCAACCGGATCGGCCGCCGCTCGCTGCTGATCAGCAGCTTCGTGTGCATCAACGTCTCATTGATCGCGCTGGCGGTGCTGCCACTGCACTGGGCCTTCGTGGTGGTGGCCCTGTTCGCGGCCTTCCAGTTCTTCGAGGCGGCGGGCAGCGGGCTGCAGTTCGTCTACCCGAGCGAGCTGTTCCCGACCGACCTGCGGGCCACGGGCGTGGGCATCGCCACCGCCATGAGCCGCGTGGGCTCCGCCTCCTCCACGTTCCTCCTGCCGATCGCCGCCGAGGACCTGGGCGTCCGCGGCACGCTGGGCATCGCCGTGGCGATCACGCTGGTGGGACTCGTCGTCTCCTACTTCCTCGCGCCCGAGACCAAGGACCTGGGTCTGACCGAGGCCAGCAGCCGGTCCTGAAGCCGCTCACCCCGTCGCCACTTCACCTTTGAAGCACCTCAACCCTCGTCCCACACAGAGGAGTTCACTCCATGCGCAAGGTCGTCAGCTTCGACTGCTACCGGACCCTCATCAACTTCGACACCCGTACCGCCACGCACGAGATCGTCAAGGACCGGCTGGCCGAGTTCGGCGTCGACCCGGACCGGTTCCACCACGACGCGTACGTCATGCGCTTCCAGGGCGTCGTCGACGAGTACCGCCCCTACCGCGAGGTCGTCCGCCGCACCCTGCGCAACGTCATGCTGCTGCACGGCCTGGAGTACCGGGACGAGGACGGCGAGGCGCTGATCGAGGCCATCAAGAAGTTCACACCGTTCCGCGAGGTCCCGGACGCGTTGCGCCGCCTCAAGGGCGAGTACGACATCGCCATCCTCTCCAACAGCGAGGACGACCTGATCTCGTACGCCGTCGACGAGCTCGGCGTGGAGTGGGACTACGTCCTCACCGCCGAGCAGGCCGGAGCGTACAAGCCGCTGCCGCAGGCCTTCGAGTACCTGATGAAGGCCACCGGGCGCGGCCCCGAGGACATCGTCCACACCGCGCAGGGCTGGGAGTACGACATCATGCCGACCAAGCGGTACGAGGGCATGCGGCGGATCTGGGTCAACCGGTACGGCTTTCCGGGCTCGGCCGCCTACCAGCCGTACGAGGAGATCAGCGACCTCTCCGAGCTGCCTCCCCTGCTCGGCGTCTGACCCACCTCTTCTCCTCGTCCAGCCGCCGTGAAAGGACACCCCGTGAGCGCCACCACGCTCGGCCGGCCCGGCCCGGTCAACGGCCGGATCTCCCACTGGTTCGCCGAACTGCCCACCCCACGCGCCGCGTTGCCCGGTGACCGCGACGCCGATGTGTGCATCGTGGGCGCCGGACTGACCGGACTGTGGACCGCGTACTACCTCAAACTGGCCGACCCCTCACTGCGGATCACGATCCTGGAGGCCGAGTTCGCCGGGTTCGGCGCCTCCGGCCGCAACGGCGGCTGGGCGTCGGGGCTCGTGCCCGGCGCCCGTGACCGACTGGCGAAGCAGTACGGGCGGGATGCCGTGCTCGACCACCAACGCGCCATGAACGAGGCCGTCGACGAGATCGTCGCCGTGGCCGAGCGCGAGGGGATCGACGCCGGCATCGTCAAGGGCGGCACCCTGCGGGTGGCCCGCACCCCCGCGCAGGCGACCCGGCTGCGACACAAGACCGCGGCCGACCACGAGTGGGGCGTGCCGGAGGCCGTGATGCTCACGCCTGAGGAGGCCGCGGACCGCGTCCGCGTCGACGGGATGACGGCCGCGGCCTGGACCCCGCACTGCGCCCGGCTGCAGCCCGTCGCCCTGGTCCAGGGGCTCGCCTCGACGGTCGAACGGCTCGGCGTGACCCTCCACGAGAAGTCCCCGGTCACGGCCATCGAGCCAGGGCGGGCGGTCACCGCGCACGGCACGGTCGTCGCGCCCGTGGTCCTGCGTGCGACGGAGGGGTTCACGGCCTCGTTCAAGGGGCTGCGCCGCACCTGGCTGCCCATGAACAGCTCGATGATCGCCACCGAACCACTGCCGAAGGAGGTGTGGGAGGAGATCGGCTGGGCGGGCCGCGAGACGCTGGGCGACACGGCACACGGGCACATGTACGCGCAGCGCACCCCGGACGACCGCATCGCGATCGGCGGGCGCGGTGTCCCGTACCGCTTCGGCTCCCGCACCGACGACGCGGGGCAGGTGGACGCCCGGACCATCGGCCAGCTCACCGACACGCTCCACGAGATGCTGCCGCAGACCGCCGGTGCCCGGGTCGACCACGCCTGGTGCGGGGTGCTCGCCGTGCCCCGCGACTGGTCCGCCACCGTGGGCCTCGACCGCGCCACCGGGCTCGGCTGGGCCGGCGGCTATGTCGGACACGGCGTGACCTCCACGAACCTCGCCGCCCGCACCCTCACCGATCTGGTGCTCGGGCGTGAGTCCCGGCTGACCCGGCTGCCGTGGACCGGGCACCGCCCCGGCACCTGGGAGCCGGAACCGCTGCGCTGGCTGGGCGTGCGCGGGCTGTACGTCGCCTACCGGTGGGCGGACCGGCACGAGGCGGGAGGGCGGGCCCGGACCTCTCCGATCGCCACGGTCGCGGATCTGATCGCGCGGCGGCCCTGACGCGTGCCGCTGGTCCTTGTCGCCTTCTCGCCTTCTCGCCCCGGGGCGCGTGGTGCGTTCGCGGCTGCCGGTTCCGTGTGGTTGCTCGCGCCGTTCCCCGTGCCCCCCCGGGGGGGGGCACGGCGCTGAGCTGGGCAATCGGGCCTTGCGCCGGTCTGTCTCACCCCTCAGAGTGGTCCGGACATCGTGCCGGGCCGGTCGGCACGTCGTCGGACTGGAGCTGCCCCCATGCCGTTCCTCACGGTCGCGGACGTGCTGCGGCTGCCCGTCATCGCCGCCGGTCTGCCCCGGGTGGCGGCAGGCGAGCACCAGCTGTCACGCACGGTCCGCTGGGTCCATGTCACCGAACTGCTCGACCCGGCCTCCTTCCTGGAGGGCGGCGAACTCGTCCTCACCACCGGCATGCCGCACCCGGCCGATCCCACCCAACTGCGCGGCTACGTAGACCAGTTGGCGGACGTGGGCGTGGCCGGACTGGTCGTCGAGCTGGGCCGCCGCTACCAGCACGCGCCACAGGAACTGGTCACCGCCTGCCGGGAGAGGGACCTGCCGCTGATCGTGCTGGCGCGCGGGGTGCGGTTCATCGAGGTCACCCAGACCGTCCACGCGCTGATCCTGGACGCGCAGGGCGAACTGCTGCGCCGCGCCCAGCAGGTGCGCGAGCTGTTCACCTCGCTCACCCTGCGTGGCGCGGACCCGGAGGAGTTCGTACAGGCCGCGGCGGACCTCACGGGGTGCCCGGTGGTCCTGGAGAACCTGATCCACCACGCGGTGATCTGCCGGACCGCCGGCCCTCCGGAGGGACAGGTCCTGGAGGCCTGGCCGCGACGCTCGCGCACCGCCCCGACGCCGGACCGGGCGGCGGCGAGCGGGCCCGAGGGCTGGCTCGTGGCGCCGGTCGAGGACCGGGGCAGACGATGGGGACGGCTGATCATGCTGCCGCACGTGTCCGGTCCGCCGATCGGTCCCGAGCAGACGATGATCCTCGAACAGGCCGCCACCGCCCTCACCCTGGCTCGCCTCACCGGCAGACCCGAGTGGGACCGGCGCGCGCACAGTTCCGTCCTGCTCGATCTGCTCCACTGGCGCTACCGGAGCCGTACCGAGGCGCGCCTGAGGGCCGAGGCGCTCGGACTGCCCACGACCGGACACCGCCTCGTCCCGGTCGTCATCGACCACGCGGACACGGCCGACGCCGACACCACGGTCACCGGGCACCTCGCCGCGGAACTGCCCATCTCGGGCGTCAAGGCCCTGGTGGGAGACCTGTCCGAACACCGGACCGGACTGCTGCTCGCGCTGGCACGCGCCTCGGCCTGGCAGCCCGTCGTGGAACGCGTCGGCCGGGATCTGCGCGGCACGTTCGGGGAGGGGCTCGTCGTGGCGGTCGGCCCCGGGGTCACCGAACTCAGCCAGGTCACCAGATCGTTCCGCGAGGCTGAACAGATCGCCGACGCGATCGGCCCCGGGACGGGCGACCGCCCCTTCCATGTCGCGTCGGACATCGGTCTGCCGGAGCTGCTGTACTCACTGCGCGACGACGTCCGCGTCCAGCGGTACGTGGAACAGCAGCTCGGACGCCTCGTCCAGCACGACGCACGACACGGCAGCGACCTCCTCTCGACCCTGCGCGAATATCTCGTCGCCGCCGGCAACAAGTCGATCGCCGCCAAGCACGTCGGGCTCTCCCGGCAGGCCTTCTACCAACGGCTGCGGACCATCGAGCGGCTCCTGGGCAACGACCTGGAGTCCGGCGCACATCGCACCCAACTGCACGTCGCTGTCACGGCGTTGGACGTACTCGGCGGTGCGGGCGGGACCGTCCGACCGGCTTCCCTGTGAGTGGTCGGCGGGGGTGAACACCGCCGTCGGCGTACGCGTATCTGATCCCGGAGCGGCTCCCACAGCGTGCGTGCGCACGTCGGGAAGAGACGAGGGATCATGACTGAACAGCGGTACCACGTCATCGGAATGACCTGCGGCCGCTGTGCCGACACCCTGGAGACCAAGGTCTGCGGGGTGTACGGCGTCGACCGGGTCGGCATCGACCTCGACACCGGTTCGGTGACCGTGACGGGCGAGGCGCTCGACGGTTCGAAGGTGTGCGCCGCGATCACCGAGGCGGGCTTCGAGGTGGCCGCCGTTCTCTGACTCCTCCAGAACCTGTCCAGCGGAAATGCGGCCCTTTCACCCTAACGAAGTGCCGGTGCCCGACGACCGGACGGGCGGGGCCGGTCGTCCACTAGCTTCCTTCCCCTGACACCAGGGGACATAGGAGCGACGTGGCCGGAGTGAGCCTCCCGGAACATCCGTACAGCCGCACGGAGGCGACCCGGCTGTTGTGTGCCGGCGTCTACCAGGACGCCGGCTTCCGGCGCCGGGTCATCGATGAACTCGTGGACCACCAGGAGCGGCCCGTGGCCCCTCCGCTGGGGGTCGACGTCCTGCCCGTACTGGCCCATGCCGTGCGTGTCACACGCCAGGAGGCGCGCACGGCGGGGCTGATGCTGGTCGCCTGGCTCGGGTTCCTGCTGTCCGACATCGTGATGTTCTGGGACCGCGTCGCCGACAGCTGGGGCGACGGGGCCGAGGTCGGATTCGGCGACGTGTTCACCGCGTTCTACGCCGGCGACGAGAAACTCACCGCCGGAATGCCCATGCCGTGGTCGCAGTTCTACGCGTTCGTCGCCCTCGGCCTCTGGTTCGCCCACGCCGTGAAGTCGCCGAGCGCCGAGGGGCGTCAGGCGGGCCTCCCCGACCCGGTGGCCAAGGCGGCCGAGGGCTTCGGCCGCACGGTGACGTGGTGTGCGGCGATGTTCGCCGTCTTCTAATGGTACTGGTATGTGGCCGGGGTGCTCCGCGGCACCGTACAGACCCCGTATCCGCTGCTGTTTCCGCTGCTCATCGCGTTGATCGCATGGTGGCACCAGGCAACTCAGCGCCGGGCCCTGTGTCACTGGCTGTCACGCTGGACCTTCCAGAAGACGGCTCAACCCGAGCTGCCCGCCGGGCCGTTGTACGAGGATCTGCTCGCCAACATTCAGCGCGAGCAGAAGGCCGCCCTGACGCTCTACGAGGCGGACAGCCCCTTCGTCGGGCTGGGTGCGGGACGTCGGGCCTGGTCCTTCGCGATGGAACTGCGGAAGCGTTCGGGTCCGCCGACCGGGGCCGCCGCCCCGGCCGATCCCGCCTCGAACGGGGCCCTGATCCCGCACCAGGACAAGGGACCGCTCACCGCCGAGGGCGCACTCGCCATGATCGAGCCCCAGTTGCTGCGACTGCGCGACTCGGCCGCACGCACCGGGAAGGACCGGCTCCGCGAGCTGGAGATCGACCGGTTCGTCTATGTGCCGGGCGGTGTCGGCCGTGACGAGAAACTGCACGTCGGCGGCAGCCCCGACGCGAGCGCGACGGCGGCGGGCGGAGCCGGCGGGGACGGCCTGACGGTCTACGACCCCGTACAGGTCGCCGCCCACTTGAGGGAAGCCGTCGACGAGGGCGGCGAGGGGCGGCGCGTGTTCCTGCGCGTCCGTATCGGCGCCTGGCACGAACAGGTCGTGGTGACGGTCCTGGTCCGCGTGCACACCCAGGGCGGCATGCTCGTGCTGGAGGTCTCGCCGTACGTACTCGGCCCGGTCCGCAAGGACTTCAGGAACGTGGACGCCCTGGTGGACCGGCTGCCCGAGGGCTGGGCGCGCGGCGCCGTACGCGCCCTCGGCCATGGACCCGCCACCGGCGTCAGCGCGGGCATCAGCGCCCTGAAGACCGTCTCCAGGGAGCTCACCACCGGCTGGTCCACCCGCGAACCGGCCCCCGACGTGCCCCGGGTCTCGCTGCGTCAGCTGACCGCCACCTCCGGGCTGTCGCCCTATCAGGAGATGGACGTCACCCGGTACATCAAGACCGTCGAGGAGCGCATCGTGAACGGCGTGCGCCAGGCGCTCCACGCCCACGGCTACCAGACCGAGCAGTTCGAGCAGCACGTCTACCAGGTCAGCGGTGGCAGCGTCTTCGTCCAGGCGATGTCCGGCGGCTCCGTCGCCACCGGCGCCCACGGCAGCGCCACCTCGCACAACACCGCACCGGCGCACGGCACACCGCGCACCGATCCCAGCTAGGCACCGGACCCCAAGGACCCAGCACATGAGCGACACAGGACACCCCACCCCCGGCCGGCCGGCGCAGGACGGCGGCGGCGTGCACATCGGCTCCATGAGCGGCGGCTCGATCGCCACCGGCAGCCAGGGCAGCGCGTACTCCGTCAACCACACCGCGGCGGAGCCGGACGTGCGGCACGAAGAGCTGCTCGGGGCCATTCGCGCCCTCCGTGAAGCCCTGCCCGCGCGGGAGCGAAGCGCCGAGGACACGACCCTCGACGGAGAACTGGCCGACGCGGAGGCGGAGATCACGCGCACCGGAGCCGCCGGGCCGGAACGCCTCACCCGCCTGCTGACGGGCGTACGCGGCTGGCTGGGATCACAGGCCGCGGCCGCCGGAGCCATCGCCTCGGCGACAGCCGTCGTCCAGGGCATCGCCCAGCTCCTCGGATGACCGGCGCGATGACGACGGACGGCGGCAGGCAGCCGATGACGGGCGCGGGACGGCGACACGGAGGGCCGCGGCGATGAGGGTGTTCGACACCGAGCGGCAGGAGTGGGGCGGTTCCCGGCGCGAACGCCTCTTCCACACCGACCAGTACCTGGACGTGCCGCGGCAGAAGAGCGTCCGGCAGCAGACGGGGATCGTGCTCGCGGTCACCGGGCTCGCCTTCGGCATCTGGGCACTGGCCTGGAAGGACGAGCCGGAACCGTACAAGGACCCGACCGCCACCCAACAGGAGTCCCCGGAGACGGCGTCGGGCGGGACCGGGGACGAGGTTCCCGCGGACGGATCGCCCTCGCAGGACACCACCTTCGAGTCGTCGGCGACCCTCCCCGAGGACTACGAGTCCCTCCAGGACATCGCGGGGTATCGGGTGGCACTGCCGAAGGGCTGGGAACGCGAGAGCCGGTCCTCGCAGTACGGCATCGACATCGTCGACTACCGCAGTCCGGACGGCACCCGACGGCTTCAGGTGTTCCAGGTGATGGAGACCTCTCCGTACTCCTCGCTGCAGGCCGCTCAGATCGAGGCGGAGAAGCTCGACGGATACGAACCGGTCGCCATGGAGGAGGTCCCGAGTGCCGTGGGTCAGGCGGCCGAGCACGAGTACCGCGCCGACGAGATCGCGGGCGAGCAGGGCGGCGGCACCCGGCACGTCATCGACCATCGCTTCGAGGCGACGGACGGCGAACGGTACGCGCTGGTCGCGTACGGCTCCGAGGCCGACGGGACCGAGGACGAACGGGAGCTCGTGGACACGGCCCTGCTCTGGTTCTGCCCGCCCGGGACGCAGTGCGACGACCCGGTCGGCTGACCGGCCGGGCCAGAAGACGCCTGCTCGGAAGACGCCCGCTCAGAAGATGCCTTGTCCGGGGACGAGGATCCCGCGCGGGTCGTAGGTCTTCCGCGCGGCGGCGAGCCGGGGCCAGGCGGACCCGAAGTGCCGTCGCCAGTCGGCCTGGTCGAAGGGCACCGAGCCGACCGGGTACCGGGTGCCGCCGGCCGCGCGGACGAGGTCGTACGCGGACCGGTTGGCCGCCAGCAGTCGCCGTACCGCCGCCGTGTCGTCGGGAGGAGTGCTCCGCAGGACCGCGAAGAGGTAGGGCACGGGGTCGTCGGGCATGCGAAGCAGTGGGGTCCGCAGGCGTTCGCGCACCAGCGGGTACAGCAGCACCACGCCGCCCGGACCCACGTCGCCCGGGGTGAGCGCGTCCAGGAGCCGGCCCGCCACGTCGGCCGCCTTGCGGCCGGGCAGGAGCAGGTTGAGCCATGGATGGGCGTACGCCCACAGCCCGGCTTCCTTGAGGGCTGCGACGGCCGGGGCGAGCCGGTCCAGGAAGTCGTAGTACGGGATGTCGGTGATCTCCGCGCCGGACGGGTCGTGCCGCAGGCCCCGCAGGAGCACGGCGTCGTCGGGAACGTCTCCCGCGGGAGGTCCGTAGGCGACGGCCTCGATGACATACCCGCGGAAGGCACCCGCGGCGTCCGGAACGATCTGCCCCTCGACGTAGGAGAACCGTCGGTCGCGGACGAGCAGCCGCTGGTCCTCCACGAAGGTCCGCAGATCGTCGTACGGCAGGAGGTAGTGGCGTACGGTCTCGGGCGCGCGGACCAGTCGCACGGTCGCGCCGACGACCACGGCGCACTGGCCGAGGCCGGCGAGTACGGCGAGGAACAGGTCCCGGTGGCGGTCCGGGGAGCAGCGCAGCAACTCCCCCGCGCCGGTGACGACTTCGAGCTCCAGGACATTGTCGACCTGCGCGCCGTGGCGGTGGGTCTGACCGCCGAGACCGCCGACGGACAGCGTTCCGCCCACGGAGAGTTCGAGGTAGTCGGTGAAGACGGGAGGCGTCAGACCGTGGACGAGGGTGGCCTTGGCGACGTCGCTCCACTTCGCGCCGGCGCCTACCCGGACGCTGCTGCTGCCGGGGCCGAGGGGCTGGATCGCGGCGAGCGGGGTGGTCTCGACGACCAGGCCGCCGGCGACCTGTGCCTGACCGTTGGTGGCGTGGCCCTGTCCGCGTGGGGCGACCGGGATTCCGCGCCTGTGGCAGAACCGCACCATCGCCACGACGTCCGCGACGGAGCCCGGCCGCAGTACCGCGGCCGGACGGCGGTGCACGATGTGGCCGAAGTCGTCGGCGGCGGCGCTCAGCGCGGCCTCGTCGGTGTGGAGGGTGCCGTCCAGCTCGGGGATGCCGTGCAGCGGCCGGTCGGACGGGGTCACCGCCCAGCTCCGGGTGAAGGGGTCGAAGCCGATCACCGCGGTTCCTGCGGCGGCCAGGCCACGCAGCACGGAACGTCGGGGCGGTCTGCGGGACATGCGCTCCTCCAGGGGGAAGGACACGGTGAACCGGTCAGCAGCCGCCCACTCTAGGGCCGTTGGCGCACGAGGACACGGCCCCGCGCCGGTGCTCCCTGGGCTTCGTTCGGACCGGGCGTTCACCCGCGCGGTCGGGGCTCGTGGCGTGCGTGGCGCTCAAGCGCGGGGCTCGCGCGGCGCGGCCGTTGTGCCCCGTACCTCCAGCACCGGCGTGCTGAGGACGACCTCGGCGGGACGGGTGGGGTCGGCGATGCGGTCGAGCAGGCACTGTGCGGCGCGGCGGCCGACGTCGTGGCCGGCGCTGTCCACGGTGGTGAGCCACAGGTGCCGCAGGCGCGCGAGATAGGTGTTGTCGTAGCCGACGAGGGAGAGGTCGTGCGGCACGCGGAGGCCGAGTTCCTCGGCGGCCGACAGGGCGCCGACACAGGCGATGTCGTTGAACGCGAAGACTGCGGTGGGCCGTTCGCCTGCGCTCAGCAGCCGGACCGTGGCACGGTAGCCGCCCTCCTCGGTCAGGTCGCCCTGTTCCACTACGGCCGTGTCGGACAGTCCGTGTTCGCGCATGACCGTCTCGAAGCTGCGGCGGCGCAGTTCGCCGACCATCCCCTGTCCCGCGATGTGGGCGATGCGCCGGTGGCCGAGCGCGATGAGGTGCTCGGTGGCGAGCCGGGCACCGTACTGGTCGTCGTTGGCGACGAGGTCGACGTGCGGCAGTACGGGTTCGCGGGCGCCCGCGACGACGGTGGGCACCCGGGTGGCGGCCGTGCGCAGCGCCTCGGGGCCGGGCAGTGTGCCGACGGCGATGAGGCCGTCGACCCGTAGGTCCGTGAAGGCGCGGGTGAGGTCCTCGCCGAGACGCAGGTTGAGGTGTCCGTCGGCAAGGAGCATGCGCAGGCCGTGGGCGTGCAGCAGGGAGTTGAGGCCGTCGAGCAGTTCGACGAACCAGGGGTTGCGCATGTCGTTGAGGAGCACGCCCACTGTGCGGGTGCGCCGCTCGCTGAGGCTGCGCGCGGCCGCGTTGGGCCGGTAGCCGAGTTCCTCGACGGCGGCCAGCACGGCCTGCCGCTTCTCGGGGCGCACCTGGTCGGATCCGCGCAGCACGAGCGAGACCAGGGATTTCGACACTCCGGCCCGTTCGGCGACGTCGCGGATCGTCGGTGGTCTCATGAAATGGACCGTTCCACAGGGATCGACGGGTTGTCAAAGGGTCCTCGTGAGGTCCTCATGGGCTCCTCCTGGGGTTGACACGTGCGGGAACGGGCCTTCAGTGTGAACCGGAAGAGTTCTGGACCGGTCCAAAGAAGGGCAGTCATGGTGAGTACGCTCGGCGTCGCCGTCGTGGGGTTCGGCTGGATGGGGCGGGTGCACACCCAGGCGTACGCCCGTGTGCCGCACCACTTCCCTCAGCTGTCCCTGCGTCCCGAACTGATCGCCGTGGCCGACGAGGTGCCCGGCCGGGCCGAGGAGGCCGCCGAGCAGTACGGCTTCGCGACGGCGGCCCGGGACTGGCGGGAGGTCGCCGCCGACCCGCGGGTCCAGGCGGTGAGCATCGCGGCCCCGAACTTCCTGCACCGCGAGATCGGCGTCGCCATGGCCGAGGCGGGCAAGCACATCTGGATCGAGAAGCCGGTCGGTCTCACCGCCGAGGACGCGCGGGCCGTGGCCGGCGCCGTCACGAAGGCGAGCGTGCAGGGCACGGTCGGCTTCAACTACCGCAACGCGCCTGCCGTCGCGGCGGCCCGCGAACTGATCGCCTCCGGCGAGATCGGCACGGTCACACACGTCCGAATCCGCCTCTTCAGTGACTACGCGGCCCACCCCGAAGGTGCTCTGACCTGGCGGTACGAGCGTGAGCGCGGCGGCAGCGGAGTGTTGGGCGACCTTGCCTCGCACGGTGTGGACCTGGCCCGCTTCCTGCTCGGCGAGATCGCGTCACTGGCCGCCGACACTGCTGTCTTCGTCCCCGAGCGCGCCCGGCCCACCGGCGCCACCGCGGGCCACACCCGCTCGGCGGGCGGCGAGCTGGGCCCGGTGGAGAACGAGGACTACGTGTCCTGCCTCCTGCGCTTCGCCTCCGGAGCCCGCGGTGTCCTGGAGGCCTGCCGGGTCTCGGTCGGCGAGCAGAACAACTACGGCTTCGAGATCCACGGCACCAAGGGCGCGGTCTCCTGGGACTTCCGCCGCATGGGCGAGCTGAGCGTCAGCCGGGGCACGTCGTACCAGGACCAGCCGGTCAGCACGCTGTACGTGGGCCCCGGGCACGGCGAGTACGCCGCCTTCCAGCCGGGCTCGGCCAACAGCATGGGCTACGACGACCTCAAGGTGATCGAGGCGTACAACTTCCTGCGCTCGATCGCCGAGGGCACCGCGTACGGCGCGACGGTCGAGGACGCCGTCCACAGCGCGGCCGCGCTGGACGCGATGTCCCGCTCCGCGGAGAGCGGGACCTGGGCAAGTCCCGCGTAAGGACCGAGGCACTCGTCTGGGCCGAGGCCCGTACCTACGAGGTGTGCCGGGTGAACAGCCCGTGGAAGCCGAAGGGGATGGCGTGCGGCACGTCCGCGCGCGCCAGCACCTCGAACGTGCGGGCGTCCAGCACGAGCAGGAACGACGAGCCCGCCGCCGAGTCGAGGACCACGGACAGCACGACGCCGTCGTCCTCGCCCTCCGCGCCGGGCGCCGCAGTCGGTGCCGACACGAAGACCGGCTCGCCCGGATAGCAGCCGTCCTCGGACCACTTCAGCGTCCGCCCTGTCGTCACGTCGACCTTCACGAGCTGGTTGAGGAAGTCGTCACCACTGCGGTCGCGGGCGCCCACACCGTACGCGTAGCGGTAGTCGACGCCGTTGTGCCGGTCGTACGCGATGCGCGGCAGCTCCAGTGACTCCTCGGACAGCCGCCGCACCTCGACGTCGCCGGTGCCGAGGCCGATGCGGTAGCGGGTGGGCAGCGCGAACGGGATCGCGTCGCCCGCGCGCAGTCGGTCCAGATACAGCGCGTCGATGACGGAGGCGTCCTCGTACGAGCAGATGTCGAGGACGATGTCGTCGCCGTCGTCGAAGGCGTTGATGTGGTGGAACGCGAAGAACGCCGGCCCCTCGTAGGCACCGCACACCGAGCCGTCGCGCAGGTCCATGACCGTGAAGCGGGTGCCGCGCTCCGGCTCCCAGCGGTAGTTCTCGATGAACGGCCGGCCGCTGAGCACGATGCTCAGCGGGTTCACCACGAGCGGGAACTCCGCGAGGACCGCGTACCGGCCGGTGATCGCGAAGCTGTGCATGTAGGAGGGGCGGGCGATCCGGCGACTGCCGATCAGCTCGCGGCCCGTGCCCGTGGCCTTCTGCCGGTAGACGCGGTACTCACTGGTACGCGAGAAGTGCAGCAGGTAGTTGACCAGGTCGCCGGTGCTGGGGTCCTGGTGCGGGTGGGCCGTGGTCAGCTGGCCGCTCAACCCGTCCTCGTAGCCGACCACTCCCGCGGTCGCGAGCGTGTCCCGGTCGAAGGCGACCGGTATCGGCGTCTCGGTCAGCGCCACGAAGCGGTCGCCGAAGCGGGTGATGTTGACGTTCGCGTTCACGGAGGGCCTGCGCGAGAAGCGGGTGAAGAAGCGGGCGAACAGTGAGCGGCACGGGTCGGTCGCGAACTCGGGGTAGGCGATCGTCCCCGACTCGACGGCGCGGTGGGCGGCGGTGTCGAGGAACCTGTTGGCGTAGGAGACCCTCCCGCCGTCGATGGTGAAGCGGTGCAGCATCGCCTGTCCGTCGAACCAGTGCCGCAGGGAGCGCTCCCCCGCGTCGTAGCGCGCGGGACCGTTGCGCAGCAGGCTCCCCTCCAGCCAGTCGGGCAGCGTCCCCTTGACCGGAAGCTCTTCGACGGCGGTCTCGTCGTGCAACCCGTGAAACCCGGCCGCGAAACTCTGTGTGTTCATTGCCGCCTCCTGACATGCCACAGTGGACTGTGCTTACTTTTCATGGCACACCGTCCACAGTGGAATGTCAAGGGAAGAACGGGATGGCCGACCTCAACCCCACCGCGGCTTCGCTGCTCGGATTCCTGCACGGCGGGGAGGCCAGCGGATACGAGCTGGTGCACACCGCCGAGCAGCTCATCGGCGACTTCTGGACCCTCACCAGGAGCCAGGTCTACCGCGAGCTCACGGCCCTCGCCGGCCGTGGGCTCGTCGAGGCCGGGCCCGCGGGCCCCCGGTCGCGGCAGCCCTACCGGCTCACCGACGAGGGCCGGGCCGCCTTCGCCGCATGGCTCGCCGAGCCGCCGGGCTCCGAGCAGATCCGCTACCCGCTGCTGCTCACCATCGCCTTCGGCTCCGCCCTGGACCGGGACCGGCTGACGGAGTTCATCGCCGCGCACCGCGCCGACCACGAGAAGCGGCTCGCGGACTACCGGGAGAGGGTGGCCGCGGGCGCCCCCGACCGCTTCACGGACGCCACACTGGCCTTCGGCATCCGCTACGAGGAGGCCGTACTGGCCTGGATGGACGAGCTGCCCGCGATCCTGGACGGACGGTAGGCCCCGGCCCGCGCGGACCACCGTCGACACAGCGCTGGGCACGGCACCGGACGCGGCACTGGGCACAGCGCAGCACCGGACGCGGGCAACTGCTAGCGTCCGGGCGCGTGAACGACAGTGTGTATGTGGGAAACGCGGGCAAGGACGCGGCGCTGGACCGGGGGTGGCTGCTCGGGCACTTCAAGGACGCCGACGATCCGCGCCACAGCGAGGCCCTGGAGATCAAGTGGGGCGTACACCCCAAGGGCGACGAGCGATCGCGGTGGGTCGAGGGCGAGGAACGCACGGCCCTCCAGGTCCTGGTGAGCGGCCGGTTCCGTGTGGAGTTCCCCGGCCGCAGCGTCACGCTGCGAGAGCAGGGTGACTATGTGGTGTGGGGGCCCGGAGTGGACCACTCCTGGTTCGCGGAGGAGGAGTCGGTCGTGCTGACCGTCCGCTGGCCGTCCGTGCCCGGATACGCGGTCCCGGAGTCGGACCGGGATCCGCAGTAGGCTCGACGGCTCATGGACACGAGCACGGTGAACGAGATGATCGCTGTCCCGCCGGGGCGGGTGACGCTGACCGACCGGCGGACGCAGCGCAGTTGGCCGGTCGAGCTCGCGCCCTACCGGCTCGGGGTGTTCCCGGTCACGCAGGCGCTGTACGCACAGGTCACGGGTGCGCGGCCGAGCACCAGCGAGGGCGACCGGCTGCCCGTGGAGAGCGTGTCCTGGTGGGACGCGGTCCGGTTCTGCAACGCCCTGTCACGGCAGGAGGGGTTCACCCTCGCCTACCTCCTCCACACCGATTCCGAAGGCGCGGAAGGGCGGGAAGGCATAGAAGGCGCAGAAGGCGTAGAAGGCATCGAGTGGGACACGGCCGCGGACGGGTACCGGCTGCCCACCGAGGCCGAGTGGGAGCACGCCTGCCGCGCCGGTACGACCGGGCCGCGCCACGGGCCGCTCGACGACATCGCCTGGTACCGCGGCAACTCGGACGAGCGTCTCCACGACGTGGGCGGCAAGCAGCCCAACCCCTGGGGCCTGCACGACATGCTCGGCAACGTCTGGGACTGGTGCTGGGACGTCTACGACGCCGAGGTCTACGGGACCTACCGGGTCCTGCGCGGCGGTGGCTGGTTCGACGAGCACTGGAGCTGCCGGGCCTCGGCCCGGCGCCGCAGCCACCCCAGCTACCAGGTCGACGACGTGGGGTTCCGCGTCGCACGCTCCGTCACACCCTGATCCGCGTACAGGGACGGGGAGTTGCCAGGATCGGCGGCGAGCCCGGAGCTCCAGCGAACCTTGAACTCAAGCGACTTGGCGCTCAAGCGCACTTGGCACTCAGACGAACTCGGAGCTCAACGCGTCCTCCATGCCCGGGCGCCACACCTCACACAACGTTCACATTTGTTGACGCAGCGCATTGGGTTGCACCAAGATCTTCAACGGATGAGTGATCGCGCCCTCGGTGAGGTGCGCGAACTGCCCCATGCCCCGCCCGTGTTGACCGCGGCCCGCCAGGCCGCGCCGCCACCGGCAGCCGGGGCCTCCCCCACACCTTTCATCTCAAGGAGTCTGTCTTGCTGCGCCACAATTCCGCGCTGCGCGCCGTCGCACCCGCCGCCGTCCTCGCGCTCACCCTCAGCGCATGCGGCGGGGGCGACGACACCGGCACGGACGCGAAGAAGCCCTCCCGGCCCAAGGCCACCGCGTCGCAGGCCGAGGCGCCGTCCGGGGGCGAGCTGGCCACCGGCGAGAGCGCCACGGGGAAGGTCGAGGAGGAGGACGGGAAGGTCACGTACGAGATCACCGCCCAGAAGGTGGACCTCGGCACGGAGGCCGAGGCCGAGAAGCTGGTCCAGGACAAGGCCGACGCCAAGGGACTGGCACTCGCGGTCGCCCATGTGAAGTACACCCACAAGGCGGGCCCGGCCCTCACGAGCGACTCCGACGCGGGCGACGGCACCACCATCTGGGCGGACGGCCGGCGAGGCACCCTGCTCCTCGGCTCCGCCGACGACGCCCCCGGCTGCGAGGACCCGTACGACGTCACCAGCTGGAAGTCCGGCGAGAGCCACACGTTCTGCGAGTCGTACCTGGTCCCCTCGAACGCGAAGTCTCTTGAGGTCCACTGGTCGGAGGAGGACGGCGAGCCCTTCATCTGGAAGTTCCCCAACAAGTAGGCGGAACGCCCGCGGTATGGCTACACCGGCCCCCGAGCGGGCAAAGGAGGGTCAACAGCCGCACGGGGGTGGTGTCATGGCGTGGCGGGCGGGGTGGTTCGCGTCGATGGTGGCCGGGGCGGTGCGCTTGGCGGGGACCTTGGTCCGGCCGGTGCTCGTGGCGGTTCTCGGGCCGCCCGGCGCCGCCGTCGCGGGGGCCGCGGCGGCATCGGGCGGGCAGGCGCTGGACCGGGTCGCGGCGCGGCAGCAGGCGTTACCCGGGCTGCTGAGGATCTCGCGGCGCGGGCGTGTGCCGACGGTGGCCGACGCACGGGATCCGATCTGGCTCGGTGTGCATCCGGCGCCGCCGGGAGGTGGCGGGGCGGCGGGTCTCGGCCGGGTGCCCGCGTTCATCGACCGGGACACGATGCCGCAGGTGGAGGCCGCGCTCAGTGCGGGTGAGGGGTTCGTGTTGCTGGTCGGCGAGTCGACGGCAGGCAAGTCGCGGCTCGCGTACGAGGTGATGCGCAAGCGTTTCGCCAAGTACCGGCTCATCGTGCCCGACAGCCGGGAGTCGGCCGTTCCCCTGGTCGACCTCGTCGTGCGGATGAGCCGTGCCGTGGTGTGGCTCGACGAGCTGGACGTCTTTCTGGGGGCCGGCGGGCTCACCGCGGGTCATGTGCAGCGGATGCTGGGCTCCGAGGACTCCAGTGTGGTGATCCTGGCGACAATGAGCGCCCAGCAGCACGGCAAGTTCGGGGCCAGGTCGGGGGCCGACAACGAGCCCGGGTTCGATGTCCTGCGCAGCGGCCGTGAGGTGATCCGGCTGGCCACGACGGTGAGGGTCGACCGTACGTGGAGTGCCGCCGAGATCGCCCGCGCCGCGCGGCACACCGAGGACCCCCGGATCAGGGCGGCGGTCAAGGGCGCCGGCCGGCACGGGCACGGGGTGGCCGAATACCTGGCCGCCGCACCGCAGTTGCTGGACGAGTGGCACAACGCCTGGTCCACCGGCACCCATCCGCGCGCCGCCGCACTGGTGACGGCCGCCGCGGACGCCCGCCGTACGGGCTTCCACCAGCCGCTGCCGCAGGAGGTCCTGCGGCGGTTGCACGAGGTGTATCTGGAGCGGCGCGGCGGGACCGCGCTGCGTCCGGAGCCCTGGGAGGAGGCGCTGACCTGGGCTACGGAACCCCTGCACGCCACCTCCAGCCTGCTGCTGCCCCATGACGGTGACCGCTTCCAGGCCTTCGACTACCTCCACCACACCCTCGACGAGCAGGTCCCGCCGCCGCGCATCCCGGACACCGTCTGGGAGACCCTCATCGACCACGCCAACGCCACCGGCGCACTCGACATCGGCACCACCGCCTACCAGCGCGGAGACCTCTCGCACGCCATGGCGGCGTTCGAGAAGGCGGGCCTGGGCCGCGGACGGCTGCCCCGCCAGTGGTACGCGACCTGTGTGGGCGAAGCCGGCAATCCCGCGCGGGCCGTAGAGCTGTACGGGGAGCTGGTGACCGAGTCGACGGGCGAACTGGGCCCGGACGCCCGCGAGTCACTGGAGAACCGCAACGCCTACGCCCGGTACGTCGGCATGGCCGGCCGTCCCGCCGAAGCCGCGGACCTGCTGCGCGATGTCGTCGCCGACCGCGCACGGGTCCTCGGTGCCGGCCACTCCCACACCCTCAACAGCCGCAACAACCTCGCCCTGTTCCTCGGCGAGTCCGGCCGGATCGGCCCGGCGCTGGCGGAGTTCGAGTCCGTGCTCGCCGACCGCACCCGGCTGCTGGGCGCCGATCATCCGCACACCCTCAGCACCCGCTACGGGCGCGCGTATCTGCTGGGCGACGCGGGCCGCCCCGCGCACGCGGCCCGGCTCTTCGAGAGCCTGGTCGCCGACCGGACCCGTACACAGGGCCCGTACCACCCGTACACGCTCAACAACCGGCGCCACCATGCCCACTTCCTGGGGGAGGCCGGACACGCGGCGCAGGCCGCCGAGCTGTTCGAGGAGCTGATCCAGGACTGCCTCCAGGTCCTCGACCCGGACCACCCAGACACCGTCGCGGCGCGTCACGGCCACGCGCGCTTCCTCGGCGAGTCCGGAGACCCCGCCAGGGCGGCGGCCCTGCTCACCGCGCTGCTCGCCGACGCGAACGGGGACGGCGCGCGGGACGGCGGAACTCACGGCTCCCGCAGCCCCGTTGCCCTGGTGTGGCGGCGCTACCGGGCCTTCTTCACCGGCGAGGCGGGCGATCCCGACCAGGCCGCGCGACTGCTCGACGAGTTGCTCACCGACAGCCGTGCCGTACTCGACGACGGCCACCCGCATCTGTTCGCGATCCGCGCCGCCCACGCCCGCAGCACGAGCCGCCGCGGCCGGACACAGGAAGCCGTGGAGCTGTACGAGCGCCTCGTCGAGGACTGCCGGTCGGCCCTGGGCGACGACCACCCGCACACGCTCGCCGCCCGCAGCGGTCACGCGCGCGGCCTGGGCACCGTCGGCCACGCCGCGGAGGCCGCCGACCTGCTGGAGATCCTCGTACAGGACCGCACCCGGATCCTCGGCGACGACCACCCCGCCACCCTGGGCAGCCGCAACGCCCACGCCCGCTGTGTCGGCGATGCCGGCGACCGGGCGCGTGCCGCACGGCTGCTCCGGCAGATACTCCAGGACCGTGTCCGGCACCTCGGCGAGGAGCACTCCTGGACCCTGCGCACCCGGCAGGAGCTCGCCGAATTCCAGTGAGCGGGCAGAACCGACCCCCGTTCACCCTTTCGGGCGAGAGCCTCGGGCTGACAGACTCCGGAGGTGCGCGACTTCGACTTGCTCGTCATCGGATCCGGCCCGGGCGGCCAGAAGGCCGCCATCGCCGCGGCCAAGCTCGGCCGCCGGGTCGCCGTCGTCGACCGCCCCGACATGGTCGGTGGGGTCTCCATCCATACCGGGACCATCCCCTCGAAAACTCTGCGCGAGGCGGTCCTCTATCTCACCGGTCTCACCCAGCGCGATCTGTACGGGCAGAGCTACCGTCTGAAGGAGGACATCACCGTCGCCGACCTGACCGCGCGCACCCAGCACGTGGTCAGCCGCGAGGTCGACGTCATCCGCAACCAGCTGTCCCGCAACCATGTCTCCCTCTTCGCCGGCACCGGCCGCTTCGTCGACGACCACACCGTCGCCCTGCGCGAAGTGACCGGCCACGACCGGCTGTTGAGCGCGGACACCATCGTCATCGCCACCGGTACGCGCCCGGCCAGGCCCGCGACCGTCGAGTTCGACGAGCGGACGATCCTGGACTCCGACAACGTTCTCAACCTGGAACGGGTACCCCGCTCCATGGTCATCGTCGGGGCCGGCGTGATCGGCATGGAGTACGCCTCCATGTTCGCCGCCCTCGGCAGCAAGATCACCGTGGTCGAACAGCGGCCCGGGATGCTCGACTTCTGCGACGTCGAGGTGATCGAGTCGCTCAAGTACCACCTGCGGGACCTCGCGGTCACGTTCCGCTTCGGCGAGACCGTCGCCGCGGTCGAGAAGCACCCCAAGGGCACGCTCACCATCCTGGAGAGCGGCAAGAAGATCCCCGCCGACGCCGTCATGTACTCCGCCGGCCGGCAGGGGCTCACCGACGAGCTCGACCTGGACAAGGCGGGGCTGTCCGCCGACCGGCGCGGGCGGATCACGGTCGACGAGCACTACCGCACCGAGGTGCCGCACATCTACGCCGTCGGCGACGTCATCGGCTTCCCGGCGCTGGCCGCGACCTCGATGGAACAGGGGCGTACGGCGGCGTACCACGCATGTGGTGAACCGGTGAACCGGATGCACGACCTCCAGCCGATCGGCATCTACACCATTCCGGAGATCAGTTTCATCGGGAAGACCGAGGACCAGCTCACCGAGGACTGCGTGCCGTTCGAGGTGGGCATATCCCGCTACCGCGAACTGGCCCGGGGCCAGATCATCGGCGACTCGCACGGCATGCTCAAGCTGCTGGTCTCCCCCGAGGACCGGAAGCTGCTCGGTGTGCACTGCTTCGGCACGGGCGCCACCGAGCTCATCCACATCGGGCAGTCGGTGATGGGCTGCGGCGGAACCGTCGACTACCTGGTCGACGCCGTGTTCAACTACCCGACGCTCGCCGAGTCGTACAAGGTGGCCGCCCTGGACGCGACCAACAAGATCCGGCAGATCGACCGCCTCAGGGACTGACGCCCCTTTACGCCGAACCCGCTCACGGCGCTGGTGAGCCCGGCTCACCAGCGCCCTGCGGACGCCCTCACCGAACTCCGCATGGGACCTCCTCATCGGACCTCCGCACCGGGCCTGCGTCGGCCGCGGGGGCCGAGAGCATAAGCTCGGCACGTGGCCAAGTACTTCGACGTTCATCCCGAAAATCCTCAGCAGCGGACGATCAGCCAGGTCGCCGACTCCATCCGCGCGGGCGCGCTCGTCGTGTACCCCACGGACTCCTGCTTCGCACTGGGCTGTCAGCTGGGCAGCCGTGACGGCATCGACCGGATCCGGTCGATCCGCCGGCTCGACGACCGGCACCACTTCACGCTCGTGTGCCAGAACTTCGCGCAGCTCGGGCAGTTCGTGCAGGTCGACAACGACGTGTTCCGCGCCATCAAGGCATCGACCCCCGGCAGCTACACGTTCATCCTGCCCGCGACCAGGGAGGTGCCGCGCAAGCTGCTCCACCCGAAGAAGAAGACGGTCGGGGTCCGTATCCCCGACCACGTGGTCGCCCAGGCCCTGCTCGCCGAGCTCGGCGAGCCTCTCCTCTCCAGCACCCTGCTCCTGCCCGACGAGGAGGAGCCGATGACCCAGGGCTGGGAGATCAAGGAACAGCTCGACCACGTCGTCGACGCGGTGATCGACTCCGGGGACTGCGGCACCGAGCCGACCACGGTCATCGACTTCTCCAGCGGCGAGGCCGAGATCGTACGCAAGGGAGCGGGCGACACGGCACGGTTCGAGTGATACGCCGCTCGGCGCCGCGGCCGACGACGGCCGCGCGCCGCACGTCGACGCGCGGCCGGGCCGGAAGCCGGGTGCCAGCAGCCGGGACACTTCGGCGGAGGCCGAAGCGTTCGGCGCCTAGCGTCGGTTCCATGAACATCTCCCGGCGCCTGTACGTCGGTGCCGCCCCTGCCGTCCGGCCCACCCCTGGCAGCCGTCACACCAGGCAGGGCGCCGCGTGACACCGTTGGAAGGGCTCGCCGTGTTCGCCGCCGGGGTGGGCGCGGGCGGTATCAACACCGCGGTCGGCTCGGGGACGCTCATCACCTTTCCGGTCCTGCTCGCCACCGGTCTGCCGCCCGTCACCGCCACGGTCTCCAACGCGCTCGGGCTGATCCCCGGCAACATCAGCGGAGCCTTCGGCTACCGCGAGGAACTGCGCGGCCAGCGCCGGCGCATCCTGAAACTCGGCGTCGGCGCCCTGCTGGGAGGTCTGACGGGCGCCACGCTCCTGTTGGCCCTGCCCGCGGCGGCGTTCGAGAGGATCGTGCCGGTCATGGTGGGGCTCGCCCTCGTTCTGGTCGCGTTCCAGCCCCTGATCGGCAAGTATCTGCGCGGCCGCCGCGCACGGACCGGCGTCCCGGCCCGCAAGGACGGCGGCCCTCTGCTGTTCACCGGTATGACCCTCGCCAGCGTCTACGGCGGCTACTTCGCCGCCGCGCAGGGAATCATCTACGTGGCGGTGATGGGGACGCTCCTGGACGAGTCGCTGCAGCGCCTCACCGCCGTCAAGAACGTCCTGGTCGCCATCGTCAACACGGCCGCCGCGACGTTCTTCCTCTTCGTCGCGGACTTCGACTGGACGGCCGTCGCACTGATCGCCTGCGGTTCCGCGCTGGGCGGCCAGTTCGGGGCCAGGATCGGCCGCCGCTTCAGCCCCGCGGCCCTACGTGCCCTGATCGTGGCGGTCGGCACCGTCGCGATCGTCCAACTACTGCTCCGCTGAGCGCATATGGAAAGGCCCTCCGCGCCAGTGCGGAGGACCTCTTCCACGCGTGCCCGAGTGGAGTATTCGGGTTCCGAACGAGCCCGGGTGGACTACTCGGTGGCGGACACGGCCTTCCCGCTGAACGGACCTTCCAGCGCCGCCCACTGCAGCAGCATGATGGTCTTGGCGTCGGCGATCTCGCCGCTGCGGATCATGGCGAGGGCCTGGCGGAAGGGCAGTTCGACGATCTCGATGTCCTCGCCCTCCTCGTCCAGGCCGCCGCCCTCGTGGGTGCGGGTGGCCGGTCCGTACGAGGCGGCGTAGAAGGTCACGCGCTCGGTGACCGATCCCGGGCTCATATAGACGTCGAAGACCCGCTGGACATCACCGACCGTGTGGCCGGTCTCCTCGATGACCTCGCGTCGTACGGCGACCTCAGGGTGTTCGTCGTCCTCGTCCAGCAGTCCGCCCGGTGTCTCGACGAGCATCCCGTCCGGGTGCCCGTTGACGTACACGGGATAGCGGAACTGCCGGGTGAGCAGGACGGTTTCGCGGACTTCGTCGTAGAGCAGGATCGTGGCGCCGTTGCCACGGTCGTGGGTTTCGCGCTCCTGGGTGGACCAGGTGCCGTCGGCGTGCTGGAAGTCGAAGGTCGTGGTGCGCTCCACGTACCAGTGGCAGGACAGCAGTTTCACGTCCCGCACCTTGACCCGGTGGTTTCCCGTCAGGTCGAGGCCGACCCGGTCGAGTCCGGTGCGGCCCCTGCTGTCGGGGGTGTCGATGCCCGCGGTCATCGTGCGCCGGCCGGAGAGGAGGTGCGGGTGGTGCCGGAGGTGCATGTGCAGGTGGAACAAGTGGTCATGTCCTGCTTCTACCATCCTGGTCCGGTCCGTGTCAGGCAGGTCAGGGACCGGTGGACTCGCCGGTGGTCAGCCGCACCACGTTCGACCGCTCGCCGTAGGTGAAGGCCCGGACCCGGTAGGACGCCTCCTTCTCGGTGGGCAGGGTGATCAGACCGGTGGAGTTGACGTCGGGATCGAGGACCACGACGGGTTCGTAGGCCGAGCGTGTCCTCGTACGGGCCTCCAGCAGGAACCCCGCCTCGTCGGAGGCGTGGTCCGTCCATGTGAAGAGGATGCCGTTCGCATGCTTGACCGCGGCCTTGAGCCCGGTGGGCGCTCCGGCACCGGTGGACCGGAGGGGTCGGCCCGGGGCCGTCCGCTTCGGATCCTTGCGAGCGGGCAGCCAGTCGTGGCTGGAGTCCTCGTCCGCCGCTGTCAGTTCCCCCTTTGGGAGAGTGACGCTCACCGGCTCCGAGACAGGACCGTCGAAGTCACGCAGCCGGTAGAAGAAGGTGGTGTTCGGCATCAGATCGGGGTGCCGGTAGTTCGTCACGCTGGGCGGCAGATACTGCAGGACGGTGTACGGACCGGACTCCTCCGTCGCGAATTCGAGGACGTGGCCGGAGGCACCCGAACCGCTGCCCTGCCAACGCAGATCGATGTCGGTGGGTGTGGTGCGCTCGGCGCGGAGCACGACCCCCGAGGCGGCATCGGCCTTCCCTGCCACAGGATGCCGGGCGGTAGCGGGACGCCTGTCCGCCCCGCCCTCGCCCGTCGTCCGTGTGGCGGAGCAGGCCGACAGCGCCAGGAGAAGAGCGAGAACGAGCGCTGTCGGCGCCGCGACGCGTACGGGAACACTCATCGGTTCTCGGCTACTTGCGCCAGAAGCGGACGTTGCTCCACACGACGGTGGCCGGTCCGTTTCCGCTGTTGGTGCGGTAGGCGCCGAACTTGTCGTAGAAGCTGCCGCCGGGGCTCGAATAGGTGTGCTGGAGCGAGCCGTTGATGTAGGTGCGGTGCGAACTTCCCACCTGGTGAACGGTGTTGACGCGGACCGTGGCGCCGACCGTGCCCGCGTTCGACAGTGTGTCGCCTCCGTGGACCGCGTACAGGCGCCCGCCGCGTTCGACGGCGAGCATGAAGTACGGGCCCGCCGCCGACTCGTTGAAGGTCTGCTTGAGGCTGATGCGGGTGCCGCTGAGGCTGCTGATCCGGAAGTAGCCCTCGAACTGGCGGGTGCCGCCGGTGTAGGTGGCGTACCGCCGTTCGGCCCGCTGGTCGCCACTGGCCGTCGAGCAGGTGAGCTGGAAGGTCAGTCCGTCGACCTGTCCGCAGCCTCGCTCCTGGACGGTGTAGGTGGGAGAGACCGAGGTCCAGCCGCCGGGTTCCACCTCGGCGACGGCGTTGGGCAGGGCGAGGAACGTTGAAGCGCACACCGCACCGGTCACGGTGAGCGCCCGAAAGCGCGTGAGCATGTCGGCTCCTTGGGCGTGGGGGGTTCAGTCGGGATTCACAGACATGAACGATGACTGCCTTTTTGAACAACTGACTGGAAGGTAGGACTGGACCAACGGGTCGTCAAGAGGCCCATGTGCACCAGCTGTTCATCGCCGGGACCCGTCACGGCCGACGAACCATCAGGTCATCCGTCCCGGACTCTTGACTCCGTTCACCGCAGTCGCGATTCTCGACCCATCGTTTGCACGAGTCATGACAACCAGCCCCGGGGTGTCGAACCCCGGCCGGCTGGCTCATCGACTGCGCCGTCCGCCGACCGAAGACGTGGGTGATGACCATGACTCAACAGCCGCACCACAGGCGCAGACCGGTCACGGTTCTGTCGTTGCTCCTGCTCGTGATGGCCGTGACGCTCGGCCCCACACCCAGTTCCGCGGCGGGGACGGACTGGTGGAACCCGGTCGCGCGGCCGGCACCTGACTCCCAGATCGGCGTCACCGGTGAGCCCTTCAAGGGGACCAACTCCCAGGGCGAGGTACGCGGGTTCGTCGACGCGCACAACCACATCATGGCCAACGAGGCCTTCGGCGGCCGGCTCATCTGCGGCAAGCCGTTCTCCGAGGCGGGAGTGGCCGACGCGCTCAAGGACTGCCCCGAGCACTACCCCGACGGCTCGCTCGCGATCTTCGACTTCATCACCAACGGCGGCGACGGCAAGCACGACCCCGACGGCTGGCCCACGTTCAAGGACTGGCCGGCCCACGACTCGCTGACCCACCAGCAGAACTACTACGCCTGGGTGGAGCGGGCCTGGCGCGGCGGCCAGCGCGTACTCGTCAACGACCTGGTCACCAACGGCGTGATCTGCTCGGTCTACCCCTTCAAGGACCGCAGCTGCGACGAGATGACGTCCATCCGGCTGCAGGCGAAGCTGACCTACGACATGCAGGACTACATCGACAAGATGTACGGCGGCACGGGCAAGGGCTGGTTCCGGATCGTCACCGACAGCGCGCAGGCCCGAAGCGTCGTCGAACAGGGCAAGCTGGCCGTCATCCTGGGCGTCGAGACGTCCGAGCCGTTCGGCTGCAAGCAGATCCTGGACATCGCCCAGTGCGACAAGGACGACATCGACGCCGGTCTGGACGAGCTGTACGACCTGGGCGTACGCAGCATGTTCCTCTGCCACAAGTTCGACAACGCGCTCTGCGGGGTCCGTTTCGACGAGGGCGGCCTCGGTACGGCGATCAACGTCGGCCAGTTCCTGTCGACCGGCACCTTCTGGCAGACGGAGAAGTGCACGGGCCCGCAGCACGACAACCCCATCGGTGGTGCGGCGGCGCCGAGCGCCGAGGAGGAGCTGCCGGCGGGGGTCGAGGTCCCGTCGTACGACGATGACGCCCAGTGCAACAAACGCGGCCTGACCGAGCTGGGCGAATACGCCGTGCGCGGCATGATGCAGCGCAAGATGATGCTCGAGGTCGACCACATGAGCGTCAAGGCCACCGGCCGGGTCCTCGACATCTTCGAGTCGGAGTCCTACCCCGGTGTGCTCTCCTCGCACAGCTGGATGGACCTCAACTGGACCGAGCGCGTCTATGGTCTGGGCGGCTTCATCGCCCAGTACATGCACGGATCCGAGGGGTTCAGCGCGGAGGCGGACCGCACCAAGGCGCTGCGCGAGAAGTACGACGTCGGATACGGCTACGGCACCGACATGAACGGCGTCGGCGGCTGGCCGGCCCCGCGCGGCGCGAACGCCTCGAACCCCGTGACGTACCCCTTCCGCAGCACCGACGGCGGCTCGGTCATCGACAAACAGACGACCGGTTCGCGCACCTGGGACCTGAACACCGACGGGGCCTCGCACTACGGGCTGGTCCCGGACTGGATCGAGGACATCCGACGCGTCGGCGGCCAGGACGTCGTGGACGACCTCTTCCGGGGCGCCGAGTCGTATCTCGACACCTGGGGTGCGTCCGAGGGGCACAAGGCGGGGGTGAATCTCGCCAAGGGCGCATCCGCGTCGGCCAGTTCGTCGGAGTCCAACCCGTTCACGAGCTACGCCCCCGGCCGGGCCGTGGACGGGAACACGGACACCCGCTGGGCGAGCGACTGGAGCGACGACCAGTGGCTCCGGATCGACCTCGGCTCCACGAGCACGGTCAAGCGCGTCACCCTCGAATGGGAGCGCGCCTACGGGAAGTCGTACCGCGTCGAGGTCTCCACCGACGGCAGCACCTGGCAGTCCGTCTGGTCCACCACCGCCGGTGACGGCGGCCTGGACACGGCCCGGTTCAACGGCGTGCCGGCCCGCCATGTACGGATCCACGGGCTGGACCGGGGCACCGACTGGGGCTATTCCCTTTACGAGGTGGGCGTCTACAGCAGCTGACGCCCACCGGAACGAAGGGAACCACCCATGGCACGGATGCCGTCGGCCGAACGGCGTCGGCAGCTCACCGAAGCGGCCATCCGCGCGATGACCCGGGACGGCGTCTCCAGAACGACGACCCGGTCCATCGCCGCGGAGGCCGGTCTGTCCCTGAGCGTCTTCCACTACTGCTTCGACTCCAAGCAGGCCCTGATCGAGTCCGTGATCACGACGATCACCGAGCACTCCGTCACGGTGGTCAGGGAGGCGATCAGGCCGCAGGCCACCCTTCGGGAGACCGTCCGGGCCGGCTTCCAGGCCTACTGGGACCATGTGTCCGCGCATCCCGGCGAGCACATGCTCACGTACGAGCTGACGCAGTACGCCCTGCGTCAGCCGGGGTTCGAGCATCTGGCACGGCGGCAGTACCAGCTGTACTGCGACACCTATACCGAGCTCGTCGAAGAGCTCGCCCGCGGCATGGACTTCGAACTCCGCGTCCCGGCCCCCGTGCTGGCCCGCTATCTGGCCGCCATGACCGACGGGCTGACCCTGAACTTCCTCGTGCTGGGCGACGACGCGGCCTGGGCCGACATCCTCGACACGATCACCGACCATGTCGCGGGGCTCGTTCGCGATGCGGACGAACTCCGGCCCCGTACGGGATCCGGGCCCGCCGGTTCCTCTTATTCGTCCCCCTGATGTGCCCCTTTACAAAAGGCCACTTGAGTGACGAAAGGCAATTCCAGTAAATGCAGCATGCATCAACATTGTTTCACCCAACGCCTCTTTGTGCTCCTGTGCGCCCCCAAGGAAAGTTGATCTGGGGAGCCGACAGCCGTTGAACTGGGCAGGACATGACTCAAGCACCGAGCCGGTGGCACGTTCACCGATTTACGTGAGTCGACTGAGGCAGGTGGTATTCGATGAGCGACGCCATGCCCGGACCGGATCGACTATGGACCGTGGGCACTGCGCCAGGCATATTCCCGAGCATCAGCCACGGTATCGCTTTGTTCCGTCGGCCGTTGGCTTTTCTGAATTCCCTGCCCGCCCGGGGTGATCTGGTCGAGTTACGCCTGGGCCCGCTGCGGGCCTGGATGGTGTGCCACCCGGAGCTGGTCCACCGCATGCTCATGGACCCGCGCACCTTCGACAAGGGAGGTTCGCAGTACGACAGGCTCCGGGCCCTGATGGGTGACGGTCTGGTCACCTGCCGCCAGGAGGCGCACCGACGGCAGCGCACCCTGCTCCAGCCGGGCTTCCGCGCCTCCCGCGTCGCCGACCACACGGAACTGATGGGCGAGGAGGCCGAGTCGGTGTGCCGGGCATGGCGGGCCGGGCAGCGGATCGACGTCAGCGCGGCGATGATGGCCCTGACGACAAGGGTGACCAGCCGCGTCCTCCTCTCGGACTCGCTCGACGCCGCCAGGGCCGCCCAGATGCGCAGCGCCCTCGGCACCATCGTCCGTGGCCTGTTCGTCCGCACGGTCGTGCCGGTCGACGCCCCGTTCCGTGTCCCCACACCGGCGAACCGTCGCTATCGGCGTGCGGTCGACCGTCTGCACGGGATCATCGACTCCGTCATCGCGGAACGACGGCGGGGCGCTCCCCGCGACGACGTGCTGGGGACGCTGCTGGCCGCCGCGCGCGAAGGAGGCGAGGACCCGGCGGTCACCGAACAGGAGGTCCACGACCAGCTCATCACGCTCCTGATCACCGGCGTGGAGACCACCGCACTGTGCCTGGCCTCCGCCTTCAGCCTCCTGGCTCAGCATCCGGAGACCGAGGGCCACTTGCACTCGGAGGTCGACACCGTGCTCGGCGGGCGGCGGCCCGGCCTCGACGACCTGCCGCGGCTGGCCTACACCCGATCCGCCGTCACCGAGACGCTGCGCCACTCCCCACCGGGCTGGCTCTTCACCCGTGTCACGACCAGAGAGACGGAGTTCGCCGGGTGCCGGCTCCCCCGGGGCGCCACCGTCCTGTACAGCCCCTACCTCCTGCACCACGATCCCGCGTCGTTCCCCGACCCCGAACTGTTCCTGCCCGAGCGCTGGTTGCCGGGCTCGGAGCGGATCACCGCCGCACAGCACCGCGCGATGCTTCCCTTCGCCACGGGAAGCCGCAAGTGCATCGGGGACTCGTTCGCGATGGCGGAGGCCACGGTTGCGGTTGCGACCATTTCCAGTCACTGGCGGCTGCGCCATCCGCCCGGACCGGTCGGACAGCCGCGTCCCGCCGTGACGTTGGGTCCGAGGTCGCTGCCGATGATCTGCGAACCACGCTCACACATACCGGTCGGCACACCGCCTCGCGCCCGTTCTCTCGCTCCCCGAACCACGGTGACATCCCGCGCACAGGACCCCCGAACGGCAGGTGACAACGGTGTCGACAACGCATGAGGAAATCACGGTCGCTCTGCACGAAGAAATTCCCGCGGAGAATTTGAAGGACCTCATCGACGCCAATCTCTACATGCCGTTTCCTTTTTTGAGCAACCGCCACGAATCCGAATCGGCGGCAGGCGTCGACACTTGGCTGCGCACCTGGGGACTGACCGACGACCCGGCTGTCGCGGCCATGATCGTCAAAACCCGCCCGGCGGAACTCGCGTCCTACAACAGCCCGACCGTGGACAGCGATGTCCTCCAGATCGTGGCCAACCAGATCGCCTACCAGTTCATTTTCGACGACCAGGCGGAAGAGGTCGGCCGACGGCGGCCGGGCCGCCTCCTGCCCATGCTCACCGAGAGCATCGGGATCCTGCGCGACGGCCAATCCCCCAGCACCCCGCTCGGGGCGGCCCTGGCCGATCTCCACCGCCAGGTCCAGGAGCGGTGCACGCCCGCACAGGCCGCACGATGGGCATGGAACAGCCGTGAGTACGTACACGGCCTGCTCTACGAGGCGGTGGCCCAGTCGCACTCTCCTCCCGTACGGATGGGACTGTGCAACTCGATACGCTCACTCACCGCCGGAGTCGAGCCCTTCTACCCGCTGTGCGAGGCCGCGCAGCCGCACGAGCTGGACCCCGAGGAACTCCACCATCCCGTCATGCGGCGTCTGGGCCGGCTGTCGGCCGACGCGGCGGTGTGGATACCCGATCTCTTCTCCGCGGTGAAGGAGCAACAGGCGGGCGAAATGATCAACCTGGCCCTCGCCTATCAGCGTGCGTACGAATGTTCCCTGTCACAGGCAGTCACGCTGGCCATTCGACGGATCAACGGCACGATCGGCGAGTTCGAGACGCTCTACGAGAAGATCAAGCCGGAGCTGAGCCCGGCCGGCGTCGGTTATGTGGAGGGCATGTCCGGCTGGATCCGCGGGTGCTACTACTGGTCCCGCACCGTGCCCCGCTACGCGGACGCGACGGCCATGTCTTCCGTCCACTGAACGAAGACCAATCAACTTACGTTACCTGAAAGGAAGGCGCTCAAACCGTTCCGGTGCATGATTCGCCCTTCCCTGTGTACTCATTGCTCAATACGACCACCCGATGTCCGCAAGGGCGTACGCTCATCGCTGCCTTCCGAAGGATCAACGAACAGGAAGCGGTAGGGCATATGGCGCATGAGCTGCGGCAACCGGATCCCGAGAGCCATTTGTTGCTGGAGCGCCATAGGGAACTCCGTGCGATCGACGCGGCGTTGGCCGACCTCAGCGATACGGGGGACGGAGTGCCGCGACCGCGGCACACCGGACTGCTCACCTTCACCGGCTCGGCCGGGCTGGGCAAGACGGCGCTCATGACGGAGGCGCGCGCCCGGGCCGTGGCACACGGATTCACGGTGTTCTCGGGCAAGGGCGGGGAGAAGGAGCAGGAGCTGGCCTTCCACGTGGTGCGCCAGCTCGTGCAACCCGCCCTGGCGGCGATGGAGGAGACCGAGCGCCGGGCCTTCCTGGGGAGTTGGTACGACATCGTCTCCGCCGCGCTCGGTCTGGAGGCGACGGGCACGGCCCGGGTGCCGGACCCGACCGGAGTACGTGACGGACTCGACTGGGTCATGACGCGCCTCACGATGATGAAGGCGCCCGTCATCCTGCTCCTGGACGACATGCACTGGGCCGATGTCGAGTCCCTGAACTGGCTCGCCTCCTTCGCTCACCGGGCCGAAGACCTTCCGTTGCTGATCATCGCCGCCTATCGGCCCGACGAACTGCCGAAGGAGGCGGGGGCCTTCCGTACGCTCGTCGAGCGCCACCGGAACCGCCCCTACTCCCTCGCACCGCTCACATCCGCGGGAGTGGCCCGCATCGTCAGGGACGAGGTGGGCGAGGCAGCCGAGGACGAGTTCTGCGCCGAATGCTGGTCGGCCACCGGCGGAAGCCCGTTCGAGGCCGTCGAGCTCGCCATCCGACTCGGCGAGCGCCGTATGAAGGGCACACGGGACGAGTTGTCCGCGATGCGGGACCTCGCCTCCGCGGTCAAGGGACCCGGGCTGCTCGACCGGCTGCACCGGCTCGGTACGAGCACAGTCCGCTTCGCGTGGGCCGCGGCGGTCCTCGGTACGTCCATCTCGCCGGAGCTCGCCGCCAGCATCGCGGTGGTCGGCCGCGAGGAAGCCGTCGAGGCGACAGAGAAGTTGCGCAGCGCTCGGATCCTGAAGGACGCCCCGGGTCAGGGAGGCGGCCTGGAGTTCGTACACCCCCTGATCGCGACGGCTGTCTACCGGGACATCTCCGCGAGTCTGCGGGTCGGTCTGCACAACGCGGCGGCGGAGGCGGTCCACGCAGCGGGGTTCGGCCCCACCGCCGCTTCCCGGCATCTGTTGGAAGTCCCGTGCGAGGGCAGGCCCGAGGCGGTCGCGTGTCTGCGGGAGGCCGCCCGCGAGTACCTCTGCGCCGGGGCTCCGGAGGCCGCCCGGCGCGTGCTGACCCGGGCGCTGCAGGAGCCGCCCCTTCCGGAGGACCGGGCGGCACTCCTCCATGAACTCGCGTGCTCGACGTTCCTGATCGAACCCGCGGCCACCGTCAGTCATCTCCGGGCGGCGTTGGCGGAGCCCGGGGTCGCCCCCGATCTGCGCGCCTCCATCGTCTACCGGCTGACCCAGGCGCTGGCCCACCTCGACCGGGTGGCCGAGGCCGCGGCGGTGGCCGCCGACGAGGCGCAGCAGGCCACCAATCCGCGCATCCGACTGCGCATGCAGGCCGACCACTTCGTGTGGAGCGCGTTCCGTACCGACGAGCCCGACTCGGCCGCCCGCTCGCGCAAGCTGGCGCGGCTGGCCGAGCGGCTGACCGGCCGCGGTCTGGAGGAGCGGTACATCCTGGGCCTGCGGGCCTGGGACGCCATGATGCGCGGTGAGCCGCGACAGACCGTTCTCGAGTATGCCGAGGAGTCCCTGCGGGGCGGGCTGAGCTGGACGGCCGAGAACCGTGGCTTCGAGGTACCCGTCTCGGTCGCCGTGGCCTTCGCCTACTGCGACCAGCCACGCCGGGCCGAAGAGCAGTTCACCAAGGGTCTGGCGGAGTGCGAGACCAAGGGGTGGCGCGGTTCCCATCTGGCGCTGGGCCAGACGCTGTTCGGCTACATCCGCTACCGTCGCGGCTGCCTCACCGAGGCGGAGGAACTCGTACGTGAGGGACTGCGCACCGCCGACCGGGTGGAAGGGGCGGTGCCCGCCCAGTGGTTCGCCATCGGCATCCTCATCCAGACCCTTCTCGCCCGTGGACGGACCGAGGAGGCGCGGCAGCTCGCCGACGACTACCACTACGGCGAGGTGGTCCCGAACGCCGTCATCTACCCGGATCCCCGCACGGTGTACGCCGAACTGCTGCTGGCCGAGGGCCGGAACTCCGAAGCCGAGCATCTGCTCTCCGAGGTCGGGGAATGGCTGGATTCGCGGTCCTGGCGCAACCCGGCCTGGTGTCCCTGGCAGCTGAATCTCGCGTCCGCTGTCGCCGCCACGGCTCCCGACCGGGCGGTCCGTCTCGCCCAGGACGCCGTCAAACGGGCCCGTGACTTCGGTGCGGCCTCCGCGATCGGCCAGGCGCTCCACACCGAGGCCGAGGTGACCGGCGGACCCGCGTCGCTCGATCTGTACACGGAGGCGGTCGAGCATCTCGAACGGTCGCCCGCGTCGTACGAGTTGGCCCGTGCGCTGGTCGGCCACGGGGCCGCGCTGTCCCGGAACGGCAGGCTGCAGGAGGCCGCGGACCGTCTCTACCAAGGCCAGGAAGGCGCCGTCCACTGCGGTGCGGAGGCCCTGGCGACCCGGGCCAGGGCGGAACTCTCGGCAGCCGGGCTGCGGCCCCTGCCGCTTCGCTACGGACAGACGGACACGCTCACCGCTCCGGAACGCAAGGCCGCCGAGATGACGGCCCAGGGGCTACCGGCAGCGGTGGTCGCGAAGGCGCTGAGTCTCACCGAGCAGGGCGTGACGCGACTGCTCTCCTCGGTCTACCGCAAGATCGGCACCGACGCCGCCGGCCTCGCCAGAGCCCTGGAGACCTTCCCTCGCCCTCGTCCGTGACCTGATGGTCGGGAGACCCGGGTCCGGCCCGTCCGGACCCGGGTTCCCGGACCCGGACCTTTTCGCCGGGCGGCTCAGAGTGGTGTGGCGGCGTGCAGGATCAGGACCATCGTCACGGCGGCGTTGGCCGATGACATCGCGGAGAGGGCCGTCCCGACGGCCGCCGTCCAGGTGGCCATGCCGACCGTGGTGAACAGGGAGGGCCAGTTGCGTACGGCGGGCGCGGGTTCGAGAAGGGCCGCCACCCGGCGGGGTACCGGGCCCGGTGCGGCGAAGCCGGCGAGTGTCGGGAGTGGGGCGTCGCGGGAGACCAGCGCCGCCTTGCCGATCGCGCACGCCACGACCCTGCGGCTGCCCACGGCGTGGGCAGCCTCTTCGTCGGCCCAGCGTTCCGTCGTATAGGACACGGCCGTTCGCAACGGTCGCAGGAACGGGTTGGCGCGCGCCGCCAGTCGCACGACCAGGAGGAAACGGTGGTGGCGGGCCGCCAGATGGGCGCGCTCATGGGCGAACAGGGCGCGCCGTTCGGCGGGTTCGAGGCAGGACAGCAGGGCGGTGGTGACCACGACCCGGTCGCGGGCTCCGCCGGGCAGGGCGAACGCGTAGGGCGTCTCGTCGGGCAGCACCGCGACCTCCGTGCCGGGCAGTCCGGCCAGCGCGCGGTGGGCGCGGCGGCGCACCCTGCCGTGCCGCCACAGCGTGCCCGCGCACACCACGGCCACCGCCAGCAGAGCGGGGATGGCCGCTCGTCCGGCGACCTCGTCGTACGGGACGGCCGCACGCACCTCGGGGTCCGACCACCCGTCGGGCAGTGGGTTTCCGGGCAGTTGAGCGGTGCCGACGACCATCAGCAGCGCCAGGCACACCGTGCTGCAGACGGCCATCACACCGGCCACGCCGGTCAGCAGCCGGGTGGCGGTGCCCGGATGGAGGCGCTGCTCGGCGAGCCGGGCGATCGGCCAGGCCGTCAGGGGCAGGACCAAGGGCAGAAAGACGAACACCCCCATGAGGCTTCAGTCTTCCCTCTCCGTCTCGGGCTGCCCGAGCAGTTCTCGCAGCAGCCGCTCGTCGTCCGGCGACAGCGCGGTGACGAAGCTGGCCAGCACCGCCTCCCGGTCCACTTCGCCGTCCAGGACCTTGCGCATCTTCCGCGCGGCGAGCCCCGCCTCGTCCGACGCGGGTGTCCACGCGAACGACCGTCCCGCGCGCTCCCGGGTCACGGCACCCTTGGCCAGCAGCCTGGTGAGGATCGTGATCACGGTCGTGTAGGCGAGGTCCCCGCCGAGGCGGTCCTGCACCCAGCCCGCCGTCGCCGGCCCCTCCGCCTCCCGCAAGGCCGACAGGACCTGCACCTCCAGCTCACCCTGCCCCCGCCGCCGGGGACGCCGCCGGTGATCCGTCACGCCCTGTCTCCCTTCCGCTGCCGCCCGCTTCACGGGCGGTCCATCGTATAGAGATCCGCTCGCGCTTCACTCGCCCCCGGACCGCTGCCTCGCCGCGGCCGGCCTCGCGAGCGACGAGTACGACCGACCCATCCCCCATATTTCTACAGTGATGTAGATTCTTTTCCGGGTTCACCACACGGACCCGGCACCGCACAACCGAGCATGAAGGAGAGCAGCGTGGGAGTTTCCCTGGCCAAAGGCGGCAATGTCTCGCTCAGCAAGGAGGCTCCGGGCCTGACCGCGGTCCTGGTCGGCCTGGGCTGGGACGTCCGGACCACGACGGGCACCGACTACGACCTCGACGCGTCCGCCCTGCTGCTGAACGAGGCCGGAAAGGTCGCCTCCGACGCGCAGTTCGTCTTCTACAACAACCTCACCAGCCCTGACGGGTCGGTCGAGCACACCGGTGACAACCTCACCGGTGAGGGCGAGGGCGACGACGAGGTCATCAAGGTGAACCTCGCCGGTGTGCCCGCCGAGGTCACCCGGATCGTCTTCCCGGTGTCCATCCACGACGCCGAGAACCGCGGCCAGAGCTTCGGCCAGGTCCGTGGCGCCTTCATCCGGATCGTCAACCAGGCCGGCGGCGCCGAGATCGCGCGCTACGACCTGTCCGAGGACGCCGCGACCGAGACCGCGATGGTCTTCGGCGAGCTGTACCGCAACGGCGCGGAGTGGAAGTTCCGTGCCGTGGGCCAGGGTTACGCGTCCGGTCTGGCCGGAATCGCCTCCGACTTCGGCGTCGGCGTCTGAGCCGGCGGCTCCCGCCCTGCGTACCTACGGGCCCGCCCCTTCACCGGGGGCGGGCCCGCGTCCCGCCCGAAGCGGGCCGCACCTCCATCCTTCGAGCCACCCAGGGAGCCCACTTGGCCGGCCCGCCCCATCTCCGCCCGGAGGACCGAGCGGACTTCGAGGACGCACTGAGCCAGGCGCTGAGCACGACGGACATCCGTACGGCCCTGCTCGCCGATCCCACGAGCGCGGCCGCCACGCGTCTGCGCGCTCAGGCGCTGCGGGCCGTTGACGAGATCACGGCCGCGGCAGATGACGAGTACCGGGAGTACCTCGCCGCGCATGCGACCGTGGAGCACGGCCGGCAGTCCCGGCCGACCGATCCCGGAGCCCTGTTGCCCGCGCTCGCCGCGCTCACTCCGCCGATCGCCGCCACGGCGGCGGCCGTCCTGCTCGTGCTCGGCCACAGCCTTCGGCTCGCCGACGCGCAGGGCCCGATGGGCGGTTCGCTCGTCACCGCCGGCTGGGTGTTCGCGCTCATCGCGGCCGCGAGCACCCTCGCCGGGCTGACCGCCCTGTTGTGCACCGCGTTGCGCGCACGCCCGGGCCACGGTGACCGGACCGGGGCGTCGGCACGTAACCTGCACCATGCCCGTGCGAGGTGGCAGCGGGCGCTGCTGGAGCGCGGTGTGCTGCCCTACCTCCGCCGGCAGCTCGCCGCCACCCGCTTCGACTGAATCCCCGCACCGCGCCACCCGCCACCGCACCACCCCGTCCCCGTAGTGCCCGCGCGCCCCGACCGGCCCGGGCAGAGAAGAAGGCAGGACCCGAATGTTCGGACTGAGCGAAATCGCGATCATCCTCGTCGTCGTCATCCTCGTCCTCGCCGCCAAGAAGCTTCCCGACCTGGCCCGTTCGGCAGGCAAGTCGGCCCGCATCCTCAAGGCCGAGGCCGCGGCGACGAGGGACGAACCGGCCGGGGCGAACGGGACTGATGGGCAGACGGCTCCCCGCGTCATCCCTGGCGAGACCGTCGGCCCGAAACACGGCACCGCTCCCACCGACTCGGCCCGGCCCACCGACACCGTCCCCCGGCCTTCCGCGGCGACCGAGCCCGCGCAGCCGGACTCCGGGCAGCCCCGCCCGCGGGACTGAGGCAGCGCGTCACGGTCACCGGTCCCGGATCCCCAGGGCACTCAGCAGCATGGGGAGCGAGCGGTACAGCTCGCGCTTCCAGTACGGAGGCGAGTGCGTCCCGGCGTAGAAGTGGGTGGTCACCTGCGTTCCGACGGACGCCAGGCGGGTGGCCAGGGATCGGGACTGGCGTTGCATGAGGGTCTCCGTGGGGGAGATCGCGTCCTCGGGGAACGGGTCGGCAGGGTCCTCAAGACCCGGGATCTCCACGTCCGGTGGAGTGCCGGGCGGGTCGAGAACGCCTGCCGTGCCGTCGCCGCCGGAGAGGTGGACCGGAGTCGTGCGCAGCCGGTCGGCCAGGTAATAGGGGTCGTGGGCCCGCCAGTTGGCGCGTTGGGCGACCGGGTCGCCCCACAGTGCCGTCCAGTCCAGGCCCAGATAGGTCATCCCGGCACGGACCGCGTGCGCATTCCGCAGTGGATGCACGAATCCGCTGTAGCTCGCCACCGCCCTGAACAGCCCTGGGTGGCGTGCCGCGTAGGAGAGGGCGCCGAATCCGCCCTGCGACTCCCCCGCGGCCACGCGGCGGACGCCCGCTCCGTAGCGGCGCTCCAGAAGCGGGCGTACCTCCCTGAGGTGGAAGGTCTCGACCGCCGGCGGGCCGCCTTCGCCGCCGTTGAACCAGTCGCTGTAGAAGCCGAACAACGGCATCTCCGGCATCACGACCAGTACGTCCCGCAGGTCGGGCAGTTCCTGAAGTCGGGCGTCGTAGTCCTCGCTCCAGGCCTTGTGGTTGCCGTCGCCGCCGACCAGCAGATAGAGGGTCGGCCAGGTCTCGCCGGGCCGTCGCCGGTCCCAGCCGTCCGGGGTCAGCAGCCGGACCTTCGCGGTGCGGCCCAGCGCGGGCGAGTCCACGGTGAGATCGAGCAGGCGATCACCGGCTTTCGCCTCGGCGATGATCCGGGCGCCGTGCGGGGCGGCAGCGGTCGCCTCCGCACGCGTGGCCGACACCGCCGCCAACAGCAGGAGATCGGCGATCACCAGGGCGAGCAGGGCGCGTACGCGAGCGGCACTCCATGGCATGGGACTTCCTCCGTTCCTGTCGTACTCGACTGGTGCGTGTGGGTTGGCGGTTGCCGACTGCAGGACCGTCAGACGTCCCGGCCTCGCAGTGCTCCGGCTGCGATCACCAGTACCGCGCCCGTACAGCCCGCCACCAGCAGCAGGGACGGCCAGGGGCCGAGGCTGCCGACCGTTTCCGCGGTCGCGTCCGAGGTCTGGATCAGCTTCTCCAGGGCGCTCGTCGGGGAGACTCCCGCGATCCAGCGCTGGGCGTCGCCGAAGAGCGGGCCGAGGAGGGAGGGCAGGAGCAGGACGCCGATGACAGTGGTGACGGCTCCCGCGGAGTGGCGTACGAGGGTGCCGACCGCGAGGCCGAGGAGCCCGGCGACGGCGAAGGAGGCGGCGATGCCGAACAGGGCGGGCAGCGGCTCGCCCTGGGCATAGCGGCCGTTGTCGAGCATCGCGTCGCCGATCAGGTAGGCGAGCGTGCAGGAGATGAGGGCCAGGACGTACATCAGGGCCGCGACCAGGGCCGCCTTCGCGGAGAGCACGGTGGCGCGGCGCGGGTTGGCGGCGAAGGTGGTGCGGACGGTGCCGCTGCCGTACTCGCCCGTGATCAGCAGGGCTCCGACCACCGCGGCCAGCATCTGGGCGGGGATCGAGGCGGTGAGGCTGCCGCCGAGCACCGTGTCGTCCGGTTGCAGGCTCTCGGTCGCGGCCACGAACACCGCACCCAGCACGGGCACGACGGCGGTGGCGAGTGTCGTCCAGACCGTGGAGCGCACGCTGTGGAACTTGATCCACTCATGGGCGAGTGCCCCCGGGAAGCCTGCCCGGGCGGCGGTGAGCGTCGTGGGCGCCATCAGACCGTCTCCTTCCGGCTGTTCCGGACCGCGCTCGTCCGGTACTCGGCCGAGTCCTGGGACAGGGCTGTGTAGACCTCCTCCAACGAGGAGTGGGCGGGGGTGAGTTCATGGATCGCGAGACCGTGGTCGCGGGCCAGGTCGCCGATGGCCGCGGTGTCCGGACCGTCCACCCGCCAGCCGCCCCGAGGGTCGAGACGGACGTCGGCGCCCCTCTCCTCCAGCAGGACCCGCAGCTTCTCGGGTTCCGGGGAGCGGACGAGCGTATGGGCGCGGGAGTTGGTCTCGATGAAGTCGCGCATCGTGGTGTCGGCGAGGAGCCGGCCGCGTCCGATGACGATCAGATGGTCGGCGGTCAGCTCCATCTCGCTCATCAGATGGCTGGAGAGGAAGACCGTACGGCCTTGCGCGGCAAGGGACTTCATCAGGCCGCGGATCCAGCGGATGCCCTCGGTGTCAAGGCCGTTCACCGGCTCGTCGAGGATCAGCACCTCCGGATCGCCGAGCAACGCGGCGGCGGTACCGAGCCGTTGGCCCATGCCGAGCGAGAAGCCGCCGAACCGGCGTCCCGCGACCTCGGTCAGACCGGTCAGGTCCAGCACCTCGTCGACGCGGCGGCGCGGGATGCGGTTGCTCGCCGCGAGCCCGGCCAGGTGCCGGTACGCCGAACGCCCGCCGTGCGCGCCCTTCGCGTCCAGCAGCGAGCCGACGGCGCACAGGGGCGCGGCCAGTTCGGCGTAGGGCTTCCCGCCGACCGTGACCGCGCCGGACGTGGGTGCGTCCAGGCCGAGGATCAGCCGCATGGTGGTGGATTTTCCGGCGCCGTTCGGGCCGAGGAAGCCGGTCACCCGGCCGGGCCGGACCGTGAAGGACAGCTGGTCGACGGCGGTCTTGTCGCCGTACCTCTTGGTGAGTTCGCGTGCCTCGATCATGCCTTCGACGGTAGGGAGCGGTGACGCCCCGGACATCCGCCGCCGGGAGTCGGCCGCTACTCCCGCGGGAGTACCCTCACCGCTCCCCCGCCCGGACCAGCCCCGTCTCGTACGCCAGCACCACCAGCTGCGCCCGGTCGCGCGCCCGCAGCTTGGTCATCGCCCGGCTGACGTGGGTCTTCGCGGTCAGCGGGCTCATGATCAGCTGTCGGCCGATCTCCTCGTTGCTCAGTCCGGCCGCGACCAGGGCCATCACCTCGCGCTCCCGGTCGGTGAGCGCGGCCAGCCGCTCGGCGCCGGCCGCCTCCGGAGTGCTCAGCCGGGCGAACTCCTCGACGACCGACCGCGTGACCGCCGGTGCGAGAAGGCTCTGTCCGGCCGCGACCGTACGGATCGCCGCGCGCAGCCCGTCCGGCTCGATGTCCTTCAGCAGAAATCCCGCGGCGCCGTGCCGCAGTGCCTCGAAGACGTACGCGTCGACCTGGTAGGTGGTGAGCATGATGACCCGTACGCCGTCGAGGGCGGGGTCGGCGGCGATGCGGCGGGTGGCCTCGATGCCGTCGACTCCGGGCATCCGGATGTCCATCAGCACCACGTCCGGCCGGGTCAGCCGGACCGCCTCGACGGCCTGCGTCCCGTCGGCCGCCTCCGCGACCACCACCAGGTCGTCGGTCAGGTCCAGCAGGGCCCGGAAACCGGCCCGTACGACGGTCTGGTCGTCGGCGAGCACCACGCGCACGGTCATGGCCGCCCTCCACGGTGTGCCTCGGCCGGGAGTACGACCGGGAGCAGGGCCCGTACCCGGAAGCCGCCGCCGGACACCGGGCCGTAGTCGATGCTGCCACCGACCGCGGCGGCCCGCTCGCGCATGCCGACGAGTCCGAAGCCCGCGGTCGCCGCGGTCTGTGACGGTGGGCCGGGCTTCGCGGGTGGCCCGGTCCGCGGGGGCGGTCCGTCGTCCACGATCTCCACGCGGAGCCGGTCGCCGTGCCGGGCGACCGAGACCGCCGCGTGGCGTGCGCCGGAGTGCTTGGCGACGTTGGTCAGCGCTTCCTGCACGATGCGGTAGGCCGCCAGCTCGACCATCGGCGAGAGGCCGTCCGCCGTGCCGTCGTGGCGCAGTGCCGCGGTCACGCCGCTGTCGGTGAACCGGCCGACCAGGTCGGGCAGTTGGGCGAGTCCGGGAGCGGGTGCCGTGGAGTCGCGGTCGTGGTCGCGCAGCACGGTGACGGTGGCCCGCAGTTCTCCCACGGCCTCCTTGCCCGAGTCGCGTACCTGTCGCATCGCCTGCCGGGAGACCTCGGGGCGGGTGTCGAGCGCGTCGAGGGCCACTCCGGCCTGCACCGTCATCGCGGTCACCGTGTGCGCGACGATGTCGTGCAGTTCGCGGGCGATGCGCAGGCGCTCCTCGTGCACCCGGCGCGCCGCCTCCCGCTCCCGCTCCTCCTCCGCGCGGACGGCCCGGGCCGCGTACTCGTCCATCAACTGCCGCCGCGTACGGATGACTTCGCCGAGGAGCAGGGGCACCAGCGGCCAGATCATCTCCAGCATGGGCAGTCCCTGCGGGTTGGCCACGTCACGCCCCACCCGCAGCGCGACCGCGCCCGAGACGAGGGACGCGACGAGCCCGGTCCAGAGGGTGCGCCGCCGGTCGCCCAGCACCGCGACGGTGTACAGGGCGACGATCACCGGCAGGTTGAGCAGTTCCCCGATGTGCCCGTGCAGCGCCCAGCCCGCGCAGGCGGCGCCCGTCACCATCGCGACCGGGACCGGCCACCGTCGGCGCCACACGAGTGCGGTCAGGGAGACGGCGAGCAGCAGCCAGGTGAGTCCGTCGGCCTGCTGGTAGTCGGGGTCGTTGGACGCGGCGTCGGACGCCGTGAACAGGCCGACCACGGCGACCACCAGCAGATCCGCGGTCAGCGGCGACAGTGATCGCGCGCGCTCCATCAGGCCGTCGATGCTCGTCACGTCATCACCGTATGGGCCGGATCATCGCGGCGCATACGCCACCGGGAGTAGCCCGCCGGACCGGTCCGGCCCACGGCCCCTAGGACCTGCGGCGGGGCTTTCCGCGCTTCGCTCCCTTGGGGGCGCCGGAGCCGGTCCGTGGGTTCCTGCCGGTCGGCTTGCCCGTCGCCTTGCCCGCGGCCGGTTTCCGACGCGCGGCACTTTTGTCCCCCTTGTCGGAGCCCTTGCTCTTCGGCTCGGGCTGGGACGCGGAACGGCCCCGGGTGCTGTTGACGGTCCGGCCGCGGACGATGCCGATGAAGTCCTCGACCAGCTCCGTGGTCCGGTCCTCGGGCCAGGACAGGGCGACGCGCGACTCGGGGGCGTCGGTGACCGGCCGGTAGGTGAGGTCCTTGCGGTGGTGCAGGCGGGCGAGCGACTGCGGGACGATCAGGAGTCCCACGCCCGCCGCCACGAGTTCGATCGCGTCCTCCGTCGTCGCGGGGCGCTCGATCGCGGGCCGGCCGGGCAGCTGCTCCCAGTCGAGGGTGTCGTCGAGGGGGTGCAGCACGATGTCGTCCGCCAGGTCCTCGGCGGTCACCTCGTCGACGGCCGCCACGACGTGGTCCTTCGGGACCACGACCACGGTCGTCTCGGTGTACAGGGGGATCGCGCTGAGGTCCGTGCGGTCGACCGGCAGTCGTACGAATCCCGCGTCGGCGTCGCCGCCCCGCAGCACGTCGAAGACCTCGGCGACGGAGACCGCGAGGAGGGTGAGGGGGACGTCGGGCAGCCGCTCGTTCCAGATCCGCACCCACTTGCTGGGCGTCACTCCCGGGACATACGCGAGCCGGAACGAGGGGGAATCTTCCGAGCCTGTCACCTGGCCAGGTTACCCGGCGTGGTCGGCGGTGGTTCACATGCTCGATACCCTGGGCAGCATGACGTCGCACCAGAACACCCAGACGATGAAGCCCGCGACCGCGGCCAAGAAACTGGGTGTGTACCTCGAGGCCACCCCCGCCGAGTTCCAGGAGGGTGTCGTCTCGCGATCCGAGCTCACCGCGCTGCAGGCCGATCCCCCGCAGTGGCTGCAGGACCTGCGACGCGACGGCCCGCACCCCCGTCCGGTCGTCGCGGCGAAGCTCGGCGTGTCCATCGCGGGGCTCGCGCGCGGCGGTGTCACGGAGGCTCTCACCACGGAGCAGATCGAGGCGCTGAAGGACGAGGGTCCCGAGTGGCTCCAGAAGGAGCGTGCCACCCAGGCCGAGGTCCGCAAGGAAGCGGTCCGCATCAAGGAGAAGAAGGCGGAGCGCGACGACAAGGGCGACCAGTCGCGCAAGTAGCCGTCCTGGGGCCGCCCCGGTGTTCCCCGGACCGCCGCGGCGCGCTGTGGAAGACTCGACCCGTGATCATCGAACGCGCGTACGCACACGTGGCTTCGTACGACGAGAACGCCTGGCCCTGGTCCGTGCCCTGTGTGCGCGGGCTGCTGGCGGACGGAATACGGTTCAAGGCACCGGTGACCTTTGTCGTCGGTGAGAACGGCTCGGGCAAGTCGACCCTGGTCGAGGCGCTGGCCGAGGGCTTCGGTCTGGACTCCTGGGGCGGCTCGCACGACTGGCGGTACGCGAGTCACCGGGCCAAGTCCGAGCTCGGCAAGCGCATCCGCTTCGACGCGGCGGCAGCGCGCGGGCGGCGCATGCTCGGCAGCTGGTCGGCCCGCAAGGGGTTCTTCCTGCGGGCGGAGACGGCGATGGACGCGCTGGACCGGGAAGGGTTCGCGCCGGATTCGGTCAGTCACGGCGAGGGCTTCCTCGCGGCGTTCCGCGGGAAGTTCCTGGAGCCCGGGCTGTATGTGCTGGACGAGCCGGAGGCGGCCCTGTCGTTCGGCTCGTGCCTCGAACTGCTGGGCCATTTGGACCAGTTGACCAAGCAGGGCGGGCAGGTCGTGTGCGCCACGCACTCGCCGCTGCTGACCGCGATGCCGGGTGCGGACATCATCGAGGTCGGCGACCACGGGATGCGCCGGGTGGCCTGGCAGGAACTTGCCCTGGTCGACCACTGGCGCCGCTATCTCGCCGATCCGCACGCCTATCTCCGGCACATCCTCGGCTGAGGCCGGCCCCGGACCGAGGGCAACAGGCGCGAACGCCCCCGCGAACGCCGCCCCCAGTGATCGCCTGCCAGAATGGCGAGCAGCGCAGGCGTTCGACAGAACCCGCCCGGACGATGGAGGAGCCCCGTGCCGCTGCCCTCACAACCGTTGCGGAAGCTGGGCTTCTTGACCATCGGGTTGTTCGACGAGGCCGACCCCCTCAAGGGCCACGAGTCCACGCTGGAGATCATCCAGCTCGGTGAGCGACTGGGCTTCGACAGCGCCTGGCTGCGCCACCGCCATCTCCAGTACGGCATCTCCTCCCCCGTGGCCGTCCTGGCCGCGGCCTCGCAGCGCACCACCCGTATCGAGCTCGGCACCGCGGTCATCCCGCTGGGCTGGGAGAACCCGCTGCGGCTGGCCGAGGACCTGGCCACGGTCGACATCCTGTCCGGCGGCCGGCTCAATCCCGGCATCAGCGTCGGCCCACCGATGCACTACGACCAGGTCAAGCAGGCGCTGTATCCGGACACCGCCGACGCGGAGGACTTCGGGTACGACCGGGTGGCGCGGCTGCTGGACTTCGTACGCGGCAAACCGGCCACCGACTTCAGCGGTGTCGAGGGCTTCGAGGTGTTCTCCGACCGAGTCCAGCCGCACGCGCCGGGACTCGGCCGCCGCCTCTGGTACGGCGGTGGCAGCCTGCGGTCGGCCCAGTGGGCCGGTGAGCACGCGATGAACTTCCTGACCAGCAGCGTCGTCAAGGCGGAGGAGTCCGAGGACTTCGCCGAGGTGCAGCTGTCCCACGTACGCGCCTTCCGTGCCCATCACCCCGACGGCGACCGTGCCCGGGTCTCCCAGGGGCTCGTCGTCATCCCGACCGACAGCGCCTCACCGGAGCAGCGCGCGAAGTACGAGGCGTACGCCGAGAAGCGGCTGCCGCGGACCGCCGTGCCGCAGGGGCCCGCCCGTCTGATGTTCGCGCCGGACCTCGTCGGCACCTCCGCGGAGATCGCCGAACGGCTCTACGCGCACGCGGCGTTCCGGGAGATCGACGAGGTGGCGTTCGCGCTGCCGTTCACCTTCGAGCACGACGACTACGTCCAGATCCTCACCGACATCGCCACCCGGCTCGGCCCGGCGCTCGGCCGGCAGGCGCCGGCTCAGCACGGCTAGAGGGCCCGTCGGCCCCGTTCGCCCCCGTCACCTTGTTCGGCGGTGTCAGTCGCTGACCTTGCTGCGCGCCTGGTACAGCAGGTCTCCGTACGCGGGGTGGCGGGCGATCCAGCCCGCGTAGAAGGGGCAGGTGGCCAGCACCCGCAGGCCCGCGGCACGTGCCTCGTCCAGGGAGGCCCTGACCAGCGCGGATCCGACGCCCTTGCCCTCGCACTCCGGGCTCACCTCGGTGTGGACGAAGGCGATCAGCTCGTCGGTACGGATGTACTGCGCGAAGCCGGCGACCGTCGACGCTCCGTCGATCCGGGCCTCGTAGCGACGCGCCTCGGCCACGTCACTGATCTCGATCGCCATGTCTCCTCCTTGAACCCGTTGAGCCGGTGCACGACACTAACCCACAGTGGCCAAAACCCGTACGGTCCGCCCGAGTTGCCCTCCGGAGCGCAGACGCGCGGGCGGATCATTCGGCTAAGTTGACGTTCGATTGCCGAACAACGATCCGCAGGAGGCCCTCTCGTGACAGACCACGAACCCGAACTCGCCGCAGCTGCCGAGATACGGGCCCGGATCGACACGGACAAGCCGCACTCCGCTCGTTTCTGGAACTACTTCGTGGGCGGCAAGGACCACTACGAGGTGGACCGTGAGATCGGGGACCACATCAAGGAGATCTTCCCCGGTCTCGTCGATGTGGCGCTCACGAGCCGCCACTTCCTCGGACGCGCTGTCACGCACCTCGCCGGCGAGCAGGGCATCCGCCAGTTCCTGGACATCGGCACCGGTCTGCCGACCGCCGACAACACCCACGAGGTCGCCCAGCGCGTGGCCCCGGACGCGCGCATCGTGTACGTCGACAACGACCCGCTGGTCCTCGCCCACGCCCGTGCCCTGCTCACCAGCACGCCCGAGGGCGAGACGGCGTACCTCGACGCCAATCTGTACGAGCCGGAGGCCGTCCTCAAGGCCGCGGCGCACACCCTGGACCTCTCCAAGCCCGTCGCCCTGATGATCCTCAACACACTCGGCCATGTCGCCGAGTACGGCCAGGCCCGGGATCTGGTCTCGCGCCTCATGTCCGGTCTGCCGTCGGGCAGTTACCTGGTGATCAGCGACAGCACCGCCACCAGCGAGGGCATGATCGCCGCGTCGGACGCGTACAACTCCAGTGGCGCCGTCCCGTACTACGTGCGCGGCGTCGACGAGATCGCCGGGTTCTTCGACGGGCTCGATCTGGTCGAACCCGGCGTCGTGCAGGTCACCCAGTGGCGTCCGGAGGCCGCCGGTTCTGTGGTCGACGCCTACGGAGGGGTCGGCCGCAAGCCGTAGCGTGACGTCGCGGTCGGGCCCGTCCTCGGACGGGCCCGCCTCGCCCGTACGGCTCGGGTGCGCATCCACGCTCAGGACACGTCGGTCACCTTCGGCATCTCGCCCTCGGTCGTGGTGATGTCGATCACCGAGAACAACGCTCCCTGGGGGTCACTGAGCGCCGCGAACCGCCCGAAGGGGCTGCTCATGGGGCCGAACCGCAGGGTCGCGCCACGTTCGGTGGCCTTCGCCACGGCGGCGTCGCAGTCCTCGACCGTGAAGTAGACGTTGACGTAGGACGGCACCTCGGGCGGGAACTCGTCCGTCATCCTCATCCGGCCCAGAACCGTCTCCTCGCCGAGGTTGAAGAGCCTGAAGTCGATCGCGTCGTCCTCCATCTGCTGTGCGCGGTAGGGGAAGACGGCGGTGAAGAAGGGATCCGCCTTCTCGGGCTCCCTGGTGAAGACCTCGCCCCAGCAGTAGGCACCCGGCACCGCCGTCGCCTCGAAGCCCTCGTGGACGCCGGCCTGCCACACACCGAAGACGGCGCCGCTCGGCTCCTGGGCCAGCAGCATGGTGCCGAAGTCGCCGACCTGCATCGGTTCCATCAGGACCTGGCCGCCGTTGGCACGTACCTTCTCGGCGGTGGCGGCGGCATCGGGCGACGCGAGGTACAGACACCACGCCGACTGGCCCTCCGTGCCGGGCATGGGCGGTACGACGGCGGCCACCGCCTTGCCGTTCGCGTAGGCCTGCGTGTAGTTCCCGAACTCCGACGACGCCTCGCCGAACGTCCACCCCAGCACGTCACCGTAGAAGCTCTTGGCACCCTCGACATCGCTGAACGCGGCGTCGGCCCAGCACGGCGTTCCCTCAGGTTGTACGGCCATGGCACTGACTCCCTCGTCATTGAAGGCTCTGGCTTGTCACGCTAGCCAGCCATCGACGGACGCGCGCGGTGAACAGCACGAGACACGTGACGCAGGTCACTTTTGTACGCCGATGATGTTCCGTGACCGCCTCGGTCCAACACTGCGACACCACTCGAAGCAGCAGACCAGAGGATGGGACACCGACATGACCGAGACCGTGAAAGGGCCCGCGAGCTACTTCCCCTCCATCGAGAAGAAGTACGGCCGTCCCATAGCCGAGTGGAAGGGCCTCATCCGCTCCTCGCCCCTCACCAAGCACATGGAACTCGTGGCCTGGCTCAAAGCCGAGCACGGCATGGGTCACGGCCACGCCAACGCCCTCGTCGCGCACACACTCGCCGAGGACAGCGGCAGGTGATCCACCGGAAAGAAATGCGTTGCGGGCCATGAGAGAGCCTCCGCAGACTCGTCGATGAGGGAGCCCGAGACGAGGAGGCGCCATGCCGGTCACGGAGACACACGCAGGTGCCCTTGTGCGTGCGCTGGGCAGTGAGCCCAGGCGGCCGGCGGCCTTCCGTGAGCTGATGAGGCTGGGCTCCGCCGCTGTGCCCGCCGTCCGGCGGGGCCTGGCCCACCCCGAAGCCCTGGTACGGGAGCAGTGCTGCCGACTGCTGGACAGTCTGTTCGTGACCGAGGCGCTGGACGATCTGATCGCCATGCTCGACGACCCCAGCCCCCGGGTGCGGATCGCCGCGGTGCACGCGCTGGCCTGCGACCGGTGCAAGAGCGACGCCTGCCGCCCCGACCGGGCCGTGGTGCTGCCCCGGGGGATCCGGTTGCTGAGCCGGGATCCGGACGCCCACGTGCGCAACTTCGCCGCCGAACTCGTCGGACTGTCGGTGCACACCCACGCGGAGGCGGTCGCCGCCCTGGTCCGGGCCCGGGACAACGATCCGTCGCCCGCTGTCCGGAAGAAGGCGGGCTGGTACGCGCCGGGTGGACCCATCCACCTCAGGACCGCACCGCGACCGGCCCGCAGGCCTCGCTGACCGCGAGAATCGCGGTCTGGCCGTTTTTGGACCCGTCGGGACCGCTCTCGACTGACGGGAGCGGTATCCGTGACCGGTTGTGACCCATGTTCCGGCACGGGCTGGTGCGGCGTCATTCGCTCCCCGCGCCGCACGCGCCCGCGCCGGAACTCCCCCGGGCGGCTCCCCCTTGAACCGTGGGTGCCTACTGTTCTACCTTCGCCACATGGTCGGGGCATCAACGCCCGCTCACCAGCGACACAACGTGCGGGCGGCAGTTGGGCCGGGTGATGACGAGTGCGTCCACACCTCGCGCTGATCGAGGACGATCCCGACTTCGCACTGATGTGCCGTACCTATCTGGAACGTGAGGGTTTCACCGTCACATGGGCCATGGACGCCCGGGCCGGCAAGGCCGTCATGCACGACGGGGGCATCGATCTCGTCGTCCTCGACCTGGGACTTCCCGACGGCAGCGGTCTCGAACTGCTGCGGGCGCTGCGCTCCACCAGTCGACTTCCGGTCATAGTCGTCAGCGGTCGCGGAGACGAGACGGACCGGGTGGCGGGCCTGGAGATCGGCGCGGACGACTATCTCGTCAAACCGTTCTCGCAGCGGGAACTCGTCGCCCGTATCGGAGCCGTGCTGCGCCGGTGCCGGCCGCCCGAGCTGCCGGCCGTCCTCGACGTCGGGACCCTGCGTGTCGACACCGCCGCGCGCCAGGCGAGCGGAACGGGTGTCCTGCTGAACCTCCGCCCCAAGGAGTACGCCCTCCTGGAGGCCCTCGCGCGCTCCCCCGGCCGGGTCTTCTCCGCCGAGCAACTGCTGGAACTGATCTGGGGAGCGTCCTGGCAGCAGTCCGCGACCGTCGTCGAGCACGTGTACCGGCTGCGCGGCAAACTCTCCCGACTCCCCGCGCCCGCACCGCGGATCACCACGGTGCGCGGCTATGGATACCGTCTCGATCCGTGAGGCCGCCATGTCCACGAGCCGTCCGTCCGGCACCCCGAAGCCCGTCCCGGACTTCCGGCGCCTGTTCGACTCCACGCTCTCCCCACTGCTCATCCTCGCCCCGGACTTCACAATCGTCGAGGTCAACCGCGCCTATCTGACGGCCACGGGCACACGGCGGAGCATTGTCGGGCGCCCCGTCTTCGACGTGTTCCCCGACAACCCCGAGGACCCGTCGGCCGACGGCGTCACCAACCTGCGCCGTTCGCTGGAGACGGTGGTGGGCACGGGCCGCACGGACACGATGGCGCTGCAGCGGTACGACATCCCGACGGGCGACGAGGGCGGTTTCGTCGAGCGCTACTGGAGCCCGGTCAACACACCGGTCCTGGACGCCGACGGCCGGGTGACGCACATCATCCACCGGGTCGAGGACGTCACCGAGTTCGTGCGGCTGCGCCGGGCCGGGCACGAACGGGAGCGGGCTGCCGCCGAGGCGCAGATGCGCGCGGAGGGCATGGAGATCGATCTCTTCGTCCGTGCGCGGGAGATCCGGGAGGTCAATGAGCAGTTGCGCCGGGTGAACGGCGAACTCGACGCCGCAGGGCGGCAGTTGCAGGAGGAGCAGCGGGCCAAGGACCGGTTCATCGCGACGCTCTCGCACGAGCTGCGCAATCCGCTGGCCGCCGCCACCGCGGCGACCGAGCTGCTGGCGCTCGACCTGCCCGGCGGCCATCCGGCGCTCCCGGTCCTGGAACGGCAGCTCGGCATCCTGGCCCGGATGAGCAACGATCTGCTGGACGGCACGCGCGCGTTGACCGGTCGTCTGGAGCTGGTGCCCGACCGGATGGATCTGAGGTCGGCCGTCGAGAGCGCCTGTGCCGACATGCGTGGTCTGTTCGTCCACGAGGGACGGTCCCTCGAACTCCGGCTGCCCGACGGCCCGGTGCTCGTGGACGGTGACCGGCTGCGGCTGGCCCAGGTGTTGACGAACCTTCTGTCCAACGCGCTGAAGTACACGCTGCCGGGCGGCCGTACGGAGGTATGCCTGGCGATCGTGGACGGGCAGGCCCGGCTCACCGTCAGGGACGACGGGATCGGTTTCGACCCCGGGCAGGCCGAGGAACTGTTCGGGGTGTTCATGCGGGCGGCTCCCGCCGGGCCGCACACTCCCGAGGGGCTCGGACTCGGGCTCGCGGTGGCCCGGACCATCGTCGAACTCCACGGCGGCCGGATCTCCGCGCACAGCGACGGGCCGGGCAAGGGCGCCTCGTTCGGCGTGCTGCTGCCGACGGCCGCCCCGGACGCGCCCCAGCCTGCCCGCCCCGCGGCCACCGGCCGTGCCCAGCGGCAGCTGGTCATCCTGATCGTCGAGGACAACACGGACCTCGCCGCGACCTACCGCACCCTGCTGGAACGCCAGGGGCACCACGTGACGGTCGTCCACACGGGCGCGGACGCCGTCACAGCCACCGAGGCCAACCTCTTCGACGTCGTGCTGTGCGATCTCGGGCTCCCCGACATGGACGGCTACACGGTCGCCCGGACGGTACGGTCCCGTCCGCACGGCGCCGGGCTGCGCCTCATCGCGGTCTCCGGCTTCAGCCGGGGCACCGACCGGACGCTGGCCCACGAGGCCGGATTCGACGCCCACCTGGCCAAGCCGCTGCCGCTGGCGGATCTGCTGGACCTCCTGGAGCGCTGACCTGGGTGTGCGGCACCCAGGAAGCGTCCACCTGGGAAGACGGCGGCCTGGTCGGCCTGCGTTCCCGGGGCGACCGTGGAGCCATGACCACGAGAACGAGCACGAACGACGACACGTCCCGCGATCCGCACCCGTACGTCGGGATGTGGGTGACCGCCGACGGCCACATCCGTCAGGAACTGCTGCCCAACGGCCGCTACGACGAGGCCCGCGGCGGGCGGCGGAGCGCGTACACCGGCAGTTACACCGTGACCGGCAGCCATATCGACTACGTCGACGACATCGGCTTCACGGCCACGGGCGATGTCCGCGACGGGGTGCTGTACCACGAGCATCTGGTGCTCTACCGGGAAGAGACTCCGGGGCACGACGGGACGCGGCAGAGCTGACTCCGGGGCCGGCGCCGAGGCCCGGCTTCAGAGCCGGCCTCAGGGCTGTCGTACCCCGACGGCGGTATGGGCCGGTGCCCGGGGAGTTAGGCGCACGCTGACGAAAAGCGCAGGTCGGCGTCCCCGTGGGCGGGTGGCGGGAGCTTACGGACGGTGTGTGATCGGTTGCGGTGGGTCGGCGGGTTTCACACGGTGGGGCCCAGATACAGCCGTACTCGAAAGGAACCGGTATGCGCGCCCTGGTATCCCGCGGGCTCCTCCTCCCGCCCCTCGTCTGTGCCGCTCTCGTCTGCGGGCCGGTCGCTGCGGCCACGGCCGCCTCCGACATGTCCACGGGCTCTGCGGGCAGCCCCGTCGCGGTGGCCCCGCTGTCCGCCGACGCGGCCGACAAGACGCTGGAGCGGATCCACGTCCTGGAGGCGGCGGATCACGGAGACGTCCTGACGCCTCTCCTGGACGCGCTCACCCCGCTCGCAGACCGGGGTCACGGCCCGCTCGACGCGGCCGAGGCGGCCGAGCACAACAAGGCCGTCACGGAGGCGACCGAGTCCGTCGAGGAGCGGCTGGAGAGCGTGGACCGTCCCGCCGACCCGGCCGCGGCCGATCCGGTGTCGGACGCGGTGGCGGGACTTCAGGAATCGCTCGGCGGGCTGCTCTCGGCTCTGACCTCCCTCGACGTGGGCGGAGTGGTCGCCGAGGTGCCGAAGGTGCTGTCGGACGTGATCGGCGTGCTGACGGGCCTCCTCGGCGGCGGTCTGCCCGCTGTGCCGAGCATCCCGGCCCCGACCGAGTAGTCGCACACCGGCGGGGTGCGCCGCGGTGACGCGGGCACCCCGCCGGGACGACAGTCGGCCGGTACGGACGGGGGCTTGCGGGCCCCGCCCGGATCGGCGGGGCCCGCGGGCTGTCGAAAGCGCTCCAGCGGGTACCCGTACGCCATGGCTGATGTCGTGGACTCCGACGAACTCCTGCGCCGTATCCAGCGTGCTCGGGCCTGGGCCGAGCGGGAGGAGGAGACGTGGAAGGCGCGGAGCGACGACCTCAGGCGGGGCGATCCCGGCGGCTCGCGCGACGCCGATGTGCGGGGCCAGGCCTATGAGGCCGTACGCAAAGTGCTGGACGAGATCCTGACCCCGGGCGTGCATGCGGTGGACGGCTGAGGGAGCCGGGCGCACCGGCCCTTCAGACGCTCAGTCACATTCGGGACGACGGGCTTCCGATCGCGTGGGCCGTTCCCGGCTCCGTGCGCGCAGGGACGCGTCGTCGGTCTGTGCGGGAACTGCTCGAAGGGTGCGCGGGACGTATGTGTCGCCCCTGAGGCGACGCAGCGGCGTCACGCGGATCCTGACCTCCGGGTGCTTGGTGGTGTTCATGGGGCAACACTGCGCCATAGGTACCGGAGCAACCAGATCACTGTTGTGTGCAGGACCGCGGATCCTGGTACCGGAACCACCAGTCAACGGTGGCGGACCACCGGTCGGCGTGCGTCGGGGAGTCTCAGAGTGAAGACCGACCCTGTGCCCAGTTCGCTGGTGACCGTCACCGTACCGCCGTGGGCCGTGACGAGTTGACGCACGATCGACAGACCCAGTCCGCTGCCGCCCGTGCGCCGGCTGCGGGACTTCTCCGCGCGCCAGAACCGTTCGAAGACGCTGGGCAGATCCTCCGGGGCGATACCGCTGCCGGTGTCGGCAACTTCGAAGACGACCTCGTCGTCCCGGTGACGGGAGGAGAGCGTGATCGTGCCGTCGGCCGGCGTGTGGCGAATCGCGTTGGAGACCAGGTTGCCCAACGCCTGCCGCATCCGGACCGGATCGGCGTCGAGCCATGGTGTGCCGTCGCCGCCGTCCGGGCCCGTCGAGCCGTCCACGGCCGTGCGCAGCCGGACTCCCGCCGCCTCGGCCGCCACCCGGTGCGCCGCGACGACCTGTTCGAGCAGTTCGTCGGCGCGGACCGGCTCGCGATGCAGCCTGAGCGTGCCCGCGTCGGCGGCCGCGAGGTCCTGGAGGTCGTCGATGACCCGCTGGAGGACGACCGCCTCGTCGTGCAGGGAGGCGAGCAGTTCGGGGTCGGGGTCCACGACGCCGTCCCGGGTCACCTCCAGCCAGCCGCGGATGTTGGTGAGCGGGGTGCGCAGTTCATGGGCGATGTCGGCGACCATCGCCTTGCGCTGCACCTCCATGCGTTCGCGGCGCTCGGTCAGGTCGTTGAACGCGACGGCCAGGATGCCCGTCTCGTCCTGGGTGGTCACGGGTACGCGCACATGCTGCTCCGGCGGCTGCTGGGCGGCGTGCGTCAGCGCGCGCAGCGGCCGTACGAGCCGGGTGGCGACCAGCACCGTCACGGCCACCGTGAGGGCGAGGACGAGGCCGGCGACACCCATGACCTTGGCCTTGTTGGCGGCCGACATGTCGAAGTGCGGGACGGCGCTGTCGCCGCGGCCGAGGAACAGTTCTGCGGCCGGCGCGACAAAGGGCTCCAGTTGCTGACGCCGGGCACGGCCGACGCACTCCTGCGCCTTCTTGTCCTGGTCACGGGTCGTGTCGATGCCCGTCTCCGCTTTCCGGCCGAGGTAGCGCGTGAGCATGGACCGGTCCGTGAAGTCGACCGTGACGGCGAAGAGCGAGGGGAACTTCCCGCCGACGTGCTTCAGGCAGTCCCCGGCGTACGTGTTGAGTTGCGCCAGGGCCTTCTCCTCCGTCGCGGTCGGGGTGTTGAGCACTCCGTCGGCGCACGGCGTCGGTACCTGGCCTCCGTCCACGGTGCCCGCCTCGTCGACGAGAACGGAGCGGCCGCTGGGCATTTGAGTGATGCCGGTCTCGACGCCGTTGCTCGAGAAGCAGGCCCGGCGCTTCTCGGCCAGCAGCCGTACGCGCTCACGCTCCGCGCGCGGCAGCCGGAACGGACCCACCGCGCGCGGGTCGATGCCGGTCCGCTGTGCTCCGGGCTCGGTGAAGGTGTCGGTGTGCAGGGGATCCACCGCGGCGGCGGCCCTGGGCGGCAGGGCCGTGGTCCGCGTCTCGGAGTCCGCGATCGGTGTGCGGTCGGGGGCCGTCAGGGCGATGCGCCGCCCGGTCCTGTCCGACAGCGCGCGGACGGTCTTCCCGACGCCGGACCAGTCGCGATGGGTGGCCGCGTATCCGCTCAACTGCCGCAGGATGTCCATGTCCTCGGTCAGTACCTGCCCCTGCTCCTCCTGGATCGCCCGGGTCGTGGTCTCCACCGCCAGCCAGGCCGTCGCCGCCACGGAACAGATGGCGATCAGCACCGATGTGATCAGCAGCCGGACCAACAACCTCTTGCGCAGCGGTATCGCGCGGGCCATCAGCGGTCCCCGCTGAGCTTGTAGCCCACGCCGAAGACGGTCAGCAGCCGCACCGGTCTGCGCGGATCCGCCTCGATCTTCCTGCGCAGGTTCATGATGTGCACGTCGACCGCCCGTTCGGTCGAGGCCCGGTCGATGCCCCGGGTGCGGTGCAGCAACTGCTGCCGGGAGAAGACCCGTTCCGGCTCGGCGGCCATGGCCAGGAGGATCTCGTACTCGGCCGGGGTGCAGTCCACCGGCGATCCGTCGCACATCACCTCGTGCCGCAGGGGATCCACGGCGATCCCGGCGGCCCGTACGACCGGGTCCTCGCGGTGCCCGGCAGCCTGGCGTCCGCTGCGGCGCAGGACGGTACGGATGCGGGCCATCAGTTCGCGCGGGCTGTACGGCTTGGTCATGTAGTCGTCCGCGCCGAGTTCGAGGCCGAGCAGCACGTCCTCCTCCGTGGAGCGTGCGGTGAGCATGAGGACGGGGATGTCGTCGTCCTGGCGCAGCGCCCGGCACACGCCGAAGCCGTCGATCACCGGGAGCATCAGGTCCAGCACGACGAGGTCGGGCCGACGCTGCCGGGCCGCCTCCAGGGCGGCCCCGCCGTCGTGGACCACGGTCGCGGTGTGGCCCTCGCTCAACAGGGAGCGGCGTATCAGCTCCGCCTGCTTCTCGTCGTCCTCGGCAACCATCACATGTGCGCACACGGGGGCGATGCTAAGCGCCCCGGGCGTGGTGGGACCCTGGGTGAGGGGCTTCCCACGTCCTGACATCTTCCTCACAACCGCCTGCTAGTGCCGGTCCGGCGGCCCGGCTCAGCGTCTGAGTGCGGCCGCGTCGCCCATGACGACCACGGGATCGCGATCGGGGTCGAGGGCGCGCAGCAGCTCCTTCATGTGGTTCTTCCGAAGGCTGACGCAGCCCTGGGTGGGGCCGTCGTGGTCGACGTGCACCCAGATGCCGCCGCCCCGGCCGGCTCCGAGGGGGCGGGTCCAGTCCAGCGGTGTGGTGCCGGCCTGGCGGTTGTAGTTGATCGCGACCACGTAGTCGAACGAGCCGGCCAGGGGCTCGCCCTCGAAGCCCGTACCGCCGATCCTGAAGCCGCCGGACCGGTCGTACGGGAGGCTCGTACCCGGGTCCGGGCGCAGGCCGCCCGCGTCCGTGAGCGCGTAGACGCCGATGGGTGAGCGGAGGTCTCCCGCCCGGTGGTGGTCGGTCCAACCCTTGAGGGCGTTGTGCGCGGGCCACGTGGTCCCGGCCCGCCAGCCGGCCGCCGTCCGCTCGTACAGCACCACGGTGGAGATCGACGAGTTCCTGTCCCGGCCCGTCACCACCAGGGCCTGACGGGTCTTCCGGGGCACCTTGGCCCACGTCTTCGGGCCCAGTCCGGGCAGTTGCTGAGGTGCCACGCTCAGGGCGACATGAGGTGCGGGGGCGGGTGGCGCGGCCGTACTGCCGTTCACCGACGTCGTTCCGGGCCTCTGATCCGGCGTCGTCGCCGCTCCTCCGCCACCGCAGCCGACGAGGACGAGCGAGACGGCCAGAACGGCGACGGGGCGGCGCACGGCACCGTGTGTGGTTGTGATCATGCGTCGACCTTGACCGGTACATGTGAGGAACTCGTCAGGTCGGTTCGACGGGTGACACAGAATCACCCGGGTGTACTCCTGAGCCTCCATTTCGAAACATTCGAATTGGAAGTCGACTGTTGTGTGGAATGTAGGCAGAACAGGACCGCCCGGCAAGGGGTGTGGCGAGACTCGTGGGGCGGCCCGGCCATCTTGAGCCATCAGGAATCCTTGCCAGTACGGGCCGTTGACGCTGTCGAGGGTCAGCCGTAAGGTCTGCGCAGCCATTCGGAAACATGCTCGAAACTTTCGATACGACAGAAAGGGACGACATGATCACCCGTACCTCCACAGATCCCACGGCAGCCCCTCCGCCGCGGCAGTCCCGCGCCCGAAGAGCCCTGGTGCTCGGCATGGCGGGCCTGCTCGCCGCGGTCGGCGTCACCACTCTCGCGGGGACGGCCGAGGCCGCCGGCACGCTCGGCGCCGCGGCGGCGGAGAAGGGCCGCTACTTCGGCGCCGCGGTCGCGGCCAACCACCTGGGCGAGGCCCCGTACGCCTCGACGCTCAATACGGAGTTCAACTCGGCGACTCCGGAGAACGAGATGAAGTGGGACGCGGTCGAAAGCACCCGCAACTCCTTCACCTACGGCCCCGCCGACCAGATCGTCAATCACGCCCAGAGCCGGGGCATGAAGGTGCGCGGGCACACGCTCGTGTGGCACTCCCAACTGCCCGGCTGGGTCGGCGGGCTCGGCGCCGCCGACCTCAGGACAGCGATGAACAACCACATCACGCAGGTCATGCAGCACTACAAGGGCAAAATCCACTCGTGGGACGTCGTCAACGAGGCCTTCCAGGACGGCAGTAGCGGCGCCCGGCGCAGTTCGCCCTTCCAGGACAAGCTCGGCAACGGCTTCATCGAGGAGGCGTTCCGCACCGCCCGCGCCGCCGATCCCGCGGCCAAGCTCTGCTACAACGACTACAACACCGACGGGGTCAACGCGAAGAGCAACGCCGTCTACAACCTGGTGCGGGACTTCAAGGCGCGCGGTGTACCCATCGACTGCGTGGGCTTCCAGTCCCACTTCAACAGCGCGTCCCCGGTGCCCGGCGACTACCGCGCGAACCTGCAGCGCTTCGCCGACCTCGGTGTCGACGTACAGATCACCGAGCTGGACATCGAGGGCTCCGGTACGGCGCAGGCCAACAGCTACACCACCGTGGTCAACGCCTGTCTGGGCGTGTCCCGTTGCACCGGCATCACCGTCTGGGGCGTCACGGACAAGTACTCCTGGCGGGCCAGTGGCACTCCCCTGCTGTTCGACAACAACTACGCCAAGAAGCCTGCCTACAACGCCGTGCTCACCGCGCTCGGCGGCACCGGGTCCGGCGGCGGCGGTGGAGGTGCCGCCTGCACGGTGTCGTACAGCAGGACGGACGACTGGAGCGACCGCTACAACGGCAAGGTGACCGTGACCGCGGGCGGTGCGGCGATCAGCACCTGGACGGTGACCGTCACGGTGACCTCTCCACAGAAGGTCTCCACGACCTGGAACGGCACACCGAGCTGGGACGCCGGCGGCAACGTCATGACGATGAAGCCGAACGGCAACGGCACTCTGGCCGCCGGGGCGTCGACGAGCTTCGGGTTCACCGTCATGAAGAACGGCAACTCCTCGACCCCCTCGGTCGGTTCCTGCACCGCGTCCTGAGAACGGGCCCCGCCCGTCCGGGAGTTCGGCGGCGGACAGCGCGTGGCGCGGCGGTCCGGCCGGTTCGGACCGTCGCGCCGGTTATCGGTAACGAGAGAGCCAATTTTGGTATGTACCTGACCATGAACAGCCGCTAGGCTCTGCCCAGCCATGCACTGAGAGCGCTCTCACAGTTCAGCTGTTCCTCCCCCACCACGCTGGAACAACGAAGGGCTACTGCCTTGAGACGCACCACAACCATGCGCACAGGCCTGTCCGCACTCCTCATCGTCGGCGCCTGGGCAACCTTCGCCGCCGGACCCGCCTCTGCCGCCGGCGCCCCCGAACCCACCCGTACCTCCGGCGCTCCGGCCTCCGCCGGTCTCCTCGACGCCATGCAGCGCGACTTCGGCCTGACGAAGACCCAGGCCGAAGCGCGGCTCGCGGCCGAGAAGACCGCGACGGCGGTCGAGTCGGAGGCACGCCGCGCGGCGGGAGCCGCGTACGGCGGTTCCTGGTTCGACGCCAAGAGCGGGAAGTTGACCGTCGCCGTCACGGCCGGCGCCGCCAAGGCCGCCGTCAACTCCGTACGGGAGACCGGCGCGACCGTCCGTACCGTCAAGCACAGCGCGAAGCAGCTCGCCGCGGCGAAGGCACGCATCGACAAGCTGGCCGCACCCGAAGGCGTCAGCAACTGGTACGTCGATGCCAAGGCGAGCTCGGTCGTCGTGGCCGTCGTCGCCGCGCAGCGTGCTGACAACGATGTCCGAAAGTTCCTCTCCAAGGCCCGTGCGGCGGGTCCCGTCACCGTCGAAGAGGCCGCCTCGGCGCCCGAGACCTTCGCCGCCGGGACGGTCGGCGGCGACCCCTTCTACACCGGCAACGTCCGCTGTTCCATCGGCTTCTCGGTCCACGGCGGGTTCGTCACCGCGGGCCACTGCGGCGGGGCGGGACAGGGCGTCAGCGGCTGGGACCGCTCCTACATAGGCAACATCCAGGGCTCCTCGTTCCCGGGCAACGACTACGCCTGGGTCAACGTCGGAAGCGGCTGGTGGACCGTACCGGTCGTACTCGGCTGGGGCACCATCCCCGACCGGCTCGTCCGCGGGTCCAACGAGGCGCCCGTCGGTTCCTCCATCTGCCGGTCGGGATCGACCACGCACTGGCACTGCGGCACGGTTCTCGCCAAGAACGAGACCGTCAACTACAGCCAGGGCGCGGTGCATCAGATGACCAAGACCAGCGTCTGCGCGGAACCGGGCGACTCCGGCGGTTCCTTCATCAGCGGCGACCAGGCTCAGGGCGTCACCTCCGGCGGCTGGGGCAACTGCTCCGGCGGCGGTGAGACCTGGTACCAGCCCATCAACGAGATCCTGAGCCGGTACGGCCTCACGCTCCACACGGCCTGATCCGCAGGGCTCCAGGGCACGGCTCGACGGGCTCCGTCACCGGTGGTGGCGGAGCCCGTTGGCGCCCGCACCGCGCTACCCGGACCGGCCCCCACTCGACCCAAGTGCCCCGGATTCACCACCCGTTCACCAGAGCTGCCATCTGTGTCGTTCCATCCCGCGTCCGGGCGGCCTACGCTCGGCGGCATTTCACGGGCCCGGAGCCCCTACCGGCAGCCGGGCCCGCTGTCCGTCCTGACGGAAGGTTCCGTTACATGGTCCTCGGATCCACAGGTGTGGCGCGGAGGTTCGGCCGAAGAGCCGCCGCTCTCGCGCTGACCACCGCGCTCGCCGCCGCACTGCCCGGCCCGGTCTCCTCCGCGGCCGACGCCCCCGACACACCGGCCCACCCCACGGCGTACGTCGATCCGCTCATCGGCACGACGAACGGGGGCAACACCTATCCGGGTGCCACCCTCCCGTACGGCATGATCGCCTGGTCCCCGACCAGCACCCGGGGCGACCAGACGAGCACGGGCGCCGCCAACGGCTACGAGTACAACGCGACCCGGCTGCGCGGGCTGAGCCTCACGCATGTGAACGGCGCGGGCTGCAACCCGGGGGCCGCGGGCGACGTACCGATCATGCCGTTCGTCGGGGACGTCACCTCGTCGCCGTCGGCCGACACCACGGACTCCGTCTACGCCGCGAACTTCTCGCACGCCGACGAGCGGGCCGTGCCGGGGCGCTACTCCGTGGGGCTCGACTCCGGTGCCCGCGCGGACCTCGCCGTGTCGAAGCGCGCGGGCGTCGCCGACTTCACGTTCCCCGCCGACAAGCCCGCCAACCTGCTCTTCCGGGTCTCCAACTCGCTCAACGGCAGCGAGGACGCCCATGTCGAGATCGACCGGGCCAAGCGCAAGGTGAGCGGGTGGGTGCTGACCGGCGCGTTCTGCGGACGGCGCGCCAACGGCGGCGTCAACAACCGCAAGAGCTACTACCGGCTCTACTTCAGCGCCTCGTTCGACCGCGCGTTCTCGACCACGGGTACGTGGAAGGACGGCACCCTCTCCCCCGGCGCCACCTCGGGCGGAGGCGGCGAGGGCTACGCCACGGGCGCCGACCGCGCGGGCCGCGGTTCCGGCGGCTGGGTCGGCTTCGACACCAGTTCTGACAACGATGTCCGCATGCGGCTCGGGATCTCGTACGTGAGCCAGGCGGGTGCGGAAACCAACCTCCGCAAGGAGATCGCGCCGCGGGCGGGCGTCGACCAGGTGGCCGCGGCCGGGACACGCGCCTGGGACCGCGAGCTGCGTTCCGTGCGCGTCGGCGGCGGCAGTACGGCCCAGCGCACCGCCTTCTACACCGCGCTCTACCACTCGCTCATGCAGCCGAACCTGGTCAGCGACACCGACGGCCGCTATCCGGGAATGGACGGCAAGCCGCATCGCGTCGAGCGCGGGCAAGGCGCGCAGTACAGCAACTTCTCCGGCTGGGACCAATACAGGGCGCAGATACAGCTGCTCGCCCTCCTGAAGCCGCGCATCGCCGGGGACTTCGCCCAGTCCCTCTACAACTTCGCGCGGCAGAACGGCGGGGTGTGGGACCGCTGGGTGCACATCAACGGCCCGACCCATGTGATGACCGGCGACCCGACGGCGGCCACCCTCGCGACCTTCTATGCCATGGGGGTCCGCAACTTCGACTACCGCGGTGCCTTCGACTCCCTGGCCCGCCAGGCCACCGTGCCGCACCCCGACGGGCTCTCCGACGCGGGCTGCCCCGGCCAGTGCACCGGCCAACGGCCCAACCTCGCCCAGTACTTGACCTCGCAGTACGCGGCGCAGGACGTCTGCCACTGCTGGGGCGGTGCCGCCGAGACCCTGGAGGACTCGGTCGCCGACGACGCACTGGGCCGCTGGGCCAAGCTGCTGGGCCTCGACGAGCAGGCCGCGCAGTTCGCCGAGCGGGGCGGCTGGTGGCGCAACGTCTTCAACCCGGGGGCCACCAACGGCGCGGGTACCACCGGCTACATCCAGGCCCGCAACCTCGACGGTTCATGGGTCACGCCGTTCAGCCCGGGCAGCGACCGCGGTTTCGCGCAGGGCACGAGCGCCACGTACACGTGGATGGTGCCGCAGGACGTCCAGGGGCTCGCCGAGGCGATGGGCGGACGCGAGACGGCCGCGCGCCGGCTCGACGCCTTCTTCCACAAGCCCGACGGCTCCTGGTCGGTGAAGGGCGGCGACGCCCTGCGGTACGACCCGACCAACGAGCCCGGTATCCACGCCCCCTGGCTCTACAACGCGCTCGGCCAGCCGTGGAAGACCCAGGCGACGGTCCGGCAGATCCTCGACACCGTGTACGGCACCGGACCGGCCGGGCTGCCCGGCAACGACGACCTCGGGACCATGTCCGCCTGGTACGTCTTCTCGGCCCTCGGCCTCTATCCGCAGACCCCGGGCAGCGGCAACCTGCTGCTGGGCGCGCCGCTCTTCCCGTACGCGGTGGTCGACCGGCCCGGTGGCGGTGACATCGTCATCGACGCGCCCCTGGCGGACGCCGGGCATCCGTACGTCGACGCGGTCCGTCTCAACGGCCGCGCGCACGACCGTTCCTGGACGGACGGCGGCCTGCTGCGGACCGGCGGCAAGCTCGGGTTCAGTCTCGCGGCGGAGCCGAACACCCGGTGGGCGACCGCGCCCGCCGGACTGCCCCGCTGACGCGGCACGGGCGGTGCCCCGGGTCCGGTCGGACCCGGGGCACCGCCCGTGCGGACGCCCGTCAGACCTTGCGGTACCTGGCCATGGCGAACGAGAACAGCCCGAAGAGCATCAGACCGACGGCTATGAACACCAGCAGCCACGGCCCCACCGGGGTCTCGGTGAACGAGCGCAGGGTGTCGTCCATGCCCTTCGCCTTGTCCGGTTCGTACTCCACGGCGGCCCGGAGCGCGAAGCCGCCGGCGACGGCGAACACCAGGCCGCGGGCCACACCGCCGCCGACGCCCGTCACGTCGACCGTCCGGCGCACCCGGTGCGACATCTCACCGAGCCTCATGTGCTTGTGGTACTTCCGGCGCGCGGCCTGCACCACCATCCACACACCCGCGCAGAGGATGCCCACGCCCGCCGCGGCCACGAGCCACTGTCCGGCGGGCAGGTCCATGGCCCTGGCCGTCGCGTCCTTGGACTTCCCGTCGCTCGATCCGCTTCCTCCGGAACCGGCGGCGAAGGAGAGCACGGTGTAGGCGACGAAGCCGTAGAACACGGCTCGTGCCGCGGACGTCAGCCTCTTCTTGGCCTTGCCGCCGTCGGGGCCCGCCGCGCCGAAGACCGTTTCGGACAGCCGCCAGAGCGCCATCCCGACCAGCCCGACGCCGAGCGCCCAGAGCACGGTCCCGCCGAAGGGCTTCCCGGCGACCTCCTGGAGCGCGCCCCCCTGATCAGCCTGCTTCCCGCTGCCGCCGAAGGCGATCTGCAGCGCCAGCAGGCCCACCAGCAGGTAGATCACACCGCGTGCGGTGAAACCTGCCCGGGCAGCGCCCTCGATCGCGGGGGCGGCCTTTCGTTTCCCCGCCCGGCCGCCTCGCGTCATCGTGCTTGCGTTCATCAATGCCTCCCGCCTCCGGGTGCCCCCGCCCGGCCGTACGACACCCGGGCCGGCGCCGACCGTGCGGTACCTCCCGGTTTCGGAGCGAAGCAGGACGATCGAACATACGATGGGCATGCACTGGGGCGGTATCGCAGACAGGCCGCCCCGGGGACGCCGACCGCTCGGGGTGGGAGACGAATGGCACAAGGCACGGACGCAGCACGGACCGTCATCCTGACCGTGGACGACGACCCTGGAGTCTCCCGTGCCGTGGCCCGTGACCTGCGGCGACGCTACGGCGAGGGATACCGGATCGTGCGCGCCGAGTCCGGCGAGAGCGCCCTGGAGGCCCTGCGGGAGCTGAAGCTGCGCGGTGATCTCGTCGCGGTGATCCTGGCGGACTACCGGATGCCCCAGATGAACGGCATCGAGTTCCTTGAGCAGGCCCTGGACGTGTACCCGGGCGCGCGGCGGGTGCTGCTGACCGCCTACGCGGACACGAACGCGGCCATCGACGCGATCAACGTCGTCGATCTCGACCACTACCTGCTCAAGCCCTGGGACCCGCCCGAGGAGAAGCTCTATCCCGTCCTGGACGACCTCCTGGACGCCTGGCGGGCCTCCGACCACCGGGCGGTTCCGATCACGAAGGTCGTCGGACACCGCTGGTCGGCGCGCTCGTCGGACGTGCGGGAGTTCCTGGCCCGCAACCAGGTGCCGTACCGCTGGTACTCCTCGGACGAGCCGGAGGGCAAGCGGCTGCTGGCCTGCGCGGATCAGGACGGGGAGCGGCTGCCGCTCGTGATCACCGCGGACGGGGCCGTGCTGGTGGAGCCCGACGACCCGGAGCTGGCCGCCCAGGTGGGGCTGGCCACGACCCCGGCGGCGGACTTCTACGACCTCGTCGTCATCGGCGGCGGACCCGCCGGGCTCGGCTCCGCCGTGTACGGGGCCTCGGAGGGGCTGCGGACCGTGCTCGTGGAGCGTTCCGCGACCGGCGGACAGGCCGGCCAGAGCTCGCGGATCGAGAACTACCTGGGCTTCCCGGACGGTGTGTCCGGGGCGCAGCTCACCGACCGGGCGCGGCGTCAGGCGTCGAAGTTCGGCGCCGAGATCCTCACCGCGCGCGAGGTGACCGGTCTGGAGGTCAACGGCTCCTCGCGGACCGTGCGGTTCTCGGACGGTTCCGCGATCGCCGCGCACTGCGTGATCCTGGCGACCGGTGTGTCGTACCGGCAGTTGCAGGCGCCGGGCACGGCGGACCTGACCGGGTGCGGGGTGTACTACGGATCGGCGCTGACCGAGGCGGCCTCGTGCCAGGGACACGACGTCTACATCGTGGGCGGTGCGAACTCCGCCGGGCAGGCCGCGATGTATCTGTCCAGGGGCGCGAAGTCGGTCACCCTGCTCGTGCGCGGTTCGTCCCTGTCCGCGTCGATGTCGCACTACCTCATCGGGCAGATCACGGACGCGCCCAACATCTCCGTGCGTACGGGGACGGTCGTCGAGGCGGTGCACGGCTCCGACCACCTGGAGCAGCTGACCCTGCGCGACATCGAGAGCGGGCACACCGAACTCGTCGACGCGCAGTGGATGTTCGTGTTCATCGGCGCGGCCCCGCTGACCGACTGGCTGGACGGCACCGTGCTCAGGGACGAACGCGGCTTCATCGTCGCCGGACCCGACCTGACCGTCGGCGGACAGCCGCCGCCCGACTGGGAGTTGGACCGGGCGCCGTACCACCTGGAGACCAATGTGCCCGGAGTGTTCGTGGCGGGTGACGCCCGGTCCGAGTCCGCCAAGCGTGTCGCCTCCGCCGTCGGAGAGGGAGCCATGGCCGTGATGCTCGTCCACCGGTATCTGGAGCAGTCGTGAGCGGGCAGCCGATGCCGTGCGACGCGGCGGAACTCAGCACACTGTTCCTGTTCGAGAAGCTGGACTCGGAACAGCTCGGGCGGCTGTGCAGCGAAGGCCGCGTCGAGAAGTTCGAGCCCGGCTATGTGTACGAGGAGGGCGACCCGGCCACCTGCTTCTTCGTCCTCCTCGAAGGCACGCTGGTGATGTCACGGCGGGTCGGCGGCGACGACGTCGAGATCAGCCGCACCTCCCAGCGCGGGGTGTACGCGGGGGCCATGCAGGCCTATCTGGCCGTCCCGGACGACGCGCGCTACAAGGGCTCCCTGCGGGTCACCGAGCCGTCGCGGTTCTTCATCCTGCCCGCCGAGACGTTCGCCGCGGTCCTGCGGGAGTGGTTCCCGATGGCCGTGCATCTGCTGGAGGGGCTGTTCTTCGGCAGCCAGAACACCCAGCGGACCATCGGGCAGCGCGAGCGGCTGCTGGCGCTCGGCTCGCTGTCCGCCGGGCTGACGCACGAGCTCAACAACCCGGCCGCGGCGGCCGTACGGGCCACGTCGGCGCTGCGGGACCGGGTCGCGCACATGCGGCACAAACTGGGGGTGATCGCCTCGGGTCCGTATCAGCGCGAGGCGTTGAAGACGCTGGTCGAGATCCAGGAGAACACCGCCGCCCGCGTCGCCAAGGCACCCGCCCTGAGCCCGCTCGAAGCCTCCGACCGGGAGGACGCGCTCGCCGACTGGCTCGACGACCACGGCATCGAGGGCGGTTGGCGGCTCGCGCCGACGTTCGTGCAGGCCGGGCTCGACACGGACTGGCTGGAGCAGGTCGCGGGAGCCGTGGACGAGGAGATGCTGGCGGGGGCCGTCGGGTGGCTCAACTACACCGTCGAGACCGAGCTCCTGATGAACGAGATCGAGGACTCCACGACCCGGGTCTCGAATCTCGTGAACGCGGCCAAGCAGTACTCCCAGATCGACCGGGCGCCCTACCAGGTCGCCGATGTGCACGAACTGCTGGACAGCACGCTGATGATGCTCGCCGGGAAGATCGGTTCCGGCGTCAGGATCGTCAAGGAGTACGACCGCGAGCTGCCCAGGATCCCCGCCTACCCGGGCGAGTTGAACCAGGTGTGGACGAACCTCATCGACAACGCCGCCTCCGCGATGGGCGGCGAGGGCGTGCTGACCGTACGCACCGCACTCGAACGGGACCAGTTGCTCGTCGAGTTCCGAGACACCGGCCCTGGAGTGCCCGAGGAGATCCGCGGCAGGATCTTCGACCCGTTCTTCACCACGAAGCCGGTCGGCGAGGGCACCGGACTGGGGCTCGACATCTCCTGGCGCATCGTCGTGAACAAGCACCACGGGCATCTGGAGGTCCACTCCGAGCCCGGCGACACCCGCTTCCAGGTCTTCCTCCCGCTCACCGCCGCCGAACCCGACGCCCCTCAGGAGGCCTCATGACCACGGACGGAATCGACCCCGGCGTCCCGCCGAGCGGTGCGGGCTGCGTCGAATGCGACGAGGTGGACGGCTGGTGGTTCCATCTGCGGCGGTGCGCCCAGTGCGGTCATGTGGGCTGCTGCGACGACTCCCCCGCCAAGCACGCCACCGCCCATCACCAGACCACGGGCCATCCGATCATCCGCAGCTTCGAGCCGGGCGAGCGCTGGTTCTGGAACTTCCAGACGTCCGAGCTGTACGAGTCCGGTCCCGAGCTCGCTCCGCCGCTCGCCCACCCGGCGGACCAGCCCGCGCCCGGGCCGGCGGGACGGGTCCCGGCGAACTGGGCGGAGACCCTGCGCTGAACCTGCGGGCGGCCGGGTGCGGGGCGCCCGCCCGCCCCACCCCGGCCGGCTCGAAAACGCGGGTGCCGGACCGACGCGATGACCGCGCACATGATCTCCGTCATCGGGAGCAGTCCCGGAGTCGGCAAGTCCACACTGTGCCGGGCGGTGATCGACGCTGCCGACGGCACGGCCTCGCAGGTCGTCGGCGGGACGGCCGGTGGCCGCGGCGGTGGCCCTGTCGGTGGTGCGTGCCAGGATGGATGTGTGCCGACCACCTCTTTCACCACGCCGTTCATCGGGCGCGAGGACGAACTCGCCCGCCTGACCCGAGTCCTGGACCGGGCCCGGGCCGGTGAGCCGCGTGCCGTGCTCGTCGCGGGGGACGCGGGAGTCGGCAAGACCCGGCTGCTCGCCGAGGCCGCGGGGCATGCCACCGAGGCCGGCACGACCGTCGTCACGGGGCACTGTGTGGACCTCGGTGACGTGGGTCTGCCCTATCTGCCGTTCACCGAGATCGTGGGTGTGCTCGCCGACGACGAGAGGTTCTCCGGCGCCCTGGCCTCGCATCCCGTGGTGGACCGGCTGCTCGGCGACCGCAGCGGCGGCACGGGGGACGCGGGCGGACGACTGCAGTTGTTCGAGGGCATGGCGAGTCTGCTGACCGATCTCGCCGGGACCGCCCCGCTGCTGCTGGTCCTGGAGGACCTGCACTGGGCCGATCAGTCCTCCCGCGACCTGCTGCGCTTCCTGCTCAGCCGGGGGATCCTCCAGTCCCGGGTCCGCCCAAGGGGAGGGGACGCGGTCGCGGGTGGTGCGGCCGGTCAGCGGCTCGCGGTGTTCGCCTCGTACCGCGCCGACGATCTGCACCGCAGACACCCGCTGCGCCCGCTGCTCGCCGAGCTCGTCCGGCTGCCCGTCGTCGAGCGGCTCGAACTGCGGCCGATGCCCGACGGCGAGGTGGCGCGTCTCGTCCGTGCCCAGCAGGTCGCCCCGCTGCCCGATGCCACCGTCCGCCGTATCGTCGAGCGCGCCGAGGGCAACGCGTTCTACGCGGAGGAGTTGCTCGCCGCCACCTCCGAGACCATGCCAGGGGCGGCGTCCGCCGTGCCGAGCGGGCTGGCCGACGTACTGCTCATCCGCTTCGAGCAACTCGCGGCGACCGCCCAGCAGGTGCTGCGCACGGCGGCCGTCGCGGGGCGCCGCGTCGAGCACGATCTGCTGCGCGACACCGTGCAACTGCCCGAGGAGGAGCTGGAGTCGGCCCTGCGCGAGGCCGTCGGGCGGCAGCTCCTCGTCCCCGGTGACGACGACACGTACTCCTTCCGTCATGCCCTGATCCGCGAGGCCGTCTACGCCGACCTGCTGCCGGGTGAACGGGTGCGGCTGCACAGGGCGTTCGCCGGAGTGCTGGCCGGACGCGGCCACCGGGCCGAGAGCGCGGCGGAGCGCGCCCACCACTCCCGGGAGAGCCACGACCTGGCCGACGCACTGGCCGCTTCGCTGGAGGCCGCCGACCACGCGGGCCGCGTCCGGGCGCCCGCCGAGGAACTGCGACATCTGGAAGCCGTCCTCGACCTGTGGTCGGCGGTGCCGCCCGACGCGCGGCCCGAGGGATTCGACACGGTCACCCTGACGCTGCGCGCCTCCGCGGCCGCGGCGCACGCCGGTGAGACCCACCGGGCCGTCTCACTGACACGGTCCGCGCTCGCGAGGGTCGGCAACGACGAGGACTCCGAACTGGCCGCGCGTGTCCGCTACACGCTCGCGGGCAACCTCATGCGCATCGACAACCTCGCGGCCGCGTTCACGTACAGCAACGAGGCGCTCGCGATGATCCCCGCCGATCCTCCGTCGCGCACCTGGGTGTGGGCCGCCGCCACGCATGTCATGGCGGCGACGTACATGGGCGAGAACGAGGCCGCCCACCGCGTGGCCCGCAAGGCCCTGCGTATCGCCGAGGAACTCGAAGTGTCCGACGCACAGGCCGATCTGCTGATCTCCCTGGTCGCGCTCGAAGGGCACAGCCGGCGTACTCCCGCGGGGCGGGCGCAGTTGCGGGACGCACGTGAACTGGCCCGCCGCGCAGGCAACGCCTCCGTCGAGATGCGCGCGCTCTTCAACCTCTCCATCGGCGCGCACGAGTCCGGTGACCTGGACGAATGCCTGACCTGGCTCACCGAGGGGCTGGAGCGCGCGGGCCGCGCCGGGCTCCTCTCGTCGCCGTACCCGGTGGAGTTGCGCTATCTGCGCTCCCTGATGCTGTTCACCCTGGGCCAGTGGGACGAGTGCGTCCGGGCGGTGGAGGCCGAGGGCGACCGGCTGCCGACGGCGAGCAGGTACGCGATCGGGCCCGCCCTTTCCGTCGCCCTGGCGCGCGGTGACGAGCACGCCGCCGAGCGGGCCCGGGCCCTGCTCGACGGGCCGTTCGACTGGATGGCCACGCTCGTCGCGGGCCTCCTCCTGACCGACGCCGCGGTACTGCGACGCGATGCGGAGGGGGCTCTCGAACAGTTCCGCACCACGCTCGCGGCGCTCATCGACGATGCCGGCACCACGCCTCATGTGGCCGTACGGCTCGCGGCCCTCGCCCTGGCCGCCATCGGGGACGCGGTCGTGGAGGCCCGGTTGTCCGGCGACGAGGAGGGGGTCGGCCGCTGGGCGAAGACCGGGAAGGAACTGGTGGAGCTGGCCCGGGTCACGGCGGTCAAGGGCGAGGACGGCACGCCGCAGGGCCCCGAGGGGCTGGCATGGCTGGCGCGCGCCGAGGCGGAGTGGGCGCGGGCCGGTGCCCGGCCGAACAACGGCGGAGAGGGCGTCGAACTGAGCGTCGAGGCCTGGGAGAAGGCCGTCGCGGCGTTCGGCTACGGGGACGTCTATGAGCAGGCGCGCTGTCAAGTGCGGCTGGCGGAGGCCCTGTTGGGGGCGGAGCGACGCGAGGAGGCCGCCACGCACGCGCGTGCCGCGCGCGACACGGCCGTCCGGCTGGGCGCCGTGCCACTGCGCGACGAGGTGGAGCGGTTGATCCGCCGGGGCCGCCTCGCGGAAACCGCGTCCACGGCGGACCGGGCACCGGTGCTGACGGCACGCGAGAACGACGTCCTGCTGCTCCTGTCCCGCGGCCGCACCAACCGCCAGATCGGCGAGGAGCTCTTCATCAGCGGGAAGACGGCGAGCGTGCACGTCTCCAACATCCTCGCCAAGCTCGGCGCCGCGAGCCGCACGGAGGCCGTGGCGATCGCCTACCGCGAGGGGCTGGTCGAGTCGGAGCCGTCCGCTTCCGGGTGATCACCGACGAGGCGCCGGAGCGCGGCCGTCCGCCGCGGCGGCGGCGCCTCGCACTCCGCCCGCCGACGGACGCTCAGGACTCGGTCTTCTGGAGGACGGGCTCGATGGTGCGGTCCGCGACCACCGGGGCCGGGGCCGTGTCCCCGCTGTGGTGCTTGGCGCGTTGGATCTGCTCGTAGACGTGGGCGCGCAGTTCGGCGAAGCGGGGGCTGGAGCGGGTGTGCAACTGGTCGCGCTCGTCGGGGAGGTCGATGGTGAGGTCCTCCTGCACGACGGTCGGGGACTTGGACAGGATCAGCGTGCGCTGGCCGAGGTACACCGCCTCGTCGATGTCATGGGTGACGAACAGGACGGTGACACCGAGTTCGTGCCACAACTTCCGGATGAGGTCCTCCAGTTCGGCGCGGGTCTGCGCGTCGACCGCCGCGAAGGGCTCGTCCATGAGCAGCACCTTCGGCTCGTACGCGACGGCGCGGGCGATGGCGACGCGCTGCTGCATGCCTCCCGAGAGCTGCCAGGGGTACGCCTCGTGGGCGTCGGAGAGGCCGACCACCTCCAGGGCGTGGTCCACCAACTCCCGCTCGCGCGCCTTGCCGAGCTTCTTGCGGCGCAGAGGCAGGGCGACGTTTTCGCGCACGTTCATCCAGGCGAACAGCGAGCGGCCGTACTCCTGGAAGACGACCGCCATGCCGGGCGGTGGTCCGGCGACCGGGCGGCCGTCGAGACGCACCTCGCCGCGGGTGGGAGCGAGCAGGCCCGCCATGCACTTCAGCAGGGTGGTCTTGCCGCAGCCCGACGGCCCGACCAGGCACACCAGTTCGCCCTCGGCTATGTGGAAGGTGAGGTTGCGCAGCGCCTCAACGTTGCGGTGCCGACCGGTGTAGATCTTCTGCAGGTCCTGTACGTCGAGCATCGACGTCTCCTTGTCAAGCGGTGCTTCAGGGATTGCGTCAGGCGTTGCGTCGGGGGCGTCGGGGGGTGCGTCAGGGATTGCGCTGCGCGCGGCGCAGACCGTGGTACCAGGCCAGGGCCCGGTTCTCGGCGAACCGGAAGAGCAGGGACAGGAGGAAGCCGAGGATGCCGAGCAGCAGGACGCCGCTCCACATCTCGGGGATGGCGAAGGAGCGCTGGAACTGGACGATGGTGAAGCCCAGGCCGTTGCTGGCGGCGAACATCTCGCTGATGACCATGAGGATGATCCCGATCGACAGCGCCTGGCGCATGCCCGTGACGATCTGGGGGCTCGCCGCGCGCAGCACCAGATGCCGCAGGCGCGCGACGCCCGTGATGCCGTAGGACCGGCAGGTGTCGCCGAGCACCTCGTCGACAGCGCGGACGCCTTCGACGGTGTTGAGGAGGATCGGCCACATGCAGCCGCTGACGATGACGAGCACCTTCATCGTGTCGCCGATGCCCGCGAACAGCATGATCACCGGGATGAGCACGGGCGGCGGGATGGCCCGGAAGAGTTCGAGGACCGGTTCCAGGACGTCCCGTACGGCCCGCCGCATTCCGACGACCAGGCCGAGCCCCACCCCGACGACCACGGCGAGGAGATAGCCGGCCGCGAGGCGCAGCAGGCTCGGGACCACGTCCGACAGCAGCCGGTCCCCGGTCCACACCTTCCCGAAACTGTCCAGGATGGTGGCCAGGGGCGGGAAGTAGAAGTCGGTGCTCCCTGCGGTGGCGAACCACCAGACGGTGAAGAGGACCGCGGGCAGGCCCAGGACCAGCAGGCCGCGTCGGGCCACGGCGAGGGCGGTCATGCGGTCACCTCCGTGCGTACGGACTGGTGCCAGTGCAGTGCCCGTCGTTCGACCGCACGTGCCGCCAGGTTGACGGCGACGCCGAGCAGGCCGGTGACCAGGACGAGGGCGTAGACGCGCGGCACGGCTCCGGACACCTGCGCGACGGCGATCTCGTGGCCGAGGCCGGGGGCGCCGATGACGAGTTCGGCGGTGATCGTGAGGATGAGCGCCACGGTGGCGGCCAGCCGTACCCCCGTCATCACGTACGGCAGCGCGGTCGGCCACAGGACGTGGCGGACCCGGCCCCAGGTGCCGAGCAGATAGCTGCGGGCGGTGTCCTCGGCGACCGGGTCGACGTCCTGCATGCCGGCCAGGACCTGGACGATCACCTGCCAGAAGGAGGCGTACACCACGAGGAGCAGCTTCGACCGGAGGTCGGTGCCGTAGAGGAGGACCGCGACGGGGATCAGGGCCACGGACGGGATGGGGCGCAGGAACTCGATGGTGGAGGCGGTCACCGCGCGCAGTACGGGCACCGAGCCGATGACGACTCCGGCGGCGACGCCCGCCACGACGGCGACTGCCAGCCCCAGGCCCCACCCGGTGAGGGTGTCGCCGAGCGCTGTCCAGAACGTCGGTTCGGCGAGCAGGGTCCCCAGGGTGCGGACGGTTTCCGAGGCGGGCGGCAGGTAGTCGGCCGACACCAGGCCGGTGTGCGGCAGCACTTCGAGCACCGCGACCAGGCCGGCGAGACCGGCGAGGCCGCGGAGTACGGCGACGGGGACCGGACCTCGCCTGGCGGGTGGCCCGCCGGGACCGGTGTCGGTCCCGGCGGGCTCCGCGAGTACAGGGGTGAGACCGGGGCTGGTCATGAGAACAGCGCGTTCAGGTCGGGCTTCTTGTCGCCGAAGATGCCGTCCTCCTCGCCGAGGGCGGCCAGCTTCTCCAGGGAGGCCATGTCGATCTCCGCGGGCCAGCTGGGCAGGATGAGCTTCTCCAGGACATCACCGCTGATCTTGGTGTAGGAGGTGAGGATCTGGCGTGCCTCGTCGGGGTGCTCGGTGGCGTAGGTCAGTGATTCGGCCATCGCCTCGCTGAACTTCTTCACGAGGTCCGGGTTCTCCTGCATCACCTTGGCCGAGGTGAAGTACGTGGCCACGGTGAGCTTCGGGTCGGTCTCGGCGAACGGCGAGGCGATGACACGGGCGCCCTGTGCCTTGGCGATCGTCGTCGCGGGCTCGCCCATCCAGGCCGCGTCCACCTGCCCGCCGTCCAGGGCGGCCGGCATCTGGTCGAACGGTATCTCGACGAACTTGACCTTGGAGGGGTCGCCGCCGGCCTTGCGGACCGACTCGCGGACCGTCGTGTCCCCGATGTTCTGCAGGGTGTTGACCGCCACCGTCTGCCCGGCGAGGTCCTTGGCCGACTTGATCGAGCTGTCCTTCTTGACCGCGACGCCGGTGACGTCGGCGCCGACCTTGCCGTTGGAGGCCGCGCCGTTGACCACCGACTTCACGGGGACGCCCTTGGTCTGGGCGAGCATCAGCGAGGTGGTGTTGCTGAAGCCGAACTGGAACTGGCCGCTCACCACACCGGGGATGATCGCGGCGCCGCCCTGGGCGCTCTCCATCTTCAGCTTGATGCCCCGGCTGCTGAAGAAGCCCTTCTTGTCACCGAGGTAGAGCGGTGCCACATCGACGATCGGGATGATGCCGACCTTGACCTCCGTGGTCTTGCCTCCGCCGGAGGACGCCGAAGCGCCGCTCGAGGAGGACGAGGACCCGCATCCGGCCGCGCCCGCGACCGTGACCACGGCTATGGCTAGCCCGAGAATGCGCCTTTGCATGGGCTCCTCCTGACGGAAACACCTGTGGTGGCGTGCACACCCCGCCAGGACCGGACAGGCCCGGCGGATCGAGCCGTCGAGCGGGTCGCGCGGATCTGCGACGGCGAGGCAGCGGAGCGGGGAGTGGCTGCCGCTGCCTCGCCGAGACCGGTCGTCCCGTCCAGACGTTGTGCACTTTCTTGACGGCCGCAATCTACACACCTATGTTCGCGCTGTCAGTACTCCGGACAAGGGAGGTTGCAAGGTGGGCGGCCGTACCCTTTCCGACGTGCACGACGAGACTCCGCGGGCGGCCATGGACTTCCCAGAAGGACCCCAGCTGCGCCCCCAGTCGCTGATGTTCGCTTTCTTCGGCGGCCATGTTCTGGAGGAGGGGCCGCTGTGCGTGTACTCCGGCAGCGTCATCGAGGTGCTGGCGCGTGCGGGGGTCGGGGAGCAGGCGGTGCGGTCCACGCTGACCCGGATGGTCAACCGCGGTCTGCTGCAACGTCAGCGGGAGGGCCGCCGGATGTACTTCGGTCTGACCCCACAGGCCACGGAGATCCTCTGGAACGGCAAGAAGCGGCTCTGGGACATGGGCGCCGTCAACGACGACTGGGACGGCACCTGGACGCTGCTCGGCTTCTCCCTGCCCGAGTCCTGGCAGCGCCAGCGGCACGATCTGCGCTCGCGGCTGACCTGGTCGGGCTTCGGTCCCCTCTACAGCGGGCTGTGGATCGCGCCCGGCGACTTCGACGTGTCCGCGCTCGTCTCCGAACTCGGGCTCGCGGCCCACGTCAAGATCTTCCATGCCACGGCCGACGAGGCCACCGACATCGGTCTGATGATCCGTGACACCTGGGACCTGGACGGCGTCGGTGCCCGGTACGCCGACTTCGACCAACGCTGGACAGACCGGCTCGCCCCCGACTCCGGGGACCCGCTCGGGACCCGGCTGCGCCTGACCAGCGAGTGGCTCCGGATCATCCGCACGGACCCGCGGCTGCCCGCCCGGCACCTGCCCGCCGCCTGGCCGGCCCGATCGGCCCACGACACCTTCCACCGCATCGCGGAACAGACCGAGGCCCCGGCCCGCAGCATGGCCGCCCGCCTCATGGAGACCACCCCGCTGCGACCTTCCTGACCCGGCGGAAAACCGGGCGCTTCCCCTACGGCGGCCCGCGACACCCGGCGGTGCGGCTGCGAGGTCCGGTGGATGGCGGTGTGATGGAGACAGGCCCCACGCAGGGCCGAGCCGCCGTTTGTGGCCCGGAGGACCGGTTACACGGACGGGACGGCGCGCATCCGCACAAGAAAAGGTGGCTGGTCATGACGCCTGGCACGCATCTCGCTCTGACGCTCACGCTCAGCGGCGGCACGGCCGCCGACGCGCGGGCGGTCGTCCACACCCTCGAATCCGCCTTCGGAACGGCGGACGACATGCCCGGGGACGGGGGCGCCACGGTCTACACGGCCGCCTTCGACAACGACATACCGGCCGATGCCGGTATGACACCGCCGACCGTGCCACCGCTCTCCGCGCCCGTGACCGTCACCCTGCAGGGCAGCCCCGAGGCGGTACGGCGGGCCGACGAGACCCTCACCTCCGTCTTCACGGTGCGCGAGGAGGGCATGGTCTCCGGCGACCAGGAACAGGAATGGCAGCTGCGGCTGGAGCCGTAACACCGCCTCCGCGGTCGCGCCGAACCGCGGCCTCAGCCGCCGAGGCGCAGCGCCCGCATCTGCTCGTCGAGCGGGCACAGCCCGACGTCCTCGCGGCGCTCGTCGAGCGTCCGGGGCTGACGGACCGGATACGGGCGGAAGGTCGCGGGGTCGACTCGGGTGCCGTAGAACTGCGGCTGGCCGAGTTCGACGGCGCAGTGGTCGGCGATGTACGCGTGGTGCGGCGCCGGGCAGCGTCCGTCCGCCGTGGCCTGGGCGATCAGGTCACGGCAGGCCAGCTGGAATTCGAGGTCGGGAGCGTGCAACAGGATCATCAGCGCCGCCGTGGAGGCGGGCGCGCCGACCACGTCGGCGGTCGGCCAGGCATGGCGCTTGACGATGGTCTTCAGCGCTTCGGCGTTTCCTCTGCGGCACTCGGTGATACGGCGGCGCGCGACCTGCGTGGGGCTGCGGTGCGCCGCCCGCGTCACTCTCCGGTCCTCGTCCGCCCTGCGGACCAGCTCGCGGGCGAGGGCGGCCGCGAGCGCCGGTACGACGACCGGGCGCACTTCCCGTACCTCGCCGTGTATCTCGTCGTGGCTGCGCCCCGCGCCTTCCTCACCCGCCGTGTCGTGCACTCGCCCCGCATGCCCGTCCCGGCACGGGTGCCCCGGGTCGTCCGGGGCACCCGCCGGCTCCGTGGGCCCGTCGCGACCCGGGCGGGGGGCGACCCCCGTACGCCCCTCTCGCACCGTGTCGTGCGCGACGTGGCCCGGCATGCCGGAACCGCTCATGACGCCCCCTGGATTTCCAATGAGAACCACACCCGCTTCCCCGTCTCGCCGGGGTCGGGCAGTGCGATGCCCCAGTCGTCGACCAGCGCGGCCACGATGGCGAGCCCGCGTCCGGACTCGTCGGCGGCGTCCGCCGTGCGGTGGCGCGGCAGATCGGGCGAGTGGTCGGCGACCGTCACCCGCACTTCGTGGTCGGTGCATTCGACGCTGACGGTGACCATGTCACCGGCGTCGGGGCTGCCGTGCCTGACGGCGTTGGCGAAGAGTTCGTCGGTGGCCAGGACGGCGTTGTCGAGCTGCTCGGCCGGCAACCGCAGGTACGCCAGCTGCTCGGCGACCATGCGCCGTACGCCCGAGGCGCGCGAGGGCTGCGCGGGGACCACGATGCGAAGGGCACGGGCCGCGCGCACGGAGGCGGGCACGGGCGGAGCCGCGGACGCGGCCGGGACGCTCTGGTCCGTCTCACCGGTCCAGGGCCGGCCGGTGGGCGAGTCATGGTCCGCGCCGCGCGTCAGCGAGTGCGACGGCCCACGGCGGTGTGCCCTGGATGCCGTCATCGTGCCTCCTTCGAGTGCAGCACGGGTGGGGGACGGTCTCGGTGGCTGCTCGTGCAGCCAACCGGCCGGAGCGGCGGCGGACCAGGGAGTGCGGGGGTTGTCCGGTTGCAGGCGCGTAGTGGTGTGGCATGTATGTTCGAAAGCGTGAGCAACGTGAGCGAGGGCCGGACCATCGAGAGCGGGCAGGATGCCCGCGGCTGGTCCGGCGTGAGCGGCAAGCGCGTGCTCGTCACCGGCGGTACGCGCGGACTCGGCGAGCAGATCGTGCGGCTGCTGGCCGCCGAGGGCGCCCGGGTGGCAACCTGCGCCCGGACCGCACGGGACCTGGACACGCTGAGAGGCACGGTTGATGCCGCAGCGCCCGACGGGTTGTTCACCCGAGCCCTCGACGTCACCGAACCGAAGCGGCTGGAGGCGTTCGTCACGGCCTCGGCGAATCGCTTCGGCGGCCTCGACGGGGTGGTGGCCTGTGCGGGCGGTTCTCGCGGGCGCGGCCTCGAACAGACGGACGCCGGGGACTGGGCCGCGACCTGGGAGCTGAACGTCGGGCACACCGCGCGGCTGGTACGGGCCGCCGTCCCGTATCTGCGTACGGCGGGCGGTGGCTCGGTCGTGGTCATCTCGTCGATCTCGGGCTGGAAGCCGGGCCCCAACTCGCAGTACGGGACCGCGAAGTCCGCGCAGATCCATCTGGCGGCCTCGCTGGCCCGCGAGCTCGGCCCGGACGGGATCCGGGTGAACTCCGTCTCGCCGGGGTCGATGCTCATCCCGGGCCGGCGCTGGGACCGGATGCGCAGGGAGGAACCCGAGGCCTTCGCCGCGTTCGCGGCGGCCGAGCTGCCGGGCGGGGAGCCGGTCGCGCCGCAGGAGGTGGCGCGCGTGGTGGCGTTCCTGCTGTCGGACTGGTCGAGCGGGATCTCCGGGGCCAATCTGCCCGTCGACCGCGCCCAGAACGCCCCCTCGCCCGACGGTTACTAAGCAGTCGGGCAGGCCGGTCGCGCCGGGGCCGATGGTCATGCCACCGCCCCCAGCACCGGTCGCGACCTGCGCTCGAACTCCTGGACCAGCGGCTCGTGGCTGCGGGGCTCCAGCCTCTTGCGGAAGTCGCGCAGGGCCTGGATGGACCGCTCGCTGTGCACCGTGTTGAGCGTGTCGAGTGCCTTGGTCGCCGTGCCGATCGCCTCGTCGAGGCGGTTCTGCTGAAGGTGCGCGGTCGCGAGTACGGAACGGCTGATGGCCTGGCGCCTGCGCCGGTCGGCGTTGGCGTCGATCGACTCACCTGCCATGCGCTCCGCCTGTGCGGCCAGGCCGAGGTCGCGGAAGCACAGGGCGGACTCGGCCTGCAGATAGTGGTGGTCGAGGAAACGCACCCACACGGACTCCTGCGCGGCTCCGCGGCTCGCGTCCAGCTGCTGTTCCGCGAGCCTCAGCGCCTCGGCCGTCTCACCGGAGCGGCCCCGCGCCGCGTGTCCGCGCGCCGACATGGCGTACAGGCGCATCAGGCCGAGCGGGCTGCCCGAGTCCTTCGCGGTCGCGATGCCGGCCCTCGCCAGCGCCACGCCCTCGTCCGGGCGGCCGAGGTTGGTGGCGAGGTGGGAGAGCCCGGCCAGGATCTGCCCGCCCAGCACACGGTCGCGGCCCTCGGCGCAGAGCCGCAGCGCCTGGGTCATATAGCGCTGCGCGAGTCCGTACTCCCCCGCGTCGTACGAGCTCCAGCCGGCCATCGCGGCGAGTCGGGCGGCAGCCGCGTACAGCAGGCGCTGCTGGTGCGGGGGCGTGCCGCGGCGCTGGAGCATGGGCACGACCTCGGTGCACAGGTAGTGCACGATGCTCGTGCGCACTCCGCCGCCGCCGAAGTGGTTGTCCATCTGGTCGAACATGCTGATCATGGCGTGGACCTGCTCGACGGGACCGCCGTCGGTGACCGGCGCGAGCCGTGTGACGTCGTGATTCCCGGCGTGCTCGAGCAGCCAGAGCAGCCACTCGCGCTGAGGGTTCGTCAGGGCGCCTGCGACGAAGGGGACCGCGCCGAGGAGGCTGCGGCGGGAGATGTCGGTGGAGCCCAGTTCGGCCAAGGTGTGCAAGGTGTCTGCCAGGTCTTCGCGGTACACGAGTGCCCTGCCGACGACCGGGCGTTGCTGGTCGGGCAGAAAGCCGAGGTCCGTCGGCGACACGGCGTGGCCGAGTCGCTCGGACAGGACGGCGGCGATCAACTCGGGGGTGTTTCCCCGGGGTTGCTGGCCGTTCAGCCAGCGGGTGACCGACGCCTTGTCGTAGTTGGAGTCCGCGCCCTGTCTGCGCCCCAGTTCGTTGACCCGGAGGGCGAGCGAGGCGTACGAGCAGCCGGCGTCTCTGAGGGCGGCCGCCAGCGCCTTGTTGGCCCCGGCGGGACCCTTGCCGGGGCTCCTCGATTGTCCGTCGGTCACGGTGGCCATCCAGGTGTCGCATCGCGGTGCTGCGGTCTGCCCTCCCTGCCGGGGCGTCAAGTCCGGGGAGGCGGTGCGCTGTTGTGCGCCGTCGCCGCCGGACTGTGCGGCAGGTCACTCGATCACTATGATGGCCGACACACTCAACCCGCAACAAGCGTTCTGATAATTTCAGAACGATCCTCATCGCTCTGTCTGTGTCAGCGACCTCGTGGCACACTGCACGCTGTGACGGCCGTTCCGGGAGGTAGGACGTGAGCGACAACCGCTCGGGCGGCAGTGCACCGACCGTCCTGCGGATGGTTCTCGGCAAGCGGCTCCGGCATCTGCGGGAACAGGCCGGAGTCTCCTTCGAGGACGCCGCGCGGGCCATCGAGGTCACTCCTCTGACGGTCCGCCGGATAGAAAAGGCCGAGGTCGGCCTCCGTATCCCCTACGTGAGGGAGCTGCTGCACACCTACGGAGTCCCGGACTCCGAGGTCGACGACTTCCTCGCCCTGGCCAGGGAGGCCAACCGGCCGGGCTGGTGGTACTCGTACCGCGATGTCCTGCCGGAGTGGTTCAGCGCCTACGTGAGCCTGGAGAGCGAAGCCAGCGTCATCCGTCTCTACGAACCCCACTACGTCCCCGGCCTGTTGCAGACGCACGACTACGTGGCCGCGCTGATGCACATCGGCTTTCCCAACGAGACGAAGGAGGAGATCGACCGCCGCGTCGCCCTGCGCCTCAAACGCCAGGACCTGCTCGCGAAATCCGACGCACCGGCCGTCTGGGCCGTCCTGGACGAGACGGTGCTGCGCCGCCCGGTGGGCGGGGCCGAGGTGATGCGGGCCCAGATCGACCGGCTGAACGAGGCCCTGGACATGCCGAAGGTCCGGATCCAGATCCTGCGCTACTCCGTGGGAGCCCATCCGGGCGCGTTCGGCCCCTTCCACCACTTCCGCTTCGGCTTCTCCGAACTGCCCGATGTCGTCTACACCGAGAGCCTCGTCGGCTCGGTCTATGTCGACCAGCCGGCCGACGTCGTGACGTACCTCGAAGTAATGGACCGGATGTCCGTGCAGGCGGAGCCGGTCGCTCGGACCAGGGCCATCCTGGCTGAACTGCGTAAGGAGTTGTGAGCCATGAATTCCATGGACCCCATCCACAGCGGTATGCCCGCCATCGATCTGGGAACCGAGGGCTGGCAGAAGCCCTGGAGCGGCACCAACGGCGGCAGCTGTGTCGAGGCCAAGCGACTGCCCGACGGCAGCGTCGCGTTCCGCCAGTCCAAGGACCCGGACGGGCCCGCGCTGATCTACACCCGGGAAGAGATGATCTCGTTCCTGGAGGGCGCCAAGTCCGGCCAGGCCGACTTCCTCGTCGCCTGACGCAGATCGTCGCCCGACGCCGATCGTCACTTGACGTCGTTCGTCACCTGACGTCCCTCGCCGCCCGGCATCCCGTCGAACTCCCGCGTCGCGAGCCCGCGTTCCGACGCCCTCGCCCGCCGGACCGGGCGGCACCACTACGCCCGCACAACCGTCCGCCACTACGGCCGCACAACCGGACAACCCGCACGCGCACTCCCGCCGTGCGGGTCGTCCGGCCACACTGGGGAAGTCGGTCGTCCTGGAGGGAGTGGTATGCGTACGCTCCATGAGGCCGTCGACCGGTGCCGGACACTGGTCGTCGAGGGCCCCGACGGCATCGTCAGAAGCGGGCTGCTCGCCGAACTGGTCCGCAGCGGATTCATGATCAGGCGCTCGCGGGGCCATCTGCACCACGTGGACCCGACCCGCCCGTACCGCGAACTCCTCGCTGCCCCAGGCCGCCTGGCGGTCGACGGCGGCATCGTCCACGAACTGGTCTACGGGCCGCTGCGCCGCGGGCACTCCCGGGTGACCTGGATCCAGGCGCTCGACTTCGCCGAGTCCGTGGCCGAGCGGGACGGCGCCCTTCTCCATCTGACGGACTCCGGTCGCCGCCCGGACACCGAGAGCGCCGAGGTTGCCGACGCCTACCGCCGGGTGTTCCGCACCCTCGCCCAGCATGTCCCCGTCGTCACTCTGGACGTCGGCGGCCCGGGCCCTCCCATCCGTGCGCCATCCGCCCCCGATCTTCAACTGGGGCGATCCAAAGGGCAGTTGACGGTAGGTTGGAAGCAGACCGCGTGACGCACGGCAGGAGATCTCCCATGGCAGACGGCCAGTCCACTCCCGACCAGGACGCTTTGTCCAAGATCGACACCACGGTGCCGCATTCGGCCCGCATCTGGAACTACTGGATGGGCGGCAAGGACAACTACGAGGTCGACCGGGAGGCGGGCGACGCCTACCGCGAGATCGCCCCGAACATCGAGACGATGGCCCGCGCCTCCCGCGGCTATCTGATCCGTACCGTGACGTTCGTCGCCGGTGAGCTGGGCATCCGCCAGTTCCTGGACATCGGCACGGGCCTGCCCACCTACGACAACACCCACCAGGTCGCCCAGCGCGTGGCGCCCGAGTCGCGGATCGTCTACGTGGACAACGACCCGCTGGTGCTGCGGCACGCCCAGGCGCTGCTCACCAGCACCCCCGAGGGCGTCACCGACTACATCGACGCGGACCTGCACGAGCCCGAGCAGATCATCGAGGCCGCCGGCAAGATCCTCGACTTCGGCAAGCCCGTCGCGCTGATGCTGATGGGCATCCTGGGCCACATCCAGGACTACGAGGAGGCCCAGTCGATCGTCCGCCGTCTCCAGGCCGCGCTGCCGTCGGGCAGTTACTTCGTGCACTACGACAGCACCGACACGGACGCCGAACTCAAGCGGGCCCAGGAGGGCTACGACGACACCGGCGCCGTCCCGTACGTGCTGCGCAGCCCTCGGGAGATCTCCGTCTACTACGACGGTCTGGAACTGCTGGAGCCCGGCATCGTCTCCTGCCCGCTGTGGCGCCCCGAGCCGGGCACCACTCCGGAGGCGACGGATGTGTACGGGGGCGTCGCCCGCAAGTCCTGAGTCCGCGCGCCCGGAGCCCCCGCGGCCCGGAGTCCCCACGGCCCTGACGCCCCCCGTTGGCGCCAGGGCCGCTCCCGGGCAGGCCGGTCAGGGCCGCGCGGCCGGCTCGATGTTCTGGTTGAGCCGGAACAGGTTGCCCGGGTCGTACTCGGCCTTGATCCGGGCCAGCCGGGCGTAGTTGTCGCGGTAGCTGGCCCGTACGCGCTCCTGGCCCTCGTCCATCATCATGTTCACGTAGGCGCCGCCCGCCGAGTACGGGTGGAGGGCCTCGAAGTAGTCGACGGTCCACCGCTTGATGTCGTCGGCGTTGGCCGGGTCGGGGTCCACGCCCGCGTAGACGGACGCCCAGCGTGCGTCGCGGTAGCTCCAGGCGGTGTCCGTCGGGGCGTGGTCGTGGACGGCGCCGTCGATCGGGTACAGGTGCATCGTCGACTTCATGGTGGGCAGTTCGGCGCCGAACTTGGCGTGCAGGTCGATCGCCTCGGCGGGGATCTCGTTGACGAAGTCGGCCCGCCAGTACCACTGGTCGCCGGGCGGGTAGAGGCCGTCGAAGGCACCCTGGATCATGGGGTGCGGCATTGGCGCGGGGCCGTGCAGCATCGGCTCCGGCAAGGCGTCGAGCAGGGGTGCCATGGCGCGTGCCGCCGCGTCCGTGTCCTCTCCCGCGTAGCACCACACGACACCGCAGGCCTTGCGTCCATGGAGCTCCTCGGGGAACGGCGGGGCGGGCGGGACCGCGCCGATCAGGAAGAAGCCGTTCAGTTCGCGGGGCGCGTGCGGGATGAAGTCGCGGTAGGCGGCGAGTACTTCGGCGCACTGCTCGACGGGCCAGAACGTGGGACCCGCCACGACCGTGCTCACCTCGTGCAGCCGGAACAGGAACGAGGTGACCACGCCGAAGTTGCCGCCTCCGCCGCGGATCGCCCAGAACAGGTCGGGGTGCTCGTCGGCGCTCGCGGTCACGTGCCGGCCGTCGGCCAGGACGAGCTCGGCCTCCAGGAGGTTGTCGATGGCCAGCCCGCACTTGCGGGTGAGATGACCGAGGCCGCCGCCGAGCGTGAGGCCCCCGACGCCGGTCGTGGAGATGATGCCGCTCGGGGTGGCCAGACCGTGCGCGTTGGTGGCCCGGTCCACCTCGCCCCAGACGCAGCCGCCGCCGACGCGGACCGTCCTGGCCTCCGCGTCGACCTCGATGTCCTTGAGCGGGGACAGGTCGACGACGACTCCGCCGTCGCAGGTCCCGAGTCCGGCGCCGTGGTGCCCGCCGCCGCGTACGGCGAGCGGCAGGTCGTGGGCGCGGGCGAAGCGGATGGCGTGCGTGACGTCCTCGGCGCTCGTACAGCGCGCCACCAGGGCGGGCCGGCGCTCGATCATCGCGTTGTAGACGGGACTGGCCTCGTCGTAGCCGGAGTCGTCCGGCCCGATCAACTGCCCCTTGAACTGGGTGAGTTCCTGCCGGGCCGCCTGTGCTGGTGTGACGGACATGTGCATCCCCCGATCCGGGACCCGGCTTCCGGGCCCCCTTCCGTGGGCCTGTTTCTAGTCCCGTCCCCCGTGCGCAGATATCCGTGCCGGTCACTCAGCTCGGCGTCGGCGGCTACCTAGGTCTCGCGTCCGGGCACCAGCCCCAGCTCCGTGGCGCGGGCGGTCGCCTGGCGCCGGGAGCGGGCACCGAGCTTGTCCAGTACGGCGGAGACGTGGTTGTCGACCGTACGGACCGACACCACGAGCCGCTCGGCGATCTCGGGGTTGGTCAGCCCCTGGGCCAGCAGCCGCACGACCTGGAGCTGGCGCTCGGTGAGGCCGGCGGGGTTGTCGCGCGTCGCGGCGAGCGGGCCGCGCGGGATGTGGCGCACGCCCAGCTGCCGCAGTTCGCCGCGGACCAGTCGTGCCAGGGGCTCCGCGCCGAGTGCGTCCAGACCGGCGAGGGCCGTGAGCTTGTCGTCCGGGTCCGGGCTCTCGGCGAGGGCGGCGGCATCCTCGTACGGGCAGCCGGCCGCGCGCCAGGCCTCGGCCGCCTCGCGCCACCGTCCGGCGGCCTGGAGCGCGTACGGATGGTCCCAGCCGTCGGCCGGTACGGGGCTGCCCGCCTTGGTGAGCCAGTAGCCGAGCTCGGCCACGTGCGGCATGGCGGACAGTCGGCGTGCCTCCTCGAAGACCTCACCGGCGACCGCGATCACCGCCGCGTGATCACCCCGGAGCCAGGCGGCCTCGGCCCGGGCGACCGCGACGGGCCCCGTGCGCTGCAGTTCGCGGGTGCGTACGGCGATCTCCCAGGCCTCGTCGAGCAGTTCCTCCCCGCCGTCCCGGCCTCGGCGGACGCGGACGCGGGCCAGCACGGTCAGCGCGGGACAGCGCGCGGGCACGAAGTCGTGGGCGCCGATCTCGGCGTGCCGCTCCGCGTCGTCCCAGGCCGCGGCGGCGAACCGGCGCAGTGCCGTCGCGACATGGAGATAGCTGAGGAAGCCGACGTGTTCCGCCCGATCCGCCAGCGCCATCCCGGGTGCCAGGAAGCGGTCGGCCTCGGTGAACTCGAGGCGTTGGAGCAGCGTCCAGATGAGGTTGGCGTACGAGCGGCAGGCGTGCTCGACCTCGCCCGCGGCCAGCGCTACCTTCAGGCTCTCCTCCAGTTGGGCGCGGCCCAGTGGGTCGCCGTCGCGCCAGCGGGCGGAGCCGACGTTGTTGAGGGCGTGCGCGAGGATCGCGTCGTCGCCGGTGCGGCGGGCCAGGGCGATGGCTCGCTCGCCGAAGTCGATGGCCAGGGCGGTGCGTTCGGAGAGCATGTGGAGCTGGGAGGTGTTGCTGAGGGCGAGCGCGAGCAGCCGGTCGTCGCCCGCGTCCTCCAGGACGGCGATGGCCTCGCGCGCGGCACACTGTGCCTCGTCGGCGTTGCCCGCCCACCAGTGGATACGGGACAGCCAGCGCAGGTCGGCGCCGAGTGCCCGGGTGTCGCCGAGGAACCGGCGCAGCGCGACCGCGTCCCGTTCGGCGTCGACGGCGGCCGCGGAGTCGGCGATGGTGTAGCTCTCGACGGCGTACCGCTCCAGCAGGTCGGCGAGTTCGGCGGCCTCGAACCGGTCGCGCTGTCGCAGGACGAGCCGCAGGTGGGCGGCGGCCTCCCGGTGCGCGCCCGCGCCTGAGGCGTCCCGGGCGGCGTCGGGACCGTACCGTGCGACGGCCTCCTGGTCGCCCGCTTCGGCCGCGTGGTGGACGACTCGGGCCGGGTCGGAGCCGGACTTGGCGACGAGTGCGGCAAGGACGTGGCGGTTGAGTTCGATGCGCCGTGCGGCGGGCAGCGAGTCGGCGACGGCCCGGCGGATCAACTCGTGCCGGAATCCGGCCCGTTCGGGTGTGACCGTGAGCAGTCCGCGCTGTTCGGCGGCGGCCAGTTCGGCCACGCCGTCCGTGAACAGCGCGTCGACGAGGGGACGTTCGACGGCGGACGGGACCACGGCGAGTTGTTCCAGGGCGTCACGGGTGCGGTCGTCCAGGCCGCGCAGCCGGGCGAGGACGGCGTCGACCACGGTCGGCGGGACCCCGCCGGTGCCGCCGGCCGCCACCACCTCGGCGACGAAGAACGGGTTGCCCGAGGTCACCTCGTACACCTCGGCCGGGTCCAGACGGCTCACCGAGCTCAGCTCCCGCACGGCTCCCGCGGAGAGGCGGGACAGCGGGAGGCGGTGAACGCGTTCGGCCCGGGAGACCTGGCCCAGGAGGTGGTGCAGGGGATGGCGGCGGTCCAGTTCGTCGTCGCGGTAGGTGAGGACCAGGAGGGCCGGGAGGCGTTCGACCCGGTGCACCAGGAACCGCAGGGCGTCGAGCGAGGCCTCGTCGGCCCAGTGCACGTCCTCGACGACGAGGACCGCCGGGTGCGGGGCGGCGGTCAGTTCCGCCCGCAGGGCGTCGTACACCCGGGGCCGGTCGCCGCCCGCCGTGAGAGCCCGGGCCAGTTCGGCGCCGACACTGCCGACGAGGTCACGGAAGGGGCCGAGCGGCCGGCGGGTCGCGAGGTCGTCGCACTCCCCCACCAGGACGCGGGCCTTCTCCGGCAGCACGGCCGGCATGGCCTTGACCAGGCTCGACTTGCCGATACCCGCCTCGCCGAAGACGAGCGCCACCGAACCGGCTCCGTCGGCCGCGTCCCGCGCGGCGACGGCCAGCTGATCCAGCTCGTCGTCTCGTTCGAGGATCCCCCAATCCACGCTGTGATTCTGGCACGCGCCGGGCCGTTCCGGTCGGTCGCGAACCACCTGGGGCGCCTGTCCCGACCTCACCACCCCCTGAGGCCTCGACGGTCACAGTGTGCACGCCCCTTGAAGCCCGACAGCCGGACTGCATAGGATCGTTCACAGTCGAATGAATCGTTTCAACGACCTCGGACACCCTCCTCGCTTCGTCACCCGCATCCGTGCACGCATGTACGCAACCAAGGGGCCACAGATGACCAAGGGTTGGAACCGCCGTGTCTTCCTCCGCACCTCCGTCGCCGGAGCGGGCGCATCCGCCGCTCTGGGTTCCGGGGCGGTCGAGACCGCCAGCGCGTCTGCGGGAACCGCCGCCGACGCCTCGGGGGCCGGCCGGCTGCGGATCGAGCGCACGACCGTCGAGTACGCCGAGACACTGCTCGGAACCGAGGTCGAAAAGCCCAGACTGACCTGGGAGTTGGCCGCCGAGGGGCGCGGCGCCCGGCAGAGCGCGTACCAGGTGAGAGTGGCGCTGAGCGAGAAGAGCCTGCGTCAGGGGCGGCGCACGGTCTGGGACTCGGGGCGGGTCGCGTCGGACCGTACCGTCGGCATCGCCTACGACGGTCCGGCCCTCCATCCGCGCACGCGCTACCACTGGCACGTCAGGGTGTGGGACGGCGAGGGCCGGCCGTCGGCGTGGAGTGCGCCGCGCTGGTGGGAGACAACGTTGTCCAAGGAGGCCTGGGAGGGGTTCTGGATCGGTGCGGCCGCCGCTCCCGAGCCGCCGACGTTCGACGGAGCGTCCTGGATCTGGTCGCCCGGCTCGACCTCCAACAGTGCGCCCGCCGGGCCCCGTTGGTTCCGCGGCTCGCTGACGCCGACCGCGGGCGCGGAGATCCGGAAGGCGACGCTGCTCGCCACGGCCGACGACGACTTCACCCTGTATCTCGACGGCGAGAAGGTGGCACACCAGCCCGAGCAGACCGATGCCTGGCGGCAGGGCCATCTCATCGACGTCACCGATCAGGTGCGAGCCGCCGGGGACGGCCCGATCGTGGTCGCCGCGCTGGCGACGAACCGCGGCAACGCCTCCGTCAACCCCGGAGGACTGCTCGTACGGCTCGTCGTGGAGAGCGGATCGGACACGGTCGAACTGGTCACGGGTGAGGGGTGGCGCTGCGCCGAGAATGAGCAAGAGGGCTGGCAGCGGCCGGAGTTCGACGACAGCGGGTGGCCCGAGGCGGCCGTGCTCGCGGCCTACGGCCAGGGGCCCTGGGGCAACGGTGTGTCGATCACGGCGACCGAACAGGCGGCCCCGCTGCTGCGACACGAGTTCACCCTCCCCAAGCCCGTGGCGCGCGCCCGTCTCTACATCAGCGGACTCGCCTACTACGACGCCGAGATCAACGGCAGACGCGTCGGCCGCCAGGTACTCGACCCTGGGTTCACCGACTACGACGAGACCGTGCTGTACGCGGTGCACGACGTGACGGACCATCTCCGCCGGGGCACCAACGCCATCGGGGTGACCCTCGGCCGCGGCTTCTTCGGGATGACGACACCGAACGTGTGGAACTGGCACCGCCCCCCGTGGCACGGCGAGCCACGGCTCCTCGGCCAGCTGGAGATCGACCACCCCGACGGTTCCCGCACCACGGTCGCCACGGACGACCGCTGGCGGATCACCGAAGGCCCGACTCTCTCCAACTCCCTCTACGCGGGCGAGAGTTACGACGCGCGCAAGGCGCCCGGAGCGGCCTGGTCCCGCCCCGGATTCGACGACAGCGGCTGGCGGAAGGTCCAGCGGCAGACGGCCCCGAAGGGCACCCTGCACGCGCAGCCGCACGATCCGATCGAAATCATCGAGACCGTACGTCCGGTCGCGGTCGAGGAGTTGAGTGAGGGCGTGTACGTCGTCGACATGGGCCGCACGATGGCCGGCTGGACACAGCTGACCGTGCGGGCCGGCGCCGGGACGACCGTACGCATGATCCACGGAGAGAAGCTGAAGTCCGACGGAAGCGTCCACGCCGAGACCGGACACGTCCCGGGCCGCTTCCAGACCGACGAGTACGTGTGCGCGGGCGGCGGCGCCGACGAGGTGTGGGAGCCCAAGTTCTCGTACAAGGGCTTCCGTTACGTGCAGATCAGCGGGTTGCCCGCGAAGCCGAAGCCGTCACAGGTGCTGGGCCGGGTCGTCCATACGCGCGTGGCGGAGACGGGTACCTTCGCCTGTTCCGAGCCGTTCTACGAGCGGCTGGAACGGGCGATGCGGCGCACGGTCCTCAACAATCTGCACGGCATTCCGACGGACACGCCGATGTACGAGAAGAACGGCTGGACAGGTGACGCGCAGCTGGGCGCGCCCGTGATGACGTACGCGCTCGGAGTGCACCGCTTCCTGTCGAAGTGGCTCGGTGACCTGAAGGACAGTCAGAACACCGACGGGCAGCTGCCGGTGATCGTGCCGAGCGGCGGCTGGGGATACGGCGACCTCGGTCCGTCGCCGGAGTGGACGACCGTTTACCCCTTCCTGCTGCGGGAGATGTACCGCGTCTACGGGGACGAGCGGCTGGCCCGCGACCACTGGGCGCCTCTGACGCGCTATCTGGACTGGGAGATCTCGCGGCTGAAGGACGGGCTCGCGGTGACCGCGCTGGGCGACTATCTGCCGCCGGGGTACGGCGGCAACCCGCCCGAGGACACCCGGCTGACCGCGACGGCGTATCTGCACCGGGCGCTCACGGACACGGCGGAACTGGCGGACCTGCTGCGCGACGCGGAGGTCGCCGACCGCTATCGCAAGGCCGCCGACGGGCTCAAGGCGGCGTTCAACGCGGCCTTCCTGGGCCCGGACGGCCACTACCGCACGGCGAAGGACCCCGGTTACCGGCAGACCAACAACTGCATTCCGCTCGCCTTCGGGCTGGTCCCGCCGGGCGCCCGGGCCACGGTCGTCGACTCGCTCCTCGCCGACATCGAGCAGCGCGGCAACCATCTCAACACCGGTGCGCTCGGGACGAGTGTGCTGTTGCGGCAGCTGTCGGCTCAGGGGCATCCCGAGGTGGCCCACGCGATCGCCACGCAGCGCACGTACCCGAGCTGGGGCTACTGGTTCGAGAACGGCGCCGACACCATGTGGGAGATGTGGCCGCTCGACTCGCGTTCCCGGGACCACTACTTCCAGGGCACGGTCGTGCAGTGGCTGTACGAGAACGTGGCCGGGCTGCGTCCCGGAGACGCGGGCTACCGGACCTTCACGGTCCGCCCGGACGGCCGTACGGGCGTGAACTGGGCCCGCACCTCGGTCAGCACGGTGCGTGGCGAGGCTTCGGCGGCCTGGTCGGTCGTGGACGGTTCGACCCGGCTGTCGGTGCGGGTGCCGGTGGGTTCGACGGCCGAGGTGTGCGTGCCCGCGCCGAGTCGCTCGGCGGTGAAGGCGCCGGGCGGGGCGCGGTTCGTGCGGGTGGAGCCGGGGTTCGTGGTGTATGAAGTGGCGCACGGCGGCTGGGAGTTCGTGGCCCGGGCCCGGGTCGCCGGATGATGTGAGTCGGTGGCGAGATCGGCGGCGGCTCACCGCGGCCTGGAACCTCGAACCTCGTACCGAGAAGGGCATCGACGTGCAGCTCAACACCCGTACGTGGGGATCCGGCGACAAGAGTGCCGTGCTCGTCCACGGCATCATGTCCGACTCCCGCACCTGGCGGCGGGTCGGACCGGCGCTCGCCGAGCGCGGGTACCGGGTGGTCGCGGTGGATCTGCGGGGGCACGGTGCCTCGCCCCGCGGTGAGTACAGCCCCGCGCTCTTCGCCCGCGACCTCGTGGACACGCTGGGCGGGCGGGCCGACGTGGCCATCGGGCACTCCCTGGGCGGACTCGCGCTCTCACTGGCCGTGGACCGGCTGCGGCCGTGCCGGGCGGTGTACTGCGACCCGGTCTGGGCGACGTCGGCGCCCGGCCGGCGGGTGGACGCGGCCGCGTTCGTCGCCGGCAAGCACGCGACCCGTGAGCACATCGCCCGGCTCAACCCGCGCTGGGACGAGGCCGACATCGACATCGAACTCGCCACACTCGCGGACTGGGATCCCGACACGGCCCACTTCCTCGGCGACCGCCCCCTGCTCGGCTTCCTGCCCGCCCAGCCGGTGGTCCCCTCACTGGTCCAGCTCGCCGACCCGAGCCATCTCATCGGCCCCGAGGACGCCGCCCACCTCCGAAGGAGCCACTTCGAGGTCCGCACGGTTCCCGGCGCGGGCCACACCATCCACCGGGACGACTTCGACGGCTTCATGAAGTCGTTGGAGGGCTGGATCTGACCTTCCGGGACAAGGAGTTGGAGGCGCGACGCCGCCGTTCTACGAGGCCGTGCGGGATTCGAGATCGTTGCGGGTGTCGTTGCCGTAGACGCCCGATTCGTCGCCCCGGATGCCGTACCAGAGCTGGAAACGGGCCACCGCCTCGGTGAGTGTGGCGTCGTAGAGGCCGGAGGCCGTGCCGCCCTCGTACACGTTGGGGATACGGAGCAGTCGCTCCTGGAGGTCGCTCACCTCCGGGCCGCTGTCGCCCTCGCGGAGGGTGCCGGCGCCGTCGGGGTCGGGGGCGGCGGCGGGCTGGGACGGCGTCGGGGCCGACGAGGCGGCCGGGGGCGGCGCCTGTGCCTTGTCGTCGGTGGTGTCACGGTCCCAGGTGAGCAGCAGGGCCGCGCTGAATCCCGCCAGGGCGGCGGCCACCGCGGCGATGGCGATCGCCGTGCGGCGGAACAGGGACGTTCGGCCGTGCTCCGTCGTACGGGCGGCCCGGCGGCCGCGCGTGTCGCCCTGGTAGTGGTCGTCGCTGGCGAAGTCGGTGATGTACGGCGGCAGTTCCTGGGTGTCGTCCTCCGCCGTACGAGGCAGTGCGGCGGTGTCCGCGACCGGGACCGCCACGAACTCGTACCCGTCGTCCGGGTCGCGTTCCCTCTCCTGGACCTGCCGCACCAGCTCCGACAGGGCTCCGGACCGGCGGCGGCGCATGACGTGGGTCGGTTCCAGCGCCGACCGGTTCGGTGGCAGTTGGGGGTCGGACGGTGTCGACAACCTGCTCTCCCTCCGGGCGGTACTGAGGAGTGATACGGGTACCCCCGCCCGGAAGTTCAACAGCGGCCCGCCGAGTTGACCGCCCCCGGTCGGGGCGACGCCCGAACGAGCCCGGTTTCCCGACGGACCGCTGCCCGTTGTGGCCGACAGCCGGCTGGGCTCCTCCGCGCGTCGCTGCGCGGTACGGCGGAGCCCACCCGGCACCCGTCAGCGGTTCATCAGCGCGAAGACGCCCCAGCCCAGGTACTCCCGCTGGTAACGGACGTGACGTACGGGTCCGGTGGCGAGGTCCTCGCGCATCTCGTCCGCCATCTCGTCGTCGGGATGCGCGTCGAGCCAGCGCCGGGTGTTGAGCCACTGCGCGGCCACGTACCGGTCCCAGCTGTCCTGGTCGGCGAGGACCATCTCCACCACGCCGCAGCCGAGCCGGCCGAAGAGTTCCAGCAGCTCGGGGAGCGGGCGGTAGTCGTCCTTCGTGGTGGCGTAGCAGCCCTCGACGGTGGCCTGGTCCCGGGGCTCTCGGCGCCAGTACGGCTCGCCGATCAGCATGATCCCGCCGGGGGCGAGGCTCCGGCGGAGCAGCTCGACGGTGCCGGCCGCCCCGTCACCGATCCAGGTGGCGCCGAGGCATGCGGCGACGCCGACGGGTTCGTCGGCGACATGGCCGGTCGCGTCCCCGTGCCGGAAGGCGACGCGGTCGGTGACGCCGAGCTCCGTCGCCCGGGCGTGCGCCGCGGTGAGGAACTCGGTGCTGATGTCCACTCCGGTGCCGGTCACCCGGTGGTCGCGCGCCCAGGTGCACAGCATCTCGCCGCTGCCGCAGGCGAGGTCTAGCACGCTCGTCCCGGGTGCCAGGCCGAGGGCCCGGCCGAGGGTGGCCAGCTTCTCGCTGGTGAACGGGTTGTGAATGCGGTGTCCGCTCTCGCGGATGGTGAAGCTACGTGGAAGATCCACTTCTGGGATTCCTTCGGTCCGAGGAGGTCGTGGTGGCTGGAGTACGCAGCCCGTCGTACGCGGCCGCGCTCATCAGGACCGTCATCTCCCGCACCTCATTCGGTAGGCACACCATCACTCGGACCGGGCGAGGCTAGATCCGTCCCTCCGGCCCTGTCCAACGGTTTTTTGCCGCGTCGGCAACAAAGGACAGGCAATCAGATGACAATGAAAATGATTGTCGATAGCGTGTGCGTCGGTCACGCCGTCCACGCCCCGCCATGGGGCACCGCCGGCGTGCCCTGAAGCCCAACCGGCATGCACGAAAGGGGAGTTGTGGCTCATCTGTTGGTGGTCGAGAGCTGGGTCGGGTCGATGAGCAGACTGCTGCCACGGGCGATCCGGGAGGGCGGGCACGAGTTCACGTTCCTCACCCGCGATCTGCACCACTACCTGCGCTCCGCCCCGGAGGGCACGGCCCACCCCCTGCTCGCGGCCCGAAATGTACTGACCGCCGACACGAACGACGTCGACGCGCTGCTGCCGGAAATCGAGCGCCTGCACGGGGTCCTCGGCTTCGACGGGGTGGTCACGTCCTGCGACTACTACCTGCCGACCGTGGCCCGCGTCGCCGCCCGGCTGGGGCTCCCCGGCCCCACGCCGGAGTCGGTGGAGAACGCCTGCCGCAAGGACACGACCCGCCGCGTTCTCGGCGAGGCCGGCGTCCCCGGCCCGCGTTTCGCCGTCTGCGCCGACCGGGCGGAGGCGGAGGAGGCCGCGCGGGAGCTCGGCTTTCCGCTGGTGGTCAAGCCGGTCGACCTGTGCGCGGGCATGTTCGTGCGGCGCGTGGACGACGAGCGCGAGCTGGCGGACGCCTGTCGGGCGATCGCGGACTTCCCGGTGAACGCCCGCGGCCAGGTCCGGGCACCCGTCCTCCTGCTCGAAGAACTCCTCGACGGGCCCGAGGTCAGCGTGGAGACCGTGTCGTTCGACGGCACGACCCATGTGGTGGGCGTGACCGACAAGAGCGTCGGCGGAGCACCCGCGTTCATCGAGACGGGCCATATGTTCCCGGCCGCGCTCGCTCCGGCCGACACCGAGGCCGCCCAGGACACCGCGGTGCAGGCGATCAAGGCGCTCGGCCTCGACTCCGTGGTCGCCCACACCGAGATCAAGCTCACCGCCGCCGGTCCACGCCTTGTCGAGGTCAACCCCCGCCCGGCCGGAAACCGCATCACCGAGCTGATCCGGCACGTCACCGGCCTCGACCTGGCCGCGGCCTGCGTCGACGTGGCTCTCGGCCGCACCCCCGACCTGCGCCGGAGCGACACCGGGCTGCGCAGCGCCGCTGTCGGCTTCCTGGTGCCGGACACCGCGGGGACGTTGGAGTCGATCGACGGCTGCGATCAAGTGCGGGGCGCCCAGAGCGTGTTGGAGGTCCAGCTCGCCGAGCCGGGGCGGGTGGTCAAGGCCGCGGGGAGCAACAACGAGTACCTCGGCCATGTGATGGCGGGTGACGCGGAAGGGCTCGGGGCACGTGCCCGTGTCGAGTCGCTGCTGTCCGGGCTGCGACCGCGAGTGAGCGCCCGATGAGCGGGGCGGTCGGCGCGGGGGCAGCGGCTCCCGCCGTCCAGAAAAGGGCAGCCCCGGCCTCGTACGACGACCTGGTGAGCCGTGTCCTGGCCGGCCGGCTCGGTCCGGACCCCCGCACTCTGCACATCGCCGTGGCGTTCACCACCAGTCAGGTCGTACGTCATGACGGGCGTCGCGGCGGATATCGCAACGAGGTGCTGAGCCTGCGCCTCGACAGGGCCGTCGGCTCGTGCGCGGTGGAACCGGGTGCGCTGTCCGCAGGCGCGGTGGACGACTGTGTCGGCGCGGATGTGGCGTGGCTGCTGGAGCATCCGCTGACGCCGGTCAGGGTGGCGGCGCTCGACGCGTATCTGATGCACGTCGCTCCGCACACGCCCGAGAACGGGGCACTCCCCCACCCACTGCCCGCCGGGAGCTCCCTGGAGAAGTCCCGCGCACGGGCGAAGGCCGTCGTCGAGCTGCTGGACGTCCGGCCGGGACAGACCGTACTCGTCGTCGGCGTCGTCAACTCCCTTCTGGAGGCACTCCGTTCACGTGGAATCCCATACATACCGTGCGACCTCAAGGGTGGCCGGACGGAGTGGGGCGAGCCGATCGTGACGGACGCCCTCGCCGAACTCGACCGCTGTGATGCCGTGTTGGCGTCCGGTATGACGCTCGGCAACGGGTCCTTCGAGCCGTTGCGGGAGCACGCCCTGCGCGCCGACAAGCAGTTGGTGATGTTCGCGCAGACGGGAAGTGCCGTGCTGCCGCGTCTCCTCGGCGCCGGAGTGAGCGCGGTGTGCGCGGAGCCGTACCCGTTCTTCTGGCTTGACGGCGGTCCTGGTGTCATCCACCGCTACGGACACGGACACGTGCACCGGCAAGAACATGCGCATGGGCATGGGCATGGCCACGAGTCCGGTCGCCCGTCCGGACATCGCGACGGCTCTACGGAGGCCGCGCTGTGACGACGGCCGCGCTGCGTCCCCTCACCGCCAACCCCGATCTCCTCGCGCTCCTCGGCCGCACCCCGCTGGCCCGGGTGACCACCGATCTGCCGTGCCCCCAGCCCGGTTTCTGGGCCAAGCTCGAAGGGCTCGGCGCCGGTGGGATGAAGGCGCGGGCCGCCGTCTCGATGCTGCTCGGCGCCCGCGAGCGGGGTGAACTGCGGCCCGGCGCACCGGTGGTGGAGTCCACCTCTGGGACGCTCGGGATCGGTCTTGCCTTCGCAGGACAGGCTCTCGGGCATCCCATCGTGCTGGTCGGCGACACCGAACTGGAGCCGTCCATGCGGCAGTTGCTGCGCACGTACGGAGTCAGTCTGGAACTCGTCGACCGTCCGGCGGCCGTGGGCGGCTGGCAGGCGGCGCGGCTGGCCCGGCTGCGGGAGCTGCTCGCGGTGCTGCCGGACGCGTACTGGCCCGACCAGTACAACAACCCCGACAACATCGCCGGGTACGCCTCGCTCGCCGCCGAACTCGCCACCCAGCTGGACCACTTGGACGTCCTGGTGTGCAGTGTCGGCACGGGCGGTCACAGTGCCGGGGTGGTGGGGCCCTTGCGCAGACACTGGCCGGGGCTGCGTCTGATCGGTGTGGACGCCACCGGCTCCACGATCTTCGGCCAGCCCGCCAGACCCCGCCTGATGCGCGGCCTGGGGAGCAGCATCCATCCGCGCAATGTGGCGTACGAGGCGTTCGACGAGGTGCACTGGGTCGGTCCGGCCGAGTCGGCAGACGCCTGTCGACGCCTCGCTCGCGGCAGCTTCGTCAGCGGCGGGTGGAGTACCGGAGCGGTCGCACTCGTCTCGGCATGGGCCGCCCGCGTCCATCCCGGGGCCGTGGTCGCGACCGTCTTTCCCGACGGGCCGCACCGCTATCTCAGCACGGTCTACGACGACGACTTCACGGCCGCGCACGGCCTCGACCCGGCCGGCGCCGCCACCAGGCCCGTCGAGATCCCGCATCCGCGTGCCGTCGAGGCCACCGGCTGGGTCCGCTGCGCCACGGTCACCGACCCCCTGCACATCCCCTTGGAAGGGAGCCCGTGAAGGCCACCCTGCGCACCGTGCGGCTCGCGCTCGCCGAGCCGCTGCGCATATCCCGTTCGACGATGGCCGCCCGCGACGCCGTCTGGCTGGCGGTCGAGCACGAGGGCCTGACCGGCCACGGCGAGGCCGTCACCAGCGTCTACTACGGTCTCGACACCGCAGAGCTGGAGCGGCAGTTGTACGAGGCCGGTCTGGATCTGGGCCGCTTCGGCGACCCCGAGAGCGCGCTGCGCGAGCGGCCCGCGGGCGACCGGCCGCCGGCGGTGACCGCGGCCGTCGAGGCCGCGCTGCTCGACCTGTGCGGCAAGCGGTCCGGCGTCCCAGTGCACCTGCTGCTCGGCGCGCGGAGCACTCCGAGCGCCCGGACCGCCCGCACGATCGGGATCGTCCCCGCCGAGCGCGCCGCCGCACAGGCCCGCTCGCTCGCGGACAGCGGCTTCACCGTCATCAAGGTCAAGGCGGGCACCCCGGACCCCGAGGACGACCTCGACCGCATACGAGCCATAGCCGCAACCGCGCCCCAGGCCCGGCTGCTCCTCGACCCCAACGGCGCCTGGACGAGCACCCAGGCCCTGCAACTGCTCCCCCGTTACGCCGAGTTGGGAGTCGAGGCCGTCGAACAGCCCCTCGCACCCGGCGATCCGGAGGCGCTGGCGCGGCTGGCCGAACATTCACCGCTGCCCTTGATCGCGGACGAGGACGCCGTCTCGTACGAGGACGTACGTCGTCTCGTGGGCCGGGTGCACGGCGTGAACGTCAAACTCGCCAAGTGCGGCGGCCCGCTCGCGGCGCTGCGGATCGCCGAGTTGATCGACGGCAGCGGTACCGAGCTGATGCTCGGCTGTCTCACCGCCAGCACGCTCGGCCTTGCACCCGCCGTGCATCTCGCCGACCGTGCCCGCTGGGCCGACCTCGACGGGCATCTGCTGCTCGCCGACGACCCGTGGTCCGGGATCGGGGGGGCCGACGGCGTCGTACGGGCGAGTGACCTGCCCGGGCTCGGCGTACGGGAGAGGCGGGTGGGCCGTGAAGACGCTGCATGAGATACGTGGCTTCTCGCCCGCCATCCGGCTGCTCCTGGTCAACCAGCTCGGCGTCAACACCGGCTTCTATCTGCTCATCCCCTATCTGGCCACGCATCTGGGCGAGGACCTGGGCATGTCGGCGGCCGTCGTCGGGATCGTGCTCGGGGTGCGCAACCTGAGCCAGCAGGGTCTGTTCCTCATCGGCGGATCGGCCGCGGACCGGCTCGGGGCACGCGGCGTGATCATCGCCGGGTGCGCGGTGCGTACGGTCGGCTTCGCGCTGTTCGCGCTCGGGGACGGACTTGCCGTGCTGCTCGCCGCGTCCGTGCTGAGCGGGCTCGCGGGGGCACTGTTCAACCCTGCCGTGCGGGCCTATCTCTCGCAGGAGGCGGGTGAGCGCAAGGCGGAGGCGTTCGCGCTGTTCAATGTCTTCGCGACCACCGGCGCGCTGATCGGGCCGCTGCTCGGCAGTGTGCTGCTGCTTTTCGACTTCCGGGCCTCCGCTCTCACGGCCGCCGGGATCTTCGCGGTACTGACCGTGGCGCAGGCGCTGGTCCTGCCGGCGCGGGCGGTGCCGAAGAGCACGGGCGGTGTGCTCGCGGACTGGCGTGAGGTGGTGGGCAACCGCGCGTTCCTGGCCTTCTCGCTCGCCATGGTCGGCATGTTCACCCTGGAGAACCAGCTGTATCTGCTGCTCCCCGACGGCGCCCGTCGGGCCACGGGCTGGGACGGCGCGGCCGGGCTCGTCTTCCTGGTGGGCACGCTCGCCAATCTCGCCCTGCAGATGCGCCTGACCAGGGCTCTGAAGGACCGAGGCCATCAGGCCATCGGTGTCGGCCTCGCCCTCATGGGCCTCGCCTTTCTGCCGCCGATGCTGGTGTCGGGGGCCTCGCCCGAGGTGTGGCACGCCGTACCCGTCCTCGTCGGCGTGCTGTTCCTCTACATCGGCGTCATGGTCGCCCAGCCCTTCGTGATGGAGCTGATCCCCGGCTTCGGGCGGTCGGAGCTGACCGGCACGTACTTCGGGATCTTCTACATGGTGTCCGGGATCGCGGCGGCCGTGGGCAACACGGTCGTGGGCTGGGCCATGGACACCGGTGACGAGCGAGGAGCCTCCTGGCTGCCGTGGGCCTGCTGCCTGGTCTTCGGGCTGGTGTCGGCGGGCGGGATCACCTGGCTGCGTCGCCTCAGGGCGCTGCCCGAGCGTCCGGTGCCCGTGGGGGCGACGGTATGACGAGCGGCAATCTCCTGACCGACAACCCGGAGCTGTACGAGGCCCGGTTCCCCGATCCCGAGCGACTGGCCGGGCGGTGGGCCGAGGACTGCCTGCGGCGGTACGCGGCCGGTCCAAAGGTCCTCGACCTGGGCTGCGGCACCGGCCGCGACGCCGCCCAACTGCACGCGTCCGGGCGGACGGTCGTCGGGGCCGACCTCTCCGAGGCGATGCTGGCGTACGCCCGCGACCGGCACCCCGGCCCGGAGTATGTGCGCGCCGATCTGCGGGACTTCTCTCTCGGAGTCTTCGACGCCGTGGTCTGTCTGGACAGTTCGCTGCTGTACTGCCACACCAACGACGACCTCGACGGCTTCCTCGCCTCCTGCCGCCGGAGCCTGTCACCCGGCGGGCTGCTCGTCGCGGAGATGCGCAACGGCGCCTATTTCCTCGGCCGCAAAGACCTGTTGAACACGCCGAAGGTCAACGCCTTCGACTGGCAGGGGACTTCGTACCGGTCGACGACCACGCTGTACGTCGACCGCACCGCGCAACTCCTGCGGCGTACCCGCGTATGGACCGCCGACGACAGCTCGGCTCCCGTCGAACAGCGGTCGGCCTGGCGGCTGCTCCTCCCGCTGGAGCTGCGCCACTTCCTGACCTCGCACGGCTTCACCGTGCTCGCGCTGCACGACGGTCCGGGGCCGCGTACCGAACCGCCGTGGCAGGAGGGCGACCTGCCCGGGACGGCGGCCGACGCCGACCGGCTGCACGTGGTGGCCCGGCTCGACGCGTGACCCCACCCCGCATCCCTGCCCCATCCGCTTCATCCACCTCACACAGCAAGGACATCGTCATGCAGGAATACCCCGGCCTCCGTCGCAGAGGCTTCCTCGCCGCCGCCTCGGGCGTGGGCGCCCTCGCCCTCGTCGGCTGCGGCGGCGGCTCGGACAACGACTCGGGTGCGGGCGCGGGAGGCGGGAACAACGGGAAGCCCCGGCGCGGCGGGCGGCTGCGGGCCGCGTTCGCGGGCGGCGGTGCCAGCGAGACGCTCGATCCGCACCTGGCCAACCTGTTCGCCGACGTGGCCCGCGCCAAGGCGCTCTTCGACAAGCTCGCCGACTACGGCGACGACCTCTCCGCCCAGCCGCGCCTGGCCTCCGGCTGGGAGCCGAACGCGGGCCTGGACCGCTGGAAGGTCACCCTGCGCAAGGCCGACTTCCACAACGGGAAGCCCGTCACCGCCGAGGACGTTCTGTTCAGCTACCGCCGTATCGCCGATCCGGAGAAGGCGTTCCGCGCGAAGGCCTCCCTCGAACCGATCGACCTCAAGGCGAGCCGGGCGGTCGACGAGCGGACCGTGGAGTTCGTCCTCAAGCGGCCGACCGCCGAATTCCCCAACGTCCTGGCCGCGTTCGGCGCGTACATCGTGCCCGACGGCACGTCGGACGCCGACTTCGACAAGAAGCCGGTCGGCTCCGGGCCGTTCCGCTTCGTGTCGTTCGCGCCGGGCCGCTCGGCGGTCTTCCGGCGCAACGACGCCTACTGGGACGGCGCCCCGCACCTCGACGAGGTGGAGTTCGTCGTCGCCAACGAGGAGTCCGCGCGGGTCAACGCGCTGCTCGGCGGGCAGGTCGAGTACGCCCATGAGCTCAACCCGACGACCGCGCGGGCCCATGAGGGCAAGGGCCAGATCGAGATCGTACGGTTGCGGAACAGCGCCATGCAGGCCTTCGCGATGAAGACGGACCGGGCCCCGTTCGACGACAAGCGGGTCCGGGAGGCGTTCTTCCTGATCGCCGACCGCCAGGAGCTGATCGACGGCGCGCTGTCCGGGGCCGGCGTGGTCGGCAACGACCTGTTCGGCAAGGGGTACGAGTACTACGCGGACGGTCTGCCGCAGCGCGAGCAGGACCTCGACCGGGCCCGTTCCCTCCTCAAGAAGGCCGGCGCGGAAAAGCTCAAGGTCACGCTGGACACCTCGGCGGTCGCGGCCGGGTTCACCGAGGCGGCCGGCATCTTCCGCGACCAGGCCGCCAAGGCCGGTGTCACGGTCGACGTGAAGATGGGCAGCAAGGACTCGTACTGGGCGGACATCCTCGACTCCGGAACCCTGTGCTGCTACCGCTCGGGGGCCATGCCCATCGAGTCGCACATCTCGCAGCGGCTGCTCACCGACTCCACCACCAACGCCACCAAGTGGCACCACAAGGACTTCGACGCGCTCTACCAGCAGGCGCAGTCCACGAAGGACGAGAAGGACCGCGCCGCCGTGTTCGGGCGGATGCAGCGCAGGTTGTACGCCGAGGGCGGTTTCCTGGTGTGGGGGTTCGCCGACTGGATCATCGGAACGGGCCGTACGGTCAAGGGAGTTGAGCGGAAGGCACCCGCGAACACGCTCGACTGGGCGCGGTTCGACAAGGTCTGGCTGGCGTGAACGGACTGGGCTCGTGGGCCGCCCGGCGGCTGATGCTCGGTGGCGCGCAGACCGTGGCCGTGGTGGTGCTGGTCTTCGCGCTCACCGAGGCGCTGCCGGGCGACGCGGCGGTGGCCCTCGCCGGGGACCAGCCGGATCCGGCGCGGATCGCCGCCATCCGCGAGGCGCTGGACCTGGACCGGCCCGCGTACGAGCGGCTCGCAGACTGGGCAACGGGCCTGCTGCACGCGGACTTCGGGACCTCTCTGACGTCCGGGCGGCCCGTCTCCTCGTACATCTCCGACGCCTTCGGTCCCACTCTGCTCCTCGCCGGTCTCACGGTCGCGCTGCTGGTGCCGGTCGGGGTCGGGCTCGGGGTGCTGGCCGCTCGGTACGAGGGGCGGTTCGTGGACCGGCTGGTCAGTTCGGTGACGCTCGGGGTGTACGCCGTACCGGAGTTCGCGTTCGGGGTGCTGTTGGTGACGGTCTTCGCTCTGCGGCTCGACTGGCTGCCGCCGACGGCGGTCGGCTACGGCACGGATCTGCTCGGGCATCCGGCCGCGCTCGTGCTGCCCGTGCTCGTCCTGTTGTCCCGGCCGGTCTGCTCGCTGTCCCGGCTGGTGCGCGCCGGGATGGTCGACGCGCTTGCCTCGCCGTACGTCGCGCAGGCCCGCCGGTACGGGATCCCGGGCGCCCGGGTGCGGTACGCGCACGCGCTGCCGAACGCGATGGCACCCGCAGCGCAGCAACTCGCCCGCACTGTCGACTGGTTGTTGTGCGGCGTGATCGTCGTGGAGGCGTTGTTCGTGATTCCCGGGCTGGGGACCGTGCTGATGAACGCCGTCGCGGAGCGGGATGTGCCGGTGGTGCAGGGGCTGGCGGTGGTCTTCGGGGTGATCACCGTGGTGCTGAACCTGGGGGCCGATCTCGTCGCCCACCGGTTCTCGCCTCGGGCGGAGGTGGCCGCGTGAGGGGGCGGTCGAGGTGGCTGCCGTCGGGGTGGCGGACGAAGTGGCTGCCGTCGGGGCGCTTCGCGCTCGGGGCCGCCCTCGTGTGCGTACCGCTCGTCCTCGCCCTGTTCGGGCCGCTGTTCGCGGGTGAACCCGGGCCGCGGGCAACCTCGTTCACGCTCGGCGACGGGCGCTGGCTCGGCACGGACTTCGTGGGGCGTGACGTGTGGCGGCAGGTGCTGTTCGGCGGCCGGCCCGTGGTGGTCGTGGCGCTCGCGGCGACGACGCTGGCGTATCTGGTGGCGCTGCCGGTCGGGCTGATCAGTGCGCTCACCCACCGGACCTGGTTGGAGGAGGTGCTGATGCGGCCGCTTGACGTGCTCCTCGCCGTGCCGTCGCTGCTGATGATCCTGCTGGTCGCGTCCGTGTTCTCGCCCGGGGCGGCGGGTCTCGCCCTGCTGGTCGCGCTCGTCAACATCCCGGACGCGGCGCGCATCGTGCGCGCCGCGGCGGCCGATGTGGCCTCGCGTCCGGCGGTGGAGGCGCTGCGGATGCAGGGCGAGTCGTGGTGGCGCATCGCCGTCGGTCATGTCGGCCGGTCGATCCTGCGACCGCTCGCCGCCGACGCGGGCGTACGGCTGACAGGTGTCCTCTATCTGGTGGCCACGGCCGCCTTCCTGGGCATCGGGGTGGCCCCGGACGCGGCCGACTGGGCGGTGATGGTGGACCGCAACCGTACGGGTCTGTTCGTGCAGCCGTGGGCCGTGGTGGTCCCTGCGCTGCTGATCGTGACGCTGACGATGGGGTGCAATCTGCTCTTCGACGCGCTGCTGGGGACTCGACGGGACGGGGTTCGTCGTGACATCCGTGTACGTGATCTGGTGAAGGAGCCGCGTCCGTGAGCGAGTCGACCGTGGTCGCGGAGATCGAGGAGCTGACCGTGGAGGTCGGCGGGCGGCGGATCGTCGACGGGGTGAGCCTGCGGGTGCTGCCCGGGAGGGTGACCGCGCTGGTGGGTGCCTCCGGCAGCGGGAAGACGACGACAGGGCGTGCGCTGCTCGGCGAGTTCCCGTCGGGCGCGCGCGTGACCGGCTCCGTACGGGTGACCGGCTCCGTACGAGTGGACGAGGCCCTGGTGGGATACGTCCCGCAGCATCCGGCGGCGGTGCTCAATCCCGCGCGGCGGGTGGGTGCGCTGCTGTACGACATCGCGCGGGGCCGCGTGCGCGAACTGCCTCGCCGTGCCCGCCGGGGCGCGGCGCGGGAGCATGTCCTGAACGCCTTGGAGATGACACAACTGCCGGATGGATTGCGGCTGTTGAGGCGCTTTCCGCATCAGCTCTCGGGTGGGCAGCAGCAGCGTGTCGTCCTCGCTCAGGCTTTGCTTCTCGGTGCGAGGGTCGTCGTCGCGGACGAGCCCACCACCGGGCAGGACGCGCTGACGAAGCGACGCGTGGTCGACGAGCTGGCGGCGGTCGCCGCGCGAGGTATCGGCATCGTCCTGCTCAGCCACGACCTGGAGACCGTACGCGCGCTCGCCGACGAGGTACTGGTCATGCGGGACGGCCGAGTCGTGGAGTCCGGGCCGACGGAACGGGTGTGGCTCGCGCCCTCGCATCCGTGGACGCGTGAACTCCTCGCGGAACAGACTGTGTTGACGCACTCCGCACCGGCCACGCAGAGCACGGACAGTGTGCTCAGGGTCCGAGGCCTGCGCGCCCGGCACCGCGGCGGTGTCGAGGTACTGCACGCCCCCGAACTCACCGTCCGCTCCGGCGAGTGCCTCGCCGTCCTCGGCCGCTCGGGCAGCGGAAAGACGACGCTCGCCCGCTGTATCGCCGGACTCCATCGCACATACGAGGGAGAGGTGCTGCTCGACGGAGTCGCGCTGGCGCCCAGTCTGCGCGACCGTGGGCGAGCTCAACTGGCCGCCGTGCAGTACGTGTTCCAGGACGCGCGCGCCTCCTTCGACGAGCATCGGCCGGTTCTCGACCAAGTGGCCCGTACGGCGGTTCGGTTGCGTGGCTTGCCCCCTCGGGAGGCGCGGGCAGAGGCGGCGGAGGTGCTCAACAGCCTTGGTCTGGCGGACGAGTTGGCGGCCCGATCATCAGCCCGGCTCTCCGGTGGCGAACTCCAACGGGCCGCGCTGGCCCGGGCCCTGCTCGCCCGGCCTCGGGTGCTGGTGTGCGACGAGATCACCTCAGGGCTCGACACGGTCACCCGCCGGAGCATCCTTGACCTGCTCGCCGGGTTGCTGCGGGACCGCGGCGACCTGTCCCTCGTACTGATCACACACGACCTGGACACCGCCCGACTCGCTTCCAGGATCGCGGTGTTGGATGCCGGGGAGGTGGTTGAGCAGGGCCTGGCCGAGGACGTGCTCTCAGCGCCGACGCATCCGTTCACGGTGTCCTTGGTGGAGGCTTCGGGGCGTTCGACAGTGCGGCGGTGACCGGGCGGATCCGGTGCTCCGTGAAGTCGCCGGGTGTCAGATCCAGCCCTGTTCCCACGCGTGATGCGCGGCGGCGTGACGCGTGGACGCTCCCAGTTTGGACATGGCGGCGGAGAGGTAGTTGCGGACCGTGCCCGGGGCCAGGTGGACGGCCGCGGCGATCTCGGCGACCGACGCCCCGGTGCGGGCGGCACGCAGGACCTCCAGTTCGCGGTCGGTGAGGGGGCAGTCGTCCTCGGTCAGGGCGGAAGCCGCGATGTCGGGATCGACGTACCGGCGGCCGGCGGCGACATCGCGGATGATCTCCGCCAGTCTGGCCGCGGCGGTGGTCTTGGGTACGAAGCCGCGGATGCCGGCGGCCAGCGCGCGGCGCAGCACGGCGGGGCGGGCGTGCCGGGTGACCAGGACGATCTGGGTGGGGAGTTCGGCCCGGATCTCCTCGGCGGCGCGCAGCCCGTCGGTGGGCGGCATCTCCAGGTCGAGGACCGCGATGTCGGGGCGGTACTCGCGTGCCAGCCGTACCGCGTCGGTGGACGTGGACGCCTCGGCGACCACGACGAGGTCCTGCTCCAGTCCGAGGAGCGCGGCCAGCGCGCCCCTGAGGAGGTCCTCGTCGTCGGCGATCAGCAGTCGGATCAACGCGCCGCTCCGTTCCCGGCGTTGGTCGCCTTCATCGCCTTCATCGCCTTCATCGCCTTCGTTGCCTTCATCGCCTTCGTTGCCTTCGTCGCCTCTGTTGGCTTCGTCTGCTTCTTCTGCTTTACCGGCAGCGTGGCCTCGACCACGAAGTGCTCGCCGTCGCGGTCCCAGGTCAACTCGCCGCCTGCCGCCCGCAATCGCTCCCTGAGTGTGCCCAGTCCGGTGCCGTTGGTGGCCGGTGGGTGCTCGTCGGCGCCGTCGTTGCTCACCCGCAGTCGGGCGAGACCGCCGGTGACGCGGCAGTCGACCTCGGCGTGCCGTGCGCTGCTGTGCCGGAGCACGTTGGTGGTGGTCTCCCGCATCACGAGGCCCAGGAGATGGCGGGCCGGCTCGGCGAGTTCGGTGACGGCCGTGGCGGGCTCGACGGTCATCCGGGCGTCGATCTCGGCCGCGGCCAGCACCCGGGTCGCGTTGGTGATCTCGTCGTCCAGGCTCGTACGGCGGTAGCCCTGCACCACGGCCCGGGTGTCGCCGAGGGCGTCGGCGGCCAGCCTCCGCACCTCCTTCATCTCCGCGGCGGCACGGCCGGGGTCCACCTCGACGAGCCGCGCCGCCAACTCGCTTTTCAGCGCGATCACTTGGAGATGATGGCCCTGGATGTCGTGCAGGTCGGCGGCGAACCGCAGGCGCTCGTCCTTGACCGCGATCTCCGCCTCCAGCCGCCGGGCCTCGTCCAGCCGCCGCGCCGTGTCCCAGGCCCACAGGGGCCCGAGCATCACCCAGGCGGTGAACGCGACCAGCCCGGGCGGGAACAGCGCGGCGTAGAGCAGTTCCCCGTCTCCGGCGACCAGGCTGACGACACCGCCGGGCAGCGACGCGAGGACCACGGCACAGGCGATGAGCGGCCGTCTGCCGCCCGGCGCGAGGTAGGTCGCGACGATCGCCACCACCATGGCGGGCGCTACCGCCCACAACCCGTAGTTCCGCACGGCCAGCGGACACACCGCGAGCACCGCACCTGCCGCGCACGCGGCGATCAGCCACCCCATGGGCAGCATGCCGGGGCGCGTCCCGGCCACCGGCAGCAGGGCGAGCCGCCGGCCGAGCAGCACCACGCTCGCCACGACCGCGACCACCAGAGCGACGGCGGCCGGGCCCCGGGCCCACGGCTCGACGTCCTCGTCGAGGAGCCACTCCCCGACGAAGAGGAGCTGCACACACGCGGCCATGCCCGGCACGGTCAGCCACGTATGGCGCCGGAAGCTCGTCAGCCCCGCACCACGGTCGTTCGCCCCGTCCCCCATCCGGCCATTGTCCCCGAAGCCGGCCGATCGGGCGCGGTCGGCGTGCGGCCGGTCCCGGCATGACAGATGTCATCCGCGGACGTGACAACTCCACGCGCCCGCATGGGGTTTCGGCACTACGCGCGGTCCTCGCCCCGGAGCAGTCTGGAGCCATCGCAGACACCCACCCGGTACGGAGCCAGAGCCCCGTACAGCCCCGCACGGCCCGTGCAGAAGGAGCCCGTCATGCAGACCCGGCCCAAGCGGCAGCAGACGCAGCACACCCAGGGCGCCGTACCGGTCGACTCCGGACGGACGCCGGCCGAGCGGCAGGGTGGCAAGCGGCGCTTCGCCCGCCACTACCTGGAGATGGTGGCCGCGATGGTCGTCGGAATGTTGGTCCTCGGAGCGGTGACACGAGGTGTCCTGGCACTCGCCGGAACCGAGCTGTCCGCGAGCCGACAGCCCGAACTGGCCTCCCTGGAGATGGCGTTCGACACGTCCGTCGGCATGGCCGTCTGGATGCGCGGGCGCGGCCACGGCTGGGCGAGCACGCTGGAGATGTGCGGGGCGATGTTCGTGCCCGCGCTCGCCCTGTTCCCGCTGCTCTGGCTCGACGTCATCGCCGGCGACTCGATGATCGCCCTGGAACACCTCGTGATGCTCCCGCTGATGTTCCTCGTCATGGTCCGCCGCCGGAACGAGTACGGCTGCTGACCGATTCCCCGCCCGTACAACTACCGCCTCATGCTCTGGAGTTGCCATGACTGCCACGCACACCACCACGGTTCCGCAAGCGACCACCGACGCCCTGACATCCGCACCGACATCCGGCAAGGCATCCGACCCGGCATCCGACCGCCCGGCTTCGAACGGACGACGCCCCGTCGAGATGCTGAAGCGGCGCTGGCCGACAGCCCTGGCCGTCGCGCTCGTGATCCTGACGACGGCGGGCGGTTCGGGTGAACTCGCCGACACCGTCGGCACGTTCGGGGATGCCCTGCCTCTGCTGCCGCTGCTGTACGTGATCATCCATCAGATCGGGAAGCCCCGCGTGACCTGGCACGTGCTCGGCGCCGGTGTGGCCGTCATGGTCGCCCTCCGGGCGCAGGACGTGGTCTCGCAGCCCGTCGCACTCGTGGCCATCGCGCTGGCGGTCCTGGTCTGGGGTGCCGTACGCGGAACGCCGCACGGACGGGCGTCCTTCGGCGTCCAGGCGGCGGGAGCGTTCGCGTTCGGTGCGCTCGCGCTGGTCGGACTCGCGGTCGATCCGGACCTCGGCCGCTACCTCGTGGCCGCCGGCTGGTTCCTCCACGGCGTCTGGGACTTCGTCCACCTCAGGCTCGACAAGGTCGTCGCCCGGTCGTTCGCCGAGTGGTGCGGGGTGGTGGACGTCCTGGTCGCCGTCCACCTGCTCTTCCTGCTGTGACTCCTCGTCCTTCCGCTCCTCCCGTACCTCCCGCTCCTCAGCGGAAGTCCACATCCAGTGGAGCGGCCGTGACCGTCGTACGGGGCACCCGCGCGACAAGCGCCAGAAGCGCCTCCCGCTCGCTGTCGTCCGGCAGGCCGAAGCCGCCCAGCCACTCCTCGGGCCGGGCGGCTTCGGTGCTGAGCGAGAGGGCGTAGCGGAAGCGGCCAGGACGCTGGGGGACGAAGTGGGCGAACGTCATGAGCGGCAGACAGCCGGGGCCGGTGGCCGGGTCGAAGGACTCGCCGGGGGCCAGTCGGCGCAGGTCACCCGGCCGGAGTGGGCCGACGAGGGGATCCTCGGCCGGGGCGGGCCGCGCGACGACGCCGCCGTCCTCGGCACACGTCACGGTCGGCAGATAGCGCGGCCATCGCAGTCCGTTCTCGGAGCCGTCGAGCACTCCGGCGATCCAGAGGTCGCGGGAACCCGTGTTGCGGATCTCCGCCCGGACAGGGGCGGGGCGGCCGAGAGGCTGGGGGCCGCCGGGCCCGTACAGGACGAGGTCGAGCACTGGACAGCTCCCTCCGGCGCCTTGGCCGACCCCGTTGGAGGACGCTCACGGGCAGAGGGGTCGCCCGTGAGTGCCCTCCTGGACGCAGGCCGCGGTCAGTCGCCGAACTCGGCGGTGAGTCGTGCCTTCGTGGTGTCGACCTGGTCGCGTACGGCGTCCACGACGTACGGCTTGAACGCCGGGGTGTCGAAGTGTCGCATCAGCCGGTCGAGCGTGGAGTTGGCCTCTTCGAGGTCGCCCTGGCGGGCGTAGGCGCGGGCGAGGCGGCGCGTGGCCAGGTTGAGTGTCAGGTTGTCGACGCCGTTGCCCTGTTCGGAGACCTTGACGACCTGGGTGAGCTGCTCGATGCCCGACTTGGGGTCCGGGGGCCGTACGGTCAGCTCGGACTTGTCCGGGCTCAGGCTCTTGTACTCGTGCTCGAAGTTGAGCCCCTTGGCGAGGCGCGCGTACACCGCGAACGGGTGTGTGCCGTGCTGATCGATGATCTCCTGGAGCGCGTCGTTGCCGGACCGCAGCGACGGTGAGTCGGAGCCGCGCAGGGCGAGGATCTTGCCCTGTTCCTCGCCCATCATCAGCTCGGCGAGCTGGTTGTCGGTCTGGCTGACGGGGTGCCTGACGTTGAGCCGCAGCACCGGCGAGACGATCCGGGAACCGTCGGAGGCCAGATAGGCGGCGCGCAGCTGGTAGGTGCCCGGCTGCTGGAAGTAGTGCCCGTCACGGCCGTAGCCGATGTAGGCGCTGCTGTAGATCGCGGGCCGGCTCGCGTCCAGGCGGACGGTCTGGTCCTGGTCGACGCAGCGGCGCAGCAGCGGCCGGTAGAGCACGGTGCGGCCGGAGGGCTGGCGGATGGCGACGTTGACGAGTTCGTCGTCGGGGTGGAGGTGGTTGTGGGTGGAGCGGCCGCGCAGGTCGGTCGTCTCCAACTTCAGCTCCACGACGACGGGTTCGCCGAAGGAGAAGGCGTTCTTGTCCGCGCGCAGATCCAGCCGAAGTCCGGACTCGTCGGTGAGGGGCTCGTCGAAGAGTTCGGGTTCGATGTCGGCGGCGCCCGCGCCGAAGGCGTTGGCACCCATGATGACGTTCCGGTAGAAGCCGTGCCGCAGATGGTTCTGCTCGTTGTCGGTGAACTGGAAGGGGAAGGCGCCCCAGTAGGCGGCCGCTCCGCCGTTCCCGTTCAACGGCTGGTAGTTCTGCGGGTAGTTCATCCAGGACAGGTCGGCGAAGCCGTTGTTGCCGCCGAGCGGTGCCGGGGGCTTGGCCAGGTTCTTCTGCCAGGAGTGCAACAGGTTGAAGGAGTGGCCGAGTTCGTGGACGTATGTGCGCAGCATGGACCGCTGTGTCTCGGGGTCGCCGCCCTGGATGAGGTCGTAGAAGACCGCGCAGCCCTGTCGTTGGAAGGCGTCGGCGGCGTCGAACATGATGCCGCGCACGCCCGCCATGCCTTCGTAGCTGCTGGCGACCAGGAGCCACAGTTTCCATTGCGGGGCGTTGCTCCACAGGCTGAAGTTGGTCTCCATCGCGCCGTGCAGCTCGGTGTTGGTCCAGCCGTTCTGGCTGTTGGCGATGACGTTCGCGGTGCCGGAGACGAGCAGTTCGATGCCGGCCTCGGCGTAGGCCCGGGGCACGGTGAGGATACGGGCCGGGCTGTTCGCGGGCTGCGGCAGCGATGCCGTGTCGTAGGAGAGGAAGGGCACGGCCCCGGTCACGGAGTCCTGCTCCCACTCGACGGTTCGGAAGTACGGGGAGACGTACGGGCAGACGTAGGTGGCGCCCAACTGGCTGGGCGGGCGCAGGAATTCGACGGTCGCGGCGCCGGGACGCTGGTTGATCCTGCTGCGTGGGATCGTGATCCGCACGACCACGTGGGCGGTCTCCCAGGTGTAGTCGGCGACTCCCGTGATGACGACCCTGGTCGCGGTCCACGACACGGTGGGCGCGTCCACGACGAACGAGCCGAAGTAGGCCTTCGTACCGCCGCCCGTGCTGAAGAAGTCGCCGCTGGCCTTCCTCAGGACCTTCGGTCCACCGGGCACGCTGTCGACGTCCACGCGCAGGTCGAGTTCGTAGCCGCCGCTGTTGCCGCGGTAACGGCCGCGGGTGGGTCGGTGGACGGGGGCGGGGGCACCGGGTACGGCGTTCGTCGTCGCTTCCCCGGCCGTCGGTTGCTGCTCTTCTCCGCTCGCTTCGGTGCTGTTCTGACCCGAGATCGCGTCCTGGCCGTTGTCCCACTCGTCGGGGACGGCTGCGTCGGCCAAGGGCGCCGCCGAGAAGTCGGCCGTCCCCGTTGTCGGGTCTCCACTGGCTGTTGGCATGGCGACAAGTCCTCCGTACGCCTCGATTGCGCCGTTCAGCGGGTGGCGTCCGGTCGACGCCACCCCGGGTCCCGGCCGGCCGGGAGGACTGGTGCGTGCACGTTGGCACCGCGCTCTCGCCGCGTCAACGATCCTTTCCGTTGTCCCGCAGAAATACGACGGACCGCGTTTCAGCGATTCACTGGGGATTCAGGGATTCACTTGTGAGCTGTCGCGCGAGGGTCCGCGGGGCCCATGGGCGGACCGCCCGTGGACGGGAAACCGCGTGGCCGCCGGGCGGGCCGAGCCGCTATCGTTCGATCTCCTGACCAGCCGTTTCGGCGGCTTCCCACGTTCGGAGAGCAGCGCTCATGACCAGCCGACACGCGACGACGACCCTCTGGCGCCCGGTCGGCCCCAAGGAGCTGGATCTGGTCCGGGAGCTGAACTGGCGTGCCTGGCCGCCCCGTCTCCCCGAACAGCCCATCTTCTACCCGGTGCTCAACGAGGACTACGCGATCAGGATCGCGCGGGACTGGAACGTGAAGCACGACGGCGCCGGCTTCGTCACGCGGTTCGAGGTCGAGTCGGAATTCCTGCACCGGTATCCCGTCCAGCAGGCCGGCGGACGGACGATCCTCGAATTGTGGGTTCCCGCCGAAGAGCTCGACGACTTCAATTCCCACATCGTGGGAGAGATCCGGCTCGTCCACGAGTTCCGCTGAGACGGCCTTTGCCTCTGGCACTTGGCCGGATCCGGTCCGGCAGCCGGGAGCGCGGCTCTACGTTGTGTGGTGAGACTTGCGACGGCGCGTGCTGAGGAGGCTATTCAGTGACTCACGATTCGTCCGCACCCGCGGGCCCGTGGTCGAAGATCGACACATCGGTACCGCATTCGGCCCGGATCTGGAACTACTGGCTGGGCGGGAAGGACAACTACCCCGTCGACCATCAGGTGGGCAACGCGTTCCGTGAGTTCTTCCCGGGCATCGAGGAACTCGCCCGGGGTTCCCGGGCCTTCCTCGGCCGGGCCGTGCGTCATCTGGCGGGCGAAGCGGGTGTCAGGCAGTTCCTGGACATCGGCACCGGACTGCCCACCGTGGACAACACGCATCAGATAGCCCAGCGCGTGGTCCCCGAGGCACGCATCGTCTACGTCGACAACGACCCGCTGGTGCTGGCCCATGCCCGGGCGCTGCTGACCAGCACCCCGCAGGGGGTGACCGACTACATCGACGCGGATCTGCACGATCCCGACGCCATCCTGCGGCAGGCGGCCACGACGCTGGACCTGACCCGGCCGGTGGCGCTCACCCTGATGCAGGTCAGCGGGCACATCGCCGACTACGACGAGGCGCGGGCCATCGTGACCAGGCTGATGGAGGCCCTGCCGTCCGGCAGTTTCCTGGCGTTCAACGACAGCGTGGACACCCACAAGGCCAACGCCGAGGCCACCCGGCGCTACAACGAGAGCGGCGCCGCCCCGTACTTCCTCCGCAGCCCGGAACAACTGGCCGGTTTCTTCGAGGGTTTGGAGCTGCTGGAGCCCGGTGTGGTCCCGCTCGCGGAGTGGCGGCCCGACCCGGGCGCCGCCGCGATCCCGTCCGAGGTGATCGCCCTCGGCGGCGTCGGCCGCAAGCCGTAGTCCGCAAACCGTAGTCCGCCAGCTGGGCATCCGCCCGTCCGAAGTCCGCTGGCCGCTGGCCGCTGGCCGCTGGCCGCAAGGGTCCGGCCGCTCCGGGGGCCGCCCTCCATGGCTCAGTCTTTGCCCGGACCAAAGGATCTCCTGAACCGGCGCAGCCGTACTCCCCGGCATCCGCACCGCTCACCGCGGGGCGAAACAGCGTTCCCGGGGCCTCCACCCCGGGGACGGATGTCCTGGGCCAGGAGGAACCATGCGTATGTCCCGGAACGCGGCGGGAACGGTCTTCGTCGTCGGCAGTCTGACGTTGACCCTCGCCGCGCTCGCGTACCCCGCGATGCTCGGAGTGCAGAACGTGTCGAGTTCCCCGTCGCGCATCATCGCCCGCACCCCGACCGGCCCGCTCACGGAGGCGGACCGCGACTTCGTCGTCAAGGTGCGCGCCGCCGGGCTGTGGGAGTTCCCCTCCGGAGAGCTGGCCCTGACGAAGGGCACGACCCAGCCCGTCAGAACGGCGGGCGAGCACCTGATCTCGGGCCACGCCGCGCTCGACGCCGAGTGCCGGCTGATCGCTCCCCGGCTGGGGATCACGCTGCCCAACCAGGCGTCCCCACAGCAGCAGGGTTTCGTTGCGACCCTGACCGCGGACCACGGCAAGCAGTTCGACACGGACCTCGCCAACATCCTGCGCGTGACCCACGGTCAGATCTTCCCGACCGTCGCGAAGATCCGTGCCACCACCGAGAACAGCCTGGTCCGTGAGCTGGCCGACCAGGCCAACGACACCGTCCTGGACCACATATCCGTCCTGGAGAAGACCGGGCTGGTCGACTTCGACTCGGTCCTCTTCCAGGAGACGACCCCTCCGAAGCTGCCCGCCGGCGATGTCACGCCGCCCGCACCCCAGCCCGGAGCACCGGTCGTCGCTCTCACTCCGCCGGCCGACGGCACCTCCCCGACACCGACACCGACGCCGTCACCGACAGTGCGGTAGGCCTGCAGTAGGCCGCCGACGCGGCACCGCGAACCGTCCCCCGCGACTCACCGCACGCTCGTCCCGTACATCTCGCCCAGCGGATCCGCGATCAGTTCGACGCGGGTTCCGTCGGGGTCACGGAAGTAGACCGAGGTGCCGCTCTCCTCCTGGTAGTCCACCCCGGCCGCGTCGAGCCGGTCGCGCAGACGGGTCCAGGCCGCCGGTTCGACGGAGATGGCCAGGTGGTGGAGGCCGCCCAGGACTTCCGCGTACGGTCCGAGGTCGAGGCCGGGGAAGTCGAAGAAGGCGAGCAGGTTGCCGTGACCGATGTCGAAGAAGAAGTGGGTCGAGCCCTTGTAGTCGCGGTTCTCGAACATCTCCGTGAGCGGGAACTCCAGGAGTTCCTGGTAGAAACGCACCGTCCTCTCGACGTCGCCGGAGAGCAGCGCGACATGGTGCACACCCCGGGCCGAACTGGGCCGCCGGTCCTGGGCCAGGTAGGCATCCCGGATCCGTGCCCTCTCGGTCTCGATCGCCGTCAGGTCCAAGGGGTTCTCCTGGCTCGACACGTGTGCGAACACTCCTCACACAATGAAATGGGACGCCGGCCGCGACGGGCGTGGCCGGCGTGTCACCGGCATCGCGAAAGCGGTTTGCCGTTCAACCACCGGTCACTCTAGGCATCCCCTCGGCCCGGTCAAGGGCCGCGGAGCCGGACGAACGGAGTCACATCATGGATCTGCTTTCCTTCAGCACCGCGCACGCGACGACCGTGGCGAACTGGCCGGTCTCCGCCACGGAGGTCGCGATGTGGTGCGGGCGGCGGGAGTTCCCCGTGGCCGGAGAGACCGTCGCGGCGTGGCAGCGGGACACGGATGTGGCGGCTCATCTGCTCGTCGAGGACGAACGGCCTGTCGCGTACGGGGAGTTGTGGGTCGACGCCCAGGAGGACGAGGTGGAGCTGGCGCGGATCATCGTGGCGCCCGAGTCCCGCGGTCGTGGCCTCGGGCGCGTACTGGTCCGGGGTCTGCTCGGCGAGGCCCGCGGTTCCGGGCACTCGGACGTGTTCATGCGGGTGCACCCGGACAACGACCGGGCTCTGCGCTGCTACCGGGGAGCCGGCTTCGTCCCCGTCGGCCCGGAACTGGCCGAGGCCTGGAACGCCGTACAGCCCGTCGACTACGTCTGGCTACGGCACCAGTGACACCCGGATCCCGATCGTCCCGTTCTTCCCCCGGCGCAGTCGGCTGCCGAGCAGGCCGAGGCGGCCGGAGATGCCGTATTTGCGGGCGAGGAGACCGCGATAGTGCGCGGTGACGTCCGCGTCGCAGATCTCGGCGGTGGCGGGGAGTTGCTCGCCGGTCGGGTTGCCGCGGACGTCGCAGGGGCCGACCAGGACGTCGGCGCGGTTGCGGATCCGCTTCACCTTCCACGAGTCCGCGACGGTCCAGACTCCGAGCGTGTCGCCGTCACGGACCACCCACACCGGGGTCGCGACCGGCGTGCCGTTCTTCCGATAGCTCGTGACCAGCAGGTATTTGCCGGCACCGAGCCGCTCCAGCGCTTCGTTGTCCACGCGGCGAGTGTAGGCGGCGGGCGGTCCCGGCGGGAGCCCGGCCCGGCGGGAACCTGGGCTCCGGCGGGATTCTGGACCAGTGAAATCCTGGGCCGGACGAGCGATCCCTGACGACTCGTCAGCGATGCTCCGGGCTTTCGGACGCGGAATGTGAAAGGGAGTCAGACAAAGAGCCGATTTGTACGACAATCACCCCGCTCGGAGGATCTCGCATGTCCGCCTCGCCGCTCCCCCGCACCGCCTGCGCCCCCACCGCCCGCACGGCGCGCGTCACCCTCTCCAACCCCACCGCCCGTACGGGAGCCGCCGCTCTCACGGCGCTCGCCCTCGCCGGAACCGCCCTCCTCGGGGCGGGGGCTCCGGCCGCCTTCGCCGCCCCGGGCGACAACGGCGACGTCAAGATCCACGCGGCCACGACGCCCGACGCCGACCAGCGCAACAACCCGAAGGTCTGCCAGTTCTACCTCGCCGCCTTCAACTTCGACCGGGGGCAGGGCGTCACCTGGATCATCGAGCCCCAGCCGGCGAAGCGGGGAAGCGCCACCCTCACCGGCACCCTCGCGCTGCCCACCGGCACCGGCCGGACGACCGGCCTGCTGGCCCTGCCCGACGGCCAGTACAAGCTCACCTGGCAGATCGTGGACGGCAAGGGCGCGGGCAAGCACAAGGTGTTCAAGGTCGACTGCAAGACCCCGCCCGCAGGCGGGCCCGAGGGCGCGGCACCCGGCGGCCCCAACGGGGGCGTACCCGCGGGCGGCGGCGGTCTCGCCGAACCACCGAGCGTGTCGGCGGTCGGCGCCGCGGCGGCGCTGGGTCTGGTCGGGGTGTCGGGCTTCGTCTACTTCCGGATGCTGCGCCGCCGGCCCGATGGCGCCGCGTAGGCGCGCGCCCAGTCCCTGGTACCGGACGCGCGCCTACCGGCTGACGAGGACGGCCGTGCTGGCGTTCTCGCTGGTGATGGGCTGCGTCTGGTGGGCCGAGGACGACGGTCGGCCTCCGGAATCGGCCGCCGCGCCCGCCCGGGCTCCCGGGGATGCCAAGGCGTCCCCGGGTTCCCCCGCTCCCGGTCGCTCCGCCCCGGGTCCCTCCGCCGCCGCGACACCCGAGCCCCGGCGCGGCCATGTCCGTGTGCCGCCTCCCGTCCGCCGCCCCGGCCCGGCGCCCCGGCCGCTCCCGCGGTCCAGGGCGACGGTCCTGAGGATCCCGTATCTCGGTCTGGAGGCCCCGGTCGTCGGGCTGCGCCTGGACCGGAAGCGGCAGCTCACCACTCCACCGGTGGACAGACCCGAACTGGTCGGCTGGTACGAGGGCGGCCCCTCGCCCGGAGAGGCGGGCACCGCCGTGGTGGTCGGCCACCTCGACACCGCCACCGGGCCCGCCGTCTTCGTCGGCCTGAGCGGACTGACGCCCGGCCGGCTCGTCGAGGCCCGGCGCGCCGACGGCCGCACCGCCGTCTACACGGTGGACGCCGTCCGCACGTACGACAAGGAGCAGTTCCCCAGCCAGGAGGTGTACGGCGCCAGAAAGCGTCCCGAGCTGCGACTGATCACCTGCGGCGGGGCGTACGACCGAAGGACCGGCTACCGGAGCAATGTCGTCGTCTTCGCGCATCTGACGGGGACGCGCGAGCCGGAGCGCCCCGCCTAGGTGACGGGCTCCACGCCGGCGAGCCACGCCGGAGACCCATACCGACGGTCCACACCCGCGATCCATGCCCGTGGAGCCCGTGAAGATCGCTTTTCACCGTCCACCCCCATCGTCCGAACCTCCGTGCAAGACTCCGAAGATGACCTCGGAGACGATCAACGCGGCGGCAGCCGGCACATGGCGGCTCGGCGACCTCACGGTCAACCGGCTGGGATTCGGGACCATGCGGCTGACCGGGAGCGGCGCCTTCCACCAGGGCACGCCGAGCGACCGCGACCGGTCGCTCGGTGTGCTCCGGCGCGCGGTGGAACTGGGCGTCAACCACATCGACACGGCCGCCTTCTACTTCTCGTCCCTGCGCTCGGCCAACGAGCTGGTCAACTCGGCGCTGGCCCCGTATCCGGACGACCTGGTCATCGTCACCAAGGTCGGGCCGGGGCGCGATCCGTCCGGCGAGTGGCTGCCCTGGGCCAGGCCCGAGCAGCTGCGCGGCCAGGTGGAGGAGAACCTGCGCCAGCTCGGCCGCGACCACCTCGACGTGGTCAACCTCCGGACGCACGGCCGCCATTCGATCGCCGAGCACTTCGGCGCGCTGGCCGCCCTGCGCGAGGCCGGGCTCGTCCGCCATCTCGGTGTGTCCGACGTCGACGCGGAGCAGCTCGCCGAGGCACAGACCATCGCCCCGGTGGTCTGCGTCCAGAACCGGTACGCCCTCGACACCCGTACCGAGCTGGGCGACGACGTCCTGCGGATCTGCGGTGAACAGGGCATCGCCTTCGTGCCGTTCTTCGCGATAGCCGGCGAGGGCGGCAGAAAGGGCGCCGACGGCACCCACGAAGCCGAGGTCCTCGACATCGCCCGCGCCCACGGCGCGAGCCCCGCGCAGATCCGGCTGGCCTGGACACTGCACCGGGGCCCGCACGTCCTGGCCATCCCCGGTACCGGCGATCCGGACCACCTCGTGGAGAACGTGGCCGCGGGCGCGATCAGCCTGTCGGACGACGAACTCGCCCGGCTCGCCTGAGGGTTGAGGATCTCTTCGACATGGGGGACAGCACACTGTGGGTGGCCGCGCTGACGGCCGGGACCGCCGTGCTCGCGAGCTGGGTGACCAGCCGCGGCACCTACCGGGCCGCCCGCATCCAGGCGGACGCCGCCGCCGCGACCGTACAGGCGGACCGGCTCCGGGCGACCCGGCGATCGGCGTACGTGGACGTCATCGAGCAGGCCCAGCGCATGGGAGACCTCTACTGGAAGGTCACCGACGCCGATCGGATCCAGGACCCGGTCGAGCGGCTCGCCGCCCTCAGGGATCTGCGGATACGGCTTCAGGGCGAGTACGCCGTGCTGCGTCAGCGGGTCTGGGTGGTGGACCTGGAAGGGTCGGCGGAGGCCGCCGCGGCCGCGGACCGGCTCCGCCTCGCGACCGGCGACAACTGGCGGGCGCTCCGCGCGATGATCGAGGGCGAGGAGGGGGCGGGACAGCGGTTCGACGACTGCTACCGCCCGTTCTGGGAGTCGGTCGTGACCTTCGTCGGCCTCGCTCGCACCGCCCTGCACGAGGCACGTACATAAGGACGGCGCACATGTGGTGATCCGCGTGTCCTGACGGTCATTGGTCGCGGCGCTGCACCGAGGTCACCGCGACAGCGGCGGCGACCAGGGCCCAGACCGCGTAGACGGTCCAGGCGCCGGTGAGCGTCCAGGGGTACGCGACCCCCTGCTGGTCGACGTCGGCCAGGCGGATCCACGCGCCGGTCGGCAGGGCGTGGTCGGCGACGGCCGCCCAGTGGCGGTCGGCGCTGAAGACCAGGGGCAGCACCAGGAGGATCACCACGTTGGCGGTCATGGTGGCCGCGCTGTGCCTGATGAGGGTGCCGAGGGCCAGACCGAGGAGCGCGGACACCGGCGCCAGGAGCGCGGACGCCACGACGACGCGCAGCGCGCCGGGGTGGTCGATCGGGACTCCGATGTGCCGGCCGGACAGGACGGCCTGGGTCAGTCCGAACGAGGCCGCCGCGACGACCGCGCCGAACACGGTCGTGACGGCCGTGATCACACACACCTTCGCCGCCATCACCGAACGCCGGGCCGGGACGACCGTGAATGTCGTGCGGATCATCCCGGTCCTGTACTCCCCCACGATCGCCGTGGCGCCGATGGCGCTGAGGGCGAGCATGAGGATCATGGCGGCGTTGGCGGTGAAGGCGATCGACAGCGGGATCCCGTCCCGGACGAAGTCGGCCCGGGAACCCGCGTCCCGCGCCGTCCAGTAGCGGTACGTGTCCCAGGCGGCCCCCACGTTGAACCCGATGACCGCCAGGGCGCCGATCACGAACGCCCAGGTGTTGGAGCGCAGCGACCACAGCTTGATCCACTCGGCGGCGACGAGGTCACGGAACCGGGCGCGGGGTTCGGTGACCCGAGCAGGAGCGAGCGTGGCCGTGACCGTGGCCTTGTCGATGGTGGTCATCGGGCTTCTCCCGCGAGGTATTCGACGCTGTCGGCGGTCAGTTCCATGAATGCCTCCTCCAAAGAGGCGGTCCTGGTGGTGAGTTCGCGCAGCAGCACCCGGTGCCGGAGTGCGATTTCACCGATCCGGTCCGCGTCCAGGCCGGTCACCGTCAGTGTGTCGGCGTCCCGGCGCACTTCCGCTCCCGCCCCGGTGAGCAGCGCCGTCAGCGCCGCGGTGTCCGGCGTCCGCACGGTCACGGTCGGGCGGGTGCCGCGGGCCGCGAACTCCGTGAGGCTCTCGGCGGCGATGAGCGCGCCGCGGCCGATGACGACGAGTCGGTCGGCGGTGTTCTCCATCTCGGACATCAGATGGCTGGAGACCAGCACGGTCCGGCCCTCGGCGGCCAGCCGGTGGAACAGGCCGCGGAGCCACTTCACCCCCTCCGGGTCCAGCCCGTTGAGGGGCTCGTCGAACAGCAGCACGGGTGGGTCACCGAGCAGCGCGGCCGCGATGCCGAGCCGCTGTTTCATCCCGAGCGAGAAACCGCCGATCCGGCGCCGCCGCGCGCCCGCGAGACCGACCTCCTCCAGCACCGCGTCCACCCGGCGGCGCGGGATGCGGTTGGAGCGGGCCAGCACGGTCAGATGCGCCAGGGCGCTGCGGCCGCCGTGCACCTCGTGGGCGTCGAGCAGCGCGCCGACATGGCGCAGGCCGCGCGGGCGGTCCCGGAAGCGGCGTCCGTCGACGGTGACGGATCCGCCGGTGGGATCGTTCAGGCCGAGGACGAGTCGCAGGGTGGTGCTCTTCCCGGCGCCGTTCGGGCCGAGGAACCCGGTGACATGTCCGGGCCGCACCGTGAAACTCAGATGGTCGACGGCGGTGGTGCCGCCGTATCGCTTCGTCAGTTCGTTGACTTCGATCACGGGTCCAACGGTCCCCGGGAGCACGGCGGTTCGGCATCGGACCGGCGCCGACAATCGCGTGGAGCGGGTGTCGACCACAGGTGTACACCCACGGTCCGATGCCCTGCGCGGATCGCGTCGTTACGATCGGCGTATGCCCGCCACACCGCGTCTTCCGCTGCTCAAGCGCATCCCGCCGGGCGTCTGGACGGCGGTGATCTGGTGCGCGGGTCTGGCGCTCACCCTGCTCATGCGTTTCCGGTTGCCCGGCCAGGAGGAGGCGGACGCCTATCGCACCGTTCTCATCAGTGGCACCAAGTGGGAGGGCTGGGCACTCCTGGCGCTCGGCACCGCCCTGACGCTGGGCGGCGGTGCCCTGCTGCGCCGTCGGCCGCTGTGGGCCCTGACGCTGATGCTCGCCGGTTCGATCGGCGGGACGAGCGCGCTGAGCGTGGACGCGATACCCCCGCTGCAGTTCCTGGCGGTCGATCTCACGCTGTACTTCGTCGCGGCGGCCCGTTCCCGCCGGACCGGGGTCGTCGCCGTCTCCATGGCGCTTGTCACACTCGCGGGATTCCTGGCCGTCCGGGTGCTGAGCGGATGGGGCATCGGAACCACGACCGAGCTGATCGTGGCCCTCATGTCGGTCATCGCCTGGCTCATCGGCGACTCGATGCACCAGTCCCGGGTGCACGCCGAGCAGGTGCGCGCCCAGGCGGCGGCCCAGGCCGTCACCGCCGAACGGCTGCGGATCGCAAGGGAGTTGCACGACATGGTGGCCCACACCATCGGCATCGTCGCCCTCCAGGCCGGTGCCGCGCGGCGGGTCATCGACACCCGGCCCGAGCTGGCGAGGGAGGCCCTCGGAGAGGTCGAGAACGCGAGCCGCGAGACGCTGTCAGGCCTGCGCCGGATGCTGGGCGCGCTCCGCCGGGCCGAACCGGGCGGGGCCCCCGAGGCGACTCCGTTCGATCCCTCCCCCGCTCCCGGTCTGGCCGACATCGACCGCCTCGCCGAGCGGACGACGGCCGCGGGCGTCCGCGTCGAGGTCCGCTGGCAGGGCGAACGGCAGGCACTGCCCCCGGAGATCGGCATGTCCGCGTACCGGATCGTGCAGGAGGCCGTCACCAATGTCGTACGCCACGCCGGTGCCCGCTCCTGCCGGGTGACCGTCGACTGCCGGGACGAGGAGCTGGCCATCGAGGTCGTCGACAGCGGGAACGGCCCCGGGCGTGCCGCGGCGACCGGCTACGGGCTGCTCGGCATGCGCGAGCGGGTCGGCCTGCTGCACGGGGAGTTCTCGGCCGCGCCGCGCCCCGAGGGCGGATTCCGGGTGGCGGCGCGGCTGCCCGTACCGGCGGGTGTGCGATGACGGTCCGGGTCGTCCTGGCCGACGACCAGCCTCTCGTCCGCGCGGCCCTGCGCATGGTGATCGGCGAGGCCACCGGCATGGAGGTCGTCGGCGAGGCCGGCACCGGAGCCGAAGCGGTTGCCCTGGCCGGGGCCGAGCACCCCGACGTCGTGGTGATGGACATCCGCATGCCCGGCATGGACGGCATCGAGGCCACCCGCCTGATCGCCGAGGGAACCGGCGGGACCCAGGTCATCATGCTGACGACCTTCGACGATGACGACTATCTGTACGGGGCGCTGCGCGCGGGTGCGGCCGGATTCCTCGTCAAGGACATGGCCCTGGACGACATCCTCGACGCGATCCGGGTCGTCGCCACGGGGGACGGGCTGCTCGCGCCGAGTGTGACACGCCGTCTCATCAGGGAGTTCGCGGAGCGCCCCGTGTCCGCCGCACCCGCCGTCCGCACGGCTCTGGGCATCACCGACCGCGAGCGCGAGGTGCTCACCCTCATCGGGAACGGGCTGTCCAACACCGAGATCGCCGCGCGGCTGTCCATCAGCGTCGCCACCGCGAAGACGTATGTGACCCGGCTGCTCGCCAAACTGGACGCCCGGGACCGGGTGCGGCTCGTCATCATCGCGTACGAGGCGGGGCTGGTCGCGGCTACGCGTTGAGGGAACGCAGCCAGGTGGTCAGCAGCCGGTTGACCTCCTCGGGGCGCTCCTGCTGCACCCAGTGGCCGCAGCCCTCGACGAGGTGCGAGGACACCAGCCCGGGAAGTGTGGTGGGGAACGCCTCGATGGCACTGGCCAACCAGGCGATGGAGGCGTCGAGTCGCCCCGCCACGAAGAGCGACGGCTGGGTGATCGGGGCGCCGTCCCACTCGGCGAGGTCCTCCCAGTCCTGGTCCATGCTGCGGTAGCGGTTGAGCGCGCCGGTGAATCCGGTGCGCTCGAACTCGCCCACGCAGAAGTCGAGTTCGTCGTCCGAGAGCCAGGACGGCCGGTCCTTCACGAACCGGTCGGAGAGCTTGCCGCCCTTCGGGACGAAGAAGACGCCGGCCTCGCCCGACTCGGGCATGGTGTCCGCGGACAGCGTGGCGTAGAAGCCCGTCAGCCACGCCCGTACGTCCGGCTCGATCTCCGACTCGGCCCGGCCGGGCTCCTGGAAGTAGCGGACGTAGAACTCCTCGTCCCCGCCGATCATGGCGAAGGCGTCGGACGGGCGCATCCCACCACGCGGCGCGTACGGCACTCCGAGCAGTCCCACCGCGGAGAAGACATCGGGCCTGAGCAGCGCGGAGTCGGCGGCGATGGTCGAGCCCCAGTCGTGGCCGACGATCACTGCGGTCTCCTCGCCGAGGGCGCGGACGACGGCGACGTTGTCCTCGACGTGCGCGCCGATGCGGTACGCCTCGACGGCGTCGGGCACCGACGAGCGCCCGTAGCCGCGTACGTCGATGGCGACTGCGCGGTAACCCGCCTCGGCGAGTGCGGGGAGCTGGTGGCGCCACGAGTACCAGAGCTCGGGAAAGCCGTGGACCAGCAGGACAAGGGGGCCGGTGCCCTGTTCCACGAGGTGGATACGGCCACCGGGGACGTCCACCAGCCGATGCTGGGCGCCCGCGGGGGTGAACGGGTCTGCGGCCTGCGACATGGGTCCTCCTCGGACTGGGATGTACTGCTACCGATCATTGCTCCGCTCCCTGGAGGGGGCGAGGGACGTTGCCGTTTCGGCAACAACGCCCGGAGGGGGCACACCACCCCCGTGGATGTGCCCCCTCCGATGCGCCCCCTCGGACTCGCCCCCTAAATGCGCCCCTCAGCGGTCAGCGGTACGAGTGCTCGGTCGCGACTACCTTCCCCTCCGCGTCCAGTGCCTCGGTCTTGTAGGCCGCCCAGTCCCAGTTGCTCCGTTCGTGGTGGGGCAGGAACGTCAGGAAGTAGTGGCGCGCGTCGGCCTCGACCGGTCCCACGACCCCGCCGTCCTCGAACGTCACCCGGACACTCACCGCCGAGTCGGGCACCCTGCCGTAGAGCGCGGTCCAGTCGTCCACGGCGGTCGTGTTGGCCTCGGCCCAGACCGCCGGCGGGTCGTAGCTCTCACCGCCCCGGAAGCAGCTCGACTCGCCGTCGGACCCGCCGCTCTTCGCGTCGATGACTCGCAGATACGCGCACTGACCGCCGGACGGGTTGGGCGCCTGCCAGTACTCCAGCAGATCGCCGTTCGGTGCCTTGCCCTGGAACAGTTTTCGGGCGTTGGCGATGTCGGCCTCCAGACCCTCGGCGCCAGGTCCGTGGCCCGCACGGTTCAGCCCCCAGATCACGTTGTCCGGGATGATCCCCGACGCCTGCGCGGCGAGTCCCGCCCCCGCCAGAGCCGCAACCGTGGCGACCGCGACCACCCAGCCACGCCTGCGCCGCGGCCGGTATGCGTCGGCCCGGCGCCACCTGCTCGGGCGCGGATCCGTGGCGAGCACCCGGGCCAGGACCATCCGGTCCGCCTCACCCGTCACCACCCGGTCGGCCAACGGGTCGGCCAACGGGTCGGCGGGGCCCATCAGTTGACGTACCCGGGCCTCCGTCTCAGCCGTCTCCTCACGTGCCCTCATGTCCGCCTCCCCTTCAGCCGCAGACCAGTACCCAACTCCCCCAGCTCCCCGTCCAGTTCACGGAGCCGCCCCCGCGGCTCCTCCTGCTCCGTACGTGCCAGCGCGCTCTCCAGCCGTCGGCGTGCCCGGTGCAGCCGTACGGCGAAGGCCCGTGCCGAGCAGCCGACGACGAGCGCCGCCTGCTGGGTGTCCAGGCCTTCCCAGCCGACCAGTTGAAGCGCCTCCCGGTCGCGCTCCGAGAGCGTGCCGAGGGCCTCGCGCAGATGCAGGCCGGTGACCACTCCCTCGGCGTGGTCGGGCGCGGCCGGCGCCACCGGTGTCGTACGCCGCAGCCGGGCGCTCAGCCTGCCCCCGCGTCTGAGGCCGCGCTGCTCGTTGGCCAGGACGTTTCGCGCCACGCCGTACAGCCAGGGCAGCGACTCCTCCGGCGTGTCCGGGACCTTGTCCAGGCGTCGCCAGGCGACGACGAAGGTCTCGGAGGCGATGTCCTTGGCCGTCTCCGCGTCGCCCGCCCGCCGTTCGGCGAAGCGCAGCACCTGCCGGTAGTGCGCCTCGAACAAGGCGCTGAGCCTGGCTTCGTTCGTCCCTTCGGAAGGTGTCCCTTCAGTAGGTGTCCGTTCGGAAGGCGTCTCTTCGGAAGGGTCTCCGTCTCCCGGCACACCCGTCTCCCTTCATCCCCCGCAGTGTTGCCGACTGTCCGTCGCACCTACCTATGTCCGGCGGGACGGCCGGGGTTACAGGCGAGTTCACGCCGACTGACGAACACTCGGCCGGGCCGGTGAACCAGACCGAGGGGAGGCACGTACTGAAGGAGGGCGTTCAGCTCACGGGAACGCCCACAGCAGTGACGCTGGGTCAGGACAGTCGCACGGGAGCCGTGGATGAGGCATGCACGACGGAACGTTCAGCGGATCGCACGGTTCGCCGCAATCGGCGGACTGGTGTGCGGGGGGCTGATGGTCTCGCATGCCGTGGCGAGCGAGACGCCGAACGATCCGAAGGCGCCGAACGCCGAGACGCGGGCCGCCCGGACCGGCCAGGAACTGGTCGCCGAGCTGGGCACCTCGCGTACGGCGGGCAGTTGGATCGACGCGAAGGGGCGCCCGGTCGTCGCGGTGACCGACGAGGAGGCGGCGGCCGACGTACGTGGCGCGGGTGCCGTCCCCAAGGTCGTCCGCTACGCCATGAAGGATCTGCGCTCCGCCACCGACACCCTCAAGGACGCGCCCAAGGTGGCAGGAACCTCATGGGCGATGGACTACGCCTCCAACCAGGTGGTGGTCCGGGCCGACACCACCGTCTCCGCCGCCGAGTGGGACCGGCTGGCCAAGGTCGCCGAGAGCCTCGGCAAGTCCGTACGGATGGAGCGCACGGAGGGTACGTTCACCCCGCGGGTGAACGGTGCCTCGCCGCTCTTCGCCAGCGCCGGGCGCTGTTCGGCGGGCTTCAACGTGACCAACGGACAGGCCAACTTCATTCTCACGGCGGGGCACTGCGGTCCGGTGGGCACGACATGGTTCTCGGACCAGCAGGGCAGCCAGCAGGTCGGGGCGACCGTGTCCGGCTCGTTCCCCGGCGGTGACTTCTCGCTCGTGCAGTACAGCCCCGGTGTGGATCTCAGCGGCGCCGACCTCGTGGCCGTCGGCAACGGCGAGGGCATCCGGATCGTGGGAGCGGCCGACGCCGCCGTCGGACAGAAGGTGTTCCGCAGCGGCAGCACGACCGGCCTCCAGTCCGGCGAGGTGACCGGACTGAACGCCACCGTGAACTACCCGCAGGGCACGGTCACCGGACTCATCGAGACCACGGTGTGCGCCGAACCGGGCGACAGCGGCGGCCCGATGTTCGCCGACGGACTGGCCATGGGTGTCACCTCCGGCGGCAACGGGGACTGCCAGAGCGGCGGTACGACGTTCTTCCAGCCGGTCACCAAGGCGCTGGACTCGCTCGGTGTGAAGCTGGTGACCGAACCCGGGTCGGGTCAGGCGGCGCCCTCCTCCGGGAGCACGGGCAGCGCCAACAACGGCGCGGGCGCGGCGGCTCCTCCCGGCACGTCCTCGACCGCTCCCGGCGGCGCGGTCCTGCCCGGCGGGTCGGGACCGGTGGACACGGTGCCCGACGGTGAGACCGACAGCCTGGCCTCCGCGCTGGAGCGGGTCGCCGACTTCAGGAGCCTGGGCCCCGGACTGTTCGTCATCGCGGGCAGCCTGATCGCCCTGGTGGCCCTCCGAATCCGCTCGGAACGCGGACGCAGGCGCTACCGCAACCAGTACTCGCAGAGCTGGGGCTGACGGCAGCCCACGGCCCGCGCCGAGGGACAGGATCACCGTGCGGCCCGGCCGAGATCCGTCATCGCCGGAACCGGGTATTTGTGCCGGTTCACACAACTGAAACAGTCGATAGTGCCCATTGTCGTCCATCGTGGCCGTGGCGCTGGTTCAATCGTTCGACATGACCCTCAAGGGGCGAGCCCAGGAACGCGACCAACTCGACCGACTCGTACGGGAGTTGCGCGAAGGACTCAGCGGTGTGGTGGTACTGCGGGGCGACGCCGGCATCGGCAAGACCGTCCTGCTGGAGCACGCGGTGACCGAGGCCGCCGAGCTACGGGTGCTGCGCGTCGTGGGTGTGGAGGCGGAGTCCGGCTTCCCGTTCGCCGCGCTGCACCGGCTGCTCGTCCCCCTGCTCGACGGGATCAAGGAGCCCGGCGTGCTCCCCGCGGCTCAGCACACGGCACTGCGGGTGGCCTGCGGACTGGCCGACGGCCCGCCCCCGGACGGGTTCCTGGTGGGGCACGCGACGCTCACCCTGCTCGCCGAGACCGCGAAACGGCGGCCGGTACTGGCTCTCGTCGACGACGCGCAGTGGCTCGACGAGGAGTCCCTGGGCGTGCTCGCCTTCGTGGGCCGCCGGGTGCACGCGGAGGGTGTCGGCCTGCTGTTCGCCGCACGGACCGGATTCGACATACCCGCGGGCCTGCCCGTCACCGAAGTCACCGGCCTGGAGGAGCCGTTCGCGCTGGAGCTGCTGCGGGAGGCCGTGGCCGGACAGCTCGACGCCCGGGTCGCGGCGCGGATCGTGACGGCGACCGCCGGAAATCCCCTCGCCCTGGCCGATCTCGGGCAGGAGCTGTCCGCCCACCAGCTCTCAGGCTCTCTCGCGCTGCCCGAACCCCTGCCGGTGGGCGGCACGTTGGAGGCGCACTACCTGCGCCGGGTCGGTGAGTTGCCGGAGCCCACGCGGAACTGGCTGCTGCTCCTGTCGGCCGAACCGGGCGGCGACCTCGGATACGTCACGGACGCGGCGCGGCTCCTCGGTGTCGACGCCGACGCCTGCGGACCGGCCGAAATGGCGGGCCTCGTGGTGCTGCGCGCCACCGCCGGGTTCCGGCATCCGCTGGTGCGGTCGGCGGTGTACGCCGGCGCCACCAGCGTCGAGCGGCGTCGCGCGCATCGGGCGCTGGCCGAGGTCACCGACCGCCCGGCGGACACCGACCGGCGGGCCTGGCACCTCGCGGCGGCCGCGATCGGCCCGGACGAGACCGTCGCCGCCGAGGTGGAGCGGGCGGCGGACCGGGCCGGCGCCCGCGGCGGCTACGCGGCGCGTGCCACCTTCCTCACCCGGGCCACCGAGCTGACCCCGGACGGCGACGTCCGTGCCGGGCGGCTGCTCGCGGCGGCCGAGGCCGCGCTCCGCGCCGGGGCACCGCTGCAGGCGGAGTCGCTGCTCGACTCGATCGACGTCGGGCTGCTCGGCGAGGTGGGCCGGGGCCGCGCTCTGCTGGTCCGGGCCCACGCGGTCATCCTGCTGGGTGACGCCGGTGCGTTCGCCACCGCCCCGGCGCTGTGTCTGCTCGCCGCGCGGGCCCTCGCCGAAGGGGCACCGGATCTCGCCCGGGAGGCCCTGCTGAGGGCGGTCGACCGTGCCATCACAGCCGAGCACCTCATCCGGGACACGACGGTGGCCGAGATCGCCCGGGCCATCGACGAACTGCTGCCCCGCGACAGGCCCGCGCACGGCGTCGACCTCGTGCTGCGCGCGTTCTCCGTCCTGGTCACCGACGGCTACGAACGCGCGGTGCCCCACATGCGCAGGGCCCACGCGGTGCTGGTGGACCCGCGGACGTCGGACGAGTCGGTGCTGCGGGCCTATCTGCCCACCGTCACGCTCTCGATGATGCTGTGGGACGAACAGGCGCAGAGCGCGGTCATGGAGCGCGCCGCGGACGTGGCCCGCAGGACGGGCGCCCTGCTGCAACTGGACAACGCCCTGTACTGCTGGGTGATGCACGAGACCATCCTCGGCCAGTTGGCGACGGCCGACGACGTGCAGGCCCAGGGAACCCTGATCCGCACGGCGATCGGGGCCACCGACGACATGTGGGCGCTCTACCGGCATCCCGAACTGGTCGCCTGGCGCGCCGAGTCCGAGAACCTGGAAGCCGTCCTGCGCGGATCGATGGAGGCCGGCACCTGGCTGGGCAACGGCGCGGTCGAGTCCATCGCCCGCATCGGCATGGTGATCGTGGCTCTCGGCAGCGGTGACTACGCCCGGGCCCGCGCCATCACCCACGAGCTGATCGAGCACGACCTGATCGGGTACCACTCCCGGCTGCTCCCAGGGCTGGTCGAGGCCTCCATCCGCTGCGGCGACCGCGTCCTCGCCACGGCGACACTGCGCACCCTCACGTCCAGGGCTACGGCGACCGGCACCCCCTGGGCCCTGGGTCTGCTGGCGCGCTCGCGTGCCCTGCTCGCCCCCGCCGCCGACGCCGAGCCGCTGTACCGCGAGGCGATCGACCTGCTGTCGAGGACGCGGGCCCGCTCCGATCTCGCCGTCGCCCATCTGCTGTACGGGGAGTGGCTGCGCCGCCGCAAGCGTCGTAAGGACGCCCGTGAGCAACTGCGCACGGCCGTCGCGATGTTCGACACCATGCGTGCCATGGGCTACGCCGCCCGCGCCGCCCAGGAACTCGCCGCCACGGGCGAGCACCCCCACCGCGGTCCGGCCGGCACGACCGACTCGCTGACCCCGCAGGAGCTCACGATCGCCCGTCTCGCCGGCTCGGGCGCGACCAACGCCGAGATCGCCGCCCAGTTGTTCATCAGCGCGAGCACCGTCGACTACCACCTCAGGAAGATCTTCCGGAAGCTCGACGTCACCTCCCGGCGCCAACTCGCCCGCACCCCGGACCTCTGAACCGGTTCACGACTACGCGCTCCACGGGATTCGGGGACGACCTGCCCCGCCCGACGATCGGGAGGTCGGAACGAACCCACAGACGGGAGCATCCCCCCATGCCGTACGTGACCGCCTCCGACGGGGCACAGATCCACTACAAGGACTGGGGACAGGGCCGCCCGGTCGTTCTCAGCCACGGATGGCCCCTGAACGCGGACAGCTGGGAGGCGCAGCAGCTGTTCCTCGCCTCGAACGGCTTCCGCGCCATCGCGCACGACCGGCGTGGCCACGGCCGCTCCAGCCAGACCTGGCTCGGCAACGAGATGAACACGTACGCCGACGACCTGGCCACGCTCATCGACACGCTCGATCTGCGGGACGCGACGCTCGTCGGATTCTCCACCGGCGGCGGCGAGGTGGCCCGTTATGTCGGCCGGCACGGCACCGCCCGACTCGCCCAGCTCGTGCTCGTCTCCGCCGTACCGCCGTTCATGCTCAAGACCGACGACAACCCGGGCGGAGTGCCGGTCGAGGTGTTCGACGCGATCCGCGCCGGTTCGGTCGCCGACCGCTCGCAGCTCTACCGCGACCTGGCCGACGGGCCGTTCTTCGGCGGCAACCGGCCCGGCGCCGCCCCGTCCCAGGGCATCCGCGACGCGTTCTGGCGCCAGGGGCTCCAGGCCGGACACCGGAACGCGTACGAGTGCGTCGCGGCCTTCTCCGCCACCGACTTCCGTGCCGACCTGGACGCCTTCGACGTACCCACGCTCGTCATCCACGGCGACGACGACCAGGTCGTGCCGTTCGAAGTGGGCGGCAAGGCCTCCGCGGCCCGGATCAAGAACGCCTCGCTCAAGGTCTATCCGGGCGCGCCGCACGGCATCACCGACACCCACAAGGAACAACTCAACGCCGATCTGCTGGAGTTCCTCAACTCCTGAGGGCTTCCTGACGACTTCCTGAGGAACCTCGCAGGCACCCGTGCGGCGCAACTCACGTACCGATAGGGCACTTTGAGGCACGCCCGAAGCTCCGTCCGCATGCCCTGCCACCGACATGCCCCGACCCAGAAGGAGCTCATCACATGACGTCCGACCGTCACCCCCGCCGCCGCGTCCTCGGCGGCATGCTCGCGGCCGGCACCGGCGCGCTCGGCCTCGGCGGCGCGCTGCCCACCGCGTCGGCAGCCGGTGCCGGACCCGCGGCCGGCGGCGCCAGGCCGACCGTCGTCCTGGTCCACGGCGTGTTCGCCGACGCGTCCGGCTGGTACAGGACCATGGCCGGACTGCAGGACGCCGGTTTCCCGGTCATCGCCGCCGCGAACCCTCTGCGCACCCTGGCCGGGGACTCCGCGTACGTCTCCAGCATCGTCGACACGATCCCCGGCCCGGTCATCCTGGTCGGCCACTCCTACGGTGGCGAGGTCGTCACCAACGCCGGGCGCGGCCACGCGAACGTCAAGGCGCTGGTGTACGTGGCCGCGTTCGCCCCCGACGAGGGCGAGAGCGCGCTGCAGCTGGCTGAGCAGTTCCCCGGCAGTGAGCTGCCCGGCGCCCTGGTGACCCGCCCGTTCCCACTGCCCGCCGACGCGCCCGCCGATGATCCCGGGCTCGACGGCTACATCGACCCGGCGAAGTTCCGTGAGGTCTTCGCTGGCGATCTGCCGCGCTCCGAGACCCGGCTGATGGCGGCCGCCCAACGCCCGGGCAGCGTCGGCGGTCTGGCGGGCAAGAGCGGCGTACCGGCCTGGAGATCGCTGCCGTCCTGGTATGTCATCCCGACCGCCGACAAGGTCATCCCGCCCGCCGTGCAGCGCTTCATGGCACAGCGCGCCGGGAGCAGGGTCGTCGAGGTCAAGGGGGCCTCGCACGTCGTGATGATGTCCCGCCCGGCCGTCGTCGTCCGCCAGATCCTGGCCGCCCACCACGCAACCCGCTGACCTCCCGGAAGGAAAGCCCATGAGCAAGCCGGACACCATCGTCCTGATCCACGGCTTCTGGGTCACGCCCCGCAGCTGGGAACACTGGATCGACCGCTACGAGAAGCAGGGCTACCGCGTGATCGCGCCCGCCTACCCCGGGTTCGAGGCGGAGGTCGAGGCGCTCAACGCCGACCCTGCGCCGATCGAGGCGATCACCGCGCCCCGGATCGTCGAGAGCCTCGCCACCGTGATCCGCGGACTCGACCGGCCGCCCGTCCTGATCGGCCACTCCGCCGGCGGGGCCTTCACCCAGGTCCTGCTCGACCACGGCTTCGGCGCGGCGGGCGTCGCCATCAACTCCGCGCCCACCGAGGGCGTACGGGTGATCCCGCCGAGCCAGGTGAAGTCCACGTTCCCCGTACTCAAGAACCCGGCCAACCACCACAAGGCGGTCGGACTCACCTTCGAGCAGTGGCACTACGCGTTCACCAACACGTTCCCCGAGGAGGAGTCCCGCGCGCTGTACGAGCGGTACGCGATCCCCGCCTCGGGCCGCATCCTGTGGAACAGCGTGCTGGCCAATCTCCAGCCCGGCCACCAGGACATCTGGGTCAACTACCACAACGACGACCGGGCCCCGCTGCTGTTCCTCTCCGGCGAGGAGGACCATCTGATGCCGCCGAAGGTGCAGCAGTCCAACGCCAAGCACTACAAGTCGAAGACCGTCACCGAGCTCAAGGTGTATCCGGGACAGCCGCACCTCATGCCGGCCTCGCCCGGCTGGGAGGAGATCGCCGACCACGCCCTGTCCTGGGCCGTGGAGCACGCCAAGTAGCGCAGCCGGCGCGCCCGGGGCGACCGCGCAGGCCGCGCAGGCCGCCCCGGGCCACTGGTAGCGACCGGTAGCGACCGGAACGGGATCGGAAGGGATCACCGCATGCCGTCGGAGGGGGTCACCGCATGACCGAGGTCCGTGTCACGCACATCGGGGGTCCGACCACGCTGATCGAGGCCGACGGCTGGCGGTTGCTGACCGACCCGACGTTCGATCCGCCGGGCGGCCGCTACGCGTTCGGCTGGGGCACCTCCTCCCGCAAGCTGGCGGGCCCCGCCCTCGCCGTCGCGGACCTGCCGCCGATCGACGCCGTCCTGCTCACCCACGACCACCACGGCGACAACCTGGACACGGCGGGGCGTGCCCTGCTGCCGGGCGTCGGCACCGTACTGACCACGCAGTCCGGAGCGGGCAGGCTCGGTGGCAACGCGCGGGGTCTTGCGGCCTGGACGAGCACGCGGCTGGAGGCGCCCGGCCGCCCGGCGATCGACGTCACGGCGACTCCGGCCCGCCATGGACCACCACTGTCCCGGCCGATCACCGGGGACGTCATCGGTTTCGCACTCCGCTGGGAGGGCCAGCGGCACGGCGTGCTGTGGATCTCCGGCGACACCGTCCTGTACGGGGGCGTACGGGAGGTGGCCCGCCGTCTGGACGTGGGAACCGCCCTGCTGCATCTGGGCAGCGTCCGTTTTCCGCTGACGGGTCCGGTCCGCTACTCGATGAACGCGGCGGGGGCCGTCGCTCTGTGCGGCGAGCTCCGGCCGCACACGGTCCTGCCCGTGCACTACGAGGGCTGGGGCCACTTCCAGGAGGGCCGAAGCGCCATAGAGGCGGAGCTTTCCGGTGCTCCGGCCGACATCCGCGACCGCTTCCGTTGGCTGCCCACCGGGAAGGGAACCGACGTCACCGTGTGAGGGAGCGGTTTACTGGGGGGCATGACGCGCCCCAGCCCCAGCAGCCACAGCTCCGATCACGCACCCGTCATCGTCAGCTCCCCCGGCTCCTTCGCCCGGAGTGTGCTGGACGAGCGGCACCCGGCCCTCATCGAGCGCGTGCGGCGGGCCACTCCGTATCCGCCCGAGCGGCAGCGGGCGCTGGACGCCCTCCTGGAGGAGATCACCAAAGGGGTCATCGAGCGGCTCGACGACAGTGAGCCCGGCGCCGAGCGGTGGCTGGATGAGCCCCACTACGGGCAGCGCTGGCCGGATGTGCCATTCCTGTGGGCGGAGAGCTTCTTCTACCGCAAACTCCTGGCCGCCCTGGGCCACTTCACACCGGGGCCGTGGCAAGGCATCGACCCCTTCGCCCCCTTCAAGAACGCCGAACTCACGAGCTCCAAGGTCGACGAGGAGCTCTCCGCGCTCGACCGCCTGCCCGAACTCCCGGCGGAGGAACAGGACCGCACGCTCCTGCTCTCCTCCCTTTGGGGCAACCGGGCCGATCTGGGCTTCCAACTGTCCGCGGGCGCAGGTGGGTTGGGCGAGCGAGTGACGGGCCTGGTCGTGGACGACTCCGCCGCGCTGCTCGAGAGCCTCGAAGACGGTGAGCCCGGAAAGGTCTGTCTGGTCGCCGACAACGCCGGTCCCGAACTGCTTCCCGACCTCGTCCTCGCCGACCATCTCCTGACCACGCGGCGGGCGGCCACCGTCGTCCTGCACCTCAAGCCGTACCCGTACTACGTCTCCGACGCCACCACCACCGACACCCTGGCCTGTCTCGACCGTATGACCGGGGCGTCCGGACACGCGGCGGAGGTCGGCGAGCGGCTGCGGCAGGCCGTCGCCGGCGGCCGGCTGATCCTGCGCACCCACCCGTTCTCGTGCGCGCCGCATCCCTACGAGCGGATGCCGGCCGACCTCCGGGAGGACTTCGCGTCCGCCACGCTCACCGTGATGAAGGGCGATCTCAACTACCGCCGTCTGGTGGGCGACCGCCACTGGCCGGCCACGACACCGTTCGCCGAGGCCACCGCGTACTTCCCGGGCCCGGTGGCGGCACTGCGGACGCTCAAGTCGGACGTCGTGACCGGACTCGCGCCCCGGACGCTGGAGGAGCTGGACGCGGGCGAGGAGGCATGGCGCACGAGCGGGACGCATGCCCTGATCCAGTTCGGCACGACCTGATCCAGTCCGGCGCGTGAGCGTTCCGGTTGTGAGGGCTGGGCTGTTTGTCCCCTCATGGGGCGGTGGTGCCGCTAGCGTGCGCTGGTCACCGTTCGCGTGAATGTGCATGACATGCACAGGGGGGAAGTCAGCTATGGGGAACAAGCGTGTGCTGAGACATCCGGCACGGCTGATCGTCGCGTTGCTCGCCGGGTTCGTTCTGGTCCTGACCGGCACGGGCGCCGCCCACGCCACGACCACCGTGGAGATCCCGGCGGGTACCGAGGGCGGCGTCTCGGCGACCGTGAAGTTCTACGGGACCGTGGTGCCCCAGCCCTACAACCCGGATCCGACCGCCTACTTCGGCGACCGCAAGTGCCAACTGATCTACCACGACTACGACCCGTCGGCGGGCTGCGGGGGCTTCAAGCTCGGCGTCGTCCTGCACAACGTCCGCAACCAGCCCGGCTATCTGGCCGGGCTCAACAGCACCGGGAACTACTTCCAGGCGCACGCCGACACCGCCCGTACCTTCGGGTGCCTGCGCCCCGACGGCGGTTTCGACCACGGCACGAGCTTCGTCGTCCGCACCGAGCAGCAGCGCCTCGGCTCGACGTACTACGAGCCGGACAGCAACTGGATCCTGTCCAGGCACCGGAACTACGAGGGCGAGTTCGGCCCGCACTTCTTCGTCAACTTCGCTCCTGTGGAGGTGAGTTGCCCAGCCGGCATGACCGCGACCCAGTACGGGCTGAAGGTCAGCAACGTCAACATCAGCATTGACGACGCGAATGTCTTCGGTACGACGACGTGGAGTACGCCGGGGCCGTTCTACGGGTGACCGGCCGTACTTCTGGCGCCCGGGCCCACGGCGGGGTCCGGGCGTCTTTCCACTGTCGCGGCAGGCAGTCCGGCGGCCAGCAGCGCGCCCGGTGCGGCGACCGCGGCGAGGACGACCAGCGCGGTTCCCCTCGCGGAGGCACCGGCCGGTGCGAGCGTCGTGGCCACGGCCACCCCGAGGGCCGGACCGATGTTCATCGCGGTCTGCTGGAGTCCGCCGGAGACGCCCGCCGACCGCACGGAGGCCTCCCGCACGACGACCGCCGTCGCGGTGACCATCACGGGGGCGAAGCCCGCCCCCAGCAGCAGGAAGCAGCCGCCGATCGCCAGGGAGCCCGACGTCTGGTCGAGCCGGGACATCAGAAGCGTGGCGAGGGCCACAACGACCATGCCCACCACGGTCGTTCGGCGCGGACCGTACCGCCGCAGCAGCAGGGCCGAGGCCGGCGCGCCGACCACCATGGCCACCGCGAGCGGCAGCGCGTGCAGGCTGCCGTGGAGAGGGTCAAGGCCGAGGACGTCCTGGAGGTAGTACGTGCTGAGGAACAGCGTGCCGAACAGCACCGCCGACGCGGTGAGCAGGACACCGAGTGCCGAGGTGATGGTGGTCGAGCGGAACACCTCGGGCGGCACCAACGGCACTGTCGTACGCCGCTCGTGGCGGACGAAGGCGGCGCACGCGGCAGCCGTGCAGAGGAGTCCGAGCGCGCTCGCGGCCGTCCAGCCGGTGTCCGGCAGACCGACGAGGGTGTGGACCAGGCACACCAGCGTCACGCCCAGCAGGCACGCTCCCGGCAGGTCGAGGCGCACGTCCGAGGCCTCCCTCGGCACCCGCGCCACAAGGGCGAGGAGCACCGCCGCGAGCGCCGGGACGAGCCCCAGGAAGAAGACCGACCGCCAGCCGAAGTGGGTCGCCAGCGCCCCGCCGAGCAGCGGGCCGAGCGCGGCGGCGGCCCCGATGGCACTGGTGCGAACGGCTATCGGCATACCGAGGCGGTCGGGCGGATACGCGGCGCGCAGCATTCCCAGGGTCGCCGGTTGCAGCAGCGCGCCGAACACCCCCTGAACGACGCGCAGTCCGATGACCCAGCCCACGCCCGGCGCCAGGCCGATCGCCGCCGAGGTGACGGCGAAGCCCAGCATTCCGAGGGCGAAGACCCGTCTGTGTCCGTACCGGTCGCCGAGGCGTCCGGAGAAGACGAGCAGGCTCGCGACCGCGATGAGATAGCCGGTGCTCGTCCACTGCATCTGGACGAACGAGGCGTCCAGGTCGTGCCGCAGGCTGGGCTGCGCCACGGTCAGCGCGGTCCCGTCGAGGGCGACGAGCGCGGCTCCGGTGATGCCTGCGGCGAGCGTGAGGCGCTGGTCGCGCGCCGAGTTCACCGGGCCTCCGGTCCGAGGTGGGCGTCCAGCGCGGCCCGTACGAGGGGTTCGACGCCGTCGGCCCCCGTCGCGAGCTGGAGACTGCCCCAGCCCCACAACTGCGCGATGCCGTGCAGGTTCGCCCAGAGGGCGCCCGCCACGTCCGGCGCCCGCACGTCTGGGCGTACCCGACTCACCAGGTCCACAAGGGAGTTGAAGAGCGGCAGGCTGGTCTCGCGCAGGCCCAGGTTGTTGCTCTCCAGCAGGTCGTGACGGAACATCAGCTCGTACATACCGCGGTGGGACAGCGCGAAGTCGACGTAGATCCGGGCCAGCGCCGCGAGTTGGGCACGCGGGTCATCGTCGCCGCTGCCCGGTTCCTCACCATCCCCCGGCCCCTGGCCGCCCCGCAGCTCGTCGGCGACCTCGGCCCCCAGTTCGGCGAAGCCCTCATGCGCGATCGCGGAGAGCAGTTCCAGGTGGGTCGGGAAGTAGCGGCGCGGGGCACCGTGCGAGACACCCGCCCTGCGGGCGATCTCCCGCAGCGAGAGGGCCTGCGCTCCCTCCCGGGTCACCAGGTCCACGCCCACGGCCACCAAACGGGCTCGAAGTCCCGCCTCCTGTTCGGTCATGGACACTGTCTACCAGCCGTGAGTAGACAGTGTCTACTCACGACCGGGGGCATGTTCCGCACTGGGCGGAGGTGCGTGTCCGGCCGATCTGCGGGGTCCGCGAAACGCTCTCGCGCGCACCGCATACCATCACCGTGATGAGCAGCAGGACGCCCCGAGGACCGCACCGCGTCACGCGGGACGCGGTGCTGCGCCCTGCCCTCGCCGTGCTGCTCGCGGCGCTGGTGATGTGTCTGGGGTACGTGCCCTCGCACGGCCGGGCGGCCCCGGTCGCCGATCCCGTTGTCACCGTCTCCATCGCGCAGGAACGGCTGGGCTCCCCCGCCGAGCACGACCGGTGCTGCGGACTGCCCACCCGGGAGGCGCGGGCCGTACTGCCCGTGGGGGCGCATCCCCTGCCGGCGGTGCTGCCGCGTATGCCGGTCGTGGCGCGCCCGGTCGTCGCCTCGCACGTCCCCGTCCTGCCGCCCGCGCGGGGCGCTCCCGATCTCCATGTCCTCCAGGTGCAGCGGATCTAGACCGACGTCCATGCCCGACGACGTCTGTCCGACCCCTCACCCACCGCCGCCCGAAGGAACCGGCGCGGCGGGGACAAGGAACGCATTCCCATGAGCAAGACCAGCAAGAAGTCGGCGTCCGCGGCGCGCAAGGCGCGCGTCGAGGAGCTTCGGCGGGCGGAGAAGGCCCGCGAGCGCAGAAACCGCGTCCTCACGATCACGGTCAGCACGGTCATCGTCGCCGGTCTTGTCGCCTTCGGCGCCTACGGCATCAACAAGGCGAACGACAAGGACGAGCAGCAGCAGGCGGCCGTGAAGAAGCCCGTGAAGGGCGAGAAGTCCTGGAACGCGAAGAAGCTGACGCAGAACCATGTCGCCAAGGCCGTGTCGTACCCGATGAACCCGCCGGTCGGCGGCGACCACAACCAGGCGTGGATGACCTGTGACGGCTCGGTCTACACGAAGGCGATACCGAACGAGAACGCGGTGCACTCGCTGGAGCACGGCGCGGTCTGGGTGACGTACAACGACAAGGCCGCGGATGCCGATGTGAAGACTCTCGCCGACAAGGTCGCCAAGACCCCGTACACGCTGATGAGTCCGGTGAAGGACCAGGCCGGGGCCATCATGCTGTCGGCCTGGGGCAAGCAGCTGACCGTGGACAAGGCGTCCGACCCGCGGGTCCAGCAGTTCCTCACGAAGTACGTGCAGGGCGCGCAGACCCCGGAGCCGGGGGCCGCGTGCACGAACGGGATCGACGCGTCCTGACGAGCCGGCGCCGGGCTCTTCCGGGAGCCCGGCGCCACGCCGTATCTCCGTCTCTGGCAGGCTCACCCCAGGCGCATCGTTCCGATCCCGAGCAGGACGCCCCGGACAGGGCGTCCTCGGCAGGAGGCGTGAGATGGAGACGCTCGACTCGCAGGATCCGCTCGCCGTCGCGGTGACCGAGGCGATCCGCGGCGGTGACCTGGCCACACTCCGGCAGTGCCTCGCCGAACACCCCGGCCTCGCCGACACGCGGATCGTGCGGCGCGGCGCCGGAGCGGGGACGCGCAGCCTGCTGCACATCGCCGCGGACTGGCCCGGCCACTACCCGAACGGCCCCGCGGTCGTCGCGGCCCTCGTCGAGGCGGGCGCCGACCCCAACGCCCGCTTCGAGGGCGCCCATTCGGAGACCCCGCTGCACTGGGCGGCCAGCAGCAACGACGTGCCCGTACTGGACGCCCTCGTCGAGGCGGGCTCCGACATCGAGGCCACCGGTGCCGTGATCGGCGGCGGCACACCCCTCGCCGACGCCCGCGGTTTCGGACAGTGGCGGGCGGCGCACCGGCTGGTCGAACTGGGCGCGTGCACGACGCTCATGGACGCCGCGACCCTCGGTCTGCTGGACCGGGTGAAGGAGGTCGTCGAGGGCGCCGAACCGCCGGGCCGCGACGCCGTGACCCGCGCGTTCTGGGGTGCCTGCCACGGCGGTCAACTGGCCGCCGCCGACTATCTGTTGGCACGGGGAGCCGATCTCGACTGGGTCGGCTACGACAACAAGACCCCTCTCGACATCGCACGGTCGACCGACGCGGACGGGGTCGTCCAGTGGCTGCGGGAGCTCGGCGCGAAGGGCCGCACCGAGCTGCCCTGACGGTTCGCACGGGATCCGGGCCCGACGCCCGCGCCTACGCCTATGCCTGTTTCGGCCGGGCGGGCGGATGCGCGCGGGCCGCGTCGCCCGCCTCCCCGTCCCTGGTCCTGGTCCCGGCCCTGACCCTGGCCCGCCATCTGCTCGCGCCCGCGCCCTCGTCCGCGGTGCCCGGGGACAGCAGCCGGGTCAGTACGAGCATCGTCTCCAAGTGGCGTTCGGGGTCCGGGCAGTTGCCGTCGGTGAGCTGGGTGATCTGGCGGAGGCGGTAGCGGACCGTCTGTTCGTGGACGTGCAGGCGTTCCGCCGTGAGGACGGCGTTGTCGCCGCAGCGCAGATACACGAGCAGGGTTTCGAGGAGCGGTTCGCGGCGGCGGGGCGGGAGTTCCAGGAGCGGCCCGAGGAGCTCGGCCGCGGCCGCTTCGAGGAGGTCGCCCGACCGGAATGCGGTGAGGACGGCCACGTGGTCGACGCAGCGCAGCGGCGTGTCGGCGGGCAGAGTCCCGCGTTCGACGAGCTCCAGGCCGCGCCGCGCCCATCGCAGCGACACCGCACCCCGGTCGGCGGGCACCACTGGCCCGAGAGCCGCCCCCTCGGTCCTCGGAAGCCAACGGGGGCCAGGCGTACGGGGGTTGGGCAGGATGAGATAGGGCGCGGCGGGGCTGCGGTCGGCGAGCACCTCGGGCGGCAGGACGTGTGTCTGCGGATGGTCACCCGGTGGCAGGGCGAGGACGGCGAGCGTGCCGGGCAGCCGCCAGTCGGCCGCCGCCGCCAGCTCGGCGAGCGGCCGGGCCCGGTCGTCGGGCTCGGCGACCAGGGCGTCACGCAGCCGGTCCCGCTGTACGTCGAGCGGGGCGCGGTGGCTCTCCTCGGCGTAGCCGCGTGTCGCGGCCGCGATGGCCGTCCCGATCAGGGTGAACGTGTCCTCGGTGAGCGTCGCCAGCAGGGGCGCGGGCCAGTGGAGGCGGTACGCGTCCTTGATGAGGCGGCGGCACGCCACCCGTCCCGCCAGGTCGAGGGCGTCCCGCAGTGCGTCGAGGGGGCAGCCCAGGCGGCCGTGCCGCGCGCCGATGCGCTCGTACAGGGCGATGATCTCGGCGGTGGCGGCCGGGCCGCGCAGACCGGTGTCGTGGATCGAGATGAAGCAGTTGACCGTGCGGTCGATGATCTGCCGGACCGAGTAGCCGTATGTGCCGTCGACGATGTGCGTGTAGTGCGGCAGACCGGTGCGGACGGCCTCCTCCATCTCGTCGACGGCGGCCGGCATGTGCCGCAGCAGCGTCCGCCGCATCTCGCCCGGGAGCGGCGTGGCGTGCTGAGGGTGCGGATCCTTCGTGCGCGCGGCTCGTTCGTGCGTGCTGGTGCGCGCGGCCCGTTCGTGCGTGGGGGTCAAGGGGCCTCCCGTGGATTCCCGTGGGGGTGGGCAGCCTCCGGGACCTGTGTGACGTACGCCAGATTCCGCGCGCGGACCGGCGGCGAAAGTGTCACCCGGCTTACACTCCGGACCACGACGACTCACTGTCCCGTGCTAGGCCCTGTCGCCAACTCCCGTCGTCCGCCCGGAGGGCGGGCCCTTCGGCGGTATGGGGGTCCCCCTGGTCGAGCGAAGTCGAGAGCCGGCACAGGCGTGCTCTCGGCGTGCCAGGCGCGAGCGCGCGTGGCGTCGCCCGGTTGGGGCACCTCCTCGCCGCAGGCTGGGGGTGGGAGTCCGACTACAGGGCCGAGCAAGGGAGTTGGACGTGTCAGCTGTCGATCCGCTCTTATCCAGGCGCCCGTGGCACGATCTGCCTCCGGCGCTCGCCCCGCTGCTCCGGGCCAGACTTCCGGAACTCACCACGGAGATGGTGCAGGCCATCCGCAGAGAGGTGCGCGGCTACCGGCAGCCGATCGGCTCCGCCGTCGCCCACGACCTCGCCGAGGCGGTCCGGCTGGCCGCGACACAGTTCACCGAGCTGGTGGAGGAGCCGGACGCGCCGCAGCAGCACTATGTGCCGCGCTTCAAGCGGCTGGGCAGACTGGAGTATCTGAGCGGGCGCGGTATGGACGGGCTGCAGGCCGCGTACCGGATCGGCGCCCGGGTGGCGTGCCGCCGCTACATGGACGTGGCCCGGGAGGCCGCGTTCTCCGGTGAGATCGCCGTCCCGCTGAGCGAGGCCGTGCTCACACACATCCACGCGATGGCCGAGGGCTCGGTGGCGGGCTTCGAGGAGGCGCGGGCCGGAGCGGCCGACGAGGTGCTTCGCACCCGGCGGCTGCTCGCCGCGCGACTCCTGGCACGCAACCGGGATCCGCTCGCGGAACCGCTGCCCGATCTCGCCCGCAGGGCCGCCTGGCCGCTGCCGGAACGGGTGCGGTGCGCGGTACTGCCCGCCTCCACCGACCTGACCGCGGTCCATGAGGACGTACTGCGGGTGAGCCGCGGCGGCGAGGTGCATCTGGTGGCGCCCGACGACAGCCTGCTGACCGTCCTGGAGGGCACGGAGGTGGCGATGGGCCCGAGCGTGCTGCTGAACGAGGCCTGGGTCTCGCTGCACTGTGCCCGGCTGGGGCGGCGCCTCGGGCGGCTCAGGGCCGAGGACCATCTCGCGGAGCTGCACCTCCTGCACGGCTCGCCGATCGGAACTCTCCTGACCGACCAGGTACTTGAGCCGTTGCGCACCCTGCCGCCGGGCAAGGCGGAACGGCTCACGGACACGCTCGACGCGCTGCTCACCTCCGGTGGACGGACCGCTCCGGAGGTCGCAGCCGCGTTGGGCATCCATCCGCAGACCGCCCGCAACCGGCTGCGCCAACTCGCCGCGCTGTACGGCGACAAGCTCGACGACCCGGCATTCCGCTTCGACGTGCAGCTCGCGCTGCGCAGCAGGTCAGTGCGCCGTTCCTTGCTGCCCTGACAAACTTCCGTACGGAATTCAGCAGTTGAGCCAGAAGCGGTCCTGACTTTCGGTCAGCATGCTCTGGCCGCATGAGACATGCCAGCACCCGCGCAGCGAAACGCCTAGGCCTCCTCTCCGGCGCCGCCGCACTGGCGGTGAGCCTGAGCCTCCTTCCCCAGGAGGCTCAGGCAGGACCCGGAGACTTCCAACGGGGCCCCGACCCCACCGAACAGTCCATCACCGCCGAGCGCGGTCCCTTCGCCACCGCTCAGACCACCGTCGACGGTCCGACCTTCAAATCGGGCACCGCCTACTACCCCACCGACACCAGCCAGGGCACGTTCGGAGCCGTCGTCGTCAGCCCCGGCTTCGTGACGCCGGAGGCGCTGATCAGCTGGTACGGCCCCCGCCTCGCGTCGCAGGGCTTCGTCGTCCTGACGCTGGAGACCAACTCGGGCTTCGACCAGCCCGACGACCGCGCCACCCAGATGCTCAACGCACTCGACTACCTCGTCCGGTCCAGCTCCGTGCGCACCCGTATCGACCCCAACCGCCTTGCGGTGATGGGCCATTCGATGGGCGGGGGCGGCTCGCTCAAGGCGTCCGAGTCGCGCCCCTCACTCAAGGCGGCTGTACCGCTCATGCCGTGGAGCAACGACAAGACCTGGCAGACCGACCGGGTGCCCACGATGATCATCGGCGCCGAGAACGACGCCATCGCCTCGCCCGCCTCGCACGCGGAGGTGTTCTACAACAGCCTCACCGCCGCACCGGAGAAGGCGTACCTGGAGCTCCGGGGTGCGGACCACAACGTGGCGCTCGGCTCCAACGTGACGATCGCGAAGTACAGCATCGCCTGGCTGAAGCGGTTCGTCGACGAGGACGTGCGGTACGAGCAGTTCCTCTGCCCGGCACCCACGCCCAACACGCAGATCAGCGAGTACCGGAACACCTGCCCCACGGGTTAGCCCCCGCCCGAGGGGGGGACGGCCGCGCGGTCCGTACGCGGACCGTGCGGCCCGCGCGTGCTCGCCGAGGTCCCGGCGGACCTCGGCGAGCACCTGTGGGTTACGCACACGGGCACAGCGGTGCGCGCACATCGCCTCGGATCGATGCATCACTCCGAATTGAGGCATCACCCCGAATTGATGTTGCGCACATTCTTGACCACCGCCGCAATCATGCCTAGCTTCACTGTGCCCGCCCCGTCACAGGAAGCCCGCTGTGCACATGTCGCGCCAACCGCCTTATGGACAGGCCCAGTTGCGCCGTCATGCCCCCCACCGCCGAAGGGACCCCCTCGTGAATCGCCGACTTCTCCTCTCGGTCGCCGTCCTGTTGATGGTGACCGCGGCCCCGGCTCATCCGGCCACCGCAGAGGACGTCCACGTCGAGGGCACGCTCGCCTCCGGCGCGACGTACGTCATGGACGTCCCCGCCGGCTGGAACGGCACCGTGCTCCTGTTCAGCCACGGCTTCCGGCCGAAGGGCGCCCCCAACCCGGCCCAGAACGTCACCGACCCCGCCACCCGCGCGCTCCTCCTCAAGGACGGCTATGCGCTGGTCGGTTCCTCGTACGCCACCACGGGCTGGGCGGTGGAGCACGCGGTGCCGGACCAGCTGGCGACGCTCGACGCGTTCACCGAGCGGTTCGGCGCGGCCCGGCGGACCCTTGCCTGGGGCCAGTCGTACGGCGGGTTCGTCACCACGAGGATCGCCGAGCGGCACGGCGACCGGATCGACGGATCGCTGTCCGTCTGCGGACTGGTCCACGGCGGTGTCGCCAACTGGAACAACACGCTCGATCCGGTCTTCGCCCTCAAGACCCTCCTGGCACCCGACGCCTCGATACCCCTGGCCGGATTCAAGGACCAGGCGGCCGCCACGACCGCCGCCACCACCCTGGCCGGTGTCGTCACCCAGGCGCAGACCGCCGCGGACGGCCGCGCCCGCATCGCCCTCGCGGCGGCCCTGCACAACATCCCCGGCTGGAACGACCCCTCCCAGCCCCGCCCCGCTCCCGACGACTGGAACGCCCAGCAGGCCAACCAGTACACGGCCGTCCGGGGCCTCCTCGCGACCGCGGCATTCAGCTGGCGTCAGGACACGGAGGTGCTGGCGGGCGGCAACTCGTCCTGGAACACGGGCGTCGACTACGCGAAGCTGCTGCGCACGTCCTCGGCGTACAAGGAGGTCAAGGGCCTCTACAAAGCGGCCGGGCGTTCCCTGAAGGCCGACCTCAGGGCGCTCAACACCGCCCCGCGCGTCAAGGCCGACAAGAAGGCGGTCGACTGGATGAGCCGGACCAGCGCCTTCACCGGCCGCCTGACGAAACCTCAGCTCACCGTCCACACCACCGGCGACGCCCTCGTCCCCGTACAGACGGAGAGCGCCTACCTGCGCGCCGCCACGGCCGCCGGTTCGCGCCCGCTGCTGCGCCAGGCGTATGTGGACAACGCCGGTCACTGCACGTTCAGCCCCGCCGAACAGATCGCCGCCCTGGACACGCTGGAACACCGGGTCGACACGGGCCGATGGGGCGACACGGGGGCCGACACCCTCAACTCACGGGCGACGCAGGCCGATCCGACGACTCCGGCCCGCTACGCCGCGTACCGCCCCACTCCGTACCTGCGCCCCTACGACCTGGCCCATCCGGGCGACGCGTACCGGCCCTGACCCGTCCGGCCCGGCGTGGGAGCGGCCCGGCCGTCGGCGCTTCCCGCATCCTCTCCTCGACGCGTGCGACCACGTTCGACCGCATGCGACCACATCTGAGCGCACGCGACCGATGCATGTCCGGCCGCTGGCGCCCCGGAGCCGGAGGAGGAGTCGATGCCGTCCCATCCCACGCCTCGCAGGACGCCCCTGCTGCTGACCGCGGTGGCGGTACTGGCCGCAGCGGCCTTGACCGCCACGGGCCGGCCGGCGGGAGCCGCACACCGGACCCTGGCGCCCGAGCCGCCCCCGCCGGCCATGCTCTGCGCCCCCGCGGGCACCCTGACGGGCGAGGGCGGCCAGCGGGCCTCCGTCAGCCTGTGCGCGAGCGGCGGGGGCGCCGGTACGTCCCTGTCGGCTCCGGCCACCTGCGGGCGGGCCGGGTCCTCCGTCCGGTACACCTGCCGGACGTCCGGCACCTGGACCCTGCGGCGCGACGGCAGGACCGTGGCCACCGGCCCGCTCCCGGGCGGCAGGGAGCACCCCGGTCCGGGCACGTACGAGGTCAGCGGCACCGTGCACGTCCGCTCGTCGCCCGCGGGTGTCGATCTGCGCGGCACGGTCCGCGCCACCTTGACCCTCACCGACCCGAAGCCCGTCGCCACCCATCGCATCGAGGCCGACCGACAGGTGCTCCGGCCGAACACGACCACGACGGTGACGTACACCGTCTCGCGCGACAGCGACGAGGGGGACGGAAGCGCCCGTTTCGGACTCATCGGCGAGGAGGCCTCGGGTGTGGAGCTGACGACCGCCGACCCGCGCTGCGTCAATCCGCTCGTCGGCCGCTATCCGTCGAGCGCCCGCAGCATGTACGCCCTGGACTGCGCCCTCACCGACCTCCAGCCGGGCAGGCCGTCCACGGTCGTCGTCCGGGCCCGGCTCGCGGACACCTGCACGACGGTCGTGTCCAAGCTGGGTTACTGGATGCCCCGGGGCCAGAGCCTCTACACCGGAGGCATGCTGGCCGGCCCGACGGTCACCTGTACGCCGTCAAGTGCCCGCGGGCACTGACCACTTGGCGCCACGAACACCACCGGGCCGGTCCCCGTGCGGGGACCGGCCCGTGGCGGCGGCGAGGCAGGCCCTTCGCCGCCGGTGCTCGTTCGCGGTGCGACGGTGTCAGGACTGCGGCGGCCGGTCCTGGTCCGGGTTCGAGCCGAACTGGTCCTTGAGCCTGTCCTGGCCGCTGTCGACCTGACCGCTGTACTTGCCCTGGGTTTTGTCGTCGACGACGTCTCCGGCCTTGTCGACACCCTTGTTGGCCTGGTCCGGGTGGCCCTTCAGCATGCCCTTGATCTTGTCCATAACGGACATGAGTCGTCCTCCTGATCAGTTCACCCCCACGCATCCAGGGTCACCGCAGGTGGAGCATTTCGCATCCGGGCGGGAAAACAGCCGGTCAGAGACCGGGTTCTAGGCCTCGGTACGGCACTCCGGGTGGCCCCAGCCGTCGGCGTTCTTCGCGATGGTCTCGCCCGCGGTGTAGGAGCGACCGCAGCGGCAGCGGCCTGGGAACTTGGCCTTGAGCGTGCGCGAGGACGACGACGAGGAAGACGAGGCGGAGGACGCGGCACGCTTGCGCGCGGGCGCCGTGCTTTTGGCCGTCTTCTTGGCCGCGGGCGACTTCGGCGGCTCCGGCGAACCGTGCTCGCTCCCCGCCGGCTCCTGGACGAAGGCCGCCTGGCTCGCCGCCCGGTCCGCGAAGTCGTTGAGCGGGTCGCCGTCGACCTGGTGCGCGGGCACGTACCGGAACTCGACCGAGCGGCCGTCGAGCAGTTCGTCGATCCGTACTACCAGTTCCTGGTTGGCCACCGGCTTGCCCGCCGACGTCTTCCAGCCCTTGCGCTTCCAGCCCGGGAGCCAGGTCGTGACGGCCTTCATGGCGTACTGGGAGTCCATCCGGATCTCCAGCGGCACATCCGGGGCCACGAAGGCCAACAGCCGTTCCAGCGCGGTCAGTTCGGCGACGTTGTTGGTCGCCGTGCCGAGCGGGCCCGCCTCCCACTCGGTGGGAGTTGTGCCCGTCCCGTCGGCGATGACCCAGGCCCAGCCGGCGGGGCCCGGGTTGCCCTTCGATGCCCCGTCGCATGCGGCGATTACGCGTTCACCCATGGGCTCGATCATGCCAGGCTGTGGCTTCGCTCCGGGACGGCGGGTGATTTGGTGCGGGTGCGCGGTGGCTGGGCGCGCCCACGCGGCGGAGCCGCACAATGTCACAGCCCCCCGCGCCCCTGAACGGCTGCTGCGCAGCCGTGGACCGAGTCCCGCTCCCGCTTCCCGTCGTGGCATCGCAGCACACCCCGGAAAACCGTCCGGACAGCGGCTCTCTGACCACGCGCAACTGTCCGTCGGACCCTCCTTCCTGTGAGCTATGTTGAACCTGAGTGGGACACGAAGGAGGCGCATCGGTGCCATCGCCGCAGCAGGCCCGCGCGCAGGCGTCTGCGATCAGCTCGGGAAAACCGGTCCCGGAGGCGGAGGCCGCTCCCACCACACGGCTGCGGGCACTGTTCGACGGCCCCCGGCTCTCCCCCGGGCAGCGCCGCATCGCCCAGTACCTGATCGAGCACATCACCGAAGCCGCGTTCCTGTCGATCACGGACCTCGCGGAGCGGGTGGGCGTGAGCCAGCCCTCGGTGACGCGCTTCGCCACGGCGGTGGGCTTCAGCGGCTATCCCGCGCTGCGTGAGCGCCTCCAGTCGATCGCGCTCAGCAAGCTGGCCAGCACGCCCGAGGCCGCCGAGGAGGCGGAGGCGGCCCGGCCGAACGAACTGCAGGCGGCCGTCGACGCCGAGATCGACAACCTGGAGAACCTGCGCCGCGACTTCGCGAACCCTGAGCAGGTCATCGAGACCGGCCGCGCGCTCTCGCGATCGACCCCGCTCACCATCCTCGGGCTGCGGATCTCCGGTTCACTGGCCGAATACTTCGCATACGCCGCCCGTCGCATCCACCCGGACGTCCGGCTGGTGACCCGGGGCGGCAGTGTCGCGTACGACGCCCTGCTGCAGTCGCGCGAGGCGGGCGGCACCTGGGTGCTGGCCTTCACGATGCCCCGGCACGCGCACGAGACGCTGACGGCCATGCGGGTCGCCCGGCGGGCCGGGCTGAGCGTCGCCCTGGTCACCGACCTGGGCCTCGGGCCGCTGGCCGACGAGGCGGACGTCGTCTTCGCCACCGGCACCGGCTCACGCCTCGTCTTCGACTCGTACGCGGCGCCCGTGGTGCTGTCCGCGGCCCTGCTGCAGGCCATGACGGACGCCGATCCCGAGCGTACGCAGGCCCGCCTGGAGGACTACGAACAGGTCGCCGACGAGCACGCCTTCTTCGTCAAGGACTGACCTCCCAGGCATGTGGTGACCGGTGCCCGCAAGGGGTGATTCAGCCGTACCTCCACATGAAATTTTTCATACCCTTGCGTACCGGACGGTATATATGAATACTTCTCGCTGATCGGGATCCGGTGGGGTCCTGGTCGGCCCGGGAACGACGCTCCCTTCTCGTATCGGCCCCGGGTGCATTGAACGGGCACCGCTCGCGCACGCCCGTGGCGGCCCCGGTCCATCCCCTAGACCGGGGCCGCCAAGAACGACCCTCGCCACCCGCCGGCCACCTCGGAAGCGATGTCCATGTCCCTGACGTACTCCCCCATCAGCACGGATTGGCCGTGTCAGGTCAAGACGCCCGGCAACCGGGACTGGGAACGATCGGCTGCCAAATGGCTGCGCGACCTGGTGCCCTCCCGCTACGCCAGCTATCCGCTGCTGATCCGTCAGCCCGTGCTGCTCGCCCGTCACGCGCAGATCCAGCTCCAGCAGGAGATCCGGGTCGTGCGGACCGCGCTGCACAGCGCCCGGGCCGAGCTGCCCGCCCTGGGGATGCCGGAGTCCGTCATCGAGAACACGATCAAGCTGTACGCGGCCGAGCTCACGCAGTTGAACCACATCGCCCGGGGCGTGCGCGTCGTCTCCCAGGCCCTGGTGGAGAGCCACAACACGCGGCACGGCCACTGAGCCCCTCACTCGCGGACCCGGCGCCTTCGCGACTGCGGACGCTCGCTAGTCTGCCGGGATGCGTGATGGGGGAAGCGGGAGTGACGGTGGCGTCGACGGTCCCGACAAGGAGACGTCCGTCAAAGGTCTCGACGAGGAGACGTCCGTCGGACCTCGGGGCCGATTCGGATCGTTGACGAATCGCCTCTCGTTGCGCGGGCAACCGCGGAAACGTCGCTGGGCCGTCGTGGGCGCGGCCGTGGTCGTCCTCGCGGCCGGGGTCTCCCTTCCGCTCGCGCTCGCCGACTCCGGGCACGACAAGCCCTGTTGGCGACTGCCCGCCGCGAAGCGGGCGCTCGCCGACGACGCGAGGGCCGCAACGAGGGCGCTGGATCCCGGCGAGGACCTCGAACGGCTCGGCTCGGTCAGGAAGCTGCTGGCGCACGAGAGGGTGTGCGACGACGGCGCCCGCGTACTCGGCGACATCGTGAACACGGCCACCCGGTCCACGGGTTCGGGCGCACCGCACACCCTTGCGCAGGCCCGGGGCGCGTACGCGGTGGCGGCGGTCCTCCACGACGTGGAGATCCCCGACGGTCTCGCCCCCGGCGTGGCCCGGATGCTGGCCGAGTACGTGGTGGACGCGGGGCGCGACGGCTCTCTCGGCGACGACGACGCGAACCGTCCCGCGGTGCCCGCCGAGGAGGCACAGCTCGACCCGAACGGCTACTCCCGGTACGGACGCTTCCTGGCGGCGGGCGAGGCGCACGTGGTCTTCGAGCACAGCGACAGCTACGCGGACGCCGACGCGAACATCGAGTACCTCGTCGCCGAACTCGCCGAGGATCCGGAGGCGTTCGCGATCCTCTACGACGCCGAGCGCGCCTACTTCGCGTACTACCTGGAGCGGCTGACGGACTCAGGGGGCGACCCCGACTTCCGGCCCTCGACCGACAAGCGCTTCGAGTCGACCCCGCAGGACTGGCCCGACAACGACCTCCAGGACATGTCCGGCCGGATCGGCAACCTCATGAAGTACCGCGCCACGTACGTCAGGAACGGGACGATCCCCGACCTCACCGCATTCGACAAGGCCGTGCGCGAGCACACGCGTGGCACCTTCCGCCCCGCGTCCCGGCAACTCGAAGACCGCCCACCGATGGGCGACATCGCGGACCGGAAGGCCGCCGGTCCGGTGCGCGGGGACCTGATGGACGGCCGCCACCAGCTGTTCACGGTCCTCGAAAGATGGGCCGAGGAACGGAACGTGTCCGCCGAACGCACCGCCGCGATGAGGCAGTTGGTGGACGACTGGTACGTACGGGCGCTGTGGATGACCATCTATTAGGGATGACCATCGAATAGGGGTGCCGTCGACTGGGGATGATCGTCCACCAGCCGGACGAGGCACCCGCGGTCAGAAGCGGAACCGGAGTTCGGAGCAGCCGCGTCGGTCCACCTGGTTCTGCGCGAACTGCTTGAACATGCGCTGCTTGGCGGCCTTGTCGACCCCGGGTATGTCGTCGGAGGCGCTGAGGGCGAAGTTGGCGGCCTCGCCGTCGCAGCGGGCGGTGGCCGTCGTCGACAGGAACTCGCCGTTGCTGTCCTCGAAGACGAGGCGGTTGCTCCAGTCGCCGTACCAGGCGGCGAAGTACATCCCCTTGTCGTTGCCGTTGTCGCCCGACTCGCTGCTCAGGTCGCACTGCCCCGTCGGCGCGGAGTCGTTCATGCCCGCCTCGACGTGCCAGTCGCCGCTCTCCGGGAGGCCCGCTCCGGTCACCCACTCGCAGCCGGTGCCCTTGGCCCGGCTCAGCGGCACGGCCTCGGGTTCGTCCCCGAGGGCGGGCGGCACCGGGTTCCCCTTCGGCGCCTTGAGCGGCTCGGCGCCGCAACCCAGCCGGTCCGAGGCCGAGTTGGCGAGCGCGACGACCGCCTGGTACGCGGCTCCCGGCACCCCGTACAGCGTGTCGCGGCCCATCCAGGTGCGTACCAGGAGCTTGCTCTGCCGGCCTTCGGCGTCCTCGGGGAGGTCCGGGCAGGGCATCAGGAGCTGGATCGCGCCGAGGCGGTCGATGAATCCGGGCAGTCCCTCGGGCACCGCGGACTGCGAGGAGAACCCCTCCTCGGGAAAGGCCCGGAAGAACTCCCGGTCCTGGTCGTCGCGCCGGGTGTACGCCTCCATGCCGATGAGGCGTGAGTCGTTCACCTCGTCGCCCTCCATGGTGAGGTCGCACGTGTACGAGCCCAGGGCGCCGGTCTGCCGGGACTCCTCACTCTCCAGGTGCGCGTCGTCCGGGGTGAGCCGGTCCACGACGTCCCGGGGCAGCGCCCCGCCGCACGCGCTGCCGGCCAGCATCCAGTCCTGTGCGTACGGCTCGGCCACGTAGCCGCTGATGCCCAGCACCACCGCAGCCGCCACCGACACCTTGATCCAGCGCCGCACCGTTTCCGACCCCCGTCACACCCGCACCAGCGTTCACTCCGGCCTCACGGCCGGGCACAGGCCCGGACCCTACTCGGCGCCCAGGACCGGCCGGCACCCGGCCCCGACCGGGCATGGCACTCAGTTCCCTGATCGGAGCACACCGAGTGCCATCCGTGCCTCGTCCGGTGCTAGGTTCCCCACCATGAGCGAGGCACCCCGCCCTGACCAGGCGGCCGATGCGACACCTCCGAAGCCGACGATGCGGGACTCCCTCGTCGCGGCGGCCTTCCAGCTGTTCCTGGAGCGGGGGTACGAACAGACCACCGTCGACGAGATCGTGGCTCTCGCGGGGGTCGGGCGGCGGTCCTTCTTCCGCTATTTCCCCTCCAAGGAGGACGTGGTCTTCCCGGACCACGAGCGCTGCCTGGCCGAGATGAACGACTTCCTCGGCAAGGACAGTGGCAACGGCAGAGGCAGCGGCGGGGACGCTGACGACCCGGTGGCCAGGGTCTGCGACGCCGCTCGTGTCGTACTGCGCATGTACGCCGAGAACCCCACGTTCTCCGTCCAGCGCTACCGGCTGACCAAGAAGGTCCCGGGACTGCGGACGTACGAACTGTCGGTGGTCTGGCGGTACGAGCGCGCGCTCGCCGAGTATCTGCGCGGGCGTTTCGCCGGTCGTCGTGACGGGACGCTGCGGGCCGACGTGATCGCCGCGGCCGTGGTCGCGGCGCACAACAACGGGCTGCGGTCGTGGCTGCGTTCGGACGGCCAGAGCGACGCGTCCGCGGAGGTGGATCACGCGCTCGCCCATGTGCAGGAGGTCTTCGGTCCGGGCCCCGCGCCCGTCGGACCGGCACAGCAACCGACCGGGGAGCCGGCGAAGGAGCCGACGGAGGACGACGTGGTCGTCGTCATCTCCAGGCGTGGTGCGCCGATGTGGCGGGTCGTCCAGGAGGTCGAGACGGCTCTCGGTCGAAATCCCGAATGATTGAGGGTACTGAGTGCCTTTACGCGTGACACTGCGTGCCATATTCTGAGGTCGTGCACGGCGCTCCGCGCACTTCTTCAGATTCCGGCCCAGCGCAGGGAGATGACATCGTGTTCCACCGAGGAAGCGGGACCACGACGGGCGTACTCGACCCGGAGGCGACGACCATCGGCCCGGCCGCCGAGGAAGGGCTCCTCTACCAGCGTTGCCGCTGGTGCGGGACCGCCATGTTCCACCGGCTGCTCTGCCCGGTCTGCCAGGGCAGCGACCTGCGGACGGAGCGCAGCGCGGGCCTGGGAGTCATCCGCCACGCCACCGTCGTCCAGCGCAACACTCCGGGCGCGCGCAATGTGTCGCTCGTCGAGATGGCGGAGGGTTTCACCGTCCGGGGCCGGGTCACGGGACCGCTCATAGCGATCCGTACGGGCGACCGCGTCCAGCTCACCACGGCGTTGGACCCGGTCCGCCGCGAACCGGTGTTCAAGCTCGTCGAGGAGCCGTACTCCGGCTGGCACTGACCGGCTCTCCCACCGGCGCCACGCGCGCGGCGGGTCCGCGGGGGACACTGGGCAGGGACAGGAACCCGCGGAGAGCGTGGAGGAGCCCATGCACGCCAAGGACGTTCTCGTCGACGCGTACGGTCGCATCCGGGAAGAGGTCCACGCCGCAGTCGACGGCCTATCCCCCGACGAGCTCAACGCACGCATCGACGACCGGACCAACTCGATCACCTGGCTGGTCTGGCATCTCACCCGTGTCCAGGACGACCATGTCGCCGACGCCTTCGGCCTGAAACAGGTCTGGCTGTCGCAGGACTGGCCGGACCGTTTCGCCCTGGGCCTGCCCGGCCGGGACACGGGCTACGGCCACACCCCGCGGCAGGTCGCCAAGGTCCAGGTCGACTCGGGCGACCTGTTGCTCGGCTACTACGACGCCGTCCACGAGCAGACGCTGGCCGCCCTGCGCGACCTGCGCGCCGACGACCTGGACCGGATCGTCGACGAGAACTGGTCCCCGCCCGTCACGCTGGGCGCCCGCCTGGTCAGCGTCCTCTCCGACGACCTGCAGCACGTGGGGCAGGCGGCGTTCGCACGGGGGATCCTGCAGGGGCGTTGAGGACGGCCGTTGAAGAAGGGTGTTGAAGACGGCCGTGCCGTGAGGTGAGCACCTCGGCGCCACCCTTCAGTCGCCTCAGTCACGGCGCGCCAGGAGCCGGTAGGCGTTGGACAGACCCAGCCGGTGCGACAGGGGTTTGATCACGAACCGGTCCAACAAGGTGCCCAGGATCAGGGCGGGAACACCGGCGATCAGCATCGTCGTGCGCAGCGTCCGCTGTCGGCGGTTCGGCGGGTGTGGCAGCCACGGCAGGTCCTCGCGTGGAGCGGCCGTGTCGAGGGCCAGCCAGACGCCCGCCAGGAGGTCGACCGGATCGTGCGGTTCGGCGTGCTGTTCCGCCACCACCGTGAAACCGAGATCGGTCAGTCTGCGCCGCAGGTTCTCGACCGGGACGAGATGCAGGTGCTGCGGCTGGAGCCAGGGCAGCCACCAGCGGCCGAGAAGGCGGGCATAGCGGCTGTCGGGGTCGGGGACCTCGATGAGCAGATGACCGCCGGGGCGGATCGTCCGGTGCGCGGCCTCCAGTTCGCGGCCGGGCTCCGTGCTGTGTTCCAGGTAGTGGAACATGCTCACCACGTCGTAGTGGCCGACGAGTTCCGGGGCCAGGTCGGGGAAGGTGCCGCGGTAGCCCCGCTCCACGCGTCCGGCGCGCTCGGCGAGTTCGGCGCCGTCGGTGAAGTCGAGCCCGTCGAAGGCCGTGCCGGGGAAGACGGTCCGCGCCGACTCGCAGAAGTGGCCGTGGCCGGTGCCGACGTCCAGCCAGTTCTTGGGCGTCTCGACGAACGGCAGCAGCGACTCCGCGCGCTGCCGGTACATCGTGGTCCGGTCCCCGAAGGTCTTGCCGACCTGCTTCTCCCCGAGGCCGTCGTAGAAGTCGCGGTAGTAGAACTCCAGCCCCTCGGCGCTGAGTCGGGGGTTCTGGAAGGTGTGCCGGCAGTCCTGGCAGCGGTCGAGGACGAAGTGGCCCGGCTTGTGCTGGATCACGTCGGTGGTGCGCAGACGCGTCTTGAGCCGTGCCGAGCCGCACCAGGGGCAGTCGGAGCGCCGGGGTTCGAAGAACCGTTCCAGGCCGCGCGCCAAGTCGGCCTGGTATGCAGGGCGCAGCGCGGCGACCTGTTCGGTGCGGCTGGGTTCCGGCTCGGCGTCGGCCTGTTGTGGTTCGTGCTCTGCGTCGCTCATGGGGCCTCCTTGGAGGGCGCGCCGACGGCCAGTTCTTCGAGGTGAGTTGCTGCCGCGCGGGCGCCACCCGCGGCACGGAACGCGGTACGGATCCGCTCGGTGGCGGCGCGGTAGCCGGGTTCGTGGAGTACGGCGTCGATCGCCGCGCCGAGCTTGGGCGCGGTGACCCGCCCGAACCTGACCCGGATGCCCGCTCCCGCGTCGACGACCTGCCCGGCGACGACGGGCTGGTCGTCGCGGATGGGGGCCACGACGAGAGGGATACCGTGCCAGAGCGCCTCGCACACGGTGTTGTGCCCGGCGTGGCAGACGACCGCGTCGACCCGTTCGAGGAGCGGGAGTTGGGGGACCGAGGGACGGATCAGTACGTCCTTGTCGTCCAGGTCCGGGGGTACGCCGAGCACGTTCGCGGGGTCGACGATCACCGTCTGCACCCGGTCCGCACGGGTGCGCAGGGCGTCGCGGCACTCGGTGAGGAAGCGGGCCCCGACATCGGTGTTGGCGGTGCCGAGGGTCACGAGCACCGTGGCGCGGGCGGGGTCGAGCCAGTCCCAGGGGAAGTCGGCAGCGTCCGGCCGGGGAGCCATCGAGGGGCCGACCCAGCGGATCCGGTCACCGGCCTCGGCCCCAGCCCCCGACCCTGCGCCTGCGCCTGCGCCTGCGCCGACCAACTCCGGTGTGCTGAACGCGAGTACCAGGTGCGGCGAGAACCGCGGATCCGCCGTGCCCGACGGATCACCGATGCGGCCGCGCAGATCGTGGAGCAGCGTGTCGAGCCAGTCCGCGACCTTGGGCATGCCCGCCAGCGCGTCGGCGAAGGTGAATTCGGCGGAGGTGGTGGACGAGGTGGCCCACGGCACGCGCAGCCGCTCGGCGACCAGCCCTCCGGCGAAGGCCTGCTGATCGGCGACTACGACATCGGGGCCGAACTCCTGGATGGCCGCCCGTATGCCGGGGGCCATCGCCTCGGCCAGTGGCACCAGGAACCGTTCCCACAGGAACTTCAGAGCCTCCGGACCCCGGAGCTCAGCCGGCCGGACTCCGTCCTCCCCTGTCAGGACCGGTCCCGCGCACGGGAACACCACTGCCTCGTGCCCCGCGAGCCGCCGGACGAGCCCGGGATCGGCGGACGCCCAGGCCACCCGGTGTCCCCGCGCGGTCAGTTCCGCCGCGACGCCCACCGTTGGGTTGATGTGGCCGACCAGGGGCGGCACGACGAACAGGAAGCCGCTCACCGGCCCTCGACCCTCACGAGCTCGGCCACGCCCCGCTCCGCCACGCCCTCCTCGTGAGTCCCCTCGCCGATCATCGAGAGGATGTGGCCGCCGACCGCCCCCGGCGCCTCCACGAGTACGGAGTGCTCGTGCCCCGGCACCACGACGGTCCGGCAGTCGGGCAACAGCGACTCCAGCCAGGGTGCCCGCTCGACGAGGGCCGACTCGCCACCGTAGAGGGCGAGCACCGGGCAGCGTACGGACCGGATCTGGTCCTCGGTCAGCACCTGACTGACCGGGATGTCCCGGGCGAGGGTGGTCTCGCGGGCCAGGCGGGCCGCGCCCTTCGCCAGGCGGGCGGTGTTCTGGCTGCGGTTGGCGGTGATCCAGGCCAGCGCGGCGGCCTCGTTGTGCGCCAGCTCGGTCAGCACCTGCCGCAGCACCCCGTCCATGGTCGCCGCCCAGCCCGCGGTCGCCGGCTCCGATTCGATCAGGGAGACACCGGCCGCCCGCTCCGGGTGGCGGGCGGCGTAGCCGAAGGCGACGGACCCGCCGAAGGAGTTGCCGACCAGTTGGACCGGTCCAGCCACCTCCAGCCGGTCGAGCAGCGCCTCCAGGTCGTCGAGGTGGTCGTCGAGGCGGTAGCCGCTCTCCGGGCGCTCGCTGCGGCCGTGACCGCGCAGGTCGTACATGATCACGTCGATGCCGGACACCGCGAACACCGGTGCCAGGGTGAAGTAGTAGCTGGCCAGGCTGTCGGTGAGCAGACCGTGGACGAGAACCGCGGTCGCGGTGACCGGGCGCCCTGCCTTGGGGGTCATCCGCTGGACGTGCAGCCGGACATCGCCGGTGTCGACCATCGCCATGGCTCAGACCGCCTCCGCCGCTTCGAGGCTCTGCACGACGTGCTCGACGAGCCTGCCGACGGTGAGTTCGATGATCTCGTCGAACTCCATACCGGCCAGGAACTCGGCGAAGTTGACCCGGTCCCCGTATCGCTCCCCCAGGAGACCCGCCAGCGTCACGAGGTCGATGCTCTCCAGTTCCAGATCGCGGTTGAACGTGGTCTCCATGCGGACCTCGACGTCGTCGAGGCCGTACTCGTCGAGGAGGGTCGCGAGCATGCCGGTGAGATCGGCGAGGACCGACTCCTCGTCCGCGCCTGCGAGTTCCGCACGCACGGGTTCCACACGCACGAGTTCCGCGCGCACGAGTTCGTCGTCGGTCGCACCGGTCGGCTGACTCGGGTTCATCGATCGCTCTCCTCTTGGTCCGTCGGTCCGGTCGTCCAGGCCACGACGTAGTCCCTGTCCGGCAGTCCCGGCGGGTTGCCGGTCCGCTCGCAGTGCACGGTGTACGCGCGTTCGAGGCGCCCCGAGACCAACAGCCGGTGTCCGGCGGCGCCTTCGGCCGTCGCTTCGAGCACGGTGAAGTCCCGGGGTCGTCCGCGGAAGCCGGTGCCCTCCGCCTTGGCGACCGCTTCCTTGGCCGCCCAGAACCGGGTGAACCACAGCGCCTCCGATTCACCGGTGGCGGCACATCGGGCGCCCAGCAGCCTCAACTCGTCCTCGCCGAGGGCGACGGCGAGGGTCTCCGCATCCCTTTCGACGACCTCTTCGATGTCGATGCCCGGCCCCGGCTCGGGCCTGTGCGGCCGTACGATCGCGACCCCGGCCTCCGCTCGGTGGGCCAGCGAGATGTCCAACGAGGGCAGAGACCGGCCGTGCAGCCCGGTGACGTACGGCCGCCCCGACTCGTCGTTGCGCACCCGGATCTCGGCCGGGAAGACCGGTCCTTCGCCGTGGTCCCACAGCCACTGCCGTGCGGCGTCCTTGGCGGCGATCCGGCCCAGCAGCCACTGTCTGCGCCCCCGGGGAGCGTGCCGCTCGTACTCCGAACGCTCCGCGCCGCTCAGGGAGTTGCGCATGATCAGATCGCGCGAGGCGAGGTCGGGCCAGCGCTCGTGGAGCAGGGACCAGCCGCCGGGCCGCGCCTGGGAGAGGGTGTTGCGCTCGGGGAACCGCTCTACGGGCCTGGTCTGCGGGTCGTTGTCGAAACGGCGGTCCTGCCAGCCCGTGAGCTCCGCCCACACCTCACCCGCGACGACCAGTTGGACGTCGGCTTCGAGCACGGTGTCGGTGAGGGAGGTGATCCTCACCAGGCAGGCCACGTCGGTCCCGGGGCGCGGGTGCGGCCCGTAGAACCGCATGTGCCGCATCTGCACGGGGAACACGACGGTCCGTTCCGTACGGGTAGCCATGATCCAGTAGCCGAGTATCTGGCCCACGTTGTCGAGCAGGGCGCCGGGGGCGGTCGGCGTGGTGAGCACGCCTCGTACGTGGCTGTCGCCGATCGCGGTGAGTTCGGTGACCCCGTGGAAGGCTGGGCCGTGGAACATCCAGCGCTCGGCGTAGAGCTGGGCCGCGGTGTGGTCGGGGGCTCGCTCGGAGGCGGGGTCCGCACGCCACGGGGTCGGGGGTGCCACCGGATAGCGGGCCGCCAGCTCGACGACCGCACGGGCCCGGGGGCCGAAGGAGACCGCGAGGCGGCCGGGGCCGTCGGGAACGGCGGTGACCGGTACCTCGACTGCCGGGGTTGCGGTGAGCCACTGGTCGAACCGGGCCCCGTGCACGGCGACCGCCCGCATGCCGGGGGCCGCGTCCTGGGCCGCCTCCATGATGTGGTGAACGATCGTGGTCGCGGGGACGACCGGCCAGCGGTCGGCCACATCGGGCCAGCCGGGCCGCTGCGGGAAGAAGCAGTGGTCCAGGAGGTAGGGCATCGCTTCTGGGGATACGTGGACGGTGGTGCGCCATTCCTGGCCGGGCGGCTTGGTAGCGGGGGGCGCGGGGGTGGGGGCGGGGGCTTGGGTGGGAGCGGCTGCCCGGGCCGGGGCGCGGACCGGGGCGCGTACCGGGGAAGGCGGCAGGGCGCGAGTAGGAGCTGTGGCCGTGGCAGGGCCGGAGTGGCGGCTGCCTGCCGTGATCAGTGCGGCGGCCGTGTCGGCGGTGTCCCGCAACAGCGCGCTCAGCTCGGCGGCGACCGGCATGCGCGGGGCGAGGGCTTCCAGGGGCGACGGGCCCGCAGCGACCGCCGTGGGGACTGCATCACTCGGGGCCGGTGTGCCGCGCAGCTCGGCGCGCAGCTGCGTGAGGGCCGGGCCGTCGAGCGAGACGAGCGCCCCGCCGAGGTCGAGGCGGACGGTCGACCGGGCCGTCCGAGCGGGGCGCGCAGGGTCGACGGGCCCCGCGGAGCGAGCGGCGGAGCCGGCGAAAGTAGCGGAAGGAGTGGAGGAAGCAGAGGATGCGGAGGAAGTAGTGGAGGGAGCGGAAAGGCCGGCGGAACGGAGCGCTGACAGCGACAGCGCGGGAGCGACCGCCCCGGACGGCGGCAGTGCCGGAGCGACCGCCGCGCCCGCGCTCCACAGCGCCGTCGCCACGCGGCGGAGCTGGGCGAGGCCGGTGCGGTGGGGCGAGTTGGCCGCCACGACCAAGTGATCCCGCCCGCTCAGCGTGTCTCCGACGAGCGAGCCGAGCTGCCCGGTGCCGACCTGAACGAAGGCGCGATGGCCCGCCGCGTACATGGCCTCGATCAACTGCTGGAAGCGGACCGGTTCCAGCAGGTGTCTGACGAACAGGTCGCGTACGGCGGCCTCGCCGACCGGGAACGGCGCCGCGGTCGTTCCCGACCACAGGGGCACGGTCGGCCGATGCAGTCGGAAGCGGTTCGCCGCTTCCTCGATGGGTGCGAGGTAGGGCTTCAGCATCGGTGTGTGGAAGCCGGACCGGAAGGGCAGCACCTGGCTGAGCACGCCCCGGGCACGGAAGGAACGTACGAACTCCTCCACCGCCTCATGAGGTCCGCACACCATCGACTGGTTCGGCGCGTTGTCGTGGGAGAGGACGATTCCGGCGTCCGTCCACCCGTCGTCGAGGGCCTCCAGGACTCGCCCGGCGGGGGCGCCGAGAGCGGCGAAGGACAGGCCCGGGACGGTCAGCGCGTCGGGGTCGAACGACGCCATGAAGTCGCTCACCTCGTCCCCGTCGTACATCCCGGCGGCCACCATCGCCGTCCACTCGCCGACGCTGTGCCCGGCCACCGCGTCCGGGACGACGCCCATGTGGCGCAGCGCGCCGTCGAGCAGCCGTCCGACGCCGACGACACCGAATCCGTGGCGGCCCACGTCCGAGACCCGGGCCGCCCCCTCGGTGTTCGAGACAGGCGCAGGGATACGGGGAAGCCCGAAGTGAGCGGCGACGTCGTCGACATGGGGCTCGAAGTCGCCTTCGAGCCCCGGGAAGACGAAGGCCAGCTTGCCGCTCGTGTTCTCGTCCCGACCTCCGCCGCCGAGCAGCGGACTCGGTGTGAACCAGACATCGCTGCGGCCGTGCCAGGCGCGTCCCTTGGCTACCGCCCGGCGGGCCAGGGCGAGCCGCTTGGCGGTGGGGGCGACGATGCCGAGCCGGGCCCGGCCCACGTCCGGATGTGTTCGGCCGGTGTCGAGACCGGCCGCGAGCAGGGCCGAGTCGTCGGCCTCCAGCAGGGCGGCCAGGCGCTCGGGGCTGTCGGCGGCGAGCAGAAGCACCGGCTCGGGCTCGGCGACGGAAGCGGTCGGGGTCAGGGTCGCGGTCGGGGGCTGGGACTGGGGCTGGGACTGGGGCACGGCGACGGTCCGAGGAAGGGACGAGGGCTCGGGGTCGGGCAGAGGCACAGGAGAGGGCAGGGGCGGGGAAGCGGCCGCCGCGTGCCGGATCGCCCGTGCGCCGGGCGCCTCCTCCAGTACGACATGGGCGTTGATCCCGCCGAAGCCGAACGCGTTGACGGCCGCCCGGCGCACCGGCTGCCCGGGACCGGTCTCCCAGGGCATCGCCGTCGCCAGCGGGCGGAAGCGGGTGGCCGCGAGCGCGGGGTGCGGGTCGTCGCAGTGGAGCGTCGGCAGGAGCATCCCGTGGTGGACGGCGAGGGCTGCCTTCACCAGACCGGCCACTCCGGCGGCGGGCATGGTGTGCCCGATCATCGACTTCACGGAACCGATCACCGCGGGGTCACCGTCCGTGCCGGCGCCGAACACCTCGGCCAGGGTGGTCAGTTCGGCCGCGTCGCCTGCCGGGGTCGCGGTGCCGTGGGCCTCCAGGAGGCCGATCGATCCGGTCCTGGCGGGGTCGAGCCCCGCCGCTTGCCAGGCCTGGCGTACGGCATGGGCCTGGCCGCCGGGGTCGGGGTTGACGAGACCTGCGGCGCGGCCGTCGCTCGCCACGCCGGTGCCCCGGATGACCGCGTAGATCCGGTCGCCGTCGCGTTCGGCGTCAGCCAGTCGCTTGAGCACCACCACACCGGTGCCCTCGCCGATCAGGATGCCGTCGGCTTCGCGGTGGAACGGGCGGATCCGCTGGCTCGGGGAGAGCGCGCGGAGTTGGGAGAAGACGCTCCACAGGGTGATGTCGTGGCAGTGGTGCACTCCGCCGGCGAGCATCAAGTCGCAGCGTCCGGAGGCCAGTTCGTTCACCGCCTGGTCGACGGCGACCAGCGAGGACGCGCAGGCGGCGTCCACGGTGTAGGCGGGGCCGCGCAGGTCGAGCCGGTTGGCGACGCGTGAGGCCGCGAGGTTGGGCACCAGGCCGATGGCCGACTCGGGGCTGTCGGGCCCGAGTCGCTCGGTGAACGCAGCCCGGACCCGGTCGAGTTGCCCCGCGTCCAGGTCGGGCAGCAACTCGCCCAGCGTACGCACGAGTTGACCGGCGGTGCGGACCCGCTGGTCGAGGCGGACCAGGCCGGGGGTGAGGTAGCCGCCCCGGCCGAGTACGACGCCGATGCGGTGCCGGTCGGGCAGCCGGTCCTCGCCGCCCGCGTCGACGAGGGCGGCGGCGGCCACGTTCAGCGCGATGAGCTGGTCGGGTTCGGTGCCGGGCACCGAGTTCGGCATGATCCCGAACCGGGTGACCTCCACGTCGGCGAGCCCGTCGACGAAGCCGCCGCGCCGGCAGTACACCTGGTCGGCGGCGGCCGGTCCGGTCGCGGAACCGGGGCGGTAGTAGTCGGCGTCCCACCGCCCATCGGGTACATCGGTGATGGCGTCCGTACCCGCCAGGAGGTTCCGCCAGTACGCGTCGAGGTCGGCGGCACCGGGCAGCAGCACCGCCATCCCTACGATGGCCACGGGGGACGGAAGTTGACGCTCCCTCAGTTGACTTCGGCTCAGTTGACTTTGGCTCAGTTGACTCCGACTCAGTTGACTCCGACTCAGTTCGCCCCGGCTCAGTTCGTCCCGATCGGCTTGATCCGTCAGGTCGTTCATGTCACCAGCCCGACGAGGTGTAGACGACCGCTCCGGCCGACTCGTCGCCCCAGGCGAGTTCGCGCAGCAATGCCGCGGTGCCCTCCTCCGGGTCGATGAGCTTGATCCCTCGCCTGGCGTACTCGCGTCCGAGCTCCGGGGTCACCATTCCGGTGTGACCGCCGGTCGGCGCCCACGGTCCCCAGTGCACGGTCAGGGCACGGTGGCCGGTGCGGGCGGCCCAGTCGACGCCGAGGCTCTGCAGGGCGTCGTTGGCCGCCGCGTAGTCGACCTGGCCACGGTTGCCGAGGACGGCCGAGATACTGCCGAACAGGACGGCGAACGCGGGCCCGTTCGGGAACTCCTCCAGCGCTGTCAGCAGGGTCTCCGCGCCGCTCGTCTTCGTCTCGTACACGCGCTGGAAGGACTCGGCGGTCTTGTCGGCGATCAGCCGGTCCTCGATCACTCCGGCCGCGTAGACGACACCGTCGAGCCGGCCGTGCTCGGCGTGGATCTCCTTCACCGCCTGGAGCGCGGCGTCCGGCTCCCGGAAGTCCACGGAGTGGTAGCGGGCCGTGCTGCCGAGCGCCGTGAGCTCCGCCAGGGTTGCGGTGATCTCCCGCTGGGCCAGGACGAGTTCGGCCTCGCGGTTGATGTCGGCGGGTGTCACGCCGCCGCCCGCGCGGGCGGCCAGCACCGTGCGCAGCGCGGCGCGGTCCGCGGCCGCGGCGATCGCCGGATCCTCGGGTCCGGTCGGCGCCGGGGTCCTGCCGAGCAGTTCGATACGGCACCGGGAGGCCGCGGCGAGTGCGGCGGCGAAGGTCGCGGTGATGCCGCGGGCCCCGCCGACCAGCAGCACCACCGAGTCCCGGTCGAGGCCGATGGCGGCGGCCTCGGCGGCTCCGTCACCCGCCGGTCCGGCGCCGGTGGTGCCGAGGGCGCCCAGCGGTGTCTCGACGAGTTCCAGTCCATGGCGACCGGCCACCGTGCGCAGGACGACCGGGGCCGGTTCGGCCGCGAGCAGTTCGGCGACCAGCGCGTCGGCGACGGCGACCGGCGTGGCCTCGGCGAGATCGACGACCCGCGCGACCGTCTCCGGGTACTCACGTGCGACCGTACGGAACAAGCCGTGCAGCCCAGCCGACCGGAGGCTCGGGGAGTCCCCGTCGGCGGCCCGGGCGGCGAGCATCCAGCGCGGTCCCCGGCGCAGGGCGGCCTGGAACACCGGGAAAGCGTGAGGCAGCACCGGTGACGAGGAATCGGCGAGGGAATCGAGGTACAGCACCCCGTCCACCCGGCCGTCCGCCTCGGTGAGCAGGTGTTCCGGCCCAAGGACGACGGCGTCGGCTCCATGCGCCGCAAGCCGCGAGCAGACCTCCCGGGACACGTCCTCACTCTCGTCGCCGAGAAGGACGAACCGTTTTCCGGCCAGTACGGCGGACGCGTCCGCCGAGCCGTCGCCGTCCTGCTGCTCCAGAAGCACGGGCCGCAGCTGAAAGCGTTTCGGGGCCTCACCGGTGACTGCCACCGACTCCGGCGTCTCGGTCCCCCCGGCCGCCGTGCCGCCGGACGGTTCGGCGGGCCCCGCGAGGCGCGCGGCGAGCCAGCTCGTCACCGACGCGGCCGTTCGGGCCTTCGCCAGGTCCTCCAGTTCCGCGTCGTCCAGCCCGGCGACGTCCACGCCGCCCCCGGCGCCCAGGCGCTTGGCCAGTTCACCGGCGATTTCGGCCCGCTTGATGGAGTCGATGCTGAGGTCGGCCTCCAGGTCGAGATCGGGCTCGATCATGTCCACGGGATAGCCGGTGCGCTCGCTGATGATCTCCAGTACGACCGCCAGAACGTCCGCTTCCGTGACGGCTGCCGTGACCGTCTCGGCGGCGGGCATCTCGGCGGTGGTGGGCGCCGCTGCCGCCCCCGGTCCCGGAACCGGCGGCTGTTGAGCCACGGGAAGCTCAGCGGCAGCCGGTACGGCCCGCAGATGGGTGCCGACCCCGGTGGACACGGCGGGCACGACGGGCGCGGCAGGCGCGGGAATCCACTCCCCCGCCGTGGCACCGAAGTAGGTCAGCAGCACGTCCCGCTGGGCAGCCACCATCTCCCGGCTGGTGCGCAGGTATTCGACGATCAGGGCGTCCCTGTCGGCCGGGACGCCGTTTCCGTGGTTCGCGTGGCTCGTGGTCACTGTCGTCTCCACAACGCGTCGGGCCGGCGCGAGGGCGCCGGGGAGGAGTTCTCCGGCGGCCGTACGGACCAGTTGCCCGTCGACCGTCCATCCGGGCCGCTTGGGCTCCGGGGTCCGGGTCGCGTCGACGGCGTCGCGTCCCTGGAACAGCCATCCGGTGCGTACCGGCAGCCCCGCCACGGCCAGTTGGGCCAGTGCGTCGAGCCAGCCGCGCAGTCCGCTGTCGTGGCGCGGCTCGCACGCGACGGTGCGGTGCGGGCGGTCGCCGAGGATCTGTGCGACCAGGCGGGTGAGTATGGATCCGGGTCCGGCCTCGACAAAGATCCTCGCCCCGGCCTCGTACATGGCCTCGATCTGTGCGACGAATCCGACGGGGGCGCCGATCTGGGCGGCGAGTTCCGCACGGATCTCGTCGGCGTGGTCCCCGTACGGTGCCGCTGTGCGGTTGGACCACACCGGGAACTCGGGCGTACGCACGGTCCGGCTCGCGAGTGCCTCGGCGAACCGCTCTCCACCGGCGGCCACCACCGGGCTGTGGAAGGCGCAGGCGACGGGTATGCGTTCGGCGCGGTGTCCGGCCGCACGCAGCAGCGAAACAGCGGTGGCCATCGCCTCGGTCGGGCCTGAAATCACCGTCTGCCGAGGCGAGTTGTGGTTGGCGACGACGACCGTTGCGGGAGCTCCCGTCTCGCGCAGGGCCCGCTCGACGTCTTCGGCTTCGGCCGTCACCGCCGCCATGGTTCCCGGGTCCTCGCCGACGGCCGAGAGGATCGCCGCCGCCCGCTCGGCGCTCAACTCTAGGAGCGCCTCCGGTGTCAGCGCGCCCGCGGCGCAGAGGGCGACCAGTTCGCCGTAGCTGTGCCCGGCGGCCATGTCGGGTCGTACGCCGGCCGCGGTGAGCAGCGCGTGGGCGGCGAGTCCGGCGATGCCCAGCGCGGGCTGGGCGACCCGGGTGTCGGTGATCCCGGCCCGCCGGCGGTCCCGGGCAGCCGTGTCGAAGGCGGCGGGCGGATACAGGGCGTCGGCGTGGTCGCGGCCGAGGTGCAGATAGTGCTGGAGCTCGGGGAAGGCGATGAACACGTCCGCGAGCATCCCGGGCCGCTGGCTGCCCTGGCCCGGGAAGAGGAACGCGACCTTGCCGTCGGCCCCCGCCGCTCGACGCGGCCCGGGCGGTGCTTGCCCCGCGCCCACGCCAACGTGCCCCACGCCCGTACCCGCCAGCCCTTCGTCTGCGCCCGCCGGCCCCGCGCCCACGCCCGCCAACCCGGCGTCTGCGCTCACCCGCCCCACGTCCACCCGCGCCTGCTCGCTGACGTCGGCCAAGGCTCGTCCGGCGTCCGCGAGGTGGATGCCTCCGGCCGGATCGTGCTCGCCCGCCAGGGCCCGGCGCAGCTGACCGATCAGCCCGTCCACGTCGGTGGCGACGACCGCCGCCTGGACCGGTTCATGGCGGGCGTCGGCGCGGCGGGACGCACTCAGCGCGAGGTCGCGCAGACGCCACGGGCGGCCGTCGGTCTCGGCTGCCTTGAGTACGTCCTCGATGGCTCGCCGGGCCGCCGCCGGATCCGTACCTCGGAAGGTGAACAGCTCGGCGGGCCAGCTGTCCAGGCCGTGGGCGGGCGGTTCGGCGGCGGTGTGGGCGCTGAGCACCACATGGAAGTTGGTCCCGCCGAAGCCGAACGCGCTGAGCCCGGCGACGCGTTCCTCGGCCGGGGCCGCCCAGGGCCGTGGCCGTGCGTGGAAGACGAACGGGCTGCTCTCCTCCTGCCACGCCTGGTTCGGCCGCTTCATGTGCAGGGTGGGCGGCTTGACCCCCGTGTAGAGGGACAGCACGGTCTTGATCAGACCGGCGAGACCGGCGGCACACTTGGTGTGTCCGATCTGCGACTTGACCGAACCGAGCGCGCAGCCGCCCGACTTGGCCCCGGCCTCGGTGAACACCTCGCTGAGGATGGTCAGTTCGGTACGGTCCCCGACCACGGTCCCGGTGCCATGGGCCTCGACCAGGCCGACGTCGGCCGGTGAGATCCCCGCGTTGTGATAGGCGCGCTCCAGCGCGGCACGCTGGCCCTCGGGTCGGGGCGCCGTCAGTCCGAGCGAGCGGCCGTCGCTGGAACTGCCGACTCCCTTGATCACGCCGTAGATCCGGTCGCCGTCCCGTTCGGCGTCCGCGAGCCGCTTGAGCACGACACAGGCGATGCCCTCGCCCAGGGCGATCCCGTCCGCCGAACTGTCGAAGGCCCGCGACCGACCGGTCGGGGAGAGCGCGTGCACGGAGGAGAAGAGGGCATAGTCGTTGATGCCGTTGTGCAGGTCGGCGCCCCCGCACAGGACGACGTCGCTCGTACCGCCGACGAGTTCCTTGCAGGCCACGTCGACGGCGGCCAGCGACGACGCGCAGGCCGCGTCGACGGTGTAGTTGGCGCCGCCCAGGTCCAGCCGGTTGGCGATCCGCCCCGAGATGACGTTGGCGAGCATGCCGGGGAAGGAGTCCTCGGTGAGCCTGGGCAGTTGACCGTCCAGACCTGCCGGCACCTCGCCGTAGTAGGAGGGCAGCACGGCACGCAGGGTGGCGGCGTTGGAGAGGTCGCTGCCCGCCTCGGCGCCGAAGACCACGGACGTCCGCGAACGGTCGAAGCCCCGGGCGCGCTCCCCGTAACCGGTGTCCTCCAGAGCCCGCCGCGCGGCTTCGAGCGCCAGCAGCTGTACGGGCTCGATGCTGCCCAGTGAGGTCGGCGGGATGCCGTAGCGCAGCGGGTCGAAGGGGATTCGCGGCAGGAAGCCGCCCCACTTGGACGGGGTGGCGCCGTCCGTGCCCTCCGAGTAGTGCACGGCCGGGTCCCAGCGGTCGGCGGGGACCTCACCGACGCCGTCGTGGCCGCCGAGGATGTTCGCCCAGTAGGCGGCGAGGTCGGGGGCCCCCGGGAACATGCAGGCCATGCCGACCACGGCCACGTCCAGCGGCTCGGGCTCCGCGGGCTCCTCGGCCGTGTCCATCCCGAGGCGTTCGCGAAGGAGGGCCGTGCGGGCGGCGAGAAACCCCGCCGCGCCGGTGGTGACCGAACCGTGCAGCGCGTTGATCGTGGTGGTCGCCGAGCGCAGGACGGCCACTTCCCCGGCCATGAACATGCCCTCGGAGAGCTGGCGTTCCTCGGCCACTGCCGCCAGTTCGCCGGTGGCGTCCCGCTCGATCCCCTTGCTCGCGATCCGCAGCCGCCCGACGTTGAGCCGTTCCAGTTCCTCCCAGATCCGCCTCTCGGGCACACCGCGCTCGCGCAGCTCCGCCTCGAACTCCCGGTAGTTCTCGCTGAACGGACTGGGCACACAGCGGGTGGCGTGGCCGGGCGCCGTCTCCAGCAGCGCGGTGCGGGTGGCGGCCATGACCTGCTGCTGGAAGAGCGGCTGGACCGCTCCACACTCCACCGCCTCGTCGGTGAACAGGTAGGCGGTTCCCATGAGGACGCCGACGGCGGCCCCGCGCGCGGTCAGTGGAGCGGCGAGCGCGGCCACCATCGCCGACGAGCGCTCGTCGTGGACACCGCCCGCGAAGCACACCTCGACGCGTCCGGCCGTTTCGGCGTCCGCGCCCTCCAAGAAGTCTTCCAGCACGGCCAGTTGGGCTTCCCACAGAGAAAAGCTCGCACGCGGTCCGACGTGGCCGCCGCATTCGGAGCCCTCGAAGACGAAGCGGCGGGCTCCGGCGTCGAGGAACTGGCGGAGCAGTCCCGGCGAGGGCACGTGCAGGAAGGTCCTGATCCCGGCCCGCTCCAGCGCCTCGGCCTGGGACGGTCGTCCGCCCGCGATGATCGCGTGCGTGGGCCGCAACTCCCGTACGGCTTCGAGCTGGGCGTTTCTGGTCTCCTCGGGGGCGAATCCGAGCACGCCGACACCCCAGGGCCGCCCGGACACTGCGGCGCGGGTCTGCTCCAGGACCGTACGCGTCTGCTCTCCGCTCGCGAGGGCCAGCGCGATGAACGGCAGGGCCCCGTCCGCGGCGACGGCTGCGGCGAACCGCGCCTGGTCGCTGACCCGGGTCATCGGCCCCTGGGCGACGGGCACCCGCGTGCCGAGAGCCCGGCTCATCGGAGACCCTGGGCGCAGTGCCGCGCCCGGCCCGTCATCGCGTACGGCGTCCCGTACGGAGGCGATCAGGGCACGGACCGTCCGGCCCGCGTCACCCCAGCGCTCGGCGAAGCGGGCGGCGAGGAAGCCGTCCTGACCGACCGGCAGGAGCTGGGTACGGGGGTCCTGGGCACCGAGCATCCCCGACACCAGCAGTGGGTCGTCGGCCGGGACGCGCGGGGCGTCCGGGCCCCGGCGGTGCAGCACCCGGTGCCCGCCCACCACGACTGTCTCCGAACCGTCCATGGACCGTAGTGCCGCGGCTGCCGGTTCCGGCAACCTCGCCTCGGCGAGCAGCGCCAACTGGCTGTCCAGGACCACTCCGGCCGCCCCGCCGGCCACGGCGGCCGCCGCCGTACGGGGGCCGATGCCGCCGCAGGCCCAGACAGGGAGGTCGACGCCGGGCTCGGCGAGCAGGTGCTGGAGCAGGACGAAGGTGCTGAGCTCCCCGGTCCGGCCGCCGCTCTCGCTGCCGCGGGCGATCAGACCGTGCGCTCCGGCGCGGACCGCCGCCAGAGCCTGCTCCAGGTCCGTGACCTCCACCAGGACCCGGCGCGTCGCGGTGACCTCGTCGATCTGCCATGGCGAATCCATGCCGAGGACGATGGTATGAAGGCCACCGTCGTCTCGCTTTCCCGGCTTTCCGCTCTTCTTTCCAGGCGCGAATTCTCCGGGTTCGAGTTTCCCGGGATCCAGTTCGCCAGGATCCAGTTCTCCGGGAGCGATCCGGCAGTGTGCTCCGACCCGCACTCCGAACGGTCCCGGTGCCCAGCGCCGGAGGGACGCCAGGGCCTCTCTGGCTCTTCGGTCACCGACCCCCAGGTCAAGTACCCCTAAGCCGCCCGCACGGCTGACTGCGGCGGCAAGCCTGGCCTCGGGTTCACCGAACGGGGTGATTCCAATGATCATGTCCTCGGCGCGCACAGCAGACGTCATGATTCTCCGAAATAATCGGTGAGACTGCACGGTGGGGGGTGCCTGGAGACGACGAATTGGCCCACGCGGACATACACCGTTTACACGGCGTCGGGGGGGGAAACTCCCACGCGAAAACCAACCCGTTGGAAGCTAGCGCCACAGTTACCCGTCGGTCAACATCGCACCGACCTCCCGCTACGCCGTGGAATCGATCCAGCCAAGCCCCGTCGGGCCCCAAGAACCGAAAACCCGGCCAATTGCAATCAGTCACTACGCTAGCCGGACGACAGCGCCGCAAGTCCGCCAAAAGCAGCGCCATGATTCACCCCTGTGAAACACGGACGGCAGCGCAGGGCCACTCTGTAAAATTCACATGTCCGTACGAGAAGTCCTTGTCAGGCCGCACGCCGAAGATCCGCACGCGGCGCGATGTCGAGAAACAAATCCCCACACACCTGACTCCATCGCGGGACACCGTCCCGGCTCATTCACAGGGATTTCCCTTTTACCCGCGCTCTCCCCCCGAACCGCCAGCAGAATTTTACCCCTCCGCAACCGCACGACGTTTCAAGAATCGCCTCGCCGACACCGGGAGACCGCACTTCGGATCAATCGGTCGAATCGCTCGCGAGAAACCAATCACTCCGGGCCGGCCACGACAATCCGGCCTGGGGCCCGGACGCACCACGACGACTCCCCCACCCCGACTGTGATCTACACCGCAGAGGCAACCCCGCCGCCGACACCGACGTCTTGATCGACAACGAGGTGGCGCGGCGGCGCCGGTGACCCGTCGCCCCAGGACACATGGCCCGGGGTGGAAAACAGGGCACTATACACATCGCGTATACACACCGTGTATACGCGTGCGGAGTCAGGTCCGCCACCGCCTCGTCCGAGCATCGGCAGACCGAAAGGCACGCATGTACGGCAAGGCATTCGCACCCGAGTACCAAGGTGCGCTCACCACCCTGTCCGTGAACTCCTCCCTGGTCGACGTACTGGCCGCGGGCACCGAGCAGTTGCGTGCCGCCGAGCGCGCCGGAGCACGGGGAGAGGTGGCCCGCTCGGGTCTCGCGGTCGCGGAGGCGCACCGGCGGCTCGGGCAGGTGGGTGACGCCGACCGTGCGTGGAAGGCGAGTTACCGTGCGGCCCGGGAGGCCGGGGACACCGCCGCGATGGCATGGGCCCTGTGGAGCGGCGGCACGCTGGCACGCCAGCGGGGCGCGTTCCCTCTCGCCTGGCGGCTGCTGGGGCTCGCGGCCGAGTTCGGCGAGCGCGGCGGCGACATCGTCGTGCGCGGCTACTCGCTGGCCGGGATGGCGGAGACGGGACGCATCCAGGGCGACTACGAGGCGGTCGGCGCGCTGCACGAGCAACTCCTGGCCGAGGCACGCAAGCGCGGCGAGGCGCGGCACACCGTGTGGGCCCTGGAGGGCATCGCGCAGATACACCGCAACACCGGCTCGTACGACACGGCGTACGCGATGTTCGAGGAGGCCGCGGAGATCGCCGGACGGGCCGACGATCGGCGCGGCCACGCGTGGGCGCTGCGCGGCCTGGCCGACATCGTGTCCGTCCGCGACGGGGATGCCGGGCGCGCGCTCGACCTGCTCGCCGAGGCCGAGGTGACCTGCCGGGAGATGAACCTGTCGAGCGCGCTGGCCTACAACCACAAGATGCGCGGCAACGTCCTCTACCGGGCCGGGCGTTACGCGGAGGCCCGGGACGTCTACACCCGGGCACTGGCGGAGTTCCGCGCGATGAGCGAGCCCCGCGGGGAGGCGCTGTCCCGGCTCGGCCTCGCCAAGTCCCTGGCCCACCTGGGCCACGACCTCGCGGACACGGCGGCCGAACTGGCCGACCTGGCCCAGGTATTGGAACGCATCGGGCTGCGGCACGCACGGCAGATGGTGGCTCGCGCGCAGGCAGAGTTGGGCATCGTGGCGGATACGGCCGCCGACGCGGGTGCGAACGTTCGGGCGGCCACAATGCCGGACGCGGGCGCCCTGACCGGCAACGAGACGAGCGCGCACTCCTCCGACCCGGTGGCGGCAGGCACGGACAGCCCGGCCACCCCCACGCCGACTCCCGGCACGCCGGCCGCCACTGCCCCTGTCACTGCCACCGCCACCGCCACCGCCACCGCCACCGAAGTAGATGCGGCTGCGACAGCGACAGCGGCCGACACCCCAGCAACCACCCTCGCAAGCAAGGAGGTTCAGCGATGACAGTGACGACCTCCGCGCCGCATCCGCCCCTCCCCACCACGACCGATGCCGATCGCGCCGTTCAACTCCTCGACCGCAGCCGGGCGTTGGTGCGCCCCGCGCTGACCGAGGCGGTAGGTCGGCTGCACCCGTGGGTGGGCGAGATGGCGGCGTACTCCTTCGGCTGGCGCGAGGTCAGTGGCGCGCCCGCCGCGCCAGGCACCGCGGCGGGCGGCAAGGGGCTGCGGCAGGCCCTTGCCGTCCTGGGCGCGAAGGCGGCCGGGGCACCCGCGGGCGCGGGAGTGAGCGCGGCCGTCGCGGTGGAACTGGTGCACACCTTCTCGCTGCTCCACGACGACATCATGGACGGCGACGCGACCCGGCGGGGCCGCCCCACGGTCTGGAAGGCGTACGGCACCGGCCCTGCCGTCCTCGCGGGGGACGCGCTGTTCGCCCTCGCCGTGGAGACCTTGGCCTCGGCGCCCGGCAACGACATCCCATCGGCTGTCCGCCACCTGTCCACCGCGCTCAACGACCTCGTCAGCGGTCAGGCCGACGACCTGCTCTTCGAGTCGCGTCCCTGGACGGGTCCGGAAGCCGTCGGCCCCGACGAATACCGGGCGATGGCCGAGAACAAGACCGGCGCGCTGCTGGGCTGTGCCGCCGCCCTGGGCGCCGTAGTCGCCGGGGCTCCGGCGACTACGGTCACCGCGCTCGACCGCGCGGGCCGTCATCTCGGCGTGGCCTTCCAGGTGATCGACGACCTCCTGGGCATCTGGGGCGACCCCGCCGTCACGGGCAAGCCGGTCCACGCGGACCTGCGTCGGCGCAAGAAGACGTTCCCGGTTCTGGCGTCTCTCGACACCCCGGCCGCCGCCCGCCCGCTCGCCCGTCTCCTGGGGGGCGCCGAAGAGCTCGACGACACGACCGCCCGCCGGGCCGCCGCCGTGATCGAGGAGGCCGGCGGCCGGAGCGCCGCGCTGGCGGAGGCCCACCGTCACATCGCCCACGTCCACGCGTGCCTCGACAGCCTCCCCACGGCTTCGCACGCGGCCGACGATCTTCGTGCGCTGCTGGCTTTCCTCGTACGTCGCGAGATGTGACCAACTCCTTTGTCACACGGGCCCCTTGACGCCGTAGAAAGCCCTTGCCAAACTCACCGCCCGCCATAGAAAACGCTTGCTGCGACTCATTCGCGCGGGCGGCGGACCCCCACACAGGAGAAGAAGACGAGATGGGACGCAGAGCCGCACCTCACCTCATCCGCAAGACCGCCACGGCCACCACGGCCACCACGGCCACCACGGCCACCCAACCCCCCACACCCGCCGGAGCCCGCAGGAGGCGGGCCGGCGTCACCGTCGCGTGCGCGACCGCCCTCCTCACCGGAGCAGCCCTGCTCACGGCCCCCGCGAGCGCGGCCCCGCAACAGGCGGCGGCAGCGTGCGGCGAGGGCTCGTACCAGGCCGAGGCCGTGCTGAACGGCAGCACCTGGACCGCCCGGCGGGGCAGCAGTGTCACGTACACCGGAACCGACATGCGGGCCGCGATGCAGGCGGCAGTCAACAGCCTTACGGCGGGCCGTACTTCGAAGGAACGGGTGGTGGTGCGCGGCTCGGGCGCCATCGGCGCGGGTTCCCGGGTCTCCCTGCCGAGCTACACCGTGCTCGACGTCTGCGGCACCATCAATGTCACCGGTTCGGGCTCCGGCGACCAGGCCCCGGTCTACGCACGCGGCGCCCGGGACATCGAGGTCCAGCATCTGAACCTCACCGGCACCCCGCTGTACGGCATCTTCATGCGCAACGTCACCAACGTCGTACTCGGCCAGATCGACATGCGCCTCTCCCGCGGTCTCGGCGTACGCATCGACAACCGCGGCGACACCAGCCAGTGGACACGCAACGTCCGGATCGACAACGTGTACGTCTCCGGGGCGAGCAGCCACGCCGTGGAGACGTACGGGGTCGACGGCCTCACCATCGGTACGGTCACCGCGCGCAACGTTGGCGAGTCCGGTCTGCTGCTGAACCAGACCATCAACGCGACGGTCGCGAAGGTCGACGCGGACGGCGCGGGTGCCGGTACGGGGTACGCGGCCTTCCGCATGGCCAACCGCAACGGCCGGATCGGCAGCGGCTACCCGACCAACGTGCGGGTCGGCGAGGTCGTCTCGCGCGGCGGCGGCAGGGGCGTCTTCTGCGTCTCCGAGAGCGGCGGCGCGACCATCGACCGGGTGACCATCTCCAACACCGGCAACAACGCGATCCTGATCGAGAACTGCTACAACGTGAACCTCGCCGCCCAGAGCGGCAGTGTCACGGGCGGCGGTGAGATCCGGCTGGCCGCCCGCTCGGAGTTCCCGAACAACTCGGACATCACCGTCCAGAATCTGAGGGTGACCAACTCCTCGATCCGGGAGAGCCCTTGCGGTGACAACACCACGTTCCGCAACAACACCCTGGTCAACAGCACCCAGACCATCTGCTGAGGTCCGCCAGGGGTCGGTAGGGCAGTCAGTACGGCAGGAGTCGGCCCGAGGGGGTCCTGCGATCGATCGTCGTGTCGCGCGCGGTGGTCGTGCGGCGGGTGGGACGGATGCGGATCCGGCGGTTCATGGCGGCCTCCTCATTCCTGGTGCCACCAGCCTCCGCGCCACCGCGGCCCCGCACATCGTGCCCGTGGAGGCCTTCGCCCTGGTCCCGTGGTGTCAGTCGCCGGGGGCGAGGTACTCCCGAGGAAGGACGTGGGCCCCTACACCCGCCCTCTCACCTGCGTACGGCCGTCAGGGGCGGCGCGGCTCCGGACCCCAGTAGGACGGGCCTCCGCCGCGCCATTCGATGAGCGGCGACACCGCGACCTCGTTCTCGTCGAACTCCAGGCCCGCGCGGCGCAGGAACTCGACGACGTCCGGGAGGTTCATGGCGACGCCGATCGACTCGCCGTGGACCGTCACGCGCCGCCCGCCCTCCTCCTGCGGCGGGTGCACGACCACTACGGGATGTTCCGACATGCCCTCAGCCTCACCCGGACCGCCCCGGCGCGCATCCGGGGGCCGCAATCGCTTCGCCGAGAACGACGTCGGCGTGCGCCTCCCCACGAGACGCACGCCGACGGGCCGGGCCGTTCGGTACTCGACGGCTCTACTCGAAGGCCCCGACCAGTCCCATGGCGGGGGCCGCGAGGTCGGTCACCTGGTGGAGCTGCTCCAGCTGGTAGAGGCCGTTCAGCTCGTTGAGCTTGTCGAGCTGGTCGGAGACCCTCGGCATCTGGGCCTTGTGCTCCGCGGGAAGGTCGCTCACGGCGAGCGAGTCGAGCATCGCGATGGGGTTCACCTTTCCCGTCTCCGGGGTGGTGGCAGCGGTCGCGGACGGTACGGCAAGGCCCGTGACGCCGACGGCGAGGCCAACGGCGGCGACGATACGTCGTGTTGAGATCATGCCTTCAGCAACGGTGGCGGGCCGCCCACGGACACGGCCGCACCCGGCTCCTCACCCGACAGGCTCATCGGCCCGGCTGCGCTTGCCGTGGCCGCCGTGCCGGAGGAGTCTCGGAGGGAGAGGCCCTCAACGGTCCGCTCCACGGCGGGCCGCGGTCTTCGCCAGTGGTCCACAAGGAGGTCCATCATGGGCACTGCGGCAAGCCCCGGCTTCGACACCGAAGCGCTGCGCCGGGGTATCGAAGGCCAGAACGCGTCGGCGCTCCTGTCGCTGTACGCGGACGACGCGGAAATGCGCGTCGTCGACCGCAACACCCAGCCCAGCCACCCCAAGGTCATGCACGGCCGCGAGCAGATCCGCGAGATGCTCGTCGACGTCTACAGCCGCGACATGACACACAAGTTGGAACAGTGTGTGATCCAGGGCGACCAAGTCGCCTTCACCGAGTCCTGTCAGTACGCGGACGGCACCAGGGTGCTCGCGAACTCGATGATGTCGCTGCGCGACGGCAAGATCGTCGACCAGGTGGTGCTGCAGGCATGGGACGACCCAGAGCAGTAAGGGGTATGCCGGGGGTCCGGATCACGACCCGTCTGACCTGGACCTTTTCGGCTCGGACGCGTCCGGGGCGGCCTCTGCGGCCTCGACCAGCTTCCGGAGCAGGTCGGCGAGTGTCCGCTTCTCTCCTTCTGACAGCACTGAGAGCAGCGCGTTCTCGCCATGTTCTTCGGAGGCCGCGTGCCGCTCGAACGCGTCGTATCCCGCCGGGGTGAGCCGTACGTGGACCCGGCGGCGGTCTGCCGCGTCGTGCGTACGCGTGATCAGGCCGGCGTCCTCCAGCGGGCCGAGCCGTGCCGACAGCGCGCCCCGGGTCAGGCCGAGCAGCTCGGCGAGCCGTGACGGGCTCGTCTCGTAGGGCGGGCCGAGCCTGCGCAGGGTGAGCAGCACCTTGAACTGCCAGTGTCTGAGCCCGTCGGAGGCCAGGGTGTCCCGGCGGGCCTGCGCCGCGTGCCGTGCCAGGATGCCGAGCCGCGCGAAGATCGCCTCCTTGACCGGGTCCATCCAGTCGAGCTCCTTCGACCAGAGCGCGACGTGCCGGTCGACCGAATCGCCCACCGATCCCCTCCTGACGTCCGGACGGCTGCCCGATAGTTTTCTTGTGGATAGTTTTTCTGATTACTACCTTCCTCGCCATGACAAAAATGACGAGCACGCCCCACGCCGTCCTTCCGGTGGACGTCGTCGTCGCGGCGGCGCGTGAACTGGCCCGGGCCGGACGGTGGCCGAGCGCCCTGGACCTCCTCGACGGGGCGGTCACGGCCCAGCCGCACCACCGCGCGGCCATCGCTCTCGCCGGGGCGGAGGTCGCTCTTGAGCACGACTGGTTCGGCGGTACGGACACGGTGGCCGCGCGGATCACCGCCGCGGACAGGGTCTTATCCGAACTCACCGAGCCGGTCGGCCTCTGGGACCTGGACTTCGTACGGCTGCGGCACACGTACTTCCGGCTGCTCCGCGGTGACGGCACGTTCCGGTTCGGGCCGGCGGGCAAGGATCCCGACGAGCTGGCGGAGCTGCGGCGGTGTGCGCTGGAGCTGTGCGAGCGGGCGGCCGACGACGTGCGCCGGGGCTGGGCGCGGATGTACCTCGGGCTGATCGTCGACAACCTCTTCGCCGAGCGGGACGCGGCCCCCGCTCACTACGAACTCGCCCTGAGCGCCGGGGAGTCGGGCGACGACCTGCTCACCCGTGAGGCGCTTCGGCATCTCGGCGACCACGATCACGACGACCTGGACCACGCGCGGGCACGGGAGCGCTGGACCCGGGCGACCGCTCTCGGCGCCCGGGCGGGGAACGTCCCCGGCACGCTCTCCCAGCTGCTGCTCCTGGCGGTGCTGGCCCGCGACCGCGGCGACGAGGCGGGCGCCGCGGCCCTCGCGACCGAGGTGGCACGCTGGGCGGGAGCGATCGGGGCCGTACGCATCGAGGCCCAGGCGACCGGTTTCCTGGCGGGCGTGGACCCGACGGCCGGACCGGAGGAGGATTCCTGACCGTCGGCGGAGCCCCCTCACGGGCGCGGGGAACCGCGCGACCAGCCACCGACCGCCCGCAGACGGGAACCGCACCCCGCCGGAGCGTAGTGTGGTGGCAGGCCGTGACTGGCGCTGAGGTGGAGTACCACCGGGGAGCGGCCCGACGCACACGTCTTCGCCGCGCGCCTGGGCATCATCTACGACGCTCAGGAGTGGCTCATGTCCCAGGCCCGGCTGATGGACGGCACCGGTCTCGCCCGGCGGATCGTCGAGGAGACGGCCAAGCGGGCGGCCGACCTCACCGAACGCACGGGGGTGGCACCCTGTCTGGCCACCGTGCTCGTGGGCGAGGACCCCGCCTCCGTCACGTACGTACGCATGAAGCAGAACCGTTCCCGCAAGGCGGGTATCGAGTCGCGGCACGTGGCTCTGCCCGCCGGGACCACGACGAACGAGCTGATCGGCACGCTCACCGCGCTGTCCGCCGACCCCACTGTGCACGGCATCCTGTTGCAGCACCCGATGGGTCACCACATCGACGAGCGCGCGGCGTTCGAGGCGATCGCCCCGGAGAAGGACGTCGACGGGGTCACTCTGGCGTCGTTCTCCGCGATGAGCTTCGGGCTGCCGGGCTTCGCGTCGTGCACGCCCGGCGGAATCATGCGGCTCCTGGACGAGTACGACGTCGATCCGGCCGGCAAGCGGGCCGTCGTGGTCGGCCGCAGCGCAATCCTCGGCAAGCCGGTGGGGATGCTGCTGCTCGGCCGCAACGCCACGGTGACGTACTGCCACTCGCGTACGACCGACCTGTCGGCGGTCGTTCGGGAGGCGGACATCGTGGTGGCCGCGGTGGGGCGGCCCCGGCTGATCCGCGGCGAGGACATCAAGCCGGGCGCGGTCGTCGTCGACGCCGGTTACAACCCCGGCAACATCGGCGACGTCGACTTCGACGGCGCACGGGAGCGGGCCTCGCTGATCACTCCCGTGCCGGGCGGCGTCGGTCCGATGACGATCGCCACGCTGCTGGCCCAGACCGTCGAGGCGGCCACGCGGCAGACCGGCGTCTGATCAGCGCATCCACGCGCTGTAGTCCACGACGTCACCCGCCCCGAGTCCGTACTCGGGCTCGGCGACCGAGGCGGTGCTCTCCAGGCCGAGGACGGCACCGGTGGCCGGATCCATGATCAGCATCCGGTGGTAGCCGGTGCCGTCGTACACGTACGCCTGACCGTGCCGGCCGAGGCGATCGGTCACCTGGCCGACGGGCCGCAGTCCGTCGGCGTCCGCGAGGAGCCGGGCGAGGGCCGCGACCTCACGGGTGCCGAGGGTCCAGGTGTCGAGCAACAGCCGTGTGGCGTCGAGCAGTTCGCGTGTGGTCAGGGGGGTGTCGATGTGCTGCGCCTCCTGCAGATAGGCGCGCAGCCGCTCGGCGTCGTGCGGGGGCGGCGACTCGGGCGGGGCGTCGCTCCAACTCGGCGGGAAGGTCTGCGCGCTGATGACGTGACCGTCGTCGACGAGGCGCGAGTCGCCGTCCTCGTCGGAGAGGACCGGCCGGCCCGGGTGCCGCGGGTCGGTCGCGACGACGAGTTCCGTGTGGCTGTCGTCCGCGTTCCAGCGCACGACGCGCTCCACGGGGAGCGTGATCGGAGGCTTGTCCTCCGACATGCCCATGCTCCACGACTGCACATGCGTGCCCTTGCGCAGCCCGGACGAACCGTCCGCCGCGGCCGCGTCGGCCCGCTCGGCCAGCCGGTCCAGCGGTACGGGGGTGGAGTCGGCCCGGACGACCAGCGGGCGCGGCGCGGCCACCGCGGGGGTGGTGCTCGGGCCCGCGAGGAGGAGCGCGAGGGAGGTCACGGCGACGGCCGCGGTCGTCGCGAGGGCCCACACCAGACGCGTACGGCGGGGGCGGGGGCCGCGCAGCAGTCGGCCGAGGCTGCCACGGCCGGGCAGGAAACGGCCCCGCTTCGAACGCTCGTCGGCCGCCGGGCCCACGAGCTGGTTGAGGCGGCGCTCGGCCTCGTGGCCAAGGGATCCGTCGCCGAAGCGGGCGTCGTCGGACGGCACCGGGTTGGCGCGACGCAGCAGTTCGAGTTCGTCAGCCATGGCGCTGCTCCTTCGGGATGTCGCGGCGAGGCGTGGTGGGACCGGCGGCCACGGTGGTCCGCATGCTGTCGATCTCGGCTCTGAGCCGGCGGCGGGCGCGGTGCAGCCGCATCGCCGCCGCCCTGCTGCCACAGCCGAGGGCCACGGCGACCTCGTCGATGCCGAGTTCCTCCCAGGTGGTGAGCCGCAGAACCTCCTGATCGGCGGGGGCAAGCCGGGCCAGCGCGTCGTGCACCCAGGCGCCGGGCTGTTCCGAGTCGGGGCTGTCCACGATCTGTCGGCCGTGCGCGGTCTCGTCGTGTCCGAGCTTGTCGACGAGTCGCCGGCGGCGTCCGTAGCCGCGTACCGCGTTGGACAGGCAGTTGCGTGCCACGCCGTACAGCCAGGGAAGAGGGGAGGCGGGCAGGTCGGACCGGCGCCGCCAGGCGACGGTGAAGACCTCCGCCACCACTTCCTCGACTTCGCTCGTCCGGCCGTCCAGTCGCCGCGCAACGTACCGGCTGACCGCCCAGTAGTGCTCGCGATAGGCAGCGGCGAAGGTCTCGTCGTTGCTCATGTTCCGTAGGTGTCCGGCAGTCCCTCGATCGTCACACCCGCATGCGGTGATCCTTGTCGCTCGGCTCCAGTGTGACGCCGGGACGGGCCGCGGACACAGGCGGGGTATGGAGAGCAACACTGTCACCGCGGCGCTCGCGCCCCCGCGTGCGGGCCGCCGCCCGGGCCTCGCCGCCGTCCGCTGGCTGACCACCACGGACCACAAGACGATCGGTACGTTGTACCTGGTCACGTCGTTCGCGTTCTTCTGCATCGGCGGCGTGATGGCGCTGTTCATGCGCGCCGAACTGGCCCGTCCCGGCACGCAGATCATGTCGAACGAGCAGTTCAACCAGGCGTTCACGATGCACGGCACGATCATGCTGCTGATGTTCGCGACACCGCTGTTCGCCGGCTTCACCAACTGGATCATGCCGCTGCAGATCGGCGCGCCCGACGTGGCGTTCCCGCGGCTGAACATGTTCGCCTACTGGCTGTACCTGTTCGGCTCGCTGATCGCGGTCGGCGGTTTCCTCACCCCGCAGGGCGCGGCCGACTTCGGCTGGTTCGCCTACAGCCCGCTCTCGGACGCGGTCCGCTCGCCGGGCATCGGCGCCGACATGTGGATCATGGGCCTGGCGTTCTCCGGCTTCGGCACCATCCTGGGCGCGGTCAACTTCATCACCACCATCATCTGCATGCGCGCCCCGGGCATGACCATGTTCCGCATGCCGATCTTCGTGTGGAACGTGCTGCTCACCGCGGTCCTCGTGCTGCTCGCCTTCCCCGTCCTCGCGGCCGCGCTGTTCGCGCTGGAGGCGGATCGGAAATTCGGCGCACACATCTTCGATGCCGCCAACGGCGGAGCCCTGTTGTGGCAGCACCTGTTCTGGTTCTTCGGGCATCCAGAGGTGTACATCATCGCGCTGCCGTTCTTCGGCATCATCAGCGAGGTCATCCCGGTCTTCTCCCGCAAGCCGATGTTCGGCTACATGGGCCTGATCGGCGCGACCATCGCGATCGCGGGTCTGTCGGTGACGGTGTGGGCGCACCACATGTACGTCACCGGCGGCGTACTCCTGCCGTTCTTCTCCTTCATGACGTTCCTCATCGCCGTGCCGACGGGTGTGAAGTTCTTCAACTGGATCGGCACCATGTGGAAGGGGTCGTTGAGTTTCGAGACCCCGATGCTGTGGGCGACGGGCTTCCTGATCACCTTCACCTTCGGTGGTCTGACCGGTGTCATCCTGGCCTCGCCGCCGATGGACTTCCACGTCTCGGACTCCTACTTCGTGGTGGCGCACTTCCACTACGTGGTGTTCGGCACGGTGGTGTTCGCGATGTTCTCCGGCTTCCACTTCTGGTGGCCGAAGTTCACCGGCAAGATGCTCGACGAACGCCTCGGCAAGATCACCTTCTGGACGCTGTTCATCGGCTTCCACGGCACCTTCCTCGTCCAGCACTGGCTGGGCACGAACGGAATGCAGCGCCGGATTCCCGACTATCTGGCCGTGGAAGGACTGACGGTCCTCAATACGGTGTCCAGCATCTTCTCCTTCGTGCTCGGTCTGTCCCTGCTGCCGTTCTTCTACAACGTGTGGAAGACGGCGAAATACGGCGAGAAGGTCGAGGCCGACGATCCGTGGGGTTACGGCCGTTCGCTGGAGTGGGCGACCTCCTGCCCGCCGCCGCGGCACAACTTCGTCGTCCTGCCGCGGATCCGTTCCGAGTCCCCGGCGTTCGACCTGCACCATCCCGAAATCCGTGCCGTGGCAGGGCAGTTGCCTGCGCCGGAGAGGGTTCTGCGGTGACGGCGATGGACGAACGGCCTGTCGATGCGGGTGCGTTGATCAACGAGTTGGAGGGTCATCTTCTGATCGAGGCCACCCGGGGTGAGGGGCGGGCCGAAGCGGGCCGGTTCACCCGGCAGTTCGGGTGGCTCACCGACAGTCAGCGGGTCGAGATCGAGGAGAGGTTCGCGGAGGCGTACGTGGCGCTTGCGGGGGTTTCGTGGCGGCGGACGGTTCAGCGGGGCGCTGAGTTGCGGGGTGAGTATGAGGGGGCGTATCGGGTGTTGCGTCGGCGGCTGGTTGCGGGGTGGTTGGTCGGGATGGGGCTCCTCAGCGCGGTCGGCGTTGTGGTCCTCTCTCTCGTCCGGCCATGACGTGGTGAGTGTTCCGCTCGGCGAGAGGGTCGTTCGACAACTGCGGGCCGACTGTGGCTGGTCGAGCGGTTCCCCGCGCCCCTTGAGGGCGGGCCGCGTCGTAGCGCGCGGGGCTCACCTGAACTGGTCCGCCAGGAAGTCCTCCCAAGTCCGCTTGCCCACGGTGGTGTTCGTGAAGGAGAGGTTGTCGCCCGCCCGGTACGCGCGGCCCGCCTTTCCCGGCATGTGGACGGGGAGCAGGAGGCGGCGCTTGCCTTGGGTCTTCAGGTAGGTGGTGAGGAGGTCGGTCAGGGTGTGGACCGTCGGGCCGGTCAGGTCGGGGACCAGGCCGGCCGGCTTGGCGAGGGTGAGTTCCACCAGTCGGGCGGCCACGTCGCGGGAGTCGACCGGCTGGAAGCGGAGTCCGCCCGGGACCGGGATCACGGGCAGCTTCGCCATCCCCTGCGCCATCTTCAGGACCAGGTCGTGGAACTGGGCGGCCCGCAGTGTCGTCCACGGGAGGCCGGAGTCGGCAACGGCGCGCTCGGCGCCCAGCTTGGCCCGGAAGTAGCCGAGCGGGATCGCGTCCGCGCCGGTGACAGAGATGTACACCAGGTGCCGTACCCCGGCGCGTGATGCGGCCCGCACGAGGTTGCGGGTCGCCTCGTCGTCGCCCTTGGGACCGCCCGCCAGGTGGAGGACGGTCTCGACTCCGGCCAGCGCGGCCTCGATGCCCTCGCCCTTGAGGAGGTCGGCGGTCACGTACTCGACGCCTTCCTCGGATGCGCGGCCGTGCCTGCTGAGGACCCGCACGTCGTGGCCGGCCTCACGCAGGAGGGGGACGACGTGGCTGCCCAGGGTGCCCGTACCGCCGGTGACCAGGATGGGAGTGGTCATGGTTCCTCCGTAAATCGCTCGGCCCGGGAGTCCGGCTCCCGGTACCTTCGGCTGGGTTTTTGTGGATCTACTGCCATGACCCCGGCCGACGAAGGAATGTGACACGTTGAACGAGCTCGACTGGCTGACCGAGGGTTTCGAGGAGCACCGGCCCCGTCTGCACGCGATGGCGTACCGGATGCTCGGTTCCGCGAGTGAGGCCGACGACGCTCTTCAGGACGCCTGGCTGCGGGTCGGTCGCGCCGACACCGACGACGTGGAGAACCTCGGCGGGTGGCTGACGACGGTGGTGGCGCGGGTGTGCCTCAACCTGCTGCGTTCGCGGGAACACCGGCGTGAGGAGTCGCTCGAAGCGCAGGAACCCGTCCCGGCCCTCGGTCGGGACGACGGACGCGATCCCGAGGAGGAGGCGCTGCTGGCCGACTCGGTCGGGGTGGCCCTGCTGGTCGTGCTGGACACGTTGTCCCCGGCCGAGCGGCTCTCCTTCGTCCTGCACGACATGTTCGCCGTGCCCTTCGACGAGATCGGCCCGATGCTGGAGCGTTCCCCGGCCGCCGTCCGACAGCTCGCGAGCCGTGCCAGGCGCCGGGTCAAGGGGGCCTCACCGCTGCCCGAGGCCGATCTGGCCCGTCGGCGCCGCGTCGTGGACGCCTTCCTGGCCGCCACCCGCGGCGGGAACTTCGACGCGCTGGTCGCCCTGCTCCACCCGGACGTGGTGCTGCACGCCGACAGGTCGGTCATCCCGACACCCGAGCCCGTCGTGGTGAGCGGGGCGCGCACGGTCGCCGAGGGCGCGATGGCCGCCACGGGCCGGGCCCGGTTCACCGGTCCCGCGCTGGTGGACGGCTCGGTCGGACTCGCGATGGCTCCGCACGGGCGGCTCTTCCTGGTGCTCGCCTTCACGATCACGGACGACCTGATCACCAGGATCGACGTCGTCGCGGACCCGGACCGGCTCGACGCCCTGGATCTCGCGGTGCTCGACGACTGACGGCGGTGCGGCGCGTCGGCGTGCGGACCCCATGACTCGTACGGCACGCGCCGCCATACTGGCCGTCGTGCGAGTAGCGATCATGACGGCGGGATCGCGGGGCGACGCCGCGCCGTACACGGGACTTGGGCACGGGCTGGCGCGGGGCGGGCACGAGGTCACCGTGGTGACACACGCGCGCTTCGAACCGCTGGTGGCGGCCGCCGGGGTGGGGTTTCATCCGCTGCCCGTGGATCCGCGGGCCGAACTGGAGTCCGTACGCGGGCTCGCCCTGCATCGCAGTGGCACCGGGATCGGGAAGCTGGCCCGGATGGTCGAGATGGCCCGGGCGCTGGTCGGAAGGATGACCGACGATCTGGTGGCCGCGGCCGGGGCCGCCGATGTGCTGTTGCTGTCCGGTTCGCTGGCGCCCCTCGGTCATACCATCGCCGAGGGGCACGCACTGCCGAGCATGGGTGTCTTTCTCCAACCCCTGGCGCCCACCGGGGAGTTCGCGCCTCCGATGATCGGTACCCGCTCCCTGGGTGCGGCCGGGAACCGGCTCGCCGGACGGGCCGTCAATGTCGCCGTCGAGCGCGTCTTCGCCGACACCACCCGGTCGCTGCGGGCCCGGCTCGGGCTGCCGCCGCTCGGTTCGCGTGCCGCCCGGCGTGCCCGTGAACGGCAGAACTGGCCGGTCCAGCACGGCTTCAGCCCCCTCGTGGTGCCCCGCCCGCGCGACTGGCGGCCCGGGCTGGGCATCGCCGGGTACTGGTGGCCGTACGACGGTGAAGTCCAACTCCCGGGCGGGCTGCGGGACTTCCTGGACGCCGGGGCTCCTCCGGTCTACTTCGGTCTCGGCAGCGCGACCGTGCCGAATCCGGAGCGGCTGGGCGAGGAGGTCGTACGGGCCATGCGCGCGGCCGGGGTGCGCGGTGTCGTGCAGCGGGGCTGGGCCGGTCTGGAGGCCGTCGGGGACGACATGTTCACCGTGGACGAGGTCCCGCACTCGGCGCTCTTCCCTCGGATGGCCGCGGTGATCCATCACGCGGGTGCGGGCACGACCGCGGCCGCGCTGCGGGCCGGGGTGCCGGCCGTGCCCGTGCCGATCCAGTTCGACGAGGCGTTCTGGGCCGCCCGGCTCGTCGCGCTCGGGGTGGCTCCGGAGGCCGTTCCGCTGCGCGGGCTCGGTGCCGGCTCGCTCGGCGGTGCCGTGGCGCGTGCCGTCACCGATCCCGGGTACGCGCGCCGCGCGACGGTGCTGGCCGACCGGCTCCGGGACGAGGACGGGGTGGGTCCCGTCCTCGCCGCCGTGGACCGGCTGGCCGGAGGAAACTGAAGCACCACGGGCCGCAAGGTGCCCTTCCCTGCAGGTCGGGGCGCCGCGGCCTTGGCGACAGTCCCCTACTCCACGGTGATGTGCACCGTCATCTCGTCGGCTCCGGGTGTGCCCACCGTCTCGATGGTGACCCCGGTCCAGGTGCCCTGGGGCAGGTTCAGCGCCGGAGCCGTCTTCTCGCCGACGGTGGTGTTGTCCTTGAACGGGTACAGGTCGTCGCTGTCACCGCGGTTGCCCCTGCCGAACATCCGGGAGAGGTCGCCGCGGCCGTCCGCCTGGAGGAGTTCGATGGCAAGGTTCTGCTCGTCGTTGACGTTGTCGATCGATTCGTCGACGACGTAGACGGCGATCCCCTCGTCGGGCAGGAAGGCGTCCTGGCCGCGACGGCGACGGTACTCGACGAGTATGTACTGGCTGTCGGACATGGTCGCGGGGTTCTGGACGAACACCGCTTCGCCGTCCTCCGCGGCGGGCCGCAGCCTGATGTCCCGGGTGGTCTTGTTCACCACCTGGGGCTCGATCCAGCCGTGGAACATACGCAGCATGGCGGTCGGGAAGACCGGGGTCAGACCGCCGTTGCCCCATGAACCGCCCGCCATCAGGCAGTAGTTGCCGAGTCCTGCCGAGCGGGTCAGCTGCTGCTGGCCGGTGTCGTAGTAGTCGGCCCAGCGTGCCGCGAGGTGGCCCCACTCGTGGGCGCAGACGCCGACGGCACTGTCCTCGGGGACGGTCAGGAAGGTGCGCGCGGACAGCCCGGGACCGACCTCGACGCCGCCGGGGATGGTCCACTTGAGGCTCCACAGGTCGCCGCGCTGAGTCGTCTGCTCGGCGCCGCGTCCGGCGTGGATGACGAACAGGGCGGTGACTGCTCCTTCGCCGAGCGCGTCGAAGGAGGTGAAGTCGACTCCGGCGTCACGCGCAGCCAGTACGGCGTCACGCGCCAACCCCTGTGAGTTGCGCGGGAAGTTGGCGTTCATGCCGGAGTTGCCGTCAGCGTAGAAGGACAGCGGCTGCGGCATCCGGAACCAGCCGTGCACCTCACCCTGGACGTCGATGCCGGTGCTCGGCGAGGTGTCGAAGGCGCTGACGTCGCGGTAGAACGAGCGCATGCTGCCGGTCGGGAACTCGTCGAGGCCGAAGAGCATGCTGTCATAGTGGCCGGGGCCGTGGTCGACCTCGTGCGGCTGGTCGGGAAAGTCGACGAGCAGCACCAACGTCCGGATGGTTCCCCGGAGTTGGGACGACGGCCGGGTGATGAGCTGCTTGTCGGTGCTGGGGCCCTGATCGAGGGCGCCGTCGTCGAGGCCGACCAGGTTCTCGCCCCGTCGTCCCGCGCGCCAGACGGTGTAGTACTCCTCGAACGTCATGTTCCCGGGCAGGCGGCGTTGCTTGCGCAGTTCGAGATAGCGGGCGTACAGCTGCGCCAGGGCCTGGGGCGACAGCGGTACCGGGCAGGCGGCGGAGCAGTCGTGGACTGGTCGTACAGGGCTGAGCGTATGACGCATCAGGCACCCCCTTCAGGGGACGAACCCCTCTTGCCGGACACGGAACATCCAGAAAAATCCGGCCATGCGAAGGCCGTACGCCTTCTCATAGTTGGGCCCGAGATTACTGTCAACGCGCGGCAGCGCAGAGGAGCTTGAACGCGCCGATACGGAACGCTCCGGTCCGCCGCAGCCCGACGCCGGCCGAGACCTACACGCCCTCCGGACGCCATCCCGCCGGGCGCAGGATCCCCAGGAGCAACCCCACGAGTTCGTCCACCACCTCGTCGAGGCTCGCGTCGACCCAGCCCGAACTCCAGTCGTGCAGCAGTCCGTTGACGCCGCCGATGAACGCGGCCGCGGCGACCCGGTAGTCGCGGGGCGCCGCTTCGCCCCGGTCCGCGGCGGCCGTGGCCTCGGCGCAGATGAAGTCGACCCAGCGGGAGCGGCGAGCCAGCCGCTGCCGTTCAAGGCGCGGGCTGACGCCGATGATCTCGATGAAGGTGATGCGCAGGCGGCGTGGATCGCCGGTGACGTTGGCGGCGTAGGCGCGGAAGGCGGCCGTGGCGCGCCCCTCGATCGGCAGCCCGTCCGCCTCGGCGAGGCCGGCCAGGGCGGCCCCCTCGGCCCAGTCGTTGACCTGCAGGTGGAGAGCGGCCAGTACGTCTTCGAGGGTGCGGAACTCTTCGTAGAACTGGCGGGTGGACAGGCCGGCGGCCTCGCTCAGGGCGGAGACGGTCGTGGCGCGGTATCCGGGGGCGTCCCCGAACAGCTGGAGTCCGGCGTCCAGGAATCTCCGGCGACGCTCGGACTTGCGCTCCTCGGCGGTCTTGCCACCGTAACGGCCGGTCGGCGCTCTGAGCCTGCCCGCCACTGAACCTCCCTGATCGGCCCGATGGCCAATCTTGTCCTGTCCGGAGTCTTGTGGAGAGCGGGCCCCTCTCCTTACTTTCCAGTAAGTCCAATCTGAACGTACGCGTTTTCAGATTCTCGACCTTGTCATGCTCCCCACACATAGGAGAGATCGGTCATGTCTGCCTTCAGAGCCCGGCACGCCTGGTCCATCGCGGCCGCCCTCGTCCTGGCCGTCACCGCGCCGGCCACCGTGTCCGCCGCACCGAACGCCTCCGCGGATCTGCGAGAGGTGATGTTCGTCGGCAACAACTGGGAGGGCACCGCCGACGTCATCAAGTCCACGGGCGACTTCGCGAAGGTCGGCCGGATCAACGTCATCCCGGACAAGGACGCGCGGATGGCGGAGATCAACGCCGACCCGATCAAGTGGATCGCCTTCATGACCATCCGCAACAGCGTGGGCGAGGGTCACGACCAGTTCGTCGACGACATGTACTCCACCCCCGACGGCAGGTCGATGGTGGTCTCCCGGCCGAGCTTCGCCGACGTGGTCTCGATCGACCTCGCCTCGGGCGACATCAACTGGCGCTTCCCCGTGTCGGGCTTCCGCGCCGACCACATGGCGGTCTCTCCCGACGGCACCCGGGTCGCCGTCTCGGCCTCCACCTCCAACACCGTGCACGTGCTGGACATCAACACGGGCAAGCAGGCGGGCTCGTTCGCCACGGGTGACAAACCGCACGAGAACATCTTCACCAGCGACGGCAAGCAGATCTGGAACATGGCGATCGGCGACGTCAACACCGCGACCGACGCCCCCTGGCTGGACTGGACGAAGGGCGACCGCAAGATCACGGTCGTCGACGCGACCACGTTCAAGCAGGTCAAGGTCATCGACATGCGGCAGCGGCTCGACGCGATCGGCCTCACCGACTACTCCGACGCGGTCCGCCCGGCCGCCTTCAGCCCGGACGAGTCGAAGCTGTACTTCCAGGTGTCGTTCTTCAACGGCTTCTTCGAGTACGACATCGCCACGGACCGGATCACCCGCACCAAGACGCTGCCGATGAACCCCGCGACCAGCACCGACCGCACCACCTGGGTCAACGACTCGCGCCACCACGGCATCTCGATGAAGCCCGACGGCACGAAGATCTGCGTCGCGGGCACGATGGACGACTACGCGACCGTCGTCGACCGCGCCACCCTCCAGGAGGGCCCGCTCGTCACCGCCTCCAAGCCCTACTGGGCGACCGTCAGCGGTGACGGCAAGTCCTGCGTGGTCTCCGAGAGCGGCGCCGACCAGGTCACCGCGATCGACTTCACCACCGGCAGGAAGACGGTGTCCGTACCGGTCGGCGACCACCCACAGCGTGTCCGGCTGGCCCACGTCCCGGCCAACTGGACGGGGACGACCGCCGACTGACCTGCTCCGCCCGGCTGCCCCGCGCCCCGAAGGGGCGCGGGGCTGTGACACCTTGCGGCTCCGCCGCGTGGGCGCGACCAGCCACAACGGACCCGCGGACGACACACCGGCCCCAGCGGAGCCGCTAGTTGAACTCCGAAGCCATCCAAGAGGTCAGCTCCGTCCGCGCCGCGCTCAACAGCGCAGCGGACGGGGCCGTCGCCCCATTGGCAACCAGGGCGTAGTGCAGCGTGCCCGAGTCGGCCGCGGTGAGCAGCAGCCGGCGACTACCCGTGCCACCCGGCTCGGCCGCCGTGGCGATCGGGGTGGTGCGGGTGTACGCCGGCGGACCGAACACCGTTCCGAGGTCGGAGACCACCGTGGTCGACGCGTTCGGGAAGGACGCCGGAAGGTGCAGTTCAGTCGGCTCGGCGCTGCCGTCGGAGCGCCAGACCTGCAGCGCGTACTGGCCGGAGCCCACGAGCTGCGCGACGTTCGGCAGGGAACTCGGCACCGGGTTCCACGTCAGCGTCGTGGAACCATCCCGTGAGCGGTCCTCGAAGGTGAACGCGAGCGAGCGGCCGGCGGTGGCGCTGGGGTAGACGCGGTCGAGCATCCGCGCGTCCTGGCGGAGGACGGCCTTGCCGGAGTCGTCGAGGCGTACCGCGGACAGGTCTTCGTCGTTCCAGGCGTCGCCCTCGGTCTGCACCTCGTTCGGGTTGTCGTTCATCAGCTCGTGGTGGCGGCCGTTGTAGATGTCCCACTGCCATTGGGAGCCGGACAGGACGGGACCCGAACTCGCAGGTTCGGCCCACCAGTTGGCGCCCTTCACCCGGGAGTCGAGGGCCTGGTACATCGCCTTGTAGACCGTCGGCGCCTTGTCGGAGACGGAGCCGGTGAGCGGGTGTCCGAACTCGCTGATGATCGCCGTCGTCCCGGTGGCCGTGGCCCGGTCGCGGACGGTGCCGAAGTCGCCGACGTACTGGCCGTCCTCGGCCTTGCCCCACATGAAGACGCCGGAGATGGCCTTCTGGTCGTAGAAGTGGGTGTTGAAGACGTAGCGCGACCCCAGCGTCGAGTCGAGCAGTCCGCCCTCCTGCCGCTGGAAGTCGAGGTTGGCGTTCCAGAAGAGGTTCGGCTCGACGAAGGCCGGCTTGGCCTGCCAGCCCGCCGCGTCCATGCGGGCGCGGAACTTGACGTAGAACGGCCACAGGACGTCCTTCTCCCACGCCCGGCTGGTCTGGCCCGAGTCGAGGGTGCCCGCGTGCGGCTCGTTCCACGGGTCGAAGCCGACGACTCCCGCGAACTGGGCCGCGGTGAGGTTCTGCTTCACGTACGTCATCGTCTTCTGGGCGGTGTCGAGGAAGGCGTCCTGGAGGCCGTACTCGTTGTGCCAGAAGTCGTAAGTGGCCTGTGTCACGGCCGCGTTGGAGGTGATGTTCTGGCCCCAGAACGGGCAGATGCCGCAGTACTCGTCGGGGTAGTCACCGAGGTCGACGGCCCACTTGGGGGCGCCGTCGCCGGTGTACCAGCTGTCCGAGTCGAACAGCCAGCGGGAGTAGAGGTCCTGGTGGAAGTCGGGGTACACGCGGATCCCGGCGTCCAGGAACGCTCGTATCTGGTCGGTCGCGGCGGCCAGGTAGGCCGGGTCCACCTGGCCGCGCGTGGGCTCCGCGTACGCCCAGGAGAGCAGGAAGCGGACCGAGTTGCCGCCGCCGAGCGCCCGCAGCGCGGTCGCGGACTTCCTGGCGTCCGCGACCGAGGCGAAGGGAAGGCCGTTGTTCTCCTTGAGTTTCGTCTCGCCGGAGACGTTGTAGCCGCGCAGCACGACCTCGCGGCCGAGGCCGTCGGTGAAGCGGCCGTTCTGGACCGTGAGGGTCGCGGCGGCGGCCGGGTCGAACCACAGATCGTCGGGGAGGGCTGAGGCGGGCTGAGCTCCGGTGGTCGTCAGGAGACCGGTCAGGAGTACGAGGACGCCGAGCAGATGCACACGCAACTTCGACATGTGCACAACAGTCGCGGGTGCCTCTTCGGCCCGTCAAGACTCCTGACTTGAGAGTAAGTCACCTTTTCCGGAATGGAGTTGTGCGGACCATCCGCCGGTCACCCGCCGATTCGCCGCGTCACGTTCAGCAGGTACTCCTTGCGGTTGAGCGGGTTGTGATCGGTACGCGGCCGCTCCCGGACCGTGCCGCGCGCGACCGGCGCGTAGTGGTCGAACGCGGCCTCCAGCTCGCCCTCTCCGCTGGTCAGACCCGGTAGCTGTTGTTCGAGGCCGTGCACCTGGGCCGCGGGGATCGCCCCCTCCAGCACACAGGACGTGCCCCGCGTCTCCGTCGTCCTGGGTACCGCCCGCAGCCCGGCGAGGACCGGGAGCAGGGCGCCCAGCGTGTCCACCGGCGCCTCCAGGCGGAATCCGTGCATCGGCTCGTACACCTGACTGCCGGCCTCTCGCAGTGCCTCCATCAGCACGAGCGGGGTGAGGCCGCGGAAGTCCGCTCCCGTGCTCGACATGCTCTTGTCGAAGCCCTGGTGCGCATGGCTCTGCCGGGGCGAGTAGCCGGAGTGCGTCATGGTGACCGTGCAGTCGGTGACCCGCCAGCCGTGGATTCCCTGGTCCAGGGTCTCCTTCACGGTGTCCTCGACGGCCTTGAAGAAGGCGTACGGCATCGCCCCGAGCTCGACCTCCAGACGGAACTCCACTCCTGAGCCGATCGGCGCCGGATCGACGCGCAGTCCGACCGTGGCGAGGAACGGGTTGGGTTCCTTGCCGTTGAACTCGACCGCCGCGCCGCTGCCGACGGGCCGCTCGACACAGATCGTCGTCGTCTCGCGGAAGCCGACGTCGAGGCCGAACTCGTCGGCCAGGGTCGCCTGGACGACCTCCTTCTGCACCTCGCCGTAGAGGGACACGGAGATCTCCCGCCGTGTGTCGTCCAGACGCAGGTTGATCAAGGGGTCCTGCTCGGCGAGCTGGGTGAGTGCGGTGTGCAGGGCGCCCTTGTCGGCGGGCCGGTTCGGCACGACGACCGTTTCGAGGGTCGGCGGAGCGAAGAAGTGCTCGTACGACGGACGCGGGACGCCGATGCTGTCGCCGATCCTGATGCCGTCGAGGCCCCACAGCTTGCCGATCCGGCCTGCGGACAGGAGGCCGTCCCGGGCGGCCGAGCCGCGTTCGAAGACACGGACCGCGGTGACCTTGCCTTCCCTGCCGCCTCCGAAGCTCACCCGGTCCCGGGTGCGGAGGGCGCCGGAGAACATCCGCGCGTAGGCGACCCGCTCCCCCGCCCGGCCCCGCTCGACCTTGAAGACCGTGCCGGAGACCTGTCCTTCGGTGTCGCTCTCACCGGCGGGGAGCAGGTCCCTGATGCCGGCGATCAGCTCGTGCACACCCGCGCCCGTCATGGCGGAGCCGAAGAACACCGGGTGCACGAGGGCCTGTCGGGTCTGGTCCGCGAGTGCCGCTCGGAGCAGACCGTCCGGCACGCCGCCCTCGACGTAGGCGGTGAGCAGCAGGTCGTCGTGGTCGGTCAGTACGTCGAGCACGTCCGGGGTGAGCCCCGGGGCGAAACGCGCCTCGGGCGTGCCCTGTCCGACGGTCCGGCCCATCGGGACCACGGCCGGGGTGAGGCGCTCGGTGACGGCCCGGAGCACGGCCTCGTCCCGTGCGCCCCGGCGGTCGATCTTGTTGACGAAGACGAGCGTGGGAACGCGCAGCCGTCGCAGCGTCCGCATCAGGACACGCGTCTGCGCCTGGACGCCCTCCACGGCCGAGACCACGAGCACCGCGCCGTCGAGCACGCTCAGCACCCGCTCCACCTCGGCGATGAAGTCCGGGTGGCCGGGTGTGTCGATCAGATTGACCGTGACGTCGTCGATCTCGAACGAGACGACGGCCGACTTGATGGTGATCCCGCGCTGTCGTTCCAGCGCGAGGGAGTCGGTCTGGGTGCTGCCGTCGTCGACGCTGCCGATCTCGTCGATGATCCCGACGGTGTGCAGCAGCCGCTCGGTCAGGCTTGTCTTACCGGCGTCTACGTGCGCCAGAATTCCCAGGTTCAGCGTGTGCACCGCTTGTCATGTCCTTTGAAGTGAGAGGGATTCCTTCCTGGGTGGACATGAACGGTGCGCGCATTGCTGCTCCTTGATTCCGGTCGACGGTGCCTCGCGGCTGATCCCTTTCAGTGCATCAGGCCCTGGCATCCGTGAGCAACGGATTAACGCTCAACAAAGCCTGTCGCGGCACTCGCCCCTCCCGGGACACGGTCCTAGAGTGACGCCCATCACGTCCGGTGGCTGATTTCCCTCGCACGGTTCCCTGGGAGGGCACATGACCCGTATCTCGGTGAAGGTGGACGGCACGACGTACGAGGACGAGGTGGAACCCCGTCTTCTGCTGATCCACTATCTGCGTGACCGGCTGGGTCTGACCGGCACCCCGATTGGCTGCGACACCTCCAATTGCGGGGCCTGCACGGTCGACCTGGACGGCGAGACCGTCAAGAGCTGCTCGGTGCTCACGGTCCAGGCCGACGGGAGCGAAGTGACCACCGTCCAGGGGCTCGCCACCAACGGGGAGTGGCATCCCCTGCAGAAGGCGTTCCACGAGTGCCACGCCCTGCAGTGCGGGTACTGCACACCAGGGATGATCATGGCCGCGCGTGATCTGCTCCGCGAGAATCCGCAGCCGAGCGCGGACGACGTACGGCACGCGCTGGAAGGCAATCTCTGCCGGTGCACGGGCTATCAGAACATCGTGCACGCGGTGCTCGCCGCTTCCGGGGCCCCCGAGGCGGACGTGGCTTCCGCGGCTTCCGGCCAGGAGGCGAGGACATGAGCGAGCAGATCACCGAGCGCGAGGTCGGCCGGTCCCGTGCCCGCAAGGAGGACGCCCGGCTGGTCACCGGTCAGACGAACTGGACCGACAACATCAGCGTCAACGGGCTGCTGCATCTGGCCATCCTGCGCAGCCCGATGGCGCACGCCCGCATCGACCGTGTCGACGTGACGCCCGCGCTCGAACGGCCCGGTGTCATCGCCGCGTTCACCGGCCGCGACCTCGCGGAGGGCACGGCCTCGCTGCCGTGCGCGTGGCCGGTGACCGAGGACATCGTGCTGCCGGACCATCCGTCCGTCGCGGTCGACGAGGTGCGGTACGCCGGCGACCCGGTGGCGGTCGTCGTGGCCCGCGACCGGTACGCGGCCGCCGACGCGCTCGAAGCGATCGAGGTCGACTACGAGCCACTGCCCCCGGTGCTCGACCTGGAGGCCGCCCTCGCCGACGACGCGCCACTGGTCCACTCGGACAAGGGAACCAACCGCTGCTTCGTCTGGCCACTGGCCACCGGCGAGAACTACGAAGCGGTCAAACAGCGCGCCGACGTGGTCGTGCGCCGCCGCTATCTCCAGCAGCGGCTCATCCCCAACGCCATGGAACCCCGCGCGGTGGTCGTCACCCCGCTCGCCGCCTCCGGCGAGTACACCGTGTACTCGGCGACCCAGGTCCCGCACGTCCTGCGGGTGATGCTCTCCATGGTCACCGGCGTCCCCGAGCACAAACTGCGCGTGGTCGCCCCCGACGTCGGCGGCGGCTTCGGCTCCAAGCTCCAGGTGTACGGCGAGGAGGTCATCGCCCTCGACATCGCGCGGCGCCTCGGCCGACCGGTCAAGTGGACCGAGTCCCGCTCCGAGGGCTTCCTCGCCACCCACCACGGACGCGGCCAGGTCCAGGACATCGAGATCGCCGCGACCCGCGAGGGCAAACTGCTCGGTCTCAAGGTCGACCTGCTCGCCGACATGGGCGCCTATCTGATGCTCGTCACACCGGGCATCCCGATCCTGGGCGCCTTCATGTATCCGGCGATCTACAAGATGGACGCGTACGACTTCACGTGCACGGGTGTCTTCACGACGCGCACGCCCACGGACGCGTACCGGGGTGCCGGGCGCCCGGAGGCGACGTACGCCATCGAGCGGATCATGGACGAGCTGGCCGTCGAACTCGGCCTGGATCCGGTGGAGTTGCGGCGCCGGAACTGGATCCGGCACGACGAGTTCCCGTACACGTCGGTCTCCGGGCTGACCTACGACAGCGGCAACTACGAGGCCGCCACCGACAAGGCGCTCACCCTCTTCGGCTACGACGAGCTGCGCGCCGAACAGGCCAAGCGGAACGAGAGCGGCGACTCCGTGCGGCTCGGGATCGGGGTGTCCACGTACACCGAGATGTGCGGGCTCGCGCCGAGCCGGGTGCTGCGGGATCTGCGGTACGCGGCCGGCGGCTGGGAGGCGGCGAGCATCCGTATGCTGCCCACCGGCAAGGTCGAGGTGGTCACCGGGACCAGCCCGCACGGACAGGGGCACGAGACCTGCTGGAGCCAGATCGCCGCCGATGTGCTCGGGGTGCCCTTCGAGGACGTCGAGGTCGTGCACGGCGACACCAGGTCTGCGCCGCAGGGCATGGACACGTACGGGTCGCGCTCGCTCGTCGTCGGAGGCTCGGCCGTCCATCACGCCGCCCAGAAGGTGGTCGACAAGGCTCGGAAGGTGGCCGCGCATCTGTTGGAGGCCAGCGAGCAGGACCTGGAGTTCACGGACGGCGCGTTCTCCGTGAAGGGGTCGCCCGAGGCGCGGAAGACGATCCAGGAGGTCGCCTTCGAGACGTTCTCCTCGCACGATCTGCCCGACGGCATGGAACCGACCATCAACGCCGAGCACCTGGTCGACCCGGACAACTTCTCCTACCCGCACGGCACACACCTGTGCGCGGTCGAGGTCGACACGGAGACCGGGCGGACGTCGATCCGTTCGTACGTCTGCGTCGACGACGTCGGCCGGGTCATCAACCCGGTGATCGTCGAGGGACAGGTGCACGGCGGGCTCGCCCAGGGCATCGCGCAGGCGCTGTACGAGGAGGCGGTGTACGACGACGAGGGCAACCTGGTCTCGGGCACGATGGCCGACTATCTGGTGCCCTCCGCGGTGGATCTGCCCGAGTTCACGACCGGTCGCACGGAGACGCCCGCCACCTCGAATCCCTTGGGGGTGAAGGGAGTCGGCGAGGCCGGGACGATCGCCTCGACGCCCGCCGTCGTCAACGCGATCGTGGACGCGCTCCGGCCGCTGGGCGTCCAGGACATCGCGATGCCGTGTTCACCGGGGCGGGTCTGGGAGACCCTTCAGGCCGCGCAATCCACGCAATCCGCTCAGTCCGCTCGGCCGGGAGAGGAGGCCGGGTCGTCATGATTCCTCCGGCATTCGACTACGTCAGGCCCGAGAGCGTCGACGAGGCCGTACGGACGCTCGGCAACGCGGGCGAGGACGCGAAGGTACTGGCGGGCGGGCAGAGCCTGCTGCCGCTGCTGCGGTTGCGGCTCGCCTTCCCCGAACTGGTCGTGGACGTCGGCCGGATACCCGGGCTGCGCGGGGTGCGCGAGGACGGCGGCACGCTCGTCATCGGCGCGCTGACCACGCACCACGACGTCCTCGCGGATCCGCTGGTACGCCGTCACGCGGGCCTTCTCGCGGCGGCCACGGCGACGGTCGCCGACCCCGCGATACGCCATCGGGGCACCCTCGGCGGCTCGCTCGCCCATGCCGATCCCGCCGGTGATCTGCCGGCGGTGGCTCTCACGCTGAACGCGGAACTGGTCGCGGCGGGGCCCGGCGGCCAACGGACCATCCCGGCAAGGGAGTTCTTCCTCGACTACCTCCAGACCTCGTTGCGGCCGGACGAGTTGCTGATGGAGGTTCGGGTCCCGAAGACCGACGAGGCCGACGGCTGGGGCTTCCACTATGAGAAGTTCAGCCGGGTGGCACAGGCCTGGGCCGTGGTCGGCGTCGCGGCGCTGGTGCGTCGCGACAACGGGCACATCGCCGAGGCGCGGATCGGCCTCGGCAACATGGGGTCCACTCCACTGCGGGCCTCGGCGACCGAGGCGGCGCTGGCGGGCGTGGGCCCGGACGGTGTGGCGGAGGCCGCGCGGTCGGCGGCCGAGGGAACCCGGCCGACCGGCGACCCCTCCGCCTCGCCCGCATACCGAGCACACCTGGCACGAGTGCTGACACGGCGTTCGGTGCTGGCCGCGGCAGGGATGGGGTGAGAAGCCGATCGCAAGCATGGACGGGTCGGGGTCCGGGCCGGGGTCGGGGTCCGGGCCGGGGTCGGGTGCAGGCCAGGGTTCCGGGCCAGCGCCGGGGCCGGGGCTGGAGTCGGGGCCGGGGTCCTGGTCGGATTCGGAGTCGGGTGCAGGCTCGGGCTCCGGGCCGGGCTCGGAGCCGGGGTCGAGGTCGGGGTCGAGGTCGGGGGCAGGCCCGGGTTCCGGGCCGGAGTCGGGACCGGAGTCGAGGCCGGGGCCGGAGTCAGGGCCGGAGTCGGAGTCAGGGCCGGAGTCAGGGCCGGGGCCGGAGTCAGGGCCGGAGTCGGAGTCGGAGTCAGGGCCGGAGTCGGAGTCAGGGCCGGAGTCGGAGTCAGGTACAGGCTCGGGTTCCGGGCCAGGGCCGAGGTCGGGCTCCGGGCCAGGCTCGGGCTCCGGGTCGGGTTCCGGGTCGGGTTCCGGGTCGGGCTCGGGCCAGGGCGAGTTGGCCGACGGCCAAGTGAGCGCCGGCGGGTGCTCCGACGACCGGCCGGGCGGCCGTGGGGCGTCCCATGGCGGCCCGGACGGGGGCGAGCCGCCCGGTGGCGGGGTCGCCTGGCCGAAAGGGCCCGGGGATGTGCGGGAGCGGCTTGAGGCGACGGGGTATCTCGTCGACGACGGCCTGGCGGTCGCGTGCTTCCTCGCTCTGAAGCTGCGTCGGCCGATCTTCTGCGAGGGCGACGCGGGCGTGGGCAAGACCTCACTCGCGTCGGCCTTCGCCGCCGCGCTGGACGCTCCGCTGATCCGCCTCCAGTGCTACGAGGGCATCGACGCCTCCCAGGCACTCTACGACTGGGACTTCCCGCGCCAGTTGCTGCATCTGCGGGCGGCCGAGGCCGCCGGTGTCACCGACGCGGACCGTCTTGAGGGCGAGCTGTACGGGCGGCGGTTCCTGGTCGCCCGGCCGCTGCTGCGGGCCCTGGAGACCCAGCCGTGCGTGCTGCTCGTCGACGAGATCGACCGGGCCGACGACGAGTTCGAGGCGTTCCTGCTGGAGCTGCTGTCCGAGTACACGGTCACCGTCCCCGAACTCGGCACCCTGCGCGCCGAGTCGCCGCCCGTGGTGGTCCTCACCTCGAACCGGACCCGTGAGGTGCACGACGCACTGAAGCGGCGCTGCCTCTACCACTGGTTCGACCATCCCGGCTTCGCCCGTGAACTCGCCATCGTGCGAAGGCGGTTGCCGGGTGTGACGGCCCGGCTCGCCGAGCAGGTGACCGGCCTCGTACAGGCGCTGCGTACGGAGGATCTGGTGAAGCCGCCGGGGGTCGCGGAGACGATCGACTGGGCGGAGGCACTGGACGCGCTCGGCGCGACGGAGGTCGACGCGGAGCTGGCGATCTCCACGCTGGGGTCGGTGCTGAAGTACCGGGAGGACCTGGAGCGGGCCCGTGGGCTCGATCTGGCGGCGCTGCTCGCGGTGCGGGGCGCGTGAGATGCGTGAGGCGTGTGGGATGCGCGGGGAGCGGGGCGTGAGGTGACCGGGACGGAGCGCGGGGCCAGCGCGGAGGACCGCGCCGGGGCGCCCGTCGACGTGCCCGCCGTCCTGGTCGGCTTCGCCCGTGCCCTGCGTGCCGCCGGGGTCGATGCGGGGCCGGACCGCGTACAGGCCTTCCTCGGCGCGCTCGACGTACTGCGGCCGGGGATGCGGTCCGACGTGTACTGGTCGGGGCGGCTGACCCTGTGCGGCAGCCGGGACGATCTGGAGCGGTACGACCGGGTGTTCGCCGCCTATTTCGGGGGCGCGGCGTCCGAGGGCCGGAGGTTGCGCGCCGCTCCCCCGCCAAGGCTGCGGATGACCGTACGGGACGCGGGGCCCGCTCCCCGTGCGCGGGTCGAGGGCGAGCGGGACGCCGTACCCACGGCCGTCCTCGCGAGCTCCGCCGAGGTGCTGCGGCACCGCGACTTCGCCGGGCTCACCGACGCCGAGCGGGGTCAACTCCGGCGGCTGCTGGCCGCGTTCGCGCTGCGGGGCGAGCTCCGGCGCACCGCCCGGTTGCGGCCGGCCAGGCGCGGGGTCGTCGATCCGCGGCGCACCGTGCGGGAGGTGCTGCGGCGGGGCGGCGAGCCCGCGCCGCCCCGGATGCGGGCGCGGGCCGAGCGGCCGCGCCGGGTGGTGCTGCTGGTGGACGTGAGCGGCTCGATGGCCGCGTACGCGGACGCGCTGCTGCGGTTCGCGCACGCCGCCGCGCATGCCGCCCCGCACGGCGGCGGCCGGGCGCGCACCGAGGTGTTCACGATCGGTACACGGCTGACCCGGGTGACCCGTGAGCTGACGCACCGCGACCCCGACACCGCGCTGGCCGCGGTCGCGGCGGCCGTGCCGGACTGGCGGGGCGGCACCCGGCTCGGCGAACTGCTGCGGGGCTTCCTCGACCGGTGGGGGCAGCGGGGCATGGCGCGCGGCGCGGTGGTCGTCGTGCTGTCGGACGGCTGGGAGCGCGGCGATCCCGAGCTGCTCGCGGCCCAGATGCGACGCTTGCACCGGCTGGCGCACCGGGTGATCTGGGCCAATCCGCGCAAGGCCCGTCCGGGCTACGCGCCCCTGGCCGCGGGTATGGCGGCGGCGCTGCCGAGCGTTGACTCATTCGTCGAGGGACACAGTCTGGCCGCGCTGGAACGTCTGGCGGCGGTGGTGAGAGGAGCGGGCGATGCGTGAGATCCTCCCGGCGCTCGGCCGGTGGTACGCGGAGGGGTCGCCCTTCGGTCTCGCCACGGTCGTCGCCGTCAGCCGGAGCGCGCCACGGGACCCGGGCGCCTCCATGGCCGTGGGTCCCGGTGACGAGGTCGTGGGCAGCGTGTCCGGCGGCTGTGTCGAGGGTGCGGTGTTCGAGCTGGCCCAGGACGTGGTGGAGTCGGGCGAGGCACGGCTGGAGACGTTCGGGTACAGCGACGAGGACGCGTTCGCCGTCGGTCTGACCTGCGGCGGGGAGATCACCCTCCTCGTCCGGCCCGTCACGGCCGCCCTCGATCCGTCCTTCGGGGCGGTCGCGGAGTCGGTGGCCGCGGGCCGCCCGGTGACCGTGGCGACGGTGATCGACGGCCCGGCTCGGCGCGGGGCGACCCTCGCCGTCTGGGAGGACGAGGTGTCGGGCACGCTCGGCACGACCGGTCTGGATGTGGCGGTGACCGCCGACGCGCGGGGCGAACTGGCCCTGGGCGCCACGGGGCAGCGGCACTACGGTCCGCGCGGTGAGCGGCGCGAGGACTCCGTGACGGTCTTTCTGCACTCCTTCGCTCCCCCGCCGCGGATGCTGGTCTTCGGGGCGATCGACTACGCGGCCGCCGTGGCGCGCATCGGCTCCTTCCTCGGCTATCGCGTCACCGTGTGCGACGCCCGGCCCGTCTTCGCCACCCCGAAACGCTTCCCGGCTGGTGTGGAGGTCGTCGTGGAGTGGCCGCACCGCTATCTGCACGCCACCCCGACCGACGAGCGCACGGTGATCTGCGTCCTCACCCACGACCCCAAGTTCGACGTGCCGCTCCTGGAGGAGGCGCTGCGCCGGCCGGCCGCGTACATCGGGGCCATGGGCAGCCGGCGTACGCACGACGACCGGATGAAACGCCTGCGGGACGGCGGGCTCGACGAGGCCGAACTGGCCCGGCTGCGCTCGCCGGTCGGCCTCGACCTCGGAGCGCGAACGCCCGAGGAGGTGGCCGTGTCCGTCGCCGCCGAGATCGTCGCGCTGCGCTGGGGCGGCAGCGGTGCCCCGCTGACGGCGACGGGCGGGGAGATCCACCCGCGGGTGCGGTGACGCGGCATGACTCGGTGAGGGTCGGGTGTCCTCGTGTCAGGTCTCGTCGCGGTGGTCGGCGATGATCGCTTCGAGGTGGCGCAGGGCGGTGGTCACTCGGGCCGGGTTCTCCTGGAAGAAGGGGTCGTCGAGTACGGGAAGTGATCCGGCGAGTGCCCAGCCGCGTCCGCGTGCCCAGGTGGCGTCGTCGTCGCCGAGCGCCTCGCGGAAGGTGCCGCGTGCCGCGTCGGGCAGGAACTTCCACGCGGGCAGTACGTCGACGGCGGGGTCGCCGACGCCGAGCGTGCCGAAGTCGATGACGGCGCTGAGGTGGCCGTCGACGGACAGCAGGTTGCCGGTCGCGAGGTCGCCGTGGAACCAGACCGGCGGTCCGTCCCAGGCCGGTGCCGCGAGCGCCGCCTCCCACACGGCCGTCACCGCGTCGGTGTCGACCGTGCCCTTCAGTTCGGCGATCTTCGGCCGGACCACGGCGTCGGCGGCCAGCGAGTCGCGTTCGTCGCCCATGGGCACCCCGCGGAACGCGTTGCTCCACTGCGGTCCTGGACCGTCGGTGGCGTCGATCTTCCGCAACTCCGTGATGAACTCGGCCAGTTGTCCGGCCGCCCGCACCGGATCGGCGAGCCCCTCGGTGGTCGCCGTCTCGCCCTCCAGCCACCGGTAGACCGACCAGGGGAAGGGATAGCCCTCCCCCGGCGCCCCCACCGCGAGCGGTTCGGACACCGTCAGCGGCAGACGCGGGGCGAGCAGCGGCAGCCAGCGGTGCTCCCGCTCCACCTGCCCGACCCAGCGCGGGTAGCGGGGCAGTCGTACGGACAGGACGTTGCCGAGCCGGAACGTCGCGTTGTCCATCCCGGAGCGGGGCACCGGTGAGATCGGGAGTTCGGCCCACTGGGGGAACTGGACGGCGAGCAGACGGCGGACGAGATCGGCGTCGATGGTCACGTCGTCGTGGGCGTGCGGGTCACCGGATGACAAGGGTCAACTCCTGGGTGCGGACCGGGAAGCGGCCGACCCATCCCATCCGGCGGAACATGCACCGTCCACTGATTTTCTGCCGGGCCGTCAGCCGTCCGCCGGTTCTCGGGGCGGCAGCCGGTGGAGTCGTACGTCGGTGAGCTCGCCGTTCTTCACCGCCGCCGTCATGTATGTGCAGTGCGGCCGGCGTCGGCGGTCGGTGGGCGAGCCCGGGTTGAGGAGGCGCAGGCCGGTCGGGGCCGTGGTGTCCCAGGGGATGTGGCTGTGGCCGAAGACCAGGACGTCGAGGTCCGGGAAGCGGGTGGCACAGCGCGCCTCGCGGCCCTGGGCGGCGCCGGTCTCGTGGACGACTCCGACGCGCAGGCCGTCGAGGTCGGCCCGGGCGATCTCGGGGAGGCGGGCCCTCAGCTCGGGGCCGTCGTTGTTGCCGTACACGCCGATGAACCGGTTCGAGCGGCTCTCCAGGAGGTCGAGGGTGGCGGTGTCCACCCAGTCGCCCGCGTGGATCACGACGTCGGCGCGCGGGAGTTCGGCGAGGAGTGGCGCGGGAAGTTGCTTGGCGCGCTTGGGGAGGTGGGTGTCGGACATCAGGAGGAGGCGCACGCGATCAGCCTAGGGCGGGCTCTTCGGTCACGGGCGGCTCGGTGGGGGGCGGTTCGGTCACGACGATCTCGGCCCACACCTGTTTGCCGCCGCTGACCGGGACCGTTCCCCAGATCGCGGAGAGGGCCTCGACGAGGAGGATGCCGCGGCCGCCGGTGGCCTCCCAGCCAATGCTGGTGGGCTTGATGGGCGAACGCGGTGAGGCGTCGGCGACGGCGATGCGCAGGCGGTCGTTGATGAGGGTGAGATCGAGGCGGACCTGACCGTCGGTGTGCACGAGGGCGTTGGTGACGAGTTCGGAGACGACCAGGAGGATGGCGTCGGACTCCTCCATGACGCCCCAGACGCGCAGGGTGCGCCGGGTGAAGCGGCGGGCGTGGCGGACGGCCTCGGGTACGCGCCACACGGTCCAGCTCTCGCGCAGCGGCCGCAGGTCGAGTCCGTCGTAGCGCATGAGGAGCAGGGCCACGTCGTCGCTGCGGTTGGCGCCCGTGAGCAGGGCGTCGGCGACGAGTCCGAGGTGGGCGGGGTCGGCGGCGGCCAGTTCGTCGCACAGCCGGTTCAGGCCGTCCTCCATGTCGAGCTCGGAGGACTCGACCAGGCCGTCGGTGGTGAGGGCCACGATGGTGCCTGGCCTCAGTGGCAGCGGGCTCATCGGGAAGTCGGCCTGGGTGATGACGCCGAGCGGTGGTCCGCCCTCGGTGACGACGATCTCGGTGGTGCCGTCCGGGTGGCGCAGGACAGGCGGCAGATGTCCGGCGCGTACGCACCAGGCCGTGCCCTCCGCCATGTCGACGTCGACGTAGCAGCAGGTGGCGAAGAGATCGGTCTCCATGTCCATGAGCAGCCGGTTGGCGTGCGAGACGACCACGTCCGGCGGGTGGCCCTCGACGGCGTACGCGCGTAGAGCGGTGCGCATCTGGCCCATGAGGGTGGCGGCCTGGGCGTTGTGCCCCTGGACGTCGCCGATGACGAGTGCGACATGGCTGTCGGGCAGCGGGATCACGTCGTACCAGTCGCCGCCGACCTCCAGGCCCGCCGTGGTGGGCAGATAGCGGGCCACGGCCTCCGCGCCCGGCAGGGGCGGCAGTCTGCGCGGGAGGAGGGTGCGCTGGAGCATGCCGACGAGTTCGTGTTCGGCGTCGAAGGCGTGGGCGCGCATCAGGGCCTGGCCCGCGAGGCCGGCGGAGGCGGTGAGCAGGGCACGCTCGTCGGGGCCGAAGTCGTGCGGGGTGTCCCAGCCGATGAGGCAGGCGCCGGCCATTCTGCCGCCGGCGGGCAGCGGGAGGATGGCGAGGCCGCCGGGGCCGACCTCGGCGAGCGTGGCCTCCAGCGGGGTTCCGGCCGGCCAGATGGCCGCGCGTCCGTCGCGCAGGGCGGCCGCCAGGGTCGGCATGGTGCGGACGGGCGCGTCGGGCCACTCCGAGCGCCACTCGGAGCGCCAGACCTCGGGCCAGGCCTCCGGTTCGGGCGGGTCCAGGACGGTGACGACGAGTCGGTCGCCCTCCAGCTCGGCCAGGGCGATCCGGTCGGCCTTCAGGGGCCGGCGCAGGGCGGTGACGACGGCCTGGCTGACGTCGTGGACGGTGCCCGCGGTGGCGAGGGCCGCGGCGAGGCGCTGGACGCGGGCGACCTCGTTGCCGCCGGAGCGCAGCTTGGAGGCGTCGGCGACGGTGCCCACCAGCCGGGAGGGGCGTCCGTCGGCGGCCGGCAGCAGTCGCGCGCGCAGCCTGAGCCACCGCTGGTCGCCCGACGGCTGGAGGATGCGGAACTCCAGCTCGCGCTCGCCGATGGACAGGTGGTCGGACTCCACCACGGACATCAGCGAGGGCAGATCCTCCGGCACAGCCATGCCCAGCAGGGTCTCGACCTTGCCGTCGAACTCCTCGGGCGCGAGCCCGAACAGCTCCAGCATCTCGTCGTCGACCTCGACGCGCCCGGTGTCCATGGCCAGGCTGAACGAGCTGCTGGGCAGGTCGTCGGAGTCCGCGGTTCCGGTGGAGGGCGGGAAGGAGACGGCTTCGGCGAGCAGTTCGAGGCAGGTGCGGTCCTCGGTGTCGAAGCCGCCCGGGTTCTCGTTCACGGCGATCAGACAGCCGCCCCCACGCGGGTCCGGGGGCAGCGGCAGGGCGGCCAGCCAGAAGTCCCCCGCGGGCATCGGGCGGGCACCGGGGCGCACGGCGAGTTCCTCGGGGCTGAGCCACAGGGGCCGGCCGAGCCGGTAGGCGTCCGCCGCGGGCGAGCCGCCGGAGAGCGGGTAGCTGTCGCGCAGCCCGTACAGGGACCGGGGTACGCCCGCCGCCTCGATCAGACACAGTTGGTCACCGCTGTCGCCCGGCGCGTACACGGTGGCGAGCGTCGCGCCCCCGAACACCAGTGCCTGTTCGAGCACGCTCCGTAGCCGTTCAGGGGTCCCGAGGTCCGCGTGAAGCGTCTTGAGGGCAAGTTCGGTACGCAGCGTTCTCGTTCTGCGTTCCGCAGCGCCCTCACTGACCACGTCCGCAATTACAGCGCTTCCGGGACGGCGGCGCAGCCCCTGTGACCGTTCGGAGGCAGGTCATGGGTCGGACGGGACCCGGAAGGGGGGCTTCCGGGCGACCCGTCGGTCCGTATGTCTCCGTATGTCCGGGAGCACGGCAGGTCCGGCCTTGTCTACGGCAGGACTCGCCATGTCTCAGGAGCACGGCGTGTGGAAGGGCACGTCCGGCATCAGCTTCTGCCAGCGGTCCCGGTCGACGGAGGGCCCCACCACGTCGCAGATGTGGCGTGTCGCCCGGCCGGCGTCCAGGTCCCAGAGGCGGATCGTGTCGTTGCCGCTCGACACGAGGGTGCTTCCGCTCGGGGAGAAGGCGGCCGTGATCGCGCCCAGTGTGTGGCCGGTGAGTGTGGCGGTGCGCCGTTCGGAGGGGAGGTCCCAGAGCTGGACCGTCCCGTCGGAGTTCGCGACGGCCAGGGAGGTGCCCTTGGCGTCCACGGCGATCCCGTAGACCGTTCCGGCCGAGATGTCGAGCGTCGCGCGCCTGGTGCGCGTACGGACGTCCCACAGGTGGACCGTCCCGTCGTTGTTGCCCGTGATCAGGGTGCGGCCGTCCGGGGCATACGCGAGGTCGAACGTCATGCCGGCGTGGTTGTCGAGGACCGCCAGGGAGCGTCCGGACCGTGCGTCCCAGAGGCGCAGGGCGCTGTCCTCGCCCACGGAGGCGATCGTCCTCCCGTCGGGGCTGAACTCCACACCGAACGCCGCGCCCTCGTGGCCCTTCAGTTTCATCCGGGTGCGGAACCTGTCGATGTCCCACACCGTCACGTTGCCCATGCCGTCGGCGGCGGCCAGGCTGCGTCCGTCGGGGCTGAAGTGGACGGCCTGCGCCTTGCGTTTCGGGCTGCTCGTGTCGAGAACCGCGACGGAACGACGTGATCCGGTGTCCCACACCCGCACCTTCCCGGCGGGTCCGGCGGCGGCCAGCAGTCCGTCGTCGGGGCTGAAGGCGAGGCCCCAGGTCAGTTCCCCGGCGTCGGGCAGCTCGGCGATGTGCCGTTGGGTCTTCAGGTCCCAGAGGTCGACGGAGTCGTCGTGGCCGTTGTAGGCGGCGATCCACCGGCCGTCGTGGCTGACCGCGACGCGGTACTGCGCCACATCGGGGCGGAGCGTCAGGACGGAGGTGTCGGTGGCCCAGAGGCGTACCGTGCGGTCCACGCCACCGGTGGCGATCCGCTTGCCGTCCTTGCTGAACGCGACGGTGAGCACGGCGTCGGCGTGGCCGGTGAACTCGGTGACGTACTGCCCGTCCTCGACGGTCCAGATCTCGGTGTCCCCGGTGTCGTTCCCCACGGCGATGAGCCGGCTGTCGGGGCTGAAGACGACCGAGCGCACCTGGGCGGGGTTGGAGTCCACGTCGCTGCGCAGCCGCCGCCGGGCGACGTCCCAGAGTTTCACCCCACCGTCCGTCCCTCCGGAGGCGACCGACGCTCCGGAGGGGGCGAAGGCCACGGTGGTCACGCTGTTGTTGTGTCCTTCGAGCACCGCGACGGCCTCCCGCTCCCGCGTGTCCCACAGGCGTACGGTTTTGTCGTCGCCGCCGCTGGCCAGGGTCCGGCCGTCCGGGCCGAAGGCGAGGGCCAGGACACCGCCGTTCTCCACGCCCTTTTCGTGGCCCGTCAGCCGTGCGAGCCGTTTGTTCGTGTCCGGCGCCCAGAGGGCGATCGTGGCGTCCTTGCCCCCGACGGCCAGCAGCTTGCCGTCCGGAGAGAACGCCACCGCCGTGACCGCTCCCTGATCCCCGCTCAGGACGGCACCACCACGATGTGTGGAGGTGTTCCACAGGCGCACCGTCCCGTCCGCGCCGCCCGCCGCCACGTACTGCCCGTCCGGCGAGAAGGCCACGGACGCGACGGACTTGCGGTGCCCCGTCAGGACGGCGACCCGGCGACGTGTGGAGACGTCCCACAGCCGTACGGTCCGGTCCGCGGCGGCCGTCGCGAGGAGCGTGCCGTCCGGCGAGAACGCCAGGGACCTCACGCTTCCCCGGTGTCCTGGAAGCACCCCGGCCAGTCGTTGGCTCTGGGCGCTGAGCAGTGCGCCGCGTGCCTCGGTCGTACGCCCCTGACGGAACGCCTCGGCGGCCAGCAGCATGGAGGCGTCGGGTTCCGCGGTGGCCAGCAGGGTCGACTTCGTGGCCAGTTCGCGCGAGGTGGCGGTGTGCCTGCCGTGTTCGGCGGCCTGCCGCTGCTGTACGGCGATGGCTCCGGACGTCACCGAGGCGACGAGCAGCAGGGCCAGCGTCACGGCGAGCCTGCGCAGCCGGTTGGCGCGCTTCCTGGCCGCCTGCCGCTCCCGCTCCTCGAGTTCGTCGCCCGCCGCGAGGAAGGCCGACGCCAGCGGCCCGCTGAGCAGGTCCCGGCCCTCGGTGACGGCCCAGTCGCGGGCGACGGCCAGGCGGGTGCCGCGATACAGCAGGGAGGTGTCCCGCCCCTGCCGGTCCCATTCCTCCGCGTCCTCCAGCAGGTGCTGCCGGGTCAGCAGCCCGGCACGGTTCGCGTTGACCCACTGCCGCAGGCGCGGCCAGGCCCGCAGCAGCGCCTCGTGGATGATCCGCGCGCCCGTCTCGGCGACCACGACCAGCCGGGAGCTGGTGAGGGCCTCAAGTACCGCCCTGGCCGTGGCGGGTTCGGGATGCTCCGCGATCAGCCGCTCGACCGGGACGCGTTGCCCGGTGTCCGCCGCGGTGCCGGTGCCGACGCGCACCATGCGCAGCATGAGGTCGCGGACGCAGGCCTGCTCCTCGGCGTCCAGTCGGTCGAAGGTCCGCTCCGCGGTGGCGGCGACGGCTCCCTGAATGCCTCCGGTGGAGCGGTAGCCGTCGACGGTCATCCCGTCGGCGTCACGCCGTTCCCATGTGGTCAGCAGGGCGTGGGCCAGCAGGGGCAGGGCGGTGGAACCGGTGTCCTGCTCGTCGGCGGTGTCCGCCGGTGTCCCGTCCGCTCCGGTCGACTCGATGGCGCCGAAGTCGGTGAGCAGGAGTTCCACCAGACCGGGTTCCAGCGACAGGCCGACCGCGTCGGCGGGCTGCTGGATCGCCGCCCGCAGCTCGGGCACGCTCATCGGCCCGACGACGACCTGCCCTCCCTCCAGTGCCTCGCGCAGCTCCGCGACGCGGGCGCACCGGTCGTAGAAGTCGGACCGTACGGACAGGACCACCAGGGCCGAGGGCTCCTGTCCGGGCGCTGGGGAGGCCGCGGCGGTGCACAGCGCCCGGACGAAGACCTCGCGTTCGCTCTCCGACTCGCACTGCGTGAACAGCTCCTCGAACTGGTCCACGAGGAGCAGCATCCGGGCTCCGGTGACGGCTCCGCCGCCCCTGGCCTCCATGGTGTCGTGCACGACGGTCGCGAGGGCCGACGGATCCGCCGTCAGCCGGTCGGTCAGTTCCTCGGGAGTGCTTCCGGTCACCGCGGACAGAGCCGTGGCGAGGGACCGCATGGGGGTGGCGGAGGGGGTCAGCAGTATGTGCGGCCAGGTGCGGGAGCCCGGAACGGGCACCGCGCCCGACGCCAGGGCCGGCAGCAGACCGGCGCGCAACAGCGACGACTTGCCCGACCCGGAGGGGCCGAGCACGAACAACGGCCCGCTCTTCGCCAGCTGTTCGCCCAGGCGCTCGGCCAGTGCCGAGGTCAGCGCCTCGCGGCCGCGGTACCACTGGCTGTTTCCCGCGCCGAAGGAGGCCAGTCCCGGGTAGGGGCAGACACCGGACAGCGCGGGCGGCTGCCGCGAGTCGTCGTCCGCGGGCCCGCGGCCGTTGCGCCGCTGCGGGGGAACGTAGGCGGGGTTGGGCGCGAGAACGAGGTCTTCGGCCCAGTCGCTCACCTGTTGGCTGGGGCGCGGGAATCCCCGGGCGCGCAGCCGGCGGTCCAGTCCCCGGTAGAGGTCGCGCAGGGTCAGGTAGGCGGGTGCGTCCGGCTCGCCTTCGCGGAGCAGGGCGATGAGTTCGCCGCTGAAGGCCGTGTGGGGCTGTCCGGGCGGCGCGAGCGCGCGCTCCTCCCCGCCCGTCGATGTCAGTACGTAGGCGCCGTGCACCCTCGCCAGCTGGGCGGCCTCGCCGTCGGCACCCTCGCCTTCCGTGCCCTGGCCGGCCGCGGAACCCAGTGTGCCGATCGCCCGGCCCGAGTAGCAGCAGTCGAGCACCACCACGATCGACCTGGCGGGGCTGGAGAGCAGGCAGTCCCGCACACCGGCGTAGGCCAGGGCCGTGTGGGACAGGCGGTTGGCGCGCCGGTCGGTGTACCGCGTGGCCAGATGGAGGTCTCCGCCGGGGCTGACGAGTCCATGGCCCACGTAGTAGACGAAGAGGACGTCCTCGGCCTGTTCGGCCTGGTCCGCGAGGGTGAGTCCCAGTTCCATGGAGTCGGCCGGGTCGCGGACGACGACGAGGTTCTCCTCGTCCAGGGCGCACCGCTCCACGAGGAGTTGTCCCAGATCCGTGAGCGTGCCGGCGACGGCCGGCACCGAGGGCAGCCCGGAGCCGTCGGGATGGGATCCCGTGCCGATGAGCAGGGCGCGGCTCCCGGGGGAGGCCAGCGCGGGCAGAAGCAGCCGTCCGGGGCGCTCGGAGAGATCACTCATCCGGCTGGCCCCGCAGTTCGTGCGTGCGGCCGAGGCTCTCCGCCAAGTCGGCGACCAGGGCCCGCAGTTCCTCCGGATCCGCCGCCCGGACCCGGCTGGTGGACACCTCTACGGTGATGCCGGTCGTCGTGGTGACCGAGCATGTGATGTCGACACCGCGCTGGCGTATCCATCCGACGAGAGCGGCGACGAGGGCGCCGATGCCTCCTTGGGCGACGGCTATCAGGACCTCCTGGACCACCGGGCCCAACGTCCCTTCCTCCGGCGGCGGTTCGACCGTTCGCACCCTGCCGCGCAGCTCCCGTTCCGCGGTGAGCCACAGGGCCAGCGAACGCAGGTGGCCGGACTTGCCGGCGCCGTCGAGACGCACGCTCACATCCATGGGGTCCCCCTTCGCACCGTGATCGGCGCACCGCCATTGGCAGAGACCTGTGATGGTGCCAGCGGCCCGCGCCATAAGCACCGGTCAAGCTCCAATTGACTATCCGTGAGGCAAATGCGGCGGTCTGTGGCACCGCTCCGACCGCGACCGCCCGAAAGAGACCGAACGCGACTCGACCCGTGCATTCCTCACGGGACCCGACCCGTGCATTCCTCACGGTCACCTCGTGACAGCCGTGACTGTGCGGGCCCTTCGTGGGGTGGAAGGCTCGGCAGCCGTCGAGGGGAATGCGATGGACGAGCGGTATGAGGTCTACGCGCTGGCCGACAGGTTCTTCTACGAGACGCCGGACCGGCTGACCGGGGAGGGGCGCGGCGAAGCGTCCAACTACGAGACGGCCCGGCGCGCGGTGCCCGACGGGTGGCGGGCGTCCCGGATCGGGGACTGGCTGACGATGACCCCCGTCGACGGGGAGGGCAGGCCACGGTCCGGACCGGTCCAGGGGTGGAAGATCCACGCCTCGGCCACGCGGGAGAACGCGGAGCGGATCGCGGCGGTCGTGTGGGACTACTGCGTGCCCCGGCTGATCCCCTTCAAGTTCGTGCCTGGTCCGCAGCTGCTGCATCTGCGGAACGTCAAGTACGCCGCCCGCGACGCAAGCGGGAAGTTCGTCACCGTCTATCCGGCGGACGAGGCCCAACTCCAGGTCATATTGGAGGAGTTGGGTGCGCTGCTTGAGGGTCTCGAAGGGCCGTACATCCTCACCGACCTGCGCTGGAACGACGGTCCGCTCTACGTGCGCTACGGGGCGTTCGCGCGGTCCTTCGTCGTCGACGAGCGCGGCACGCTGGTGCCCGCGGTGACGGACAGCGAGGGCCGGGTCGTACCGGACCGGCGTGCGCCCTCCTTCCAGGTGCCGGATTGGGTGACCCTGCCCTCGTTCCTGGAACCGCAGCTCTCCGCGCGCAACACGACGACGGTCGGCGAACTGCCGTACCGCATCGAGAAGGCACTGCACTTCTCCAACGGCGGTGGCGTGTACGCGGGCGTCGACACCCGCGACGGAAGCAGGGTCGTCCTCAAGGAGGGCCGTCCGCACGCGGGGCTCGCCGCCGACGGGGCGGACGCCGTCGCCCGGCTCGCCCGGGAGAAGTACGCCCTGGAGCGGTTGTCCGGGCTCGGTGTGGTGCCCGGGGTGCGCGACTGGTTCATGCTCGGCGAGCACCGCTTCCTCGCCATGGACTTCCTGGAGGGCCGGCCGCTCAACTCCTTCTTCGCCGAACGCCATCCGCTGCTCACCGCCGACCCGGATCCCGCCGCCGTCGCCGACTACACGGCCTGGGCGCTGCGGATTCACGGGCTGGTCGAGGAGGCGGTCGAAGCAGTGCACACGCGTGGCATCGCCTTCAACGACCTGCACATGTTCAACATCATGGTCGCCCCCGACGAACGGTCGGTCGCGCTCCTCGACTTCGAGGCGGCGGCGCCGATCGAGGAGGGCGGTCGCCAGGTCGTCGCCCATCCGGGGTTCTTCGCGCCGCCGGACCGGACGGGCGCGGACGTGGACCGGTACGCGCTGGCGTGTCTGCGGCTCGCGATGTTCATGCCGGTCACCACGCTGTTCGTGGTGGACCGCGCGAAGTCGGCACACCTCGCCGAGGTCATCACGAACCAATTCCCGGACGTACCAAGGGAGTTCCTTGCCGAGGCGGTCGCCGAGATCACCCGGGACCCGGCGTCCGGCACGAGTGCCCCGCCGTCACCTGCCGCCGCCGCATCGTCCACCGCGGCCGTCCTGCCGTCCACCGCAGTCGTCCCGCCGTCGACCGCGGCTGTCCTGCCGCCCTCTGCGAACGCCTCGCCGTACGCCGCGCTCGCCGAGCCCGGTGACTGGCCGTACAGCCGCGACTCGATGGTCAAGGCGATCCTCGCCTCGGCCACCCCGGAGCGCGACGACCGGCTGTTCCCCGGCGACATCGCCCAGTTCTCCGACGGCGGCGGACTCGGGCTCGCGTACGGGGCCGCGGGCGTGCTGTACGCCCTGGCGGAGACCGGCGCGGACCGGTACGAGGAGGGCGAGCGCTGGCTGCTCGACCACACCGACCCGGTGCCGACGGGAACACCGCTCGGCCTGTACGACGGTCTCGCGGGCGTCGCGTACGTCCTCGACCTGCTCGGGCACCGGCAGCGGGCGCTGGACCTCGTCGACACCGTGCTCAAGGAGAAGTGGCGGAAGCTGTCCTCCGACCTGAAGGGCGGGCTCGCCGGGCTCGGCCTGGTGCTCGACCGGCTGGCCCGTACGACCGGGGAACCGGAACTGGACCTCCGGGCGGCGGAGGTGGCACGGATCCTCCGGGAGCGGGCGGCCGAGCCGAGGCCCGAGCCGAAGAAGCGCCGCGCCGGACTACTCCGTGGCGCGAGCGGCCCCGCGCTGTTCCTGCTGCGCCGGTACGAGTCGACGGGTGACCCCGAATTGCTGACGTCGGCCGCCGAGGCGCTCCGGCGGGACCTGGAGTGCTGCGTCGTCCAGCGCGGCGGCGGCCTGGAGGTCGACGAGGGCCGACGCACCCTCCCCTACGTCGGTGACGGCAGCGCCGGAATCGGCCTGGTCGTCGACGACTACCTCGCCCTCGCGCACGCCGACGGCGGCCGGAGCGAGGACAGCGGGGACGAGCGCCGCCGGAGCGAGCCCGGCCGGCGCGAGCACGGCCAGCGGGCGAACGGCCGACACGCGAACGGCCAAGACTCGTATGGCCACGACTCGTATGGCCACGACCCCGACGTCCGGGCCGAGTTCGAGCGAGTCCGGTCGCAGATCCTGACCGCCGCCACCTCACGCTTCTACGCGCAGCCCGGGCTGTTCCAGGGCCGGGCGGGCATGATCCTGCACCTGAGCCGCACCGGCGCGGACCCCGGGCAGCTCGCCGCGCAGATCGCCGGGCTCGGCTGGTTCGCGATGCCCTACCAGGGCCAACTCGCTTTCCCCGGGCACCAGATGATGCGCCTCTCCATGGACCTGGGCACCGGAACGGCAGGGTGTCTGCTCGCGCTCGGCGCCGCCCTCGACGGAGAGGCCCTCGCCCGTCTGCCGTTCCTCCCGCCGCCTCCACGGCGGCCCTGATACGCGGTTCCGCCGTCCGGCGGAGTCGTGACACCAAACCCCGTCCCCACAGGGCGACTTCACAGAGAAAAGGACATCACCATGGCACTTCTCGACCTGCAGACGATGGAATCCGACGAGCAGACGGACGGCGGCGCGAACAGCACCCTCAGCCTGCTCTCGTGCATCAGCGCGGCCAGCGTCACCCTGTGTCTCTGACATCACCGCGTTCACACGGCTCCGGGCGGTTCCCGACCCCCAGTGGGGAGGGGCCGCCCGGGGCCTCGCACGGCGGTGCGCTGTTGCGTGCGGCGACCCGGCACAGTGGCGTCCGCTGCGCGGCCCTCGCCTTCCTGTCCCTGGCCGGGACGGCGGCGGGCCTGCTGCTGCCGGCCGCGCTGGGCCGGGCGCTCGACGCCCTGCTGGCGGATCCCTCCCGGGCCACGAACTGGGTGCTCTGCTGCACCGTTCTGGTACTGGTACTCGCCGTGCTCGACGCGTGCGAGACGGTGCTGGGCGCGACCACGAACGCCCGGGCCACCGCGTGGCTGCGCGAGCGGCTCACGGGACATGTTCTGGGCGTGGGACCACGGGCCGGGCACCGGTTCGGGCCGGGTGAACTCGTCGCGCGTCTCGTCGGCAACGCCGCGCAGGCCGGAACGGCCCCCGCGACGCTGGCCGGCCTCTTCGCCGCGCTGGCCGCTCCGCTCGGGGCGGTCGTGGCGCTATGGCTGATCGATCCCCGGCTGGCCCTCGTGTTTCTGGGCGGCGTGCCCGTCGTCGTGGCGCTGCTCCGGGCCTTCGCGCGCAACTCCTCGCGATGCGTGGCGCGTTACCAGGACGCGCAGGGGCGGATCGCGGGCGCGCTGGCGGAGGCGATCGGCGGCGCGCGCACCATCGCGGCGGGCGGGACCGCCGACAAGGAGGTGGCACGGATCCTGCGGCCGTTGCCCGAACTGTCCCGTGAGGGCCACCGGATGTGGCGTGTCCAGGGGCGCGCGGCCGCACAGGCCGTCGGGGTGGCACCGCTGCTGCAGATCGCGGTACTGGCCACGGCGGGCCTGCTGCTCACCCAACACCGGCTCTCCGTCGGCGAGTTGCTGGCAGCTTCCCGGTACGCCGTACTGGCGACCGGCGTCGGCGTACTCGTCGGCCGGCTCGGCGGGCTGGTCGAGGCCCGGGCTTCGGCACGCCGACTCGGTGAGGTCCTGGACGAGCAAGAGATCGCGTACGGGACTCGTCATCTCCCGTCAGGGCAGGGCCAGTTGGAGCTGCGCGCGGTGACCGCCCGGAACCGCGGCGGCCGAACCGTGCTGGACGGGGTCGACCTTGTCGTGCCCGGCGGAACCACACTGGCCGTCGTCGGACGCTCTGGTGCGGGCAAGTCCCTGCTGGCCGCGCTCGCCGGGCGGCTGGCCGACCCGGACTCCGGCGAAGTGCTCCTCGACGGGGTGCCGCTGCGCGAACTGGACCGACACACACTGCGGCGCGCGATCGGCTACGCCTTCGAACGCCCCGCCCTGCTCGGCGGGACCGTCGAGGGCACGATCGGCTTCGGCCATCCGCAACCGCCCCCGGACCGGGTACGGGAGGCCGCACGTACCGCCCGCGCCGACGACTTCGTACGCCGTCTTCCCCATGGTTACGCGACACCCTGCGACGCCGCCCCGCTCTCCGGCGGTGAGGCCCAACGCCTCGGTCTGGCAAGGGCGTTCGCCCGCGGCGGACGGCTGCTGATCCTGGACGACGCGCTGTCGAGCCTCGACACGGTGGCGGAACACCACGTCACGGAGGCGCTCTTCCGGCGCACCCCGGGATGCGGCCGCCTGGTCGTCGCCCACCGGGCGTCGACGGCTGCCCGGGCGGACTCGGTGGCGTGGCTGGAGGGAGGCCGGGTGCGGGCCGTCGGCCGACACGCGGAGTTGTGGGCGCGGCCCGAGTACCGGGCCGTGTTCGGGAGCGAGGCGGCCGTGCACACGGCTGACAAGGCCGTGCACACGAGTGGCAAGGGCGTGTACGCGGGCGACGCGCCTCCGAGCGGCGAGCGGAACGGAGGGAGTCGGTGAGCGGGGACCCACCGGTCGGCCCGCAGCCCGGAAGCGAGCCGCCTCGTGGCGCCCGGCATTCCGACGCCACGGCCCCGGACAGGCACAACAGCGTCCACCGGCGCGGGCTCCGCTTCCTACGGGCCAGGCGGCGCGTGGTCGGGCGGCTCGCCGCGTGGTCGGTGCTGGAGACGGCGCAGACCTTCCTCACCGGGTACGCGCTGGCGCGGGCCCTCGACGCCGGGTTCCTGGCCGGTCGGGTGGACGTCGGGCTCGGCTGGCTCGCGGCGGCCGCCGTCGCCGTGGTCGTCGGGGCGTACGGGACCGGACGGGTCTACGGGGCCGTGGCCGCGCTGGTCGAGCCGTTGCGGGACCGGCTCGTGCGGCACGTGGTCGAGCGGGGCGTGCGGGACGCGGACCGGGGCGCGCTGTCCCGGCTCACCCAGCAGGTGGAGATCGCCCGGGACACCTTCGCCGGACTCGTGATGGTGTCGCGCTCGTTCGTGTTCACCGCCGCCGGTGCCCTGATCGGCCTGTTCTCGCTCGCACCGCCGCTGCTGCTGGTGGTGGCGCCGCCGCTCGCCGCCGGCGTGGGCCTGTTCGCCCTGACACTGCGGCCGCTGACCCGCCGCCAGGAGGCGTTCCTCGTCGCCGACGAGGAACTCGCTTCCCAACTCGGCGCAGTCTGCCCGGGGTTGCGGGACATCACGGCCGCCGGTGCCGAGGACCAGGTCGCCGCCGACACGGGGATACGTATCGCGGCCGAGGAGCGCGCCGCGCGGTCCCTGGCCCGCTGGGGTGTCCTGCGGGTGGTGGCCCTGGCGATCGGCGGACAGCTCCCGATCGTCCTCCTGCTCGCGACCGCACCCTGGCTCCTCACCCACGGGGTCACACCCGGCGCGCTGGTGGGTGCTCTCGCCTATGTCACTCAGTCCCTGCTCCCGGCCCTCCAGAACCTGATCCACGGCCTGGGCACGAGCGGCTCCCGGCTGGCGGTCGTCCTCCGCCGCCTCGCACCGGACACTCCGGCACCCCCGAACGCCCCCGCCTCCGTGCCCGCCGCCGCTCCGGACACGGCACCCGCAACGGGCTTCGCGCCTCCCGGCCCGCCCGCTGCCATCACCCTCTCCTCTCTCACCTTCGCCTACGGCCCCGCCAGCGAGCCGGTGATCGACGACCTCGACCTGTCCGTCCCCCACGGCACCCATCTGGCGATCGTGGGCCCCAGCGGCATCGGCAAGTCCACGCTCACCGCCCTCATGGCGGGGCTCCTCGCACCGACCGGGGGCTCTGTCGACGTACGCCCGGCGCCCGACAGCCCTGTCTCCGGCCACCCCAGACACCCCGTGCACCCCGTGCACCCCGGGCACCCCGCCCGCGTACTGATCCCGCAGGAGGCGTACGTCTTCACCGGCACGCTCGCCGAGAACCTCGGCCAGCTGCGGCCGACCCCCGTGCCCGAGCGGGAGCTGCTGGCCGCGGTCGAGGCCCTCGGGATGAGCGCACTGCTCGACAGGCTGGGCGGGCCGACGGCCGAGGTCGACCCCGGGGCCCTTTCCTCGGGCGAGCGCCAGCTCATCGCGCTGACCCGGGCCTACCTCGCACACGCCCCCCTCGCCCTGCTGGACGAAGCGACCTGTCACCTGGACCCGGCGGCCGAGGAGCGCGTGGAGCGCGCCTTCGTCCGGCGGGGCGGCACGCTCGTGGTCGTGGCGCACCGCATCAGCTCCGCCCTCCGCGCAGACCGGGTGCTGGTCATGGACGGCCGGCGGACCGAGTACGGCGGCCACGACGAGCTGATGGAGCGGTCCCCGCTCTATCGGGACCTGGTCGGTGCCTGGTCGCCGACAGGCGAAGCCACGGCTGTCCCTGCGATCCCGGCCGTCCCGGCCGTACACCGGCCGGAGGGGTCACAGCCAGCCCTCCCCCTGCGAGATCCGGATGGCGTCGACGCGGTTGCGGGCACCGGTCTTCCGCGTGATCGCCGCCATGTAGTTGCGTACGGTCCCGTTGGACAGATGAAGGCTTCCGGCGATCTCCGCGACGGAGGCGCCCTCGGCGGCCAGTGACAGCACGCTCAGCTCCCGGCTGGTCAGCGGCATCCGGGCGGCTCGCAGAAAGCCGAAGCCGAGCGAGTCGTCGACGAACCGTTCGCCCACGGCCACCCGCCGTATCGCGGAGACCAGCCGCTCCGGCGAGCTCTCCTTGTCCACGTAGCCGAGCGCCCCGGCGTCGAACGCGCGCCGCAGGAGACCAGGTCTTCGCGCCGTGGCCAGCACCAGCAGCCGGGGCTCCGCAGTGCCCGGCCCCCGCAGGTCGCCGAGCGGCGGCATCTCGTACGAGTCCGCGCGATCGAGATCCGCCGCGCAGACGTCGGGCCGCAGCGATCGGGCGCTCCCGGACGCACCACGCCACTCGGCGTCGAACACCGTCAAGTCGGACACATGGCGCAGCCACTCCGCCAGGACCGACCGCACCAGACACACGTCGTGCACCAGAAGCACCCGGATCACGTCAGTCCCTTCCGCCCTCCGCCTGCCGATTCCGTCGTGCTCTGCGCGTGTGCCCAATGACAGGCGCGTCCCACTTCTCTCCTGTCCCGGGCGTGAAGAACCGGCCATGGTCGGTGACCGAGGCGTCGAGGCCGGTGACGGTGGCACCCATGCCGGTGTCGGTGACGTCGAGGACGGCGGCCTTGGTGCCCCGGGCCCCCTCGCCGTGCGGGAACCGTCCTCCCGAGGGAGCCTTGTGCCCTGGGCTCCTTCGCGTGTCCGTGGGAGGAGGTGGTCGGCGTGTCCGACTGGCAGATGTCCGGGCAGGAACGGGACGCCGCTCCGCCGCCGGTCGGCCGGCCCCTGCTGTCGCTGACGCTCGCCGCGCTCATGGACGACGTGCACGCGCACTCGGGCGCGGTGTATCTGCTGACCCCCGGCGAGCCGGTCCTTGAGATGGCGGTGATGGCCGGGCTGCCCAGGGCCTTCGCGGCGCCCTGGGAGCGGGTGGGCCTGAGCGCGCCGATCCCGGTGGCGGAGGCGGCGCGCGACCGGCGGCTCGTGTGGGTGGGCGGCGAGGAGGACATGGCCCGCCACTATCCGCGGATCGCCGTCGTCCTGCCGTACCCGTTCGCGCTGGCCGCGCTGCCGGTGGCGACCGACCGGGCCACCTACGGGGCGGTCTTCGTGACCTGGCCGGGCTCGCACCCCGCGGAGCTGTCCGAACGGGAGCGGGACCATCTCACCGCCGCCTGCGACCGGCTCGCGCTGCGCCTGGAGCGGGCCGTCGAGGAGGGCAGGCCGATCCATCCGGAGCCCGATCTGATCGCCCCGGCGCCGGTGGCGACGGTGGCCGGAACACTCGGCGCGGTGGAGGCGGTGCGGATGGTGGCGCGGCTGCCGTACGGGCTGTGCGCGCTCGATCTGCACGGCCGGATCAGCTTCGCCAACGCGGCGGCGGCCGATCTGCTCGGCCTGCCGGTCAGCGGGCTACTGGGCACCCAGCTGTGGGCGACCGTGCCGTGGCTCAACGATCCGGTCTACGAGGACCGCTACCGGGCCGCGCTGCTCAGCCAGCAGGCGACGTCGTTCGTGGCGCTCCGGCCGCCCTCGGACTGGCTGTCGTTCCGGCTCTATCCCAGTACGAACGGGCTGAGCCTGCGCATCACCCGGGCGCGGGCCGTGGCGAGGGAGGGCCCTGCGGGGTTCCGGCACGCGGACACCGGCACGCGCCTCGTGACCATCTCGCAGGTGCTCAGTCTGGCCGGGGCGCTCACCGAGGCGGTGGGTGTGCAGGACGTGGTGCAACTGGTCGCGGACGAGATCGCGCCCGCCGTCGGCAGCCAGGCGCTGGTGCTCCTCGGCTCCCAAGCCGGCCGACTGCACGTCCTCGGGCACCGCGGCTATCCGGATCCGCATGCCGTGGAACGCTTCGACGGGATGTCGCTGACCCAGCAGACTCCCGGGACGCACGCCCTGAGAAGCGGTGTGCCCGCCTTCTTCGACTCCCGTCAGCAGCTGGAGCGCCTCTACCCGGCCCGTAACTCCACGCCCGACGGCATGGCGGCCTGGGCGTTTCTGCCGCTGATCGCGTCCGGACGGCCGGTGGGCACCTGTGTCCTGGCGTACGCCGATCCGCATCCCTTCCCGGCAGACGAGCGTGCCGTGCTGACCAGCCTCAGCGGACTGATCGCCCAGGCGCTGGAACGGGCCCGCCTCTACGACGCCAAGCACCAGCTGGCGCACGGTCTGCAGGCCGCGCTGCTGCCGCACTCGCTGCCCTCCCTGCCCGGCATCGAGGCGGCCGCCCGCTATCTGCCCGCGACGCAGGGCATGGAGATCGGCGGGGACTTCTACGACCTGGTGCCGACGGGCGGCCAGGCGGCAGCGGTGATCGGGGACGTGCAGGGCCACAACGTCACCGCGGCCGGCCTGATGGGACAGATCCGTACGGCCGTACGTGCGTACACGACCGTCGGCCAGTCGCCCGGGGACGTCATGAGCAGCACCAACCGGCTGCTGATCGACCTGGGTACGGAACTCTTCGCGAGTTGTGTCTATCTGCGTCTGGACCCGGCGCACGGGCAGCTCGTGATGGCCCGGGCGGGGCATCCGCCGCCCCTGCTGAGAAAGCCGGACGGCAAGGTACGGGTCCTCGACCTGGCCGGTGGGCCGCTGCTCGGCATCGACCCGGCCGCCACCTATCCGACCACCGATGTCGCTCTGCCACCGGGGTCACTGCTCGCCCTCTACACCGACGGGCTCATCGAGTCCCCCGGCGTCGACATCGAGGACGCCCTGGCCGGCCTCGCGCAACGACTCACCGAGGTGGGCGACCGCCCCCTCGACGAGGTGGCCGACGCCCTCGTGGAACACAGCGGAACGGCAGAAGAACGCGTGGACGACGTGGCCCTACTACTGCTCCGAGCCCGCCCCACCCCCTGAGAGGCGCCCGGCAGAGGCGCCCTGAAGGGGCGCGGGGAACTGCGCGACCAGCCCCCACCGACCCGCGGACGACGCACCACCCCAAGGCCCCATACATACAGAGCGGCCCGGCTCTCCAACAGGAGAGCCGGGCCGCTCCAAACGAACTGGGAAGCGTTACCGACGTACGTTCAGGTCACTGGCGGTTGGTGAGACCCGACTCGTCGTCCACGCCGTTACCGTTCTGGTCCTCGACCTGCCCGTTCTGGTCCTCGACGCCGCCGACCTGCTCCTCGCCGCCGACCTCTTCACCGCCGACCGCGTCACCACCGGCACCGGCTTCCTCACCAGCGCCGGCCTCTTCACCTGCACCGGCTTCCTCACCAGCACCGGCCTCTTCACCAGCGCCGGCCTCCTCGCTGGCACCGGCACCCGCGTCGCCCGCACCGAGCGTCGCGCCGACCGCGGCCAGCGCGGTCGTCACCGGCTGGAAGAAGGTCTCGCCGCCGACGGTGCAGTCGCCGCTGCCGCCCGAGGTCAGGCCGATCGCGCTGCCGTCCGCGGTGAACAAGGAGCCGCCGCTGTCGCCGGGCTCGGCGCAGACGTTGGTCTGGATGAGACCGGTGACCGTGCCCTCCGGGTAGTTCACGGTGGCATTGAGACCGGTGACCTCACCGTCGTTCAGACCGGTGGTGCTGCCCATCCGGATGACGGCCTGGCCGACCGCGGCCTCCGCGGCCTGGGTGATCTCCACCGACTGCTGGCCGGTGTTCACCGTGCTGGGTGCCTCGGTCGCCGGGTCGTTGTACTTGACCAGGGCGAAGTCGCCCTCACCGGGGAACGTGGCGGCCTCGACCGTGCCGATCGGCGCGCCGGCCTCGGAGTCCGACCACTCGGCCGCGGCGACACCGCAGTGACCCGCCGTCAGGAAGGCCGGGGCGCCGTCGTCGGCGACGACGTTGAAACCGAGCGAGCAGCGTGCGCCGCCGCCGAAGATGGCGTCGCCGCCCTCGACGAACGTCTTGAACGTGCCGGCCGACTTCTTGATGGTCGCCATGCCCGAACCGAGCGTGTTGACGGTCGACTCGAGCTGGTCCCACTTTGCGCCCGTGACGGTGCTGTCGGCGGTGACCTGGATCTTGTTCGTCCGGGGGTCGACGGCCCACGAGGTTCCGGGGATGGTCGCGTCGGCCTTCAGCGTCTGCGAGGCCGCCGTGAGCTCCTTGGTGCTGTTGTCGACCTGCTGGACGACGGCACCGGCCTCCTCGGCCTGGACGATGATGTTGTTGTCGTCGCCCACGACGTTGATGATGAGCTGCTGCTTGCCCGAGTCGTAGTACGCACCGGCATAGGCTTCACCGAGCAGTTCGGCCAGCTGCGAGGCGAGGTCGGACGCCTCCGCGGCCTTCACCGTTCTGGGGGCGGCACCTTCCGTCGCATCGGTCTGGGACGCCATCGCGTTGGGCAGGATGAGTGCCGCCGCGCCGAGCGCCACCACGCTTCCTGCGGCTATGACGGCCTTGCGCTTGGGTATCCGCTTGTGACTCAACTTCTTGACCTCCTGGGGACTGGGGGGTCCGAGCCGCCGTCTGGCAGCTGACTGCGGGCGCCTGGATGGCTGTAGGTACGCAAGCGGTGCGTGTGGCGTTCAACGTCTTTCCTCAACTTCCTTTGCGAAAGCACGATTCAGTTGTCCCGGGTGACCCGTCGCCGATGCCGGGGAACAATGCCCGCATGACTCTGACCACCGGTGATGCGGACAAGATCCTCTCGGCGAACTTCGCTCCCTGGGTTCTCGAACTCGGTCTGAAGGTCGAGGAGTTGGGCGACTCTCGGGCGGTGCTGCGGCTGCCCTGGTCCGATCGGCTCGCCCGGGAGGGCGGTTCGCTCTCCGGCCAGGCCCTGATGGCCGCGGCGGACACGGCGACGGTGATCGCGGTGTCGGCGGCGCGCGGCGCGTACGGGCCGATGACCACGGTCCAGCAGTCCACGACGTTCCAGCGCGCGGTCATGGGCGCGGACGTCCTGATCGAGGCGGTCGTGACGAAACTGGGCCGCCGGACGGCGTTCGCCGACATCACGATGACCGCAGAGGGCACGGAGGAGATCGCGGCCCGCGCGAGCGCGGTGTACGCGCTGCTCGGCTGATTCGCGGTCCATTGCCGGGCCCGGATCCGTTCCCTGACCGGGATTCGCCGGCCATTTCAGTTGCGGGAGGAGAAAGGCCGACATTCGGGCGCACCGACGGCCATTCGGGTCTATTCCCGTGATGCCATTGGAAATCCGATGCCCTCCAATGGATCCCCTATTGGATCTCCGTGTCCCGTCGGCCTACCTTCGAGGCATGGCAAAGATTCTTTTCGTAGTGACCGGTGCCGACTTCTGGACTCTCGCCGACGGCACCAAGCACCCGACCGGCTTCTGGGCGGAGGAGGCCGTCGCCCCGTACGAGGCGTTCAAGGCGGCGGGGCACGAGGTAGTCGTGGCCACCCCGGGCGGCGTCGTGCCGACCGTGGACCGCGGCAGCCTGGCCCCCGAGTTCAACGGCGGCCAGGAGGGCGCCGACAAGGTCGCCGCCGCGCTCGGCTCGTTCGCCGAGCTGCAGCACCCCGTCCGTGTGGAGGACGTGGACCTGGACGAGTACGCGGCCGTCTTCTACCCCGGCGGCCACGGCCCCATGGAGGACCTCGCCGTCAACGCCGACTCGGGCCGGCTCCTCACCCTCGCCCTGGAGTCCGGCAAGCCGCTCGGTGTCGTCTGCCACGCCCCGGCCGCACTGCTGGCCGCCACCAAGGAGGACGGCGGCAACGCCTTCGCGGGCTACCGGCTGACCGGCTTCACCAACACGGAGGAGACCCAGGCCGGTTTCGCCGACAAGGCCAAGTGGCTGCTCCAGGACCGGCTGGTGGAGATCGGCGCCGATTTCCAGGAGAGCGAGCCGTGGGCGCCGTACGTGGTCGTCGACCGCAACCTCGTCACGGGCCAGAACCCCGCCTCCTCCGCGCCGCTCGCCGCCGAGCTCCTGAAGAAGCTCGGCTGACGCCGCTCCGGCAACTCGGCTGACGCCACTCCCGCAACACAGGCCATCGGCTTGCACTCCGCCACCACGCGGTAACAGCCCGTTCGGGCGAGGGAGCGGAATCCCGGCTTCAGCAAATCTGCACATCGAATACGCACCCGGGTCACGGCACGCGACGAATCCACACAGTGGATCGTCGCGTGCCGTGTCTTTGGCGAGGTGTGCCCGATTCCGACCCACACCCCTTGTTGCCGAAATGTGAATCACCCCGGGGGCATGTGAAGAAGTAGCCACCGAGACGTGCGCACACCTGCACCGTTGAGTCGATCCGGCACTCAAATGCCCTGATCACATGGGTCGTTGATTGGATGAGTGGCGCAGCACCGTGCTTTGATCCATTGCACCGCGGGGGTCGTTCGACGGTTCCCGGTTCCGGGTTCCGGACGCCCGCGGTCGCGGCCGTCCATCTGTCCCCAGAGGGGGCCGCTCCCCCCTTGTGAATATCAATAGGAAGGGAAGTTCCATCATGAACTCCACCCCCCAGGTCGCCACCGTCGAGATCTCCGACGCTGAGCTCGACAACGTCTCCGGTGGCCTCTCGGTCAACGCGCTCGGCACCGTCACGGGCGTCGTCGACGGCATCGCCCCGGTTTCCGGCCTGGTCGACACCGTCGTGGGCACCGTTGAGGGCGCGACCGGCCTGAACACCGCCCCGGTCACCGGCCTGGTCGCCGGCATCTGATCACTCTGTGATCGCATAGCGTGCCGTGAGTCCCGGAACCGCTTACCGGTTCCGGGACTTACGGATGTCGTAGTTCGGATCTCATTTCTCGCAGGTGAGGGAAGACCGTGCAGTTCCGCCAACAGGCCCTCGCCAAGCTGCAGTCGCCGGAGGAGCTCGACCTCCCGGTGCGCTTCGCCCGCCCCCAGGGCTGGCTCGTGCTGTTCGTGACGGTGATCGTCATGGCGGCCGCGTCGGTCTGGGCCGTGACGGGCTCCGTGGCGTCCACGGTGAGCGCGCCCGCCATCCTCACGCACGGGCAGGGCAGTTATCTCCTGCAGAGCCCCGTCTCCGGCCAGGTCACCGCGGTCGTCGCCGAGCAGGGACAGCGGATCGCCGCGAACGCTCCCGTACTGAAGGTCCGTACGGCGAAGGGCGAGACGGTCGTACGCAGTGTCGCCGCGGGCCGGGTCACCGGGCTCGCCGCCACGATCGGCGCGATCATCAGCACGGGCACGAACGTGGCCGCCGTGGAGAAGGTCGCCGACGCCGACGACCCGCTGTACGCGACGGTGTACGTGCCCGCCGAGAACGCCGCGACGATTCCCTCGGACGCGGCCGTCGACCTCACCGTCCAGTCCGCGCCGACCCAGCAGTACGGGGTGCTGCGCGGCCATGTGAAGTCGGTCGACAGGGCCGCCCAGTCGCAGCAGCAGATCGCCGCGTTCCTCGGTGACAGCCAGCTGGGTGAGCAGTTCACGAAGAAGGGCAGGCCGGTGGCCGTCCTCGTCCGGCTCGACCGTTCGTCGGGCACGAAGTCCGGCTACAAGTGGTCCTCCGCGGACGGTCCGCCGTTCCGGCTGAGCTCGATGACCGTGGCCTCCGGCTCCATCCGCCTGGAAGACCAGCGCCCAATCGATTGGCTGCTGCCGTGAGCGCGACCGACGAGTCCACCACCGCGGCCGGCCGGGAGTCACAACTGCCGCCGCCCGTACGGGGCCGCCGCAAGGCCACCCCGCCCAGGCGCACCGTCCCCAAGGGCCGGGCCAAGACCGTGCGTACGCCCACCGTCCTCCAGATGGAGGCCGTGGAGTGCGGCGCCGCCTCGCTCGCGATGGTGCTCGGGCACTACGGACGGCACATCCCGCTGGAGGAGCTGCGCATCGCGTGCGGTGTCTCGCGCGACGGCTCCCGGGCCAGCAACCTGCTGAAGGCGGCGCGCAGTTACGGCCTCACCGCCAAGGGCATGCAGATGGACACGGTCGCGCTCGCCGAGGTGCGCGCTCCGGCGATCCTGTTCTGGGAGTTCAACCACTACGTCGTCTACGACGGCATGGGGCGCCGCTTCGGCCGGCGTGGCGTGCACATCAACGACCCCGGCAAGGGCCGCCGTTTCGTGCCCATGGAGGACTTCGACACCAGCTTCACCGGTGTCGTGCTGGTCCTGGAGCCGGGTCCGGACTTCAGGAAGGGCGGCCGCAAGCCCGGCGTCATGGGCGCCATGCCGGCCCGGCTGCGCGGCACGTCGGGCACGATGCCCGCCGCCGTCCTGGCGAGTCTGCTGCTGGTCGCGGTCGGGGCGGCGGTGCCCGCGCTCAGCCGTACGTACATCGACATGTTCCTCATCGGCGGGCAGACCTCGCTGCTGGGGGTGCTGTTCTCGTCGATGGGCGCGACGGTGCTGCTGACGGTCGTGCTGACCTGGCTGCAGCAGACGAACCTGCTGCGCGGCCGCATCATCTCGTCCACGCTCAGCAGCGCGAAGTTCCTCCGGCATCTGATGCGCCTGCCGGTCACTTTCTTCTCCCAGCGCAGCCCGGCCGACCTCGTGCAGCGCCTGCAGTCCAACGACGCGGTGGCCGAGACCCTGGCCCGGGACCTGGCCGCGGCGGGCGTGGACGCGGTGGTCGTCGTCCTCTACGCCGTGCTGCTCTACACCTACGACCCGCAGCTCACGGCCGTGGGCATCGGGGTCGCGCTGTTGAACATCGTGGCGATGCGGGTGGTGATCCGGCTGCGTGCGACGCGTACGGCCAAGCTGCGCGCCGACAGCGCGCGGCTGACCAACACGGCGTACACGGGCCTGCAGTTGATCGAGACGATGAAGGCGACCGGCGGCGAGGAGGGCTACTTCCGCAAGTGGGCCGGGCAGCACGCCACCACGCTTGAGGAACAGCAGCGGCTCGGTGTGCCGAGTGCCTGGCTGGGCGTGGTCGCGCCGACGCTCGCGACACTCAACAGCGCGCTGATCCTGTGGATCGGCGGTATGCGGGCCGTGGAGGGTCACATATCCGTCGGTCTGCTGGTCGCGTTCCAGGCGCTGGTGACCCGCTTCACCGCGCCGATCACCCGGCTCAACGGTGTCGCGGGCCGCATCCAGGACTTCGCGGCCGACGTGGCCCGCCTGAAGGACGTGGAGAACTTCGCGGCCGATCCGCTCTACTCGCGCCGGGGCGGGGGCGACAGCACCCGCAGGCTGCACGGCCATGTGGAGCTGGAGAACATCACGTTCGGCTACAGCCCGCTCGACAAGCCCCTGCTGTCCGGCTTCTCGCTGACTGTCGGCCCGGGCCAGCAGGTCGCCCTGGTCGGTGGCTCGGGCAGCGGCAAGTCGACGGTCTCCAGGCTGATCTCGGGGCTCTACGCGCCCTGGGAGGGCGTGATCCGTATCGACGACCAGCGCCTGGAGGACATCCCGCGCGGCGCGCTCGCGGCCTCCGTCTCCTTCGTCGACCAGGACGTGTTCCTCTTCGAGGGCTCGGTCCGCGACAACATCGCGCTGTGGGACCCCTCGGTCCCGGACGAGGCCGTGGTCGCCGCACTGGAGGACGCGGCCCTGTACGACGTGGTGATGCGCCGCCCGGGCGGTATCCAGAGCCGGGTCGAGCAGGACGGGCGGAACTTCTCCGGCGGCCAGCGTCAACGCCTGGAGATCGCGCGGGCGTTGGTGCGCAGGCCCAGCATCCTCGTGCTCGACGAGGTGACGAGCGCCCTGGACGCGGAGACCGAGCAGCTCGTCATGGACAACCTGCGCAAGCGCGGCTGTGCCTGTGTGGTGATCGCGCACCGGCTCAGCACCGTGCGCGACAGCGACGAGATCGTGGTGCTCCAGCACGGCACGATCGTGGAACGCGGGCGTCACGACGCCCTGGTGGCGGCCGGCGGCGCGTACGCCGAGCTGGTCAGGGAGCGATGAGATGACGTCCGCGTACCCGCAGAACCAGCAGAACCAGAACCAGCAGTACCAACCGGACGGGCAGCCCCAACAGCCCGCCACCGAGGGCGATTACGTGCTCGGCGCGCTCGGCGGCATGGGCACCCCGGTCGACGGCTCCGGCCTCACCCGCCTGGATCTCGAAGGGCCGCACGTACTGTGGCTGGTCGTGTCCGGCGCCATGGACCTGTTCGCGGTCGACGCCGCCCAGCAGGGCCACTGGCACCACCTCGGCCGCCTCGAAGCGGGCTCCCTGCTGCTCGGCCCGGTCGCGGGACCCCAGCACACCCTGGTCGGCAGGCCGCTGCGCGCCTGCGTCCTGCGCCGGATCGAGCTGCGCGAGCTGTACCAGCCCCCGCAGACCGAGACCTGGACGTACGACGCCTACGGCAACCCCCAGTACGTCCCCCCGGCCACCAGCCCCCTGGAGTACGCCCTCTCGCTCGGCGTCGGCCGGGGCCTCGCCATCCTCTTCGAGGCGCCCCTCGCGACCGAGCGGGACGCGGTGCTCACGGACGACGACGTGCTGTGGATGCAGGTGCCGCCGGGCAGTGTGCAGTACGGCTCCATGTACGGCGCCGAGGCCGCGGCGGACCTGCTGGTGGACCCCGCGATGTGGCAGGCGATGGTCGACCAGCAGTACCGGTTGCTGGCCACCCTCGACCGCTGGATCGAGCAGTTGGAGCGCACGCACGAGACCCGTACGGCCGCGGGCATCAAGGCGGGCGAGGCGGTCCGCGCGCAGGCCGACCGGACACTCATCGCCTCCATGTCCAAGCGCTCCGGCTCGGGTCCGGGCGCGGCGGACGCCGATGCCACGTACGCCGCCTGCAAGCTCGTCGCACACGCCGCCGGGATCACCCTCGCCGACCCGGCGCAGGGCGGCGCGGAGAGCGACCGGCTCGACCCCGTCGAACAGATCGCGCTCGCCTCCCGGGTCCGGGTGCGTGCCGTACGTCTCGACGGGCGCTGGTGGCGCGACAACATCGGGCCGCTCGTCGGGCACCGGGTCGCGTCCGGCGCCCCGGCCGCGCTGCTGTGGCGGCGCGGCGGATATGTGGCGGTGCATCCGTCGAGCGGTCGTGAGACGCCGGTCGAGAAGGCCAACGCGGCGGAGTTCGAGCAGCGGGCCGTCATGTTCTACCGGCCGCTGCCCGAGCGCCGGCTGAGCCCGCTGCGGCTGCTGCGGTTCAGTCTCCGGGGCACCGGCGGGGACATGCGCAACCTCGCGATCAGCGGTCTGGTGACGGTGGCCCTCGGTGCGCTGGTGCCGATCGCGACCGGCAAGGTGCTCGGCGAGTTCGTGCCGAAGGCCCAGGAGAGCCTGATCGTCCAGTTCTGTCTGGCCATCATGATCGCCAGTGTGGTGTCGGCGGCCTTCATGCTGATGCAGAACCTCACCATGCTGCGGCTGGAGGGCCGTATCGAGGCCACGCTCCAACCGGCGGTGTGGGACAGGCTGTTGCGGCTGCCGACGAAGTTCTTCACCTCCCGCTCCACCGGTGAACTGGCCAGCGCGGCCATGGGAATCAGCGCGATCCGCCGGCTGATGGCGGGCGTCGGCCCGGTGGTGGTCCAGTCGGTGACGGTCGGCGCGATGAATCTCGCGCTGCTCTTCTGGTTCAGCGTCCCGATGGCGCTCGCCGCGATCGGCATGCTCGTCGTCATCGCCGGGGTGTTCCTCGGGCTCGGCCTGTGGCAGGTGCGCTGGCAGCGCCGGCTGGTCGTGCTCAGCAACAAACTCAACAACCAGGCGTTCCAGACCCTGCGCGGTCTGCCCAAGCTGCGGGTCGCGGCGGCGGAGAACTACGCGTACGCGGCCTGGGCGGGCGAGTTCGCGCGCAGCCGTGAGCTCCAGCAGCGCGTGGGCCGGATCAAGAACCTCACGACCGTGCTGGGCGCGGTGTATCTGCCGCTCTGCTCGCTCATCATGTTCATGTTGCTGGCGGGTCCCGCACGCGGTTCGCTGTCGGCGGCGGCCTTCCTGACGTTCAACACCTCGATGACCATGCTGCTGACCTCGGTCACCCAGGTGACGGGTGCCTTTGTGTCGATGGTCTCCGCGCTGCCGATGTTCGAGGAGATCAGGCCGGTCCTCGACGCGACGCCCGAGGTGCGGGTGGCGAGTACGCGCCCCGCCGAGCTGTCGGGCGCCATGGAGGCGAAGAAGCTGTCCTTCCGGTACACCGACGACGGTCCGCTCGTCCTGGACGACGTGTCCTTCGCGATCCGGCCGGGCGAGTTCGTGGCGGTCGTCGGCCCCAGCGGCTGCGGCAAGTCCACCCTGCTGCGACTGCTCATCGGCTTCGACAAGCCGGTCTCGGGCAGTGTCCTGTACGACGGCCAGGACCTGGCGGCCCTCGACCAGTCCGCCGTACGCCGTCAGTGCGGTGTGGTGCTCCAGCACGCGCAGCCGTTCACCGGGTCGATCCTGGACGTCATCTGCGGCACCGAGCCCTACACGCCCGAGGAGGCGATGGCCGCCGCCGAGATGGCCGGTCTCGCCGAGGACATCAAGCGCATGCCGATGGGCCTGCACACGATCGTCTCCGGCAGCGGTGCCGTGTCCGGCGGCCAGCGCCAGCGTCTGATGATCGCCCAGGCGCTGATCCGGCGCCCACGCATCCTGTTCTTCGACGAGGCGACCAGCGCCCTCGACAACGAGACCCAGCGCACGGTCATCGAGAGCACCCGCGCCCTCAACGCCACGCGCGTGGTGATCGCGCACCGCCTGTCCACCGTCATGGACGCGGACCGCGTCATCGTGATGGAGGACGGCAGGGTCGCCCAACAGGGCCCGCCCGCCCAGCTGTTGGCGGACACGGGCGGGCGGCTGCACGAGCTGGTGCGACGGCAGATGCAGTAGCCGGGCGCGGCGGGGGCCGGCGTCAGGTGTCCTGTCCCGGGACCGGTGCTCCGGAGGGGACGCCGGCCTCGACGTACGCCCGGTAGACCTCCTGCCAGGGCGCACCCGCACCCGCGTGCGGGCCACCGAACGAGGCACCCCTGGAGTGCGCGTCGAGGGCGGAGAGGCACCCCTCCCAGCCGGCGCCGTTGCGGGCGGCCGTGTTCTCGGCCTCCAGGACGTTGGTGAGGGTGAAACGGGTGCGCTTCTCGTCCAACTCCTGCAGATCGAAGTGCAGTTCGTCGCCGCCCCAGCTGAAGGAGAGGTGGCGGGGCGCGTCGACCGCGAGGACTCGCCCCGTGGAGTCCTCCATGTTCGGGTCGTCGCCGAACCTGATCGTGCCGCCCTCACGCAGCTCGATCTCGACGCTGGACGGGAACCAGTGGGCCAGCTCCGCGGGCTCGGTGACGAACTCCCAGACGCGGTCGACGGGATGGTCGTAGGTGCGGGTGAAGCGGACGGCGGGGCGGCCGTCGTCCAGGGTGAGGTAGGTGCCGGTGGGTTCCGTGGACATGGTGGCTCAGTCCTTCGAGGAGGGGGCTTCGGTCTCTTCGTCCGACGACTCCCCCGGTGCCGCCGGCGTCGCCGTCTCGTCCAGGCGTCGGCCCAGCGCGTCCAGGCTCGCGCTCCAGAGCTTGCGGTACGGGGCCAGCCACGCGTCGAGCTCCGCGATCGGCGCCGGGTCGAGCGCGTAGACGCGGCGCTGCGCGTCCTGTCGTACGCGCACCAGGCCGGCGTCCCGCAGCACCTTCAGATGCTTGGAGGTGCTCGGCTGGCTCAGACCGCACGCCTCGGCGATCCCACCGACGGGCCGCGGCCGCTCCAGGAGGAGCGCCACGATGGCCCGTCGATGGGGGTCGGCGAGTGCGGCCCACAGGGAGGCGTCGGACATGGCCCCAATATGCCTCCACGGTTATATTCCAGTCAAGGAATGAACAAACGCGAACACCGACAGGCGACCGCGACCTCACCCGAGCCAGCTCTCGGGCACCTCACCGCCCCGCGTCCACATCTGCGTCGCCAGGACCCGTACGGCCGCCGCGAAGCCCGCGGGGCGCGGCAGGAACTCCATATGAATGCCGGGGAACTCCACCCAGGGCACCCCGATCCGGCGGGCGATCTCGATCGACGGTCGCGCGTAGTACGTACCGCGGTCCGCGGAGCCGGCCCCGAGGACGATCGGAAAGGGGGCCACGGAGAGGGCGGCCTCGTCCGGCAGGAAGGCGGCGAAGCCCGGCCACTCCCGGCCGAAGAGGTGGTCCCCGTTGCCGAGGAACCTCTTCCAGAGATCTTCGGGCCACAGGTACGTGCCCTCGCCGCGCACGGTCTGCGCGAAGAGGCGGCCCGCCGCCGGGGCGCCGCCCTGCGCGTAGGCCTCGGCCACCTCGGCGAAGAAGTCGCGTGCGGAGTCGCCGTCGGGCAGGACGTTCACGGCGGGCGGCTCATGCGCGATCAGCCCGGCGACCACCTCCGGGTGACGGGCGGCGAGCGTCAGGCCGATGATCGCGCCGCCGCTGTTGCCGAACACCAGTGCGCGGCCGCCCGCCAGGCCGTCGATGAGCGCGCGGGCGTCGGTGGCCTGCCGGGCCAGATCCATGGGCGAGTCGCCCTGACCCGTGCTGCGGGAGTTGCCCCGCCGGTCGTACGTGATCACGGTGAAGGCGTCCGCCAGCTCGTCGGCGATCCCCGTGAAATACCCGGCGTCACCCCCTGCGCCGCTGATCAGCAGTAGTGCGGGCCCTTCGCCGCGCACCTCGTGGTACAGCTCGGCCCCGTCGACCGCGAACATGCCCTGGCGCATGTGAGCCCTCTCTCAGTAGCGAAACTTTGCCGTTTCGATAAAAGTGGTCTAGCCTCAAGGCGTACGAAACGGTTTCGTTTACGTAGCCGTTCTGCCGAGCGAACCTTCCCTGGAGTGGTGCTCCGATGTCCCAGACTGAGACTCTTTCCGAAGGTGCCCGTAAGGGCACACGCGATACGGCGGGCGCGCCGTCGTCGGCGAAGCGGTGGTGGATCCTCTCGATCATCGCGATCGCGCAGCTGATGGTCGTGCTGGACGCGACCATCGTGAACATCGCCCTGCCGTCGGCGCAGGCCGACCTCGGCTTCTCCGACGGCAACCGCCAGTGGATCGTCACCGCGTACGCGCTGGCCTTCGCCTCACTACTGCTGCTGGGCGGCCGGCTGGCCGACCTCTTCGGGCGAAAGCCCACGTTCCTCATCGGTGTCGCGGGATTCGCCGGGGCCTCCGTGCTCGGCGGCGCGGCGAACAGCTTCGGAATGCTGGTCACCGCGCGCGCCCTCCAGGGTGTCTTCGCCGCACTCCTCGCCCCCGCCGCGCTCTCGCTCCTGAACACGACGTTCACCGACGCCAAGGAGCGCGCCAAGGCGTTCAGCGTGTACGGCGCCATCGCCGGTGCGGGCGGTGCGCTCGGACTGCTGCTCGGTGGTGTGCTGACGGACGCGCTGGACTGGCGCTGGACCCTGTACGTCAACATCATCTTCGCCGTGGTCGCCCTCGTCGGCGGCTGGATGCTGCTGAGCAACCACCGTGACGCCGCGAGCTCCAAGCTGGACCTGCCGGGCGCGCTGCTGGTCTCCTCCGGTCTCTTCGCCGTCGTCTACGGCTTCTCCAACGCCGAGACGCACGACTGGAGTTCGCCCCAGACCTGGGGCTTCCTGATCGCGGGCGGGCTGCTCCTGACGGTGTTCGCCTGGTGGCAGACCCGTGCCGCGCACCCGCTGCTGCCGATGCGCGTCCTGCTCGACCGCAGCCGCGGGGCCTCGTTCCTGGCCGTGCTCGTGACCGGTGCGGGCATGTTCGGAGTCTTCCTCTTCCTCACCTACTACCTGCAGCTGAACCTGGGCTTCAGCCCGACCAAGACCGGTGTGGCCTTCCTGCCGATGATGGCGGCCCTGATGGTCATGGCCCAGGTCTCCACCACGAAGCTGGTTCCGCGCATCGGGCCGAAGGTCGTCATCCCGGCGGGCTTCGCGATCGCCGCGGTCGGAATGGCCTGGCTGACCGGTATCGGCCTCGACTCCAGCTACTCGACCGACGTGCTGCCGCAGCTGCTCCTGATCGGTGTGGGACTCGGCATCGTGATGCCGCCCGCGATGGCCCTGGCCACGAGCGGGATCGCGCCGGAGGACGCCGGTGTCGCCTCCGCGACGGTCAACGCCATGCAGCAGATCGGCGGTTCCATCGGCACCGCCCTGCTCAACACGCTCGCCGCGAGCGCCGCGACCAGCTATCTGTCCGGCAAGGACGCGACGAACAAGCTGGTCCAGGCCCAGTCGACGATCGAGAGCTACACCACCGCCTTCTGGTGGTCCGCGGGCTTCTTCGCGGTGGGCACGGTGATCGCCTTCCTGCTCTACCGCCGTGGGGTTCCCGAGCAGGACGCGGAAGCCGCGCCGGTCGTCCACATGTGACCCTCCGAAAGCCGAGGGGCCGCCGTCTGCAGGGAGACGGCGGCCCCTCTTTCATGCCCGGCCCTTCATGTCGGCGGTTCATGTCGGCGGTTCGCCGTGCCTCATGTCATCGGCTCGGCCTTGCGGGTCCGGGGCAGCAGAGCGATCGCCGCCACGGGGAGCGCGGCGAGCACCAGCCAGGGCACGGCCGGGGGCAGGTCCGTGTCCAGGAGAGAGCCGGTGGCCGCGCTGCCGACCAGGACGATGAGGCCGGAGACCGAGGACAGCGCACCGGTGTAGAGGCCGAGCCTGCCGTCGTCGGCGAGGTCGGGCACCCAGGCGCGGGCCGCGGGCGCGACGAGCATCTGGCCGAGGGTGAGCAGCACGACGTAGCCGGCCGCGGGCAGGAGCCCCACGGTTCCCGTCCACGCGGCTGGCCTGGCCACGGCGACCACCGCGAAACCGGCCGCGATGAGCAGCAGCCCCGCCGCCATGGACCGACGCAGGTCGAGCCGGTCCCCCGCCCAGCGTGTGAGAGGCAGCTGGGCCGTCACCACCAGCAGTGAGGAGAGCGCGAACAGCCAGGCCAGCGGCGCCTGCGAGCCCGCCGCACGCTCCACCTCGACGGGCAGGAGTTGGTACAGCTGGTTGTACGCCAGCAGATAGGCGCCGTACGCGCAGCACAGCGCGAGGAAGCCGCGGTTGCGCACCAGCCGCCGTACCCCACCACGGCTCTGTACGCGGGCCCGGCCGGGAATGTGCTGCGGCAGCAACCGGGCGTGCCCGGCCAGGACGAGTACGAAGACTGCGGCACCCGCGAGACAGACCGCGCGGAAGTCCACGGCCAGCAGCAGCGCGCCGATGAACGGGCCGAGGAACGCGCCCGCCTGGCCCGCCACGGTGAACAGGGCGAGTACGTGGGTGCGCGGGCCCTCTCCCGCCTCCTCCCGGCACACCGCCTGCCGGGCCACCTCCGACTCGACGGCCGGCGAGAACAGCGCGGCGGCGAAGCCGATCAGGAGGACGGCTCCGACGACCGTCCAAGTCGCCTCCGCGAAACCGAGCCAGCCGAATCCGGCGATCCGCAGCACGCAGCCGGCGAGCACCACCGGGCGTACGCCGTACCGGTCGGCCAGCGCCCCGCCCACCACGAACAGCCCCTGCTGGCTGAAGGTCCGCAGCCCCAGCACCAGCCCGACCATCCAGCCCGCCATGCCTATCGCCGTGCCGAGATGCTCCGCGAGGAACGGCAGCACCGCGTAGAACCCGATGTTGAAGGCGAGCTGAGTGAGGATCAGGAGCCGGAGCAACGGCGGAAGCGCGGCGAAGGTCCGCACCGAGGAAAGGATTCTTCGGCGGGGCCGGTCGGTGGGTGCGCTGCTGCCGGGGGCGGCCTTCGGGGGCGACGACTCGGACATCAGGCGTCACGCTCCCGAGCCGGGGCGGCCGGATCGGCCGGGCGATGTGGGGCAGGTGAGCTGGGCGTGGTCGGTGAGTGAGGGGTGGTAGGTGAGTGAGGCTCGGTGGGTGAGTGAGGCTTGGGGGAGGAGCCAAGTGCGGTGGGTGAGTGAGGCGCGGAGGATGAGCCAGGTGCGGTGGGTGAGTGAGGCTCGGTGGGCGAAGGGAGTGCGCCCGGCGAACTGGGCCGACCGGGTGCGCCGGACGCATTGAGCGAGCCGGCCGCACCCACCGAGCCTGCGCGACGCCCGGCACTCGCGGCACCAGCCGCCCCTGCCCGGGCTTCCCGAGCGACGGACTCCGCCGGGCCTGCCGGGCCTGCCGGGCCTGCCGGGCCTGCCGGGCCTGCCGGGCCTGCCGGGCCTGCCGGGCCTGCCGGGCCTGCGGGTGGAGGCTCGTCGGTCGGGGGCGGCAGCGCAACCCCTCCCGGCCTTGCGCCTGCCGGCTCGCCCTGCGTCTCCCGTTCCGCTGCCTGCTCCCCCGACCCCGCCATCGACTCGACCCCACCAGCGCCTCGGTGCCGTACTCGCCGCAACCGCGGCCACCGCACCCCGCCCCCGCCCGTGACGGCCACCGCCCCCAGTAGGGCTAGTGCGGTGGCGGGGGCCAGTACCGACCAGGGGGCCCGTTCGGCGTACGGCTGATTCTCGGCGAGGAGCAGGCCCCAATCCGGGGACGGCGGTTGCGCGCCGAGGCCGAGGAAGCCGAGGGCCGCGAGGGCCAGGGCGACGCCGGGCAGGCGGAGCAGTGCGTGGCGCAGGACCGGAGGCAGGACCGCCGGGAGGAGTTCGTGGCGGAGGAGTTGGAGCGGGCCCGCGCCCAGGCCCCGGGTGGCGGTCAAGTGCGTGGTGGCGCGCTCCTGTTGGAGCAGTGCCGACGTGTGGGCCGCGAGCGGTGCCCAGGCGACGGCGGTCACCGCGAGGGCCGGGGTCGAGGGACCGCTGCCCGCGACGCCCGTGACGAGGAGGGCCGCGAGGACCGGCGGCACGGCGTTGACCGTGTCGACGAGCGGCCCGGAGAACCGTGGCAGCAGCCCCAGCACAACGCCCAGCACAAGCGCGGCCGCGCTCACGGCGACGGCCAGGGCCAGGGTGCTCAGCGCCCCGTGGCCGACCCGGGCCAGCACATCGCGCCCGAGCCCGTCCGTGCCGAACGGGTGTGCCCAGGAAGGGGATTGGAGCCGGGCGGTGGTGTCGAGGCGCAGCGGATCGCGGGCCAGGCCCAGCGCGACGACCGCGAGCAGCAGCCCGCCGTACAGCAGGGGCAGGGTCGTGGGCCGGGGCGGTGTCGGGCGGTGCAGTGAGGAGAGGGCGCCGTCGCGCAGGGCCGGGCCGATCAAGAGGCGTGCGGTGAGCCGGGCCAGGCCTCCGGCGGCCGCCGCCAGCAGGACGAGCGCGAGGGTGCCCGCCTGGAGGACGGGCAGGTCCTGCGCCACTGCGGCCTGCAGGGTCAGCCGTCCGAGGCCGGGGATGTCGAAGACCTGCTCCACGGCGACCGCGCCGCCGGTCAGACCGACGACGAACAGGCCGAAGTTCGGGAGCAGTCCGGGCACGCAGCGGCGCAGTGCCTGCCGGGCGATGCTCCGGCCCGGGACTCCCCGCGCGGCGGCTGCCAGCGCCCACTGCTCGGCGAACGCGCCCGGCAGCAGGTCGTCGAGCATCCGCCCGAGCAGCGCGCCCGCGGGCAGGCCGAGGGAGAGCGCGGGCAGCACCATCCACTGGGGCCCGTACCAGCCGAGCGCGGGCAGCCAGCCGAGCTGCACCCCGACGACGGCGGCGAGCACCGAGGCGGTGAGGAAGTCGGGCAGTGTGGACAGGAGCGCCGATCCGGTGCCCGCCGAGCGCCGGTCGTCGAGCCGCCGTCCCGCACCGAGCCGCAGCGTGCGGGCGCACACCGCCCCCGCCGTGACCACCGCGACGGCCAGCGACGCGCCCATCAGCAGGAGCGAGACCCCCAGCGCCTGGAGCACCGACGGTGTGACCTCCGCACCGGAGATCCACGACCGGCCCGCGTCACCGTGCAGCAGCCCGCCGAACCAGTCACCGAGCAGCTTGGACGGCCCGGCGTCCAGGCCGAGTTGAGCGCGGATCGCGTCAAGTACCTCGGGCGTCGGGGCACGTTCGGCGGACCGTGCCTTGAGCACGGTGAGCGCCGGGTCCGTGCTCGACAGCCAGGGCAGCAGCCCCACACCGCACAGGAGGGCGGCGACGAGGGCGGCACGCCAGAGCAGCACCGGCGCCCCGCCGCGCACGACGGCCTTGAGCACGTACTCCGCCGCCCGTCAGCGCCGCGTGCCGACGCCGAGGAGGCTGCGCTCGTACGGGTCGAGCAGCAGACCACTGACCGCGGCGCCGACGCCGGTGATGATCCGCTGGTGGACCAGCGGCACGACGGCGTCCGTGCCGAGGACCGCCGCTTCGGCGGTCATCGCCGCGTCCTGCCGCTCGGCGGTGCCGCTGACCGTCTCGGCCTGGGCGACGGCCTTGTCGACCTTCTTGTCGCACAGCAGCGCGAGGTTGTAACTGCCCTCGCAGGTGTAGTCGCTGGCGAGGATCGAGACGGGGTCGCCGGTGTCGAGCATGGTGTTGCGGGCGGACACGAACGCGTCGAACTTCCCGGCCAGCGCGTCGCTTTCGAGCCGCGAGTACTCGCGCACCTCCAGCTTCACCTTGAACCCGGCCTTCTCCAGTTGCTGCTTGAGCACCTGGGCGACCTCGGGCAGTTCGGGCCGGTTGTCGTACGTGGCCACGGTGACGGACGTGCCGTCGGGCGCTGCCGCCGCGGCCCTTCCGGTCGGCTTGACGCGCTTGTCGGCCGCCCACGTCAGGGCGGGTCCGTAGATGCCGACGCCGGGGTCGGCGTGCCCTTCGTAGACGCCCCTGGCGAGGCCGGAGGTGTCGATCGCCTCGCGGGCGGCGGCTCGCGCCTTCGGGTCCTTGAAGGCACCCTTCTCGGTGTTGAGCAGCAGGCTCGTGGTGCGGGTGGTGGCCGTCTCGCGGCGGGCCACCTCGTCGAGGGAGGTCGCCTGCGAGACCGGCACTGCCTCGGCCACGTCGACGCCGCCGGTGCGCAGCGCGTTCGTACGGGCCGTGCCGTCGGCTATGAACTTCGCGTCGACGCCGGAGGCCTGGGCGCGGCCGCCCCAGTAGTCGTCGAACCGGTCCAGGGTGGCCGCGGTGGTGCCGGTGACCTTGGTGAGTTCGAACGGGCCGGTGGCGGTGCCGACCGGGCTGACGGCGTCCTTCTCGGCGTACGCCTTGGAGGAGAGGACCACCAGGCCCGGGCTCGACAGGCGCAACGGCAGTGCGGAGTCGGGCTTGGCGGCGGTCACCCGTACGCGTCGGTCGCCCGCGGCCTCGGCGGTGAGCTCGACGCCGGACAGGGCGGCGGTCACGGGCTCGGCGCCCGCGGCGCGGGTGAGGGCCGTGGCGACGGCCTTCGGGGTGACCTCGGTGCCGTCCTGGAAGGCCGCGTCCCGCAGGGTGAACAGCCAGCTGCGGTCGTTCTCACGGCTCCACGACTCGGCGAGCGCGGGGGCGGCGGCGCCGTTGGCGTCGAGGCGGGTCAGGCCCTCGGTCACGCCGAGCCGGCTGAGGAGCGTGGCGTCGGCACCGTACGGGTTGAAGTTCTCGGCGGGCGGGAAGGCCAGCGCGACCTTGAGCCGGGAGCCGTCCGCGCCACCGGACGACTCCTCCCCGCTCTCGGAGGCGAAGCAGCCGGTGAGCAGAGGGGCGAGCAGCAGGCCGGCGACGAACCGGCGACGGCGCGGCAGGGAGCGCATGATCTCTTTCTTCGTGGGGGATTCGCGTGGGGAGATTCGTGGTGAATGGTTTCTTCGCGCGGGGCGAACCGAGCGGGCGGTGCGCGCGCAGCGGGTCCGTCAGGGCAGCGTGTCCGTCAGGGCAGCGGGACTTCGAAGTGCACGATCCCTTGCCCTCCGCCCGGCTCCTCGCGCTCGTCGTGGACCACTTTGCCGAGGGACCGCCAGAACGCCTCGGCGCCGGGTACCGCCGGGTCGGTGTGCAGATAGACGGCGCGGTAGCCGCCGTCCGCCGACGCGAAGTCGAGCAGTTCGCCGACGAGCAGCCGGGCCAGGCCCTGCCGCCGGTGATCGGCGCGCGTGTACACGCGGCGCAGTTGGGCCGTTTCCCCCGAGGGATAGCGCTCGGCGAGGTCGCGCGGGTTGGGCGGGTGCGCCGGGCCCCGGGAGTCGAGCGCGGCGGTCGCGGCCACCGTGCCGTCCCGCTCGTCGACCGCGACCAGCAGGGTGTGCCGGTCGGGTGCGAGATAGAAGGAGTCCAGGTCGATGATGTCGCGGTGCCAGCGCGGTACGTATCCGGTGCCGAAGTCCCGGTAGACGGTGTCCAGCATCACGGACCGCGCGCCGTCGAGGTCGTCGGGGGTCGCCGTTCTTATGCAGTAGTCGCGCACCTGCACATCATATGCATTAAGGCTGGACGGACCCGTCCGGGGTGCGGTCGCCGTTTCCGTCGGTGGTGGCGTCCATCCGCCACCACGAGCCCCTCCACACGACCCAGACATGGCCGTCCGGCCCGTGGTGCACCTTCAATCCGTCGACGACGGCGAGGAGCGGCAGGTTCTTGGCGCCGACCTGGTCGCAGGAGTCCAGCGAGACCTTGACGTCGTCGGTGGCCGCGACCGTGATGCCCGTGGGATCCGCGGTGAGCACGATCCGGCAGGTGTCGGCGGCGCTGCGCGCCAGCAGGCATCTGCTCGCGGAGCGGCCCGCGTCGAGGACCGGGGTGACGAAGGACGGCGGGGCGTCGATCACCCGCGTCACCGCCACGGCGGCCGCATCGGCCGCGAACTCGCCGTCCGCACGGGAGAAATGGGCGGTGAACTCCATCTCCTGCACCGGCTCCATGACCCCGCACTCGGTCAGCAGTGGTGGCCCGCCCGACGAAGTGCGTACCGGCGTTCCCACCGCCAACCCTCCTTGGTCAGACAGTTCATGGTCAGTCATACGAACACGGCTCGTGAACAATCGTGCGGACAATGAAGCGGACGACGAAGCAGATATGCCGCCCCGGACCGGGGCAGCACGGCGACCCTACGTCCGCAACACCCCCTTGCACAGGGCATGTTGAGTAAACACAAAGACCAAAAGTCAACCGTTGCAGCTGAAATTCACTGAGTCGAGTGAACTAGATCTTGTGGACGGCGTGGCATGGATGGTTCCGCCGCGGGCGGGGTAGCTACCGAGATCGAATACGCCCTCCCCTGCAGAGGCGGAGCCGACATGTCGCCGGAATCCCATGACCAGGCCCCCGGGCCGCCCGAGTGCGGCACCGCGGAGTCCGAAGTCCCCACGGCGAGTCCGTACGCCCGCAGCTATCCGAGCGGCGGATTCACCGTCGTCGAGGTGCTGGGCGAGATCGACATGGCGACGGCCGGCGCCCTGGCGGAGCATCTGGACGCGGTGACCGCGGGCCGGGCGCCCCAGGTCCTGGTCGACCTCCGCCGGGTCACGTTCTTCGACTGCTCGGGGCTGCGTGTGCTGTGCCGGGCCGACCGCCGGGCGAAGGAGCGGGGCGGCTCCCTCCGTCTCGTCTCCGACCAGCCCCGCATCCACCGGCTGTTGCGCGCTTCCGGGCTCCTCAGCCGCTTCCCGCCCCTGCCGGCACTTCCTCCTCCGTCCCGTCCGGGAAGCGCACCACCACCGCTCCCGCCGCGGTGACACGTGTACCGGCCCGCGCCCGCAGCGTCTCGGGGTCGCAGGGCCGCACCGGATCGGCGCTCAGTACGACGAGCGTGACCAGGAGACGCGGGCGGCCCGGATGGCCGGACAGCCGGAGACACGGCGTGGCGGAGTACTCGCCGTAGGCGTTGGCGCCGCGGACCTGTTCGACGACGCCGTGCGGCAGGCCCTCGGCCCCGGGCTCCTCCCACCCGTGCAGCGCCACGACCGCGCTCGTGAGACCGTCCCCCTCGCGGCGCGCGAGCGCCCATCCGGGCCCGGCGGCCCCGGTCAACGGCCCGCTGTCGTCGGCCAGGGCCCATCCCCCTTCGCGTACGAGGGCTCCCGGCGGCCCTTCGACGCGGTGGATCCGTATCTCCCAGGGGCCGTGGACCACGCTGGTCGTCCCGATGCGGTGTCCCTCGTCGGAGCCCGGCAGGACCGCCCGGTGCCAGGACGCCGCACGGCGGCCCGCCGCGCCGAGGGGATGGATCCGGCCACGCCTGGAAGCCGCCGTCCCGTCCGCCGTGAGCAGGGCGATGTGGTTGTCGGGGCCGGTCGCGGGACCGTCCGCAGGGGTGTCGGGTGCCGTGGTGTCGGGTGCCGTGGCGCTGGAGTACGCGAACTTCGCGTAGTGCGGGCTGTCCTCGGCCTCGGCGGGCGGTGGTGGCAGCCGGTCGCTGCCGTGGTTGACGAGTCGTACGATCCCGTCGGCGGCGGTCGAGTGGAGCAGCCAGCCGGGGGCGGGCAGCGCCAGATACGCGTCCGCCGTGTCCACCGGTCCCGGTTCCTCGGGAGCCGTCCAGACGGGATGGCCGGCGGGGAGCAGCAGGCCGAGGAACGCCTTGCTCGCCCAGTACGGCGAGGCGGGACCCGAGTACCGCTGGGTGACGGGGAGGAAGGGCCGGTACCAGCCCAGGCTCAGCAGTCCCCGTTCGTCGGGCACCCCGCGCTCGGTGAAGTGCCTGAGGGCGCCCGACGCCAGCCGGCGGGTGCGTCCTGGCGACAGCGGGGTCGCGTCGGCGAGCGCTCCGGCCCACAGCGGGGCTGTCGTCGCGTAGCGGTAGGTGAGGGAGCGGCCCTGGTGGACGGGTGCGCCGTCCGAGCCGAAGAAGTACTGGTGTGTGCCGAGGAACGCGCGCAGGCGGGCCCGGTGGACCTCCGTGAGTGAGGGGTCGGCGCGAGGGCCGGCGATGCGGGCCCACAGGACCGGGTACAGGTGCAGGGCCCAGCCGTTGTAGTAGTCGAACTTGCGGCCGTCGCCGTCGGTGTACCAGCCGTCGCCCCGGTACCAGTCCTCCAGCCGCGCCAGGCCGCCGTCGATCTCGGCGCGGTTGTGCGGGGCGCCCACCGAGGCGAGGAACTCCTCCGTGACGACCTGGAAGAGCCGCCAGTTGGAGTCGTTGGCCCGGGCTCCGACGAATCCGCCGAGCCACGCGGCCACCCGCTGGCGTACCGCGTCGTCCAGTCGGTCCCAGATCCACGGTCTGGTCTCGTGCAGGGCGATCGCGATCGAGGCGGCCTCGACCATGGGCTGGGCCCTGTCGGCGATGGGCGGCCAGCGGTCGGCGCCCTCCGGGTCGGTACCGGCGGCGAGCCCGGCCGCGTACCGCTCGACCAGCCCCGGCGGGACGCGCCCGCCGGAGCCCGCGATGCGGCAGGCGGCGAGCAGGAACGAGCGGGCGTACCCCTCCAGACCGTCGGACCAGGATCCGGCGTGGCCGGGCCGACCCGGCAGCCGGTACTGGGCCAACTCCCTCGACGCGTAGGGGAGCAGGCCGTCCAGGAGCCGGTCGGCCATCGCCTCCCAGTGTGCGCGGGTCCAGCCGGTGACGGGTGACCGTACGGGGTCGGGGGGCGGCAGGAAGGACGAGTGCGTCGGGTCGGTGAGCGACACGTGCGGCGCGGTCATACGGGGGTGGGTCCTCCGTCAGTGGGGGCGGTCGGGCGCCGCGTCGCGCGGTGCCTGCGGGGGCGGCTGGACGCTGTCGCGTACGACGATGTGGGTGCCGAGCAGATGGTGGGCGCCCGCGGCGTGCTCGGGGTCGCGCAGGGCGATGCGTACGGCGGCCCGGCCGAGTTCCTCGGCGGGGGTGCGCACGGTGGTGAGCGGCGGGTTGAAGTCCTCGGCGAGCGGGATGTCGTTGTAGCCGACGACGGAGATGTCGTCGGGCACGCGCAGCCCGGCCTCGGCGATGGCCCGCAGGGCTCCGGCGGCGACCATGTCGTCCCCGGCGAAGACGGCCGTGAAGTCCGGTGTCTCCTTGAGAAGTTGGGTCATCGCCCGGTGGCCCGCCGCGCGGCCCAGGCCGCAGTCGACGACATGGGCGGCCTCGGGCGGCAGGCCGTGCTCGGCGAGCGCCGCGCGGTATCCGGCGACGCGCGCGTCGAGGGCGGTGTTGCCTGGCAGCCCGCCGAGGAACACGATCCCGCGGTGGCCCGCCGAGAGGAGATGGCCGGTGATGGCGTGGGCGCCGGCCTCGTTGTCGAACTCGACGACGAGCGCGGGGATGTCCGGGTCGGGCGCGGGCCGTCCGCACAGCACGAGGCGCGCACCGGCCGAGTCGAGGGCCTGCGCGTAGTGCGCGACACGCTCCCGGTAGGCGTCGTCCTCGACGACCCCGCCGACGAGGATGACCAGCCGGGCGCCCTCCTCGCGCATCAACTGCACGAATTCCAGCTCGCGTTGCGGGTCCCCGCCGGTGGTGCCGACCAGGCACAGCCAGCCGCGCGAGGCCGCCTCGGCCTCGACGCCCTCGGCGACCTGCGCGTAGAAGGGGCTGGTGACCTGCCGCAGGACGACGGCGACCATCTTGCGGCCGCCGCCGACCAGGGCGCGGGCGTGCGCGTTGGCCACGTAGTCGAGGTCGCGGGACGCGCGCAGCACACGGGCGCGGGTCGACGCGGGCACGGGGTGGTTGCCGCTGAGCACGCGCGAGACGGTGGCCATGGACACGCCCGCCCGCTCGGCGACCTCGCGAATGGTGACGCGTCGCTTCGCCGTCGGCTCCGCCTCTGCCATGTCGTTGCCCATCTCCCCGTGTCTCCCCTCACAACCGCCCGGCCTGCCACGTCAGTTGTTGGCGGCGTGGTCCTTGGCGAACTCCTCGGCCATTCTGTCGCCACCCCGCTGTCGCCAGGTCTTGACGGTGGCGTCCCATTCGGACAGCGGAGTGCGTCCCGCGATGATCCCGGTGGCGGTGTCCTTGAGGAGCGTTTCGAGGGTGGTCCCCTGGGCCGTGTACGTCCGGGACTGCAGCCCGTACGAGGCATTGCGGACCGCGTGCGGAACGGTCTTCACCTGCCAGGCGTGCAGGGCCTTCACCGCGTCGGGCATTCCGGGCACGAACAGCGCCTGGGGTCCTTCGGCGAGGTACTTCAGCGGCAGGTTGGTGTTGTTCTCGACCTGGCCGAGTGCGTTGGGCTCGGGCGAGCCGTCCTCGGCCCGGGTGAAATGGGTGCCCTCCACTCCGTAGTGGACGAGTTCCCACTCCTTGCTGCCGAACGGAGCCGCGAGATAGTCGAGGATGCGCAGCAACAACTGCACGCGCTCCTTCTTGGCCTTCTTGACGACGGTGTAGCCGAACGAGCGCCGCGCTCCGACGATCCCGCCGGGCGTACCGCCCACGCTGTACGGAAGAGCGGGCGCGGGGGTGTACTTGCGGCCCTTCTCCAGGAACTTGGGGAGATAGCCGCCGAATCCGTCCTGCAGGGAGCCGACCGTCCCGTTGTAGTAGAGCGCGATCATGTCGATCTGGGAGATGGAGGTCGCGTCGGGGTGGTAGGAGCCCGCCTTGCGCAGTCCGAGCTGGAAGTCGAGCATCTGCTTGTACCGTTCGTCGGCCACGACCGGCAGGAACGTGCCGTCGTCCTTCACCGACCAGCCCCGGGCGTGCACACCGTGCGCCGCCGAGTGGAACCCGTCCCCGAACACGGATCCGACCGCGGCCCCCAGGGCGTACTTCTTCGAGCCCGTCCCCTTCTTGGCGACCGCCGCGAAGTCCTGGTCGGTCCACCCCTCCTTCATCCCGGCGTCCTCGAAGTACTCCTCGTTGAGCCAGAGGGTGGATCCGGGCAGCGGCCGCTCCAGGGGAATGCCGTAGATACGGCCACCGATCCGGCCCATGTCTCGCCAGGCGTGCGTCGGGATGTTCGCGAGGTTGGGATAGTCCTCGACGGCGTCCCCGGAGAGGAACGGCGTGAGGTCCTCGGCACGCCGCTGCACGAACTGGGCCTCGCGGGGCAGCGCGAACCCGGAGAAGACGTTGATGATGTCCGGCAGTTCACCCGGATCGCCCGCCATCACGGTGGCCATCTTCTTCTGGTAGTCGGTCTGCGAGATGACCGTGTACTCGATCTTCACACCGAGTGCCTTCTCCACGGCCTGCCAGAACTTGTTGGACGAGGCCGACTTCGGCGGCGTACCGAACGACACCGACATCACCTTGACGGTGGAGCCGTCCCCCGGAGTGCGGGACACCGACCGCGCCAGATCGGCCGGGTAGGAGGTGTAACCGGGCTGAACCCCCTCCGCGGTGGGCGCGAGGTCCGGCTTCGGCCCCGCGAAGGCCTTGTACGCGGGCCAGGGAGCGAGCTTCTTGCCCGCGTTGGACACCCCGTCACCACCCGACTCCGTGGAACAGGCAGTCAGACCGACCGGAGCAGCCAGCGCAACAGCACCCACGGCAGCGGTACGCATCAGGGCACGACGGGACAGCGGTGTACTGGACATACGTGTTCTCTCCCAGCTCTGGATGAAGGGGTTCGCCCCTGTCAAGGGGCGCGGGGAACTGCGCGACCAGCCCCCACGGGCCGGCAGCCGAGATACGGCATCCGGAGCGCCGCACAAGCAAGGCGCTCAACTCTTGATGGCCCCGGTGAGCACACCCTTGGTGAAGTACTTCTGCAGGAACGGATAGACCAGAAGAATCGGCACCGTGGCGATCACCAGCACAGCCATCTGCACGGTCTGCGGAGCATTGACGGTGCCCTCACTGGTCGCGGCGTCCGTGAGCCCCGACCCGGCAACCACATACGTGCGCAGCACCTGCTGAAGCGGCCAGTGGTCGCTCTCCAGATACAGCGAGGCGTAGAACCAGGAGTTCCAGTACGCCACCGCGTAGAAGAGACCGACGACGGCGAGCGCGGCCTTGGACAGCGGCAGCACGACGGACCACAGCACCCGCCAGTCCCCCGCCCCGTCCAGCCGCGCGGCCTCGTACAACTCGTCGGGTATCGACTGGAAGAAGCCGCGCAGCACCACGAGGTTGAACACGTTGATCAGTACGGGGAAGATCAGCGACCCGTACGAGTCCAGCAGGCCCAGCTCCTTGACCAGCAGGAAGCTGGGGATCATGCCGGGCGGGAAGAGGAACGTGAACAGGACCAGGAGCAGCACGGGCCGGCCGCCGAAGACACCGGGGCGCGACAGGGCGTAGGCGAGCGTGACCGTGCAGAAGAGGCTGAGCAGGGTGCCGACGGCGGTCACGCCCGCGCTGACGCCGAGGGCGTGGGTGACGATGCCGCCGTCGAGGATGTCGCGGTACGCCTGGACGGTCGGCTCGGTGGGCCACAGCACCCAGCCGCCGTTGTCGACGACCTCCTCGGGCGAGGCGAGCGAGGTCGAGAGGATCACCAGGAACGGCACACAGACCAGGAGGACGACGGCCACGAGCGCGACGGCCTTCGCCGCCTGGGTCAGGGGCCTGGGCTTCTCCATCCAGGCCGGACGGGCATGGGCGCTCACTTGTAGACCCCCTGTTCGCCGAGGCGATGGGCGACCTTGTTGGCCGCGTACACGAGCAGGGCGCCGATCACGCCCTTGAACAGGCCCGCGGCGGCCGCGAATCCGTAGTCGCCGCCGACCATGCCCTGGTAGTAGACGAAGGTGTCGATGATCTCGGCGGTCTCGGGGCCGACCGCGTCGCGCTGGAGCAGCATCTGCTCGAACCCGACGGAGAGGATGTCGCCGAGCCGCATGATGAGCAGCAGCACGATCACCGGCCGGATGGCGGGCAGGGTGACGTGCCAGAAGCGCCGCCAGGGTCCGGCACCGTCGATGGCGGCGGCCTCGTACTGCTGCTCGTCGACCTGGGAGAGCGCGGCGAGGAAGATGATCGTGCCCCAGCCGGCGTCCTTCCAGATCACCTGGGCGACGGTGAGCGGTCTGAAGGCGTCCGGGTTGCCGATGATGTCGACGGTGCTCAGGCCGGCGTCGCCGAGGTAGCTGTTCACCAGCCCCGTGTCGCCGAGGACCTGCTGGAACAGGGCGACCACGATCACCCATGAGATGAAGTGCGGCAGATACGCCACCGACTGCACGAAGCGGCGGACGGTGGTCCAGGTCAGGGTGTGCAGGAGCAGGGCGAGGGCGAGCGGTACGGGGAAGTAGAAGACGATCTGGAGGACCGCGATCCAGAGGGTGTTGAGGACCGCGTCCCAGAACTCGGCGTCCTGGAACATCCGTTGGAAGTTGCCGAGGCCCACCCATGGACTGCCCCAGATGCCGTCGAAGGGCACGTAGTCCTTGAACGCGATGACGTTGCCGGCCAGGGCGCCGTAGTGGAACAGCAGGAAGTAGCCGAGCCCGGGGAGCATCAGCAGGAACAGCGCCCGGTTTCTCCGACTCCCGCTCCCGCGGCTCTGGAAACCTTTTCTCTTCCTGAACGCACCGGTCGGACGGCGGCTGGATGGGGTCACCGCCTCCGTACCTGCACGCTCCCGCACCACCGCGGCCACGGAACCTCCTCGCCTCTGGCTGTTGGGTGAGGGGAAATTAAAACGTTTCCAGAACGAGGTCAACACTTCTGACACAGAGCGGTGGTTGGCCTCGGTGCGGGAGGTCTGCCGACCTGCGGGGATCGCTTAAAACGTTTTCGCGAGTCCCTGGAGGTACGCGTGGAGAGCCGCCGAGCCCTCCAGTCGGCTCCGGCTCCGCAGATGCAACTCGCGCTCCCTGCCCGCCAGTTCGGCCCGCACGCGCTCGGGACTGCCGGTGGTGCGCAGTTCGGCCAGGACCGACTCGATGGTGGAGAAGGGGTGGTGACCGCGCCTCAGCAGCGCCACGATCTGGGCCAGTCGCGCTTCCGAAGCGGAGTAGCGACGGTATCCGGTGGCCTTCTCCCGTGTCGGCCGCAGCAGGCCGCGTGTCTCCCACAGGCGCAGTACGGGTGTCTGCACTCCGATGGCGTCGGCCACCTCACCGATGCGCATCCCGCCACGGTCCCGGTCCGGCGGCTCGGTCTCGTGGGTGATCAGCGTGTCCAGAGCCCTGATGGCCTCGGCGAGTTCGGTGCGCTCGCGGTGGAGCTCGGCGTGGCTCTCGTCGAGTACGGCGAGCGCGGTCTCCAGGTCGCCGCCGTGCACGGCACGCATGATCGCGCCGGTCGTCGGCCAGCCGTGTCCGACTGCCAGCGCGCGGCCGGTCCTGAGCGCTTCGGCATGTGCGGTCGTGAACAACCGGTAGCCGCTGCCCGTGCGCTCGACGGGCGGCAGGATGCCCGTCTCCACGTAGTTGCGGACCTGCTGGGTCGAGATGCCCGCCTCGCGCGCGAGGTCGACGGCCCGCAGCCGGTCGCCCACCCTGTCTCCTCAGCCTGTCGCTTCACCATGATTTGAGGGTTACAGAGTAGGCCGGAGGCTTGAGCGGGCACGAACTCGGATCAAGTCTCAAGAAGCACTTCAATGAAACGATTGAAGGAGAGCGCACCGGAACAAGACCGGGAAGACCGGACCAGGAAGAGGAGAGCCCTGCCATGAAGTTCGTTCTCGAAGTCGACATGGGCGACACGGCCTGGGAGGGGAACGCCGCGCGGGAGCTGGGGCGGATCCTGCGCTACTGGGGAGGCAATCTCCAGCACTACGAGCTGAAGCCGGGCGACGGGGCGGCTGTCTCCGACTCCGAGTACCGCGAGGTCGGTTCCTGGAGCATCACCGCTTCGGCATGACGCCGGGGCCGGCGGAGACGGCCCCACTCCGTCTCCGCCGGCCCCTGTTGCGAGATCGCACGGCACTCCGCGAGGGGACCCGCACTCCCCATCCGCATCCGCGGGCCTCCGTCGACGCACATCGGCGAACCGCGCGACCCCGGTCCCTTTAGAACGTGAAGACGGCCGCCCCGTGGGCGTTCTTCACGCACTCGTTGGAGAAGGTGCGTTCATAGGACACCCGCTTGCCCTGCCACACGCCGTCGACCGTGACGACGACGGGATCGTATTCGCGGGTGCACATGGCTTCGGTTCTTCCTGGCAGGGCGTTGAAGTCCCCTCCGGACGCCCGGAGTTCGGCGCAGGCCGACGCCGCGGCCGGGTGGGTCCCCGAGGCGGTCGGCGCACAGGTCAGGGTGACCGCGCGTTCGGGGGCGGCGTCGGCCTTGATCTCGCCGTGGCCCATCGTGAGCACCAGGGAGGAGGGGGCGTAGAGGGAGTTCGGCGAGGGGGTGGCGGCGAGCGCGGTCCCGGTGAGGGGTCCGCATACGGCGGTGGCCGTCAGCGTGATCGTCGCTGCCCAGCGCGCGGTGTTCGGCATTGTGTGCATCCTTCCGCTCGGTTGGTTGCCGCCGGCTCGGTCGAGTGCCGGTGCGGCGAGCGCGAGTCTGCCGAGTCCGCGACGGAAACACACGTCGACCCCACGCGTTTCAGTAACCTTGCGTATTGAATCAGTGGCGCGAAGTTACGGAATTCGAACACGCCGACCCCGGAGTTGAGCGGACCCTGCGTCACCGAGTGGACACGCTGGCCGGATATGTACTGCTCAGCAATAGGCCTGAAACATTCCGCTTCCAGCTGAGTCCCGACCCCTTGCGTCTGCGCGGCAGGCGAGTAATCGTCATTACATGATTACAGCCGAACAGCACGAGAAATTGCGCGGCTGGTTCGCCGGCCGTCTGCCCGACGACCTCTTCGAGAGCCTCGGCGAGGTCACGGTCGACCGTGAGGAGATCACCGTCGTCGGCCGCATCCCCGAACCCCGGCTCGCCGAGAGTGCCTCGGACGCCGAACGGGAGGCGGCGGTCGCCTCCCGGATCCAGGAGTTCCGCGAGCGCACCCGTGACGCCCGGGTCGCCGTGGCCCGCGAGGCCGAGCACCGTTTCGGCAAGAAGGTCTCGTGGGGTGTGGAGTGCGGCGGCGAGCGAGCCCTGTTCACGCATGTCGCGGCCCCCGTGATGACCCGCCTGCGGCAGCCCCAGCGGCAGGTCCTCGACACCCTGATCGCCGCCGGGGTCGCCCGCAGCCGCAGCGACGCGCTCGCCTGGTGCGTCCGCCTCGTGGAGCGCCACTCGGACGACTGGCTCACGGAGTTGCGGGACTCCCTGGAACACGTCCAGCGGGTCCGCGCGCAGGGGCCCGACGCCCCGGGACCCATTGCCGACGACGCGGGCCCCGAGGACACTCCGACCGACGGCTGACACCCGAGCCGATCCGGGAAACGACGTCAACGGGAGGACTTCATGCGCAATGTGGTCAACAGCATCCGGGCACGGCTGACCGTGCTCGCGCTGCTCGTCTGCGGACTCGCGGCCCTCGCGCCCGTGAGCCACGGCGGATGACAACGCTCACCTGAAGGACAGGGCCGACCGCGAGACCGTGCGGTTCGTCCACCGGCAACCGACAGGAGCCGATGACACATTCGCCCATCGGCAGCAGCAAAGATGGATGGTTCGTCCACTGGTGTGGTGCTCGGCCCAGCCCTTAGCTTCGGCAGATCACCGCACCAAGGGACGGCTTCCCCGCGCTCCGCGCACCCCAGCGACAGCGACACGCCGTCCGGCCAACCGCGTCACCGCGCGCTCCCCGCCCTGCCGCCCCTCGGGGTGCCGGTCCTTCGCTGGAGCCCCTCCTTGTCCCAGAACTCCCCCGCCACGCAGCCGCCGTCGCTCACCGAGGTCGAGCCCTACGGCGTCGAGCGGATCCCCGACGCGGACCGCTCCGCGAGCCCGCTCGACCTCTTCCGGCTCGCCTTCGGCGGGGCCAACACCTTCTCCACGTGCGTACTCGGCGCCTTCCCGATCCTCTTCGGCCTCTCCTTCTGGCAGGGGCTCGCGGCCACGCTCCTCGGAGTGCTCGCGGGTGCGCTGATCCTGTGTCCGATGGCGGTCTTCGGGCCGGTCAACGGCACGAACAACGCCGTCTCCTCCTCCGCCCACCTGGGTGTGCACGGCCGGGTCGTCGGTTCGTTCCTTTCCCTGCTCACCGCGGTCGCGTTCTTCTCCATCTCGGTGTGGAGCTCGGGCGACGCCCTGGTCGGCGGTGCGCACCGGCTCTTCGGCCTGAGCCGCAGCGACCTGTCGTACGTCGTCGCGTACGCGCTGTTCGCCGTTCTGGTGCTCGCGGTGTGCGTGTACGGGTTCCGTTTCATGCTGTTCGTCAACAAGGTCGCGGTGACCTCGGCGACCCTGCTGTTCCTGCTCGGCGCGGTGGCGTTCGCCGGGGACTTCGACGCCTCGTACGCGGGGATCTTCACGGCGTCGGCCGACGCGGCGACACAGGATCTGTTCTGGCCGTCGTTCATCGGCTCCGCGCTGATCGTGCTGTCGAACCCGGTGTCCTTCGGGGCCTTCCTCGGCGACTGGTCGCGCTACATCCCGGCGAGCACTCCGCGCCGCAGGGTGATCGGCGCCGCGTTCCTGTCGCAGATCGCGACCCTGCTGCCGTTCGTTTTCGGCCTCGGAACCGCGAGCATCATCGCGGCGAAGGCACCGGAATACGTCGACCCCGCGGCCCCGAACTTCGTGGGCGGGCTGCTGGCCATCTCGCCGAGCTGGTTCTTCCTGCCGGTGTGTCTGCTCGCGCTGATCGGCGGCATGGCGACGGGCACGACCGCGCTGTACGGGACCGGGCTCGACTTCTCCTCCGTGTTCCCCCGGCTGTCCCGGGTGCAGGCGACGGTGCTGGTGGGCGTGCTGTCCATCGCGTTCATCTTCGTCGGGCGCTTCGGCTTCGACCTCGTACAGAGCATCTCGACGTTCGCCACGATGATCATCACGTGTACGACGCCGTGGATGGTCGTGATGATGCTGGGCTTCTTCACCCGGCGCGGCTGGTACGACCCCGACGCGCTCCAGGTCTTCAACCGGCGCCAGCGGGGCGGCCGTTACTGGTTCGCGCACGGCTGGAACTGGCGCGGGATGACCGCCTGGTGGGTCTCCGCCGTCATCGGCGTCCTCTTCACGAACATCCCCGGCCAGTTCGTGGGCCCGCTCGGTGACCTGGCCGGCGGGGTCGACATCGGCCTGCCGATCTCCCTGGCGGTCTCCGCCGTGCTGTTCCTGTCGCTGCTGTGGTTCTTCCCCGAACCGCGGGCGGCGTACGGACCGGAGGGCGCCCGCCTGGTGCGTACCGTCGATGTACCGGTACCACCGATCACCGGACCGGGCAGCGGGGCCACCGAGAAGCGACCGGTACTGGCCACCGAGGGCCCGTGACGACTTCTGACGGCTTCTGAGCACTTCGGAGGGCGAAAACCGGACAGCCGGCTCGGCGCGGGGCCGTCCGGGTGCGGTGCCTTCGTAGACTGCCGCGCCATGGAAGAGATCTACGAGCTGGGCGCGATCACGTGTCCGTCCGGTGAGTTGGTGGTCCTCGACGGTGGCCACCTGGGCATGTGGAGCGGGGAGCAGTCACCGGCGGAGGTGGACCCGGGTGCGTTCGGCGTCCAGGATCCGGAGGTAGCCGCCGATGTGAGCGCAGCGACCGACTTCACGATCACCGGCCCCGACGCCGACACCGCGGCCCACTCCTTCGACCGGCAGCCCGGCCGCATGCTCCACGACATCCCGGCGTCCGGAGTCGCGCGGATGCGTGAACTCTTCGACGCTCACTGCCGGGAGCACGGCTTCGACGCCCGGCTGGAGGCCTGCGAGCGGGTGCCGCACCGGGAGCGGGTCCGGCGGTGCGCGGCGCGGGGCGGCGGCTGCTTCCTGATGCACGGGGTGCCGGTCGTGGCGCTCGGCGGTCTGCCCCGCGACCGGGCCCTTCCGGTGCTGGCGTCCGACGCCGGCATCGTGATCCCGGTGGACGCGGCCCCCGCCGCCAAGCGCGTGGAACTCGGTGACATCCGGGTCGACTGGGCCCGACTGCTATTCGGGGACGCCGACGCGCTGAACGCCTGGCAGCACGACGAGCCCGTGGACGGGCTGGCCGATGTCGCGTTCTGGGGCGCCGCCGAGGAGGAGGCCGCAGCCGAGTTCGCGGCTCCCGCGCTCGGTGAGCCCGGCGAGGACGGCGTCAGGGGCTGGACCGGACTGACCTTGCCGGAGGCGATGCGCCGGGCCAGTGCTCTCTTCGACTGGAAGGACGCCGACCCGGGGCGGCGGCTGATGGTGGACTTCCGCCCGCACTCCCACCACTGGCAGGTCATGCGCGAGGTCCGGGCCTCCGCGGTCGAGTCCGGAACCGTCGAGGTCGGCGGCGCGCGTGTGCTCTGCACGATGACCGGCCAGGGCGACGGCTGGTTCCCCGTGTCGGCGGAGCTCGGCCCGGCCGGTGAACTGGTCGCCGTACGCGTGTCGTTCACGAACTGAGACCGGCTCGTTCACCCGCTGAACCCGGCAGGCCCGGCGATCTTCGCGTCGACGGTGGACGGATCTTGTCCCGCTCGTCAGGATCGTCGCAGGAACAGCGAGGTGTCCGGCGGGAACGGGGCACGGTCTCCAGCGCGAACGGCACGGTCTCGACGGCGGGACCAAGGGCGAGAGGCGGGACGTACGGATGACGAAGCACTGGGCGGACTTCCAGTACGAGATCTATCTGAACGGCATGACGGGCGCGGTGCCCCGGCTGCCCACCGATCTGACCCGGCTGGAGGAGCTGGCCGAGCAGCGGCTCGAACCCGGTCCGGTCGGCTATGTGGCGGGCAGCGCGGGCAACGGCAGTACGGCACGGGCGAACCGGGCCGCGCTCGAACGCCGCCGGATCGTGCCCCGCATGCTGCGCGATGTGCACGAACGTGATCTGTCCGTCGAGGTGCTGGGCCGCCCGCTGCCCGCTCCCCTCGCCCTCGCGCCGGTCGGCGTCCTGTCGATCATGCACCCGGAGGCCGAGTCGGCCGCCGCCCGGGCCGCCGCGGCGCAGGGTGTGCCGTACATCCTGTCGTCGGCGTCCAGCACCCCGATGGAGCAGGTCGCGGAGGCGATGGGTGACGCCGAGCGCTGGTTCCAGCTGTACTGGGCGAAGGACCGCGAGGTCACGAAGAGCTTCCTGAACCGGGCGAAGGCGGCCGGATTCACGACGCTGTTCGTCACACTGGACACGCCGTTGCTCGCCTGGCGGCCGCGCGACCTGGACCTGGCGTATCTGCCGTTCCTGCACGGGATCGGCACGGCCAACTACTTCTCCGACCCGGCGTTCCAGGCGGGTCTGGCCAAGCCGGTGGACGAGGATCCGAACGCGGCGGTCATGCACTTCGTCGGGATGTTCGCCGATCCCGCGAAGACCTGGCCCGATCTGGAGTTCCTGCGCGAGAACTGGGACGGCCCCATCGTCCTCAAGGGCATCCTGCACCCGGACGACGCCCGCCGGGCCGTCACCGCCGGGATGGACGGGGTGGTCGTCTCCAACCACGGCGGCCGCCAGGTGGCCGGCTCCGTCGGCGCCGCCGACGCGCTGCCCCGGGTGGTCGAGGCGGCCGGTGACCGGCTGACCGTCCTCTTCGACGGCGGGATCCGCACGGGCGACGACATCTTCAAGGCACTCGCACTGGGCGCCGAGGCGGTACTCGTCGGACGTCCGTACGCGTATGGGCTCGGCCTCGACGGCCAGGCGGGGGTGGAGCACGTCATCCGCTGTCTGCTCGCCGAACTCGACCTCACCCTCGCACTGTCCGGTCACGCGGGCCCGGCGACGCTGAGCGCCGACGACCTCGAAGAGGAGACCGCATGACCGGCGACTCCCCCACCTCTGTCCCCACCTCTGTCCCCGACTCTGCTCCCGCCGCTGGAAAGAACGTCCTGGCCGTCATCTCGCCGCACGTGGGCGGCCGTTCAGGTGGAGCCGGACTCGCCACGTTGTTCCCGAAGGAGGCCCGTGTCACCGTCGTCGAGTCGGCCGACGAGGACCCGGCCGCGCTGCGCGAGGCGCACGTCGTCATCACCGGGCTCGCCCCCGTCACCGCCCGGCACCTGGCCGCCGCACCGGAGTTGGAGCTGATCCAGTGCGCCAGCCACGGCTTCGACTACGTGGACCTCGAAGCGGCCCGCGCGCGGAACATCCCCGTGTGCACCATCGGCTCCAGCGGCGCCGAGAAGCAGAACGTCGCCGAGCAGACCTTCGCCCTGATGCTCGCCCTCGCCAAGCAGCTGATCCCCGCGCACACCGCGCTCGTCGACGCCGACTGGGCGCTGCCGCGGCTCCAGCGGTCCATCACCGAACTGTCCGGCAAGACCCTCGGGGTGATCGGACTCGGCCACATCGGCCAGGAGGTCGCCCGCCGCGCGGTCGCCTTCGACATGACCGTCCTGTACGCCGGACCGCGTTCCGTAGGACCGGAGACCGAGGCACGGCTCGGCGGCGCCCGCCACGTCGGCCTCGACGAGCTGCTGCGCGCGTCGGACTACGTCACGCTGCACGCGCCGCTCAACGACACGACCCGGCATCTCCTCGACGCCGACAGGCTCGCGCTGCTCAGGCCGACCGCGTTCGTCGTCAACACCGCGCGGGGCGCGCTGATCGACCAGGACGCCCTCGCGGACGCGCTGGAGTCGGGTGCCCTGGCCGGGGCGGGCATCGACGTCTTCGACCCCGAACCTCCCACACCGGCCCTGCGGCTGCTCAAGGCCCCGAACGTGGTGCTCTCGCCGCACGTCGCGGGCGTCACCCGCGAGACCCTCGTACGGATCGCGCTGGCCGCCGTCCAGAACGTCACCGGGTTCCTGGCGGGCGAACCACCCCGGGACGTCGTCTCCTAGCACCCGGTCGGAGCAGAACCCGATTGAGGCAGGACCTGGCTGAAGCAGGACCTGCTTGAGGCAGGGCCGGGACTCAGCAGGACCGGGTCAGAGACCGAGGTTCGAGACCGTCCGCGTCAGCAGAAGCGGCACCGGCGCGACGGGCCGCGGGGCGGAGTCGTCGACGGTGATGGCGCGGCGCTCCGCGTAGGGCCCGGACACGGTGGTGGTCGGCTCGGGCTCCGCGTCCTTCTCCGCGGCCGACGGCTCCACCTCGCAGGGGGACTCGGCACAGTCCGAGTCGGAGCCGGAGCCGGAGTCCGATTCGGCGGACGTCGGGTCGGCATCCGGCCTGCCGGACGACGGCCCGCCCGTTCCGGCGATCGACAGCGACTCGGGGCTGGCCGTCGTGGCGTCGGTCAGCCAGCGCTGTTCGTCCGACCTGTCGCGGATCTTCACCACGACCTCCGCGTCCGGGTCGTTGGAGGAGGGCGCGACAGCGAGCCCCTCCTGCCAGCGGGGCAGCAACTCGCCCTGGACGGTGAGGTCGTACCGCACGTCGTCGCCCCGCTTGGCGGACGCGGGGACGCAGCGGCCCAGGACGACCACGCCGGCGTCCACGTGGGAGTCCAGGCACAACTCGGGGTCGGCGACGCTGCGCAGGAGTCCGTCCTCCTCGTACGACCACTGCTGTGTCCTGGCCGCGGAGCACGTCTCCAGTTTGGTGCCCACGCCCGACTTGGCCCTGCCGTCCTTGATGTCGAGGCAGAGGTCCGCGGCGAGGTTGCGCAGCCGGGTCTGTCCGGGGGGCGTGGGCAGGCCCGCCGAGTTGGGCGGGGACGAGGACCTGGCGGGCGGGGTCTGTCCGCCGGCGCCCGGGACGATGCTGCTGGACGCGCCGGCGGAGGCCGAGGGATCCGCGTCGCCGTCGTCCGACGACCACAGGCTGGCTACGAGGACGGAGGCGAGCAGGGCCACCGAGACCAGGCCCGCTCCGGTGAGGAGCGCCTTCGAGTGCCGGGAGCCCGGCGAGGAGTGGCGCCCCTGCCGGGACGGCCTGGGCGAGAGCTGGGCCAGCAGACGGGGGCGGTCGCCGCCACCCGGGCGTCTGCCGCTGTTGCGGCCCGGACGGGCACCCGAGTGACCGCGGCTGGGCCGCGACTCGAGATAGCGGCGGGCGCCCCAGCCGAGCACCGACTCGGCGAGCAGTCCGCCCAACCCGCCCTCGAAATGACTGAGTTGCTCGGCCGCGTAACGGCAGAAGCGGCACTCCAGGAGATGCTGCTGCACATCGGGGAGCAGCGCGCCGCCGCGCCGAATCGGAACGTCCAGGAGACGGTTGTAGTGGCGGCAGTCTTTGTTCGGCGCGAGTTCACGGTGGGCCCGAACACAGCCCTCCCGGAATTTCTCCCGGGCCTGCTCCAGAGCCGCCGACGCGGTGTCGGTATCCATACCCAGCAGACCGGCCGGTACGGATATGGGCTCGGCCTCGACCTCGGTGTGCCAGAGCACGCACTGGGCGAGTCCCGGGAGTGACTGGAAAGAACGCTCGGCGAGCTTGCGATTTTCCGGCGTCATGGACTTCGTCGCGCGCATACCGCGACCCCCGGCGGGTTTCCGGAGATCCGGCAGCACGGCGGATATCCGGTCCTCCGCGGACCATGCCTTGATGATGTCCCGCACGGCCACCAGGAGCTGGGGACGCAGGGCGACGGCGGACCCGGCGCGCCGCAGGCGTTCCAGCACCTGTTGGAACGCGGCCGCGGTGACCATGGAGGCGACGTTCGCCGAGGAAGCGAGGCAGATGACCGCGTAGTCGTGGGTCGGCTGCCAGTGTCGTGCGAGCAGCAGCGCCACGGAGTGGGTCAGCTCGCCCTCCGGCTGCGCTCTGAGGAGGGCGGCGAGGCTCTCGTCGGATTCCCCTGGAGCGGCGCCGGAGCCCGGCGGATACGGAGGACGAGGCGGGTGGGGGGTGTGCACTGAGCGGTTTCCTTCCAAGGCACAAGGTGGCACACAGAAGATGTGACCGCCGAAAAGGAGCTCCTGGTTGGTGCATACCTTTTTGGCTTGACGCGCGGAAAACGGCCGGGATGTCGACCACTCGACGTCCGTCGGCCGCGAGCCTTTTGAGCCCGCCGGCACGATGAAATCCCGAGCAGCGAATCAGACCTGACCATTGGACATGTACGAGGAAGTTCACCCTTGCACAAAACTCTCACACCCAACAAGGCACTTGAGCTACTTCAGCAACATCCGCGCATTGAAGGAAAGTCAGTCGCACCTGGGGCAACTCGCCTCGACCGCACCGCATTTCGAAATGGCAATCGTTGCCATGCGCCCCGTGTGAAGCGCGCGCCCACGCCGGCGCCTCTCGCACGCTCCCCGCGCGCGACAGGGCGTAGTCCACTGGTAGCGGCCCTTCTCGAAGGCCCCGCACGGGACGGCGGCTCTCCCGCGCGAAACGGGCCGCCGACCCCGATCCTCCCGCCCTCGGTCGGCGGCCCCGAGGGCGGGTCGTCACGTCCGGGGTCCACGCCCCGGGTCCGTCGGGAACGCCGACGTCAGATCTGCCAGGACCGCAGACGGTCGGCCGCCGCGAAGACATCGACCTTGCCGGAGATCAGGTCGCGGGCGAGGTCCACGAGGGCGCCGTACGGCGGATCGATGCCGACGCCGCTCACGAACATGTACGAGACCGCCGTCGCGCAGGCGAAACGGGCGTTGGCGGTCGGCAGCGGCTTCAGCAGGGCCAGGGTGTGCAGCAGCGCGGCGGCGCGCCAGGCCGGGTCCGAGTCCACCCCGAGCCGGGGCGGGTCCACTCTGTGCCGGGCCACGGCGGCCACGAGCACCGAGAAGTCGTTGACGGTCGGCTGGTCGGGCAGCACCTCTTCATGGCGCTGGAGCAGCCAGGGCACGTCGATGTGGATGACGGGTGCCATGAGTCAGGCGGCCCGCCCCTCGCCCCTGGTGGGTGGTTCGTCGTCGGGGAAGGCCGCGGCGAACTCGTCCGCGTGCGCCGCGAAGAACCGGCGGAAGACGTCCGCGCCTTCCTGCAGCGCCCGGTGCCGCACGATGTCGGCCGCGGCCGCCTCACGAACCAGGGCCTTCATCGACGTACCGCGCTCCTTGGCGATCTGCCGCAGATCCTCGAGCTCGCGCTCGCTGAATTCCACGTTGAGAGCAGGCATGCCCTCACGGTACCGCGCGGGTACTTACTCGTAAATACATGCAGGTCAAGTGGCATACACATCGGTACCGAGCGAGCACGGCCCGAAACGCTCCGGCGCACACCCTCTGAGACCTGCGTCACATCCCACCCGTCGGCTGTCACATTCCGGGCCCCCGCGGCCCTCGCATGGGTGAGCGCGCTACGGGAGGCACACGCATGTCCGAAAGTCCGGCACCGGAGACCGACGAGGCACTGACCACGGCGACCCGGCTGTTCATCGACCACCGCGAGCTGTTGTTCGCGATCGTCTACAACATGCTCGGCGGCGTCGCGGACACCGAGGACGTACTGCAGGACACCTGGCTGTCCTGGTCCGGCAGCCGCGACCGGTCACCGCTCCGGGAGATCGACAACCCGCGCGCGTACCTCGTACGCATAGCGGTGAACCACGCGCTCGAACGGCGGGCCGTGATCAGCCGCCGACGCGAGACGTACGTCGGTCCCTGGCTGCCCGAGCCGCTCGTCGCCGAGTCCACCGGGCCGGCGTCCGCGGACGCCGCCGACCGTGTGCTGCGCGGGGAGTCGGTGTCGATGGCGATGCTCGTCGTCCTGGAGTCGCTGTCCCCGCTGGAGCGGGCGGTGTTCGTCCTCAACGAGGTGTTCGGCTACGCCCACACCGAGATCGCCGAGGTCATCGACCGCAGCCCGGCGGCCGTCCGCCAGCTCGCGCACCGCGCCCGCCGACATGTGCACGCCCGCCGTCCGTTGTACGAGGCACATCCGCGGGTGCGGAGAGAGGCGACCGAGCGGTTCGTCGAGGCCGCTCTCGGCGGGGACATCGCAGCCCTGATGGAGATCCTCGCGCCGGACGTGACGGTGTGGTCCGACGGCGGCGGCAAGCGTCGTCCGGCGGGGCTGCGGCCGATACACGGACGGGACAAGGCCATCCGGCTCCTCACCTCCTACGCCGGGCGGAGCGAACCCCAGGGGCTGGACATCCGCTACCGGCGCGTCAACGGCGACGACTCCGCGGTGCTGTTCGCGGGCGAGTCTCCGTACGCGGTCCTGGTCATGGACCTCACTCCCGAGGGAGACCGGGTGTCCGGCCTCTACATCGTCTCCAACCCCGACAAGCTCACGCACGTGCACCTGGGAGAGAAGGACGAGGAGGAGGGGACCGCATGACCACCACCGAACGGCAGGCGGCGAAGGAGTCCTCCGGTCAGCGCGTCGCCGACTGGTTCGACGGCCGCCTCGGCACCCACAGCCTCGGCAAGAAGTATCTGCGCAAGGTCTTCCCGGACCACTGGTCGTTCCTGCTCGGGGAGATCTGCCTCTACAGCTTCGTCATCCTGATCCTGACCGGCGTCTATCTGACGCTGTTCTTCCATCCGTCGATGAACGAGGTGACCTACCACGGCAGTTACGTCCCGCTGAACGGCGTGCGGATGTCGGAGGCGTACGCGTCCACGCTGGACATCAGCTTCGACGTGCGGGGCGGTCTGCTGATCCGGCAGATCCACCACTGGGCGGCGCTGATCTTCATCGCCGGGATGCTCATGCACATGATGCGGCACTTCTTCACGGGCTCGTTCCGCAAGCCCCGTGAGGTCAACTGGCTCTTCGGCTGGACGCTGTTGTTCCTCGGACTGTTCGAGGGCCTCTTCGGCTACTCGCTGCCGGACGACCTGCTGTCCGGCACCGGAATGCGGTTCGTGGACGGCGCGATCCTGTCCGTGCCGATCGTCGGAACGTATCTGTCGTTCTTCCTGTTCGGCGGCGAGTTCCCCGGACACGACATCATCGGACGCTTCTACTCGCTGCACATTCTGGTGATCCCCGGGATCATGGCGGCTCTGGTGGTCGCGCATCTGATCCTGGTCGTCTACCACAAGCACACCCAGTTCCCAGGACCCGGGAAGACCGAACGGAACGTCGTGGGCGCGCCGTTCATGCCCGTCTACATGGCCAAGGCCGGCGGCTTCTTCTTCCTGGTGTTCGGGGTGATCGCGTTCATCTCGGCGATCGCGTCGATCAACCCGGTCTGGTCGTACGGTCCCTACCGCGCCGACCAGGTGTCCACGGGGGCCCAGCCGGACTGGTATCTGGGCTTCGCGGAGGGCCTGGTGCGCATCATGCCCGGCTGGGAGATCAACGTGGCCGGGCACACGCTGGTCCTCGGCGTGCTGATCCCGATCGTCGTCTTCCCGCTCCTGCTCATCTTCATCGGCGCCTATCCGTTCCTGGAGTCCTGGATCACCGGTGACAAGCGCGAACACCATCTCCTGGACCGTCCGCGCAACCGGCCGATCCGTACGTCCATCGGCACGGCGTGGATCAGCATCTATCTGATCCTGCTCGCGGGCGGCGGCAACGACATCGTGGCCACCCGCTTCCATCTGTCGATCAACACGGTCACCTGGGCCGTCCGGATCGCGCTCTTCGTCGTCCCGGTGATCGTCTTCGTCGCGACCCGGCGCATCTGTCTGGCCCTCCAACTCCGGGACCGGGACCTGGTGCTGCACGGCCGCGAGACCGGCGTGATCAAACGGCTCCCGCACGGCGAGTACGTCGAACTGCACCGGCCCCTCTCCCCCGCCGAGCTGCACACCCTCACCCAGCACGAGCAGCCCCGGCCGCTCGAACTCGGCCCGGCCGAGGACACGAACGGCGTGCCGAGCCCGAACCGCCGGATGCCGATGCTGCGCCTGCGGGCCCGGCTCTCGCGCGCGCTGTACGGCGAGGGCACCCAGGTGGCGAAGCCGACGGCCGAGGAGTACCGGGCGGCCCACAGGTCGGACGAGCAACCGACCGAAGAACCTCAGGGCGTCGAGCAGCGGCCGGGCGACGAAGAGCGTTCGGGCGAACAGCAGCGGCCGGGCGAACAGCAGATGAGAGAACATCAGGTGAGTGGCCGTCAGGTCAGCGAGGCGGGATCTCCAGACGACTGATCCGCAGGGCGCCCCGCACCTCGCCCGGGTGGCGGCTCTTCATGGTGACCCGGAGCCGACTGCCGCGTTCCGCGTCGAAAGTGATCACCGTCGGCGCGTCGGACGCGGTGGCCCAGTCGACGTCGGCTCCCTTCACGGACCGATAGCGGTGCCCGTCCCGGACGGCGACCTCCACCGAAGCGGGCAGGGAGTGCGTGGCGTCGACCGTGAAGGAGACCTCGATCCGGTCGAAGGAGCGGGCACGGCCCCACTCGACGGACACCCAGTCCTCCTCGCGGGCGCCGTCGAAGGCGGGCAGCAGGGCCGTGGCCGCCTTGAGGAATCCGTTGGACCAGCCGGTGGCCGGGTCACCGTCGAGCATGGCGGCGGGCAAGGTGTCCGGACGACCGGAGTAACTGGCGTCCGCCAGCGGGTGGTCGGGTGCGCCCGGTCCTGGGTCGGGGGCGAAGTCGGCCGCCGGGGTGAGGACTTTCGGTCGGGCGGATGTGGCGCGTACGGTCACGGTGGCCGTCCGCAGTCCCTCCGAGCGTGCCCGAAGGGTGAGCCTTCCGTCCTCGGTGCCGGAGCGGACGATCGCAAGTGCCTTGCCGTGGAAGGCCGTTCGGGTGCTCGCCTGGTAGCGCTCGGCGCTCTCCTCCCGTCCGTTGTCGACACCGGCCAGCGATCCGCCGTCGACGTCGAAGGCGATGAGGTGGTCGGCGCCGGGGACCACCACGCCACGGGCGTCGACCACCTCGGCGGTCACGAAGCACAGTGAACGGCCGTCGGCGGGAAGGGACTTGCGGTCGGAGGAGAGGCGCAGCGCGTGCGGTCTCCCGGCGGTGCGCAGGACATCGGTGGCCACGGTCCTGCCGTCCCGCCTGGCCACCGCCTTCAGCTCGCCCGGCGCGAACGGCACCTTCCAGGTGAGGTGGAGCTTGCCCGCGCTGCCGTTCGGGCTGGTGTAACTCCCGGGCCAGGGACCGCCGGTGACGGTCTTGTCGTCACCCGTCGCCTCGGTGGTCTCCAGGTACGTACGCCCGTCGGTGGTCTTCTTCTCGTCGAACTTCCTTGTGCCGAGGGACTTTCCGTCGAGGAAGAGCTCGACCGTGTCGACGTTGGAGTACGCCCACACGTCGACCACCTCGCCCGGGCGGTGGTCGGTCCAGTTCATCGGGAGCAGATGGACCATGGGCTTCTCGGTCCACTGGCTCTTGAAGAGGTGGTACATGTCCTTCGGGAAGCCGGCCGTGTCGACCGCGCCGAAGAAGGACGCCTTGACCGGGAACACGTCGTACGGCGTCGGCTCGCCGAGGTAGTCGATCCCCGACCACAGGAACTCGCCCGTGAACCACTTCCGGTCCCGGTCCTTCTTCAGCCCGTACTCGCCGCTCATCGTCCAGGAGGCGAGGTTGTTGTCGTACGAGGAGGTCGCGCGCCGGCCGGGGGTGTGGTTCTCGCCCGTGTTGAGGCGCTCCGGCTCCTGGTACGCCCCGCGGGTGGAGGTCTCCGACGAGGACTCGGACTCGAAGAGGAAGAGGCGCGGGTAGCGGGTGTGCAGGGCGTCGACCGAGGCGGCGGTGTTGTAGTTGAGGCCGAGTCCGTCGATCTTGGCGAGGATCAGGTCGGCGGGCGATCCGACGGCGGGCAGGCTTCGGTGCCGGTGGGAGCCGATCACGATCGGGCGGGTGGTGTCGAGCGCCTTCACCCCGGCGATCAGCCGGTCCGCGATACCGAGGCCCTCCGTGGACGTGAACTCGGAGATCTCGTTGCCGATGGACCACATGACGACGGCGGGCGAGTTGCGGGCGGCCAGGACCATCTCGGCGATGTCGGCGTCGCTGTGCGCGTCGAAGAAGCGCCCGTAGTCGTACCGGTTCTTGCCGCGTCGCCAGCAGTCGAAGGCCTCCACCATCATCACGATGCCGAGCCGCTCACAGGCCGCGATCACCTCGGGCGCGGGCGGGTTGTGCGAGGTGCGCAGGGCGTTGACGCCCATGCTCTGCATGATCTTCAGCTGGCGTTCCACGGCGTCCGCGTTGACCGCCGCGCCGAGGGCGCCCAGGTCGTGGTGGAGGTTGACGCCCCGGAGTTTGAGGTAACGGCCGTTCAGCATCAGGCCGTTGTCGGCGTCGACGGTGAAGTGGCGGATGCCGAAGGGGGTTTCGTAGGTGTCGACGGTGCGGCCGTCGACATGGAGTTCGGTCTTCAGGATGTGGAGCGCGGGTGTGTCGATGTCCCACAACCGCGGATCCCGGACCGTGAGGTCGTGCGTGACGGTCGCGGGGTCCGCGCCGACCGTGACCGTGGACGTCCCGCGAGCCACCGTACGGCCGTCCGGGTCGACGACCGCCGATCTCACCTCCACGCGTCCCGCGTCGCCCGACGCGTTCACGACACTCGTCCGCGCCCGTACGAGAGCGCGGTCCTTCCCGATCTCCGGCGTCGTCACCTGGGTGCCCCAGCGCTGGACGTGCACCGGATCGGTGACAACGAGGCGGGCCTCGCGGTGGATCCCGCTGCCCGAGTACCAGCGGCTGCTGGGAAGCCGGTTCCGGACCTCTACCGCGATGACGTTCGCGGTGGTGCCGTCCGTGTGCAGCAGATCGGTGAGGTCGAGGGCGAACCCCGTGTAGCCGTAGGGGTGTTGGCCGACGAGCTGCCCGTTGCAGTAGATCGACGAGTCCATGTGGACGCCGTCGAACTCGACGGAGACCCGCTTGTCCGCGTACGTCTGAGGGAGGGTGAAGGCGATGCGGTACCAGCCGAGGCCGCCGGGGAAGAATCCGGTGCCGCTGGTCGTGCCGTGCTCCGTGGTGGGGCTGAGTTCGATGCTCCAGTCGTGCGGTACGGCGATCCGCCGCCACGCGGAGTCGTCGTAGTCGGGCTCCGCGGCCCGGGCGTACGCGCCGGTGGGGTCGGTGAGACCGGCCGGATCGACGAGCGCGAAGCGCCAGCCGTCGCGGAGCGGGACGGTCCGCCCTCCGGTGGCGGGCCGGGCGCGGAGAGCGGTGTCCTCGGCGGCCCATGCGTCGGCGGAGCCCGCGAGGACCGCGGGAGCCGCTGTGCCGGCGATCAGTACGGACCTGCGAGTCACCGTCACGGTGTTTTCCCTTTCGTAAGGGCTCACATTTGCTCACAACTGCCCGCCAACAAACAGATTCTGACAGTGCGACACGCATGACCGTCAACCCTCCGGTAAGCGCTTCCTGCCCCTGGTGTCACATCGGCCTGAACTCCACGGTGGCGGAGGGGCTCGGCAGGGTGCAGGTGCACGAGCCCGTGTGCCATGTGCGGAAGACCCCGACGCACTAGGCTGGAACACAAGTGACGCGCTTGTTCACTGTGAGTGTGCGCAATGGAGTGGCGGCGATGAGGAGCCACAACGAATCCTCGGACGACAGCCCGGGGTACCCGTTCGACGAGACCGCCACGGCGCGGGCCGTCATCGACCGCGACGGCATCCTCGTCGAGTGGAACGAAGGCGCCCGGCGCCTGCTCGGCCATGCACCGGCCGAGGTCGTGGGTCTGCCCGCCGCGAACCTGCTGGCCACGGACACCGGAGCCCCGCTCCCCCCGTCGGCCGACCACCGCTGGAACGAGACACTCGCGCTGCGCCACCGGGACGGCCGGACCCTGAACGTATGGGTGCTCGCGCACCGGCGCAGACCCGAGCTCGGCGACCGCAGCGACTGGCTCGTCGTGACCCCGCTGGAGAACGGCAAGCCGCCGACCGAGGCCGATTCCCTCTCCGCCATGTTCCTGGAGCAGTCACCCTGCGCCACCGCGCTCTTCGACGAGCGACTGCGGCTTCGGCGGGTCAACGCGGTGATGGCCGAGTCGATAGGCCTACCGGAGGAACGTATCCGCGGGCTGCGCATCCCCGAGATCGGCGGCAGACCGCAGAACGACGAGCTCGAGGCCGCCATGCTCCAGGTGCTCCTGACCGGGCGGCGCCAGGACGTACAGACCCTGGGCACCGGCAACTCGGACGGCGCACTGGCCTGGCTCGCGCGGATGGCGCCGCTGAGCGACGCCGAGGGCCGGGTGGTCGGCGTCTGTCTGTCCGCCCACGACTTCACCGACCACTACCTCGCCCGGGAGCGCCTCCAGATCGTGAACGAGGCGAGCATCCGCATCGGCTCCACCCTCGATGTCACCCGTACGGCCCAGGAGCTGGCCGATGTCTGTGTGCCCGCGCTCGCCGACTTCGTCAGCATCGACCTCGTGGACCCGCCGGAACACGACGGCGAGCCGTACACCGGGCCCGTCTCCGCTCCCGTGAGCCTGCGCCGCGCCGCCCACCGGTCGGTGAACCCCGGCAATCCGGAGGCCGTGGTCAAGCTGGGCCAGATCGACGTCTACCCCTCCCCCTCACCGCAGGCCGACTCCCTGGTGGCGGGCCGGCCCATCGTGGCCACCGATCCCATGACCACGCTGGCGGACTGGCTCGCCTGGGATCCGGCGCGCGGCGAGCGTGTCAGGGAGCTCGGCATCCACACCACGATGTCCGTTCCGATCCAGGCCCGCGGTGCGACGCTGGGCGTCGCCGTCTTCACCCGGTTCCGGCGCCCCGACCCCTTCACGGCCGACGACGTCCTGCTGGCCGAGGAGGTCACCGCCAGGGCGGCCGTCTGCATCGACAACGCCAGGCGCTTCTCCCGGGAGCGCGAGACCGCCATCGCCCTGCAGCGCAGTCTGCTGCCACAAACGCTCCCGAGGACGGCCGCCGTCGAGGCGGCCTCGCGCTATCTGCCCGCGGCCCGGGCCGGGGTCGGCGGCGACTGGTTCGACGTGATCCCGCTGTCGGGGATGCGCGTCGCCATGGTCGTCGGTGACGTCGTCGGCCAGGGCGTGCAGGCCTCCGCCACGATGGGGCGGCTGCGGACCGCCGTGCGCACGCTCGCCGACATCGACCTGGCACCGGACGAGCTGCTGACCCATCTCGACGACCTGGTCGTGCGGCTCTCCTCGGAAGCCGGCGTAGAGGGAACCACCGGCGAGGTGGGGGCCACCTGTCTGTACGCCGTGTACGACCCGGTCACCCGCGTCTGCACACTCGCCCGGGCGGGCCACCCGCCACCGCTGATGCTCCGGCCCAACGGCTCGCCCGAGGAGATCGACGTACCGCCGGGACCTCCGCTGGGCCTGGGCGGGCTGCCGTTCGAGCCGGTCGAGCTCCGGCTGCCCGAGGGCACTGTGCTCGCCCTCTACACCGACGGTCTGATCGAAAGCCGCGACCGTGACGTGGACGAGAGTCGCGCGGTGCTCAGCCGGGCACTGGCCCGCGGCGCGGGCTCCCTGGACGAGACCTGCCACGACATCCTCCAGTCGCTGCTCCCGCCGACCGGAGCGTCCGACGACGTGGCCCTGCTGCTCGCCCGGACGAAGGGTCTGCCGACCTCCCAGGTGGCGACCTGGGACATCCCGGCGGACCCCGCCCTCGTCGCCCCGATCCGCAAGCAGGTCGTCCAGCAGTTGGAGACCTGGGACCTGAGCGAGGAGGGCTTCACGACCGAACTGGTCGTGAGCGAACTCGTCACCAACGCCATCCGGTACGGGGAACGCCCCATCCGGCTGCGGCTGATCCACGACGACGCCACTCTGATCATGGAGGTGTCGGACTCCAGCCACACCGCGCCGCATCTGCGTCGCGCCAAGGTCTTCGACGAGGGCGGTCGCGGTCTGCTCCTGGTCGCCCAGCTCACCCAGCGCTGGGGCAGCCGCCACACCCCCGAGGGCAAGACGATCTGGGCGGAGCTGGCACTCGGCGAGGAGTGACGCACCGGAAGCCTCAAGAGTCCGGACAGACCTGACGGACCGTCAACTCACCGGCCGCCGCCGTACCCGCCTCCTCCGTAGCCACCGCCTCCGTAACCGCCCCCGCCATACCCGCCGCCGTAACCGCCGCTGTAGCCGTCTCCTCCATAGCCACCGCCGTAACCGCCGCCTCCGTAACCGCCGCCATAGCCTCCGCCGGACGCGCCGTCGTACCAGCAGTAGTAGCCGTAGCAGACCCAGCTCGGAGCGGGGGCGGGCGTCGGGGGCGGAGGCGGTGGGGGCGTCTGGGAGGGCGCGGGCTTCGGGGGCGGCGGGGGCGGTGTGCGGGTGGGCTCAGGGCTCGCCCTGCGCGTCGGCTTGGCCGTGTCGCTGTTCGTGTACGACGTGATCCACTCCATCTGGAGCGAGTCGACCGAGGTGTCGATCTCCCAGCGCTGGGCCTCGCCTTCACTTCGGGTCTTGAGGACCAGGCCCGTCTCCTCGTCCCCCGAGACGGGTGCCAGAGCGAGCTTCGGGCGCCCCAGGGGCACCAGGTTTCCCTCCAGGGTGAGGTCGTAGCGGACGGACACCTGATCCTTGTCGCCGTCGCACGGACCCAGCCTGACGGAGGAAGGGAGCCGGGAGTCGAGGCACAGGTCCTTGTCTGCCAGGCTGCGCAGCAGACCGTCACTCTCGTACGCCCACTGCTGCCGCTCCGAGGAACTGCACGTGGCGACGACGGCCTCCACACCCGCGACGGCCTTGCCGTCGGCGATCCCGACGCAGTCGCCGCTCGCGACATTGCGGAGCCGCCCGCTCAAGGTGCCGGTCTCCGTGCCGCCGGTACCGACCCTGGTCGGCCTGGCGTCGGGTTCCTCCGACGCCGTCCCGGCGTCCGAGGAGGAGGGCCGCCCCGCGTTGTCCCCGCCGGACCACATGGCCAGTGGCACGAGTACGCAGGCGCTCACGGCGAGGATGGCCAGGGCGACGTTGCGTCGGCGCGGGGAGCGCCTGCCGGGCTCACCCGGGCGGGTGTCCGCGTGCGGCGGAAGCCGTACGGCGTGGCGCGGACCCGCGCTGTGGAGGGCGGCGCCCGGCCGACGGCCGGTCTCCCGGTGGGAGTCGGCACCCGGGGTGTTGGCCGTGCTCGCGTGACCGCTCACAGTCGGGTGAGACCCGGTTCCCGACCCCGGATCGGCACTCGGACCGGCGCCCGGACCGAAAGCCTGACCGGCAGCCGGGTGGGCGCCTGCTCCCGGGTGAGGGGCGAGATCCGGGCGGGGGCCGGCGCCGGAGGGATCAGGAGCCTGCCGAGGGCTGGGCCCCCAGACGGAATCGGTGTCCGCGTAGAAGTCGGCCTCGGAGGAACGTCCGGTGCCCGGCTGGGGGACGGAACCCGGCACGGGCCCGGACCCGGTGCCAGTGGCCGTGCCCGGCTGTGATCCCGCAGCCTCCGGGTAGGACCCCACCCCCGGGTGCGGGTCCATGCCCGGAGCCACCGACACCACGGGACCCGCCTGCGTCTCCTCCGCCCGGACCCGGCGTCCCGGCCTGGAGTGGAGATACTGCTGGGCCGCCCATCCGAGCACCCCCTCGGCCAGGAGGCCGGCGAGACGGCCGCCCGACTGGTCCAGCTGGCCGGCCGAGGACTGGCAGTGCGGGCAGTCGGCCATGTGCTCCTGCAGATCGGGGCAGATCCTGCCGCCGGGCCGGAGCGAGACGTCGAGCAGCCTGCTGTAGCGGCGGCACTCCTCGTCGGGGGCGAGTTCGCGATGGTTCTCCAGGCAGTTCTGGCGAAGCAGTTCCCGGGCCCGGTCCAGCGCGACGGAAACGTCCTCGACGGAGATTCCGAGCAGGCGGGCCGGTACCGCGAGATCCTCGGCCTCCACCTCCGCATGCCAGAGAACGCAGCGGGCGGACTCCGGCAGCCGATGGAACGCGCGGGACACGAGCCGCCTGTTCTCCGGCGGCAGAAGCCGGTCGACGGCCCGCGCCTTGTCGTTCGGGTCGGACCGCAACTCGGGACGGAGCAGCTCCCGGCGTTTGTCCGCGTCCCATTCGCCCGCTATTCGGCGCACGGTCACCAGCAGTTGCGGTCGCCATGCGGCCTTCGGCCCGGTGCGCCGCACCGACTCGCCGAAGAGCCGGGTGAATGCGGCGGTGGTGAGCATTCCGGCGTACTGCGCACCGTTCGTGCACAGTCGCGCGTACGAGAAGACCGGCACCCAGTGCCGGGAGAGCAGTTCCCCGGAGGGATACTGGGCGGGTGTCTTGCCCGAGCCCCTCTTCAGGTCCGCCGTGAGCCGTTCGTCCGTCGCATCGAACAGGCTTCCGGTTGTAGGGGAATTCGACGGGGTCGCGTCGCTCACGTGCACTTTCCTCCAAAGCCCCCGCAGAAATAGTCCATACCAAGGGGTACGGAATTTTTCCTGCACGCTGACGGGTGCACCTTTGCACAACGCACCACCCCGGAACAAGAGAACGCTCCCAATCCCCCATTCCCAGCCAGGTCTTTGGTGGAGACAAAGTGTCAACAGAAGCCCGAAGCAATGCGATTCGGAATGGCACACTCTCAAGTTACTCGAAGTAAGTACCGATTTGGCATCGGTGAAGAAGAGAGCTGCGGCCAGTAATTCGTTGGAATATGCAACCCAAGAACGCAAGGAAGGAGCTTGACGGCGGAGTCCTCGACCCACCCCCGTTCGCCTCCGCAACAGGCCGTCTGATTCGATTCAACGAAACCGACAATCACTCCCGAAGGACGAACCCTGAGTTCCACACTCGCCACAGCCCTTTCCGCCGTTCTCCTCGTGGCGGTACTGGCCTGTGCCGTGATCCGCCCCTTCGGCCTCCCGGAGGCCACCGTGGCGGTGCCCGCCGCCGGTTTGGTGATCGCGGCCGGCGCGATCACGCTCGACCACGCACGCGCCGAGGCCGAGTTGCTCGGGCCCGTCGTGGGCTTTCTGGCCGCGGTGCTCGTGCTCGCCAAACTCTGCGACGACGAGGGGCTCTTCCATGCCTGCGGCGCCTGGCTCGCCCGTACGTCCAAGGGGCGGCCGCAACGGCTGCTGGCCGCCAACTTCGTTCTCGCCTCGGTGATCACGGCCGTGCTGAGCCTGGACGCCACCGTCGTCCTGCTCACTCCGGTGGTGTTCGCGACCGTGGCCCGGCTCGGCGCCCGCCCGAAGCCCCATGTGTACGCCACCGCCCATCTGTCGAACACGGCCTCGCTGCTGCTGCCGGTCTCCAACCTCACCAATCTGCTGGCGTTCACGGCCAGCGGGCTGAGCTTCACCCGGTTCGCCGTGCTGATGGGGCCCGCGTGGGTCGTCGCCATCGCCGCCGAGTACCTGGTCTTCCGGCGCTTCTTCGCAGCCGACCTCAAGGGCGACGCCCCGGAGCCGGCCACCGTCGAGCCCGTCGAGCTGCCCGTGTTCGCGCTGGTCACGGTCGCCTGTACGCTCGCGGGCTTCGCCGTGGCGTCCGCGCTCGGCATCGAACCGGCCTGGGCGGCGCTGGCCGGAGCACTCGTCCTGGCCGGCCGGGCGCTGATCCGCGGGCACACCACACCGCTCGCCGTCGTGCGCGCCACCTCACCGGCCTTCCTCGCCTTCGTCCTGGCCCTCGGGATCGTGGTGCGTGCCGTGGTCGACAACGGCCTCGCGGACGTGCTCGGCCATCTGGTCCCCGACTCGTCGAGCCTGTTGGCGCTGCTCGGCATCGCGGCCCTCGCCGCCGTCCTGGCGAACCTCATCAACAACCTGCCCGCGGTCCTGGTGCTGCTGCCCCTGGCGGCCGTCGCGGGCCCCGGCCCGGTCCTCGCCGTGCTGCTCGGGGTGAACATCGGCCCCAACCTCACCTACGCCGGATCGCTGGCCACGCTGCTGTGGCGGCGCATCGTGCATCAGCACGAACACGACGTCGATCTCGGCGAGTTCACGCGGCTCGGCCTCATCACCGTGCCCGCCACGCTGATCCCGGCCGTCGTGGCCCTCTGGCTCTCACTGCGCGTGTTCGGAAGCTGAGGCGCGCACGTCCCGGTCCACCTCTACCGGGCCACCTCGACCGTGTGGGCCGTCGCGGCCCGGCCAGGTCTGCGCGGAGCATTGACGCTGTGACATGGTCATGCAATGCTCCGTTTTGGGAGCGCTCCCACTGTCCTGTCGTCCCCGTGAGACGGCATCCGTGGACCCAGTCCAGGCACCGGGAGGCGCTCCATGCTCACGTTCCCGCACGTGCACCGCCGCCCCACAAGACGCCGTACGAGAAAACGCACGACGGCCGCCCTGCTGACGGCGGCCCTGCTCTCCGGGGGCATGGCCCTCGCACCCGGCGCGACCGGGCTGTCGTCCGCCGCGTCACCGTCGGCCGCACCGCCGACCGTCGCGGACCCGGCCGCCACCGCGACGACGCCCGTGCGCGTCAACCAGGCGGGCTACCTGCCGGACGGCCCCAAGCGCGCCACGGTGGTCACCTCGGCCACCCAGCCGCTGACCTGGCAGTTGCGCAACGCGTCGGGCGCCGTGGCCGCCTCCGGCCGAACCGTCGTACACGGCACGGACACGGCCTCCGGCGAGGCCACCCACACCGCGGACTTCTCCAAGTACCGGAAGGCGGGCTCGGGGTTCGTCCTGGTGGTCGACGGACAGAACAGCGCGCCGTTCGACATCCGCGCGGACCTCTACGACAGCCTGCGCTCGGACGCGATGGCGTTCTTCTACCACCAGCGCAGCGGCACGCCGATTGAGGCCTCGCTGGTGGGTCCCGCCTACGCGCGGCCCGCCGGGCACCTCGGGGTCGCACCGAACCAGGGCGACACGAACGTGCCCTGTCAGCCGGGCGTTTGCGACTACACCCAGGATGTGCGGGGCGGCTGGTACGACGCGGGCGACCACGGCAAGTACGTCGTCAACGGCGGGATCTCCGCCTGGACGCTGGTCGACTCCTTCGCGCGGGCCGAGCGGGCGGGCAACGCGTCCGCGCTCGGCGACTCGACCCTGCGGATCCCCGAGCGCGGCAACGGCGTCCCTGACGTGCTGGACGAGGCCCGCTGGGAGCTCGACTTCCTGATGCGGATGCAGGTGCCGAGCGGCAAACCGTACGCAGGTATGGCCTTCCACAAGATCCACGACGCGGCCTGGACGGGCATCCCGACCCGCCCCGAACTCGACGCCCAGCCACGCGAGTTGCACCGCCCGTCCACCGCGGCCACGCTCAACCTCGCCGCCACGGCGGCCCAGTGCGCGCGGGTCTTCAAGCCGTACGACTCCACGTACGCGAAGCGGTGTCTGAGCGTGGCCCGCACGGCGTGGACCGCGGCGAAGGCCAACCCCGCGCTGTACGCCCCGGAGTCGGACAGCACGGGCGGCGGCCCCTACAACGACACCCAGGTCACCGACGACTTCTACTGGGCGGCGACCGAGCTGTACGCGGCGACCGGGGAGCGTGCCTACCGGGACGCGGTCACCTCCTCGCCCTGGCACACCTCGTCCGGCGCGCTCACGCCGACCGGCTTCAACTGGGCCGACACCGCGGCGCTCGGCCGGCTGACCCTGGCGACCGTGCCGAACGGGCTGCCCGCCTCGGACATCAGGCGGGTGCGCGCGTCGGTGACGGCCGCGGCCGACGGACACCTCGCCATGATGGCGGGCCAGGGCTACGCCGTGCCAATCCCCGCGAACGGGTACGTGTGGGGCTCCAACAGCCAGGTCACCAACAACGCGATGGTCATGGCCACGGCCTACGCGCTGACCGGTCAACAGCGGTACCGCGCCGGGGTGTTGGAGTCGATGGACTACCTGCTGGGCCGCAACACCCTCGACCTCTCCTACGTCACCGGTTACGGCGACACGTACGCCCGCAACCAGCACCACCGGTTCTGGGCGAACCAGTACGACGCCTCGCTGCCGAACCCGCCGGCGGGCTCCCTCGCGGGCGGCCCCAACAGCGGTCTGCAGGACCCGGTGGCACAGGAGCACCTGGCCGGCTGCTCCCCCGCGGCCTGCTACATCGACGACATCGGCTCGTACTCCACCAACGAGGTGACGGTCAACTGGAACGCCCCGCTGGCCTGGCTGGCGGCCTTCGCCGCCGAGCGCTGCCCGCCGCGCGACTAGTTCACGACGGTCGTCAGCGTCGGAGTCCGGCCCGGTACGCGCCGGGCGGGGCTCCGTAGCGTTGCCGGAAGACCCGGTTGAAGTGGAACGGGCTGCTGAAGCCGGAGGCCGCGGCGACCCGTTCCACCGGCAGGTCGGTGGCTTCCAGCAGTCGCGCGGCGTGCAGCAGCCGGGCGGCCAGCAGCGCCCGCATCGGGGACCGGCCGAGCTGCTGGGTGAAGAGGTGCGCGAAGCGGGACGCCGAGAGCGAGACCCCCGCCGCCAGCGACTCCACGGTGTGCGGAGCTCCTGGGTCGGCCGCGATGAGCGCCTCGGCCTGCCGGATCCGCACGTCGAGGCCGGACCGGTCGGGTTCCCCGTGTGCCGTGGCGGTGGCGAGCAGGACGACGGACTCCAGGGAGCAGAGAGTGAGCTCGCGGGCGGCGGTCCCGTGGGCCACGGCGACCCTGCCGTCCTCGGCCGCTCCCTCGGACTCCTCCTCGGACTCACCCTGGGGCTCTTCCCTGGGCTCTGTCTCCGGCTCTCCCTCGGGTGGAGCCCCTGCCCCCGTCCACCGGGCGTCGGTGAGCATGCGCCGGAACGCCGACTCCAGCCGGCCGCGCACGCCGTCCGGGACGGGTGTGACGGCGTACAGCCGGTCCCCGAGCGCGTACGGCCGCAGCCAGTCCGTCCAGGTCGGCCGTGCCTGGCAGTGCACCCACCAGAACGCCCAGTGCCTCGCGCCCGGTGCGACGGCGTAGTGGTGGGGCAGGTCCGGGCCGAGGACGACGAGGTCCCCCGCGCCCGCCCCCGTCTCCGCGGCGCCCTGGGTCAGCCGGCCCTCACCACCCGTGGTCCAGACGAAGAGCCAGCTGTCGGCGCCGCCCGGCCGGCTGATGCTGTAGCCGGGGCGCTGGTCGAAGCGGCCGACCGTCACCAGGCCGGGCGGCGGGGACGGGGCAGCAGGCTCGGGCAACTGGTCAGCACTCACAGGCATCCTCCCGGAAGGCGCTTCTGCCTAGCGTGGGGCATGCAGGACACCGACGCGAAGGGACGGTCGCATGACAGTCACGGACAGGGGCGCGAAAACGGACGCGGGCGGGGACACGAGCGGGAATGTCGTGCGGCGCTTCGAGGAGGACGGCTTCACCGTGGCGCGCGGGCTGTTCGCCCCGGCCGAGATCGACGAACTCTGCGCCGAGTTCGCCGCACTGCACGCCCGCGGACCGGTCCCCGGGCACTTCGAGCCCCGCGCGACCGGGACGACGGGCCCGGCGGACCCGCTGCACGCGTACCCCCGGGTCATGAACCCGCACCGCATCAACGACCTGGCGCTGCGCCACCTGCTCGAACCCCGGCTGCGGGACATCCTCCAACTGCTGCTGGGCGAGGAGGTGTTGGCGGCGCAGAGCATGTTCTACTTCAAGCCGCCGGGCGCCCGCGGCCAGGCCCTGCACCAGGACAACTTCTATCTGCGGGTGGAGCCGGGCACCTGTGTGGCCGCCTGGGTCGCCTGCGATGTGATCGACCGGGAGAACGGCGGCCTCGAAGTGGTCCCGGGCACCCACCGCATGGACGTGTTCTGCCCCGAAGAGGCCGACGAGGGGCTGTCGTTCGCCCGCGAGTACGTCCCGCCGCCGCCCGGGCTGGCCCCCGTTCCGGTCGACATGGAACCCGGTGACGTCCTGTTCTTCAACGGCAGCCTGGTGCACGGCTCCCAGCCCAACCACAGCGCCGACCGCTTCCGCCGCTCGTACATCGGCCACTACGTCGGCCGCTCCACCGAGCGCATCGGCCGCTTCTACCCCACCCTGACGATGAGCGGACAGCCCGTCCCCCTGCGGGAGAGCGAGGGCGCGGGCCCGTGCGGCACGGAGTTCGAACCGGCGGGCCCGCACTGAGCCCGTTGGACTCCCACCGCGTCAGGAACGCAGCAACTCCGCCGCGCCCAGGTCGAGTACGCCGTCGTGCCAGGTCAGCCCGCGCAGATCCCGTACGACGACGGGGGCGTCGGTGTCCAGACCGCGCGGCCCGACGCCGATGACGTACGCCCCTGCCGCTGCCCCCGCCGTGGCACCGGCCGCGCTGTCCTCCAGGACGACCGTGCGTGCCAGGTCCGTGCCCAGCTTCCCGGCGGCCGCGAGATAGCCGTCGGGGGCGGGTTTGCCGTGGGTGACGTCGTCCGCGGTGATGAGCACGGGCGGCAGGGGCAGGCCCGCGGCGGCGATACGGGCCCGGGCGAGCGCGTTCACTCCGGAGGTCACCACGGCCCAGCTGCCCTGCGGCAGGCTCGTCAGCAGATCGAGGGCGCCGGGCAGCGCGGTCGTGGTGGCCGCCGCCTCGATCTCCAGGCGGTCGATCTCGGCGAGGGCGGCGGGCCGTTCCCCGGGGTCGGGCACGAGCAGTGCGACGGTGTCGGCGGAGCGCCTGCCGTGCACCATCGCGGTGACCCGGTCGGGGGAGAGACCGCGGGCGCGGGCCCACTTGCTCCACGCCTGGTCGACACCGAGGTCGGAGTCGACCAGCACGCCGTCGTTGTCGAACAGCAGGCCCTCGCAGGGGATGTTCACTGAAATGCACCTCACAGGGGGCGGTTCCGGGCACGTCGGGCGACGTGCTGCCGCGGCCGGGGGTCCGCGGGGCGTCTCCCGGGAAAGCACAGCACGGCCGAACCCTTCAGGTGACGGGTCGGTTGCGGTAGCGGCCGACGAGTTCGCGCGCCGCGGTCTGCATCCGGGCGGGCGGCAGCCCGTCGGCCAGCAGGGTCAGGTCGTCGACGACCATGTCGCCGATGGTCAGGAAGGCCTCCGGGATGCCGCCCGCGCGATGGGCGGAGAGGACCAGGCCCTCCAGTCCGCGGGACGGGTCGTCGGCGGCGACGGGTTCGTCGGGCCAGACGTCGATGCCCGCGAGCAGCCTGCCCTCGGCGACCCGCGCGAGCAGCGCGGGGAAGTCCACGACGGGCGCTCTGCTGACCAGCACGAGCCGGGCGCCGTCGGGCAGCAGGCCGAGTTCCCGCTCGCCGAGGAGATGACGGCTGTCGTCCGTGACGGTCGCGAGGACGAAGACGAACCGGCTGTGGGACAGGGTCTCGTCGAGGCCGGCCGGGACGAGTCCCTGCTCGCGCAGGACGGCGGCCGGCAGCCAGGGGTCGTAGACGCGGAGGGTGGGGCGGAAGGGCGCCAGGAGCGGGTGGAGGCTGCGGCCGAGGTTCCCGAATCCGATCAGGCCGACGTCCGCGCCGCGCAGCAGTACGGCGTCGGTGTTGCCGTCGGACACGTAGCGTTCGCGTCCGGCGCGGAAGGCGCGGTCCTCGCGGCTGATGCCGCGCGCGAGGTCGAGCGCGAGCCCGAGGGCGTACTCGGCGACGGCCTGGGCGTAGGCCGGTCCGCAGCCGAGGACGTGGATGCCGCGCCGGAAGCACACGTCGTAGTCGACGTTCGGGAAGAAGTTGCCCTCGACGTTGAGCAGGGCCCTCAACTCGCCCGCCCGGGCGAGACGTTCGGCCGGCAGATCGGGCTGGCCGACGACGGCGAACGCGTCGGGCAGTGCCTTGTCGAAGGCTTCCTCGGTGTCCGGCTCCACGACTGCGAAGCGATCGTGCAACCGGGTCAGTGCATCCGGGGTGAAGATGCGTTCCTTGGGGTGCGGGTCGGCTTGCAGGATGACGAGCGGCTTGTGCGGGGTGCTCACGGCTCTCCTTGCATCCGTCACGGTTCTCGTACAGGCACTGGCGTCGGCCTCACGAAACGGTAGCCCGGCGCTGCCGGCACGGCACCATGGCCGAGCGCCCGTCTCCCGTGATCAGTGCCCCGGACAGCTACCACTCATGGGGTGGGGCCTCACGGTCGGTCGTCGGAGAGCCCCGCCGCGAATCCCAGGATCGCGTCGGCGACCGGGCGCGGGTTCTCCAGCAGCATCGCGTGCGTGCCGTCGATGTCGGCGACGGTCACCTCGGCACGGCTGTGGGCCAGTTCGGCGAGGTCCCGGGCGAGTCCCTTCGCGTAGGCCGCCATCAGTTCGTCGAACCGGTCGAGGCCCGGGACGGACGGGACCGGCCGCAGCGCGCGGCCGAGCAGCAGGGGCCGGTCCATGCGGCGGACGAGCTCGAAGGGGTCGAGCGAGTCGATCTCGGCCAGCATCTCCAGGGCGTGCTCACGCCCGGGCCGCAACTCCAGCTGCCCGTCGGAGCGTTCGTGGACGGAGCGCCGGACGCCCGCCTCCAGCAGCTCGTACGGGATGCCCAGTTGCGCGGACATCGCCCTCTGCTGGGCGAGCAGGTCCTTGAGCCCGCCCGGGGGAACCAACTGGCCCGCCACCGTCGCGGCCAACTCCCTTACCTGGGCGAGCCGTTCCTCGACGTACGCCGGATCGAGGCCGACGTACTGACCGGGCCGGCCCCATCCGTATCCGTCCAGGTTCACCGCGCCCGGAGTGACCCCCGGGTGGTCCAGGGCGTACCGGACGGCGAGCATCCCGCCGAGCGAGTGGCCGACGGGGAGCGCCCCGGGGATGCCGTGCGTGTCCAGGACCGCCTCGATGTCGGCGAGCACCTCGGGGATGCTCCACGTGCCGTCCGGCGAGTACCCGTGGCCCCGCAGGTCCACGGCCAGCACGCGGTGGTGGCGGGCGAGAAGCGGGGCGACGGCGGCCCAGTCCGCGAGAGTACGGCCGGCGCCGTGCAGCAGCAGGAGCGGGGTGCCCTTGCCGCCGTGGTCTTGGACGGCGAGGGTGACGTGTTCTCGGATCATGATCAAACACTAGAACGTCCGCTCGGGTGGGCGTTCCTGTGGGGTGACAGGCCTTGTCGTCTCCGGGTGCGGGTGGGTGGGGGCTGATCGCGCAGTTCCCCGCGCCCCTAGGAAACGGGTGGCTCAGAGACGCTGTCGGCTGACGGCCGTCGTGGGTTGCTCGCGTCCCTGACGGGGCGGGGTGCTGTACCCGACCAACCGGCCTCAACCCCCACCCACCCAGGGGCGCGGGGAACTGCGCGACCAGCCCCCACCGGACCCGCACCCGACAACACACCGGCCCCGGCGGAGCCACCCCACAAACCTGCGCGGACTTGACGCGCAGAAATTCGCACGGTTTGATCCAGGACGTGCCCAGGCCCCCGGCCCGGCACGCAGAGGTACGCCCAGCCGGTATCGGACAAGGTTCTCAGTCCGGCCAAAGTCGCCAGGACCGTCACGGGGTCCGAGGCGGGGACGTACTCGCGATTGATGGAGCGGACATGCCCGTCAAGCGTGGCGCCCGCGTGGAAGTGCTCAGGGCGGTCGCTGCCCTGATCGTCCTCGCCGCACTGGCTTCCTGTACGTCGGATCCGGACGACAAGGGTCCGGCCGAGTCGACGAGGCCGAGCCCGAAGGCCGTTCGGCTGCCCCCCGTGCACGCCGGTTTCGACTACCAGATCGGCGGCGCCTATCCGCCGCCCGCCGGCGTCCGTATCGTCGCCCGCGACCGCAAGGCCGAACCCGCGCGCGGCCTCTACAACATCTGTTACGTCAACGCGTTCCAGGCCCAGCCGGACGAACGGGACGACTGGCCCGCCGACCTGCTGCTGCGGGACAAGAAGGGCAAGGTCGTCGTCGACGGCGACTGGGACGAGGCCCTGCTCGACATCGGCACGCCCGCCAAGCGCGAACGCGTCGCGGACCGGGTCGACGAGTGGATCGACGGCTGCGCGGACAAGGACTACGACGCCGTCGAGCCGGACAACTTCGACAGCTTCACCCGCTCCCGCGGGCTGCTCAGCGCGGCCGACGCCACCGCCTTCATCAGGCTGCTCTCGGACCACGCGCACTCCCGGGGCCTGGCCATCGGGCAGAAGAACACCGTGGAGCTGGCCGGTCAACGAGGCCGTACGGGGCTCGACTTCGCGGTGGCGGAGGAGTGCGGCGAGTACGACGAGTGCGGTGAGTACGCGGAGGCGTTCGACGACCGGGTCGTCGTGATCGAGTACACCGACAACGGTTTCAGGAAGGCCCGGTCGGGCTTCGGTGACCGGCTGAGCATCGTGCGCCGGGATGTGCTGGTGTCGACGCCGGACAGCGCCGACTACGTCCGCAAGACCCGCTGACGGAGGCTCCCGATGACTCGGACCCGAGGTGTGTTGTGCCCTGTTGAGCGCCGCGGCCTGCTCAAAGGAGCCGCCGCTGTCGCCGCCGCGCCGCTGCTGGGCGCCTGTTCGCAAGGCGCGTCCGACGGTGTGGGTGCCGACGGGAAAGTGACCGTGGAGCTGTGGCACGGCCAGGTCGACATCGCCAAGGACGCGATACAGACGCTGGTCACGGAGTTCAACCGGACGCATCCGAGGATCCGGGTGGACGCCGGTGGCGGCGGGGTCGTCTCCGACGCGATGCTGCAGAAGGTGACGGCCGCGCTGGCCGCCGGCTCGTACCCGGACATCGCCTACATCTTCGGCTCCGACCTCGCCAGCATCGCCCGCAGCCCCCGGGTCGTCGATCTGACCGACGCGATGCGCGGCGGCCCCACGGCCTGGAACAGCTTCTGGGCGCCGGTGCGCGAGGCGGTCACCGTCAACGGCAAGGTGCGGGCCGCTCCCGCGCTTCTCGACTCGCTGGCCGTCGTCTACAACAGGAAGCTGTTCCGGCAGGCCGGTGTCCCCTTCCCCGAAGCGGGCTGGACCTGGGACGAATTCACCGACACGGCAAGGAAGTTGACCGACTCCGGCCGGGGCGTCTTCGGAACGGGCTGGCCCGGCACGGGCGACGAGGACACGGTCTGGCGGCTGTGGCCGATGATCTGGGACCTGGGCGGTGACGTCGTCGCAGCCGACGGCAGGAGCATCGGCTTCGCCGGCCAGGGCGTCCGGGCGCTCGACACCCTGCGGCGACTCGTCGAGGACAAGAGCGTGTACGTCGATCCGAAGCCCGGCGGCGAGCAGATGTACCAGGTGTTCCTGGGCGGCCGGATGGCGATGGTGGCGACCGGGCCCTGGCAGCTGCCGGACATCCTGGACGCCGAGGTGGACTACGACGTCGTACCGCTGCCGTCCTACAGCGGGCGGCCGGTGACGATCTCGGGCCCCGACACCTGGACCGTCTTCGACAATGGCTCCGCGCGCTCGCGGGCAGCCGTGGAGTTCGTCCAGTGGATGATGCGGCCGGAGCAGGACGCCCGGTGGGACATCCGGGCCGGGAGCCTGCCCCTCGGTTCCGCCACGGAACGGCAGCCGCAGTGGCGGAAGCACTCCCAACAGACCACGGGGCTCAGGGTGTTCACCGACGCGCTGGACTCCGCCCGGGTCCGGCCCGTCCATGCCGCGTATCCGCAGATCTCCCAGGCGCTCGGCGAGGCGATCGTCTCCGTCCTGCTCGGCAGGGACTCCCCCACCGACGCGCTGCGCCGGTGCGCCGACAAGGCCGACGCGGCACTGCTCATTCCGCGCTGACCCCGCACGGATCCAAGCCCCGCACGGATCCAAGCCCCGCACGGATCCAGGCTCCTCACGGATCCCTCGCTCGACCTGTGCTGATCCCGCGCTGTACCAAGGGAGGAAGGCCGTATGACATCACTGCCCCGCGCCATCACCCTCGCGCCGCAGTCCCAGCCCCGGGCGCCGGCCGTCTCACGGCGCGGCGCGCGGCGGCGCGCCCGGCGGGAGAAGGCCACCGCCTGGGCGTTCATCGCCCCTTCGGTTCTCGTCATCCTGGGCCTGGGCATCGTCCCGGTCGTCTGGTCGCTGCTGCTGTCGTTCCGCGCCGACGACCTGGTCACGCCGGGCCGCTGGGTGGGCCTCGACAACTACCGGGCGCTGGCCCAGGACCCCAACTTCCATACGGCGGTGGGCAATACGCTGCTGTACGCGGCGCTGTTCGTGCCGCTGAGCCTGCTCGGCGGTCTGGCGCTCGCGCTCGCCCTCAACCGGCGTATCCGGTTCATCGGCCTCTACCGGACCCTGCTCTTCATCCCGTTCGTGGTGTCCGCGGCCGCGCAGGGCGTGCTGTTCTCCTTCATCCTCGATCCGGAGTTCGGCGCGGCCAACTCGCTGCTGCACAAGTTCGGCATCTCGCCGCAGGGTTTCCTCACCGACCCCGACCAGGCGATCCACCTACTGGTCCTGATCTCGCTGTGGAGCGGCGTCGGCTTCTGCGTGGTCGTCTATCTCGCCGCGCTGCAGGACGTACCGCGCGAACTCGTCGAGGCCGCCCGTATCGACGGCGCCGGCCGGTGGCGCGTACTGCGGCACATCACACTCCCGGCCCTCACACCTGTGACGGTCTTCCTGTTGCTGTGGCAGCTGATCACCGCGCTCCAGGTCTTCGACCTCGTGTACGTGACCACGAAGGGCGGCCCGCTCGGCTCGACGACCGTGATCGTGTACTTCGTCTGGCAGCAGGCGTTCCAGATGTTCACGGCCGGGTACGGGGCCGCCGCCGCGTACGTCCTCGCGCTGGCCCTGCTGGTCGCGGGGGTGGGCCTGCGTGTCGTCCGGCGCCGGCAGGGGCGCGTCGTGGAAGGAGCCCTCCGATGAGCACGCGTCCGATGAGCACGCCGCCGACGAGTGCGCTCAAGGTGGGCGCGCGGGGGGTGAGTTGGCGCAGGGTGAGCGGGCGTGGGGCTAGCCCCTGGCATCTGCTGCTCGCCCCGCTGGCGCTGGCGTTCGCGCTGCCGCTGGTGTGGCTCGTGCTGAGCTCGGTGATGACGAACGCGGAGATCAACCGGTTCCCGCCGGCGCTGTGGCCCGACGGCATCGATCTGGGCGGCTACCGGTATGTGCTGGGCAACGCGATGTTCCCGCGCTGGTTCGCGAACTCGCTGATCGTCGCGTCGGTCGCCGTGGTGTCGAATCTGCTGCTCGGGTCGCTCGGCGGCTACGCGTTCGCGCGGATGCGGTTCGCGGGGTCGCGGGTGCTGCTCGGGCTGATGCTGGCGACCATGGTCATCCCGTTCCAGCTGACGATGATCCCGACCTTCCTGGTGATGAAGTGGCTCGGTCTGATCGACACGCTGGGCGCGCTGATCGTGCCGTCGCTGGTGACACCCTTCGCCGTGTTCCTTTTCCGGCAGTTCTTCCTGACGCTGCCGAGGGAGATCGAGGAGGCCGCCTGGATCGACGGGTGTTCGCGGCTGCGGGTCCTCTTCTCGATCGTCATGCCGCTGGCCAGGCCCGCCCTCGCGACGGTCGCGGTGCTGACGTTCCTCACCACGTGGAACGACCTGTCCTGGCCGCTCATCGCGATCAACCACGACACGCAGTACACGCTCCAGCTGGGCCTGACCACCTTCCAGGGGCAGCACCACGCACGGTGGTCCGCGGTGATGGCGGGCAACGTCATCACCGTGCTGCCGGTGCTGGTGGCGTTCCTGCTGGCGCAGAAGACGTTCGTCCAGTCGCTCACGTCCAGCGGACTGAAGGGGTAGCCGCCTTGTCCCGTTCCTTCGACCTCCTGGTGATCGGTGACGTCAATCCCGATGTCGTGGTGGGTCCTGTGCCCCGCGCGATGGCCTTCGGCCAGCGTGAACAGCTCGTCGAGCGGGGTGGGCTGGTCCTCGGCGGCTCGGCGGCCATCATGGCGTGCGGCGCCGCACGGCTGGGGCTGCGGGTGGCCTTCGCCGGGCGAGTGGGAGACGATCCCGCGGGCGCGTTCGTCCGCGGAGCGCTCACCGACCGCGGCGTCGACGTCACTCACCTGACCACCGACCCCCAACTGCCCACGCCCCTCACCGTGGTGCTCAACGACAAGGATGGCGACCGGGCCATCCTCACCTCGCCCGGCTGTCTGGCGGCGACGAGTGCGCGGGACGTGCCCGAGGCGCTGCTGGCCGACACCCGGCACGTGCACGCGGGGTCCTTCTTCCTGATGCCTCGTCTGGCCCGGTCCCTGGCAGCCGTGTTCGCCCGGGCAAGGTCCCACGGGGCGAGTACCTCGCTCGACACCAACGACGATCCCGACGGCAGATGGGACCGCGAACTGCTCGCCCCCGTACTGGAGTTCACCGACATCCTGTTGCCGAACGCCGCCGAGGCCCGCGCGCTCACCGGCGAGACCCAACTGGATTCGGCGGCAGCCGCGTTGGCGGGAGCCGTCCCGCTGGTCGTCGTCAAGGACGGCTCCGAGGGTGCGCTCACCCACGACGGAGAACGGGTCCTGCGCGTACCGGCCGTGCCGGTCGAGCCGATCGACACCGTGGGCGCGGGCGACAGCTTCGACGCCGGTTTCGTCACGGCGACCCTGCGCGGGCTGGACCTTCGCTCGTCGCTCACGCTGGCCGCCGTCTGCGGTTCGCTCTCGACCCGCGGCCACGGCGGCACGGCGGCGCAGCCGACGTGGCACGAGGCCCTCGCCCGCACCGACCTGGAGAGCCGCACATGACCGAGGTAAAGATCGCCTTCGTGGGAGCCGGCAGCGTGGTGTTCACGCAGGGGCTGCTGGCCGACCTGTTCGCCTTCCCCGAGCTGGGGCACGCCCGGATCGCCCTGCACGACATCGACGAGGAACGGCTGGCCACGGCGGAGGGAGCCGCCCGCCACATCGCGGACGAGCGCGGCGCCAAACCGACGATCACCGCACACCTCGACCGGCGCGAGGCCCTCGAAGGAGCCGACTTCGTCGTCAACACCGTCCAGGTCGGCATGAACGAGGCCACCCGCACGGACTTCAATGTCCCGGCCCGCTACGGAGTGCGCCAGACCATTGGCGACACGCTCGGCATCGGCGGCATCTTCCGCGCCCTGCGTACTTTCCCGGTGCTGCGCGGCCTCGCCGAGGACATGGCCGAACTCTGCCCGGGCGCACTGCTGTTGAACTACACCAACCCGATGGCGATGAACGTCCTGTACCTGTCGCGGATCGCGCCGACCCTGCGCGTGACGGGCCTGTGCCACTCGGTGTACTGGACGATGCACGACCTCTCGCAGCTGGTGGGCGTCCCCTTCGAGGAGGTCTCGTATCTGGCCGCCGGCGTGAACCACCAGGCCTGGGTGCTGCGTTTCGAGCGCGACGGCCGCGACCTCCACCCGCTCCTCGACGCCGCGATCGCCAAGGATCCGGGGCTCCTGCGCCGCGTGAGGGTCGACATGTACCGCAGGCTGGGCCACTACCCCACCGAGACGAGCGAGCACTCCGCCGAGTACGTGCCGTGGTATCTGCACCACGACACCGAGATCGAACGGCTCCGGCTGCCCGTGGGCGCGTACCTGGACATCATCGAGGAGAACACCGCCGACTACGAGCGCACCCGTCGGGCCCTGCTCGCGGACGCTCCGCTGCCCGTCGAGGGCACGATGGAGTACGCGCCCCAGGTCATCCACAGTGTCGTCACCGGCACCCCGCGCACGATCTACGGGAACGTTCCGAACCGCGGGCTCATCGACAACCTGCCCGCCGACTCCGTGGTCGAAGTGCCGTGCCTGGCCGACGCGTTGGGTGTCCAGCCGACCCGTGTCGGATCGCTGCCCCCGCAGTGCGCGGCGCTCAACAGCGCGTACGTCTCCGTCACGGACCTGGTCGTCCGCGCGGCCACGGACGGCGACCCGCGGCACATCCGCCATGCCGCGATGGCCGACCCCGCGACGGCGGCGGCCCTTCCGGTGGAGCGGATCTGGGACCTGTGCGACGACCTCGTACGGGCTCATGGGGAGCTGCTGCAGCCGGAGTTGCGGGAGGAGCTGGGGCACTGACGCCCGGCCCGAGACCGGGTCAGCGCTCCAGGAGGTCCAGGGCCTGTTCCCAGCGGAATCCCCGCTCGGCCGGGCCGCCGAAGGCGTGTTCACCGAACCGGACGCCCATCCCGCGCAGCCTTTTCAGGCTGTCCCGGTACGCGGGGTGGGCCGTCAACGCCTCGCTCACACAAGGGAGTACGGAGATCGGCACCCCCATCCCGTACGCCTCGCAGAGTGTGCCGAGGGCGAGGGTGTCGGAGATCCCGGCCGCCCATTTGTTGATGGTGTTGAAGGTCGCGGGCGCCACGGCGACGGCGTCCGGGTCGGGGAAGGGGCGCGGGTCGCCGGGGGCACGCCAGGCGGACCGGATCGGCCTTCCGGTGCGCGACTCGACCGCCGCGGTGTCGAAGAAGCCCGTCGCGATCGGGGTCGCGATGACCCCGACCTCCCAGTTCCGCTCCTGCGCCAGGGTGATCAACTCCTCGACCCCCTCGGCGACTCCTGCGGCACAGACGACGACGTAGAGAAAGGGCTTCCGGGCCTGTTCGGTCACCCGGGAACCCTACTGAACGCCGCCCCTCAGCCTTGCGGGCCCGCAGCCTCGCGACCCACCGCTGCCCGCTACCGGACGGGGAAGGAATCCCCTCGCTCCGCGTCCGGACGCGGGCCGTGGATCCGGCGTTCCTTCTCCTCGATCGGTACGTCGTTGATGCTGGCCTCGCGCCGGGTCATCAGGCCGTGCTCGTCGAACTCCCACAGCTCGTTGCCGTAGGAGCGCCACCACTGGCCGTCGGCGTCGCGGCACTCGTACTGGAAGCGGACGGCGATGCGGTTGCCGTCGAAGGCCCAGAGGTCCTTGCGCAGGGCGTACTCCTGCTCGCGCTCCCACTTGTCGGTGAGCATTTCCACGATCTGGGCGCGGCCGGTGACGAAGGTGTCGCGGTTGCGCCAGACCGAGTCCTGCGAGTAGGCGAGCGACACCTTGTGGGGATCGCGGGTGTTCCAGGCGTCCTCGGCGGCCTGGACCTTCTGGGCCGCGGTCTCACGGGTGAAGGGCGGCAGGGGCGGGCGGTCGGTCATGACGGCTTCCTCTCGATGGCGACGCAACTCATTGGCGACGCGGCTCAGTGGCAGTGCGACGAGTGGGAGAACGCTCGTTCTCCGGTGTGGCTGCTAACGTAGAGAACGGTGGTTCTCCCGTCAAGACGGCAAGGAAGTGGACCGGTACATGGACAGCGCGGTCGCCAGGGATCAGGCCCTGGACGCGGCGGAAACCCTGTTCTACGGGCGGGGCATACAGAGCGTCGGCATGGACGACATCCGTGGCGCGTCAGGGGTCTCGCTCAAACGGCTCTACCAGCTGTTCCCCGCCAAGGAGCAGCTTGTCGTGGCCTACCTGGAGCGGCGCGACATCCGCTGGCGGCAGCGGCTGGCGGACCACGTGGCCGGGCACGAGGATCCCGGGCGGCGCATCCTCGCGGTCTTCGACTGGCTCGGCGAGTGGTTCCGGGAGCCCGACTTCCGGGGCTGCGCCTGGATCAACTCGTACGGGGAGCTCGGTGCGACGTCGGAGCGGGTCACCGCCCAGGTCCGCGCCCACAAGCGGGCCTTCAAGGACTACCTGACCGGTCTGGTGAACGACGCCGGACTGGCCTCCGAGCTGGCCGAACAGGTGCATCTACTGGCGGAGGGGGCCATGGTCACCGCCGGAATCGAGCAGAACGGCTCGAAACCCGCCGAGCAGGCGGGGCGGGCGGCCCGGATGCTGGTGGAGGGGCACGGCGGGACCGTCGGCCATTGACTGATGCCCCGTCGAGTTGCAGACTCCATTTGAAGATTCAACGGAGAATTGTTCACCAGGCGAACACGTCGCGGCTCCCGTTCGGAGCGCGGCGCATCGCCTCGCACGACGGGAAGAGCCGCGCATGACCCTCCATCGTGACCTGCTGATCGGCGGCAAGGACCTGCCCGCGACCTCCGGGCGCACCGCCGAGGACGTGAATCCCTACAGCTCACAGGTGTACGCCACGGTCGCCGCGGCCGGCGTCGAGGACGTCACCCGGGCCGTGGACGCCGCCGACGCGGCCTTCGCCGGCTGGGCGGCGCTCGGGCCCGCTCAGCGGCGGAAGATCTTCCTCACCGCGGCCGACCTGCTGGAGTCCCGCACCGACGAGGCCGTACGGATCATGGCGGGCGAGGTCGGCGGGACCCGCCCCTGGGCCATGTTCAACGTCGGTCTCGCCGCGAACATCCTCCGCGAGGCGGCCGCCGCGGTGACAGCGCCGCGCGGCGAGGTGCTGAGCGCGCAGGAGGAGGGCGCGCTCGGGCTCGCGGTCCGTGAACCGGTGGGTGTCGTGGCCGCCTTCTCGCCGTGGAACGCCCCGGTCATCCTGGGTGTCCGGGCGGTCGCCGCGCCGCTCGCCGCGGGCAACACGGTGGTGATGAAGCCGAGCGAGGACGCGCCGATCGCCTGCGGGCTGTTCGTCGCGGACGTCCTGCGCGACGCGGGCCTGCCGGACGGCGTCCTGAACGTGATCACGAACGCTCCCGAGGACGCGGCCGCCGTCGCCGAGGCCCTCATCGCCGACGAGCGCGTACGGGCCGTCAACTTCACCGGTTCCACGGGCGTCGGCCGGATCATCGGTGTGCACGCGGCCCGGCATCTGAAGCCCGCGGTGCTGGAACTCGGCGGCAAGAACTCGGTGATCGTGCTCGACGACGCCGATGTCGACTACGCGGTCGACGCCGCCGTCTTCTCCGTCTTCATGAACTCCGGGCAGATCTGCATGTCCGCCGACCGGATCCTCGTCCACGAGAGCCTCGCCGAGGAGTTCACCGCCAAGTTCACCGCGAAGACCGAGTCGCTCGCTTCCGGCGACCCGGCCGACCCGCACACCGTCGTCGGCCCGCTCGTCACGACGGACGCCGCCCGCCGGGTCGCCGCGCTCGTCGAGGACGCCGTCGCCAAGGGCGCCACCGTGCTGACCGGCGGCGCCGCCCCCGAGGGCGCCGTGCATCCGGCGACCGTGCTGACCGACCTCCCCGAGGACGCCGAGCTCTACCACGGCGAGGCGTTCGGCCCGCTCGCCGTGATCAGCACCTTCGGCACGGACGACGAGGCGATCACCTTCGCCAACGCCACGGAACACGGGTTGACCTGCGGGATCATCACCGAGAACGGCACCCACGGGCTCAAGGTCGCCCGCCGGATCCGTACCGGCATCGTGCACGTCAACGACCAGTCCGTCGCCGACGAACCGAACGCCCCCTTCGGCGGGTTCAAGGGCAGCGGATACGGCCGCTTCGGCGGGCGCTGGGGCATCGAGGCGTTCAGCAACACGCGCTGGGTGACACTGGCGACACAGCAGGCGCACTTCCCGTTCTAGGCGGTCCGCCCACCTCGGCGGCACACGGGCCGCGGCACACCTCGCGTGCGCCGCGGCCCTTCCCGGCCCCGGGTGCGCAGGCTTTCCCGCACGAGACAAATGAGTTGCCCCGGCGGCTGCCCCGACGCCACCATCTGCCCATGACCACGACCGAAGCCCTTCTGCCGCCGACCTTCGCCACCGCTCGTCCGGTGCGGGTCCAGCAGCAGTCCGGCCGACCGCGGAGGCTCTCACTTCCGCGGTCGTGACCGCCGCGCTCGTCGCGGGGCTTCTCGCGGGCTATGGCATCGCCATCCCCGTCGGAGCGGTCGCGACCTACCTCGTCTCCCTCACCGCCCGTACGTCCCTGCGGATCGGCGTCTGCGCCGCGCTCGGCGTGGCGACGGCCGACGGGCTCTACGCCCTGGTGGCCGCGCTCGGCGGCTCCGCGCTCGCCGCCGCCCTCCAGCCCGTACTGGTCCCGCTGCGCTGGGCCTCGGCACTCGTACTCGTCGCCCTCGCCGTACGAGGCGCAGTCACCGCACTCCGCCAGTACCGCGAGCGGCGGCCCGCCACCCGCTCCGACCGGACGCCGGTGAGCCCGGGCCGCGCCTACCTGGCCCTCCTTGCCATCACGCTGCTGAACCCCACCACCGTCGTGTACTTCACGGCGCTGGTCCTCGGCAGCAGTACCGGCGCGGCCGTCGGCCTCCTGGAACAGGGTGTGTTCGTCCTCGCCGCCTTCGCCGCGTCGGCCAGTTGGCAACTGCTGCTCGCGGGCGGCGGTGCGCTGCTGGGGCGGGTTCTGACGGGTCGACGGGGGCGGCTGGTGACGGCACTGGTGTCCAGCGCCGTGATCCTGGCCCTGGCCGTACGCGTGCTGGGATGAAATCACTGGGGTCACCGTGTTCAACCGGAAGTCCGCACGAGTCGCACGAACAACGATCGACGGGATGGATGCCATGCCTCTCAAGGGCGAGTACGAACCCAGCCCCACCAAGTGGGTACGTGATCAGGTCGAGTTGTACGAGAGCTCGAACGGAACCGAGGGAACGACGTTGCTGGACACGGGGTTGCCCGTGATCGTGCTGACCACCCTGGGTGCCAGGAGCGGGAAGATCCGCAAGACGCCGCTCATGCGCGTGGAGCACAACGGCACCTACGCCGCGGTCGCCTCGCTGGGCGGTGCGCCCAAGCACCCCGTCTGGTACCACAACGTCGTCGCCGATCCCCACGTGGAACTCCAGGACGGCGGGACGCGCCAGGACATGACGGCACGCGAGGTGACCGGCGAGGAGAAGGCCCAGTGGTGGGAACGGGCGGTCGCCGCGTATCCGGCGTACGCCGACTACCAGAAGAAGACCGACCGCGAGATACCGGTCTTCGTCCTGGAGCCGGCCGCCGGGAAGTGAGCGACGCGGGCACTTGACCATGGGCCGCAGTGGGGCACCGTCCCGATCACGGCCCGTCGTCCTGGTCCCGACAGGGGCTCCGCGGCGGCTCCCGGAACTCGTTCGAAAAAAGTTGGCATGATTCCCGGACCGCCGGGCACCCGACGCTCAGGCCCCGCCGCGCTCCCCCGTCGCGGCGGGGCCGCCGACGTGTGCGCCGGTGCCGGAACCCACCTGCTCGGCCCGTGCGGCGCGGCGCGCGACGGCGGCGTCCGTCACGTCGAGGAAGATCTGGTCGGCCGCCGGAATGGTGTGGGAGACGGACCGCTTGATGCGCTCGGCGACCAGCTCGACCTCCTCACTGTCTAGGCCGGGGACCAGGTCGATCCGGGCGGCGACGAGCGTCGAGTCGGGGCCGAGCTGCATGGTCAGCAGGGACTCCACCGAGTCGATCTCGGGCTGGGCGTCCAGCAGCGAGCGGATCCGACCGCTCGACTCCAGATCCGTGGCCTGGCCGATCAACTGGTCACGCGCGTCACGGCCCAGCCGGTACGCCACGTACACGAGCAGGGCCCCGATGGCGAGGGACGCCGACGCCTCCCAGACGATCCGGCCGGTGATCATGTGCAGCGCCATTCCGGCGATCGCGAGAGTGACACCGAGCACGGCGGTGCCGTCCTCGGCGATGACGGTACGCAGGGCGGGGTCCTGGGCTCCGGTGGCGAGGCCGCCCTGTTTGCGCACCTGGTGGAGCGCCCGTAGCAGCGACGCGCCCTCGACGAACAGGGCGACGACGAGGACGACCAGTCCCACCACATAGCCGTCGTGGGTCTCCGTGCTCCCCTTGCTGAGGGCCTCGAAGCCCTGGAGGAACGAGAAGCAGCCACCCATCACAAAGATCCCGACGGCGGCGAGCAGGGACCAGAAGAAGCGTTCCTTTCCGTAACCGAACGGGTGCCGGCTGTCGGCGGGGCGCCGGCTGCGGCGCAGGGCGGCGAGGAGGAAGACCTCGTTCAGGCTGTCGGCCACCGAGTGCGCGGCCTCCGAGAGCAGTGCGGGGGATCCCGCGATCAGCCCGCCCACGGCCTTGGCCACGGCGATCACGAGGTTCGCGGCCAGCGCCACCAGCACGGTGACCCGGGTCCTGCGATCGGACGGTGTGGAGGGCTTGTGACTCATCTCGGCCGAATGCCCCTCCCACCGGCCCTCACACGGGGCGACGGCGGTTTTCGGGGAACCCTCCCCAGTGCGCACGCACGGAAGGAGCGAGGCATGAGCGACACCGAGGGCAACAGGGCGTACGGGAAGAAGTCCTTCAAGCGGTCCAGGAGCCACTTCGCGGACCGCGTCACGGCGGACGGCCGGGACGGCTGGCCGGTCGAGGCGGGGCGCTACCGCCTGGTCGTCAGCCGGGCGTGCCCCTGGGCGAGCCGCGCGGTGATCTCCCGGCGTCTGCTGGGGCTGGAGAACGCCCTGTCGATGGCGATCACCGACCCCATCCAGGACGACCGCAGCTGGCGGTTCACCCTGGACCCCGGCGGCCGGGACCCCGTACTCGGCATCCGTTTTCTCGGCGAGGCGTACGAGGCCCGGGAGCCGGGCGCTCCGGGCGGCGTCAGCGTGCCCGCGCTCGTGGACGTGCCGACCGGCCGTCTGGTGACCAACGACTACCAGCGGCTCACCCTGGACCTCGTCACCGAGTGGACGGCCCTGCACCGGAAAGGTGCGCCCGACCTCTACCCGGCGGACCTCCGCGACGAGATCGACGAGGTCATGGCGGAGGTGTACGAGGACGTCAACAACGGGGTGTACCGCGCCGGGTTCGCCACCGGTCAGAAGGAGTACGAGGCGGCCTGCGAGGGCGTGTTCCGGCGGCTGGAGCTGCTGTCGGAGCGGCTCGCGGGGCGGCGGTACCTGGTCGGGGACACGATCACGGAGGCGGACATCCGGCTGTTCACCACGCTGGTGCGCTTCGACGCCGTCTATCACGGCCACTTCAAGTGCAACCGCTGGAAGCTGACGGAGGACCCGGTTCTGTGGGCGTACTCCCGTGATCTCTTCCAGACGCCCGGATTCGGCGACACCGTCGACTTCGACCACATCAAGCGGCACTACTACCAGGTCCACACGGGCATCAACCCGACCGGCATCGTGCCGCTCGGACCGGATCTGTCCGGCTGGCTCACCTCGCACGGCCGCGAGGAGCTGGGCGGGCGCCCCTTCGGGGACGGAAGTCCGCCCGGGCCGGTGCGCGAGGGCGAGGAGGTACCGGCGGCGGGCCGGCCCTGAACATCCGCCGGCTCTTTGCGTATGTGCCGCTGAACTGGACACTCGCCATGGGGCCGGGACATGTGAGCCGAAGGAGACCCAGATGCAGAAGAAGCAGAAGAAGAAGCTGCCACTCGTCTACAAGCCCGTCGGGTTCGTGCTCGGCTGGGCGAGCGGGGCCCTCGCGAGCATGGCGTTCCAGGCGGCCTGGAAGGCGATACGCCACGAGGAGGACGCGCCCGACGCGCTGGACAAGGACCGCGGTTGGGGCGAGGTGCTGCTGGCCGCGGCCATCCAGGGCGCGCTCTTCGCGGTCGTCCGCAGCGCGGTCGACCGTACGGGGGCGACCGCCATCGAGCGGTCGACCGGAGTGTGGCCCTCCGGCGACAAGGGGGGCCGCGACTGACTCCCCTACCGTCCAGTACGGTTGGCCTCCACGCAGTCGGCCAGGAGCCGGCCGGGAGTCAGGGGAGCGATCGTGAAGAACCAGATAGAGGTCGGCGACACCGTCGAGGACTTCGAGCTTCTCGACGAGACCGGAACCTCACGCAAGCTCTCCGAGCTGCTCGGCGAGGGTCCGGTCGTGCTCTTCTTCTATCCCGCGGCGATGACCGCCGGCTGCACCGCCGAGGCGTGCCACTTCCGCGATCTGGCCGCCGAGTTCACGGCCGCCGGGGGGCGCCCGGTGGGGATCAGCGGTGACACGGTCGAGCGCCAGCAGGAGTTCGCCGGGAAGCACACTCTCGGGTTCCCGTTGCTGTCCGACCCGGAGGGGCTGATCCGCGAGCGGTTCGGTGTGAAGCGGGGCTTCTCGCTTGCGCCCACGAAGCGGGTCACCTTCGTGATCTCCGAGGACCGGAAGGTACTGGACGTGGTGCGCAGCGAGTTCAAGATGAGCGCGCACGCGGACCGCGCCCTGGCGGCCCTGCGCACGCACAACGGCTGAGCCTGGAGGCCCGGTTCGCTCAGCCCTGCTTGGGAGCGGTGGTCCGGTTGCTGCGCACGGTGAACGAGTGGCCGGCCGGGTCGGCGTACCCCCGCTCCTCGAACGGGCCGGACGGGTCCTTGGACTCCAGCGGCCGGCCGCCGAGGCCGATGACCTTGCGCTCCGCCTCGTCCAGGTCCTCCACGCGGAAGTCCAGGTGGGCCTGCAGGGAGTTCTCGGGACGCGGCCAGCTCGGCGGAATGGCGTTCACATCCCGCCGGAACGCGATCCGGAACCCGTCGGCTCCCTTGATCTCCACACGGTTCGCCGACGCGTCCGTCTCCTCCGCGTCGAGGAACTCCTTGTAGAACGCGGCGAGTTTCTCGGGCTCGGCACAGTCCAACACCACGACGCCCGCCACTACCAGTGCCATGTTTCCTCCGTACACCGACCGACCACGAGCGGCGCTCCGCCCACGGCTCCACGGCAACCGGGTACCCCGCCTGCGGAAATCAGTCGGCCGCGCGCCCATGACCCGTCGGCTCCGGAGGCGAACGCGCTCATCCGGCCACGGAGACCGACGAATGCCCGAGGTCACGGAGTGGTGTAACGCAGGTCACGGTCAAGTCACCGAGGTCGCCGCATAGATCATTTACGATCAGGGCAGCCTCGTAGCGTAAATCGAGTCAACTTTCGTCTCGGGAAACGCAGTTCGAGCCAGCGGGCGTCAATTTCGACGTCCGCCCACAGGGATGGGGGGCCCTGTGCATCGTCTCAAGAGAGGACGCGAATGCCGCAGGACGTCAGGTTCGACCTCCCCTTCACCACCCCCGTCAGCGAGCATCTCGAGTACGCCCGGGCCCGGCATCTGCGCTGGGTATGGGACAAGGGCCTGGTGCGCAGCCAGGCCGGATTCGAGGAATACCGCTCCTGGGATCTGCCCCAGGCGGCGGCCCGCACCTACCCCCACGCTTCGGCTGACGACATGGTCGTCCTGATGAACTGGTTCTCGCTGGCCTTCCTTTTCGACGACCAGTTCGACTCAGGAAGGCCGGATCGCGCCGACCGTATAGCGGAGGTCGCGCGGGAGCTCATCGCCACCCCCTTGCGGCCGGCGGGCATCACCCCTCGGGTGGCGTGCCCGATCACCGTGGCCTGGGCGGAGGTCTGGGCCCATCTTTCGGATGGCATGTCTCTGACATGGCGTACGCGATTCGCGGCCTCCTGGGGCCGTTTCCTCGTGGCGCACACCGAGGAGGTCGATCTGGCCGCCCGCGGCCTGGCCGGCACGCTCGACCTTCAGGAGTACGCCGAGTTCCGCCGCCGTACGGTCGGCATCCACCACAGCATCGACGCCGGTGAGCGCAGCCGCGGCTTCGAGGTGCCCGCCGAGGTGCAGGCGCATCCGCTGATGGAGAGAATGCGGGACCTGGCCGCCGACACCATCGGCTTCATGAACGACATCCACTCCTTCGAGCGCGAGAAACGCCGTGGGGACGGCCACAACCTGATAGCCGTCCTGCACCGCGAGCGCCGCTGCGGCTGGCAGGAGGCGGCCGACGAGGCGGTCAAGATGACCACGGAGAGCCTTGCCGAGTACCTCGCGCTGGAGGCGCAGGTACCGCAGATGTGCGACGAACTCGGCCTGGACGAGGACGACCGCACCAAGGTCCGGATGGGCGTCGAGGCCATCCAGCACTGGATAAACGGCAACTACGAGTGGGCACTCACCTCGGGCCGCTACGCCGCCGACAAGGAATCCCCGGCCGCCAAGGCCGAGTTGGCGGGCCAGGGCTCCCTGGACGACCTACTGGCGGTCTGAAACAGTTCCCCGCGCCCCCGTAAGGGGCGCGGGGCTGTGACATTGTGCGGCTCCGCCGCGTGGGCGCGACAGGCCACAACGAACCGGCAGCCGACCCACATCAGCCGCCCCAAAACCCAAGCGGAGCGCTACGTCGAGAACTCGACCGGAAGCCGGTCGAGTTTCGCCTCCCACGTGGAAGCCGTGGACGTGAGCTCGTCCGGCGTCACCGCGAGCCGCAGCCCCGACAGCCGGTGCAGCAGAGCGTCGACGGCCGTCTCGATGATGGCCTGCCCGATGTTCTGCCCTGGGCACTCGTGCGGCCCCCCGCTGAACGCGAGGTGCGACTGGTTGCCGTGCACGGAGATGCCGACGTCGGGCCGGATCTCCGGGTCGACGTTGCCCGCGGTCAGTCCGAGGACGAGCAGGTCGCCCTCCTGGATCCGGTGCCCGCCCAGTTCGAGGTCGGCCGCGGCGAACCGCCCCGGCAGAACGGCCAGTGGCGGGGTGTTCCACATGACCTCCTCGACGACGGCGGAGATGTTGAGCTGCCCGCTGACCAGACCGGAGAGCCGGTTGGTGTCGGTGAGCACCAGCTGCAGCACCCGGGCCAGCAGATTGCTGGTGGTGGCGTTGGCGGTGATCAGCACCAGCCGCAGATGGTTGAGTATCTCGTCGTCGTCGAGGTCGGCGTGGTGCTCCAGCAGCCCGGTGGTGAAGTCGGAACCCGGCTCCACCCGCTTGCGCTCGGCGAGTTCACCGAGGATCTGCATGATGCGGTCGTTGTGGACGATCGCCTCGGCACCGCCCTTCATGACCAGCGCCGTGGACTCGGCCAGCTGCCGCCCCTCGCTCTCCGCGAGCCCGAACACCCTGGTCAGCACGAGCATCGGCAGATATTCGGAGTAGTCGGACACCAGGTCGGCGCTGCCTGCCCCGGCGAACGAGTCGATCAGCTTGTTCGCGAAGTGCGTGACATGGCGGCGGATGCCACGGCTGGAGACGGCCTGCAGGTTGTCGGTGACCGCACCCCGCAACCGGCGGTGCGGTTCGCCGTCCTGGGAGACGCAGTCGGGCCGCCAGCCCAGCATCGGAATCAGTGGCGAGGTGCTCTCGACACGTCCGTCCTTCCAGTCGCGCCAGATCCGCGAATCCCGGCTGAACTGGCGGGGGTTGTCGAGCACCCGTCTGTTCTCCCGGTAGCCGAGGACCAGCCACGCCGGGATGTCGCCCTCCAGCAGCACCGGCGCGACCGGCCCGTGCTGCTTGCGCAGGCGCGAGTAGATACCGATCGGGTCGGTCGCCGCGTCGGGCCCGTAGAGACGGGTGAGCCCGTCTCCCCCGCCGTGCGCGACCGGGCAGCCGCGCGGGGCGTCGGGACCGTTTAAGGGCTGGTCGGTCATCGGGACTCCAGAGCGACTGCGGAGCGTTCTTTGAGGTGGCGTATCAGCGCGATGAGCACATCACGGCTGGAGGCCCGGTCGCGGGCGTCGCAGGCCACGACCGGGGTGTGCGGGGAGATGTCCAGCGCGTCGCGGATCTCCTCGACCGGGTGGTCCTTGGAGTCGGGGAAGACGTTGAGGGCGATCACGAACGGGACGTTCTGCCGCTCCATCTCCTCGATCGCCCGGAAGCTGGAGGCCAGTCGACGCGTGTCGACCAGGACCACGGCCCCGAGCGCCCCCTTGAACAGGCCGTTCCACAGGAACCAGAACCGCTCCTGGCCGGGAGTGCCGAACAGGTACAGCACCAGCTCGTCGTTGATGCCGATCTTGCCGAAGTCGAGGCTGACGGTGGTCTCCTGCTTGTCCGCCACCCCGATCAGGTTGTCGACGTCCGCGCTGGCCTGGGTCAGCGTCTCCTCGGTGGTGAGCGGCTTGATGTCGCTGACCGAGCGGACCATGGTGGTCTTACCGGTGCCGAACCCGCCGGCGATCATCACCTTCACCGAGCGGGCACCGGCCGGCAGAGTGCCGTCGGCCGAGTACCGGTCGGGATGGTCAAAGCCTTTCAAGTCCACTGAGTACCTCCTCAAGGAGCGCGAGGTCGGGCCCGCGACCGGCGTTCGACGCCGGGATGGGGTCACGGGCTTCAACGCGTCCTGCGTCCAGCAGATCGGCCAAGAGCACCGCGAGAATGTTGAAGGGCAATCCGAGATGGGCGCCGAGTTCGGCCACCGACAGCGGATCGCGGCAGCGCCGGAGGATCTCCTCGTGTTCGTGCTGCAGTCCGGGGACGGCTGGCGCACGGGAGGTGATGAGGGTCGCCACGTCAAGGCTCGACGACGAACCGCCCGGTCCGCTGCGACCGCCCGTGAGGACGTAGTAGCGCTCGAGACCGGACGGGTCCGTGGGTCGGCGGGGACCACTCATCCAGAGTGCTCCTCCAGGCGCGGAGTGGTGCCGAGGAGCTCACCCATCCTGCGGGCCAGGTCCCTCATCTGGTGGCCGAGCAGGCCCTGGTCGAGCCCCTCCCTGGCGAGTACTCCGAGGTACGTCTCCACGCCGGCGCGCACCACGAAGAGGTGACCGCCGTCGACCTCGATCATCGCGAGGCGCAGTTGCCCGGCGTATTTGGGGAACTGCTCGGCCACGGGCTGGGCCAGTGCCTGCAGGCCCGCCACCACGGCGGCGAAACGGTCCACGTCGTCGGGGTCGTCGGCGCCGTAGGAGGTGATGGCCTTGCCGTCGCTGGAGGCCACGAGGGCGAAGCGGATCTCCTGGATGCTCTCCACCAGATCGCGGAGCGCCCAGCTCACGTCGGTTCCCTGTTGCGTCATGTGGACTAGTCGCTCTCTTCAGTGCGGTGCTCTGTGGACTCACGTCCGGCGGTCGGCTCGTGTCCGGCGGCCGGCTCGCGCCCGGCGGCCGGCTCACGTCCGGCCGTGGCGAAGGCGGCCAGGCCGGTGAAGGACTCGTCCGGCGGCACCGCGTGCGAGGCGGTGGCGGTGGACTCTTCCTCCCGTGCGGCCGACTTGGGCTTCTCGGACTCGGCTCGCCTGCGGCGCCGGGGCAGACCGCCGGGCGTGGTGTCCCCGGTCTCCTCCGGCTCCTCGGCCTGACCCGGTTCCTCGGCCTGGGCCGAACCGGTGCCCGGCGCGACGGAAGCCTCAGCGGCAGGAGCCGGCGCCGTGACGGCGGCGGGCAACTGGCTGAAGTACTTGTGAGGTACCACGATGACCACTGAGGTGCCGAGCCACGGGGAGTCCGCGAAGGTGACCCTGATGCCGTACCGGCGGGCCAGGGCTCCCACCACGCGCAGACCGAGGTGGGCGTCCTCGGACACCCCGCCGAGGCCGGGGCCGGGGGCCACACCCTCCAGCGACTGGAGGGCCTCCTGCTTCTTCTCCTCGTTCAGGCCCTTGCCGGAGTCCTGGATCTCGATGCCGACACCGTTGGGCACCTCCTTGCCGGAGACGATCACCGGCTCGGTGGGCGGCGAGTAGCGTGCCGCGTTGTCGAGGAGGTGGGCGAAGATCAGCGTGAGGTGGTCCACCATGCCGCCGTCGACGCCGAGTTCGGGCAGGTGCTGCACCTGGACGCGGTCGAAGTCCTTGATCCGGCCGATACCGCCGCGCACCACACTGAGCAGGCGCTGAGGCTCCTGCCACTGGCGGCCGGGCCGGTCCGAGCCGCCGAGCACGCCGATGCTGGCGGCCAGCGAGTCGGCCGGGCCGAGCTGCTGGTCGAGCTCCATCAGACCCTGGGCGACGGAGGGCAGCCTGCCGTGTTCGCCCTGCATCTCGTGGAGCCGGCCGCGCAGCTTGCTGGTCAGTACGTGGATACGGCTGCCGATGCTGATGACGGCCTGCTCGGCGGAGGTGGAGCGGTTGAACTCCTGCTCCACTCCGATGAGCGCCGTCCTGAGTACCTTGCGCAGCTGGGCCTGCAGGTCGGCGCTGACCTCGGCGCACTGGTTGACGGAGGGCAGGACGTCATCGATGGAGTCACCGGCCCGCAGCCGCTCGAGCGCCTCGGGCAGCTGCTGGTCGGCGAGCAGGGCGACGGCCGCGAGCTGCCGGTCGAGCTGCTCCTGCCAGGCCTGCGTCTGCTCGGCGATCCGCGCCTCGTAGGCCTTGGCCTGTTCGGCCAACTGCGCGTCGTACGTTGCCCGTTCGGCGGCGTACTTGCGCTCCAGACCGGCCACGTGCTGCTGCCACTGCTGGGAGTGTTCGGCCTGTGCGTTCCTGAACTCGCCCGCGCTGCGGCGCATCTGGAGCTGGGAGCGGACAAGAAGTCGTACGGAGATGGCGCTCGCAGCCGTCGCCGCGACGCCGGAGACGATCGCGGGTATCTGGGTCGAGTCGGGTCCGGCGACCGCGGCGGCGACGGTTCCAGCGCCTAAGGCCAGTGGCATCAGCCACCAGCTGTACCAGGCGGCCGGTGCCCGCGCCTCCGGTGGCGGAGTGGCAAGTTCCATCTGCATCCTTCGAAGCAACACGATCGAACAGGGGGGAGAAGCTCGGGGCAGCACTCGCCGCGCGGTGATCCACCCCGCGACGGGCATGCGTGGACAGCGAGCGACAACCGATTGCTGTCGCGTCAACTCGCCGCGCCTCAGGGAACCTTATCGGGTTTGATCTACCTCAGATCAACCTCACCGGCCCACTTCTGTGAAGCTTTGGCAACCCGCCGACCAGCTCGAATCAGTCGACAAATCCCTTTACTCATCGCCGCGGCCGGAGGGCGCTGTGACGAAAACGGCGGGTACGACACGGAACGCGTGGGCATGCATGTCATGATCACAGCACCCGAGTTGATCTTGAGGAGACTCACCGATGAGAGGCATATCAGGTCCTCCCGCCGCGGCTCCTACCGCGCCCGGCCGCCTGCCCTTGATCGGACACGGACACCAACTGGCCAGACGTCCCCTGGAGTTCATGAACGCGCTGCGCGAACAGGGCAGCGTCGTGAAGATCCTGATAGGCCCCACCGCCGCCTATGTGGTCACCGACCCGGCCGTCACCCGCCGGGTACTGGTGACGGAGGTCGACGCGTTCGCAAAGGGCGGCAAGATCATCGACGCGCTGCGGGTGTTCTTCGGCGACGGCCTCGCCACGATCGCCGACGGCGACCTGCACATGAAGCACCGCCGGCTGATGCAGCCCATGTTCAACAAATCGCACATCGCCACCCGTGGCGACGTCATGATCAGCCACGTACGGACGGCCACCGAGGCATGGGCGGAGGGGGTCGCGCGTGACACGTACGAGGACATGAACGACCTGACGCTGTCGACGTTCCTCGTGGCGCTCTTCGGTTCGGGCCTGCCGGGACATGTCGAGCGGGAGTTCCAGGGACTCATGCCGGAGATCATGCGTGGCACGATCCGGCAGACCATCCTGCCCGGTTGGGTGACGAAGCTGCCCCTGCCCGCGAACCGCGCGCACGAGCGGCGGGTGGCCCGGCTGCGGGCCCTCATCGACCAGGCCATCGACCATCACCGGGCCCAGCTGGCGTCCGCGGAACAGCCCGCGCCGCCGCCCGGCTGCCCCGCCCATCAGGACGGCCCGCGGACCGAGGGCGCCGCGTCACAGGCCGGTCTCTTCTCCACTCTCCTCACGGCCGACGACCCCGAGACGGGCCCTCTCTCCCACCAGCAGCTCCAGGACGAGGCGATCACCCTCCTCACGGGCGCGATCGAGACCACCGGGACGACCCTGGCGTGGACCCTGTACGAGATCAGCCGCAACCCGGGGATCGAGCGGAAGCTGCACGCCGAACTCGACGCCGTCTGCGGCGAACGCCCGCTGCGCCAGGAGGACCTGGGCTCCCTGCCGTACATGCGCAGTGTCCTCAAGGAGGCCATGCGCATGTACGGACCGGCCTGGCTCGTCACCCGGATCACCACGCGACCGGTCGTCCTCGACGGAGTTCCGATCCCCGAGGGCGCGGACGTCGTATACAGCCCGTACGTCCACCAGCACGACCCCGAGGTCTATGCGGACCCCGCGGCCTTCGACCCGGGCCGTTGGGAGCCCGAGCGCGCCAAGAGCATCAACCGCTCCTCGTTCCTCGCCTTCGGGGACGGCCGGCGCAAGTGCATCGGCGAGGAGTTCGCCTGGACCGAACTCCTCATCGTCCTGGCCACCGTCGTCCAACGCTGGCGGCTGACCCTCACGTCCGCTCCCCCGCGCCCCCAGGCCATCGTCACGGTCAAGCCCGACAAGCTCTCCATGACACCGCAGCCGCGGGTCCCGACGAAGGCCCAGGAGCACGAGGAGCAACCCGCTCCCTCCTGATGACGATCACGTCCCGGTGAGGCGCTCCCGGCGCTCGGCGTCCACAACCCCCAGTCCGGGCCCGGGAGCCAGCGCCAGCACCCCCACTTTGCCCAGGTGGGCGTTGTTCTGGACCAGGCGGGCCGCCTCGGCCGTGTCGGTGAGGGGGTAGGTCTCGGTGAGGGCGGGGGCGAGGTGGCCGAGGTCGAGAAGGCGGCCGACGGCGGCCTGTTCGTGGAGGTTCGAGCCGTGGCTGCCGATGACGCGCTTGAGGCGCATCCAGAGGTACCGGTTGTCGAACTCGTGCTGGTAGCCGGTGCTGGAGCCGCACGTCACCACCGCACCGCCCCGGCGCACGACGAAGACCGAGACGCCGAAGGTGGCCCGGCCGACGTGCTCGAAGACGATGTGCGGGTCCTCCCCGGTCGCGGCCCGGACCAGCTTGCCGAGCCGTTTGCCGACCAGGGCGGGATCGGCGGGCGGCTCGCTGCCGCTGAGGCCGATCTCCTCCCGGTTGATCACGTGGTGACAGCCGAGCCGGCGGGCGTACTGCGCCTTCCGTTCGCTGCTGACGACGCCGACGGCTATGCCCCCGCCGTTGCGGACGAGTTGGACCGCGTACGCGCCGAGGCCGCCCGCCGCTCCCCAGATCAGCACCACGTCGCCCTGGGTCATCCGGGCGCCCCGGTCACTGACCAGCATGCGGTACGCCGTGCCCGCGCACAGCGGGTTCGAGGCGGCCTCCTCCCATGTCAAGTGGGCCGGTTTGGACAGGAGTTGACTGGTCCGGGCCAGGGCGTAGTGGGCCAGTCCTCCGTAGTTCGTCTCGAAGCCCCACGCCAGCATGCCCGTGCCCAGCATGCCGTCGGCGTGGGTCGCCGGGTCCTCCTCGTCGACGTACACGGGGCTCACCACGACATGGTCGCCCACCCGCCATCTGCGCACACCCGAACCCGTGCGCACGACGACACCGGAGGCGTCCGAGCCGATGACGTGGAAGGGCTGGTCGTGCCGGGCCGCCCAGCGGTCCTGACGGCCGAAGTGCTTCAGGAAGGAGAACGTCGGGATGGGTTCGAACATCGCCGACCAGACGGTGTTGTAGTTGATGCCGCTGGCCATGACGGCCACCAGCACCTCGTTCGGGGCGAGTTCGGGCATCGGCACCGCGCCGATGTGGATGGATTTCCGTACGTCCTTGTCGGCGACTCCGGTGAAGCTGCCGACGTCCTCCGCGCGCAGGTGGGCGGCGGTGAAGCGGTCGGGTGGGGCCAGGTGCTCCAGTTCGGTGCGGGCGGCTCCCGCGACGACTGCCTCGGCCAGGGCATCCATGGTGGTTCCTCCTTGAGGGGATCGACTCGGGTCAGGGGGTCCGCTCGGGCCGGCGCCCGATCAGGGGTCGGCTCGGGCCGGGGCCCGGGTCAGCTCAGGCCGAGGCCCGCCGCGAGCATGGGCCACGACGCCTTGAACTCCTGTCGCCAGTACGACCACGCGTGTGCTCCGCCGTTGTAGAAGTGCACCTGGGCCGGGATGCCGAGGGCGTCCAGCCGCTCGGTGAACCGGTGTGCCTGGGACCAGAGCGCGCCTTCGAGCACCGCACCTTCGAGGTTGTCGAAGTCACCGCCCGCCAGGCCGCTGCCCTGGGAGATGTACAGGCTGGTGCCCTTGAGCTTGGCGGCCTGCGCGGAGGGGTTGTGCCGGTTCCAGTTGTCCCGGTTGAGCAGCGGACTGCCCCAGAGCGTCAGCGGCAACAGCTGTTCCCTGGCGACGATCGCGTTGAGCACGGTCGGCATGCCGAAGGCCGTGGTGTCCAGGATCCCGCTGTACGAGGCGGCCGCCGTGAAGGTCCCGGGGTGCCGGGCGGCGAAGGCCAGGGCACCGTAGCCGCCGGTGGAGACACCGGCGACGGCACGTTTCGTCCCCGCCCGGAACTTCTGCTGCAGCAGCCCCATCAACTCGTCGACCTGGAACGCCTCGTAGTCCGGCGCGTCGGCGCTGCCGTAGTTCCACCAGTCGGTGGGGATGCCGGTGGGGCCGGACGACGGCATCACGGTGATGACGTCCTGGCCGGCGAGGAAGTCGACGACGTCCGTCTCCCTCGTCCAGGACGTGTAGTCGTCGTGCGCTCCCTGGAGGAGGTAGAGCACGGGCCAGGTGCGGTCGGGCTGTGCGGCGTACCCGGTCGGCAGGACCACCCGTACCGGCAGGGACGCGCCCACCGCAGGGGAGGCGACCGTGAGGTCGACGGTTCGGGTGTCGAGCCACTTCTCGGCGACGACCGTGGCGCCCGCGGCCACCTCGGCGGCGGAAGCGGCCGTCGCGGGTGAGGCCGTCGCGGGTGAGGCGCTGAGTGCCACTCCCGTGCCGAGCAGCGCCGTCGTCACCGCGAGCGCGGCACATCTCCGCCGACGAGCCATACGAGTCGTACGAGTCATGGGGCATGTCCCTTCAGGAGTCCCGCAGATCGCGTGTCAGCAGTGCGGCCAGCGTGTCGACGACCGGGGGGTCGAGCAGCGACAGATGGTGGCCGGGCAACGGGACGACGGTCAGGTCGGCGCAGTGCGCGTCCCAGCCGAGCGTCGCGTCGCCGCGTTCGTAGCGTGGGTCGTGGACGGTGTGCGGGGCGGGCTCGCTCGCCCGGTAGAGCAGGGTGCGGCCCGCGTATCCGCCCGGCTGGTGGCGCTCGCCGCTGCGCAGGTCCAGATAGGAGGTCCGCTGGTGTTCCAGGACCGCTTCCGGCAGTTCGACGGTGTCCCGCAGCATCTTGATGACGAGGTCGATCCGTCCCGTGTCGTCGAGCCCGGCGAGTTCGTCGTACGGCAGGTCGAGGGCGGTGCCGTAGGTGCGTTCCACATACGCGGCGAAGTCCCGGAAGTGACGCAGGACCAGGTCTGTCGGGGTGAGGCGGGTGGGCAGAGGCAGTACCGAGTCGAGCAGCACGAGGGCCGGGACTCTGCCGTACGGGGCGAGCAGCCGGACCGCCTCCTGGGCGACCAGCCCGCCGTACGACCAACCGCCGAGGATCCAGGGGCCTTTGGGCAGCTCCTCCCGTACCCTGCGGACGAACTCCTCGGCCCGTCCCGGCACATCGTCGGGGTCGGGCCGCCGGTCGAAGCCGTACACCGGACGGTCGCCGTCCAGGCGCTGGGCCAGCCGGACGTACACATCGGCGGATCCGCCTGCGGCGTGGGCCAGGAAGAGGGGGGTGCCAGGGCCCGTTCCCGGGAACGCGCGGAGAGGGGTCGGGGCGGGGGGCCGGGGCGCGGCCTCTTTTCGTACGAGCGTGTCGGCTTCTGCTCGTGCGAGCGTGTCGGCTGTTTCTCGTGCGAGCGTGTCGGTGGCCGAACTCGGCGCCGCCCGCCGCTCTTTGAGATCGCCGGGCGTCGTCCGGCGTCCCGGGGTACCGACCGTCTCCGCTTCTCCCCCGGTCTCCAGCAGCTCGGCCACGGCCCTCAGCGTTCCGCGTCTGAGCAGCACTCCCGGCTCCATCTCGATGCCGAACTCCCGCTCCACCGCGGCCCGTATCCGCACGGCCGTGAGGGAGTCCAGTCCGAGGTCGGTCAACGGGGTGTCGGGGTCGAGGTGTTCGGGGCTGTAGCCCATGACCGCCGCCACGCACAGCCGGAGCCGTTCGAGAGGACCGGCGGCCGGGTCGAGAGGCATCGCCCGGGGCGGTTCCTCGGCCTCGGACGGCTCCTCCCCCGCCCAGAAGCGGCGGTGCCGCCAGCGGGGCGGCGGGACGTCCACGATGCGGCCCTCGGGATGCAGTCCCTCCCGCGGCTGGGCCACCCGCACTCCGTGGACGAGCAGCGTGGCCAGCGAGGTACGGAACGTGAGCGCGTCGTCGGTGTCGCGTCGCAGGGTGGGCACGATCAGTGCGTCGTCGGCGCCGGCATCGCGAAGGGTGTCGGTCAGCGGATGCAACTGGGTTGCGTGCGGGGCGACTTCGACGAAGACGCGGTGTCCGTCCTCGGCGGCGGCGCGCACCGCCTGGGCGAAGCGGACGGGGTTGCGCAGGTTCGCCACCCAGTACTCCGTGTCGCAGGGCACGCTCTCGCGGGGATCGCCGAGCGCGGTGGAGTAGCGGCGGCAGCGGGGCGCCGAGTGCCTGACCTCGCCCAGTTCCCACGCGAACTCTGGCAGCAGCGGCTCTACTTCGGGTGAGTGGCCCGCTCCCGACACACCCAGCGAACGGGCGAAGCCGCCGTTGCCGGTCACCCGGGCGACGAGTCCGGCCACGTCTTCGGCCGAGCCCGTGACCACGCTCTGCGCGGGCGAGGAGTGCACGGCCACTTCCAGCGTGCCGAACTCCCTTGCCAGGCGCGGGATTTCGGCCGCCGGTAGCTCCACGACCGCCATGGCTCCGCCGGTCATCCGGGCCAGCAGCCTGGAGCGTACGGCGACGATCCGGGCGCCGGTGGCCTCGTCCAGCGCGCCCGACACGACCGCCGCCGCGATCTCGCCCAGGGAGTGGCCGATGACGGCGTCGGGTTCGAGGCCGTAGGAGCGCCACAGTTCGGCGAGAGCGACCTGGACGCCGTAGAGCACGGGCATGACGGTCGCGGGGGTCGAGAGGTCGGCGTCGGATTGGAGGCCGGCGCGCAGGGAGAGCCCCGCGTGGTAGCGCACGATGGCTTCCAGCCGGTCGACGGCTGCCGCGAACACCGGTTCCGTCGCGAGGAGTTGGCGGCCCATGCCGGGCCACTGCGAGCCGTAGCCGGAGAAGACCCACACCATGGGTCCGGGTCCGCCGGGCCGGTCTTCCCCCGTGACGAGCCGCGGTGAGGGGTCGCCTGCCGCAAGGCGGCCGAGTGCGGTGCGGGTCTCGGTGCGGTCGCGGGTGACGAGAGCGGCGCGATGGCGGCCGCGGCCGGCGCGCCCCGCGAGGGTGCGGGCGAGGTCGGCGTCGTGTACGCGCCGGCTGTCGGGGGTGTCCAGCCAGGAGGCCAGCTCACCGGCGTAGGCGCGTACGCGCTCCTTGGTCGGCCCGTCGAGCAGGAGCAGCGCGGGGCGCTCGGCGGGACCCTTCGCCCGGGCGGCCGGGCGGTGTTCGGCGAGGACGACGTGGGCGTTCGTACCGCCGAAGCCGAAGGCCGAGACGCCCGCGGTGGCCGTGCCCGAGTAGCGGGGCCAGGGTTCGGGCGAGCCGACCACGCGCAGGCCGAGCGCGTCGAGGTCGGCGTGCGGACCCGGGCGGGTGAAGTGCAGGTGGGCGGGGATCTCGCCGTGGTGCAGGGCGAGCACGGTCTTGATCAGGCCCGCGATACCGGCGGCCGCCTCCAGGTGGCCGAGGTTCGTCTTGGCGGAGCCGATCAGGAGAGGCTGGTCCAGGGAGCGGTCGCGGCCGAGCACGGCGCCGAGGGCGCTCGCCTCGATGGGGTCGCCGAGGGCGGTGCCCGTGCCGTGCGCCTCCACGTAGTCCACGGTCGTCGGGGCGGTGTGCGCCTCGGCGAGGAGGGCGCACTGGGCCTCGGCGTTGGGGGCGGTCAGGCCGTTGGAGCGGCCGTCGGAGTTGACGGCCGTCGCGTGGATCACCGCCAGGACGCGGTCGCCGTCGCGTTCGGCGTCCGCGAGCCGTTTCAGTACGACGACTCCGCAGCCCTCGCCGCGTACGATCCCGTCGGCCGAGGCGTCGAACGCCTTGCAGCGGCCGTCCGGGGCGAGGGCGCCCGCGCGCTGGAAACCGAGGGTGACGGCGGGGGTCAGTAGCAGGTTCACCCCGGCGGCGAGCGCCGTGTCGCTCTCGCCCGTCACCAGGCTGCGTACGGCGTGGTGCACCGCGACCAGCGAGGACGAGCACGCCGTGTCGACGGACAGGCTGGGGCCGCGCAGGTCGAGGGCGTACGACAGGCGGCCCGCGGCGATGCTCATGGACGCCCCGGTGGCCGTCCAGGCGTCCACGGCGTGCAGGTCGGCTGTCGTGAGGTGCGCGTACTCGTTGCCGCCGATGCCCACGAAGACGCCGGTGCGGGTGCCCGCGAGCGCGGGTGCGGAGAGGGCCGCGTGGTCGAGGGCCTCCCGGGTGACTTCGAGGAGCATGCGGTGCTGGGGGTCCATGGCGGTCGCCTCGTGGGCGGGGATGCCGAAGAACTCGGCGTCGAAGCCGGCGATGTCGTCGAGGCCGCCGAGGAAGGCGCCGTGCCGGTTCACGTCGTCCGGCAGTCGTTCCGGGTCGCTGAGGAACGGGGCCCAGCGGCCGGGCGGGAGCGTGCCTACCGCGTCGCGGCCTTCGGTGAGGAGTTGCCAGTACTCGTCGGGGGACGTGACGCCGCCGGGGAATCGGCAGCCGAGGCCGACGACGGCGACCGCGACGGGGGTCGGTTCGGTTCGGTGGGTGCCGGTTGACTGTGGCCGGTCGCGCAGTTCCCCGCGCCTCTTACGGGGCGGGGTCTCCTCCAGGCGTCTCACCAGTGTGTCGATCGTCGGTGCCTCCCACAGCAGTGTGTCCGGGAGTCGTCTTCCGGCCAGTTCGCTCAGGTCGGCTGTCAGTGCCACCGCGTCTCGGGAGGTGAGTCCTGCCTCCGCCAGGGGCCTGTCGTCGGGGAGTTGGCCCGCGCTGACCCCGTACCAGTCCTGGAGTCGATCCGCGACCAGCTCGCGGATCTCCCTGCGCGACACGCTCATCGTGGCCCGAATCCGCCGTCGAGGAAGCGTGCCCGGGCGGCCGCGCGGGACACCTTGCCGCTGCTCGTACGGGGGACGGAGCCCGGCGGCACGAGCCGCAGTGAGCCGAGGCGCAGGCCGTGGCGGGCGGAGATCGCGGCGCGCACGACGCGTTCGGCGTTCCGGGTGGCCTTCGGCGTCGGATCGGTGTCGCGCCGGTGCTCCGCGACCACGACGACGTCCTCGCCCACGTCGTCGGCCCGGGTCACTCCGAACGCGGCGAGGTGGTCCCGGCGGATCAGGGCCACGGCCGTCTGTACGGTCTCCTCGATGTCCTGGGGGTAGTGGTTGCGCCCGTCCACGATGAGTACGTCCTTGAGGCGGCCGGTGACGAGCAGCCGCCCGTCGTGCAGAGCGCCGAGGTCGCCGGTGCGCAGCCAGTCCCCGGCCGCGCCGAAGCCGAAGGTCTCGGCCGTGAGTCCGGCGCGCTTCCAGTAGCCGCGGCCGATGTTGGGGCCGCGCAACTGGATCTCGCCGACCCGCCCTTGCGGCAGCACGGCACCGTCCCGGCCGACGATCCGCAGCTCCTGCCCGACGGGCGCCCCGCACGGGACGAGCACGGCCGCCGTCTCGTCCGACGTCTCCTCGATCCGGCCCTCCGTGAGTGCGCCGGCGTCGCAGGCGACGGCCGAGGACGGTTCGTCCCGGGAGCTCGCGGTCACGAACACGGTGGCCTCCGCCAGGCCGTAGGCCGGACAGTGCGCGGCCGGGTCGAGCCCCGCGGGCGCGAATGTGGTGTGGAAGCGGTCCACCGTCCCGGCACGCACCGGTTCGCTGCCGTTGATGAGCACCCGTACGCGGTCCAGGCGGAGTTCGTCGACGAGCGCGGGGTCGGTGCGGGCCACGCAGTAGTCGTACGCGAAGTTCGGGGCGGCGCTGACGGTGCCTTCGTACGAGCCGAGGAGGCGCAGCCAGCGGGCGGGGTCCTGGAGGAAGGCGGAGGGGTCCATGAGGACGGACGGGAAGCCTCCCACGACGGGCGCGGCGATGCTGAGGACTAGGCCCATGTCGTGGAAGAGGGGCAGCCAGCCGACCGTGGTGGCGGCGTCCGGGTCGGCGATGAACGCGTCGATGGCCTGACGCGCGTTGGCGACGACGTTGGCGTGACTGATCATCACGCCGGCCGGGCTGCGGGTGGATCCGGAGGTGTACTGGAGGTATGCGATGTCGTCCGGCTCGGGGGCTCCCGACGGTTCGCCCGAATCGATGAATCCACCGCGCTGGACGGGGAGTTGGTCGACGGGCACGACGGGGACCTCCGGCAGGCCCCGCTCGCGGATGAACTCGCCCATCGCACGGGCCGTTGCGGAGTCGCTGAGCAGACATGCCGGTTCGCAGTCGGCCAGGACGGCCGCCAGTCGCCCTTCGTGGCCGGGGAGTTGGGGGCCGAAGAGAGGTACGGCGATGACGCGGGCGTACAGGCAGCCGAGGAAGCCGGCCGCGTAGTCGAGCCCCTGGGGCAGCACGAGGGCGGCGCGTTCGCCGGGTGAGGCGACCTGGGCGAGTCGGTCGGCGACGGCTCTGGCCCTGGCGTCGAGGGCGCGCCATCCGAGGGCCCGGTGCACTCCGGTGGGGGCGCTGTCGGGGAAGTCGACGTGGCTGAAGGCGCGTTGTTGCGGCCGGTGTCTGGCCCAGTGCCTCAGGTGGTCCGTGAGCGAGGCGGATGCGGCGGCGGGCCGGACGGAGGTCATGAGGGCTCCAACTGGGTCGGCGGCAGCGCGAGTTGAGCGAGAGCGGGGGAAGCGCGGGGGGAGTGCGTCCGCTTGGGGCGGTGCCCCAGGTTCCGCCTCCGGGCGAGGGGTGGGTTAGACGACGTGCTGACAGTTCGTCTCCCGCCTTCTGTCAGTTCGCTGACAAAGGCATCCCGTCGATTCCATGCCGTGGGCCAGAGCCCGGGCGGCGCTCTCGCGCCGACAATCCGTGCGACGGCGGAAGGAGCGTCTTGTGGGACGTGCACGGCTGTTCGCGCTGTTCTCCCTGCTCACACTGACCGGGTTCATCACGACGCTCGACAACACGGTCATCAATGTGGCCCTGCCGACCGTACAGCGCGAACTGGGCCTGACGGTGCCCGACTTGGAATGGGTGGCAGCCAGCTATGTGCTCAGTTTCGGAGCGCTGCTGCTGCCCGGCGGGCGGCTGACCGACCTGTTCGGGCGCAGACCCGTGCTGGCCGCCGGGATCCTGGTCTTCACGGCGGCGTCGGCGGCGGCCGCCCTCGCGGACAGCGGGGGCACGCTGATCGCGGCCCGTACGGTGCAGGGGGTCGGGGCCGCGCTGGTCATCCCTGCCTCGCTCGCCGTCATCGCGGTCGATCTGCCCGCGCGGCTGCGCGCCACGGCCGTGGGCCTGTGGACGGCGGCGCTGGCCGTGGCGCTGGCGCTGGGGCCCGTGGTGGGCGGCTTCGTCACCCAACGGTGGGGCTGGGGCTGGGTGTTCGCGCTCAACGTGCCGTTCGGGCTGATCGCGCTGCTGCTGATGCCGGCCGTCCCCGGCCGGTCCGCGCCCCGACGCGGCGGTCTCGATGTGCCGGGTGTGCTGCTGTCCGTGCTCGCGCTCTATCTGCTCACGTACGGTCTCGTGCGCGGCCAGGAGCACGGGTTCGGCACCGCGCCCGTGCCGCTGTGCCTGGGCGTTTCGGCGGTCGCCGTCTGTGTGTTCGTCGTCGTGGAGGCCCGGACCGCGCGGCCGCTCGTCGAACTGCGACTGCTGCGCGACCGGTTCCTCACCGGCGGGATCGTCGCGCAGGTGCTGTGGGGCATCGGCGTCAACGGGGTGTTCTTCTTCACGGCCCTCTATCTCCAGCGGGTGCTGGGCTTCTCACCGACGGGGGCGGGGCTCGCGTTTCTGCCGCTGGCGGGCGCGCTGCTGCTGGGGACGCCGGTGGCCGAGCGGGCGGCCCGTGCGCTGGGCGCGCATGTCTCGATCGCGGGCGGCCTCTGCATGGTGGCGGTCGGTCTGCTGTACGTCTCGGCAGCGGGTGCGCGGGCCGGCTTCTGGGACCTGCAGCCGGGGCTGCTGCTGATCGGCTGGGGTTCCGCGTTCACCACTCCCCTGACCGTGCGCAGTCTCGACCGGGTTCCGGAGGCCGGGATGGGGATGGCGACCGGCCTGGTGAGCGCGGCACGCGAGGTCTCCGGTGTGTTCGGGGTGGTCCTGGTGGGCGTGGTCCTCACCCGGCGCGAAAGCTCCGAGCTGCGTTCCGGCGCCGATCCGCGCGACGCGTTCCTGGAGGGCTACGACCTCGGTCTGCGGCTCGCGGCGTGCTGCGTACTCGCGGGTGCGTTCGTGACGCTGGTGACGCTGCGCCGTCGTGGGCGTCATCGGCGCGTGGTGGCGCGGAGCAGGAGCCGGATTCCCCTTGTCATGAAGTGACAAGCCCCCGGTGCATGTCTGTCAGTCACCGATGAGGCTCGGCAGAATCCGTGCGGGTAACGTCAGCGTGCCCCACTTCCCGTGCGCAGAAGGAGCCGCTGCGTGACCGGATTCCGCATTCTGGAGAAGATCGAGGCAACGAACGCCACAGCGCGGGCCGAGGAGGCCCACGGCCCGTTCAAGGCGTTCCCTTCGGGTCTGCACGACCATCTCAGACCCTTCTTCGACGACATCACCGAAGAGGTCGTACGGGCGATCAGAACCGAGATCCCGGAGTACGCGCGGCCGACGGACGACACGTACATGCAGGTCGTGCACCAGGGTGTGGAGCACGCGCTGCAGGGGTTCCTGGAGCGGATGGCGAAGCCGGACACCGACTGGGAGCCGGTGACGGCGACCTATCAGCGCATCGGCCGGGGCGAGGCGGACGAGGGGCGCAGTCTCGACGCGTTCCAGTCGGCTCTGCGGCTCGGCGCGCGGGTGACATGGCGTCGGATCAACGCGCTGGTCGACGCCGATCTGCTGCCGCGTCATGTGCTGGCCGCGTTCGGTGAGGCGCTGTTCCTGCACCTGGACGAGATGGCGGCCGCGACGACGGCCGGGTACACGGAGGCGCGGCTGCACGCGGCCGGTGAGCTGCAGCAGCGGCGTACGCGGCTGATCGATCTGCTGATCGTGGACCCGCCCGCGTCGGTGGCGGCCCTCACGGATCTCGCGCACACCGCTCAGTGGCCCGTGCCCCGTTCGCTGGCCGTGGTCGTCATCGATCACGGAACGCAGGCCGGGGCGGCCCAACCGCCCATCGTGCCGCCCGAGTTCCTCGCGCGGTTCGATGTGCGCCCGGCCGTACTGGTGGTGCCCGATCCGGAGGGCCCGGGAAGGGCGCGTGCCGTCGCCGGTGCGCTCCAGGGCCTACGGGCCGTCATGGGGCCGAGTGTCGCGCTCCAGGAGGGGGCGAGGTCGCTGCGGTGGGCTGCCGAGGCGCTCGATCTGGCCCGGCGGGGTGTGCTGCCGGACACGGAGATGGTGCGTTGCCGGGACCATCTGGCCACGCTGATGCTGTTCCGCGACGAGGCGCTGGTGGAGGCGATGGCCGACCGGCATCTGCGTCCCCTGGACACCATCCGGCTGCCCCAGCGCGAGCGCCTCGCGGAGACACTCCTCAGTTGGCTGGAGTGCGGCCACAACGCGAGCGAGGTGGCCGCCCGTCTCGCGGTCCATCCGCAGACGGTCCGCTACCGCATGCGTCAGCTCGACGAGTTGTTCGGCGACCGGCTCCACGACCCCACCACCCAGTTCGAGATGCAGCTGGCGCTGCGGGCGCTCAAGCTCCGGAGGGCGGCCCGGGCACGGTGAGGGTCACGGCGACCGCGCGAAGGTGAGCGTCACAGCGACCGGCCGAGGATGATCGTCACAGCGACTGACCGAGGGTGAGCGTGTGCGGTGCGAAGCCGTTGCGCTCGTAGAACCGGATCGCGTCCGCGTTGGCCGCGTACGCCGTCACCTCCGCGACCTGGGCGCCCTGTTGCCGTGCCCAGTCGAGGAAGGCCTCCACGAGCCGCGCTCCCGTCAGGGTGCCGCGGTGGGCCGGGCGCACGTACAGGCTGTGCAGGGTGGCGATCTTCGCCGGGCGCATGGCCGAGCCCTCCGCGACCGTGCCCACCAGGTGTCCTATGACCTCCCCTTCGCTGTCGGCCACCAGCGACAGCCGGGCCGGATCGTCGATGCCGGAGGCGAATCTCTCCGCACCTTCCGCGAGGGGCCAGTTGATGTCGACGGTCGCGTCCCTGGTGCCCGCGTCCTCGGCGAACAGGGCCGCGCTGGAGGCGACGAGCGCGGGGATGTCCTCGGCGTGGGCCCGGCGGACGGCTACCTGGTCGTGGTGGTCACTCATGGAACAGGACGGTAGCGGCCCGGTCTGACAAAGCCACTGGGCAGCGTTCGTCGACGCCTGGGATTTCCTGGACAGGTGTCCATGTATAGTGGACACCTGTCCAGGAAATCCCCCCTGAAGGAGCCCACTCCCCATGCAGACACTCGCCAACGTGCTGGTCGGCCTCGTCGCCGCCCTGCACGCCTACATCCTGGTTCTGGAGATGTTCCTGTGGGAGAAGAAGCCGGGGCGCGGGCTGCACGGGTTCGACCCCGAGATGGCGCGGGCCACCGCCGCGCTCGCCGCCAACCAGGGGCTCTACAACGGCTTTCTCGCGGCCGGACTCGTCTGGGGACTGATCGCCGACGACCCCACGGGCTTTCGCGTACAGGTCTTCTTCCTGGCGTGCGTGATCGTCGCGGGTGTGTACGGCACGGTCACCGCGAACCGTCGCATCCTCTTCGCGCAGGCCCTGCCCGGCGCGCTCGCCCTGGCCGCCGTCCTCGCCGCCCGGTGACCTCCGACGCCAGGGCCGACCCCAAGGCCGACCCCAGGGCCGAGCGCACCCGGGCCAAGCTGCGCCGGGCCCTCCTCGACGAGTGCGCCCGGCGGCCGCTCGCGGAGGTCAGTGTCGCCGCACTGGTGCGCGCGGCCGGGGTCGGCCGGGCCACGTTCTATCTGCACTACGCCGACCTGGAGGCGCTGGCGGTCGACGCCTGCGCCGATGTCGTACGGGACGCCGTGGACGCCCTGCACGCCTGGCGGGGCAGGCCGGACCCCAGGTCGGCGCCGGACGCCCTGCTCACGTTCTTCGCGGGCCTGCCCCCTCACGCCCCGCTCTACCGCGCCCTGTTGAGCCCGGGCGGCGGCGGACCGCTGGGCCGCGTGCTCCACCAGGACCTGCGGGCCCGCAGTCTCGCCGAGCGTGAACTCGTCGGCGCGCCGGAGGCCCCGCTCATCGCCTCCGCCGTCGCCGCGACCTTCGCGGGCGTCCTCGCCGACTGGCTGCACGGGCTCCTCGATGCCACCCCCGAGGAGATCGCCCACAAGGCATGGCGCCTGCTCGTGGCCCTGCACGCGACCCGCTGGGACCCCGACCGGTAGGACGTCAGGCGCAGCCCATCCCCTTCTTCACCGCCGGCCACGCCTCCACCCCGTCCGGCGTGCGGACGTACGCCTTCTTCTTGTCGGCCGTCAGCCACAACTGCCGCTCGCCGTGCCGGTAGCCGGTGTCGCGGGCGCCTTCGGGCAGGGTGACGTCCCCGTCGTACGGAGCGGTGAGCAGCCCGGACAGCACGCCCTCGGGGTCACGGGCGTACAGCACGCGCTTCGCGCCCTGACCGAGTGCCAGGAAGTGCGCCGACTGCCAGTCGCAGTGCTCCGAGCCCTGGGAACTGCTGATGGTGGTGACCGGGAGCCGACGGCCGCGCGCGTCGTTCCAGACCTCGTGCCCCTGGTCGTCGGTGAAGCTCTCGGGGAACTCGGCCGGATCGCACGAGGCGGTCGTCTCCGGGCCCCAACCGGGCCTGTTCGGCTGGTCCTTGGCGACGATGACGGCCACCTTGGTCCGACCGCCGACGTCGTACGAGAAGAGCACGCGGTCCCCGTCGTCGCGCTCCACGCGGTAGCCGGTCCTCGGAACGTTCGGCTGCTCGATCTCGAAGAAGGCTTCAAGCCCTTCCGCCGGGGTCGAACCGCCGTCGCGCCTGCTCCAGTTGCCCCCGAACCCGCCCGAGTGGATGTCCCCCTCGCACTCCAGAGCCAGCCCCGCCGCGCCCGACTCCGCCTCGGTCGCCCTCCGGCTGTCCTCGTCGTACTCCTTGTGCGGCACGCGCAGCGGTCCGCCGTAGGGCGTGGGCGAAGCGGGCCCGCCCGCGATGAGCCCTCCGTCGGTGTGCCCCTTCTCGCTCTCCACCAGCACTGTCACGAGTGTCGCGACCGTCACGATTCCCGCCACCGCCAGTCCGCCCGCCCTGATCCCCCGCATGGCGCCCCCTGCCTGCCGTGTCGTCGTATCCCTCCTCCGACGCACGAGCCGCGCAGGACGTTCAGACGGAGTTCGTCGCCCTTCAGCTCTGCCGGGCCGCCTGGAACGTACGCCGGTAGGCCCCCGGCGAGACGCCGATCGCCGCGTGCAGATGCTGGCGGAGCGAGGTGCCGGTCGCGAAGCCGACCTCGCCCGCGATCTGGTCCACCGGCAGATCGCTGGCTTCGAGCAACTGCCGTGCACGGACGACGCGTTGCTGGATGAGCCAGCGGCCGGGGCTCATCCCGACCTCGTCGTTGAACCGGCGGGCGAACGTGCGCAGACTCATCCGGGCGTGGGCGGCCAGATCGGACAGGGTCAGCGGCTCGCCGAGGCGTTCCAGGGCCCACTGCCGGGTGGCCGCGGTACCCGCGGTCGAGGGGTCGGGCACCGGCTGCTCGATGTACTGGGCCTGACCGCCGTCCCGCCACGGCGGCACCACACAGGACCGGGCCACCCGGTTGGCCAGCTCGCTGCCGTGGTCCTTGCGCACGAGGTGCAGGCAGACGTCCACGCCTGACGCGGCTCCCGCCGAGGTGAGGAGTGCGTCCTCGTCGACGAACAGCACATCGGCGTCCAGGTCCACGTCCGGGAACATCTTCCGGAACAGCGGGGCCAGCTGCCAGTGCGTCGTCGCCCGTCGTCCGGCGAGCATCCCCGCCGCCGCCAGGACGAAGGCCCCCGTGCAGATGGATACGATCCGGGCGTCCGGCCTGATCGCCCTCAGCGCCGCGGCCACCTCCTCGGGGAGATCGGCGCTGATCCGCGACAGGGCGAACGGCGGGATGACGACGGTGTCGGCCGTCCGCAGCACCTCCGGGCCGTGTTCGACGGTGATCGAGAAGTCCGAGCTGCTGCGCACCGGCTGCCCGTCGACCGTGCAGGTCAGCACCTCGTACCGCCCCTCGGCCGAGCCGAAGACCCGGTTCGGGATGCCGAGCTCGAAGGGGTAGACCCCGTCCAGGGCCAGGACGACGACCCGCTCCACGGGTCCTTCGTACTCCCCGTGCCGGGAGGTGTCGGTCGGGTCGGGGCGCTCCCCGCAGGACGTCTGAAGCAGCATGGCACGATCCTATCGAACAATGGCAATCTTGCCATTTCCTCGGCTGTCGTGGACCGGCAGGCTGAAGCACATGAGCACTGAGAACACGATGCGCGCAATCAGTCAGGACGTCCTCGGCGGTCCCGAGGTCCTCAAGGAAGTGGAGCTGGAGATCCCGAAGCCCGGACCGAGCGAGGTGCTGATCCGGGTGCACGCGGCGGGCCTCAACCCGACCGACTGGAAGCACCGGGCGAACGGCGGCTTCCTCGGGAAGCCGCCGTTCGTCCTCGGCTGGGACGTGTCCGGGGTCGTCGAGGCGATCGGCCTCGGCGTCACCCTCCACAAGCCGGGCGACGAGGTCTTCGGCATGCTGCCTTACCCGTACGGCGTAGGGGCGCACGCCGAGTACGTCACCGGTCCCGCACGGGCCTTCGCGCACAAGCCGGCCGAGGTCGACCACACCCAGGCGGGCGCGATTCCGCTGGCCGCGCTGACCGCCTGGCAGGCGCTGGTCGACACGGCGGACGTCCGGCCGGGGCAGCGGGTGCTGATCCATGCGGCGGCCGGCGGAGTGGGACATCTGGCCGTGCAGATCGCCAAGGAGCGCGGGGCCCATGTGATCGGCACGGCCAGCTCGGGCAAGCACGAGTTCCTGCGGAGCCTGGGCGTCGACGAGACGGTCGACTACCGGGAGACCGACTTCGCCGAGGTCGTGCGGGATGTCGACGTCGTACTGGACACGATCGGGGGCGACTATCGGTCGCGGTCCCTCAAGACCCTCCGGCCGGGCGGGCTGCTGGTGTCGATCCTGCCGTCCGGGTCACCGGCGCTTTCCGAGGAGGCGCAGGGGCTCGGTGTGCGGGCGGTGGAGCTGCTCGTGGAGGCCGATCAGGGCGGGATGCGGTCGATTGCCGAGCTGGTCGCTGCGGGGAAGCTGCGTGCCACGGTTGCCGAGGTGTTTCCGTTGGCCGAGGCCGCGAAGGCACATGCGGTGGGCGACACCGGACGGACCGTGGGGAAGCTTGTTCTTCAGGTTCGGTAACACGTTGTGGGGCGCGGGGTGCCACCGGTGGTGTTGAGCCGCGGGCCGGTGGTGGCTGGTCGCGCAGTTCCCCGCGCCCCTTACGGGGCACTCAGGCGAAGGTGAGTACCGGCTTGATCGTCTTGCCCGCGGCCATGTCCTGCACCGCCTGGCCGATGTCCTTGAACGCGTAGGTGCTGATCAGCCGGTCCAGCGGAAGTCGGCCCTCGCGGACCAGTCTGACCAGGGCCGGGATCGCGGTCTGGGTCTCCTGGTCGCCGAGGGTCAGGCCCACCAGTCGCTTGCCGCCGAGCATTCCGTTGACGTCCAGGGCGACCTCGGAACCGAACGGCGGGGCGCCGACGATCACCGCCGTACCGCGCGCGGCGAGCGCGTCCACGCCCTTGCGCAGGACGATGACGTTGCCGGTGGTCTCGACGACCCCGTCGGCCCCCGCCCCGCTCGTGATCAGCTGGACCGCCTCGACGATGTCCGCCTCGTTGGCGTTCACGGTGTGGGTGGCGCCCAACTCCCTTGCCAGTTCGAGCCGTTCGACCACCTTGTCGACGGCGATCACCGTGGTCGCGGGCGTCAGTGCGGCGGCCATCACCGCCGACAGACCGACCGCACCGGCGCCCAGGACCACGACCGTGTCGCCCGTACGGGGCTCAAGGACGTTCCAGACCGCGCCCACCCCTGTCTGTACACCGCAGCCCAGCGGCGCGAGGGACTCCAGCGGGATGTCCCTGTCGACCTTGACGAGGCTGCGCTCGTCCACCAACGCCCGCTCGGCGAAGGAGGACTGGCCGAAGAAGTGGCCGCCGAGCGGGGCCCCGTCACGGCTGATGGTGGCGGAGCCGTCGGCGCGGCGTCCGCCGAGGAGGTTCAGCGGCAGCCAGGCGGCGCAGTACGCCGGGTGACCGTCGCGGCAGTTGCGGCAGGAACCGCAGGAGGTGAAGGACAGCACGACGTGGTCGCCGGGCTCGACGCCCGCGACGTCCGGGCCGACGGCCTCGACGATCCCGGCCCCCTCGTGGCCCAGTACGCCGGGCAGCGGGAACGGCAGGCCGCCGCTCGCGACCCCGAGGTCCGTGTGACACAGGCCCGCGGCCACGATGCGGACCAGGACCTCATGGGCGCGGGGCTCGTCGAGCTCCACGTCGGCGAGGGTGAAGGGCGCTCCCCCGGACTCGACCACGGCTGCGCGAGTGGTGGTGGACATACTGCGAACTCCCTTGGATGAGGGTGAGTTGAAGGGGTGAGCCCGGCTGCGGGGCGCTCAGTCGAACGAGATGACGACGGACTTGACCTTGGTGTAGGAGGCGAGCGCCTCGGGCCCGTACTCGCGTCCGAAGCCGGAGGCCTTGACCCCTCCGAAGGGCACCGCGGGGTCGAGCATCGCCCAGTCGTTGACCCACACGATGCCCGCCTGGAGCCGGTCGGCGACGCGGTGCGCACGGGCCAGGTCGGTGGTCTGCAGGCCCGAAGCCAGGCCGTACGGCGTGGAGTTGGCCAGCTCGACGGCCTCGTCCTCGGAGTCGAAGGGCTGCACGGTGAGGACCGGGCCGAAGATCTCCTCCTGGACCACACGGGAGTCGTTGGACAGGCCCGCGATGACCGTGGGCTTGTAGTAGAAGCCGCCGTTCAGGTCGAGGCGCTCGCCGCCGCACACGATGCGGCCACCCTCCTTGCGGGCCAGTTCGACGTACTCCTCGACCTTCCGCAGGTGCTTCTCCCCCGCCATCGGCCCGACGACGGTCTCGGGCTCCCGGGGGTCGCCGACCGGTACGCCGGGGACGGCGTCGGCGAGGATGCCGACCACGGTGTTGTAGAGCGGACGCGCGACGAGCAGGCGCGGGCCGCCCATGCAGAACTGGCCGGTGTTGAAGACGAAGCCCTTGATGACCGCGCCGATGGCCTTCTCGACGTCGGCGTCCTCGAAGACGATGTGCGCCGCGTTGCCGCCGAGCTCCATGGTGACCGACTTCAGGCCCTCGCCGGCGACGCTCGCCGCGTGCCGGCCCACCGCGGTCGACCCGGTGAAGGCGATCTTGTCGACGCCGGGGTTGCGCAGGAGCGCCTCGCCCGCGACCGGTCCCGTGCCGGTGACGACGTTGTAGACACCGTCCGGGACGCCCGCCCTCTGGAGCAGACCGGCCATGTAGAGGGCGCTGAGCGGGGTCTCCTCGGCCGGCTTGTGCACGACCGTGTTGCCGGCCGCGAGTGCCGGGGCGATCTTCGAGCCCGCGAGGATCAGCGGGAAGTTGAAGGGCGTGATGGCGGCGACGACACCGATCGGGCCGGGCTTGGTGTAGGCGAGGCCGTTGAGCGGGGTGTCCCGGGTCGCGCCGTCCAGGGTCCAGGCGAGGGAGGCGTAGTACTCGTAGTCGTTGGCCGCGTTCGTCACGTCGACCGCGTGGCACAGCGTGATCGGCTTGCCGACGTCCTGGCTCTCCAGGGCCGCGATCTCGTCCGCGTTCTCGCGGATCAGCTCGGCGACGCGGTGCAGCACCCGGCCGCGCTCACGACCGCTCATGGTGGCCCACGGTCCGTTGCCGAACGCCTTCCGCGCGGCGCGTACGGCCGTGTCGACGTCGGTGGCGGAAGCCTCCGCGACCGTCGTGACCACCTGGCCGGTGGACGGATCGAACACGTCCGTACGCGCTCCGTCGGCCGCCTCGCGCCACTGTCCACCGATGAACAGCTGCCCGGGCCCGCTCTCGAAGGTGGTCGTCATTGCCCACTCCTCAGCCTCGATCGCCAAGATTTCAACCAACAGGATTCCTGTTGGTTCGCAGTCTCTTTACAGACAGGTTTCCTGTCAATGCCCTAGGCTGAACGCATGGTCGTCACCAAGGCACTCCCATCGCTCCTGTACATGGTCAAGCAGGTGGAGCTCGTCGTACGGTCCCGCCTCGACGAGTTGCTGAAGCCCACGGGGATCACCGCACTGCAGTACACCTCGCTCACCGTCCTGGAGCGGCACGACGGCCTGTCCGCGGCGCAGCTCGCCCGCGACTCGTTCGTGACCGCGCAGTCCGTGGCCGATGTGATCCGGTCCCTGGAGACCCGCGGTCTCGTACGGCGCGAGCGCAATCCCCGCAACCGCCGCGAGCTGCTGATTCTCCTCACCGAGTCTGGCCGCGATGTGCTCGCTCGGCATGCCGAGCCCGTGCGGGAGCTGGAGGAGCGCATGGTCCGGGATCTCACGGCGCACCAGACGGACCAGTTCCGGCAGGCGCTGTCGAAGGCGTGGCAGTCGCTGTCCTGAAACTGAGGAGCGACACGTCCTTTAAATCGAAGACATATGTCAATCGAACATGCTGAAATTCACCCCATCGAGGGTAACTTGCTGTGTGGGGACCGGTTTGGCGGCCGCCAGCCGCACACGGCCGCGTTCACGCTCACGGAACGACGTCACCCTGGCCCCCGGTGACCCTGTTGGAGGTGATGTCGTCGTGCGCAACGAGTCCGCGCCGTTCACTCCTCATCTGCGTGTCCACCAGGACCGCGGGCACACCGTGCTGGAGTTCCACGGAGAGATCGACATCATCGCGGCGCTGGACATCGTCCCGGCCCTGGACGCGGCCACGGGTCACCCGGCCGCGCGGGTCGTGCTCGACCTGAGGCACATCGAGTTCTTCGACTGCTCGGGCCTGCGCCTGCTGTACCGGGCCCGACGCCGGGTCCTCGCCCGGGGCGGGCGACTGCACCTCGTCTGCACCCACCCGCTGACCCTGCGCATCCTGCACGTGACCGGGCTCGACGACGTGCTCCCTCCACTGTCGACCATGGAAGAGGCCCTCGGCCGACCCGAGACCGCCTCGGAGTCGTTATGACAGCGCTCCGCCACTGCAGAATCTCGCCGGCCTGACCGACCCCGACCGTCCCGTCGCCGTACCTGATCGCCAACGGAGCGATGGACCGGCCTGGACGCGGGTAGTCGCCATGGCGGCGGTGGCGGGGGCGCTCCACAGAAGTCGCCGTTGAAGTCGCACGTGATGTGTGAGGGCAGAGGAGCGGAAGGCTCTCTGTGCGGCCGTTCGTTGCTCGTGGTGTGTTCCGGGCAACAGCCCTCGCTCCAGGCAGTCACCGAGGTTCTTACGTGGTCAACCATTCGGTCAACACGCCTGTCTGGCCATGGATTTGAGGGGCACTAGGAAGGAGGAAGGAGGACGGCCACATGACGACGTCCCTGAAGCGCATGCCCGGATGGGCCAAGATCCTGAGCGCGGTCGTGCTGGTTCTGGTGATACTCGGTGCCGGGCTGCAGCTGAGCCTGCTGCCCGGGCTGCGTGACGTTTTCCGCGAGGAGACCCACGACCGGACAGGACCCACGCTCCTCAAGTCCATTCAGGACATGAGCCGTTACGACGCCGCCTCGGGCAACTTCCAGGTGGTGGTGGATCTGGAGAAGGACACCAAGTACCTGCCGGACGCGGTCCGTGGCACCCGCACCCTGTACGTGGGGGCGGGCACCGTGGACTCCTATGTCGACCTCGGAAAGATCCGCGACGAAGACGTGAAGGTCAACAAGGACCGCACGTCGGCCACGCTCAGGCTCCCCCACGCCGCCCTGGGCAAGCCCGCACTCGACCCCGACCAGTCCTACGCCGTCTCCAAGCAGCGCGGTCTCCTCGACCGGCTCGGCGACGTCTTCTCGGACAACCCGAACGACGAGCGGGCCGTCCAGCGGCTCGCCGCCCGGCACATCGGTGACGCCGCGAAGAAGACCGAGCTGACCGCCCGCGCCGAGGAGAACACCACCGCCATGCTCAAGGGGCTGCTGGGCTCCCTGGGCTTCAAGGAGGTGAAGGTGACGTACGGGTCATGAGCCTCGGCCCGTGACTCCGGCCCGTGACCTCGGCCCGCGCACGCTCGTCGACGCCACCGTCGCCTCTCCGGCCCGAGCACACCGATCGCCCCGGCAGCACGCAGGAAAGCCGGGGCGATCGGCGGTTCAGGCCCGGCACACATGTCGTCGGCATCCTCGACCCCTTCGGGGGTACTCGCCTGTCATCGGACGACAGTTGAAAACTGGAGGGTTGAATGGCCCGCGCAGTGTCCCGCCCGCGCATCGCACTACGCCTTCGCTCCACATCTCATTCCGGCGCCAAGAAAGCCAGCCCTCGTACCAAGAAGTCGCGCTCTCCCGGCTCCAAGTCCGCCCCTCGCCCGTCGACGGCTCCGGGCGAACGACGACCACTTCCCTTTGTCGTACGGTTCCTGGTCATGCTCGTCGCGTTCGCCGCCATGGTGGCCTTCGCCGCCGCGCTGGCGCAGATCACGTTGCAGCCGTCGCCGGCCTCCGAGGCACTGACGCACAGCAACCTGCATCCGGGCCGTTCCCTGCGCGCCTATCTGGACCAGCCCGAACTGCGTGACGCGTTCAAGCAGATCGGCGGCAACCTCCTCCTCGGCATCCCCTTCGGGGTGCTGCTGCCCGTACTGGTCCCCAAGGTGCGCGGGATCCTGCGAGTGCTCCTCCTCACGGCGATCGTGATGATGATGGTCGAGCTGGTGCAGGGAGCGGTGATCACCGGGCGCGCCTTCGACGTCGACGACGTCATCCTCAACACCAGCGGAGCGCTGGTCGGTTACCTGCTCCTCGGCCGTCGGCTGAACCGCGCGGTGCACCCGCGCAAGCGCCGTGGCAAGAACTCGAAGGCGTGAACGCCTGAAGGCTTGAAGCCGGGAGGGTGAGCGTCAAGTTGTGAAGGAATGGTACGTACCAAACTCTTGACGCTCCCTTAGCTCACCTCTTAAATCAAGAGTCGAAGCTCGCACCCCCCACCTCAGTCGGCACCCATCCCCCACAGGGATCGCCGTACGGAAGGGAGAGTCGTGGACTCGCCACGCCTGCTCCGCAGATGCCTCCTCGCCGCCCTGTCCGCCGTGCTCCTCGCATCCGCCGCGGTTCTGCCCGCACAGGCGGACACGGGACAGGCCGCCACCCGACAGGCGGCTCCCGAGCCGAAGGCCGCCGCGGCCGTGACGTTCTCGGACACCTTCGACGGTCCCGCCGGTGCCGCCGTCAACTCCTCGAAGTGGCAGATAGAAACCGGCGACAACGTCAACAACCACGAGCGGCAGTACTACACGTCCGGCGCCAACAACGCGGCCCTGGACGGCCAGGGCCACCTGGTGATCACGGCCCGCCGCGAGAACCCGAACAACTACCAGTGCTGGTACGGGCGTTGTGAGTACACCTCCGCGCGCCTCAACACGGCGGGCAAGTTCACGACGACATACGGCCGGGTCGAGGCCCGGCTGAAGGTGCCGCGCGGACAGGGCATGTGGCCCGCCTTCTGGATGCTCGGCAACGACATCGGGCAGGTCGGCTGGCCCAACTCGGGCGAGATCGACATCATGGAGAACGTCGGCTTCGAGCCCTCGACGGTCCACGGCACCCTGCACGGCCCCGGCTACTCCGGCTCGGGCGGCATCGGCGGCGCCTACTCACTGCCCGGCGGCCAGGCCTTCGCGGACGCCTTCCACACCTTCGCCATCGATTGGAGCCCCGACGCGGTCACCTGGTCCGTCGACGGCAATGTCTACCAGCGGCGCACCCCCGCCGATCTGGGCGGCAGGCAGTGGGTGTTCAACAAGCCGTTCTTCCTGATCCTCAACCTCGCGGTGGGCGGCTACTGGCCGGGCGACCCGGACGGCTCGACCTCGTTCCCGCAGCAACTCGTCGTGGACGAGGTGAAGGTGACGACGAGCGACGGCTCCGGTGGCGGTGCGCCCATCAGGGGGCTCGCGGGCAAGTGCGTCGATGTGGCGGGCGCCAACTCCGCCAACGGCACGCCCGTTCAGCTCTACGACTGCAACAGCAGCGCCGCCCAGCAGTGGACCGTGGCCTCCGACGGCTCGATCCGGGCGCTGGGCAAGTGCCTGGACGTCACGGGCAACGGCACGGCGGACGGCTCGACCGTGCAGCTCTGGGACTGCGGGGGCGGGGCCAATCAACGCTGGGTGGTCAGCGCGGCGGGCGACATCGTGAATCCACAGGCCAACAAGTGCCTGGACGTGACGGGCAACAACTCCGCCAACGGCACACGGCTCCAGATCTGGACGTGCTCCGGCGGAGCCAACCAGAAGTGGACCGTCGGCTGACCGGACGGCGCAGCCACCGACGCGGGAGCACCACCCGCCGGTGCGGGCGCACGGCCGACTGACCCGGGGGGTCGGCCGTTCACCCGCACCGGCCCGAACGACCTGAGCCCGGCCGGGACCACCCGGCCGGGCTCAGGTCGTTCGGGCTCAGGTCGTTCAGGCACAAGCCATTTGCGCACAGCCCGTTCGGGCCCCGGGTGCGAGGCCCGGGGCTCCGCGTCAGCCGGTCGCCTCGCAGTCGGTGTCCTGCAGCTGGATCGGCCTCGTGGCGTCCAGGGCGACGTACGCCGTGAAGGTCGCCGTGTCCTGGCCCTGGTCGCCCCAGTGCGTGGTCACCGTGGCGTAGCCGACGCCCGCGGACTGGGCCGTGCTGACCGGGCCGATGTCGATGGACCGCGGCTCGTTCTGCGCGCAGAGCAGGACGTCGACGCCCTCGCTCTGCGCGACCTTCTCCTTCAGGTGCTCGGAGATGCCGTACTTCCGGGCGAAGTCACCGGGCCCGTGCTCGCCGTAGAAGTCCCCGAGGAAGGTGTGGATCTCCTCGGCGGTGTAGCGGTCGTTCGGGTCCACGGCGGGTGCGGCGGAGGCCGGTGCTGTGGAAGCGAGTCCGAGACCGAGGACGGCCGCGCAACCGAGGGCGAGGGCGACGCGCCTGGTCGGGCGCGTGACGGTGCGGAACATGTGAGGTACCCCGTTTTTCCTTGCTCTGCCCATGAGTTGGGCTGGTCACAGGGGCAGACCCGCTGCCCCCGGCGGACGTTGTGCTGCCCTCGGTCGCTGTATCCGTTCCCGGACATTTACCGCACATTCGTCACGCACCCCCGCCGTGCGACCTGTTCGTCACGAGGCACGCCCGGTCTCCCGGGCGTGCCACTCCCCTCCTGAGGTCACCCGCCGGGCGCGCGGCCGGCGGCTGTCAGCAGTTCATGGCCCACGTGTGCGAGTCGCCGCGGTCGTTGGCCACGCCGTTGTAACCGACCTCCTGTCCGGGCGTGAGGCAGATCGTCATGTCGCCGCCCTGACCGGAGTTCTCGTACACCCGGACGTGGTCCTTGATGCCGGGGCCGGAGATGCCGTGGTTGGCCCAGGAGGAGTCGGTGTCGGCGATCCAGCTCTCCCACCAGCCGTCGTCGCCCGACCAGTTGGCCCGCTGGCCACCGAAGTTGGCGTTCTCCCAGACGCAGAACTCACCGCTCGGACAGCTGGCGGCGCCGGCGGGCGAGGCCAGGGCCAGCCCGCCGCTCAGGGCGAGGACGGCCGCGGCGGCGGAGACGGCGAAGCGCTTGATGATCACGAAGGGGTACTGCCTTTCTCTTGGTTCTCCGGAACGGTCCGCCCGGCGTACAGATCCGCCGCGCGGTGCAGTGCGCGGGTGCGCAACTGCCGGTAGGTGGTCAACTGGTCGCGCCTGTCGGCGCGGACCTGGTCCAGCAGGGCCGGTTCCAGCCGGGCGCGCACCTCGTTGAGGCCGCTCTCGCGTGCGCAGCGCGCGGCGACGGCCGGGTCCGGCCGCTCGGCCCCGGGTCCGTGGTCCGGTGTGGTGCAGTGGGCCCAACGGCCTTGCGCCGCCCGGTAGTCGGGGTCGTCCTTCAATCGCAGCCCGGCCTCGGCGCGGAGGTTGTTCACGACGACCTGGGCGCGGAACCAGCGCCTCTCGTCCCCGTACAGCTCGCGCTGCGCGGCGGCCAGGCAGCCGTCGGTGTGCGCCTTGACGGTGTATCCGGTGGCGAGGGTGATGGACAGTTCTGGACGGCCGCGGCCGAAGAGGGCGCCCTGCAGCCGCCGGTCCGCGGCGTCGTCCCTTCCGTCGCCCCGCCCTTCGTCAGCGACACCTTTCGAGGAGAGCCCCCGCCCGGCCAGGCACCGTTCGACGAGAACCTGCTGAGCGGCCTTGATGAGGTCGTCACGCTCCCGGTCGGTCCTGGGCAGCGCGGGCGCGTCCCGTTCCGCGCCGGTCGGCGCGGCGCACCCGCCCAGTGCGACCAGCGCCAGTACGACCGGGGCGGCGGCGCCGAGCGCCCGCAGCAGTCGCACGGCTCAGCCGACCTCGCAGCCCATCGTGGTGTCGGACACCCCGTCGAGCCGGGCGCCCCAGGGCCAGTTGTCGGCCAGGTCGTGCGCCCGGATCAGCCGGTAGTAGCAGGTGTCGCGGCCCCAGTCGATGGCGTACACCGCGGTCCCGGTGTCCGAGCGGAACGAGGCCGCCTTGTCGTGGAGCGACTCCGGCACGTCCGTATAGCCCGGTGGTGTGTAGCACCAGGACGTGCCGTGCTGTCCGGCCCCGGTCCAGAAACACACGGAGCCCGCGGCGGGTGCCGTGGGCGCGGCCGTCGTGGCGGGAGCGGCGCCCAGGACGGCGACGGCGGCGAGCAGGGCCGCGGGCAGGGCGAGGCGACGGAACATCACGACTCCAGTCGTACGAGGGAGGGATACGCGCAGGGCAACCGGGCCGGATCGTGATCACGGTGACCGCCAAGATCAAAGTGCCCTCGTGGGAGCGGGCCCATGCACGGCCGCACCCGCCTCCCGATACCTGCCGATGCACGAAGCCGTCCCGCCCGCGACGGCTCACCACGGCGCGAAAACCCCAGGTCCGCGCGCCCCCGAGCACATTCACCCGAACAGCGGTCGAGAACCACGACGCGCCCCCACAGGGGCGCGGGGAACTACGCGATCAACCCCCACCGGCCCGCGGTGTACCCACTCCCCTCGGCGGAGCGCTACCGCGGAGCCCTACCGAAGATGCCAGGTGAGCTTGTCTCCACCGACCCACCGCACCACCGCCGGGTCATCGGCGTCATGCACCGGAATGCCGTACGCCGCGGCGGCCATCAGGACGTCCGTGAAGCTCCTGGCCTCGCCGATGACAGCGCCGTCGATCTCCACGATGCGGAAGGGCGGATCGCCGGGCTGGACGCCCAGGACCGTGATCCGCGGGTGCGAGATGTAGGGGCTTGCGATTTCAGTCATGATCCCACCGGTTCCACACGCGTGCCGCCGATAAGCCTGCCGTGGCGGCGCTGTCGGTCGTCGTGGCACTCGGCGGCGCCGGCGTGGCCGGCGTCCGTACGAGGTCGCAGTTCATGGTGGCACAAGGAGGCCATGTCGGCTGCCGTGCGGGCGGCGCCGGGCTGCGCCAGGCTGGAGGTATGGACCCGGCCGAGGCCCTGGACCGGATCGCGTTCCTGCTGGAGCGGTCCCTGGCCCCCACCTATCGCGTACAGGCGTTCCGCACGGCGGAGGCCGTGGTCACGGGGCTGCCCGCCGACGAGGTGGCCCGGCGGTCCGCCGAGGGGTCGCTGGAGTCCCTGAAGGGCATCGGGCCGAAGACCGCGCAGGTGGTGCGCGAGGCGCTGGCCGGACAGACGCCGGGCTATCTGGAGAAACTGGAGCAGGAAGAAGAGGTCGCGGGCCCTCTCGTGCGGGGCGGTGAGGAGCTGCGGGCTCTGCTGCGCGGCGACTGTCATCTGCACTCGGACTGGTCGGACGGCGGCAGCCCCATCGCGGAGATGGGCCGCACCGCGGCGCGGCTCGGGCACGAGTGGGCGGTGCTCACCGACCACTCCCCGCGGCTCACGGTGGCGCGCGGACTGTCCCCCGAGCGGCTGCGGGAACAGCTCGTCCTCGTCGCGGAGCTCAACGAGCGCTGGGCTCCCTTCCGGCTGCTCACCGGTATCGAGTGCGACATCCTCGACGACGGGTCGCTTGACCAGGAGCCGGAGCTGCTGGACCGGCTCGATCTCGTGGTCGTGTCCGTGCACTCCAAGCTGCGGATGAACGCGGCCGCGATGACGCGCCGGATGGCCGCCGCCGTACGCGATCCGCACTCCGACGTACTGGGGCACTGCACGGGGCGGCTGGTCACCGGGCGTGGGCGGCCCGAGTCGGAGTTCGACGCGGACGAGGTCTTCGCCGCCTGTGCCGAGACGGGTACGGCGGTGGAGATCAACAGCCGTCCGGAGCGGCTCGACCCACCGCGTCGGCTGCTGCGCCGGGCGGTCGAGGCGGGTGTGCTGTTCTCCGTGGACACCGACGCCCACGCGCCCGGGCAGCTCGACTGGCAGGTGTACGGATGCGCGCGGGCCGAGGAGTGCGGCGTACCTCCTGAGCGCGTGGTCAACACCTGGACCGCGGAGGAGCTGCTGGCGTGGACCGGGCGTCGCGAGACACCACCGGGCGTGCCCGGCCCCTGACCGCCGCCAGCCCGCCGGACGCCACGACGCCAGGTCGGCTCGTCGGCCGCGACCGTTCCGCCTCCTCGTGGGGCTCCTCCTCGCGCGCGCTTCCGCGGTCGTGACACACGTCACGGGAAACGCCGTGCGGACCTGGGAACACTCGCCGGTAGTTTCCCGTTAAATCAGCTGTGGGTGCGGATGGGACAGTGTCCCCGGGCCTCACCTTCCGCCCACAGGGAAGATCGTTCGGCTGAAGCCCTGTGGAGCATTCCGCCGAGAGGCGACCGCCATCCGCGGCCACCCACAGACGGCCCCGATCGTGATTCCCCCGTCCGGTCGGGGCCTTTCCCTTTCTTCGCGCGCTTCCCGTGCGCCACGCCGGGCCGAGCTTGACTTCGAGAGCGCTTCAATTCGTAGCGTCGGCCGTATGACCACTGCACAGCACAAGATCGGTTCGGGATTCGACCTCCGGAGCACCGCGGACGACGTGCTCGACGGCATCGACCTCACGGGCAAGCTGGCGATCGTGACCGGCGGCTACTCGGGTCTCGGCCTGGAGACGACGCGCGCGCTCACCAAGGCGGGTGCCCGGGTCGTCGTCCCGGCGCGGCGCAGGCCGGTCGCCGAGGAAGCGGTCGCGGGCCTCGACGGTGTCGAGGTGGACGAGCTCGACCTCGGCGACCTGGACAGCGTCCGCGCCTTCGCCGAGCGGTTCCTCGCCTCGGACCGCACGATCGACATCCTCATCGACAACGCCGGGATCATGGCCTGCCCGGAGACCCGCGTCGGCCCCGGCTGGGAAGCCCAGTTCGCGACCAACCACCTGGGCCACTTCGCCCTCGTCAACCGGCTCTGGCCGGCGCTCGCCCCGGGCGGTGCCCGCGTGGTCTCCGTCTCCTCGGCCGGCCACCACTACTCCGACATCCGCTGGGACGACCCGCACTGGCGGCAGGGCTACGACAAGTGGCAGGCGTACGGGCAGGCGAAGACCGCCAACGTCCTGTTCGCCGTACAGCTCGACGCCCTCGGCAAGGACTCCGGCGTACGGGCCTTCTCGCTGCACCCGGGCGGCATCCTCACCCCGCTCCAGCGGCACCTCCCCAAGGAGGAGATGGTCGAGCGCGGCTGGATCGACGAGAACGGCACCCCGCTGAACCCGGCGGGCTTCAAGACCCCCGAACAGGGCGCGGCCACCCAGGTGTGGGCGGCGACCTCGCCCCAGTTGTCCGGCATGGGCGGCGTCTACTGCGAGGACTGCGACATCTCCGAGCCCGCCCCGGCCGACGGCGAACGCGTCGGCGTACGCGACTACGCCGTCGACCCGGTGTCCGCGGCCCGCCTGTGGAACCTGTCCGCGGAGCTCACCGGCGTGAACGCCTTCGCCTGAGCACCTGACTTCGCCTGAGCACCTGACCACGACCGCGCGGGCCCCTGAACCGAGGTATCGGCTCAGGCCGGGGACTCCTCCGCCCCGGGGTGTTCGGGGTGCACGGTGCTGCTGGAGTCCTCGTCGCCCCGTCGGCGCGTGCCCGCCTCGTCGGTGTCCGGGATGTCGGTGTGCGACTCCGGCGTGTCCTCGTCGGAGCCCTCGCCCTGCGTGGGGTCGGCGGGCGTGACGTCCCAGCGGTCCCCGCCCTCCTGGGCCTGCTGGTCGGGCATGTCCCGGGGGACAGGACCCGCGTCCTCCCCGGGCCTCTTCGTCCGGTCGTCGCTCACGGTACGCTCCCCTCCTCGTCGGTGTGACTCCTGGCCGGGCGGGACTCCTCGTCCGACGGAATTCGTCGTCGGCCAGAACTCCTCGTCGGCCCTGGTGCGTGTACCTGCCCACGCGGCCGGCGAAACCCCTCGAAGGCGTCAATGCGGAGCGCGTTCCTCCATGGCCGCGCGCCACGCCGGGAGCTGGCTGTCGCCCGATTCGGGGCCCGGGCGTCGTCCGCCGCGCGCGAAAAAGTCGGCGAGCGGGAGGATCGCCGCGCCGACCGTGACCGCGTCGGGGCCGAGGGCGCCGAGCTCGATGGTGACCCGCTCGGCGGGATGGCGCAGCGCGTACGAGACGGCGTGCTCGCGGACGGCGGGCAGGAAGCGGGAGCCGAGCTGGAGTCCGGCCCAGCCGCCGATCAGGATGCGCTCGGGCTGGAAGAGGTTGATCAGGTCGGACAGACCCGCGCCCAGGTACTCGGCCGTCTCCTCCAGCACCGCGAGTGCCATCGGGTCGGCCGCCGAGCCGTCGGCCGGATAGGCGGCGGCGAGCATCGCGGTGAGCGCGGTCTCCTCGTCGACCCGCTCGGGTGGCCGTCCGCCCGCCTCCTCCCAGCGCTCCAGGAGGGCCTCGGCGCCCGCGTAGGCCTCCAGGCAGCCGAGCGCACCGCACCGGCAGCGGCGCCCCCTGACCCGTACGGTCAGATGCCCCCACTCCACGGCCCGGCCACGCTCCACGTCGTCCGTGACGAGGCTGGCGCCGACGCCGGAGCCGAAGAGGACCACGACCGCGTTGTCCGCGCCGCGTCCGGCGCCGAACCACATCTCGGCCTGGCCGAGCGTCTTGGCGCCGTTGTCGGTGAAGTACGGGACGGAGTCCGGGAGCCCGCAGGCGGTGCGGAGCAGGGACTCCAGCGGGACGGCCGGCCAGCCGATGGTCTGGCCGTGCACGACGGCGCCCTCGGCCGGGGTGCGCTCCACGATGCCGGGCACCCCGATGCCGACGCCCAGCAGCCGCTCGGGGGCGATCTCGGCGGCGGCGAGGACCTCCGCGATGCCGTCACGGATGTGGCCGACGATGACGTCGACGTCGTAGCCCTGATGCTCCAAGGGCCGTTCCGTGCGGGCGAGTTCGGTGAGGGTGAGGTCGAAGAGCTCGACGCGTACGCGGGTCTCGCCGACGTCCACACCGATCATGTGGCCGCTGGCGGGGGCGACGCGCAGCAGGGTGCGCGGGCGGCCGCCGTCGGAGTCGACGCTGCCCGCCTCCTCCACCAGACCCTCGCCGACGAGCTCGGCGACGACGTTACTGATGGAACCGGAACTCAGTCCGGTGGCCGGGCCGAGCTCGAAACGGCTCATCGGCCCTTCGAAGTAGAGCCGCCGCAGCACGGCTGTGCGATTGCCCCGCCGCAGGTCACGCACCGTGCGACCGTTCCGCCCCGCCATGTGGCTCCTCTCCGCCATCCCCCGACCTGCAAGATACCGCTGCGTCATCCCTTGACGCGAGTTTCTTCCGGGTCTTAACTCACGTTCTAAATTAAGCCGTGAGGGCGTTCGGGAAGTGAACGCGGCGCCCTTGCGCATCTCCCTCCGGGAAGGGACGCCAGACGTCATGCGCAGAACCCGAGCCGCGGCCGCGAGCGCGGTCACCGTCTCACTGCTGGCCGCCGTGACCGCCTGCGGCGGTGGCTCGTCGACGGAAGGCGGGTCCAACGACTCGCCGAAGACGCTCACCTACTGGGCCTCCAACCAGGGCCCGAGCATCGAGGCGGACAAGAAGATCCTCACGCCCGAGCTGAAGAAGTTCGAGAAGGACACCGGTATCAAGGTCAAGTTGGAGGTCATCCCCTGGTCCGACCTCCTCAACCGCATTCTCGCCGCGACCACTTCGGGCCAGGGCCCGGACGTCCTCAACATCGGCAACACCTGGTCGGCCTCGCTCCAGGCGACCGGCGCGCTGCTGCCCTGGGACGCCAAGAACTTCGGCAAGATCGGCGGCAAGGACCGGTTCGTCGAGTCGGCGCTCGGCTCGGCGGGGGCGAGCGGCTCGGATCCGGCGGCGGTGCCGCTGTACTCGATGGCGTACGCGCTCTACTACAACAAGAAGATGTTCGCGGACGCGGGGATATCCGCGCCGCCCGCCACCTGGGACGAACTGGTCGCCGACGGGAAGAAGATCTCCAAGGACGGCAAGTGGGCGCTGGCCGCCGAGGGCTCCAACCCGTCGGAGAACATCCACCACGTCTTCGTCCTCGGCAAGCAGCACGGCGCCGACTTCTTCGACGCCGACGGGAAGCCCGACTTCACTTCCGACGGGGCCGTCGCGGCGGTCAAGCAGTACGTCGATCTGATGGGCAAGGACAAGGTCATCGCGCCCGGCAACGCCGAGTACGCGCAGAACCAGTCGCTGCAGGACTTCGCCAAGGACAAGACGGCGATGGTGATGTGGCAGACCGCCGCGACCACGCTCAAGGCGCACGGCATGAGCGACGACGAGTGGGGCGTCGCGCCGGTGCCGGTCCAGTCCGGCAGCCCGGGGGCGGACACCGCCGTCAACTCGATGGTGGCGGGCATCAACCTGGCCGTCTTCAAGAACACCGACAACATCGACGGCGCCGTGAAGTTCGTGAACTTCATGACAAGCGCGGACGAGCAGACGATCCTCAACAAGACCTACGGGTCGATCCCGCCGGTCAAGGCGGCCCAGCAGGACCCCGCGTTCAACACGCCCGCCCTGAAGGTCATCCGGGACACGCTCGCCAAGAGCGCGGCCCCGCTGCCGCAGGTGCCCAACGAGTCGCAGTTCGAGACGGCGGTCGGCACGGCCGTGAAGGAGCTGTTCGCGGAGGCGGCGGCCGGACGGCCGGTCACGACCGCCACGGTCAAGGAGAAGCTCTCCGAGGCTCAGCAGCAGATGCCGAAGAAGTGAGCGTTCGATGACCGTGACCGCTCAACCCGCGGTCGGGGAGGAGGCGTTGCCCGGTGCGACGGGGCCGACCCCGCGCCGCCGCACCGGGCGAGTACGCCGTATCGCCCTGCCGTATCTGCTCCTGCTGCCCGCCCTGCTGCTCGAACTCCTCGTCCATCTGGTGCCGATGGTCATCGGCATCGTGATGAGCTTCAAGGAGCTCACGCAGTTCTACATCCGTGACTGGGGCGCCGCGCCCTGGGCGGGGTTCGACAACTACAGCCTGTCCGTGGACTTCGATGCGCCCGTCGGCGAGGCGCTGCTCCACTCCTTCTTCGTGACCTGCGCGTTCACCGTGCTGTCCGTCGGCCTGTGCTGGCTGCTCGGCACGACGGCCGCGGTCTACATGCAGGAGACGTTCCGCGGCCGCGGCTTCCTACGGGCGATCTTCCTCATCCCGTACGCGCTTCCGGTGTACGCGGCCGTCATCACCTGGGCGTTCATGTTCCAGCGGGACAACGGCCTGGTGAACCACGTGCTGCACGACCAGCTGGGCCTCACCGACAGCCCGTCCTTCTGGCTGATCGGCGACAACAGCTTTGTCGCGCTGCTCGTCGTGTCGGTGTGGAAGGGCTGGCCGTTCGCCTTCCTCATCGTGATGGCGGGCCTGCAGAACATCCCCAAGGAGCTGTACGAGGCGGCGGCGATCGACGGGGCCGGCATGGTCCAGCAGATCCGCCGCATCACGCTGCCCTCGCTGCGCCCGGTCAACCAGGTGCTGGTCCTGGTGCTCTTCCTGTGGACGTTCAACGACTTCAACACGCCGTACGTGCTGTTCGGCAAGGCGGCGCCGGAGGCGGCGGACCTGATCTCGATCCACATATACCAGTCGTCGTTCGTGACATGGAACTTCGGGACGGGGTCGGCGATGTCCGTGCTGCTGTTGCTGTTCCTGCTGGTCGTGACGGGCGTCTACCTCGCCCTGACCTCGCGCGGACGGAGGGCGGCCGATGTCTAGCCAGTCACTGTCCGAGGAGCCGCTGTCCAAGCGGTCCCGGTCCCAGCCGTCGCCGGCCAAGCGGTCGCCGTCGGCGCCGCGGTCACCGATGGCAGCGCCGCGCTCCTTCCTCTGGTCGCGCCGGATCTTCCTCACCCTGCTGACCGGCTTCGTCCTGCTTCCGGTGTACGTGATGCTGTCCAGCTCGCTGAAACCGCTGCAGGACGTGTCGGGAGAGTTCCGCTGGGTGCCCAGCGGGCTGACGATCCGCCCGTACATCGACATCTGGTCGACCGTTCCGCTGGCGAAGTACTTCGTCAACTCGCTGATCGTGGCGGGCGCGGCGACGGTCTGCTCGGTGGTGATCGCGATCTTCGCCGCGTACGGGGTGAGCCGCTATCGCTTCCGCGGGAAGCGCCTGTTCACCGTGACCGTGCTGTCCACCCAGATGTTCCCCGGGATCCTGTTCCTGCTTCCGCTGTTCCTGATCTACGTGAACATCGGCAACGCCACCGGCCTCGCGCTCTTCGGCTCGCGGATCGGTCTGATCCTCACGTATCTGACGTTCTCGCTGCCGTTCTCGATCTGGATGCTGATCGGCTACTTCGAGTCGGTGCCGCGGGATCTGGACGAGGCGGCGATGGTGGACGGCTGCGGGCCGCTCGGCGCGCTCTTCCGGGTCGTCGTGCCCGCCGCGGTCCCCGGGATCGTCGCGGTCGCGGTGTACGCGTTCATGACCGCGTGGGGCGAGGTGCTGTTCGCGTCGGTGATGACCAACGACACCACCCGCACGCTCGCCGTCGGCCTCCAGGGCTATGCCACGCAGAACGACGTGTACTGGAACCAGGTCATGGCCGCCTCGCTCGTCGTGAGCGTCCCCGTGGTCGCCGGGTTCCTGCTGCTCCAGCGCTATCTGGTCGCCGGGCTCACCGCCGGGGCCGTGAAGTGACCGACGCCTCCCTGCGCTCCAACTCCCCTTCCTCCGAAAGGACTTCTGTGACCATCGACCTCGCCGCGCTCCCCCAGGACTTCGTGTGGGGGACGGCCACGTCGGCGTACCAGATCGAGGGTGCCGTCGCCGAGGACGGCCGCTCGCCCTCCATCTGGGACACCTTCTCGCACACGCCGGGAAAGGTGGACGGCGACGACCACGGGGACGTCGCCTGCGACCACTACCACCGGTGGCGCGAGGACATCGCCCTGATGAAGGAGCTGGGCACCAACGCGTACCGGCTGTCGGTGGCCTGGCCGCGTGTCGTGCCGGGCGGCGACGGTCCGGTGAACGCCAAGGGGCTCGACTTCTACGACGCGCTGGTCGACGGTCTGCTGGAGGCGGGGATCACGCCGTCGGTGACCCTCTACCACTGGGACCTGCCGCAGGTGCTCCAGGACCGGGGCGGCTGGCCCGAGCGCGACACGGCGTACCACCTGGCGGCGTACGCGACGGCCGTCGCCGAGCGCCTCGGTGACCGGGTCCGGCACTGGACGACCCTCAACGAGCCGCTGTGCTCCGCGTGGATCGGCCATCTGGAGGGGAAGATGGCTCCGGGCCTCACGGACCTCACGGCGGCCGTCCGCGCCTCCTACCATCTGCTCCTCGGCCACGGCCTCGCCGCCCAGGCGATCCGGGCAGCGGCCCCTGGTGCCGAGGTCGGCATCGTCAACAACCTCTCCAGCATCGAGCCCGCCACCGACCGCCCCGAGGACATCGCGGCGGCCCGGCGCATGGACGGCCACACGAACCGCTGGTGGCTCGACCCGGTGCACGGCCGCGGCTTCCCGGCGGACATGCTCGAGGTCTACGGAGTCGAACTCCCCGAGCGGGCGGGCGACTTGGCGACCATCGCCCAGCCGCTGGACTGGCTGGGCCTCAACTACTACTTCCCGTCGGCCGTCACCGACGACCCCGACGGCCCGGCGCCCTTCGCCCAGTCGGTGCGCCGGCCGGGCGTGCCGCGCACAGGCATGGACTGGGAGGTCGACGCGTCCGGCATCGAGAGCCTGCTGCTGCGCCTCACCGACGACTACGGGGCCCGGCGGCTGTACGTCACCGAGAACGGCTCCGCCTACCCGGACGTCGTACGCGCCGACGGCACGGTCGACGACCCCGAGCGCACGCTGTACCTGGAGCAGCATCTGGCGGCCTGCGCGTCGGCCGTCCGCAAGGGGGTTCCTCTCGTGGGCTACTTCGCCTGGTCGCTGCTGGACAACTTCGAGTGGGCGTACGGCTACGACAAGCGTTTCGGGCTCGTGCACGTCGACTACCGGACGCAACGGCGCACGGTGAAGGGCAGCGGGCGACGGTACGCGGAGATCATCCGGGAGCACGACGGGAGGGCCCGGAAGGCGGCCTGAGCCTCACTGGCCGAGTTCGTCCAGGGCCGCGGTGAGTTCCGGGGCGACGCGTTCCCTGACCCAGGCGACCTGTTCGTCCCCCGCGCCGCGCGGGACGGTCTCGATGAGCATGATCAGGTAGAGATAACTGCGGTAGAGGGCGAGGCGGCGGCGGGCCGAGTGGGTGAACTCGGCCCGCCCGCCCGCCTCTTGATAGCCCGTCAGGAAGTCATGGTCCTTCCTGATGTCACCGAGGAGCGCCAGGGAGACGAAGTCCGCGAGCGGGTCTCCCCAGAACATGCGCTCACCGTCGATCAGTCCGCCGATCCGGGGCTCGCCGCCGCCTTCCGGCCGGTCGACCAGGATGTTCCCCTGCCACAGGTCGAAGTGCACCAGGCGCGGGACGGTGACCTCGTCCAGGGAGTCGTACGCCGTCTTGGCCGCGGCGGCCACCTCGTCCACCGGGCGCGGCAGCCAGGCCTCGTACCGGCGGGCGTCCTCAAGGACGGCGTCGTAGATGCCGGTGAAGGCCGTACGCCAGTCGGCGGACAGGGGGCCGAGCGCCCCGGACGGGTAGCCGAACCCGGGGCCCGTCACCTCGTGGAGCCGGGCCACGTGCCGCCCCAACTCCTGGCGCAACGCCCCCTGTTCAGCGTCCGGGTAGGTGTCCCACGAGTCGCCGGGGCAGGCCGTCATCAGGAGATGGCTGCCTTCGGACGCGTCCGGGCCGACGTGCACGACCCGCGGCGCGGGCACGTCGACCGTGGCGGCGGCGCGGTAGAACTCCGCCTCCGAGACGAGGAGTTCGCGCTCGTGGCTCATACCGGGGACGGTCGGCGGGGGCGGGATCTTCAGCACGTACCGACTGCCGTCGGTGAGGCGGAGTTCCTCGACGGTGTTGTACGTCCCACCGCTCATCGGACGGCGGCCGACGAGGCTGCCGGGCGGAAACCCGGCCGCCTCCAGGATCCGTCCGGCCCGCTCCTCCGACATCCCGCCCCACCCCGTATTCGTCGTTGTGCCGCTCGGTGTTGCGCCCGCCCGGTCGGCGATCCGCCACCGCGCGGCTCACCCGGCCGCGTACACGTCCTCCACATAGCGGCCCGCCGCGATCAGCTCGTCGAGCCACCGCTCGCAGGCCGCGTCGTCGGCGTCCTGCGTACGGTCCCGGTACAGGGTACGGAAGGCGTCGCGCACCCCGGGTGCCATTCGTGATCCGTCGCCGCAGACATAGACACGGGCACCGGAGTTCAGCAGCTCCCACACCTCGTCCGCCTCGGCGGCGATCCGGTGCTGGACGAAGGACACGCCGTCGACGGGAGCCGCACTGAATGCGGGGCGCAGCGAGACGGCTCCGGCGGTCTCGGCGGCGCGGAGTTCCTCGGCGTGCAGGAAGTCGGCGTCCGGGGCGTCGCAGCCGAAGTAGCAGAGAGCGGGCGCCAGTTGGGCGCCGGCCGCGGCGCGGTCCGCGATGGCTCCGCGGAAGGGGGCGAGGCCCGTTCCCGCGGCCACCATGACGACCGGTGCCGAGTGGTCGACGCGGAAGGCCTCCCGGCACGGCTGGATCCGGGCCAGCACGGTGTCGCCCGGCTTGACCGCGCTCAGATGACCGGAGCCGGTCCCTGTGTGGACGCCGTTCCCCGAGCGGGCCGGCGCCTCCAGCAGCGAGACCATCAGGTCGGCGTGGGAAGGGTCGGTGGCGGGCGAGGACGAGATCGAGTAGGTGCGGGGGCGCAGCGGCGTGAGGATCTCTTCGAGCAGCAGCGGCCAGTCCAGTGCTCCGCGCAGTGCGGGGTACGCCTCGACGAGCTCGATCAGGGTCCGCGGATCGGAGTCCTGGACCTTGGCGAGGGCGGCCCGTTCGGGCGGGCACGGATTGGCGGCGGCGAGCACCGCCACCCGGTCGGCGGTGGGACGCTCCTGCAACTCCACGTGATGCGCGAGCAGTTGACGTACCGTCAATGGACGGTCCACCGCGATGCCGTCGCGGCGCGGACGGCTCGCCCGGATGTCGAGCACGGCGTCGAGATCCACACCGAGCGCGGCCGCCGCCCTCTCGACGAGTTCCGGCGAGTTGACGGGCAGCACGGTGAGGTGGTCGCCCGTGCGGTAGGCCGTGCCGTCGGGCAGGGCGAGCCGCACGAAGCGCTTCGTGCGCGGGTGGCCGGGGGCGGTGAGGTCGTGGGCCTCGGTGACCGTCATGGGGACGAGGTCGTGCCGGGCGGCGAGCGCGTCGAGGGGGCCGCCGGTCAGCGTACGGACCTCGTAGGCGGCCACCGTGTCGCCCTGTGCGGTGTCGTCCGTGGCGTCCGGGTCGCCGTACTTCTCCAGCAGGGCCGTGCGCAGCTCTGCGGTGAAGCCGCGGACGGTCCCGCCGAGGTCGCCGGAGGCGTCGGCGGCCGTGCGGTCCAGGAGCCGGGTCCCGCCCAGTTCGGCCAGCCGGTCGTCGATGCGGGTGGGGAAGTGCTGGTAGGTGGCGGCCCAGTTGCGGTCGCCGACACCCAGGACCGCGTACGTCAGGTCCGGCGCGGCCGGGGCCTCGTCGAGCCAGGCGGCGAAGGCGGTGGCGTCGTCGGTGGGCCGGCCGTTGTAGGAGGCCGCGGTGATGACGACGGGGCGGTCCGTGGGCAGCCCGGCGGCATACGCGTCCAGCGCCGCCACCTCGGTCTCGCACCCCAACACGGCTGCCTCGTCGGCCAGTTGGGCGGCGAACTCACGACAGGTCCCGTAGTTGCTGCCGTGCAGGAAGAGCGCTCGGGTGCCGGGGCGCACCCGGGAGGGCAGCGCCCTCTCGTCGGCCACCGTGTCCTGCCGCCGTGCGACGCCGGGCAGTTGGGCGTGCTCCCGGTCGGCCGTCGTGCGCGGGGTGAGCGTGAGCGTGAAGCCGTCGGGCTTGAGCGTCAGCGTCTCCTTGACCGTGAGCCGGTAGTCGGCGTGGTCGTTCAGCCGGTAGCGGTGGACGAGCATCGCCAGCAGCATGGTCGCCTCGTGGAGCGCGAACTGCCGCCCGATACAGGCGCGTTCACCGGTGCCGAACGGCTTGAACGCGTGCGGGGAGCGCGCGGCCTCCGCCTCCGGTGTGAAGCGCGAGGGGTCGAACAGCTCGGGGTTGTCGCCCCAGACCGGCTGCCGGTGCAGCATCGGAGCGAGCACCATGACGCCCTGCCCGGCGCTCAGCCGGATCCGCCCGCCGAGGAGCGTGTCCTCACGTGCGTGCCGACCGAACACGGCGGCCGTCGGCCACAGCCGCAGCGCCTCGTTGAGCACCTGCCGGGTGTACGCGAGCTGCCCGACCTCGTCGAACGTCGGCTCGGGGTCGGCCGCGTCGCCCCACAGCGCGTCCACCTCGCGCTGTACGAGCTGGAGCACGGCGGGGTGCTTGGCGAGGTGGTGGAGGGCGAACGACATGGCGCCGGACGTGGTCTCGTGGCCCGCGATCAGGAAGGTGATCACCTGGTTGCGGATGTTGGCGGTGTCGAGTGTGGTCCCGTCGACGGGGTGCTCGGCCGAGAGCATGAGTCCGAGCAGGTCCTCGGCGGTGTCCTCTCCTTCGGAGACGCGGGCCTCGATCACGTCGTCGACCACCTGCGCCAGGTAGTCGGCGTCGCCCTGGAAGGCCGCGTCCGCCGCGGAGTGGTCCTGGCCGGGGAGGCGACTCAGCCTGGTCATGCTCCACTCCAGGCACCTGACCATGGCCTCGACGAACGGATGCGGCTCGTCCCGCTCGAAGGATCCGAAGTCGTAGCCGAACCCGGCAAGACCGATGGTGTCGAGCGTCATCCGCGTCATGTCGTCCGGAACGTTCACCGGAGACCCGTCGCGGGCGCCGCGATCCCACGAGTCGATCAGCCTGCGCGCCACCTTCAGCATCACCGGGTGATACGTCCGCATCGACCCGAGCGCGAAGGCCGGCATCAGGATGTCGTGCGCCTTGGCCCAGTTCGGCTCGTCGTTGTACGCCGTGAAGAGCCCGTCCGCGGCGAACTCCCGCACGTTCTCCAGAGCGGGCCCGACATGCTTGGCGAACCGCGTCTCGTCTGCGAGTTCGGTCACCAGTTCAAGGTCGCTCACGAACAGGGTGTCCCGCCCGTGCAGCCGCCGCACGAGCACCGGCCCGTGGGCCCGGCTCAACTCCATGACCTGCTGCAGTGGGGTGCGGCCCGGTCCGACGGCGGAGATATCGACAACAGGAACACCATCAAGGGTCCCGACAACATGCGGATGCGACACGGTGGGGGTCATGACGCGACAACTGCCTTTCGTGGTACGGAAGTCACGGCTGTCCCAGCTTCAACCAGCCCTCGCGCCCGTTCGCACCACAGAGCTACATGATCGTGTAGCGCTTTCTGTCCGGCGCCCCTTGCAACTCGGGGCACCCCTTCCCACCCAGGGGCGCGGGGAACTGCGCGACCAGCCCGATCCGACCCGCACCCGAATCACAACGCCCAGCACGCTTTCCCCGCCGACCAAGCGGAGCGCATAGGCTCCGCCACATGGAACAGAGCGAGATCATCCTGCGAGCCATCGGCGTCCTCACCGAGACCCAGGAGATGGTGCGCAGGCTCAACGAGGACGTCGAGGTCGACATAGACGCCGGAGAGGCACAGCTCGGCAGGCTGGTCACCGAGGTGTTCCCGTCGGTCGAGGTCCCCGGCGACGCGACCCCGGCCGAGGCGGGTCAGGCCGTCATCGACGCCCTGATGCCCGCGGCGATCTCCCTGGTCGGCGCCTTCGCCTTCCTGTTCTCGGAACTCGCCGAGGTCCACGACACGGGCCGGACCGAGATCAAGAGCACCGAACTCCTGCGCACCCTCGCGCTGCGCCTGTCCAACGCGGACGCACACCCGGACGACGACGACAGCGACGACGACGCCTGACCATGCCCGACGTACCTCCCGAGTCCGCGGTGGTCTGGCGCAACCGGGCCATGACCCTCTTCGACCGCATCCCGATGCCCATCGCGGTGTGTGACGTCTACGGGGCGATCATCCTGGCCAACCCGGCGATGGCGGCGGAACGGGGTGCGACTCCGGGCGGCCTCCGCGGCCGGGACGTACTGGATCTCTTCCAGCCCCAGGAGGCGACGCAGGTGGAGCGCATCGCCGAGGCGCTGCGTCTGCGTCATCGCTCGCGCTACCAGATCTCGGTCCGCTGGCGGACCCCCGGCGGCACCGAGCGGTACGGCGAGCTGACGGCAGACCCGGTCAGCGACACCGTCGACGCGACCACCACGCTGCTCGTCCTGCTGCGAGTGCTCGGCGAACGCGAGCCGGGGACGCCGGCACCGGCTCCCGCCGAGCCGCCCGCCACTCCGGCCGAGGCCCGCATCCTGGCCCTGCTCGCGGGCGGCGCGACCACCGCGCACGCCGCCCGCGAGACCGGCCTCACCGTGGACGGCGTCAACTACCATCTGCGCCGCCTGACCCGCCGCTGGAACGCGGCCAACCGCACGGAACTGGTCGCCCGCGCCTACGCCCTGGGCGTGCTCACCCCTGGCACCTGGCCACCGGCCACCACTCCCCTCGACTAGCGAGCCGCCCGGCCCGCGGTCTCGCCGATCGGAGCGGTTCGTCCGGCTGGTGCCCCGAACCTGGCCAGGCAGTGCCACACCTTCTTCAGGTCCTGCGGATCGTGACGCCCCGTGCGGGCGGCATCGCCGATGACCCGCGGGTCGAGGTGCCCGTCCTCGGCGATCCGCTCCCCCAACTCGACGTACCGCGCACCGCGGAAGTCCGGGTGGCGGCTCAACTCCTCGACGGAGAGCCGGTAGCCGGGGTGCCATTCGACCGGGCAGGGCAGCCGCAGGGCCGCGGCCTCGACAGGGGTGCCGCGGTAGCAGGGGTCCAGGACCAGCGCCTCCATGTCCCGGTCCAGGGCGACCCGTCCGTGCACCTGCACCTCGATGTAGTCGTCGAGGGCGTCCCGGTCGTCCGCCTCGGCCAGGCCGATGAGGGACATCCCGTCGGCGACCCCGAACGCCGTGGGATCGACGGAACTGTCCGGATAGCAGAACGTGGCGCGCCACAGTGCGTCCGAGGCCAGCCGGAAGTGCGCGGAGCCGAATCTCGGTGCGGCGCCGACCACTTGGTGCCGGAAGTCCAGCGCTCCGTACACCGGCCGCTCCTGCGGGGCCGCCGTGTCGTACGCCCCGCCGAACATCCTGCTCTCCCAGCGCCAGCGGTCGCCGCCGGGATGGGCCGTCAAGCCGCCGTTGCTGGTGCCCGTGACGAACTGCGAGCGGTACGTGCCGTCCTCGGCCAGCGCCTCCAGGATCGGGCGCCCGCGCACCAGGCGGTCCGGGTGCAGATTCAGGGTCACTCGCAGTGCCGGGTCGAGGGCGGGCCCGGACGACAGCGCCGCGACATGACGCAGGGCCCGCGCCCGCGGTGAGCCTTCTCGGGTGCCCCCGAAATTCATTGGATCCCCCTCGGCACGACTACATACCCTAGGCCAAAACCTAGGCATCCTAGGTTTCCCCGCAACCGACAACCGACCTGCCGATTACCGACTACCGACTACCGACTACCGACTCGCCAGGAGAACCCTTCACGATGAGACCACTCTCCGAGCAGGACATCCGCAACTCATTTGTCAACTGCTCCAAGGGCGAGGCCAAACGCCTGGCGGTACCGCGCGATCTGGCGGAACGACCGTGGGACGACCTGGACTTCCTGGGCTGGCGAGATCCCGGAGCACCCGACCGCAGCTACCTGGTGGCCGAGCGGGCCGGCCGGCCCACCGGTGTGACCCTGCGCTTCCCCTCCCGGCAACGCGGCTTCCTGCACCGCAGCATGTGCTCGGTCTGTCTGACGACCCACCCGGGCAACGGCGTCTCCCTGATGACGGCCCGCAAGGTGGGCGCGGCCGGTCGCGAGGGCAACTCGGTCGGCATCTACATGTGCGCCGACCTCTCCTGTTCCCTGTACCTGCGCGGCAGGAAGCAGCTCGACTCCGGGTCCCGTATCGAGGAGAGCCTCAAGCTGGAACAGCAGATCACCCGCGCGACCGGCCATCTGTCGGCCTTCCTGGACAGGCTGTACGCCTGAACCGGTCGCGGCTCCTAGCCGTCCCGCAGCCGCGAGGCCTCCACCCGGTGAAGGTGGATGAGGATGTCGTGGCTCGGGGCGAGTGCGATGTCGCGGTCCGCTTCCGGGTAGTCCGTGCCGATGCTGCGCGTCGGCCTGGCCGTCGACAGCCATGTACGGGCGGCGGCCGGGGCGGTGCGCAGATCGAGTACGTAGTCGCGGTGGCGCACGCGGTCCAGGGTGGCTTCGTTGCTCCCCGGGGCCGCCGGACCCACCGTGAAGCGCTGGAGCCTGCCGTCCGGTCCTGTCGCGTTGAACGAGCCCCGGTCGAAGGTGAATCCGACGCTGACGTACGCACGGCCCAGTTCGTCACGCAGGAACGCGCCCTGCATCTTCGGGTAGTGCTCCGGCTCGTGCGTCACATAGCCGACGTGGGCGTTGTGGGCCGACAGCAGGACCTTGGTGCCGGTGTGCCGCTGCCACCAGGCCACGTTGTCCGCCATGATCCGGTCGCGGTAGAGCATGCAGGCGGCGACCTGTTCGGGGTCATCGGCGTCGAAGTCGTACCCGCGGGCCGTCTGGTCGATGGCCGTCGCGTGCTGGACCGCCCAGTCGTACGCCTCGCCGGACCCACCGGCGCCCTTGATCAGCTCAAGTGCCTCACCGGTCCTGACCGCCATCTCCTTGCGCTCGGCGAGCGGACGGTTCAGGTACCGCTCGATGTACTCACCGGCCTGGACGGTCGGGCGCAGGCCGCGGTAGAGCCTGTTCACACGGTCCAGCAGGCCCGGGTGGTCGCGGGCCACATACTCGGTGACCATGTCGTACAGCTCGGGGCCGTTGTAGGCGAAGTCGTCGCCCATGAACCGCACCGGATCGTCGGGGTGTTGGCGGTTGTACGCGCGCATCCACTCGAGCAGTTCCAGATACTCGGCGTTGTTCCACAGCCGGTAGTCGCGCTGGAACTCGTCCCGCATGATGCGCCGGGGGTCGCCCGTGCCGTACAGGACGTAGTCGTTGAGGCGCAGGCCCGTGCTCCAACTGGCCTCCAGGGCGAAGGTGCGGAAGCCCTTCTCCTCGACGAGGTGGCGGAAGACGCGGTGCTTCATGGCGAAGAAGTCGTGTGTGCTGTGGGTGGCCTCGCCCAGGCCGACGACGCGTGCGTCGCCGATCATGCGGGCGAGGGGGCGGAGATCACCGGTGTCGCCCCGCGGTTCGACGGTACGCAGCGGATGGGCGCCGCGCTGGAGGGCCTCGACGACCTCTCTGTCCGTGGACGCGGCCGACGCCGGTGTCGTGCCGGAGGCCACGATGCCGAGGCAGACGAGCAGGGTTAAGACGAATCCTGACCTATGCCATTTCATGATCCAATGCTTGCGCGCGGGCGCAGCCCGGACCATCCGGCACACCCCCGCTTTCCTCTGAGGTCAGCCGTGTGGGCACACCTGTGGTTTTCCTCAGGGAAGGCCGCCGAGTGGGGCACGAACGGCCGTGTTCAACGCGTTCCCGGCCGTGTCAGACTGGCCGCTCGGCCTGTGCCTCCTTGCCGTCGTCTCGGGTGAGCTGCGCCGTCTGGACGAGTTCGGTGCGGCTGTGGAACGGGAAGTGCCCAAGGATGCGAGATGTACGTGAGGCGTGGGCCGCGGGCAGGGCCCGGGTCGCGAAGTGGCGCCAGGAGCCGGTGTTCGTCCAGACGGTCCGTTCCGCGGCCGCCGCGACGATCGCGTACGTCGTGGCGCTGCGGTTCAGTCCCGAGGCCGCTCCTCTCACCGCTCCCCTGACCGCGCTCCTCGTCGTCCAGGTCACGCTCTACGCCACCCTCACGACCGGCATACGCCGCGTCAACGCCGTGGTGGCGGGCGTCCTCGTCGCCATCGTCTTCAGCGCGCTCGTGGGGCTGACCTGGTGGAGTCTCGGGCTGCTCATCCTTGCCTCGCTGGCCGTCGGGCACCTGGTGCGGGTGAGCGAGTTCGTGCCCGAGGTGGCGATCAGCGCCATGCTGGTCCTCGGCGTCACCCGGGTCGGCGACACGGCCTGGGCGCGGATCCTGGAGACGCTGATCGGCGCTCTGGTGGGGCTCGGCTGCAATCTGCTGTTCGCTCCCCCGGTGTGGGTCGGCGCGGCGGGCGAGTCCATCGAGGATCTGGCGCGCCGGATGCGGCAGTTGCTGCTGCGCGTGGGCGAGGAGGCCGCCGGCCGCCCTCCGGTGGCGGTCGCGGCGGCGCGGCTCCACGAGGCACGGGAGCTGGACCACGACATCGTCGAGGTGGACGCGGCCCTCAAACAGGCCGAGGACAGCCTGCGGCTCAATCCGCGTGTACGGGAGGGACTGCTGCACCGGGTCGTGCTGCGCACCGGCCTCGACACGCTGGAGATCTGCACGGTGGTCCTGCGGGTGCTCGCGCGCACCCTCACGGACCTCGCCAAGGAGCGGGCGCCCGAGCCGTTGTTCGAGGCGGAGATCGGGGCGACCCTGGAGCAGTTGCTGGCGGAGGTCGGCGACGCCGTGGTCAGCTTCGCCGTCCTCGTCACCACCGATGTCAGTCACAGCGCAGAGTCGGCGGAGTCCCGGCTCGCCTCCGAGCTCGTGGCCGCGACCGCCACCCGCGAAAAGCTGGCCCAGCTTCTCCTGGAGGAGGTCCAGCGGGACGCCCGGCAGTGGCAGTTGCACGGGGCCGTCCTCACCGAGGTCACACGGATACTCGACGAACTCGACATGGAGCACCGCTCGCGCCGGCTCCTGGAGGAACTGGACCGCTGCACGCAGGAACAGCGCGAGCGCATGCCGCGCCTGGACCGCCTGCGCCGACGGCTGCGCTCCGCCCGGCGGAACCGTAACGCCCCCTCACGTCGTACTACGTGACGAGTTGAGCGCCGTGCGTGTACGTCCCTCCCGACGAGGGACGTACGCGCACGGCGATCGCGGAACGACATATCTGTATGACGACAGAGGGAGTTACGGATGGCCGACGGCACCGTGCGGATCGACGGGAACTCACTGCGGCTGGCGGGCGGTGTGCAGGTCCGGTTCATCCGCACCCTGCGCCTGCCCGAGACGGGTACGCACCCCCTGCCCCCGGGGCTCGGCGAGTTCCCGCTGCGGCGCGTGGAGGACTACCCGGAGACGGTGCCCGCCGAGTGGCTGGCGCGTGGCGGGGTGATGCTGCCGGTGTATCTGCGCGAGGCGATGTGGCTGAGCTTCGGCGGTACGTCGGAACCGGCCGCTCTCCAGGTGGGCGTCGGAAAGGTGTGCGCGGTCTCCGGCAAGCCGTGGAGTCCCCGGCCGGCGCGGAAGCCGCAGAACTACGTGGTCCTGCCCCGTCAGCCGTGGCTCGACGGCATCAACTCCGGGAAGGGCACGGTCCGTCAGTTCGTGGCGGTGCCGCTCGGTCTCGGTGCCACGGTCGAGGGCCAGGTCACCGGCGAGGAGGTGTGGGGCGGCGTACAGCTGCAGTCGTTCCCGCTGAACGACACCGCACTGCACGCCTGGCGTGAGGAGCAGCGCCGGCTGGCCGAGGCGGCCGAGCAGCGCCGCAGGAGCGCCGAGGCGGCCGGTTACGGCGCGGCGATGCCCATGGCGCCCGGTTCCGCGCCCCAGTGGGGTGCTCCGGCTCCGGCGCCTGCGGGCGGTGCGCCGCGGGCCGCGGCGGCGATGGGTCTCGGCGTCGGCGGTTCGATGCGCCAGGAGGTCTACAAGGACGACCGTCCGTTGTCGGACTGGGCGACCACTGCGGCCGGCCGGGTCTTCGTGCACCTCGTGACGCCGCCCGAGTGGCGCCGCATCACGGGCGAGGCACCCCCGGCGTCGCCCGTCGACCGCGCGGCCTACACCCGGGCCGGACTGCCCTGGTTCGACTACTACGACCAGGACGCCGCGGACCTCGATCCCACGGACACGCTCGGCGACGTCAAGCCGGTCGGCGACTGGCTCGGCGACGACCACACGCCGTGGCAGCCGCCGTCGCCCCAGCAGGTCAAGCCGCTGGGAGACGCGCCGGGCAAGCCCGTCGTGGACGGCGAGTGGTGAAAGCGGCTCCGGCCCGCGGCCGGAGTGTTCACCTCATCCGTCACCCTCCGTGCGCTGTCGCTGCAGCGCGCGCGGGCAGCTCGCGCTGCTCGCCTGTGTGAGCAGGACGTGCATGCGCTCGGTGAGCTGTCCGACGTCGTCGGCGGGCCGGTGGAAGGGCAGCCGTACGTCGCCGTGCCCGCGCGCACGCTCGATGCGCAGCGTCAGTCCGTGCCGGTCGACGGCGAGCGGCTGTACGCGCACGGCACCGTGCAGGCTGTCCGGTTCGACGAGGCGGGTCAGCCGCTCGACCGCGTCCGGGTGGGCGTCGGCGAGGTGCGTCAGCAGCTGCGCCTCCGCGAGGGCCAGCGGGTCGGGTTCGGCGATGGCGAACTCGTCGAGGTCGACGACGACCGCCCCGCCGGGCTCGCGGAGCACGGCGCGCGTGGTGTGGAACGCCAAGTGCCCTTCCTCGGGCGCGAACCAGCCGGCCATCCAGAGCCTGGCGCGGATCCGGTGCCGTACGGGGACGGGCGCCACGTCGGCGAACTCCAGGACGGCGGACGGCTCTCCGCGCGGCGCGCAGATCGCGGCCGCGGCCAGCGTGCTGTCGTCCGGCAGGTGCAGCAGCACCCGGCCGTCCTCGGCGACGGTGTGTACGCCGATGAACTCCTCCCGACCGCCCTCCGCGGTCACCGCGCAGGACCATGCCGCGGCGAGCACGGACCGGGCACGCTGTGCCGTGGCCGGCGCGGCCGTCCAGCTGTGACGGTCACCCATCCCAAACCTCCCTTAGGTAAGCCTTGCCTAACCTATCGAAGATCGGGGTGTACGCCAACCACGCGGAACCGGTCGTCACACCTTGGTGACGGGGAATTCACGGAGTGATGGCACCCAACAGCGCCCGTGCGCACAGGTCGCGCACCTGATCCCGGGACAGGCCGGGCTCCTTGAGCCACTCCAGACAGGCCGCCGCCATGAAGGCGAGCCAGCCCCGCACGGCGATCCGCAGCGCCGGCAGGTCCTCCTCGGTCCAGGCGGTCTCCGGGTCCGCCGCGAGCGCCTCCAGGATCTGCCGCTGCTGGGCGGCGAGCGTCTCGCGGTACACCCTGCGCACGGCCTGGTCCCCCGCCGCCTCGGCGCGATGGAAGGCCCGGAAGCCGTGCGCGTGCGCCTGGACGTACTCCAGGAAGGTGTCGAGTCCGGCGTCGATCTGTTCACGCACCGGCACACCGGGCACGGCGGCGGTGACCCGCAGCATCCGCTTGCTCTCGCGCTCCACGACGGCCGCGAAGAAGTCCCGCTTGGTCGGGAAGTAGTGGTACAGCAACCCGCGTGAGACGCCCGCGAGTTCGGCGACCTGCTCGATCCACACGTCCTCGTACGGACTCTCCGAGAACAGCCGCGCCCCGACCGAGAGCAGCTGCTCACGGCGCTCCTCGGTGCTGAGCCGACGGCGTGTGCGCTCCCCCTCGTTGGCGGCCATGTCCGCACCTTACTTGACGTCGGTTCAACAGCGGGATCACACTGGGAGCCGCTATTGAATCCGCGTACAACAAGCCCAACCGGCGCTCGGCACAAGGGAGATGGCGTGATGGCGGGGACGACGAGGAACGCGCTGCCGAAGGGGTTCCGCAGTGCCGAGCTGGGCTGGCCCGAGCTGCATCGCATCCCGCGTCCGCCGCACCGCGTGCCGTTGGTCGGTGACGTCGTCGGCGTCAACCTCCGCACCCCGTTGCAGGATTCGCTGCGTGTCGGACGGCAGCTCGGGCCGATCTTCCGGCGCAAGGGGTTCGGCAAGGAGATCGTCTTCGTGTGGGGCGCGAGGCTCTCGGGCGAGATGGCGGACGAGTCGCGGTTCGCCAAGCACGTGGGGCTGGGGGTCGCCAACCTCCGGCCGGTCGCCGGGGACGGCCTGTTCACCGCGTACAACCACGAGCCCAACTGGCAGCTGGCGCACGACGTGCTGGCGCCCGGCTTCAGCCGCGACGCGATGGAGAGCTACCACGCGATGATGCTGGAGGTGACGGGCCGGCTGACGGACCGCTGGGACGGCGAGCGGGCGGCGGGCCGGGCCGTCGACGTGCCCGGCGACATGACCAAGCTGACGCTGGAGACGATCGCCCGCACCGGCTTCGGCCACGACTTCGGCTCGTTCGAACGCACCCGGCCGCACCCCTTCGTCACGGCCATGGTGGGCGCCCTGATGTACGCGCAGCGGCTCAACGTCGTCCCCGTGCCGTTGGCCCCGGTGCTGATGCGCTCCGCCACCCGCCGCAACGACACCGACGTGGCGTACCTCAACCGCACGGTCGACGACGTGGTCGAGGCCCGCATCAACGGGCCCGCCGGGGAAGGCGACCTGCTGGACCGGATGCTGGACACGGCACATCCCGAGACGGGCGAGCGCCTCACGCCGGAGAACATCCGCCGCCAGGTCATCACCTTCCTGATCGCGGGCCACGAGACCACGTCAGGCGCGCTCTCCTTCGCCCTGCACTACCTCGCGCAGCACCCCGACATCGCCGCCCGCGCCCGCGCGGAGGTCGACCGCGTCTGGGGCGACACACCACAACCCGCCTACGACCAGGTCGCCAGGCTCCGGTACGTACGGCGGGTGCTCGACGAGTCGCTGCGTCTGTGGCCGACGGCGCCCGCGTACGCGCGCGAGGCCAAGGAGGACACGGTCCTCGGCGGTGTCCATCCAATGCGTCGGGGCGCGTGGGCCCTGGTCCTGATCCCGCTGCTGCACCGCGACCCCGAGGTGTGGGGCGCGGACACGGAGGGCTTCGATCCCGACCGCTTCGAGCCGGGTGCCGTACGGGCCCGGGCCGCGCACACGTTCAAGCCGTTCGGCACCGGTGCGCGGGCGTGCATCGGACGGCAGTTCGCGCTGCACGAGGCGACGCTGGTGCTGGGGCTGCTGCTGCGCCGCTACGAGCTGCGGCCGGATCCGGCGTACCGGCTGCGGGTGGCCGAGCGGCTCACACTGATGCCGGAGGGGCTGACGCTCCATCTCGACCGCCGCTCCCCCGCGGCTCCCGCGCGGCCGGAGATCCCGGCCGTGTCCGAGACGACCTCGGCTTCACGGTGTCCAGTGACCGGGGCGGGTGACTGACGCCGGAAGCCTGGTACCGGGACTGCCCTTCGCCGCGTTGACCTGCGGCTGGGTGAGGAAGAGCGCGTCGGTCAGGTCGGCGTCCGTGAGATCGGTGTCGCGCAGGTCTGCGCCGATCAGGTCCGCGCTCCGCAGATCGGCGCCCGTCAGGTCGGCGGCGATCAGGTACGCGCCGCGGAGGTTGGCGCCTCTCAGGTCGGCGCCCTTGAGCCGGGCGCCCATGAGGTCGGCGCCCCGGCGCTCCTTCTTCCTGCCCCGGCCGAGGCCGGCACGCGCCAGCTCGCTCGCGCGCAGCAGCAGGACGTTGACGTCCTGGCGGATCGACGACACGTCCAGCTCGGCGAGCTCTTCCGGGGCCCGGCGGGTGAGCGCCTCGGTCCTGTCGAGCTCTCGTCGCAGTTCGGGGTGGATCGGGCGGGCGGCGGGCAGGTCCAACGCCTCGGTGAGGTACCGGAGAAGCTCGTGGAGCCGGCGTACGACCGGGAACACGTCGAACATGAGCCGGGCCCGCTCCCCGGAGCCCGAGCGCCAGTCCGCGCCCTGGAAGGTGACCTGCGAGACCTTCTGGCCCGCGCCGAAGCAGTCGTAGACCGTGCAGCCGTTGAAGCCGCGCTGCCGCAGCTCCGTGTGGATGCCGCAGCGGTTGTCCGTACGGAGGTTCCGGCAGGGGGTTCCGGCCGCCTTGTCGATCGCGAAGTCCGCCGATGCGGAGAAGGGCAGCGCCACACAGCACAGCCCGAAGCACTGGGTGCAGTCCGCCTTCAGTTCGGTGGGGGCGGGTGCCGCGGTGCCGGTTTCATCTTGCATGTCCCCACCCTACGCAGCGCGAACTGCTTACCGATCACCGGAGGCCGGGAGACCGTTCGGCCTCCCGGACATCCAGTCCCCTCCCGGACATCCAACTCCCTTGCGGGCAACGAACTCACCGATGAGTTTTCGGCGCCGGAGGCGTCTCTAATACAGCTGAAAACAAACTCCGCTATCACGGAGGAAAGAGCCCCTTCACAGACCCCGGAGAGATGTCATGTGCACCCACTGGCCCACGTGCCCCACCGCCGACAGCTCCGACCACCACGACGCGGTCATCGTGTCCGCCCATCCGGAACAGGGCTGGAACCTGCTGTGCAACGGCACCATCGTCTTCGACGACACCGGCGAACTCCTGCCGGACGGACGGATCGTGGGCCCGCTGCGCACGATGCGCGAGCCGGTGGCCGCCTGAACGCGACAGCGGCCTCACGTCAGTACGCCTCCGAACTCCAGGCCCGCGAGCCGCTCCGGGTCCGACAGGATGTCCATGGCGACGATCCTCCCGTCCACCACCGTGAGCGCGGTGACCGACAGCGGCTGCCCGTCGGGCGCCGTGACGACCCCCACCCCGCCATTGACGAGGGCGGGCCTGGCGTACTCGGCGAACTGCCGGAACAGCAGCGCCTGTTCGGCCACCGCCTTGGCACCGCGGACCAGCTTCGACGCCGCCGTGCCTCCGACGAGGGCACCCGAGTCGGCACGCAGCACCACCTCCGGGTGGAGCACCGCGACGAGAGCCTCGAAGTCGCCGCCGCGCGAGGCGGCGAGGAACGCGTCGAGGACCGTCCGCTGCCTCGACAGGTCGGGGTCGGGCACCGGGGCCGCCCCCTGCACCCGCCGCCTGGCACGGCTGGCGAGTTGACGCGTGGCGGCCGGAGTGCGGTCCACGATCGGCGCGATGTCGTCGAACGGCACCGCGAACATGTCGTGCAGGACGAACGCGAGGCGTTCGGCGGGATCGAGGGTCTCCAGGACGATGAGCAGTGCGATCCCGACCGAGTCCGCCCGCACGACCTCTTCCTCGGGATCGAGCCGGTCGGCCCTGTCGATCCGTTCGATCCGGTCGAGCCGGTCGATCACCGGGTCCGGGACGTGGGTGTCGAGGGACTCCTCGCGTCGTGAGGTGCGCGAGCGCAGCATGTCCAGGCAGATCCGGCCGACCACCGTCGTCAACCACGCGGCCAGACTCCTCACCTCGGAGATGTCCGAGCGGCTGAGCCTGAGCCAGGTCTCCTGGACGGCGTCGTCGGCCTCGCTGAGCGAGCCGAGCATCCGGTAGGCCACGGACCTGAGCCGGCCGCGGTGGGTCTCGAAGGCCAGGGCCAGATCCTCCCCCATGGCCGTCTTCGTCCGCCGCTCGTCCTCACTCATCGGCTGAAGAGCTCGAAGGCGACCGCGGGCTTCCCGCCGAAGCGTTCGCCGGTGGTCTGTGCGTAGCCGGTGAGGAAGGAGCGTACGTACGTCTCGGGGTCCTCGTCCGTCAACACCTCGATGTAGGTGCGGTGTTCGAGCAGGGAGAGCACCGCGCGCTCCATGCCCGGGGTCGCGTCCACGGCGTGCGTGGGGGTGCTGGAGCCCGCCACGGCGACCCAGCGCACTCCGTTCCAGGGCTCCAGGCCCGGCTCCGGGAAGATCCAGCGGTTGCCGGCGTCCCCGGCCGCGTCCAGGGTGGCCCGGCCCACGGCGACATGGTCGGGTGTGTTCCAGGCGACCCCGCCCCAGGTGTCGCGGTGGTTGAGGGTGATCACCAACTCGGGGCGGTGCCTGCGGATCGCGGCCGCGATGTCCCGCCTCAGGGCGGTGCCGTACTCGACGACGCCGTCCTTGTGGTCCAGGAACTCCACCTCGGTGACGCCCACGACGGCGGCGCTGGCCCGCTGCTCCTGCTCGCGCAGCGGGCCGCACTTCGCCGGCTCCATGGTGTCGATCCCGGCCTCGCCTCGCGTCGCGAGGACGTAGGCGATCTCGCGGCCGCCGTCCGTCCACGACGCGATCGCCGCGGAGCAGCCGTATTCCAGGTCGTCGGGGTGGGCGACGACGGCAAGCGCGCGCGTCCAGTCCTCGGGCATGGGCTTGAGCTGGTTGTTCGTCGGCTCGGTCATAGTCGTAGGTTATGCGTTTAAGTGACCACGTCGTTGGAAGTCCGCGGGCCGCATGTGGCTGGTCGCGCCCCCTCACATGACAAGGCGCGCCTGCGTCAGGCCTCGTCTCGTGCCAGTTCGATCAGGCGGTCCAGGACTCGTGGGCCGCCCGCACGGACGCCGTCGTGCTCGAACTCGTTCGTCACGTAGGTGCGCAGGCCGCGGATCGTACGGGCCGTGCTCAGGGCGTGGTCGGTGTCGACGTACATGTCGTCGTGGTAGACGGCCGCTGCGACGGGGACCTCGTTGGCGGCGAGGCGGTCGGCGTCGTACAGCGAGGGCCAGTCGGTGCGTTCGGCGAGGAGGTCGGCCGTTTCGCGGAGGGGGCGCAGGGCCGGGTCGCAGTCGAAGGTCCAGGGGTGGACGGACTCGCCGGTGAAGAGGACCGGGCCGTCGCCCGCGAGGGTCTTGGCCGCGTCGAACTGCGGGAAGTCGGCGCGGACCCGCTCGGCGGACCAGGCGGTGGGGCGCTCCCCCTGGGCGTAGCAGGCCTCGTGGACCAGTGCGTACAGCGGGTGGCCTGCGTACGACAGGAGGGACTGGACGTCCTCCTGGAAGGCGTCGGAGAGGGCCGGGCCCTGGGCGGTGCGGACGAAGGCGTTCTCCAGGAGGTAGTGCAGGCGGTGGCTGCCCTCGCTGCCGCCGAGGAGGATGCCGAGGGACTGGAAGGCCTCGACGGTGAGGCGGTAGCCGCCGTTCAGGACGGGCTCGTGCCGCAGCAGGTGCTCGGCGATGCGCCGGGCCCGCTCGACGTCCTGGGGGTAACGCGCGTAGTGGGCGGCGACCTTGCGCTCGATGCGCGGGTAGGCGGCCCGGTAGACGTCGTCGGCGTGGCCGTCGAGGGTGGGCAGGCCGCCGGTGATCAGGGCGGTGCTGAGGCCCTCCGGCGCGGTGGAGAGGTAGTGGGTCGCGCAGAAGCCGCCGAAGCTCTGGCCGAGAACGGCCCAGGGGGCGCCGCCGGTGACGGCCGGGCGGATCGCCTCGCAGTCGCGGACGATGGAGTCGGCGCGGAAGAGCGCGAGGTAGTCGGCCTGTTCGCGGGGGCCGCCGCGCAGCGGGAGGGTCTGCCGGTTGGCGGGCGTGGAGCTGCCGGTGCCGCGCTGGTCGAGCAGCAGGACGCGGTAGTCCTCCAGGGCTCGGCCGAGCCAGGCCTGCTTACCGACGAAACGATTCGCCCCGAAGCCGGGGCCACCCTGGAGGTACACCAGCCAGGGCAGTTCCCGGTCCGTCTTGTCGCTGCCGACCACTTCACGGGCGTACAGCTCGATCGTCTCCCCGGCGGGGTTGTCGTGATCGAGGGGCACGGTGAAACGGCGGTCGCTGAGGACGACACCGGGCTGACGGTAACTGGCGCTCAAAAGGGGCTCCCGAGACGGACGGATTCCTGACCGCGACCCAGTTCAGCACAAGTTCTCCGGGGAACCGAGCCCGGGGATCAAGAAAGTCGTACTGACCGGCCGATCAGGCCGGTCGGCACAAACGTACTGAACGACCGCTCAGCGCGGCGGGAGGCTGGAGCGCCGCACCACCAGCTCCGGCTGGAGCACCACCCGCTGGTGCTCGTGCGGGGTGGGTGCGGTCTCGGCCTCGGTCTCCTCCAGGAGGAGCGAGGCGGCGAGCGCGCCCATGGTCACGGCGGGCTGCCGTACGGACGTCAGCGGGACGGCCGCGGCGGCAGCGAACTCGATGTCGTCGTAGCCGACGATCGCGAGGTCGTCCGGGACGCTGACACCGGCCGCGAACATGGCCTGCAGAACGCCGAGGGCGAGCAGGTCGTTGGCGCAGAACACGGCGGTCGGGCGGTCGCCGAGGCCGAGGAGGCGGGCGCCCGCGTCGCGGCCCGCGGCCACGTCGAGCCGCTCGGTGGGCAGCTCGCGCAGGCACTCCGGGCCGAGCCCCGCCTCGGCCAGCGCGTTCAGGGCGCCCGTACGGCGGTCCCTGACCTGGTTCAGGCCGGGCGGCCCGCTCACATACGCGATGGAGCGGTGGCCCGCGTCGATCAGATGCCGTACGGCGAGTGCGCCGCCCGCCACGTCGTCGACCGACACCGAGCACTCGGTGGTGCCCTCGGCGACGCGGTCGACGAGCACGAAGGGGATGCCGTGGCGGCGGAACGCCTCTATGTTGCGCCCGGTCGCGTCGGCGGGGGTCAGCAGAACGCCCCGGACGCGCTGCTCGGCGAAGAGCGACAGATAGTCGGCCTCCTCGGCGGCGCTCTGCGCGGTGTTGCAGACCATCACGCCGAGCCCGGCCTCGCGCGCGGCCCGCTCGGCGCCGCGGGCCACGTCCACGAAGAAGGGGTTGCCCATGTCCAGGACGAGGAGGCCCATGATCCGGCTGCGACCGGCGCGCAGCTGCCGGGCCGACTCGCTGCGGACGTAACCGAGCCGGTCGATGGCGGAGAGCACACGGGCACGGGTCTCGGAGGCGACCGTGTCCGGGCGGTTGATGACGTTCGAGACCGTGCCGACGGAGACTCCGGCGACTCGTGCGACGTCCTTGATACCCACCGACTGGGCCATCAGGCGGTTACCTCCGGGGAACTGGGAGTGGTGGGCACGCAGTCACATTACCCGCGCGCCCACCTGGAACGGACTCCGTCATGCGGGCAGCTTGAAGTCGACGACATGGAGCGCCGAGGGCGTCGTACCGCTGGACTTCACCTGGTAGAGGACCGACAGCACGCCGTCCTGGGCGATCCGGGTCTCGTCGACCACGACCTCACCGAAGGCGTTGAGGCCGCTGCCGTCGAACAGTGTCGTCCAGTCCGTGTGCCCGGAGGCGGCCGACGCGGCGGCGATCCGTCCGAAGGGCAGGACGGCGTACGCGTTGTCGTACTTGTCCAGGATCAGCTTGGTGCGCTGGCTGGAGTTCAGGGGGACCGGTATCTCGGTCTTGCGCCAGGTGCCGGTGGATGTCTTGCGGACGTGGAAGGCGCGGCCGTTCGCCGTCCGGTCGGCGACGTAGTTGGTGGTGCACTGGCCGAAGCGGCCCGGTACGTAGCTGATGATCGCGTGCGGACGGCCCGCCGAGTCGGTGAACTGGCTCTCCTGGTTCATCAGGGAGTGGTCCGGGTTGATCGCGTCGATCACCAGTCCGCTGTCGGTGACGGCGACCTTGTCGGAGCCGCCGGTGGTGCCGACCACCGTGCCCGCGTTGTTGCGCCAGGTGCGGCCGCGGTCGTCCGAGTAGACATAGCCCGTGTCGTGGTTGGTGATGCCGCCGCCGTTGCACATCACGGCGCCGTTCTGCTCGCGCCAGGTGAAGAAGGAGTGCAGCCGGCCGTTCCTGTCGTAGTCGATACCGTGCAGGTACATGTTCCGGACGGTGCTGGAGCCGTGCTCGCTGGTGTACGTGCCGGTGGAGCTGGTCCACTCGCCGAGGCTGGTCCAGGACGTCCCGTCGTACTCGGCGAGGGCGTTGCGGCCGTTGCCGGAGACCGCGACCCGGTAGCTCAGCTGGAGCTTTCCGTCGGGAGTGGAGATGAACTGCGGGTACGTGAACTGCGAGGTGAGGGCGAGCCCGTCGAGGGTGGACTGCGGTGCCCCGAAGCGGCTCGCGGTCCAGCTCAGCCCGGCGGGGTTGTCCATCAGCCCGGCCACCGACTTCACGTAGGTGAAGCCGTCGCTGTGGGAGTCCATGTTGAGGTGGAGGCGGCCGTCGACCTTGGAGACGCCCATCGAGATGACGTTGTGCGAGTCGTTGTACCGCAGGGTGTGGCCGACCTTGACGGTGGACCAGGTGCTCCCGCCGAGCACACGGCGGCCGACGACGGCGTTGCGGTCGGCGGTGTACCAGACGGCGTACTGGTAGCCCTTGTAGGTCAGCAGGCCGTTCTTCTGGAACGAGTTGTTGTTGACGAGGCCGTCGTAGGAGACGAAGAAGATGGCCTGGCCGTCGAGCGTGGTGTTGCCGGTCCGGGTGACCGAGGGACCGGGGTCGGCGGCCCGGGCGGTACCGGCGATGCCGGGGGCCGCCACGCTGCCGAGCAGGGCGGTCGCCAGCAGGGTGCGTCTCTTCATGTTCGGGGCTCCTGGGCTGCGGGACGAGGAGAACGAGCGAGGGGAAGAGCGGGGTGAGTTGGGTGACCTGAGTGAGCCGGGTGAGCGGGGAGGAGCACGGTGGATCAGGCGAGGTGAAACACCTCGGTGAGGGGTTTCATGGCCTCGTCGGGCCTGGCGCCGTCCAGCGATTCGAAGAACGGCGCCATCTCGGCCTGCCAACGGGCGTTGACCTCGGCGGCCTCCATGCCTGCCTGCGCGGCCGCGAAGTCCTCAGTCTCCAAGTAGCCGACCAGCAGGCCGTCCTCGCGAAGGAAGAGCGAGTAGTTGTGCCAGCCGGTGGCCGAGAGCGCTTCGAGCATCTCGGGCCACACGGCGGCATGCCGCTCGCGGTACTCGTCGAGCCGGTCCTCGCGGACCTTGAGCAGGAAACAGACGCGCTGCATGAAGGGCAACTCCCGGTGGGGGGACGGGTGATCAGAAGTCGAACTGGTCGATGTTCTTCTTGTCGAAGACGGTCGGCTTGCCGAGGTCGATCACGCCGTCCTTGCCGATGGTGAAGGTGCCCATGTCGCCGGCCTTGAAGGTCTCGCCCTCCTTGCCGGTGATCTGACCGGACGCCAGCGCGACGGCAGTACGCGCGGCCAGTTCGCCGAGCTTCGCCGGGTCCCACAGCTCGAAGGCCTCGACGGTGCCGTTCTTCACGTACTTGCGCATGTCGTTCGGGGTGCCGAGGCCGGTGAGCTTGACCTTGCCCTTGTACTTCGAGCCGGACAGGTACTGGGCGGCCGCCTTGATGCCGACGGTGGTCGGGGAGATGATCCCGGCCAGCTTCGGGTTCTCCTGGAGCAGGCCCTGCGTCTGCTGGAAGGACTGCTGGGCGTCGTCGTTGCCGTACGCGACCTTGACCAGCTTCATGTCCTTGTACTTGGGGTCCTTGAGCTCGTCCTTCATGAACTCGATCCAGGTGTTCTGGTTCGTCGCGGTCTGCGCGGCGGACAGGATCGCGATCTCGCCCTTGTAGCCGATCTGTTCGGCGAGGAGCTGGACCTCGGTACGGCCGAGGGCCTCGGCGCTGGCCTGCGAGACGAAGGCGTTGCGGCAGTCGGCCTTGGTGTCGGAGTCGTACGTGACGACCTTGACCCCGTTCTTCATGGCCTGCTTGAGCGCGGTGCACAGGGCGCCCGGGTCCTGCGCCGAGACGGCCATCGCGTCGACCTGCTGCTGGGTGAGCGTGTTGACGTAGCTCACCTGGCCCGAGGTGTCCGTGGCGCTGCTGGTGCCGACCTCCTTGTACTTCGAGCCCAGCTCGGTGAGGGCCTTCTCGCCGCCCTTGTCCGCGGTGGTGAAGTACGGGTTGTTGACCGCCTTGGGCAGGAAGCCGACGGTCAGCCCCTTCTTGGTGGCCGCGTTCGGGTCGGCCTTGCCGGCCGCGGCGTTCGAGGCCCCCTCTTCCTTGACATCGTCCTTGGAGGTGCCGCCACCGCAGGCGGTCGCCGCCAGGGCGAGAGAGGTGACGGCGGCCAGGGCCGCACAGGCCCGACGGAGGGATGACTTGCGCATGGCGGGATCCTTTACTGGGGTGAGTACGGTGCGCCCCGTGAGGGGCGCGGGGAACTGCGCGACCAGCCACGTGCGGCCCGCAGCCTTGGAACGGCGCTACAACGTCAGCCTTTGCGCCCTGGCGATGGAGATCTGCCGTGCGACCCGCGGTCCAAGCACGGACAGCACCAGCAGCACACCGGTGACGACGATCTGCGACTGGGCCGAAACGTCCTGCAGACTCATGACGTTCTGGAGCGCCCCGAGCAGAAACACCCCGGCGATCGCGCCGCCGAGCGTGCCCTTGCCGCCGTCGAAGTCGATCCCGCCCAGCAGCACCGCCGCCACCACGGAGAGTTCGAGACCTGTGGCGTTGTCGTAGCGGGCGCTGGCGTAGTGCAGTGCCCAGAAGATGCCGGTCAGCGAGGCCATGAGCCCGGTCAGGGTGAACAGGATCAGCTTCTGCCGCTTGACGCGGATGCCGGCGAACCGCGCGGCCTCCTCACTGGCACCGATCGCGAACAGCGAGCGCCCGAACGGCGTGGCGTGCAGCGCGACCACGGCGATCGCGAGCAGCACGAGGAAGGGCAGGAACGCGTACGGGACGAAGGTGTCGCCGATGCGTCCGGACGCGAAGTCCAGGTACTGGGTGGGGAAGTCGGTCACCGCGTCCGAGCCGAGGACGATCTGCGCGATGCCCCGGTAGGCGGCGAGGGTACCGATGGTGACGGCCAGGGACGGCAGTCCGAGCCGTGTCACCAGCAGACCGTTGATCAGCCCGCACACCACGCCGAGGAGCAGGCAGATCGGGATGATCGTCTCGATCGTCATGCCCTGGTTCCACAGGGCGCCCATCACCGCGCCGGACAACCCGGCCGTGGAGGCCACCGAGAGGTCGATCTCGCCGGACACCACGAGCAGGGTCATCGGCAGGGCGATCAGCGCGATGGGCAGCGTGTTGCCGATCAGGAACGACAGGTTGAGGGCGTTGCCGAAGCCGTCCACGGTGGTGAAGGACAGCAGCAGGACGACGATGAGGAGGGCGCCGACAACCGTGTCCCAGCGGACGGCGCGCGCGAGAGCGGAGTCAGCCATGGCGGGCGTTCCTCTTCTTCAGTGCGGTCGCCACGCGCAGGGCGACGATCCGGTCGACCGCGATGGCGAGGATGAGCAGGATGCCGTTGATGGCGAGCACCCAGACCGAGCTGACGCCGAGGGCGGGCAGCACGCTGTTGATGGAGGTCAGGAGGAGCGCGCCGAGGGCCGCCCCGTAGACGCTGCCGGAGCCGCCGGTGAAGACGACGCCGCCGACCACGACCGCGCTGACGACGGTGAGTTCGTAGCCGTTGCCGGTGCCGGAGTCGACGTTGCCGAACCGGGCGAGGTACAGCGCGCCCGCGAGTCCCGCGAGGGCTCCGCAGAAGGTGTAGGCGGCGAGGATCCGCTTGCGTACGGGGATGCCGGCGAGGCGGGCGGCCTCCGGGTTGGAGCCGAGCGCGTACAGCTCGCGGCCGCTGCCGAAGTGCTTGAGGTAGTACGCCGTCGCGATCAGCACCGCCAGCGCGATCATCGCCAGCCACGGCACGGCGGAGAGGCCGCCGGAGCCGAAGTCGATGAATCCGTCGGGCAGGCCCGCCGCGGTGATCTGCCGGGAGCCGACCCAGATGGAGTCGATGCCGCGGATGATGTAGAGCGTGCCGAGGGTGACGACCAGCGCGGGCACCTGGCCGAGACTGACGAGCAGTCCGTTGACCAGTCCGCAGCCGATGCCGAGCAGGACCGCGAGGGCCACGGCGACAACGGAGTTGCCGCCTCCCTGGAGGTAGGTGCCCGCCGCGAAGGCGCTGATGCCGAGCGTCGAGCCGACCGACAGGTCGACGTTGCGGGTGATGACGACCAGCGACTGGCCGGTGGCGACCAGTACGAGGATGGTCGCGTTCAGCAGGAGGTCCTTGATGCCCTGCTCGGACAGGAAGTCGCTGTTGCCGATCTGAGTGATGACGATCATCACCAGGAAGACGGCCAGGATGGCGAGTTCACGCATCTTGAACACGCGGTCCACCAGCCGGGTGCCACTGGACTTGGGCACCTCGGCGGCGGGGGCGGGATTGGGAGCGGTGACCGTCACGCGGCGGCCCTCCCGGTGGCTGCGGCCATCACGGTTTCCTCGGTGGCGTCGGAGCGTGGGATCTCGGCGGTGAGCCGGCCCTCGTGCATCACGAGGACCCGGTCGGCCATGCCGAGGATCTCGGGCAGGTCGGAGGAGATCATCAGGACGGCGACTCCGTCCGCGGCCAACTGGCTGAGCAGCCGGTGCACTTCGGCCTTCGTACCGACGTCGATGCCGCGGGTCGGCTCGTCGACGATCAGTACCTTCGGGCCGGTGGCGAGCCACTTGGCGAGGACGACCTTCTGCTGGTTGCCGCCGGACAGGGTGTTGACGGTGTCGGCGATCCGGGCGTACTTGACCTGGAGCTTGACGGCCCAGTCGAGGGAGCGGCTGCGCTCGGCGCGCGGGTCCATCAGGCCCGCCCTGACGGTCGTACGCAGTCCGGTGAGGCCGATGTTGCGCTCGATGGACATGTCCATCACCAGGCCCTGGGCGCGCCGGTCCTCGGGGACGAGGGCGAGCCCGGCGGCCATGGCCGTGGAGGGCGCCCCGTTCCTCAGCTTCCTGCCGTCGATCTCGACCTCTCCGGCGTCCCAGCGGTCGACGCCGAAGACGGCCCGGGCGACCTCCGTACGCCCGGCGCCGACAAGTCCGGCGAGGCCGACGATCTCGCCGCGGCGGACGTCGAAGGAGACATCGGTGAAGACGCCCTCGCGGGTCAGCCTCCGTACGCTCAGGGCGACTTCGCCCGCCCGGACGTCCTGCTTGGGGTAGAGCTCGTCGAGATCGCGGCCGACCATACGGCGTACGAGGTCGTCCTCGGTCATGCCGTCGATCGGCTCGCTGGAGATCAGGGCGCCGTCGCGAAGGGTCGTCACCTGCCGGCAGATCTGGAAGATCTCCTCCAGGCGGTGCGAGATGAACAGCACGGCCGAGCCCTGGTCGCGCAGGGTGCGCACGACTCCGAACAGACGGGCCACCTCGCTGCCGGTGAGGGCGGCGGTCGGCTCGTCCATGATCAGGACGCGTGCGTCGAAGGAGAGCGCCTTGGCGATCTCGACGATCTGCTGGTCGGCGATGGACAGGCCGCGGGCCGGGCGGTCGGGGTCGAGCTCGACGCCGAGGCGCTTCATCAGGGCCAGGGTCGACGCGTGCGTGGCCTTGTGGTCGATCCGGCCGAGCGCGCGCCGCGGCTGACGGCCCATGAAGATGTTCTCGGCGATCGACAGGTCGGGGAAGAGCGTGGGCTCCTGGTAGATCACCGCGATACCCGCGTCCCGGGCGTCGGCGGGGCCGTGGAAGACGGTGGGCTCGCCGTCCAGGAGCACCTGACCGGCGTCCGGTCGGTGCACGCCGGCGAGCGTCTTGATGAGGGTCGACTTGCCCGCGCCGTTCTCTCCGGCGAGTGCGTGCACTTCGCCGGGGAAGAGTTCGAGGGACACGTCCCGCAGGGCGCGTACGGCACCGAAGGACTTCGAGATGTCCTTGAGTGCCAGCACGGGGGCCGGACCCGCGTCGGACCGGTGGGTCATGAGGGCTCCTCAACGACGCGGGCGATGCGGCCTCACGACGTCGTGAAAGGTTTCAACTAGGTTGCCGGGACGTTAGGCATGTAGCCCAGGTCACGTCAATGGGTACCGGCCGAAATTTTCGATAGCCAAAGGTCACAACCGAGTCACGGAGAGACGTATTCGTCGGAGGGGTTGACAGCCTTTCGGGCTGCTCATAGCTTCAGCGTTCTGAATCGTTTCAGACTGACCCTTGCGCTGCACGTCGTGCGGAAGTCGCGCTGAAGCCGTTCGGACCCGATGTCACAACCGAAGTCACAGGAGCCCTGAAGTGACCGAGCTTGCCGCGGTGAAGGCCGCCCTCAAGACCCAGGCAGTAGAGACGCCGTCATGGGCGTACGGGAACTCGGGAACCCGCTTCAAGGTGTTCGCGCAGCCCGGAGTCCCGCGCGATCCTTTCGAAAAGCTGGACGACGCCGCGAAGGTGCACGAGTTCACGGGCGCCGCGCCGACCGTGGCGCTGCACATCCCCTGGGACAGGGTCGATGACTACGCGGCGCTGGCGAAGCACGCCGAGGAGCGCGGCCTGAAGCTCGGCGCGATCAACTCCAACACCTTCCAGGACGACGACTACAAGCTGGGCAGCATCTGCCACCCGGACGCGGCGGTGCGCCGCAAGGCGCTCGACCACCTGCTCGAATGCGTCGACATCATGGACGCCACGGGTTCGAAGGACCTGAAGCTGTGGTTCGCGGACGGTACGAACTATCCCGGCCAGGACGACATCCGTGAGCGGCAGGACCGGCTCGCCGAGGGGCTCGCCCGGGTGTACGAGCGGCTCGGCGACGACCAGCGGATGCTGCTGGAGTACAAGTTCTTCGAGCCCGCCTTCTATACGACGGACGTGCCGGACTGGGGCACGGCGTACGCCCACTGTCTGAAGCTCGGGCCCAAGGCGCAGGTCGTCGTCGACACCGGGCACCACGCTCCCGGGACCAACATCGAGTTCATCGTCGCGACGCTGCTGCGCGAGGGGAAGCTCGGGGCGTTCGACTTCAACTCGCGGTTCTACGCGGATGACGACCTGATGGTCGGGGCAGCCGATCCGTTCCAGTTGTTCCGGATCATGTACGAGGTGATTCGTGGGGGTGGGTTCAGTCCGGATGTGGCGTTCATGCTCGACCAGTGCCACAACATCGAGGCAAAGATCCCGGCGATCATTCGTTCCGTGATGAATGTGCAGGAGGCCACGGCGAAGGCGCTCCTGGTGGACCGCGAGGCGCTTGTTGTCGCCCAGCGGTCGGGGGATGTGCTGGCTGCGAACGCTGTCGTCATGGACGCGTACAACACGGATGTACGGCCGTTGGTGGCCGAGGTTCGTGAGGAGCTGGGGTTGGACGCGGACCCGATGGCGGCGTATCGCCGCTCCGGGTGGGCGGAGAAGATCGCTGCCGAGCGGGTTGGTGGGCAGCAGGCGGGGTGGGGGGCGTGATCCCTGGGTTCCGTCCGCCTGGTGCGGGTCGTTGCAGGCCGCGGGTCGCATGTGGCTGGTCGCGCAGTTCCCCGCGCCCCTGAAAGACGGGGCGGTTCCCCTGCCCCGAGTCTGAACGGGCGCCCCACGCTCCCCATCAATACGTGTACTCACTCTTCTAAGGACTAGGAACATGGCACCCCATTCCGAAGCCGTTGCTCTGTTGGGTCGGTCGAATCGGCTTGGCGCTGATCCGCGGAATACGAACTATGCGGGCGGGAACACGTCCGCGAAGGGCATCGACACCGATCCTGTGACCGGGGGTGATGTGGAGTTGATGTGGGTCAAGGGGTCGGGGGGCGACCTGGGGACACTCACAGAATCCGGGCTCGCGGTGTTGCGGATCGATCGGCTGCTGGCGCTGAAGGACGTGTATCCGGGGGTCGAGCGCGAGGACGAGATGGTGGCCGCGTTCGACTACTGCCTGCACGGGAAGGGTGGGGCGGCTCCGTCGATCGACACGGCCATGCACGGGCTGGTGGACGCGGCGCATGTGGATCATCTGCATCCCGACTCCGGGATCGCCCTCGCCTGTGCGGCCGACGGGGAGAAGCTGACCGCCGAGTGCTTCGGGGACAGCGTGGTGTGGGTGCCGTGGCGTCGGCCCGGGTTCCAGCTCGGTCTGGACATCGCCGCCGTGAAGGAGGCGAATCCGCAGGCCGTCGGCTGTGTCCTCGGCGGGCACGGCATCACCGCCTGGGGCGACACGGCCGAGGAGTGCGAGCGGAACTCGCTGCACATCATCCGTACCGCCGAGGAGTTCCTCGCCGAGCGTGGGAAGGACGAGCCCTTCGGGCCGGTCGTCGAGGGGTACGCGGCTCTCGGCGGCGTCGAGCGCCGGGAGCGGGCAGCCGCCCTCGCGCCCGTGATCCGGTCGCTGGCCTCGCGGGACCGTCCGCAGGTCGGCCACTTCACCGACTCCGAGGTCGTGCTCGACTTCCTCGCGAGCGCCGAGCACCCGCGGCTCGCCGCGCTCGGCACCTCCTGCCCGGACCACTTCCTCCGTACGAAGGTCAGGCCGCTCGTCCTCGATCTGCCGCCGACCGCCGAACCGGACGAGGCGATCGCACGGCTCAAGGAACTGCACACCGAGTACCGCGAGGAGTACGCCGCCTACTACCAGCGGCATGCCCTGCCCGACTCCCCCGCGATGCGCGGCGCCGACCCGGCGATCGTGCTCGTTCCCGGGGTCGGCATGTTCAGCTTCGGCAAGGACAAGCAGACCGCGCGCGTGGCCGGCGAGTTCTACGTCAACGCGATCAACGTGATGCGCGGGGCCGAGGCCGTCTCGACGTACGCGCCGATCGAGGAGTCGGAGAAGTTCCGCATCGAGTACTGGGCTCTTGAGGAGGCCAAGCTCCAGCGGATGCCGAAGGCCAAGCCGCTCGCCACGCGGGTGGCGCTGGTGACGGGTGCGGGCAGCGGTATCGGCAAGGCGATCGCCGAGCGGCTGGTGGCCGAGGGCGCGTGTGTCGTGATCGCGGACCTGAACGCGGAGAACGCGGCCGAGGTCGCGACCGCGCTCGGCGGGCCCGACAAGGCCCTCGCCGTCACCGTGGACGTGACCTCCGAGGAGCAGATCGCCGAGGCATTCAAGGCGGCGGTGCTCGCCTTCGGCGGTGTCGACCTGGTCGTGAACAACGCCGGTATCTCCATCTCCAAGCCGCTCCTGGAGACCACGGCGAAGGACTGGGACCTCCAGCACGACATCATGGCCCGCGGCTCCTTCCTCGTGTCCCGCGAAGCGGCCCGGGTGATGATCGCGCAGGGGCTCGGCGGGGACGTCATCTACATCGCGTCCAAGAACGCCGTCTTCGCCGGTCCGAACAACATCGCGTACTCGGCCACCAAGGCCGACCAGGCCCACCAGGTGCGGTTGCTGGCCGCCGAGTTGGGCGAGCACGGGATCCGGGTCAACGGCATCAACCCCGACGGGGTCGTGCGCGGCTCCGGGATCTTCGCGGGCGGCTGGGGCGCTCAGCGCGCGGCCACGTACGGCATCGAGGAGGAGAAGCTCGGCGAGTTCTACGCCCAGCGGACCATCCTCAAGCGCGAGGTGCTGCCCGAGCACGTCGCGAACGCCGTCTTCGCCCTGACGGGCGGCGACCTCACGCACACCACCGGTCTGCACGTCCCGGTCGACGCCGGTGTCGCCGCCGCGTTCCTCCGGTGACGAACGTGACTCAGGAAGCGACAGCGAACCTCAGGAGGCGGCTGTGAAGTCGTACGCCGCGGTCGACCTCGGCGCGTCCAGCGGGCGCGTCATGGTCGGCCGCGTGGGCCCCGACTCGCTGGAGCTGACGGAGGCACACCGCTTCCCGAACCGGCCTGTGCGGACGCCCGAAGGGCTGCGCTGGGACATCCTCGCGCTGTACGCGGGCATCCTCGACGGGCTGCGCGCGGCAGGGCAGGTCGACTCCGTCGGCATCGACAGCTGGGCCGTGGACTACGGCCTGCTCGACGCCGACGGGGCGCTCCTCGGCAACCCGGTGCACTACCGCGACACCCGCACCCAGGGTGTCGCGGAGAAGGTGTGGGCCACCGTGCCCGCCGCCGAGCTGTACGCGTCGACCGGGCTCCAGTACGCGCCCTTCAACACCCTGTACCAGCTGGTGGCGGCCCGCTCGTCGTCCCAACTCGCCCACGCGAGCCGCCTGTTGCTCATCCCCGACCTGCTGGCGTACTGGCTCACGGGCGTGCTTGGCACGGAACTCACCAACGCCTCCACGACCCAGCTGATCGACCCGCGGACCCGTGACTGGTCGTACGACGTCGCGGAGCGCCTCGGTGTCGACCTGGGGCTGTTCGCACCCCTGCGGCGGCCCGGGGATCCCGCGGGGCTGCTCCGGCAGAGCGTGCTGGACGAGACCGGGCTGGCCGGTCCGGTGCCGGTGACGACGGTCGGCTCGCACGACACCGCCTCCGCGGTGGCCGCGGTGCCGGCCATGGGCGGCGAGCGCTTCGCCTACATCTGCACCGGCACCTGGTCCCTGGCGGGCCTGGAGCTGGAGGCCCCGGTCCTCACCGAGGCGAGCCGCGCGGCCAACTTCACCAACGAGCTGGGCCTGGACGGCACGGTCCGCTATCTGCGGAACATCATGGGGCTCTGGCTCCTCCAGGAGTGCGTACGGGAATGGGGGGACCCCAACCTGGGGGACCTTCTGTCGGCCGCCGCCGAGGTACCGGCGCTGCGGTCCGTCGTGGACGCGGGCGACGCCGCCTTCCTGGCCCCCGGTCGCATGCCGGCCCGGATCGCCGACGCCTGCCGGGATTCGGGGCAGCCCGTGCCCGAGTCGCCCGCGGAGATCACGCGCTGCATCCTCGACTCGCTCGCCCTCGCCCACCGCCGGGCCATCACCCAGGCCCAGGAACTGGCCGACCACCCGGTCGACGTCGTCCACATCGTCGGCGGCGGCACCCGCAACGCCCTGCTGTGCCAACTGACCGCCGACGCCTGTGGCCTCCCGGTGGTGGCGGGCCCGGCGGAAGCGGCGGCCCTGGGCAACGTACTCGTACAGGCCCGCACCCACGGCCTGGTCGCCGACCGCACCTCCATGCGCGAACTGCTGACACACACCCAGCAGTTGACCCGCTACGAGCCACGAACCCCCACAGGGGCATGGCAGGCGGCCGAGGCCAGGATCGCGGACCGATGACAAGAAATCCCGCCCCGGCACAGGCGCCCCAAAGGGGCGCGGGGAACTGCGCGCCCAGCCACAGACGACCATCAGCCGACAACCAACAGTCAGCGCACCTCATTCCAGCAAAGCCCAGCGCCGCGTAGGGTGCACTCATCCGATGATCGATCCCAAGGGAGCCGCGATGCGTGTCGCTCTGTTCCTGACCTGTGTCAACGACACGCTCTATCCCGACACAGGCCGTGCCGTGGTGAAACTGCTGACCAGGCTGGGCGTGGACGTCGACTTCCCGATGGCACAGACGTGCTGCGGGCAGGCGCACTACAACACCGGCTACCGTCACCAGGCCGAGCCGATGGCCCGGCATTTCTCCGATGTCTTCGGGGGGTACGAAGCGATCGTGACCCCGTCCGGATCGTGCGGCGCGATGGTGCGGGAGCTGTATCCGCGGATGGGCGAACGGGCCCGCGCCGAGGGCCGCGGGGACACCCTGGCGGCCACGCTCGCACCGGTCGTGCCGAAGACGTACGAACTCACGGAATTCCTGGTCGACGTGCTCGGGGTGACGGACGTGGGCGCGTACTACCCGCACACCGTCACGTACCACCCCACCTGTCACGGGCTGCGGAGCCTCGGGCTCGGCGACCGGCCGCGCCGACTGCTCCAGTCCGTCAAGGGACTTGAGCTGAAGGAGCTGCCCGGCGCGGATGAGTGCTGTGGCTTCGGCGGCACGTTCGCCGTCAAGAACTCCGATGTATCGGCGGCTATGGGCGCCGACAAGGTGCGCAACGCCGAGTCGACGGGCGCCGACGTGCTGTGCGCCGCCGACAACTCCTGTCTCATGCACATCGGCGGCACCATGACCCGGCTCAGGACGGACATGCGTCCGGTGCACATCGCGGAGATCCTGGCGAGCACGGAGGAGGAGCCCCTCGTATGAGCGGCACGTTCGTCGGCATGAACAGCCACAGCGGAGAGGAGCCGAGCGCATGAGCGGTGGGACTTTCGTCGGGATGCCCTCGTTCCCGAAGGCCGCGCACGAGGCCGTCCACAACCAGACCCTGCGCGGCAATCTGCGCCACGCCACCCACACCATCCGCGCCAAGCGCGCGAACGCGGTCGCGGAGGTCTCCGACTGGGCCGAGCTGCGCGAGGCCGGCAAGCAGATCAAGGACCACACGCTCCGTCATCTCGACCGCTACCTGGTGCAGTTGGAGGAGTCGGTCACGGCGGCCGGCGGCACCGTGCACTGGGCCGCCGACGCGGACGAGGCCAACCGGATCGTCACGTATCTCGTCAAGGCGACCGGCGAGAGCGAGGTCGTCAAGGTCAAGTCGATGGCCACACAGGAGATCGGCCTCAACGAAGCACTCGAAGCCGAGGGCATCAACGCCTACGAGACCGATCTCGCCGAGCTCATCGTGCAGTTGGGCAAGGACCGGCCCTCCCACATCCTTGTCCCGGCCATCCACCGCAACCGCGGCGAGATCCGTGACATCTTCGCGCGCGAGATGAGCGAGTGGGGCCGTCCGGCGCCCGAGGGCCTCACCGACACGCCCGCCGAACTGGCCGAGGCCGCCCGCCTGCACCTGCGCGAGAAGTTCCTGCGCGCCAAGGTCGGCGTCTCCGGCGCCAACTTCATGGTCGCCGAGACGGGCACGCTGGTCGTCGTGGAGTCCGAGGGCAACGGCCGGATGTGCCTGACCCTCCCCGAGACCCTGATCTCGGTCGTCGGCATCGAGAAGATCGTGCCGACCTGGCAGGACCTGGAGGTCTTCCTCCAGACACTCCCCCGCTCCTCCACGGCCGAGCGCATGAACCCGTACACCTCCACCTGGACGGGCACGACGGACGAGGACGGTCCCCAGACCTTCCATCTGGTGCTCATCGACAACGGCCGCACCGACACGCTCGCCGACGAGGTGGGCCGCCAGGCCCTGCGCTGCATCCGCTGCTCGGCGTGTCTGAACGTCTGCCCGGTGTACGAGCGGGCGGGCGGCCACGCCTACGGCTCGGTCTACCCGGGCCCGATCGGCGCGATCCTCAGCCCCCAACTCCGCGGCACCCAGAGCGAGATCGACGCCTCGCTCCCGTACGCGTCCTCGCTGTGCGGTGCCTGCTACGACGTGTGCCCGGTGGCGATCGACATCCCGGAGGTGCTGGTGCATCTGCGGGAGCGGGTCGTCGAGGGCGGCGTCGTGACCCGGGACGGCGCCAAGGTCGTGCTCAAGCCCGCGAAGGGGCATGCCGCCGAGCGGGCGGCGATGCGCGCGGCGCGATGGGCCTTCGGCCGCCCGGGCGCGCTGCGCACCGGTCAGCGGTTCGCGTCCCGGACCCGTCGTTTCCATCCGCGGACGCTGCCCGGGCCCGGCAAGGCGTGGAGCGAGACCCGGGCGCTGCCGACCGTTCCCGCGGAGCCGTTCCGCGACTGGTGGCAGCGGACGCACGGCGGAAAGGACGCTTCGAAGTGAGCAGCAGGGATCTGATCCTGGCCCGGGTGCGGCGCGCGCTCGCGGACGTACCACGGGACGACACGCCGTACGACCAGGCCTTCGAGCGCGGGTATCTGCGCGAGCACGGCGACCGGAGTGTCGAGCAGACGGTGGAGCTGCTGGCGGAGAACCTGGCGGACTACCGGGCGCAGGTGCACCGCAGTGACGCCGACGGACTGGCGGCGACGATCGCCGGGTTGCTGGCCGAGCGGGGTTCGACATCTGTCGTCGTACCGACGGGCCTGGACCCGGAATGGCTCGCGGCGACCGCCGTGACGCGGGTTCCGGACCGGCTCGCCGGTACCCCGGACGAACTGGACCGCGTCGACAGCGTCGTCACCGCGTGCGCGGTCGCGATCGCCGAGACCGGCACCATCGTCCTGGACGGCGGCCCGGACCAGGGCCGCCGCCGGATCACCCTGGTCCCGGACCACCACATCTGTGTCGTACGCGTCCCGGCTCAGGTCGTGTCCTCCGTGCCCCAGGGTCTTGAGCGCCTCGACCCGGCCCGTCCGCTGACCTGGATTTCCGGACCGTCCGCCACGAGTGACATCGAGCTCGACCGGGTCGAGGGGGTGCACGGTCCGCGCACCCTTGAGGTGGTGCTGGTGAGCGGAGAGTGACGGACGCGGTTAGCGTGAGGTCATGATCCGGTTCGAGCAGGTCACCAAGCGCTACCCGGACGGCACGACGGCCGTGGACGGCCTCTCGTTCGAGGTGTCCGAGGGCGAACTCGTCACGCTCGTGGGCCCGTCCGGCTGCGGCAAGACGACGACCATGATGATGGTGAACCGCCTCATCGAGCCGACGTCCGGCCGGATCCTCGTGGACGGCGAGGACATCGCGGCGGTGGACCCCGTGAAGCTCAGACGACGGATCGGATACGTCATCCAGCAGGTCGGCCTCTTCCCGCACCGGACGGTGCTCGACAACACGGCGACCGTGCCGACGCTCGTGGGCTGGAAGAAGGCGAAGGCCCGGGCGCGGGCCGCGGAACTGCTCGACCTGGTCGGTCTTGACCCGAAGACGTTCGGCTCGCGCTATCCGGACCAGCTGTCGGGCGGTCAGCGCCAGCGCGTCGGAGTGGCACGGGCGCTCGCCGCCGACCCGCCCGTGCTGCTCATGGACGAGCCGTTCGGCGCGGTCGACCCGGTGGTGCGCGAGCAGTTGCAGGACGAGTTCCTGCGGATGCAGGCCGCCGTGCGCAAGACGGTGCTGCTGGTCACGCACGACATCGAGGAGGCCGTCCGGCTCGGCGACCGCATCGCGGTGTACGGGCAGGGGCGCATCGAGCAGTTCGACACGCCGGGCGCGGTGCTGGGCACCCCGGCGACTCCGTACGTGGCCGAGTTCGTGGGCGCCGACCGGGGCCTGAAGCGGCTGTCGGTCACCGAGATCGAGCCCGACGACCTGGAGCAGCCGCCGGTCGCGCGCCTCGACGAGCCGGCCGAGCGGGCCGCCGCCCGGCTGAACGCGAACGGCTCCCGGTGGGCCGTCGTCCTGGACTCCGACGGCGATCTGCACGGCTGGGTGGGCGTCGAGGAACTGTCCGCGGGCGGCACGGTCGGTGACCTCGCCCACCGGATGAACTCCTGGGTGCCGGTGGGCGCCCCGCTGAAACAGGCCTTCGGTGTGATGCTCCAGCACGACGCCGGGTGGGTGGCCGTGCTGGAGGGCGCGCGATTCCTCGGCGTACTGACTCCCGCGAAGCTGCACGAGGCGTTGCGGCGGTCGGTGGACGCGGACGCCCTGGGTGTGGCGCGGGGTCAGGTGGAGTTCGACTCGGTGGCGGACGCCTAGCCACTGCCCTTGGGCGGACGCCTGGCCGCTCCTCCTGGGCGGACGCCTAACCGCTTCCCTTGCGCGAGGTGGCCCCTCGCCCGACAAGGCCGTACGCCCACCGCTCGTTGAACCCGGCCAGAAAGCCGATGGCGCCCCAGAACCCCCAGAAGGCGGTGCCCGCCGAGTCCGCGCGTCCCTCCGCGGCGCAGACGTCCGTGATGTCGGCGGGTACCTCGATCACGGTGACGAGACCGCTGCCGAGCAGGAGATAGACGGCGATCGCGAGCAGCCAGCCGAGGAAGACCCGGTGGACCCCGCCGCGCCGCATGGCGCGGGCCTGTTGACCGGGTGGGACCGCTTCTTTCGACCCGTTGGCCGGTCGCCGCATCAGCTGGTCACCGCTGTTGCGCAGCCGTGTCAGGACGCTGAGCACCGCCCCGAACGCCCCCGCTCCCCCACAGACGAGTGCGCCCAACAGGCTCCATCGGTCGGTGCACTTCAGCGAGACGTCACAGAGGACGAGCAGCTTCTCCCCCACCAGCAACGGCACGATCAGCAGGACCATCCCCAGCACGAACCCGCTGTTGAGACCGCGGTTGACAGCCAGCTCACCGTCCTGGTCGAGGCGGACCCGGATGCGCAGGATCTCCCGTTCCAGATACGCGGCCAGATACTTGTCGGGCTCCGGACCTCCCAGCCGTTGGTCGCGCAGGACGTTCCTCAAAACGCGCTGAACCGTGGTCCGCAGCGACTGCCTGGTCTTCTCCTCGAAGGCGCGCTGAGCTTCACCGTAGAGCGACTGCAGATGCAGCTGCTGCTCGGGAAACGATCTGCCGAACTGCACGTACGCGTCCCGCAGTTCGGGCTCCACCAGGTCCGTCAACCCCTGCGGATCGAGATCGGTGTCCGCCCCCTCGATCGTCTCGCACACTCTCTTCCGCCAGTCCCGGCGGCTTCCCCCGTTTTTGTCCCCCATGGAGTACCTGTACCGACGGGCGCCGGACGCGGGAACCCGGGCCACCGCTCCAGTACGGTCACCGACGTCACAGACCTGTCACTTGAGGAGTCCCTTGTCCTCCAGGTACGTACGCGCCACGTCCTCGGGCAGGCGGCGCCAGTTGTCGACCTGCTCGTTCATGGACGCGAGATCGGCAGTGGTGAGTACGGCGTTGAGGCTGTCCAGTGCCCCGGTCACGCCCTCGCTGCCCGCCCGGGAGCGGTTCACGACCGGCACGATGTAGTCGGCGTTCTGCAGATGCTTGTCGTCCGCGAGCAGGACGAGTCCGAACTCGTCGAGCGTCGCGTCCGTCGTGGTGGTGAGCACCATCTGGTCCTGGCCGTTCTGCACGGCCCGTTTCGCCTGCGTAGTTCCGACGCCCTTCGGGTCCACACCGGTGATGTCGATGCCGTACGTCTCCTTCAACCCCGGTGCGCAGTAAGGCCGTTGTACGCACTCGTCGCCCGCCGCGAGCCGTACTTCGAGGCCGGACCTCCCGAGGTCGCTCAGGGTCTTGAGGTCGTGCTCCCGTGCGTACTCTTCGGTCACCGCGAAGGCGTTCTGGTCGACCGCTCCGCCGGCGTCGAGGACGGTCAGCCCGCGCGGGGCGGCGAGCTTGCGCAACGCGGCCATCGTGGCCTTCAGGTCGGGCGAGCCGACGGCCGGCGCGTCCGCCCCGTTGGTCTTGGCGTTGAGCCAGTCTGCGAAGGTCGCCGCGTACTCGGCGACGACGTCGATCTGCCCGGACTCCAGGGCGGGTTCGTACAGTTCGCGGTTGGCGACGGTGAGCATCGACGTCTTGTAGCCGGCCCGGTTGAGCAGCAGGGCGTACATGGTGGCGAGCAGATCGCTCTCGGTGAAGCCGGCCGAGCCGATGGTCAGATGCCTGCTGTCGCCGGGTGACTCGGTGACCTCGCCCTGGGTCTCCAGCGACGGACCGGAGGCGCAGCCGGTCAGCAGGAGCAGGCCCGCGAGTGCGGCGCGCCGCCTCATCGCGCGCCCCTCTTGGGTGCCAGTCGCTCGGCCACCTCGAAGACCGCTTCGACGAGCAGCGCGAAGACCGCCACGAGGATGGCTCCGGCGACGACCTGGGGCGTACTCGCGAGGTTGAACCCGGCGGTGATGATGCGTCCGAGGCCGCCGCCGCCCGCGAGGGCTGCGATCGTGGCGGTGGCGACGAGTTGCACGGCCGCGATGCGCACCCCGTTGAGGATCATCGGCATGGCGAGGGGCACCTCGACCCGCCACAGCATCTGCCGCCCGGTCATGCCCATCCCGCGCGAGGCCCGCACTACGTCACGGTCGACCTCGCGCATCCCTACGTACGCGTTGGTGAGCAGCGGCGGCACGGCGAACAGGACGAGCGCGACGACCGTAGGGCCCTCGCCCCATTTGCCGATGGGGGTGAGGAGGAGCAGGACGAGGACGGCGAAGGTGGGGATCGCGCGGCCGACGTTCGAGATGTTGACGGCGAGCGCGCCGCCCTTGCCGAGGTGGCCGAGGACGAGGGCGACGGGCAGCGCGATCAGACAGCTGATGACGAGGCAGACCACGGTCAGCACGAGGTGCTGGGTGAGCCGGTGCCAGACGCCGTCGTCGCCCGCCCAGTGCGCGGAGTCGGTGAGCCAGTCCCAGGCGTCGGCCAGTGTGTTCACGCCCTGGCCGCCCGGGTCCACGGGGTGATGAGCCACTGAACCCCGAGCAGCAGCAGATCGGCGGCGACGGCGATGACGACACAGAGCACGGACGCGGTGAGGACCTGCGCCTTGAAGAAGGTGTTCATCCCCGAGTAGATGAGGTTGCCGAGCCCTCCGAAGCCGACGATCGCGCCGACCGTGGCCAGCGACACCGCCGAGACGGTGGCGATCCGCAGCCCGGCCATGGCGGCGGGCAGGGCGAGCGGCAGCTCCACGGTGAGCAGCAGGCGGATGGGCCCATATCCCATGCCTCGGGCCGCCTGCCGGGTCTCCTCGGGCACGGCCCGCAGTCCGGCCAGGATGTTCCGTACGAGCAGGGTCAGCGAATAGAGGACGAGACCGGCGACGACGAGGGCCTCCGACAGTCCGTAGACCGGCAGGAGCAGCGAGAACATGGCGAGCGACGGGATCGTGTAGAGGATCGTCGTCACGGCGAGCACCGGGCCCGCCGCCCAGCCCCAGCGGCGTGCCAGCACGGCCAGTGGCACGGCGAGGGCCAGCCCGATGAGGACGGAGAGCGCCGTCAGCTGGAGGTGCTGGCCGACCGCGTCGAGGAGGATGTCGCGGCGGGTGCTGAGGTATTCACCGCAGATCCACTCGTTGCGCGCGAGGCAGTCGTCCGGGGGCGCGGTCACGGCTCCATTCCAGCCGCGCGGGCGCCGGGTGGCGCGTATTGATCGCCCGTACGGGGGGTGTTGAACGGGTGTCGCGTGATCCCCGTATTTGTGGGGCAACGGGTCCGACCCGTTCGCCGTGCTAGGAGGACCCGACCCATGACCGCACACCGCACCGCCGCCCTCCTCGGGACGGCTCCGCTCCTGCTCGCGGTGTGGGCCGCCGGGCCCGCCGCCGCGCACGGCGCGCCGACGGACCCCGTGAGCCGGGTGGTGGCCTGTTCCCCCGGCGGGCAGCAGTCGCAGTCGGCGGCGTGCCGGGCGGCCGTCTCCTCCGGTATCGCGGCCTTCGACAATCTGCGCCTCGCGGGCGTCAACGGCCGGGACCGCCAGGTCGTCCCCGACGGCAAGCTGTGCAGCGGGGGCATCGCCGCCTACCGGGGTCTGGACCTGGCCCGCGCCGACTGGCCGTCGACCAGGCTGACCGGCGGGGCGGACATGACGCTCACCTACCGGTCGACGATTCCGCACACGGGCTCGTTCAAGCTGTTCCTTACCAAGGAGGGCTACGACCCGACGAAGCCCCTGACCTGGTCCGACCTGCCGTCGCAGCCGTTCGCCACGGCCACCGACCCTGCGCTCGTCAACGGCGCCTACCGGATCAGGGCCAAGCTGCCGTCCGACCGCACCGGACGCCATCTGCTCTACACGATCTGGCAGAACACGAGCACACCGGACACGTACTACTCGTGCTCGGACGTGGTCTTCCCCGCGGCGAAGGAGAACGCGGGGGCCGGCGAGGGCGGGACCGGCGTGTCCGAGCCGAAGAAGCCCGCGGCGACGCCGACGAAGGCCGCCCCCACCAAGGCAGCGGCCACGCCCACACCGTCGGAGGCCCCGGCCGATGCCACCAGTGCCCCGGTGGAACCGTCGGTCACCGTGACTGACGCGGCCGGCGAGGCGGTCTCCTCGCCCGGCTCCGACGACGACAGCCAGGCCCTGGCCCTGCCGCTCGTCGCGGGCGGCGCGGCCGGCCTGCTGATCACGGCGGGCGCGGCGTTCACCCTGCGCCGCCGCCGGTGAGAAGCCCGGGAACCGTGACTGATAGCCTGCGCGTTCTTTAGTTATAAAAAGGAACCATCGCGTGGGAGACGTACGTGCGGACCTGGCGGAGTTGTCTGGAATCGGCAGGAGCGCACCAGGGCGCTCTGCGTGACGACTACATGAAGGTCGCGCGGTTCATGCAGCGGCGCGAGCCCGCCGGCTATCTGGCGGTGCGGCTGCTGGTGCCCGCCTCCCATCAGCCCCATGTGCTGGCCGGGTACGCGTTCGCGTCGTTCACCGACGACGTCTGCGACCGGGGAACGGTCCAGGAACGCACACGGCACTACGACGCGTGGGCCGAGCGGGTGCGTACGGCGCTCAGTACGGGAAACGCCACGCATCCCCTGCTGCGGGCGTTCCTGCACACCGCGGCGGAGCGTGAACTGCCGCGCCGCTGGGTCGACTCGTACCTGGAGGGTGCGCGGATCGACCTCGACTTCTCCGGGTTCGAGACCGAGGCCGACTACCAGCGGTATGTGGAGCAGCTCACCTGGCCGTTCCTGATGATCACGTCGGGGCTGGCCCATCTCGGGGGCGGGAGCGCCGAGTTCGCCGCCTCCTGCCGGCTGTTCGCCGACGCCGCCCAGCGCACGGACATCCTCACCGACCTGTCGGAGGACCTGCGCGGCGGGCGGCTGTATCTGCCCCTCAGCGATCTCGACCGGCACGGCATCACGCGCGCCGATCTCGAGAAGGGGCGTGACCTGCCCGGAGTCCGCGCGCTGGTCGCGGCCACCGTCGAGGCGGCGCGCGCCACGCTCCACGAGGCCACCGTGCTTCTGGAGCACTGCTCCGAGGAGCACCGGCGGCTGATGCGGTTCATCCTCGACCTGCATCACCAGCGACTGGCGTCGGTGACGGCCCGCGGCGCCTCGGTCGCCCGTCGCCCGGTACGGGACCGTCCGGTGGCGTGCCTTCGGCTGCTGGCCGGGCGTCCGGCACGACGGCCGGCCCGCGCCACTGGATGAGGCGGCCGGGGTGGACGTCCCCGGGCCTGCGGCGCGTCAACGGGTGGCGGACGCCTTGATCCCCCGCCGTACTAGGCGCTGATACCCGTGTACGTCGTCCTGCCCCACTGGACGGTGCTGGTGACCGACAGCCCGTACGGCGTCAGGCGTTCGCTCAGTCGGAGCATGCGTGCCTGCAGGGCCCGCCGGCTCATCGGGGCCCGGGCCGTACCCAGCAGCAGACACAGGTCGTGGCAGCACCACGGGCGCGCGGACGACAGGAGGACGTCCAGGAGTATCCCCTGGGACAACTGCCGCGGCCGCAGGACCTGTTGCGGCAGGGCACGCGCGTGGCGGTCCCGGGCCGGGGCGGACACGCCGAGCCAGCGGCGTTCGGCGGTCAGCCGGCCGGCGAGTTCGAGCGGCGGCATGTCGCGGGGCAGCACATTGGCGGCTCCCGCCCGCAGCAGGTCGACGGAGTCGGTGTGGCCCGGGGTCAGCACGACGACGGAGGAGAGGGCGCTGAGCACATGTACGCGCTGCGCGAGGTCGTCCGTCACCGCTCCGTCCGGGACGTCCAGCAGGCTCAGCGAATCCGGCTCCCGCAGCAGCGACCAGTAGGCCGCTCCGGAGCCCCACGGGTGGAGGAGAGCGGGCAGTACCTGGTGGCTGCGCAGGGTGCGCAACAGCCTGGCCGTCCCCTCTCGCTGCAAGGAGACGACGACGTCGACCGGATAGGCGGTCGGCCGGCCGGTGGGCGTGGAGTCGGCGGACGGGCGGGCGAGTTCCCCTGTCGATGGCGACGAGACCGAGTACGGATGTCGGATGGGCACGGCCGGGAATTCTGGGCGGGCCGGGATCTCGACAACAGCCGTATTCGTTGTCAATGAGTGCTCATTACTGTCCATCGACCGGGCCCGGGCCGTCGAGTTACTGTCCGTCAACCGGGCCCGGTCCGTCGGGCGGCCGCCCGTCCCGCTGGTCCGCGGACAAGTCCCGGCCGATGGGCACCATCGGCTCTCCGCTCAGTTCATGACTCCACAGCACATCGCTGACGCGCTTCACCGCGGCCGTAAGGTGCCGCCGATAGGTGCTGAAGGACATCCCGAGACGTCTCGCCACCGCCTCCTGGGTGGGCGCGGCCTTGCTGTACGTGGTCGTGACGACGCGGTGCCGTTTCTCCCCGCCGCGCTCTGCCGGCACGGTGTCGATGGCGCACAGCAGGACGTCGTGGAGGCTCTGGCCGTGCGCCGCGACGAGGCGGCTGCGGCTGAGGGGGTTGGCCGCGAGCTCGTTGGGCCACCACAGCGCGCGCAGGGCGTCCCGCACGGCTGTGTCGAACTCCCGCCGGGACAGCACGACATAGTCCGTCCCCTCCCGCGGAGTTCCGTCCGAGGGCGGGGGAGCCACCGCGCCGGCGGCCGCAACGGCGTGCGGGCCTGCGGCGGCGTGGGTACCTACGGCGGCATGGGTGCCCGCGCCGACATCGATGCCGGCGCCGGCCAGCAGGGCCTTGTTCTTCTCCACCATCCACGCCAGGGCGGGCCGGGTACGCCAGTCGTGCGCGAACAGACGGTATCCGTGGTCGCCGACCACAGGTCCGGCATCGGTCGGCAGCATGTCGCTGCGTTCGAGGTAGTCGTCCCAGAAGCCGTCGTCCCGCATCACGACGAACGACCACGCGAGATCGTCGGACCGGACGATCTCCCCGATCACCCGCCACTGGACCAGGTTCATGGCGGCCGAAGGACGCTGGTACGCCTGCGGGTCCACATGGAAACGCGCGACGGCCACGCGCTCCCCCGCCCGCAGCGGCTCGGCCGTACGCACATGGGCCCAGGCGGCGGCCACGACCGGATCGACGTCCTCCCCCTCCCGCTCGGCGAGTTGCAGCCAGGCGGAGAAGGCAACGATGTCATCGGTACCGGTCGACCGGTAGACGACGAACGCCTCGGGCTGCCTGTCCAGCCAGAGCCGGGCGAGCGCGGCGGACTCGGGGCCCTCCGTCTCGTGGACCAGTTCCACCACGCGTTTCTCGTCGGCCGGAGTGCACGGGAGTTCCCGCACCAGGCCGTAGGAGTGCCACTCGAAGGCCTGCGCGAGATGGCCGAGGGTCCGGTGCAGGTACACCAGCGCCTGCATCGCCGGGAGCATCTGCGCGGCGGACGCCTCCCTGACACGGCCGAGCAGATACTCGTACATCCGTCGGCGCAGGGCGGCGAATCCGTCCGGGTCGCGCCAGCGCAGGTCGGCTGCCAGCACCTCGCGCACCACGTCGTGCGGGAAGAGCCCGGCCGCGGTGGATTCGATGAAGGGCTGGGTGCGCAGCCATGCGAACAGTTCGGGGGCGCGCTCGCCCATCATGGCCCGCAGGAGGGCCTCGGAGGTGACGTCGGCCTGGGCGCAGACCTCCAGCGCGGTGCGGTGTGCGGGGCTCGGGGGATCGCCGACGAGTCGCGGCAGCAGGGTCGCGATCACGTCCCGGCCGGGTGCCCAGTCGGCCGCCCGGGCCGTACCGTCCGCGTCCTGCCGCACGACGACCGCCGCGGCCAGGGACAGGGCAAGCGGATTGCCGCCGGTGAAGGACAGCAGCGCGTGGTGTGCCCCGTTCGGGACGCCGCGTACCCGCAGGAAGGTGGCGGCGTCGCCCCGGGCCAGGTTCCGCAGCGGTACGACGTGCATCAGGTCGGCCCAGCCCGGGTCGGCGACCCAGCGCGGATCGGGGGCCGAGCGTGCGGCGACCACCGCGACCGTGCCCAGCGGCAGCCGCGGCAGGAAGTGCTCCCACAACCAGTGCTCCAGGCCCTGGCAGTGCTCGAAGGCATCGACCAGGAGCACCGATCCGGGCTCGCCGATCGCCTTTCCCGCGGCCTGCTCGAAGTCGTCGGGCGTCGCCGGAACCGTACGGCCGTCGATCTCGACCACCAGCCGTCCCGCCTCCCGCGCCTCGAGCGCGAACCGCCTCAGCAGCGTGGACTTGCCGATCCCGCCGGGCCCGTGCAGATAGAGCACAGGCGAACCGTGGGGGTCGCCCGCCAGCGCGGACCGGAACATCGCCCGCTCCGCCGCCCGCCCGACGAACGCCCGGTCCCGCGCCGCGACCACGAGGTCGCCTAACGAGCCGCCGTCCCCCATACCTCTGAGCCCTTCATGAACCGATCCGAACCTTTCATGACCGATCACATTACGTCGTTCGGCTCAACGCAGTTGAAGGGTTGGGGCGCGCGTCGCCGTGTCTTTGCGGAGGTCATCCACCGAGCCAGGAGGAACCTGTCGCGTCCTGTGCCGTGTGCTCACGGTCCGTCATGTCCTGGGTGCCGATGACGGACAGAAGCCGCAGTTGCTCGGCGGCACGGCTGCCGGGCGGCGCCGTGAACCAGAGGAGGCGCTGGCGGCCGTCCTCGCTGAAGAGACTGAGGCATTCGACCTCGATGACGCCGAGGCCGGGGTGGACGATGCGTTTGTGGTCGTTCCTGCGCAGGCCCACCTCGTGGGTGTCCCACAACGCGGTGAACTCCGTACTGCGTCGGTGCAGTTCGCGGATCATCCGGGTCACCTCGGCGTCACGGCCTCGCCGGGCGGCGACCACCTGCAGATCCGCCACGAAGGCCCTGGACTGGCGGGGATGGTCCGGGGCCGGGTAGAGGGAGCGGGCCGAGGGGTCGGTGAACCACCGGTACACGAAACTGGCCGCCGGTCCGCGGACGGCCGGAGGACGGCCGATCAGGGCAGCGGCCGCCTCGTTCTGGACGAGCGTCTCGTGGAGATCGGTGATGACCTGCGCGGGCGTGCCGGTGAGCTGGTCGAGGAGACGGAGGAGCGCCGGCTGGACGTGGGCGGCGGGGCCGTGCGCGGCAGGGGGTACCCGTCGGTCCGCGAGGTGGTAGAGGTGGTCGCGCTCGTCGCCGGCCAGCCGCAGAGCGCGGGCGAGAGCGGCGAGGGTCTGCTCCGAGGGCTGGGCGCCGCGCCCCTGCTCCAGTTCGGTGTAGTAGTCCGCCGACAGGCCGGCCAGCTGGGCGACCTCCTCCCGGCGCAGCCCCGGTACGCGCCTGCGGGGGCCGACCGGCAGCCCCACGTCACCCGGCTTCACACGGTCGCGCCGGGACTTCAGGAATGCCGCCAGTTCGGGAAAGGTCACCCCGCCATCCTCACTCGCGCACGTATCCGGAGCCAGGGGATGCCGACCCCAGGGTGGAGACAGCCCTGGTTAACACGGGACGGGCCGCCGATGGTGGGTCTCGGGGCGCCCCGCGGAGACGGTCGCGGAACAGCGCTCACTGACATCACTGACATCACAGGCACTTCAAATGCCTCAGACGCCTGAGCCGCCTGAGACACCTCGGCAAGGAGCCATCACCATCATGTCCATTCCGAATCCGGCGGCGACGAATCCAGTGGAGAACGTGGGGGGCGTGGAGAACGCGAAGGTGCCGGGTGAGCGCGCCCGCCCCCGTGTCGCCGTCGTCACGGGCGGCTCGCGCGGAATCGGCCGCCGGGCCGTGGCCCGCCTGGCGTCCGACGGGTTCGCGGTCGTGGCCGGCTACTCGGGCAACGCTGACCTCGCCGAGGCCGCGGTCGAGGAGGTCACCGCGGCCGGCGGCCGGGCCATCGCCGTACGCGGGGACGTCGCCGACGAGAACGACATGTCCGCGCTGTTCGACCTGGCCGAGTCCACGTACGGCGGTGTCGACGTGGTCGTCCACGCGGCGGGCCGGGCCCGCACGGCGGCCGTCGTCGACCTGGACCTGGCCGATCTGGACGCGCTGCACCGCACCAACATCCGCGGCACGTTCGTCGTCGCCCAGCAGGCCGCCCGAAGGGTCCGGCCGGGCGGCGCCATCATCACCTTCTCCACGTCCGTCGTCGGTCTCGCGTTTCCCACGTACGGGGCCTACAGCGCGAGCAAGGGAGCGGTGGAGGCGCTGACGCTGATCCTCGCCCGCGAACTGCGCGGCCGGGACGTGACGGTGAACGCCGTCGCCCCCGGTCCCACCGCGACGGATCTGTTCCTCGACGGCAAGGACGAGGAGACCATCGCCCGGCTGGCCGCCCAGCCTCCGCTGGAACGCCTCGGCTCCCCGGCCGACATCGCCGAGACGGTCGCGTTCCTCGTCTCCCCGGCCGGCCACTGGATCAACGGACAGGTCGTCCGGGCCAACGGCGGCATCGTCTGACGGCCACCCGGCCCGGCACCAGGTAACCGCCCACCAGCAATCACAGGAATGAGTACGCACATGCCGTTCGCGAACTTCAAGGTTCCCGCCGACACTCTCACCGAGGCACAGAAGGAGCAGATCATCACCCGCACCACCGAGCTCTACGTCGAGATGTACGGCGAACGCGCCCGCGCCACCACTCTCGTGCTGGTCGAGGAGGTCACCGACGGCGGGTGGGGAATCGGCGGCGACGTACTGACGCTCGCGAAGCTCCGGGCACCGGCGCGGGACTGAACTCCGCGCCGACACCCGTCAGCACCACGTCGGCGCCACATCGGCACCGCGTCGGCGTGAGTCTCAGGACCCGGTCGCCGCTGCCGCCGCCCGTCCCGCCGTACGGCCGGAGAACAGGCAGCCGCCGAGGAACGTGCCCTCCAGGGAGCGGTATCCGTGCACGCCGCCTCCGCCGAATCCCGAGACCTCACCGGCCGCGTACAGACCGGGTACGGCTTCTCCGGCCGCGTTCAGCACGCGGCCGGAGAGGTCGGTCTGGAGGCCGCCGAGGGTCTTGCGGGTGAGGATGTTGAGGCGTACGGCGATCAACGGCCCGGCACTGCTGTCCATGATCTTGTGGGCGGCGGCCGTGCGGCTGAGGGTGTCCCCTGGGTAGGACAGAGCGTTGCGGATGCCCATGACCTGGGCGTCCTTGGAGTACGGGTTGTCCATCTCCCGGTCGCGGGCGTCGATCTGCCGCTGGAGGTCGTTCAGGTCGATCAGGCCGTCCCCGGTCAACTTGTTCATGCCGCGGACGAGTTCGGACAGTGTCGTGGCGACGACGAAGTCCACGCCGTTCTTCTTGAACTTCTCGATCGGCTCCGGGGTCTGCCAGATGCGCGAGAGAAGCATCCAGATGTTCTTCTCGGTGAGGTCCGGGTTCTGCTCGGAGCCGGAGAGCGCGAACTCCTTGGCGATGATCTTCTGGGTGGTCACGAACCAGGAGTAGTCGTACCCGGTGTCAGTGATCGACTTGAGCGTGTGGAGGGTGTCGTAGCCCGGCATGTCGGGCGCGCCGAAGCGTTTGCCGGTGGCGTCGAACCACATGGACGACGGGCCGGGCAGGATGCGGATGCCATGGCCCGGCCAGATCGGGTCGTAGTTCCTGAGGCCCTCGGTGTAGTGCCACATGCGGTCCGGGTTGACGATCCGGCCGCCCGCCTTCTCGGTGATCGCGAGCATGCGGCCGTCCACATGGGCCGGCACACCGGTGATCATGGTCTTGGGCGGGGTGCCGAGACGGGCCGGCCAGCTCTGGCGTACGAGATCGTGGTTGGCGCCGATGCCGCCGGAGGTGACGATCACGACCGGGGCGCGCAGTTCGAACTCGCCGACGACCGTACGGGAGCTGGGCTTGCCGCGGGCGGCGCTGCTCGGCTCCAGGATCGCGCCGCGTACGCCGGTGACGGCACCGCCCGTGGTCACGAGCCCGTCCACGCGGTGCCGGAACTTGAAGGTGACCTTGTTGGCCTCGACCGCGGCCCGCACCTTCTTCTCGAACGGCTCGACGACCGCCGGTCCCGTGCCCCAGGTGACATGGAAGCGGGGCACGGAGTTGCCGTGTCCGTCCGCGAGACCGCCGCCCCGCTCGGCCCAGCCGACGATCGGGAACCACTGCACCCCGAGGCCGGCGAGCCAGGAGCGCTTCTCACCGGAGGCGAAGTCGACGTACGCCTCGGCCCATTTGTAGGCCCAGTGGTCCTGGCCCTTCGGGTCGGTGATGCCTCGGTCGAAACCGGCCGTGCCCAGCCAGTCCTGCCAGGCCAGCTCCTGGGTGTCCTTGATGCCCATGAGTCTCTGCTCGTCGGAGTTGACGAGGAACAGACCGCCGAAGGACCAGAACGCCTGTCCTCCGAGGTTCGTCTCAGGTTCCTGGTCCAGGAGCAGTACCTTGCGGCCCGCCGCGGCCAGTTCGGCCGTGGCGACAAGACCGGCGAGCCCGCCGCCGACGACGATCGCGTCCGCGTCCGACGACGAGGCGGCGAAGGCGGATCCGGCCGACTGGGCAAGGGCAGCGCCGGCGAGCGTGCCGCCCGCCACCGTCAGGGCACGGCGGCGCGTGATGGCAGCCGTGGCTGCTGAATTCTCCATGGGGTGCCTTCCGGAGGAGGTGCGGAGGGGGCGGGAGACGCCAAAGATGCCGCTGTGGCGGCAAGGTGTTACCGACGGTAGCCCAAGTGATCGCACGCCGCCAGAGTGGTGCACCGTGAACTCCCGCTGGAGTCACGGGCGTTGGCCGCACCCGGCCGTCCTCCTCGCACTCGGCCGACCGAATCCGCCCCGGGCGCCCGCGTCCCGCTCGACGACCAGGGAGTACGGCGCCCGGCCCGCGGCACACGAGAGGGGTCGTCGGAACGCCGTCAGCCCATTGAGCGCCGTGCTGTTGCCGGTGCCGATCGCGGCGGTGAGCCTGGTTCCGAAGCCGGCACACCGGTATGGACAAGGAGACCGTCGATGACGACTTGGCCGAATGACGAACTCGCCCGGATCGAGAACGCCGAGGAGCTGCGCGTCGTCTCCCTGCGGCGCGACGGATCGCCGGGCAGCTGGCGGACCATCTGGGTCGTCCGCGTCGGCGACGACATCTGCGTACGGTCCGTCAACGGGCCGACGGCCGCGTGGTACCGGGGCACCCGTGCCCGACTGCAGGGCCGCATCCAGGCCGGTGGCGTGGACAAGGACGTGACCTTCGTCGACGCCGATCCCGCCCTCAACGACGAGGTCGACGCCGCCTACCGCGCCAAGTACGGCCACTACGCCGCGAACATCATCAAGGCCATCACCGGCCCCGAGGCGAACTCCACCACGATGCGGCTCGTCCCCCGGCCGGCGGAGTCCGCCGCCTAGGCCACTGATTCCGCCGCTCGGCCTCTGATTCCACCGCCTGGGCCACGGGTTCCGCCGACGAGGTCACCGATCGGCCGTCAGGAGTCGAGGTCGTCGGCGAAGTGCCGGAACCCGTGCCGCTCCTGATGGATCCCCCACAAGGTGTCCGCGAGGACGGCGGGGTCCTTCCTGTGGTGTCCGGCGACGATCGCGCCGGGGACGATCAGCTGGGCGACATGGATGCCCTCGCCGCCGAGCGCGTCGTGCAGCAGATGGCCGTACGCGCTCTCCGCGGCGAAGGCGATGGACGTACCGGCGCGGTCGGGGTGAGGGACGGCTGCGGTGCCGCCGTTGACGAAGAGGACGGTGCCGCGGCCCAGGGCGCGCATTCCGGGGAGCACCTGCTGTACGGCGACGACGGGACCGTAGACGGAGAACTCCACCGGGCCGGTGAGGTCGGCGTGGGTGGTTTCCAGGACCGGCAGCATGAAGTCCCGTTGCGGGATCGGGCTGTACTGCAGGACCTCGACCGGCCCCAGCGTCGCGTTCGCCGCGTCGAGGGCGGCCGCGAGGGCCTTCGGGTCCCGTACGTCGGCGGCGAAGCCCCTGGCGGTGACGCCCTCGCGGCCCAGCTCGGCGGCGAGGGCGTTCGTCCGTTCGTGGTCGCGGGCGATGAGCGCGACGTCGAAGCCCTCGCGCCCGAAGCGCCGCGCGACGGCAGCACCCAGTCCGGGTCCGGCTCCGATGATTGCGATGCTGGTCATGGTCTTCCTCGATCTCCCGGGTCGGTTCGGCATGGGGGCATCGCCCCTGCTCAACGCCCTGTGAACCGCCGGCCGGAGCCGTCGTCGGCCCTGCGTCGCAGCAGCGCCGAGAGATGGTGCTGCATCGGCTCGCCGACAGCCTCCAAGTCGTGGTCGAACGTGAGCGTGTCGTCGTCGGTCAGCGTGTAGCGGCGGCGGGTGGCGTCGACCTTCTTGGCGGTGGGGGCGAGAGCGACCTCGTGGGTGGAGAGGTCGACGGTCTTGTCGGCCGCACGGCCGACCATGATCTCGGCGATGCCGGTGGGCTGCGTGATCAGCGCCTCCACCCGGCCGTCGGGCTGCAGCCGCCACCAGCCGCTCTCGCGGGCCGACGGACGCAGCGGAACGTCGTCGGCGTCGATCAGCCAGGCCCTGGCCTCGTAACGCAGGAAGGGGCGGCCGTCATGACTGAAGGTCACCTCCTGCGCGTACGCGAAGTCCCCGGTGAGCGTGGGGTAGCCGCCCCGACCCCGGCCGTGCCAGGAACCCAGGAGGCCGAGCACGGGTTCGAGCAGGGCGTGCGGCGTCGGCGCCCCGTCCGGCTGGTGGCCGTCGGGGTACGGGTGCTCGGGTGCGGGGTCGAACACGGTGTGCGCTCCTGGGGTGGGTGCCGGTTCCGGTGCCGACCGGAAGCCTAGGGGGTCGACCCACTCGGCGCGCTGAAAGCGGTGGGGTGGACGCGAACGCGGCGGGCGTGAACGCAGTGGCGGGACGCGAACGCAGTGGCGGGACGCGAACGCAGTGGGGGTGGGCGCCGTTTGCACGACGCCCACCCCTACCTACCTACCGCTGACTGGACCCGCTGTTGGGGGTCAGCTGCACCTGCGTCCGGAGTTGATGCACTGGACCATCTTGTCCTGCACCTTCTTGTCGAACACGTTGATGAAGTCGCCGTGGTCTGTGATCGGCTTGTGCGCCTGCTCGGGGAACCCGTCCAGGGAGAAGAACGGACGGGTCTTCCCGTTGTCCTTCAGGCTGGGCGCGTCCACGTCGTACACGAGCCGCTGAACCAGCTGCGGAATGGCCTTGAAGCCGGCCGGGCAGTTGCCCTTGGCGTCGGCGAAGGCCACGTGCGTACGGTGGTTGGCGCTGTCGATGTTGGTGCCGTCCCAGCAGCTCTGGAACTTGAAGGTGCGCACCACGTCCCGGCCCGACGGGCAGAGGGGGTACTTGTCCTTCAGCTGCACCTTGCTCTCGAAGCCCGTGCAGCTCCAGGAGGCGTTGGCGTTGGCCGGGCCGTTCGTGAAGGCCTTGGCGTCACCGGTGATGATGCGCAGGAGCTGGGGCATCGCCACGACCTTGCCGCGGGGGCTGCCCACGAAGTCCAGCGTGGCCTGCTTGGCCGTCAGGATGCGGCCGGTGTTGCCCTCGGCCCCACCGCCCAGCCTGTCGGCGTCGAACTCCTTGGTGCCGTCCTGCAGGCGCAGCACCGGCCAGTAGTAGGACGACTTGTCGCCCTTGTTCTTGCAACTGGTGTTGGCCTTCAGGAAGTCCTGGTCGCTGGTGAAGGCGTCGTTGTCCTGGCTGCCGACGTAGTCGTGCACGTGGTGGGCGCCGTTGGTGACACCGGGCGCGACGATGACGTTGTCGCTGTTGTACAGCTTGTTGGCGTTCACCCCGCACTTGGTGACGAAGGTGCCCTTGGACGCCTTCGACGACTTGCGCGGCGTGCTCACGTTGGGCTTGACCTTGGTGATGTCCACGAAGTCGGCGGCGACGGGCCCGTTGCCCGCGGCGGGCTGGCCGGCGGCCGGCTGACCGGAGGGCTGACCCGAGGCCGGCTGACCGGAGGCGGGCTGGCCGGAGGGCTGACCCGCGGCGGGCTGGTTGCCGGTGGAGCGCAACGTACAGGGCGCCAGCGCCTCAAGACCCTGCGGCTTGGTGCCCACACGGCCGATGGCGATGACGATCCGGTCGATCGTGGCCTTCCGCTTGTCCTTCAGCGGATTCACGATCGCGTTCTGCGCGAAGTTGGCGTCCTGCTGAATCGCCTGCTGGGAGGTGGAGAGGCGCTGGTAGGCCTCGGACACCTGCTTGTCGAGCAGGGCGAGTTCCCTGTCGACCTGGGTTCGGGCCTTGGCGGGCACCGCCTTCAACTGCTGGCCGACGTCGGGGCAGTCGATCGTGGAGGATCCGGCCGCCAACGCCTGGTTCTGGGCCGTGCCCTTCGCTGCGCCGGTTTCGTCGGCAGAGGCATAGATGTTGGCCGCGACGAGTCCGCCGGCCCCCATGGCCAGTGCCGCCGCAGCGCCCACCACCCGAACGGTGGTCTTCGACTTCTTCCGCGTGTTGCGTCTCATCAGGCCTCTCTGAACATCCTCGGAACCGGCGGGACTTCCGGTGTGGGCGAAGCTCTCCTTTGATACGGATGTGGTCGCAGGATGTTCACTGAATTCTCAGATTCATAGTTTCCTCCACCCGCAATCCGGGCATAGGAGCCGGACTCGGGCGCCGGAACAACCACGTTCTCCACGGGCGATCCATGACCTTCACCCGTTCACCGCCCGGGACGGCGGAGTACCGCTCAACCGAAAACGGGGCAAAGCCACAGGCAAACCTCGGTGGGGCTGCCAGTTTCGTTCTGGTCGCCGACCTCATGAGCGGCCGCGGGATGCGCAGCCACGGCGAGGTGATGGTGCGCGTCGCGACGCTCGTTCACGTCGGCGATGTTCAGTGCGGGGCGTGACAGTACTGTCGTCGCCATGACTGACAAATCGCTGCGTTCTGTCACCATCGAGCGGGCCGGCCCGGGCCGGTTCACCGTGACCAATGCCCGCGGGGGCACGCTGAGCTTCGGCACCGGTGAGGGTGCCGACTTCACGCCGGTCGAGTTGTTCCTCGCGGCGATCGGCGGCTGTACCGCGGTCGACGTGGAGGTCGCCACGAGTCGGCACGAGGAACCGACCACGTTCTCCGTCGCCGTGACCGGCAACAAGGTCGAGGACGAGAGCGGCAACCGGATGTCGAACCTCGAGGTCACCTTCTCTGTCGCGTTCCCGGACGGGCCGTCGGGGGAACGCGCCCGCACCATCCTGCCCCGAGCCGTGAAGACTTCGCACGACCGGCTCTGCACGGTCAGCCGCACCGTCGAGGCGGGCACACCGGTCAGCGCGACCGTGTCCGACAGGGCTGACGGCGCCTGACGTCCGAAGACGGCGCCGGAGCCGGCTGATCGGCCGGCTCCGGCGCCGCACGCGTGGCCGGCCCCGCAGCCGATCGTCACCCGCCCAGCCCACGCCCGGTGGGGCGACGATCCTCGATCTACAGGCGGCCGGTGGGGTGTTCGGAGCCGCTGACGATCAGATCACCGAGAGCCTGCGCGCCGCCCTGAAGTCGGCGGTCTCGCTGGCTCGTGCCCACGTCGTCCAGGGTGAGGGCGACAGCGCCGAGGCCGTCGTGGAGTTGTTGCAGTGTGCGGGCGCCGAAGACCGGGGCGACCACACCGGGATGAGGGCCACCTGGTCATGGAAGTCGTACGTCGGGCTCATGGGAAGTGATTCCAATCGTGGGTCGGCAGGTCAGGGGCGCAACAGCGTCTTGATGGCGCGGCGTTCGTCCATGGCCCGGTAGCCCTCGGCGGCCTCGTCCAGCGGCAGCGTCAGGTCGAAGACCTTGCCGGGTTCGATACGGCCGTCGAGGACGCGGTCGATCAGGTCGGGCAGGAAGTGACGTACCGGCGCGGGGCCGCCGCGCAGGCCGACGTGGGAGAAGAACAGCTCCTGGCCGTCGATGGCCACGTCGTGCGGGACGCCGACGAAGCCGACGTTGCCGCCGGGGCGAGTGGCCCGGACGGCCTGCCGCATCGACTCCTGCGTACCGACGCACTCCAGGACGGAGTCGGCACCGATGCCGCCTGTGAGTTCCTTGACAAGGGCCACGCCCGCCTCACCGCGCTCGGCGACGACGTCGGTCGCGCCGAATTCGCTCGCCAGCCGCTGCCGGGAGACGTGCCGGCTCATGGCGATGACGCGCTCGGCGCCGAGTTCCCGGGCGGCGATGACCCCGGACAGGCCGACCGCGCCGTCACCGACCACCACCACGGTGGAGCCGGGCTTCACCTCGGCGGCGACGGCCGCGTACCAGCCGGTGCCCATCACGTCGGAGAGCGTGAGCAGACTCGGCACGAACTTCTCGTCGGGCTGCCCGTCGAGAGCGACGAGGGTGCCGTCGGCGAGCGGGATACGGATGTACTCGGCCTGGCAGCCGCCCACGAACTCCTTGTGCGGACAGGAGGTTTGATAGCCGGCGCGGCAGATCGGGCAGGTGTTGTCGGAGGCGAAGAAGGAGCCGATGACGAACTGTCCCGGCTTGATGTCCTTCACCTCGGCGCAGGTCTCCTCGACCACGCCGACGTACTCGTGGCCGATCGGCGTGGGCCGGGCGACCTCGTTGATGCCGCGGTAGTCCCACAGGTCGGAGCCGCACACACAGGCGGCGACGGTCCGGATGATCGCGTCGGTGGGGGCGAGGATCTTCGGTTCGGGGAGGTTCTCCACCCGGATGTCACCGGGGGCGTGGATCACGGTTGCGCGCATGGCTCGTTCCAGAGTGAGGGGAAGGTTGAGTTGAACGGGGTGGGAGGACGTCGGCTGCCGGAGCCGGGCGGGGTCAGGCCGGTGGAACCAGTCGGCCGTTCCGTCAGCTCGCACGGCGGCTCGCACGTCAACTCGCCCGGCGGCGTGGGCAGCGCGTCGAGGTCATTCGGTCTGCCGCGCCCCGGTCGCAGCGGACGCCGAAGCGCTGGCTCCTGTCAGCTGTGATCAGTACGAGGTACGCGTGCTGGTACGTCGGCCGCCGTACTCGGCGTCGGTGACGTGCTCCAGCCAGTCGACCTCGTCGCCCTCCCACAGGGCGATGTGCTCCATGAACTGGTCCGGGGTCGCGCCGTGCCAGTGCTCCTCGCCGGGCGGGCAGCCGATGGTGTCGCCCGGGTGGGCCTCGATGATCACTCCGTCCCGGGTGCCGACCAGGGCGACCCCGGACACGACGTGCAGGGTCTGGCCCAGGCCGTGGCTGTGCCAGGCGGTCCGGGCGCCGGGAGCGAAGCGGACCATGTTGGCCCGCGCCCGGGATGGCTCCTCGCCCCGGTGGATCACATCCGCCCAGGCATCGCCGGTGAACATCTGCGCGGGCAGCTTCATGGTCGCGGGCCGCTTGAGGATCTCCATGGTGGTACGTGCTCCTTGAGCCGGCCGCCGCTGGGCGGCCGCAGTGGGTGAACCTGTGTGTGGGAAGGGGTCAGGCCGTGCGGAACACTTCGCGGGCCACCGTCAGAGCGGACATGGCCTTCGGCCAGCCGGCGTAGAACGCCATGTGCGTGATCGTCTCGATCAGCTCCGCCTCGGTGACGCCGTTCTGCCTGGCCAGGGGGATGTGGAAGGTGAGCTGTTCGCTGCTGCCGCTGGTGATGAGGCCGGCCACGGTCACCAGGCTGCGGTCTCTCGGCGACAGTTCCGGGCTCTTCCACGCCTGCCCGAACAGCACGTCCTCGCTGTAGCCGGCCAGCGCGGGAGCGATGTCACCGAACAGCTCCCGCGGTCCGGGCTGGGTCTTCTCCGTCATCGTTCGTGTCCTTTCACATGCCGCGGCGGCGCGGTGCCAGGGGTTTCGTTCCGCCCGGAAACGGCGGACGCCGCCACCCTGACGACCGGGCCGACCGGCCTCGCACCGATCGCGCCGAGACCGATGAAACCGCAGGTCACACATGCGTGGAAGGACTCGTTGATACGTGTACTGGCAGTACACCCCTCGGCCGGAGACACCACCGGACAAGCCGACGTAGCCTCGAAGACATGGACAACCGGAGCGAGGTACGCGAGTTCCTGACCAGCCGCCGCGCCAAGATCACGCCCCAGCAGGCGGGGCTGCCCGCGTACAGCGGCAACCGGCGCGTCAAAGGGCTGCGCAGGGAAGAGGTCGCGCTGCTCGCCGGTGTCAGCGCCGAGTACTACGCCCGCCTGGAGCGCGGCAACCTCTCCGGCGTCTCCGAGACCGTCATCGACTCACTCGCCCGAGCCCTCCAGCTCGACGAGGCCGAGCGCGCCCACCTCGACGACCTCGCGCGCACCGCCAACACCACTCGCCGGCCGGCGCGCCGACGGGCGCCGCAGCCGATCCGTGCGAGCCTGCAGCACCTGCTCGACGCGATGACCGAGGCCCCGGCGTTCATCCGCAACGGCCGCCTCGACATCCTCGCCACCAACCGACTCGGCCGCGCCCTGTACGACCCGGTGTTCGCCGACCCCGCCCGGCCCGTGAACCTCGCCCGGTACGAGTTCCTCAACCCCGGTGCGGCCGACTTCCTGCCGCAGCTGGAGCGCCAGGCCGCCGGAGCGGTGGCGCTGCTGCGCACCGAGGCGGGACGCGACCCGTACAACCGGGACCTGACCGACCTCATCGGCGAACTCTCCACCCGCAGCGAGAAGTTCCGCACGCTGTGGGCGGCCCATGACGTGCGCCTGCACCAGACCGGCATCAAGCACTTCCATCACCCGGCCGTCGGCGAACTCTCGCTCCCCTTCGAGGCCATGCCCATCCCGACGGACCCCGGCCTCACCCTCACCGCCCTCAGCGCCGAACCCGGAACGCCCGCTCACGACAGCCTCCAACTGCTGGCCAGTTGGGCCGCCACCCTCGACCAGGACGGCCAGCCGAACCACGCGTGAACCGACATCTTCCGGAGCCGGGCGTGCCCGCCGGGTCAGGTCCAGTCGAGAATCCGCCGTACGACGCCCGCGACTGCCCGTCTGATCACCCCGAACAGTCCTGTCGCCACGGTCACATCGGCCCCCGCCACGGCCACGTCCGCCCGGGCCGATCCGGCGCGGCAACCGGGACAGGAGCGGGGCCAACTACGCTTCCGCACACCGCACTTCTTGCATATCGCCATGCTCGTATTCTTATTTCATCGACGACGAACCCCATAACCGGCGCCAGCGTCCGAGCCCTCGGCCCGCCGGCGGGCCGAGGGCGATGCCGGCGATGCGGCTGAGCCGGCAGGGACGGACCGACAGAGGCCATGGTGCGAGGCCCGCCCCACTCGGAGGAGGCGGGCCGACAAGTCGCCGTAGCCGCGCAACCATGCGACCGTTCCCCCGGATTCCCGCCGGTCAGCGCACCCTTCCACGCGGCTTCAGCGGCACGGGCGGCAGTTCGGGAGCGGGCAGCGCGGCGCCGCCGTACCCCACCACCTCGCCGAAGCGCGAGCCCGTCATCCAGTCCTCACGGGCCTGGTTGATCTCCTCCTGGGAGCGGCCGATGAAGTTCCACCACATGATCAGCTCCTCCTCGAACGGCTCACCCCCGAGGAGCATGAGCCCCGCGTCCGACTCGGCGCGCAGGGGGAGTTCGGAACGGCCGCAGCCGAGGTAGAGCATGGAACCGGGCAGCAGCGGTACGCCGTCGACGTGGGCCTCGCCGGACATGGACAGCACCGCGTACTCGAAGTCCGGCTCCAACGGGAGGCGTACGTCCGCGCCCTGAGCCAGGGCCAGGTCGGCGCCGACGATCGGGGTGTACGTCGTCCCGGGCGAGGCCGCCCCGTCGACGCTGCCGAGGATGAGCGTGGCCTCGATGCCGGGTGCGGTGACGACGGGCAGGTCGGCGTGGTGCTCGAACAGCGGGTCGGTGTGGCGGTCGCTGTCGGGGAGCGCGACCCACAGTTGCGCGCCATGGAGGAAGCGGGCGTGCGACTTGGGGCTCTCCTCCGAGTGGCTGATCGCCCGGCCGGACGTCATCAGACCCAGCTCGCGCGGCCGGATCGTCTGGAGGCTGCCGGTGGAGTCGCGGTGCAGGACCTCGCCCTCGTGGAGCCAGCTGACCGTCTGCAGGCCCATGTGCGGATGCGGCGGAACCTGCATACCGGGCTCTTCGGCGATGTCGTCGGGGCCGTAGTGATCGACGAAGCACCAGGCGCCCACCATGCGCCGGCCCAGGTTGGGCAGCAGACGGCGGACTTCGCTGGACTCGCCTAGCTTGACCCGGCGGGGACTGAGGAGTTCACGCACGGGCTCCGCCACCACGAAACCCCGGCCGCCGCACAGAGCGGGAACTGCCTCGCGATCAAGATTGCTCATGGCCCACAACCTAGTCCCGCGAAGGACTCTCCGTCAGTCCATCCACCCGCCGGTCGGCGGCCACGACGCCCGCTTCGCAGATACTAGCCATGGACATAGTAGCCATGTACGGTATCTCTCGTGAGTACGAACCCCGAGGGCGCGACGCCCGGCTTCCTGGTGTGGCGCCTGTCGATGAAATGGCGGGTCGCCGTGGACCGGGCGGTGGCGCCGCTCGGCCTGACCCACGCGCAGTACTCGCTGGTGGCGTCGCTGTACGGGATGCACCGGACCGGACTGCGCCCCAGCCAGCGGCAACTCGCCGACCACACAGGGCTCGAACCGCTGTACGTGTCGAAGCTCGCCCGCGCCCTGGAGGCCGCCGGACTCGTCGAGCGCGCGCGGGACCCCGCCGATCCCCGCGCGGTGCAGCTGACGCTCACCGATCAGGGCCGCGAGGTCACCCGCCGCGCGATCGGGATCGTGCACGGGCTGCTGGAACAACTGCTGACACCGCTCGGAGGCCTGGACGGCCCACGCACGAAGGCCTTCAGCCGCGAGCTGGCGACCCTGCTGGACGTACCCCTGGATCCGCTTGATCCGCCGACCAAGAACGAGACGGAGCAGCCATGACCACCGCCGCACCCACCACATCCACGAATCCCACCACCAACGGCCGAGTCATCGCCCTGGCCCACTACGCGGGACGCGCCGTCCTGGAGCGCGTTCTGGCGCGTACGGGCAACACGTTCAACCAGTCGGTGACCCTCAGGGTCGTCGCGGTCGCGGACACCCCGATCAAGCGCGACAAGGTGACGGCCGACGTGATCGGCTCGCTGAAGATCGAGGAGTCGGCGGTGCAGACCACCATCGACGAACTGGTGGCGGCGAAGCTGATCGAGGAAGTCCCGTCGGAAGGTTCCGGACTGCGGCTCACGCCCGTCGGCCGGGAGCTGTTCGAGCGGGTCACCGCCGAGACCGCCGAGATCTCCGCCCGGATCTACGCGGACATTCCCGCCGAGGACCTGGCGACGGCAGGCCGTGTACTGACACTCGTCACCGAGCGTGCGAACGCCGAACTGGCCCGGATGTAGCAGCCACCGGCAGCCACTCCTGGCCCCCCGCGGAGGTCGTGGAATATTCAACGAAAAGGCGTCGTTCTGCCCGTCGAAGGAGGTCGGAAGTGGACACGACGTACTACGACCACGGGACGTCCGCGGAGCGCTGGGAGCGCGCCCGGATGTTCTTCGACGCCAAGGAATACGCCGCCTCGGCGCGCATCCTCGATGCCCTGGTCGAGGAGGTGCCGGAGCAGGTGGGCCCGCGACTGCTGCTGGCCCGCGCGTACTACCACTCGGCCCAACTGGGCCGCGCGGAAACCCAGTTGCGACTGCTCATCGAGCGCGACCCCGTGGAGCACTACGCCCGCCTGATGCTGGGCCGCACCCTCCAACGCCAGGGCCGAACCGACGAGGCCGAACCCCACATCCGCCTCGCCTCGGCCCTCGCGGGCGAGTTCGAGTCCTTGTGAGTGCCGGGAACAACAGAAGCGCATAGAGACGCGCGCCGCGAAGCAGAGGGCCGAGCCCCAAGGCGCCGAGGGTCGTCAGTGACGTGACGTTCCCGCGGTGCCGGGGCTCGGCCTCTTTCTCTGCTCGGCCTCAACTGTTCTCTGCTCGGCCCCAACTCGACTACTTGGCCGTCGCGTACGTGCGCTTTCCGCGGCGGTGTGCGATTTCGCCCAGTACTACGTCCACGGCGATGAAGGCGGCCAGGGGGATGCCGAGGAGGGGGACGAAGTAGCCGAGGACTGCTATTGCGGCCATCAGGGGGACGAGGACGTAGGCGGGGACCTGTTGCCAGGCGCCTCGGGGGATGGGGCGGCCGAAGGCGGAGGTTCGGCCTCGTTGCCACCACATTCTGTAGCCCCAGAGGATGAGGAGGATCAGGCTGAGGGCCAAGGCCATGAGTACGAGCTGGTTGCCTATGCCGAACAGGACTCCGGTGTGCGCGTCGATGCCCCAGCGGGTGAGCTTCGCGAGGACCGGGTAGTCGGCGAAGCGGACCGTGTCGGTGACCTCGCCGTTCGACGGGTCGACGGCGACCGCGTCCTGCTTGGTGGGCCAGCTGCGCTGGACCTGCCGAACGACGTACCCGGACTCGGCGTCGGCCGGCGGGACGATCTCCACCGGGTCGCCCAGGCCCTCCGCCCGCGCGGACGCCAGCACCTTGTCGAGGCCGACCCCGTGCTCGACGTCCGTCTCAGCCGAGGCGGAGCCGTGGCCGGAGTGCTCGCCGCCGGCGGCCGCCGACACCGCAGGGGTGGACTGGTGGAGCGAGGTGCGCAGTTCGTCGATGTGCGCGCCGGCGTACGTCGACCAGGTCAGTCCCGTCGCCGCCAGGAAGAAGAACCCGAGGGCGGCCCAGACGCCGACCGTGCCGTGCAGACCCAGCGTGCGCCGACGGCCGGTGGTCCCGCGTATCTTGCGCTGCGTACGGCGGCGGCTGAACCAGAGCACCAGACCGCCGCCCGCTATCACCCACAGCCAGCTGGCGGCGAGTTCGCTGTAGAGCCGGCCGTTCTGGCCGAGTTGCAGGTTGGCGTGGAACTCGTCGATCCAGGTGCGCAGCGGCAGGGCGCCGGTTGATCCGTACTGTTCGAGCGAGCCGCGCACCTTGGCGGTGTACGGGTCGACGAACACCGCGAGGGTGTGGGTTTCACCGATGCCGGGGACGCCCGACAGCATCACCCTGGTGGTCTCGTCGTCCTTCGGCGAGGGGCGTACGGCGGAGACCGTGCCCTCCGGGTGCGCCTTGCGGGCGGCGGTGACCTGCTCGGATATCGGCAGCTTCTCGTCGCCGACGGGGACGGTCATCTCGTGCGCGTACAGGATCCTCTCGGCCTGGAAGGACGCCGCGTACAGGAATCCGGTCGTGGCCGCGACCAGCAGGAACGGGGCGACGAGCACTCCGGCGTAGAAGTGCAGCCGCAGGACCAGGGGGCGCAGCGGCGACCAGAGGCCGCGTTTCGAGGAGGGGGCGACGGCTTGCGGGGACTCGTCCGTCTCGGTCGTGGGAGCGGTGGTCATCGGCGGGCTTCTCCGGTGGGGCAGGGGACGACGGGCCGTGCTCGGCCGTTGCGGTGCAGTAGTCGGTGGGCGGTGCCGTCGAGTTCCCGGAGGTTCGCGTGGTGTGGGTCACATCGTGGGGCGCAAATCGGGGCTCGGGTCATCCGAACGCCCTTGTACTGGCACGATGCTCGCCATGACCTCCGGGATCGCCTTCCGCCTCGCGCGTGCCGCCGTGTTCGCGGCCGTGTGCGTGGTGACGGCGGCCCTGGGGCACGTGCTGATGTCCGGGGCGGGTCTGCTGTGGTGGGCCGTCGGATACGCGTTCGCGGCGACGACGGCGGCCGCGTGGTGGCTCACCGGGCGGGAGCGCGGCCTCGGGCTGGTGACCGGGGCCACGGTCGTGGCGCAGCTGGGGTTGCACCAGCTGTTCGGACTTGCCCAGCGGGCGCGCTCCTCGGACGCCTTCATGTCCACGACGTCCATGGACGCGGGCCATACCCATGCGCACCCGATGGGCCCCGAGCCGGCGGACACCCTGCTCATGGGTGGTGACCTCGGCATGTTCGCGGCCCACCTGCTCGCCGCGCTCGTCTGCGGTGTGTGGCTGTGGCGCGGCGAGGAGGCCGCGTTCCGCACGGCGCGGGCGATCGCGTACCGGACCGGCCGACTGCTGGGCACCGCCCTCTTCGAGCCGCTGCGGCGGGCGTTGCGGGTGTCGGCTGCCATGCGGCCTGCCGGGCCCGCGCGGACGCCCGTGTTCGTCCCGGTGCGCCCGCTGCGCGGAGTTCTGCTGGAGCACGCCGTCGCGCGGAGAGGGCCGCCGGTCGCACCGGCCGCCCGCTGACCGTCCGTCCCGCCACCGGTGACGGGCGGATCCGCGGCGTACGTGCCTGCCGTCGGCGGACGGCTCGCGTGCCCGGCGACCAAGTCCCGGTCCCCCTCGTAGACCGGTCCCGGTCCTTCTCCTAGGCCGAGTCCTGGTCCTTGTCGTGGACCGAGTCCTGGTTGTTCTCGTACTGCGCCCAGGTGTCGTACGAAGCCACGCGCGCGTGCCGTTGCCGTAGGCCCACGCGCGCGTACCGACGGCCCCTTGGTCCACACGAGGCCCACGCGCGCGTGCCTCACGCGCACACCTTCGGGTCGCGTGGGCCGTACGCCGCTCTCCTCACTCCGCGCTTCCCTTCACCGAAGGACCACCTGCGATGGCTTCTGCCCTGCTTCAGGCACACGACGACGAACGGATCACCCGCTGGGCCCTGGCCGCCGGGGCCGGCGACCCCGACGCGGTCGAGCGGTTCGTGCGGGCCACCCACCGGGACGTATGGCGTTTCGTGGCCCACCTCAGCGGCGATGTGCACGGCGCCGACGACCTCACCCAGGAAACGTTCCTCCGTGCCCTGACCGCGCTGCCGGGGTTCTCCGCCCGTTCCAGCGCCCGCAGTTGGCTGCTGGCGATCGCCCGCCGCACGGTGGCCGACCGCTTCCGCACGGCTGCGACCCGGCCGCGGATGTCCGACACCGGCGACTGGCAGACGGCCGCCGAGCGCGCACAGCCGCGCGGGCTGCCGGGCTTCGACGAGGGCGTGGCCCTTCTCGACCTCCTGGAGACCCTGGACGCCCCACGGCGCGAGGCGTTCGTACTCACCCAGCTGGCGGGCCTGCCGTACGCGGACGCCGCGTCGGCGGTGGGCTGCCCGGTCGGGACCGTACGGTCCCGGGTCGCGCGCGCCCGGGAGAGCGTGACGGCTTTGTTGGAGGCCGCGGGATAGGAATCCGGGGAGGGAGATCAGGGGGTCCGGAATCCAGGGAGGCGCGACGCCTTCGCTCTCCTCCAGAGAGCCGCCTCGCACCTCGGCATCCCGCTTGGCATCCTGGCGCGATGGCTTCCACCAGTGATTACGTGCCCTCGTCCGTCAGCGACCAGGTGGAGGAACTGCTCTCCCGTACGGGCCCGTTGCCGATCGTCGCCGCCGGTGACCCGGTGCTGCGCCGCGCGGCCGAGCCCTTCGACGGCCAGCTGGACCCGGCGCTCCTCGCCCGCTTCGTCGCGGCCCTGCGCGAGACGATGCACGCGGCACCGGGCGTCGGGCTGGCCGCGCCCCAGGTCGGCGTACCGCTGCGCCTCGCGGTCGTCGAGGACCCGGCACCGGTGCCGGACGAGATCCGCGAGGCACGCGGCCGGGTGCCCCTGCCCTACCGCGTCCTGGTCAACCCGGCGTACGAGCCGGTGGGTCCCGCCCGCGCCGCGTTCTTCGAGGGCTGCCTGAGCGTGCCGGGCTGGCAGGCGGTGGTGGCCCGGCCCGCCGAGGTGCGGCTCCTGGCCCAGGACGAGAACGGCCGCCCGCTGGACGAGGTCTTCACGGGCTGGCCCGCCCGCATCGTCCAGCACGAAACGGACCACCTGAACGGCACCCTCTACCTGGACCGCGCAGAACTGCGCTCGCTCTCCTCCAACCAGGCGATGCTGGAACGGTGGTCCCACCCGACACCGAGCCAGGCGGCCACGGACCTAGGCTTCGACCTGCCAGAGGAGAGCTGAGACCCCGCGCCCCTCGAAGGGCCGCAAGGCCCCTTCGAGGGGCGCGGGGAACTGCGCGACCAGCCACAACGAACCCGCGGACAAAGCCCCGCACCCCAGCGGAGCGTCACGCGTCCCGATACGCCTCGAGCAACCGCAGCCAAACCTCACTCACCGTCGGATACGCCGGCACCGCGTGCCACAGCCGGCTCACCGGAACCTCGCCGACCACCGCGATCGTGGCGGAGTGGAGCATTTCACCGACCCCGGGTCCGACGAACGTGACCCCGCGGAGCGTCTCGGTGTCGAGGTCCACGATCATGCGGGCACGCCCGCGGTAGCCGTCGCCGTAGAGGCCGGCGCCGGCGACCGAGGAGAGGTCGACGTCGACCGCGCGGACGCGGTGACCGGCCTGTTCGGCCTCGGCGAGGGAGAGGCCGACGGCGGCGGCCTCCGGGTCGGTGAAGACGACCTGGGGAACGGACGCGTGGTCGGCCGTCGCCGCGTGGGCACCCCAGGGGTCGGTCTCCAGGAGCGGGACACCGGCCGCCCGCGCCGCGATCGCGGCGCCCGCGATACGGGCCTGGTACTTGCCCTGGTGGGTGAGAAGGGCGCGATGGTTGACGTCACCGACGCCGTAGAGCCAGTCGCTGCCCGTCACCCGGCAGCTGTCGTCGACCGACAGCCAGGAACCGGGTTCCAGGCCGATCGTCTCGAGCCCGAGGTCGTCGGTGCGCGGGGCGCGGCCGGTGGCGAAGAGGATCTCGTCGGCCTCGATGCGGTCCCCCGCGGAGGTGGTGACCACGACCGTCTTGCCGTCGCGGGTCACCGCCTCGACGGACGTGCCCGTACGCACGTCCGCGCCCGCCTCGGTCAGCGCCTCGGCGACGAGTTCCCCGGCGAAGGGCTCCATACGGGGCAACAGTCCCTTGCCGCGGACGAGGACCGTGACCTGGGAGCCGAAGGCCTGCCAGGCGGTGGCCATCTCCACGCCGACGACCCCGCCGCCGACGACCACGAGGCGGCCCGGCACGGCGTGCGCGCTGGTGGCCTCGCGGCTGGTCCAGGGCTTGACCTCGGCGAGTCCTGGCAGGTCGGGCAGGACGGCACGGGTGCCGGTGCTGACGGCCACGGCGTGCCGGGCGGTCAGGACGTGCCGTTCCCCGTCGGGGCCGTCGACCGTGACCTTGCGTGGTCCGGCGAGCCGTCCGTGTCCTCGGTAGATGTCGGCGCCGATGCCGTCGAGCCACTGGACCTGGCCGTCGTCCTTCCAGTGCGAGGTGAAGTCGTCACGATGGGCGAGGACCGCGCCGACGTCGAGGGGGCCCTGCACGGCCTGGCCGAGGCCCGGCACGCGGCGTGCGTCCGCACGGGCGAGGACCGAGCGCAGCAGGGCCTTGCTGGGCATGCACGCCCAGTAGGAGCACTCGCCGCCGATCAGCTCGCTCTCCACGATCGCGGTGGAGAGGCCTGCCGCGCGGGCGCGGTCGGCGACGTTCTCCCCCACGGGCCCGGCCCCGAGCACCACGACGTCGTACGCGATGGATTCCGATTCCGTCATGGGGTCAGTCTGGTACTTGGTGTGGGCCGTGGCCACACGGGTACGTGCGCGGAATACGCCACTGATCGACGCCGTTGTGGACATCGGCAAGGCCCCGACCCCAGGAAGAGGGATTCAACGCCATGAGCAGCACCGTGGAGCTCACCAAGGACAACTTCGACCAGCTGGTCACGGACAACGAATTCGTCCTGATCGACTTCTGGGCGTCCTGGTGCGGCCCGTGCCGCCAGTTCGCCCCGGTCTACGAGAAGGCCGCGGAGGCCAACCCCGACCTGGTCTTCGGCAAGGTGGACACCGAGGCGCAGCCTGAGCTGGCCGCGGCCTTCAACATCCAGTCGATTCCGACGCTGATGATCGTCCGTGACCAGGTTGCCGTCTTCGCCCAGCCCGGGGCGCTGCCCGAGGCCGCCCTCGAGGACGTCATCGGACAGGCCCGGAAGCTGGACATGGACGAGGTCCGCAAGTCCATCGCGGAGCAGGGCCAGCAGGCCCAGTGATCCGTCGCCGCCCCTGGCGGGCAGCGGACCCGTACCTCGTCGGCGCCCCTAGAAGGGGTAGCCCGCCACGTCCCCTCGCACCGTCGTCCAGCGCAGGTCGGTGAAGGCCTCCAGGTTGGCCTCGCCGCCGAACCTGGCGCCGGTGCCGGAGGCGGCGATGCCGCCGAAGGGTGCCACGGCCTCGTCGTTGACGGTCTGGTCGTTGATGTGGACGATCCCGGTGGGGACGCGCTCGGCGAGGTCGAGGCCGCGCGCGGTGTCCCGGGTCACGATGCCCAGTGAGAGGCCGTACGGCCCGTCGGAGGCGAGCGCTGCGGCCTCGTCGACGGTGCTGAACGAGCGCACCGGCGCGACCGGGCCGAAGACCTCCTCGGCATACGCGGGGGTCGAGTCGTCGACTCCTGCGAGAACCGTCGGACGGTAGAACAGCCGGTCATGGGTGCCGCCCGCCGCCAGCTTGGCGCCGCGTGCGGTGCTGGACTCCACCAGGCCGTGGATCTTGGCGAGCTGGGCGTCGTCGATGATCGGCCCGAGGTGGACCTGCTCCCGGTGCGGGTCGCCGACGGCCAGCGAGTCGGCCTTGGCGGCGAGCCGCTCGATGTACTCCTCGTAGAGCGAGGCGTGCACCAGATGGCGGCCCGTGGTCATGCAGATCTGGCCCTGGTGGAAGAACGAGCCCCAGGCCGCCGTGGAGATCACCGCGTCGATGTCGGCGTCCTCCAGCACGATCAGCGCGGAGTTGCCGCCCAACTCGAGGTGTACGCGCTTGAGATGGCGCCCCGCGGCCTCACCCACCGCTCGCCCGGCGGCCGTTGAGCCCGTGAAGGAGATCACCGGCACCTGCGGGTCGGCGACCAGCGCCTGTCCGGCTTCCGGACCTCCGGGCAGCACGTGCAACAGCCCCTCGGGCAGGCCCGCTTCCGCGAAGACCGCGGCGAGCGCGAGGCCGCCGCAGACCGCGGTGCGCGGGTCCGGCTTCAGTAGGACGCCGTTGCCGAGCGCGAGCGCCGGGGCCACCGAACGGATCGACAGGATCAGCGGGGCGTTGAAGGGCGAGATCACTCCCACGACACCGACCGGGATCCGACGCGTGTACGACAGCCGGGCGGCCTCCGAGGGCAGGACGTGCCCCGCCGGACGTGACGCGAGCGCGGCCGCCTCGTAGCACTCCTGGGCCGCGACGTGCAGTTCGAAGTCGGCCTTGCCGGGTATGGAGCCGGACTCGCGCACGATCCAGTCGCGCAGTTCGTCGGCGTGCGCGGCGAACAGGTCGCCGGCCTTGCGCAGGACGGCGGCGCGGACGAAGTGCGGGGCGCGGGCCCATTCGGCCTGGGCCGCACGGGCCGCCCCTGCGGCTGCCGTGACGTCCTCGGCAGAGGCGAGCGTGACGGTGCCGAGCGGGTCGCCGGTCGCGGGCTCCGTGACGGCGTACTCACCGCCCGCCAGGTTGTGGGACTGCCAGTTCTCCGGGTCGAGCAGCGGCATGTCGGCTCTCCGATCGGTCAGTGGACACCGGTGGGACCCACAGCGCGAACGGTGGCCGCGAGCGGAAGTCCCGTGTAGTTCGCGGCCAGTTCGGCGGCCGCGGGGCGGGATGCCGCGATCCGCCGCAGTCGCGCGAGCTGCAGCCGGTCCTCGAAGGCATCCCCATCTGGTTGAGCGTGCAACATCCTAGTCATGTCGTACGAGAAACGTGTCGCCTGCCAGACCCGGTCGAGGCACAACTCCGAGTAGGAGTCGAGGAGTTGGGTCGATCCGGTGCGGTGGAGCTCGGCGAAGCCGCGGGCCAGGACCCGGACGTCGGACACGGCCAGGTTCAGCCCCTTGGCACCCGTCGGCGGCACGATGTGTGCGGCGTCCCCGGCGAGGAAGAGCCGTCCGTGGCGCATCGGCTCATGGACGTAACTGCGCATCCCGGTGACCGACTTGGCGGTGATCGGGCCGCGCTCCAGCCGCCATTCGCCGTCGATCGCGAAGCGGGCGTCCAGCTCGTCCCAGATGCGTTCGTCGGGCCAGTCGTCGGCGTCGGTGCCGTTCGGGACCTGCAGATACAGCCGTGACACCGACGTCGAGCGCATGCTGTGCAGCGCGAAGCCTCCCGGGCCGCGCGCGTAGATCAACTCCTCGCAGGAGGGCGCCACATCGGCCATGATCCCGAGCCAGGAGTAGGGATAGTCGTGCTCGTACGTACGGCTGAGGTCGGCCGGGAAGGCGTCGCGGGCGATGCCGTGGAAGCCGTCGCAGCCGACCACGTAGTCGCAGGTGAGGGTCTGTTCGCGGCCGTCGTGCACAAAGCGTACGAGAGGGGCGCCGGCGCCCGGCTCCTCGGCGGCGTTCTCGACGGCGAGGGCCTCGGCCTCGAACAACAGCGGTGGCCCGTCGGTGAGTTGGAGTTCCACGAGGTCCTTCACGATCTCCGTCTGGGCGTAGATCGTGACCGTGCGGCCGCCGGTGAGCACGGGAAAGTCGATGCGGTGCCGCTCCCGGTCGAAGCGCAGCTCGATGCCGTTGTGGACCAGTCCCTCGACCTCCAGCCGGTCGGCGGCGCCGCACTCGCGCAGGGCGTCCACCGTGCCCTGCTCCAGCATCCCGGCGCGCTGCCGCTGCTCGACGTACGCGCGGGTCCTGCTCTCCAGGACGACGCAGTCGACCCCCGTCCGGTGCAGCAGCCGGGCCAGCAGGAGCCCGGCCGGGCCTCCGCCGATGATGCCGACCGTGGTCCGCATGACGCGCCTCCCAGGTGTTCAGCTCGATTCGCGGTGCACGACCGTCGCTCCCAGCACCTCGTGCGCCTCCGGCGGGGCGCCGGGCTCCCGCACCGCGCGGTCGACCAGCTCGGCCAGCTCCCGTCCGGACGGGAGCTCGATGTGGACGGTGCTCAGCCGAGGGCGCAACAGCCGACCGAGCATCAGGTCGTCGGCACCGATGACAGCAGTGTCTCCCGGGATGCCGATGCCCTCATCCTGAAGGGCACGCATCAGCAGCATCGCGTACTCGTCGTTGTAGGCGAATACGGCGTCCAGGCCCAATGAGCGCCAGCGTGCGGCGAGTTGGGACGCGGCCTCCTCGTCGTAGGCGAGCGACACCTCGGTCACCGAGGCGCCGGTGCCGCCGAGTGCCTGCCGTACGCCTTCGAAGCGGGGCTTGGAGAAGATCTCCAGGCCGGGGTCCTCGGGCACCACGACTCCGACGCTGCGGTAGCCGCGGGCCCGCAGATGGGCGCCCGCGCTGCGGCCGACCTCGTGGTGGTCCATGATCAGGGCGTGCGCGCCCTCGACCCGGTCGGGACCGAGGGTGACGACGGCCCGGGCGCCGGAGCGCTTGAGGACGGCCACGCCCTCCATGCCGAGTCCGCTGCCGGGAACGAGCACGGCGACCGGGCGCAGTTCGGCCCAGGCGCGGGCCGCCTCGTCGCCCTGGAGGCCGACACTGCCGTACTGCACGACGGTGTAGTCGAGACGGCTCAGGGCCCACTGGAGTTCGTTGAAGAACTGGCTGTAGAGCGGGCCCACGGGCACGTCCGGCGCGGGCATCAGGACCATGCGGCTGTGGCCGGCGCGCAGGCTGCGGGCCGCGGCGTGCGGGACGTAACCGAGTTCCTTGGCCGCCTGGTGGACACGGCGACGGGTGGGCTCACTGATCCGTACGGCGCTGGTGTTGTTCAGGACGTAGGAGACGGTCGCGCGCGAGACCCCCGCCAGGCGGGCCACATCGGCACTCGTCGGCACGGAGTGCGGGGCGGGCGACGTAGGGGCGGATGTTTTCGGTATCTGCACCATGACGTACGGCATCTTTGCAGAAGCCGGGGAGGGGCCCGGGGCCGGGGGCGCCGCGCGTGCCGGACCTGCGGAACCGCCGCCCGAGGCCCGGTGCGGCCCAAGTGCGGGGCCTACTGGGGCAGTTCCGTACGTGTCACGCGGGCGACCAGGTCGATCCATCCCGCCTCCAGGCGCTCGATCGGCATCCCGCACTCCTTGGTCAGGTAGTGGATCAGGGCAGGGTCGAGATGGCCCATCAGGGTCTGGGCGAGGAGGGCGCAGTCCGCGTCGGGCACCGCCTGTCGCAGCAGCAGGGTGACGTGACCGGACAGTAGACGCTGGGGCGGGTTGGAGTAGCGGCGGGCCGCCTCGGGCTGGGCCGCCAGCTGGAGCTCCAGATGGTCGGCCGCCTGGCGCAGGACGGCCTGGCCGAAGGCCCGCAGCCGGTCGGCGGGGGGCGCTCCCGGGCCGAGGGGCGGCGGCCCGCTGAGGAAGGCCGCCTGGAGCTGTTTCGCGGAGTGGTCGAGCAGGGCCGTCAGCAGGCCGGTGCGGTCGCCGAAGCGGCGGAAGACCGTCCCTTTGCCCACCGAGGCCGCCACGGCCACCGCCTCCATCGTGACGCCGGCGGCTCCGTGCTCCTCGATCAGCCGTGTGGCCGCCTCAAGCAGCCTGGCCCGGTTGCGGGCCGCGTCGGCGCGCAGGCAGGGCTCGTCGTCGGCGGAGCCGAGCTCCAGCAGGACGGGCTCGCCGGTCGGTTCCTGGGGCTTCGGCAAGGGCGGCAGGGAGGCGGACATGAACACAGCGTATCGCCCCGGGAAGAAAACTGGACCGTGGTCCGTTTAGGTGCTACAACTTTAAACGGACCCCGGTCCGGATCGTAACGGCAATGTTTCAGCCCCCTTGGAGTTCCCCATGTCTGTTCGCATCCTCGCGCTCGTCGGCAGCCTCCGCGCCGGCTCCCACAACCGCCAGCTCGCCGAGGCCTCCGTCAAGCTCGCCCCCGAGGGCGCGGAGGTCGACCTGTTCGAGGGCCTCGCCGAGATCCCCTTCTACAACGAGGACATCGACGTGGAGGGCACCGTCCCGGCCGCCGCCGTCCGGCTGCGCGAGGCCGCGGCCTCCGCCGACGCCCTGCTGCTCTTCTCGCCCGAGTACAACGGCACCATCCCGGCCGTCCTGAAGAACGCCATCGACTGGCTGTCCCGCCCGTTCGGCGCCAGCGCACTGAAGGACAAGCCCCTGGCCGTCGTCGGCACCGCCTACGGCCAGTTCGGCGGTGTCTGGGCGCAGGACGAGACCCGCAAGGCCGCGGGCATCGCCGGCGCCAAGGTCCTCGAGGACATCAAGCTCTCCATCCCCGGCTCCGTGGTCCGCTTCGCCGAGACGCACCCGGCGGACGACACCGAGGTCGCCGCTCAGCTCACCGAGGTCATCGGCCGCATCCACGGCGAGGCCGACGCGCCCGTCGCCGCCTGACGACGACAGACTCCCGCGGCTCGCCGCGAGGGCGGGAGGGGGCCGGAACCGACCTGGTTCCGGCCCCCTCCCGCACGTTCGTCCGGTGGCCGCCGCCCGGCACCACCGGCCCCCACAGCCCGGCCGGTCCTTCGCTCCGGCCCGGAAGGCACCGGTTCACGATGACGACGCCCGACCCGGCCCCCGAGTCCGCCACGCCGCCGAAGCTCGTGGCCACCGACCTGGACGGGACGCTGCTGCGCAGCGACGGGACCCTCTCCGGGCGGACGGCGGCCGCGCTGGCGGCGGCCGAGGCGGCCGGAATCCGCCTCGCCCTCGTCACCGGCCGTCCCCCGCGCGGCCTGCCCACCCTGCACCGCGACATCGGCCGGCACTTCGCCGTCACGGCGAACGGCGCCGCCGTGTACGCGCCCGACGGCACGCCCGTACGGCTGTCACCGTTCCCCGCCGCCTCCGTGGCCCCGCTCGTGGCGCGGGTGCGCGCCGCGGTGCCGGGCGTGTCCTTCGCCTTCGAGTACGAGACGGTGTTCGGCCATGAACCGGCGTACCCCGCCTGGTCTTACGGGGAGTCCGAGGTCGAACTCATCGGCAGTGCCGAGGAGTTGCTGGCGAGCGACCCCGACCGTCCGGTCCTCAAGATCCTGGCGCATCATCCGACGCTGTCGCTGAGCGACTTCCATGCGCGGGCACATGCCGGCGCCGGCACGGAAGCCGAGACCACGCACTCCACGGGGCTCGCGCTCGTGGAGTTCAGCGCGCCGGGGGTCACCAAGGCCAGCGCGCTGACCGCCTGGAGCGCGGGGCTCGGCATACGTCCCGACGACATCGCCGCGTTCGGCGACATGCCCAACGACCTGCCCATGCTCAGGGCGGTGGGCCGCTCGTACGCCATGGCCAACGCCGATCCGTCGGTTAGCAGGGCGGCACGGTTCCACACCGCCTCCAACGACGAGGACGGGGTGGCACGGGTGCTGGAGGAGTTCGTCGCGATGGCGCGCCGCCAGCCCGTGTAGGCCGCGCGCCAGAAGCCCCATGGGGCAGGCCGCGCGCGCCAAGCACTGAGGTCCGGCCCCGCCAGAAACCTTGTGGTTCAGCCGAGTTCGGCCAGTCGCCCGACAACCGGGGCCACCCGCCGCTCGATCCACTCGGCGGGCTCGTCGACGCGCGGGCCGAGGATCACGGTCTCGATGCCGATCTTCGCGTAGCCCTCCAACTCCCGGGTGAAGGCGTCGAGTTCGGCCGCGCCCCGCGGATCGCCCGAGTGGGTGAGCGTCTTGTGGATGTCGGCGTAGTCGCGCCCCACGGCGTCGCAGTGCCCGCGCAGAACGTCCAGCTTGTGGGCGACCTCCTCCGGCGTCGAGGCGAAGAGGTTGCAGGCGTCCCCGTACTGGGCGACCAGCCGGAGGGTCTTCTTCTCGCCGCCCCCGCCGATCAGGATCCGCGGATGCGGAGCGCTCACCGGAGCCGGCACGCAGAGGGTCTCGGCGAGCCGGTAGTGCTTGCCCTCGAAGGGCCCGTCGGTCTCCGGGTCCCACATCTGCAGGCAGATCCGCAGTGTCTCCTCAAGGCGCTCGAAGCGCTCCGCGAGCGGCGGGAACGGCACGCCCAGGCCCTCGTGCTCGCGGCCGTACCAGGCCGCTCCGATGCCCAGGGTGGCGCGGCCGCCGGACAGCACGTCGAGCGTGGTGGCGATCTTGGCGAGCAGTCCGGGATGACGGTACGTCACACCGGTCACCAGCGTGCCGAGCTGGACCGTGGAGGTGTGGGCCGCGAGGAAGCCGAGGGTCGTGTAGGCCTCCAGCATCTCGCTCTCGGCGCCGCCGTTGAACTCCATCTGGAAGTAGTGGTCCATCACCGACATCCAGCTGACGCCCGCTGCTTCGGCGGCGGCGCCCGCGGCGGCCAGCTCGGGACCGAGCGCGGCCGCGCCCCGGGGGTGGTTGAACCGGTTGATGTGTACGCCGACCCGCATGTCCGTCTCCGTCACCCTGGGCTCACCGTCGGACCGTCACCGACTGTCATGACGGTAGATCTTGGAGCGCGCTCGAAGTCAAGGTCCGACGCGCCGTCCGACCGGCGGGAGCGGTGCCGTGGACGGGCGGATCGCCGTCCTGGCGAGGGAAGTCGCCCTTCCCGTACCGCTGGGCCCTTCTTGACGTTACCGTTCAGTAGACAACGCGCTCCCGGAGGTGGCCGTATGACTCCCGTGACTCCCGACCGTGCCGCGGGTCTCGCCGAGAGCGCCCGCGCCCTGGCCGAGGGAACGGTGTCCTCGCGGACGCTCGTCGAGGAGGCCCTCGCCCGGATCGAGGCCTCCCAAGGCACGCTGAACGCCTTCCGGCTGGTGCGTGCCGAAGCCGTGCTCGCCGAGGCCGACGCCGCGGACAAGGAGCTGGCGGCGGGCGAAAGCCGGCCGCTGCTCGGGGTGCCGGTGGCGGTCAAGGACGACATGGACGTGGCGGGCGAGCCGACCGCGTTCGGCTGCCGCGGGGAGTTCCCGCCGGTGGCCGAGGACGGCGAGGCGGTGCGGCGGCTGCGGGCGGCCGGGGCCGTGGTCGTCGGCAAGACCAACACCTGCGAGTTCGGACAGTGGCCCTTCACGGAGGGGCCCGCCTTCGGTGAGACCCGCAACCCGTGGCACACCGGGCACACGCCGGGCGGTTCGTCCGGCGGTTCGGCGGCCGCGGTCGCGGCCGGACTGGTGCCCGCCGCGCTGGGCTCGGACGGCGCCGGCTCGGTGCGCATCCCGGCCTCCTGGACCCATCTGATCGGCATCAAACCGCAGCGCGGCCGCATCTCGACCTGGCCGCGCGCGGAGTCCTTCCAGGGCATCACGGTCAACGGCACGCTCGCCCGTACGGTCGAGGACGCCGCGCTGCTCCTGGACGCGGCGAGCGGCAGCCACGAGCGCGATCTGCACCGCCCGCCCGCGCTGCGCGTGTCGGACGCGGTGGGCCGGGAGCCGGGCAGGCTGCGCATCGCGCTCTCGCTGAAGCCGCCGTTCACGGCGCTGCCCGCCCGGCTGCGGCCCGACGTACGCGCCCGGGTCCTGGCGCTCGCGGAGCGGCTGGCCGCGCTCGGCCACGAGGTGGAGGAGGCCGATCCGCCGTACGGGCAGATCGGGCTGGCCTTCATCCCGCGCGCCACGGCGGGGATCGCCGAGCGGGTCCGCGAGACACCCCATCCCGGCCTGCTCGACCGGCGCACCCTGGAAGCCGCCCGACTGGGCCGGCTGCTCGGCGGGGCCCCGCTGCGGCTGGCCCGGCGCGCCGAGGCGAGGCTGCACCGGCGCATCGGCTCGCTCTTCGACACGTACGACGTGGTGCTCGCGCCGACCACCGCCGCTCCCCCGCCGCGCATCGGCGCCCTGCACGAGCTGAGCGGCTTCGGCACCGACCGGGCCATGATCGCCGCCTGTCCGTACGCCTGGCCGTGGAACGTGCTGGGCTGGCCCGGTGTGAACGTCCCCGCGGGGTTCGTCGACGGCTCCCTGCCGGTGGGCGCGCAGTTGCTCGGGCCCGCGAACAGCGAGCCGCTCCTGGTGTCGCTGGCCGCGCAGTTGGAGGCGGACCAGCGGTGGTACGAGCGTTGGCCGAGCGGTGAAGTGGACGGCGCCGTACCTGATTTCGGGGCGCCTACCGGCCCGTAGTCTGGGGGCCATGGACGACGCGTCGATGGTGGGCCTCATGGGACGGGTGACCGGCACGATCGGGCCGGGGCTCGTCGGCGAGGTGATCGTCCGGGTCCGCGGCGGCGCCGAGCACTTCCTCGCGTATCCCGCCTCCCCGAAGGACCGCATCGAGACGGGCACGGTGGTGATGGTGGTGGAGTACCTGCCGCCGCGGACGGTGTACGTGTCGGCGGCGTACGACGGTTGAGCCGGCCAGGGGCGTCTGTGCCATGTGAGCGTGTCGGGCTCGTCAAAGATGCGCCAAAGAGTCGTCAGTGTCTGTACCGCCGGGCCCGACCGGGCGCACACTCCGTTCGTTCGGTGCCGAAAGGGCACCATGCAACAGGGGGCGTATGCCGATGGTTGTCGGCGTCGTGGCGGGGGCAGCGGTCCTCGCGCTCATATTCGTCGTTGTGGTCTTCAAGCTCATGTGGCGTGTCGCGGAGCCCAACGAAGCACTGATCATCTCCGGTTCGAAGCACCGCACCGAAGGCCTTGAGGAAGGCATGGGCTTCCGTATCGTCACCGGGCGCGGCACGCTCGTGCTGCCGGGCGTCCAGGCGGTGCGCAAACTCTCGCTCGACCTCAACGAGACCGAGCTGTCCGTGGACTGCGTGACCCACCAGGGCATTCCGCTCAAGGTGCGGGGCGTGGTCATCTTCAAGGTGGGCGACGACTTCGTGTCGATCGCCAACGCGGGCCGCCGCTTCCTCGACCAGCAGAAGCTGATGTCGGAGCGGGTGCACAACGTGTTCGCCGGTCATCTGCGGTCCATCGTCGGCGGGTTGACCGTCGAGGACATGATCCGCGACCGCGAGAAGCTCACCGGTCAGACCCGGGCCGCCTGCGGTACGGAGATGGAGAAGCTGGGGCTGATCGTCGACTCGCTGCAGATCCACGAGATCGAGGATCCGACGGGCTACATCAAGAACCTGGCCATGCCGCACGCGGCGGCCGTCCAGCGGGACGCCCGGATCGCGCAGGCCGAGGCCAACCGGCGGGCCACCGAGGCCGAACAGCAGGCCGCCGCGCGGATGTCGGAGGCGACCCGCGACAGCGAGATCCTCCAGGCCGGATACCAGGCGGAGCGCGACAACGCCTCCGCCAAGGCCCGGCAGGCCGGACCGCTCGCCGATGCGGCGGCCCGGCAGGAGGTCGTGGTCCAGGAGACACGTGTCGCCGAGCTGGAGGCGCACCGCCGTGAGCAGCAGCTCCAGGCGGACGTCCGCAAGCCCGCGGACGCGAAGGCGTACGAGAAGCGGACGCTGGCCGAGGCCGAGCGGGACGTCCGGATCTCCGCGGCGCAGGCCAAGGCCAAGGAGACGGAGCTCGCGGCCGCGGCGGAGGCGACGCGGGTCACGACGGCCGCCGGGGCCGAGGCCGAGGCGACCAAGGCGCGGGGTTCGGCCGCCGCGACCGCGACCCGTGCGACGGGTGAGGCCGAGGCCGCCGCCCAGCAGGCCAAGGGTCTCGCGATCGCCGAGTCCACGCGGGCGAAGGGGCTCGCGGAGGCGGAGGCCATCAAGGCGCGGGCCGCCGCGCTCGCCGAGAACCAGGAGGCCGTCGTCGCGCAGCAACTTGCCGAGAACTGGCCGGAGATCGTGAAGGCGGGAGCGGGGGCGTTCGGGAACGTCGAGCACATGGTGTTGCTGAACGGGGCCGACGGGATGTCCGACATGTTCGCCAAGGCTCTGACGATGGGCGGTACGGGGTTGGGGCTGGCTCGGCAGTTGCTGTCGTCCATGGGGCAGAACGGGCAGGTTGGCAAGGAGAGTTCGGCGGTGAACGGGCACGTGGCCCCGCCGCCGGCCGCTTCGCAGAAGGTTCCGGTGGACGGGGAGTCGTAGAACGGTTGGTGGCCGGGTGCGGGTGGGGTGTGGCTGAGCGCGCAGTTCCCCGCGCCCCAAGAAGGCAGTTGCCCGCGGCCCTGACCAACAGGGGTGCGCGGGCTGCTGTCGCAGGGGCGCGCGTTAGCGTGTGCCCTGTGACTGCCTCTGCCGAGCAAGACGTTCCCGGTCGCGCCGGGCCCTCCGCCACCACCGAGGCCGATCCTCGCCGAGTGGGGCAGGTGCGTACGGAGTACTCGCCCGCGCACGACGGGGATCCGGATCCGGGCGAGATCGTGTGGACCTGGGTGCCCTATGAGGAGAACGACGGGCGGGGGAAGGACCGGCCGGTGCTGGTCGTCGCCCGGGAGTCCGCCGGGACGTTTCTCGCCGTGCAGTTGTCGAGCAAGCGGCACGACGGCGACCGGGAGTGGGTGCCGATCGGGAGCGGGCCCTGGGACCGGTCGGGGCGCGACTCCTGGGTGGATGTCGACCGGGTGCTGCGGCTGCACGAGAAGGGGATGCGCCGGGAGGCGTGCGCACTGGACCGGATGCGGTTCAACTCGGTGGTGCACCGGCTGCGGGAGCGCTACGGCTGGCGCTGAGCCGCCTTCGCCTCCAGCACCTCCGGGAACGCCCGTTCGAAGGCGCCGAGGACCACCGCGCCCTTCGTACGGTCGAGGACTCCGAACACGACGTGCTCGAAGGAGCCGGCGAACCGGCCGCCGTCCGTGAGCAGGGCGCGGAAGGCGCCCGCCACCTGCGCCGGGTCGTTCTGGAAGACGCCGCAGCCCCAGGCTCCGAGCACCAGCCGTCGGTAGCCGTGCGCCGCGGCCGTCTCCAGTACTCGCTCGGCCCGCGACGCGAGGGCTCCCGGCAGTTCGGGCGCGCGGTCCGGCGCCGTGCGCAGGACGACTCCGGCGTTGGGCGCGGCGGCGGTCAGGAATCCGGCGGTGTACGGCTCGTCCAGGAGCTGTCCCCGGTCGTCGCGGAAGACCGGGACGGCGGGTGAGTGGATCACCCGATCGGTGTAGAAGGGGTCCCGGTGTGCCCGGTGGTGGTCGTAGAACTCCCTGGCCTCCACCACGCACGTGTACAGCGCCGAGGCCCGGCACAGGGCCTCTTCCTGGGCCTGCGCGCCGTTCAGATAGCCCCCGCCGGGGTTGCGGGCCGAGGCGAAGTTCAGGACCGCGACCGGGCCCGGCAGCCGACGCGCCGCCTCCAGGCTGCTCTCGCCCGTGACCTCGAAGAACGTGTCCAGCGGGCCGCCGACCGGCGAGGAGGTCCCAGGGCCGGTCGGTGGTGTCTCCACGGGCCCCGGCCCGTACATCCGTGTGCCCTGCCGCGCGGCGGCCACCGCCGCGGCGATCGACACCGTGCGTCCGTCGGACGCGCGGTACGAACCCGCCGCGACGATCTCCTCCGTCTGCCGCGCGATCCCGCGCAGACGGGCGCTCATGGCGCCACCCCTGTACGCGCCATGATCGCGTCCCGCGCGATCTCCCCCGACTCCCCCGTCGTATCCCCCGTCGTGCTCATGAACGCATGGTGAGCGATCCTGGTATTGCGCCGCAACAGAGTTTCCCGGTCCCAAAAGCGACGATACGCACCCTTGTGCGAGGCGCCGTAAGGGTCTTGGGTGGGACGAGCGACTGTCGGCCCGGTCCATCCGACGCCGGGCCGGCGGCATGGATGGAATCTCAGGAGGATCCCGACATGTCCGATTCGGTGAGTGACTGTACGGAGCCCCGGCGCTCCGCCGTCACCGAGGCCGAAGTGGAGGCGCTGGTCCGCGGCATCTGCTTCAAGACCGGCCCGCCACGATTCCTCGGTGTGGAACTCGAATGGCTCGTCCACGAGTCGCGGTCCCCGCGACTCCCCGTACCACCAGAACGTCTCGAAGCGGCCTACGCCGCACTGCGGGCCCTGCCCCTGAGTTCGGCGCTCACCGTCGAACCGGGTGGTCAGCTGGAGCTCAGCTCCGCTCCCGCCGCCTCCCTGATGGAGTGCGTGGGATCCGTGTCCGCCGACCTCGACGCCGTACGCGCGGTACTGCGCGAGGCGGACCTGGCCCTCAGCGGCCTCGGCCAGGATCCCTGGAACCCACCCACCCGCTTCCTCCATGACCCGCGCTACGACGCCATGGAGACCTACCTCGACCGCACGGGCCCCGAGGGCCGCGCCATGATGTGCACCTCCGCCTCCGTCCAGGTCTGTCTGGACGCCGGGTACGAGGAGCCGGGCCCGCTCGGGCACGGGCGGCGCTGGTGGCTCGCGCATCAGCTGGGCGCTGTCCTGGTGGCCGCGTTCGCCCACTCCCCGATGGCCTGTGGGCAGCCCACGGGCTGGCGCTCCACCCGGCAGTCCCTGTGGGCCGCGATGGATCCGGGCCGCTCCAGTGCCCCGTCCCTCGACGGTGATCCGCGGGCGGCCTGGGCCCGGCACGTCCTGGACGCCCCGGTGATGTGCGTCCGGGCGCCCAGCGGTCCCTGGGACGTGCCGGAGGGGATGAGTTTCCGTGCGTGGACCCGCTCCGACTCCCCGCCCGACCGGGAGGATCTCGACTACCACCAGACGACCCTGTTCCCGCCGGTGCGGCCGCGCGGCCATCTGGAGCTGCGCATGATCGACGCGCAGCCGGGCGAGAACGGCTGGATCGTGCCGCTCGCCGTGACGGCCGCGCTGTTCGACGACGCGGAGGCCGCCGAGACCGCGTACCGGACGGTCAAGCCGCTCGCCGAGCGGGCCGGTTCGCTGCCCGCGCCGCGGAACGCGCTGTGGACCGCGGCCGCCCGCGCGGGTCTGACCGACCCCGAGTTGCGCGAGGCCGCCGTCACCTGTTTCGCGGCGGCCGCCGACGCCCTGCCCAGGATCGGCGCGAGCGCCGAGGTGCAGGAGGCGGTCGCGGAGTTCACCGACCGCTATGTGGCCAGGGGCCGCTGCCCCGCCGACGACATCCTCGACCACGCCGACGGCACCGACCGACTGTTCAACGGCACGGAACTCCGGAGCACGGAACATCTGCTCCCCGGGAAGGACATCCGCACATGACCGACCCCGACACCCACTCCTCCCCCACCGACCCGGAGACGCTCAGGAAGCGCGCGCTGGCGGCGCTGACCACGGCCCGTGACCGCACCGCGCTCCTGACCTCCTGTGTGGAGGATCCCGAACTGACCGCCCAGCACTCGCCGTTGATGTCCCCGCTGGTGTGGGACCTCGCACACATCGGCAACCAGGAGGAGCTGTGGCTGCTGCGGACGGTCGCCGGCCGTGACGCGATGCGGCCCGAGATAGACGGCATCTACGACGCGTTCGAGCACCCGCGGTCCGAGCGGCCCTCGCTGCCGCTGCTGCCGCCCGCCGAGGCCCGGCACTACGCGGCCGAGGTGCGCGGCCGGGCGCTGGACGTCCTGGAGAGCGCCTCGTTCCAGGGCACGGGCGCTCAGCTCACCGAGGCGGGCTTCGCCTTCGGCATGATCGCCCAGCACGAACAGCAGCACGACGAGACGATGCTGATCACCCATCAGCTGCGCAGGGGCCCGACGGCGCTGACGGCGCCGGACCCCATGCCCGATCCGGCGTTCACCGGACCGTCCGAAGTACTGGTCCCCGGCGGCCCGTTCACCATGGGCACGTCCACCGAGCCATGGGCGCTGGACAACGAACGGCCCGCGCACCAGCGCCTCGTGCCGTCGTTCCACATCGACACGACTCCGGTCACGAACGGCGCGTACCAGGCGTTCATGGCGGACGGGGGCTACTCCGACCCGCGCTGGTGGACACCGGACGGCTGGTCCCACATCCGGGCGCACTCCATCGAGGCGCCGCTGTTCTGGCGCCGCGAGGGCGGCGAGTGGCTGCGGCGGCGCTTCGGTGTCACCGAGCTCGTACCGGCGAACGAACCCGTGCTGCACGTCAGTTGGTACGAGGCCGACGCGTACGCCCGCTGGGCGGGCCGACGGCTGCCCACCGAGGCCGAATGGGAGAAGGCGGCCCGTCACGACCCGGTGGCCGACCGCTCCACGCGCTATCCGTGGGGCGACGCGGACCCGACGCCCGAGCACGCCAATCTCGGCCAGCGCCATCTGCGCCCGGCCCCCGCAGGCAGTTACCCGGAGGGCCAGTCCCCGCTCGGCGTACGGCAGTTGATCGGCGATGTGTGGGAGTGGACGTCCAGCGATCTGCTCCCCTACCCGGGTTTCGCGGCCTTCCCGTACAAGGAGTACTCGGAGGTCTTCTTCGGGCCCGAGTACAAGGTGCTGCGCGGCGGCTCGTTCGCGGTCGACTCCGTGGCCTGCCGGGGGACGTTCCGCAACTGGGACTACCCGATCCGGCGGCAGATCTTCTCCGGGTTCCGTACCGCCCGGGACGCCGATCCGGAGAGCGTCTGATGTGCCGTCATCTCGCGTTCCTGGGACCCGAGGAGCGTCTCGGCCGGCTCCTCGTGGACCCGGCGCACAGTCTCTTCCGGCAGTCGTGGGCGCCACGGCGGCAACAGCACGGGACCGTCAACGCCGATGGTTTCGGGGTCGGTTGGTATGCCGAGGGCGATCCGGTGCCGGCGCGCTACCGGCGTACCGGGCCGATCTGGGGCGACCGTTCGTTCGCCGATCTCGCGCGGGTGGTGCGCTCGGGCGCGCTGCTCGCCGCGGTGCGCGACGCGACCGTGGCGAGCGCGGACGGGGAGGCCGCGGCGGCGCCGTTCGCCGCGGGTCCCTGGTTGTTCAGCCACAACGGCGCGGTCGCGGGCTGGCCGGGCTCCCTGGCCCCGCTCGCCCGGACGCTGCCTGCCGAGGACCTGCTGTCGATGGAGGCGCGCTGCGACTCGGCGCTCGTCTGGGCGCTGGTCCTGAACCGGCTGCGCGGCGGCGACGAGGAGGGCCAGGCGCTCGCCGACACGGTCCTCGACGTCGCGGCGGCGGCTCCCGGTTCACGGCTCAACCTCCTGCTCACCAACGGCGAGGTGATCGCCGCCACCGCCTGGGGCGACACGCTCTGGTATCTGACCGAGCCCGGCCGACGCACGGTCGTGGCGTCCGAGCCGTACGACGACGATCCGCACTGGCAGGAGGTGCCGGACCGCACACTGCTGGCCGCGAGCCGCACGGACGTCCTGCTCACCCCGCTCAAGGACGTGGAAGAACACCTGGCATCCGTCCCACCCAAGGAGCCCAGTACGTGAGCCCGTTCCTCGTCACCCGCACCCTGCCCGAGGACGCGACCGACGCAGCCCTGCGCGCCGACGTCCTGCACGGCCTGACCCGCACACCCAAGACGCTCCCGCCCAAGTGGTTCTACGACGCGCACGGCAGCGAGCTCTTCGAGAAGATCACCGAACTGCCCGAGTACTACCCGACGCGGGCCGAGCGCGAGATCCTCGTCGCCCGGGCCGCCGAGATCGCCGAGGTGACCGGCGCGCGCACGCTCGTCGAGCTGGGCTCCGGGTCGTCCGACAAGACCCGCCACCTGCTCGACGCCATGCCCGGCCTGCACACGTACGTACCGGTCGACGTGAGCGAGAGCGCGCTCACCCAGGCCGGGCAGGCACTGATCGCGGAGCGTCCCTCGCTCGCCGTGCACGCGCTGATCGCCGACTTCACCGGCGGTCTGGCGCTGCCCGACACTCCCGGTCCGCGGCTCGTCGCGTTCCTGGGTGGCACGATCGGCAATCTGCTGCCCGCCGAACGCGCCACGTTCCTGGCGTCCGTACGTTCCCTGCTGTCGCCCGGCGACGCCCTGCTGCTCGGCACCGACCTGGTCAAGGACGAGTCGGTCCTCGTCGCCGCCTACGACGACGCGGCCGGGGTGACGGCCGCGTTCAACAAGAACGTGCTGACCGTGGTCGACCGCGAACTCGGCGCCGACTTCGATCCCGACGAGTTCACCCATGTCGCCCTCTGGGACCCCGAGCGGGAGTGGATCGAGATGCGGCTGCGCGCCCGTTCGGCGCTGACCGTGAAGATCCCCGCGCTCGACCTCGCCGTGGACTTCGCGGAGGGCGAGGAGATGCGCACCGAGGTGTCGGCGAAGTTCCGTGAGGAGGGCGTACGTACGGAGCTGGCCGCGGCCGGTCTCGGCCTCACGCACTGGTGGACGGACCCCGAGGGGAGGTTCGCGCTGTCGCTGAGCACGGCCCGGTGACCCGCACCGGGCGGGAACCCGTACGGACCCATGTCCCTCGGGCCTACATCTCGCGGTCCCCCGCCTCGTGCGGCACCGTGGAATGACGCGTGGCACACGGGCCACGGCGGAGAGGAGTACCCGCATGTCCGACCACACCTACCGGATCACCGAGATCGTCGGGAGCTCGCACGAGGGCGTCGACGAGGCGATCCGCAACGGCATCTCCCGGGCCTCGCAGACCCTGCGCAATCTCGACTGGTTCGAGGTCACCCAGGTCCGCGGCCAGATCGAGGACGGGCAGATCAAGCACTACCAGGTCGGCCTGAAGGTCGGCTTCCGCCTGGAGGACGCGGGCTGACCTCTGCGGAACCCCACCGCCGCGGCGAGCGGGAGGGGCGAGCCCCTCAGGTCCGCCCCTCCCTCTCCTGCGCCACCTTCAACGCCTCGGACGCGGCTGCCCAGCGCGCCCGTACGACGGTGAAGCCGGCCCGCTCGGCGTCCTCGCACACGAACTCGTCGTCGTCCACGAGCACCCGGATCTCACGGTCCCGGGCCAGCCCGCGGAGGATCTCCAGCTTGGTGCGCCGAGCGGGCCTGCGGTCGTCGTTGCGCCGCATCCGGATGCCGCCCTCGGGCAGGCCCTGGGCGGCGAGCCAGGCCTGCGTGTCCTTGCGGCAGCGCTCGGGCCGCCCGGTCAGATAGAGGATCTCGCACTCCCGCGCGTGCTCCAGCGCGAGGGCGACGCCCTCCGCGAGCGGCGGATCGTCGGGCGCCGCCGCGAAGAAGGCGTTCCAGTCGCGCGGCTTGCGCTCCAGGAACTTCTGCCGGTGCGCGGTGTCGGCGAGGGTGCCGTCGAGATCGAATACGGCGAGGGGCCTGCGCGCGTCCGACCCGCGGCGCGGCTTGTTGCTGTTCGTCACTCGGCCCACCCTAGAGTCCGGTGCGGCGGCAGCGCCCCGACAGGGGCGCGGGGAACTGCGCGACCTGGGGGCACCTCCCGGCCGAAGGCTGGGGGACCACGACGCACCCGCAGCAGACATGCCGGACTGTCACCGGAGCATCTAGGACACAGGCCGCTCGGCCTCGACTTCCCGCTTCTTCGAGGCCCGCAGGCTCGTGAACGTCGTCACCGCGAGCACCAGGACGATGAAGCCGAGCGAGAACGGAATGCTGATCTCCGGAACATGCACCCCCGACTCGTGCAGAGCGTGCAGCACCAACTTGACGCCGATGAACCCGAGGATGATCGACAGCCCGTACGAGAGATGGACGAGCCTCTTGAGCAGGCCGCCGATCAGGAAGTACAGCTGCCGCAGGCCCATCAGCGCGAAGGCGTTCGCGGTGAAGACGATGTACGGCTCCTCGGTCAGGCCGTAGATGGCCGGGATGGAGTCCAGGGCGAACAGGACGTCCGTGGAGCCGATCGCCAGCATGACCACCATCATCGGGGTCATCACCCGCTTGCCGTTCTGCTCGACCCACAGCTTGGTGCCGTGGTAGCGGTCGGCCACGCCGAAGCGCCGCTCGACCGCCTTGAGCAGCTTGTTCTCCTCGTACTCCTCGTCCCCGTGGCCCTTGCGGGCGTCCTGGACCAGCTTCCACGCGGTCCAGATCAGGAACGCTCCGAAGATGTAGAAGACCCAGGAGAACGTCGAGATGATCGCGGCACCGGCGGCGATGAAGATCGTGCGCAGGACCAGCGCCACCAGCACGCCGACCATCAGCACACGCTGCTGGTACTGGGCCGGCACCGAGAACTTCGCCATGATCAGGACGAAGACGAAGAGGTTGTCGACGCTGAGCGACTTCTCCGTGATGTAGCCGGCGAAGAACTCGCCCGCCGGCCCGCCTCCGTAGACCACCAGCAGCCCGATCCCGAACGCCACCGCGAGGGCGACCCAGACCGCGCTCCAGATGCCTGCCTCCTTGAGGGAGACCTCATGGGGTTTGCGGCCGATGAAGAAGTCCACGGCGATGAGCGCGCAGAGCACTGCGACAGACAGCGCCCACACGCCAAGGGAGACGTTCACTGTTCCTCCGGGGCTGATGGTGCGAACTGACAGCGTTGTCAGACATCAGAAACAAAACCACCCCCAGAAGGTAAACAAACGCCCACGTGCGGGCATGCACACCGCACCGTTGCGTCGGCGCACTCGTTCAGGTCGCCGTGGCCTCGCGCCACAGGCTCCATGCGAGTCCGAGGCCGGCGAGGGCGATCGCGATCCGCAGCGGGGCCTCGGGCAGGCGCCTCACGACGGCGGGTCCCATCCAGGCGCCCACGAAGCAGCCCAGGCCGAGTGTGAGGGCCGCGCTCCAGTCGACCGGGGCGAGGAACGCGTAGGCGACGGCCGCGGTGACGTTGGCCGCGCCGGTGGCGATGTTCTTGACGGCGTTGGTCACCCGCAGGGGTTCCGTCGCGGACAGGGAGAGGACTGCCAGCATCAGGACTCCCGCCGCGGCGCCGAAGTAGCCGCCGTACAGGCCGACGAGCAGTACGGCACAGGCGAGCGGGAGCTTCGGCAGGGAGTCCCTGCCGGGGCTGAGTCTCGCGGTCAGCCGTCGCAGGGGTTCGCGGGCCAGGATCAGGACCGAGCCGAGGGCTATGAGCCACGGTACGACCAGTTCGAACGTCGAGGAGGGGGTGCCGAGGAGCAGGGCGGCGCCGGTCGCGCCGCCGAGTGCCGCCGTGATGGCGAGGGGGATCAGCCGGGCGCGCTGGCCGCGGAGTTCCTCGCGGGAGCCGACCGCGGCTCCGGCCGTGTTGGAGAAGAGGGCGACCGTGTTGGTGACGTTGGCCGCTACGGGTGGGAGACCTGCGGCTAGGAGTGCGGGGTAGCTGAACAGGGAGGCGAGGCCGGCGATCGAGCCGGCCAGGCCGGAGGCTATGCCTGCGGCCAGGAGGAGGAGTGCGGCGCCGGGGGTTGACTGGTCGGCGATCAGCGCTTGCACGTTGTCCTCTTGTCCTCACGGGTGCGGGGGCGTTCTGGCGCGCCGGGGTTGGCGTTGGCGTTCCATATTAGAGACGCCGTCTGCATATACAGACGGCGGGGCTCTTCTTCGCGTTGACATCCCGTGGGGCTCATGGGCTTCTTCGCCCCCGCCGCCCCTACCCATTCCCGTCCCTTTACTCAGGGGCTCCGCCCCCGAACCCCCGTATCGCGCTGCCGCGCTCGTCCTCAAACGCCGGACGGGCTGGGTGGGTGGGGGCGATGAAGGTGGGTGGGTTGACCGGGGTGGGTGGGAATCGGACTGAACGACCTCGCCCTCAAACGCCGGACAGGGTGGGTGGGGGCCGATGAGGGTAGGTGGGTTGACCGGGGTGGGTGGGAAATCGGCCTCAACGGCCTTGCCCTCAAGCCGGACAGGGTGGGTGAGTGGGGCCGATGAGGGTAGGTAGGTCGGCCTCAACGGCCTCGCCCTCAAACGCCGGACGGGATGAGATGTGCGGGGTGGGCTGGAAGCAGGGGTGCAGCCCCGCCTGCCAGGGGCGCGGGGAACTGCGCGACCAGCCACACAGCACCCGCGCCCGACACCGGACGAGCAACGCTTCGCGTCAGCCTCTCCGGCGTGGCGACTTGAGGCGGGTGGTCTCGCCTCAGCCCGCGAACTCTGCCAGTGGTACCCCCGGCGGCATGTTGTAGGGCGTGACCACCTGGATCGCCGAGGGGAGGAACGGGCCCTCGTCCGGGAGGGCCTTGTGGGCTCGCATGATGGTTTGGCAGGCTCGGCGCATGTCCTGGCGGAGGTCGTGGTGGAGCACGGCGGAGAGGCGGCGTTCGCGTAGGAAGCGGGTGTTGTCGTGGTCCAGGTCGTGGGCGATGAACACCGCGCACTCCCGGCCGAGGGTGTCGAACGCGTCGAGGGTCGCGGCGTTGCCCCCGCCGGCCGAGTAGACGGCGATGATGTCCTCGTCCCGCTTGAGGGCCTCCAGGACGAGGTCCCGCTGGGTGGCGTCAAGGCCGTCGCTGTCGGTGACCTCAACGAGGGAGCGTCCGGGCTGTGCGAGCCGCATCGCGCTGCGGAAGCCCATCTCGCGCTCCTCCTCACCGCGGAAGGAGCCCCGGCTGATCGTCGCGAGGACGTTGCCCGGACGGTCACCCAGCCACTGGCCGATGAGGTAGGCGGCAGTGGCGCCCGCGTCCCGGTTGTCGATTCCCACGTACGCCATGCGCGCACTGCTGGGCAGGTCGCTGACCAGCGTGACGACGGGGATGCCGGTCGCGACCAGCCGGCTCACGGCCGCGCCGATCTCCGGCAGATCGGGGGCCTTGAGGATCACGCCCTGCGAACCGCGTTTCGCGATTTTGTCCATGGTCGCGATCAGGTCCGAGGCGGGGCAGGCCTCCCGGAAGTGGAAGCGCGATCGCACCACGGCGGGGTGCAGTGACGGCAGTTCGGCTTCCAGGGCGTCCCGTACCGCCGTGGAGAACCGCTCCGGCGTCTGCATCACGATGTCGATCATGAACGTGCGTCCACCGATGCGTACCTGGGTCCGCTGACGGTCCAGATCCTTGATCGCCTGGCGCACCTCCATGACGGTGCTCTCCCGTACGCCGCCGCGGTCGTTGAGGACCCGGTCGACCGTGGCTTCGCTCAGACCGGCCTGACGGGCGATCTCTCTGATCGGATACGGATGTCGCATGGCGGTCCCCGAAAGCTGAATGATGGACTTTTGATGGGTCGCTGCGGATTGAATGACGGGCTCTGGTTCACAAGACTGGCAGAAAAGCAGGCATGGCGAAAGGACCCGGGATGTCCCCCACGGATGCGGGAGCACCGATTTGGCTGAGCGAGGACGACTGCGATCTCGACGCGTTCCGCTCGCTGGTCGAGCAGAGCACCGAGGGGCAGCTGTATCCCGCTGCCGAGCGGGTCGAGCAGAACGTCCTGATCTACGCCGGCGATCGGATCCGCGAGCTCGCGGTCACCCCGCGGGGGCGCCGGGAGGTGCAGGCCGAGTTGGTACGGGCCCTGCTGGACGGGCCCGGGGTCGTGGTCCTCAAGGGCGCCTTCACGGATCCGGCCGTCGTGGACTCGGCCTCCGACGCCTTCAACTCGCTGATCGAGGAGGAACGTTCGAGCGGCACGGCCCGCGGTGACCACTTCGCCGAGCCGGGCGCCAATGACCGGGTGTGGAACGCCCTGGACAAGGTGGCCGTGCGTGCGCCGGAGGTGTTCGCGGACTACTACGCCAACGACCTGCTGGCCCTGGCCTCCGAGGCCTGGCTCGGCCCCGCCTACCAGGTGACCTCGCAGATCAACGTGGTCAACCCGGGCGGCGCCGCGCAGAGCGCGCACCGCGACTACCACCTGGGCTTCCTGAGCAACGATGTCGCCGCCGCGTACCCGGCGCACGTCCACCGTCTCTCCCCGGTGCTGACGCTCCAGGGCGCGGTCGCGCACTGCGACATGCCCGTGGAGTCCGGGCCCACGTTGTACCTGCCGCACTCGCAGAAGTACGAGCCCGGCTATCTGGCCTGGCGGCGCCCGGAGTTCATCGCGTACTTCGAAGAGCATCACGTCCAGCTCCCGCTGGAGAAGGGCGACGCGGTGTTCTTCAACCCCGCGCTCTTCCACGCCGCCGGGCACAACCGCTCGGCGGACATCAAACGCATGGCCAATCTGCTGCAGGTCTCCTCCGCCTTCGGCCGCGCCATGGAGTCCGTGGACCGGGAGGCCATGGCCGTCGCCCTGTTCCCGGTGCTGCTGCGCCGCAAGGCGGAGGGCGCCTCGGAGAGCTGGCTGCGCCGCGTGGTCGCCGCCACGGCCGAGGGCTACCCCTTCCCCACCAACCTGGACCTCGACCCGCCGGTCGAGGGTCTCGCTCCGCCCTCCCAGGCGGACACCCTCTGGCAGGCAGTCGCCGAAGGCTGGGCCCCGGCCCGGCTCCGCCAGGAACTACAGGCGGGCGCCAAGCGCCGCCGGAGCTGAAGGAGAACAACGCACTCATGGGACTGCTTGAGGACAAGGTCGTCCTCGTCAACGGCGGCAGCCAAGGTGTCGGCGCCGGCATCGTCCAGGCCGCCGTACGCGAAGGCGCGACCGTCGTCTTCACCGGACGCCGGGCCGAGATCGGCGAGAAACTCGCCGCGGACACCGGCGCCCGCTTCGTACGCGCGGACCTGTCGGACGCCGCACAGGCGCGCGACAGCGTCGTACAGGCCGTGGACGCGTACGGGCGCGTCGACTGCCTGGTCAACGCGGCGGGGCTGACGTCACGCGGTTCGCTCCTGGACACCACGCCGGAGCTGTTCGACGCGCACATCGCGATCAACCTGCGGGCGCCCTTCTTCGCGATGCAGGCCGCGGTGGCTGACATGGTGGCGCGCAAGGCCCCCGGCACAGTCGTCAACGTCATCTCCAGTGCCGAGCACGGCGGACAGCCCTTCCTCGCCCCGTACGTCGCGGCGAAGGCCGGTCTCGCCGGGCTGACCCGCAACGCGGCCCACGCGCACCGCTGGGACCGTGTCCGTATCAACGGCCTCAACATCGGCTGGACCGACACCGAGGGCGAGGACGCCACCCAGCGTGCCTTCCACGGTGCGGGCGACGACTGGCTGGAGCAGGCCGCCGCGTCCCAGCCGATGGGCAAGCTCGGGCAGGTCGACGAGATCGCCGATTTCGTCGTCTTCCTGCTCTCCGACCGCAGCGGTGTGGTGACCGGCTCGGTCATCGACTGGGACCAGATCGTCTTCGGCGGACTCGACTGAACCGCCCCCTGGGCTGAAGGAGCAGGATTCACATGCGTATTGGCATCATGGGGCTGGGCCGGATCGGCGCGTTCCACGCGGAAACCCTGGCAGGACTCGAAGCGGTGGACTCGCTGGTGGTCACCGACCCGGTGGCCGCGGCCACCTCCTCCGCCGCGGAGCGGTTCGGGGCAACGGCGGTGGACTCGCCCGAGGCGGTGCTGGCCGCCGGCGTGGACGGAGTGGTGATCGCCGCCGCGACCGACGCGCACCCCGAACTCATTCTCGCCGCCGTCAAGGCGGGCATCCCGGTCTTCTGCGAGAAGCCCGTGGCCCGCGGCGTCGAGGAGAGCCTCGATGTGCTGCGAGCGGTGGAGAACGGCGGGGTCGAGGTGCACATCGGCTACAACCGGCGCTTCGACGCCGGCTGTGTCGCCGCCCGTGCGGCCGTGGTGAGCGGCGAACTCGGCCTGCTGCACACCGTACGGTCCACCACCCTGGACCCCGCCCCGCCGCCCGCCGCGTACGTGGCCGTCTCCGGCGGCATCTTCCGCGACTGCAGCGTGCACGACTTCGACATCGTGCGCTGGGTCACCGGCCGCGAGGTCGTCGAGGTGTACGCCACCGGCGGCAACCGGGGCGCGGACTACATCGCGGCGGCGGGCGACGTCGACACCGCCTCCGCGCTGCTCACCTTCGACGACGGCACGATCGGCGTCATCTCCAACTCCCGGCACAACGCCCGCGGTTACGACGTACGTCTGGAGGTGCACGGCATGAAGGACAGCATCGCCGTGGGCCTGGAGGACAAGCTGCCGCTGCGGTCCGTCGAGCCGGGGGTCACCTTCCCCGCCGGTCCCCCGCACCACTTCTTCATGGACCGCTTCGCCGACGCGTACCGTGCCGAACTCACCGCGTTCACCGAGGTAGTGGCGGGCTCCCGCCCCTCCCCCTGCACCGTGGCCGACGCCCTCGAAGCCAGCTGGATCGCCGAGGCGTGCACGCTGTCGCTGCAGGAGCACCGGCCCGTACGACTGGAAGAGGTACGCAAGGCATGACGGACGAACCACTACGGATCGGCGTTCTCGGCGCGGCCCGCATCGCCGAGCTCTCGATCGTCGGCCCGGCCCGTGTGACCGGCCACCGCCTCGTCGCGGTGGCCGCCCGCGACCGGTCCCGCGCCGAGACGTTCGCCGCCGAGCACGATGTCGAGCGGGTCCTGGACTCGTACGCCGACGTGATCGCCGACCCCGAGGTCGAGGTCGTCTACAACCCCCTCGCCAACGGTCTGCACGGGCCCTGGAACCTCGCCGCCCTCGCCGCGGACAAGCACGTGCTGACCGAGAAGCCCTCCGCGAGCAACACGGAGGAGGCGATCGAGGTCCGGGACGCCGTCGCGAAGGCGGGCACGGCCTTCATGGAGGGCTTCCACTACCTGTTCCACCCGGTCACCCGGCGTCTGCACGAGCTGCTGGACAGCGGGGAACTGGGCGAACTCCGGCACGTGGAGACCAAGATGCTCATGCCGGCGCCCGCCGACACCGACGTGCGCTGGTCGCATCCGCTGGCGGGCGGCGCGCTCATGGACCTGGGCTGCTACAGCCTGCACGCCCAGCGGGTGCTCGCCCCCTGGGCGGGCGGCGCGCCACGGCTGGTCGCGGCGCGCGGCGGGGAGCGTCCGGGCGCGCCGGGAGTGGACGAGTGGCTGGACGCCGAGCTGGAGTTCCCGAGCGGTGTCACCGGTACCGCCCGCTGCCACATGGCCCACGACGAGTGGCAGTTCAGCTACCGGATCGTGGGTTCACTCGGTGAGGCCACGGCGGTGAACTTCGTCCAACCGCACCTGGACGACCGGGTGTTGGTCCGCACGGCCACGGGCGAGCGGACCGAGATGCTCGGCCGCCGGTCCTCGTACACCTACCAGCTCGAAGCGTTCGCGGCCCATCTGCGCCGGGGCACGCCGCTTCGTCTGGACGCCGATGACGCGCTCGCCACCATGCGGCTCATCGACGACTGCTACGAGGGGGCCGGGTTCTCGCCCCGGCCGCGAACGGTCGTTCCGACCTCGGCGTGAACACGGGCTGAGAGGAATGGGAGAACGGGAGTGGGCGGTGCCGTTTCGGCACCGCCCACTCCCGTTGTGCGATCCATACGTCTGCAGGTCTGCCGTCTACCGGTAGAAGTCCGGCCGCTCGATCAGCTCGACCTCGACGCGCCGGCCCTCCCGCTGTGCCCGCACGCCCGCCTCGCACACCGCGGCTGCCGCGTAGCCGTCCCAGACGCTGGGCCCGGTGACCTCGCCGCGCCGGGTGGCGTCCACCCATGCCCGTACCTGGCGGTCGTACGCGTCCTCGAACCGCTCGATGTAGTCCGGTGTGACGCGGCCGCCCCATCGGCCGTCGGCGCTGAGCCGTGGTCCGTGCTCGTCACCGATGCCACCACGCCCCGCTCGCAGACGGCTTCGGCCCACACCTGGTATCCGTAGCCGCAGTGCCCGAAGATCTCGACGTCGACGACGGCCCCCGACTCGGTTTCGAACAGGACGAGTTGAGGGTCGCTCATGCCTTCCGGCGCCAGTGAGGACGGAGTCGGCTTGAGGACCGTGACCGCGGTGATCTCCTGATCGAGAAGCCAGCGGGTCACGTCCATCTCGTGTACGACCGAGTCGTTGATGAGCATCTCGGTCGTGAACCAGGACGGCATGGACGGGTTGCGGTGCCGGTGGTGCACCATCAGTGCCCTGCCCAACTCCCCGCCGTCGAGCAGCTGCTTGAGCTTCATGTACTCGGAGTCGTACCGGCGCATGAAGCCCACCTGCACCTGGCGGTGCCCGAGCCGCTGTTCCGCCTCCAGGACCCGTAGCGCGGAGGCCGCGTCAGGGGTGAGCGGCTTCTCGCACAGGACCGGCAGATCACGGCCGAGGGCTTCGAGCAGGGCCACCTCATGAGCGGGACCGGGAGAGGCGATCAGCACGGCGTCCACGTCCTCCGCGGCCAGCGCGGCCGCGGTTTCGGTGTACGCCGTGCACCCGTCCAGCGTGTCGGCGATGGCCTTGGACCGCTCCACGTCGATGTCCACGACGGCGGTCACCCGCGCTCCACTGATGACGTGATGGAGCCTTCGGACATGATCGGCCCCCATCTTGCCGGTACCGATGACGGCTACGCCGAGTACTCCCTGAGGTGACATAAGAGCAGTGTCTCTCCTGTTGTCTGAGGTCCAATTACCGTTGGCCGAGGGTCAGTTGCGCTGGGCACCGACCTGAAGCTCTGCCTCTTCGGGGAGTTCTTCGACGTCGACGCCGCGGACTTGGGCGAGTTCGTGTTTGAGTGCGGCGAGTTCGGCGCCGCCTGCCATGTGGTTGGTGAGTTCTTCGAGGCTGACGTCGGCGCGGGCGGCGGAGAGTTCCATGGTGCCCAGGCGCAGGACGCTGAAGTGGTCGCCGACCATGTAGGCGTGGTGGGGGTTGTGGGTGATGAAGATGACGCCCAGTCCGCGGTCACGGGCCGCGGCGATGTACTTCAGCACGACGCCGGACTGTTTGACGCCCAGGGCTGCGGTGGGTTCGTCGAGGATGAGGACGCGGGCGCCGAAGTAGACGGCGCGGGCGATGGCCACGGACTGGCGCTGGCCGCCGGAGAGGGTGCCGATGGGCTGGTCGAGGTCGTCGAGGATGATGCCCATGTGGCGCAGTTCCTGGTCCGCGGTCGCCTTCATCCTCGCGATGTCCAGGCGGCGGACGGGCCAGGGGCCCTTGGTCATCTCGGAGCCGAGGAAGAAGTTCCGCCACACCGGCATCAGGGGGACGGTGGCGAGGTCCTGGTAGACGGTGGCGATGCCCTTGTCGAGGGCCTCGCGCGGGTTGCTGAGCTGGACGGCCTGGCCGTCGATGAGGAATGCGCCCTCGGTGTGCTGGTGCAGCCCGGAGATGATTTTGATGAGGGTGGACTTGCCGGCGCCGTTGTCGCCCAGCACGCAGGTGACTTGGCTGGGATACACGGCGAGGTCGACGCCGTGCAGGGCGCGGACGTTGCCGTAGGCCTTGCCTGCGGCCTTGAGTTCGACGGTGGGTGTGCCGTTCGCCGGCGCGGTGTCCTTGGGGGCCGTTCCGTTGGATGGGGCCGGCCCGTCGGTGGTGATGGGGTTGGTGGTCATGGGCTTTACCTCCGGGTGGCCTGGCGGCGGACCCACAGATTGACGAGGGCGGCGAGCAGGAGCATGACGCCGAGGAAGGCCTTGAACCAGTCGGGGTTCCAGTTGGCGTAGACGATGCCCTGGGAGACCATGCCGAAGATGAAGGCGCCGATGACCGGGCCGATCGCGGAGCCGTAGCCGCCGGTGAGCAGGCAGCCGCCGATCACCGCGGCGATGATGTACAGGAACTCGTTGCCCACGCCCTCGCCGGACTGGACGGTGTTGAACGAGAACAGGATGTGCATCCCGACGAACCAGGCACCCGCACCCACCCCCATGAACAGGGCGATCTTGGTGAAGGTGACCGGGACGCCGACCGCGCGGGCCGATTCCTTGTTGCCGCCGGTGGCGAAGATCCAGTTGCCGAACTTGGTGCGCAGCAGCAGCCAGGTCGCCGCCGCGGCGAACACCAGCCAGTAGAAGACGGTGATCTTCACATCGACGCCGCCGATGCTGATCTCCGAGGCGAAGATCTTCTTGGCCTGGTCGAAGCCGTCCATGTCACTGATCGAGTCGGTCGCGACGTTCCCGGTGAAGATTTTTGTGATGGCGAGGTTGGCGCCCTGCAGGATCAGGAACGACCCCAGCGTGATCAGGAACGACGGCAGCCCGGTGCGTACCAGCATGTAGCCGTTGAACGCCCCGATCGCCAGGGACACCAGCAACGCGACGATGACGCCGGTCCATACGTTCATGGAGAGCTGGAAGCTCCACATGCTCGCCGTCAGCGCGGAGGTCGTCACGGCCACACCGGCGGACAGGTCGAACTCCCCGCCGATCATCAGCAGCGCCACCGGCAGCGCCATGATGCCCATCACGGAGGACTCGTAGAGCACGTTGGCCAGCGAGCCGGCCTCGCGGAACGGGGAGGCCACCGCGAAGAAGAACACGTACACGGCGATCGCCGCGATGAGTGCGCCGATCTCGGGGCGGGCCGCCAGCCTGCGGGTCAGGGACCGTTGCGAGGTCCGGCCGTCCTTGGGGGCGGCCGGCGGAGCCGGCGACGAGGAACCCGTCGCCGGTGCCGTTGCTGCCTGGATCATCGGGCTCACCGAGTGCCCTTCTCAGCGAACTTCGCGATGGCCTCGACATTGGACTTGTCCACGAACGCCGGACCGGTCAACACCGGCTCCTGGCCACCGCCACTGAAATTGCCGTTGGTCTTGTAGAGCCACAACGAGTCGACCGAGAGGTAGCCCTGCAGGTAGGGCTGCTGGTCGACGGCGAACTGGATGTCACCGTCGTTGATGGCGCCGATCAGGTCCTTGTTGAGGTCGAAGGTCGCGACCTTGGCCTTGCTGCCCGCGTCGTCCACGGACTGCACGGCGGTGAGGGAGAACGGGGCGCCGAGCGTGACGACGTAGTCGATCGCCGAGTCCTGCTTCAGCTTCGCGGTGATCGTCGACTTCACGGACGGCATGTTCGTGCCGTTCACATAGAGAATCTCCGTCTTGCCCTTGAAGCCTTCCTTGACGCCCTTGCAGCGCGCCTCCAGGGCGACGTGCCCCTGCTCCATGATCACGCAGATGTCGTGCTTGGCTCCGACGTCGTTGAGCTTCTCGCCGAAGGCCTTGCCGGCCACGTACTCGTCCTGGCCGAAGTACTCCAGCAGGCCCTGCTCCTTCCAGTCGTCGACACCTCCGTTGAAGCCGACGACCGGGATGCCCGCCGCCTTGGCCTTGGCGACGACGTCCTTCATGGCGTCGGGCTTGGCCAGGGTGACCGCGATGCCGTCTACCTTCTGGTCGATCGCGTTCTGGACCAGGTTGGCCTGCTTGGCACCGTCGGGGTTGCTGGAGTAGATCAGCTCGACGTTGTCCTTGGCGGCGGCAGCGTTCGCCCCCTTGCGGATGGTGTCCCAGAAGGTGTCCCCGGGGGCCGCGTGAGTGATCATCGCGACCTTCATGCGGGGGGTGTCGGCCTTGCCGGCAGACGCGTTGCCCGTGTCCTCCTCGGACTGCTTGCCACCGGAGTCGCTGGAACAACCGGTGACTATCAGGGCCGCCGCGGCGGCCGCGGCGACGAGGGCGATTCTGCGGGAACGGGGGTGGGGAGAGCGGTTCATCTTGCCGGCACCTCACTGTGCAGGGGAAGGGAGCGACGCCCGACCGGGCAGAGGCTCCGGTCACATGCCGTTAACACGGCTGTTGCCTATGACGGGATACAAGCGCTATCCGCACCTCAGCGTCAACATATGTAAAGGCATCATTTATCCATCAAGAGAAAGCGGCAGAACATCTCCTTGGCGCCCATTTTTCGTGCCGTCTACACCTGAATTAACAGAGGTCGCTGACGGCATTTCCGATTCAAGGGCCGTCGTGCCCCGACAGGGGCGTTCAGGGGCGCGGGAAACTGCGCGACAAGCCCCCGCTCAGCCGCAGCCGACCCCAGACAGGACCGCACGGACTCTCCCCCGCACACCGCAACCGCTCACTTCAGCACCGCCACCGCCGTGCGGTACGCCGCCTCGGCGGCCTCCCGCACCGGAAGCGCGCGGTGTGTGTCGGACAGGATCTCCACCCCCCACGGACCGGACCAGCCGGCCGTGCGGAGCGCGGAGATGATCCCCGGCAGGTCGAAGGAGCCCTCGCCGCACAGACGCCGGCGCCGGACCGTGTCCTCGAAGAGCGTGCCGATCACCTCGCTGTCGGCGTCGTTGAGCTCCACACCGACGATGCGTGACGCGGGTACGTCCGCGAGGTCGGCCGGTGGCGTGTGGGCGCGCTCGGTGTGCCAGACGTCGATGATGAGGCCGCCCGCGGGATGCCCGGCGGTCTCGACCAGCCGCAGCCCGTCGTGCACGGTCCTGAGGTTGGACCAGGGGAGGAACTCGATCGCGAGCCGGGCGCCCACTCCGTCGGCCTGTGCCGCCAGCGTGGCGAACTCCTCGGCCCAGTGGTCGAGTTCCCACGGTCGGTCCTCGACGTCCGGCCCGATCTTGAGGTGGTGCGCGCCGAGCGCCTCGGCGGTCCGCAGAAGATCCAGGCGGACCGCGTCCGACGCGGCACGCCGTGGTCCGTCGGCCCACCAGTCGACCAGGAGCTCCAGCTCCAGGTGGACGAGTCCGTTGTCCTCGAAGAGGGACCGGACGCCGGGCAGTCCGTACGTGCGCTCGGCCTCGACCAGGTCCTCGTGCAACAGGCCGAAGCCCGTGAACCCGGCGGCGCCCGCCGCTTCCACCCGCTCCCGCAGCGTCAGTGGGCTGCGGCCGTCGGGCAGCCCCGGCGCGGCATCGCCCGCGGTGGTCCAACAGGTGGCCAGCAGGTCTTCAGCAGTCATACCTGTTTCCTCTTCGTAGATATTTCAGAGAACTCGTCCTGGCCACCGTCAAGGCAATTCCTCATCAAGGCCATTCCACTGATTCTCATTGCCCGTATCCCTTTTGATCCCGTCCCGAAAGGCAAGTCTCGGGAACCCATCAAAAACACATCACAGCTGTGCGTCGTGGAGAACCGAGCGCAGGTATTCCGTGCTGGCCCACACATCGTCCACTGGCCCCTTGCCGACGGGCTCTTCGGTGAGGATCGTGTCCTGCTCAAGGACGTACCAGCCGTCGTAGCCGCGAGCCCCGAGATGGGTCACGATGGCCCGGACGTCCACGTCACCGGCGCCGAGCGGGCGGTACATGCCCTCCCGGACGGCTTCCGTATACGTGAGGCGGCCCGACTGGACCTTGGCGGCGAGGGCGGCGTTCACGTCCTTCATGTGGGTGTGGGCGATCCGCTCGGGTGCCTGCCGGGTGAGCTCGGCTGGGTCCGTCCCACCGATGAGCAGGTGGCCTGTGTCCAAGCAGAGGGCGATCGAGGAGTGTTCCAGCACGCGCTGGACCTCGTCGCCGTTCTCGATCATCGTGCCGACATGCGGGTGCAGCACGGCCCGTACGCCGCGCTCCGCGGCCAGCGCGGTCAGCCGGTCCAGGTTGGACAGCAACAACTTCCAGCCGTCGGCGTCGAGTTCGGGCCGGGAGTCGTAGCCGTCCTGCCCTGTGATGGCCGAAAGGACGAGGACGTCGGCCTTGGACGCGGCGTAGCTCTCCAGGAGTGTCTCGACCTCGGGCAACGGGTCGTGCCCGGGCACGTGCAGCAGGAGCGGGGTGAAGCCGCCGACGGCCCGGAGGTCATGGTGGGCGAGGACCTGCGCCATGGCCTGCGGCTCGCCGGGCAGGAAGCCCTCGGGCCCTATCTCGGTGGCGGCGAGACCGACCTCGCGCATCTCCTTCAGTACCCGCTCGGGCGTCAACTGGTAGCCCCAGCCGGGTACTTCGCACACGCCCCAGGAGATGGGCGCTCCGGCGATCCGCTGTGCTTGAGTGTTCATGCCGTGGCCTTTCGGTGGTTCCAGTCGGGGTTGGCGACCGCGGCCGGCGGACGCCCGGCGAGCACGTCCGCGACGCCGCGGGCGGCGTCGACGAAGGTCAGGGTCATGGCTCTGCTCGTCATGCCCATCAGATGCGGGGTGAGGACGACGTCCGGGTGGTCGAACAGCGGGTGGTGGACGGCCGGTTCGGGATCGAAGACGTCCAGTCCGACACCGGCCAGCCGGCCGAGTTCCAGGGCGATCAGGGTGGCGTCCGGGTCGAGCAGGCCGCCCCGGCCGCAGTTGACGAGGATCGTCCCGGGCTTGACCCGGGACAGCAGGTCCTCGCCGACCAGATGGTGCGTGCTCTCGGTGAGCGGGACGTGCAGTGTCAGTACGTCGCTCGCTTCGGCGAGTTCACCGAGATCGGCGCAGGCGACGTCGGGCGGGGGCGGGCTGTAAGGGTCGTACGCCAGGGTCCGCATCCCGAAGGCGGAGGCGAGTTCGCCGACCCGGCGGCCGATGCGGCCGTGGCCGACGATGCCCATGGTGGCGCCGTCGAGGTCGCCGACGGGCAGGGCGTTCCGCTCGGCCCAACGGCCCTCGCGCACCAGGTCGGTGAGCGGGCGCAGCCGTTTGACGAGGTGCAGGGTCATGGCGAGGACGCCCTCGGCCACGGCCCGCGAGCCGCTCTGCGGGGTGATGACCACGGGGATCCCTCGGGCGGTCGCCGCGGCCACGTCGACGAGGTCCACACCGACTCCGGTGCGGGCGATGACGCGCAGCCGCGGGGCCCGTACGAGGAAGTCCTCGTCGACGATCCGGTCGGCGCGGACGATGGCGCCTTCCGCGACGGCGAGGTCGTCGGGCGTGGGGTGGGTGACGAAGGTGACCCGGTCGCCGAGGATGTGGCCGACGGTGTCCGGGTCGACCGGGCCGAGGGCCACTACGACATGCCCGTCCACGCGATCAGCTCCGTGCCTGGTGGCCGAAGGTCGCCCCGGTGACGTCCGGGACCGGCTCCCAGGCGCCGCTCTCGGCGGAGGCGGCGGCCGCGGAGATCACCTCGGCGACGGCGTGCGCGTCGTCGATCGTGGAGTTGTGGTGCTCGATGCCGGCCACGGCGGCGAGGAACTTCTTCGCCTCGATGACCTTCAGGTCGTCGTAGCCCATGCTGTTGCCGGGGCCGGGCTGGAAACTGGCGTAGTCGCCCATGTGGCCGTTGCCGAGCACGGTGGTGTAGCCCTGGTGCGGGCCGCTGCGGTCGAGGGCGACGCGCAGCTCGTTCATCCGCTCGAAGTTCCAGGTGAGCGAGCCGTCGGTGCCGTAGATCTCGAAGCCGATGCCGCACTGCGGGCCGACGATGGTGCGGGAGGCCTCCAGTGTGCCGACGGCGTCACTGTGGAAGCGGACGAGGGCGGCGGTGTAGTCGTCGTTCTCGACCTGTGCCATCTCGCCGTCCTCGATGACGGCGAAGTGCGTGCCCGAGCCCATCGGGAGGATCGGGCGCTCGGTGTAGACGGTGCTGGTGAGCGCGGAGACCTCGCGGATCGGGGCGACGACGTAGCTGACCAGGTCCACGACGTGGCTCATCAGGTCGCCCAGTGCGCCGTGTCCGGCGAGTTCCCGCTTGAAGCGCCAGGACAGGGCGCCCTTGGGTTCGGAGGCGTAGCCGGAGAAGAACGTGGCGCGCACGTTGGTGATGCGCCCCAGCCTTCCCTCGGCGACGAGCTGTCTGGCCCGCTCGACCGCGGGGGCGTGGCGGTAGTTGTAGCCGATGGACGTCACCACTCCGGCGGCGCGGGCCGCGGCGGCGACCTCGGCGGTCTCCTCGGCGCCGCGTCCGACGGGCTTCTCGATCCAGAACGGCTTGCCTGCCTTGGTGGCGGCGATGCCTATCTCGTGGTGGAGCATGTTCGGCGCGCAGATCGACACGACCTCGACGTCCGGGTCGTCCAGGACGGCGCGGTAGTCGGTGCCCGCCTTCTCGTAGCCGAGTACGTCACGGGCGTGGGCCGCGCGGTCCTCGGCCGTGTCCGCCGCGTGCACGAGCCGGGGCTTGAGGCCCAGCTCGGGGTAGACGGAGGGCAGTGCCTGGTAGGCACGGCTGTGCAGTTTGCCCATCCAGCCGACGCTGATCAGTCCGACGCCGATCTCGCGTGCGGCGCCCGAGGGGGTCGTGGTCATGAGTGTGTCTCCTGGTGGTCCCGGGGCTCCGGCCTGGCCTCGCCGAGCGCGGCGGACAGGGCGGCTGCGAGCAGGGTCGAGTCGGATCCGATGGCGATGAACGTCCAGCCCTCGGCGCGTTTGGCGGCGGCCGCCGGACCGTCGGGTACGAGGAGTCCGCACGCCTTGCCGTGTGCGGCGGCGGCCTTGCGTACGCGTTCCAGGGCCTCGCGGTAGACCGCGGCCGCGAAGTCGCCGGGCACGCCGAGGTCGTGGCTGAGGTCGCGGGGGCCGACGAACAGCACGTCCACCCCGTCCAGTGCGGCGATCGCCTCGGCCTCCGCCAGTGCGCTCGCCGACTCGATCTGGACCACGCCGAGGATCTCGCCCTCACGGTCCAGGGCAGTTGGGTCGAGCCCGAAGCGGCAGGCCCGGTTGTACGTGGCCACGCCCCGGTCCCCCGCGGGCGGGTAGCGCAAGTGCCGTAGTGCTTCCCGGACTTCGGCCGCCGTGTCGAGGCGCGGCAGCATGATCCCGGCGACGCCCAGGTCGAGGACGCGGCCGATGCGGATCCGGGCCGCGGACTCGACGCGTACGACGGTCGGGACTCCGTAGGAGGCGGCCACCGGGACGGTCGTGCGGGCCTGTTCCTCTCCCCCGGCGCCGTGTTCGAGGTCGAGGAGCAGCCAGTCGGCACCCGCCGCGGCGCACACCTCGGCCGCGACCGGGGAGGCCATTCCCACGAAGGTGCCCAAGGTGGGCTCCCCCTCGGCGAGTCGGGCGCGCAGACGGCCGTGGTCGAGCGGTGAGCGGTTCATCCGTACCACCTCTGGGAGGCCAGGCCCTCTTCGTACTCGCCGCGCAGTTGGGCGACCGATTCCTGGTCGGACACCTCGGCGGGCGCCACGTCCCACCAGACACCCGCGCCGGGCAGGTCCGCGTGCGGGACGACGGGTACGACGAGGACGACGGGGCCCGCGTGGTCGCGGGTGTCGGCGAGTGCGGCGCGCACTTCGTCGGCGGTGGTTGCGCGGATGGCGCGGGCGCCGAGTCCCGTCGCGGTCAGGACGAGGTCGACTTTGAGGTAGTCGCCCTCCAGGCGGGCCGGCTTGGTGTCGCCACCGGCCTCCGCCAGCTGGAGGCCGCCCTCCCGGTAGCGGAACTCGTTGCCGAACTCCCGCCCGTTGCGCAGCATTTGGAGGCGGTGGATGACCTGGTACCCGTGGTTCTCCGGGATCACGACGGTGATCGGGAGCTTCTCCTGGGCCGCGGTGACCAGTTCGGTCGGCGCCATGAGGAAGGTGCCGTCGCCGAGCAGGGACACCACGCGCTTGGCCGGGTCGGGGTTCGCGAACCGTACGCCGATCGCGGCGGGCAGTTCGTAGCCCATGCAGGAGAAGCCGAACTCCAGGTGGGCGAAGCGGCCTTCGGTGGCGTCCCACACCTTCTGCAGATCGCCGGGCGGGCCACCGGCGGCGGCGATGATCGTGTCGCCGTCCTGTGCGTGCTCCTGGAGCAGGCCGATCAACTGGCCCTGGGTGAGCACCGCGTCGGTGTCGCCCACGACGTCCGAGTCGTCCGGCAGGGCCGAGACGTCGAAGGGTGTGTCCGGGTCGAGGGCCGCGGCGCGCTGGGCCCACCAGGTCTCGTGCAGCGCACGCGCCTTGTCCTGCCAGGCCGGGGATGTGGTGGTGCCGTTCGCGCGGACCGCCTCGGTCAGTGCGGCGAGGGCCCGCTTGGCGTCGGCCACGATCCCGGTGGCGCCCAGACGGCTCACGTCGTGCACGTTGACGTTGACGGCGGCGAACCGTACGTCCGGGTTCTGGAAGACCGAGTGCGAGGCCGTGGAGAAGTCCGTCAGCCGCGAGCCCACGGTCAGCACGAAGTCGGCTTCCCTGGCCAGGGTGTTGACGGCCGGGGTGCCTTCCAGACCGATGCCGCCCAGCTGCCACCAGGCGCGGCGCTGGACCGCTCCCTTGCCCGCGAACGTCTCCGCCACGGGGATCCCCGCCGCGTCGGCCAGTGCCTCCAGCTCCTCGGTCGCGCCGGAGTACACGACACCGCCACCGGCGATGATCAGCGGCTTCTGAGCCTCGGCGAGCATCCGCGCCACGGCGGCGACCTCGTCGGCGTCCGCCGCGGGCCGCCGGATCGGCCAGTCGCGCTCGGCGAAGAACTCCACCGGGTAGTCGTACGCGTGGGACTGGATGTCCTGCGGGAGGGAGACGACGACCGCGCCGGTGTCCACGTCGGTGAGGGCGCGCATCGCCGCGGGCAGCGAGGTGAGCAGCTGCTCGGGCCGGGTGATGCGGTCGAAGAACCGGGAGACGGGCCGGAAGGCGTCGTTGACGGATGTGTCGGCCTCGACGGGGTGCTGCAACTGCTGGAGTACGGGCCCCTGGTGGCGGGTCGCGTAGGTGTCGCCGGGCAGCAGCAGGACGGGCAAGCGGTTGACGGTCGCGAGTCCGGCGCCGGTGACCATGTTGAGGGCGCCGGGGCCGATGGAGGCGGTGACCGCCAGGGTGGCATGCCGGGTGGACGCCTTGGCGTAGGCCGTCGCGATATGGACGAGTGCCTGCTCGTTGCGGCCCTGGACGAAGGGGAGTTCGTCGCTGAACTGGTCCAGCGCCTGGCCGAGTCCGGCCACGTTGCCGTGGCCGAAGATGCCCAGGGCGGCGGGTATCAGACGGCGTCGCTCACCGTCGGCCACGGAGTGCTGGCGGGAGAGGTAGGTGACGAGTGCCTGGGCCACCGTGAGGCGCACGGTGCGCCGGGTCGTCGGGTCGGTCATGGTCGGGCTCCTGTTGGGGAGATGCCCACGGCCCTCGGGCGGCGTGGAGGTCCGGAGTCGGATGGAGAGAGGGGAACGCGGGGCCGCGAACTCACCAGGGACGGCCGTGCAGCACGATGGTCTTCACCTCGGTCATCTCACCGACCGCCGCGCGCGGACCCTCCTTGCCGTAGCCGCTGCCCTTCAGTCCGCCGTACGGCATCAGGTCGGCGCGCCACAGCGGCGTCCAGTTGATGTGCACCGTGCCCGCGTCGATCTCGCGTACGGCCCGGATCGCGCCGGCCACGTCGGAGGTGAACACGCCCGCTCCCAGGCCGTACGCCGTGCCGTTGGCCTGGGCGATCGCGGACTCCCAGTCCGCGGCCGAGCTGACGGCGACGGCGGGTCCGAACAGTTCCTGCTGGCTGAAGGCGGAGTCGGGGTGGACGTCGGCCACGACGGCGGGGCTCACGACGGCCCCGTCACGCTCGCCGCCGGTCAGGATCCGGGCGCCGTCGGTGCCGGCCCGGGCGATGGCCCGCTCCACGCGCTCCGCCTCGGCGGTCGTGATCAGCGTGCCCATCGTCGTCTCGGGGGACGACGGGTCGCCGGTCCGGATGGCCTTGACCTTGGGGACGAGCGCGTCGAGGAAGTCGGCGGTGATCGAGGGGTGGGTGATGACCCGTTGGACGGAGATGCACACCTGCCCGGCGTTCACATAGCCGCCCAACGCGACGGCGCTCGCGGCGAGTTCGAGGTCCGCGTCCGGCAGGACCACGACCGGGCAGGAGGCTCCCAGTTCGAGGGAGAGCTTCTTCACCCCGGCGACGCGCGCGATGTGCTCGCCGGTGGCGGTGGAGCCCGTGAAGGAGATCTTCCGCACCCGGGGGTCCGTGACGAGCAGGTCCCCCAGCACCCCGCCGGAACCTACGAGCACCGAGAGCACGCCCTCGGGAAGCCCGGCGTCGACGAAGCAGGAGGCGAGTTCCAGCGCGGTCAGCGGGGTCGAGGTGGCCGGCTTGAGGACGACGGCGTTGCCCGCCGCGAGCGCCGGTGCCAGTTTGTGCAGGACGAGCAGGGCGGGGTAGTTGAAGGGCGTGATCGCCACCACGACACCGCAGGGCTGGCGCAGGGTGAAGCCGACCTTGTCGAAGCCGGTGCCGCGGTTCGCGTCCAGCGGCAGCGTCTCGCCGTAGAGCTGGGTGCCCTCGAAGGCCGCGAGACGGATCAGGTCGCCGGAGCGCGATGCCTCGCCGGTGGCCTCGGTGATGGTCTTGCCCGACTCCGCGCTGATGGTCCGCGCGATCCTGCCGGCCCGTTCGTCGGCCAGTTCGGCGGCCCGCAGCAGGATGGTCATCCGCTCGTGGGCGGGCGTGCGCCGCCACACCGCGGCTCCCCGTTCGGCCGCGGCCAGGGCCACGTCGACATCCTCGGGGCCGGCGAGCGCCACGGTGCCGACGGGCGAACCGTCGAAGGGCGACATCACTTCCCGCGTCCGTCCCGGCCCTGTCGACGCTTGCCACCGGCTTCCGATGAGCAGCTCCGTCGGTGCCATCGCGTTCTCCCTTCAGACAGCCGTCAGCTCTGGAACGCGGCTCTCGCGAGACCCCTCGGGTGAGCGGGAAAGGAGCGAGAGCCGACCGCCAGGCCGTTTACGTGGGCGCAACGTTAGGTGCGTTCCGGCGGAATGTTGAAGGGGTGGGATCCATCAATAGCCCATCATCGGCACCATCTTTTTCCCATCATCCTGACCGCCCGTGTCAGGAGTCGCGGAAGAAATCAGCGGAGCGGCTGTTGAGAGAACAGAGCCCAGTTCTTCCAGCGGAGAGACCATGGTGAACGAGCAGGATCACGCAGCCCCACGGGACCCGGACCAGGGCTCTCGTGCCGGAGGGACACGGTTCTCCGTGCTCGACCGCTCGCGCACCCGGGAGGGACACGACACCTCCGAGGCGCTGCGCGACACCGTCGGGCTGGCGCGGGAGCTGGAGGGGCTCGGCTATCACCGGATCTGGGTCTCCGAGCACCACGGTGTGCCGGGGGTGGCCGGTTCCGCGCCGACCGTGCTGGCCGCCGCGGTCGCCGCCGCGACCCGCACGATCCGGGTGGGCACGGGCGGGGTGATGCTGCCCAACCACCAACCCCTGGTGGTGGCCGAGCAGTTCGGCGTTCTGGAGTCCCTGTTCCCCGGCCGCATCGACATGGGCCTGGGCCGTTCCGTCGGGTTCACGGACGGCGTACGGAAGGCGCTGGGCCGGGACAAGGACGTGGCCGACGACTTCGCGGCCCAGTTGGACGAACTGCTCGGCTGGTTCCGCGGCACGTCCCCGACAGGTGTGCACGCACGCCCCGCCGAGGGCCTGACAGTGCCGCCATTCGTGCTGGCCATGGGCGAGGGTGCGACGATCGCCGCCCGGGCCGGCCTCCCCATGGTGATCGGCGACCTCAGGAACCGGGACAAGATGCGCCGCGGCATCGACCACTACCGCGAGACGTTCCGGCCGTCCGTATGGGCGCGGGAGCCGTACGTCGTCATCTCCGGCACGGTCGCGGTCGCGGCGAGCCCGGAGGAGGCTCGACGACTGCTGGTCCCGGAGGCCTGGTCTATGGCGTACTCGCGCACGCACGGCACGTTTCCGCCGCTTCCGTCCGTCGAGCGTGTCGAATCGCTGACGATGACGGAGAGGGAGCGCGGTTTCTACGAGTCCGGTCTGTCCGGTCATGTCGTCGGCACGGAGGAGCAGGTTGCTCATGAGCTGGGGACGGTGATCAAGGAGACCGCGGCTGATGAGGTGCTGGTTACGACCAGCACGTATGACCGGGAGGCGCTGGTGGACTCGTTTCGGCGGTTGGCGGGGGTTGTGGGGTTGGGCCCCGCCTGAGTTTTCCGCGTCGGTCGTCTCTTTGGCTGCGGGCCGTGGGTGGCTGGTCGCGCAGTTCCCCGCGCCCCTTTCGGGGCTCCCACCTGTACCCCGCCTAGAACCGTAGGGTTTGCCCCTGGTCCGCCTCATCGTTCCGCCTGGAGTCCGCCCATGCACAGCCCCCACGACCCCTACGTCCGTGTGCGTGGTGCGCGTGAGCACAATCTTCAGGGGGTCGATGTCGATATTCCGCGGGATGTGCTGGCGGTCTTCACGGGGGTGTCCGGGTCCGGGAAGTCGTCGCTCGCCTTCGGGACGATCTACGCGGAGGCGCAGCGGCGGTACTTCGAGTCGGTGGCCCCGTACGCGCGTCGGCTGATCCATCAGGTGGGGGCGCCGAAGGTCGGGGACATCAGCGGGCTGCCGCCCGCGGTGTCGTTGCAGCAGCGGCGGTCGACGCCGACCTCACGCTCGTCGGTCGGTACGGTCACCAACCTCTCCAATTCGCTTCGGATGCTGTTCTCGCGTGCGGGCGACTATCCGCCGGGGGCCGAGCGTCTCGACTCGGACGCCTTCTCGTCGAACACGGCCGTCGGGGCCTGTCCCGAGTGTCATGGGCTCGGTCGGGTGCACCGTACGACCGAGGAGTCGCTGGTCCCCGACCCGACGCTGTCGATCCGCGAGGGCGCGATCGCCGCGTGGCCGGGCGCCTGGCAGGGGAAGAACCTGCGCGATGTCCTCGACGCGCTGGGGTACGACGTGGACCGGCCGTGGCGCGAACTGCCCGCCGAGCAGCGTGAGTGGATCCTGTTCACGGACGAGCAGCCGGTCGTGACCGTGCATCCGGTCCGGGACGCCCAGCGGATCCAACGCCCGTACCAGGGCACGTACATGAGCGCGCGGCGCTATGTCATGAAGACCTTCTCGGACTCGAAGAGTCAGACGTTGCGGGCCAAAGCCGAGCGGTTTCTGGAGGCCGCGCCCTGTCCCGTGTGCGGCGGCAGTCGGCTGCGGGCCGAGGCGCTCGCGGTGACGTTCGCAGACCGGACCATCGCGGAGCTGGCCGCGCTGCCGCTCGTCGAACTGGCCGACTCCCTCACCGGTCATGGTGATTCGGAGACCGCCCGCGTCCTCACCGAGGATCTGCTCGCGCGTATCTCGCCGGTCACCGAGCTGGGCCTCGGCTATCTCAGCCTGGACCGCGCCACACCCACCCTTTCGGCCGGTGAGCTCCAACGGCTGCGGCTGGCCACGCAGTTGCGCTCGGGGCTCTTCGGGGTCGTGTACGTCCTCGACGAGCCGTCGGCCGGACTGCACCCGGCGGACACGGAGGCGCTGCTGACGGTCCTCGACCGGTTGAAGGCGTCCGGCAACTCGGTGTTCGTCGTGGAGCACCACCTCGATGTCATGCGCGGCGCAGACTGGCTCGTCGACGTGGGGCCGAAGGCGGGCGAGCACGGCGGACAGGTGCTGCACAGCGGCCCGGTGGCGGAGCTGGAGCATGTCAGGGAGTCGGCGACGGCCCGGTTCCTCTTCGACCGCTCCCCCGTCCCGGTACGTGAAGTCCGGGCGCCGCGCGGCCAGTTGAAGGTCGGCCCGGTGACACGGCACAACCTGCGTGGCGTGACCGCCGAGTTTCCGCTCGGCGTGCTCACCGCGGTCACCGGCGTCTCCGGCTCGGGCAAGTCCACGCTCATCGGCGAGATCACGGAGGACCTTCCGGGTGTGGGGCGGCTGGTCGGCGTCGACCAGAAGCCGATCGGCCGTACGCCCCGCTCGAATCTGGCGACGTACACGGGCCTCTTCGACGTCGTGCGCAAGGTGTTCGCGGCCACGCGGGAGGCGCACCGGCGCGGTTACGGCGTGGGGCGGTTCTCGTTCAACGTGGCGGGCGGGCGCTGCGAGACCTGTCAGGGCGAGGGGTTCGTGAGCGTCGAGCTGCTCTTCCTGCCGAGCACCTATGCCCCGTGCCCGGACTGCGGCGGGGCGCGCTACAACCCCGAGACGCTCGAAGTGACGTACAGGGAACGGAATATCGCGCAGGTGCTGGACCTGACGGTCGAGGCCGCCGCGGACTTCTTCGCGGACACTCCGGCCGTCGCGCGCAGCCTCGCCACGCTCCTCGATGTCGGTCTCGGTTATCTGCGGCTCGGCCAGCCGGCGACCGAGCTGTCCGGCGGTGAGGCGCAGCGCATCAAGCTCGCGAGCGAACTCCAGCGCGTACGCCGAGGTCACACGCTCTATCTCCTCGACGAGCCGACGACCGGTCTGCACCCGGCCGATGTCGAGGTCCTGATGCGGCAGTTGCACGGTCTGGTCGACGGCGGGCACAGCGTCGTGGTCGTGGAGCACGACATGGCGGTGGTGGCGGGCGCGGACTGGGTGGTCGACCTGGGGCCGGGCGGCGGCGACGCGGGAGGCCGGATCGTGGCGACGGGACCTCCGGCGGAGGTCGCACGGGCGGCGGCGAGCGCCACGGCTCCGTACCTCGCCCGCGCGCTGGGCACCGGGGGCTCTCAGTCCCAATAGGCCTTCCGCAGCCTGGACTTGGCCAGTTTCCCGGTGGGTGTGCGCGGCAGCTCGTCCGTGAAGTCGACGCTGCGGGGCGACTTGTAGTGGGCGATGCGGTCGCGGACGAACTCGAGGAGCTCATGTTCGAGTTCGGGACCGGGGAGCGCGTCGGGGGCGGGCTGGACGACCGCCTTGACCGCCTCGCCCATCTCCGCGTCAGGGACGCCGACGACCGCGACATCGGTGACCTTGGGGTGCAGGGTCAGACAGTCCTCTATCTCCTGGGGGTAGATGTTCACGCCGCCGGAGATGATCGTGAAGGCCCTACGGTCGGTGAGGAAGAGGTAGCCGTCCTCGTCGACGTGGCCGATGTCCCCGGTGGTCGTCCAGTTGGGGTGCTCGGGGTGCTGTGCCTCACGGGTGCGCGCGTCGTCGTTGTGGTACCTGAACGGGAGTTCCTCACGCTCGAAGTACACGGTTCCCGTCTCCCCGACGGGCAGCACCTTGCCGTCCTCGCCGCAGATCCGCAGCTCGCCGAGGAGGCCGCCGCGGCCCACGGAACCCGGCTTGCGCAGCCATTCCTCGGGGCCGATGAAGGTGATCCCGTTGGCCTCCGTCGCCGCGTAGTACTCGTACAGGACGGAACCCCACCAGGCGATCATCCGCCATTTGACCTCGACGGGGCAGGGCGCGGCTGCGTGGATGGCGACCTTCAGCGACGAAACGTCGTAGGAGTCCCGCACCTCGCGCGGCAGCTTCAGCATCCGTACGAACATGGTGGGCACCCACTGGCTGTGCGTCACCCGGTGCCGTTCGATCGCCTCCAACGCCCCTTGTGGATCGAAGGAGTTCATGAGGACGACCGCGCCGCCGGTCGCCGTGACGACGTATCCGAAGCGGAGGGGCGCGGCGTGGTAGAGCGGGGCCGGGCAGAGGTAGACGGTGTCCTCGCCGAAGCCGTACATGGGCTGGAAGAGCAGCTGGTACGTGCTCATCACCTCGCGGACGTCGCCCTCGGGGAGCGTCGGTGCGATGCCCTTGGGGCGGCCGGTGGTGCCGGAGGAGTAGAGCATGTCGACACCGCGGGGCTGGTGGGCCGGGGGTTCGGGTGAGGCGGCGGCCAGCGCCCGCTCGTAGGAGCCGTCGTCGAAACCCAGGTGTGATATCCGACCGGGCACCAGTTCCCGTATCTCTTCCCCGAGTTCGGTGAGCGGTCCGGAGACGACGAGTGTCCTCGCACCGCAGTCGCGGACGATGTACGCGGCCTCGTCGGCGGTCAGGTGATGGTTGACGACGGTGAGGTAGAGGCCCGAGCGCAGGGCCGCCCAGTAGACCTCCAGGACGCGTGGGTCGTTGTCGGCGAGGAGCGCCAGATGGTCGCCCGTGCGCAGTCCGGCGGTCCGCAGGTGGTCCGCGAGGCGCAGGGAACGCTCTTCGAGTCGGCCATAAGTGAGGGTCCGGCCGCCGTCCGCGGTGACGACGGCCGGCCTGGCGGGGTCGTACGCTCCGGGATACATGCGGGGACGGTACCCCGCGTTGGTGACGGTGCGTCAGAGGTGTGCATACGCCTTGGAGTTCGCGCTCCTTCGGTGGGCGTCGGCGGTCTCGACGACGGCCGTCCCGGTGCGGGCCGCCGCGTTGGTGGCCGTTTCGGCGGCGAGGGCGAGTGTTCGCCGGTCGGGTGCGCTGCCCGCCGGGAGCACCGGCTCCACGCGTACCTCGGCCACGAGGGCGCGGGCCGACACGACCCGCCAGACCGAGGTGAGCAGCGAGTCGCTCCCGACGAACGCGGGCGCGGTGGTCGCCGCTCCCCCCTCGAACCGGTAGTGGAGATGCACCGGCTGGACGGGCACGCCGGCGTCCAGGGCGGCCTGGAAGGCGGCTCTGCGGAAGTGGCCCTGGGCCCGGCCGCACCAGGTGCTCCCTTCCGGGAAGACCACGACCGCCGATCCGCCGCGCAGGGAGTCCGCGATGCGTTCGACGGTCCTCGGCAGTGCGCGCAGGCGGTCGCGCTCGATGAACAGCGCGCCGCTGCTCGCGGTGAGCACTCCGGCCACGGGCCACTGCCTGATCTCCGCCTTGGCGAGCATCCGGGCGGGGCGGACGGCGGCGAGCAGGGGTATGTCCATCCAGGAGATGTGGTTGGCCACCAGGAGCAGTCCGCCGCCGGGCGGGGCCGCCCCGGTCATCCGCAGCCTCACGCCCGCGGCGCGCACGATCGTCCGGCACCACAGCCGGGTGAGCCGGTCGCGCCACACGGCGGGCAGCCGCCCCACGACCGGGATCAGCACGATCCCGAAGAGGAGTACGGCCAGGAGTACGGCAAGCCGCAGCAGGGCGCGCGGCACGGCGGCCGGGGACCCCACGGACTCCACGCAGACCCGCGAGCACGGGGCGCTGGGCAGCCACGCGCTCACCGGGGCGGGCGCCGAGGGCACCGCGCCCGGACGTGCCCCTGCCCCGACGTGCACACCGCCGCGCCGTGGGCGCGGCACCTTCCCGGCGCCCGGGAACACCGGAGTGCTCACGCCCGGGCTCACGAGCGTCGTGGTGCCCCCACGACGCGGGCGGAGTTTCACGGCCACGCGGGACACGCCCGTCGCGCCCATCGCACCCATGCGGGACATGGTGATCACGCCGGCACGAGCGACAGGAAGTGCCGCAGGTAGCGCGGGTTGACCCGGCGCATCGACAGCAGCACGTACATGTCGGCGACGCCGAAGTCGGGGTCGTGGGCCGGTTCCGCGCAGACCCAGGCGCCGAGGCGGAGGTAGCCGCGCAGGAGCGGGGGCAGCTCGGTGCGGGCGGGACGGGTGACGCCCTCGGCGCTCCACGGCAGCAGCGGCCGTACCCGGTACTCCTCGGGCGCCAGGTGCTTGTCCCGCACCCGGTCCCAGGTGCCCGCGGCGAGCGCCCCGCCGTCGGCGAGCGGGATGGAGCAGCAGCCCGCCAGCCACTCGTGGCCGCCGTCGACCATGTAGCGGGCGATCCCGGCCCATATGAGACCGATGACCGCGCCGTCCCGGTGGTCGGGGTGGACGCAGGAGCGGCCGACCTCGACGAGCCCGGAGCGGATCCCGGCCAGCGGTCCGAGGTCGAACTCGCCCTCCGAGTAGAGCCGTCCGGCGACCGCGGCACGGTCGGGCGGCAGCAGCCGGTAGGTGCCGACCACCTGCCCGGTCGTGGTGTCGCGTACGAGCAGGTGGTCGCAGTACGCGTCGAAGGCGTCGACGTCCAGGCCCGGCTGCGAGGAGGAGAGCAGCGCGCCCATCTCCCCGGCGAAGACGTCGTGACGCAGCCGCTGGGCGGCGCGGACGTCTGCCTCGTCGCGGGCGAGGGTGACGGTGTAGCGGGTGGGGGCCGTCGACAGTGGGGGGCTGTCGAGCGTGGAAACGCCGGTCATGGCACTCTCCTGGTCACGGGCCGGTTCGGCGGAGCGGCGCGGCGGACCGAAGCGAACGGTCCGTGCGCTCCTGTTCTTCCGACGCCGGCTGACCGGCGAGTAACCCCCGGAGAGAGACCGGGTGTGAGCTTGTTGAATGCCAGGGGTGCCTGGTAGGGCTGAGGTCGAATTCACTCCGGCCCACTCGCCCGCACCTTAGGCGAACGCCCACTAAAGCCCTCGTAAGACCGCGGCAAACCGTGCCCCGTAAGGGGCGCGGGGAACTGCGCGACCAGCCCTCACAACCCGCAGCCGAACAAACGACCACCCAGCGGAGCGTTACCGCTTTCCGGCCTTCCGAGTAGCCCGCAGCCACTCCTTGTTCATCCCCGTGATGGAGACGAGCGGGATCCCCTTGGGGCACGCGGTGGCGCACTCCCCGGCGAGCGTGCACCCGCCGAACCCCTCCTCGTCCATCTGCGCCACCATGTCGAGCACCCGCGTCTCCCGCTCGGGCGCGCCCTGCGGCAGCACGTTGAGGTGGTTGATCTTCGCCGAGGTGAAGAGCATCGCGGCACCGTTCGGGCAGGCGGCCACACACGCCCCGCACCCGATGCACTCGGCGTGCTCGAAGGCGAAGTCGGCGTCCGGCTTGGGCACGGGCGTCGCGTGGGCCTCGGGCGCGGCTCCGGTCGGGGCGGTCACGTAGCCGCCGGCCTGGATGATCCGGTCGAAGGCCGACCGGTCGACGACCAGGTCCTTGACGACCGGGAAGGCGGAGGCCCGCCACGGCTCGATGTCGATCGTGTCGCCGTCCTCGAAGGACCGCATGTGCAGCTGGCAGGAGGTCGTGCGCTCCGGCCCGTGCGCGTCGCCGTTGATGACGAGCGAGCACGCGCCGCAGATGCCCTCACGGCAGTCGTGGTCGAAGGCCACCGGATCCTCGCCCTTGAGGATGAGCTCCTCGTTGAGGGTGTCCAGCATCTCCAGGAAGGACATGTCGGCCGAGATGTCGTCCACTTCGTACGTGGACATCGCTCCGTCGGCGTCGGCGTTCCGCTGCCGCCAGACGCGCAGGGTGAGCTTCATGCGTAGCTCCGCTGGGTGGGGTGGACGTACTCGAAGACGAGGTCTTCCTTGTGCAGGACGGGGGCTTCGCCGGTCTCGGTGAACTCCCAGGCGGCCGCGTACGAGAACTCCTCGTCCCGCCGCTCCGCCTCTCCGTCCGGGGTCTGGGACTCCTCGCGGAAGTGACCGCCGCAGGACTCGTCACGGTGCAGGGCGTCGAGGCACATCAGCTCGGCGAGCTCCAGGTAGTCGACGATGCGGTTGGCCTTCTCCAGCGACTGGTTGAACTCCTCGCCGGTGCCGGGGACCTTGATGCGCCGCCAGAACTCCTCGCGGATCTGCGGGATGCGCTCCAGGGCCTTGCGCAGCCCCGAGTCCGTACGCGCCATTCCGCAGAACTCCCACATCAGCTCGCCGAGTTCGCGGTGGAAGGAGTCGGGGGTGCGGTCGCCGTCGACGGCCAGGAGCAGCCGGAGCCGGTCCTCGGTGTCGGCCAACACCTCCTGGACGACGGGGTGTTCGTCGGTGACGCCCTCGTGGTGCGGGTTGCGGGCGAGGTAGTCGTTGATGGTCGACGGGAGGACGAAGTAGCCGTCGGCGAGGCCCTGCATCAGCGCGGACGCGCCGAGCCGGTTCGCGCCGTGGTCCGAGAAGTTGGCCTCGCCGATCGCGAACAGCCCCGGGACGGTGGTCTGGAGGTCGTAGTCCACCCAGAGGCCGCCCATCGTGTAGTGCACGGCGGGGTAGATCCGCATCGGCACCTCGTACGGATCCTCGTCGGTGATCCGCTGGTACATGTCGAAGAGGTTGCCGTACTTGGCCTCGACCGCCTCCCGGCCCATGCGCCGGATGGCGTCGGCGAAGTCGAGGTACACGCCCTGGCCGCCGGGGCCCACTCCCCTGCCCTCGTCGCAGACGTTCTTCGCGGCGCGGGAGGCGATGTCGCGCGGGACGAGGTTGCCGAAGGAGGGGTAGATGCGCTCCAGGTAGTAGTCGCGCTCGTCCTCGGGGATCTCGTTCGCGGGGCGGTCGTCGCCCTTCGCCTTCGGGACCCAGATCCGGCCGTCGTTGCGCAGCGACTCGCTCATCAGCGTGAGCTTGGACTGGTGCTCGCCGGTGCGCGGGATGCAGGTGGGGTGGATCTGGGTGAAGCACGGGTTGGCGAAGTACGCGCCGCGCCGGTGGGCCCGCCAGATCGCGGTGGCGTTGGAGTTCATGGCGTTCGTGGAGAGGTAGAAGACGTTGCCGTAGCCACCGCTCGCGAGCACCACGGCGTCCGCGTAGTACGTGTCGATCCTCCCCGTGATCAGATCGCGGGCGACGATGCCGCGCGCCCGTCCGTCGACCACGATCAGGTCGAGCATCTCGGTGCGCGGATGCATCTCGATGTTCCCGGCGGCGATCTGCCGGGACAGCGCCTGGTAGGCGCCCAGCAGAAGCTGCTGGCCCGTCTGGCCGCGGGCGTAGAAGGTGCGGGACACCTGGACGCCGCCGAAGGAGCGCGTGTCGAGCAGGCCGCCGTACTCGCGGGCGAAGGGAACGCCCTGGGCGACGCACTGGTCGATGATCTCGACGGAGATCTGGGCGAGCCGGTGGACGTTCGACTCACGCGCCCTGAAGTCGCCGCCCTTGACGGTGTCGTAGAACAGCCGGTGGATCGAGTCGCCGTCGTTGCGGTAGTTCTTGGCGGCGTTGATGCCGCCCTGCGCGGCGATCGAGTGGGCGCGGCGCGGGGAGTCCTGGTAGCAGAACTGCACGACGTGGTAGCCCTGTTCGGCGAGCGTGGCGCCGGCTGAGCCGCCCGCGAGACCCGTACCGACGACGATCACGGTGTGCTTGCGGCGGTTGGCCGGGTTGACCAGCTTGGCCTCGAAGCGGCGGGTGTCCCAGCGCTCACCGACCGGTCCCTCGGGGGCTTTGGTGTCGACGACCGGCTCTCCGGTCGTGTACTCGGCGAATTCAGCGGTCATGTCAGCTCACCACTCCGGTCATCACGCCCACGGGTACGGCGATGAAGCCCGCCGTCAGCACCACCGCGAGCACGTTGGCGATGGTCTTGAAGGCCCGGTCGCGGGTGCGGCTGCCCACGCCGAGGGTCTGCGCCGCGCTCCAGAAGCCGTGCCGCACGTGCAGGCCGAGCGCGAGCACGGCGACGATGTAGACGACGTTGCCGTACCAGGTGGAGAAGGTGTCGATCACGTTCTGGTACGGGTGTCCGGGCTGGAAGCCGTTCGGGTGCGCGGTGCCGGTCGTCAGGTCGAGGATGTGCCAGACGATGAAGAGTCCGAGGATGATGCCGCCCCAGCGCATCGTGCGGGTGGCGTAGCCGGCTCGTGGCTTCTTGTGCACGTACTTGGTGGGGCGCGCCCTGATGTCGCGGCGGCTGAGCTGGTACGCGGAGACGGCGTGTGCGACGACGGCGGCGACCAGGACCACGCGGATGATCCACAGCGCCCACTCGTAGTGCAGGAAGGGCTCGCCGATGGTGCGCAGCCAGTGCGCGTAGTGGTTGAACTCGTCCGACCCGAAGAAGATCTTGAGGTTGCCCAGCATGTGGACGACCAGGTACGACAGCATGATCAGGCCGCTGACGGCCATCACGGTCTTCTTGCCGACGGACGAGTCCCACATGGTGCGCGTCATGGACGGTTTTCGGTCCGTCCGCGTTGCCAGAGCCATGGAACGCACGCTAGGGCCGGGAGGGCCGATCGGTCCAAGACATGGTCCGGCTCGTTTCGATAGGCCCTGGCTATCGTGGGCGTATTCTTGGGGGATGCAGTTCCAGCAGCTCCAGTACTTCGTGGCCGTCGCCGAGACCCGGCACTTCACCCGGGCCGCCGATCTGGTCCATGTCGCCCAGCCGTCGCTCTCCCAGCAGATCAAGTCGCTGGAGCGGGAGTTGGGCGCCGATCTCTTCCTGCGGGCGCGCGGGAACATCACGCTCACGGACGCGGGCGAGGCGCTGCTGCCGCTGGCCCGCCGCATCCTGGCCGACGCGGACACGGCCCGGCACGAGGTCCAGGAGCTGGCCCAGCTGCGCAGCGGGCGGGTCCGGCTGGGGGCGACGCCGAGCCTGTGCACGGGCCTGCTGCCGGATGTGCTGCGCGCCTTCCACGACCGGTATCCCGGCATCCGGCTGCTGATCGAGGAGGGCGGCTCGCACGATCTCGTACGGGAGCTCGCGCGCGGGGCGCTCGATCTCGCTCTCGTCGTGCTGCCGCTGCCCACGCCGTCGCCCGCGCTGACCACGGTGGAGGTGCTGCGGGAGGACCTGGTGGTGGTGTCGTCGCCTGAGGCGTCGGCACCGGGGGGTGGGCGGCGGACCGTGCGGGTCTCCGACCTGGAGGGTGAGCGGCTGGTGATGTTCCGGCACGGGTACGACCTGCGGGAGCTGACCGTCGCCGCGTGTCGCTCCGCGGGGTTCGAGCCGGATTTCGCGGTGGAGGGTGGGGAGATGGACGCGGTGTTGGGGTTTGTCCGGGCGGGGCTGGGGGTGGCTGTGGTGCCGCGGATGGTCGCCGCGCGGACCGGGCGGGGGTTGCGGGTGACCCCGCTGGCCCGGCCCGGGCTGGCCCGGACCATCGCGCTGGCGCACCGCAGTGACGTGGCTCCGCCTCGGGCGGCTCGGGAGCTTCAGCGGATGCTTCTTGAACGATGAGCGCCGTTTTGCTTGAACGATGAGCGCCGTTTTGGTGGGGCGCCGTTCGGAGGTGCCGGTTCGTTGTGGCTGGTCGCGCAGTTCCCCGCGCCCCTGAAAGCGGGGCTGCGCCCCTGGCTTTCATCTTTTAGGGGCGCGGGGAACTGCGCGACCAGCCACAGCCGATCCGCACACACTCAAAGGCGCTCAACCCGTCGCATCCACCAGTGCCAGCTCGTGGAGCCGGTCCGGCGGACCCGGGCGGGCGTAGTACCAGCCCTGGGCCGTGTCGCAGCCCAGTATGCGGAGCTGCTCGGCCTGGGCCGCTGTTTCGACGCCCTCGACCGTGACCGCGAGGTCCAGGCTGTGGGCAAGAGAAACGATCCCCTCGACGATCTTGAGGTCGACGGGATCGGCGGGGAACTGCTGCATGCCCTGGGTGAAGGAACGGTCCAGCTTGAGGATGCTCACCGGCAGGCGACGCAGATTGGCGAGGTTCGAATAGCCCGTGCCGAAGTCGTCGAGGGCGATGTCGACACCCATCTCGGCGAGCCGCCGCAGCGGCTTGAGCAGGTCGTCGTCGGCGCCGATCAGCGCGGACTCGGTGACCTCCAGGCAGAGCGAGGCCGGTTCGAGTCCGATGCGCTCCAGGATGTCGACCGTGTCGGCGACCAGACCGGGATGGGTCAGCTGGCAGGGCGAGAGGTTCACGTTGATGCGCAGCGGACCCGCGTCGGCGTGACGTTCCTGCCACTCGCGGGCCTGGCGGACCGACTGCTCAAGGACCCAGCGGCCGAGCGGCACGATCAGGCCGGTGTGCTCGGCGAGCGGGATGAACCGGTCGGGTCCGAGCACACCGTGCTGCGGATGCAGCCAGCGCACCAGGGCCTCGGCGCCGCGCACGCTGCCGTCGCCGAGGTGGACGAGCGGCTGGTACTCGATGAAGAACTCGTTCCGGTCCAGGGCCGCGGGCAGCGCCGTGGTGAGCCCGTGCCGGGTGATGGCACGGGCGTCGGCCTCGGGGTCGGCGAGCTCGTAACGGTTGCCGCCCGCCGACTTGGCGCGGTACATCGTGATGTCGGCGCTGCGCAGCACCTCGGCCGGGCCGCGCTCGCCCGCAGGACCCTCGACGATGCCGATGCTGCCCCGGACGGTCAGTTCCCTGCCGTCGATGCGCACCGGTGTGATCAGGGCGTTCATGATGCGGTCGGCGAGCGCGTCGACCTCGCTCTCGGTGTCCGGCCCGGTGGTCAGGGCCACGAACTCGTCGCCGCCGAGCCGGGCGACCATCTCGCCGGGCGCGGTCGCGCAGGACTGCAGCCGGTCGGCGACCTCGACGAGCAGCCGGTCGCCGGCCGCGTGCCCGAGGCTGTCGTTGATGGTCTTGAAGCCGTCGAGGTCGAGGTAGCAGAGACCGAAGCGCATGCCGTCGCCCGCCGCGAGCGCCTTGTCGAGCCGCTCGAAGAACAGCGTCCGGTTGGGCAGCCCGGTGAGCGCGTCGTGGGTGGCCTCGTACCGCAGGCGCAGGTTGAGCAGCCGTCGCTCGGTGGTGTCCTCCATCAGGGCGAGCTGGAACTGGGGCCGGCCGTCCGCGTCACGCAGCAGGGAGACGGTGAGGTTGGTCCACAGAACCGTTCCGTCGGGGCGGTAGAAGGCCTTCTCCACGTGGTAGTGCTCGCGGTCGCCGCGCACCAACTCCTCGTAGAGCCGCCACACCTGGGGGGCGTCCTCGGGATGGGTCCACTCGGTGACGTTGCGGCCGCGCATCAGCTGCTCGGTGCCGCCGAACATGCGCAGCAGGGCGTTGTTCACCTGCAGGATGTTGCCGTCGAGGTCGGCGACGCCGATGCCTATCGCGGCGCCCTCGAAGACCGCGCGGAAGCGTGCCTCGGTGGCGTGCAGCGCGTCCGCCACCACGCCCTGGGCCTGGAGGGCGGCGCGCGCGATGGACTCCTGCTCGGCCAGCGTCCGTTCCCGCAGCGCGTGCGCGAACCCGGCGGCCATGGCGTGCTGCAGCCGCGAGGAGCGGGCGCGCAGGGCCTCCTGGGATCCGTCGCCGCCGCAGTAGAGCACCAGATAGGCGTCGACGCAGTCGAGTGTGCGGCTGAGCGCCTCGGGTTCGGTGCAGTGCGCGTCGATGAGCGCGGCGCCGACGGCCTGTCCCTCGGCCGCGTCGAACGTCCTGGCCCGCAGCGCCTCGCTGAGCCGCCTGGCGAGCGGCACCAGGCGCTGCTCGAACTCCGGCCGGGTGAGCGACGTGGCGGTCGCCGGGAACACGGCCCGGCTCCAGATCGTCGCGAACCTGCGCAGTCTGTCCTCCGGCCCGTCCGGCTCGGCGGTCACGCCTTGCGCCCCACGCCCGCGAAACCCGAGTAGGAATAAGGATCCTCGTCCTCGGACGCCGAGTCGGGCCGCCATTTCGCCATCGGCACCAGTCCGGGTTCCACCATGTCGTACCCCTCGAAGAACCGCGCGACGTCCTCGCGCGAGCGCATGATCAGCGGGTTGCGGATGTCCTTGTAGACGTCGACGGCGCCCTCGGCCCGCTCCTGGGGGAGCGGGAGTCCCTCGTACGAGGCGTGCGAGACGACGAACAGGCTGCCGGGCGCTAGCGCGTCCCTCAGCTCTGCCACCGCCCCGTACGGGTCGTCCGCGTCCTCCACGAAGTGAAGTATGGCAACGAGAAGGAGGGCGACTGGCTGATTCAGGTCTATCAGGCGCTGAACCTGAGGGCTCGCCAGGATCTCCTGGGGCTTGCGGAGGTCCGCGGCGACCACGTCCGCGTCCTCGTTTCCGGCCAGTACGGCCGTGCTGTGCGCGACGGCGACCGGGTCGTGGTCGACGTACATGACGCGTGCGCCGGGGCGGGCACTCTGCGCCACCTCGTGGACGTTGCCGAAGGTGGGGATGCCCGAACCGATGTCGAGGAACTGGGAGATGCCCTCGTCGGCCGCGAAGCGCACGGCGCGGCGCAGGAACGCGCGGTTCGCCTGCATGATCTTGGGAAGTCCCGGCATGAACTCCATGGCCCGGCGCGCGGCTTCCCTGTCGACCTCGAAATTGTGCGATCCGCCCAGGTAGTAGTCGTAGACGCGGCTCACGCTCGGTACCGAGATGTCGATGCCACGTGGGGCCCAGGCGGGACGCTCCATCTATCTCTCCAAGGCGTAGACGATCCGGTGTTCGAGCTGAGGCTACTGATCGCCCGCCAAAGGAGCGAGCAGAAACGGAAATTGACCGTCCGTTCCAGGTCACTGCCTCCGGCACGTGCCGAATTGGCCACCTTACGAAATCGCACCGAAGCATTCCAAAGAGTTCCGGGGAAACTGCGCAGCGTTACGAAGAGGCGTGCGGGAAACCGTTCACGCGACCGGATCCGGCCGGATGTGAAAAAGCCGCTTCGCCCCCTCCGTGCGGTGCGGAGGGGGCGAACCGGTGGTTGTGCACACGTTTTCCGAACTTTCGGCACTCTCTTTCTCTGTGCGTTCACGTTCTCTGTGCGTTCACAACCTTCCGCGCTTCGAACGTCGCCTCCCCTCCGCGCTTCGGTGATCGGTGCGTCTCGGTGACCAACCTGGGGAAGTGGTCGTCTGCTTGGCTGCTCGGACCTGGTTGCCTCGGCCGGGCTACTTCGGCTTGCCGAGCGGCTTGCCCTCGGGGGAGATGGCGTACCACGTGCCGCCGACGCCCTGGCCGTTGGTGTCACCGGGCTTCTTGTCGCCCGCGAAGGTGTAGAGCGGCCAGCAGTCGATGCTCTGCTGCTTCAGGCCGTCCGGGCGGTTGTTGACGACGTAGCCACGCCGTCCGTCGTTCTTGTTGTCGATGCCCTTGGTGTCGGCGGCGTCGACCGGCGCGACGACCGGCCACTTCTCCAGGCACTCGCCGACACAGTTGGACTTCATCGGCCAGGGAACGTCCTTCTCGAACCGGTAGACCGTCATGCCGTTCTTGTCGACGACGACCTCACCGAGCTCGGGGTCGTTACGGGTCGACAGACCCGGCAGGTCACCGGCTTCCGCGCTGCCGCCGGCCGCGGCCTCTCCGCCACCGGAGGCCTTCTTGCCGTCGGGGGCCGTCGCGTACCAAGTGCCGCCCACGCCCTGGCCCTTGGTGTCACCGGCCTTGGTGTCCTTCGCGAAGCGGTACAGCGGCCAGCCCTCGTAGGTCAGCTGCTTGGTGCCGTCGGTACGGGTGACCTCGCCGAGCAGGGTCTTGTCAATGCCGATCGGCGCGGTGGCACCCGAGGCCGGAACCGGAGGCCAGGCGGTGGCGCAGTCGCCGTCACAGTTCGACTTCGGCGGCTCGGCCGTGTCCTTGTCGAAGCGGTAGAGCGTCATGCCCGCGCTGTCCGTGACAACCTCACCGAGCTTGTCGGTGTCCGCCACGGCAAGCTGTCCCGCGCTCTGCGTCTGGGCGCCGGTGTTCTGACCAGCGGCACCGGCCCCGGTGCTCGGGCTGGCCGCGGCCCCCGCCGAGCCGTAGCCGTTGGCCGCGGGCGCCGCGCCCACGTTCTGGCTGCCGGTCGAAGTGTCCGCCTTGTCCTGACCGCACGCCGTCGTCAGCACCAGCACTGCCGCAGCTGACGCTACGAGTGAGGCGCTCCGCCAGGAGGTCTTCATTGGTAACTCCCGCTGTCTGCTTAGGTGTTGCGGCGCTGATCCACACCGCGTATGGCCCTAGGTACGGGTGGGAGTGCGGTGAGTGTTCAAAGCGCGCACAAATTTCTTTCTGGTAACGCCCGGGAAGCCTGCTTTCGGTGGGGCTCGGGAGGCCGGTGGGGGCGCGTGACGGCAAGCGCGTGAGCCCCCTTGTCCCTCCTTCGGGGCAACCTGGGCGCACTCTCGCGCGCGCGAGCGCGTGGGGACCGATGATCTCCGTCGTGCCTGGACCACTACGAACTCAGCCACGGACCCGATGCGCCCTCGTCATACGCCTGCTGATGCTGCTCGCGCTGACCTGGATCGCCAGTGGCGCGCCCGCTCCGGCGGCGGCCGACACCTGCGCGTACGCCGCCACGGGGTCCGGCGGCAGCGGCACGGTGGCGGTGGCCGTCGCGGGGACCTGCCCCACGCCGACACCGACGCCGACCCCGCCCTGCCCGACTCCGGAACCGTCCCCTCCGCCGAAGCCCCCGCCCAAGCCGACTCCGACGCCCACCCCGACGCCCGACCCGCCTCCTCCGCCACCGAAGCCTTCCCCCGCCCCGCCGACCGTGCCACCGCCCGCGCCCGCCCCACCGCGGCCGGCCCCCGTCGTGCCGCCCCCGGCGGCTCCCGTGCCGGCTCCGAAGCCCACTCCGACACCGACGCCGACCCCCACCGTGCGTCCCAGCCCCTCGCCGACTCCGGTGAGTTACCCGCCCTACCGCACCAGGCCGCGCAAGGCGCCGCCCCGCGGCGGCCCGTCCCTGGTCTCGCTCACCCTGCTCATCACCGCGCCCGCGGTGTTCGCCGTCGCCGCGCTGCGCCCGCGCTGACCCCTGGAGGAATCCTTTGTCGGAATGGCTTGTTCTCGCCCTCGCGATGGCGGCGGCCAGCGTCGTCGTCCTCATCGTCACCGTCGTGCGGCACCACACCGCCGCCGAGGACGACGATCCGTCCGAGACCCCGGACGTGATCGAGTACATGACGATGATGATCGGCGTGGTGTACGCCATCGTGCTCGGCCTGGCCATCGCCGGTGTCTGGGAGGCGCGCGGCGTCGCCCAGGATCACGTCCAGAACGAGGCGAACGCGCTGCACGAGATCTCCGAGCGCGTACGGGTCTACCCGCCCGACGTGCGCGACCGCATCCGGGACGACGTCAACGCCTATGTCGGCCACGTCGTCACCACCGAGTGGAAGGCCATGGCCGACGACGGCAAGGTCACCGAGCAGGGTACGAAGCTGCTGGCCGAGATCCGCAACGACGTCACCGACTACGAGCCGCGGACGGACTTCGAGGCCCAGGCCTACCAGCCGCTCCTCGACCAGGTCACCGCGGCGGACGCAGCGCGCACGGCCCGCGCGGAGTCCACGGCCCCGACCATGCCGGGCGTCGTGTGGTTCGGTCTGATCACCGGAGCCGTGGTCACCGTCGGGCTGATCTTCGCGCTGCAGATCCGCCGCACCCTGCGCGAGGTGATCCTGGCGGGCCTGTTCGCCGCCCTGATCGCCTTCCTGCTCTTCCTGATCTGGGACTTCGACGCGCCCTACAGCCGCGGGATCACGGCGACGGCCGATCCGTTCCTGACGCTCTTCCCGAAAGCCGGTGAGTGAGGGACCCCTACGAGCCGACTTCACCGGGGGACGGACGCCACGCCGTGCCCGTCCCCCAACCGCAGGCATCCGATACCCGGTTCGGCCCACACGGTTGCCCCATTCGCGCGACTGCGATCGCGCCGGCGCCCGCACCTTCCTAGCGTTTCGATCATCGAGGTGCATGTACGGCGCAGCGGAAAAGGTCCGCGGCTGCGCCTCGGGGACCCGGAGGACTCACCATGCGCGCGATACGCGTCGCCTGTGCCGCACTGCTGGGCATGACCGCCCTGACCCTCACCGCACCCGTGGCCGCTGCCCGGGACGACGGCGAGCGCAACATCACCTCGTTCGGCTTCAACGTCTCGCCCACGACCATCGCCGCGGGCGGCCGCGTCTCGCTGTCGGTCAACGGCTGCAAGTCGGCCACCAAGGTCTCCTCGGGCGTCTTCGACACGGTGACGATCCCCAAGGGCCAGGGCTCCGCCACGGCCACCGTCGACTGGGACGCCAAGCCCGGCGCGGTGTACGAGGTGACCTTCCAGTGCGGGAACGAGTCCGGCCACACGGACCTCACCATCGCCACCGGCCGCCCCAGCGACCCGACGCACACCCCCGTCCACCGGGGCGTCAAGGCGGGCGTCGGCGGCAGCACGGGCGGCTTCGACCTGAGCGAGATCGGCCTCGGCGCCGCGCTCATCGCGGGCTCGGTCGGCGCGGCGTACCACTGGTCACGGCGGCGCGCGGGCGAGCACGGCGGCTGACGCACCGAACACACCGGGCGCACCGGACAGCCCTTCGCCCCGGAACCCTTGAGGGTCCGGGGCGAAGGGCTGTTCACGCTCAGATCTTGTTCTCGGAGCGGCGGCGCATCCAGAACACCCCGCCGCCGATGAGGGCGAGGCCGACGAGGCCGCCGCCGATCGCGATGTCCGCCGGAGTGGCACCGGTGGAGCTGCTGCCGCCGAGACCGCCTCGGACACCACCGATGACGGTGAAGGCCTGCGGCTTGGTGAGGGTCTTGCCACTGCAGTGGACCGTGATGTCGTACGAGCCCGGGTTGGCCGAGCTGTTGATGGTGGCGGTCCCCTTCGAGGTCTCGTTGTTGCTGTTGACCGGCGTGAGCCTGGCCTGTGGGAACGCCGTGGATGTCATGGTGCCGCCATTCGGGCAGCCGTCCACGGTGACCGACAGCTGGCCGCCGCGGGCGATGACGCTGGGCATGGCGGTGATGTTGCTCGGGTTGTCCCAGGCCGCGGCCGTGGGAGCGGCGAGTCCGACGGCGGCGAACGCCACCGCAGAGACCGCCAGGGCACGAGTGGTACGCATGTGATCCTCCGCGGAAGGCGCCCCGGGAACCGTCCCCGAGTCGATCGGCGAGAAAACGCCTCCCAGACAGACCCTCAGTTGCCGTGCACAGGGCCGCATTTCGAGAATGCTCCGTACCGGTGAGAGGACACGCCGACAGAAAGGAACACAATCGGATATTGCCGCAGGTCACGGACCGTCAGAAATTTCCTGGCGATGGCAACTCGGATGGCTCACGGCAGTCCGTTCCACCACCCGTTCGCGCTTCTCCCGTCGCCCTGTGCGCGCGCTGCGCTTAGCGTTCTCGTATGCGCGACGGACGTGGCGACGGCCACGTCGAGAGGGGATTGCGAATGTCCGTGTCCGAGCTGGCGGAAGAGGAGGAGCGCCCCAAGAGGCGCGCTCCTTGGGGCGTGATAGCGCTTGTCCTGCTGACCGGCCTCGCTCTCATCCGGAACGGTTCGGGAGAGTTCGACGTCGGGCCCCCGCAACCCGCGACGGCCGCCGCCGCGGACAACCACGTCACCGGCGACACGGTCCGCACGGGTGCGCCGGCCCCCCTGTCGTTCTCCGTGGCCGACCGCATCAGGATCCCGGCGATCCGGGTGGACGCTCCCGTCACACCCGTGGGCCTCGACATGGAGGGCTGGGTGGACGCGCCGCCACCGGAGGACCCGAACCTCGCGGGCTGGTTCTCGGGCGCGGTCTCGCCCGGCGAGAAGGGCACGGCCGTCATGGTCGGCCACGTCGACAACCGACAGGGCCCCGCCGTCTTCTACGGACTCGGGGCCCTGAAAAAGGGACATCGCGTGGAGGTCCTCCGCAAGGACGGAAAGACCGCCGTGTTCGAGACCTACGGCATCGAGGTCTTCGAGAAGAACAACTTCCCCGGAGACCGTGTCTACGGGAACACCGGAACCCCCGAATTGCGTGTCATCACCTGCGGGGGCGGTTTCTCCAAGCAGAACGGCTACGACGGGAACGTGGTCGTGTTCGCCCGCCTCATCGAGGTTCGCTGAGCGTTCCCCGGCCCGGCGGGCCGAATCCCGCGAAACCCGCGGAGTTCCACGGAACCCTTTCGGTTCCGTGGAACTCCGCGGATCTATGTGGACTGCCGCCTGGGCACGATGAACTGATATCCCGAGTCCAGCAGCCGGGGCAGATAGTCGCGCAGCGCCGTCACACTCTGCGTACGGTCCCCGCCCGCGTCGTGCCCGAGGACCACGACGCCCGGGGCCGCGCCCTTGATGACCCGGCTCTCGATCGCGGCGGCCCCCGGTGAGGTCCAGTCCAGAGTGTCGACGGTCCAGGCGAGGGGCTCCATGCCGAGTTCGGCGCCGATCTGGAAGGCGGCCCGGTTCCAGGCCCCGTACGGCGCGCGGAACCAGCCGGGCCGCTCTCCGGTCCCCTGCTCGATGACATCGCAGGTGCGCTCCATCTGGGAGCGGATCTCGGACCGGGTCAGCCGGGTCAGCAGAGGATGGGACCAGGTGTGGTTGCCCACCACGTGTCCCTCGTCGGCCATCCGGCGCAGCAGGTCCTTGTGCTCGGCGGCCATCTCCCCGCACACGAAGAACATGGCGCGCACGTTGTGGGCCTTGAGCGTGCGCAGCATCTGGGGGGTGTAGCGGGGGTCGGGCCCGTCGTCGAAGGTCAGCACCATGCTCTTGCCGCGCCCCGACATACGCAGGAACGGTTCGTGCCGTACGAGGGTCCGCGCGGCCGTGCCGCGGACCGGCCCGTATCCGGCGATGGGCTGAAGACGGTAGGCGGAGGGTCTCAGGGCCGCGCGCTTCGCCTGGGCACCGGCGGCGGGAGCGGCGGAGGACCGGACCGGGGAGCCCGGGTCGGCGGTGAGCACCTGTACGGTGCCGGCCGCGCCCGCCGCTCCCAGCACGGCGGCACCGGCGAACAACGCCCGGCGCCGCGAGAGGAACTGATCCTTATTCATGAGTAATCAGTCGCCCGGCCGACGTGCGGCGCAGCACATGTCCACCGGTGCGGACGCACGAAAGCACCCGTTGAGAGCAGCTCCCGGGGGCCGGGAACGGTTCAGCGGCGGCGTACGAGCGGGAAGGGCAGCGTCTCTCGGATGGTGAGCCCGGTGAGGAACATGACGAGCCGGTCGACGCCGATGCCGAGCCCTCCGGTGGGCGGCATGGCGTACTCCAGGGCGTCGAGGAAGTCCTCGTCCAGCTCCATCGCCTCCGGGTCTCCCCCGGCGGCGAGCAGCGACTGCGCGGTGAGACGCCGGCGCTGCTCGACGGGGTCGGTCAACTCGGAGTACGCCGTGCCCAGCTCGGTGCCGAAGGCGACGAGGTCCCAGCGCTCGGCGAGCCGCGGGTCCACGCGGTGCTGGCGGGTGAGCGGGGAGACGTCGGTCGGGAAGTCCTTGTAGAAGGTCGGCAGCTGCGTCTTCTCCTCCACCAGGCGTTCGTACATTTCGAGGACGACATCGCCGCGGCCGTGTTCGGCGGTGTACGGGACGCCCGCCCGGTCGCACAGCGGGTGCAGGGACTCCAGGGGCGTGTCGGCGTCGATCTCCTCCCCCAGTGCCTCGGAGATCGCCCCGTAGACCGTCCGGACGGGCCAGAGCCCGGAGATGTCGTACTCGGTGCCGTCCTTGCGGGCGATCGGCGCACCGAAGGCGGCTGTCGCCGCGCCCTGGATCAGTTCGCGGGTGAGGTCGAGCATCACGTCGTAGTCGGCGAAGGCCTGGTAGGCCTCCAGCATCGTGAACTCGGGGTTGTGCTTGTAGGAGACGCCCTCGTTGCGGAAGGTGCGGCCCATCTCGAAGACCTTCTCCATGCCGCCGACGCACAGCCGCTTCAGATACAGCTCGGGTGCGATCCGCAGATAGAGGTCGAGGTCGTAGGCGTTGATGTGGGTGTGGAAGGGCCGGGCGTTGGCGCCGCCGTGGATCTGCTGGAGCATCGGCGTCTCGACCTCCAGATAGCCGCGCTCCAGCAGGCCCTGGCGCAGGGCCTGGACGGCGGTGGACCTGGCGCGTACGACGTCCCGGGCGTCCGGGCTCGCGACCAGGTCGAGGTAGCGGCGGCGCACCTTGGCCTCGGGGTCGGCGAGGCCGCGCCGCTTGTCCGGCAGGGGGCGCAGGCATTTGCCGATGAGCTGCCAGGAGGTGACGAAGACCGTGGGCTGCCCCTTGTCGCTCACCCCCGTCAGGCCGGTGACGGTGACGTGGTCGCCGATGTCCACGTCCTTGCGGAACCGGTCGAGGGCGGGGCCGGCGTCCTTCCGGGTGAGGGCGAGCTGGAAGTCGCCGGACCAGTCGCGCAGGACGGCGAAGAGGATCCCGCCGAAGTCGCGTACGAGCATGACGCGGCCCGCGACGGTCACGTGCTGCCCCTCGCGGACCTCGGCGAGGGTGTGGGTGCGGGGCGGGATGCCGACCGGGTAGGCGTCGATGCCGTCGGCGCGGAGCCGGTCGAGTTTGCGGTGCCGGATGCGGACCTGCTCGGGCAGTCCCGCGGTCGGATCGGCGGCCTCGGCCTCGTCCCCTCCGTCGAGGCCGAGCGCCGACAGCGACGGCAGGCCCTCGGTGCTCGCCGGTTTCGGCCCGCCCTTCGCGTGCCCCCTGCCCCAGAGCGTGCGCAGCGACGGTACGGAGACAAAGCCCTCCGCGATGCCGGAGGCCAGACCGATCCGGGCGAGGGCGGCGGTGTCTCCGTAGCAGATGAAGCGCGGATACCACTCGGGGTGGTACTTGGCGTTGGACCGGTAGAGGGCCTCCAGCTGCCACCACTTGGAGAAGAACAGCAGCAGTCGGCGCCAGAGTCTGAGGACCGGTCCGGCGCCGATGCGGGCGCCCTCCTCGAAGACCGAGCGGAACACGGCGAAGTTCAGCGAGATCCTGCGCACACCGAGCTTCCCGGCGACCGCGCACAGCTCGGCGACCATGAACTCCATGACGCCGTTGGGCGCGCTGCGGTCCCGGCGCATCAGGTCGAGCGAGACGCCGTCGCGGCCCCAGGGCACGAGGGAGAGCAGCGCCAGCAGCCTGCCGTCGGAGTCGAGCGCCTCGACGAGGAGGCAGTCGCCGTCCTCGGGGTCGCCGAGCCGGTCCAGGGCCATGGAGAAGCCGCGCTCGGTCTCGGTGTCCCGCCAGGCGTCCGCCCTGTCGACGATCGCCTCCATCTCCTCGTCGGTGAGGGTGGAGTGTCTGCGGACGCGGCAGGTGGCGCCGGTGCGGCGGACGCGGCCCACGGCCTGTCGGGCGACCCGCATGTCGCGGCCGTCGAGGTCGAAGCCGGCGACGTGCAGGATCGCCTCGTCGCCGAGTTGGAGGGCGCCGAGCCCGGAGCGCGCGTAGGCCTTCGCGCCGTCCTCGGAGGCGCCCATGACGGCGGGGGCCCAGGCGTAGCGGCGGGCCACGTCGAGCCAGGCGCCGATGGCGTGCTGCCAGGCCTCGCGGTCGCCGACGGGGTCGCCGCTGGCGAGACACACCCCGGCCTCGACGCGGTAGGTGACGGCGGCCTTGCCGCTGGGCGAGAAGACGACGGCCTTGTCGCGGCGGGTGGCGAAGTATCCGAGCGAGTCGTCCGCCCCGTACGCCTTCAGCAGGGCGCGGATGCGGCGCTCCTCGTCGCCGTGCAGGGCCGCCTCCATGCGTTGGGAGCGGAAGAGGGTGGCGGCCGCGTTCAGCAGGGCGAGCGCGCCGAACAGGCCGAGGAAGAAGAACAGCGGACGGGGCGGCCGACCGTCGAAGGCGCCGCCCGAGATCAGTCCGCCGCAGACCCGGTCGGCGGCCCACAGCAGCCGCTGGCCGCGCGGCAGTGTGCCGGGGAAGAGCTCGACGAGCCCCCAGCCGACGAGGATCGCGACGGCCAGCCCTGCGAACAGCACGCCGAGGGCCCGGCGCACCGCGGCTCTGCGCGAGTCCGCGTAGAACTCCCGGCGGGCCACGATCAGCAGACCCAGGGCCAGCGCGCAGACGACGAGCGAGGGGACGGAGTCGGCGTACTGGCCCATCGCGGTGCCCAGCACGTCGACGAGGACCAGCAGTCCGAGGTAGACGACTACCAGCCACCAGGCGATCTTCTTGCGGGCCGCGATGGCGGCGGCGAGGAGGAACAGGAAGACGGCGTACGCGAGGTTCGCGCTGACCGGGACCACGACCAGGTTCAGCACGTGGACGACCGGGCGCAGCAGCCTGCGCAGTGGCGGGACGAAGGCCAGCACGAGACAGAGCAGGCCGAGGGCGGCGAAGAAGACCGCGAATCCCTCGGGCACCTTGCTGAGGAGACCGTCCCGCGACGGGCGTATCGGCCCTGTCGTGTCCTTCGGGTCCCTCGGGGCTTGCGCCCGGACGCCGGCACTCATGCTCTCGACTGTAGGAAGGGCGGGGCCCGGCCGCCTGTCGAGCGCGCCCGTGCGCGATCCCGGGCGGCTGCGGGAGCGGGCTGTTCCGATAGCCTCTGCGCCGTGACGGAACAGCACCCCCACCAGTTCGAACGGGGCACCGACGGGCCCAAGGTCATCGTGGTCGGCGTGGACGGCTCCGACTCGTCCCTGCGCGCCGCCGCCTACGCGGCGGGGCTGGCCCGGCGCCAGCGGGCGCTGCTCGCTCTGGTGTACATCCAGCCGGTGATGGCGGCCGGTGCCGCGCTCGGGGTTCCGGTCGCGGAGACGACCGACCAGATCGCCGAGGAGCTGGTCCGGGAGATCCGGGACGCGACCGAGCAGGTCAAGGGCATATTCGATGTGCGCTGGGAGTTCCACACCTTCCGCGGCGACCCGTACAACGGGCTCGTCTCGGCGGCGGACCAGCTGAAGGCGGACGCCGTCGTGGTGGGCGCCTCCGAGCAGGCGGGCCACCGGATCGTCGGTTCCGTCGCGATCCGCCTGGTGAAGGCGGGGCGGTGGCCGGTGACGGTGGTGCCGTAGAGCTCGCGCGGCCCGTGGAGCACCTGCGAGACACCTCAACGCGCCCCGACACTGCCTACTGCGCCGGTTTCGCCATGACGAGGCCGTCCTCGGCCGCGCCCCGGCTGAGTACGACGCGGCGGATCCGGTCGCGTACGGCGCTCACGTCGGCTCCTTGGCCGAGCGCGCTGTTGAGGTCGATCACTCGGCCCGTGTCCACGTCGAACCACTGGGGTACGAATTCGGCCTTCTCGACCCGCCAGCGGTCGCCGGACCTCTCCGGCGGGGCGAAGGTGAAGCGGCCGATCGTGCTCTCGTTGCCGCGGGGGTCCTGGGCCCCGCCGTGGTTGGTCATCCTGCCGGCGATCTGGTCGACCATCCCGTAGATCACCCAGGTGCCGTTGACCTTCTCGTACGCCTGGGGGACGTGGGCGTGGGTGCCGAGGATCAGGTCGATGTCGGGACGGCCGTCCGTGCGGGCCCCGGTGAGCCGCTTGCTCAGGGTCAGCTGCCTGGTGTCGGGCTCGTCCTGCCATTCGGTGCCCCAGTGCAGGGACACGACCACGACGTCGGCGCCCGCCTTCCGGGCGGCCCGGGCGTCCGTGACGATCCGGTCGGGGTCGATGAGGTTGACGGCCCAGGGTGCGCCGGCCGGGAGCGGGAAGCCGTTCGTGCCGTAGGTGTACGCGAGGTGGGCGACCTTGGCAGTGCCCGTCTGCATGATCGTCGGCGCGCTCGCCTCGGCGGCACTGCGGGCGGATCCGGCGTGCCGCACCCCGGCCCGGTCGAGCGCGTCGAGGGTGCGGTGGATACCGGCGGCGCCGTCGTCCAGGGTGTGGTTGGAGGCGGTCGAGCAGGCGTCGTAGCCGGTCGCGGCGAGGCCCTCGGCCACCTGCGGCGGGGATTTGAAGGTGGGGTAGCCGGTGTAGTGGCCGTCGGCTCCGTAGACCGTCTCCATGTGACAGATCGCCAGGTCGGCCCGGGCCACGACGGGTTTGACCCCCGACAGCATGGGGCGGAAGTCGTAGCCGTAACCGCCCGCGTCGGCCTGCGCCCGGTCGATGATCGAGCTGTGCGGGAGGACGTCACCGGAGGCGACGAGGGTGAAGCTCTGCGCCGAGGCTCCGCCACCGACCGGGCTCCCCCGGCGGTTCGGCCCGTCCTGCCCTTGACAGCTCGCGACAACTGCGGCGCAGCACAGGACCGCGAGGACCGTTGTCGCCTGTCGGGTGCGCAGTGTCCTCGCCATTCTCGGCCTCGCTCCCATGCGGCTCAATACCGCTCAATGCGGTCTGATTTAAGTACGAACCGATATGTATCCGGATAAGCGTGCCGATGGGAGTCCAGAAGGCGCCACTGTCACTGACCCGAACGGGGTTCCAGGACGGGGCCATTGGGGCGAACCGAGATGCGGAGGCGGAGCCTTCCGTCCCGGTTGACCGTTCGTCGTACCGTTCGTCGACGGGTTCGACCGTCTGCCGACGAGCCGTGTCCGTGGCCTGTCCCGGCGGGTCGCCCTGCGCTGGCATACGGCCATGACGGCCGCCACGACCATGACCAGCAGGACGACCGCCGAGCACGAGCTGGCCGAATTGCAGCGGGAGCACGGCGCACCGCTCTTCGCCCTGATGCTGAGGCTCTCCGACGGAGACCGCCAACGTGCCGAGGATCTGGTGCAGGAGACGTTCGTACGCGCCTGGCAGCATCCCGAGGCGCTGCGAGCCGACGACTTCGACTCCGTACGGCCCTGGCTGCTGACGGTCGGCCGGCGGCTTGCCATAGACGCGCGACGGGCCCGTCAGGCGCGGCCCGCCGAGGTCGGGGACGCCGTGCTGGAGAGTGCGCGGGTCGCGGCCGATCACGCGGAACGCTCCGTGGCGACCCTCGATGTGCGGGAGGCTGTGAAGACACTCACTCCCGAGCACCGTGAAGTCCTGGTGCAGGTGTATTTCCGGGGGGCGAGTGTGGCGGAGGCCGCCGAGGCCCTGGGGATTCCGCCCGGTACCGTGAAATCTCGCGCGTACTACGCGCTGCGCGCCCTGCGCCGGGTTCTTCCGGGATACGCGGCCGACCTGCGGTGAAACCGGAGGCTAGGTCAAGCCTCCGTAAAGCGCCTTGCCGAGGACCATGGTTGAGCAATCAGCTGTCTTCATCCGTGTTCCGGACTGGGGCCCGGGGTCGGGCGACGCGCACGCACCGGAGGAAGGCAGGAAGGGATGCTGCACAGAGGTCAAGAGAGCACGGACGGCGCGGGCGGTGGTGAACTCACCGTCCCCATGGCGTGGTTGTACGCCGAGTACATCGCCGACGAACTGCTGCGGACGGGCGACCTGATGCCGCCCACGTCCTTCGAGTTCCGCGCCGGGCGCGACGCCCTGGCGCTCACCATCTTCCTGTCGGACACGAGCGGTGAGCTCTCCGGCATCCGGGTCGTCACACAGCTGGAGACGTGGCTGTCGCTGACGGCGTACGACCAGCCGTGGCAGGACTGGGTGCGGGAGCGCATGGCCGGGCTCGCCGCCGAGGCGATCGACGCGGGTGGTCCCGCGCCGGACCTGGACCTGGCGACGGCGGCCTGGCGCTGGCTGGAGGAGACCGAGCTGCTCGCGCCCGACCTGGACGCGGTGCCGGGCGGCGGTCCCGTCATCGGAGAGGACGACGGCCCGAAGGTCTGGACACCCGCCTGGCAGCTGGGGCTGCCACTGGGGCACCTGGCGATCCATCTTTTCTGAGCGATTTTCCGACACACTTCCGTCCCCAACTACCCTGACCAGTTTTTTCTGAACCTCGACCAATCCGCAGGCCCGTCCGCTCCGAATCTCTTGGTTCGTTTCCTACGGGACTTGAGTGATTCGGCGGTCTCCTGCGTACCGGTGGGCAAGCAACTACTCCCCGCACACACACCCCATCGGCACCGAGGATTTGGTATGAGGTCGCTGGAACGCCACCGCGACGTCGGCGCATATGCGCTCGGCGTGCTGGACGAGGCGGATGCCTTCCGCTTCGAGGACCACCTCACGGAGTGTCCCCAGTGTGCGGTTCAGATACATGAACTGGCAGCCACCACACGGTCGTTGCGGGCTTACGCCCAGGCGACACCACGTGCGGTGCATCCCATGACGCAGGCCGGGCCGGCCCTGCTGGACCGGCTCCTGGACGATGTCGTCGCGACACGCCGCAGCGGGCGCAGGCGCTGGCTGTACGCGGTCGCCGCGGCCGTGGTCTTCGCCGTGGGCGGCCCCGCGGTCGCGGTCTTCACCGGGGACGAGTCCTCCGGCGGCCAGACGGTCGCGGCGACCGACCCGTCGTCGGGCGTATGGGCCGAGGTCACCACCCTGAACCGTGCCTGGGGCAGCGAAGTGGACCTGAAGGTCAAGAACGCGCCGAGTCTCCTGCGCTGCGAACTCGTCGCCATCGGCCGCGACGACTCGGAGCAGGTCGTACTCAGCTGGACCGTGCCCGAGAAGACCGGCGAGACCGCCGAGGGCCAGCCGTCCGAGCCCATGCAGGGCGCGGCGGCGATGCACCCCGGCGAGGTCGTCCGGTACGAGGTGCGCAACCCGGACGGGAAGGCCCTGGTGACACTCAAGGCCCCCTGAGACAGCGGCGCCCGACGGCCCCGAGACGGGTGCCCGACGGCTGGTCAGGGCCCTCGGCCGGCTACTTCAGGAACTTGGACATCCTGCGGTCCGCGAGGGGCTTGCCGTCCGTCTGGCAGGTCGGGCAGTACTGGAGGGACGAGTCACTGAAGGAGACCTCGCGGATGGTGTCGCCACAGACCGGGCAGGCCTCTCCGGTGCGACCGTGGACGCGCAGGCCGCTCTTCTTCTCGGCCTTCAGCCGGCCCGCGGCGAGTCCGTGGGAGCGCTCGACGGCGTCGGCGAGGGTCGTCCGCAGGGCCTCGTACAGCCGCCCTGTCTCCTTGGGCGTCAGGGCCGAGGCGAGCTTGAAGGGCGACATCTTCGCGGCGTGCAGGATCTCGTCGCTGTAGGCGTTCCCCACTCCCGCGATCAGGCTCTGGTCGCGCAGGGCACCCTTCAGCTGGCGCCGCTCGCCGTGCAGGAGCTTCGCGAAACGGACCTCGTCGAAGTCGTCGGCCAGCGGGTCAGGGCCGAGTCTGGCGACACCCGGGACCTCACCCGGATCCCGTACGACATACACGGCCAGCCGCTTCTGGGTGCCCGCCTCGGTGAGGTCGAAGCCCTCGCCGGTCTCCAGGGCGACGCGCATCGCGAGAGGGCCCTTGCCGGGCCGTGGCGGCCCGTCCGGGAGCCGGTCCTTCCAGTGCAGCCACCCCGCACGCGCCAGATGCGTCACGAAGCGCGGCCCGCCGTCCGTCTCCAGGTCCAGAAACTTCCCGTGCCGGTGCACGGCCACGAGCTCCCGCCCTTCGAGGGCGCTCAGCGGCGGCTCGTACGTCTTCAGCACGCTGATCGCCACGGGCAACACCCGCACGATCTCGTGACCGACCAGATGATCGACCAGGAAGTCTTTCAACGCTTCGACCTCGGGAAGCTCCGGCATGAAACCCAGGGTGCCACCCCCGCCCCGTCAGGGGCGCGGGGAACCGCGCGACAAGCCCCCACAACCCGCAGGCCACAACGCCCCCACAAGCCCCTGGCCCCACTCACTCCCGGTCGGGCACCAGGAACTCGCACCACACACACTTGCCACCACCCCTCGCCTCCACCCCCCACACATCCGCGAGCCGGTCCACCAGCAGCAGCCCTCTCCCGGAAACCCCGGACTCCCCCGCCTCCCGCCGCCGCGGCAACGCGCTGGACGCGTCCTCGACCTCCACACGGAGCCGCCGGTCGAGTCCGGTGAGGACACGCAACGTCACGATGGCGGAGCCCTCCGTGTGCATCAGGGCGTTGGTGATCAGCTCGTCCGCGATCAGCTCGATCTCGTCGGCCCTCTCACCCGCGCCCCAGGCGCGTACGGCCGCACGGATCATGTGCCGCGCCTCGGCGAGCGCCTCGGGGTCGCCGGGCCCGACGTGCTGCTGGAGCCGGCCTCCGGGGCGCTGCGCGTCGAGGCCCAGGCGCCGCATCAGGAGGAGCGCCACGTCGTCCTCGCCGCCGCGTTCCTCGGCCACGTCGATGAGCCGGTCCGCGAGGTCGCGCACGTCGTCGGGGCCGGTGGAGATGAGCGCGCGCAGGGTCTGCATGCCGTCGTCGAGGTCGATCCCGGGCTGTTCGACGAGGCCGTCGGTGCACAGCAGCAGGGTCTGGCCGGGGTCGAGTTCGAGGGTGTTGACCGGGTATTCGAGGCGTCCGAACAGGGCGGACAGGCCGAGTGGCAGGCCTCCTTCGACGGGCAGTCTGCGGCAGCTGCCGTCGGTGTCACGGACGAGCGGGTCGATGTGGCCGGCCCGGACGACCTGCATCACACCGGTGGTCAGATCGACCTCCGCGTACAGGCAGGTCGCGAAGCGCTCGGTGTCGAGTTCGTGCAGGAAGACGGAGGCGCGGGCCATGACGGTGGCCGGGGTGTGGCCCTCGGCCGCGTAGGCGCGCAGGACGATGCGCAGCTGGCCCATGACGGCGGCCGCGTGCGTGTCGTGGCCCTGGACGTCACCGATGACGGCCCCGACGCGGCCGCCGGGCAGCGGGATCACGTCGTACCAGTCGCCGCCGATGTCCCGCCCCAGGGAGCCGGAGCGGTAGCGGACCGCGATGTCCGCGCCGGGGACGCTGGGGATGGAGCGCGGCAGCATGGCCTGCTGGAGGCCCTGGGCGAGGTCCTTCTCCTGCTCGTAGAACATGGCCCGCTGGAGGCTCTGCGCGATGCTGCTGCCGAGCGCGACCAGGACGTTGCGGTCCTCCGACGAGAAGCCGTGCCGGTCGTTGTAGAGCAGCCCTATGGCACCGATGGGTCTGGCCTGGGCGATGAGCGGCAGATAGGCGGCCGAGGTGATCTCAAGACCGGTGATGTGGGGCCAGAGCAGCGGGTACCGCTCGGCGAACTCCTCGGGCGACTCGATGAAGCGCGGGGCGAGCGTGCGCACGGCCTCGCTCATCGGGTACTGCTCGTCGATACGGGTGACCAGCGTGCCCGGTACGAAGCTGCCCTCGGGGCCCTCGGCGACCAGCCGGATGCGGCCGGCCTCGACCAGGCCCATGACGAGGCTCTTGGCACCCAGGTGGGTGACCCCGTGGGTGTCCTTGAGGACGTCGATGACGTCCTGGACGGTGTGGGCGTGCGCGAGTGCCGCGGTGGTGATCTGCACGACGTTCGTCTGCTGGCGGCGGGCCTTGTCCTGGGCGGCCTGCTCGCGGCGGGCCTCGGCCTCGCCGAGTTCCTCCGTGGCGTCGCGGACGATGCCGATGATGCGGCGCGGGCGGCCCGTCTCGTCGCGCCTGATGTAGCCCTGGGTGTGGGTCCAGCGCAGGGTGCCGTCACGGCGGCGGACCCGGAAGTACGCCCCGTAGTTCTCGCTTCCGTCCTTGATGGCCTGGGAGACGTGGGCGTCGAGGCGGCGGCCCTCGGTCGGTGGCACCCGGGTGCTCAGTGATTCGGGGCGGCCGTCGTACTCGTCGGGGCGCACGTCGAAGATCTCGTGGGCCAGGGCATCCATCTGAAACGTTCCGGCGTCCAGGTCCCAGTCGAAGCTGCCCATGTGGTTGAGCGCCAGGATCGGGTCCGGGTGGGCGGGCCAGTCGTCCGGGAGTGACAGGGCGCTCGCTCCCCGATCAACCATGGGCCCACCTTGCCAGGATTTGGGCGATTCTTCGACCCGTGGGACGCCCCCGGGAACCGCTCGGCCGACGGATGTACGGCAGGTTGCGCACGACCGCGCCTAGCCGGGAATCAGGCCGCCGCCGTCGGGCAGGTCGGGGCCTTCCGGGACGGTGTCGGGTCCGGCCTCGCTCTCCGGGGAGTCGGCCGGGGAGTCGTCCAGTGGCGGTTCGGGCTGTTCGACGGTGGGCTCGTCGGGGACGTCCGTGTCGGGCTGCGTGCCCGTCTCCGTCCCGTCCGGGGGTGACACCAGGTCGTCGGAGGGGTCGGGGGTGGCCGTCTCGGTGACCGTGGGGCAGTCGGAGGGGTCCGGGGAGGTGGTGTCCGTGGAGTCGTCCGTCGGAGTGGCCTCGGCGGTGCCGGGGGTGACGGTCACGGTCGGTGTCACACAGTCGCTCGCGGACTCGTCGGCGCTTTCCGAGGAACTCTCCGACGAGGACCCGTCGGGCGACGACCCGTCCGGAGACGACTTGTCCGGCGCCGGGGAGGATCCGTCCGGGCGCGGGCTGTGCGGGTCGACGACGGGCGCGGGCACGATACGGTCCTCGTCTCCGTCGTGGTCGCCGATCCTCCGCTCGATCCAGGTGTTGTTCTGGATGTTGATGATCGTGATGTTGACGATCACCCGCGGGGCCGGAGTGACGACGACGACCTGGGTGGGCTCGTAGCCGGACCACGGGCGACCGTGGTGCCCGGGGCTTCCCTGGAGGGCGACCGGCGGCTTGAGGGGGTTCCCGCAGGCGCAGCGCACGCGTGGTACGCCCCGGTTGTCGACGAGGACGGCGGTGCCCGCCTGGAGGACTGCCTGGTACTCGGTGGCGCGTCCGTCCCGGAAGCCGTGGTTCGTGACTCTGGTGTCGGCCCGCAGTACGACCGAGGTCAGGCCCCGCAGGTAGTCGGGGATGCCTGCCTGGGCGATGCCGGCGGCCTGGGCGAAGGCGCGCGCCTTGACCTGGTCGGCGGTGAGGAAGCGGATCTGCCGGTCGACGTCACAGCTGCCGACGCGCCGGGTGCCGCCGTAGAGGCCCGGTGTGCCGCCGGAGACGGACCGGACGCCCTCCGTCGTGGCGCTGCCGGTCGGGGCCGTGGACCGGGGCGTACGGGTGACGGGTGGCGGGGTCGCGGTCGTGGTGGCCGTGGAGTCGGTGAAGGGGTCCGGGCCCTGGGCGGCGACCGGCTGGAGGAAGACCTCTCCGCCGGAGGTGGCGGAGTCGGACGCCTTGTCCCCGTCGCCGCCGCAGCCCCCGGTGAGGAGCGCGGCGGACAGCGCGCAGGCCGTGACGAGGGTTCTGGTGGGTATGCGCACCACGTTCTCCCGTCCGTCCCGGTCCACTCCGGGCAATATGTCCACCATTGTCTGCGTCGGTCCCGGGAACCCCGCAAGCCGGAGAGAGTCACACAGCGTCACAATGGAAGGGAAGGGAGCGGGCTCCGTGGAGTGGTTCACAGCCCCCGAGTACTGGATGAGCCGACTGGTCCTCCAGAAGGCTCTGGCGGTGATCTATCTCGTCGCGTTCCTGGGCGCGGCGCTGCAGTTCCGTGCGCTGACCGGCGAGCGCGGGATGCTGCCGGTGCCCCGGTTCGTGGCGCGGGTGCCGTTCCGGCAGGCGCCGAGCGTGTTCCATCTCCACTACTCCGACCGCTTCTTCGCGGCCTGGGCGTGGACCGGCTGTGCGGTGTCGGTGGCGCTGATCGCCGGGCTGGACGGTCAACTGCCGCTCTGGGGCGGCATGCTGCTCTGGCTGGTGCCGTGGGTCCTGTATCTGTCGATCGTGAACGTCGGCCAGACCTGGTACTCGTTCGGCTGGGAGTCCCTGCTCCTGGAGACCGGCTTCCTCGCGGTCTTCCTGGGCAACGACGAGGTCGCCCCGCCGGTGGTGGTGCTCTTCCTGCTGCGCTGGATCCTGTTCCGCGTCGAGTTCGGGGCGGGGCTGATCAAGATGCGCGGCGACGAGTGCTGGCGCAAGCTGACCTGTCTCTACCACCACCACGAGACCCAGCCGATGCCGGGCCCGCTGAGCTGGTTCTTCCACCATCTGCCGAAGCCGCTGCACCGGGTCGAGGTGGCCGCCAACCACTTCACCCAACTCGTCGTGCCCGTGCTGCTGTTCACCCCTCAGCCCGTCGCCACGGCCGCCGCGGCCCTGATGATCCTCACCCAGCTGTGGCTGATCCTGTCCGGCAACTTCTCCTGGCTGAACTGGATCACGATCGTGCTGGCCCTGTCGGCACTGGAGCTGCCCGGCACGGCCCCGGACGTCCCCGCCGCCCCGCTCTGGTACAAGGTCGTGGTCTTCGCGGTCGCCGCGCTGCTCGTGACGCTGAGCTACCACCCGGTCCGCAACATGATCTCCCGCCGCCAGGTCATGAACCGCTCCTTCGACCCCCTCCATCTGGTCAACACCTACGGGGCGTTCGGCAGCGTCAGCCGCGTCCGGTACGAGGTGGTGGTCGAGGGCACGGCCGACGCCGGACCCCACGAGGACTCCGACTGGCGGGAGTACGAGTTCAAGGGCAAGCCCGGCGATCCGAGGCACTGGCCGCGTCAGTTCGCCCCGTACCACTTGCGGCTCGACTGGATGATGTGGTTCGCCGCGCTCTCCCCCGCCTACGCCGGATCGTGGTTCGGCGCCCTGGTGGAGCGGCTCCTGGAGAACGACCGGGACACGCTCCGGCTGCTGCGCCGCTCCCCGTTCCCACTGGACGCACCGCCCCGGTACGTCCGCGCCCGCCTCTTCCGCTACCGGTACACGACCTGGCAGGAACTGCGGGAGACGGGCGCCTGCTGGGAGCGGACGTACGTACGAGAATTCCTACCGCCGACGCGGCTGGACTCGGTGGCTCATAAGTCGTAGAAGTGGGTCGGCACTGTGCTTCAGAGACCGTAGACGCGGGTCGCGGTGTCCGCGAAGATCTCCTCCTGTTCGCTCTCGCTGAGTTTCCCGGTCAACTGACCCGCGATGTCGGCCACTTCGGTGTACGAGGCGACGAGGGTGCACACCGGCCAGTCGGAGCCGAACATGAGCCGGCCGGGCCCGAAGGCTTCCAGCACGGTGTCCGAGTAGCGGGTCAGGTCGCCCACCCTCCAGCCCTTCGGGTCAGCCTCCGTGACCATTCCGGAGAGCTTGCAGACGGTGTTCGGCTGGGCGGCCAGCGCGTGGATGCCGGTGGCCCAGGGTTCCGGCTCGCCCGCGGCGATCGGGGGTTTGCCCAAGTGGTCCAGGACGAAGGTGAGTTCGGGGTGGCGCTCGGCCGCCCTCGCGCAGGCCGGAAGTTGGTGCGGGAGGACCACCAGGTCGTAGACCAGGCCGGCTTCGGCGACCGCCGCCAGTCCACGGCGTACGTCCTCGCGCAGGAGCCATTCGGGGTCCGGCTCGCCCTGGACCTGGTGGCGGATGCCCTTGAGGTGGCGGCCGCCCGGCAGTTCGCGCAGCCGGGCCAGTTCGTCGGTCACGTCGGGGCTGGTGAGGTCGGTCCAGCCGACGACTCCGCCGATCAGGTCGTGTGCCTCCGCGAGGGCCAGGAACTCGGGGGTCTCCTCCGCCACCGTGACCGTCTGCACCAGGACGGTCCGGGAGACTCCGACGGCACGCGCCTCCGGTTCCAGGTCCTCGACGGTGAAGTTCCTTCTGAGGGGCGCCAGTTCGGGTCCGGTGATCCAGTCCTGGTCCCGTACGGAGAGGTCCCAGACGTGATGGTGGGCGTCGACTGCGCCCGTGCGTACGGTCACGGCAGCTCCCATACGACCGGCAGTTCCGCCTGCGAGCCCTCGGCCGAGTAGTCGTGGACCACGTCGAGGAGTTCCGCCATCCGGGCCTGCCAGGCGATGTTGACCGGCAGTTGCTCCAGTTCTGCGAGGAGTCGCGGGTAGTCCTCGCACTCCAGGACGTGGAAGAGGTCGGTACCGCTGCGCCAGATCGTCCAGGAGGAGGCTCCGGCGGCGCGGATCGCGTCCGTCAGTTTCTCGGGGACCTCGCGGTGGGCGGCGTCGTACTCGGCGACGCGGTCGGCGCGGACCTTGGTGTGCAGGGCCACTCTCATGACGGCTCCTTCGGCTCCTTCGGCTCCTTCGGCTTCGACGCCTTCTCGCCGGGCACGGGGGCGTCGGCGGGCAGGAGGTCCGCCTCCCGCACCTCCTGCCAGAAGGCCGCGGGCACCGGCGCCTCGAACTGCTCGGCGCAGTCGCGGACTTCGTGCGGCGACCTGGCTCCCACCAGGACGCCCGCGACGGCCGGATGGGCGGCGCAGAAGGCCAGGGCGGCGGCGCGCAGGGTGGTGCCGTGCCGGTCGGCCATGGCGTTGAGCGCGAGGGCACGGTCCAGCACCTCGGGCTGTGCGGCGGTGTAGTTGTACGTCGCTCCGGGCCTCGGGTCGGCCAGCAGACCGGAGTTGAAGGCGCCGCCGATCACCACCGAGGTCCCGCGCTCCTGCGCGGCCGGCAGCAGGTCGGTCAGCGCGCCCTGGTCGAGGAGGGTGTAGCGCCCGGCGCACAGCACCACGTCGACATCGGTGTCGACGATGAAGCGGGTGAGCATCTCGGCCTGGTTCATGCCCGCGCCGATCGCGCCCACCACGCCCTCCGAGCGGAGCTTCTCCAGCGCCGGATAGCCCTCCCGGAAGGCCTGTTCGGCGTGGTCGTCCGGGTCGTGGAGGTAGACGACGTCCACCCGGTCGAGGCCGAGCCGTTCCAGGCTGGCGTCCAGGCTGCGGCGTACGCCGTCCGCGCTGAAGTCCCATACGCGGCGGTGTGTGGCGGGCACGGCGAAGCCGTTGGCGAGGTCGTCGCCGCCCGCGTCGCCGGGCTCCAGGCGGCGGCCCACCTTGGTCGAGATCGTGTACGCCGAACGGGGGTGCTCGCGCAGGGCGGCGCCCAGGCGGCGTTCGGAGAGGCCGATGCCGTAGTGGGGCGCGGTGTCGAAGTACCTGATGCCCTCGTCCCAGGCGGCGCCCACGGTCTCCTGCGCCTGCTCGTCCGGGACCTCCGTGAAGAGGTTGCCGATACCGGCGGCGCCGAGGGCGAGGGCGGTGATCTCGACTTCGCTGCGGCCGAGCCTGTTCACGGGCTCGCTCACCGACCCGCTCACTGGCCCGCCGGGCGCAGTCGCAGCCCCTGCATCCCGCCGTCGACGGCGAGGGCGGTGCCGGTGGTGGCGCCGGACAGCGGGCTCGCCAAGTAGGCGACGGCGCCCGCGACTTCGGACGCGGTGACGAGGCGGCCGGTGGGCTGGCGGGCCTCCAGGGCGGCCCGTTCGGCGGCGGGGTCCGTCGCGGCGTCGAGGAGGCGGCCGACCCAGGGGGTGTCGACGGTGCCGGGGTTCACGCAGTTGACGCGGATGCCCTCGCGGACGTGGTCGGCGGCCATGGCCAGGGTCAGCGACAGGACGGCACCCTTGGACGCGGAGTACAGGGCGCGCTGCGGGAGACCCGCGGTGGCCGCGATGGAGCAGGTGTTCACGATGGCGGCCCGCGAGGACTTCCGCAGGTGCGGCAGGGCCGCCCGGGCGGTGCGGACCATGCCGACGACGTTGACGTCCAGCACGCGGTGCCAGACCTCGTCGTCGTTGTCCTCGACGGTGCCCTGGGCGCCGATGCCCGCGTTGTTGATCAGCACGTCGAGACCGCCCAGGTCGGCGATCGCGGCGGCGACGGCACGGCGTACGGAGTCGTCGTCGGTGACGTCCGCCTGGTAACCCAGCAGGGGCTTCTCGACGCTCGTGGGATCCAGGTCGAGGACGGCGACCTGGGCGCCGCGGGAGGCGAGGAGTTCCGCGGTGGCCCGGCCGATGCCGGAGGCACCGCCCGTCACCAGGGCCTTGAGGCCCTCGAAGTCGCTCATGCCGCCTGCTCCTTCTGCCGGTCGAGGTCGGCGGCCCAGAAGGTGCCGCCGGGGAACGTGAACTCCGCGATGGACTCCGGCCGCATGGTCGCCGAGAAGCCCGGTGAGGTGGGTGCCATGTAGTGACCCTCTCTGATCACCACCGGGTCGAGGAAGTGGGCGTGCAGATGGTCGACGTATTCGATCACGCGGTCCTCGGTCGTGCCGGACAGTGCCACGTAGTCGAACATCGAGAGGTGCTGGACCAGTTCGCACAGGCCGACGCCGCCGGCGTGCGGGCAGACCGGGACGCCGAACTTGGCCGCGAGAAGCAGGATCGCGAGGTTCTCGTTGACGCCCCCGACACGGGCCGCGTCGATCTGCAGGACGTCGATGGCGCCCGCCTGGAGCAGCTGCTTGAAGATGATCCGGTTCTGTACGTGCTCGCCGGTGGCGACCTTGACCGGGGCGATCGCCTTGCGGATCGTGGCGTGGCCGAGGACGTCGTCGGGGCTGGTGGGCTCCTCGATCCAGTACGGGTCGAACTCGGCGAGTGCCTTGGTCCACTCGATGGCCTCGTCGACGTTCCAGCGCTGGTTGGCGTCGATGGCGATGCGGATGTCGGGGCCGACGACGGAACGGGCCACGCGGCAGCGGCGTACGTCGTCCGCGAGGTCCGCGCCGACCTTCAGCTTGATCTGGGTGAAGCCGTCGGCGACGGCCTGGCGGGCCAGCCGGGTGAGCTTCTCGTCGGAGTAGCCGAGCCAGCCGGGCGAGGTGGTGTAGCCGGGGAAGCCGCGCTCCTTGAGCAGCGCGGCGCGTTCGGTCGCGCCCTCCCGGCCCTGGGCCAGCAGGCCGAGGGCGTCCTCGGGGGTGAGGACGTCCGCGATGTAGCGGAAGTCCACCTGGGACACGAGCCATTCGGGTGTGGCGTCGGCGAGCAGCTGCCAGAGCGGCTTCTCGGCGCGCTTGGCGGCAAGGTCCCAGACGGCGTTGACGACGGCGCCGATCGCCATGTGCATCACGCCCTTCTCGGGCCCGAGCCACCGCAGTTGGCTGTCCCCGATCAGGTCCCGGCTCAACGCGCCGGGATCCGCGCACAGTTCGTCCACCGGCCGGCCCAGAATGTGCGGGCGCAGCGCCTCGATCGCGGCGACCTGGACATCGTTGCCCCGCCCGATGGTGAAGGTGAACCCGTGTCCCTCCAGGCCGTCGGCCGTGTCGTCGCTGCCTGTGCGCAGCACGACGTACGCGGCCGAGTAGTCGGGATCCGGGTTCATCGCGTCGGAGCCGTCGAGCTCACGCGAGGTGGGGAAGCGGATGTCGTAGGTGTCGACCGCGGTGATGCGGGCGGCAGATGAGGACACAGAAATACCTTTCGATCGAGCCCCTTCAGGGGCGCGGGGAACTGCGCGGCCAGCCACAGCGCACCCGCAGGTGCACACCACGCTCAGTCCTGCGCCCGGCCGGTGGTCACCCGAGCGATCATCAACGCGACCAGGATGATCCCTCCATAAATGGCTTGGATCCAGAAGGACGGCACCTGTGCAAGAGTCAGCAGGTTCTGCACAACCCCAAGAAGGAGGACGCCCGTAAGTGCGCCGAACATCGTGCCCTTGCCGCCGTCGAGGCTGATGCCGCCGATGACCGCGGCCGCGAACACCGTGAAGATCATGTTCTGGCCCTGGTTGGCGTTGATCGCGCCGACATAGCCGGTCTGCATCAGCCCGCCGACCGCGGCGAGCGTCCCGGCGACGACGAACACGCCGAGCATCACGCGCTCGACACGGATGCCGGCCGCGCGCGCCGCGTCCGCGTTGCCGCCGATCGCGTACAGGGCACGCCCCAGGCGGTGGTACTTGAGGAAGAACCCGGCGATGCCGAAGGCCGCCGCCGCCAGCCACACCGAGATCGGCACGGTCAGGAAGGTGGTGGTGGCCAGTGTGTAGAAGGCGTCGGGCATCCCGAACAGCGTCTTGCCCTCGGTCGCGCCGACCAGCAGACCGCGCAGGATGATCAGCATCGCCAGCGTCACGATGAACGCGTTGAGCTTGAGCTTCACCACGAGGATGCCGTTGAAGCCGCCGATGATCGCGCCCACGACGAGGATCGCGAGCAGGGCGACTCCGGCGGGCAGTTCGGTGCCCCAGCCCGACTGTGCGGCGGGCAGCAGCAACAGCGCGCCGACGGCGGGCGCGATGCCGACGACCGACTCCAGCGACAGGTCGAACTTGCCGGTGATGAGCACGAGCGACTCGGCTAGGACCACCATCGCGAGGGCCGCCGAGGCGCCCAGGATGGAGATCAGGTTCTGCTCGGTGAGGAAGGCGTCGTTGACGAACGCACCGAGCACGAGCAGCAGCAACAGGGCCGGTACGAGGGCGAGTTCGCGTGCCCTGCGCAGGAGTACGGCCTTGGCGTCGGCCTTGCTCTTCAGCGGCCGTAGGGGGGTGGAGGCCGAGGCCGACGGGGCCTTCGTGTCAGCCATGGTGGTCCACTCCTTCGATGGAGGCGATCAGCTCGTGGTCGCGCCAGCCCGCCGGGTGCTCGGCGACGACGCGGCCGTGGAAGAGGACGAGGACGCGGTCGCAGCGGCGCAGGTCGTCGAGTTCGTCGGAGACGACGAGCACGGCGGTGCCGTCGTCACGGGCCGAGTCCATGCGGGAGAGCAGGGACTCCTTGGACTTCACGTCGACGCCCGCGGTGGGGTTGATCAGGACCAGCAGCCGAGGATCGGAGGCGAGGGCCCGGGCCATGACGACCTTCTGGGCGTTGCCACCGGAGAGGTCGGACACCGGCTGGTCGGGCCCCTGGGTGTGGATGTCGAGGCGGTCGATCAGCTCGTCGGCGAAGCCCCGCTTGCGGTCGGTGCCGACGAAGCCGTACCGGCCGAGGCGGTCCAGGACGCTCATCGTGGCGTTGTCACCGACGGTCATGCCGAAGACGAGACCCTGCCCGTGCCGGTCGCGCGGTACGCAGCCGACACCGGCGCGCAGGGCGGCCGTCACATCGCCGAACGGCAGCTGCCTGCCCTCCAGTTGGGCAGTGCCACCGGTCGGGGTGTGCAGTCCCGCGAAGGACTCGGCCAGCTCGATCTTGCCGCTGCCACTGGATCCGGCGAGACCGACGACCTCACCACCGCGCACGGTGAGGTCGATGCCCTCGTACGAATCCGACGTGAGCCCGTGTGCTTCCAGGACGACGGGCGCGCCGGCGTCCACGTCGCCACGGGCGGCCTTCTCCTCCACGGCGGCGATGGACTCCCCCGCCATGGCCTCGACCAGGGCCGCCCGCGGCAGCTCGGCCACCGGGGCCGTGGTGATCCAGCGGGCGTCGCGCAGGACCGTCACGGTCTGGCACACCTCGTACACCTCCTGGAGGTGGTGCGAGATGAACAGGAACGTGACGCCGGACTCCTGGAGCGCGCGCATGCGGGTGAAGAGGCGCTCGATCTCCCGGTTGTCGAGCTGGGCGGTCGGTTCGTCGAGGACGATGAACCGGGCGCCGAAGCTCAACGCCCGGGCGATCTCCACCATTTGGCGGTCCTCGACCTTGAGGTCGGCGGTCCGCGCGTCCGGGTCGACGTGGACGTCCCAGGTGTCGAGGACCTCGGCGGCCTCCGTCTTCAGGCGCCGCCAGCTGATGAAGCCGCCGCGGCCCTGCGGCTGCCGGTTGATGAAGAGGTTCTCGGCGACCGTCAGCTCGGGGACCACGGTGGGCTTCTGGTAGACGCAGGCCACCTTGCGCCGCCAGGCGTCCCGGTCGGTGAGGGCGGGCGCGGGCTCGCCGTCGAAGCTGACCGTGCCCTCGTCGGGGGCCTGGAGGCCGGTGAGTACGGTGACGAGGGTGGACTTGCCCGCGCCGTTGCGGCCGACGAGGGCATGGGACTCGCCCGCGTGCACGGTCAGCTGTCCGTCGGCGAGGGCGACCGTGGGGCCGTACCGCTTGGCTATGCCCCGCGCCTCAACGAGTGGTGTGCTCATTTGACCGTGTTGCCCCACAGCTCGGGGTCGTCGACGTTCTCCTTGGTCACCAGCGGCGCGGGCAGCTGGTCCTCGAGGATGCCGCTGGGCAGCTTGACGATCTCGGAGTCGTGGTCGGTCGGACCCGGCTTGAAGGTCTTCCCCTCCATCGCCGCCTTGATGTAGTACATGCCGTACTTGGCGTAGAGGTCGGCCGGCTGCGAGACGGTGGCGTCGATCTGGCCCTTGCGGATCGCGTCGTACTCCTGCGGGATGCCGTCGTTCGAGACGATCGTGATGTGGCCCTTCTCGCCGGTCTTCTTCAGCAGCCCCTTGGACTTCAGGGTCTGCAGCGTGGGCGCGAGATAGACGCCGCCCGCCTGCATGTAGATGCCCTTGATGTCCGGGTTGGCGTTGAGGAGCGTGTCCAGCTTGGAGGCCGCGGTGTCGGACTCCCACTTGGCGGGGATCTCCAGGACCTTCAGCTTCGGGAACTTCTCCTTGACGCAGGCCCGGAAGGCCTCGGAGCGGTCCCGGCCGTTGACCGAGGCCAGGTCGCCCATGATCTGCACGACCTTGCCGGAGGGGATCTGCTTGCCGAGGTACTCGCAGGCCTTCTCCCCGTACGCGACGTTGTTGGCGCGTACGACCATCGCGACCTTGCCCTTCTCGGGCGCCACGTCCACGGCGACCACGGGCACGCCCTTGCGCTCGGCCTGGTCGAGGCCGGCGGAGATCGCGGCGCTGTCCAGGGGGGCCACGACGAGGCCCTTCACACCCTGGTTGAGCTGGTTGTTGATGTCCGTGATCTGCTGCGACGGGTCGCTGTTCGAGTTCACGGTCTTGAGGGCGTCGACGTCCTCGGTCTTCGCCATCTTGGGTACGTAGTCGTTGTACGACTGCCAGAACGGCGAGGTCAGCAGGGGCAGGATCACCCCGACCTTGCCGCTGCCGTCGCCTCCGCCGTCGCCCTTGGAGGCGACGTTGTCCTTGGTGCTGCCGCATGCCGCGAGTACGAGCGTGGCGCAGGCGGCCACGGCCGCCGCACGTATCGCCCGTGAGGTGTTTCGACCGTTCCGGTACCGCACAGTTCTGCCGGCCATGTATCGGCTCCTCGTTGAGCGTGATCGAGCAGGTGCCACGCATATTTATCAGACCACTTCCCCCTGACAACACCCCTGGACCGCATTTTTCCCTGGTTTTCATACGTAGTGGTCCGACCACCTGAGTGGTTAGACTGCGGCGCACCCGGCAACAGGAGGACATGGCGTGGACGAGAGCCTGCCCCAGGGGACGACGGCGGCCCCGCAGAAGGGGACCGTGACGCAGCGCGCGATCGACCAGATCAAGGCGATGATCGGCGAGGGCCGTCTGGAGCCGGGCGCGCGGCTGCCGACCGAGCGGGATCTGGCGTCACAGCTGGGCATCTCGCGCAGTTCGATGCGCGAGGCGATCCGGGCACTCACGGTCCTGGGCGTCCTGGAGGCCCGGCACGGGTCAGGGATCTACGTGACGCAGCTTGAGGCCGGGGATCTGCTGGAGACCTTCGGAGTGGTCGCGGACCTCTCCCGGGGGCCGCGGCTGGTCGAACTCCTCGAAGTGCGGCGCATCCTGGAGTCGACGGCGACCGCGCTCGCGGCCGCGCGGATCACCTCCGACCAACTGGCGGAGGTCGAGAAACACTTGACGGCCATGAACGCGACGGACGACCCGGAGGAGATCCTCTCCCACGACCTGGCGTTCCACCGGGCCATCGGGGTCGCCGCGGGCAACGACACGATGGCGGCCATCCTGGAGGGGCTGTCCTCGCGCACGTTTCGCGCCCGGGTGTGGCGCGGGTACCAGGAGGAGGGTGCGTTCGAGCGGACGCGGCGGGAGCATGCGGCGATCCATCGTGCGCTCGTCGCCCGCGATCCGGAAGCCGCCCGCGCGGCGGCGGCAGCGCATGTGGGTGAGGTGGAGCAGTGGTTGCGGACCCAGCTCCAGCCTTGAGGGCTGGAACCGGGTCCGACGTCGGGTCGGGGGGCGTCTGCGGGCCGGTGGGGGCTTGTCGCGCAGTTCCCCGCGCCCCTAAAGGCGAAAGACTGGGGCGCAGCCCCGTCTTTCAGGGGCGCGGGGAACTGCGCGAGCAACCACAACGCACCCGCGGCGCACCCTCAGCCCAAAAGGAACCTCACGCGCGCTTGAGTCGCAGTGTCACCAGCTCGAACGGGCGGAGTTTCAGGGTGAGTCGGCTCCCGTCCCGCTCCGGGGCGACCGCGTCGGCCAGGGGCCGTTCCAGCAGGTCCGTCACCGTGACGGACTCGACCTCGAAGCCCGCTGTGAGTGTGGCCCGGCTGCGGCCTCCGCGTGACTCGTGGAAGCGGACGATCACGTCACCGCTGCCGTCGTCGGCGAGCTTCACCGCGGTGACCACGACGGCGTCCTGAGCGACGGCCACCAGGGGCGCGACCTCGGAGACCCCGCCGACGACCTTGCGCTCGGGCAGGTTGATCCGCCAGCCCTCGCGCACCGCGTCGCCGATCCCGGCACCGGGCACCAGCGCGTGCCGGAAGCGGTGGACGCCCTGGTCGGTCTCGGGGTCGGGGAACCGCGGGGCGCGCAGCAGCGAGACACGGACCGTGGTGGTCGTACCACCGTCGTCGCGCACCGCCCGCGTCACGTCATGGCCGTACGTCGAGTCGTTGACAACCGCGACGCCCCAGCCGGGCTCCTCCATGTGGACGAACCGGTGGTTGCAGGCCTCGAACTTGGCGGCCTCCCATGACGTGTTGGTGTGCGTCGGCCGGAAGAAGTGCCCGAACTGCGTCTCGGACGCGTACCGCTCGGCGTGCACGTCGAGCGGGAAGGCCAGCTTCAGGAACTTCTCCGTCTCGTGCCAGTCGACCTCGGTGTCGATGTCGAGCCGCCACTCCCCCGGCGCGAGCGACAGCACCTGCGTGACCTTCGACGCCCCGAAGCCACGTACGATCCGGACCGAGACGCCGTCGTCACCGGGGGCGACCTCGTCGGCGTCGACCAGGTCGGTGACCGTGTTGCGGTAGAACTCGTCGACGTCCCAGGCGTCCCACATGTTGGGGAAGTCGGGGTGGATCTGGAGCAGGTTGGCCGCCCGGCCGGGCGCGAGGGTCTCGCGGTCCGCGGCGAGGTCGAACGCGGAGACCACGAGTCCGCGCTCGTCGATCTCGATCCGCAGCCGTCCGTTCTCCATCACGTAGCCGCCGTCCGTGCGGGGCACGAGCGTGCACTCGCCGCCGACAGCCGGGGTCCGTGCTCCGCCGGCGGGCACCCCGTCACGGGTGTGCGGCGCGGAGTTGAAGGCGAGGGCGGTCGTCCCCTCACCGGCCAGCGCGCGCTGGGCTGAGCCGATGATGCCGTTCAGCTCCTCGGCGACCGCCTCGTACGTCTTACGGGCCTCACGGTGGACCCACGCGATGGACGAGCCGGGCAGGATGTCGTGGAACTGGTGGAGCAGGACCGTCTTCCAGAGGCGGTCCAACTCCTCGTACGGATAAGAAAATTCGGTGCGTACGGCCGCAGTCGCCGCCCACAGCTCGGCCTCGCGCAGGAGGTGCTCGCTGCGGCGGTTGCCCTGCTTGGTCTTGGCCTGGCTGGTGAGCGTGGCGCGGTGCAGCTCCAGGTACAACTCACCGACCCACACGGGGGCGTTGGGGTATTCGGCCTCCGCCTTCTCGAAGAACTTCTCCGGGGTCTCCCAGACCACGGTCGCCGAGCCTTCGAGATCCCGGAGCCGGGCCGCCTTGGCGACCATCTCGCGGGTCGTGCCGCCGCCTCCGTCGCCCCAGCCGGTCGGCGCGAGGGAGTGCCGGGCGACGCCCTTGTCCTTGAAGTTCTTCGCCGCGTGGGCGATCTCGCTGCCCTTCATGGAGCAGTTGTACGTGTCGACGGGCGGGAAGTGCGTGAAGATCCGCGTGCCGTCGATGCCCTCCCACTGGAAGGTGTGGTGCGGGAACTTGTTGGTCTGGGACCACGAGATCTTCTGGGTGAGCAGCCACTTGGAGCCGGCCGCCTTGATGATCTGCGGCAGTCCGGCGGCGAAGCCGAAGGTGTCGGGCAGCCACGCCTCCTCGTTCTCGACGCCGAACTCGTCGAGGAAGAACCGCTTGCCGTGCACGAACTGACGGGCCATCGCCTCGGAGCCCGGCATGTTGGTGTCCGACTCGACCCACATACCGCCGGCCGGTACGAACCGCCCGTCGGCGACCGCCTTCTTCACCCGGGCCCACACCTCGGGCCGGTGCTCCTTCACCCAGGCCCACTGCTGGGCCTGCGACATGGCGAAGACGAAGTCCGGCTCGTCCTCGATCAGGGCGGTCATGTTGGAGGTGGTCCTGGCGACCTTGCGTACGGTCTCGCGCAGCGGCCACAGCCACGCCGAGTCGATGTGGGCGTGGCCGACGGCGCTGATGCGGTGGGCGGAGGGGACGGCGGGGGCGGCCAGCACCCCTTCGAGGTGCGAGCGGGCCGCGGCCGCCGTGCCGCCCACGTTCTGCAGGTCGACGGCGTCGAGGGCCTTCTCCACCGCCCGCAGGATGTCCCAGCGGCGCGCGGACTCCACCGGCAGCTCGGCCATCAGCTCGCCGAGCACCTCCAGGTCGATGACCAGCTGCCACACCGTCTCGTCGAGGACGGCGAGGTCCATCCGCTCCAGCTTGTACTGCGGTTCGCTGCCGGCCGTCTCCTTGTCGCCCAGCTGCGTGGGCCGGAAGGGGTGGTAGTCGAGGATGACGGGGTTGGACGCGGCCTCGATGTGCAGCCGCACCTCCTCGCCACCCTCGACGGGGGCGCCGATCCGTACCCACTGGTTGCGCGGGTTCAGGCCCTTCACCGGCGTGCCGTCGGGCCGGTAGACGAGGCCCTCGCACTGGAATCCGGGCATGTTCTCGTCGAAGCCGAGGTCGAGGATCGCCTCGACGGTCTTCCCGGCCCATTTTCCGGGCACGGTCCCGGTCACCCGGAACCAGCTGGTGCCCCACGGAGCACCCCACCGCGCGCCCGCCTCGATCGGTTCGACCGGGGCGGACAGCCCTTCGTCGACCGGCACGGGCTCGCCGGGCGCGTGCCACACCGCCACTTCCAGTGGTACCGACTCGGGGTACACGGCGGGTCGTATGCGCTCGTCGAGCACACGCTTGAGGCGGGCTTCGACCAGGCTGCGGTCGTCATGCATGTGAGGTGCTCCGTAACTCCGTTGTGCGGGTTGCTGCTCGGTGTCGGTGGTCAACACCGGCTTTCGACGATGACCACCTGGTCGGCGGTCACCAGGTGTGTGTGACGGTAGCGGGGGCCGACGCGGTGTAAAGCTCCCCCACGGCCCGCAGTTCGAACCTCGCCGTGGACTCACCGCCCTCGGGTGTCAATCCGCCGACGAAGAAGGCCCGCTGGGCGGTACCTCCGAGGAAGCGCCGGGTGCCGTCGGGCAGGACCCGGTGCAGCGTGTAGTGGCGTACGTCGCCGGGGACGGCCCGCCACGCGAAGCGCAGGTCGCCTCCCGAGGCGCCGGTGATGCTCAGGTCGGCCGGGACGGACGGGCTCTGGGCGGCCTGGTTCCGCACGGCGAGTCCGCCGAGCCGCCACTTCACGGCGCCGCCGGACCCGGTGAGCCGTACGCCGAGGCCGTGCACGGTGCCGCCCGCCGGGAGACCGGTCAGCCGTACGGTCGAGGTCCCCCAGCCGCTGCCCGCGGTGACCGGGAAGTACGTGTACGTGTACGGCCGGCCCGCGCCCGAGGGCTCGGCGGTGGCGACGGCCAGTTCGACCGTCGCGCTCCCCGAGTCGACGCGGTGGGTCAGTTCGACGACCGTGTCCTCGCCGAGGGGGAGCCTGGTCGCGTACAGGTCCAGGGTGGCGGGCGCGTCGAGGGCTCCGGCGACCAGGACGCTGCTGCCGCCGTGCCACGCGTCCGCGAAGTCGAAGGTGACGGCGGGGCGCGCGCCCGTCGTGCGTACGACCCAGCGCCGGGAGGGCAGCCGGTCCTGGAGGCCGAGGTGGTTCCAGGGGGCCGTCGAGGTGACCTTGCCGTCCTCGTACCAGCGCAGTCCGTGGCCGGTGTTGAAGGTGCTCGCGAAGGGGACCGAGGTCACCGTCGAGCGGTCGGCGACGGAGACGGCGGGGGCCCGCCAGGTGTCGGTGGCGTCGGGCTTCGCCGGATCGAGTGACCGTCCGGTCCAGAAGCGGTCGTCGGCTGCGTGGAAGTCGCCCGGGGTGCGTCCGGCGGGCAGGTGGTTGCGGGTCCACTCGGGCCGGTAGAAGCCCACCGAGACGACGTGCGATGAGCCGCTGGGCACCATGGCGTCCCAGTTCACTGAGCGGTTCCAGCCGTTGGCCTCCACATCGACGCCAGCCCACAACTCGTAACGGCTGCGGCCGAGTTGCTGGGCCGCCGTTCCCGAGGAGGCGAGGCTGCTCGACGACCAGCGGAAGTCGACGAACATCGAGTCGGCGGCCTGGAAGAACACCCTGTTCTGGTTGTTGAGGGCACCCTGCCAGCTCACCGAGCCGCTCACCGTCATGGAGTCGTACCAGGTGACGCGCTGCCCCTTCGCCGTGCCGAGCGTCTTGAGCTCGGTGAGAAAGCCGAGCATGTCGGTGGCGAGGGCGGCGTTCCCGCCGCTGGTCTCGGCGTTGATGAACCAGCCGTCGAACCCGTACGCCTCCGCTACCGCGACGAGCTGGGCGGCCAGCGGGTAGTGCCCGGACGCGTCCTTCTGCACCAGGTCCCGGGTCCACTGCAGCTGTCCGCCGTACGCGACGGGCGGCAGGAAGACATTGCCGAGGACGGGCACGCCGTGCCGGTGGGCGGCGTCCACGATCGGCGCGTTCGGGGCCAGGATCAGGCCCTCGCCGGAGGAGCCGCCCCAGAAGATCAGCTCATCGACGTACGACCAGTGGGTGAGGGCGTAGTAGTCGGCGTCGGCGGCGCCCTGCGAGGGGTTGCTCGCGGTCGGGCCGAAGGAGACCAGGGACTGGATACGGGCCTGGCCGGAGCGGGCCGTCGTGTTCGCCGGTGTCGGGGTGAAGCGGGCGGCGAGCGGCACGGACGCCGCGTTGAACGCCAGGTCGGTGTCGTCGGCGGCACGCCATGACTTCAGGCTGCGCCAGGTGATGCCCGCGCCCGGGGAGCCCGAGGGGAACGAGTCCGGGTACCAGTAGGACGCGTACGGCTGGAGTGCCGCGGCGGCCCTCGGCTCGGCGGTGGCGGGCGAGGCCGGGAGCAGGGCGGCCGCCGCCCCGGTGCCGGCGGCGAGCAGGACGGTGCGTCTGGTGGGGTTCACGAGCAAGTGCCTCCTTGTGGGAGTTCTTGTGGGGGTCTACGGAACCTGATCGGGAGTGACGACTTCGGTGATGCCGCGGGCGGCGAGGTGTTCCTCGTCGTCCGCGCGTGAGGCGAGCACGGTGGCCGGGCGGGCGCCGTCCGCGGTGAGCCGGAAGAACGCCTCGAAGACGGGTCCGCCGGGCGCGCAGAGCGAGCGGTCGGCGGGGCTGTCGGGGACGACGAGCGCGGTGGTGCGGGTCTTGGGCGCGTAGGTGTGCTCGCGTGCCGTGCGGGCCAGCGCCCGTGCACTGTCCTTGGGGCGGCGGTCGTTGGTCAACAGACCCAGCCCATACTCGAGTTCGGGGAAGTCGGCGAGATCGCGGGACACGTCGTGGGAGCACCACCAGGTGATGCCCCACAGATCGGTGCAGTCGAGTGCGTTCGCGACGGTCGCCTCCGTGAAGGCGGCGGCGTGTTCGGCGGGGACCAGCGGCGCCGGTGCGCCGACCTCCTGGAGCCAGACCGGACGGGACGGGTCGTCGGCCCAGGCCTTGGACAGCTCGATCAGATAGGCGGCGTGGTGCTCGGTCGCGACTGAGGTACGTCCGTGCCGCTGGGCCGTGCCGTTGAAGACCCACGAGTGCACGGCGGTCACCGCGCCGCGCCGGGCGGCCTGGGCCGGGGTGAACGGCATGTCGTCCTGGTACCAGGCCGCGTCGTACTCCGCGTGCAGATGGAGCCTGCCCGGCGCGCCCTTCTCACAGGCTGTGAGCATCCGCTCCAGCCAGGCGTCGATCTGCGCGGGCTCCGCCCGGTCGGGGTCGGGATGGGGGCCCGCCGAGAACTGGTTGACCTCGTTGCCGACGGTCATGCCGATGAAGTTGGGCCGGTCGGCGAGGGCCGCCGCGAGGGTCCGCAGGTATTCGGCCTGCCCCTCCACGACCTCGGGGTCGGTGAACAGATTCCGCCGGTGCCAGGTCTGCGTCCACGCGGGCAGGAAGTCGAAGCTGGACAAGTGCCCTTGCAGACCGTCGACGTTGACGTCGAGGCCGCGCTCGGCGGCCGCGTCCGCGAGGTCGACGAGCTGCTCGACGGCCCGCGGGCGGATCAGTGAACGGTTCGGCTGGAAGTAGGGCCAGATCGGGAAGACCCGGATGTGGTCCAGGCCGAGTGTGGCGATGGAGTCGAGGTCGGCCCGTACGGAGTCGAGGTCGAAGTCCAGCCAGTGGTGGAACCACCCTTCACTCGGGGTGTAGTTGACGCCGAAGCGCACGACAGAAGGCGGCATGCGGGAGTCCTGGTTCTGGGGTGCGTACGTGGGGGTGTGGGGCCTTGCGGGCCGGTGAGCCCGTCGTGATGTGGGTGGGTGAGCCCGTGGCTGCCTGGCTCAGCCCTTGACCGCGCCTTCGCCGACACCGCGGAAGAAGTACCGCTGGAGGCAGGCGAAGAGGGCGATCAGCGGTGCCACGGCGATGATCGTGCCGGCGGCGACGAGCCGTTCGTCGTTGGCGAAGGTGCCGTGCAGATAGTTGAGGCCGATGGTCAGGGTGAACTTGTCCGGGTCGCTGAGCACGATGAGCGGCCACAGGAAGTCGTCCCAGGCGCCCATGAAGGCGAAGATCGCGACGACGGCGAGAGTGCCCTTCACCGAGGGGAGGGCGATCCGCAGGAACCGCTGCCAGACGTTCGCCCCGTCCACGTAGGCCGCCTCCTCGATCTCGTAGGGGAGGTTGAGGAACGCGTTGCGCATCAGCAGGACGTTCATCGCACCGATGCAGCCGGGCAGGACGACCCCGATGAGGGTGTTGTTCAGACCGAGCTCACGCATCGTCGTGAACTGGGCGATGATGATGCCCTCGACGGGCACGAGCATCGCCAGGATGAACACGAGCGTGGTCACCTTGCGGCCGCCGTAGCGCAGCCGCGCGAGGGCGTAGCCCGCGAGCGCCGAACCGACGCAGTTGGTGACGACGTTGGTGGTGGCGACCTTCAGCGAGTTGAACGCGTAGTCCCACACGGGGATGGTGTCGGCGACCCGTTCGTAGTTGTGCAGGGTCGGATCGCTCGGCAGGAACTTGGGCGGCGAGCTGAAGATGTCCTCGGTCGGCCCCTTCAACGAGGTGGACAGCTGCCACACGAACGGCCCGACGGTGAGCGCGAGGACGGCGATCAACAGCAGGTAGCGCAGGGCGAGTTCCCACACCCGGACGCTTCGGCCGTGCTCGTCGGTGACGCGTTTGCGGCGGGGCGCCGCCGCCACGGCGGCCGGTGCCTCGCGCACCTTCTCGGCGACGCTCACGCGTCCTCCTTCCGGTCGGCGCGCAGCACGAGCAGCATCAGCGCGACGGTGACGACGAAGACGACGACCGAGATGGCGGAGGCGTAGCCGACGCGGCCGGTCAGGCCGGTGCCGGTGCGCTGCACGAGCATCACGAGCGTGGTGTCCTCGCCCGCCGGGCCGCCGTCCGGGCCGGCCATCAGATAGACCTCGGAGAACACCTTGAAGGCGGCGACCGAGGAGAGCGCGCCGACCAGCACCATGGTGGAGCGGACGGCGGGCACGGTGACCGTGAGGAAGCGGCGGAACGCGCCCGCGCCGTCCACCGACGCGGCCTCGTGCAGCTCGCGCGGCACATTGGCGAGCGCGGCCAGATAAATGATCATGTAGTAGCCGAGGCCCTTCCAGACCGTGACGGCCATGGCGCTCAGCAGGAGCAGCCACTGGTCGCTGAGGAAGCCGATCCTGCCGACGCCGATCGTCTCCAACAGCGAGTTCACCAGGCCGCGTTCGTCGAGCAGCCACACCCAGATGAGTCCCACCACGACGATGGACGCGACGACCGGGGTGTAGAAGGCCGACCGGAAGAAGGCGATGCCGGGGATGTTCTTCTGGACCAGGAGCGCGAGCAGCAGGGGCAGCAGTACGAGCGCGGGGACCACCCCGAGGACGTACAGCGTGCTGTTGCGCAGGCCGATCCAGAACATCTCGTCGTGCAGCAGCTCCCGGAAGTTGGCCAGGCCCACGAACTCGCCGGGGATCAGGGTCCGGCGGTCCGTGAAGGCGTTGACCAGCGTCGAGACGAACGGGTACAGGATGAAGATGCCGACGACCAGCAGTCCCGGGGCGGCGAACAGCCAGGGACTGGTGGGCAGTTGGCGCCGCACCCGTACGGCTCCGGAAGACGCGCCGCGGGCGGCGGTGCCGGAGGAAGCGGTACTGGAAGAACTCGCCATGTCGGTCAGCCCTGCTGCTGGAGCAGCCGGTCGCACGCCTTGACAGCGTTGTCGAGCGCTTCCTTGGGGCTCACCTTGCCCTGCAGCGCCTTGGCGACGGAGTTCCGCAGCTCGGTCTTCATCTGCTCGCTGAACAGGACCGGGGTGTAATTGACCGCGTTCTTCAGGGACTTGGCGGCGGCGATCCGGACACGGGTCTCGTCCGTGCCGTCCTCCTGGGTGAAGTACGGGTCGTCCAGCGAACCGGCGGTGCTCGGGAAGATCGCGACCTTCTTGGCGAACGACATCTGGTTCTGCGCGTCGGTGACGAAGTGCGCGAAGGCGACCGCGGCGGGCGTCCGCTTGGTCTGGGCGTTGACCATCACACCCATCACGTACATGTTGACCTTGCCGGTGCTGGTGATCTGGTCGGTGATGCCGATGTTCTTGTAGAGGTTCGGCGCCTGCTTCTTGAAGTTGCCGAGGTCCAGGGCGCTGCCCGGGTTCATGGCGACGGCCTCGGTCAGGAACTTCTTGCCCGACGACTCGGGGGTCGCGGTCAGCGCCTGCGAGTCAAGTGCCTTGGCGTCGTACAACTCCTTGTACTTGGTGAGGAGTTCGACCCCCTTGGCGTCGTTGAACGCGAAGGCGGTGCCCTCCTTGTTCATGAGCTCGACGCCGTACCGGCCGAAGTCCTCGATCGTGGGCACGTTCGCGAGGGTGGCGACCTTGCCGTCGCTCTTGTCGGCCAGCTCCAGGGCGTCGTCGAACAGTTCGTCGTACGTCTTCGGAGGCTTCGAGGCGTCCAGGCCGGCCTCCTTGAACAGCGACTTGTTGTAGAAGAGCGGGCCGGTGTTCAGATACCAGGGGAAGGCGTACGTGCCCTCCAAGCCCGGTATCTCGTGGCTCGCCCAGGCGCCCGGCAGGTACTCCTTCTTGTACTTCGCGGCGGACTTGTCGAGGTCGAGCGCGAGGCCCGCCTTGGCGAGCGGGGCGACGAGGTCCGGCGAGACGTTCACGACGTCGGGCAGGGTGCCGCCGGCCGCGTCCGCGCTGATCTTGTCGGCGTAGCCCTCGGCGGGCTGATCGACCCACTTCACCTTCGTGCCGGGGTACTTCTTCTCGAAGTCGGCGATCAGGCCCTCGAAGTACGGCTTGAAGTTGGCCCTCAGGTTCCAGGTCTGGAAGGTGATGTCGCCCTCGACCTTGCCGGAGGCGTCCGTGGAACCGCCCTCGTCACCTCCGGAACCGCAGGCGCTGAGCGGCAGTACCAGGGCGACGACAGCGGCGGCGAGTGCTCTGCGAGGCATGCGCACAGTGACCGGGCTCCTTTGCGACGGTGTGGGTCGGAGGTGACGGGCAGACCTTGCATCCATCCCGGTGGGGAAGTCAATGGATTCCGCCCCGCTAAATTCATTAGCTGAGCATAAGACCAGGTCATGAGCTTGCAGGTCGCCTCTTGCAACCGATCACTAATGCGCTTTAGAGTAACCTGACTCAAGCGCATTAGTGCGGAGCCCCATTGAGCAGGGCTTCATTGAGCACGGCTTCATGAAATGGGGAGCAAGGTTGCCAGCCAAGCGGTCTCCCGCGCGCCGGCCGACGATGAAGGACATCGCGCAGCGCGCCGGGGTCTCCGAGAGCGCGGTCTCCTTCGCGCTCAACGACCGGCCGGGGGTCTCCGAGATCACCCGGGACCGGGTGCGCCGGGTTGCCGAGCAACTGGGCTGGCGGCCCAGCACGGCCGCGCGCCAGCTGTCCGGCGAGGGCGCGGCGACGGTCGGTCTCGTCCTGGCCAGGCCCGCGGACACCCTGGGTGTGGACTCGTTCTTCCTGCAGCTCATCTCCGGCATCCAGGAGGTCCTGGCGGAGCGTCATCTCGGTCTGCTCTTCCAGGTCGTCGAGGACGTCGACGACGAGTGCGCGGTGTACCGGCGCTGGTGGGCGGAGCACCGCGTGGACGGGGTGCTGGTCGTCGACCCCCGGACGGACGACGCGCGCCCGGACCTGCTGGACGAACTGGGACTGCCCGCCGTCGTCATCGGCGGTGCGCCGGACGCGCGGCACCCGGGTCTGTCCACCGTCTGGGCTGACGACGCGGGCGCGATGGCCGCCGTCGTGGACGAGCTGTCCGCGCTGGGGCACCGACGGATCGTGCACATCGCGGGCCTGCCGGGCCTCGCGCACACCGAGCGCCGGATCCGTACGCTGCGTGCCGAGGCCGAGCGGCGCGGGCTCGCGGAGGTGCGCTCGGTGACCACGGACTACTCGGACGCGGAGGGGGCCGCCGTCACGCGGCGGGTTCTGGGGGGCGGGGTTCTGCGGGGCGCTGTTCAGGAGGGTGGCACTGTGGAGGGCAGCCTTGCGGAGGGCGGTTCGCCGCCGACCGCGCTGATCTATGACAACGACGTGATGGCCGTCGCCGGGGTCGCCGCGGCGACGGAGCTGGGCTTCTCGGTGCCGGGTGACGTCTCGGTCGTCGCCTGGGAGGACTCGGCGCTGTGCCGCATGGTCAAGCCGTGGCTGTCGGCGCTGTCGCGGGACACGGTGGAGTTCGGCCGGACGGCCGCGAAGGAGTTGACCTCGCTGCTGGACGGGGGGCCTGCGCGGGCCGTGCGGGTGCCTGTGCCGCGGTTGATTTCCCGGGAGAGTACGGGGCCCTGCGGGGCTTGAACGGGAGGGTGTTGGGGGTGGTCGTCGCTGTACGGCGGCCACCCCCTGTTTGTTGGGGCGGTGGGGCTGTGTTGCGGCGGCGGGTGTTGTGGCTGGTCGCGCAGTTCCCCGCGCCACTGAAAAGGCGCGCCCTGCTGAACGAGCGCGCCCTGGACTGGGGAAATCAGGTTCGCGAGCGGTACAGGGCAAACTGGGCCAGGTGCGGCCGTTGGCGTGACTGTGTCACTCGTACACGCCAGTGCCTTGCCCGTACGGGAGTCGGCAGGAGCAGGATGCGGCTCGCGCCGAGCGTGCCCGACCCTGCGACGCGCTTCCAGGCTCCCCCGGTGTGGGCCTCGACCACGAAGCCCTCCACCTGTTGCCCGTGGCGGATGTCCTCCGCGAGGCGGATCCGGTTCACTTCACGGGTTCGGCCCAGGTCGACCGTGATCGTGCCCGGGGAGGTGGTGACCCGGGCGCCGCGGGCCAGGTCCTCCGGCAGTTCGTTGTCGATTCGTTCGCGGAACTCTCGTAGGCGGGTGACGTCGGCGGCCGGGAGGAGGCCCTGCTTGTCCGGTGGGATGTTGAGCAGGAGTACCGCGTTGCGGCCCACCGAGCCGAAGTAGATGTCCGTCAACTGCTGTACGGACTTGGGCTGTTGGTCGGCGTGGTAGAACCAGCCGTCCCGGATGGAGACATCGGCCTCGGCCGGCCACCACTGGAGGTAGTCGGCCACGGGCTGCGCGGCGACCAGGGCGTCCCGGCCGCCCATGTCGGGTGCGTCGTACGAGAGCGCGAAGTCCATGCGCCCGTTGTCCTTCTCCTGGACGGGGACGACGCTCCACTCGTTCTCGCGGGCGAACCCGCCCTCGTTGCCGACCCAGCGCACGTCGGGTCCGGACACGGCGACCGTGGCGTCCGGGACGAGCGTCCGGATCAGCGTGTACCAGCTGTCCCAGTCGTACTTCTCGACCTTGTCCGGCGGGATACGGCCCTGGGCGCCGTCGAACCAGACCTCGTCGACGGGCCCGTACTCGGTGAGGACCTCGTAGAGCTGGTCGAGCATATGGGCGCCGTAGTCGGTGGCCGGGAGCGTGAAGGTGGGTCCGTCCGGGCGGTCGTCGCCCGGGACACGGGTGGGGATGGTGCGCTCGGAGCGGGCACTGCCATTGGCGTACACGCCGTGCAGGTACTGGTTCTCGTCGGCCGGGGAGATGTAGACACCGACCTTGAGACCGTGGCGCCGCATCGAGTCGGCGAACGAGCGCAGGACGTCGCCCTGTCCGCCCTGCCAACTGCTCGACGCCACCGAGTGGTTGGTGTAGCGGGACTGGTAGAGCACGAAGCCGTCGTGGTGCTTGACGGTGAGGATGGCGAGCTTGAAGCCGCCGTCGCGCAGGGCACGGGCCCACTGGTCGGTGTCGAGGCCGACCGGTTGGAAGAGGTCGGGGTCCTCGTCCCCCATGCCCCATTCGAGACCGGTGAAGGTGTTCACGCCGAAGTGCAGGAAGGCGGTGCGTTCGAGGGCCTGCCAGGCGATCTGCCGTTCCGTGGGCCGGACTTGGGACGCCTTGCGGACCAGTTCCTCCGGGGTGTCGTCGGGGCTGACGGGGATTCGGTACCACGGTTCTTCGGCCGAGGCGGAGGCCGAAGCGGAAGCCGTGGAAGCGGATGCCGAGGACGCCAGGGCCAGGGACGTACCGCTCGACGCCACGAGCGAGGCGGCGGCCGTGACGAAGAGACGTCTGGAGACTGCCATGCGGGTCGGACTCCTCAGGTCAGGGGGCAACGGGGCTGCGGGCTACAGCTCTGTCGGTCACCCGGCGGTCAACTGCCATACGGCGGGGCGCTGTTGGTCCGGCGGGTACTGCACGAGGCGACCGTCGTCGGTCACGTGCACGGCCATCTGTGTGATCGCGTTGACGAGCCGGTAGCCGTCCTGTGCGGGCGCCAACTGCCAGCGCTGGAGGGTGTTCCCGGTTGCGCAGGTCTGCCGGGACACCTCGACACCGGGCTGGAGCGGCACATTGAGGGTGAGCTTGCCGCCACGCACTTCGAGACATCCGTTCGCGGTCCTCAAGGTCACGTAACCGTCCGGGGTGCGCTTCACCTCGGCCGTCACGGTCGCGGTCCCCGCGCGGAAGGTGTACGTCCCGTCCGCGACCGGCACACGGGTGAGGTACCGCCATCCGGGCGCGTGGCCCACGGCTGCCGCGCGGGCGGTGAACTGCGCGTACGTGGCGTCCGGGTGGGGGGTGCCCCAGGTGGCCTGCGCGATGTGCCGCAGTGCCGGATCCGTGTCGACCGCGACCTCGTTCTCGGTCTCGCCGCGCCCGTTGTCGGGCCAGAGACTGATCTTCGCCCCGGTGATGCCCTCGCGCGAGGCGAGCTTCTCGCCCTCGAAGCTGCGCGGGTCCCAACTCTGGTCGTACAGGCCCTTGGTGTCCGAGTGGAAGCCGCCACGCACGAGATAGAGGGCGTACGCCGCGTTCATCAACGGATAGCCCTGCGCCCGGAGTTGGCTGGGCTTCGTCGCCACGTTCAGCCAGTGCTCGACCGTCGTCCCGGCCGTGACGGGCACGGTGTTGGCTCCGGTGAGGCCGTCGTTCCAGATGCGCAGCTTCTTGCCCTTGCCCGCCGCGTAGCTGTGGACGCGGTTGACGAAGTCGATGAACGCGTCCTGGGGCGTGGCGTTCGCGCCGTACTTCGCCCTGGCGTACTCCAGGACCTGCGGGTACTTGGCGAAGTCGGAGCCGAGCATGTACTCGTCGGCGCCCATGTGCCACGAGTCGGCCTTGAAGACCTCCGCGTACTCGTCCATCAGGCTCGTGTAGTAGGCGAAGGCCTCGGGGCGCGTGATGTCGAGCCGGGAAGGCTGCTTGTTGCCGTCGGAGTCGGTGAGCTGGAGATCCGGGCGGTTCTCGATCCACGGGTCCATGTGCCCAGGGGAGTTGATCTCCGGGATGATCGTGACGTGGTACTTCTCGCCGAGGGCGACGAGGCGTCGCATCTCGTCCTTGGTGTAGTAGCCCCAGGTGTTGGCCTCGGGGTGCGCGTCGCTCTTCACCTTCAGTTCGAGGAGCAGCTGGTTGAGCTTGTTGTACGCCATGTCGCGTACGAGGTTCTCCAGCCAGTCCGTCGTGATGTGGATGTAGCAGGCGCAGACGCCGACGCCGCGCTCCTCGTACTGCGGCACGTCGACCGTGCGCCCGGCGGGCAACCGGTCGCCCTGGGCGAGGAGTTGGAGGATGGTCCGGGTGCCGTAGAAGGCGCCGGTCTCGGTGGCGCCCGTCACCGACAGGCGTTTGCCCGCGCGGAGTTCGTACCCCTCCTCGCCGAGCCCCGCCTTACCGAGCCCCTCCTTGTCGAGCGCGGCCCGCTTCGGCGCGACATCGACAACGATGTCTCCCGTACGCGCTCCCCCGCTGACCACAGGGACGCTTCCATGGCCTGCCGCGCGCAGGTCGTCGGCGAGGGTGTCGGCGACACGGCGCTCGGCCCTACCGTCCGCGACGAGACGTGTGCCGCGCCCGTAGACGTACTGTCCGGATTCCGGCACCCAGTCGGACAACGCGGGGACGGTGACAGGGGTCGCCGGGCCGGCCTCCTCGGCCCCTCCGGCCGCCTGGGCCGCCGGGACCGGGGCCGCGAGCAGCAGCAGCGCCGCCACCACGCCGACCAGCCGGGACCGTCTTGGATACGTACTCCTGGCATCCGTGCGCACGGGCACCTCCCAATCATCGGAGGTGTGATGATTGAGCCGGCTTCAGGGCCTGTCAATGGGGTCTGAAGTCAGCCAAGTTGACCCAGTGGTCGGATGACCTGCCACTCCACGCGAACGACGGACCGAGCTCGGCGCGAAAAGTCCAAGAGGACCGGAGCGAATGTCCAAGCGCGGTGGCTCTCGACGGGATGCCCCACGCCGGGGCACAGTGCTCCTCGTACTAGCTCGTACTCACCGGTAATCACACGCCCCCGAGGAGCCATCGTGACCAGCTGGGCCGGCCGGACCGCCGCCGAGATCGCCGCCGCCGTACGGGAGAAGCGGGTCACCCCTCGCGAGGTGGTGGCCGAGCACCTCGCCCGGATCGAGCTGCTCGACGCCCGCGTGGGTGCCTTCCGCACGCTGCGCGCGACGGCGGCGCTCGCCGAGGCGGACGAGGTGGCGGCCCGCGCCGACCTGGCCGAACTCCCCCTCGCGGGCGTGCCGGTGGCGGTCAAGGACAATCTGGCCGTACGCGGCGAGTCCACCCGCAACGGCACCGCCGCGAGCCCGGACGCTCCGGCCGACGAGGACCATGTCACCGTGGCGCGGCTGCGGGCGGCGGGTGCGGTCGTGGTGGGGCTCACGAATTGCCCTGAACTCTGCGTCTTCGGCACCACCGAGGGCGTGTACGGCACGGCCCGCAATCCGTGGGACACCACGCGCACGGCGGGCGGCTCGTCCGGCGGCAGCGCTGCCGCGGTCGCCGCCGGCATGGTGCCCATCGCGCTCGGCAACGACGGCATGGGGTCACTGCGCATACCCGCCGCCAACTGCGGGCTGATCGGTCTGAAGCCGGGGCATGGTGTCGTCCCGGCGGGCATCGGCCATGGTGACTGGTTCGGGATGTCAGAGAACGGGCCGCTGGCGACGACGGTCGAGGACGCGCGACTGATGTTCTCGGTCCTGGCCGGAACGAGAGCCGAGACGGGGGCTGGGACAGAAGGCGCGGCGGGGGTCGGGCCCGAGGCCGCGACCGGCGGCGTACGGGCCGGGGAATCCGTCACCCGGACGGTCGCCGTCTCCGTGCGGAGTCCGCTGGTGGGGGTTACCGTCAGCCGGCCCTACGCCGACGCGGCCCGTGAGGCGGGCGAGTTGCTGGCGGGTGCGGGGCATCGGGTCCGGCGGGCGGATCCGCCGTATCCCGTGTGGCTGGGGACGACCTCGCTCGCGCACTGGACCGCGGGGACGGCGGTGGATGCGGAGGGGCTCGATCCGCGGCGGTTGGCTCGGCGGACCCGGGTGCACGCGGCCTTGGGGCGGCGGTTTGTGGGGTCTGTGCGGGGTGGGGTGCGGCGGGAGCAGTTGCGGGAGCGGTTCGAGCCGTTCTTCGCGGAGCACGAGGTGTTGCTGACGCCCGCCCTTGCTCGGCGGGGGCCCGCTGCGGCGGAGTGGCACCGGCGGGGGTGGCTGCGGAATGTGTTGGTCAACACGAATTATTCGCCGTTGACGCCGCCGTGGAATCTGACGGGGTGGCCGGCTGTGGCTGTGCCGTTCGGGACGCTGGCGTCGGGGGTGCCGGGTGCTGTCCAGCTGGTGGGGCGGCCCGGTAGTGAGGCGGTGTTGCTGGAGTTGGCGGGGCAGTTGGAGGAGCTACGGCCTTGGAGGCGGACGGCTCCGCTGGGGGGTGCGGGGGAAGGGTTGTAGGTCGGCTGCGGGTTGGCTGTGGCTGGTCGCGCGGTTCCCCGCGCCCCTGAACAACCGCGGTTGCCGTTGACCTGGATGAGAACGCCGCTGCCTACTGCCCTGAAGACGGCAGTAGCTCTCGTTCCTGGCCCGTCAGAGAGCCCGGTGCATGACGTGCAGGCCCACCCTGCCTCGGGTCGGGTGGTCGTAGGCGTCCGGGATCGTGCCAACGATGGTGAAGCCCAGGGAGAGCCAGAGGTTGAGCGCGGGGTTGGTTTCGACTACCGCGTTGAAGACCATCGCTCGGTAGCCGTCGGCCTTGGCCGAGTCCAGGATGTGGTTGGCCAGGGCGCGGCCGATGCCTCGGCCCGAGTGGGCGGGGTCGACCATGAAGCCGGCGTTGGCGATGTGGGAGGCGGGGCCGCCGTAGTTGGGGGTGACGTAGGCGGAGCCGACCACCGCTCCGGTGGCGTCCTCGGCGACGTACACGCGCTTGCCCTGGGCCATCCACAGGGCGCGGGCGTCCTCCTCGGACGTGTCCGGGTCCCACGCGTAGGTCTCGGCGGCGGCGACGATCCGGTGCCAGAAAGGCCAGATCCGCGGCCAGTCACCGGCCGCGGCTTCTCTGATCAGCATGGACGTGAGTCTGGCACGCCCATGCCGATCAGCGATCGTGCGGGTCCTGCGGTGGACCTGGGCGGTCAGTCCACGCTGGGCAGGATGTGGGGCTCGGCGAGGTCGTCCTCGTAGCCCGCCAGGCGGATGGGTGCGGACCTGGCCCAGACGTCGAGGCTGCCGAGCTTCTCGGCCCGGCCTGCGTGCTCCGTACGTTCCTTGGGACCCTGATCGAGATTCGTCTTCTCCGGTGTCACCGCGCACTCCTTTTGTGTCGGTCACCCTCGGGGCGTGCAGGACCACTCTGCTACTGGTCGCCTGACGCCCGCTCGGGTCTGAGTAGAGGCAGTTCGGACGCGGTGGCGCCAGTCAACTCATATGAGAGCAGGCCGTGGTGACCGGCTTGTCCCGGGACGGACCGTGGGTGTGGGTGGGACCCAAATAAGCTGTCCGTCCCGTACAGGGTAACCAAATGAGCGGACGTCCGCTCGATGGGGCTGAAAACAAGGTGTAACCGTCTGAAGTCTTTCAGGGTCCGTTCAGGCCTCGGTCGGGCGTGTTTCACTCGGTTGTCCACAGGCTCGGATCCACTCGACCGGCCCTGTGCCAACATGATCAACGCCCCATTGTCCACGCGAAGGAGCCCGACATGGCCGCCCAGCAGGTACGCGGTGTCATCGCCCCCGGTAAGAACGAACCGGTGGAGATCCGGACGATTCTCATCCCGGACCCGGGTCCCGGCGAGGCCGTCGTGAAGGTGCAGGCCTGCGGGGTCTGTCACACCGACCTGCACTACAAGCAGGGCGGCATCAGCGACGACTACCCGTTCCTTCTCGGCCACGAGGCGGCCGGTGTGGTGGAGGCGGTCGGCGAGGGCGTCACCGACGTGGCGCCCGGCGACTTCGTCGTCCTCAACTGGCGTGCGGTGTGCGGCCAGTGCCGCGCCTGTCTGCGCGGCCGCCCCTGGTACTGCTTCAACACGCACAACGCCAAGCAGAAGATGACCCTGGAGGACGGCACGGAGCTCTCCCCCGCCCTGGGCATCGGCGCCTTCGCCGAGAAGACCCTGGTCGCGGCCGGCCAGTGCACCAAGGTCGACCCGTCGGTGTCCCCCGCGGTCGCGGGCCTCCTCGGCTGCGGTGTGATGGCGGGCATCGGCGCCGCCATCAACACGGGCAACGTGGGCCGTGGCGACTCGGTGGCCGTCATCGGCTGCGGCGGCGTCGGGGACGCGGCGATCGCCGGCGCCAACCTGGCCGGTGCCGCGCGGATCATCGCCGTCGACATCGACGACCGGAAGCTGGAGAAGGCCCGCACGATGGGCGCCACCCACACGGTCAACTCCAAGGAGACGGACCCCGTCGAGGCGATCCGCGAGCTGACCGGCGGCTTCGGCGCCGATGTCGTCATCGAGGCGGTCGGCCGCCCCGAGACGTACAAGCAGGCGTTCTACGCCCGGGATCTGGCGGGCACGGTGGTCCTGGTCGGTGTGCCGACACCGGAGATGAAGCTGGAGCTGCCCCTGCTGGACGTCTTCGGCCGCGGCGGCGCCCTCAAGTCGTCCTGGTACGGCGACTGCCTTCCCTCCCGCGACTTCCCGATGCTGATCGACCTCCACCAGCAGGGGCGCCTCGACCTGGCGGCCTTCGTGACGGAGACGATCGAACTGGACGCGGTGGAGCAGGCCTTCGACCGCATGCACCAGGGTGACGTCCTGCGCTCGGTGGTGATGCTGTGATGGCCGCCCGTATCGAGCACCTGGTCACGTCGGGCACGTTCAGCCTGGACGGCGGCACCTGGGACGTCGACAACAACGTCTGGATCGTGGGTGACGACTCCGAGGCGGTGGTCATCGACGCGGCGCACGACGCCGACGCCATCGCCGAGGCGCTTGGCGACCGCACGCTGAGGGCCATCGTCTGCACCCACGCCCACAACGACCACATCGACGCGGCCCCCGCCCTCGCGGCCCGCACCGGCGCTCCGATCCTGCTCCACCCGGACGACCTCCCCCTGTGGAAGCAGACCCACCCGGACCGCCTGCCGGACGGAGAACTCACCGACGGGCAGCAGCTGTCCGTGGCGGGCGTGGAGCTGACCGTCCTGCACACGCCGGGGCACGCGCCGGGCGCCGTCTGTCTGCACGCCCCGGAGCTGGGCACGGTCTTCACCGGGGACACCCTGTTCCAGGGCGGCCCGGGCGCGACGGGCCGGTCGTTCTCCCACTTCCCGACGATCGTCGAGTCGATCCGGACGCGGCTGCTCGCCCTGCCGCCGGAGACGGTGGTCCGTACGGGCCACGGCGACTCGACGACGGTCGGCGCCGAGGCCCCGCATCTGCAGGAGTGGATCGACCGAGGGCACTGAGCCGAGGCCGCCGAGAGACAACACCGCCCGCCCCCGGAACCGTGGCCCGGGGCGGGCGGAGCGCGGCGGGGCGTCCCGGGGGCATTCCACGGCTCGCAGTTCAGTTCCCGTTGGTTCGGTTGAAAGCTGGCCATGATCTGCTGACGCGTGGCAACGCCCTTTCTCGCCCGCAGGGAGGACTGGCGCATGGAGCTGCGCAGTGTCGAAGAGCTGATGGATCTGCTGCACGCCTGCCGAGGGTCCCGGAACACCGCCGGCCACGGCGGCGCTCCGGTCGATCTCCACGACCACGCGCTGCAGACCGCGGCGCTGCTGCGTCGAAGTCGCCCCGCCGACAAGGAACTCCAGGTGGCGGGGCTGGTGCATGTCATCGGGCAGCTGTTGCGACCCGGTGATGTCGCGGGACACGCGGACCACGCGGCCGACACGGTCCGTCCGCTGCTCGGCGAGCGCGTCTCCCGTCTCGTACGCCTCCACAGGGACGGGTGGGAGGACGACCCGGTCATGGAGGACGTCCAGACCCTGCGGCAGGCGGACGAGGCCTCGTGGGCGTCTGGTCTGGACGCGGGGGTCCTGGAGGACTGGCGCACGGTGCTGGAGCTGGTCGCGGCACGTCACGCACGGCCCAGGACCGTCGGCTGACCGCCACGCGCCCACCGCTCGACCACAGCTCAACCGCGCTCCGACGCAGGCCTGTTGACTGACGGTCCGTCATGAGACCGTACGCGGATGACGTCGTCGTACGGACTTCAGGGCAGGGTCGCCGTCGTCACCGGGGCCTCGCGCGGGATCGGGCTGGCCGTCGCCGAGGGGCTGGTGGCGGCGGGGGCACGGGTGTGTGTCACGGGCCGGGGCGCCGAGGACGTGCGCCGGGCCGCCGCCGGGCTGGGCGCCGTGGGGATCGCGGGCACCGTCGCGGACCCCGCGCATCTGCGGGAGCTGGCCGAGCTGGCGATGGACGAGTTCGGCCGTATCGACATCGTGGTGAACAACGCGGCGACCAACCAGCCCTACGGCCCGCTCATGGACGCCGACCCGGAGCTCTGGCGCGAGGCATTCACGGTCAACGTCGAGGCACCGCTGCGGCTGGTCCAGTACGCGTGGCGGGCCTGGATGGCCGACCACGGCGGCTCGGTGATCAACATCTGCACCGAGGGCGCGACGCACGTGGGCCCGAACGTCGGTGCCTACTCCACGACGAAGGCAGCCCTGCTCCACATGACCCGACAACTCGCGGGCGAACTGGCCCCGAGGGTCCGGGTCAACTCCGTCTCCCCCGGTCTCGTCCGCACCGAGATGGCCCGCTTCGTATGGGAACAGGCCGAGAACGACCTCGCGGCCGGCCTCCCCCTGGGCCGCATCGGCGAACCGGAGGACATCGCGAGGGCGGTGCTCTGGCTGGCTTCGGACGCGGCGGAGTGGATCACGGGAACGGACTTGCTGGTGGACGGCGGAACAAGAGTGCGCGCAGCGCACACGGCAACGCCGTACGCCGTGCACGAGCGCCTGCGCTCACAAGCCCCGGGGCGCGACGCCTCCTGACCCGCGTGGTCGGCAGCGCCCCGTAAGGGGCGCGGGGAACTGCGCGACCAGCCGCCCACACACCCGCAGACTCACCACTTGCCGGGCGCGTAGTCCTTCAGGAAGACCCCGAACAGGTCCTCACCCTGTTCCCCCCGCACGATCGGGTCGTACACCCGGGCCGCCCCGTCGATCAGATCGAGCGGCGCGTGAAAGCCCGCGTCCGCGAGCCGCATCTTGTCCGGATGCGGCCGCTCGTCGGTGATCCACCCGGTGTCGACCGCGGTCATCAGGATGCGGTCCTTCTCGAACATCTCCTGCGCACTGGTGCGCGTGAGCATGTTGAGCGCGGCCTTGGCCATGTTGGTGTGCGGATGACCCGCACCCTTGTAGCCGCGGTTGAAGACGCCCTCCATGGCGGAGACGTTCACGATGTACGTCCGGTCGGCCCCGGCGGCAGCCATCGCCGCGCGCAGCCGGCTGATGAGGATGAAAGGCGCGGTGGAGTTGCAGAGCTGGACCTCCAGGAGCTCGACCGGCGTGACCTCCTCGACGGCCTGGATCCAGCTGTTGGTGTCGTGCAGGTCGGGCACGAGGCCGCCCGCGTCGATGGCCGTACCGGCCGCGATCCGCTCAAGGGACGCCGAGCCTGAGATGAGCGCGAGGTCGGTCACGTCCTGCGCGGTCAGCGCGCCGCCCCCGGCCACCGGAAGCGCGGACACGGCTCCGGAGCCGAACGTGCCGATCACCTCGGCGGGCGGCAGTTCACCGGCGGGCAACGGCCCCGACTCGGCGGCGAGCAGCTCGCTGTAGGCGCCCGGGGAGCGGCGTACGGTCTGCGCGGCGTTGTTGATGAGGATGTCGAGCGGGCCCTCGGCTGCGACGGAGTCGGCGAGCGCGACGACCTGGGCGGGGTCGCGCAGGTCGATGCCGACGATCTTCAGTCGGCCGATCCACTCGTCGCTGTCGGGCATGGCCTTGAAGCGGCGGATGGCGTCGTTCGGGAAGCGCGTGGTGATCGTGGTGTGCGCGCCGTCCCGGAGCAGCCGCAGGGCGATGTACATGCCGATCTTGGCGCGGCCGCCGGTGAGCAGCGCACGCTTGCCGGTGAGGTCGGCGCGGGCGTCACGGCGGGCGCGGTTCTCGGCGGCGCAGTTCTGGCAGAGCTGGTGGTAGAAGTAGTCGACCTCGACGTACCGCGCCTTGCAGATGTAGCAGGAGCGGGGGCGCTGGAGTATCCCCGCGATCTGGCCCTCGTCCGTCACCGACGACGGCAGGATGCCCTCGGTCTCGTCGTCGATGCGCTGGGCGGAGCCGGTGGCCGTGGACTCGGTGACCGCCTTGTCGTGGGCGGTCTTGGCGGCCCGGCGCTCCTGGCGGCGACGCTGCTTGACCGTGCGGTAGACGCCCGCGGTGGCGCGGCGCACGGCGATGGCGTCGGGGTGGTCGACCTCGATCTTCTCGAGCTCGTCGAGCACGCTGAGGCAGACGGCCAGCCGCTCCGGGTCGATACCGGGACCGTACGAGCCTTCCGGGGCCTCTACCGTGTCCACGGCGGGGGCCGCCTGGCTGTCCTCTGTCACCGTCATCGCCGTTGCCGTTCCTAGGGTTCCGCGCCGCGCTCGAACCGCGTTCGCTTTGGAAGGCGGAATTTTACGGAGCGCAGGGCAAAGGCACCAAACCCGCGATGATCACCGGTCCCTTCCGGGCCCGTGGCGGGCGGTCCACGGGACCCGGAAGCGGCGCCTCAGAGCGCGCAGGCGGTGAGCAGTTCCTCCACCTCGGCGGTCAGCGCCTTGGCGAACCGGTCGAGGTCCGGCACGGCCTCCGCGTCGGCGACGAGACCGTAGTGGACCTTCCCGCGGAAGGTGGAGACGGCGACCGCGAGGGCCTGGCCGCGGGCCAGCGGGGCGAGGGGATAGACCTCGGTGAGCGGGCAGCCGCCGAGCTTCATGCCGAGGCTGGGCAGCGGCACGCTGGTGACCAGGATGTCGAAGAGCAGCCGGGCGGCCTGGCCGACGACGGGTCCGCCGAGCCGGTGGCCGAGCGCCGGCACATGGTCGGCGAGCAGTGCGACGGCGCCCGCGCCGCGGTTGGGGCCGGCGTCCTTGTTGCGGTTCATGGCCGTTCGGACCGTGTCGAGCCGTCCGAGCGGGTCCGGGTCGTCGACGGGAAGCCGTATCAAGTAGCCGGAGAGCCGGTTGCCCTGCGGGTGGGCGGTGCGCGGGCGGCGCCGTGAGACGGGGATCAGGGCCCGGGGCGCCACACCCTCGCTGCCGTCGCCGCGCTCGTCCAGCCAGCGGCGCAGGGCGCCCGCGACGACGGCGATCAGGACGTCGTTGACGGTGCCGCCGGCGCTCTTGCGGATCTTGTGGATCTCGTCGAGGTCCACGTTCACGCCCGCGACGCGGCGGGTGCCGGTCGGCTCGGAGACCAGGGCGGCGCAGGAGCGTACGCCCCAGGTGGCGCGGGCGACGGAGGCGCCGATGTCGAGGGCCCGGCCCACATCGGAGAGCGTGCCGCGGACGAGGGCGGGCAGCTTGCGCACGTCGGGGAGCAGGCCGCGCGAGGGCTCCTTGGGGCGGGGGCGGGGCGTCGGCATGTCCATGGGGTCCATGAGCGCCGCGGCGAGCGTCAGTGCCCGCAGTCCGTCGGCCAGGGCGTGGTGGAACTTGAAGAGCACGGCGAACGAGGTGCCCTCCACGCCGGGCACGACGTGGGCCTCCCACGGAGGCTTGCCGCGCTCCAGGGGGCGCTGCATGATCGCGCCCGCGGCCGCGTGGAAGTCCGCGACGGGTGCGTGCAGCCGGATGTGGTCGAAGGGCTCGAAGTCGGTCACGGGTTCGCGGGTTGCTCCGCCGAACGCGAAGGCCAGTGGCTGCCGCAGGTCGAGCGGCTGCCAGATGTCGCGGATCCGCATCCGCAGCCCGGGGACGCCGGCCGCGCGGGCCGCGAGGAGGTCGGCCGCGTGCGCGGCCGCGGCGGGCGAGTTGGCCGCGAAGATCCCGAGGGCCCCGAGGTGCATCGGGTGCTCCGCGGACTCGATGTTCCAGAACGCCAGGTCGAGTGGTGCGAGAAGGTCAGAGGTCAAGGGGTCGGCTCTCGCGTCGACGACGGGTGAGCCAGCAGTCAATCCTGGCCGGGCGATTACGGTCAAGTACGATCAAGCTACGCTCAGTTAACAGCAGATTAAGTCCCGCCACCGATGGCGGTGGCGGGACCCGTGTGGCCTATGGGGTCGGGCAAGTGGGCGATGTCACTTCAGGACGGGCGGCGCGGCGTCCGGGTCAGTGCCCCAGTCGGACGGCTTCGCGCCCACGGTGAAGGCGAGCTCGCGGATGCCCCGCAGCTCGTCGGTCGTCAGATACGTACGGTCGTGCGCGACCCCGTCACCCTGTACCGCCCGGATGTACCGGCGTCCGTCGGAGACGTCCGGCCCCGCCGTCACGGCCAGCGCGCCGAGGGGGTGGTAGCGGCGGTCCAGGGCCAGGTCGACCCGTTCGAACACCGGTGTGGACAGGCCCCAGGTGTCGAATCCGGGCTGCACCGGGAAGATCCCGATGGACGACAGGACGTGCCAGGCGGACATGGTCCCCAGGTCGTCGTTGCCGGTCATGCCGGTCGGCGCGTCCGTGAAGAGGGTCAGCGCGGCACGCACCACGTCGGTGGTCTGCCAGGGCCGGCCGGTCGACAGATAGGTGTACGGGGCGATCAGGTCGGGCTCGTTCTGGGGGTTGTACTTGTCGGCGTTGTAGTAGGCGTACGGTCCGTTGACCCACACCTCGCGGGCCGTCCTCGCGGGGTCCTTCATCAGCCGGTCGTACGCGAAGAACGCGTCGAGCCGGTCGTTCGCGGCCTGTCTGCCGCCGATCAGGTCGATCATCCCGGGCAGGTCCTGCGGAACGAGCCACTGGTACTGCCAGGACGTGCCCTCGTGAAATCCCTCGGTCCTGGCCGGATCGGCCGCGCCCGTGAAGGCGCCCGAGGCGTCCCGGGCCCGGAAGAAGCCGGTCGAGGGGTCGAAGATCCGGCGGTAGTTCTGGGCGCGGGCGGCGTACCGCGCGGCATCCGCCTCGTGCCCGAGATCCCGGGCCATCTGGGCGAGCATCGCGTCGGACAGGGCGTACTCCAGCGTCGCGGACGCCCCGTGGTCGTAGTCCGAGTCACCGGGCTTGGCGTGCGGGCGGCCCTTGAGGCGGGGCACGAATCCGTCGGCGATGTACTCCTTGTTGCCCTCCCGTCCCAGCGCGGGCGAGTCGGCGGGCGGCACTCCGTCGGCGTTCTTCTTCAGCGCCCGGTAGGTCCGCTCCTCGTGCCCGTCCAGCAGGCCCTGCTGGTAGGCGTTGGTGAGGAACGGGGTGACCGGGTCGCCGGTCATGATGTTGGTCTCGATCGTCCCGTAGCCCCACTTGGGCAGCCAGCCGCCCTCCTCGTCGATCTGCAGGACGGAGAGCGCCATGTCACGCGACTCGCGCGGCGCGAGCAGGGCCAGGAGCTGTGCCTGGGTGCGGTAGGTGTCCCACAGCGACCAGTTCTGGTAGTAGGTGAAGCCCTTCTCGCGGTGGACCTTCCTGTCCCAGCCGGTGTAGCGGCCGTCCGCGTCGCTGCCGATGTTCGGGGCGAGGAAGGACCGGTAGAGAGAGGAGTAGAAGGTGCGCCGGAGCGTTTCCTCGCCGCCTCGCACCCGTACGTCGTCGAGCCGGTCCTCCCAGGCCCGCCGCGCCGAGTCCCGGACGCTGTCGAAGGAGCGGCCTCCTTCGGAGCGGAGGTTCACGGCCGCGCCGCGCGCGTCCACGTACGACAGGGCGGTGGTCGCCTCGACCGTGCGGTCCTTCGTGGTGTCGAAGCGGAGGTACGCGCCGTTGCGGCCCGTGCCGGCCGAGCGTGTCGAGCCCTCGGTGACCGTGTCGCCCTGCCAGGTGCCGGACGTGGTGAACGGCCGGTCGAAGCGGGTGAGGGTGTGGACGGTGTACGGCCCGGTGGCGCGGCAGAAGCCGCTGCCGGTGATCGTGCTGCGTACGGTGCGGTCGTCGAGGATCTCGATCGACGTGGAGACCGTCCTGTGCAGCGACTGGCCGGCGTTCAGCAGGACGTTCGCCTTGTCCGTGGCCGGAAAGGTGTAGCGCTGCACACCGGTGCGCGCGGTGGCGGTCAGTTCGGCGTCGATGCCGCTCTTCAGGCCGACCTTGTAGTGGCCGGGGCTCGCCTTCTCCGCGTCGTGCCCGAATTCGGCGGCGTACTTCGCGTAGTCGGTCTGTGTGACGTCACCCGTCGTCGGCAGGACCGGCAGATCCCCGCCGAGGCGACAGCCGACACCGGACAGGTGGACGAGGGAGAAGCCGCGGATGTGGCGCTGCGAGTAGTCGTAGCCGGTGTTGTGCCCGGTGTCCGGGGACAGCTGCACCATGCCGAAGGGCACGGCGGCGCCCGGAAAGGTGTTGCCCTCGTTCTGGGTGCCGATGAACGGGTTGACCAGCTCGGTGAGGCGGCCCTCCCCCGGCTCGGCGGCCCGGACGTCGGGAGCGGTGAGCCCACCGCCCAGCCCGAGCAGGGCGGCGGCGATCACCGCCGCCGTACGCGGGCGCGGGCGTCCGGTCCATCTCATACGCAGGTCCTCCGTGTCGGGCTCGATCACCGTGCGGTCGTACTTATAAGACCGCTCGGCCCGCCCGTCACCCCGGACCTGCCGGGGTGGGCCGCGCCATTGCCACCCCGGCAGCCCAACGTGCCCGCCGCTACGACACGTGCTGACCCTTCCCCAGCCCGATCACGCCGCCCTTGGAGACCGTGTAGAGCTCCTGGTCCCGCTCCGGGTTGACGCCGATCGTCGCCCCCGGGGGCACCTGTACGTTCTTGTCGAGAACCGCGCCACGCACGACCGCGCCCCGCCCCACGTGCACGTTGTCGTGCAGCACCGAGCCCTGGACGACCGCGCCCGGATCGATGACGACACCCGGCGAGAGGACCGACCGGGTGACCTGGCCGCGGATCAGGCACCCCGCGCTGATGATCGACTCGCTCGCCATGCCGCCGGCGTTGAAGCGGGCCGGCGACAGCTGGCCGGAGTGGGTGTAGATGGGCCAGCTGCGGTTGTAGAGGTTGAAGGCGGGCCGCTCGGCGATGAGGTCCATATGGGCGTCGTAGTAGGCGTCGAGGGTTCCGACGTCCCGCCAGTAGCCCTGGTCGCGGACCGTCTCGCCTGGCACGTGGTTCTGGCTGAAGTCGTACAGCTGGGCCTCGCCGCGGTCGGTGAGCGTCGGCAGGATCGAACCGCCCATGTCGTGCACGGAGTTCTCGTCCTCGGCGTCCCGGTGCAGCGCCTCCACCAGGGTCTTGGTGGTGAAGATGTAGTTGCCCATGGACGCGAAGACGCACTCCGGGTCGTCCGGGAGGCCCGGCGGGTCGGCGGGCTTCTCCAGGAAGCCCCGGACGCTCTGGCCGTCCGTCCCGGGGGAGATGACGCCGAAGGCGGACGATTCGGCCCGGGGCACCCGGATGCCCGCGACGGTCACTCCCGCGCCGCTCTCGATGTGCTGGGTCAGCATCTGCCGCGGGTCCATGCGGTAGACGTGGTCGGCGCCGAACACCGCTATGTAGTCGGGCTGTTCGTCGTGCACGAGGTTCAGGGACTGCAGGAGCGCGTCGGCGCTGCCCAGGTACCAGCGCGGGCCGAGCCGCTGCTGGGCCGGGACCGGCGTCACATAGTTGCCGAGCAGGCTGGACATCCGCCAGGTCGTGGTGATGTGCCGGTCGAGCGAGTGCGACTTGTACTGCGTCAGGACACAGATGCGCAGGATGTCGGCGTTGACGAGGTTGGAGAGCACGAAGTCCACGAGGCGGTACGTTCCGCCGAAAGTCACCGCGGGTTTCGCCCGGTCGGCGGTCAGGGGCATCAGCCTCTTGCCCTCGCCGCCCGCCAGTACGATTCCCAGTACCGAAGGTCCACCGCGTCGCATGCCGCCGCCCCTCTACCGCCCGGTTCGGGCCACGTTCTTGAACTACACCTGCCAGAGGACTACCCCCGTGGACGGGCGATCCGCGCCCGCGGGCTACCCCTGTTTGAGGATTTCCTCGTACAGCTGGACGGTCCGCCTGGCCACCGTGTCCCAGCCGAACTCCCGCACCGCCCGCTCCCGCCCCGCCTCGCCCATGCGCCGGGCGGCCTGCGGATCGGCGAGCAGCGAGTCGAGGGCACGCGCCAGCCGCGCCACGTTCTCCTCGGCGGACTCCTCGACGGACACCAGCAGCCCGGTCTCGCCGTCCGCGACGACCTCGGGAATCCCGCCCACCCGCGAGGCCACCACGGCCGTGCCGCAGGCCATCGCCTCCAGGTTGACGATGCCCAGGGGCTCGTACACCGAGGGGCAGACGAACACGGCTGCGTGCGTGAGGAGTTGGATCACGTCCGGACGCGGCAGCATCTGCGGGATCCAGTGCACGCCCTCGCGGACACCGCTGAGCTCCTGGAAGAGGTCGCGGAACTCCTGGTCGATCTCCGGTGTGTCGGGGGCTCCCGCGCACAGGACGACCTGGGCGGCCGGGTCGATGTCCCGTACCGCGCGCAGCAGATGAGGCACGCCCTTCTGGCGGGTGATGCGTCCGACGAACAGGATGTACGGGCGGCCGGGGTCGAGGCCGATGCGGTCGATCACGTCGGTGCCGTGGTCCGGCCGGTAGAGGGAGGTGTCGATGCCGTTGTGCACGACGCGCACCTTCGCCGGGTCCAGGGACGGGTAGCAGCCGAGGATGTCCTCGCGCATGGCCGTGGAGACGGCGATCACGGCGTCGGCGGACTCGATGGCGGTGCGCTCGGCCCAGCTGGAGAGGGCGTAGCCGCCGCCCAGCTGCTCGGCCTTCCAGGGGCGCAGCGGCTCGAGGGAGTGGGCGGTCATGACATGCGGGATGCCGTACAGCAGCTTCGCCATGTGGCCCGCGAGGTTGGCGTACCAGGTGTGCGAGTGGACGAGCTCGCGGCCTTCGAGGGCGGCGGCGATGGAGAGGTCGACGGAGAAGGTGCGCAGCGCGTCGTTCGCGCCGTCGAGCGTGGGCCAGGGCCGGTGGCGTACGACTCCGCCCGCGGCGCCCTCGCCCCAGCAGTGCACGTCCAGTTCGGTGAGGGGCCTCAACTCCCGGGCGAGGAACTCGACATGTACCCCCGCACCGCCGTACACATCCGGCGGGTACTCCCGGGAAAGCAGTCCCACACGCACCCGGAACCCCCTGTCTCAGCGGCTGGTTCCCACATGGTCACCCAGAAGTGGCCCTTGGGGAAGAGCGCGAGGGAAGGCATGCCCCGCGGCTCGCCGCCACGATGCCCGGAGGCGCGGCACCACCGCGCTCGGAGTCGCGGCACCGCCCTGCTCAGAGGCGGCCGGGAGGCAGTACGAAGCAGCAGTCGCCGCACACTCCGCCGCCGGGTACCCGGTAGTAGAGGCAGCAGCTGCGCCGCCGGAACGCCGTGCCGTCCAGGGTGCCGGTGTCCCGCAGGTCGGGGTGGTCGAAGAGTTCGGCGGCGAGTGAGCGGGCCCTCTCGCCCACCTCCGGGCGGCCGTTGGCGCGGGCCCAGCGGTCGAGCTCGCGTGCGGCGCCCGCGAGCGCGGAGGCCGCGTTGCCCCGCAGAAGTCCCGCGGAGACGGGTTGCCGGGCCCGCAGCGCCGCGGCGAGGGGTTCGAGATGGCCGTCCTGTACGACCCGCCGGACGGTGGCCGCGTCGCCGGGCAGGGCGCGTGTCTCGGCCAGCCACAGGTCGTCGGGCGCGCTGCCGTCCGCGTCCCAGTGCAGCAGCCGGGGGTCGAGGTCCGGAATCTGCCCGTAGAGGGCGGCCGCGCCCAGGGCCACCGACCACAGTCGGGCGGCCAGTCCCTGCTGCGCCACCGAGACCCCGATACGCGTCTCGGGCGCGTCCAGCAGCCGTACGACCTTACGGACACGGAAAGTGAGCGGATCCGACTCCTGGGTGACGCTCCGTGTCTTGTACGCCTCCGCGAGGGTCGGCAGCGACGGCCGTCCCGTGCGCAGGGCGAAGAAACCTTCGAGAGATGCCAGTCGATTCAGATCCGGATCGAGGTTCACGAAGACCAAGTACACCAAGGGGGCATAACGGAGCCACTAGGGGGGTTGTACCCGGTGTCACCCGACCTGGGGAGGACTAGGCCCAAGACGTACTCCATCGGCAGTAGGACCCAATGACTGCTCAGGTACGACGACACGGGCGCTTTCAAAAGGGATCGTATTAACCATGGAAGCCGACCGATCGTCGCACCGGACTCCCCGCCTTCGGGAGAACGTCCGTCACACGCAGAGGAGGAGCGACACATGAACGCACTCGTGCTGTCTGTGCTGCTCTCTCTCGTCTCCGCCGTCGCGTACGCCGGCGGGGCGATCGTGCAGGAACGGGTCGCGGCGAACACGCCCGGCACGACGTACGCACCCATGCACCAGCTCGCCTGGTGGATCGCGGTCGGCCTCAACGCCCTCGGCGGGCTGCTGCACGTCGTGGCGCTCGCCTACGGACCGCTCAGCCTGGTCCAGCCGCTGGGCGCGCTGACCATCGTCTTCGCGCTTCCCATGGCCGCCGTCTTCGTGCGCCGCAGGGCCGGGGCGACGGCCTGGCGCGGCGCGATCATGGCGACGGTCGGCCTGGCCGGTCTGCTCGCCCTGGTCGGCACGGCCGATTCGCAGTCCCTGAACAGCACCCAGCGTGTGGTGGTGGCCCTGGTCACCGGCGGTGCCGTGGTGGCCCTGATGATGGCCGCCCGCGCCGTGCACCGGCACCCGGCCGTGCGCAGCGTGCTCCTCGCGACGGCCGCGGGTGTCGCCTTCGGTATGTCGTCGGTGTTCACGAAGACGGTCGCGGTCGACTGGACGGGCGGCGTCTCGCTCGCCGATGCGCCGAGCCTCGCCGTGATCGGTGTCCTGGCGACCGCCGGAATGCTCCTGTCGCAGGCCTCCTACCGCGGCGCCGGCCTCGCCGCGCCGCTGGCCACGCTGACGGTCATCAACCCGATAGTGGCGGCCGCGGTCGGTCTCACGATGTTCGGCGAGACGTTCCGCTACGGCGAGACGGGCACCGCCCTCGCGCTGGGCTGCGGGGTCGTCGCCGCGGGCGGCCTGATCCTGCTCACCACGGAGCGCATCAGCGGTTCGGAGCGTACGACGCCGGTGTCCGTGCCCGCACCGGCACCTGTGCCGGCAGTGGCCGCGGCGATGACGGACGCGGCCCCCAGGACCGAGCCGAGCCCGGCCGCCGAGCCGAGCCGTGTCGAGGAACCCGCCGTCGTCGCGCCCGACCGCGCCCTGCCGGAGCAGCTTGTCCCGGCGGAGCGGCTGGTGGTCTCGGCGGGGGTACGGGACGAGGCGCGCCCCCGGGAGGAGACACTCGCGCACGCCGGGATGTTCGCCTCGGCCTCGGCGCGGCAGGACGCGCTCCTGCCGCCGCCCGGGTCCAACGGGCCCCCGCCGCCCGGCGACACGCCGGACGACATCGAGGGCATCGACGAACAACCGTCCTGGCCCAACGGCGGCTACTACGGCCTTCCGTTCCTGCCGTTGCTCCCCGCCCCGGTGGTGATCCGCTCCAGCGTCAAATCGTGACGCCACCGGCGCGCAGATAGGCGACAGGATCGACGTCGCTGCCGAAACCGGGCCCCGTCCGCACCTCGAAGTGCAGATGCGGGCCCGAGCTGTTGCCCGTGGAACCGGAGCGGCCGATGCGCTGACCGGTCACCACGCTCTGCCCGGCCTTCACGGAGATCGCCGACAGATGGGCGTACTGGGTGTAGCGGCCGTCGCCGTGCCGGATCACCACCTGGTAGCCGAAGGAACCGCCCCAGCCCGCGGTCACCACGCTGCCCGCGCCGACCGACTTCACGGACGTGCCGGTGGGCACCGGGAAGTCGACGCCCGTGTGGTAGCCCTTCGACCAGGAGGAACCCGCCGCGTGGTACGGCGTTCCCGTACCGGCGCTCACCGGGGCGGTGAGACCGCGCGTGGTCGAGTGGGTCTTCTTCTCCGACTTCCCCTCGACCTTCGCCTTGGCCTTTTCCTTCGTCTTCTTCTGCGTCTTCTCCGAGGTGTCGGAGGTGGAGGCGGCGGGCGACGCGTTCGGCTTCAGGTTCAGCCGCTGACCGGGAACGATCATGTCCGGGTCGGCGCCGACCGTCCTGCGGTTGGCGTCGTACAACTTCCGCCAGCCGCCCGGGACCTCGCGTGCGCCCGCGATGCCCGAGAGCGTGTCGCCGCGGACGACGGTGTACATCTCGGCGGTGCCGGCCTGCGACTGGGGCGTGGTCTGCGGCTGTACGTCGCGGACGGTGCGCTTGGGCTTCTGGGCGGCCGTCCCCGAGGGGTTGATGTCGGGGGTGTCGCCGCCGCGGGTGAGGCCCGCCCGCACCGAGCAGGTCGGCCAGGCGCCCGGGCCCTGGCCCTTGAGCACCTTCTCGGCGACGGCTATCTGCTGGTCCTTGGAGGCGAGGTCGGCGCGTGCCGCGTAGGCCCTGCCGCCGTACGCCTCCCAGGTGGACTGGCTGAACTGCAGCCCGCCGTAGTAGCCGTTGCCGGTGTTGATCTTCCAGTTGTTGGTGGACTCGCAGGCGGCCACCTTGTTCCAGGTGTCCACGTCTGCCGCGTTCGCGACGCCGGTACCGATGAGCGGTATCGCCATCCCGGCACCGCCCACCGTGACGGTGAGTGAGGCGCGGTTGATCCTGTTCGGCTGATACCGGCGGTGCCGGCCGCGTACGGCCATGAAGGTGCCCCCTCGACAAGCGTCAGGAGCGGCAAAAGTAAACGCTGCTAACAGGCCATGACAAGAGGGCAATCGGCCTCCCTATCCCGCCAAGTGACCAGGAATCGACCTTCGTTCACGGCTGTCGACGCGTATGCCCGGGGCAGATGTGACAGCGAAGTTCGGCGAGGCACTGAGGCAGGGGCGGCTCCGCTGCGTACACACGGTCGGAAAGTCAGGATGTGCGGTCGGCGAACCTGCAAGTCAGGATGGTCGGTGGGGCAAACTGGCAGGCATGACCGGCACTACCGATTCAGCACCTCTAGGAGCCAACCGTATGAGCACTTCAGCCCAGATCGGCGTCACGGGACTCGCGGTCATGGGGCGCAATCTCGCCCGTAACTTCGCGCGCAACGGATACGCGGTCGCCCTGCACAACCGGACGGCGGCGCGTACGCACGCGCTGGTGGAGGAGTTCGGCAGCGAGGGCACCTTTGTCGCGACGGAGACCGCCAAGGAGTTCGTCGCCGCGCTGGAACGCCCGCGCCGACTTGTGATCATGGTGAAGGCCGGCGAGCCGACCGACGCGGTGATCCAGGAGTTCGCCCCGCTCCTGGAGCCCGGCGACATGATCATCGACGGTGGCAACGCCCACTTCGCGGACACCCGGCGCCGGGAGCGCGAACTGCGCGAGCAGGGCATCCACTTCGTGGGCGCGGGCATCTCCGGCGGCGAGGAGGGCGCGCTGCACGGGCCGAGCATCATGCCCGGCGGTCCGGTGGAGTCGTACGAGTCGCTCGGTCCGATGCTGGAGAAGATCTCCGCGAAGGCGGCCGACGGCGCCCCGTGTGTCACGCACGTCGGTCCCGACGGCGCCGGACACTTCGTGAAGATGGTGCACAACGGCATCGAGTACGCCGACATGCAGCTGATCGGCGAGGCGTACCAGCTGCTGCGTGACGTGGCGGGCTACTCCCCCGCGCAGATCGCGGACATCTTCCGCACCTGGAACACCGGGCGGCTGGACTCCTACCTGATCGAGATCACCGCCGAGGTCCTGTCGCACGTGGACGCGGCGACGGGCAAGGCCTTCGTGGACGTCGTGCAGGACCAGGCGGAGCAGAAGGGCACGGGGCGGTGGACCGTGCAGATCGCCCTCGACCTGGGCGTTCCCGTGTCGGGCATCGCCGAGGCCGTCTTCGCGCGGTCCCTGTCGGGCCACACCGAGCTCCGTGAAGCCTCGCGGGGGCTGGCCGGGCCCAAGGCCACGGCGCTGAGCGAGACCGAGGCCGCGGCCTTCGCCGACCAGGTGGAGCAGGCGCTCTACGCCTCGAAGATCGTGTCCTACACACAGGGCTTCCACGAGATCGCGGCCGGCAGCGCCGAGTACGACTGGAACGTCGACCTGGGCGCGGTCTCCGCGATCTGGCGTGGCGGGTGCATCATCCGGGCGGCCTTCCTCGACCGGATCCGTGCCGCGTACGACGCGCGCGCCGATCTGCCGAGCCTGCTGGCGGACGAGACGTTCGCGCAGGAGATCGCGGCGGCGCAGGACGACTGGCGGGCCGTGCTCGTCTCCGCCGTGCAGCAGGGGGTACCGACGCCCGGGTTCGCGGCGGCGCTGGCGTACTACGACGCGTTGCGTGCGGAGCGGTTGCCTGCGGCGCTCACTCAGGGGCAGCGGGACTTCTTCGGGGCGCACACGTATCGGCGGACCGATCGGGAGGGGTCGTTCCACACGTTGTGGGGTGGGGACCGGTCCGAGGTTGCGGGCTAGGCGCTCCGCGCGGGGGTCGGTTCTCGGAGTGCGGGTCCGTGGGGGCTTGTCGCGCAGTTCCCCGCGCCCCTGAAAGAGCCGGTGGCCGGTGCGGATTCTCCGCACCGGCCACCGGCTCTTTTGTGGCGTGTCAGCCCAGTGGGCCCGGCTGGGGCTCCGGGGGTGGGGCCGGGGACGGATCGGGGGGCTGCGGGAGGGGAGACGGGGACGGCTCCGGGACCGGGTGGGGTTTGGGGGACGGGACCGGGTCCGGTTCCGGGAAGGGTTGGGGGTGGTCGGGTCCCGGGCCCGGTGTGGGGCCCGGCTTCACGGGGTCGGGGTACGGGTGCGTCATGGCGTCCTCCAGCCAGTCGGTGTCTCGGCCCTGGACTTCTCCCACGCGTACCCGTGCCCCGCGCGCCCACTCACCCCGTCGCGGGACGAACGGGGGACCAGGTGGGCCTACGCCCCGCGGGCCGCGCCGACCATGCCCACCGCGGCCGCTCCCGCCGCGAGGCCGGGGCGCGGGCTGGACAGCACCGGTACGGAGGTCGTGGTCAGGTGCTGGGCCGGGGTCATCGAGGCCTGGGCGAGGACGATCGCGTCGGCGTCCGTGACGCTGTCGGCGGCGGACGCGACGGCACGGGCGTAGGCGTCGATGTCGCCCGCCTCGAAGTGGTCCCAGGCGTCGGCCGCGAGCAGGGTGCGTACGGCGGTCGGGGATCCCGCGCGGGCGGCCTCCTCCTCGACAAGGGCCACCGTCGGGCCGAGTGTGCTCTCCACCGTGGCGAGCACGACGACGCGCGGGCCGGCCGCCACCGCCGCGGCCGCCATCGGACGGTCCACCCGGAGCACGGGCACGCCGGGGCGAGCGGCTTCGGCGACCGCGCCGATGGTGGAGCAGGTGCAGAGGACCGCCACCGCCCCGTCGGCGACGGCCCGGTCCAGCATCGCGCGCACCTCGTCGGCCACCGCCTCCGGGCCTTCCGCCCGGGCCCGCTCCAGGAGCTCCTCGGACACGAAGTGCCGTAGCTCCAGGGCCGGGTGGTCCTCGTCGCGGAGCACGTCGAAGACGGGGACGTGGACGGGCGAGGTGTGCAGGAGGGCGAGAGATCCCATCAGAACCGGCCCGGATTGGCCGTCAGCCAGGCCATCGCCGCGCTCAGCAGCTCGGGGTCGGCCGCCGGGGCCTCGTCGGGGTGGCGTGCGGCCCACTTGACGACGTACGGGCAGAGTGGGGCGACGGGGACTCCCTCGCGGGCCGACATGGCGTACAGCTCGCGGGCGAGGGAGCCGGCGATGCCCTTGCCCTCATGGGCGGGCTCCACGATCGTGTGGACCGGGACGAGCGCGCGACCCGGGCTTTCGAGGACGAAGTACTCGATGTGGCCGAGGACTTCGTCACCGGCGTACGCCTCCAGGCGGCCGGCCGCCCGGTCGTCGCGGATCGCGGTCTCGCTCATGGTCTCTCCTCGCGGATGCGGATGCGGTTACGGATGCGGACGGTGGTCAGGCCCGGACGGCCTGGGGACTGCGCTCCTGGTCCGAGCCCGGCACCGGCTCGGACGGATCCGCGCCGAGCGCCACGATCCGGTTCCCGGCGTCCACGTGCACGACCCGCGGCCTCAGCGACCGGGCCTCGGCGTCGGAGACCTGAGCGTAACTGATGATGATCACCAGGTCTCCGGGGTGCACGAGGTGCGCCGCCGCCCCGTTGATACCGATGACACCGGACCCGCGCTCCCCCTCGATGACATACGTCTCCAGGCGGGCGCCGTTGTCGATGTCGACGATGTGCACCAGCTCTCCCGGCAGCAGATCGGCCGCTTCGAGGAGCTCGGCGTCGATGGTCACGGATCCGACGTAGTGCAGATCGGCCTGGGTGACCGTGGCACGGTGGATCTTGGACTTGAACATGGTGCGCAGCATGAGGCGTTGCTCCTGGGGTGAGAGGGTCGCGTCCCGGGGTGCGGGTACGCGCCGACGCCGTCAGGGTACGGCGGCGCCGTGCGCGGTGCCTATGCCACCGCCTCCTCCGCCACAGCGATCTCCGTCACGCCCTTCTCCGACACTCCGTTCTGGGGCACGCCGTCCTCGGTCGCGTCGGTCCGTGCCGGTTTCTCGAACTGGGTCCGGTAGAGCTCCGCGTACCGCCCGTTCGCCGTGAGGAGTTCCTCGTGGGTGCCGCGTTCCACGATGCGGCCGGCCTCGACGACGAGGATCTGGTCGGCGGCCCGTACCGTCGAGAGCCGGTGGGCGATGACGAGTGCGGTGCGGCCCTGGAGGGCCTCGGCGAGTGCCTCCTGTACGGCGGCCTCGGAGGTGTTGTCCAGGTGGGCCGTCGCCTCGTCGAGGACGACCACCCGCTGGCGGGCCAGGAGCAGCCGGGCGATGGTCATGCGCTGGCGTTCACCGCCGGAGAGGCGGTAGCCGCGCTCGCCGACGACCGTGTCGAGGCCGTCGGGCAGGGAACGCACGAGGTCGTCGAGGCGGGCCCGGCGCAGCACGTCCCACAGTTCGTCCTCGTCGGCGTCGGGCCGGGCGAGGAGCAGGTTGGCGCGCACCGAGTCGTGGAACAGGTGACCGTCCTGGGTGACCATGCCGAGGGTGGCCCGCATCGACTCGGCGCTCAGGTCACGGACGTCGACGCCGCCGATGCGTACGGAGCCCTCGTCGGTGTCGTACAGCCGTGGCAGCAGTGAGGCGACCGTGGACTTGCCCGCGCCGGACGAGCCGACGAGGGCGACGGTCTGGCCGGGTTCGGCGCGGAAGGAGATGCCGTGCAGGACCTCGGTGCCGCCGCGGGTGTCGAGTGCGGCGACCTCCTCCAGGGAGGCGAGGGAGACCTTGTCGGCCGACGGGTAGGCGAAGCGGACGTCGGTGAACTCGACGGAGGCCGGGCCCTCGGGGACCGCGCGGGCGTCCGGTTTCTCGTCGATCAGCGGCTTCAGGTCGAGGACCTCGAAGACCCGCTCGAAGCTGACCAGGGCGCTCATGACCTCGACGCGGGCACCGGCGAGGGACGTCAGCGGCGCGTACAGGCGGGTCAGGAGCAGGGCCAGCGAGACGACGGCGCCCGGTTCCAGGCTGCCGCGCAGGGCGTACCAGCCGCCGAGGCCGTAGACCAGGGCGAGCGCGAGGGCGGAGACGAGGGTCAGGGCCGTGATGAAGGCGGTCTGCGCCATCGCCGTGCGCACCCCGATGTCCCGCACCCGCCGGGCGCGCACCGCGAACTCCGCGGACTCCTGACCCGGCCTGCCGAAGAGCTTGATCAGGGTGGCGCCGGGCGCGGAGAAGCGCTCGGTCATCCGGGTGCCCATGGACGCGTTGAGGTCGGCCGCCTCGCGCTGGAGTTTCGCCATCCGGCTGCCCATCCGGCGGGCGGGCACCACGAACACCGGGAGGAGTACGAGCGCGAGCAGGGTGATCTGCCAGGACAGGGTGAGCATCACGGCGAGGGTGAGCAGCAGGGTCACGAGATTGCTCACCACTCCGGAGAGGGTGTTGCTGAACGCCCGCTGGGCGCCGATCACGTCGTTGTTGAGTCGACTGACGAGCGCGCCCGTACGAGTGCGTGTGAAGAACGCGACCGGCATGCGCTGTACATGATCGAAGACCGCTGTCCGCAGGTCCAGGATGAGTCCTTCGCCGAGGTTCGCCGAGAGCCACCGGCCCACCAGTCCGATCCCCGCCTCCGCGAACGCGATCAGGGCGATGAGCAGGGCGAGTCGTACGACCGTGCCCTCGTCGCCGCCGGACACGATCGCGTCCACGACGCGTCCGGCGAGGACCGGGGTGGCCACGGCGAGCAGCGCCGTCACCACGCTGAGCACGACGAACTGCGCGATACGGCGGCGGTGCGGGCGGGCGAATCCGGCGATGCGGCGCAGGGTCGCTCTGGCGAAGGGACGGCGTTCCTGCTCGGCGTTCATGACGCTGTGGAGCTGCGTCCAGGCTGTGGTCTCCATACTCATGGGACAGACCGTAGAACCTCAAGCAATCTTGAGGTCAAGGGATGAGGTCAAGGGATGATCGATGACACTCACTGAACCCACTCTCCTCAGCGAGCCCGGCGACCCGATGCCGTGCCCGGCGTGTCAGCCGCTGTCCCCGTGCCCGCAACCCCACGTTGGTGCGGTGTGGAAACCCTCTCCCGATGTGACCGTCGAACGCTTTCCCCAGGGCTTCGCCAGACGCCTTCCGGTCCGGCAGATCCTTTGCCTCCTCCCGCTCGCCCTCGTGGCCGTGGTCGCGGTGCAGCACCGGTCCGTGCTCGCGGAGGGCTTCGGGCATCTGGCGTCGGCGAAGTGGCCGTGGCTGCTGGCCGCGGTCGCCGCGACCTGTCTGACCTGGGTGGCGGCTGCCGTGACCCGGCAGGGCGCGCTCGTCGAACGGCTGCCCAAACGGCGGTTGCTTGCCACGCAGTTCGCGGCGGGCGCCGCCAACCATCTGCTGCCGACAGGTCTTGGCGCGAGTGCCGTCAATCTTCGGTTCATGACGGTGTGCGGGGTTCCACTGGCCCGTTCGTCGTCCGCGCTCGCGCTCTATCTGCTGGCGGAGTCCATCGCCCGGGTCGGGCTGCTGCTGGCCCTGTTGATCGCCTTCCCCGACGCGCTGCGGGTCGGCACGCTCCTGCCGGACGGCGCGGTCGGCCCGCTGCTGCTCGTTGTCGCAGCGGTGGCGTGTGTGGCGGTGACGGTGCTGCTGCTCGTACGGCGGGTGCGTACCGTCGTGTTCACGTTCCTGCGGACCGCGCTGGGCGAGGCCCGGTCCGTGCACACGCGGCCCGCCCGGGCGCTCGCGCTGTGGGGCGGCTCGCTCTCCTTCCCGATGTTCCAGGCGGCCGGACTGGCCGCGGTGGGACAGGCGCTCGGGCTGCCGGTGCCGCCGCTGCACATGGCGCTCGCGTATCTGGCGGCCACGGTGGCCGTCGCCCTGGTGCCGACGCCGGGCGGGATCGGCTCGGTGGAGGCCGCGCTGATCCTGGCACTGGTGGCGGCGGGCGGTCCGGTGGCGGTGGCGACGGCGGTGGTCCTCGCGTACCGCATCATCACGGTGTGGCTGCCACTGCTGCCGGGGGCGCTGACGCTCGGCGCGCTCGTGCGGCTGAAGATGATCTGAGCCATCGGCCGCCGGGGATGGTCTCAGCGCTGGGATCGTCTGAGCACCGCGGCCGCCGGGCCGGAAAGCACTCTTCTCAGGCCGCCCCGAAGTTGACGGGGACGGCCTGAACTCGTCGGTGTGACCCGGGAGTAACCTGCTGGCGTCGCCACACGAAGTCGCCACCCGAAGGGTCCACGCGATGCCGGTCCGGATCGAGCGCCAGGAACACGTCACCACCGTCGTCCTCTCCCGCCCCGAGGTCCGCAACGCGGTGGACGGTCCCACGGCGGCCGATCTCGCCGACGCGTTCCGCGCGTTCGAGAGCGACGAGACGGCCCGGGTGGCCGTGCTGTGGGGCGAGGGCGGCACGTTCTGCGCGGGCGCCGACCTCAAGGCGCTCGGCACGGAACGCGGCAACCACGTGACGGAGGACGGCGACGGCCCGATGGGCCCCACCCGGATGCGGCTGTCGAAGCCGGTGATCGCCGCGGTCGCGGGCCACGCCGTGGCGGGTGGTCTGGAACTGGCCCTCTGGTGCGATCTGCGGGTCGCCGAGGAGGACGCGGTCTTCGGCGTCTTCTGCCGCCGCTGGGGCGTGCCTCTCATCGACGGCGGCACGGTACGACTCCCCCGCCTCATCGGCACCAGCCGTGCGATGGACATGATCCTGACCGGTCGCCCGGTGGCCGCTCCCGAGGCGTACGAGATGGGCCTCGCGAACCGGGTCGTCCCGCCGGGCCGGGCGCGTGCGGAGGCGGAGGCGCTGGCCGCGTCGATCGCCCGCTTCCCGCAGGCCTGTCTCCGCGGCGACCGCGGTTCCGTCCTCGACCAGGAGGGGTTGAACGAGCGCACCGCCATGCGGGGCGAGTTCCGGCACGGGACGAGTGTGCTGGAGGAGAGTCTTGAGGGGGCGGCGCGGTTCTCGGCGGGGGCGGGGCGGCACGGTTCGTTCGGCGAGATCTGAGCGTCCCGTACGACGTATCCAGGCCAAATTGGGGCGGGATCGGCAAAGGGGCCGGTCGACGCCCGCCGGGCCGGACGGCGAGGGTGCCTCGGCGCTCGCCCGAAGCGGGGAAGACGCCAACATGCCTACGGGCATGGCGAGTTGGCGGCGATGCTGGTGGGAGATGGCCTGACCCGAGCGGTCCTGGCACGGAACACCTGTGCGCATGTAGCAAGATGAGCGAACCTGCCGGTCAACGACTCGTCGTTCCCCGCGGGTCGCACATCCAGGAATCGAGCAGCAGGTGGCAACAAGGTGACGACACATCACATACCGGGCGCGAACGCCCTTGGCGGTACGACGGGAGGCAGTTGGTGAACCGGGATCTCACTGTGCACGACTGGATCGTCGCGGGTGTCTGGCTGGCCGTCGGCCTCGCGGCGGGCGTGCTGCTGCGCCTCCTCCTGCGCTGGCTGGGCAAGCACGCGACCCGCACCCGGTGGAGCGGCGACGACGTCCTCGTCGACGCACTGCGCGCGCTGATACCGGTCGCCGCACTCACGGGCGGGATCGCGGCCGCCGCGGCGGCGCTGCCGCTGACCGGCAAGGTCAATCACACGGTCAACCAGATCCTGACGGTCCTGCTCATCCTGGCCGCCACCATCACGGCGGCACGCGTGGTCGCCGGCCTGGTGCGGGCCGTCACCCAGTCCCGCTCCGGGGTCGCCGGATCGGCCTCGATCTTCGTCAACATCACCCGGGTCGTCGTCCTCGCCATGGGCTGCCTGGTCGTCCTGCAGACCCTGGGCATCTCCATCGCCCCGCTGCTCACGGCCCTCGGCGTCGGTGGTCTCGCGGTCGCCCTGGCCCTCCAGGACACCCTCGCCAACCTCTTCGCGGGCATCCACATCCTCGCGTCGAAGACGATCCAGCCCGGCGACTACATCCGGCTCACCAGCGGTGAGGAGGGGTACGTCGTCGACATCAACTGGCGAAACACCGTGGTGCGCAACCTCTCCAACAACCTCGTCATCATCCCGAACGCGCAGCTCTCCAGCACCAACATGACCAACTTCAGCCGTCCGGAACAGGAGATGACCCTCACCGTGCAGGTCGGCGTCGGCTACGACAGCGACCTGGACCATGTCGAGCGCGTCACCTCCGAGGTCGTCACCGAGGTCATGACGGAGATCGAGGGCGCGGTTCCGGAGCACGAACCCGCCATCCGCTTCCACACGTTCGGGGACTCGCGAATCAGCTTCACCGTCATCCTGGGTGTCGGCGAGTTCAGCGACCAGTACCGGATCAAGCACGAGTTCGTGAAGCGGCTGCACAAGCGGTACCACGTGGAGGGCATCCGCATTCCCTCGCCCGCACGCACCGTCGCCCTCCAGCAGAACGGCGTGGCGATTCCGCCCCAGCGCGACGGATCCCTGTCGATCCCGTAGAACATCGGGGTGGGGCGGTCACGCCAGGACCGCCCCCTACCGGGGCGAGTGAGCGGGGAGACGTGAGCGTATGACGGTGATCGGGGTCGACATCGGTACGTCCAGCAGCAAGGGCGTGCTGGTGGACGAGGACGGTTCCGTCCTCGCGACGGCCGTCCGCCCGCACACCGTCGACCGTCCGCACCCCGGTCACGTCGAGATGGACGCACGGGTCTGGTGGGACGAGTTCGCCTCCATCACCCGGGAGTTGCTGAAATCCGCGCCGGACGGCACCTCCGTCACCGCGGTCGGGGTCAGCGGCATGGGCCCGTGCGTCGCCCTCACCGATGAGACGGACACGCCGCTGCACCCGGCGATCCTGTACGGCGTCGACACCCGGGCCACCAAGCAGATCGCCCGCCTGGACGACGAGTTGGGCCGCGACGCCGTACTGCGGCGCTGCGGGTCCCTGCTGTCCACCCAGGCCGTTGGCCCCAAGATCGCCTGGCTCGCGGAGCACGAGCCCGATGTGGTCGCCCGCGCCAGGCGGCTCCACATGCCCAGCTCGTACCTGGTGGTCCGGCTCACCGGGACCTATGTGCTGGACCACCACTCGGCGAGCCAGGCCGTTCCGCTGTACGACTCCGTGGCCCAGGAGTGGTACGAGCCGTGGACCCGGCACATCGCGCCCTGGCTCGAACTCCCCCGCCTGCTCTGGCCGGGGGACATCGCCGGACAGGTCACGGCCGAGGCCGCCGACGCCACGGGGCTGCCCGCCGGAATCCCGGTGATCGCCGGCACGGTCGATGCCTGGTCGGAGGCGCTGAGTGTGGGCGCGCAGCACACCGGTGACCTGATGCTGATGTACGGCAGCACCATGTTCCTGATCAACACCCTGTCCGAGCGTCTATTGGTGCCCCAACTGTGGAGCACCGTCGGGGCGTTGCCCGGAACGCGCAGCCTCGCGGGCGGCATGGCCACCTCCGGCATGATCACCGACTGGCTCCGGGAGTTGCTCGGCACGCCCGAGCACACCGAGCTGCTCGCCGGGGCGGAGGCGTCCGGGCCGGGTGCGCGGGGGCTGCTGATGCTGCCGTACTTCGCGGGCGAGCGGACGCCGGTGGCCGATCCGCACGCCCGCGGGGTGATCGCCGGGCTGACGGTGGAGCACACCCGCGGTGACCTCTACCGTGCCGCCCTGGAGGCCACGGCCTTCGGGGTACGGCACAACGTCGAGGCGATGCGCGCGGCGGGAGCGGACATCCGTCGTGTCGTCGCGGTGGGCGGAGGCACCCGGGGCGGCCTGTGGACCCGGATCGTGTCGGCCGTGACGGGCCTGGAGCAGGAGATCAGGACCGTCACGCTCGGGGCGAGCTACGGTGCGGCGTTCCTCGCGGCGAGCGCGGTCGGCGGCCCGCTCATCGACGAGTGGAACCCGGTGCGCGAACGCGTCGCCCCGGACCCGCGACTGCGCGCCGACTACGACGAGTTGTACGCGCTGTACCTCCGGCTCTACCCGGCGACACGGGACATCGCCCACGAACTGGCCGCGCGCCAACGGGGCTAGGCCGAAGCTGCCCGCCCCGGCCCCGACCCCGCCCACAACACCGCTGGCTGCTCAGTTGCTCAGTTGCTCAGTTGCTGAGTTGCTCAGTTGCTCAGTTGCTCATGATTCCTCCTGGAGCACCTTCACGTCCCACGCCCCGAGCGGGACCGCCTCGTCGGGCGCGTACGACGTCCCCGTGAGCGCGTCGCGTACCGGTGTCGGCAGTGCGACCTCCACCGGCTCCCACGACCAGTTGTGCAGGAACCGGACCCGGCGGCCGTCGCGGGCGGTCGCCCTCGTCGAGGTCACGCTCGGGTGGGCCGGACCCGTGAGGTCCGCCGGGGTGGCCCAGTGGAGGAGGGCCCTGGCGAATTCCGGGTCGGGCACGGTGCCGACGTAGGTGACGCGTCCCTCGCCGTGGGCGTGGGTCGTGGCCGCGGGCCAGCGGCCGAAGTGCGGGTGGTCGTACGTGGCCAGGGTGTCCGCGCCCCGGGCACGCAGGCCGTCCACCCAGTGGAGGCCACGCGCCTCCCCGGACAGCGGAAGGGAATCCGCGCCCTGGACGGCGAGTCCGGTGCCCAGATTGCTGAACTCGTCGTACGTGACTCCGGCGGCCTCGGCCAGCCGGGCGGGCTGTTCCTCCGTACGGGCCCGCGCCTCGTGGTCCGCGTACGCCGTGCGCGGACCCAGGACCAGATGACCGCCGGCCTCGGCGTAGGCGAGGAGGCGGTCGAGGGTCGCGTCGTCGGCCGCGTAGAAGGCGGGGACGACGAGTACCGGCGGCAGGTCCGTGCCGTCCAACTGGCCCGGATGTACGAGCCTGCTCTGCAGCCCCGCGTCGAAGGCCCCGCGGTAGAAGGCGTCGAAGACGGTCTGGTACGAGCGCCGGTCGGGCCCTCCGTCGGGCGTGGCGAGCGCGGGCTGCGCCTGGAGCGCCCACTTGCTGGGGTTGGAGTAGAGGAACGCCACGTCGGCGTCCGGGGTGAGGGACGAGACGAGGTCGCCCGCGGTCTCCAACTCGGCGCCCAGCGCAGCCAGTTCGCGGTAAACGCGGCCGGGTCGCCCGTTGTGCGGCAGCACTCCGCCCCAGTAGGTCTCGGTGCCGAAGTGCAGGGTGTGCCAGTGCCAGTACTCGATCATCGAGGCACCCCGCGATATCAGCGCCCAGGCGGCCTGGCGCCACTGCCCGTCGTAGGCGGGGCGGTTGTTCCAGGGGAAGCCGATGGCCTGCGCGTCGGTCTCGGTCACCAGGAAGGGTTCCTGGCGGGAGGCGTACATACGGTCGGCGCTCTGGTACAGCGCCCAGGTGCCGTTGGTGGTCCAGCTCTGGCCCTGGCGGTTCTCGTCCGGCAGCGCGAGGGCGTCCTGCATCGTGTAGTAGGGGTTGCCGGCCGTGACGTCGAGCTTCCTGGTCAGCTCGTCGTCCTCGACCGTGGGCCGGTCGTAGGAGATGCACGTCGTGACGAACTGGTCCGGCCGGGCGTACTCGCGCACGATGTCCGCCTGCCAGGCGATGAACTCGGTGGTGAGCCTCGCCTGGAAGCGGCGCCACGCCAGGTCGTACTGCGGCTGGGCGTTGCCGTCGGGGGTCCACAGGTCCGCCCAGGTGGACAGCCGATGGGACCAATAGACCAGTCCCCACTCGCGGTTGAGGGTCTCCACGTCGCCGTAGGTCTCGCGCAGCTGGTCGGTGAAACGCTGGAACACACCGTGGTTGTGGAAGAGTTCGAGACCGGGTTCGTTGTCGACCTGGAAGCCGATCACCGCCGGGTGCGCGGCATACCGGCCGACGACCTTGCGGATGATCCGCTCGGCGTGGAAGCGGAACGCCGGGTGCGTGTAGTCGACTTCCTGGCGGGCGCCCCAGGGAACGCGCTCGCCGGTGCGCCGTTCCGCCGCGATCTCGGGGTACTGCCGTGCGAGCCACGGCGGCACGGCGTAGGTGGGCGTTCCCAGAATGACGCCTATCCCCCGCTCCCCCGCCCCGTCCAGGACGGGCTGGAGCCAGTCGAGGTCGAAGCGGCCGTTCTCCGGTTCCCAGGTCGACCAGACGGACTCGCCGACCCGGATCACCGTGAAGCGGGCCTCCGCCATGAGGTCGAGGTCGTCCTTGAGCCGCTCGTACGGCTGGTACTCGTGGTAGTAGGCGGCGCCGAACAGAACCCGGCCGGGCAGCTCGAACATGCTTCTCCTTTACGGGACATGAGGGTGCGTCAGCCTTTGACGGCACCCGTGGAAAGGCCTTCGAGGAGCTGTTTGCGCAGCAGCACGAAGAGGGCGACGGCGGGCAGGACGGCCAGCACGGCACCGGCCATCACCAGGTCGTACTGCCGCTGCTCCGAGACGAAGAGGGTCTGCAGGCCCAGCGGCAGCGTGTACTGCGAGCTGTCGGAGACCAGGACCAGCGGCCACAGGAAGCTGTTGTAGCTCTGCAGGAAGGTCCACACGGCGAGTGCGCCGAGCGAGGGGCGCAGCAGGGGCAGCACGATCCGCCGGAAGATGCCGAACTCGCTCGCACCGTCGATGCGGGCGGCCTCCAGGACCGAGTCGGGGACGGACTGCACGATGTACTGCTGCATCATGAAGATCCCGAAGGCGGGCGCCACCCACGGCACGATCAGCGCGAACCACGGGCTGCCGAGCCCGGTCTTGACCAGGATCACGAACAGCGGCACGAGGATCACCGCGAACGGGATGGACAGCGAGCTGAACATCACGCCGAACAGCAGCCTCTTGCCCGCGAACCGGAACTTGGCGAAGCCGTAGCCGGCCAGGGCGCAGACGAAGACCGACACGACGGTGGCGACGACGGCGACCACTGTGCTCATCACGAACCAGCGCGCGAAGGGCTGATCCTCTATCAGCGCACGGTAGTTGTGCAGGGTGAAGGGATCCGGAACCAGCTTCGGCGGGTACGCGAAGATGTCGCCGCGCGGCTTGAACGACCCGCTCAGCGCCCACACGAGCGGGGCCAGGAAGGCGAGCAGCAGGAGGACCAGCGTCAGGTAGAGCAGGCCGCGGCGGGTCCTGGCGCCCGCGGAGGAGCGTACGGAAGCGCGTATGGAGGTGGCGGAAGTGGTCGCGCTCATGAGGTCGCCCTCCCGATGCCGAGCAGACGGTTGAAGAGCTGGCTGAGCCCGAAGACGAGGACGAACAGCACGACGGCCGCGGCGGCCGCGTACCCGAACTGCTGGCGCTGGAAGGCCGCCCGGTAGATGAACATCGTCACGGACAGGGTGCTTTCGGACGGTCCGCCGCCGGTCAGCAGATACGGCTCCTCGAAGATCTGCGCGGCGCCGATGAAGGAGGTGACTACCACGAAGGCGGTCACCGGCTTCAGCGCCGGGAGGGTGACGGTGGTGAAGGTGCGGATGCGTCCGGCGCCGTCGAGGGCCGCCGCCTCGTACAACTCCTTCGGTACGGCCTGGAGCCCTGCGAGGAAGAACACGGTGAGGTAGCCGGTCCAGCGCCACAGCATCACGAGCCCGATGCTCACCTTGGCCAGGCCCGGATCGCCGAGCCAGTCGACGCCTCCGGTGCCGAACAGGGCCCGCAGGACGGAGTTCAGCAGTCCGAACTGCCGGTCGAAGATCAGCCCGAAGATGAGCGCCACGATGATCGGCGAGACGACGATCGGCACGAAGTAGGCGGTGCGCCACAGATCGCGCACCCGCAGGCCACGGGTGTTGAGGGCCTGCGCGATCAGCAGCGCCAGCGGCACGACCACGAAGACCGCGATCATCACGAACACGCCCGTGTTGCCCAGGGCCCGATGAAAGCTGACGTCGGTGGCGAGGAGCCGGTAGTTGCGCAGCCCCACCCAGTGCGGAGTACCGAGCCCCACCCACTCGGTGAGACTCAGCCAGAGCGACACCAGGACGGGCACCAGCATGAAGAGCACGTAGAGGACGTAGAAGGGGGCGATGAAGAGGTAGGGGGCGCGGGACTGCTTGAGACGGGGAGCGGTCCGGTTCGCGTGCGCGCGTTCGCGGGTAGTGCCGGCGGGGCCGGCGATGGCAGTGGTCATGGGCGGCTCTCCTGGCGTACGTGCCACACATCAGATGCGGTCCTGGGGCGCGCCCCGTCAGGGGCGCGGGAACTGCGCGACCAGCCGCAGACGGCCCGCAGTCTTCCAATGGCGCGTGCTCAAACGGCGCTAGCGCCCGGCCTGGTCTCGGAACTCCTCCGCGGTCCGCCGCAGAGCGCTCCGCGGACTGACGTCCCCGCGATAGGCCCGCAACAGATTCCCGGCGAGCACGTCGAAGAGAATCGACTGGTCGGGACTCGTGTGCTGCGGAGGCACATCCGGAAGCAGGTCCCGATAGAGACCGAACAGCCGCTGCCCGCCACAGAAGTCGTCCTTGAGACCTCTGAGTTGCCGGTCCTCGAACACGGACCGCCGCGTGGGCAGATAGCCCGTCTCGATGAACCGCCGGACCTGACCCTCGTGTGTGAGCCAGGTGTTGAGAAGGAAGTCCGTGGCGGCACGGGTGTTGGCCTTGTCCTTGATGACCCCGAAGCCGGTGCCACCGAGGGCCGCTGTCGTCCCGCCACCCTCGGCGAAGCGGGGCATCGCGCGGACCCGCCATTTCCCCTTCTGCTCGGGCACGTTGGGCACGAGACCGTAGCTCTTGTACCAGATGGCCATGGGCAGGCCGATGACCCTGCCCTGTTTGAGGGCGGTCTGCATCGCCGCGCCGTAGTAGTCGGAGATGTCGATGACGAAGCCGCTGCGCAGCCCCTCGCACAGGAAGCGCAGGACCTCCTCGGCCTCGGCCGAGTCGAGCACCAGCTTCTGGTCGGCGTCGAAGAAGGCGCCGCCGCGCTGGTAGAGCAGCATCTGGAAGGACTGCACGATCTGAGCCGTGTCGCTGCCGTTGGTGCTGACGACGCAGAGCGAGGCGTTGTGGTCCTTGTGCACGCGGGCGCCGAGTTCGGCGAACTCCTCCCAGGTCGGGGTGTCCTTCGCCAGCCCGTACTCCGTGAACAGGTCGTCGCGGTAGTAGTAGACGACCATGGGGGTGTCCGAGTCGAGGGCGTAGACCCGGCCGTCCTTGCTGTAGGGGGCGGTTCGGGCCGGCAGCAGGTCTTCCTTCAGTCCGGGCACAGTGGCGATGTCGGGCGTGAAGTCGTGCAGCAGCCGCTCGGAGATGTCGCCGCGCAGCATGCGCGGGAAGCTGCCGATCTCGAAGCCCGCCATGTCCGGTGTGCCGCGTCCGGCGACGGCCTGGGCGAGCAGCTTGGTGACGATGTCGGCCGGTCCGGCGCGGGTGACCGTCAGGTGGTAGCGGAAGTCGGTGAGCCCGTCGGCCTCCGGGACGCCCTTGCGGAAGAAGGCCTCGTATCCCGGGTCGTGGGTCCACAGGGCGAGGTTCACGTCTCCGGAGGTGCGGGCGGTGGTGCTGTCACGGCCGCAGGCGGCGAGCGCGGCGGCCGTGCCCAGGCCTAGGGCGCCACGCAGCAGGGTGCGGCGCGGCAGGGGCGGTGGGGTGTACACACGTGACTCCTCACGTGGTGCGGCTACGGGGTGCGCGTACGACGGACGTCCCGGTCCGGGCACACGCGGGCAGGGCGGATCCGGCCGACGGCGAGGTCGGCCGTCCCGCCGACGGTTCGGCGGTTCGGGCGGATGGGGTCGATCAGCGGGCGGGCGGTACGACGAGGTGGGTCAGCGGGCCTGGGGTCGCGACAAGGTCGGTCAGCGGGCCGGGAGATGCGATGGGTTCGGTCGGCCGGGGGGCGGTGCGGTGGAGTCGCGTACGGTCAACTCGACTGCCAGGTCTACGGGTTCGGCCGGATGGGGCCTGCCCTCGATCATGGCGACCAGGACGTCGACGGCGCGGGTCGCGATGGCGGCGAAGTCCTGGCGGACGGTGGTGAGCGGCGGGGAGAGATAGGGCGCGGCGGGGATGTCGTCGAAGCCGACCACGCTCACCTCGGCGGGTACGGCGCGTCCGGCCTCGGCGAAGGCGCGCAGCGCGCCGAGGGCCATGTCGTCGTTGGCGGCGAACACGGCGGTCAGGTCGGGGAGTCGGGCCAGCGATTGTCCGGCCGCGTAGCCCGAGGCCGGGGTCCAGTCGCCGTCCGCGGGCAGTGGTGGTTCGGGGGCTCCGGCGGCGGCCAGCGCCTCGCGCCAGCCGCGGAGCCGGTCTCGGGCGGTCCACCAGTCCTGTGGTCCGGGGATGTGCCAGACCGTGCGGTGTCCGAGCGCGAGCAGGTGCTGTGTGGCGATCCGTGCCGCGGAGACTCCGTCGGCTCGGACCACGGTGCTGGGCGCGTCGGCCAGGTGCACGCCCTCGCCCAGGCTCACCACCGGTACGTCCGCGCTCAGTCGCAGGGGCGTGCCGTCGTCGATGGGCTCCGACAGGACGATCCCGTCGACGCCCTGTTCCAGCAGGGATTCCACGGCCGCCGCGATTCCGGCGCCGCCCTGGCCTTCCAGGGTGCTGGCCACGGCGAACGAGTAGCCCACCCGGTGCATGGCCCGCTCCAGGTCGATGAGCTGGGTCGACGGGCCGTAGAGCGCGCTGCCGAGCGAGACCACGCCGATCCGCCGGTACCTGCCCATCAGCAGGGCGCGCGCCGCGTTGTTCGGACGGTAGTCCAGTTCGCGGATGACGCCGAGTACGCGGTCGCGTACGTCGGCGCTGACGTGGGGCTCGCCGTTGACGACACGGGACACGGTCTTCTGGGAGACACCCGCGGCGCGGGCGACCTCCATCATCCCGGGGCCGCGCCGGCGGCGTCCGGGACCGCGGGAGGACGACGGCTCGGTGCCGGTGGTGGCCATGACCCTCCTCGTGCTCGTCCGGTGTTCGTCGACGTTGACTACGTAGTCAATCTCGCGCGTGATGATGCGAGGTGCGGGATGACTGCGTAGTCAGGCCAGTGTTCACAGCGGGTGCGCGCGAGTCAATACTCCGTGCGGAACCAGTGCCCCGGGGGCGGGAAGCGGGGTGGCCGAGGGCCGCGCCGTTCCTCTCGGGCGGCGCCGCACCCCGAACCCGACCCGGGCACATGGCCGTGGTGGGTCAGCCGCTGGCGATCAGCTCCTGCTGCGTGCTGCCCCGGGGCGTCTGTCGCGAGCTGCGCAGGGCGGCGATGCCGATGAAGACCATCGACGACAGGCCCGCGATCGCGAAGGCGGTGAAGCCCCAGTCCCCGTTTCCGGCGGCGAGCAACTGGCCGCCGAGCCAGGGGCCGAACACGGCGCCGAAGCGGCCCATGCCGGAGGTCCAGCCGACGGCGGTGGCGCGGTTGTCGGGGGTGGAGCGGATAGAGACCGTCGCGTAGATCATGGTCTGGGCGCTGTTGAGGAACACGCCGGTGAGGAAGACCACCGTGAACGTCACCGCGAGCGGCATGTGGACGCTGAGCAGGAAGACTCCGGCGGCGGTCAGCGCGAACCAGACCGACGAGATGCGCGGCGCCCCGAACCGGTCGGCGGCCCGGCCCGCGACCAGCATGCCCACGATGCCACCGAGGTTGAAGAGGACGACGAAGGTGAGCGCGGAGCCCAGTTCGTAACCCTCGCTGCGCATCAGGGTGGGCAGCCAGGTGGCGACGCCGTAGACGAGGAGCAGTCCGCCGAAGGAGGCCAGCCAGTACAGCAGGGTCTGGGTCCACTCGCCGGCGCGGAACAGGTTGACCAGGGAGTTCCAGCGGTCGGCGGGCGCCTTCCTCTCGACCGCGGCGGGCAGTTGGACCTCGAAGCGGCCGGCCAGCTCGCGAGCCTCCTCGGTACGGCCCTTGGCGACCAGGAAACTCAGCGACTCGGGCATGAACCTGGCGAGCACCGGGACGAAGAGCAGCGGGGCCACACAGACCCAGAAGGCGGCGCGCCAGCCGAGGGGCTCCACGATCCACAGGGCCACGTACGCGGAGAGGATGCCGCCGGCGTGGTGGGCGGTCATCAGCATGCCGATGGTGAGCGCGGTGCGGCCGCGCGGGGCGTAGTCGGAGACCATGCTGATCGCGGTGGGGAGCAGTCCGCCGAGGCCGATGCCGGCGAGGGTGCGACCGAGGCCGAAGACCGCGACACTGCCCGACATCGCGCACAGGCCGGAGGCCAGCGAGAAGAGCGTGACGCAGGCGACCATCAGCTTCTTGCGGCCGATGCGGTCGGCGACCGTCCCCGCCGTCAGCGCGCCGACCAGCATGCCGAAGGTGGCGTAACTGCCCAGGTCACCGGCCCGGTCCGGGGTGATGCCGAGGGCCTTCTCCGCCAGCATGTGCGGCAGCACCGAGCCGTAGATGAACATGTCGAGGCCATCGAAGAGCACGGCCAGCCAGCACAGACCGACGGCCAACGCCGCCAGTTTGCCGCCACGGGCGGACAGGGCGAAGGAGGAGGACATCGTTGTTTCCTCTCGTCCAGGAGTCGTGTCCCTGGAGGGGATCGGGGAGGCGGGGAGCGCGCGACGCGAGCGGTTCGTGCGGCCGGCCCCGTGATGCGCATGACGCTAGAAATCCACTCCATGAATGTCAACGTTTTTGTCAACAATCTCAGGAACAATGAAGGCCCGCTGAGGGCCCGTGGGAGAGCCGGTGTCAGCCGACCGGCGGCGTGCCGTGGGTGTGGAAGGACTCGATGGTCTTCAGACCCCAGGCCTGACCCTTCTTCCGCTCCTCCTCGCTCCAGGTGATCAGCGGCCAGTCGGGCGCCAGGACGAGTCGCGTGAGCGGGTTGCACAGCTCGACGCGGTTGCCGCCGGGCTCGTAGACGTACAGGAAGAACGTCTGCTGGATGGCGTGCTTGTGCGGGCCCGTCTCGATGAACACGCCGGTGTCCAGGGCGAGATCGGCGGCCCGCAGGATGTCCTCACGGGTGTCCGTGGCGAACGCGATGTGGTGCAGGCGTCCGTTGGAACCGGTCCAGTCCTCGGTGTAGACGATGTCGTACGACTTGCTGCTGAAGGTCAGCCACTGGGCGGCGATCCTCCCGCTGTCGAGCCGGATCTGCTCGGTGGGGCGGGCGCCGAGCACCTCGTGTACGAAGGCTCCGTTGGGCTCGACATCGGCGGCGAGGAAGTTGACGTGGTCCAGGCGGCGTACGCCCACGCCGTGCCCCGGCTTGGCCTGCGGCTGGTTCTTGAGGCCGGGCTTCAGCTCGTCCGGCGCCTGGTACCACTCGCTCTCCCAGTAGAGGGCGAGTTCATGGCCGTCGGGGTCCGTGGTGACGTACAGCGGGCCGATGCCCGGCTCGTCCTCGACCCAGCGGCCGGGGCGGCCGGCGTTCTCGGTCTCCTTGACCCGGCGGTGGAGAGCCTCCTCGCTGGAGGCGCGCAGGGCGGTGCGGCGAATCCCCGACGTGGCGTGGGCGGTCAGGGTCACGCTGTGGTGCTCGTAGTCGTCCCAGGTCCGCAGGTATACGGAGTCTCCGGAACGGCCGTTCTCGGTCAGGCCGAGGTAGTCGGTGAAGAACCGGACGCTGGCGTCCAGGTCGGGGGTGAGCAGTTCGACGTGCCCGAGGTGGGCGATGTCGCCGAGCGGCGGGGCCATGGGGCCTCCTCAGGGGTGTTGTGCGGCTCCGGCCGGCCGGGGGAAGACCGTGCCGTCGAAGATCTTGCGTGCGGTGCGGACGACGGCGGTACGCCGGGCCACGGGGGCGGCGCTCGGGGCAGCGACTGAAGCGGCTCTCGTTGCGGCGCCCTGTTCAATGCCCGGTTCAGCACCGGGTTCAGCGCCCGGGGTGTCGTACGCGAGGGTCGTTTCTATGTCGAGGAATCCGGTGGGGTGCTCGATGCGCACCCGGTCCCCGTGGGCCGGCAGACGTGCGACCGTCCGGCCGACGCCGCCCTCGATCCGCAGTCCGGCGGCGACGCTCGCGGCGCCCAGGACCCCGATCGAGGTGTGGCAGCGCACCGGGATGAAGGTGCGGGTCATGACCGCGCCACCGTCCAACGGCGGTGCCAGCAGGCTGAGTTTGGGCACGGTGGTGCCTTCGACGTCACCGAGCCCCATCAGCTTTCCGGCCTCCAGCCGGATCTCCCGGAGCCGTTCGGTGAGGGTCTGGTCCGCTTCCAGGTCGGTGGGGGTCTCGTACCCGGTCACGCCGAGCGAGGACGCGGCGATCAGCACGGTCGGCATGCCGTTGTCCACGCAGGTGACCGGTACGTCGGCGACGAGGTCACGCACCCGGCCCGTCGGCAGCAACGGACTGCCTCCCTGCGGGAACTCGATGACCACCGGCGCCGCGGCCCCCGGCACCCCGGAGATCTCGGCGGAGCCGGTGTAGTCGACGCGCCCCTCCGGAGTGGGGAAGGACGCGATGGCGAGGTCCCCGGTGTTGAGCATGCGGATCCGCACCGACGTACGGCCCTCTCCGGCGGCGACCAGTCCGCGTTCGACGGCGAACGGGCCGACCCCGGCGAGGAGGTTCCCGCAGTTCTGACGGTCACTCACCTCCCGTCTGTCGACGCCGACTTGGAGGAACAGGTAGTCGACGTCCGCCTCGGGCTCGGTCGAGGCGGACACCACCGCCACTTTGCTGGTCAGGGGGTGCGCCCCGCCCAGGCCGTCGATCTGGCGCGGGTCGGGGCTGCCCATGACGCGCAGCAACAGGTCGTCGCGCGGGGCGGGTTCGGCGGGCAGGTCATCGGCCAGGAAGTAGGCGCCCTTGGATGTGCCGCCGCGCATGAGCATGCAGCGCACCTCCTCGGACCCGGCCGCGGACCATGTCCCGGTCACGAGCCCGCTCCGACCCGGTGCCCGGTCACAGCCCGGCTCCATTCCTGTGCCCGGTCACGTCCCGGCCCCGTCCCACGAGTCCCGCCGTTCCCGCCGGTACTCCTCGTACGACTGATGGCGCACACCGAGTCGTACGAGCGTCTCGCGCAACCCGTAGCGGTCCAGGCCGAGTTGGCCCTCGGCGAAGGCTGCGCGTGTCGCCTCCTCCTTCGCGGTGCGCGCGGCGGACGCGTCGACCGCCTCGGCGGACCGCTCGCGCGGTACGACCATCACGCCGTCGTCGTCGGCGAGGATCACATCGCCCGGCCGGACACTCTGTCCGCCGAGGACCACGGGTACGTTGACCGATCCGCCGGTGGCCTTCACGGTGCCCTGCGCGGAGACGGCCGCCGACCAGACGGGGAAGCCCATCGCGCGCAGTTCCTCGGTGTCGCGCACACCGGCGCCGGTCACCAGACCGCGTACGCCCCTGCGTTGCAGGGCGGTGGCGAAGAGTTCGCCGAACATGCCGTCCGTGGACGGCGAGGTGGTGGTGACGACGAGGATGTCTCCCTCGCCGCACTGCTCGACCGCCGCGTGGATCATGAGGTTGTCGCCGGGCCAGCTCAGCACGGTGACGGCGGTGCCCGCGACCCGTACCCCCTGCTGGATCGGGCGCAGGTCGCTGCCGAGGAGGCCGGTGCGGCCGAGGGCCTCGTGAACGGTCGCCACGCCGTACGCGGAGAGCGCCTCGACGTCCTTCCCGGCGGCCTTCGGAGGGTTGGTGACGATCAGACCGCTCATGCCAGCTCCCCTGTGACCTGCGGATACGGGCGCATGTACGCCTCGGCGTAAGTGGTGTGCGGCAGACCGAGGTTGGGGCCCGCGTTGCGCTTGAGCTGCACGCCTCGGCGGACCGCCAGGTCTGTGTAGTAGTCCCACAGATGCCGTTGGGCGGCCAGGCACTCCATGGCCTTGCGCTTGGTCTCCCACACCTCGGAGATGTCGAGGAGGACCTCCGGCTTGAAGCCGCACATCTCGGGCTGGTGCGGCTCGAAGAAGAACACCGGCGGGGCGCCGATGATCTCCCCCTCGGCCGGGTAGCCGATGGCCTGGGCGAGCACCCGTGCGTCCAACGCCATCCGGGCGGCTGCCGGGTGGTCGCCGTTGTAGGGGTCTTCGAGCGGGTGGGTGAGGACGGCGTCCGGCTGCGCCTCGCGATAGACGGCCACGAGCCTGTCCGTCAGTTCAGGCGTGACGGTGAGGGGGTAGTCGCCGGCGTCGAAGAAGACGACCTCGGCGCCGAGGGTGGCGGCGGCGGCCTCGGCCTCCGCACGGCGCATCTCCTTGATCTCCTCCAGCGACCTGCCCTCACGCCAGGCCTTCGCGGACTCACCGCGTTCGCCGTAGGTCAGGCACGCGATGGTGACCTTCTCACCACGCGAGGCGGCGAGGGCGACGGCCCCACCCGCCCGCCACACGAAGTCCCCGGCATGCGCGGTGATGACAAGCGTGGATCGTGGGGTGGGGGGCGTCGGCGGTGGTGACGTACCGGCCACGTTGCCATGCGTCATTGTTGCAATCTCCTTGGTGGACAAGCCGGTTGGCCCACCCCGAGGTGTCACTCGCGCAACGCGTCGATCACACCCGAAAGGTGGGCGCGGACGGCCGCTTCGGCCGCCTGCGGGTCCCGGGCCCTGATCGCCTCGATCATGGCCAGATGCTCACCCAGGGACTTCTGGGGCCGCCCCGGTCGCAGCGCGAGCTGGAAACGGTGGCGCACCAGCTGCCCGTTGAGCCGCTCCAGCAGTTCCACGGCCGTCTGCTGGCCGGAGAACTGCCTGATGAGGGCGTGCAGTTCGTGATTGAGGTCGGAGTAGGTCACCGGCTCGCCGTCGGCGACGGCCTTGGACATCGCCTCGCCCACGTCGACCAGCCGGGTCAGCTGTTCGTCCGTGACCGCGACGGCCGCCTTGGCCGCGCACAGCCCTTCGAGGACCATGCGGCACTCGGTGATGGCGACCGCCTCCTCCACGGTCACCACCCGCACCCGCGAACCGCGGTTGCGGATCCGCTCGACCAGTCCCTCCGACTCCAACTCGATCAGTGCCGCCCGCACACTGGCCCGTGTCACACCGAACTGCTCGGCGAGTTCGTTCTCCACCAGCCGCTGGGCCGGTGCCATCTCGCCACGCAGGATCGCCTGCCGCAGCTGTGTGAGCGCGTGCTGCCTGGCCTGCTCTCCGGTGCTCGGACGGGCTTGTTTCGGCATGTGTGCCCCCTGAGTGAGTGCCTGTCGAACCTAAATCTAGACGAACAAGATTGTCAACAATTTTGTTCCCCATATGGTGCGGGCACACCACCGAGGGCCCTGACACCCGCGGTTGCGGATGTCAGGGCCCTCAGGAGTTTCTGCGAGCGGTTCCCCGCGATCAGGCGGCGACGGGGAACCCCGCCGTGCGGAAGACGCGGCGCTCGGCGTCCACGGCGAACACCTCGCAGCCTTCCCGCGCGGCGGCCCAGTCGATCCCGTCCGCGCCCATCGCGAACGCCGCGGTCGCCGTCGCGTCCGCCTCGGTCAGGGACTGGGCCACGACCGTGAGACTGAGCAGTCCGGTCGCCGGACGTCCGGTGCGGCCGTCGAGGATGTGGTCACCCCGCTCGTACCGCCCGGAGGTGGCCACCGCTCCGTCGGTGATCTCCAGGACCGCGCACAACCGGTCGGCCTGTTCCGGGTGGCGCACTCCCACCCGCCACGGACGGCCGGCGGACACCACATCGCCGCCGGCGTTCAGACAGAACGTCCTCACGCCCGCGGCGAGCAGCGACTCGGCCGCCCGCTGCACCGCCCAGCCCTTGACCATCGCGCAGGGGTCGAGTCCGCGGCCGGGCAGCCGCACCTGGAACGCGCCCCCGCTCGCGACCCGGTACTCCTCGCACAGGTCGAGCACCTCGACGAGGTCCGCGCTGAGCTCGTGGGCTTCGAGCTCTCCCCGGCCCAGCCTCGACACCTCGCTGTCGGCGATGAACGGGCTGAACCGCGCGTCGACCTCCCGCAGCCACGCGAACACCCGGTCCGCGGCCACGGACGCACCCCCATCGGGGTCGGGGTCGTCGATCCGCAGGGAGATCGGCAGCCCCATGATGTGCTCGACTCGGCGCACTTCCTCAGCCGTCGACATCACGATCAGCCCTTCGCGTCGATGGCGGCTTGAAGAGACTCGACGTACCCGTCGCTCGTGATCGTGGCGCCCGAGACCGCGTCGATGTCGGAGCTCTGCGCCTCCAGCGTCTCCGCGATCAGCTTCGGAACCGCCGCCTTCGTCTGCGGGTGGTTCGGCTGCTGCAGCATCCGCACCGCGTCGATCTTGTCGCCCTCGAAGGTCACCTCCACCTGCACGGTGCCCTTCTCCGTGCCGACGGCCGAACCCGCGACGACCTGGGAGGCGGCGGCGGAGGCGGATGGCGAGGACGAAGAAGAGGAGGAGGACGAAGACGACGAGGAAGACGCCGGCTTCGCGTCGATGGCCGCCTGGAGCGACTCGACGTACCCCTCACTGGTGATCGTGGCGCCGGACACCGCGTCGATGTCGGCGCTCTGCGCCGTGAGCGTCTCCGCGATCAGCTTCGGGACGGCGGCCTTGGTCTGGGGATGGTTCGGCTGCTGCAGCATCCGTACGGAGCTGATCTTGTCGCCGTCGAAGGTCACCTCGACCTGTACGGGACCCTTCTCGGTCTTGATGGTCGAACCGGCGACGACCTGGTTCGAGGTACCCCCCGAGGAGGACGTGGAAGGTGTCGAGGCGGGTTCGGCGACCTCCGTGGTGGACGACGTGTCGGTCGAGGGCGCGTAGCGCCACACCGGGATCAGACCCGCGACGGTCAGGACCAGGACAGGAATGGCTCGTTTCACGGTGTCTCTCTCATCCCGCCAGGCTGAAGCGCTCGAAGTGGATCTGCTGCTTGGGCACGTTCAGCTCGCGCAGGCTGCCCAGCACCGCGTTCATCATCGGCGGCGGCCCGCACAGGAAGACGTCCCGGTCGCCGATGTCCGGCACGAGCCGTACGAGCTCGTGCGGCGCCAGCTTGTCGGGGCTGACCGGCCCGGACACCAGGTGCAGCTCGGCGCCCTTGGCCTGGGCGAGTTCCCGCAGCTCGTCGTAGAGGACCGCGTCCCGGTCCGTGGACACCCGGTAGATGACCACCGCGTGCCCTTCCACCTCCTCCAGCAGGGCCCGGATGGGGGTGACACCCACGCCGCCGGCGATCAGTACGGCCTCCGGCCGGGTCCGGTGCATCGCGGTGAAGGCGCCGTACGGGCCCTCGGCGAAGACCCGCGTGCCCACCTTCAGGTGCCGCAGGCCCGCGGTGCCGTCGCCCGCGACCTTGGCGGTGAGCCGCAGTGTCCGGCCGTCGGGTGCCGCCGACAGGGAGAACGGGTTGGCCTGCCACCACCGGTCCTTGGTCAGGAACCGCCACAGGAAGAACTGGCCCGCGCGCGCCGGCAGCCGGTCCAGGTCGCGGCCCGTCATGTAGATCGACACGACGTTGTCGGACTCGGGCACCACGGCCGAGACCCGCAGCTGGTGGCGCATGTTCCGCCACAGCGGCAGCACGAGCCGGCCCAGGGCGACCGCGCCGAGCGCCACGCCCCACACGCCGTACCAGTAGGCCGTGGCGAAGGACGACGCGGTGAAGGTCGTACCCACCGCGACCTGGTGCGTGAAGGCCAGCACGACCGCGAGGTACGTGTACAGGTGGATGAAGTGCCAGGTCTCGTAGGCCAGCCTTCGGCGGGCGTAGCGGGCCGAGACACCGCCGATCACGAGGATCAGCACCAGCGCGACGACGGCGCGCAGCACGCCCTCGACGGTCTCGGCGAGGTCCACGAGCTGGCTCACCGGGTCCATGCCGGAGGAGTCGGCGTAGCCGAAGGTGATGAACACGGCGTGCCCCAGCAGCGTCCACAGCAGGCCGAAGCCGACCCAGCGGTGCCAGGAGGTCAGCCGGTCCATGCCGATGCGGCGGTCGAGCCACGGCAGGCGGGCGACCAGCAGCAGCTGAAAGGCCATGAGGAGAGCGCCGTACAGACCGAGGAGCCGGCCGATGACGATGAGGGCGTTCGAGGCGAACCCGGCCTGGACGAAGAACACGGTCACCACGGCGACGTTCACGGCCAGCACGCCGTACAGGCCGGCGCGGGCCACCACCTTGGGGCGTACAGCCGCGGGAGGCGGCGGAACGGTCGTCTGGACAGTAGTCACGGACGGCAACTCCTAGATCGGGTCCTGGGACTCCGAGCCTGCCTGGCGGGGGCTGTCGTTTTCCTGTCGGTCAACTTTCAAGTTTTTATCGATATGAAGTAGACAGGCCCGCGGCTATGGCGTCGGGAGGCGCGTAAAGCACTATGGGCACGTGGAAAAAGTACGACTTCTCGTCGTGGACGACGACCCGCCCATCGCCGACCTGGTCGCGACGGTCGCCCGCTACGAGGGCTGGGAGGCGGTGACCGCGAACTCCGGCGAGGAGGCGCTGCACCGGGCCGCGGACTTCCATCCGGACATCGTGGTGCTCGACCTCATGTTGCCCGGGCTCGACGGCTTCGCCGTGCTCGACCGGCTGCGGCTGTCCGGGACGATGGTGCCCGTGGTGTTCCTGACCGCGCGGGACGGCGTGGCCGACCGGGTCGCGGGCCTGACCAGGGGCGGCGACGACTACCTGGTGAAGCCGTTCGCGGTGGAGGAACTCATGGCCCGGCTGCGGACCGTGCTGCGCCGCAGCGCGGGACCGGCCTTCCAGCGGTCGGTGCTGAGCGTCGCGGACCTGACCATGGACGAGGACACCCGCGAGGTGCGCCGCGGCGACCGGTTGCTGACGCTCACCCCGACCGAGTACGAGGTGCTCCGCTATCTGATGCGGAAGTCGCCGACCGTGCTCACCAAGGCGCAGATCCTCGACCATGTCTGGGAGTACGGCTTCGGCGGCCGGTCGAACGTGGTGGAGCTGGTCATCAGCCGGCTGCGCCGCAAGCTCGACGGGACCGGCCTCGCCGACACGGACGAGGCACCGCTCATCCACACCGTGCGGGGCGTCGGTTACGTGGTGCGGCAGGTCGCCGAGTGATCCGTCGCTTCAGGGAGACCTACCGCAGGCTCCGCCTGGGCACCCGGCTGGCCCTCGGTATGGGGGTGCTCTCGCTGGTCGTGTTCGCCGTGGTCGGGGCGTCGCTGTCGATGTACATGCGGGGCTATCTGGAACGCCAGCTCAACGACCAGATGAAGCTGGTCCAGATCACCCAGTCCAAGGACGTCACGGCGTACGGCACCGTGCAGGGCAAGCCGTACTACGGCTGGTACACCGCCTCGTACGAGGTCTCGACCGACTCGGCCGTCCTCCGCAAGCCGGCGGACGTACCGGCGGACGCCGATGAGCTCGCCACCGTCGCCGAGGCACTGCGGGCCTCGGGCCACGACCCGCTGTTCCGCACCGCGCACATCAAGGGGAAGGGCACCTACCGGCTGCGTGCGTGCGAGGCCGAACCCGGGGTGGTGCTGGTCACCGCGGCGCCCATGGACGACATCGAGGACACCATGGACCAGCTGGCCACGGTCCAGGTCGTCGCCTTCGCCCTCGCGCTGGTGGGGCTCGTGGTGTTCGGCCGTGCGGTGCTTCGGCGGGGCCTGAAGCCGCTCAGCGACATGGCGCACACGGCCCGCGGCATCACCTCGCACGACTTCACCGACTCGGCGCGGCTTCCGGTGCGCGCCGACCGCGGGAACGGCGGCCCTGAGGTCGAGGAGCTGCGGACCGCCTTCAACACCATGCTGGAGCACATCGACGACTCGCTGGCCGTCCGCACGGAGGCCGAGCAGCGGCTGCGCAGGTTCGTCGCGGACGCCTCGCACGAGCTGCGTACACCCCTGATGTCCGTACGCGGCTACGCGGACCTATTCCAGTACGCGGCGGCCAACGAGCCCGAGGAACGGGAGAAGCACCTGGCCCGGCTGCGTGCCGAGGCGGCCAGGATGGGCGTGCTCCTGGACGACCTGCTGCTGCTCGCCCGGCTGGACGCCGCCGAGGTGGAGGCACCGGTGCGGCTGGAGGACGCGGATCTGGCGGAGCTGGTGCGCCAGGCCGCGGAGGCGTTCCGCGCGGCCCGCCCGGACCATCCGCTGACCGTGACGGCCGGTCCCGGTCCGGTGCGGCTGCGCCTCGACGCCCTGCGTATCCGCCAGGTCCTGGACAACCTCCTCACCAACGCGGCCGTGCACACCCCGGCCGGTACGGAGGTGTCCGTGGAGGTGTCCGTCGAGTCCGGCGCGGCGATCGTCCGGGTCACCGACTCCGGTCCCGGCATTCCGGCCGCCGACCAGGAGCGCGTCTTCGACCGCTTCTTCCGCATCGACAAGGCCCGCAGCCGAGACCGCGGAGGCAGCGGCCTGGGCCTGGCGGTAGCCCGCTCCCTGGTCCAGGCCCACGGCGGCACGATCACCCTGACAAGCCGCCAGGGCGAGACGACCTTCGCAATGAGGCTTCCCTTGGCCCCCTAAGGGGCGCGGGGAACTGCGCGACCAGCCACGAACGACCCGCACCCGGCAACCGACGAACGAACCCCCCGCCTACTCGGCGTAGAACGTGGCGTCAGCCCTGGCAGTCGTCGTGTCGGCCGGCTGCGTGACGAGCAGATAGTTGTAGTGCCGGATGTAGCTGCCCGCCACGTTGTACGACTCGAACGAAACCCCCGCCGCCGCATCGGCCAGCCCCGCCCGACGGTAGAAGCTCGCGTCACCCTTGAAGGCCGTACTCCCGTCACTCTTGTCCACCCACACCTCACCGTTGCTCCGGTGGCGGAGGTAGTACCCCGGGAAGTTCGCCGACTCCAGGGAGACGGTCCCGGTGCCGGCAAGCCCGGTCACGACACGGAACTGGGAGTCCGCGAGGTTGGTGACGTTCGGCTCGATCTTCGCCCGGTACTCCCAGTGCCGGATGAACCGGTCGGGGAAGTTGTACGAGGAGAAGCGGACCGGGGTGACACCGTCGGCCACCGGGATGCCGAGGTTGGGCGTGCCGTCGGCGTTCCAGTACAGCTTCTGGTAGCGCGTACGGCGGTTGGGGTCGTTGAGGGGGTCGCCGCTGATGTCCTTGTAGTTGCGGTCGTGGTAGACGAGGACGTCGGACTTTCCGTCCTCGGACGTGGTGAAGGTGTTGTGGCCCGGGCCGTACTGGCCGGTCGCGTCGTTGCTCTTGAAGACCGGGGTCTGGGTCTTCGTCCAGGAGGCCGGGTTCATCAGGTCGGCGGTGGCGTTGGCGGTCAGCAGGCCGAGGCAGTAGTTGGCGTCGGTGGCGCTGGCCGAGAAGGTCATGAAGACCTTGCCGTTCCGCTGGATGACGGCCGGACCTTCGTTGACTCGGTGACCGACGATCTCCCATGAGAGCGTCGGGGTGGAGATGCGCGCCGGAGTGCCGCTGATGGTCCAGGGGTTGGACATCGGGGCGAGGTAGACGCTGGTTCCGGTGCCGACCGCCGGGTCGTTCTGCGCCCAGCTCAGATAGCGGGTGCCGCCGACGGTGAAGGTCGTCGCGTCGAGCGAGAAGGTGTCCAGCGGCAGGGCGATACGGCCCTTCTCGGTCCAGGTCCCGGTCAGCGGGTTGGCGGCGCTGGTCTCCAGGACGTACGGCCGGATCTTCCAGATGTCGTTGGTGGCGCCGGCGGCGAAGTAGACGTACCACTTGCCGTCGATGAAGTGGATCTCCGGCGCCCAGATGTGCGCGCCCATCTCACCGCTGGCGTGCTTCGTCCAGATCGTCGTCTCGGTGGCGGTGGACAGGCCCTGGAGCGTGGTGGCCCGCCGCATGACGATCCTGTCGTACGCGGGCACGGTGGCGGTGAAGTAGTAGTAGCCGTCGGTGTGTTTGAAGATGTGCGGGTCGGCGCGCTGTTCGGCGATCGGGTTGGTGAAGGTGACGGCGGGCGAGGCGGGGGCGGCGGCCTCGGCGATGCCGGAGGTCAGGGCGGCCAGGGTGACGAGCAGCGCCGTGACCACCCTTGCGATCGTGCGTCTCACTGAGTTCCTCTCGATCACATCGAATGTCTCTCGATCACGTGCGTCCCGATCACGTCGAACGCGTCGGTCGAGCCGGACGCGCCTCGGTCACGTCGTCGGTCACGTCGTGGGCTTGAACTGCCACTGCTGGCAGGTGTTGTTGAGCCAGGTCCACTGGCGCACGTCGACGCCGTCGCCCGTACCGCAGTTGGCGACGTCGGCGACCTTGCCGGTGCTCTCGTTGACGATCCGCACGTAGTCACCGGTCGCCGTGGACACGAGGCGGTACTTCTGGCAGTTGTTGTTCAGCCAGGACCACTGGGCGATGTCGGTTCCGTCTGCGGCGGCGCAGCCGGCGGTGTCCATGACCTTGCCGGTCGCCACGTTGACCAGCCGGCTGGTGTCGTTGCCCTGGTCCTCGATCCGCCACTTCTGGTTGGCGCCGCCGGTGCAGGTCCACTGGAAGATGTTGGCGCCGTCCGCGGTGCTGCCACCGGCCACGTCCAGGCACTTGCCGCTGTTGCGGTTCACGAGGGTGTACGCCGTCGGGGTCGCCGCGGTCTCCCCTGCCGGGCCGGGGAGCGTGGTGCCGAGGGCGACCGGGGTGCCGAAGTTCGGCGTGCCGTCCGCGTTCCAGGTGAACTTCTGGGCGCGGGTGGTCCGGCCGTTGCCGCAGCCGCCGTTCGCGGTGTTGTTGCCGTGGTAGACGATCCAGTTCTCGGTGCCGTCGGGCGAGGTGAAGAACCCGTTGTGACCGGGGCCGTAGACACCGGCCGCGTCGTTGCGCTGGAAGACGGGGGTCTGTTTCTTCGTCCAGGCGGACGCCAACAGCGGGTTGCTGCCGGTCAGTTCGAGCTGGCCGAGCTTGTAGTCCGCGGTCTGGCAGTGACTGGCGGAGAAGGTGAGGAAGGTGCGGCCGTCGTGGTACAGCGGCTCGGGCCCCTCGTTGACGGCACCGCCCGAGGTCTCCCAGCCCAGCGTCGGGCTGGAGATGACGCTGAAGGTGGAGCTGCTCAGCGTGTACGGGTTGCTCATCGGGGCGATGACCAGGCTCTGCGTACTGCCGTTGATGAAGCCGCTGCCCAGCAGATACAGATTCCCGTTGTGCCGCAGGACGCTGGCGTCGATGAGCCAGCCGCCCGGAGTGAGGTTGGAGCCCGTGAGCTGGTTCTTGAAGGTGTACGGGCCCATCGGATCGGTGCCCACACTCTCCAGGACGTAGGTGCGCTGGGAGTCGCAGCAGGCGACGCCGCTCTGCCCCGCGGAGTAGTACAGGTACCAGTGCCCGTCGACGAAGTGCAGTTCGGGGGCCCAGAAGTTGGTGTTCCGGGTGGAGGTGGTGTCACTCCACACCTGGACGCTGGGGGCCACGGACAGACCGGCCAGGGTCGGCGACTTCCGCATGGTCAGCACACCGGTGAACGACGTGGTGACCAGGTAGTAGTTGCCGTTGTAGTACTCCAGCCAGGGGTCGGCGCCCTTCTGCGCCTTGACGGGGTTCGTGTACGGCCGCCCCTCCGCGGCCGTGGCGGGCTGCGTGGCGACCGAGGCGAGCATCACGAGCAGCGCTGCCACGAGGGTGCACCAGTGACGGGCACGGAACACGCTGAGTCCCCTTCCGATGAACACGCCGTTCGAAATACCGTACAGCGTGCGTAACTTCGACCAGAAGATAAGGACGCACGAGGTACGCGTCAACGCTTCTGACGCGTTTGGTTCCGGTCGGCTTTCCGTGACGTAAAACCACGAACGTCACGCGGACCTACGGGTGTTGCGCGAAGTCCTCGAACCGTTCGACCGGCCGGACATTGTTCGGAACCTCTTGACGCCCCCGTTCACACCGCTTCACACTCTCGCAACGCGACGTCACACACGCGAAACGGCACGAGCCCCGCTGCTGAGACCTCGCGATCCTTTCCTTCCGGCATGTCTCAGCAGAGGAAGTTGAAACGATGCAACTCGCGAGACCCCGTAGCCGTACGAGACGTTGGGCAGGAGGGCTCGCCGGACTGACCGCGGCCTCACTGGTCCTCGGACTCGCCGGGCCAGTAGCCCCCGCCGACGCGGCCGAGAGCGCTGACATCACCGACGGCCTGGCCCTCTGGTACAAGCTCGACGCCGCCTCGGGCACCACCGTGGCCGACGCCTCCGGCAACGGCCGGACCGGCACGGTGAACGGCGCCGCCACCTGGTCCGACGCCGGTGAGGGGCTCTCGTTCAACGGCTCCGACACCTACGTCAAGGTGCCGGACAACATCATGAGCGGCATGAACTCGATCTCCGTCTCGATGGACGTGAAGGTCGACTCCGCGCAGAACACCCCGTACTTCGTCTACGGCTTCGGCAACACGAGCGGCTCCGCGGGCAACGGCTATCTGTTCACCACCGGCAGCACCTTCCGGACCTCCATCGCCTCCGGCAACTGGTCGACGGAACAGACCACCCAGCCCTCCCCCGCCCGCGCCATGACCCGCGCCGTGTGGAAGCAGGTCACGTACACCCAGACCGGCAACACCGGTGTCCTGTACGAGGACGGCGTCGAGGTGGCCCGCAACACCGCGGTCACCATCACTCCCGGCTCCATCGGTTCCGGCACCACGACCGCCAACTACATCGGCAAGTCGGTGTACCCGGGCGACAAGCTCTTCAAGGGCAGCATCCGTGACTTCCGGGTCTACGACCGGGCGTTGGCCGGCTCGGAGGTCGAGCAGCTCTCCCTCCCCGTCGCCACCCGGGGCGTGGCCGACGACAAGGCCGCCCTCACCCTCGGCGACACGAGCGCCGTCGTCGCGGACCTGACCCTGCCGGCCACGGGCACGGCGGGCGGCTCCGCCATCAGCTGGAAGTCCGACACACCCTCGGTGGTGTCGGACTCGGGTTCCGTCACGCGCCCCGCCGCCGGCGAGCCGGACGGCCGCGCCACGCTCACGGCGACCCTGAAGAAGGGGCCGGTGACCGACACCAAGTCGTTCGACATCACCGTCCCGGCCGCCTTCGACGACGACACGGCAACCGAGCAGGCCGCCGAGGCGCTGAAGGTCGACAACCTCGACGACGTGCGCGGCAACATCACCCTGCCGGCGACCGGTTCGTACGGCACCAAGGTCGGCTGGACCTCCGCGAAGCCGGACGTCGTCTCCGCCGACGGCATCGTCCACCGCCCGGCGCACGGCGACGGCGGCACGACCGTCGAGCTGACCGCGACCGTCACCAAGGGCGACGCGCAGGCGACCCGCGTCCTCACCGCGAAGGTGCCCGAACTCCCCGCCGAGGCACCCCTCAAGGGCTATATGTTCAGCTACTTCACCGGCGAGGGCACCTCGGACGGCGAGCAGCTCTACGCGGCACTCAGCAAGGGCGACGACCCTTTGAAATGGCGGGAGTTGAACGACGGCAAGCCCGTCCTGACCTCCACGCTCGGCGAGAAGGGCCTGCGCGACCCGTTCATCATCCGCTCCCCCGAGGGCGACAAGTTCTACCAGATAGCCACCGACCTGCGGATCTACGGCAACGGCAACTGGGACGCGTCCCAGCGCACGGGCAGCAAGTCCATCATGGTCTGGGAGTCAACCGACCTGGTCCACTGGACCGACCAGCGACTGGTCAAGGTCTCGCCCGACTCGGCCGGCAACACCTGGGCGCCGGAGGCGTTCTACGACGAGAAGCTCGGCTCGTACGTCGTCTTCTGGGCGTCGAAGCTGTACGACAACCCCGAGCACTCGGGCGACACGTACAACCGCATGATGTACGCGACCACCCGGGACTTCCGCACCTTCAGCGAGCCCAAGGTGTGGATCGACCGCGGCTACTCCGTCATCGACTCGACGATGATCAAGCAGGGTGACACCTACTACCGGCTTTCGAAGGACGAGCGGAACAACTCCTCCTCGACCCCCAACAGCAAGTTCATCTTCCAGGAGAAGAGCGACTCGATCCTCGACGAGTCCTGGGACTTCGTGGCCGAGGGCATCGGCAAGGGCGCGATGAGCGCCGCCGAGGGACCGCTGGTGTTCAAGTCCAACACCGAGGAGAAGTGGTACGCGTTCCTCGACGAGTTCGGCGGCCGCGGCTACATCCCCTTCGAGACGACGAACCTCGCCTCGGGCAACTGGACCCCGTCCACGGGATACGACCTTCCGTCAAGGCCCCGCCACGGCACGGTACTTCCGGTCACGCAGGCCGAGTACGACCGGCTGCTGAATGCCTACCAGCCGGACCAGATCGTCGAGTCGGTCGAGGACGTCAAGGTCACGACGGGCATCGGTGACGCCCCGGTCCTGCCGGGCACGGTCATCGCCGAGTACGCGGACGGGGTCGAGCGTCCGGTCTCCGTCACCTGGGACGACGTCCCGGCCTCGGCGTACGCGCAGGCCGGTACGTTCACCGTGAAGGGCAGCCTGCCCGACGGCGCCGCGCTCCGGGCCGAGGCCGAGGTCACGGTCTCGGCGGAGGGCCCCGACGTGCCCGCCGACCTGGTCCTGCACTACGGCTTCGACGAGACGGGCGGCAGCATCGCCCGTGACTCCAGCGGCCACGGCTACCACGGCACATACGTCCGTACGCCCGACTTCGGGACCGGCGTGGACGGCGGCTCGTTCAAGATGTCCGGCGGGTCGAGCAGTTCGACCACGTCACCGTATGTGCGGATCCCGAACGGCGTGCTCAGGAACACCGACAGCGTCACCGTCTCCACGTACGCCAAGTGGAAGGGCGGGGACAACTTCCAGTGGCTGTTCGGTCTTGGCCCGGACAGCGACAAGTACCTCTTCGCCACTCCGTCCAACGGCGGCGGCAAGCTCTTCTCCGCGATCACCAAGGCCACTTGGTCGGGCGAGAAGCAGATGATCGGCGGCTCGCAGCTCACCCCCGGTGAGTGGCAGCACGTCACCGTGACGGTGAACGGCGCGACCGAGACGGCGGTCCTCTACGTGGACGGCGTCGAGGCGGCCCGGGCGACCGGCGTCACCATCAGGCCGTCCGAGCTGTACGACGCGTCGAAGGGCTACTCCGGCTACATCGGCAGGTCCATGTACTCCCCCGACCCGTACTTCGGCGGCGAGGTCGACGACTTCCGGATCTACAACCGGGCCCTGTCGCCCGCCGAGGTCCTGGAGCTGAGCGGGAACACCACGGGGATCGCCTCGGCGACCCACCCCGCGCTGAAGGTCGGCGCGATCATCGACGACGCGGACAGCAGGATCACGCTCCCACTCGCGGAGGGCAGTGATGTCACGGCCCTGGCACCGGAGTTCGGCCTCGCCCACGGGGCGTCGATCAGCCCCGCGTCCGGCTCGCTGCACGACTTCACCGAGCCCGTGAAGTACGAGGTGACCGGCTCGGACGGCAGGAAGCGCACCTGGACGGTCAGGGCACTCGAGATGAAGAGCCCGGTGCTGCCTGGGCTCAACGCCGACCCGAACATCACGAGGTTCGGCGACACCTTCTACATCTACCCGACCACCGACGGCTTCCCGGGCTGGAGCGGCACGCAGTTCAAGGCGTACTCGTCCAAGGACCTGGTGCACTGGGAGGACCACGGCGTCATCCTGGACCTCGGTCCTGACGTCGGCTGGGCCGACAGCAGGGCCTGGGCGCCGGCGATCGAGGAGCGGAACGGCAAGTACTACTTCTACTTCTGCGCCGACGCGAACATCGGTGTCGCGGTGTCCGACTCGCCCACCGGTCCGTTCAAGGACGTGCTGGGCAAGCCGCTGCTGAAGGCGGGCCTGTACCCGGGCCAGATGATCGACCCGGCGGTGTTCACCGACGACGACGGCACGCCGTACCTCTACTGGGGCAACGGCAGGGCGTACGCCGTCCCGCTGAACGACGACATGATCTCCTTCGACGCCTCGAAGGTCACCGACATGACTCCCAGCGGCTACAACGAGGGCACCTTCGTCATCAAGCGCAAGGGCACCTACTACTTCATGTGGTCGGAGAACGACACCCGGGACGAGAACTACCGCGTCGCCTATGCGACCGGCTCCTCGCCCACGGGCCCCTGGACCAAGCGGGGCGTGATCCTGGAGAAGGACCTGTCCCTGGGCATCAAGGGCCCCGGCCACCATTCGGTGGTCAAGGTGCCGAACACCGACGACTGGTACATCGCCTACCACCGCTTCGCCATCCCCGGCGGGGACGGCACGAACCGCGAAACCACCGTCGACAAGCTGGAGTTCGACGCCGACGGCCTGATCAAGAAGGTCGTCCCGACCCTGTCGAGCATCGACCCGGTCACCATCGTCCGGGCGGGCCCGGACGCGATGGGCACGGAGGGCACCGCGATCCCGGTCACGGGCACGATCTCCGGGGCGGGCAGGCCACGCTGGACGGTCGGGGCCGGAGCGCCCTGCACGTTCGCCGACCCCGAGGCCATCCTCACGTCGATCACCTGCGCCGACGACGGTACGTACGAGGTGACGCTGACCGGTGGCCGCAGCAGTGACACGCTCACCGTGACCGTGGACAACGCGGCGCCGGTGATCACGTCGGCCACGGGGCCCGCCTCGGCGGTGTCCGTCGGCAGGAGCGCGGCCGTCAAGGCCGAGTTCACCGACCTGGGGGCGGACGACACCCAGACGTGCAAGGTCGACTGGAAGGACGGCACCGACCCGACCACCGGCAAGGTCACCGCCACCGGCTGCGAGGCCACGCACACCTACAAGAAGGCGGGCATCCACCGTCCGGTGATCACGGTCACCGACGACGACGGCGGCAAGGACAGCACCCAGCTGCCCGAACTGGTCGTCTACGACCGCGGGGCCGGTCCGATCGCCGGCGTAGGAGTCATCTCCTCCCCGGCGGGCGCCTACCCGGCGAAGCCCTCGCTGACCGGTCTCGCGGGCTTCTCCTTCGGCGCCGCGTACAAGAAGGCGAAGGACACCGTGCCCAGCGGCAACGCGACCTTCGACTTCGCGGCGGCCAAGCTGAAGTTCCGCTCCACCGCCTCGGACTGGCTGGTCGTCACCCGCTCCGAAGCCCAGTACCAAGGCTCCGGCACGGTGAACGGCACCGGCGGCTACGCCTTCCGCATCACCATCACGGACTCCCCCGACACGTACCGCATCAAGATCTGGAGGAAGTCCACGGGCGACATCGTCTACGACAACCGCACCGGCACGAAGGCTTACGGCATCGTGCTCGGCTGACGGCTGACGCACCACCCTCAGCAGCAGAGGCGCCCGGGGCTCTTGGCCCCGGGCGCCTCTATTCGGCTCGGCCGGAAACGTACTGGGCCGCGTACTCACCGGTGGCCGGGACGTTCGTGATGACGTCGACCATGACGCCGTCGGGTGCCCCGACGATGAAGTGACGCTGCCCGAACTCCTCCGTGCGCAGCGTGAGGAGCACGGGCAGGCCCGCCTCCTCGACCAGTCGCCGGTGTTCGGCGTCGGCGTCCTCGACCTCGAAGTTGAGCAGGAGCCCGCCCCGGACGGGGACGCGATGCCCTTCGGGGAGGGTCGGGTGGGTGTGGTCGAGCAGTGCGAGTTCGTACTGCGGGGCCTCGGTGTGCCTGAGGCTCACGTACCAGTCGGCCTCGAAGGTCGCCTCGAACCCGAAGTGACGGACGTAGAAGTCGCGCGACGCGGCGACGTCACGGGTGGCGATCACCGGGTAGAAGCCGCTGAGCCGGGTCTTCATGGCATCTCTCTCTTTCATGACAGCTCTCCTCCGCTCGCACACCCCGTTTCACATACCCGGGGTATGTGAAAAAGAACGTTAGCATACCCGGGGTATGCGAACTCGATGAGGTGGAGCGCGGATGGCTGTCACGAGGGCCGAGCAGCGGGCGGCGACCCGGCGGGCGCTGTTGGCCGAGGGGCGTCGGCGGTTCTCCGCCGACGGCTACCACGACGTGGTGCTCGCGGAGGTGGCCCGGGCCGTCGGGGTCACGAAGGGCGCGGCCTACCACCACTTCGAGAGCAAGGCGGGGCTCTTCCGGGCCGTGGTCGCCGAGGTGCAGCGCGAACTCGGCGAGAGGGTCGCGGAGTCCGCCGAGCGGTACGACGACCCGTGGGAGCGGCTACGGGCCGGTTGCCGGACCTTCCTGGCCGCCGGGTCCGACCCGGCCGTGCGCCGGATCCTGCTGGTGGACGCCCCGACCGCGCTCGGCTGGGACGAGTGGCGGGCCATGGACGAGGAGTCCTCCGCCCGGCATCTGGGCGAGGCGCTGGAGGCCTTGGTGGAGGCCGGGGTCATCATCGAGCAGCCGGTGGAACCGCTGGCCCGTCTGCTGTCGGGAGCCATGAACGAGGCCGCGCTGTGGCTGGCCCGCGTGACGGACCCGGAGGCGCAGGCTCGGACCGAACAGGCCCTGGACCGGCTGCTGAACGGGCTGCGGGCCTGAGACCCTGACCGAACTCACCGTATCCGCAGCCCTGTTGGCAACGGCAAGCGGCGAGGGGCCACCTCCCTTGAGGTGGCCCCTCGCCGCGCCGCGGACGGAAGGGAGCCGTCAACTTCCCCCCGCCACGGCTTTCTTGCGGCTCGTCATCGCTCGTTGGATCAGGATGAACGCGCACAGGAGTACACCCGTTGCGATCTTCGTCCACCACGAGCTCAGTGTGCCCTCGAACTGGATGAGGCTCTTGATGAGGCCGAGGACGAGGACGCCGAAGAGGGTGCCGATCACATAGCCGGAGCCGCCGGTGAGGAGCGTGCCGCCGATGACGACCGCGGCGATGGCGTCGAGCTCCATGCCGGTGGCGTGCAGCGGGTCGCCGGACTGGATGTAGAGGGTGAACAGGAGACCCGCGAGCGCCGAGCAGAAACCGCTCATCGTGTAGACGGCGATCTTGGTGCCGCCCTGCGGAAGCCCCATCAGCAGGGCCGACTGCTCGTTGCCGCCGATGGCGTACACCCGGCGTCCGAAGCGCGTGTAGTGCAGGACGTAGAACGCCGCGGCCAGTACCACCAGCGCCACGATGGCCCCGATGGAGAGGAAGGCCCCGCCCAGTGACACCTGGGTCTGGGCCATGCTGCTCACGGAGGAGTCGCCGATGGAGATGGACTCCTTGCTGATGACCAGGCACAGGCCCCGGAAGAGGAAGAGGCCGGCGAGGGTCACGATGAAGGGCTGGATCTCGAAGTTCTGGATCACATAGCCCATCAGGAAGCCGCCGAAGGCACCCACGGCGAGTGCCATGGGTATCACCACCACGATCGGCAGTCCCTGACGTTCCACCAGCCATGCTGTGAACATGGTCGTGAAGCCGATGACCGAGCCGACGGAGAGGTCGATGCCGCCGGACAGGATGACGAAGGTGGCGCCGACGGCCGCGACCAGCAGATAGCTGTTGTCGATGAACAGGTTCAGGAAGACCTGTGCTTCGGCGAACCCGTAGTTCTGGTACCGGCTCAGGCCGATGCCGTACATCACGAGGAAGAGACCGGCCGTCACCAGGACGGGAAGTCGCCGGTCGCCGAGTACGCGCGCGGCCTTGCCTGCCGTGCGGCTGTCCGCCACGGTCGGCCGCTGGGTGGTCGTGCTCATCACGACACCTCCATCTTGGGAGAGGCCTCGGCCGCCGGGGCGGTCTCCGCCGGTGCCGGTGCCGCGGTCTGCTTGCCGCCGCGCTTCGCGCCGAACACCTTGGCGCGGAACTTCGGCGACTGCATCAGGCAGACGATGATGACGACGGCGGCCTTGAAGACCAGGTTGGTCTGGGTCGGCACGCCGATGGTGTAGATCGTGGTGGTCAGGGTCTGGATGACGAGGGCGCCGACGACCGTGCCGCCGATGGAGAACCGGCCGCCGAGCAGCGACGTACCGCCGATGACCACGGCGAGGATCGCGTCGAGCTCGATCCACAGACCGGCGTTGTTGCCGTCCGCGGCCGAGGTGTTGGAGCTGATCATCAGGCCCGCGATACCGGCGCACAGCGCGCAGAACACGTACACCATGATCTTGATCCGCATGGACCTGATACCGACCAGACGGCTGGCCTCGGCGTTGCCGCCGACGGACTCGACGAGGAGGCCGAGGGCCGTCTTGCGGGTCAGGGCCACGGTGACGGCGACGACGGCGGCCACGATGAAGATGGAGAAGGGCAGAGTCAGCCAGTAGCCGCCGCCGATCAGCTTGTACGGCTCGCTGTTGACGGTGATGATCTGCCCGTCGGTGATGAGCTGGGCGACACCGCGGCCGGCGACCATGATGATCAGCGTGGCGATGATCGGCTGGATGCCCATCCGGGCGACCAGGAAGCCGTTCCAGAGGCCGCAGACGATGGCGGCCGCCAGCCCGATCCCCAGGGCCAGGAACACCCCGGACAGGGCGCTCTGGTCGGCCTGGTCGCTGATGTACGAACAGGTCAGGGCGCCGGTGATGGCGACCACTGCGCCGACGGAGAGGTCGATGCCGCCGGTGGCGATGACCAGGGTCATGCCGACCGCGACCAGGATGAGGGGCGAGCCGAACAGGACGATCGAGACGAGGCTGCCGTAGAGGTGGCCGTCCGTCATCTTGATGGCGAAGAAGTCGGGTGTGAAGGGAACGTTGACGAGCAGCAGGATGACCAGCACGGCGACCGGCCAGAACAGGTGATGGTGCGTCAGCGCTCGCCATCGGGGAGTGGTGGTCACTGGTGCTCTCCGCTCGCGATGGTCTCCAGGATCCGGGTGGTGGTGATCTCGGGCCCGTTGACGAGCTGCGCCACCAGCTTGCGGTCGCGCAGCACTCCGATGGTGTGGCTGAGCCGCAGGACCTCCTCCAGCTCAGCCGCGATGTACAGCACGGCCATGCCCTCCTCGGAGAGCGAGACCACGAGCTTCTGGATCTCGGCCTTCGCGCCGATGTCGATGCCGCGCGTCGGCTCGTCCAGGATCAGCAGTTTCGGCTGGGTGATCAGCCAGCGGGCGAGCAGCACCTTCTGCTGGTTGCCGCCGCTGAGCTGGCCGACCCTGGCCTCGGGGTTGGCGGGCCTGATGTCCAGGGCCTTGATGTACTTGGCGACGAGTTCGTCGCGCTGGGCGACCGGGATGGGCCGGGTCCAGCCGCGGGTGGCCTGCAGGGCGAGGATGATGTTCTCCCGCACCGTCAGGTCCGGTACGAGGCCCTCGGTCTTGCGGTTCTCCGAGCAGAACGCGACGCCCGCGGCGATCGCGTCGTTCGGGGCACTCATCGAGACCTGCTTGCCGCCGATGGTCAGCCGCCCGCTGTCGGGGTGGTCGGCGCCGAAGAGCAGCCGGGCGAGTTCGGTGCGGCCGGATCCGAGGAGTCCGGCGAGTCCGATGACCTCGCCCTTCTTGATCTCCAGGTCGAAGGGGGCGATGCCGCCGACGCGGCCGAGGCCGTCGGCCTGGAGCAGCGGTTCGCCCACGTCGGAGTGGAGTTGCTGGTCGTGCAGCTCCTCCAGCTGGTCGAGGGCCTTGCCGATCATCAGCTGGACGAGGCCGACCTGGTCGAGGTCGCGGACCATGTGCTCGCCGACCAGGGCGCCGTTGCGCAGGACGGTCATCCGGTCGCAGACCTCGTAGATCTGGTCGAGGAAGTGCGACACGAAGAGGATCGCGACGCCCTCGTCCTTCAACCGCCGCATCAGGGCGAAGAGTTCGAGGACCTCGTCGCGGTCGAGGCTGGAGGTCGGCTCGTCGAGGATGAGCACCTTGGTGCCCGCCCCCTGGCCGTCGGCGTCCCCGGTGCCCACCGACCGTACGATCGCGACCAGTTGCTGCACGGCCAGCGGGTACGAGGACAGGGGCGCGGTGACGTCGATGTCGAGGCCGAGCCGGTCGACCAGCTCGGCGGCCTCCCGACGCAGCCGCTTCCACTGGATGCGGCCGAAGCGGGTGGGTTCGCGTCCGATGAAGATGTTCTCCGCCACCGACAGATTGGGGCAGAGGTTGACCTCCTGATAGACCGTGCTGACGCCGGCCTGCTGCGCCTGCGACGGGCTGGCGAACCGTACGGTCGTGCCGCTGAGGGTGATGGTGCCGCCGTCCAGGGGGTGGACCCCGGTCAGCACCTTGATGAGAGTGGACTTTCCGGCGCCGTTCTCGCCGAGCAGGGCGTGGATCTCGCCGGGGAAGAGCCGGAAGTCGACACCCGACAGAGCCCGTACCCCCGGAAACTCTTTGACTATGCCCGTCATCTCCAGGACGGGCAGCGGCTCTGCCATGGCAGCGCTCCTCATGGATTTCGTTCAGGCCCGCAGGGAGCCCCCTGAGCCGAGGTCTTCGGCCGGACGGAGGCTCCCTGGCGGTGGGTGCGGTCGGTCGGTACGTGCGGGTCGACACCCGCGGATCCATACCTGCGGATCCGTACGTGCGGATCGGCACCCGCGGATCAGTGACTGCGGATCGGCACCCGTAGGTCGGTACCTGCGGGGTCAGCGCCCGTGGGTCAGTACCTGCGGGAGGCGCCCCTGGGTCAGTACTTGCGGGTCGGGAGCGCGTCCTTGGCCTGCTCCTGCAGGAAGTCGCCCTCCTTGGTCTTGATCCGGCGCTCGACCGTCTCGCCGTCGTTGACCTGCTTCACGAGCTCCATCAGCTGGGGGCCGAGCAGCGGGTTGCACTCGACGATGCCGTTGATCTTGCCCTCGGACATCGCGACGAAGCCGTCCTTCACGCCGTCGACCGAGACGATCAGGATGTCCTTGCCGGGCTTCTTGCCGGCCGCCTCGATGGACTGGATGGCGCCGAGGGCCATGTCGTCGTTGTGCGCGTAGAGGACGTTGATGTCCGGGTTGGACTGCAGGAAGGCCGCCATGACCTGCTTGCCGCCGGCCCGGGTGAAGTCGCCGGTCTGGCTGACGACGACCTTCCAGTCGTCCTTGTGATCGGCATCCATGATCTCCTTGAAGCCCTTGGCGCGCTCGATCGCGGGGGCGGCACCGGTGGTGCCCTCCAGCTGTGCGATCTTCACCGCGCCCTTGTGGCCGGCCTTCTCGAGGACCTTCTCCAGCATCTTGGCCGCGCGCCGGCCCTCGTCGGTGAAGTCGGAGCCGATGAAGGACACGTACAGGGAGTCGTCGGAGGTCTCGATGGAGCGGTCGGTGAGGATGACCGGGATCTTGGCGGACTTGGCCTCCTTGAGCACCGCGTCCCAGCCCGTGACGACCACCGGCGAGAAGGCTATGACGTTCACCTTCTGCGCGATGTAGCTGCGGATCGCCGAGATCTGGTTCTCCTGCTTCTGCTGGGCGTCGGAGAACTTGAGGTTGTAGCCGGCCTCCTTGGCCGCCTCCTTCACCGACTTGGTGTTGGCGGTACGCCAGCCGCTCTCCGAGCCGACCTGTGCGAAGCCGAGGGTGATCTTCTTGCCACCGCTGCCGCCGGCGGAGGAACTCGAGCCGCCCTCGTCCTCCTTGGCGCAGGCCGCCAGGCCGCCCGCCGCCGCCACGCCGACCGCCGCGGTGAGGAAGTTCCTTCTGTTGAGCATGTGTCTTCTCCTTTGAAGAGCCGGTCCCTGGGGGACCTGCTGGTACGCCGTGCTACTCGCCGGGACAGGCTGCCCTCGTCCAGCCTGTCGATCATTGTTCGACATATCGGCCATACGGATGCGGTGAAAATCGGCCGTCGGGTGCTGTGCGCGGTGTCAGGTGGGGGCTGCGCCCGGGTCCGCGGTGTACGGGAAAGTGCTTGCGCGGACCACGAGTTGGGGCTCGATGGCGAACCGGGGTGTCCCGGCCGGGTCACGGCCCTCGATCAGGTCCAGGAGCAGGGCGATGCTCCGTTTGCCCACCGCCGAGAAGTCCTGCCGGACGGTGGTGAGCGGTGGGGCGAAGAACTCCGACTCCGGTATGTCGTCGAAGCCGACCACCGCGACGTCCTGGGGGGTGCGCACGCCCGCTTCCCGAAGGGCCCGCAACACCCCCAGTGCCATCTGGTCGTTGGCGACGAAGACCGCGGTCAGCCCCCTGCCCACCCAGCCGGCCAGTTCCTGGCCCGCCCGGTAGCCCGACAACGGACTCCAGTCCCCGCGCAGGGACATCGGCGGCTCGACACCGGCCTGTTCGAGGGTCGCCCGCCAGCCGGCGGCCCGGTCGGCCGCCTCCTGCCAGTCCTCGGGTCCGGCGAGATGCCAGACCGTACGGTGACCGGCGGCCAGCAGATGACCGGTGGCCAGCCGTGCACCCATGAGCTGGTCCACGTTGACGCAGGGGATGCCCACGCCCGGTCCGCTGCCCACGGTCACCACCGGGAACGGGTGGCGGAGTTCGGCGAGGGCCTCGACCGCCGACCGCTGCGGGGCGATGGCGACCACTCCCTCCACCCCGCCCTCACTGAGGTGGTCCAGGGCTTCGGACAGCGCATCGACGGTCAGTTTGCGCAGACTGACCGTGGAGACGAGGTAGCCCTCGGCACGCGCCGCCTCCTCGAGTGCGAAGAGGGTGCTGGCGGGACCGTAGAGCGTCGTGTCGGAGGCGACGACACCCAGGGTCCGAGTGCGCCGGGTGACCAGGGCTCGTGCGGAGGAGTTGCGGCGGTAGCCCATTTCCTCGATCGCGTGCAGCACCCTGGCCCGAGTCTCGTCCCGCACGTTGGGGTGATCCCCCAGAACACGGGAAACAGTCTGGTGGGACACGCCCGCCAGTCGCGCGACATCGGCCATGGTGGGCGGCCGAAGCTGCGATTGTGCCATGGCCGCACCTCCTTGGCGGTCGTATACCGGAAGATTTCTGTGACACCCGTGGACGTCTCCGTGCGGAGGGGCCCGGCCCGCAACGACGGCAACCGGCCCGCCGCCGAGCCGGGTAACTCTCCGGGCGGGAGCTCCACGACTGGTGCCACGGAGGCGAGTTGGGGCGTCGCGAACGCCATGGTCGTACCTCCCTGGAAGTCGGCTGGTGATTGCGGAGGTCATTGTGAGCGCTAACAATTCATGCCGGTCAAGAGGGTCGACAACAGGAGGACGTCACGTTTGAGTAACGCGGCGGAAGCACGCGGTGTCGGGCCGGCGGCCCACAACGCGGGTTCACGGCAAGGGTCTTGACGCGCTTCGGACACGGCTCTATTTTCGGCACCGAAACTTCGAACTACGAACGAAATATCGGACGTTGATGATGATCGGTTCCAGCCAGAGGCACTCACCCCTCCCCCGACGATGCTGAGCATCGGCACAACGCCCGCACGCGAACCCGCACGCGAAAAGGGCCCTCACAGGCTCTCGCCTGCGAAGACCCTTCGCTCTGTCGGGACGACAGGATTTGAACCTGCGACCCCTTGACCCCCAGTCAAGTGCGCTACCAAGCTGCGCCACGTCCCGATGCGCTTCGTCGCGGAGTTCCGCGTGAACACGCAGGTGAACCTTACCGTACGCGCCTGGTGACCGCGGCCGGCACGGCGCCCGTGCCCGGTGTCGGGACAGCGCCCGCGACCGGTGTCACTGGAGCATCCCGTCGCGCGGCGCTCGCCCGGGCCGGTCAGTCGACGAACAGGCCCCGTGCGGCCGCCCGTGTGTCGAACTCCTCCAGGCGGGCCTGGGCGTCGGGCAGGGCGTCGCACATCGCTTCCAGGAGGACCTGGCCGAGGAGCATGGGGGCGCTCACCGTGTCGAAGACCAGGTCGGTGCCGACGGCGGCCGGCAGGAGCAGGTCGCTGTGGGCGGCCACCGGGGCGAAGGTGCCGTCGGCGATCGTCACGACGGTCAGTCCCGTCGCGCGGGCGTGGTCGAGCGCGGCGAGGAGTTCGGCCGGGTGGCGCGGCAGGGCGAAGCACATGAGGGCGCTCGCTCCGGCGTTCTTGGCCATGTCGATGCGGTCGGCGAGGCGTGAGCCTCCCTCGTCGAGCAGACGTACGTCCGGGTGGACCTTGGCCGCGAAGTAGGCGAAGCCTCGGGCCTGGGCCGCGGAGGCACGCAGTCCGAGCACGGGCAGGGGCCGCGAGGCGGCGAGCAGCCGTCCCGCGCGTTCCACGGGTCCCGCGTCGGCGAGCAGGGACGCGAGTTGGAGCAGATGGTGGATCTCGGCCCGTACCGCCTGCTGGTAGGGGTTGGCCGGCCGCGCGTCCACGGTCGGCCCGGCGGGTGCCACGTCCCGCAGGTGCCTGCGCAGGGCCGGGTATCCGTCGAAGCCGAGGGCGACCGCGAAGCGGGTCACCGACGGCTGGCTCACCCCGGCCAGTTGAGCCAGTTCCACGCTCGACAAGAAGGGTGCGGCGGCTGTCTGCCGGACCAGACAGTGGGCGATACGGCGCTGTGTGGGCGTCAGCCGGCGCCCCTCGAACAGCTGGTGCAGCCGCGCGGGCTCGACGGCCCCCTGGGGCGCGCCGGCCCCGACGCCGGTCCCGTCCGTGTCGGTCACCTTGGTCCCCCTTCCTGCCGCGGACTCGTCACGGGCCCTGCCTGACTCCTTGCCGGCGTGCCGGGCCTTCGCCAGGCGTGCCGGCTCTTCGCCCGGCGGGCCGGACCTTCCGCTATCGGTGTGGAAGGTCCGGGCGGCCGTCGGTGTCAGCCGGCGAGGCCGGCGTTCGTCAGCCATTCCTTGGCGACGTCGGAGGCGTCCTCCTTGTCATTGACGAGCTTCTTCATCATCTCCAGCAGGTCCTCGGTGGTGAGCTTGGCCGAGAGGGCGTTGAGGGCCGCCTTGGCCTTGTCGTCGACCGCGGACTTGTAGACGAGGGGGGTGACGTTCTGCGAGGAGAAGAGGTTCTTCGGGTCCTCCAGAACGACCAGCTTGTCCTCGACGATGGCGGGGTCGGTCGTGTACAGGTTGGCGGCCTGCACCTTGTTGTCCTTCAGCAGCTTCAGCAGGGTGCTCTGGGCACCCGCGTCCAGCGGCTGGAACTTCCCGAACTCGACGCCGTAGACCGTCTTCAGACCGACACCGCCCTGCGTGCGGGTCTTGAACTCCGAACCGGCACCGATGGTCATGTCCTTCGCGACCGGCTTCAGGTCCGCCAGGGTCTTGAGGTTGTGCTTGGCCGCGGTCTCGGCGGTGACCGTGACCGAGTCCTTGTCCTCGGCCGCGGCGGAGTCGAGTATCTCCACGGACTTCGGGAGCTTCGCCTTCAGCTCCGCGTTGATCTCCTCCGTGCTGGTGGCGGTGCTCTTCTTGTCGACCGCGACGGACAGCAGCGCGCCGTTGTACTCGGGGAAGACACCGATGCCGCCCTTGACCACCTGGTCGTAGTACACCTCGCGGGCTCCGATGTCGAACTTGCGGGTCACTTTCAGGCCCTTGTCCTCCAGGGCCTGGGCGTAGATCTCGGCGAGGAGCTGGTTCTCGGGGAAGTTCGCCGAGCCGACGACGATGGATTTGCCGCCTCCGCTGTCCTCGCTGCCGCCCGACAGCGGGTTGTCGTCGCTGTCGCCGCCCCCTCCGCAGGCGGTCAGGGCGAACGTGGTGATGAGGCCGAACGCGGTGGCGCGGACGATGGCTTTCATGGGTGTTTCCTTTCTTGTGAGCCCTCAGAGGAGCTCTCCGGGCCTTCAAGAGCTCCCGGGGCCTTCAGGAGCGTGGGAGTTCGGGAATTCAGGAACTCTGGAAATCAGGACTTGGTCGCCGAGGGCTGGAGCCCCGGCGAGACGACGACGCGCCGCAGCGCGGTGAAGACGGCCTGGACGACGAGCGCCAGCATGACGACGACGGCGGAGCCGCCGATGACCAGTTCGTAGTTGTTGCGGGCGAGTCCGTCGACGATGAAGCGCCCCAGACCGCCGAGACCGGGGTACGCGGCGACGGTCGCCGTGGCCACGACCTGGATCGCGGCGACCCGCAGCCCGAGCAGGATCAGCGGCAGCGCCATCGGCACCTCGACCTTCAGCAGGACCTCCCAGCCGGTCATGCCCATCCCGCGCGCCGCGTCCCTGGTGTCGGGGTCCACGCCGCGTACGCCCTCGAAGGTGTTGATGAGGATCGGCGGGACCGCCAGCGCGACCAGGGCGACCAGCACCGGCGTGGTGCTCAGCCCGGCGACCGTGACGACGAGGACGACCAGACCGAAGGTGGGGATGGCCCGCGCGAGGTTCGCCACGCTCGCGACGGCGAACGCGCCCCGGCCGGTGTGCCCGACCAGCAGTCCGAACGTCAGCCCGATCAGGGTGGCGAACACCAGTGAGATGCCGCTGTACGTCAGATGCTCCGCGAGCCGGTTCGGGATGCCGTCGTCCCCGCGCCACTGCTGGGACGACGTCAGCCAGTCGCCCACCAGCTCGATCTGGTTCAGGAAGTCGTTCACGCCGTCGCCCCCTTCCCACGCGCCCATGGTGTGAGCAGCCGCTGTGCCAGCACGAGCAGTGCGTCGGTGACGAGGGCCAGCAGCATGATCAGTACGGTCGCGGTGATGATCGGGGTCGGGAAGTCGAGCTGGAGTCCCCGGGTGATGTAGTAACCGAGGCCGCCCTGTCCGATCAGCTGCCCCACGGCGACGAGGCTGATGGACGAGACGGCGGCGACCCGGACGCCGGCCACGACGACGGGTACGGCGATCGGCAGCTCGACCTGGACGACACGGCGTACCGTGCTGAATCCCATGGCGGTGGCCGCCTGCCGTACCGGTTCGGGGACCGAGGCCAGTCCGTCCACGACGTTGGGTATGAGCACCGACAGTGTGTAGAGCGTCAGCGGGATCATGACCGTGCGTTCGGTCAGCCCCGTGTAGCGCACGAAGATCATGAACAGGGCCAGCGACGGGATCGAGTACAGCACGTTGGCCGCGGTCAGGGTCGGCGGGTAGATCCACCGCCAGCGGTGGCAGAGGATGCCGAGTGGCACGGAGATGAGCAGTCCGAAGAGCACCGGCAGGAGTCCGAGCCGCAGATGGACGCCGGTGTAGTCGGCCAGCTCGCCGATGTGATCGCCGATCCAGTCCCAGCGTATGAGGGGTTCGTCGTCTCTCATCGCCCATCACCGCCCGCGCCCGCGCTGTCGGCGGAGTCGCTGCCGCTTCCCTTGTCACCCTTGGCGACCTGCACCTTGGACACCGCGTCCTCGGCGGTCGCCACGTCGGCCGACTCGCCGCCCGCCGGGGACTCCTCGGCCGTGCTCTTCTCGACCGCCGCGTCGCCGACAGCGCCGTCCCCGGTCATCGCCGCGGACAGCTCGTACGCGTCCGCGACCCCGACTACCGCGCCCTGGGGGTCCACGCCCACCGCGAGCCGGGACGGGGACAGCAGGGCCGCGTCGAGGGCGGCCCGGGCCGAGTCGCCGGCCAGGCTGAACGTGTGGCCGAGCGGGGTCAGCGCGGCGTCCGCGAGGGTGCCGCCGTTCGGCAGATCGGCGACCGCGGCCCAGCCGAGCGGCCGACGGTCCCCGTCGACGACGAGCACCCAGGGTTCGCTCGCGGCCCGGGCCCGGGCCACCGGGGAGTCGGCCGGCAGGACCAGCCCCTCCCGCAGCGGCAGATCGGCCGCCTTGACGAAGGACAGTCGGCGGATGCCACGGTCCTGGCCGACGAAATCGGCCACGAAGTCGTCGGCGGGATGCGCGAGCAGCCGCTCCGGGGTGTCGAACTGCGCGAGCTTGCCCCCGGTGCGGAGCACCGCGATGTGGTCGCCGAGCTTGATCGCCTCGTCGATGTCATGGGTGACGAAGACGATCGTCTTGTTCAGTTCCTTCTGCAGCCGGATGAACTCCGCCTGCAGCTCCCCCCGGACGATGGGGTCGACCGCGCTGAACGGCTCGTCCATCAGCAGCACCGGCGGGTCCGCGCCCAGCGCCCTGGCCACCCCGACACGCTGCTGCTGTCCGCCGGAGAGCTGGTACGGATAGCGCTTGGCCATGGCGGCCGGCAGCCCCACGAGCTCCAGCAGCTCCGCCGCCCGCGAGCGCGCCTTCTTCTTGCCCCAGCCGAGCAGCAGCGGCACGGTCGCTATGTTGTCCAGCACCGTGCGGTGCGGGAACAGCCCCGCGTGCTGGATCACATAGCCGATGCCCCGGCGCAGCTCCGGGGCGGCGATCTCCCGGATGTTCTGGCCGCGCAGGCTCACCGTGCCGGCCGTCGGCTCCACCATGCGGTTGACCATGCGCAGAGTCGTGGTCTTGCCGCAGCCGGAAGGGCCGACCAGGACCGTGATGCCGCCCTCCGCCAACTCCAGCGACAGCTCGTCCACGGCTGTCGTGCCGTTGGGATAGTTTTTGCTCACCGCGTCGAATCTGATCAAAGCTGCCCCTTACCCGACTGCATATGGTCATGCAGAGTTGTGTGTGGCTGAATTACAGTCAATCCCCTTTTGTAAACGGGACGTTACGTTCGTCCGAAGAAAGTGAAAGGGTGCCCGGAATGCAGGCGTTTGACCCGGTTTGGTTCACGTTCCTGAACGGCTCGGACATCGAACAGCTCGAACTTGACGACACCGAGGTGCTCGACGCCGTCGAGCAGGGGCTGCGTGCTCAGGGCCGCGGGGAGACGGTCATCGAACCACGGGTCCACCTCACGCCCGATCCCTCGTTCAACGGCCATTTCAACGTCCTGCGCGGCTATATCGCGCCACTGGGGCTGGCCGGAGTCAAGATTGTGGGCGACTACGTCGGCAACTACAAGGCCGGGCTGCCCTCCGAGATGGCGCTGCTCAACCTCTTCGACCCGCGTACGGGCATGCCGGTGGCGGTGGTCGACGCCACGGCCATCACCGAGATGCGCACCGGTGCGCTCACCGCGCTCGGGGCGCGGGAGCTGGCCCGCCCCGGCTCCAAGGTGCTGGGGCACATCGGCGCCCGCGCCACCTCGTACTGGAACGTCCGCCTGCTCGACCGGATCTTCGACTTCGACGAGATACGTGTCCACTCGCGCCGTCCGGAGAGCCGTGAGGCCTTCGCCGAGCGGCTGGAGCGCGATCTCGGCAAGCCCGTGACCGTCACGGACGACTGGAAGTCGTGCGTCGAGGGCGCGGACATCGTCGTGGAGGCGTCCCGGCTGGAACGGCCCGAGCCCCTGCTCAAGACGGAGTGGATCGCTCCGGGAGCGCTTGTCGTACCGTACGGAACGATGAGCGCGGTCGAACTCTCCCTCACCGACATCATGGACAAGGTCGTCGTCGACGACTGGGGCCAGTGCCGGTCCGGGCCGTTCGGTGCCCTGCGCGCGCATGTCGAGTCGGGGCGGCTCAGCGAGGAGACCCTGTACGGGGAGCTGTGCGAGATCGTCGTCGGCGACAAGCCCGGCCGTGAGCGCGACGACGAGACCATCCTGTTCTGGCATCGCGGCCTCTCGTTGTCCGACATCGCGCTGGGCGCGGCCATGCTCAAGAAGGCCGAAGAGCGTGGCCTCGGGCAGAACCTGCGGTTCTCATGACCGGTACGTTTTCCGCTCCTACCCCGGCAGTCGCGGCTGACGCCGTGGTCCTCGACGGGCGCGCCCTCGCCTGCGACGACGTCGCCGCCGTCGCCCTGCGCGGCGCCCGGGTCGCGTTGGCCGAGGAGGTCCTGCCCCGGCTGGAGCGCGACCGCGCGGTCGTCGACGACGTGGTCGACCGTGAGGTGCCGACGTACGGCCTGACGACGGGTCTCGGCAGCCGGTCGTCGTACGCGCTGCCGCGGGCCGAACTCGGCGAGTTCAGCGTGCGCACGGTCCGGGGCCGGGCCAACGCGGTGGGCGATCCGCTGCCTGTCCCCGTCGTACGCGCCGCCCTGCTGGCCCGGGTGAACGGCATCGCGGGCGGCGGCAGCGGAGTGCGGCCGGAGATCGTGCCGCTGCTGGTCTCCATGCTCAACTCAGGGGTGCACCCGGTGATCCCCGAGGTGGGGTCGATCGGCGCCTCCGACCTGTGCCAGATGGCCCATGTCGGCCTGGTCGTCATCGGCGAGGGCCGGGCAGAGGTGTCCGGTGAGGTGCTCGACGGGTCTCGGGCACTGCGGCGGGCCGGACTGGCCCCCGCCGAACTGGGGCCCAAGGACGGGCATGTGCTGTGCAGCGCGAGCCCGCTGGCCGCTGGCGTCGGCGCCCTCGCACTCCACGAGGCGGCGGCCGTCCTCACCCTCGCCCAGGCGGTCACGGCCCTCACCTTCGAGGGGTTCCGAGCGAACACGAGCCCGCTCGACACCCGCGTACTGGGCCTGCGTCCGGCCCCCGGTCAGGCCAGGGCGGCCGGCGAACTGCTCGCGCTGCTGGACGGCGGCGAACTGGCTGATCCCCTGCACGCGAGGCGCGTCCAGGACCCCGTGAGCCTGCGCTGCGCAGCCCAGGTGCACGGAGCGCTGCACGCCGCCCTGGACTTCGCCCGGGCCGCGCTGGAACCCGAGCTCAACGGCTGCGGCGACAACCCGGTGGTGCTGGCCGACACCGGGGAGATCCTCTCGTCCGGCAACTTCCACACCCCGGCCCTGGCCCTCGGCTTCGACACCGTCGCGCTGGCGCTGACGCAGACCGCGGCGATATCGGCCGAGCGCATGCGGCGGCTGCTGAATCCCGCCGTCAGCGGACTGCCCGCGAACCTCTCGTCGTACGGTCCGGAGCGTTCGGGTTTCGCGCCGCTGTCCAAGACGGCACAGGCGCTCGTCGCCGAGATCCGTGCCCTGTCCGCGCCCGTGTGCACCGACCCCCGGCACGGCGCGGACGCGGTCGAGGACGACTCGACCAACGCGGCGCTCGGGGCGCGACGGCTGACGACGATGCTGGTCAGGCTGCGGCAGCTGCTCGCGGTCGAGGCCCTGGCCGCGGCACAGGCCGTGGACCTGGCGGCCCCGGCGACCGTGGGACGCGGACCCGCTCTCCTGCACCGCGCGATCCGCGGGCTCGTGCCGCGCCTGGACGACGACCGGCCCTGCGGAGTGGACGTGGACAGTGTGAGCGATGACGTCCTGGGCTCCGACGAGGTACGAAGCGCTCTGCACGCTTTGGTGGAAGGACCTTCGTGACCAATGTCGACGTACACCAGCATCTGTGGACCGCCTCGTTCCTCGCGGCCCTGCGCGCGCGTGACGAGCCGCCGTTCCTGGACGGCTGGACCCTGCACACGGCAGGTGAACCGCCCTACGAGGTCCCGTCCGCCGACCACGACGTAACCGGGCGCGCCGAACTGGCCGCCGCCGACGGGCTCGGCAGGGCGCTGGTCTCGATGTCCGCCCCGCTCGGCGTGGAGTGGCTGCCGTCCGACGAGGCGCGCCCGCTGCTCGCCGCCTACCACGAGGACGCGGCCGGCCTGCCCGAGCCGTTCGGGGCCTGGGCCGCCGCCTGCGTCCGGGACATCGACGCCGACGCGACCGCCGCGGACCTCGACCTGGGGTTCGCCGGGCTCCAGCTCCCGGCGAACGCCCTCGCCGACGCGGCCGGGTACGCGCGCTGTGCCCCGCTGCTCGATCTGCTCGAAGCGCGCGGCCTCCCGCTGTTCGTCCACCCCGGCCCGGCGCCCGGCGCCTCCCCGGGGCCCGGCTGGTGGCCCGCGATGGTGCCGTACGTGCAGCAGATGCACTCCGCGTGGTTCGCCTTCCGGGCGTTCGGCAGGCCTCGTCATCCCCGGCTGCGGGTGTGCTTCGCGCTGCTGGCCGGGCTCGCCCCGCTGCACGGGGAGCGCTTCGCCGCCCGTGGCGGGGACGAGGGGCGCGGCGGGGTCGATCCCGACGTGTTCGTCGAGACGTCCTCGTACGGTCCGCGTGCCGTCGACTCGGTCGTCCGCGTCCTCGGTACCGACGTGGTCGTGATGGGCTCGGACCGGCCCTACGCGGAACCGCCGCAGCAGCCCGGCTTCGGTCTGGGCGGGGCCACCGCGTACGCCTTCCGCATCACCAATCCACGCCGCCTGCTCACCGGAAAGGACTGACCGCGCCCCACGGCATCACGCAGCGGCCACCCGTGACCGTCGTCCAACTCGCAACCGGCACAAGGGGGATGACCATGAACCCGACCCCGATCGACACGACCGCGCTCGCCGAACTCGGCGCGTCCGAACGGCCGTTCAGGCCCGAGGAGTGCGCGGACCGGGCCCGCCGGGCGGCGGCGTTCGTCGACACCGCCGCGCTCGACCGCTCCGGCCCCGGCTCGTATCTGCTGCTGTGGCGGAACGATAACTCCGAGGCGTGGCTGAACACTTGGTGGCAGTCGCGCGACACCGGCTACCACGACCACCAGGGATCCTGCGTCGGCGTGCACGTGATCGAGGGCGCCGCCTGGCAGGAGGGGCTGCCGGTGGGCGGCCCGCGCCGCGCCCGCCGGTACGGGCCCGGCGAGTCGTTCTCGTTCCCGGGTTCGGGCGTCCACCGGATGGACCACGACGCCGGAGCCGTGACCGTCCACGTCTACTCGCCGCCGATCGAGGCCATCGGGCACTACGAGATCGTCGACGGCGAACTCCACCGCACGGCCGGACCGCCCGACGAGGGCTCCCCGGCCAGCCCCCGGCTGCTCGACGCCCTCAACTCGATCGGGCGGTGAGTCCGGAAAGGGCCCGCTACTCCGGCGGCGTGGGCGTGTCGTGCGTGCGGTACATCGCCTGGACGTCCAGTTCGAGCTGGATCGTGGGACCGACCACCGCGATGCCGCGTGCCAGCATGCTTCGCCAGTTGAGCGTGTAGTCCTCCCGGTGCAGTTCGGCCTTGGCCAGGGCCGCACAGCGCAGCTCCTCGCCGTAACCGCCGTTCACCGTGCCGAGGTACGTCGTGTCCAGGGCCACCGAGCGGCTCACCCCGTGCATCGTCAGCGAGCCCTGAAGGACCCACTTGCTGCCGCCGCGGTACGCGAACCGCGTGCTGTGGAAGTCGATGAACGGGAACCGCTCGACATCCAGGAAGTCCGCCGACCGGAGGTGGTTGTCGCGGGTCGTGTTGCCGGTCGTGATGCTCGCCGCGTCGATGCGGACATGGACCCGGGACTCGGTGATGTCCTGAACGATCTGGATGCCGCCGTCGAAGCGCTCGAAGCGGCCGTGGACGTTGGCCATTCCGACGTGCTTGGCGATGAAGCGGATCGCCGTGTGGGGCGGGTCGAAGAGCCAGGTGCCGGCCGGCGGCAGATCGAGCTGACGGGCCGGCTCCAGGCGGGCGTACAGGGTGGGGAGGGTGACACCGGCGACGATCTCGACGGTCTCGCGGACCGGGGAGAGTCCCTCGGCCATGACCATCATGCTGTAGCCGCCGGGCGGCAGCACGGCCATGAAGAAGCCGTACGGGTCGGTGGTGCCGCGGGCCGCGACGCGATGGGAGTCGAGCGCGGTGATCGTGACGTCGGCGCCGCCCATGGGCTGCCCCATGGGGTCCGCGACCTCGCAGCCGACCGCGCCCGCGCCGGGCGGCAGGGGCATTGTGAGGCCCGCCGCGGCGGCGGAGGCGTCCCTGGAACGCCGACGCCGAAGCAGTCCGAGGGCCATGATGTTCACCTGTCTTCTCAATTCCGTTGCGTGCCATGGCTCGACGACCTCCCACGTACCCGGTGGCCCGTGGGCCGCACGGACACGGGCACGGCGAACCGGGACGTGAGCCACTCATGATCATGATCCGGCCGTCCACGGCGTGGGTGTCTCAATACGAGACAGTGCGCGCCGTCCCAGTACGCGGCGCGCCGTCCCGGTACGAGACACTGCGCGCCCGGTGTCTCACCGCGAGGGCGCGGGCCCCGTGGAGTCGCGTACCACCAGCGCATGGCCGGTGGACTTCCGGCGGGGCCGGGAGGCGGGCGGTCTGAGGGCCATCGAGAGGGCCTGGCGGCCCATGTCGGCGAGGGGCAGCCGCACGGTGGTGAGGCCGGGGGCGAGGTCCGCCGCGAACGACACGTCGTCGAATCCGGCGACCGACATCCGGTGCGGGACCGGTACTCCGTGGGTGCGGAGCGCGGAGAGGACGCCGATGGCCATGGCGTCGTTGAGGGCGACGATCGCGGTGGTGTCCGGGTGGTCGCGCAGGATCCGCTCGGCCGCGTCACGCCCGCCGTCCCGGGTGAACTCGGCCTGTGCCACCGGCAGTTCGTCGGAGGGAACGCCGGCCTCGGTGAGTGCCGCCACCACCCCCGCGAACCGGTCGGCGACCGTGGACAGCAGCATCTCCCCCGCCGCCACCGCGATCCGGCGGTGCCCGAGGGACAGCAGATGATCAGTAACGGTCTCGGCGCCCTCCTTGTTGTCCGGCCGTACCGCGTCCGCGTTGAGGAAGTGACGGCCGATCACCGTGAGCCGCCCGCCGGCATCCTGGAAGGCGGACAGTTCGGCCCTGGACTCGGCCTCCATCCGGGGGTCGACGTATCCGGAGCCCGCGATGATGATGACGCCGACGCGCTGGGCGATCAGATGGCGAATCTGACGCAGTTCGTTCTGCGGATTCCGGCCGGAGTGGCAGATCTGGACGATCAGATCGCGTTCGCCCGCCACCTGAACGACCCCGCCCGCGATCTCCGAGAAGTACGGGTCGTCGATCTGATGGACGATCAGCCCCACCGTCGACGCCGTACCGCCCGCCAGGGTGCGCGCATGGGGATTGGCGACATAGCCGAGTTCGCGCGAGATGCGGCGGACCCGCTCGGCGACCTCCTCGCGCACCCCGTCCCGTCCGGCGAGCGCCCGGGACGCCGTGGTCAGTGAAACTCCCGCGCGCTCGGCCACATCGGCGAGCCGCAGTCGTGAACGGGGCCTTGGCATTCGTCACCGCCTCCGAACAGGGCCTTGTCAATCGGTCCGTGCACGACGCTTGTCTCAACTCATGTGACGTGGCTTACATAGTACGCAAGCGCTCGCGAAAGCGCTTTCGAACGGCGAAGAGAGTGCCTGCGGACAGGGGAGTCCAGCGATGAGCACAACACAGCGCCTTTCATGGAGAGTTGCCGCCCTCGCGTCCGCCACGGCACTCACTGCCGCCGGTTGCGGCTCGGGTGGCGGCTCGGAGGATTCACCCGACGACCCCATCACCATCGGTGTCTCGCTGCCGCTCACCGGGGATTTCTCGGAGCCCGGCAAGGGTGTGGAGCGCGGCTACAAGGCATGGGCGAAGATCGTCAACGACAATGGCGGACTGCTCGGCCGCAAGGTCGAGTTGAAGATCCTCGACGACCAGTCGAACGCCGACCGGGTGGTCTCCGACTACGAGCAACTGATCGGCAGGGACCAGGTCGACCTGGTCTTCGGCCCGTTCTCCACCCGGCTCGTGGTGCCGGCGGCCCGGGTGGCGGAGGAGTACGGTCTGCTCTTCGTCGAGCCGGCCGGCGCGGCCCCGGAGGTCTTCGACCAGGGCTTCAAGAACCTCTTCTACGCGGCCCCGGCGGTCGCCAACGACCACTACAACCATCTCGCCGACTACATCCTGGCGCTGCCCGAGGCGGAGCGTCCCAAGTCCGTGGCGTACGCCGCGATGGACGACCCCTTCGCCCAGGGAACCGCCTACGGGCTGAAGGACAAGCTGGAGAAGGGCGGTATCAAGACCGTCGTCGACGAGGTCTATCCGCCCAACACCACCGACTTCGGCTCGATCGCCGCGCAGATCGCCTCCTCCAAGGCCGACATGGTGGTGGGCGGCTCGCAGTACCAGGACGGGGTGAACCTGATCGTCGCCCTCCAACAGCTGAACTACCAGCCGAAGATGGCCGCCTTCTCCACCGCCCCCACCGAACCGGAGTTCGCCAAGGCCATCGGCAACAAGACCGAGGGCATCCTCGCGCCGACCGGCTACACCCAGCACGCGGACTACCCGAGCAACAAGGAGTTCGTCGAGAAGTACACCGAGCAGTTCGGCAAGGCCCCGGAGGAGGACGAGGCCAACGCCTACACCACGGGACAGGTCGTCGCCGCGGCCGTCGAGGCCGCCGAGTGTGCCTCCCAGGACGAGGAGTGCCAGCAGAAGCTCGTGAAGTGGCTGCGCGGCAACGAGGTGGAGACCGTCGTCGGCCCCCTCAAGTGGGACTCCAAGGGCCGCCCGCAGAGCGCGCACATGATCCAGCAGTGGGTGGACGGCGAGATCCAGATCGTCCTGCCCGAGGAACAGAAGGAAGCAGACCTGGTCCACCCCAAGCCGAAGTGGTGAGCCTGTGCCCTCCGCGAGCCTCGTGTTCCAGAGCATCGTCCTCGGCGTGCTGCTGGGAGGGCTCTACGCCCTCCTGGCGGCCGGCCTGACCCTCTACTTCGGCGTCATGCGCGTCGTGATGATCGCCCACTCCGCATTCCTGATCCTCGCCGCCTACCTCGCCTGGTACGCCCACCGGGAGACCGGCGTCGACCCGCTGCTCACCCTGCTCGTCACCGTGCCGCTGTTCTTCGTCGCGGGCGTGGCCATGCAACGGCTGCTCCTGACCCGGCTGCGCCCGGCGACGCTGACCATGATGTCCGTGCTGCTGACCTTCTCCGTCGCCCTCGTCATCGAGGGGCTCCTCGGGTACGCCTTCTCCGGCACCCAGCGCCGGATCCGGCTCGGCTACTCCTCCGCGAGCCTGGAGTTCTTCGGCGCCCGGGTCGCGGTGGTCAAGCTCATCGCGTTCGGCCTGGCGGCGGCCGCCCTGCTCGGGCTGTATCTCCTGATGAGGCACAGCAGGTTCGGCCAGGCGCTGCGGGCGACGATCCAGCACCGGGAGGCCGCCGCGCTGGTCGGCATCGACACCGACCGGATCGCCGGGTACGGCTTCGGACTCGGTCTCGCCACGGCTGCGGTCGGCGGGACGGCGCTCTCGCTCGACACGACCATCTACCCCTCGCTGCACTGGCACTGGATCGGTCCGCTGATGGCGATCATCGTGGTCGGCGGCCTCGGCAGCGTGCCGGGGGCGGCGATCGCCGCCATGGCCCTCGGCCTGACACAGAGCCTGCTGCAACTCGAACTCAGCACGACCTGGGCGCAGACGGTCTTCTATGTCGCGCTCTTCGCCACCTTGGCCGTCCGGCCGCAGGGATTCTTCGGGGGTCGGCTTGCCCAGAGATTCTGAACGCCCGCGCCACACAGGCAGGTTGCTGCGGCTGGGAGCACTGCTCGCCGGGATCGCCGTCGCGCTGTCCTTCCCGTCCATGGCCCCGAGCCCGTACGAACTGACCGTGGGCATCGCCATCCTCAACTTCGCGGTGCTCTCCACCTCCTGGAACTTCGTCGGCGGTTTCACCGGCTACATCTCCCTGGGACACGGCGCGTTCGCCGGGCTCGGCGCGTACGCGACCGGGCTGCTCGTCACCAAGGGCGAACTGCCGTCGTTCGTCGCGCTGTTCGTCGCGGCCGCCCTGGTCGCCGTGCTCGCGATACCCGTCGGCTACGCCGCGCTGCGGGTGCGCGGGGCGTCCTTCGTCATCGTCTCGATCGCACTGGTGCTGATCATGCTGCTGGTCTTCCAGAGCTGGGCCTCCTTCACCGGAGGCTCGCGCGGTCTGGTGGTCCCGCGGCCGTTCCCCGGCAAGCTGCGCTCCGAGCACCACGAGATCTTCTACTTCCTGTTCCTCGGGCTGCTGGCGCTGGCGCTGCTGGCCTGGTGGATCATCGACCGCTCCCGGTTCGGCATGGGGCTGAAGGCGATCCGCGAGGACGAGGACAAGGCCCAGTCGCTGGGCACTCCCACCTACACGTACAAGCTCGTCGTCTTCGTGGTCTCGGCGACTTTCACCGCTCTGGCGGGAGGGCTCTACGGCCTGTGGTTCGGCGACCTCGACCCCGTCTTCCAGTTCTCGATCCTGAGCGGGGCCTACATGGTCCTGATGGCGCTCCTAGGGGGCGTACGCCATCTGTACGGGCCGCTGCTCGGGGCGGTGGTCGTCGGGTACGGCCTTGAGTACTCCAAGCTCGAGTACGGGGACACCCCGCTGCATCTGGTCTTCGCGGGCCTGCTGCTGGGCGTCGTCGTGATGTTCATGCCGGACGGGGTCATCCCGGCAGTCACCGGACTGGTCGCACGTGTCCTGGGGACCGGCGAGACGTCGATCCGCGAGGTCACCGCGGCCGAACTGCGCGACGAACGCGAGGCGGACGTCCGGCCGGACCACCGGCCGGACGGGAAAAGACCGGACGGGAAGAGAGACGGGAAGAGAGAGGTGAGGCAGTGAGCGCGCACAAGGGTGAGCAGAGCCTGGCGACCGTCGGACTCACCAAGACCTTCGGCGGGGTCGCCGCGTTGGACGGCGCCACCGTGTCCTTCCGACACGGGAAGGTCAACGCCCTGATCGGACCGAACGGCTCCGGCAAGACCACGTTCTTCAACTGCGTCACCGGCATGATCCGTCCCGACGCGGGCCGCACGACGTACCGGGGCCGGGACATCACGGCCAGGCCGCCGCACCGCATCGCCCGGGCGGGGATCGGCCGCTCCTTCCAGCTCTGCCGTGTCTTCCCCCGGATGACGGTCCTGGACAACCTGCTCGTCGCCGTACGCCCGCCGAACCTGCCGGCCCAACTCGCCGGTGCCCGCAAGCGGGAGGAGACGGAACGGGCCCGGTACTGGCTGACCCGCATGGGCATCGACCACCTGGAGACGGCGGAGGCGCGGAATCTGTCCTGGGGGCAGCAGAAGCTGCTGGAGCTCGCGGGCGTCCTGATGAGCGAGCCCGAGCTGATCCTGCTCGACGAACCGGCGGGCGGGGTCAACCCGGCACTGATCGACCGCATCTGTGACCTGGTGCGCGAACTCAACGCCGAAGGGAGGACCTTCCTGATCGTCGAGCACAACATGGACCTCGTCATGTCCCTCAGCGACCACGTCGTGGTCTTCGACCGCGGGCGGCCGATCGCGGAGGGCCCGCCCTCGGTGATCCAGTCCGACGAACGAGTTCTGGAGGCCTACCTTGGCGTCTGACTCCGACTCCGGATTCCTGCTCGAACTCGACGACATCCGCGCCGGATACGGCCGGGCGGCCCTGGTGCTGCGCGGTCTGACGGTCCGGGTGCCAGCCGGGGCCGTGGTGTGCCTGGTCGGCCCGAACGGCGCGGGCAAGTCCACCGTGCTGAAGGTGGCCAGCGGGCTCCTCGCGCCGCGCTCCGGCCGGGTCCTGGTCGACGGCGTGGACGTCACCGGCCGCGGACCGCAGCAACTGCTCGCCGCCGGAGTCGCCCATGTCCTCCAAGGGCACAGCGTCTTCCGGGAGATGACGGTCGCCGAGAACGTCCTGCTCGGCGGCTACACCATCAAGGACAAGGCGGTCGTCGCCGAGCGCGCCGACTTCGTACGCGATCTCTTCCCGCTCGTCGCCGAACGCTGGACGAGTCTGGCCGGGCTGCTCTCCGGCGGCCAGCAGAAGCAGGTGGAGTTCGCCCGCTCGCTGATGGTCAGGCCCAGGGTGGTGCTGCTCGACGAGCCGTCCATGGGGCTCGACCCGAAGACGACGGGCGTGGTCTTCGAGCAGATCGTGCGGATGCGGGAGGCGGGCACGGCCGTACTGCTGGTCGAGCAGAACGCCCGCCGCGCGCTGGAGACCGCCGACATCGGCTGCGTACTCGACCTCGGACGGGTCCATATCTCGGGCCCGGCACGGGAGTTGCTGGCAGATCCGCAGCTGGGCGAGCTCTACCTCGGGGGCAGGCCGGCACAGCCACCGGCCACACCCAAGCGGTGACCGGCCGGGGAAAGCGGTGCCCCCTACGGGAAAGCGACGACAGGCAAGGACATCGATGTCATGACACGCCTCGCAAAGGAGCGAGCGACATGGTCAGACGCGGACGGTACGCGGGAGTGGCCCTCGCCGCTCTCCTGACAGCCCTCACGGCCCTGGCGGCAGCGCCACCGGCCGGGGCACGCGACGACGGTCGGCGGCCAACCGCCGTGCATCCGGGGCTCAGACCCGACCTCGCCGCCCACTACGACTTCGAGCATCCGGTACGCGGCAATCCGGCCCGGGAACGCGACCGGGGCTTCTCCGGCACCGACATCGACCTCGTCGGTGGCGGCGCCCGGATGCGGGCACCGGACGGCGCACACCGGGGCAGCCGGACCTCGCTGCAGGTCCGGCAGGTCAATCCGGACACGGCGGGCAACGACGACTGGAAGGCGGGCGTGTACTCCACGTCCGGCGTGCCGACGCTCAACGCCTTCAACGCGGTGCGCGGGACCACCGTGATGGGGTGGTTCAAGATGACCGGGCAGAACCCGAGCCCCAACTCCAACACGGCCTCCCCCGACGACCTCTACGGCGCGATCGGTCTCGCCGGGGTGCTCTCCGGCGACTCCGACGGACATGGCGTGCGCGCCCTGCTGGAACTCATCAACGTGAACGGCGAACTCCGGCTGGTCGCCCTCGGCCGGCGGATCGACGGGGCCGCCTCGCAGACCTTCGCGGCCGCCCAGGACTGGCGGACCCTGCTGCCGCCCGGCGAATGGGTGTTCCTCGCCGCGACCTTCGACTTCGACAGCGGTGAGATGGCGCTCTACCGCAACGGCAAGCCGCTGGACGGCTTCTACACCGTGCCCGGCGACCCCTGGGACCTCTCGGGCCCCGGCCCGCACCGCACCTCGGCCACCGACCCGCGAGGCATCAAGATCGGCGGCAGCTTCCCGCAGAACACCCGGGAGGGCAATCCCTGCAACTGCCGTATGGACAGCCTGATGTTCCTCGACCGCGCGGTGGACGCCGCGCTGGTCCGAGCGCAGTACCGACTGGTCACGCACAAGGCCGCAGAGGAGTGACAGCCATGACCGGATCCCCCGGCATCAGACCCGGACCCGGGCCCCGTCCCAGACCCATCCTGCTGACACCATTACTCGTTCTGGCACTGCTGCTTTCCGTCCTCGTCGCCCTGCCTGGCGGCACGGCCCACGCGGCCGAACCGATCACCGACCCGATCCCCGAGCGGCCCACCACCTCCGGTATCGGGCTAACCGTCGAGGAGTTCGCGGCCTTCCCGAAGAGTGAGCCGCCGGACGGTCCCGTGACCGACCCACGGCTGAGGCGGCACGCCCGCATCAACTATCTGAGCGAACTGCCCGACGGCTCGGGCCGGATGGCCGTGCCCGACCTCAACGGCAAGCTGTATCTCGTCGAGAACGGCACCCCGCGCGTCTATCTCGACGTCGCCGGCACCTTCTCCCCCGCGTTCTTCGCCAGCCAGGGGCTCGGCATGGGCTTCGGGTTCGTCACCTTCGACCCGCGCTTCAAGAAGAACGGCCGTTTCTACACGGTCCACACCGAACTGGCCTCCGCCACCACGGCCGTGCCCGACATGCGGCAGGCGTCGAACACGGTGTACCACGGCATCGTCACCGAGTGGACGGCCGACGACCCCTCGGCCGACACCTTCGAGGGCACGCGCCGCGAGGTCCTGCGCATCGGTTTCACCGGCCGCGTCCACGGCATCCAGCAGATCGACTTCAACCCCACCGCCCGGCCCCACGACAAGGACTACGGGCTGCTCTACCTCGCCGTCGGCGACGGCGGCCAGGGCGCAAGGAACAGCGAGCCGCAGAGCCTGGCCGTGCCGCACGGCAAGATCCTGCGCATCGACCCGCGCGGCACCAACAGCGCCAACGGCAAGTACGGCATCCCGTCCCGCAACCCCTTCGTCGGCACCCCAGGGGCGCTCGGCGAGATCTACGCGTACGGCATGCGCGACCCGCACCGGTTCAGCTGGGACACCGGCGGCCGCAACCGTATGTACCTCGGCCACATCGGTGAGCACGCCATCGAGGCCGTCTACGAGGTGAGAGCGGGCGACAACCTCGGCTGGAGCGAACGCGAGGGTGCCTTCGTCTTCGACAAGACCGCCACCGATCCCTGCGCCAAGATCCAGCCACTGCCCGCCGACGACGAGAAGTACGGCTACACGTATCCCGTCGCCGCCTACGACCACGACCCGCCCGCCAACTGGAACTGCACCTCCGACGTCGGACGGGCGATCGTCGGAGGCTTCGTCCTCCGCGACCGCGACCTGCCCGAGCTGTACGGCAAGTACGTCTTCGGCGACCTCGTCGACGGCCGCCTCCTCTACGCCGACACCAAGGACATGCGGCGGGGCGGCACGGAGCTGGCCAAGCTGTACGACCTGATGCTGTACGACGAGAGCGGCACCCGGGTGACGCTGCAGGACCTCGCCGGGGACAGCCGGGTCGACCTGCGCTTCGGGCAGGACGCCGACGGCGGGCTCTATCTCCTCTCCAAGGCCAACGGCAGGATCTGGAAGGTGACCGGCACCAGGAAGTTCGCCTCCTGCGACACCGACGGCACGAAGGTCACCAACGTCATGGCCGGCCGGAACTGGGCCCCGGTCACCCCGTCCAAGTGGCAGTTCCCGGGCCGTGAGGCGATCCTCGCCGAGGCCGGGGCCGCCCGCCCCGGTCCACGGCGTCCCTTCGAGTACGCCGTGCTCACCGCGGGTCCCCCGGCCTTCGGCTCCGTACGGATCGACGCGCGGGTCCGCATCGACACGCCCGTCGAGATCACCAACCGGGACGTGATCATCGTGTTCGGCCACCAGTCGGACACGAAGTTCTACTACGCGCACCTGTCGACCGACAACACCATCTATCCGCACAACGGGATCTTCGTCGTGAACGACGCCGACCGGCTGCGCCTGGAGGACCAGTGGAACGGCGCCACCGGTGCGCCACCGGCCATCACCGACTCGGCCTGGCACAACGTGCGGGTGGTGCACTGCCCGGGCACCGGTGAGATCGCGGTCTATCTCGACGGCTCGAAACAGCCCCTGATGACCGCCGTCGACACCACGCTCTCCTCCGGCCGGGTGGGCTTCGGCTCGTTCGACAACACCGGACGGATGCGCGACCTCAAGGTCACCGGCTCGGGCGGTGCTGCCCTCACACGGTGACACCGTCGATCTCGAAGGTCTGCACCGAGGCGGCGGCGAACGGCACGCTCAGACTCTTGCCGTTGAGGTAGGTGTCCGAGCGTGCCGTGTAGAGGTCGCCGCCGCCCGAGGTGAGGGTGTTCCAGCGCCGTACGAGCCCGCCGCTGCCGCCCGTGACCTGGCTGAAGCGGGACAGGTCGAAGGTGAGCGTCTGCGCGGCACCGGAGTTGACGGCCACGACGACCAGGCGCTTCTGCGTGGCGTCGTGGGCCGCGACCGCGTACCCGACGCCGGTGTCGAGGATGGTCATGCCGGGCCGGATGTGCCGGCTGAACTGGGCCATCACGTAGTACTTGGTCTGCACGGTGGTCGGCTGCAGGGTGCTCGCGTCGTACGCGATCATCGCCCAGCCGGTGGAGGGGTCCATCGCCTGCCAGTAGACCCAGGCGGTCGGGTGCAGCCAGCGGAAGTCCAGGCACAGGTTGCTCGCCAGGGTGAGCCCGGAGCCGTCGCTGTCACCGGTCTCGGAGTTCCAGAGCTTCTTGCCCGCCGTCGTCACGACATCCGTGTGGAGGAGATCGCGGCGGCCGCCCGAACCCTGGTAGCCGTGCACGTTGACCTGGCTGACGAGAGCCTTCGTCGACGCCCCGAAGGAGTTCCAGGTCGTACGGGCCAGGTCGTAGCTCGTCTCGTCGGACGCCGAGATCCTGATGCCGGACAGGCCGCGCGCGTCGAGTTCGCTGCGCATGTACGGGAGGACGGCGGCCTGGACCGCGGCGTCCATGTGGCAGCCCTCCTGGGTGCCGGTGGCGGTCCACCAGGAGGACGAGGGTTCGTTGAAGGGGTCGACGGTCGCGAAGTTGACGCCCCAGTTGTTCCTCGCGCGCAGGGCGACGGCCGCCAGGTGGGAGGCGTGCTGGCGGTAGTTCCAGGACTGGAGGTTGTTGCCGCCTCCTGACGCGCCCGACGGGTTGTGGTTGAGGCACATCCACCACATGGGCGAGTTGGCGAACAGCTCGGTGACCGCGCCCCGTTGGACGGCCTTCACCAGGGCGGCGCGCTGGTTGGCGTCCGCCGTCCAGTCCCAGGCGGAGGAGGTGGGGTCCTCGTTGTTCCAGTCCTGCCAGTAGCCCTCGATCTGCTTGAAGGCCGGGATGTTGGGCGAGGCGACCATGGACTGGCCGCCCACGCTGTTCGGGCTGCACGCGCCCAGGTTGTAGCGGGCGATGTTCATGCCGAGGCCCGGCAGGGTCCTGCCGCCGTACGCCACGGACTTGGTGGTGAAGAAGATGTCGGCGAAGTCGTCCCGCGCGCCGAACACGTTGGCCCACCACGCGAGGGAGGTCCCCCACCCCTCCCAACTCCCGTATCTGGTTCCGGGGTTGACGCTGATGGTCGCGTCGGCGTGGGCGGTGCCCGTCGCCAGCGCACTGCCCAGCAGCGTGCCGCCCGCCGCCGCCAGCAGCGATCTGCGCTTCATCATGGAGGTCTCCTGTCGCGCTCATGCCACAACCTGGTTGAAGAATGAGGCGGGGGCAAACGGTTGTCGAGACGCGTGACAGCGCTTTCTGTTTCGATAGTTTCTGGGGGTGCCGATGTCACCAACGAGGGAGCTTGAACTCGTACTCCGGGTGGACGCGCCGCATGTAACCGGTGTCGTCGCGGCCCTTCATGCCCGAGTCGAGATAGACCCGGTGGAGCCGTTCCAGTGCGTCGTGGTCGAGTTCGACGCCCAGACCGGGACCCGCGGGGACCTCGACCGCGCCGTCCCGCAGTTCCAGCACACCGGGGACGATGACGTCGTCCGCGAAGTTCCAGGGGTAGTGGGTGTCGCAGGAGGTGTCGAGGTTCGGGATCGCGGCGGCCACATGGGTCATGGCGGCGAGGCTGATGCCGAGGTGGGAGTTGGAGTGCATGGACAGCCCGATGCCGAACGCCTCGCAGACGGCGGCGAGTTCACGGGTGCGGCGCAGCCCGCCCCAGTAGTGGTGGTCGGTGAGCAGTACCTGGATGGCGTCCTGCTCGACGGCCGGCTTCAGCTGCTCCCAGGCGACCACGCACATGTTGGTGGCCAGCGGCATGGGCGAGGTCTTCGCGACCTCGGCCATGCCGGGGATGGTGGGGGTGGGGTCCTCCAAGTACTCCAGGCAGCCGTCCAGCTCCCGGGCCACGTACTGCGAAGTCTCCACCGTCCAGGCCGTGTTGGGGTCCAGGCGCAACGGCTGTCCGGGGAAGGCCTCGGCGAGCGCCCTCATCGCGGCGATCTCCTCGTCGGGCGGGAAGACACCGCCCTTGAGCTTGAACGAACTGAATCCGTACCGCTGTCGCATCAGCCGGGCCTGCTCGACGATGCCCGCCGGGTCGAGGGCCTCGCCCCACTCGTCACCGACGGCCGGCCTGCCGTCGAGCGCCGGGTGTTCGGCCCACTTGTAGAAGAGGTACGCGGCGAAGGGCACGGCGTCGCGGACCGCGCCGCCCAGCAGGTCGCTGACGGAGCGGCCGAGGAGCTTGCCCTGGGCGTCCAGACAGGCGACCTCCACGGCGGAGGTGGTCCAGCCGCGCTCGTGGGAACTGGGCACGGTGGGCAGCAGGACAGAGTCGATCGCGGCCGCGACGGCGGTGGTGTCGAAGACGTCCATGCCGACGACCGCCCGCGCCGCGGCCCCCAGTCGTTCGATGCGGATGTCACCCCCGGTCGACTCGCCGAGGCCCACCGTGCCGTCCTCCAGGACGAGTTGGAGGATCAGCCGCAGCGCGAGCGGCTCGTGCACACCGCTGGAGTTGAGGAGCGGCGGGTCGCGGAAGGCGATCGGCGTGACGATCAGTTCACGGATCCGACTGTCGGGGGTGGTCATGCGCGGGCTGCCTCCAGGCGCTGGTCGATGAGCTTCACACACACCCCATTCACACCCATGAACCTGCGTCACGAATCTGGATGGCGCGCAGCCAGCTAAGAATCGTTTCAGGTGTATGTCAAGACATGGGGAGTCAGGCGTGAGGGGCGTCCCCGGCGAACGCCGCCCTCAGCACGGCGAGTGCGCCCTCGCGCGTGACCTCGCGCGGATTGGCGTACGCCTGGCCCGCGACCTGTTCGGCCGCGACCGTCAAGTCGGCCTCGGTAAGACCCAGTTGAGCGAGGGAGCGAGGTGCGCCGAGACGTCCGGACAGGCTCCACAGAGCGAGCGGGGCGTCGTCCGTGCCGAGGGCGCGATCGAGGGCCCTGATCGCCTCGGGAGCGGCGGGAGCGTTGTACGCGAGGGCGTACGGGAGAACGACCGTGTGCGTCTCGGCGTGCGGCAGGCCGAACGTGCCGCCCAGCACATGGCAGAGCTTGTGATGCAGGCCCATGGTGGTCGCGCCCAGGCAGGAACCGCAGAGCCAGGCCCCGTACAGGGCACGACCGCGGGCCTCCAGGGCCGAAGGATCGGCAGCGATCTCCGGAAGGGCCGAGGTCATCGCCCGTACGCCCTCCTCGGCCATCAGGGAGACGAGGGGCGAGGTGTCGGGGGCGTACAGCGCCTCGACCGCGTGCGCGACGGCGTTGATTCCGCTCGTCACGGAGAGGGGCACGGGCATGGAGAGGGTGAGCTCGGGGTCGTACACCACGCTGCGCGGGAGGACCGACGGGTCGCGCCCCGTGCGCTTCGCGCCGTGCTCGGTGAGGCCCCAGACGGGGGTCATCTCGGAACCGGAGTACGTGGAGGGCACGGCGATCAAGGGCAGTCCCGTGCGCAGCGCGATCGCCTTGCCGAGGCCGATCGACGAACCGCCCCCCACGGCGACGCAGCCGTCGGCACCGGCCGCGCGAGCCACCTCGACGGCACGGTCGGCGACCTCCACCGGGACGTGCATCCGGGCTTCGGCGTGCAGTCCCGCGCACAGCTCGCCCAGCGAGTCGGCGACCGCCCGCGCGGTGTCCGCACCGCGCGCGCCTGACACCACCAACACCCGCCGCAGACCGAGCCGTTGAACCTCATCGGCCGTCGCGCCCACCGAGGCACCGGGCCGGAAGACGACCCGCATGGGCTGGGCCTCGTACGAGAAGTTCACGCCTTCTCCCCAGGAGTCAGTACGAGATCGAACCGCGCGTGCCGGAAGGGGTTCGGGATGCCGAACTCCCGTGCCAGGGGAGGGTCGTCGGTCTCCGCGAAGTCCTCGACCAGACTGCTCTTCACCGCGAACACCGCGTCCGAGTCGAGGTAGTCGCTGCCCGCCACGAAGATGTGCGTGGTGACGGGGGCGTGGCCCTCGGCGGTGGCGATGAAGTGGATGTGGGCGGGGCGGTAGGGGTGCCGGCCGGTGGCGCGGAGCAGGTCGCCGACCGGACCGTCGGTGGGGATGGGGTACGGACTCGGCACACAGGTGCGGAACCAGAAGCGGCCCGCCGCGTCCGCCGTGAACAGACCGCGGCCGTTGCCCGGCGGCTGGAGGTCCGGCCGTTGCACGTCGTAGAAGCCGTCGGCGTCGGCCTGCCAGACGTCGAGGACCGCTCCGGGCAGCGGAGTGCCGTCCTGGGAGAGCACCCGGCCACTCACCACACACGGTTCGCCGCTGCCCACCAGGTCGATGTCCGCGCCGAGTTCACGGACCGGGGACTCGGTCATGTGGAAGGGCCCGAGGACGGTCGACTCGGTGGCGCCGGGGCCACGGTCGGCGTTCAGGTTCTCGACCAGCATCGACAGTCCGAGCACGTCCGACAGGAGAATGAACTCCTGCCGGGTGTCGGTGCACGCCTGCCCGGTCGCCGTCAGAAACCCGATCGCCCGCTCCCATTCCTCCTGGGTGAGCCGCGTCTCGCGCGCGAAGTCGTGAAGGTGCCGGATCAGACCGGTGAGCAACTCCCGCAACCGCGGATCGGTACCCGCACCAAGACTCCCGACGGCCTCCTCGGTGACCGCGGTCCCGCTGGCATCGATGGTCATGACGACTCCTGATTCACCGTGTCCCGTTTCCCACGATCACTGTCCCGCACAACCTGCCTCGCCCGGTGAGCGACGCAAGCCATTCACACCTCAGGGGCGCGGGGAACTGCGCGCCCGGCCACACACGACCCGCACGAACACACCGGCCCGCAGCACCCCGAACCCCACCCTCACAACGAGCGGAGCCGCCCGCTACCGTCCGAGAATCCGCCGCACCGCACCGCCCAGCAACTCCTCCGCATCGCGGACAGCCGTCGCGTACCGGAACGCCACATACCCGTCGGGCCGCACAAGCAGCACACCCGAGTCGGAGACCTCACTCAGCCGCGCCCAGTCACCGTACGGATCCTCGTACTGCTGCCCGGGCCCGATGACAACGGTGGCGATGTCGAGGCCGACGGCCTCCGCGGCCCGCACCCACCCCTCACCACCGATACCGGTGAACAGGGTGAAGCGCCCCTGACCGGCCGCGTCGAGCGTGGACAGGGTCCGGTCCCCGGCCGTGATCCACGCATGCGGCAGCTTGGCACCGGGCCGCGACGAGGGCTGGTGGTACAGCTCAGGATCGCGATCGAAACCGGGATCGGGCGTGCCGTCGGGGACGACCGCGTCCGACACGTACCGCTGGTTGAGATCGACACCGTGCGCGTTGAACTCGTACACCTTGAAGGCGATCGCCTCGCGGAGCCGGGCGCGCTGCTTCTCGGCGGCCTCCGTGGCGTCCTTGCGGGCGGCGATGTTGGCCCACAGCTGCTCCGGGCTCTGTGGGGAGAGACCGTCGAGCGCCTCGAAGATCGGCGCGGTCTCGCCGATGGACTTGTTGGCGCGGGTGACGATCTGCCTGCCGACCGGGGCACGCTCGGCGGTGTACGTGTCGAGGAGCTTCGGCGAGGCCATGCCGTCGAGGACGAGCCTGAGCTTCCACGCCAGGTTGTACGCGTCCTGGACGGAGGTGTTGGAGCCGAGCCCGTTGGACGGCGGATGGCGGTGCGTGGCGTCGCCCGCGCAGAAGACGCGGCCGTTCGAGTACGTCTCGGCGTACATCTCGTTGACCGTCCACGCCGAGGAGGACTTGATGGTCACGGGGATCTCGTCGTCGCCGACAAGTCTGCGGACGATGGACTCCGCGTACTCGGTGGTGAGGTCCGGGGCGCCCGCCGTCACGTCGTAGCCCCAGACGATCATCCACTCGTTCCAGGGACGGACGTTGCGTACGAGGCCCGCGCCGATGCCGCCGACGGTGGCGCCCGGGGCGAGCACCCAGTAGAGAGTGGACGGCCGGTGCGCGGTGTACTTGCTCAGGTCCGCGTCGAAGACGATGTTGATGCTGCCGGCCACGCCCATCTGGCCGCCCATCGGCAGCCCGGCGTCCTCGGCGACCTTCGAGCGGCCACCGTCGGCGCCGATCAGGTACTTGGCGCGGATCGTGTACTCGTCGCCGCGCAGCCGGTCCTCGACGGTGACCGTGACTCCGTCGGCGTCCTGGACGAAGGACTTGTAGACCGTGCTGAAGCGGAGGTGGGTGCCGCGGGCGACGGCGGCGTCGACGAGCACCGGCTCCATGAGGTGCTGGGGCATGTCGCACATACGGGTGGGGCTGGCGAGGTCGTGCGCGGCCTGTACGAGGGGGTCGTTGCCCCAGGAGCGGACGCGGCCGAGTTCCTCACCGGCCAGGCTGGTGCAGAAGGTGGTGTTGCCCATCAGGTGCTGGGGCGTGGCCTGCGCGACGACCTCCTGCTCGACGCCGAGGTCGCGCAGGACCTCCATCGTGCGCTGGTTGGTGATGTGGGCACGGGGTGTGTCGGCGAGGCTCGCGTAGCGGGTGACCACGATGTTGGGCACGCCGTAGGTGCTCAGGGCCAGGGCGGCCGAAGCGCCCGCGGGGCCGCTGCCCACGATGAGTACGTCGGTCTCGACTACGGGCTCGACGGTGTGCACGGGGACGCTCCAGAGGATGAGAACAGCACCAACCATTCATGATCATGGTGCGGTGGGCGGGAACGCGGGTGTCTCATTACGAGACACCGGTGCGGGTTTACGGGACATCGGCGCGGGTCCACGGGGCACCGGTGCGGGCCCAGCGGGACTCCGGTGCGGGCGTGGAACACAGCGGGGGCGCCCCTTTGTTACGTGTTCAACCATGCCCGGTACGGTGGGAGGCGCCGTGACCACCACCGAAGAGTCCCCCGCCCGTCCCGCTCTCACGCCGCTTCGCCAGGCGCGAGAGCGGTTCCTGACGGGACGCCCGCTGCCCGACGGAGTGCCGGACGACCTCGTCGCCGCCTGGCGGCGTGCCCGTTTCTTCGGCGTACGGCACGACCTGACCGAACCCTCCGAGCCCCTGCTTCCCGCGCGGTCGGCCCTGCTGACGGCCGCGCGGCCCGTGCTCGAACGGCTCGCCCCCGCCCTCGCCTCCGGGCAGTCGTCCCTGGTCCTCACCGACGAGCGGCTGCGCGTGCTCTGGTCGGCCGGGAGCGGGCCGGGCGACGAGAAGTGCCATGACCTGTCCGAGCAGGAGGTCGGGCACAACAGCGCGGCCCTCGCCCTGCGCACCCGGCGTCGCGCGGAGGTGCACGGCCCCGAGCACTTCCTCGACCTCTGGCAGGACGTGTCCGCCGTCAGCGTGCCGGTGCTGGCCCCGGAGAACGGCCAGGTCCTGGGCACGGTGACCGTCGCGTGCGGCCTGTGCACGGGGTGTACGCCGCATCCGGGCGCCGCCCTCGCAGAGGCCACGGCGACGGCCGTCGAGGCGGAGCTGCTGGCCCGGTCCCGTACGACGGAACGCGTGCTGCTCGACGCCTTCCAGCGGGCCGCCGCACGGCCCGGGGCGGCGGTCGTGGCGCTCGACGGCAAGAACCGGCTGCTGAGCGACGCGGCGGCGGGAATGCTGTCACCGGGCGCGGTGGCGGTGCTGGAACGGACCGCGGCGGCGAACGGCTCGGAGCGGGATGCCACCGGCGCCTCCGTAGCGGACGACTCCGCCGAGCCGGCCGGCGCTTCTGAGACGTACGTCCCCTCTGGACCGGCCGGCACTTCTGAGACGTACAACCCCTCTGGACCGGTCGGCACTTCTGAACCGTACGACCCCTCCGAGCCCTACGACTCGGCACCGCACAGGAACGGTTCCGTCGCCTACGATCTCGAACTCCCCGACGGCACGGGCACGGCGCGTGTCACCCCCGTTCGCCATGAGGGCGCGGTCATCGGTGTGGTCGCCGTGGTCGAGCCGCCGACCGGTGAGGCGGCGCGACCGCACGCGCGACAGCCTCGTGTCGCGCTCGCCGGGCGCTCGGTGCCATGGCGTCACACGACGGCGAAGGCCGCGGAACTGGCCCGGTCCCGGGAGCCCCTGCTCCTGACCGGGGAGCGCGGCACCGGAAAGACCGCCCTGGCAAGGGAGTTGCTGACAGCGCGCGGGGATCTGGATCCGCTGGTCGTGGACGCGGCGGAGGGCCCGGTCGACGAACCGGACAGCTGGGCAACGGCACTTGCGAGCGATCGCGCGCTCCTCCTCCGTCATGCCGAGCGTCTCGCCCAGTCCGACGTCGCCGCTCTCAACTCCCTGCTCGACGAACGCCCGGACGCGCCCCTGCTCCTGACGTACACACCCGGCACTCCCCCGGGCCCCTGCCTCCAGCGGCTGCTCGACACCCTGGCCGCCCGCTCGGTGCCCCTCCCGGCGCTGCGCGAACGCCCGGACGACATCAGGGAGTTGCTCCGCGAACTGGCTCCTGGTCCGGTGCCGGGACGGCCTCCGCTCACCTGGACACTGGACGCGCTGAGGGCCCTGGAGCGCCATCCGTGGCCCGGCAACATCACGGAACTCGCCCATCTCGTCAGGGCGTTGGCCGAGCACCGCCAGGTGGCGGGCCCGGTGCGACGCGCAGAACTCCCGGACCCCGTCCGGGAAGGCCCCGCGACCCGGCAGCTGAGTCCGATGGAACTCGCCGAGCGCACCGCCATCCTGGAGTCGCTGCGCCGTCACGGCGGCAACAAGGCGCGTGCCGCGGCGGCGCTGGGCATCGCCCGCGCGACTCTCTACCGAAAGCTGCGGGGCTACTCCCTGTGACAGCCGGATTCCGCCCCCTCCCCGTCCGCCGCTCCCCCTGCTAGCCTCCGGCCCGGGAACCGGTTGCCACGAGCGTTGCCGCACTTCCCGGGGGTGGGGCGCACCCGGACGGCGGACGGTCGCTTCCGGGGCGGAGCAGAGGGGCGGGTCATGACGAGGAAGACCACCAGCGATGTCGCGGGCCGAAGCACCATCAGGGACGTGGCGGCACGGGCCGGTGTATCGGCGTCCACGGTGTCGCGCGTCCTCGGCGGCGACTACCCGGTCAGCACATCGACCCGTACCCGCGTGATGCGCGCGGTCCGCGACCTCGACTACGTGGCGGACGCCCGCGCCAAGGCCATCGCGGGGGCGGGCACCCCCACGCTCGCGTTCGTCCTGGACGACATCACGGGCCCGTCCTTCGCGCACATGGCACACGGCGTGGAACGCGAGGCGACCCGGCTCGGCCATCTGTCCCTCGTGTGCAGCACGGACGGCGACGCCGAACGCCAGCTGGAGTTCATCGAGATGATGCGCGCCCAGCGTGCCGCCGCGGTGATCCTCGTCGGCGGCACCGCGGACACCACCGAGTACCGCGAACGCATGGCCCGTATCGCGGACTCCCTGGCCTCCGCGGGCTCCCGCCTGGTCCTCTGCGGCCGCCCGCCCCTGGACCCGGGCACTCCGGTGACCGTCATCGAGTACGACAACGAGAGCGGGGCGTACGCACTCTGCGCCCATCTCCTCGCCCAGGGCCACCGCCGCGTCCTCTTCCTCGGCGGCAAACCGTCCAACACCACGGCCCAGGGCCGCGAACAGGGCTACCTCGCGGCCCACCGGGCCCGCGGCGTCACCGCGGACCCGGCCCTTCGCCTCTTCGGCGACTTCACCCGCGACTCGGGCCACCGCCTCATGCGCCAGGCCCTCGCCCAGGACCTCGACTTCACCGCGGTCATGGCGTCCACCGACATGGTCGCCTCGGGAGCCCTGACCGCCCTCCACGAAGCGGGGCTCTCCGTCCCGGAGGACGTCTCCCTGGTCGGCTACGACGACATCCCCTTCGCCCGGGACCTCAACCCGCCGCTGACCACCGTCCACGTCCCCTACGAGGACCTGGGCCGGCTCGCGGTCCGCACAGCCCTGACCCGCACGCCGGACGCCCCCGACGAACACCTCCTCCTGGGCACCCACGTGGTCGTACGAGCCTCGGTGGCACCGCCACCGGACACACGTCAGTGACCGGCGGCGGACACGGCAGGCACGGCGCTCCCAAGTACCGTGCCTCGGCGCCTACTTGGCGTACATCAGCGTCCCGAAGCCCAGCTGGTCGAAGCCCCCGCTGGCGGAACCGTAGTCACCCCCACCGCCCTCGGGCCGCACGCTCTCGGCCATGGCGGTGATGTACGGGACGGACAGCCCGCGCCGACGGGCGTAGTGGTAGTGGAGGATGTCCCACACCGGCCTGACCTGCCCCCGGCTCGACGCGGAGATCACGGTGTGCGACTGCTGGGCGCAGTTCTGACCCGTGCCCCAGGTGTACGTCGTGAAGGGCACGTCCTGTCCGAGGTTGTACTTGGCGACGTACTGGGCGGCCTTCATGAACCGGTTGTCGCCGTACCCGTACAGGTCGTCGCCCTGTGACCAGGCCATCTCGCAGAAGGCACCCATCTGGCCCATGCCCATCATGGTGTGACCCTGGTCGCGCCCGCTCTCCTGCCACTGGGCCAGACCCTGCGAGTCGTACACGAACGGGACGGCGTGGTTGATGGAGCCGTTGCCCGCGCCGTTCTTGAAGTAGTTCACGGCCTGGTCGTACTTGGCGGCGTCGTCGCAGAGGATGCCGATCGCCAGGACCGAGTTCATGTTGCACAGGTCCCAGTTGGCCCAGTAGTTGGTGATGCAGGCGTCGTTGTGGTTGTTGAGGAACTGGTTGTTGAGCGGATAGAAGACGTTGAGCATCATCGTCTTGAACCGGTCGAGGTCGAATTCGCTGTAGCCGCGCATGAGTTCGGCGGCGTTCGCGAACTGGTAGCCGTAGATCCCGGCGGCCAGGAAGCGGTCGGCGTTGCCGGTGACCGTGGTGAGCGTGGCCGACCAGGCGTTGAGGATGTCGCGGGCCTTGTCGCCGTGGGCCGTGGTGCCGGCGACCTTCCAGCGCAGGGCGTTCTGGTAGGCGGCGTGGATGTCGTTGTACAGGAGGCCGTAGTTCTCGCCGGTGCCGCCCCGGACGATCGTGGCCTGTGGACGCGGCGTCCAAGTACTGGCGGAGTGGGAGTTGGCGGTCAGCCGGTTCCAGCCGGGCAGCCAGGGGTCGTTGCCCGCGGCCACCCGTACCTTGGCCCGGTTGAGTTCGCCGTACGCGTGCAGCATGCCCGGGTGGGTGAAGGTGGCCGGGGCCGCCGCTGCCGTACTGCCGGTGAGGGCCGTGGCGGAGGCACCGACCGCGAGGGCGGCGGTGAGACCACCGGCGGTCCTCAGCAGACCGCGGCGGCTCAACTCCGTGCTGGGGAGGTGCTGGTGGGGGGATGTGCGGCTCATTCTGTGCGTCTCCAATCCGGTGAAGGATCATCGGCCCGCAGGCAGCACGGGAACGCACCCGCACTGCCGGGGACCGTTCAGGTGGGGGGCGTCGCCGAAGCCGGGGATCTCTCCCTCGGCGAGGGGGGTCCTGGCGACGCCGTCATCGGCGGAAGCGGCCGCGCCGGAGGCCGTCCCGCTGCCGTCTCGATGCGGTCGGGGTGCGCGTCCGTCGCCGCACAGTGCGGAAGCCGACGGTCACCGCCACCCACCCCGAGTTGCTGCCGCTTGCCTCCTGCGGGTTGGTGGCGGAGACCGTGCAGTAGTACGTACGGCTCGGCCGTACTGCTCGGTTCGCACAGAAAGCGATCTCGATGGGGAGGCACGGCCTGCTCCCCCTCACGCGTTCCGGACGGTGAGCCTGAGGGACTTGGTCGCCGTGCCCGCCGCGTTCGTGGCCGAGACGGTGACCGTGCTGGTGCCGGGCGCCAACGGGGTCCCGGAGATCAGGCCCGTGTCCTTGTCGATGACCAGGCCCTTGGGCAGCCCCTCGGCGTCGAACGAGGTCGGCAGCGCGGTCGCGGTGACGAGGTGGTTGAAGGCGCGGCCCCTGGTGGCCGTCGCCTCACCCGCGCCGACGATCTCCGGGGCCACGGTCGAGCCGGCCGTCGCCGCGTCCAGGAAGCGGAGGTTCCACACGTGCTCGTTGGCGAACATCGGCACCATGTCGGCTGTCAGGAACCAGCCCGGCTTCTCCATCCCGTCGTGGACGACCGTGCCGTTGACCGTCAGGTTCTGGAAAGTGACGTTCTTGACGGGCCGGTCGGCGTCGTAGCCGGCCAGGATCGCCGTGTCCGCGTGCGTGCCGTCGTACGTCAGGTTCCGCACGTACACGTCCTCGACGCCCCGGCCGGGTGAGGCGTTGTACCGGTTGGCCATGACCCGCATGTTGACCAACTGGCCACGGGTGAAGTCCTCGACCCGGACGTCCTGGATGCGGATGTTCCGGATGAGGTTGTCGTCGCCGGGATTGAGGGCGAAACAGCCCTGGTAGAGCACCTGCGGCTCGCGGTGCTGGAGGACGTCGATGTTGCTGAGGACGACGTTCTCGATGACCTCGGGTTTCTCCGGGTTGCCGTGCGTGCCGATGTTCACCGGGTGCGCGACATCGGCCCACAGGGTGGAGTCGCGGACGGTGATGTTCCGGCAGTCGCCGTAGTAGTCCCAGCGGTGGGCGTAGACGGCGACGCAGTCGTCGCTGTTGCGCATGAAGACGCCCTCGATCAGTACGTCCTCGCTGCTGAACACATCGATGCCGTCGCCCCATTGGCCACAGCTGTACGAGCGCAGGTTGCGCACGGTGACCTGCTGGGACTGGCCGATGGCGCAGGAGTAGCCGGTCCTCGGGTCGAGGACGAGGATGCCGTCGATCTCGATGTTCCTGGAGAACGCCACCGTGGTGCCGCCGTCCGTGTCGTACAGGATGCCCCGGCCGATCAGCCTGGCGTTCTCGACGTTCGTGAAGTCCACCCGCGCCTTGAGCACCGCGCCGCCGGCCAGGTAGACCGTCTTCCCGCTGGGCACCCGCAGCACGTTGTCCGGGACGGTGTGGATACCGGGGCCGAAGTGGATGACGTCCGGGTCGTCGGCTTCGGGCCGCTGCTGTTCGACCGGGTTGGCGTGCAGGTGGAGGTTGTCGTGGAGGTCGCCGTCGATCTCGACGGAGAGGTTGCGCGGTTCGGTGAGGCTGAAGCGGACGGTGTCGCCGCTCACCTCGTGCTCGACGGCGTACGACAAGGGGCGGACCCGTGCGGAACCGATCGCGCCCTTGGTGGAGGTGATTTCGACCTCGACCGTGCCGGTGAAGTCCAGGTTGGCGACCGAGGAGTTTCTGACGATGCCCGCGCCGGTCGTCTCGTCGACGGTCCTCGTCCGGGCGCGCAGTACGGGCACCGTCCGCCAACCGCCGCCGGGCCTGCGGGCCTTGACGGAGAAGCTGGTGTTGAGCGGCAACCCGGTCGGGACGGGATGCACCACCAGCCGGTCGGCGACCTCCGGACCGCCCTCCGCTCCGGCGGTGCCGGCCTCCGGCAGCGGGAGAAGGCGACCTCGGCCGAGGGGAGCGACGGTGGGTGAGCGCATCAACTGGTCATCTCCTGCTTCGGGTTGTGTGCGGTGGCGATTTTGACAACCGGTTGTCATGAGTGGGTGCGCAGAGCTTCTTCCTGTCCGGAAACGGAGTCAAGGGTCTTCACCGATATGCCGCACAACCGGTTGTTCAGCGGTAGATCGCAGAACGCCTACTGCCGGCCGTCGAGCTCCCGCGTCTCGAACCAGTCGAAGTCCGCCGGGGTGCGGGTCCCGCCCAGGTCCTGCGCGCAGACGCCGACGAAGGCGCCGGTGAACCGCAGCCGCTCCCCGTAGTCGTCGGAGAGCTTGCTCGCGTCCAGGACGGGGCCCACGGCATGCCAGTCCGTGCCGTCGGGCGACGCGGAGAAGCGGAGTTCAGCGCCGTCGAACCAGGCCCGCAGGTGCACCAACGGCCAGTCGTCCGTGGCGAGTTCACTGTCCGGGAGCTCGCCGTACGCGCCGTCGTCGGTGAGGATCACGCCCAGGACGCGGCCCCGGCCCTCGACATGGGTGAGGCGGAGATAGAAGTGCGTCGAAGTGTCGTACCAGCAGACGAGGCCCGCGAGTTGGCTGAAGTGCGAGGGGCGGAAGTCGACGACCGTCGTCACCTCGCAGCGCACGGAAGTGAGCCGCCGCGCGACGAGGCTCTGGTCGAACCGCGAGTGCAGGCTCTGCCTGCCGCGCAACCGCAGATGTCCCGGACGCTCACGGAGAGTCAGCCAGTTGGGGGTGGCGGGCGCTCGGAGCGTGCTCCAACTCCAGTCCAGGGAGGGCGAGTCGAAGTCGTCCCTGGCGAAGTCCCGCCCGGGGAGGGCCTGGGCGACCGGTCCCGGCTCCACCCCCTTGGGCGCCGGGACTTCCAGACTGGGCCGCCGTCCTCCGTCCGCCAGCCGCAGCCAGCCGTCGTCCGTCCAGGTCACGCGTTGCAGACAGGTCTCCCGGCCGAGGACGCATCGCGGTCCGTCCGGCGTTCGTACGGGTCTGGAGGCCAGGTGGGCGAGGTACCACTCCCCCTCGGGCGTCTCGACCAGTTCACCGTGTCCGGCCTTCTGCAGCGGCCAGTCCGGGGCGTCGCGGGTCGTCAACAGCGAGCCGTCCGGGTCGAGTTCGTACGGTCCGGTCAGCTCGCGCGAGCGGGCCATCAGGATGCCGTGGTTCCAGCCCGTGCCGCCCTCGGCGAGCATCAGGTAGTACCAGCCGTCGCGCCGGTAGACGTTGGGCCCCTCGATCAGCTCCTCGTGGGTGAGGATCGTGCGCGGCTGTCCGATCAGGGCGCGCTTGTCGGCGTCGTACTCCTGGAGCACGATCCCGGCGAAGGACGGGTGGCCGTCGCGCGGGTCCCACTGGATGTTGAGCAGCCAGCTGCGGCCGTCCTCGTCGTGGAAGAACGACGGGTCGAAGCCGGAGGAGTTGAGGAACACCGGCTCGGACCAGGGGCCGTCGATGGACGGGGCCGTGGTCAGGTAGTTGTCGACGTCCTTGTACGGGTGCCCGATGGTCCGCACGATGCTGTGGACCAGCCAGAACCGCCCCTCGTGGTACGAGAGCGAGGGCGCCCACACACCCGCCGAGTCGGTGACTCCGCGCAGGTCGAGCAGATCGGGCCGGTCCAGGATGTGACCGGCGTGCTCCCAGCGGACGAGATCGGTGGAGCGGTGCACGGGCACACCCGGGAACCATTCGAAGGTGGAGGTGGCGAGGAAGTACTCCGCGCCGACGCGCACGATGCTCGGATCCGGGTGGAATCCGGGCAGCACGGGGTTGTTGATGTGGCCCACGGTCATGCAGGTCCCTTCACACGGAGTCCGCCACGCCTGGCTGAGGCGCGCTCAATGTAGGAACCGGTTCCCGCGGGGTCAACGCTCCCATCGCACGAGCACCACTATTCGAAACTTTCGCTGGGGCCCCGTCAGGGGCGCGGGGAACTGCGCGACCGGCCCAATACGACCCACACGCACCGTACGACCCGGAGCCGCCCCTACCCCGTACCGCCTACCCCCGCCCGACCCACCGTCCCAACGCCACCGAGGCGATGACCAGTTGAGGCGGATCGATGGCCGTCCTGCCGTCCTCGATGTCCCACAACGTGTTCTGCAGGACGCGCCCCAGCGTCCAGCCACCCGCCCGCTGCCGGTCCAGGCCGACCGCCTCGGTCAACGCGTCGAAGCGGCGGAGCACCACGCGGGCCTCGTCGCCGGTCGCCGTCACCGCGTCCCAGCGGCTGTCCAGCGCGGGCCACAGGTCGAACCCCGGGTCGCCCGCCAGCGGTTCGGGATCGATGGCGAGCCAGGGCTCCCGCTGCCCGGCGAGGACGTTGTCGTAGTGCAGGTCCCAGTGCAGCAGCCGGTCCCCCGCCTCGCCGACGAGTTCGGCAACGGCGGACGCACAGGTGCGCAGCAGACGCCGTTCGGCGGGGTCGCGGAGGGCCGGCAGCGCGTCCGGTACCTGGTCGAGCATCGCGGCGGCGATGTCGGAGAGCCGTCGCAGGCCGTCCGGCGCGGGCACCGCGACCAGGCGTGCCAACACGTCGGCGAGGATCCGCAGCGCGGCGTCGTCATCGGTCAGCGACGACAGCGGCCGCGCCGCGTCCAGTCGCTCCAGCAGCATGGTGCCGGTGTCCGGGTCGTGGTCGAGCAGACGCACCGCGCCGTCGCCGTTCCACATCCGCAGTCCCAGTGTGGCGCCCGCGTTGTCCTCGCTCAGTTCCTGGAACTTCAGGACCGCGGGCGTGCCGTCCGCGCGGGTCACCGGCAGGACGACGGAGGCCATGCCTCGTGCCGTCGGGCCGTCCGGCGTCAGTGCCCAGCGGTCCAGGAAGTCCCCGGCGGCGAACTTTTCGGGGATCTCCCCGGAAGTCTGTGTGCTCATCGGTGTCGAAGTATGGGCTCACCCAGCCCGTGCGGGCCACGGAATATTGGGCGTTCAGAATCCTTCGAGAAAATCAACCGCGCGGACGACGTGATTCATGTCACCCACATTTCGAGGCAATGCGGGGCCGCCGACCGGGGCTCCGGCGGGTGTACCGTAATGGGGCGAGCCTGATGAAGATTCCCACGCCGAGCAAACAGCACCGTGGACGACGAGAATTCAGGATTCCTGAAGACCGAAGGTCTTGCTCGACATTGTTGAGTTTGCACCAAGAACTGAGGCACGGGAAGAGATGTTGACCGCAATGGAGACGGATACCCCGGAACAACAGGGACAGGGGCAGGAGACTCTTCTGCTCTCGCCGGACTACGACGCCGACGCTCCCGAGCCCCGGCTCGGCTCCGACGGCGCCTCGGTCGATCCTGTCCGGGACTACCTGAAGGTGATCGGCCGGGTCCGTCTCCTCAGCGCGGCACAGGAGGTCGATCTCGCCAAGCGGATCGAGGCCGGCCTGTTCGCCGAGCACCGGCTCGAAGAAGAACCCGATCTCGATCCCGCGCTCCGACGCGAGCTGAAAATCCTCGTCGAGGACGGTCACCGGGCGAAATCCCACCTCATCGAGGCCAACCTCCGCCTGGTCGTCTCCATCGCCAAGCGTTATACGAGACGCGGTCTCAATTTTCTGGACCTGATCCAGGAGGGCAACACGGGCCTGATTCGAGCCGTGGAAAAGTTCGACTACGTCAAGGGTTTCAAGTTCTCGACCTACGCCACCTGGTGGATCAGGCAGGCGCTGACACGGGCCCTGGCCGACCAGAGCCGCACGATCCGCATTCCGGTGCACGCGGTGGAGGTCATCAACAGAATGGCCAGGCTCCGCCGGGAGATGCTTCAGGAACTGGGCGTCGAGCCCACGGTGGGGCAGGTGGCGGAGCGGATGGAGCTGCCCATCTCCAAGGTCATCGAGCTCGACGGCTACACCAAGGACCCCGTCTCGCTGCACCTGCCGCTCGGCGAGGACGGCGGCAGCGAGCTCGGCGACGTCATCGAGGACAGCGAGAGCATCTCCCCCTTCGACGCGGTGACGTTCCTCCTGCTCAAGGACACCATCCAGGAGATCCTCGGCCATATGACCCCGCGCGAGGCAGGCATCATCACCCTGCGCTACGGGCTGCTGGACGGACAGGCGAAGACCCTGGAGGAGATCGGCCAGGTCTACGGAGTCACCCGCGAGCGCATCCGCCAGATCGAGTCCAAGACGATGTCGAAGCTGCGCCACCCCTCCCGCTCCCAGGCCCTGCGCGACTACGTCGGCCTCGACTGATCCGAGCCGCCCGACGCTTGACCCGGGCCCGGTTCTTGAGCCCGGCCCCACGCTTCGAGTCCGGCCCGATTCCTTGAGCCCGGTCCGATTCCTAGAGCCCGGTCCGACTCCCTGAGCCTGGCTCGACACCCTGAGCCCAGCCTCTTCCTTGAGCCCGGCCCGGCGCTCACTGCACCGGCAGTGCCTGCTCGGCCCAGATCGTCTTTCCCGTGCCGCTCGGCCTGGTGCCCCAGCGGTCGGTGAGCTGTGCGACGAGCAGCAGGCCCCGGCCGCCCTCGTCGAAGGTGCGGGCCCGGCGCAGATGCGGTGAGGTGCTGCTGGCGTCGGAGACCTCACAGATGAGCGTGCGGTCGCGGATGAGTCTGAGCTGGATCGGTGAGCCGCCGTAGCGGATGGCGTTCGTGACCAGTTCGCTCACGACGAGTTCGGTGACGAAGGCGGCCTCGTCGAGCCCCCAGCGGGTCAGCTGCTCGGTGGCGTACTGCCGGGCCGTGGCGACCAGCGCCGGATCGGACTCCAGGTCCCAGACGGCCACCTGGTCGGCGTCCAGGGCGCGGGTACGGGCCAGGAGCAGCGCCACGTCGTCGGCGGGGCGCTGCGGGAGCAGGGCCTTGAGGACGTTGTCGCAGGTGTCCTCCAGGTTCCGGGCCGGGGCGGCCAGGGCGGTGCAGAGGGCGGCGGTGCCCGCGTCCACGTCGACATCGCGGGCCTCGACCAGACCGTCCGTGTAGAGGGCGAGTACGGCGCCTTCGGGCACGTCCAGCTCGGTGGCCTCGAACGGGAGCCCGCCGACGCCGAGCATCGGTCCCGCGGCGACCTCGACGACCTTCACCGTCCCGTCCGGGAACAGCACGACGGGCGGCGGGTGGCCGGCGGAGGCGACGGTGCAGTGGCGGGACACCGGGTCGTAGACCGCGTACAGGCAGGTGGCGCCGATCTCGCCGGTCATCGCGCTCTCGTCGGCCGCGAGGTGTCCGACCAGGTCGTCCAAGTGTGTGAGCAGCTCGTCGGGCGGCAGGTCGACATCTGCGAGGGTCCAGACCGCCGTACGGAGCCGGCCCATGGTCACGGAGGCGTGGAGGCCGTGTCCGACGACGTCCCCGACGACCAGCGCCACTCTGGTCCCGGACAGCGGGATGACGTCGAACCAGTCGCCGCCCACCCCCGCCTGCGACAGCGCCGGAAGGTAACGGGAGGCGAACTCGACGGCGGCCTGCACCGCCATCATCTGGGGCAGCAGGCTGCGCTGCAGGGCCAGCGCGGTGGTGCGCTCCCGGGTGTAGCGGCGGGCGTTGTCGACGCAGACTGCCGCCCGGCTGGACAGTTCCTCCGCGAGCGACACATCGTCCAGGTCGAAGGCGTCGGGATGCTCGGGAGTGAGGATCCGTACGAAGACGGCCACGCCCAGTGTCGTTCCGCGTGCCACCAGCGGTACGGCCATCAGCGACAGCTCCTGGTCCTCGCCCTCGCGCAGCTTGGCGGAGCGGGCACCGTGCTCGGCGAACCAGGTGTCGAGGCCGCTGTCGCCGGTCCGGGTGAGCACCGGCTCGCCGGTGGCCAGGGCGCGGGCGGGCGGGGAGAAGGCCGGGTAGACGTCGGCGGAACCCAGGTCGATGGCCGCCTCCGGCACACCGGGCGTATCGGAGTGGTGGGCGACCCGGCGCAGCTCCACACCTCCCTCCACCGGCCCCGTCTCGGGTTCCTCGCCCTGGAGCACCGAGTCCAGCAGGTCGACGCTGGCGAAGTCGGCGAGCCGGGGCACGGCCAGTTCGGCGAGTTCACGGGCGGTCTGGATCACGTCGAGCTTGGTGCCGATGGAGCCGGCGGCCTCGTTCAGCAGGGCCAGCCGCTGTCGCGCCCAGTACTGCTCGCTGCTGTCGAACCCTGCCAGCGCGGTGCCCAGCAGCTCTCCGGCCTGGTCCCGCACCGGCCACATCTCGAAGCTCCAGGCGTGCATGCGCCGGCCGGACGGTGAGCGGGTCCAGCTCTCGTAGTGGACCGGCTGCCCGGTCTCGACGACGATCTCCAGATGGCGCAGGAAGCCACGGCTGTGCTCGGCGTTCTCCACGGTGTCGGGGAAGTACCGGTGCTGGAACGCGTCCTCGGGCTGCCCCATGACCTGGCACGCGAAGTCGTTCATCCGCAGGTAGTGCTGTCCGGTGTCGAAGATCGACATGGACATCGACGCCTGCTTGAAGGCCAGCTCACCCAGGGCCCGCTCGCCCGAGTCCCGCTCGCCCGGGTCCGGGGTCGCGGTGACGACGAACCCCGGCCCCCGGTCCTTCCCGCCCCGCAGCGGGCACATCCGCAGCGCCAGTTCCAGCCGCCGCCCGTCCTTGTGGCGTACGGACACCACGGCGTCGCCGTGTGTCAGCAGAGCGTGCCGGGCCGCCGCGGGGTCCCCCGCCACCAGCTCCGACGCCGGCCGCCCGGTCACGTCCTCGGCCGTGTGCCCCGTCAGCCGCCGCGCGCCCTCGCTCCAGCCCGTGACATTGCCGCTCGCGTCGACCACCGCCATGGCGTCACCGGCCGTGGCCGCCGGTCCTCCGTCGCGCGGCAATGTCACCATGTGTACAAGAATGGTCCCCTTCGGCATCCGCATCAAGCCAGATGACCGGTTTCGACCCCTCTCCGTGGTCTCGCGCTCACGCGATCGGGGTGACCGCCGGGACCGTCACGAAGCCACCCGCTCACCCCGCTCACCGAAGTCGGCGGAGGCATCGGAACCTGCATCGGCACGGGGATTCGTACGGGCATTCGTACGGGAATCGGGATGGGCCAGGCCCAGGTGGTCGCGCAGGGTCGTGCCCTCGTACTCCGTACGGAACACTCCGCGCTCCTGCAGCAGCGGGACCACCGTGTCGGCGAAGGCGTCGAGGCCGCCGGGGGTGATGTGCGGGACGAGGATGAAACCGTCGCTCGCGTCGGCCTGGACGAAGTCGTCGATGGTGGCCGCGACCGTGGCCGGGGAGCCGACGAAGGCCTGGCGATTGCCGGTCTCGATGACCAGATCGCGGATGGACCAGTTGTTGGCGGCCGCGCGCTCCCGCCACTCGCGGGCGGTGGCCAGCGGGTCGCGGTACATCCGGACCTGGGCCCGGCCGCGCGCGACGGTGTGTTCGCCGAGGTCGGGGTCGATGTCGGGCAGCGGCCCGTCGGGGTCGTACGCGGACAGGTCGCGGTTCCAGACGAACTCCAGGTGCTTGATGGCGGTCGCCCCGCTGACCTGCTGCCGGCGCACCTCGCGAGCCAGTTCCTCCGCCTCGGCGTCGGTGTCCCCCAGGACGAAGGTCGCGGCGGGCAGGATCAGCAGTTGGTCGGGCGTACGCCCGTAGCGGGCCAGGCGTCCCTTGACGTCCGTGTAGAACGCCTGGCCGTCCTTGAGGGTGGCGTACCGGCTGAAGATCGCGTCGGCGCCGGCGGCGGCGAACTCGCGGCCCTCCTCGGAGTCGCCGGCCTGGAAGATCACCGGACGGCCCTGCGGGGACCGAGGGACGTTGAACTGCCCCTCGATGTCGAAGTGTTGGCCCTGGTGGACGAAGGCGCCGGCCTTCGCGTCGCGCAGGAAGGTGCCGGTGTCCTGGTCGGCGATGATCTCGTCACCGTGCCAGGAGTCGAAGAGTTCGTTCGCGGTGGCCAGGAACTCCTTGGCCCGTGAGTAGCGCTCCTGCTGCGGGAGGAAGCCGCCGCGGCGGAAGTTCTCGCCGGTGAAGGCGTCCCAGGACGTGACGACGTTCCAGGCGGCGCGCCCGTCCGAGAGGTGGTCGAGACTGGCGAACTGGCGGGCCACTTCATAGGGCTCGTTGAAGGTCGAGTTGATGGTGCCGGTCAGACCGAGGTGCTGGGTGACGGCGGCGAGCGCGGAGAGGACGGTGAAGGTGTCGGGGCGGCCGACGACGTCCAAGTCGTAGATCTTTCCGCCCTGTTCGCGCAGTCGCAGCCCTTCGGCGAGGAACAGGAAGTCGAACTTGGCGCGTTCGGCGGTCCGCGCGAAGTGCGCGAAGGAGCTGAACTCGATGTGGCTGCCGGCCTCCGGGTCGCTCCAGACGGTGGTGTTGTTGACGCCGGGGAAGTGGGCGGCCAGGTGGATCTGCTTCAGGGGCTTGCTCATGGTCCTGCGGTCTCCGTCCGGCTCAGGCGGTGGCGTTGGCAGCGGCGTTGGCGTCGACGTCGGCAACGGCTTTGGCGGCGTAGCGGTTGGCCGGGCGGGCGAGCCCGAGCAGTCCGCGCAGGGTGTCGGCCTCGTAGGCGCGGCGGAAGGCACCCCGGCGCTGCAGCTCGGGGACCAGCCCCTGGGTGATGGCCGGCAGATCGTGGCCGAGGACGGCGGGCCGCAGTCGGAATCCACTCAGCCCGGCAGACCACAACTCCTGGAGCAAATCCGCGAGTTGGTCCGGTGTGCCGGTGAAGACGCGGGCGTCGCTGGTGAACGGCTGACCCGCGAGGGCGTCGAGACGGTCCCTGCGGGCGGCCGCTGCGGCCGGATCGTCGTCGAGGAAGACCACCAAGTCGCCGAAGACGTGCAGGGGTTGGTCGGCACGACCGGCGAGAGCCTGTTCGGCGCGGATCTCGGCGACGATCGCGCGGGCCTGGTCGGTGTCGTGCGGGGTGACGTAGCCGATGTCGGCGGCGCGGGCCACCAGCCGGTACGGGACGCTCTGGTGCGCGAGGGCGCTGACCACGGGCTGGCCCTGGGGCGGACGCGGAGTGATGGAGGGGCCCTTGACGCTGAAGTGCGGGCCCTCGAAGTCGATGTAGTGGAGCTTGTCGCGGTCGACGAAGCGGCCGGTGGCCACGTCCCGGATCTCCGCGTCGTCCTCCCAGCTGTCCCAGAGTCTGCGTACGACCTCGACGTAGTCGGCCGTCTCGTCGAAGAGTTCGGTCACCACGTCCTGCGTGGCCGGGCTGTCGTAGGCGTCAAGACGGGGCAGCGTACGGCGGCCGAAGTGCGCCGCCTCGTTCTGTCGTGCCGTCAACTGCACCCGCAGGCCCGCCCGGCCGGAGCTCACATAGTCGAGGGTGGCGATGGCCTTGGAGATATGGAACGGCTCCGTGTGCGTGGACACCACGGTCGGCACCAGACCTATGTGGCGGGTCAGCGGGGCGATACGGGCGGCGACGAGAACGGCGTCGAGCCGGCCGCGGACCTGGTCGGTCCGCCCGTCCGGCTCGATGAAGTGCGAGGACTGAAGGCCGAGGCCGTCCTCGAAGGTGACGAAGTCCAGAAGCCCGCGCTCGGCCTCGGCGACGAGGTCGGCCCAGTACTCGGCGGTGAACAGTTCCCGGGGCCGGGCCACCGGTTCGCGCCAGGCGGCGGGGTGCCAGCCGGCGCCGTCGAGCGCCACGGCGAGGTGCAGATGCGCTGAAGAGGGCAGGACAGAAGGTGCTGAGGACACGAGAGGTGTGCCTTCCTGATCGACCGTACGAGAAAGCCGGCCCTCACCGGAGGGCGCGGCCGCGTGGGATACAGGTCAGGAGCAACAGAGCGCGCCGGCAACGCGCAGCAGGTCGATGTGCGGCCGGGAGTAGAGGCGTACGCGATGGAGCGGGGCGGCCTTCGGGACGCCGCGGCGGGACACGGTTCGCGCTCGCACCTGCGTCACCTCCGCCCTTCCGGCCCGGCGGACGGGCGTCCGGCCGACCTCGCGTTCGCGGGCCCTCGATCGGGCACCGCCTCGTCGTCAACGGGCACAACAGTACGGCTGTGCCTTTTCTTCCTGCCATGGGGAGAGCTTTGTTGGCGGGACCCTCATCACGAGTCATCACGAGGTGCGAACCCGGTCCGGCGGCTCCGGCGGCCGGATGCCCAGCTGTTGAGACGCCGTCTTGACGGTCACGCTGAGCGCATCAACACTGACGGAGACGGTCACGATTGCCAGCGCCCGTCGTGCGGGGAATCCCCGTTCGTGCGGTCATCGGCCCCGGCCCGCTGGCAGGCAACCCTTCCACCGCGACGGGGTGCCCCGGGTGACGACCGGGTTCCGCCGGAGCGGCGGGGCAAGCGTGGTCTCGCGTCTCGCGAGCCCCGACGGCAGGACCGGTGGGAATGTTCAGGAACGGCTTGACGAGGCGCCTGCACATCGATTTGTCGCGTGTCTCCAGCGCTTACTGATCCGCTACACGTCCGACCGATCCGGACCTGTACGGCCGCGCAGTCACTCCGTTCCGCCACTGGCGCCCACGAGGCGGCCAGGGCCTCCGCGTTCCCCCTGGAGAGTCATGCCCGAGACAGTTTCCCGCGGTTCCAGCAGCACTGACACCTTCACGTCGGCGGCCTCCCGTGCGGCCGCCGCCCACTCGACCGGCCGTGGCACGGCCGTCGGCGGCACGTCCGTCCCCGGTCCGGCCGCCCGTCCGCACCGCTTCCGCGGCCGTATCGGCGTCGGTCTCGCGGGCGGTTTCTACCCGGCGCCGCACCGCTATCAGCTGTATCTGTCCGAGGCCTGTCCCTACTCGGGGCGCGTGGCGGTCGTCCTCGACCTGCTCGGCCTCAAGGGCTCGCTCACCACCACCCTTCTGAAGCTCCCCGCCGAGACGCCCGAGGCCTTCGCATCGCTGCGCGGCTCCTACGAGGCGACCTGGCACCACTACGACGGTCCGCTCACCGCGCCCGCGCTGTGCGACCGCTGGAGCGGACGCGTCGTCAGCAACCACGCGCCCGACATCCTCCGCGACCTCGCCGGCCTGGTCGCCGACGGGGCATGCGAGTCCGCACTGGACCGGCTCGACCGGCAACTCGCGCGCCACCCCTATGTGTTGGGCGACGAGCTCGGCACCGCGGACCGGGACCTCTGGGTGACGCTCACCCACCTCGACCACTTCGACGCGGCCGGCGCCCTCGCCGCGTACCGCCACATCGAGGAGTACGTACGACGCCTCGGCGATCACCCGGACCTCTGCGTCGACGAACGCTGAGCGCAGGCACACGGCCAGGTGTGACAACTGCGCGGCAGTGGGCCGGAATACCCCTTCCGGATATGCCGATGAGGGAGATAGAGAAAGGGAATAGTGAGGGAGTTGTAAAACGGCGGGTGGGGGACGCATGCGCATTCAGGTACTCGGGCCGGTCTGCGCCTGGCGGGACGGCATCCGCCTCGACCTCGGTTCACCACAGCGCCGCGCGGTGCTCGCCCTGCTCGCCGTGTCCCGCGGACAGCAACTGCCGTTCTTCGGACTCGCGGACGCGCTGTGGGGCGAGCGCCCGCCGGCGACCGCTTCGAACGTCGTCCAGACCCACATCAAGCACCTGCGCCACCTGCTGGAACCGGACCGGCCGCCACGCGCCCGCAGCGCGGTGCTCCCCCGGCTCGGCGACGGCTACGCGCTGCGCGTCCCGTACGACGCCATCGACCTGCTGCACTTCAGGGACCTGGTCGCCGGGGCGGTGACCGTACGACGGGACGGGCGGGGCGGCGGCCAGGAGCGGGCCGCCGCGCTGCTGACCGAGGCGCTCGGGCTGTGGCAGCAACCACCCCTCGCGGACCTGCCCTTCCTCTCCGCGCACCCGGTGGTCGTCGCGCTGGCGGAGGAACGTCGTGGTGCGGTCGCCCAGTACGGCGAGGCCATGATCGCGGCGGGCAGGAGCGCCGACGCACTGCCCGTACTCGAGGAGACCGCGGTCGCGCAGCCGCTGGACGAGGACGCCCAGGCCCGGCTCATCCGGGCGTACGAGGCCGTCGGGCGGCGCGACCAGGCGGTCGCCGTCTACCGGCGGAGCCGCCGTCGGCTGGCCGACGAACTCGGCGTCGACCCCGGCCCCGCACTGGCCGAGGCGTATGCCGCCCTGCTGCGCCGCCGCGCCCGGCCTTCCACTCCCGCCGACGGCACCGGCACCGGCACCGGCACCGGGCACGCTCCCGTCAGCGGCCATGGCACGGCAGGCGCCGCCGAGTTGGCCGCGCAGGTGCCCGCCCACGTACCCCCGTACCCACCTTCGGCGCACCGATTACCCGCACAACTCCCGGCGGACGTACCCGACTTCGCTGGCCGTGATTCCGAACTGTCCGCACTGGACCGGTTGTTGGCCGCTGCGGCGGACAGCCCGACGGCCGGGGCCGTCTCGGTCGTCTCCGGCACTGCCGGGGTGGGGAAGACCGCACTGGCCGTGCACTGGGCGCACCGCACACGGCACCGGTTCCCCGACGGCCAGCTCTACGTCAATCTGCGTGGCTACGACCCCGAGCGCCCCATGCCTCCCGGCGACGCCCTCACTCGATTCCTCAGCGTCCTCGGGGTGCCCGGTGACGCGATCCCACTCGACGTCGACGACCGCGCGAGCCGGTTCCGGACCGAACTGGCCGACCGGCGAATGCTGGTGGTCCTGGACAACGCCCTGTCCGAGGAGCAGGTCCGCCCGCTGCTTCCCGGCTCGCCGGCCTGTTCGGTCGTGGTCACCAGCCGGGACAGCCTCGCCGGACTGGTGGCCCTGCACGGCGCCCGCCGCATCGGTCTGGGCCCGCTCCCGCCGCCCGACGCGATCGCCCTGCTGCGCAGGCTCGTCGGTGAGCGTGTCGACACCGAGCCGGGCCCGGCCGCCGCCCTGGCCGAACAGTGCGCACGCCTCCCGCTGGCGCTCCGGGTCGCGGCCGAACTCGCCGTCGCCCACCCGTCGTCGCGGCTGGCGGACCTGGTGGCGGAGCTGGCCGACCAGCAGCGGCGGCTCGATCTCCTGGACGCGGGCGGCGACCGGCGTGCGGCGCTGGAGGCGGTGTTCTCCTGGTCCTACGAGCGGCTCCCCGCCCCGGCCGCCCGCACCTTCCGCCTGCTGAGCCTGCACCCGGGACCGGAGGCGGACGCGCACGCGGTCGCGGCGCTGACCGGCGAAGCGCCGGACGAAGCACCGGTCCATGCGCTGGGGGAAGCACCGATCCGTGCGCCGGGCGAAGCACCGGTCCATGGGCCTGGCCAGGCACCGACCCGTGTGCCGGGCGAGGAGCCGACCCAGGCTCCGGGCGAGGGGCCGCCCCATGCGCCGGGCGCCACGCGGGACGAGAGACCCGGGCACGTGCCGGGCACCCGGTCGGGCCAGGTGCCGGGCAGCGTGCCACGCCACACGCCGGAGCCCCTGCCGGGCCTGACACCGGCCCGCCCGTCGGACGCCGTACCGGGCGACGAGCCCGCGGACGCCGGTGAAGGCCCCGCCCACGCCGCCGGGACCCTGGCGTTGCTGGCCCGTGCCCACCTCCTTCAGCCCGTCCGGCCGGGCCGGTTCGGCACACACGACCTGCTGCGCGCCTACGCGTTCCGCCTGACCCGTACGCATGACTCCGAGGCCGATCGGCAGGCCGCGCTGGTCCGTCTCTTCGACCACTACCTGAGCACGGCCGCGGCGGCCATGGACACGCTCTACCCGGCCGAGCGGCACCACAGGCCCGCTGTCGCACCCTCCGTCCATGTCTCGTCCGTCGTCGGCAACGCGGCGGCGGCACGGGCGTGGCTGGACGCCGAGCGGCCGACGCTGGCCGCCGTCTGCGCGGTGGCCGCGGACCGCGGCAGTCCCCGCCACGCCGTCCGTCTGGCCGCCCTGCTGTTCCGCCACCTCGACTCCGGTCACCACACCGAGGCGCTGGAGATCCACCGCCACGCCCTGCGGGCCGCCGAGACGATCGGTGACCTGGGCGGGCAGGCCCACGCGCTGACCAACCTGGGGGTCGTGCACTGGCGGCTCGCCGACGCGGGATCGGCCGAGGACCACCTCGTACGGGCCCTCGAACTGCACCATCGGACGGGCGACTTGGCGGGGCGCGCCAGAACCCTGTCCAACCTCGGCAACGTCCACTGGCGGCTGGGCAGCCTCCGCGACGCCGCGCACGACCATCAACAGGCCCTCGCCCTCTACCGGGAGACCGGCGACCAGGTGGGCCAGGCGCGCACGCTCACGAACCTCGGCAATGTCTGTCTTCGGCTCGGCGAGTACGAACAGGCGGCCGACCACCAACGGCAGGCCCTCGCCCTGCACGATCTGACCGGTGACCGGATCGGCCGCGCCCGCACCCTCTCCCATCTCGGCAACGCCCTTCTGCGGTTGGGCAGTTCGGAGGCCGCGGCCGAGTGCCAGGAGCAGGCCCTCGCGCTCTTCCGGCAGTTGGGGCACCACGGCGGCGAGGCGTACGCGCTGTCCGGTCTCGGCGACATCCGGCTGGGGCAGGGCGAGTTCGAGGCCGCCGTCACCTGTCAGCGGCGTGCCCTCGAACTGTTCCGTGAGAACGGGGAGGGCTACGGCGAGGCATCGGCGCTCAACGGCCTCGCCGAGGCGCTGCACGGCAGTGGCCGGCACGACGAGGCGCTCGACCATCACTCCACCGCGGCGACGGTCGCGGCCGTCACCGGTGAGCACGACCAGCTGGCACGGGCGCACGCGGGCGTCGAGCGCGCCCGCCGGGCCCTGGGCCCGTGGGTGGCGGCCACCGCGTCGTCGACCACTTCGGGGCCGTGAGCCCGCGGAGCCCCCGCCGTTCGGCCGATCCGCCGTTCAACCACCGTCCAGTGGATGTCCAGTCCTGCCCCATAGCTTGCCGTCGCCGCCTGTCGATCCGGCCTGCCGGATCAGGCGGACCAGACGGCAACACCTCTGACACAGCACACGCTCGCGCTCACATCCACGCTCAAGCTCACGCCGACCGAGAGGGAAGTAGCGATGAAAGCAGGGCTCAAGAAGAGAATGGCCGCGGCGGTCGCGGCCGCGTCCGCCATGGCGGCACTCGTCGTGGCGACGCCGGGCACCAGCCACGCGGCGCCGCCCCGTCTGCTGGCGTTCGGCATCTCGGCCGACGGTACGCTGATGGCAGCGTTCAACACCGACGACCCCGGCACGCTCAACTGGTTCAAGCGCATCGACGGGCTCGTCGGCGACACCGCCGTCGTCGGGCTCGACTTCCGCGTACAGAACGGACTGTTGTACCTGGTCGGCAACAAGGGCGGCATCTACACGGTCCAGATCCCGCCCGCGGTCCCGAACCCGCTGGTCACCAAGGTCTCGCAGCTCAGTGTTCCGCTGCAGGGCACGAACTTCGGTGTCGACTTCAACCCCGCGGCCGACCGGTTGCGGATCATCAGTGACACCGGCCAGAACCTGGCGCACAACCTCGCCAACAGCAGCACCGCCACGAACACCCCCCTGACCACGGACGGGGCGACGACCCACGGCGTCACCGCGGCCGCCTACACCAACAACGACCTGAACTCGGCCACCGCGACGACGCTGTTCGACATCAACACGACCTCGGACCAGGTCGTCATCCAGTCGCCGCCCGCCAACGGTCTGCTGGTCCCGACCGGCTCACTGGGCTTCGACACCGGTGTCAACGCCGGCTTCGACATCTTCAGCGATCTGAGCGCCGGCAAGACGATCTCGAACACGGCCTTCGCCACCCTGACCCCGGCCGGTGCCTCGACGTCGACGTTCTACACCGTCGACGTGCTCACCGGAGCCACGACCAGTGTGGACCAGTTCCCCATAGCCATCACCGATGTCGCCGTCTCGCTCGACATGAGCTGAAACCTTCGCGGACCTGCCGTCTCCGGAACGAGACGATCAGAGGCCGTATCGAGCGGCGCATCGCGCGCGCACCGATACGGCCTCCGGGTCGGGTCAGGCGGGCCGGATCACGCTGTGGATCGCCGGCTCGCCGGCCCAGTGGATCGACTCCTCACGGATGGCCGCCCCCGGGCTCGGCGCGTGGACCATCATGCCGTTGCCGCTGTAGATGCCGACATGGCCGACGTGCCCGTTGAAGAGAACCAGGTCGCCGAGACGGATGTCGGAGAGGGGCACCGCCACGCCCGCGACCGCCTGATCGTTGGCGGTACGCGGGAGTGCGACCCCCGCCGCCTTCCAGGCCGCCTGGGTGAGGCTGGAGCAGTCGTACGAGCCCGGCCCCATCGCTCCCCACACACAGGGCTTGCCGATCTGCGCACGGGCGAAGTCGACCGCTGTCGCCGCCTTCCCGCCGTAGCCCGGGGTCGACCCGGCGTACGCCGGAGTCGATCCGCCGTATCCCGGAGTCGCAGCGCCGTATCCGGGGTTCGAGGCACCGTCCGAGCCGATGGGCAGACCCGTGCCGATCGGCGTACGGGCGTCGACGGGCGGAGCCATACCGAACGTCAGGTCCGGTCCCATGGGCAGGTCCATGCCGATGGACGGGGTCGGAGCCATTGCCGGAGCCGGAGCGGCGGGCAGACCCATGCCGAACGTCAGGTCCGGGCCGCCCAGGGCGTCTACGGACCCTCCCGTGCCGAAACCGGCCGACTGCGGCAGTGCCTGGGGCTGTTGCTGCCACCATTCGGCCTCGGCCTGGCGGTAGCCCTGTCCCTCGGTGGTGGCCCAGGCGGTCTCCGCCGGCGCGGGTTCGATGGCCGCCACCGGCGTGCTCCGCCGGGCGGTGTGCGCGGAGAGCAGTTCGCGGGCCTTCGCGAGCTTGCTCTGGTTCCGCTGCTTGGAGGTCTTCAGCGACTGCCGCGGATCGGCGGCCAGTGCGGGCAGGACCTCGGTGGCCTCCTGCCGCTGCTGCGGCACGGCCGACAGCGCGGCGACGGGACCCGCGGTCAACTCCGCCACGGGTCGGGCGGCTGTCGCGGCGCCGGGTCCTGCGGTCAGCTCCAGGACGGGTTTGGCCGGCGCTTCCAGCGCACGGTCGGCCGACCGCTCCCCCGGACGGTCGCCGGTGCTCCTGGGCCGCGTCTCTGCCTGGCCGCGGTCCGGCATCCTGTCGGGCGGCAGCACGGCGGGGATGAGGGGCCCCAGTTGCGAGCGTCCCACGTCGAACCACTGCTTGGCGCGGTCGTTCAGAGCGGGGGCAGGGGCGGCGGCGACCGTGTCGGCACGTCCACGCCCCGTGTCGGGTCCGGGGGTCATACGCTCGCGCGAGCGCCCCGAGCTCATCGCCCGGGTCGCGTTGTAGTTCCCGCTGACGGTCTCCGCCTGGTCGTAGAGGCTGTTGATCCGCTGCTGGACCTCTTCGCGACTCGGCTTGTCGTCCTCTCTCGCGGGCGAGGATCCGCCGGTCGAGGAATACAGATCCACTGAGGTGGCGGCCGCCGTCGCGAGGGCGGGCCGGGGTATACCCGGGAGGTTGCTGCCTCCGGGGCGCGGGGTTCGTTCCGGCGCGATGGGAGCCGTACTCCTTCCGTGCTCCGCCTACCGAGTTAGCTGTCGGGTTCGGGCGAGGAATCCGGAAGGTATGCCCTACGGCCCTTGCCCTGTCGGGCGGTTGGGCCGATTCACCCCAAAGTTCGGTGGGTCCCCGGTTCCGGTTGCCGCGAGGGCCACCGGATTCGGCGGAGGCCGCGCGACCCGGCGAGGTTCACCGGAGGGAGTCGTGCGTCCTGTCGGTCAACTTAGCCAACATGTGCACCTCGTGTGAAGATTGAAGGGCGAAGTGTCCGATATATAACTGTGACCTTCGTCGTACCGGGTCGAGACATCGCCGGACTTCGGCGACTTCTCACGGTTCACCACTCCCCCTCTGCTCCCGCTGCTTCCGCTACTCCTCCAGTGAGAGGGCGAAAACGTGGGCCCTGGCCGGCCCCGAAGGCGCGGTCAGCGTGATCGCGGTGAGCTGCTTGCTCGCGTCGAGCTCGATCACCTGGTGGAAGACGGCCGCCTTGGTGGCCAACGGCCCGGTGCGCGCGTGGATCTGACCGGTGATCACGGCTTCGGTCTCGCCGAACTCGGGGCCGGAAGCCAGCCAGTTGGTGAGCGCGATCGGCGCGGCCTCGCTCGTTCCGTCGGCGTACCGGACCACCGAGGGGACGGTCACGGCCGCCGAGTCGCCCGCGCCGAGCACGTGCAGCTTCGTGAACGCACGCTGCGCGCCCTGCGGGACGGCGATCTCCTGCCCGGCCGCCACGAGGTTGTTGTTCGTTCCCTCACTGCCGTTGGTGAAGAGGAAGCCGATCCCGTTGTCCGTGGTCTGCCCGGTCTGCGGGAGTTGGGCCATGGGGTACGTACGGCCGGCGCCGTCGAAGTCCCCGTCGCCGTAGTACATCTCTGTGGTGATGCCGTCGTTGTCGAAGTGTCCGGTGAGATCGAGCTGGGTGACGGTTCCGCTCTGCGGCGGTTCCGGCAGCCCCCATGGATCGGCGGGCACGGTCATCTTCACCGGGGCGATCCGCAGGTCGGGCCGTGAGCCGGCCGGGTGGATCACCGCCTCCGCGTCGCGCGCCAGGTCCAGTTCGACCACGCCCTTGCCCAGGTCGCGCCAGGCGGGTGCGGGGCCACCGACTCCGGAGACCGTGAGCCGCCCGCGCAGGGAGTGACGTATCCGGCACGGCTCCCCGGCGAGACTGCGTACCCGCACCCATCGGGTGGCACCGCCCCGGCGGACGGCGCTGACCAGGAACGCGCCCTGGGTGCGGAAGTCGTGCAGTGTGACGTCCCGCCAGACACCCGGGACGGCCGGGAAGACACGGATCGTGTCGCCCCAGCTCTGGCAGAGCATGTCGTGCAGGCTCTGCGCGGCGGACAGCGGTGTCTCGATGACCGGACCCGCCTCGTAGTACATGGTGTTGGGCTGTACGAACCGGTCGACCAGCTCCCTTAAATAGGTGAGCGAGTCGTCGCCCCGGCCCATCTGGGCGGTGATCGAGGCGGCGCCGGTGAAGCTGTAGCCGCGCAGGGCGCCCTCGAAGCCGATCCAGTGCTTCAGCGACCGTTCGATCAGGTCGCGGTGTTCGGGCTGCTCCCAGTTGACGAGGCAGAGCGGGTAGACGGAGAGCATGTGGGAGTAGTGGCGGTGGGACTTGGCGAAGGGGACGCCTGCTCCGACCATGAAACCGTTCTCGTCCACCGGGGGGTCGGTCAGCTTCTCCAGCACCTCGCGCCACTTGGGCGCCAACTCGTCCGGTACGCCGAGCAGGTCGGTGGTCTCCAGCAGGGTCTTGCAACTCCAACGCAGCAGCGCCAGGTCGTAGTTGCAGTCGGGGGCGTTGCCGTACTCGGGCGAGTGGGTCGGTGGCAGATGCAGCCGGCCGTCGTCACCCTCGTACAGGAAGTGCAGGTAGTAGTTGGTGCTTCGGCGCAGCAGGGGGTACAGGACGTCCTCCAGGAGGCCCCGGTCCATGGTGTGCCGGTAGGTCAGCCAGACGTTGTGCAGTGCCCAGGGCAGGTTGCCGAGCTCCGGGTTGGCGCCGACGCCGGGGACGGCGACGGTGCCGCTGGTGTCGCAGGTGGCGTCGGTGGCGCGGCGCAGGCCCGCCGAGTCGGACCGGTACTCGGGGCGCAGGCCGCCGATGAGTGTGTCGGTGTTCTCGGCGAGGGTGCGCGGGACGGCGTCCAGCTCAAGGTGGTTGGAGCCGTGCACCGCCCAGTACTCCAGCTGGACGTTGAGGTTCCACCACACTGCGGGCCAGGGCGTGGACTCCAGCCAGGGCCCGGTGGTCGCCATGATCGGCGCGTCCTCGCGGGCCGCGGAGGCGAGTTTGTAGAGCTGGATCCAGTAGAAGCTCTGCAGCATCTCGTCGGGGACGGAGAGGAAGCTCTTGCGGTAGAAGCGGTGCCACCACGCGCGGTGGGTGCGCAGCAGGCTGGAGACGGGCAGCGCGGACGCCTTGCGGACCGCCGATCTCGCCCGTCCCTCGGCGTCGGTGCCGGGATGGGAGTGGGCGACGGCCAGGACGTACGAGCGTTCGTCGCCGTGTCGGCGCTCCCGGTGGACGGTGACGGTCCGGCCGCCCGCGACCAGTGACTGCACGACGACGCCCGTGCCGTCCGGCTCGCGTGTGGCCACCGGAGCGGGGTTGGGCTCCAGGCCCGCCGGAGGGTCCTCCCGGACGATGCGCGGGCTGACGGCGGGCGAGGGGACGAACTCCCAGCGGAAGTCGCGCTCGCCCGCGCTCGCGCGTGCGGTGACGAGCAGCAGCGTCCGGTCGTTGTGGACCAGCGCGCGCAGGGCGATGGTGCCCTTGTCCGTGGTGACCGTTCCGCCGACCTCGGCGTTCCACAGGTCCAGGCGCAGGTCGGCGCCGGTGATGGCGCCGACGGGGTGCAGACGGAGATTGCCGACCGGGAGGCGGGCCACGCCCCAGTTGTGGCCGAACTCCGGCCGGTGGTCCTGCACTTCGCTGTGGTGCACGGTGAAGCGCAGGACGTTGGTGCCGGGTTCCTGGTGGACGATCGAGCCGAGCAGACCGTTGCCGAGGAACGGCCCCTCGTACCAGGCGCGCGGCATTCGCTTCCAGCGCGGGTCCTGCCCGGCGAGGAAGTCCCGCCATTCGCGGTCGGTACGCATACCGGTGAGGGCCACGGGGCCGACGACCGGGCCCGGCAGCGCCGCCGCCGGTTCCGCGACACCCATCCCGGTCGCCGCTCCGCCGGCCGCGCTCGCGGCGACGCTGCCCAGGAACCCCCGCCTGCTGACACCCATCATCGATCTCCCGTCAGATTGATCCGATGACTCGGTTAAACGGGAGGGTAGGAAGCGACTATTGATGCGTCAATGGCGCCGACGCACTCGGTTTTCATCCGATGACTGACTCGCACGGGAACCCACACAGCAACCCATACGACAACCCATGCGGGATTCGCCCGGTCGTCGGGACGCCTGCGCGGAGACCGCGGGACATCGTCACCCGCCGCACAAACGCATCCAGCGGGCCCGCCGTTGTCGGCAGACCCGCTGTTCGATGCTGTCGGGACGACAGGATTTGAACCTGCGACCCCTTGACCCCCAGTCAAGTGCGCTACCAAGCTGCGCCACGTCCCGATGCGCTTCGTCGCGGTGAACCGCGTGATCGCGCAGACAGAACACTACCCCACACCCGGGGCTGCTTCGAAGGTGGCGTGGGGCGAGGGACAATCGGTGCATGAGCAGTGCTTCTGACGACAGGCGGGACCGGGACGCCGAAGGGCGGGCGCGCAACGCGCGGCCCCGGGACGGGCTCGGGCGGCCCCTGCCGTACGGGACCGACGGGGTGGAGCGGCAGCCCGAAGGGGTGGTGCGCGCGCCCGAGGACACGGTCACCGAGGCGCAGGCGCTGCTGGCGGCGGGCAAACCGTTCCACGCGCACGAGGTCTTCGAGGACGCGTGGAAGTCGGGCCCCGACGAGGAGCGGGCGCTGTGGCGCGGGCTGGCCCAGCTCGCGGTGGGGCTCACCCACGCGGCCCGGGGGAACGTGACGGGCGGGGCGCGGCTGCTGCTGCGGGGCGCCGGGGCCGTCGAGGAGTGGGGGGCGAAGGCCGAACAGCCGCGGCCGTACGGGCTGGAGCTGGCCGGGCTGGCCGCGTGGGCGCGGGAGTTGGCGGGCACGGTGGAGAAGGACGGGGCGGCCGTGGACGCGGAGGTGTGGGCGCCGCGGCTGCGGGGCGACGGGGCCTGAGGGCGGCCCGGGACCAGGGCCGGCCCACCTCGTCGGACGCGGTGACGGGCCTGTCGGTGGCGTGGGGCAGACTCGGGGTGTGCGAAAGATTCATGTCATCGGCATCGGGGCGGGCGATCCCGACCAACTGACCCTGCAGGCGGTCAAGGCGCTGAGGAGCACGGACGTGTTCTTCATCCTCGACAAGGGCGAGGCCAAGTCGGACCTCGTCCAGTTGCGCCGTGACATTCTCGACGCGCATCTGCCGGACGGGGCGTACCGCCTGGTGGAGGCGCGCGACCCGGAGCGGGACCGGGCCGCCGGGGGCGCGGGCTACTCCCCCGCCGTCGGCGACTGGCGCAGTGCCCGCGCCGACATCTACGAGCGGCTGATCACCGAGGAGCTGGGCGAGGACGAGAGCGGGGCGTTCCTCGTCTGGGGCGACCCCTCCTTGTACGACAGCACGCTGGGGATTCTGGAGGAGATCCTCGACCGGGGCGCGGTCTCCTTCGAACACGACGTGGTGCCGGGCATCAGCAGCGTCTCGGCGCTGGTCGCCCGCCACCGCACGGGGCTCAACCGCGTGGCCCGGCCCGTCCAGATCACCACGGGCCGCCGGCTCGCCCAGGGCTTCCCGGAGGACGTCGACGACGTGGTGGTCATGCTCGACGCCCACCAGGCCTTCCAGCGGTACGCCGACCAGGACATCGACATCTACTGGGGCGCCTACATCGGCACGCCCGACGAGATCCTGGCCTCCGGCCCACTCGCGGAGACGGCCCCACGCATCGCCGAACTGCGCGAGCGGGCCCGCGACCGCAAGGGCTGGATCATGGACACCTACCTGCTGCGCAGACGCCCCCGGGACTGAACGGGTCCGGCAGCGCGCCCCAAAGGGGCGCGGGGAACTGCGCGACCGGCCACGGCGGACCCGCGGTCGAAGCACGGACCTTCCGACGGAGCGTTCAGGGGCGCGGGGTGCCCCTGAACGCTCCGCACCACCCCCGCGGCAGCGCCCCGCACCCGTGCGGACGGCCCCGCATGCACGTGCCACCACCCGGTGTGAAGCTGACGGATGTGACGACCACCGACACCGCCGAGCCGCCGTCCGAGGCTCAGGAGACCCCCGCGCAGCCGCCCGTGCTGGACAAGCGCCGCCGCAATGTCGTCTTCGTGACGATCATGCTCGGCATGCTGCTGGCCGCGCTGGACCAGACGATCGTCGGCACGGCCCTGCCGACGATCGTGTCGGACCTCGGCGGTGCGGAGCACATGTCGTGGGTGGTCACCAGCTATCTGCTGGCGGAGACCGTCGCGACGGTGCTGGTCGGCAAGTTCGGTGACCTGTTCGGCCGCAAGCTGGTCTTCCAGGCGTCGGCGATCATCTTCATCACCGGCTCGTTCCTGTGCGGCCTCGCCTCGAACATGACGCTGCTGATCGTCTGGCGGGGCATGCAGGGCATCGGCGCGGGCGGTCTGATGGTCACCGCGATGGCTCTGATCGCCGATGTGATCCCGCTGCGGGAGCGCGGGAAGTACCAGGGCGCCATCGGTGCCGTCTTCGGTGTCGCCACCGTCATCGGCCCCCTGCTCGGCGGGCTCTTCACCGACCATCTCACCTGGCGCTGGTGCTTCTACGTCAACGTCCCGATCGCGATCCTCGTCGTCGTGGCCGCGGCCCGCACGATCCCGGTGGTGAAATCGGCCTCCCGCCCGGTCATCGACTACCTGGGCATCGCCTTCGTGGCCATCGGCGCCAGCGCCCTGATCCTGGCGACGAGCTGGGGCGGCAACGAGTACGCCTGGGGCTCGCCGGTCATCATCGGCCTCTTCGCGGGTGGCGTCGTCGCCCTCGCGGCCTTCTGCTGGGCGGAGACACGCGCGGACCAACCGATGCTGCCGATGCGGCTGTTCGGCAACCCCGTCTTCACGGTCTGCTCGATCCTCAGCTTCATCGTGGGCTTCGCGATGCTCGGCGCGATGACGTTCCTGCCGACGTTCCTGCAGTACGTGGACGGCGACTCGGCCACGGTCTCCGGCGTCCGCACCCTGCCCATGGTCATCGGGCTGCTCATCGCGTCGGTGTTCAGCGGCAACGTCGTCAGCAAGACCGGCCACTACCGCGTCTTCCCCATCGTCGGGTCCCTGGTCATGGGCATCGGCCTGTTTCTGCTCTCCCTGATGGGCCCCGGCACCAACACCTGGCTCGCGTCGTTCTACATGTTCGTCCTGGGCACCGGGATCGGTCTGTGCATGCAGGTGCTCACCATCGCCGTGCAGAACACCGTCGAGTACACCGACCTGGGCACCGCGACGTCCGGAGTGACCTTCTTCCGTACGCTGGGCAGCTCGTTCGGCACCGCGGTGTTCGGCACGATCTACACGAACACGCTTACGCCCCAGCTCAAGGACGGTGTCGCGGAGGCGGCCCGGACGAGCGGGACCGACCCCGCGACCCTCATGAAGGCCGCGTCCAGCCCTGAGGGGCTGGACGGACTGCCGTCGGCGACCGCCGCGCCCATCGTGGAGGCGTACGCCGACACGCTCCAGACCGTCTTCCTGTGGACCGTGCCGGTGACGCTGATCGGTTTCGTGGTCGCGCTGTTCCTCAAGCAGGTGGAGCTGCGCGACAGCGCCCGGATGGGGTCCACGGATCTGGGCGAGGGCTTCGGGACCCCCTCCTCGGCCGACAACCAGCGGCGTCTGGAGGCCGTGGTCGGAAAGATCATCGGCGGTACGAGTCCTGACGCCATGCGCCGGCTCGTCACCGAGTCCGACACCCGTCTCGACATCGCGGGCGCCTGGGCCGTGATGCAGGTCGAGCTGTTCACCCGGATGGTCGGCCACGCGAGCCTCGGCCTGATCGCCGCCCGCCGCCGCATGCCTCCGGAGGTCCTGGTCCCGGTCTTCCAGCGCATGGTCGACGAGGGCTACCTCACGCGCGACGGCACCCTCTTCTCCCACACCGAGGCGGGCGACCGCGAGGCCCACGTCATCGGCGAGGCCTTGTCCACCGCGCTCGCCGAACGCGTCGAACAGGACGTCGGCCGCCCCTCCGGCGCGGACCTCCGCGCCGCCGTCGACACCATCGCCAAGCGTCTCCTGGTCGAGGACCTCACCAACGACATCCTGACGGAGAACCGCCCCAAGTCCCTGGCGACGGCCGCGAAGGAAAGCTGACGAGCACGCCGCCCGGGCGGCCCTGGGCTCTACCCTTCCCCGAAGCCCAGCCGGGCCAGCACCGACGCCACATCCGGTTCGGCCCGTACGCCCTCAGGGAGGGGCGGGCGGTGTACGACCACGACCGGCAGTCCCAGTGCGCGGGCGGCCGTCAGTTTGGCCGAGGTGGCCGAGCCGCCGCTGTCCTTGGTGACCAGGACGTCGATGAGGTGGTCGCGCAGGAGGGCCGTTTCGGACTCCACCGTGAACGGGCCGCGCGCCAGCAGGACTTCCGTGTGGCGCGGCATCGGCGGCTCGGGGGGTTCCACCGAGCGTACGAGGTAGTGCAGTCCGGGCTCCCGGGCGAAGGCCGCGAGGCCCAGGCGGCCCGTCGTGAGGAAGACACGCCGGCCCAGGGGCGGGAGCAGGGCGGCGGCTTCGGCGAGGGACGCCGCCGGGTGCCAGCGGTCGCCGGGGACGGGGACCCAGCCCGGGCGGCGCAGGACGACGGCCCGGACTCCGGTGGCCGCCGCGGCCCGTGCCGCGTTCTCGGTGATGCCCGTCGCGAAGGGGTGCGTGGCGTCGACGACGGCGTCCACGTGCTCGGCCCGCAGCCACTCCGCCAGGCCGTCAGCCCCGCCGAAACCCCCGACGCGTACCTCCCCGTCCAGGGCCCCCGGCCGGGACACGCGGCCCGCGAGCGACGTGGTCACGCGCACGCCGGGGCGGGTCGCGAGCGACGCGGCCAGTTCGCGCGCCTCGGTGGTCCCGCCGAGGACCAGGACATGCGGGGACATGGCATCGAGCGTACGGGGCCGGGCTCCTTCGCCGGACTGACGGTCCCGCGGTGTGACGGTCCGCCGGTCCGGCGTCCCTGGCGGGCTCGGTCAGCCCAGGGCCCGGTCCAGGTTGAACGCCGCGCTGATCAGGGAGAGATGGGTGAAGGCCTGCGGGAAATTGCCCTGCTGTTCGCCGGTGTGGCTGATCTCCTCGGCGTACAGGCCGAGGTGGTTGGCGTAGGTGAGCATCTTCTCGAAGGCCAGCCGGGCCTCGTCGAGCCGGCCGGCCCGGGTCAGGGCCTCGACGTACCAGAAGGAGCAGATCGAGAAGGTGCCCTCCTCGCCGCGCAGGCCGTCGGGGCTCGCGTTCGGGTCGTAGCGGTAGACCAGCGAGTCGGAGACCAGGTCCTCGGTGAGCGCGTCGAGGGTGGAGAGCCACTTCGGGTCGGTGGGCGAGATGAACTTGGCCAGGGGCATCATCAGCACCGCGGCGTCCAGGACGTCGTCGTCCTCGTGCTGGACGAACGCCTGGCGCGCCGGTGACCAGCAGCGCTTCATGATCCGCCGGTAGATCGTGTCGCGGGCGTCGCGCCAGCGCACGATGTCCGCGGGCAGACCCCTGCGGGTGGCCAGCCTGATGGCCCGCTCGATCGCCACCCAGCACATGAGCCGGGAGTAGAGGAAGTTCTTGCGGCCGCCGCGGGTCTCCCAGACGCCCTCGTCGGGCTGGTCCCAGTGTTCGCAGACCCAGTCGACCAGTCCGCAGATGTCGTCCCACTGATCGCTGGAGATCGGCTGGGCCCACTTGTCGTAGAGGTAGACCGAGTCGATGAGCGCGCCGTAGATGTCGAGCTGGAGCTGGTCGGACGCCGCGTTGCCCACCCGGACCGGCGCGGAGCCCTGGTACCCCTCCAGGTGGGGCAGTTCCCGCTCGGGCAGGTCGGTGCGGCCGTCGATGCCGTACATGATCTGCAGTGGGCCCCCGGGGAGGCCGTCGCCCGGGGTGATGTACTTGGCCGCGAAGGCCATGAAGGACTCGGCCTCGCTGGTGAAACCGAGCCTCAGCAGCGCGTACACACAGAAGGCGGCGTCGCGCACCCACACGTACCGGTAGTCCCAGTTGCGCTCGCCGCCGAGTTGTTCGGGCAGGCTGGTCGTGGCCGCGGCGACGATCGCACCGGTCGGCGCGTAGGTGAGCAGCTTGAGGGTCAGCGCGGAGCGGTGCACCATCTCCCGCCACCGGCCACGGTACTGGGAGGCGGTCAGCCATTGCCGCCAGAAGGCCACCGTGGCGGCGAACAGCTCCTCGGCCTCGGCGCGCGGGCAGCGGCGGGGCGCGATGTCGCCGCTGACCTGGTCGAGGGCGAACACCGCGGACTCGCCCTCCTGGAGCTTGAAGTCCACTCGCGCGTCGAGCCCGTCGCATTCGAGGGGCTCCGTGGCGGTCAGCGCGAGGGACAGGTCCGCCGACTCGAAGACCACCATGTCGTCGTGCATCCGTGCGGTGTGCGGCCGGGCTCCGTACTCGAACCGGGGGGCCACCCGCGCGCGGAAGGGAATCGAGCCTCGTACGCACAGCACTCGGCGGATGAGCCGGTGCCGGTCCGCCTCGGTCTTGTCGCCGTCCACCGGCATGAAGTCCTGGATCTCGCCCACCCCGTCCTCGGTGAAGAACCGGGTGACCAGGACGTTGGTGTCGGGGAAGTAGAACTGCTTGGTCCGGGCCGGCACGGCGGCCGCCAGCTCGAAGGAGCCGCCCCGGTCGGCGTCGAGGATGGAGGCGAAGACGCTCGGGGCGTCGAAGGACGGACAGCAGTACCAGTCGATCGTGCCGTTCGTGCCCACCAGGGCCACGCTGCGCAGATCGCCGATCAGGCCGTGCTCGGCGATCGGCAGATAGCGGGCGGATGCCGGTGGATCCTGGTGACCGGACGCCTCGGACATGGCCGCAGCCTCCCTGCCCCGGGAACACACTGACGCTTCCCAGCGTAGACGCTCCGCTGGATTTGCGGTTCGTGTTTTGCCGCGAGCCGGTGAGGGCTGGTCGCGCAGTTCCCCGCGCCCCTTACGGGGCTCGGGGATGCGGCATCAGCGCAGGAGCAGCTGTGCTCCGCCCACCACCGTCGCCGCGATCACCAGCTGTTCGAACAGTCGCTGATTGATCTTGTTGACGGCCCATTTCCCGATGAGCGCCCCCGGTACGACGAAGGCGGCGAGCGCGGCGTCCAGCAGCAGCGAGTTGCCGTCGATCAGGCCGAGGCCGACGCTGAAGGGGACCTTGGACACGTTGACGATCAGGAAGAAGAAGGCGGAGGTCCCCAGGAAGCCGAGCTTCCGGAAGCCCGCGGAGAGCAGGTACATCGACATCACCGGGCCGCCCGCGTTGGCGACCATCGTGGTGAAGCCGCCCAGGACGCCGTACGAACGTGCCTTGATGCGGCCGGTGCGCGAGGCCAGTGAGTCGGGTTCCTCCTCCGCCTCGGCCCTGTGGCGGCGCCAGACGGTGACCCCGGCCATCAGCAGCAGGATCGCGCCGATGGACGTCCGTACGACCTGGTCGTCGGCCCACATCAGGAACACCGTGCCGACGACGACTCCCGCGGCGACCGCCGGGAAGAGTTTCCACAGCGTCGGCCAGTGTGCGTGCCGCCGGTAGGTGAGCACGGCGAGCACGTCGCCGACGATGAGAATCGGCAGCAGGACTCCGGTCGACGCCCGGGCGGGCAGGACGGCCGCGAAGATGGCGAGGCTGACCGTGTTGGCGCCGCTGACGGCTGTCTTGGAGAAGCCGACGAGCAGGGCCGCGGCGGCGAGTGCGGCGAACTCCCACAGGGATATGTGCCAGAGCGTCATCGTGTTCATGCGGGGACCGATGCTATGCCCACGTATCCGGTCGCGTCAGGACCGTCTCGACAGGTGGCCCCTGCCTCCGGCGCCGGTCGCGCGGTATGGACCGCTCCCTCGCCCCCTGGAAAGATCGCTCCCGACCCTTCGCCGACGCCGATGGAGGACCCATGGCCGACTCCCGCGAGCACACCCTCACGGGCACCCGGGGCACGATCACCGCACGCGAGTGGCCACGGGAGCGGCCCCGGTACGTGGCCTTGCTGGTGCACGGCTACGGGGAGCACATCGGACGATACGGGTACGTGGCCGACGTACTGCACGGGCACGGCGCGGCCGTGTTCGGCCCCGACCACATGGGGCACGGCAGGTCGGCGGGCGAGCGCGTGCTGGTCGAGGACTTCGAGGACGTGGTGAGCGACGTCCACGCGGTGGAGCGGCTGGCCCGGGCCGCCCATCCGGGTGTGCCTGTCGTGCTGATCGGTCACTCGATGGGCGGCCTGATCGCCGCGCGACACGCCCAGCGGTACGGAGAGGGCCTGGCCGCGCTCGTCCTCTCCGGGCCGGTCATCGGCGGCTGGGACCTGCTGCCCCAGCTGCTCGCGCTCGACCCGCTGCCCGACATCCCCATCGACCCGACCACGCTCTCGCGCGACCCGTCGGTCGGCGAGGCGTACGCGGCGGATCCGCTGGTCTGGCACGGACCGTTCAAGCGCCCGACCCTGGAGGCGTTCGTACGCACTCTGGAGACCATCGCCAAGAGCGGTGACGTGGGGGCACTGCCGCTGCTGTGGCTGCACGGGGACGACGACCGGATCGTGCCGCTGCCCGCCAGCCGCGCGGGCATCGAGGAGCTGCGCGGGGCCGACTGGACCGAGCGTGTGTACGCGGGCGCTCAGCACGAGGTGTTCAACGAGACGAACAAGGACACGGTCCTCGCGGACGTGACCGCCTTCGTGGACCGGGTCCTCGCGAACTGAGGGCGGACGGGCCCCGCGGCCGCGGAATCGGGTGTTTTCGGTGATCCGCCCTGGGCACCCGGCCCCTCATGGAGTGGTTGCGGCGAGCGGCCTGCGCGGAGGAGGACCCGGAACTGTTCTTCCCCGTGGGAACGGTCGGCCCCGCGCGGCAGGACATCGCCGCCGCCAAGCGCGTCTGCGCCCGTTGCCCGGTCGTCGGCCAGTGCCTCGCGTGGGCGCTCTCCACCGGACAGACCTCCGGTGTGTGGGGTGGCACGGGCGAGGAAGAGCGCGCCGCGCTGCTCCGCATGGTTCGCCGTCGACAAGCGTCGCAAGCATCGCGAAAGCCGTAAACGTCGTAAACGTCGTAAACGTCAAGGAGAAACGCACCATGACCGTGGTGAAGAGCACCCTGTCCGAGTCTGCTCGTCAGGTCGTCGGGGAGGCCCTGCAGGGCACTCTGGTGGATCTGCTCGGGCTCTCGCTCATCGGCAAGCAGGCCCACTGGAACATCGTGGGCCCTCGCTTCCGCTCGATCCATCTGCAGCTCGACGAGGTCGTGGACACGGCCCGTACGTACGCCGACACCGTGGCCGAGCGCGCGGCGACGCTCGGTGTGCCGCCCGACGGCCGGCCCGAGACCGTCGCGACGACGGCCGCCCCGCAGGGCCCGAAGGAGGGCTGGGTCCAGGACACCGAGGTCGTCGGCGTGCTCGTCGAGGCACTGGAGACGACCATAGGGCTGCTCCGGGAGCGGATCACCGCGACGGCCGAGCCCGACCCGGTCACCCAGGACCTGCTGATCGGTCTGACGGCGGAGCTGGAGAAGCACCGCTGGATGTTCCAGGCCGAGGACTGGCCGCGGCGAGCCTGAGGTTCGCGGGCGTGCGCGGCGCCACGAGAAGCGCACGCGGGCCACGTAGTAGTCAGGGCAGGCGCACGATCGAAAGGGGTACGTCATGACCGACGCCCTCGAACTCGACGCGCTGTGGGACGAGTTCCACCGCGCGGTGAACATGACCTCGCAGGAGCTGGCCGCGTGGCTGCGGGTGAGCGACGCCTCTGAGGAGACGGAACCGCTGCCGGAGCACGCGGGTTCGCCCACCGGGCAGCATGTGCTGGCCATCCTCCAGAAGCGCCGCACCGACCTCACCGAGGACGACCTCGACGTGATGTACGAGGTCGTGGACACCGTCACGGCCGAGACGGCCCCGGAGGGCGAACCGTTGGCGGGTCCTGGGGCCGAGGAGACACAGCGCCGTCATCGGCTGATGGCGTTGGGGCACGATCCGCTCAAACCGCCCTCCTAGAGCGGCGGGCTCTCCCTCGCAGAGCCCGGTGAAAGGCATTCGAAGATCCGGTAAGCGGTGGCACACTGCTCGCACACATCGATGAGCCGAGGAGCGCCGTATGACGGGGACAGAGCCTTCCGCGCACCGGATCGACACGAGCAGGCCGCATCCTGCACGGGTGTACGACTGGCTCATCGGCGGCAAGGACAACTACCCGGTCGACGAGCAACTGGGCCTTCAAATGCTGGCGTTGGAGCCGCACGCCAAGCACTCCGCGCTCAACAACCGCTGGTTCATGCACCGCGCCACGCGGTGGCTGGTCCAGGAGGCGGGCATCCGTCAGTTCCTCGACATCGGCGCGGGCATCCCGACGGAGCCCAACCTCCACCAGATAGCGCAGGCCGCGGCGCCCGACGCGCGGATCGTGTACGTCGACAACGACCCGATCGTGCTGGCCCATGCCGCGGCGCTGCTGCACGGCACTCCCGAGGGCGCCACGGAGTACATCCAGGCGGATGTGCGCGACACGGGCAAGATCCTGGAACAGGCGGGGGCCGTCCTCGACTTCGACCGGCCCGTCGCGCTGTCGCTGGTCGCGCTGCTGCACTTCGTCGCCGACGAGGACGGGGCGTACGAACTGGTGGGCAGTCTGGTCGAGGCGCTGCCGCCCGGCAGTTGTGTCGTGCTGTCGATGATCACCGGGGACTACGATCCGGAGAACATGGACCGGGCCGTACGGTCGTACGCGGCGGGCGGCGTCACGCTCGTGGCCCGCTCGCACGCCGAAGTGACCCGCTTCTTCACGGGACTCGAACTGGTCGAACCGGGGGTCGTCCCCCTGCCCGAATGGCATCCGGAACTCGCGGCGGGCGAGCGGCTCAAGGGCGAGGCGCCAGTGCCGCTGTACGCGGGTGTGGGTTTCAAGACATCCTGAGCCGCCTCCTGAGCACCGAGACGGCACCCTTGCTCATCGCAGCAGCCACCCTCCGTCCACGCTCAGGTTGACGCCGTTGACCGCCTCGTTGCGCAGCAGGAAGTCCACCGCGTCCACGACGTCCCGCATGCGCGCGAGCCGTCCCGTGGGTGTCTGGGCGCGGTAGTTCTCCAGCACCTCCGGGGGCTTGCCCGCCCAGAACGGACTGTCGCCGACGATGCCCGGGTGGACGGCGTTGACGCGGATCGGGGCGAGTTCGCTCGCGAGGGTGCGCACCAGGCCCGTGACGCCCGCGTTCACCGTGGCGACGGTCGTGGCGCCCGGGTAGGGCCGTTCCTTGGCCTGCCCGCCGAAGATCACGACGGCGCTCTCCTCGGTCATCCGGGGCAGCAGTGTGTGGACGACCTCGGTGTAGCCGACGAGTTTGAGCGTGACCAGGTGCAGCGCGGCGTCGATGTCGTACTCGGTGACGGTGTTCCGGTCGCGGGAGATACCGGCGAGGACAAGGTGATCCACCCTGCCGACGTCGGCCAGCGCGGCGGCGATCTCCCTGGGCCGGGACAGGTCCAGGGCGAGTCCGCGCGCGCCGATCTCCTTGGCTGCCGTGTCGGCGCGGTGGGCGTCGCGGCCGGTGAGTACGACCTCGTCGCCGAGTTGTGCGCGGGTGCGGGCGATCTCGCGGCCGATGCCGGCCGTGCCGCCGATGACGACAACACTGCTCATGGCCTCTCCCCCGGCAGGTCGCGGCTCATGGTTTCCTCTCCCCCAGCACGTCGCGCAGGTAGTCCCAGTCGCGGGCGAACCGGTAGGAGTGGCGCGAGGGCGGCTGCGGTGCCTGTGTCTCCAGCCAACGCACCAGTCCCGTACCGGCGTTGGTGAAGCTGTGCACGCAACCGGCGCCCGCCCAGGCGGCGTCGCCCACGCCCAGCCGGTACTGCTCGCCGTCGAAGGCGGCGTCCACCGTTCCCTCGACGATCAGATACGTCTCCTCGAAGGGGTGGTCGTGCGCGCCCGCGACGCCGTCGGCCGCGTACTGCACCATGAACATCGTCGAGGCCACCGCGCCCAGGTCGGCGTCCACCATCATCTTCACGGTGATCCCGCTGTAGACGAGCAGCGCGGTGCGCATGCTTGCCGATACGGAGAGCAGGTCCTGGGACTGCTTGCCGGGGTCCATCTGGGCGGCCTCGAAGTGGCCGAAGGAGCGGGTGCGCGGGTCGCGGACGTCGATCCGGACCGGTGCGCGGTCCGGCAGCGCGGGCACCGCCCGGGTGTCGTGTCCGTAGCGTGCCCTCGGCACCGGTGCGAGCATGTCCGCCCAGCGTGCGGCGGTGTCCCCGGCCCCGCGCCAGGCGTGCGGCACACCCGTCGGCAGCAGCCCGTAGTCGCCTTCTTCGAGGAGGTACGAGCCCTCGGGCGTATCGAGGATCACCGTCCCGGAGAGCAGGTGGAAGGACTCCTCGTACGAGTGGACGTGGGCCCCGATCGCCCCGTCCGGCGTCAGTTCGCACACACCGAAGCCCGTGTGTACGGAGCCGTCCTCCTCGCCGACCACGGTCCGCCGGGTGAATCCCGTGCTGGTGTACGGCAGTTGGGGCGGGGCGGCGAACGTGGCGTCCGCCGCCCGCCGGATCACGTGGTGCGTCATGCCTGCTGCTTCCCGCGTGCCTCGGCCGCTGCCGCGAGACGGTCGCGGGACTCCTCGACCAGCCGCCGTGCCCGCCCGACGTCCGCGAGCAGCCTGCCTTCGCGCTTCTGGACGACGCCGTCGACGATGACGGTCTCCACGTTGGAGACGTCCGCGCTCAGCGTCACGGCGGCCACCGGGTCGATGAGCGGCGCGACGTTGAGCGCGGTCGCGTCGATCGCGACGACGTCGGCGCGCTTGCCGGGGGTCAGTGAACCGGTGCGGTGCTCAAGTCCCGCGACATGCGCGCCGTTGACCGTCGCGATCTCCAGCATCTGACGTGCCGTCAACATCGTTTCGGGTACGGGGATGTCGGCCTGCCAGCACTCGGCGTTCACGCGTGCCCGCTCGGCGCCGAAGGCCGCTCGGATCTGGGTGAACATGTCGCCGGGCACGGTTGTGACCACGTCGATGCTCAGGGACGGCCGCAGTCCGTGTTCGATGGCCTTCATCACGGGCGGCCAGCCGTGCCCCATCTGGGTCTCCACCTGCGGTGCGATGGAGACCGTGCCGCCGCTGTCGGCGACCATCCGCCACTCCTCCTCGCTGAAGTAGCAGCAGTGCACATAGGTGGTGTCGGAGCCGAGCAACCCCAGGTCGTGCAACTGCTTGACCATTCCGAAGCGGCCGGCGAGCCGTCCCATGCCGACGTGCACGGTGATGGGGATGCCCAGCTCGCGGGCGAGGCGCCATTCGGCCTCGACTACGTCGTTGATACAGAAGCCGGGGCCCCGGGTGGCGAGGCCCATGGTCAACAGCCCGTCGTCGGAGGCGAAGTGACGCTCCCTCACCCTTCGTACGTCGTCCCCGGGGATCGCGATCTTGCTCTCGTACCAGTAGTCGGCGAGCGAGGTGTTGGCGCTGCCGTACGCGTACTGGGCGCGGATGCCGGTCTCGCCGAGTGCCTGGACGGCGGCGTCCGGATGCTCGGGCGTGTTGTTGATGTGCGACCAGTCGACGAGGGTGGTGATGCCCGCGTTCAGACACTCCAGTGAGCCGGCCAGGTTGCCCGCGTACACGTCCTCGGGTGTGTAGACGGGCGCGAAGGTGTCGAGGACCTCCACGAAGTAGTCGTCGAGGGTGGCGTTGGGCGCGCAGCCGCGGATGGGCGCCTCCCAGGTGTGGCGGTGGGTGTCGACGAAGCCGGGCACGAGGATGCGGCCCGTCATGTCGAGCACCTCGGCGTCCGCGCTGATGTCGCGGTCGACCGCCACGATCTTCCCGTCCTCGATGAGCACGTCGCCGCCGGGCAGGTCCCCGATGTCGGGGTCCATCGAGATCACGTGGCCCGAGCGCAGGAGCATCCGATTCGTCATCGCCCTACTCGCCTCTCTTCTTGCCGAGTTCAGTACGCGGTGAGGTCGCGGACCTTGGTCACGACCTTGTCGACGGTGGGGATCACCTGCTCTTCGAGCGCGTCCGCGAAGGGCAGGGGCACGCATTCGGCAGCGACCCTGCGCACGGGCGCGTCGAGGAGGCCGAATCCCTCGTCGGCGACGACCGAGACGAGCGTGCCGCCCCAGCCGCCCTGGTACGGGTTCTCCTCGACGGTCACGAGCCGCGAGGTCCTCGCGAGGGAGTCGAGCACGGTCCGGGTGTCGAGCGGCACCAGACAGCGCAGGTCGATCACCTCCGCCTCGATGCCCTCCTCGGCCAGCCGTTCGGCGGCGGTGAGCGCCACCGGCACCATCGAGGCGAGGGCCACGAGCGTGACGTCGGCGCCCTCGCGCACGACGGCCGCCCGTCCCAGCTCGACGACGTGGTCCGGCGGCGCGGGCGCTCCCTTGGCCGCGAGCAGTCCCTTGTGTTCGAAGAAGACCACTGGATCGTCGCTGCGGATGGCGGCCGCCATCATGCCGATCACGTCGGCGGGTGTGGCCGGTGCCGCGATCTTCAGTCCGGGGACGGTCAGCGCCCAGTTCTCGGTGGCCTGCGAGTGCTGCGCGCCGAAGCCGAGGCCGCCGCCGTTGGCCGTACGGACCACGAGCGGCACGGTGACCTGACCGCCCGTCATGTACCGCACCTTGGGTATCTCGTTGGCGAGGTAGTCCCAGCAACAGGCGAGGAAGTCGGAGAACATGATCTCGGCGACAGGTCGCATGCCGGTCATCGCGGCGCCCATCGCGGCCCCGACGATGGCCTGTTCGGAGATCGGCGTGTCCCACACCCGCCCGGACCCGAACTCCTCGTACAGCCCGGCGGTCGTCTTGAACACCCCGCCCGCCGCGCCGATGTCCTCGCCGAGGCACACCACCGCCGGATCGCGCCGCATCTCCCGCGCGATGCCCTCGGCGACCGCCTGCCGGTAGGTGATCACGTCCGCCACGCCGCACCTCCGTCGGCCCATACGTCGGTCAGCGCCTCCCGCGGATCGGGCGCGGGTGCGTTCTTCGCCGCCTCGACCGCCTTCTGTACGAGGCCGGTCGCGCGCTCGTCGGCCTCGGTGACCGTCTCGGCGGGCACCCCGAGTTCGGCGAGGCGGCCGCGTGCCACGTCCAGCGGGTCGTGCTTGAGCCAGCGCTCGACCTCCTCCGCCGGGCGGTACGTCGCCGGGTCGGCGCGGCTGTGGCCGAAGTGCCGGTAGGTCTGCGCCTCCAGCAGGCTGGGCCCGTCTCCTGCCCGGGCCCGGCCCGCGAGGCGGGTCACCGCCTCCTGGACGGCGACCACGTCGTTGCCGTCGACGATCTCGCCGGGGATGCCGTAGGCGGGCGCCCGGTCGGCCGCGGGGTTGGCCACCGCGGTCACGTCGGCGATCGGGGTGTACTCCATGTACAGGTTGTTCTCGCAGACGAACAGCACGGGCAGCTTCCACACGGCGGCGAGGTTGAGCGCCTCGTGGAACGCGCCGATGTTGGTCGCGCCGTCGCCGAAGAAGGCCACGGCGATCTGTTCGGTGCCGCGCAGCCGGGCCGACCAGGCGGCGCCGACTGCCATGGGGAGATGGGCGCCGACGATCGCGTACGAACCGAGCATGTTCCGCGACGCCTTGGTCAGGTGCATCGAGCCGCCCTTGGCCCCGCACAGGCCGGTGGCGCGGCTCATCAGTTCGGCGAGGCACTCCTCGGGGGTAGCGCCGCGGGCCAGCGCGTGGTGGTGGCCGCGGTAGGTGGCGAAGACGTAGTCGTCGTCGCGCAGGGCCGCGCTCGCGCCGACGGCGATGGCCTCGTGTCCTGCGGCGAGATGGGTGGTTCCCTTGACGAGGCCGGACATGAACAGGTCGTGGGCGGCCTTCTCCGTACGCCGGATGACGGCCATCTGCTCGTACAGAGCGAGGAGTTGGGACGCCTCCAGGTGAGGGGCGTGCGTCATCGTTCCCCCCTGCCCTCACGGGTGTTGAGGTGGGACTGGGACTCGCGCCGGGTGTTGAGCTCGCCGCCGACGGTCCAGTACTTGCGGCCCGCGACGAGGAGTTCCTCGGCGGGGAACTTGGTGATCACCTCGCACCCGTCGGGCGTGACGACGAGTTCCTCCTCGATGCGCGCCGCCGACCAGCCGTCCGCCGCCGGCCAGTAGGTCTCCAGCGCGAACACCATGCCCTCTTCGAGGACTTCGGGATGGTCGAGCGAGACGAGGCGGCTGAAGATCGGCTTCTCCCAGATGGACAGGCCCACCCCGTGCCCGTACTGCAGCGCGAAGGCGGCCGTCTCGTCCGGGAAGCCGAACTCCTCGGCGCGTGGCCAGACTTGGACGATGTCGGCGGTCGTGGCGCCGGGCCGGACCAGGGAGATGGCCTCGTCCATGTAGGCGCGGCAGCGGATGTACGCGTCGCGCTGCGCGGGCGAGGCGCTGCCGACGGCGAACGTGCGGTAGTAGCAGGTGCGGTAGCCGAGGTGGCTGTGCAGGATGTCGAAGAAGGCGGGGTCGCCGGGCCGGATCAGCCGGTCGCTGTAGACGTGCGGATGCGGTGAACAGCGCTCGCCCGAGATGGCGTTGACGCCTTCGACGTACTCGCTGCCGAGGTCGTAGAGGACCTTGCTGACGAGTCCGACGCACTCGTTCTCGCGTACGCCCGGCCGCAGGTGGGCGTACAGCTCCTCGTAGGCGGCGTCGACCATCGAGCAGGCCTGGGTGAGCAGGGAGATCTCGTCGGGTGTCTTGACGCGGCGGGCCTCCAGGAAGACCTGCTGGCCGTCGACGACGTCGATGCCCTGTTCCTTGAGGGCGTGCAGGACGGGCATCTCGGCGAGATCGACGCCCAACGGCTCACCCGCCAGGCCGTGTTCACGCAGTTCCGCCGCCACCTTCGCCGCGACGTCCGCGCCGATTCCGGCGTCCGGGTGGAAGGCGCCGCGGAGGGTGGAGATGCCCGCGCGGGCGCCGGTGGGCGGGCCTTCCTTGCCGTCGCTGTAGTCGAGCCAGGGGTTGTAGAGCTGGTGGTGGCGGGCGGCCGAGCCGAAGTCCCAGACGATCGGTTCGCCGCCGCGGACGAGCAGCGCGAAGCGGATCAGTTTGTCCATCGCCCAGGTGCCGATGTGGGTGGACGACATGTAGCGGATGTTGGCGAAGTCGAAGCTGAGCAGCGCTCCCAGCTCGGAGCGGTTCAGCGCCTCGTGCAATCGGGCCAGCCGCTGCGTGCGCAGCCGGTCGAGGTCGATGCGCTGTTCCCAGTCGACGGCGTTCGGTCCGAATGTGCGGATTGCCATGACGACCACCACCCTCATCCGGAGTGAACGACCGTCCGGGGAAAGTGTCAACCCATACTGAACACAAACCAGACGCCGACCGCCGGTTCACTGCCGTCGTTGCGGTAGCGGTGCGGGGTCGTCGACTCGAAGCAGACCGCGTCGCCGGGCCGGATCACGTGCTCCTCGAAACCGAGTGTGAGGACGAGTTCGCCGGAGGTCAGATAGCCGTACTCCGTGCCGGGGTGCCGCATCAGGCCTCCCGCGCTGGAGGAGGTCCCGCCGGGCCGGTAGGTCACACGCAGGAAGTCGACGTCCGCTCCCGGAACGTGGCCGAGACGTTCCCATATTACTCCCGAATCGAGCTCGAGCACCTCCCGCTCACCGCTTCCGACCAGCGGTCCGATCCTTCGGCCGGGGTCGGCGGCGAAGGCGGCGAGGGCGTGCAGCACGGTGTCGGGCGGCGCGCCCACGACCGCGCTCACCGGGGTTCGGGCCGTCTCCCCCTCCGCGTCGAAGAGCGACTCGACCGGGATGGAGAGGGCGGTGGTGATCGCGTACAGGGTGCTCACCGAGGGCTGGCTCTTGCCGGTCTCGATCTGGGAGATCAGGCTCGCGGAGACCCCGATCTCCCGCGCGAGGCCCCGCAGGCTCATCCCCCGCGCCGTACGCGCCTGCCGGATGCGCGCGCCGACGGGCGGCACGACCACAGGGGACACGGACGGCTCCTTTCGCAGATGCGTTCACGCTCATTGAACAGCGTGGCCGGAGAAATAGGGAGCGTTGCTCGAAAACGGCGTACGCCGGCTACGCCACGACACCGTCCATGGACCTGGCGCAGATCAGCCGAAGCCGCGCACGGCCGCGGGTGAACGCGCCCTCGGCCGCCTTCACCGAGATCTGGTGGATGCGGGCGAATTCCAGAGTGGAGATTCCATGGGCGCGAGCGAGCACGACCTGCCGCTCCCGGCCCCGCAGGAGGTGCACCTGACGGAGCAGCCAGCGCCCGAAGTCCCTTTCGCACACGTCCTCGTCCGGAGTCTCGGGCGTACGGACATCGGCGGTGCGGGGCAACAGCCGCCTGCTGCGCTCCTGTTCGCGGTGGTTGTCGGCACAGAGGCGCAGGGCCACCGAGGTCAGAAAGGGACCGATCCGCTCCCGGTCCAGCTCGTCGCAGGCGGCCGCCCTCAGCATCGCCTCCTGTACGCAGTCCTCGGCGTCCTGCGCGTTCGGGAGCCGCCGGCGGACAAGTCGCATCAGCCGTTCCCGGTGGCCTGCGATCACCTCCCAGGACAGCGCCCTGCGTAACTCCTCCTGGGATGCGCCGAGTTCCGGGTCGTCGATCCCGGACACGCCTGAAGTCTCCGCCCAATTCCCGTGAACCATGACCCCGGTCTGTCCGGGCGGGGAGAGCGAAAAACCAGGGCGCTTCGCCTTTCATTCGTCCGCATGAAGAACGGACGATCACATTCCGATGTCTTGTGAGCCGTGCTCCGGTTCTTCGACGAGGAGCGCGAAATCGGTGACGACAGGGGCGAGTTGACCGCTCAGCCACAGCGGAAGCTGGTCCCGCCGGTGCGGGGCGCCGGGGATGCCTCGTGCGCCCAGCGGCACGGTCCAGAGGCTGTTCTCGCGGTCGGCGAGGTCCCACACGTACCGGGCGGACGGTCCCCGTGAGCTGAGGTCGGTCACGCCGGGTGTGCTCGATGTGGCCAACACGCAGTCGTGGTCCCCGCCGAGCCCGGGCCGCTCCTCGCCCTCGGCGGCGGGGAGGATCCGGCAGGGTGCGAGCCTGTGCAGTTCGCCCCAGGTGACGGGTTCCAGACACGCCGTTTCCTCCAGGGCGGCCCGGACGACCGCCGCGCTGTCCAGCCCCGGGAGGAGCTCGGTGGTCAGCAGGTTCTCCAGCCCGAAGGCGACCTTCGCGGTCAGGTTCAGCCAGGGCTCGAACACCGCGGGATACGGCAGGGGCGGCACGGCGAGACTCTTCAACTCGGGTGCCGCGGCGACCCGTTGCACGACCGCGGAGCGCAGCCGGGCGTAGTCCGCGGCGGCGGTGCTGTCGGCGTCCATGTGCCGGTTCCAGGCCAGCAGCCGCGCCCTCAGCCGCTCCGCCTCGGGGCCGAGTCCGTCAAGCCGTGCCACTCGCTCCAACAGGGGTGCGGCTGCCGCGAGTTGGGTGTCCATGTGGATGGCCGCCATGTCGTGCGGCTCCCACTGCCGTGACGCGCTCAGCAGGGCTTCGATGCGGTCGGCGCGGTACGGCGGGGCGAACTCCGTGCCCAACGGCGCCGCGAGGCCACGCTCGTTGGCCATCACGGCGATGCCGTCCACCTCGGCACGAGGTGTGTCATGGCGGCCCTGCCACTCGTGCCCGCTCCGCCAGGCGGGCACGATCCGCAGCCCGTTCTCCCGATGACGTACGGGCACGTATCCGGCCACGCGGTGCAGCAGACCGCCGGAGGTGTCCGCGGCGTGCACGACGTTCACCGGCTCGATCCAGCGGTCGAGCGCCCGGTCCACGTCCGCGACCGTACGGGCCCGGAGGAGGGCGGGGAGTACGTCGAACCCCAGGTCCTCGGTGACGCGGGGCGGGTAGCGGAGACTGATGCCTTCGGAGACCGTGGCGGGTCCCGAGTCGCCCTCGGCCCCCTCGGCGGGTCCGTCGATGACGACCGGTCCGCGCTCCGTCTCGATCACGTCGATCTCGACCGGATCGCCGCCCGCGACCGGGATGGTCTCCCGGTGACGGGTGGCCGGCCGCCACCCCTCGGGCCCCAGCGCCTCGACGCCGTCGCCCGTGGTGCGCAGCCGCTCCCGGTAGAGGTCGTGGTAGTCGGACATGGCGTTGGTGATAGCCCAGGCCACGGTCCCGGTGTGGCCGAAGTGCGCGATGCCGGGCACCCCGGGGACGGCGAAGCCGACGACGTCGTACTCCGGGCACGAGAGGTGTATCTGCTGGTAGAAGCCCGGGTCCTGGATGAAGCGGTGGGGGTCGCCCGCGATGAGCGCGGCTCCGGACGCGGTGCGGTCGCCCGCGACCATCCAGCCGTTGGAGCCCGAGGTGCCCGGGCCGTCCGCGGCGAAGAGTTCGAGGGCCTCGTCGCCGAGCCGGCGTGCCACCTCCTCGCGCCACAGCTTGGTCGGGAATCCGGCGAAGAGGATGTGGTGGGCGAGCCAGACGCCGAGGGGCGTCCACTTCCGCCAGGTTCCCGGGGCCAGTCCCGTGGCCGCGAACTCCGGCGCGTCGGCCGCTCCCCGCTCAAGGCCGGCGTTCACTCCGTCGACGTACGCCGACACCCAGGCCGCCGTCTCCTCCTCCAGCGTCTCGAAGCAGCGGCGGGCCGTGTCGTCGAGCCGGGCCCGGCGGACGAAACGGTCCCAGGGGACGGCGCCCGCCCCGAGGAAGGAGGCCGTGGTGCCCTGCGAGCGATGCCTTTCGGCCTCGATCTGCCAGGCCCGGTCGTGCGCCGCGTTCCGCCCCTGGGCGAAGGCCAGTCCCAGCGGATCGGGGGCACGGAGATGCGGGATGCCCCAGGCGTCCCGGTACGTACTGCTCGCCATGATCCTGGCTCCTCGAACTCCTGGTAACTCGGCCGAACCGGCCACCTGACGATCCACCACTCATAAAGTTAGCTTAGGCTAAGCTAACTTCCCTCAATCGGGCTCGGCGCTCACGCCATCAGGGAGGAGTCCGCCCATGGGCTTGCCGGTCATCAACTCCTATCCCATGCCTGACCGTTCCGCGGTGCCCCCGTCGGGCCCGCCCTGGACGATCGACCCGGCACGGGCCGCGCTGTTGATCCACGACATGCAGAACCACTTCGTCCAGGCCTTCCCGCCCGACTGCTCGCCCGTCGTGGAGCTGCTCGACAACAGCGCCACCCTGCGCGAGCTCGCGGGGACGCTCGGCATGCCGGTGGTGTTCAGCGCCGAGCCGGCCGCCCAACGCCCGGGCCAGCGAGGGCTGATGACCGACATCTGGGGCCCCGGCATCGGTCAGGAGCCCGGCGACGACGCGGCGATCGTCACGGAACTCACCCCCAGGGTGGGGGAACACGTGCTGGTCAACGTCCGCCACAACGCCTTTCTCCGCAGTCATCTGGGCCGGCTGCTGCGCTCCGAGGGGCGCGACCAGCTGATCCTCTGCGGGGTGCGGGCACATCTCGGAATACTGCTGACGGCCGCGGACGCCTTCATGAACGACATCCAGCCGTTCGTCGTGGCCGACGCGGTGGCCGACTTCTCCGCCGAGGACCACTCCATGGCACTGCGCTGGATCGGACGCACCAGCGTCGTGTGCACCACCGACCAGCTGATCCGCCAACTCCTGCACGGCAGGGCGGCACAGAGCATGTGATGCCCTCGCCTTCACTCTCGCCTGCGCCTGCGCTTTCGTCTTCACCCTTGCCGCAGCAGGTCGTTCACGAGCAGGGGCGACCCGGATAGTCGTCGCTCTCCGGTACGCCCGCCTCGCGCATCCTGCGCACGACCTCCTGGCGGACACCCTCGTCGTCGATGTCCACCAGGCCGTTGGCGTCCCGGTCGAACACCAGGATGTCGTCGGCGGTGTCCCAGAGAACCCATCGGTGCGGGTACGGCGACCCCTGCCACAGGTGTGCGTACCGGGTGTTGTCGTTGTCCGTCCGCGTGCTCACGACGCGGCCTCCTCGGTCTCACGGCCGTCGACGTACGTCGCGACCACCTCGATGTCGCCGATGCGCGAGACGTCGACACTCCTCGGGTCGTCGCCCAGGACGACCAGGTCGGCGCGTTTCCCCGGGGTCAGACTTCCCGCGCTGTCCTCCCAGTGGCAGGCGAAGGCGCCGGCCACGGTGTACGCGCGCAGGGCCTCGTCGACCGTGATGCCCTCGTCCGGGCCGATGACCTGACCCGAGGTGGACGTGCGCTCGACCATGAACTGCACGGCCCTGAGCGGCGATCCGTCCGCGACGGGCCGGTCGGAGCTGCCCACGAGCGTGATCCCGTGCTCCAGGAAAGCCCTCCCCCGGTACAGCCAGGGCGCCCGCTCCTCCCCCATGATCGCCGCGTAGTCGTCGCCGAAGTACCGCAGGAAGTTCGGCTGGATCACGGCCGTCACGCCCAGCCGCGCGAAGCGCTCCAGCTGGTCGGGCCTGATCAGGCCCGCGTGCTCGATGCGGTGCCGGGCGCCGGGGCGCGGCCGGATCCGCTGTGCCCGCTCCAGTGCGTCCAGGGCGACATCGGCCGCCCGGTCGCCTATGGCGTGCACGGCGAGCTGCCAGCCCGCGAGATGGCCGTCGACGATCGTGTCCGCGAGGGTCTCGGGGTCGTCCTGCAACTGGCCCGTGTGGTCGAGTCCTTGGTACGGGCCGGTCAGCGCGGCGGTACGGGCCATCATGCCGCCGTCGGTGTAGATCTTCAGCGCGCCCACGGAGAGCCGGTCGTCGCCGAACCCGGTGCGCAGCCCGAGGTCGAGGGCCCTGGGTATGCCGTCGTCCTTGTGCGCGGTGACGGGACGCAGCCGGTCTGCGGACACCATGAGCTGCACCCGGAGCGGCAACTTGCCCTGTTCCTGGGCGAGTTGATAGGCGCCGAGCTCGACCGGACTGTGGCCGAACAGCGCGCCGCCGATGCCCGCCTCCGCACAGGCCGTCACTCCCTCGGCCAGACAGGTCCGGGCGGCCGTCCCGATCGCGTCGGCCAACTCCTGCTGGGAGTAGGGCAGTCGAAGCGCACGGGCGGCTCCCATGGCACCCTCGGCCAGGAAGCCCTCCTCGTGCGGGAGTTCGGCGGGCAGCAGGTCCAGGACGGCCGTGTTGACCATGCAGCCGTGCCCGGAGTCGTGCATCATGAACACTTTTCGCCCGGCGCTCACCTTGTCCAACTCGGCGGCGGTGAGATGGCGTCCGAGGCCGCGCTGGTCGTACCCCGCGAGGTCCGCCCACCCCCCTTCGGGCGTACGCGCCACCGCTTCGGCCACGGCGGTGAGCACGTCCTCGACCGAGGTGCACGGGGCGACGCTCGGTGTGCCCGCCTTGAAACCGGTCCAGGCCAGGTGCACATGGCTGTCGATGAACCCGGGCAGCACGGTGGCGCCCTGGAGGTCGATCACCTCGCGGGCCGGCAGGGAGGTCACCGCTTCGTCCAGGCCCACGATCCGGCCCCGCCAGATGCCCAGGTCGTGAGCGACGGGGTGGTCCGGATCCATGGTGAGGAAGCGGGCGTTCGTCAGTCTGGTGCGGAGCATCAGCGGTGTCCCCCCGGAGCGGTCGGCAGGGTCACACGTCCATGGAAGCCGCGAGGGACCGGGGGCGCAGATCGGTCCAGTTGGCCTCGATGAAGTCCAGGCACGCCTCTCGGGTGTTCTCGTCGAAGGCGACCGTCCACCCCCCGGGCACGGTGGCGAAGGACGGCCAGAGCGAGTGCTGGCCCTCGTCGTTCACCAGAACCAGGAAGCGGCCTTCGGTGTCGTCGAAAGGGTTGGTGCTCATGTATCGGTGGCCCTTTCAGGAGGTGCATCGGGGATGGAGAGGAATGCCATGATTAGGTTAGGCTCGCCTAATTAGAAGCGAGCTTAGCCTTTGCCCCTTCCCTCTCACAAGGAGACGTTCATGCGCCTGGCGATCGAAGGGGGCCGGCCGTGACCGACGCCGTTCCCGGCCTCGCGGCCGACAGGGAGAACGCCTTCGTCGCGTACGGACTGACCGGCAAGCCGGGCACCGACGAGTTCTGGGAGGCGGCGGGGACACCCGCGTCGGTGCCTGACGGCAACGGCGGTTGGGTGACGCTGTTCCTGTGGCGCGGCTCTTCGGCGAGCATCGAGTTCGAGAGCTGGTCGGAGCCGGTGCCCCTGCGCCGGTGGGGCGACTCGGACTGCTGGCACGCCGAGGTGCGCATGCCCGCGCGGCTGCGGGTGACCTACCGGTTCCTCGCGGACGACGCGGCGTACGCCGACCCGTTCAACCCGGTCGGTGCGGGCGGTGACCGGTCCATCGCCGCGACTCCGGACGCCCCGGCCCAGCCGCACTGGCCCGTCGTCGGCGCCGGCGCCGATGTCGTACTGCCCCTCCCGCGCACCCGGCTCCGCTGGGCCAGTGAACGGCTCGGTGGGCGGCGTACCGTGCGGGTCCATCCGGTGGGCGGTGGCGGGCCGGTGGTCCTGCTGCTCGACGGGGACGACTGGCTGTACCTGCACCCGGCCATGACCGCGTTCGACTCGGCCTTCGCCGGTGGCGAGATGCCGCCGGTCACCCTCATCTTCCTTCCGAGCAAGGACAGGGAGGCCGAGTTCGCGTGCAGGCCCGAACTGTGGGAGGCGATCCGGGACGAACTGCTGCCGTTGGTGGCGGAGTCCGGCGTCCCCTGCGATCCGGACCGGCTGGTGGTCGCCGGGCAGAGTCTCGGGGGGCTGAGCGCGGTGTACGCGGCGCTGGAGTTCCCGGAGTTGGTGTCCCGCGTGGCCTGCCAGTCGGGGTCGTTCTGGTGGACGCCCGACGCGATGGGTCTGGCCGACCCGTTCGGCGGGCCGCTCGGTGGGTCCGTCGCTGCGCGGCTGCGGGATCGGAGGGCCGCCGAGCTGGCCGGGGTGCGGGTTGCGTTCGATGTGGGGGAGCACGAGACGCGGATGTTGCCTCACTGTGCGGCGGTTGAGGGCTTGGCCTCGGAGGGTGGGGCGGCTGTGCGGGTTTCGCGGTCGCCCGCGGGGCATGATCGGGCGGGGTGGCGGCACGCGTTGTTGAGGGATGTGGCCTGGGTGTTGGGCGCGCCGTAATTGTCTGCGGGTGCGTGGGGGCTGGTCGCGCAGTTCCCCGCGCCCCTAAAAGATTGCGCCGTTCCCCGCGCCCCTAAAAGATTGCGCCGTTCCCCGCGCCCCTAAAAGATTGCGCCGTTCCCCGCGCCCGTAAAAGATTGCGCCGTTCCCCGCGCCCCTCTGAAAGACCGCGCCGTTCCCCGCGTCCCTCTGAAAGACCGCGCCGTTCCCCGCGTCCCTCTGAAAGACCGCGCCGTTCCCCGCGTCCCTCTGAAAGACCGCGCCGTTCCCCGCGCGCCTCAAGGACTGCGCCGTTCCCCGCGCCCCTCAAGAGGGGCGCGGATCACACAGGTCTGTCGGAGAGTTATCGGGCCACCGCTGAGCAGTAGGTCTCGTCCTTGGCGAGTAGGTTGCGGTGGGTGTCTTCTGCTGTGATTACGCCGTCGTCGAGGACGAGGACTCGGTCGGCGGCGTCCAGGAGGGCCGGGCTGCTGGTGAGTACGACAGTGGTGCGGCCCCGGCGCAGTTTCGCGATGTTGCGGGCGATGAGCTGTTCGGTGACCGCGTCGACGGCCGTCGTCGGATCGTGCAGGACGAGGACGTCCGTGTCTGCGGCCAACGCGCGGGCCAGGGACAGCCGTTGGCGCTGCCCGCCCGAGAGGTTCGCGCCGCGGTCGCGGACGCCGTGGTCGAGTCCCTCGCGGTGCAGGGCGACGACATCGGTCAGCAGGGACGCCTCGACGGCCTCGGAAACCGTCCGGCTGGTGCCCGACGGGTCGATGTTCGTGCGGAGGGTGCCCGCGAAGATCTCCCCGTCGTACGGGTTCACCAGCATGTGCTCGCGCACCGCCTCGACCGACAGGTCCGCGAGTTCCTGCCCGCCGACCCGCACAGCTCCCTCGTACGCCTCGGGCGGGACGTTCACGGCCAGGACCGACGCTAGGTCGGCCGCCGAGCGGGGCTGGTAGACGGCGATCGCCACGAACTCACCGGCCGGCACCTGGAACTTCACGTCGCGCAGGGTCCCGTACCGGACACAGTCGATCTCCAGGGAGCCGCCCGCGGCCGGGCGTTCCGGGCCCGGTGTCGTCACCGGCGGCGCTGTCAGCACCAGCGCCATCCGCTCGGCGGACGCACGCGCGATCATCACGTACTTCGGCATCTCCGAGAACAGTTTGAGCGGTTCCATGATGAACTGCGCCAGGCCCACGGCCATGACGAGCTCCCCGATGGTGATCTCGCCGCCGAACGCCAGCCAGCCCGCCGTCAGGGTCACGGCGGCGGCGAGGACCGCGTTGAGGGCCAGCGCGGTGCCCGCGTAGACACCGTTCACCTTGGCGACGGTGATCGCCTGGTGCTTGGCCTCCGTGCTGACCTTCCGGTAGGAGCGGAAGGCCGCGTGGTTGCCGCCGAAGCCGTGCAGCGGGCGGAGGCCGATGATCAGGTCGGCGACCTTCGCCCCGGCCCGCGCGACCCGGGCCTGCTGCTCCTGCGTACTGGCCCCGATCCGCTTGGACATCACGCTCAGGACGGACAGGATCGCGACGGTTCCCACGATCACCAGCAGACCGAGGCGGATGTCGGCCAGGCCCAGCGCGACCGCCGCGACCACCACCGCGACCAGCGAGCTGATCAGCAGCGGCACCACCTCGATGATGTCGGCGGTCTGGTCGGCGTCCTCGGTGGCGATGGTCAGGATCTCGCCGGACTTGAGGTCGACGTCCCTGGCCACCGGCTGGAGTCCGCAGGCCGCGACCCGCACCCGCCAGCGGTGTGCCTCGGTCGTGTTGGCCTTCTGCAGGACGCGCATCCCGAACCGCCACGACAGTGACACCGTCGTGATGATCACGGCCAGCGCGCCGATCGACAGGCCGAGCGCGCCGAGGGTCCGGTCTCCCTGCATCGTGTGTTCGACGATCAGGCCGAGCGCGATGGGAAAGGCCGTCTCACCCGCCTGGTACAGGCCCATGAGGACGGTGCCCCACACCATGGCGCCGATGTTGCGGCGCAGTGCGGTACGGAGGATGTCGGACCCCGGGCGGGGCCGCTGCGTGTCAGGAGTTGTCATCGAGATGGTGGGCAATCGCTTCCGGGGTTCGCAGGGTGAACAGGTCTCGGATGGTGATCACTGGACCGTACTCCCGGCGGAGCAGCCCGATCAGCCGCACCGCCAGCATGGAGTGCCCTCCCAGGGACACGAAGTCGCTCACCGCGCTCACCTCGTCGTCGTCCAGGTCCAGTGCCTCGGCGAAGAACTCGCACACCGTGGTCTCGGTCTCGGTCTCCGGTCCGCGCTCCCCCGCCGTGGTCAGCGCGCCCAGCGGCTTGGCCTCCGGCAACGCCTTGGTGTCAGCCTTCCCGTTCACCGTCAGCGGGATGCTGTCGACCTCGGCGTAGTGCGTCGGTCGCAGGAAGTCCGGGAGCCCGGCGCCCACTTCGGCGGCGACCGCCGCCAGGTCGGAACCGTCGAGCACGAGGTAGGCCGCCAGCCGGTACGCCCCGTCGACCTGTGGGTCGGGCTGGGCCACCGCGGCGACGAACCGCACGGCCGGGTGTGCCGCGAACAGGGCCTCGACCTCGCCCAGTTCGACCCGGTGTCCCCGGATCTTGACCTGCTGGTCGGTGCGGCCCAGGTACATCAGGTTGCCGTCGGGCCGCCGGACCACCAGGTCCCCGGTGCGGTACATGCGCTCGCCGGGCTCGCCGAACGGGCAGGCCACGAAGCGGTGCGCGGTCTGGGCGGACTGTCCGAGATAGCCGCGCGCGATGCCGATTCCCGACACGTACAGCTCACCGGGCACTCCGTCCGGAAGCGGTCGCAGCCACGGATCCAGTACGTACACGTCGGTGTTGTCGATCGCCACGCCCACCACCGGGTCCTGGCACTCGAAGGTGCCGACGCCGAGGGTGTTGATCGTGTACTCGGTGGGCCCGTACAGGTTGTAGCCGACGGTCCCCTCGGTCTCGGCGAGCCGCTGCCACAGCGTCGGGGTGACGGCCTCGCCGCCCAGCAGCACCAGCGCCGGCCGTCGCTCCGGGTTGTCCAACAGACCCTCGGCCACCAGCTGTTGCGCGTAGGTCGGGGTCACGTTGATGACGTCGATGCCGTATTCGAGGCAGTACTCGACCAACCGGGGCGCGTCACGCCGGAGTTCCTCGTCGCAGATGTGCACCTCGTGGCCGTCGGCGAGCCACAGCAGCTCCTCCCACGACATGTCGAAGGCGAACGACACGGTGTGCGCGATCCGGAAGACCCGGTGCTCGTGCTCCGCCAACACCGGCTCGAAGATGCGGCGCTGATGGTTGATCAGCATGTTGGTGAGCCCGGCGTACTCGGTCACCACGCCCTTGGGCTTCCCGGTGGATCCGGAGGTGTAGATCGTGTAGGCGGGGTGCCGCAGGCGGTCCGGGTCGTCCGGCGCGAACGTCAGATACGGCTCGGCGTCGGGCAGGGGCTGGTCCAGCTCGATCAGGTCGCCGGTCAGCCGGGGCGAGACACCGCTCACGGTGAGGATCACATCCGGGCGGGCGTCCTCGACGATCGCGGCGATCCGCTCGTCCGGGTGGTCCAGTTCCAGCGGTACGTACGCGGCGCCGACGCGCAGCACGGCGAACAGCGCCACGATCGAGTCGAGCGAGCGCGGGATCGCGAGACCCACGTTCGTCTCCGTGCCGATGCCGCGCCCGGCCAGCACACCCGCCACCGCGCGGCTGCGGTCCCGCAGTTCGGCGAAGGTCATGGTCGAGCCATGGGCGACGAGCGCCACCCGCTGCGGGTCGCGGTCCGCCGCCCGGTCGAACCGGTCGACGACGGTGTCCGTGCCGACGTCCGTGCGCTCGCCGGGCTCGGGCTCCGCGCCCAGGCCCCGCAGTGCGCCCACCGGTCCGGTCGACCGGGCCAGGTCTTCGAGCACGCGCAGGTAGTCGTCGAGGAGACGGCGGGCGTTGCCGGTGTCGCCGTAGCGGTGCTCCAGCTTGACCGTGAGCCGGTCGCCGGGCGTGACGACCCAGGTGAACGGATAGTGCGTGGAGTCGTCGGCCTTCACCGAGGTGATGCCGTGCCTGGCGTTCATCTCGGCGAACGCGTCCATGTCCAGGAAGTTCTGGAGCACGAACAGGTTGTCGAACAGGGTGTCGTGCCCGCTGGCCCGCTGGATCTCGCCGAGGCCGAGGTGCTCGTGCTCCATGGCCTCGACCCTGGCCGTCTGCACGGCCGACAGGTACTCCCGGACCGTGTCGTCCGGCCGTGCCCGTGTCCACATGGGCACGGTGTTGAGCAGCACGCCGACGATGTCGGACAGTCCCTCGCCCTCCCGGCCGGAGACGGTCACGCCGAACACGGCGTCGCCGCGGCCCGTGTGGGCGCCGAGCAGGAGGCCGAACGCGCCGGTCAGCACCGAGTTCAGCGTGACGCCGTGCGTCCTTGCCGCTTCGCGCAGCAGTTCCGACTGCTCCTTCGACATCTGGTGCACGAGCGCTTGCGGCAGGTCGTCCGAGAGGGACGGCGCCGGTCCGGCGAGCAGCGTCGGGCCCGGGAGGCCCGCCAGGTGCTCCGCCCAGAAGCGTTCCGATACGGCGGGGTCCTTGGCGTCGAGGGCCCGGGCGTAGTCCTCGAAGCTCGGCGTGGCCGGGGCCGCGTCCAGTGGCTCGCCCGCAGCGACGGCCCGGTAGGCGTCGAACAGGTCCCGCAGCATGATCTCGCGGGACCAGCCGTCCCACAGCAGCAGGTGGTAGCTCAGCAGCAGGCCGTCGCGGCCGTCGGGCAGCCGCACCACGGTCAGCCGGATCAGTGGCGGCTCACCCGGGTCGAATCCCGTGTCCCGGTCCCGGGCGCGCAGGGCGTCGACCTCGGCGTCCGTCGCCGGCTCGACCGTACGTACGTCGACCCGTCGGCCCGCCTTGAGGACCTGGACCGGGTTTCCGTCGTCGTCGGTGGAGAAGCCGGCGCCCACGACCGGGTGGCGACCGATCATGTACGCCATCGCCTCGGCCAGCGCGTCGGTGTCCAGGCGCCGGTCGAAGGTGAACCAGCTCTGGGCGACGTAGTGTCCGGCCGAACCCGCCATCTGGGCCTGGAAGTACAGGCCCCGCTGGAGCGGAGTGACCGGTGCCGTGCGCTCGGCCGTCGCGGAGGCGTCCGCGATGTCCTTCAGCGCGCCGAGCCAGTGTTCGGCGATCTCGTCGGGTATGCCCTCGGCGAGGATGAACTCCGCGCGCAGGCTCCCGGTGGCCTCGTCGATCCAGGCGTTGACCTCGACGGCGTACGGGCTGCCCTGATCGCCGCCGGTGACGTGCAGCGCCCGGGACTCGCTGCCCCGGCCGAGGTAGTTGAACAGCACCTGCGGGCGGGCGGTCAGGATCGGGGCCGTCTGCGGGTTGAGGTACCTGAGCCCGCCGTAGGCGACGTGTCCGCACTCGTCCGGCTGGCGTTCGGCGACCTCGCGCGCCGCCGCGACGGGGTCGGTGTGCGCCGTGAGCCGCACGGGCGCGATGGAGGTGAACCAGCCGACCGTGCGCGTGTAGTCGTGGTGTTCGAGGGCCGGGACCCGGCCGTGCCGCTCCAGCTCGACCGCGAGGTCGGTGGGTGACGGCTGGACGCGGGTCAGCGCGGTGCGCAGGGCGCCGCACAGCAACTCGGTGAGACCGACGCCGAGTGCGGCGGGCGCGATGCGTGTCACGTGCTCGCTCACGTCGGGCGCGAGCACGACCGTCGTCTCACGCAGTTCCCCGACCGAGGACAGTCCCTCGACCGCGGGCAGCAGCGCGGGCGCCCGGAGCGTGGTGACCCAGTGCCCGAGGTCGTCGACGGCCTGGGTGGACCGAAGCGTCAGTGCTTCGGCGTACTCGGCGTAGGACGTGGTCGGCGGTGCCAGGGGCGCTCCGCGCAGGGCGGTGGCCAGGTCATCGAGGACGATCAGCCAGGACACCGAGTCGATGGCGAGGTGGTGCGCGGTGACGACCAGGGTCCGGCTCGCCTCCAGCCACGAGAACGCGATGACGTCCCCGGACTCGGACTCGGGATCGAGCCGTCCGGCGGCCTCGTTCGCCGCGGTGGTCGCGTCGGTCTCGTCCGTCCGTACGACGGTGACGTGGCCGGCGGGTTCGGTGCGCAGTGCCCACACGCCGTGCTCGGCGCGCAACCGCAGCCGGAGGGCCGGGTGGGCCTCGACGACGGCGTTCGCGGCGCGCTCGACATCGGCGAAGCCGGTGCCCTCGGGGGCCACCAACGTCCTCGCCTGGGCGAACCGGGCGAGCGATCCGCCCAGTTCGCGCTGGCGCAGGATGATCGGCGTCGGCGTCAGCGGGCCGTCCTCGCGGCGGGCGGGTGCCGAGTCCGTCGCCGTGGCCCGCGGTGTGCGCGTGCCCACGTGCTCGGCGAGCGCGCGCGGTGTCCTGAACAGGAACACGTCCCGTGGCGCGATCGGCAGACCGAGCGCCCTGGCCCGGTTGATCACGGTGATGGCGACGATGCTGTCGCCTCCGGCCATGAAGAAGTCGGTGTCGGCGTCCACGGTGTCTTCGGCGGAGCCGGGCAGGGCTTCCGCGAAGATGCCGACCAGCTCGGCGAGCGTGGAATTGCTGTCTGCGAGTGCGTCGTGGCCGGTCGCGCCGTTCCCCGCGTCCCTGCGGGGCGTGGCCGCCCGCTCGATCAGAGCCTTGCGGTCCAGCTTGCCGTTGACCGTCAACGGCAGCGCGTCGACCGGCAGCACCCGCCCGGGCACCATGTGCACGGGCAGCTTCGCGGCGAGCGACTCCGTGAAGTCACCGGGCACCCGCCCCACCACGTGCGCGACGAGATGGTCGCCGCTGTCCGCCACCGTGACGGCCACGTCGACCACGCCGTCGAGCTCCCTGATCGCGGACTCCACCTCGCCCAACTCGATCCGGAAACCCTTGAGTTGGACCTGGTTGTCGGCGCGGCCCGCGAACTCCAGCTCGCCGTCGAGCGTGCGGCGGGCGAGGTCGCCCGTGTGGTACATGCGGGAGCCGTCGTCGGCGAACGGGTTCGCCACGAACCGGCCCGCGGTGAGCCCCGGCCTGCCCAGATAGCCGAGGGACACCTGGTCGCCGGCGACGTAGATGGCGCCCACCCGGCCCGGCGGCACCGGCCGGAGCCGGTCGTCGAGGAGGTAGGTGACCAGGCCGGGAATCGGTCCGCCGATCGGGCTGACGTCGTCGCCGAGGCCGAAGTCCTCGTCGGTCAGCACCCGGTGGGTGACGTGGACGGTGGTCTCGGTGATGCCGTACATGTTGACCAGCTCGGGCGAACCGGTGCCGTGCCGCTCGACCCAGCCGCGCAGCCGCCCGAGATCCAGCGCCTCGCCGCCGAAGACGATCCGGCGCAAGGCGGTGACAGGTTCACCGGCGTGCCGGTCGGCCTCGATGAACTGGTAGAACGCCGACGGGGTCTGGTTGAGCACGGTGACTCCGCGCTCGCGGACCAGCCGGTGGAAGTCGACCGGGGAGCGCGTCAGCCCGTACTCCGGCACCAGCAGTTCACCGCCGTGCGCCAGCGCGCCCCACAGCTCCCAGACCGCGAAGTCGAAGGAGAAGGAGTGGAACTGGACCCACACGTCGGACGGGCCGAAGTCCATGTCGGGCCGGGTGTTCGCGAGCAGCGTCACCACGCTGGAGTGCGGGACGACGACGCCCTTGGGCCGGCCGGTCGATCCGGACGTGTAGATCACGTACGCGGGGTCGTGCCAGCTGGCCTCAGGACCGGACCAGCTGCCCTCAGAACCGGACCAACTGGCCGCAGGACCGGACTCGTTGGGCTCCGGAACCTGCCCATCGCTCTCCGCCTGCTCATCTCCCCGCGTCTGCCCGTCTCCCCGCGGCAGCTCGTCCCCTTGTACGAGCACGCGGGCCGACACGCCCGCCCGGGCCAGCAGGTCCGTGAAGCGTTCCCGCTGCTCACGGTCCACGAGAACGACCTGTGGAGCGGCGTCGGCGAGGATGTACTCCAGCCGCTCGTCCGGATACGCCAGGTCCAGCGGCACATAGGCACCGCCCGCGCCGACGATCGCCACCAGGGCGACGACCTGCTCAAGGGAACGCGGGACGGCGACGGCGACCCGCTTGCCCGGCCCGACCCCGGACGCACGCAGCACAGAGGCCAACTCGCCCTTCGCGTGCGACAGTTCGCCGTACGTCAGCGACCTGATGCCGCCGTCGAGAGCGCACTGGGTGACGGCGGTGGCGGCCGGGTCGAGGCGCGCGGCGGCGTCGAAGAGTCCGCCCAGCGTGGTCGGAGTGATGCGTGCGGGACGCCGGTCGTCCTCGGGCGCCAGGTCGTCGACCAGGGCGTCGGGCCGGGTGAGCAGGTCGGTGAGGGTCCGGGTGAACGTGCGCAGGATCTCCTGGGCGCTCGCCTCCCGCAGGAGTTCGCCGTCGAAGATCAGGTTGAAGCGCGGACGGCCGTCGAGTGCGCGCTCCACCACCAGTGTCAACGGGTAGTGTGGGGCGCCCTCGTTCACGATGTCGGTGATGACCAGGTCGTCGTCGGACCCCCGCAGCGCGTCGACGTCGGTCGCCACGTCGAACACCACCAGGGTGTCGAACAGGGAGCCGGCGCCGGCCTGGCGGCCGATCCTCGCCAGCGACACATGCTGGTGAGGCAGCACCGCGCTCTGGTGTTCCCGTACCGAGGCGAGCAGGTCGCCCGCCGTGGTGGTGTCGGCCCAACGGGCGCGTACGGGGATCGTGTTGATGAACAGACCCACCATGTTCTCGATGCCGGGCACCTCGGCGTCGCGCCCGGACACCGTGGAACCGAACACGACGTCCCTGCCGTGCAGGATGCCGCCCAGCGTCACGGCCCAGGCGCTGTGCACGGCCGCGCTCAGCGGCACCCCGGCAGAACGGACAGCCGCGTCGATGTCGTCCGCCGGCTCCACCGCGGTGTCGGCGAACCGGTCGGAGGGTGTGTGTCCCTCGGCGACGAGCGAGGGGCCGGGCAGTTCGGCGAGTTGCTCCTGCCAGACCCGGTCGCTCTCGTCGTCGTCACGTCCGGCGAGCCAGCCCACGTAGTCGGGGAAGCCGCCGATCGCGTACACGGTCCCGGGCGCGTGGTACTCGGCCAGCAGCGCGCGGAGCATCGGCGGCACGGACCAGCCGTCGGCGATGATGTGGTGCACGGTCTGCACCAGGACGCTGCGGCCGGACCCCGCGCGGACAAGCGTGTACCGCATCAGCGGTCCGGTGGCCAGGTCGAATCCGGCGCGGCGGTCCCGTTCGGCGTGGTCGCGTATCTCGTCGTCGGTGATGCCGGGGCGGTCCAGCGTGGTGAAGGGCGCCTCCACACCGCTGTCCAGTACGGAGACCACACGGCCGTCGGCGAGAGCCACGAAGCGTGCGGCCAGGTTCGGGTACAGCGTGAGCAGACGGGTCGCCGCCGCCGCGAGCCGGTCGGCGTCCACCTCGCCGTCCAGCGTGAGCAGTTGCTGCTCGACGTAGCTGCCCGCCGAGTCGTCGTCGAAGACCGAGTGGAAGTACAGGCCCTCCTGCAACGGGGTCAGCGGCAGGATGTCCCGCAGTTCCGGGCCGTCCAGGGCGTCGACGTCGGCCTGTGTCAGGGGCACCAGGGGGAAGTCGCTGGGGGTGTGGGCGCCCTGGTCGAGCGCGGCGAGTCCGGCCAGGGCCACCCGGAAGTACTCGCCGAGGGTCGTGATGTCCTCGTCGGTGAACATCCCGTCGGGCCAGGAGATGGTGGTGACCAGTTCGTACTCGCCGGTCGAGACGGCGGGTTCGGCGATCGCGTTGAACTCCAGGGGGCGCGGCAGGCGCATCCTCGGGTCGCGCTTCTCGCCCAACTGGCCGGTGTTGCCCGCGAGTTGCCAGTCGCCGGAGGAGCCCGCGTCGAAGCGGCCCAGGTAGTTGAAGAGCACTTGCGGTGCGGGCACGTCGAACTCGCTCTGGGCCAGGTAGCGCAGGGCGCCGTAGGAGACGCCGTTGTCCGGCACCCGGGCGAGGTCCTCCTTGACCGCCTTGAGTGCCGCGGCCAGGTACTCGGGTGCGGTGAGGTCGCTCGCCGCGCCGGGGTCCACGGTCACCGGGAACAGCGTGGTGAACCAGCCCACGGTGCGGGACAGTTCGGGTTCGAAGCCGGCGGATCCCGCGACGAACTGTGCCTCGCGGCCGTGGCCTTCGAGTTCGATGTGCGCGAACGTCTGGTCCTGCCCGAGGTCGCGCCGCCGGCGGGCGAGGCTGACGGCGAGCGCGGTCAGCAGTACGTCGTTGACGCCCGCGTGGAATTTCGCGGGGATCTCGCCCAGCAGCGCGGCCGTGACCTCGGGGCCGACCGAGACGGTCCGGAGCCGTTCGCGTGCGACGGTGTCGGCGGCGGACAGCGCGCGCCTGCCGACCGGTTCGTCGGCTCCCGGCAGGGGTCGCCGGAAGTAGGCGCTGTCCGCGTCGAAGGCCGCGCGGTCCAGCAGCTGCGTCCAGCGCCGGAAGGACGTGCCCACCGGGGGCAGGTCGATCGGCGCACCCGAGGAGAACTGCCGCCATGCCGTGGCCAGGTCCTCCATCAGGACCCGCCAGGACACGCCGTCGATCACCACGTGGTGGGCGACCAGGACCAGTTGGCGTGCCTCGCGGCGCCAGACGGCACGCAGCATCACGCCGCCCGCGGGGTCGAGTCCGTCGGTGGCGAGCGCGACGCACTCGTCGAGCGGCCGGTCGCTCTCCTGCCACTCCGCGGCGGCCAGGTCCGCCTCCGGTATGTCGAAGCTCCAGTGGTCGCCGCGCACCAGCTGGGCGCGCAGCATGTCGTGCCGGGCGACCAGGGCGGTGAGGATCGCGTCTAGTGCGTCGTCGGTGAGGTCCGCCGGGGTGTTCAGCACCACGGACTGGACGAAGCCGTCGATCGCGTCCGTGGTCTCGCCGAGCCACTGCACGATGGGCGAGCCGACGACGGCACCGGTCGCGATGTCCCCGTGGTCCACGGTGGAGACGTCCTCACGGCTCGCCACCGCCGCCAGTGCCCCCACCACGGTGTGGGTGAAGATCTGCCGTGTCGTGACGTAGAGACCGGCGTCGCGCAGCGCGCTCAGCAGCGAGATCGCCAGGATGCTGTCTCCGCCGAGCTGGAAGAAGTCCTGGTCGACTCCGACCTCGTCCAGTTGCAGCAGCGCCGCGATCGCCGCGCACACCGCGCGCTCGTTCTCGGTGGTGGGCGGGACGATCGAGCCCGTCCCGATGGTGGGCTCCGGCAGAGCGTTCCGGTCGAGCTTGCCGTTCGCGGTGAGCGGGAACTCCTTCATCACGACGACATGGGCGGGCACCATGTACTCGACCATGTGCTCGGCGGCCCACGCCTTGACCTCGTCCGCCCGTAGGGTCTCGCTCCCGGCGGCCGGGATCACGTACCCCACGAGGTAGGTGCCGCCCGCGGAGTTCTTCCTGGCGACGACGCAGGTGTGCCGTACGCCGGGGTGTTCGGCGAGGCCGACCTCGACGTCCTCGATCTCCAGCCGCATACCGCGGATCTTGATCTGGTTGTCGGCCCGGCCGAGGAAGTCCAGCGATCCGTCCGGGGCGAACCTCGCGAGGTCGCCGGTCCGGTACAGCCGGGACCCGTCCGCGGCGAAGGGGTTCGCGACGAACCGGGACGCCGTGAGTCCTGGCGCGTTGACGTACCCGCGTCCCAGGAGGAACCCGCCCACGTACAGTTCGCCGCCGACTCCGACCGGGACCGGGCGCAGTTCGTCGTCCAGCACGTACAGCTGGGTGTTGGGGTTGGCCTTGCCGATCGACGTCGACAGGCGTTCCGCCTCGCCCCGGTAGATGACGTGCGAGACGCCGATCGTCGTCTCGGCCGGGCCGTAGCCGTGGTACATGGGGATGTCGAGCCGGGTGCGGAACCGCTCGTACAGCTCCGGGGTCAGTACCTCGCCGCCGCACCACACGTGCCGCAGGCTGTCCAGGTCTCCGGAGTCGCCGGCGATCTCAAGGAGTACGTCGAGCATGGACGACACCAAGTAGGTGAAGGTGACGCGGTGTTCGGCGATGACGCCGAGCAGGTGGTGCGGGTCGCGTTCGCCGCCGGGCCGCAGGACCACCAGCCGGCCGCCGCTGACCAGCGGCAGGAAGATCTCGTTGATGGAGATGTCGAAGGACAGCGGCGCCTTGAACAGCGACGCGTCGTCGTGGCCGAAGCCGAGGATCTCGTCGACCTGCCACAACAGGCGCTCGCTGATGGCTTCGTGACGGATCATCGCGCCCTTGGGCCGCCCGGTCGAACCGGACGTGAAGATCACGTACGCCAGGGCGTCGCCGTCGACGGCGATCCCGGTCCCGTCGGTGGGGTGGGAGCCGAACTTCCAGTCACCGAGGTCGACGGGCACAGCGTCGGGTTCGCCCTGGTCCTGCTCGCCGGAGTCGTTGAGCTGCAGCACGACCCGGGCGTCCTCGATGACGACGGCCCGGCGTGCGGCGGGCCACTGCGGATCGAGCGGGACGAACGCGCACCCGGCCTGGAGCACGCCGAGCAGCCCGATCACCATGTCGGCGGAGCGGCCCAGTGAGATGCCGACCACCTGTTCGGCGGTGAGTCCGCGCTCGATCAGGTGGTGCGCCAACTGGCTGGACAACTCAGCCGCCTGACGGTACGTCAGGGAGCGGTGCTCGTCGACGACGGCAACGGCGTCCGGCCTGGTACGCGCCTGCTCGCGGAACATCTCCACCATGGTCGGGCGGACCCGGTCGGCCTCGGTGTCGTTCCACTCGGCCAGGGCCTCGATCCGCGCGGCAACGCCGGACGGGCCGATGGTGCCGATGGGCCGGTCGGGGAAGTCGGCCAGGTCGTCCAGCGCGAGCTGTGCGTCGGACTGCATGGCGCCCGCCGGGACGGCGATGCTCCAGCCGTCCGCGCCGGGCTCCCCCGCGCCGGGCCCGTCCCCGCCGTTGTCGACCCACGCGAGGACGTCGGCGAACAGGGTGCCGGGAGTGAGGTCGATTCCGTCGGGGCTCTGGCCCGTCGCCCAGTACGACAGGCCGATCGCGCACGCTTCGACGATGGTCCGGTCGGAGAAGTCGCCGGTCCGCCTGCGTACGTCGGCAAGGCGCGTGGGAGAAAGCAGTACGAGACGAGCGCTCGGTTCCATCATCGAAGACTCAGCGTCCCTTCCAGGTAATGAAAGTTAGCCTAACCTAAATTAGGTTTACCTAACTGCCTTCGCGCCAGGCCCGCCACAGTCGTGCGTAGCGGCCGCCCAGAGCCACCAACTCCTCGTGAGTTCCCTGCTCCACGACGCGTCCCGCGTCCAGCACGGCGATCCGGTCGGCCGCCATCGCCTGGGTCAGCCGGTGCGCCACGAACAGCGTGGTCCGGCCCGCGCACGCGGCCAGCACGGCCCGCTCCAGTTCGGCGGCGCCCTCGCTGCCCGCCTCCGCGGTCGACTCGTCGAGCACCACCACCGGCGCCCGGCCCAACACCAGGCGGGCCAGGGCGATCTGGGCGACCTTGGTGACGTCCAGCCGCTCGCCGCCCTCGCCGACCAGGGTGTTCAGCCCGTCGGGCAGTTCGTCGACCCAGCCGCCGGCGCCGACCGTGCGCAACGCGTCCATCAGCTCGGCGTCGGTCGCCTCCGGCGCGGCCAGCCGCAGGTCGTCGGCGAGCGGACCGGAGAACACATGTGTCTCCTGCGTCAGGATGCTCACCAGGGCCCGCGCCCCGGCCTCGTCCAGACCGGCGAGGTCGGTCGACCCGACGCGCACCGACCCGGCCTGCGGTGTCCCTATGCCGGCGATCAGCGCGGCCAGGGTCGACTTGCCCGCGCCCGTCGCCCCCACCAGTGCGAGCGAACCGCCCGCCGGGATCGTCAGGCCGACATCCCTGAGGACCGGTTGCTCGGTGTCGGGATAGCTGAACGTCAGCCCCTCCACCGTCACTTGATATGCCACGGCTTCGGCGGGAGCGACGGCCTCGTCGCCCACCAGCCGGTCCTCCGCGTCCTCCCCCAGCACCCCGACCAGCCGGGTCAGGCTCGCGCCCGACTTCTGCGCCTCGTCGAAGGTGAACATGATGGCGCCCAGCGGGGTGAACAGCCGGTGGAACATCAGCGGGGCCGCCGACACCTCGCCCAGGCTGGCGGCATCGGCCTCCAACAGGGCGTATCCCACCACGAGGATCAGGACGAGACCGATGAACTCGGCGCGGTTCTCCCTGCCGACGAACCGGCCGAAGAACCGGAACACCTCGATGCCGAGCTCGCGCACCCGCCACGACTCGCTGGTGACCTTCTCGCGGACGGCACCCTCCAGGCGGTACGCCCGGACCGTGTCGATCCCGTTCAGACCACTGATCAACGCCTGTGCGCGGTCGGCCTGGGCCACCCGCTGCTTGCGGTAGAGCGGAGCGGAGCGAGGCAGATACCAGCGCAGGGCCAGCGCGTACGCGGGCAGCGCGCCGGCGCCCGCCAGGCCGAGCCGCCAGTCCAGGCCGAACATGCCGACCGTGGCGATGACGACGAGCACTCCCGCCGAGAACACCGTGGGGATGGCCGTCCGGATGCCCTTGGAGATCACGGCGACGTCGTCACCGACCCGGGACAGCACGTCTCCCCGGCCGACCTGCTCGATCCGTTCGCTGGGCATCCCGAGCACCGCCCGGACGGCGCCTTCGCGCAGCCGCGCGAGCAGATCCGCGCCCAGCCGCCCGATCAGATACGTCGACATCGCGGTGGCCACCGCGCCGAACAGTGCGGCGGCCACCATCAACACCCCGACCCTGACGAGGACCGAGCGCGACTCGCCCCCGACCACCCCGTCGACCACCTGGCCGAGCAGGAGCACCGGGAGCACCTGGAGCGCCGCCCCCACCACCGTGGTGAGCACGGTGGCGAGGGTCAGCCATGGCACCTCGCGGCAGTGCGCCGCGACCCACCGGGTGGCCTCACCCCCCGTCGCCGTACGCAGAGTTGCCGGGGCGACGCGTGTGTCGGTAGTGCTCACACCACAACCAGGTCGGGTCGGGGACGGGTTCGGTTGACCATCGACATCCTTAGCCGGCCGCCGACTTGACGAGCTCGTCGACCGCGTACGGCATGGACAGCAGCGTGCCCTGGGAGATGGCCGCGCCGATCGCCGGGCCCTCACTGTCCAGCAGGTACGTGACCTTGCCGTTCTTCACGGCGTCCAGGTTGGTGAACAGCTTGAACTTCTTGAGGGCTTCCGTGTCCGCCTTGTCGTTGATGACGAAGATGCGGTCCACGTCGACCAGGTCGATGCGCTCGGGGGACAGCGCGGTGGAGAAGCTGCCGTCCGCGACCTTGTCGATCTCGGTCTGGTACTTGTAGCCGATGCCCGTCAGCAGCTGTCCGCGCACGTCGGTGGAGGTGAAGGGGTTGACCGCGTCCTTGTACCAGGACAGCGCGACGGCCTTCTGATCGGCGAACTCCGGGTGTTCCTTCTTGGCGGTGTCGAGCTGGGCCTGGATGCCCGCCACCATCTTCTCGCCCTCGTCGGCCTTGCCGAGCGCCTTGGCGATCTGGAGCGCGTTGTCCTGCCACGGAGCGCTGAACGGCTCCTTCTCCGCCTTGGTACGGCCTACCGTCGGCGCGATCTGGGAGAGCTTGTCGTAGGCGGCCTTGTCGACCTCGGAGTAGACCGCGATGATCAGGTCGGGCCGCAGGGCCGCGATCTTCTCGTAGTTGGGGCCGGCGTCACCGTTCTTCATGATGACCTCGGGCTTGGCGTCGCCCCACTTGTCCTTCACCCAGGGCCACTGGGTGTTGATGTCGGGGCTCTGGCCCGCCGGGTTCGGGTACTGGTCGACCATGCCGACCGGCTTGATGCCGAACGCCAGGACACTCTGGTCGTCCGTGTAGCCGACGGTGACCACGCGCTTGGGGGCCTCGGCGACCTTCGTGGATCCGAACGCGTGCTCCACGGTGACCGGGAATGCGCCGGACTTGGCAGCCGGAGCGCTGTCGTTCGACTCGTCCTTGGAGTCGGAACCACATCCCGCGAGAAGACCGACGCCGAGCGTCGCCGCGGAAAGTGTCGCCGCCAACCGCCGCCAGGGCTTCATACGCGTCGTTCGAAGGAGGAACATCCCAGATCCCTTGCTTTAGCGCCGTCCGCTGCACCCTGTCTTAGGGCAGGCAAACCTTATCCTGGCGAAGTGAGGTTAGCCTAGCCTAACTTTGTCATCTTTATGCGGATCTAGTCGAGTTGGACGTGTGTGCGGCCGATCGGCACGATGAGCGGCCGGTCGCCCACCGGGTCGTCGATCACCATGGCGCGCAGTCCGAACGCCTCGTGGAGCAGTTCGGCGGTGATCACATCACGCGGGTGACCCTGCGCCAGGATCGCCCCCTCCCTCATCACGACGAGGTTGTCGCTGTAGCGCGTGGCGAGGTTGAGGTCGTGCAGCACCATGACGACGGTGCACCCCGACTCGTGCAGGTCGTCCACCAGGTCGAGCACGTCGATCGCGTGCGCCAGGTCCAGATACGTGGTCGGCTCGTCGAGCAGCAGCAGGTCGGTGCCCTGGGCCAGCGTCATCGAGATCCAGACGCGCTGGCGCTGTCCGCCGGACAGCGAGTCGACGGGACGGTCGGCGAGGTCGGACACCCCGGTCATGGCCAGCGCCCGCTCCACGACGGCGACATCGTCCGACGACCACTGCCGCAGCCAACTCTGGTGCGGATGGCGGCCCCTGGCGACCAGGTCGGACACCGTCAGCCCTTCCGGCGCCACCGGCGCCTGGGGCAGCAGGCCGAGCTTCTTCGCCACGTCCCTGGTCCTGAGCTTGACGATGTCGTCGCCGTCGAGCACGACCGTGCCCCTGGTCGGCTTGAGCAGCCGCGAGAGGGTCCTCAACAGGGTCGACTTCCCACAGCCGTTGGGGCCGATGACCGTGGTGATCACCCCCGGCGGTATCGCCACGTCGAGCTCGTCGATGACGATCCGGCCGCCGTACCCGACCGTGACGCCCCTGGCTGCCAGCCGTGAGGCGCTGACCCCGGACTCGGCCTCGGCGATGTGCTGAGCGGCCACGAAACCCCCTCTGCCTACTTAGGTTTGCCTAACTCTTTGTACCAGCTATCTGAGGTTCGCCCGCACCAGGAGATAGACGAGGAAGGGACCGCCGATCGCGGCGGTGACGACACCGACCGGAAGGCTGATCGGCAGTGCCGTGCGCGCCACCAGGTCCGCGCCGATCAGGAGCAGCGCCCCGACGAGCCCCGAGGCCACCATCGGCGGCGTCGGACATCTCGCGAGACGCATCGCCACCTGCGGCGCCACCAGCGCGACGAAGGGGACCGGGCCCGCGGCGCTCACAGCGGCGGCGGCGAGCAGCACCGCGCACAGCAGCAGGACGGCCCGCACGATGGAGTACCGGACGCCGAGGCCCGCGGCGATCTCGTCGCCGAAGTGCATCGGCTTGAACTGGAACGCGACGCTCGCCACGACGACCAGGAGGACGAGCGTGCACCAGAGCGCGATCCGGACCTCGCCCCAGGACCGGTTGTCCAGCGAGCCGACCAACCAGGCCTGGGCCTTGGCCACATCACGGATGTCGGCGGTGACCAGCAGCCAGGTCGTGATCGCCTCCATCACCGCGCTCACCGAGATGCCGATGAGGATGAGCCGGAAGCCGTCGACCCCGCGCCGCCACGCCATGAAGTACACCAGCAGACCCGTGCCGAGCCCGCCCAGGAGCGCCGCCGAGGACAGGCCCACGGAGCTCACGATCGCCGTCGCGGTCCCGCCCGACACCGTCACCAGGAACACCGAGACCGCGCTGGCGCCCGCGGTGACCCCCAGAATGTCCGGACTGGCCAGCGGATTGCGCGCGATGGACTGCGTGATCGCCCCGGACACCCCGAGCGCGATCCCGACGACGAGCCCGGCCAGGGCGCGCGGCATCCGCAGGTCCATGATCACGAACTCGTCGACCCGCTCGCCCCGGCCGAGGATCGTGGCGATCACCCGGTTCAGGCCGATGGGGAAGTCCCCCACGCCGATGGACACGCAGAACACCAGGAAGGTCGCCGCCGCCAGCAGCAGCGTGACGAACACGATCAACGGCCGCCATACGAACGACACCTGGCCGAGCCGCACTCCCGGCGCCACCGATGGCTTCACGTCTGTCCCGTTCATGCGTTCCTGAACTTTCCGCGCCACACCAGCACCGCGAAGAAGGGAGCGCCCAGGAGGGCGACCAGGACACCCGCGTCCAACTCGCCCGGCCGCACCACCAGTCGGCCCACGATGTCGCAGACCAGCAGGACGACGGCGCCGAGCAGACCCGCGTACGGCACCAGCCATCGATAGTCGGGGCCGGTCATGTACCGGGCCACGTGGGCCACCATGAGTCCGAGGAACGCGATGGGGCCGCAGGCCGCCGTCGCCGCACCCGCGAGCAGGGTGATGGCGACGATGCCGACGGTCCGGCTCAGCGCGATGTTCACTCCGAGGCCCCGCGCCACGTCGTCGCCCAGGTTGAGCAGGTTGAGGGAGGGCAGCATGGCCAGGGCCAGCACAAGGCCGACCACGATGAACGCGGTCACCGGCCAGATGACGTCGAATCCGACGCCGGCCACGGAGCCCGCGTTCCAGAACCGCAGCGCGTTCAGCGACGCCAGGTCCGTGAGCGCGACCGCGGTGGTCATCGCCGCGAGGAACACCGTGATCCCCTGTCCGGCCAGGGCGAGCGTCAACGGGTTGCCGGCGCCCCGGCCGATGCTCGCGAGGCCGAACACGACCACGCCGGCGACCGCCGCTCCCAGGAAGGCGAACCAGACGTACTGGAACGGGTTGGAGAACCCGAACACGGCGATCACCGACACCACGGCGAACGAGGCGCCGGCGTTCACCCCCAGCAGGCCCGTGTCCGCGATCGGGTTGCGCGTGTAGCCCTGGATCAGCGCCCCGCCGACCCCCAGCGCGATGCCCGCCACGATCGCGAGCACCGTCCTGGGCACCCGCACGGTCCGCACGATGAGCCTGATCTCGGTGAGCCGCTGGTCGGAGTCGGGCGCCGCGAACAGCCCGTGCCACACCTCGGCGGGGCTCAACGCGCGCGCACCGACAGCCAACGACACCACCCCCGCGGCCACGAGGACCACCGCAAGCATGCCCAAACCCACCACCCGCCGCCGACGGGTGTCTGTGCCCCTGGGCGCGGGGCGCTCAACCGCAGTCGTGCCCATGGCGAAGTACGTTATCCCTATTGATCCACCGGAGAAGCAGGGCCATGGTCTTTCACGCGGCGACCGTCCTGGCCTCGTCCGATGGGGACTTGACGCCCCGGGCGAGGAGCGAGTCCAGGATCTCCCCGACCCTGGTCGCGGTGTTGGACAGCAGGGACGACGTGATGCCGTGCGTGTGCTCCGTACCGCCCTGCAGGTAGATGCCGCAGCGCAGTTCGGGGTCCGTCACGATGCGGTAGTCGCGCTCGACGCGGACGCGGCCCTCGTCGTCGCGCAGGCAGTGGTCCGCGACCTCGCCGAGGAGTCCGAGGGGGTCGGCGGGGCTGTAGCCGGTGGCGAAGACCACGACGTCCGCGTCCAGGAGGGTCTCCTCGCCGGTGACAAGGGACGTCACGGTGGCACGGGCCGTACCCGGGGTCTCCTCGACGCCGGTCAGCCGGGACACGTTGAGGAAGCGCAGCCGCTCGGTGCCGAGGACCTTCTCCTGGTACGTCTGCCGGTACAGGTCCTCGATCAGGTCGATGTCCACCACGGAGTAGTTGGTGTTGCCGTGGTAGTCCATCAGGCGGCGCTTGACGTTCTCGGGCGCGGCGAAGTACTCGTCGACGGCCGAGGGGTCGAATATCCGGTTGGCGAAGCTGCTGTCGTCGGCGGGGCTGTAGCCGTAGCGGGAGAAGACCGCGCAGACCTCGGCCTCGGGGAAGCGGCGGTGCAGATAGGCGACGTTCTCGGCGGCGCTCTGACCGGCGCCCACGACGATGAACCGGGAGGGCGAGGTGCCCTCCAATTGGTCGACCTTCGCCAGGAGTTCGGAGTTGTGCCACACACGCTCGCCCGTCTCGACGCCCTCAGGCATGAGGGGGCGCATCCCGGTGCCGAGGACCAGGTTGCGGGCCCGGTGGACCGCGAGACCCTCCGCCGAGCGGACCGTCACCTCCAGGTGCTCCACGGTTCCGTCACGGACGACGGGCGCGACGCCGACGACCTCGTGGCCGTAGGAGACCACGTCCTCGACCTGGGCCGCGGCCCACTCCAGGTAGTCGTGGAACTCGACCCGCAGCGGGAAGAGGTTCTTGTGGTTGATGAAGTCGATCAGCCGGCCCTTGCTCTTCAGGTAGCAGAGGAAGCTGAACTCACTGGCCGGGTTCCGGAGCGTCACCAGGTCCTTGAGGAAGGACACCTGCATGGTCGCGTCGTCGATCAGCATGCCCCGGTGCCAGCCGAAGCACGGCTGCTGCTCGAAGAAGTGAGCGGTGATCGCCTCCTGCTCGCCCGCTCGTGCGTTGTGCTCGCCGAGTGCGATCGCCATGGCCACATTGGACGGTCCGAAACCGATGCCAATGAGGTCGTGGACCAGTGGTGCGTCATCAGGAAGAACCTGTGACATGTCACTCCCATCGTGCGGGGCAGTCGCCTGTCAGGCGTGGGGGAAGGTACGAGGTACGAAAGGTGGGCAGGCCAGCAGCCGAGCCCGCCGGGAATTTAGGTTAGCCTAAGCTAATCCCATAAGGCTGTCGACAGGACGAACCGGGCAATCAGGCACCGGCACTCGCCAACTGGGGCACTGCGCACCCCCGTTGCATACTAAGGTAAGCCTTGCTTTACTGACCGCGGTCCATCCCCTGTCTTCGAGGAGGAACCCCATGCGGGTCGTCATGTTCGGTTACCAGACCTGGGGCCACCGCACCCTGCAAGCCCTCCTGGACTCCGAACACGACGTGGTGCTGGTCGTGACCCACCCCAAGAGCGACCACGCGTACGAGAAGATCTGGAGCGACTCCGTCGCCGACCTCGCCGAGGAGCACGGCGTCCCGGTGCTGATCCGCAACCGCCCCGACGACGACGAGTTGTTCGAGCGCCTCAAGGAGGCCGACCCGGACATCCTCGTGGCGAACAACTGGCGGACGTGGATCCCCCCGCGCATCTTCGACCTGCCGCGCCACGGCACGCTGAACGTCCACGACTCGCTGCTGCCGAAGTACGCCGGCTTCTCCCCGCTGATCTGGGCCCTGATCAACGGCGAGACCGAAGTGGGCGTCACCGCGCACATGATGAACGACGAGCTCGACGCGGGCGACATCGTCCGCCAGGAGGCGGTGCCGGTCGGACCGACGGACACGGCCACCGACCTCTTCCACAAGACCGTCGACCTCATCGCCCCGGTCACCGTCGGCGCACTCGACCTCATCGCCGCCGGGCAGACGGAGTTCACCAAGCAGGACCGGTCCCAGGCGAGCTTCTTCCACAAGCGGGCCGCCGAGGACATCCGCATCGACTGGGCCTGGCCGGCCGAGGACCTTGAGCGCCTGGTCCGCGCCCAGTCCGAGCCGTACCCGAGCGCCTTCACCTTCCACAAGGGCAAGCGGCTCGAGGTCCTCGCCGCGGTGGTGTCCCAGGGCCGCTACGGCGGGACGCCCGGCCGCATCTTCTACCGCGAGGGCGAGGGCGTCGTGATCGTCGCCGGGGCCGACGCGCGCACCGGCCGCAACCACGGCCTGGCCATCACGCGCGTACGGACCGAGGACGGCCGGGAGCTGCCCGCGACGCAGTACTTCACCTCCATGGGCGGCTATCTCACCACCCGCCCCTGATACCCCGGCCCCAGCACGGTCCCGTGGGCCGGCCGGACGCCACCGCCGTGCGGAACTTCCCGTCTCCGCACGGCGGGGGCGCTCCCTCCACGATTCGGGCCCGACCCACCCAAGGGAGTCGGCCGTTGGAGACCGCAAGGTGACAGGCAAGAGAGCGCGCACCGCCCTTCTCGTGGCGCTGCCGGCTGTCGTCCTGGCCACCCTCTGTCTGCTGTCACTGGCGCTCGGCGCGGCCGACGTCCCGCCGGACCAGGTCATTCGGGCCCTGTTCGGCGACGCTCCGAGCCGTTTCGTGGACAACGTCGTCTGGACCGTGCGCGTACCGCGAACCGCCCTCGCGCTCGCGGCGGGTGCGGCCCTCGGGCTGGCCGGCGCACTGATGCAGGCCCTCACCCGCAATCCGCTCGCCGATCCCGGAGTGCTCGGGGTCAGCGCCGGTGCCTCCTTCGCCATCGTGCTGGCCGTCGGAGTGCTCGGCATCAACTCCCTGTACGGATATGTGTGGTTCGCGTTCGCCGGAGCGCTGATCGCCACGGTGGCCGTCTATCTGCTGGGCGGTCTCGGGCGGTCCGGGATGACCCCGGTGAAACTGGCGCTCGCGGGAATCGCCGTCACCTCGATGCTGTGGTCCTTCACACAGGCCATCGTGCTCACCGACGTGGACGCGCTCAACAAGTTCCGCTTCTGGTCCGCGGGTTCGCTCGCGGACGCGGACAACGGCATGGTGTGGCGGGTCCTGCCGTTCCTCGTCATCGGCGCGGTACTGGCGCTGGCCTGCGCTCCGGCCCTCAACAGCCTGGCCCTCGGCGACGATGTCGCGGCCTCGCTCGGCCGGCGTCTCGGCCTGGTCCGGCTCGCGGGTGTCTCCGCGGTGACCCTGCTGACCGGGGCCTCGGTCGCGGTCATCGGCCCGGTCGTCTTCATCGGCCTGGTGGTCCCCCATGTCGCCCGTGTGCTCGCCCAGTCGGCGGGCATCGGCCCGGACCAGCGCTGGCTGCTGCCGCTGTCCGCGGTGCTCGCCCCCAGTCTGCTGCTCACCGCCGACATCCTCGGACGCCTGGTGGCACGGCCCACCGAGATCCAGGCAGGCGTGCTGGTCGCCTTCATAGGCGGCCCGTTCTTCATCGCCATGGTCCGCAGGCGCAATCCGGCGGAGGTGTGAGCGTGCCGAACCCGAGGTCCGCGCTCAAGTTCCGCCCGGGGAACGGCGGTTCCCCGGACTCCGCCCGCCTCCGCACCTACCGGCTGGCTCTGCCGCCCGTCTCCGGTGTCTTCCGCCCCCGGCTGGTGGCCCTGTGCGCGGTGCTCACCGCCGCCACCTTCCTGCTGTTCTGCTGGGGCCTGACGACCGGCGACTATCCGATCGGCTTCACCGAGGTCGTACGGGCCCTGGTGGGCTCCGGCGACCCCGGAACCGTCCTCGTGGTGCGGGAACTGCGGCTGCCGCGCGCCCTGGTCGGGCTGCTGGCCGGCATCGCCTTCGGTGTCTCCGGTGCCCTGTTCCAGACCATGACCCGCAATCCGCTGGCCAGTCCCGACATGATCGGCCTCACCCAGGGCGCGGGCACCGCCGTGGTCGCGGGCATCGTGCTGGGCTGGGACGGCGGCCTGGGCACCCAGGCCCTCGGACTGCTCGGCGCCCTGGCCTCGGCCCTGACCGTGTACCTGCTGTCCTGGCGGCGCGGCACCACCGGCTATCGCATCATCCTGGTCGGCATCGGCGTGGCCTGGATCTGCACGAGCGCCACCGACTACCTGGTGGCCAAGGGCGGACGCTTCCAGGCACAGGCCGCCCTCGGCTGGCTGGTCGGCAACCTCAACGGCCGTACGTGGGACCAGGTCGGCCCGCTCGCCGTCGCGCTGGCGGTGCTGCTGCCGACGGCGCTGCTCCTCGGCCGGCTGCTGCGCACCCTCCAGCTCGGCGACGACGTGGCCATCGGCCTCGGTACGCGCGTACAGCCCGTCCGCCTGGCCATCCTGCTCTCCGGTGTCGGACTGATCGCGTTCGCCACCGCCTCCGCCGGTCCCGTCGCGTTCGTGGCGCTCGCCGCTCCGCAGATCGCCCAGCGGCTGGCCCGTACCGCCTGGCCCCCGACCGTCGCCTCGGGTCTGACCGGGGCGCTGGTGGTCCTCGGCGGCGACCTCATCGCCCGTACGCTCGTCCCCGGCACGGAACTGCCGGTCGGAATCGTCACCGGAGTGCTCGGCGCACCGGTCCTGCTCTGGCTGCTCGCCCGCGCCAACCGCGCGGGCTCAGGAGGTTGATCCCATGTCGGCTGATCCCTTGTCGACCGACCTCGGGTCGCCCCCCGACCGCGATCCCGACCTGCGCGCGAGCGGTCTGCGGCTGGCCTACGACAGCCGGCTCGTCGTGGACGGCCTCGACCTGGCCGTGCCGCCGGGCCGGATCACGGCCGTCGTCGGCGCCAACGCGTGTGGCAAGTCCACCCTGTTGCGTGCCCTCGCCCGGCTGCTGGCGCCCAAGGAGGGAGCCGTCCTCCTCGACGGCCGGGCCCTGCGGTCGATACCGAGCAGGGAGTTGGCCCAGCGCCTCGGCATCCTGCCGCAGAGCCCGGTCGCGCCGGAGGGGCTGACCGTCATCGACCTGGTCAACCGCGGTCGTTCACCGCATCAGACCTGGTGGCGGCAGTGGTCGAAGGCAGATGAGCAGGCCGTGCGGCAGGCCCTGGACGCCACCGGCATGACGGACCTCGCGGACCGGCCCGTCGACGAGTTGTCCGGCGGCCAGCGCCAGCGCGCCTGGATCGCCATGGCGGTCGCCCAGGGCACGCCCGTACTGCTGCTCGACGAGCCGACGACGTATCTGGACCTGGCCCATCAGGTGGACGTCCTGGACCTGATCACCGACCTCAACCGGCGCGAGAACCGCACGGTCGTCATGGTGCTGCACGACCTCAACCAGGCGTGCCGGTACGCCGATCACGTCGTCGCGATGAAGTCCGGACGGATCGTCGCCGAAGGCACCCCCGCGGAGGTCATCACCGCCGCCACCGTCGAGGACGTCTTCGACCTGACCTGCCAGATCACCACGGACCCGGTCAGCGGCACCCCACTGGTCATCCCGATAGGGCGTCACCACGGCGCCCCGTCGACTGAGGCGGCGGTCCCGGCGGCCGAGTGAGCGCGCCCCTCAGGGGCGCGGGGCTGTGTCGATTTGCGGCTCCGCCGCGGGGCGCGACCGGCCCCCACGCACCCGCAGCCGAACAGCCCTGCTCCCGACGGAGCGTCACCGCTCGATCGTCGTCCCGGTTCCGACGACACCGGCCAGCCCGTCGAGCAGCGCGTGCGGCGCGCGCCCGTCGAGCACCCGGGCCGCCCCCACCCCGCCCCTGACGGCCCGCAGACAGGCCTCCATCTTGGGCCCCATGCCGCCGTTCAACGTCGGCAGCAGCCGCTCCAGTTCCCCCGCGCCGATCCGGTCGACGATCCGGTCGCTCCGCGGCCAGTCGGCGTACAGCCCGGGAACATCGGTGAGGACGACCAGGATCCGCGTCCCGAGCGCGGCCGCCAGCGCCCCCGCGGCCGTATCGGCGTTGACGTTGTACACCTGCCCGTCCTCGCCCCGGCCGACGGAGGAGATCACCGGGATGTGGCCGCTGTCGAGCAGGATGCGGACCACCGCGGTGTTCACCCGCGCCACATCGCCGACCAGTCCGATGTCGACGGGCTCACCGGCCACTTCGGCATACCGCTTGACGGCGGTGAGGGTGCGCCCGTCCTCACCGCTGAGGCCGACGGCGTACGGGCCGTGTTCGTTGAGCAGTGCGACGAGTTCCTTCTGGACCTTGCCGGACAGCACCATGCGGACGACCTCCATGGTCTCCGGAGTGGTGACCCGGAGCCCGTTCAGGAAGGACGACTTGAGGCCCAGGCGGTCCAGGTGGGCGCCGATCTGCGGACCGCCGCCGTGCACGACGACCGGTCTGACACCGGCCTGCCGCAGGGTGAGGACGTCCTGCGCGAAGGCCCGCCGGAGCGTGTCGTCGGTCATCGCGTGGCCGCCGTACTTGACGACGACCGTGTGTCCGCGCAGGGCTTCGAGCGCCACGAGGCGATCGGTGAGATCGGCGGCGGACTCGGTAGCGGAAGACTCGGTATCGGAGGAGATGGCCGTTTCGGCCACGACGGCCCCGTTCACGGACGCCGGCCGCTGCGGGCCCCGCGCTTCTCGGCCAGGCCGGACTCCGGCAGGGCCTGGAGCGTGGCGTGCCTCCAGGTCTGATGGCCGAACATGACGACCCGCATCGTCGATCCTCTCCTAGGACACACCATTGCAAGGTAAGGCTAACCTTATTTAACATCAGTGGCGCCTAGGGGAAGGAAAGTTGCGGTGAACACACTGCATGACGAGCCGGACGCCATCCTTGACGTGCTCGGTATAGGTTTCGGGCCGTCAAATCTCGCACTGGCCATTGCGGTTGAGGAACACAACGCCCAAGTCGCTCCGGAGCACCGGATCCGCGCGGGATTCCTGGAGCGCCAGCCGTCGTTCGGCTGGCACAGGGGAATGCTCATCGAAGACGCCACGATGCAGGTGTCCTTTCTCAAGGACCTGGTCACCATGCGCAACCCGACCAGTGACTTCAGCTTCCTGTGCTTCCTGCGGGAGCGGGGCAGGATGGTGGACTTCCTCAACGCGAAGACGCTGTTCCCGTTGCGCATCGAGTTCCACGAGTACTTCGAATGGGCCGCCGCCCGGGTGGCCCACCTCGTCGACTACTCCGACGAGGTCGTGTCGGTCGACCCGGTGACCGGACCCGACGGGGAGGTCCGCTGGCTGGACGTGGTCAGCCGCGTGCCCGGCGCCCCCGGGCGGACCATCACCCGCAGGGCCCGGAACATCTCGGTGGCCGTCGGCCTGGAGCCGCACCTGCCACCGGACACCGCCCTGTCCGACCGGATCTGGCACAACAGCCAACTCGTCCCGCGCGTACGCGAGTTGAATGAGTCCGGCACCCCGGTGGGCCGTGTCCTGGTGCTCGGCGCGGGCCAGAGCGCGGCCGAGGCGGTGGACTACCTCCACCAGTCCTTCCCCGAGGCGGAGATCTGCGCGATCTTCGCCAAGTACGGCTACACGCCCGCCGACGACAGCCCGTTCGCCAACCGGATCTTCGACCCGGAGGCGGTGGACGTCTACTTCCGCTCCAAACCGGAGGTGAAGCAGTCCCTGGTCGACTACCACCGCAGCACCAACTACTCGGTGGTCGACATGGATCTCATCGAGTCGCTGTACGCGACCATGTACCGCGAGAAGGTGCAGGGCCGCGAGCGGCTGCGCCTGCGCAACGTGTCCCGCATCCGGGACGTACGCAGTCTCGACGACCACCTGGAGGTCACCGTCGAGTATCTCCCCACCGGGGAACGGGAGGTGCTCTCCGCGGACCTGCTCGTCCACGCGACCGGCTACCGCCCCAGGGATCTCGACACCCTCCTGGGCAAGACCGCGAAACTCTGCCTGCGGGACGACAAGGACGCCGTGCGCGTCGGGCGCGATCACCGTGTCGAGCTCACGCCCGACGTCACGGCGGGCATCTATCTGCAGGGCGCGACCGAGCACACGCACGGACTCACCTCGACCCTGCTGTCCACCACGGCGGTCCGATCCGGCGAGATCCTCGACTCCCTGCTCGCCCACCGCACGGAGGACCTGACGGACGGCCTGACCGCGCGAACCGGCTGAGGGACCCGACCACCAGGTGGGACGGCATAGATCCATGTGCCGTCCCACCCGCACGGCCACCGTGGGCGCCACGCCCCCCACCGGGCGACACTCATCAACTTAGAGTAGCCTCACCTAAGTTTTCCGCGTCCGATTCCGGGGGGACACGGGTGAGTCCTTCATATCCGTCGGGGCGCGACGTCCTGCGGGAGTCGGTCGCAGGGCAGCGGCGGGACGTCGTCCTCGGCTCGCTCCTCGGCTCCGGGCACCAGTTGGGCGAGGCGCTGGTGCCGGTCCTGATCGGTGTGGTCATCGACCGTGCCGTCACCAGGTCCGACACCGGCGCCCTCGTCCTGTGGCTCGGTGTCCTCGCCGTGGTCTACGTAGGGCTGGCGCTGAGCTGGCGCTTCGGCGCCTGGTCCGGCGACCGCTCCGCCGTACGGGCCGAACACGCCCTGCGCGTCGCCCTCGTACGACGCGTCCTGCATCCCGGCGGCGGGGCCGAGGAGGGCCGGCTGCCCGGCGCCCTGGCCAACATCGCGACCGAGGACGCCAAGCGGGTCGGCGCCGTCAACATGTCGGTCATGTACGGGATCTCGGCCCTGGTGGGCATCCTCACCACCGCCGTCGTCCTGCTGCGTACGTCGGTGACGCTCGGCCTGGTCGTCCTGCTCGGCACACCCGTGCTGCTCTGGCTCGGACATCTGCTGAGCAGGCCGCTGGAGACCCGCGGCGCGGCCGAGCAGGAGCGCGCGGCACACGCCTCCGCCGTCGCCGCCGACCTGGTGGCCGGACTGCGCGTCCTCAAGGGCATCGGCGGCGAGTCGACGGCCATCGCCCGCTACCGCACCACCAGCGGCGACTCGCTGCGGGCCACCCTGAAGGCCGCTCGCGCGCAGGCCTTCCAGAGCGGCATGGTGCTCGCCCTCACGGGCTGCCTGATCGCCGTCGTCGCCCTGGTCGGCGGGCGGCTGGCCGCACAGGGCAGCATCAGTCCGGGCCAGTTGGTGTCGGCGGTGGGGCTCGCGCTCTTCCTGCTCGGACCACTTCAGATGCTCGCGTGGGTCAACGCCGGACTCGCCCAGGGCCGCGCCTCCGCCACCCGGATCGCGGAGGTCCTGGCGACCCCGCACACCGTCACGGCCGGGGACCGGATCCTGGCCCGGCCGGTGCGCGGGGCGCTGCGGCTGACCGGTGTCAGCCACGGCGGCCTGCGCGAGGTGGATCTCACACTCCGGGCGGGCGAGCGTGTGGCCCTGGTCGGTGCGAGCGGCGCGGGCAAGACCACCCTGGCCAAGCTCGTCGCGGGCGTGCACCGTCCGACGGCCGGCTCGGTTCGGGTGACGACGAACGGCACCCGGGAGTCCGGCGACAGGGTGCCGGTCGCGCTGGTCACCCAGGAGACACATGTCTTCGCCGGACCGCTCGCGGACGATCTGCGTCCGGCGCGGGCCGACGCCACGGACGACGAGCTGCGCACGGCACTGACCTCGGTGGCCGCCCTCGACTGGGTCGAGGCACTGCCCGAGGGCCTGGCCACGGTCGTCGGCGAGGGAGGCCATCGCCTCACCTCCGCCCAGGTCCAGCAACTCGCGCTGGCCCGGCTCGTGCCGGCCGATCCACCGGTGGCCGTGCTGGACGAGGCGACGGCCGAGGCGGGGAGCACCGGTGCCCGTCTTCTGGAGCAGGCGGCGGACCGGGCGGTGGACGGCCGCACCGCGCTCGTCGTCGCACACCGCCTCACCCAGGCCGCCACCGCGGACCGGATCGTCGTCATGGACGGCGGCCGGATCGTGGAGAGCGGCACCCACGACGAGCTGTGCGCCGCGGCGGGCATCCACGCCTCCCTGTGGGAGGCGTGGTCCGGCACCCGCACCACGGCCGACGAGACCCCCACGCACCACCGCCCCTGACACCACCACCCCGAAGGACCACTGATGCCCGGCTCTTCCAGAAGAGGCACACGCCTCGTCGCGGCGCTCGCCTCGGCACTCCTCCTCTTCGGCACCGCCGCGGCCTGCGGCTCCGAGGACGACGGCTCCGAGGCGGGCGCGGACTCGTCCGCGCCCGCGAACAGCGCCTTCCCGGTGACCCTCGCCCACAAGTACGGCAGCAGCACCATCAAGTCCGAGCCGAAGCGGATCGTCACGGTCGGGCTGACCGACCAGGACTCCGTGCTCGCGCTGGGCAAGGTACCCGTCGGCACCACCCAGTGGCTCGGCGACTACAAGGGCGCCATCGGCCCCTGGGCCGCCGACAAGCTGGGCAGCGCCAAAGCCCCGACCGTGCTGAAGGACACCGGCACGGGCCCGCAGACGGAGAAGATAGCCGCGCTCAGGCCGGATCTGATCCTCGCGGTCTACGGCGGTCTGACGAAGGACCAGTACACGACCCTGTCGAAGTTCGCCCCGGTCGTGGCCCAGCCGAAGGAGTACAACGACTTCGGTGTGCCATGGCAGAAGCAGACCGAGATCATCGGCAGGGCGCTAGGCCAGGAGAACAAGGCGAAGGACCTGGTGAAGGGCGTCCAGGACGACATCGCGACCACGGCCGGGGACAATCCGGAGTTCGCGGAGTCGACCGGCGTGATGGCCACCCCGTACGAGGGCGTCTTCGTCTTCGGCAGCCAGGATCCGCGCTCGCGCATCCTGACCGACCTCGGTTTCAAGCTGCCCAAGGATCTGGACAAGGTCATCGGTGACGAGTTCGGGGCCAACATCAGCAAGGAGCGCACCGACCTGCTGGACACCGACGCGATCGTGTGGATCGTCGGCGACACGGCCAAGGACGCGGCCACGCTCCACAAGAACGCCCTCTACGCCGACCTGAACGTGGTGAAGCAGGGGCGCGAGGTCTTCGTCAAGGAATCGAGCGACTACGGCAACGCCGTCTCGTTCGTGTCGGTGCTGAGCCTGCCGTACATGCTGGAGCGTCTGGTCCCGCAGCTGAGCGCGGCGGTCGACGGCGACACGGCCACGAAGGTCACCGAGCCGACGTCCTGACGACGTCCGCGAGGAACCCGGCGGATGTATACAGAGGGCCGGGGCCACGGGCGAGCCGTGACCCCAGGCCCGCTGTGTCACGCACATGACGTCGGCCCCGGCTGTGTCACGCGACACGCTCGCGACACGAGACCCTGAAAGTATGATCAACCAATGTCTGACATGACCGAAACCACGCCCGGCTGGCTGCCCCACGACGAACTGGAGCAGGCGCGCGCCCGCATGCCGATCCTGTACGTGGAGGCCGTACCGGTCCGCGTCGACGACAGCGGCGAAGTCACCAGCATCGGGCTGCTGCTCCGCATCGGGTCGGACGGGACGGTCAGCCGCGCGCTCGTCTCCGGCCGGGTGCTGCACCACGAGCGGGTGCGGGACGCCCTGCTGCGCCATCTGGAGAAGGACCTCGGCCCGGTCGCACTCCCCCGCGTCCCTGCCTCGCTGCAGCCCTTCACCGTCGCCGAGTACTTCCCGACGCTCGGGGTCACGCCGTTCCACGACCCCCGCCAGCACGCGGTGTCGCTCGCCTACATCGTCCCGGTGTCCGGTGACTGCCGTCCCCGGCAGGACGCTCTCGACCTGGTCTGGTTCACTCCCGAGGAGGCCGCGTCCCCCGTGGTCATCAACGAGATGCCGGGCGGCACCGGAGCCCTTCTCAAGCAGGCCCTCGCGCACATCGGCCACCTGTCCTGACGGCGAGCGCTCGTCCTGCCCCGGAGTTCTCAGAGTTCGAGAGCGACGAACCCGTCCGGCTCGTCCGGTGCCGGGGCCGTCACGGTGTAGCCGAAGCGATCCTTCAGGCCCGTGACGTCCCACAGCGCCGCTCGGTCGCGGTAGTTGAAGACGAGTTCCTTCTCGTCGCCGCCGTGCTTGAGGATCCGGGCGATCGCGATCTCGTTGGGATGGTCGTGCCGCGCGCCGCTGGTCGATATCAGATAGCGGTCGCAGTCGATCAGGTCGAGCAGTTCGTTCGAGAGGTTGTGGTCGCTGCCGTGGTGGGCGACCTTGAGGAGGTCGACGTGCATCCGTCCGCCCTCCGCCTCGGCCCGGGGCCGTATCGACGCCACCAGCCGGCGGTCGTCCGCGTCACCGGTGAGGACGATCCGCTTGTCCTCGAACTCGAAGAGCAGGCCTATGCTCGACACGTTCGTCTTCGACGTGTCCGGCTTGAACACCGACGCCGCGAGCCGGTCCACGTTCACCCCGCCGAAGTGCTCGAAGCCCGGCACCGGGGGGTTCTCGTCGGGATCCCGGCCGGGGATCAGACCGTGTCTGGCGCATTCCGCTGTCCAGGCGGGCGCCAGCTTCTCCAGCTGTCTGCGGTCGGGTGAGAGCACGTCCATCGTGGAGCCGTCGTCGAACCACGCGAGTTCCCGGCCGACCTCGACACTGCGTCCGCCGAACGCGTCGTTCCACGGCACCTTCTGTTCCAGCAGGGCGCTGGTGAGCTTCTCCCCGTCCTGGGCACCGAACCCCTCGGCGTCGAGGAGGTGGTCGAAGCCGTTGAACCACACGTCCCCGAACTCCACCGACCGGTCGAGGTCGTCCAGCAGGGCGAGCACGCCGAGGATGTGGTCCTGGTCGACATGGGTGACGACGAGGACGTCGACCTGACCGTCGAGCCCGGCGAGCGTGGGCTTGATCAGCGGGTACGTGCCCGAGCGGCCGCCGTCGACGAGGATCCTGCGTACGAAGCCGCCGTCGCCGTATTCCAGGAGCAGGCAGTCGCCGTCCTCGCCGGGCATCATCGTGAACCGGATCATTGCTGTCTCCCTCGCAGAGCGACGATCACGAACGGCTCGCGCATGTCGACACGCCACGACAGGCGGCGGGCCTGTTCGAGCCGCGCGGCGCACCCGGGGTCGTCGGGGAACTCGGAGAGCCCGTGGATGAGGCGGCTCAGGCCCAGGGTGAAGACCGGCACTCCGCGGTCGAAGGCCTCGACCAGGGCGTCCCGCGCCGCCTCACGCTCCGGCTCGGTGTGGGCGCGGCGCAGATGCCGCATGGCCCAGAGGAGGGATCCGTCGCTCATCCAGTCGAACTCGTGCCGCAGCCGGGACAGCCACGGGTCCCAGCGGTGCGGCCGCTCGGTCAGCTCGCTGCCGACGAGGACGTAGGCGCCCGCCACCGCCGCGAGCGGGTTGGTCATCCTGCCGTCGTAGAGCATGGTCTCCGCGTCCCTGACCAGCGTCGCCGCCGCGTCGAAGGCGCCCCGGGCCATATACGCCAGGGCGGGCCCCACCCGGCTGTCCCGTACGGACACCGAGACGGCACTGCCGGTCGGGCTCTGCCGTTCGTTGACGAGGACCTCGATCTGCGCGGCACCCCAGGGCGCGGGCAGGGTGACGACGTACTCGGTGCCGGCCAGCGAGACGACCAGGAACTGGCGCGGGCCCAGGGGCACGTCGAGTGTGCGGTCGCCCCGCTCGTCGACCGGTCCGTGCTCGCCGAAGCGGTACAGCCGTGCGGCGGCGTCGCCCAGTTCGAGACTGGCGACGGAGTGCGGTTCGGAGCGGGCGATCTCGAACGCGACCAGTTGCCTCGCGGGCCCGTCGGTCAGCCGGAGCATCGCCGGGAACTGCCAGCTCGTCGGCTTCGGGTCGCCGACCCAGGCCGCGTGTCCGGGTTCGATGAACGCGCCGCGCTCCCAGGTCCCGGACCGCGAGCCCAGGGAGCGGGGCACGGGAATCGTGAGCCCGTCGTGGTAGGCCCCGTAGGACTCGATGTTGCCCATGAGGTGCTGCCAGGAGTGGGACGCGAAGGGCGAGGCCGCCGGGCGGAGCGTCACCTGCTTCTCGTCGCCGTCCGCCACCTCGGCGTCCTTGGAGAGCACGACCCCGGAGGGCAGTGTGGCGGACACGATGTAGTGGCCGGGGTCGACCTCGAACCGCGCCGGAGGTGCCGTGGTCCCGCAGGGGAAGAGGACGGCACGGTGGCCGGGGCCACTGCCCTCGGACGGGTAGATGTTGCCGACCACCTTCGCCCCGTCGGCGAGGTCGGCTTCGTGGAGGCTCAGTTCGACATTGACGCTCAGGCCCGCGCTCATGGCTTCTCCAACTTCACGCGGCGGAACACCGGACGTACGGTGACGGACTTCGTCCGCACGTCCTGGTCGCCGAGTCTGGCCTCGAAGTCGTAGTCCCCGAAGCGCAGTTCGATGGCCCACTCGCTCTCCGGATCCTCGCCGTCGACATCGCCCGCGGCCCGGTGCAGCCTCTCAAGACCGTCTTCGCGGCAGACGAACTCGGCCTCGGCGTTGTCCTCGGCGGGATCGCAGCCGACGTACACCGGGACGACCGGCGGTCCCGGCAGCTGGTGGAGGACGAACACGGGCAGTTCGCCGACCGAGGGGACCTGGACGCCGGCGACCGCGCCGGCGAACCGCGGCTGGCGCATGAAGTGGTCGATCGCCTTCAGCAGGTCGGAGGTGTCGACCCGCCAGTCGCCCTCGGGATCGTCGCTCGCCGCGCCGGAGAAGCTCTTCAGCAGCGCCTCGGTGAACAGGCTCACCTGACCGGGCCGCGCGTGCGAGCGGTCGCCGGACAGGGTGGCGTAGTACGGGATGTGGAAGCGGCGCGGCAGATCCAGGGGCCGTGTCCCGGCGCCGAGCGGCGAGCGCCCCGCGAACCGCGCGCCCGAACGCTCGATGAGGACATCGGAGTTGGAGCGGCAGGCGTCGACGAAGAAGACCTGCTCGCTGGCCCTGCAGCGCTTGAGGCCGTTCATCAGGCCTGCGAAGTCCAGTGCGCTGTTGAGGGGGTTGTGCTCGTCGGCGAAGATGTCCGCGGCCAGGAGCGCCATGTCGTCGCCCTGTGAGACGCCGTGGCCGCAGAAGTAGAAGACGAGTCGGTTGTCGACATGGCTGTCGCCGCGGTCGTACCACTGGGTGACCGCCGTGAGGATGTTGTCGATGGTGGCGGTCTCGACCTCGTGGGCCTGCTGGGTGCGGGGGTTCACGAACGGGGACGGTGCTTCCTCGCTGAGCAGCAGGGCGAGACTGCCGAGCGGTCGCCCGGGATCGTGGTACTCGGCCAGCAGCCAGGTCGCGAGCGTACGGGCGGAGATCGGCGGCGAGCTGAGCTGCCGCATCCCGTCGGGATCGGCGACCGGAGCCTCGCCACCGGCGAGATGGGGATACTTGCCGACGCCGATGACCAGTGCGTGGGTGCACGGAGGACCGGCGTGCTCATCGAGATGGACCACGGAACCGGCCATGGATCCTCCGGAACCCCTACTCATGCGCCGGAGCATGCCCGCAGGCAGCATTTTCCTTATTATATTCCTGAGACATCCCTTGTGTCCCTATATGTCGCCAATGATCGTGTTCCTCGGTGAACGTGAGGCCCGCCATGGCCAAGAATCTCGTCGTCTGTCTGGACGGCACGGGCAATCAGTTGAAGGCGAAAGGGAACACCAATGTCGTCCGGCTCTACGAGATGCTGGACCTCGGTGATCCCGCCCGGCAGATCGCCTACTACGACCCCGGTGTCGGCACGTTCTCGGCCGCGGGCGCCTGGACGCCTGTGGGCCGGCATCTGTCGAAACTCCTCGGTCTCGCCTTCGGCTCCGGAATGCGGGCCAACCTCGCCGAGGCCTACACGTATCTGATGCGGCACTACCAACCGGGCGACCGCATCTACGTGTTCGGCTTCAGCCGCGGCGCCTACACGGCCCGTGCCCTGGTGGGCATGCTCAAGGCGGTCGGCCTGATGCGGCCCGGCATGGAGAACCTCGTCCCGTACGCCGTGTCCGTGTACGCGCGGAACAAGGACTGGACGCGGGAGGACTGGGACCAACTCCACCGCTTCGCGGGCGCGTTCAGCAACGCGGTCGACGGGCGGGTCGGTATCCGCGTCGAGTACCTGGGGATCTGGGACTCCGTGAAGGCCGCGGGTCTCCTGCGCTGGAACCTGCGCTGGCCGTACACCCGTCAGGCGCCCAACGTCCGCCGCGTCCGCCACGCCGTGTCCATCGACGAGAAGCGCAGACCGTACCGCGAGTACCTCGTCACCCGCTCCGACAGGGACAAGAAGCAGGCCGTCCCGTCGACGGTCGAGCAGGTGTGGTTCGCCGGGGTCCATTCCGATGTCGGCGGGACCTTCGACGACGATCCCCGGCTCGCCACGATCGCCCTCAAGTGGGTCGTGGACGGCGCCCTCGAACGGCGGGACGACGAGCCCGAGGCTCGTCTCCTCCTGAAGCCCCGGGCCTACGAGCGCGAGGTGACCCTCGTGCCCGAGGACGCCCTGGGCACTGTGCACCGGATGGGCTGGGTCTGGGCCCTGCTCACCTATCGACGCCGGGGACTTCCGCAAGGCGCGCACGTGCACGAGAGCGTCCGGGCGCGGCTGGAGAAGGACGCCGACTACGCGGGCCGGATCCCGCCGACGGCTCTCTGGACGGACACCGGCTGGCTCACCGCCCGGGAGTGACCTTCCTGAGGACACAACAGGGGGTCCTGGGGGCGGCGAACCGCCCCCAGGCCCCCTCAATGGCCTCCGGCCCGAACCGTCGGTCGGGTCAGCCGATCTCGACGAGCAGGTCGCCGCCCTCCACCTGCTGGATCTTGTTGATGGCCAGCCTGGACACCGTGCCGGCCTTCGACGCGGTCACCGAGGCTTCCATCTTCATGGCCTCGATGGTGGCCACCGTGGCACCGGCCGCCACCTCGTCGCCCTCGGCGACGGCGAGCGTCACGACCCCGGCGAAGGGCGCGGCGACATGGCCGGGGTTGGCCCGGTCGGCCTTCTCCGTCGCCGGGACGTCGGAGGCGACCGAGGTGTCGCGCACCTGGATCGGCCTCAACTGGCCGTTCAGGGTGGACATCACGCTGCGCATCCCGCGTTCGTCCGCCTCGCCCACGGCCTCCAGCTCGATGAGCAGCCGCACGCCCTGTTCCAGGTCGACCGCGTACTCCTTGCCCGGACGCAGCCCGTAGAAGAAGTGCTTGCTGTCCAGCACGCTGGTGTCGCCGTAGGTCTGACGGTGTGTCTCGAACTCGCGCGTCGGACCGGGGAACAGCAGCCGGTTGAGCGTTGTACGACGGGTCTTCGCAAGGCCCGTACGGTCGTCCGCGGTCAGTTCCTCGACGGGCTTGGGGGCGGCGCGGCCCTCCAGCGCCTTGGTGCGGAACGGCTCGGGCCAGCCGCCGGGCGGGTTGCCCAGCTCGCCGCGGAGGAAGCCGATGACGGAGTCGGGGATGTCGAACCTGTCGGGCGTCGCCTCGAAGTCCTCGGGCGACACGCCGGCGCCCACCAGGTGGAGCGCGAGGTCACCGACCACCTTCGAGGACGGGGTGACCTTCACCAGATGGCCGAGGATCCGGTCGGCGGCGGCGTACATCGCCTCGATCTCCTCGAACCGGTCGCCGAGGCCGAGCGCGACCGCCTGGGTGCGCAGGTTGGAGAGCTGTCCGCCGGGGATCTCGTGGTGGTAGACCCGCCCGGTCGGCGAGGCCAGCCCCGCCTCGAAGGGTGCGTAGATCTTGCGGACGCTCTCCCAGTACGGCTCCAGGTCGCCCACGGCCTGCAGGCTCAGCCCTGTGGACCGGTCGGTGTAGTCGGTCGCGGCGACGATGCCCGACAGCGACGGCTGCGAGGTGGTGCCCGCCATCGAGGCCACCGCCCCGTCGACCGCGTCCGCACCCGCCTGGATCGCCGCGAGGTAGGTGGCGAGCTGACCGCCCGCGGTGTCGTGGGTGTGGATGTGCACCGGCAGCTCGAACTCGCGGCGCAGCGCCGATACGAGGGTCGCGGCGGCCGGTGCCCTCAGCAGGCCCGCCATGTCCTTGACGGCCAGGACGTGGGCCCCCGCCTCGACGATCTGCTCGGCGAGGCGGAGGTAGTAGTCCAGCGTGTAGAGCCGCTCGGACGGGTCGGACAGGTCGGAGGTGTAGCAGAGGGCGACCTCCGCGATCGCCGTTCCCGTCTCCCGTACGGCGTCGATGGCGGGGCGCATCTGCCCGACGTCGTTCAGCGCGTCGAAGATCCGGAAGATGTCGATGCCGGTCGCCGCGGCCTCCTGCACGAAGGCGTCGGTCACCTCGGTCGGGTACGGCGTGTAGCCCACGGTGTTGCGGCCGCGCAGCAGCATCTGCAGACAGATGTTCGGCACGGCCTCGCGGAGTGCGGCCAGGCGTTCCCACGGGTCCTCGGCGAGGAAGCGGAGGGCGACGTCGTAGGTGGCGCCGCCCCAGCACTCCAGGGACAGCAACTCGGGCAGGGTCCGCGCCACGACGGGCGCGACGGCGAGCATGTCCTTGGTACGGACCCGGGTGGCGAGCAGCGACTGATGGGCGTCGCGGAACGTGGTGTCGGTGACGCCGATGGCCGGTGACTCGCGCAGCCACCGGGCGAAGCCCTCGGGGCCGAGTTCGACGAGCCGCTGCCGGGACCCGGCGGGCGGTTCCGTGGACGGCACGGGCGGCACCTTGGTGACCGGGTCGCTCAGTTCGGGCCGTTCGCCGTGCGGCTTGTTCACCGTGATGTCGGCGAGGTAGGTGAGCAGCTTCGTACCGCGGTCGGCGGAGTGGCGGGCGGTGAGGAGGTGCGGGCGCTTCTCGATGAACGACGTCGTGACCTGGCCGGCCCGGAAGTCCGGGTCGTCGAGCACGGCCTGGAGGAACGGGATGTTGGTGGCCACACCGCGGATGCGGAACTCGGCCACGGCACGCCTGGCCCGGCCGATCGCGGTGTTGAAGTCGCGTCCCCGGCAGGTGAGTTTGACGAGCATCGAGTCGAAGTGCGCGCTGATGTCCGTACCGGCGTGGGTGGTGCCGCCGTCCAGCCGGATGCCCGAACCGCCGGGCGAGCGGTAGGCGCTGATCTTTCCGGTGTCCGGGCGGAAGCCGTTGGCCGGGTCCTCGGTGGTGATACGGCACTGGAGTGCGGCGCCGTGCAGGGTGACGGTCTCCTGCGAGAGCCCGAGGTCGGCCAGTGTCTCGCCGGAGGCGATGCGCAGCTGCGACTGCACGAGGTCGACGTCGGTGACCTCCTCGGTCACCGTGTGCTCGACCTGGATACGCGGGTTCATCTCGATGAAGTGGTAGTTGCCCTCGCGGTCGAGCAGGAACTCCACGGTGCCCGCGTTGCGGTAGCCGATCTCCCGGGCGAATCGTACGGCGTCGGCGCAGATCCGGTCGCGCAGCTCGGGGGCGAGGTTCGGCGCGGGGGCCAGCTCGATCACCTTCTGGTGGCGTCGCTGCACCGAACAGTCGCGCTCGAAGAGGTGGATGACATTGCCCTCCCCGTCCGCGAGGATCTGCACCTCGATGTGCCGGGGCTCGACGACGGCCTTCTCCAGGAAGACCGTGGAGTCGCCGAACGCGGAGGCCGCCTCGCGCGCCGCCGCCTCGATGGACTCGCGCAGCTGGGCGGGTTCCTCGACCCGCCGCATACCGCGACCGCCACCACCGGCGACGGCCTTGACGAACACCGGGAAGCCGATGTCCTCGGCGGCGCGGACGAGTTCGTCCACGTCGCTGGAGGGAGCGGAGGAGCCGAGCACCGGTACGCCGGCCGCGCGGGCGGCGGCCACCGCGCGCGCCTTGTTGCCGGTCAGCTCCAGCGTGTCCGCGCTCGGGCCGACGAAGGTGATGCCCGCCTCCTCGCAGGCGCGCGCCAGGTCGGGGTTCTCGGACAGGAACCCGTATCCCGGGTACACCGCGTCCGCTCCCGCTCTTTGCGCCGCGCGAACGATCTCCTCGACGGAGAGGTAGGCCCGCACCGGGTGTCCCGGCTGCCCGATCTCATAAGCCTCGTCCGCCTTCAACCGGTGCAGTGAATTGCGATCCTCGTGCGGGAAGACGGCCACGGTTCGCGCGCCCAGCTCATAGCCGGCACGGAACGCGCGAATAGCGATCTCACCACGGTTGGCGACCAGCACCTTGCGGAACATTTGGATCCCTTCAGCCTGCCCGGTGACGCGCACCATCGTGTCGGCCCCGCCCGCCCCGCGCCATGTGAGCCAGGCCACTCATCTGAATGCCTCCGGCCACCGGAGCAGGCGGCTACCCAGATATGGGACGCACAGTCACGTGAGCCCGACGGCCGGATCGACACCGGTCAGGTCGCTGCTGGCCTCCCACAATCGTGCCGCGACGGCCCGGTCGGCCAGAGCGTCGCGCACGGGTTCGAGCGCGGGCAGGCCTCGCAGGCCGAACACCCGGGGTCCCCACAGCTGCCCGCCGCTCACGGACGGATCGAGAACGGCCCGTACGGCGGGCCACGCGGCGTGCTCCTTGCCCTGGACGAGCAGACCGGCGGGCAGGCCCCGCAGCCGTTCGCCGGTGGTGCGCCGGTGCACGTCCGCGCGATCGGGAGTCAGGGAGTCCAGCGCGCCGCCGGGGTGGGTCACCACGCTCGACACGGTGCTTCCGGCGGCCCGCAGCCGGCGGTCGAGCTCGAAGCCGAAGAGCATCTGCGCCAGCTTGGAGCGGGAGTAGGTGCGCTTGGGCCGGTAGTCCCGGGTGCTCTGCAGATCGGCGAGGTCCAGCCGCACGGACTTGCCCGTGAAGCTTCCGGTGGTGACGACCCGGGCGGCGGGCGCGGCGGCCAGCAGGGGCGCGAGCCGTCCCGTGAGCGCGAAGTGCCCGAGGTGGTTGATGCCGAACATCCACTCGTTGCCGTCCGCGGTCTCCCGGCGCTCCGGCTCCTCGATCAGGACCCCGGCGTTGTGGACCACCGCGTCCAGGCGGTCCGCCTCCAGCACGTCCACACAATCCCGCAGCGAGGACAGGTCGGCGAGGTCCAGCCTCAGATGGCGTACGCGTGCGTCGGGGACACGGGAGCGGATGGCGACCATGGCCGCTTCGGCCCTGGCCGCGTCACGGCTGCCGAGCACCACCGTGGCGCCGGTGCCGACGAGCTGCTCGGCGACGAAGTACCCGATGCCCGCGTTGCCGCCGGTGACCAGGAAGGTCTTGCCGTCGGCACGCGGGAGCCGGTGAACGGACCACGGCCGGGACTGGACTGCGGACGACATGGCACGCTCCTTGCGCTCGGGACGATCCGGCTGCGGTGGACGGGCCGTGTCTTCACGGCCCGTCCACCACATCCCCAAGATCCCGGCGGTCGCCGACAGATCGCCGACAACTGCCGTCCGGCGCCTACAGACGAGCGACAGGGTCGCCGGCCGTCGAACTCACCTCCGACGACACCCGGTCGCGGGCGCGGACGGCCGGCCACGTGACGCCCGACCGCCCGACCGACTGTCTGCCTGCCCGCCTCACATTCAGAGCAGGTCGGCCCGGGCGGGGCTGCCGTCGAGGGGGTCGTCCACGGGATAGATGGCGTCCTCGTCGAGGAACCCGCCCGACTGGTGCTGCCACAGCTTCGCGTACGCGCCCTCGGAGGCGAGCAGTTCCTGGTGCGTGCCCTGCTCGATGATCCGTCCGCGGTCGAGGACGACGAGTCGGTCCATGGTGGCGACCGTGCTCAGCCGGTGCGCCACCACGAGCGCCGTCCGTCCCTCCATGAGCCGCCACAGCGCCTCCTGCACGAGGATCTCGCTCTCGGAGTCCAGTGCGCTGGTGGCCTCGTCGAGCAGCAGGATCGGGGCGTCACGGAGGATCGCCCTGGCGAGGGCGACCCGCTGGCGCTGTCCGCCGGACAGCTTCACACCGCGCTCGCCCACCATGGTGTCGAAGCCGTCCGGTAACGCGTCGGCGAACTCCGCGACGTGCGCCGCCTCGGCCGCGCGGCGGATCTCGGCGTCGGTGGCGTCCGGGCGGGCGAAAGCGATGTTCTCCCGCAGCGTGCGGTGGAACATCGCCGGGTCCTGCGGCACATACGCGATCAGACCGCGCAGGTCGGCCTGGCGCAGCCTGCTGATGTCCTGGCCCCCGATCAGGATCCGGCCGGCCTCGATGTCCGTCATCCGCAGCAGCAGCCGGGTGAGCGTGGTCTTGCCGCCGCCGGACCGTCCGACGAGGCCGATCTTCGTCCCGCTGGGCACGGCCAGGTCGAGGTCCTCGAAGAGCGGCCGCGCCCCTCCGTGGGCGAAGGTCACCTGCTCGAAGCGGACGTCGGCTGCCCCGGGCAGCGGCGCCGGCGACGCCGGGTCGAGCACGGTCGGCGACGCCAGCAGCAGTTCGGTGAACTGCGCGGCCTCCGTCATCGAGCTCTCCAGGCGGCGGTAGATCTGGTTGAACTCGAACATGATCCGCGTCGCGTTCGTGTAGTACGTGAAGGCGACCACGACCGCCTCCACGCCGAGGCTGCCCCCGCCGAGCGCGACCGCGAGCAACAGGCCCAGCGCGTTGGTGAGTACGGACATCGGCGCGACCAGGGTGTCGATGCGCAGGTTGCCGTAGTCCCACGACCTCAGTGTGAGGCGCCGCGAGGCCGCGACGCGGGAGCGGTGCTCGGCGGCCTCACGTTCCTCGGCCGCGAACGCCCGGACCGTGTCCATGTTCATCAGGCTGTCGGCGACATGGCCCGCCACCCTGGCGATGGCCTCCTCACGCTTGTCGACGAGTGCCTGGCGGCGGCGGATGAGGGGCACCACGAACAGCGCCGTGAGCCCGATCATCGTCAACAGGCCGACGACGAGCAGCGGTTCATAGCGCCACAGCACCACCGACCCGAACACGAGCGGCACCAGGCTGCCCACGACCTGGAACGTCAGTGTGTCGACGAACTCCTCGAAGCGGGACGCGAAGCTCAGCACCCGCTTGGTCAGCGCCCCGGCGAAATTGTCGTGGAAGAACGCCGCGTCCTTGGCGAACAGTTCGTCCATACCGATCACGTACAGCCGCTCGATACCGCGGGCGGCAAGGCGGTTCAGACAGTGCAGGCCGACGCGCCACAGTATTTCCGCGAGCAGCAGGACGCCGGCGAAGCCGAGAACGTACGGCAGTGTCGAGCCGAGGGTGATACCGGCGTCACCGGCGATGCGGCCGACGAGCTTCGCGACGATCAGCGGCGCGATGTAGTTGATGCCGATGTTGCCCAGTGCGGGCAGCAGCATCGCGGGTGCCGTCACCCACCTGAGCCGGGCCAACTCCCGTCCGTAGTATCGAAGTGCAAGGAGCACCGAGCCCTTGCTCCGCGGAACCTCTCGCGATTCGGGCGATTCCATTCCAACCCTGTGGTGTTGTGTGCCAACTGGAACCAAATCGTCCCGCGACGACACCCCCTGAGTCCAAGCGTTTTCTCGGCCGTCGGCCCGCCGTGCACCGGTACGCCCGCACGCGCACGCCGGCACGGACCGAGGTGGCCGCCGCCCGCCGTTGGGCCCGACCGTCGGATCCCGGACCGGTGACGCGTCACGGCCCGGCGCAGAATGTTTTCACCACGGGCACAGAATTGCTTCGCGTTCTCCTCAATTTCGCTTTACCCTCCGCGATTTGTCCGCGATTTGTTCGGCGAACTGCCGACGGGATTACCACGCCGATTCGCCGGGCATAATTGCGTGCGAATCTCGGCCCGGCCGGTTGAATGGGCGTATCGACACCGCTCGTTCAACCGGGTACGACACACAGAAGGACCAGCACTGTGATATCCAGCTCGACCCGAAACGACCATCTGCCGGTCTACGAGAGCCTGGTGCGTGAGCGCGGTGACGTCGTGGAGGAAGCTCGTGCGGTGGCCGAGCAGACGCAGCGCCAGATGACCGAAGCGCTCAACGGACACGAAGGGGTTCAGCCGGAGCACGGCCCCCGGTGAGCCCGCTCCGGCCGGGCAACACACCGCTGTGACCCACAGACCCCCCGGAGAACCCGCGCAGGAGTCTCACACAGACTGCACACAGTCCCTCTAAAGCCTCGTTAGCGTGGCAGGCCGCTCGATCCCACGTACGAACGTGCCCGGGCCGCGGCCCGGAGGGTCGACGGTGCGTCAACCCAGGAAGACCCCAGATGGACTACTGCACCTCCTGCCGCCGGCATCTCAATGGCGCCCTGGTGTGTCCCGGGTGCGGTGCCTACGCCCCGGACATAGCCCCGATCACCGCCGACGGCCGCACCGTCCCGGCCATCTCGACGGGGGCGGGCACAGCGCCCGCGTGGGAAGGCGACCCCTCCGACACGTGGCACGACGGCCGACCGCACGCCGACGCGAGCGGGGCACCGATCACGGCGGCCCTGAGCGAGTACCCCCGGACCGACCCGGGCGACGACCTCGGCCCCGTGCCGTCCGCCCCGCAGGGACGGGCGGCACGGCGTCGCCAGCGGGCCCGCTGGAAGAAGAACCAGCGTCGGGCCGTGGTGGCGACCGCCGTCGCACTCGTCGGAGGCGGCCTGACCGTGTCCGTGATGGACCAGCAGTCCGGCGATCGGGCACAGGCGGCCACGGCACCGGAGTCCACCGGCGCGGACACGGGCATCGCGGACGAACCGTCGACGCCTCGCACCGAGTCGACCAGGACACGGCCCGACACCGGCGCCTCCTCCCCCACGTCCTCCACGCCCGAGCGCCCCAGTCGGCAGCGCACCGCCGCGCCGCCCAGCAGCACGCCCTCGAACCTTCGGCCCGACTCGGCCGCCCCGCCGCGCACGACGACGGAGTCGACCCCTCAGCCGCAGACGACGTCACCGACATCACCCACCGCCGAGGACACGGCCTCCGACCGCAACGAGGCGCAGCCCAGCCAGACGCCCTCGGCCGGCGAGCCGAGTTCGCAGCCGCCGCAGACGACGAGCCCGTCCCCGACCGCGACTTCGCCGTCGCAGATCTGCCTGCTCGTGGTGTGCCTCGGCTGAGGACGTCGACCTCACTGCTTGACCCCTTCACCGTCGTCGCCCCCGCACGTCCCACCCCGCCCGGGAACCTCATGACCCTCGACGGCGGCGGCTGACACCGCTCCGCGGTGCGACGAACCCGCACTCCTCGATCTCCGGGCAGCCGTCTCGTACAAACGCACATTCCAGCCCCGCGAAACGATGATCCGGCTCATGCAATGAGACAGTAGCCTTTCGCCTTGCATTTGCGGCAGTATCATCGGCGCATGCACACCTACCGGATCGGGGACGCCGCCGCCCTGCTCGGTGTCAGCGCCGACACCGTGAGGCGCCTGGTCGACGGTGGGAAGCTCGCCGCCGAACGCGACGGGATGGGCCGCCGGATCATCCCCGGGCCGGTCCTCGCCGCCTACGCCCGGCAGTTGCACCGTACGGAGCGGGAGAACGCCGGCTCCTCGGCCCGCAACCGCCTCTCCGGCATCGTCACGGACGTGATCCTCGGAGACGTGTCCGCGCAGGTGGAGATCCAGGCGGGGCCGTTCCGGGTGGTGTCCCTGGTCAGCCGCGAGTCGGCTGAGGAGTTGAAGCTGGAACCCGGCGTTCCGGCGGTTGCCGTGATCAAGTCGACCAACGTGGTCGTCGAGAGACCGTAGAGGAGTCCCGCGGTGGATTCTTCGTCATGTGACAGAGGGAGTAGTTCCGTGATGACTCGTTCCGCGCGCCGGACCCGCCGGACCATGCAGGTGGCCGGTGCGGGAGCCGCCGCGTTGCTGGCCCTGAGCGCCTGCTCCTCCTCCGGCGACTCGTCGACGGAGTCCGACTCCTCCGCGTCGGCGTCCTCGTCCCCGAAGCTTTCCGGCACGGTCACCGTGTTCGCCGCGGCCTCCCTGAAGGAGAGCTTCACCGCGCTGGGCAAGGAGTTCGAGCAGGAGCACCCCGGCACGAAGGTCACCTTCAGCTTCGGCGGCAGCGACTCCCTCGCCGCGAGCATCACCGGCGGCGCCCCCGCCGATGTGTTCGCCTCCGCCAGCCCCAAGACGATGGCCATCGTCACGGACAAGGGCGACGCGTCGGGGACACCCGCCACCTTCGTCCGCAACCAGCTCGAAATCGCCACCCTGCCCGGCAACCCGGACAAGATCGCCTCCCTCAAGGACCTCACCAGGTCGGGCCTGAAGGTCGTGCTCTGCGACAGGACCGTGCCGTGCGGCGCCGCCGCCCAGAAGGCGCTCGACGCCGCCAAGCTCAAGCTCACCCCGGTCTCGTACGAACAGGACGTCAAGGCGGCCCTGACCAAGGTCGAGCTCAAGGAGGCCGACGCGGCCGTCGTCTACAAGACCGATGTGAGCGCCGCCGGTGACAAGGTGGAGGGCGTGGACTTCCCCGAGTCGGCCGACGCCATCAACGACTACCCGATCGTCCGGCTCAAGGACGCCCCCAACGCCGAGGCGGCCAAGGCGTTCATCGCACTCGTGCAGTCCGCCGACGGCCAGAAGGTCCTGACCGAGGCCGGGTTCCTCAAGCCGTGACCTCCCCGACCGACGCGCCCGACAAGTCCGCCGCCGGGGCCGACACCCTCCGGGGTGGGCCGCGGCGCGGACGCGGGCGCGTCCGGACGGGCCTCGGCCGGGGCGTACCGCTGCCCCTGCTGGTGCCCGCGCTGCTGGGCCTGGCGTTCCTGGTGCTGCCGCTGATCGCCCTGTTGGTCCGCACCCCCTGGCACAGCCTGCCGGACCAGCTGACCAGCCCCGAGGTCTGGCAGGCGCTGAAGCTGTCCCTGCTGTGCGCCACCGCGGCGACCGCCGTGAGCCTGGTGATCGGGGTGCCGCTGGCCTGGCTGCTGGCCCGGGTCGAGTTCCCGGGGCGCGGTCTCGTACGGGCCCTGGTCACGCTGCCGCTCGTGCTGCCCCCGGTGGTGGGCGGTGTGGCACTGCTGATGGCGCTCGGCCGCAACGGCATCGTCGGGCAGTGGCTGGACGCGTGGTTCGGGATCACACTGCCGTTCACCACCACCGGTGTCGTCGTCGCCGAGGCGTTCGTGGCGATGCCGTTCCTGGTCATCAGCGTCGAGGGCACCCTGCGCGCCGCCGACCCCCGCTACGAGGAGGCGGCCGCCACGCTCGGCGCCTCCCGCTTCACCGCCTTCCGCCGCGTCACGCTTCCCTTGATCGCCCCCGGCATCGCGGCGGGCGCCGTCCTGGCCTGGGCACGGGCGCTCGGCGAGTTCGGCGCGACGATCACCTTCGCCGGCAACTTCCCCGGCCGTACGCAGACCATGCCGCTGGCCGTCTACCTGGCCCTGCAGAGCGACCCCGAGGCGGCCATCGCCCTCAGCCTGGTGCTGCTCGCCGTGTCCGTCGCGGTCCTGGCCGGGCTGCGCGATCGCTGGATGACCGCCTCATGACCCACACCGAGAAGACCGAGAAGTCCGACAGGACCGCGAAGTCCGCGAGATCCGCGCAGTCCGCGTACGAGGCCACGGGCGGCCCCGGCCCGACCCCGGCGGGACTCGACGCCCATCTCGTCGTCGACCGCGGCTCGTTCCGGCTCGACGTGGCGCTGACCGCCGCGCCCGGCGACGTCGTCGCGCTGCTGGGTCCCAACGGCGCCGGAAAAACCACCGCGCTGCGTGCCCTGGCCGGTCTGACGCCGCTCACCGGCGGCCGACTGCGCCTGGACGGCGCGGTGTTGGACCGTACGGCGCCCGAGTCACGCCCGGTCGGTGTCGTCTTCCAGGACTACTTGCTCTTCCCGCACCTCACCGCCCTGGACAACGTGGCCTTCGGCCCGCGCTGCCACGGTGCGACCAAGGCGGAGGCCCGCGCCCAGGCCGCCGAGTGGCTGGAGCGGATGGGCCTCGCCGAGCATGCCGGTGCCAAGCCCCGACGCCTCTCAGGCGGTCAGGCCCAGCGCGTCGCCCTCGCCCGCGCCCTCGCCACCAACCCCCGTCTGCTCCTCCTCGACGAGCCCCTCGCGGCCCTCGACGCCCGCACCCGCCTGGAGGTACGGACCCAACTCCGCCGCCATCTGGCCGAGTTCGAGGCCGTCGCCGTACTCGTCACCCACGACCCGCTGGACGCCATGGTCCTGGCCGACCGCCTCGTCGTCATCGAGGAGGGCCGCATCGTCCAGGAGGGCACCCCCGCCGACATCGCACGCCACCCGCGCACGGACTACATCGCGCACCTGGTCGGCCTGAACCTCTACAAGGGCCGGGCCGAAGGACACAGTGTCCAGGTGGAGGGCGGCCCGGCGATCACCACCACGGAGGATCTGACGGGCCCGGTCTTCGTCGCCTTCCCGCCGAGCGCGGTCACCCTCCACCGGGACCGCCCCACCGGATCAAGCGCCCGCAACCTCTGGCAGTGCGAGGTCGCCGGCATGGAGACCCACGGCGACCAGATCCGGGCCGACCTCAGCGGCGAACTCCCCCTGGCCGCCGACCTCACCACCGTCGCCGCCGCCGAACTCGGCCTCCATCCCGGGGCCACGGTCTGGGCGACGGTCAAGGCGGCCCAGACCCACGCGTACCCGGCCTGACGCGGCACGGCACGACATCGCACGGCATCCGTCACCCCACCCGGCTACGGTGAAACCCACAGCCATCCCAAAGTGGGACATATGGCCAAGCAGTCTGTGAGGCATCCCGTCATGAGTCTGAGCATCCGCAACCAGCTCCCCGGCACCGTCACCGCCATCACCCCGGGCGAGGCCATGGCGACCGTCAAGGTGCGTCTCGACGGCGGGCAGGACCTCACCGCGGCGATCACCTCGGAGGCCGTGGAGGAACTCGGTCTCGCCGAGGGTTCCGCCGTACGCGCCCTGGTGAAGTCCACCGAGATCTCGCTCGCCACCGGCTCGGTGGACGGCCTGTCCATCCGCAACCGGCTCCCGGGCACGGTCACCGACATCGCCACCGGCGGCGCCATGGCCTCCGTGAAGGTGAGCGTCGACGGCGGGGACCTGACGTCGGCGATCACGAAGGACGCCGTCACCGATCTCGGTCTGGGGGCCGGTACCGCCGTCATCGCCCTGATCAAGTCGACCGAGGTGTCCCTCGCGACCATGTGAGAGGCAGGGCCGCAAGGCCGCGCATCAATCGTGTGTGCCGCCATTCCAGTTCCTCCGCGGGAACCGCGAGCCGAATGTCGGCGAAGCGGGAAATGACCGCCCGGAGCGCGAGTTCGCCCTCGGCTCGCGCGAGGGGTGCTCCAAGGCATCGGTGGATTCCATGGCCGAAGGCCAGGTGTCCGGTGGCACCGCGGTTGAGATCGAGCTTGTCCGGACCGGGAAATCGGTTCGGGTCGCGGTTGGCGGCGCCGGGAGCGATGAGTACCGGAACGCCTTCGGGGATCTCGGTCCCGCCTAGCGTGAACGCTTCGGTGCTGTAGCGGAACGTGGCGATCCCGACAGGCGAGTCGAAGCGCAGCAACTCGTCCAGCGCGCTTCCGAGAAGCTGCGGCTCGGCCCTCAACCGCGCGAGGGATTGCGGGTGTTGGAGAAGGGCCAGGGCCGCGTTGCCGATGAAGTTGGTGGTGGTCTCGTGGCCGGCCACGAGCAGGAGCACGGCGAGCGAGACGAGTTCGTCCTCGGTCAGCCGGTCCTGGCCGTCGCGTACGGCGATGAGGTCGTCGAGCAGACTCTCGCCGGGCGAGTCGCGCCTGGCGGCGACGAGGTCGGTCATGTAGCCGCCGATGGCATGTGAGGCGGCGTCGGTCCGTCGGGGGTCTCCGGCGGCGAACAGATCGCTCGACCAGGTGCGCACGAGCCGCCGGTCGGACTCGGGGACCCCCAACATCTCGCAGATGACGGTGACGGGCAGCGGGACGGCGAGACTCGCGACCAGGTCCACCGGTCCGCGGTCCGGCCACGCGTCGAGCAACTCGTCGACCAGGCCTGCGATATAGGGACGCAACCGTGCGACGGCCCCGGTGGTGAACGCCTTCGTCACCAGAGCCCGCAGCCGGGCGTGCTGCGGTGGGTCGGTGGCAAGCATGTTCCGGGAAACCGCCGGATGGAGGTCGCGCTGCGACGGCCGGCCGGCGAAGAACCGCACGGTGTTCTTGGAAAGCCGAGGATCCGCGAATGCCTCCCTGGCCTCCGCGTAGCCCGTGACCAGGTAGCTCTCGCGCCCTCCCGAACCGGTGGGCACCTTCCGCACGGGCGCCGCGTCTCGCAGCCGGGCGTAGGTCGCGTACGGATCGGCGAAGAACCGCGGGTCCTGCAACGGGTCGGTCACGCTTGCGGCTCCATTCCCGGGGGTCCTCGGTTCGTCAGTGACGGTACGTGCGATCTTGCCCTGGGCGAAGGTGGAGTGACGGCAGGGGTGCCGGCGGGAGCGACCGCATGTGCGAACACACAATCTCGCTCGCCGAGGGATAGTGACGGGCGGCCCATCGCGTCGTGGTGGTTGCGAGAAGGGGAGGGTCGATGGAGGCCACAAGTCACGACGAGTTCCGGGAGTTCGTAGCGATGCGCTCCACCGCGTTGCTGCAGCTCGCGGTGCTGCTCACCGGCGGGGACCGGCACGCGGCGGAGGATCTGCTGCAGATTGCGCTGATGAAGGCCTACGGGCGCTGGACTCACATCGAGCAGCCCGAGGCGTACGTCCGCCAGATCATGTACCGCCAGCAGGTCAACCGCTGGCGGCTGCGCAGGCACCGCGCCGAGACGACGGTGCCCGTACTGCCCGAGTCCGGCGGCGAAGCCGGCACCGAGGCGGACTCCGAACTGCGGATCGCCCTGTGGGCGGCGCTCGGAAAACTGACGAAACGGCAGCGGGCCGTGGTCGTACTGCGCTATTTCGAGGACCTGCCGGAGGCCGAGGTCGCGGCGCTGCTGAGATGCCCGGTCGGCACGGTGCGCAGTACGGCGTACCGGTCGCTCGCCAAACTCCGGCTGCTCGTACCGGAGCTCGGGCCCGAAAGTCCCGCGGAACAGGTGCAGTCGCTCAGTTACACGCCGAAGGAGGTCCAGGGATGACGACGGAGCAGGTGGAGGAGAAGGTCCGCGAGACACTGCGCGCGGTCGCCCTGGACCGGGTGCGCGCGCCCGGCGACCTGGCCGAAACGGTGGTACGGCGGCGCAGCCGGCGCCGTTTCTCGCAGGCCGCGGGGACGGTGGTGGCCGTCGCCGCGATCACCGTGGGGGCGGTGCTCGGCTTCGGGGGCGGTACGGCCGAGCGGGACCGGCCCGTGCGGCCGGCGGTGTCGCCGGAGGGCTGGAAGCCGTGGCAGAGCGACATCCGGGGCGCCGGCGAGCGGGGCTGCCTGGTGGAGGGTTCCGCGCTGTACTGCAGCGGGTCCAAGTACGACGTCGCGAAGTTCGACGCCAACACCGGTGAGCGGCTGTGGACCGTCAAGGTCAACCGCGAGGGCGACGGGCCCGACCACGCGTTCGCCGCGCGCGACGGCGTGGTCTACGCCTACCGCAACCACACCGCGGACAAGGAGCCGAACGGGGACTACATCGGCGGTACGGATCTGATGGCCGTGGACGCCGACAACGGCAAGGTGCTGTGGACGGCCGAGATGCCGCAGGACGACCGCACCGACCAGGCCGCCATGCTCATCGACGGCGCGGTACTGGCCAACACCCCGTCGCTCCGCACGATGTCGGCCCTCGATCCGCGGACCGGTGAGGAGAAGTGGCGCCACACCTGGGACAAGGGCATCGTGTGTCAACGCACGGTGCTGAGCGGGGTGCCCTATCTCCTGTGCAATCAGGACACCGAGGAGCCGGACGACACCGACATCCTCCGTCTCGATCCCGCCACGGGAAGCGCCGAGAAGGTCGTGACCATGCCCGGCAGGCAGCAGCTCGTCGGAACCACTGGCGATCGGATGGTCCTGATCGCGGCGAAGAACGCGGGCGACAAGGACCTGCGGCTGACCACCCTCAGCGGCTCCGGCAAGCAGACCTCGCACTCCTATCGGGTCGAGGGAGAGCGGGCCAACTCGGACATCGTCGGTGATCTTCTGATCTCCGTGTCCTGGCAGGGCAAGGCCTCGGCCTACTCGCTGACCACGGGAAAGACCCTGTGGACCGTCCCGGTGGGCGTCAAGATGCCCGACAAGGAGACGATGACGGGCCTCACGGCTCCCGTGATGTCGACGGGCCAACGGGTCGTGTACTTCGCCGGCCCGACCGGAGACCTGTCCGGCCTCGACCTGCGCACGGGCGAGCAGGTCTGGCGCGGCCACGCCGACACCGCCGAGCAGAAGCCGGGCACCGCGTTCGGAGACCAGCCCCAACTCCTGCTCTACGAGGATGTCCTGGTCGCCCGAAACGGCAGCAGGATCGTCTCTCTCCTGCCACGGATCGAGAACTGATCTGAAAGGACGTCGGCCGGGGCGCGACCCTGCCCCGGCCGACGCCGCCCCAGGCACCGGGCATTCGCCAAGAGCGCGGAGCCGGCGGCCACTTGCGTCCGCCGCAGGAGCCTGAAACAGGCCCGGCCCGAAATGACAGCGAGCCCGGACCGAGCAAGAACCTGCGAAAGTCCCGTCCGGACGATGCCGTGCTGTCATCCCCGTTACTCCACGCGGCGCGTAGACAACAAAAAGGGCCGGAGTTCGGCGCCGTTTCGGACATCTGCCGGCAATTACTTCAGGCCCCGGGCATGTTCAAGATGCGCCCTCCAATCGCGATCCGCGCATGCCCAATTGGGCATGCGCGCGGCCTTGTGTGCGCCTTACAAGATCTTGTGCACCCGCCGAACCCAACCTTTCACGCCAATTCGGTGCGAAGGACGACAGGCAGCGGGAGTCGATCGCCCGGCCCGCCTCGGGGACCCGCAGGGGCACGCCGTGGTGCACGAACAGCGGCAAGTCGCTGTCGAACCGGGCGCCGCGGAGGGCCCGCCCCAGCTCGTCGATCACCGCCGCCGGCACCGCACAGAGGCAGCGCCCGGGGCCGTCGGGCGAGCTGCTGGACTGCGCGATGGCGCCAGTCACCTGCAGGCGGTCACCGGTAGGCGGATCCAGCCCCATAGCTTGACCACAAATTACACACACCCCCTCTACAGACTGGCAACGATGGTCTAGATTGACCGTGCTTCAGCTGATCGGACACGAGGCGACCAGTAATGATCTATGGGTCCGGCACCACAAAAGGCCAGCAGCCGCGTCCCCCGCGCCACGCGTGGGGATGATCAATTCTTCGAGCCCGTGAGAGGGCTTCGGGTGCGGGGAGCACCCGGGGTTTCCACGGGTTCCCGCACACCTTGAGAGTCCGGCAGGACATACGAGTCCACTGCCGCCAGGGTGAGCTGTCCAAGTAACGCTCAAAGAGCCGTGATGTCATGCGCGGAGAGGCGGGCGCCTCCTGCGGGGAGGGACTGTGCGGGGGGTGGGGCCTCCCGGCGGAGGAACAGTGTTGGGCGATCACGTCGTACCACTGGGAACCGGGGGGTTCTGTGCGGCAGGGGGGAATAGTCGACCCTTTTTCGTCGGCGCGCGGGAGTCTGACGAATGGGGCAATCAGCCGGCCCGCAATCGACTGGGAGCAGCGGTACCGACGTACCGTGATCACCAGCGATACCGTGGCCACCGCTTTCGTGGTGGCCGCGATCGGCAACTTCTTCGGGGCCCGGGACGCGGCCAACTGGCATGAGAAGTGGGGAATTCTCGCATTCGGCACCGAGCTGCTGGTGCTGATAGCGCTGGCGGTGAGCCGTTCGTGGTCTCCGGCCGTGCTCGGCCAGGGCGCCGAGGAATTCCGCCGGCTCGGACGATCGCTGTTCACGGCGACCGTCGTGCTGGCGCTCGGCGGGATCGCACTCACCTCACGCAACATCAAGCTCTGGATCTTCGTCGCGATCCCGGCGATCGCGCTCGTCACCATGACCGCGCGGTATCTGCTCCGCCTGCGGCTGCACAAACAGAGGAAGGAAGGGCGGTGTCTGAGACCGGTGCTCGCTGCCGGGAGCCCGGCCACCGTGCTCGACCTGATCACACGAACCCGCAAGTTCCCGCACATCGGCTGGCGAGTGGACGCGGTGTGCACGACGGACGGTCGCGGGCTCGACGGTGACCACCTGGACGGAGTGCCGGTCGTCGGCCGGCTGACGGACGTCGCCAAGCACGTCCGCCACGACGGCTACCGCGTCGTCGCGGTCACTCCGGACCCGCACTGGTCACCGGACCGGCTGCAGCGGCTGGCCTGGAACCTCGAAGGCAGCGATGCCGAGATGGTCGTGGCCCCCGTGCTGATGGAAGTGGCCGGCCCGCGGCTGCACGTCGACGCGGTGCTCGGGATCCCGCTGCTGCGGGTCAGCATGCCGACCTTCACCGGGGGCCGCCGGGCGATCAAAGGGGTCGTCGACCGGCTGGGCGCAACGATTCTGCTGATGCTGTTCGCACCACTGATGGTGTTCGTCGCACTGCTCGTGATGGTGGACAGTCGCGGTGGGGCGTTCTACCGCCAGCGCAGGGTCGGCAAGAACGGGCGCGAGTTCACCATTCTCAAGTTCCGCACCATGGTCGCCGGGGCGCACGGAGCACGTGCCGAACTGGCCGACCACAACGAGGGCGCGGGTCTGCTGTTCAAGCTCCGCCGGGATCCGCGGGTGACCCGGGTGGGAGCAGTGCTGCGCCGGTACTCGCTCGACGAGCTCCCGCAGCTCTTCAACGTACTCACCGGATCGATGTCGCTCGTCGGTCCGCGGCCTCCGCTGCCGGAGGAGACCGCCGAGTACGGCCCGGACATCCGGCGGCGGCTGCTGGTCAAGCCCGGGCTCACCGGCCTGTGGCAGATCAGCGGACGCAGCGATCTGGCGTGGGAGGAGGCGGTACGCCTCGACCTGCGGTACGTCGAGGACTGGTCGCTGGCCCTGGACACAGTGATCTTGTGGAAGACGCTGCGTGCGGTGCTCCATGGGCAGGGGGCCTATTGATGCGCGGGGGTCGTCGTCCGGCCCGCGCGCGGACTGCAGGCCGTAGGGGCCTGCCTGGGGGGAGGGACAGGTCATGAAGGTCAGCGTTTTCGGGCTCGGCTACGTGGGCTGTGTGTCGGCCGCGTGCCTGGCCAGCATGGGTCACGAGGTCATCGGGGTGGACGTGAACCAGGTGAAGGTCGACCTGGTCAACGGCGGCTCGGCCCCGGTGGTCGAGGAGCGGATCGGCGAGCTCATCGCCGAAGTGGTGCGGACCGGGGCCTTGAGAGCCACCGACGACGTCCGCGAGGCGATCATGGACAGCGAGGTGTCGCTGGTCTGCGTGGGCACGCCGTCGGAGCCCAACGGCAGCCTGTGCACCACGTACTTGGAGCGGGTCACCGAGCAGATCGGTGCCGCGCTGGCCGAGCGGGGCGGGCGGCACACCGTCGTGTTCCGCAGCACCATGCTCCCGGGCACCTGTCTGAACCTGCTGGTACCGATCCTGGAGAAGTACGTCGGCGGCACGGCCGGGGTGGACGTCGGGGTCGCGGTCAACCCGGAGTTCCTGCGCGAGGGCACGAGCGTGCGGGACTTCTTCGACCCGCCCAAGACCGTCATCGGCGAGCTCGACCCGGCGAGCGGCGACGCGGTGGCGGCGCTGTACGAAGGCTTGCCCGGCGAGGTGTTCCGGGTGCCGGTCCCGACGGCCGAGGCGATCAAGTACGCGGACAACGCGTTCCACGGCCTCAAGATCGGCTTCGCGAACGAGCTGGGCGCGGTGTACCAGGCGCTCGGGGTGGACTCGCACCAGGTGATGGATGTCTTCCTGGCCGACCGCAAGCTGAACATCAGCCCCGCCTACCTGCGGCCCGGCTTCGCCTTCGGCGGCTCCTGCCTGCCCAAGGACCTGCGCAGCCTGGTCCACGCGGCGCAGCGGGCCGATGTCTCGGTACCCATCCTCGCCCACGTGCTGCCCTCCAACTCCGACCATCTGCAGCGTGCGGTGGAGCTGGTCGAGCGCACCGGCAAGCGCCGGGTGGGCCTGTTCGGGCTGTCCTTCAAACCCGGCACCGACGACCTCCGCGAGAGCCCGCTCGTCGAGCTGGCGGAGAGACTCTTCGGCAAGGGGTACGACCTGCGGATCTACGACGCCAACGTGAGCCTCTCCCGGCTGATCGGCGCGAACCGCGAGTACATCGAGACCCGGCTGCCGCACCTCGCGCAACTGCTCGCGGAGTCCGTCGACGACGTGCTGGAGCACGCCGAGGTGTGCCTGGTCGGGACCAGGGATCCGGCCGTGCTGTCGGCGCTGCCCCATGGCGACGGCCCGGTGATAGTCGACCTCATCCACCTTCCCGACGCCGACGCGCGCCGGACCGAACCGGGGTACGTGGGCCTTGCTTGGTGACAGATCGTTCGAAGACGCGGCCGGCGCCGACGGGTCCGGCCGTCGCGCGCTGATCCTGGTGGAGAACCTGTCGGTGCCGTTCGACCGGCGGGTGTGGCAGGAGTGCACGACCCTGCGCGACGCGGGCTGGGACGTGCACGTCATCTGTCCCCGGGGGGAGAAGCGGGACACGGAGCCGGAGGCGGTGATCGACGGCGTACGGATCCACCGCTACCCGTTGCGCGCGGCCACCGGAGGCCCGGCCGGCTATCTGCGGGAGTACGGATCGGCGTTGTGGCACACGGCCCGGCTGGCCCGCAAGGTCGGCCCGGTCGACGTGGTCCATGCCTGCAACCCGCCCGACCTGCTGTTCCTGCCGGCGCTGTGGCTGAAGCGGCGCGGCGCGCGGTTCGTCTTCGACCAGCACGACCTGGTACCCGAGCTGTACCTATCCCGGTTCGACCGCGGCCAGGATCTGCTCTACCGCGCCGTGTGCGCGCTGGAACGGCGGACCTACCGGGCCGCGGACATCGTGCTCGCGACGAACGAGAGCTACCGGGACGTCGCGGTGAGCCGTGGCGGCCGGCGGCCCGAGGACGTTTTCGTGGTGCGCAGCGCGCCCCAGACCGACCGGTTCCAACCGGTGCCGCCCGAGCCGGAGTTGAAGCGCGGCAAGCCTCATCTGCTGTGCTACCTCGGTGTCATGGGCCCGCAGGACGGCGTCGACTACGCCTTGCGGGCCCTCGCGAAGCTGCGCGACGAGATCGGGCGGACCGACTGGCACGCGGTGTTCGTCGGCTCCGGCGACGCCTTCGACGCGATGGTGGCACTGTCCCGGCGGCTCGGGCTCTCCGAACAGGTGCAGTTCACCGGGCGCATCCCGGACGCCGACCTGGTGCGCTACCTGTCCACCGCGGACGTGTGCCTCTCCCCCGACCCGCGCAATCCGCTCAACGACGTGTCGACCATGAACAAGGTCCTGGAGTACATGGCGATGGGCCGGCCGATCGTCTCGTTCGATCTCCGGGAGGCGCGCGTCTCCGCCGGTGACGCCGCCGTCTACGCGCCCGACAACGACGAGGCCGCGTTCGCCAAGCTCATCGCGCTGCTCCTCGACGATCCGGAGAAGCGGGCCCGGATGGGCACGATCGGCCAGGAGCGGATCAGCGGGCGGCTTTCCTGGCGGAACTCGCAGGCGTCGCTGCTCGCCGCCTACGCCGCCGCGTGCCGTGACCGCACTCCGGTGTCGGCGAACGACCCGAACAGCACAGGGAAGAGGCAGCGCAGTTGAGCGAAGACACGATCCGCCTGGCCACGATCGGGCGGATTCTCCGTCGGCGGTGGCGGCTTCTCGCCACCCTCGCCGTGGTGGGCGCACTTGTCGGCTACGGCGCCTCGGTGGTGTTCCCGCCGCGGTACACGACGTCGGCATCGGTACTGCTGCCGGGGCAGTGGGAAGAGCGCGAGCTGCTGACTCAGGTGGACATCGCGACCAGTTCGACGGTGATCGACCGCGCGGCCGACGAGCTCGGCTGGCCGGACGTCAGCGGCGCCGAGCTGCGGGATCGAGTGAGCGCCAAGGCCGCCGACGGGAACATCATCAAGATCTCGGGTACGGCCGGCACCCCGGAGCGCGCGCAGCAGCTCTCCGACCAGGTGGCCCGGCAGTTCGTCACCTTCGCCGCGCGGATCGCGGGCGGCACCGACTCCGACGCGGCCACGGCGCCCGAGACGCTGCGGCAGCAGGTGGAGGAGACCAACCGCCGCATCACCGACCTGGCCAAGGCGGCCGATCCGGGGAAGACCGTGGAGAGCGTGCAGGCCCGCACCTCGCTCGAGAAGCTGCGGACCTCGCTGGAGGAGGCCATGACGAAGCTGGACCAGGCCGATCCGGCGAGCAGCCTGGCCGGCATGGTCGTCATGGGTCCCGCGGCCCGGCCGACCGGCGAGGCGCCGCCGACGAGGACGCAGCTCATCGTCGCCGGGGCACTGCTGTTCTTCCTGTTCGCGGTCATCGGTCATCTCGCCGCCGTACGGCTGAATCGCCGGCCGCGCACCGAACCGGAGATCGCCGCGGCCCTCGGCTCGTCGCTGCTCGGCACCGTCGACGTGCCTCATGAACGGCGCGCGCACCGGCCGGAGGACAGCGGTGCACGGGCCTCGATCCGCCGACTCCTCGGCATCGACACCCAGTGGGACCTACCGGCCCCGCTGAGGTCGGTCGACGAGGCCGGCAGGCAGATCCGCTACCGGCGGGTGTGCGCCCGCCTCCGGGACCGACTTCCCTCTCCCCGGAGGCTGTTGGCTGTCGTACCGGACGGCGACGACATCGCCCGCCGGGCCGCCGAGCAGCTCGTCGCCGAGGCCAAGGGCGATCCGCTGCTGCGGGTGGTGGAGGTCTCGGTGGACCGGCCGATGGTGCCGGACCGCGACACCGAGTCCGGTGCCCTGGTCGTACTCAGCGCGGGCAGCTGGACCGCACAGGAGCTCGCCGGCATCGCCGAGGCGTGTGCGGACGGCAGGCACGAGGTCGTCGGCATCGTCGTCGCGGGCACGGTCCGTGCCGTCGAGACAAGGTCTTCCGGCCATCCGCCGGACGGCGACGCTCCCGCACTCGCGGTTCGCGGCCACTCGACGGGAGGTTCAGCGTGACGACGAGCACGACTTCTGAGTCGTCGGCCGCCACTCCGCTCTTCGACCTTCAGGCGCTGGTGGTGGCGGTGCGCAGGCGCCGCCGCCTCTGGTGCGCCATGGCGCTCCTCGGGCTGGTGGCCGGCGGAGCGATGGCGGTCCTGCTGCCACCGCCGCCGAGCGCGGTGACCAAGGTGCTGGTCTCGCACGCGGAGGACCAGCCGAACGACACCGGAACGCTGATCCGCACCGACGTCGCGGTGCTGGGGACCACACGGATCGCCGACCAGGCCCTGCAGGCTCTCAAGTCCCGTGAGAAGCCGGAGGACTTCATGCGGGACTACCGGGGCACCGGCCTGACCAACAACCTGCTGCAGATCGATGTGACAGGTGACAGCGACGCGGAAGCGGTGGCCCGGGCCAAGGCGCTGGCCGATGCGTTCATCGCGGACCATGTGCGACGGATGCGGGAAACCGCGCAGGCCGAGTCCAAGGCACTGCTCGACCAGCGTGACCGCATGCGGGACGAACTCGCCCAGGTCAATGAGGAGATCGGAACCCGAACGCCGGAGAGCGAGCCGACGGCGTCGGCGACCATCGAGACGCTCTTCGCCCGCCGGGCCGAACTCAACTCGCGGATCGCCGATTTCGACCAGCGCGCCGCGGAGGCGCGCACCGGCACGCCCAAGGTCGTCGCCGGCACGCAGATCGTGGACGCACCGCGCGCGGTGCGGCACTCCCTGCCCAGGACCGCCGTCACCAATGCCGCGATCGGGCTCGTCCTCGGGCTCGTCGTCGGGCTCGCCCTTGCCGCGGTCCGCACGGTGGTGGCGGACCGCCCCGTGCTGCGCCGGGACATCGCGGCGAACCTGGGTGCCTCGGTCATCGCCGAACTGCCCCGCCGGTCGGGCAGGCTGTGGCAGCGCCGACGGACCCGGGCGACACGCGAACGGCTCACCGCGCATCTGGCCCGCACCGTGCGCGGCTCCGCGGAACCGGTGTCGCTGCTGGAACTGGGCTGTGCCCGCAGCACGAGCGTGATCGCCCTGGACCTCGCCGGGGCACTGGCGGCGGAGGGGCCGGTGGTCGTCATCGACGGTCTGCCCGGCCCGCAGCTCGCAGGCCGCCGCCAGAAGCCGGGAGCCCCCACCGTGGTCAGCGGCGCGCGTGCCGCGGCGGTGTCGCGTCAGGATCGCCCGATCGGCGTCGGCTCGGTCGCGCCAGGCACCGCGTGGACCGACCTCCAGTACCTCGGCACGCAGACCGTGCTCGTCGTGCGTGCCGGGCACGGCAGCGCCGCATGGCTGCACACCGTGGCGCGGCAGCTCGCGGACCAGCGCATTCCGGTGATCGGTGTGGTGCTGATCGACCCCGATCCGCGTGACCGGACCGACGGGACGCTGTGGGACGGGCTGCACACCGCGCTGCGCGGCCAGAGCGAGCGGTCGGCCCGGCAGAACGGTGGGGGTACCTCCCACGCCGTTCAGGCAGTGGGGGAGGACCTGCGGCGGACGGAGCGGCTGCCGGTGCGGGCCGCCCAGGGCCCGGACAACGACCAGGAGGCGCGGTAGGACATGTGTGGCATCGCAGGCACTTACCGATGGCCGGACGGGAAGGTCGTGACCGACCGGCTCACCGACACCCTCGCCCACCGCGGTCCCGACGGAACGGGCCGGTACGGCCACCCCGTCGGTGACGGCGAAGTACAGCTCGGGCACCGCCGGCTGGCCATCATCGACCTGTCCGAGACCGGCGCCCAGCCGATGGTCTCGGGCGGCCTCGTCCTGACGTACAACGGCGAGCTGTACAACGCGCCCGAGCTGCGTGCCGAGCTGGCGTCCGCCGGGGTGCGCTTCCGCGGCACCTCCGACACGGAGGTGCTGCTTGAGGCCTGGCGGCGCTGGGGCACGGACTGCCTGCCCCGGCTGCGCGGCATGTTCGCGTTCGGGATCTTCGACGAGCGCACCGGTGAACTGGTCCTTGCCCGCGACCAGTTGGGCATCAAGCCGCTGTTCCTGCTCCGGCGCGGCGGGGGCCTGGTGTTCGCCTCCGAGCTCAAGGCGCTCGCCGCCGCCACCGGCGGTTCGCTGCAGGTGGACCATGGGGCGCTGGTGGCCTCACTGCTGTACTACTGGGTGCCGGACTCACGGTGCGCGTTCCGCGAGGCGGAGAAACTGCCGCCGGGAAGCTGGATGAGGTTCCGGCCCGACGGCCGCGTGGAGCACGGCCGGTTCTGGCACCTCAAGGACGTCGCCGCGGAGGGCCGGGAGCGGGCCCTGGCCGGCGAGCAGCCGGACATAGCTGCCGTCGTCGAGGAGTCGACTCGACGCCACCTGCTCTCCGACGTACCCGTGGCGACCTTCCTCTCCGGGGGCCTCGACTCCAGCTACCTGACCGCGCTGGCGGCCCGCGACCGGCCCGGGATCTCCGCCTACACGATCGGGTTCCGCGCCGAGGACGCCAAGTTCGAGGCGATGCCGGACGACCTGCGCTATGCCCGGCAGGTGGCCGAGCGGTTCGGCGTCGACCTGCACGAGATCGAGATCGCTCCGAACGTGCTCGACCTGCTGCCGCGGATGACCTATCACCTGGACGAGCCGATCGGCGACCCCGCCGCGATCAACACGTTCCTGATCTGCGAGGCCGCCCGGGAGGCCGGGGTCAAGGTGATGCTCTCGGGGATGGGCGCCGACGAGCTGTTCGCCGGATACCGCAAGCACCTGGCCAATCTGCTCGCGCTGCGCTACCAGCGCGTCCCGCGGCCCCTGCGGCGCGGCCTGTCCAGGGCCGTGGACCGGCTGCCGGTCGCCACGGCCCGCCGGGGGTACCGGTCGGTGCGCTTCGCGAAGCGGTTCCTGTCCTTCGCCGATCTGCCGGAGGAGACCGCCTTCCGGCGCAGCTACACCATGTACGACCAGCAGGAGCTACTGGCCCTGGTCGACCCGGACCTGGCCGGGACGGTCGACGACGTGCTGACCGAGCACGCGGACATCTACCAGGACAACGACCTCGACGACTTCGTCAACCGTATGTGCCTGGGCGACGCGCGGATGTTCCTGCCGGGCCTGAACCTCGCCTACACCGACCGCTCCAGCATGGCCGCGTCGACCGAGGTGCGGGTGCCGTACGTGGATGTCGAGGTGGTCAAGGCGGCGTTCGCCGTGCCCGGCGACCGCAAGATCGTCGGACGGCAGGGCAAGGCCGTCCTCAAGGAGGCGGCCACCTCGATCCTGCCCCGGGAGATCGTGTACCGGCCCAAGGGCCTGTTCAGCGCCCCGCTGCGCGCCTGGATGAGCCGGGATCTGGCACCGCTGGTGCGCGAGGTGGTCAACGACGGTGTGCTCGTCAACTCCGGACTCCTGCGCCGTGACGCGCTGGCGCGCATGGTCGCCGAGGACGCCGCCGGGCAGCGGGACTTCTCCAAGCATCTGTGGCATGTGCTGACGCTCGAGTACTGGTATCGCGACGCGACCTCCGGCTCCGGACAGAGCAATCGCTCGGCGGCGTAAAGACGACGAAGACGACGAAGACAGCGAAGACGGCTGAGAAACAAGGGGACTTCGGGTGAAGCAGGTTGTTCAGAACTACAAGAGCGGCGAGCTGGCGGTGCTCGACGTTCCGGTGCCGGGGTGCAAGCCGGGCGGTGTCCTTGTCCGCACGGCCTACTCGCTCATATCCACCGGGACCGAGCTGATGAAGGTCTCCGAGGCCGGTATGTCGATGCTGGGCAAGGCCCGCTCCCGGCCGGACCAGGTGGCCAAGGTCATGCAGAGCGTCGCCACCAACGGGGTGCCCGCCACCTACCGCAAGGTGATGGGCAAGCTGGACTCCTACACGCCGCTGGGCTACTCGCTGTGCGGGGTGGTCGAGCAGGTCGGCGCCGGGATCGACGACGTGAAGGCCGGCGACCTCGTGGCCTGCGCCGGCAACGAGCACGCCCTGCACGCCGAGTTGAACTGGGTGCCGAAGAACCTCTACACCCCGGTGCCGGACGGCCTCGCGCCGCGGCACGCGGCCTTCGGCACCGTCGGGTCGATCGCGATGCAGGGCGTCCGCCAGGGCGAGCCGCAGCTCGGCGAGGTGGCGCTGGTCATCGGCCTCGGTCTTGTCGGGCAGCTGGTGGTGCAGCTCCTCGCCGCCTCGGGGGTCCGCGTCGTCGGCGTCGACCCCGACCCGGTGCGCTGCGAGCTCGCCGAGCGCCTGGGCGCCGCGGCCTGCGGCGATCCCGCGTCCACGGCCGTCGAGGCCGCCGTCGCCGAACTCACCGGCGGTCACGGCGTCGACCAGGTGTACCTGGCGGCCGGCGGCGGCAGCAATCAGCCCGTCGAGCTGGCCGCCCGGCTCTGCCGGGACCGCGGCCGGGTCGTCGACATCGGCAAGTGCCGCCTGGACCTGCCGTGGAACGCGTACTACGAGAAGGAGCTCGACGTCCGGTTCTCCCGCAGTTACGGCCCCGGGCGCTACGACCCGGAGTACGAGCTCGAGGGGCGGGACTACCCGATCGGCTATGTGCGCTGGACCGAGCGCCGCAACCTGGCGTGCTTCCTCGATCTCCTCGCCCGCGGCCGCGTCGACGTGGAGCCCCTGGTCTCCCATGTCGCCGACTTCGACGACGCCGTCGAGACGTACCAGCGCCTGAAGGACGGCGAGTTGAAGGCCGTGGCGGTGCTGTTCCGGTACCCCGAACAGAAGGAAGAGACGGCGGCGGAGGCCCCGGCGGTGGCCGTGCCCGCGGTACGGCGCGGCGACAAGGCGTCCGCCCCGGCCCGGGCCGCCACCTCGCCGGTGCGCCTCGCGTTCGTCGGCGCGGGAAACTACGCGACGTCGATGCTGCTGCCGCACCTGGCCCGGCGCGACGGCGTCGAGTTGTCGGCCGTCGTCACCACCACGGCGCTGTCCGCGGCCAACGCGCAGCGGAAGTTCGGCTTCGCCGACGCGACCACCGATCTCGACGCCGTGCTCGGCGACAAGTCCATCGACGCGGTGTTCGTGGTCACCCGGCACAGCTCGCACGCCGAACTGACCCGCAGAGCGCTCCTGGCCGGCAAGACGGTGTTCGTCGAGAAGCCCCTGGCCCTCACCGAGGACGAGCTGGCCGGGGTGCTCGCGGCGGTGGAGGAGTCCGGCAACGACCGGCTGCAGGTGGGCTTCAACCGCCGGTTCGCGCCGCTGCTGCAGGAGGCCAGGAAGCGGTTCGGCGCCCGGACCGGTCCGGCGAGCCTCCGCTACCTGGTCAACGCGGGCCGGCTGCAGCACGGCAGCTGGTACCTCCGACAGGGCACCGAGGGCTCACGGTTCGCCGGCGAGGGCGGACACTTCATCGACACGGCGAGCTGGCTGCTCGATGCCGACCCGGTATCGGTGTACGCGATCTCCCCGGCCGGCAACGAGGACCTGCAGGTCGTCCTTGGTTACCCGGACGGATCCACCGCCACCATCAGCTACGTCACCACGGGCGCGGCCGGCTTCCCCAAGGAGACGCTGGACCTCATCGCGGACGGCAAGGTGCTGAGGCTCGACGACTTCGTCCGTGCCTCGGTGTATTCGGACGGCACGGTCGGCCGCAAGCAGTGGGTCAGCTCGCGGCTGCCCAAGGCCCGGGACAAGGGCCAGAACGCCGAGCTGGCCGCGTTCATCAGGGCCGTGCGGACCGGCGGGCCGATGCCGGTGCCGCTGGAGTCGCTGGTCGCCACCACGTCGGCCACCCTCGCCGTGCAGGCCGGCCTGGCCGGCGGCGCGCCGGTGACGTTGGCGAGGGCGCGATGACCATGAGCGCGGCCTGGTACCTGCGGCGGTTGTCCCGGATGGGACCGCGGGAGGTCGGCGGCCGGGTGGGCGACGCGGTGCGCAGGCGACGGTGGCGGTCGGAGCCGCCGGACTGCCCGAGCGTGACCGGCGCCCGGTTCACCGCGGTACTGCCCGCCGGGACGTTCGACGCAGTACCCCCGGACGCCGCGAAACGTCTGGTCGCCGAGGCGGACCGGCTGATGTACGGGCACGCCGAGTACTTCGGGGTGGTCCGCGACGACCTGACCGACCCGGACTGGTGGTGCGACCCGAAGACCGGGCGCCGGGCGCCGGGGGGCTACGCCTTCGACGTGCCGTACCGGAACGAGGACGCGGTCGGGGACATCAAGCAGATCTGGGAGCCGTCCCGGCATCAGTACCTCACTCAGCTGGCCGCCGCCTACGCGATCACCGGGAACGAGCGGTACGCCGAGCGCGTGGCCGAGCATCTGCGGTCGTGGTGGACGGCCAACCCGCCGCTGCGCGGGGTGCACTGGATCAGCGGCATCGAGCTGGGCATCCGGCTGCTGTCCTGGGTGTGGATCCGCCGGCTGCTCGACGGCTGGCCGGGCGCGGCCGGTCTTTTCGAGGGCAACCCGGTGGCGCTGAACCAGATCTGGCACCACCAGCGCTGGCTGGCCGCCTTCCCCAGCCGGGGGTCCTCGGCGAACAACCACGTCATCGCCGAGGCCGCCGGACAGTTCGCGGCGGCCTGCGCGTTCGGGTGGTTCCCCTCCTCGGCGCACTGGCGGGCCGGCGCGCTGCGGTCGCTTGAGCGGCACCTGCGGAGCAACACCTTCCCCTCCGGCCTCAACCGCGAGCTGGCCACCGAGTATCACGGACTCGTGCTGGAACTCGGTCTGGCCGCGGTGGCCGAGGCGGACGCCGCCGACGTGCCGGTCCCGGCAACGATCCGGCTGGTCCTGCTGCGGATGACCGACGCGCTCGCGGCCGTCGTGGACAACCGGCTACGGCCCCCACGTCAGGGGGACGCGGACGACGGGCACGGTCTGATCGTGGACGGCGCGGGCACCGACCGCTGGGCCTCACTGCTGGCCACCGGGGACGCCGTGTTCGGCCGGCTCGGCTGGTGGCCGGAGGTGACCGGCACTGATGTGCGCACCCCGCTGCTGGCCGCGCTCATCCGCCCGTATCCGAAAAACGGAACCGCACCGGCCGTGACCCGCCCGGCAGGCCGACCAGGCCACTTCGCGGACGCGGGCATGACCATCCTGCGCGGTCCGGGAGAGATCTGGTGCCGCTGCGACGGTGGTCCGCACGGCTTCCTGTCCATCGCCGCGCATGCCCACGCGGACGCGCTGTCCGTGGAGGTCCGGCACGACGGGGTCGACGTGCTCGCCGACCCGGGGACGTTCTGCTATCACGGGCAGCCCGAGTGGCGGCAGTACTTCCGCTCGACCCTCGGCCACAACACCCTGCAGCTGGACGGCACTGACCAGTCCGTCTCCGGCGGCCCGTTCCTGTGGACCCGGCAGGCCCGCAGCCGCGTCCTGGTCGCGGACACGTCCGACGCCTCCGACGGGGGAACGGCCCACTGGAGTGGCGAGCACGACGGTTACCAGCCCTGCGTGCACCGCCGCCGGGTGGAACTGACGGCCACGAGCCGGGAGTTGAGGATCGTCGACGAGGTGCGCGGCCCGCGCCGGGCCGTGCGGCTGGCGTTCCACCTCGGCCCCGCGATCGCCGCGGACCTGGCGGACAACCGGGCGGTGCTCACCTGGAGCCTGGACGGCGAGGAGCGCTCCGCGGTGCTCGACCTGCCCGGGCAGCTGAGCTGGCGGTCGCATCGCGGCGAGACCGACCCGCCGCTGGGCTGGTACTCCCCCGGCTTCGGGCGAAAGGAACCCGCCACGACGCTGGTCGGCACCGGCTTCACCGACGGCGCGGAGGGGTTCACCACCGTGCTCGGTTTCCGCGGCCGGGGGGACGAGTGAGCGTCAGGAGGCGGCATTGGGCACTGGCGGCGGCCCCGCTGGCACTGGCCCTGCTGACGGTGACCGGCTGCGACGGTTCGCAGGGCGCCAAGGCGGAGCCGAAGGCCCCGGGATCCGCATCCGCCCCGTCCGCGGCCCGATCGGTGGCCCGGGTGTGCGCCAAGCCCGCGGCCGGGCCGACGAAGGCGCCGGCCGGCGCGGTGACCGTGGACCCCGCGGTGGTCGGTGACCTGGCCGCGAAGACCAAGAGCAACCCTCCGAAGACCACGTTCTGGCTTCGGCCGGGCAAGCACAGGCTCGATCCCGACCGCTACGCCCAGGTCATCCCCAAGGAGGGGAACCGCTACCTCGGCGCGCCGGGCGCGGTGCTCGACGGCCGGAAGAAGAACCAGTACGCGTTCGGCGGCAGTGCCGACAACGTCACCATCCGCTACCTGACCGTGCAGCGTTTCGTCGCGCCGCACGACGAGGGCGTGGTCAACCACGACTCGGCCGACGGGTGGGTGATCGAGCACGCGACGATCCAGTACAACTCCGCCGCCGGACTGATGGCCGGCGCCCGCCAGCAGGTCCGCGCCAGCTGCCTGCGCGACAACGGTCAGTACGGCATGAACGCGTACAAGGCCGGCGACTCCATCCGCGGCCTGGTGGTCGAGGGCAACGAGATCGTGGGCAACAACACCGGCGACTGGGAGCGGCGGCGGGAGGGCTGCGGCTGCACCGGAGGCATCAAGTTCTGGGCCGTCGACGGCGCCGACGTACGCGGCAACTGGGTGCACGACAACCGCGGAACAGGGTTGTGGGCGGACACGAACAACAACGACTTCCGCATCGAGAACAATGTGATCGAGGCCAACGACGGTGCCGCGCTGATCTACGAGACCAGCTACAACGCGGTGATCCGGAACAACACGATCCTGCGGAACAACTGGGTCGAGGGGCGCAAGGGGGCAGACGGCGGAGACGACTTCCCGTACGCGACCGTCTACCTGTCCGAGTCCGGCGGCGAACCACGGATCCGAGCACGTACCGACAAGATCGAGGTCCTCGGGAACCTGCTGGAGAACAACTGGTCCGGAATCACCCTGTGGGAGAACGCCGACCGGTTCTGCAACAGCCCGGCCAACACCTCGTCCGGTGACTGCACGTTGCTGGTGCGGAACGCCGAGCGCTGCGCGCAGCCGGCGATCGCCGAGCCACCGCTCTACAGCGACTGCCGGTGGAAGACCCAGCGGGTGGACATCCACGACAACCGCTTCGTGCTGGACAAGTCCGTCGTCGAGTGCACGGCGATGTGCGACCGGATGGCGGTGCTGTCCAACTACGGCACCTATCCGGACTGGTCGCCTTACAAGGGCGAGCGGGTGGCCGACGCGATCACCCGCAAACAGCACAACCGCTGGCACGACAACGTCTACGTCGGATCATGGAAGTTCGTCGCCCACGACCCGGGCCGGGTGCTCGGCTTCAAGGAGTGGCAGGGCAACGCCTACCAGCAGGACACGGGCAGCACCCTCGGTCCACGGGCCGGTGGTTGAGATGAGTGGCGACCTGCGGCACGGCGGACTGCCGGGCGGAACCGACACGGCGGGCACGCTGCCCGGCCCCGAACCGCGCCCCGGCGGCACACCGAGGATCGTCGGAGTCGTCTGGGGGCTGCTGATCCTCAACACGCTCGGCTCCACCGGGGCGAAGACCATCGTCCCGCTGCCCCGCTCCCTCATCCAGATGGTCACCATGGGTGCTCTGGTCGCCGCGTTCGCGCTGGCGCTCGCGGTCAATCTCCGGCTGCGCCTGCGAGCGAGCGCCTTCGTGTTCCTGCTCACCCTGCTGCTGGTGCTGAGCGTGATCTCCAGCGCGAACCTGGAGTCCGGGTTCGGCGCGCTGTTCCGCTGCGCCCGGCTGGCTCTCTTCGTCGGCACGCTGTGGCTGCTTAGCCGCTGGTGGGACGGCGGCCAGACGTTCGTCCGACACCACATCCGGATGTACTTCGCGGTACTCGGGTCGGTGGCCGCCGGCCTGGTCGTGTCACCGGGCGCGGCCATGCCCGAGCTCTACGGCGGACGCCTCGTCGGCGCGTTGTGGCCGCTCACCCCACCGCAGATCGGACAGTACGCGGCGGTCATCATCGGGCTCACCGTGCTGCTCGTACTGGGCCGCAGGACCGACAGGGCGAGCGCGGCGGTGGTCATCGTGCCGTCACTCGTCCTGCTCGTGCTGACCCATACCCGGACGGCCACCCTCGGGCTGCTCATCGGGTTGGCGCTGGCGATCGGCTCGCTCGTCCTGACCAGTGCCGCCGCCCGCCGGTTCTTCGTCTGGGCGGTGCTGTGCGCCACGGTGGCCGCGGTGGCGTTGAACTCCGCGCTGCAGGCGTGGTTCCTGCGCGGGCAGAGCCAGGAGAACTTCTCCAATCTCACCGGTCGGGCCAAGGTCTGGGACGCCCTGCTGGCAGCGCCCCGGACGACCTCGGAGCAGTTGTTCGGCATGGGCCTGGGCGACAAGTCGTTCGGCGGGCTGCCGATCGACAACAGCTGGCTGGCCGTCTACCAGGAGCAGGGTCTGATCGGCGTCGCCCTGGTGGCGGCGATCGTCGTCGTCCTGGCGGGCGTCGCGTTGCTGCGGCCACCATCGCTGTCGAGGGCCTGCGCGATCTTCCTGATCAGCTACTGCGGGATCGCGTCGTACACCGAGGCCGGTCTTGGCGACGCCTCGCCGTATCTGCTGCATCTGGCCGTGGCCGCCTCACTGCTGGCGACACCTGCCGCGGCGACTCGCCTCCCGACGCCCGAAGTCCCTCGACTCCCCACGCCCGAAGCCCCGCGACGACACATCCCGCGATGGGCCCGAAGATCGGAGGTGACCTGAGCATGCACGTCCTCGTGGTGCACAACCGCTACGCCTCGGCACAGCCGAGTGGGGAGAACAAGGTGGTCGACCAGGAGGTCGCGCTGCTGCGCGAGGCCGGCCACCGGGTCGAGGTCTTCGAGCGGCGCAGCGACGACATCGCCGCCCGGTCCCTCCTTTCCAAGGCCGCGCTGCCGCTCCTGGTGCCGTGGAACCCGGCGGTCCGCACGGAGCTCGCCGCCCGGCTGCGCACCGAACGGCCGGACGTGGTGCACGTGCACAACGTCTTCCCGCTGCTGTCGCCCGCGGTCCTTGCCGCCTGCGCCGACGCCGACGTGCCCGCCGTCGCCACGCTGCACAACTACACCCAGGTCTGCCCGCCCGGCACGCTGCAACGCGGCGGCAAGCCGTGCACCGAGTGCGTCGGCTCCGCACCACTGCCCGCCGTCCGGCACGGCTGCTACCGGAACTCCCGGCTGGCGACGGTGCCGCTCGCGGTCAGCCTGTCGGTCAACCGGCGGCGGTGGTGGTGGTCCGGTGTGGAGCGGTTCTTCTGCCTCTCCGCGGCGCAGCGCGACGTCCTGGTGCGGGCCGGCATGCCGGCCGAGCGGCTGGCGGTGAAGCACAACTTCGTGCCGGAGCCGGGCGCCTTCCGAACGGGCGACGGCGAGCATCTGCTCTATCTCGGCCGGCTCGCGGAGGCCAAGGGCGTGCGGCTGCTCATGGCCGCGTGGGACGAGATCGCGGCGAGCGGCGGTGTGGGCGTGCCGCTCGTGATCGCCGGCGCGGGGCCGCTGGAGCAGGAGGTGACCGCCTGGGCGGCGGGCCGGGACGACGTGCGCTGCGTCGGCCTGTACGACACGGCGGAGAGCCGCAAGGCCATCGCGAGGTCGGTCGCCGTGGTGGCTCCCTCGACGTGGCTGGAGGCGTTCGGCCTGGTGGTCGTGGAGGCGATGGCCGCCGGGGTCCCGACCGTCGCCGCTGGTCACGGTGCCTTCGTCGAACTCGTCGAGGACGGGGTGACCGGGCTGCTGCACCGGCCGGGCGATCCGGCCTCGCTCGCGTCCTGCATACGCCGGATCGCGGCCGGGCCGGCCCTGGGCCGGGAGATGGGCCAGGCGGCCCGGCGCCGTTACGAGCGGGACTTCAGCCCGGCCGTCGGCCTTGAGCGCCTGGTGGAGGAGTACCGCACCGCGATCGCGGGTCGGTCAGCACTGGCTCGCGGCGGGGACACCCGCGCGGGCAGGGGGGATGGGGACAGCAGATGACACGATGCCGACTCTGCGGCTCGGAAGCGATGGCGAGCGTCGTCGACCTTGGGGCGACGCCACCATGTGAGAGCTTTCTCGCCGCGGACCAACTGGACAGGGCGGAGCCGACGTACCCGCTGCACCTGCGGGTCTGCACCGACTGCTGGCTGGCGCAGATCCCTCCGCTGATCACGCCGGAGGAGACGTTCAGCGAGTACGCGTACTTCTCCTCCTTCTCGACCTCCTGGGTGGAGCACGCGCGCACGTTCGTCGCCGACACCGCAGCGCGCCTTGCTCTCGGCCCCGACGCCTTCGTGGTCGAGGTCGCGAGCAACGACGGATACCTGCTGAGACATGTGGTGGACCGCGGGATCCGCTGCCTCGGCATCGAGCCGTCGGTGAACGTGGGCGCCGCGGCGCGGGACGCGGGTGTGCCCACAGTCACGGAGTTCCTGTCCCCGGACACCGGCTCGGCCGTCCGCGCCGAGCACGGCCCGGCGGACCTGGTCGTGGCCAACAACGTGTACGCGCACATCCCCGACGTGGTCGGCTTCACCCAGGGGCTGCGTGCCCTGGTCGCCGACGACGGCTGGGTCTCCATCGAGGTGCAGCACCTGTTGACCCTGATCGAGGAGAACCAGTACGACACGATCTACCACGAGCACTTCCAGTACTACACGGTCGCGTCCGCGATCCGAGCTCTTGCGAGCGGCGGACTCACGCTCGTGGACGTCGAGTTGCTGCCCACGCACGGCGGCTCGATCCGGCTGTGGGCCCGGCCGGCCGAGGCGGCCGGCGAGCCGACGCAGCGGGTGGCCGAGGTGCTGGACCGGGAGAAGGCCGCCGGGCTGCAGGAGTTGTCGGGTTACACCGAGTTCTCCGCCCGGGTGGCCAAGGTGCGCCGGGACCTCCTGAAGTTCCTGATCGAGGCGGCCGAGCGCGGCGAGACGGTCGTCGGCTACGGCGCCCCGGGCAAGGGCAACACCCTGCTCAACCACTGCGGCATCCGGCCCGACCTGCTCCCGTACACGGTCGACCGCAACCCCTACAAGCACGGCAGGTTCACTCCGGGCACCCGCATCCCGATCCTGTCACCCGAGCAGATAGCCACCGACCGACCGGACTACGTCCTCGTCCTCCCGTGGAACCTGCGGGCCGAGCTGGTCGAGCAGCTGTCCTTCGTGCACGACTGGGGCGGCCGGCTCGTCTTTCCCATCCCGGAACTGAGCATTGTCGAGGTCACGTCGTGAAGGAGATCGCAGCATGAAGGTCGTTCTGTTCTGCGGCGGTTACGGGATGCGGATGCGCAACGGAACGTCCGACGACGTGCCCAAGCCGATGGCGATGGTCGGCCCGCGACCGCTGATCTGGCACGTCATGCGCTACTACGCGCACTACGGGCACACGGAGTTCATCCTGTGCCTCGGATACGGGGCCCACCACATCAAGGACTTCTTCCTCAACTACGAGGAGACGACGTCCAACGACTTCGTGCTGCGGGGCGGACGGACCGAGCTCCTTTCCACCGATATCTCGGACTGGACCATCACGTTCGCGCAGACCGGCATCGAGTCGCCGATCGGGGAGCGGCTGCGCCGGGTGCGGCACCACCTGGACGGCGACGAGATGTTCCTCGCCAACTACGCCGACGTGCTCACCGACGCTCCGCTGCCGGAGATGATCGACCGGTTCGCCCGGCGCGACGCCGGTGCGTCGATGATGGTGGTGCCGCCGCAGTCCTCCTTCCACTGCGTGGAGCTGGGCGAGGACGGCCTGGTGGGGGGCATCACCGCGGTGAGCGACATGCCGCTGTGGGAGAACGGCGGCTACTTCGTGCTCCGCCAGGAGATCTTCGACCACATACCGGAGAACGGTGACCTGGTCGCCGACGGATGCGCCCAACTCGCCAAGCACGGCCGGTTGGTGGCGCACCGGCACTACGGCTTCTGGAAGCCGACCGACACCGTGAAGGAGCGGGCCGCGCTCGACGACGCCTACGCCCGGGGCGACCGCCCTTGGGCCGTGTGGGAACGGGCCGGCGCGGGAGCGAACGCCGGGGTGAGCACCGCGTGATCCGGCTCGGTACCGGGCCCGTGGACCGGATCGTCGCGGTGGGCGCGCACTGCGACGACATCGCCATCGGCGCCGGCGGCACGCTGCTGACCCTGTGCCTCGCGCAGCCGGGTGTACGTGTCGACGCCCTGGTGCTCTCCGGCGGCGGCAGCGAGCGCGAGCAGGAGGAGGAGGCCGCGCTCGCCGCCTTCTGCCCGGGCGCCGACCTGCGGCTGACCGTGCTCAAGCTGGCGGACGGCCGGCTGCCGGCGCAGTGGGAGGAGGCCAAGGCCGCCGTCGAGGAGCTGCGCGCGCGGACCGAGCCGGATCTCGTGCTCGCCCCGCGTACCGAGGACGCGCACCAGGATCACCGCGGCCTGGCGCGACTGATACCCACCGCGTTCCGCGACCACCTGGTCCTCGGCTACGAGATCGTCAAGTGGGACGGCGATCTCGGCCGTCCGGCGGCCTACCAGCCGCTGTCGCCGGAGATCGCCGAACAGAAGGTGCGGCTGCTGCAGGAGCACTACCCCTCGCAGCGGCACCGGCCCTGGTACGACCGGGAGGCCTTCCTCGGCCTCGCACGGATCCGCGGCATCGAATGCCACGCGCGCTACGCCGAGGCGTTCGCCGTCACCAAACTCACTCTCGATCTGGGCACTTTCAATGTGGGGGAATGAACCTTGCGCGTACTGCTGACGGGACACCAGGGCTACCTGGGCACCGTGATGGCCCCGGTCCTCGCGGCCGCCGGGCACGAGGTCGTCGGTCTCGACGCCGGCCTGTTCGCCGACTGCGTCCTCGGCCCGCCGCCCGCGGACCCGCCGGGGACCCGGGTGGACCTGCGGGACGTGACGGCCGAACACGTGGCCGGGGTGGACGCCGTGATCCACCTGGCCGCGCTCTCCAACGACCCGCTGGGATCGCTGGCGCCGGAGCTCACCTACGACATCAACCACCACGCCTCCGTACGGCTGGCCCGGCTGGCCCGCGACGCCGGAGTGCGGCGTTTCCTGTACGCGTCGACGTGCTCGGTCTACGGAGCCTCCGGCGGCGACGGCCTGGTGGACGAGGATGCCCCGCTGCGGCCGGTGACGCCGTACGCGGAGTCCAAGGTGCGGGTCGAGGACGACCTGCACGCGCTCGCGGACGGCGACTTCAGCCCGGTGTTCATGCGCAACGCCACCGCGTTCGGCTACTCGCCCCGGCTGCGCGCCGACATCGTGCTGAACAACCTGGTGGGGCACGCGCTGCTGTCCGGAGAGGTGCTCGTGCTCTCCGACGGCACCCCCTGGCGCCCGCTGGTGCACGCAGCCGACATCGCACGGGCCTTCGCGGCCGCGCTGACCGCGCCCCGGGAAGCGGTGCACGACCGGGCGTTCAACATCGGCAGCGAGACCAACAACGTCACGGTCGCCGAGATCGCCGAGCAGGTCGCCGAGGCGGTGTCCGGCGCGAAGGTGAGGATCACCGGGGAGAACGGCGCCGATCCGCGGTCGTACCGGGTGGACTTCTCCCGGTTCCGCGCCGCGATACCGGGCTTCGACTGCGAGTGGACGGTGAAGCGGGGGGCGCTCGAACTCGCCGACGCCTACCGGAAGTTCGGGCTGACCCGGGAGGACTTCGAGCAACGGTTCACCCGGCTGGCCGTGCTGCGCGCGGCCTCCGACGCCGGCGCCGTCGACGACACCCTGCGGTGGCGCCGATGACCGCGGCCGGCGAGGGGACGACGACCGGGGCCGGCGAACAGATGCACGCGCTGGTGGAGCGGCTGTACCCACTGTGCCGGAGCATCACGGGCGACGGGGTGCGCGCCACCCTGGACATCGTCGGCGAGTACCTCCCGCTGCGGGTGCACGAGGTCCCGACCGGGACGCAGGTGCTCGACTGGACGGTGCCACAGGAGTGGAACATCCGGGACGCGTACGTCGCCGACGCCTCGGGCCACCGGGTCGTCGACTTCGCCGCGTCCAGCCTGCACGTGCTCGGCTACAGCGTGCCGGTGTCGGCGACCATGCCGCTGACCGAGCTCCGCGCGCACCTGCACACCCTGCCGGACCACCCGAGTTGGGTGCCGTACCGCACCAGCTACTACAAGCCGGAATGGGGGTTCTGCCTGGCACAGGAGATCCTGGACGCGCTGCCGGACGGCGAGTACGAGGTGCGCGTCGACTCCACACTCGCCGACGGCCACCTCACCTACGCCGAGCACGTGGTACCCGGGCAGGTCCAGGACGAGGTGATCGTCTCCTGCCACGTCTGCCACCCCTCGCTGGCCAACGACAACCTGGCCGGCATCGCGGTGGCGACGTTCCTGGCCCGGGCGCTGGCGGAGACGACTCCGTACTACACCTACCGGTTCATCTTCGCGCCGGGCACCATCGGGGCGATCACCTGGCTGGCCCGCAACGCGGAGCGGGTGGAACGGGTCAGGCACGGACTCGTGCTGGCCTGCGCGGGCGACTCGGGCCAACTGACGTACAAGCGGAGCAGGCGCGGCGACGCGGAGATCGACCGGGTGATGCGGCACGTGCTGACCGCCTCCGAACGCCCGCACCACATCACCGAGTTCACTCCGTACGGCTATGACGAGCGGCAGTACTGCTCGCCCGGGTTCGATCTGGGCGTGGGCTCGCTCAGCCGGACCCCGTACGCCGGCTACCCCGAGTACCACACCTCGGCGGACAACCCGGACTTCGTCTCCCCGGAGGCGATGGCGGACACGCTCGCCGTCTGCCGCGAGGCGTTCGCCGTCCTCGACCGCAACCGGCGGTACGTCAACCTCAGCCCCTACGGCGAGCCGCAGTTGGGCCGGCGCGGGCTGTACGACTCGCTCGGCGGCCGCAGCGACGCGAAGCAGGCCCAGCTGGCCATGCTCTGGGTGCTCAGCCTCTCCGAGGGCGAGCACAGTCTGCTGGACGTCGCCGAGCGGTCCGGGCTGCCGTTCGGCGCCGTCGCCGCCGCGGCCGACGCCCTGCACGACGCCGGGCTGATCAAGGCGTGACGCCGATGACCACCGACGGGGAGAAGCGGACCGCCAAGCGGGCCATGGTCGGCCGGCTGTCCTGGGGGCTGGCCGACCAGGCGGCCTCCAGCATGACCAACTTCGCGGTCGGCATCTATGTGGCACGCTCGCTGGGGCTGACCGCGTTCGGCGTGTTCAGCCTGGCCTGGCTGACCTACGGCGTGGTGCTCAACGTCTCCCGCGGGCTGGCCACCGACCCGCTCGTGGTGCGCTTCAGCGGTGTGCCGGCCGCGTCGTGGCGCACGGCGGCGGCCCGGTCGTCGGGTGCCGCGCTCGGCATCGGGGCCGCTCTCGGCGTGGTGTGTCTGCTGGTCGGTCTCGGCCTCGGCGGCCGCGTGGGGCCCGCGTTCGTCTGCCTCGGGGTCGCACTGCCGGCGCTGTTGCTGCAGGACGCCTGGCGGTTCGCGTTCTTCGCCGCCGGCAGCGGGCGGAAGGCGTTCGCCAACGACGTCGTGTGGGGTGTCGCGCTCGTCCCGGCCATGGTGGTGGCCGCCCACGTGGGCACCGTGGCCGCCTTTCTGCTCGCCTGGGGCGCGTCCGCCGCGGTGGCCGCGGTGTACGGCTGCCTCCAGTCCGGCATCCGGCCCCGGCCGACCCGGGCGCGCGGGTGGCTTCGCGAGCAGCGCGACCTCGGCTACCGGTACCTGGTCGAGAACGTCAGCCTCAGCGGCGCGAGCCAACTGCGGGCGTACGGGCTCGGCGTGATCGTCGGCGTCGGCGCGGTGGGCGCGGTCCGGGGCGCGGAACTCCTCCTCGGCCCGTTCCTCGCCCTGCTGATGGGGCTTTCGCTGGTCACCGTCGCGGAGGCGGCACGCGTGCTGCGGCAGGCTCCGCACCGACTGAGCAAATTCTGCCTCTTCCTGGGCGGCGGACAGGCCGCCGCAGCGCTGCTCTGGGGCGCGGCACTGCTGCTGATGCCGGACCGGGCGGGCGAGTTCGTGCTCGGCGACGTCTGGAACTCCGCCTCGGAGCTCATCGTGCCGGCCACGCTCGGTGTCGCGGGCGCCGGACTCGGCAGCGGCGCGGCGGCCGGGCTGCGCGCTCTCGCCGCGGCGAGGCGCAGCCTGCGCTGCCAGCTGTTCGCCTCCGCCTGCTACGTCGGCGGCGGGCTCGGCGGTGCCGCCGTGGCCGGCACGGTCGGCTCGGCCTGGGGTGTAGCCGCCGCGACCGTCTGCGCCTCGGCCGTGTGGTGGCTGCAACTGCGGTCCGCCCTGCACGAGAGCCACCACCACTCCATTCCCGAAGTGAGGACTTCATGACCGCCCAACCCAGGCTGAGCATCGGCCTGCCCGTCTACAACGGCGAGGAGTACCTCGCCGAGTCGCTCGACGCCCTGCTCGGCCAGACGTACGAGGACTTCGAGCTGGTCATCTCCGACAACGCCTCGGCCGACGGGACCCAGGACATCTGCCGCCGGTACGCCGCGCGGGACTCGCGCATCCGGTACATCCGACTGACCCGGAACATCGGCGCCGCACCGAACCACAACCACGTGTTCACCGAGTGCCGCGGCGAACTGTTCAAGTGGGCCTCGCACGACGACCTGTACGCCCGCGACCTGCTGCGGGCCTGTGTGGAGGCGCTGGACGAACGGCCCGACGTGGTCCTCGCGCACTCCGGCCAGGCGGTCATCGACGGCGAGGGCCGGGTGAAGGTCCCGTACGACTACGGGCTGGCCACCGACTCACCGCACGCGCCGGAGCGCTTCCGCAGCCTGCTCTTCGAGCCCGGCGGAGACGACTTCTACGGGGTGATGCGCGCCGACATGCTGCGCCGGGTGAAGCCGCACGACAGCTACCACCACGCGGACCGCACGTTCGTCGCCGAGATCACCCTGCACGGGCCGTTCCACCAGGTGCCGGAGCTGCTGTACTTCCGCCGCGACCACCCCACCCGGGCCGAGCGGGCGAACCCCTCCAAGCGCTCCCGGTGCGTCAACCTGGACCCGCGCCGGGCGGGCCCGCTGCACCCGACGCCCCGGCTGCTCGCCGAGTACGTCTGGGGTTTCGTCTCGGCGATCAGGCGGGCCCCGTTGTCCCCGGCCGACCGGCGCGCCTGCTACCGCCACCTGGCCTCGTGGATGACCAGCCGGGTCCGGCCGGGCGCCGGCGAGCGGGTCGAGGACCGCGCCCCGGTCGACCCGGGCCGGCTCACCGTCTCCGTCGACGCCCTCGTCGCCGGACGTGAGGGGCGGCAGGCATGACACCGGCGAACCGAACCCCGGTGCGCGTCGGGGTGTTCGGCCTGCTCGGCTCCGGCAACCTCGGCAACGACGGGTCACTGGAGGCCGTGCTCGGCTACCTCCGCGCCGAGCACCCGGAGGCGGACGTGGACGCGCTGTGCGGCGGACCCGAGGTCGTCACGGCCCGGTACGGCATCCCCGCGACGCGGCTGCACTGGTACCAAGGGGAGTACCGGACCGCGTCGCGGGCGGGCGCGATCGTGGGCAAGGGCCTGGGCAAACTCGTCGACCCCGTCCGTACCGCTGCCTGGGTGCGTCGGCACGACGTGGTGATCGTGCCGGGCATGGGCGTCCTGGAGGCCACGCTGCCGCTGCGGCCGTGGGCCTTCCCGTACTCGTTGTTCCTGCTCTGCGCGAGCGGTCGGCTGTTCGGCACCCGCGTCGCGCTGGTCGGCGTCGGGGCCGCCGCGATCGGCAACCGGGCGACCCGCGCGCTGGTGCGCTGGTCGGCGCGGCTGGCCGGCTACCGGTCGTACCGGGACTCCCTGTCCCGCGACGCGATGCGGGCGATGGGCGTGGACACCGCGCGCGACGAGGTCTACCCGGACCTCGCCTTCGCCCTGCCGACGCCGCCGGCGAGCGGACCCGACAAGCTCTCAGTTCCGCCGGGCCCGGTCTGCGTCGGTGTCATGGACTTCCACGGCGGCGACGACGACCGCGCACGGGCCGAGGAGATCCACCGGCGCTACCTCGACGGGACAACCCGCTTCGTCCGGGCGCTGGTCGAGGACGGCAGGCCGGTCCGGCTGCTCACCGGCGACGAGTGCGACCGTCCGGTGGTCGCGGCGATCCTCGACGCGGTGGACTCGCCGCTGGTATCCGCCGCCGAGGCGGCCTCGCTCGCCGACCTGATGAAGGAGACGGCGGCCGCCGACGCCGTGGTGGCGACGCGGTACCACAACCTGGTCTGCGCGCTGAAGGTCGGCACGCCGACGCTCGCACTCAGCTATGCGGCGAAGAGCGACGCCCTCATGGACCGGATGGGCCTTGCCGCGTACTGCCACCCGGCTCGCGAGGTCGACGCCGACCGGCTGCTCGAACAGTTCCGGGCGCTGGAGGAGCGATCGGCGGAGCTGCGACGGACCCTGGCCGAGCGGAACCTGGCCGCCGCCCGGCAACTCGAGTACCAGTTCACCGCCTTGACCGCCGCCCTGTTCCCGGCGGCCGACCACGCCCACGCCTTGAGGGAGGCCGAATGAAGGCGACCGCAGTCCCGGCGATCGACGGCGCGTACCTGTTCGAGCCCACGCCGTACTCCGACGAGCGCGGCTTCTTCTGCCGCACCTTCGACGCCGACGTGGTCCGCTCGGTGGGCCTCGACCCGGACGCCTTCGTCCAGGACAGCCTGTCCCGCTCGGTCCGGGGCGTGCTGCGCGGCCTGCACCTGCGCTCCGGCGCGGGCGAGGCCAAGCTGGTGCGCTGCTCGTACGGACGGATCTTCGACGTCGTCGTGGACCTGCGGGCGGACTCACCGACGTACCGCAACGTGGCGACCTTCGAGCTGTCCGGCGAGACGCAGACGACTCTCTACATCCCGTCGGGATGCGCCCACGGATTCCAGGCCCTGACCGACACCGCCGACACCTCGTACCGGATCGACCGCCCGCACGATCCGGCCGAGGACGTGACGATCGCCTTCGACGACCCGGAGCTCGCCGTCCCCTGGCCGCTCCCGCCCGCCTCGATGTCGCAGCGGGACCGGGAGGCGCCGAGCCTCGCCGAGGTCCTGAAGCAGAAGGAGAGCTGAAGTCACCGTGGACACCGAAGAGTTCGGCCTTCCCCGGTCGCGGGCGGCGAACGAGCGGCTGCACGCCCTGATCCCCGGCGGTGCGCACACCTACGCTAAGGGCGACGACCAGTACCCCGAGGACCTGGCCCCGGTCATCAGCCACGGCCGCGGTGCCCACGTGTGGGACGTCGACGGCAACCGCTACATCGAGTACGGCTCCGGCCTGCGCTCGGTCAGCCTCGGCCACGCCCACCCACGCGTGATCGAGGCGGTGCGACGGGAACTCGACCGCGGAAGCAACTTCGTCCGGCCGTCCATCGTGGAGGTCGAGGCGGCGGAACGCTTCCTGGCCACCGTGCCGACCGCCGAGATGGTGAAGTTCGCGAAGAACGGCTCCGACGCCACCACCGCCGCGGTGCGCCTCGCCCGCGCCGCCACCGGCCGCCCGCGGGTGGCCCTCTGCGCCGACCATCCGTTCTTCTCCACCGACGACTGGTTCATCGGCACCACACCGATGTCCGCCGGCATCCCGGCGGCGACCAACGAGCTGACCGTGGCATTCCCCTACGGGGACCTGGCCGCCACGGAGGAGCTGCTCACCCGGTACCAGGACGAGGTCGCCTGTCTGATCCTGGAACCCGCCACCCACACCGAGCCGCCGCCCGGGTACCTCACCGGCCTGCGCGAGCTGGCCGACCGGCACGGCTGCGTACTGATCTTCGACGAGATGATCACCGGCCTCCGCTGGTCGGAGGCCGGCGCCCAGGGCCTGTACGGCGTCGTCCCCGACCTCTCCACGTTCGGCAAGGCGCTGGGCAACGGGTTCGCCGTCTCCGCACTGGCCGGGCGCCGCGATCTGATGGAGCTGGGCGGACTGCGCCACTCCGGCGAACGGGTGTTCCTGCTGTCCACCACGCACGGTGCGGAAACGCACTCGCTCGCCGCCGCGATGGCCGTGCAGACCACCTACGTCGAGGAGGGCGTCACCGCGCGGCTTCACACCCTCGGCGAGCGGTTGGCCGCCGGTGTCCGCGGCGCGGCGGAGAGCATGGGCGTCGGCGACCACGTCGTCGTCCGGGGCCGGGCCAGCAACCTGGTCTTCGCCACCCTCGACGAGAACCGGCAGCCGTCGCAGCAGTACCGCACCCTGTTCCTGCGCCGGCTCCTCGCGGGCGGGGTGCTGGCCCCGTCGTTCGTGGTGAGCAGCGCGCTCGACGACGCCGACATCGACCACACCGTCGACGTGGTGGCCCAGGCATGCGCGGTGTACCGGAAGGCGCTGGACGCCGCCGACCCCGCCCCCTGGCTGGGCGGACGTCCGGTGAAGCCCGTATTCCGCCGCTTGGCGTGACGGGACGTCAGCGGCGTTCCCGCCGACCGGTGCCGGCCATCTGGCCTGTCGTCCGGTCGGCCGTCCGGTCGACCAGCCACGCGGTCGCCGGTGTCACTGCCAGCGCGGTGCACCAGCCGCCGAGGACGTCGGTCGGGTAGTGCGCGCCCAGGGCGACCTGCGCCCAGCCCATGGCGGCGCCGGAGACCAGTGCCGCTGCGAGTACGAGTGACATGCCGGCCGTCCTGCCGAGGCCGAGCCGACCGGTCGCGATCAGGGCCACCACGAGGGCGAGCGCGGTGAGGAAGGCGGTGTGCCCGCTCGGGTAGGACAGGTTGTCGTCGCCGTGGATGGTGCGGCCCACCAGGGACTTGAGCAGTGTCGTCGTCGCCACGGTCGTGCCGGCACCGGCAACGACGAGCACCGCCGCGCGAGGGCTCCGCAACAGCAGGCAGCCCGTCACGGCGGCCAGGACGAGCGCCGCCGCTCCGGCGGGCTCCCCCAGGAAGTCGGTGGCCAGAGCGACGTTCCGCCACGGCGGCCGCACGCTGTCCGCCGTCGGCTGGATCACCCATCTGTCCACTGTGCCGGGTTCGCTGTGGCCGGCGTACAGGACCCCGAGCACGACGACCACCAGCGCGGAGAGGACAGCAGTCAGCCCGAGCCACACGCGCAGCGACGGGGGCAGCACCGCGGGCGCCGACCGCCCGGTCACACGCCCACCGCGTCCGGTCGGCCCTGGGTGCTCTGCCGTGCCCGGCGGATTCGGCAGCCGGTGTCCCGGATCCTGACCTCTTGGGGCAGGGCGAGCACGCGGCCCGTCATCCCTCCCATAGCCGACCATGCATCAGCGGCTTCCTGTTTCCCCTGCTCCAGGTCCTCGTGAAGACTGCCGGGCCCGCTTCCGGCGACTTGTCTCCGAACGACTCCGGTGACCGCAAGGAGGACCAACCAACCGCCCACCTGGTGATCCGGGCCCTCGCCGCGTGCGAGCACGTCATGCGCGAACCGGGCCGGGCCGACTTCCGGGCCCGCTCCGACCGAGCGATCCAACACAACTGACGCCGTTCGACGTGGTCTTCGGCTTCCGCCGACGCCAACTCCCCACCCACAGCCCCCCATTGCGTCCGACCTGGCCTGCGCGGGAGCCGGCAGTCTAGCCAAGTTCGCCGTCCCACTGCGCGCCCGCGTCCGAGATCCTATGCTTTGGGCACCTAAGGCGGAAAGAGGGGGGATGCCTGGTGAGCCCAGCAGTGCGGGGAACGTCAGCATTGAAGTCGGGGGTCAAACGGCTCTTGGGACGTGCGGGATTCGACATCGTGCGCACCAACAACAACCGGGGTGGAGTGGACGACTTCATCCCCTTCGAGGCAACGATGCGGGCCGCACGGGCGGCCGGCCTTTCGGTGGGTGACTACATCGACGAGGTCATGAACGGGACGCCTGGTGCCACCCGGTTCACCATCGATGAGCTGCGCACTCTCGGCGTCTTCAGCGCCGACCCGGACACGGTGCTGGAGATCGGCCCCGGGTCCGGACGGTACCTGGAGAAGACACTGAAGGAGTGCTCACCAGGCCGCTACGAGATCTACGAGACGGCAGCGCCCTGGTCCGACTACCTGGTGGACACGTTCGGCGTGGTCGCCCAGCCGACCGCAGGATGCAGTCTCGCCTCGACACCCGACGGCAGCGTCGATCTCGTTCAGGCCCACAAGGTCTTCAACACGGTGACCTTCCTCTGTGCCTCCCGCTACTTCTTCGAGATGGCACGGGTCACGCGACCCGGTGGCCGGATCGTCTTCGACGTGATGACGGAGACCTGCCTGGACCCGGCCACGGTGCGTGCCTGGGCGACGAAGGGCGGCGCCGGGCACGGCTCCTACCCGGCCGCCATGCCTCGCCAGACATGCGTGGACCTCTTCGCGACCCTCGGCTGCAACCTGGAGGCCGGCTTCCTGGCCCCCATGGGCGTCGCCTCCACCGAGGTACTCGTCTTCGGAAAGGAGGCCTGACCGGCGACAGCCCGGTGGGTCTCGCCATACGAAAAGGGTCTTCACAGGCTCTCGCCTGTGAAGACCCTTCGTTCTGTCGGGACGACAGGATTTGAACCTGCGACCCCTTGACCCCCAGTCAAGTGCGCTACCAAGCTGCGCCACGTCCCGTTGCCCGTTGTGACCTGGGGTTTCCCCTGGCTGAACGCGCACGGAAACAATACCGCACTCGGGTCGGTGGTCGCGCACTCCTTTTGTCCCGGCGATCTCCACTTGACCTCAACTTTGGTTGAGGTCGCACGATCGTCCGTATGACGACGACAACAGTGAAAAGCGGCTACGGGTACGCGGACCTGCCCGGCCTGATGGGGCTGATGAGCGGGGACGAGAAGCACGGACCGGCGGCGACGTCCACACTCGACGCGCTCTGGGTGCTCTACGACCGGGTCCTGCGGGTGACGCCGGAGCGGGCCGACGATCCGGAACGGGACCGGTTCCTGCTGTCCAAGGGGCACGGGCCGATGGCCTACTACGCGGTACTCGCCGCGAAGGGCTTCGTGCCGGTCGACTGGCTGCCGGGTTTCGGCTCGTACGAGTCGCCGCTCGGTCACCATCCGGACCGCGTGCTCGTACCGGGTGCCGAGATCGGCAGCGGTTCGCTCGGGCACGGGCTGCCGATCGCGGTCGGTACGGCGCTGGGTCTGCGCGCCCAGGGGCTGAACGACCCTCGCGTGTGGGTGCTCGTCGGGGACGCCGAACTGGACGAGGGCAGCAACCACGAGGCCATCGCGTACGCCGGTCCGGCCGGGCTCGACCAGCTGCACACCGTCGTGATCGACAACTCCTCCGCCAGTTACGCGCTCCCCGGCGGGATCGCAGCGCGCTTCGAGGCCGCGGGCTGGTCCGCCGAGACCGTCGACGGACGGGACCACGACGCCCTGTACGCCGCCTTCACCGCTCCTCACCCGGGACGGCCGCGCGTGGTCGTCGCCCGGGTGGAGCCGAAGACCGCCTGAGCCGGTCACCACTGCCCCCACGCACTCCCACGCACTCCCACAACGGAGGACTTTCCCCATGGACACCATGCGTGACCGCTTCGCCCCCGTCGTCTCACGGCTGCTCGACGAGGATCCGCGCGTCGCGGTCGTCCTCGCCGAGATCGGTCTGGCCGGGTTCGAGGAGGCACGGCACCGGCATCCGGACCGTGTGATCAACGTCGGCATCCGGGAGCAGCTGCTGGTCGGAGCGGGCGCGGGCCTCGCCCTGACCGGGCTGCGGCCCGTGGTGCACACCTTCGCCAGCTTCCTCGTCGAGCGGCCCTTCGAGCAGGTCAAACTGGACCTCGGGCACCAGGACGTGGGCGCCGTGCTGGTCAGCGCCTCCGCGTCGTTCGACTGGCCCTCGGGCGGCTACACCCACATGGCACCCGGCGACATCGCCCTACTGGACACGCTCGACGGCTGGACGGTCCATGTCCCGGGCCACCCGGACGAGGCCGAGACACTGCTGCGGCACGCTGTCGCGGCGGGCGACGACAAGGTGTACGTACGGCTGTCCGTGCAGTCGAACGCCGAGGCCCTCGCCGTCGACGGAGCCCGGTTCCACACCGTCCGCGAGGGCCGGGCCGGCGTGGTCGTCGCGGTCGGGCCGATGCTCGACACGGTGCTCGCCGCGACCGAGGGTCTCGACGTCACCGTGCTGTACGGCACGACCGTGCGCCCCTTCGACTCGGCCACGCTGCGCCGGGCCACGGAGGCGGCGGGGACCGATGTCGTCCTCGTGGAGCCGTACCTGGCCGGCACGTCGACCGCAGCCGCCAACGACGCCCTCGCCGACCTGCCGCACCGTGTCCTCGGCCTCGGCGTCGGCCGCCGCGAGCTGCGCCGCTACGGGCAGATCGAGGAACACGTGGCCGCGCACGGGCTGGACGCCGGGTCGTTGCGGGAGCGGATCGGTGGGTTCCTGAGGGCCACGAGGGTCAGCGCATAGGTCTGGCTCCGCAGCCTGGCTTCAGGTCGTGCCGCCTGTGCATGTCTGTCCCTTCCCTTGTCTGTGTTCTTGTCCGGCCCCCTGTCTGTCTCCTCCGCCGGTGCCCGTGGGTCGGGCGGCGACCCCCGCCGACCCGTTCGGCAGCGGCAGCGACCGCGACGTCGGTGCCTCGGCCCGCACCAGGCCTCGTATCGCGGGCACCGAGAGCAGGGCCGTCGCCACGACGAGGGTCATGGCGCCGGCCACGAGGAGGACGTTGTCCGCGCCGAGGGCCGCCGCGGCCGGGCCCGCGAGGGCCTGGCCGACCGGCATCATGGCCAGGGAGCCGGCGATGTCGTAGGCGTGGATGCGGTTGAGGGCATCGGGCGGGACCTGGGTCTGCACGCTGGTCGCCCACATGACGCCCCAGAACGACAGGCCCGCGCCCGCTATCGCCGCACCGGCCGCCATCGCCGCCACTCCGAAGCCCGCTCCGACGGCGGCCGGGAAACAGGCGAAGGAGAAGAGGGCGAGCGAACCCGCGCGAAGCATGTGCCGGGGACGCAGCCGCAGTGCGATCAGGCCGCCTATGACCGTGCCCGCGCCGAGGGCGGAGTTGACCAGGCCGTAGGCGCGCGGCCCGTGCTCCTGGACGACCTCCGTCGCGACGAGCGGGACCGTCGGACCCCAGACGGAGATCATCAGGACGCACCAGATGACGATGACTCCCCAGAGCCACGTCCGTGATCTGAACTCCCGCCAGCCCTGGACGAGATCGGCCCCGAAGCCGTTGGTGCGGGCCCGGTGGTCGGGGTGGGCAGGAGGCAGCCGGAGCAGCAGGAGGCAGAGGGCGCTCAGGGCGTATGTCGTGGCGTGGGCCGCGAAGACTCCGCCGGGTGAGGCGAAGGCGACCAGCAGGCCGGCGAGCGCGGGGCCCGCCAGCTGGGCCGTGGACTCGGCGACGCGTATGGCGCCGTTGGCCGCCTGGACGTCGGTGGCGAGCCGAGGCACCGTGCTGGCGACGCCGGGCTCGAAGATCGCGGCCGCCGCGCCGTTGACCGCGCCGATCACACAGATCTGCCAGAGCACCACGTGGCCGGTGAAGAACAGCGTGGCGGCGACGGACTGGCTGCCCAGCCGCACCACATCGGCGCCGATCATCAGCAGACGGGTGCTGAACCGGTCGGCGAAGACCCCGCCGAAGATCACCAGACCCGCGAAGCAGGCGGCCGACGCGGCCATGGCCAGGCCGACGGCCCCCACCCCGTAGCCGTGCTGCAGCAGTCCCGCCGCCAGCGCCACCGGCAACATCGTGTCGCCGAGCTTGGCGACGGCCCGCGCGGTGAAGAACAGCCCGAAATCCCGCGACCAGACCTTCCGGGACCCGGCCCCGTCACTCACATCCCGACGACCGGTCCCACCACCGCCATCACGACGACCGGCCCCGCCGCCAACATCACGATGACCGGCCCCGCCGCCACGGTGACCCACGCCACCGTGACCGGCGCCCCCGTCCTCCCCCGACGACGGCACCCCGCCCGAGGACACCCCGCCCCCAGCCATCCCCTCACACCCCTCCCCCACCGACCGATCGATCGACCCTCGACGGGACCACCGCGCCCCTCCGCGCCGAGCTCCCCACCCGCCTTCGGATCATGCCACGCGGCACTGACAACGCCCCTCGGTCATCGGCCGTCAGCCGTCACCCATCCGCCGGAAGCCCCAATTCCGGGTAGGACTCCAGCAGTCGGGTCGGAGCCGCCTGCCGCCAGGAGTCCGCGAGGATGTCACGCAACTCGTCCGAGTCCTCAAGGGCCGCGAGCCGCACACGCACCCAGGCGAAGCCCGCCTCGTGGTCGGCGATCCAGAACTTCCCGGGCTCGGCCAGCACCAACTCGTCGCGCTCCTCCTTGGGGCAGCGCACGGCGATGGAGGTCTCCTCCTCGGGCAGCGTGGCGAACATCTTCCCCGCGACCCGGAAGGTGGGCATGCTCCAGGCGATCTTCTCCGTCGTGTCCGGCAGAGAGAGACAGATTCGGCGTACGTCTTCGGCATCCTGCATGGACAGCACCGTAGCCAATACCACTGACAACCACCTGCTGAGAGCGGGTTCAGGCACCGCCGAGAGCCGGGTTCGACCACCCGCCGTGAGCGGGACGCTCAACGACTCGCAGCAGGCTCCGAAACCTCCGCCGCCACCACGTACTTGTAGAAGATCGTCGTAGGACGAAGCACCCCGTCGGGCGTCCGCGCGTAGTCCGGTATGACACCCGCCCGGGTCCAACCCGCCGACCGGTAGAGGGACTCGGCCGGGCTGTCCGTCTCGGTGTCGAGGTTGAGCAGGGTCACGCCCGCCTCGGCGGCGGCGCGTTCGGCCGTCGCGAGCAGCGAACGTCCGAGTCCCTTTCCGCGCCCCTCCCTGTGCACCATCAGCTTCACCACCTCGGCGCGGTGACTGCTGTTGGGCTTGTCCGGAAAAGCCAGGCTCACGGTGCCGATGATCCGGCCTCGCGTGTACGCGGCCCACACGGCGAGACCGCCCTCCGCGAGCGCGTCCGCCCGCCCCCGCCACCAGTCGACGGCGGCGGCTCGGTCGAGCGGGGCGAGGAATCCGACCGACGCCCCGCCGTTGACGGTGTCGGTCAGCAGGTCGGCCAACTCGTCGACGGATCGGAGCAGTTGGTCGGTCTCCAGCCGGACCACCGTGCTCATGGCAGCACCACCGCCAGCACATAGCGCGCGTCCTCGGGCCCGGTGCACCGGAAGCGCGTCGGCCCCCACACCCGCAACCGCAGACAGTCGCCCGCGTCGAGCCGGTGCCCGGCGTCCTGGGCCGTGACCTCCAGCCGCCCGTCGAGCACCCAGATGTGCTGTTCGAGGCCGGGTACGGGCGGCCGGTCGTACGCGATGTCCGCGCCGGCCGCGAGCCGTCCCTCGACGAGTTCGCCGCGCAGCCCGGCATGCGGCGGGGACACGGAACGGCGTACGAACCCGGACGCCCTGTCCTCCCATACGGCCTGGTCGGCGGCCCGTACCAGCAGGGCGGGCTCCGCCTCGACCTCGCTGAGCAGCTGCGACATCGTGCGGCCGTAGACCCCGCACAGTCGGTTCAGGAGCGAGGCCGTGGGGCTGATCTCCGCGCGCTCGGCCCGGGACAGGGTCGACCGGCTCACCCCGCTGCGCTCCGCCAACTCGCCCAGGGACCAGCCCCGTTCGGCCCGCAGCTCGGCCAGCCGCACGCCGAGACGGGCATCGACGGGGTCCGGTCCACCGACCTCCGTGTCAGCATCTCCATCACGTCTCATATTCGGGATGCTATCCCAGATACGAGACGGATCGAAGCGGGCCGCCCGCCGGCGCTCATCCCACCGGTGCGGCCTCGCCCAGCGCCTCCAGTACCGGCCGGATCAGCGGATGCTCCTCTGCTCCCCGGCGCACGGCGGCGAAGACCCGGCGCGTGGGTGCGACCCCGTCGACAGGGCGTACGACCACACCCGAGAGATCCATGCCGCTCAGGGCCGAGCGCGGCACCAGGGCGACCCCCGCGTCCGCCGAAGCGAGCGCGACGACCGCACGGAAGTCGTCCGAGGAGTGCTCGAGTCGGGGCTGGAATCCGGCGTGCTCACAGGCCAGGACCACGACGTCGTGGCAGGGGTTTCCGGGGTACGGGCCGATCCACGGGTCCTTGGCCAGCTCGGCGAGCGGCACCTCCGTACGGTCGGCGAGGCGGTGGCTCACCGGGACGACGGCGTCGAACGGTTCGGCGTACAGCGGGATGTGTGCGAGGCGCGGGTCGTCGGCGTCCGGGGCGCCGCGGTACTCGACGGCGACCGCCACGTCGACCTGCCGGTCGAGCACCATCGGCAGACTGGCGTCGCCCTCGGCGTCCTGGACGCGGATGCGGATGCCGGGCGCGGTCCGCGCGAGCCGGGCGACGGCGGGCGCGACGACCAGGCCGATACCGGTCGCGAAGGAGGCGACCGTGACCGTGCCCGCCGAACCCGAGTCGTACGCGGCGAGCTCCGCCTCGGCCTTCTCCAGCTGGGCGAGGACCGCGTTGGTGTGGCTGAGCAGGATCTCGCCGGCCGGAGTCAGGCGTACGCCCCTGGCACTGCGCTCCACCAGGCGGTGGCCCGTCTCCTGCTCCAAAGCCGTCAGCTGTTGCGAGACGGCGGAGGGCGTGAGGTAGAGCGCGGCGGCAGCGGCCGTCACCGTGCGATGGTCCGCCACCGCACGGAGGATGTGGAGCCGCCGCGCTTCGATCATGTGACCGATTCTCTCAGAGGTTCACGCTCACCCTGCTCGATCGTCAGCCCCGTCCGCGCTCGGGCGCCCTCCCCGTTCCTCCGCGGTCAGGCCTTCGCTGCTGCCCCTTCCGCCTCCAGCTCCGCCCGCGCCGCCACGAAGGCGTCCACGGCACGGTTCACGTCCTCCGTCGAGTGCGCGGCGGACAGCTGTACGCGGATCCGGGCCCGGCCCTGCGGGACCACCGGGTACGAGAAGCCGATCACGTACACCCCGCGGTCCAGGAGCAGCTCCGCCATGCGTCCGGCGACGGCCGCGTCGCCGATCATGACCGGGGCGATGGCGTGGTCGCCGGGGAGGATGTCGAAGCCCTCCTCGGTCATCCGGGAGCGGAACAGCGCGGTGTTCGCGGCGAGGTGCTCGCGCAGGTCGCCCGCCGACTCCAGCAGGTCGAGGACCTTGAGCGAGGCTGCGGCGATCACGGGGGCCAGGGTGTTCGAGAAGAGGTACGGGCGCGAGCGCTGGCGCAGCAGGGCGACGATCTCGGCGCGGGCGGCGACGTAACCGCCGGACGCGCCGCCGAGTGCCTTGCCGAGGGTGCCGGTGATGATGTCGACGCGGTCCATGACCCCGTGCAGCTCGGGGGTTCCGCGGCCGCCGGGGCCGACGAAGCCGACGGCGTGCGAGTCGTCGACCATGACCATGGCGTCGTAGCGGTCGGCGAGGTCGCAGATCTCGCGCAGCGGGGCCACATACCCGTCCATGGAGAAGACGCCGTCGGTGACGATCAGCCTGCGGCGGGCGCCCGCGGCCTCCTTCAACTGCTGTTCCAGGTCCGCGAGATCACGGTTGGCGTAGCGCAGGCGGCGTGCCTTCGAGAGGCGGATGCCGTCGATGATCGACGCGTGGTTGAGGGCGTCGGAGATCACCGCGTCCTCCTCGCCGAGGAGGGTTTCGAAGACTCCGCCGTTGGCGTCGAAGCAGGAGGAGTAGAGGATCGTGTCCTCCTGGCCGAGAAAGGCGGAGAGGCGCTGTTCGAGCTCCTTGTGCACCTCCTGCGTACCGCAGATGAAGCGCACGGAGGCCATGCCGTATCCCCAGCGGTCGAGGGCCTCGTGGGCGGCGGCGATGACCTCGGGGTGGTCGGCGAGGCCGAGGTAGTTGTTCGCGCAGAAGTTGAGGACCTCACCGGGGCGGCCGCCCGCGGTGACGTTCACGGTCGCGGACTGCGGGCTGCCGATGACGCGCTCGGGCTTGTGCAGTCCCGCGGCGCGGATCTCGTCGAGGGTGGTGCGGAGGTCATCGCGTACGGAGTCGAACATGAGGGGCTCCTAGAGGTGCTCACGCGGTACGGGGAGCGTGCGGGGGCTGAGAGGACCGGGGCTTACGCAGTCCAGTCGAGGATGACCTTCCCGCCGCGGCCGCTCGCCGCGTCGGCGAACGCCGCCTCGTAGTCGCGGTAGCCGTAGCGGCCGGTGATCACGGGGGCGAGGTCGAGGCCGCCTTCGAGGAGGACCGACATCGCGTACCAGGTCTCGAACATCTCGCGGCCGTAGATCCCCTTGATCGTGATCATGGAGGTGACGATCCGGGACCAGTCGACGGCGAACTCCTCGGACGGCAGTCCGAGCATGGCGATCTTGCCGCCGTGCGTCATGTTGGCGAGCATGTCGCGCATCGCGACGGGATTGCCGGACATCTCCAGGCCGACGTCGAAGCCCTCGCGCAGGCCGAGCGTGCGCTGCCCGTCGCCGATGGTCGACTCGGCGACGTTCAGCGCGAGGCTGACGCCGATCTTGCGGGCGAGCTCCAGGCGCTCCTCGCTGACGTCGGTGACCACGACGTGCCGGGCGCCTGCGTGCTTGGCGACGGCGGCGGCCATCAGGCCGATGGGTCCCGCGCCGGTGATCAGTACGTCCTCTCCGACCAGCGGGAACGACAGCGCGGTGTGCACGGCGTTGCCGAAGGGGTCGAAGATCGCGGCGACGTCGAGGTCGACGGGGACGCGGTGCACCCACACGTTGGACGCGGGCAGCGCGACGTACTCGGCGAACGCGCCGTCGCGGCCGACGCCGAGTCCCACCGTGGCGCGGCACAGATGGCGCCGCCCGGCCTGGCAGTTGCGGCACTTGCCGCACACGAGGTGGCCCTCGCCGCTGACCCGGTCGCCCACGGCGATCTCGCCTACGTCGCGGCCCGTCTCGACGACCTCGCCCACGAACTCGTGGCCGATCACGAGCGGGGTTCTGATCGACTGCTGTGCCCAGCCGTCCCAGTTGCGTATGTGCAGGTCGGTGCCGCAGATCCCGGTCCTGAGGACCTTGATCAGTACGTCTCCGGGTCCGACGCCCGGCTCCGGCACGTCCATGAGCCGGAGTCCCGGCTCAGCCTTCTCCTTGACCAGCGCCTTCAACACGGCTCCCGTGTACGAGGGTTCCGGGCCGGGGCATGCCAAAGCGGGCCCCGGCCCGGAGTGAGGGGTGGCGTCACGGCAGGGGGCATGGCGGGTGGGCCATGCGGGAGCGCCTCTCAGCGGCTGCGGCGCTCCACTGCCGATGCGGAGAAATCTGCCGTACGCGGGCGCTGCGGTCCATCGAGGTTTTCTTAAGCTCCGCCGCAGCTTTCCTTCACACCTGGCTCCCCTCCCACGAATCCGCTCCCCTCCCGCACGTCCCCCGGACCCGTGAGCGTGTCCGCCCCCGGATCACCTCGACCCCGTCAGCGTGTCTGCCCCCTCTCGAAGTAAGCGGCCAGTTCCGCGTCCAGCGGCGGCACCTCGTACGGAACGCCACCCCCGCGCAGCGACTCGGTGGCCCGGAATCCCGCCGCCACCGCCATCCGCGCGGAAACCGGGGACGTGTCGGTGCGCCCTCCCTCGCGTGCGAACCGCAGGAACTCGTCGATCAGCACCGGGTCCGCGCCCCCGTGCTCGGCGTCCTGCTCCACATCGGGCACCGCGTACTCGGCGTCCGCCTCGGCCCGGTACCCGGAGCGCCTGGAGTTCCACACCTTCACCACTCCCCCGGGCCCGTCCCCGAAGTTCTCCAGGCGGCCCGCGTCGCCGACGACCGTGTAGTTGCGCCAGTAGTCGGGGGTGAAGTGGCACTGCTGGTAGGCGGCCAACACCCCGTTGTCCAGGCGCATGTTGACGATCGACACGTCCTCGACGTCGATGACGGGGTTGAGCGCCCGCTGGGTGTGCGGTGGCCAGTGGCCATCCTCCGTGTACCAGTCGTCGGACTTCGGCTCGCCCGGCGACCGGCGGTGCGGATTGCCTCCGTACACCATGAGGTCGCCGAACGCCTGTACCTGCCGGGTGTATCCGCCCGCGAGCCAGTGCAGTACGTCGAGGTCGTGGGCGCCCTTCTGCAGCAACAGGCCGGTGGTGCACCGGCGTTCGGCGTGCCAGTCCTTGAAGTACCAGTCGCCTCCGTAGCCGACGAAGTGACGTACCCACACCGTTTTGACCGTGCCGATGTCGCCGCGCAGGACGAGGTCGCGCATCAGCCGGATCACCGGCATGTGGCGCATGTTGTGGCCCACGTACAGCCGGGTGCCGGTCTCGAAGGCCGTGCGCAGGACGAGGTCGCAGCGCTCGATGGTGATGTCCAGGGGCTTCTCGACGAAGACGGGCTTGCCCGCGCGCAGGGCCTCGCAGGCGATGTCGGCATGGGTGTGGTCCGGGGTGAGGACGAGCACGGCGTCGACGTCCGGGTCGTCGACGACCTTGCGGTAGTCCTCGACGGTCCGGACGCCGGGGACGCTGTCGGCGGCGCGGTCCCGCAGTGCCGGGTCGTGTTCGGCGACGACGGTCACGCGGGAGCCCCGGCCGGGCCGGTGGGCGATGCGCGCGAGCGAACCGCGCAGGCCGCAGCCGAGGGCGCCGAGACGCAGGTCGGTCATGGGATGCCTTCCCGTTCGGTGACGAGGAGTCGGATCCGGCGGCAGGTGGTCCAACCGTGTTCCTCCGAGGGAGCCGCGCCCACCTGCGCCGGAGTCAACTTCCCATCGGGCGACGCGTTCCGGGAGGGCGCACCGGGGCCGCACATACGAACAGGGCCGACCACATGCGAACAGGGCTCACTGTGTGCGCACAGAACACATGGCATACGCACACGGCACAATTGATCTGTCGGCCCCCGCCAGCCGTATCCCTCTCCGGAACCTGGAATCGCGCCCGGGAACAGAGGAGTCGGAACCCCGCCATGCCCGCACCGCACGTGTCCCTGCCGCCCATCGACCACGTCCTGTCGCCGCACACCGGCTGGACGCGGGCGCACTGGGAGACGCTCGCCGACCGGCAGCTCGAAGCCCTGGTCCCGTACGCGACGCCGGGCCTCGCGCAGTACCGGCTGCCCGGGCGGGCCTCGTGGTCGGGTGTGGTGTCGGACGGGCTCGAAGGGTTCGCGCGGTCATTCCTGCTGGCCTCCTTCCGGATCGCCGGGGCGCGGGGTGACGTGGATCCCCGTCTCACAGAACGCTACGCGCGGGGTCTGACAACGGGCACCGACCGCGACAGCGGCGAGGCCTGGCCCGAACTCACCGACTGCTCCCCGCAGATGGCGGAGGCCGCCTCGATCGCCGTGGCGCTGCACGAGACCCGCCCCTGGATCTGGGACCGGCTGCACACCGAGGCGCAGGAGCGGGTCGTGGACTGGCTGTGGGGTTTTGTGGGCCGCCGCACCTGGGACAACCACTGGCGGCTCTACCAGGTGGTGGCCGAACAGTTCCTGGCCTCGGTCGGCGCGCCCCACCGCCAGGACGACATCGACGCCGGGCTCGACCGCCTCGACGACTGGTACGTCGGAGACGGCTGGTACAGCGACGGCGACGGCCGGACCTTCGACTACCACAACGCCTGGACCATGCACCTGTACCCGCTGCTGTGGTGCCGGATGACCGGCGGAGACGGCGGCGGCCGCGGCCACGTCTACCGGGAGCGGCTCGCCCGGTACCTCGCCGACCACCCGCGGTTCTTCGGCGCGGACGGTGCCCCCGTGCACCACGGCCGCTCCCTGACGTACCGTTTCGCCACCACCGCGCCGGTATGGATGGGCGCCCTCGCCGGCTGTACGCCGCTGGAGCCGGGACTCACCCGACGGCTGGCGTCGGGCGCGGTACGGCACTTCGTGGAGCGGGGCGTGCCCGACGAGCGCGGGCTGCTGCCGCTCGGCTGGTACGAAACGTTCCTGCCGATGACCCAGCCGTACTCGGGGCCCGCGTCCCCGTACTGGGCGAGCATGGGCTTCCTCGGGCTGCTGCTGCCTCCGGAGCACCCGGTGTGGACGGCACGCGAACTGCCGCTGCCCGTCGAGGAGTCGGACCAGTACACCGCGCTCCCGGCCCCGGGCTGGCTGTTGCACGGCACGAAACACGACGGCATCGTCCGCCTGGTCAATCACGGCAGCGACCACAACTCCCCGTCCGGGCCCGCCGAGGACGATCCGCACTACGCGAAGTTCGGCTACTCGACGGCGACCGCGCCCGAGGCGGCTCCCCACGCCTGGGAGCGGACCGTGGACGGACACATCGCGCTGGTGACCCCGGACGGCACCGCGTCCCGCCGGCACACCATCGTTCCGCTGCACTGCTCCGGGCGGACGGCCGCTTCCCGCTACAGCGCCCAACTGCCGGGCAGTGAGGAGGAGTTCCCGATCGAGACGACGAGCGTGCTGCGCGGTCCCTGGGAGATACGCGTGCACCGGGTGCTCGCGCCGACCGGCCTGACCGTCCGGGAGGGCGGCTACGCGGTCGCCGCCGAAACCCGGCCCACCGCCGAGCGGGGCCACGGCTGGGCACTGGCCCGCACGGACAGCGGGCTGACCAGTGTGGTCGTCGCGCTGCACGGCTGGGACGAGGACACGGGCATCGCGCGCGAGGTCGAGGCCAACGCCTTCGGCCCGCACTCCGCGACGCCGTACCTCCGGTGCGCGGCGGGCCGTCCTAGCGGCTCCGGCGTGTACGTCACGCTGCTCGCGCTGACACGGGACTCCGTACACCCGCAGGCGTTACGGGAATCGGTGTCCTGCGAGGTCGAGGGGCACGAGGTCCGGATCACGTTCCCCGAAGGGGACACCGTCTCGGTGTGAGAGAGGTCGTCCCGGTGTGAGAAGGATGTCGTCCCGGCAGGAGAAGGACGTCGTTCCGGTGCGAGGTGGTCCCGGTGCGAGAGGGAGGTCGTCTCCATGGGGAGGCGAAGGGCGCGCGGGTCAGAACCCGCCTTCCCGCAACTCGATCCGCTCGACCAGCTCCGCCGCCATCGACTTGATGGTGTCGAGCCCCGCCCGCCCCCACGGCCGGGGCTCGACGTCGGCGACGCACACCGTGCCGAGCGCGATGCCCGTGCGGTCGATGAGCGGGGCACCGAGATAGGAGTGGATGCCGAACTCGTCGACGACCGGGTTGCCGGCGAAGCGGGGATAGTCGCGGACGTCCTCAAGCACCAGTGCCTTGTGGCGGACGACCACATGGGGGCAGAAGCCATGGTCCCGGGCCATATAGCGGCCGATCCTCGGTTTCACGGCGTCCGCGTGATCCGTACGGGCATCGGCCGACGGCCCGGCCGGGACGGGGCCGTCGGGGATGTGCAGGCCCGCGAAGAACTGCCGCTCCTCGTCGATGAAGTTGACCATCGCGTACGGCGCCCCGGCGAGCTCGGCGAGCCGGTCCGCGAACGCGTCGAGGGCCGGCTCCGTGTGCTGACCCAGACCGAGCACCCGCAGCCGCCGTGTTCTGGCGGGGGCCTCCTTGTCCTCGGGGGTGAGCAGCAGCCGACCGGCCGGGCGTGGCGGGTCGTACGTCATGTGTGGGCTCCGTGGCTGGGGGCGTGCGAGGGGGCGTGGGCGAGGAGGTGGCGGACGAGGGTGAGCAGGGTCTGCACTCCCGAGCTGGAGATCCGGGCGTCGCAGCGCACGACCGGCACCTCCGGGTCGAGGTCGATGGCCGCCCGCACCTCCTCCGGGTCGTAGCGGAATCCTCCGTCGAACTCGTTGACGGCGACGATGAATCCCAGGCCGCGCTGTTCGAAGAAGTCGACGGCGGCGAAGCAGTCCTCCAGGCGGCGGGTGTCGGCGAGGATGACCGCGCCGAGCGCGCCTTCGGAGAGCTCGTCCCACATGAACCAGAACCGCTCCTGTCCGGGCGTGCCGAACAGGTACAACACGTGTTCCTGATCGAGGGTGATACGGCCGAAGTCCATCGCGACGGTCGTCTCGACCTTGTTCTCGACGCCTTCGAGATTGTCGGTCGCGGCGCCGACCGTGGTCAGCAACTCCTCCGTGCTGAGCGGCGCGATCTCGCTCACCGCGCCGACGAAGGTGGTCTTTCCCACTCCGAACCCTCCCGCCACCAGGATCTTCAAGGCGGTGGGAAAGGGGTCAGAGCTGTCGTCGTAGTCCATCGAGCACTGCCTCCAGAAGAGACCGGTCAGTGGGGTTGTGGTGGAAGGTCGGGGGCTTCATGGACAGCGCCCCGCAGTCGACGAGATCGGACAGCAGCACCTTGGTCACCGCGGCGGGGAGTCTCAGATGTGCGGCGACCTCGGCGACCGAGACGGGGTCCCGGCACAGTTCGAGTGCCTGGGCGTGCTCGGGGCCGAGGTAGCCGAGAGGGGTGACGCCGGTGGCCATCACCTGCGACAGAAGATCGAGCGCGGTGCTCGGCCGGGTCCGGCCGTTGCTGACCTGGTAGGGACGGACAAGGCGTCCGGCCGCGTCATCAAGCCAGGGCCCGTCGCCGGCCGAGGTCACGCTCAAGGCCTCATCGCCGACGGTTCGACGGAGTGCTGCCTCGGCGCGGTCATCAGGTACGGGCGGACGCTCTTGACCAGCATGGCCATCTCATAGCCGAGCACGGCCGCGTCGGCGTCGCGTCCGGCGAGCACGGCAAGACAGGTACCGGAGCCCGCGGTGGACACGAAGAGCAGGGTCGAGTCCAGTTCGACGACGACCTGGCGTACGTCACCGCCGTCGCCGAAACGGACGCCCGCGCTGCGGCCCAGGGAGTAGAGCCCGGAGGCCAGGGCCGCCATGTGGTCGGCGCTGTCGGGGTCGAGCCCGTGCACCGACTTCACGAGGCCGTCGCAGGAGAGCAACACGGCGCTCCTGGTGTGCGGTACGCGCTGCACCAGGCCGCTCATCAGCCAGTCGAGGTCGGATGCGTGCACGGTCGGCACATCGCTCGCCATGGGGGATCGACTCCTTGAAGTACGAAGGTGTGCGGGAGCGGAAGTGGGGGTGGGGGTGGCGTGGTTCATCCGGCTGGTGTGCTCCCGTCGTGCCGGGCGGTGAGGTCATGACCTGGTGCGGGCGCCGTCTCGTGCGCCGCGTGCGCCTCGGGTGGTTCGTGCGCCGGGTGCGCCGGGTGCGCTTCCCCTATGGGCGTTTCATCCATGTGGGCCGAGTCCCGGAACTGGGCCTCGGCGAGCCCGATGCCGCGCTGGAACGCCGCCATCAGACCGGGGTCGTGACCTACGTGGAGTTCGGAGTCCGGCCGGGGTGCGGGTCCGTCGCGCAGCTCGGGCACGAGGTGCTCCTGGGCCCGCCGTCTGGGCAGTTGGGGCTTGCTCATGGTGCCGCGCACGACTCCGCCGCGCGGGGTCGGCGGCGTGACCGTGTTCTCGGCGACGAACCGCCGATCGCCGGGACGGATGCCGGGCACGGCCTCCGCCGGGTTGGCCCGCGTCTCGGCCCCGCGCACCGGGAGCGGGGACGGAGCACCACCGCTCACGACCGACAGCCCGCCCGCCGCGCCGTCCCGCCGCGGCTGCGCCGGCACGGCGGCCCGCACGCCGTGGCCGTCGTGCGACGGATACGACGCGGCGTCGTGAAACGCCGCCCGCGGTACGTCGACGGACGCGCCCGGAACCACACCCGGTACGGAGATCGGGGTCCCGTGGACGGGAGCTTCGTGGGCCGGGCTGCCATGGGCGGGCGTCCCGTGGGCGGGAGTTCCGTAAGCCGGACTCCCGTGGTCAGGGGTCCCATGGACCGGCGTCCCGTGGGCGGGCGCCGCATAGGCAGGTGTTCCGTGAGCCGGTGTCCCCTCTGCCGGGCTCCCGTGAGCCGAGGTCCCATGTGCTGGGCTCTCATGTGCCGGGCTCCCATGTGCGGGCGTGCCATGTGGTGGGGTGCCATGTGGTGGAGCGTCGTGGGCTGACGTGTCCTGCCCCGGCGTGCCGTGGCGAGGCGCGCTCCTCGGCGGCGACTCCTGTGCCGACATGCCACGAGAAACCGCGGCCTCATGTGTTGAAGAGCTGTGCGCCGAAGCACTGTGTGCCGCAGGCCCATGTACCGGAGCGGCATGTGCCTGAGCAGCATGTGTCGGAGCGGCATGTTCTGGAACCCCGGGCACCAAAGCACCATGCGCCAAGGCGCCCTGTCCCGAAGCACCATGCACCGAGGTACCTCGTGCCGCACCGGCAGGTGCCGAACCGGCATATGTCGAAGCGGCATGTGCCTGCGCACCATGTGCGGAACCTCCATGCACGGGCCCACCACGCCCAGCCGCCCCCTCACGCCCGGAAGCACCCTGCCCCAACACCCGGGCCCCAGCACCAGCACCCCCTGCCGTGACCTCCCGAGGAGACCCACCCCCGGAACCAGCCACGGCCCCGGCCACAGGCCCAGCCGCAGATCCAGCCTGAGCGCCGGAACGGGGCCCCGCATCGGCCCCACCCCCGGCCGCCTGCTCCCCCTCCGCCCCCAGCAGCGCCTGCGGCACGACCAGTACGGCCTGTACGCCGCCGTAGATGTTGGTCTGCAGCCGCACGACGATCCCGTGGCGGCGCGCGAGCTGTGAGACCACGAACAAGCCGATGCGGCCGTCCTGCAGCAGGCTCGCGACGTTCACCTGATCCGGATCGGCGAGCAGCGCGTTCATCTTGTGCTGCTCGGCGAGCGGCATCCCGAGCCCGCGGTCCTCGACCTCGACGGCGAGCCCGGACGTGACGACGTTGGCCCGCAGCAGCACTTGGGTGTGCGGGGCCGAGAACACCGTGGCGTTCTCGACGAGTTCGGCCAGCAGATGGATCACGTCGGCGACGGCGTGCCCGCGCACGGTGCCGTCGATCGGCGGTACGAGCTTGACCCGCGAGTACTGCTCGACCTCGGCGATCGCGGAGCGCAGCACCTCGGTCATGGAGACCGGGTTGCTCCACTGCCGGCGCGACACGGCTCCGCCGAGCACGGCGAGGTTCTCGGCGTGCCGCCGGATTCGGGTGGCGAGGTGGTCGACGTGGAACAGACCCTTGAGCAGGTCCGGATCCTCGATCTCGTTCTCCAGCTCGTCGAGGATCGAGATCTCGCGGTGCACCAGCGACTGCAGCCGCCGCGCCAGATTGACGAAGACCTCGACCTTCTGCTCGCTGCCCGCCTGGCTGGAGAGCTGGGCGGCCTGGACGACGGCACTCACGGCGCCGTCGTGGGCGCGCGCCAGGTCGTCCTCCAACAGGTCGAACTCGTCGGCGTCCGGGACGGGCCGACCGACGGGTGGGCGCTCGGGCGGCCCCTCGCCCCGGCGCAGGGTCTCGACGAGTGCACGCAGATCGGACTGGCCGCGGGCGCTGGCGCGGCGCAGCGTGCCGACGCGCTCGTGTACGGACCTGGCGGCGCGGTCGGCGGCCACGGCGGCGATCACGATGCCCGCGAGGGCGACCGCGACGGCTCCGCCGAGCACGATCCACAGAGTGGGGCCGGGCCGTGCGGCGGTCGTGCGGACGGTGAAGAGCACGGCGGCGCTGGCGCTGAGGGCCACCGCGATGGGCGGCAGGACCGCGAGGCGGAGGAGCTGGGGCCGTATATGGGTCTCGGGCAGCGTGGGGGCGGTACGGGCGGCCGGTCGCCCGTGCCGCCCGCCCTCGCGGCGGTCTGCGCGTGCGGCCGGTGCGCGAAGGTGAGACATCGACGTCCTCGTACTGGTGTGTCGGGGCCGTGGGGGCTCCCGCGGGTTCTGCGACCGAGGCATGCGCCGACTGGGACACGCGCCATCGCTGCGCCGGTCGAGAGAGTCGAAGAATTCGGCCCTGTGTCGCTCAGCGGCCACTCACAGTAGTCGCCACCGCATCATGTGCGGTGGGCAGTTGACAAAGTCCGGCGGCCTGCGTCCCGCTCTGGTATGAGGGTTCGTACGACAGGCCGATAAACCCCTCGCACGTCCGTTCCCGTGCACTGGCGAACCGATCAGACCTGGTCAGAAGCGGTCAGCAAAAATCGGCGAGGGCCGAGGAGCAGGATGCTCCTCGGCCCTCGCCGATTGCCTTCGAATGCCTCCGCGCGCTTCCGCGTCACCCCGCGGGGACGGTTTCCGGGTCTCCGGTGTCCTCCTTGGTGTCACGCGGTGTGTCACGCACCGTCTCCTCGACGGCGGGCCAGCCGCCTTCCGGGACGACCGCCACACCGCGCCACCAGGGCTCGGTCGGGACGGTCTCCGCGGTCGGCTCGAAGGGCTCGCCGGGCCGGGGCAGCGCGATCCGGGCGCCGACCGCGCGGGCGGCGGTGACGGTGCCCTCACCGGGCTCGGCCCAGGGGTGCGCCGCGAGGTTGAACGTCGCCCAGTGGATCGGCATCATCACGCCGCTGGGCCGGCCGCCCTGGAGGTCCAGATGGGCCCGCATGCCCTCCTCGGGCGTCATGTGGATGTCGGGCCAGAACTCGCTGTACGCGCCGATCTGGATCATCGTGGCGTCGAAGGGGCCGTGCTCGGCGCCGATGTCCGCGAAACCGGCGAAGTACCCGGTGTCACCGCTGTGGTAGATCCGGTGCTCGTCCCCGGCCACGGCCCAGGAGGCCCAGAGGGTGTGCTGCGTGTTGCGCAGACCGCGGCCGCAGAAGTGGCGGGCGGGTGTGGCGGTCAGGGAGATTCCGCCGACCTTCGTCGTCTCGTGCCAGTCGAGCTCGCGCAGCCTGTCCGGGGAGACGCCCCAGTGCTCCAGGTGGGCGCCGACGCCGAGGGGCACCGCGAACACCGTGTCCGTACCGGCCAGGGCCTTGATCGTGGGCAGGTCCAGGTGGTCGTAGTGGTCGTGGGAGATGACGACCACGTCGACCGGGCCGAGCGCCTCCAGCGGGAGGGGCACGGGGTGCAGCCGCTTGGGACCGGCGAAGGCGAACGGGGAGCAGCGCTCGCCCCAGACGGGGTCGAAGAGCACCCGGTGCCCGTCGATCTCGGCGAGGACGCTCGAGTGCCCCATCCACGTCAGCCGCAGTCCGTCGGCCGGTGGCCTGGCCAGGTCCGCGAGGGTCGTGGCATGCACCGGCACCGTGCCAGCCGGGGCGCGGCGGACACGCTCCTCCTTACGGAAGAACGACCGCGCGAACTCGAGCATGGCGCCGTCGGGCCGGGGTGCGCCCTCGGGATTCCGGAAGACGCCGTCCGCGTAGTTCGGCGATCTGCGGATGCGCTCCATGCGCTCACCGCTCGGATCCGCGCCGAACGCGGCGGGCCGCAGCGCACGGAGCCCGGAGCTCAGGGAACGGGAACCGGTCACGGCACCTCCAGGTGGAGTCGGTCTGACTTTCCATTATGGTCGCCGCCTCTGACAGCGCCGGGTCGGGCGTGTGGCAGGGCGGTTTCCGCGCGGGCCATGGCGGGATCCATCGAATACGAGATCACGTTCTACTGAAGATCCATTCAGTATGTTGACAGATACATGCAGCACTTTCGATACTGACCGACCATTCAGTAAAGCCAGCCGGTGCAGCACCGGGGCGCGGTGCGCACCCGGCCTCACGCCGGTCAAACGCTCCGAACCTGTCACCTTGTTCCCCTGATTCCGCTTGTTTCCCCGTTTCCCTGTTCCAGATCCCCGTTCCCAGATCCCCGTTCCCGAGGAGCCCCATGACCGCCCAGGACAGCAGCCCGTTGATGACGCTCACCTGGACGGACCACGTCACCGGCCGTCAGGGGCACCTGGTCGTGGACCGGCTGGTACGCGGCGTCTCCAGCGGCGGTCTGCGCATGCGGGCGGGCTGCACGCTGGACGAGGTCGCCGGGCTCGCCCGTGGCATGACCATGAAAGAGGCCCTGCACTACAACCCCGAGAGCCGCTATGTGCCGCTGGGCGGCGCCAAGGGCGGCATCGACTGCGATCCCCAGGCCCCGGAGGCGTACGGCCTGCTCGTGCGCTATCTGCGCGCCATGCGCCCGTACATCGAGAGCATGTGGACCACCGGGGAGGATCTCGGCCTCACCCAGGACCTCGTCGACCGGGCCGCGGCGGAGGCGGGGCTCGTGTCGTCGATCCAGGCCGTGTATCCGCTGCTCGACGACGAGGCGGCGGCCAGGCGGCGGCTGGCGGACGCGTTCGCCGTCGAGGTGGACGGCATCGGGCTCGACGAGTTGGTCGGCGGCTGCGGGGTGGCCGAGTCGGTCCTCGCGGCCCTGGACCGGGCCGGGGTCGCGTACGAGGGGACCCGGGTCGCCGTGCAGGGTCTGGGCACGATGGGCGGGGCCACGGCCCGCTTCCTCACGCGCGCTGGGCTCAGCGTCGTGGCCGTCGCCGACGTGAAGGGCACGATCGCGAACCCCGGAGGGCTCGACGTCGACGCGCTGCTCGCCGCCCGGGACTCGTACGGAACGATCGACCGCGCGGTGCTGCGTCAGGGCGACCGCGAACTGCCCGGCGACGCCTGGCTGTCCGCCGATGCCGACGTACTGGTGCCGGCGGCGGTCTCGTACACGATCGACACCACCAACCAGGGGCGGATCACGGCCCGTTGGATCGTCGAGGCCGCCAACATGCCCGTCCTGCCGGGCGCTGAGCAGCTGCTCGCCGGCCGCGGTGTCACCGTCCTGCCGGACGTCGTGGTCAACTCCGGGACCAACGCCTGGTGGTGGTGGACGCTGTTCGGCGACATCGGGGCCGACGCGGACGAGGCGTTCGCGTACACGCGGCGCTCGATGCGTGCCCTGATCGACCGGACGCTCGCGCGCGCGGAGGCCGACGGGACGACACCGCGGGCGGCCGCGCACGCGATCGTCGCGGACCGGCTGCCGGTGATCGCGGAGCGGTTCGGCTGGTACCGCTGACGCCCGCGGGCACGGCCGGACGAGAACGGTGACGGCCCGGCCGCGGCCGGTAACCGACCCTCCACCGGCGCGGCCCGGAGCGACGCAATAGGGTTGCCCGGTGGCAAGAGTGCGGTTGAGCGTGGCGGAGCGGCGTGAGGAACTGCTGCGGGCCGCCATCCAGCAGATCGAGGAGCGGGGCGTGTCCGCGGTGCGGATCGCCGATGTGGCGACCTCGCTCGGGGTGAGCAACGCGCTGGTGCTCTATCACTTCTCGACGAAAGAGAAACTCGTCGCTGCCGCGTTCACGTACGCGGCCGAGGACGACCTCGCCCATCTGCGCAAGCTGCTCGGCCGCCGGACGACCGCGCTGCGCCGGCTGCGGGCTGCGGTCCGCTGGTACGCGCCCACCGGACAGGCCAAGGGCTGGCGGCTGTGGATCGAGGGCTGGGCGGTGGCGCTGCGCGATCCCGCACTGCGGGACGTCACCCGTGACCTCGACCGGCAGTGGAAGGCCGCGATCACCGAGGTCATCGCGGAGGGCGTCGCCTCGGGCGAGTTCCACTGCCCGGACCCCACCGGTACGGCCCTGCGCCTCACCGCCCTGCTGGACGGGCTCGCCGTCCAGATGACGGCGTACCCCGGCGCGGTGTCACGCGCCCGCACCCAGGAGTGGGTGGACGAGGCACTGGCCCGGGAGCTGGGCCTGGACCGCGAGGCGCTGACGACTCCGGGCGCCTGAGTCGACGTACCGACTTACCGACGTACCGCCGGTTCACGGGCGAGGAACAGCGCGCCCCCGTTCACATCCCCGCGTTCACATCACCGCCGAGGGACGACGGGGCTTCCTCGGCATCACCGGCCGGGAGACGGTTCGGCCTCACCCACAAAGAAAGCGCGGGGCTTCCCCGACGTCACCCGTCAGGAAAGCCCCGCCCCTCCGCGGGCATTCGGGCCACCGGTCGAACCGCGGTCCGCCTCCGAAGGCCCTTAGGCCCCCGGACCTTCAAGCCACCGGCTCGATCCGCATCCTGATGTCACCGGGCGACAGGCTCCCCTTCGCCACCACACGGTCCCCGGAGGACTCCCCGCGCAGTCGCCGCCCGATCCAGGGCACCAGGTACTCGCGCGCCCAGTGGATGTTGTCGCGCCGCATTTCGAGCGTGCCGCGCGGCGGCAGCGGGGGCCACGGCTGGTCGGGGTCCGCGGGCACTTCCAGGCCGAGGACCTGCCCTGCCCGCAGGGCGACCCTCGTGTGCCCCTCGGGCGACAGATGGAGCCGGTCGCCGTCCCAGGCCCGCCGGTCCTGGATGGTCTTGAGGGACCACAGGTCGAGCACGGGACAGCCGTACCGGTCGGCGATGGCCCGGATATGGAGGTTGTACGTGGCGATCTTGCCGCGCATGTGCTTGAGCACGGGTACGCCACGGGTGTCGAAGCCGGTGGTCACGAGGACCGTGCCGACGGCCGACGTGAGGTCCGCGACGGCACGCTCGAAGCGCTCCGCGACCTCGTCGGGATCGGTGCCCGGCCGGATGATGTCGTTGCCGCCCGCGCAGAAGGAGACCAGGTCCGGCGCGAGCTCCTTCGCGCGCGTCAACTGGTCCTCGACGATCTGGTCGAGGAGTTTCCCGCGGACGGCGAGGTTGGTGTAGTCGAAGTCGCCCTCGGGCCGGCGGTCCGCGAGAAGCACCGCGAACCGGTCGGCCCAGCCGACGAACGCCCCGTCCGGGCCAAGGTCGCCGACGCCCTCGGTGAAGCTGTCCCCCACCGCCACGTACGACCCGATCACTGATCTGTTGTCATTCTTCGAATCGTCTGCCACATCGGGCCATGATTCACCTTCGGGTGTGAGCTACGCGACCGTAGGAAGGGGTTGACGCGCGGTGAGATAAGCCACTCGTCAAGTGTTGGTCAATCCCGGAATAAGGGGCTCGTTCAGGGACGTTGTCGCAGCTCCCGCACCCTGAAGTCCGTGATCCTGAAGTGGCTCCACACGGTCCGGAACGCGAAGTGCCCGCTCGTGTACGGCTCTTGGTCCACGAAGTCGAGGACGAGCCGCCCGTTGTTCCACCACTGGACCGTCGAGCCGTTCGAGACGATCCGGACCCGGTTGGGTTCGTTCGCCGTGAGCAGGGGCTCCGTGTAGTCGAGGACGAGCGGCCGCACACCCGCCCGACCGACGTAACGGCGCAGCCTGGTCGTGGTGTTGGTGTTGGCGCCGTATCCGGCGTAGTACGTCGTGAGGTGGTCGTACTCTTCGAGCGCGCCGCCCCGGTGCGTGGCGAAGATGTCGTTCGGGGAGCGGACGTCCGTGGCGTTCCAGAAGTTGTTGAGGTCCGAGACCCGGTCGTTGACGCCGCCCGCGGAGACCGGTGTGGCGGTGTACTCCAGGACGTACGGACCCTGGAGCCTTCGCTTGAACCACACGGTCGCGCCGCTCGGCACGTCCATCTCCAGGACGCCCCGGGACGCGGTGACGCTGCCGCCGGCCTGCAGTTCCGTCGCCCACTGACCGAGGCCGTGCCGGAAGTCGTCGCGGGCGATGAGCCGCCCCGGACGGTGACGTACCGCGGCGCCCGCGGTCTGCGTGGGGACGAGTGCCGTGAGTGCGGCACCGGCGGCCAGGACTCCGAACGCTCTGCGTGTGGTCGTCATAGGGACCTCCATGGCGTGGAAGGCGCGTAGAAAGCGCTTGCGGAGATCACTGTGTCCCGGCTTCCGCACCCCTGTCGATACACCGCCCGGCCATGCCACAGAACCGCAACACCGAAGGCCGGACCCCGGGGATCACAGGGTCCGGCCTTCGGAGACGAGCGGAGTGGTACGCCGCATGGGGCGTGCCCGGCGTCGGGTCAGATGGAGACGCCCTTGCCGCGCAGGTAGGCCAGCGGGTCCACGTCCGAGCCGTAGTCCGGGGTGGTGCGGATCTCGAAGTGCAGGTGCGGGCCGGTGACGTTGCCGGTCGCGCCGGAGAGGCCGACCTGCTGGCCCTCGGTCACGGCCTGTCCGGCCGAGACGGAGAGGGAGGAGAGGTGGGCGTACTGGGCGTAGTGGCCGTCGTCGAGCTGGATGACGACCTGGTTGCCGTACGCGCCGCCCCAGCCGGCCGAGACGACCGTGCCCGCACCGACGGACTTGAGGGACGTGCCGGTCGGCACCACGAAGTCGACGCCGGTGTGGTACCCGCTGGACCACATGCTGCCCGACATCTTGTACGGGGTGCCGACGCTCGCGCCCGCGACCGGCAGCGTGAAGCCGGCGGCGCTGGCGTCGTCCGCGGCCTTGGGGGCGGCGGCGGCCTTGGGGGCGGCCGCCTTCTTCGCGGAGGACTGGGTGGCCTTGGAGGCGCCGGAGTCGGAGCTCGACGTGGCGGCGGCCTTGCCGATCGACAGCTTCAGGCCCGGGTGGATGAGCGCCGGGTCACCGCCGATCGCCTTGCGGTTGTCCTCGTACAGCTTCTTCCAGCCACCGCTGACGTCCTGCGTGTCGGCGATCTTCGACAGTGAGTCGCCCGCACGCACGGAATAGGTCTTGGCCGCGGCCTTCTTCGCCTCGGCCTTCTTGTCGGCGGCGGCAGGCGCGGATTCGGCGGCCTTGCTCGCGACATTCGAGACGCTCGCCACGGAATCGGCGGCGGACTGCGGAGTCGCGGCGTGCGCTCCGGTCGCGCCGAGCAGCGGAAGGGCGAGCGCCGCGCCGCCGGTTCCTGCGACGGCTATGGAGCGGGTGAAACGCTGGGACTTGGGACGGCGGTGCTTACCCTTCGCGGGCATGGCGAATTCCTCTCCGGCGCCTGCGAGGTGAGCTGTCGGGTGCGAGCTGGAGATGCCCGGCCGTGTTTGCGCACGACTTAACCCCTAGCCGTTCCGGAGACCGGAACAGGCGTTCTACCTGTGGGTCCCCCGCTCCTGCCGTGTACGGGTGGGTGAGCGGATTCCGGGCGGCGGCAGGATTGGGCGTCCGTCCGGATTGGTGGCGAACGTAAGCGACATGAAGACGCAGTAACAACCTTTGGGGTTTCCTGTGTGCCCCGTTCTCTTGATCCCTGACCGAAATGACGGTCACGCTGCGTAAAGCAGGGATCTCCCCCGTTTGTTAAATCCCTGAAAACACAGCTGAATCACGTGAACATGGCGACAGCGGACCGTCACGAATATGACGCTGCTCACGGAGTGCCGTTTCAGGAGCCTTTATTCCAGAGCGAGTTGGAACTTAGGCTCCATTACGGACACAACAGTCACATGCGACGCAGCCGGAAAACTGCCGCATCAAGGTCACCTTGCAGCCCCGTCCGCAACCCGTGATGCAACAGCACCGCACCTCGGTGGACTTCGCCCGTTTCGAGGCATTCGTACGCCGCTGCCGGGTCGAGTCCGCACAGTCGCACCGGAGCGACCGGCTCGCCGTAGTGCTGGGCCTGGAGCCAGGCGAGGACGACGACCTCGCCGTCACGCGTGTACTGGACGGCGCTCAGGCCACCCTCCGGCGCCCGCAGCCGGTGGAGGTCCCCGCCCTGCACGACGGGCCGGATCTCCTTGTAGAGCTCCACCCAGGTCCGCGCCTCGGCCAGCTCCTCGTCGCTCCAGCGGGTCAGATCGCCGCCGACACCGAGCACTCCGGCCATCGCACTGACGAAGCGGAAGCGCAACGAACTGACGCGGCCGTTGAGCTGGACGTTCGGGCTGTCGGTGACCCAGGCAGCCATGGTCCGCGCGGGATGCACCTGGGTGAAGCCGTGCTGGATGGCGAGCCGGTCGAGCGGGTCGGTGTTGTCCGAGGTCCACACCTGGTCCGTACGCGCCATGATCCCCAGGTCGATACGGCCGCCGCCGCCCGAGCAGGACTCGAAGGCGACGCCCGGGTGGGCCTCCCTCAGCCGGTCCAAGAGGCGGTACAGGGCGTGCACATGGTCCACCCAGAGCCGCTGCGGGTAGGCCTCGCCGGGCCACCCCGCGTCCGTGAAGCAGCGGTTGAAGTCCCACTTCACATAGTCGATCGGCGCACTGGAGAGCAGTGTGTCGAGCTGCTCCCAGAGGTACTCCTGGACGTCCTCACGGGCGAGGTTCAGAACGAGCTGATTGCGCAGCTCCGTCCTCTTTCGTCCTGGTTGGAACTGCACCCAGTCGGGGTGCGCGCGGTACAGCTCGCTGTCCGGATTGACCATTTCGGGCTCGACCCAGATCCCGAACTGCATCCCCAGCGCGTGCACCTCGTCGGCGAGGGGCTTGAGGCCGGCCGGGAAGCGGTCGGGGTTGGGCGTCCAGTCGCCGAGCCCGGCCCGGTCGCTGGTGCGCGCCCCGAACCAGCCGTCGTCGACCACGAACAGCTCGACCCCCATCTCGGCGGCCCGCCGCGCCAGCGCCCCCTGCTGCTCCTCGGAGATGTCGAACTCCGTGGCCTCCCAGGAGTTGTAGAGCACCGGCCGATGCCTGTCCGCGTCCGGGATCACATACGCGTGCTGGTAGGCGTGCCAGGCACGGCTCGCGCCGCCGAATCCGCCGTCGCTCCACAGCCCCGCGAAGACGGGTGTGACGAAGCTCTCCCCCGGCTCCAGCCGCAGCAGCCCCGAGTCGTCGTACCCGACGCCGCCGGTGATCTGCACGCGCGCGTCCGGGAGTTGCGCCACGGCGATCCGCCAGGTGCCCGACCAGGCGAGGGCGCAGCCGTAGACCTCGCCCCGCTCCTCGGTGGCCGCCCCGTCGGCGTCCAGGGCGACCCACGGCAGGTGCTGGTGCGAGGTGTGCCCACGCCGGCTGCCGATGACCTTCTCACCGTAGGTGAGTTCGGAGCGTACGAGCCGGGACTCGGCCGCCCACCGCCCGTGCAGCTGGGACAGCCGCCAGCCGTCGCGCTGCGGCAGCGTCCAGGCCGCGGAGTCGGCGCGCAGCACCTCCAGGGCGGGCCCTTCGTTGTCGAGGGTCACCCACCTCTCCACGACGTCGGTCCCGGCCCGCATCCGGTAGTGCAGCGTGATCCCGAGCCCGGAGTCGGAGAACCGCAGCCGCAGCTCGTCGCCGTCGGCCTCGTACGTCTCGAAGCGCCACTCGGTGCCGCGCCGCTCGTCCGTCCGCACGGACAGGGCGGGCCGTACGAAACGGGGGCCGCCCTCCACCGGGTACTCCTCGTGTCCGTCGAGGGTGGCCTCGAAGGCCCAGTACTCCGGTCCCGGGCCGGCGGCGAGTGCCTCGGCGTCGGCGAGCGCGATACGCGGACCCCAGTGCAGATGCAGCAGCGCGTCGTCCTCGCCGAGCCGCAGGGCATAACTGCTCGCCGGGCCCGAAAGAAGCCACGTACGACCGTCTTCGCCGATCTCCAACATCAAACCCTCACAGATCCGAACAGGCACGCTCAATCATCAACATCATTATGTGCCGCGTACGTCCGCGGCAACGCCTGTGGACAACTCATTGGCCTACGAATCGATGTCGTATCGTCGAGAACGCACCTCGCCGACGAGCCGCGTCGGCAGCCGAATGGGAGGAGCCCCCGTGACGCAGCAGGTCCCGTCGACCGAGCCCGAGCTGGCTGGAGTGCGCAACTTCCGTGATGTGGGCGGCCTGCCGACGGTGGACGGCCGGCGGGTGGCGTACGGAAAGCTGTTCCGCAGTGGCCATCTCGCGCACGCGACGGAGTCGGACGCCGAGTTCCTCGCGTCCCTGGGCCTGCACACGATCTTCGACTTCCGCAATGCCGCCGACCAGAAGCTGGAGGGGCAGGACGTCGAGCTGCCCGGCGTGCGGAACGTCAATCTCCCGCTGACCGACCCGGCGCACGGCGCGGAGTTCTGGACGATGGTCCGGGACGGCGACCTGGACCAGCTGCGCTCGATCCTCGGGGACGGCAAGGCGGCGGACCGGATGATCGGTTCCTACCGCGCGATAATCAAGGAGCGCACGGCCGAGCACCGCCAAGTGCTGCACTCGATGGCCGAGGACAGCGTCCCCGCCCTGATGCACTGTGCGGCGGGCAAGGACCGGGCCGGCATCTCCATCGCCGTGACCCTGCTCGCCCTCGGCGTCGAGCGCGAGGCCATCGTCGCGGACTATCTGGAGTCGAACGCGACGCACCGCCGCTACAAGGTGCACCGCAGCAAGTCCTCCGCCTCGGCGTACTCACCCGAGGTGATGGAGCTGCTCAGCCCCCTCTTCGACGCGCGCGCCGAGTACCTGCAGGCGGCGTTCGACACGATCGACGAGAAGTGGGGCGGGGTGGACGCGTATCTGGAGCAGGGCCTGGGCGTCACCCCCGAGATCCGGGAGCGCCTGCGGGAGCGGTTCCTCGACTGACCGACAGCCCGCCCGCCCGACGGCCGACCCGGCCCCCGCATCCCACATCCCGCCCTCGGAGTGCGCTACTGCTCACTGCCCCTGGGCTCCGAGCGAGAACAGCAGGTAGATGAAGGCGGCGAAGATGTGCCCGACCGCCACGTAGATGATGAGCCGCACCCACAGAGCGCGCGGGAACTTCTCCTCCATGTCCTTCATGGCGTCTCTCCAGGGGTCGTCGGCCCGAGGCACAGGGTGGCCGTGGGGCTCTGCAGCAGGGTGTGTACGAAGAGGAGCTCGGCCCCGTCCCGGTCCGCGGCGGCGATCCGGTGCGGGGTAAGCGAGTCGAAGTGCGCGCTGTCGCCGGGCGCGAGGACGTGCGCGGTGTCCCCGAGGCGCAGCCGCAGCCGCCCCTCCAGGACGTACAGCCACTCCTCCCCGGGGTGGACGCGCACGATGTCGCCCTGGGCCCCGTACGGGACGTGCACCCGCAGGGACTGCATGCCCCGGCCCGCCGCACCGGCCTGCCAGTACGTCCAGCCACCGGCCCGGGTGGGCTCCATGTCGGCGGCGCGCACGACGGCGTCCCGCTCGGCGACCGTCTCGCCGAGCAGCTCGGAGACGGTCGTGCCGTAGATGCGGGCCAGTGCGAGCAGCATCGGCAGCGAGGGCTGGCGCTGTCCGGTCTCCAGCCGGGACAGATGCGCGGGCGAGAGCCCGGCGGCGCCGGCCGCGGACTCCAGGGTGAGAGAGGCACGGCGCCGCAGCGCACGCAGTTGCGGTGCGACCGCGGGCAGCTCGTCGGCCGCCCCCGGCTCGGAAGGGCCCGTACCCTTGACAGGGTTCATGTCTCCATTGAGCCGGAGGCTTGCCTCTGAGGCAAATTTCTTACCTCAGAGGCAAAAAGCCGGTTTCACGGCGACGGGGCCGGCCCTGCGGCAGAGGGCCCTACCGGTTGGCGACCGCCTGCTTCACCAGCGTCTTCCCGAAGTCCCACATCAGCCCGCCCCCGCTGTGCGCGTCGTCCATCACCGCGGTGAAGGCCTCCACGAACCGGTCGACGTCCCGCTCCCCGACGACCAGCGGCGGGATCAGCTTGATCACCTCCAGGTGATCGCCGGAGACCTGGGTGAGGATCCGGTGCCGTTGGAGCAGCGGCACGACCACCATCTGGGCGAACAGCCCCTTCCGCGCGGCCTGCAGCATCGTCCAACGGCTGCGCAGTTTCAGCGACTTGGGCCGCCCGAACTCGATGCCGATCATCAGCCCACGACCGCGGACGTCGCTCAGCAGTTCGTACTTGTCGACGAGCGCCGCGAGCCGGGACTTCAACTGCTCTCCCGTGGCGCGGGCGTTGGCCACGATCTGCTCGTTCTCCATGACGGACAGCACGGCGAGGCCCGCCGCCATGGCCTGCGCGTTGGCCCCGAAGCTCGCGGAGTGCACGAGGACGCGGTCCATGGTCGAGTAGACCTTCTTGAAGATCCAGTCCTTGCCGAGCGTCGCCCCGACCGGCACATAGCCGCCGGACAGCGCCTTGGCCACACAGACCAGATCCGGCTCGACACCCTCCTCGTGCTGATAGGCGTAGAAGTCCCCGGTCCGCCCGAGCCCCGTCTGCACCTCGTCCGCGATGAGCAGTGCCTTGTGCTTGCGCAGCAACTCCTGTGCGCCGCGCAGATATCCGGGCGGCGGCTCATGCACGCCCTTGCCCTGGATCGGCTCGACGATCAGCGCGGCGACGTCGCCCTTCTTCAACTCCCTTGCCAGCGCGTCGAGATCACCGAGGGAGACGGCCGTGTCGGGCAGCAGCGGGGCGAAGCCGTCCCGGAAGCCGTCCTCGCCGTTCACGGACAGGGACCCGGTGGTCAGGCCGTGGAAGGCGTGCGTGCAGTACAGGACGCGCGGCTTCCCGGTCGCGTACCGGGCGAACTTCAGCGCGGTCTCCACGGCCTCCGTACCGCTGTTGCCGAAGAACACCCGGTCCAGATGCGGACTGTGCGTGAGCAGCTTCTCCGCCAGCAGCCCGGGCAGCGGCTGGCAGTCGAACCGGGTGAGGTCGGCGAGCTGGGCGTCGAGGACGTCGTGCAGCGCCTTGCGGACGACGGGGTGATGGCGGCCCAGACCCATCACCCCGAACCCGGCCAGCATGTCCAGGTACTCATTGCCGTCCGCGTCCCAGAAGTACGCGCCCTCGGCCCGCTCGTAGACCTTGTCGAAGCCGATGGTGTGCAGCATGCGCGGCAGTTGGTGGTTCAGGTGCTTGGCATGCAGCTCGTAGCGCTCGGCCCCGCGCTCGGCGAGGAGACCCGCGAGGTCGAACTCCTGGGGCTTGCTGGTGGTCATTCCTGTTTCTCCTTGGACGCGTGCTCCTTGCCCGCCGGCTTCTTGGCAGGCTGCCTCTTCGCGACGCGCTGCCTGGCGGGCTGCGCCTTCGCAGCACTCTGCCCGGCGGACCGAGCCTTCGAGGCGCCCGACACGGAGGCCTTGCCCGCAGCGGCCTGCCCGTTCACGGCCCGCCCCTCCGGGACCGGCCCCTCGACCGCGGGTTCGGCCTCCATGACCGTCGAGCGCGCCTCCCGAGTGGCCAGGCTCGCGCTGATCCGCCCCGCGATCTCGACCGGCGTGAGACCGATGTCGGCGAGCACCTCACCGCGTTTGGCGTGCGCGAGGAACTGCTCGGGGATCCCGAACCGCCGTACGGGTACGTCGACTTCGGCGTCTCCGAGGGCGAGCGCGACCGCCGCGCCCACGCCGGCCGCCCGGCTGTTGTCCTCGACGACGGCGACCAGGCGGTGCTCGGCGGCGAGGCCGGGCAGCGCGGGATCGACGGGCTTGACCCAACGCGGGTCCACGACCGTGCAGTTGAGGCCCCGCGCCTCCAGCAGTTCCGCCGCCTGGAGGCACACCGGTGCCATCACGCCGACGGCCACGAGGAGCACTTCGGGCCGCTCGCCGCGATGCAGGACGTCCAAGCCGCCCACACGGTCGACCGCCGGAACGACCGGCCCCACCGATTCCTTGGGGAACCGGATCAGGGTCGGGGCGTCGTCCACCGCGACCGCCTCGCGCAACTGGGCGCACAGCTGGTCGGCGTCGCGCGGCGCGGCGATCCTGAGCCCCGGCACGACCTGGAGGATGGACATGTCCCACATGCCGTTGTGTGACGCTCCGTCAACTCCCGTGACCCCGGCGCGGTCCAGCACGAAGGTCACTCCGCAGCGATGCAGTGCGACATCCATCAGCAGCTGGTCGAAGGCACGGTTCAGGAAGGTCGCGTACACCGCGACGACCGGATGCAGTCCGCCCGTCGCGAGCCCGGCCGCGGACACCGCGGCGTGCTGCTCGGCGATGCCCACGTCCCACACCCGGTCGGGGAACCTCTCCGCGAACTTCGCGAGTCCCACCGGGTGCAGCATGGCCGCCGTGATCGCGACGACGTCCTCGCGCGCCTCCCCGATCCGTACGATCTCGTCGCCGAACACCGAGGTCCAGGAAGGGCCGTTGGACGGCGCGAGGGGCTCGCAGGTGAGCGGGTCCATCACACCGACCGTGTGGAAGTGGTCCTCCTCGTGGGCGATCGCGGGCTCGTAGCCGCGCCCCTTCTCGGTCAGACAGTGGATGAGCACGGGCCCGTGGAAGCGTTTCGCGCGCCGCAGCGCCGACTCCACCGCGCCCACGTCGTGCCCGTCGATCGGCCCGACGTACTTCAGCCCCAGGTCCTCGAACATGCCCTGCGGCGCGAAGGCGTCCTTGAACCCCTTCTTCGCGCCGTGCAGCGACTCGTAGAGGGTGCCGCCGATGACCGGCGTGCGCAGCAGCACGTCCTTGCCCCAGGCCAGGACCTTCTCGTAGCTGTCGGTGGTCCGCAGGGTCGCCAGATGGTTCGCGAGACCGCCGATGGTCGGCGAGTACGAGCGTTCGTTGTCGTTGACGACGATGATCAGCGGCCGGTCCTTGGCGGCCGCGATGTTGTTCAGCGCCTCCCACGCCATCCCGCCGGTGAGGGCCCCGTCGCCGATGACCGCGACGACGTGGCCCTTCTCCCCCTGCACCTGGCGGGCCTTGGCGAGCCCGTCGGCCCAGCCGAGCGCGGTGGACGCGTGGCTGTTCTCGATGATGTCGTGCTCGGACTCCTCGCGCGACGGGTAGCCGGACAGGCCGCCCTTGCCGCGCAGCTTGGAGAAGTCCTGACGCCCCGTCAGCAGCTTGTGTACGTAGCTCTGATGGCCGGTGTCCCACAGAATGCGGTCGACCGGCGACTCGAAGACCCGGTGGAGCGCGATGGAGAGTTCCACCACCCCCAGGTTGGGTCCCAGATGACCGCCGGTCCTGGCGACCGCGTGCACCAGGAACTCCCGGATCTCGTCGCCCAGTCGACCTATCTCCGCCTCGGACAGCGCCTTCAGGTCGCGTGGTCCCCGGATGCTCTCCAGAATCGTCACGCTCGGCCCCCTCTCGGTCCGTGCTGCAGCTAACTCGCGGTGACGGTGGGTTGTCCCGGCACCGTGACCTCCGGCTCGCCTGACGCGACGCCGTCCGCCTCCATCTGCTCGGCGATCTTCATCGCCTCGTCGATGAGGGTCTCCACGATCTTCGACTCGGGCACGGTCTTGATGACTTCGCCCTTGACGAAGATCTGGCCCTTGCCATTGCCGGAGGCGACCCCCAGGTCCGCCTCCCTGGCCTCTCCCGGTCCGTTGACGACGCAGCCCATGACCGCGACGCGCAGCGGCACTTCCATGCCCTCCAGGCCGGCCGTGACCTCGTCCGCCAGCTTGTAGACGTCGACCTGGGCCCGTCCGCAGGAGGGACAGGACACGATCTCCAGCCGCCGCTGCCTGAGATTCAGCGACTCGAGGATCTGGATGCCGACCTTGCACTCCTCGGCGGGCGGCGCGCTCAGGGAGACCCGGATGGTGTCCCCGATGCCCTCGGCGAGCAGCGCCCCGAAGGCCACCGCGGACTTGATGGTCCCCTGGAAGGCAGGTCCCGCCTCCGTGACACCCAGGTGCAGCGGGTAGTCGCACTGGGCGGCCAGCTGCCGGTAGGCGTTGACCATCACGACCGGGTCGTTGTGCTTGACCGAGATCTTGATGTCCCGGAACCCGTGCTCCTCGAAGAGCGACGCCTCCCACAGGGCCGACTCGACGAGCGCCTCGGGCGTCGCCCTGCCGTACTTCTGGAGCAGCCGTCGGTCCAGCGAACCGGCGTTGACCCCGATGCGGATCGGCGTGCCGTGGTCCTTCGCGGCGCGCGCGATCTCCTTCACCTTGTCGTCGAACTGCTTGATGTTGCCCGGGTTCACCCGGACCGCCGCGCAGCCCGCCTCGATCGCGGCGAACACGTACTTCGGCTGGAAGTGGATGTCCGCGATCACCGGGATCTGGGACTTGCGCGCGATGGTGGCCAGCGCGTCCGCGTCGTCCTGTGTGGGACAGGCGACGCGGACGATCTGGCAGCCGGACGCGGTGAGTTCGGCGATCTGCTGCAGGGTGGCGCCGATGTCCGACGTACGCGTCGTCGTCATCGACTGGACGGACACGGGTGCCCCGCCCCCGACCGCCACCGGTCCGACCTGGATCTGCCGCGACACGCGACGCTCCGCGATCGGCCGGACCGGCACCTCGGGGAGGCCCAAGGAGATGGCGGTCATGACGTCACCCGCGGTTTCCGGAGACGGTGTCACGGGCGGCCCGCAGGGACTCCTTGAGGGAGCCCATGGTGGCCAGGACCGCGGTCGGCTCGTAGCCGCAGTGCGCCATGCAGTTGGCGCAACGCGGGTCCTTGCCGCGGCCGTAGGAGTCCCAGTCGGTGTCCTCGATGAGTTCCCGGTACGTGGTGACGTACCCGTCGCTCATCAGGTAGCAGGGCTTCTGCCAGCCGAACAGCGAGTAGTTGGGGATCGCCCACGCCGTGCACGGGAAGTCGACCTTGCCCTCCAGGAAGTCCAGGAAGAGCGGGGAGTGGTTGAGCCGCCAGCGCCGCCGGTTGCCGCCCGCGAAGGCCTTCTTGAACAGTTCGCGGGTCTGCTCCACGCCCAGGAAGTGCTCCTGGTCGGGCGCCTTCTCGTAGGCGTAGGCGGGCGAGATCATCATCTCGTCCACCTTCAGGTCGTCATTGAGGAAGTTGAGGACCTCGATGATCGTCTGCGGGGTGTCGGTGTTGAAGAAGGTCGAGTTGGTGGTGACCCGGAAGCCGCGCTTCTTGGCCTCCTTGATGGCCTCCACGGCCTCGTCGAACACTCCCTCCTTGGCGACGGACTCGTCGTGCCGCTCACGCAGGCCGTCGATGTGCACGGCGAACGCGAAGTACGGCGAGGGCGTGAACTTGTCCATCTTCTTGCGCATCAGCATGGCGTTGGTGCACAGGAAGACGTACTTCTTCCTGGCCACCAGCTGCCGCACGATCTCGTCGATCTTCGGGTGCATCAGGGGCTCGCCGCCGGCGATGGACACCATCGGCGCCCCGGACTCCAGCACCGCCCCGACGGCCTGGGCGACCGGCATGCGCTGCTTGAGCACTCCGGCCGGGTGCTGGATCTTGCCGCAGCCCTCGCATGCCAGATTGCAGGCGTAGAGCGGTTCAAGCTCGACGATCAGCGGAAACTTCTCGCGCTTGCGCAGTTTCTGTTCAAAGAGATACGTCGCGACCTTGATGGTCTGGCGGAGCGGCATGGCCATCTGGCTCACCTCCTGGGGAGCAGCAAAGAACGGTGCCATTCGAAGAAAGCGGGTAGAACGGCACGAAGAACGCGGAAGGCTGATATTCCACCGCGCACCGTGCCGATCCGGACGAGTTCATGTTCTGGAGCGTCCACGACCACCCGGACGGCCGCAACCGGGCGCATGCCCGCGCGGACGGCGCTGTGGAGCGTGGCCGCCGACTCCATGTCGACCGCGATCGCGCCGGTCGCGAGCAGTTCCGACCGTTCCTGACCGCGGATGACGTGATCGGAGCCGGTGAGCGGCCCTGTGTGGACAGTGCGCCCGGGCAGGGCTCGCGCCAGTTCCTTGACGAGCAGATCGGTGCCGACGCAGGGCGTGGTGCCGCGCGGGTCCCTGGTCTCGTCGGCGACGACCAGGTCCCCCGGGTGCATGCCGGGGGCGAGCCCGGCACAGAAGCCCGTGGCCAGCACGGCCGCCCCGCTCAGCGCGGGTCCGGCCAGGGCCCGGGTGACCGCCCGCTCGGCGGCCTCGGGACCCATGCCCGTACGCAGCACGGTGACCGGGCCGTCGGCGCCGCCCCGGTCGCCGCCGGTGCGCAGGGCCAACTGCTCGATGCCGAGCGCACAGGCGATCAGCAGCGGGGCGGCGGCCGGTGTCGTGGTCATCAGCTCGCCCTGCCGAAGGAGCCCTGCCGGTCGGCGAACGGTTCGCCGTTGACGTACCGGCCGAGCGCGGTGAGCGGGAAGACCTGCCGGTAGAGGTGGTAGTTGATCGAGAAGTCCCACGGGAACCCCGTACCGGTGAAGTACGGCTCGTCCCAGGAGCCGTCCGCCAGCTGGGTCTCCGCGAGCCAGGCGACACCGCGCTCGGCGGCCTTGGAGTCGCGCTCCCCGGCCGCGAGCAGCGCCAGCAGCGCCCAGCCGGTCTGGGAGGCGGTCGAGGCGCCACGGCCGCTCCACTCGGCGACGTCGTGGTAGGAGCGCAGGTCCTCGCCCCAGCCGCCGTCGTCGTTCTGCACGGTCTCCAGCCACGCCACGGCCCGGCGGATCGCGGGATGCGACCCGGGCAGCCCGGCGGCGACCAGCGCGGGCACCACCGACCCCGTTCCGTATACGTAGTTGACGCCCCAGCGGCCGAACCAGGAGCCGTTCGCCTCCTGTTCGGCGAGCAGCCACTCGATGCCGCGGCGGGTGCGCGGGTCGTGGGACAGTCCCTCGACCGCGAGCATCTCCACGACGTGCGCGGTGACGTCGGCGGACGGCGGGTCGATGACCTCGCCGAAGTCGCAGAACGGCAGCCGGTTGGGGAAGGGGCTGGTGTTGTCGACGTCGAAGGCGCCCCACGCGCCGTTCCTCGACTGCATGCCGAGGTTCCAGCGCACCCCGCGCCCGATCGCCTTGTCGAGGCGCTCCGGGTCGTGGTGCTTGACGCGGCGCAGCGCGAGGACGACCTCGGCGGTGTCGTCGATGTCGGGGTAGTTGTCGTTGTGGAACTCGAACGCCCAGCCGCCCGGCGGCAGATGGGGCCGCTTGACCGCCCAGTCCCCCGGGCGGACGATCTCCTCTCCGAGCATCCAGTCCGCGGCCTTCACCAGCTGCGGATGGTCGGCGGGCACGCCCGCGTCGGCGAGCGCGATGGTCGCGAGGCAGGTGTCCCACACCGGCGACTGGCAGGCCTCGATCATCCGGGCCCCGTCCTCGCGCCAGACGGTGAACCGGTCGAGGGACGCCAACCCCTCGCGCATCACGGGATGTTCGAGGTCGTAGCCCAGCAGGTGCAGTGCGATGATCGAGTACACGGCGGGCGGCTGGATGCCTCCCCAGCAGCCGTCGTTCTCCTGCCGCTCGATGATCCAGCGGGCGGCGGTGTTCATCGCGGCTCTGCGGAGTCTGCGCGGCGCGACCTTGCGGTAGGTGTGCAGGGCCTTGTCGAGCCGCTGGAAGACCCCGTCCCAACTACCCACGGGGGCAAGGGGCTTGACCGGGTTCGGATTGCTCGCGTCGGTGTGCAGCTCGTCGAGCGGGAACGGCGCGGGCCGCACCGGACGCTTCGCCGAGACGACGGTGAGCGGCACGATGGTCTGCCTCGCCCAGCAGCCGAAGTCGTAGATGTTGAGAGGCACCCACTTGGGGAAGTAGATGAGCTCCGGCGGGAGTTCGGGCAGGTCGTCCCACTTCCACCAGCCGAACAGGGCGAGCCAGATCCTGGTGAAGACCCGGGCCGAGGCGATGCCGCCCCGCTCGCGGATCCACGCGGACGCCCTCGCCATGTGCGGCTCGTCCGGCGCGTCACCGGCCAGCCGCAGCGCGACGTACGCCTCGATGGTGGTGGAGAGTTCGCCCGGTCCGCCGTAGAAGGTGGCCCAGGTGCCGTCCTCGCGCTGCTCGCCGCGGATGAAGAGGCCGGCCGCGCGGGTGGTCGCCTCGTCGCGGATGCCCAGGAACTGGCGCAGCAGCAGGTCTTCGGCGTCCATCGTGACGTTGGTCTCGAGGTCGCCCTTCCACCAGCCCTGGGCGTCCTGCGTGGAGAGCAGGAAGTCGGTGGCGCGCAGTATCGCGCGCTCGGCGGCGTCTCGGGTGTCGACTGTCCCGGCCGCCTCGGGAGTCGTGACTTCTGTGGTTTCGCTGGCCGCGGCTGCCCGGGGCGGCAGGGCCCCGGTGCTTCCGTCGGTCGTCGCTGTCATGGCTTCCCCTTCGTGCAGTGGCATGTCTCTGCTGTGGGTCCGCCGTCGGCCGGTGCTCGTTCTCCCGCGGCACCGGCCGGCGACTACGCGAGGCTTATTCGACCGATAGTGATCATCTCTTTCGTACGACGACGAAGTCGGCGAGCTCCACGAACTGGGCCCGTACGTGGTCCGGCATGAGGATCGTGTCGAGCGCCTCGATGGCGATGGTGTGCTGGCGGCGCGCCTCCTGGGCGGTCCACTCGCGGCCGCCCGCCTGCTCGATGAGCGCGGCGCGCGCGGCGAACTCCTCCTCGGAGAAGTTCTCGAAGTCGCTGCTCTTGGCGTCCTCGGCGAGCAGTTCCCCCAGGCGCTCGGAGGCCGGGCCACCCGCCGCGAGCGCGGCCACGACCGGCAGGGACTTCTTGCGCTGGCGCAGGTCGCTCCAGGTCTGCTTGCCGGTGGCCACCGGGTCGCCCCAGATGCCGAGCAGGTCGTCGACGGCCTGGAAGGCGAGGCCGAGGTGGTAGCCGTACTTCTCCAGCGTGTCGGCGGTGACGTCGTCGGCGCCGCCGAGGACCGCGCCGATGGAGCAGGCGCAGGCGAGCAGGGCGCCCGTCTTGTTGCCCTCCATCTCCAGGCACTCCTCGACGCTGACCCGGTCGCGGTGCTCGTAGGAGATGTCCTGCGCCTGGCCGTCGATCAGGGCGCGGGTGGCGGTGGTCAGGCGGCGCGTGGCACGGCCCGCCTCGACCGTGCCGAGCTCCAGGAGCAGCTCGTTGGCCAGCGCGAACAGGGCGTCGCCGACGAGGATGGCCTGGGCGGGGCCGTGCACCTTCCAGACGGTGTCACGGTGGCGGCGCTGCTCGTCGCCGTCCATCAGGTCGTCGTGCAGGAGCGAGAAGTTGTGCACCAGTTCAACGGCGACCGCGCCCGGCACGCCCACCTCGGGGGCCGCGCCTGCGGCCTCGGCGGACATGACGGCGAGGGCGGGACGTACGGCCTTGCCGCCGTCTCCCTCGGCGGGGTTGCCTTCGGCGTCGATCCAGCCGAAGTGGTAGGCGGCGACGGTGTCCATGGGAGGGGCGAGGCGGTTGATGGCCGCCCTCAGTACCGGAGTGGCCAGGGTCCGGCCGCGCTCCAGGAGCGCGGTCACGTCCACCGCGTCGGCAGCCGTCGATGCCGGGGGCACAGTGGGCACAGTCTCTCCTCTTGTGGTGATACGGGGGGTGCGGGGGCCCGCCGCGCTCAGTTCGAGCGTCACGCCGCCTCCTCGAAGAGTTCGAGGAGGTGGTCGCGGGGCCGGCCCAGGGCGCTCAGCGCGGCGTCCGCCGCACTCACGCCACTGCGGACCGCACTCTCCATGGTCGCGGGCCACCCTGTGGCGGTCCACGCGCCGGCCAGGTAGAGGCCGGGTGCCTTGGTGCGGGCGCCGGGCCGCAGCCGCCCGACGCCTGGGGTCGGAGCGAACGTCGCCGTGCGCTCCCTGGTCACGAAGAAGTCCCGGACCTCGGCGCCGCGGGTGCCGGGCAGCAGCCGCTCCAGCTCCGGCAGGTACCGCTCACGCAGTGCCGAGACGGGTGCGTCGATCTCGTCCTGCGCGGCCGACTGCGACAGCGCGAGGTACTGGCCGTCCGGGAGCCCGGACGCCTCGGTCCGGTCGAAGACCCATTGCACCGGCGAGCCGAGCGCGGCGAAGAACGGCCGGCCGAGCACCTTGCGGTCGTAGACGACGTGGATGTTGAGGATCGGCGCCGTGCCGATGTCGAGGAGCTGTTCAGGGGCGTCGAGGGTGCCGTCGGGCAGCAGATCGTGGGCCTCGCGCTGCGGTACGGCGAGCACGACCGCGTCGGCGTCGAGCGTCTCACCGGGAACCTGAACGCTCCAACGGCCGTTCCCGTGTTGGGAGATGGAGGTGACCCGTGTCCGGAGTTCGGTACGGACGCCCGCGGAGTCGAGCGCCTTGCGGGCCAGCCGGTCGTGCAGTTCACCCAGCGGGACGCGAGCCCAGCCGATGTCGGCCGCGCCCGGATCGGACAGCAGACCGGTCTTGAACACCATCGCGGCGAGCCCGAGCGACGCGTCGCCGGCCACCGCGTTGAGGGTGGCGACCCCCACCAGGTCCCACAGCGCCTCGATGGCACGCTCCGACTGACCGTGCGCGGCCAGCCAGGTGCCGAAGTTCTGCGCGTCGAGCGCCGGATCCGCGAGGTCGAGGCCCTTCAGGGCCAGCGCGGCACGTCCTACTTTGGCGCGCTCGGCGAGCGACAGATGGGGATAGGTCGCGAGGCTTTTCGCCAGATGCAGTGGTACGGGCAGCGCCGTGCGGCCGATTCTGCCGAGTCTGCGCCCGGGTTTCGCCTCGGCGTCGAGAACGGGCACGTCGAGACGATCCTGCAGAGGAGCCAGCTCGGCTCCGTCGACGCGGTCGAGGAACCAGCGGTACGCGGTACAGCAGCGCAGATACACATGCTGGCCGTTGTCCACGGTCAGGGCGCCGCGCTGGAAGGAGAAGGCCAGCCCGCCGAGGCGCGGCCTGCCCTCCACCAGTGTCACGCGCACTCCGGAGTCGGCGAGCGCGAGCGCGGTGGTGATTCCGGCGAGCCCCCCGCCGACCACCACGGCCGTCGCCGGGCGGCTCTGCGGATCCGCGTCGAGCCCCTCGTCCTGCGTCGTGTCGTTCATCGTGCACCTTCCCCCGAGGCCGGGCCGCGCTGATCGAACAGTGCACGGTCGGCCGTTGAAGTCAGGGACGCGGTCCCCGACCGGAGGGTTGCGCGCCGTTTCCCTGGACTTGCGTCATCTTGGCCCAAAGTGTCCATCAAGCGCGCCTCCTGATGGTCCGGCGCGAGACGTGCCGCGCGTCGAGGCCGGAAAGGCCCCGCACGGCGACGTACGCCTTCTCGCGGCCGGGCAGTGAGACACGGCCTCGCAGGACGGCCTCCGGCTCGCGCTCGATGCGGTCGAGGAGGCGGCGGTAGATGCCGGCCATGGCCGCGACACAGGCGCCGCTGCGGCGGTCCAGCATGGGCAGCAGCCGGTAGCCCTCCGCGAAAAGCGCGCGGGCCCGTCGCACTTCGAAGTGGACGAGGCCCGCGAAGTCGGAGCCGGCCGGTGGATACGCTCCGTCGAAGCCGGCCGAGCAGCCGAATTTCGCCAGGTCGTCCGCGGGCAGATAGGTCCGCCCGTCCTCGGCGTCCTCGCGAACGTCCCTGAGGATGTTGGTCAGTTGCAGCGCGAGCCCGAGCGTGTCGGCGTACTCCGGCGCCCGCTCGGCGCCGCGCGCCCCCGGTTCCGTACCGAACACGCCGAGCGAGAGGCGGCCGATGGCCCCTGCCACGCAGCGGCAGTAGACCTTGAGGTCGTCCCAGGTCTCGTAGGTCTCGCCGCGGACGTCCATGAGGACGCCGTCGATCAGTTCGTCGAGGCCGTCGAGCGGGACCGGGAAGTGGTCCGCCGTGTGGCTGAGGGCGACCGCGACCGGGTCGGTGTCGTCCTCGTCCACGGAGCGGTCGCGGACCCGGGCGAGCAGCGCCCGGGTGTCTTCGAGACGCGCGGCCTTGACGTCGGGAGCGAGCGTGCCGTCCCCGATGTCGTCGACGCGGCGCGAGAACGCGTACAGCGCCGACATGGCGCGGCGCTTGGGCGTCGGCAGCAGTCTGATGCCGTACGCGAAATTGCGGGCCTGCTGCCCGGTGATCGCCTCGCAGTAGCCGTATGCGGCGAGTACCGGTGCGGACATGTGCGGCGGAGCCTCCACGGTCCGGATCACCCCTCTCCTCGCAGAGTCACTCCCACCTCGCGCAGCAACTGGATCTTGCCGGGCTTGGGCGGGCCGGAAAGTACGTCGTATTCGGCGGCGGCAATCGCACGGATTGCCGCCCTTCCTCCTGCAACGAAGCCCGCGAGCAGCAGCCTCAGCCTGCCGTGGACGCTACCCACGAGGGGGGTGCCTTCATTCAGGAGGTTCCGGGCGCGTTCTGCTTCGTATGCAACCAGTGCGCGCACCGATGCGCCTGCCGTGGCCGTGGCGAGATCCGCCTCCTGGACATGGAAGCGCTTCATGTCCTCGGCGGGCAGATAGATACGGTCGCGGCCCAGGTCCTCGGCCACGTCCTGGAGGTGCTCGACGATCTGCAGTGCCGTGCAGACTGCGTCGGAGCGGCGGACCCGCTCGGGGGTCGAGGTGCCGGTGACCGAGAGGACCAGACGGCCGACCGGGTTCGCGGACAGTTCGCAGTAGGCGACGAGGTCGTCGTAGGTCTCGTACCGCTTGACGAGCTGGTCCTGGCGGTTCGCCGCGATCAGGCCGAGGAAGGGCTCGGGGGTCAGCCCGGCGCGGCGGACCGTCGGCTGGAGGCGGCGCAGGAGCGGGTGGCTCGGGGTCGCGTCGAAGACCCTGCGGAGGTCGGCCTCGAAGGCGTCGAGGAGAAGCAGCCGGTCGTCGGCCTCCTCGGGGGACACGCCCAGGAGGCGGGCGTCGGCACCACCGGGGGCCAGGTCGCCGTCGCCGATGTCGTCGACCAGGCGGGCGAAGCCGTACACGGCCATCAGGTCGGCGCGCCAGGCCCGGGGCAGGAAGAACGGCGCCACGGGGAAGTTCTCGTCCGCGGCCTTGTCCAGGGTGCTGCGCTCCGGGTCACCGGCGCGCGCCGTCCCGGCTGGCGTCACCGCTCACTGCCTGGGCCGGGAACGGCACACGCACAGACGGCACACGCGCAGCTGAGCTGGAGAGTTTCCGTAGCCATTGCCGTCACATCTCCCGTTCTACACTGCCGACCCAATACAGACTATTTCGGACACGCCGCCCGGACGTCCGCGCAGCAGACCCTATGCCGGGTGTCGCGCATTATCGCCCTACTTGCCGCGAATCAGCACCGGTACAGCTTACGTTGTACAACCCGACATGCCTCGTCGGGGTGTCCTGCACATCACAACAACACACCGATTGGCGTCAAGATTCCTAAGGACGCCCAGAGTTGGCGTTTCCTTTGCAGACGCAGGGCCCCGCCGGAACGTTCCGACGGGGCCCTGAGCGATTCGGGCTACTTGCCCGTGAACTTCTCGTACTCCTTGATGACCTCGTCGGTCGGGCCGTCCAGGCGCAGCTCGCCGCGCTCCAGCCACAGGACGCGGTCGCACGTGTCACGGATCGACTTGTTGTTGTGGCTGACGAGGAAGACCGTGCCCGCGCTCTTGCGCAGCTCGCGGATCCGGGCCTCGGAGCGCTTCTGGAAGGAGCGGTCGCCGGTCGCCAGGGCCTCGTCGATCATCAGGACGTCGTGGTCCTTGGCCGCCGCGATGGAGAAGCGCAGACGGGCGGCCATGCCCGAGGAGTAGGTGCGCATCGGCAGGGTGATGAAGTCGCCCTTCTCGTTGATGCCCGAGAAGTCGACGATGGACTGGTAGCGCTCCCTGACCTGCTCGCGGGACATACCCATGGCGAGCCCGCCGAGGATGACGTTGCGCTCGCCCGTCAGGTCGTTCATCAGGGCCGCGTTGACGCCGAGGAGCGAGGGCTGGCCGTCGGTGTAGACGTGCCCCTTCTCGGCGGGGAGCAGTCCCGCGATGGCCCGAAGGAGGGTGGACTTGCCGGAGCCGTTGGAGCCGATCAGGCCGATGGCCTCACCGCGGTAGGCGTTGAAGGAGACACCCCGGACGGCGTGCACCTTGCGGACGCCCCGGTCCTCGCCGCGCTTGATTATGCGGCTGAGGGCCGCGGTGGCGCTGCCCTTGCCGGTCTTGGCGCCGTTGACCCGGTAGACGATGTGCAACTCGTCCGCGATGACGGTGGGGATCTGGCCCCCGGTGTTTTCCTCAGCCACGGCCGTAGCGCTCCTCAGCCTTCCAGAAGTACACGAATCCGCCGACGGCGACGAGGAGGGCCCAGCCGGCCGAGACCGCCCACACGTGCGGGGGCAGGTTCTCGGAACCGTAGCCGTCGATCAGCGCGAAGCGCATCAGGTCCATGTAGATGGCGGCCGGGTTCCACTGGAGGATGTCGGCGATCCAGGCGGGGTGCTTCTCCAGCATCACGGGGATCGAGAACATCACGCCGGACGCGTACATCCACGTACGCATCACGAACGGCATGAGCTGGGCGAGGTCCGGGGTCTTGGCGCCCATCCGGGCCATGATCATCGCCAGGCCGGTGTTGAAGAGGAACTGCAGGGCGAGCACCGGGACGATCAGGAGCCAGGACAGGCCCGGGTAGCTGCCGAAGCCGACCGCCACGACGAACAGCACGATCATCGAGAAGAGCAGCTGCTGGAGCTGCTGCAGCGAGAACGAGATCGGCAGCGCGGCGCGGGGGAAGTGCAGCGCCCTGACCAGACCGAGGTTCCCGGAGATCGCGCGGACGCCCGCCATCACCGAGCTCTGGGTGAAGGTGAAGACGAACACGCCCGTCACCAGGAACGGGATGTAGACCTCCTGGGGCATACCGCGGTCGGCACCCAGGATCAGGCCGAAGATCAGGAAGTACACGGCCGCGTTCAGCAGCGGTGTGGCCACCTGCCAGAGCTGGCCGAGCTTGGCCTGGCTGTACTGGGCGGTCAGCTTCGCCTGCGAGAAGGCAAGGATGAAGTGACGCCGTCCCCAGAGCTGGCGGACGTACTCGACGAGTCCGGGCCGGGCGCCGCTGACGGCAAGCCCGTACTTGGCGGCGAGGTCCGCCGCGGAGAGCCCTTCATCGGGCGACGGAGGAGCGCTCACCGCGACACCACCGTCATGCGTTGTCTCACTCACAAGTGGAAACTTTCGTCCTCAAGATACGCAGCCTGGTCGGGCGTAGGCCAAAGCCAGGGACCGGGGTACGGCCCGAATGCTCTCAGATTTCGAGCTTGTCAGATGACGGGTGGCCGGCCCAGTCTGGTCAGGCGCCATACCGTACGCCACTTCATGGGGCGCCGGGGGCCGCACGGACTGGTCCAGCCCTCCTTGAAACCACCGAACCAGGCTCTCAGCGCGGGGCGGGAGGGGCGACGGGCGAGGGTCAGCAGCATCCACACGCCGAGATATATGGGAACCAGCGGCGCGGGCAGATTACGACGGGCCAGCCAGACACGGTTGCGGGCGACCATCCGGTGGTAGATCGCGTGCCGCGAGGGCGCGGTCGTGGGGTGGTACAGCACCATGTCCGAGCGGTAGTCGATCATCCAGCCCGCGTCGAGGGCACGCCAGGCGAGGTCGGTCTCCTCGTGGGCGTAGAAGAACTCGTCGGGCAGTCCGCCGACCTGCGCGAGCACCTTCGTACGGACGGCGTTGGCGCCGCCGAGGAAGGTGGTGACGCGCGAGTTGCGCATCGGGTCGGAGGCGCGCAGCCGGGGCACGTGACGGCGCTGGGTGACCCCGGTCTCGGGGTCGGCGATGCGGAAGCTGATGATGCCGAGCTCCGGGTCGGCGCCGAAGGCCTGCCGGCAGAGCTCCGCGGTGTCGTGGTTCGCGAGAAGGCCGTCGTCGTCCAGGAAGAGAAGGACGTCCACCTCGGTGCCGCCGGGGCCGAACGCCTCGATACCGACGTTGCGGCCGCCGGGGATACCGAGGTTCTCGGCCAGCTCGACCGTCCGTACGCCCGCGGGGACGTCCGGTACGGGCGAGCCGTTGCCGACCACGACCACCTCGACCGGGTCGCCGTCCTGCTTGGCGACCGAGTCGAGGAGGGCACGGAGTTCGTCGGGGCGGTTGCCCATGGTGATGATCACCGCGCCGACCTTCATGGACGTGCTCACTTCAGCCTGCTCGAAGCCAGGATGGACACCAGGTGCAGCACGGTCTGCAGCAGCGCGATGCCGGCCAGGACCGCGACGCCGAGCCGCGAGAAGAACAGGTCGTCCCGGACCGTGTCCAGGACCGCGAGGACCAGGATCAGCAGGGAGGCCTCGATGCCGAGGACGAGCCGGTGGAACTTCAGCGCGCCCGCGGCCCGGCGGGCCAGCGCCATGCCGGAGGAGCGTGGCTCGGAGGCCGACTCCTGGACCGGCTCCTTGCCGGTCTGGTGCCGGGCGACCCCGACGAGGTCCGTCTCGGACTTGATCAGAACGGCGCCGAGGGCGGCCAGGGTGCCGAGGAAGGCCCACAGCCAGTCGATCCGCCCAGGGCCCCACAGGTCCGCGGCGCGCAGGCCGAAGCCGACCAGGACCGCGGCGTCGCACAGGTAGGCGGCGACGCGGTCGACGTACACCCCGGTCATCGAGTACTGCTTGCGCCAGCGGGCGATCTCGCCGTCGACGCAGTCGAACAGCAGGTACAGCTGGACCATCAGTACGCCTAGCAGGGCGCCCGGGATGCCCGGCACCAGCAGGGCCGGGGCGGCGAGCACGCCGAAGACGGTCATCACGTAGGTCAGCTGGTTGGGCGTGACCCGGGTGTTCACCAGGTGCCGGTCGATGCGCAGCGAGATCTCGCGCATATAGAGCCGGCCTCCCCAGTGCTCGCCGCTCCGCCGGTCCTTCACACCCGGGGGGTGGACGACCGGGCGGAGCTCAGCTACCGATGGCTTTTGCATAGTCGGCGTATGCGTCCCTGATCTGGTCGGTGGACAGGTCGAGGTGTTCGAGGATCGTGTAGCGGCCCGGCCTGGTCGACGGAGCGAACTCCACGACCTGGACGAACTCGTCCACGGTGAAGCCGATCTCCTCCGGGAGCACGGGGAGGCCGTGGCGGTGGAGGACCTCCGCCATGTACGCGGACTCCTCACGGGCCCCGCGCAGGTGCATCGCGAAGGCCGCGCCCATGCCGCACTGCTCGCCGTGGCTGGCAGCCCGCTTGGGGAAGAGCAGGTCGAAGGCGTGGTTGATCTCGTGGCAGGCGCCGGACGCGGGGCGGGAGTCGCCCGCGACCGACATGGAGATGCCGGTGAGGACCAGGCCCTCGGCGAGCACCTGCAGGAAGGCGTCGTCGCCGACCCCGCCCGGGTGCCGCAGCACGGCCTCGCCGGCCTGGCGGGCCATCGCGGCGGCCAGGCCGTCGATGGCCTCGCCCTTCTCGCGGTTGGCCAGCTCCCAGTCCGCGACCGCGGAGATGTTGGACAGGGCGTCGCCGATGCCGGAGCGCACGAAGCGGACGGGGGCCTCACGGATCACGTCGAGGTCGATGATGACCGCGATCGGGTTCGGCACACCGTAGGAACCGCGGCCCGCGTCGTTGTCGAGGGTCGCGACCGGCGAGCACAGACCGTCGTGCGAGAGGTTCGTGGCGACGGCGACCAGCGGGAGGCCGATGCGTGCCGCGGCGAACTTCGCGCAGTCGATGATCTTGCCGCCGCCGAGGCCGACGACCGCGTCGTAGTGCCCCTTCTTCATGACGTCGGCGAGCTTGATCGCGTCGTCCAGGGTGCCGCCGCCGACCTCGAACCAGTCGGCGCCGGGCATCGCCGGGGCCAGCCGGTCGCGCAGCTTGGCGCCCGAGCCGCCGCTGATCGCGACGGCCAGCTTGCCGGAGTGCGAGATGCGCTGGTCGGCGAGGACACTCGCCAGGTCGTCCAGGGCACCCGGACGAATGTCGACGACGACCGGCGAGGGGATGAGCCTCGTCAGTACTGGCACGCGATCACGCGTCCCTTGGCGAGGTCGTCGTGGTTGTCGATCTCGACCCACTTGACGTCGCCGATGGGGGCCACGTCGATGCGGAAGCCGCGGTTCACGAGCTCCTGGTAGCCGTGCTCGTAGAACTGCTGCGGGTCGGTCTCGAAGACCGTCTTCAGCGCGTCGGCCAGCTCGTCGGCCGCGTCGCCCTCGATAAGGGTCACGCCGATGTACTCACCGGTCGCCTCGGCCGGGTCCATCAGCTTGGTGATCTTGGTCATGCCACCCTCGGGGCCGACGACGACCTTCATCTCCTCGTCGGCGAGGGACTTCACCGTGTCGAGGGCGAGGATGATCTTCTTGCCGTCGCCACGGGCGGCGAGCAGGGTCTTCTCGACGGAGACCGGGTGCACGGTGTCGCCGTTGGCGAGGATCACCGAGTGCTTGATGGCGTCACGGCCGCACCACAGGGAGTAGGCGTTGTTCCACTCCTCGGCCTTGTCGTTGTCGATCAGGGTGATCTTGACGCCGTACTTCTGCTCCAGCGCCTCGCGACGCTCGTAGACGGCTTCCTTGCGGTAACCGACGATGATCGCGACCTCGGTCAGGCCGATCTCGGCGAAGTTGCCGAGCGTGAGGTCGAGCACGGTGATGCTGTCCTCGTTGCCCTCGGGTCCCACCGGCACCAGTGCCTTGGGCAGGGTGTCGGTGTAGGGGCGCAGACGCCGTCCGGCGCCGGCAGCCAGCACGAGGCCGATCATGCGGGTTCTCCTTCATCGTGTACGGCGGGTGCGCCGAGTTTGTGGGCGGTCACCCAGAAGCGGATGCTCTCGACGAGCACCACGAGCGCCACGGCCACGGCGAGAGCCGTGAGCGCGACCTTGAAATCTGTGGCGGTGAGCAGCGCGGCCAGGACGGTGACCAGCAGCGTCCTGCCTTCGTGCCCGCCGATCGCCCGCACCAGCCAGTGCGGCGGCGCGCCGGCGTTGCCGCGGATGCGGTACACCGTGTCGTAGTGATGGTAGGCGACGGCCGCCACCAGCCCGAAAGCCGCAGGAAGGGCTCCGTTCACATCGGCTTTGGCCGCCAGTACCAGAACGGTCCCGTATTCGGCCGCGCGGAACAGCGGGGGAACCAGCCAGTCGAGAGCGCCCTTGAGAGGGCTCGCGACGACTTCCGCCGACACCAGGACGTACACGACCGCGCACACGACAACCGACCAGCCCGGTCCGTCGATCCAGGCCGCGAGCACCATCACGACGGCACCGGCCACGGCGAGGAGCTGTGCCACGACACGGGGGCTGCGCGGCAGGATCCGAACGAACAACTCGGCCAAGGGCCCGCTGTCCGCGAGGTCGGCCAGGGCCTGGGCCGCCCGGTCCGTGCGCTGGGCCTTGCGGGTCAGGGACCTGAGCACCCGGCCCGCGGTCGTGTACGTCGCGGCGAAGGCGCAGCCGATCAGCAGCACGTAGAAGGTGATGCGGGGCGTCGTGACCGCAGTGAGCACGGCGATCATCGCCCAGCGCTCGCCGATGGGCAGGACGATCATCCGGCGGACCCAGACCGTCCAGCCGACACTGTCGAGCCTGCCGGAAAGGGCCGCGGTGGGGCTGGTGTTGGCGGTGGCGTCGTGGTTCGCCTCGTTGAAGGAGAAGTCGACGACGTGCCGGCAGGTCTGCAGGACCATCGCGCCGAGGGCGAGTGCCCACACGTCGTCGCCGCCGCGGGCCGCGCCGAGGGCGAGGCCCGCGTAGTAGGCGTACTCCTTGGCTCGGTCGAAGGTCGCGTCGAGCCAGGCGCCGAGCGTGGAGTACTGCAGGGAGTAGCGGGCGAGCTGGCCGTCCGTGCAGTCGAGGACGAAGGAGAAGAGGAGCAGCAGTCCCGCGGCGCCGAAGCCGGCGCGGGTGCCGGTCGCCGCGCAGCCCGCCGCGATCAGCGCGGTGATCAGCGAGGCCGTGGTGACCTGGTTCGGCGTGAAGCCGCGACGGGCGCACCAGCGGGCGAGGTAGCGGGAGTACGGGCTGATGCAGTACGTCGTGAAGAAGCCGTCGCGGGACTTCACGGCCGTACGCAGCCGGATCGCCTCGTCGTCCACGACGGTTACGGCCTGCCGGGCCTCGTTGCGGGCCTGCGGGTCCCTCGGGACCTCGGCGACGAGTTCGCCGAGTTCGGGGCGGTACAGGTCGGTGTCGAGGACGTCCGCGATCCGCTCGGCGAGGATGCCGACCACCACCGAGCCGTTCGAGGCGTCCTCGGAGGCGGTGCGCAGCGCGCGGGTCAGCGCCGGACGGGCCGCGGGCCGGGCGGTGACGGCACCGGGGATGGCGGCGGCGTCGAAGCGCGGGTCGGTCAGGCCGAGCCGCAGCGCGTGGACGTGCCCGACGAAGCGGGCGTCGACGACGGCGACCCGCTGGTTCGCGGGGACGGCGGCGAGGAGCGTCTCGGCGTCGGCCGCGTCAGTGGCGACCCGCACGTCGAAGCCGAGCGACCGGAGATCGTTCTCGAGCGACGACCCGGGGACCGGCTGACCGGTGAGGATGGCGGTCGACAGACGAACTCACTCCTCTGGGTTCCGGCGTACGCCGACGCCGGGCATGTGCGTGGTGGGGGGCGCCCCAGGCCGGTGACGGCCGGGCAGCGTGTCGGCAGAGGCTATCGGATGATGGGAACGGACCGTTCACCGGCCGTTCACGGCCCGATCAACAGGGTCTGCTGTGCCGCGTCCGCCGCGATCATCATCGGGGATCCGGGCCCCGGCCCACAAACCACGGCTGATTCCACCGCAATTCACGGCATAGCTCCCGTGCCGGCCCACGGGGTCGCGTACCCCTCCTCATGACCCGCACACCGAACCGGCCGTGCGCGGACCGGCATAGGGTTGGCGTCCATGACATGGCTGATCACAGGCGGAGCTGGATACATCGGGGCACACGTGGTGCGTGCCATGACCGGGGCCGGGGAGCGCGTGATCGCGCTGGACGACCTCTCGGCCGGCGTTCCCGCGCGGCTGCCCGACGACATTCCTCTGGTCCAGGGCTCGTCGCTGGACGGGGAACTGCTGAAGCGGGTGCTCGCCGAGCACGCGGTGACGGGTGTGGTGCATCTGGCCGCGCGCAAGCAGGTCGGCGAGTCCGTGGCCCAGCCCACGCGCTACTACCAGGAGAACGTGGGAGGACTCGCCACACTCCTGGAGGCGGTCGCCGGGGCGGGCATCGAGCGCTTCCTCTTCTCCTCCTCCGCCGCCGTCTACGGCAACCCGGATGTGGATCTCATCACGGAGGACACCCCCTGCGTCCCGGTGAACCCCTACGGCGAGACGAAGCTCGCCGGTGAGTGGCTGGTGCGGGCGGCGGGCCGCGCGCACGGCATCGCGACGGTGTGCCTGCGCTACTTCAACGTGGCGGGCGCGGCCACGCCCGAGCTGGCGGACACCGGCGTCTTCAACGTGGTCCCGATGGTCTTCGACCGGCTCACCCGCGACGAGGCCCCGCGGATCTTCGGCGACGACTATCCGACGCCGGACGGCACCTGCGTACGCGACTACATCCATGTCTCCGACCTCGCCGAGGCACATCTCGCGGCGGCCCGGCGGCTGACCTCGACGGGCGGCTCGGGCGGCTCAGGCGATCTGACGGTCAACATCGGCCGCGGCGAAGGGGTTTCGGTGCGCGAGCTCGTGACGCTCATCGGCGAGGTCAGCGGTGACAGCCGTCCGGCACTCGTCGAGCCGCGTCGGCCGGGCGACGCCCCGCGCGCGGTCGCCTCGGCCGCGCTGGCCGCCGAGAAGCTGGAGTGGACCGCGCGCCGCGGGGTGCGCGAGATGGTCGAGTCGGCCTGGGAGGGCTGGCGGCTGCACCACCCCGGATGACCCGCCGGAAGCCTCATCGGACCACCGGACCGCCACTCTGACCTGCGGACCGTTTCCGCAGGTCAGAGCATATGACAACGGTGTTCAGTACCGCGTTGCACATACCCCCCACCCGTAGTTCACTGGAGATCGCCGACAGGGCGTCGGGGCGATTTCGGAGGGTGGTTCTCATGGGGGCCGGTCACAGCCACGGGCATGCGCACGGTGCCGCCGGCGGGGGCACGGCGGCAGCCGCGTACCGCGGGCGGCTGCGCATCGCGCTGTGGATCACGCTCACCGTCATGGTGGTCGAGATCGTCGGCGGCATCGTCGCGAACTCGCTCGCGCTCGTCGCGGACGCGGCACACATGGCGACGGACGCGCTCGGCCTCGCCATGGCACTGCTCGCGATCCACTTCGCGGGCCGCCCGCCGACCGGAAACCGCACCTTCGGCTACGCGCGCGCCGAGATCCTCGCCGCGCTCGCGAACTGTGTGCTGCTGCTCGGGGTGGGCGGGTACGTCCTGTACGAGGCGATCCAGCGCTTCGTGACCCCGGCGGAGACCGAGGGCGGACTGACCGCGGTGTTCGGCCTGATCGGTCTGGTGGCGAACATGATCTCGCTGTCGCTGCTCATGCGCGGACAGAAGGAGAGTCTGAACGTGCGCGGCGCGTTCCTGGAGGTGGCCGCGGACGCGCTGGGCTCGCTGGCGGTGCTGGTCTCCGCGGTCCTCGTCCTGACCACGGGGTGGCAGGCCGCCGACCCGGTCGCCTCGATCGTCATCGGCCTGATGATCGTTCCTCGTACGTGGAAACTGCTGCGGGAGACGCTGAACGTGCTCCTGGAGGCGGCGCCCGAGGACGTCGACATGGCCGCGGTGCGCTCGCACATCCGTGCGCTGCCGGGTGTGGAGGGCGTCCACGATCTGCATGCCTGGACGATCACCTCGGGGCTGCCGGTGCTCTCCGCGCACGTGGTCGTGGGATCCGAGGCCCTCGACACCATCGGTCACGAGAAGATGCTGCACGAGCTGCGGACCTGCCTCGGCGACCACTTCGACGTGGAGCACTGCACCTTCCAGCTGGAGCCCGACGGGCATGCGGCGCACGAGCTGCGTCTCTGCCACTGAGCTGCGGGGACGGGCCGGGCGTACGTCCGGTGACGGAGGCGACACGCGCGTGCGGGGGCGGTCGAGGGGCACGGTGTACCGACTTCCGGTTACGGCATCCGGCCCGGATTCCGGGTGCCGCGGACAGCGGCGCCGGCACCTGATCGGACGGTTCCGCCCCGGTGGCGCCGGGCACGATGAGGTATCCGGCCGCTTTCGGCGCCCGACCGGCGCGGGCCGCGATGTCCGGTTCGGCCGAGGGGCGGAACCGGACATGCGGGACTCCGCGTGATGCCGGGAGTGCCGGTTTCGTACGGCAGACTTGGGGCTTGAAGACCGATGCGAAGGATGGGTATGCCGATCACACCTGCCACCGCGACGCACAGTTCGTCGAACGGCACCGCCGAAGCCATCTTGCTCGAACTGGTAGACGAGGACGGCACCACGATCGGCACGGCGGAGAAGCTCACGGCCCATCAGCCGCCCGGGCAGCTGCACCGGGCGTTCTCCGTCTTCCTCTTCGACGAGCGGGGCCGGCTGCTGCTTCAGCAGCGGGCGCTGGGCAAGTACCACTCCCCCGGTGTCTGGTCCAACACGTGCTGCGGTCACCCGTATCCCGGCGAGGCGCCCTTCGCGGCGGCCGCGCGGCGGACGTACGAGGAGCTGGGGGTCTCGCCGTCGCTGCTCGCCGAGGCGGGGACTGTGCGGTACAACCACCCCGATCCGAAGTCGGGGCTGGTGGAGCAGGAGTTCAATCACCTGTTCGTGGGGATGGTGCAGTCCGCTGTGCGGCCGGATCCGGAGGAGGTGGGATCCACGGCGTTCGTGACCGCGGGGGAGCTTGTGGAGCGGCATGCGGAGGATCCGTTCTCCGCGTGGTTCATGACTGTGCTGGATTCTGCCCGGCCGGCGATTCGGGAGTTGACCGGGGCCGCTGCCGGCTGGTGACCGCCCGTATCCGATATGGCTGCAGGCCCGTTGTGGCCTGTCGCGCAGTTCCCCGCGCCCCTAGAGGGGCGCGGGTGTGAGAGGCAGTGCCGACCAGATCACCTTGCCCCCTGTCGCCGTGTGTTCCACGTCGCAGACTCCTCCCGCCTCTCTCGTGACCTCGCGGACCAGGAGGAGGCCGCGGCCGCCGGTCTGGCCGTGGTCGGCCTCCAGGGCGGTCGGGCGGTAGGGGTGGTTGTCCTCGACGGAGACGCGCACCCACTCGGCGCCGACGGCGATCTCCACGGCGAGCATCGGGGAGAGCAGTGCCGCGTGCCGGACCGCGTTGGTGACCAGCTCAGAGACGATCAGCAGGAGCCCCTGGACCAGTTCGTCCGAGACGGGTACGCCCTGGCGGGCCAGCAGGTCACGTACGGCGTGGCGCGCCTGCGGTACCGAGGCGTCGACGGCGGGAGCGGTGAACCGCCAGACCCCCTCGTACGGCAGCGGCCCCGGCGGTCTGACATCGGGGGGCGCATCCCCTCCGCCTTCGGGGCGTGGGCCGGACCCCCGCCCCTGGTCGTCCATCGTCCGGTCGCCACCCTTGCGCTCGATTGTCACCACACGTCGAGTGTTGGTAACGCGCTGGTCCGTACCGGATAACTGAACAGAAGTCAGCGAGTATCGGCGATTTCCGATCGCCTGCGCATGACATCGTCAGCTGTGGGACCGGTCCTGTCCATCCTGTGCCGAATCGGGAACTCTTCGGGTTGTACGGGTTTGCTCCGGGCAGCGCAGCGTGATCCCGATGCCTGCTTGATCGTGCGTTCGACGAGGGCGGATAGCATCCGGCGTATGGAGCCGCAGCTGCTGCACAGCGTCGCCGACGGGGTCGCCACCGTCGTGATCCACCATCCGGCGAAGCGCAACGCCATGACGGCGGACATGTGGCGGGCGCTGCCACCCCTGCTCGACACGCTGGCCGCCGACCCCGCCGTACGCGTGCTCGTGCTCACCGGTGAGGGCGGGACGTTCTGCGCCGGGGCCGACATCTCCTCGCTGCGGGGTTCGTCGGGCGAGGCACAGGGGCTGGCCGTACGGGCCGAGGAGGCGCTCGCCTCGTTCGCCAAGCCGACACTCGCAGCCGTACGCGGCTACTGCGTGGGCGGGGGGTGTCAGCTCGCGGCGGCGTGCGATCTGCGGTTCGCGGACGAGGAGGCGTCGTTCGGGATCACTCCGGCGAAGCTGGGAATCGTCTACGCGGCCTCCTCCACCCGGCGGTTGGTGTCCCTCGTGGGGCCCGCCACCGCCAAGTACCTTTTGTTCTCGGGCGAGTTGATCGACGCGGAGCGTGCGCTGCGCACCGGTCTGGTGGACGAGGTGCTGCCCGGCGGCGAACTCGACAAGCGGGTCGCGGAGTTCAGCCGGATCCTCGTATCGCGTTCGCAGTTGACGCAGGCCGCGGCGAAGGAGTTCGCCGACGGGCGTACGGACCGGGACGCCTACTGGGCGCGGCAGGCGCGCGACGGCGGCGACACCGCGGAAGGGGTCGCCGCCTTCCTGGAGCGCCGGCCGCCCGACTTCACCTGGACCACGCCCGCGCCCGGGCCTCCGGCTACGCCACGCTGAAGCGGCTGTCCGCGCGGAACCGCTCGACGAGATGGGCCGGGGCCTTCTGCGGTGAGCCCGCGTCGTAGGGCGGCTGCGGGTCGTACTCCGTCAACAGCTGTACCGCCTGGGCCTGTTCGTCGCCCGCGATCCTGCCGAGCAGGGTGAGCCCCATGTCGATGCCGGACGAGACGCCGGCCGCCGTGACGTACTTGCCGTCGGTCACGACCCGCTCGCCGGTCGGCTCGGCGCCGAAGTTCTTCAGGTGGTCGAGGGCCAGCCAGTGGGAGGTCGCGCGGCGGCCCTGAAGGAGTCCGGCCGCCGCGAGCAGCAGTGAGCCGGTGCACACGGATGTCGTCCAGGTGCTCGTGGTGTCCGCCGCGCGCAGCCAGTCGAGGAGCACCTCGTTGTCCATCTGCGGGGTCTGGCCGGGGCCGCCGGGGACCACGACGATGTCCGGGTTCGTGACCTCGGCGAGGGTCTTGTCGGCGGTGATGGCCAGGTTGCCGGTGTCCGTGCGGATGGGTCCCGCTTGCTCGGCGACGAAGACCGTTTCTGAGCCGGGGAGGCGGCCCAGGGTTTCGTAGGGGCCCACCGCGTCCAGGGCGGTGAAACGGTCGAAGAGGACGATGGCGATCTGCATGGCGAGCCTTTCGATTTCTTGGGGTGCGGAGGTCTGTGCGTTCCGTGCGGGTTGTATGTGGCTGGTCGCGCAGTTCCCCGCGCCCCTGGCGGGGCGGTCGTGAGCCGGCGCCCTGATCACGAGGTTTGTGTCGTGTGGAAACGGCGGCGGTACTCCGCCGGAGGTGCGCCCAAGGTTCTGATGAAGGCTCGGCGCATTGCCTCCGGGGTTCCGTAGCCGCTTGCCCTGGCGATCTGTTCCACTCCGTCCGTGGTGTCCTCCAGGAGGCGGCGGGCGTGTTCGAGGCGGACCGTGTCGACGTAGCGGCCCGGGGTCATGCCCGTCTCGGACTGGAAGGCGCGGGCAAAGTGGCGGGGCGACAGGCGGGCGCGGGCCGCCAGCGACTCGACGCACAGGTCGTCGCCCGGGTGCTCGGTGATCCAGTGCTGGACCTGGCGGAGCGGTTCGCGACGGGCCGTCTGCGCGGAGAGCTGGGCGCTGAACTGGGCCTGGTTCCCCGGGCGCCGTAGGAAGACGACGAGATACCGGGCGACGCTGAGCGCGGCGTCCCGGCCGAGGTCCTCCTCGACCAGCGCGAGGGCGAGGTCGATCCCGGCGGTGACACCGGCCGAGGTGGCCACATGGCCGTCGCGTACGTAGATGGGGTCCGGGTCGACCTCGATGGCCGGGTGGTCGCGGGCGAGCCGGTCGCAGTACGCCCAGTGGGTGGTCACGCGGCGGCCGTCCAGGAGGCCCGCCTCCGCGAGCAGGATCGCGCCGGTGCAGACGGAGACCAGGCGGTCGGCGCGCGGGCCGTGCTCCCGCAGCCAGTCGATCACCCGTGGATCGGGACCGCGCGTGCCCCTGCCTCCGGGAACCAGCAGGGTGTGCGGCGCCGGGGCCTCGGCCAGGGCGTGGTCCGGCACGACGGTCAGGCCGCTGGAGGTGCGTACGGGAGCGCCGTCCAGGGAGGCGGTGTGGATGCGGTAGGTCGCTCCGGGCTCGCCGGCGTAGGTGTCGGCGCCGGTGAAGACCTCCACGGGGCCCGTGACGTCGAGGCTCTGGACGCCGTCGAAGAGGACTACGAGGACGGTTCGGTACGCCATGTGTCGATTCTTCGCGGCCGGCGGGGTGGCCGCAATGACGAACATCCCACCTTTCCTGCCATCAAGGCCCATGCAGAGGGCTGGACGACCGAACCGATCGTGCCCCGCCATTCCACACGTACCAACCAGTCGGTAACGTGCCCGGCATGACCACTGCCCTGCCGGAGCGCGCCGGACGCCGATGTCACAACGTCCTCAATCCCCTGCACTCGACCCACTACTTCTCGCCCGATCTCGCGGAGCAGCTGGCCGGGGTCGGCGTCACGGACCCCAGGGCCGCGTACTTCGCGGTGCGTGCCGCGGCCATGGGGCCGGTGGGCGCGGGCACGGTGACGGCGACGTTCTACAACTTCCGTCATGACCTGGTCGCACGGCACGTGCCCGAGGTGTGGCGGAGCGCCTCTCCGGAGGTGGTGCTCGCGGCACGCGCGCGTGCCGCGGACGCGACACTGCGACGGCTGCTCGGGGACGGGATGATCGCGTCCAAGGAGGTCGCCGAGGCGGCGGAGCTCGCGCTGCGCGCGGCCGAGGCGTGCACCCGTACCGCCCGCCCGCTGTATGCCGCGCACGCTGATCTCCCGGTTCCCGACGAGCCGCATCTCGCGCTGTGGCACGCGGCCACGCTGCTGCGCGAGCACCGCGGCGACGGGCATCTCGCGGTGCTGCTCGACGCGGAACTCGACCCCCTGGAGGCGCTGGTGAGCCACACCGCGACCGGCAAGGGGATGGCCCCGAGGTGGGTCCTCGCCACACGCGGCTGGGGTCGCGAGGACTGGGACGCGGCGGTGGGCCGGCTCAGGGAGCGCGGACTGCTCAACGCCGAGGGCGAGTTGACGGAGTCGGGGGTCGCCCTGCGCAAGGAGATCGAGACCCGGACGGACCGCCTCGACGTGGCCCCGTACGAGCATCTGGGTGCGCCGGGCGTCGAGCGCCTCACCGAGCTGGCCACGGGGCTGCTCATGGCGGCGATGGCCGCGGGGGCGTTCCCGGAGGGCATGATCGGCAAGAACTGAGCACGGCTGGACCGCGGCGGAGGGCGCCTGTCGTCGGGCACGCGCGCGTGGCTTGCGGGTGGCCGGTGGCGCGCCGAGCGAGGGCGCCGAGGCCGCGGCGGCCACCGCCTCGCGCTGTTCGGCACGGGCGGCCTTGCGCTCATCGCGGGTCCCGCCGGGATTCGGAACCCCGTAACGAGGTACTCGGCCTTTGCCCGGCCGTGCCGGCCGGGAGAGGAAAGGGGAAACACGTGTTCCGTGCCATCGCAGACGTACTGCGGCAGATCGGCGGAGCCATCGCCACAGTTGTGACGCTGCCGTTCCGGGCCCTGGCCCGGCTTTTCGGCGGCGCCTCCCAGTCGACGCGGCGCGGCGGGCGGGCCCGCAGGGCCTGACCGCGGACCGCCACCGGAGCCGGACACACCACGGGTGTGTCCGGCTCCCCGCGTGTTCCGCTGCCGTGCCACGGCCCTGTTCGCCGCCCTGATCCCCCGTTGTCGGTGCCACCTGCCACAATTGCCGCGCAACCTCAGTCAAGAAGGCGGTACGGGATCGTGACGACACCCCTCGTAGGGTCCATCGAAGGCAGGATCGCCGAGGAACTCGGCGTACGGGAGCGGCAGGTCAAGGCCGCCGTCGACTTGCTCGACGGCGGATCGACGGTGCCCTTCATCGCCCGCTACCGCAAGGAAGCGACCGAGATGCTCGACGACGCGCAGCTGCGCACGCTCGAGGAACGGCTGCGCTATCTGCGGGAGCTGGAGGAGCGGCGCACGGCGATCCTCGACTCGGTGCGCGAGCAGGGCAAGCTCACCGACGAGCTGGAGGCGCAGATCCGTGGCGCCGAGACCAAGGCGCGGCTGGAGGACATCTATCTGCCGTTCAAGCCGAAGCGGCGCACGAAGGCGCAGATCGCCCGTGAGGCGGGCCTGGAGCCGCTGGCCGAGGGGCTGCTCGGGGACCCGTCCGTCGACCCGATCGCCGCGGCCACGGCCTTCGTGGACGCCGACAAGGGCGTCACCGACCCGCAGGCCGCCCTGGACGGCGCCCGCGCGATCCTCACCGAGCGGTTCTCGGAGGACGCCGACCTGATCGGCGAGCTGCGCGAGCGCATGTGGGTGCGGGGCCGGCTGGCCGCCAAGGTGAAGGACGGCAAGGAGGAGGCGGGCGCCAAGTTCGCCGACTACTTCGACTTCGCCGAGCCCTTCACCGACCTGCCCTCGCACCGGATTCTCGCCATGCTGCGCGGCGAGAAGGAGGAGGTCCTGGACCTCGTCCTGGAGCCCGAGGAGCCCTCCGAACAGCCCGGCCCGTCCTCGTACGAGGGGATCGTCGCCCACCGTTTCGGGATCGCCGAGCGCGGCCGTCCCGCCGACAAGTGGCTGACGGACACGGTCCGTTGGGCCTGGCGCACCCGGCTGTTCGTGCACCTCGGCATCGACATGCGGATGCGGCTGCGGACGGCCGCCGAGGACGAGGCGGTCAACGTCTTCGCGGCGAACCTCCGCGACCTGCTGCTCGCCGCCCCTGCGGGCACGCGCTCGACGCTGGGCCTGGACCCGGGTTTCCGTACGGGTGTGAAGGTGGCCGTGGTGGACGCGACCGGCAAGGTCGTCGCCACGGACGTCATCTACCCGCACGTCCCGGCGAACAAGTGGGACGAGGCCGTCGCCAAGCTCGCCCGCCTCGCCAAGGAGCACGCGGTCGAGCTGATCTCCATCGGCAACGGCACGGCGTCCCGCGAGACCGACAAGCTCGCCGGTGAACTCATCGCCAAGCACCCGGAGTTGAACCTCACGAAGGTGATGGTGTCCGAGGCGGGCGCGTCCGTGTACTCGGCGTCGGCGTTCGCCTCGGCGGAGCTGCCCGGCATGGACGTGTCGCTGCGCGGCGCCGTATCCATCGCCCGCCGCCTCCAGGACCCGCTCGCCGAGCTGGTGAAGATCGACCCGAAGTCGATCGGTGTCGGCCAGTACCAGCACGACCTGTCCGAGGTGAAGCTCTCCCGCTCCCTCGACGCGGTCGTGGAGGACTGTGTGAACGGCGTGGGCGTGGACGTGAACACCGCCTCGGCCCCGCTGCTCTCCCGGGTCTCCGGCATCACCTCCGGACTCGCCGAGAACATCGTGGCGCACCGCGACACGAACGGCCCCTTCACCTCGCGTACGGCGCTGAAGAACGTGGCACGGCTCGGCCCCAAGGCGTACGAGCAGTGCGCGGGCTTCCTGCGGATCCGTGGTGGTGACGACCCGCTGGACGCCTCCAGCGTGCACCCCGAGGCGTATCCCGTGGTGCGGCGGATGGTGAAGACGGCGGGCAGCGAGGTCGCCTCGCTGGTCGGGAACACGAGTGTGCTGCGGTCGCTGAGGCCGGACGACTTCGTGGACGAGACGTTCGGTCTGCCGACCGTGACCGACATCCTCAAGGAGCTGGAGAAGCCGGGGCGCGACCCGCGGCCCGCCTTCAAGACCGCCACCTTCAAGGACGGCGTGGAGAAGATCTCCGACCTGACCCCCGGGATGGTCCTCGAAGGGGTCGTGACGAACGTGGCCGCCTTCGGTGCCTTCGTGGACGTCGGCGTCCACCAGGACGGTCTGGTGCACGTCTCCGCGATGTCCAAGACGTTCGTCAAGGACCCGCGTGACGTGGTGAAGTCCGGTGACATCGTCAAGGTGAAGGTGCTCGAGGTCGACATCCCGCGCAAGCGGATCTCGCTGACGCTGCGGCTGGACGACGAGGCGGCTGCCTCCGGCGAGGGGCGGCAGGATCGGCCTCAGCGGGGTGGGCGACCGCCTCAGCGGGGGCAGCAGCGGCAGGGCGGCCGTGCCGGTGGTGGCGGGGGCGGTGGCGGGGGGTCCCGTCAGGCGCCTCCGCCCGCCAACAGTGCGATGGCGGACGCCTTGCGGCGGGCGGGGCTTGCCGACCCGAAAAAGGGCAAGCGCTGATCACTGGGGGCGCGTGGCAGAACTGCCGGTGGATCGTGGCTGGTCGCGCGGTTCCCCGCGCCCCTTCGGGGCGCTCTAGCGCTCTGTCACCTTGCCCGATGCCACCTCCAGGCGGCGGGTCGTTCGGACCGCGTTCAGCATTCTGCGGTCGTGGGTGACCAGGAGCAGCGTGCCCTCGTACGAGTCGAGGGCCGACTCCAGTTGCTCGATGGCCGGCAGGTCGAGGTGGTTCGTCGGCTCGTCGAGGACGAGGAGGTTGACGCCCCGGCCCTGGAGGAGGGCCAGGGCCGAGCGGGTTCGTTCGCCCGGGGAGAGCGTGGCGGCCGGGCGCAGGACGTGCTCCGCCTTGAGGCCGAACTTGGCCAGCAGGGTGCGGAGTTCGGCGGGCTCGGTGTCGGGCACGGCCGCGGAGAACGCGTCGATCAGTGCCTCCGGGCCGTGGAACAGCTTGCGGGCCTGGTCGACCTCGCCGACGATCACTCCGGAGCCGAGGCTGGCGTGGCCGGAGTCCAGCGGCACCCGGCCGAGCAGCGCCCCGAGCAGGGTCGACTTGCCCGCGCCGTTGGCGCCGGTCACGGCGACCCGGTCCGCCCAGTCGATCTGGAGCGTGGCCGGGCCGAAGTTGAAATCGCCCCGCCGGACCTCGGCGTCCCGCAGGGTGGCGACCACGGCGCCGGACCGCGGGGCGGCCGCGATCTCCATCCGCAATTCCCACTCCTTGCGCGGCTCGTCCACCACGTCGAGCCGCTCGATCATGCGCTGGGTCTGCCGGGCCTTAGCGGCCTGCTTCTCGCTGGCCTCGCTGCGGAACTTGCGGCCGATCTTGTCGTTGTCGTTGTTCGCCTTGCGCCGGGCGTTCTTGACGCCCTTGTCCATCCAGGAGCGCTGCATCTGGGCCCGCCCCTCCAGCGCGGTCCGTTTGTCGGCGTACTCCTCGTAGTCCTCGCGGGCGTGCTGACGGGCCACGTCCCGCTCCTCCAGATAGGCCTCGTAGCCGCCGCCGTACAGCTTGATCTGCTGCTGGACGAGGTCGAGTTCGAGGACCTTGGTGACCGTGCGGGTGAGGAACTCGCGGTCGTGGCTGACGACGACCGTGCCGGCGCGCAGGCCGGAGACGAAGCGTTCGAGGCGCTCCAGGCCGTCCAGGTCGAGGTCGTTGGTCGGCTCGTCGAGCAGGAACACGTCGTAGCGGGAGAGGAGGAGCGAGGCGAGTCCGGCGCGGGCGGCCTGGCCGCCGGAGAGGGCGGTCATCGGGTGGTCCAGACCGACGGCGAGACCGAGCGAGTCGGCGACCTCCTCGGCCCGCTCGTCGAGGTCGGCACCGCCGAGGTCGAGCCAGCGCTCCAGGCTGGTCGAGTACGCGTCGTCCGAACCCGGTGCCCCGTCGACGAGCGCCTGCGTGGCCTCGTCCATCAGGCGCTGGGCCTCGGCGACGCCCGTGCGGCGCGCCAGGAAGTCCCGGACGGTCTCGCCGGTCCTGCGCTCCGGCTCCTGCGGCAGATGGCCGACGGTCGCGGCCGGCGGGGAGAGTCGCAGCTCGCCCTCCTCGGGTGTGAGCAGCCCGGCGAGCATCCGCAGGAGGGTGGACTTGCCCGCGCCGTTGGCACCGACGAGACCGATCACGTCACCGGGCGCGACGACGAGGTCGAGCCCGGAGAAGAGCGAGCGGTCGCCGTGGCCGGCGGCGAGGTTCTTGGCGACGAGGGTGGCAGTCATCAGAGGGCGATCCTAATCGCCCGGCCACGCACGTCCGCCCCTGGTTTTCGCGCACGCGGACGCTCCGGCGCCGGTACGCACTCGCCCCGGTCCCGGCGCGGCGGCGTCGCGGGCGCCCTCGCGCCGATGCCGGGGGTCTCGGCGCGCCGATGTCGGGCTCCCTGCGCACGGCCGTCGGAGGATCCGGGCGCGCCCCGGGAGGTCAGCGCACCATCGCCTCCACCAGCACGCCTCCCGATGTGCGCGCCACGATGAACGACTCCCCCTTCGTGGCCTTCGCGTCCAGGGCGAGCCGGTGGCGGCCCGCTTCCAGGACGCCGTCGAAGACCTCGTACATGTGCGTGCGGTAGAGGCGGTCCAGGCGGTACGCGGTCAGCTGGACCCGGCAGGTGGAGGTGACCTCGACGCCCGCCTCGCCGTCGGCCGCGACCAGCCGGGTCAAACGGCGCTGTTCCCGGGGGCTGCGGTCCAGGGCGTTCTCTATCTGGGCGACCAGGAGCGGGACGATCGGGGCCAGGCCCTCGACGTACGCGACCTCGGCGCCCGCGTGCTCGAAGGACTGCCGTACGGCGGCACGTTCCTGCTCGGTGACCGCTCGGCCGAAGGCGACGGCGCCGTACGTGCGCAGTTCGTCGGCGGAGATGTCGGTGGCGTCCTGGGCGGTCTCGGCACCGATGCCGATGATCCGCAGGGCGGCGGCGAGTTTGGCCAGGACGGCGGCCCTGGCGCCGATGAGCAGGACCCTGCGGCGCTCGCCCGCGGTGCCGGTGAGCAGTGAGCCCAGGGCGGCGCGGTACTCCTCGCCGTGGAAGAGGAACGGGCCGATGCCGTGATAGCCGTTCCGCTCCAGATCCGCGTGTTCGTCGGTCTGCCAGGCGAAGTCGCGCCATACGTAGTCGTCGCCGTGCCGTTCGATCGCGGCGGTCACGGCACCGCACCCGAGGTCCTCGCACTCGGGGCAGCCGTAGATGACGTACCGGCCGCCCTCCAGCGGGGCGTCGGCTTCCAGGAGGAGACTGCGTACCTGTGCGGTGAAGATCGCGGGCGGTACGTCGGAGGCGAGGGGGGACACGGCGTCGAGGTCGGAGAGCTGGTACAGCAGCGGGCGGCCGTCGACGATGAAGTCGACGAAATCCCGGTGCGCTTGGTAGTCACCGTTGGCAAGGACTCCACCGGCACGCATCGCCGGTGCCAGGCCGAAGGTCGCGTACTCGGCAGACATGCTGTGAGTATCCCCAGAGTGAGCGCTGTCTGAGCACGGCATGACACATTCCGCTACCGTCCCCGCGTGACGAGGGATCGAAGCGGTGACGTGATCGTGGTCGGCAGCGGGGTCATAGGACTCACGACGGCCGTCGTTCTGGCCGAGAGCGGCAGGCGGGTGCGGATCTGGACACGGGAGCCCGCCGAGGGAACCACCTCGGCGGTTGCGGGCGCGCTGTGGTGGCCGTACAGCGTCGAACCGCTGGAACTCGCCCGCGCGTGGGCCCTGGAGTCACTTTCCGTGTACGAGGAGTTGGCGGCGCGGCCCCAGGAGACGGGCGTACGCATGGTCGAGGGCGTACTGGGTGGGTCGCGGCTGGACGAGCAGGGGCCGTGGGCCGCGGCTCGGCTGCCGGGGCTTCGGGCGTCCACGCCCGAGGAGTACGCGGGTACCGGGCTGTGGGCCCGGCTGCCGTTGATCGACATGCCTGTGCAGTTGCGGTGGCTGCGCGAGCGGTTCCTGCGGGCGGGCGGGACGGTCGAGGTGCGGGCCGTGGCTGATCTCGCCGAGGCGGAGGCGGCGGCACCGGTGGTCGTCAACTGCACGGGGTTGGGCGCCCGGGAGCTCGTACCGGATCCCGCGGTTCGGCCCGTGCGGGGGCAGCTCGTGATTGTGGAGAACCCCGGTGTGCGCAACTGGCTCGTCTCGACGGATGCCGGCGCCGGGACGACCACCTATCTCTTTCCGCAGCCTGACCGGTTGGTCCTGGGTGGGACGACCGACGAGGACGAGTGGTCGCTCACGCCTGATCCGGCGGTGGCCGCGCGGATCGTGGAGCAGTGTGCGCGGTTTTGGCCCGCGGTGGCGCGGGTGCGGGTGTTGGAGCATCGGGTCGGGTTGCGGCCGGTGCGGTCGGCGGTGCGGTTGGAGCGGGAAGTCCGGAGTGGGGGTGGGGTGTTGGTGCATAACTATGGGCATGGTGGGGCGGGGGTGACTGTGGCTTGGGGGTGTGCGCGGGTGGCTGCGGGGCTCGCCTTCGGCTGAGCGCCGTGCGGGGTGCCCTTCGCAGGGCACCCCGCCGGGAGGGTCGTATGTCGACTGCGGGTTCGCCGTGGCTGGTCGCGCAGTTCCCCGCGCCCCTAAAAGCCGAAGCCTGGCCCTCGCCCCCGCCTTCGCCACCGCGCTAGCCGAGCCTCAGCACACAGCCGCGCTCGCCGAGCCGCAGCCCGCAGCCCGCAGCCCGCAGCCCGCAGCCCGCAGCCCGCAGCCCGCAGCCAAGCTTGCCCCGATCCAGCCCAATCTGGTCCAATCCAGCCCAAGCTGGGACTCAGCCGTGGTCGTGGCCCAGTGGGTCGCCCTCCGTTTCTGTGCCTGCGCCCGGGCCGACCCTGATCTCGAATTCGCCGTCGTACTTCTTGTGGCCCTCGATCACGGCGAGTTGGACGGCCTCGGAGCCCATTTCGCGGCGGACGATGACCGGGTCCCTGCGCAGGTCGCGCATGAGGGAGATGCACATGCCGATCATCACGAGGACGAAGGGTGCGGCGGCCAGGATCGTGAGGTTCTGCAGGCCTTGGAGCGCGTTGCCCTCGGTGCCGACGAGCAGCATGATGGCGGCGACTGCTCCCGTGACCACGCCCCAGAACACCACGACGAAGCGGCCGGGTTCGAGGGCGCCCTTCTGGGAGAGCGTGCCCATCACGATGGACGCGGCGTCGGCGCCCGAGACGAAGAAGATGCCGACGAGGATCATCACGAGCAGGCTGGTCGCGGTCGCGATGGGGAACTCCTGAAGGACGCCGAAGAGCTGGCCCTCGGGGGTCGACTCGCCACCGAGCGCGCCGCCCTCCTTCAGCTTCATCGCCGTACCGCCGAAGATCGCGAACCACACGAGACTGACGGTGCTGGGCACGAGGATGACGCCGCCGACGAACTGCCGGATGGTGCGGCCGCGGCTGATGCGCGCGATGAACATGCCGACGAAGGGCGTCCAGGAGATCCACCACGCCCAGTAGAAGACGGTCCAGCTGCCGAGCCAGTCCGCGACGCCCTCGCCGGTGCTGGCCTCGGTGCGGCCGGCCAGCTGCGGCAGGTCACCGAGGTAGGAGAAGACCGAGGTGGGCAGCAGGTCGAGGACGATGACCGTCGGGCCCGCGATGAACACGAAGACCGCGAGCACCAGGGCGAGCACCATGTTGATGTTGGACAGCCACTGGATGCCCTTCTCGATGCCCGAGATGGCCGAGGCGACGAACGCGACCGTCAGGACGGCGATGATCACGACGAGCAGACCGTCGCTCACCTTGTCCAACCAGTCCAGCTCGGTGAATCCGGAGCCGATCTGGAGGGCGCCGAGGCCCAGTGAGGCCGCGGAGCCGAAGACGGTGGCGATGATCGCGAGGATGTCGATGGCCCGCCCGACGCCGCCGTTCGCGTGCTTCTCCCCGATGAGCGGGGTGAAGACCGCGCTGATCGTCTGGCGGCGGCGCTTGCGGAAGGTGCTGTAGGCGATGGCGAGGCCGACCACCGCGTAGATCGCCCAGGGGTGCAGCGTCCAGTGGAAGAGGGTGGTGGCCATCGCCGTCTGCATGCGTTCCGCGGAGTCCGCGGGGTCGGTTCCCGGTGGCGGGGTCGTGTAGTGGGAGAGCGGCTCGCTCACGCCGTAGAACATCAGGCCGATGCCCATACCGGCGCTGAACATCATCGCGACCCAGGACACGGTCTTGAACTCGGGCTCCTCGCCCTCCGCGCCGAGGTGGATCCTGCCGTACCGGCTGATCGCGAGCCACAGTGCGAAGACCACAAAACCCGAGGCGGCCAGCATGAAGGCCCAGCCGCCGTTGTGCATCAGGCCGCTGAGCATCTTGTCGGAGGCGCTCTTCAGGGAGTCGGTGCCGGCCGATCCCCAGATCACGAAGGCCACGGTGATGGCGGCGGTGACGCCGAACACCACCCAGTCGGTGTGCTGACCGGGGCCGCCGGGAATGTCCGATGGACCTTCCCGGCCTCCCCTCTTGTACAGGTCTTCAGTCATCTGCGGCACCTTCCCCTGGAAAACCGTGGGTAAGCCATTTCCTCGCTATGCCCTACGACCTACCACAGGTGCTACAGATCTCACCCGCCTCAGCAGTCGGTGTCGGGCTCCCCGACCGTGAGGCGGTACGGAGCGCGCTCGTCGAGGAGCAGCGGTACGAGAGCGCGCAGGGACTGGCGCAGCGGGACGAAGGCGCCTTCGGCGTCCTGCCGCGCACTGACCCCGTGCAGGGCGAGTTCGTCCTTTACGTCCGCGTATTGGTCGGCCGTCAGCCGGTAGGCGCAGGGCGGGTCCGCGATGATCTCGGACGGCTCGGCCGGGTCGTTGTCGGCGCCCCCGACGTAGACCGGGCCTGTGTCCCGGTAGCCGGCCAGCCGGGCCGCCGTCGTGGCCGCCTCGATGCGGGTGCGCCGTTCGCCCGTGAACTCGAACAGCCCGTCCAGCGCTGCCAGTTGGGAGTGGACGCGGCGCCGGTTGTTGAGTGCCTCGTCGGCCTTCTCGGCGTCCGTGAGGGGGTCGACTCGGCTCTCGATGAGCAGCCCGACGCCGTGTTTGACGCCGGACATGTTCCGCAGGATGCGCTCCTGTCCGTCGCCCGCGACCTGCCGGATCGGGTCGCCGGTCACGGGGTCGGTCCAGATCCCGTACGTGCCGGTCGAGTACCCCTCCTCCTGGGCAGCGGGGCGTACGTACGCCTCCGACAGGGTCTGCCCCTCGTCGTGCACGGCCGCGTCGGTGTTGAGGTTGCGCGGCCAGAGGTCGAAGAGGTCCTTGTCGTAGTACGGGGGTGTGGCCCCGTACTCGTGCAGGTCGTAGATCACGTCGGGCTTGCGGTCGCGGACGAGGGCGGCCATGGCGCGGCCCTCGGCCGTCTGGAGCGCGAGGTGGTCGCGGTTGATGTCGACGCCGTCGCTGTTGCCGCGGGTGTCGGCGGCCCGGCCGTCCGGGTTGGCGGTGGGCACGACGAGCAGCGTGGTGCGGTCGAGGAACTTCCGCGTGGCGGAGTCCTTCGCGTACGCGAGGTCACGGACCGTCGTGAGGCAGGCCTCGCGCCCGGACGGTTCGTCGCCGTGCTGGCTGCACACCAACAGGACGGTGTTGGCCGCGTGGCTGTTGCCGATGCGTACGAGCCGGAGCGGGCGATCCTGTTTCGTCGTGCCGATCCGGCTGATGGACACCCGGCTGCTCGACTTGTCGACGGCGGCGAGGAAGTCCCCCTCCTCGGGCGGGGTGGTCCAGCGTGCGCCGTCGGTCTCCTCGAATCCGGTACGGGGCGGGGTCTGGGCGGCTTGGGCGGGCACCGTCAGGAGGGGTGCGGTGAGCACCGCCACCGTCAGGGCGAGTATTCCTGTGCGGCGGGATGTCATCAGTGGGTGCCTCCGGGTACGCGCTGCGTGGCACGCGGCTCGCCGATGCCGTCGAGGGTGGCGTCGGGGGTGACGTACGAGGATCCCGAGGTGGCGCGTGCGAAGGCGGCGGCGCCTCCGACGAGCGGGACACTGGCCTTCGTGCGCGCGAGGTCGAGGGCGAGGGTCGGAGTGCTGGACGGCGGGTCGATGAGGCCCTCGTCGGTGCCGGCGACGATCAGCGCGAGGCGGTGTCCGGCCGGGACGACGTGGTCGCTGGCGTGCAGGTCGAGGGTGATGGTGTAGCGCTTGCCCGGGGTGAGCGGTTCGCCCTTGTCGTCCGAGCGGTGGTTGCCGAGGTCGGCCCAACCGCGGCTGAACACCGTGTAGTCGACGTCCGCGGTCTTGGCCTGCGTCTCCTTGAAGCAGGAGCTGTCGCCTGTGGTGCTCGGGCCCCAGCAGGTGCGGCCGGTGAGCGTGGTGATGCCCTCGCCGGAGGCGGAGTAGTCGCGGATCGTGTCCGGGCCGAGGTCGACCAGGACCGCGGAGAGATGAGCGCTCGACGTGGTCGGGGTGGCGGTGACGGTCACCTTGGAGGAGCCGGACAGGCGGACGTCACGGGTGAGCGGCTTGGTGGTGAAGCCGGCCTTGGCGGTCGTGGACTGGTCGATCTGGGCGGCCCAGTCCGTCTCGTCCTGCTGCGGGTCGTCGGTGAAGGTCTCCGTGCCCGATCCGGTACGCAGTCCGAGGGTGCCGACGCCAGCCTGCGCTCCCTTGCCCGGGCGCAGGCTCACGGTGTCGGTGGCACGCGGGGGCCAGACGTTCGAGGTGACCCACTGGTCGGGGGCGCGCTCGATGTCGGCCATCGGCTCGTCGTCGATGCCGTTGTCGTAGCCGAGGAGTTCATGGTCGAACCAGCGGTGCAGGGTGTCGGCCCATTCGGCGCGGCGGAAGTCGAAGGGGTCGACGTGACCGGTCTGGGACAACCAGATCTTGCGGTCGACACCGTTCTCGGCGAGGCCGTCCCACCACTGGCCGAAGTGCTTGGGGCGGACGTTGAGGTCCTGCATGCCGTGGATGACGAAGACGCTGGCGTCGACCTTGCGGACGTCCTTCACGTAGTCGCGCTCGGTCCACAGCTTGGTCCAGTCACCGGTGCGCGGGGCGCCGTCGACGAGTTTCTGCTGGACGGCGGCGCACCTGGCGCGGGCGTCGGGGCTCTCGACGTAGTCGGACAGCCACTCGGGGCCGGAGTCGTAGAGGGGGGCGCCCTTGGCGAAGTAGTAGTCGTACCAGGAGGAGATGGCGGCGATGGGGACGATCGTCTCCAGGCCCTCGACCCCGGTGGCGGCGACGCCGTTGGCGATGGTGCCGTCGTAGCTCTTGCCGATCATGCCGGTCCTGCCGTTGGTCCAGCCGGCCTTGGCCTTCGTGGTCCCCGTGCGGGAGGTGTAGCCCTTGGCCCGGCCGTTCAGCCAGTCGACGACGGCCTTCGCGGACTGGACGTCGGAGCGGCCGCCGACGTCCACGCAGCCGTCGGAGCGGTTGGTCCCGGCCAGGTCGACGGCGACGAAGGCGTAGCCGCGCGGCACGAAGTAGTTGTCGTAGTAGAGCGGCATCTGCACGACGTTGCCGTTGGCGTCGTACGTCTTGCGCTGGCTCTCGTTGCCGCGCCCGCAGCAGGAGTAGTACGGGCTGGCATCCATGATCACGGGTACCTTGCGGCCCTGCTGTGCGGGTTCCCGCGGGCGGACTATGTCGACGGCGACGCGGTCGGTCTTCCCGTCGCCGTCACCGTCCAGTTGGGTGTCCACCCAGACGGATTCGCGGATCGCGTTGTCGTAGGAGTAGACGGGGGCGCTCTCCCGCGGGGCGCTGTGGGCGGCGACCGGGGTGAGGAGCGTGGCCATCAGGGCGGCTGTGGCCGCCGTCGCGAGCGATCTCCAGTTGGTGAAGCGCTTGTAGCGCGCAGGTGTCCGCATGCGCGGAAGGTACTCCGGTCAACTCCTGTGCAAAAGAGGGCCGATTGGGGTGTGCGGAGGTTCGGCCGGTGGTGTGGCTTGAAAGGTGCGTGGGACGGGGTCGCTCATGTCGGCCGAATGGCGATCGTGTGACAGGAGCGGTCATGGACACCGATGGGTCCACAGCGAATGAATAGGCTCCGAACAGACTTCGTGCCCCTACGACTTGGAGCTTGACGTGCACCGCAGACTCATCGCCCCGGGCGCACTCGCTGCCTCCCTGCTGCTGGCGATCCCGGCATCGGCGGCCGACTACTCCCCCGGAGCGCCGGGCATCGGCGATCCCTACTACCCGGCTTACGGCAACGGCGGATACGACGTCTCCCACTACGACCTCCGGCTCCAATACCAGCCGGAGACGGACAAGTTGGAGGGAACCGCGACCCTCCTGGCGAGGACCACGCAGGATCTCTCGCGCTTCAATCTGGACTTCCTGCTCGATGTGAGCGAGGTGCGGGTCAACGGCACGAAGGCCGCGTTCACCACCTCGGGCGAGCACGAGCTGGAGATCACGCCGAAGAACCCGCTGCCCAAGGGCACGGCCGTCACGGTCGTGGTGCGCTACAGCGGGGTGCCTTCCTCGAAGAAGGCGTACGGGTTCACCAGTTGGCACCGCACTCCGGACGGCGGGGTCGGGGCGAACGAGCCCGAGGCGGCCTGGTGGTGGTTCCCCAGCAACGACCATCCGCTGGACAAGGCCACGTACGACGTGTCGGTCGCCGTGCCCGACGGTTCGCAGGCGATCTCCAACGGCACGCTCCAGTCGGTGAGTTCACGGGCCGGCTGGACGCGCTACAGCTGGCGGTCGAACAAGCCGCAGGCCACGTATCTGGCCACGTTGGCGGTCGGGAAGTTCGACCTCACGACCGGGACGTCGGAGAGCGGCATCCCGATCGTCAACGCCTACAGCAAGGATCTGGGCGACAACTACGGGGCGGCGCGCGCGAGCATCGAGCGGACCGGGGAGGTCGCGGACTGGCTGTCCGAGTATTTCGGGCCTTATCCGTTCAATGCTTTGGGTGGTTATGTCCCCAATACCAACACCGGGTACGCGTTGGAGACGCAGACCCGGCCGTTCTACAGCCCGCGGCAGTTCGCGAGCGGGACGAACGTGTCCGTGGTCGTGCACGAGCTGGCCCACCAGTGGTACGGCGACTACGTGTCCGTCACCGGATGGAAGGACATCTGGATCAACGAGGGCTTCGCCCGGTACGCGCAGTGGCTCTGGTCGGAGCACGAGGGCGAGGGGACGGCGCAGGAGATCGCGGACTACGTGTACGCGTCGCGGGCCGCCGACGATCCGTTCTGGACCGTCGAGCCCGGGGATCCCGGGCCGGAGAACCAGTTCCACATCGCCGTGTACGACCGCGGGGCGCTGGCCTTGCAGGCGCTGCGCAACGAGATCGGGGACGAGGTGTTCTTCGCCATTCTGAAGGGCTGGCCGAAGAAGTACGCGAACGGGAACGCGACGGTCGGTGACTTCGTGAAGTACGCGGAGGAGGTGTCGGGGCAGCCGCTCGCGTCGCTGTTCGACACGTGGCTGTACCAGGCGTCGAAGCCGGAGGCGCCGGCGGCGCGGGCTGCTTCTATCGCGCCTCGGGCTCAGGGGGAGCTGGTGCGGCCGAAGTCGTGGAAGAAGATCGCGGCGACGAACTCGGTTCACGAGCGGTAGCACTCCGTGGGGGGGCGGGTAGGGGTGCGGGTGCGTTGATGTAGGTGGCCTGGTGCGGGTTGTGTTGGGCTGGTCGCGCAGTTCCCCGCGCCCCTTTCGGGGCCCGGCCTCGTTGGCGGGCTCGCTCAGTCGCCGTGGTCGTACACCGTCACCTTGATGCCCTTTGCTATGAGGCGCTCGGTTATCAGTGGCTCCACTCGTGACCACTTGCCGCCCGCCAGTCCGCAGCCGATGCGGGGCATGTGGACGGAGGCGCCGAGTTCTAGGGCCTTGTCCGCCAGCGGGGCGAGGGCCGTGTCGATCGCCTCGTACCGGACGGGGACGCCCTTGCTGCCGGTCTTCGTGCCCCGCTGGCCGATCATGTTGGCCACCCATACATATCGGTCGACCTTGACGAACTGGGTCGCGCCCAGGGCGAAGTCGTTGCCCGCGCGCTCGCGGTGCCAGCGGCGGTAGGCGGCCTCCGGCTCCGGCCAGCGGTTCGACAGGGCGAGGACGAAGCCCTTGCCCCAGCCCCCGACGTCGTTGCAGACATGGGCGATCAGCTTGACGCCCTTGCCCAGTGGGGTGGTGGCGTCGCCCCGGACGTATGTGATCTCCGACATGACGCCAACCGTACGGACCGCCACTGACAATCGGTCTCGGCGTCGAGGGCCGCCGGTCGGCCGTGGGAGCTTTCACAACTCAGGTGAGACAGCAATACTGTTGCACCGCACCCGTGTGGCAGATGTGGTAGTCGAAGGAGCGGTCATGGCGACGGACGTCGAGGAGCCGACGCTCACGGTCGATGAGCTGGCCGCGCGGGCGGGGGTCACGGTGCGGACCGTGCGGTTCTACGGCACGAAGGGGCTGTTGCCGCCGCCCGTGATCGGGCCTCGCCGGGTGGGGCACTACAGCCAGGAGCATCTGTCCCGGCTCGCACTCATCGAGGAATTGCAGCACCAGGGGATGACGCTGGCCGCGATCGAGCGCTATCTGCAGCAGCTGCCGGAGGGGCTCAGCGCCCATGACCTGGCCATCCACCGGGCCGTGGTGGCCTCCTGGGCGCCGGACTCGGCGGAGGAGATGAACCGCGCGGAGCTGGAGCGCCGGGCGGGGCGGCCACTGAGCGCGGAGGACCTGGACCGGCTCGTCGCGATGAGCGTCGTCAGGGAGGCGGCCGCCCCGGGCAGCTACCGCGTGGACCTCGGACTGCTGCGGCTCGGTGTCCAGCTGCTCGACGTACCGATCGCGCACGAGACGATCCTCGCCGCGCGCACGGTCCTGCTGAAGCACACACGAGCCGCTGCCCACGAACTGTCCCTGCTGTTCCGGGACGAGGTGTCCGAGCGTGAGTCCGTCGAGGCCGTGAAGGACCTGTCCGCGCACATGCAACCGCTCGTGGTGCAGGCACTGTTGACGACCTTTCAGCGGTCCTTGAAGGAAGAGCTGCGGGAGTGGCTCACCGAGGAGTCCTGAGTCACCGGCCGCTGCCGACACCCACGCATACGCCTCCGGCCCTCACAAGTACGCCGATCCGCCTGCCACGTTGAGCGTCTGGCCCGTCAGGAAACCGCTGCCCTCGTCGACGACGTACAGCAGTGTGGAGACGAGGTCGGACGGCTCCTGCGTTCTGGGGACGGCCTGTTGGGCGCGGACGTGCTCGAAGCCGCCCCCGGCACCGACCGTGCGCTCGGCGGTCGCGGTGCGGACCATGCTCGGCGCGATCGCGTTGACCGTGATGTCGTACGGGCCGAGCGCCGAGGCGAGCGCCCGGGTGAAGCCGATCAGGCCTGCCTTAGAGGCGGTGTACGCCACCATCGTGGGCGGTGCGGTGAGGACGGCGGCGGAGGCGATGTTCACGATGCGCCCCCAGCCCGCCGCCTTCAGGTACGGCAGGACGGCCCGGGTCATCAGGAACGGCGCCTCCAGGTTGACGCGCATGACACGCCGCCACTCCTCGGGCGTGGTGTCCTCGAAGGGCGACTCCGGGTACACGCCCGCGTTGTTGACCAGGACGTGCAACGTGCCGAACTGTTCCAGCACCCGCTCAAGAGCCGCGTCGACCTGCGCCTCGTCGGTGACGTCGGCGATCAACTCCACGTAGTCCAGGACGCGTTCGGCCGTCCGGGTCTGCGGGACGAGGTCGATCCCGGCGACTCGATAGCCTCGTCCGGCGAGCGCGACGGCGAACTCCTGCCCGAGGCCCTGTGCCGCTCCGGTCACCAGCGCGGTCCGCGTCTCCATGCCGGTGAGTGTGATGACCCGTCAGGCGGCGGGCAAGGGGGCGTTTCCGGTCTTCGGAACGCGGTGGCCGGGTTCGGCGGGGGCTCCCTGCGACCTGTGGCTCCCCGAGTCGGCCCGACCACCACCGACCCCTGTTCCATTCGCTGGAACGGCCGTGTTGCCGCCCGCGCCCGGCGGCCCGACGCTGCGGGGCAACCCCCAGCCGCCAGCGTTCGGGAGCCGTGCCCGATGACCGAGACCGACCGTGCCGTGGACGACGCCGAGCGCGCCCGCGAACAGGGCGGCGGCCGGTGGTTCAGGCCGTCGCCCGGTCGGCTCCTGGCGGGCCGTCTCGGGAACCGGCGGCGGCTGCTGCCCGACGAACTCGGCGTCCTGGTCGTACTCGCCCTGCTCGTCGCCGGCATCGGCATCCCCTACCCGGACTTCCTCGACAGCGACAACCTGCTCTCCACGGCGCACAACTCCGTCTACATCTCGCTGATGGCGTGCGGCATGGTCTTCGCGCTCGCCATGCGCGAGGTCGACCTGTCGGTGGGCGGCAGCTACGCGATGTGCCTGGTCGTCGGGGCCCTGCTCATACGGGAGGGCGTCGCGCCCTGGCTGGCGGTGCCGGCGGTGCTGCTCACCGGGATCGCGCTCGGGGTCTTCAACGCACTGGTCACGACGCTGCTCGCCCTGCCGTCGTTCATCGTCACCCTAGGCACGCTGATGCTGTTCCGGGGCGTCGGACTGGCGCTCGCCGACGGAAAGCAGATCACCGATCTGCCGCTGGACGACTCGTTCTTCACGCTCGCGGGCGGTGACGCGGCCGGAGTGCCCTTCGCGCTCTGGGTGTTGCTCGCGGTCGTGGTCGCTCTCGCGGTGCTGCTCGCCCGCACCCGGTTCGGGGCTCGGGTGCGGGCGATCGGGTCCAATCCCGACGCCGCCGCGTTCAGCGGTATCCCCGTCGTCCGTACGCGTGTTCAGGCCCTCGCGCTGTCCGGTCTCACCACGGCGTGCGCGGCGGTCCTCGCCCTCGCGTACTACGGCGCCGGCGATCCCACGCTCGGCCAGGGCTACGAGCTGCAGGCCATCGCCGCGTGCATCATCGGCGGCACTCCGCTCGCGGGCGGCCGCGGCTCAGTGGTCGGGGCGGTGGCCGGCGCGATGATCCTGTCCGTCGTCGCCTCCGGGCTCGTGTTCTTCGAAGTACCCATCAACTGGACGTCGTTCGCGACCGGCGGGGTGATCCTCGTCGCGGTCGCGGCGGACAGCGCGCTGCGGCGCGGCGGGCGCAGCCGACATTGAAGTCCCTTTGTCCGGAGCCTGGTTCGGATTGGCCAGGGCCCTGTTCGGAGCCTGGTTCGGAGTTTGTTCAGAGCCGCCTTGGAGGCCGTCATGCACTCCCGATTGCGTACGCTGTCCGCCGCGCTCGGCGCGCTGGTCCTCCTCTCCGCCACCGGCTGCGGCGATGACGACGGCCCCGGCGGCTCGGGCGGCGGCAAGCTCGACATGGGCATCGCGGTGGCCAACATCAGCCTGAACTTCGCCCACGAGATGGTGCTGGGCGCCGAGAGCGCCGCGGACCACGCGGGCGACGTGAACTTCAAGGCCGTCGGGCCGCCCAACACTGACGGGCCCGCCGAGGTGCAGCTCTTCCAGAACCTCACGGCCCGCGCCAAGGACGGCATCGTCCTGGAGAACCTCGATCCGCCGATCTTCACCCGGCCCGCCGCGCGCGCCGTCGACCAGGGCATCCCGATCGTGGCCCTGGACACCTCCCCCACCGACGGCAGCAAGGTGACCTTCTACGTGGGCAACGACAACTACGCGCTGGGCGAGTTGATGGCCAAGGAGGCGCTGAAGCGGCTCGGCGACGACCCGAAGGGGGAGATCGTCGTCGGGGTGCCCAACCCCGGGACGCCGGTGCTCGACAACCGGGCCAAGGGCATCGCCGACACGTTCAGGAAGGAGGCCCCGGGCGTGAAGGTGCTCGGCCCCTTCCAGACGTACAGCGATCCGGGGCAGAACCACAGCTCCTGGTCGTCGCAGGTCGGCGCGCACCCCAAGGCCCTCGCCTTCCTGGGGGTCGGTGACGCCGACAGCTACAACCTCGCGAAGATCAAGAAGGAGAAGAACGGCAAGTGGCTGACGGCGGGCTTCGACGTCGACCCGAAGACCCTGGACGCGGTCGAGGACGGCTCGAACTTCGTCACCATCGACCCGCAGCACTTCCTCAAGGGCTACCTCTCGACGGCGATGCTCATCGAGTCGGTGCGCGACAACGACGGCAAGCTGCCCGACGGCTGGTTCCTCTCCCCCGGCGGGGTCGTCGACTCCTCCAACATCGACGAGATCATCACGCGGCAGAAGTCCGCGAAGGCGGCCTACGACTGGTACAAGCCCGTGATCGACAAGCTGCTCGGTGACCAGAAGGCGCAGCTCAAGCCGTTGAAGGACGCGCGCTGAGATGACGTACGGCGACATGCTGGCCGCGCAGGGCCTGGTCAAGTCGTACGGCGGGGTCAGGGCCCTGGACGGAGCGGACATCCGGCTTCGGGGCGGCGAGGTCCATGCGCTGGTCGGCGAGAACGGGGCGGGCAAGTCGACGCTCGTGCGGATCCTGTCGGGCACACTGCGGCCGGACGAGGGGACGCTGAGGCTCGCGCCGGAGGCACGGTCGGGTGGAATCGCCGTCGTCTCCCAGGAGTTGAGCCTCTTCCCTGATCTCTCGGTACGGGAGAACCTCTTCCCCTACCGTCCGCCGCGGCGCTTCGGTTTGCTCGACCGGAGTGCGATGGACCGGGCCGCGCGCCCCGTGCTGGCCGAGTTGGGACTCGACGTCGAGCCCGGTGCGCTCCTCGGTGAACTCCCGCTCGCCGACCAGCAGTTGACGGAGATCGCGCGGGCGCTGCTGCGTCGGCCGCGTGTGCTCGTGCTCGACGAGCCGACGTCCGCGCTCCCGGCCGCCGCGGTGGACCGTCTCGAACGGGTCCTGCGGACGCTCACCGGGCGGGGCATCGCGATCCTGTACGTCACCCACTTCCTGGAGGAGGTGATGCGCCTCGCGCAGCGCGTGACGGTGCTGCGCGACGGACGGGTCACCCTGGCCGGCGTACGGCGGGAGGACGTAGGCATGCCGGATCTCGTGACGGCGATGCTCGGCGGGACACCGCAACAGCCGGTACGGCGGACGCGTGCCGTGACCGACGGGCCGCCGCCGGTCGTGCTCTCCGGGGTGTGCGTCCCGGGGCGTCTCGCGGACGTGACCTTCACCGTGCGCGCGGGAGAGGTGGTGGGCGTGGCCGGACTCCAAGGGGCGGGCCATCTCGACGCGTTGGCGGTGGTGTGCGGGCGTACGGCCGTCTCTGTGGGCCGGGTCGACATCGGTGGCCGGGGGCTGCCACGGTCCCTGCGGGACGCGGTACGGGCGGGCGTCGCCTTCGTGCCGAGCGACCGCAAACGGTACGGGCTGATGACCGACCGCACGGTGTGGGAGAACACCACGGCGGTGAGCTGGCTGGCGCTGGGGCGCGGCGGTTTCATGCCCTCACGGGCCGAACTGGTCCGCCGTACTGGTGACTTGACGGAGCGTCTGCGTCTGCGCGGCGACCCTCACGATGTCGTGGCGCGGCTGTCCGGCGGCAACCAGCAGAAGGTCGTCTTCGCGAAGTGGCTGGCCACCGAACCCCGCATCGTCGTCCTGGACGACCCCACGCGTGGCGTCGACGTCGGCGTACGGTCCGAAATGCACCGCATCGTGGGCGAGTTGGCGGCGGGCGGCGCCGCCGTGCTCATCTCCTCGACCGACCTCGCCGAACTGACCGAGGTCTGCGACCGGGTGCTGGTCTTCGTACGGGGCCGGACCGTGGAGGAGTTGAGCGGCGCCCGACTGACCGAGCACCAACTGGCGGTGTCGATGCAGGCGGGAGGGAGGACCGGGACCGGGCGGTGACCGGACCGGTCCCGGGGCGCCCCGCCCCGGGGACCGCCTACGCCGACAGCGCCCGCGTCAACGCACGCGCCGCCGCGCACACCCGCGCGCCGACGCGTTCCATGTCGAGGCGTCGGGTCCCGCCCGTCACGGAGATGGCGGCGACCGGGCGGCGTTCGTGGGCGTAGACCGGGGCCGCGACGGCGGAGATGCCGATCTCCGCCTCCTCCAGGTTGACGCCGAAGCCTCGGGCGCGGGTCCGTGCGAGGTCGCGGGCCAGCTGGCCGGGCAGGACGAGCGTGCGCGGGGTGAGCCTGGGCAGGGAGACGCACGGCGGCCGGGGGTCGTGCGCCAGGAAGACCTTCCCCGTGGCGGTGCAGTGGGCGGGCAGGCGGCCGCCCGTGCGCGAGACGATCGGTGTGGCGCGGCGGCCGGTGAGCTTCGCCAGGAAGAGGGTGTCGGGGCCGTCGGGCACGGCCAGGTGCACGTTCTCGCCGGTCGCCTCGTACAGATCGCCGAGGAACGGCAGGGCGATGTCCCGCAGTTCGCGAGCGGACGGCGCCGACTGGCCGAGTACGAAGAGGGCGAGGCCGATGCGGTAGCGGCCGTCGGTTCCGCGCTCCACGAGCCCCAGCCGGACCAGTTCACCCAGCAGCCGGTGCGCGGTCGGCTTCGGCAGCCCCGTGCGCAGCGCGAGTTCGGCCAGACTCTGCGCTCCCTCGGCCTCACCGCAGGCCCGCAGCAGCGCCGCCCCGCGCGCGAGTACCGACTTCGGCACCTGAGGGACCCGAGGCACCTGACCGTCCGTCATGGACCGATGGTCGGGCCCCGGCACGCGGGTGACAAGGTGCGGGTCCCTGTGAGTCCCCGGTCGCCGGGGAACTCGTACGCGGGGCGAGGAAGTTCGTACGTCGTCCAATGGCGGTCACGTCGCCCCGCCCGCCCTCTACCGCCGAAGCGCCACACCACCGGGCCTCCCCTACCGAAGCGGCACGTCGACCAGCATCGGACCCGCCAACTCCCCAGCTCTGCCCACCAGTTCACGCAAGTGATCCGCACTCTCCGCGCGCACGGCGTCGATCCCGAAGAACCGGGCCGCCTGTGTGAAGTCGAGTCGCCCCAACTCGGTGCCGGGGCAGGGGCCGTTGCCGCCCATCGCCTCGTAGGTGTTCTGGAGCGTGCGGTACGCGCCGTTGCTCATCACCACGAACAGCACCGGAGCCGCGTACCGGGCCGCGCTCCACAGGCCCTGGAGCCCGAAGAGCGCGCAGCCGTCGCCGAGCACCGCGACGACGGGCCGCCCCGGCTCGGCGAGGGCACGGCCGACCGCGGCGCCGATGCCCCAACCGAGCCCGCCGCCGACGGTGTGCGTGTAGCTGCCGGGCCGGTCGAGGTGTACGAGCCGGCGCAGCAACAGGCCCACGGTGATGGCCTCTTCGACGACCGCGGCACCCGGCGGCAGCCCGCGGGCGACGGCGTGGGCGGCGGCCCAGGGGGCGAGGGGCGCGGGTGAGTACGCGGCCCGCGCGGCGGCTTCCGCGCGCTCCCGTTCGACCGTGTGCCGGTCACAGGCACGCAGCACCCGGATCTTCGCCGTGCGCTCGGAAACCCGCTCGCGCAGCAACTCCGCGAGCCGGTCCAGGGAGGGACGGAGTGCGCCCACGACCCCGTGGTCGGCCGGGAAGTTGCGGCCGATCTCGTCCGGGTCGGAGTCGAGCTGTACGACGGTGATGCCGGGCGGCAGGGCGGGGCCGGGGCTGTAGTGGTGCGGTGTGAACGCGTGCGCTCCGGCGATCAGCACGGTGTCGTACGGGGCGAGCGCGGTGCGGATGGCGTCGTGGCGTGGTGGCAGCATCCCGGCGTACAGGGGGTGGGTGGTCGGGAAGTCGAGGTGGTCCGCCATGGGTTGGTGGTGCACGGGTGCGCCGCATGTCTCGGCGGTCCTGACGAGCGCGGCCATCGCGTCCTCGCGGCCCACCCCGTCCCCGGCGACGATCACGGGCCGGGCGGCGGCGCCGAGCAGGACGGCGGCCCGGTCGAGGCCGCCGGCGGGGGTGGGCCTGAGCGGCGGCGTGCGGGCCGGGACGTCGACCTCCGTGTCCTCGGCCAGCAGGTCCATGGGTACGGACAGAAACACGGGTCCTGCGGGCGGCCGTACGGCGAGTGCGAAGGCGCGGCGCAGGGCGAGCGGGAGGTCGCGGGCGTGCTGGATGTCGTAGGTCGCCTTCACGGCGGGCGCGGCGAGGGCGACGAGGTCCCCGGAGAGCATGGGGTCCTGTTGGAGGTGGCGGCGGTCCTGCTGGCCGGCCATGACGACCAGTGGGGTGCGCGAGCGGCGGGCGTTGAGCAGGCCGATGAGTCCGTTGGCGAGGCCCGCGGCGATGTGGAGGCTGACGAAGGCGGGCCGGCCGGTGGCTCGGGCGTATCCGTCTGCCATGGAGACGACCGCGCCCTCGTGGACGCCGAGGACGTACTCGGGTGCCTCTTCGTTGTCCACCAGGGCTGCCAGGAAAGGCAGTTCGGTGGTGCCGGGGTTGCCGAAGACGCGGTCCACGCCCTCGCCGCGCAGGATGTCCAGGAGGGCGGGGGCGGGGTGGCGGCCCATCGTTGGCTCCTCGCGGGGACGGGGAACTGGGTTCGTCGGTCAGCGTCGGGGCCGTGGGGGCGGGGGGCAAGGGGAGCGTGTCGCTCAGCGGTACGGCTGGCTGAGGCGGGGTTTTTCTCGCCCCCGCCGCCCCTACCCTCCCCCACTCTCGGCTTCGCTCGAGCGGGGGGACCCCCATCGTCCCTGACTCAGGGGCTCCGCCCCCGAACCCCCAAAAGACCAAAACACTGCGCAGTTCCCCGCGCCCCTAGGTCTTTAGGGGCGCGGGGAACTGCGCGATCAGCCCCCACCGGCCCGCACCCGAAATCACACCCCACGGGGTCTGGGGCGGAGCCCCAGGGGATGGGAACCGGCGTCTAACGCTCACGCGTCCGTGAACCGCTCCCCCTTCTCCGCCTTCTCCACCAGCAGCGCCGGCGGCGCGAACCGCTCCCCGTACCGCTCGGCGAGCTCACGCGAGCGAGCCACGAAGCCCGGCAGCCCGCCCTCGTACCCGTTGATGTACTGCAGAACGCCCCCCGTCCAGCCGGGGAAGCCGATCCCGAAGATCGAGCCGATGTTGGCGTCGGCGACGGACGTCAGGACGCCCTCCTCCAGGAGCCGGACGGTGTCGAGCGCCTCGGAGAAGAGCATCCGTTCCTGCATGTCCTGGAACGGAATCCCGGCTCCCGCGCGCGTGAAGTGCTCGCGCAGCCCGGGCCACAGTCCGGCGCGCCTGCCGTCCTCCCCGTACTCGTAGAAGCCCGCGCCGCCGCTGCGCCCGGGGCGGCCGAACTCGTCGACCATGCGGTCGATGACCTCGTCGGCGGGGTGCGCCGTCCAGGTGCCGCCCGCCTCCTCGACGGCCCGCTTGGACTCGGCGCGGATCTTGCGCGGCAGGGTGAGGGTGAGCTCGTCCATCAGGGAGAGGACCTTGGCGGGGTAGCCGGCCTGGGCGGCGGCCTGTTCGATGGAGGCGGGCTCGATGCCCTCGCCGACCATCGCCACGCCCTCGTTGATGAAGTGCCCGATGACGCGGGAGGTGAAGAAGCCCCGCGAGTCGTTGACGACGATCGGGGTCTTCCTGATCTGCCGTACGAGGTCGAAGGCGCGGGCGAGTGCCTCGTCGCCGGTGCGCTCGCCCTTGATGATCTCGACGAGCGGCATCTTGTCGACGGGCGAGAAGAAGTGCAGTCCGACGAAGTCGACCTGTCGCTCGACGCCTTCCGCGAGCGCGGTGATCGGCAGGGTCGAGGTGTTGGAGCAGAGCAGCGCGTCCGGTTCGACGATGTGCTGGATCTCCTGGAACACCTTGTGCTTGAGCGCGGAGTCCTCGAAGACGGCCTCGATGACGGCGTCGCAGCCCGCCACGTCCTGAGGGTCGGCGGTCGGCGTGATGCGGGCGAGCAGCGCGTCCGCCTTCTCCTGGGTCGTACGGCCCCGGGAGACTGCCTTGGCGCAGAGCTTCTCGGAGTAGCCCTTGCCCTTCGCCGCCGCCTCGGCGGACACGTCCTTGAGGACGACGTCGATGCCCGCGCGGGCGCAGGAGTACGCGATGCCCGCGCCCATCATCCCGGCGCCCAGGACGGCGACCCTGCGGACCGGGCGCGGCTCGATGCCCTTGGGCCGGTTGGCGCCCGAGTTGACGGCCTGGAGGTCGAAGAAGAAGGCCTGGATCATGTTCTTGGAGGTCTGGCCCGCGGCCAGCTCCACGAAGTAACGCGCCTCGATGACCTGCGCGGTCTCGAAGTCGACCTGCGAACCCTCGACGGCCGCCGCGAGGATGTTGCGCGGCGCCGGGTAGGGCGCGCCGTTCGTCTGCTTGCGCAGGTTGGCCGGGAAGGCGGGCAGGTTGGCCGCGAACTTCGGGTTGGACGGGGTGCCGCCCGGGATGCGGTAGCCGGGCTTGTCCCAGGGCTGGCTCGACTCGGGGTTGGCGTCGATGAAGGCGCGGGCCTTGGCGAGCATCTCCTCGCGGGTGGCGGCCACTTCGTGGACGAGGCCGTTCTCCAGGGCGCGCTGCGGGCTGTACTGGGTGCCCTGGAGGAGCACCTTGAGGAGCGCGTCGGCGATGCCCAGGAGGCGTACGGTCCTGACGACGCCGCCGCCCCCGGGCAGCAGGCCGAGTGTGACCTCGGGGCAGCCGATCTTGGAGCCGGGCGCGTCGAGGGCGACGCGGTGGTGGCAGGCCAGCGCGATCTCGAAGCCGCCGCCCAGGGCCGCTCCGTTCATGGCGGCGACGACGGGCTTGCCGAGCGTCTCGATGCGGCGGAGTTGGCTCTTGATGGCGAGGCCGCCGTCGAGGAGTTGCTGGGCGGTCTCGGGGGTGACCCGGATGAGGTCGCGCAGGTCACCGCCCGCGAAGAAGGTCTTCTTGGCGGAGGTGAAGACGATGCCGCGGATGGCGTCGGGATCGGCCTGGACCGCCGCCTCCAGACGGTCGGTGATCACGGCGAGCGAGTCGCGGAACGCCTGGTTCATGGTGTTCGCGGACTGGTCGGGATCGTCGAGGACCAGGGTGACGATGCCGGTCTCGTCCTGTTCCCAGCGGATGGTGGTGCTCTCGGTCATGAGGGGGTTCTCCGTAGAAGTCCGTTGGAAGTCCGTTGATCCGCTGGGAGGTCAGACGCGCTCGACGATCGTGGCGATGCCCATGCCGCCGCCCACGCACAGGGTGGCGAGGCCGAACCGCTTGTCCTGGCGCTCCAGTTCGTCGACGAGCGTGCCGAGGATCATCGCGCCGGTGGCGCCGAGCGGGTGACCGAGGGCGATCGCGCCGCCGTTGACGTTGACCTTGTCCAGGGACAGGCCCATGTCCTTCACGAAGCGCAGGACGACCGCGGCGAAGGCCTCGTTGATCTCGACGAGGTCGATGTCGTCGATGGTCAGCCCGGCCTTGGCGAGCGCCTTGCGCGTGGCGGGCGCGGGCCCGGTCAGCATGATGGTCGGCTCGGAGCCGGAGACCGCCGCGGAGACGATCCTCGCGCGCGGGGTGATCCCGTACCGCTCGCCGACCTCCTTCGAGCCGACGGCGACCAGCGAGGCGCCGTCCACGATGCCGGAGGAGTTGCCCGCGTGGTGGACGTGGTCGATCTTCTCCACCCAGTGGTACTTCTGCAGCGCCACGGCGTCGAAGCCGCCCAGGTCACCGATGTCCGCGAACGACGCCTTGAGCTTGGCCAGCGAGTCGGCGGTCGTTCCGGGGCGCAGGTGCTCGTCGTGGTCGAGGACGACGAGTCCGTTGCGGTCCTTCACGGGGACGACGGACCTCTCGAACCGGCCGTCCTTCCAGGCCGCGGCGGCGCGCTCCTGGGACAGCGCCGCGTACTCGTCGACGTCCCGGCGCGAGAAACCCTCGATGGTGGCGATGAGGTCGGCACCGATGCCCTGCGGTACGAAGTTGGTGGCGATGTTGGTCATCGGGTCGGCGAACCAGGCGCCGCCGTCGGAGGCCATCGGCACCCGGGACATCGACTCGACGCCGCCCGCGAGGACGAGGTCCTCCCAGCCCGAACGGACCTTCATCGCGGCGAGGTTGACGGCTTCCAGGCCCGACGCACAGAAGCGGTTCTCCTGGACTCCGGCCACCGTGTCGGGCAGTCCGGCGGCGATGGCGGAGATCCGGGCGATGTCGGAGCCCTGGTCGCCGACGGGTCCGACGACACCGAGCACGATGTCGTCGATGGCGGCGGGGTCGAGTCCCGGGAAGCGGGCCCGGATCTCGTGGATGAGCCCGACGACCAGGTCGACGGGCTTGGTGCCGTGCAGGGCGCCGTTCGCCTTGCCGCGGCCGCGCGGGGTGCGGATCGCGTCGTACACGTACGCTTCGGTGGTCACGCGTGAGCCTTTCAAGGAGAGCCCGCAAGGGCCGGGAGGGTCAGCCGAGCAGCGAGCGGCCGATGATCTCCTTCATGATCTCGGTCGTCCCGCCGTAGATGGTCTGGATGCGGCCGTCGGTGAAGGCCCTGGCCACGCGGTACTCCGTCATGTAGCCGTAGCCTCCGTGCAGTTGGAGACAGCGGTCCGCGACGCGCTTCTGCAGTTCGGTGGCCCACCACTTGGCCATCGAGGCGTGCACCGCGTCGAGTTCGCCGTTCGCGTGGTCCTCTGTGCAACGGTCGACGAACGTCCTGGTGACGGCGCACTCGGTGGCCATCTCGGCTATCTCGAAGCGGATGTGCTGGAGCCGGGACAGCGGCCGCCCGAAGGCCTCGCGCTCCTTGACGTACTCCGTGGTGATCTCCAGCAGGTACTCGGCGGCGGCGATCCCGGCGACGGCGATGTTCAGCCGCTCCTGAGCGAGGTTCGTCATCAGGTGCACGAAGGCGCCGTCGAGCTCGCCGAGGAGGTTCTCCTTGGGGACGCGTACGTCGTGGAAGAACAACTCGGCGGTGTCCTGGGCCTTCTGCCCGATCTTGTCGAGGTTGCGGCCGCGCTCGAAGCCGTCCATGCCGCGCTCGACGACGAGCAGCGAGAGGCCCTTCGCGCCTCCCTCGGGGGTCGTCTTCGCGACGACGATCACCAGGTCGGCCAGGATTCCGTTCGAGATGAAGGTCTTGGAGCCGTTGAGCAGCCAGTGGTCGCCCTTGTCCTCGGCGCGCGTCTTGATGCCCTGAAGGTCCGATCCGGCGCCGGGCTCGGTCATGGCGATGGCGGTGATCAGTGAGCCGTCGCAGAAGCCCGGCAGCCAGCGGCGCTTCTGTTCCTCGGTGGCGAGGCCCGTCAGATAGGGCCCGATGATGTCGTTGTGCAGCCCGAGCGCGAGCCCGGCGGCCCCCGCGCGCGTGAACTCCTCGGCGAGTACGGCGCTGTAGCGGAAGTCGGCGTTGCCCCCGCCCCCGTACTCCTCCGGGACGGCGAGGCCGAGCAGCCCCTGTCTTCCGGCGGCCAGCCAGGCGTCCCGCGAGACGATGCCGTCCTTCTCCCACTGCTCGTAGTGCGGCAGCACCTCCTTGGCGAGGAAGGTCCGGACGGTCTCGCGGAACGCGTCGTGCTCGGGCGCGAAGATCTGCCGCTTCATTGGGTGCTGTCCTTCGGTTCGCGGTTGCTCTTCGGTTCGCCGTCGCCCACCAACTCGGCGCTGCCCTCCGGCTCGGGGCTGCCCTTCAGGAGGTCCGGTACGTCCCAGTCGCGGGCCACGTCCGCGGTGTCGGCGCCCGGCAGCGCGGGCCCGCCCCGGACTGCGGTGGGGGTGGCGGAGAAGCGGGGCGCGGGCGCGGGCTGGGTGATGCCGCCGTGATCGGTGAAGGTGCCGCGGGCGGCGAGATGCGGATGGTGCGGGGCCTCGCGCAGCGACAGCACCGGCGCCACACAAGCGTCGGAGCCCTCGAAGACCGCGGTCCACTCGTCCCTCGTACGGGTCCTGAAGCGGGCCGCGACCGCCTCGCGGAGGTCGCCCCAGCGGGACACGTCCTTGCGCGCCGAGGCGTACTCCCCCAGGCCGAGCAGCCGCACGAACTCCTCGTAGAACTGCCCCTCCAGCGCGCCCACCGCCATGTACCGGCCGTCGGCCGTCTCGTACGTCCCGTAGTACGGGCAGCCGCCGTCGAGGAGGTTGGCGCCCCGCCGGTCCTGCCAGCCGCCGGCGGCCAGCATGCCGTGGATCATCGAGGCGAGGTGGGTCGTGCCGTCCACGATCGCCGCGTCCACGACCTGTCCGGCGCCGGTCGCGCGGGCGTGGTGGAGGGCGGCGAGGACGCCGACGACGAGGTAGAGCGAGCCGCCCGCGTAGTCCCCGACGAGGTTCGCGGGGACGGCCGGGGGCTCGCCGGGAGCGCCGATCATGCCGAGGGTGCCGGTGAGCGCGATGTACGCGATGTCGTGGCCCGCGAGCGGGGCGAGCGGGCCCTCCTGGCCCCAGCCGGTCATCCGTCCGTAGACGAGCTTCGGATTGCGGGCGTGGCAGGCCTCGGGGCCGACTCCGAGGCGCTCGGCGACGCCCGGACGGAAGCCCTCGATGAGGATGTCGGCGCGGTCGGCCAGGTCGAGGACGCGGTCCGCGCCGTCGGGTGCCTTCAGATCGACGATCACCGAGCGCTTGTTGCGGTTGGTGATGTCGTAGTCGGGGTTGATCGCGAGTCCCACGCCGTTCGGTCTGTCCACGCGGACGACGTCCGCGCCCAGGTCGGCCAGGAGCATGGCGGCGAACGGGCCGGGCCCGATGCCCGCCAGCTCGACCACGCGCACCCCGGCGAGCGGGCCGTGCACTGCCGTTCCTGCCGCTGCCATCAAGCCCCCAGCACTGTGACACACCTGATGTAACATCAGCGATGTTAAGAACGTGTTCCACTCCGCACAAGCCCTGGCGAGCAAGCGCTTAGTAGATTCTGGAAGCCAACCAGGAGCTTCAGCGCGCGTCCAGCTCCGCTATGAGCCTCTTTGGCGCGATGGTGCGGTAGCTCTCCTCGACCCAGTCGCACAGCAGCTCCGCGGCCGGGGCGCCCTTCTCCTCCAGCGGGACCCTCACCCAGCCCGCCTTGCCCAGGCCGTAGCGGGCGGGCTCCGCGCCCGGTGAGGACAGCGCGTGGGCGTGCGCCACCTCGTCCCTGAGCTTCACGGTGACGCCCAGCGGATAGCTGCCGTCGTCGACACCGAGGAACACGAACACCTTCTTGTTGACCTTCGCGACGCTCTCGCCCCAGGGGAACTCCTCGACCGCGCCCGGCAGTCCGAGGGCGAACTCTCGTACTTTCTCCCACTTCTTCAGGGCGGTCTTCGTCGGGGCCACGGCTGCCTCCGGTCCTTTTCGGCCCCGCGCACGGGGTCCTGGTTCGGCTCCTCGTACCTCACGCTAGCCTCAGCCACCGACAACGGCGCGGGCTGGACGGCTGAGAGGTGCCATGAGCAGGCAGGACAGGACTGAGCGCGCGTACGACATCGTGCTCTTCGGGGCCACGGGGTTCGTCGGCGTGCTCACGGCGGAGTATCTCGCCGCGCACGCTCCGGAGGGGCTGCGGTGGGCGATCGCGGCCCGTGACACCACGAAGCTGGAACGGCTGCGGGAGCGTCTGACGTCGATCGACCCGGCCTGCGCGGAGCTGCCGCTGCTGCGGGCCGATGTCGCCGATCCGGCGTCCGTGCGGGAACTCGCGGAGCACGCGCGCGTGGTGGCCACGACCGTCGGGCCCTACCTGACGTACGGCGAGGACCTGGTCGCCGCCTGCGCGGAGGCCGGTACCGACTACCTGGACCTCTGCGGCGAGTCCGAGTTCGTGGACCTCATGTACGTGCGGCACGACGCACGCGCGCGTGAGACCGGCGCACGGCTGGTGCACGCCGCCGGCTTCGACTCGGTCCCCCACGACCTCGGCGCCTACTTCACCGTGCGTCAACTGCCCGAAGGGGTGCCGCTGACCGTGGACGGGTTCGTACGCGCCGGGGGCATGTTCTCGGGCGGCACCTTCGCCTCCGCCCTCAACCAGATGTCACGCGGGCGGCACATGCTCGCTGCGGCGCGGGACCGCAAGCGGCACGAGCCCCGGCTGGTGGGACGGCGGGCGTACGCGCCGTCGAGCGCTCCTCGGTACGCCAAGGAGGTCGGGGCCTGGGCGTTGCCCCTGCCCACGATCGACGCGCAGATCGTGCAGCGGTCCGCGCGGGCGCTGGAGCGGTACGGGCCCGATTTCCGCTACCGGCACTACGCGGCCGTCGAGACACTGCCGTTCGCTGTGGGCGGGGTGGCGGGGGCCGGGGCGGTCGTCGCGGCGGCCCAGGTGCCGCCGGTACGGCGGTGGCTGTCCAACCGGCTCAAGCCGGGTGACGGGCCCAGCGAGGCGAAGCGGGCGGAGAGTTGGTTCTCCGTGCGGTTCGTCGGCGAAGGGGTGGGCGGCGGGTGTTCACGGAGGTCTCCGGTGGGGATCCCGGGTACGGGGACACCGCGAAGATGTTGGCCGAGTCCGCGTTGTGTCTTGCGTTCGATGAGCTGCCCTCGACTTCTGGGCAGGTGACGACTGCTGTTGCCATGGGGGATTCGCTGATTGAGCGGCTTCGAGGGGCCGGGATCATTTTTCGGGTGGCTGCGACTCGGTAGTGCTCCGCAGGTTCGTTGTGGCTGGTCGCGCAGTTCCCCACGCCCCTAAGAACCCTGAAGAAGGGGCGCTGTACTGGGCCCCCACCACCACAGGAGTGCACTTGAGCCGCTCGATCGATGTCCTCGTTCTCGGCGGTGCCGGGGTCGAACCATCGTGTACGTGCCCTCGTTGCCGCCGCCGGGGCCCACGCGTGCACGGTGCCGTCCACACGGGCCCATGTCATCGGCGCCCGGAGGAACTGCTCAGAGCGGCCACCCCATGACCGTGTAGATCATCCCGGCTATCCAGGCGACACCGGCGAGGACGGCGAGGAGCAGTCCGGCCATCACGGCCCGCTCGACGGGCTGGGTGGGGCTGGTGGCGGGCTTCGGGGCACGGTGTGTCGTCATGCGTCACAGCCTGCCGATCATGGCGGGGGCCCGGCATCCGTACGGATACTCAGAACCGGTACTCAGAACGCGTACTCAGCGGCCGGGGCCGAGTACTCGTCACTCAGAGGGCCGTCCCAGTGGCCGTCGCCTTCAACGCCCGTCGGCACAGGGCGTCCGCGTGCCTGGTCGTCTCCGGTTGGCGGAAGCGCGGCGCGAGGTGGAGGGTGTGGGCGCAGGCGGTGTCCAGGGTCACCCGGTGGCCGACGGAGACGAACACCGGCTTGACGCCCGCCTGGGTGCGCAGTGCCCGGCCGACCTCCTCCTCGCCCGCGAGCAGCGGTGAGGCGGATCCGCGCGGGGCGCCCGGCTCCTCGTACGTGAAGGTGAACGGGTTCTTGGCGACCCCGATCGTCGGCAGGCCGGTGAGGACGCCGAGGTGGCTGGCGAGGCCGAAGCGGCGGGGGTGGGCGAGGCCGTAGCCGTCGCAGACGACCAGGCCGGGTGCGCACGGCAGCGCTTCGAGGGCGGCCAGGACGGCCGGGATCTCCCGGAAGGCCAGCAGCCCGGGGACGTACGGGAACGGCACCTGGCCCACGGCCGTGGACTCGGCGACCACGTCGAGCGTCGACGCGTCGAGCACGACGGCCGCGGCCACGACGACATCGCGCTCGTCGTCGTACGCCACGTCGACCCCGGTCACCCGGCCGGTTCCCGGCAGCGGCCCGGGCTCGTCGAGGACCACCCGTCCCCGCAACTCGTCCTGCACGGCCCGGGCCCGGTCCTCGGTGGCGGGCCAGCCCGCGGGGATGCGTACGGTCGTCGTCATGATGTGACGAGCGTACGGCCCCGCGGCCGACGGCCACTTGCCACTTTTCGCGCCCGTTCTCCCGGGGGATCGCTGTTCAGCGCTCCAGGCGGGCCACCCGGCCCTTCTCGCCGGAGGCCCAGCAGGCCCGGTCGGGTGTGCAGTCCACGGTGTCGTACGAGCCGGTGTCCAGGGTGCGCCAGGTGCGGCCGCCGTCCGTGGTGAGGTCGGTGCCGGTGGGGCCGACCGCGAGGGCGGACGTGCGGCTGTGCGGGAGCCAGGTGACGCCCGAGCGGTAGGCGGGCGGCGGTGTGCCGGCCGTGGTCCAGGTGCGGCCGCCGTCGCGGCTGGTCGCTGCCGCCTGCGGGGAGGCCTGGTCGGCGCGGTAGTCGCCGCCGACGGCGATGCCGTGCGTCCGGTCGCGGAAGGCGACGGCGAAGACGCCGCGCGCCGGGTCGCCCGCCGGGATCGGGGTGTCGGTGGCCGTCCAGGTCAGGCCCCGGTCGGAGGAGTGCAGCACACGCGCGCGTGCAGCCCCGCCGGTGGCCAGCCACACGTCCCGCGGCCCCGAGCTGACCAGGCACTGCCCGCTGGCCGCGAAGCCCGCCTCGCCGGTCTGGGCCGCGGGCATGCCAGCGCTCGGCAGGACCTTCCAGGAGCGGCCGCCGTCACGCGTCGACAGGATGCGGAACTTGCCGTCCACCGGGTCGCTCATGGCCAGGCCGTGGCGGCTGTCGAAGAAGGTGATGCAGTCGTAGAAGGCCTTGGCTTCGGTGTTGCGGAACGACTCGGTCCAGGTCGCCCCGCCGTCCTCGGTCCGGAAGACCCGGGACGCCTCGCCCTCGCCGATGGCCAGCACCACGGCACGCATGCTGTCGAAGGCCTCGATGTCCCGGAACTCCAACTCGGCGGCTCCCGGCGGCGATACGTTCCGCCAGTTCCTGCCGCCGTCGGCCGTGCGCAGCACGGTGCCCTTGGACCCGGCCAGCCAGGCGGTGTTCCGGCTGACGGCGGAGAGCCCGCGGAAGCGGACGTCCGTGCCGCTGTCCTTCAGCTCCCAGTGCGGTGGCTTCCCGCCACCGGATCCCTGGTCGTGTGCCTGTGCGGGTGCCGAGAGCGTGGCGGCAAGTGCGAGTCCGCACACCCCCGCGGTCACCAGCCGCCTCGTGGATCCCGTACGCCCTGTGAATCCCGTAAGTCTCGTGCGTCGCGTCTTCCCCAAGCCCCTCATGGCGGGCGAAGCTAGCCCACTCCCCCAGTGGCGTCCAGATGCCCCGGAAGGGATCGGCGGTCACTTCAGGAATCTTTGATCACTTCCGTGATTGAAAGGCGGTGACGGAGGTCACTCGAATTTCATGCGTTTTAGTGCGCACGGATTGGCCGGTTCGAGCGTCTCTACAAGTGCCCGGCTCATCCGTCCACCGTTCGTCCAGCCGTCACAAGGGAGCAAGGCGTTGTCCACCGTCATCGAGCAGCCCGTAGAGGCCCGTCTCGTCGCCGCGGCTCCGCGGATGCCGAGCATTCCCGCAACACTCCGATACGACCCGCACGACCCCTTCGCCGTCCGCATGTCCTTCCCGGCCCCGGCCACGCTCGAAGGCGTGGACGTGATCTGGACCTTCGCCCGCGAACTCCTCGCCTCGGGCCTGGAGGAGCCGGTGGGACGCGGGGACGTCCGCGTGCGGCCGTACGGGTACGACCGCATCGTCCTGGAGTTCCACGCCCCGGAGGGCACCGCCGTGGTCCACGTCCGCACGGGCGAGCTGCGGCGCTTCCTGGAGAGTACGACCCAGGTCGTGCCCTTCGGTCTCGAACATCTGCACCAGGATCTGGACCAGCAGCTCGCCGAGTTGCTGCGGGACGCCTGCTGACCCCTTCCGGAGAGGTCAGCGCCCCTTCCCCAGCAGGGTGTTGAGCTCGCCGTAGTCGAGTCCGCCGGCCAGCGACTCGTACGTTCCCGTGTCCAGCAGCTCCCGCGCGGCACGGCGGACAAGCGCGTGTGCGGCCTGCGCGATTCCCGAGCCGACGCTGATCCGGGCGACGCCGAGTGAGGACAGCTCGGCGACGGACGGGGCGCCGGGGCCGGCCATCACGTTGAGCGGGCCGTCCACGCCCTCGGCCAGAGCCTTGACGGTGACCGGGTCGACGGGACCGGGCACGAAGACTCCGTCGGCCCCGGCGGCGAGGAAGGCGGCGGCGCGCTCCAGGGTGGCGGCCAGGTCTCCGGCTCCCCGCAGATACGTGTCGATGCGGGCGTTGACGAACAGCGGTACCCCGGCCGAGTCGGCGGCCTCCCGGGCGGCCGCGATCCGCTCGGCCTGCTCGGCGACCGACCGCAGGGCCTCACCGCCCCTGCGCGCCTGGTCCGGCCCGTACAGGGCGTCCTCGATGTTCACGCCCACCGCGCCGGCCGCCAGCACCGCGCGGACCGTGTCGCCGACGCCCTGGGCGTCCTCGGCGTAGCCGGTCTCGATGTCGGCGCTCACCGGCACCCGGACGGCGGCCGCGATGAGCCCGACGGCCTCGAGTGCGCGGTCCCGGTCGAGACGGTCGCCGTCGGCGGCGCCCAGGTCCCAGGCCAGGCCCGCACTGGTGGTCGCGACGGCAAGGGCTCCCGCCTCCTCGACGACACGGGCGCTCACGGTGTCCCAGGCGTTGGCGAGGACGAGGGGCCGGCCGGGGATGTGCAGCTCGCGGAAGGTCAGGGCCTGTGCACGGAGATCTGTCATACGGACGAGCCAACCACCGGGGCGGCCGGCTTGGCTGGCAGGAATCCGACACGTACGTGGGCCGCCCCGGCGGACCTCACGGCCCCGACCGGGCTCCCACCACACCACTCACCCGGACGGGGCCGGCTCCCGGGCAACCCCGACCGCTCCTGCCCCTCAGCTCCCGGGCACGCCCGTAGTCGTCATCACCAGGGTCACCGCCGAACGCACCTCCTGGACCGCCTTCTTCAAGGCGGGAGTCGTCGCCCCGCTGCGTTCGGCCAGGTCCTCGATCCGCTGCTTGTACTGCCGCTGTTCCTTGCCCGACAGCAGGGTGCGCAGCTCGGCCCCGGCGGCGAGGGCGACGAGCGCCGCGTCGTGCTCGGGCACGTCCTCGACGGGCGTCGGCCCCTCCAGTACCTCCCGGGCCTCCTCGCGCAGCCTGTCCACGACGGCGACGCGGTCGATCTCGTACTCCACGGACGGGAACACCCCGAGCACCCGTGTCTTCTCCGCGCGCAGGTATCCGTCGGCGGCGAGCTGCGCCCGTACGGCGTCCAGGGTGACGCGGGCCCGAAGGCTCACCCAGGTCTTCCACCTGTGCGGGCGGGACTCCTCGACCAGTTCCAGGAGCCCGTCGAGGACGGGGTCGCCGGTCTGGGCGTCGGGGTCGGTGGGCGTGGCGATGCCGTCCACGTCGGCGAGCAGCCCGCGCTGTGCCAGCTCGGTGAGGGCACCGGCCCGGACGATATGGGGGAGGTGGGCGGCGTCGGTGACCTTCAGCTTCGTGGTGTCCCAGGCCAGCAGGTAGAGCCGGGCGGGCAACGAGAGGGAACCGTCGGGCACGGGGTCTCCTTGGTGCGGTCGAGGTGGGGGCTCACGTTAATTCGTTGACAGCCGTGAGAGCCCTTCGTACGGTGTATGACGGTTCTGTTGTCGCCGATTGGAGAAGGACGTTGCTCGTCTGAGGTCCTGAGACACCTCGTCACACATGTATTCGTGTGTGCGCAGCGTGCGACCTCGGCATTCGAGCCGTCCTCCCGGAACAGGGCCTTCCCCTTTCCTCCCAGGATGCCTTGAGGACCTCTGTCCGTCCTCCCGGCCGTCGTCGCCGCCCCTGTGTCTCGATACGCGTTGCCCTGACCGCATCAAGTACCGCGAGGCGCGTATGTCAACCTTCCCCACCTCCATCACCTGTACCTCCCTTTCCTTCGCCTGGCCGGACGGCACCCCCGTCTTCGACGATCTGCAGGTGGCCTTCGGACCCGGCAGGACCGGACTCGTCGGCGTCAACGGTTCGGGAAAATCAACCCTGTTGAAGCTGATCGCCGGGCAACTGACCCCGGCCGACGGCACCGTGCGTGTCGCGGGCGAGGTCGGCTACCTGCCGCAGAACGTCACCCTGGACACCGGTCTGCGGGTCGACGAGGCGCTGGACATCGCCGCCAAGCGGGCCGCGCTGCACGCCATCGAGGCGGGCGACGTGTCCGAGGCGCACTTCGACGTCGTGGGCGACGACTGGGACGTGGAGGAGCGAGCCGTCGCCACCCTCGGCGAACTCGGCCTCGGCCACATCGAGTTGGATCGCACCATCGGCGAGGTCTCGGGCGGCGAGTCGGTCCTGCTGCGGCTGGCCGCACTGCTGCTGCGCCGGCCCGACGTCCTCCTCCTCGACGAGCCCACCAACAACCTCGACCTGTACGCCCGCCGGCGGTTGCACGCGGCTGTCGAGGCCTGGTCGGGAGTCATGATCGTGGTCAGCCACGACCGTGAACTCCTGGAGCTGGTCGACCAGATCGCCGATCTGCGTTCCGGCGAGGTGACGTGGTACGGCGGCAACTACTCGATGTACGAGGAGGCGCTCGCCACCGAGCAGGACGCGGCCGAGCGGATGGTGCGCGTCGCCGAGTCCGATCTGAAGAAGCAGAAGCGTGAACTGGCCGACGCACAGGTCAAGTTGGCCCGGCGCAAGAAGTACGGCCAGAAGATGTTCGAGCAGAAGCGCGAGCCGAAGATCGTCATGGGTGCCCGCAAACGCGCCGCCCAGGAGTCCGCGGGCAAACACCGCATCATGCACGAGGAGAAGCTGGCCGAGGCCAAGGAGCGGCTCGACGAGGCCGTGGACGCCGTACGGGACGACGACGAGATCCGCGTCGACCTGCCGTACACGGCCGTGCCGCCGGGCCGTACCGTACTCACGCTCCTGGACCTGGAGTTGGCGTACGGCGCGAGCGTGGGCAACTTCGATCTGCGCGGGCCCGAGCGGGTCGCGCTGATCGGGCGCAACGGGTCGGGCAAGACGACCCTGCTGCGGACGATCGCCGGCGAGCTGGCGGCTGTCTCCGGCGAGGCGCGGGCGCATGTGCCCCTGCGTTTCCTGCCGCAGCGGCTCGACGTGCTCGACGACGAGCTGACGGTCGCCGAGAACGTGGCCCGCTTCTCGCCCGGCGCGACCAACAACCGGGTCCGGGCACGGCTGGCCCGCTTCCTGTTCCGGGGCGCGCGGGCCGACCAGCGGGCGGCGACGCTCTCCGGCGGCGAACGCTTCCGGGCGGCGCTGGCCGCGCTGATGCTCGCCGAGCCCGCGCCGCAGGTCCTGATGCTGGACGAGCCGACCAACAACCTCGACATGGCGAGCGTGCGGCAGCTCACCACGGCCCTGGAGTCGTACGAGGGAGCGCTGGTCGTGGCCAGCCACGACGTGCCGTTCCTGGAGTCGATCGGGATCACCCGCTGGCTGCTGCTGGAAGGAGGAGAACTCAGGGAAATCACGCCAGAAGCTGTCGGGTATCCCGGCTAGCTTCGGCGGTATGAGCCAGTTGACCACCGGTACACATCCGCCCGCCACCGGCCCTGACCAGCCCGTTTCCGGTACGCACTCGTTCATCGGGGTGGTCGGGGCCCGTGAGAACAACCTCCAGGACGTGACCCTGCGCATCCCGAAGAGCCGGCTGACGGTCTTCACCGGGGTGTCGGGGTCGGGGAAGTCGTCGGTCGTCTTCGACACGATCGCGGTCGAGTCGCAGCGCCAGCTGAACGAGACCTTCACCTGGTACGTCCGCAACCGGCTGCCGAAGTACGAGCGGCCGCACGCGGAGGCCATCGAGGATCTCTCGCCCGCGATCGTCGTCGACCAGAAACCGGTCGGCGGGCACTCCCGGTCGACGGTGGGCACGATGACGGACGTGTACTCGGTGATCCGGGTGCTGTTCTCGCGGCACGGCAGTCCGAGCGCGGGCCCGGCCACCGCGTACTCGTTCAACGATCCGTCGGGCATGTGCCCCGAGTGCGACGGCCTCGGGCGCACGGTCCGGCCCGACTGGGACCGCATCCTGGACCCGGACCTGTCCCTGGCGGACGGCGCGATCCGCTTCCCGCCGTTCGCCGCCGGGACCTGGCAGGGGCAGGGGTACACGAACACCACCGAACTCGACCCGCACAGGCCCGTACGCGAATTCACCACGGCCGAGCGGGAGTTCCTGCTGCGCGGGCGCCCCGGCAGCAAGGTCACCATCAGCGGCTCGGGCGGCACCTGGAGCACCGACTACGAAGGACTCGCCGACCGTTTCGAGCGGCTGTATCTCAAGCGGGACCTGTCCGCGCTCAGCCAGAAGACACGTGACCAGGTGCAGGGCTATATGACGGAGGGGCTCTGCCCCATGTGCCGGGGCGCTCGGCTGAACGAGGCGGCGCTCGCCACCCGGATCGGCACCGGGCCCGCCGGGCGGTCCGGCCTGTCCATCGCCGACTGCGCCCGGATGCAGATCAGCGACCTGATCCCCGTACTGAAGGACATCGACGACCCGGTCGCCACACCGGTCGCGGCCGCCGCCGTGGCCTCGCTGGAGCGGATCGAGGCGATCGGGCTCGGCTATCTCAGTCTGGACCGGGAGACCTCGACGCTGTCCGGCGGGGAGGGGCAGCGGCTGAAGATGGTCCGGCACCTCGGGTCGAGCCTGACCGGAATGACGTACATCTTCGACGAGCCGAGCGTCGGGCTGCACCCGCGTGACGTGGGGCGGCTCGGGGATCTGCTGCTGCGGCTGCGGGACAAGGGGAACACCGTGCTGGTCGTCGAGCACGACCCGGACGTCATCGCCCTCGCCGACCACATCGTCGACATGGGACCGCGGGCGGGAGCGGACGGCGGACGGGTCGTCTTCGAGGGGACGCCCGTCGAGCTGGCCTCGGCCGACACCCCGACGGGCCGCTGTCTGCGCCGCCGCACCGAGGTGAAACGGCGGACACGGACGGCCACCGGCGGGCTCTGGGTGAAGGGCGCCGGTCTGCACAACCTGCGGGACGTGACGGTCGAGTTCCCCACGGGGGTACTGACCGCGGTGACCGGTGTCGCCGGCTCGGGGAAGAGCACGCTCGTCTCGAAGGAGTTCACGGCCGCGCACCCGGACGCCGTGGTCGTCGACCAGTCGTCCATCGGCATCTCGGCGCGATCGACTCCGGCGACGTACCTCGGTGTCATGGACACCGTTCGGAAGATCTTCGCGCGGGAGACGGGCGTGGAGCCGGGCCTGTTCAGCTTCAACTCCGAGGGGGCGTGCGGGACTTGTCAGGGGCGCGGGGTCAGCTACACCGACCTCGCGTTCATGGACCCGGTGACCACGACCTGCCCCGACTGCGAGGGGCGGCGCTTCAAGGACGAGGTGCTGCGGCTGACCGTGGGCGGCAACTCCATCGTCGACGTACTGGAGATGACGGCAGATCAGGCCCTGGGCTTCTTCGAGGACCCGGGTGTACGACGCCGCCTGCGGGCTCTACGGGACGTGGGACTCACATATCTGACACTCGGTCAGCCACTCTCCACTCTCTCCGGCGGGGAACGCCAGCGCATCAAACTCGCGACCCGGCTCCACAGGACCGGAGCGGTGTACGTGCTCGACGAGCCGACCACCGGTCTGCACATGTCGGACGTCGACGGCCTGCTCGCCCTCCTGGACCGGCTGGTCGACGCGGGCAACACCGTCCTCGTCGTCGAACACAACCTCGATGTCGTCGCCCACGCCGACTGGGTCATCGACCTGGGGCCTGACGGCGGCAAGGAGGGTGGGCTGGTCGTCTTCGAGGGGACGCCCGGGCAGCTGCTGGAGGCGGAGGGGTCGTTCACGGCGGAGCACCTTCGGCGGTTCGTGGGGCAGGACTCCGCCGGGGCACTGACGGACATCACCAGGTCGTGACGGAGGGTGCGGGGCGGTGGGGGCTGGTCGCGCAGTTCCCGGCGCCCCTTCGGCGCGGAGCGCCTCGCGGATACGGACACACCCGCCACAATCCCCTCTCCAGCCCCGCACCCCGGGGGGCTGTTGCGACTCCGGCATGGGCTGCATGATGTGCGGGGACACACCCGGCCGAGACGGAGAAACGCACGTGCCCAGCCAGAAAGCCCTCATCCGCCGCCCGAGCCCCCGCCTGGCCGAGGGTCTGGTCACGCACATCGAGCGCACGAAGGTCGACGTCGAGCTGGCGGTCGAGCAGTGGGAGGCGTACGCGGAGGCGCTGCGTACGCACGGCTGGGAGACCGTCGAGGTGGAGCCCGCCGACGACTGCCCGGACTCCGTGTTCGTGGAGGACGCGGTGGTCGTCTACCGCAACGTGGCGCTGATCGGCCGCTCCGGCGCGGAGTCGCGGCGCGGTGAGACCGCCGGGGTCGAGCAGACCGTGGCGCGACTCGGCTGCTCGGTGAACTGGGTGTGGGAGCCGGGCACGCTCGACGGCGGCGACGTCCTGAAGGTCGGCGACACGATCTACGTCGGCCGGGGCGGACGGACCAACGGGGCCGGCATCCAGCAGCTGCGGGCCGCCTTCGAACCGCTGGGCGCCCGAGTCGTCGCCGTACCGGTGAGCAAGGTGCTGCATCTGAAGTCGGCGGTCACCGCGCTCCCGGACGGCACGGTCGTCGGGCACGAGCCGCTGGTGGACACCCCGTCGATCTTCCCGCGCTTCCTCGGGGTACCGGAGGAGTCCGGCGCCCATGTGGTGCTCCTGGGCGGCGGCAAGCTGCTGATGGCGGCCAGCGCACCCAAGACCGCCGAGCTGTACGCCGATCTCGGCCACGAGCCCGTCCTCGTCGACATCAGCGAGTTCGAGAAGCTCGAAGGCTGTGTGACATGCCTCTCGGTCCGACTCAGGGGGCTGTACGCCTGAACGACCGACGGGGACACCCGTTCGCCCCCTGGGACCTGCGGTGTCCGCCAGGTGGGCGATTCAAGGAAGCGGCTCTTGGTGATCTCCGGAGAGATCGTCCCTGATCAGGGCCCTTTACGTCGCGCTTAACCTACGGCATCGTAACCTACGGATACGTAGCCTACGATGCCGTAGGTTGTGTGAACGCTCAGCATTTACGTCCCCCCTGGAGCCCCCGTGACGATCACTTCTCCCCATCTCGGCAGCCCGTCCTCCGACTGGACCGACGCACGGCTGCTGTACGCGTTGGAAGAAGTGGTGGAGACCGAACTCAACCGTCATCTGAAGGTCGCCAAGGACTGGATGCCGCACGAGTACGTGCCCTGGTCCGACGCCCGCAACTTCCCCGGCATCTTCGAGGACGGCGAGGCCTGGGACAAGGAACAGTCCAAGGTCACCGAGCTCGGCCGAATCGCGCTGGTCGTGAACCTCCTCACCGAGGACAACCTGCCCAGCTACCACCACGAAATCGCTTCCCTCTTCGGCCGTGACGGCGCCTGGGGCACCTGGGTGCACCGCTGGACCGCCGAGGAGGGCCGCCACGGCATCGTGATGCGCGACTACCTGCTCGCGTCGCGCGCCGTGGACCCGGACAAGCTCGAAGAGTTCCGTATGCAGCACATGAGCGAGGGCTTCGAGTCGGACAACCGCCACTCGATGCTGCACTCCGTCGCGTACGTCGCATTCCAGGAGCTCGCGACCCGCGTATCGCACCGCAACACCGGCCACCAGTCGGGCGACCCCGTCTGTGACCGCATGCTGGCGCGCATCGCGACCGACGAGAACCTGCACATGGTCTTCTACCGCAACCTCCTCAAGGCCGCGTTCGAGCTCGCCCCCGACCTCACCATGCAGGCCGTGCGGGACGTCATCGTGCAGTTCCGGATGCCCGGACACGGCATGCCCGGCTTCGAGCGGGCCGCCGCGCAGATGGCGATCGGCGAGGTCTACAACATGCGGATCCACCACGACGACGTGCTGATGCCGGTGCTGCGTCACCTCAGGGTCCTGCAGATCGACGGTCTGGGCCCCGAGGGCCTCAAGGCCCAGGAAGAGCTCGGTCTCTACATGGGCGGGCTCGACGCCGAGGCCTCGAAGTTCGACGAGAAGCTCGCGGCTCGCAAGGCGCGGATGGCGGCGCGCGCCGCGGCCGTCTGACCGATTGGCTCGGGCGAGTCGTTCAACTGCGGCTCGTCGAGGGCTGAGCCCGCCCACGCGGCGGAGCCGCATATCGACACAGCCCCGCGCCCCTTCCGGGGCGCCCCCGACTCATTCGTACGCCGTCACCTTCGCCAGTGCCGCGTCGCGGACGTCGGGGTGTGGGTGGCGGCGCAGGGCTCGTAGCCGGGCCCGCCACGGAGGCGCCCAGCCCGTGCGGGTGCCGAGCGTGGCAGTGATCGCCGTGGCCAGCAGTCCCTCGCTGTGACCACCGTGGACAGTCAGCCGTTGGGCGGCGCCGAGCAGGATCTCGGCGTCGCCCTCCTGCGTCCGGCGGAGCCGGGCGGCGAGTTCCGTGGCGGTGCGCGCGGCGAGCGCAGGCCGTCCTGCCGTCAGCGCGGCCAGCCGGTCCAGGGCCGTGTCCACCCGCTCCGCCGCCGCGTCCAGGTCGAGATGGAACGCCGCGACGGTGGCGGCCTGCGGTACGAATCCGTCGTACCGCGCCAGCAGCTCACCGGCCCCGAGGGCCGCGTCCCGGATGGGCCCGGCGGCCGTCCTGGCCTGCTGGGCGAGCCGGTCGACGAGATGGTCGACGCGTTGGCGGGCCGGGCGGTCGCGACGGGGTGCGGCGTCGACGAGGGCGAGTTCCGCCGTCTCGGCATCGCTCCCGGCATCGGTCTCAGTCTCGAACTCGCCTTCGGACTCGGCCTCGGCTTCGGCCTCGGCCAGCACGCGCAGAGCTTCCCGCAGGCCTCTCGCTCCGTCGGCCGAGCCGGTCGCCGCGACCACCAGCCCTTCCGCCGCCGCCCGCCAGCTCGTGCGGTTCGACAGGTCCGCCGTGGCGGAGGCCAGGACGGTGGGGGCGTCCGGGGACCAGGGCGCCCAGTGGGACAGGGCACCGAAGGCGAGGGTCGCCGTCGCCGGGTCGTCGGTCGCGCACACATCACGGACGAGACGGGCGTACCTCGCGCGGTGCCGTTCCGGCAGGTCGAGGGGCGAGACGCGCAGGACGGCCGCCCGGAGCACGGGCTCAGCGCCCGCGGCATCGTGCAGGAGCGTCCAGACGGTCTCCTCGGTGAGCAGCGCGCCCGCGAAGGCGACACACGCGGCCCGGACGTCGAGGTGGGCACCTGGACGCTCGTACGCCTCGGTGAGGAGGCGCGCGGCCACCGGTATCGGGAGCCGGGCGGCGGCGAGGCGGGCGGCCTCCTTGCGGCTGGTCACCTTGGTGTCCGGGGCGAGCAGCACCTCGCGCAGCTGTCCCACGAGCCGCGACGGTGCCACGTGCCGGGATGCCCGGGTGGCCGCGTACACGGCGACGCGGGCCCGGTCGTCCCCGACGTGCGCGAGGAGTTCGGGCAGCACGTCGCCCGGCCGGTCGGTGTGGGCGAGCGCGCCGAGCGCGGCCTCCGCGAGCACGACGTCCGACGAGCCGGTCCAGTCGCGTACGAGTCCGACGCCGGCGCCCGGTATCCGCGCGCCCTGAGCGATGGCGGCCGCCCGCGCGTACGACGGCAGCCCGGCGTCGGCGGCCTGCTCGGCCAACTGCCCGGCCACAGCCTCCTGTTGGCGTGGCAGCCAGCGCCGTACGTCCTGGTCCACGGGTACGGTCCACGGGCTGCCCTTGGTGAGGAAACGCCCGTACGGAGGGGTGTCCGCGAGGAGCACGTCGAGGAGGTCGGTGCGGCGCCGGGTGATCACGTCCAGGACCGGCCACAGCGTTCCCGCCGAGGGTTCGAGGGAGAGGACGCGCGCGGCTCGTTCGTCGCGGGTGGCGGGCGGTTCCAGCCACAGCTCGACAGCGTCGCGTGCGGTGTCGTCGTTCCCGAACCGGACGGCCTGCCACAGAAGTTCCTGCAGCTCGGACATGCCGGCGGCGCGACGTCCCACGGCCCGGGCGAGAGCGAAGGCGAGGCTGTAGTCGGCCTTCTCCGCGCCCGCCTCGATCCACGGCCGCAGCGCGTCGTACACCTGGTGTTCCTGACCGCGCCGCAGCTTCGCGTCGAGTCGGCCGAGGTCGGCGCCTCCGGTGTTCCCGGAGATCCGGACGAGTGTGCGCAGCGCCCAGTTCACCAACTCCCGCGAACCGCCCGCCGCGTGCTCCCGCAGCACGGAGAGGGCGAGCTCGCTGAGATTGCCCCGGGTCTGGTGCGAGGAGTCGCGGGCCTCGACGGCGTCGGCGGCGATCCGGTCGAGGTGCGGCTCGGCGTCCTCGGTGAACAGTGCGGGCGGGGTGCGGGACACCGCGTACAGGGCGGGCAGCCGCACCGGTTCCTGCTCGTTGCGCAGCCTGGCCGTCTCCTCCAGTACGGAGGTGACGGCCGCGGGGTCGCTGGAGCGGGCGGCGTTGCGGATCAGCAACGGCCAGGCCGGCGCCCGGTCTTCGGCGGCGGGGCGGCGCGTGGCCTCGATGAGCCGCTCCCGTACCTCGGCGACGGGCAGGAAGGATTCCGCGAGCAGCACGGTGTCCCATGCCTCCCCTCGCTCGCGCGCCGCGGCGGCCATCCTTCGGGCCTCCTCGGCGACGCAACTGCGGGGCAGCGCCTCAAGGATGACCGCGTCCACGGCGGCGCCACCAGCGCCTCGGCCCGCGGTCGCCGCCGTGTAGAAGGTGTGACGGCGAGCGGGCGGCAGCGCCTGGAGGAGCGGCGCGAGGCCGCCCGACGCGGCCAGCATCCGCCCGTAGACGGCGAGTTCCTCCGCCTCGGATCGCGCGAGTCTGCGTTGCAGCGAGCGACTGCGGGTGCCGATGTAGGAGGGGAACCGGCCCGAGATCAGCAGCCGGAGCACTCGTTCCGGTGCGACGGCGGCGAACGCGCCCACCTGGTCGAGGAGTTGAGCCGGGATCCTGGAGGGTCCGAGACGCTCGACCAGGTCCAGCACCCGCAGTGGCTCGACGGCCACGGTGACGACGACGACCTCCGTGTACCGCTGCCACCAGGCGTCGCGCAGCGACTCCGGCAGGGCTGCCAACTCCCGTTCCGCCACGTCCAGCAGCGCGTTGGGGTGCCACCGGCCGAGGGACTTCGAGCCGTGTACGGCGTGCAGCAGCGAGGGCAGCAGCCGGGCGACCGTCTCCGGGGAACACCCGGGCAGCAGCCGAGCCGCCTCCGCGTCACCCCATTCCGACCGCAGCCCGTCGACGAGCCGGTCGGCCAGCACGGTGCGCCGGCCCGCGACGACGGCACGCAGCAGCTGACGACGTATCGTCTCGGGCGCGTCGGTGAGCGCCGACTCGTAGGCGGAGTCGGGCACTTGGAGACTGTCCGCGACGCGCAGCGCGTGTCCGCGCACGAAAGAGTCCGGATCGGCGATACGCGACGCGATCCACTCGGTGTCCCCGGCGACGGCCGCCGCGACGACAGCGAGCCCTCGCTCGTAGGCGCCACGCGTTTCGAGCTCGTCCAGCAGCGGACGCGACTCCTCCAATTCCCGTGTGCGAGCGGCGAGTTCGCGCATGCGCAAGGGGTACGGGAGTGGATCGAGGGCGTTCAGCAGGCTCTCGGCCTGGTGCCGCGGGGTGTGGACCATGGGGTGGATTGTGCCTGCCGGGGACCGTGGTGCGCGCCGATTTACCGATGCGGCCCACCGCGAAGCCGAAAGCCGCCCACCGCGCCTGCGCTGTCAGCCCTACGCATTTACGGGTCGCTCCCGCGGTGCAACGGTGCCCGCAGGGGGTGACACACCATGGCACAGACCCATGAGTGGATGTTCTACGAGGTCATGTGGCGCGGCTGGGCGGGCAGGGGGCAGGTTCCGTATCCCGTGCCCTGGTGGGCGCAGCAGGCCTTCCGGCGCTGGAGCGACGACTTCGACACCGGCACGTACGAGTCCAAGGAGGCGGCCTTCGCCTCCAACGCCCTGTACCGCTACTGGCACATGGTCGGCGTCAAGGACCATCGGCAGGAGTCGCTGATCGGTCAGGCCGGCGAGATCGAGCCGGTCTACGACAAGTACTGCCTCTCGTTCTTCCTCCACGACCCGGCGACGGGCACGCTGCGGCTGCCCCAGCTCCCGGACGGCGGAAGTGTCGAACAGCGCATGGAGGCACCGCACTTACCGGTCGTCCTCACGACCTTCCGTACGCCGGAGGGCGTGGAGTTCGTGCAGCGCACGTTCGCCACACCCGTCGGCGCGCGACAGCGGGACCTGGTCGTCTCGCGGGTGTCGGTGAGCAGCCCGACCGGGCAGCCGCGCGAGGGGCTGCTGTGTGCGGCGGTCATGCCTGCCGGGCCGAGCGGTTTCCAGCGGCACGACCGCAACGGCCGTCAGGTCACCGACCGGCGGCTGACCTATCTGCGTCATCTGCCGGACGAACAGCGCGTGGAGACCAACTCGGGCTGGGGGCCGGTCTTCGACACCCCGCCCGAGCAGTACGGCGTGTACGGCAACCCGGACTCCTCCTTCGACCCGGACGCGTATCTGGCGCACAGCCCGTTCCACGACCTGGTGACGGGCGGGAAGCTGAACGGCGCCCTGGACGCGCAGGACCAGGTGGCGGGGCTGTGCAGCGCCGTGTTCGCCTGGCCGTTCCGGGTCACCGCGGACGAGGTCTTCGAGCTCGACGTACGACTGCCCGTCGACCTGTACGCCGGGGCCGACGACCTGGCGGAGCTGAAGGGGACGCCGGCGACGGAACTGGAGTCGGCCAACCGTGACTTCTGGGCGGCGAAACTGCTGGGGCAGGGACTCCAGCCGCAACTACCTTCCCCTGTAACTCATCTGACGGACCTGTTCCGCCAGTCGCGGTCGCAGCTGCTGATCCTCTCCGACCACGGCGAGATCCATCCGGGCCCGACGGTCTACGACTCCTTCTGGATCCGCGACTCCTCGGTGGAGGCCACGGCCTGCTCACTCGTCGGCGATTCGGCGCTTGCCGAGCACCAGTTGGGCACGCACTACCCACTGCGGTTCAACCGCGGCGACGGCCGAATCGGCCCCTGCGCCGAGTACGGCTTCTACGGCGGCCCGCACGAGAAGGACGACCGCGAGTGGGACAGCAACGGCCAGGCGCTGTGGGCCATCGGCCGGTTCGACCGCACCACCGGCCGACAGGCCGCGTTCGGGGCGAAGTTGTACGTCCCGTACGTGCGCGACGCGGCCCGCTGGCTCCGCGACAACCGTGACGGGCACGGGCTGCTGCACAGCGGCTGGAGCGCCGAGCACCTCGGTGAACGCGACAAGCCGCACTACTGGGACGACCTCTGGGGCCTCGCCGGACTGTACGAGGCAGCGCGCCTCGCGGAGCGGATCGACGCACCGGAAGTACCCGAATTCTGGGCAGCCTTCGACGACTTGAAGCGGGCCACCGGGGACTCCATCCGCTGGGTGCTGGCCGAGCAGCGCGCTCGCGGCGCCTGGGAGACGTACATCCCGACCGGGCCCGCCGACGTCGGCCGGCTCGACTCCACGATGATCGGCACGGCCGCCTACTTCCACCCGCTGCGCCTGCACATGGGCAGCAAGCTGGGCGAGGAGGTCGACCGGGCCGCCCGCCTCACCCTGGACACGATGTACGCGCACTTCGTCACCGGCGGCTTTCGCCACGAGGCGGCCTGGAACGCGTACGGGCCCTATCTGACACTGCAGTTGGCGCACGCGTACCTGCTCGCGGGCGATCCCGCCCGGATGGACGCGCTGCTCGGCTGGACGGTCGGCGCGGGCTTCCCCCGAACGGCGGACCGGGTGGCGGCACTTGGCGCGTGGAACGAGCAGCACGCGTTCCCAATTGCCTCGGACTTCGCCGAAGTCCCGTACCGGCCCTGGTACATGGGCGACATCCCGCACGGCTGGGCGGCGGCCGAGTATCTGCTGCTGATCCGCGACATCCTCTTCTTCGAGGCGGACGAGGACCGCGATCCGCATCTCTACATCGCGCCGGGCATACGTCCGCACTGGGTACCGGCGAACGAACAGGTCGCGGTGAAGGCGGCGCCCACGCTCTTCGGGGATCCGTTCGGGTACCGGCTCGCGCACGATCCGGCCGGGCGAACGGTGACCGTCGACATCACGGAGGCTCCGGACGGGGTGCGGTTCGTTTATCCGTGCCGGTTCGGCCGGGTGCGGGCGGCGTCCGCCGACGGACGGGAGCTGGAGGTGACGGGCCAGGACGTGCGGGTACCGGCCGGGACGGAGAGGTTCACCGTGTCGTACGAGTGACCGGCGCCGCCGTCAGTACTGCTGCTGGTGCTGCTGGTCCTGTGTGCGACGGAGGCTGAGCCGCTCCTTCTCGGACAGGCCGCCCCAGACGCCGAAGCGTTCGTCGTGGTCGAGCGCGTATTCGAGGCAGGCGGAGCGTATCTCGCACAGTCCGCAGATGCGCTTCGCCTCACGCACCGAGCTGCCCGGCTCGGGAAAGAAGAACTCGGATCCGGTCTGGGCGCACAGTGCCTGTTCCTGCCAGGAGAGGTCGGGCGCGGCAATGGTGTCGTTGTGCATGCCCAGGATCGTGCCGCGAACCGAAAAACGTTCGATCAACGCCGGATCAATGCCAGCCCCTGACCCCATCGTGCCGCCGAGAGCCAACCGCTGGCACGGCGGCGCGCCCCAAAGGGGCGCGGGGAACTGCGCGACAAGCCCCCACCGGCCGGCACGAACCCACAACCGCAAGCACCCACCACAAACAGCGAGCACGGAACTACCAAGGGTAACCACTACCCCACCAAGCCCAGCGGCAGCGCTCCGGCAGCGATTGTCAGTGCGCAGTGCCAGACTCGGCAGTGCAGGCAACGGGACCCCTCAAAGGAGGGCAACATGCTCACCACCCGTTTCGTCACCGGCGCCCCGAACTGGGTCGATCTCGGCACGAGCGACATCGACGGCGCCACATCCTTCTACAACGGCCTCTTCGGCTGGGACTTCCGGTCGGCGGGACCGGAAGCCGGCGGTTACGGCTTCTTCCAACTGGCGGGGAAGACCGCCGCCGGCGGCATGCAGACCTCTCCCGAGCAGGGCCCACCGTCCTGGAACGTGTTTTTCCAGACGCCGGACGCCGACGCCACCGCCAAGGCCGTGGAGCAGACCGGCGGCACCGTACTGATGGCGCCCGACGACGTCATGAAGGAGGGCCGCCTGGCCGTCTTCAGCGACAAGGCGGGCGTCTCCTTCGGCGTCTGGCAGCCGGGTCAGCTGCGCGGTATCGACATCGCGGGCGACCCGGGCTCCTTGTGCTGGGTCGAGCTCTACACACCGGACATCGCCGCAGCGGCCGCGTTCTACAACTCCGTACTGGGCCTGGAGACCTCCGCCATGCCGTTCCCCGGCGGCACCTACACATGCGTGAATCCCGCGGAGGGCGGCGAGGATTCCATGTTCGGCGGAGTCGTCCCGCTGGCCGACGACCCGACGGAGCGGGAGGCGGGGGCCTACTGGCTGCCGTACTTCGAAGTCACGGACACCGATGCCGTGGTCGCCAAGGCCGAGGAGCTGGGCGGCACGGTCCGGATGCCCGCCACGTCCGTGGAGGGCGTCGGCCGCATGGCCAAGCTCGCCGACCCGTACGGCGCGCGCTTCGCGGTGATCAAGAGCGAACCGCAGAGCTGACCCCACAACTGACGACAAGACAGACAGCCAGCAAGGCTGGCAACAGGGCAGCCAGCAGGGCGGACGGTGGCCGGGTCCCCTCGATCGGGGCTCGGCCACCGCGCCGTCAACTTCTGAACGCAAGCAGATTTCGAGAGCGCTCTCAGTCATAACCCTTGACGCCCCAACTCCCCCTGGGAACAGTGGTGCACCGCAGGGCGCCGACCCCCCACAGGTCGGCCCGCCCTCCTGCCTCCCCCCCACCCCCAGGAGACTTCCGTGATCTCACGCAGAACGTTCCTGTCCGGAGCCGCGGCCGTCGGAGCCACCGCAAGCTACCCCGTCTGGGGAAGCGCTCTCAGCCCCACCGCCGAGGCGGCCCCCGCCACCTGTGAACTCGCCCTCAAGAACGCCTCGTTGCCGGGCACGGTCCGCGCGTATGTCACCGGGCACGAGCAGTCGACGGGCAACTGGGTGCTGCTGCGGGCCGACGGCAGTGTCTACCGGCCCACCTCCCCCTCCGCGCCACAGACCCCGCTGCCCGTCGACTGCGCCATCCCGCTGGGCGCCGCGGGGTCGGCCCCGAAGGTCCTGACGCTTCCTCAGATGTTCGGCGCCCGCGTCTACTTCGTCCGGGACAGCACGCTCAACTTCTTCCTCAACCCGGGCCCCGCGCTGGTCGAGCCCGCGTTCGCCACGCCCGCCGACTCGAACTACGGCAAGACCTGGTCGTTCTGCGAGTTCACGTTCAACACCCAGCAGCTGTACGCCAACATCAGCTACGTCGACCTGGTCACCGCCCTCCCGATCGGCCTGACCCTGGAGGGCGACGCCACGCACACGGTCGCACCCCTGCCCGACGGCGCGGTCGACAGGATCGCCTCGGACCTCACGGCACAGGCGGCCAGGGACGGCCAGCCCTGGGACAAGCTGGTGATCCGCGGTGACGGCGGCTCCGTACTGCGCGTGATCTCCCCGCAGAACCTGATGGCCCCGTACTTCGACCGGCCCGCCGAGATGCCGTTCCGCGACCTCTGGAACGGCTACATCGACGAGGTGTGGGCGAAGTACCGCTCGACCGACCTGAGGATCGACCTCCAGGGCGGCCGGGGCACGCTCACCGGCCGGGTCAGCGGTGACACGCTCACCTTCGCGGGCGGCCACACCTTCGCCAAGCCCACCTCGAAGGACATCTTCACCTGCAACCACGGGCCGTTCACCAACAACCCGGGCGACTCCGACGACAAGAAGGCCCTCCTGGCCCGCCTCGCCGCCGGCTTCAACCGCTCGATCATGCTCACCCACCCCACCCAGCCGAACGGCACGACCACGGCCGACTACTACAAGGGCTCGGCCGTCAACCACTGGTCGCGCGTCGTCCACGCCAACTCGCCCATCGGCTACGCCTTCCCGTACGACGACGTACGCCCCGACGGCCAGCCCGACGTATCGGGCGCAGCCCACGACGGCAACCCACGCCGCTTCACGGTGACGGTCGGGTCCTGAGGGCTCCGGCCGGAGTGTCGTGATTCATCTGCGGCTGCGTCGTGGCTGGTCGCGCAGTTCCCCGCGCCCCTGAAAGACGGGGCTGCGCCCCTGTCTTTCATCCTTTGGGGGCGCGGGGAACTGCGCGAGCAACCCCCAGCAAGCCGCACCCAACACACAACCCCTCCGCGGAGCGGCTACGCCGAGGCCCGCCGAACCAATGTCGTAGGCAGCACGACACTGGACGGCGCCCCTGCCAATCCGCCGGAGGCCGACGCGGTCCGGTCCAGCCCCCGCAACAGCAACCGAGCCATCAGCCGACCCATCTCCTCGATGTCCTGCCGGACCGTCGTGAGCGGTGGGTCGGCCTGCTCGGTGAACGGCAGCATGTCGTCGAAGCCCACGACGGCGACATCCTCGGGCACCCGCCGACCCCGCTCACGCAGGACACGCATGGCGCCCACCGCCGTGAGGTCGTTCGCGGCGAACACCGCGTCCAGGTCGGGGCAGCGGTCGAGGAGTTCCCGCATCGCACGCTCACCGCCCCCCGGGGTGAAGTCGCCCTCGGCGATCAGCCTCGGATCGGCGTCCACCATCACGTCCCGGAACCCGTCGAGCCGGTCGACCGCCGAGGTCTGGTCGAGGGCGCCGGTGATGTGGCCGATGTTCCGGCGGCCCAGCCCGACGAGATGACGTACGGCCTCGCGGGCACCACCCCGGTTGTCGCAGTCGACGTACACCGCGCCGCGCGAACCGTCGATCCAGCCGGGCCGCCCGCCGTACACCGTCGGCACCCCGTGGATGAGGCCGGGCAGCGGGTCGTCGAGGTGCAGCGAGAAGACGAGAGCGCCGTCGACATGGCCGCCGGCGAGATAGCGGCCCACGCGCGCGTGGTCGGCGCGCCCCTCCGTGAGCAGCAGCACGAGCTGTGAGTCGTGAGCCGTCAGTTCCTTGCTGATGCCGCGGAGCTGAAGGGCGAAGAAGGGGTCCGCGAAGACCTTGGTCTCCGGCTCCGCGATCACCACGGCGACGGCGTCGTGCCGCCGGGTCACGAGGCTGCGCGCGGCCTGGTTGGGCACGTAGCCGAGTTCCTCGACGGCCTGCCTGACCCGCTCGACCAGGGGCTCCCGCACGCCGTCACCGCCGTTGACGACACGCGACACGGTGGCCCGGGACACTCCGGCCCTGGCGGCCACGGCCTCCAGTGTCGGGCGGGGCTCTGTCGACTGCTCGGACACCTCGGGGCTCCTCAGGGCGGCGTTTGCGGATCAGGATAGCCGCCGTACGACGCACCATTGAGAGCGCTCCCTGTTCGAATGGTCGAATGTGTGCCCCTGAAGAACCGCCTTGCCGGCGCCCCAGCGGGGCGCGAGGAACTGCGCGACCGGCTCACACCGAACCCGCAGACACCAATCAGCCCCCAGCGGGGCTGTCAGTGCTCGTGCGGCTCGTGCGGCTCGTACCCCGGGATCGTGCCGTCCGTCTTCTTCACCAGGAACAGGCCCGCCATCCCCATGTCGGAATGACTCTGGACATGGCAGTGGTACATCCACGCCCCGGCTCCGACACCCTCCCCCGCGATCACCTGGAAACCGAACGAGTCGGCGGGGCCCACGATCTTGTTGTCGATGACCTGGCTCGGGTCGTCGGGGCCGGTCAGCAGCCCGGTGCGGTTGTCCGCCCAGCGGTGACCGTGCACATGGAACGTGTGGTAGTACTCGCCGTGCGTGATCATCACGAACTCGACGCGATCGCCCACCGTGGCCTCGAAGTTGGGGCTCTGGTGGCCGGGCTTGTTGTTGATCGTCATGTCGTTGAAGACGATCGTGTGCGTCTTGTCGGGGAGGATGTCTCCCTTGCGGCGGACGATCACAGGACCGTAGAGGCCCTTACGGAGGCCGACCGTACCGTGTTCCGTGCCGACGACGTGGTCGTGGTAGTGCCAGTAACCGGCGCTGCCCGCCCGCCAGGTGCCGTCCTTGCGGCGGCCCGGGGCATGGGTACGCCAGGTGTACGTACGGGTGTCGCCCGGCTCGACCTGGGACCTGCTCAGCTTCGTGCCGTCGCTGGAAATCTCGTAGTCCACGCCGTGGACGTGCAGACTCGCCGCCACGTCCATCGTGTTCTCGACCTCGATGTGGGCGGTGTCGCCCTCGTTGAACTCGATGAGCGGGCCAGGGATCGAGGCCTTGCCCTTCTCGAAGCCGTAGCCCATCGATCCGTCGGCCAACTTCTCGATGTAGAGCTTGAGGTGCTTCACCTCGCCGCCCGCGGGCGCGGTCCGGACCGGACTGTCCGCGGAGGTCGCGTCCTGCGCCGCCACGAGCGACAACGATGTCGCGACCGTGGCCACCGCAGCCCCGCCCAGCACCATCCGCCGGCTGAGGCCGCGTCTGTCCATGTCGTCCGTGGTGCCCATGCCGAACTCCCCCAACTTGGTGCGGAATCAACGGAATTGACGGAATTGAAGGACCGAGTGACAGAGACGAACCCGGGAGACGGTAGTGGCATCGCGCCCGTTTATCCACACCCAGGACAAAGTTCGTGCGATCCCGGTCATACCTATTGGCGAGTTCCACGAAAAGGTCTAGCTTCCATGGCGCTGTTGCTGTGACGCGAGTGAGCCCTAAAGGAAGCAGAGGGGTGGGTGACCACATGCGGTTCACACCGCATCAAAAGCCCTTGACCGTACGAGGGTTGAGCAGAGGTAGACGGAGAGGCTGGGCGGCCGCACTGGCCGCGGGAGTCGTCACCGCGGGCGTCCTCTCGGGGCCGGCCGCGAGCGCGCGCCAGGCGCCCGACCCGGCGCTGACAACGATGTCGATCAAGTCGCCGCCAGGCGGCGCCAACGTACGTGTGCTGATCTTCCACGGATCCGCGGCGAACGGCGAGGAGTCGCCCGTCGTCAACGCCGGGATCGAGGCGATCGAGGACATCGGTCTGACGGGTCCTGCGGCCCAGCGGTTCAGCGTGACGGCCACGGACGACGCCTCGGTCTTCACCAACGACACGAAGCTCAGCCGCTTCAACGCCGTCGTCTTCCTGACCGGCGGCGGAGACATCCTCGAACCGGAGCAGGAGTCCGGTCTCGAGGCATATATGGAGGCGGGCGGCGGATTCCTCGGCGTCCATGACGCGGCCCGGGCCGAGCCCTTTTCGGACTGGTTCACAGGACTCGTCGGCGCCCGTCCGGCGGCCGGCAGTCCAACCGCCGTACAGCGCGCGACCGTTGAGGTCGGTGACCGCCAGCACCCGGCCACCAAGGACCTCCCGCTCCAGTGGAAGCGCCCCGACCAGTGGCTGAACTGGGTCAAGAACCCGTCCGGCGACGTGCACACCGTGGCCCGCGTCCGCGAGTCGACGTACCAGCCGGGCGACAGCAAGAACGGCGCCGACCACCCGGTGTCGTGGTGCCGCGACTACGACGGCGGCCGCTCCTTCTACACCGGCATGGGCGGCACGGTCTCCTCGTACGACGAGACGGACTTCCGCGCCCATCTGCGCGGGGCCCTGAACTGGACGACCCGTATCGCGCAGGCCGACTGCAAGGCCACGATCAACGCCAACTACAAGGCTGAGCGCCTGACCCAGCCCAACCAGCCGGGCCAGAACGACCAGATCGGCGAGCCGCACGGCCTGGTCACCGCGCCCGACGGCCGCGTGTTCTACATCGGCCGGGGCGGCGCCGACTCCTCGCAGCCCGTCGTGACGGACTGGAACAACCCGGACATCGGCAAGGGCAAGGGCGAGATCCACGTCTACGACCCGAAGACCAAGAAGGTCACGCAGGCCGGCGCGCTCACCGTCTTCGGCAACAAGGGCGGCGGCGACGAGCTCATCAAGGTCGAAGAGGGCCTGCTGGGAATCGAGTTGGACCCGCGGTTCGAGGAAAACGGCTGGGTGTACCTGCACTACACACCCCACTCCCGGATCAACCGCGACACCCGGATGGCCGAGCGCTACGTCTCCCGCTTCACCCTCAGCTCGACCACGGGCAAGCTGGACATGACCAGCGAGAAGGTCCTGCTGAAGTGGCCGGTGCAGATCCACAGCTGCTGCCACTCGGGCGGCGGTATGGCGTGGGACTCGAAGGGCAACCTCTACATCGCGACCGGCGACAACAACTCCAGTGGCTTCAGCGGCGGTTACTCGGGCAACAACCCGCAGCCGAACTACAAGGGCGTCTCCTTCGCGGACGCGCGCCGCACCGCGGGCAACACCAACAACCTCAACGGCAAGATCCTGCGCATCCACCCGGAGCAGGACGGCACGTACACCCTGCCCGAGGGGAACCTCTTCACGGGCAAGGAGACCGCCGAGGGCGGCGGCAAGACGCGCGGTGAGATCTATGTGATGGGTGTCAGGAACCCGGCGCGCATCTCGATCGACAAGAAGACCGACACCCTGTACGCGGGCTGGGTCGGCCCGGACGCCTCGGCGCCGTCGACGACCTGGGGGCCGGCGAAGTACGACACGTTCGCCGCGATCACCAAGCCGGGCAACCACGGCTGGCCGTACTGCATGGGCAACAAGCAGCCCTACCGGGACCGCAACCTGCCCGATCCCAACCAGCCGCTCGGCTGGTACAACTGCGACGCGCCGAAGAACGAGTCGCCCAACAACGACGGCCTCGTCAACCTTCCCCCGGTCACCTCCAACACCATCTGGTACTCGCCCCAGGGCGGCGGCCCGGACTACCCGCGGGACGCCAACGGCATCCCGTCGTACAAGGTGGAGGACCAGAAGTTCCTGCTGCCGTGGCTGAAGGGCGGCGGCCAGGCGGCCATGGACGGGCCGGTCTACCGGTACGACGCCACGACCGCGAGTGACGCGAAGTGGCCCTCGTACTGGGACGGCAAGTGGTTCGTCGGCGACTTCTACGACGCCGACCAGCCGCGGCACGCGGTGCTGCTCGATCCCAAGACGGCCGGACAGGGCGGCATTCCGGTGCACGCCGAGTCGCTGAAGAAGATCATCCCCATCGGCAACGACGGCATCAAGAACCTCATGGACTGGAAGTTCGGCCCCGACGGCACGCTGTACGTCCTCGACTACGGGCGCGGCTTCTTCACGTCGGACCCCAAGTCCGCGCTGTGGCAGGTGACGTACAAGGGCGGTGGCCCCACGCCTGCCGCCGATCAGTTGGCCAGGGAGGCGCAGTGACAAGCGTGACGGACATGCGAAGGCGAAGAACTGGACGGCTGTGGACGGCGCTTGTGGCGTCGCTGCTGATGGTGCTCGGGCTCGCCTCGACCTCTGCGTCCGGCCAGACCGACGGCGCTCCGGCCGGCGCGGCGGCGGCCGCGCAGACACTCACGTGGACCGCCGGCGACGACATCACCAAGTACGCGTCCGCGCCCACCACGGCGGTCGCGGGCCCCACGACGATCGTCTTCGAGAACAGCAAGGCGACCGGCAACACCACCGGTATGCCGCACACGTTGACGTTCGACGTGTCCGACCCGGAGTACCAGAACGACGTACCGCTGAACATCCTGGCCAGCCCGAACGACGACCAGGGAGGCAAGTACACGGCCGAGGTGACACTCACTCCCGGCCGGTACCGCTACTTCTGCACCATCCCCGGCCACGGCCAGATGCAGGGCATCCTCGTGGTCACCGAGGGCACCGGCGAGGACACCACGGCACCTCAGACCGCGGCGGACGTCAGCGGTACGCAGAACGCGGACGGCGCGTACGTCGGTTCGGCGACCGTGACGCTCAGCGCGACGGACGCCGGTTCGGGTGTGGAGCGGATCGAGTACGCGATCGGTGACGCGGGTGCCTGGCAGCCGTACACCACGCCGGTGGTGGTCGATCAGGTCGGCGCCCACAAGATCCGCTACCGGGCGCTCGACAAGGCCGGGAACATGGCCGCCGAGAAGTCGGAGTCGTTCACGGTGGTGGCCAAGCCGACGGACGACACCACTCCCCCGGAGACGTCGGCGTCCGTGACCGGTGAGCAGAACCCGCAAGGGGAGTACCTCTCCATGGCGACCGTCACGGTGACGGCCTCCGACACCGGTTCCGGCGTCAACACCATCGAGTACGCGCTCGGTGACGCGGGAGCCTGGCAGCCGTACACCGCTCCGGTCATGGTCCATGAGGTGGGCACCCACAAGGTGCGCTTCCGGGCCACGGACAAGGCGGGCAACGCGGCGGCCGAGAAGTCCGTCTCGTTCACCGTCGTGGCGCCGCCCGAGGAGGACAAGACTCCCCCGGTGACCGGTGTGAACGTCGACGGCACGAAGAACTCGTCCGGTGCGTACATCAACAGCGCCAAGGTGACGGTGACCGCGACGGACGCGCACGGTTCGGGTGTCGAGGCGATCCAGTACTCCCTCGACGGCGGACCGTATCTCGCCTACACCGCCCCCGTGGTGGTCGACCGCGTGGGCGCGCACACCGTGGCGTACCGCGCGCGTGACAAGGCGGGCAACACCTCGGACGCCCGGACCGTGAGCTTCACGGTCGCCCCGGGCGGCGGTGTACCGGCGCCCAACTGTGCGGAGTACGACGAGCGGTTGACGGTCATCGTTGGGACGATCGACTCGGGCGTGCCGAACCGGATCACCAACAGTCGTTGCCGTATCAACGAGTTGATCGAGGACGAGAAGGAGTGGACGTCCCACGCGCTGTTCCTCAAGCACGTGACGACGGTCCTGGACGCCCTCCTCAAGGAAGGTGTCGTCGTCCAGCGCGAGTACAACCTGATCAACAGGGCGGCCAAGCAGTCGGGCATCGGCAAGCCCGGCCAGACCGAGGGCTACCGGACGATCCTCGACGGTACGCCGGCGTCGTTCGCCAAGTGGCAGCACGTGGGCGGCGGCTCGTTCGGCCTGAACGCCGACGGGACCATCACCTCGGGCACGTCGAAGGCCGGGCTCGGCATGCTGTGGTTCCCCGAGCGCAAGTACGGGGACTTCTCGCTGAAGCTCCAGTGGCGTGACGACGCGCCGGGCACGGGCAACGCCAACTCCGGTGTGTTCGTGCGGTTCCCCGGGGTTCACAACCACCCCGAGGAGTCACGGCCCGAGTGGGTCGCCATCAAGTACGGGCACGAGATCCAGGCGTTCGACAGTCCCACCGGCGACATGTACAAGAGCGGTTCGGTCTACGGCTTCGACCGGGTGGGTCTGGCCGGTGCCGGCGTCACCCAGAAGGGCACCTGGAACGACTACGAGATCCGTGTGGTGGACCAGCACTACTCGATCTACCGCAACGGTGTGCTGATCAACGAGTTCGACAACACCGGTGGCCAGGACTTCACCCCGCCGCGCTCGGACGACCCGGGCACGGACGGGCGACGGTTCGCCTCCGGCTATCTCGGACTGCAGGTGCACGGCACGACGGATGTCGTCTCGTACCGGGACATCCGGATCAAGGAGCTGTAGGGCCGTTCTCCTTCTTGGCCCTGCTCGGCTGTACCCGCTTCGGTTCGCCCGGCATCTTCGGGTACTCGGGCGGGTACGGCAGATCGCCCAGGCCGTGGTCGTGTTCGTCACGGCTGGCGAGTTCGAGCAGGGCTTCGAGGGAGTAGGCGTGCTCGTCCATGTCCGCGTGCACATCGCCGAGTTGGGCGAAGCGCGCGGGCATGGTCGCGAGATCGAAGTCACGGGGAACGGCGTCGGGGACCTCGTCCCAGGTGAGGGGCGCCGACACCGGGGCGTGCGGGCGGGGGCGTACGGAGTAGGCGGAGGCGATCGTGCGGTCACGGGCCGTCTGGTTGTAGTCGACGAAGATCTTCTCGCCCCGCTCCTCCTTCCACCAGGCCGTGGTCACCTGCTCCGGCATCCGCCGCTCCAGCTCACGTCCGACGGCGATCGCGGCCCGGCGGACCTGGGTGAAGGTCCAGCGAGGCTCGATCGGCACGAAGACGTGCAGACCGCGGCCTCCGGATGTCTTGGGAAAGCCACGCAGATCCCCGTACTCGTGGAGCACCTCGCGCAGTTCATGGGCGGCGCGGACGGCGTCGTGGTAGTCGGTGCCCGGCTGAGGATCGAGGTCGATGCGCAGTTCATCGGGGCTGTCGACGTCATCACGGCGTACGGGCCAGGGATGGAAGGTCAGCGTGCCGTACTGGGCGGCCCACAGCACCGCGGCGACCTCGGTGGGACACATCTCGTCGGCGCTGCGTCCGCTCGGGAAGGTGATGTGCGCGGTGGGGATCCAGTCGGGCATGTTCTTCGGCGCCCGCTTCTGGAAGAACGACTCGCCGGTCACCCCGTCCGGGTAGCGCTCCAGGGTCGTGGGCCGGTTCCGCAACGCGCGCAGGATGCCGGGGCCGACGGCGATGTAGTACTCGGCGAGGTCCCGCTTGGTGAACCCGCGCTCCGGAAAGAAGATCTTGTCCGGACTGGACAGCCGCACCTTCCGCCCCGCCGCCTCCAGCTCCACAGCGTCTCCCATGCGAGCCACGGTAGGCGCACGGCGCGCACCTCGCATATCAGGGTGCACGCGCCTACACCGGGCGAATCTTCTCCGATCCGCGCAGAATCGGAACATGGATCTGCCGGTGATGCCGCCCGTGAAACCCATGCTTGCCAAGTCCGTGGTGCGGATTCCGCCGGACATGCACTACGAGGCGAAGTGGGACGGGTTCCGGGCGATCGTGTTCCGGGACGGGGATGAGATCGAGATCGGCAGCCGTAGCACGAAGTCGCTGGTCAGGTACTTTCCCGAGCTGGTGGAGGCGCTGCGGGAGCGGTTGCCGGAGCGCTGTGTGGTCGACGGCGAGATCGTGATCGCGCGCGAGGGGCGGCTCGACTTCGACGCGCTGACCGAGCGCATCCATCCGGCGGCCTCCCGGGTGAAGACGCTCTCCGAGCGGAATCCGGCGTCGTTCGTGGCGTTCGACCTGCTCGCGCTCGCCGACGAGTCGCTGCTGGACGTTCCGCTGAGCGACCGGCGGGCGCTGCTGGTGGCGGCACTGTCCGGCGTCACGGCTCCGGTCCATGTGGCACCGGCGACGACGGACATCGAGGTGGCGCAGCGGTGGTTCGAGCAGTACGAGGGCGCGGGCCTAGACGGGGTGGTCGCCAAGCCGCTCACGCTGCCCTACCGGCGGGACGAGCGCCTGATGTACAAGATCAAGCACGAGCGCACGGCGGATGTCGTCGTCGCCGGCTACCGGCTCCACAAGAGCGGGCCGGTCGTCGGTTCGCTGCTGCTCGGGCTGTACGACGCCCATGGCGCGTTGCAGCACGTGGGGGTGTGCGCGGCGTTCACGATGAAGCGGCGTGAGGAACTGATCACGGAGCTGGAGCCGCTGCGGATGGAGTCGGCCGCCGGGCATCCCTGGGCGGCGTGGACGCAGGACGCGGCGCACGAGTCGGCGCGGATGCCGGGCGCGCCCAGCCGGTGGACGGGCAAGAAGGACCTCTCCTGGCTGCCGCTGCGGCCGGAGCTGGTGTGCGAGGTGGCGTACGAGCACATGGAGAACGGTGAGCGCTTCCGGCACACGGCCCGTTTCCGCCGCTGGCGGCCGGACCGTACGCCCGAGAGCTGCACCTATGCCCAGCTGGAGGAGCCGGTGGGCTACGACCTGGCGGACATCCTGGGGCCGCGGGACTGACCGGCGCCGACCGGACGGCAGTGGACAGGGCGCACATGGGTACTCGGACGGTCACCGCCGGGCACCTCGGCAGGTATCGATCGGTCATCAACTTGGGCTGATCGGCCGATCGACGCGCGCAATCAGAACCGAGCGGGTAAGGCCATCAATGAACTTATAAGCACACAATCATCAATACGAGAATTGGTGGCAACGGTGGGCATGGGACGCATGGCGCGCAGGCGGCGCCGCACGATGACGGCGGCGCTGCTGGCTGCCACGGTGGCCGCCGCCCTGGCGTCGGGCTGTACGACAGCAGGCGGTCGGCTCGACGACGGGCGCGGAGACGTCCCCGACAGCACGGACAGCGGCAGCCCGGAGAGCTCGACACCCCGCGCCCCCTCGCCGCTCGCCGTGAAGATCGACAACGTCTCCGCCGCCCGGCCGCAGACAGGCCTGGACGCCGCGGACATCGTGTACGCGGAGCAGGTGGAGGGCGGTCTCAGCCGGTTGATGGCGGTGTACGCGACCAAGCTGCCGAAGACCATCGGCCCGGTACGCAGCGCCCGCGAGTCCGATCTGGAGCTGCTGCGCCAGTTCAACGAGCCGACGCTGGCCTTCTCGGGCGCGCAGGGCAAGCTGATGCCGCTGATCGACAAGGCGCCGCTGCGCGCGGCGACCCCGGAGGACGACGGGAACGCGTACTACCGGAGGTCGGACAAGCCCTTGCCGCACAACCTCTACCTGCGTCCGGACCGGCTCCTGAAGTCCGCGCCCGGGGCGGACGCGCTGACGACGGGGTTCCGGTACGGGGCGGCTCCCGCGGGCGGCAAGGCCGAGAACACGCGTACGGTCCGCTTCCCGGCGGCCCGTTTCACCTTCGACTGGGCGCAGGACCGGCAGCGCTGGCTGGTGTCGATGGACGGCAGTCCGACGGTCACGACCGACGGCAAGCGGGTGGCGGCCTCGACGGTCGTCGTGCAGTACGTGAACGTCCGGAAGTCCACGTTCCGCGACTTTCTGGGCAACAACACGCCGTACACGACCACGGTGGGTTCGGGCACGGCGAAGGTCCTGCGCGACGGCAAGGTCTTCGACGCCGGCTGGAAGCGCCCGGCGGCCGAGGACGGCACGGAGTTCACGACGACTGACGGCAGCCCCCTGAACTTCGCGGAGGGCCAGGTCTGGGTGGTGTTCGCGAAGGCCTGAGCCTCAGCGCTGTGTGACGAGGGGCGCCACCGGGGCGCCGGGGTTTCGCAGTCCCTCCGCCGCGTCCGACACCCGCTGGAGCAGATCGAAGAAGACGGTCTGCTCCTCACCGGAGAGCGGCGCCAGGAAGACCTGGTTCATCCGCGCCGTCCGTACCGTCAGCTTCCGGTGGACGCGCACGCCCTCGTCGGTGAGGCGGAGCAGGAAGCGCCGCCCGTCCTGCGGGTCGCGGACCTTGTCAAGGAGTCCGCGCCGCCCGAGCCGGCTGATGACCTCGGCGATGGTGGACCGGTCGAGCCCGACCCGCTCCCCCACCGAGCGCTGATCGAGCCCCGGTTCGGCGACGAGCGCGTTCAGGACCGCGAACTGGGGTGAGGTGATCTCCTCGGAGACCATCGTGTTCCAGAGCAGATAGTGCGCCTGCTGCAGCCGCCGGGCCAGGTGCCCGGGGTGGGCGGAGAGATCCACCGCGGCCATGTGCCCTCCTTGTTCGTTGGTGCACTGAACGATACCGGCCGACCGCTCTCCTTGTCCCGCCGTACGCCGAGACTCTGAGCTGCCGGTTCCCTGGAGGTCTTGACGGTCGGGGGTTCGAATGGCAGCGTGTTTGAAACCTCGAATAAATACTCAGTGCCCTGACTAATCGGGCCGCTGACGCTCGGCAGAGATGAGGCTTCGCAGATGGACAAGGTGGTCGCCACAGCCGCCGAGGCAGTGGCCGATGTGCCCGACGGCGCGACCCTGGCGGTCGGCGGTTTCGGGCTCAGCGGTGTGCCGAACGTGCTGATCGAGGCGCTGTACGAGCGCGGAGTCGCCGGTCTGGGCGTGGTCTCGAACAACTGCGGGGCGATGGAGTCCGGCCTGGCGGTGCTGCTGGCGGCGGGGCGGATCGCCCGGGTGACCGGCTCCTACATCGGTGCGAACAAGGAGTTCGCACGGCAGTATCTGGCCGGTGAGCTGGAGGTCGAGATGATCCCGCAGGGCACGCTGGCCGAGCGGCTGCGGGCCGGCGGGGCCGGGATCCCCGCGTTCTACACCCCGGCCGGGGTCGGCACGCAGGTCGCCGACGGCGGACTGCCCTGGCGCTACGACGGCAACGGCGGGGTCGCGCTCGCCTCGCCGCCGAAGGAGGTACGGGAGTTCGACGGTACGGAGTACGTGCTGGAGCACGGGATCCGCACCGACTTCGCGCTCGTACGGGCCGCGAAGGGCGACCGGCACGGGAACCTCGTCTTCAACAAGTCGTCGCGGAACTTCAACCCGCTGGCGGCGATGGCCGGGCGGCTGACGATCGCCGAGGTGGAGGAGCTGGTGGAACCCGGTGAGATCGACCCGGACGCCGTGCATCTGCCGGGCATCTTCGTGCAGCGGGTCCTCGCGCTCACGCCCGAACAGGCGAACGCCAAGCTGATCGAGAAGCGGACGGTCTCGGCGCCCGCCACAGAGGGAACGGTGAGTGCGTGATGGCCTGGAGCAGGGAAGAGATGGCCGCCCGCGCCGCGCGCGAGCTTCGGGACGGCCAGTACGTGAACCTCGGCATCGGTCTGCCGACGCTGATCCCCAACTACCTCCCGCCGGGCGTCGAGGTGATCCTGGAGTCCGAGAACGGGATCCTGGGCACCGGCCCGTATCCGACCGAGGACCAGGTCGACCCGGACCTGATCAACGCGGGCAAGGAGACCGTCACGGTCCTGCCCGGGGCCTCCTTCTTCGACTCGTCGCTCTCCTTCGGGATGATCCGCGGCGGGCACATCGACGTCGCCGTGCTGGGCGCCATGCAGGTGTCAGCGGGCGGGGACCTGGCCAACTGGGCGATCCCCGGCAAGATGATCACCGGGATCGGCGGGGCGATGGACCTCGTGCACGGCGCCCGTACGGTCATCGTGGTGATGACGCACACCGCCAAGGACGGCTCGCCGAAGATCCTTCAGGAGTGCGCGCTGCCGCTGACCGGCAAGGCGTGCGTCAACCGGGTCATCACCAACCTCGGCGTCCTGGACGTCACCGACGAGGGGCTCGTGCTCGTCGAGACCGCGCCCGGTGTCACCGTCGAGGAGGTCGTGGCGAAGACCGCCGCGAAGGTCCGTATCGCCGACGAGCTCACTGGCGAGCTCACCGAGGAGATCCAGTCGTGAAGGACGTCTACATCGTCGACGCGGTCCGCACGCCGTTCGGCAAGTACAGCGGGTCCCTGGCATCCGTGCGCCCGGACGATCTCGCCGCCCACGCCATCCGTGAACTCCTCGCCCGTACCCCGGAGTTGGACCCCTCCCGGATCGAGGACGTCTACTTCGGCAACGCCAACGGCGCCGGCGAGGAGAACCGCAACGTGGCCCGCATGGCCGGACTGCTGGCCGGACTACCGACCTCCGTACCCGGCGTGACGGTCAACCGGCTGTGTGCCTCCGGTCTCGAAGCGGTCATCCAGGCCGCCCGCGCCATCGCGGTCGGTGACGCGTCGATCGCCCTGGCGGGCGGTGTGGAGTCGATGACCCGCGCCCCCTACGTGCTGCCCAAGAACGACAAGCCCTTCCCCGCCGGGCACACCGAGCTGTACTCGACCACCCTCGGCTGGCGGATGACCAACCCGCGGATGGATCCGCAGTGGACCATCCCGCTCGGCGAGTCCGCCGAACTCATCGCCGACAAGCACAAGATCAGCCGGGAGCAGCAGGACGAGTACGCGCTCGGCAGCCACCGCAAGGCGGCCCGGGCCCAGGCGGACGGCCTGTTCGACGCCGAGCTCGCGCCGGTGCCGGTCCCCCAGCGCAAGGGCGACCCGCTGGTCTTCGGCGCCGACGAATGCGTACGGGCCTCGACGTCGCTGGACGCGATGGCCAAGCTCAAGCCGTCGTTCCGCAAGGAGAACGGCACGGTCACCGCGGGGAATGCGTCACCGTTGAACGACGGAGCCGCCGCCCTGCTCCTGGTCGACGAGGAAGGTCTCAAGGCCACCGGCCGCGAACCCCTCGCCCGTGTCTCCGCGACCGGCGTCTCCGCGCTCGACCCGCACTACTTCGGACTCGCCCCCGTCGAGGCCGTCAACCGTGCGCTCGCCAAGGCGGGCAAGGGATTTGACGATCTGTCAACTCTCGAACTGAACGAGGCGTTCGCCGCGCAGGTCCTGGGCTGTGTCGCCGAGTGGCCCGAGTTCGACCCGGCGATCCTCAATCCGCAGGGCGGTGCCATCGCGCTCGGACACCCGCTGGGCGCGTCCGGCGCCCGGCTCGCCGGGACCGTGGCGCACCAGCTCGCCCGCAAGGGCACCGGGGTCGGCGTCGCCACCCTCTGCATCGGCGTCGGCCAGGGCCTCGCCCTCGTACTGGAGCGTTAGGAACTCTCATGGCTCTCACCCAGTCGGACATCGACACCGAGATCAAGGATCTCCAGGACGCGTACGACAAGGCGGTCGCGGGCGGCGCCCCGGTCCTGCACCACCCGCGCCGCGACTACGCCCCGTACCGCAGCTCGCTCCTGCGCCACCCCAAGCAGCCGCTGGTCGCCGTGAGCGGCGGGGACCCGGAAGCCGTCGAGCTGTCGGGGCCGGTGTTCGGGGTCACCGACATCACCGAGCACGACAGCGATCTGACCCTCCAGCACCGGGGCGAGCCGATAGGCGAGCGCATGACGGTCTCGGGCCGCCTGCTCGACCGCGACGGCCGTCCCGTGCGCGGCCAGCTCGTCGAGATCTGGCAGGCCAACGCCGCCGGGCGGTACGCCCATCTGCGCGAGCAGCACCCGGCGCCGCACGACCCCAACTTCACCGGTGTGGGGCGAACCCTGACGGACGATCAGGGACGGTACTCGTTCACCACGATCAAGCCGGGCCCGTACCCGTGGGGCAACCACACCAACGCGTGGCGGCCCGCGCACATCCACTTCTCGGTGTTCGGCACGGCGTTCACCCAGCGGCTCGTGACACAGATGTACTTCCCGAGCGACCCGCTGTTCCGGTACGACCCGATCCTGCGGTCCGTGACGGACGAGGCGGCCCGGAACCGGCTGATCGCCGCCTACGACCACGACCTCTCGCGGCCCGAGTTCTCGATGGGCTACGCATGGGACATCGTCCTCGACGGTCCCTCCGCCACCTGGATCGAGGAAGGCCGTTGACCATGGCCGAGCGACTGCTCCCCACCCCGTCCCACACCATCGGCCCGTTCTACGGGCACGCGCTCCCCTTTCCGGGCGGCGCCGAGGTCGCACCGCAGGGCCACTCCGACGCGATCACCCTGCACGGGTACGTGTTCGACGGCGCGGGCACGCCGATCCCCGACGCCCTGCTGGACTTCTGGCAGGCGGCGCCCGACGGCTCGCTGAAGGGCGCGCCCGGCTCGATGCGCCGCGACCCGTCGACGGGCGGGTTCGTGGGCCGCAACGGCGTCGACTTCACGGGCTACGGACGGGTCCCCACGGATGCCGACGGGCACTACGCGCTCCACACGCTGCCGCCGGGCAACGCCGGGCTGCCGTACATCAGCGTGTGCGTGTTCGCGCGCGGTCTGACGCACCACCTCTTCACCCGCGCGTACCTCGCCGACGGCGCGGACCCGCTGCTCGACTCGCTCCCGGCCGAGCGGCGCGCCACGCTGATCGCGGCCGAGGGCGCGAACCGGACGTACCGTTTCGACATCCGCCTTCAGGGCGAAGGCGAAACGGTCTTCCTGGAGTTCCAGTGACAGCTGCCGCCCCTGACGATCCCGTCGGACCCGGCGATCTCATCGAGCCCGGTGGTCCCGGCGGCCCCGGTGGTCCCATCGGTTCGGGGGATCCCGTCGGTTCCGACGTCGGCCTGCTAGCGCCCGGCCGTGCGGGCTCGCCCGCCGAGTCCGCGACCGGCGACCGCGCCTTCCTTCAGGCGCTGCTCGACGCGGAGGCGGCACTCACCCGCGCGCAGGCCTCGCTCGGCCTCGCCCCCGCGGAGGCCGCAGACACGGTCACCGCGGCGGCCGACGCGGCGCGCTTCGACGTCCGCGATCTGGCGCTCCGCGCGCGGGGCGGCGGCAATCCGGTGATCCCGCTGGTCGCGGACCTGACGGCGGCGGTCGAGACCGTCGACGCCGGGCACGCCCCTTACGTGCACCGGGGCGCGACCAGCCAGGACATCATGGACACGGCCACCATGCTGGTCGGCGCCCGGACACTGGATCTGATCCTGGCGGACCTGGCCCGTACGGAGGTCGCGCTGGCGCGGCTCGCGCGGGAGCACCGGGACACGGTCATGCCGGGGCGCACCCTCACCCAGCACGCCGTACCGACCACGTTCGGGCTGAAGGCGGCCGGCTGGCGCTCGCTGGTGCTGGACGCGAGGGACCGCGTGCAGGCCGTACGGGACCGGCTCCCGGCCCAACTCGGCGGCGCGGCTGGCACGTTGGCGGCCTTCACCGCGTACGGAACGCCGGACACGGGGGCACTGGTCGAGGCGTACGCCCGTGAACTGAACCTCGCCGCACCGGTGTTGCCCTGGCACACCCTGCGTACCCCCGTCGCCGACCTGGCGGGAGCCCTCGCGTTCACCGCGGGCGCCCTCGGCAAGGCGGCCACCGACGTGCTCACCCTCGCCCGTACGGAGATCCGTGAGCTGAGCGAGGGCACGGGCGGCGGTTCCTCCGCCATGCCGCACAAGGCGAACCCGGTGCGCGCCACCCTCGTCGCCGCGGCGGCCCGCCGGGCGCCGCAGCTCGCCGCGACGCTGTACGGATCCCTGGCCGCCGAGGACGAACGGCCCGCCGGTGCCTGGCACGCCGAGTGGGAGCCCCTGCGCGACCTGCTGCGTCTGGTCGGCGGGGCCGCGCGTGACACGGTCGAGCTGGCCGAGGGTCTGCGGGTCCACGCGGACGCGATGCGCGCCCATCTGGACCTCACCCACGGCCTGATCATCTCCGAGCGGCTCTCCGCCGAACTCGCGCCGGTCCTCGGGCGCGCCCGGGCCAAGGACCTGCTCACACGCGCCGCGCGGCGGGCCACCGCAGAGGACCGGCCACTCGTCGAGCTCCTCGCCGAGGAGCCCGAGTTGAAGGACCTCGACCTCGTGGCCCTCACCGACCCGACCCAGTACACCGGCTCCGCCGGAGCCCTCACCGACCGTGCCCTGGAGCGAAGTTGAGCACCCGACAGCAGCCCCTGTCCGACGGCAAGTTGCTCCACCACCGCGCCGAGGGTCCCGTAACCGCTCCCCCGCTTCTCCTCGGCCCGTCCCTCGGCACGTCGACGGCCCTGTGGGACAAGGTCGCGCCCGAACTGTCCGTCACCCACCGGGTCGTGCGCTGGGACCTGCCGGGTCACGGCCACTCCCCCGCCGGTCTGATCGGCCCCGGCGCGACCGTCGCCGACCTCGCCGCGCTGGTGCTCGCGCTCGCCGATTCGCTCGGCCTCGACCGTTTCTCGTACGCCGGTGTCTCGCTCGGCGGCGCGGTGGGGCTGCATCTCGCCGTCCACCACCCCGAGCGGGTGGAACGGCTCGCGGTGATCTGCTCCTCCGCCCACTTCAACGGCTCCAGGCCGTGGGAGGAGCGGGCCGCGCTGGTGCGCGCCGAGGGGCTGGCCGGGCTTGCGGAGGGCGCCGACGCGCGTTGGTTCACACCGGGTTTCACCGTTCCGGAGCTGGTCGAGGACCATCGCAGGGCGGATCCGGACTCGTACGCCGCCTGCTGTGACGCGCTAGCGGCCTTCGACCTGCGGGAGCGGCTGCCGGAGATCGGCGCGCCGACGCTGCTCGTCGCCGGGCGCGAGGATCCCGCGACACCGCCCGCGCATCTGCGCGAGATCGCCGACGCGGTGCCCGGTGCCGCGCTCGTCGAGATCCCGGGGGCCTCTCACCTCGCGCCCGCCCAGTGCCCGGAGGCCGTGCTCACCGCGCTGCGCGCGCACTTCGACGGCGGTGCCAAGCGGGGCATGGAGGTGCGCCGCCAGGTGCTCGGCGACACACACGTCGACCGTGCGCAGGCCCGGCAGTCGGAGTTCACGGCACGGTTCCAGGACTTCATCTCGCGGTACGCGTGGGGCGAGATCTGGACCGATCCGACGCTTGCGCGCCGCGAGCGCAGCATGATCACGCTGACCGCCCTGGTGGCGCACGGCCACTACGACGAGTTGGCGATGCACATCCGCGCCGCCCGCCGCAACGGGCTCACGCCGGAGGAGATCGGCGCGGTGCTGCTGCAGACCGCCGTGTACTGCGGGGTCCCGGCGGCCAACTCGGCGTTCGCCGTGGCGCAGCGGGTGCTCGCGGAGGAGGACGAGGCGGCCGGCTGACTGTCGGCCGACCGGGGCCCTTGAACCTGGACGCCGGTCACCGCGCCGTCTGCCCTCGGTCACAGCTACCGGGGCGCCCACCCCTGAACCACCGGCCACTGGGCCCGTCCAGCCCTCGGCTACCGGCTACCGGCTACCGGCTACCGGCTACCGGCTACCGGCTACCGGCTACCGGCTACCGGCTACCGGCTACCGGCTACCGGGCCATCCTCCCTCGGCCACCGGCCACCGGTCACCGAGCCGTTTGCCCCTCGGTCACCGAGGGCGCGGCACTCGGCCCGTGTTCAGTGCCAGTGCCTCCCGGGCCCTGGTCACCAGGCCGTCCGCGCCGCAGGTCCGTGCCAGTGTCAGACCGCGGGTCAGCTCCGTGACGGAGTGGGACGCGATGCCGTATTCGACGCGGGCCGCCGCGTGTTCGTAGGCGCAGGGAGACGCCTCCAGGTACGCGACCGCCTGGGCGAGCAGTGTGACCGAGCGCCGGCCGGTCTCCAGGGCGGCGGCGCAGCGCAGGGCCTCTCCTATGGCGGTGTCCGTGCCGAAGCGTTCGGCCTGCATACGGGCGTCGGCCGCCACCTCGGCGGCGCGCCGCGGGTCGGCGACGGCGAGGGTCCGGGCGAGTTCTCCGGCCCAGGGCGCCATCACCGTGTTGTGGCCGCCGCGGGCCGCGGACAACTTCTCCGCGGTCTCCAGCTCGTTCACGCCCTCCTCGACACGGCCGGTGGCGATCAGCAGGCGGCCCCTTATCGAGTGGGTGTCCGGCAGGACGATCGTGGACGGGTGGGGCGGTTCGAAGGAGTACCGCTCGGCGATCTCCTCGGCCGCGCCCACATGGCCGCGGGCGAGCAGCGTGTCGATGAGCATGCACGCCGCCGACCAGTGCATGGGCAGCCCGTGGCCCACGCGGTCCGCCAGGCGGAGGGCCTCGCGCAGGGACTCCTCGGCGTCCACGAGGCGGCCCCGTCTGCGGAGCACGTATCCGCCGAAGGCGTGCGAGAGGGCCAGATGGCCGCCGCTCCATCCGGCGTGCTCGTAGCTGCGCTGGGCCTCCGTGAAGAGGCTCTCGGCGCGGTCGAGACGGTCCGCGTACGTGTAGGAGATGCCGAGCATCATGAGGAGCTCGAAGCTCCACTCGGTGTCGGTCCAGCCGAGGCCCGGCGCGAGGCGGCCGTTGACGAGGGCGCGGTCGCAGAGTTCGACGACCTCCTCGGCGTTCTCCCCGCGGGTCATCGCGTCGAAGGCGCGCAGGATGAGCAGGGCGCGCTCGGAGTTGTCGCGCCCTGTGAGCGGCCTGACGAGTTCGGCGAGGCGGCGGGAGCGGCCGGTCGCGTCCTCCTCGCCTGCGTGGATGCCCTCCCACATGTAGTGCACGGCCTGCAGGCGCATTCGGGCGGGACCGGCCTCCAGCCGGTCGGCCTCCGCGTCGACCGTGGCGACGGCCTCCTCCAGCTGGTCGTTGTGGACGAGCGCGGAGGAGAGGCGGCAGACCGCGTCGACCCGGAGTTCCTCCTCCAGGCCGTGCACCGTGAGCGCTTCCCGGAGGTGTCCGATCGTCGTCGCGGGCGAGGTGAGGAGCGTGGCGCAGCCCAACTCGTAGAGCACGCGCGCGTGGACCTCGGGAAGCGGCGGTTCCAGCAGGGCGCGCTCCAGACAGCGGCGGGCCGCGTCCGGGGCGCCGACGGCGAGGTGCTCGCGGGCGGCCTCGCGCATCTGCTCGACGAGTTCGGGGTCGTCGTCCGGATGTACTTCGAGGAGGTGGCGGGAGGCCGCGGCGGCGCCGAGGCCCGACGCGGTGACTACCGAGGCGGCCACGCCGTGCATCGCGGTGCGCAGCGCGTCCGGGATCGAGCGGTAGACGGCGGTGGCGATGAGCGGGTGGACGAACTCCAGGTCACCGTCGTCGACTTGAGCGGTCGTCCGGTCGGCCTCGGTGAGGATGCGTGCCGCGCCGAGGAGCGCCGCACAGCGCTCCGCCTCGTCCCGCGGCATGCCGGCGAGTTCGGCCGCCAGTTCCAGGGAGATCTGTGTGCCGAGGATGGCCGCCGCCCAGGCGAAGCGGGTGGCGTCCACGCCGAGCCCTTCGAGCCGGTCGACGAGTCCGCGGCCGCGCGCCGAGCGGTTCAGCGCGCGTAGTTCCGAGGCCGAGTCCTCGACCGGTTCGAAATCGCTGTCCTGGACCTTGGCGAGGAGTTCCACGGTCTCGTACGGGTTGCCTCCGGTGACGGCCCAGACCTCGCGGCAGAACGGGACGTCGGCGTGCGCGCCGAGTGTGGCGCGGGTGAGTCCGGCCGTGGCGTCCGGGGTCAGCGCGCGAAGCGAGGGCATCGGTCCTGCCAGAGCGCCGACGGTGTCGAGGTGGCGGGCGCTCTCGCCGGTGGCGTCCCCTGGGCGGCGGGCGACCACGACGAGGACGGGCAGGTCGTCGAGGCGCTCCGCGAAGGCGCCGAGCCAGTGCAGGCTCTCCTGGTCGGCCCAGTGCGCGTCGTCGACGAGCAGCACCAGCGGCCACTCTCGCCGGGCGAGCCTGCGCACGGCCGCGACCAGGCCGTCGCACACACCCTGCGGGTCGGCCTGGCGGTCGCCCGGTTCGGCTATACCGAGGGCGGGACCCGCGATGTCGTACCAGTCGCCGAAGTACTCACGCGCCTCGTCGGGCATCAGCGCCACGAGCGCCGGCTGCAGCAACTGCCGTACGACATTGAAGGGAACGGACGTGATGGTCTCGCCGCCGCGTGCCGACCACACCGTGCATTTGCGTGTCTCCGCGATCCGGCGCGACTCGGCGAGCAGCGCGGTCTTGCCGATGCCCGCCTCTCCGGTGAAGACCAGCAGGCTGCCCGAGGCCGAACCCGCGCACAGCGCGTCGACTGCCTCCGCGACCGCGGCGAGTTCCGCGTCGCGCTCCCAGAGGGGTGCCGAGGCGGCCGTTCCCGGCCGTGCCTCCGTCATCCCGCTACCTCCCCAGGTCGCCCAAACGACGTACAGACCTTGAGCCTAGCCCTCCGGAAGACCCGATGGAGCCTGGTCGGGACACCTGCTGCCGCCACGGGTGACGTCGGCGGCGCGAAGACGACGGACGACACCGCCGACCTGCCGGGGTGAAAGTTATTGACAGTCAAAAGCCATGAATTGAAACTAACTTTCCAACATCGTCAGGGCGGCGGGAGGAACGGCATGGGCGCTCCGGTGCACGGCTCCGACCTGCGGACCGACCGGCCGGAGCGCTCCCGCAGGGCGCTGGTCGCGGGGTCGGTGGGCAACTTCATCGAGTGGTACGAGTTCGGCGTCTACGGCTACTTCGCGACGGTCATCGCGGCCCGGTTCTTCACGCCGGAGGGCGGCAGCGAGGTCGAGGCGCTGGTCAAGACGTACGCGTCCTTCGCGCTCGCGTTCTTCTTCCGGCCCGTCGGCGCCGCGCTGTTCGGGCGGCTCGGCGACCGCGTCGGACGCCGTCCCGTACTCATCATGGTCATCGTCCTCATGACGGTCGCGACGACATTGATCGGCGTGCTGCCCACGTACGACACGGTGGGTGCCCTCGCGCCCTGGCTGCTGACCTTTCTGAGGGTTCTTCAGGGGTTGTCGGCGGGCGGGGAGTTCGGAGGCGCGGTGTCGGTGATGACGGAGTTCGCGCCACCGGGCAGACGGGGCCTGTACGGGTCGTGGCAGTCGTTCACGGTGGCGCTGGGGCTGCTGGGCGGGGCGGGAGTGGCGGCGCTCCTCGCGACCGTGCTCACCGAGGGGCAACTGGGCGACTGGGGCTGGCGGTTGCCGTTCCTGCTGACGCTGCCGATGGGGCTCGGGGCGCTGTGGCTGCGCCTGCGGCTCGACGAGACGCCGTCGTTCGAGTCGCTCCGGGAGGAGTCCCGGCCGGAGCGGCCGCCGGGGCGTGAGGTGGCGAAGGCGATCGCGCTGGGCGCGGGCCGCATCATGGGCTGGGCGGCGGCCGGCTACACCTTCCTCGTCGTGCTCCCCTCGTATCTGCAGAGTTCGCTGAACGCCACGTTCCAGCAGGCACTGGTCGCCACCGTCCTCGCCAACCTGGGCTTCGCGGTCACCATCATCCCGGCGGGCCTGCTCAGCGACCGGATCGGCCGACGGCCGGTGATGCTGACGGGCGCGCTGCTGGTCACCGTCCTCGCGGTCCCGCTGCTCAACCTCCTTCAGAACACGGGCACTTCGAACGCGGTGAAGGGCGGGGCCGTGTTCGTCGCGGGCGCCGTCGTGGGGCTGATGGCGGGACCGGGCCCCGCGATGCTCTCGGAGATGTTCCCGACGAGCGTCCGCTACACGGGCCTGGGACTCGCCTACGCCCTGTCCAATGCCGTGTTCTCGGGATGCGCTGGCCTCATCATCACGGAGACCATCAAGCGGACGGGGAGCGTGGACATTCCGGCGTACTACGCGGCCGTGACATGCGCGGTGAGCGTGTTCGCGCTTCTGACACTCCGTAAGGAGCCGGTACGGAAAGGGAGTTGAGCCGGTTGAGCAGGTGGAGGCCGAGCGGGTGTGACTGGATCCGGAGGGGGTCGGGCGGGTGCGGGTGATCGGCCTGATGTCCGGCACGTCGTACGACGCGATCGACGCGGCGGCGGCCGATCTGCGGCTCGACGGGGACAGTCTGGTGCTGCGGCCGCTCGGCATGGTCGGCGACGCGTACGGGGCCGAGGTGCGCGAGGCCCTCGCTGCGGCGCTGCCCCCGGCGGCCACGACCCTCGCCGAGGTGTGCCGCCTGGACACGCTCATCGGGCAGGCCTTCGCGGCGGCCGCCCTCCGCGCCGACCGTGAACTGTGCGACGGACAGGCAGAGTTGGTGGCCTCACATGGCCAGACCGTCTACCACTGGACCGACGGCGGGCGGGTGCGCGGCACGCTGCAGATCGGTCAGCCCGCCTGGATCGCGGAGGCCACCGGGCTGCCCGTGGTCGCCGACTTCCGGCCGCGTGACATCGCCGCCGGCGGCCAGGGGGCGCCCCTGGTGAGCCTCGTCGACCTGCTGTGGCTGCGCGGCAGGCCGGGCACCCCGGTCGCGCTGAACCTCGGCGGCATCGCCAACCTCACCGCGCCCGACGGAACCGCCTTCGACACGGGTCCCGCAGGTGCGCTCATCGACGCGGCCGTCCACCACTTCACCGGCCGCGCCTACGACACGGACGGCGCGCTGGCCGCCCGCGGCAGAGTCCACGAGCCGCTGCTGCGCCGGCTCCTCGACGAGCCGTACTACGCCCTGCCCGCACCGAAGACGACCGGCAAGGAGCTGTTCCACCGGGACTATCTGCTGGCGGCTCTGGCGGCTGTGGCGGATCCGGCCGCCCCGGCCACAGCGGCCGATCCGGGCACTCCTGCGGCTCCGGCCACTCCGGCGGCCCCGACGGCTCCGGCGTCTCCGACGGGCCGCGGCACTCTCCCCCACCAGGACGTGATCGCCACCCTCACCCGGCTCACCGCGCGCACGGTCGCGGACGCCGTCCGTTCCGTGTGCGCCACCGAGGTCATCGCCTCGGGCGGCGGCACGCGCAATCCCGTCCTGATGGCGATGCTCGCCGAGGAGTTGCCGGGGGTGCCGCTGCACACCTCCGACGCGCTGGGCCTGCCGTCGGCGGCGAAGGAGGCGTACGCGTTCGCCGTCCTCGGATTCCTGACGCTGCACGGTCTCGCGGGCACCGACCCGAGGAGCACCGGAGCCCGGCATCCCAGCGTGCTGGGCTCGGTGACACCAGGGCGGGACGGGCTGCCCCGGGCGCCCCGGGGCTTGAAACAGCCGGTGCGGCTGGTGATTGGGTGAAATGAATCCGGATCCTCTCATCCGGCTTTCACCCGCGCCTCATACGGTGGACCCATGACGCAGGCGACTCCCCCCGGCTGGTATCCCGACCCCGGGCAGACAATTGACGGCCCCGCAACGCAACGCTGGTGGGACGGCAGGACATGGACGGACCAGACCCGCCCGGCGGAGTCCGGCGCCGTTTGGGGTCCTCCGGCGTTCTCACCGGGCTCGCCGTATCCCGGCGCGCACCCCGGCGGCCCGCGGCGCAAAGCCCGCACGGCGATAGCCGTGGCCGTCGCCGTGGCGGTCCTCGCCGGCATCGGCGGCGGTGTGTACGCGCTGACCGCGGACGACGGCTCGAACGGCACCGATTCGACCAACGCCCAGCCGGTGCCGACCCCGCCGGGCGGCCCGCAGGGACAGGACGGCGGCGGACAGGGCGGCCCCGGTGCCCCGGAGGGCGGCGAGTCCGCGATCCCGCAGCCGCTGCCCTCCGAGGACGGCTACGCCACGGACCCGATCAACGGCATCAGCCTGCCCGTGCCCGACGGGTGGAGCGGCTCGACCATCCAGGTGGGCGCGCAGGTGACGACCAAGGGCTCCTACGAGTGTCCCGGCGACACCTCGGAGAAGTGCAGCCTGGGCGGCGCCTATTCGGCCCCCGCGCTCGCCCTGGAGCTCAAGGCCACCACCGCCGAGGCCGCCGCCAAGGAGGACATCGCCAAGAACGCCGAGGAGTCCTACGGCGGCAAGAGCTACGGCAAGATCACCTCGCACGACGAGCTCTCGTCCAAGGCCGTGACCGTGGCCGGGCAGAAGGGTTACGCGGTCCGCTGGAAGGTCGTCACGAGCAAGGGCGACGACGGCTACGTCGAGTCGCTCGTCTTCCCGGCGCCCTCCAACTCCAAGCAGCTCGTCGTCGTGCGCTTCGGCATCGATGTCAGCTCCAAGGCCCCCGAGCAGTCGGTCATCGACGAGATCACCAAGGGCATCAAGGAGGCCGCGGGCGGCGGCGGCAACGGGCAGAACGTGTAGGACGTACGACGGTCACGGCCCCGGAGCCGTGACCGTGACCGGACACCGATCGGCCGGGTGGAGCGCCTCTCCGCTGGAGAGGAACCCCACCCGGCCGGGGGGTGCGCGCCGCCCCCGTCCCCACGGTGCGGCGCGAGCAGGTCACCGTCCAGTCATCCCGTGGACGGCGGCCTGGGTCTCAGGTGGTGTCGGACAGCCCCAGGGCCGGCAGCAGGGCCACCTCCACATAGCGCAGGAGGTAGTCCGCGTCCGCGGGGCGCCCCTCAAGGAGTGGGCGGACGCGGAGCACGCCGAGCAGCTGCGCCGGCACGAACTCCAGGACCGGATGGTCGGCCGCGATCTCTCCGCGGTCGACCGCGCGCCGGACCATTCCCCGGAGCGCCTCCAGTTCGGGCTCCACCAGCGCGTCGCGCAGCGCCCGCTGCAGTTCGTCGTCCTGCATGAGGGACTGCCCGAGCGCCTGGAGCAGCCTGGTGTCCTCGTCCGACCGCTCGCCCGCCGTGCGGGCGACCGCACGCAGGTCACCGGCGAGCGAGCCGGTGTCGATACCGATGAACTTGGGACAGTGGTTGGCGCGCAGCGCGGCCGCCACGAACTGCGGCTTCGTCTTCCACTGCCGGTAGAGCGTGGACTTGCTGCACCGGGTGCTGGAGGCGACGCCCTCCATGGTCAGCGCGTCGTAGCCGCACTCGCGGATCTGGTCGAGCACGGCGTCGAAGAACTCCTGCTCACGCTCGCGCGTGATCTTGGAGCGGCGCGAGGCGACGACCGTCTCCGGTCCGTCCGCTGCCTGCGACGTCATGGCTCTTCTCCTCGCTGGTCTCCGCGGCCCCGTGCGGGCCCGCTTCCCGTGTGCTCTCCAGTGTGGCCCTCGACCCGGCCCCAAGTGTGGCGTAAGTCCTATCGATACGCCAGTGTACCGGAACGCGATCGTATCGGTACACTGGCGTATCGATGAGCCTTGGACAGGACCCACCCCTGTGTCGAGTGGATCCCCTCCTGGGCTCACCACGCACCAGCACCACCAGAACGTCAGCAAAGGGGCCGGGGGATGGAAAGCGGAACCGAGCCTGCAAGAGAAGGGGAAGCCGCGATACGGCGGCCGCCCCTCGTCCGTGAGCTCCTGCTCGTCGCGGGGCTCTTCCTCGTCTACAAGCTCGGCCGGCAGCTGGCCACGGGCCACACCGCCGAGGCCTTCGACAACGCGCACCGGGTCTGGGACCTCGAACGGTTCCTGCGTCTGCCCGGCGAGGGCGATGTGCAGTCGGCGCTGCTGCACGGCGACACCCTCGTGCACATCGTCAACACCTACTACGCGACCGTCCACTTCCCCGCCACCGCGGCCTTCCTGGTCTGGCTGTACCTGCGGCGGCCCGGGCACTACGTGTGGGCCCGCCGGGTGCTTGCCGCGGTCACCGCCGCCGCCCTGGTGGTGCACCTCACGTTCCCGCTCGCCCCGCCACGCATGCTCGCCGCGACGGGCCTCGTGGACACCGGCCAGGTGTACGGGCCCACGGTGTACGGCGCCTCGCCCGCGACCGACTCGCTGTCGAACCAGTTCGCGGCGATGCCGTCCCTGCACTTCGGCTGGGCCCTGATGGTCGCCATCGGCCTGATCGCCGCGACCCGGTCCCGGTGGCGCTGGCTGTGGCTGCTGCATCCGCTGGTCACGCTGCTGGTCGTCGTCGGCACGGCGAACCACTACTGGCTCGACGCGATCGTGGCGGCCGCGCTCCTCGGCATCGCCCTCGCCGTGATCCGCGTACCGCGCCGGACGGCGACACCGACGGCGCCCACCCCGGAGCGCGTGGGCGCCGGCAGCTCCGTACCGGAAGGACCGGGAGGATCGGACGGGCCCAACGGGCCGAACGGGCCGGGGACACCCGGCGCGCAGGACGCTCCGGAGCTCGTGGGAGCCGGACGATGAGCGCCACGCTCGTCGCCGTCGTCCTGTCGCTGTTCTCGGCCGTCGCGTACGCCGCCGCGGCGGTGGCCCAGCAGCGGCTGGCCGCACGGACCCCCGACTCCGGGGTGCTCCGGCTGCTCGGCAGCGGTGCCTGGTGGTGGTCCGTGGGCCTCAACGCGTCGGCGGCTCTGCTGCACGTGGCCGCCCTCAAGTACGGGCCCCTCACCCTGGTCCAGCCGCTCGGCGCGCTCACGCTCGTCGCCGCGGTGCCGCTGGGCGCACGGATGGCGGGGCGGCGCGTCACGTTCGTCGAGTGGCGCGGTACGGCGCTGACGCTGGCCGGGCTCGCGGCCCTGCTGGTCACGGCGTCCGGGCCCGCGCCCGACGATCTGCTGAGCCTCCCGCAGGCGCTGGCCGTGGCGGGCACGACCGCGGTCCTCATCGGCGTACTGGCCGGGCGGGGCACCCGCCCCGGGCTGCGGCACGCGAGCGCGTCCGGCTTCGCCTCGGGTGTCGCCTCGGCGCTCACGCAGACCGTCACGGTCGCCGCGACGGACCGTTCGGAATCCCTGCTCAGCGGGCAGGTGATCGTGGTCGCGCTGCTGGTCGCCGCGTTCGCGGCGGGCGGCCTGCTGCTGTCTCAGACCGCCTACAAGGGCGGGCTCGGCGCTCCCCTCGCGGTGGTGACGCTGGCCAACCCGATCGCCGCCGCGGTGATCGGCCTCTCGCTGCTCGGCGAGCGGCTGCAGGGCGGCGCGGCGGGACTGCTGCTCGCGCTGGCCGGGGCGGCGGTCGCGGCCTGGGGTGTGGTGACGCTGTCGCGCGCCACGCCGGTGCCTTCGACGGAACCTTCGACGGACGAGGAGCACCCGGTGGCGGCGGTTCTCGCCCTGGAGCCCGGATCGGCCCTGAACGAGCCGTCGCTGCTGCCGCGGCAGCCGAAGCGCGGGCGTCTCACCCGGCTGTAGGCCACGACGGAATGAGGGAGGGCGGCCGCGGATGCCCGCGACCGCCCTCCCTCATGACGACCAGCCGAACCGACGAACCGACGCGTCAGCCAAGCCCTCGGTTGTCCTGCTTGAGCGCCGTGTCGACGGTCAGCGCCGTCGCTATCACGAGGCTCAACATGGGCTCGGGAAGCCGGTAGTGCAGCTGCAGGACGTAGTTGTCCGCGGTCGTGAACATCGTCTTGGCGAGGCCTTCCCAGGTCTTGGTGATCCGGGCGACCTCGTTGTCGGCGTGGTCGACGATCGAGAAGTTCCAGGCGCGCCAGTTCTCCGCCTTGATCGCGCCGACCTGCTTGCCGTCGGCCTTGATCGCGAAGTTGATCTTCCCGATCATGTTCTGCTGGGCGATCTCACCGACCGGCGAACCGTCCGGACGCGCCACGAGCACCCGCGATTTCATGAACTTCCGCGGCCGGGTCAGCAGCAGCTGCGGCTGACCGTACGCGTCACGGATCTCCAGCTTGTGCGTCATGAACTGGTCGAGGCTCGCGAAGAAGCGCAGCACCTTCTTCAGCGCGCCCTGTCCGACCTGCACCACCGAGCCGAGCTGGTTGCCCTGCTGGTCCATGACCTTGTACTCGTTGGTCAGCTCGATCAGCTTGGCCTTCTGGTTCACCACCAGGACCGGCTCGGTGAACAGCGTGCCCCCGCCGGCGGCGTTCGGTGCGACACCGGCCTGCTGATGCACCTGCTGCTGCACACGCGGGTCGAACCCTCCCGCCTGCTGCGGAACCTGCTGCACCGGCTGCTGATGCGCCGGCTGCTGATGCACGGGCTGCGGCTGCTGCACAGGGTGCTGCGGTTGCTGCTGCACGTGCTGGACCGGCTGGGCGGCCTGAGCCTGCTGCTGGTCCTGGTTGGTGTGCTGGGTCCACTGAACGCCGTCCCAGTAACGCAGCGTCTGGGGCAGACCCTGAGGATCCGGGTACCAACCTGCAGGAGTGTTCGAATGCGTGGTCACCGGGGCACACTACCCCGGGCCCACCAGTACCTGACCAGTCCGTGCGATGTGGGACTCATCGCATCTCCGGTGGCGAATCGCACCCTCTAGGCCCTGGCGATCGCCGGGTCGCTGACGCCCACCCGGCCGTTCTCGACGTGCCCGGCGAACCGGCGCAGGAACGAACCGCCCGCGTCGGACACCGTGAGGTCGTACCAGCGCTTGCTCGCTCCCAGGTCCACGGTGTGCCTGACGGTCGCGCCAGGCCGTACCCGGATCGACTTGGGCCTGCCGCCGTAGCCGTTGGTGAGCTTGAGCTCGGCCGTGCGGGATCCCTTGTTGGTGAAGGTCAGCTCGATGTCGTCGCCGTCGTGCCGTGCGGTGACCTCGGGTCCGGCGGTCTTGCCGGGGCCCTTGAAGACACGTACGAAGCCGTTGGGCCCGTGCACGGTCAGGTCGTACGAGCCGTTCGAGTAGGCGGAGTTCCAGGTGTCCGAGACGCTCTTGCCGGCCTCGGTGGTGTAGGTCCAGGGTCCGTCGGTGCGGCTCCCGGAGGTCACGTGGAAGGAGGCGCCGGCCTTCTTGCCCGAGGCGAAGGTCAGCATGAACTTCCCGGCCTTCGGGTCGGCCGAGCCGTCGATCCAGGGCGCGTACCGGAGCGGGCGGGCGAGCCGCATACCGCGCTCCTGCTTGGGCAGCTCGGGGTCCGCGGGCGGGGTCGGCTTGTAGTCCGGGTGCCGGTCCTTGTCCGGCGGCTCGTACGCGTCGGTGTCCGGGAGATCGGCCGGCTTGCTGTCCTTGCGGGAGAAGTCGAAGGCCGCGGTCAGGTCGCCGCAGATGGCCCGCCGCCAGGGCGAGATGTTCGGCTCCTCGACGCCGAAGCGGCGCTCCATGAACCGGACGATCGAGGTGTGGTCGAGGGTCTCGGAGCAGACGTAACCGCCCTTGCTCCAGGGCGAGACGACGATCATCGGCACACGCGGGCCGAGCCCGTAGGGGCCCGCGACATGCGTCGAGCTGCCCGCGAAGAGGTCCGGGCCGACGTCGACGGTGGACTTGCCGCGGTCGGCGTCGCGCGGCGGCAGCGGCGGGACGAGGTGGTCGAAGAAGCCGTCGTTCTCGTCGTACGTGATGAACAGGGCCGTCTTCGCCCACACCTTGGGGTCGGAGGTGAGCGCGTCCAGGACCTGGGAGATGTACCAGGCGCCGTAGTTCGAGGGCCAGTTGGAGTGCTCGGAGAAGGCCTCGGGGGCGGCGATGTACGAGACCTGCGGCAGCTTGCCGCCCTTGACGTCGGCCCTCAACTGGTCGAAGAAACCCTCGCCCTTGCGGGCGTCGGTGCCGGTGCGGGCCTTGTCGTACAGCGGGTCGCCGGCCTTGGCGTTGCGGTATTTGTTGAAGTAGAGCAGCGAGTTGTCGCCGTAGTTTCCGCGGTACGGGTCCGAGATCCAGCCCCAGGAGCCGGCCGCGTCCAGGCCGTTGCCGATGTCCTGGTAGACCTTCCAGGAGATCCCGGCCTTCTCCAGGCGTTCCGGGTACGTCGTCCAGTCGTAGCCGACCTCGTCGTTGCCGAGGACCGGCCCGCCGCCCTTGCCGTCGTTCCCCGTGAAGCCCGTCCACATGTAGTAGCGGTTCGGGTCGGTGGAGCCGATGAACGAGCAGTGGTACGCGTCGCAGACGGTGAAGGTGTCGGCGAGCGCGTAGTGGAACGGGATGTCCTCGCGGGTCAGGTACGCCATGGTCGTGGCGCCCTTCGCGGGGACCCACTTGTCGTACTTGCCGCCGTTGTAGGCGGCGTGCCCGTCGGGCCAGCTGTGCGGCAGGCCCTCCAGGAACTGCATGCCGAGATCGTCGGCCTCCGGGTGGAAGGGCAGCAGGTCCTTGGTGCCGTCCGACTGGTGCCACACGGACTTGCCGTTGTCGAGCGTGACCGGGTGCGGGTCGCCGAAGCCGCGGACGCCTCTGAGCGCACCGAAGTAGTGATCGAAGGAACGGTTCTCCTGCATAAGGACGACGATGTGCTCGACGTCCTCGATGGTGCCGCGGTGGTACCCCGCGGGAATGGCCGCGGCCTTGGCGATGCTCTCCGACAGCGCGGTGAACGCCGCGGTGCCGCCTGCGAGTTGGAGGAAACGGCGCCGATTCACTTCGGGCATGGCAGGTGACCTCTTGTCCTGAAGGGGTACTGCGGGCAAGTACGTGATGGAACGTGCGCGAATGGAGTGTTCCAAGAGCAACAAACGACAGGGAAGGGTCGCGTGGCATCTGTGTGAAACACGGCGGTACGTGAGGTGTGTGTCCGGAACACGGTGCTGCGGTCCGCCTCGGGGAACGATCAGCTTCCGGTCGCTTCCTTCCATTCGTCGACGTACGACGTGAGGTTCTTGTCGATGTCGGCCCAGTCGGGCTGGAAGACCTCCACGCCGTCCATGAGCTTGGTGAGCGCGATCGCGTTGGCGTCGGTGGCCTTGGTGTCCTGGCGGGCGCTGAAGCCGCCGCCGATCTCGCTGACCTGCTGCTGGGCCTTCCGGCTCAGCATGAAGTCGAGGAGCTTCTTGGCGTTCTCGCTGTGCGGGGCGTCGGTGACCAGCCCGGCCGCGTAGGGCAGGGCGAAGGTGGTGGGCCTGCCCGTGCCGGTCGCCGGGAACCAGATGGCAAGGTTCGGCATGGACTTGGCCTGGGCGAAGTTCATCTGGACGTCGCCGTTCGCCACGAGCAGTTCACCCTTGTCGACCTTGGGCGCGAGCTTGCCGGTGGAGGCGGACGGGCCGACGTTGTTGGACTGGAGCCTGCGGAGGTAGTCCATCGCGGGCTTCTCGCCGCCGAAGTCGTGCATCGCCTTGATCAGTACGGCGGTTCCGTCACCTGCGACACCGGGCGTGGAGTACTGGATCTTGTTCTTGTACTCGGCGTCGAGGAGCTCCTCCCATGTGGTGGGGGCCTGCTTGAGCTCCTTCTTGTTGTAGACGAACCCGAAGTAGTTGTTGACGACGGAGGTCCAGGTGCCGTCGGCCGCCTTGTCGGCGCCGTCGACCTGGTCGGATCCGGCCGGGGTGTACTTCTGGAGCAGACCCTTGCCGTCGGCCTGCTGGATGAACGGCGGGAGCGTGACGAGCACGTCGGCCTGTGTGTTGCTCTTCTCGCGGACCGTGCGCTGCACCACCTCACCGGAGCCGCCCTCGACGTACTCGACCTTGATCCCCGTCTCCTTCTCGAAGTCCTTGAAGATCCGGTCGTACCAGCCGTCGCCGTTCTCGCCCTTGAGGCCGTCGGCGCTGTAGACGGTGACGACCTTCTCGTCGGAGGCGGCGGAGGTGCCCCCGCAGGCGGTGAGCGGGGCGGCGAGGAGACAGAGGGCGGCGATCGGGACGATCCTGTTTCGAGGCATGGCGAGGTGAACTCCTTGCACTGAGAGGGCTGTTCGGGGACGGGTCAGCGATACGAGGCTTTGGTGCGTACGCGGGAGACGGCGAGCAGGGCGAGCAGCGTCGCCGTCATCAGGACCACTGCGAGCGCGGAGCCGGCGAACAGGGCGCCGCGATCGGTGGCCGCGTAGATCAGGACCGGAAGCGGGGTCCAGCCGGGCGGGTAGAGCATCATCGTGGCGCTCAACTCGCCCATGGAGAGGGCGAAGCAGAGGCCGGCGGCGGCGGTGAGCGAGGGCAGCAGCAGGGGCAGCTTCACTCGCCACAGGACGTAGGAGGGGCGGGCGCCGAGCGAGGCCGCGGCCTGCTCGTACGCCGGGTCGAGCCGGGCGATCGCGGCCGACACGGACTGGTATGCGAACGCGGTGACGAGGACGGCGTGCGCGAGGATCACGATCGACCGGGTGCCGTTGAGCAGCAGCGGCGGCTTGGAGAAGGCGACGAGGACGGCGAGCCCGACGACCACGGAGGGCACGGCGACGGGCAGCACGAACAGGGCGTCCAGGAACCGTCGTTGGCGTCGCTTCAGCCCGGACGCCGCGAGGGCGGCCCAGGTCCCCACGGCAAGCGCGAGCAGGCTGGCGGTGAGCGCGGTGACCAGGCTGGTGGTCAGCGCCTGGAGGGCCTCGCCGCGGGTGGCGGCGTCGTAGTGCCCGGTGGTGAAGCCGGACGGCAGGACGCTGGACCAGTTGGTGGCGAACGACGCGGCCAGGATCACCAGCAGGGGCAGGGCGAACAGCGGGAGGAAGAGCACGAGGAACAGGACCCAGGCGGCCCACTTCCCTTTCCGGCTATGCACCAGCACGACGGCTCACCACCCGGTAGAGGCCGTAGAGCCCCACGGAGATCAGGACGTTGACGACGGCGACCACGCACGCGCCCGGATAGTCGGATTCGAGGATCGCCTTGCTGTAGACGAGCATCGGTAGGGTCGTCACCCCCTTCGCTCCGGTGAAGAGGACGATCCCGAACTCGTTGAGGCACAGGACGAGTACGAGGCTTCCGCCGGCCGCGAGTGCGGGCAGCGCTTCCGGCAGGATCACCGTCCGGATGATCCGCGCGGGCCGCGCTCCGAGGCCGGCCGCCACTTCCAGCTGCGCGGTGTCGAGCTGCGAGAAGGCGGCGAGGAGCGGCCGGACGACGAAGGGCGTGAAGTACGTGACCTCGGCGAGGAGTACTCCCCACGGCGTGGTCAGGAACTGGAACGGCCCGTCCGCCGTACCCGTGACGTCGGTCCAGAGGCCGTTGGCCATGCCGACGGTGCCGTAGACGAAGAGCAGGGCGAGCGTGATCAGGAAGGACGGGAAGGAGAGGAAGACGTCGATGAACCTGGCGATGCTCCGCGCCCCGGGGAACGGCACGAACGCGATGATCAGCGCCAGCACGAACCCGAGCACCAGACACCCGACCGTCGATCCGACCGCCAGCCACACGGTGGTCCACAGCGCCTCGCGGAAGGCCTCCGAGCCGAGGACGTCGGCGTACGGCTGCAGTGAGGTCCCGCCGGTGTCGGGCTGGAAGGACTGCTGGACGACCAGGGCGAGGGGGTAGAGGAAGACGAGGGCGAGCAGGACGACGGGCGGCAGGGCAGCCAACCAGGGGCGCTGCGCTGTGTTCGATTTGCCGCCACCGCCGCGGGGGCGCGACCGGCCACGACTCACCCGCGGCCGGCGAACAACCTCAGTCATGGCTCCCTCCCGCGGGCAGCAACACCGCGTCCTCGGGTGCGAAGTGCAGCGTCACCGCGTCCCCGTGAGCCGGCGGAGCCTTGAGTTCCCTCAGGTCCGCCATGAGCCGGTGGCCGTCCACGTCGACGTACAGCCGGTGGGTGGCGCCCCGCCACTGGATCTCGTCGACGGTTCCGGTCAGTTGGTTGGGTCCCGAGCCGAGGCCGACGAGGTGGGGACGTACGCACAGGGTGGCCTGCGCGCCGCGCGCGATCCCGTCCGTCCCGACCTCGACCTCGCGCCCGCCGAAGGAGACGCCGCCCTCGCCCACCGTCACGGGCAGCAGATTGGCGTTGCCCACGAAGGAAGCGGTGAACTGCGTCTTCGGCGCCCGGTAGAGCTCGTGCGGAGTCCCGCAGTCCTGGAGGCGCGCCCGGTCCATGACGGCGATCCGGTCGGCCAGCGTCAGCGCCTCGACCTGGTCGTGAGTGACGTACAGGATCGACACGTCGGGCAACTCCCGGTGCAGCCGGGCGAGTTCGGCGAGCATTCCGGAGCGCAGCCGGGCATCGAGCGCGGACAGCGGTTCGTCGAGGAGCAGTACGCCGGGCCGGATGGCCAACGCCCGTGCGATGGCGACGCGTTGCTGCTGGCCGCCGGACAACTCCCGTGGATGGCGGCGTGCGTACGCCGCCATCCCGGTCATCTCCAGCGCCTCGGCGACCCGCGCGCGTATCTCGCTCTTCGCGACCTTGCGCGCCTTGAGCCCGAAGGCCACGTTGTCCTCGACGCGCATGTGCGGGAACAGCGCGTACTGCTGGACGACCATGCCGATCCCCCGCCGGTGCGGCGGCAGGTCGGTCACATCGCGCTCGCCCAGATACACCCGCCCGGAGGCGGGCCGCACGAATCCGGCGACCGCCCGCAGCGCGGTGGTCTTGCCGGACCCGGACGGCCCGAGCAGGGCCATCACCTCGCCGGGTTCGACGGCGAGGTCGAGCGCGTCGAGGACGACGTTCCCGTCGTAGGCGACCGTGACCGACTCGAAGCGGATGCCGCTGCTCATGCGAGCACTCCCGGCAACTCGGCCACGGAGCCCAGCACATGGGTGGCGCCGGACGTCCGCAGCGCGTTCTCGTCGTGTGCGCCGGTCAGGACACCGGCCACCATGCCCGCGCCCGCGCGGACCCCGCTGAGCATGTCGTACGAGGTGTCGCCCACGACGGCTATCTGCCGGACGTCGTCCGCCGCGGCCGTCCGCAGGAACGCGCCGAGGACCATGTCGGGGTAGGGGCGCCCCCGGCCCCCGGCGTCTGCGGGGCACAGTGTCAGGGGCACCAGGTCCTGCCAGCCGAGGGCCGCCAGGATCGCGTCCTGCGTGGTGCGCGCGAAGCCGGTGGTCAGCACGACCGTGCGGCCCTGGGACCTGAGCTGCTCGATCGCCTCGCGTGCACCGGGGATCGGCGCGACGAGCCCGCCGTCGACCAGCTCCGCGTACGCCTCCTCGAAGGCCTTGTTGGCTTCCTGGGCCTTCGTCTCCTCGCCGAACAGATGGCGGAAGACGGAGATCTTGGACTCGCCCATGGTGGCGCGGACATAGTCCAGCATCGCGTCGGGTTCGGCTCCCAGGCGTCGCGCCGCGGCCGCGAAGGCCCGCTCGACGAGGCCGCCGTCGGCGACGGTCGTGCCGGCCATGTCGAGCACGACAAGTCGGATGTTCTCGGGGTCGCTTACCATCCCAGCTCCTTGGCGGTCGTCTCGGCGATCGCGGGCGAGCAGGTCATGCCGCGCCCGCCGGGCCCGGTGACCAGCCACACCCCGTCGCGTATCTGCTGCCGGTGCACGACCCGGCTCGGGTCGGTGCACTGCGCGTACACCCCGGCCCAGCGGCGCCGGATCTTCGGCAGCGGGCGGCCGAGGAAGGACTCGACGACCTCGGTGAGGTGGTCGTAGGGGTCTTCGAGGGTGTCGAAGGCGAACGGGTGCTCGTACTCGTGGGTGTCGCCGATGGTCAGCCCGCCGTCGGCACGCTGCACCATGAGCAGTTGCATACGGTGGCGCGCGGCCGTCTCGGCCTGTGGCCGGCGGGCGTTGAGTTCGGCCAGGGCAGCCGAGTCGTACGCCGGGTAGTAGCGGAAGCTGTCGGCGTCGGCGACCGAGGTGGTGAGCGGCTCGCCCAGCGGGTCGGTCTGCATCATCTGGAGGCGTACTCGGCGGACGGGCAGGTCGGGTCCGGCCAGCTCGCGGACGAGTCCGCCGAGCCAGGCGCCGGTGCAGAGGACGACGGCGTCGCCGGAGTGCACGTCCCCGTGGTCGTCACGGACGGCGTGGTGGCCGATGACCTCGCGGACCTCCCTGCCGGGCAGGAAGGTGTAGTCGGGGGATTTCAACAGCTCTGCGCGCAGGGCGAGTTGTGCGGTGCGCGGCTCGACGGCCGCGTCCCGCTCGCAGTACAGGGCCCCGGTGAAGTCGCCGCGCAGGGCGGGGTTCAGGGCGCGCGCCTCGTCGGGCGTCAACAGCTTGTAGCCGCGGGCGGGTGCGTCCTCGCGGGCTACGGCGGCCTCGGCGACGGCGAGTTCGAGGTCGTCGCGGACCGGGGTCAGTGAACCGTTCGGGCGGAAGCCGAGTCCCGGGATCCGGCCGCCGATCTCCTCCCACAGCTCCCGCGCCCGCAGCGCGGTCTCCAGTTCCTCGCCCCCCGCGCGGCCACTCACCCAGATCTGGCCGAAGTTGCGCAACGAGGCGCCGCGAGCCTCCGCCTCGCGCTCGATCTGTACGACCTCATGGCCGCGTTCCACTGCTTGCCAGGCGTGCATGGTGCCCACCACGCCGGCTCCGACGACTATCACTCTCACGACGGCCACGCTCCTCGGGATCGGGGAACCGGAAGGGTCCGGCTCACAACGGGAGCGTGAACTGGCCATCACGTTTGGGCTAGACCCGTTATCTATTCGTGATAAAAAAGGGGCGGAGGTGGGCAGAAGGGTGGCGGTGAGCAGAGGAGCGGAGGGGCGAGCAGAGGGTGTTTTTTCAGCCGCGGAGACGGGTCGTGAACGAGAACCGGTCTCCTCGGAACAGGGTCCGGACCCGCTCCAGCGGCTGCCCGTCGGTGTCCCGCGATACGCGGTGGATCAGCAGCATCGGAAGGGCCGGCGGGGTGCCGATGAGGAGGGCCTCGCGCGGGGTGGCGAGCACGGTCTCGATGCGTTCGTCGGCGTCTCCGAAGGCGATGCCCTGCTGGTGGAGGTAGGCGTAGAAGGAGGAGTCGGGCTCGAAGTCGGTGTCCAGGCGGGGAATGCGGGCCACGGAGACGTAGGTGCTCTCCAGGCCGACCCGCTCGTCGTCCGCGAGCAGCACACGCTCCAGATGCCAGACCGGCTCGCCGCGCGTGAGCCCGGTCTCGGCGGCGAGCGCTTCGGGGCAGGGGAAGCGGTCGAGAGTGACGAGATTACGGCCGGGGGTGCGCCCCTGACGTCGTACGCCCTCGGTGTAGCTGGCGAGCGACAGGGGCTGCTCCAGCTTGGGGCCCGCGACGACCGTGCCGCGTCCCTGTCGCCGCAGCCGCCCTTCCAGCACCAGTTCACGGATCGCCTGCCGCACGGTCTCCCGCGCGACCTCGTACCGCTCGGAAAGGTCCCGCTCGGTGGGGAGCAGCCCGCCCTCACCGAGTTCGTCGACGAGGGCGGAGATCCGCGCCTTCACCGCGTAGTACTTCGGGATACGGCCGTGCTCCGGAATTCCGGAGCGGACGGGGGCCGCGGGGTGCTGATCGTTCGGGTAGTCCACGCAGGGATCGTCGCAGATGGATCTCGACCACCGTGACACTCCGGGCTGGTCGAGGAGTCAACTCCCCGCCCGACCAGCCCGACGCGGCACTCAGGTTCGGGTCAGCTGCCCGTGGCGTTCGGGCTGCTGATCGCAGGCCTGGTGGACCTGAAACGCGCCCGGTAGGTGGTGGGTGTCACCCCCAGCGTGTGGTGGAAAGCGCGGCGCATGGTCTCCGCAGAACCGAAACCGGACCGGCCGGCCACGGCTTCGACGGGTTCGTCGCCGGCCTCGAGTATGGCTCGGGCACTCTCCAGCCTTGCGGATTCGAGGTATTGACCTGGCGTCATGCCGGTCTCGCTGCGAAACAGGCGGGTCAGGTGGCGGGGGCTGACGCCGACGTCCCGGGCGAGTGTGTCCAGGCTGTGCGGAGCCGCCGGGTCGGCCACGACCGTGTCCATCGCCCGTCGCAGCCCGGGATGCCTGGCCTCCCGCGGAATCAGGCGGACGCTGAACTGGGACTGCCCCGCGGGACGGGCCATGAAGACGACGAGTTCACGTGCCACGTCGCGTGCCAGATCGGGGCCGTAGTCGTCCTCCACCAGGGAGAGCGCCAGGTCGATGCCCGCGGTGATACCGGCGGAGGTGGTGACGTGCCCGTCCCTGACGAAGACCGGGTCCGCCTCCACGCTCACCAGCGGGTAGGCCGCCGCCAGTTCGTCGGCCAGCCGCCAGTGGGTGGCCGCTCGCCTCCCGTCCAGCACTCCGATGTGCGCGAGAAGGAAGGCTCCGGCGCACACCGAGGTGACCCTGTCGGATCGGCGTACGACCTCGGTGACGCACTCCACGACATCGACGTCCGCGACCGCTTGCCGCCAGTCGCGCCGGCCGGGCACGACCACGGTGCCCAGCCGTGCGGGCAGGCTTTCCGAGGCACCGTCCACCCCGATCCGCACACCCGAGGACGTACGCACGTCCGCGCCGCCCGGAGAGACGGTCCGGACGTCGTAGCGGGCGCCGAACATGTTGGCCGTCCCGAACACCTCGGCGGGGCCGGTCACATCGAGCAATTGCACGCCGTCGAATGCGGTGATGGCCACCACTCGATTCGCGGAATCCGCTCCTACTCGGGCCACGGGGAGTCCAGGATGGTGCGGACGAAGTCACCGCGCTCGAAACCGGGCACGTAGTGGGCGAGGACGTCGGCCTTGACATTGCCGAAGGTGGTTTCCGGCTTGGGCCGCACACCTTCGGTGAAGGCATCCAGAATGCGGTGCTTGAAGTCGGGACGGGGATGCAGGGCCACCACAGCGGAACGCTCGGCCTCTGAAATCTCGTGATATCCGATGCCCAGCACATCTGTCTCTACGCCCGCCGTCACCAGAGCCACCTCCGGCTCCATGAATTCCGGAACGCCCGGAGTCGTGTGCAGGGCAATAGCGGTCCACACCCGGCGAATGCTGTCCTCGGGCACACTCCTCGCCTGCAGAAAGCGTCGCGCCTCGTCGGCTCCGTCCACCTCGAACCGGCGCCCACTGTCATGGAACGGCTCCCCCAGCCCGAGGTCATGGAACATCGCCGCGACATACAGCAGTTCCGGGTCGAAGCTCAGATCCCGATTGCGGCCTTGAAGGCTGCCGAAGAAGTACACCCGCCGCGAATGATCGTAAATGAGATCGTTCGTACTGTCCCGGACGAGCTGAGTCGCCTCATCCGCCAATTCGGAATCCGGCACCTGCACTCCGGCCACGGAATGAACGTTCGCCATCGCCACCACCTGTTTCTCCGTCCGTCGGCCCCTCCGGCCACACCTCCAGTGTCCGAACCGAGCCACGCCCCCGCCATGGCCACACGGCCACACAACCCACAGATACGGCCACCGGCGAGAGCTCTTCCGTCTCGCGGAAGCCGCCTTGCGGAGCCACCACAAGGGTCACGACTCTGATTCCAACCACGGCACGCGGGGCGACGGCGCCCCGCTCTCAGGGACGGGACCGCCCATGCCTCACATGACCGCCTTCGCCAGGAACCAGTGGTACGTCGCCGCCTACGCCCATGAGGTGGGGCGGGAGCTGCTCGGTCGGACTGTTCTCGGTGAGCCGCTCGTCTTCTATCGCACCGAGGACGACGGACGGCCGGTCGCCCTGCACGACCGTTGCGTGCACCGCCGCTATCCGCTCTCGGAGAGCGGGCTCGACGGCGACCGGATCGTCTGCGGCTACCACGGCTTCACGTACGACACGACGGGTGCGTGTGTGTACGTGCCCGGTCAGAAACGCGTCCCCCGCACCGCCCGGGTCGCCTCGTACCCGGTGGTCGAGCAGGACGCCCTGATCTGGGTGTGGATAGGCGACCCGGCCCTCGCCGACCCTGAAACCATTCCGCGGGCCAGGCACCTGGACTCCCCCGGCTGGGTCACCGTCAGCGGGATGGAGCCGATCGACGCCGACTACGGCCTCCTCGTCGACAACCTCCTCGACCTGTCCCACGAGACGTATCTGCACGGCGGCTACATCGGCACCCCGGAGGTCGCCGAGACGCCGATCACCACCGAGGTGGACGAGGGCGCGGGCATCGTCAGGGTCAGCCGGCACATGGACGACGCCGAATGTCCGCCGTTCTACGCCAGGTCGACCGGTATCGAGGGGCGGATCACCCGCTGGCAGGACATCGAGTACCACGCGCCGTGTCTGTATCTGCTGCACAGCCGGATCGCCCCGGTCGGTGTGGTGCCCGAGGCGGACGGCAGCGACCCGAACGGCTTCCACACGGAGATCACGTACGCCATCACGCCGTCCGCCGACGGCAAGGTGTACGACTTCTGGATGGTCTCGCGCGACTGGGCGACCGACGACGACGAGGTCACCGAGTTCCTGCGGGGCAACAACCACACGGTCGTGATGCAGGACGTCGACGCGCTCAACCTGCTGCAGAAGACGCTGGGGACCGAGCGCACCGGCTACCAGGAGCTGAGCATCAACATCGACACCGGTGGTCTGGCCGCCCGCCGTATCCTCGCCCGGCTGGTCGAGGAGGGCGAGAAGCCCATGGAGAAGGTCCAGTGACCAGTCCGACCGGCGAGATCTACCGCATCGACTGGCTGCCGGGCACCGATGTGCTGCACGGCACCTGTCACTGCGGGGCCGAGCACAGCGCCGAGGATCCGATCGAGATGTGGGAGTGGATGCTCGGCCACCCCGAAGGACACGCCCCGCGGGATCCGCACGCGCCGAACATCCGGCACGCTCCGAACATTTCGAGCGACCCGCACGCCCCTCAAGGAAACGGCTCATGACCTCCTACGATGCCGAACTCGTCGTCGAGCGACGGGACTTGGCCGCCGAAGGCGTGCTCGCCCTCACCCTCCGCCATCCGCTGGGCGAGGAGCTGCCGGCCTGGGAGCCGGGCGCCCATGTCGATGTGATCCTGGGCCCGGACCTGGAGCGGCAGTACTCCCTGTGCGGTGATCCGGCCGACCGGCACTCCTGGCGCGTCGCGGTCCTGCGGGAACCCGACGGGCGTGGCGGATCCGCCCATGTGCACGGGCAGTTGGAGGCGGGCGACAAGGTCCGCGTGCGCGGCCCGCGCAACCACTTCGCCCTCCAGCCCTCGCCGCGCTACCGCTTCGTCGCGGGCGGCATCGGCATCACCCCGATCCTGCCGATGCTGGCGGAGGCCGAGGCGGCGGGCGCGGAGTGGACACTGCTGTACGGCGGCCGAACCCGCAACTCCATGGCTTTCGTCGGGGAGTTGAGCTCGTACGGGGACAAGGTGCGCGTCGCCCCGCAGGACGAGGCCGGGCTGCTCGACCTCGACTCCGAACTCGGCACCCCGCAGCCCGGCACGCTCGTCTACTGCTGCGGTCCCGGGCCGCTGCTGGACGCCGTGGAGGAGCGGTGCGCACAGTGGCCGAAGGGCTCGCTGCACGTCGAGCGGTTCCAGCCCAAGGTCCAGGAGACGGGCGCGGACACGGAGTTCGAGGTGGTCCTGGAGCGCTCGGGTCACACGCTCACCGTCCCGGCGGACGTCTCGGTGCTCGACACCGTACGGTCCGCGGGGGTCGAGGTGCTCTTCTCCTGCACCGAGGGCACCTGCGGGACCTGCGAGACGGATGTCCTCGAAGGCACCCCGGACCACCGGGACTCGGTGCTCACGGACGAGGAGCGGGAGGCCGGCGAGACCATGCTCATCTGTGTGTCCCGGTGCCGTGGAAAGCGCCTGGTGCTCGACCTGTGACGGCTCCTCCTACCGCGTCTGCGACCTGATCCGCCGGACGGACCCCAGGTCCGCCTCGATCCGGGCGACCGTGGCCAGCAGATGCGGGAGCAGGTCACGGCGTACGGAGTCGACGGAGTTGCGGCTCGCGTGCACGGGGATGTTGACCGCGGCCACCACCTCGCCGTCCCGGTCCCGTACCGGGACGGCGACCGAGCGCAGCCCCTCCTCCAGTTCCTGGTCGACGATCGCGTACCCCTGCCGGCGGACCCGGCGCAGTTCGGTGCGCAGCAGGTCGGCCGAGACGATCGTGCGGGCCGTGAGGGCGCGCAGGTCCGCGCGGCCGAGCCGGGCGTCGATCTCCTGGTCGGGCAGCTGGGCGAGCAACACCCGCCCCACGGACGTGACATGGGCCGGGAAGCGGGTGCCGACCGTGATCGTCGCGGTCATGATCCGGTGCGTGGGCACCCGTGCCACGTACACGATGTCGTCGCCGTCCAGGACGCACAGGGACGACGACTCCCTTATCTGCGCGACGAGTTGCTCCAAGTGCGGCTCGGCGATCTCCGGCAGGGTGAAACTGGACAGGTACGAGTAGCCGAGTTCGAGGACGCGCGGGGTGAGCCGGAACATCCGCCCGTCCGTCGTGACGTATCCCAGGTCGAAGAGCGTCAGCAGGAAGCGGCGGGCCGCCGCGCGGGTGAGGTCGGTGTGCCGTGCCACCTCACTGAGCGTCAGTTCCGGGTGGTCGGCGTCGAAGGCGCGGATGACCGCGAGGCCGCGCTCGAAGGAACGGACGAAGTGCGGTTCGCGGGCTCCAGCAGGCATCATCGCCTCCACGGGACGCACGGGGGTGCGCACTGCGCACGCTAGGAGCACACTTCGGCAACTGTCAACGACCGTGCGTGTCAAGAGCATTGACCCGCTCCCGGCGAGGTTCTACGTTCCCGCTGAGCACTTCTGTGCGGTCTGCGCACAGCCTGTCGAGGAACTGTCCCAGTGGTCCAGAGGGGGAGTCATGCGTCGTCTGCTCATCGGCCTCGCGGCCGGCGCCGTGTTCGTCGCCGCGACGGCCTGCGGTTCGTCCGACTCCGCCGGGTCGGACGACGACAAGGCGTCCGGCGGTGGTACCACCACGATCAAGGCCGGCGTCATCCCCATCATCGACGTCGCGCCCCTGTACCTGGGCCAGTCGAAGGGCTTCTACAGCAAGCGCGGCATCAAGCTGTCGCTGACGAGCGCGCAGGGTGGCGCGGCGATCGTGCCGGGTGTCGTCTCCGGCCAGTTCGACTTCGGCTTCAGCAACATGACGTCCCTGCTGGTCGCCCAGTCCAAGAACGTGCCCGTCGAGGCCGTGGCGAACGGCGTCGCGTCCACCGGCAAGGAGGGCGCCGACTTCGCGGAGCTCGCCGTGAAGAAGGGCAGTCCCCTCAAGTCCGCCAAGGACGTGGAGGGCAAGAAGGTCGCCGCCAACACGCTCAACAACATCTGTGACACCTCGGTCAAGGAGTCGGTCCGCAAGGACGGCGGCGACCCGTCCGAGGTCGAGTTCGTGGAGATGCCCTTCGACCAGATGCCGGCCGCGCTCGCGAACGGCCAGGTGGACGCTGCCTGTGTGGTGGAACCCGCGCTCGCCACCATCAAGTCCCAGGGCGGCACCAGCATCGCGTCGCTCTTCGTCGACGTGTCGCCCGACCTGACCGTGGCCATGTACTTCACCTCCCAGCAGTACGCCCAGAAGAACCCGGAGATGGTGAAGAAGTTCCAGGAGGCGACCGCCGAGTCCCTCGCGTACGCCGACAGTCACCCGGACGAGGCCCGCGAGATCATCGCCACGTACACGAAGATCCCGAAGAACCTCCTGGAGACGCTGACCCTGCCCCGGTGGCCGGCCGAGCCTAACCGCGCCTCCATCGAGCGGCTGTCCGAACTAGGCGTGCAGGACGGTCTGTTCGACAAGGCCCCGGACCTGGACAAGCTGCTGCCGTGAGGGGTACCAACGCCGTCCTGGGCGCGGCCGGGCTCGCGGTCTTCCTCGCACTCGGCGAGGCGGTGCCGCGGCTCGGCCTCGTCAAGGACGAGTACTTCCCGCCGACCAGCCGCATCGCCGACGCGCTCGCGACGGAACTCGCCGACGAGGCGTTCTGGACCGCGCTCGGGGACACGCTCACGGGTTGGGCGATCGGGCTCACGATCGCGGTAACGGCCGGAATCCTGGCGGGAGTTCTGATCTCGGTCACGCCCTACCTCCGCGAGGCGACGGCCTCGACGATCGAGTTCCTGCGCCCGATCCCCTCGGTCGCGCTGATCCCGCTGGCGGTGCTGCTGTTCGGCACCGATCTGCGCTCGGTCCTGCTCCTCGTCGTCTACGCGTCCTTCTGGCAGGTCCTGATCCAGGTGATGTACGGCGTCCGGGACGTCGACCCGGTCGCCGAGGAGACGGCCCGCTCGTACGGCCTCGGCACCTGGGCGCGGGTCCGGCACGTGCTCTGGCCCTCGGCCCTCCCGTACGTCATGACGGGTGTGCGGCTGGCCGCCACGGTGGCGCTGATCCTCGCCGTGACCGCCGAACTCGTCATCGGGGCACCGGGGTTGGGCGCCCGGATCGCCGTCGCCCAGACCTCGCAGGCGGTGCCGGAGATGTACGCGCTGGTGGTGGTCACCGGGCTGCTCGGGCTGCTGATCAACGTCGGCGCGCGGACGGTCGAGCGGCGGGCGCTGTCCTGGCACCAGTCCGTGCGCGGGGAGGTGGCGGTATGAGGGGTCTGCTGCTGCGACTGTGCGTCGCCGTCGCGCTGCCCGCGCTGCTGGTCGCGCTCTGGTGGGTCGCCTCGGACGACAACACCGACATCTACTGGCCGTCGCTGCGCACGATCCTCACCACGTTCCCGGACGTGTGGACGGGCGAGCGGTGGCGCGAGGACGTACTGCCGAGCGTGCTGCGGCTGAGCGCCGGGTACACGTGCGCGGCCGTCGCCGGTGTGGCGCTGGGCACGGTCATCGGCTCGTACCACCGGGTGCGGGCCGTGTGCGAGCCGGTCCTGGAGTTCCTGCGCGCGGTGCCGCCGCCGGTGCTCGTGCCGGTCATCATGCTGTTCGCGGGCATCGGGGACACGATGAAGATCGCGGTGATCGCGAGCGGCTGTGTCTGGCCGATCCTGCTCAACACCGTGGAGGGCGTCCGGGCGGTCGACTCCGTGATGTCGGAGACGGCCCGCTCGTACGGCATCACGGGCGTCGCGCGGCTGCGGCACGTGGTACTGCGCTCGGCGAGCCCGCAGATCTTCGCGGGGCTGCGGCAGGCCCTGTCCATCGGCATCATCCTGATGGTCATCAGCGAGATGTTCGCCGCGAGCAACGGGCTGGGCTTCACCATCGTCCAGTTCCAGCGCGGCTTCGCCATCCCCGACATGTGGACCGGGATCCTGCTGCTCGGGCTGCTCGGCTTCGTTCTGTCGGTTCTCTTCCGGCTGGTCGAGCGGCGGGTGCTCGGCTGGTACCACGGTCTGCGCGACGTCTCCCGGCGGTCCTCGTGAACCTCTCGAACGTGAACCTCTCGAAAGGGCGCTCCATGCTCGACGTACGCGGCCTCCAGAAGGTCTACGAGGGGTCGGGCCGCCGCGTGGAGGCGGTACGCGACCTCACCTTCACGGTCGAGGCCGGCGAACTGGTGTGTCTCGTCGGCCCGTCGGGCTGCGGCAAGACGACCCTGCTCAAGTGCGTGGGCGGACTGCTGACACCCACAGCGGGTGACGTGCTCCTCGGAGGCGAGCGGGTGACCGGGCCGCCGCCCGGGATGGCCGTCGTCTTCCAGGAGTACGGGCGCAGCCTCTTCCCCTGGATGCGGGTCCGCGAGAACGTCGAACTCCCCCTCAAGCAGAAGAAGTTGCCGAACACGAGGCGTCGTGAACTGGTCGCGGACGCGCTGGAGTCGGTCGGTCTCACCGACGCGGCGGGCGCGTACCCGTGGCAGCTGTCGGGCGGCATGCAGCAGCGGGTGGCGATCGCCCGCGCGCTCGCGTACGAACCCGATGTGCTGCTCATGGACGAGCCGTTCGCGGCGGTGGACGCGCAGACCCGTGCCGAACTGGAGGACCTGGTACGCGGGTTGTGGCGGCAGCGGGGGATCACGATCCTCTTCGTGACGCACGACATCGACGAGGCGGTGTATCTCGGCGAGCGGGTGCTGATCCTTTCCTCCTCCCCGACCGTCGTCCAGGAGCAGCTGAAGATCGATCTCCCCGCCGAGCGCGACCAGTTGAACACCCGGGTGGCTCCGCGGTTCGCCGAGCTGCGGACCCATGTGTACGAGCAGATCCAGGCGGCGAAGCGCGGGGCGCCGGTCGACCGTGTGGTGAAGGACCAACGGCTCGCGTGACGGGGTGCTACGCCTCCGCGGTGTGCACCACGCTCAGATGACTCGACGCGCGTCGCGTACGCCGGGCGGGCGAGCGGCGGGCCTCGCGCAGGACCAGGGTCAGTCGCGTATAACCCATGCCCTGAAGGGTCTTGGTGGTCTCCCCGACGATGCGGCAGTCCGTACGACCCCAGCGAGGGTCGGGATGCAGAAGCGGCCGGAGCGCGCCGTCGTGCTCGACGGCGTCAGGGCCGACCGAGCGGATCCAGTGCGGCAGGCCGTGCCGGTAGGCGGCGTCCATGATCGGGTCCTGGGCGATGTCCCGGAGGATCGACTGGAGTCCGTGGTCGTGGCCGTGCCGCTCGACGGCGGCGGCGAAGTGCGCCAGCATCGGCAGACACCAGCTCGACTCGTGCTCGCCGAGGACCGTGCCCGCGTCCGGATGGAACAGGACGAACCGGAGGAAGTTGTCCCCCGGCATGGCGGTGGGATGCGGGCCCACACCGCGGAAAAGTGTCTCGAACGCACCGTTCGCGAGGACGACGTCCCAGCGGTGGTCGACGACGACGGAGGGAAAGGTGACGGCCTCCAGAAGCGCGGCATAGTCCTGGAGATACGCCTGGGCCTCACGACTCTCGGGGGCTGGTCGCGGCTGTGGCCGGGGCCCTCCTGCCTGGTATGCCATCGGGAGGTCCACCCCTCTTGCCTATGCGGCCCTATCGCGGCGTCGTGATCCTGCTACCCCTGGCCGAGCGGTGTCAACTATCGTGGCATTTGACGCCCGTTGACGGCTGAATCCCGCCACAGTTGTGGCGAGACCTGGATGTGAGTTCGACCAAAGGGCTACTCTCCGGTCTTCGGGCGGTTCACTCCGCACTTCCGGAATTCCCACAGGGGCTTCACGTCCGAGGGATCCGGTTCCACCAGAGCGGTCGACGAAGACGTAGGAGAGAAGTGTCGGTGACGGATGGCTTCGAGGTTCCGGGCGCCACGGCGACGGGTCTGCTGCCGGCCGTCGTGTCCCGAGTCACCGGGCTGGCCGACAGGCTCGGTGCGCCGCACGACGAGGTGTTCGACGTCCGGCGGCTGTCCGCGGCCTCCGGAGTCCCCGAGGTCGTGGTCAGATCCCTGCTCAACGGGCGGCCCGCGGGCGAGCCCGATCTCCAGGCCCGCTTCCTGCAGCGCCTCGACCTGTTGCGCCGCACCCGGCTGAAGCCGGGCGGCCGCCGCTACACCCAGCAGGAGATCGCCGACGGCGCCGGAATGTCGCGCCAGCAGGCGGGCGCCCTCATCAACGGCGACCGCCGCCCCACGATGGAGCACTGCGACGCCATCCAGCGGTTCTTCCGGGTGCACGCCGGATTCCTCACCGCGGAGGACCCCGAGGCGCTCGCGGGCGCCCTCCAGCACACCGAGCAGGAGCTGCTCCAGCGGCTCGCCGACCGGGAGCGCGAGGCGGCGCCGGCGGCCGCCGACGATCCGCTGGAGCGGCTGCTGCAGGACCACGGCGTCCGCGGCATCGCCTGGCGGGCCGCACAGCTGCCCACCGACCAGCACCGCGACAAGGTCGCCGAGTGGCTGGACATGCTCTTGGAGAGCGTCAAGCGGCCCGAGTCGTGATCCGGGGGATTCTGTGGGCATAGGAAAGGACATGCGCCGTCTGTGCGGCGAGTTGGTCGACGAGCTCTCACTGCCGGCACCGGCGGAGCCCGCCGATCTGTACGCCGCGCTGTGCGACGCCATGAGCAGAAGGCGCGGGCGTCCGGTGCAGTTCCGTACGGCCGCGTTCCCGCCGGGCACCGCCAGCGGGCTGTGGCTCGACATGGCGGACCAGGACCTCGTGGTCGTCGAGGAACGCACCGCGCCCGACCACCAGTTGGTGATCCTCGGCCATGAGCTGTGGCACATGAACGCCGGGCACTGCAGCCACCATGTGGAGGGCGCGGCCGTCGCCGCCCGCATGCTGTCGGACGACGCCGACCTGCAGGCGACCGTCCTCAGGGTGGCCGCCCGCACCCGGTCGGACCTGGCCGACGAGAAGGACGCGGAGAGCTTCGGGCTGTTGCTGGCGAGCAAGTGCCGGGTGTGGCTGGCGGGTTCGTCGCTGCGCGGACCCGTACGGCGTGACGGTCTCGCCGGCCGGATCGAGGCCACCCTGGGCTATCGCGGGCCGCAGGGCTGAGGGCGCCGGCACACCGTGGACGGGTCCAGCTACTACATTCCCGCCGTCGCCATGGCGGCCGCCCTCCTGGTCAAGGCGCCCGCGCTGTCGCGGTCCTGGCGCGATCCGCTGCTGCGCTCCGTGTGCACGCTGATGGCGCTGGCCGGGCTGGTGTTCTTCTTCGCGGCCCCGCCGACCATCGGCGAGGTCAACGACGTCATCGGGATCACGAACGTCTCGGCGCCGCTGGTCTACTGCCTGTTGAGCGCGTTCAGCGCCGCCTGTCTGGTGCTGATCGTCAACTGGCGTGGCGGGCCGCCGGAGTCGACCCGTCGGGTGTCGCGCAGCTGGATCATCGGCTACAGCGTCGTGATCGTGGCGCTGGTCGTGCTGTTCGTCCTCGGCGACGCTCCGGTGGAGCGGCTGGTGGACTTCGACACGTACTACGCCAACGAGCCGTTCGTCCGCGAGATGATCGTGCTCTATCTCGTGGCGCTGACCGTCTCGGGTGTCGCGATGAGCGTCATGTGCGGGCGCTGGGCGCTCAAGGTGCAGGGGTGGCTGCGGGCCGGCCTGCTGATCATCGTGGCCGGCTATCTGTTCAACATCGCCTATCTGACCACCAAGTTCACCGCGGTGATCGCCCGTTGGAACGGCGCGAACCTCGACTACCTCAGCTCCGACGCGGCGCCCGTACTCGCCTCCGCCGGGGTGCAGATCAGCGCGATCGGCTTCTGTTTCCCGCTGGCCTGCCAGCGGGTCGGCGACACCTGGTCCACCTGGTCGACGTACCGCCGTCTCGGCCCGCTGTGGCGCGAGCTGAAGCCGGTCTCGCCGCACGCGGCCCACGGCGTACGGATGTCCTGGTGGTCCCCGGCCGAACTCCAGGTCACCCAGCGGGAGTCGGACATCCACGACGGCATGCTCAGCCTGTATCCCTACTTCGACACCGCGGTGCGCGCGAGCGCCTACGACGCGGCCCTCTCGGCGGGCTCCGAGCCCGCCCAGGCACAGGCCGAGGCCGACGCGGCGATGGTGACGGCGGCCGTGCGGGCGCGGGCCGCCGACCCGGACGGCAGGGTCATCGACTCGGCGGAGGCGGCCGACGCCCCGCGCTCCGCCGGCTCGCCCGCCGCCGCCTCTCCGTCCATGTCCACCGAGGGACCGCGCGACCTCGTGCGGATGTCCATCGCGCTGCGTCAGTCCCCCGTCGTCGCGGCTGCCCGAGGGCAGTACGCGACCAGGTCAGAGAGCGACTTCCATGAGCGAACCAGCTAGCCCCGCGCCGGGAACGGCCCCCAGACGTGCCGTCGTGATCGGCGGTGGAATGGCCGGCATGCTGGCCGCCGCCGCGCTGAGCGCGTACGCGGACGTCACCGTCGTCGAGCGCGATGCGCTGCCGGACGGACCCGAGCCGCGCAAGGGGCTCCCCCAGGCACGTCACGTCCACGTCGTGTGGTCCGGCGGTGCCCGCGCGATGGAGGAGCTGCTGCCCGGTGTGACCGACGGGTGGCTCGCCGCCGGTGCCCGGCGCATCTCGCTGCCGACGGGTCTTGTCTCCATGCAGCCGCGCGGCTGGTTCCGCCGGTGGCCCGAGATGCAGTTCATGATCGCCTGCAGCCGTGACCTCCTCGACTGGGTGGTACGGGAGCGGGTCGCCCGCAACGCCCGCGTCACCGTGCGGCCGCGCACCGAGCTGCTCGGTCTGGAGGGCGACGCGCGGCGCGTGACCGGTGTGCGGGTCCGTACGAAGGAGGGCGAGGAGAGCGTCCTGGCGGCCGATCTGGTCGTGGACGCCGCCGGGCGCGGTTCGCGGGCCATCAAATGGCTCGACGAGCTGGGCGTGCCCCCGGCTCCGATGGAGGAGGTCGACTCCGGGCTCGCGTACGCCAGCCGGATCTTCCGGGCGCCCGAGGGCACCGAGGACTACCCCCTGGTGAACGTGCAGTCGGACGCGCGGCAGCCCGTGCCCGGGCGGACGACGACCATCGTGCCGATCGAGGGCGGCCGCTGGCTGGTGACCCTTTCGGGCACGCGGGGCGGTCAGCCCACCGGCTCCGCCGAGGAGTTCGAGACGTTCGCCCGCGAGGTCAGGCACCCGATCGTGGGTGAGCTCATCGCCAATGCGGAGCCGCTGTCGGACGTCGTCGTCACCCGCAGCACCGTGAACCGCCGCCATCTGTTCGAGAAGGTCTCCGACTGGCCCGACGGCTTCGTCGCGATAGGTGACTCGGTCGCCACCTACAACCCGGTGTACGGGCACGGGCTCTCGGTGGCCGCGCAGGGTGCCGTGGCGCTGCGGGAGCACGTGTCCGAGTACGGGATCGCCACGCCCGGGCTCGCCCGCCGCGTACAGCGTGCCGTGGCCCGGCCGGTCGCCACCGCCTGGGACCTGGCCACCGGCACCGACATCCTCTACCCCGGCGCGATCGGCGAACAGCCGGGCTTCACGGACAAGCTCCTGGGCCGCTACATCGACCGCCTGATGCTCACGGCGACCGCCCGCCCCCTGGTCACCCAGGCGTTCTTCGACGTGGTGACGCTGTCCAAGCCCCTCAGCGCGCTGGTCAAGCCGGCCGTCGTCATCGCGGTGCTCCGGGGCCCCCGCCGGGCGCCGCTGGCCGATCCGCCGCTGTCGGACAAGGAGCGGGACACGGTTCTGGGCGCGCCGGAGCCGTCGGGGGCACGGGAGGGCTGACGACGCCCCCAAAGGTGCGGGCCTGCGCGGCGGTCACGTCGCGCTGCGTTCGCTCGCCTCCCTCAGATCCCGCTCCACCGCCCGGCTGCGGGCGGTGTCCGGCCGGCCCGCGGCGGTGCCCGGGCGGCCGGCGCGCAGGAGGTCGCTCCAGTGTTCGCGGCTCCAGTCGGCGGGGCTGGTGGTGCCGGTGAACTCCTCGACGAGGGAGAGGAAGCGGGCCGGGTCGGTGTGGAAGGGGAAGTGCCCGGCGCCCTCGAAGATCTCCAGGCGGCTGCCGGGCATCGCCTCGTGCGCCCCGTACGCGTGCCGGACCGGGACCACGCTGTCGCGGTCGCCCCACATCAGCATCGTCGGCATGCCCTGGGTGAGGTAGCAGCGGTCGAGCATCGTCACGACCTGGCCGCGCCAGTCGACCACCGCCCGCAGCGTACGGATGAACGCGCTGCGGGAGGTCGCGTCGGGCAGGGCGTCCACGAGCGTCAGCAACTCGGGCGCGTCCTGGCCCAGGTCGGTGTCGAGGAGCCTCATCAGATGCGCGACCAGCCCCACTTGGATCCGCATCCCCGGCAGCCGCAGCGCGGCCAGGGCCAGGTCGGCGCCGGGCAGCGAGACCGCCCGCAGCACGGGATTCACCTCGCGGCCCACGCCGCCGGCACTGACCAGGATCAGCCGCTCGGTGCGCTCGGGGAACTGGTATGCGAACTGCATCGCGACGCCGCCGCCCAGCGAGTGCCCGATCAGCGTGGCCTGCTCGATGCCGAGGGTGGAGAGCAGATCGCGCAGCCCATTGGCGTACGCGGCCACCGAGTAGTCGGCCCGGGGCTTGTCCGAGGCGCCGTGGCCGAGCAGATCGGGCGCGATCACCGTGTGGTTGCGGGCGAGATCGGGGATGAGCTCGGCCCAGGTCGCCGAGGAGTCGCCGATGCCGTGGATCAGGACGAGCGCCGGGCCCTCGCCCGCCATCCGGTAGGCACGGCGGTAACCGTGCACCACCCGGTGGTGCAGCCGCAGCTCTCCGTCGCCCACCGGGCGCAGCCGCGCGGTGGTCCTCGGGTGCTGTCGCGGGACGTCGACCACGGGCTCGCCTCCCCTCACCGGGCCGCCGGGAGTACGGCTCCAGGCCCTGACTTCCAGCGTAGGACCCTTGTCCGACAAGGGATTTCCGTGATGTTTCCCCTCCGCTAACCGGGCGAACCGACGCGTACCGAAAGGGCATTGTCAGTGGCGGACGGCAAGCTGGACCCAGCGCCACCGCTGTGCGGGGGCGAGTGAACCGCCACAAGCGCTGCAGCCGAGCCGAACCGGGGAGAGCCGTCCGATGCCGACCGCCGTACTGACCGATCACGAACGCACCGCCGTGCAGGCCTATCTGCGCCTGTTGCAGACGGTCCGGGCCGCCATGGACGGCCCTCCCGGCACGGGCCGACCACCCGTCGTGCCGCCCGCCGCCCTCGCGGACGCGGAGCGCGCGCTGGCCGCGGCGGGGCTCACGGGCAACGAGGAGGCGTTCTTCCGCCTGCTGCACACCTGGTGCCCGGAGGTCTGATGAGCCGCCGTCAGCCCTTCGGCGGACAAGGGACGAGCCGGACGGGCGCGCTCAGCCCTTGGCGTGCGGCACCGCTCAGCCGTGGGCGTGCGGCACGGTCACCGAGGTCGCCACGAGTCCCCGGCGTACCGTCCAGCGCCCGTCGAAGTGTCCGATCCGTTGGCCGTCGACCACCGGCCCGGGCACGAGGAGCCGGGCGCGGAGGCCACCTGACGTGGTGTGTCCGGGATCCATGAAGACCTCGATGTCCGCCTCGGCGAAGTCGAGCCACTTCCCGGTGAGGGGGAACCACGCCTTGTAGACCGACTCCTTGGCGCTGAACAGGAGCCGGTCCCAGTGGACGCCGGGGTGCTGCGCGGCCAGGCCGCGCAGCCGCCGGTCCTCGTCGGGCAGCGCCACGGACGCCAGCACGTTGTCCGGGAGCGGCAGATGAGGCTCCGCGTCGATGCCGAGCGAGGCCAGGTCGCCGGCGCGGGCCAGCGCCGCGGCGGCGTAGCCCTCGCAGTGCGTCATGCTGCCGATCAGTCCGGCGGGCCACTGCGGGGCTCCCCGCTCCCCGGGCAGCACGGCCTGCGGGGGCACGCCGAGCTTCTCCATGGCGTGCCGGGCGCAGCCGCGCACGACGGTGAACTCGCGGCGCCGTTTCTCGACGGCGCGCGTGATCAGCGCCTGTTCCTCGGGATAGAGCTCGGGGTACGGCGTCGTGCCGCCGGGCCGCTCGTCACCGTGAGCCTCCACGGCCACGACCGACTCCGGGAGCAGCTCCTCGATCACCGGATCCGACCTCCATCGGCAGAATGCGGCGCAGCTTGCCCGGCGGTTCCGAGCGCTGGCGCCACTCGCGGGGGTAACCCACCGACACCTCTTCGAAGCGGACGCCGTCGAGCCAGGTGGTGCGGGGAATGTGCAGGTGCCCGTAGACCATGGCCGCGACGCGGTACGTGCGGTGCCAGTCCGCGGTGAGCCGGGTGCCGCACCACATGGCGAACTCCGGATACCAGAGGATCTCCGTCGGGTGGCGGTCCAGCGGGTAGTGGTTGACCAGAACCGTCGGCAGGTCGGCGGGGATCTCCGCGAGCCTGCGCTCGGTCTCGGTCACCCGGGCCCGGCACCAGTCCTCACGGCTCGGGTACGGGTCGGGGTGCAGGAAGTGCTCGTCCGTGCAGACGACACCGGTCCCGTGGGCGTACTCGAGCCCCTCTTTCTTGGTCGCGCAGCCCGCGGGCAGGAACGAGTAGTCGTACAGGAGGAAGAGCGGTGCGACGGCGACCGGTCCGCCGGGACCCTCCCACACGGGGTACGGATCCTCCGGGGTCGTCACTCCCAGCTCGCGGCAGACCTCCACGAGGTGTTCGTAGCGGGCCACGCCGCGCAGGGTGACGGTGTCCTTGGGGTGGGTCCACAGCTCGTGGTTGCCGGGTGCCCAGATCACCTTGCGGAAGCGGGAGGCGAGCGTTTCGAGGGCCCAGCGGATGTCGGCCACCGTCTCCGCGACGTCGCCGGCCACCAGCAGCCAGTCGTCCTCGGTCTCGGGGCGCATCCCCTCGACGAGGGCGCGGTTCTCGGCGTATCCGATGTGCAGGTCGCTGATGGCCAGCAGCCGGCCCGGACGGTCAGCCGTCGTCACCCTCGCCCCCTCCGTGGACCGGAGACGCCCCTCGGCGTGCCCGGATGGGACCACAAGAACACATGCCGCCTCCACGGTACAAGAGCGGCTTTAGCCGCCTCGCCGACGATATGGCCACGGCCGGTTTTCTGGGTGCGGGTCCATCGTGGCTGCTCGCGCCTTTCCCCGCGCCCCTTGCGGGGCGCCCAGCCCGAGGAGAGCTATGACAGGCGCATCCGGCTCCGAGCGTCTGGTGGAGAGCGGGCCCGCCACGCTGGTCGAGCTGCATCGTGAGGGGCGGCTCGTTCGTGAGTATCCCGGTGTTCGGCAGTTGCTCGCCGGGGCCTCGGACGCCGAACTCGCCCGGGCCGGGCAGCTGTTGGCGCGGCTCGATCCGGGCGAGGTGGCGGCGGAGCACCCGGCCGTGCCGGTCGTGACCGTAGCCGTCACCGGGCACGGCACGCTGGCACCGCTGTTGCCGCCCCTGACCGTCGAACTGGCCCGCCACGGGCTGCTGTTGCGGCCGCGTCTCGGGGACTTCGACGCGTACGTCTTCGACCTGGCCGACCCGTGCGGCGAGCTGTACCGGGCCGATCTGGCCCTCTGTGTACTCGATCCGATGGTGGTCTTCGACGAGGTTCCCGTGCCCTGGGGGCCCGAGGACGTGGAGCGGGTCGCGCGGGAGCGGATCGGGACGCTGGCGGGGCTGGTCGCGCGGTTCGTGGAGTCCGCGCGCGGGACGCTCGTCCTCAACACCCTGCCGTTGCCGAGGCGGTTCGCCGCGCAGCTCGTCGATCACCGGTCGCGGGCGCGGCTCGGGGTGGTGTGGCGGGAGGCCAACGCGCGGCTGCTGCGGCTGGCCGAGGAGCACGATCGGGTCGTCGTCCTCGACCTGGACCCGCCGGCCGGCGAGGGCGTGCCCGTCGTGGAGCCGCGGCTGAGCCAGTACACCAGGACGCACCTCTCCCCCGCCCTGCTCGCCGCGTACGCCCGTGAGATCGGGCATCTGGCCCGGCACCGGGCCGGACAGGGCAAGAAGGCCCTCGTCCTGGATCTGGACGGGACGCTGTGGGGCGGGATCCTCGGCGAGGACGGCCCGGACGGCATCGAGATCGGCGCCGACGGCACGCACCGCGGCGGGGCCCACCACGCGTTCCAGCGGGTCGTCGGACAACTCGCCTCGCAGGGCGTGCTGCTGGCCGCCGTCAGCAAGAACGACCCCGAACCGGTCGGAGAGGTGCTGCGCGGGCATCCCGGCATGTTCCTGCGCGAGGACGACTTCGTCCGGGTCGTCGCCAACTGGCGGCCCAAGCACGACAACCTCACCGAGCTCGCCGAGGCCCTCAACCTGGGCGTGGACAGCTTCGTGTTCGTGGACGACAGCCCCTACGAGTGCGGGCTCGTCCGCCACGAGCTGCCCGGTGTCGCCGTCGTACCCGTGAGCGGCGAACCTGCCCTGCACATCGAGGCGTTGCTGCGCGACGGCTGGTTCGACGCCCCGGAGCTGACCCGCGAGGACGTCACACGGGTCGCCCAGTACCGCGACGAGCTGGTCCGCAAGGACTTCCTCGACAGCTTCGACTCCCTTGAGGAGTACCTGCGGCAGCTGCGGGTCGAGGTCCAGCTCGTCGAGGCCGGACCCGCCGAGGTGGCCCGGCTCTCCCAACTGGCCCTGCGCACCAACCAGTTCAACCAGACGACCCTACGGCTCGGGCCCGCCGAGGTGCGCGCCCTCCTCGACGATCCGGCGGCGCGCGTCCTCGCCGTCCGCGCCGCCGACCGCTTCGGGGACAACGGCGTCGTCGGCGCGGTGTTCACGCACCGGCGCGGCGACACCGTCCACATCGACAACTTCCTGCTCAGCTGCCGGGTGTTCTCCCGAGGCATCGAGCAGACCGCGCTCTGCGCCGTGCTGCGACACGCCCGCGCACACGGCGCCCGTGCGGTGCGCGCGAACCACCGGGCCACACCGAAGAACACCAAGGTCAAGGACTTCTACCCGAGGAACGGCTTCGCCCCCGTCACCGATGACGGCACGACCGTGACGTACGAGCACGGCCTCGAGGTCCTGCCCGTGCCGCCCGCGCATGTCCACTTCACCGAGATCCCGGGAGACGACGGCTCGTGAACTCCATCGACGACTTCCTCATCCTCCTCCGGGACGACCTGGGCCTGCCGGTGACCGGCGCGGACGTCGGCGCGGGGCTCGACCGGGTGCCCGGCTGGGACTCGGTGCACCTGCTCTCGCTCCTCGCGCTCCTGGAGCGTACGACCGGCCGTGCGCTCCCCCTCGTGGAGGCCCTGGAGGCCGGCAGCCTGGAGGAGATCTACGCGCTGGCGGTGGCCTCGTGAGGATCTCAGCGGTGGCCCGCGAGCGCCGCCACACCCTGGCCTTCCTCGACGGCATCCGGGGCTTCGCGCCGGTGTTCCTCGGTACGTCGGTCGACATGGGCAACGTACGGGAGCACCGCGCCGGGCAGGCGTCGGGGCGCCGGATCTCCACGGTCACGTACGTGCTCCAGGTGGCCGCGCGGGTGCTGGCCGCGCACCCCGAGGCGAACGCCGCGCTACGGGGCCGATCCAGGGTCGCGCGCTACGACGGCGTGCACGGCAAGTTCACGCTCGACCGCACACTGGTCGGCCGCCGGGTGGTGCTGTCCGCCGTGCTGCCGGACCTGGAACGGGCCGCTCTCGACGAGATCCAGGAGCGCGTCGACCACTTCCGCGAGGGCGACCCCGCGACGATGCCGGAGTTCGCCGGCGTCCGCGCGCTCCAGCGGCTGCCCGGGCCGCTGCGCACCCTCGCCTACCGTGCCGCGACCCGTCCCCTGCGCAGGCGGGCCTCGACGACGGGCACGTTCGCGGTGAGCTCGCTCGGCCACCGTCCCGTGGAGGCGTTCCACTCCGTCGGCGGGACCACGATCACGCTCGGGCTCGGCGCGACCGCCGACCGCCCGGCGGTCCGTGACGGGAGGGTCGTCGTCGCTCCGGTGCTGCCGCTGAGCCTGACCTTCGACCACCGTGTGATCGACGGGGCCGAGGCGGCGGACGTGCTCGCGGAGATCAAGGAGGGCCTGGAGTCCTTCAAGGGGAGCGGGGTCCAGGGGGCCTGACGTGCCTCAGGAGCACCGGCGGGCCCGTCCGGGGATTCTGTAACACGCACGTAGCAGCGAGCACGCTGCGCAGGCCCTATGATCGGCCCTACACAACCGCCACGGACTCCCGTTTTCGAACGGCGGTTTTGTGTACCCATTTACTCCTTGGCCGGGCGCGGCCTGCTTCGCCGTGCCCGTGAACCCTGAAAGGCGGCCTGCATGGTCTCTCGCGTACGCGTCTGGCTCAACCGCACGTACGCGGAGAACGTGTTCTTCATGGATCAGCTACGGCGAAATCCGTGCGGCAGGGCCGTCGAGATCCACGCGACCCACGGCGACGCCGACTCCCCCATCCTCGCCGCCGCCGACGCGGCCGCGCTGGAGCCGGAGGGGCTGTCCCCGGCGGCGTACGTCGAGTACGCGCTCGACCAGTGCGCCCGGCACTCCATCGACGTGTTCGTGCCTGTCCTGCACCAGGCGACCCTCGTCGAGCACCGCGAGGAGTTCGCCGCGGTCGGTACGGCGCTGCTGGCGCCGCCCGCGGAGGCCGTGCACACCTTCCAGGACAAGGTGATCGCGTACGAGGCGGTCGAGAAGCTCGGCATTCCGGCACCGCCGTGGTGGCGGGTGCGGACCGCGGACGAGCTGATCGTGGCGGTCGACGCGCTGGAGGCCGACGGCCACAAGGCGTGCTTCAAGCCGGCCTCCGGGGCGGGCGGCGTCGGTTTCCGCATCATCACGCGGACCCCCTTCTCCCTGATGCACCTCAACGGCTTCCCCAGCCCGTACGTGCCGCTGGACATGGTCGTCGAGGCGCTGAGGCAGGCCGACGAGCCCGTGGACTGGCTGGTCATGCCGCGTCTGGAGCAGCCGGAGGTGTCCGTGGACTGCCTGACCGGTCCGGACGGGCGGGTACGGATGGCAGTGGGCCGGACCAAGAACGGCCGGCGGCGCGGCTTCACGCTCGACCCTCAGTGGATCGAGCCGTCCCGGCTGCTCGCGGAGTCGTTCGGGCTGCACTATCTGACGAACATTCAGTTCCGGATGCTCGGTGACGAGCCGGTCCTCATGGATGTGAACACGCGCCCGGCGGGCGGTCTGCACCAGCTCTCGCAGTGCGGCATCAACGCCCCTTGGGCGGCAGTGCGGTTGGCGCTCGGCGAGGAGCCAGGCGACGTGGTCCCGCCGTTCCTCGGGCAGGACTACACGGTCGTCGCGGGACCGCGTGCGGTACGGCCCGTGTCGCTGCCGCAGCAGCGCGCGGAGTTGGACGTCGCCGCGTCGGCGCCCGAGTCCGTCGTGAGCACCCAGACAACGCAGACCGCACAGGTGGCTCCGGCGCCCCAGTCAGCTCAGACGACCCAGGCCGCCCAGACTTCAGACAGTCCCCTGACCGTCTGACTGGCCCATACCAACTCGGTGGACGTGCCAACTCCCGTACCGTTCCTGAACACTGAGCGTTAGTGAGTCCTGTTGCCAGGACTGCTGCTCGGTGGCGCTGCCCCGAACGGTGTTGGGCAGGCTGGTCCCCCGCTTTCGCTCCACCACCGGTGACACGCATCTGGTGCGTGGTCCGGGTAGGTGGGGGCGGGTTTCCTCACGCAGCCGGATCTCCGGTCGGGCCTGGACGGTCCGATGCCCGCGACGATCACTCCGGTCGTCGTGGGGCGGTGCCGTCCGTCGTCTGATCGGGTGTCCGAGGGCGCGTCGCCCGATCGCGATGCTCGCCGCATCGTGTCGGGAAATCTTGCGAGTTGGTGTGGTCAGCGGTCGCTGCCAGTGCCGGGCACCCCACTTGCTGGTGTAGGCGGGGTCGACCGCGACGATGGTGATGTCCTGTTCCGCAGCCATCGACACCAGCCGGGCCTTGAGTTTCGCGGTGGGGAAGCGAGAGAGCCGGCGGCGGAAGCGTTTGTTGCGGCCGTACTTCTCCCGGCTTGTACCGTCGGTGAAGTCAAGGTCCTCGATGGCGATCGCGGCAGCGCCGCAGTCTCGGGTGTGGTGCAGCAGCCGACTCAGCGCGTGACGCAACTGCGCGTCCCGGTGCTCCGTGCTACCGGTCAGGTCGTAGAAGAAGCGCTGCGGCTCGCCAACCGGGTTGCCGTGCACGTCCAGTTGCCAGGCCGCCAGGTGGTCGTCGTTCATGTCCACCCCCACCACCCCGTGAGCCAGGGCCGCTTCGAGCGGCAGGGTGGGGGTGACGGCGCGCTGCCAGGAAGCCGTCACATACCAGCGGCTGCGGGCCGTGTCGTGGTTGATGCGGTAGGCCACCGCGCGGTTCGCGGTGATCCGGTCGCGCCACTCCTGGCCGCGATGCTGGAATCGTACGGTCACGTCCAGGACGTACCGGCCGTGCGGGGCGTTGGCCAGGTGGACAAGCGCGGCCGGGAGCTTGATCGAGACCTGTCCGGTATCGGTGACGCGGATGGTTTCGTTGCCGAACCGTTTGCCGGACTCCCCGTCGGCCGCCAGAAACATCCGCTCCGTCCGCCAGCATTCCCGCCACGCCTGCTCACTCAGCCCCGCTGCCCCCAGGTTGTGGCGGGTGCGGGCGAGGTGTTTGCCGCCGCGCACCACCCGCACCCGGCCCGCCGTCCAGGCTGCCTCCACCACCGCCAGCCGGTCCTTCAAGGTCTGCAGACGGCGCGCCTTGGCATGCCACTCACCCCGCGAGGCATAGCCGCGCACCAGCCCTGCCCGTTTGTCGGCCTTGGCGCCCAGCGGTCGGGCCAGCCGCGCCTCGACCGACGCGATCTGCCCCCGCAGCCAGCTCATCTGCGTCACCTGTCCGCGCCGGGCCAGCGCCCACTGATCGTGGGTGGCCTTGGTGATACTGCCCGCCCAACGCGCCGACGACCTCCCCGTCAGCCCTCGCTTGCGCACCGCCCAAGAAGCCGCATTGTGCTCCAGACCCTGCTGAGAGCGCTCCGCGAGATCACCGGCCGCCAGCGAGCCGAGAAAGTCACCGACCTCCGCCAGCACCCCCGCATCCGACTCGCTCACCCGCAGCCGGACCCGGACAGCCACTCCGGCCGGACCGGGCACCACGAACGGCGCCGCCAACTCCCGCAGCTTGCCCACCCGTTCACCCCCACCAGCCGAAGATCCCGTCACGGCACTCAACGAGCACCACCCGCAAAGGTCACCCATTCGACCCAAGAACTCCCGTTCCCCAGTCACAGCAGGCTTCACCGGCTGACGGCCGCGCATGGGGCCCGAGAAGTCCCCCCCAGGGCCCCAGGGCACCTCTCAAGGGGGTGCCCGGTCAGTCGACCGGGTACCCCCACTCCTTTGCCAACTCGGCCAGGCGCGGCGGCAGTTGGGCCGTCGGGTCGGCCGGGCGGGCCTGCTGGATGCGGCCCGACCTGATCGTGGGGCTCCAGTCGCCGAGCTGCGGGCGGAAGTCGCCGTGGTCCTTCTCGCCGTAGTCGAGCATCGCGCTCTCCCAGGGGACACCGAGGTACTCGCACAGCCCGCGGGTGGTCCGCTCCGGGTGGGCGGTGAGGTCCTCGTACGTCATCACATGGGCGTCGAGGGTGCGGCGGGCCTCGTCCAGTTTCTCGCTGTAGTCGAGGACCTCGGCGCGGATCTGTTCGTGGTCCGGGTCGGTGCGGCGGTCGGTGAGCGAGGCGACGACCGCACCCGGGTGGCGGAGCAGCACGATGTAGCGGGCTTTGGGCCAACATCGGTGCAGGCGCGGCCACATGAGGGTGTTCGGCGGGGTCTTGTCGACGATGATCTGCTTGCCACTGCGGGCGAGTTCCAGGTGCAGCACCCGGTCCCAGAGCACATGCTCCAGCTCGTCCTTGTCGAGTTCGAGCGCCTTCATGGCGTCGGCGGTGAAGTCGCGCGACAGGTTGATGTGCAGGGTGCGCAGATGCATCTCGTGCGGGGCGCGGATCCTGCTGTGGCTGTTCAGCAGGACCCTCAGCAGGGTCGAGCCCGAGCGCACGGAGGAGAGGACGAAGACCGGCGAGTCCACCAGCCGCGGGGCGCGCGGAGCGGTGTACGAGTCCCCGTCGGTCCTGGGCGTGGGCATGGCGTCGAGGTTCCGGCGCGGCGGGCTCACCGCCTGGGCCATCAGCCTTCCCCTGCGCCTCAGCCCCTTGCCGATCGCGGACATTCGCGGGTCTCGCACGGTGACACCTTTCTCTCGCACTGCCCCACATCAGAGGGGCGACGGGCGAACTCCAGGTGTCGTGCAGGGAACAGGCACTGGTCACGGCGGGCGATGGACCCGCCGTGACCAGGCGTCTTACCGCTTCCTTAATTCTTCATGGGAAGCGTGGTCACTTGTTCTCCACGGCCAGTCGCAGCGTCTGGATCTCGAAGGGCCGCAGTGTGACGGACACACTGTCGCCGTCCGTGTCCGCGCTGGTCAGCGGGCGTTCCAGGAGATCGGTGAGCTGGGCGCCGGCGAGCGGGAAGCTCGTGCGCAGGGTGCCCTGCGCCCGGCCGCCGAGGGACTCGTAGACGCGTACGACGACATCGCCCGAGGCGTCGTCGGCGAGCTTGACCGACTCGATGGTCACGCCCCCGCCGTCCACGGACACGACCGGTTCGGGGGTGCCCGCCGAGTCCGCCACCCGCAGGGGGAGGTTGAGCGAGTAGCCCTCGGCGACGGCGTCCTCGATGGTCGCGCCCGGCAGCAGCGCGTAGGTGAAGCGGTGCTTGCCCTGGTCGGCCTCCGGGTCCGGGATGCGCGGGGCGCGGACCAGGCTGAGGTGGACCGTGGTGGTCGTGCCGCCGTCCTCGCGGACCGTGCGGGTGACGTCGTGGCCGTAGGTGGAGTCGTTGATGACCGCGACGCCGTAGCCCGGTTCGCCGATGTGGACCCAGCGGTGGCCGGAGACCTCGAAGCGGGCCGACTCCCAGCTGGTGTTGGTGTGCGTGGGCCGCTGGATGTGGCCGAACGCGATCTCGGCGGACGAGTGCGCCGCCCGGACGTCCACCGGGAAGCCCGCCTTGAGGAACTTCTCGGCCTCGTGCCAGTCGATGTCCGTCTCGAAGTCGATACGGGGGCTGCCCGCACGGAGGCTGATCGTCTGGGTGATGCGCGAGCCCTTGCCGAAGGAGCGCTCCACGCGGATCGCGCCCAGCAGCGGGTCCTCCTCGACCACGGTCAGCGACTCCGCGTCCAGCAGGTCCGTGTAGCGGTTCTTGTAGTGCTTGTCGACGTCCCACGCGTCCCAGTAGTTCGGGAGGTCCGTGTGCAGCCGGAGCAGGTTGCCCGTGTCGGCGAGGACCTCTCGGCCGCCGGCGCGCAGATCGCGTACGGAGGCCAGGGTGCCGTCCTCGGCGACCTCGACGCGGACCAGTCCGTTGTCGAGGACGCGGCCGGCGACTGTCACCGGCTCGGGTGCGTCGCCGGTGCCGAGGGGTGCGCTGCCGTTCGCGGGGACGACGGTGTGGGCGAGGGTGCCGTCGGCGGTCCGTACGACCTCCCGGCGCTCGACCGGGCTGGTGTTGAAGACGCGGGTGCCGCCCGTGCCGAGTGCGGTGACCGCCTCGGCGGTCAGCTCCTCGACCTCGACCGCGACGCGCGCGTACTCGGCCTCCGCCTCGCGGTGCACCCAGGCGATGGAGGACCCGGGCAGGATGTCGTGGAACTGGTGGAGCAGGACCGTCTTCCAGAGCCGGTCGAGCTTCTCGTGCGGGTAGGCGTAGCCGGGAGCGTGCAGCGCGGCCGTCGTGGCCCACAGCTCGGCCTCGCGGAGCTTGTGTTCGCTCCTGCGGTTGCCCTGCTTGGTGCGGGCCTGCGAGGTGTAGGTGGCGCGGTGCAGTTCCAGGTAGAGCTCGCCGACCCAGACCGGGGCGTCCGGGTACTCCTCGCGGGCCTTGGCGAAGAAGTCGTCCGGGTGCTCGACGACGACCTTCGGCGAACCCTCCAGGTCCGCCAGCCGGCGCGCCCGTTCCATGATCTCGCGGGTGGGGCCGCCGCCGCCGTCGCCCCAGCCGAAGGGGGCCAGCGAGCGGGTGGCGGCGCCCTTCTCCTGGTAGTTGCGGGTGGCGCGGGCCATCTCCTCGCCGCTGAAGCGCGCGTTGTAGGTGTCGACGGGCGGGAAGTGCGTGAAGATCCGCGTGCCGTCGATGCCCTCCCACCAGAAGGTGTGGTGCGGGAACTTGTTGGTCTGGTTCCAGGAGATCTTCTGGGTGAGGAACCACTCGTTGCCCGCCAGCTTGGCGAGCTGCGGGTAGGCCGCGGTGTAGCCGAAGGAGTCGGGCAGCCACACGCCCTTGGTCTCGACGCCGAAGTGCTCGATGAAGAACCGCTTGCCGTGGATGAGCTGGCGGGCGACGGCCTCGCCGCCGGGCAGGTTGCCGTCGGCCTCGACCCACATGCCGCCGACCGGCGCCCACTGGCCCTTCTTGACGGACTCCTGGATGCGGGCCCAGACCTTCGGGTAGTTGTCGCGCACCCACTCGTACTGCTGGGCCTGCGAGCAGGCGAAGATGAAGTCGTCGTACTCGTCGGCGAGCGAGGTGACGTTCGAGAAGGTGCGGGACGTCTTGCGCTTGGTCTCGCGGATCGGCCAGAGCCAGGCGGAGTCGATGTGCGCGTGGCCGACGCCGGAGACGATGTGGGCGCTGGCGTTGGCGGGCTTGGACAGCGCGGGCTTGAGCGCGGCCCGTACGTCCGCCGCCGTGCCGGAGACGTCGTCGAGGTCCAGCAGGTCCAGGGCCCGGTCCAGGGTGTGCATGATCTCGTGCCGGCGCGGGTCGTGCTCGCCCAGTTCCAGCATCAGTTCACGCAGCACCTGGACGTCGAGGTCGAGGTGCCAGACCTCCTCGTCGAGGACCGCGATGTCGGCGCGCTGGAAGGTGTAGATCGGCTTGTCGCCCGCGGTGAGCTTGTCGCCCATGGGCGTGATCTTGGAGAAGTTGTCGGCGAGGATGTCCGGGTTGGAGGCCGCCTCGACCAGGTAGTCGATCCGCTCGCCGCCGACGGCGGGGTTGGCGATCGCCACGTACTGGTTGAGCGGGTTGACCGCCTTCAGCGGGGTGCCGTCCGTGAGGTGGACGAGCGCCTCGGCCTGGTTGCCCGGCCAGTCGCCGATGAAGCCGAGGTCGATGACGGCCTCGACGCGCTTGCCGGCCCACTCGGCGGGCACCTGCCCGCGCATCCGGAACCAGGTGGTGCCCCAGGGCGGTCCCCAGGGGGTGTCCATCGCGAAGGGCTCGTACGAGGAGGCCGCGGCCTCCTCGAAGGGGACGGGCTCGCCCGGAGCCTGCCAGGCCTCGACCTCGAAGGGTACGGAGGCGGCGTAGATCGCGGTCTTGATGCGCTGGTCGTGGACGCGCTGGACGCGCTCTTCGATCCGGCGGCGTTCGTCGTGCATCTCAAGTCTCCAGGTAGCGGGGAAAGCGCTTACTCAAGGTACGCCAACCCAGGATGGGCTCCGGTGTATCCGTCGACCAGCCTGCGGGCGACATTCACGGAGTCGACGAGCGGGTGCAGGGCGAAGGCCTTCACGGCCGTCGTGCGGGAGCGCGACTCGGCGGCGGCGAGCACCTCTCGCTCCACCGCCTTCACCGCGCAGACCAGGCCTGTCGCGTGGTCCGGGAGCGGGGCGACGGCGACGGGGTGGGCGCCGTTGGCGTCGACGAGGCAGGGCACCTCGATGACGGCGTCCGTGTCGAGCACCGAGAGGGTGCCTTGGTTCCGGACGTTGAGGATCAGCGTGGTGCGCTCGTCGCGGGCGATGGCCCGCATCAGGGCGAGCGCCACCTTCTCGTAGCCGCCGGAGAGGTCGTCGGCGTCACGCTCGCCGGCGCCGGCCGTCTCCCGGTTCTCCGACATGTACGTGGCCTCGCGCTCGGCGCGCGTACGGTCCCAGGCGGTGAGCGCGGCGGCGTCCGGGCGCTTCATCTCCTCGTAGAAGTGCTCCTGCTGGTCGCGGAGGAACGCGCCGCGGGTCTTCTCGGCCTCGCTGTAGGCGCGGACCGCTTCCCGGTTGAAGTAGTAGTAGTGCAGGTACTCGTTCGGGATCGCGCCGAGCGACTGGAGCCACTCGGTGCCGAAGAGCTTGCCCTCCTCGAAGGAGCCGAGGAGGTCCGGGTCGGCGAGCAGCCGCGGGAGTTCGTCGCGTCCGGCGACGTGCAGGCCGCGGACCCAGCCGAGGTGGTTGAGGCCGACGTAGTCGATCCAGGCCTCGCGCGGGTTGGCGCCGAGCACCCGGGCGATACGGCGGCCGAGGCCGACCGGTGAGTCGCAGATGCCGATCACGCGGTCGCCGAGGTGCCGGGACATGGCCTCGGTGACCAGGCCCGCCGGGTTGGTGAAGTTGATGAGCCAGGCGTCGGGCGCGAGCCGGGCCACACGCTGTGCGATGTCCACGGCGACGGGCACCGTGCGCAGTCCGTACGCGATGCCGCCGGCGCCGACCGTCTCCTGGCCGAGGACGCCCTGGTCGAGGGCGACCCGCTCGTCCGCGGCACGACCTTCGAGGCCACCGACGCGGATCGCGGAGAAGATGAAGTCGGCGCCGCGCAGCGCTTCGTCGAGGTCGGTGGTGGCGGTCACGGCGGGTGCGTCGGGGACGCCCGCCGCCTGCTCGGCGAGGACGCGGGCGACGGCGGAGAGCCGTCCCGCGTCCAGGTCGTGCAGCACGACGTCGGTGACGCGGCCCTCGCCGCGGTCCCCGAGGAGCGCCCCGTACACGAGCGGCACCCGGAACCCGCCGCCGCCCAGAATCGTCAGCTTCACGCAACTGCCCTTTCGATGTTCGTCGAGGTCCATGAGTTCCTCGATGTCCGCGAACCGGCGCGCACGCCGCTCACGTCAGCACCACGCGCACGCCCGCCTCCTCCAGGGCCGACCGCGTCCCGGCGTCCGCCGGTCCGTTGGTCACCACCACGTCCAGTTCCTCGGGCCCGCAGACCTTGGCCATGCCCGTGCCCGGGAACTTGGCGCGGTCGGCGAGCAGGACGACCCGGTCGGCCGCCTTGATCATGGCCCGCTTGACCGGCACCTCGACGACCGTCGTGTCCATCACCTGCCCGCCGGGCCGCACTCCACTGGTGCCGAGGAAGAGCCAGTCCGCGTGCAGCTGACGCAGGTTGTCCTCGGTGAGGAAGCCGACCAGTGAGCGGTACTCGCGGCGGACCATGCCGCCGAGCAGCACCAGTTCGATGCCCTCGTCGTCCACCAGCTCCTCGTAGACCACGAGGTTGCTGGTGATCACGGTGATCCGGCGGCCGTGCAGCTGCCGGGCCAGCCGGTAGGCGGTGGTGCCGATGTCGAGCAGGACCGACTGGCCGTCCTCGACCATCGCGGCGGCGCGTTCGGCTATGGCGTCCTTCTCGGCCACGCGCACCTCGGCGACCTCGGCGAAGGGCTGGTCGCCCTCCTCGGCGACCGCCCCGCCGTGCACGCGGGTGAGCAGCCCCTCCTCCTCCAGTTTGAGCAGGTCACGCCGGACTGTGGCGGGGCTCACACCCAGCTGCTCCGAGAGGTCGGTGACGGCTGCGGGGCCCCCGTTGCGCAGGGCCCGCAGGATGAGTTGATGTCGTCGCTCTGCCAGCACGCGCTGAACAGTACTCGTCATTCGCAATCATTTCTATGCTCAGTTCTGCTCGACTCTTGCCAAATCAGCCGGAGGCGCGCACGATCCTGTCCACCGAAACACGATCCCGTGCATCGAAAGTGAAGAGTTTTGACGAGAGGATGCGCTCGTGGGTGACGAACGGCCCGACGCGCGGCCCGATGTGCTGCTGACCGGGCTGCTCTTCTACGACCTCGTCCTGACCGGTCTGGGCAAGCCGCCGACCCCCGGCGAGGAGATCTGGACCGACGGGATGGGCACGAGCCCCGGCGGGATCGCGAACCTGGCCGTGGCCGCGGCCCGCTACGGCCTGAGGACGTCTCTGGCCACGGTGTTCGGCGACGACTACTACGGCGCCCACTGCCGTGAGGTCCTCGCGGAGCAGGAGCACATCGACCTCTCGCTCTCCCGTACCGCGGACGGCTGGCACACCCCGGTCACCGTCTCGATCGCGTACGGACACGACCGCGCCCTGGTCACCCACGGCCAGGAACCCCCGTACTCGCAGGACGCGTTGATGGGTGACCCGCCCGCCGCGCGCACGGCCCTCGTGCACATCGAGGCCGAACCCCGCGAGTGGCTCGCCAAGGCGGCGGCGAACGGTACGAAGATCTACGCGGACGTCGGCTGGGATCCCACCCAGCAGTGGTCCTCGGCCCTCCTCGACCAGCTCGCCCTGTGCCACGCCTTCGTCCCGAACGACACCGAGGCGATGGCGTACACCCGCACCGACACCGCGGCCGACGCGCTCTCCAAGCTCTCCGAGCTGGTGCCGGTGGCCGTGGTCACGCGCGGCGGTGACGGCGCGATCGCCGTCGACCAGATGACGGGCGAGTACGCCGACGTACCCGCCCTCGCCACCGAGGTCCTGGACGCGACGGGTGCCGGAGACGTCTTCGGCGCGAGTTTCGTCGCGGCCTCCCTCGGCGGCTGGCCCCTCGAAGAGCGGCTGCGCTTCGCGGTGCTGGCCGCCGGACTGTCCGTACAACGGCACGGCGGGGCTCTCGCCGCGCCCGGCTGGTACGGCGTCCACGAGTGGTGGCGGTCGGTCCAGAACACCGGAAGTTCCAAGAACACCGAACTGCGGCGTGCGTACGGCTTCCTGGCCGACCGCATGCCCGCGGACCCCGGCCCGCCGGTCCCCCACGCCCCGGTGACCCCACCCGCCCCCCACGGCATTCCTGATCTCCCCTGATGCGAAGACCGAACACATCCGAAAGGCGGTGGGAGCTGTGCGGCTCTCACGAAGGGGCCTGCTCCGCGCGGGTCTGGCCGGTACGGCCGCCACGGCGCTCGGCGGCCTGGCGTCCGGCTGCGCCGTACCGACCGGCTCGACCGGCCGGAACATGGTCCTGTGGTACTGGAGCGGCGGGCTGAGCGACACCGTCGTCAAGAAGGCCAAGGCGCGCTACGACTCGTCGGTCGACCTGGACGCGATCCAGATCGGCGGCTACTACCGCTCCAAGCTGATCACCACGATGACCGGCCAGGCCCACATCCCCGACATCGCGGGGCTCAAGGGCGAGGACATGGCGTCCTATCTGCCGAACGCCGACCAGTTCGTCGATCTGCGAACGCTCGGCGCCGAGAAGCTCAAGAGCCAGTACCTGGACTGGAAGTGGCAGCAGGCGGTCGCACCGGACGGCAGCCTCATCGGCTTCCCCATCGACGTGGGCCCGGTCGTGCAGTACTACCAGCCGGCGGTCTACGAGAAGGCCGGGCTGGCGTACGAACCGGACGACGTGTCCTCGGAGATGAACACCTGGGACAAGTTCTTCGCGGCCGGTGAGCAGCTCAAGAAGCGCATCCCGGGCACGTACATCCTGACCGACGTCGGCAGCGTCTTCGAGATGTCGATCGGCCAGGGGACCACCCGGTATGTGAACCGGGACAAGCACTTCATCGGCGACGGCGAGCACGTACGCGTCTGCTGGGACCGTGCGGTGGAGGCCAAGCGGCGCGGGATCGTCTCCGACCTCGTGACGGGCACCCCCGACTCCATCTCGGCCACCGAGAAGGGCCGGCTGCCGAGCCAGCTCAACGCCTCCTGGGCGGCCGGTGACCTCAAGCTCCAGTACCCGAAGACCAAGGGCAGATGGCGGGTGGCGAACTGTCCGGGCGGCCCGTCGAACGTCGGCGGCTCGTTCCTGGCGATCACCAAGGCGTGCCGCGAACCCGAGAAGGCCTTCGAGATCATCACCTGGCTGCTCAACGCGGACAACCAGGCCCAGGGCTTCGTCGACGCCGGACTCTTCCCGTCGACCCCCGCCTCGTACGACATGAAGAAGCTGCGCGAGCCCGACCCGTTCTTCGGCGACCAGATCACGATGGACGTCTACGGGCCGGCCGCGGAGAAGATCCCGGTCGCCTTCAACAGCCCGTTCGACGTGGCTCTCGGGCAGCCGATCAAGGACGAGATCAAGAACGTCGGCGTCCTCGGCAAGGACCCCAAGAAGGCCTGGAGGGACGCCATGAGCAAGTGCCGGCGCATCGCGGACCACCTGGGGGTGAGTCACTGATGGCTACCGTGCCCCTGGTCGAGAAGCCCCCGGCGCCCGCCGTGGAGCCACCCACCCCCAACCCCAGGAAGAGCATCAGGAGTTACTGGCGGCTGTACGCCGCGATCTCGCCCTTCTATCTGCTGTTCCTCGCCTTCGGTCTGATCCCGGTCGGCTTCTCGCTGTATCTGTCGTTCCACCGCTGGGACGGTCTGGGATCGATGCAGTACGCCGGGCTGTCGCAGTACAAGTACCTGCTGTCGGACACCGACTTCTGGAGTTCGATCGGCAACACGATCATCATCTGGGCGCTGGCCACCTTCCCCATGATCTTCCTGGCGATGGTGACGGCCGTGATGCTCAACTCGGCGGTGCGCTTCAAGAAGATCTACCGCTTCGCGTTCTTCCTGCCCAACGTCACCTCGGTGGTGGCCGTCGCGATCATCTTCGGCTCGGTCTTCTCCACCAACTTCGGCCTGGTGAACGCGCTTCTGCAGGCGGTCGGTCTCGACCAGGTGGCCTGGCTGAACACCCCCTGGGGCATCAAGGTCGCCATCGCGACCCTGATGACCTGGCAGTGGACCGGCTACAACGCGATCATCTTCCTCGCCGGACTCCAGACGATCCCCGGTGAGCTGTACGAGGCCGCGCGTGTGGACGGCGCCGGACCCGTCCAGACCTTCTTCCGGATCACGCTGCCGATGATGCGGCCCGTGCTGCTCTTCGTCCTCGTGATCTCGACGGTCACCGGACTGCAGAGCTTCTCCGAACCCCAGGTGCTGCTGCAGACCACGGCCAACGAGTCGACGTTCTCCGGCGGCCCCGACCACGCCGGCCGGACGATGGTCCTCTACTTCTTCCAGCAGACCTTCGACAACAACGACTTCGGTTACGGCGCCGCCGTGGCCTGGGGCATCTTCCTCGTCGTCGTCATCTTCTCGATCATCAACTGGCGCTTGGTGCAGCGCCGGGGCGAAGACTAGGGAGGCCCGTCACCATGACAATCACCGATGTCAAGCCCACCGAGTCCGAGCCCGGCAAGGCCAGGCACGGCAAGAACAAGCGCATCGACGGCACCCGGCGCAGGGGCATCGCCCTCCACGCCTCGCTGATCCTCGGCGTGCTGCTCTCCGCGTTCCCGTTCTACTGGGCCGTGATCATGTCGACGCACTCGTCGACCGAGATCTTCTCCTACCCGCCGAAGCTGCTGCCCGGATCGCACCTCGGCGACAACCTCAGCAAGCTCTTCGACAGCATCGACTTCTTCGGGTCGATGTTCAACTCGCTGCTCGTCGCCACCACGGTGACGGTCCTCGTGCTCTTCTTCGACTCGCTGGCCGCGTTCGTCTTCGCGAAGTTCAGCTTCCCGGGCCGGGGAGTGCTGTTCGCCATGATGATGATGATCTTCATGGTGCCTGCCCAGCTGCAGGCCATCCCGCAGTTCGTGATCATGGCGAAGCTCGGCTGGATCGGCTCGATGACCTCGCTGGTCGTGCCGGCCGCCGCGAACGCGTTCGGCATCTTCTGGATGCGGCAGTACATGAAGAGCGCGATCCACGACGAGCTGCTCGACGCCTCCAAGCTCGACGGGGCGAGCTTCATGCGCCAGTACTGGCACGTGGCCCTGCCCGTCGTGCGGCCCGGTCTCGCCTTCCTCGGCATCTTCACGTTCATGGGCCAGTGGAACGACTACGCCTGGCCGTTGATCGCCCTCACCAACCCGGACAACGTGACCCTCCAGGTCGCGCTGTCGCAGCTCAACGGCGTCCACGGCACCACGGACTACGGGATGGTCATGACGGGTGCGGTACTGGCCCTCATCCCGCTGCTGATCGTCTTCGCGATCGGCGCCAAGCAGATCATCGCGGATCTCGGCAAGGGAGCCATTCGCTGATGCGACGCGATCACCTGATCGCCCTGCGCCCCTGGGAGGCACCCGAGGTGACCTCCTGGGGGCGGCTGGCCATGAACGCGGTGGACCGGCGCTCCGGTGCGCTGTCCCTGGACGGCTCCTGGCACTTCCAGCTGCTGCCCTCGCCCATGGGCTGCTCGGGCGAGTGGACCCGGACCGAGGTGCCGGGCACCTGGACCACGCAGAGCGGCGACGACCTGCCGCAGTACACCAACGCGCAGATGCCGTGGGGCGAGTTCCCGCCCGCCTCGCCCGCCGCCAACCCGACGGGCATATACGAGCGTTCCGTCGACATCCCCGCCGAGTGGGCAGGCCGCCGGATCGTGCTCCAGGTCGGCGCGGCCGAGAGCGTGCTCCTGGTCCATGTGAACGGCAAACCGGTCGGCATCTCCAAGGACTCCCACCTCGCGGCCGAGTTCGACCTCTCCGACGTCGTACGCCCCGGGGACCCGGCGACCGTACGGTTCACCGTCGTCAAGTGGTCCGACGCCTCGCACATCGAGGACCAGGACCAGTGGTGGCACGCCGGCATCACCCGCTCGGTGCTGCTGTACGCGACCGACCCGCTGTATCTCGCGGACGTGACCGTGCGGGCCCGGCGGGACGGGCGGCTCCGGGTCGACTGCCAGGTGCGCGACGCGGCCGGACCGCTGCCGCCGGGGTGGTACGTCACCGGGGCGGTGGACGGTCAACTCCTCGCCCAGGACACCGAGTTCGACCGCTTCAACGCCGAGGACATGCGGGTGTCCGACTTCCTCGGTGAGGCCCGCCTGCGGGGCACCGTCGAGAACGTGTGGCCGTGGTCCGCCGAGACGCCCGAGTTGTACGACCTGACCGTGCGACTGCACCGGGCCGACGGCTCGGTCGCCGACACCTCGCACCACCGGGTCGGATTCCGGGACGTCGAGATCCACGGCCGGGACCTGCTGGTCAACGGCGAGCGCGTCTACATCCGGGGCGTCAACCGGCACGACTTCCACCCGCTGACCGGTCGCACGGTCACCACCGAGGACATGCGCGCGGACCTGGTCGTCATGAAGCGCTTCGGCTTCAACGCGATCCGCACGGCCCACTACCCGAACGACCCGACGCTGTACGACCTCGCCGACGAGCTGGGTTTCTACGTCGTGGACGAGGCGAACATCGAGTCGCACGACCACGCCCACGAGATCGCCGACGACCCCCGCTATCTGCCCGCCTTCGTGGACCGGGTCTCGCGCATGGTGCTGCGCGACAAGAACCATCCGTCGGTCATCATCTGGTCGCTCGGCAACGAGTCCGACTACGGCGCCAACCACGACGCGGCCGCGGGCTGGGTCCGGCGCCACGATCCGACCCGCCCGATCCAGTACGAGGGCGCGGCCAAGCTCGACTGGGCCGACCTCACGCTCGCCTCCGACATCGCCTGCCCGATGTACGCGCCGATCGAGGACTGTGTCGCGCACGCCCGGTCCGGGAAGCAGACCAAGCCCATCATCCAGTGCGAGTACTCGCACGCCATGGGCAACAGCAACGGCACGCTCGCCGACACCTGGGCCGCCATCGAGTCCACCCCAGGTCTTCAGGGCGGCTTCATCTGGGAGTTCTGGGACCACGGCATTCTCCAGCGTGTGAACGACGGAAGACCTGTCGGGCGTGGGGGCGCCGGACTGTACGAGCACGGAGTCGCCGCGCCCGGCCATCGCTGGGCCTACGGCGGCGACTTCGGCGAGACCATCCACGACGGGGCGTTCATCGCCGACGGCGTGGTGTTCCCCGACCGCACGCCCAAGCCCGTGATGTACGAACACCGGGAGATCGCGGCGCCGGTCCGCCTCACCCACCACCAGGACGTGCTCCTGGTCCACAACCGGCAGCACTTCCGCGGCCTGGAATGGCTGGCCGCCGAGTGGCGCCTGGTCCTCGCGGACGGCACCACGCTGACAGCACCGGCCGAGCTGCCCGACGTACTGCCGGGTGAGTCCGCGGCGGTGCCGCTGCCGTTCCCCGTGCCGGAGGGCGAGTCCTGGCTGACGCTGCGGGTCACGACCGCCGACGACGAGGCCTGGGCGCCGCTCGGCACCGAGGTGTGCCTGCCGCAGGTCCGGCTGGGCACGGCCGTCGCCGACGCGGCGCCGGAGCCCGCGGCCGGTCCGGCCGTCACGCTGGACGCGGACGCGCTGCTGGTCCATCCGCTGCTGACCGCCGCGCCCGTGCTCTCGCTGTGGCGGGCGCCCACCGACAACGACGAGCTGGGCGGCATGGCGGCCCGCTGGCACGACTGGGGCCTCGACGAGCTCGTACGCAAGGTCGTGGACGTGCGTGAGGAGGGCTCCCGGGTCGTCGTGGTCGCCGAGTACGCGACCGGGGCCGGGCCCGTCCGCCACGAGCAGGTGTTCACCCCGGTCGCCGGTGGCCTCCGGGTCGAGGAGTCGGCCGAACTTCCGGAGGGCCTCGACGACGTGGCCCGCGTCGGCACGGTCTTCGAGACGGTCGCCGGGCTCGATGTCCTGGACTGGTACGGGCAGGGCCCCTGGGAGTCCTACCCGGACCGGAGCACGGGCGCGCCCGTGGGGCACCACTCGCTTCCGGTGGACGAGCTGTTCACCCCCTATCTGCGGCCCCAGGAGAGCGGCGGCCGGCACGGTGTGCGCCGGTTCACGCTGTCGGCGCCGGACGCCACGGGGCTGACCGTGGAGCTCGGGGCGCCGGGGCAGGTCTCCGTCAACCGGTACCGGGCCGAGGATCTGGCCGCCGCCGCGCACCACGACGAGCTGGTGCCGCGGCCCGGCTGTGTCGTGCACCTCGACGCCGCGCACCGGGGGCTCGGCACGGCGTCGTGCGGGCCCGACACCTCGGCCGAGTACCTCGTCGCGCCGGGCACCCACCGCTGGGCCTGGACGCTGCGCGTGCTCTGATCCCGGTCACCGTCCCTCTCCGGTCGCCACCCCCTCCCCGAGTCGCCACCCCCCTCTGCCGAGCAGTCCCTCCCCCTTCTCACGGAGCAGACGTGTGTACTTCGCATGAGCACGACCCGGCCGAGGCCTGCCCGCAAGCCGGCGCCGGACGACGGAACTTCCTGCGGGCGACCGCGCTGATCGGCGCGGCCACGGCGGCGGTCTCGCTGCCGGCGGCCACCGCGCAGGCGGCGCCCGCTTCGGGCACCCGTTGGAGACCCGACACCGACAGCCGCCGCTTCACGCTCGCCGTGATGCCCGACACGCAGTACCTCTTCGACGGGCCGAGCATCAACCCCGCCCCGATCGAGGCGTCCTTGCGATACGTCCTGGAGCACGGGAAGGACGAGAACATCGTCTTCCTCTCGCACCTGGGCGACCTCACGGAGAACGGCGCCCAGCCCGAAGTCGCCGCGGTGAGCAAGGCGTTCGAGCTGCTGGACCGGCGGGGCGTGGGCTACAGCGTCCTGGCGGGCAACCACGACGTGAAGTCCTCCACCGACGACCAGCGGGGCCCGACCCCCTATCTGGAGGCCTTCGGCCCGAAGCGGTTCAAGGGCAGGCCGACCTTCGGCGGGGCCTCGCCGGACGGCTACAACACCTTCCACCTCTTCAAGGCGGCCGGCCGGCAGTGGCTCGTCCTCGCCCTGGACTGGCGGCTGTCGGCGAAGGGCTACGAGTGGGCCAAGAGCGTCATCGCCCAGCACCCGAGGACACCGGTCATCCTCACCACCCATGAGCTGGTCTACGAGGACGACACCCTCTCCGCCTACGGACAGCAGCTCTGGGACCGGCTGGTCAAGGAGCACGACCAGATCTTCCTCACCCTCAACGGGCACTACTGGCCGGCCGCCCGGACCGTGCGCAAGAACGCCGCAGGGAACGACGTACACCTTCACCTGACGAACTATCAGAACCGTTACTACGGCGGCGCTGCGATGATCCGGCTGTACCGCTTCGACCTCGACCGCGACACCATCGACGTCGAGACGATCTCGCCGTGGATCCTGGGCCGGGCGGCCAAGGGGCTCAACGAGCTGGAGCGCCAGGAGATCGAACTGTCCGGCCCCGCGGACCGGTTCTCGGTGGCCGTCGACTTCGAGAAGCGCTTCTCCGGCTTCGCCCCGGTGCCGCCGCGCGCGCCCCGGCCCGCCTCCGAGATGCTGGTGCGGGGCACGCTCGCCTACTGGCGGTTCGACGGCCACGCGGAGGGCTCGGCCCTGGACGGCACGGTCCGCGACCTCTCCGGACGCGGCAACGACCTGACCGTGGTCAAGGTCGGCGACGGTTCCCTGACCTGGTCGTCGGCACACCACCCCGACCAGCCGGGGCACGGCAGCCTGTCCTTCAACGGCGACAAGTCACCGCTGCGGGGCGCCTACCTGCGGACCGTGGACAACGCGCCGCTCAACTCGGCCACCTTCCGCGGCGGTTACACCGTCGAGGCCTTCTACCAGCTGCCCGCCGACTGGGACGCGTCCCGCAACGCCTGGGCGGGGCTGGTCAGCCGCACCGGTACGGGCGGGGCCGCGGGCAAGAAGGAGGGCGACCCGGACGAGCCGCTCGCCACACTGTCCCTGTCGGACGGGCCCGGCCCGCAGTGGGCGGTGCGGCCGCTCAACCAGGAGGGCATCGCCACCAACTGGGGCGACGAGACGGCCCGGGAACAGTGGTGGCACGTCGCCGTCGTCAACGACGGCTCGCACACCACGCTGTACGTCCAGGGGTGCCCCGTGGCCCGCAATCCCACCGCGCGCTCCGTGGGACTGACCTCGGTCGGACTGCCCTGGCTCCTCGGGGGCTACGAGTACGCCGGGAAGATCGACCAGATCCTGCACGGACGGCTCGGTGACGTGCGGATCGTCGAACGCGCCCTGCCCGTCAAGTCGTTCATGAACCACTGATCCATCGAACTCCGAGGGACTCACCAGACCATGACCGAGCAGCAGCTGCCCGCCTGGGCAGATCCGTCCGTCTCCCCCGCAGCCCTCGACGCGCAGGGCGTGTCCAGACGTCAACTCATGCGCCGTGCGGGCCTGTTCGGCGCCGCCTTCGCCGCCGGGTCGCTGGCGACGCCCGCCATGGCGAGCGCCAAGGGCTTCGGCGGCAACGACCCGCGACTCGCCTACCTCGTCGGCGACCACCACGTCCACTCCGTCTACAGCCACGACGCCAAGTACACCTTCGACCAGGTCGCGCAGGCCGGCGCCGAGTACGGCCTCGACTGGATGGTGTTCAACGAACACTCCAACTTCGGGCACGCCAAGTACGGCGCGCAGTTGGAGCACAAGGAGATCCTCAAGGCCCGCGCGGCGAACCCGCGTCAGCTGATCTTCCAGGGCCTGGAGTGGTACATCCCGGGCGCCGAACACTGCACGATCTTCGCGGCGCCCGGTCGCCACGAGGTGGACCTGCTCACGAAGTTCGAGCTGGCCTACGACGGCAAGCTGCTCGGCTACACGGCGGGCGCCCCCACCCACCCGGACACCCCGCGCAACGAGGCACACGCCGTCAAGGCCATCAAGTGGCTTGCCGCGCAACGCCGTTCGGGCTACGTGGACGACGTGCTGGTCTTCGCCAACCACCCCTCGCGCCTGGGCATCGACTCCCCGCACGAGATGCGGAACTGGCGGGACGCGGCCCCCGAGATCATGATCGGCATGGAGGGCGCGCCCGGCGCCCAGGGCGGTGCCATCCCCGGCTGGCGCGGTCCGACGTCGATGCGCGGCGAGTACGAGAACAAGCCCTCGGCGGACTCCTGGCCGGGCTATCCGACGGACGCGTACGTCACCTACGGCGGCTTCGACTGGATGACGGCGACCGTCGGCGGCATGTGGGACGCCATGCTCTCCGAGGGCCGGCTGTTCACGATCACCACCAACTCCGATGTGCACCGGGTGGTGTTCGACACCTGGAAGAACGGCGACTGGCCGCCGGGGCAGAACTTCGACAACACGGGACGGCTGCCCGACCCGGTCAACACCACCGAACCGCAGCCCGGCGGCGACTTCTGGCCCGGCCAGTTCAGCCGCACCCACGTGGGTGTGTCCCGCTACGGCTACCGCGCGGTGATGGCGGGCCTGCGCGCGGGCCGGGTCTGGCTCGACCACGGGCACCTGCTCGACGGTCTCGACGTACGGCTGAAGCGGGACTGCGACCACGGCCGGGGTGTCACGCTGGGCAGCCGGCTGCGCGTCCGCAAGGGCGAGAAGCTCACCCTGAACGTCACCGTGACGACGGCCTCGCGGCCCAACCCGCACGACATCCTGCCCGAGCTGGCCCACGTCGACGTCATCCGTGGCGCGGTGCGCGGTCCGGCGGCCGACCGGGACAACTGGCGGGCACCGGCCACCAAGGTCGTGCACACGGCGGACGTGTCAGGGCGCAAGGGCACGTACACCCTGCGCATCCCGCTGACCGCAGGGGACGAGTCCTTCTACGTGCGACTGCGCGGCAGCGACGGGAACCGGCACGGCGCCGGGTACCTGGGCGCGTCGGTCGACCCGCACGGGCCGATCCCGCACGCGCCCGGCGACGGCGATCCGTGGCTCGACACGTGGTTCTACTCCAACCCCGTGTTCGTGGAGGTGGCCGGCCACCGGTGAGACGGGTCCGGCGGCTGCCGGTCCTGAGGTGGCCGGTCCTGAGGCCGGCGGTGCGCCCGTACGACCTGGTCACGAGCTGATCGACGGGCGTACCGTGGGCCGGTGACCACTGACGAGGCGCTGCGGCCCCAGTCCCTCATGCTGTCGTTCCTGGGCGACCAGGTGCTCGGCCGTGACGTCTGCGTGTACTCGGGGAGCGTCATCGACGTCTTCGGTCGCGCGGGCGTCGGCGAGCACGCGACCCGCTCGACGCTGACGCGCATGGTGGGCCGCGATCTGCTCAGGCGGCAGCGCGAGGGACGCCGTATGTACTTCGGGCTGACCGAGCGCTCGGAGTCCGTGCTGCGGGACGGCGAGCAGCGGATCTGGGAGGACGGGGCCGTCAACCGGCAGTGGGACGGCTCCTGGACGCTGCTCGGCTTCTCGCTGCCGGAGTCCTGGCAGCGTCAACGCCACGATCTGCGCGCGCAGTTGACCTGGAGCGGGTTCGGCCCGCTGTTCGGCGGGCTGTGGATCGCACCCGGCGAGGTGGACGTCTCCGCGCTCGTCACCGAGCTCGGCCTGTCCGCCCATGTGAAGATCTTCCGGGCCCACGCGGACGCGGGCATGGACATCGGCGCCATGATCGAGGAGACCTGGGCGCTGGGCGAACTGGCCACGCGCTACGAGGCGTTCGTACATCGCTGGCAGCGCTGGGAGACGACGGAGCCCGCCCCCGACGAGGCCCTCGCCCTGCGGCTGCGTCTGTCGACGGAGTGGCTGCAGGTCGTCCGCCGGGACCCTCGCCTCCCGGTCAAACACCTGCCGGACAACTGGCCCGCCGAACAGGCCGAGAAGACATTCCGCACGGTGTACGCCCGTCTGACCCCTCTCGCAAGGGAGTCGGCGGAACAGCTTCTCGACCTGGTGCCGGTCAGAATTCAGACGTAGAAACGCGACAGACTCTGCAGCACCGCCGCGGGCTTGGGCGCGCCCTCGATCTCGATCGTGCCGTCGACCGTGATCTGCACACCCCCCGGCACGTCCTCGACATCCGCCAGCTTCCCGACGAGGCGGATGCGGGAGCCGACCTTCACCGGCGAGGGGAAACGGACCTTGTTGAGGCCGTAGTTGACCTTCGTCGTGACGCCCTGGACGTCCAGCAGCTCGGTGAAGAGCGGGATGAACAGGGACAGCGTGAGATAGCCGTGCGCGATGGGCGCGCCGAACGGCCCCTCCTTGGCCTTCTCCTCGTCGACATGGATCCACTGGTGGTCACCCGTGGCGTCGGCGAACGTGTTGATGCGCTCCTGGGTGACCTCGATCCACTCGCTGGTGCCGAGGTCGCTGCCGGCGAGCTTCTTGAGTTCGTCGATGCCGTTCGCGGTGATGCTCATGTGTCGTTCCTTCGACTAGGAGTTGGTGCCGTACCGCTTGCGGACACGGGACTTGAGGAGCTTGCCGGAGGCGGTCCGCGGCAGTTCGTCCGCGAGCACCACCGACTTCGGGATCTTGTACTTGGCGAGGCGTCCGGCCAGGGACGCGAGGACCTCGTCGGGGTCGAGCTCGACGTCCTCGCGGGGCACGACGACCGCACGCGGCACCTCGCCCCACTTCTCGTCGGGCACGCCGATGACCGCGCACTCGACGATGTCGGGGTGGGCGAGGAGCTGGTCCTCGATCTCGGCGGGGTAGATGTTCTCGCCACCGGAGATGATCATGTCCTTGATGCGGTCGACGATGGTGACATAGCCGTCCTCGTCGATCCGGGCGGCGTCCCCGCTGCGGAACCACCCGTCGTGGAACACGGCCGCGGTCTCGTCGGGCAGCCCCCAGTAGCCGGGCATGACGTGCGGCCCGCGTACGACCACTTCCCCGGTCTCGCCGATGTCGGCCGGGGCGAGGTCGGGCCGTACGACGCGGACGTCGCTGAAGAAGTGCGGCACGCCCGCAGAACCCGCCTTGCTCACCGCGTGCTCGGCGTCCAGGAAGAGCACGCCGGGCGAGGCCTCGGTCATGCCGTAGCCCTGGAGGAAGGTGAGGCCCCGCTCCTGGTAGGCGGCGATGAGCGGGGTCGGCACGGGTGAGCCGCCGCAGCTGAGCATCCGCAGGGAGGACAGGTCGGCGTCGGCCCAGCGCGGATGGCGGGCCACGTGCTCGAACATCGTGGGCACGCCGAACATGAAGGTGATCCGGTGCCGTTCGATCAGGTCGAGGGTGGCCGCCGGGTCGAAGGCCTCGACCAGGACACAGGTGCCGCCCTTGAGGAGGACCGGCAGGGTCAGCATGTTCAGCCCGGCCGTGTGGAACAACGGGGCGGAGACCAGGGCGCGTTCGTCGGTGATCAGGTCCTGGTCGACCAGGACGTTGACCGCGTTCCACGTCAGGTTGCCGTGGGTGAGCATCGCGCCCTTGGGCCGGCCGGTCGTGCCCGAGGTGTACATGATGATGCAGGTGTCGTCGACGTTGACGGGTTCGTCGATCGCCTCGTCGGAGGCCGCGCCGAGCAACTCGTCGTATTCGGCGCCCACTTCGATGTACGTACGCACGTCGCTGTTGCCCGGCAGTCCCGCGACCAGGCCGCCGAACGACGGTCCGTACACGAGGGCCTTCGCGCCGGAGTCCGTGAGCTGGTAGGCGATCTCGGGCCCGGCGAGGCGGGTGTTGAGCGGTACGAAGACCGCCCCGAGCGTGCCCGCGGCGAACAGTGCCTCCAGGTAGGAGGGGTGGTTCGGGCCGAGGTAGGCGATCCGGTCGCCGCGGCGCACTCCGGAGGCGCGCAGGGCGTGCGCGAGGCGGGTGGTGCGCTCGTACAGCCCGGCGTACGTGACCGTCGTGTCGCCGTGGATCAGGGCGGTACGGTGCGGGGTCTTGCGGGCCCGGCGTGCGGGCCACGACCCCAGTCCCTCATTGCGCATGTCCGTGCCCCTGTCCTTCGTTGCACATGGGGTGCCCCTGTCCTTCGTTGTACATGGCTGCCCGCTACGGCTTCGTCAGCCCGAGCAGCCGGGCCGCGTTCTCCTTGAGGATCTTCGGCCTGACCTCGTCCTTGATGGAGAGCTTGGCGAAGTCGGCCAGCCAGCGGTCCGGGGTGAGGACCGGGTAGTCGGAACCGAACAGCACCTTGTCCTTGAGCAGTGTGTTCGCGTACTGCACGAGCTGCGGCGGGAAGTACTTCGGCGACCAGCCGGACAGGTCGATGTGGACGCCCGGCTTGTGGGTTGCGACCGCGAGGGCCTCGTCCTGCCAGGGGAACGACGGATGCGCCAGGATGATCTTGAGATGCGGGAAGTCCGCGGCCACATCGTCCACGTGCAGCGGATTGGAGTACTTGAGCCGGATCCCGCCGCCGCCCGGGACGCCCGCCCCGATGCCCGTCTGTCCGGTGTGGAAGAGGGCGATCGTGCCGGTCTCCTCGATCACCTCGTACAGGTCGTACGCGACCGACCTGTCGTTGGGGAAGAAGCCCTGGATGCTGGGGTGGAACTTGAAGCCCTTCACCCCGTACTCCTCGACCAGGCGGCGGGCCCGCTTGACGCCGGCCTTGCCGCGGAAGGGGTCGATGGAGGCGAAGGGGATGAGCACGTCCGGGTTGGCGGCGGCCGCCTCGGCGACCTCCTCGTTCGGGACGGGCTCGGTGCCGGTGGCGGACTCGGCGTCGACCGTGAAGATCACGGCGGCCATCTTCCGCTCGCGGTAGTAGGCGGCCGTCTCCTCAAGCGTCGGCTTCCGCTTGCCCTCGACCTTGAAGTAGGCGCTGGAGGCCTCGTGCAGGTCGTCGTCCAGGGAGGAGGTGCCCTTGGAGGAGACCTCGGCGTGGGTGTGGACGTCGATCGCGACGAGTTCCTCGACGTCGATGTTCGTCATGGGTCACGCCTCCGGGAACTTCGGGGCGGGGATGCCGACCGACTGCGGTTCGGCGCCCAGCGAGGCCGGCCAGACGTCGGCGAGGGAGTCGGGGGTCCAGCCACCGTCAGCGTACGCCGCCTTGATCTCCTGGGGGTGGGACCACAGGGCCACCTTGTCGCCGCCGATGCCGATGGCCTGGCCGGTCACCCCGCGAGCGGCCTCGGAGGCCAGGAACGGGACGAGGACGGCGCAGTCCTCGGGGGTGCCGAAGCCCTCGCCCTTGCGGAGGAAGTCCGGCAGCGGCTCGCCGCCCCGCATGGCCTCGATGTAGGGCGCGAAGGCCGGGATGGTCTCGGTCATGGCGGTCGCGGCGACCGGCACGATCGCGTTGACGGTGATGCCCGCGCGGCCCAGCTCCATCGACCACGTACGGGCCATTGCGGCGATGCCGGCCTTGGCGGCGGCGTAGTTGGTCTGGCCGAAGTTGCCGCGCTGTCCGGCCGGGGAACCGACCAGGATCAGCGTGCCGCCCTCGCCCTGCTCGCGCATGCGTACGGCGGCGGCGCGGGCGCAGGTGAAGGTGCCCTTGAGGTGGGTGGTGATCACCGCGTCGAAGTCCTCGTCGGTCATCTTCCACAGGACCTTGTCCCGGAGGATGCCCGCGTTGGTGACCAGGATGTCGAGGCGGCCGAACTCCTCCACCGCACGGCCGACCAGGCGGTCCGCGGCCTCGGTGGTGCCGACCGGGACCACCTCGGCCACGGCGCTGCCGCCCGCCTCGGTGATCGCCTTGACGGCCTGCTCGGCGACGTCCTCGTCCACGTCGTTGACGACCACGGAGGCGCCTGCGGCGGCCAGGGCATGCGCATAGGCCAGGCCGAGGCCACGGCCGGAGCCGGTGACGACGGCGACCTTGCCGGTGAGATCGATGCTGGGCACGACGGGTCCCTTCGAGAAACGGATCACCTGCGGAAGGCAGGACGGCTACGAGATCGAAGCTAAAGACAATCATTGTTGTCGTCAATAGTTGTTGCCGACTCGTCTGTGCGGCATGCTGTGGGGAACACATACGCACCGCCCCCGCGGGGGCCCGGCCCAGGGAGCCCGCCATCGCCGGCCAGCAGCACGCCACGCCCCCCGACGCCATCGACTCGCAGGAGCCGTGGATGCGCGGGCTGCACTCGGACACCGGCTATCTCCTGTACCGGCTGGGACTGCGGTCGGGGCAGCTGTTCAACACGTTCCTCCAGGAGTCGGGGCTGCGGCTGCGCCACTACGCGCTGCTGCGGTTCCTGGCCACCTCCGAGGGCGCCCTCCAGCGGGAGCTGAGCTCGCGGCTCGGCTACGACCCGAGCGCGATCGTCGGTCTCGTCGACGACCTGGAGAAGCTCGGCTTCGCCGCGCGCCGACCCTCCCCCGACGACCGCCGCAGCCGCATCGTGGTGCTCACCGAGAACGGGCGCGCCTTTCTGCGCGACACCGACGAGGCGGGTCTGCGGGTGACGAACGACCTGCTCCAGCCCCTCGACCCCGCCGAGCGGGACACCCTGCACACGCTGCTGCAGCGGGTCGCCGAAGCGGAGCTCGACACATGACCGGCCTCGACGCATGACCGGTTCCGGCCGATGACCGCGGCGTCCGCCCCCGACCGCCTCCTGGCCGTGCTCGCCGCCTTCGACCACGAGCATCCGGCGCTCTCCCTCACGGACATCAGCCGCCGGGCCGGGCTCTCCCTCACCACCGCCCACCGCCTGGTGGGAGCGCTCAGCGACTGGGGCGCCCTGGAGCGCGACGCGTCCGGGATCTACCACGTGGGCCTGCGCCTGTGGGAGATCGCGGCGCTCTCCCCACGCGGTCTCGCGCTGCGGCAGATCGCGCTGCCGTATCTGGAGGACCTGTACGAAGCCACGCACGAGAACGTGCAGTTGGCGGTCCGGGACGGCTCCGAGGTCGTCTACATAGAGTGGATCTCAGGCCGTTCGGCGGTGGGCGTCAAGATCCAGGTGGGCGCCCGCTGGCCACTGCACGCGACCGGCGTGGGCCTCGCGCTGCTCGCGCACTGCGAGTCAGCCTTCCAGGAGACGTACTGCGGCGGGCCGCTCGCCGGATTCACCCCGCACACCATCACGGACGGGGCCACCCTGCGCCGCGTACTCGCCGAAGTCCGGCGCGCGGGCGTGGCGGTGAGCACCCGTCAGATCACCGACGACGCACTCTCGGTGGCCGCGCCGGTCCGCACGGCGGACGGCTCGGTGGCCGCGGCCGTCTCGGTCGTGGTGCCCGAACGCGACGCGCAGACACCGGCGTTGATCCCGGCGGTACGGCTCGCCGCGCTCGGCATCTCCCGGGCGCTGGGGTGGCAGCCGGAACGGTAGTGACACGGCGGGCGTGTCTCGTCGTCCCGGGAACGTGCGCCCCGTCGGGTAGGCGGGCCCTGTCTGGGAGGGCGGGCCCGTCGCAGGGCGGGCCCGTCCGGGAAGCCGAGCCCCGTCCGGGAAGCCGAGCCCCCGTGCGGAAAGGCGGGCCGCGTCCGGAAAGGCGAGCCCCGTCCGGGATGGCGGGCCCCGTCCAGGGCGGCGAGCCCTGTCCGGGGTGACGGGCGTCGTCCAGGGGTGACCGGGCGTCGTCCGGGATGGCGGGCCCCGGAAATCCCTCTCACCGGTGAGGACGTGGCCCGGTGGTCACCCGATACTGGGACGGCCCTTGCCCCGAGGAGCCGCGTATGTCCGTGTCCGCCCAGTCCTGGATCACACCCGCCGTCGCACGCCTGCGCGCGGCCAACCCGTACGTCGTCGACACCGCGCTCGCCGCGCTGGTGCTGTTCGCCGCGTCGCTGCAGTGGATGTTCCCCGACGACGGCGACGACCGCCTCACCTGGCAGGGGTTCCTGCTGGGCGCCGGTACGGCGGTGCCGCTGGTGTGGCGGCGGCGGTCGCCGTTCCTGGCGGCCTGCGGTGTCTCGGTGTTCACGCCCGCCATGGCGGTCTACCACGCGCCGCCGCCCGACGTGATGTACGGCGGCCTGGTCGTGCTCTACACGTTGGCCGCGATCGCCCTGCCCTGGCAGCGGCGCTTCATGCTGGTGGGATGGCTGGCCGGGGTGTCACTGACCATGATGCACAAGGAGGGCGCCCAACCCTTCGAGTACGCCTTCCAGTTGCTGAGCTGCGTCAGCGCGTACGGGTTCGGGATGCTGTCCCGTCTCCAGCGGGCGTACACCGCGGCTCTGGAGGACCGGGCCCGTCGGCTGGAGCGGGAGCGTGCCGCCGACACCGCGCGGGCGGTCGCGCGGGAACGGGCCAGGATCGCCCGGGACATGCACGACATCCTGGCCCACGCGGTGAGCCTCATGGTGGTCCAGGCGGAGGCCGGGCCCGTGGTGGTGCGCAGCGATCCAGAGCGCGCGGAGACTGCGTTCGACGCCATCGCCGCCGCCGGGCGCGACGCGATGAACCAGTTGCGGCGGATCCTCGGCGTGCTCAAGGACGAGCCGGTGAACGGTACGTCCGCCCGGCTGCCGCAGCCAGGCGTGGCGGCCCTGACCGACCTGGTCCGGCAGGTCGCGGGGTCCACCGGTCTGCGCGTCGAGCTCCACGCCACCGGCGAGCCGCGTCCGCTGCACCCGGACACCGAGGTCGCCGCGTACCGCGTGGTCCAGGAGGCCCTGACCAACACCGTGAAGCACGCGTACGCTTCCCTCGCGCGGGTCGAACTCGACTGGACGGAGGACGAGTTGACGCTCACGGTGACGGACGACGGGCGAGGCCCCGCGGACCACGGCGGAAGCGTGCGCGGGAGTGGGGACGGGGCCGGCCACGGCCTGATCGGGATCCGCGAGCGGGCCGCCGCCTGTGGGGGCACGGCCCGTACGGGACCCGGCCCCGACGGCGGCTTCCGGGTCGCCGTACGCCTTCCCGTGGCCGCCGACCGGCAGGCGGCCCTGGGGTGAGCATCCGTGTGGTGGTCGCCGACGACCAGGAGCTGGTCCGCAGCGGATTCAGCATGATCCTCGAAGCACAGCCCGACATCGAGGTGGTCGCGGAGGCCGGGGACGGCGTCGAAGCGGTGGCGGCGGTGCAACGGCACACGCCCGACGTGCTGCTGCTCGACATCCGCATGCCCCGGATGGACGGCCTGGAGGCGGCCCGGCTGGTCTGCGCGCAGTCCGGGTGCCGGGTGGTCATGCTGACGACGTTCGACCTCGACGAGTACGTGTACGAGGCGCTGTACGCGGGCGCCAGCGGCTTCCTGCTCAAGGACGTGCGCCGGGACGACCTGGTGCACGCGGTGCGCGTGGTCGCGGCCGGCGACTCGCTGCTCGCGCCGTCGGTGACGCGGCGGCTGGTCGCCGACATCATCCAGCGACGGCGGGCCGAGGCGTCGGCTCCGCCTCCCTCGTCGGTACGGCTCGATGTGCTGACGGCTCGCGAGGAGGAGACCCTGCGGCTGCTGGCCCGTGGGCTCTCCAACGCGGAGATCGCGACGACGTTGTTCGTCAGCGAGCACACGGTGAAAACTCACGTCAGCAATGTCCTTGGCAAGCTGGGTTTGCGGGACCGGGTCCAAGCGGTCATCCGGGCGTACGAGTCGGGGTTGGTGACCCCAGGGTCGAACTGACCGTTCGGGTGGTTCGTCGGGTGCGGGCCCGGTGGGGGCTGATCGCGCAGTTCCCCGCGCCCCTAAAGGGGCTGGGGCGCTGGCCCCCTGCTTTTAAGGGGCGCGGGGAACTGCGCGACAAGCCCCCACCGGGCCCGCAGACGCATCCCCCGTACGGCGGAGCCAACCCACCCACTCACCCACGCGAGGGATCCACGGAAACCCCTCCCACCGGCGATCCGGCGCACGCGGCGGCCACGCGAGTCTGGGGACGACCCCGAGACCCGCCAACCCGCCGGGAGGCACCCCGTGCTCGCCACCATCGCCAGGGCATCAACTCGCCGCCCCCTGACCGTGATCGGCCTCTGGCTGCTCTTCCTGCTGCTCGGCTTCGGGCTCGGGACGGGCGTGTTCGGACGGCTCAGCGACTCCGTGCCGGACGTACCGGGCACCGAGTCGGACCGGGCCGCCGTGCACCTCGACGGCATCGACCCCGTCGGCGAGTCGATCACCGCGGTGGTCGGCGGCACAGCGGTGTCCGACCCGGGGCTGCGCGCCCAGGTCGAGGCCGCCGTCGCCGACCTGCGCGACGCCGCCGGCATCGCGGCCGTGCCCGACCCGTACGACACGCCAGGTCTCCTCGCGGAGGACGGGCAGGCCCTCGTTATCCCGGTGACGCTGAAGGGCGGCCTCGACGACGAGGCGGAGGAGAAGGTCCTGGACACGGCCAGTGACCGCATCCATGAGATCAAGGCACCCGAAGTCCACGTCAGCGGGGGCCCGTTGCTCGGGCAGCAGCTCGGCGAGCGGGCCCAGGAGGACGTGGCCCGGGCGGAGATCATCTCGCTGCCGGTGGTTCTCGTCCTGCTGCTCGTCATCTTCGGCGGGCTGCGCGCCGCCGGACTGCCCCTGCTGGTCGCGGTCAGCGGCATCGCGGGCGCGTTCCTGGCGCTGTTCGGCTTCAGTCAGTTCACCGACATCTCCGTGTACGCGATCCAGGTGACGACCATGCTCGGCCTCGGACTGGCCGTGGACTACGCGCTGTTGATGGTGGTCCGCTTCCGCGAAGAACGCCGTACGACCGACGACGTGGTGGAGGCCGTGCACCGCACGGTGGCCCGCGCCGGACGCACGGTCCTCTTCTCCGGCCTGACCGTGGCCGTCAGCCTCACCGGTCTGCTGGTGTTCCCCAGCACGTTCCTGCGCAGCATGGGCCTCGCCGTGGCCGCCGTGGTGGTCGTCGACATGCTGGCCGCGCTCACCCTGCTGCCGGCGCTGCTGGCCCGCTTCGGCGGAAAGATCGCCCCGGCACGCACCAAGCCCGCCGGTGAGGAGGGCCGTGTCTTCGCCCGCCTGGCCCGGTTCGCCACGGGCCGACCGGTAGTCGTGACAGCGGCCTCCGCCATCGCCCTGCTCGTCCTGGCCCTGCCCGTCACAGGCATGAAGATCAATATCGGGGACGCCCAGCAGTTGCCTTCGAGCACGGAGGCACGCCAGTTGGACGACACGGTGGAGGCGCATTTCCCGCCGGGCACCGGAGTCTCGCCGGTGACCGTGGTCCTGAAGCCGGGCACCGACCCCGCGACGGCCGACCGGATCCGGGCGCTCTCGCCGGGCGCCGAGTCCCGTGACCTGCCGGGCGGCACGACGGTCCTGAACCTGCGACCGGGCGGCAGCGCCGACGGCAAGGAGGCGACCGAACTGGTCCAGCGCGTACGGGACATACGGGGTGACGAGCCCGTCGAGGTCACCGGTGTCGCGGCCCGTCTCGTCGACTTCCGCGCGATGCTCGGCGACCGCGCGCCCTGGGCCGCCGTCACCGTCCTGGGCGGTATCTTCCTCCTGCTCTTCGCCTTCACCGGCTCGGTGCTGATCCCGCTGCGCACCATCGTCACCACGCTGCTCAGCCTGGGTGCCGCGCTCGGTGTGGTGGTGTGGGTGTTCCAGGACGGGCATCTGGCCTCTGTGCTTGGCTCCCAGGAACTCGGCGCGCTGAGCCTGACCGCACCTCCGCTGATCATCGCGATCGCCTTCGGACTCGCCATGGACTACGAGCTGTTCATCCTCGCCCGGATGCGCGAGACCTGGCTGCGCACGGGCGACGAACGAGAGGCGGTCATCACCGGTCTGCGCCGCTCGGGACGCGTCGTGAGCTGTGCCGCGCTGCTGCTCGCCGTAGTCTTCGGCGCCTTCATGACGGGCGGCTTCGCACCCATCCTGCAGATCGGCCTCGGCCTGACCCTCGCGGTACTCATCGACGCGACCCTCGTACGCATGCTCCTCGTCCCGGCGACCATGGCGCTGCTCGGCCGACGCGCCTGGTGGGCACCCCAGCGGCTGCGACGGGCCCACGACCGTTTCGGGCTGCACGAGGAGGCACAGCCGACCGAGCCCGAACTCACCAAGCAGCACTGAAGCCGCGGTACAGCCCTCAACTCACCGCGTGTCATTGAGCGTTGGCCCCGGCCCCTCCGGACCGGGGCCTTCGTCGTACCCGCAGACGCGGCCAGGTCCTGAGGCCGCCCGGCGGTCGGTGCCGGGCGCGGTCCCCGTCAGAACGGCGGAATCTGCTCGGGTACGAGTCCGGCCTGGCGGAGAAGGCCGTAGAGGTCGGTCTCGCCCCAGAACTCGACGATCCGCCCTTCTCGGAGCCGGTAGGACTTGACTCCCGTCATGGTCAGATCCCGGCCGCTGCGGTCGTGGGTGTACGTCAGGGTGAAGGCCACGGTGACCCGGTCGCCGGCGGCGAAGAGGTCGTCCATCTGCACACGGCAGTCGGACAGCCCCGGAGTCAGCACCGATCCCTCGGGATGGTGCCGGCCCCTGACGTGCAGGCCCGCACCGTGAACGAGGACGTCCTCGGCGACGAGCTCTTCGAACTCGGCGACCTCCTTCGTCTCGAAGACCCGAAGGTAGCGGCGGACGACCTCGGCGTTGCGCTCGCTGATGGCTTCGGCCGAGTCGGGCATACAAGGACCGTACCCATCAGCCGATCGGGCCGTAACAGCCCTCCGGTTTCAGCCTCTTGGCGGTGACGGAGGACTTGGCCGCCCGGAACTCGTAGCAGACCTTGCCCTGTTGTCCGGTGCCTCCGTACAGCCATACAAGGCGGGTCAGTCGACCACCCTCGGTCTCGGTGTCCTCGACGGTGATGCCCGGGGTCTGCCACACCTGCGCGGTACTCGCGGCCGCGACCCCTCCCCGGGCCACCGCCGACCGCAGTTCCACGACCACGTCGTCGGCGACCGCCGCCGGATCCCGGCGTGTCGTCTTCAGGGTGTAACCACACCCCTCCTCGACCACTTCCCGCACGGCGGCAGCAGGCGGGACGATCTTGAAGCGGTAGCAGTCACTGGCAGAGATGCCGCCGACGTACCAGCCGTTCACCTGCCCGGTGAACTGGGCGGTCACCGTGACGTCACGACCCTGCCGCCGCACCTCGCCACCGCGTACGGCCCTGGCGATCTCCGTGCCGAGGAGCGTGCCGTCCTCGGCCGCCCCGGACAACTCGGCCTCGGCCCGCTCGGCGCCCGCCTCGACCTGGTCGTGCGCCTTGTCCACGTCGCGCTGGAAGTCCACGTAGGTCCCCACCCCCACCAGGGCGGCAAGGGCGACACCGAGCAGCAGCACACCCAGGCACCCGTTGATCAGACATCCCCCGCGTCTCGCCATGCCCGCACACTCCCCGGGCCCCCGCCCCCGGGCACGTCCCTTCTCCGACACGTGACCGAACAGGACCCGGACCGTGGCCCCCGTGGAAGCCCCGGCGGTCTCAGCGACCACCACCGCTCTCACGGACTCCTCACGGCAATCTCAGCCAGGACCCGTCCGATTCAAAGGCTCACCCCATCCAAGAGGCGCACGATGCAGGCGCACCAGTGGTCACAGCAGGAGGGCACCCCCGTGGGCGTCTCGCACATGTCGAACGGGCCGGAGCAGCCGAAAGGACCGGAGAAGCCGGACAGGTCAGACCAGCCGGAGCAGCCGGGCAAGTGGTCCCGGCGCGGTGTGCTCGCCGTCCTCGGGGCCGTACCGGCGGCCGTACTGACGGGATGCACCGCCTCGGCGAACGCCTCCGGCGGGAGCACTCCGAAGGCGGCCGAGGCCACCGCCGCCCCCACCCTCACCGTCACGCCCGCCGACGGCACCAAGAACGCCGCCTTCACCAGCCCCGTCCGGGTCGCCGCCTCGACCGGCACTCTCTCCCGCGTCAAGGTGACGAGCGACTACGGCTCGCCCCTCCCCGGCACCTTCAACGACGCCCGCACGAAGTGGACCTCCACCCGCAACCCGTACTCCGGCACGGCGTACACGGTCACGGCCCAGGCACAGGGCGGCGCGGCGGAGACCGTGGCCTTCACCACCGAAGCCCCCGCCGACACGTTCGTCGGCCACTTCACGCCGGAGGCGGGCTCGACCTCCGGCGTCGGCATGCCTGTCTCGATCAACTTCACGCACGCCGTGACGGACCGTGCCGCCGTCGAGAAGGCGATCACCGTGACCGCGGACCCGCAGGTGGCGGTAGTGGGCCACTGGTTCGGCGACACCCGGCTCGACTTCCGGCCCGAGGAGTACTGGGCGGCGGGCACGGAGATCACGCTCGGCCTGCGGCTGAAGGACGTCGAAGGCGCGGACGGCGTCTACGGCACCCAGTCCAAGGACGTCACCTTCCACATCGGCCGCGAGCAGATAAGTACGGTCGATCTGGCGAAGCAGACGATGACGGTACGGCGGGACGGGCGGACCCTCGCCACCTATCCCGTGTCCGGCGGGGATGCCGAGCACGCCACCTGGGCCGGAATCATGGTGATCAGCGAGCGGTTCGAGGAGACGCGGATGGAGTCCTCCACCGTCGGGCTCGGCGACGAGTACGACATCGACGACGTGCCGCACGCGCAGCGCCTCACCACGTCGGGCACGTTCATCCACGGCAACTACTGGGCGTCGCCGTCGATCTTCGGCAGCAGCAACACCAGCCACGGGTGCGTCGGGCTGCGGGACGCCAAGGGCGCGGACGACACATCCACGCCGGGCTACGCGTTCTACGAGAGTTCCATGCTCGGAGACGTGGTCGTGGTCGAGAACTCGGGCGAGGACACGGTCGATCCGGCCAACGGCCTCAACGGCTGGAACCTGTCGTGGACGGACTGGCGGGCGGGAAGCGCTCTCTGACGCCACGTCCGATCCGTTCCCTCCCTCGCGGTCCGATCCGTCCCTGGTTCCCCGTCCGATCCGTCCCCCCTTCATGGTGTGAACTCCCCTGCCCCCTGAGGGCTTTCTCTGCTTTACCTCTTGACGACCGGAGTGCCGAAGAGCACATTGGCCGCGCAGCTGCGTTGAGAGCGCTCTCAAATGCTCCCACGCACCCCCGAATCACCCGCGCACCCCCACTCCGTACCCGAAGAGGCACCCATGAGGGAAACTTCAGGCACACCCGTCAGACGCGGTCCACTCCGACGCACGCTCATCGCGCTGGTCAGCGTGCTGAGCCTGGCGGCGGCCGGGGCATCGGCAGCAGAGGCGGACGCGCCCGCGCCGCCCAGCGGCTGGACCCAGGTCTTCGTCGACGACTTCAACGGCACAGCGGGCACCGGCGTCAACACCTCGAACTGGCAGTACGCGACCGGCCACGGCTACCCGGGCGGGCCCGCCAACTGGGGCACGGGCGAGATCGAGAACATGACGTCCAGCACCAACAACGTGGCACTGGACGGCGCCGGGAACCTCCGGATCACCCCGCGCCGGGACGCCGCCGGCAACTGGACCTCGGGCCGCATCGAGACCAACCGCACCGACTTCCAGCCGCCCGCCGGTGGCAAGCTGCGTGTCCAGTCCCGGATCCAGATGCCGAACGTCACGGGCGCCGCCGCGCGCGGCTACTGGCCGGCGTTCTGGATGCTGGGCGCGCCCTACCGCGGCAACTACCAGAACTGGCCGAGCGTCGGCGAGCTGGACATCCTGGAGAACGTCCAGGGTCTCAACACCGTGTGGTCCACGATGCATTGCGGCACCAACCCGGGCGGCCCCTGCAACGAGACGACCGGCCTCGGCGGCTCCATCGCCTGCCCGGGCACGACCTGCCAGGCGGGCTTCCACACGTACGGCATGGAGTGGGACCGGTCGACGAGTCCGGAGGAGATCCGCTTCTACGTCGACGGCATCAACTACCACACCGTACGGGCGAACCAGGTCGACGCGACCACCTGGTCGAACGCCACGAACCACGGGTTCTTCATCATCCTGAACGTGGCGATGGGCGGCGGTTTCGTGGACGCCTTCGGCGGCGGTCCTGACGGTGCCACGGTGCCGGGCCATCCACTCGTCGTCGACTACGTCCAGGTGCTGCAGTCCGCGGGCGGCACCACGCCTCCGCCGACCGGCAACCGTGACGCGTACAGCGCGATCCAGGCCGAGTCGTTCGACGGTCAGAGCGGCACGATCACCGAGACCACGACCGACTCGGGCGGCGGCCAGAACATCGGCGCCCTCGCCAACGGCGACTGGGCCCTCTACCGAGGCGTCAACTTCGGCTCCACGGCTGCCAGGCAGTTCAGCGCCCGGGTCGCGAGCGGGGTGGCGGGCGGCGCCAGCGGCCTGGTCGAGGTCCGCCTCGACAGCCGTACGAACGCCCCGATCGGCACCTTCGCGCTCGCCAACACCGGCGGGTGGCAGAGCTGGCGGACCGTCCCGACGAACATCAGCAACGTCACCGGGACGCATGACGTCTATCTGACCTTCACGAGCGGCCAGCCCTCGGACTTCGTGAACGTGAACTGGTTCAACTTCGCTCGCTGAGAGGCGAGTCGGTGAGGAGGGGGCGGGCCGATCAGGCCCGCCCCCTCCTTCCATCTCCCGCAACTCCGCTGACCTCTCAGTGCAGTTCCGCCCGGAACGCCGCCGGCGCCACTCCGGTGTGCTGGTGGAAGAACTTGGTGAAGTTGGCCGCGTCGGGGAAGCCCACCGAGACCCCGATGCGGCCGATCGGCATGTCCGTGTGGGCGAGGAGCCGCTTGGCCTCCAGGACGACCCGCTTGTCGATGAAGCCCTTCGGGGTCTCGCCCGTCGCGGCGCGGACCGCCCGGACGAGGGTGCGGCGGGAGTAGCCGAGGGTGTCGGCGTACGCGCTGACGCTGTGGTTGGTGGCGAAGCCCTTCTCGACCGCCTCGCGGAAGCGGGTGAAGGTGGTGTCCGCCTGGTCGCGTGCCGCGTCGGCGGCGCCGGCGGCGAGGTGCGCCAGGCGGAGCAGGAACGCGGTCAGGGAGTGCCGCAGCACAGAGGTGTGCAGGCTGAGCGGCAGCGTGGTCGAGTCGACGTACTCGCGTTCCAGTTGGTCGAGGCCGGCCCGCAGTCCGGCGAGCTGGGCCGGGTCGGGCCTGAGCAGGGGCGGCAGGTCGTAGCGGTAGAGGCCGGTCGCCTCGACCGTGGCGCGGGGCAGGAAGCCCGGCTGCATGATCAGGACCGTGCCGCGGTAGGCCTCCGTGCTGGAGAAACGGTGGACCTGGCCCGGGCGTATCCACAGGAGCTCGCCGGCGGAGACCTCGTACTCGGTGAAGTCGACCATGTGCCGGACCGGGCCCTCCCCGAAGAGCATGACCACGTGGAAGTCGATGCGGTGGACGCGCTCGATCGCCTCGTTCGCGTGCCAGGTCCGGCCGGGCTCCATCGGGCCGACCTGCATGCCGACTCCGCAGACGCTCAGGTCGACGGGAAAGGGAAAGGTTCTGATCCCGTCGCCGGTGTCACCGCCGCCACCGTCACCTTCTTGGGTGCTTCTGTCCGCCATGTCCTTCTCGCGTCGGCTCGGTCCCGCAGTCGTTGTCCCACTTTCACCAAAGGCTGACACAGGGCCACCTTCCCCGGCAAAAGTCTGACTTTTAAGTTTGAACGCATCCGAGCAGTTACTGGGCTTCTACCGAGGACTTCTTGAAGATGAGTACGCAGACACCTGACAGCCTTGAGTGGACCGATCTGGACCGGCGAGCCGTCGACACGGCCCGTCTGCTTGCGGCGGACGCCGTGCAGAAGGTCGGCAACGGCCACCCGGGCACCGCGATGAGCCTGGCCCCGGCGGCGTACACCCTCTTTCAGAAGGTGATGCGACACGACCCGGCGGATCCCGAGTGGACCGGTCGCGACCGCTTCGTCCTCTCCCCCGGCCACACCTCGCTGACCCTCTACACCCAGCTCTTCCTCTCCGGGTACGAGCTGGAGCTGGACGACCTCAAGGCGTTCCGCACGCACGGCTCGAAGACGCCCGGCCACCCGGAGTACGGGCACACGGCCGGGGTCGAGACGACCACGGGCCCCCTCGGCCAGGGCGTCGCCAACGCGGTGGGCATGGCGATGGCCGCCCGCTTCGAACGCGGCCTGTTCGACCCCGAGGCCCCCGAGGGCGAGTCCCCCTTCGACCACACCGTCTGGGCGATCGTCTCCGACGGCGACCTGGAGGAGGGCATCTCCGCCGAGGCGTCCTCGCTCGCCGGCCACCAGAAGCTCGGCAACCTCGTCTTCGTCTACGACGACAACCACATCTCCATCGAGGGCGACACCGCCACCGCCTTCTCCGAGGACGTGCTGAAGCGGTACGAGGCCTACGGCTGGCACGTACAGCGGATCGAACCCGCGCTCGGCGGCGACATCGACCCGAACGCGCTGTACGAGGCCCTGGCCGCGGCGAAGGCCGAGACCGGGCGCCCCTCGATCATCGCGATGCGCACGATCATCGCCTGGCCCGCCCCGAACGCCCAGAACACCGAGGCCTCGCACGGCTCCGCACTCGGCGCGGAGGAGATCTCGGCCACCAAACGCCTCCTGGGCTTCGACCCGGAGCAGACCTTCGAGGTCGCCGACGAGGTGCTCGCCCACGCCCGGCGGGCCCTGGACCGGGGCGCCGAGGCGCACGCGGCCTGGAACAAGCAGCTGGCCGAGTGGCGCACCGCGCAGCCCGCCCGCGCCAAGCTCTTCGACCGGATCGTGGCCGGTCAGCTCCCCGAGGGCTGGGAGTCCGCGCTTCCGGCGTTCGAGACGGGCAAGTCCGTCGCGACCCGTGCCGCGTCCGGCAAGGTCCTCCAGGCGCTCGGCGATGTGCTGCCCGAGCTGTGGGGCGGCTCCGCCGACCTGGCCGGCTCGAACAACACGACCATCGACAAGACGTCGTCCTTCCTCCCGAAGGGCAACCCGCTGCCGGAGGCCGACCCGTACGGCCGAACCGTCCACTTCGGAATCCGCGAGCACTCGATGGCCGCCGAGATGAACGGCATCGCGCTGCACGGCAACACCCGGATCTACGGCGGCACGTTCCTCGTCTTCTCCGACTACATGCGCAACGCCGTCCGCCTTTCGGCCCTGATGCAGCTGCCGGTGACGTACGTCTGGACGCACGACTCGATCGGCCTCGGCGAGGACGGCCCGACCCACCAGCCGGTCGAACACCTCGCCTCGCTGCGCGCCATCCCGGGCCTGAACATCGTGCGCCCCGCCGACGCCAACGAGACGTCGATCGCCTGGGCCGAGATCCTCAGGCGGCACGCCACGAACCCGGCCCCGCACGGCCTCGCCCTCACCCGTCAGGGCGTACCGACGTACGAGGCCAACCCCGAGGCGGCGAAGGGCGGTTACGTCCTGCGCGACTCCTCCACCGCGACCCCGGAGGTGATCCTCATCGCGACCGGTTCCGAGGTGCAGTTGGCCGTCGCCGCGCGCGAGCGGCTGGAGGCCGAGGGCACCCCGACCAGGGTCGTGTCCATGCCGTCCGTCGAGTGGTTCGAGGAGCAGTCGCCGGAGTACCGCGCGAGCGTGCTTCCGCCGTCCGTGAAGGCCCGCGTGGCGGTCGAGGCGGGCATCGGTCTGACCTGGTACCGGTACGTCGGTGACCACGGACGCATCGTCTCCCTCGAACACTTCGGCGCCTCCGCCGACGCCAAGACCCTGTTCGCCGAGTTCGGCTTCACCCCCGAGAACGTGGCCTCCGCCGCGCGGGAATCCCTGGCCGCAGTCCGCGGTTGATCCGATCGCCCGAAGGAAGATGATCACTGTGACCGAAGCAACCGCGACCACCGAAGCAACCGCGACCGCGGAAACCCTCAAGAACCTCTCCGACGAAGGCGTCTCCATCTGGCTGGACGACCTGTCCCGCAAGCGGATCACGTCCGGCAACCTCGCCGAGCTCATCGAGACCAGGCACGTGGTGGGCGTCACCACCAACCCCTCCATCTTCCAGGCCGCGATCGGCTCGGGCGAGGGTTACGAGGAGCAGCTGGCCGACCTCGCCACGCGCGGAGTCACGGTCGACGAGGCCGTACGGATGATGACCACCGCCGATGTCCGCGCCGCCGCCGACATCCTGCGTCCGGTGTACGACGCGACCGGCGGCCGGGACGGCCGGGTCTCCATCGAGGTCGACCCGCGCCTCGCCCACGACACGAAGGCGACGGTCGCCGAGGCCAAGCAGCTCGCCTGGCTGGTCGACCGCCCGAACGTGATGATCAAGATCCCGGCGACCAAGGCCGGTCTGCCCGCGATCACCGAGGTCATCGGCCGCGGTATCAGCGTCAACGTCACGCTGATCTTCTCGCTGGAGCGCTACCGCGAGGTGATGGACGCCTACCTGGCCGGTCTGGAGAAGGCGCGCGCCGCGGGCCTCGACCTCTCCACCATCCACTCCGTGGCCTCCTTCTTCGTCTCCCGCGTCGACAGCGAGATCGACAAGCGGCTGGCGAAGACCGGCACGGCCGAGGCCCTCGCGCTCAAGGGCAGGGCGGCACTCGCCAACGCGCGGCTCGCGTACGAGGCGTACGAGGACGTCTTCGCCTCGGACCGCTGGACCGCCCTCGGCGGGAGCGCCAACAAGCAGCGTCCGCTGTGGGCCTCGACCGGCGTCAAGGACCCGGCCTACAAGGACACGCTGTACGTCGACGAGCTGGTCGCACCGGGCACGGTCAACACGATGCCGGAGGCCACGCTGAACGCCACCGCCGACCACGGCGAGATCCGCGGCGACACGGTGACCGGCGGCTACGCCCAGGCCCGCGCCGACCTGGAGGCCGTCGAGAAGCAGGGCATCCCGTACGACGAGGTCGTACGGCAGCTGGAGGACGAGGGCGTCGCCAAGTTCGAGGCCGCCTGGGGCGAACTGCTCGACGCGGTCGCCGTCTCACTGAGCCGCAAGGGAGTTGACGGGGAATGAGCGACAAGCTTCCCAAGGGAGCACCGGCGAAGGCGTCCGGCGCGGCACCGGCCGCGACCGCCGCCGCGAAACCGCAGGCGCCGGACACCACCACCGCGGACCTCGGGCCCGACTCCCTCGCCCAGGCGCTGGACCTCGCGTCCGACTGGGACAACCCGCTGCGCCACCCCGGCGACCGCCGTCTCCCGAAGATCGCCGGCCCGTCCGGTCTGGTCATCTTCGGTGTCACCGGCGACCTGGCCCGCAAGAAGCTGATGCCGGCCGTCTACGACCTGGCCAACCGCGGACTGCTCCCGCCGGGCTTCTCCCTCGTCGGCTTCGCCCGGCGCGACTGGGAGGACGAGGACTTCGCCCAGATCGTCCACGACTCGGTGCGCGAACACGCCCGTACGGAGTTCCGCGAGGAGGTCTGGCAGCAGCTCGCCGAAGGCATGCGGTTCATCCCGGGCGACTTCGGTGACGACCAGGCGTTCAAGCAACTGCGGTCCGCCGTCGAGGAGTTGGACGCCTCCCGGGGCACCAGCGGCAACTACGCCTTCTACCTCTCCGTACCGCCGAAGTTCTTCCCGAAGGTCGTCAAGCAGCTCAAGAAGCACGGGCTGGCCGACGCCCCGGCGGGTTCCTGGCGGCGCGCGGTGATCGAGAAGCCGTTCGGTCACAACCTCAAGAGCGCCCGCGAGCTCAACAAGGTCCTGCACGACGTGTTCGACCCGGAGCAGGTCTTCCGGATCGACCACTACCTCGGCAAGGAGACCGTCCAGAACATCCTGGCGCTCCGCTTCGCCAACCAGATGTACGAGCCCGTCTGGAACCGGTCGTACGTGGACCACGTACAGATCACGATGGCCGAGGACATCGGCATCGGCGGCCGGGCCGGCTACTACGACGGCATCGGCTCGGCCCGTGACGTCATCCAGAACCACCTGCTCCAGCTGATGGCGCTGACCGCGATGGAGGAGCCCATCGCCTTCGACGCCGACTCGCTGCTCACCGAGAAGCTCAAGGTCCTCAAGTCGGTGCGGCTGCCGGAGAACCTGGGCGAGCACACCGTGCGCGGGCAGTACGCGGAGGGCTGGCAGGGCGGCGCGAAGGTGCCCGGCTACCTCGAGGAGGAGGGCATCGACCCCGCGTCGAAGACCGACACGTACGCGGCCGTCAAGCTGGAGGTCGACAACCGCCGCTGGGCCGGCGTCCCCTTCTATCTGCGGACCGGCAAGCGGCTCGGCCGGCGGGTCACGGAGATCGCGGTCGTCTTCCAGCGCGCCCCGCACTCCCCGTTCGACTCCACCGCCACGGAGGAGCTCGGCGCGAACGCCATCGTCTTCCGTGTTCAGCCGGACGAGGGCATGACGGTGCGCTTCGGATCGAAGGTGCCGGGTACGTCGATGGAGATTCGGGACGTCTCCATGGACTTCGCGTACGGCGAGTCGTTCACGGAGTCCAGCCCGGAGGCGTACGAACGGCTGATCCTGGATGTCCTGCTCGGCGACGCCAATCTCTTCCCCCGACACCAGGAGGTGGAAGAGTCCTGGAAGATCCTCGATCCGATCGAGGAGTACTGGGACAAGCACGGCAGGCCCGCGCAGTACGCCTCGGGCAGCTGGGGTCCCGGGGAAGCCGACGAGATGCTCGCACGAGACGGACGGAGCTGGCGCAGGCCATGAAGATCGACCTGACCGACACCACGGCAAGCAAGATCAACAAGGCCCTAGTGGAGGGCCGCCGCGCCATCGGCACGCCTGCCGTGGGCATGGTCCTGACGATGGTCATCGTCACGGACGAGGAGAACGCCTACGACTCGATCAAGGCTGCCGAGGAGGCCTCGCACGAGCACCCCTCGCGCACCCTGGTCGTCATCAAGCGGCACGTCCGCACCCCGCGCGACCGCACCAACTCGCACCTCGACGCCGACGTCCGCGTGGGCGCCGACGCGGGCACCGGCGAGACGGTCGTGCTGCGGCTGTACGGCGAGGTGTCCGAGCACGCCGACTCGGTGGTCCTGCCGCTGCTGCTGCCGGACGCGCCGGTCGTCGTGTGGTGGCCGGTGGACGCGCCCGAGGTCCCGGCCAAGGACCCGCTGGGCGCCCTCGCCCAGCGCAGGATCACCGACATGTACGCGGTCGAGACGCCGCTCGCGGCCCTGGAGGCCCGTGCCGCCTCGTACGCGCCGGGCGACACCGACCTGGCCTGGACCCGGCTGACTCCGTGGCGTTCCATGCTCGCGGCCGCCCTGGACCAGGCCCGTTCGAAGGTCACCTCGGCCGCCGTGGAGAGCGAGGCCGAGAACCCGAGCGCCGAACTGCTGGCCCGCTGGCTGGAGGCCCGCCTCCAGGTCCCGGTCGAGCGTGTCGTGACCGCGGGGCCCGTCGTCACCGCCGTCCGGCTCGGCACCAAGGGCGGCGAGATCGTCATCGACCGTCCCGAGGGTCCCCTCGCGACCCTGTCGCTGCCGGGCCAGCCCTCACGCACCCTCGCGCTGAAGGTCCGCAGCACCTCCGAGCTGATCGCCGAGGAGCTGCGGCGCCTGGACGCGGACGAGATGTACGCCGTCGCCCTGAGCGGCGACGACTCAGCGAGGGAGGAGAGCCGTGCCTGACACGCCTCCGTCCGGGCCCCGGACGCCCAGGCTCACCCGCCGCCCCGAGTGGACGGCCCTGGAGGACCACCGCGCGGGCCCGCTCCTCCATCCGCAGCTGCGTGAACTGTTCGCCACGGACCCGGAGCGCGCCACGCGCCACACCGTGCGGGTCGGAGACCTGCGCATCGACTACTCCAAGCACCTGATCACCGACGAGACGCTCGCACTGCTCCAGGAACTCGCCACCGCCACCGACGTGTTCGGGCTGCGGGACGCGATGTTCCGCGGCGAGCGGATCAACGTCACCGAGGGGCGGGCCGTGCTGCACACCGCACTGCGCGCCCCGCTCGACGCGGTCGTCGAGGTCGCCGGCGAGAACGTCGTGCCGAAGGTGCACGCCGTGCTCGACAAGATGGCCGACTTCGCCGAACAGGTCCGCTCCGGCAAGTGGACCGGCCACACCGGCAGGCGCATCCGCAACGTCGTCAACATCGGCATCGGCGGCTCGGACCTGGGCCCGGCGATGGCGTACGAGGCCCTGCGCGCCTTCACCGACCGCGAGCTGACGGTCCGCTTCGTGTCGAACGTTGACGGGGCCGACCTGCACGAGGCGGTGCGCGACCTGGATCCGGCGGAGACGCTGTTCGTCGTCGCCTCGAAGACCTTCACCACCATCGAGACGATCACCAACGCGACCTCGGCGCGGTCCTGGCTGCTTGCCGGTCTCGGCGGTGGGTCCGAGGCCGTGGCCCGGCACTTCGTCGCACTGTCGACGAACGTCGACAAGGTCGCGGACTTCGGTATCGACACGGCCAACATGTTCGAGTTCTGGGACTGGGTCGGCGGCCGCTACTCGTTCGACTCGGCGATCGGTCTGTCGCTGATGATCGCGATCGGCCCGGACCGCTTCCGGGAGATGCTCGACGGGTTCAGGACCGTCGACGAACACTTCCGGACGGCTCCCGCCGAGGCCAACGCGCCTTTGCTGCTCGGCCTGTTGGGCGTCTGGTACGGCGACTTCTTCGGCGCCCAGTCGCACGCGGTGCTGCCGTACTCGCACTACCTGTCCAAGTTCACCGCGTACTTGCAGCAGCTCGACATGGAGTCCAACGGCAAGTCCGTGGACCGCGAGGGACACCCCGTCGAGTGGCAGACCGGGCCCGTCGTGTGGGGCACGCCGGGCACCAACGGCCAGCACGCGTACTACCAGTTGCTCCACCAGGGCACGAAGACGATCCCGGCCGACCTGATCGGCTTCGTCAATCCGGTGGACGACCTGGGTGCCGAACTCGCCGCCCAGCACGACCTGTTGATGGCGAACCTCTTCGCCCAGGGCCAGGCACTCGCGTTCGGCAAGACGGCCGACGAGGTGCGCGCGGAGGGGGTGCCCGAGGAGCAGGTCCCGCACCGCACGTTCCGCGGCAACCACCCCACGACCACGATCCTGGCCGCCGAGCTGACCCCGTCCGTCCTCGGCCAGCTGATCGCCCTCTACGAGCACAAGGTGTTCGTGCAGGGCGCGATCTGGAACATCGACTCCTTCGACCAGTGGGGCGTCGAGCTCGGCAAGGTCCTCGCCAAGCGTGTCGAACCCGCCCTCACCGAGGGCGCCGACGTCCCCGGTCTCGACCCCTCCACCGCCGCCCTCGTGGCCACGTACCGCACTCTCCGAAAGAAGTGAACTGACATGACTGCGATGCAGCTCGGGCTCATCGGCCTCGGCAAGATGGGCGGCAACATGCGCGAGCGGATCCGCCGCGCGGGCCACACCGTGATCGGCTACGACCGCAACCCGGACCTCTCCGACGTCAGTGGCCTGACCGAACTGGTCGGCAAGCTCGAAGGCCCGCGTGTGGTCTGGGTGATGGTCCCGGCCGGGGCCCCCACCCAGGGCGTCATCGACGAGCTCGGGGACCTGCTGGAGCCGGGCGACACCGTCGTCGACGGCGGCAACTCCCGCTGGACGGACGACGAGAAGCACGCCGAGGAGCTGGCGGCCAAGGGCATCGGCTTCGTGGACGCCGGTGTCTCGGGCGGCGTCTGGGGCCTGCAGAACGGCTACGCCCTGATGGTCGGCGGCGACGCCGAGCACATCGCCAAGGTCCAGCCGATCTTCGACGCGCTCAAGCCGGAGGGCGACGCCGGGTTCGTCCACGCGGGCAAGGTGGGCGCCGGCCACTTCTCGAAGATGGTCCACAACGGCATCGAGTACGCCATGATGCAGGCCTATGCCGAGGGCTGGGAGCTGCTCGAAGCGGTGCACTCCGTCACGGATGTGCGCGAGGTGTTCCGCTCCTGGCAGGAGGGCACGGTCATCCGTTCCTGGCTGCTCGACCTCGCGGTCAACGCGCTGGACGAGGACGAGCACCTGCAGCAGCTCCGCGGCTACGCGGAGGACTCCGGCGAGGGCCGCTGGACCGTCGAGGCGGCCATCGACAACGCCGTGCCGCTGCCCGCCATCACGGCCTCCCTCTTCGCCCGGTTCGCGTCCCGGCAGGACGACTCGCCGCAGATGAAGATGGTCGCGGCGCTGCGCAACCAGTTCGGCGGCCACGCCGTCGAGTCCGCGAAGTAGGGGTCATGGGCGACCTCCTTCTCGTCCGTCACGGCGAGACCGAGTGGAGCAGGTCGGGCCGGCACACCAGCTGGACCGATCTGCCCCTCACCCCGCGCGGTGAGGAACAGGCCAAGTCCCTCGTCCCGCTGTTCGCCGGGCGGCACTTCGCGCTCGTGCTCACCAGTCCGCTCGCGCGGGCGATACGGACCGCGGAGCTGGCGGGGCTGACCGGGGCGGTGTCCGATCCGGACATGCACGAGTGGGACTACGGGGCGTACGAAGGTGTCGCCACCGTCGACATCCACCGGACTCGTCCCGACTGGTATCTGTGGAACGACGGGGTGCCGGCGGGGCCGGACGGGCATCCGGGCGAGTCCCCGGCCGAGGTGGGCGATCGGGCGGATCGTGTCCTGGCCCGGGCGGAGAAGTCGCTCGGCGACGGGGACGTGGTCCTTGTCGCCCATGCCCACTTCCTACGTGTCCTGACCGCGCGGCGGCTCGGGCTTTCCGCCGCGGACGGCCGCCTGTTCCAGCTCGGAACCGGCACGCTCAGCCGCCTCTCCACGGAACACGACCGCCCGGTCATCACGGAGTGGAACACCCTTCCACCGGGGTAGTTCTCCTCGCCCCCGCCGCCCCTACCCATTCCCGTCCCTTACTCAGGGGCTCCGCCCCCGAACCCCCAAAAAGTTGCGCAGTTCCCCGCGCCCCTAAAAAGGGGCGCGGGGAACTGCGCAGTCTTTTAGCCTCTCCGGCGTTTGAGGAGCGGGGGTTCGGGGGCTGGCCCCCGAAAAGGGACGGGAATGGGTAGGGGCGGCGGGGGCGAAAAACTCACGCTCGGTGTTTCGGGTTGTTGTGCCACCGAGTGATCTGTTTTTCAGGGTCGCCCGTGTAGGACCACGGCGTCCGCGTGGCACGCCGCCCGAGGAGTCGAAACAGCGAGGCGGTGATGTCCGGCACCCCGGCATGACACGCGGCATGCGTGAGGTGGTTGAGCTGGTGCACTTCCCCCGGCTCGACGGGAGCGTCGGAGCGCCCGGTGATCCACCGCTGCCAGGTACGCCGCACATCACTGACGGCCCCGTCATGGTTCCAGTGCTGACTGACCCCGGTCAGAGACCCCTGCTGCCCCTTGGCCCCCTCAAGGATGTACCGGTACTCCTCCACCCGTGCGAACTGCACGAGAACCGGCAGCGCACACCCCGGCGGAGCCACACCGGCCGCGTCGCGGGCGAAGTCGTACATCACGCCGTGCGTACCGTGCCAGCGCGCCGAGTAGTAGTGCAGCACCTGGAGATGGCCCTCCACGCTGTACGGATCGCGTGCGTGCAACTCGTCCCACCAGCGCCCCAGTTCCTGGCGGCGCACCCCGGTGGGATAGAGCCGAGCGACGGCGATGAGCGAGATCCACGGAGTGGGGTCGTCGACGTACGCCTCGGCGGCCTGGAGACAGGCCATGACCGCGCCGTCGACGCGGTTGAGGTCGATGGGCACTCCCCGGCCCGCGGCGATCGCCAGGTTGAAGGCCCGTGCCGTCTCGGTCGCGGCCCGCAGCACCAGCGCGTCCCCGCTGTGGGGCTCGGCGGCCAGCCAGGACTCGGCCGTCGAGGTGCTCGCGCAGGCCTGCGCGAGGAGCCGCATCCGATGGCCCCTCGCAAGCCACGCGGGGCCGGTGGTCCGCAGCAGTTCCCGAAGGCCCTGCCAGCGGCCGATGACGATGTCCTGTTTGGCGGAGGTGAGGGGCGCGTCCCCGCAGTCGGGGTCGAATTCGGGCTTGAAGCGGTCTCTCGCCATCGGGGCCCCTCTCAGAAGTCGGTGGGGAGACCCTCGTGGACGCGGGAACGTTCCGCCTCGGCGGCCGTGTAGCCGTCGGGGATGTAGTCCGTCTCGACGACGTCGCTGGCGTCCAGGTTCGCCGGGCGGTAGTAGTCGCTGCCCTGGCGCCAGTACCAGAGCATGGGGACGAGTCCGACGGCCAGACCGCCGATGCCGATGCCGATCGAGGCGTTGCTCAGGTCGCTCAGTGACTCGATGAAGATCCAGAACATGAACAGGGCTCCGAGGAACGGCCACAGCCCGCCGAAGAGGAAGTTGGACGGAGACTTCAGCAGCATCTTGCGGTAGGCGACGACGACCGCGAGACCCGCGAGGCCGTAATAGACGGCGATCTGGAGGCCGATCGCGGCGATGGCGTTCTCCAGGATGTCGCCGACGCTGCCGAGGGCGTTGGACGCCACGAGCATCAGCAGCGCCACCGTGCCGACCACGCTGATGGCGACGTACGGCGTGTTCCAGGTGCGGTGCACCTTGCCCAGGGCGCTGGGCATCGTGTGGTCGCGGCCCATCGCGAACAGCGAGCGCGTGACCTGGATGAGTGTGGTCTCCAGGGTGGCGATGGTGGACAGCATCACGGAGACGATCAGCAGCTTGCCGCCCCAGCCCGGCCAGATCTCCTCGCCGAGCACCGCGAGGACGTTGGCGTCGTTCTCCTGGATCTGCTGCGAGGAGAGGATGACGTTCACCGCGATGGTGAAGGCCTCGAAGAGGAGGAAGACGATGCCCACGCCGATCAGGCCCGCGAGGCCCGTGGTGCGGCGGCTGTCCTTGGTCTCCTCGCTGAGGTTGGAGGTGACGTCCCACCCCCAGTAGTAGAAGGCGGCGATGAGGGCGCCGGACGCGAAGCCGCTCACCCCGTCGAAGTGGCTGAAGCCGAGCCAGGACCAGTCGAAGGGCCGGGCGTTGTCGGTGTGGAGCACGGCGCCGACGGCGAAGAGGGCCAGGATGGCGAGCTCGACACCGGACATGATCAGCTGGGCGCGGACGGTGAGCCGGGCGCCGCCCAGCACGACGAGCAGCATGGCGACGAACCAGGCCGCGCCGACCAGGGTGGCCAGGGCCGTGTTGTCCGCGAGTCCCTCGTCGAAGAGGGACAGCGTCATCGAACCGGCGGGCAGCGAACCGGCGACCATGAAGATGGTGGCCGAGACGACCAGCGCCCAGCCGCTGATGAAGCCGAGGAAGGGGTGGAGCGTGCGGCCGACCCAGGAATAGCTGGCGCCCGCGTTGGTGTCGATCCGGCTGAGATAGCTGAAGGCCAGGGCTATGCCCAGCATGGGTATCGCGCAGTACAGCAGCGCGGCGGGGCTTGCCAGACCCACCGCGCCGACGAGGACCGCGGTGGTCGCGGCGAGCGAGTACGCCGGGGCACTGCCGGCGACCGCCATCACAACCGTGTCGAACGTGCCGAGGACATTGGCCTGGAGCCCTCTGCCCCTGTTGTTGCCCATGGATGCGCTGCTTTCCGTCCTGCACGAAGTGCGGTCGGGCATGCCCGACCGTGCCAGGTGTAAGTGGGAGGTGTGGCCGATTCCGTGCAGCCGTGGTGGTGGTCGGCGGACGGTCGCTCCGTAGTGGAGTGATGATAGCGGCGGCTCTTGAGGTTTCAATGTCAACTCGTGGGTAATGTCCGCCTGCTTGCATACCGCCGATCTCCGGTGCTAGGGCACGCCGCAGGCCGGGCCCTGGCAATCGGGCCCGGCCTGGCGGAGGTTGAGAGTCCGGTAAGAGAGATGCTCCCCCGGTGCGGGGTCAGCGCACCGGTCGCCTTACGTGCTGGGCGGCCAGCCGTACAGGGGCGTTCTGCGCGCCGTAGCCGCGGTGGCCCGCGTCGCGCTGGACCAGCTCGAAGAAGACGCGGCCGACCGTCTCCGTGTAGCAGTGGCGGAAGGCGCCGTCCGCGTCCCGGTCGTAGAGGATGCCGAGTTCGCGGTACGCCTCCAGCTCGCCGTCGGCCAGCTCGTACTTGGCCGCGAGGTCGTCGTAGTAGTTCGCGGGGATCGGCAGCGGGCGGCCGCCCGCGTCCCGGAACCGGCGGGCCGCGGTGACGATGTCGTCGGTCGCGAGGGCGATGTGCTGGGCTCGGCCGCCCTCGTCGGCGCTCGGGGCCGCACCGACACCGAGGGCGATCCGCACACTTCCGTCGGCGTTGGTGACGGCACGGCTGCGCAGCAGTCCGTACGGGTCGGCGACGTCCACGCTCTCCTGCGCGCCGAGCCCGAGGACACTGTGATGGAAGAGGGCCGCCTCGTCGAACTGGTGCCAGGGCTGGGTGAGGGCCAGGTGGTCGATGCGGTGTACGCCCCCGGCGACGGGCGGCTTGTGTGCGACGGGCTCGAAGTCGCCGGTCCAGCTGGGCAGACCGGGGCGGTCCGTGGCGCAGAAGAAGAGTTCCGTGCCGTCGGGTGCGGCGACCGCGTCCAGCGGGGCGTCCTCGGGGGCGCGCCGACGCGGCAGCACGGGAGCGAGCAGGGCCTCGGCCCGCCGGGCCGCGCCCGCCGGATCCGGGGACTCCAGACCGACGGCGGCCAGCTGGGTACCGTCCCGCCGAGCGGCCGGACCCGTGTTGAGCAGCAGCCGGGCCTCGCCCTGCTGCCACAGGTCGACCGGCTTGCTGCGGTGCCGGGCCGTGCGGGCGAAGCCGAGCGCTTCGAGGATCTCCGACAGTGGTTCGACGTCGGGGGTGACCAGTTCGGCGAAGGCGATTCCGGTCGGTACGACGGGTGCGGGCGGCTCGGTGAGGCCGACGCTCTCCTGGAGCACGAGCAGCGAACGCAACGCGTCGACAGCGGTGGGCCCGGCCTCCGCCTGCCGGAACACGTCGTTGAACACCTCCAGCGAGAGCGGCCCTTCGTAGCCGGCACGCATCACATGCCCGACGAGCCCGGCGACGTCGAAGCCGCCCTGCCCGGGGAAGCAGCGGTAGTGGCGGCTCCACTGCAGCACGTCCATCGCCATCAGCGGCGCGTCGGCCAGCTGCAGGAAGAAGATCTTCTCCCCGGGGATGTCCTCGATGCCCTTGGGGTCGGACCCGCGGGCCAGGATGTGAAAACTGTCCAGGCACGTCCCGAGCGCGGGATGGTCGGCGGCCTCGACGATGCGCCAGGCATGGTCGTACGTGCTGACGTGGCGGCCCCATGCCAACGCCTCGTACGCGACGCGGATGCCGAACCCCTCGGCCAGTTCGGCGAGCCGCCGCAACTGGAACGCGGCGAGCGCGTCGTCGTCCTCGGCAAGCGGCGACACACTGGAGCACACGAGCACGGTGTCCGCCCCGAGCCGCTCCATCAGCCGGAACTTGTGCTCGGCCCGCCGCAGGTTCCGCCCGAACTCCTCCGCCGGCACCGCCTCGATGTCACGCATCGGCTGGTAGAGATCGATACTCAGCCCGAGATCGGCACAGCGGGCCCGCACTTCCTCGGGCGTGAGGGGGCTGGCGAGCAGGTCGTTCTCGAAGATCTCGACCCCGTCGAACCCCGCCCGCGCCGCGGCCGTGAGCTTCTCGGTAAGGGCCCCACTGAGAGAGACGGTGGCAATGGACGTACGCACGTTGTTGCTCCTCCGGTTCCACTTCACAACACAGCCCGGGTCCTGCTCTTGCTCCTCCGGTTCCACTTCACGACACAGCTCGGGCTCTGCTTTTAAGGGGCGCGGGGAACTGCGCGACCAGCCACATGCGGCCCGCACCCGCCCCACAGCCCAAGCCACCCCACCCCCAAAGGCGCCCTCAACTCCGCACCCCGGTGGCCCCGGCGGCACCAGTCACCCCGGCCAACTCCGCAATATCGGCCAACATCCGCGAAGCGTCCGGCTCCCGCCCCGTGAACAGCCGAAACGCGTCCGCGGCCTGAAAAACAGCCATCCCCCCGCCATCGAGAACCGCACACCCGACCCCCCGAGCGGCACGCAGCAACTCGGTCTCCAACGGCCGGTACACCACCTCGGCGACCCACAACCCGGGATGCAACAACTCACCGGGAAGCGGCAGCCCGGGATGCGCGGCCATCCCCGTCGGCGTGGCATGCACGATGCCGTCCGCATCGCCGAGCAGCGCCGCCAACCGCTCCGGGCCCGCGGCAGCGGCCCGCCCCGCACCGAAGTGCCGGTTAAGCGAGGCGGCAAGGTCGGCCGACCGGTCCGGCAGGGCGTCCACGACGGTGACATGCCCGGCCCCGAGCGTGAGCATGGCGTGCGCGACGGCCGCCCCCGCTCCCCCGGCGCCCAACTGCACGACCCGCTCCAGCGGAGCATCCGGCAGTCCACGGGCGAACGAGGCGGCGAACCCGGTGACATCGGTGTTGTGCCCGACCGCACGCCCACCGTCGAACACGACGGTGTTCACCGCACCGAGCGCCTCGGCCTGCGGCGCGAGCGCGTCCAGATGCTCGATGACGAGCTGCTTGCAGGGATGAGTGATGTTCAGCCCGTCGAACCCCAGGTCGCGGGCGGCGCGCATGAGGTCCCCCACCGCCTCGGGCCCGACACCGAGCGCGTCGATGTCGATCAGCCGGTACAGATAGCGCAGGCCCTGCCGGTCGGCCTCCCGCTCGTGCAGTTCCGGGCTGAGCGACGGGCCGATCCCGGCGCCGATCAGTCCGACGAGATACGAGTCCTTGACCAGGGCGACCACGAGGGACCTCCAGAGCGGCTCACTAATGTACGAACTAGTACGTTAGCTATACCAGCATCCGCGTGCCACGGGAAGGCCCGGCCGACAACCCGGAACCGCGTACGGGAGCCTGCTTCTAGAATCTCGGGCACACGCCCCTCGCCCGAAGGAAGCCCGATGACCAGCGTCGAAGAACCGGCACGACCGAACGGGCGCATCCGTGACGCCGCCCGCACCCAGGCCGAGATCCTCGACGTCGCCACGCACGAGTTCGCCAGGGCCGGCTACGACGGGGCCCGGGTCGACGAGATCGCCGCCCGCACCCGGACCACGAAGCGGATGATCTACTACTACTTCGGCGGCAAGGACCAGCTGTTCACCGCCGTGCTGGAGCGGGCGTACACCGTCATCCGCCAGGCCGAGCAGGGGCTCGACGTGGAGCACCTGGACCCGGTCGCGGCGATCCGGCGGCTGGCCGAGCTGACCTTCGACCACCACGAGGCGCACCCCGACTTCATCCGCCTGGTCAGCATCGAGAACATCCACGGGGCCGAGCACGTCGCCGCCTCCGAGAAGCTTGGCAAGATCGGCTCGCCCGCCCTGGACGTGATCCGCCGCATCCTGGAGTCGGGGCAGGAGTCGGGCCTCTTCACGGCCGACGTGGACGCGGTCGACCTGCACGCGATGATCAGCTCGTTCTGCTTCTTCCGGGTCGCCAACCGGCACACCTTCGGGGCCCTGTTCGGCCGCGACCTGGTCGATCCCGCCCAGCGCGAGCACTACCGGAACATGCTGGGCGACATGGTCATCGCCTATCTGACGGCGGACCGCTCGACGGACTGAGGGCGCCGCCCGGTGCGGGCGGGACGCGGGCACGGCACCGCAAGATCCTTCGGCGCGACCTCTTGACACCCGGGAAACGTGAGCGCAACATCCGTAGCCAACCGCTACTAACTATCCAGTGGGTTAATTAGCCGGGTAGCCCCCGGCGCGGCCGCCCCGTCACCCCAGGGATCCGGCACTTCTCCCCCTCCGCTCACTCCGCTTACGTTGGAGTTCCCCCGAAGGAGCAAGCCGTGTCCGTCCCCGCAGCGCCCCTCGACGCGCCACCCGGCCAGCCAAAGAAGGCTGCGACGGCCGCCTGGATCGGCAGCGCGCTGGAGTACTACGACTTCTTCATCTACGGCAGCGCGGCCGCGCTGATCTTCCCCGAGGTCTTCTTCGACGAGTCGGACCCGGCCACGGCGACCCTGCTGTCGCTGGCCACGTTCGGCGTCGCGTACGCGGCCAGGCCGGTCGGCGCGCTGTTCCTCGGCCACTTCGGCGACAGGGTCGGCCGTAAGAAGATCATGGTCTTCACGCTGATCCTGATGGGGTTCTCGACGTTCCTCATCGGCTGTCTGCCGACGCGCGACCAGGTCGGCACGCTGGCCCCGGTGCTCCTCGTGATCTGCCGTGTCCTTCAGGGCATCTCGGCCGCCGGCGAGCAGGCGAGCGCGAACTCCATGTCCCTGGAGCACGCGCCACCGGACAAACGCGGCTTCTTCACCAGCTTCACGCTCAGCGGCACGCAGGGCGGCCAGCTCCTTGCCACGCTGGTGTTCATCCCGGTCGCCGCGCTCCCCGAGGACCAACTGCTCTCCTGGGGCTGGCGGGTCCCGTTCTGGATGAGCATCGCGGTCGCCGTCGTCGGCTATGTCATCCGCCGCACCCTCGAAGAGACACCGACCTTCACGCAGCAGGCAGCCACCGAGGGTGTCGCGAAGATGCCGCTCGCCGTGCTGCTGCGGGACCACTGGGCGGACGTCCTCAGGGTGGTCGCCGCCGCGCTCGTCGCCTCGGTCAGCACGATCTTCACGGTGTGGGCACTGTCGTACGCGACCAGTGACTCGGTCGGCATGGACCGTACGTCGATGCTGTGGGTGGGCGCACTCGCCAACCTGGTCGCCCTGGGCGCCATCCCCCTCTGGGCCACCCTGTCCGACCGCATCGGCCGCCGCCCCGTCTTCCTGATCGGTGCCGCGGGCAGTGGCGTGCTGATGGTCGCCTACCTGTGGGCGATCTCCACGGGCTCGTACCCGTTGGTCATGGTCCTCGGCATCGTCACCTTCGGTGTCGTCTACAGCGCCGCGAACGGCGTCTGGCCGTCCTTCTACGGCGAGATGTTCTCCACCCGGGTCCGGCTCTCGGGCATGGCCATCGGCACCCAGATCGGCTTCGCGATAGCCGGCTTCGCGGTGACCTTCGCGGCCCAGATTGCGGGGCCGAACGGTGACGACTGGGCTTCGGTGGCCCTGTTCACCGCCGCGCTGTGCGTCCCTCCGGTGATCGCCGCGCTCACCGCCCGCGAAACCCACAAGGTGCCGACGGAGCACCTCGGCGAACGGACCCTCCAGGAGTCACCGGGCAGGGAATCCGTCTCGGCCTGACCCGACTTCCCTCGCCCCCGCCGCCCCTACCCATTCCCGTCCTTCTGGGGCTCCGCCCCAGACCCCGTGCGCAGCGATTTCGGGTGCGGGTGGGTGGGGGCTGGTCGCGCAGTTCCCTGCGCCCCTTTAAGGGGCGCGGGGAACTGCGCAGTCTTTTGGGGGTTCGGGGGCGGAGCCCCTGAGTTAGTGACGGGAATGGGTAGGGGCGGCGGGGGCGAAAATCCCCCCGGAAGGCCCGCCGAGAAGGTCAGGTCCCCGCGGCAGACAAAGTAAGCCGCGGCTCGCCGCGCTCATCCGGTTCGCCGAGCACCGCGGTGAAGGAGGCCGTGCGCAGAACCAGCCCCTCTTCCGTCCGCTCGCAGACCACGGCCAGCGGCTCCCCGGCCGGTTCCCCATAACGCACCGCGAAGACATCGAGCCCCTCCGGAGCCCCCGGCGCCGGCCCCGCCTCCAGGGCGGTCGTGGTCCGCACGTGCCGCCACCCGGCGTCAGGGTCCCCGTACCCACGCGGATCGGCGGCCAACGCGAACGCGGCCTGCTGCTGGGTGACTTCGGCACGGGCGTCGAAGGAGTCCGGACTGCCCGCCGGAGGGTGCGTCAGACGCAGCTCACCGGCGGCCGCGACGAGCGGGAAGTCCCCCACCCGAAGGAACCGGTCGCCGTCCGCGGCGACATACGGCATCCCGGCGAGCAAGTACCGCTCCCCGTCCAGCTGTTCGACGACCACGGTGGTCCACAGCCGCGTGCCGTCCGTGACGTACAGCGACTGAAGATGCCGCAGGACATGGTCACGTCCGACGACGGGCTTGCTCACGAGCTTGGCCGCGAGCCCTTCGACGCGCACGTCCGCGACCCGCACCGCACCCATCGGACGGCACAGCAGGAAGTCGTCCGTCACGGGCCCGAATCCGTGCTGCCGATTGACGGCGGCGGCCACCAGCGCCGTGCCGCCCACCTCGATCACCGACGGAGTCATCCGGTCGTCGAACGACACCGTGACCGTACCGGACCGCAGTTGATGGCGGGCGGGCGCCGTGCTCGGGGTGCGGTGCCAGCTCGTGGTGTCCTGGATCTGCCAGACGAGCATGTACGCGAAGTGCCCGTCCACGCCTCCGTCGGCCCCGACCGCGTGCCGGGCCCAGCGCGTGTCACCGGCGTAGCGGCCGATGTCGGCGCCGATGCGATGGCCGAAGTACCGCAGCCCGAGGACGGATTCGAAGGCGGAGTGCTGCTCGCTGTAGCGCGGCCCGCCGATGTCGAAGCCGCTCGCGCAGACCCGCGCGTCGATGTACCGGGCGAGCGTGTCGCCGTCCTCAGCGAAGACCTCCTCGCCGCTGACCCGGTGGGCCTGCGCGAGGAAGGACAGGGAGATCGGCCCGTAGTTGTTGTCGTAGGCGCCGCCGTGCTCCGGAGGCAGGGGCGCGCCCCGGTCCCGTACTCGCCGGGCGCGGATCTCGTCCGCGTACAGCCGCAGCGCCCGCTGCCGGACCGACTCGCCCTCCTCGGGCGGGAGATGGCGGGCGAGCATCAGGCCGCCGACCACGCAGCCGATGGCCTGGTTCGCCGCGTCCTGCGGGTTGAAGAACGTGGCCTCGGTGAGCCAGCGCCAGTATCCGCCCGCCACGCCCAGGAGTTCGCGGTACTGCTCGTCCTCGACGAGGCCGTCCGCCGCGTCGAGGACGTTGACGGCCTGGAGCAGCGCCCACACCGTGCTCGGCCAGTCGCCGATGGGGTGCGCGCCCGCCTCCAGTACGTAACGGGCGTACGGGAGACCGGAGTCGCGTGCCGTCAGGTTCGGGTAGCCGGGGTTGTCCTCGGTGTAGACGCGCGAGCCCAGATGGAAGGCGAGGCTGCGGCGGACCGCCTCGGGCAGCCGCGGGTCCTTGGTGCGGTGCCAGGCGAGCGCGAGCAGGGACGTGATGCCGAGCGAGGTGTCGCCGATGTCGTCGCCGGCGGCCGGGTTCTCGAGGTTGCCCTCGGGGGTGAGACGGGCCAGGGCCGCCTCGGCGACCGCGGCCAGCACGGCGTCGTACGCGGCCGGGTCGTCGGGGAGGTGGTGCAACTGGCCGCGCTGGTGGGGAAGATGCACGGGATTCAGCCCTTCATGCCCGAGGTCGCCAAGCCTTCTACCAGCCTCTTCTGGAAGATGAGGAAGCAGATGAGCGTGGGCAGGAGGGCAAGGGTCGACATGGCGAACATCGCACCGTAGGAGGAGCCGCTCGTCTGGTCCATGAACAGGGTCAGACCGAGCGGGACGGTGAACTTGTCGTTCTGCTGGAGGTAGACGAGCTGGTGGAGGAAGTCGTCGTACGTCCAGATGAAGGTGAAGATCGTGGTGGTGATCAGGGCCGGCTTCATCAGCGGCAGGATGATCTTCCAGTAGATCTCGAAGGGGTTGGCGCCGTCCATCATCGCCGCGTGGTCCAGCTCGCGCGGGATGGAGCGGATGAACTGGACCATCAGGAAGATGAAGAAGGCGTCCACCGCGAGGAACTTCGGCACGATCAGCGGCAGATAGGTGTTGATCCAGGTCAGGTTGTAGAAGATCGTGTACTGCGGGATCAGCACGGCCTGGGTGGGCAGCATCAGCGTGCCGAGCATCAGGCCGAACCAGATCTTCTTGCCGCGGAACTCGAAGCGCGCGAAGGCGTAGGCGGCCAGCGAGCAGGAGATGACGTTTCCGATCACCGCGCCGATCGTGACGATCAGCGAGTTGGTGATGTAGAGGGAGAAGGAGTTGCCGGAGCCGCTCCAGCCCTCGGAGTAGTTCTCCGGGCGCACCGAGCTCGGGATGAGTCCCGGCTGGGTGAAGATGTGGGTGTCGGGCTTGAACGAGCTGCTCAGCATCCACAGCAGCGGGTAGAGCATGACGATCGCCACGCCGATGAGCACGGTGTGGATGAAGATGCGGCGCGAACCGGTGGCCGAACGCAGTTTCTGCAACGGCGACTTCGGGTCGTGGGCCGAGGTGATGGCGGACATGGCTGAAGGACTCCTCGCTCAGACGTCAGGCAGCGTCAGTCGTCGTAATGGACCCAGTAGCGGCTGGCGATGAAGTTGACCGCCGTGAAGCCTGCGATGACCAGGAACAACACCCAGGCGAGTGCCGAGGCGTATCCCATCTGGAGGTCGGTGAAGCCCTTCTTGTACAGGTAGAGGGAGTACAGCATGGTCGAGTTGAGCGGTCCGCCGGAGCCGTTGCTGATGACGAAGGCGGGGGTGAAGGTCTTGAACGCGTCGATGATCTGCAGGACCACGTTGAAGAAGACGATCGGCGTCAGCAGCGGCAGGGTGATCTTGAAGAACCTGGTGATGGGTGTGGCGCCGTCGATCGCGGCGGCCTCGTACACGTCCTTCGGCAGTTGCTTCAGACCGGCGAGGAAGATGACCATCGGGGTGCCGAACTGCCAGACGGCCAGCAGGATCAGCGTGTAGAGCGCGGTGTCCGGGCTGGAGATCCAGTCCTGGCCCTTGATGCCGAACCAGGCGAGGAAGTCGTTGAACAGACCGTCGCCGCCGAAGACCTGCCGCCACACGATGGCGATCGCGACCGCCCCGCCGAGCAGCGACGGCAGATAGAAGGCGGCCCGGTACAGGCCGATGCCCTTCAGGTCGCGGTTGAGCAGCATGGCCACGCCGAGCGCGAGCGCCAGCTTCAGCGGCACCGAGACGACGACGTACAGCAGCGTGGCGTGCACCGAGTCCCAGAAGACCGGGTCGTCGGTGAACATCTTGTTGTAGTTGTCCATGCCGACCCACTGCGCCGGAGTCAGCAGGTCGAAGTCGGTGAAGGACAGATACAGCGAGTCCAGCATCGGGTAGATCGTCAGGCCGAACAGGCCGATGAACCAGGGGGCCAGGAAGGCGTACGGCCACCAGCCCCCGCCCCGCCGTCTGGCGAGGCGGCGGCGCATACGGTCGCGCTCCCGCTGGTCGGACGGGGTCGCGGGAGCGGGCTGCTCCTTCACGACCTCGTCTGTCTTCGCGGTGGTCATACTCATCTCCCTGGCCCTCTCCCGGTCTTGCAGTCGTGCGGCACTACTCGGCGGACCTGCAGCGCCCCGTAAGGGGCGCGGGGAACTGCGCGACCAGCCACAGCCGGCCCGCAGATCCCGACGACACGCCGGCCATCGCGGAGCTACCCGCCCAGAATCCCCGACGCCTGATCGAAGAACTCGCCGAGCTGCCCCTTGATCGACTTCTTGCCGAAGGCCACGGCCAGGTTCGACTGGAACAGCAGGTCCCAGATCTGGTCGGCTCCCTGCGGCGGCGGCACCGGCGCGGGCAGGGCGTTGGTCGCCTTCCCGACACGCTGGGAGATGTAGTCGGCGTTCTCCATGTTCAGCTTGTCCGTCGGGGTCAGACCCGAGGCGATCAGGTTGCGGGCCTTCTCCGTCGGCGGGATGCCGCGCAGCAGCTGCATGTCCTTGATCGCCGTCTCGTCCTGCGCGAAGAACGACATGATCTTGACGGAGTCGGCGACCTTCTTGCTGGCCTTGGTGGCGCTCAGCAGGACACCGCCGTTGACGAAGTTGCCTTCGCGGGCGCCGGACCAGTCGCCCTGCGGGGTGGGCAGGAAGTCCAGCTGCGCGTCGGTGATGGAGCCGCCCGCGCCGTAGATGCCGGAGTCGAAGCTGAACAGGGCCTTGCCGATGACGACCGCGTTCTTGGTGAGGTCGTTGTGCGCGGCCGAGGTGATGGCCGGCGGCGGGGAGGCGTTGGCCTTGCGCATGTCGGCCCAGAACTCCCACCACTCCTGGAGCGTGGCGGGGGTGAAGCCGAGCTTCTTGCCGTCGTCGGAGAAGAACGTCTCGCCCTTCTCACGGGCGAAGACCTCGAAGCACTGGAGGGTGGAGCCGCCGCCGTCGTCGACGCCGTAGATCTTGCCGCCGCTCTTCTTGTAGACGTCCTGGGAGATCTTCTTCAGGTCGGCCCAGGTCCACTCGCGGTCGGGCAGCTTCAGGCCGAGCTTCTCCAGGCCGGTGCGGTTGACCGTGAGCTGGTTGACGCCGATGCCGGACGGGACGCCGTACAGCTTGCCGTCGACGGTGCCCGCGGCGAGGAGCGTCTTGGAGAAGCCGGTGAGGTCCAGGCTCTTGCCGACGTAGGAGTCGATCGGAGCGAGGACTCCCTTGCGGGCGTACTGCGCGACCAGGGCGGTGTCCATCTGCAACAGGTCCGGGGCGCTGCCGCCGGCGATGTTGGTGTTGAACTTGTCGAAGTACCCGTCGTAGCCGGAGTAGGTCTCCCGGATCTTGATCTTCGAGTTCTTCTTCTGGAAGGCGGCCAGTGCCTTCTTGTAGGCCGCGTGCCGGTCGTCGCTGCCCCACCAAATCATGGTCAGGTCGCTGCTGGTGCTGCCGGCTCCGGTTCCTCCGCTGCAGGCGCTGAGCGCGCTGCCGAGCGCGCCTGCGACGGCGATACCGCTCGTGGTCCGGAGCAGAGTTCTGCGCGAGATCTGGTGACCCACCGGGTCCTCCTGGATGTGCGTGACGGATCCCCTGGCCGAACGAGCGGCTCGGGTCTTTTCACTGGAGTACGCGTTCCTGCGCTCGGCCTCGCCCGGCCGCTGCGCACTGACGGATGGGGGTCCCCGGCCACTGAGAGCCGCAGTCGTACGAGCGCGCCCTCGCACGGCTGCCGTACGTCACGTACAGCGGGACGCCTCATCCAGAGCCGGGTCCCACCGGCTATGGAAAGCGCTTGTCCGGACATTGGCAGACCCACACGTAAGCCGTCAATGCTTCGCCCCCGTACCACCGGTCACGGTTTGACGTCCACGGGCCACGGCGAGACGGCTCGCGCCCACCACCGTGCCGCTGTCGCCGACCGTGCTGCTGACCACCTCCGTGGGCCAGCTCAGCCGGCCCAGTTCGGCCCGTACACCGGGCAGGAGCTGCGGAAACGCGCCGGTGCCGCCGCCCAGCACGATCAGCCCCGGGTCCAGCACGGCGGCCACGGCGGCGGCGAGCCGGCCCACCTCGGCCGCGTGCAGACCGACCACGGTCCGGGCCGTCGCATGGCCCTCCTCGGCGAGCGCGAAGAGCCGTTCGGCGGTACGGGGACACGGGCCGTCGGCGCCCTGCCAGGCCTCCGCGGCCCGGCGCAGGAGGGACGGCGAACCTATGCGCTCCTCCAGTGCCTCGTGGCGCGGTTCACGGCCGTCGTCCCAGGGGTAGGGCAGCCGGGCCACCTCACCCGCGGCGCCGTTCGCGCCGCGCAGCACCTGGCCGCCGATGACGACGCCGAGGCCGATGCCCACGCCGATCCGCAGATAGCCGAAGGTGTCGCGGCCCCGGGCGGCGCCCTCGTGCAGTTCGGCGAGCGCGGCGCAGTTGACGTTGTTCTCCAGGTGCACGGGAACACCCGGCGGCAGCGCGACGGCCACGGCGTCGAAGATCGGGCCCGCCTTCTCGGTCGCGGGGCGCATGCCGGCGCCCTCGCGGTCCTGTGCGGTGACATCGCCGACGGCGACGACGATGGCGCGCAGCGGCACTCCGGCGGGCAGTGTGTCGAGGACCTTGCGTACGGTGTCGGGGGCCTCCGGCCGGGTGCCGGTGCCCTCGGCCAGCAGCGTTCCGTCCAGGGCACAGCCCCGCACCCGGGTCTGGGCGGGGCCGAGGTCGACGGCCAGCACGGTGCCGGCGGCCGGCCCGAGCCCGTAGACCGCGGCGGAACGGCCGGTGCCGCCGGAGACGGTGCCGGAGTGGGTGGCGAGTTCGGCGGTCTCCAGCTCGGCCACGGCCGAGGAGACGGTCGGCTTGGACAGGCGCGCGCCCGCCGCCAGCTGGGGGCGGGTGGCGGTGCCCGCCTCGGCCAGCACGGCGAACACCGCGCGGGCACTCTCACTCAGGTTCATGGGCTCCCTCAGGTCATGCCGCGGCGGTCCGGTCGCAATGGTTGTACGGCACCGGGATTCCGTACCCCTTGACGCACCCTACTTCGTTAGTTAACTTCCTAACGAACTCAAGCGGTACACGCCTGCCGCGCTCATCAGAAGCCCGTCCCGGGGCTTCCCGAGAACTCGTCCGAAGACACGATCGCTCGTGCCAAGACACGGTTCGCCCGCCGTTCGCTCCGCATGCGCGGTATCGCGCAACGACGAAAGAGGCTCCGTGCAGGACTCCACGCCCATCGCCGTCGGTATCGACGTGGGCGGCACGAAGACGCATCTCCGTGCGGAGGCCGGGGGAAACCCCGGCCCCGGGCAGAGTGCGGTCGCCGATCACCTGCGTATGAGCGTCGCCGATCACGTGCGTATGAGCAGGGGATGGCGGCCCCACGATCCCGTGTCCGCCGCCGCGTGGCTGGCCGCGCTGATCGACGAAGCGCTGCCCCAGGGCGCGCGCCCGACCGCGGTGGCCGTCGGCGGGCACGCCTGCGAGACACCTCGCCAGTGCGAGGAGATCCGCTCCGCACTCCACACTCTTCTCGGTGTCCCCTGCCTCGTCGTGGGCGACGCCGAACTCCTCGTGCCCGCAGCCGGTCTGGACAAGGGGGTCGGCCTCGTCGCCGGCACCGGTTCGGTCGCGGTGGGACGACTGCCCGGCGGCGACACCGTCCAGGTCGGCGGCTGGGGCGCGGTGCTCGGCGACGAGGGCGGCTCGGCCGGTCTCGTACGCGAGGCCGCGCGGGCCCTCTGGGCGGCGCACGACCGCGGCGATCCGCCGGACGCCCTCGCGGACCGGCTGACCGCCGCCTTCGACGTTCCCGAAGTCCCCGCCCTGGGCGCGGCGTTGGAGAGCGCGACCCAGCCGTCCGCCGAGTGGGGGCGGCACGCGCCCAGTGTGTTCGCGGCGGCCGAGGACGGCTCGCCGCTGGCCCGTCGGGTGATCGCCGAGGGCGGCCGCGCGCTGGCGTCGCTCGTCGTACGGCTCGCCGGGCGCGGGGTTCCCGTGGACGACGTGGTGGTGGCGGGCAGCACGGTGCTCGTCCAGCCCGCGCTGTACGAGGCGTTCACCGAGGCACTCGCCGAGGCACTGCCGTCGGCGCGGCCCCGGCCGTTGCGCGTACCGCCGGTGGAGGGCGCGGTGGCACTGGCCAGGTCGCTCCGGTGAGCCGGCCCGGGCCGATCTGTTTCCCAGACCGTTGAGTTGACCGCTCCCGGGTGCGTCCACGCGTTCAACTCCCGTTCAGCGGTCCGGGTTCAGCTCACGTGATCAGTTCGAGTTCTTCGCTTTCGAGTTCATTCCTCCCGTTGTGACTCCAGAAGGAGAGGCACCTCCATGCCCGGTGCGCACCCCCGTCCCCCTCGTGGCAGATCCGGTATCGACAGGCGCATGTTCCTGCGGACCTCCGTGGGCGTCTCGGCCGGACTCGTCGCGGGCCCCGCCGTGGTGGCCTGGCCCGCCGCCACGGCCTCGGCCGCCACGAACGCGTCCGCCGCCTTCGTGGACTCGTACACCACGAACGTCATCGGCAACCTCACGTCCGAGACCAACGCGGCCGTGCACATCCTCGACGGCTTCGCGCGCATCTGGAAGACGGGCGCGGCCTGGAACACCGGCACACCGCTGATGCCCGAGGTCCTGCGCGCCAACATGCGGTACTGCGCGCGCGTCACCCGGCGCCGCACGGACGCCGAGGCCCGCACGGCGTTCATCCAGGACCGCCAGCACCAGAGTTACGCGGTGATCGCCGGCCTGGGCCCGCTCGCCGGCCTCTACAGGAGCGGGGCGAAGGCCGTCACCGGCATCACCTCGGCGCCGGACGGCATCCCGGCGGGCAAGATCAACGACACGCTCCCGGCCGACGCGCCCGCGGGCTCCGCGCTGGGTGCCGGTTCCTACACCTCGGACCTGGGCAAGGTCGCCGAACTGGTCGACACCGTCCGCGGCCCGTTCGCGTCGAGCAACCCGTCCAAGGTCGCCTACCAGTACCCGCGTCCGTGGCGCATGAACGAGGACAGCGAGGTCGTCGACACGGGGAGGACCGACGAACTGGGCTACCCCGTCTACGAATCCGACGTCGTGGTCGTCCCGCAGCTGCTGAGGCAGCGCGGCTCCGACCCGGCCGACGACGGTGGCTTCTCCAGCGGCCACACGAACGCCTTCTATCTGGCGGCGCTGGCCATGGGGTACGCGGTCCCCGAGCGGTTCCAGGAGCTGGTGGCCCGCGCCTCCGAGCTCGCCCACACCCGCATCGTGGCGGGCATGCACAACACCGTGGACGTGGTCGGCGGCCGGGTACTCGCCACGGCCCTCGCGGCGGCGGCGCTCGCCGACCCGAAGAACGCCGGCCTCAAGGCGGCGGCCCGCGCCCAGGCCTCCGCGTACTTCCGGGCGAAGACGGGCACGACCGCGGACACGCTGTACGCGTACGCGCACTCGGCGGGCCGGGACACCGACCCGTACGCGGACCGGTCGGCCAACTGGGCAGCGGTGGAGCCCCGGTTGACGTACGTCCTGCCCAAGCGGCACTCGCACGACCGCATGACCGTGCCCAAGGGCGCGGAGGTCCTGCTGGAGACGCGTCTTCCGTATCTCACGGCCGCCCAGCGGCGCGAGGTGCTGCGGACGACCGCGCTGCCCGCCGGTTACGTCCTGCTGGACGGCTTCGAGAAGTGGGGGCGGCTCAACCTCTTCGCCGCCGCCGACGGGTACGGGGCCTTCGACACGGATGTGCGCGTCACGCTGGACCGCGCGGCCGGTGGTTTCGGTGCCGCCGACACCTGGCGCAACGACATCGGCGGCCCGGGCGCGCTCGTCAAGCGCGGCAGCGGCACGCTGACGCTCACCGGCGACAACGAGTACTCCGGCGGCAGCACGGTGGAGGAGGGTGTCCTCGCGACCGGTTCGGCGGACGCGCTCGGGTGTGGTGACGTGCGGGTGAAGGGCGGGACGCTGCGGGCGACTTCGCCGCTTCGCGTACGGGGGGTGTACGCCCAGGCGTCCGGCACGGTTCTCGACGTGACGCTCGACGGGGACCGGGGAGCGGCGCTGAAGGTGAGTGGTCGTGTGCTGCTCGACCGGGGCAGTCGGCTTGCCGTTCGGCTGGACGGCTCCTATCGGCCGCGGAGGGGGGCCGTTCTTCCTGTGATCGAGAGTCGGGTGTTGCAGGGGCGGTTCGGGAGCGTGACTGTGGACGGGGTCCGGGCCGAGCAGGTGTTCACGGGGCGTGGGTTGTCCGTGCGGGTTCCCTGATCGCTTCCGGCGGAGCGCTCTGCGAGAGCGCTCCGCCGGCAGTGATGAATCTGCGGGCCGGGTGGGGGCCGGTCGCGCAGTTCCCCGCGCCCCTGAAGGGGCGCGCCCCCGGCCCCGGTGTGTCAGTGGCCCTCCAGGAGCCATGCTCTGCCGCCGTTTGTCGGAGTGGCGGGTGGGGTGGGAGCGGACAGCCAGTCGGCGACCGTGCGGGCGATGGGCTGGCCCGATTCGATTTGTACGAATCCGAACTGGCCGGACTGGTTGCACTCCAGGAACCACCACATGCCCTCGGCGTCCTCGGCGAAGTCGAAGGCGCCGTAGGCCAGTTGGGCCTCCCGGAGATAGGTGACCACGCCGGCGGCTATGCACGAGGGCACGTCGGCGGGGCGCCAGGGAGCGTCGGAGGTGGCGAACCGTACGTCCACCTCGTCGGGGTCGGCGTCCGGGTCGACCGCCTTGCGGGCGGCGTGGATCCGGTCGCCGACACAGGTCAGCCTGATGTCGGCCCGCTTGGCCACCCGCCGTTGGAGCAGGGTCGGGCCGTAGGCGACGGCCGCGAAGTCCGCGTCGGGCGCGACCCTGCTGGTCGGGACCGCCCGGGGCGGCTCCTGCGGGTGCGCGCCCGAGACGGGCTTGACCACCAGGTCCGGGAAGCGGTCCGCGAAGTCACGGGCCGCCTGCGGGAACGTGGTGATCAGCGTGGCGGGTACGGGCAGGCGGCTGCGCTGGGCGAGGTGGAGCTGCCAGGGCTTGTGCCGGGCCCGCCGGGCCGCGTCGGGGTGGTTCATCCAGCGCGCGTCGGTGGAACGCAGCATGCCGTAGAGCGCCTGGGCGGACTCCTCGGTCAGCCAGTCGGTGGGCTCGGCGACCCGGCTCGCGGGCACGCCGGGCCTGCGGACCCAGACGGACCGCAACCCGTTCATGCTCACCAGCCGACCGCCGACGGACAGGTGTCCGCGGAAGGCGCCGTGCACGTACTCCCCCGACAGGGCCACGGGGCCCGGCAGGTCCGCCGGGTCGAGGCGGACGACCGGTACCCCGGTCCCGTCGAGTTCGGCCACCACCATGTCCGCGGTCACATCCTGTTCGCACGTCAGGATCAGAACCGTCATCGTTACGGGTCCGGCTTCAGTCGTCGAAGTGGGTCTTCGAGCCTGCCGTGGAGGTGGTGGCCCCCAACTCACGCAACACGGCGTAGTCATGAGCGGCGAGCCGCCCGTCCGGGAGCACGTTCAACTGCAGTCTGGAGTCATAGGCATACGGAACGCTGACCTCCAACTGCTGGGCCGGACGGGCGTAGTTGAGCGCGAACGGTCGCATCGGTTCTCCTTGCTCGGTGCGAACCCGGTGAAGCGGATCGTGACGCTCCGGCGTCACGTCGCCTGACAGGTTTGCAGGGCTTCCACGGAGATATACGAATCGAACAGGCGAATGGTTGCCTCACGCAGCGTAGTCATCGGACCAGTACGGTCCGTGACGTGATCCGACCGGGCCGATCCTGCGTGCATGGGGCAGCCATTCGCCTCTTATGACGCACGCCCGGGGGTTACGGATCCGGGGTCGAGCCGCAGTTCAGCGCACTGGCGCACACCTTCACCCTTCGAACGCCTCGCGCGCCCGTGAGGTGCCCCGGGGCCCGGCGGCGCCTGGGCGCGCCGGATCACAGGTCGTCGTACATGTCCGGCCGTGGCCATGAAATCCATTCGGAGGACACCCCCCTCACGGCTACTCTCGTAGCGCTTTCCGATCTCCCCGCCCCATTGCAGACCTCTTGCCGAAGCCGCCTTCCAACCCGTTTCCGCCCCTTTCCGACTGTCAACCGGAGGCAGACCATGGATCAGTTGCAGCAAGAAGTGGATCCGGTCGAGGTCGGTCTCGATCCGGTGGCGCTGGACCGTCTCGACCGGTTCTTCGCCCGTCGCGTGGACGACGGCCTACTGCCCGGGTACCTCGTTTCAGTGGCTCGTCACGGCCGTGTCGCGCATCTCACGTCCTACGGCCTGCGCGACCGGGAGGCCGGCATTCCGGTCACCGCGGACACCGTGTGGCGGCTCTACTCGATGACCAAGCCGGTGGCGTCCGTCGCCGCGCTGATGCTCCACGAGGAGGGCCTGCTCGACCTCGACGACCCGGTCTCCCGCCATCTGCCGGCCTTCGCGGACCCGCAGGTCTACGAGCGCGGCGCGGGCGACGACCTCAGGACCCGCCCGGCCGAGGGCCCCGTCCTGGTCCGGCACCTCCTGACCCATACCGCGGGCATGACCATCGGCGCGTACCGCACGCACCCCGTGGACTCCCTCTACCTGGCGGCCGGAATCGAGACGACGGCACCGAAGGACGCGGACCTCGCGGAGGCCTGCGAGGTGTACGCGGGTCTGCCGCTCCAGTTCGAGCCGGGGACCGAGTGGAACTACTCGCTCGCGACCGATGTGGTCGGGCGGCTCATCGAGGTGGTGACGGGCCGGCCCCTCGACGCGTTCCTCTCCGAACGGGTCTTCGCACCGCTCGTGATGACGGACACCGGCTTCTGGGTCTCCGGCGAGCGGGCGGACCGGCTGGCCGTCCTCTATCAGGAGAACGAGGACGGCGGGATCGCGCCGATCCCGGGCCCGCCGGTGCACGAACGCCCGCGGCTGCTCTCCTGCGTCAGCGGGCTCGTGGGGACGGCCCGCGACTACCACCGCTTCATGGAGTTCCTCCGCCGGCGCGGCGAACTCGACGGCGTCCGGCTACTGTCGCCTGAGACCGTCGACACCATGACGGCCAACCACCTCCCCACCGACCTCCACTCCTTCGGCAGCAAACCCATCCACGGCCAGCCGGGCAACGCCGGTCTCGGCTTCGGTCTCGGCTTCTCCGTCGTGGTGGACGCGGACCGCACGGAGTCCCCGGAGAGCGAGGGCTCCTACGGCTGGAGCGGAGCGGGCGGCACGACCTTCTGGGTCGACCCGCGCAACGATCTGACCGTCCAACTCATGACGCAGGTGCGGCCCGCGGGGATGCTCTCCTTCCACGAACTGAAGGGGTTCGTGAGCGAGGCGCTCGGGAGCTGAGCCGGTCGCTCACCGGGCAGCCACCACTCCCGGACCTCAAGGCAAGGAATCTGCAAGCCCCCGGCAAGGACACCGTCCAGCCGCACGGGAAGGACGTCACCCGACGAAATCGGCTGTACGACACGGGGGATGTCATGTCGGCATTCAGTACGTCCACGGGGTCCGGGAGGCCCCCTGTCCGTCAGTGGCTGACGCTGACCGGACGCAAGACCGTCCTGGTGGTCGCGCACACCGTGACCTATGGAAAGAGGCTCCTCGACGTGGTCTCGTTGCTGGAGTCGGACCTGCGGGTCCAGGTGGTCTTCACGGTCCCGCCGCACGAACTCGGCGACGGGGCCGCTAGGTTCCTGCGGCAGTCGGGCAGCGCTGTGCTGCCCTGGGAGGAGGCCGTGCGCACGGACTTCGATCTGGCCCTCGCGGCGGGGCCGCGAGCCATGGAGGAGGTACGCGCCCAGGTGGTACTCCTGCCGCACGGGGCGAACTTCCTGAAGCGTCTCGCCGGGGCCGCGAACTGCCAGGTGCTGGGACTCAGGCGGGAGGACGTACTGCTCGGCGGGAGAGTGCCCGCCGCGGTGGTCCTCGCGCACGAGGACGACCGCGGTGAGCTGGCGCGGACCTGCCCGGAAGCGCTCGGGGCAGCTCGCGTGGTGGGTGATCCCGTACACGACCGCATCGCGGCCTGCCTTCCCGTGCGGGATGTCTACCGCCGGGCGCTCGGGCTCGACGAGGGACGGACACTCATCGCCGTGACCTCGACCTGGGGACCTGGTTCGGCGTTCACCAGGTTCGAGATGCTGTTGCCCCGTCTGCTGGACGAGGCACGCGGTACCGCGCAGAGACTCGCCGTCCTCGTCCATCCCAACGTGTGGTCGGGGCACGGTTCCCGGCAGGTCCGGGCGTGGCTCGCTTCGTGGGCGGAACGGGGCCTCGGGGTCGTACCGCCGGACATGGACTGGCGGCCGGTGCTGTGCTCCGCGGACCTAATCATCGGCGACCACGGCTCGGTGACCCTGTACGGGACGCTGACCCGAGCCCCGATCCTGCTTGCGGCGACCCCGGACCAGGAGATCAACCCCGCCTCACCCGCCGCGGAACTGGCAATGCTGGCCCCGGCACTCTCGCCGTTCCACACCCTGACCGAGCAGTTCGCATACGCGGCCGCCGAGTACCGCAGGCCCGCATACGAGGCCGTCGCGGCGCGGATCACCTCCGAACCGGGGCGGTTCAACCGGAACATGAGGGCACTGCTCTACCGGCTACTCGGTCTGGGGCAGCCCGCACACGATCCGGTGGCGCCTCTCCTTCCGGTGCCGGATCCGCGCCAGGTCTGGTCCGGCGCCGGGATGGGGGTGTCGGCGTGAGGGTTCGGCCGGGTCATGTCTGGTGCGCGGCCTGTCTGGCCGCCGACGTCGACCGGGTCGAAAGCCGCAAGGATCTCGCGGACGTCCTCCATGGCCATCGTCCACGGCGGGATGTCAGTGATGCGACGGCGGAGGCGTTGGAGCTGCTGATCTCTTATCCGGGCTGTGCACTGGTCCTGCTTCCACTCGTCGACGGTGGCTGGGTGGCGGCAGCGCGGAGGGTCGACTCGCCCCTGGATCCGCCCGGACCGGTTTCCGCCGCCGTCCGATCCGCCCCGTACGCATCGGGCCGGTTCCGGTATTCACCCCGCAGGCAGGCTGTCGAGTCGTTCTCTGAGCCGGCCGACGTCCTCGACGCTGATCAGCGTGCACAGGGCGAGGGAGCGCAGGTAGTAGTCGCGTGCGGCATCCGTGCGGTCGATGTCCTGTGCCACCTGCCCGAGCATTTCGAGAGTGCGGGCCTGCCAGTGGACCGATCCAGAGTGCTCGAACGTCCCTAACGCGCTGAGGAGTTGAGCCGTACCGGACTCATGCTCTCCCGCTGCGGCGCGTGCGCGGCCCAAGAAGGCCAGCGCACGCGCCGTGTCGTGCGGATCCGGTACCGCCGCGAGCGTGGCGTGCGCGCGGTCGAAGTGCCGCACGGCGAGCGGGGGATCGCCGGCGGCGAGGGCGATCTCGCCCAGCACGATTCGGGCCAGGCCGGTGCCGCGGGAGTACCCCGTTTCATGCCACGTGGTGATGGCCCGGTCCAGGTACGGGACCGACTCCGTGAGCCGCCCGGCCTCGTAGTGGGCCGCCCCGATGCCAAGCAGTGCCTGGCCCTCGTCCCGGCGGTCGTCGGCCAGACGAGCGGCCTCGCGTGACGCGCCGTACCAGACGATCGCCTCGTCGATACGACGGGCGGCACTCAGTCCGATGGCACCGGAGTTGAGCATCTGGCGTTCCGCCGCAGCATGGCCGGCGAGCCGGGCGGCAGCCAACCCTCGCTCGTGTGCCTCGATCCACAGGTCGTAGTAGCGCAGCTTGAGGAACAACGGCCACATGGCGTCGGCCAGTTGCCAGACCAGGCTGTGCCAGCGGCGGTCCTCGGCCGTGCGCAGCATGGTCATGAGGTTCACCCGGTGCCGGTCCAGCCAGCTCAGCGCGCTGGTCTCGTCAACGAACGGCGTCGGCAGATACGGCTGATGGACGTGGTCCCGGTCCAGCGTGAACTGAGCGGGAGTGATCAGCCTCTCGGCCTCCGTAGCCGTGGCGAGATACCAGTCGGCCACCCGGCGCACGGTGTCGTCCGCCTCGTCCGCGGTGCCGCGTTGCCGGGCATGGAGGCGGATCAGATCGTGGAACCGGTAGCTGTCCGGGCCCGGGTCCTGGAGCAGATTGGCCTCCACGAGGACGTTGAGCAGTTCGTCCGCCTCGTGAAGCGTGTGTCCGCCGGCCGAGGCGGCGATCCTGCCGTCCAGTTCGGGCAGGGGCAGGTGCCCCAGTCGCCGGTAGAGCCGGGCCGCCGGGGCCGGCAGACCGTCGTAGGACTCGTCAAGTGCTCCCCGCACCGCTGTCTCTCCGTCCACCGTGAGTACGGCCAGTCGGTCTCCGGGCCGCGCCAGCGCGTCGGCCATGGCGCTCAGGGACTGCCGGGGCCGCGCGGCCAGACGGGCCGACGCGACGCAGACGGCCAGGGGCAGGCCCGCGCACAGGGACACCACGCGGCGCGCGGCCGCCGGGTCGCCCTCCACCCGGTCCCTGCCGATGCCCCGGATCAGCAGTTCCTCCGCGGCGTGCGGCGGCAGCACGTCGAGCGAGTGGAAGACCGCCCCGTCGATGCGCAGGCCGGTCATCCGTCGTCGACTGGTGACCACGACGAGGCTGTGCTCCGAACCCGGCAGCAGAGGGCGCGCCTGCGCCGCGGTACAGACGTTGTCGAGCATGACGACGAGCCGCAGCCCCGAGGTGAGCGAGCGCCACAGCGCGGCCTGTTCGGCGAGGTCGGCAGGTACGGGACCCGGATAGAGGGCACGCAGGAACCTGCCGAGTACCTCGCTCGGCGAGGCCGCGTCCTCGAGTGTGTGGCCACGCAGGTCCGCGTAGAACTGTCCGTCGGGAAAGTCGGCGTCGGACGCGCGGAGCCATCTGGTGACCAGCGAGGTCTTGCCGACTCCGGCGGCCCCCGTCACCACGAGCGGGCCGGTGCGGCGCGCGGAGAGCTCCCGCAGCGCCGCGAGATCACCCTCGCGGTCCGTGAAGTGCGGTGGTGCAGGCAGCAGTTGGCGGGGCACGGGTACGTCCGGCATCGGCTGGTACATGTGGATCCCACCCTGCACCTCACCCGCCTGGACGGTGACCCCGGTCAGTCGTGCCGAGCCGCTGATCCTGTTGATGTGACCGTTCACGCTCGCCCCCGTAGTCGAATCCGAGCGCACACGCGGCACGGGCATGTGTCGCTTACACGGATCGAAGGGTGGCCTACCCGCCAGAGGGACCCGATAAGGACAAGGATTCGGCCGACAGTTCGAGAGATGTCTGGCGTCCCTGGTACCCCGATGCCATTCTGTGCTGTCCAGGAACGGGTGCCGGCGAGAGGAAACGCTGGTGGAGATCCAAGTGCTCGGCCCCGTCGGCCTCGTCTTCCAGGAGCGCCGGCTCGGTCTCGGGTCCGACAAGGAGCGGCTGATCATGGCCTCTCTCGCTCTGGAGGTCGGTCGCCCCATCGCTCTGGACACGCTCGTCGACCGGCTCTGGGACAACCCGCCGCCCAAGGCCCGGGAGGGCGTTCACACGTACATTTCCAGGATCAGGCGGTCGATCCGGACGGCAGCGTCCGCGGAACCGCGACTGCCGGCACCGTCGATCGCGCATCGCACGCACACATACACCTTGGTCGCCGAGCCCGACACGGTCGACTGGCATCGGTACCGACGGCTCGCCGACCGGGCCGGGGAGGTCTCGGCCGGGGGTGACGACGTACGGGGTGCGGAGCTGATGCGGGAGGCCGAGAGCCTGTGGGAGGAGCCGCTCGCCGGGCTACCCGGGCTGTGGCCCGAGCGCGTCCGTACCAGTCTGACGGAGAAACGGCGAGGGGTCGTCACCACTCGCATCGCCATGGAGTTGCGGCTGGGCCGGTTCACGGAGATGGCCGGTGAGTTGTCGACCCTAGTGGATCAGTACCCGGGCGACGAGGCACTGGCGGGCCAGTTGATGATCGCTCACTACGGCAGCGGTCGGCACGCGGAGGCCCTTCTCCTCTACCAGCGGGTCCGCAGGGTCCTCCGTCTCGACTTCGGCACCGATCCCGGCGAGGAACTCGTGCGTATCCACCGGCACGTCCTCGGCCGGGCCCCGGTGCACGAACTCACCGGACAGACCGTCCTCACGACGAAACCCCGTGCCAACTCGCGTCAGGTGCCGGGGCATCTCCCCCGCCAGGTCGCTCTTGTCGGCCGCCGCGACGAGATGGGACGGATCCGCGCGGCCATGGACACCGCGTCGGAGAACGGCTCGGTCATCACGTTGGAGTCCATCTCGGGGATGGCGGGGGTTGGCAAGTCCGCGCTGGCCATTCGTGCGGCATACGAGTTCGGCGACCGGTTCCCGGACCACCATCTCTATCTCAATATGAGGGCCCATTCCCCGGGCCAGGATCCGCTGGAACCGGCAGCCGCGCTCGCCACGCTGTTGCGCATGCTGGAAGTACCCCCGCAGTCCATTCCCGCCGACGTCGACGAACGGGCCGCTCTCTGGCGCAAGGCACTGGGTCACCGTCGCGCTTTGATCATTCTCGACGACGCGGCGGGGCCCGATCAAGTGCGCCCGCTACTGCCGGGCGCGGGCGAATGCTTCACACTCATCACGAGCCGTCGCCGATTGGTCGGACTACCGAGCGGGCGTTCGCTGGCGCTGGACGTACTGCCCGCGGACGACGCGGCCGAACTGTTCCGAGAGTTCGCGGGACTCGAAATCACGAGAGACACGAGGTACGCACACGGCTCATGGGGCGCGGACGACTCGGTGGAAATTTCCGAGATCGTACGTCTCTGTGGATACTTACCGCTCGCGATAGAGATCGCCGCCAACCGTCTCACCGCACACCCTTCCTGGAACCTCGCTGTTCTGCGTGAACGGCTCTCGCGATCCGACGGCCGGCTGGCCGAAATTCGCGATGGATACTCGGAGATAACACGCGCATTCGAGGTCTCCTATCAGACACTCACGGCAGCGGAACGCGCGACCTTTCGGCTGCTCAGTCTGCATGTGGGGCCGGAGTTCGGCCTGCCGGCGGCGGCCGCGCTGCTCGGGCGTCCCGTCGCCGAGACCGAGCGGCTGCTGGAGGCGCTGCTCCAGTGCCATCTGCTGCTGGAGCCGGTTCCGAACCGGTTCCAGTTCCACGACCTGCTGGGTGAGTATGCGCAGTTGCTGTGCGCCGGCCAGGATCCCGAGGAGCGGCGCGAGGCCGCCCGGCTACGGCTGGTTGGACACTATCTTCGTACCGCGGACCACTGCGACCGTCTGCTGCACCCGCGGCGCATCCGGCTGGACGTACGGGAGGAGCGGACTACCGGACCGAGCCCGACGCCGCCGGACTCCGGAGATCTCGCACGGCTCCACACCCCGGCGGACTCCTCGGACGCCCGTGCCTGGTTGGTTATCGAGCGGGTCAACCTGCTGAGCACGGAGGAACACCTCAGGACGCACGGCGCTCATGCGCGGGCCGCCGTGCTCAGTCATGTCCTGGCGGGCTTCCTCGACAGCGAGTGTTACTGGACGGATTCGCTACGGCTCCACGGCGCGGCCGTCGAGTTCTGGCGCCGGAGTCGGCACGAGGCCGGGTTGTGCCGTGCCCTGCTCGACCTCAGTACCGCGCACATGGCGACCGGGCAGTACACACATGCCGAACGGGCCGCCGACGACGCGCTGCGGCTCGCCAGAGTCGTGCACGACCGGGACGCCGAGGCGGAAGCCCTTCGCGAACTCGGGATTCTCCATTGGCACATGGGCCAGAATCAGCGCGCGCTGGAACTCCAGAAGGAGTCCCTGGCCCTCTGCGCCCGAACCGGCGACCAGTGGCGCCAGGCGCGCTGCCAGAACAACATCGCGATTTGCCTGCTCTACCTGGGCGAACACGACATCGCCCTGTCGTACTTCGAAGACGCCATCACCGGCTTTCGGGCCACGGACGACCAACGCATGCTGGCCAAGACCCTTAACAATCTGGGAAATCTATATCTCCACATGGGCGACTCCGAGCTAGCCCGTCAGACACTGGAGAGTTCGCTGCGTATCGCCGAGCGGACGGGCAGCCGCTTGGACAAGGCAACGTTGCAGATAAACATCGCCGAATCCCTTGCCTCTTCCGGAGATTCCAGCACCGCCATGGCGATGTATCACGAAGCGCTACCGGTTTTCCGTCAATTGGGAGACCGAAAGAGCGAGGCCATCACACTTACGGGAATTGGCCGCGTCCACCAGGAGCAATCAAAGGCGGAGCAGGCCATGCCCTACCTTCGGCAGGCACTCGCGCTCGCTCGGAGGATCGGTGCCGCCCTGGAGGAGGTCCAGGCACAACGCCTGCTGGGGAGCTGCGAGTCCATGCTCGGCCACCAGGACTCGGCCACGCGCCTGCTGGAGTCGGCGCTCGAGTCCGCCCGTCATATCCGGTCACCGGAAGAGGAGGCCAAGGCGGAGGAGGCCCTTGCCGAAGTCCGACTCGGCGCCGGACGGGATCCGCGGAGCATTCCCATCTCTCTTGATCGAAAGTGATCGAACTTTTAAGCAACTCACCAGTAAGTATTCGAGTTTGACACCTTGATCGTCAGCTGGTGAGATTGCCGCGCTCCGTGATATCAAGATCTCGTTCGACGAGAATCTGAGCGAAAGAGCGCAAAGTTGAAGAAAAAACGCCCACGGGCGTACATAATGCCGACTATTCTCCTCATTGGCGCCATGGCAACCCCGAGCGGCCAAGCAGTTGAACAAGTACTCGACAATCGAGCGACCGTGATATCCACGGTCCAGCAGGAGACCCGCGTCGAGGCGGGATCCTGCCTTCCGACTACCGTCGGAGCCATCCACATGTAGACGCCCACGGCGAGGCAACCCCTAGCAGTCGTCTACTTCCGTCGGAATGCAATCCCCTCCCGGCCCAGATCGACAAGCCATTCCTCGGAGCGTTCTGGTGTCTCCGCGGCGCGACTGAGGCCGGGCGGCAGATCCCCCGCCAGGATCCGCCGCACCCCCAGCGCCAGCGTCCGCGACACGCACCGGGCCATCGCGCTCTCCTCCGCGTCACCCTGCAGGTCCAGCAGATAGCGGCCCGACCAGGTGTGGTCCGGGTCGGCGCGTACGTCCAGGGACACGGCGAGGACCACGCGGTCGCGGTCGGCGTCGGTGGTCGGGTAGCGGGCCGCCAACTCCTGGGCGAGGGCTGCGATTCGCTGGTCGTCGCCCTGTCGGAGTTCCTCGAAGACCGGCTGCCAGGCGTCGAGCCAGCCGTCGAGGCGGAGGGTGCCGCGGATGAAGGTCTGGGGCTTCCAGGCCGGGGGCAGTCCGTACTGGTCGACGAAGGGGAGGCTGTCCCGGTTGGGGTAGACCTCGAACTGTTCGCCGTCCACGACATGGGGGCGCGTGACCTCCCAGGGTCGCGGGGCCGTGGTCTCGGCGCCTGCCTCGATGTAACGGGCGGGCGAGCGCAGGGCGTTGAGGACTCCCGCCGGGGCCCAGCTGAAGCGGTACCTGAAATCGTTCGGGACGGCCGGGATGCCTCCGCAGTAGGAGGTGAGGCTCACCTCGGCGGCCGTGTCGGCGCCGATCTCCTCGCGGGCCCGGGCGATGAGGCCCTGTGCGAAGAGGTGGTCGATGCCCGGGTCGAGGCCCGCCTCGGTGAGGACGACGACTCCGGCGGCCCTGGCGGCGGGGACCTGGTCCAGGACCGCTTCCGAGACATAGCTGGAGCAGGCGAAGTGGGCCCCGCGGCTCACACAGGCGGCGAGCAGACCCGCGTGTTCGGGGGCCGGGAGCATCGACACCACCACGTCACCGGGCGCCAGTTCGGCCGTGAGGGCCGGGAGCGTGTACGCGCGGGGCTCGGCGCGGCCGGTGAGACCGAGGCTCTCCAGGCTCTGGGCGGCCCGCTCCTCGGTGCGGTGCCACAGGCGTACGCGGTCGGCCGCGTCGCACAGCGCGGCGAGTCCGCTGCCGGTGGACAGTCCCGCGCCGATCCAGTGGACGGTGCCGGAGGCGGGGACGCCGGCAGGCTGGGCGGTGGTGTCAGGCATCGCGGAACTCCCCTTGTGTCAGGCCGAGTTCACGGCACGTCTCGTGGAAGCGGTCCAGGTCGCGTCCCCACGCCCCGGCCACCCCGAACTCCAGGAGCTCTGGCGTCAGCGCCGCAGAGAAGTCCGCGCTCGCCTCCTTGGGCAGCAGGGACGGCAGGTTGTCGATGGCGATGAGGTCGAGCGCGGGCCGCTCGTGCAGGCGCCGCACGGGGTCGGTCCAGTCCGTGACCGTGTCGTAGACCGGCAGGACGTTGTAGGGGGAGCCGACGTCACAGGTCACGTCACAGACCGTGCGCAGTCGGCGGCCCGGCTCGTCCAGGTCCTTGTCCGTGAGGAAGGGGGTGCTCGGACCGGTGGTCAGCACGGTGTTCACCATCAACTCGTGCTCCAGCAGGGCCCCTCGGTCCAGGTCGCGGGTCTCGGCGAGATCCCAGCAGGTGGGGTCGAGTCCCGCCTCGGCGAGTGCCACCCGCGCACCGCGTCCGGAGCGGCCGAGCGCGCCGATCACCAGCGAGGCGAACTCCTCGTCGCCTGCGGCCGGTTGGAGTTCGGCGTCCAGTTCCTCCTTGGACGTCGGCCGCAGTGGAGCGTTCAGCCTGCCCCGGTGGTGCAGTACCGCGAGGGCCGCACCCACATAGCCCGCCCAGTAGCCGAAGGCCGCGAGTCTGCGGCCGTTGTCGTCCACCAGGTACTCCAGGTCGAACAGCGCCCCTCCCCCGGCGACGAACCGGCGCAGCAACGCCTCCGCCCCGGGCTGCGCCTTGAACACGTGCCCGAAGAAGACATGGCGGTGCCTCAATTCGCCCGGCCCGTCAGGGAGTTCCTTGAGTCCGACGATCACCGCGTCCGCCGGGGCGTCGACCCAGGAGCCCGCCTCGACGACACGGCCGCCCGCCTCCTCGTACGCCCCGGTCGGGTAGATCCGCTGCGGGGACTCCTCGACGGTGAGCGTCACGCCGTTCTCGACGAGCCGCCGGGCGTCGGTCGGCACGATCGGGGTGCGCCGCTCGGTCGTACGGGTCTCGTGGCGCAGCCACAAGTGGAGCTCTGTCATACGCAGTTGACCTCCGGTCTCAGGGCATCGGCGGCGAACCGTTCGGCACGCAGCGGGGTGATGTCGACGAAGGGATCATGCCCCAGGAAGAGATCGCGGACGACCTCGCCCACGGCGGGCCCCTGGAGGAAGCCGTGCCCGGAGAACCCGGTCGCGTACAGGAAGCGGGACACCGAACTCGCCTCGCCGATCAGCGCGTTGTGGTCGGGGGTGATCTCGTACAGGCCCGCCCAGCCGCCCGTCCTGCGCAGGTCGAGCAGGGCGGGTGCGCGGTGCTCCATGGCCTCGCAGAGGCGGGGGATCCAGCGGTCGTGGGTCTCGGTGGCGAAGCCGGGTCTCTCGTCCGGGTCGGACATGCCGACGAGGAGGCCCGGGCCCTCGGTGTGGAAGTACAGGCTGCTGGTGAAGTCGATGGTCATGGGCAGGTCGGGCGGAAGGTCCGGGACCGGTTCGGTGACGGCGATCTGGCGGCGCAGCGGCTCCACCGGGAGGTCCACGCCGGCCATCGCGCCGACGGCCCGGGACCAGGCGCCCGCCGCGCAGACGACGGCCGGTGTGTCGATCCGGCCCAGAGCGGTGACGACGGCCGTGATGTCGTCGCCGCGCGTCTCGATGCCGGTGACCTCGCAGTGGCGTACGACCCTGACGCCGTGGCGGCGGGCGGCGGCCGTGTATCCGTGCACCACGGCCTCGGGTGTGCAGTGGCCGTCGTCCGGGGAGAAGGCGGCGGCCAGCAGTCCGTCGGTGGTGATCAGCGGCGAGAGGCGGCGCGCCTCGGCCGGATCGAGCATGCGGCTGGGCACGCCGAGTCCGTTCTGCAGCCGCACCCCGGCCTCGAACGCCTCGACCTCCTCCGGTGTGGACAGCAGGAAGAGGTAGCCGACGCGGTGCAGTCCGATGTCGTGGCCCGTCTCCTCGCCGAAGCGGGCGAACGCCTCCAGGCTGCGCGCGCCCAGCTGGATGTTGAGCTCGTCGGAGAACTGCGCGCGCACTCCGCCCGCGGCCCGCGAGGTGGACCCGGACGCGAGTTCGTCCCGCTCGACGAGCACCACGTCCGGCACTCCGGCCCGCGCCAGGTGGTACGCGATGCTCGTGCCCATCACCCCGCCGCCGATGACGACGACCCCCGCGCGTCCGGGAAGAGCGGTCATGAGCGCACCCCCTGGTCGCGTGCGGCGTCGATGACCGCCCAGGCCGCGGCGGCGTCCTGGACGCCGATGCCGACGCTGTTGTAGTAGACGATGTCCCGCTCGGTCGTACGTCCCTCGCGGCGGCCGGTGAGTACCTCGCCGAGCGGGATCAGGTCCTGGCGGCCGAGCGTTCCGTCGCGCAGTGCGTCCACGACCGGTCCGGCGTGTTCGGCCGCGGTCTCGGGGTCGTCGACCACGACGGCGGCGGACCGCCGTACGACCTCGGTGTCGACCTCGCTGCGGCTGGGCTCGAAGGATCCGACGCTGACGACCGTGCAGCCCGGTGCGAGCCACTCGCCCCGGACGACGGGCGTGCTGCTGAGCGTGCAGGCGGCGACCATGGGCAGTCCTGCCACGGCTTCCTCGGCCGAGTCGACGGCCTTGACGGGGATGCCGAGTTCGGCCGCGAGGAGCCGGGCCGCCCGTGCCCTGCGGTCCGGGGACGGGCTCCATATCCGTACGGCTCTCAGGTCCCTCACCCGGGCGACGGAGCGCGCGTGCGCGAGGGCCTGGGTGCCGGAGCCGATCAGGCCCAGCTCGGCGCTGTCGGGGGTCGCGAGTGCGTCGAAGGCCACGGCGCTGGCCGCGGCGGTGCGCAGGGTCGTCACCGCCGTGCCGTCCATGACGGCGACGAGTTGCCCGGTGACCGGGTCGAGCGCGTTGATCACGGCGTGGATCGTCGGCAGCCCGGCGGCCGCGTTGCCCGGGTTGACACTGCCGATCTTGGCGACGGCCCCGGTGTCCGCGGACAGCCGCGCGAGGTACGCGAACACGACACTGTCGTCGAACCCGCTCGGATGCATGATCTTGCCGGGCAGCTCGGCGGTGCCGTCCCCGAGCGCCGTGAAGGCGGCCCGCTGGGACCGGATCGCCGTGTCGGTGTCGAGCAGGGCGGCCACCTGGTCGCGGGAGAGGTGGAGGACGTCGTCGGTCATCCCTCTTCCCTTCCCCTGTCCGCGCCGATCTCACCGCGGTCGGGGCGTCCGGGTGACGCTCCTCCTTGTCGAACCCGCTGCCCGGCCGCCGCGCGCCACTGGGGACGCGCGGCGCGCGGGACGGCCGGGGTCTTTCGGGCGGCTCAGACGCGGTGGCCCACCACGGCGTCCAGGTGCGGCAGGTCGTGGTCCAGGCGCTCCCGCTTGGTGCGCAGATAGGTGATGTTGTCCTCGCAGGGCGGGATCAGCAGCGGGACCTGCGCGTCGACCTTGATGCCGTTGCGGAGCAACGCCTCGCGCTTGCGCGGGTTGTTGGACAGCAGTCTCACGGATCGGACGCCGAGGTCGTGCAGGATGTCCGCGGCCACGCCGTAGTCGCGGGCGTCCACGGGCAGCCCGAGCGCGAGGTTCGCCTCGACGGTGTCGAGGCCCTCCGACTGGAGCTTCATCGCCTGGAGCTTGGCGAGCAGGCCGATACCGCGGCCCTCGTGGCCCCGCAGATAGATGAGGATGCCGCGCCCCTCGGCCACGATCTCCCGCAGTGCGGTGGAGAGTTGGGGACCGCACTCACAGTGCCGGGATCCGAACGCGTCACCGGTGAGGCACTCGGAGTGCAGCCGGGTGAGCATTCCGTCTTTCTGGATGTCACCGAAGACCAGAGCCACTTGTTCGTCTCCGCGGGTACGGTCCAGGTAGCCGACGGCCTGGAAATCGCCGTACACCGTGGGCAGCGGGGCATTCACGACCCGCTCGACGCCTGCGGAGTGGGCTTTCCCGGCAAGTACGCCATCTATTTCTGTCATGATTCTGGTTCCTAAGCAGAGACGAAAGGTCGCGAGAAAATGGGCAATTCGGGCGGTTCGGAAATACGGCTCACGGTGTCAGGGCAGTTGCCGACAGACACCACGGAAGACGTACGCGCACGAGGTGCCGGTGCCGCCCGGCAGGTCGCCGTGCTTCCCGTGGGCAGCTTCGAGCAGCACGGTGCGTATCTTCCGCTGTCGACGGACACGCTCGTCGCGTGCGCGATAGCCCAAGAGGTCGCTGCCGCATTCCCCGTTCACCTCCTTCCTCCGGTGACGATCTCCTGCTCGCACGAACACGCGGCCTGGCCGGGAACGGTGAGCATTTCCTCCGTGACGCTCCATGCGGTGGTGCGTGACATCGCCGACTCGCTGCGTCGGTCGGGTGTGGACACCCTCGTCGTGGTCAATGGACATGGCGGCAATTACGTATTGGGCAATGTCGTGCAGGAATCCACGGCCGCCGGTGCGCGGATGGCCCTTTTCCCGGCCGCGGAGGACTGGGAGGCGGCGCGTGAACAGGCCGGGATACAGACCTCGTTGCTCACCGATATGCACGCGGGGGAAATAGAGACCTCCATTCTGCTGCACAGGCACCCCGAATTGGTAAGGCCGGGTTACGAGACCTCCGACTTCGAGGCCGACGACCGCCGGCAACTGCTCACGCTGGGCATGTCGGCCTATACCAAGTCCGGTGTCATCGGGCGCCCTTCGAGGGCGTCCGCCGAGAAGGGGAAGGAACTCCTCGCCTCGCTGGCCGACTCCTTCGGAGCGTACTTCTCCCTGCTGACATCGGAGACCGGGCTTCCTTCGGTCGTCGATCGGCACTGAGTGTCCCCGTTTCCTTCCGCGCGGGCCGAGATCCGGGGCGCCGGTGACTCCAGGTGCGAGTCCGGGCCCGGCTCGGCGGCCGCGCTCTCCTGCGGGCGCCGCAGCCCCGCGTACCAACGCGCCACCAGTACGGCGACACCGGGCAGGCTCGCGGCGAAGCTGAGCACGCCGTAGACCACGGCCACGGTCAGGCCCTGGGTGGCGCCCAGGCCCGCCGCGCCGAACGCCCAGGCGGTGACGCCCTCCCTGGGTCCCCAGCCGCCGACGTTCAGCGGCAGCCCCATGGCGATCAGGGCGAGCAGCGCCAGGGGCACCAGCTCGGCGGCGGAGGCGGACGAACCTGCCGCCCGGGCCGCGAGCAGGAACATCAGGACGTGTCCAGCGAGCACCACGACGGACGAGATCAGGACGCCCGGCCAGCTCCCGCGGGCCAGCAGCGCCCCGCGCGCCTCGGTGAGGGCGGCGCGCACGGCACGGTAGCGGCGGGACGCGCGCGGTGCCCGGCCCCTGCCGCGGACCGCGCCCACGGTGACGATCCCGCACAGCGAGACGGCGGCCAGCAGCACGGCGAGGTGCCTGGTCTCGGTCAGTACCGGCGAGGGCTGGGTGAGCAGCACGGTCACGCCGACGGCGGCCAGGACCGCCTGTCCCGCGACCCGTTCCAGGACGACCGCGCGCACTCCGCGGCCGACGTCACCGGCGCTCTGTCCGTGCCGTACCGCGCGGTGCACGTCGCCGAGCACGCCGCCCGGCAGGGCCGCGTTGAGGAACAGCGCGCGGTAGTAGTCCGCGACGGCCGGGCCCAGCGGCAGCCTGAGCTTCATCCCGCGGGCCACCACGCACCAGCGCCAGGCGCTGAACACGGTGGTCAGCAGGCCGATGCCGAGCGCCGCGAGGAGCGTCGGGCCGTCGATCCGGCGCAGGCCGTCCAGAAAGACCCCGGTACCGAGCCGCCAGGTGAGCACGGTGAGGATGACGACGCCGGCGATGGTGCCGAAGTGGGTGCGCAGGACGCGGGAGTTGAAGCCGGCCCGGACGGGACCCGCGACGCGGGCCAGGACCCCGCGCGGACCCGCGGTGGGCGTGTCCGCCGTCGCGCCGGCGCGGGCCGCCCCGGTCTCGCCGTGCTCTCCGTCCTCACCGTCGAGGTGTACTCGTCCGGTCTCCTGCCGCGCACCGCCGTCACGGACCGCCGACGACAGTTCGTCGTCCAGGACGGCCAGTGACTGTGCCTCGTCCGCCATCGCCGGCGTGCTCATCAGGCTCCCCCTGTCGGGCGGGCCAGCGCGAGCAGGTCACTGTGGTGCACCACCACGTTCAGCTCGCCCGCCTCGCAGGCCGCGAGGCGCTCCTTGAGGTAGGCGTCGGCGCGCGCGGCCAGTTCCGGGCGCTGCTCGACGGCCGCGCCGACCCAGCCGCGCAGCCATTCCGCGATCAGCGCGGACTCGTCCGGGCCCAGGCGCCACGCGCTCGGGTGCACCCGGACCGTCGCGCCGTGCCGGGCGAAGGCGTCGCAGGCCGCGTTGATCGATTCCGGGCCGAGCAGATCGCCGCGCCGCTGGTGGTCGTTGAAGGCGTCGACGATCTCGTCGTCCAGCGGGTGGGCCGGGGTGAGTTCGACGCGTCCGACCACGGAGAGCGTCAGGAGCGCGGGGCAGCCGGCTCCGGCGCAGGCCGCGGCCAGCGCCTCGATCTCGTCCGGGGTGAGGACGTCAAGCAGCGCGGAGGCCGTCACCAGGGAGGCGCCGGCCAGGGCGTCCGCGGTCAGCCGGGCGACGTCGCCGCGCTGTGTCTCCACGGTGACGCGGCTGCCGTCGGCGGCCGACCGGGGCGACCCGACGGCGGCGAAGTGCAGCAGATACGGGTCGCGGTCGTGCAGCACCCAGTGCTGGGGTCCGTCGAGCCTGGGCGCGAGCCAGCGGCCCATGGAGCCGGTGCCGCAGCCCAGGTCGTGGATGACGAGCCCGCCCCGCCCCGGCAGGTTCGCGAGCCGGATCCGCAGCGGGTCGAGGAGCTCGGCCGCCCGGGCACCGGCGTCGGCGGGCTCGCGCAACTCCAGCCATTCCGGGGCGTAACGGGGCGTGTCGTCGGTGGCCTCGCCGCGGGTGCGGTCGCCCAGCCGAATCGTTCCTTTGTCCCGGGCCTGGCCTTCTCGTCCCTGGCCCGGCACCACTGCCTCGGTCTCGGTCGTCGTCATCTCGTCGCGTCCCCGCCCTGCCGTGTGCGTCCGCTCACCGCGTCCCAGCGAGGCGGTGGTCGTCTCCTCGTCGAGGCCGGGCTCGGCCGTCGTCGTGCCGTGTCCCGGAATCCCGGACGGCGTCGTGCTCGTACTGCTCATGCCGCCCCCCTCCTTGCCTCGCTCTTCAGTCGCCCCAGGACACCCGACAGACTCCGGGCCGTGGCGGCCCAGCCTCCGAGGGAGGCCCGGCGGGCGCGCGCGGCGGCCTTCAGGCGACGGCGTACGTCGGCCTCGCCGAACCAGCCGCGCAGTTCGGCCGCGAGGGCCGCGGGGTTCTCCGGCGGCACGAGCAGCCCGGGCACCCCGCCGTCGGGCGCGCGTCCGACCGCCTCGGGGAGCCCGCCGACGTCCGTGGCCAGCACGGGGATACCGCGGGCGAGCGCCTCGGTGACGGCCATGCCGTACGTCTCGGCGTACGAGGTGAGGACCATGAGGTCGGCGGAGGCGTAGCTCGCGTCGAGCGCTGCGCCGGACTGGGGGCCGGCCAGGTGCAGCCGGTCGCCGAGGCCGTGCTGCTCGATCAGGGCCCGCAACCCGGCCACGTACTCGGGGTCGTGGTCGAGGCCGCCGACGAGGACGCAGGTCCAGGGCAGGTCGGTGACCGCGGCAAGGGCCTCGACCAGTCGGTGCTGTCCCTTGCGCGGGGTGACCGAGGCGACGCACAGCAGCCGCGAGACGCCGTCGGTACCGGAGGCCAGGGGCGCGATGTCGGCGCCGGGCGAGGCGACATGGACCCGGTCGGGCGCGAGGCCGTGGTGGGCGACGAGCCTGCGGGCCGCCCACTCGCTGGTGGCGACGACGGCGGGCACGGAGCGCAGCGTGCGGCGCTCCCGGGCGTCCAGGTCGGCGGCCAGCGCGGGCGTGAGTCCCGTCTCGTCGCCGAGCGGCAGGTGCACGAGGACGACCAGCCGCAGCCGTTCGGCCTCCGGGATGACGATCTCGGGGACCGCGCAGGCGACGAGACCGTCGAGGAGTACGACCGTGTCGTCGGCCAGGTCCGCGAGGGTGCGGGCCAGTTCGGCGCGGGCCGGCGCCTCGGGCTGGGGCCAGCTGCCGCCGATGGCGTGCTTGTGGACCTGCCAGCCGAAGCCGGGGAGGTCGAGGCTGACCCGGGCGTCGTAGACGTTGCCGCCGCTGGGCATGGTCGGGTCGTCCACTCCGCCGGGCATCACGAAGTGCATGGCGCGCAGGGACATGGGGATGATGTCGGCGTTGTGGTTCACAGGGCACGCTCGTAACTCGCCCAGGCGATGTGCGACTCGTGAAGGGTGACGGTGATGCCGGCCAGGCCGCGGGCTCCCTCGCCCAGCAGACCCTTCTCCACGCGCTCGGCGAGGCGGTCGGCGACGACCTTGGCCAGGAACTCCGTCGAGGTGTTGGTGTCGGCGAACACCGGCTCGTTGTCGAGGTTCCGGTAGTTCATCTCGGCCACCACCTCCCCGAGTTCCCTGGTGGCCAGTCCGATGTCGACGACGATGTTGTCGTCGTCCAGCTCGGCGCGGCGGAACGTGGCGTCCACGAGGAACGTCGCTCCGTGAAGGCGCTGCGCGGGTCCGAAGACCTCTCCGCGGAAGCTGTGGGCGATCATCAGGTGATCGCGGACGGTGATGCTGAACAACGGACGACCCTCCAGGTGCGGCGCGTCTGACCCCTCTGCCGGGGCGTGCCGTGTAGTACGGCCGGTCCGTTCTCCGTGTTCAGGGGGTTCGGCTCGGAGTTTCGGACATGGTGCCCAGGACAGGCGGCCAGAGAGACGTGTAGTGCGAACTTGGTTACCGGTGTGAGGAGTTGGTCACCCGATGGACGTCAGGTGACTACGGGGTGTCTTCGGGGTGGCCGGTGGGCCCGGTGGGTCGCGTGTCCCGGTCCGGGGCGGGAGTGGTGTCGTACCGCACGAGGTGACACAGCGCTGTCGTGTGTCCTGCGGCAAGTTCCGCCATCGCATCCGGCAGGTCCTCGAAGGCACATTCGCCCGTGATCAGGGCGTCGAGGGCCGGGTCGGCGAGCAGGTCGAGGGCGATGGCGAGGCGGTCGGCGTAGGTGCGGCGGGCGCTCCTGGCCGGGGAGACGGTTCCGACCTGGCTGCTGCGTATGACCAGGCGGCGGGAGTGGAACGCCTCGCCGAGCGGCAGGCTGACCTTCCGGTCGCCGTACCAGCTCAGTTCGAGGACGGTGCCCTCCGGGGCGAGGAGTTCGAGCGAGCGGGCGAGCCCTGCCTCGGTGGCGCTGGCGTGGACGACCAGGTCGCGGTCGCCGTCCGCGTCCGCCGGGAGCGCGAAGTCGACGCCGAGGGCCTGTGCGATGTCGGCGCGTGCCGGGTTGGCGTCGACGAGTTGGACCCGGGCGGCGGGATACCGGGCCAGGAGCGCGGCGACGCTCGCGCCGACCATGCCGGCGCCGACCACGGTGATCCGGTCGCCGATCAGGGGTGCCGCGTCCCACAGGGCGTTGACCGCGGTCTCCACGGTTCCGGCGAGTACGGCGCGCGAGGCGGGCACCGTCTCGGGCACGGGAGTGACGGCGCTCGCCGGGACGACGAACCGGGTCTGGTGCGGATAGAGGGAGAACACGGTCCGCCCGAGGAGATCCGTCGGCCCCGCCTCCACCACTCCCACGTTCAGGTACCCGTACTTGACCGGGCCGGGGAAGTCGCCCTCCTGGAAGGGCGCCCGCATGGCGGCGTGCTGGCTCTCCGGCACGCCGCCGCGGAAGACGAGGGTCTCGGTTCCGCGGCTCACCCCTGAGAAAAGTGTTCGCACCACGACCTCGCCCTCGGCGGGTTCGGGCAGTTGGGCGTCCCGGATCTCGCCGAGGCCGGGAGAGCGGAGCCAGAAGGCGCGGGCGGAGCGGTCCATTCGGCATCCTCCTGGGTGGTCCATGTGAATGGGCTGAGCAAATCGGCTGAACGATCGGGCGGCGAGCCACGTACCGACCTTTGCGAAGCCGCGCACAAGGTACGCGGCAATGATCGACTCTGTCACCTGGCCGGAGGATGTGCGGTGGCCCTGAACAACACGTACGACGCGAGGCTCTTGCAGCAGGAGACGGCCGTGGGAGCGGGTGTGCAGCTTCTGTTGCTCACCGTGCTCGGCACGGCGCTCGGCATGGGGCCCGCGGGCTGGCTGACGGGACTGGCGTTCGCGCTCGCGACGTGGGCGGTGCTCTCACGCGCCCTGCATCGCACGCGGCCCCGTTCCTTCGGACCCGCGAACCGCGTGACCCTGGGCCGGGCCACCCTCGTCGGCGGAGTGACCGCGCTCGTCGCGGACTCCTTCCAGAGCCCGCCGCCCGTGACGGTCCTGGTGGCCCTCACGGCGGTCGCCCTGATTCTCGACGCGGTCGACGGCAAGGTCGCCAGGCGGACAGGTTCCTCCTCCGCGCTGGGCGCGCGGTTCGACATGGAGGTCGACGCGTTCCTCATCCTGGTGCTCAGCGTGTATGTCGCCACGACCGTGGGCCCCTGGGCCCTGCTGATCGGCGGCATGCGCTACGCCTTCGTCGCGGCCGCCCGGTTCCTGCCCTGGCTGAACAACGCCCTCCCGCCGAGCACGGGCCGCAAGACCGTGGCCGCCCTCCAGGGCGTCCTGCTGCTGCTCGCGGGCTCGGGAATCCTCCCGTACGCCCCCACGTTCGGTGTCGTCGCTCTCGCCCTCGGTCTGCTGACCTGGTCGTTCGGCCGTGACATCGCATGGCTGTGGCGAACGCGAGGCTCTGCCGAGCGAGAGGTCGCGGCGGTCGAGGTGGAGCTCCTCCACCGGGAGACGGCGGGTGTGGGCGCCCCGTAACGGGGCTGTGCCCCGTAAGGGGCGCGGGGAACTGCGCGGCCAGCCCCCACAGACCCGCAGTCGGCGTACGACGTTGGCTGCGGGTTGTGTGTGGCTGATCGCGCAGTTCCCCGCGCCCCTTAGGTGGTGAATCAGCGTCCGATCTTGTCCAGTTCCGCGATCTCATGGTCCGGCAGGACCAACTCCGCCGCGGCGATGTTGTCCCGCAGGTGGGCCCGTGACGACGTGCCGGGGATCAGGACCGTGGTCGCGGAGCGCTGGAGCAGCCAGGCCAGGGCCACCTGCTGGGGCGAGGCGTCCAGGCGGGCGGCCACGTCGGTCAGCGTCTGCGACTGGAGCGGGCTGAAGCCGCCGAGAGGGAAGAACGCGGCGAACGCGATGTTCTCCGCCGCGCACCTCTCGACGAGCGCGTCGTCCTGGCGGTTGGCCAGGTTGTAGAGGTTCTGCACGGTGACCACCGGGGCGATGGCCTGCGCCTCGGTCAGCTGGGCGTCGGAGACGGAGCTGACGCCGAGGTGGCGTATCAGGCCCTCCTTCCGCAGCTCGGCCAGGGCGCCGAACTGGTCGCTCAGCGGCTCCTCGTCCGTTCCGCCGTCGTTGGAGCCGACGCGCAGGTTCACCACGTCGAGGGCGTCCACGCCGAGGTGCTGAAGGTTCTCGCGGACCTGGGCCTTGAGGTCCTCGGGGTCACGCGACAGGATCCAGCTGCCGTCGTCACCGCGGCGGGCGCCGACCTTGGTGACGATGCGCAGGTCGGCGGGGTAGGGGTACAGGGCCTCCTTGATGATCTCGTTGACGACGACGGGCCCGTAGAAGTCGCTGGTGTCGATGTGGGTGATGCCCCGCTCGACGGCCTCCCGCAGTACCGCGACGGCCTCGTCCCGGTCCTTGGGCGGCCCGAAGACGTTGGGACCCGCCAGTTGCATGGCTCCGTATCCCATGCGGGTGATCGTCAGACCGTCCGCCGGGGTGAGGGTTCCGCCGGAGACCGTGCCGGTTGCGTCCGTCATGGTGTGCCTTTCGCTGCGTGTCCATGGCTGTTCTGTGTCTGTTTGTGCGGAGACGGGATCGTCTTGATGTGCGTGGACGGATTCGTCCTCCGCCGCTGCCGACTCTGCGCCCGATCGACGACGGTCGGCAGTACCCCGCTGTTCCTGGTAGTGACAGGGACAGTCACCGGCGCCGGGACGGACCTACGGTGGAGTCATGGACGCCACGAACGCCCTCGGAGAGTTCCTGCGGGCCCGCCGCGCGCTGATACGGCCCGAGGACGCCGGGATCCGCCGCGGCGGCGGTCTGCGGCGCGTACCGGGACTGCGGCGCGAGGAGGTCGCGATGCTGGCCGGGATCAGCGCCGACTACTACCTGCGTCTGGAGCAGGGCCGCGACCGCAACCCGTCGCTCCAGGTCCTGGAAGCGCTGGCCGACGTGCTGAACCTGGACGCCCCCGCCACCGCGCACCTGATCGGCCTGACCCAGGCGCGCCCGTCCCGGGCCCGTCGGTCTGAGCGCTCCGGCGACCGTGGACGCGCCGCGCAGAAGCCCGAGCCGGTGCCGCCCGGCATTCTGCAGCTCATCGACGGTTGGCCGAGCAATCCCGCGTACGTCGAGAACAGGTTCACCGATGTGCTCGCGGCCAACCCGCTGGCGACGGCCCTGTCCCCGAGCCACTCCCCCGGCGTCAACCTCATCAGGGCCATCCTTCTCGACGAGAGCGAACGGGAGCTGCGCCGGGACTGGGAGGAACTGACCGAGGCGGGGGTCGCCGCTCTGCGGGCCAATGTCGGACCCGATGTCGACGATCCCCGCCTGGTGGAACTCGTGGGCGAACTGTCCGTACGCAGTGAGCGTTTCCGCCGTCTGTGGGGCCGTCACGATGTGCGGCCCAAGCACGCGCGCGTCATGCGGCTGCGCCATCCGAAGGTCGGCGACCTCGAACTGCAGTCCAACAAGCTGGTCATCAACGGCACGGACGGCCTGATCCTCAAGGTCTTCCACGCCGAACCGGGCAGCCGCGACGCCGAACTGCTGGCCATACTGGGGAGTTTGACGGCGCCCACCGGCGAGAGCCGGAACCCGACCGGCTCCGTCGAGCACCAGGCCGTCGACGAACAGTGACGGCCGTCGCCCGGACCCCTGGTGAGGGCCCGGGCGACGGCCGGTCCGTCGGCCTCCGGTCGCGTCAGCCGCGCACGCCGGGGGTGACGGTCTCCTGTTCCGTACGCGACACCTCGTGGTCGTCGGCGGCGGCCCGGGGTACCCGGGACATACGGTTCGTCCGCTGGACCGGGACGAGGAGTGCGGCCAGGGCCGCGGCGAGGCAGAGCAGGGCGAGCAGCGTGAATCCGTGGGTGTAGCCGGACGCGTACGGCAGACCCGAGGGCTGCAGGTGGCCGGTCACCAGGACGCTGGTCACGGCGGCGCCGATGGATCCGCCGATGGTGCGGATGTTGGCGTTCATGCCGGTCGCGGCGCCGGTCTGCTCGGCCGGGACGCTGCCCACGATCAGGTTGGCCATCGAGGCGAAGGCGAGACCGATGCCGAGGCCGAAGACGCCCGACACGAAGGCGATCTGCCACTGCTCGTCGTGCCAGAGGGCGAGGAAGCCACAGGCGACCGCACCGAGCGCCGCACCGGTGGTGAGCAGCTTCTTCGCTCCGAGCACCGGCTCCAGACGGCCGCTCAGGATGCCCGAGACGAACATCGCGATCAGCATCGGCAGCATGAGCAGTCCGGACGCGGTGACGCTCGCGCCGAATCCGTACCCGGCGGAACTGGGCGTCTGGACGAAGCCGGGCAGGAAGGACCAGATCGAGTACATACCGGCGCCGAACAGCAGTGCGGCGGCGTTGGTGGTCCACACGGCGGGCAGCCGCATGACGCGCAGGTCGATCAGCGGGGAGCGGGAACGCGACTCGGCGAGCAGCCACAGCGCGAAGAGCACCACGGCGGCGGCGAACAGTCCGACCACCCGGGCGGAGCCCCAGCCCCACTGGCCCGCCTGGCTGAGCGGCAGCAGCAGCGCCACCAGCCACGCCGACAGCAGGACGGCGCCGAGCCAGTTGACGCGGCCCTCTGCACGGCTGGGCGACTCAGGGACGTACCGCAGGGCGATCAGCGCGGTCACCGCGACGATGCCGACGGGGAGCCAGAAGAGCCAGCGGTAGCCGAGCGCGCTCACGACGGGACCGGCCGCGACCATGCCGACACCGCCGCCGGCGGCGATCACGGCGGACAGGTTGCTGATGCTGGGGCTCACCCGGTGCGCGGCGAACTCGTCCCGGATGATGCCGAAGGACAGCGGGAACAGCGCGCCGCCGATGCCCTGGACGACCCGGGCGACGATCAGTACGCCGATGGTCGGGGCGAGCGCGGCGAGCAGACACCCGAGCAGCACGGCCACCAGGACGGCGACGAGGGTGCGCTTCTTGCCGATCAGGTCGCCGACCCGGCCGAGGATCGGCGTGAAGACCGAGGCGGACAGCAGGTACGCCGTCATCACCCAGGTCGCGGTGGACTGGGAGGTGTTCAGTGCGTGCTGAACGGTCGGCAGGGCCGGTGCGATCAGCGACTGGAGCATGGAGAACACGCCCGCACCGGTCGCGAGGACCGCGAAGGTGAGGCGGGTGGACTTGCGGGGCATGAAGAGCCTCTCCGAACTGGTTGCGGCCGAGAGCCTCGGACCGCGACCGTACGGGCCCGGGGACTGCCCGGGGGCAGCACAGGGCACGGCGACGATCACGGGGTGGCGGCCCTCCCGGCTTCGGCGCGGCCGAGAGCCGGGAGGAGGTCGCGGAAAGTGTCAGGGGACGGGCGATGCGCTCAGGCGCAGGACCCGCACGGGTCCGGGCCCGGGGGCCCGCCCGTATGCGGGGTGGCGTCGCGTCGTCGATGCGTGCGGCCGCACGCGTCCACGTCGTACGCACCCCGCACTGTTAAAGTGGAGGTACCCCTCCACTGTAGCGGAGGCACACCTCCGCTTCAACCTCGTCCCGCCTCTGGAGGCACCAGTGACCGCCCAGTCGTTCCCCGTCAGTGAGATCGTCGCGTCCCGGCGGCCGCACCGGAAGGACGCGGCGCGCAACTACGACGCCCTGCTCACGGCCGCCCGCGAGGCCTTCACGGAGCACGGCGCGGAGGCCTCCCTGGAGGACGTCGCCCGTCGCGCGGGCGTCGGCATCGGCACGCTGTACCGGAACTTCCCCACCCGCAGGCATCTCTTCGAGAGCGTCTACGCGGACGAGGTCATCGCCCTGTGCCGGGTCGCCGAGGAGGTCGCCGAGCTGGAGCCGTGGGAGGCGCTGACGACGTGGCTCGACCGGTTCGCCGACTACATGGTGACCAAGCGGGCCGTCCGGGAGGCACTCAACGACGAGTCGGAGATCTTCACCGCCTGCCGCGAGTCGATGTACGCGGCCGGCGGCCCGCTGTTCGAACGGGCCCAGCGGGCCGGCGCGGCCCGCACGGACATGGACTTCGTCGATCTGCTGCGCATGGTCGCGGGCATCACCGCGACGGCCTTCGACGACGACGCCCAGCGCGACCGGGTTCTGGCTGTCGCACTGGACGGCGTACGCGCGTCCCGCTGACCGGGGTCAGTACTCCAGCTCGGGGCGCAGCCGCAGCGGCCCGGCGACGCCGTGGAGGTGGCGCAGTACCTGGCCGTAGGAGTCGAGGAGCCCGGTCTCGTGGTACGCGATGCCGTGGCGGGCGCAGTAGGTGCGCACGAGTTCCTGGGCGTGGCGCAGGCTGGGCCGCGGCATGGAGGGGAACAGGTGGTGCTCGATCTGGTAGTTGAGCCCGCCGAGCGCGAAGTCGGTGAACCGGTGGCCCCGGATGTTCCGTGAGGTCAGCACCTGCCGACGCAGGAAGTCAATTTTGTCGTCCTTGGCGAACATGGGCATGCCCTTGTGGTTCGGGGCGAACGAGCACCCCATGTAGAGCCCGAACAGCCCTTGGTGCACAAGGAGGAAGACCACGGCCTGGAGCGGGGTGAGGACCAGGAACAGGGCGGCGAGATAGCCGCCGAGATGTGCCGCCAGCAGGCCCGCTCCCACCAGCCTGCTCCGCCGCGGGGTCGCGCTGCCGGTGCGGTCGAACAGCGCCTTTACACCGGCCACGTGCAGGGCGAAGCCCTCCAGGAGCAGCATCGGGAAGAACAGCCAGGCCTGGTGACGGGCCAGCCATGCGTACGCCCCGCTGCGGACGCGGGCGTGGTCCTCGGTGAAGGCGATCGCGCCGTCGGCGATGTCGGGGTCGCGGTCGACGTGGTTGGGGTGGGAGTGGTGCCGGTTGTGCTTGGCGATCCACCAGCCGTAGCTGAGGCCGATCAGCAGATCGGCGTGGACGCGGCCGAGCAGCGTGTTGACGCGCTTGGAGGAGGAGATCTGGTGGTGTCCGGCGTCGTGCCCGATGAACCCCGTCTGGGTGAACATCACCGCGAGGAAGGCAGCGGTCAGCAGCTGCCACCACGACGGGCCGATCAGGGCGAACGCGGTCCATCCCGCGGCCAGCAGAAGCAGGTTCGCGCCGACCTTGACGCTGTAGTAGCCGGGGCGTCGCTCGAGGAGCCCGCGCTGCTTCACCTCACGGGACAGCGCTGCGTAGTCGCTGCCCCGGGTGGCGGGCGGGGGTTTCGTCGTCTCGGCGTGCAGGGCCGTCGGATCGTTGCCCCGGTGCATGAAGTCAGTGCTCACGGTCTTCCTTTCGGGATGCCCGGGCCGATACCGCCGGCGCGGGGGCAGGGCGCCGGACGCGAGGAGCCCGTACGGCAGTGCGTGGATGCGGAACATGCAGACGCATGCAGCACGGGACAGGCCCGCGGTGCGGGCCTGTCCCGACGAGATGTCCTCAGAGGGCGCGGACCTGGTCGGCCTGCATGCCCTTGGGGCCCTGGCTCGCGGTGAACTCCACCCGCTGGTTCTCCGCCAGGGAGCGGAAACCCTCGGTGTCGATCGCCGAGTGGTGCACGAAGATGTCGGCGCCGTCCTCATCAGGGGTGATGAAGCCGAAACCCTTCTCCGCGTTGAACCACTTCACGGTGCCCTGAGCCATGTGATGTCTCCTTCGAGATGACGAGCCGTGCGGGAGGTCGCGCGCTCGCGCGATCCCGGGCTGTCGGTCGCCAGCCGTCGAAGAAAACCCCCGAAACGACGAAACGCCCGCTGTCGAAACTCCGCGGGCGCTTCCACGTTCGCAAACTTCAACTACAACCACTCCCTACAACGTCCGGGATGTCGGCAACGTTCCCGGTCGGGCCCCGGACGGCCCTGTGACGCCCCGGCGGGCGGGCTCCGGGGTGTGGGATGCGGCACGTGGCGGGTCCGGAGGGGAGTACGGTTGGAGGACCGAGCGCACCTCGCATGCCGTCATCCGTTTCGGCGTCGCCCTCGGGGAACGGCACAGGCCGGCGCACCTCGGATCCGGCCGGAAATGGGCCGCACATGCATTCTGGCTCGTACCGTCTCGCCGCCTTCCGTATCCGTTCCCGCGCAGCGCGGTAGCGAATTTCCCGCCCACCGGGATGCCTCCGAGGCATTTCGGCGTCCTTCGCACGGCTCTGAACCGATCAAGAGGATGCGGATACATGTATTCACAGGACTCGATCTCCGGCCACCGCCGCGGCCGTCCCGAACCGACCGCCGAGATGCTCTCCGGGCTGGCCTGTCTCATCTGCGGTACCGACTACCGCAACGCGCCCGACCCGGAGGCGGTGGTGGTCTCCCACCGCGACGGCAAGCAGCTGCTCGCCTGCCACGGGACGTGTGCGCGCATGGCGTGCGGGTCGGTGAACGGTCTGGACGAGGCGCCGCTCCCGCTGACCGAGCGCGTCCGCGGGCACCGGCCCGGCGGCTCCTGACCGGAGACCGGACAGCCGCACGCAGCACGCAGCACGCAGCACGACGAGAACGATCTGGCGCGAACGCCATGACACGAACGAAATGATGATGAGGAAGCGCATGAGCCTGCTGAGTCTCGGAGTACTCGCCTCCTCCCACAAGGAAAACGAGTTCCGCCTGCCGTTGCACCCGGCCCACCTCGGCCGGATCGCACCCGACGTACGCGAGAAGATCTTCCTCGAACAGGGCTACGGCGAACGGTTCGGCGTCGCGGACGATGCGCTGCGGCCCCAGGTGGCGGGCCTGCTCCCCCGCGAGCAACTCCTCGACGAGTGCGATGTGTTGCTGCTGCCCAAGCCGATGCACGACGACGTCGCCGCACTGCGCCAGGGCCAGGTGCTGTGGGGATGGCCGCACTGCGTCCAGGACGAGACGATGACCCAGCTCGGCATCGACCGCCAGCTGACGCTCATCGCCTGGGAGGCCATGAACCACTGGACGTCCACGGGCGCCTTCAGTGTCCATGTGTTCCACAAGAACAACGAGCTCGCGGGCTACTGCTCGGTGCTGCACGCCCTGCAGCTCGGCGGGCTGACCGGCAGCTACGGGCGGCGGATGCGCGCGGTGGTCATCAGCTTCGGCGCCACGGCACGCGGAGCGGTCACGGGTCTGGGCGCCATGGGGGTCTCCGACGTCACGGTGCTCACCCAGCGCGCCGCGGCGGCGGTTGCCTCGCCCATGCCGTCCGTCGTGATGGGCCACTTCGAGGAGCGTGCGGACGATCCCACGCGACTGCAGGCGCTCACCGGGCTCGGCCCCGTACCGCTCGCGGAGTACCTGTCCGGCTTCGACATCATCGTCAACTGCATCCGGCAGGACACCGACGCGCCGCTGACGTTCGTCACCGACGAGGAGCTGGCCCTGTTCAAGCCGGGGACCTTCTTCGTCGACGTCGCCTGCGACGAGGGCATGGGCTTCACCTGGGCCCGCCCGACGACCTTCGGCGATCCGATGCCCACGGTCGGTCCCGGCTGCCACTACTACGGGGTGGACCACAGCCCGTCCCACCTGTGGAACTCGGCCACGTGGGAGATCAGTGAGGCGCTCCTCCCCTATCTGCGCAAGGTGATGAGCGGGCCCGCCGCATGGGAGGCGGACGCCACGATCAGCAACGCCATCGAGATCCGCGACGGCGTCGTCCTGAACCCGAAGATCCTCTCGTTCCAGCACCGGGCGGCGGAGTTCCCCCACACCCGCGAGATGCCGGACCCGGTCCTCGCCCCGGCGCTGCGCTCCTCCGCACAGCCGGTCTGACCCACCTCCGGCCGTCCGGCGCGACACATCTCCGGCCGTCCGGCGCGACACATGTCCGGTCGGCCGGACCGGCGCTCCCCGAACCGGGCAGGTCACTTCCCGGGCGGGAGCGTCACCGGCCGGTCGTCCCGCAGTTCCGCGAAGAGCTGCTGGGCCCGACGGTCGTCCCACTTCACGGCGCTGCCCTTTGAGGTGGCGAAGCCCGGGTCGGAGACGGGCACGTTGATCTGCCTGCCGTTGCCCGCCGAGACACTCTGCATCGCCTGGAACAGCGACATGAGGTCCCGCAGGCCCGTGTCCTTGTCGACCACGAGCGTGTCGAGGCCCGCGCCGAGTGTCGGGAAGGACCTGGACGGGTTGAGGAGCGTGCCCGGGGTGACCGCCTTCTTGGCGAGCGCGGTCAGGAACTTCTGCTGGTTGCGGGTGCGGCCCAGGTCGCCCTCGGCCTCCTGCTTGCGCTGCCGGACGAACGCCAGCGCCTCGGCGCCGTCGAGGGTCTGGCAGCCCTGGCGCAGGTCCGCGCCGGACTTCTCGTCCTTGACGGCACGGTCCAGGCACATGTCCACACCGCCGACCGCGTCCACCACCCCGACGAAGCCCGCGAAGCCGATCTCCGCGTAGTGGTCGATGTGCAGCCCGGTGTTGCGTTCCACGGCCCGCACGAGCAGGTCGGGGCCACCCAGCGAGAACGCCGCGTTCAGCTTGTTCGGCTCGGCACGATAGCTCCTGCCGGTCTCGGGGCGGACGTACGGCGGGACCGTCACCCACGAGTCGCGCGGCAGGCTCATCATCGTGGTGCCGTTCGCGCCGGTGTGCAGCAGGATCATCGAGTCGGTGCGGCGGCCCTCGGCCGAGCCGGTGCGCAGGCTCTTCCTGGCCTGCTCGGACAGACCGGCGCGGCTGTCGGAGCCCACGATCAGGTAGTTGGTGCCCTTTCCCTCCTGCGGGCGGTCCCGCAGCGCACCGAGGTCGACCTCCTGGTCGAGCTTGGTGTCGGCCCACACATACGTCCCGGCGGCGGACGCCACCAGCGCGACGACCAGGAGGATCGCGAGCCTCGTGACCTTGCGGCGCCGGGTGGGGGGCGGCTTGGGAGACCTGCCGCCTCCCTCGCCCCCCGGCGGCCGGCGTCCGTGCCCGGTGCGTCCCGGGGTGGCGGGTGAGGGCATGCCCGGCAGTGGTGCCGTACGTGTCGAGGGCGGGGACGCGTTTCCGCGTGCCACCCGGCCCGTGACGGCACTGGGCGGTCGAGTCGCTCCACCGCTCCGGTCGTAGCCCACCGGCAGGTCGGTCCCTTCGCTCATCGGCCTGTCCAGTCCCTCACCACATGGGGTCATCTCGTCGGCACGCTCTTATACGGCGTCGGACCCTCGATCTGTTCAGCGGCCGTGCCCGAACGCTTCATCCGCTGCCACTTCAGCCGGCTGCCGAGGAGCACGGCGACCACGGACTGGATGACGACCAGGTACATCAGCTGCCGGTAGACGACGAGTTGGAACGGCATCCACCACAAGGTCCGTACGCGCTCGCCGTCGAGCTTCAACGCGTAACCGGCACAGACCAGTTGGACGCCCATGAAGCCGAACCACACCCCGGCCGACGTGAGCGGGTCGAGGAACAGCACGCCGTACAGGGCGAATACATCGATGACCGGCGCGAGCAGCGGCAGGGCGACCTGAAAGAGCGCGAGGTAGGTGAGTCCGCGCCGGCCGAAGCGTCCCGCGACGCCCATCTCCAGGACGGCACCGCGGTGCTTCCACATCGACTGGATCGTGCCGAAGCACCAGCGGTAGCGCTGACGCCACAACTGCCGCAGCGAGGTGGGCACTTCGGTCCAGGCGACGGCGGACTCCTCGTAGAGCACCCGCCAGCCCGCCCGCCACAGGGCCATCGTCAGGTCGGTGTCCTCGGCGAGGGTGTCGTCGCTGACCCCGCCGACGCCGATGAGCGCGTCCCGGCGGAACGCCCCGATGGCGCCGGGGACGGTGGTCATGCACTCCAGCACCTCGAACATCCGGCGGTCGAGGTTGAAGCCGAAGCAGTACTCCAGGTGCTGCCACTTGGCGAGCAGGCCCCGCCGGTTGCCGACCTTCGTGTTGCCGCTGACCGCGCCCACGGCGGGGTGCGCGAGCGGCTGGACCAGGTGGTGGATGGCGTCCGGTTCGAAGACGGTGTCGGCGTCGACCATGACCAGGATGTCGTGACTCGCGTGTGCCAGACCGGTGTTGAGGGCCTCGGCCTTGCCCCCGTTGGGCTTGCGGACCACCAGCACGCGCGGATCCTCGATGCCTTCGGCGAGTTCGGCCGTACGGTCCGTGGAGCCGTCGTCGATGACGATGATCTGCAGTTGCGGATAGTCGGAGGCGAGCAGCGAACGGACGGTGGACTCGATCCCGGCCTCTTCGTTGTAGGCGGGCACGAGCACCGACACCGGTTCGGTGACCTCCCGCAGCCAGGGCGCGCCGGGCCGGGAGCGTTCGAGCCGGCGGACGTGCGCCCGGGCGAAGACGACGAGCAGCACAAGGCGCAGCACCCCGAGAGCACCCGCGATACCGAGTATCCAGGTCATCGCGTTCGAGAACGCGCGCCCGAGGGTGGTGGCCCAGACGAGGGCCGTACCGCGCCATCGCTCCACGGCCGAGACCGGCTCGTACGGGGTCAGGCGGAGGCCGGCCGAGACGGTGGTGAAGCGGTCGACGCCCGGGTTCTTGAGCAGCTTCTCCGTCTCCCGGTACGCGGTCGCCGTCTGGCTGAGCTGTCGGACCAGGCCCTGAGCCGGTTTCCGGGACCCCTTGTCGGCGGCGACGAGGACGTATCCCTGGGCGGCGGCGCGCCGCGCGGCGGTCCACTCGCGGCCGCAGAGGGTGTCGGGCGAGGTGGTCCGCGGCATCCGCAGCAGATTGGTGCGGATGCCGGTGGTGCCCGCCAACGCGGCCTGGGTCAGGTCCAGTTCGGCGGCGAAGCGGACGGACGACGCCTCACCGAGGGCGCCCCCGGTGTAGGTGTTCGAGCCGATCTCGTGTCCCTCGGCGCGGATCCGCCGCACCAGGTCCGGATGGCGGGCCGCCTGGGAGCCGAAGAGGAAGAAGGTGGCGCGGGCCCGGTGCTGTCGCAGCAGGTCGAGCAGGCGCGGGGTCCACACGGGATCGGGGCCGCCGTCGAAGGTGAGCGCGACGGTGCGGGCGGGCATCGAGCCGGTCTGTATCCCGTTGCCGTTGATCCCCACCACGGGACCGCCGGCGGCCACGGCATCGGGTGCGGGTGAGGTGCACGCGGACTTCGTCGTCGCGGCGTCCACCTCGTGGTTCGTCCAGCCCTCGAAGAGCAGGGCCGCGAACATGGCGGGCAGGACGAGGATCAGTAGCAGCCAGTGTGCGCGGGGGTCACGGGACTGCTTGTGCCGAGCCTTCACGGGCCGTCGTCCCCCCTCTCGGCGGGTATGCGGTACGGCTCGCGAGCGGTGTGTCCGGCGTGCTCCCCCGGCAGGTCGAGGCGCGTCCGGCCGCCTCGGGGGTCCATGTGCCGGGTCGTTCTTCTCCAGCCGTGAACGTCGGCGCGCGATGCGCGAGGGGATGTCGTCTTCCACTGCCGGATGGGGCTGGCGCTACGCATGGGGCGCGAGTCTAGTCACAGCTTTGCGACTGCACGGCCGCAACAGCGAGCCTCACAGAAAAGCGGCGAATCCTGTCACGACCGTGAGCGCGCCCCGCCCGACCTTCGTCAAGAGGCAAGCGGGGCAAGCGTTTTCGGGAGGTGCCGGGCGTCGGGCTTTCTCCTCCAGGGTGTGCCGCACGAGTCGAACAGACATGGGTGGGGGAGCCGGGTGAGACGTGGCACGCCCCGCCCCGCGGCCGAGGTGGCGAACCGGGGTTCCTCGGTGACGCGACCGCCCTTGTCAGTGGCCGGCCTTAGCGTGGCCGCGTGACATCACTCATACATTCGTACACCTACTTACAACCCTCGGCCGTCAGCGAGTCCGCGGCCGGACGCACCCTCGCGCTGGAGACCTCGGGCGGCGCGACCCCGGCAGGCGAGGTCGCCAACCCGCGGTTCTTCCACGGGTTCCTGACCGCGCCGGCCGCCGCCGCGGCGGCGCTGCTGACGGTCGCCGACGTGGCGGCCACCCGCTACTACCAGCCGACGGCGTCCGCCTCGCTGGACCCGGTGGTGACGGCCGACGGAGACCGGCTGCGGATGGAGTCCTTCTCCGGCTGCTGCGGGGTGTACGCGCGCCTCGACGTCCTCGCTCCCGGTCTCGACGGTGACGACGTCGGCCACGGGACCACCAACGTCGACATCAACTCCCCGCTCCGCAGGGCCCTCGCCAGGATCGGCGGACTCGACCCCCTGCAACTGACCGTCGGACCGGGCAAGTTGGAGGTCACGACACTCGACGGACAGTTCGTGGAGAAGCAAGTCCCGCTGCCCGAACGCTGGTTACGTGGTTTCGCCGAGGCCCAGGTGCTCGCGGCGGGCTTCACCCTGCGCGCGGAGATCCCGGCGACGGAGGCGTCCGCCTTCGTGCGGACACTGCCACGCCCCACCCTCCGGTCCAGTGCCCGTACGACGCGTTGGGTGGTGCCCGTGGGCGGCCGCACCCTGCGCCCGACGAGCCGACCGTCACCGGACGCCGTGTGCCTGCCGGGCCCCGAACGACTGCCGGCGCTCCAGCAGGTGCTGCGCCACGCGACGACCGTGCGGGTGTACGCCCCGGTCCGCGCGGAGTCCGATGCGGCAGCCGTCGTCTGGGAGGTGCAACTGCCGGGAATGCGGCTGACGTTGATGCTCTCCCAGAACGCCTCGCGGGGGTTCTCCGGCGAAGGCGGCGTACTGCACGATCTCGCCACGGGTGCGGCGGCGGACGACGCGGACCTGGTCTCCGCGCTGCTGGCCTGGGAGCCGAGGATCGACGTGGACGAGCTGTCCAGGCAGGCCCGCCTGCCCGCCGAGCGGGTGCGCGCCGCGCTGACGGTGCTGGGGACCTCCGGACAGATCGGCTACGACCTCGCGGAGGAGGCTCACTTCCATCGGCACCTGCCGTTCTCGGCGGGCGGTGCGGAGGCACGCAATCCCCGGCTGCGCGGTGCGCGGGCGCTGGTCGCGGAGGGGGCGGTCCGCCTCGACGGCGCCCTTGCGCGGGTCGGGAAGGGCGATCACGTCCATGTGGTCCGCGCCGACGACACGGGACGACTGAGCTGCACCTGTCTGTGGTGGGCGAAGTACCGGGGAGGACGCGGCCCGTGCAAGCACGCGCTCGCGGTGAGCATGGTCAGGGACACGACGACGAAGGCGGCACGATGAAGCTGATCGAGCTCGTGGAAGCCGGCGACGTCGCCGGAGTGGTGCGGGAACTGGGTGCGCTGACGCCGGATCAGCGAGGGGCGTGCGCCACCGAGTTGACAGCCCACTTCGAGGTCATCGCCCGGCGTGAGAGCACGGAGGCGCAGAGGATCGCCATGTTCGCCGCCCGACTGGGGTGTCAGGTCACCCCCGAGGCCACGGCGGCCTGGATCCGGTCGTACGCGTACTTCACGATGGACGCCTGGACCGTGGACCTCCTGGACCTGTACCCAGTCGCATGGCGGACCGAGTTGGTCGCGCAGCTCGGCGAACGGGCGACGACCGCCGGCGCGGTGTTCGCGGTCACCGAGCACCTCGTCCGCGACACCGGCTGTCCGCTGCCGACCTCGCACGAGTTCGTCCTGGCGTGGCTGTACGACCGCGCCGACAGCCCGGAGCGGCAGCCGCGGGTGCTGGGCGGAGCACCCGGTACCGACTTCCTGGAGCGGCTGCGCGGAGACGACTTCACCCCGAAGCTCCTTCCACTGGCCGTGGCCCGACCAGGGCGCCTCGTCTTCGCCCCGCACACGTCGGAACGGCCGCTGGAAGCGCTCGTCGGCCTCGCTGCCGAAGGCGTCGTCGACCGTGCCGAGCTGATCCACAACCTCTTCGCGGACATGGTCGGCGATCCGCCGCACGGGGCGCAGGCGGTGGTCACGCTGGAAGCACTCGCGCTCACCCCTGCCGAACACGCCGCGGTGGCCCGCGAACGCACCGCGCTGGTCGAGCATCTTCTCGGGCGTCTCCTCGAAGACGGTACGCGCATGGAGATCGCGCCCTTCATGGTGTTCCTGCGGGCCTTGGCCCCCACACCGGCCGAAAAGGCGCTCGTGGTGCGGGACTACCTGGCGTTGCTCGACCGGTCGTTGCCCGTCGCCACGTACGCCCAGGAAATGCTGATCGGGCTGGACGAAGCGGGGCTGCTGGAGCCCGAGTTGTTCACCGAGGCGTGCGAACGGGTCCTGCTCCGACCGGAGAAGAAGCTGGTGCGCGCCCAACTCGGGTGGCTCGACCGGGTGGTGCGGCGGGATCCGGCGCGGGCAGGCCGTGCTCTGGTCGACGCGGCGGCGACGTTCGGTCACCGGGAGATGACGCTGCAGGAGCAGGCGCTCAAGCTGATCGCAAAACACCTCAAGGCCGCCGACGACTCGGTGCTGCGGGAGCTGCGGACGGCCGCCGAACAGCTCAGCCCGGGGCTGTCGGCGCGAGCCGCCGAACTGTTCGGCACACCCCGACAGCCCGGCGCACCGCAGGACGCCGGCACCGAGCAGCCGTACGCCGACGTACTGCCCGCCGTGCCCGAGCCGCGCCCGGTGCCGGGCCCCATCGCGACGGCCGTCGAGGTCGCGCAGGAGGTCGCGGCGGTCGTCGCGAACGACCAGGACGTGGTGGCGTTCGAGCGCGCCCTGGACGGACTGGTCCGGCACGCCCACCTCGACCGAACCGCACTGGCCGAGGTACTGAAGCCGGTCATGCGCACGGAACCGAAGAGCAATGTCGACTGGGTGCAGTCCGACCTCTACGACGTGGCGCGCGCGCTGCGCGGCGACGAGCCGAGAAGCCGCGTCGCCATCATGCACCGGGCCGTCCACATCAACCGGACCGCCCCGAGCCGCAGCTACTCGCTGGCCGGCTCGATGCTCGCGGCACGCCTGGCCGAGGCGATGGAGGTCATCGAGTCCGGCACCCAGCCGTTCCTGCTGGCCGTGCCGACCTTCGCCACCGGCGCGCTGGACGCCGCCGTACTGGTGGAGCGGATCTCGGCGCTCGACGAGCTCGGTGTCACCCCCGCGCCCGTCGACCTGGCACAGGCTCTGCTGCGGGTCACGCCGACAGCGGACCAACAGGTGCTCCGCGCGGCCGAGTCACTCGCCTCCGACGCCGGACGACGGCTGGCCCGCTGGCTGCGCGAGGGCGGCCCGGCACACCAGGACTCGGAGCCGAAGGGGTGGCCCCACTGCAAGCCGCCGAAGCCCGCGTCGCAGGGGTGGTGGACACCCGCATACCCCGGAGTCGACATCGATCCCCCGCTCCCGCGGGTCGCCGCGGCCCTGATCGGGCCGTACGTCGGCAACTCGGGCCTGTCCGACCCGATGGCACCCTTCTGGGTGGCCCAACTGCCGCATCACCGCGACGAGTTGATGGCACGCGACTACTTCGAGCCGCGCATGTCCCACCGTGGGTGGCCCCGCAACCTGCCGTATGTCGCGGAGTCCGGCGGGCCGGCGGGTTACGCCGTGCACCTCGCCCTCGCGTTCGGACTGCTCCAGCAGATTGACGGCGACGCGGTGGTGGACGCCATGCTGGTACTCGCCGCACGGAAGCAGCTGGACACGGACCTGCTCGGACGGCAGTCGGAGGCGCTGCTGAACCACGGGTTGTCCAACGCGGACAAGGCAAGCGGCTCGCTGCGAGCCGCCGCCGAGACGGGCGCGTACGCCACCGTGTGGTCCGTACTCCGAGCCGCCCTGCCCGGTCTCCTGGGCGACACCCAGGTCCGGGGCACGGCAGCTCTGCTGGCACTCGCCGTCGAGTGCGCTTCCCGGTGTGGCGCCAAGGGAGAGATCGCCGAGGTCACGGCGCTGGCCGACCGCAAGGGATCGAGCCAGGCGGTGAAGAACGCGCGGTTGCTGCGCGACGCGTTGCGCTGACGAGGACGCCGGTACGCGCCCGCCGGGTCCGATGGATCCGGCGGAGTGACGGTCCCGCCCGCGTACGGGCAGGACCGTCGTTGCGGGCGGGACCGTCGTCGCGGGCAGGACCGTCGTCGCGGGCAGGACCGTCGTCGCGGGCGGGACCGGACCGCGGCTCCGGCTACCGGCGAGGTGTCCCGTCGGCAACCGAACTCATGCCGAAGCCTCCGCCGATGCCGACACCGTTGCCGGAGCGGGGGCGTAGCCGGTGGGCCGGGTGGTGAAGACTCCCCGGCCCTGCGTCCGGCTGCGCAGCCGGGTCGCGTAGCCGAACAGCTCGGCCAGGGGCACGGTGGCGGTGAGCACCGCCGTGCCCGCTCCCGTTCCCGCTCCCCCGCGCGTGGTCGAGTCGGTGACCCGTCCGCGCCGCGCCGCCAGGTCGCCGAGCACCCCGCCGAGGAAGTCCTCGGGCACGGTGACCGTGACCTCGACCACCGGTTCCAGGAGGACCATCGCGCAGGCGCGCAGTGCCTCCCGGAGCGCCTGCCGTCCGGCCGTCCGGAACGCCATCTCCGAAGAGTCCTTCGAATGGGTCGCGCCGTCGGTCAGGACCACCCGCAGCCCGGTCACCTGATGACCGCCGAGCGGCCCTTCGCCCAGCGCGTCCCGGCAACCGGCCTCCACCGCCCGCACATACTCCTGCGGTACACGTCCGCCGACGACGACCGACCGGAACTCGAAGCCCGTCGCACTGTCACCGGCCGCGTCCGAGGCGTCCGGCAGGGGTTCCACGTCGAGGACGACATGCGCGAACTGCCCCGCGCCGCCGTCCTGTTTGACGTGCCGGTGGACGTGTCCCGTGACCCCACGTACGACGGTCTCCCGGTACGCCACCTTCGGCCGGCCGACCCGGACGTCCAGCTCGTGGGCGCGCCGGATCTTCTCCACCGCCACCTCCAGATGCAGTTCGCCCATGCCGGACAGCAGTGTCTGTCCGGTCTCGGGGTCGGTCCGGACGACCAGCGAGGGGTCCTCCTCGACCAGCCGCGCCAACGCCGACACCAGACGGTCCGTGTCCGTACGGGCACGGGCCTCGACCGCCACGGAGACGACCGGCTCGGCCGTGGTCGGCGGTTCGAGGACCAGCGGGGCTCCGGGCGCGCACACGGTCGCACCGGCGCGGGCCGTCTTCAGCCCGACCACCGCGACGATGTCCCCGGCCACCGCCCGGTCCAACTGGGCGTGCCGGTCGGCCTGGACGCGCAGGATCCGCCCGATCCGCTCGGTACGCGGCGCGCCGGCGTCCCACACGGTCACAGCTTCTCCCTTCCGGATCGTTCCCGAGTACACCCGCAGACAGGTCAGCCGCCCGGTGGCCGTGGCGTTCACCTTGAACGCCAGTGCCGCGAACGGCGCCGCGGGGTCGGCAGCCCGCTCCTCCTCTCCTCCGTCCCCGTCCCGGACACCGCGCACGGCGGGTACGTCCAACGGCGAGGGCAGGTAGGCCACCACGGCGTCCAGCAGCGGCTCGATCCCCCGGTTGCGGTAGGCCGAGCCGCACAGCACGACCACCCCGTCACCGGTACGGGTCAGGTCGCGCAGCGCGCCTTCGAGGGTCCGCGCGGAGACGGCCGACTCCGCGCAGAACTCCTCCAGCGCTCCGGGATGAAGTTCGGCAACCGCTTCTTCCAGCACTCGACGCCGCCGCTGGGCCTCGTCGACCAGCGCATCGGGTACGGGCCTCTCCTCGACCGAGTCACGGCCTTCGGCCCAGACCAACGCCCGCATACGCAGCAGATCGACGACCCCGCCGAACCCGTCCTCGGCGCCGATCGGCAACTGGACGACCAGCGGGGCCGGGTGCAGCCGCTGCCGGATCGACTCGACAGCCGTGTCGAGGTCGGCGCCGGCCCGGTCCAGCTTGTTGACGAAGGCGATGCGCGGAACCCCGTACCGGTCGGCCTGGCGCCATACGGACTCGCTCTGCGGCTCGACGCCCGCGACGGCGTCGAACACCGCGATCGCCCCGTCGAGCACCCGCAGCGAACGTGCGACCTCGTCGGAGAAGTCGACGTGCCCCGGAGTGTCGATGAGGTTGATCCGATGCCCGTCCCAGCCACAACTCACGGCCGCGGCAAAGATGGTGATCCCCCGGTCCCGCTCCTGGGAGTCGAAGTCGGTGACGGTCGTGCCGTCATGGACCTCGCCCCGCTTGTGCGTGGTCCCGGTGACATACAGGATCCGCTCGGTGACGGTGGTCTTCCCGGCGTCCACGTGGGCGAGGATGCCCAGATTGCGGACGGTGGTCAGTGGGTTGACGGGATTTCGGTGGGGTTCGGTACGCACGGCCCATGGCCTTTCAGGATGTTCCAGAAGGGGTCGGCGCAATTCCCTGACGAACGGGCCATGACCTGCGGGCACTCCGGAACCCGCGCGGCCGCAAACCGCAAGCGGACGGGCATGCGGGGCGGGGGTGGGGCGTGCGGAGATCAGGCGTTCGTCAGGGTCATCCGGGGCCGGCCGCGCAGCCGACACCGGACACCCGAAGACACGAGGATCACCTCGTACCGCGACGGGGGAACAACAACAGCGGTGCGGTAACGCATGGCCGGGCTCCCCTCAATTGGTCACGGGACGCGCCACGTTGGTGTGCGGCGCGCGTTGTGGGGCGAGTCTAGGGAACCAGGCGGGGGCGCGGCACCGGGTTTTCCGGGGCTCAGTTCGTCGCCTCGCCCCGCCGCTGTTCCGGACGGGCGGGCGCGATGATGGTGGGGGCGTGGCCGGGCGGTGCGAGGCTGTCCGTGCCGAGCACCTGGCAGCGTGTCAGGCCGTGTCGGGACCACAGGGCCGCCGTCCACGCGCAGAGCAGGGCGTCGATGAGGTCTTCGCGGTGCTTGTAGAGGGCGTCGCGCTCCGGTGAGGGCTCGGTCACGAGTTGCCGGGACACCGGGTGGGAATCGAGGAGCAGCGGCGGATCGGCCTCGGCCAGGCCCGAGAGACGCGCGATCAGTTCGTCGCACGTGGCCGCCCGAGTCGCACGCCACCCCTGCTGCGGTCTCCGTCCCGGCCGCTTGTACCTGGGGCGTTCCTGGCTGTAGCCGAACTCCTCGGCGCCGACCAGGGTCGTGTACGGATAGCACTCGGACATGACCAGGCCGTCGGTCGGGGGCCCGCCCCTGCCGTCGTCGTAGGCCCAGCCGGACTCCTGCAGTCTTTTCCGCAGCAGGACGCCGGCCTGGCGGGGAGAGCCCTGGTTGGTGCTGTTCGCGCTCACCTTCCAACGCCCGTACCGTCGGCCGACGTCACGCTCGCACGGCCGCTGGCCGGCCGGGTTGTCGACGACCAGCGGCGCGTCGACGAAGACCAGGGTCGATCCGTCGACGGCTGTCCCGGCAAGCCACTCCAGCGTCTCCTCGACCCCGCGCGTCCAGCCGCAGTCGATCACCACGCCGCGGCCGTCGACGGCGGCCACCCCGGTCTCGTTGGGCTTGACCCGCGCCCCGCCGTGCGACCAGGCGAGGTCGATACCTATGAACCGCTCCATCCCCATGCGTCGGTGGTACCAGACATCGGACTCCGTCGCGCAGGGCGGCAGGTCCTGGCTAGCCCATCGCCTGGTTGCTGTCCTTGTGACTGCCCCAGCCGTGCCAGCGGTCGATCTCGATCCACGCGCTGATCCGGCGGCGTTTCCGGCTCGTGTACGCGTGGCCCAGGTATTGCGTGGACAGCCGGTCGATGTCGGCCAGGCCCTCGTCGTCGCGCAGTTCGGCGACACGGCCGATGAGGGTCACATGGGTGTACCAGCCGGACTCGTCCAGCACGGTCAGGGTGACCCGCGGGTCGTTGCGGATGTGGTCGAGCCGCTTGCGGCCCTCGTCCATGTTGACCAGCACGCGCCCGTCGTCCCAGAGGTACCAGGTGGCCGCGGACACCGGCTGTCCATCGGACCGGAGGGTGGCGATGACGGCGGGGTTGGGCTTCCTCAGCATGGCGACCACGGCCTCGGGAAGCGGCGGCTTCGACACGAACTCTCCTCTGCGTCATGGCTTCACGTTCCGCACGGCCCCGCCCCGTGCGTCCGGCGTCCGGCGTCCGGCGACTGAAGCTCGTCAACTGGTCCACGGGGGCACACACCCACGCTGCCACATCCCGGGGCCGAAGCCGCGACGCCTCCCGGGGCGCAGGCGGTGGAACCGGCTCGGGGGGCCTCCGATATGCCCGTATGCCCGCCCGCCGTTGTATAACCGGCCCATGATCTACCACGCTGTGACGCTCGGTGACTGGACCGCCCGTCCCGACCAGCCGTACGCCCCCGCCTCCCTCGCGGAGGACGGTTTCGTCCACTGCTCGCCCGACGAGACGACCACGCTGGCCGTGGTCAACGCCTTCTACCGGGACGCGCCGAGGCCCCTGCTGGCACTGCTCCTCGACGAGGACCGGCTCGCCGCGAGGTGCGTATGGGAGGCGCCGGATCCCACCCCGCCGCCGGGGGTCGACGAAGGTGTCCTGTTCCCCCACGTGTTCGGCCCCCTCAACCGCGACGCCGTCGAACGCGTCCTGGAGATCCAGTGGGACGAGGAAGGCCGGGCGACGGGTCTCAAGGACCTGAACTGACGGTCCGTCGAGTCCGCACTCCGGGCGCCCAACATGGCTTTTCCCGGCCCGACTTGGCCTCCCTCGCCCTCACTCGGCCCTACTCACCCTTGAGTTCCGCGATGCCGACAGGGACGCCGGTGGTGACCGACCGGACGGCCGCGAGCGCGATGGACAGTGCGGCCCGGGCGTCCTCGCCGGTGGCGAAGGGGGTGCGACCGGTACGGACGCTGTCGGCGAAGTCGGCGAGTTCGGCCACGTACGCGTCGTGGAACAGGTCCTGGTCGTAGGTGACGCAGTCGGCGGCTGCGCCGTCCGGGCCGTACGAGGTGAGATGGGTGCGGCGGATGTCGCCCATGGTGAGCATGCCGGCGGAGCCGAAGACCTCGCCGCGCACGTCATAGCCGTACACCGCCTGGAAGTTGGCCTCTGCGGTGGCGAGGGCGCCGTTGTCGAAGCGGATCGTGACCACGGCGGTGTCGAGCAGGCCCCGGTCCTTGAAGTCGGGGCGGACCAGGGCGTCGGCCCAGGCGAAGACCTCGACCGGTTCGGCGCCGGGGTTGAGGAAGCGCAGGGCGTCGAAGTCGTGGATCAGGGTTTCGAGGAAGATCGTCCACGGCGGGATACGGGACGGGTCGTCGAGCCTGGGATCCCGGGTGAGTGAGCGCAGCAATTGGGGTGTGCCGATGTCACCGGCGCCGATCTTGTCGTGGGCGGCGCGGAAGCCGGTGTCGTAACGACGGTTGAAGCCCACCTGGAGCGGCACACCCGCGTCGCGAGCCGCGGCGATGGCCCGGTCGGCATCCGCGAGGGTGACGGCCATGGGCTTCTCGCAGTAGACCGCCTTCCCCGCCCGGGCCGCCGCCACGACCAGTTCGGCATGGGTGCGGGCCGGCGTCGCGATCACCACCGCCTCGATCCGCGGGTCGGCGAGGAGTTCGCCGATCTCGGTGTACGCCGTGGGACGGCCGAGTTGGTCCGCGAGCCGGTCCGCCAGTTGGTTCGCGGCGCCCGGCGCCGGGTCGGCGACGGCGGCGAGGCGGACACCGGGGAGGCGGCGGGCGAGCGTCTCGGCGTGGAAGGAGCCCATCCGGCCGGCACCGATGAGGCCGACGGCGAGAGGCTGGTGTGTGGTCATCCGGGTTCTCCGTACGTCTGCGGGGCGGGCGTTGGCGGGAAGGGACGCGTGTGGAATGCGGTGCCACGCGGAACGCGGCCCGTGTGGAATTGCGGCGCCGCCCGGAATCGCAGCGCCGTATGGAATTGCGGCGCCGTCAGGGCGTGAAGGCCGAGCGGAACCTCTCCAGAGCAAGGTCGCTGTCGGTGGAGGCCCATGCCTCCATGGCGACGGTTCCCTCATAGCCGAGGTCGACGAGGGCGCGCGCGACGGCCGGGTAGTTGATCTCCCCCGTCCCCGGTTCGCAGCGGCCGGGAACGTCGGCGACCTGGATCTCGCCGATCAGGCCCAGGCCGTGGGCCCGGCGGACCAGTTCGACGAGGTTCCCCTCGCCGATCTGCGCGTGGTAGAGGTCGAGGTTCATCCGCAGTCCGGGGCGGTCCACGGCGGCGACCAGGGCCAGGGTGTCGGCGGCCTTGGCGAACGGCACCCCTGGGTGGTCCACGGCGGTGTTGAGGTTCTCCAGAGTGAAGGTGATCCCGGCGCTCTCACCCAGCTCGGCGAGGCGGGTGAGCGTACGGTGGGCGGCGATCCACATCTCGCCGGTGGGCTCGCTCGTCACCGGCACCACGGGCAGGCCCTCGCCGTCCAGGCCGGTGCCGTGGAGGTTCAGCCGGGGGCAGCTGAGCTGCTCGGCCGCGCGGACCGACTCCTCGGCGGTACGCAGGAGTTCGGCGGCCCCGTCCTCGTCGGTGAGGCTGCCACGGATGTAGCCGGTCATCGAGGAGAACTCGGCCGGGGTCCGGGCCAGGGCGTCGAGGTCGTGCCGGGTCCAGTCCCAGATCTCGACCTGGAATCCGGCGTCGTGAATGCGACCTGCCCGCTCGGATATCGGCAGGTCCCGGAAGACCATCTCGGCACAGACCGCCAACGTGAACATCGCTGCTCGCCCTCTCTCGGTTCGCCACGGCACCCCCGACTAGAACGTTCTAGGTTCAGTCGGGAGTAGCAGTACGCCAGCCACCGGGGCGCCCTGTCAAGCTCCGGGACGGCCCCGAGCTAGAACGTTGCAGTTCTCTCCGACCAGCACGTTCACTCTTGGTCTACGATCGTCGGCGGAAGCAGACAGCTCGGCGGGGCGCGCCCCTCGACCGAGTCACCCACCTCGACCGGGGAGGCCGGCGATGCCAGCGACCCCCGTGGTCCCCGACGGAAGGCGGCCGACCCTCGCCGATGTGGCGGCACGGGCCGGGGTGTCCACGGCGCTGGTCTCCATCGTGATGCGCGAGGCCAAGGGCGCCAGCGCGGCGACCCGCGAGCGGGTGCTGGAGGCGGCGCGGGAGATCGGCTACCGGCCCGACTCCCGGGCGCGGTTGCTGCGCAGCAACCGCTCGCGTCTGCTCGGGGTGCAGTTCGGCCTCCAGCATCCCTTCCACACCGACCTCGTGGAGGGCATCTACGCGGCGGCCGAGTCCGCCGGCTACCAGGTCGCCCTGAGCGCGGTCGCGCCCAGCCGCAGTGAGCGGCAGGCGGTGGAGACGCTGCTCGGCGACCGGTGCGAGGCCCTGATCCTGCTCGGTCCGCAGGCCCCCGCCGCACGGCTGGCCGAGTTGTCCGCGCACCTGCCGGTGGTCTCCGTGGTGCGGCGGCTGCGGCCGGCCGCCGCCGGGGTGGACGTCGTGCGCACCGCCGACGACGAGGGTGCGCGCCAGGCCGTCGACCACCTGGTGGCCCTCGGCCATCGCGACATCGCCCACATCGACGGCGGAAAGGCACCCGGCGCCGCCGACCGGCGCCGTGGCTACCGCACCGCCATGAACCGCCACGGGCTCGCCGACCGTACGCGCGTTCTGCCCGGTGGCCTGACCGAGGAGGACGGTGCCACGGCCGCCCGCGCGCTCCTCGACGCCCGGCCACGGCCCACCGCCGTGCTCGCCTTCAACGACCGCTGCGCCACGGGCGTCCTCGACGCGTTCCTCCGCGCCCGGGTGGCCGTCCCCGACGAGATCTCCGTGGTCGGCTTCGACAACAGCCACCTCGCCCGCCTCGCCCATATCGACCTCACCACCGTCGGTCAGGACGCCTCCCGCCTCGCCGAACTCGCCGTCGGCCGGGCCGTCGCACGGCTGGAGGGCGAGGAGCCCTCCGGCACGGAGACCGTCATCGCCCCGCACCTCGTGACCCGCGGAACCACCGCGGCACCGCCGCACGGCGTCCGGTCTTCACGGCCGTAGGGAGAGGCGCGGGATACTGGACGGGATACAGGATTTCCTCTGCTTGCGGGGGCCGGTCTCGGTGAACGTGTTCGTCCTCGGCGCGGGCAGCACACCGCTCCCGAACGAGACGTTCCACCTCGCCGGACTCGTTCCCGACCGGGTGCTGCCGGTGCCCGGTCGGTCGGCCTCGGAGTGACTGCCAAGCCAGCAGGAACGGCCGGAGCGGAACGACTCTCCGGTCACCCTTTGGTGCGTGGTGAGGCAGCCGAACGCATCGGTCAGGAATCGAGAAGCGTCTCATCCGGGCCGCGGCTAGCGTGACTGCCATGTGCTTCACCAGTCAGCCAGGATTCCCGCCGCGCTTCGACACGACCGCTTCAGGAGTGACCATGACCAGCTCTGCCACACAAGGAATCAAGACCGTGCTGCATCCCGTGTCCGACCTGGCGTCGGCCAAGGCGGTGTACACCGCGCTGCTCGGAGTGGCGCCGCAGACCGACGAGTCGTACTACGTCGGCTTCGAGGCCGCCGGCCAGCACATCGGGCTGGTGCCGAACGGTGGGCAGCAGGGCATGAGCTCGCCGGTGGTGTACTGGCACGTGCCGGACATCGAGGCGAAGCTGGCCGAGGTGACGGCTGCCGGTGCCACCGTGAAGGAGCCCGCGCACGATGTCGGTGGCGGACGCCTGGTGGCAGCCTTCACCGACCTCGACGGCAATGTCCTCGGACTGCTGCAGGACCGATGAGCGCCGCTCCCCGCAGCCGCGACCGGCGTCGTCGCGACACCGAGCACCGGCTCGCCCACGACGTCGACCTCTGGGTGGCCAGCGCCTCTGCGGACGGTACGCCCTACCTCGTACCGCTGTCCTTCGACTGGGACGGCGAGGCGCTGCTGGTGGCCACGCCGACGAACAGCCCCACCGGCAGGAACCTGGCCGCCACCCGGACCGTTCGGCTGGGCCTCGGCCCGACCCGGGACGTGGTCATGATCGACGGCGAGGTCGAGGTCCTGGAGCTCGACGCGCTGCCGAAGGAGAGGGGTGACCGGTTCGCCGAGCACACCGACTTCGACCCGCGGACGCTGACGACGCCGTACCGCTGGTTCCGTATCTCTCCGCGCCGCATCCAGGCCTGGCGCGAAGTGAACGAACTGGACGACCGCGAGCTGATGCGCGACGGCCGCTGGTCGGTCTGACGCCTCGGCCGGGCGGGCCTCGGGCCACCCCCGCCGACAGCGCCGATCAGGAATGACGGCGTCCCGTTGCCGCGACCGGCGCCGACGAAGTAGAACCAGACATGCTGCTCGAAGCCGGTCGGATCGATCGAGCCAGGCGACGCCGACGGAGCACCGCGAGAGCGGTCCCGTCCCACGGAGGGAGACACGATGAGCAGGACCACGAGGACGGACGCGCAGTCGCCTGCGACGCACGATGCCGACAGCCACGACATGATCCGCGTGCACGGCGCCCGCGAGAACAATCTCAAGGACGTCAGCATCGAGATCCCCAAGCGGCGGCTGACGGTGTTCACCGGTGTCTCCGGCTCGGGCAAGAGCTCCCTGGTGTTCGACACGATCGCCGCGGAGTCGAAACGGCTGATCAACGAGACGTACAGCGCCTTTTTGCAGGGCTTCATGCCGACGATGGCGCGGCCCGAGGTGGACGTACTCGACGGGTTGACGACCGCGATCACCGTCGACCAGCAGCGGATGGGCGGGGACCCGCGCTCCACGGTCGGTACCGCCACCGATGCCAACGCGATGCTGCGCATCCTCTTCAGCCGGCTCGGAAAGCCCCACATCGGCCCGCCCAGCGCGTACTCGTTCAACACCGCCTCGGTCCGGGCGAGCGGCGGCATCACCGTCGAGCGCGGTGCCGACAAGACCAAGACCGTGAAGGCGACCTTCAACCGCACCGGCGGTATGTGCACGCGCTGCGAGGGCCGGGGCAAGGTCTCCGACATCGACCTCACCCAGCTCTACGACGACTCCAAGTCGCTCGCCGAGGGCGCGTTCACCATCCCCGGCTGGAAGTCGGACAGCCAGTGGACCGTGGGGCTCTACGCCCAGTCGGGATTCCTCGACCCGAACAAGCCGATCCGCAGTTTCACCAAGAAGGAGATGCAGGCCTTCCTCTACGGCGAGCCGACCAAGGTGAAGGTCAACGGCGTCAACCTCACCTACGAGGGGCTGATCCCCAAGATCCAGAAGTCGTTCCTGTCCAAGGACAAGGAAGCGATGCAGCCGCACATCCGGGCGTTCGTGGAGCGGGCGGTCACCTTCGCCACCTGTCCCGAGTGCGACGGCACTCGGCTGACCGAGGGCGCCCGGTCCTCGAAGATCAACCGGAAGAGCATCGCCGACGCCTGCGCGATGGAGATCAGAGACCTGGCCGAGTGGGTCCGCGGCGTCAAGGAGCCGTCGGTGGCGCCGCTGCTCACCGCGCTCCAGCAGACCCTCGACTCGTTCGTGCAGATCGGTCTCGGCTACCTCTCGCTCGACCGGGCGTCGGGCACGCTGTCCGGCGGCGAGGCCCAGCGCGTCAAGATGATCCGCCACCTCGGCTCATCGCTCACCGATGTCACGTACGTCTTCGACGAGCCGACCGCGGGCCTGCACCCGCATGACATCCAGCGGATGAACAACCTGCTGCTGCAGTTGCGGGACAAGGGCAACACCGTGCTCGTCGTCGAGCACAAGCCGGAAGTGATCGCGATCGCCGACCATGTGGTCGACCTCGGCCCCGGCGCCGGCACGGCGGGCGGCACCGTCTGCTTCGAGGGCACCGTCGAGGGGCTGAAGGCCGGTGACACCATCACCGGCCGCCACCTCGACGACCGGGCCTCCCTCAAGGAGGAGGTCCGCAAGTCCACCGGTGCACTGGAAATCCGCGGCGCGACGGCGAACAACCTGCGGGACGTGGACGTCGACATCCCGCTCGGGGTGCTCAGCGTCATCACCGGCGTCGCGGGCTCCGGCAAGAGCTCGCTCGTGCACGGGTCGGTCCCCACCGACGAGGGTGTGGTGTCGATCGACCAGAGCCCGATCCGCGGCTCACGGCGCAGCAACCCGGCGACGTACACCGGGCTGCTCGACCCGATCCGCAAGGCGTTCGCCAAGGCCAACGACGTGAAGCCCGCGCTGTTCAGCGCCAACTCCGAGGGTGCCTGCCCCACCTGCAACGGCGCCGGCGTCATCTACAGCGACCTGGGGATCATGGCCGGCACCTCCACCACCTGCGAGGACTGCGGCGGCAAGCGGTTCGACGCGTCGGTGCTCGAGTACCGCCTCGGCGGGCGGGACATCAGCGAGGTGCTCGCGATGCCGGTGACCGAGGCCGAGGAGTTCTTCGGCTCCGGCGAGGCGGCCACGCCCGCCGCGCACAGGATCCTCCAGCGGCTCTCCGACGTCGGACTCGGCTATCTCACCATCGGCCAGCCGCTCACCACACTGTCCGGCGGCGAGCGGCAGCGGCTCAAGCTGGCCACCCACATGGGAGACAAGGGCGGTGTCTACGTACTGGACGAGCCGACCACCGGCCTCCACCTCGCCGATGTCGAGCAGCTGCTCGGTCTGCTCGACCGGCTCGTCGACTCCGGCAAGTCGGTCATCGTCATCGAGCACCACCAGGCGGTCATGGCACACGCGGACTGGATCATCGACCTCGGTCCCGGCGCCGGCCACGACGGGGGAAAGATCGTCTTCGAGGGCACTCCCGCGGACCTCGTCGCCGACCGCTCCACCCTCACCGGCGAGCACCTGGCGGCGTACGTCGGCGCCTGATCGCCTATCTTGACGCGTATGCAGTCCTACACGATCGGCCAGGCAGCGAGGCTGCTCGGAGTGAGTCCGGACACCGCTCGGCGGTGGGCGGACGCGGGCCGGGTGGCCACGCACCGGGACGAGGGCGGGCGGCGCCTCGTCGACGGGCGGGACCTGGCCGCCTTCTCCGTCGAGCTGGCCAAGAGCGGCGGAGGCGACGAGGACGTCTCGTACACCTCCGTCCGCAATGCATTCCCCGGCATCGTCACCGCGGTGAAGCTCGGCGATGTAGCCGCCCAGGTCGAGATCCAGGCCGGTCCGCACCGGCTGGTGTCGTTGCTGACCCGGGAGGCCGTGGAGGAGCTGGGTCTTGAGGTCGGGGTGGAGGCCACCGCCCGGGTGAAGTCGACGAACGTACACATCGACCGCGCCTGAGGGAACGGGGGTGGCCTCCGCCGGTCACATCTCGACCGGGAGGGCGGTCAGTTGGTGGCCGAGCACCGGTGCGCGGTCACTTGGTGGCTGCGTGTCGGTGCGCGGTCACTCGGCGGCCGAATCGGTGCGCGGTCGCTTGGCGGGCCGAGTACCGGTGCACGGTCATTTGGTGACCGAATACGAGTGTGCGCCCGTTCCCGCCAGGGCGCCGCCGTCCACGATCAGGTACTCGTCGCGGATGGGGCGGCCGGTCAGCCACGACTCCAGGATCTCCCGGGTGCCCGCCGCGTAGCGGGCCTGGGCGGAGAGGGAGGAGCCGGAGATGTGCGGGGTCATGCCGTGGTGCGGCATGGTCCGCCAGGGGTGGTCGGGCGGGGCGGGCTGCGGGTACCAGACGTCGCCCGCGTAGCCCGCCAACTGGCCGCTGCGCAGCGCCCGGTCCACGGCGTCCCGGTCAGCGATCTTCGCCCGCGCGGTGTTGATGAGATACGCGCCGCGCTTCATCTGGGCCAACAACTTGTCGCCGAACAGCCCTTCCGTCTCCGGGTGCAGCGGCGCGTTGATGGTGACGACGTCGCAGTGCGGCACCATGTCGGCGGCCGACTCGTGGAAGGTCAGGCCCAGTTCCCGCTCCACGTCCTCGGGCAGGCGGTGGCGGTCGGTGTAGTGCAGCTTCACGTCGAAGGGCGCGAGTCGGCGCAGCACGGCGAGCCCGATGCGCCCGGCGGCGACCGTACCGACGTGCATGCCCTCCAGATCGTACGAACGGGCCACGCAGTCGGCGATGTTCCAGCCGCCGTCGAGCACCACCTGGTGGGACGGCAGGTAGTTGCGGACGAGGGACAGCGTCATCATCACCACGTGTTCGGCGACGCTGATGCTGTTGCAGTACGTCACCTCAGCGACCGTCACGCCGTGCGCGATGGCGGCGTCGAGGTCGACGTGGTCGGAGCCGATGCCCGCGGTGATCGCCAGTTTGAGGTTCTTCGCGGCGGCGACACGTTCCGGGGTCAGATACGCCGGCCAGAACGGCTGGGAGATCACCACCTCCGCGTCGGGCAGCTCACGGTCGAAGACCGAGCCGTCGCCGTCCTTGTCGGAGGTGACGACCAGGGTGTGCCCGGCGGCCTCCAGGAAGCGGCGCAGGCCGAGTTCACCGGAGACGCTGCCGAGCAGGTGCCCCGGTGTGAAGTCGACCTCGGACGGGGTCGGGGCGCTCTGACCGCCGGGGTAGTGGTCGATCACGGGGAGGTCGTCACGGGCGTACGAGGTCGGGTATCCGTCGGTGGGGTCGTCGTACAGGACGCAGAGCACCTTGGCCATGTCGCAGCTCCTCGACTCCGGGGTGCGGGAGTTCGGCTCAACTCCCGTGCGGGAAGGTGGAATTCACGATCCTCCGGGTCGAATGCGCTGGTCAAAGCGAACTTCGCTATGCCCGTATAGCCGACGGCTATCAACCCGTATCCGCGGTTTCCAGGTACGTCCGCAGCCGCTCGTCCAGTGCCTCCCGTACGCCCGCCTCCCGCGCCACCGCCACCAGCGCCGCGGCCAGTACGGAGGGAGGGTCGTCCGGGCCGGTCACCAGTCCCACCCTCGGTCCATGGGCGGGCCCCTCCAGGGGCACCACCCGCATCCCCTCCGGTACGCCGAACATGTGCAGCCACGCGTGCGAGATCACGCTGGACCAGCGGCCGCCGGGGAGGTGCGCGTACAGCCCCGCCACGCTGTCCGACTCGATCGCGGGGGCGGCCGTGGCGCCGTCGGCCGCGAAGCACTCGTCGATGATGCGGCGGTTGCGCATGCGCGGGCCGAGCAGACAGAGCGGGAGGGCGGCGGCCTGGGCCCAGCGGGCCGTGGAGGCCGCGGCGAGCGGGCCGTCGGTGGGGGTGAGCAGGACGTACCGCTCCTCGTACAGCGGCAGTCGGCGCATCGAGTCGTCGTCGAGGTACGTCATCGCCGCGTCCAGCTCGAACTCGGCGAGCCCGTGGGTGATGTCGGCCGACGACAGGGACTCGATGCTGACGCGGGCGCGCGGGTGGCGGTCGCAGAAGGGGGTCGTCAGCAGGGAGGCGGCAGGCAGCGCCGTGGGGACCACCCCGAGGCGGAGCGTGCCCGTGAGGCCGTCGCCCAGGGCGGACAACTCCTGGCGGAGGGCGTCGCGTTCGGCGAGCATGCGGTGCGCCCAGGCCAGGACCACCTCGCCCTCCGGGGTGAGGCCCTCGTACCGTCTCCCCCGCCGCACGATCGGGACGTGCAGTTCGTGTTCGAGGCGGCGGATCGCGGCGGACAGCGACGGCTGGGAGACAAAGCAGGCGGCCGCCGCGCGGGCGAAGTGGCGTTCGCGGGCGAGGGCGACCAGGTATTCCAGCTGGCGCAGTTGCATGCGTGACCTCCGCGGGAGGGGGCTGCGCGCCCGGGGTGCCGGTGTGCCGACGTACAGCATGGGCCGGGCTGCGCGCGTCCGGGGAGGCCGACCCCTGGCGGCGGCCTCCGGGAGGCCGACCGCGGGCGGCGGGGCTCCGGGAAGCCGACCGCGTCGGCTGGTGTCACGTGCCGGCCGGTGTCACCGTCCACGGGGTGTAGCCGCCGTCCACGCGGATCGTGTCGATGCCGCTGATGTGCCGGGCGCCGCAGCGGTCCTGGGGCAGGACGAGTTGGGGTCCCTCCCGGTCGAGCGGGGTGTCGTCGATGCCGACCGCGAGCAGGACCGGCGCGCGGCCGAAGTCGGGGTCGATCTCGGCCCAGGACAGCAGCGCGTGGTGGCCGTCCCCGCTGGACACGGCGATGAGGAAGCGCAGCCTGTCCTTGCGGCGGTCGGGGTCGAAGGCGGGGCCGGCGGCCGTCAGCACGTCGTGCAGGAGCGGTCCGGTGAAGCGGTGGTGCCGGATACCGCTGGTGGCGCACTCGAAGCTGACCTCGGCCTCGCGCTGCGGCCAGGCGAGCAGATCGGGCACCGTCAGCCGGGCCGGGCGGGCCAGATCACCGGCGAGCACCAGTTCCGCCACGGGACCGGCGGCTGTACGGGCAGCTGCGAGGGACTGGCTCACGGGCTACCACCTCCCGCATGACCGTACCCGGACACCCACCTCGCACAAACGCACTTGCCACCCCTACGGATGGCAACTCCGGCTGATGCTAAGCACAGAGGGGTTTCCCCTTGCATTTGCTGCACGATCGACGGCGTACGTACGCCTGCCGTGCCCCCGGCCGGCCGTCGTCAGGCGTCTTCGGGTTCCAGCTCGAACGTGAAGTAGATGCTCAGCGTGTAGGGCTCGTCCTCGTCGTACGCGAAGTCCCATGAGACATCCAGCAGGAAGACCTGGTTCTCCCCCACCCACTCCTGGGCTTTCCCGAAGGCTTCCGCGGCGGTTGTGGCCGGGAACAGCTTCCTGGCTATGGGATGCACCTGGCTCTCGGCATCCGTGTCGTCGAAACCCTCCGGAACATCGAGGCAGAGATTGGGATCGAGCTCCATGGACTGCGCCCTTTCAGTCGGCTCCAAGTACGCGTGGACAGAGGCTCATCCTGATCCTGATCCTGACCATGATCTTGATCTTGATCCTGATCCTCCGAACACGACGCCGGGAAGGACGCCCGCGCACCGGGAAGGGTTGCTTCGCAGGGCGCCGGTGATATGGCCCAAGTCACAACGAGCCGCGGTATCGAGAGGAGGAGTTGGAGCGTCCTCTCCCCCACGGGGATCATGCGCCGTCCTGCGGACGAAGCCGACGGACGTGCGGCCGGTAGCACTACGCCACAACGCATGGTCGGAGACAGGGGGAACCGACGTTGCGCCGCGGATACAAGTGGGTGGACCGCGAACTGTCCCGGATGGACCCGGAGACCGATTGGGAGCGGATGGTCTCGCTCTATGTCGGCCACCGCGTCCCGGAGTTCGCCCTGGCGATGATGATCTATCCGGGCACCATGCGCATGATGCAGCCGAGTTTCGGATCCGCCACACTGGCCCACACCTCGAAGTTGGAGAGGCGGCCCCACCGGCGTTTCCAGGACGGCAACGACTTCCTGATGGCCTGGATGGTGGACGGCTTGTCCAGTACGGCGGGCCGCGGGGCCGCCGCGCGGCTGAACCGTATCCACCTGGCCATCGCCCGGGGAACCCCGCACTTACCCGGCAACTTCGACGACACCGACGACTTCGTCTATCCACTGGTGCTGCTGGCCACGTTCGGCGACCGTCTCCAGACCTCGCTGGGCCTGCCCGGCACCAGCGAACCCATGAAGACCGCCTGGCACCGATGGGCGGAGGCGCTCTTCCTCCTCCTGGAACGCGAGTCCGGCCCACTGTCCGACGAGGCCTTCCCCAAGGACTGGGACGCGATGATCGCGTTCGCCGTCGAGTTCGAGTCCAGGCCGTACGAGCCGACGGAGTCCGGCCATCGTGTGGCGACCGCGATGATGGAATTCTTCGCGGAGCGCTGGTTCCCCGCCCCCTTCCGGGCGTTCGGCAGCGATCTGACCCGCTACCTCGCGGGCGAGCGGGTCTGCCGGCTCCATCGCATCGGCTGGATCAGCCCCCGCCGCGAGCGTCTCGTACGCGCCTTCCTGAAGTCCGCGTTCCGCGCCCAGCACCTGCTGCCCGACTTCCGCACACCGCTCCCGGAACGCCTCCGACGGAACCGGCGCACCGACGCACAGCTCACGGAGCTTGAGCGGTAGTTCTCGACCGCGTCATCGGAATGCTCGGCAATCAGGGTTGGTGGGTGACGGTGACTTGGACGGTCAGGGTGCCTTTGTTGTCGTGGACGCATCGGTCGGCGATGTCGTTGATGGCCAGTTGCAGGGTGCCTTCGTCGGCTGCTGTGAAGGTCAGTTTCCGTCCGGCGGAGTGGAGGGGAGGATTCTGTTGGCCGGTGAGGCGGGCCAGGAGGGTGCCGAACGGTGCCGCGGGTTTGATCTTGCAGTCCTTGGCGCCGGCGAGTGACTGGTCGATGGCGGTGGTGTAGCCGGCCGGGCCGGTCATGGGGATGTTGACGTGGTCGACGGTCCACTGGCCCGAGAGGAAGCGGACGGTGACCTTGTCGCCTTGTTGGATGGTCATCCCTCGCACTGGCTGCCAGCCGGTGGTGGATTTCACGGCCTGCCGGGTGGTCGTGGTGACCGGGTCCTTCGTCAGGGGCAGGACTCCGGTGAGGAACAGGCTCCCGGCAACGCCCGCCGCCAGTACGGCCGTTGCGGCCAGGGTCCAGCCCAGCCGCTTCGCGCCGCGGGAGCGGGAGCTGGAGGAGGGCTGGGGCGTGGGCCGGAGTGAGGTGGTGTGCGTGGCTGTCTGCCCGCTCCGCCCGCTGTGTCCTGCGGGGGCCGGGTGTCGGCGGCCGCTGGTGAGGGTGTCCGCGTCGGCCAGCTGGGGCCCGGGCGCAGGCGTGGGCGTGGGCGTGGGCGTGGGTGTGGGCCGGGTCGTGTGTCCGGTGGGTGAGGGCAGCAGTGGTCCGGGGTCCGTGTGGCCGGTCGCGATGTGGTGCAGTGCCTGGCGGGTGTGGGTGGTGGTGGGGCGTTCGTGGGGGGACTTGCGCAGCAGGGCTTCGATGACCGGGCGCAGCGGGCCGAGCCGTTCGCTGAGGGTGGGTTCGGCGTAGGCGACGGCGTGCAGGGTGGCGGGGCGGGCGGGTCTGCGGAAGGGGGACTGGCCGCCGCAGACGGTGGCCAGGGTGGCGCCGAGGGACCAGAGGTCGGAGGCGGGGCCGACCTCGGCTCCCATCACCCGCTCGGGGGCCATGAATTCCAGGGAGCCGATCAGTTCGCCGGTGGTGGTCAGGAACTCGCCGTCGTCCAGGACCGCGATGCCGAAGTCGGTCAGGACGGCGTTGCCGTCGCGGCGCAGCAGGACGTTGGCGGGTTTGACGTCGCGGTGCAGGGTGCCGGCGGCGTGCACCGCCACCAGTGCGTCGAGCAACTGTAGTCCCAGCGTGGCGGTGTGCTGCGCGGTGAGCGGTCCGTGTTCGGTGAGGTGCTGGGCCAGGGAGGGGCCCTCGATGAGTTCCATGACGATCCACAGCCGGTCCTGGGATTCGGCCAGGTCGTGGACGCCCACCACGTGCGGGTGCGGTACCCGTGCGACCGCGCGTGCCTCGCGGACCGCACGGCGCAGCCGGATGCGGTGTTCCTCGTCGCCGTGGGTGAGGATGTGGAGTTCCTTGACGGCGACCGGGCGGTCCAGCAGCTGGTCGTGGGCGCGCCAGACGGTGCCCATGCCGCCTTGGCCGAGGATGTCGTGGAGCAGGTACCGGCCGGCGACCAGCCGTCCCGAGCCGCGTCCCGAGCCGCGTCCCGAACGTGTCCCCGCCTGGTGATCGCCATCTCCGGACAACACGCGCTCTCACATTTCCTTCCCGGCGATGTCAATGCCCACCGGCCGTCATTCACTCGAACGGGGGCGAGCATAGCGGAGCGCCTCGCGCCCCAGAGGCCGGTCCGAGGCATTTGCAATCGGCCAACGAGCAATTCCACCGGGGCGTCGATCCGGGGATTGAGCCGTGCGTTGAGCCGTGCGTTGAACCGGTAGATGGTCCGGGGGTTGAACCGCGAGATGGTCCGGGAGATGAACCGCGAGTTGGTCGGGGCCGACCCGCCGGAATTCGTCACCGCCGGACGCACCGGCGCTACAAGAGGTACTGCCACTTGGTCATGCGGTCCTTCAGGTCGATGGTCGGCCCGTCAAGAGTGAAGGTTCCGTCTCCGCGGTGGTGGAACAGCTGTGGTTGCGGCTGCGAGGGGTCGGTCCACGCCCTGACGGGTTCGAGAACGAAGAGGCTGTAGGGCGCGACGAGGCTGGTGTCGGCGACCCTGCACTCGATGTTGGCGAAGCATTCGGCCACGAGCGGTGCCTGGACCTGCTCACCGGGCACGGCGGTCAGGTCGAACTCCTCGAACTTGTCCACGTCGGCGCCCGAGCAGTTGCCGATGTCGACCACGGTTGCGGCCATGTCAGCCGTCGGGACCGAGACGACGCACTCGCCGGTCTCGACCAGCGCCCGGTATCTGTGGTCCCAGGGACCGATCGTGCACGCGATCAGCGGCGGGGCGTGGCGCACCATCATGTTGAACCCGTTGGTCATCACGTTCGGGATGCCGCGATGCCTGGTGGTGACCAGGATGACGGGGCCGGGTTCGATGAGTCGGTGAACCTGGTGCAGGGGGTGGGACTGAAGGGCCACACCCAGGAACGTGGGTCCTGCCGCACCCGGGCACCTGGTCCTGCTACGCCCCGGAGCCTGGTCCTGCCGCACCCAGGAACAACGTCAGCTCGGTGACTGGGCCTGCTCCGGCGCGGCGGCCCGCGCCTGCTTCGGCTCGACCGCCATGGCCCTCAGCGTCTCGAAGGCGGCGGCCGTCGGGCCGGCCGGTTCGGCCTGGTAGACGACCAGTTGCTGATGCGGAGCCCCGTTGACCGTGAAAGCCGCGAACTTGATGTTCAGGTCTCCGACCTCGGGATGCTTGAGATGCTTGCCCTCCTGGGACTTGCCCTTGACCTCGTGCATCTTCCAGAGACCGGCGAACTCCTCGCTCTGGGCGGACAGTTCCGCGACGACCTCGGCGATACGGGCCGATTCGGGATCGTGGCCGTAGGCGGCCCTGATCTCGGCGACGCAGGAGTGCGCGGCCCGCTCCCATTCCTGGTAGAACTCGCGCCCTGCCGGGTCGACGAACACCATGCGGGCGAGGTTGTCGAACTGGTCGAATCCGCTGTGGAGAGCCGTGGCGAGGGAGTTGGCCGCCATGATGTCGAGGGCCGGGCCAACCACGAAGGCCGGGGTGTGCTCCCATCCGTCCATCAGCTGCAACAGTTGCCGGCTGACCTCCGCCTCGCCCCAGCCGCGCGGGCGCTGCGAGGCGGTGAGGCAGAGGCGGTTGAGATGGTCGGCGGCCTCCGCGTCCAGTTTCAGCGCGACGGCCACTGCCTCGACCACCTGCGCGGAGGGGCTGCTTTCACGCCCCTGTTCCAGCCTGATGTAGTAGTCGGAGCTGACTCCTGCGAGTAGCGCGACTTCCTCTCTGCGCAGTCCCGGCACCCGACGTCGCCCGTATTCGGGGAGACCGACATCGTGCGGCTTGAGGGCTTCTCGACGGGCTCTGAGGAAATCACCCAAAGGTGTCCCATTGCTCATGCGGCAAGCCTAGATGGTTTCCGGCCGACCAGAAGTCCAGGTTGTGCAATATGACACCAGGCGACAAGAACGTATACGCAGAGTAGCCGTGGGGCGGAGTGCATCCCGCAATCCTGGGTGTAACGCACCCACCGTCCGCGCACCATTTCCGGGCGTTCTCCGCCTAGCCTCGAAAGCATGGACAACGACACGCGCCCCGACCTGGTTGAAGGGCTGGGTCAGTTTCTCCGCTCCCGCAGGGAACGCCTCACCCCCGCGGCCGCGGGACTGCCCGGCGCCGGCCGACGCAGGGTGCCCGGACTGCGGCGCGACGAGGTCGCGACCCTTGCGGGTGTCAGCCTGAGCTACTACAGCCGGCTGGAGCAGGGCCGTGAACTGAGCCCCTCGCCGCGGGTTCTGGAGGCCATGGCCCGCGTGCTGCATCTCGGGGAGGAGGACAAGCGGGAACTGTTCCGGCTGGGCCGGCCGGCCACCCGCCGCACGAAGTCCCCTTTCCGGGTCGAGCGTGTCCGCCCGCACCTGCGGCAACTGATCGAGGGCTGGACCAGGACACCGGCCTTCATCATCGGCCACGCCCAGGACCTACTGGCCACCAACGCACTGGCCGACGCCCTCTACGGAGACTTCGCGCAGCACGACAACGTACTGCGCATGCTCTTCCTGGACCCCGCGGCGAAGACCTTCTACCGGAACGCGGACCGGGCCAAGAACCGCGCGGTCGCCGACCTTCAGCAGACCGCCGCGAGCACCCCCGAGGATCCCCGCATCCTGGAGCTCGTCGGTGAACTGTCCGTGCGCAGCGCCGAGTTCCGCTCCCTGTAAGCACGCGAGTACACCCGGGTCCCGCCGTACGAGGTCAAGCAGATGTACCACTCGGGCGTGGGAGAACTGGAGTTGAGGCACGAGGCCCTCAACATCCGCAGCGCTCCGGGGCAGCAGTTGGTGATCCTCCAGGCGGAGCCTGGTTCTCCCTCCGAGGATCGCCTGTCCCTGCTGGGTTCCATCAGCGCGCGCGAGGTACCTCACCAGCAGAATCCCTCGCACGGCACCTGAGCCGAGTTCATCCCCCGGACGTACCGCGGAAAGCACTGAAGGCCACGCAGTTCGCTGCGTGGCCTTCAGTGCTTCGCCCGCGTGTTCACCCCGCCTTCCTAGGTATGGGACTCCCAGGAAAAGCACGGCCTTCATCGCGCCATGACCGACGGGCAGACTCGAATACGTCAACAGGAAATCCCCGAAAAGGGGAAACGACGAAAGAGGTTTTTCAAATGGCTACGTGGTTTGTCACCGGCGCTTCCCGCGGAATCGGTGCTGAAATCGCCCGGGCCGCCCTGGCGGGCGGAAACGATGTCGTGGTCGCCGTACGGAACCCGGAGCGTGTGCCGGCCGATCTCAAGGATTCCGACCACGTCTTCGCGGTCGCCCTGGACGTCACGGACAACGACAGCATCCCGCAGGCGGTCGACGCCGCCGTGGAGCGGTTCGGCGGCATCGACGTCCTGGTGAACAACGCGGGCCGCGGCCTGCTCGGCGCGTTGGAGGAGATCACCGACGCGGAGGCCCGGTCGCTGTTCGACCTCAACGTCTTCGGCCTGATCAACGTCACCCGCGCCGTGCTGCCCGTCATGCGCAGGCAGGGCTCGGGCAAGCTCGTGCACATCGGCTCCCGTTCGGGCTTCGAGGGCGAGCCCGGTGTCAGCCTGTACTGCGCGTCGAAGTTCGCGGTCGCCGGTATCAGCGAAGCGCTCTCGGCCGAGATGGCCCCGTTCGGAATCCAGTCGGTGGTCGTCGAGCCGGGTGTCTTCCGCACCGACTTCCTCGACTCCAGCTCGCTCTCCGTGGCCGCGAACCGTATCGCCGACTACGACGACACCCCCGCGCACGTGACGCTGGACTGGATCGACCGGGCCAACCACGCGCAGCTCGGCGACCCGGTCAAGGGCGCCGCCCTCATCGTCGAGGTCGCGTCCGCCGAGAAGCTGCCCACGCACCTCTACCTGGGCCGCGACACCCTTGAGCGGCTCGACGTCAAGTACCAGCAGGTGCAGGACGATCTCGCCCCGTGGCGCGAGAAGTCCGCCGCCACCGGGCACGACGACGCCGCCTGACCCACGGCCGCCTCTCCCCACCCTCCGAGCCCTCCCTATCAAAGAGCTCCACCCCTCCCGATCAAACAGATTGAGGTTTTGTGATGTCTGCTGCTCTGCTCACGGGCACTCCCCTGGCCGGTCGTGTCGCCGTCGTCTCCGGCGCCTCCAGCGGCATGGGTGCCGTCACCGCCGAACGCCTCGCCGAACTGGGCGCCACCGTGGTCGTACTGGCCCGGCGCAAGGAGCGCCTCGACAGCCTGGTCAAGAACATCGAGGCCGCCGGCGGCACCGCGTTCGCCCTGGCCGTCGACGTCACCGACCGCGCCGCCGTCCAGACCGCCGCCGACCAGGTCGCCGCCCGCTTCGGCAAGGCCGACCTCGTGTTCAACAACGCCGGTGTCCAACTCATCTCCGGCATCGAGGAGTTGAAGGTCGACGACTGGCAGCGCCAGATCGACCTCAACATCAGCGGTCTGATGAACGTAATCGCCGCGTTCCTCCCCCACCTGACGGACTCCGCCGCCCAGGGCAGGCCCGCCGACCTGATCAACACCTCCTCCATCGCGGCCACCCGCATCCTGGCGAAGTTCTCCATCTACTCCGGCACCAAGGCGTACATCAGCCACCTCACCCGGCTGCTCCGCGTCGAACTCGGTCCCAAGATGGTCCGCGTCGCCACCGTCGAGCCCGGCATGGTCGACACCGAGCTGCCCGACCACGTCACCGACCCCGACGCGTCCAAGCTGATGGCCGACCTGATCCACGACATCGACGTCCTCCAGAGCGCCGACGTCGCCGAGACCGTCGCCTTCATGGCCGCCGTACCGCGTCACGTCAACCTCACCGAGATCACCATCCTGCCCACCGCCCAGGTCGTCTGAGGTCCGGCCCGTCATGGCGGGGGAGGAACGGCCGAGCGCTGTTCCTCCCCCGCCATGACGCGTCGGCGGACATGACGGCCCGCACGGCCGAGCGACTCCCGGGCCCTGGTGCCCGCAGCGTCTGAGCTCCGGGCCATGCGCGTATTGGTCTTGGAGGACGATCCCGAGCTGGGCCCCGTCGTCGCTACTCAGCTGCGTGGTGCACCCCCGGCACCTACCGCGTCGTCCTGACCGGCACCGCGGCAGGCCGCTTGCCCGCGTTCCGCATCGCCGGGTCCCGCGAAACGACCCAAGCGAGCCGATCACCCCCAGCCTGGCGGGACACCCGCTATGCGGCCTTCGCCGGTCGGCAGCGAGGTTGGGCGCTGGGCGCCAAAGCCTGGGGAAACAGCTTCGTGATCGGCGCGGGTGAGGTCCATCCGCATTGCCCGGAACACCAGTTGGCCAATCTCAGGGGCAGCCACGACGGCGCGGCTGGCCTTCGCCCTGACCGCACAGGCCGACAGTCAGTAGCCGGTAACCGGTGGGCGACAGTCGGTAGCCCGTAACCGGTACAGCCTCTGAGCCTCCTCAAGTCGCTTTGCACTCATGGGACATGACAGCGAGGCTGATCCCCATGACAGGAATCATGGGACTGAGCAAGAAGAACAACTTCGTGCTGGCCATCCGGGACGCGGACGTGGTCGCGGCGGCCCTGCGCCAGGCGCTGGCCGAGGCCTCGCCGGAGGAGCGCCCGGGCCTGGAACGCGCCGCCGCACTCGTCGAGTCCACCGCCGCCGCCACCGAGAGCCAGCTGCGCGCCCGCTGGGTACGCTCCCGGCTGACCGACGTCGGCTTCACCGGGGACATCACCTCGGTCTCGGCGGTGAAGGCACTGCGTCAGGCCGAGCCGCAACTGAGCCTGCTGGCGGCGGTGCAGCTGCAGAAGGACGCGGCGGCCCACCCGGAGTGATCCGGCAGCCCCCGAACACGCGGGGAGCGGGGGCTGCCGGAGGCGTCGTACCGCTCAGGACGTGAGGTAGCAGGACTTGCTCACACCCGGCAGCGGATCGGTGCCGAATGCCGCGGTCGTGCAGCCGGAGCCGCCGGTGAACGACTTGTACACGAAGCTGCCCCGCGCTCCGTAGGCGACGGTTCGCTGGCCGCCGAAGGCGCACGTGCCCGCTTCGGCGGAGCAGGCCGTGGCATAGCCGGCCGGGCCGCCGGTGGCCGTGTAACAGGCCTTCGACTCCCCCGAGATCGGGTCGCCGAACGTGGCGTCGGTGCACGGGGTGTCACCGGTCGCCGTGACGGTGGCGAACGCGCCGAAGGCTCCATACATCACCGGCTGTCCGGCGGCGGCCGGGCAAGTGCCGTTCTGGTCCGCGCACTTGGTCCAGCCACCGGGCGGTCCCCCGGCCGGCGGCAGGTAGCAGGACTTGGCCACGCCGTCGATGGGATCGCCGAAGTGGGCGTTGCTGCAGGCGACGGAACCGTTGGTGACCTGGTGGGCGAAGTTGCCGTTGGCGCCGTACGCCACGTCGCGGTTGTAGCCGGGAACGGAGCAGTTGGCGCCCTCGGCCGCGCAGACGGTGTAGCCGGGCGGGCCGCCCGCGTCGGCGACGTAGCAGGACTTGACGAGATCCGACGCCGGGTCGCCGCCGAAGGAGGTGTTGGTGCACGCGGTGCTGCCGTTCGCCGTCTTGTACCTGTACGTTCCGGCCCCGTAGGCCACCGCGCGGGTGCCGCTGAAGGAGCACGTACCGCCCTCGCCCGCACAGCGGGTGAAGCCCGCGCGCAGGGCGCCGGTACCCGGCTCGGCGGGCGGAGCGGGATTGCCCAGTCCGGTGGCGGTCACGGTGTAGCCGCCCGGGGCGACACCGGTGAGGTAGACATAGGTGTCGTCCTGGCTGCCGCCGGTGATGCCGGAGGTGGGCGTGAAGGTTCCGTTGCGCCAGACGACGTTGCCGTTCACGGAAACGGAGACGTTGTCGCCGCCGAACTTCGGGACACCGATACGGCCGGTGGTACCGGCCGGGCTGGTGAGGTGCGCCGAGTAGGTGCCGGCGGCGGGGTCGCGGGACCAGGACGCGTTGAGGGCGCCCTGCGGCATGGTGATGCGGCCCTCGGCGCTGGTCAGATCGCCGGGGTGCGGGACGAAGCGGTACGCGCCGGTCGCCGACTCCGGCGCGGTGCCGAGCACGTCGAAGGTGAGCGTGGAGGTCGGCGCGCTGGACCAGCCATGGGCCAGGCTCATGAACGAACCGCCGTAGGCGAGGCCGCCGTCGGCCCTGATGCCCTCCCAGAACGTGCTCCTGGTGCCGATGTCGCTGTTCAGCATGTGGCCCCAGGTACGGCGGATCTGGTTCAGGGCGCCGTGGTCGTCATTGGCGGTGAATCGGGCGTTCAGCTCCATGCCGCCCACGAAGGGCGAGACGTTGCCGCCCCACTCGGGAGTGGTCGGACCGTAGGTGCCCCAGCGTGTGCCGAGCCCCGCGATGACACTCTTCGCCTTGGCCGTGGAGTCGGTGAGTCCGTACCAGACGGCGAGCGAGTTGCCGTCCTGCGGGTACAGGCCGCTGGTCGGGTTGTCCTTGTACATCCCCTTCGAGGGGTCCCACAGACGGGAGTTGGCCGCGGTCTTGAGGGCGGCGGCCCTGCTGTTCCAGCTCGCGGCGAGCGCGCTGTCGCCCTCCACCGTGGCCAGGGTGGCGCCGCCTCTGAGCGCGGCGTACAGCAGTGCGTTGGCGGAGATGTTCTCGCCGCCCTGGCCGGAACGGGCCCAGTCCTGTGTGCGGGTGACATTGAGCAGGTTGCTGCCGCCGATCTTGTTGATGATGAAGGCCATCCCACGCTTGTAGTCGGCCCATTGGGAGTCCAGCCACGCCCGGTCGGCCGTGTACGTGTAGTACGTCGACGTGCCCAGCAAGGTCCAGGTGTGATAGGTGTCCGAGCCCTTGAGGTTGAACGGCGGCCCCGACCAGGGGATTTCACCCTCCGCGGACTGCGCGTCGAACATCGTGGTGAGCGCGTTGCGGGTCGAGGTGAGGTCGCCCGAGTACGCGTACTGGCTGGGTACGGCGATGCCCAGGTCGCCGGGCCACACCGTACGGTCGCGCTTGGCCCCGTCGACCAGGATGGAGTCACCCACGCCGACGGTTGCGCCGTTGTCCCACTCCGAGGCCGGCGGGGGCCAGGCGCGGCCCTGGTTCGAGGCGATCGTGTTGAGCTGCACGGTGTACGCCCCGGCGTACCAGATGCGGTTGAGCAGTTCGTCGTTGGAGTGGAAGTAGTTGGCGTAGTCGGCCGGGTTGCTCTTCCCCGGAGCCGCCGTGAAGTCGAGACTCACGCCCTTGAGGTCCACCCATCCCGAGGTGTCGAGGAAGACGGTGAGGTAGCGGAAGCCGCCCCGCTGTTTCGCGGTGGGCACGGTGTACGTGCCGTTGGCGGAGGCCGTGGCGTAGAGGGCCCCGTCCTCCCCGTCGCGGCCGCTGCTCCGGTCGCTGTTGTTGCCCACGTACAGGGACGACTCGCTGAAGGCCAGGCCGACGCGTTGGCCGGCGCTGCTGACACTCCCGAAAGACAACGTTGTCACACCACCGACTTCCTTGCCGAAGTCGAGGGTGATGGCCGACTGTGAGCCGGAGATCCTCGTCGACTGTCCGCTGAGGACGTTCTGCGGGTTCGCGACACTGCCCGACGTTTTGTGGACGGCGGTCGGCTTGAGGGTGCGTGACGTCGGCGAGTAGTTCAGGGGGTCAACGGCCGCTCGGGGTGCGACAGTTGGGGCATCCGCCGTCGCCGGGGACGCGGGAGCGGATGCGTCGGCGGACGGCGCGGGAGCCACGGCCAGCACGGAGGCCGCGACCATGGCGAGGCCGACCAGGTGCCCCGGCAAGGGCGTTCGGTGGAGCAGGAGACGGCGGCGCCGCATGGATACCTCCCGGATCGGTTCCGAAACAAGCTGCCTGAATCGATTCAAATCGATCGCCCACGAAGGCCTGGGACTCATGGAACGGTGGGTCTGCGAGGCGCCTCGCCGAAGTTGCACCGATGATGGGCGCCCGTAAATGGACTGTCAACCCATCACACCCCTCCTGAACTCCACTGAAAATGCCGCCTCTTGAGGCATTGACAGGGACTCGCCAAAACGATTCACTCCCCGGGGACAGGTATGGACCACTGCTGGATTTTCTGGGCGGCGGGGTGGGGCGTACGACGGCACTGGTGGTTTCCGGTGCCTCGGCGAGGGCTTCGCCGTGTCGCCGCCCCTGTCCAGTGGTACGGGGCCGGTGGCGGCCCCGCCCCCGACCGGACGGCGTACCGACCGGACGGCGTACCCAGGCCTGTGCCCTCGGAGCGCTCACCGTCGGCGCGGGCTGACGCGCGGCTGGCGCGCGGGCTGACGAACGGAGCTGGAAGCTCACGGCACCCAGGCCCTCGGCACGGGTGGGCGCAGGCGCTCGGGCCGTCGATGCCGCTCGCCGCGCGCCGGTCGGGGACTGGCCGCGTGCTGATCGAACCGCGGCCAGGTCGGGGACCGTCGCCGGACGTGCCGCCGCAATGCAAACGCATACGAACCGGCGCGCAAGGTGGGTGCCATACACCTGGGTAAACGGCGGCCTGGTTCCGTTCCGTGGCCGCGACCAGGCTGGCCGTAGGGCAGCCGCAGGGAGCTGCCGACCCCGCCTCGGCCGGCGCGAACGCGCTCGACGCAATCCACAGGCCGACGGACCCACTCACCTGAGGAGCAGGCGATGAGCGACACCGACACGGACACCGTCAACTGGAACAGCAAGGCCTTCGACGAGATCCTCTCGAACGACGCGGGACGTCCCGTCCTGTTCACCAACGCCCGGGTCCTGACCATGGATCCGCTGATCGGGACCATGACGGGCGCCGACGTCCTGCTCGTGGGCGCCCTGCTCGTGGGCGTGGGCCCCGGCATCATCACCGCGGCACAGGACGACAACGCCATCGTCGTCGACTGCACGGGCATGACCGTCGTACCGGCCGTCGTGGACACCGTCGCCCTGGTCGGCGGACGCGGCCACCGCTCGGAGTACGTCGCGACGCTGACGCCTGGGAACGTCGGCGACCTGCTTGTCGTGCCCGACGAGCTCGCCGCCGACGTGCCGAGTGCGCAGGCCACACTCCTGACCCGCCCGGACCAGGTCCGCGCCCTGGTCGCGGGCGGCAAGCCCGTTCTGTGGGCCGGCGCCGACGCCCCCGACCGCCCCACCGCGCCCGAGGCGGGCATCCCGGCCGCCGGGGACATGACCGGCAGCCCGCGCGTCGGCGTCTGGATCGACAAGAACGACTTCCTGCACCAGGAACTCACCGCCGACGGCCGCTACGACGAGACCCGGGGCGGCCGCCCGCACGCCTACCAGGGCCGGTACTGGGTCGACGGCGACCGCATCGACTACCTCGACGACCTCGGCTTCTGGGCCTTCGGTGAGTTCCAGGGCGAGGAGCTGCATCACGCGGGGTACGCCATGCGACTGGGCTGACGCCCAACGCCGGTACGGGCCTTGCCCGTACCGGCGTTGACCTGTTCTGGCCCTGACCCGTACCGGCGTCGACCCGTACCAGCGTTGACCCGTACGGGCGTTGAACAAACCAGTGAGCTCCAGCCCCCGTTCGCCATCAGGCGGAGGGGCTGGAGCTCTCGCTTGTCCGCGACGGAGCCACGTCGGGCTCCGCCAGGTTTCACAGGTCGCGCCGGCGGCCGGTCAGGGCAGGTAGAGAGAGCAGCGTGCCCACGACCAGCAGTACGGCGACGGCGCGGAGGATGCCGCCGAAGCCCTGCCCGGACAGGGCACCGGCCAGTTGCGGGCCCAGGCTGGCACCGAGGAACATGCTGCAGGCGTAGAGGGCGACACCCGCGCCCCGGGCATGGGACGCCATGGCGTGAACGATCTCGACGACGGCGGGAGCGGCCATCGCCACCGCTGCCACGAACACGAGCAACACCAGCGCGAGGACGCGGACATCGCCGCCCGGCGCGGAGCCCGCCGCGACCGCTCCGGCCGCCACGAACATCGCCAGTACGACGCGCACCGGCGCTGCCAGGCGATGCAGGACAGAGGTGAGGAGCGGTACGGCCACGAGGGCGGGCAGGGCGCTGGCCCGCAGGGCGAGCAGGGCGGCGTTGTCGCCCGCGACGCCAGGGGGCCCGGCGACGACGACCGCGGTGTAGACGGCCACGAAGGAAGCCATGACAGTGGCCGTCGCGAGGTACAGGGCGACGAGGCGAGGCTTGCGCAGGAGACGAGGTACCGCGACGAAGGCCTGGAGCAGACTGGGGCCGGAGTCCAGTGCCGCCGTGGGGCGCAGGATGTGCAGGACCGGCCAGAGGCTGAGTGCCATGAGGGCGGCGCTGAGGACGAAGACCATCCGCCAGCCGAGTCCGGCCGCGACGATCTGAGCGCCGATCTGCATGAGCACGGCCGAGGCCAGCATCCCGCTGGTGACGCAGGTGAGGGCGATGCCTCGGCGGTGGGGCGCGAGGTGGCCTGCGATGTACGAGAACGCCGAGGGCGCGAACGTCGCCGCGGTGAGCCCTTGCACGATGCGCAGCGCGACGGCCCAGGTGAGACTGGGAGCGGCGCTCACTGCCAGTGTGGTGACGGTTGTCCCCACCAGCCCGCCAGTGATCACCGTCCGGGGACCGTAGCGGTCGGACAGCGGTCCGGCGATCAGGAACCCCGCCGCATAGGCGAACCCGAACGCGGTGGCGGTCCACGTCGTCTGTGTCGGAGTGGTGGCCAGGGAGCCGGCCATGAGGGCCGGCATGGCGAGCACGGTGTACATCTGGCCGACGACGAGGACGCCGAGGGTGGTCAGCAGAGCCACGGTGGAGGCGGTACGGCTGCCGGTCGGCGCTGGTGGGTCCGTCGCGAGCCGATCTACTGCAAGCCGATCCACTGCGAGCCGGTCCGATGCTTCGGGTGACGCGGACCGGTCTGCCGCGGTGGGCGATGGGGATCGGCGGAGGATGGTGAGGCGGGACATGGGGACTCCGGTTGTGCGCACACGTCAGTGGCGCTGATTTCTGGGTGTTGGTGCGGGTGTTGGTGCGAGTGATGGTGCTGGTGGCGAGTGTCGGGCCGTGTCCGACGGGGCGCTGCCCGGCTCGGCCGAGCCGGGCAGCGCCCCCGAACTCCGGTCAGCCGGCCGGTGTGTTGAGCACGTACGTACGGGACGCGCTGACCTCGCTGCGCAGTGCGGGCAGGTCCACGTCGAGGACCTGGCCGTTCCACTTGCGGGGCTCGCCGCCCACCAGGACGCCGGTGATGTTGCGGGCGTCTGAGCCCAACACCAGTGTGCCGATGGGGTCGTTGAGGGGCATGTTGTTGAGGTCCTCGGCCTGGACGACCAGCAGGTCGGCCTTCTTCCCGGGCGTGAGCGAACCGGTGACGTCGCCGAGGCCGTTGGTCCGCGCGCCCTGGAGAGTGGCGAAGTCCAGGACGTCGTGCGTGGTGATGCGGGAGAGATCGCCGCCCGTGCCGTAGGCGGCGTTGACCGCGCGCATCCGCTGGATCGCGAGCAGGGCCCGCATCTGGGTGAACATGTCGCTGGCCAGGGCGACTTCGACGTCGATGCTCAGACCGGGGCGGATGCCGACGGCGAGCGCCTCGTCCACGGCGGGGATGGCTGTCTCCAGCCCGATCTGCGCGTCCGAGGTGGGCGCGAGGGCGACCGTGGTGCCCGACTCCCCCATCACCTTCCATGCCTCGGAGGTCAGACCGGTGGCGTGGATCAGGGTGACATCGGGGCCGAGGATTCCGTGCTCGGCCCAGGACAGTACAGCCTCGGACGAGGCCGTACCGAAGACTGCGTCGACGCTGACGCCGATGCCCAAGTCGGCTGCGGTACGGGCGAGTTCGGGGCCGTACGCGAGGACGGGTCCTGCGATCTCGTCGGTGGCCAGCGTCGCCATGCGGAGCGTGAGCAACTGGTCGTCGCTGCTGAAGTACTGGTCCTTGAGGCGGGTCAGGTCGGCCGGCCACTGGCGGTCCCACTCCCCGAAGTGCGGCCCCATCGAGGCGTGCACCCCGCGGATACCGGTGTCCCGCAGCGCTTCGATCGCCGCGTCGGAGTGCTCGCGGGTACGGGAGTTGTGGGAGAAGTCGAGCATGGTGGTGATGCCGCTGTCGATCGCGGTCAGCGCCGCCAGCTTGGTGCCGACGTACATGTCCTGCGGGCGGTAGACGGTGGCGTATCCGGCGAGCGTGGACATCACATAGCCGCCGAGGTCGTCGACGTCGGGCATGATCCGGCGCAGCTGGGCCTCCCAGGCGTGCCGGTGGGTGTCGACGAAACCGGGAGCCAGGATCGTGCCGGAGGCATCCACGACCACCGCGCCCTCCCCGGCCTCCGCGGTCAGGTCCGGCCCGATCGCGGCGATGGCGTCGCCCTCGATGAGCAGGTCGCTGTCGTGCAGGACGCCCAGTTCCGGGTCCATCGTGACGATGGTGGCGCCGGTGAACAGGATCCGCCGACGCGGGTCGGCGGACTGGCGTCGCAGTTGTTCGAGAAGACGGGCGCTGGTGGTGTCGTCGGTGCTCATGGCGGGCCCCTTTCGGGTGGCTCTTCGCAGGCGCCGCGGGAGGCGCCGAGTCTGGGCCGAGTGGCTTCTGGTCCAAGACTCGATCCACGCCCGCACGGCAACCAGGCCGCCGTTTCCCTAGGTGCGACGCACCCAGGACAGCCCGCGACGACAGGGCGGCCCCCACCGCCAAGAGACGTGGCGATCGACCGCCGGGCCGGACCGAGAGCACCTATGCCCTCAGCGCGGGGCCACCCTGGACGCTTCTCCTCAGCGCCGGGCCACACCGGGCGCTTCGCCTCAGCGCCGAGCCACACCGCGCGCACCGCCCTCCGCACCGGGCCACCCCGGACGCACCACCCTCGGCGCCGAACTACGCCGCGCGCACTGCCCTCGGCACACCCCCGACAACGCACACACCAACGGCACTCTCGGCACACCCCCGAGAACGCACGCGCCCTGACACCTCAGCCTTCAGAGGCGAGGCGGTCCAGCCACTCCCTCAGCAAGTGCTGCTCCGCGCCGCTGAGAGTCGTCTGCTCGGGCAGCGTGGCGCGCAGGGCGCGGGCGGCACCGGCCGGGCCCGTGTCCTGCACGGCCGGCTTCTGGTTGGTCACCGCGGCGACCATGGACTCCCGAAGAGTGGTCAACAGGGCCGGGTTGCGCCGGTCTTCGGGCAGGGACAGCCAGGTGAGCACGGCGCCGCGTGCCGTGGCGTGGATGAGCGTGGCCGCTAGTTCCTCGTCGACGCGGAGCCGGCCACCGGCCGCCAGGCGGCGGACACGACCCATCAGGATCTCCATGCCGGCCCTGAAGGCGGGCGATGTGGCCCTCGTGGGCTCGCTGTACATCAGTGTGTACAGCGCGGGGTTGGCCAGACCGAACTCGACCGCCAGGTCCCAGCCGTCCCGGAGGTCCTCGATGAGGTCCTGCGGGTCCGGGTCGACGTGCTTCGCCGCGAGAAACGTGGCGAAGCCATGCTCGGCCACCGCTTCGAGCAGCCCCTCCTTGTCACCGAACAGTCGGTAGATGGCAGGTGGTTGCAACCCTGCCGCAACCGCGACCGCGCGGGTGGTGACGGCGTCACGGCCCTCGCGCGCCAGCAGATCGGCGGCGGCCTCGATGACGCGTTGCCGGGTCTGCCCACGGCCGACAGCTGCGGAGTCGGAACCGGAATCGGAATCGACGGCGGCAGCACCGACCGTGGCGCGCGAACGTGATGGCATATATCAACGATACCGCATGCACGTTTCCAGCGTTAATATCAGTGATACGCTCAACTCGTTTCCACTGGAACCAGACCGCTGGAGCACAACATGATCATCGTGACCGGAGCCACCGGACAGCTCGGACGCCAGACCGTCGAACGGCTGCTGACCCGCGTACCAGCGGATCAGGTCGGCGTCAGCGTCCGCGACCCACAGAAGGCGCAGGCGCTCGCCGACCAGGGGATACGGGTGCGGCAAGGCAGCTTCACAGACGCCGCGAGCCTCGCCCACGCCTTCGAGGGCGCCTCCCAGGTGCTCATCGTTTCCGTCGACAAGATGGGCGAAGAAGCCGTGCGGCAGCACCGCGCCGCGATCGACGGTGCCGTCGCGGCCGGCGCCCGCCGCATCCTCTACACCAGCCACATGGGCGCCAGTGCCTCGTCGCGCTTCCAGCCCTGCCGCGACCACGCCGCCACCGAGGACGCGCTGCGCACCTCCGGCGTAGCGTTCACCTCACTGCGCAACGGCTTCTACGCCACCAGTGCGGTGCAGTTCCTCGGTCACGCCATGCGCTCCGGCGACGTTGCGCTCCCCGCGGACGGACCCGTCAGCTGGACCGCACACGCCGACCTCGCCGACGCCGCCGCCGTCATCCTGGCCGACGACGGCCGCTTCGACGGCCCCACTCCCCCGCTCACCGCGGCACAGGCGTTGACCTTCGACGACATCGCACGCATCGCCACCGACGTCACCGGCCGCACCATCACAAGGAGCACCGCACCGGACGACCGGTTCCGGCAGCAGCTGATGGGCCGCGGCGTCCCCGCCGAGGCGGCGGACCAGCTGCTGGGCCTCTTCGCGGCGAGCCGCGCCGGTGAATTCGCCGCCGTCGACCCGACACTGGCCACCCTGCTCGGCCGCGAACCCACCACCCTGGGCACGGTCCTGCGCAAGGAACTGCCCGACAACGACGGGCACTGACCGGCCAGGACGGACACCGACCGACCAACCGATCAGGCACATGGACCGGTATCCGCCGAGGCCAAGGCTCAACCTTGCGCGGGCGGCACCGGAAAGAGCAGGCAGCTACTGGTGGCGTGGGCGAGCAGACGGTCCTTCGCGTCGACCAACTGCGCCTGGGCGAGGGCGGTTTGACGGCCCTGGTTGACGATCGTACCGATGGCTCGCACCCGGCCCGTGTCCACGGTGATCCGCCGCAGGAACTTCACCGTCAGGTCGAGCGAGGTGTACGCCATGCCCTGCGGGAGGGTGGACTGGACGGCGCAACCCGCCGCCGAGTCGAGCAGGGTGGCGAAGATTCCGCCGTGCACGCTGCCGATCGGGTTGTAGTGCTCCTCCCCCGGCATCAGGGAGAAGACCGCCCTGCCGGGCTCCACCTCGTCCAAGGCGAAGTCCATGCTGCAGCCGATGGGCGGCGCCGGCAGTCGCCCCGCCTGCACCTCGCGCAGGAAGTCGATACCGGCCATGCGCCCGGCGGCCTCCGCCAGGATCGCTGGGTCTTCCCATTCATACGTTCGTGTTCGTCCCACGATCCAGCGCCTTCCCGTCTGACTTTTGCAAACGAAGCTAGCTTCCGGCTCACCTGACTGTCAATGACGAAGCCAGGCCCTTAGGATGGCGAGATGGAGTGGCTTGAGGCGAGCACGGAGAACTGCCCCATCCAGCGGACGCTCGACGTGGTCGGGGAGAAATGGACGCTGCTGATCCTGCGTGACGCCGTCAACGGCGTCCGCCGCTTCGACGACTTCCACCGCCACATCGGCCTGTCGGAGGCCGTCCTCAGCGACCGCCTGCGGAAGCTGGTCTCGACCGGGATCCTCAAGACCGTCCCCTACCAGGAGGCGGGCAGCCGCTCCCGCAACGAGTACCGGCTGACCCGCAAGGGCTGGGACCTGTGGCCCGTCCTGATGGCACTGAGCCAGTGGGGCGAGACCCACGCCCTCGACGCCGAGGGCCCCGTACTGGACGTCCGCCACACCGACTGCGACGCTCCGGTCCGCGTCGTCGTGGAGTGCTCCACGGAACACTCCACGCTCACCCCCAGGGAAGTCACCGCCCGACTGGGACCCGGCGCCCGCCTCCGCTCCTGAACCCCGGGCCCGCTCGGGATGGTTCGTTCCCGAGGGGCCCGTACTCAGCGACGCAGGGCGGTCTCCCGCTCCATGTGGGACAGCTTCTCCGGATTGCGTACGGCGTAGAGGCCGGTGATGAGGCCGTCGTCGATGCGTACCGCGACGACGGTGTCGAGCTCGCCGTCGAGTCGGACGATCAGCGCCGGGTGGCCGTTGACCTGCGCCGGCCGCAGTGACAGCGCGTCGGCGACCCTGCCCATCCCCGCGACCAGCAGGCGGGCCACCTTGTCGGCGCCCATGATGGGTCGCAGTACGGCCTGCTTGACCCCGCCACCGTCGCCGAGGAGGACGACGTCCGGCGCGAGGATGTCGAGCAGGCTCTGCAGATCGCCCGTGTCGACCGCCCGCTGGAACGCGTCGAGCGCGTCCCGGGTCTCGGCCGGGGAGACGACCCCGCGCGGCCTGCGCGCCGCGACATGCGCCCGGGCCCGGTGCGCGATCTGGCGGACCGCGGCCGGGTTCTTGTCGACGGCCTCGGCGATCTCGTCGTACGCGAGGTCGAACACCTCGCGCAGCACGAACACCGCCCGCTCGGTCGGCTGCAGAGTCTCCAGCACCAGCAGCATCGCCATCGAGACGCTGTCGGCCAGTTCGACGTCCTCGGCCACGTCGGGCGCGGTGAGCAACGGCTCGGGCAGCCAGGAGCCGACGTAGGACTCCTTGCGGCGGCCGAGCGTACGCAGCCGGCTCAGCGCCTGCCGGGTGGTGATCCGGACCAGGTACGCGCGCTGGTCCCGCACGGTGCCGAGGTCGACGCCCGCCCATCGCAGCCAGGTCTCCTGAAGGACGTCCTCCGCGTCGGCGGCCGAGCCGAGCATCTCGTAGGCGACGGTGAACAGCAGGTTCCGATGGGCGACGAACGCCTCGGTGGCGGGGTCCGTGCGTCCGCCCTCGGCGAGTTGCCCGGCCGTGTCCTCCGCGCGCTCGCTGTACTCGCTCATCACCGGCTGCTCCTGCCTGTGCGCTGTCGACGGTTTCACGCGCACAAGACGCCGGTCGCCGCCGCTCTGTGACATCCACTGGCCGTGGCGCACGTCACACCATCGCCCCGTCACAGGGAGCGAGGCGCCGGCATCTCGTGTTCGGCCAGTGCAACACCACGAGTCCACCGCGACACCACGAGTGAGGACGAAGCCATGGACACCCGATTCAACCTGTTCGACAACGAGATCGCCGGCAGGTTCGCCAAGCGGTTCGCAGGCGCCGGCCTGCTGATCCAGCAGTCACCGCTGCCGAAGTCCACACAGGAGCTGGTGTCGCTGCGCGCCAGCCAGATCAACGGCTGCGGTTGGTGCATCGACATGCACACCAAGGAGGCCGCGGCCGCCGGTGAGACCGCGGTCCGGCTCAACCTGGTCGCCGCCTGGCGCGAGTCCACCGTGTTCACCGAGGCCGAGCGGGCCGCGCTGGCGCTCACCGAAGAGGGCACGCGGCTGGCCGACGCCCACGAGGGCGTGTCCGACGAGACCTGGGCCCAGGCACGCAAGCACTACAACGACGACCAGATCGCCTCGCTGGTCTGCCTGGTCGCCCTGATCAACGCGGCCAACCGGCTCGCCGTGATCGTCCACCAGCGGGGCGGCTCCTACGAGCCCGGCATGTTCGCCGCCGCATTCGACTGACCGACGGCCGAAGCCCGCCTGCTCGCCCGCCTGCTCACCCACTCGCCCGCTTGCCTGCCGATCGTAATATTACGTACGTCAGCCCATGTCTTAGGCTTGGGTGCGAGGCATCGGCCTTACGGAGCGAACGGAGGAAGCTCGTGGTGCGCTACGCCAAGGAGCACAAGCAGGTGACGCGGCAACGCATCATCGAGAAGGCCGGCCATCGGTTCAAGCAGGACGGCATCGACGGCTCGGGCATCTCCACACTGATGTCGGATGCCGGGCTCACCAACGGAGCCTTCTACGCCCACTTCGCGTCCAAGGACGACCTCGTCGCCCATGTCGTGGCCGAGGAACTGCGCACGCAGGTCGCGAGCTACGGCACACTGCGCCCCGGCCGCCCGGGGCTCGAGGACTTCGTGCGCGAATACCTGTCGCCCGAGCACCGGGACCACCCCGGTCTCGGGTGCCCCTCCGCCGCCCTGCTCGACGAGATCGGCCGCTGCGGGGACGAGACCAAGCACGCCTACACCGACGGCGCGCGGGACATCGTGGAGGAGATCGCCGCCCGCCTGACACCCGAGAACCCGCGGTCCGCCCGGGGCAGGGCCATCGGGCTCTTCACCATGGTGGTGGGGACGTTGCAACTGTCCCGCGCCCTGTCCGACCGGAAGTTCTCCGACGAGGTCCTCGATCAGGGAATCGAGAACGCCCTCGCGTTCATGCGCTGAGAGGGTTGAGGGGGGCCGAGGCGGCCGAAGGGGCCGAGGGGGCTGGGAGAAAGGCACACGGCCGCACTCGGCGCCTGCCGCCCCCTACCGTTCGAGAAACTCGACAGCCGTCGCCACGAACTCCCGGTGGAACTGGAAGATGCCGCCGTGGCCGGCGTCGGGGTAGATCACCAGCTCGCTGTTCGGCAGTCGCCGCGCCAGGTCGTACGAGTTCTGCGACGGAACCATCCTGTCGCTCTCACCGTTCGCGACGAGCACGGGCTGCCGGATGACGGAGAGATCCTGGGGCCGCTCCAGCCCCCACCGGTGAATGGCCTTGAGCTGGTTGCTGTACGAAATCGGGGAGATCGCCTTGTCCCGGTCCTGGGTGCGCTCCTTGAGGCGGGCCAGGAACTCCTTCCCGGCCTGTCGCCCGGCCGCGGTGCGCGTGAAGAAGAGGAACTGCTTCGGATCCTGAAGCGTGAACAGCCCTCGGACGGTGTCGAGATGGGACAGCAGGGTCACGTTCTTGATGCCCTCGCCGCCGGCGGGTCCGGTACCCGTCAGAATCAGCCTGCGGACGAGGTCCGGATCGGTCTGCGCGATCACCTGGGCGATCATGCCGCCCATCGACAGGCCATGAAGATCGACGCGGTCGAACCCGAGCGCCCGGACGAAGGTGACGGCGTCCTTCGCCATCGCCTGGATGGTGCGCGGTGTCGAACCGGTCGAAGCGCCGACGCCTCTGTTGTCGAACGTGACGACTCTCCGCTTGCCTGCGATGCCGTCGACGACCCGCGGGTCCCAGTTGTCGAGGACCGCGGCGAGGTGGGTGAGAAAGACAACCGGGACACCGGACCGGGGCCCGAGCTCGCGATACGCGAAGGTCACTCCCCCGGCGGTGACGGTGCGGGTCGGTGCGTTCTTGTACGACGTCACCTCGTGCCCTCGTACGTCCTGTGAGTCGTTCATGGTCCTGCCCTTCGGTGTGGGGGTTCTCTGTGAGCGCGTACCGGCTCCTCCTCCCTTGCCGGAATCTCGGACCGGCCCTGGTGTCAGCCGGCCAGTTTGTTGAACTTGCGGATCTGCTTGTCGAAGGTCCGGGCGGGAGCGATGCGGCGCAGCACGCTGAGGCGTCCGGCCAGCGGGCCGGCGGTGTAGCGCAGCTTCGGCGTCGGGTCGGTGGCTGCCGCGACGATCGCCTTGGCGACGACGGCGGGGGCGTCGCCGCCCCTGACCGCCTCCGCGACCAGCCGGTCGGCGATGTGGCGCTGCTCCGCGTAGACCGGCAGCGGCCTGTCGGGCTGCACGATGTTCCCTTCGAACGCGGTGTTGGTCGCGCCGGGCTCGACGAGGAGGATCCGGACGCCGTGCTCGCGGACCTCGTGGTCCAGGGATTCGGAGTAGCCCTCGACCGCGTGCTTGGACGCGACGTACACGGCCATGTAGGGCTGGGGGATGAAACCGTAGATCGACGACGTGTTGATGATGCGTCCGCGGCCCTGGGCGCGCATGTGAGGCAGGACGGCCTTCGTCATGCGGATGAGACCGAACACGTTGATGTCGAAGACGCGCCGGTCCTGCGCCAGGGAGCTTTCCTCGGCGGCGCCCGTCGAGCCGATGCCGGCGTTGTTGACCAGGACGTCGATCCGGCCGAACCGGTCGGTGACCTGCTGGACCAGGGCGGTGACGGACGCGTCACTGGTCACGTCGAGGTCCAGGAAAGTGACGCCGTCGAGCGGAGTGACCTGCGAGGTCTTCCGGCCGGTTCCGACCACCTCGAAGCCCGCTTCTACGAGCGCGAGGGCGGCCGCTCTGCCGATGCCGGAGGACGCACCTGTCACGAGTGCCACCGGCTGTGTTGTCGTCATGTGGAGTCCTTGAGGAATTGATGATGCTCATGCGCTCTACGGGGATTCGGAACGCCGTCGACGCCCCACGGCAGTCCCGGGACCAGCGATTCCGTACCGGCGAGTCCATTTGCGGACCGCTGACTCGCAGCATAACATTATGACCGTACTTTAATGAGCGACGGCACCCTCGTCCGCCTGCGGACGGGACAGGGAGACGACGATGAGGGCTTTCACTGTGGAGCGCTACGGCAGCAAGGACGGCGTGCGTGTCGGCGACGTGCCGGAGCCGGACGTGGGCGCGGACGACGTGCTGGTCCGGATCGTGGCCGCGAGCGTCAACCCGCTCGACCGCATGATCCGGGACGGCGAGATGAAGACGATCCTGCCGTACAAGGTCCCGTTCGTCCTGGGCAACGACCTGGCCGGAGTGGTGGTCGAGGTGGGCGCGGCCGTCACACGGTTCGCGGTAGGCGACGAGGTCTTCGCGCGGCCCGACAAGAACCGGATCGGCACGTTCGCCGAACGCATCGCGGTGCACCAGGACGACGTGGCGATCAAGCCGGCCGCGCTGACCATGGAGGAGGCCGCGTCCCTTCCCCTGGTCGCCCTGACCTCATGGCAGGCGCTGGTCGAGCGGGCACACGTCCAGCCGGGCCAGAAGGTCCTCATCCACGCGGGCTCCGGCGGCCTGGGCACCATCGCCGTCCAGTTGGCCAAGCAACTCGGCGCGTACGTGGCCACCACCACGAGCACGGCCAACGTCGACCTGGTGAAGCGGCTGGGCGCGGACGTCGTCGTCGACTACAAGAAGCAGGCGTTCGAGACGGAGCTGCGCGACTACGACGTCGTCCTCGACTCGCTCGGTGGCGAGACCCTCAAGAAGTCCCTGGACGTGCTCAAGCCCGGCGGGAAGGTCATCAGTGTCGCGGGCCCTCCGGACGCCGCTTTCGGCAGGGAGCTGGGAGCGAACCCGGTCATCCGGCTGGTGATGTCCGCGCTGAGTCTCCGGATCCGACGAGCCGCCCGGCGCCGCGGCGTGACGTACTCGTTCCTGTTCATGAGGGCCAGCGGCGACCAGCTGCGCGAGCTCACCCCTCTCATCGAGACCGGAAGGATTCGGCCCGTCGTCGACACCGTGTTCCCGTTCGAAGCGGCCCGGGAGGCGCTGGAGTACGTCGAAGCGGGGCGCGCGAAGGCCGGCAAGGTCGTCGTCAGGATGCCGTGAGGGACATGGACACACCGCGGGATCGACACCGCCGGGCGAAAGCCACTGGGTGCTATTGGCCGTGGGCCGTGAGCTGTGGGCTATGGGGTGTGGGCTGTGGGCACCACCCGGCCTCGTGGTGGTGCCCACAGCGTCATGCCCGGCCCGAGGGACTCAGGACGACGGCACGGGCCTGGTGGCGAAGTACGGCTTGCAGACTCCGCCGACCCAGTCGGTGGCGATCTCCAGCAGGCTGTTCCCGTCCGCTGACGGCAGCAGGGCCGAACTGTAGTTGGGGCAGTAGTCGACGACCGTCGAATCGACGGTCACCGGAGCCGGGATCTCCCGCCAAGTGCCGCTGCCGCCCGCGCTGTTGACCCACACGGTCCTTCCACTGCCGGCGGCCCGCGTGCCGTCCTTGTTGTAGAGGACCTGGCCGATCAGGAAGAGCCGGCCCAGCGGATTGCCCGCCTCGGGAGCCCAGGCCACGGTCGGGGCGTGCTTGAAGTACTTGCCGTCGGCCGTCTCGGGCCGGAAGCCGAGGAACGGACCGCCCGTCCAGTCCCAGCCGTCGGCCGAGGTCCGGTAGTGCACGACGCACTGGTACTGCCCGGGGGCGGCACAGATCTCGTACGACATGAAGTAGGTGCCGTTGCCGAGCTTGCGGACGACTGCCATGCCGGGGCGGTCGGTGACGAGCGGGCTGATGACGGTGGCACGGTGCCCGGTCCAGGCCAGGCCGTTCGAGGTGCGGGCCGCCATGAGCTTCTGGCTGTGTGCGGGGTCGGTCTCGTCCGAGTAGTGGGCGACCAGTTGGCCGGAGGCGTCGACGGAGAACTCGGGCTCCCACAGGCCCCCCGTACTGCCCGCGGTGGCGATGGTGGACAGATAACTCCAGCTGCGTCCAAGGTCGTTGCTCTTGAAGACCCGCAGGGCCATGCGCCGGTTCGTCTCGTCCTGGCCGACCGAGGCCGACCAGAGCAGCGTGCCGACGGGCAAATTGCCGATTCTCTGCGGGAGTTCGAAGAGCGTGGAACAGCAGAGTCCCTGGCCGCCTGCCGCCTCCGGGTCGCTGACCGTGCCGACCTGCCGGAAGGAGGCGCCGGAGTCGGTGCTCTCGTAGATGGCTCCGAGTCCGTTGTTTCCGGAGAACGTGACCACCGACGACAGGATGCGGCCGTTGGCGCCCGGGTTGTGTGCGAGGCGGACGGCGCGGGGGTACAGGCCGGTGTCGTTGCGCAGCACGGTGCCGGTCGCCGCGTCCGCCGTTCCGGACTGCGCGGTGAGCAGGGCCGCCAGGAGGGCGATCAACGCGGAGACCAGGGCGGCCAGTTGGAGCGAACGCAGTGGTGTACGGGGTCTTGCCGACATCAGATTCTCCCATCGGGGTGCGGGCTGGATCTGTTCGGACGGTGACGTCGGAGGGGACGCCACCAGGGGCGGGACGTCACCGGGCGCGGGACGTCACTGGGCAGGGGACGTCACTGGGCAGGAGCCAGGCGGATGACGTGCCAGGACACCGGGGCCAGTTCCGCCTCCAGTGCCCCGTCGGCGGTGACCCGGGCCCCGCCCCCGGTGCGCGGTGTCACGCGCTCCGGCTCGGCCTCGGTGTTCACGGCGTCCGGGTCCGGGTCGGACAGGACGAGGTGCTCCAGCACCCGGTATCCGGACAGCGCGCCGCGCAACTCGGCCCGCAGAAGCAGAGGTTGGTCCTGGCCACGGTTGACGGCGAGGACCGTGAGCGCACCGCTCTCCTCCTCGTAGGTCACGACCGTGTCGAGCGCCGATACGTCGCCGTGCTGCCGTGTGTCGATGCGGGACCCGGTGATGTCGGTGCGCAGCACCGTTCCGGAGGCGAACCGGGCGGCCTGTGCGAACGGGTGGAAGATGGTCTGCCGCCAGCTCGCGCCCCCCGGTTCGCTGCGGATCGGGGCGATGACGTTGACCAGTTGGGCCAGGCACGCGATGGCCACCCGGTTGGCGTTGCGGAGGAGGGTGATGAGCAGCGAGCCGACGACGACGGCGTCGGTCACGCTGTAGGTGTCCTCGATCAGACGGGGTGTCTCGGCGGTCTCCAGGTTGCGCTCCCCGACGAAGCGGGCGGCGTACCAGACGTTCCACTCGTCGAACGAGAGCCTGATGTGCTTCTTGGCGCGGCGCGTGGCCCGTACGTGGTCCGCGGTGGCGACCACATCGCGGATGTACTGGTCCATGTGCGCCCCGGAGGCCAGGAAGCTGGCGCGGTCGCCGTCGAGCTCCTCGTAATAGGCGTGCAGGGAGAGGTAGTCGACCTCGTCGTACGTCTGCTCCAGGACCTCGCGCTCCCAGGTGCCGAAGGTGGGCATGCCCGCGTTGGAGCTGCCGCAGGCGACCAGTTCGATGGACGGGTCGACCTGGCGCATCGCCTTGCCGGTCTCGGCCGCGAGCCGTCCGTACTCGGTGGCCGTCTTGTGGCCGGTCTGCCAGGGGCCGTCCATCTCGTTGCCGAGGCACCACAGTTTGACGTCGTGCGGTTCGGGGACGCCGTGCTTGATCCGCAGATCGGACCAGGCGGTGCCGCCGGGCTGGTTGCAGTACTCGACCAGGGCGCGGGCGGCGTCGATGCCGCGGGTGCCGAGGTTGACCGCCATCATCGGGTCGAGGCCGAGCTGCTTGGCCCAGGTGAGGAACTCGTTGGTGCCCACCTGGTTGGTCTCGATGGAGCGCCAGGCCAGGTCGAGCCGGCGCGGCCGTTCGGAGGTGGGGCCGACCCCGTCCTCCCAGTGGTAGCCGGAGACGAAGTTGCCTCCGGGATAGCGGACGAGTCCGGTGCCGAGTTCCCGTACCAGGTCGGCGACGTCCGTACGGAATCCGGCGGCGTCGGCCGAGGGGTGCTCCGGCTCGTGGATGCCGGTGTAGACGCAGCGCCCCATGTGCTCGACGAACGTTCCGTACAGGCGCGGGTCCACCTCCCCGATGGCGAACTCGGGGTCGACGGTGAACCGTGCGGTGTGCGGCATGCTGACGCCTTTCTCGGTTGGGCGAAGGGGTCGGTTTGACGAAAGGAGGTGAACTGGCAAGCGGGGACGGCTACTTGAGGCCGGTTCCGGCGATGCCCTCGACGATGCGGCGCTGGAACAGCAGGAACACGGCGAGGAGCGGGATCGCACCCAGTACGGCGGAGGCCATCAACTGGGCGTAGGGCACGCCGAATACGTCCTGGACAGAGGTCAGCCCGACCGGGAGGGTCATCATTTCCGGGTCGGTGACGACGAGGAGGGGCCACAGGAAGTTGTTCCAGACCCCGACGAACACGAAGATCGTGACGGCGGAGATCACCGGCCGCGAGATGGGCATGACGATCTGCCGGTACGTACGCAGCCAGCCGGCGCCGTCCGCGCGTGCCGCGTCGATCAGCTCCCTGGGGATGCCGTCGAAGAACTGCTTGAACACGAACACGGCGACGACGTTGGGGACTTGGGGCAGCACGACGCCCCAATAGGTGTTGAGCAGCCCTACCGACTGGAGTGCCAGGAACTGCGGGATCATGAGGACCTGCCCCGGAATCATGATCCCGGCGAGGAGTACGACGAACGCGGCGCGGCGCGTCCTGAAGCGGGTCTGGGAGAGGGCGAAGGCCGCCAGGGATGCGGCCGCCACGGTGAGCACCGTAGTCAGGATCGACGTGATGAAGCTGTTCGCGTACCAGTAGGGCAGCTTCCCCGCGTCGAAGATGTCCCCGTACGCCGCGAGGGTGGGGTTGGCCGTGAACCAGTTGGTGGGGTCGGTGACGACTTCCTGCGCGGGCCGGATGGAAGTGGCGAGCGCCCAGGCCAGCGGCACCAGCCACAGCAGCGCGAAGGCGATGAGGGTTCCGAGGGCCACCCGGTTGAACAGCCGCTCGGCGTCATACTTGCGAGGCGGCCCGGCTGTGGTCGTCTTCTGCTCGGTCACGGGCGGTGTGGCGATGGCGGTCATGATCAGCGCTCCTTCTCGGCGCGGCGGACGAGTGCGAACCAGACGAGCGAGACCAGCAGGATCACCACGAAGAGCAGCAGCGAGACGGTCGACGCATAGCCGACGCGGCCCTCGACGAAGCCCGTGTCGTAGATGAGTTGGAGGGAGGGGCGGGTGCTCCCGTCGGGGCCACCCATGGTCAGCATGTAGATCTGGTCGAAGACCTTCAGGGAGGCGACCGCCTGGAGGACCGTCACGAGAGTCGTGGTGCGGCCGAGCATCGGCACGATCACATGGCGGATGCGCTGCCAGGGTCCGGCCCCGTCGATGGCCGCGGCCTCGTGCACGGAACGCGGGATGTCCTGCAGACCTGCCAGATACAGGACGAAGTTGAAGCCGATCGTCCACCACACGGTGGCGGCGGCGATGGAGATCATCGCCCAGTCCGGATCGCCCAGCCAGGACGGCGGGGTGTCCACGCCGATCCACTTCGCGGCCTGCTGGGCGAGGCCCACCTGATCGGCGTAGATGAACGTGAAGATCAGTGAGATGACCGCCGAGGGCAGCACGAACGGCGCGAAGAAGGCGAAGCGGAAGAACCAGCGTCCGCGGACGAAGCGGTCGGCGAGAATCGCCAGCACCAGGCTGAGCAGCACGAGCGGAACCGTGGTCAGCACGGTGAACCACAGCGTGTTCCCGAGTGTGCGCCAGAACTCGTCGTCGCCCAGCACGGCCGCGTAGTTGGACAGTCCGGCGAAGTCGCCGAGGCCCTTCTTGAGCAGGCTGGCGTCGAAGAAACCGGCTACGACCGTATAGATCAGCGGTCCCACCAGAAAGACCAGGTAGAACAGGGCGAAGGGCAACAGCATCCCCGGACCGGCCCAGCGGTCACCTCTGCCGGGGGCCTTGGTCGGTGCGGTTGTCGTGGCCATGGGACGGCCCTTTCAGTCAGGACATGCGGAATCTCAGACGTGCGGGGCCCGATACGGGCCGTGACAGCGGCAGTCGGCGGCCGGGCGGGGCGGCCTGCAGCGGTACGGACTACAGGGGCCGCGGCCTACAGGGGTGCGGGCCGGCTCGCGAGTTCGCGCAGTTCGCGGCGCATGCGTGCGGCTCCGGCGGTGGGGCTGGTGGCGCCGGTGAACACGGACGTCACGGCGTTGCCGACGACGACCTGCAGCGTGCTGCCCGCGCCGCTGTACCAGGCGGCCGGGTCGTAGGCCGCGCCGTCGGCGGCAGCGGCGTAGTGGGACTGTGGTGCGAGGTCCCGGTAACCGGGTGACTGCTGGGTGGGCAGCCACGCGGGGACGTGTCCGCCCTCCGCCCACAGCTTGCTGGAGTTGAGCAGGGCGGCGACGAACCCCAGGGAGAGGTCCAGGCGTTGTGCCGCGGCGGAGGGCGCCTTGGGCAGGACCAGGGAGTGCGAGTCGGCGGCGCAGGCGTAGGGCGCGTCGTGGAAGATCCTCGGCAGTGGCCGTACGTCGAACTTCACCTTGGCGCCCTGGACCGTGAGGACCTGCCAGACGCCGTCCATCAGGAATCCGGCCTTGCCGGTGGTGAGCATCGTGATGGCGCCCGGGCTGTCGGTGCTCGCGGGGACGACCTTCTCCTGGGTGAGGCGGCGGATGTACGCGAGGGCCTCGGCCGCGGCCGCCGTGTCGATGACGACCTTCTTGCCCTGCTCCGCGACGAGATCGCCGCCACCTATCTGCCGGTAGAACGACCAGAAGAGCCTGAACTGCGTCGAGGCGTCCTTCACCGAGGCGACCGAGCCGCCCCAGGCCCCGGTCACCTCCTTCGCGGCGCGCAGGGCGTCGATGAACGCGTCGGGCCCGTCCACGTCCGCCAACTGGCCCTGTCCGTCAAGGAGTCCGGCCTTCTCGGCGATGTCGGTCCGGAAGTAGAGCACGAAGGGGTGGGTGTCGAGCGGGACGGCGTACAGCTTCCCGTCCACCTGGGACTTCTTCCAGGGCCGTGGGTCGAACTTGTCCTCGGTCAGCCCGTGTCGGGCCAGATCGGATGTCCGCAGTTCGGTGAGCAGGCCCGCCTCGGCGAGCGTGGGCACCTTCGACAGGTGGGTGACGGCGACCTGCGGCGGCCGTTCGCCGAGCGTCGCCAGGGTGAGCTTGGTGTAGTACGGGCTGCCCCAGACGAAGGTCGCCGACTTCAGGTCCGTCGTCCGGTGCCGGGCCCGGTAGACGTCCTCCATGGCCAGCAGCCGCTCGCCGTCACCACCGGTGAAGGGGTTCCAGAAGTTCAGGCGTGACGGTGAGGGCGACCCTCCGGTGAACCCCTGCGCGAGCGTGCTGCCACAACCGCCGAGGGCGACGGACGAGGCCGCGACTGCGCCGAGGGACAGGGTGCCGCGCAGAAGTCCACGCCTGGACGGTGGGGACGGGAGCGGGGGTGGGGGCGGCGAGTTGTGCGGTGTGCGGTCCCGCATGGGCAGGCGTCCTTCCACGACAGGGAACCCAACGAGTACAACGTTGGAATGAGTGACAAGTCCGAACGGACGAGTCGATGCACGGAGGCGGTTACAACGTTGTATCCCCGCGGAAATTCGACGTCAACACCTGTGCAGGAACTGCTTGCCCGTCAGGGGTCGAGTGCCTCATCGGGGCATATCGCCCACGCGGGTCGAGAATCTCCCGCACGGGGACGGCGACCTCTTACAACGTTGCAACATGGCTTACGCTGGTCGGCACACCGGAATCGGCCCGCGTGGTGCGTCGGCGGCGAGGGCCGCCGGAGGAGCGACGAAAGCTGCCGCAAGAGTGCCGGGGCCGCCGGAAGAGTGCCGGGGAGGGAGGGCGAGCGTCATGGCAGGTGCACGCCTCAAGGACGTCGCCGAGCGCGCGGGCGTATCGATCAAGACGGTGTCGAACGTCGTCCGGGGCGAGATCCGCGTCGCGGAGCAGACCCGGCAGCGGGTGCTGCGCGCGATCGCCGAACTCGACTACCAGCCCAACGCCTCCGCACGCCATCTGCGCACCGGCCGCAGCGGCATCATCGCGCTGGCCGTCCCCGAGCTGGTCGCGCCGTACTTCGCGGAGCTCGCCGCGGAGGTCATCGCGGCCGCCAAGAAGCGCGGCTGCACTGTCCTCATCGAGGACACCGGCGGAGACCCAGCGGAGGAACTCCGTATCGCCTGCGGCCTGAGCGACCCGCTCATCGACGGTGTGCTGCTCAGCCCCCTCAGCCTCGACGAGGCGATGCTCGCCACTCGCGAGCGCCGCGTGCCGCTCGTCCTCCTGGGCGAGCAGTCGTACAGGATCCCGGCGGACCACGTGCTGATCGACAACTCCGCGGCGGCACGCGAGGCGACCGAGCACCTGCTCCGGCTCGGCCGCCGGCGCATCGCAGTCATCGGCCAGCCGTCGGACCGGGCGCATGCGACGACGGTGCAGCGCATGCACGGCTTTCTGACCGCGCTGCATGCCGCGGGTGTGCCGCACGACCCCCGGCTGGCCCCGGACACCGTGGCGTTCACCCGCGCCGACGGAGCCTCCGCCATGCGGGTCCTGCTCGGTCTGGACGAACCGCCGGACGCGGTCTTCTGCTTCAACGACCTGCTCGCCTCCGGCGCGGTGCGCGCGGCACACGAACACGGTCTGCGAGTGCCGCGCGACCTGGCGGTCGTGGGCTTCGACGACATCCAGGAGACCGGCTACAGCGTGCCGTCACTGACCACCGTGTCGCCCAACAAGCGAGAGATCGCCGAACTGGCGGTGGACGCGGTGCTGCGGAGGATCACCACCGACGCGGAGGCCCCCCACACGAGACTCACCGCGGGGTACTCGCTGGTCGTGCGGGAGAGCACGCAGCCGAGTTCGACCACGGGGTGACGGAGGGGCGGCCACACGCCGGGCAGGTCACCCCTTCGCCGCCGCGGACCAGCCGATGAGGGCGCCGCGCAGGGCGCTGACCAGACGGGTGGCGGCCTCGTCCTCGGTGTGGCCGCTCTTGATGAGGTCGAGGATGTCGCGGGGGTCGAACAGGAGGTTCCAGAGGAACAGCGCCTCTTCGCCCAGGTCGCCGAGCCCGAGTTCCTCGGTGGTCTGCCGCAGCGGTTCGGCGAGTGCCTCGGCCTGCGGGGCGAGATAACCGGTGCCCTCGCGCAGCCGCTCCAGGTATCCGCGGTGCGAGCGCATCTGTGCCATCGCCCCGCCGTGTTCGAGGACGAGCGACACCCAGCAGCGGGACACAGCCTCCAGCCTCTCCATGCCCCGGGTGGTCTGCCGTGCGCTGAAGTCGCGCAGTTCGGAGCCGACTTGGGCCCGGAAGGCGTGCAGGATCTCCTCGACGGAGGAGAAGTGCCGGTACGCCGTGGCGGTCGACACCTCGGCCTGCTTGGCGATCTCGGCCAGGCTCACGGGCGTCGGCGAGTTCTCGAACAGCAGCGCGGCGGCCTTGATGAGGTACCTGCGGTTGCGTTCGGTGTCACTGCGCATGGGTCGACTCCCCGTTGCCTGTGGGACGGCGTTCACTGAAGGGCCGAGAGGCCGTACGCCAGCCGGCGAACACCCTCGGAGATGGATTCCGGGCTGGCAGCGTACGACAGCCGCAGGTGCCCCTCGCCCCGCGCGCCGAACTCGCTGCCCGGCCGGACCGCGACGCCGTGCGTGCGCAGTGCCGCCACGACCTCCACGGCGGGCAGGTCGAGGTCGTAGCGCGGGAACTGGTAGAACGCCCCCTCCGACGTGCTCAGCGTGAGGCCCGGGATCTCGGCGAGTCCCGCGCGCATGATCGCGCCGCGCTCCTCGTAGGCGGCCCGCATCCTGGCGATGTCGGCGTCGCAGGTCCGCACCGCGACGAGGGCGGCGTCCTGGATGAAGGTGTTCACGGAGCCGTTGAAGGTGTTGTGGATGCGCGCGGCCGCCTTGATGAGCGGTGCGGGTCCCCAGAGATAGCCGACACGCCAGCCGGTCATCGCGTAACTCTTGGAGAAGGTCTGGCAGTAGACCGTACGGTCGCGCAGTCCGTCGAGGGAGATCGCCGAGGTGAAGGGGCGGCCGGTGTAGTCGAGGTCGGAGTACGCCTCGTCGGAGACGACGATCGTGGACGTGCCGTCCAACAGCTCGGCGAGCGCGTCGAGTTCGGCGCGGCTGTGCACGATGCCGGTCGGATTGCTCGGGTTGCAGAAGACGAAGAGCTTCGCGCCGTCGAGCGCGTCGGCGAGCAGGTCGAGGTCCCAGTGCAGGTCCGGGGCGAGCGGGACGGGTACGACGATGCCGCCGGCCATGCTGACCAGGTCGGCGTAGAGGGAGTAGGTCGGGTCGGGGACGACCACCTTGTCGCCGGGGTCGACGATGCCGAGGATCGCGGCGGCGAGTCCGGCGGTGCCGCCCTGGGTGATGAGGATGTCGGCGGCGGAGATTGGCGCTCCGGCGATGCCGTGCAGCTTCTCGGCGAGCGCCTCGCGCAGCTCGGGTTCGCCGAGCAGCGGCGAGTAGTGGGTGCGTCCGGCGCGCAGCGAGGCGTCGGCCGCCTCGGTCACCTGCCGGGGTGTGTCGAAGTCGGGCTCGCCCATGGCGAGGGAGACGAGGTCGCCCTTGGACTGGGGCTGCTGCGTCCGGCGGGAGGCGGCGGCTATCCGGGCGACGGCCTCGGCGGTGGCGAACCGGGGCGGGTACGTGGAGACGGTGGACGGCATGCGCTCCTCCTGGAAGCGAGGTGCTGGAAGCGGGTGCTGCTGAGCTGGAAGCGGGTGTTCGAAGCGGGGGCCGGAGACGAGGTTGGTCAGGGCTGCGGTCAGAGCTGCGGTCAGGGCTGTGGTGAGGCGTCGGCGGGGGCGCCCGCCCAGCGGCTGATCTCCAGGTCGGCGGAGGTGTCCCGCTGTCGGGTCGGGGCGACGACGATCTCCTGGAGGACGACCCGCTGGGGCAGGGCGACAGCCAGGCGGACGGCCTCGGCCACGTCCTCGGGTTGCACCATGTGGGCGCGTTCCTCGGCGGCCGGCGGTCGCGCGCGGTTGTCGAGGATGGGAGTGTCCGCCTCGCCGGGGAGCACGGTGATGGCCCGCAGTCCCTGGTTGCGGAAGGTGTTGTGCAGGAACGTCATGAAGTTGCGCACCCCGGCCTTGGCGGCGCCGTAGGCCGCGCCGCCGAGCAGGTTGGGGTTGACGGCTGCGAGCGACGAGACGGTGACGATGGTTCCGGTGCCGCGGCCGAGCATGTCGGGCAGCACGGCCTGGGTGAGCTGGAAGACGGCCGTGAGGTTCACGTCGAGGACCTGGCGCCACTCGTCGTGCGGGAGCCACTGCGGGTTGAGCACCGTCGACGCGCTGCCCGCGTTGTTGACGAGGATGTCGACCGGGCCGAGGTCGGCGTGGACGCGGTCGAGGACCCGAGTGACGTCGTCCGGGCGGGTGATGTCCGCGGCGAGGGCGAGGGCGGTTCCACCCTCGGCGCGGATGGTGGCCGCGACCTCGTCGAGCGCCTCCTGTCTGCGGCCGACGAGCACAACGGTGGCGCCGTCCCGGGCAAGGAGTCTCGCGGTTTCGAGCCCCATCCCGCTGCCGGCCCCTGTGATGAGCGCGGTTCTGCCGGCCGACGTCGTCACTGTTCCTCCTCCATGATCAGCGTGCTCGACACGATCGATATGAGATTTGAAGCCCAAATGAGAATATCTTCTCAACTAATGTCGGGGCAAGGACGTCTCGAAGCCGAGCGCGGCGAACGCCTCCGCGACCGCGTGTTCGAGCGCGCACACCTCCTCCTCGCGCCGCGCGAACCGGCGGAGCGAACTCTCGCGGTCGGTCCAGCGGAACCGCAGTCGCCGCCCAGGACCGGCCTGCCCGAGCAGCGGCAGACAGGCCCGCGAGGCGACGCCGACGATCGGATAGCCCGCCGTCAGGCTCCGGTATCTGCCGAGCACGATGAGCTCGTCCGCGTGCGGGATCTGCAGCGCCCCGACGGGAACCCCGTGCGACACGATCTCGGTGTCGGTGTCCGGGTGGAGCACCGGGCCTTCGAGCCGCAGCCCGACGTGGTTGGAGCGGGGGGTGACGACGTACTCCGCCTCCTCGATCACCTCGCGGATGCCGGGGATCGCGTGGATTCCGTGGCTCGCGACGACATCGACGACCCAAGTCCCTTCGTCGAAGCGCGGGACGGGAACGGGCAGCCGGAACAGCGGCGGCTCGAACAGTCGGCGCCGGAATCCCTGGAAGTCCGTTTCCAGCAGTACGCGCGAGCCCCGGGTGACGACCTGCCCGAACCCCATCCGGGCGTCCGGGGCGGCGCTGCCCAGCAGGGTCTCCGCGGCGAGCGTGCCGTTCACGGCGAGATAGGTGCGGGTCCCCCGGCCGGCATAGGCGTGGACCCGTACCTCATGACCCTTCGGCACCACGAGCGGCGACCAGCTGTCGACGGGGGCGCCGCCGACGGTGACCCGGGCGGGGGCGCCGGTCACCGCGAGCAGGACGTCGGCGTCGGGAACGAGGGCCAACTCGCCGCCGAGGTTCTCGATCAGGGTCGCGCCACGTGGGTTGCCCACGAGGAGGTTGGCGACGACCGCGGAGTGCTGGTCGGCGGCACCGCCGGTGGGGACACCGCGCCGTTCCGTGTCGCGGCGGCCGAGGTCCTGGAAGGTGGTGGTCCATCCGGTGCGGGTGAATTGGAGCGCCACGGTCTTCATCGCCGTCGCCGTCGTCTTCATCCTCTTCGTCGTCATAGGGACACCTCCACCGGCAGCAGGAAGCCTGCGTCCAGCGCGGCCGCCTCGTCCCGTGTGACGGGAACGAAGCGCATGATGTCGCCGGGGCCGAACGAGACGGGGTCGGGGCGGGAGATGTCGACGATGGTGTGCGGGGTGCGCCCGACCACACGCCAGCCGGTCGGGCCGGGGAACGGCTGGATGATCGCGTTGTCACCGGCGATCATGATCGATCCGGGAACGACGTCCGTACGCGGCTCTGCGCGTCGGCGTACCGGCCCGGGCAGTTCGAGCCCGTCCATCATCGGAGCCATCGCCGCGCCCAACAGGGCAATGGTGAAGGTGGACTTGGCGATCCCCTCGACCACTTCGGCGGGTTTCAGGCCCACTTCCTCGGCGACGGACAACAGATCGGGTCCGGTCTCCTCGTCGAAGACGACCGGGACGGCGAACTCCCGTACCGCACGGGGGAGTTCCGGACCGCCGTCCGAACCGTCGCCCGGCGCCCGGCGGGCCAGCAGCCGGACCGCGTACTCCACATGCTCGAGCGCGGTCCGCAGTGGATCGAACTCGATGAGCAGGGACTCCAGACCGGAGACGACATCGAGCACGCCGTGGGGGCGGTGCGCGAGGAACCGGTCGCGGAAGGCGACGATCGCGGACCTGCGGATCGCCTGTTCGGCGTGGGGGACGGTCACCATCACCGCCGAGTCCCCGAAGGGCTCGACGGTGACGGTACCGAACGGTGCAGTGGTCATGGGCTGGCTCCCGCGCGCTGCCCTCAACGGGCGAGCGCGACCTCGGCCTTCTCCTTCAGGACGTCCCGCAGACCCGCGACACGCACGTCCGCCTTGTCGAGCGCGGCCCGCAGCGCGATGCCGTTCTGCAGGACGGTCGGGTGGTCCCCGTGCAGAAGCAGTACGTCGGCGTCGTGGCCTAGCGGTACGACGTTGCCGTCGACCGAGCGCACGGTGCCCTCCTGTACGACCTGGACGGAGCGTTCGCCGATGAGCTCGGGGTCGAAGATGAGCCCTCCTTCGTGCGAGCGCGAGACGGGCATGCCGTCGTCGCCGTAGCCGCGGTCGGCCAGGAACACGTAACCGACTTCGAGACCGCGCCTGCGCGACTCCTCGGCGAGCAGGCCGCGTTGACAGATCACGACGTAGTCCGTGTTGTACGCGGCGATCGCGTCCGTGATGGCACGGGCGTGCTTGGCGTCGGTCTGCGCGATCGACCCCATACGGCCGTGCGGCGCCACATGTGTGATCGTCCCGCCGTGCACGCGCGCGAACGCGTCGAGCGCGCCGAGCTGGTAGAGGACGTCGGTGCGGATCTCCTCCTCCGACGCCTCGATGAGCCGGCGGCCGAACCCGACGAGGTCGGGGTATCCGGGGTGCGCGCCGAGTTCGATGCCGCGCTCCACGCAGTCGGCGACCGTCTTGTCCATGACGCGCGGGTCACCGGCGTGGAAGCCGCAGGCGATGTTCGACGCGGTGACGAGGCCGAGGAGGGCGTTGTCGTCGCCGATCGTGTAGTTGCCGAAGCTCTCTCCGAGGTCGGCGACGACGGCTACCGAGTTGATTCCCATGGTGTCTCCCGGGTGTTGGCGGTCAGTGGGCGGCCAGCGGACGACCCTTGGTCTCACGTACGAACGCGATGGCGACCAGGGTGATCAGGGCGGTGGTGATGGCGGCGAAGGCGGGGATCAGATTGGACCCGGTCGATTCGATGAGCTCGGTCATCAGCAGCGGGGCGCTGCCGCCGAAGATGATCGTGGAGATGCTGAACCCGATGCTGTAGGCGGAGTAGCGCACCGTGGTCGGGAACATCTCGGCGAGCACGGTGTGCACCACGGCTGCGTGGCCGGAGAAGGCGATCGCGAGCACGGTGGTGCCGATGCATGCCAGCGCGAACTCACCGGTGGTGATGAGCAGGAACATCGGGTACGAGACCACGGCCATCGCGACGGCGGAGAACACCAGCACGGGTTTGCGGCCGATACGGTCCGACAGCCGGGCCATGAGGGGGATGCAGACGGCGATGGCGACCAGGCTGACAGCGGTGACGGTGAGCGCCCGCAGCATGGAGAAGTTGTTGTCGTCGCCGAGCGAGGTCTTCAGATAGGTCGGCATGTAGACGAACAGCAGGTAGTAGCCAGGCCCGTTGAGCGCGGGCAGGAAGATCGTGAGCACGATCGCCTTCAGGTGCCGCGGGGAGGTGAGCGCGTCCTTCAGCGGGTTGCGTACGACGGTGTTGCGCTCTCGCAGTGCCTTGAAGTGCGGGGTCTCCTCCAGCTGGCGGCGGATGTAGAAGCCGACATAGCCGAGCGGGACGGCGACGAGGAACGGCACCCGCCAGGCCCAGGAGGCCATGGCGTCGTCGCCGAGCGTGGAGATGAGGATGGCCGAGAAGGCGCTGCCGACCATGAGCGCGATGAACGAGCCGACGGCGATAAAGCTCATCATGTAGTTGCGGCGGGCGTCCGGGGCGTACTCGCCGACGAACGACATGGCACCCGCCACCTCACCACCGGCCGAGAAGCCCTGCAGCACCCGGAGCGCGACCAGCAGAACGGGCGCGGCGACGCCGATGGCGGCGTGGGAGGGGATGAGACCGATCGCCGCGGTGGCGGCCGAGATGAGTACCAGCAGGCCGGCGAGCAGTCTCTTCCGCCCGAGCCTGTCTCCCAGGTATCCGCAGATGACGCTGCCGAACGGCCGCGCGACAAAGCTGACCAGGAAGCCGACGTTGGTGAGGAAGAGCCCGCCGGCCTCCGCCTCCCCCATGATGTTGATCGCGAGATAGGTGACGAGCAGGCCGTAGATGCCGTAGTCGTACCACTCGACGAAGGAACCTATGGCTCCGGCGACGGTGGCCTTGCGGACCACCTTGCCGTCCGCGGTGACCACACCGGCCGTGGTCGCGTCGAGCTGGTCCGACGATGCCTCGTGACGATCTGACGTCGTGTCGAGCCGATCTGACGTTGTCATGCGTTCACCTTCGGTCGCGGACTCCGAGGACGGTGTCCTGAACAGTCGTACGCTGAACGTCGTCGCTGCCGGCGGTCGCCCATGTGCCGGGGTGTTCCGCCTGCGTTCCGGATCCTCGTGGGAAGGCGACGATGACACCTCGGCGGTCAAGCGGCGTCGGTGTCGTCGGAGGATGTCTGGAGGTGTCGGTGGACGGCTGGTGACGCCCCCACCCGCCCCCTTCGCGCCGGTGGAGCAGGTCCTGGAGCGGGCTGTAGGGGCACATCCGAGCCAAGTTGCGACTCAAATCTCGAATGAGAATAGATTCGCATTCCGGGGTGGTCAAGGACGGAAGTTGCCGCCAGGTAAAACTTGCGATTCCGGCGCGGTTCCACCCTCGGCAACCGGGACTTCACCGGAGGGACGGCGGCCGGGCGACCGCCAACCAACCACTCACCGGCCACCCGTCGACCGTCCGGCGACCGTCGGCGAGGCACCCCGTGAGGCCGTCACCCCTCCCGCCCACTCTTGTCCCGCGGCACGGATGGATGCACACTGACTCTCGCGAAACGCGAAACTTTTCGCATTTCCCGGCCGTGACGGGGCGGACGGCCTCTTGGCCCCACCCCCAACACCACCCGCAGGAGACCGTGATGACCCAAGACAACGTGCGTGTGGCCCCGGCCTGGGACCGCCCGGACCAACAGGTGCTCCAGCGGTTCCGCGAGCATTCCGTGGCCAATCTCGGCGACGCCCTGGACCGGCTGAACATCGTGGACGGCGGGATCTCGCCGGTCTGGCGGGGAGCGAAGGCGGTCGGCACCGCGCTGCCCGTGCTCACCGTCGCCGGCGACAACAAGGCGGTGATCGCCGCGCTGGACCACATCCGCCCCGGGGACATCCTGGTCATCAACGCCTTCGGCTACGACGGCCGCGCCGTCATCGGCGACAACCTCGCCCAGCGGTTCGACGTGTTCGGCGCCGTCGGCGCGGTCGTCGACGGCTACGTCCGTGACCGCGCGATCATCGAGAAGCTCGGCGTGCCCGTCTTCGCACGCGGGCTCACGCCTGCCGGCCCCTTCAAGAACGGACCGGGCACGATCGGCGAACCCGTCGCCCTCGGCGGTGTCGTGGTGAACCCCGGCGACATCGTCGTCGCCGACGACGACGGCGTCATCGTCATCCCGCCCCATCGCGCCGAGGAGGCGCTGACGGCGGTCGAGGCGATCGTCGCCCGTGAGGCCGACCTCGACGCCGAGGTCGCGGAACTGCGGAGCCGAATCGCCTGATGGGAACCGAGGAACGAGCCCCCGGCAGGCTCCGCGTCGCGGTCGCCGCGCCACTGTCGGAGGACAACCGCGCGCGGATCCTCGCGCTGGAACCACGGATCGACCTCGTCGTCGACCAGTCCCTGTTCCCACCGATGCGGTGGCCGGCCGACTTCGCCGGTGACCCGTCCTGGCACCGCACACCGGCACAACAACGGGCCTACGAGGAGTCCCTCGACTCGGCCGACGCGCTCTACGGCATCCCCGATGTGGACCCGGCCGCCCTGGCACGTACGGTCCGCGCCAACCGGGGGCTGCGCTGGGTGCACACGATGGCGGCGGGCGGCGGCAGCCAGGTGAAGGCCGCACGGCTCACCGCCGACGAGCTCGAACGGGTCCTGTTCACCACCTCCGCCGGAGTGCACGGGCAGCCGCTCGCGGAGTTCGCCCTCTTCGGCGTACTCGGCGGAGCGAAGGGCCTCCCCCGCCTGATCCGAGGGCAGCGCGATCACGAGTGGGGCGGCCGCTGGACGATGGGGCAGGTGAGCGAGCAGACGATCCTGCTGCTCGGCCTCGGCGGCATCGGCCGGGTCGTCGCCCAACAGCTGCACGCGCTGGGCGCCAAGGTCATCGGAACGAGCAGGAACGGCACCGGCGTTCCCGGGGTCCACGAGGTCGTACCCCTCGACCGGATCGCCGAGGTGGCACCGACGGTGGACGCCGTCGTGAACACGCTCCCCGGCACCGCGGCGACCGAGCACCTGCTCGACAAGCGGTTCTTCGACGCCCTGAGGCCCGGCGCGACCCTCGTGAACGTCGGCCGCGGAAGCGTTGTCGACGAGAACGCCCTGATCGAGGCCCTCGACTCCGGCCGAGTCGGCTTCGCCGCACTGGACGTCTTCGAGACGGAACCACTCCCGGCCCACAGCCCCCTCTGGAACCACGACCACGTCCTGGTGAGCCCCCACACCGCCGCCCTCAGCCCCGCCGAGGACCGCCTCATCGCGGAACTCTTCGCCGCCAACGCCACGCGGCTACTCGACGGAGAGAGCCTGCTGAACCGCGTGGACACGGTCGAGTTCTACTGACGACCGGGCAAACGAACACACGGATGGCGCCGACCGAAACCGGCCGACGCCATCCGTGTGCACAAAGACCGCGTCCGAGAGCCGACACGCGGCGATCAGTAGAAGCGGCGGATGAACACGTCCGACTTGCCGTTGGTGTCGCCGGGCACGATGTCGTCGGCCGTGGAATGGAAGACCACGTCGCGCCCACCGGCGCTGACCGCGTCGGTCCCGGCCGAGGCGAGTTGGTTCGAGACGATCTCGTCGGTGCCCGTCTGCAGGTCGCGCAGCATGAGCGACGGTCCGCTCGTGTCGTGCGGGGCGTACAGCAGATAGCGTCCGGTCGGATCGATGGCCACGCCCCGCACGTTCGGCACCAGTTGGTCGGTGCCCGAGCTCTCGTCGTGGACGTAGGTGTCGGAGCCCGAGAGGTACACGACCTTGCCGCCGTCCTTGCTGAGCTGGACGAGCGCCGCCGCCTTGGACGGGCCCTCGATCGGGCCGGAGGAGGTGTTGTCGGTCCGGTCCCACACGAAGACGTCCTCCGCCTGGCCGTCCTGGTAGGCGACAAAGCGGCCGTCACCGCTGATGGACGGCCGGGACGGGACGGTGTGGGCGAACTCGGCGACGGTCTCCGTGGTGTCGGCGCGCCAGTCCCGTACCTCGATGCGCTGCCGGGACGGCGGTCGACTGAAGGTGGCGACCTGGGCGATGTGGCGGCCGTCCGCGCTCAGCGACGGCTGACTGCAGCTGAGGCCCGGGCAGTTGATGCCGATCGTGCTTCCCGAGCTCACCTGGGACAGGAAAGTCTTCGTGTCCCTTTGCAACAGCCCCCACAGGGCGACGTATTGCCCGTCACCGCTGATCACCGGGCGCTGGGCCGGGGAGGTGAGGGTGCTCATCAGCGTGGTCCGGCTCGTCCGCTGGTCGCGGACGAACACCCTCTCCCCCGTCGCCGGGTTGGCTGGGGTGAGGTTCTTCGCCAACGACGAGAAGGCGATACGCCGGCCGTCGGTGGTGATCGTGGCGCCGACGGAGTCGCCGTCGCCCTGGGTACCGTCGCTTGCGACACTGATCCGCTCGACCCCGGCTCCGCTGTCGCTCGCGACGCCCGCCACGGTCATGGGCTCGGCCGAAGCGGCTCCGGGCAGCCCCGTCATGACCGCGCACACCACGACCGTGGCGCCTAAGGCGGCCCGCACACGTCTGGCACCGCTCCGGTTCGTGTTTCCCCTCATGTTTCCCCCCTCGTACAGAACATGGCTCTTCTCCCCGGTTCCCCACCCGAGGGCCACAAGCATGCAACCGCGACGGCACTGTGGGGTCAATGCGTCGCATGGCTGTTGAGGGGCGCAGTTCCGGCCAGGTGAGAGTGGTCGGCCTCGCAACACGCAGCGCCATGGAATCCGCCCCGCGTCTGGCCAACGGATCCTCACCACGGAAACGTGGGGGCCTATACCTCTCGTACGGCATTCAGGCAGCGGGTGCCTTGGGTGCGGAGAGCGTCGGCGAGTTCAGGTGGGGCGTGGGTGAGGGTGAAGTCGGCGTCGACCGAGGTGATCATCCACGCGAGGTCGCGGGGGGTGCCGGCGCCCAGGTGCAGCAGACAGCTGTGGTCGTCGACGGGTTCGATGACGCCCATGCCGGGCCAGACGCGGTCGGCGACCGCTGCGGCGGGCTCGTGCAGGGTGACCGTGGCCCGGAAGGGCCATGTCTGCGACGACAGTTGGTGGGCCAGGTACGTGGCCACGTCACCGTCGGGGAGTTCGCGGGGGCTGAACCGCGGGCCGGTCGGCGTGCGTGGGGTGAGCCGGTCGACACGGAAGGTGCGCCAGTCGGTGCGATCGGTGTCCCAGGCGACCAGGTACCAGTGGCGCCCGAAGCTGACCAGGCTGTGCGGCTCGACCGAGCGGATGCTGTGGCCGCTGCGGGGGCTGATGTAGTCGAAGCGCAGCCGCTCACGCCGACGACATGCCTCGGCGATGGCCATGAGGGTGCCCGCGGAGACCTCTGGGGCCGGGACGGCGCCGGCCCGGACGGTAGCGGTGTGCAGGGTGTGCACCCGGTGCCGCAGCCGGGACGGCAGCACCTGCTCCAGCTTGGTGAGTGCGCGCAGGGAGGACTCCTCGATCCCGGTGACCGAGCCGTCGGCCGCGGTGCGCAGCCCGATCACGACGGCGATGGCCTCGTCGTCGTCGAGCAGCAGCGGGGGCAGTTCGGCGCCGGCGCCGAGCCGGTAGCCGGCGGCGCCCTGGGTGGCGTGCACCGGGTAGCCGAGCTCGCGCAGCCGCTCCACATCGCGGCGCAGGGTGCGCCGGCTGACTGCGAGGCGTTCGGCGAGCTCCGTGCCGGACCAGGCGCGGTGGCTCTGCAGCAGGGAGAGCAGCTTCAGCAGCCGCCCGGAGGTCTCGACCATGTTTCCAGAGTGCCCGAAGGTTAGGACCGAAACTGACCTAAGCACGTCCTAGCGTCACGGCCATGGCAGACACGACACCCGGTATCCGCTCTTTCCGCATCGACATCCCGCAGACCCGGCTCGACGATCTCCACTCCCGTCTGGCCGCCACCCGCTGGCCGGACGAGCTGCCCGGTGTCGGCTGGAGCCGGGGCGTTCCGTTGGCCTACCTCAAGGATCTCGCCGAACACTGGCGCACCACATACGACTGGCGGGTCCACGAGGCGGCGCTCAACGAGCACCCCCAGTACATGACCACCATCGACGGGCAGAACATTCACTTCCTGCATGTGCGCTCCCCCGAGCCCGACGCCACGCCGCTGGTGCTGCTGCACGGCTGGCCGGGCTCGGTGGTGGATTTCCTCGATGTCATCGGGCCCCTGTCCGATCCCCGCGCGCACGGCGGCGATCCGGCCGACGCCTTCCACCTGGTCGTCCCCTCGCTGCCGGGGTTCGCGTTCTCCACCCCACTGGCCGGTCCGGGCATGGGCGCGGCCACGATGGCCGGGGCTCTCACCCGGTTGATGTCCCAACTCGGCTACGCGCGCTACGGCGTCCATGGTTACGACACCGGCTCGTGGGTCGCCCCGGAGATGGGCAAGCAGGCCCCGGACCACGTCATCGGCATCCACGTCAACGCGATGATCACGTTCCCGGTCGGCGCGGAGGGCGAGATGGACGGCCTCACCGAAGTCGAACAACGACGCTGGCAGGCCATGCAGAACTTCAACGACGGCTACCTGCAGTGCAACTCCAAGCGGCCACAGACGGTGGCCTACGCCCTCACCGATTCCCCTGTCGGTCAGCTGGCCTGGGTCGTGGAGAAGTTCAAGGAACTCACCGACCCGGAAGACGGGTTGCCCGAGGACAGCATCGCCCGGGACCGCATCCTGACCGAGGTCTCGCTGTACTGGCTGACCGGCACCGCCGCTTCAGCCGCGCAGGTCTACTACGAGGAGATGTCCGCGAACGCCTGGAGCGAGGCCGTGGCCGACGACTGGAGCACCGACCCGGGCATAGACACCACGCAGGACACCGGCTGGGACAACGGCCAGGACGACTGGGCATCCGACCGACGCGGGACGGTGCCCACCGCCGTGCTGGTCTCCACCCACGACGTGACCATCCGCCGCTGGGCCGAACGCGACCACAACGTCGTGCGGTGGACCGAGCTCGACCGTGGTGGCCACTTCCTCGCGATGGAGGCCCCGGACCTGCTCGTCGGCGATGTCCGCGAGTTCTTCGACAAGAGCTCGTGACACGATCTTCTGCGTCGCCCCCGGGTGCAGGGCAGCCGACTCCTCCCGCGTGAGATCGCGGCGCCTTGGCGGGGTGACGGGGTGACGGGGTGACGGGGGAGTTTCTGCTGAACGGCCACACGTTCACGGATGCGGAGCTGTGCGTCAGGTGCTGATGGGCGAAGGGGCTGGTGGCTTCAGGAGAGGACGGCGGGCTTGAGGGTCCGGGCGCACCAGTGCTCGAAGGTGGTGGGACCGGCGGTGTCCGGGGTGCGGGTGACGCCGGCATCGAGGCCCTCGTCCTTGGCCCGCTTCATGTCGGCGATGCCCTGGACGAACGCCTCGTCGAGGCCGTGGCCGACGAGGGTGGTGCGCAGCTCGTCGAGCGACTGGCGTTCGTAGCGGACGGGGCGGCCGAACCGCTCGGTCATGATGCGGGCCAGGTCATTGGGTGACAGGTCCTGCGGTCCGAGGACCGGGACGCTGCCGGTGCCCGTCCACGAGCGGTCCAGCAACAGGCCGGCGGCGACGGCCGCGATGTCGGCGACGGCGACGAGTGGCGCCTTGCGGTCGGCGTCGACGACGTCGGTGAAGACGCCCTTGTCGCGGATCGAGGCGGCCTCCTCCAGGAGGTTCTCGAAGAAGGACGGGTTGGCCAGGGCCCGGTAGGCGACGCCCGTGCCGGCCAGAAGGTCGTCCATGGCCAAAGAAGCGGTGACGAGTCCGGCGCGGTCGGCCAGCGGGGTGCCGCGGCCGAGGGCGGAGACGCCGACGACGTGGCCGACCCCGTGGGCGGTGAGCGCCCTCGCAGCGGGGCGGGTGAAGCCGGTGTAGGCGTCCTCCGGGGTGCGGGAGGCGTCCGGGGGGACGAGCCAGAAGACGGCGTCCGCGCCCTGGAAGGCCCTGTCGACCACTTCGGCGTCGCCGTGCGAGCCGGTGATCACCTCGACGCGGCCGCGTGCCGTGTCCGGCAGCCGTGCGGGGTCACGCACGATCACGCGCAGTTCCTCCCCGTCGGCGGGGGCGGACTCCAGGAGCCGGGTGAGCAGATGGCGGCCGATGTTCCCGGTGGGGGCCGTGATGACGATCATGAAAACCTCAAAAGTCCGTGTCGGATCGGTACGCCCCATCCTGGGGAACGCCACGGTGATGCCACAATGGGAACTTCAGCAACGAGGTATTGCCTGAAATGGAATAACGCTGGTGAACAGCCCACATTCGGCCCTTGACGCCAACCTCGCCGTAGCCCTGGACGCCCTGCTGACCGAACAGAGCGTCACCCGCGCCGCCGCCCGCCTGCACACCTCCCCCGCCGCCATGAGCCGCACCCTCGGCCGCCTGCGCCGTACCCTCCAGGACCCGCTCCTCGTACGGGCCGGACAGACCATGGTCCCCACCCCTCGCGCCCTGGCTCTGCGCGAGGAAGCCGCCGCAGTGGTGCGCCGCCTCGGATCGCTGCTCAGTCCCGGCGAAGGGGCCGACCCCGCCACCCTGAGCAGCACCTTCACCCTCCAGACCGCCGACCTGGTCGGTGCGGCACTGACGCCCGGACTGCTGCATCTGGCCCGGCAGGAGGCGCCGGGCGTCTCGTTCCGGCTCCGGGCCGAGGAGTTGGAGGCCGGTCCGGCCCTTCGCGACGGCCGGATCGATCTGGAGATCGGATCCATCGACCACGTGGACCCGGAGACCCAGGTCGAAGAACTGGTCACGCTCCGGATGATGGCGGCCGTCCGTCCGGGGCACCCCCTCGCCGAAGGGGCCCTGGACCCGGCGCGGCTCGCTGCCGCCGAGCATGTCGTGGTCAGCCGGCGAGGGCGGTTCACCGGCCCTCTCGACAGCGCCCTGGCCGAACGGAACCTCCACCGGCGCGTCACGGTCGTCCTCCCCGGCCACCTGGCGGCGATGACCCTCGCGGCCCGCAGCGACGTCGTCTGCCTCGTCCCCGCCGCACTCCCCGGCAAGCCCGAGTCACCACTCACGCACACCGCCACCGCCCTCGGCCTGCGCCTCCTCGACATACCCCTGCCGCTGCCACCCCTGACCATCGGCATGGCCTGGCACCCCCGCCACACGGCCGACGGAGCCCACGACTGGCTCCGCAACGCCGTTCGCCGCACACTTCGCGCGCCCGCGACCACCTGACGTGATCTCAGAGGTGCGACGTCAGCGGCCGTGAGAAGGTCCGCAGACCCGGCGTCAGACCTTCCGGATCCGGTCGGCGATCTCCGGCCTCGCCGCGAACCCGGCCGCCTTGTACGTGGCGACGCCGCCGACGTTGGAGCTCGGCGTGCACACGCGCACGCTTGACGAGCCCATCTCCCGCAGTGCGGCCGCCCCCGCGACGGTGATCGCCCGGCCATAACCGCGGCCGCGGTGGTCCGTGTGGACGCCCATCGGCTCGACCAGTCCTGGTTTCCCCGGGCCGGCCGACCAGACCGTCACCACCGCCGCGGGGTTGCCCTGGTCGTCGTAGGCACCCAGGCAGCGGGCGTCGGCGTAGAACGGTGCGGCGGACATCCTGTGCCGGTACTCGCGCGTGGGCTTCGAGGTGTTGAACGCGGACCGCAGGACGTCGGCGAAGTCCTGTGCCTGCTCCGGGCCGATCTCCTTGATCCGCGCGCCGGGGTCCTCCACCGCTTCGGCGAGGTCGCGGAAGAGCGGCGTCCACGGATCGTCGACGCCCCAGCCCTCCTTGGTCAACAGGTCGTGGAGCAGCAGGCCCTGAGGCGCCTCGATGGACACCTCCCCTTCCGGCAGCACGCCGCGCTCGGGCAGCGAGAAGTCCTCGACGAGCCGCCGTGCCAAGTCCTCGTCATGGAACGCGTCGGAAGCGACCGTCATGCGCACGAGCGTCGGCGAATCCAGCATCCCGACGGCGAGGATCCGTCCGTTCCGGCTCCAGGTCCGTACCGCCGCGGCCGTCTCGGCCGTTCCGAACCGGTAGTTCCAGCCGATGTCCCCGGGATGCAGCTGCATCGGCGTTTCGTCGTGCTGCCACTCCCGCAGCGCCGCAATGGCCTCGCGCACTCCGTCGGCCGTCGGCGTCCTCAGCACAATCGTCATAGCCGGGATCAGACATCCCGTCTCGGTGGCGTGCAACCGAATAACCACGACGGGAAGGCCGCCCGCACGACGACGAAACACGGATGGTGCCGACCGAAACCGGCCGGCACCATCCGTGTGTAAAAGCTGTGTCCGAGGGGGGACTTGAACCCCCACGCCCGATAAAGGGCACTAGCACCTCAAGCTAGCGCGTCTGCCATTCCGCCACCCGGACTAGGTGTCTGCCGCCTGGACGGGGGTGTTCCCCGTGGCGACATGGACAACAATACCAAGCTTTCGGAGTGGCTTTCACCTGCGTTTCCTCGCCCCGGCGGGGGTTCCCGACAGGTGTGGAGGGTGCGCCTACAGTCTCACCATGGGTGACTGGAAGACTACGGACGGGTTGCCGCGCAGACGGCGGCACCGGGCTCTGTCGCCGTGGCGGGAGCATCTGCGGGACACGTTCTGGTTCGCTCCGACCGCCGCCCTGGTCCTGGTGTTCGTGGTGTGGTCCGCGGCGACGGCGGCGGACGACGCGATCCTGACCGCGCTGCGCGACTCGGGCGACGAGGACGCCGTGAGCGACCTGCTGGGGATCGCCGAGGACGCGAAGACCGTGGTCACCACGATCAGCGCGGCCATGATGACCTTCATCGGCGTCGTCTTCAGCATCTCGCTGGTCGCCGTGCAGATGGCCGCCGGGCAGTTCAGCCCCCGCGTCGTACGGATCTTCGTGCGGAGCCGGATCACCAAGGCCACCTTCGCGGTGTTCCTGGCCACCTTCGTCCAGTCCCTGCTCGTCCTCACCTCGTACGACAGTCAACGTGATCCCGCGCTGGTGGCCTCGATCCCGCTCGTCCAGTCCGTCCTCACGCTGATCCTGGTGGGGCTGAGCGTCGTCCTGTTCGTGATGTACGTGAACTCGACGCTGCGGTTGATGCGGGTCGCGCACGTCGTCGATCTGATCACCAGGGAGGCGTTGCGGGTCGTCGCGAACATGCCCCTCGACGTTTCCGCGGAGGAACCCGTCGGTACCGGTACCGGTTCCGGTTACAGCTCCGGCCTCGACCTCGCCCCGGAGACCGCCCGCTTCGCCCATCACGGTCGCGCGGGCGTGCTGCGGGACGTCGACATCGTGCGGCTCGTCCGGATGGCGCGGCAGAGCGGTGTCGTGCTGCGGCTCGTCCCGCGGATCGGGGACTTCGTCGTGCCGGGCACGCCGGTGTTCGCCGTACACGGCGGGCCCGCCACGAAGGCGCTGCGGGCGCTGAGTTTTCAGGTGTCCGTGGGTGCCGAGCGGACGTTCCATCAGGATCTGGGGTTCGGGCTGCGGCAGTTGTCGGACATCGCGCTGCGTGCCCTGTCGCCCGCCGTGAACGACCCCACCACGGCGGTTCAGGCCGTGGACCGGATCGTGCAGTTCCTGTCCTCGGTGGCGCGGCGCCCGCTCGGGGCCCTGTTGCACCGGGACAGGCGAGGCGCCGTACGGCTGGTGCAACCCGTGCCCGGCTGGACCGAGTTGGTCGACCTCGGCTTCACCGAGATCCGGGGGTGTGCCGTGTCCAGTCCTCAGGTCACCCGCCGTCTGCTGGCCGGGCTCGATGATCTCCTCGCTGCTGTTCCCGAGGACCGTCGGGCGCCGTTGGTCCGCCATCGCACGTTGCTGACCCAGGCCGTGGAACGGACCGTGCCTCAAGCCGCGGACCGCGCCTTCGCCCTCCACCCGGACCGGCAGGGCATCGGGTAGAGCAGGGCTTCGGGCAGACGGGCCGTACGACCGCCGACGCTCCCGAAGCCAGTGGGCGGCGCACCGCATGGCGCCCCGCGGAACGCCGCCCACCCGCCGTCACGGCATGAGGTGGTACTCCGGGAAGTTGCCCGGCAACCGCTCCCCCGCCGGTCCTCGCGTCACCGCGCGTATCAGCAGTTCGCCGCCCACGAACGCGCCCCGCCAGGACGCGCCGAAGCCGCCGAAGAGCTCGTCGCGGTCGCCGCGCGAACGGGGTTTGCCGTGGCCGACCTTGAACGCGCGGATCTGCGGGGCCAGTCGGTCGTAGGTGGCCTCGTCATCCGTAGACAGGGTCGCGACGAGCGCGCCGTTCGACGCGTTCATGGCGGCGAGCAGCTCCGCCTCGGTGTCGACCAGGACGATGGTGTCGACCGGGCCGAAGGGTTCCGCGTGGTGGAGGGGCGAGGACGGGGGCGGGTTGAGGAGCGTGACCGGTTGGACGTACGCGGCCGTGTCCTGGCCGGGCAGGAAGCGCGCGTCGGTGAGCCGGCCGCGGTGCAGTGGGACCGCGCCGCGGTCGATCGCCTCGGCGACCTGGTCGTGGAGGTCCTTCGCCTTGGCCGCGTTGATCACAGGACCGAAGTCGAGCTGCGGATACGGGTCGTCGGGGTGCTCGACCGCCAGCGGGTGGCCGACTCGCAGCGTACGGACGGCCGGCAGGTACGCCGCCAGGAAGTCGTCGAACAGCTCACGCTGCACGACGAATCGCGGGTAGGCGGTGCAGCGCTGCTTGCCGTAGTCGAAGAGCTTGGGGATGACCGCCGTCAGCGTGTCCCAGTCCGTGTGGTTCCAGATGCCCCAGGTGTTCAGGCCCTCCTGTTCGAGTACGTGTCGTTTGCCGAGGTCGGCGACGGCCGTGGCCACCGCGGCGCCCGTGTCGCGGCCGCCGACGAAGGAGACGCAGCCGATCTCGGGCGCGCGCACGAGCGCCTCCGACAGCTCGCGCCCGCTGCCGCTGACGAGGGTGACGGGAATCCCCTCGCGTGCGGCGAGTGCGCAGGCCAGAGTGAGACACGCGACGCCGCCGTCGGTCGGGGTCTTGGCGATGACCGCGTTCCCTGCCAATGCCTGTATCAGCATTGCGTGAACGAGCACGCTCATCGGGTAGTTCCAGCTCGCGATGTTGGACACGGGCCCGTCGAGCGGGGTCCGGCCCTCGACCATGGGCTCGATTCCGTCCACGTACCAGCGCACGCCGTCGATGGCCCGGTCGACGTCGGCCTGCGCGAGCCGCCAGGGCTTGCCGATCTCCCAGACGAGGAGGAGGGCGAGCAGTTCGCGGTGTTCGGTGAGCGCGTCGAGCGTGGCCGCGACGCGGGCCCGGCGTTCGTCCAGGGGCACGTGCCGCCAGGCTCGGTGGTGGTCGAGTGAGGCGCGTACGGCCTGGTGGGCCGTCGGGCCGTCGAGGCGCGGCGGCCCTGCGATGGGGCTTCCGTCCACCGGGCTGGTGGCGGGCAGCGCCCTGCCGTCCGCCTGCCAGGCGGCGCCCCAGAGGTTGAGGACACGGTCGTCCCGGAAGGCTTCCGGCGCCACGGTGAGGCAGCGTTGCCAGGCGTCTGTCCAGGATGTGTGGGCCTTGAGGGTGAGGGTGGGTGCCATTCGGTTGCTCCGCTCTCGGTGCACAGTCGGGGGCGGTAGTGCATGGCTCGTCTCCCGTACGGGAGTACTGGGCGCGCTTGGAGTACCTGGAGTGCTCCGAGTGCTCGGTGCACTCGGAGCGCTTCGTGTACTCGGAGTGCTTGGCGTACTCGCGTACGGAGACGTCGTACGAAGGACGCTAGCGAGGCATCTCGACCTCGGAAAGTAACGCCGTGTCAACTATGAGTGACATCACGCTTCTTCATCCGGATTCGCCCAGTGCGGCTAGGACCAGCCGGGCCGTCTCGGTCGGGGTGTCGCCGACCCGTACGCCGGCCGCCTCCAGGGCCTCCTTCTTCGCCTGGGCCGTGCCGGACGAGCCGGAGACGATCGCGCCCGCGTGGCCCATCGTCTTGCCCTCGGGGGCGGTGAATCCGGCGATGTAGCCGATGACGGGTTTGGTGACGTGGTCGCGGACGTACGCGGCCGCGCGTTCCTCGGCGTCGCCGCCGATCTCCCCGATGAGGACGATGAGTTCGGTGTCGGGGTCGTCCTGGAAGGCGGCCAGGCAGTCGATGTGGGTGGTGCCGACGACGGGGTCGCCACCGATGCCGACGCAGGTCGAGAAGCCGATGTCGCGGAGTTCGTACATGAGTTGGTAGGTGAGCGTGCCGGACTTGGAGACGAGGCCGATGCGGCCCGACTTGGTGATGTCGGCCGGGATGATGCCCGCGTTGGACTGGCCGGGAGTGATCAGGCCGGGGCAGTTGGGGCCGATGATCCGGGTGCCCTTCGACCTCGCGTACGCGGTGAAGGCGACCGAGTCGTGGACCGGGATGCCCTCGGTGATGACGACGGCGAGTTCGATGCCGGCGTCGGCGGCCTCGACAACTGCCGCCTTGGAGAAGGCGGGTGGGACGAAGACGACGCTGACGTCGGCTCCGGTGGCCTCGATGCCTTCGCGCACGGAGCCGAAGACGGGCACGGCGCGGTCGTCGAAGTCGACGCTCTGCCCGGCCTTGCGCGGGTTGACGCCGCCGACGACGTCGGTGCCTGCCGCGAGCATGCGCCGGGTGTGCTTCATGCCCTCGCCGCCCGTCATGCCCTGGACGAGGATCTTGCTCTCCTTGGTGAGGTAGATGGCCATGTCCCGCTCCTTCAGCTGGCGTTGGCGAGTTGGGCGGCACGGCGCGCGGCGCCGTCCATGGTGGTGGCCTGCTGGACCAGGGGGTGCGCCCGGTCGTCGAGGATGGCGCGGCCGCGTACAGCGTTGTTGCCGTCGAGGCGGACGACCAGTGGCTTGGTCAAGTGGACCGATTCCAGGGCCTGCACGATGCCGTCGGCGACCGCGTCGCAGGCGGTGATGCCGCCGAAGACGTTGACGAAGACGGACTTCACCGCCGGGTCGGAGAGGATGACGGAGAGGCCGTCGGCCATGATCTGGGCGGAGGCTCCCCCGCCGATGTCGAGGAAGTTGGCGGGGCGCGCGCCGCAGCCGGCGACCACGTCGAGGGTCGACATGACGAGGCCGGCGCCGTTGCCGATGATGCCGACCTCGCCGTCCAGCTTCACGTAGTTGAGGTTCTTGGCGGCGGCCGCCGCCTCCAGCGGGTCGTCGTGCGTGGACTCCTGGTCGCCCCAACGCGCCTGCCGGAAGCGGGCGTTGTCGTCGAGGGTGACCTTGCCGTCGAGTGCGAGGATCTGCCCCTGGGCGGTACGGACGAGGGGGTTCACCTCGACGAGTACGGCGTCCTCGCGGATCAGTACGTCCCAGAGCCTGACCAGGACGTCGACGGTCTGCGGAGGCAGGCCGGCGGCATCGGCGATCTCGGCCGCCTTGGCCGAGGTGACGCCCTCGGCGGGGTCGATGTGGACGCGCGCCACGGCGTCCGGCCGGGTGGCGGCGACCTCCTCGATGTCCATGCCGCCCTCGGCCGAGGCGATCGCGAGGAATCGGCCGGCGGCCCGGTCGAGTACGTAACTGACGTAGAACTCGCTCTCGATGTCGACCGGTTGGGCCAGCATCACCTTGCCGACGGTGTGGCCCTTGATGTCCATACCGAGGATCTGGCGTGCCGTCAGTTCGGTGGCGGCGGGGTCCGCGGCGAGTTTCACGCCGCCCGCCTTGCCGCGTCCGCCGGTCTTCACCTGTGCCTTGACGACGACGCGGCCGCCGAGCCTGCGGGCGATCTCGCGTGCCTCCTTGGGCGAGTCCGTGACCTCGGCCCTCGGCACCAAAATGCCGTGTTCCTCGAAGAGTTCCCTTGCCTGGTGCTCGAACAGGTCCATCTCGGCTCCCTCTTAAAAGTGCCGCACGCCCCCTGGACACCACCCACTGGATGCGGGATAACAAGCTTCATACAGTATTCGTCGACTGTATGCAATGTACCGCGACGGCATCCACGAACAGTGCGCGCACCACGTCTGAGCTGCACTTCCGCGCGCCCAATCCCCTACGAAGGGACAGGACTTCGCCATGCCCGACGACAACAGCCAGAACCTCATATCCGGTGGGCACCTGGTCGCCAAGGCACTCAAAGCGGAGGGTGTGGAGGTCATCTACACGCTCTGCGGCGGCCACATCATCGACATCTACGACGGCTGCGTCGACGAGGGCATCGAGGTCGTCGACGTACGCCACGAACAGGTCGCCGCCCACGCCGCCGACGGTTACGCGCGCATCACCGGCAAGCCCGGCTGCGCCGTCGTCACCGCCGGTCCCGGCACGACCGACGCCGTGACGGGTGTCGCCAACGCCTTCCGCGCGGAGTCCCCGATGCTGCTGATCGGCGGCCAGGGGGCCCACACCCAGCACAAGATGGGGTCCCTCCAGGACCTGCCGCACGTCGACATGATGACGCCGATCACGAAGTTCGCGGCGACCGTGCCGGACACCGCGCGGGCCGCCGACATGGTGTCCATGGCGTTCCGCGAGTGCTACCACGGGGCGCCCGGCCCGTCCTTCCTGGAGATCCCGCGCGATGTCCTCGACGCAAAGGTGCCGGTCGAGAAGGCCCGGGTCCCCGCCGCCGGCCAGTACCGGGCCTCGACCCGCTCGGCCGGTGACCCCGAGGCCATCGAGAAGCTCGCCGACCTCCTCGTGCACGCCGAGAAGCCCGCGATCCTGCTGGGCAGCCAGGTGTGGACGACCCGGGGCACCGAATCCGCCATCGAGCTCGTACGCGCTCTCAACATCCCCGCGTACATGAACGGCGCCGGGCGCGGCACGCTGCCGCCCGGGGACCCGCACCACTTCCAGCTCTCGCGCCGGTACGCCTTCTCCAACGCCGACGTCATCGTCATCGTCGGTACGCCCTTCGACTTCCGTATGGGCTACGGGAAGCGGCTGTCGCAGGACGCGACCGTCGTGCAGATCGACCTCGACTACCGGACCGTCGGCAAGAACCGGGACATCGACCTCGGGATCGTCGGTGACGCGGGACTCGTCCTGAAGTCGGTCACCGAGGCGGCCTCGGGGCGCATCAACGGGGGCGGGTCGAAGCGCAAGGAGTGGCTCGACGAGTTGCGCGCCGCCGAGCAGACCGCCATCGAGAAGCGGCTGCCCAACCTGAAGTCTGACGCCTCGCCGATCCACCCGTACCGCCTGGTCAGCGAGATCAACGACTTCCTGACCGAGGACTCCATCTACATCGGCGACGGCGGCGACATCGTCACCTTCTCCGGTCAGGTCGTGCAGCCCAAGTCACCCGGGCACTGGATGGACCCGGGACCGCTCGGCACGCTCGGCGTTGGCGTCCCCTTCGTGCTCGCCGCCAAGAAGGCACGGCCCGACAAGGAGGTCGTCGCGCTCTTCGGGGACGGCGCCTTCTCGCTCACCGGCTGGGACTTCGAGACCCTCGTCCGCTACAACCTCCCGTTCGTCGGCATCGTCGGCAACAACTCCTCCATGAACCAGATCCGCTACGGCCAGGCCGCCAAGTACGGCCTGGAGCGCGAGCGGGTCGGCAACACCCTCGGCGACGTCCACTACGACAAGTTCGCCCAGATGCTGGGCGGTTACGGCGAGGAGGTCCGCGACCCCGCCGACATCGCCCCCGCCCTCCAGCGCGCCCGCGAGTCGGGCAAGCCGTCACTGATCAACGTCTGGGTCGACCCGGACGCGTACGCCCCCGGAACCATGAACCAGACGATGTACAAGTGAGGTGGCCCCGATGACAGCGACGATATCGACGGCAGCGACGCCGGCGACCTCGACCAAGGCCCTCGAAGGCATCCGCGTCCTCGACATGACGCACGTCCAGTCCGGTCCCTCCGCCACCCAGCTGCTCGGCTGGCTCGGCGCGGACGTCGTCAAGCTGGAGGCGCCGACCGGGGACATCACGCGCAAGCAGCTGCGCGACCTCCCGGACGTCGACTCCCTCTACTTCACGATGCTCAACTGCAACAAGCGGAGCATCACCCTCAACACCAAGACCGAGCGCGGCAAGGAGATCCTCACCGAGCTGATCCGGCGCTCCGACGTCATGGTCGAGAACTTCGGACCGGGCGCGGTCGACCGCATGGGCTTCACCTGGGACCGCATCCAGGAGATCAATCCGCGGATCGTCTATGCCTCCATCAAGGGGTTCGGGGACGGCCCGTACACCAACTTCAAGGCGTACGAGGTCGTCGCTCAGGCCATGGGCGGGTCGATGTCGACCACCGGCTTCGAGGACGGGCCGCCGCTGGCGACGGGAGCCCAGATCGGTGACTCGGGCACGGGCATCCACGCGGTGGCGGCGATCCTCGCCGCCCTGTTCCAGCGGGAGAACACGGGGCGCGGGCAGCGCGTGAACGTGGCGATGCAGCACGCCGTGCTGAATCTGTGCCGGGTGAAACTGCGGGACCAGCAGCGCCTCGGGCATGGGCCGCTGGCTGAATATCCCAACGACGACTTCGGCGACGAGGTTCCCAGGTCGGGCAACGCGTCCGGCGGCGGCCAGCCCGGCTGGGCGGTCAAGTGCGCGCCGGGCGGCCCCAACGACTACGTGTACGTCATCGTGCAGCCCGTCGGCTGGAAGCCCATCACCGAGCTCATCGGGCGCCCCGAACTCGCGGACGCCCCCGAGTGGGCGACCCCGGAGGCCCGGCTCCCCCAGCTCACCAAGATGTTCCAGCTCATCGAGGAGTGGTCGTCGACGCTCCCCAAGTGGCAGGTGCTCGAGCAGCTCAATGCCCACAACATCCCGTGCGGTCCGATCCTCTCCACCAAGGAGATCATCGAGGACGAGTCGCTGGTGGCCAACGAGATGGTCGTGACGGTGCCGCATCCCGAGCGGGGCGACTTCGTGACCGTGGGCAGCCCGCTGAAGCTCTCCGACTCCCCCGTGGACGTGACCAGTTCGCCGCTGCTCGGCGAGCACAACGAAGAGGTGTACGTCGGCGAGCTCGGTCTCGGCGACGAGGAGCTGCGCCTGCTCAAGTCGAACGGAGTGATCTGATTGATGGCCGAAGACCGGGTGCTGAGGGTGCGTACGCTCCTCGAAGCCGTGCGGGCCGAGGGGCGGACGGCGCTGACCGCGCCCGAGGGCAAGGTGATCGCCGACGCGTACGCGATCGCCGTCCCCGGCGAGGAGCTGGCGACCGACGTCGACGAGGCGGTGTCCTACGCGGCGCGGTTCGGCGGGCCCGTCGTGATGAAGATCGTCTCCCCGGACATCCTCCACAAGACCGACGCCGGCGGTGTGATCGTCGGGGTGGAGGGAGCCGCGGACGTACGCGCCGCCTTCCACAAGATCATCGAGAACGCCCGGACGTACGACTCCAAGGCCCGTATCGAGGGCGTACAGGTGCAGGAACTGCTTCCCAAGGGGCAGGAGGTCATCGTCGGCGCGGTGACCGATCCGACGTTCGGGAAGGTCGTGGCCTTCGGGCTCGGCGGTGTGCTCGTCGAGGTCCTCAAGGACGTCACGTTCCGGCTGGCCCCGGTTGACGCGGACGAGGCGCTGTCGATGCTGGACTCGATCCGGGCCGCGGAGATCCTGCGCGGCGTGCGGGGCGCTCCGGCGGTGGACCGCTGGGCGATCGCCGAGCAGATCCGCCGGGTCTCCGAACTGGTCGCGGACTTCCCGGAGATCGCCGAGGTGGACCTCAACCCGGTGATCGCCACCCCGGAGGGCGCGGTGGCCGCGGACATCCGGGTCATCCTCGCCGAGGAAGTGGCCAAGCCGCGACGGAAGTACACGCGCGACGAGATCCTCACCACCATGCGCCGGCTGATGCAGCCGTCGTCGGTGGCCGTGATCGGGGCCTCCAACGAGCAGGGCAAGATAGGCAATTCGGTCATGCGCAACCTCATCGACGGCGGCTTCTCCGGGGAGATCCACCCGGTGAACCCCAAGGCCGATGACATTCTGGGCCGCAAGGCGTACAAGAGTGTCACGGACGTTCCCGGTGAGGTGGATGTGGCGGTCTTCGCTATTCCCGCCAAGTTCGTGGCCTCGGCCCTGGAGGAGGTGGGACGCAAGGGGATCCCCAACGCTGTCCTGATTCCCTCGGGGTTCGCGGAGACCGGTGAGCACGAGCTCCAGGACGAGATCGTGGCCATCGGCGAGCGCTACGGAGTCCGGCTGCTCGGGCCGAACATCTACGGCTACTACTCGACGTGGCAGGACCTGTGCGCCACGTTCTGCACGCCGTACGACGTCAAGGGCGGAGTCGCGCTCACCTCGCAGTCCGGTGGCATAGGGATGGCCATTCTGGGCTTCGCACGCACTACGAAGACGGGTGTTTCCGCGATCGTGGGGCTCGGAAACAAGTCGGACCTGGACGAGGACGACCTGCTGACCTGGTTCGGCGAGGACCCCAACACCAAGTGCATCGCCATGCACTTGGAGGACCTCAAGGACGGCCGCGCCTTCGTGGAGGCCGCGCGGGCCACCGTCCCCAAGAAGCCGGTGGTCGTCCTGAAGGCGGGCCGTACGGCGGCCGGCGCCAAGGCAGCGGGCTCGCACACGGGCGCCCTCGCGGGCGACGACGCGGTGTACGAGGACATCCTGAAGCAGGCCGGTGTCATCAGGGCGCCCGGTCTGAACGAAATGCTGGAGTACGCGCGCGCGTTGCCGGTGCTGCCGACCCCTCAGGGCGACAACATCGTGATCATCACCGGCGCCGGCGGCAGTGGCGTACTGCTGTCCGACGCGGTGACCGACAACGGCCTCTCCCTGATGGAGATCCCGCCGGACCTGGACGCGTCCTTCCGGAAGTTCATCCCGCCCTTCGGCGCGGCCGGCAATCCGGTGGACATCACGGGCGGCGAGCCGCCGTCGACGTACGAGGCGACGATCCGGCTCGGTCTTGAGGACCCGCGGATCCACTCACTCGTCCTCGGCTACTGGCACACCATCGTGACCCCTCCCATGGTCTTCGCCGAGCTCACCGCGCGCGTGGTGGCCGAATTCAGGGAGCGCGGGATCGAGAAGCCCGTCGTGGCGTCGCTCGCGGGCGACGTCGAGGTCGAGGAGGCCTGCCAGTACCTCTACGAACACGGGGTCGTGGCATACCCGTACACGACCGAGAAGCCGGTGGCAGTGCTCGGCGCGAAGTACCGCTGGGCGCGTGCGGCGGGGCTGTTGTGATGCCACCGGCGTGCGGCGGGGCTGTTGTGACGCGGCGGCGCGCGGTGGGCGCTGTTGGGGGGCGGTTCATGACTTGACCCGGTGAAGGGGCGGGCCGACGGTGCGCGTCGGCCCGCCCCGGGACCCGTGCGCACACGAAAGGAATTGGACAGGGGGCGCTGGCCAGATCTTTCGACGCAAGGGGTGCATTCGCGAAATGACAACCACCGATCTGCCCACGACGGCGGCATACCGAGAGGTGGCCGACGCGAACGGACGCGTCTACCGCATCGGTGAGACCGACCTCGACATCATGGGCCGCAAACGCAAGTGGATGGTCATCCTGCCGTGGGTCGGCATGATGGGAATCAGCTCGGCCGAGTACGCCTTCGCGTCCGCCGAGGACACGCTGCACAGCGCGCACCACTGGACCGACGGTCACATCTTCTGGATGCTCGGCGTGTGGGTGTTCTTCCAGGCCGCGGTGGCCTTCCCCGCGGGCAAGCTCCGTGAGTCCGGCAAACTGCCCGCGCGCTGGGCGATGATGCTGGGCGCGGTCGGCACCCTGCTGGGCTACGTCTCCCTCGCCTTCGCGCCGCATGTGATCGTCGCGTACATCGGATTCGGCATGTTCAGCGGTATGGGCGCCGGCATGGTCTACGCGACCTGCGTGAACATGGTCGGCAAGTGGTATCCGGAGCGCAAGGGCGGCAAGACCGGCTTCGTCAACGGCGGTTTCGCCTACGGCTCGGTGCCCTTCGTGTTCATCTTCACCGGCTTCATGGACACCAGTAACTTCAAGTGGGTCCTGGTGTCCGTCGGTGTCTTCCTGGCCGCGGTGGTGGCCGTGGCCGGCTACTTCTTCCAGGACCCGCCGAAGAACTGGTGGCCCGCCGAGGTCGACCCGCTGAAGAAGCCCGACGACCCTCGGGCACGGCGCGCCATGGAGAAGAACCCGCCCGCCGTGAAGCAGTACACCCCCATGGAGGCTTGGAAGACGGGCCGGGTCGGGCTCATGTGGTTCTGTCTGCTCTGCACCTCGGGCGTGAACATCTTCGGTATCGCCTTCCAGGTGCCGTTCGGCAAGGAGGTCGGCTTCGCGGGCGGGATCGTGGCGACGGCGATGTCCATGAAGGCAATCGTCAACGGCACCGGACGTGGCGTCATCGGCTGGCTCTCCGACCGGTACGGCCGCAAGGAATGCCTGATCTTCGTCTGCATCGTGCTCGGTCTTTCCCAGTACGGAATCCTGTGGTCGGGCAACATCGGAAACCTGCCGCTGTTCCTGCTCTTCTCGTCCATCTCGGGATTCGGCGGCGGCGCGATCTTCCCGATGTTCGCGGCCATGACCGCCGACTACTTCGGTGAGAACAACAACGCGTCGAACTACGGGCTCGTCTACAGCTCCAAGCTGGTGTCCGGCCTGCTCGGCTCCGGCATGGGCGCCGTGGTGGTGGCGAACTGGGACTACGCCGGCGCGTTCATCCTGGCCGGTTCGATCTCCCTGTTCGCCGGCTGCATGGCTCTGTTCCTGCACCCGCCCGGGCGGCCCAAGGGCAAGCGCATCGAACCGAATCCGCAACCGCTCGGTGAGGAGATGGCCTGAACCGGTACGCACACGCATCGAGCCGGTGAGGGGATGCCCCCTCATGAACCCTGCGGCGCGGAACGGTGCCGCGCAGTGTCCGCCGCACACGTCCCCTACGTACTAGAACCCCCACAACCGCTCCCAGGCTTGGAAACGCAGGCGGTCCTCCCCACCACACCACGTGGGGAGGACCGCCTGCCGTGGTCCGTGGTCAGTGACGCCTTGACCGGAGGGCCGCGAGGTTGTCGTAACTGATCTTGGCCTCGCGCAGCGACTGTGCGGGGTCGGTGGCACTGGGCGAGTTGTCGTCCTCGACCATCGGGTTGTGGTAGTTCCGCTCCCCGACCCGTGAGAAGAACGTGGTGTAGTCGATGACGCCTGTTCCGAAGGGCACCATGTCGTAGCCCATGCCGTTGGTGGTGCTCACGACACCGTCCTTGGCGTGGAACAACGGGTAGCGCTTGTTGTTGCGGGCGACGAGCCCCGCCGGGTCGAAGACCTTCTTGCGGGTGGAGCCGTCGTGGGCGGTGTAGGTGTGGAACTTGTACTGGGCCACGTGCGCCCAGAAGATGTCCATCTCCAGCCAGACCAGCTTCGGGTCGGTGGCCTTCAGGAAGTACTCCAACTTGCGGATGCCGGAGCTGCGGGTGGGCCGGCCCTGGGCGTCCAGCGGGCCTCCGTCGAGCAGGAATCCGTAGGCGGAGTCGTGGTTGTGCGTGTACAGCTTGATGCCCTCGCGGCGGGCGATCCTGCCCAGCGCGTTCCACTTGTCGGCCGCCACGTCCCAGTCGGCCGGGTAGGAGCTGCCGGTGGGGTCTCCGCCGGTGCCCATGTGGTCCATGCCGATGATGTTGGCGATCTCCAGGTGCTTCTTGAAGTTGTCCAGATCGGCGCTGGTCAGCGGCCAGGAGGACGGTATGAAGCCGTGGTTGCCCTGGGCGCGCAGGCCGTAGTCGTCGAGCCAGGAGCGCAGCAGCTTGGCGCCCGCGACGGACTCCAGGCTGGCGCCGCCGGGCGCGTTGGCGTGCTGGTTGTAGCCGGCGAACTCCACCTGGCGGTATCCGTGGCGGGCCAGTTGCTTGAACACCTCACGGAAGCCGGAGGGCAGGTCCGAGGCGAGCGGGTCGCGGGCCGTGGCGTCACGGACGGTGTAGAGGATGATGCCGCGCTTGCCCGGCGGAACGAGGACGTGGCCGCGGCCGTGGTCATGGTCGTGGCCTCTGCCCCGGTCCTGCGCCAGGGCGGGTGAGGCGCCCACCACCGGTGCGGCGATGGCCCCGGCGGCGACGGCGGTGCAGGTGCTGAGGAAGCGGCGGCGGTTGACTCCGAGCGCGCGACGCAGGGCGTCGCCGGATCCGGATTCGTCGTTGAACGCGGTCACGGTGTCTCTCTTTCGGGTAGGGGCCCACCGTGTTCGGCAGGGGCCCAGCCATGTTCGCCAGATGTCCGGCTGTGACGTGCGCCGTGCGGTGTGCCGGTTGTCCACAGGCCGAACGCACTGTCAGTGCCGTCTGATTCACTTTCCGTAGTCGCTCGTCCGGTCCTTCCCGGGTTCCGTCACCCGAGGCCGGCCAGGTCGAGCAGCAGAGATTTCACATCGGTGGCCGCGACGCGGTCGCCGACAGCGCGGGGGGTGGAGCAGATGATGAGCGGACCTTCGTCGTCGCTCAGGGGGAGGCGGCCGTGGCTGCCTCGAATAGGTGAGGGATCGAGGGGCACGACCGCCATGCGGTAGCGCATGCCGAGCTTCTTGCGGGCCAGCGCGCCCGCGGCCTTGACCTTGACGTAGGGGTCGAGCGGATCCATGAAGAGCTCGACCGGGTCGTAGCCGGGTTTGCGGTGGATCTCGACGAGCTGCGCGAAATCGGGCGCGCGGGCGTCGTCGAGCCAGTAGTAGTACGTGAACCAGGCGTCCGGCTCCGCGACGGCGACGAGTTCGCCGGAGCGCGGATGGTCGAGGTGGTGGGTCTTCTTGCCCTCGTCGTCGAGGAGTTGCTCGATGCCGGGCAGATCGGCGAGCGCCGCCTTCGTGGCCTCCATGTCCTCGGGGCGGCGTACGTAGACATGGGCGATCTGGTGGTCGGCGACGGCGAAGGCGCGTGAGGCCATCGGGTCGAGGTACTCCATGCCGTCCTGCGTGTGCACTTCGAGGAGTCCGGCGCGGCGCAGTGCGCGGTTGATGTCGACGGGACGGTCCGCGCGGGTGATGCCGTACTCGGACAGGGCGACGACGGTGCGGCCTTCCGCCCGGGCGTCGTCGAGGAGGGGGGCCATGGCCGCGTCCAGGTCGGCGGCCGCTTTGAGGGAGCGCGGGTCGTCGGGGCCGAAGCGCTGCAGGTCGTAGTCGAGATGAGGGAGGTAGCAGAGGGTCAGGTCCGGGTGGCGGGTGCGGATGATGTGCCGGGTGGCGTCGATGATCCAGCGGCTGGAGACGAGGTCGGCGCCTGGACCCCAGAAATGGAAGAGCGGGAACGTGCCGAGTTTCTCGGTGAGTTCGTCGTGCAGGGCCGGGGGCCGGGTGTAGCAGTCGGGTTCCTTGCGGCCGTCGGCGTAGTAGATCGGACGAGGAGTGATGGTGATGTCGGTGTCGGCGCCCATGGCGTACCACCAGCAGATATTGGCGACCGTGTAGCCGGGGTGCGCGCGCCGGGCGGCGTCCCACAGTTTGTCGCCGGACACCAGACCGTTGTGCTGGCGCCACAGCAGTACGTCGCCCAGGTCACGGAAGTACCAGCCGTTGCCGACGATGCCGTGCTCGGACGGGTGGGTGCCGGTGAGGAACGTCGACTGGGCGGCGCAGGTGACGGCGGGCAGGACCGTGCCGAGGGTGGCCTGCGAGCCGGACTGGGCGAGGGTCTTGAGGTGGGGCATGTGGTCGAGGAGACGGGGGGTGAGGCCGACGACGTCGAGGACGAGGAGCGGGGTGGGGGTCGTGGAGCCGTCGGTGCCGACCGGCGCTGCCGGGGTCTCGTGGGTGCTCATGGGAGTTCCTTCAGGCCGAGGTCCGTCAACAGGTCTCGGGCGAGGGTGAGTTCCGCGGCGATGCCGTCGGCGAGCTGGGCGCGGGCGCGGGGGCGCAGCTCGGGCGGGAGGGCCTGCCAGGTGTAGGTCTCGACCTCGAGGTGGCTGGTCAGCGGGTGCGGGCCGCCGACCAGTCGGGTCAGCGTGTCCTGGAGTACGGGCAGCGTGGAGGTGAGGGGCGCGTCGGGGGCCGCGTGCAGCGGGACGTGGAAGTGGGCGCGCCACGGGGATGCGTCGGGCAGTGCCTCCTCGTTGACGGCCTCGCCGAGGTCGTCGGTCCCGCGGAGTCCGGCGGCGGTGAGGGTGCGGGTCTGGTGCAGGAAGCGGGGTTCGTCGAAGGCGGCGAGTGCCTCGCGGACTTCGGGGAGGTGGGGGTTTTCGGCGTGCAGGGCGGCCGAGAGCTGGGACTTGACGACGGGGATGCTGGCCGCGGCCAGCGCGTCCAGGGCGGTGTTCGGATCTTCGAAGGAGGTGGCGAGGTGGCAGGTGTCGACGCAGACACCGATGCGGGGGTGGCCGATCGCGGTGAGCGGGGCGATGGCGTCGGCCGTTGTCTCGACGGTGCAGCCCGGCTCCGGCTCCAGGCCGATGCGGATGGAGCGGCCGGTCAGCTCCTCCAGCGCGTCGAGGCGTTCGGCGAGGGTGGTCAGGGCCGCGTGGGCCTTGGCGGCACGGCCGTCGTCGTACACCGTGCGCCAGGCGAGCGGCAGGGTCGAGATGGTGCCTTCGGTGACGTCGTCGGGGAGGAGGCCGGCGAGCACGCGGGCGAGGGCCGTGGTGTGTTCGAGCCGCTCGGGGTCGGCCCAGTCCGGCTTGTAGACGCGGTACTTGACCTCCTCGGCGCCGAACCCTTCATACGGGAAGCCGTTGAGGGTGACGACTTCGAGGCCGCGGAGGTCGAGTTCGGTGCGCAGCCCGCGCAGGGCGGACGGGTCGCTGACGAGGGCGTGCGCGGCGTCCTTGGCGAGCCACAGGCCGATGCCGAGACGGTCGCGGCCGAGGCGTTTGCGTACGGGTTCGCAGTGGTCGCGGAGCTGGGCGAGGACGCCGTCGAGGGTCTCGGCGGGGTGGACGTTGGTGCAGTAGGCGAGGTGGACGGTGGAGCCGTCGGGGTGGCGGAAGCGCATGGGTCACGCCCCCGTCGTCGTGGCGGCGGCCTCGGGAGTGGTGCCCGGGTCGGTCCCGGGGTCGGTCTTCGGGACGCCGCGGAGGATGGAGTTGCCCTCGTGGGTGGCGTCCGTGCCGGCGACGTCCAGGTCGAGGCGGCCGCTGAGTCCGTAGAAGGCGACGGGGTTGCGCCACAGCACCTGGTCGACGTCGTCCTCGGTGAACCCTGCCTTCAGCAGGGCGTCCGCGACCTTGCGGGTCTTCAGCGGGTCGCTCTTTCCCCAGTCGGCCGCGGAGTTGACCAGCACTTTCTCCGGCCCGTACTCCTGCAGGACCGCGACCATGCGTTCCTCGTCCATCTTGGTGTCCGGATAGACGGAGAAGCCGAGCCAGCAGCCGCCGTCCTTGGCCTCCTTGACCGTGGTCTCGTTGAGGTGGTCGATCAGGACGTGGTCCGGGGGCAGTGCGGACTCCCGGACCACGTCGAGGGTGCGGCGCAGACCGGCCAGCTTGTCGCGGTGAGGCGTGTGGACGAGCGCGGGCAGCTCGTAGGTGGCGGCGAGCTGGAGCTGGGCGGCCAGGGCGGTGTCCTCGGCGGGGGTCATCGAGTCGTAGCCGATCTCGCCGACGGCCACGACGTGGTCCTTGACGAGATACCGGGGCAGTTCGTCGAGGACGGGCACGCAGCGGGGGTCGTTGGCCTCTTTGGGGTTGAGGGCGAGGGTGCAGTGGTGGGCGATGCCGTACTGGGCGGCGCGGAAGGGTTCCCAGCCGAGGAGGGAGTCGAAGTAGTCGAGGAAGGAGGCCACCGAGGTGCGGGGCTGGCCGAGCCAGAAGGCGGGTTCGACGACGGCTCTGACACCGGCCGCGTGCATGGCTTCGTAGTCGTCCGTGGTCCGTGACGTCATGTGGATGTGGGGGTCGAAGATGCGCATCAGGACTCCTTGCCGTCGCTGCCGTGGGGGGCGTCGGTGCCGGGCGGGGTGGCCGGGTGCTCGGTCAGGGCCAGGACGTGGTGCAGGTCCTGGGGTACGGGACGGCCCGCGGCGGTGCGTTCGTCGGCGTAGTCGGCGAGCATGCGGGCGAGTTCCGCGTCGGCGCGGGCGCGGCGGGGCAGGTCGGCCACCGCCTCGACGGGGACACCGGTGAACAGGCACTTGAGTACGGCGTGCCGCCAGTTGTGGGCATCCAGGTGCAGGGCGGCGTACGGGCCGACGGCGGCGGCCACGAGCCGGGTGTCGTTGGTGCGCAGGGCGTCCTCCACGATCGGCAGGCCGTCGGGGCCGCGCACGAGGTGGGGCAGGGCCTGGAGGACGGCGCGGCGTTCGTCGGCGGTGCCCTGGCGGTAGACGCGGGCGAGGGTGGTGGCGTCGGCCCGGGCCGCGTGCAGGAGGAGGACGCGGGCCGCCTCCGCGTGGTCGGGGCCGCAGCGGCGGCCTGCCTCGGCGATCCTCAACTCCCATACGGAGATGGGCCCGTGGGTGCCCGGGTGGGCGGCCGCCTCGTCGAGGGCCTGGTCCAGCCAGGCGCGGGCGGCGCCGTCGAGCCGTCCGTTCAGGCGGGTGTGCAGGGCGGTGAGGGCCGGCGGGGCGACGTCCGTCGGGGTGCCGAGGTCGTCGTGGAGGTCCTTCACGGGGTTCTCCCTTCGGAGGCGGTGGAGCCCTCGCCGGGGATCGGCGGCCGGCCGGCGTCCGGGGGTGTGGAGACGGCGGCCGCGTGGTGGAGGAACGGGAGGGACTGCTGGGCGAGTTGAGGGCCGGCGTGGGAGTGGCGGGGCAGTTCGACGGAGACCAGGCCCTGGTAGCCGACGGCGGCGAGGGCTTCCAGTACAGGAGGGAAGTCGATCTCTCCGTCACCGAAGGGGAGATGTTCATGGACACCGCGCCGCATGTCCTCGATCTGGACATGGCGCAGCCAGGGGGCGGCGGCGCGTACGCAGTCGGCGGGTGAGAGGGGTTCGAGGCACTGGCAGTGGCCGATGTCGAGGGTGAGGCCGAGGGCGTCGGGGCTGCCGAGGGCGGTACGCAGACGGTGGAAGTCGTCGAGAGTGGCGAGGAGGTGACCGGGCTCGGGTTCGACGGCGAGTGGAATTCCGGCGGCGGTGGCGGCGTCGAGGACGGGGGTGAGGGTTTCGGCCAGGCGCTTCCAGGCGGCGTCCTCGGCGGCTTCGCGAGCCACGGCGGCATCCCCTTTGGCGGCCCCCTCGGTGTCCGCTTTGGTGTCTGTTTCCTCGGTCGTGTCCTTCGGGAGGATGCCGCTGAAGCAGTGGACCGCGTGGGCGCCTAGGTCGGTGGCGATCTGGACGGCTCTGACGAGCAGGTCGGCGCGGCGGGCGCGTTGGGCCGGGTCCGGGTCCAGGAGGGACGGGCCGTGCTTGCGCCTCGGGTCGAGTACGTAGCGGGCGCCGGTCTCGATGGTGACGCCCAGGCCGAGCTGGTCCAGTCTGCGGGCCAGTTTGTGGGTGCGGGCCGCGAGGTCGGGGGCGAGCGGGTCCAGGTGCATGTGGTCGAGCGTCAGGCCTACGCCGTCGTAGCCGAGGTCGGCGAGAAGGGAGAGGGCGTCGTCCAGGCGTAGGTCGGTGAGGCCGTTGGTGCCGTAGGAGTAGCGGAGGGGGTGCGCGGTGGAGCGGAGGCTCGGCCGAAGGCTCATGTCATGCTCACCTTCCGGCCGAACCGGCGGGCGGCCGGAGCGAGCGCCGCCGTCAGCAGGGCGGTGACCGGGGCGCCGGAGCGGGCCGCGAGGGCGGCCTGCAGAGGGATCATGGCTCGGATGCCGCCGCCGACGGCCCGTTGGGTGAGCTGGGGTGACGGGTTGAGGGCGGCGTGGAAGAGGGGGCGGGCGGCGGTCGCCGCGTAGACGGCGGCGAGTGCTCCGCGCAGGGACACGAGGCTCGCGGCGGTCGCCGCCGCGCGTCCTGGCTGGCGGTCCGGTACCTGTTTCCAGGCCTGCGCCGGGTGGCGGTCCCGTGCCGGCTGACGGTCTCGTGCCGGGGCGTCGCGGGTGATGGACCAGGCCAGTGCCGCCGTCGTGGCCAAGCCGCTCAAGGGGGCCCAGGGTGAACCGCCCTGGGTCTCGTGGCGGGAGACCGTGGTGACGGCCAGGGTGTGGGTGCCCAGGGCCAGTGCGGAGGGCAGGGCCCTGCGTATGTCGCCGTTGGCGGCCGCCCCGCCGAGCAGGAGGTCCAGGGCGCGGGCCGCGGCCATCGCCACGGGGCCCGCGGATGTGCGCTTGAGGACCAGGTCGTACGACCAGACCGTGGTCGCCAGCGCGCCTGCGACCGCGAGGGGGCGGCGGCCCGCTGTGGACGCCAGGGCCAGGCCCGCCGCCGTCAGGCCACCGGCCGCCGCCAGGGCCGCGGCCGGCCTGATGCGGCCGGAGGGCAGGGGGCGGTGCGGGCGGTCCACGGCGTCCTCCTCGCGGTCGGCCCAGTCGTTGAGGGCCATGCCGGCCTCGTACAGGCAGAGGGAGGAGGCGATGGCCGCCAGGGTTCGGGGGGTCGGGCGCGCCCCGGCCGCGGCGGCGCCGGCGAGCGCGTCGCCGGGGACGGTGAAGAGGGCGGGGAGGCGCAGGAGTTCCACCCAGGCGTTCACGTTCACTCCCTGCCTCGCGGTCCGTGGTGATGTCGTCCTCGCGGCGTCCCGTGGCACCGGGCTCACACCTCGCGCCCCAGGGCCCGCCTGCTGTTCCGCGAGATCCGCCCCCAGCGACACCGGGCTCGTGTGCAACTGGCCCGGGCTGCCATGCAGCTCACTCGGGCTCGTGTGCAGCTCGCTCGGGCTGCCGTACAACTCGCCCGCGCTCGCGTGCAACTCGCTCGGGCCGCCGTGCGGCTGACCTGGGCTGACGTGCAGCTCACTCGGGCTGACGTGCGGCTGACCCGCGCTCGTGTGCACCTGGCCCGGGCTCGCGTGCAGCTCGCTCGGGCTGACGTGCGGCTGCCCCGGGCTTGCGTGCAGTTGGCCCGGGCTGACGTGCAGTTCGCCGCTCGGGCCGCCATTCAGCCCACCCGCGCTCGCGTCCTGCGACACCGGCCCCCCGCTCCCACTCATCGCCGCTCCCCCGAAAGGCCTCGCCGCTCACCTGACGAGGCCACCCGCTCGCCCGACGAGGCCGCCCGGTCGTCCGACGAGCCAAGCCGCTCGCCCGAAGGCAGTTGCGGATCCCCAACGCCCCGCAGCGGACCCCCGGACCCCGTTCCGGCTCCGGCTCCGGCCCCAGCCCCAGCCCCCCGCAACCGCCCCGCGAACCCCACCAGTTCCGCGTACTGCTCGCCCAGGGCCGCGGGCCCCTCCCCCACCGGGTCCTTGAAGTAGAAGCCGAGTTCGGAGAGTGGGCCGGAGAGGCCGGTCTCGTGGGCTCGGGCGACCAGGCGGGCCAGGTCGAGGATCAGTGGGGCCGCGAGGGAGGAGTCGCAGCCCTGCCAGGTCGTCTGGAGGACCATCCGGGTGCCGAGGAAGCCGTCGAAGGCGATGTGGTCCCAGGCGGTCTTCCAGTCGCCGAGGGACGGCACGTCGTCGATGTGGGTCTCGCCCTCGGGAACCCCGCCGAGGGTGTCGGCCAGGACGCGTTCCTTGCCCGCGTTCTTCGCGGCCGCGGCCCCGGGATCGGCGAGGGCCGCGCCGTCACCGCCGCCCAGCAGGTTCGTACCGGACCAGGCGCGGACCGCCAGCGCGCGCTGCGCGAACATCGGGCCGAGGACCGACCGCAGCAGGGTCTGACCGGTCTTGCCGTCCCGGCCCGCGTACGGCAGCCCGGACGCCGAGGCGGCCGACGCCAGTGCCGGGTGGTGCAGACCCATGGACGGGGTGAAGTTGACGTACGGGCAGCCCGCCCGCAGCGCGGCCGCCGCGTACAGGGAGCTGGCCGGGAGCTGCGCGCCGGTGGGCACGGGTTCCGTGGACGCCACGTTGACCACGACCGTACGGTCAAGACCGCATCGGTTCGTGAAGTCGCGGATGTCGGAGGCCAGGGCCTCGACCAGTTCGTCCTCGTCGCGCGTCTCACCGGACAGCGGGCCACCGAGCCTGATCTCCCGGTCGGCGGCGGCGAGTTCGGCGGTGACGGCGGCCGGAAGTCCGGGCGGCAGCACGCCCCCGGCGGCGAGCGCCTCCGCCCGCTTGGGCAGGGGGCAGTCCACCATGTCGTGACCGCCGAAGACGAGGGACGACAGCGGGGGCAGTCCGCAGTCGGCGAACGCGGGGGTCTCGGTGACCATGCCTGTCGGTGGGTGCAGCCCCGCGGTCACCGCGGCGCAGCCCGTGACGGCCGTGGTGGCGACAGAGCCACGCGCTCCGATCAGCCACACTCCCACCCGGGACGGGGAGACGGAGGATTCGGCGGACATGGGCAGCCTCCTTGTCGTACGTGCGGTCGTTCGCAAGCCGGAAACACTTGCCGGAAACGCTTGCCGGAAACGGCAGCCGGAAAATCAGCTGCCGCAGAGCGGACACATGGAACAGATGGAGGGACAAGACGGCGGGCGGAGGTCCGGCGTCCCCCGCCCGCCGCCGCTCAATCGCCCTGCGCGCCGGATCGCGCCGGCAGTTCCTTGATCCGGATGTCCCGGAAGGACACCTGGTCCTCGGCTCCGTGGTTCTGGATGCCGACGTGACCGTCACGCAGGCTGCGCGCCGGATCGGTGTTGGTGAAATCGTTGATCTTCACGCCGTTGAGCCAGACGCGGAGTCGTTCGCCCTCCACGCGGATCTCGTACGTGTTCCACTCCCCCGGCGGGTTCAGCGCACGGTCGCGCTGCCTGATGTCGGCGGACTGGAAGCTGTACACGGCCCCGGTGGTGCGGTCGGGGGCGTCGGACGCGTCGATCTGGATCTCGTAGCCGTTGTTGACGGCCGACCAGGGGTCGTCGGAGGCCGGGAAGCCCACGAACACACCGGAGTTGTCGTCCCCGGAGGCACTCGCCATCTTCCAGTCGAGCTTCAGCGAGTACGAGCCGAGGCCGCGGTCCGCGTACCAGAGCATGCCCAGGCCGCCGGACGACGTGAGTGCGCCGTCGTCCGAGAGCGAGAACGAGCCCGGTCCCGCCTGCTTCCAGTCCGCCAGTGACTCGGCGGTCCCGTCGAAGAGGGGTGAATACCCCTTCTCCGGGCGGCAGTCGGCCTCCGCGGCGCCGACGGCCCACCGGATGCCGCCCAGCAGGTGCTGCCGGAAGGCGGGATCGGCGTACGACTCCTTGGTGTGACCGCTGCCGGTGTAGAAGGCGCGGCCGCCCCGGTACTCCTGGCACCAGGCGATCGGATGGTCGCCGCTCATCGTGCCGCCGCTGTACGACGACTCGTCGAGCGAGGCCAGGATGTGGGCCCGGTCCCGGGGATTGGAACGGTAGTTGTACCACTCGTCCGTGCGGTTCCAGGACTCCCCGAGGTGCGAAGTGGCCGGGTGTGCCCGGTCCTCGACCTCGATCCGCGCGGGCTGGATCGCCGGGTGCGACTGGAAGTAGGCGCCGGCGAGGCCGCCATAGAACTCCCAGTCGTACTCGGTGTCGGCGGCCGCGTGGATGCCCACGTAACCCCCGCCGCGCTTGATGTAGCCCTCGAAGGCCCGCTGTTGGGCGTTGTTGAGGACGTCCCCGGTCGTGGAGAGGAACACGACGGCGTCGTACCGGCCGAGGTTGCGCGAGGAGAAGGCTCCCGCATCCTCGGTGGCGTCCACCCTGAACCCGTTCGCGGCGCCGAGGCTCTTCACCGCGGCGACCCCTTCGGGGATCGAGTCGTGCCGGAACCCGGCGGTCTTGGAGAACACCAGCACCCGCTCACCCGCCGAGGGCTTCTTCGACGCGGCCGCTCCGGAGGACCCCGACGAGCCGGAGGGTCCCTTCGACGCGGCCGGGCCCGACACACACCCGATGAGCAGGGCTGCGCCCATGACGGCGGTCACTGTTCGGCCAGTTGCTCGCATGGCGCACCTTCCTCAGCGGGTTGTGAAGGTGAAGTCGTCCACGTCGTACAGGGCTCCGGTCCCGCTCCCCTTGAAGACGAGGTAGAGCGTGGTGGTGCCGCGCGGCGCCTTCGTCAGATTGGCGGTGACATCCTGGAAGTTCTCCCAGCCGCCGGTCACCGGCACGGTCGCGGTGCCGAGGAGGCGGCCGGTCGGCGAGCCCGCGCGTACCTCCAGCTTTCCGCCGGTACCGCCGGAGGAGATGCGTGCCGTGATCTTCGTGGCGTTGCTCAGGACGTACGGCTCGAAGGAGATCCAGTCGCGGTTGTTGATGTCACCGACGGTCCTTCCGCCGTGTGCGGTGGCCTTCGTCTGGATCGTGACGCCCTCCGACTTGCCGTAGTGCTCGGCCTGCCGGTGCCTGGGCTGGACGACGTTCTGGTCGTGCGTGGTGAGGGCCTCCTGGCCGCCGCCTCCGTTGTCGGTGTACTCCGCGTCGAAGACACCGAAGATGTTGGCGTCCTCGTCGTGGCCGCCGTCGGCGCTGGTCTGGATGGTGCCGGAGCAGCCGTTTGCGGTGGTCAGCGGGTGGCCGTGGCTGTCGTGGCCGAGGACGAAGCTGACCTTCACCTTGGCGCAGTCGATGGACCTGCCGTCCTCGGGGTCGGTCACCTTGACCTTGAAGGGCACGGCGTCACCGAAGCTGAACAGCTGCCCGTCCTCGGGGAGTTGGAGGGTCACCTTCGGCGCGGTGTTGCCGACGACGATCCGTACGCTCGCGCTGCCGGTCCGCCCGGTGGCGTCCTTCGCGGTCAGCGTCGCCGTGTAGGTGCCGTTCTTCTTGTACGTGTACGTCGGGTTCGCCGAGGTCGACGTGCCGCCGTCGCCGAAGTCCCAGCTGTACGTGAGGGCGTCACCGTCGGCGTCCGCGGTGCCGGCCGAGGAGAACTTGACCTTCAGCTTCGCCTGTCCCGAGGTGCGGTCGGCCGCGGCCTGCGCCACGGGCGAGTGGCCGTCGGTCGCGTTCTCGATCCGGTACAGGGCCGAGTTCTCGTCACCGCCGAACCACGCGAGGCCGTAGTCGAGAACGTACAGCGCGCCGTCCGGGCCGAAGGCCATGTCCATGATCTGGGTGCCGGTCCACGGCACGTTGTTGATGGACTGCACGGTGCCGCTGTCGTCCGAGGCGATCCGCTTGATCCAGCGGCGGCCGAACTCGCCGGCGAAGAAGTCCCCGTCGTACGCCTCCGGGAACTTGACCGGGGAGTCGAGCGAGGCGTCGTAGTCGTAGACCGGGCCGCCCATCGGGGACTCGGAGCCGCTGCCGAACTCGGGCACGGATCCGCCGTCGTAGGGGATCCACGCGGTCTGGGCCGGGGGCAGGTCCGTCAAGCCCGTGTTGTTGGGCGAGGTGTTCTTGGGTGCGGAGCAGTCGAAGGAGGCCCCCGACGCGCCCGTGCCGAAGTCGTAGTCCACATAGGCGTCGTTGTTGCCCGTGCAGTAGGGCCAGCCGAAGTTGCCGGGCTCGGTGACGCGGGCGAACTCGACCTGGCCGGCCGGGCCGCGCGCGGGATCGGCGGCGCCGGCGTCCGGGCCGTAGTCGCCGACGTAGAGGATGCCGGTCTTCTTGTCGACGCTGAAGCGGAACGGGTTGCGGAAGCCCATCGCGTAGATCTCGGGCTTCGTCTTGTCCGTGCCCGGTGCGAAGAGGTTGCCTTCGGGGACCGTGTACGAACCGTCGGCGTTCACCTTGATGCGCAGGATCTTGCCGCGCAGGTCGTTGGTGTTGCCGGAGGTGCGCTGCGCGTCGAAGACGGGGTTGCGGTTGGCGCGCTCGTCGATGGGCGAGTAGCCGTCCGACTGGAACGGGTTGGAGTCGTCACCGGTCGACAGGTAGAGGTTCCCGGCCGCGTCGAAGTCGATGTCCCCGCCCACGTGGCAGCAGATGCCGCGGGTCGCCGGGACGTCGAGGATCTTCTTCTCGCTGGCGTTGTCGAGGGTGCCGTCCGCCTTCAGGACGAAGCGCGAGAGCCGGTTGGCGCCGTCGAAGGGCGCGAAGTCGGCCGCGGTGCCCGTCTCGGGGGCATCGCCCGCCGGGGTGTCGAGCGGCGGGGCGTAGTAGAGGTAGATGAAGCGGTTGTCGGCGAAGCCGGGGTCGATGCCGACGCCCTGCAGGCCTTCCTCGTCGTGCGAGTAGACGGCGAGCTTGCCCGCCAGCTTGGTGTTGCCGGCGCTGTCGGTGATCCGCAGTTCGCCGTCGCGCGAGGTGTGCAGGACCGAGCGGTCCGGGAGGACGGCCAGCGACATGGGCTCGCCGACCTCGGGCTCGCCCTTGGCGAGCGTGACCTGCTGGAAGTCCTCGGCGGCCGCGGGCGCGGCCGGCGCGGCGGCCGGGTCGGCGACGGCGGCGCCCGCCGGCGGCGCGGCCAGAGTGAGTGAGGCACCCGCGAGGAGCGCACCGGTGAACAGGGCGAGCGCCTTGCGCAGTCGGATTCTCGGGCGTCGTCTGTGGCTCTCGGTTCTGGTGGTGCGTATGTGGTCGTTCCCGTGCACTGAATGCCTCCAGAGTGGGGCTGGTTGTACATGCGGGTGCGATGCGCCGGGGTGCGCCGCCACCCCGGAACGAACTCTGTGAGGGGGGTGGCTAGTCGTTGCCGCCGAACGCCGCGTCGAAGGACGCCGTCGGAGGTTCGAAGTCGTACGCCTTCAGCCGGGTGAGTGCCTCGGGTGCGCCCTGGAGGCGGTCCATGCCCGCGTCCTCCCACTCGACCGAGATGGGGCCCTTGTAGTCGATGGAGCGCAGCATCCGGAACACGTCCTCCCAGGGCACGTCGCCGTGGCCCGCGGACACGAAGTCCCAGCCGCGGCGCGGGTCGCCCCACGGCAGGTGGGAGCCGAGCCGTCCGTTGCGGCCGTCGAGGCGCTTACGGGCCTCCTTGCAGTCCACGTGGTAGATCCGGTCGCGGAAGTCCCACAGGAAGCCGACCGGGTCGAGGTCCTGCCAGACGAAGTGCGAGGGGTCGAAGTTCAGCCCGAAGGCCGGCCGGTGGTCAACGGCCTCCAGCGCGCGCTGGGTCGTCCAGTAGTCGTACGCGATCTCGCTGGGGTGGACCTCGTGCGCGAACCTCACTCCCTCGTTGTCGAAGACGTCGAGGATGGGGTTCCAGCGCATGGCGAAGTCCTCGTAGCCGCGCTCGATCATCGACTCGGGGGCCGGCGGGAACATCGCGACCAGGTGCCAGATCGCGGAGCCGGTGAAGCCGATGACGGTGTCGACGCCGAAGGCCGCCGCGGCGCGCGCGGTGTCGGCGATCTCGGCCGCCGCGCGCTGCCGTACGCCCTCGGCCTCGCCGTCGCCCCAGATGCGGGAGGGCAGGATCGCCTGGTGGCGTTCGTCGATGATGGCGTCGCAGACGGCCTGGCCGACCAGGTGGTTGGAGATGGCCCAGCACTTGAGGCCGTACTTGTCGAGCAGTTCCCTGCGCGAGTCGAGGTAGGTGGAGTCCGCGAGCGCCTTGTCGACCTCGAAGTGGTCGCCCCAGCAGGCGAGTTCGAGTCCCTCGTAGCCGAAGTCGCGGGCGAGCCGGCAGACCTCTTCGAGCGGCAGGTCGGCCCACTGGCCGGTGAACAGCGTGAAGTTGCGCGGCATGGACTGGCCTTCCTCAACTCGCGATGGGGGTGTAGACGGAGTTCTTCTCGGCGCTCTCCTCGACCGCCGCGAGCACACGCTGCACCTGCAGCCCGTCGGCGAAGGAGGGCAGCGGCTGCCCGCCGTCCGCGATCGCGTGCACGAGGTCGCGGGCCTGGTGGGTGAAGGTGTGCTCGTAGCCGAGGCCGTGGCCCGGCGGCCACCAGGCCTCCAGGTAGGGGTGGTCGGGTTCGGTGACGAGGATGCGGCGGAAACCGGCGTGGGTGCCGGGCTCCGTGCCGTCGTGGTAGGAGAGCTCGTTGAGGCGTTCCAGGTCGAAGGCCAACGAGCCGTTCTCGCCGTTGAGTTCGATGCGCAGGGAGTTCTTGCGGCCGGTGGCGAACCGGGTGGCCTCGAAGGACGCGAGGGCGCCGGAGGCGAACCGTCCGGTGAACAGGGCGGCGTCGTCGACCGTGACGGCCCCGAGTTCGCTGCCCCCGGCCGCCGAGAGGCCGCTGGAGGATCCGGACAGCAGCGGCCGCTCCCGTACGAAGGTCTCGGTGAGGGCGGACACTCCCACGACCGGCTCGCCCGCCAGGTACTGGGCGAGGTCGACGATGTGCGCCCCGAGGTCGCCGAGCGCTCCCGAGCCCGCCGTCTCCTTGCGCAGCCGCCAGGTGAGCGGGAACTCCCGGTCCACCAGCCAGTCCTGAAGGTAGGTCACCCGGACGTGCCGCAGGGTGCCGAGGCGCCCCTCGGCGACCATCTTCCGGGCGAGTGAAGTGGCGGGCACCCGGCGGTAGTTGAAGCCGACCATCGCCACCTGGCCGCGCTCGGCGGCGGCCTGGGCGGCCTCGGCCATCGCCTCGGCCTCCTCGACCGTGTTGGCGAGGGGTTTCTCGCACAGCACGTGCTTGCCCGCGGCGAGCGCGGCGACGGCGATCTCGGCGTGGCTGTCGCCGGGGGTGCAGATGTCGACGAGGTCGACGTCCTCGCGGGAGATCAGTGCCCGCCAGTCGGTCTCGGCGGCCGCCCAGCCGAGCCGGTCGGCCGCCGCTCGTACGGCTCCTGCGTCACGGCCGCAGACAGCGGCGAGGACCGGTCGGCGTGGCAGGTCGAAGACACGGCCCACGGTGCGCCAGCCCTGTGAGTGGGCGGCGCCCATGAACGCGTATCCGACCATGCCCACGCCCAGGGGCGGCCTTCCGGCCGCTGCCCCGGCCTGTGCCTCGTCGGGCTGCTGCGGCTGTCCCATGCGGAGGTCCTCCTCTTCGTGGTGGCGCGGTGGGGGGTGTCGTGCGACAGCGCTCCGCGGGGTGCGCGGGTGATCTGCGGGTCCGTTGTGGCTGGTCGCGCAGTTCCCCGCGCCCCCGGAGGGCGCCCCCGACGGGGCGCCCCTGGCGGGGCACGGCCTACTTGAAGCCGGTGGGCAGGTACTGCTTGACGTTGGCCTTGTCGACCACCGCCGAGTAGAGGGTCAGGGACGCCGGGATCTCGAACTCGGCGAGGCCGCCGATGCCCTTGCTCTGGCCCAGCGCGCGGGCGAGGTCGATCGCGGACGCGGCCATGGTGGGCGGGTAGAGGACGGTGGCCTTGAGGACGCTGTTGTCCGACTCGATGGCCTGCATGGCGGACAGGGCGCCCGCGCCGCCGACCATCAGGAAGTCGTCGCGTCCGGCCTGCTCGATGGCGCGCAGGGCGCCGACTCCCTGGTCGTCGTCGTGGTTCCACAGGGCGTCGAAGTTCGACTGGGCCTGCAGGAGCTGGGACATCTTGGCCTGTCCTGACTCGACGGTGAACTCGGCGGCCTGGCGGGCGACCTTCTTGATGTTCGGGTAGTTCTTGAGAGCCGCGTCGAAGCCCTGCGTGCGCTGCTTCGTCAGCTCCAGGTTGTCGAGGCCCGCGAGCTCGATGACCCGGGCGCCCTTCTTGTCCTTGAGCTTCTCGCCGATGTAGTGGCCGGCGTTGAGGCCCATGCCGTAGTTGTCGCCGCCTATCCAGCAGCGGTACGCCTGCGGGGAGTTGAAGATCCGGTCGAGGTTGACGACCGGGATGCCGGCACGCATGGCCTGGAGGCCGACCTGGGTGAGCGCCTTGCCGTCGGCGGGCAGCACCACCAGGACGTCGACCTTCTTGTTGATCAGCGTCTCGATCTGACCGATCTGCTGGGCGGTGTCGTTGGAGCCCTCGGTGATCTCCAGCGTCACGTCCTTGTACTTCTTGGCGCGGCTCTTGGCGTTGTCGTTGATCGCGTTGAGCCAGCCGTGGTCGGCCTGCGGGCCGGCGAAGCCGATGGTGACCTGCTTGCCGGGCTTGTCGTCGGCGGCGGGCTGGTCGTTGGAGGCCGGCTCGTCGTCGGATTCATTGCTGGTGCAACCGGCGAGGAGGACACCGGCCGAGACGGCGGCGGTGCCGAAGAGCAGTCCTCTGCGGCTCGTGATCTCTGGCATGGCGGTGAACCCTTTCCTCAGGTCGTGCTGGCGGTACGGCGCTGGACGAGCACGGCGGCGACGATGATCGCGCCCTTGGCGATCTGCTGGACGTCGCTCTGCAGGTTGTTCAGGGCGAAAATGTTGGTGATCGTGGTGAAGATCAGGACTCCGAGCACCGAGCCGACGATGGTGCCGCGTCCCCCGGTGAGCAGGGTGCCGCCGATGATCGCGGCGGCGATGGCGTCGAGTTCGTAGAGGTTGCCGTTGGTGTTCTGGCCCGAGCCGGACAGGATGATCAGCAGGAAGGCCGCGATGCCGCAGCACAGTCCGGACAGCAGGTAGAGGTAGAGGCGCTGGCGGCGTACGTCGATGCCGGCGAGCCGGGCCGCCTCCGCGTTGCCGCCGACTGCGACCGTGCGTCGGCCGAAGGTGGTGCGGTTGAGCACGAGCCAGCCGATGATCGTCACGACCGCGAACACCATGACGAGCGGCGGGACGCCCAGGACGTAGGAGTCGCGCTCACCGAGGTCGAGGATGCCGTCGACGGTGACGACCTGGGTGTTGCCGTCGGTTATCTGGAGGGCGAGACCGCGGGCCGAGGCGAGCATGGCCAGGGTCGCGATGAACGGCACCATGGTGCCGTACGCGATCAGTACCCCGTTGACGAGTCCGCAGCCGACGCCGACGATCACCGCCGTGAAGAAGATGCCGACGAAGCCGTAGTCCTGGGTGGCGACGGTCGTCGCCCATACCGAGGCGAGCGCGACGATCGCGCCGACGGACAGGTCGATGCCTCCGGAGATGATGACGAAGGTCATGCCGACCGTGACGACACCGATCACCGAGGCCTGGGTGAGGACGAGTTGGAGGTTGCGGGTGTCGAGGAACTCGTCGGGCTTGGTGATGCCTCCGATGAGGATCAGGGCGGCGAGCACACCGAGCAGCGAGAGCGTGCGGACGTCGGCACGGGCCACGACCGCCCGCCACGGACTGGGTTCCACCTGTGGTGACAGCTTCGGGGTGTCGTCCCGGGGCGGGGACACGGGCTGCGTCATGACGCCGGGCTTCCTTCCATGACGAGGTCGAGTACGCGGTGTTCGTCGAGCTCCTGGGCGGGCGCCGTGTGCACGACCCGGCCCTCGCGGAGCACCAGGACGCGGTCGGCGAGGCCGAGGACCTCGGGTACTTCGCTGGAGACCATGAGCACGGCCAGGCCTTCGTCGGCGAGGCGGCGGATGACGGCGTACAGCTCGGCGCGGGCGCCGACGTCGACGCCGCGGGTCGGTTCGTCGAGCAGCAGCACCCGGCAGCCGCGCAGCAGCCAGCGGGCGAGGACCGCCTTCTGCTGGTTGCCGCCGGAGAGGGTGCGCACGGGTGCGTTCGGGTTGTCCGGGCGCAGCGACAGTTCGCGGGTCGCCTTCTGCGCCGCGTTCCGCTCGGCGCTCCGGTCGAGCCAACCCCCGTACGAGAAGCGGGACATGGAGGACACCGACACGTTCCGGGTGACGGACTCCAGCATCAGCAGGGCCTGTGCCTTGCGTTCCTCGGGGGCGAGTCCGAGTCCGGCGCGGACGGCGGCGCGGACGCTGCCGGGCTTCAACCGCTTGCCGTCGACGAGGACTTGCCCGGTGCTCGGTTTGCGGGCGCCGTAGATGGTCTCCAGGATCTCGGAGCGGCCGGAGCCGACGAGTCCCGCGAGGCCGACGATCTCGCCGGGGCGCAGGGTGAGGTCGAGGGAGGCGAACTCCCCGTACCGGGCGAGGCCTTGGACCTCCAGCACCGGATCGGGCAGCGCCTGGTGCGTGGGCCGCTCGGGGAAGACGTACTCGACGTTCCGCCCGGTCATCAGCGCGACGACCTCGCGGGTCGGCGTCGACTTCGCGGGCAGTCCGCCCGCCACCGCCCGGCCGTCCTTGAGGACCGTGACCCGGTCGCCGATGCGGCGGATCTCCTCCAGCCGGTGCGAGATGTAGACGACGGCGACGCCTTCCGCGGTGAGGTCGCCGACGATGCGGAAGAGGTTGTCGACCTCGTCGGGGTCCAGGGCCGCGGACGGTTCGTCCATGACGATGAGGCGTACGTCGTGGGAGAGCGCCCGTGCCATGGAGACGATCTGCTGCTGGGCCGCGGACAGGTCACCGACGAGCCGCGCGGGATCGACCTCCGAGTGCCCAAGTCGCTTGAGCAGGGCGGCAGTTGAAGCCTTGGCGTCCTTGCCGCGCACGACGAAGCCGGCGGTCGTCGGTTCATGGCCGAGGTAGACGTTCTCGGCCACCGACAGATGCTCCACCAGGTCGAGTTCCTGGTAGATGGTGGCGATGCCGAGGCGCATGGCGGCGATGGGCGAGCGCAGGGTGACCTGTTCGCCGCGCCAGGTGATCGATCCGTCGTCCGGTTGGTGGGCGCCTGCCAGGACCTTGATGAGCGTGGACTTCCCGGCGCCGTTCTGGCCGAGCAGGCAGTGCACTTCGCCGGTCTGGACGTCCAGGTCGACGCCGTCGAGGGCCCGGACACCGGGGAACGACTTGGTGATGCCGGACATGGTGAGCAGGGGTGGTTCTGGAGCCATGACGGTTCCCCTCGGCGTGCGGGCCGGTCTCAGGGCAGGGCGGAGTGAGGCAGGGCGAAGCAGGGTGTGGTTGCGAGGTGTGGTGCGGATGCGCCTCGGGAAGAGGTGCGGCTCGTGGAGAATGTGGCGCTTTGGCGACTCGTGCGGAAGTGGCGCTCTTGCGGCTGGTGAGGCTCGTGAAGGCGTGGTTGCGCTCTGGCGGCTCTGGAAGCAGGCGTTACGCGGGTGAGAAGAGGTGGTCGCTGATGAGCCGGGCCGCGCCGATGACTCCGGCGGTGGGGCCCAACTCCCCCAGAACGATCGGGAGGTTGCCGGTCGCCAGAGGCAGCGACTGGCGGTAGACCTGGGTGCGGATCGCGGCGAGCAGGGTGTGGCCGAGTCCGGTCACGCCGCCGCCGATCACCACCAGGCCCGGATTGAAGAAGCTGACGAGTCCGGCGATGACCTGGCCGGTGCGGTTGCCGCCCTCGCGGATCAGATCGAGCGCGGTGGCGTCACCCGCGGCGGCCGCGGCGGCGACGTCGACGGCGCTCAGGGCGCCCGCCGCCTCCAGTCGTGCCGCCAGTTCCTGGGAAAGCCCCTGCTGGGCGGCCTCCGTGGCGTCGCGGGCGAGCGCGGCGCCGCTGAAGTGGGCCTCCAGGCAGCCCCGGTTGCCGCACGCGCACGGGCGGCCGTCCGGCACGGCCTGGATGTGGCCGATGTCGCCCGCACTGCCCGTCGTACCGCGGTAGACCTCACCGCCGACGACGATCCCGCAGCCGATACCGGTACCGATCTTGACGCAGAGGAAGTCGCCCACGGAACGCGCCACGCCCGCGTGCTGCTCCCCCATCGCCATCAGGTTCACGTCGTTGTCGACCATGACGGGGCAGCCGAGGTCCTGACTCAGTGCCTCCCGGACCGGGAACCCGTCCCAGCCCGGCATGATCGGCGGGGCGACCGGGACGCCCTCGGGGAAGCGAACCGGACCGGGCACGCCGATACCGGCGCCGTCGAACCCCTCCGCGAGCCCCGAAGCCTTCAACTTCGCCGCCATGGACAGAACCTGCTCGAAGACCGCGACCGGGCCCTCTCGCACGTCCATGGGCTGGTTGATGTGCCCCAGCACCTCCAACTCCGCGTTGGTGACGGCGACATCGACCGAGGTGGCGCCGATGTCGACCCCGAGGAAGCGCAGCGCGGGAGCGAGCCTGATGTTGTGGGAGCGGCGGCCACCGCGCGAGGCGGCGAGTCCGTCGGCCACGACCAGGCCCGTTTCCAGCAGCCGTTCGACCTCGACGGCCAGTTTGGACCGCGAGAGGTCCACCTGATCGCCCAGCTGGGCCCGCGAGTTGGGACCCCCGTCACGCAACAGCCTGAGCAGCCGCGCCTGGTGGGCGTTTCCGGGTCGCGCCGTCATACGTCTCACGAGCCCCTCCCCGCCTCATCGGCACCGCCGTCGTTGGCTTTCGAGTGGAACGTAGCAGTGGCTGCCGAAGCTGGGAAGAAGTTGCGCACGAATTGCCGACGACTTCTTCCACTCAGAGGACAAAGCGAGTTGGAGCGGTGGCCCCGCGCGGAAGGACACAGCAGGATGGGCACCCTGTGCTCCGGGCTGCCGTGGCCCGGGCGGGAGAGGGGGCAACTCATGATCCTGGTGACGGGTGCCACGGGGAACGTAGGCGCCGGTGTGGTGCGCGCGGTGGCCGCCGCGGGCGAGCCGGTGCGCGCGATGAGCCGATCGGGCGAGGGGGCCGGGCTCCCGAAGGGTGCCGAGGGGGTGGCCGGCGATCTGAACCGCCCGGAGACCGTACGGGAGGCGCTCGACGGGGTGCGGGCCCTGTTCCTGATGCCCGGGTACGAGGGACAGCGGGCCGTCCTCGCCGACGCGCGGGCGGCGGGTGTCGAGCGGGTCGTGATGCTCTCCGGCAAGTCGGCCGCGGTCGACGACGGCAACGCGGTCACCCGCTATCTGCGGGCGGCGGAGGACGGGGTGCGCGAGTCAGGGCTCGACTGGACCTTCCTGCGGCCCGTGAGCTTCATGTCGAACGCGGTGTCGCTCGGGGACCAGATACGCAAGGGCGACGAGGTGCGGGTGCCGTTCCCCGGTGTCCGTACGGCGGACATCGATCCGTACGACATAGCCGAGGTCGCCGCCCGGGCTCTTCTCTCGCCCGAACACGCGGGCCACGTCTACACCCTGACGGGGCCTCAGTCGCTGCTGCCCGCCGACCGGATCGCCGTCCTCGGTGAGGTGCTGGGCCGCGAGCTGCGTACCGTCGGCCTCACGGACGAGGAGGCCCGCGAGGCGCTGGGGGCCGCCTTCCCGGCTCCGTACGCCGAGGCCTTCCTGCGCTTCTTCGCCGACGGGATCCTGGACGAGTCCCAGGTCCTGCCCACGGTCGAGGAGGTCACGGGACGACCGCCGCGCACGTTCCGCGAGTGGGCGACGGAACACACGAACGCGTTCTGACGACGCCCCTCCTCCGAAACAGGGGGAGCCCCGTAAGGGGCGCGGGGAACTGCGCGCCCAGCCACGACGCACCCGCGGACGACACCGAACCGCCCAGACGCCCACGGCACCCAGCGGGCACTCAGTCGCGAGGGCGGGCGTGATAGGTCCGGCGCGTGTGCTCCGTGTGAGCGCGCATGACCTCGGTCGCGCGCTGTTCGTCGCGGGCCGCGATCGCGGCGATCAGCTCGCGGTGCTCGATCCAGGACTGGTGGCCGCGCTGCCGGGCGACGGGCGTGTAGTACCAGCGGACCCGCCGGTCGACCTGGGCGGCCAGTTCGGCGAGGACCGTGTTGCCCGCGAGTTCCATGACCTTCGCGTGGAAGCGGGCGTTCATCGCGACCGCCCCGTCCACGTCGTCGGCGCCGACCGCCTCCTCGCCCTGGGCGCACAGCTCCTCAAGGGCGGCGATGCCCGCCGTGCCCGTGTTGGCCGCCGCCAGCCGGGCGGCCTCGGCCTCCAACAGCGTGCGCACCGTGAGGAGTTGGTCCGCCTCGGCCTCCGTCGGTTCGTGCACGAAGGCACCCTGGGCGGGGCGCAGATCGACCCATCCCTCGGTGTTCAGCCGCTGCAGCGCCTCGCGCACGGGCTGCCGGGAGACCCCGAGGTGTCCCGCCAACTCGCTCTCGACCAGATGCTGGCCGGGCTGCAGGGCACGGGTCGTGATGAGTTCGAGCAACGCCTCGTAGACACGGTCCCGGAGCGGCCCCGGCCGTTCGAGCTTGGGCACCGACCCCTGCGGCAGTCCGGTCGACAACATCGCGGTCCCCCTCCTGGGCAGTGGCGGCGTGCGCGCCGACAGCACGGCAGCCTCAGAGCCAGTATCAATTGTCTTTCGTCTACAGTCTACGGCGCACAATGGCCAGGCCAAGGGGGAGTTGACCTCGTCACACCATGGAATACCCGCACGTCACGGGCAGCGGATGACCTGTCCCGCGTAGGAGAGGTTGCCGCCGAAGCCGAAGAGCAGGACCGGGTCGCCGGTGGAGATCTCGCCGCGTTCGACAAGCTTGGACAGGGCGATCGGGATGCTGGCGGCGGAGGTGTTGCCCGACTCGGTGACATCACGCGCGACGACCGCGTTCACGGCGCCGATCTTCGCGGCGAGGGGCTCGATGATGCGCAGGTTGGCCTGGTGCAGCACGACCGCGGCGAGGTCCTCGGGGGTCAGGCCGGCGCGCTCGCAGGCCGCGCGCGCGAGGGACGGGAGCTTGGTGGTCGCCCAGCGGTAGACGCTCTGGCCCTCCTGCGCGAACCGCGAGGGGGTGCCCTCGATGCGGACAGCGTGCCCCATCTCGGGCACCGAGCCCCACAGCACGGGCCCGATGCCGGCGCCCTCGGCGGCCTCGACGACCGCGGCCCCCGCCCCGTCCCCGACGAGCACACAGGTCGTACGGTCCGTCCAGTCGGCCACGTCGGACATCTTGTCGGCGCCGATGACCAGCACCCGGGTCGCGGCACCCGCGCGTACGGCGTGGTCGGCGGTGGCCAGCGCGTGCGTGAAGCCCGCGCAGACGACGTTGACGTCCATGGCGGCGGGCGACGGGATGCCGAGGCGGGCGGCGACCCGGGCGGCCATGTTCGGCGACTTGTCGACGGCGGTGGAGGTGGCCACCAGGACGAAGTCGATGTCGTCGGGGGCGAGGCCGGCGGCCGCGAGCGCCTTGGCCGCCGCGTGCGCGGCCAGCTCGTCGACCGGTTCGTCGGGACCGGCGATGTGCCGCGTACGGATGCCCACCCGGCTCGTGATCCACTCGTCGCTGGTGTCGACCAGGTCCGCCAGGTCCTCGTTGGTGAGGATCCTGGCGGGCTGGTAGTGGCCGACAGCGGCGATGCGTGAGCCGTTCATGGGCGGTCCCCTTGGTTGCCTGGGTAACGGGACTCACCAGTCTGATCAGGTACTCACGGGTACGAGGGCACGTGATGCCACAGGATTGGTGTGCCACCCTTGTCGGCTTCTGTCAGGCCCTCGGACACCCGAACACCTACCCTGTGAACAATTGGGTGGCCTTCTGCACCAGCTCGTACAGACCATAGGCCAGCGGCGCCCCCACCCAGAGCCAGGCGAACGCGATCAACGGACGACGGTCGGGCGCGCTGCCCTCAGGCGGACTGCTGTCGCTCGTGGACATCGGGGGCCTCCCTCTGGGCGGGGATGTGATGGCGGGCGTCGACCGGGCGGACGAGCTCGTTGGCGACGAAGCCGACCACGAGCAGCCCGATCATGATGATCAGTGACACTCCGTAGAGGGACGCTCCGGATTTGCCGGCCTCCTCCTGCCGGTCCGCGATCCAGTTGACGATCAGCGGTCCGAGGACTCCGGCGGTCGACCAGGCGGTGAGCAGCCGCCCGTGGATCGCGCCGACCTGGTAGGTCCCGAAGAGGTCCTTCAGATAGGCGGGGATGGTCGCGAAGCCGCCTCCGTAGAAGGAGAGGATCACCAGGGCGCAGCAGATGAACAGCGGCTTCGAGGAGTCCCCGACCCAGGCGATGAGGGCGTACATCAGCGCGCCGACGCCCAGGTAGACGCGGTAGATGTTCTTGCGTCCTATCAGGTCGGACGTGGACGACCAGCCGATACGGCCCGCCATGTTCGCCGCCGAGAGCAGCGCGACGAACCCGGCCGCCGCCGACACCGAGACGGGTGTGGAGGTGTCCGAGAAGAAGTCCGTGATCATCGGGGCGGCCTTCTCCAGGATGCCGATGCCCGCGGTCACGTTCATGCAGAGCACCACCCACAGGCACCAGAACTGCGGGGTGCGTATGGCGCTGTTCGCGGAGACCTGTACGCCTTCGAGTGGCGCCGGAGCGCCGTCGGCCGCGGTCTTCGTGGGGCGCGGCACTCGGACCAGGAACACGCCGAGGGACATGAAGACGGCGTACGTCAGTCCGTGCACGAGGAAGGCCTGGGCGATGCCGGAGCTGTCGGAGCCGAAGGACTCCAGCATCTGCGCGGACCACGGCGAGGCGATGAGCGCGCCGCCGCCGAAGCCCATGATGGCGATGCCGGTGGCCATGCCGGGCCTGTCCGGGAACCACTTGATGAGCGTGGAGACGGGCGAGATGTAGCCGATACCCAGGCCGATGCCGCCCACGAAGCCGTAGCCGAAGACGATCAGCCAGTACTGCTCGGTGGCGGCGCCGAGCGCGGAGATCAGGAAGCCCGACGAGAAGCAGATCAGGGCGACCGTCATCGCCCAGCGCGGGCCGTTGCGCTCGACGAGTGTGCCACCGAACGCGGCGGACAGGCCGAGCATCACGATGCCGAGCTGGAAGGGCAGGGCGCTCTGGGTGCCGCTGAGGTCGAGCGCGGACTCCAGGGACGGCTTGAACACGGACCAGGCGTAGGCCTGTCCGATGGAGAGGTGGACCGACAGGGCCGCGGGCGGGACCAGCCAGCGGCTCCAGCCCGGTGGGGCTACAGGGGGACTCATGATCCCGGACGATAGGAACCGGTCGGCCGGTTGGGAAGACGGCCACACGAACGCGTATGCCATATGCGGTGAACGGTATCCAGGGCGCGACGAACGGTCGGTTCGGTCCGACGAACGGCATTCGGGCGCCGGAGCCGACCGCGTCCCGCCGAACTCGACTGCTCCACCAAGGGTGTTCGGGGCGCGACGCTCAGCGAACTCCTGAGCCGTGTCCGGCGATACCCGGCGGATCCCCGAAGCGTGTCGCAGGTGCTGCGCGAACCCTTGCTGCCCCAACTCCCATACTGTAGACAATATTCAGTCGACATGGTTCAACGCTGTTCAGCGTCTCCTCGGTACCCTCGACCGAACGGAGCCCCCAAGTGAAAGTGGCAGTTCTCGGCGCCGGTGCTATCGGCGCCTACGTCGGTGCCGCGCTGCATCGCGCGGGTGCCGATGTGCACCTCATCGCCCGTGGACCGCATCTTGCGGCCATGAGGCAGCACGGAGTGCGAGTGCTCAGCCCGCGCGGCGACTTCACCGCGCGGACGCACGCCACCGACGACCCGGCCGAGGTCGGCCCGGTCGACTTCGTCTTCCTCGGCCTGAAGGCCAACTCGTACGCGGCGTGCGGGCCGCTCATCGAGCCTCTCCTGAATGACACGACAGCGGTGATCGCCGCTCAGAACGGCATCCCCTGGTGGTACTTCCACCGGCACGGCGGCCCGCACGACGGCCACCGTGTCGAGAGCGTGGACCCGGGCGGCGCGGTCAGTGCGGTGATCGCGCCCGAACGGGCCATCGGCTGTGTCGTCTACGCGGCGACCGAGCTGGAAGGACCGGGAGTCGTCCGCCATCTGGAAGGCACCCGGTTCTCCGTCGGGGAGCCCGACCGCTCGGTCTCGGTGCGCTGTACGGCGTTCAGTGAGGCCATGATCGCGGGCGGACTCAAGTGCCCCGTCGAGCCCGACCTGCGCAACGACATCTGGCTCAAGCTGCTCGGCAACATCTCCTTCAACCCCATCAGCGCCCTGGCCCGCGCGACCATGCGGCAGATGTGCCTGCACGGCGGTACGCGCCGGGTCATCGAGATCATGATGACCGAGACGCTCGCGGTGGCCGAGGCGCTCGGCTGCGAGGTGGGCGTCTCCATCGAACGGCGGCTGGCCGGCGCGGAGCGCGTCGGCGACCACCGCACCTCGACGCTCCAGGACCTGGAGCGCGGCAAACCGCTCGAACTCGACGTCCTGCTCGCCGCGGTCGTCGAACTCGCGGAGATCACCGACGTCCCGGTGCCCACGCTCCGCACCGTCCACGCCATCTCGGACCTGCTCGCCCTGAGGACCGCCGCATGAGGACAGCCATGAGCACCCGCATGAGGACCGTGAGGACCACCGCATGAGGAAGCGCGACCGAACTCCCAAGACGTACACCCGACTTGAGTATCCGCTGGTCCGCGACTCGCGCGACGAGCCCTTCCGCAGGGCGAGTTGGGACGAGGCCCTGGACCGCGCCGCCCGGGGCCTCGGCGCGGCACGCGACGCGTTCGGCATGTTCTCCTGCGCCCGCGCGACCAACGAGATGAACTACGTGGCGCAGAAGTTCGCCCGCGTGGTCATGGGCACCAACAACGTCGACTCCTGCAACCGGACCTGCCACGCGCCCAGCGTGGCGGGCCTGTCGGCGGCCTTCGGATCCGGCGGCGGCACCTCCTCGTACGGCGAGGTCGAGCACTCGGACCTCATCGTGATGTGGGGTTCCAACGCCCGTTTCGCGCACCCGATCTTCTTCCATCACGTCCTGAAGGGGATCAGGAACGGCGCCCGGATGTACGCGGTCGACCCGCGCCGCACGTCCACGGCCGAGTGGGCGGAGAGCTGGCTCGGGCTGAACGTCGGAACGGACATCCCGATGGCGCACGCGATCGGCCGCGAGATCATCCACGCGGGTCTGGCGAACGAGGCGTTCATCGAGCGGGCGACCACCGGCTTCGAGGAGTACAAACAGCTCGTCGAGCCCTGGACGCTGTCCCTCGCCGAGAAGGTGACGGGCGTACCGGCCGCCGCGATACGCGAGTTGGCGCACGCCTACGCCCGCGCCGAGCGCGCCCAGCTGTGCTGGACGCTCGGCATCACCGAGCACCACAACGGCACGGACAACGTCCGCGCGCTCATCAACCTGTCGCTCCTGACCGGCCATGTGGGGCGGTTCGGCTCCGGGCTGCAGCCGCTGCGCGGGCAGAACAACGTGCAGGGCGGCGGCGACATGGGCGCCATCCCGAACCGGCTGCCCGGCTTCCAGGACATCCTCGACCCCGACACCCGGCTGAAGTTCGAGTCCGCCTGGGACACCGTCATCCAGCCCCACTACGGGATGAACCTCACCGAGATGTTCGAGGCCATGGAGGAGGGCACGCTCAAGGCCGTCTACTGCATCGGCGAGAACCCGGCGCAGTCGGAGGCCGACAGCGAGCAGGCGGTACGGCGTATGCGGGCCCTCGACTTCCTCGTCGTCCAGGACATCTTCCTGACGAAGACGGCCGAGCTCGCGGACGTCGTCCTGCCCGCGACGGCCGGCTGGGCCGAGACCGAGGGCACGACCACCAACAGTGAGCGGCGCGTTCAGCGGGTGCGCCGGGCGGTGATCCCGCCCGGTGAGGCCCGCGAGGACATCGACATCCTCTGCGACCTCGCCTCCCGAATGGGCCACGAGTGGAAGTACGCGGACTCCGAGGCCGTGTGGAACGAGCTGCGGTCGGTGTCCCCGGACCACTTCGGGATGACGTACGAACGCCTGGAGGAGCATCAGGGCATCCAGTGGCCGTGTCCCCAGACCGACCGGATCGAACCGACCTATCTGCACGGCCGGTTGTGGGAGTCCGACCCGGCCGCGCGGGGCCGGCTCGCGCCCTTCGGTCTGGTCCAGCACGACCCGCCGGTCGACCTCACGGACGAGGAGTACCCGATCCGGCTGACCACCGGGCGGCGGCTCGACTCGTACAACACCGGGGTGCAGAGCGGCGGTTTCGCCTCGCCGCTGCGGCGCGGTGAGTACGTCGAGCTGTGCCCGGAGGACGCGGAGCGCTACGGCGTGGTGGTCGGCGAGGAGGTCCAGGTCTCATCGCGGCGCGGGGCGGTTGTGGCGCCGGTGTGGGTCGACACCGCGCTGCGGCCCGGGCTCGCGTTCATGACCATGCACTTTCCCGACGAGGTGGACACCAACCAGCTGACGATCGAGGCCAACTGCCCGATCGCGGGGACGGCGGAGTTCAAGGCGTCGGCGATCCGGATCGACAAGCTGCCGGTTGCTATTCAAGTGAGGTGATGTGTGGTGGACCTGCACTTCGGTGACAGCAAGCCGACGGACGAGGAGCGGGCGGCCATCGACGCACTGCTCGGTCCTCCGGAGTCTTCGTGGGAGGGCGCCGACCGTTCCGACGCCGACCTGAGGTGGGCACGCGGCGGGCGTGAGGCCCGGGAACGCCGTGACCTGCTGTTGCCGGGGCTGCACGCCGTCAACGACCGGATCGGCTGGATCAGCGAGGGCGCCCTCGACTACCTCTGCCGGCGGCTGACCGTGCCACCGGCGGAGGCGTACGGGGTCGCCACCTTCTACGCGATGTTCTCGATGAAGCCGCGGCCCGCGACGGTCCTGCACGTCTGCACGGACCTCGCGTGCGCGGCGGCCGGGGCCTCGGAGCTGTGCGCGGGCGTCGAGGCCCGGCTCGGCCTCGGCAGCGGGGTCGCCGTGGAGCGCAGCCCCTGCCTGGGCCTGTGCGAGCGGGCTCCGGCCGCGCTGGCGATCAAGGCCGGGGATCCGGTGCGTACGGCCGTGTCGGCGCCCGCGACCGTCGAGCGGGCCGTGCTCGCGGCGAGCTCGCCCGACTCGGCGCCCGAGGAGCCGTCGGCGGCCCTGGCGGTGCCGCAGGCGGCCGAGGCGGGCCGTGAGGAGCTCGTGCTGCTGAGCCGCGTCGGCGTGGTCGACCCGGCCTCGCTGGACGACTACCGGGCACACGGCGGCTACACGGCCCTGCGGCAGGCCTTCGCGATCGGCCCCGCCGGGGTCATCCGCGAGGTCACCGACGCGGGCCTGGTCGGGCGCGGCGGCGCCGCCTTCCCCACCGGCCGCAAATGGCAGGCCACGGCGTCCCAGCCCGACCATCCGCACTACCTAGTCTGCAACGCCGACGAGTCCGAGCCGGGCACCTTCAAGGACCGTGTGGTCATGGAGGGCGACCCGTACTCGCTCGTGGAGGCGATGACGATCGCGGGCTACGCGGTCGGGGCGCACAAGGGCTACCTGTATCTGCGCGGCGAGTACCCGCGGGCCCTGGAACGCATGGAGCACGCCATCGGACAGGCACGCGCGCGTGGGCTGCTCGGCGACGACGTCCTCGGCCAGGGGTACGCCTTCGACATCGAGATCCGGCGCGGCGCGGGCGCGTACATCTGCGGCGAGGAGACCGCCCTCTTCAACTCGATAGAGGGGTACAGAGGAGAGCCGCGGTCGAAACCGCCCTTCCCCGTGGAGAAGGGTTTGTTCGGCAAACCCACCGCCGAGAACAACGTCGAGACGCTGGTCAACGTGCTGCCCATCCTCACGATGGGGGCGCAGGCGTACGCCGCGATCGGCACCGGCAAGTCCACCGGACCCAAGCTGTTCTGTGTGTCGGGCAGCGTGGACCGGCCCGGCATCTACGAGTTGCCGTTCGGCGCGACGCTCGGCGAGCTGCTGGACCTCGCGGGCGTACGTAAACGTTTGCGCGCGGTGCTGCTCGGCGGCGCGGCCGGTGGTTTCGTACGGCCCGACGAGCTGGACATCCCGCTCACCTTCGAGGGCACGCGGGAGGCGGGCACGACGCTCGGCTCCGGGGTCGTGTTGGCCTTCGACGACACCGTGCCGCTGCCTCGTCTGCTGCTGCGGATCGCCGAGTTCTTCCGCGACGAGTCCTGCGGGCAGTGCGTGCCGTGCCGGGTCGGGACCGTGCGCCAGGAGGAGGCGCTGCACCGCATCGTCGGGCGGACGGGCGCGGACGCGGCACCCGACATCGCCCTGCTGCGCGAGGTGGGCCGTGCCATGAAGGACGCCTCGATCTGCGGTCTCGGGCAGACCGCGTGGAACGCCGTGGAATCCGCCATCGACCGCCTGGGGGCGTACGAATGACCTTGATACCGCTGGGGATCCCCCGCCGTCTGCTGGAGTTCACGATCGACGGTGAGCCCGTGCGGGCCCCTGAGGGATCGACGATCCTCGACGCCTGCAGGTCGGTGGGCAAGGACGTCCCGACCCTCTGCCAGGGCGACACCCTGACCCCCAAGAACGCCTGCCGCGTCTGCGTCGTCGAGGTCGAGGGCGCGCGCACCCTCGTCCCGGCCTGCTCCCGAAAGGCCGAGGCGGGCATGCAGGTGCAGACGGACACCGAGCGCGCCCGCCACAGCCGCAAGATCGTCCTCGAACTCCTCGCGTCCTCGGTCGACCTGTCGACCACACCGGAGGTCGCCGGATGGCTCAAGGAGTACGAGGCGAAGCCCGACCGGTTCGGCCCGGACGCGGCCCGTCTCAATGAGGAGCCGAAGATCGACAACGACCTGTACGTGCGCGACTACGACAAGTGCATCCTCTGCTACAAGTGCGTGGACGCCTGCGGCGACCAGTGGCAGAACACTTTCGCGATCTCGGTCGTCGGGCGCGGCTTCGACGCCCGGATCGCCGTCGAGCACGACGCGCCGCTCACCGACTCGGCGTGCGTGTACTGCGGCAACTGCATCGAGGTGTGCCCGACGGGCGCGCTGTCGTTCAAGTCGGAGTTCGACATGCGCGCGGCGGGTACGTGGGACGAGCCGGCGCAGACCGAGACGACCACGGTGTGCGCCTACTGCGGAGTGGGCTGCAATCTCACGCTGCACGTGCAGGACAATGAGATCGTGAAGGTCACCTCGCCGCACGACAACCCGGTGACCCACGGCAACCTCTGCATCAAGGGCCGCTTCGGCTACCAGCACGTACAGAACCGGGACTGATCAGGACATGGGACGAGTCACGGAACGACGCAAGGTGATCCGCATCCGGGACGGGGTGGTCTCCGCCCGCCCCGACACGCTCGTCGCGGAGGAGCCACTGGAGATCCGCCTCAACGGCAAACCCCTCGCAATCACGATGCGCACCCCGGGCGACGACTTCGCGCTCGCGGCGGGCTTCCTGGTCAGCGAGGGGGTGCTGGGCGCGGCCGACGAACTCCAGAACATCGTCTACTGCGCCGGGGCGACGGTGGACGGCTCGAACACGTACAACATCGTCGACGTGCGGACCGCGCCCGGCGTCGTCATCCCCGACATCACCCTCGAACGCAACGTCTACACGACCTCGTCCTGCGGCCTGTGCGGCAAGGCGAGCCTGGACGCGGTCCGTACGACCGCCCGCTGGTCGATCGACGACACGGCGGGCGACACAGCTCCCCCGGTGCGGCTCGGACCCGAACTGCTCGCGAGCCTCCCCGACCGGCTGCGCGCGGCGCAGCGCGTGTTCGACCGGACCGGGGGTCTGCACGCGGCCGCGCTGTTCACGGAGGACGGCGAACTCGTCGACATCCGGGAGGACGTGGGCCGGCACAACGCGGTCGACAAGCTGGTCGGCCGCGCCCTGCAGAACGGCTCGCTGCCGCTCTCCCGCACCGTCCTGCTGGTCTCGGGCCGGGCGTCCTTCGAGCTGGCGCAGAAGGCCGTGATGGCGGGCATCCCGGTCCTCGCGGCGGTCTCTGCGCCGTCCTCGCTGGCGGTGGACCTGGCCGCCGAGTCGAACCTCACGCTGGTCGGCTTCCTGCGGGGCACCTCCATGAACGTGTACGCGGGCGAGCACCGCATCGCTCTGCAGGCCGCGGCCGCCCAGGGCTGACCGGTCTCCCCGCTGCACGGCGGCGGGGCCCCACCCGGCGGGGAGCGCCCCCTGCGCCGGAGGGGCCCTGCTGTTTCAAGTGCTCGGTTCGCCTCCGGGGCGCTACAGCCTGTGTCGAGAGGGCGACCGTGCTCGACCCTCCTTCGTCGGGCCTCCGCGCTCCCCCAGACTCCGTCCGGGGGGACCCCCAGACCTCTCGACACAGGCGCGCCCCTTCGGCTCACTCGCAAGCCAGTAGCTGGCCTGCTTGCCGATCAGCCCCTTGCGAAGCGCACATCCTCGGCCGTGACGACCGTGCCCAGGCGTGGGAAGTCCAGCTTCACCGAGGCCTCGTGTTCCGGGCCGGTGAGGGCCGCCATGGCGTTCTCGACGAAGACGAGGTCGTAGCCGAGGTCGCCGGCGGCACGGGCGGTGGACTCGACGCCGAGGTTGGTGGCGATTCCACCGAACACCAGCGTGGAGACACCGTGTTCGCGGAGCCGCTCGTGCAGCCCCGTGCCCTGGAAACCGCCGATGGTCCGCTTCACGATCTCGACGTCGCCCTCCGCCGCGAGCCCCGCGACCAGACCGCTGCCGGGCGGCTGTTCGTGGACACCGGGCCGCTCCACGCGCACCAGTACGACGAGCGCGCCCACCTCCCGGAAAGCAGACGCCAACTCCTCGGCGACGGCGAGGACTTCGGTCCCCTTGTGGGGCTCCAGGGGCAGTCCGACGATGCGGTCCATCAGATCGACCAGCACAAGGGCGGTGTGTGCGGGGTCGAGGGCCAGGCGGGGTTCCATGTCCGGTGCGTTCATGACGGAACGTTAGCCCGCATCAGCCGTCCGTACCGGAAATCCGGATCAACAGGCCCGTGAACTGCTCGGGTTGGCCCCCTTCGCCGCCAACCGGTGGTACAGCCGGACATGACGCTCCGTCAGCACCCGTCCGGAGGTACGAGCAAGGCGGGCGCGTACCCCGGAGGCACTTGCCTCGCTGCTCCGGACAACCTCGAACGGGCCCCGTACGCACGACCCGTCGTCCAGGTAGGAGGCAGTTACCTGGATGCCGGCACCCCCCTGCTCGGCTCGATACTTGCCTGCGCGGGCGTGCTGGGCGCGGCCGTCGTGGCGAGGCCGTGTCGACGCTGGCGCAGGACGTACGCGATCTGCGCGCCCAGGTCGAGGCCGGTGGCGGCACCCCGGCGGCACCCGATCCGTCCGAGGCCGTCGACGACCTGCTCGACCGGGTGCGCGTACCGGCCGCCGCCCCCCGGCGAGCCCGGTGCCAAGGGTGACCGGGGCGCGACCGGAGCGGGCGGGGCACCCGGCCCCGGCGGTGACCGCGGACCGCGCGGCGAGAGCGGGCCGCCCGGACCGTCGGGCTCCCCGGGCCCCGCAGGGCCGTCGGGAGAGCCCGGCGAGCCGGGTCCCGCGGGCGCCGACGGGCTCAACGGGCTCAACGGGGCGAACGGCACGGACGGAGCGGGGGGTCCCGCCGGGCCGCCCGGCTCCGACGGCTCGCAGGGCTATCAGGGGCCGAAGGGGGAGCCCGGCCCCAAGGGCGAGAAGGGCGACCCCGGACCCTCGTGCCCGGACGGCTACAGCCTCCAGGCGCCCGCCGGCGACCCGGACGCGCTCGTCTGCCGTCGAGGCGGCGGGGCCGCCCCCGCCCCCGAGCCCGCGGGGCTCCTCCCCGTGCCGCCGCCACTGCTCCGACGGAGGGAACTCACCTAGCCCGGCCCGCGTCCTCACCCGCCCGCGGCACCGGGTGTTCCACAGTCTCCGGGCGGGCTCCGAGGCGTACGGAACGGAACCCGCCCGACCGCCGAAACGCGAACCGCCCGACCGCCGAGGGGAGGCGCACACCACCAAGCGGCACCGAGCCCTCGTCCGCCGTGCGCCAACTTCCCCCGGCACGACCCGTGCACGCTTCTTGTGGGGTGCCTGAGAGCCCAAGTAGCGTCTGTGGCGCGCACGTTGGACGTGGGATGTCCAGATGTCCAGACGTATCCAGATGTCCAGACGCATGAAGGGCAGGTCGCACCATGCCGTCAAGCATTCGCGCACGTCTCAGATCCACTGCTCGCGCACGACTCGGCTCCACCCTCACAGCTGTTCTCACCGCGACCGCGCTGCTCGGGCTGCCGAGCACCGCGCACGCCCAACCGGCCGACGGGCCCGCCCAATCCGTCGGATCCGCGAAGTCCACCGCGACCACCGCGTCATCCGCGGCCACCGCTCCCACCGGGTTCGAGCAGCAGGTGCTCTTCAAAGCCTCCCAGGATCCCGGTTACGCCTGCTACCGCATCCCCGCCGTCGTGAAGACCACGAAGGGCACGCTGCTCGCGTTCGCCGAGGGCCGGGTGAACGACTGCAGCGACGCCGGCGACATAGACATCGTGCTCAAGCGCTCCACCGACGGCGGCCGTACCTGGAGCCCGCTCCAGGTCGTCAACGAGGGCGCGGGCGACACGCACGGCAACCCCGCCCCGATCGTGGACCGCGAGACCGGCCGCGTCGTGCTGGCGGAGACGTACAACACGGGCCGTACGGACGGCCGCAACTGCGATGTGCCGTGCGACCGCACCCCGCACATGCAGCACAGCGACGACGACGGCCGCACCTGGTCCGAGCCGCGCGACCTCAGCGACGAGATCCTGCCCGCCCACTGGAACTCCTGGTACGCGACCGGTCCCGTCCACGGCATCCAGCTGACCCGGGGCAGGCACGCGGGCCGGCTGGTCTTCGGCGTCAACACCGAGACGTGGAACGGCAGCCGGGTCACGGCCAACCATGCCGCGCTCATCGTCAGCGACGACGGCGGCGACCACTGGCGGATCGGGGCGACGGACTCGTGGCCGATCGCGGACGACGGCACGTTCCGGCAGAAGCCGTCCGAGATGACGATGACCGAGAGCGCCGACGGGACGATCCTGGTCAGCGGCCGCGAGCAGGACGGCACCGATCTCGGGCACCGCACCCAGGCGTTCAGCCGTGACGGCGGCAACAGCTTCACCTCGCCCTTCCGTGCGCTCCCCGACCTCTACACGCCCCAGGTGCAGGGCTCCACGCTGCGCCTTGGCAACCGGATCCTGCTCGCCTGCCCCGGCGACCCGGACCGCCGCCGCACGATGATGGTCCGCTCCTCCTACGACGGCGGGCGCACCTGGGACAGCGTGGACCGCGGCACGGTGGTCACGACGGACTGGTCCGGCTACTCGGACATGGTGGGCATCGGCGGCAGCACGGTGGGCCTGATGTACGAGGGCGGGGCGATAGACGCGCGCGACGAGATCCGGTTCGCGCGGTTCACCGAGGACTGGCTGCAGCCCCGCCGCGGCCCGGACCCGACCACCGTCGACCGTGCCCCGCGCGCACCCCGCGCGGCGGTCCTCGGCGGGGCCGGGGAGACGGACGGCGTGTTCGGCGGCGCCCTCGAGTTCGACGGCACCGACGACGCCGTACGCCTGCCCTACCGCGACCGACTCCCGCTCGGGGCGAAGGACTTCACCGCGTCCCTCTGGTTCCGCTACACCGCCACCACCGGTGAGCAGCCCCTGCTGTGGATGGGTGGGGTCGGCGGCACCCAGCCGCAGGTGTGGCTGCGCGGCGAACCCGCGAGCGGTCGCCTCCAGGGGCTGATCACCGTGCGGGACGGCGCGAGCGCTCCGCGTTCCGCGTCCGTGCGCACGACCGGCGCGTACAACGACGGCCAGTGGCACCATCTGGCGCTGCGCCGCGGCGGTGGACAGCTCACGCTGTTCGTCGACGGGACCTCGGTCGGCACCGCGGACGTGCCGGGTTCCGTGAGCCGCAACGCGCCGTTCGGCGTGCACATCGGGCAGAAGCTGGACAGCCGGGCGCACTTCACCGGCGCGATCGACGACGTACGGGTCTACGACCGGGCGCTGAGCGACGCCGAGTTGACCGACGTCCGCACGACGAACGCGCCTGTGACCCGGGACACCGTGCTGTGGCTGCCCATGGACCGGGTGAGCGGCAGCCACTAACGTCCCGGGCGTGCCCGACGACGCACGAGCACGACAGCGCACGGGGACCGGGCTGGGCCTGCTCCTGGCCCTGGTCCTCGGCGCCGTGCTGCTCACCGCCCTCCCGGGGGACGACGACCGGGAGGGCTCCTGCCAGGCCCGTACGGTCACGTCCTGGGCCGCGGACCGGGACCTCACGGGCGAGTTCGCGCGGTACGGGGACGACGCCTCTCGGGCCGACGACTGGACCGGCGGCGACGGCACGCACTCGGTGCGGCTGCCGGACGGCCGGGTGCTGTGGCTGTTCTCGGACACGTATCTCGGCCAGGTGTACCGCCCTCCCAACCCGGCGGGCGAGTCCTACGCGTGGCGGGACACCACCGCGCCCCTGGTGCGCAACTCGGCCGTGGTCATGGACGACGGCCGTCTCCAACGGACACTCCCGGCGCCGCTGTTCGCGGACCCGGCGCCCGGTCAGTGGCGCTGGCCGGTGGCCGCCCGGGTCGAGCCCCGCTCCCCCGGCTCGTCCGAGCAGGTCGTACGGGTCGTGCTGTGGACCCGTACGACCGGCACGTACCCCTGGATCTACGGGGTGCCGACGGCCACCGAGGTGGCCACGCTCTCGCTGCCCGACCTGCGGCTCGAAGGCATCGTGCGCGTCCTCGACCAGCAGCGGGTCCAGGACCCGGCGAAGCGGGTGCTGTTCGGCACGACCGCGCTGACCGACGACGGGGACTGGACGTACGTCTTCGGCGGCGACGACGCGCGGGCGGCCGCCCAGCCGGCGTCCAAGGCCTACGTCGCGCGAGTCCCCCGGGGCCGCCTGGCGGACCCCGGCGCGTGGCGGTACTGGGACGGCAAGCGGTGGACCATCCCCTCGCTCATGAAGCCCGTGCTGGGCGACGGCGGGCGCAAGGGGGTGGGCAGTGCCTTCACGGTCGCCCGCGACGGGGGCACGTATGTGCTGTTCACGATGGCGGCGGGCGCCGAGGGGCTGACGACCGTCACCTCGTACTGGGCGTGCTCCCCCACCGGGCCCTGGCACGGGCCGGGCAAGGGCTTCAGCCCGCCGCTGCCGGAGCAGCGGGCGGGCGTGGCCGCGTACAACCCGCAGCTCCATCCGACGGTGAGCCGGGGCAGGCTCGTGCTCAGCTACGACGTCAACTGGCTGGACGCGAGCGGCGGGGTCACGGCGCAGGCGAACCTCAGCCGGAACGTGTCCCTGTACCGACCGCGATTCGTGACTCTGCGGCTGGGGCCGGGGTGACGGGCTGCTCGGCCTCCGGGTCGCGCGAGCGGCGTTTGGCGATGACCGCGCAGACCATGAGCTGCATCTGGTGGAAGAGCATGAGCGGCAGGACGGCCAGCGAGGCATGGGCGCCGAACAGCACGCTCGCCATGGGCAGTCCGGACGCCAGGGACTTCTTCGACCCGGCGAACTGGATGGCGATGCGGTCCTCGCGGTTGAAGCCCAGTGCCTTCGAGCCGTACCAGGTGATCGCCAGCATCACGGCGAGCAGCACGGCCTCGACGGCGAGCAGGCCGCCCAGGCGCAGCGGGCTGACCTGGTGCCAGATGCCCTGCACCATGCCCTCGCTGAACGCGGTGTAGACGACCAGGAGAATCGAGCCGCGGTCGACGTACCCGAGGACCTTCTTGTGGCGGCTGATGAAGCCGCCTATCCATCGCCTCAGCAACTGCCCCGCCAGGAACGGCACGAGCAGCTGGAGCACGATCTTGAGAAGCGAGTCCGCGGAGAAGCCACCTCCGCTGCCGCCGAGGAGTGCCGCGGCGAGCAGCGGGGTGAGCACGATGCCCACGAGGGAGGAGAAGGAGCCCGCGCAGATCGCCGCCGGAACGTTGCCGCGCGCCATCGAGGTGAAGGCGATCGAGGACTGGACCGTCGACGGGACCAGGGTCAGGAAGAGCAGACCGGTGTAGAGCGAGTGGTTCAGGATCACCGGTTCCAGACCACGAGCCGCCAGCCCGAGCAGCGGGAACAGTACGAACGTACAGGCCAGGACCGTGATGTGGAGCCGCCAGTGCCGTACGCCGTCCATCGCCTCACGGGTGGACAGGCGGGCCCCGTAGAGGAAGAAGAGGAAGGCGATCGCCGCGGTGGAGGCGCCGGACGCGACATCGGCTCCGGTCCCCCGGGCGGGCAGAAGGGCGGCGAGCCCCACCGTCCCGAGCAGCAGCAGGATGTACGGGTCGATCGGCAGCCAGGACGGCCACTTCAGGCGTTTCACGGTGCTCCGTTGCTCAGTCGGTTCAGTGCGGTGGTGCAGTGCTGGGTCGTGCCCTCTCCATCGTCCTCCTCGGACCCTTGATCGGGAATCCGTCATACCACTCTGACTGTCATCACGAATCGCGATAGCCTGAGAGGTGTGTACGACCCTTCACAGCTGCGTACGTTCCTGGCGGTGGCCCAGACGCTGAGCTTCACGCAGGCGGCCCGGCGGCTCGGGCTGCGCCAGTCCACGGTCAGCCAGCATGTGCGGCGTCTGGAGGACACCGCCGGGCGGCAGCTCTTCACGCGGGACACCCACTCAGTGGAGCTGACGGAGGACGGCGAGGCCATGCTCGGCTTCGCGCGCCGGATCCTGGAGGCGCACGAGCAGGCGGCGGCCTTCTTCACGGGGACGCGACTGCGCGGCCGCCTGCGTTTCGGCGCCTCGGAGGACTTCGTCCTCACCCGCCTCACCGAGATCCTGGAGGGCTTCCGTCACGAGCACCCGGAGGTCGACCTGGAGCTGACGGTCGAGCTCTCGGGCACCCTGCACGAGCAACTCGCCGACGGAAAGCTCGACCTGGTGCTGGCCAAGCGCCGCCCCGAGGACCCGCGCGGCGAACTGGTCTGGCACGACCGCCTGGTCTGGATCGGCGCGGAGCGGCTCCGCCTGGACCCCGAGCGTCCGGTGCCGCTGATCGTGTACCCGCCGCCGGGCATCACCCGCGCCCTGGCCCTGGAGGCGCTGGAACGCCAGGGCCGCGCCTGGCGCATCGCCTGCACCAGCGGCAGCCTCAACGGCCTCATCGCGGCCGCCCGGGCGGGCCTCGGCGTCATGGCCCACTCCCGCGGCCTCGTCCCACCGGGCCTGGTCCGCGTCCCCGACCGCGTCGGCCTCCCCGAACTGGGCGAGGTCGACTTCGTCCTCGTGCACGCCAAACGCCACACGGCGGCCAAGAGCGCGGCGGACGCGTTGGCGTCGTCGATCCTGGCGGGCGGCGACAGACTGCACCGATCTCGCTGAGTCCCGGGGGCGCCCGTAAGGGGCGCGGGGAACTGCGCGACAAGCCACAACGAACCCGCGGCCGACAACGCACCCCCGCGAAGCGCTAACGCGTCCGCTGCTGATACGTCAGCTGCTTGACCCGCCGCAAGAACGGCGACGTCTCCACATGCTGCACCCCATCAAGCCGCCCAAGCTTCCCACTCACATACGCATAGAGCGCGGCGGTATCCCGCGCGACAACGGTGGCGACCAGATTCGACGGCCCCGCCGTAGCCGCCGCATGCGCGATCTCCTCGTGTTCGGCGAGCGCACTCCCCACCGCGTCCATCGCCCCCGGCGCCGCCGTGATCCACAGGATGGCCCCGACGGAGAACCCGACCAGCGCGGTGTCGTACTCGATGTCGACGAACAGCGCACCGGAGCCGAGCAGTTGACCGAGCCGCCGTTTGACGGCGGACTCCGAGCGCCCGGCGGCCCGCTGCAACTCCGGGTACGTGGCACGGCCGTCCCGTTCGAGGGCTGAGACCAGCGGCTCGTCCTCGGCGGTGATCCGCGCGGGCCCGGCATCGGGAACCGGCGCCGGACGCAACGCGGCGACCTGCTCACCGGTGAGCGGCCCGTGCTTGACCAGCCAGCCCACCGGGCCGCCGAAGAACGTGTGCAGCAGCTGGAAGGCCCGGATCTCCACGATGTGCGGTGTGCGCGGAAGCTTGCCGAGCAGCAGGTCGTCCTGGTCGCCCGCGGTACGCGGCCGGGTCATGCACACGACCTCCGTACCGCCCGAGGTGAGGCCGATCCAGGCCGTGTCGGGGCGGCGCGCCAGGGCGTTCGCGATGGTCTCCGCCCCGTCCGGCGCGCAGCGCAGCCGCAGGATCCAGTCCTCCCGGCCGAGCTTCCTGTTGTTGCGCACGGCGACGACCCGCAGACCGCCCTCGGAGAGCAGCCTGCGGTAGCGGCGGGCCACGGTCTGGTCCGAGACACCGAGGACGGCGGCGATCCGGCTGAAGGGGGCGCGTCCGTCGACCTCCAGGGCGTGGAGGAGTTCCACGTCGAGCGCGTCGAAAGTGGTGGATTCCATCGGTGGACCGCATTCCCGTGTCGATATCCGGCGTCGTTTCGTCGCCGATCACCTGGATCGTCCGGCGGCATCTCATCGTACGAGGAAGGCAGGACTCGGTACGCCCGGCGCGTGCCGTGGGACGACGAGGAGTTGTTGAGGATGCGTACATGGGGACCGCTCACGGCGGTCTGTCTGGGCACGTTCATGCTGCTGCTGGACGTGACGATCGTGATCGTGGCGCTGCCCGACATCGCGCGGGCGCTGGACGCCTCGCTGAGCGATCTGCAGTGGGTCGTCGACGGGTACGCGCTCGCGCTGGCCGCGCTGTTGCTCGCCGCGGGCGCGGCGGCCGACGTGCTGGGCCGGCGGCGGGTGCATGTGGTGGGCGTCGTGCTGTTCGCGGCGGCCTCGCTGTGGTGCGGGCTCGCGTCCGGGCCCGGGATGCTGATGGCGGCGCGTGCGGTGCAGGGGGTGGGCGCGGCCGCGATGTTCGCGACGACGCTGCCGCTCCTCGGCTCGGTGTACCAGGGACGGCAGCGGTCGGCGGCGCTCGGTGTGTGGGGCGCGGTGAGCGGTTCCGCGGCCGCGGTCGGGCCGCTGGTCGGCGGGCTGCTCGCCGAGGGGCCCGGCTGGCGGTGGATCTTCTTCGTCAACCTGCCGGTGAGCGTGGCCTCGGTGTGGCTGACCCTGCGGGTGGTGCCCGAATCGCGCGGCCCGCGGGAGATGCGGGTCGACTGGGCGGGTACGGCGACGTTCGCGTGCTTCGCGGCGGCGACGACGTACGCGACGGTGCGGGCGGGTTCGGACGGCTGGACGTCGACGACCACCGTCGTGTCGTACGGGCTGGCGGCGCTGTCGCTGTTCTGCTTCGTCCTTGTCGAGCGGCGGGCCGCCCATCCGCTGCTCGAACTCGCACTGCTGCGCAGGCCGGCGTTCGTGGGTGTGATGCTGGGGGCGCTGGCCTTCAACGCGGCGGCGTTCGGCGTGATCCCGTATCTCTCGATCTGGCTGCAGACGCTGCAGGGGATGAGCCCGGTGCGGGGCGGGCTCGTGCTGCTGCCGCTGACCGGGGCCTCGGTCGTGGCGTCGGTGCTAGTCGGCAAGCTGCTGCACGGCGTCCCGGCGCGGATCACCGTCGGCGGCGGGCTGCTGCTGATCGGGGCCGGCATGTTCTGTCAGGCGGTGCTCGACGCGGGCGCGACCTGGACGGTCCTCGTGCCGGGTCTGGTCCTCGTGGGCCTCGGTACGGGGCTGGTGGCGCCGACACTCGCGGGCGCCGCGCTGGCCACCGTGCGGCCCGAACGCGCCGGCATGGCGGGCGGCGCGGTCAACACGTCCCGGCAGCTCGGGTACGCGCTCGGTGTCGCCGTCTTCGGCACGGTCGTCACGTCCCGGATGCGGGACACCCTCCCGCGCGAGGCCGCACACACCCTCGCGGGCGGCGGCGCGGAAGCCCTGCGAGGCGCTTTCTCCCCCCACACCCTGAACGCGGCCTTCACCTCGGGCCTGAACACGGCGGCCGTGGTGGCGGGCGTGACGGGAACGCTGGCGGGTGCGCTGATCCTGGTGCTCGTGCGCGCACCTCGCCCACGCCAGGGACCACCACTGGACAGCCCGGCCCCGGCGGACAGGGTCCCTGCACCGCACCTCTGACCTGGCCCGACGCCCTTGGGGCAGCCCCGCAGGGGCGCCCCAAGGGGCGCGGGGAACTGCGCGCTCAGCCCGTACGAACCCGCACTTCACCACGACAAGCACCCCCACCACCCGCCCGGCCCAGCCGGCGCAGCGAACCGGTAAGTGGCTCGTACAGATTCCGTGGAGATTACGGGTCCGAAACTTACGGAAGAGTAAGGATTCTGTCCCGGCCTCCCCCCTTGTGGCCGTATTTCAACGGTTGACCAGTGCGTACACCCGCCCTCACACCGATTCGGCGCCCCTCCCGCCGCGGGGCATGGTGGGGTAGCTTTCACGGCGCTGTGGAGCACCACAAGGAGCGGGGATTGCGCGAGTTCACCAACCCTCCCCTGGCGTCGGCACCGCCGGTGGGCGGTCTGGCCGATGCCGTGTTCGAACATGCCCAGGAGGATCCGCTCTACATCGCGCTCGGCCGCAAGGACGACCAGGGCCAGTGGCGCGATGTGACGTCCGCCGAGTTCCGGGACGAGGTCCTGGCGCTGGCCAAGGGTTTGCTGGCGCACGGCATCCGGTTCGGCGACCGGGTCGCGATCATGTCCCGTACGCGCTACGAGTGGACGCTCTTCGACTTCGCGCTGTGGTCGATCGGCGCACAGGTCGTGCCCGTCTACCCCACCTCGTCCGCCGAGCAGGTCTTCTGGATGCTGCACGACGCGCAGGTGTCGGCCGCGATGGTGGAGCACGAGGACCACGCGATGACCATCGCCACGGTCATCGACCGGCTGCCGACACTGCACAAGCTGTGGCAGCTGGACACGGGCGCGGTGCAGGAGCTGTACGAGGCCGGTGGCCACATCGACGACGAGGTGGTGCACCGGCACCGGCGGGCCGTCACGCCCGAGTCGACGGCGACGATCATCTACACGTCCGGAACGACCGGCCGCCCCAAGGGCTGTGTCCTCTCCCACGCGAACTTCATGTTCGAGTCGGACACGGTCACCGAGCGCTGGGAGCCGCTGTTCCACTCCAAGCGCGGTGACCAGGCGGCCACCCTGCTGTTCCTGCCGCTCGCGCACGTCTTCGGGCGGATGGTGCAGGTCGCGGCGATCCGCGGGCGGGTCAAATTCGGCCATCAGCCACAGCTGAACGCGGCGGCCCTGCTGCCGGATCTGGCCGCTTTCCAGCCGACGTTCTTCCTCGCGGTGCCGTACATCTTCGAGAAGGTCTTCAACGCGGCGCGCAGGAAGGCGGAGCGGGAGGGCAGGGCGGGCCCGTTCGAGAAGGCCGTCGAGGTCGCCGTGCGCTACGCGGACGCGGCGGAGGCGAAGGCGTGGGGCATCGGCCCCGGGCCCTCGGCGGCGCTCCGGGTGCAGCACCAGCTGTTCGACAAGCTCGTCTACTCCAAGATCCGTGCCGCGATGGGCGGTCGCGTCAAGCACGCGATGTCCGGCGGCTCGGCGATGGACCGGCGGCTCGGGCTGTTCTTCGCGGGCGCCGGCGTGCAGATCTACGAGGGGTACGGGCTCACCGAGTCCACGGCGGCCGCGACCGCCAACCCGCCCGAGCGCACCCGGTACGGCACCGTCGGGCAGCCCATCCCGGGCACGACCGTGCACATCGCGGACGACGGCGAGATCTGGCTGAGCGGCTCCAACGTCTTCCAGGGCTATCTCAACGACCCGAAGGCCACCGACGCGACCCTGCACGACGGCTGGCTCGCCACCGGTGACCTAGGCGCGCTCGACGAGGACGGCTATCTCACCATCACCGGGCGCAAGAAGGAGATCCTGGTGACCTCCGGCGGCAAGAGCGTCTCGCCGGGGATCCTGGAGGAGCGGGTGCGCGACCATCCGCTGGTCGCGCAGTGCATCGTCGTCGGCAACGACCGGCCGTACATCGCGGCGCTCGTCACCCTCGACGGGGAGGCCGTCGATCACTGGCTGCAGATGCGGGACAAGCCCCAGCTGACTCCGTCGGAGCTGGTCCGGGACCCCGACCTGGAGACCGAGGTGCGGCGCGCCGTGGTCGCCGCGAACACCCTCGTCTCCCAGGCCGAGTCGATCCGCACGTTCCGGATACTGGCCCACCAGTTCACCGAGGAACACGGCCTGCTGACCCCCTCCCTGAAACTGAAGCGCAAGGCGATCGAAAACGCCTACAGCGCGGAGGTCGAGGCCCTTTATCGGGCCTGACGGCCGATACGCGCCGGGCGACCGCGGTTCATCTGTGAGCTGCGGGTTGCGTGTGGCTGATCGCGCAGTTCCCCGCGCCCCTGAAGGGGCACGCCTCAGCCCGACCACTTCTGATGGTTCGTCAGGTATCGATGCGTCAGATATTGACGGGTCGTCAGATCGCACGGATTATTTCGGTCACCCGACGGAGGGGGACCGACCGTGTCGCGACCGACCCGTACCATCGCCGCCGCGGTGGCCGTAACCGCACTTCTACTGGCGAGCGCCTGCAACTCCGCTTCCACCACAGGGAGTTCGGAGGCCGAGGATTCCGTACGCGGAGTCTCCGACACCTCCGTCAAGGTGGGCGGCATCGTCTCGATGACCACCGCCAGCGGGTACTCGAAGAAGGACACCGACCTCGGGGCCAGGGCCCGCTTCCACCGCGCCAACACCGAAGGCGGGGTGAACGGACGGAAGATCGACTACCTGGGCGCCGAGGACGACGGCCAGGATCCGGCCAAGAACCTCACGGCGGCCCGCAAACTCGTCCAGCAGGACAAGGTGTTCGCGATCGCGCCCATGAGTTCGACGACGTTCTCCGGCGCGGACTTCCTGCAGAAGCAGAAGGTGCCGACCTTCGGCTGGGGCACGCTGCCGTCCTTCTGCGGGCCCACGTACATCTACGGTTTCGGCGGCTGCATGGTGCCGATGCCCGGTGGCACCATCTCGCAGACCTGGCCCGAGGGCCTCAAAAAGGTGCTGGGCGGTTCGGCGGGCAGGAGTGTGGCGATCCTCGCCAACGACAGTGACGCCGGGACGTTCGCGATCCGCACGTACAAGCAGAGCTTCGCGTCGGCCGGATTCAAGGTGACGTTCGCGAAGCCGTCGGTGCCCGCGACCTCCGTGCCGAACGACTGGTCGGCGTACACGAAGGAGATCCTGCGGAGCAACGGCGGCAAGGCACCGGACGCGATCGTCTCGGTGATGCAGACCCCGTACAACATCGGCCTGTTCACGGCGATCAAGCGCACGGGGTACACCGGGCTGCTCACCGATCCGACCGACTACGACCCCGGGCTGCTCGCGAAGAGCGCGACGAAGAAGGCGCTCGACGGGGTGCACGTCCTGCTGTCGTTCCAGCCGTTCGAGCAGGACAGCCCGGCGATGACGCAGTTCAAGGAGGACATCAGGAAGGCGGCCGGCAAGGACGTGCCTCTGAACATGCACATGATGACCGGCTATATGTCGGCCGATCTCTTCCTCGCGATCGCCGAGAAGGCCGGCAAGGACCTGACGGTGGCGTCCTTCCAGAAGGCGGCGGACGGGTTCACGGACACCGGCACGATGGTCGGCGACCGGGCGGAGCCCAAGGGGCAGAAGGAGTCGTTCGGCTGCGGGGCGCTCGTCCAGCTCAAGGACGGGAAGTACGTCGTCTCGTCGCCCTTCAGGTGCTATCCGCCGATCCCCTTCAAGTAGGCACGACTCCACGTAGGCGCGGCTTCACGTAGGCACGACTTCAAGTGGGCGCGGCCGAAGGCGACTTGACGACTCGGGGATTTGGGGATTTGGGGATTTGGGGACTCGGTATGGCGGACCTTCTCGGATTCGTACTGAGCGGACTGGTGTCGGGTGCGCTGTACGCGCTGCTCGCCACCGGTCTCGTGCTCTCCTACTCGGCCTCGGGCCTCTTCAACTTCGCCCACGGCGCGACCGCCTACCTCTGCGCGCTCGTCTTCTACGAGCTGCACTCGGGCTTCGGCTGGCCCGCCGTGCCGACGGCCGTGCTGCTGGTCTGTGTGGCGGCACCCGCGCTCGGCTGGGGACTCGACCGGCTGATGTTCCGCAAGCTGGCGCGGGTCGGTGAGACGGCCCAGATCGTCGCCACCATCGGGCTGTTGGTGGCGCTGCCCGCGCTCGGGCTGTGGATCGTCGAGCTGCTGGAGGACGCGGGCGCGTCGGTGAAACCGGCCGAGAACCAGTTCGGGCTGCCCGGTGTCGGGCCGAGTCCGGCGAAGTCCTGGCAGCTGACGGACGGTGTGGGGATCGACTCGGACCAGCTGATCACCTGGGTCGCGACCGCGGTGGTGGCCGTCGGACTCTGGATCCTGATGCGGCACACCCCGCTGGGGCTGAAGCTCAGGGCGGCCGTCGACGACCGTTCGCTGGTGGAGCTGCGCGGGCTGAGCGCGGACCGGCTGTCGTCGATCGCGTGGATGCTGTCGTCGGGGCTCGCGGGCCTGGCGGGCGTCCTGGCCACCCCTCTGCTCGGCCTGTCGGCCCACGACTTCACGCTCTTCCTCTTCGTCTCGGCGACTGCCGCGGTGCTCGGCCGTTTCGTCTCCGTCCCGTTGGCGTTCGCGGGCGGGCTCGGGCTCGGGGTGCTGCAGAACCTGGTCGCCGGGTACGCGGACTTCGCCGAGCGGATCACCGGCTTCCGAACCGCCGTACCGTTCCTGATCCTCTTCGCCGGTCTGCTCCTGCTGACCAGGCGCAGCCGTACGGCGGGGACGGCGGCCGTGGACGCGCCGCCGGTCGACTATCTGGCGGGCCGGTCCCGGCTTCGGCGGTGGGGACCGTGGGCGGCTGCCGCCGTGCTGCTGGCAGCGGCCTTCTACACGGTGACGACCCCCTTCTGGAGCGGCATCCTCGCCCAAGGGCTCGCCCTGTCCCTGGTGTTCGTCTCCTTCACGGTGGTGACGGGGCTCGGCGCAATGGTGTCGCTGGCGCAGGCGACGTTCGTGACCGGGGCGGCGCTGGTGGCTGGGCTGCTGATGAGTCATGGCTGGCCGTTCGTGGCCGCGGCGGCCGTGGGTACGTGCGCGGCGGCCGTGCTCGGTGCCCTGGTGGCGCTTCCGGCGCTGCGGCTCGGCGGACGCTCGCTCGCCCTCGCGACCCTCGCGCTCGCCTTCCTGGCTGACCAAGTCCTTTTCCAGATCGGCTGGTTGAGGAACGGCGACACCGGTTGGTCGATCCCCCGGCCGGTCTTCGGTCCGGTGGATCTGAACGACGACCGGGCGTTCGGCGTCGCGCTGCTCGTGCTGGTCACCGCCGCCGTCGCCGCGCTCAGCGCACTGCGCGGCTCACCGTCCGGGCGGGCCATGCTCGCGGTGCGCTCGGCGCCCGCGGCGGCGATGGCCTCCGGGGTGTCGGTCGTCCGCACCAAGCTGGTCCTGTTCACCCTGTCGGCCGGGCTCGCGGGCTTCGGCGGCGTGATGTACGCGTCCTACAACACCCGTGTCACCGCTACCGACTTCACCGCGATGACAGGACTGATCTGGCTCGCGGTGGTCGTCGCGGCGGGCCTGCGGCGCCCGCAGTTCGCGGTCGTGGCCGGGCTCGTCTACGCCCTCGTACCGCACCTCGTCTCCGACTACGTCACCGAGTCCGTCCACCTCCCGGTGATCCTCTTCGGCCTCGCGGGCCTGGCCCTGGCGAACGACCCGGACGGGTACTGCGCCGCGGTGTCGGTACGGGTGCATCGGAGGCGGTTGGCGCGCGGGGGGCCGGCCGGGGCCGGGTCGAGTGCCATGGCCGGGGCAGAGGGAGGCGCCGTAGCTGGGGCCGGAGCGAAGTCACGGCCGGCGAGTGGTGTGACGGGCGTCGAGCCCGAATCGGGGACTGGCATGGCGGGAGGTCCGGTCGAGGCGCGGAGCGGCAACGGGGCGGGGGTGTCCGGGGCGCCGGGTGGGAGCCCGGCCGACGCGTTGCGCGTGCCGGGCGAGAGCCCTGTCGGCGCGTCCCAAGCCCCGAGCGGGGGGCCGGTCGGCGTCGCCCAAGTCGGTACCCCGCTCACAGTGTCCCCCTCCCCCGCCGAACCGCCCGCCCTCGAACTCCGCGCCGTCCGTGCCGGATACGACGGCGCGCCCGTGCTGCACGGGGTGGACCTCGCCGTGCACCCAGGCGAGATCGTCGCGCTCCTCGGCCCGAACGGGGCCGGGAAATCGACGACGTGCCGTGTCGCGGCGGGCCTGGTCGGTCCGCTCGGCGGCCAGGTGTACGTGGCCGGGCGCGACGCCACCCGCGAGGGAGCCGTACGCCGGTCGCGGGCCGGGGTGGTCCTGGCACCGGAGGGGCGGGGCATCTTCCCGGCGCTCACCATCGAGGAGAACCTCGCCCTGTATCTGCGGGAGAAGGACCAACGCGAGGCCGTGTACGAGCGGTTCCCCGGCCTCGCCGGACGACGCGGCGTGCCCGCAGGCTCCCTCTCCGGCGGCGAACAGCAGATGCTCGCCCTCGCGCCGCTCCTCCAACGCCCCCCGAAGGTCCTGATCGCGGACGAGCCGTCCCTCGGCCTCGCCCCGCGCATCGTCGAGGAGGTGTTCCGCCTCCTCACCGAACTCCGCGACACCGGAACGGCGTTGCTCCTGGTCGAGGAGAAGGCGACCGAGGCACTGGGGGTCGCGGACACGGTCGCGTACCTCGCGCAGGGGCGGGTGACGTGGTGCGGTCCCCGGGCATCCGTGGAGACGGCCCGGCTGACGGAGGCGTATCTGGGCCTGGCGGCGGGGCCCGAAGCGGGTGCGGGTCCCGAAGCCGGGTCCGAGGCCGGTCAAGCCCCGGGTTCCGAGGCCGAACCCGGGCCTACCCCGAGTTCGGGGGCCGAGGCCGAGCCCGCCCCGAGTCCGGAGGCCGAAGCTGGCCCCGCACCGAGTTCGCAGGCCGAGGCCGAGCCCGCCCCGAGTCCGGAGGCCGAAGCTGGCCCCGCACCGAGTTCGCAGGCCGAGGCCCGGCCCGCCCCGAGTCCGGAGGCCGAAGCTGGCCCCGCCCCGGGTTCGCAGGCCGAGGCCCGGCCCGCCCCGAGTTCGGAGGCCCAAGCCGAACCCAGCCCCGGCCCCGATCCCGATCCCGATCCCGATCCCGGTTCCGGTGCCGATCCAGGCCCCGCGTCCCCCGTGAATCCGACGATCCCGTCCCAGACCCGGGGAGGGGTCCGGCCATGAGTAGCACCCCCGAGCACCCCGAGCACCTCGAACACCCCGTGCCGCCCGCCCTCCAGGCCACCAGCATCGGCGTCCGCTTCGGTGGCATCCGGGCGCTCGACGACGTGAGCCTCACCCTCCGGCCCGGGGAGATCTGTGGGCTCATCGGCCCCAACGGCGCGGGAAAGACGACCCTCTTCGACGTGCTCTCCGGCATCCGGCGCCCGGACGAGGGCCGGGTCCGTCTCGACGGAACGGACGTCACCCGACGCTCCCCCGTATGGCGCGCCCGCCACGGTATGCGCCGCACCTTCCAGCGCCAGCAGCTGTTCGGCCAGCTCACCGTGGCCGACAATCTGGTCGTGGCCCAGGAGTGGCGCGGCGGCGGAGGCGGGCTCGCGGCAGATCTGCTGGCGTCCCCGACTCGGCGTACGTACGAGCGGGACCGCCGCGCCCGGGCGGCCACCGTCCTGCGCACCTGCGGGCTCGACGACCTCGGTGAGACCTACGCCGGTGCCCTGCCGGTGGGCCGGGCCCGCATGGTCGAGCTGGCGCGGGCGGTCGCGGACCCGCCCAGGGTGCTGCTGCTGGACGAGCCCGCGTCCGGGATGACCGCCGACGAACGCCGTCAACTGTCGTCCGTCGTACGCCGACTCTCCGAGGAGGAAGGCTGTGCCGTCCTCCTCGTCGAGCACAACGTCGCCTTCGTCATGGAACTGTCGGCCCGGGTCGTCGTACTGGACCTGGGCCGCGTCCTCGCGGAGGGCACCCCCGCCGAAGTACACGCGGACCGGCGGGTGAGGGACGCGTACCTGGGCACGACCACGAACTGACGGCCCGCGCCGGCCACTCGCATCGGCCGCTCACACGAGCCGCCGACACGAACCACCGACCGGAGCGGCCCGCGCCAGCGGCTCACGGCTCACGGCTCACGGCTCACACCAGCTGGTAACCCCGCATGTTCGAGAGCAGCAGATAGCAGTCCTGGAGGGAGCCGGAGGTGTCGCCGAGGGAGCGGTAGATGCCCCACTTGGGGCGTACGCGGTCGGCCAGAAACGTGTCCACGCCCGTGCGGGACGCGTCGACGACCGTCGTCGAGCCGTTCTTCAGGATCCAGCGGACCGAACCGGCCGATCCGTTGCCGACCTTGATCTGGAAGTCGACGTCGATCCACTTGTTGTGCAGGGGTTCGAGGTTCGTGCGGCCGACGAGGATGTCGCTCTCGAAGAGCTTGAGCTCGATGGTCTGCACGCCGTTCACCCGCCGGAGCGACTGCACGACGATCGGCGAACTGCCGGTGCCGGGCTGCTTCATCTGCATGATGTGGGTGAAGGTGGTGGTCGCCTTCAGGGAGCTGGGGATGTACATCGAGTACGTCACCCGCCAGGTCTGGCCCTCGGTCCACTTGAGGTAGTTGCTGCCGGAGCCGTTGCGCAGGCCCGTGACCTCGTGCCGCTGACGGTCCGTCGACGTGTCGCGGTCGACGGTGTGCATGTTGAACCGCCAGTTGTCGCCCGTGGCGAAGATGTGCGGGGAGGCCGCGGGGTGCGAGTCCGCGCGGTCGTCCTCCAGGGTCTCGAAGGCGCCGAGCCCGTTGGTGCGCGCCGACGGGGACCACTTCAGCTGCCAGGACGCGGCGGGAGCCGCGAGGGCGGGTGGACCGACGGCCGCGGCGGCAACGCCGCCCAGTGCCGCGCCGAGCAGGTTCCTTCGTGTGGGGGTCATGGGTCTCTCATTCTTCTCGTCGTCGAGTTTCTGAGTTCACATACGTGCACCCCGTTCACCAACATGCAGAAGAGTCCCGGTACTGACAGGACGCGGTCAATGGTTCGGACCTGCGAACCCGGGTAGGTTTCCAGCCAATCTCCGATTCGCTCGGCGCTCGCACGGGGCCGGAAAGCGGGACAGGAATGCACGACGGCCCGTGATCGTTGACGATGGGAGTACCACCCGACGACTGAAGGATCGAGAGCTCGTGAGCAAGGTCCCCCCGATCATCCTGAACAACGGCGTCGAGATGCCTCAGCTGGGCTTCGGTGTCTGGCAGGTGCCGGACGACGAGGCGGAGCGGGCCGTCGCCACCGCGCTGGAGGCCGGGTACCGCAGCATCGACACTGCGGCGATCTACGGCAACGAAAAGGGCACCGGCAGGGGTCTCGCCGGCTCCGGCGTCGCCCGCAAGGACCTCTTCGTCACCACCAAGCTCTGGAACGCCGACCAGGGATACGACTCGACGCTGCGCGCCTTCGACGCGTCCCTGGAGAAGCTCGGCCTCGACTACGTCGACCTGTACCTCATCCACTGGCCGATGCCGGCCAAGGGGAAGTACATCGACACGTTCAAGGCCTTCGAGAAGCTCTACGCGGACGGCCGCGCCAAGTCGATCGGTGTCTCCAACTTCCTTCCGGAGCACCTGGAGAAGCTGATCGGGGCGACGTCCGTCATTCCGGCCGTCAACCAGATCGAGCTGCACCCGCACCTCCAGCAGCACGCGTCCCGCGAGTACCACGCTGAGCAGGGCATCGCCACGGAGGCCTGGTCCCCGCTCGGTTCGGGCAAGGGCCTTCTTGAAGTCCCGGCCATCGTGGCCATCGCCCAGAAGCACAACCGCACGCCTGCCCAGATCGTCCTGCGCTGGCACATCCAGCTCGGGAACGTGGTGATCCCCAAGTCCGTGACCCCGTCCCGGATCAAGGAGAACATCGACGTCTTCGACTTCTCCCTCGACACCGAGGACATCGCCGCGATCAGCGCGCTCAACGAGGACCGCCGCGTCGGCTCCGACCCGGCCGACGTCAACGACTGACGTCAACGACTGACCGTACGGTCGCACGACCCGCGGCACCGGAAGCCGTCGCCCGACACGCTCGGGCGGCGGCTTCGTCGTGTGTTCGGGGCTTCCCTGCGTCCCGGCCCCCGGCCATCGGGCGACCGGCCGACGGCGGCTCTGCCGACACGGTGTCGTGGATGCGGCGGGCGGGTGAGACAAGGCGCGGCATCCTCGCCGACGGAAGGGGGATCGGTCAGGCTCGCCCGAGTACCCGTTCAGCGAACACACATATGCCCCGTCGATGTCCCCTCGTCCACGTCGATGTCCCCTATACGTCCCATACGTCGGATGCACGTCGCCCCGCCGCGTGACGTCCCCAAGGCCCAGAAGGGTCCTCCCACAGTGCGCACTCGAACACTGACCCTCGCCGCCGCAGCCGCCGGCACCGCGCTCATCGCCGCCGCGGCCCTCCCGGCGGGCGCCGCCCCCGTACAGGCTCCGGAGGGTGCGGTCGCCGCCTCCGACCTGCTCGCCGAGATGACGTCCTGCTCGCAGATCTCGAACGGCAAGTACAGCCTCGACGTCGGGGCACCGGCCACCGTCCCGGTGTGCGGCATGAACGGCGCGGTCTTCTGGAAGGCCGACATGGACATCGACTGCGACGGCCAGGTCACCATCGAGTGCAACAAGCGCACCGATCCGTGGTTCCAGGACCAGACGGCCTTCCACCAGTCCGACGGCAGACCGCTGAACTCCGCGCATCTCCCCTACATCGTGGTACCCGGCCCCAGCGGCATCTGGAACTACACGGGCTCCGGCATCAGGGGCGGCAGCGTGGCGGCGGTGATCCACGGCGACCAGGTCCAGTACGCGGTCGTCGGTGACACCGGCCCCACGAAGATCATCGGCGAGGCCTCGTACGCCGCCGCGCGGGCCCTCGGTATCAATCCCGACCCTGCGACCGGCGGCGCGGCCTCGGGAGTGACGTACATCGTCTTCACCAACTCCCGGGTCTCCCCCATCGAGGACCAGGAAGCGACGGCGTCCCTCGGTGAAGCGCTCGCGGAGCAGTTCCTCGAGGACAACTGAGACGAGCACGACCGAGAAGCCACGCACCAGTGAGTCGACCGGCTGACGGAGGCCGGTCCCGGTCGCGGATTCCGCCGCGGCCGGACCGGCCTCCCGTGTCCCCCGCCTCGGACCGGCGTGGAGCCGCTGCTCAGACCGGCTGGCCGATCGGCCGTACGACGACGGTGTTCACGTCCACCCCGCTCGGCTGCCGGATCGCCCAGACGACCGACTCCGCGAGCTGGTCCGAGGTGAGCAGATGCCCGGGCGGCAGGCTGCCGTAGTTGTCCCAGAACGGTGTCTCCACCCGGCCGGGCGAGATCAGGGTCACGCCCACGCCGTACTCGGTGACCTGCCGCCGGGTGTTCTCGGCGAGCCCGGTCACCGCCCACTTCGTCGCCCCGTAGATGTTGCCGGGCCCGTGGATGTGACCCGCGACGCTGCCGACGAGCACGATCCGCCCCCGCGTCTCCTTCAGCCGGTCGATCGACGCCCGGATCAGCAGCGCGGGGCCGAGCACATTGGTCAGCACCATGTCCCGCCAACCGGCCGGATCGCCCTCGGCGACGGTGTCGTGCGTGGCGTACCCGGCGTTGGCGACGACGGTGTCGAGCCGGCCGAACTCCTTCACCGTCGCCTCGACGGCCGCCTGGACGTGGTCGTAGTCGGCCGCGTCACCCCTGATCGTCAACAGCCCCTCGGGCTTGCCGAGTTGTTCGGCGAACCCGCGCAGCCGTTCCTCCCCGCGCCCCGTCACCGTCACCCGGTGCCCGGCGTCGAGCAGTTGCCGCGCCACGGCCGCGCCGATCCCGCTGCCGCCGCCGGTGATCAACGCCACTGGTGAGTCAGTCATACGTTCCCCCAAGTCGTGTCCGTCACGAAGTGCCCGGAGTCCATCACTTGGAGAGCACTCGATGTCAACACGTCCCGCAGGGTGCCCCGTAAGGGGCGCGGGGAACTGCGCGACCAGCCCCCACGACCCGCACTGTGAACACCAGCCACGGTGCCGTCGCCCTCGGCCGGGTCCCACGCGAAGCGCTAGGCCTTCACCCCGACATACACGGTCATCGCGGCGAGCAGGAACACGTCCGACCGCTGGAACACGCTCGCCTTGTCGTCCGCGTCGAGAAGCCGGTCGAGCAGGGCGAGGTCGTCGGCCTCAAGGCCTTCCGCGAGCCCGGTCCGGCGATGGCCGAGGCTGGTCGCGACAAAGGCACGCCCCTCCTCGGACAGCGGCGCGGGCAGGTCGAGCAGGAACGTACGGGTCGCCGTATGCCGCAAGCCGACGGCCGTCAGCAGTCCGGCCCAGTCCTCGGTCTCCTCGACCGCCCCCGGCAGCTCACGGCGCATCCGCGTGAACCACTCCTGCTCGACCGCGTCCAGCCGGGACTGCAGACCGGGCCGGCCGATGCCGATGTCACGCGGCAGATAACGCGAGGGCAGGCCGCCCTCCAGCAGCGCGAGGACCCCGCCAGGCGCGAGCCGCTCGGCGAATCCGGCGAGGGCGGCCCGCTGGTCGCCGACGTGGTGCAGGGACCTGCTGGCCCAGAGAAGATCGGCCGGGTACTCCAGGTCGCCCAGCCCGTCGCCGAGTTCGGCCTCCAGCGTGCTGAAGCGGTCGGCGAACCCGAGGCGGGCGGCGCGGGCGACGGCCGCTTCCAGGAGGGGCCCGGCTCCGTCGACGGCGACGACCCGTGCCTTGGGAAACGTGTCGGCGAGCAGACAGGAGATGACACCGGGACCGCTGCCCGCGTCCACGATCATCTCGGGTTCCGGCTGCCGCTCCCGCAGCCAGCCCGCCGCCTCCGTGTAGAGCGGTGTGAACAGCTCGGCCTCCTGCTCCAGCATCGGAAGCATCTCGGCGAAGTCGATGTGGGTGTGCGTGTGACCGTGACCCTGTTCCTCGTGCTGCCCGTGGTCGTGTGCCATGGTTCCAAGCCTCTCGTCCGGGATACGGCCAGCGTGCTACCACCTCCCCAAAACAGCCACTCACCTTGCCGGAACAGCAAAGAGTCCCCCACGCCCCCCGAAAGGGGCGCGGGGAACTGCGCATTCTTTTAGGGGCGCGGGGAACTGCGCGACCAGCCGAACTCAGCCCGCGGACGAACAATCAGCTCAGGTGACCCCGCACCAGCGGAAGGTCACAGCGCCGGATACGCGTTCCTCATGAGCTCCTGGAACTGCGCCGAGAACCAGTGCCCGGACAAAGGCGCATTCGCCAGCGCGCCCGACATGTTGTTGTTGTTCCGCGGGTTACCGGTGTACGTCGGGTCGCACATCCGGTCGAAGCCCTTGCCCTCGTCGTTGGGGATCGCGGTGCTCGACCCGTCCGACTCACCCGGCGGCTTCATCCACACGTACGCGTCGATGCCGGTCGCCGGTGAGGCCTGCGGGCGTTCGCCGAGGCCGGCGCCCGACTGGTTGCACCAGTTGCCGAGGTGGATGCGCCGGTCGTAACGGCCCCCGTTGACGTAGGTGTCGACGTTGGTCGTCGCCCCGGGCCCGGTGGGCCTGGCCGTGCCGCCCCAGCCGTTGCGGGAGGTGTCGATCAGCATGCCGATCCCGGAGGGGAAGCCGATCGAGACCAGCTGGCTGCGCATGGCCTGTGCGTACGACTGCTCGTCGACGTACCGGTTCCAGTCGATCCACTTCGACGTACGGACCGACGCGCCGTTGACGGAGTCGTTGATCGTGAAGTGGTTCTCCTTGAGGGCGCTGTAGTTGGCGGTGTTCACGATGAAGCCGTGCACATCGGCGACGGTCGCGCCCTCGGCGGTGGCCGCCTCCTTGAACAGCGCGGCGGAGGGTGCGAAGTTGTCGTCCCAGCCGAGCCAGCCGTGGTGTCCGGCGTCCACGTAGTTGTAGACGTTGGGCGCGTCGCCGAGCTTGTTCAGCGCGTAGCCGACGCCCTTGACGTAGTTGCCGTTCGCCTTCATCGTGTCGCAGTTGGCGGTGGCGGTGGCACGCGGCGAGACGTTCGTGACGAGGTTCGGCAGTGAGTCGATCTCGACGGTCGTGACGATCCGCAGACCCGCGTACTTGCTGTCGGCGAGGATCGCCGCGATCGGGTCGATGTACTGGGTCCTGTACCTGTCGATCTCCGTCGCGCCGAGCTCGCCGTTGGAGGCGAGGGCCGCGCAGTCACGGCCCGGCAGGTTGTAGATGACCAGCTGCACGACCAGTTCGTCGGAGCCCTTCTGCGCCAGCGCCGCGTCCAGGTGGGCGCGCAGGCCCATGCCGCCGTTCACGCCGTTGATGGCGGCGATCCGGTCGAGCCACACGCCGGTGGGCTGGTTGGCGATCCGGCTGCCTCCGGTCTCCGCGGTGGCCTTCGCCTTCCACTCCGGGTTCACGTACACCTTGGCGCCCGCGTACGGGTTGTCGACCTTGGTGCCCGGGCCCGGCGGGTCCGTGGGTCCGGGGCCGCTGCCACCGTCGTCGACGTTGCAGGTCACGCCGTCCAGGGTGAACGTCGTGGGCAGCGCGTTGGTGCCGCTGTAGGTGCCGTTGAAGCCGAAACTGACCGAACTCCCGGTCCCCAGCGTGCCGTTGTAGCTCTCGTTGGCCGCGGTGACTGCGGTGCCGCTCTGGCTGAGCTTCGCGTTCCAGCCGCTGGTGACCTTCTGGTTTCCGGCGTACGACCACTTCACGGCCCAACTCGACTTGGCCGCACTGTTGTTGGTGACCGTGACCGCGGCGGTGAAGCCGGAGTCCCACTGGTTCTGCACCTTGTAGTCGACAGTGCAGGGGATGGCGGCCACGCCGACGTCCGGGGGTATCGCCGCGACGGCGGCGCCCGCGGTGCCGGCGACCAGCGCCATCGCCGCGAGGATTGCTGTTCTGGTACGGCTCATGTGCGGGGTGTCCTATCCGTCGAGGGAGCGCACGCGATCGCGCAGCCCGATGCCGTACGACGGCATGGGAGTGCCGTCGCCATGGGGGATGAGGGTGAGCTCGGAGCACTCCACCGGGCAGGCGGACGCGACTCCCGAAGCCGTGACACGACCGAGGCGCTCGCGGTGTTCATGACAAAGATCCGCGGCGCCGGCCACTAAAAGAGGTAAACGCGGGGGGTGTCGCATGAGCGACTCCTTGCAGTTCTGACGCGCCGTGACGGACGTGTCGACTGATGGAACCGCTCCCACTGGTGCCGAAGAAGGTAGCGCCAAGTGTTGGTAAAGGACAGAGGAGTTGCACTCTTGATCTATCGAATCATTTCGACTCTTCAAGCACCTTGACCCCTTCGACCCTCATCCCCACTATGGGAGCGCTCCCACTGGTTCAAGGCTTGTTGCCCCTCCCCCCATCTCCGAGCCGCATGGAGAGGAACCAGAACATGGCACCCAGACGGAGACGCCGCCTCGCGCGGCGGATGTGGACCGCCGTGGTGGCGGCCCTCGCCCTTCCGTTGACCACACTGGCGACCGGCGTGACCCCCGCTCAGGCGGCGGCCGTCCAGTGCAGCGTCGACTACAAGACGAACGACTGGGGCTCCGGTTTCACCGCCGAGCTCACCCTCACCAACCGCGGCACGGAGGCGATCAGCGGCTGGGCCCTGACGTACGACTACGCGGGCAACCAGCAGCTCAGCAGCGGCTGGAGCGGTACGTGGTCGCAGTCCGGCAGGACGGTCACCGCGAGGAACGCGTCCTGGAACGGGACGATCGGGGTGGGTGCCGCGGTGACGACCGGCGCCCAGTTCACGTACAGCGGCACCAACGCCGCGCCCACGTCCTTCGCGATCAACGGCACGGCCTGCACCGGCGCCCACCAGCCGCCGATCACCGTGCTGACCAGCCCCACCGCGGGCGCGGTCTACTCACAGGGCGCCGCCGTCCCGCTCGCCGCGACCGCCGCGGCCGCGGACAACGCGACGATCAGCAAGGTCGAGTTCTACGACAACACGACCCTGCTGGGCACCGACACCAGCTCGCCGTACTCGCTCTCGGCCTCCGGATTGACCGTGGGAAGTCATTCGCTGCTCGCGAAGGCGTACGACAGCCTGGGCGCGTCGGCGGAGTCCACACCGGTCGGCATCACGGTCGCCTCGGGTCCCGCCGTGGTGGTCTCGCCGACCCAACTGGGCGTCCAGCAGGGCAAGTCGGGCACGTACGACGTGAAGCTCTCGACCCAGCCGTCGGCGAACGTCACAGTGGCGACCGCTCGGGCGAGCGGCAACACGGGTCTGTCCGTCACCGGCGGGGCGTCGCTCACCTTCACGCCGTCGAACTGGAACACCGCCCAGAAGGTGACCGTCACGGCCGCCGCCTCGGGCACCGGTTCGGCGACCTTCGAGTCGACGGCCACCGGGCACGCGAAGGGTGCGGTCACCGTCACGCAGCTCGCCGCGTCGAAGGAGTACGACGCCCGCTTCCTGGAGCTCTACGGGAAGATCACCAACCCGGCGAACGGCTACTTCTCGCCGGAGGGCATCCCGTACCACTCGGTGGAGACGCTGATCGTCGAGGCGCCCGACCACGGCCATGAGACGACGTCGGAGGCGTACAGCTATCTGCTCTGGCTCCAGGCCATGTACGGCAAGGTGACGGGCGACTGGTCGAGGTTCAACGGCGCCTGGGAGATCATGGAGAAGTTCATGATCCCCACGAAGGCCGACCAGCCGACCAACTCGTTCTACAACGCCTCGAAGCCGGCGACCTACGCGCCCGAGCACGACACCCCGAACGAGTATCCGGCGCAGCTCGACACCGGTGTGTCGGTCGGCCCCGACCCGATCGCCGCCGAGCTGAAGAGCGCGTACGGCACGGACGACATCTACGGCATGCACTGGCTGCAGGACGTCGACAACGTCTACGGGTACGGCAATTCGCCCGGCAAGTGCGAGGCGGGTCCGACGGACTCCGGTCCCTCGTACATCAACACGTTCCAGCGCGGATCGCAGGAGTCGGTGTGGGAGACAGTGCCACAGCCGACGTGCGACGCCTTCAAGTACGGCGGCACGAACGGGTACTTGGACCTGTTCACCAAGGACGCCGCGTACGCCAGGCAGTGGAAGTTCACCAACGCCCCCGACGCCGACGCGCGGGCCGTGCAGGCCGCGTACTGGGCCGACATCTGGGCCAAGCAGCAGGGCAACGGCTCCGCCGTCACGGCGACCGTCGGCAAGGCCGCGAAGATGGGCGACTACCTCCGCTACTCCATGTACGACAAGTACTTCAAGAAAATCGGCAACTGCGTGGGACCGTCGACCTGCCCGGCCGGCACCGGCAAGGACGCCTCGCACTACCTCCTGAACTGGTACTACGCGTGGGGCGGCGCCACCGACACCTCGGCGGGCTGGGCCTGGCGCATCGGCTCCAGCCACACCCACGGCGGCTACCAGAACCCACTCGCCGCGTACGCGCTCAGCTCGTACGCCGACCTGAAGCCCAAGTCGGCCACAGGGCAGGCGGACTGGGCCAAGTCCCTCGACCGGCAGCTGGAGTTCTACCGCTGGCTGCAGTCCAGCGAGGGGGCCATCGCGGGCGGCGCGACCAACAGCTGGCAGGGGCGTTATGCGACGCCGCCCTCCGGGACGCCGACCTTCTACGGCATGTTCTACGACGAGAAGCCCGTCTACCACGACCCGCCGTCCAACCAGTGGTTCGGCTTCCAGGCGTGGTCGATGGAGCGGGTCGCCGAGTACTACCAGCAGACGGGTGACGCCGATGCCAAGGTCGTCCTCGACAAGTGGGTCGACTGGGCGCTGGCCAACACCACGGTCAACCCCGACGGCTCCTTCCGTATCCCCAACACGCTCCGGTGGTCGGGCAAGCCGGACACCTGGAACGCGTCAAGTCCCGGCGCCAATACGGGACTTCACGTCACCGTCGCCGACTACACGGACGACGTCGGCGTGGCGGCCGCGTACGCCAAGACCCTGACGTACTACGCCGACCGCTCCGGTGACACACAGGCCGGAACCACGGCCAAGGCGCTGCTCGACGGCATGTGGAAGAACAACCAGGACGCGCTGGGCATCGCGGTCCCGGAGACCCGCGCCGACTACAACCGCTTCGACGACGGCGTGTACGTCCCGAGCGGCTGGAGCGGCAGGATGCCGAACGGGGACACGATCAACTCGTCGTCGACCTTCGACTCGATTCGTTCCTTCTACGAGGACGATCCGGCCTGGTCGAAGATCGAGGCGTATCTCGCGGGCGGGGCCGCGCCCTCGTTCACGTATCACCGGTTCTGGGCCCAGGCGGATATCGCTCTCGCGATGGGCTCGTACGCGGAGCTTCTCGAATAGCCCCGTTGTTGCTCCGCGTGGCGCTCCGCGGGTCGGGCGGTACGAAGGCTGCGGGCCTGATGTGGCTGGTCGCGCAGTTCCCCGCGCCCCCAAAGGGCGCGGGGCGCCCAGAGCTTCGCGTGCGCCGGGTCGGACGGCCCCCACCCCACCGGGGGCCGTCCGGTCCACACGCGCCCTACGCGTCTTCGTCCCCCCACGCAAGGAGAGGGTCACCGTGCGAAGAACCCCCGTCCTGACCGCCGTGCTCGGGCTCGCGGCCGGGCTGCTCGCGGGTGTGCCGCCCGCGCTGGCCGCGCAGCCCGTCGAGAGGGCCGCGCCTTCGGCGTCCGTCGCCGCCGACACGTACACCTGGAAGAACGCGCGCATCGACGGCGGCGGGTTCGTCCCCGGCATCGTCTTCAACCGGTCCGAGAAGAACCTCGCGTACGCCCGGACCGACATCGGCGGCGCCTACCGCTGGCAGGAGTCGTCGAAGAGCTGGACCCCGCTGCTCGACTCGGTGGGCTGGGACCGCTGGGGCCACACCGGTGTCGTGAGCCTGGCCTCCGACTCGGTGGCGCCGAGCAAGGTGTACGCGGCCGTCGGGACGTACACGAACAGCTGGGATCCCGGGAACGGGGCCGTGCTCAGGTCCTCCGACCGGGGAGCGACCTGGCAGAAGGCCGATCTGCCGTTCAAGCTGGGCGGCAACATGCCCGGACGCGGCATGGGCGAACGGCTCGCTGTCGACCCCCACAGGAACAGCGTGTTGTATCTGGGCGCCCCGAGCGGCAAGGGACTGTGGCGGTCCACGGACTCGGGCGCCTCCTGGTCGCAGGTGACGAACTTCCCGAACGTCGGCAACTACGTGCAGGATCCGACCGACACGAGCGGGTACGCCTCCGACAACCAGGGCATCGCCTGGGTGACCTTCGACGAGTCGACCGGCACGGGCACCAATGCCACCGGGACCATCTATGTCGGTGTCGCCGACAAGGACAACGCCGTCTACCGCTCCACCGACGCGGGCGCGACCTGGTCCCGTCTCGCCGGACAGCCCACGGGATACCTGGCCCACAAGGGGGTCCTGGACGCGACGAACGGCTACCTCTACCTCGCGTACAGCGACAAGGGCGGGCCGTACGACGGCGGCAAGGGCCGGCTGTGGCGGTACGCGACGGCGACCGGTACCTGGACGGACATCAGCCCGGTCGCGGAGGCCGACACCTACTACGGCTTCAGCGGACTGACGGTCGACAGGCAGAAGCCGGGCACGGTCATGGCGACGGCATACAGCTCCTGGTGGCCCGACACACAGATCTTCCGCTCCACGAACAGCGGGGGCACCTGGACCAAGGCCTGGGACTACACGTCGTACCCCAACCGCTCGAACCGCTACACGATGGACGTCTCGTCCTCGCCGTGGCTGAGCTGGGGCGCCAATCCGTCGCCGCCCGAGCAGAGCCCCAAACTGGGCTGGATGACCGAGGCGTTGGAGATCGATCCGTTCAACTCGGCCCGGATGATGTACGGGACGGGCGCGACGGTCTACGGCACCGAGAACCTGGGCCAGTGGGACAGCGGCGGCCAGTTCACCATCAAGCCGATGGTGCAGGGTCTGGAGGAGACGGCCGTGAACGACCTGGCCGCTCCCCCGTCCGGCGGGGCCCAACTCCTCAGCGCGCTGGGCGACATCGGCGGCTTCCGGCACACGGATCTCACCAAGGTCCCCTCGATGATGTTCACTTCGCCGAACTTCACCACGACGACGAGCCTCGACTTCGCGGAGTCCAACCCGGGCACGGTCGTGCGGGCCGGCAATCTCGACTCGGGTCCGCATGTGGCGTTCTCCACGGACAACGGCGCCAACTGGTTCGCGGGGACCGACCCTTCGGGTGTGAGCGGCGGCGGCACGGTCGCGGCGGCGTCCGACGGCAGCCGGTTCGTGTGGAGTCCGGAGGGCGCGGGCGTGCACCACGCGACGGGCTTCGGCACCTCGTGGTCGGCCTCGACCGGCATTCCGGCCGGTGCGATCGTCGAGTCGGACCGGGTCGACCCGAAGACCTTCTACGGCTTCAAGTCGGGCAGGTTCTACGTCAGTTCGGACGGCGGAGTCTCCTTCACGGCCTCGTCCGCGACCGGGCTGCCGAGCGGCGACAGCGTGCGGTTCAAGGCGCTGCCCGGTACGAAGGGTGACGTGTGGCTGGCGGGCGGCGCTAGCGACGGCGCGTACGGGCTGTGGCACTCCACGGACGGCGGCGCGACCTTCACCAAGCTGTCGGGCGTCGAGCAGGCCGACACGATCGGCTTCGGCAAGGCCGCGGCCGGCGCCTCCTACCAGACCCTCTACACGAGCGCGAAGATCGGCGGCGTACGCGGCATCTTCCGCTCCACGGACAAGGGCGCGACCTGGACACGCATCAACGACGACGCACACCAGTGGGGTTGGACGGGCGCGGCCATCACCGGTGATCCGCGCGTCTACGGGCGTGTGTACGTGTCGACGAACGGCCGGGGTGTCGTCTACGGCGACTCGTCGGACTCGGACGGCGGAGGCGGGGGCGGTACGGATCCGACGCCGACCGGCGCCTGCGCGGTGACGTACAAGATCACGAACCAGTGGTCGGGCGGCTTCCAGGCGGACGTACAGCTCAACAACACCGGCTCGACCAACTGGAACGGCTGGGCACTTGGCTGGTCCTTCCCCAACGGCCAGAGCGTCAGCCAGGCCTGGAACACCGAGCACACCCAGTCCGGAGCGGCGGTCACGATGAAGAACCTGGGCTGGAACGCGAACGTGGCGCCCGGCTCGTCGGTGAGCTTCGGATTCACGGGGAGCTGGTCGGGGACGAACGGGAAACCGACGGCATTCAAACTCGGCGACCAGTCCTGCACGGTGACCTGACAACCGGGCCGGACGAACGGGAGGGCGCGGGCCGGGCAAGGCCCGCGCCCTCCTTGCGTACTCGACGGCTGCGGGCATCGTGGTCGACGGCTGCAGGCATCGATTGTTCACATCACAACCAAGTCACCATCCATTCACATCCCTCACACTTTCTTCACTCCTCCCGTTACGGTCATTCCTCCACAACCCCGGGGGGAACCATGTCTTTCGGACCACCGCCGTCCACGCCTCCGCAGCCGCAGTGGGGCCCGCCTCCCCAGCAGCCGCCGGCGCCTCCCCGTCCGGGCTGGGCGCGCAAGCGCATCGTGATCCCCGCGGCAGCCGCCCTGTTGCTCGTCGGCGCCGGCATCGGAGCATCCGGCGGAGAGGACTCCGGCAAAGAGGCGTCCGCGCGGCCGACCGTCACGGTGACCGCCGGTGCGGCCGAGCTGAAAGCCGACGCCGAACCGGCACCGGAGGTCACGGTCACCGAAACGGTCACCGAAACGAAGACCGTCACGGCGAAGCCGTCGAAGAAGCCTGAGCCGAAGGTCGCCACCATCCCCGGCGAGGGAACCTTCGTCGTCGGGGACGACATCAAGGCAGGCACCTACAAGACGGCGGGCGCGGAGGACTCGGTGATCCCGAACTGCTACTGGGCGCGACTGAAGGGCACGTCGGGCGACTTCGAGGACATCATCACCAACGGCAACGTCGAGGGCCCCACCACGATCACCATCGCCGGCAGCGACGGGGCGTTCCAGTCCACCGGCTGCAAGACGTGGAAGAAGGTCGGCTGACGGGCCGTATGCGAGTTCGGCGGCCGTCCCACGGGCTCGGACGGCCGCCCCTTCATCTCACCCTGGAACCCGTTTCAGCAGGTCACGGTGTGTAGACCGCCGGCCTGGGGGCCGTCGGCATGCCGTTGCCGATGAAGAAGCTCGGGTGCGGCGGCTGGTTGTAGGCGGTGTTCTGCCAGGCGATGCCCGTGCGGTACATCGTGTCGTGGAGAAGAGTCGTGATCTTCGTGGCGGTCTCGTTCGGGGTGGAGTAGACGCGCAGGGCGGTGTTGTCACCGGTCGCCCAGACGACCTCCTCGCGCCAGTCGCCGAAGAGGTCGCCGGACAGCGCCGGGGTCGCCTTCGTGCCGTTGTTGGAGTGGACCGAGGCGCCGGTCAGCAGACGGGTCTCGCCGGACGTGCCGTACTTGTCGATGCGGGTGCCGTCGAGGAGTTCGCGGGTGGTGTCCCCGTCCCACCAGGACAGGAAGTTGACCGAGGACGGCTCGCGGCCCTTGGTGGCGCCGGACTCGTCGCGGATGTTCGTGTCGGAGGCGGACCACAGCTCGGCGCCGTCGTTGCCGGCGTAGATGTCCCCGGCCCCTCCCCTGCCGTTGTCGCAGCAGGCGGCGAGCTGCCAGCGAACCGCGCCGCTCGCGGGGTTGATGTACAACTCGGCGGGCTGGGAGGTGGATTCGGAGACCTTGAAGTACTCCAGGCCCGACGTCCCCGGGTCGAGGTCGCCCAGGTGCTGGGCGTCGCCGTGCCCGGTCCTCGTGGTCCACAGGCCGTTGCCGTTGTCGTCGACGGCCATCGCCCCGTAGACGATCTCGTCCTTGCCGTCGTTGTCGACGTCCCCCACGGACAGACTGTGCGAACCCTGGCCGTCGAACCCCTTGCCGCTGTTGGTCGAGGAGTTGGTGTCGAAGGTCCAGCGCCGCGTGAACGCCCCGTTGCGCCAGTCCCAGGCCGCGATCACCGAACGCGTGTAGTAGCCGCGCGCCATGATGAGCGAGGGCCGGGCGCCGTCCAGATAGGCGGTACCGGCGAGGAACCGGTCCACACGGTTGCCGTACGAGTCGCCCCACGAGGAGACCGTGCCGCGCGCCGGGACGTAGTCGACGCTCTGCATCGCCCTGCCCGTCTGGCCGTTGAACATGGTCAGGTACTCGGGCCCGGCGAGGACGTATCCACTGGAGTTGCGGTGGTCGGCGGAGGCGCTGCCGATGACCGCGCCCGTTCCGTCGACCGTGGCGTCGGCGGTCTTCGCGGCCACCTCGGCCTTGCCGTCGCCGTCGTAGTCGTACACCTGGAACTGTGTGTAGTGCGCGCCCGAGCGGATGTTCCGCCCCAGGTCGATGCGCCACAGCCGGGTGCCGTCGAGCTTGACGCCGTCGATGATCGTGTTGCCGGTGTAGCCGGACTGGGAGTTGTCCTTGGCGTTCGTCGGCTGCCACTTCAGGACGAAGTCGAGCGCGCCGTCGCCGTCGAGATCGCCGACGGAGGCGTCGTTGGCCTCGTAGGTGTACGCGACACCGTCCGGGGTGGTGCCGCCCGCGGGCGGGGTGATCGGCACGTCCTTGTATCCGGTACGGAACTGGATCGCGTGGACCGAGTCGCCCTGCTCCACGCCGCCCACGACCGCGCGGACCGTGTAGTCGGCCTGGGCGGGCGCGCCCGCGTGGAAGTAGTTCGTCGAGCCGGTGACCGGGGTCGGGTTGACCTTCGTACCCGCCCGGTAGACGTTGAACGACACGTCGTTCGGGTCGGTGCCGAGCCAACGCCAGCTGACGAGGTTGCCGGCGTCCGTATGGACGCTGACCACACCCCGATCGAGCTTCTCGACCTGGCGCGCGGTCGCGGCATGCGCCGGGGTCGCGGTGAGCGAGGTGAGACCTGCGGCGGCGAGGGCGCCGGCGACGACGGTGGTCAGGAGGAGCCTGGTTCTGCTGCTGCGTCTGCGTTGCGGGTGCTGCACGGTGACGTACCTCCCTGGGAGGGGCAGACGGGTTCTGCTACCTCAGTTGCCGCTGGAGGCACGGGAGTTGCCGCAATTCGGCAAGCGCTCTCTATGTGTCGTGCGTGCGGGATTCGTTGTACGCAGGAGATACGTCGTACGTGCGGGACAGCGCGGCGACCGTCCCGGCGACGCGGTCGCGCAACTCGGCCGGTTCCAGCACCTCCACGCCCGCTCCGAGACGCAGGAATTCACCGTGTGCGTGGTCGACGGACTCGATGGGGACGGTGGCCACGGTCCAACCCCGCGGGTCCGTACGGCCGTTGGCCCGCACCGCGTCGCCGGCCGGGCCGGTGAGACGGACGCCCGGGGCGAGCCGGACCACCGCCTCGGCCCGGTACAGCCGGTCGTGGAAGTCCCTCTGGTACGCCGTCCAGTACGCGGCGAGGTCGAAGTCGTCGGGGCGGGTGAACTCCTCGCCGGACGCGGCCAGTTCGAGGATCTGGTCGACGCGGAACGTACGCGGCCCGGGTCCCGCGACGACGTACCAGCGGCCCGCCTTGAGGACGAGTCCGTACGGTTCGAGGCGGCGCTCCACGTCGGTGGGCTCTCGCCAGCGGCGGTACAGGACGTTCAGGACGCGGCTGTTCCAGACGGCGTCGGCAACGGCCGGGAGGTACGGAGCTCCCCCGCTGTCGGTGTCGGCGTACCAGCCGGGCGCGTCGAGGTGGAAGCGGCCGCTGATGCGGTCGGCGTGCTCGCGCAGTTCGCGAGGGAGGGCGGCGCGCACCTTGAGCTGGGCGGCGGCGAGGACGGGGCCGAGGCCCAGCTCGGCGGCGGGGCCGGGCGCGCCCGCGAGGAACAGGGCCTCCGCCTCGCCCGCGGTGAGGCCGGTGAGGCGGGTGCGGTAGCCGTCGAGGAGGCGGTAGCCGCCCGCGTGCCCGGCATCGCCGTACAGCGGGATGCCTGCGGCGCTCAGTGCCTCGACGTCCCGGTAGACCGTGCGCACCGAGACCTCCAGCTCCTCGGCGAGGTCGGCGGCGGTCATCCGGCCCCGGGTCTGGAGGAGCAGGATGATCGAGACGAGCCGGGCTGATTTCACCTCTCCAGAATGTCAGGCTTCACTGACAGAAGGTGTCAGTGAAGCGGCCATAGCGTCCTCTCATGACCTCCAAGACCCCCGGCACTTCCAAGACCTCCGCGACCTCCGGCATCTCCCGGAACTTCGCGGAGAAGCTGCTGACCGTGCCGCCGCCCATCGAGGTGGCGGGGCGGCGGATCAAGCGCTACCACGTGACCGCCGACCCGGCGGGCATCGCACCCGACGTCCAGGAGGCGGCGTACGCGATGCTGCCGAAGCTGCTGCCGGAGGCGGACGGCACACCGCCCGTGACGTTCGTCGTGCTGCACCGAGGCGGCGACGACGGTGCCTATCTGAACGCGTACAGCTGGGTGTGGGACAACGTCCTGCACTTCAAGGGTGCCTCGGCGGGCCAGCCGGTGCTCGGCTGTCCGGACCGCGACCCGACGCACTTCATCGCCCCCGACCTGCCGTGGATCGGCTGTGTCTGGGAGCTGCCGCCGATCCTGCACGAACGCGACGCCTGGGTACGGCACATCCTCGCGCCCGACGTCCCCGACCTCGACGCCTATATGGCCGACTGCCTGCCCGAGGGCACGACTGGAGACCGCTCATGAGCGCGCCGCACGACTTCGACTTCTTCGTCGGCGAGTGGGACGTGGCCCACCGCCGCCGCACCGACTTCCTGGACGCCGGGAGCGACTGGGAGGAGTTCCCGGCCACGAACCGCTGCTGGAGCCTCTTCGACGGGGCCGGCAACATCGACGAGATGGACGTGCCCGGCCAGGGCTGGAAGGGGCTGACCCTGCGCCTGCGCGACCGGGAGACCGGGCAGTGGTCGCTGAACTGGTCCAGCAGTCGCAGCGGCCGGCTGTTCCCGCCCGTGATCGGCCGATTCACGGACGGGCGGGGCGAGTTCTACGGCGACGACACGCACGACGGCAAGGACGTGCGTGTGCGATTCGTGTGGTCGGGCATCTCATCGACCACGGCCCGCTGGGAGCAGGCGTTCTCAGTGGACGGAGAGAAGACATGGCTGACCAACTGGGTCATGGACTTCACACGCCGGGACCCGGCGGGCTCAACGCCGGACCCGGTTTCCGGAACGCCCGCAGCTTGAACTTCGGGTCGGGGCGCGGGACATGCTGGTCCGGGAGCTGTTCCAGGCGTTGGGCGAGTTTCTCGGTGAGGGGCGCGCCCGGCGGCAGCAGCGTGTACCAGCCGCGCCGTACGTCGGCGGCGGCCCGCGCCGGAGCCCGGCCCTGGCCGAAGCCGCGGAAGCACGCCCGTCCCGCCGGGATCAGGGCGTGCCGGTCGGCGAACGACCCCACGAGGTCGTCGCGGTCACGGGCCGCGCGGCGCGGGCGCGGGGCCATCACGGCGTCGATGTCGCTGCGGACGTCGTGCGAGGCGGCCTTGTCGACGGTCGTGACGAAGACGCCGCCGGGCCTCAGCACCCGGGCCGCCTCGGCGACGACACGCTCCGCGTCGTCCAGCAGATGCAGCAGCCAGACGGCGGTGACAGCCCCGAACGAGGCGTCGGGAAAAGGGAGTTGGCGGGTGTCCGCGAGAACCACCCGGCCGGGTACGCGCTCGGCGGCCCGCCGCAGCATGCCGTACGCCGCGTCGACGCCCGCCACGTCGAGACCCGTCGCCGCGAGCTGGCGCGTCACGATGCCGGTGCCGCACGCGATGTCGAGGAGGTTGCCCGTGCCCTCGGGGATCAGTCCGAGTACGGCGCTCGCGGCCGCGGCGGCACGGGGTTCGCCGCCGCGGGACACGTCGTACCGCTCGGCCTCCTCGTCGTAGTCGAACACCAGCGGGCTCAATGTGCGCCGTGCCCGGCGGAGAGCTCCTCGACCCGGCGGGCCAGGTCGAAGTCCAGCTCGGTGACGGCTCCGCCCACGCTGTGTGTGTTCACGGTGAGGGAGACGGTGTGGTAACCGAGCGTGAGGTCGGAGTGGTGGTCCAGCTCGTCCTGCACCTGGGCGATGTGCACGACCAGCGCGGCTGCCGCGAAGTGCGAGCCGAGCTGATAGGAGCGGGCGATCCGGTCTCCGTCCAGGGACCAGCCGGGCAGCTCCGCGAGCCGGTCCTCGATCTCCTTCTGCGACAGCGGTGCAGGGGGCATGATCGCGCTCCTTCCGTGACGTCCGGATCTCTTCAGCCTGCCACAGTCCGGCCGTCCCGTCCCTGGTCAGGCGCGTCCGGCGCAAGGGGCGGGGTAGGCATTCGGCCGCCGGGCCGCTCATCGACTCCCGGGCGGCGGATCGACTACGGTCGGTACATGACCGCCGCCGCGTCCGCCTCCCCGTCCGCTGCCACGTCCACCGGCGCGTCCGCCTCCCCGTCCACCGGCGCGTCCAGTACCTCGTCCGCCGTCACATCCACCGGCGCGTCCACCGCCCGCTCCGTCTCGGGGGCCGGGGGCGCCTCCGGCGTCGACAAGGGTGTCGGTCCGCTGCTGCGCGGCTGGCGGGAGCAGCGCCGGGTCAGCCAGCTGGAGCTGGCCCTGCGGGCCGGGTCGTCGGCGCGGCACATCAGCTTCGTCGAGACGGGCCGCTCCCGGCCGAGCGAGGAGATGGTACTGCGGCTGGCCGAGCACCTGGACGTACCCGTGCGGGACCGCAACGCCCTTCTGCTGGCGGCCGGTTACGCGCCCCGCTATCCCGAGACCCCGCTCGACGATCCGGCGCTGGACGCGTTGCGCGAGGGCGTGGAGCGGCTGATCCAGGGCTACGAGCCCTATCCGGCGTTCGTGGTGGACGCGACGTACAACGTGGTCGCCGCCAACCGGGGCATCGCGATGCTGCTCGACACCGTCCCCGAGCACCTCCTCGCCCCTCCGCTGAACGCGATGCGACTGACGCTGCACCCGGAGGGTCTGGCGCCGAGGATCCGCAATCTGCGGGAGTGGCGCGGCCATCTGCTGGCCCAGATGGAGCGGGACATCGCCCTGCGCCGTTCCGAGCCGCTGCGCGCGCTGTACGAGGAGGTGGCGGCGTATCCGTATCCGTCGGAGGGTTCTTCGGAAGGCTCCTCGGAGGGCTCTCCCGAGAGCGGGAGCGGGAGCGACGAGGGGATCGGGGAGACCGTCCCCTATTTCGCCCTGCCGATGCAGATCGAGCACGACGGACGGGTGCTGTCCTTCATCTCGTCCATCTCCACGTTCAACACGCCCATGGACGTGACCGTCGCCGAGCTGGCCATCGAGACACTGCTCCCGGCCGACCCCGCGACGGTCAAGTACCTTCAGTCACTGATGTCCTGAGGTTCGGTCAGCGCTCGCAGCGCCACGTACTGCGCCAGGGCGAATCCCGCAACGGTCAGTGCCTGCAAGGGAATCCACACCGCTCCGGCGGTGCTCGGCGACAGCCACACGGCGAGCGCGACGAAACTCAGCACCGCCCAGGCGAGGTTGATCTCGATCACGGCCCGTACCGGTAGGACCGGCGGCCGGCGGTGCGAGGCCAGCCAGGCGACGCCGGCCGCGTACACCGTGAGAACCAGGCCGAGTACGAGCAGCAGGCCCGGGCCGACATCGAGCAGCCGCCCCAGCGGTCCGGACGCGACGAGGTAGGCGACGCCGTTCACCCCGGTCACCGCCGCGTCGAGCGCCAGGAAGCGGCGCAGCATGGTCTGCGGCTCGGTGGTACGGGCCAGGGCGGCGAAGTGGGTTGCGGACATGGCGGATCACCCTCCGTCGAGGTCGTGGCGAACTGGTGGGACCCGGTTTCCGGACCGGAGTGCGCCGCCCCGGAAACCGGTACACCCACCATGGCGTGCGCCCCGGGTGACGGTCGATTACCGCTGAGGTAATGACAACGCCCCGGATCAGGTGAGGGTTGAGCGGGAACATGGCACACTTCTCGCCATGCTCGGCGCTTGGGGAGGCGTGGCGTGAGTGAAAGGCGTCCTGCGCCGACCGTGGGGCAGGTGGTGCTGGGTAGACGGCTGCAGGAGTTGCGCGAGGCGTCCGGTCTGAGACGGGACGAGGCCGCGCGGATCCTGCGGGTCACGGGCGCGACCATCCGCCGCATGGAGATGGCCGAGGTCGCGCTGAAGATCCCGTACGTCCAGGTGCTGCTGTCGACGTACGGCGTGCCCGACGACGAGATCGCGGCGTTCGTCCGGCTGACCGAGGAGGCGAACCAGCCAGGTTGGTGGCAGCGCTTCCACGACGTCCTGCCGGACTGGTTCAGCATGCATGTGAGCCTGGAGGGCGCGGCCTCGATCATCCGGTCGTACGAGCCGCACTTCGTGCCCGGGCTGCTGCAGACCGAGGACTACGCCCGCGCGGTTCTGGAGGCGGGCACGGTCGGGCAGACCGGGCCCGAGGAGATCGAGCGCCATGTGTCCCTGCGGATGGCCCGGCAGAAGCTGCTGACCGGGGAGAACCCGCCGCACCTCTGGGTGATCATGGAGGAAACGGTACTGCGGCGGCCGGTCAGCATTCGCTCCGAGGTGATGACCGAACAGCTCGACCATCTGCTGGAGGCCGTCGAGAACGACCACATCACGCTGCAGATCGCCGAGTTCGCGTCCGGGCCTCATCCGGGGACGTACGCGCCGTTCGTGCTGTTCCGCTTCGCGGAGCCGGAGCTTCCGGACATGGTGTACACCGAGTATCTGACCGGGGCGCTGTATCTCGACTCTCGCAACGAGGTGGCTGCGCATCTGGAGGTGCTGGACCATATGACGACCGGGGCGGCGGGGGCGCGGCGGACCGCGGAATTGATTCGGGCGCGGCGGGCTGATTTCTAGAGTGCGGGGCTTGTTGTTGTTCGCTGGCTGACGGCCGTCGTGGGCTGGTCGCGCAGTTCCTCGCGCCCCTGGGTGGGTGGGGGCTGCTGTTGATTGTCGGGTGACGGCCGTCGGTGGCTGGGCGCGCCGTTCCCCGCGCCCCTGAGGGGGCTTCGCCCCTCAGGGGCCGGGCGCCATCAGGTCGGGGTGTCCTTTGTGGTGTTGCCCGGCTTGCCCTCCGTCGGGTCTTTTTCGTCGTCGACGATCTCCGCGTCGACCACGCCCTCCTCGTCCCCCGGTGGGGACTGTTCGGTGGGCGGCTGGTCCTGTGGGGGTGACTGCTGGGCCTGGGCGTACATGGCCTGGCCCATCTTCTGGCTGACGGTGGCGAGTTTCTCGACGCCGGTGCGCAGGGTGTTCGTGTCCGTGGCCTCGCGTTGCTCCAGGAGGGCCTTGAGCTCGGTGATCGCGGACTCGACCTCGGTCTTCGTGTCGGCCGGGACGCGTTCCTCGTTCTCACGGATGAACTTCTCGGTCTGGTACACGAGTTGCTCGGCCTGGTTGCGGGTCTCCGCGGCTTCCCGGCGCCCCCGGTCCTCGTCGGCGTACTGCTCGGCCTCGCGCATCATGCGGTCGATGTCGTCCTTGGGGAGCGCCGAGCCGCCCGTGACGGTCATCTTCTGTTCGCGGCCGGTGGCGAGGTCCTTCGCGGAGACGTGCATGATGCCGTTGGCGTCGATGTCGAAGGCGACCTCGATCTGCGGGACCCCGCGGGGCGAGGGCGGCAGCCCGGTGAGGTCGAAGACGCCCAACTTCTTGTTGTAGGCGGCGATTTCGCGCTCACCCTGGAAAACCTGGATGCCGACCGAGGGCTGGTTGTCCGTGGCGGTGGTGAAGATCTCCGAACGCCTCGTGGGAATGGTCGTGTTGCGCTCGATGAGCTTCGTCATGATGCCGCCCTTGGTCTCGATGCCCAGGGACAGCGGGGTGACGTCGAGGAGCAGCACGTCCTTCACGTCGCCGCGGATGACGCCCGCCTGGAGGGCCGCGCCGAGGGCCACGACCTCGTCCGGGTTGACGCCCTTGTGCGGGTCCTTGCCGGTGAGTTCCTTGACCAGCTCGGTCACCGCGGGCATCCGGGTGGAACCACCGACGAGGATGACGTGGTCGACCACCGAGAGCTTCACACCCGCGTCCTTGACCGCCTGGTGGAAGGGGTTCTTGCAGCGGTCGAGCAGGTCGGCGGTGAGCTCCTGGAACTGGGCGCGCGTCAGTTTCTCGTCGAGGTGCAGCGGGCCCTCGGCGGAGGCGGTGATGTAGGGCAGGTTGATGGTCGTCTCGGTGGACGAGGACAGCTCGATCTTGGCCTTCTCCGCACCCTCGCGCAGCCGCTGGAGCGCCATCTTGTCCTGGCCGAGGTCGATGCCGTACGAGCCCTTGAAGCGTTTGACGAGGTGCTCGACGATCCGGTGGTCCCAGTCGTCGCCGCCCAGCTGGGTGTCGCCGTTGGTGGCCTTGACCTCGATGACGCCGTCGCCGATCTCCAGGAGCGAGACGTCGAAGGTACCGCCGCCCAGGTCGAAGACGAGGACGGTCTGCTCCTCGCCGCGGTCGAGTCCGTACGCGAGGGCCGCGGCCGTCGGTTCGTTGATGATCCGCAGGACCTTGAGGCCCGCGATCTCGCCGGCCTCCTTGGTGGCCTGGCGCTGGGTGTCGTCGAAGTAGGCGGGCACGGTGATCACCGCGTCGGTGACGTCCTCGCCGAGATACGCCTCGGCGTCCCGCTTCAGTTTCTGGAGCACGCGCGCGGACAGTTCCTGCGCGCGGTAGCGGGTGCCGTCGACCGTGCCACTGTCGGGGAACCGCCAACTCGGTTCGCCCATATGGCGTTTGACGGAGCGCGCGGTGCGCTCGACGTTCGTCACGGCCTGCCGTTTGGCGACCTCACCCACCAGTACCTCGTTGTTCTTGGCGAAGGCCACCACCGAGGGGGTGGTTCGCGCGCCCTCGGAGTTGGCGACGACCGTGGGCTCACCCCCTTCCAGAACAGCCACCACCGAGTTGGTGGTACCGAGATCGATCCCGACCGCACGTGCCATGTCCGTCCCCTTCCGCCCGGGCCCTAACGCCTACCATCACAAAACTTGAGTGCCTCCCTGTCAATGGGGCGGGTACCCCGACGGAAGCGGACGATCCCGGACGACGGCTCCGGACATGACGATGCCGCGGCCCGAAGCGATTCGGGCCGCGGCCGGTGCCAGCGGCAGAACCGCGCCCCTAGCGGAGAGCGCGCTTGTCCGCCTTCAGGCTCTGTGAGAGCCGGATGGTGATGAACTCGTTGTTGTCCGCCTTGCCCGGCGTACGGCCGGAGGAGAACGGGAAGTTGTTGTCGTTCAGGACGGCCAGCGTCCGGTTGTCGAGGAGAACCACGTCCTCGATCGTGGTGAACGGGAAGGTGAAGGTCTCGCCGAAGCCGCCGAGGCCCTTCGGGTTCGCGATGTTCATCAGGTCGGCCACGAGGGTCTTGTCCATGACCCCGTCGCCGTTGCGGTCACGCGTGTCCGCGAGGTAGATCCGCTTGAACTTGGCGTCGGCGCCCTGGCCGCCGTCGCGCTCGATGACGAGGAAACGGTTCCTGTCGACGGCGATGGCGTCACCGATGGCGTTGGAGGGCGACTCCAGGCGGTAGGTGAAACGCTTCCCGGTGTAGTCCCGGCTCTTCAGGTCGAACTCGCTGAAGCGCAGGTCACCGGGGGTGTCACCGTTGACCGTGCCTTCGAGGAGCGGGTAGAGCCGACGGCCGTCGACCGAGCGGACCATGCCCTCGAAGCCCTTGCTGCCACCGATGGTGGGCTGGGCGCCGTTCAGGTACGGGTTCTCCGGCGCCCGCACTCCGTCGAGCGAGATGGGGGCTTCGAGCAGCCTGCCGGTCGACGAGAAGTGCAGCAGGAACGGGCCGAACTCGTCGCCCAGCCAGTACGAGCCGTCGTACGCCCGCACGATCGACTCGACGTCGAAGTCGGCGCCGGTCAGCACCCGGTCGGCCCGGGTGAGCGGGAACGGCACCTTGCGGTACGGGTCACTGAGGTTGAAGCCGCCCAGGACCTTGACCTTGCCGCTCTTCGTGTCCGGCTCGACGCGGTGCACGCGGAGCAGGAAGTCGGCGCTGTTGGCCTTGCCGCCGTAGCCGTTGTCGGACAGCACGTCGTAGCTGCCGTCGTGGCGGTTGACGGCGCCGCTGAAGCCCTGGACGGGCTGGTCGGCGAACGGGCCGGTGATGCCGTTGAACGGGCCCGCCCCGATGGCAGAGCCGGACGGCTCGCTGTTCGGGACGAACGTCTCGGCCGGGAGCGAGGCGAAACCGGTCAGCTTGGCCTGGCCGAAGGCCGTGGTGGCCCGACCGTGGTCCTTGGAGTCGCGGTCGGCCACGGCGGGCGACGCGAGTCCGACGGTCAGCGCGACAACGCCGGCCGTGATCGAAAGTCTGTTCATGGCCCGCACATTAGGGAGCCCGGGTGAAATGCGGTCGAACACAGGACGACGCGCACCACGGAGATCCGGTGCGGCATCGCCCATCCAGGTCGTGCCCGCATCGGTCTGGTCCTGCTCCGGCCGCCGGGTCCTGGTCCGGCCGCCGGGCAAGCTCCTGTCAGTGAAGCAGCTTGCCCGGCGGCCGATCCGAGTCGCCTCAGATGGCCGGTCGTCTCGGACGACCGGCCAGGCAGAATCGCAGGTCAGGCGAGCTTCGCCGACAGCGTGATCGTCGTGCCGGTCAGCGCCTGGCTGACCGGGCAGTTCTTCTTGGCGTCCTCGGCGGCCGCGACGAACGCGTCTTCCTCGATGCCCGGCACGGTGCCCTCCACCGTGAGGTGGATGCCCGTGATGCCCTCGCCCGGCTGGAACGTGACGTCGGCGGAGGTGGTGAGCTTGGTGGCCGGCGTGCCGGCCCCGGCCAGGGCGTGCGAGAACGCCATGGAGAAGCAGCTGGAGTGCGCGGCGGCGATCAGCTCTTCGGGGCTGGTCTTGCCGTTCGCGTCCTGGGAGCGCGACGCCCAAGTCACGGGCTGCTGAGCGATGGCGCCGGAGGAGTCGAAGTTGACAACTCCGTTGCCCTCGAGCAGGTTGCCTTCCCAGACGGTGTGTGCGGAGCGCGTTGTTGCCACGATGAATCCCTTTCGATCAGGTCCCGGTTTTGGGGTCCGTAGCACTATCCGATCACACTCGGGCTCAGCGCACGCGAAAGACGGGCCCACGTGCGGTGAACGGCAGGGACGAACCCTGTGGGATCAGGTAGGCGTGCTCGCGCCGGACGCGCAGGACGTCGCACCAGCCGTCCGTGATGATCAGGATCGGGGCGCCCGGCGGGAAGTCCTCGGCGCGGTGCAGCAGATCGACGCCGGGCTGGAGGATGGTGCCGCCTCGGCCGTGGACCCGTACCCGGCCCGCGATGTCCGTGACGGGGAGGAAGCCCGCGTCGTGCGGGGCCGCGTCGCAGAAGACGACCCGGGCGGCCGGCACGTCACGGGCCTCGGCGTACGAGGCGATGGCGCCCAGTGCCTTGCCGAGGAGGGTGCGGTCCATGGAGCCGGAGGTGTCGAGGACGACGCCGAAGGTGCAGCGGGCGATCTCCTCGGGCGGGAAGTAGCGTCCGGCGCGCGGGATGTCGGGGGTGGCCGCCTGGCGGCGGGCGGGGCGCGCGTAGGTCCGTACGGGCTCCGGGCGGGGCACGAACTCGTCGAACCAGCGGGCGAGTTGGGCGTCCCAGGGCAGCGGCGGGTGGTTGAGCGCGCGGATCTCCTCCACCAGTCCGCCGGGCAGGAAGCCGCGGCTCTGCTGCTGGTGCAGGTCGAGACCGTTGCCGAGGCCGCGGCGGTAGAACTCGTCGAGGTCCACGTAGTCGCGCGGTGAGCCGAGCGGGCCGCCGAGGATGTCGCCGACGCCCTTGCCTCGCAGGGTGGCGAGCCGTCGCACGCGGCGCAGGTCGGTGGCGATCCGGTCGTAGACCTCCTCGGCGGAGAGGTCCTTCAACTCCTGGTCGTACAGCAGCCCTTCGGGCATCGTGCCGACCTGCATCTCGACCAGCCAGGCGTTGATGACGTAGTCGCAGGCGACGTTGAAGAGGTAGGGGTCGCGGGCGCCGCAGCGGTCGCCGTGACGCAGCGCGGCGTGCAGCATCTCGTGGGCGAGGACGAACCGCCATTCCTCGTCGTCGAGTTGGCGCAGCGGGTTGATGTAGATCTCGGCGGCCCCCGCGTCGACCGCGGCGACGGAGATGCCGTGCGCGCGGGCGAGTTCGGCGTCCGCGACGATCGTGATGCCGGCCGCGATGCCGCCGAGGAGGGGGTAGGAGGAGACGAACCAGCTCAGCGCCCGCTCCCAGGGCTGCAGCGGGGTGAGACCGCCGCGCATCGAGTCGCGGCGGCCGCCCGCCATGTCCATCGCGGTGGCCACCGTGCGGGTCAGCGCGTGGGCGAAGGCGAGCTGCCAGTCCGGCGGCCGGCCGCCGAGCCAGCTGTCCCAGGGCACCAGGAGCTGGTCCGGCTCGCCGCCCGCGGTGCCGCAGCGCTCGTACATGGGCGGGATGCCGTCGCGGCGCCAGCGCGCGGCGAGCTGCTCCTCGTCGCCGTCCGGGTACGACATCGGCAGATCCGCCGGGGTCCGGCCGATCGGGAAGCCGAGCAGGAAGCGGTTGACGACGACACAGCGGGCCGCGATGTCGAACCGGTCGGGCTGGGCGCGCAGGCCGGTCGCCGCCGTGACATGGCCGAAGCCGAGATGCAGGGCGCTGTGGGCGACCGCCCAGGCCCACTCGACGGGGTCGGCGCGGCGCTTGGGGTGGACGTGCAGCACGCCGTCGGAGTCGACGCGTACGAGTCCGTCGTCCGGCGCCTCCTCGCAGTCCTCCTGACGGCAGGTGCTGAACCCTATGGCGGCCAGCGCGCGGTTGGCCCGCACGAGCCGCATCCCCTCGGCGAACGCCTCGGCTGCCAGGTCCTTCTTCCGGGGCGGCTCCTGATTGCGCGTACGGCTCATCGCGCGGCCCCTTCCCGGCGGTCGGCCGCGCGCCCGCGCGGAGCGCTCACCGACGCGCCTCCACCAGCCGGGGCATGTCGCGGGCCGCCTCCACCAGGAACCAGGCGGGCAGTACGGGGTTGCCGTCCTCGTCCGCGGCGATGACGCTCTGGGCGACCTCGACGGAGATCTCGGCGAGCTGCACGAGCAGGGACTTCGCGCGGTAGGCGGTCTGGCGGCCGCTCGCCGAGGCGTGTTCCTTGCTGGCGGGGAGTTCCTTGACGAGGCGGCCCCGGAAGGACTCCGCGAGGTAGTACAGGAGGTCGCGGTCCTCCAGGCGGTTCGGCCAGCGGGCCTCGCCCTTCATGATGGCCTCGATGCCGAACCGGCTGCGCACGATCTTCACGTAGCCGCAGAAGGCGACCGCGTGCGCGGGTGTCAGCGTGCCGTGCGCGATCACCTTCAGCGTCGGCTCGTCGAGCGTCGGCCCGAAGGAGTGCAGCGCGTCGGAGAGCATGTGCCAGGAGCGGGGAGTCGAGAAGGGCTCCTCGGTCTTCGGCGGCTTGGACCACAGGTGGTCGGGGCGGTCGACGAGGTGGTCGAGCACCCACGGGTGGATGCCGTTCGCCCCTGCCCACACCAGCCAGTCCTTCGGGGAGGCCTCGAGGTGTACGTGCGCGAGCCGGTTGACCAGCGCGGACGCGATCGGGCGCGCGAGCGCGTTGTCCGTCGCCCGGTTGCCCGCGCCGATCACGATCGAGCCCGCCGGCAGCTCGTAGTTGCCGATGCGCCGCTCCAGGATGAGCGAGTAGAACGCCTTCTGGACGTCCGGCGTCGCCGCGTTCAGCTCGTCCAGGAACAGGCAGTACGGCTCGTCGCGGGCGATCGCCTCGGGCGGGCAGAAGACCGAGCGGCCGTCGCGGATCTGCGGTACGCCGATCAGGTCCTCCGGCGCCAGCTGCGTACCCAGCAGGCTCACGCACTCCAGTCCCAGCGATTCGGCGAACTCCCTCACCAGGGAGGACTTTCCGATGCCTGGAGCGCCCCAGATGAAGACCGGCCGCACGGTCGCGAGGCCGAGCAGCAGTTCCGGTATTCGGGCGGGAGTGACGGTGACGGCTGCCTGCACGCAGTGGCTCCTGAGGGGGGTGTTCGAGCGGGGCGCGCCGGTGCGCGATGTCCGATGCGGACAGTGTGCGCGGTTCCTCCCCCGGACCGCAGCCCATTTTCATGGCCCTTGAGGAGCGCGGGGACCTAGGCGACCCGCCGCTCGGGCTCGGTCTCGACGGGCACCTGCGGGCCGTCGCACTCACGCAGCCAGCGCCGCAGTACGTGGTGCACGTGCTCGGCGCCGACCAGTTCCGCCCCGTCCTCGACGGGCGCGGAGAACGTGAGCGGCGACATCAGGAAGGGCCTCCCCTGCGCTCCGCCGAGGCCGCCGTGCGAGCCGATCTGCTCCTCGAACGCGAGGACTTCGCCCTCCTGGGGGTCGTACCAGGAGTTGATCATGATGTCGGCGGTGTGCGGGAACGCGTGCGTGCGGCGTACGGCGTCGGCGGCGCCCGGGCCGAAGTCGGCGAGCGGGCCCGGGTTGTCGTCCAGTTCGTCCAGGGGGATCTCGGCGCCGTTCGCGCCGAGCACGAGGCCGCCGTGCTCCTCGCTGCGCACGAGGACGAAGCCGACGCCGGGGTGGTTGGCGAGCGTGGTCAGCAGGGCCGGGTGGCGGGCGTCGATCTCCTCGCGGCTCATCCGGTGCGGTACGTCCGGGAAGGACACGAGGCCGAGGTTGCCGGAGGCCAGCACGAGCGGCTCCGAGTGGCGGCTGGAGGGGCGGTACTGCTCGTGGCCCTCCTCCACCGGCCTGCGCAGCGCGGCCCGTACGGCGGACCTGGCCTCGGCGCCGCTGTGGGTGCGGCGCGCCTTGCGGGGCACGGGCAGCCCGCAGCCGGCCCGGACCAGTTCCCCGAGGCCGAGTCCGTAGCGGGTACGGAAGGTCTCGCCGGGGCTCTGGCCGTGGTCGGACAGCAGGACGACGCGGTACGCGCGCGGGGCGTGCTCCGTGACCTGCGCGATCAGGGCCAGTGAGCGGTCCAGGCGTTGCAGGACCTTCTCCGTGTCACGGCTGCGCGGGCCCGAGTGGTGGGCCACCTCGTCGTACGCCACCAGGTCGGCGTAGACCGAGGAGCGTCCGGCGAGCATGTCCCCGATCACCGCGGCGACGACGACATCCCGCTCGATGACCGTCGCGAAGGCCCGGATGAACGGATAGAGGCCGCCGCGGCCGACCCGCGGGCGCCGCTTCTTGAGGCGGGCCCAGGTGGACTCGCCGATCTCGCGGCCGACCTCGGCGACGAAGGACATGGCGGTACGGACGGCGTTGGCGGGGTCGGAGAAGTACGCGAAGTAGCCGGCCCGCGAGCGGTTCTCCCGGCCCCTCCTGGCCGCCACGGAGAGCACCAGGGCGAGCTGGTCGGCACCGCCGCTGAAGAGGTTGCCCCGGCTGGCGCCGTCCATGGTGAGCAGGCCGCCGTCACCGGTGTGGGCGATGGCGCGGCGCTGGAGTTCGGCGGCGCTGGTGGGGCGGTTGCAGACCATGACCTCCCGGGTGTCCTTCTCGTACCAGCGGAAGGCGGGGATGTCGTGGTTGGAGCCGTGCAGGATGCCCAGCTGGCTGGCGCCCGTCTGGCTGGACCAGTCGGTGCGCCAGGGGGTGAGCCGGTGGGTGGTGCGGGCCCCCTCGCCGTCACCGAGCCAGGCGGCGACGGTCGGCATCAGACCGCGTCCGACCGCCTCCAGGAGTACGTCATGGCCGACGCCGTCGAGCTGGAGGAAGACCACTCCGGGGGTGGACGGGCCCGTGCCCGGCTCCAGTTCCGACCGCCGTCGGTCGGAGAGCCGGTAGAGCCTGCGCCTGTACGCGTCGTCGTCCCGGACGGCCAGGGCACCGCCGGTGGCGGAGGCGACGGCCGACATCACCGCGGCGACCACCACGGCGGTCTCCGGCGCGGCCTCGCTCTCTCCCGACGGGATGATCCGCAGGGCGAGCCACAGGAGCGAGCCGTTGAGGAAGAAGACGAGCAGGCCGAGGACGAGGGCGGGGACGAGGAGCAGGGCCCGGACGAGGAGCGGCCACACCACGGAGGAGAGCACACCGAACGCCCCGGCGCCGAGTGCGGCCGTGATGGCGATCTGGGTCGCGCTGTCGCCGTCGGCGGACTGGATTCTGAAGTCCGGCAGGATCCCGGCCAGCGCCAGCATGGTGACCGTGGACACGGCCCACACGGCGACGCTCCGCCAGAGCGCGCTCACCAGCCTCCGCCATCTCGCGCCGCTCACGCCACGCCCACCTCCACCCCGCTCTCAGACCTGCCCCAACCCTGTCACAAGCACGCAAGCCGTTTCGGCGGTGCACAAGGGCACGGTTGCTCACCGCGCACACAGGGTGACCGCGGGCCACCGCACGAGGTTGCCTCTGCTCGGCCCGGGCCCGGCGGCGCCGGAGTTGTCAGCGGCCGTCGTAGCCCGCCGTCGGCATCGACAGCCGGCGGTGGACATGGGCCTTCATCTGGGCGTCGTACGCGGGTTCCGCGTGGCCGACCGTCTCGACCCGTACTCCGCGGCGGGCACACTCGGCGGTGAACTCGTCGACGGAGGCGAGCGCGCGCTCCAGGACCCGGCGGCTGGGCGCCACGAACAGGTCGACGAGGCCCGCCTCGACGTCCTCCCAGAGCGCGCAGTGGTCGGGCCGCAGCCCCCGTACGAGCAGTTCGCGGGTGACGACATAGCCACGCTCGGCGGCCCAGCGCGCGCACATGGCGTGCTGGCTGCGCGAGTCCACCAGGAAGGGGTCCGCCTCCAGCTCCTCCAACGGCGTCAGACTCGCGATCGTCGTCACGCGAAGCATGCCGGAGGCACGGCGTGTGTCTCCCATGGCGTCCCCCCCTCACCTCCGGGTTTCGTCGCCGACCCTACTCCTGCCCGTACGCTCGGGGGGAGTCGCGCGAAGGAGGCAAAGGAGTGCCGGTGGAGATCACTTGGTGGGGGCACGCCACCTGCACCGTCGAGGACTCGGGCGCGCGCGTGCTCACGGACCCGCTCTTCGCGCGCCGGCTCGCGCATCTGCGCAGGCGCCGGGGCGCGCCGCCCCCGCCTGAGGCGGCGGTGGCGGACGTGGCCCTGGTGTCCCATCTGCACGCCGATCATCTGCACGTCCCGTCGCTGGCGCGGCTCGCCCCGGGCACCCGGCTGCTGGTGCCGAAGGGCGCCCCGCGGGCCGTCCCCGGGCTGCGCCATCTCGGTCATCTGCAGATCACCGAGATGGCGAGCGGCGACCGTACGCGGGTCGGTGACCTGGTCGTACAGGCCGTTCCGGCGCGGCACGACGGGCGGCGGCTGCCGGTCGGGCCGCATCGCGCGCCCGCCCTCGGCTATGTGATCGAGGGCGAGGCACGGACGTACTTCGCCGGGGACACGGGCCTCTTCGAGTCCATGGCGAAGGAGGTCGGGCCGGTCGACGTGGCGCTGCTGCCGGTCGGCGGCTGGGGTCCGTATCTGGGCGAGGGCCACCTGGACGCCGGGCGGGCTGCCGAGGCGCTGGCCCGCCTGCGGCCGGGGAGCGCGGTGCCGGTGCACTACGGCACGTACTGGCCGATCGGGATGGATGCCGTGCGCCCCCATGAATTCCACGCGCCCGGCGAGGAGTTCGTGCGCCTGGCCGCCGAGCGTGCGCCCGAGGTGGCGGTGCACCTTCTGGACCACGGACAGCGTGTGCGGCCGCGGGTCGCGGGGTACCGGTCATCCCCGAGGGACGCGCCGGCCGGCCGGGGCGACGACGAGCGGGAGGGCGAAGCCCGGTGAGGGATGTGCTCGCCGCCGCGGTCACGACCGTGCCGCCCGAGTCCACCCAGCAGGCGCTCGGTTATCCGTCGCTGTTCCTGCTGGTGCTGATCGGGGCGCTGGTGCCCGTCGTGCCGACGGGTGCCTTGGTGAGTTCGGCGGCGGTGGTGGCGTTTCACCAGACCGCGCCGTTCTCGATGGTGCTGGTCTTCGTGGTGGCGGCGTTCGCGGCGTTCCTCGGGGATGTCGCGCTGTACTGGCTCGGGCGTCGTGGCATGAAGTCGAAGAACGGGTCGCGTTGGCTGGCCGCGATACGGGATCGTGCGCCGGAGGATCGGCTGGCGCAGGCGCAGGAGAAGCTCGCGGAGCATGGTGTGGCCGTGCTGGTGTTGTCGCGGCTGGTGCCGGCGGGGCGGATTCCTGTGATGCTGGCCTGCTTGATGGCCAAGTGGCCGTTGCGGAGGTTCGCTCGCGGGGATGTGCCGGCTTGTCTGGCCTGGGCCGCGACGTATCAGCTCATCGGGGTGGCCGGGGGGTCCTTGTTCAAGGAGCCCTGGGAGGGTGTGGTGGCGGTTGTTGTACTGACCGTTGTGATCAGCGTGGCGCCCGGTCTTTGGCGGCGGTTGCGTAGCGCTCAGCGGTAGGGGTGAGTGGGTGCGGGGGGTTTCTGTCGTGTGTTGGCTGCGGTTTGTGTGTGGCTTGTCGCGCAGTTCCCCGCGCCCCTGAAAGCAGCCGTTGCCCGTGGCCTTGGAAGAACCCGACAGAGGCGCCTCAGTCGAGCACCCTTGACGCGCCCACCGGCAGGTCCCAGAGGTTTTCCCTTGTCAGGCCTGCTTTTTCCCAGGCCGTACGTACTCGCGTCAGGGGTTCCAGGACCGGTTCTGCGGAGAGGACGAAGGTGGCCCAGTGCATGGGGGCCATGCGGTGGGCGCCGAGATCCTGGGTGGCTCGGACCGCGTCCTCGGGGTCGCAGTGGACGTCGCTGAGCCACCAGCGGGGGTTGTACGCGCCGATGGGGAGCAGGGCCAGGTCGATGCCGGGGTAGCGGGCGCCGATGTGGGAGAACCAGTGGCCGTATCCCGTGTCGCCCGCGAAGTACACGCGCCGGCCGTCGGACGCGGTCAGGACCCAGCCGCCCCACAGGGTGCGGCAGGTGTCGTGGAGGCTGCGCTTGGACCAGTGGTGGGCCGGTACGAAGTCGAAGCGGACTCCGCCCAGTTCGGCCGCCTCCCACCAGTCCAGCTCGGTGACGTGCGAGAAGCGGCGGCGCCTGAACCAGCTGCCGAGCCCGGCCGGGACGAACACCGGGGTGTCGCGCGGGAGTCGGCGCAGCGTCGGCGCGTCCAGGTGGTCGTAGTGGTTGTGGCTGATGACGACCGCGTCGACGCGCGGCAGTGCGCTCCAGGCCACGCCGACGGGCGTGATCCGGGCGGGAGTTCCGAGGATCTTGCGGGACCACACCGGGTCGGTGAGCACGGTGAGACCACCGATCCGGACCACCCAACTGGCGTGCCCCGCCCAGGAGACGGCGATCGTGCGCGCGTCCACCCGGGGCAACGGGCCCGGCTCGTACGGAAGTCGGGGAATGTCGGCGAGGCCCTCCGGGTCGGGCCGCAGCGCGCCCTCGCGGGCGAACCGGGCGAAGCCCCTCAGGCCCGGCAGCGGGGCGGTCAGCCGGTCCGCGAACGAGCGGGGCCAGGCGCGGCGTTCGCCGAGCGGACGGGGTTCGGCGAGGGGCCGGGGCCCGGCGGGCGGAGTTCCGACGGCGGGTACGAACGCGGCGGAGGACACGGAGGACAGAGGTGAGGGCGACGCAGGGACGTCGGCGTCCGTGGTCGTGGTGGTCGTGGTCGACTCGGACTGCTGCGTCATCGAGGGGACTCCCGTCGCCGAGCGTCATCGTCATCGCGGAGATCGGCGAATGCCGAGCCCAGCAGACTCAACGCGCGTTCCACATGCGGCAATTCCAGAGGTTCCGGTGACGTGAGAGACGCCATTCGCTGCTCGTGGGTTGTGCCGAGGAACGGGCCGGTGGCCAGGCGTACGCGCAGTGCGCCGAGGTCGTCGCCGAAGCGGTGGCCGCCGGGCACGGGCATGCCGAGGCGGTCGGTGAGGAAGTCCTCCAGTTCCTGGGCGTCGCCGACACCGCGAGCGGTGAGCGCGGAGCGCAGCGGGCCGAGGTCCGCGTACAGATGGCGGCCCGCGCGCGGGGGTCTGGCGAGGGCGCCCGCGGCCACGAGGACGTGGTGCGCGGCGGTGGCCACGCGCCCGTGCAGGCGTACCGACGCGGCGAGGCGCCGCGTGATGTCGTCGGGCTCGCCGAGCGCGTACGCGGCTGCCGCGGCGACCGGGGCCGCGATCCGGGCGTCGAGCGCGGTCAGTACGTCGAGGACGCGGTCGTGCAGCCGGGTGCCGGTGTCGTTGGCGGGGAAGCGGGCGATCGCGGCGGGCCAGCCGGGTGGCAGGAAGGGTCCCGCGAGGTCGGTCAGGACCGTGACGTGCTCCGGCAGCATCTCGGCGGGGCTCAGGAACACGGTGTCGTGCGGTTCGTGCAGGGTGTCGCGCCAGGTCTCGTCGCTGATCACGTGCAGCCCCTCGCCCACGGCCGCCTCGATGGCCTCGTGCACCACCTCGGGCGGTGCGACGGTGGCGGTGGGGTCGTCGGCGACGGACAGGACGAGCAGCCGCGGGTCGCCGCCCTCGGCGCGTACTCGGCGCACTGTCTCCAGGAGGGCGTACGGGTCCGGGACGCCGCCGCACTCGGCGGGTGTCCCCACGTGGAAGACGGATCTGCCCAACAGGCGTGCCTGCGGCGCCCACCAGGCCGCGCAGGGGCGCGGCACGAGAACGTCGCCGCCGAGCGCGGCGGTCAGTGCGAGGAGCAGTGCGGGGGCGCCGGGCGCTGCGGCCGTCCGGTCGCGGTCGGCGGAGAGTCCGCGCCGGGCCCAGTGGGCGAGGGCGGCGTCCAGGAGTGCGGGTCCCCCGCCGGTCGGTTCGGTGTGCGCGCCGGTCGCGGCCGCGGCGAGTCCGGGCGGCACCGGCAGGTCCTGGCCGGGGAGCGGTGGGCCGTAGCGGACGGGGCCGTGGCCTTCCGGATCGGTCCGCCGCATATGTGCCTCCGCGCAGTGATCCGCGGACCGGCCGTCGTTCCGTGGACCGCGCCTCCGTGGATCGCCGATCCGTGGACGCCGGTCCGTGGTCCGTCGTGGTTCCCACGGTGCCTGTCGTGCCCCTGTGCTTCGAGTATCCAAGGCTCTGCTTACCCAGTGGATCGGGTCGCCAACTCAGCCGTTCGAGGAGGACTCCCGGCGGAGCAGTCTGTGGGCGGCGGCGCCGGCCGCGCCCGCGATGAGGACTCCGCCCGTGACCAGGGCGAGGGTGGAGTCGGTGAAGGTGCCTCCCTCGCCCGCCTGCACCCCGTGCTTGACCGCGGCTCCGCCGTCACGGGAGTCCTCGAGACGGGATGCGTCGTGGGAGCCCTCGCGGGAGGCGTCACGCGAGCCGTCACGGGAGGCATCGCCCGAGCCGTCACGGGAGGCGTCGCCCGAGCCCTCGCGGGAGCCGTCGCGGGACGCCGTGAAGGACGCGCTCCACTGCTTGCCCTGGCCACCGGGCGCGGCCGGGCAGGTGCCGTCGACGCTCCAGTCGGAGCCCTTGCCTGCCGCGTCGTCCCTGCCGACGGCACCGTCCTTGCCGACGGTGTCGTCCTTGGCGAGGGTGTCGGGCCCGCCCTCCTCGAAGTTCTCGGCGGGTGCGATACGGGCGGTGCCGCTGTAGGCCGGGCCGCCCGCGGCGTCCTCCTCGCCTCCGGTCCTGTGCAGCTGGACGGTGCCGTGCTCGAAGGCCCGCGAGGTGGCGTCGATGGTCTCGGGCGCCGGACCGCCCGTCGGTTCGCAGGCCACGGAGACGGTGACCGTGCCGCCCGGGGCCACCGTGCGGGGGCTGACCTCCGCCCCCGGGTTCTCGGCGGCCGCCGCGGTGGTGGTGCCCAGGGCTACGGCGGTGAGGGCGGTGGCGGACAGGGCGCGGACGGTACGGCGCATGCGCATGGGCTCGGGCTCCTTCGGCCGGCGGCTGGGGACCCCCACGCCCGTGGACGGCGGCGGAGGCGGGGCACGACCGACATGCCCCGCAGCCCATCAGAGCCCGGCCGCCGCCCGGGCGCGCGCGGCCGGACACCATTCGTGCCACACGGACGCCCGAGCGGGTGACACGTCACGGACGACGTACCGGTGCGGTTCGACGTCAGTTCGACAGGGAGACCAGCTCCTGTTCCAGGCCGCGGCCGCGTGAGTCCACGAGGGCCGAGGCGACCTCGGACAGTTTGCGGTTGGTGCCCTGCGAGATGCGGCGCAGGACCTTGAAGGCCGCGTCCGCGTCGCAGGCCAGCACATGCATGACGATGCCGCACGCCTGGTCGACGACGGGGCGGGTGCGCATCGCGGCGCCGAGCTGGTCGAGCTCGGTGAGCGCGGCGCGGTAGGAGCGGTCACGGACGAGAGCGGTCGCGGCGAGATCACCGAGAGCCCGGGCGGGCCCGTGCGGGGCGTCCTCCAGGCCGCCCGCACGGAAGCTGTAGAGGCTGAGGGTGACCGTCAGGCCCGCCCGGCGAAAGGGAAGGGTGACACTGGAGCGCACGCCGGAGTCCAGCGCCATGGCCCGGTACTGCGGCCAGCGCTCCTCGCGCAGCAGGTCGCCCGACTCGACGGGCTCACCGCGCTCCAGTGCGGCCGGGATCGGGCCCTCGCCGGAGCGGAGCTGCATCGAGACGAGCGCGGCGAGATCCGGGTGCGTCACCGCGGCCGGCCTCTCCGTGCCGCCGTCGGAGACGGTGGTGCCCGCGCCGCAGCAGTCCGTCGTGCAGCGGACGGCCTGCTCGGCGAGTTCCGACAGCCGACGACCCGGAAGTGCAGATTCCGGAGATGCCGTCCCGCGGTGGCCGAGATGTTCCGTATCCGGCATGTTTCGCACCTCCTCGTTCCTCCGCCTTCCCGCTCACCTGCGGAGAAAACGACGTCGAGGCGTTCCACCCCGGCCTCCCCGGGCGCGCTCGTGACGAGCTACGTTCATGGCATGGCGCAGACGGAAGAATTCGGTGAGGAACTTGCGGATTTCGTGCGCCGTGTCGCGGAGTTGAAGGCGGCACGGTCCGTGCCCCACGACGACCTGCCCACCGTGCTGGACACTGCGATCTTCGAACTCGACCATGTGGCCGACCAGTTGTGGCCGTGGTACGAGCGCCTCACGGCAACCGGCACGGCGACCACGTCCTCCGCCGACCGTCAGGAACAGCAGCTCCTGAAGGGGATCTTCCAACGGCTGCCGCTGCCCGTCGCGCTGATCGACCGCGAGACGGTGGTCCGCAGGCTGAACTTCGCGGGAACCAACTTCACGGGTGTCAGGGCGGGTTACGCGACGGGCCGCCCGCTCACCGGCTTCCTCGCACACCCGGACCGGGCCGCGTTCCGCTCGCAGACCGCAGCGGTGGCACGCGGTGACGGCGACCGCAGTCTCACGGTCCATCTTCAGCAGCGCCCCGATGTTCCCGTGCACGCGACACTCACCGCGCTGCGGCCGGGCGGCGAGCCGCGTACCGCCGTACTCGTGGTGCTCCAGTCCGCCGGAGCACGGACACCGTCGGCCGGGGGCGGCCCCGGCCCCGTGCCGGACCTCGGCGAGACGACACGGCACGCGACGCTGATGGACCTGCTGGACGAGATGACCACGGCCCTGCTCAGCGAGCCCGCCAGGACCCGGGCCGCCGTGCTGGAGCGGGCGGCCCGGGTGCTGCACGGGCGGTTCGCGGACTGGGTGGTGGCGGACGAGGGAGCCGTACAGCTGTGCCGTACGACCGTCCTCGGACCGGCGGACCAGCGGGACGTACGGGCCGAGGACCTGGAGGCGCAGAACCCTGCCGCGTGCCCCCTCGTGGTCGAGGCGGCACGCGGCGGTTCCACGGCCCTTCAGGTACGCCCGGAGGACCCGGACGCCTTCGGCCGCGACGCCTCCGACGCCCCCGTCCTGGTCCGCGCGAACGTCACGTCCCTCCTCTGCGTCCCCCTCACCCTCGACGGCGCGGTCCAGGGCGTCCTCACCCTCTTCCGCACCGGCCCCCGCCTGGCCTTCTCCATGGCAGAGGCCCAGACAATGGACATGATGTCCCGCCACATAGCCCTGACGATGGCCAACTTGGACCGAAGGTAGCTCGGGCGCCCTTCAGGGGCGCGGGGAACTGCGCGACCAGCCACAACGAACCCGCAGCCGACAACGAGACCGCAGCCCCCGCCAAACCGCCGGAGGCTCACGCAACGTCTTGCAGAACCTGCTCCCGCAACCGACTGCAACACCGGCTGATCAGCCGGGACACGTGCATCTGCGAGATCCCGAGCTGCTCCGCGATCCGACTCTGCGTCATGTCCGCGAAGAACCGCATGTACAGGATGGCCTGTTCACGCTCGGGCAACGCCTGCAACCGCGGCTTGACCGCCTCACGGTCGATGACGATGTCGAGCGCCGGATCGGCCGAGCCGAGCGCGTCGCTCAGCGAGTATCCGTCCTCGCTGCCCGGGAGTTCGGCGTCGAGCGAGAGCGCCGTGAAGCTCTCCAGGGCCTCCAGACCGGCGCGTACGTCGTCCTCGCTCATCTGCGCGTGCTCGGCGATCTCGGCGACCGTGGGCCGGCGGCCCGGGATGGTCTGGGAGAGGTCCTGGCGGGCGAAGCGGACGCGGTTGCGCAGGTCCTGGACCCGGCGGGGTACGTGCAGGGTCCACATGTGGTCACGGAAGTGGCGCTTCACCTCACCCGTGATGGTCGGTACGGCATAGCTCTCGAAGGCGTTGCCGAGTTCGGGGTCGTAGCGGTCGACGGCCTTGACCAGGCCCATGGCAGCGACCTGCCGCAGGTCGTCGTAGCTCTCGCCGCGGTTCCGGAATCGGCCTGCCAGGCGGTTCGCCATGGGCAGCCAGGCCTCGATGATCTGCTCTCGGAGAGTGTCGCGCAGCCGGCCCGGAGGCAACGAAGCGAGCCTGCGGAAGTCCTCCGCGGTGTCCGGGGCGTCGTCATGAGGGTGCTTGGCGCTCGCGTGAGTTCGCATGGTGCGTGCAACTCCCTTGAGTGGTGCCTTGGTTGGGCGGTCACCGTGGGAGCGCACCCCGTAGCCGGACGGGCACACCCGTGGTGGGGGATACACCGCTCCCACGGACGTGCCTCCTGTCCGAAGCACTGTGCTTCGCCTGCCCCTCGACCTGCCCTGCAAACGCGACTTGCCCGGCTCAATGGCTCAGCGGGTCGGTCAGCGGGTCGGTCGCTCAGTGGCTCAGCGTGGCGCCGTCGGTCGTGCCCGGCCGCTGGGCGGGCCGAGCCGGCGGAAGCAGCCAGTCCTCGTTCGGGAGCAGCCATTCCTCGTAGCGGCCGAGTGCCAGGACGACGCCGAGCATCAGGACCGGAATGATCACAGCGACTACCGCCATGGTCCCGTCCTTCCCCAAAGGGATCGCAGTGGAGGGTGGAGGCCGAGTCTCCCGGTCGCGGGCGGACAAACCTCCTGCGCACAGGCCGGTGCCAACCCGATGCCCGTGCCACTGCAAACCCCCGGTGCAAACCGTCCGTGTCGATGTTCGGGAGACGGGTACGCGTGGGTCCACCCGCGAACATCTGGAGGGACACATGGAGCGAGGCAGCAACCGCCTCAGCGTCCACCGGGACGACGAGATGAAGCACGAACTGCAGGGCCTGCTGAGGTCCGGCCGGCCGACCCGCGTGGAGGAGTGGCACGATCCGGAGCCGATCGCCGACGACGATCCGCCGGTCGCCGGTGGCCCGGTGACGCCGGGCTCGGACCGCGGCTCCCTGGCCGCCGTCCGCCTGGATCTGGCGCGCCACCTGGGACGTACGTCGTTCCCCGCGGGTCCCCGTGAGCTGACGGGCGTCCTGCGGGCCCAGTACGCGCCGGACGCGCTCGTCGAAGCGCTGGAGCGACTGCCGGGCGGTGCGCGCTACGCGAACGCGCAGGAACTGGCCGAGGCCGTCGTGCGCTCCGCGGAGACCGGGTCGAAGGCGCCCTGAGAGCTCGCCGGACGCATGGCCGGCCGTCTCAGGGGTACTGCGGGCGACGTCAGGCCGACATGGCCGTACCCCTTTGCAGGGGAACGCAGGAAAGGCCCACAGCCATGGCTGTTTTCGTGAGGGAAGTCATGACGCCAGGCGTCGTCTCGGTCCGCCCGGACGCCTCGCTCGTCGAAGCCGCCCAGCTCATGCGGGCCCAGGACATCGGTGATGTCCTGGTGGCGGGCGACCACGCGCTCATCGGCGTCCTGACCGACCGCGACATCGCGCTGCGCGCGGTCGCGAACGGTGTCGACCCGCTGACGGTGAGCGCCCGGTCGGTCTGCACGCCCGATCCGGTCGTGGTGAGCCCCGACGACGGGGTGGCCGCGGCGGTCGCGCTGATGCGCGACCACGCCGTGCGCCGCCTCCCGGTCGTCGAGGACGGCCGGGCGGTCGGCATGGTCAGCCTGGGCGACCTGGCCATCTCCGAGAACCCGGATTCGGCCCTCGCGGAGATCAGCCGCGCCGCCCCGGACGGCCGCGGGCACGAGACCCGCGCATGACGCGAACAGAACACGCGGCCGGAGACGAAAGCAGGAGACAACCGCAGGAGACGAGAGCAAAGACCGCGCGACGGACCGCGCGGCCGGAAAGGATGTGGAAGACCCATGCGCATCGCGTTTCTGATGGCGCCGGAGGGCGTCGAGCAGATCGAACTCACCGACCCCTGGCACGCCGTCCACGACGCGGGCGGCGAACCCGTGCTGCTGTCGACGAGGCCGGGGCGGATCCAGGCGTTCAACCATCTCGACAAGGCGGACGTGTTCCCGGTGCAGCAGGTCGTGGGCGATGCCTCGGCCGACTCCTTCGCCGGTCTGGTGCTACCGGGCGGCGTGGCCAATCCGGACGCGCTGCGCATGGACGAACAAGCCGTGTCGTTCGTGCGCGACTTCTTCGAGCAGGGCCGTCCGGTGGCCGCGATCTGTCACGCCCCGTGGACACTGATCGAGGCAGACGTGGTCCGCGGCCGCACCCTCACCTCGTGGCCGAGTCTGCGTACGGACATCGGCAACGCGGGCGGCACCTGGGTCGACGAACAGGTGGTCGTCTGCGAGGCCGGCCCCGCGACCCTCGTCACCAGCCGCAAGCCGGACGACCTCAAGGCGTTCCGCGAGGCGTTCCTGCCGGAGTTCCTGAAGCGAGGCTGACCGCGGCGGCCGTCAGAGGAGGGCCGGCACTGCTTCAGGGCCGCCATCCGGTCGTCGGGGGCGGCCGTTCGGCAGGGCCGGCCGCAGGCGTCACCGGCTCGCGTCAGGATGCCTGTCCCGCGCCCCCGCCCGCGTCCGGCCCAGGGCGACCGGGCGGCGCGGGTTCCGGCGCAGATACTCGCCCTCCAGTTCCGCCATCCGGACGTTGTGCGTGCGCAGCGCGTCGTTCGAGCCGTGCAGCAACGTGTCGTGGCGGGTGCGATGGATCGTCTCCAGCTCTTTCATCAGCTGCTGATCATCCAGGAGGCCCGGGTCGACTCCGGTCATGGCGCTACCCCGATCGTCGTGTCTCCCTCCACCCTACGAACACCCGGGGCACAACGCGCCCCAAAGGGGCGCGGGGCTGTGACATATACGGCTCCGCCGTGCGGGCGCGCCCAGCCCCATCGGCCCCGCAGACAACGAACGACCCTCCAGTTGCCTACCGAACCCGCTCGACCCGCCGCTCATCCCAAACCGGCTCCGCCGACTCCCGCACACGACCGTCGCTGCCGAACACCAGATACCGATCGAACGAACGGGCGAACCAGCGGTCATGCGTGACCGCGAGAACCGTGCCCTGGAAAGCCTCCAGCCCCTCCTGAAGCGCCTCGGCCGACTCCAGGTCGAGGTTGTCCGTGGGCTCGTCCAGCAGCAGCGCCGTACAGCCCTCCAGCTCCAGGAGAAGGATCTGGAAGCGGGCCTGCTGCCCGCCGGAGAGCCGGTCGAAGCGCTGCTCGGCCTGGGCGGTCAGCTCGTAGCGCCGCAGCCGGGACGCGGCGGCACCACGGTCCTGGGAGTGCTCGGACCACAGGATGTCGAGCAGGGTGCGCCCCTCCAGCTCGGGATGGGCGTGGGTCTGCGCGAAGTGGCCGGCCACGACACGCGCACCGAGCTTCCACTCCCCCGTGTGCGTGACGTCTCCGCCCGCGAGGAGCCGCAGGAAATGCGACTTGCCTGAGCCGTTCGAGCCGAGGACGGCGACCCGCTCGCCGTAGAAGACCTCCAGGTCGAAGGGTTTCATCAGCCCGGTGAGTTCGAGCCCCTTGCAGGTCACGGCCCGTACGCCGGTGCGGCCGCCGTGCAGGCGCATGGTGATGTCCTGCTCGCGCGGCGGCTCCGGCGGCGGTCCCGCCTCCTCGAACTTGCGGAGCCTGGTCTGCGCGGCCTGGTAGCGGGAGGCCAGCTCATGGCTGATGGAGGCCGCCTGCCGCAGGTTGAGCACCAGCTTCTTCAGCTGGGCGTGCTTCTCGTCCCAGCGCCGCCGCAGCTCCTCGAAGCGCGCGAAGCGCTCCCGGCGTGCCTCGTGGTACGTGTCGAAGCCGCCGCCGTGCACCCAGGCGTCGGCGCCGGCGGGCCCGGGCTCGACGCTCACGATCTTCTCGGCGGAGCGGGCGAGCAGCTCCCGGTCGTGGGAGACGAACAGGACCGTCTTGCGGGTCTCCCGCAGCCGCTCCTCCAGCCAGCGCTTTCCGGGCACGTCGAGGTAGTTGTCCGGCTCGTCGAGCAGCAGTACCTCGTCGGTGCCGCGCAGCAGGGCCTCCAGGACGAGCCGCTTCTGCTCACCGCCGGAGAGCGTGCGCACCTCGCGGAACTGCGCCTTGTCGTACGGGATGCCGAGCGCGGCCGTGGTGCACATGTCCCAGAGGGTCTCCGCCTCGTACCCCTGGACCTCCGCCCAGTCGGAGAGCGCCTGCGCGTAGCTCATCTGGGCGGCTTCGTCGTCGACGGTCATGATGAGGTGCTCGGCGCGGTCGACGGCCTGGGCGGCCTCCCGGATCCGCGGCTGGGCGACCGACACGAGCAGGTCCCGTACGGTCGACTCGTCCCGTACGGATCCCACGAACTGGCGCATCACGCCGAGACCGCCGCTCACCGTGACGGTGCCGGCGTGCGGCTTGAGCTCGCCGGAGATCAGCCGCAGCAGTGTCGTCTTCCCGGCTCCGTTGGGCCCGACCAGCGCGACCGCGGCCCCTTCGCCCACCCGGAAGGACACATCGCCGAGCAGCGCCCTCCCGTCGGGAAGGTAGTACTCCAGGTGCGCGGCTTCGAGATGTCCCATGGTTGGGCATTGTCCGGGGTGGGCGGGGCGCGCGGCAAACGGGTTACCCGGTCGGCGGCCGCCTCCGCACGCGGGCTCGGACCGGAGCGGCGGTCGGAGCGGCGGACGGAGCGGCGGACGGAGGACAGACACGTCACACAACCCGTTCTCGTCGAACAGACATGCGCGGCGGAGCCCTGTCTGGGTACACGATGGTGCATGACCGCAGACCTGGATCTCACCGTCACCGGACCCGGCCACGCCCTGCGCGACCGGCTGCTGGCCCTCGACTGCCGCCTCTTCGAGGCCGTGGCGGCCCGGCACTGGCCGGGCGCCGACCCGCTGCTGCCGAAGCTGAGCCGCAGCGCGAACCACGGCCTGCTGTGGTTCGGCACGGCGGCGGCGCTGGCGGCGACCCGCTCGCCGCGGGCCCGCCGCGCGGCCGTCCGCGGTGTCGCCTCGCTGGCTCTGGCCTCGGCCACCATCAACACCCTCGGCAAGCGCTCGGTGCGCCGGCCGCGGCCTCTGCTGGACGCGGTGCCGATGGTCCGGCAGCTGAAGCGCCAGCCGATCACCACCTCGTTCCCGTCGGGGCACTCGGCGTCGGCGGCGGCCTTCGCGACGGGTGTCGCGCTGGAGTCCCGCCCCCTGGGCGCGGTGGTGGCCCCGGTGGCCGCCGCGGTGGCCCTCTCCCGTATCTACACGGGCGCGCACTTCCCGAGCGACGTGCTCGTCGGGGCGGCGTTCGGCGCGGGCGCCGCCTTCGCCGTACGCGGACTGGTGCCGACCCGCGACCAGCTGCCGCCTCCCGGCCGTCCGCGCGCGGACGCGCCCGCGCTGCCGGACGGGGAGGGCCTGGTCATGGTGGTCAACAGGGCGGCGGGCAGCTCGGACCGTGTCCGCGCCCTCGGTGACGCCCTGCCGCGCGCCGAGCTCGTGGAGTGCGAACCGGCCGATCTCCGGTCCGAGTTGGAGAAGGCGGCGGCCCGCGCCGAGGTGCTGGGCGTCTGCGGCGGCGACGGCACGGTGAACGCGGCCGCCACGGTGGCCCTGCGTCACGGCCTCCCGCTCGCCGTGCTGCCCGGCGGCACGCTCAACCACTTCGCGCAGGACCTGGGCGTGGAGGACGTACGCGATCTGAGCCAGGCCCTGCGGGAAGGCGATGCCGTACGGGTCGACGTGGGCCTCTTCTCCGCCGACGGCACCGAGGGCTACTTCCTCAACACGTGCAGCCTCGGCGTCTATCCGGAGCTGGTGCGCGAGCGGGACCGCTGGTCGAAGCGGATCGGCGGCTGGCCGGCGGGAGTGGTGGCGACCCTGCGCGTGCTGCGCGCCGACCGGCACCCCCTGAAGGCCGAACTCGGCGGCAAGGAGCACCCGTTGTGGCTCCTGTTCGCCGGAAACGGCACGTACCACCGGATGGGTCCGCTGCCCGCCCGCCGCTACGACCTCGCGGACGGCCGCCTGGACGTACGGGTCGTGCACGGGGGCCGCTTCCCGGCCGTACGCCTCCTCGCGGCGGCCGTCGCCGGGCCTCTCACTCGCTCCCCGGCACACGCGGCGGTCCGCGTCGGCGCGCTCCGCGTGGAGGGCGTCGAGCCCGGCACTCTGCTGGCCTACGACGGCGAGGTCACCACCGTGGAGGGCGAGGTGACGCTGCGGAAGCTGCCCGAGGCACTGACGGTGTACCGGCCGCTCCAGCAGCGACGCTGACCTCACGCGACCGGTCCGCATGGCAAGACGCGGGTCTCATCATTCGACATGGCGGCGTACGGTGACACGTATCGCTCGCGGAGCAGCTCCGCAGGCCCGGTCCGAGGGTTACGAGGGAATGGGGACGCCATGTCGAAGGAGACCGCCGTCTACACGCACGGCCACCACGAGTCCGTGCTGCGCTCGCACACCTGGCGCACCGCCGTGAACTCGGCGGCCTACCTCCTCCCCTCGCTGAAGCCGCACATGAGGATCCTGGACATCGGCTGCGGGCCCGGGACCATCACCGCCGACCTGGCGGAACTGGTCCCGGACGGACACGTCACCGCCGTCGACCACGCGCCGGGCATCCTGGAGCGGGCCCGGGCCACCGCGACCGAACGGGGCCTGGACAACGTCGAGTTCGCGGTCGCTGACGTCCACGCGCTGGAGTATCCGGACGACACCTTCTGCGTCGTCCACGCGCACCAGGTGCTGCAGCACGTGGGCGACCCGGTGCAGGCGCTGCGCGAGATGCACCGGGTCACGAAACCGGGCGGCTTCGTGGCCGTGCGCGACTCGGACTACGCGGCGATGACCTGGTACCCGCTGTCGCGGGGCATGGACGACTGGCTGGACCTCTACCGCCGGGTGGCCCGCGCGAACGGCGGCGAGCCGGACGCCGGGCGGCGCCTGAAATCCTGGGCGCTGACGGCCGGCTTCACCGACATCACGAGTTCGTCGAGCACCTGGTGCTACGCCACCGCCGAGGAGCGCGCCTGGTGGAGCGGTCTGTGGGCGGACCGTACGGTCGCCTCCGCGTACGCGGACCGCGCCACGGAGGGCGGTCACGCGACGGCCGAGCGGCTGGACGCGGTCTCGGAGGCGTGGCGGGAGTGGGGCCGGCAGGAGGACGCCTGGTTCTCCGTCCTGCACGGGGAAATTCTCTGCCGGAAACCGGCCTGAATTCCTTGATCCGGGAAACCCGGCCAGTAGGAGGTAATAAACTATGGTTCCCATCCTGCTGGTACTGCTTCTGGCGCTCATCCTTTTCGGCGCCGGATTCGCGTTGAAAATTCTCTGGTGGATCGCACTGATAGTAATCGTGGTGTGGCTACTGGGATTCCTGGTGCGCGGCACGAGCGCGAGCGGTTCCAGGGGCCGCTGGTATCGCTGGTAGTTCTGCCGGTATTTCCGTATCCACCGGTGGCTCTACACCCTGGGAAGTAGCGGTCCGAGCGGCCCGAGGTCCGGATTCAGGTCCTCGGGCCGCAACCCGTAGCGGTGGAGCAGGTCGACAAGAGCGATCTAGCGGCGTGCCACGACGGTCACGGGTCCTCCCCGCTGAACGAGTAGGCCGCCCAGGGGCCGGTGAGTTCGACACGGAGTCCGGGAAAGCCGTCCTTCGTACGGTCCACCAGTTCCACGAACGCCTCGGATTCCGAACGCGGCACCAGATAGGCGGCGTTCAGTACGTTCCGGCCGGACTCACGGGAGAGCGTCGCGTTCCGCGGCGCATGGATCCGGGAGTCCTCCGCGTACCCGGAAAGGAACTCGTGCAGCCGGCGCGCGAACTGCCCGGCCTGCTCCCATTTCTCCTCTTCCGGCGATTCCACGTACACCTTCACTCCCCACTCGACCCGCCCGTCGAGCCGGTCGAGTGTCCGAAGGAAGGTCTCCTCGCGCTGTTCCATCATCGTGCGGACACCGCTGTCGTCCCGGAACACGGTCGCGAGCCGGAGCGGCAGCGGCGAGGTGACTACGGTGAGCGCGTCGATCACGTTCTGGTGCGCCCGCGCTGTCGCGCCGAGCCAGTCCAGGTCCTCCAGATGGGCCCGCAACGGCCCCTCTGCGAAGTCCCCCTCCGGCACATGACCCACCACGGCGACGAGGCCGTGGTGGGTCAGCTGCTTGGGCGGAACACCCGCGACACCCGTCAGCTGGGCCGACAGCGGTGTGCCGAAGGGTCGGCAGACGGCGTAGACGTAGCGCAGACCACTCATCCCTGAGCTTCCTCCTCCGTGCGTTCGCGCTCGCGCGCGGGTGCGACCTCATGCCCCTGCCCAGCACTCGTCCGAGGATGTCCGCGTGGTCGGCGCCACCGTCGTGCCCACAGGGGTCGGGCAAGCACTGTGCCGTGGTCGCCGACGGCTCCGGGCATGCCGCCGCCGGCCCACGTGTCTCACCACGGGCAAGGTCCCCATCCACAACCAGGCCAACGACCGAGTCGGCCAACAGCCACGGCGAGCACCGTTTCAGTACTGGTGCCCCTCATGCCGCGGCAGGAGGGGACCGAGTGGGCCGAGGTCGAGGTTGAGGTCTTCGGGGCTCAGGCCGTATCGCTCGCGCAGTTCCGTCATGCGGTCGTCGAGGATCATGAGCGTCATGCCGATGCGTTCTTCCTGTTCCTCGGTCAGGTTGTTCCTCTCGACTCGGCGGATGGCCTGCCGTTCCATGAGCTGGCGCAGCAGCTCCACGACGGTGAGCACCAGTCGGACGAGGTCGCGTTCGACCGTGTCCTTGTCCAGGTCGAGGCGTCGGGCCGGGGACTGCCCGGAGTCGGGTGCGGGCGTTGCCTCAGCACCGACAGGAGGCGGAGGTTCCGTATCAGGAGGCGAGGGCGAGGTACGCGAGCCGGGCAGCCGGCCGGGTGCGTGTTCACCGTGTGCTGTCACGGCAGGATTCCTTCCGTGGCTTCCTCGACCGAGGTGAGCAGGGCGCGCAGCGAGACCCTGACCAGTTCCACGTCGGCGATGCAGAGGCTGAGGTCTCCCGTGATGACGACGCCTCCGGCCAGGAGCCGGTCGAGGAGGTCGACGAGGGCGACCTCCGCGTGGGGCGGGACCGCGGCCGTCACGACGTCGTCCGCGGGATCGCGGGGTCCGTCCGTTCGGCCTGTTCCGGCGGGGGCGAGGCGAAGGAGTACGGGGCCCAGGGTCCGGTGATCTCGACCCGGACGCCGACCGTCCCGGCGGCGAGTGCCTCCACGCGCTCCTGGAAGCTCCGCGTGTGCTGTCGCGGGACAAGGTAGGCCGCGTTGACGACGTTCTCCCCCGGTTTCGCGGACAGGGCAGCCGGCTGGGGACGATGGTGCCGGACGCCGGTGGCCAGGTTCGCCTCCGCGAGCGTACGGTCCACGCGTGCGCCGAGGTCCGCGGCGGCCTGGTGAGCCAGTTCGTGGCCCTCCCGGCTCGTGCGGCGCGCGCGCAGGTAGTCGCGCCCGGAGCGTGGCCGGTCTCCGGGGGGCGCGGTCGTGGCAGGCGGGTGGGCGTAGATCTTGACGCCCCATTCGTCGTGGCCCTCCAGCTGGTTCAAGGTGGTGCGGAAGTGGCCGGCGTCGGCGTGCAGTCGTCGCAGCAGGCTGTCGTCGTCGAGGTACACCGTGGCCAGCCGAAGCGGCAGCAATGCCGCATGGGAGGCCAGTGCGGCGATCACCTGGTGATGGTCGCGGGCCAGGCGTTCCAGGTCGGTGATGTCGTCGAGCCGCTGTGCGACGGCCTCCTCGGTGAAGGCGTCGGCGGGTACGTCACTGACGACCGCGGCCGTGTCGGTGCCGCGCAGGATCCGTACCGGCAGACCGTCGACGCCGCACAGTTCTCGGGCGGCCCGCTCGACCGCCTCGTTCCGCAGCAGTACCGCGTACGCGTAGACCGCGTCGGTACGGTCTGCCGGGGGCGGGGTTTCGGGCTCACAGATCATCGGGTTCCTTCAACCGGGCGTTGAGCGACTGGAGTTCGGCGCGAAGACGTGCGTTCTCGGCGGCGAGTTCCTCAGTGTGGGCGGGTTCGGGTGGCGGGGCGGGACGGACCGCGCGCGAGGACAGCGTCGGGTCGTGCTCCCACCAGTCGATGCCCATCTCGCGCGCGGTGTCGACAGAGACGATGAGCAACCGCAGCTTGATGGTGAGGAGTTCGATGTCGAGCAGGTTGATCTTGATGTCTCCTGCGATCACGACCCCTTTGTCGAGGACGCGTTCCAGGATGTCGGCCAGATTGCCCGCGCCGCCCGGTTGGGGCGACAGGGCACCTGAGCGCCGCGCGAGGGCGTCGGTCACTGGGAGCCTTCCTGTAGTACCGGACCGTCGGGGCCTGCCGGATCCTCGCCGCTGCCGGCCGTGATCTCTTCCAGACGATCCAGGAGTTCGTCCTCCCGAAGGCCGAACTCCTCCTCGGTGATACGGCCGGCCAGCAGATCGGCCTCCAGTTCGGCCAGTTCACGGTGGATGGGGGCCGGGTCGGCGTACTGCCGTTCCGCCTCCTGCACCACCTGTTCCAGCACCCAGCCGACCCCGCGCAGCGGAGCCAGTGGCAGGCCGAACAGGCCGCTCAGCAGACCCATACGGCGCCCTCCTTCCGGTAGGGAGGTGGTGGGTGGGGCATGGTGCGGTCACACGGTCAGACGAAGCTGTAGGGCGGAAGAGGACCGGTCACCCGGAGTTCCAGCCCGTGCCCGAGGCTCTCGGCGACCTGGCCCACGGACGCGGCGAACGCGTCGGCCTGCCCGCGTTCGATCAGCAGGCTCACGTTCAGGAAGACCTCGCCCGTCGGGTCACCCGCGGCGATGCGGTGGGCCAGCGGCTCCAGTCGGCGGGCGATGTCCTCGGCATGCCGCGCCTGTAGCGCCTCGACCCCGGCGGCGACGACCGTGCCGAGGGCCACCTGGTCGTCGTGCGTGCCGGTGCCGTCCCGTGTGAGGGCGCTCAGGCGTCGGGCTTCGGCACTGTCCCGCAGGACATCGCGCAGGGCGGTGTCCTCGTCCTGCAGGGCCTTGACGTTGAACTCGACGCGGTCCTCGACCTCTCGGAGCCGATCGGTGAACAACGACTCCTGGTCCGCGAGCGCGCGACGCACCGCGCCGTCGTCGGGGGCAAGCGTGCCGAAGCGCAGGGGCAACACGGCACCCGCGGCACCGAGCATCAGCAGCACTCTCTGATGGGCAATCAGATCTCTTCGCTTGGCGCGTAGTTGGGCCGGCGCCTCGCTGACGACGGCGGCCACCCGGGCGGCACGCACCGCCCTCAAGGGCGCGGGCGAAGCCCCGATTCCGGTGGCACCGTCGACCGGCAGCGGATGGTCCGCGTCCGTGACCGCATAGAGGTAGAGCGGCATCCGTCAGGCCCCCTCGCCCTGCTGCCCCTTGCCGCGCCGGGTCTTGTCGCGTGCGGCGGTGGGAGCCTTCTCTTGGCCGGCCGCGGCCGAACCCGAGGCGTCGGCCGCTTCCTGCGCGGTGGGCTCCGTCACCTGCTCCACACCACCGACATCGTCGGCGGCGGGCACCACGGGATCCGTCACCGGGGCCGCGGTGCCAGCCACTGGAGCCGCGGTACCGGCCACCGGGACGACAGCACTCACGCCGGCCGTTGTCGTCGGGACGACGGCCCCCACCACGGTGTCGGCCGTCCGACCGACTGTGCCGACCACTCCACCGACGGCCGGCGCCACACCGCCGACCACTCCGCCGACAGTCGGCGCCACACTGCCGACCAGTCCCCCGACAGTCGGGGCGACGGCGCCGACGACGCCACCGACCGTCTGTCCGACCGCCCCGAGTGCCTGCCCCACCGTCTGTCCCAGGTTCCCGACCTGCCCGACCGTCTGTCCGAGGTTCCCGACGACCGGGACCACAGCACCGGTACCGGGCGGTCCAGCGGTGACGGGCGGTCCCTGCGTGACGACAGCGCCGGGAGCGGGAACCGCCGCGACGCCCGGCGGGACAGCCAGCTGACCTCCCGGCGCCACGGCAGTGGGCAGGGCCGGTGCGAACACCGTGGGCGCCGGAGTCACCACGGGAGTACCGCGGTTCTCCAGGTCAAGGCGATTGGTCGCCGCCGCGAAGCGCAGATAGGTGTCGACGCTGGCGATGACGATACGGATGTCGACGCGCAGGATCTCGATGCCGATCACCGAGACCCGGATGAAGACATCGATCACGAGTCCGCGGTCGAGGATCAGGTCGAGGATGTCATAAAGGCCTCCGTCGGTCTTCTGGGCGCGGGGTGCGGCGGTCTGGGCGAGCACGGTCATCGGTGAGGTCCCCTCTCAGAGGTGGGGCGAGTACGTGCGGGGCAGTCGTCGGCGCTGGGTTTTCGTGCGGTCGGCGTACGGCAAGCGGGCCGAGGTCCCGGACCGGCGCGACGGGGCCGGGGGTCAAGGACGTCGCGGACATGGACGCCGCGACAGCGGGCGGGGCGGTCGTGCACAGGGGACCGCGTCGCGCGGAGGAAGTCGACGGACCGGCATCGCGGTCACGGCGCGGACCGCCTCGCACGCTCTCACTGCCGGTCGACCTGGCCTCGGGTGTAGCGACGGCTGCGGGCGTAGCCGAGAAGCAGGCCGTCGGAGTCGAGCCGCACCCGGTAGACGGCAAGGACGCTGGTGGAGTCGGGGATGCGCTCCAGCTCCACAACCTCGACATCGACCTGCCAGCCCGTCCCGTCGCGGCTGATGGCCGAGACCGACTCAGGTGTACGGCCCAGAAGTTCGGCAAGTTGGGTGCGCGCGTTGCGCATCGCGGCCACGGCATCCCCGACCACCGGGGTCCCAGCGGCGGGTGGCGCCGGCGCCGAGGGCGGCGCGGGATCGGGTAAGTCGCTCGTGCTCATAGTTCGTCCGGTCCGTCCGACTGGAAAGTACGTCCGACAAGGTCACGACGTGCCGGCAAGCCTTTCGCGCGCCCACCGGGCGGCACGTCCGACATGCTCCGACTCACCAAGCGTCATGCACATGATCTCAACACATCTTGACCACGCGATACCCACACCTTCGCCATACTAAGCACACGAATTTTCGCGACCCCACCCGTCCCACGCGGGACACCTGCACCCACAGCAGCTGAAACCGCAGGCCAACTGGACGCACGCGTCGTGGGGTTCGGCACGGAGTGCCGGTGATCAGCCGCGCAGCGCGTTCAGCCGGCGCCGGGCGGGTCCGAGCGCGCGGCCTCTGCGGAGCAGCCCCGCCCAGGGGTCGGTGCGCGCCTGGTCGACGGCGTCCGCGATGGTCCAGCGGCGGGGGCCGAGTCCGGGGTCGTCGAGCTGTTCCCAGGTGAGCGGTGTGGCGACCGGGGCGCCGGGCTTGGCGCGGACGGTGAAGGGGGCGGCCGAGGTCTGGGCGTAGGCGTTGCGCTGGATGTCCAGGTAGAGGCGGTCGCCGCGGTCCTTCTTGCGGGCGGCCGTGGTGAGTTGCTCGGGGTGCGCCTCGGTGAGGGTGTCGGCGACTGCCTTGGCGAACTCCCGTACCTCGTCGAAGTCGTGCCGTCCGTCGAGCGGTACGACGACGTGCAGTCCGCGGGAGCCGGTGGTCATCAGGGCGGACGGCAGCCGGAGTTCGTCGAGCAGCTCGCCGACCAGCCGGGCGGCCTCGCGCACCGGCTCGAAGTCGTCGCCGGAGGGGTCGAGGTCGAAGACCAGCCGGTCGGGACGGTCGACCCGGCCGTCCCGCGAGACCCGCGACAGCCACCGGTGGAGGGTCAGACAGGCCTGGTCGGCGAGGTACACGAGGGTCGCGGTGTCGTCGCACACGGGGTGGACGACGGTCCCGCCCTCCTTGTTCACCTCGACCCGCCTGATCCAGTCCGGGTCGTGGTTCTGGACGTTCTTCTGCATGAACCGGGGCCCGCCGAGCCCGTCCGGGTACCGCTCCAGCATCAGCGGCCGTCCCCGCAGGTGCGGCAGCATGTACGGGGCGACCTCGCGGTAGTACTCGACGAGGTCGGCCTTCGTGTACTCCTTCGCCGACCCGTCGCCGGGGAACAGCACCTTGTCGGGCCGGTGGACCTCGACGGTCCGCCGACCGGCCCGTACGGACCGTGTGCCGGCCATGGTCACTCCTTCCGGACGCCCGTGTCCCGTACGGACCGGGCGGGCCGCGTCATCGCATGTACCGGTGGGGACGGGTCATCGCACGATCGCGTTCTCCACCAGCAGCTTCGCCGCGGCCGCGATCGACTCGGCGTCGATACCGGCGGCGTGCAGCTGCTCCTCGGGCGAGGCCGAGCCGGGCATGGTGCGCACGGCGAGCCGGACCAGCCGGGGTGTGGGGCGCCCGTCGAGGAAGGCGTCGAGGACCGCGTCACCGAGACCGCCCTCCTCGTGGTGGTCCTCCACGGTCAGCAGGCAGCCGGTGTGCTCGGCGGCCTCGCGCAGGGCCCGACGGTCGACGGGCTTGACCGAGTACAGGTCGATGACCTGCACGGAGATGCCGTCGGCGGCCAGCGCGTGCGCGGCCTTCAGCGCCTCGTGCACGGTCGCTCCGGCGGCGACGACCGTGAGCCGGTCCTGCGGGGAGACCCGCAGCACCTTGCTGCCGCCGACCGGGAACTCCTCGTTCGGGCCGTACAGGACCGGCATCCCGCCGCGCGAGGTGCGCAGATAGCGAACGCCCTCGCAGCCCGCCATCTCGGCGACGAGCTTGGCGGTCTGGTTGGCGTCGCACGGGTAGAGCACGGTCGAGCCGTGCACCGCCCGGAACATCGCCAGGTCCTCAAGACCCATCTGCGAGGGCCCGTCCTGCCCGATCGCGACACCCGCGTGGGAGCCGACGAGGTTGATCCCGGCCCCGCTGATGGACGCCATCCGGACGAAGTCGTGGGCACGCGTCAGGAAGGCGGCGAAGGTCGACACGTACGGTACCCAGCCGCGCGCGGCGAGCCCCACGGCGGCAGCGACCAGCTGCTGTTCGGCGATGTAGCACTCGAAGAACCGGTCGGGGTGCTCCTTCGCGAAGAACTCGGCGCGCGTCGAGTCGCTCACCTCGCCGTCGAGGGCGACGACGTCTCCGCGCGCGGTGCCGAGCGCGGCGAGCGCCTGCCCGTAGGCGTCGCGGGTGGCGACCTCGTCGCCGGTCTCGTAGCGCGGCAGTTCCAGGTGCCCGGCGCGTACGGCGTGGAGCATCCGGGCGGCGGGCGGCTGCCGGACCTCGATACGCAGGTCGCGCACCCCGCCGAGTTCCTCGATCGCCTCGTCGGCGTCGGGCAGCGGCTTGCCGTGCAGGCCCTCGCGGTCCTGGACGGACGCGACTCCCTTGCCCTTGAGGGTGCGGGCGATGATCGCGGTCGGCTGTCCGACGGTGGAGACCGCCTCGCCGTACGCCCGGTCGATCGCGTCCACGTCGTGGCCGTCGACCTCGACGGTGTGCCAGCCGAAGGCCCGGAAGCGGCGGGCGTACGCGTCGAGGTCGTGGCCGTGCCGGGTGGGGCCGCGCTGGCCGAGCCTGTTGACGTCCACGATCGCCACGAGGTTGTCGAGGTGCTCGTATCCGGCGTGCTCGGCCGCCTCCCACACGGAGCCCTCGGCCATCTCGCTGTCGCCGCACAGCACCCACACCCGGTAGCCGACCCGGTCGAGCCGCTTGCCGGACAGCGCGATGCCCACGCCGACGGGCAGGCCCTGCCCGAGCGATCCGGTGGCCGTCTCGACCCACGGCAGTCGGCGCGGGGTCGGGTGCCCTTCGAGGCGGCTGCCGAGCCTGCGGAAGGTCATCAGCTCGGTGTCGTTGATGGCCCCGGCCGCCTTGTACGCGGCGTACAGCAGTGGTGAGGCGTGTCCCTTGGACAGGATGAAACGGTCGTTGCCTGGGTGGGCGGGGCGGTCGAAGTCGTAGCGCAGGTGGTTGGCGAACAGGACCGCCAGGAGGTCGGCGGCGGACATCGAGGAGGTGGGATGCCCGGATCCCGCCGCGGCGGCCGCGCGGACACTGTCCACGCGCAACTGCTGCCCCAGTTCGGTGAGTTGACGGGTGTTCATGACTCTCCTTCGACAGGGCGTACGGGGCCGGGGGCGGCGGGGTCGTCGGGGTCGGGAGCGGCTGGCTCGTCGGGGCCGGGGCCCACGGATTCGGCGGGGCCGCGCGAGGCCGGGCTGCCCGGGGCCGCGTCTGCCGGGCGGGCGGAATCACCGCCCGCCGGGCGAACGGCTGCTGGGCCCCCGGGACGGCCGGGAGCCGGAGCGCCGGGGGCGTCGGGATCCCGGCCCGCGAGGGCGTCGGGATCCGGGGCCGGGCGGTTGCCCGGGTCACGCACCGCGGAGGCCTCGGCCCTGGGCACCCGTGCCGCACCGGATCCACCGGATCCACCGGCCCCGGAGTCCGCCGGGCGCCCGTCCCCGCCCGCGGCGGGCGCCCGCTGCTCCGGGCCGCCCGCCACCCGCGCCAGCTCCGGCGAGGCGGACTCCAGCGGTACCGACCAGGAGCGGACCAGGCCCAACTGGACGCCCTGGCGCGGGAGTACGGCGTCCAGGAGCCAGTCGGCGGCGACCCGGACACGATTTCCGGGCATCGCGGCGAGGTGATAGCCGCGGGCGACGACTCCGGCGAGCGGCCCGGACAGCGGGATGCCGAGCGGGTTGGCGGCGGCCTTCACCCCACCGAGGTCGACGACGAAGCCCAGGTCGCGGTGCCGGTAGGCACGCCGGGTGCCGACACCGAACGAGGCGGCGACGTTGTGGCCGGCGACCTTGCCGTGCCGCCAGGCGTGCTGCGCGGTCATCGCCGTGTACTCGCCGGGCTTCTCCAGATCGGGCACGGCGGCCGCGTCACCGCAGGCGAACACCTCGGGATGGCCCGGCACCTGGAGGTACGGGTCGACGAGCAGCCGGCCGCGCTCCATCGGCCGCCCGACCCCTGCCACCAGCGGATCGGGGCGCACCCCCACGCACCACACAAGGGTCCTGGTGTCGACGAACTCCCCGTCGCTCAGCCGGACTCCGGTCGAGGTGGCCTCCTCGACGGACGTCCCGGTGCGTACGTCGACACCGCGCTCGCGCAGCACCCGGTCGGCGGTGGTCGACAGCCGTTCGTCGAGTTCGGGCAGCACCCGCGGGGCGATGTCGAGCAGCAGCCATCGCGGCCGCATCCCCTCCCTGAGCGGCTGTTTGCGCACCAGCTGGTCGGTGAACAGCTGTCCCTGTGCGGCGACTTCGGTGCCGGTGTAGCCCGCGCCGACCACCACGAAGGTGCAGCGCGAGGAACAGTTCTTGAAGTCGTCCGCGGCGGCGGCGAGTTCGATCTGCCGGGTCACGTGGTCACGCAGGTACAGGGCCTCGGGCAGTCCGCGGAAGCCGTGCGCGTGCTCGGCGACACCGGGCACGGGCAGCAGTTTGTTGACACTGCCGACGGCCAGGACGAGCCGGTCGTAGGACAGGGTGCCGCCGTCGCCCTCGGGGTCGGTGTAGTGCACGGTCCGCGCTTCGAGGTCGATGCCGTCGGCCTCGCCCAGCACCAGCCGTACGCGCGGCAGGGTGCCCGTCAGCGAGACGGTGACGCGGCGCGGCTCCAGGACACCGGCGGCGACCTGGGGCAGCAGGGGAAGGTAGAGGAAGTAGTCCGTGGGGTTCAGCAGGACGATGTCGGCCTTGTCCCGGGTCAGCCGGGACAGCGTGCGCGCCGTCTGGTACCCGGCGAATCCTGCTCCGACGATCACGACACGAGGTCGGCTCATGGGGCGCCTCCGGCGGAGTCATCCTTCGGGGCCTTCCGCGTCCCCCCGGCCGGGACGCCCAAACGTCGCTTTCCCCGCGCGAGGGCGTTTCGTGCCGGGCGCCGGGCACACCGGAAAAACCGGCGGGACCGGTTCGGGCGCGGTTCCGGCCGTGCGGATCCGCGGACGGTGTCTCCTCCCCCGATTGTCCGGGGCGCGGCCCCTCACCGCATCCCACGCGACGGAGACGCACCGGTCCGGTACGCCTCCGTGGCTTCACCGGGCCGGGTGATGCGGTCCCCCGGGATCCGTCGCACCTGGCAACGGGGTCGCACCCGCACCGGAGGGGCCGGGCGCCCGCTCACGCCGCCGGGGGCGACGGGCGGAACCGGCGGGGCGGAGGGCCCGGCGAGCCCGCCGGGCGGCGTTCCGGGAGCCGTACCGCCGGCGACCCTCGCCGCCTGCCCCGCAGCCGTCTGTCCCTCGGCGGGCTGCGTCGGCGCGGCCGGGGTGCCGTCGGCCTCGCCGCGTTGCGCAGCGCGTAGGCCGCGGCTCCGGAGGCGGCGTACAGCGCGGCCGTGCGGCACTGCTTGACGGTCTGCTCCCTCAGTTCCCCGCGTAAGGCGTCGCGGGCCGCCCGTGCCAGTTCGTCGACCAGGCGTTTGTCCAGACGTTCGGTGTGATCGGTGTGTTCGACCGGCAGGGCCCCGGCCCGCGCCCCGGGATCCGGGCGAAACGATCTCGTCCCCGGCCGGCCCCAACTAGGCTCGTCCGCATGGACATTCTGGGAGCCACGCTGCGCATCTGCGTCGACGACCTGGAGACTGCGGTCCCCTTCTACGAGAAGCTGGCGGGCGGACCGGCGCTCCGCTTCGAGCGCGGCGGGGTCTCCGTCGCCGCCGTCGGCTGCTTCCTGTTGATGAGCGGGCCGGAGTCGGAGTTGGAGGTGCTCCGCAAGGTCTCGGCGACCATCGCAGTGACGGACGTCGACGAAGCCCACCGGGTGCTCACCGACTCGGGGGCCCACGTCGTGGCGGGCCCGGTGGCGACACCGGGAGGCCGCAACCTGATCGCGATGCACCCGGACGGCTATGTGTACGAGTACGTGGACCGCCGCGCGGCCGAGTAGGCCACCCGGCGCCCACGCCCGCGTCATCCCGCGCCGTCGGTGCCGGGCGGCCGCATCCGGAAGTCGTAGCGCTCCGGCAGGGGTTCGTCGGCGAGACGGGACCACGCCGCTCCGATCGCCTCGGCGCCCTCACGCAGGTCGGCCACCTCGAAGCCCGCGTCGAAGACGGCGCGTGCCGCTGCCCTGTCGCCCTCGGCGAGCAGCAACTCCGCCTCGATCAGCCGGAACCGGCCGCGTTCGCGGGTCGCCGGGCGCAGCCGTTCCCACACGGAGCGCGCGTCCGCCGTCCGTCGCACGGCGAGGAGCGCGGCGATCGCCTCCCGTCCGAGCGCGGCCGTGGCGGCCGTCCAGGCCTCCCCGTCGTCGCGCCGCTCCCGGCAGAGGTCGTCGAAGGCCTCCGCGTACCGGTCGGCGGCCCGTTCCCGGTTGCCCGCGTCCTGGTCGGCGACGGCTAGGCAGCGCAGCAACGGCCAGAGGGACGGGGCGAGTTCCAGTGCCCGCTCCCAGCTGCGCACGGCCTGTGCCCGGTCGTCGGCGTGCCACTGGGCGACACCCAGGTGGTACTCGGTGAGCGGCTTCGCGGGTGCCGTCTCCAGCATGTCCCGCCAGTGCCGGGCGACGAGCGTCTCCCCTGGCGGTGTCACCCGGCGGGGCTCCGGGAAGGCCCCGGACCGGAGCAGCTCCGCCCAGGGCGCCTGCGCGTCCCCGAGCGTGTCCTCCTCGAACGGCGTGCCGGGCAACTTGAGCGTGCCGCGCAGGACTTCGAGCGCGCCCCAGCCGGATCCGACGGCCAGCACCTCACCGGGTTCGGTGTCGGCGGACGCCCGCCAGTCCTCGTACGCCGTCTCGAACTCCCGACGTGGCAGGACCTGTTGGAGCCGTTCCTCGACTCCGGCGCGTGCCGCGGCCCAGTCGGTGACGTGCACGGTGTCCGCGTCGGCCGTCAGCGGCCCGTACGCCTCCAGCCAGGCCACCTCGCTCTCGGCGTCGAGGCGGAGGTGCTCCAGCTGGGTGCGGGCGAGCCCGGCCTGGATCTCGCAGTAGCCGCCGGTGCCGGGCTCGGTGAGCCACTCCTGCCAGCGCCGCCCGCCGGTGCCCGACCCCCACACGAAGAGCTTGCGTCCGCGGAGCGCGTCGGTGGACGTCTGCACGAGCCCCTGTCCCGTCTCGTCCAGGGCGGCGATCCAGCGCCGCTGTCCGTCGGGCACCTCGTAGAAGTAGTCGGCCGGGTACTCGCCGCGCAGGGGATACGTCCGGTCGGCGCCCTCGCACACCGGAACCGGCACCCGGCGCAGCCGGCGCTCGTACCCGAAGTGCCAGGCCTCCTCGGCGGGCGCGAGCACTCTGCGCTCCTCGGGGACCGCGGTGTTGGACCACCAGTACAGCGGCGCGGCCTTCTCGTGCGGATTGCGGACGCGTACGCCTACGTACAGGAAGTCGGAGCCCTCGGGCAGCCAGAGGTCGACCTGGAACGGCAGGTCGCGCAGCCGTTCCCACTCCCACAGGCGCAGCATCTCGCCGCCGTCGGGCGCGGTGACGCGGGCCGCGTGCAGGGGTGCGCAGGCGAGGGTCGAGTGTCCGGTGGCGCCGATGTTCCATTCGATGCCGCCGGAGAACCAGGCGCCGTTGAGCGCGAAGTCGGCGGGCTGCAACACCGGGTTGCGGTAGAGGAGTTCACGGTCGGACGGCTTGTGGAAGAGGGACACGACACGGCCGCCGTAGCCGGGCAGCACGGTCGCGCGCAGCCGGTCGTTCTCGATGACGAGCGCCTCGACCTCGCGGGGCTCCCGCGTTCTCCCGTATCCGTCGCGGACGCGTTCGGGCAGGAGGCTGCGCAGCGGTTCGTAGCCGATCTGGCGGGCCATGTCGCGGGGCAGGCCCTCGCGTTCCCGCTCGTCCACGTGGTGCGTCTCGTCGAGCGGACGCAGTGGAGGGAGTGGGTTGCTGGGGCCCAGCTCCGCGACCGGCAGCGTCAGTACGTCACGTCGGATGGTCGTCACGTCGACCATGGAACAGCGTGGACGGCGAGCCGACCAGGGGCACTCCCGGTCAGGATTGCGCAAAGGCCGCGACGACGATGTCGGCGAGCAGGGCGCCGGCGGTGCCGTCCGGGTCCAGGTCGGGGTCGTAGATGGTGACGTTGAAGCCGGCGCAGTGAGGGGAGTTCACCAACGGCCGCAGCAGCGCGGTCAGTTCGTCGGGCAGCAGTCCGCCGGGGTCGGGGCTGTCGACGGCGGGCATCACGGACGGGTCGAGCACATCGGCGTCGAGGTGCACCCAGAAGCCGTCCAGCTCCGGCACGTCGAAGGCCTGGGCGGTGGCCCGGGCCAGGGCGTCTGCGCCCCACTCGCGCACGTCGCCGACGGTCACCGTGGGGATCTTCAGTGCGGCGAGTTCGGCCCGGTCCTCCTCGAACTCGTCCCGGATACCGAAGAACCGCACGTCCTCGTCCCGCAGATAGGGCTTCAGCCCCTCCAGGTCCGTCAGGTCGTCCTGCCCGCGTCCGGTCGCCAGGGCCACCTCCTCGCCGCCCGCCGCGCCGACCCTCTCGGAGTTGCCCGGGTGCCGGAAGTCGTGGGAGGCGTCCACGGCCACGAGCCCGTACCGGCCGATCCGCCGCAGCGCGAGCGAGGCGCCGAGCTGGATGGAGCAGTCGCCGCCGAGGACGACGGGCAGCTCCCCGGCCCGTACGTGCCCTTCGACGCGGTCGGCGAGCCTGCGTGTGTAGGTGGCGATCGCGGCGGCGTTGAAGACACCGTCGCCCTCCTGCCAGTCGCCCCGGTCGTAGCGCGGCGGTACGACCACCCCGCCCTCCAGGGCGTGCAGCCGCTGCACGATCCGCTGCTCGCGCAGGGCGCCGGCGAGCTTGTAGCAGCCGGGGACGGTGCCCGGGGCCGGTGGGCGAAGGCCCAGGTTCGACGGGGCGTCCAGGACGACGAGATTCCGCATAGGACTCATGTTCGAATCATATCGGCGGTGACGGCCCACCGTTCATGGTCCCGCCAGGCCCCGTCGATGAAGAGGAACTCCGGCGAGAAGCCCTCGAGTCGGAAGCCGCAGCGGCGGGCCAGCGCGATCGAGGCGGCGTTGTCCGGCTGGACGTTGATCTCCAGCCGGTGCAGTCCGAGGCCGCCGAACGCGTACCGCACCACCAGGTCGAGCCCCTCCCCCATCAGCCCGCGCCCGGCCGCGTGCGCGAAGGCCCCGTAGCCGAGCGCCCCGCACTGGAAGGCGCCCTCCACGATGTTGTTGATGTTGATGAACCCGGCGATCCCTCCGCCGTCCCTCTCGCAGACCAGGAACCCGGCCTTCGTCGGATCCTCGATCAGCCGTCCCGCGTACGAGGCGTAGGAGGCCGCGTTGGCCGGCGGGAACAGCCAGGGCTGGTGCAGCGCCTTGCTCTCACGCGCCCGGGCGATGAACTCGGCGCCGTCCTCGTGGGTGTAGTGACGTATCCCCACGCGGGAGCCTTCGGCGAGGTATTCGGTAATGCCATGCATCCCGTTACGGTACGCGGCCGGTCAGATTCGGCGCTTCATGAAATACGCCCCGCACAGCGCGCCGATCACCGCCGTGCCGAGGAGTGCCATCCACAGGGGCATGGTGACCTCGGGGATCAGCAGGCGGATCTTGGTGGCGCGGGTGTTCTCGAAGATGAAGATCAGCCCGAGCACGGCGAGCGCGATGACGGACACCCTCCCGGGCGTCATCAGGTTCCGTCCGCCTGCCTTGCCGCCGCCGCTGCTCTCCGAGGTCTTCGGGCTCATGCGACCAGGATGGGCCGGGGAGCGGGGGTCACGCGCGGTGAGAGGTGCCTCCGGGTGAGGCGTGGGGCCACTGGGGTGACGCGGGCGTACGGGCACGCGGCCGTGACCGGCGGCACGACCGCCACGGCCCGCACGGCCGTCACCGGCTCAGGCCAGCGCGGGCACGTCCAGCGTCAGCGTCCCCGCCCCGGCGTCCAGCTCCCCCGGCACCCCGAACGGGACCGTCAGCGCGCCCTCGCAGTGCCCGAAGCCGAACTCCTCGGCGATCGGCACCCCGAGCCCGCCGAGCCGGTCGAGGACGAGCGCCCTGATCCGGTCGTACGGGTCGCACCGCTCCCAGGACCCGAGCAGGATCCCGGTGACGCCGTCGAGCCAGCCGGCGCGCAGCAGTTGGGTGAGGTAGCGGTCCAGGCGGTAGGTCTCCTCGCCGACGTCCTCCAGGCAGAGGAGTCCGCCGCGCGCCGAGGGCCGGGCGTGGGGTGTGCCGAGGTCGGCGGCGAGCAGGCTGAGGCAGCCGCCGAGGAGGACGCCCCTGGCGCGCCCCGGCACCAGCGCGCTTCCGGCCGAGGTGATGATCCGCACCGACTCCGGTTCGAAGAGAGTCGCCCGCAGATGCTCCTGAGCGCGGGCGTTCTTGACGAAGTCGACGCCCGCGGCCATCGGCCCGTGCAGTGTGACGAGCCCCAGCCGGGTCGCGAAGGCCTCGTGCAGGGCCGTGATGTCGCTGAAGCCGAGGAACACCTTGGGTCCTGCGGCCCGCAGCGCGTCCCAGTCGAGCAGCTCGGCCATGCGCTGCACGCCGTAGCCGCCGCGGGCGCACAGCACGGCGTCCACACTCGGGTCGCACCAGGCGGACTGGAGGTCGGCGGCCCGGTCGGCGTCGGTGCCCGCCAGATAGTCGAACGTGCCGTGCCGGTCGAGGACATGGGGTGCCACGACCGGGTCCAGGTCCCAGCCGCGCAGGATGTCGAGGCCCGCCTGCAGCCGCTCCTCGGGCACGGGACCGCTTGGCGCGACGACGGCGACACGGGCTCCGGGAACCAGCCGCCGCGGTCGCACCAGTCCCTTCACTTGGCGAGCTCCAGAGTGGGGACGCCGGGCGGGTTCAGGCCGAACACCTGGGCGTACAGGGAGAGTTCGGACTCCAGGGCCCGCACCATCGTGTCGGCCCGCCGGAAGCCGTGGCCCTCGCCCTCGAAGGCGATGTAGGCGTGCGGCAGCCGCCGTGCCCGCTCCTCCAGTCTGGCCAGGAACCGCTCGCACTGGGCGGGCGGGCAGATGACGTCGTCGAGGCCCTGGAGGAGCAGGAAGGGCACGGTGACACGGTCGGCGTGCTCGGTGGGCGAGCGCTCGGCGTACCGGCCGGGGACCTCGGCGAGCGGTCCGACCAGGGTCTCCAGGTACTGGGACTCGAAGTCGTGGGTCTCGCCCGTGCCCCAGCCCGCCAGGTCGAGGATGGGGTAGAGGATCGTCCCGCAGGCGTACACGTCGGTGCTCACCAGGGACGCGGCCGTGGTCCAGCCGCCCGCGCTGCCGCCCCGGACGGCGAGCCGGTCGCGGTCGGCGGTGCCCTCCTCGGCGAGGGCCAGCGCGACGGCCGCGCAGTCCTCGACGTCCACGACACCCCACTGCTCGCGCAGCCGGTTGCGGTACTCGCGGCCGTACCCGGTGGATCCGCCGTAGTTGACCTCGGCGACACCGATGCCCCGCGAGGTGAAGTACGCGATCTGCAGGTCGAGGACGAGCGGGGCGCGGCCGGTGGGACCGCCGTGCGCCCAGACGACGTACGGCGGGAGCTCGTCGCCGGGGGCGACATGGCCGGGGTGGTGCGGCGGATAGATGTGCGCGTGGATCTCGCGCCCGGCGGGCCCGCTGAACGTACGGATCTGCGGTTCCGGGTAGTGGGCGGGGTCCACCGGGTCGTCGTGCGGGGCGCCGACGACCCTCGCCCGGCCGGTGCGGGCGTCCAGTTCGACGACCTCGTAGGCGCTGCGCGGGCTGGCCGCGACGGCGGCGACCCGGCTGCCGTCGGCGGCGAGCGTGGCCGCGTACTCGGTCCAGGGCCCGGCCGCGTCGACGACCTCGCCGGTCTCCGGGTCGAGGATGCCGAGCGCGGTGGCGCCCCGGCCGTGCACGACGGCGATCAGTCCGCTGTCCAGCGGCGCGAACCAGCGCCGCCCGACCGTCCACAGCGGCCCGGCGAACTCCTCCTCGCGTGTGCAGACGGCCTCGCCGTCGCGGTAGAGGTTCCACCAGCCGGAGCGGTCGCTCGCGTACAGCAGCGTGCCGTCGGCGGACCAGTCGGCCTGGGCGATCGCCTCGTCCGGGCCGCCGGCGGCCTTCCGGGTCCCCCGGAACGTGCCGTCCGGGCCGACGTCGGCCACCATCAGTTCGGTCCCGTCCCACGGCATCCGCGGGTGGTCCCAGCCCAGCCAGACCGCGCGCCGCCCGTCGGGCGAGATCCGCGGCCCGGTGACGAACCGGTGCTGCCCGTCGGTGAGTTCACGTACCGCGTCCTGGTCCTGCGCGGCCGAACCGTCCAGCGGCACCGCGGCGACGACCCGCCGGACATCGGTCGGCCCGTCGCCGGTGAACTCCTCCAGTACGCACCAGACTTCGCCGAGTTCGAGATGCATCCGCGGGTCCACCCACCGCAGTCCGCCACCCACCGACGACACGGGGGTCAGGGGGCGCGGCTCCTTGTCGGGGCGGGCGGGCTCGTACGCGTACAGGCGCTGGTCGGCGAAGTCGACGAACACCACCAGCGGGCCGTCGTCGCCGACCGCTCCGGCCCAGGGCTGTCCGCCGTACTCCATGACGCGGCTGCGCACGTTCCACGGGGCGGGCAGTACCGATTCCTCGGTGCCGTCGGCGCGGCGGCGCACCAGGGTGCGGCGGCCGCCCTCGGTCGGCCGGGGCTCGGTCCACCAGATCTCGTCGCCGACGAAGCCGACGAAGTCGGGGTGTCCGTCGTGCGCGGCGGCGAGCGACGCGTCGATGGGCGAGGGCCAGGAACCGTAGGCCAGGGTCTGCACGATGTCCCCCATTTTTCCCTAGGCCGTGCGCAGAAAGCGGTCGAGTACCCGGACGCCGAAGTGCAGCGCCTCGACGGGCACACGTTCGTCGACCCCGTGGAAGAGGGCCTGGTAGTCGAAGCCCGGCGGGAGCTTGAGCGGCGCGAATCCGTATCCGGTGATGCCGAGGCGCGAGAACTGCTTGGCGTCCGTGCCGCCCGACATGCAGTACGGCACGACATGCCCCTCGGGCGCGAACTCCTCAACGGCGGCACGCATGTTGGCGTACGTAGTCGAATCCACCGGTGCCTGCAGAGCCACCTCTCGGTGGTGGAACTCCCACTCCACGTCCGGACCGGTGAGATGGTCAAGGGTCGCGCGGAACTCGTCCTCGGTGCCGGGCAGATAGCGTCCGTCCACGTAGGCGACGGCCTCCCCCGGAATCACGTTCACCTTGTAACCGGCGTTCAGCATGGTGGGGTTGGCGCTGTTGCGCACGGTGGCCTCGACGAGCGAGGCGGCAGGACCGAGCTTGTCCAGCAGAGCGTCCACGTCGTCGAAGTCGGGCGCGATGCCGTACACGGCGGCCATCTCGGTGAGCGCGGCGCGGACCGTCGGGGTGATCCGTACGGGCCACTCGTGGGCGCCGATCCGCGCGATCGCGGCGGCCAGCCGGGTCACCGAGTTCTCCCGGTTCACCTTGGAGCCGTGACCGGCCCGGCCGCGTGCGGTGAGCTTCAGCCAGCCGGTGCCGCGCTCGCCCGCCGCGACGGGATACAGCTCGCGGCCGGAGCCGTCGTGGAAGGTGAAGGCGCCGGACTCGCTGATGCCCTCGGTGCACCCCTCGAAGAGCCCCGGATGCTCGTCGGCGAGGAAGCCCGAGCCGTCCTCGGCGCTCGCCTCCTCGTCCGCGGTGAAGGCGATCACAAGGTCCCGCCGGGGGCGCACGCCCGCGCGCGCCCACTGCCGTACGACCGCGAGGATCATCGCGTCCATGTTCTTCATGTCGACCGCGCCCCGGCCCCAGACAACTCCGTCGCGGACCTCCCCGGAGAACGGGTGCACGCTCCAGTCCTCCGCCTGCGCCGGTACGACGTCCAGGTGACCGTGGACGAGCAGCGCGTCGGCGGACGGGTCGGTGCCCTCCAAGCGCGCGACGACGTTCGCACGCCCCTTGGTGCGCTCCAGGAGCGTCGGCTCCAGGCCCGCCTCGGCGAGCAGCGCGGCCGCGTACTCGGCGGCCGGCCGCTCCTGGCAGTCCCCGCCGCGGTTGGTCGTGTCGATCCTGATGAGGTCGGAGGTGAACCGGACGACCTCGTCGAGGGCCTGCCCGTCGACCGATCCGACCGATCCCTCACCGGCCGCGTACTCATCGGTCGCGTACTCGTCGGTCGCGCTCTTGTTGTCAGCCATAGGTCTCCTCCACGGCGGCCGAGACGATCGTGGTGACCGCCTTGAAGGTACGAATCCCCTCGTACATGGTCGGGCTGGTGTATGCGACCTTCCGCTCCCCGATGCGCTCGACGCCCGGGACGACGGTGGCCGCCATCGCGAGGTGCTCGGCGTCGAACTCCAGGGCCACGGTGAACGGGCCGCCGTCCACGGGTTCGTGCCGCACCGCGAGCCGCGTGGCCTCCTTGGCCGCGGCGCGGATGTCGGACGCCGTACGCGCCGGTGTGCGGCACACGGCCGCGTACCGCGAGACATGGTCCTTGACGGCGACCTTCAGCGCCTCGGGTGCGTAACCGAGCGCGTCCTCGCAGGCCACGTCGTCGCCGGTGACGAGGACGACGGGGACTCCGTACTCGGCGACGACATGCGCGTTGAGCAGGCCCTCGCTGGCGCGTACGTCGTTGATCCAGACCCCGGTGATGGAGTTGGCGAGGTAGGTGTGGGCGAGGACGCCCTCCATGCCCGCGCCGGCGTGGTAGCCGACGAAGGCGATGCCGTCGACGTCGCCGTGCTGCACGCCCTCCACCATGGACAGCGACTTGTGCCGCCCGGTGAGCATCTGCGCCCGTTCGTCCAGCTGCTCCAGGAGCAGGTTGCGCATGGTCCAGTGGGCCTCGTTGATGAGGACCTCGTCGGCGCCGCCGTCGAGGAAGCCGAGGACGGCCGCGTTCACGTCCGAGGTGAACATCGACCGGCACCGCTCCCACTGCGGTGTGCCCGGCAGTACGTCGGCCGGCCAGGTCACCCCGGTGGCGCCCTCCATGTCGGCGCTGATGAGGATCTTTGCCATGCTCCAGTTGTATCGCAGTCGGGAGGAGCCCCACAGGGGAGGGCGGTCAGCCGGACGAACCGACCGAAACCTTCACTCGGCCGTCGGGGTACTCCTCGTCCACGGTGATCGTGGTGCCGTCGGGTCCGGCGAGGACCGGGACGCCCGGCCGGGACGGGATCGTCGTCTTCACACCGTTCTGGTGGAAGGTGAGCGCGGCGGTGGGCCGGCGGCCGAAGGGGGCGTCGTACGTCTGGAGGCGGCCCCGGATCACGGCCCCGGAGGTGGCGAGGGCGGGCTCGGCGTGTGCGTCGACGGGCAGGATCTGACCGTGGCCGCCGTTGGCCTTGGTCCTGTTGTCCCGGTACTTGGTGTTCCAGTACCAGATCAGCGCCCCGCTCTCGTAGTGCAGCCGTTCCTTGAGCTTGGGCAGTGTGGAGCGCCAACCCAGCTGGAACGGGCCGGACTTGAGGTATCTGTCCTCGCCGACGTACTGCCGGTTCTCGACGACGTAGTAGCGCGCGTTGCCTTCCGCGTCCGCGGGGAGTTTCACCAGGAGGGCTTCCTTGCCCTGCGTGGAGGAGTGGACCGACAGCGGGTTCAGGACGACGGTCGAGGCCGTACCGGCCTGCGCGGTCGCATGGTCGAGCCAGCCGAGCCGCAGCTTGGCCCAGGCGCCCAAATCGGCGGGATGGGCGGACAGTTCGGCCTCGTCCGAGAGCAGTGAGCCGTGCGACATGACCGACCAGAAGCCGGTCGAGTTCTCGCCGCCCGAGGTGTCGTACAGATCGGGCAGACCCAGGTCGTGGCCGTACTCGTGGGCGAGAGTGCCGAGTCCCCTGTTCTCGTTGGTCATCGTGTAGTCGTTGACCCAGATGCCCGAGTCACCGACCTGACTGCCGCCGTCCCGGTTTCCGTTGGCGGGGCCCAACTTGCCCGCGCCGGACTGGAGATAGCTGACGCTGCCGCGGTGGGAGCCGATGGCGTCGGTGCCGTTGGCACCGCCGCCGTTGGCCTGCGACTCCCCCGCGAACATCAGCATCACGCGGTCGAGATAGCCGTCGGGTTCGTTGAAGATCCCGTCCCGGTCGTGGTCGTTGCGGTCCCAGGTGTCGTACGTGGCAAGGTACTTGGCCAGCGAGGCGGCGGTCCGGCCCGTCGCGCGCTGGTCCTCGTACCAGCTGTTGAGGCCGTCGGTGACGAGCTGCTCGTTGCAGTAGTACGTCGAGACGGCCACGCCGTTCTTCCGGCAGGTGTCGGTGCCGTAGTGCGCGAGGGGGTGGTCGACACGGGTCCAGTCGTGGACGGTGCCGGTGATCGAGTAGACGCCGCTGGACTGGCGTTGGAAGTACGACCTGAGGGTGTCGCCCGCGGCCTCGTCCGCCGTGCCGAAGATCTGCCGCTGGTAGTAGGCCCGGCTGTAGTCCCGGGTCCACACCGTGGCGTTGTCGGCGGCGCGGTCGGGCTCGGGGATCCGGTTGTGCGTGTAGTCGCTGAACTCCACCGGCAGCACGAAGATCCGGTCCGAAGTGCGGGCCGTCTCCGCGTACGAGCCCTCGCGGTACTCGATGCGCTGCGAGGAGCCGCGCGTCTCGGGCGTCGCCTGCCCCGCGGCGACCTTGGCGACGGCCAGGGCCCGGGCGCGCCGGGTCCGCTCGCCCCTTTCGCTCAGCAGATCGTGGTCGGGGGCCTCCGCGGCGGCCTCGGTCTCCGGGGAGGCGACCGCGGCGGAGGCGCCCGGGGCGTGGACGGCCGGCGCGGCCACGGCGACAGCAACGACGGCGGCGACCAGGGATCCGCGCAGGCGCGGGGATCTGTGGAGGAGCGCGGATCTCTCGGGGAGCGGGGATCCGTGGAGGAGCGGAGAGCTACGGAAGAGCGGAGACCTGCGGATGCGCTTGCTCAACGTGCGTCCTTCTCGCGGCTGCCGGGGCGCACTCAGGAGAGCATGGAGGTGCGGATGAGGCGGGTTGCCCGGCAGCGTGTCGCCGCCGAGGTCACTCGGCCGCCCACAACCCCCGTACATGTCCGAGGTGGCGGGTCATGACGGCCCGTACCGCCTCCTCGTCGCGGGCGATGAGCGCGTCGAGGATGTCCAGGTGCTCGGCGGCGGAGGCCTCCAGGCGGCCCGCCTTCACCAGCGCGTGCAGGCCGTAGAGGCGGGAGCGCTTGCGGAGGTCGCGGACCACCTCGACCAGGTGTTCGTTGCCCGCGAGAGCGAGAAGGCCCAGGTGGAAGCGCATGTCCGCCTCGACGTGCGCGATGAGGTCACCGGTCGCGGCCGCGGTGACGCTCTCCTGGGCGGCCGGGCGCAGTGCCTCCAGGGCGGCGGGATCGGCGGTGGCGGCGAGTGAGGCGGTCGTGGGGATCTCGATGAGCGAGCGGATGTGCGTGTACTCGTCGAGCTGCTTCTCGGACACGGCGGTGACCCGGAAGCCCTTGTTCGGCACGGTGTCGACCAGGCCCTCCTTGGCGAGGTCGAGCATGGCCTCGCGGACGGGCGTGGCCGAGACACCGAAGCGGGCGGCGAGGCCGGGTGCGGAGTACACCTCGCCCGGGCGAAGTTCCCCCGCGATGAGGGCGGCCCGCAGCGCGTCCGCGACTCGCTCGCGGTAGCTGGGCTTCTTGCCGCCCAGCGTGGGCAGGGCGGGGGCGCTGGCGCGCTGGGCGGGCATCCGGGGGTCTCCTTGGAACGGGCGGTGCGTGAGGTGGAGCGGGCGGGCGTGTCGTGGAGCGGGCGGGCGTGAGGTCGGGCGGGGATCTCGCGCGGTTCGCGGGGGCTTCAGAGGACGAAGCCCGCCGGGAACGGATCGCTGGGGTCGAGCAGGTACTGGGCGGTGCCGGTGACCCAGGCACGTCCGGTGAAGCTTGGCAGGACGGCCGGGATCCCGGCGACCTCGGTGGTGTCGAGGAGCCGGCCGGTGAAGTGGGTCCCGATGAAGGACTCGTTCACGAACTCGGTGTTCAGGGGGAGTTCGCCACGGGCGTGCAGCTGCGCCATGCGCGCGGAGGTGCCCGTACCGCAGGGTGAGCGGTCGAACCAGCCGGGGTGGATGGCCATCGCGTGCCGTGAGTGCCGGGCCGTCGAGCCCGGGGCGGTGAGCTGCACATGATGACAGCCCCGGATGGACGGGTCCTCGGGATGGACGGGCTCCCCCTCGGCGTTGACGGCGTCCATCAGCGAGAGCCCGGCCGCGAGGATGTCGTCCTTGCGGGCCCGGTCGAAGGGCAGCCCGAACTGGTCGAGCGGCAGGATCGCGTAGAAGTTGCCGCCGTACGCCAGGTCGTAGGTCACCGTCCGCCCGTCGGCGAGCTCGATCTTGCGGTCCAGGGCGACGGAGAAGGACGGCACGTTCTTGAGCGTGACCGCCTTCGCGGCACCGTCCTCCACCGCCACCTCGGCGACCACGAGACCGGCCGGGGTGTCGAGGCGGATGGTGGTCACCGGTTCGACGACCTCGACCATGCCGGTCTCCACGAGAACGGTCGCGACACCGATGGTCCCGTGCCCGCACATCGGGAGATAGCCCGACACCTCGATGTAGATGACGCCGTAGTCGCAGTCGGGGCGGGTCGGCGGTTGCAGGATCGCACCGCTCATCGCCGAGTGACCGCGCGGCTCGTTCATCAGCAACTGCTTGATGTCGTCGCGGTGTTCACGGAAGTACAGCCGCCGCTCGTTCATGGTCGCGCCCGGGACCGTGCCGATGCCTCCGGTGATCACCCGGGTCGGCATGCCCTCGGTGTGCGAGTCGACGGCGTGCAGGACGAGTTTGCTGCGCATAGGTCTCCCTGAGGGGTAGGTCTCCCGCGAGTTCGCGTTCGCCGGTGTACCGCCGGGCCGTGCCGCGCCGCCCGGTGTCGCCGAGGTGGTGGGACGGGCGAGGTGGTGGGACGGGCTCAGGCGAGCCCGGCGGCGACGGCCCGTTCGGTGGCCTCGCGCACGGCCTGCTCCTGCTCGGGAAGGAGCGGCACACGCGGCGCCCGTACGGGACCGCCGTGCCGCCCCACGATGTCCATCGACAACTTGATGGCCTGCACGAACTCGGTCTTCGAGTCCCAGCGCAGCAAGGGGTGCAGCTGGCGGTAGAGCTTGCCCGCGGTGTCCAGGTCTCCGGCGACGGCGGCGCGGTACAGCGCGACGGACGCGGCGGGCAGAGCGTTCGGGTAACCAGCCACCCAGCCCTTGGCCCCCGCGACCGCCAGTTCCAGCAGCACGTCGTCGGCGCCGATCAACAGGTCGAGTTCCGGGGCCAGTTCGGCGATCCGGTAGGCACGTCGTACATCACCGGAGAACTCCTTGACCCCGTGGATGTACCCCTCGCCGTGCAGCTTCGCCAGCAGCTCGGGCACGAGGTCGACCTTGGTGTCGATGGGGTTGTTGTACGCGACGATCGGCACACCCGCCTTCGCGACCTCCGCGTAGTGGGCGAGGACCGAGCGCTCGTCGGCGCGGTAGGCGTTCGGGGGCAGCAGCATCACGGAGGCGCAGCCGGCGTCGCGTGCCTGCTCGGCCCAGCGGCGGGCCTCGGCGGATCCGTACGCGGCCACGCCCGGCATCACGCGCCGCCCGCCGATCGCGGCCACCGCGGTCTCGACGACCTTGGCCCGCTCCTCCGGGGTGAGCACCTGGTACTCACCGAGCGAGCCGTTCGGCACGACCCCGTCGCAGCCGTTCTCGACGAGCCACGTGCAGTGCTCCGCGTACTTGTCGAGGTTGACGGAGAGGTCGTCGTTCAGCGGGAGGGCGGTGGCGACGAGGACGCCGCGCCAGGGCCGGTTGTCGGTGACGTTGTCGTCGGTCATGAGGGTCCCATCCGGATTCGGTAGAGGGATTTCGGATTCGGCAGAGGGTTCTCGGCAGAGAGTTTTCGGTGGAGGGGTTCGGTCGAGGGCTTTCGGTGGAGGGTGACGTGTCATGAGGGTTCGCCGGGCTCGCGAGCGAGCACGCCGAGGGGCACCGGCCGGGCGAACGGCCGTCGGGAGGGTGCCTCCGGACAGCGCGCGAGCCCCGCGACCGCCGGGCCGCACATCCGCCCCTGGCACCAGCCCATCCCGGCCCTGGTGAGCAGTTTCACGGTGCGTACGTCCCCGGCGCCGAGCTCGTCGACGGCCTCCCGGATCGCGGAGGCGGGCACCTCCTCGCACCGGCACACGACGGTGTCGTCGGTGACCTGCTCGGTCCAATGGGCGGGCGGGACAAAGACCGTGTCGACGGCGGCGAAGAACTCCCGCAGCCCGGCACGCGTCTTGGCGGCCGAGACGTACGAACTCCTCTCGGGAGTACGGGAGTCGAGTCGCGCCGCGATGGACAGTCCGGCGATCCTGCCCTCGGCCGACGCGAGCACCGCGCCGCCGATCCCCGTGGTCTCGCCGGCGGCCCAGACACCGGGCACGTCGGTGCGCTGTTCGTCGTCCACGGCGACATCGACCCCGTCGAGACGGCAGCCGAGCGCTTCGGCGAGGTCGGTGTGCGGGAGCATGCCGTGGCCGACGGCGAGGGTGTCGCAGGGGACGCGCCGCCCGGTTCCCGGCCGGACCCGTCCGTCACCGTCGAGCGAGGCGACGGTGACGGCTTCGAGCCGGCCGGTGCCGTGCGCGGCGACGACCGTGCTGCGGAACCGGGTTCCGACGCGATGGCGTGCCAACTCGGCCGCGAACCGGGCGCCTTCGGCGAGTTTCGCGGGATGGGCCCCGAGCACGCGGGCCTGCCGGGCGAGGTTCCTGGGATCGGCGGACTCCACGAGGGCCGCGACCCTCGCCCCGGCCGAGGCGAGCCCGACGGCCACGGGCAGCAGCAACGGCCCGGTCCCCGCCACCACGGCGGTACGCCCCGGCAGCACGAGCCCGCCCTTGAGCATGGCCTGCGCCCCGCCCGCGGTGACCACTCCGGGGAGGGTCCAGCCGGGAAAGGGAAGCACCTTCTCGTACCCACCGGTGGCGAGCAGCACGGCGTCCGCGTGAACGGTGACGGGCTCCTCCTGCTCGGGACCGAGCAGAGCGTGGACGGTGAAGGAGCCTTTGGCGGTGTCATCGGCAGTGGCGGTGCCGGACTGCCGCTCCACGAACCACACATGATGATCCGTCAGGTGAGTGACACGTCCTGCGTCGATGTGCGCCGCGAGTCCGTCACGAAGCCGTTCCCAGGTACGCCACTGGTGGTGCAGTGCTTGCGGACGGCGGGCCCCGAGCCCCGGGGCGGTCTGGCGGTAGAACTGCCCGCCCGCCTGCGGGGCGGAGTCGACCAAGGTCACCCGCACACCGCGAGCAGCGGCGGCGAGGGCGGCCGTGAGCCCGGCGGGGCCGGCGCCGATCACCGCGAGGCGGCGTCGTTCAGTCATGGTGACCGGTCCCTTCCTGTGTGCGGATCACGTCCCCGGCCTCGGCCCGGACCAGACAAGCCCGTTGGTTCACCCGCCCGTTGACGCTCACCAGGCAGTCGAAGCACACCCCGATGCCGCAGAAGACACCGCGCGGCTCGCCGCTCCCCCGTGTTGTACGCCAGGACGTGATGCCCGCCGACCAGAGCGCGGCGGCGACCGTCTGACCGGGCAGGACGGTGATCTCCCGGCCGTCGAAGGTGACGGTGAAGGCGGGCCCGGGCCGGGCGTCGACCAGGTCGAGCGGAGTGCGGGGCGTCACGGAGCCTCCTGGGTCACCGGATCCGGAAAGCGGTCGGGGCGGAACGACGCGAGGTCCAGATCGGGGGCCTTCTCCGCCAGCACCTGCGCGATCAAGTGGCCCGTCCCGGTGGCGAGTCCGATGCCCGCGCCCTCGTGCCCGCAGGCGTGGAAGAGCCCGGGCACACGCGCGTCCGGCCCGATCGCGGGCAGATGGTCGGGCATGTACGGACGGAACCCGAGGTAGGCGCGCATGGCCCTGACCTCCGCCAGGAAGGGGAACAGCCGGGTCGCCCCCGCCGCGAGCGCCCGGGCGACGGGCAGCGAGAAGGAGCGGTCGAAGCCGACCCGTTCCCGGCTGGCCCCGATCAGTACCGGTCCCGCCGCCGTGCCCTCGACCACCGGGGAGGTCTGCAGCGCGGCCGAGTCACTGGCCACGTCGGCCACGTAGTCGGCGGCGTACACCTTGTGCCGCACCCGGCGGGGCAGCGGCTCGGTGACCAGGACGAATCCGCGCCGGGGCAGCACGGGCAGGGACACCCCGGCCAGCGCGGCCAGTTCCCCGCCCCAGGTCCCGGCGGCGTTGACGACGGCGGGCGCGTGGATGTCACCATGCGATGTACGGACTCCATTCACCGCTCCCGCCGCCGTGCGCAGCACCTCCGTGACCGTCCAGCCGGTCCGCAGCGAGGCACCGGCGGCGCGGGCGAGCCGTACGAGATGGGCGGCGGCCAGTGTCGGCATCACCTGGGCGTCCTGCGGATAGAGGACCCCGCCCGCGAGCCCCTCAGCCAAGCAGGGCTCCAGCTCATGGAGTTCACCGGCGTCGACGGACACGGCCTCGACACCGGCAGAGCGCTGCCCGACGGCGAACCGTTCCAGCGCGACGAGCCCTTCAGGCGCGGACGCCACGACGACCCCGCCCTTGGCCTCGTACTCGACGGCCCCGGCCACTCCGGCCTCGGCGGCAAGATCGGCCCACAACCGCCCTGACAGCAGGGCGAGTTCGAGCTCGGGCCCCGGTTCCTTGTCCGAGACGAGCAGGTTCCCCTCCCCCGCCCCGGTCGTGCCCCCGGCCACCGGCCCCCGGTCCACCAGAACGACACTCAGCCCCGCCCGAACCGCGTACAAAGCACAGGCCGCCCCGACCATCCCGGCCCCGACGACCACAACATCGCAGGTCAGCGACTTGGTCACGCTAGTACTATGTCACATACCTCTGTACGGGCCAAGGGTGCGCCGGCTTGCATCCAGCGCGCCGCGATGCTGCGATCACCGGCGCCCCTTCAGGCGTGCGGCAACCTGCGCCCCGTCAGGGGCGCGGGGAACTGCGCGACCAGCCCCCACGCGCCCGCAGCCGACCCACAACCCCCGTCGATCAGCCCCGCCCCACCACAACCCACTTCGACGGCAACTCGATCCGCGTACCGTCCGCCAGAGACTCCGTCGTCACAAGCGGCAGCTCCCCACTCGCCAGAACGACAAGCCCAGCAGCCCGCAGATACTCGGGCACAGCGGCATCAGCCACCTCCCCCGGCGCGATCCCATGCCGGAACACGGGCGCCAGCTTGGCCGGCGGCCCGCCCGGCCCCTGCGCAATCCCCCGCAGGATCACCCCCGCCGCCTCCGCAAGCTCCACGACGAAGGCCCGCCCCCGGTCACCCACAAGGGCGGCAAGCCCATCAACCAACGGCTGCCGATCATCCGGCTCGCACTGATGCAGAACACCCCGCATATACACGTTCGCGTCACCGAGCTCCGCGTGGAGCGTCTCCGCCTCGACCTTCTCGGCCGCGTCGAACAGCCGGTAGGAGGCCTGCCCCGCCGGGTCCGCGAGCCGGGCGTGATCGAGGGCGGCAGCCGACAGATCGGCACCGATGACATGCGGATAGCGGTCGGCGAGGAACCGCGTCTGGGTCCCGTTGCCGCACCCCAGGTCCACGAGAGGCAGGCCGGGGGCCGTCAGGTGCGGTTCGAACAGCGCGAGGTGGATCCCGACCGTGACCGCGGGCTCGGCGTCCCAGAAGACGGCCCCCTGCTCGCCGGGAGCCTCACGCCAGAAGCCCTCCCAGGCCTCTCTGTACCGAGTCGTCACACTCATGAAAGCTCCCCAGGACGCGACCACGGACCGCCGAAAAGTGACGGGCAGTCCGGTTTATCGCGCCCGGAGTGAAGCGACAAGCACGCGGCGCACACCTTCACGGCTCATTCGACAGCCGCACGCCGATGTGCGCCCCTCGTGCCCCTCACTCCCCAGAAACCGGCACTCTCCAGGACCCGGCAGCGGGGCAGGACCGACAGACCGACAGAGCTAACGGCGAGGCAAGGTCAGCTCGAACCACACCGTCTTGCCGGAGCTCGTCCGGCTGGTCCCCCACTCCCGCGCCAGCGTGCTGACGACACGCATCCCGCGCCCGAACTCGTCGAGCGGGCGCGCGCTGAGCAGCGTCGGCAGGGTGTGGTCGTCGTCGTCCACCTCGCACAGCAGCGTCTCGCCCCGGACGAGCCGCAGCTCGATGGGCCGGCTGTGGGAGTGGCGTACGGCGTTGGTGACGAGCTCGCTGACCATCAACTCGGTCGGGTCGACAAGGGAGTTCAGTCCCCACACATGAAGCTGTTCGCGGACCACGGCACGCGCCCTGCCGACCTCCTTCCGGTCGTGGCCGATCCGCCACCGGGCGACGTCCTCGGGTTCGATGCCGTTGAGCCGGGCCATCAGGAGCGCCACGTCGTCCTTGCGTCCGCCGCGGGTGTTGAGGGCGCGGATGATGGTGTCGCAGGCGTCGTCCATGGAGGCGGCCGGGTGCGCGGCGGACTCGCAGAGCGTGGCGAGTCCGACACCGATGTCCTCACCGCGGACCTCGACCAGGCCGTCGGTGCACATCACGAGCCGGTCGCCGGGCGCCACCCGGACTCCTACGGACTCGAAGGGCACCCCGCCGACGCCGATGGGCGCACCCGTGGGCAGGTCGAGCAGATCGCTGCGGCCGTCCTCGGCGCGGACCAACACCGGTGGGATATGGCCCGCGTTGGCTATCTGCAGCTCGCTCTCGATGGGGTCGTACACCGCGTACAGGCAGGTCGCGAGGTAGTGCTCGCCGAGGCGCTGCGCCAAGTCGTCGAGGTTGCGCAGGAGTTGGGCGGGCGGCAGGTCGAGGGCCGCCATGGTCTGTACGGCGGTGCGCAACTGGCCCATCATCGCGGCCGAGTTGAGCCCGTGACCCATCACGTCGCCGACGACGAGCGCGGTCCGTGACCCGGGCAGTTTGACCGAGTCGAACCAGTCGCCGCCGACCCGCCCCAGCAGCGTGCCCGGCAGATAGCGGGTCGCGATGTCGCAGCCCGCCATGCGCGGCGCGATGTGCGGCAGCATGCTGTCCTGGAGGGTCTCGGCGACGCTCTCCTGGTACGTGTACATCCGGGCGTTGTCGAGTACGAGCCCGGCGCGGGCGGCGAGTTCGGCGCCCGTGACGCGGTCCATGTCGTTGAACTCGACGCGCTCGGGGTGGCGCAGCAGGATCATGAAGCCGAGGACCACGTTGCGGGCCTTGAGGGGCACGACCAGCATGGAGCGGCCCGTGATGAGGGGCCGGATGTCGCGCTTCTCGAACTGCGCGGCGATCATGTGCCCCATCTGCTCGCTGATGCGGGGCACCAGGACGGGGTCGCCGGTGGTCATGCACTGGAAGAACGGGGTGTGTGCCGGGAACGGCATGGCCTCGCCGACGGGCACGACGTCGTCCCAGCGGCCCGGCTCGTCGGTGTGCTCCACGGCGACCCGGTGCCACATGGTGGTCGTGTCGGGCACGCCCTCGGGGAAGCCCTCACCCGCGACGACCTGTTCGCGGAGATAGGTCCCGGCCACGTCGGTGAAGCGCGGGACCACGGCCCGGCTGACCTCGACGATGGTGCGGGACAGGTCGAGGGAGGTGCCGATCCGCCCGCTGACCTCGTTGAGGAATTCCAGGCGCTCGCGGACCGCGGAGTATTCGAGGTCCTCGCCCTCGTCGGGTTCGTCCTGCGGCAGGGGTGCGCCTGTCGCGGCGGCAGCGGCCGCCCTCTCCTGGCGCGCCTTGCGCTCGGCGCGCCGGGGCACGCCCCAGTCGGGGGTGACGGGCACACGGTCGTTCTGGCTGAACTCCAGGACGGGATAACCCAGTTCGAGAACCTGGGCGACGATGCGGGCGCTCTCCCCGACACTCATGCTGGGGAGGATCTCGGGCAGCCTGCGGGCCAGTTCCTCGGCGCCGGGGAAGTCGGTGTGCAGCGCGAACCCGGGCGCGATGCGCTCCACGGCCGACCCCGCGCCGGTGTCCTCGTGGCGCAGCCCGCCCGCGTCGGCGGCGAGCACGAGCAGCCGCTCGGGGCCCGGCCCCACCAGCGGATACGCCCACCACAGCACGTCGATCCGGTCGCTGTCGGGCGCCGACAACCGCGCGCGCCCCGCCGCCGGATAGGAGAGCCGTCCGTCGAGGGACGACTCCAGGTCGGGTCCGAGGCCGTCGTACGGCGAGTACGCGCCGTAGGGGGCGACCTCGTCGTCATCGGGCAGGGCACCGGACACGGGCAGCAGATCGACGGCGGGCCGTCCCACCGCCTCGTCCTTGACGGCCCCGAACAGCCGCCGGGCGCCCCGGCTCCAGTGCGAGACCAGACCTTCGCGGTCGACGACCACCACGGCCAACGGAATCCGGCCCGCCGCGACCCCGTTACCGCCCGCACGGCCGTGAGCTGTGCCCCTCTCGGTGCCACGGTCCATGGCCCAGGCCCTCTCTCCCCACGGTCCGCAAGATCTGTACCGCCACAACCACGGTACGTCCGCGCCTGGTTGCCATGTGTGGCATTGAGGGAAATAACTCCGGCGCACACCCGCGCCCCGACAGGGGCTCTTTCCGGGGGCGCGGGGAACTGCGCGCCCAGCCCCCACCGGCCCGTGGCCGACGCACAACCCTCAATCCTCGTGCCCCAACTGCAGATCCCGCTCGGTCCGCCCACCCCCGGCCACCTGCAAAACGGTAGCCACCGGCGGATACCCCGCGGCGATCACCGTGTACTCCCCCGAGGAAAGATCAACGAACCGGAACGTTCCGTCACCCCCGGTGGTCAACGTGTCCACCACATTCCCCGCGGCGTCCAGCAGCGTCACCCGTGCGTCCTCGACGGGCCGCCCCCCACTGGCCCGCACGGTCCCCCGGAGCACCGCCCCACCGGCGAGCTCGACATCCTGGCGAGTCTCCCGCGCGGCCTGCACGCTCACCGGCAGGGCGGCGGGCCGAAAGGCCGGCGCACTCGCGGCCAGCGTGTACTCCCCGGCCACCAACTCCGTGATGACGTAACCCCCTTCACGCCCACTGCGTGTCGTGGCGACCACCTCACCGTGCACGTTCGTGAGCGTGACGGTCGCGTCCCGTACGGGCGTCCCGTCCGCCGTCACCACGCTCCCCGCCAGCCGTCCGGCGCCCCCGAGGACGACGTCCAGCTCGACCGGCCGCTCCCCGACGGTGACGCTGACGGCCTGCGGCTGGTGCCCGCCGGCCGCGGCGATGAGGACGTACGACCCCGCGCCGGGCGTCGATAGCGCGTACCGTCCGTCGTCCCCGCTCGCGCCCCGTCCGATCTGCTGTCCCGCGACGTCGATGAGGGTGAGCGCGGCGCGGGGCACGACGGTTCCGTCGGGGTGCTGGACGGTGCCGCAGACGGGCACCCCGGCGGCGTATGTCGAGCGAAGCGAGATGGGGGTCCCCCCGCCCGGAGGGTGGGGGAGCGCCTGCGGGACCGAGGAGTTGAAAGTCGCGGTGGTCTCGGGGGCGGCAGGGGTGTGGTGGGACACCAGCGGTTTCTCCTTGAGGAAGAAGGCGACGAGCAGGCCCAGGACGAGCACCGGCACGAGGTAGAGGAAGATCCGCGGCATGGCGTCGGCGTAGGCCGCGATGTAGCCGTCGCGCAGCTCGGCGGGCAGTGCGTGGACGAGCTGCGGGGTGATGGACTCGGGGTCGGGCAGGCCGGCCCCGGCGGGCAGCCGTTCGGCGAGGGAGTCGGCGAGCCGGTCGGCGAAGAGGGTGCCGAAGACCGCGGCGCCCACGCTGCCGCCGATCTGCCGGAAGTAGTTGTTGGCGCTGGTCGCGGTGCCGAGGTCGCGGGGTTCCACGGAGTTCTGCACGGCGAGGATCAGTACGGGCATGACCAGGCCGATCCCGGCGCCGAGTACGGCCATCCAGACGCTGTAGTGCAGCCGGGGTGTGCCGACTTCGAGCCGTGCCAGGAGCCACATGCCGAGTACGGACAGGGCGCCGCCGAGGATCGGGTAGATCTTGTAGTGGCCGGTGCGGCTGATGAGTTGGCCCGAGACGACCGAGGCGCCGACGATGCCGGCCATCATCGGGAGCATGAGCAGACCGGACTCGGTGGCGGTGGCGCCGTCGACCATCTGCAGGTACGTGGGCAGATAGCTGGCCGCTCCGAAGAGGGCGACCCCGACGATCACGCCCACCAGGGCGGTGACGTTGAAGACCCCGTCGCGGAACAGCCGCAGGGGCATGAGGGGTTCGACCGCGAAGTGCTCGACGACGAGGAACAGGGTCGTCGCGGCGACGGCTCCCGCGCCGAGTCCGAGGATGACGCGCGAGTCCCACGCGTACTCCGTTCCGCCCCAACTGGTCAGCAGGACCAGGCAGGTGGAGGCGGCGGCGAGCAGCAGGGCGCCGAGGACGTCGAGGCGGCGCCGGGAGGTCGGCTTCGGCAGTTTGAGCACGACGGCGACGACGACGAGCGTGACCAGGCCGAAGGGCACGTTGATGTAGAAGCACCAGCGCCAGGAGAGGTGGTCGGTGAAGTAGCCGCCGAGCAGCGGTCCCGCGACCGACGCGAGGCCGAAGGCGGCGCCGATCAGGCCCATGAAGCGGCCGCGTTCCCGGGGCGGCACGATGTCCGCGATGATCGCCTGCACGCCGATCATGAGTCCGCCGGCGCCGACGCCCTGGAGTGCGCGGAAGGCGATCAACTGGTCCATGGTGCGCGACCATCCGGCCAGCGCGGAGCCGATCACGAAGACGACGATCGCGAACTGGAAGACGCCCTTGCGGCCGTAGAGGTCACCGAGCTTGCCGTAGACGGGCAGCCCGACGGTGGCCGTGAGCAGATACGCGGTGATGGCCCAGGACATCCGGTCCAGGCCGTGCAACTCCCCGACGATCCTGGGGAGGGCGGTGGCGACGATCATCTGCTCCAGCGCGGCGAGCAGCAGCGCCAGCATCAGCGCGACGAACACCATCCGCACGCGGCCCGGGCTGAGCGCCTCGAACTGCGGTGGTTCGGGCGGTCCTTGGGGTGTGTCGGGGACCGGAGCCGAAACGCCGCGTTCGCTCGCCGCCAGAGTCGTCCCGCCCACGTGCTGCTCCCCTCGTCGCGCCTGCGCGGCCCATTTCTCGCATTACGCGACAACTGGGAGCAAGCGCGACGAGTCGCCCGTCAGTGGAGCTCAACAGGCGTAACCGCCGGTGGGAGCCCTACGGCGTACGACGGAGCCATACCGAAAACCACTCGAAACGGTGAGCGTGAGAATCGCCCGGCCGAGCGCGTGCACGCGCCCACCGGGACCGCCCCGAGAGCTACTTCTCGACCTCGGTGGCGAGCTTCGCCAGCACCTCGTCGTAGATCCGCCCGAGACCCTTGGGCGCGAAGGTCTTCTCGAAGAAGCCGCCGATGCCGCCCGCGCCGTTCCACACCGAGGTCACGACGACCCGGGACTTGCCCTCGCCGGCCGGGGTGACCCGCCAGGTGGTCACCATCGAGGAGTTGCGGTCCTTCTCGACGAGTTCGCCGTCGGTGGGCTCGCTCACTTCGAGCAGGCAGTCGCGGACGCGCTTGCTCGTGGCCTGGAGCTTCCAGTGGACGAGGCTGCCCTCGCCGTCGCCGCCCTCGCGCACCTCGTACTCGCTGAAGTGCTCGCTCAGGACCTTCGGACGCGTGCCGGTGTAGTCGGCCAGCGCGTCGAACACGTCGTCGGGCTGAGCCGCTACGACTCGCTCAGTGGTGGCCTCGACCTGCGCCATTGCGTTCCTCCAGCACTCGGGATCTCGGGGGTCAGCGCTCAGCCAACCATCAGGCGGCCGAGCCGCCCAAATCGGGGTCCCCTCAAGGCCCCGGAGCCTCGGACGCCACGCCCGTCGAAAGTGAGTTCGCACGATCAAGGGAACATGTGTTCTATTCTGTGTCCAGTGCTACCGAGGAGGCGTCATGCGCTGGGAGAACCTCACAGTGGAGTCCGGCGGCAACCTGCCGAGGGACGCCGCGCTGTTCGGCGCGGACGCGGTGACCACACGTACGTTCGACACCCCGGAGTTCCGTGGGATCACGTTCCACGAGATCCGGGCCAAGTCGATCGTGAACCGGGTGCCGGGCGCCTCGCGCATGCCCTTCGAGTGGACGGTCAACCCCTATCGGGGGTGCACGCACGCGTGTGTCTACTGTTTCGCCCGCAAGACCCACAGCTATCTGGACCTCGACACGGGCCTCGGCTTCGACAGCCAGATCGTGGTGAAGGTGAACGCCCCCGAGCTGCTGCGTCGGCATCTCGGCTCGCGGCGCTGGCTCGGCGATCACATAGCGATGGGCACGAACGTGGACTGCTACCAGCGCGCCGAGGGCCGCTACCAGCTGATGCCCGGCATCATCGCGGCCCTGCGCGACCACGCGAACCCCTTCTCGATCCTCACCAAGGGCACGCTGATCCTGCGTGACCTCGACCTCCTGAAGCAGGCGGCCTCGGTGACCGAGGTCGGGATCTCCGTATCGGTGGGCTTCACCGACCACGAGCTGTGGCGGACCGTGGAGCCGGGCACTCCCGCCCCCGAGCGCCGCCTCGACGCCGTCCGCACGCTGAGCGAGCACGGCATCGACTGCGGGGTCCTGATGGCCCCGGTGATCCCCTTCCTGGGCGACGATCCGTCCCAGCTCCGCGCGACGGTACGGGCGATCGCGGCATCCGGCGCGACCTCGGTCACGCCGCTCGTGCTGCATCTGCGGCCGGGGGCGCGCGAGTGGTTCATGAGCTGGCTGGCACACCACCACCCGTATCTGGTGCGCCGTTACGAGCGGCTGTACGCGGAGGGCGCCTACGCGCCGAAGTGGTACCAGCGCCGGATCACCCGTCAGGTCCACGAACTGGCCGAGGAGTACGGGATCGGTCCCACGCGCGCGGGGATGCCGCGCAGGATCCCGGCACCCGCCGAACCGGCCGTCCCGGAGCCGACCCAGCTCACTCTTCTCTGACCAACACCGACACCGACACCGACATCGGCACCCGCTCCGACCAGCGCTTCTCAGCTGCATCCGGGCGCATCGCGCGGCCCGATCGGGTCAAACTCCTGTCGGAATCGGTTCTTCCGGGCGCCCACCCCGGGACGATACGGCGAAGGCCGTGGCGAACACGGCCCACACCCTCCGTCCTGGGAGGTCCGATGCTGCATCTCCCCGGGGGACAACCCCCGGACCTCCGGCCCGAGGATCAGGCCAGAATCCCTGCCCGGAACATCCATGCGAGGCGATTCATCGTGAACCGACGCGCAGTCGCTCTGTGCGGTGCCGCTGCCGTGGTGGCCGGACTGGTCACCGCGATCCCGGCCGGCGCGAGCGCGGACTCCGCGACCGCACCGCGCACCACGCTCTCCGCAGACCAGGCGAAGCTCACCTGGAAGAAGTGCGGCACCACCTCCTATCCGACGCTCCAGTGCGCGTCCCTGAAGGTGCCGCTCGACCACACGAACCCGGGCGCCGAGCGCATCACGCTCGCGCTGTCGCGGGTCCCGCACACCGCCAAGAAGTCCCAGGGACCGCTCCTGGTGAACCCGGGCGGCCCCGGCGGCAGCGGTCTCACGCTCGCCGGGTTCGTCGCGTCCACGCTGCCGAAGGCGGTGGCCTCGCAGTACGACGTCATCGGCTTCGACCCGCGCGGCGTCGGCGCCAGCAAGCCCGCCCCGAACTGCAGGCCGGGGCACTTCACGCCCGTACGCCCCGACTCGCTGCCGACCACCCCCGCTCTGGAGAAGGCCAACCTCGACCGGGTCAAGGCCTTCGCGAAGGCGTGCGGCACGAAGTACGGCAAGTTGCTGCCGTACCTCGACACCGTGAGCGCGGTCCAGGACATGGACGCGATCCGGCACGCCCTCGGCGCCAAGAAGATCAACTACTTCGGGTACTCGTACGGCACCTACCTCGGCGCCGTCTACGCGAAGCTCCACCCGGACCGCGTACGGCGCATGGTGCTCGACTCCATCGTCGATCCCACCGGGGTCTGGTACGAGGACAACCTCGCGCAGGACTACGCCTTCAACGACCGTCACCGGGCCTTCATGGCCTGGGTCGCCAAGCACAACGCGACCTACAAGCTCGGCACCGATCCGGAGAAGATCGAGGCCAAGTGGTACGCGATGAGGGCGGCGCTGGCGAAGAAGCCCGCGGACAAGACGGTGGGCGCCTCCGAACTGGAGGACACGTTCGTCCCCGGCGGCTACTACAACGGCTACTGGCCGTATCTCGCCGAGGCGTTCGCGGCCTTCGTGAACGACAAGAACGACGACCCGCTGGTCGAGGCGTACGAGAACTTCGGTGCCGTCGACCCCGCGGGCGACAACAGCTACAGCATCTACACCTCGGTGCAGTGCCGTGACGCGTCCTGGCCGCGCGACTGGGAGCAGTGGCGCGAGGACAACTGGGAGGTGTACGAGAAGGCGCCCTTCATGACCTGGAGCAACGCCTGGTACAACGCGCCGTGCGCCTTCTGGCCGACGGACTCCCTTGAGCCCGTGGACGTCTCCAACGACTCGGTGCCGCCGGTGCTGCTGTTCCAGGCGACCAACGACGCGGCCACCCCGTACGAGGGCGGTGTCATGGTCCATCATCTGCTGGGCGACTCCAGCCTGGTGGTCGAGCAGGGCGGCGGCAACCACGGTGTCACGCTGAGCGGCAACGCCTGCCTGGACAAGCACCTGGCCACGTATCTGGCCGACGGCAGGGTGCCGCGCAGTGGCGGTGAGGTCGACGCGGTGTGCAAGCCGCTGCCCGACCCGTCACCGCTGAGCAAGAAGGCCTCGGGCTCGTCGCGCGGCGCGACGCTGCACGGGCTGCTCGGATTCCGGGGCTGAGCCCCGGCAGGTGAGCGGCGGCTGCCCGTCGGGGGCGTTGTCAGTGGCGTGGTGCACGATGGATGCATGGCCGAACTGAAACGCATCTCCGCCCCCGACGGGGTCGCCCCCGCCACCGCGTACACCCACGTCGTCATGGGCACGGGCCGCTTCGTGGCGGTCTCGGGCCAGCTCGCGCTCGACGAGGACGGCAAGCTCGTCGGGGAGGGCGATCCGGCGGCACAGGCCCGTCAGGTCTTCGAGAATCTGCGGCGCTGTCTGGCCTCGGCGGGGGCCACATTCGACGACGTGGTCAAACTGACCTTCTTCGTCACGGACATGGCCTTCATGCCGGCCGTCCGCGCGGCCCGGGACGAGCACATGTCCGCGGGCCGCCTCCCGGCCGCCTCGGCCGTGCAGGTCGCCGCCTTGGTGGGCCCGGAGTTCCTGATGGAGATCGAGGCGTTCGCGCTGCTGCCCGAGTGAGCCACGGGTGTCGCCCGCGGCCCGTCCGCAGGCCCGCCGGAATTCACGGGCTCCCTAGCCCACGGCCGCCTAGGGTGCCGCCATGGACGAACGCCCCCGCTCCCCGTCTCCCGCCCTCGCTCCTGCCCTTCGCGTACGCGAGATGGTCCTGGCCGACTGTCCCCGCGTGGCAGAGATCCGCGTGCGCGGCTGGCAGACGGCGTACAAGGGGATGATGCCGCAGGCGTACCTGGACGGGCTCGATCCGGCGGACGACGTCGGGCGGCTGCGGGCCCGCTTCGAGCAGGCCGTCGAGGGCGTGGTGAACCTGGTCGCGGAGTGGGACGGCGTCGTCGTCGGCTGGGCGTGCCACGGGCCGTATCGGGAGGGTGAAGTCCGCACCGCGGAGGCCGAGTTGTACGCGATCTACGTGGACCCCGACCGGCTCGCGCGGGGTGTGGGCCGCGCCCTTCTTCGGGAGTCCGTCGCCCGCTGCACGACCGCGGGGCACGGCCGGATGCTGCTGTGGGTGCTCCAGGAGAACACGAACGCGCGCCGCTTCTACGAGAAGGCCGGTTTCGCACCGGACGGCACGGAGGAGCCCTTCGAGGTGGAGGGCACCGAGGTGCCGGAGGTGCGTTACGCCCTTGAGCTGGGCGGCTCCTGAGGAAGGTTCACGTACTGGGACTCATGTCTGGGGCTCACGTCCTGGGGCTCGCGTCGGAGGGGTCACGTCGGGCGGCTCGCGTCGTCCGGGTCGCGTTCTTGGGGCAGGCTCACGCAGAACACGGCGCCGTTCGGTCGGCCGGGTTCGTACCAGGCGTCGCCGCCGTTCGCGCGGGCCAGGCTGCGGGCGATCCACAGGCCGAGGCCGGTGCCCTCGGTGGCCGCCGCCGTGGCGGGGTCGCGGCGGTAGCGCTCAAAGAGGTGCGGGACGAAGGACTCGGGCACACCAGGACCGTGGTCCGCGACGGACAGCTCGATGCGTCCGCCGGTGGCACGCGCCGTGATCTCCACGGGCTCCCGGCCGTAGGCGAGCGCGTTCTCCAGGTAGTTGGTGAAGATCTCGGCGAAGCCGACCCGGTCGACGCGGGCCACCAGCTGCGCCGGCACGGCCAGTCGCAGATCACGGCCGCGGGCCGCGGACTCGGCGAGCCGTTCCAGGAGGAAGTCCAGCACCTCCACCGCCTCCGGCACCCCCTGCTGCCACGCCCCGTCGATGCGGGCGGCGGTGAGCAGCTTGCGGACGAGCGACTGCAGTCGGGCCGTGCGCTCGGCGATCCGCTCGACGAGCTCCGCCCGTCCCTCGTCCGTCAGACCGGGCGGCGGCTCCTTCAGTACGTGCACCAGGGCGCCCAGGGCGGCGAGTGGGTTGTGCAGTTGGTGCGCGGCCACGGCGACGACCACGCTCTGGTGTTCCAGGGCGGACTGGAGGACGTGGTCCGCCTGCCGTCGGCGGGTTCCGTCGCGCAGCGCGGCCACGTACAGGTGGCGGCCGTCGAGGCGGGCCAGGGTGACCCGCATCTCGACGACCTTGCTGCGGCCGTTGGGCAGGACCAGCGTGACCTCGGTGGCCTCGCCGTGGACCAGCGGGAAGCCGAGGACGGAGCCGATCAGTTCGTCCGCGGGGCGCTCCAGAAGGGTCGCCGCGGCCGGGTTGCAGGCGCGGACGCAGCCGTCGGCGTCCACCGCGACGATGCCGTCCGGCGCGGCCAGCATCATGGCCTCGTAGAGGTTCCGCGGCCCGTCGTCAGTCATTGATGTCGCCCCCGCCGCCCCTACCCTCCCCCACTCTCGGCTTCGCTCGAGCGGGGGGACCCCCATCGTCCCTTACTCAGGGGCTCCGCCCCCGAACCCCCGCTCCTCAAACGCCGGAGAGGCTGACTATTAGCCCGTCCGGCGTTTGAGGACGAGGCCGTTCAGGCCGACAAGCGGGGGTCCGGGGGCGCAGCCCCCAGGGATGGGACGGGTAGGGGCGGCGGGGGCGAAGAACCACGCTTCCGGGCTCAACTCTGGACCGTGACAACGCCGTTGGGCCAGACACGGGGAACACATTTCCGAGTACGGCCGGGTCCTGCCGACCCCGTACGGCACTACGCTCGAAAGCGCATCGCCACAACCGGCCAGGGAGAGCCGGCCATCCGGAGGGGGAGGATCCGGGATGATCCGCGTGCTCGTGGTCGAAGACCAGCGCGCACTGGCCGACGCCCTGGCCATCGCCATCGCGGCGCAGCCCGACCTGGATTGCGGCGACGCGGTGGGCACGGTCGACGAGGCGTTGCGGGAGGCGGCCCGTCGGCCGCCCTCCGTGGTGCTCATGGACATCCATCTGCCGGGCAGGGACGGCATCGAGGGCACCCGGCTGCTGAAGGCCGCTCATCCCTCCACCCGGGTGGTCGTCCTCACCGCGGACGCGACCCCCGACCAGCTGGCACGGGCGGTGGCGGCGGGCGCCTCGGCCTTCCTCGCCAAGCACAGCGCTTTCGGGGACATCCTCACCGCGATCCGGACCACGGCCGACGGCAAGCTCCTGGTGGAGGAGTCGACGCTGGCGGCGCGGCTGCCCGAGCAGCAGTGGGAGCGGAGCGGGCTGACCCGCCGGGAGCACGAGGTGCTGGCCCTGCTCGCCCAGGGACACGGTCTCAAGGTGATCGCGGACCGGCTCGTGCTCAGCCGGCACACGGTGCGCGGGCATGTGAAGAGCGTCCTGGTGAAACTGGGCGCCCACAGCCAGCTGGAGGCCGTGGTCACGGCGACACGCCTGGGCATCCTGCCGCGCCCGACCGCATGACACAGCGGCACGTGGAACGGTGAATCAGCCCATCCGAGGGGGCCGTTCGCCCCGATTGGGGGATGCCCGGTCCCGCACCCGCTGCCTATCGTGCGAAAAGTGCGGGCCCGTAAAGTGCGGCCCCGCGGACTGGGGCCGCCGGGGAGCAGGACCCGGGCCAGATGCGCGGAGATGACGGCAGGTCGGATCCCGCGACGTTCGTCCGCCTGCCGGTCGCCCGTCTCCCGCCGGGCGAACCCCCGGCGACCCCGCCTTCTCCAGGGACACCCGGCATCCCTCTGTTCACAGGGCACTCCGCCGTGCCCAGCCATTCCCATTCATGTCCGTCCACGTCCCTCAACGCCTATCCGCGTGGCGTGCGCTGTGCCGGCAGCCTCTTCAGCGCGCCGGCCGCCGCCTGGGCCAGCGGCGGATGGGCGAGGGCCTCGTTCAGGACGGGGCGGGCCCGTTCGTCGCCCAGGGCGCCGAGGCCGTCCACGCACGCGATGGCGACACGGCGGTACGGGTCGTGCGGGCGGAACCTGCGGGCCAGCGTCGTGATCAGCGCGGGTACGGACTCGGGGGCGCGCAGCTCGACCAGGAGCCGTACCGGATGGAGCGCGTAGGCGACGCGCAGTTCGTTGGTGGCCAGGGCGGCCGCCGCGCGGGCCGTGCGCGGGTCGCCGAGCCGGGCCAGGGCGTGCGCGGCGGCCGCGCAGCGCTGCGGATCACGGTGGTTGAGCAGCAGGACGAGTGCCTCGAAAGCCCGCCGGTCCCCGGCGAGCCCGAGCCGGAACGCGGCCAACTCCCTTGCCCAGAGCCGTTGTTCGGGTGCGATGAGTACGTCTGCCAGTTCGTCGAGGTCGTCGGTCGAGGCCAGCCGTTCGTACGAGTACGAGGCGGCCGCGCCCGCCTCGTGCCGTAAGCGCTGGGTGAGCGATCGCAACTCTTCGTCCATATCGCCGAAGCCTATCGGCGACGTACGTCACATTCACCGGGGACTGGCGCGCTCGTTACCCACGAGTTAAGCTCAATCGAGCGAGTTACCCACTCGCTGACTTGCTCGTGGTGGCCTGGTGACGCAGCCGCCGCGGGTGCTGGTCGGTTCGGTACTTCATGTACCTCAGTACGACACGGCTCCGGGACAGGGCCGGTCGGGTCTTCCTCACCGTTTCGTGGGCTTGCGTTCTCGCCCACTCACGGCGCCGGGCCTGTGCGCTTTCGTCGCCCGGCATCACCCGCAACCTCCGCACCGTGTGCGCCCGTCGGCGTATCCGGGTGCGTCCCTCAGTCGTCACTCATCCTGGAGTCCCGCGATGGCCACTCCCCTGTCCGACCCTTCCCTGTCGCTCTCCGCGTCCCCGCTCAAGACCGTCGCCGTCGTCGGCCTCGGCACAATGGGGACCGGCATCGCCGAGATCCTGGCCAAGGCCGGCCGCGAGGTCGTGGGCATCGACATCAGCGAGGCCGCCGCCACGCAGGCCACGGCCGCCCTGGAGTCCTCGACAGCCCGTGCCGTGCGGCGCGGACGCCTCACCGAGCAGGAGCGCGACGACGCCCTCGCCCGCTTCGTCACGTCCACGGACCTGAGTGCCGCGGCCGACGCGGACCTGGTGATCGAGGTGGCTCCGGAGTCGTACGACATCAAGCACCAGATCTTCCGGGAGCTGGACGGCATCGTGCGTCCGGAGACGATCCTGGCGACCGGCACCAACGCCCTGTCCGTCACGCGCCTCGCCGCCGACTCGGCCCGCCCCGAGCGGGTGCTTGGCCTGCACTTCTTCAACCCGGCCCCGGCGATGAAGCTGGTCGAGGTGGTCTCGTCCGTGCTGACCGCGCCGGCCGCCGTCGCCGCCGTCACGGACCTCGCCCTCGAACTCGGCAAGGAGCCCGTCGCGGTCGGCGACCGCCCCGGCTTCGTCGCCGACGGACTGCTCTTCGGCTACCTCAACCAGGCCGCCGCGATGTACGAGGCGAAGTACGCGAGCCGCGAGGACATCGACGCCGCGATGAAGCTGGGCTGCGGCCTGCCCATGGGCCCGCTGGCCCTGCTGGACCTGATCGGCGTCGACACCGCCCGTACGGTCCTGGAGGCCATGTACGCCGAGTCACACGACCGGCTGCACGCGCCCTCCCCCATCCTCAAGCAGCTCAGCGAGGCGGGCCTGACCGGCCGCAAGTCGGGGCGCGGCTTCTACACCTACGACGCCCCGGGCAGCGCGACCGTCGTGCGGGACGCGCTGACTCCCGCGGAGGGCGCCTCGCTCGTGCCCGGCCGTACCGTGCGCTCGGTCGGCGTCGCGGGCTCCGGCACCATGGCGTCCGGTATCGCGGAGGTCTTCGCGAAGGCCGGGTACGAGGTCGTGCTCGCCGCCCGCAGCGAGGAGAAGGCGCAGACCGCCAAGGCCCGTATCGGCAAGTCGCTCTCACGCTCCGTCGACAAGGGCCGGATGACCGCAGAGGCCGCCGCCGAGACGCTGGGAAGGATCACTCCGGCGGGCTCGTACGACGCCTTCGCGGACGTCGATCTGGCCCTGGAGGCGGTCGCCGAGGACCTGGAGATCAAGCGGCAGCTGTTCGCGGTGTTCGACAAGGTCTGCAAGCCGGGCGCGATCCTGGCCACCACGACCTCGTCGCTGCCCGTCGTGGCCTGCGCCCGCGCCACCTCGCGGCCGCAGGACGTGATCGGCATGCACTTCTTCAACCCGGCCCCCGCGATGAAGCTGGTCGAGGTCGTGCGCACGGTCCTGACGGCCGACGACGTGCACGCCACCGTCCGCGAGGTCTGCGCGAAGGTCCGCAAGCACCCGGTGGACTGCGGCGACCGGGCCGGTTTCATCGTGAACGCGCTGCTGTTCCCGTACCTGAACAACGCGATCAAGATGGTCGAGGAGCACTACGCGACGCTCGACGACATCGACGCCGCGATGAGGCTCGGGGGCGGCTACCCGATGGGTCCCTTCGAGCTCCTGGACGTGGTCGGCCTGGACGTCTCGCTGGCCATCGAGAAGGTCCTGCACCGCGAGTTCCGCGACCCCGGCCTCGCCCCCGCGCCCCTCCTTGAGCACCTGGTGGCCGCGGGCTGCCTCGGCCGCAAGACGGGCCGCGGCTTCCGCGAATATGCACGGCGCTGAGCCACGCGACCTCCGGGCCGGCCTCCGGCCCGGGGACGGCCCCGCGGACTGGGGCGGGCTGCTCGATCCGGCCGCCGCCCCCGTCCCGGTCCCGGTCGGGGAAAGACCCGCTCATGAGCGGTCCGCCGCGTACATGCAGTACGTTCGGGGCATGTCCCAGCCCGCCAAGTCCTCCCGTACCCCAGCCACGCCCGACGCTCCCGAGAGCGCCGCGGGCAGTCGTGCGGCCGCGCAGCGGCTCAAGATGCGCCGTGAACTTGCGGCCGCCGCGATGGAGCTGTTCGCGACGAAGGGGTACGAGGCGACGACCGTCGACGAGATCGCGGCCGCGGCCGGGGTCGCCCGGCGCACCTTCTTCCGGCACTTCCGCTCCAAGGAAGAGGCGATCTTCCCGGACCACGACGACACGTTGATCCGGGCCGAGGCGGTGCTCAACGCGGCGCCGGCGCACGAGCATCCGCTCGACACGGTGTGCCGGGGCATCAAGGAAGTCATGAAGATGTACGCGGCGAGGCCGGAGATCTCGGTGTCGCGCTACAAGCTCACCCGCGAGGTACCGACCCTGCGGGAGGCGGAGATCGCGTCCGTGGCGCGGTACGAGCGGCTGTTCACGCGCTATCTGCTGGGCCACTTCGACGAGCACGCCCACGACGACGACGCCAACGACGACCCGCTGCTCGCCGAGGTCGCCGCGTCCGCCGTGGTCACGGCCCACAACCACGTGCTGCGGCGGTGGCTGCGGGCGGGCGGCCAGGGAGACGTCGAGAGCCAGCTGGACCACGCGTTCGCGATCGTCCGGAAGACCTTCGGTACGGGGATCGGGGCGGGGCGGGAGTCCGCGCCGCTCTCGCCGCCCTCCTCCGCCGCGTCCGTGGAGGGCGAGGTGCTGGTGACCGTGGCCCGTGTGGACGCGCCGCTGCACCAGGTGATGCGCACCATCGAGCAGGCACTGAAGGAACGGTCGTAGGGGCCTTTCCGGACCTCTGAAGGGGCACGCCCACCAGGGCGTTGCCCCTTTTTTGCTGCCGTTTTCGCCGCCGTTCTGATCGATCATCGCTCATCTGTTACCGGCAGATGACAAGTGAGAGAAATTGTTGGCACTCGGTGCCTTGCTAGATGACACGGCGTGCCATACGTTGAAGTTGTCCGGGCGGCCGGCGTGCAGAGATCCTTCGTACGCCGGCTGTCCCCGCAAGCCAATGGCCTGCGCGCCCGGACGCCTGCGTCACAGGCAACCTTCCGCGCCACAACGCGCTGCCGAGCACCACCCTCGCCGAACCGACGGCACTGCCTCACACCAGCAGCAATCACCCCGACGTAACCCTCAGCGTTCCCCTCAGACGCTCATCGCCGGAGGCACCACCGTGAAGGAAATCCTGGACGCGATTCAGTCGCGGACCGCCACGTCCGCCGACTTCGCCGCACTGCCGCTCCCCGAGTCGTACCGCGCGATCACCGTGCACAAGGACGAGACGGAGATGTTCACCGGACTCGCCACCCGCGACAAGGACCCCCGCAAGTCGATCCACCTGGACGACGTGCCGGTGCCGGAACTCGGCCCCGGCGAGGCCCTGGTGGCCGTGATGGCCTCCTCGGTCAACTACAACTCCGTGTGGACCTCGATCTTCGAGCCCATGGCGACCTTCGGGTTCCTGGAGCGCTACGGCAAGCTCAGCGACCTCACCAAGCGCCACGACCTGCCGTACCACATCATCGGTTCCGACCTGGCGGGCGTCGTGCTGCGCACCGGTCCGGGCGTGAACGCCTGGCGGCCCGGTGACGAGGTCGTCGCGCACTGCCTGTCCGTCGAGCTGGAGTCCAGCGACGGGCACAACGACACGATGCTCGACCCCGAGCAGCGCATCTGGGGCTTCGAGACGAACTTCGGCGGCCTCGCCGAGATCGCGCTCGTGAAGTCCAACCAGCTGATGCCCAAGCCCGACCACCTGTCGTGGGAGGAGGCCGCCGCACCCGGTCTGGTGAACTCCACCGCCTACAGGCAGCTGGTCTCCCGCAACGGCGCCGGCATGAAGCAGGGCGACAACGTCCTCATCTGGGGCGCGAGCGGCGGACTCGGCTCGTACGCCACCCAGTTCGCGCTCGCCGGCGGCGCCAACCCCATCTGTGTGGTGAGCAGCCCGCAGAAGGCGGACATCTGCCGTGCGATGGGCGCCGAGGCGATCATCGACCGCAACGCCGAGGACTACCGGTTCTGGAAGGACGAGCACAACCAGGATCCGAAGGAGTGGAAGCGCTTCGGCAAGCGCATCCGTGAGCTGACCGGGGGCGAGGACGTCGACATCGTCTTCGAGCACCCGGGCCGCGAGACCTTCGGCGCCTCGGTCTACGTCACCCGCAAGGGCGGCACGATCGTCACCTGCGCCTCGACCTCGGGCTACAACCACGAGTACGACAACCGGTACCTGTGGATGTCCCTGAAGCGGATCATCGGCTCACACTTCGCCAACTACCGCGAGGCCTGGGAGGCCAACCGGCTCATCGCGAAGGGCAAGATCCACCCGACGCTCTCCCGGGTGTACTCGCTGGAGGAGACCGGGCAGGCCGCGTACGACGTGCACCGCAACCTCCATCAGGGCAAGGTCGGAGTCCTGGCGCTGGCGCCCACCGAGGGCCTCGGCGTGCGCGACGAGGAGAAGCGCGCCCAGCACGTCGACGCCATCAACCGCTTCCGGAACATCTGAGGGCCACCCCATGACTGAGCGCCAGACGCCGCAGGCGAAGCAAGAAAGGGACCGGCCGTGGCTCATGCGCACCTACGCCGGTCACTCCACGGCCGAGGCGTCGAACGAGCTGTACCGGCGCAACCTCGCCAAGGGCCAGACGGGTCTGTCGGTCGCGTTCGACCTGCCGACACAGACCGGCTACGACCCCGACCACATCCTCGCCCGCGGCGAGGTCGGCCGGGTGGGCGTGCCCGTCTCGCACCTCGGTGACATGCGCCGGCTGTTCCAGGACATCCCCCTGGACCAGATGAACACCTCGATGACCATCAACGCCACCGCCATGTGGCTGCTGGCGCTCTACCAGGTCGTCGCCGAGGAGCAGGGCGTCGACATCACCCGGCTCCAGGGCACGACCCAGAACGACATCGTGAAGGAGTACCTGTCGCGGGGGACGCATGTCTTCCCGCCGGTGCCCTCGCTCCGTCTGACGACGGACATGATCTGCTACACGGTCAACAACATCCCCAAGTGGAACCCGATCAACATCTGCAGCTACCACCTGCAGGAGGCGGGAGCCACCCCGGTCCAGGAGATCGCGTACGCGATGTCGACCGCGATCGCCGTCCTGGACGCGGTGTTCGCGTCCGGGCAGATCGCGGAGGAGCAGAAGGGGGACGTGGTCGCGCGCATCTCCTTCTTCGTGAACGCGGGCGTCCGCTTCGTCGAGGAGATGTGCAAGATGCGGGCGTTCGGCCGCATCTGGGACAGGATCACGCGCGAGCGGTACGGCATCGAGAACCCCAAGCACCGCCGCTTCCGGTACGGGGTCCAGGTCAACTCGCTCGGTCTGACCGAGGCCCAGCCGGAGAACAACATCCAGCGGATCGTGCTGGAGATGCTGGCGGTGACCCTCTCGAAGGACGCACGCGCGCGTGCCGTCCAACTCCCGGCCTGGAACGAGGCGTTGGGCCTGCCCAGGCCCTGGGACCAGCAGTGGTCCCTGCGCATGCAACAGGTGCTCGCGTACGAGAGCGACCTGCTGGAGTACGCGGACATCTTCGAGGGCTCGCACGTCATCGAGGCCAAGGTCGCCCAGCTGGTCGAGGACTCGTTCGCCGAGATCGACCGGATCCAGGAGATGGGCGGCGCGATGGCTGCCGTCGAATCGGGCTATCTGAAGTCTCAGCTCGTCTCGTCGCACGCCGAGCGCCGGGCCCGTATCGAGTCCGGTGACGAGAAGATCGTCGGCGTCAACATCTTCGAGTCGACCGAGCCGAACCCGCTCACCGCCGACCTGGACGCCGCGATCATGACGGTCGACCCGGCGGTCGAGGCCGGGGTGACCGCCGCCCTCAAGGACTGGCGCGACACCCGCTACCAGCCCCCCTTCAACCACCCGCGCCCCTGCAAGGCGCTGGAACGGCTGAAGGAGGCCGCGAAGGGCACCGGCAACCTCATGGAGGCCACCCTGGAGTGCGCCCGTGCCGGAGTCACGACCGGCGAGTGGGCCGGTGCCCTGCGCGAGGTGTTCGGCGAGTTCCGTGCCCCCACCGGTGTGTCGTCCGCGCCCGTCGCGGTGACCGCCGAGGAGGGCACGGCGATGGCGATGGTCCGCCGAAAGGTGGAGCTGACCGCGAAGGACATGGGCGTCGGCAAGCTCCGCTTCCTGGTGGGCAAGCCGGGCCTGGACGGGCACTCCAACGGCGCCGAGCAGATCGCCGTACGGGCCCGTGACGCCGGCTTCGAGGTGGTCTACCAGGGCATCCGGCTGACCCCCGAGGAGATCGTGACCGCGGCCGTCGCCGAGGACGTGCACGCGGTGGGCCTGTCGATCCTCTCCGGCTCGCACGCCCAACTGGTGCCTGACGTGCTGGAACGGCTGCGTGTGGCCGGTGCCACAGACATCCCGGTGATCGCCGGTGGCATCATCCCGAACAGTGACGCCGAAGACCTGCGGGCCGCGGGAGTGGCCGCGGTCTTCACTCCGAAGGATTTCGACATCACCGGAATCATCGGCCGGATCGTCGACGAGATCCGGAAAGCGAACAAGCTCGACCCACTGGAGGTCCCCGTATGACCAGCCCCGTCAACCGTCTGCGTCCGCGCCGCTCCTGCCTCGCGGTGCCCGGGAGCAACCCCCGCTTCCTGGAGAAGGCGCAGGGCCTCCCGGCCGACCAGGTCTTCCTGGACCTGGAGGACGCGTGCGCGCCGCTGGCCAAGCCCGAGGCGCGGCACACCATCGTCAAGTTCCTCAACGAGGGTGACTGGACGGGCAAGACGCGGGTCGTGCGCGTCAACGACTGGACGACCGAGTGGACGTACCGCGATGTCGTGACGGTGGTCGAGGGCGCGGGCCCGAACCTCGACTGCATCATGCTGCCGAAGGTCCAGGACGCCCAGCAGATCGTGGCCCTGGATCTCCTGCTGACGCAGATCGAGAAGACGATGGGCTTCGAGGTCGGCAAGATCGGCATCGAGGCGCAGATCGAGAACGCCCAGGGACTGAACAACGTCAACGAGATCGCGACGGCCTCCCAGCGCGTCGAGACGATCATCTTCGGCCCGGCCGACTTCATGGCGTCGATCAACATGAAGTCGCTGGTCGTGGGCGAGCAGCCGCCCGGCTACCCGGCGGACGCCTACCACTACATCCTGATGAAGATCCTGATGGCCGCCCGCGCCAACAACCTCCAGGCGATCGACGGTCCCTACCTGCAGATCCGCAACGTCGAGGGCTACCGCGAGGTCGCGGGCCGTGCCGCCGCGCTCGGTTTCGACGGCAAGTGGGTGCTGCACCCGGGCCAGGTCGAGGCGTCCAACGAGATCTTCTCGCCCTCGCAGGAGGACTTCGACCACGCCGAGCTGATCCTGGACGCGTACGACTTCTACACGTCCGAGGCGGGCGGCAAGAAGGGCTCCGCGATGCTCGGCGACGAGATGATCGACGAGGCCAGCCGCAAGATGGCCCTCGTCATCTCCGGCAAGGGCCGGGCCGCGGGCATGCAGCGCACGTCCAAGTTCGAAGCCCCGGAGGCCTGAGCACATGCAGTTCGGACGCACCTACGAGGAGTTCGAGGTCGGCGCGGTCTACAAGCACTGGCCTGGAAAGACGGTCACCGAGTACGACGACCACCTCTTCTGTCTCCTGACGATGAACCACCACCCCCTCCACATGGACGCCAACTATGCGGAGAACACGACCGACTTCGGGAAGAACGTCGTCGTGGGGAACTACATCTACTCGCTGCTGCTCGGCATGTCCGTGCCCGACGTGTCCGGCAAGGCGATCGCCAACCTGGAGGTCGAGTCGCTGAAGCACGTCGCGCCGACCTTCCACGGCGACACGATCTACGGCGAGACGACGGTCCTCGACAAGACCCCGTCGAAGTCCAAGAACGACCGCGGAATCGTCTACGTCGAGACCAAGGGCTACAAGCAGGACGGCACGCTGGTCTGTGTGTTCCGCCGCAAGGTGATGGTCCCCACCGAGACGTACATCAAGGAGCGCGGCGGCGAGCAGCCCGGCCGCCCCCGGCTCAAGGAGCAGGAGAAGTAGCCATGGCGCGACTCGCCCAGACCGCCGGTCTGACCGACATCCAGCAGGAGATCCTGTCCACCGTCCGGGACTTCGTGGACAAGGAGATCATCCCGGTCGCGACCGAGCTGGAGCACCGCGACGAGTACCCGCAGCAGATCGTCGACGGGCTCAAGGAGTTGGGCCTCTTCGGCCTCATGATCCCCGAGGAGTACGGGGGTCTGGGCGAGTCGCTCCTCACCTACGCGCTGTGCGTGGAGGAGATCGCGCGCGGCTGGATGTCGGTGTCCGGCATCATCAACACCCATTTCATCGTTGCGTACATGCTCAAGCAGCACGGGACGCAGGAGCAGCGCGAGTACTTCCTTCCGCGCATGGCGGCGGGCGAGGTGCGCGGCGCGTTCTCCATGTCGGAGCCGGCACTCGGCTCGGACGTTTCGGCGATCACGTCGAAGGCGGTCAAGGACGGCGACGAGTACGTCCTGAACGGTCAGAAGATGTGGCTGACGAACGGCGGAACGTCGACGCTCGTGGCCGTTCTGGTGAAGAGTGACGAAGGACACCCCGAGGGCACCGCGCCCCACAAGTCGATGACGACCTTCCTGGTGGAGAAGGAGCCCGGCTTCGGAGAGGTCCGCCCCGGCCTCACCATCCCCGGGAAGATCGACAAGATGGGGTACAAGGGTGTCGACACCACCGAGTTGATCATGGATGGCCTGCGCATTCCGGCCAATCGCGTGCTCGGCGGGGCCACCGGCCGAGGGTTTTACCAAATGATGGACGGCGTCGAGGTCGGCCGCGTCAACGTGGCGGCGCGTGGCTGTGGCGTCGCTCAGCGTGCGTTCGAACTGGGCGTCTCCTATGCCCAGCAGCGTCACACTTTCGGCAAACCGATCGCCCAGCACCAGGCGATCCAGTTCAAGCTGGCCGAGATGGCTACCAAGGTCGAGGCCGCCCATGCGATGATGGTGAATGCTGCACGCAAAAAGGACTCCGGGGAGCGAAACGACCTCGAAGCAGGGATGGCGAAGTACCTCGCCTCCGAGTACTGCAAAGAGGTCGTCGAAGACGCCTTCCGGATCCACGGCGGTTACGGCTTCTCCAAGGAGTACGAGATCGAGCGCCTCTACCGTGAGGCCCCGATGCTGCTCATCGGTGAAGGTACCGCCGAGATCCAGAAAATGATCATCGGACGCAGGTTGCTCGAAGAGTATCGGACGCAGGGCTAGATATACCGATTCGGGGTGTTTTCATCGAGAAGAAGATCACACCCCGTCAGCACTCTTCGGACGCCGACTCGGCTTCCTGGCTTGCCCAGTTGTGGCCCGCGACCGGTACGATCCCGGGAAAGCCGCCGTCCCCCGTTACAGCGCGGCATCATCCGCTACGAAGGTCATCCATGCCCCACAGCCAAACCTCTGCACCACGCGACAGCCTGGCAGGCGTACGTATTGCGCGCGGAGCATCGCCGTGGCTCCTCCCGACCGTCGCCACCGCAGCCCTCAGCCTGGTACGCGCGCGCAAGTCCGGCGCCGCCAAGGCCGTCGCCGTACCCGCCACCGCGCTGGCGGCGGGCATGCTGTGGTTCTTCCGCGACCCCGAGCGCGAGATCGCCCCGGGCCGGGTCATCTCCCCGGCCGACGGTGTGGTGCAGAGCATCATGCCGTGGAAGGACGGTCGCACCCGCGTCGCGATCTTCATGAGCCCGCTGAACGTCCACGTCAACCGCGCGCCTCTCTCCGGCACGGTGACGTCGGTCGAGCACATCCCCGGCGGTTTCGTTCCGGCGTTCAACAAGGAGAGCGAGAACAACGAGCGCGTTGTCTGGCACTTCGACACCGAGCTCGGCGACATCGAGATGATCCAGATCGCCGGTGCGGTCGCGCGGCGCATCGTGCCGTACATCCCCCAGGGCACGAAGGTCGAGCAGGGCGACCGGATCGGGCTGATCCGCTTCGGGTCCCGCGTCGACATCTACCTCCCCGAGGGTGTCGAGGTCGACGTGGAGGTCGGACAGAAGACCGTGGCGGGGGTGACTCGCATTGACCGTGATTGATCCCGAGACACAGGCCGGCTGGGTGCCGGAGGCCGACGAGCTGGACGACGAGGAGGAGATGCCCCTCTCTCTCCGCCTCTCAATAGCGGACACCCTCACACTCGGTAACGCCACGTGCGGCTTCATGGCGGTGTACTTCACCACCACCGGCATCCTGATCCCGCACCTCACGGGCAGCCAGGAGACCGGCATGGCGCGGCACAGTGCCGCGACCGCCGTGATCCTGATGCTGTGCGCCGCGGTCTTCGACCTGTTCGACGGACTGGTCGCCCGCAAGCTGCGCTCCTCCCCCATGGGCGCGGAGCTGGACAACCTCTCCGACCTGATCAGCTTCGGCCTGGCGCCGGCGTACTTCGTGCTGGTCTACGGCATGGTCGCCGACGACGCGCACCAGCGGGTTGCGGCGGTGGGGGCCATCGTGGTCCTGCTGGCGGTCGTGCTGCGGCTCGCCAGATTCTCCTGCGTCACGGTCAAGGACGGCACCTTCCAGGGCATGCCCTCGCCGTTCGGCGCGCTGACCGTCGTCTCCATCGTGCTGCTGGAGCTGCCGTTCGTCGCCACGCTCATGGCGATCATCGGCACCGCGTGGCTGATGGTGAGCCGGGTCGAGTACCCGAAGCCGCGGGGGCGGCTCGCCGTGGCGATGCTCTCCTGGATCGTCACGAGCATGGCGCTGCTCGCGGCCTGGGCGTTCGACGCGCCTGGTGGGCAGTTGCTGCTTCAGACCGGGTGTGCGTTGCAGTTGGTGACCGGTGCGGTGATTCCCCTCTTCGCCACCGCTCGGAGGGTGAACAATTTTCGGGACAATCGGCGTGAGGCGCGGGCTGCGCAGCTGCCGTAGGTGTTTTTGCGTGATCCGAAGGGCCCCGAACCTGTTGGTTCGGGGCCCTTCGTTTTGGGGTGGCTTCGGGTGTTCGGTCGGGTGCGGGTGGGTGGGGGCTTGTCGCGCAGTTCCCCGCGCCCCTGAAAGACCGGGTGGCCTTCAGGGGGCCAGGGTGTACTCCGCCGCCGCGTCCGAGGCCTCCGGGTCCCTTACCACCTTCATGCCGCCTGTCACCGTTTTGTCGGGCTGGAGGATGACGCTCTGTTTGGAGGAGGGGGCGTTGGGGTCGGTGAAGTCCTGGGGGATGCCGAAGCCCGTGTCGAGGGAGTTGATCGTGAGGAGGGCCTTGTCGACGCCCTCGCGGGTCAGGTCCTTGGACTCGCAGGCCTTCTTCAGGGCCTCGCCGAAGGCGTAGACCGCGGTCCAGCCGGCGACGACTCCGTTGTCGAGGGCGTCCTTCGGGTACGCCTTCTTGTAGTCGGCCACCAGCTTCTGGGCCTCCGGAGTGTCCGCGCCGATGGGCAGCGAGGGCGAGGCCACGTAGTAGTTCTTCATCAGGGCCGGGCCCGCCTGGGTCGCCAGGAGCTGCGGGGCGAAGGCCGAATTGTTGCCGATGATCGGGACGTCGAAGCCGCCGGCCGCGGCGACACCGACGAGCGAGGCCGCCTGGCGCGGGCCCGCACTGATCACGACCGCCTTGACGCCGGCCTTCTTCAGGGCGGCGACCTGGGCGGTCATGTCGTTGTCGGTCGGCTTGATCTTCTGTTCCACGACGGTCAGCCCTGCCTCCTTCGCGATGTGCTTCGAGCCGACCAGCGCGCTCTCGCCGTAGTCGCCCTCGAAGTAGACGTGCCCGATCTTGTCGCCCTTCTTGATGCCCTTCTCCTTCATCAGGAAGTCGACGGCGTTGATCGTCTCGATGTCGTACGTGGATCCGATGACCCGGATGTACGGGCTGCCGAGCAGCGTGGCCGACCAGGCCTGCGGCAGGACCAGGCCCTTGTCCTGGCCGTCGATGCGCTGCTTGACCGCGGCGACGAACGGGGAACCGATGAACTGCGTGAAGCCGAGCACCTTCGGCTCCAGCTCGGTGTACCCGGCGAGGGCCTTCTGCGGGTCGTAGCCGTGGTCGCGGACGGTGAGCTCGACCTTGTAGCCGCAGACGCCGCCGTCGGCGTTCAGCTGCTTCACATAGAGCTGCTGGGCCTGGGTGACGCTCTTGCCGAGGGTCGCGTACACGCCGGTCATGTCGGTGAGGACGCCGAGCGTGATGGTCTTGCCGGAGACGCCGTCACCGGTCTTCACCTCGCCCGCGCCCGTCCCGTTCTCCTTGCCGTCGTTGTCGCTGTCCTTGGCCTTGGAGCTGCACCCGGCCAGCACGAGCAGCGCGGCGAGCGCGCCTGCGGTCACCTGGGCCGCGTAAGTCGTCCTCATCGTTCCTCCCCTGGGATGGACCGTGGACCGGTCCTGACACGACGCCCGGCGGCCACCCTGACCAGGCCGCCGGGCAGGAAGAGCACCACCGCGACGACGGCGGCGCCGTAGAGGTACCGGGATGCCTCGCCCGGTGCGATCCCGCCCGTACCGGGGGCGGAGACCAGGGGCAGCGCATCGCTGTAGCGGGTCAGCAGCTGCGGCAGCAGGGAGACGAACGCGGCCCCGACCACCGCCCCCGAGACCGAACCGAGCCCGCCGATGACGATCATGGCGAGGTATTCGAGCGACAGCGTGATGCCGAAGTAGTCCGGCACCGTCCGCTGGAAGACCAGGGCGAGCAGGACGCCCGCGAGGCCCGCGTACATCGAGGACAGGACGAAGACGGCGGCCCGGTAGCGGGCGACGGGCACGCCGATGACACCGGCGGCGATGCGATGGTCGCGGATCGCGTTCATGGCGCGTCCGGGGCGGCCGCGCAGCACCCCGCGGGCGAAGAGCGCGCAGCCGAGGAGGAGGACGAGTCCCGCGTACCAGAGCTTCTCCGCCGAGCCGAACGGCACGGCGGCGACGACGAGTTCACTGTCGTCGAAGGTGAGTCCGAAGAGGCTCAGGGGCGGTACGTCACGGCCGTTGAAGCCGCCGGTGAGGTCGCGGGCGTTGAACAGCACGTGCTGGCCGATGAAGATCAGCGCGAGTGTGGCGATGCCCAGGTAGGCGCCGCGCAGCCGGCCCGCGATGGGGCTGAAGAGGCCGCCCGCCAGGCCCGCGACGAGGACGGCGAGGACGGCGGCCAGCCAGGTCGGCAGGCCGAGGCCGGTCAGCCCGTCACCGCCGTCGGCGGCGAACACGCAGTAGCCGTACGCGCCGACCGCGAGGAAGAAGGCGTGGCCCATGGAGAGTTGCCCGGTGGAGCCGGTGAGGAGGTTGATGCCGATCGCCCCGATCGCGGCGACCATCGCGAACAGCCCGGCCTGGAGCCAGAACCGGTCCAGGTAGAAGGGCAGGGCGAGCAGGAGGAGGGCTCCGGCGGCCCAGACGTACGTGCGGGTGCGGGCGGCGGGTCGCAGCGGTCTCACGAGGGCCTCAGACACGGGCGAGCTCCTTCGTGCCGAACAGCCCGGCGGGCCGGATGAGCAGGATGACGGTCATCACGAGGTAGGGGGCGAGGTCGCCCAACCCCCGGCCCAGGAAGGTCAGTTCGCTCTGGTAGCCGGTGGCCAGGGATTCGGTGACACCCACGAGCAGGCCGCCGACGAGGGCTCCGGTCGTGGAGTCGAGGCCGCCGAGGATGGCGGCGGGGAAGGCCTTGAGGGCGGCGAGCGAGGTGGCTCTCTCCAGGCCGGGGGTCGGGAACACGGTCAGGAACAGCGCGGCCACGGCCGCGAGTCCGCCGGCCACGGCCCAGGCCCCGAGCGACACCCTGCCGAGCCGTACGCCCATCAGCGCCGCCGTCTCCGGGCTCTCGGCGGCGGCCCGCATCGCGACGCCCCAGGAGGTGTAGCGGAACGCGAGCAGGAACACGGTGATGAGCAGCGCCGCGGCCACGAAGGCCGCGATGCGCGTGTGGGCCAGGGAGATGGGGCCGAGGGTGAGCACGGCGTCGCCCCACGGGTCGCCGAGGGGCAGGACGTCCGTGCCGATGCGGCGGGTCAGTTCGGTGGTGAGCAGGATGTCCACACCGATCGTGACGATGGCGAGGACGCTGTGGTCGGAACCCCGGTAGCGGCGCATCACCAGGAACTCCACGGCCGCGCCGACCACCGCGGCACCGGCGATGCCTACCAGCAGAGCGGGCCAGAAGCCGAGGTCGTCGTGGAGGGTCGCGGTGACGTACCCGCCCGCCAACAGCAGTGACGCATGGGCGAAGTTGACGACCTCGGTGGCCCGGAAGATGACCACGAAGCCGAGGGCGATGAGGGCGTAGACCGACCCCATCGACACGCCGTTGAGGAGGAGTTCGGCGAAGGTGCTCACGAGGCGTTCTCCTCTCCCGAGCGGTGCTCCCCCAGGTAGGCGCGTACGACCGCCGGGTCGTTCTGTACGTCGGCGGGGGCGCCGTCCGCGATCCGGCGCCCGAAGTCGAGTACGGTCACCGCGTCAGCGAGCCGCATCACCACCCCCATGTCGTGTTCCACCAGGACGATCGAGATGCCGAGGCTGTCGCGAACTCCCGCGATCACGGCGGAGGTTCGGCGGCGTTCGTCGGCGGTCATGCCCGCGACCGGCTCGTCCAGGAGCAGCAGACGCGGCTCCATGCAGAGGGCGCGGGCGAGTTCGGCGAGTTTCTGCTGCCCGTACGGGAGGGAGCCCGCCGGGCGGCCGAGGTAGGGCGCGATGCCGACGAACTCGGCGATCTCGCGTACGCGTTCACGGTGCCGGCGCTCCTCGCGGGCCGCCGCGGGGAGGCGAAGTCCCGCCGACAGGAAGCCGGTTCGGGTGAGCCGGTGGCGGCCGAGGAGCAGGCTGTCCTCGACCGTGGCGAGCGGGGGCAGCGCGAGGTTCTGGAAGATGCGGGCGACGCCCAGATCGGCGATGCGGTGCGGAGGCATGCCGGTCAGTTCGTGCTCGCCGAAGAGGACGCTGCCCGCGGTGGCTCGGTAGACCCCGGACAGGACGTTGAAACAGGTGGACTTTCCGGCGCCGTTGGGGCCGATGAGGGCGTGGACGGTGCCGGGGCGCACGGTGAAGTCGACGGCGTCCAGGGCGGTGAGGCCCGCGAACCGGACGGTCAACTCCCTTACGTGGAGCGGCGGGACGTCGACGATCGGCGAAGTGGCCTCCGGCGGCGGGGAGTCCGGCGGGGCGGGGGCCGACCGGGTTGTCGGGTCCTGTCTGCTGTCCGGCCCGGCGCGGTCCGGCTCGTCGTCGCTCGGTGTGCCGTCGCTGGGCATGGCGTCGCTCGGCATGTCGGTGTTCACCCCTTCCAGCGGGTCAGTGCCGGGTGCGTGGTGCGGGCCCGCTCGGCGTCGGCCGCCGCGTCCTCGTCGACGACGCCCAGATAGCGGCGGCGCACCTCGTCGGAGGCGGCCAGCTCGTCCGCGGGACCCGACAGGGTGACTTCGCCGACTTCGAGGACGTACGCGCGGGAGGCGAGCCGCAGGGCGAGGGCGGCGTTCTGTTCGACAAGCAGGATCGAGGTGCCCTGAGCGTTGATCTCCCGCACGGTGTCGGCGATCCGCTCGGCCATCAGCGGGGCGAGTCCGAGGGACGGCTCGTCGAGGAGCAGGATGCGCGGGGTGGCCATCAGGCCGCGGCCTACCGCGAGCATCTGCTGTTCGCCGCCCGACAGCAGGCCGGCCCGCTGCTGGGCGCGGTCGGCGAGGACGGGGAACAGTTCGTGGACGCGGCGCAGGGCGGCGGCCCGGCCGGCCCGGCCCCCGGTGGCGCCCAGTGCCCCGGCGCGGAGGTTGTCTGCGACGGTCATCCGGGCGAACACCCGTCGCCCTTCCGGTATTTGGGACACTCCGGCGGCGACGACGCGGTCCGGCGACAGCCCGTCGAGGCGGCGGCCGTTCAGGCTCACCGTGCCGCCGGTGACCGCGCCGCCGTGGAAGGACAGCGTCCGGCAGACCGCCCTGAGCAGGGTCGACTTGCCCGCGCCGTTGCCGCCGAGGACGGTGACCACGGCTCCCTCGGGCACCTCCAGGGACACCTGGCGCAGTGCGCGTACGGGCCCGTATCCGACCGACAGCTCATGAACGACCAGCCCGGAACCGACCGAACCACCCGAACCACCCATCGAACGCCCCCTGTTCTCGCCCCGTGTGGCGCTCACCACAGCACCGGTGGGGGCGTCCGTCCACGGGGTGCGGGCGAATCGCTGCGGGTGACCAGCGGGCGCGGCCGTGCGTTGTGCGCGCGCACAACACCGCGTGTCAGGGGCCTGTGCGGGGCGGCCCACCGGTGGCATCCTCCGGCCATGGGAGCCCGCAGAAGGCGTACCGGTCATGACTGGAAGCTGCTCACCGAGTCCTGTACAGCGCTGCTGGAACGGTTGCCCGAGCTCGTCGACGAGCACATGCGGCAGCTTGCCGAACACTCCCCCGTCTATGGGGAGTTCCTGCCGTACGACCAGCAGTGGCGGGAGGCCGAGGAGGCGATGCGGATCGGGATCCAGACGATGTCCGCACCCCGGGACTCGCCCCGCCGCGACCTGGAGTACGCGGAGGAGGCGGGGCGGCGGCGGGCCCAGCAGGGGCTGCCGCTGGAGTTGCTCGTGCACGCGTATCGCGCCGCGGGGTATCTGGTGTGGGACGCGTTGATGGAGGAGGGGGCGGCGGCCGGGCAGGAACCGGAGCGGCTGGTGGTGCTGATGCGGTCGGCGACCATGGTGTGGTCCGCCGTGGACGCGCAGGCCGCGGTGGCCACCGAGGCGTACCGGGCGACCGAGATGGAGCTTCGGCGGCGTACCGACGAGCGGCTTCAGGCGTTGCTCGACGCGCTCCTCGAAGGGCAGGAGGCGCCCGGGCTCGCGGCTCGGGCCGCCGCCGGGCTCGATCTTCCCGAGCGGGGGCCGTATGCCGTGGTCGTGCTGCGGTCCGAGCGGCGGGAGTCGTATCGGCGGCCCGTTGAGGGGGACGGGTTCCGGTTCATCTGGCGGATGCGGGCCGACTGTGAGGTCGGGGTGGTCGCCCTTGCGGGCGGGCAGGGGCTCGACGGGGTGGCGCGGGCGCTCGACGGGCGGTGTTCCGGTCCCGGTGGGATCAGTCCCGTCGTCGCCGGGCTTGCCGAGCTCGGGCGGGCTCGGCGGTTGGCCGAGCTGGCGCTTCGTACGTGCCCGCCCGATGCGACGGCCGTTGTGCGGCTCGATCAGCGGATGCCTACGGCGCTTGTCGTGAGCCAGCCGGAATTGGCGGGGCGGCTTGTGTCCGATGTGTTCGGGTCACTGCTCGAGCTCGAGCCTGCGGATCGGGCTGTGTTGCTGGAGACGTTGGATGCGTGGCTTGCTTGTGAGGGGTCTGCCGGGCGGGCGGCCGGGCGTCTGTACTGCCACCGGAACACGGTCTTCAACCGTCTGCGGCGGTTGGAGCAGCTCACGTCCCGGTCGTTGGCCCGGCCTCGGGATCTGATCGAGATGACGTTGGCGTTGGACGCGTATCGGTTGAGCTAGGCGTTTCTCGCCCCCGCCGCCCCTACCCATTCCCGTCCCTTACTCAGGGGCTCCGCCCCCGAACCCCCAAAAGACTGCGCAGTTCCCCGCGCCCCTAGGTACCTAGGGGCGCGGGGAACTGCGCGACAAGCCACAGCCGGACCCGCACCCGACAACGCACCCGCCGGGGTCTGGGGCGGAGCCCCAGGGGACGGGAATGGGTAGGGGCGGCGGGGGCGAGAAAAGCCCCCGGCCGGCGTCGGGCCCTCAGATCAGGAAGTCCTGGGCGATTCGTTCGCCCACGGATTCCAGGATGGGGCCCGCTTCGGCGATGCAGCGGGCGACGTCGGGCTCGATGTCCGTGAGGGGATAGGCCCGACGGATCCCGGCCCGCCCGAGCGCCTCCGGCGGAAGGGCGAGGCGCCCACAGACCGCGATGACCTCCTTGTCGGCGGCCCGCGCGGCAGCCGCGACCCCGGCGGGAGCCTTCCCGTGCAGGGTCTGCTCATCGAGGGACCCCTCACCGGTGATCACCAGCGTGGCCCGCTCAAGCGCGGGGGCGAAGCCGAGCACGTCGAGCATGACCTCGATGCCCGGCCGGAAGCTCGCGCCGAGACCCACCAGAGCCCCGTACCCGATACCCCCCGCCGCCCCGGCCCCCGGCGCGACGGCGTACTCCGCCGCCTTCGACCCGATCGTCTTCTCCAGCACCGCGGCGAAGTGCGCGAGCCCCGCGTCCAGCACCGCCACATCGTCGGGCGAGGCCCCCTTCTGGGGCCCGTACACCGCCGGCGCCCCCTTGGGCCCGGTAAGCGGGTTGTCCACGTCACTCGCGAGGACCACGTCCACGGAGGAGAGGCGGGGGTCCAGACCGGACAGGTCCGCCGTGGCCAGCCGGCCCAGGGAGCCTCCCCCGGGCGGCACCGGCTCGCCGTCCTCGTCGAGGAAGCGCGCCCCGAGCGCGGCCAGCATCCCGGCCCCGCCGTCCGTGGTGGCGCTGCCGCCGACGCCGAACACGATCGTTTGGGCCCCGGCGTCCAGCGCGGCCCGGAGCAGTTCCCCGGACCCGTACGTGGACGAGGTGAGCGGTGCGAAGGACCCGGCGGGCAGCCGCTGGAGGCCGCTGGCCTCGGCCATCTCCACGACGGCGGTGTCGTCGCGCAGCGCGAACGCGGCGGTGATCTCGTCACCGAGCGGCCCGGCGACCCGTACCTCACGCCGCTCGAAACCGGCGGCGACCGCCGCGTCGACCGTGCCGTCGCCACCGTCGGCGACCGGCAGTGCCTCGACCTCGACCCGCGGCGCGACCCGGCGCAGTCCGGCCGTCACCCGCTCGGCCACCTGCACGGCGGTGAGCGAGCCCTTGAACTTGTCCGCGGCGATGAGCACCCGCTGGTTCCGGCCCTGGCCCCGATTCACTGCAGCGTCCGCCACCTTGCATTCCCCTTGCTCTTCGGGCCTTGCACACGTCAAGGCAGTCGCGCCGCTGCGACCCTAACCGGAGGAGGGGGCCGCTGCCCAGGGCGGTTCTCACGTCCCGGACAGCGGCCTCGGGTCAGCCGGCGTCGGCGCCGCGGGAGTCGTACAGCTGATGCGTCAGCGTCCCACTGCCCCCGAACGGCACGCTGATGTGCTCCAGGATGTCCTCCATGGCATCGACATCCCCCGTCCGCACACCGACGTCCCCGGTGTTCACCAGAGGCTCGGCGGGCGCCGCCTGCGCGGGCGCCGCACCGGTGACGGACAGGACGGCGACGGCTGCGGCGGCGGCACCGGCCGCCAGGACGGTCGTACGACTCATCGACTTCATGGATCTCCCAGTTCATGGGGCACCGGTTTCCGGGACCCCAACCGCAATACGACTAAAACCTGACGAGCCTCTCATGTGGTGTAGTGCCGGATTTGCGTACAGCGGGCAGGACGGGCGGGAATTCGGTACACCGGGTGTATGACCCCTGTGGGCGTTGACGATCTCGCGGACCGCGTCCTCGGCGGCTGGCTCGGCCGGATCGCGGGCAACATGCTCGGCAAACCGGTGGAGCGGGGTGACTACTGGACGCGGGACCGCATCGACCGCTATCTGCGGCAGGCCGACGCGCTGCCCCTCACCGACTACCTGCCGGAGCCGGTCCGACCGAGCGGCAGGAGCGACGAGAGCGACGAGTTCGTGCTGCGTCCCGAGTGGCGACGGTGCGTGCGCGGCCGGATCCACGGAAGCTGCCGGGACGACGACGTGGACTACGCGATCCTCGGCCTGCACCTCCTGGAGACGCACGGTTTCGGCTTCAGTACGGAGCAGGTGGGCGACCTGTGGCTGCTGCGGCTGCCGTATCTGCAGACGTTCACGGCGGAGCGCGCCGCGTACCGGAACCTCGCGAACGGGCTGAAGCCGCCGCTGACAGCGACCTACGACAACCCGTACCAGGAGTGGATCGGCGCCCTCATCCGCGCGGACGTCTACGGCTGGACCAGTCCGGGCATGCCCCGGCGCGCGGCCTCGCTGGCCCGCCGGGACGCGGTCCTGTCCCATACGGGGAACGGTGTGTACGGGGCGATGTGGGCGGCCGCGCTGGTGGCCGCCGCGTTCACCGCGCCGACCGTGCGGGACGCCCTGGACACCGCGCTCACGGTGATCCCGGCGAGCAGCCGCCTGGCGCGTACCGTGCGCCGGGTGATGACGCTCCACGAGACCGGGCTGGGCTGGGAGGACACGCTCGACACGGTGGCGGAGGAGACGGCGGGCCTCGGCTGGATCCATACGATCCCGAACGCCGCCGTCCTGACGGCCGGACTCCTGTACGGCGAGGGCGACTTCACCCGCTCCATCGCCCTCACGGTCCGCGGCGGCCTGGACACCGACTCGAACGGCGCGACCGCGGGTTCCGTCGCGGGTGTGCTGGGCGGAGCCACCGCGATTCCCCCGCAGTGGACGGTCCCGCTGGAGGACACCGTGCACAGCGCGGTGTTCGGTTTCGACGGCGTACGGATCAGTGAACTGGCGGAGCGGACAGTGCGGTTGGCGGCGGGTGCCGATCTGCCCGCCGGGGCGGTGACCTCGTAAGGATTACTCCCGGGTGATCTTTCCCGGGCGCCGGGCCTGCCTCGTTACGCTGCCCCAATGACGACTCCTGACTACGCCACGTACATCGCGGGGCTCCCCCGTGTCCTCGTCGGTGCTGCCGCGCTCCTCCGTGACACCGAGGGCCGTGTGCTGCTCGTCGAACCCAACTACCGGGACGGCTGGGCGCTGCCCGGCGGAACCGTCGAGTCCGACGACGGCGAGACCCCGCGGCAGGGCGCCCACCGCGAGACGCTGGAGGAGATCGGCCTGGACCTGGAGATCGGCCGGCTGCTCGCGGTGGACTGGGTGCCCGCCACCACACGTCCGCCGATCGTGTCGTATCTGTACGACGGAGGCGTCCTGTCGGAGGACCAGTTCAAGGCGATCCGGCTGCAGGAGGAGGAGCTGCTGTCCTGGCGTCTGGTGGCGCGCGAGGAGTTCCCCGAGTATCTGCCGGGTTCCCTGGGCGGCCGGGTGCTCGCCTCGCTGGACGTGCTCGCGTCGGGCGCGGGGACGGTGGAACTGGAGAACGGACGTCCCGTGGCCTGAGTCCTCCGGATTCCTCGACTTCCCTACCTGTACGGCCCGTTGATCGGCACAATGCATCCTGTGCCGCACTACGACTACATGGAGTTCACGCTCGATGACGGAGCGCAGGTCCGCTTCGAGCTGGCAGCCGCGGGCGAGCCCGGGCCGGACAGCACGGGCGGGCCCGATCTGCCGGGCGGGATCACCGGAGTGACTCCGGCCGGGCGGGGCGCACGGGTCGGCGCGCTCGCCACGGACGCCCTGCGGACCGTGCTGAGCCCGCTGGGCCCCGTGCTCCAGGAGGTGCACGACTCCATACGTGGCATCCCCGACCCGCCGGACGAGATATCCGTCGACTTCGGGGTACAGATCGGCCAGGACCTCAGGATCGGCATCGTCGGGGCCAACGGCCAGGCCAGCATGACCATTTCGGCGACCTGGCAGCTCCCCCGCCGGACCGAGCAGTGACGTGGTTCGGGCCGTCGCGCGACGGCCGCTCCGCCGATGCCCGCGGAGCGCTGGTGCGGGTCCTGTCCACGGACCACGCGCGGACCGCGGGCGCCGGCGTGTACCTCTCCGGCCGCAGACTCCTGACCTGCGCCCATGTCGTCAACGTGGCGCTCGGGCTGCGCAGCCTCAGCCCGCACGACCCGGGAAAGGTCGCACTAGACGTCGCCTTCCCTGTGCTCTCCGCGGTCGGCGCCCGAAGAGCCCGCCTGGTGGCGTGGATACCGCCGCGCTCCCACCAGTACGGACCGGTGGCCGACGGTTCCCTGGAGTGGGACGGCGATCTGGCCGTACTGGAGCTGGACGAGGAGCCACCGCCGCCCGTGGGCCCGGTCCGCTGGCTGGAGATGGAGCGGGGCCAGCAGGTCAGGGCGTGGTACGGCGGCGGCCAGCCGTTCTCGTACGCGGATGTCCGCGTCGGCGCCTACGACGGCGGGATCGGCTATCTCGACGGTCATCTGTCGGGCGCCGCGGTCGACGACGGCTACAGCGGCGGCATGCTGTGGTCGGTGGCCGACGGGGCGGCCGTCGGTCTGGTCATGGGACGGATCACCGCCCCCGACGAACCGCTGTCGGCCCAGCACACCGTGCGGCGCAGCTGGGGTCTCGGCTGGCAGTCGGTGCTGCGGGAGCTGTCACAGGCCGGCGCCGTTCCCGAGCCGTATCTGGTGGATCTGCGGGCCCGGTCCGCGTCCGTGTCGGTGTCCGCCGAGGACGAGTCGGTGCGGGACATGATGGTCGGCCCCCTGCACACCCTGCTCGGCGACCCCACGGCGCGGGCCGCCCACGCGACGGCGCTGGCCACCGAGCTCGGCCTGCGGGCCCCGGTCGACGGCACGGCTCCCACCGTGGAGGAGCTGGCCCGGCTGCTCGTCGGTACGGAGCGGGCGCTGCCCACCCTCACCGAGTCGCTCGCGCCCACGGTGGACGACCCGCGCGGGCGGACCGAGCTGGACCGGCTGCTGGCCCTGGGCCGGCTCACCGAGACCGCCCGTCTGCTGTCCGTGGCCGAACACCGGGTGCTGCTGGGCAAGTTGGAACACCTCGCGCAACACGACCCGGGCCTGCTGCCCCGGGCCGCGACCGCCGCTCTGCCGTACACCGATCTGCCGCAGTCGCTGCAGGCGGCCCGGCTCGCCCCGCACGCCGTACCGGCGGTGCTGCGCGAGCTGGAGAGCTGGTACGGCGACGGGTCGCCCGTGCCCGACGAGACGCCGCGCCTTCCGGCGCTGCTGCGGGTCGTGGAGTACGTGGCGGCGGAGACCGGGGGCCTCGCCTGCCGGGTCCTCCAGGAGTGGAGCGGCCGGGTCGCCGCCCGGCTCGGCATCCACGCGTCGGCGCTGCGGGAGCGGCGGGCGGACGCCGCGCGCTGGTCCGAGCGGGCGACCGTCACCGGCGCCCGTGTCCTGGTGGAGCTCGACCGGTACGCCAAGGACCCGGCCGGCCACTACCGCTGCTCGGTGTGGCGGCTGCGGGGCGACGGCACCGCAGCGCGGGCCGTCACGGAGTCCGACCGGCCGCGTACGGGACGGGAGATAGCGCGTCTCGTACGGGAGGTGGCGGGCGGCGCGGAAGGGGCGCAGGACGGTGTCGCGCTGGTCGCCGTGTCCGTGCCGCCGGACGCGCTGGAGCTGTCGGTGGACGAGTGGGACGGGGCGAGCGCCGACGAGTACATCCCGGCGCCGCTGGGCGAGGACTTCCATCTCGTCCTGCGCTGCCCGAAACTGCGGCGCCGGTCGCGCACGGGCGCCGGTGATCTCAACCGGCGCTGGAACGCGCGCAACGAGAGCGACACCCTGCACGCGGACCACAGGACGGGCGGCAGGGCCGGACTGATCGGGCTCCTGAAGACAACCCACCGGGACACCGCCCGCGTCCTTCTGCATGGATCCGCCGAACACCGGGGCGAGTTGCTGCCCGTCTGTCTCGTGATGGGGGTTCCCATCGTGCTCTGGGACCGCGGGGCCTCGGGTCCCGGCGACGGCACCCGGCTCGCCGAGCTGGTTCCGGAGGGGCCGGTGGACGGACTCCCGGAACGCGTACGGCACTTCAGGGTCCGTGCGTACGCGGACGGGGCGGCCGCGGTGCGGCCCACGCTGGTGTGGGAGGACACGGAGTTGCCCCTGCCCGACGAGTTGCAGCTGGCCGACCCTTCGGACGGAACGGAGCAGGCGATATGACGGAGAACGAGGAGTGGCGGCTGTTCCGCGGGGACCGCGTGGCCCGGCAGGTGGAGTTCCCCAAGGCGCCGCCCTGGCGGCAGTTCTCGGACGGGGCGGGCACCCGTCCGCGGCACCGCCCGTATCTCATCGGCCGTACGGAGGCGGACGTGGTGAGCGCGGCGCTGCATCTGCGCCGTCCGCTCCTCGTCACCGGGCATCCAGGCACCGGCAAGTCCTCCCTCGCGCACGCCATCGCGCACGAGTTGTCCCTCGGCCCGGTTCTGCAGTGGCCCGTCAACAGCCGTTCCGTCCTGAAGGACGCCCTCTACGGATACGACGCGATCGGCAGGCTCCGCGAGACGCATCTGCGGCAGGAGCGCGGCGACCCCGAGCCCGACATCGGTACGTATGTGCGGCTCGGCCCGCTGGGTACGGCCCTGGTGCCGCACGACCGGCCGCGAATGCTGCTGGTGGACGAGCTCGACAAGGGCGATGTGGACCTGCCCAACGACCTGCTGACCGTGTTCGAGGAGGGCGAGTTCGAGATACCGGAGCTGTCCCGGCTGCCGGACGCGCGGTCCGAGATCCAGGTGCTCACGCACGGCTCGGACGGTGAACGGGTCACGGTGACGCGCGGCCTGGTGCGCTGCCGGGAGTTCCCGGTCGTCGTGATCACCAGCAACGGCGAACGGGACTTTCCGCCCGCCTTCATGCGCCGCTGCGTACGGCTGGATCTGCCGGACCCCGACGAGGCGCGTCTGCGGGACATCGTCGCCGCGCATCTGGGCGAGGAGGCGCTGTCCGGTGTGGACGACCTCCTCTACGCCTTCCTCAACCGCCGCGCTCCGGGCGAGCTCGCCACGGACCAGCTGCTCAACGCCGTGTTCCTGCGCAGGGGCGGGGTCGATCTGAACGCGGAGGGACTTCTGGACGCCGTGCTGCACCGCCTCGGCGGGACGATCTAGGTGTCGCGCGACGGGCAGGGTCCTCGTGCCCCGGACGGGCCGCGCGGCGGCGCCGAGCCGTCGCCGCCGCCTCCCCTGGGCGAGCTCGGCCGGCTCGCGGGCCAGAACCTGTCCATCCATGAGCTTCTCGACGTGCTGTGGCTGGCGGCCCGGCTCCCCGCGGACGGCACGGCACCGCTCGCGCGTGCCCTGTCACCGGATTCCGTCCGCCGTGCCGGTCCCGGCGCACCGGACGGCTCACAGACGGCGCCGGGGACGGCCGGACCCGACGCCGCGGAGCGCTCCGCCCCGATGCCGTCGTCCTCGCCCCAACCGCCGCCGCCCGCCCAGCTCCTGGGGGCGCTGCACGCGGCCGCGGCGGCCCGCAGCGCGCCGGAGTTCGCCGAGCTCGGAGCGGAGGGCCGGCGCGGTGGGCCCGGCGACGGCGCGCTTCCCGTACGCGTTCCGGAGGAGAAGGCGCTCGGGCAGGACGAGCTCCGTATCGGTCGTGCCCTTCGGCTGCTCAAGCAGCCCCAACCCGGGCCGCTGAAGCGGGAGTTCGACGAGGACGCCACGGCGGAGGCGATGGCCGAGACGGGGCTGCCCGATGTGGTCACCCGGCCGGCCCGGCAGCGCTGGCTGGATCTGACGCTGCTCATCGACGACGGCATCTCGATGCTGCTGTGGCGGCGTCTCGCCTCGGAGCTGCGGGCCCTGCTCGAACGGCTGGGCGCGTTCCGTGACATCCGGGTGCACGGTCTCGACACCAGGTCGGCGACGGCTCCCCTGCTGCGGGCCCGCCCCTTCGACCCGCACGCGCCCCTGCTGTCGCCCGCCTCGGTGGCCGACCCCTCGGGCGGCACGCTCGTGCTGGTGATCAGCGACGGCGTCGGGGCCTGCTGGCGGGACGGACGGCTGAGGACGGCCCTCGAACGCTGGGCGCGCCAGGGGCCGACGGCGATCATGCACGCCCTTCCGGCGCACCTGTGGGACGGGTCGGCGATCCGCTCGGAACCGTGGCTGGTGACGACCCGGCGGCGCGGGGCCGCCAACGACACCTGGGAGGTGACCGACCCGCTGCTCCCGCCGGGGCTCGGCGACGAGTTCAACGGTGTCCCGGTGCCCGTGCTCGAACCGTATCCGCCGGCCATCGCGGCCTGGGCGCGGCTGGTGGCGTCGCCCGGTGCCAGTGCGCAGCTGCCGCTGCTGGCGCCCCTGCACACGAAGGGGCCCCGCGGCCGCGCCGGGACCCGCGCCGCGGAGGCCTCGGACGCCGTCCTCAGGTTCCGGGACGCCGCTTCGCCGCAGGCCTATCGGCTCGCGGCCCATCTCGCCGCGGTGTCGCCGCTGACGGTGCCCGTGATGCGTCTCGTCCAGGCGGCCGTGCCGTGGCGGGCCGACACCGCGCATCTGGCCGAGGTGTTCCTCGGCGGGCTGATGCGCCAGGTGGAGCCGGTCGACGAGGGACTCCCGGTCCAGCACCGCAGGTTCGGCTTCCCCAGCGACGCCCAGGAGATCCTGCTCGACACGGCGTCCCCGATCGACCTGCTGCGGACGACCAGGGCCGTCACGGATCGTCTGCGCACCCTCGTGGGCCGCTCCCCCGACTTCCCGGCGTGGCTCGCGCACCCGTCCGGAACGGGTGAACTCCTCCCCGGAACACGTCCGTTCGCCTGGCTGGAGGACCGCCTCCTGACCCACCTGGGCGCCCGGCCGATGGCTCCGGCGCCGCCGCGGCCCACGGAGTACGAGCAGGTGACCCTGCCGTCCGGGCTGGAGGCCGCCCCGTCCTGGCTGCCCCTGCGGCTCCAGGACCTGCACTCCCTCGGCCCGTACGCGCTCCTGCAGCGGGACGGGATCAGCGGCAGGCCCACTGCGTACATCGGGGAGGGCGAGGACGGACAGCAGGTGCTGCTGCGGGTGTCCTCGTCGTTCGCCTCGCCGGTGGCCCGGGAGTTGCTGGAGGTCGAGCGGCGCGTGCTGCGCCGTATGGACGGGGTGTACGCGCCCGCCCTGGTGGCCAGCGATCTGGAGGGGCTGCCCACGCCCTGGCTCGCGCTGCGTCTGGACACCCTGAGCAACGGTCTGCCGGCTCCGACGCTCAGGGCTGTGCTCGACGCCGCCGGACCGCTGCCCGGTACTCCGCTGTTCGTCTGGCTGGGCTGGAATCTGGCGCGGGCCCTGAGCCGCTGTCACCACAAGGGCATCGTCCACGGCTCGCTGACGCCCGGCACGGTCCTGGTGACCGAGTCGACCGTGCACGTCATCAGCTGGACGTCGGCCCGCATCGACGGCGCCTGGAACACCTCGATGTCGTCCATGCCGGCCAACTCCCCCTACCGCGCGCCAGAGGTGACGTACTGGGGCGAGTCCCGGATCGCGGCGGGTGACGTGTACTCGTTCGGGGCGATCCTGCTGCAGGCCGCGACGGGCCGGTCCTGGCGCTGGTACGAGCGCGACGCGCTGATGGCGACCCCGGAGTTCGCGGAACTCGACGAGAACGTGGCCGAGTTGCTGCTGCGGTGTCTGCTGCCCGAGCCGGAGGGACGGCCGACCGCACGTGAAGTCGCGGACGTGCTCGGCGAGTTGCTGCCGGGCGGCGCGGAGTGGGAACACATCGGCGACGAGGACGAGGAGGACCCCGGCGAACCGGACGACACCGGCGGACCGGAGGACGACAGCGAGCAGTGGATGCGAACCGTCCGGACTCCGCTCGAACGCCCCCTGCGGATCGCGCTCATCGGCGTCAGGGACGGCGTGGGCTGCACCACGACCACGATGATGCTCGGAGCGGTCCTGGCCGACCAGCGACAGGAGCGGGTGCTCGCGATCGACGCCGACCGGCACATGGGCCGCCATGTCCGCATCGGCAGTCGCGTCTTCCGCAACACCCTGGCGAACCTGTCCGACCTGGCCGGATCCCTGGACGAGGTACGGCGGTTCGAGGATCTGCAGCTGTTCCTGTCCCCGCACCGCTCGGGACTCCAGGTACTGGCCAACGACTCCGTGTCCCACCCTTCGGCCATCGGCCAGTACACGGACGTCGACTTCCGCCGCGTGGCACGGGCGACGCAGGAGTACTTCGACCTCACGCTCATCGACACCGACAAGTTCCTGCCGGTGCTCCTCGAACAGGCGGACCGCGTGGTCATCGTCTCGCGGGCCGACCCCGCGGGCGTGACACAGGCCCAGCAGGCCATGGACCGCCTGGTCACCCTCGACATGCCGGACCTGATCCGGGAGTCCGTGGTCGTGCTCAACCACAGCCGGCCGGCCGCCGGCTGGACCCTCGACGCCGGCAGCATCCGCGGACTGCGCTCCCGCTGCCGCGGCGTGGTCACGGTCCCCCGCGACGGTCACCTCACCATGGGCAGCACGGTCGAACTGTCCTGGCTGACCCCGGACGTCTACAAGGCCTACCTACGCCTCGCGGCCCTGCTCCTGGGACCACGCCCGGCGTTCCCCTGAGGGCCGTGCCGGTGTTCCCCTGACGTCCGTGCCGGTGATCTCCCGACAGCCGTGCCGACGGAGATCGACTCGCTCGGATAACCGCTCGCCCCGTGTGCCCACGCGACCTACCCTCGGCCCATGAACAAGCCGCTCGTGGCCCTGCTCAGTGGCGCAGGTGTATCCACCGACTCCGGAATCCCCGATTATCGCGGTCCGAACGGGCTGTGGCAGCGGGATCCCGAGGCGCAGAAGCTCGTGACGTACGAGTACTACATGGGTGACCCGGAGATCCGGCGCCGGTCGTGGCAGATGCGGCGGAAGAACCGCACGCTGCAGGCGCAGCCGAACGCCGCGCACCTGGCCGTGGCCGAGCTGGAGAAGTCCGGCGTGCCGGTGCGGGTCATCACACAGAACGTGGACGGGCTCCACCAGCTGGCCGGCATGCCCACGCGCAAGGTGCTCGAACTGCACGGCAGCGCACGGAGTTTCGTGTGTACGAAGTGTCATGCGCGCGGGCCGATGGAGGACGCCCTCGCCCGGGTCGAGGCCGGGGAGGAGGACCCGCCGTGCCTGGAGTGCGGCGGCATCCTGAAGTCGGCGACGGTGTTCTTCGGCGAGCGGCTCGACCCCGTCGTCCTCGGCGAGGCCGTCGCCATCACCAAGGCCTGCCAGATCTTCATCGCCGTCGGCACCACCCTCCAGGTCCAGCCCGCAGCCGGCCTCGCCGGAATCGCCGCCGACCACGACGCCCGCCTCATCATCGTCAACGCCGAACCGACCCCGTACGACGACCGCGCCGACGAAGTCGTCCGGGAGCCGATCGGCACCGCACTGCCTGCGATGTTGCGCCGACTGAGCACGGACAGCGACTGACGACCTCGTGCGCGGTCATGGCCTCGCGGGCAGTCATGACCTCGTGCGCGGTCATCCGGAAACGCCCGCTCGGCGGTCGTGACGCTCCCGGACGGCGTCCAGCCACTCGTCGGTCGCCGCTCCGGGCGTGCTCAGTTCCACTCCCTTCACCTGACCGTTCCAGACTTCCGGGTTGAACGCGCCCTCCTTGACATCGGCCTCCGCCGCGACGATGACCGGCAGCGCGAGAGCCACCGACATTCCGGCCTCCAGCTGCAACCACGGAGAAGTCCACCAACTGGACGAGAGCGCCTCTTCCTTGGTTTCCGGCCGCCAGACGGAGTGTCGTGCGTCGAGTTGTCTGAAGCCGAGCAGGACAACACCGTCCACTTGTGCAAGCAGCTGAGTCAGCGTGTGCCAGGGATTCTCACCATGACTGTCCCGCCCCAATCGGATGACCTGGAACGACTGCCACTCGAGCCAGGAAACCCATTCCTCCAGCTTCGTCTGCTGATCCGGGGTGAGGATGGATGGCGCCCCGAGAAAGACGCGGGCGACGTCGGTTTCACTCGTCTTCATACGGGCTCTTCGCTGACTACTTTTCCATTCGAGTCCAATAAGCACGACACATTGGCCGGAATGTCCGAGGCGCCGAGGAACTGCGCGCCAGTGAGACGAGCGCCGTCGAAGGTGGCGCCCGTCAACCGGGCCTCTCGAAAATCGGCGCCGGTCAGGACGCCGTTCGCCAGCACGGCGTTCACGAGAGTCGCGCGGTAGAAGACCGCCCCGGACGCGTTGACGCCCCGCAAGGAGGCACCGCTGAGATCGGCTTCGAAGAGGTCGGCGTGCGTGAGATCGACGACCTTCTTGTCGCCCTCCCTGTATCCGAGGAAGGCGCGCGCCAAGTTGCACCCCTGCAGGTCGGCCCGGGAGAGCGACGGCGCGTATCTCAGCCCATCGGCGAGGACCTTCTGAATCTGATCCGTTTCGGCTTCCCGGAGCAGTCCGGCGATGACCGCCACGGCCTCACTCGCGTAGGGCGTACGACCGGCACCCTGTTCCGAGTTGCCGTCGAAGAACCGGCGCATCAGAATCGCCGCGGCCATCTGCTGGGTCTTGTTGTCCGACGCCAGGGATTCCACGATTTCCCTGAACGCCGACCCGACCGCTGCGGACCTGTCCTGTTTCCGCTGGAAGTTCAGTACTCCAAGAACACTGACGCCGACGGTGGCAAACGTTCCCACGATTCCGGTCCAGACCTGCAGGTCACTTGCCGCCATATCACCCTTATGGTCAAATTTGCGCTCTGCGAGACACCTCGAAGGAATGCCGGTTCTTCGAGACAGTGGACCAGCGTAGGCGAGCCCGGCCGCAGGGCGGCAGCCGGGCACCCGATTCAGAACAGTGCGGTGTCCGCCTCTCCCCGTTCGAAGTCCAGCAGTTGTCGCTTGCGTTCCAGGCCGCCGCCGTAGCCGGTCAGGCTGCCGTTGGCGCCGACGACGCGGTGGCAGGGCACGATGATCCCGAGGGGGTTCTTGCCGTTGGCGAGGCCGACCGCGCGGGATGCGTTCGGGTTGCCGAGGGCGTCGGCGAGTTCGCCGTACGAACGGGTCTCGCCGTACGGGATCTTCTGGAGCTGAGCCCAGACGGAACGCTGGAACGGGGTCCCGTCCAGGTGGAGTTGGACGGTGAACTCCTTCAACTCGCCCGCGAAATAGGCCCGTAGCTCGTCGCTCACCTCGGTGAAGGGTGTGTCGTCAGGGTCGCCGAAGGTCTCCTCGGGTGGGCGGTGGCGCTGGTCGGTCATGTAGAGGCCGGACAGGACGCCGTCGGTGGCGACGAGGGTGAGCGGGCCGTAGGGGCTGTCGATCACGGTGTGCTGTTTCACTGAAGGTCCTCGGGCCGGAGTCATGCGGGAAGGAAGTTGATCGGGTGGCTGTCGGTCGCCCACAGGTACTGGACGGCGTACGCGCGCCACGGCCGCCAGTCCGCGGCGCGTGCCGTGAGCGCGGCGGGGGTGGACGGCAGGCCCAACTCCTGGGCGGCGCGCCGGACTCCGAGGTCGGTGGGCAGGAAGGCGTCGGGGTCGCCGAGGGCGCGCATGGCGATGACCTCGACGGTCCACGGTCCGAAACCGGGCAGTGCGAGCAGCCGGGCCCGGCTCTCCGCCCAGTCGCTCTCGACACCCAAGTGGAGTGTTCTGTCGGCGAGTTGGTGGACGAGGGTGGTGAGGGTGGTCCGGCGGGTGGCCGGCATGGCGAGGGCCTCGGGGTCGAGGGCCGCCAGCGACTCGGCCGACGGGAAGAGGTGCGTGAGCCCGCCTTCGGGGTCGTCGACCGCCTCACCGTGCGCCGCGACCAGCCGGGCCGCGTGCGTACGGGCGGCGGCCGTGGAGACCTGCTGGCCCAGCACGGCCCGTACGGCGAACTCGGCCTCGTCGACCGTCCGCGGCACCCGGCGGCCCGGCGCCTTGTCGACGATCGGGGCCAGCAGTGGGTCCGTACGCAGCTGGTCGTCGACCGCGACCGGGTCGGCGTCCAGGTCGAGCATGCGGCGGCAGCGACTGATGGCGACGGTCAGGTCGCGCATGTCGCTGAGGGTGAGCCGGCAGCCGATGTGGTCGGCCGTCGGGGTGAGCGCGACGACGCCGTGACCGTACGGCAGCCGCAAGGTGCGCCGGTACGCGCCGTCGCGCCACTCCTCCACCCCGGGTACGGCGGTGGCGGCGAGGTGGCCGAAGAGGTTGTCGGGGTTGAGCGGGGACCTGAAGGGCAGCCGGAGGCTCAACACCCCTGGCGCACCCGCCGCGTTGACGCTGCTCGCCCGGTTCTTCGGCACCCGGGTGCGCAGCTCGCTCGGTGAGAGGGCGAAGACCTCACGGACGGTGTCGTTGAAGGTACGGATGGAGGAGAAGCCCGCCGCGAAGGCGATGTCGGCCATCGGGAGCGGGGTGGTCTCGATGAGCAGCCGTGCCGTCTGGGCGCGCTGGGCGCGGGCGAGGGCCAGCGGTCCGGCGCCCAGCTCGGCGAGGAGCTGCCGTTCGATCTGCCGCGTGCTGTAGCCGAGCCGGGTCGCCAGACTCGGCACGCCCTCGCGGTCCACGATCCCGTCGCCGATCAGCCGCATCGCACGGGCCACGAGGTCGGCGCGCTGGTTCCACTCGGGCGACCCGGGGCTGGTGTCGGGGCGGCACCGCTTGCAGGCCCGGAACCCGGCCTGCTGGCAGGCGGCGGCGCTCGGGTAGAACGTCATGTTCTCCGGCTTCGGCGGCACGACGGGGCAACTCGGTCGGCAGTAGATCCGCGTGGTCAGCACCGCGGTGAAGAACCACCCGTCGAAGCGGGCGTCCTTCGACTGGACGGCGCGCACGCAGCGCTCGGTGTCGGTGTGCATCCCGTTCTGCATACCTCCCAGCATCGGCCATGGTCACGGCACTGGCTGGCGAGAATCCGACATCTACCTGAGGGCGCCTCCCGCCTCCCGCCGCTACCTGAGGACTCCTCCCGCCACCCCGCCGAGGGTTCCGAGGGTGCCGATCCAGGCGCGGACCGCGGACGCCGTCGTACGGGCGTGTTCCCGCAGGAGGGTCAGATGGTCGCCCGGAACGTCCACGCACTCGTGCGGCAGCGGCCACGAGGTCCGCCAGCGGTCCGCGTCCGGTCCCGCCGCCATCTCCGGCGTGGGCCGCGTGGCCCGTACCAGCAGGGTCGGCGTCGCGACCGGTTCCGGGTCCCAGTCCATGAAGATCCGCGTGTACGCCCCCATGGCGGCGACGCCGGTGTCCTCGTACAGACGGGGTGCGACGGCGGCGGGCAGAGCGAGCAGCCAGTCCTTGCGGCTGTTCTCCTCGTCGATGAGGTACGTGTCGAGCAGGACCTGGCCCGCCGGAGGCGTCCCCAGCCCTTCGAGGTGACGGGTCACGGCGTGGGCGGCGGCACCGCCCGTGGACGCGCCGACGAGCACGAAGGGCCGGTCGCCGACGTGCCGCAGCACCGTCCCGGCGTGGGTACGCGCCAGCGCCTCCCGGTCGACGGGCACGGCGGCGCCCGCGCCGAGGCCCGGGTGCGGCAGTTCCAGTACGTCCCGTTCGCCGTCGAAGCAGCGATGGAAGTCGGCGAACTCTCCTCCCGGTACGGCGAAGGGCGGATGGTGCCCGGCGAGGAAGACGAGCACGGGACGGGCGGGGCCCTCAGCACGGCGGAGGGGTGGGAGGGCGTGCGCCCGGCTCTCGTCCGCGCCGAACGTCGGCAGGGCTCGGGACGCGGAGACCAGCATGTGCATGCCCGCGGTCACCTCGCCCTTCGCGCAGAGCGTGCGGTAGAGGGCGGCGAGGGTCTGGGGCGGGCGGGGCATGGGTTCGGTGCGGGTGGGAGTGGAGGTGGGGGTGGACGCGGAGATGGGGACGGGGGCGGGGGCGGGCCGGCTCTTCGGATCCGGGCCGTGGCCCGGCCTCTGATCCGACGGCCTCTGTCCCAGCTCCGGATCTGGCCCATGGCCCTGTATCGGCGTCGGCGCCTGTGCATGCGGCTGCGTTTGCGTCTGTGCCTGCGTCTCGGGCGTTTCGCCGCTGATCGAGTCGAGCAGGTGCCGGGCGAGCGCGTCCGCCGTGGGGTGGTCGAACACCACCGTGGCGGGCAGCCAGAGCCCGGTGGCCGTGCTGAGCGCGTTGCGCAGCTGGACCGCCATCAGGGAGTCGAAGCCGAGGTCGGCGAGGGGCTTGCCGGCGGGCAGCGCGTCGCCGTCGGGGTATCCGAGGACGGTGGCAACCGCGTCACGCACCAGTCCTGCGAGCGCGCCCTCGCGCTCGCCGTCGGGCAACCCGGTCAACCGCTCGCGCCATGCGCCCTGCTCGGCCGCGATCTGCACCCCGGCGCCGGTGGCCGAGCCGGGAGCGGGGGCCAGGGCGGCCGCCGGTCGTCCCGTGCGTACCAGCCCCCGCAACAACGGTGGGACGAGCGCGTCGGCGGACCGGAGAGCGACTCGGAGTGCGGCCCGGTCCAGCAGGACGGGTGCGAGTACGGGCTCGTCGGTGTGCAGCGCCGCGTCGAAGAGTGCCATGCCCTGCTCCGGGGAGAGCGCCCGGACCATGTCCCGGCCCGTGGTCTCGCGGAGTCCGGCCGCCATACCGCCGTCGTGCTCCCACAGCCCCCACGCGAGGGAGACGGCGGGCAGCCCCAGCGAGACGCGGTGGTGGGCGAGGGCGTCCAGGAAGGAGTTCGCCGCCGCGTAGTTTCCCTGGCCGGGGCGACCGAGCAGCCCCGACGCCGAGGAGAAGAGCACGAACGCCGACAGATCCAGATCACGGGTCAGCTCATGAAGGTGCCATGCCGCGTCCACCTTGGGCCGCAGCACGGCCGCCATCCGCTCCGGCGTGAGCGAGTCCAGTACGCCGTCGTCGAGCACCCCCGCCGCGTGGACCACGGCACTCAACGGGGGTTCGCAGAGCCCGATCACCTCGGCCAGGGCGGAACGGTCGGCCGCGTCGCACGCGACCACGCGCACTTCAGCGCCCAACTCCGCCAGTTCCGTACGCAGTTCGGTCGCGCCCGGTGCCTGCGGGCCGCGTCGCCCGGTGAGGAGGAGGTGCCGTACGCCGTGATCGGTGACCAGATGCCGGGCCAGCTCCGCACCGAGCGCGCCCGTGCCGCCGGTGATCAGCACGGTGCCGTGCGATCCGAAGCTGCCGGTTTCGAGCGGCCCGACCGAGGCCGCTACGAGCCGCGGTGCTGCCAACTGCCCGGCTCGGATGGATAGTTGGGGTTCGCCTGTAGCCAGTGCCTTGGACAGCATCCGCAAGGACTCCGGCCGACCGTCCACATCGACCAGGACGACACGGCCCCGCATCTCCGACTGGGCTGCGCGCACCAGGCCCCATACGGCGGCGCCGGCGAGGTCCGGGACCGGTGCGGTGGCGTCCCGGGTGACGACGAGCAGCCGTGAACCCGCCGCCCGGGGATCGGCCCCCCACGTCCGCAGTGTTTCCAGGACCCTGCCGGTCAGTTGGTGTGTCGCGGAGACGGGATCGGGGGTCGCGGCGGGGGTGAGGGCCGTCAGCACCACGACGTCGGGCGCGGTGGGCTTCCCGACCGGCGGGATGTCCGCGTTGCCCGCCGCCGGAAGGTAAGCGGCGAGGCCCAACTCGTCCGGCCCCAGCACCGTCCAGGCCCCGCTTCCGGAGTCGGCAGGCGGGTTGGCAACCGGGACTACCGGGGCAACCCGGGCGTCTTGGGCGACCGGAGCCCAGTCGGGGCGCAGCAACGCCCGCCGCACCACGTCGTCCGGCGAATCGAGTTGGCCGCCGGGCAGTTCTCGGGTGACCAGTGACTCGACTCCGGCCACCGGCCGCCCCGAAGTGTCGGCGAGTGTCACCGTGACCGCCCCCGGTCCCTTCGGCGTCAGCCGCACCCGTACCTCGGACGCCCCGTCGGCGTACAACTGCACACCACTCCACGCGAACGGCAGTCGCACGGAACCCGAGCCGGACCCGGGGCGGGAACCGGGACCGGAACCCGAGCCGGGCTCGGAGCCGGGGCGGGAACCGGGACCGGAACCCGAGCCGGGCTCGGAGCCGGGGCGGGAGCCGGGACCAGGAGCCGAGCCGGACTCGGAGCCGAACCCAGCCTCTGGGCCGGGCCCGGCGAGCAGCATGCTGTGCACCGCCGCGTCCAGCAGGGCCGGATGTATGCCGAAGCGGGCGGCGTCCGGGGCCTGTTCCTCGGGGAGTCGGACCTCCGCGAAGAGCTCCGCGCCCCGCCGCCACACGGCACGGACGCCCTGGAACGCGGGCCCGTAGCCGAGGTCACCGTCCGCCAACGTCTCGTACGCGTCGCCAAGTTGCAGCTCCCCGGCTCCTTCAGGAGGCCACACCTTCAGGTCGCTCCCCGACAGGTCCCCCGTCACCGAAGGCACCCCGCTCAGCGTCCCTGTGACATGCCGGGTCCAGCCCTCTTCCGCACCCTCCAGCACATCCGACTCGTCCGGCTCGTCGGGCCGCGAGTAGACGTCCACCGAACGCCGCCCGGAGTCGTCCCCCGGACCGACCGCCACCTGGACCTGCACGCCTGCGCTGCCGGACAGCACGAGCGGCGCCACAACCACGAGTTCGTCCAGGCGGGCGCAGCCGACCTCGTCGCCGGCGCGGACAGCCATCTCCACGAAGGCCGTTGCGGGGACGAGGACCCTCCCCGCGACCATGTGGTCGCCGAGCCAGGGCTGCGCGACGGTCGAGAGCCGCCCGGACAATACCGTCCGGTCCGTGTCCGGCACCGTGAACGCCGGGCCGAGCAGCGGATGCCCCTGCGCGTCGGCCCGGCCCCCAACACCCGCACCCGCACGGGGAGCGTCCAGCCAGTACCGCCGCCGCTGGAAGGCGTACGTCGGCAGATCCACCCGCCGCGCCCCCGAATCGGCGAACACCGCGGCCCAGTCGACACCCGCCCCGCGCACATGCAGCCGGGCCACGGCCGACAGCAGCGACTGCGACTCGGGTTCCCGCAGGCCGGACCCACCCGACAACTGCCCAACAGCGGCGGCGAATTCGGCACGGCGGTCACTGCCGATACCCGGACTCGACAACACTTCCTCGGCCGCCCCCGTGAGCACGGGCCCGGGACCGACCTCCAGAAACGCCCCGACGTCCTCGTTCTCGCCGAGCCACCGCACGGCGTCCGCGAACCGCACCGGCAGACGGACATGCCGTACCCAGTAATCCGCCGAGCAGAGTTCCCCGGCCTCGACGTCGGCCGGGCGCCCCGACACGGTGGAGACCACCGGAATCCGCGGCTGTCGATACGTCAACTCCTCGGCCACGCGCCGGAATTCGTCGAGCATCGGCTCCACCAGCGGCGAGTGGAAGGCGTGGCTCACCCGCAGCCGTACGGTCCTCCGCCCACGCTCCGCGAACACGTCGGCGACTGCGTACACGGCGTCGCGTACACCGGAGATCACCACGGAGCGCGGCCCGTTCACGGAGGCGATCGCGACGCGGTCCGTGAGACCGAGGTCGGTCAGCACGGGGACGACCTCGTCCTCGGCCGCGTACAGCGCGACCATCGCCCCGCCCTCCGGCAGCGCCTGCATCAGGCGGCCGCGGGCCGCGACGAGGGCGGCGGCGTCGGGCAGGTCCAGCACCCCGGCGACATGCGCCGCGGCCAGTTCCCCGACCGAGTGACCCACCAGGAAGTCGGGCCGTACGCCCCAGGATTCCAGCAGCCGGAACAGCGCCACCTCGAAGGCGAACAGCGCGGCCTGCGTGAAGTCCGTACGGTCGAGCAGCGAGGCGTCGGGTGAACCGTCCTGCGCGAACACCACCGTGCGCAGTGGACGTTCGAGCTGTCCGTCGAGCGCCTTGCAGGCCTCGTCGAAGGCGGTCGCGAACGCAGGGAAGTTCTCGGCCAACTCCCTTCCCATGCCGACGCGTTGGGCGCCCTGCCCGGTGAACAGGAATGCCGTGCGGATACCGGAGTCGGCGACCCCCTGGACGGTTCCGGGGGTGCGCTCGCCCTCCGCCAGGGCCCGGAGCCCCGCCAACTCCCCCTCTCCCGGGGCGATCGCGGCGCGATGCGTCAGCGCCGACCTCGACACGGCGAGCGAGAGTGCGATGTCGGCCGAGTCTGCGGGGGTGAGCTCGGTGGGCCTGGCGGTCAACTCGGCGACCAGCCGCCGTGCTTGGCTCCGCAGGGCGAGCTCGTCGGCCCCGGAGAGCAGCCAGGGCAGTCGGGGCAACCGGGGCAATGGCGTCGCGGAGACCGTGTCGTCCTCCGCCACGGCGGCCGACTCAGCACGCTCGGCCGTTGGTGCGAGCTGCCGTCGGTCCGTGGAGGGTGCGAGCGGTGCGGGCGCCCCCTCCCTGATCGTCGGCGCTTCTTCCAGGACCGCCGGCGCCTCTTCGAGGATCACGTGGGCGTTGGTCCCGCCGATCCCGAACGCCGAGACACCCGCCCGTCGCGGCCGGTCGGGCGACGGCGGCCAGGGCCGGGTCGCGGTCAGCAGTTCCACCCGGCCCGAGGACCAGTCGACGTGCGGGGACGGCGTCTCGGCGTGCAGTGTCGCGGGCAGTTCCGCGTGCCGCATGGCCTGCACCATCTTGATGACTCCGGCGACCCCGGCGGCTGCCTGGGTGTGCCCTAGGTTGGACTTGACCGAACCCAGCCAGAGCGGCGGCTGCTCCGGGGCGCGCTCCTGTCCGTACGTGGCCAGCAGCGCGCCCGCCTCGATCGGATCGCCGAGCTTCGTACCGGTGCCGTGTCCCTCCACCACGTCGACGTCACTGCCGCGGAGCCCGGCGTCGGCGAGTGCGCGGGCGATGAGCTGCCGCTGCGCCTGGCCGTTGGGCGCGGTGAGCCCGTTGGAGGCCCCGTCTGAGTTGACGGCGGAACCCCGCAGCACGGCCAGCACCGGATGTCCGTTGCGCCGCGCGTCGGACAGCCGCTCCAGCAGGACGAGCCCGACGCCCTCGCCCCAGCCGGTGCCGTCCGCCGACGAGGAGAACGACTTGCAGCGGCCGTCGGGCGACAGCCCGCGCTGTCTGCTGAACATGGTGAACGACCTCGGTGTCGCCATCACCGTGACACCGCCCGCCAGGGCCAGCGAGCACTCGCCGGAGCGCAGCGCACGCGCCGCCCAGTGCAGCGAGACCAAAGAGGCCGAGCACGCGGTGTCGAGAGTGATCGCCGGGCCGCGCAGCCCGTACGTGTAGGCGATCCGCCCGGAGGCGACGCTGCCGGCCGAGCCCAGGCCCAGGTGCGCCTCCAACTCGTGCGGCTCGGTGCCGAGTCGGTCGGCGTAGTCGGCGTACATCACTCCGACGAACACGCCCGTGTCGCTGTCGCGCAGGGAAGCCGGGTCGATCCCGGCGCGTTCCCAGACCTCCCAAGAGGTCTCAAGGAGCAGTCGCTGCTGCGGGTCCATGGCCAGCGCCTCGCGCGGCGAGATCCCGAACAGGCCCGCGTCGAACTCGGCGGCCCGGTGCAGGAATCCGCCGCTGCGCGCGTACGACGTCCCGAGCCGGTCCGGATCGGGGTCGTACAGTGCGGCCAGGTCCCAGCCCCGGTCGGCGGGGAAGTCCGAGACGGCATCCCTGCCTTCGGAGACCAGTCGCCACAGGTCCTCCGGCGACTCGACGTCACCGGGGTAGCGGCAGCCCATCGCGACGACGACCACCGGGTCGTCGTCCTCACCCGGGCCGCTCACGGGGGTCTCGGCACCCGCTGTCCCCGGTGTGAAGAAGGCGGTCCGCAGATGGCGCGCCACCTCGGCGGGTGTCGGGTGGTCGTAGACGAGCGTGGTCGGCAGCGGCAGCCCGGTCGCCGCGCCCAGCCGCTCGATCAACGTGACGGCTCCCAGGGAAGTGAGCCCCAGTTCGATGAAAGGGCGCTCCGCGTCCCGCCGTTCGTACGACTGCTCGCCGCGGACCTCCGCCATCACGGAGAGCACGGTCTCGCGCAGCACGCGCTCGCGTTCCTCCGTGGAGACGGTTGCCGCCAGCCGTTCGCGCAGCGCCGAGGCGCTCAACATGCCTGACTCTTCAGGCACTTCAGACTCTTCGAGGGCTCCGGGCGATCCGGGTGCTCCGGGTGCTCCGGGTGCTCCGGGTATTGCCGCCGCGAAACGGAGGTCGGGCGCGGGTCGCGCCAGCCCCGGTACGACCGCGCGGCGCACGATCTTGCCGGAAGCCGTACGCGGTACGGCGGCGATCTCGTGGATCTCCGCGGGCACCTTGTGGTCGGACAGCAGGGTGCGGCACATCCTCAGCACGCGCTGCGGGTCGAGCCCACCGGGACCGGGCACGACAAAGGCCACCGGGACCTCGCCGAGGATGTCGTGCGGAGCGCCCACGACCACGGCGTCGGCCACTCCGGGACAGCTGAGCAGGGCCTGTTCGATCTCGGTGGGGTGGATGTTCTCACCGCCGGTGATGATCAGTTCGCTGACCCGTCCTGTGAGGGCGAGATGACCGTGCTCGACCCGGCGGGCGAGGTCTCCCGTGCGGTACCAGCCGTCCTTGAGCGCTGCCGCGGTCGCCTCGGGCTGGTTGTGGTAGCCGGTCATGAGCCCGGGCCCACGCACCCACACCTCGCCCTCGTCGCCGTCCGCGACATCGTGCCCGGAGCGGGGATCGACGAGCCGTACGTCCACGCCGGGCACCGGAAGCCCGCACGAGCCGTCGACCCTGGGCCCGTCGGGCCGGTTCACGGCGATCATCCCGCACGTCTCGGTGCTGCCGTACGCGTCCAACAGGGGCGCCCCGAGCACCTCTTCGACGGCCCGGGCGAGCGACGGCGGACTCGGCGCGCCCGCCACGACGCAATGCCGCAGCCCGCTGCGCGAGGGCCCGGCCGTCTCCCCGGCGGCCTCCCCTGCCGCCGACACCAGCCGGTGGTAGGTCGCAGGGACACCAGCCATCAACGTGAACGGCCCTTCGCCCCCCTCGGGCCCCTCAGGTCCTTCGTTCGCCTCGCTCGCCTCGCTCGCCTCGTCGAGTACGCGCAACAGCCCACCGGGCGGCAGGAGTTCCCCCGTGATGTGCGCGCTCGCACCGGTGGCGACGACCCCCAGCACCGCGAGCGAGTGCCCGAAACTGTGGAACAGCGGGAGCGGCCACAGCAGCCGGTCCCCGGGCGAGAGCCCGAAGATCGGCGCGTAGCAGGCCTGTGCCGACCAGAGCGCGGTGCGCTGCGTGGACACAACTCCCTTGGGCCGGTGGGTGGTTCCGGAGGTGTAGAGCAGCCACGCAGGCTCGTCTAGCCCGAGATCGTCCCGCGCCGACCCGGCACTCTCATCCGCAACCGCCGAATCGAAGAGTACGGTCCCGTCGGGGGCCTCAGCGGGCACCGCCCCCGCCCCGGTGATCAGCACCCGCAGACGGCCGAACTCCTCCCCCAGCCTCGCCAGTTGACCAAGATGCGCCCGATCCGTGACGATCACCGAGGCTCCGCTGTCCGCCAGCAGATGCGCGAGTTCCGCGTCGGAGGAGCGGGGGTTCAGCAGAACACCGACACCGCTCGCCCGAGTGACGGCGAGGCAACTCTCCACCAGCTCGACGCAGTTGCCCAGCAGGACTGCCACCCGATCACCCCGGCGGAGCCCCGCCCCAGCCAGGTATCCGGCCAACCTCCCTGTGCGCAGCCCCAGTTCCCCGTACGCCACACCACGCGCGGAGTCCGAGAACGCGACCCGGTCACCCGCCCTCGCGGCATGCCGCTTCAGCAACTCCGGCAGCGGCCGGATCAGTTCGTCGTCGTGCACCATGCCCCACCCCGTACGGTCCCCGAGCCGTTCTCCCCTGCCGAGGCGAGCCTACGTCTCACCAAACACAAGATCGAAAGATTCGGAGACCGGACGGCGGGCGTGTCGCCGTCCCCGGAGAAGTCCCGCCGTACGGGCCGGGGAACTCCCTGCCGTGCTACCCCGAGAACTCCCCCGCCGTGGGCCGCCGCGAGGCCGCCATCGCCGTGTCGACGTCGGTGAGCGGGCGCAGCCGGTAGGTGTAGGAGTAGTCTCGGTCGGCGAAGAGCTTGTACTCGTCGTGCGTGTGCGCGCCCCAGCTGTTGTCGCCGCCCACCCCCATCTGCCGGTGGTTCAGGCGGAGTACGACCTCATCCCGCGGGGTCAACTGGTAGTCGTGGCGCGTGCCGACCGACAGGTCCTCCGGGGTGAAGTGCGAGGCGTTGACCTCAAGGAGCGGTTCGCCGGAGACGAGCAGCCCGACGCCGTCGCGGTCGGTCAGTGCGGCCCACCGGACGTCGGTCTTGTTGCCGTTCTCCTGCGGGCGGATGTAGGGCGTCCATTGCTCGGAGACGGTTCCGGAGTACAGGCCCACGTCGGTGCCGGTGTTGCGGTCCCAGTGGTTCTCCTCGGGACCGCGGCCGTAGTAGTGCAGGCGCTCCAGCCGGCCCGGCAGGAACAGCAGGGTGCCGACCTCCGGGATGTAGGGCAGGTTCGCCGCCCCCGGGTGCAGGGTGTTGTCGACCTTGATCTCGCCGTTGCCGAAGACCGTATAGGTCGTGGTGTACGTCGATGCCGTGGTCGTGGGCAGGGTCCCCGCGACCTTGATGACGACAGCCCGGTCGCGCAGGGCGCGCACGCTCACGTCCGTCACCTTGCGCAGGGCCCCGGCGTCGCGCCAGGTCTGGTTGCGTACGTGCTGGCCGTTGCCCCGGTCGTTGTCGATCGGTGCCCGCCAGAAGTTCGGCGCGGGTCCGGAGGTGATCAGTCGGGTGCCACGGGCCTCGTACGACGTGATGACTCCCGTGCGCTTGTCGACGGTGACGGAGAAGGTCTTGCCCTTGACCTTGATGGACCGCTCGCCGTCCTGGTGGCTCAGGGCGGGCACGCGCTCCAGTGGAACCGGCCGCGCGGCCGGGCTGTCGGCGTCGACCGGGAGCTGCTTCTTGGCCACCTCGAAACCGGCTTTCGCCCACTTCGTGCGTTCCTTGGTGGTGAAGGACAGCTGCAGGAAGTACTCCGCGCCGGGCGCCGGGTCGGCCGGCAGCCTGAAGGGCACGGTGATGTCCTTGCTGCTGAGCGGCGGGACGTCCAGCTGGGCGCGGCTCAGCTTTCCACGCCGTACTACCTCGCCGTCGGCGACGAGGGTCCAGCTCCCGTCGTATTCACGGAGGTTGGTGAACAGGTACTCGTTGGTGAGGGTGACCGCGGCTCCGACGGCGAGGGATGTGCCGGACGCCGGTGCGGCGTCGATCGCCTGGTAGACCTGCTTGACCTCGGCGGCCTTGCCGGTGTGTCCGCGGTCGGCGGTGACGATGCCGTCGGCGACGAAGGCCCCGTCGTTGGGGTGGTCGCCCCAGTCGCCGCCGTACGCGAAGAACGTGCGTTCCTTCGGCCGCTTCTCGGTGACCTTCACGGTGGCCGCGTCGAACCAGAACCGCACCCCGTCGTCACCGGGTCCGCGCCCGTCCGACGCCAGTTCGGCCGCGGACAGGGCACGGGCGTAGACACGCGCCCGCCGGATCGTGCCGCTGAACTCCCGGGTCGGGTTGTCGACGTCGGTGGCGAGCGACAGGGGTGCGGTGTTGTTGGCGGGCCGCCGGGTGGTGGTCCGGGTGGCCTTCGCCGCGCCGTCGACGTAGAGGGTCAGCGTGCCCGCCTCCGCGTCGAAGACGCCCGCGACGTGGTGCTCCTTGCCGGTCCAGTCGTCCGGCAGCGCCCAGCTCGCGGTGATCCACTGGCCGCCGCCGTGGATGAAGAACTCCAGGGTCCTGTCCGACTGCTTGAGGGCGTACTGGGTGTCGCCCTTGACGATGAGCGGCTGGTGGTAGCCGGTCACGGAAGGGGTGACCCAGGCCTCCAGCGTGAGCGAGCCGGTGATGTCGAGGCCGGTGTCACGGGCGAAGACGGTACTGCCCGACAGGCCCTTCTCTCGGTCGAAGGTGGCACTGCCTGCCTGGATCTCACCGCGCACCCTGCCGGGCCCGGCCTCGGTGAACAGCACGCGCCTCGGGGTCGGCCAGCTCAGTGACTGGTCGACGAAGTCCCAGATCCAGCCGCCCTGGAGGACGTCGTGGCGGCGGATGAGGTCCCAGTACTTCTGGAAGTTGCCGGTCGAGTTCCCCATCGAGTGGGAGTACTCGATCATGACGTACGGGCGGGTGTCGGCGGTGTCCTTGGCCCGCTGCTCGACGCGCGCGGGGCTGTCGTACATCTCCGAGCGGATGTCGCTGATCCCCGGGCGGTCGTCGCCCTCGTACTGGATGACGCGCGTGGGGTCGTAGGAGCGGATCCAGTCGTGCATGGCGACGAACGTGCTGCCGCCGCCGGCCTCGTTGCCGAGCGACCAGATGACGACGGAGGCGTGGTTCTTGTCGCGGTGGACCATGTTCTGGGCGCGGGACACGCAGGCTCTGGTCCAGTCGGCGTGGTTGCCCGGGTACTCGTTGCGGATGCCGTGGGTTTCGAGGTTGGTCTCGTCCACGAGGTACAGGCCGTACTCGTCGGCGAGTTCGTACCAGAGCGTGTTGTTGGGGTAGTGCGAGGTGCGGACCGTGTTGATGTTCAGCCGCTTGACGATCTCGATGTCCTCGACCAGGTCCGCGCGGGTGAGCGCGGTGCCCCGGTCGGGGTGCATCTCGTGCCGGTTGGTGCCCCGGAAGGAGACGGGTCTGCCGTTGATGCGCATCAGCCCGCCCTTGAGCGCGAACTCGCGCAGGCCGACCCGGTGCGAGAGCGTCTCGACGACCTTGCCCGCCGGGTCGCGCAGCCGCAGCACGGCCGTGTAGAGGTACGGGTCCTCGGCCGACCAGAGCTTCGGCGCGGGCACGGCCCTGGCGGCCCGTACCGTCACGTCCTCGCCGGCCGGGGCCGAGCCGAGGTCGACGGCCTGCTGCAGCGGACGGGGCCAGACGGCGTGCCCGCGTGCGTCGTAGAGCTGGGTCTCGACGGAGTACCGCCCTCTGCCCTCGACCTTGTCCGTGCCCGTGCCCGTGCTCTTGCCGTCTCCGTAGGCGCGCACGCTCGCGGTGACGGACAGTTCGGCGGCCTTGTAGTCGTCGCTCAGCGGGGTGTCCAGCTTGAAGTCGCGCAGGTGCACGGCCGGTGTGGAGTACAGGTGGACCGAGCGGAAGATGCCGCTCAGCCGGATCATGTCCTGGTCCTCCAGCCAGTCGCCGTCGGAGTAGCGGTACACCTCCACCGCGATCTGGTTGGTGCCGGGCTTGAGGTGCGGGGTGATGTCGTACTCGGCGGGGACGTAGGAGTCCTCGCTGTAGCCCACCAACTCACCGTTGATCCAGACGTAGTGGGCGGACTTCACGCCCTCGAAGTGCAGAAACGTCCGCCGCCCCGCCCAGCCCTCGGGGACGGTGAAGGTGCGCCGGTACTGGCCCACGGGGTTGTAGCGGGTCGGGGCGGCCGGCGGCTGCGGCTCCTCGCCCAGGCCGTTGGGACCCCAGTAGGGATACGTGATGTTGATGTAGATCGGGAAGTCGTAGCCGTGCACCTGCCACGCGGAGGGGACCGGGATGCTGTCCCAGGAGCTGTCGTCGACGTCCGTACGGTAAAAGTCGGTGTCCCGGTCGTCTGGGCGGTCGGCGTAGGCGAACTTCCACTTCCCGTCGAGGCTCAGCCGGTACGGCGAGCGGCTGCGGTCGCCGGCCAGCGCCTGTCCGACGTCCGCGTACGGGGTGAGCGTGGTGTGGGGCGGCTCGGTGCCCACCCGGAAGACGTCGATGGCGCCGTTCCACTCCGGGTTGCCGGCGGCGGTCCCGGGTCTCTCGGCCGCGTGCGTCGGGGCGGACGACGCGGGCAGGGCGAGCACACCGAGGACGGCGGCTCCGCCCTCAAGCAGTCGGCGGCGGCTGACGGGAGGCATCTGCGGGTGCGGGTACGGCATGACTGTGGCCTTCCTCGGTACGACAGTGGGGTGCGCGAACTGAGGGAGCGTCAGCTCTGTCGAGCTGGTCGAAGCGACTGACAGACGGAAGTTGATGTCAGGACAGAATGCGACCGCTGAGGACAAAGACACCTACTGAGCCACAGAAAACCCTAGGACCCGAACACAATCGGAGCAATGACCCTGTCGGACTTTGTGTGATCCTGAGGGCCGACGGGGCATGGGGACGGTCCGGTCGGGCCGGGTGTCAGCGGGCCTGCGCCGTGAACGCCTCGTACGCCCGCTCGTCGAAGAGGACGAACCTGGCCTCGGTGACCGCCGTCTCTGTGCCCCGTACGGTCCCGACCGCGATGCGGGCGGCGTCGTCCATCGGCCAGCCGTAGACACCGGCGGAGACGGCCGGGAACGCGACGGTCCGCGCGCCCAGTTCGTCGGCGACCCGCAGCGACTCCCGGTAGCAGGAGGCCAGCAGCTCCGAGCGGTCCTCGCTCCGGCTGAAGACGGGGCCGACCGTGTGGATCACCCAGCGCGCGTCCAGCTTGCCCGCGCTGGTGGCGACGGCCTGGCCCGTGCGCAGGCCCTTGCCGTAGTGCAAGGCACGGAGCTTGCGGCACTCCGCCAGGATCTCGGGGCCGCCGCGCCGGTGGATGGCGCCGTCCACGCCTCCGCCGCCCAGCAGGGAGGAGTTCGCGGCGTTGACGATCGCGTCCACGCTCTGCCGGGTGATGTCGCCCTGGACGAACTCGATGGCGGTCATGACTGGCGCAGTCTCCTCCACACGGCCTTGGCCGCGTTGTGCCCCGACATGCCGTGCACGCCCGCGCCGGGAGGGGTGGCCGAGGAGCAGATGAACACCGCCGGGTGCGGGGTGCTGTACGGGAACAGGGACAGCTTGGGACGCAGCATCAGCTGGAGGCCGGAGGCCGTGCCGCAGGCGATGTCACCGCCCACGTAGTTGGCGTTGCGCGCGGCCAGTTCGGGCGGGCCCGCCGTGGCGCGGGCGAGGACGCGGTCCCGGAAGCCGGGCGCGAACCGCTCCAGCTGGCGCTCCATCGTGTCCGTGAGGTCACCGGTCCAGCCGTTCGGCACGTGCCCGTACGCCCAGAACACGTGCTTTCCGGCCGGTGCCCTGGACGGGTCGACGACGCTCGGCTGCACGGTGATCAGGAACGGCGAGTCGGGGGCACGGCCCTCCCGGGAGGCCGCGCGCAGGGCGGCGCCGATCTCCTTGCTGCTCGCGCCGACCTGGACCGTGCCGGCGGCGCGGGCTTCCTTCGCGGTCCACGGCACCGGTCCGTCGAGGGCGTAGTCGACCTTGAAGACGCCCGCCCCGTACCGGAACCGCTCGTAGTACCGCCCGAAGCCCGCGATACGGGCCAGCGCGGTGGGCGAGGTGTCGAAGATGTACGCGCGCGCGGGCGGCAGGTCGTCGAGACGCTTGACCTCGTAGTCGGTGTGGACGGTGCCGCCGAGGTCCTTGAGGTACGCGGTCAGCGCGTCGGAGATCGACTGGGAGCCGCCGCGGGCGACGGGCCAGCCCCGGGCATGGGCGGCCAGCGCGAAGACGAGGCCGACGGCGCCGGTGGCGATGCCGCCCAGCGGTGCCATGACGTGCGCGACCAGTCCGGCGAGCAGGGCCCTGGCCCGGTCGTCGCGGAACCGGCGCATCAGCCATGTCGAGGGCGGCAGCCCGGCCAGGCCGAACCGGGCGAGGGTGACCGGGTCGCGCGGCAGCGCGGTGAGCGGCAGGGACATGAAGTCCCGCGCAAGGGTGTCCCAGGTGTGGGTGAACGGCTCGACGAGTCTGCGGTACGTGCCCGCGTCACGCGGTCCGAACGAGGCGGCCGTCTCCGCCACGGAACGCGACAGCACGGCCGCCGTGCCGTCCAGGAAGGGGTGCGCCATGGGCAGTTCGGGCTGCAGCCACTCCAGGCCGTACCTCGCCAGCGGCATCGCGCGGAACGCGGGTGAGTTGATGCCCAGGGGATGCGCGGCGGAGCACGGGTCGTGCCGGAAGCCGGGCAGGGTCAGCTCCTCGGTGCGGGCGCCTCCCCCGACCGTGTCGCGCGCTTCGAAGACGGCCACGGAAAAGCCGCGCCGGGCCAGCTCCACGGCAGCCGTCAGTCCGTTCGGCCCCGCACCCACCACGACGGCATCGAGCATCGACGGCACCTTCGGACTCCTTTGTCAGCCGACGGCCACTGGGGATCAGGATATGCCGGACCGACCGACGGCCCCGCCTCAGCCCCGGGCCGTCACAGGTCAGGCCCCGCCCGACAGCAGTCCGACGACGCGGCGGGCCGTGGCCGCGTCCCGTGCCGCCGTGAACGGGAGCGTGTTGCCGCCGGTTATGCGGAAGGGCTCACCGGCGAGCGTCAGGTGCGCGCCGCCCGCCTCCTCGACGAGCAGGATGCCCGCCGCGTGGTCCCATGCGGCCTCCCAGGAGAACGCCGTGGCGTCCAACTCGCCCCGGGCGACCGCGAGGTACTCGAGCCCGGCCGAGCCGCACGCGCGCGGGCCGACACCCTCCGTCCAGAGGCCGAGGAGCGCGCGCTTCTGGTCGTCCGTCGTGTAGTCCGGGTGGGACGTGGCCACTTCGAGGTCACGTCCGGGGGCGGGCGAGCCGGCCCGGAGGGGTTCGCCGTCGAGGAGGGCGCCCTTGCCCCGGACGGCGACGGCGAGTTGGTCGCGGGCCGCCGCGTACGTCCACGACGCCAGCACGACTCCGCGGTGGGCGAGCGCGACCAGGGTGCAGAAGCCCGGGTCGCCGTGGACGAACTGTCGGGTGCCGTCCACCGGGTCGACTATCCAGACCGGCGCCTCGCCCTTGATCGCCTCGTACGTCGCGGGGTTGGCGTGGACCGCCTCCTCGCCGACGACGACCGAGCCGGGCAGGAGCTTGACCAGCGCCTCGGTGAGATACTCCTCGGCCTTCCGGTCGGCGTCCGTGACCAGATCGTGCGGGCCGCTCTTCTCGTCTATCTCGTGCGCGGCGAGCTGCCGGAAGCGCGGCATGATCTCCGTGGCGGCCGCCGTGCGGACGGCCTCTTCTACGTCGGCGGTGCGGTGCGCGAGAAACTCGTCGATGGTTTCGATGTCCTGGATCATGCCTCCATGAGAGCACGCGCCACTGACAATCCACACCCGGCCGGTGTATCCCGGGTGGAATCACCATGAATAACGGGTTTTACGAGATCAGCGCCACACCGGCCTCAGCGTCCGACCGCGTATCCCTGCATCCCCCGCGGATTCGCCGCCGCCGAGAGCACTCCGGTCCGCGGGTCCCGCGCCACCGCACACAGCCTGCCCTCGGACCAGGCGTCGCCGACCTGGACGTCGTGGCCTCGCCGGCGCAGCTCCTCCACCACCTCCGGGTCGGTGCGTGACTCGACGGTGACACTGCCGGGGCGCATTCCGCGCGGATAGAAGGAGCCGGGGAAGCTGTCGTTGTGCCAGTTCGGGGCGTCGACGGCGCCCTGGAGGTCCAGGCCGCCGCGCACATCCGCTCGCAGGGCGACCGCCAGGAAGAAGTGCAGCTGCCACTGGTCCTGCTGATCGCCGCCGGGCGTGCCGAAGGCCATGACCGGCACCCCGTCCCGCAGCGCGAGCGAGGGCGTGAGCGTCGTACGCGGACGGCGGCCCGGCGTGAGGGAGTTCGGCAGGCCCTCGTCCAGCCAGGCCATCTGGAGCCGGGTGCCGAGCGGGAAGCCCAGCTCCGGCACGACCGGGTTGGACTGCAGCCAGCCGCCGCTGGGCGTGGCCGCGACCATGTTGCCCCAGCGGTCGACGATGTCGAGGTGGCAGGTGTCGCCCCGGGTCGCCCCGTCCGCGGAGACGTCGGGCTCCCCGGGCAGGGGCGAGGCCGACGGCTCGGCGACGGTCGGCTCTCCCAGGCCCGCATCCGCCTGGCAGGCAGCCACCCTCGCCGCACCCGCCCCCGCACTCACCCGGTCGGCACCTACACCCGCCGCACCTGCCCCCGCACCCGCGTGCCCAGCCCCGGCCCCGGCCCCGGCCCCAGCCCCAGCTCCAGCCACCGTCGGCTCCCCGGCGCCAGCCGCCGTCGGTTCCCCGGCACCCGCCGCACTTCCCGCCCGCGCCACCGTCGGCTCTCCCGCCCCCGGCACCCCCAGCGCGTCGAACCCGTCCTCCCCCGCGGCCACCACGCGCGCGTGCCCGCTGAGCCGTGGGGCCCGCCCGCCGGGGCTGCCCGGCCGCAGCTCGTAGGAGGCCTTCTCCCCGACCAGCGCCCGCCGCCCGGCGTTGTAGTCCGCCGACAGCAGCTCTTCCAGGGGGACCTCGCCCACGTCTCCGTACCAGGCCTCGCGGTCGGCCATCGCGAGCTTGCAGCCCTCGATCAGCAGGTGCACGTACTCGGCGGAGCCGTACCGCGGCAGCTCCGGCGGCAGCAGGGCCAGCTGCTGGAGGAGCACCGGGCCCTGACTCCAGGGCCCGGCCTTGCACAGGGTCCAGCCCCGCCAGTCGTACGTGGCCGGCGCCTCGTACGACGCGGACCAAGCGGCCAGGTCGGCCGCCGTCAGCGTGCCGGAGTGCCGTTCACCGCTGGTGTCCATCGTGGGCCGGGCAGCCTGCCGTACCAGGGCCTCGGCGATGAAGCCCTCGCGCCAGATCCGCCGAGCCGCCTCGATCTCTGCGACCCGCTCTCCCCCGTCCCGCGCCCCGGGCTCCTGACGGTCTCCGGCCGCCTGACCGGCTCCGGGCTCCCGACCGGCATCGGCCTCCCCGCGGGCCCCGGCCTCCTGCGCGGCCTCCGTCACCAGCCGCTTCCACGTCGCGGCCAGCGCCGGATTCCGGAACAGCTCGCCCGGCCGCGGGGGCCGTCCGTCCGGCAGGTACACGTCGGCCGAGAAGGTCCACTCGCTCTCGAAGAGCTCCCGTACCGTCTCGACGGTCTCGCCGACGCGCTCCACGGGCGCGTGGCCGTCCTCCGCGTACCCGATGGCGTACTTCAGGACGTCCGCCAGGGACTTCGTGCCGTGGTCGCGCAGCAGCAGCATCCACGCGTCGAAGGCGCCGGGCACCGCGGCCGCGAGGGGCCCGGTACCGGGTACGAGATCCAGACCCAGTCCCCTGTAGTGGGCGATCGTGGCCCCGGCCGGTGCGACGCCCTGTCCGCACAGCACCCGTATCTCCCCGCCCACCGGGGCGAGGATGATCGGCACCTCACCGGCGGGTCCGTTGAGGTGCGGCTCGACGACGTGCAGCACGAATCCGGCGGCGACGGCGGCGTCGTACGCGTTGCCACCGTCCTCCAGCACGGCCATCGCCGACTGGGAGGCGAGCCAGTGCGTGGAGGACACCATCCCGAAGGTGCCCTGGAGCGTGGGTCGGGTCGTGAACACGGGGAACTCCTCACTGCGGCGCGGGCATCCGGACCGCGGGCGGTCGTCCGGCAGGCGTCCGGCGATCGTACGCAGCCCGCCGCGCCCCCTACTCCGAGGGCTGCCAGGCCGTCGTCCCCAGGATGTTCTCCGGGCCGATGTCGAGCGGATACGGAGGCCGCACGGTCACGGTGTCGTCCCCCTTCGCCGGGGCGACGCGGAGGTAGACACCGTCCTGGTTGTGCATCCGCCAGTACAGGGCCGCGTGCGCGCTCTCACCGGGGGCGAGGGTCAGCGACCGGGGTCCCGGATCCTCCGGTGCCATGGACACCTTGTCCGTGCCCTCGACGGTCCGTACGCCCGGGAAGGGGTCGCCCGAGGCGTCGAGGACGGTGACGGCCGGGTAGCCGTTCAACTTGTACGGGCGGTCACCGCAGTTGGTGACGTCGAGCCCCATGGCACGCAGCCCCATGGCCGCGTCACCCTCGTCGGCCCGGAAGCGCAGGCCGGACGGCGGGCACCCCTGTCCCTCCTGGACGGGTACGGACGGAGAGTGCGTGGGGATTCCGGACGGGGACGGATTCGCCGCCCGGGTCGGCACGTCCACGGTCAGCGTCGGCCTGGGCGTGGGCTTGCGTTCGGGGTTGCTCTCCCGGTCCAGCTCGGCGGAGAGCCCGCAGCCGCTCAACCCCAACGCCAGCAGACAGACGAGGGCGACGCTCTGGACCGATCTCGGGCGTATCGCGATCACGCGCCGATCATCACACGACACCTCACCGGAAGCCGTCACTCCGCCCGCTCCCGTACCACCGCCTCCCGTACCACCGCCTTCCGGGCCATCCCTCCCATGCCGCCGTCGCCCGCCCGTGCCCCTCACTCCACCGTCCCGCGGGCCGCGACCAGCCCCGACTCGTAGGCGAACACCACGAGTTGGGCACGGTCCCGGGCCGCGAGCTTGGTCATCGCGCGGCTGACATGGGTCTTGACCGTGAAGGGGCTGATGACCATGTGGGCGGCGATCTCCTCGTTGGTGAGGCCGCGGGCGGCGAGCGCGGTGACCTCGCGTTCGCGGCGGGTGAGGCACTCCAGCCCGGGGGCGCTGGCCCGGTCCGGGGGCCTGGCCACGAACTCGCCGATCAGCGTGCGGGTGACGGACGGCGACAGCAGGGCCTCGCCGCGCGCGACGACCTCGATGGCCTGGAGCAGGTCGGCGGGCTCGGTGTCCTTGAGCAGGAATCCGCTGGCACCGGCCCGCAGCGCCTCGAAGACGTACTCGTCCAGGCCGTAGTTGGTCAGCATCACCACGCGTACGCCGGACAGTTCAGGGTCCGCGGCGATACGGCGGGTCGCCTCGATGCCCGTCATCACCGGCATCTGGACGTCGACGAGGGCGATGTCCGGGACATGCGCGCGCACCAGCGCCAGGCCCTGTTCCCCGTCGGCGGCCTCGCCGACCACCTCGATGCCCTCCTCGGCGTCCAGGAGTGCCCGGAACCCGGCGCGCATCAGGGCCTGGTCGTCGACCAGCGCGACCCTGATCAGGCCGCTCACGGCAGGTCCAGCGGCACTCGGGCCCGTACCGAGAAGCCGCCCTCCGCGCGCGGGGCGGCGTGCAGGGTGCCGCCGAGGGCCGTCACGCGTTCGCGCATGCCGGTGAGCCCGATGCCCTCGGAGGGCGGCCGGGACGGTTCGGCGGTGCCGTCGTCGTCGACGCGTATCGTCAACTCGCGCTCTTCGTACTCCAGTTGGACGGCCACCTTGGCGGGCCCCGCGTGCCGGGCGGCGTTCGTCAGGGCCTCCTGGACGATGCGGTACGCGGCGCGGTCCACCGTCGCCGTCAGCGGGCGCTCGTTGCCGGTCACGGTCAGGTCGACGGCGAGGCCCGCGGCCCGGGCGCGCTCCACGAGCAGGGCCGGTGTGCCGGTCGGCTCGTCGGTGCGCAACACCTCAAGGGTGGCGCGCAGTTCGCGCATGGCCTCGCCGCTCGCCTCCTGGATGGCGAGCAGGGCCGGGGGTATCTCCTCGCCGCGCTTGCGCGCGAGGTGGACGGCGACTCCCGCCTGGAGCTTGACGATCGAGATGCTGTGCGTGAGGGAGTCGTGCAACTCACGGGCGATGCGCAGGCGTTCTTCCCCCGCGCGGCGCAGCGCCGCCTCCTCGCGGGTGCGTTCGGCCTCCAGCGCGCGCTGTTCGGTCTGGCGCAGATACGCCTGCCAGTTGCGGCCCGCGAGACCGGTGACGACGGCGCACAGGAACCAGCCCGCGAGCAACGCGGTCTGCTCGACGGTGGCCTGGGAGGTGACGCCCGTTGCGAGCCACGCCCCGAGGAACACCCCGCCCGCGGCAGCGGCCACGCCCCGGTGCCCCGCCTGTGCCGCCGTGTGGACCGCGGCCATCACCGGGAGGGCGGCCACCAGTCCCGGCTCGGCGTGCAGCACATGGCCGCCCAGCGCGGCCGTGGTGACGGCGAGCACCGCGCGAGGTGCCTTCCGGTACGCGGCCAGCGCCAGCGAACCGGTCACGATCAGCGCGTAGTCGACCGGCGCGGTGTCCTTGTCGAAGGCCGCCACGGACACGACGATCGCGCCGATCACGACGGCGAGCGCCACGTCGGCGAGCCGCTTGAGAGTGGCCTGGTCCGCGTCCATGTCCGTACGGTAGACCGCCGTGCCGACAAGGTCGTCAGCCCTGTGGACGGCCCCGCGACTACTCCCGGCGCAGTAGTCCGGCGCCCGGCCCGGTCGCGTCGGAGCACCGCCAACTGCCTTCGGCCGTACGACGCCCCGAGGCACCCTCGGGAGCGAGGGTTCTCGGCATGACCACACCCTTCAGCTACCCGTTCGTGACCACGCCCTTTCGCTACACCCAGCCTCCGCCGCCAAGGTCCGCCACCGGCCGGACCGCCGAGGTCTACCGACAGCTCTCCGAGGACTTCGGCATCGACGGAGCCGTCACGTTCGTCGTCCTGTCCTCCGCACCCGAACTCCTCGCCGCCACCTGGGCCCTGATGCGTGAGTCGCTGCTCGCGGGCGACGGCAGCCGCACCGGCAAGGAGCTGGCCGCGTTCGGGGTGTCCCGCGCCAACAGGTGTCCGTTCTGTGTGGACGCGCACACCGTCCTGCTGCACGCCACCGGCAACCACGCCCTCGCGGAGCGGCTGGCCCGCGGCGGGACCCCGGACAAGGAGGTGCAGGCGCGCATGGTCGCCTGGGGCGAGGCGACCCGTGTCCCGGGCCACCCCGATCTCACCCCGCTGCCCTTCTTCGTCAGGCACACCGCCGCGTACGTGGGGACCGCGCTGTCCTTCCACTTCATCAACCGGATCGTCTCGGCCCTGCTGACGGAGAACCTGCTGCCGGGCAACACCCAGCGGTTCAGGCCGGTCCGCAGCCTCGCCGGCCGTTCCCTGGCCAAGACCCTGCGCAGGCGTCTCACCCCGGGCACGAGCCTCGCCCTCCTCGACGGTGACCCGGGCCCCGGCCCGTCCTGGGCGGCCGGCACGACGGTCGGCCCCGCCTACGCGGCGCTGCGGGCGGCCGCCTCGGAGGGCGCCGGGCTGCTGACCGAGGCCGACCAGGACCTCGTACGGAACGTCGTCGCGGCGTGGGACGGTACGCATCAGCCGTTGGTGTGGGACGCCCTGCCCGACCGGCGGGACAGGCCCGGGGCGCGGCTGGCGTTACTGGCCGCGCTGGCTCCGTACCGGATCACGGACGAGGATGTGGCGGCGTGGAAGCAGCCGCCGTACACGGACCGCTGTCTGGTCCGGCTCGTCGCGTACGGTGCGTTCGCCGCCGTTGACCGCATCGAGCGGGCATTGCCCCTGGGTGACCCGATATCGCACGAGGTCATGGACCGTCAGGGGTGAGTCCCTGTCACCACCCGGGCACGGAGCGAGTTTGTACTACCGCCCCACAGGCAGGCATGTGACACTGGCGTCCCGTCCGCTGTGCGGACCCTCCGCACCGTCCCCCACGAAATGTGCGCCGTGCGTTCTCTTCCACTCGCTCTCACCGCGCGTCTGCTGCCGGTTGTCGTGCTCGCCCTGGCGGGCTGGTCGTTGTCGTCCGGGCCGTTCGCCGCGACCCCGGCCGCGGAGAAGAAGGCGGCCCCCGACGGCGGGGCGTCACCGTCCGCGCCGTCGACCGCCGCGGCCAGCCGCACGTACCGCGCCTCGCCCGCGCCCTGCACGGGCGTGTCGAAGAAGACGGTGACCTCGCTGGTGCCGGACGCGAAGACGGCCGGCAAGGAGATCCCGTCGACCGACGAGTCGCTGCGCCGCACCTGTTCGTGGAACGCGCTCAAGGGCTTCGACTACCGCTGGCTCGACATTTCGTACGAAATCAAGAAATCGGACCAGGCCGCGCAGGCCGCCTACAAGCAGCGCACGACGGAGAAGAGCGGCGGAGGCGTGGTTCCCGGTCTCGGGGACGCTGCCTACTCGGTGGTGAACCTCACCACCGAGGACAAGCAGCAGACGCGCGAGGGCCAGGTGTTCGTCCAGGCGTCCAACGCCATGGTGGTCATCACGTACAACGGCAGCGACTTCGAGTCGAAGAAGGCGCCCAGTACGGACGAGATCAACAAGGGCGCCATCAAGGCCGCCAAGGAGGCGATGGCCGCGCTGGAGGCCGCTCAGTAGGAGGGCTCCCAACGCGGCCTGCCGGCGTCAGGCCGACTGGTCGGCCTTCTCCGTGCGCTCCTCCCGCTCGGCCCGTGCGAACGGCGCCATCAACGCGACGTAGAGGACGAGCGACGAGGCGAGGCCGATCGCCCATCCGTAGTCCGCGAGCGGCTTGAGGAACGGGATGAGTCCGTCCGTCGGGAACGGGCCGAGCTTGGCGCCCTTGGCGTCGACGTTCGAGTACGAGCCGCCGACCGCCAGAACTCCGCCGACCGCGAAGGCCAGCACAGCGCGCCAGTTCCAGCCGTTCGTGTACCAGTAGCGTCCGCCGGGCGTGTACAGGTCGGCGAGGTGCAGGACCGTACGGCGGATGATCCAGTAGTCGGCGATCAGGATGCCCGCGACCGTGCCGAGCAGACCGCCGACCACGCCGAGCCAGGTGAAGATGTAGAACTCGGGCGTGGAGATCAGCTTCCACGGGAAGATCAGGATGCCGATGACACCCGTGATCAGCGCGCCCGTACGGAAGTTGATGAACTTCGGGGCCAGGTTGGACAGGTCGTAGGCCGGGGAGACCACGTTCGCCGCGATGTTGACGGAGATCGTGGCGATCAACACGATGAAGAGCGCGAAGAGCAGACCGAACGCGTTGTCCGTCTTGGCCGCGAGGGCCACCGGGTCCCAGATCGCCTCTCCGTAGACGGCCTCGGAGCCGGAGGTGACCAGCACGGCGAGGATCGCGAAGAGCGTCATCGTCGTGGGCAGACCGAGGGACTGCCCCCAGGTCTGCGCCTTCTGGCTGGCGCCGAAGCGTGTGAAGTCGGGGATGTTGAGGGACAGGGTCGCCCAGAAGCCGATCATGCCCATCAGGGACGGGAAGAAGACCGGCCAGAAGTCGGCGCCCCAGCCCAGCTTCGAGGGCTGGTCGAGCAGCGCGCCGAAGCCGTCGGCCTTGACCGCGATCCAGATGAGCAGCGCGAACGCACCGACGATCACGACGGGCGCGGCCCAGTTCTCGAAGTGCCGCAGGAAGTCCATACCGCGGTAGATGATCGCGATCTGCAGGGCCCAGAACAGGATGAAACAGAGCCACAGCGGCCACGGGTTGCCCGCGATCTTCCCCGCGTTCTCCCACTCACCACCGGTGAGCTTGGAGCCCAGGGCGAAGATTCCGCTGCCGCCGATCCAGGTCTGGATGCCGAACCAGCCGCAGGCCACGGCGGCCCGGATCAGCGCCGGGACGTTGGCGCCGCGAAGACCGAACGAGGCGCGGGCGAGTACGGGGAACGGGATGCCGTACTTGGGTCCCGCGTGACCGGTGGCCAGCATCGGCAGCAGCACGATGATGTTGGCCAGGGCGATGGTGAAGACGGCCTGCTTCCAGTCCATGCCGAGGGCGACCAGGCCGGAGGCCAGGGTCCAGCTGGGAATGCAGTGGGCCATGGATATCCACAGCGCCGCGAAGTTGTACGTCGTCCACTTGCGCTCGGAGACGGGGACGGGACGCAGGTCCTCGTTGGCGAAGGGACTGTCGGCGGGGAAGGCCCCGGGGGTGAGTTCGATCCGGCCGTCGGCGTCGGCGGACTGGGATATCGGCGGCCCCGTGGGGACGGTTTCGGTCATGGGCAGGCCAATCAATGAGGCGGGACGGGAAAGGCCGTGCGGGTGGCGCCGTGGGGGTGGTGGTGCGGTGGTGCGGTCCCCTTCCCGGGGAGGTGGGAAGGGGACGACTTGAGTGGGTGGAGCAGGATGGAGCGGGTGCCGTCAATGGTTGATGGATGGGTCGACCATCAACCACCGGGACGGGCCATCAACTGCCGAGACCCGCCATCAACCGTTGACAGCAGGAATGACCGTTGATCCATACGTCTCGATGACCGCCTCTTGAGCGTCATGCATGTCGTACAGGGCGAACTGGTCGACGCCCAGCTCGCGCAGCGCGTTCAGCTTCTCGATGTGCTTCTCGGCCGGGCCGATCAGACAGAACCGGTCGACGATCTCGTCGGGCACGAACTGGGTGTCGGGGTTGCCGCTGCGTCCGTGGTGCGAGTAGTCGTAGCCCTCACGGGACTTGATGTAGTCGGTGAGTTCGTCGGGTACGGCGGCGGAGTGCTCGCCGTACTTGGAGACGAGGTCGGCCACGTGGTTGCCGACCATCCCGCCGAACCAGCGGCACTGCTCACGCGCGTGGGCGAGCGCCTCGGGCGAGTCGTCCTCGGTGACATAGGCGGGCGCGGCGACACAGATCTTGACGTCGTCGGGGTTGCGTCCGGCCTCGACGGCCGCGGTCTTCACGGCCTTGACCATGTACTCGGTCAGGTAGAGGTCGGCGAGCTGGAGGATGAAGCCGTCGGCCTCCTCACCGGTCATCTTCAACGCCTTGGGGCCGTACGCGGCCATCCAGACCGGGAGTTCGGCGCCGGGCTTGATCCACGGGAACTTGACGACCGTGCCGCCGAGGTCCGCCTCGTCACCGCGTCCCAGCGCCCGGATGACCTTCATGGCCTCGCTGATCCGGGCGAGCGTGTTGGGCTTGCGGCCGGCCACGCGCATCGCCGAGTCGCCGCGTCCGATACCGCAGACCGTGCGGTTGCCGAACATGTCGTTGAGCGTGGCGAAGGTCGAGGCGGTGACCTCCCAGGTGCGGGTGCCCGGGTTCGTCACCATCGGGCCGACCTTCAGCTTCGTGGTGTTGGAGAGGATCTGGCTGTAGATCACGAACGGCTCCTGCCAGAGCACGGCGGAGTCGAACGTCCAGCCGTACGTGAAGCCGTTGCGCTCGGCCCGCTTCATCAGGCTGATGACGCGGGAGGCAGGTGGGTCGGTCTGCAGGACAAGTCCGAAGTCCATGGCGCCACTCCTAGTCGCTCAGAGAAGGTACTGACAGGTGGAGCGGGGGGTGTAGACGCCGTGCCCGGCGCGCCCGGTGAACTCCCGCTCGGTGATGACGAGTTCGCCCCGCGAGAGGACCGTCTCGACGCGTCCTGTGGTGCGCTTGCCCTCGTACGCCGAGTAGTCGACGTTCATGTGGTGCGTCTCGGCGGACATGATCTGCTCGGCGTGCGGGTCGTAGATGACGACGTCCGCGTCGGCGCCCGGCGCGATCGTGCCCTTCTTCGGGTACAGGCCGAACATCCGGGCCGGGGTGGCGCAGGCGATCTCGATCCAGCGGCGGCGCGAGATGTGTCCGTCGACGACGGCCTGGTGGAGCAGGTCCATGCGGTTCTCGACACCCGGGAGACCGTTGGGGATCTTCGAGAAGTCGCCGCGGCCCAGCTCCTTCTGGCCGACGAAGCAGAAGGGGCAGTGGTCGGTGGAGACGACCTGGAGGTCGTTGGTGCGCAGGCCCCGCCACAGGGCGGCCTGGTGCTCCTTGGGCCGCAGCGGCGTCGAGCACACGTACTTGGCGCCCTCGAAGTCGGGCTCCGCGAGGTTGTCGGTCGACAGGAACAGATACTGCGGGCAGGTCTCGCCGAAGACGTTCAGGCCCTCGTCGCGTGCGCGCGCCAGCTCGGCGACCGCCTGCTGCGCCGAGACGTGCACGACGTACAGCGGGGCTCCGGCGACCTGGGCGAGCTTGATGGCTCGGTGGGTGGCCTCGGCTTCGAGCAGCGCCTTGCGGACCTCGCCGTGATACCGCGGGTCGGTCTCGCCCCTGGCCAGCGCCTGCTCCACCAGCACGTCGATCGCGATGCCGTTCTCCGCGTGCATCATGATCAGGCCGCCGTTCTCGGCGGAGCGCTGCATGGCGCGCAGGATCTGGCCGTCGTCGCTGTAGAAGACGCCGGGGTAGGCCATGAACTGCTTGAAGGAGGTGACGCCCTCCTCGACCAGCAGGTCCATCTCCTTGAGCGTGTCCTGGTTCACGTCGGAGACGATCATGTGGAAGGCGTAGTCGATGGCGCACTTGCCGTCTGCCTTGGCGTTCCAGGCGTCGAGGCCCTCGCGCAGCGAGTGGCCGACGCTCTGCACCGCGAAGTCGACGATCGTGGTCGTGCCGCCCCAGGCCGCGGCCCGGGTGCCGGTCTCGAAGGAGTCGGAGGCGAAGGTGCCGCCGAACGGCAGCTCCATGTGGGTGTGGGCGTCGACGCCGCCCGGGATCACGTACTTCCCGGTGGCGTCGATGGTCCGCTCGGCCGTCCAGGCCTCGGCGGCGGGAGTGCCGCTCGCGGCGAGGGCGGCGATGCGGCCGTCCTCTACCAGGACGTCCGCGTGGAGTTCGTCCGACGCGGTGATCACTAGGCCACCGCGGATGACTGTACGGCTGCTCATGGTTTCCTCTCCTGTCGTGGGCACCCCGGTGGAATGCGGCCGTTGGGTACGTGCGGGTGCGTCGTGGCTGGTCGCGCAGTTCCCCGCGCCCCCAAGAAACCGGGGCGCGGGGAGCCCCCGACGTGATCCCCGGTCAGGGAGCCGTCAGCGGCTCGTACGCCTCCGGGCGGCGGTCGCGGTAGAACTGCCAGCGGTCGCGTACCGCGCGGAGCTTGGCCATGTCCAGGTCGCGGACGACGAGTTCGGTCTCCTTGTCGCTCGCCACCTCCCCGACGAACTGGGCCTCCGGGTCCACGAAGTACGAGGTGCCGTAGAAGTCGTTGGAGCCCAGCTCCTCCACGCCCACGCGGTTGATGGCGCCCACGAAGTACTCGTTGGCGACGGCCGCGGCCGGCTGCTCCAACTGCCAGAGGTAGGCGGACAGTCCGCGCGAGGTGGCCGATGGGTTGAAGACGATCTCGGCCCCGGCGAGACCCAGCGCGCGCCAGCCCTCCGGGAAGTGCCGGTCGTAGCAGATGTAGACACCGATCTTGCCGACCGCCGTGTCGAAGACGGGCCAACCCGCGTTGCCGGGCCGGAAGTAGAACTTCTCCCAGAAGCCCTCGACCTGCGGGATGTGGTGCTTGCGGTACTTGCCGAGGTACGAGCCGTCGGCGTCGATCACCGCCGCGGTGTTGTAGAGGACGCCGGGCTGCTCCTCCTCGTACATCGGCAGTACGAGGACGATGCCCAGTTCCCTGGCGAGCGCCTGGAAGCGCTGGACGATCGGGCCCTCGGGGATCTGTTCGGCGTACTCGTAGAACGCCTTGTCCTGGACCTGGCAGAAATAGGGCCCGTAGAACAGCTCCTGGAAGCACAGGACCTGAGCACCCTGTGCGGCCGCGTCGCGGGCCGCCTGCTCGTGGACCTGGATCATCGATTCCTTGTCGCCCGTCCACGCGGTCTGGAAGACGGCGGCGCGAATCACTCTGCTCATCGGGACCTCCGGTCGCTCGGTGTGCTGGGGCGGGCGTCGGAAGTGCCGTCGTCCGCCCGGAGGGCGGGCCCTGCGGCGTCCGGTGCGTGCTCTCGGCGTGCCGGGCGCAAGTCCTCGTACTGGACGTACTTGGGCTTGTGCCCGGTGCGGCGAGAGTGCGTGCCGGGCGTCGTAGGGCAGACGGAACTTCCGACGCCCGCCCCAGGAGCCTAGGAAGTCCGGAAGTCCTCTTTGAGTTGCAGCGTGTCACGTCTGAGGGCGTGTGGCGTTCCACGGTGTCACCCTTGCGAAGGCCCATGTTTCACCGCCGTTTTCCCAGGTCTTCCCATGTTTCGGAGCTGTTGCGCGTCGAGATTCTCAGCCTTGTTGCGCGTCGTGCGCGAGGAGGGCGATGTGCACGGAGGCCGCCTGCTCGAAGTCGTCGAGGTCGACCCGCAGCCGCGCCTCTATCGCCTCCAGCCGCCGGTACAGCGCGGGCCGCGAGACATGGTGGAGCTGTGCGGTGCGCGACTTGTTGCGGCCGGTGGCGAGATACGTCCGCAGCACCGGCAGCAGTTCCGACTCCGCGTCCGCCCCGCACAGCAGCCCGTCCAGCTCCCGCTCGGCGAACGACTGGACGTGCGGATCGTCCCGCAGCAGCCGGACCAGCCCGCGCAGATGTACGTCCCGCAGCCGCACCACGACCGGCAGATCGAGTCCGGCGGGGCTCTCGGCGACGGCGTCGGCCACGTGCCGGGCCTCGCGCAGCCCCGCGGGCACGTCGTCCCACCCGGTCCGCGCGTCGGCCGCCGCGACGACGACCGCCTTGCCGCCGTCCGCGGCGCCGGCACCGGACTCCGTACGCAGCCGGGTGGCGAAGTGGGCGGCGAGGGCCTCGGCGTCCTGGTCCCTGGCCAGGCTCAGCAGTACGGCGATGACCCCGTCGGCCAGCTCGGCGACGAGCCCGGGCAGCCCCAACAGACGCAGTACGCGGTCGAGTTGGGCCGCCTCCGTGTCCCGTACGACCAGGGGCACGAACGTCCGGCGGTTGACCGGCAGTCCGGCCGCCCGGGCCCGGGGCAGCAGTTGGCGGGCCGGTACGACTCCGGAGACGAGGTCCGTGAGCAGGCTCTCGGCGGACTGCTCCTCCCAGGAGTGCACGGTGCCGCCGAGCATGCGGTGCAGGACCAGTGCCTCGGCCCCGCGGTCGGCGAGCAGCCGTCCGGTGGCGGCGTCGCCGCGGTAGCCGCACAGCACGATGCGGCCCCAGCGCTCGCCGCGTCCGCCCAGTTCGGCACGGACCCAGCCGTCGCCCTCACTGCCGCCGGCCTGCCGCGCGATGCGCTCCCAGTCGCGCAGCACGTCGTCGACCGCGGACCGCTCCCCCGCCGTGGCGAGGACACGGTGGGCGAGGTTGGTGACGACGACGGGGCACGCGCTGTGCGAGGCGATCTCGTCGAGCATCCGCTGCAGCGGGGCACCCGCCGTGATGAGCCCGGTCAGCGCGGTCCGGACGGACTCCGACAGGCTGACGGCGGCGAACTTCCGCCGTACGAGCCGGGACTGGACCTCTTCGGTCAACTCCGCGAAGGGGAACGGGCGGTGCAGGACCACCATCGGCAGCCCGCACCGCTCGGCCGCCCTGCGCATCACCTCGGGCGGGGTCGGGAAGGCCCGGCCGAGTCCGAGGACGACGGCCGAGGCCTCCGCGCGGTGCAGGGAGCGGATGTACTCGGCCTGGGCCTCCGGGTCGCCCGCGAGCAGCACCCCGGTGGTGAGGACCATCTCGCCGCCGCTGAGCATCACGCCGACGTCGGCCGCCTCGGCGACGTGCACCCAGCGCACAGGCCGGTCGAGCTGGCTCGCGCCGGCCACCACCTCGGGTTCCCCGGCGAGCACCCGCTCCAGGGCGAGGACCTGACGGACCGACAGGGCGGGTTCCAAGGCGGTGGTCATGCGGCGAACCTTCAATCTTGCGTTGCTGAACGCTCCTCGGAACCGGCCGCTCCCCGGAACTGACGACTCGTCAGAGTCGAGTGCCGCAGGGAACCGAGTGCTGCTCAGACCTGAGTGCTCCGCAGAGCGCGCTCCAGGATCGCGGCGCCCTCCTCGGCCTCCGCGACGGTGAGCGACAGCGGTGGGGCGATGCGCAGGACGCTGGTGTTGTGCCCGCCGCCCTTGCCGATCAACAGCCCTCCCTCGCGGGCCGCTTCGAGCACGGCGGCGGCCGCGTCCGGGTCGGCCTGGTCGGTGCCGGGCCTCACCAGCTCGATGCCGATCATGAGACCACGTCCCCGGACCTCGCGTACGCCCGGCAGTTGCGCCGCGACGGCCCGCAGCCGCTCGATGAGCAGGCCGCCGACGCGGCGGGCGTTGCCCTGGAGGTCGTGCTCCAGGAGGTACGTGAGGTTGGCGAGGCCCGCGGCCATGGTGATCTGGGTGCCGCCGAACGTCGAGATGGAGTTGGAGTCCAGGCAGTTCATGACCTCGGCGCGGGCCACGACACCGCCGATGGACATGCCGTTGCCGATGCCCTTGGCGAAGGTCAGCATGTCCGGCGGACCGTTCTGGCCGTGCGCCTGCCAGCCCCAGAAGTTGTCGCCGGTCCTGCCCCAGCCGGTCTGCACCTCGTCGGCGATCCAGAGGATGCCGCGCTCCTGGAGGACCTCGCGGAACGCCGCGTACAGGCCGTCCGGCGGTGCGGTGAAGCCGCCGACGCCCTGGATGGGTTCGGCGATCAGGGCCGCGGGCGGGCGGACGTGGCCGAGCAGGTCCTCCAGGTCGGCGACGCAGGCCGCGATGAAGCCGGCGTCGTCGAGATCGGCGTACGGGCCGCGGCTGCGGACGCCGCCGTGCACGTAGAGCGTCTGGAGGGGCGAGAGGCTGGTCGGTGACCAGCCCTTGTTGCCGGTGATGCCGACCGCGGTGAACGAACGGCCGTGGTAGCTGTTGCGCATCGCCAGGATCTGGTTGCTGCGGCGGTACGCGGTGGCCAGGAGCAGGGCCGTGTCGTTGGCCTCCGTGCCCGAGGTCGTGAAGAACACGCGCGCGTCCGGGATGCCCGACAGCTTGGCGATCCGCTCGGCCAGGTCGACCATCGGCCGGTTGAGGTACAGCGTGGAGGAGTGGATGATCCGGCCGGCCTGCTCGCTGACGGCCTTCGTCACCTCGGGCAGGGCGTGCGCGGTCATCGTGGTGAGGATGCCGCCGAAGAAGTCGAGGTACTTGTTGCCCTCGGCGTCCCAGACGTGGCGGCCCTCGCCGTGGGTGAGCTCGATGGGGTCGGCGTAGTAGACGGCGAGCCAGTCGGGGAGGACGGACCGGTGGCGCTGGTACAGGTGCTTGGCCGAACCGTGGGCCGGGCCCTGGGGTGCGTCTGTCGTCACGGCTGCACCAGCCCTTCGTAGGCGTCAGGGCGGCGGTCACGGTAGAAGGCCCACTGCTGGCGGACCTCCTCGATCAGGTCGAAGTCGAGGTCGCGGACGACAAGTTCCTCGCTCTTGTCGCTCGCGGTCTCCCCGACGAACTGGCCGCGCGGGTCGACGAAGTACGACGTCCCGTAGAAGTCGTTGTCCCCGTACTCCTCCTCGCCGACACGGTTGATCGCGGCGATGTAGTACTCGTTGGCGACGGCCGCCGCGGGCTGCTCCAGCTGCCAGAGGTACGAGGACAGACCGCGGGAGGTCGCCGACGGGTTGTAGACGAGCTGCGCGCCGTTCAGGCCGAGCTGGCGCCAGCCCTCCGGGAAGTGCCGGTCGTAGCAGATGTAGACGCCGACCTTGCCGACCGCGGTGTCGAAGACCGGCCAGCCGAGGTTGCCCGGTTTGAAGTAGTACTTCTCCCAGAAGCCCTTGACCTGGGGGATGTGGTGCTTGCGGTACTTGCCGAGGTAGGTGCCGTCGGCGTCGATCACCGCGGCCGTGTTGAAGTAGAAGCCGGACTGTTCGACCTCGAAGACCGGGACCACGACGACCATGCCGGTCTCGCGGGCGAGCTCCTGCATACGGGTGACGGTGGGGCCGTCCGGCACCGGTTCCGCCCAGCGGTAGTGCTCCGGCTCCTGGACCTGGCAGAAGTAGGGGGCGTTGAAGACTTCCTGGAATCCGATGATCTTCGCACCCTGACGGGCCGCCTCGCGGGCGTGCTCCTCGTGCTTGGCGACCATGGATGCGGTGTCGCCGGTCCAGGTGGCCTGGACCAGAGCGGCGCGTACGACGTTGGCCATGAGCTGCTCCTTCGACGGGACGTCAGAGAGCTTCTACGCCCGTAGATGATGGGCGTAGAGCCCCGAAAGTAAGCGGAGGCGCTGCGCTGGGCAAGACCATCGTCGTTAACCGGCTGAGTCGATCTTGTTTCCTACCCCTGTGGGTTAGCCTCCGGCGGTTCGGGGCGCCTTCCCGGGTGGGTGGTGCGGATCGTGGGCGGGTGCGGGTCGTGGTGGGCCGGTCGCGCAGTTCCCCGCGCCCCTTCGTAGGTGGCCCCAGCTGCGATCACGTGCCGTCAGGCTGTGTAGCCCGCCACCCTCAGGGCGTGGATCAGGTCCCAGTGGCGTTGTTGGGAGACGTGGCGGGCCGCTTCGAGGAGGAGGGGGATGAGGCGGGGCGGGTCCGTCTCGACGCTGCGGGCGGCCTCTTCGGGGGTGCGGATGCGGACGTACGCGTCGAGGAGGGCTCGGACCTCGCGGTGGCGTTCCTCCCCGACCAGGCCCAGTACGGCCTCGCCTATTTCCGGGGCGGGGCGCACTACGCCCTGGCGGAGCATCTGGTCGCCGTCCGCGGTGCGGCCCGCCACCGCGAGCGCGTCGGCGGCGGCGACCAGGCGGTCGGCGGGCAGGGAGGCGGCCTCCCAGAGGAGGGTGGCCCAGTCGGCGCCCAGGCCCGCGCGGTGGAGCTCGGCGGCGAGGAGCGGGAATCGGGCGGCGGGCCAGTACGCGGCCTCGACCAGTACGGCGTGCGCCTCGCCGCTGTGACCCTCGCGGCGCAGCCGGACGAGTCGCTCGACGGTCTGGACGGTGGTCCGGCGCGCCTCGTCGTCCAGGGGCTCACGCCGCTGCTTCGGCCGCGCGGGCTCCTCTGCGGCTCCGGCGAAGCGCGCCCCGCGCAGTGTGCGGTCCGCGGCGGGCGGCACGGGCATGGCCGGTACGGCGGCCTCCGCGGCGTCCTCTTCCATCATCCCGGCGAACCGGGCGCTCCCGCGCGCACGGCGCTTCGAGCGCTGTTTGGGGGCGCGGGCCTTGGAGGGCTCGGGAGGCGCGGGGGCCTCCTCCTGGGCGGCGGCGGGGTGTGGGTCGGCCTCGGGAGCCGGTGCCGGTGCCGTGGCCTGCCAGGCGCTCTGTTCGGCCGCCTGTCTGGCGGCCTGTCCGGCGGCCCGGTCCGCGGACGCGTCGCGCCAGAGGTCCGGCCAGTCGTCCTCGTCCGGCGCGGGGCGCTGCGGGCCTCCGCGTCCCGTGGCGGGCCCGCCGGTCCCGACATCGCTGCGGTCATTCCCGGGCTCCTCGTCCCAGAAGACGTCGGTGCCGATTTCGCCGGGCGGGATGGTCAGTGCCCCCTGCGCCCGGCCGGCGACCGCACGTCGGTCCAACTCGTCCATGCGGGAGCGGAGTTCGGCGCAGCGGGCCGTCGCGCGGTCGTGGTCGTCGCGGGCCCAGGCCAGGTCGATGCGGAGGGACTCGGCCTCTTCGCGGTCGGTGGCCGTACGGAGTGAGCGGCCGACTTCCGAGAGCCGTTCGGCGGCGTAGCGCTGTTCGCGGAGCATGACGTCGAGGCGGTCGCCGAGGGCGTCGCGGCCACCGGGCCGTGCGTCGTACGCGGCGAGCGACGCGCCGTGCAGCGCCCGCGCCCGGTCGGACTCCTGGGCGGCGGCCCGGTCGCCGAACTCCGCGGCGACATCCTGGAGGAGCGCCTGCACGACGTCCCAGGGCGGCACCTCGGAGCCGTCGAGACAGGCCCGCATCCCCTCGGGGTCGCGCTGCCAGAACACGCCGCACCAGCCGGCGCCCTGGTCGAGCCGGGACAGCAGGCCATTGAGATATTGCGCGAACTCCCGCACCTGGCCCGGGAGTTGTTCCACCGCCATTGCCTTCACCCCACGCCAGACTGGAGTACTCCGGTTCGTTAGAAAACACCGTTCGTGTTACGGAATGGCTACAACGAGTTTTCGACCCGGACGCAGAGTGCGGTTACTGACCCGGAACGTGACGTGAGGAGCCCCGGACATGACGGGGTGTCACCCGCACATCAGGCCGGGGCGAGTGCACAACTGCCCGCGATCTCGTCCATCGAGAGGCCGAGCACCCGCGCCAGCGCCGCCACCGTGAAGAAGGCCGGGGTCGGCGCACGGCCGGTCTCGATCTTGCGGAGGGTCTCGGCGGAGATGCCCGCGCTCGCGGCGATCTCCACCATGCTGCGGCCGCCGCGGGCCTCGCGCAGCAGCTTGCCGAGCCGCTCGCCGCGTTCGTGCTCTTCGGGGGTCAGCGGGGTTCGCACCATGCGCCCACCCTAGTACCGGCGACCGTTATTCGAATAGGCGGGCGGGGGCCATCGCGCAGACCTCGACCGGTATAGTAATTGGCATGGTGGAACTGAAGACGGACACGTCCATCGACGCGATGTACGAAGCGGGCCAGGTCGTGGCCCGCGCCCTCACGGCGGTGCGGGAGGCCGCCGGCGTGGGCGTCTCGCTCCTGGAGCTGGACGAGATCGCGCACCAGGTCCTGCGGGACGCTGGCGCGGGCTCCCCCTTCCTCGGCTATCGGCCCTCGTTCGCGCCCGTGCCCTTCCCGGCCGTCATCTGCGCCTCCGTGAACGACGCGATCGTGCACGGCATCCCGACCGGCTACCGGCTGCGCGACGGCGACCTGGTCTCGATCGACTTCGGCGCCGAGCTCGGCGGCTGGGTGGGCGACTCGGCGATCAGCTTCGTCGTCGGCACACCGCGCCCCGCCGACCTGCACCTCGTCGAGACCGCCGAGCGGGCCCTCGCGGCAGGCATAGAGGCGGCCGTCGTCGGCAACCGCATCGGCGACATCGCGCACGCGATCGGCACGGTGTGCCGCTCGGCGGGGTACGGCATTCCGGACGGCTTCGGCGGCCACGGCATAGGCCGCCGGATGCACGAGGACCCGCCCGTCCCGAACGAGGGGCGGCCCGGCCGCGGCCTGCCGCTGCGGCACGGCATGGCCCTCGCCATCGAGCCGATGCTCATCGCCGGCGGCACCGACGAGTACCACGCCGCCGCCGACGGCTGGACCCTCCGCACGAACGACGGCACCCGGGCGGCCCACGCGGAGCACACGGTGGCCATCACGGACGCGGGGCCGCGCATCCTGACGGCCCGCTGACCGACTGACCCGCCGGCCCCGCTGCCGACCTCCTGCCGCCCTCTCGCCGAGCTCTCACGGATGCGACGGCCCGCTGCCTACGGCGCCGGTCGCACCACCATCGCCGACCCGCCGCCCCGGCGTACGGTCTCGGCCGCCGCCAGCCACTTGCCGTTCGGGAGGCGTTGGACGCCGGTCGCCGCGCCGATCTCCGGGTTCTGCCGGAAGCCGTGCCCCAGCGACTCCAACTGGGTCCTCAACCCGCTGTTCCACAAGCCCGGTTCGAGCTCGGTGGTCGTCTGGTTGCGCTGGCTGGCACGCGGGGCGGCGATCGCGTCGACGAGCGGGAGGCCCCGGTCGACGAGCCCGGTCAGCGTCTGCAGGACCGTCGTGACGATGGTCGCGCCGCCGGGCGAGCCCAGCGCCACCACCGGCTTGGCGTGAGCGTCGAGGACGATCGTCGGCGAGATCGACGAGCGCGGGCGCTTGCCAGGACCGGGCAGGTTCGGGTCGTGCACGTCCGGGCTCGCGGGTGCGAAGGAGAAGTCCGTCAGCTCGTTGTTGAGGATGAAGCCGCGGTCGGGCACGGTGATCCCGCTGCCGCCGGTCTGCTCGATGGTGAGGGTGTACGCGACGACGTTGCCCCACTTGTCGGCCGCCGTCAGATGGGTCGTGTTCTCGCCCTCGTACGTCGTCGGCGCGGCCGTGCCACCGGCCGCGCAGGCCGCCGGATCACGCGGATCGCCGGGCGCCAGCGGACTCGTCAGCACCGCGTCGTCCTTGATGAGGCACTCGCGCGAGTCGGCGTACTTCTGCGAGAGGAGTTCCTTCGTCGGTACGTCCTCGAAGGCCGGGTCGCCCACCCAGCGCCCCCGGTCCGCGAAGGCGATCCGGCTCGCCTCGATGAAGCGGTGCAGGTACTGGACGTCCGTGGCCTTCGAAAGGTCGGTGTTCTCAAGGATGTTGAGGGCTTCACCGACCGTGGTGCCACCGGAGGACGAGGGCGCGATCGAGTACACGTTCAGTCCGCGGTACGAGGTCCTCGTGGGCGCCTGCCCCTTCGCCTCGTACTTCGCCAGGTCCTTCAGGGACAGCTCGCCGGGGCGCGCGTTGTATCCCGAACCCGGGTCCACCGGCGGCTTGTTCACGGTGGCGACGATGTCCTTGGCCAGCTGCCCGCGATAGAGCGCGCCGACGCCCTTGCGGCCCAACTCCTCGTACGTACGGGCCAGATCGGGGTTCTTGAACGTCGAGCCGACCACCGGCAGCGCACCGCCCGGCAGGAACAGCTCGGCCGTGTCGGGGAAGTTGCGGAACCGCGCCTCGTTTGACTGGGTCTGCGAGCGGAACGTGGCGTCGACGGTGAACCCGTCGCGCGCGAGCCGCTCCGCGGGCTTCAGCAGCGATCCGAGCCGCTTGCTGCCCCAGCTGTCCAGCGCCTTCTGCCAGGTGGCGGGTGTCCCGGGCGTGCCCACACCCAGACCACTGGTCACGGCATCGGCGAACGGGATCGGCCGGCCGTTCTCCAGAAAAAGCCCCGAGTCGGCCGTCAGGGGCGCCGTCTCACGGCCGTCGATCGTCCGCACCGTACGGGACTTGGCGTCGTAGTAGACGAAATATCCGCCCCCGCCGATACCGGACGAGTACGGCTCGGTGACGCCGAGCGCTGCCGCCGTGGCGACGGCCGCGTCCACCGCGTTGCCGCCCTTGCGGAGGATCTCGATTCCGGCGGCCGAGGCGTCCGCGTCCACGCTCGAGACGGCCCCGCCGTACCCGACGGCGACCGGCACCTTCTCGGCCGGACCCGAGCCCCCGGAAGACCCTGAAGAGGGCGGTGCGGCCCCCACAGACATCACCGCGGCCGAAACCGCCACCACAGCCAGACTCCGCGCGACCGAGCACCCCATCCGTACCTCCAGTAAACGACCGTCTGCGCAGCGTAACTTCCTCGGCATGGCCGCGTCAGGTCCCTCTCGAACACCGGTACAGGTGCCCGCTAGCATGCGCGCCCATGAATGACGACGTGCGCAACATCGTCCTCGGCGTGGTCGCGGCCGGCCTCAGCGCCGCGCTGGGCTGGCTCGCCCGTACGTACCTGTGGAAGCGCAAGCTGCGCCGCAAGCAGGCCTTCTTCGGCCTGCCCGACAACTCCGAGTCGCTCCTGGTGGTCAACCGCGAGGCCGGCGGCCCGGAACTGTCGGTGATGCGCCATGACGTCTTCGCGCTGCTCGAACTCTCCGCCCTGATCAAGGACTGCGGGGCCCACGCCCAGGTGATCGCGCACGACGCGGCGCAGCAGGGCTTCGGGGAGCGCACGGAGTTCTGCGTGGGCGGGCCGTCCTCGAACCGGCGCATGGCCGCGCATCTGCACTCGCTGCTGCCGGGCATCCGCGTCAACGTCGACCCCGAACCGGGCCCGGACCGCGGCGCGTTCCAGATAGGCAGCGAGCGCTACCGGCTGGAGCCCGGCAAGGGCGAGTACGTGATCCTCGCCCGGCTCACGGCGGGCAACACGGCACGGCCCGTCTTCCTCTTCTGCGGCCAGCGCGCGATCACCAACCAGGCCGCGACCCGTTATGTCGCCCGCAACCACGAACGACTGGCCCGCAAACACGGCAACAACTCGTTCGTGATCCTCCTGAAGGTCGTGAACTCCCAGGCGTACGGGCCGGATGTCGTCGAACTGGTCGCGGACGTCACTCGCGCCTCACAGACCCCACTGCCTGCGGTTCCCGCACGGAGCACCCACCGCGCCTCCTAGGTTCCAACACATTTCAACAATCGTTACTCGCGCGTAACTTACCGACGGGTTACCTACGGTAAGGCGGCGAGGTTACCGTCGGGTCACTTTGGCACTTACACGTGTGAGGAGTGACCTGTGGGACACCCGCGCAAGGCTCTGCGTACCACCGCCGTAGGTGTCGTCTCGGCGACCTTGATCGCCGGCACGGCTCTCGGGATCGCCCCGGCCGCACAGGCGGCGCCCGCCGCTGTCCGGTTCGTCGACATCACCGGGGACGGCGGCACCGTCCTCAAGGCCAACGTCGTCATGCCCGCGAACGCCGATACCACCCGCGCCTACCCGCTCATCGTGCTGCCCACGAGCTGGGGCCTGCCCCAGGTCGAGTATCTCGCCCAGGCCCAGAAACTCGCCGACTCCGGCTATGTCGTGGTCAGTTACAACGTCCGCGGGTTCTGGCAGTCGGGCGGAGAGATAGAAGTAGCGGGTCCACCCGACATAGCCGACGCCTCCAAGGTCATCGACTGGGCCCTCGCCAACACCCCGTCCGACGCCCGGAACATCGGCATGGCGGGCGTCTCGTACGGCGCCGGCATCAGCCTGCTCGCCGCCGCGCACGACAAGCGCGTCAAGGCCGTCGCGTCCCTCAGCGGCTGGGCCGACCTCATCGACTCGATCTACTCGGGCCGCACCCAGCACGCCCAGGCGGCCGCCCTGCTGAACGGCGCCGGGCAGATCACCGGCCGCCCCAGCGCCGAACTCCAGCAGATCTTCAAGGACTTCTTCGCGTCCGACCTCTCCAAGGAGCAGGAGCTGATCGCCTGGGGGAAGAAACGTTCACCCTCGACGTACGTCGACCGGCTCAACAAGAACGGCGCGGCGATCCTGCTCGCCAACGGCTGGGGCGACACGATCTTCCCGCCCAACCAATACGCCGAGTTCTACGAGCAGTTGACCGGCCCGAAGCGGCTGGAGTACCGGCCGGGCGACCACGCCACCGCCGAGGTGACCGGCCTCTTCGGGCTCCCGAACGACGTGTGGACGGACACGAGCCGCTGGTTCGACCACTACCTCAAGGGCGTGGACAACGGCATCGACCGCGAGCAGCCGGTCCAGCTCAAGTCCCGTTCCACCGGCGGCTACGAGGGCTACCCGGACTGGAAGTCGGTCGGTGCGACGCGCAAGAAGATCGCCCTCGCCGGCTCCACCACCATCCGCGCGAACGTCAACTCGGGGGCGGACGGCGGGATCATCTTCCTCTCCAGCATCCTCGACCAGCTTGCACAGCTGCCGCCGGTGGCGTCGATCCCGCTGCTGCCACGCCGGTACGCGGCGGTCTGGCAGTCGGAGAGGTCCGCGAGCGCCCAACGGGTGCGCGGCACCACGAAATTGCACACAACCCTCACGAGTACCAAGGAGAGCGGCACCCTCGTCGCGTACCTCTACGACGTGGGCCCGCTCGGCCTCGGCAAGCTGGTCAGCAACGCGCCGTACACCTTCCACGGGCAGACGCCCGGCAAGCCGTTCGGCGTCGACCTGGAGTTGTTCTCCACGGCCTACGACGTCCCGGCAGGGCATCGACTCGCCCTGGTGGTCGACACGGTGGACCCGCTCTACATCGAGCACAACCCGACCGGCGCGCAGCTGACCTTCTCCTCGCCCGCGGCCGACCCGTCGTACGTGTCGGTACCGCTGCGCGAGCAGTGATCTCCGGCTGCTGCCGGGCGGGCCATTGCCCCTCGCTACCGCGTGCCCGGCAGCAGCGTCCCTGGTTCGGCCGGGGTGGTGTCCACGGCCTCTGTCCCCATCACCACGGCAGTGAACGGCATATCGTAGTCGAGGTTCGGCGCGGTCGGCCCGTCGGCCCGGAGGGACTCGGCGGCGGAGCCGGGCACCGGAATCAACTCCGTTCCGTGGGCGTGGAGTTGGGACGGGAACGGGAGTGGCGGCGGGAGTGTGATCATGATCTCGCTCCCCCGCTCAGTGCTTGAGGATCTTCGAGAGGAAGTCCTTGGCGCGGTCGCTGCGCGGGTTGGTGAAGAACTCCTCGGGGGTGCGGTCCTCGACGATGCGGCCGTCGGACATGAAGACGACGCGGTTCGCGGCCGAGCGGGCGAAGCCCATCTCGTGGGTGACGACCACCATGGTCATGCCCTCGCGCGCGAGCTGCTGCATGACCTCAAGGACCTCGTTGATCATCTCCGGGTCGAGTGCCGAGGTCGGCTCGTCGAAGAGGAGCGCCTTGGGGTCCATGGCGAGGGCGCGGGCGATGGCCACGCGCTGCTGCTGGCCGCCGGAGAGCTGGGCGGGGTACTTCGGAGCCTGCGAGACGAGGCCCACGCGGTCCAGGAGTTCGAGCGAGCGCTTGTCGGCATCGGCCTTCTTGCGGCCGCGGACCTTGACCTGACCGAGCGAGACGTTCTGCAGGACCGTCTTGTGCGCGAAGAGGTTGAACGCCTGGAAGACCATCCCGACCTCGGCGCGGAGCATGGCGAGGTCCTTGCCCTCCTCCGGCAGCAGCTTGCCGTCGAGCTTGATCTCCCCGGAACGGATCGTCTCCAGCCTGTTGATGGCCCTGCACAGAGTCGACTTCCCCGACCCCGAAGGGCCGATGACCACGACCACCTCCCCCTTGCCGACGGTGAGGTTGATGTCCTGGAGGACATGCAGTTCCCCGAAGTACTTGTTGACGTCACGCAGCTCGATCAACGGATCGACGGCCATCCTCAGCCCTACCCACTCTCAGCTGTGTCGCGATTCCCGCAAGCTATCCACACAAGAGTGGAGTTAGTACCCGACACGCACTTTTCGGGCATTAGCCGTATTTAAGGCGGGAGCCAGGGCCAGAACCCTACGCCTCCGCGACCTCGGCGTACAGCTGCGAGAGTTCGGGAGCACCGCTGGCCGCCCACTCGTGACCGACGGAGACCACGTCGAACTCACGGCCGGAGGCCAGTCGTACGACCGGCTGGCCGCCGGGCCAGATGTCCCAGACGGCGCCCGGGACCGTGCGCACGATGACCGTGCCGAGATAGAGGCCGGCGTCGTTGCCCAGCCAGGGCAGGCTCTCCTCGTCGTCACGCCAGCGCGGCACCAACTGGTCCAACGCCTCCAACGAGGCGGCGGAGTCGTCGAGTTCGACGCCCGCCTGATGAGCCTGGGAGCGCAGCAGTTCGCACTCGGACAGCAGTTCGGCCACCCCCTCGCGGTCGCTCTCACTGTCGGAGAAGACCGCGACTCCTCCGGCAGGGCCCCGCCTCTTGCGCCAGTTGCCCAGGAAAGGGATGTTCATACACCCAGCCTGTCATCCCTATCGCCCGGTGCACCACAGGGCACGCGGAACGCCTGTTCCCAGGGAGTTCGCGCCGAGTTCGCGCCCGGATCATTGACGAGTCCCTGCCGCCTCCTTAGCTTCACGGTGCACCTGTCACCTCGTGCGTGAACCGTGCCCGAGCGGTTCGTGAGCCGTTGGTCCGTGAGTCGTAAGTGGGAGGAGTCGGTGTGCGCCGACGTGTCTGGGGTACGGCCGTCGTTCTCGCTCTGCTCTCGGCGGCGGTGACGGTTCCCGCGACGGCCGGGGCGCCCGCGGTGTCCGAGGCGTCCGCGTCGCCCGCCGAGAAGCGGCCGCTGTCGCTGGAGCGGCTCTTCGACAACACGGCTGTCAGCGACGACGCCCGGCCCGGCGAGGCGGACTTCGACGGCTCGGGCGGCTCCCTGTCGGCGCAGGACCTGACCGCCGCGGGCTGGACGCCCGGGCGCTCACTGACGGTCCAGGGCGCCCAGCTGGCCTGGCCCCGCCGGGCCGCGGGCGAGCCCGACAACGTACGCGCCGACGGCCAGTCCGTACGGGTCGGCGGCCGGGGCGACGCGCTCGCCTTCCTCGTGGCGGGCACGGGCGGCGGCGAGGAGAGCGGCACCGGGGTGGTGCGGTACACGAACGGGTCGCGCTCCTCGTACCGGTTGACCGCGTCCGACTGGCGCGGTGGCCCGCTCGCCACCAAGGCCGTGGCCCTGCCGCACATCAACACGCCCGGCGGCCAACTCGCCGAGAAGGCACGGCTGTACGTCGTGACCGTGCCGCTCGTCCAGGGGCGCGAGGTGGCCTCGGTGGAGCTGCCGCGCAACACCGACCTCCATGTGTTCGGGCTCTCGGTGCGCGCCGACTCCCGTGGCTGGACCGGTAGTTGGGCCGCGTCGGCCTCCGGCTACACGGCCGTCGGGCCGTGGACGGACCGGACGCTGCGGCTCGTGGTGCACACCTCGGCGGGCGGACCGCGGGTACGGATCCGGCTCGACAACACCTTCGCCGCCACGCCCGTACGGATCGGCAGCGCGACGGTGGCCGTGCAGGCGTCCGGCGCGAGTCCGCGCAGCGCGCCCGTGCCGCTGTCGTTCCGGGGTGCGGCGGGCACCGAGATCCCGGCGGGAGCACAGGCGTTCAGCGATCCACTGGGCTTCGACGTACCCGCGGACGCCAATCTGCTCGTGAGCTTCCATCTGCCCGGGACGGTGACGGCTGCGCCCGTGCACAGCCTGGCCGTCCAGACGTCGTACGTCAGCACGCCGGGCGACCATGCCGGTGACGGTGCCCCGGACGCGTACACCTCGACGATCACCAACTGGCCGCTGCTGACCGGTGTCGACGTGGGCGGCGGGCCCGGATCCGTCGTGCTGCTCGGCGACTCGATCACGGACGGCGAGAAGTCGACGCGGGACGCGAACCGGCGCTGGCCCAATGTGCTCGCCGCGCGGCTGCTGAACCAGAGTGCGGTCCCGCGCTATGGGGTCCTCAACCATGGGATCTCGGCGAACCGTGTGGTGAGCGACCGCTACACCGGTGACGGTGTCTCCACGGACACGGGTGGTGTGAGCGCGCTGCACCGCCTGGAGCGGGATGTCCTCGCCCAGACGTCGGCGCGTACCGTCGTCGTCTTCCAGGGGGTCAACGACGTCCGCTGGGGAGCGAGTGCGGAGCAGGTCGTGGCGGGGCTGCGAGAGATCGCCGAGCGGGCCCGTGCGCGGGGGCTGCGGGTGGTGGTCGCGACGATCGCGCCCTGTGAGGGGGAGGCTCGGTGTACGGCTGCGGTTGATGCCGAACGGGTCGGCGTGAACCAGTGGATTCGGTCGGGGGACGGGTTCGACGGCGTGCTCGACTTCGATGCGGTGTTGCGGGATCCTTCGCATCCCGCGCGGATGCTTCCCACTTATGACAGCGGGGATCATCTGCATCCGGGGGATGTGGGGTTGGCTGCGCTGGCCGAGTCTGTGGACCTGAGGCTGTTGTAGGGGCGGGCTCTTCCTGGGGAGGTCGAGGTCGTACCTCGGGTGCGGGGCGTCTGTGGCTTGTCGCGCAGTTCCCCGCGCCCCTTTCGGGGCGCTGATGGCCAGGCGCTCTATACGTCCAGGTCGACCACCACCGGGGCGTGGTCCGAGGCGCCCTTGCCCTTGCGTTCCTCTCGGTCCACGTAGGAGTCGGTCACGGCCTTGGCGAAGGGCTCGTTGCCGTAGACGAGGTCGATGCGCATGCCGCGGTTCTTGGGGAAGGCAAGCTGGCGGTAGTCCCAGTACGTGTACGGGTGGTCGTACTTGAGGGGGCGCGGGACGACGTCCGAGAGGCCGGCCTCGCGCAGGGAGGCCAGGGCGGCGCGCTCGGCCGGGGTGACGTGGGTGAGGCCCTCGAAGGCGGCCACGTCGTAGACGTCGTCGTCCGTCGGGGCCACGTTGTAGTCGCCCAGCACCGCGAACGGGCGGCTGCCGGACGCGTCGCCCGCGACCGCTGCCTTCAGGGCCTCGAACCACTGGAGCTTGTACGCGTAGTGGGCGTGGTCCACCTCGCGGCCGTTCGGCACGTAGACCGACCAGACGCGGACCGGGCCGCAGGTCGCGGAGACCGCTCGGGGCTCCTCGGCGCCGTCGTAGCCGGGGTCGCCCGGCAGGCCCTTGACGACGTCTTCGAGGCCTACGCGGGAGATCACCGCCACGCCGTTCCACCGGCCGGTCGCGTGGACCGCCGCCTCGTAGCCCAGCTCGCGCAGCTCGGTGACCGGGAACTTCTCGGCGGCGACCTTGGCCTCCTGGAGGCACAGCACGTCCGTGCCGCTGCTCTCCAGCCAGGCCAGCAGCCTCGGGAGGCGGGCGGTGATCGAGTTCACGTTCCAGGTGGCGATACGCATGCCACACAACCTACCGGGCGCCTCTGACACTCAGAGGTCGGCGGTCTCCCCCGGTGCCAGCCGCAGGTGCTCGGAGCCGCCCAGGGCGCCGATCTGACGGTCGTAGATGGGAAGCGCGAGGTCGGTGAGCAGGGCGTCGTGGATGTCGTACGCGCGCTGCGGCTCGACCTCGCGGACGTAGTCGATGACCTCGGAGATCTTGCTCCAGGGTGCCATGACGGGCAGCATCAGCGTCTCGACCGGGTGGTCGGGGACGGTGAGGGCGTCGCCGGGGTGGAAGACGCGGCCACCGTCGACGAGGTAGCCGACGTTCGTGATGCGCGGGATGTCCGGGTGGATCACGGCGTGCAGTTCGCCGTGGACCTGTACGTCGAAGCCCGCGGCGGTGAAGGTGTCGCCGTGGCCGACGGTGTGGACGCGCCCCGGGAACGCGGCCGAGAGCTGGTCGGCGACGGACTTCAGGGTCCAGATCTCCGCGTTGGGGTTGGCCTCCAGATCGGCGCGCAGGTGGCCTTCGCTGAAGTGGTCCGGGTGCTCGTGCGTGATGAGGATCGCGTCCACGCCGACCGCGGCGTCCTCCTCGCTGAAGACGCCGGGATCGATGACGAGCGTGCGGCCGTCCTTCTCCAGGCGGACGCAGGCGTGCGACTTCTTGGTCAGCTTCATGGTTCCCATCCTGCCTCCCACAGCGCCGCGCGGGTGGCGCGGCCCCGTGGTGGCGCCACCCGGCCGGAGGTCACTCCTGGGGTGTGGTCTCCTCGCGGATGACCTGCTGGGCCACCTTGAAGGCGCTGTTCGCGGCTGGTACACCGCAGTAGACGGCCGCCTGGAGGAGCACTTCCTTGATCTCGACCGGGGTGAGACCGTTGCGGAGGGCGGCCCGGGTGTGGAAGGCGAGTTCGTCGAGGTGGCCGCCCGCGACCAGGGCGGTGAGCGTGACGCAGCTGCGCGAGCGCCGGTCGAGGCCGGGCCGGTCCCAGATCTCGCCCCAGGCATAGCGGGTGATGAACTCCTGGAAGTCCCCGGAGAACTCGTCGGCCTGGGCCATCGCGCGGTCCACGTGCGCGTCCCCGAGCACCTCCCGGCGGACCTTGATGCCCGCGTCGTACGGGTCGGGTCTGCCCAGGACCGCCTCGGGCTGTGCGGCGGGGGCGATCTCGGCGACGGGCGACATCTGCTGCGGCGCGGCCACGACCGGGCTCGCCTGCGGCACCACGACCGCCATCTGTCCGGTGGACGAGTCGTAGGCGGGCTGCTGCCAGGCCGTGGAGAAGTGCCGTACGAGAAGGTCCGTGACCGCGGCGGGCTGTTCCACGGGGACCAGGTGCGAGGCGCCGGGTACGACGGCGAGGCGGGCGTCCGGTATTCCGGCGACCAGGGTGCGGGCCTCGGCGGGGCCGGTGACCTGGTCGTCGGAGCCGACCAGGACGAGCGTCGGCACCCCGATCCGGCCCAGCTCGGCATGGATGTCGAACGAGGCGAGCGCCTCGCACGCGGCGATGTAGCAGCCCGGGTCCGTGGTGCGCACCATCTGCACGGCCCACTCGGTGATCGCGGGCTGTGCCGCGGCGAAGCCCTGGGTGAACCAGCGCTCCGGGGACGTCCGCGCGATCGGGTCCAGGCCGTTCGTCCGTACGATCACGCCGCGCTGCCGGAACTCGTCGGCCGTGCCGAAGCGCGGTGAGGCCGCGATCAGCGTGAGCGAGGCGAGGCGCTCCGGGTGGCGCAGCGCGAGTTCGGCTCCGATGGCACCGCCGAGCGCACAGCCCGCGTACCCGAACCGCTGGACGCCGAGCCCGTCGAGCGTGACGAGCAGCCGCTCGGCGAGTTCGGTGACGGAACCGGCCGGGTAGGCGGGCGCACCGCCGTGGCCCGGCAGGTCGAAGCGGAAGACCCGCCATTGCTTGGCCAGCTCCGGGACCTGCCGATCCCACATGTGCCAGGTCGTACCGAGCGAGGGACCGAGGATGAGCACGGGGGCGTCTTCCGGGCCGTCGAAGCGGTACTGGAGGGCTGGGGACTTCATTTCACTCACCGCTCCACGCTAACTTCCACACCTGTGGTCACGGAAACGAGCCCGATTTGTCCACGCGGCCTGCACGGAGCCACCACATGTCGCACGGCGGGCCGGAGGGCAGGTCAGCGGAGCGTTTCCGCCCTCCGGCGCTTCGGAAAAAAAGTTGGAGGCGGGCGCACGGGGGGCGCGCTCACAGGTCGGTCGGTGAGCCCAGGCCCGTGAGGGCGCCGACAGGGTCGAGGTCGGGGGTGCCCCTGGGCCACCAGTCGTCGTGGCCCGGTTCCGACTCGTAGGCGTACCAGAGGCCGTCGTGGCCCAGCCGGAGCTGTATGTGGCCGCGGGGGTGGGTGAGGTGGTTGTGCCAGGGGCGGAAGGCGGGGAAGTCCGCAGCCAGGAGCAGTGGGCGGGCCCGGTCGAAACGGCCCGCCGGCGGGTCCCAGGGCTCTTCGAGGACGGCGAGCCCCTCCAGTCCGCCCTGACGCCAGGCGGCGACCGCCCGCGCCAGGTCCGCCGGGGTCCGGCCGGCGGCGGTGGCCAGGGACGCGTACAGGGCGCGGGTGGTGGCGGTGAGGCCGGATCCGGGGCGGGTGGCCGCGAGGCGGACGGCGTCCTGCCAGAGAGTCAGCTCCGCCACGGGGTCCCGGCCCGTCGTGAGCATCGCGTGCGCGCGGGTCGCCGCATCGGTCGCCAACTGGTCCAGTGCGAACGGGTCCGGGCCACCCGGCGACGCCGGGTAGACCGGGGGCTGCTCGGGGTGCGCGGGCGGCGGCAGCGGGGCCGGTAGCGGCGGCAGTGTGCGGGGCGCGAGGGCGTCGGTGGCCCGCACGCCGGGAAGTGCCGGTTCCCGATCGGCGCGGGCCGAGCGCGCCGCCAGGGTGGCGCTGCGGCGGGACAGCGCGTCCAGCAGCTCGCGTTCGCCCCGGCCTCGCGACAGGAGGAGGACGAAGGGGTCTTCGTCCAGCAGCCGTGCCGTCTGGTAGCAGAGCGCGGCCGCGTGTTTGCAAGGGTGGCCCGAGTCGGGGCAACTGCACTGCGGTACGAGGTCACCTGGGCCGGGGAGCAGGCCCACTCCGCTGTCGGCGAGCGACTGGGGCAGGTCCTTGTCGAGCAACGCCGCGATGTGGCCCGGCCGCTCGGCGGCGGCGTCCAGGAACCGCTCCCAGTCGTCGTCCGAGAGCGTACGCATCCGGATCTGCACGCGGTACGGGCGTGGTCGGCTGCCGTGCACGTAGGCGAGCACGAGCCCGGGTGTGACGGTGATGGCGTCCACGTGCCCCGCCCGCGCGTACGCCTTCCCCCGCCCGAGCCTCGCCGCGTCCAACGCCATCTCCTCCAACGCGGCCACCCACGCGTTGCCCCACCACGTCTCGGCGAACCCGTCCGCGTCCTGCGGCCGCGCGGGCAGCGCGGGAAAGGTCCGCCGCAACTCGCCGTCACGGCCCGGCGCGGCCATGGAGCGCGCGGGCGCTGCGAGGGGGAGTTGGGCGGGCGTGGGGGTGGGGGCTGCGGGGTCGTCGGGGGTGGCATCGGAGTGCGGGGCGGAGGTCGAGGTGGGGGTGACGCCGGAGCGGGGTGCCTGGGTGGTGCTGGGGGCGGGCCCGGCTTGAGGGCCGCGGGCTGCCTTGGCCATGGCCGCTCGCACGGCGTCGGCGATCGAACCGCCGCCGGGGGCTGCTGCCGCGTCGGAGGAGAGTGCGCGTGCGGGCGCGGGCGCGGGTGCTGGCGCCGGCCCGCGCTTGGGCTGCGGCCTCGGCTCCAGCCCAAGCCCAAGCCCCGGCTCCGGCCCCGGCTCCGGCCCCGGCTCCGGCTCCGGCTCAGTGGACGGCGGCTGGTCGTCAGCAGCGGCCTGGGCGGTGACGGGTGCCTCGGTATCGGTGTCCGTCTCGCTGGGCTGCCCTGTGGCGGCCGGGGTCGGCCGACCGGCGGGCCAACCCGCGGGCTGGTCCTCTGGGGCGGGAACCGCCGCTGGAGACGTGCTGCCCGGCTCGGCTCCGGGTCGCGTCGGTCGGTCTTCGGACTCCCTCTCCAGCCGGGCCGTCAGGTCGAAGGCGTCGCCCAACCGGTCGGCCAGTTCCCTGACCTGTGCCGCGGCCCGGCGGTTCGCCATCGTCGGACGGGGCATGGGAGTGCTGGGCTCGGCACCTACCCGCCGCCTTCGGCCCTCGACTCCCTTGTCCCGGGCGGCAGTTCGCTCCCGCTCCGCCTGAATCCGCGCGGCACGCAACGCCTCACGGGCCACGTCACCGGGGCGCGGGGTTCCGGAAGCTGCGTCGGGTCGCCCGGGCGCCGACTGCTCGACGTCCGACTCGGAACCTTCACCGCCACCGACGTCCGGCGCCCCATGCACGTCCGACGTCCCTCGCACGTTCGGTGCTCCGTGCCCGTCCGGCGCTCCATGCCCGTCCGGCGCTCCATGCCCGTCCGGCACCCCTTGCACATTCGAGGGCCAGGGCCACTGAGTGTCCGGCTCCCGCTGCGCGCCTGGCACATCCTGCCTGCCCTGCGTCTCCTGTACGCCTGCCGCATCCTGCCTGCCTGGCGCACCCTGCATCCCCTGCGCGCCTGGCGCACCCTGCCTGCCCTGCGTCCCCTGTACGTCCGGCGCACCCTGCCTGCCCTGCGCCTCCTCCGCCCGCGGAGCAGCAGCCCCACCCGTTCGACCGGCCGCAGCCGCACGCCTCAGCGCCTCGCGTGCCTTGTCACCGGGCCGGGGCCCCGGCGATCCGGTCCCCTCGGTGGCTCCCCCTGCCCTTCTGGGCTCCGCCGGGCGCGCGTCCGCCTTCGTGGGGTGCCCCTCCCCCGCGCCGGCCGCCGCCTCTCCGCCATCCCCCCGTCGCGCCGCCCGCAGGGCACGCCGAGCGGCGTCGGCGGGCCGCGCCTCACCAACCGGTGCTTCACCGGCCGAGGTCGTCTCGCCGGCCGAGGACGCCCCACCGGCGGGAGACGCCTCGGTGCCAGGCGAACCCTCCTGCTCCGGCTGATCCAGCTGCACCCGCTGATCGAGCTGTTCCCGCTGCCCCGGCCGATCCCTCTGTCCCGGCTGGTCCCGCCGATCCGGCCCATCCGGTCGATCCAGCCCATCCGGCCCATCCGGCCAATCCGGTCGACCCGGCCCGTCCGGCCCATCCGTCGAAGACATCACGCCGACCTCCTCAGCGAGACCAGGTCGGACAGTTCGCGGTCGGTCAGTTCTGTCAGGGAGGCCTCGCCGGAGCCGAGGATCGCGTCGGCCAGGGCCCGCTTGGAGGCGAGCATCTCGGCGATGCGGTCCTCCACCGTGCCCTCGGTGATGAGGCGGTGGACCTGGACGGGCTGGGTCTGGCCGATGCGGTAGGCGCGGTCGGTGGCCTGCTCCTCCACGGCGGGGTTCCACCAGCGGTCGAAGTGGACGACATGGCCCGCGCGCGTGAGGTTGAGGCCCGTGCCGGCGGCCCTGAGGGAGAGGACCAGGATCGGCGTCGCCCCGCTCTGGAATCGGTCGACCATGTGCTCGCGCTCGGCCACCGGCGTACCCCCGTGGAGGAGTTCGACGGGGACCGCGCGGGCCTCAAGGTGGTGGGTGATCAGCTTGGCCATGCCCACGTACTGCGTGAAGACGAGCGCCGAGCCGTCCTCGGCGAGCAGCGTGTCCAACAGCTCGTCCAGGAGGGCGAGTTTGCCGGAGCGGGCGGCCTGGCGGGAGGCCCCTCCGCCGCCGGGGTGCCCGCCGGTGTCCTCCTTCAGGTACAGCGCGGGGTGGTCGCAGATCTGCTTGAGCGCGGTGAGGAGCTTGAGGACCAGGCCGCGCCGGGCGATGCCGTCGGTGGTCTCGATCGCCAGCATCGACTCGCGGACCACGGCTTCGTACAGGGAGGCCTGTTCACGGGTGAGGGGGACGGGGTGGTCCGTCTCCGTCTTGGGAGGCAGTTCGGGGACGATGCCGGGGTCGGACTTCTTGCGGCGGAGGAGGAAGGGCCGGATCAGCCGGGCGAGGCGGGTCACCGCCTCCTCGTCCTCGCCGTTCTCCACCGCGCGCGCGTGCCGGGCGCGGAAGGACTTCAGCGGGCCGAGCAGTCCGGGGGTCGTCCAGTCGAGCAGGGCCCACAGTTCGGAGAGGTTGTTCTCGACGGGGGTGCCGCTCAGGGCGACCCTGGCCGGTGCGCCGATCGTCCGCAGGGCCTTGGCCGTCGCCGAGTACGGGTTCTTGACGTGCTGGGCCTCGTCCGCGACGACCATGCCCCACTTCTGGCCGGAGAGCTGCGGTGCCGTCGACCGCATCGTCCCGTAGGTGGTGAGGACGAACCCGCCGTCCGCGTTTTCCAGGGACTCCAGGGACCGGCCAGGCCCGTGGTAGCGGCGCACGGGCACGCCGGGGGCGAACCGCTCGATCTCCCGCTGCCAGTTGCCGAGCAGCGAGGCCGGGCAGACGACGAGGGTCGGCTCGGGGCGCGCCCGCTTCAGGTGGAGGGCGATGAGGGTGACGGTCTTGCCGAGGCCCATGTCGTCGGCGAGGCAGCCGCCGAGGCCGAGCGAGGTCATGAGGTCGAGCCAGGCCAGTCCGCGGAGTTGGTAGTCGCGGAGGGTGGCCTTCAGGGCGGGCGGTGGTTCGGCGGGGCGCAATCCTGCCGTGAGGCGGTCCCGCAGTACGGCCAGCGCGCCGACCGGCACCGCCTCGACCGTCTCGCCGTCGACCTCCGCGGTGCCGGTGAGCGCCACGGAGAGGGCGTCGACCGGGTCGAGCAGACCCAGTTCACGCTTGCGTGCCTTGCGGACGAGGGCCGGGTCGACGAGCACCCACTGGTCCCGCAGTCGCACCACAGGGCGGTGTGCCTCGGCGAGCTGGTCCATCTCGGCCTCGGAGAGCGGGTCGCCGCCGAGCGCCAACTGCCAGCGGAACTGGAGCAGTTCCTCGCTCTCGAAGAAGCCCGTGCCGTCCGTGGCCGAGCCCGGTGCGGGACGGACGACCGCCGCCGCGCTCAGGTCCTGGGCGAGGTCGCGGGGCCAGTGCACGGCGACTCCGGCCGCGCCGAGGCGGGTCGCGGCGACGCCGAGCAGGTCCGACAACTCGTCCTCGGACAGCGCCAGTACGTCCGGCACGTCCTGTGCGGACAGCCGGTCCAGGGGCGGCCAGACGCGGGCCGCGCGGCGCACGGCCAGAGCGGCGTCCACTTGGGCACGCGGTCCGAACGCCGTGTCGGCGGTACCCGCCCACAGGGCCGCCGCGTCGACCACGAGGGTGGGGTCGGCGAGGCTGTGCACCTGGACGACGGCCGCGCCCGCGCGCCGCGCGTTCTCGCTGTCGTCGAAGAGCTCGTACGCCGACAGGTCAAGGCGCAGCGAGATCCGCACCCCTGCGTCCATGCCCGCGGCGACCTCCGCCGCCCAGTCCTGGGCGCCCGGCAGCCGCTGGGGACCGCTCGCTGCGAAGGGTTTCCCGGTGGCATACGGCGCGGCGGCGGTGCGGGGCAGTGCGTCGGCGACCGCGTCCACGAAGGCGCGCGTCAGCGCCTCCCGGTCGGGCAACTGGAGCGGGCCCCGGCCCGGCAGGGGTACTGCGTGTCCCTCGTACGGAAGAGAGGCCGCCACCGCCCTGAGGTGGGCGATGTCGTCCGGGTCCAGGGGACCGGCCCGCCAGGCGTCGTAGCCGTCGGGCGTCAGGCCGGGCAGCAGCCGACCGCGCGCGACGAGGCGCAGGGCGTGCAGTGCGGCGGCGCCCCAGCAGGCCGTGGCGGGATGTGCGGCGGGGTCCCGCCGGGCCCGCACGAGCAGCGGCAGCGCCTCGACGACCGGCAACGTCAGCGCGGGCACCGATCCCCTTCGGACGCCCGCGCCGTGCCTCCGTACGACCGTGAGCTCGGTGTCCGGGCCCGGCAGCGGTGCGTCCCCGTCCGGGTCCCAGAAGGCGATCCGGCCGTCGCGCGGCAGGGCGGCGGGCAGGAAGACGGCGGCCAGCCGCACGGACACCTCGGGCTCGGTGCCGACAGCGGCACGCGTCTGCGCCACGCTCATGCTCCCGGCCACCTCCCTCACCCCTGTCCGACTCGACGACCCGCCCTGGTCGGATCACCCGTCTTCGACTCTACGGGCCGGGTCTGACAACGCGGCTCGGCGGCGGAGCGAGGCGGGTCAGGGTGTCGTTCTGGAGACCACGTAGACCATGGGGTGACCGGGCTTCGACCAGTCCACGACGATGTCCTGGGTGGGCGTCGGGTTCTTCTGGGCGTGGGTGAGACCCGACCAGGGGCCGGGGCCGGTGAACTCCCAGCCGACGACCCGCCGGTCGCGGGCGCCGATGGCGACGTCGTTCTTCTTCAGGGCTCCACGGCTGGTGCCGATGGTCTTGAGGAACTTGTCGAGGCCCTTGTCGCTGGTGAGGAACTGGACGTAGAGACGGCTGGTCTTCCAGTTGTTCGTCTCGTAGTACGCGACCTCGGCCGAGGACCCCGGGATGGGGATCCGGTAGAGGCGGCGCTGGACGCGTGAGGGCCAGCCCGGGGTGAGGCCGGTCGCCGAGTACTTCTCCTCCTTGTCCTTGCCGCTGTCGCGGCTCTGGTTGGCGGAGATCACCAGGTAGCCGGCCGGGACACCGATGAGCAGCACGATGATCAGCAGGGTCAGGGAGCGGCGGCGGATCATGTGGCCGCGGTCCTCGGTCGGCCGCGGTGGCTCGTCCGGGGGCGAGGCCTGACGCGGCAGCGAGGCCGTCACAGCGAGTCCTGGGCGGAGCGGCGCGACTCGGCGTAGCGCTCGTACCGCTCGTAGCGCTCCACCCGGCGCCGGTTGGCGCGCCGGAAGCGGCGGGCGACGAGCCGGGCGAGGTCCGCGGCGCCGACCATGCCGGCCTCGGGGCCGAGCTGGGCGCGGGCGATCCGGGCCTCGGGGCGGTAGCCGCGGCCGGTCAGATGCCGTCGGAAGGCGTCGCGGGCCGGGCCGATCAGCAGGTCGTCGGCCGCGCTGACGCCGCCGCCGATGACGAAGCAGGAGGGGTCCAGGGCCGCCGCGAGGTTCGCGATGCCGACGCCGAGCCACTGGCCGATGTCCTGGAGGAGCTCGATGCACATGGCGTCGCCCTCGCGGGCCAGCTCGGTGATCATCGGGCCGGTGATCTCGGAGATGTCGCCCTTGACGTGCTCGATGATCCCGTACGCCACCGGGGAGTCCGCGGCGGCGAGCTCGCGGGCCTCGCGGACCAGTGCGTTGCCCGAGCTGTACTGCTCCCAGCAGCCGCGGTTGCCGCACGGGCAGCGGTGGCCGCCGGGCACGACCTGCATATGGCCGAACTCGCCGGCGACACCGAACTTGCCGCGCTTGACCTGGCCGTCCTCCAGGATCGCGCCGCCGATCCCGGTGCCCAGCGTGATCATGACGAGGTGGTCCTCGCCGCGGCCGGCGCCGAAGCGCCACTCGGCCCAGGCGGCGGTGTTGGCGTCGTTGTCCACCAGGACGGGCACGGCGAGGCGGCCCGAGATGCGGTCCCGGAGGGGCTCGTTGCGCCACGACAGGTGGGGCGCGAACAGGACGCGGTTGCGGTCCGCGTCGACCCAGCCGGCCGCGCCGATGCCGACCGCGTGCACGTCGTGCCGGTCGGAGAGGTCCAGGACCAGCTCGACGATGGTGTCCTCGACGACCCTGGGGCTCTTGGACTTGTCGGGGGTCTCGGTGCGGACCTTCTCCAGGATGTTGCCGTCCGCGTCGACGACTCCCGCCATCACCTTCGTACCGCCGATGTCGATGCCGACGGTGGGAACGCGCGGCGCCGTCAGGTGTGAACGGCGCTCGCGTGTGCCCACGGTGCGCAGGACGGTGGCCCGGCGGGAGCCGATGGGGGCGCCCGCGGCTCTGGCGGAGCCGAGCGCCCTGGGGAGTGCGAGGTCGCGGTAGGTGCTCATCGCGCCGATTCTGCCGCACGTGGGGGTTTGACTGCACGGCGGCGTCCCTCGCCTCGCTCGGAGCCGCCCTGGAGTGCTGCCGGTCGTTCGCTGTCCGCGGGACGTCCGTGGCTGGTCGCGCCCACGTGGTGGAGCCGCACATCGATACAGCCCCGCGCCCCTGGAGGGGCACCCTAGGGTGCGGAGTTCTCCAGCTCGTGGCGCAGGTCGTCCAGCTCCGTGCCGCCCGCCATTTGGCGGGTCAGTTCGTCCAGGGTGATCTCCTCGCGTGTGTGGCTGCCGGTCATCGTGCCGCGCTTGAGGAGGACGAAGCGGTTGCCCACGAGGTAGGCGTGATGCGGGTTGTGGGTGATCAAGACAACACCCAGGCCCGCGTCACGTGCGGCGGCCACATATTTGAGGACCATGCCGGACTGCTTCACCCCGAGGGCGGCGGTGGGCTCGTCCAGGACCAGGACCTTGGCGCCGAAGTGGACGGCGCGGGCGATGGCCACGCACTGGCGCTCGCCGCCCGAGAGGGTGCCGATGGGCTGGTCGACGTCGCGCAGGTCGATGCCCATGCGCAGGAGTTCCGCGTGGGTCGTCCTGCGCATGAGGTCGACGTCCAGGCGCTTGAAGGGGCCCCTGCCCTTCCGCGGCTCGGAGCCGAGGAAGAAGTTGCGCCAGACCGGCATCAGGGGCACGACGGCGAGGTCCTGGTAGACCGTGGCGATCCCGCGGTCGAGGGCCTCGCGCGGGGACGCCGGACGGACGTCCTCGCCCTCGATGCGGAAGGTGCCGGCGTCGTGCTGGTGCAGCCCCGCGACGATCTTGATCAGGGTCGACTTGCCGGCTCCGTTGTCACCGAGGACACAAGTGATCTCGCCCGCGTGGACCTCCAGCGAGACACCCTCAAGGGCGCGGACGTTGCCGTAGTACTTACTGACGTCGTCGAGCTCGACGAGGGCCGCACGCCGGGTGGCCGGCGGCGTCCCGGTCGTTTCCGTCGCGTGCGTCATTTCGTGGCCTCCGCGCGCTTGCGGACCCAGGCGTTGAGCAGGGTCGCGAGGAGCAGCATCGCTCCGAGGAAGAACTTGAACCAGTCGGGGTTCCACTCGGCGAACACGATGCCCTTGTCGGTCATGCCGAAGATCAGCGCGCCGACCGCCGAGCCGATGGCGGAGCCGTAGCCGCCGGTGATCAGACAGCCGCCGATGACGGCCGCGATGATGTACGTCAGCTCCTTGCCGACGCCCTCTCCGGACTGGACGACGTCGAAGGAGAAGAGCAGGTGCTGTCCGGCGATCCAGGCGGCGAAAGAGACCCCCATGTAGAGGCCGATTCTGGTCCTGTCGACCGGGACGCCGACCGCGCGGGCCGCTTCTTTTCCGCCACCGACCGCGAAGATCCAGTTGCCGACGCGGGTGCGCAGCAGGATCCAGGAGGCGAGGGCCACCAGACCGAGCCACCACAGGATGGTGATCTTGAAGTCGACTCCGCCGATCGTGAGGACGGAGGCGAAGACGGCCCTGGCGGACGCGAAGCCCTCCATGTCGGCGATCGTCTTCGTGGAGACCGTGCCACTGATGAGCTTGGTGAAGCCGAGGTTCATGCCGGTCAGCATCAGGAAGGTGCCGAGCGTGATGATGAAGCTGGGCAACCCGGTGCGGGTCAGCATGAAGCCGTTGAAGAAGCCGATGGCGAGGGTGACCAGGAGCGAGACGCAGACGCCGACCCAGACGTTCGCGGTCATCCGGTAGCTGAACATCGAGGAGATCAGCGCGGACGACGTCACCATGACGCCCGCGGACAGGTCGAACTCGCCGCCGATCATCAGCAGCGCCACGGGCACCGCCATGATGCCGATCGTGGAGGCCGCGTACAGGACGGTGCTCAGCCCGGCCGCCCGTACGAAGCTGTCGGCGACCAGCGCGAAGAACAGGAAGACGGCGAGCGCGCCGACCACCGAGCCGAGTTCGGGGCGGCCGAGCAGCCTGCGCAGCGGCGAGGTCCGCAGGAGCCGTTCGTCCGCCGTGAGGGCCGTCGCGGTCATCGGGTCCCCCGCTCCGCGTACTGCTCCAGCTCGGCGGCCCGGTCCTTGGTGATGATCTGCGGTCCGGTGAGGACGGGCCTGCCGCCGCCCAGCGTGTCGGCGTTGTACTTGTGGAGCCAGAGCAGGTCGACGGCCTCGTAGCCCTGGAGGTACGGCTGCTGGTCGACGGCGAAGCCGAGGGTGCCGTCCCTGAGCGAGGCCGCCACCTTGGCGTTGAGGTCGAAGGTGTCGATCTCGGCCTCGCTGCCCGCGTCCTGCCTGGCCTTCACGGCGGTGTCGGCATAGGGGGCGCCGAGAGTGACGACCGCGTCCACGGACCGGTCGGCCTGGAGCTTGGCGCCCATGGAGGCCTGTACGGCGGACATGTCGGTGCCCTCGACGTACAGGTTCCGCACGGTGCCGTCGAAGGTCTTGGCGACTCCCGCGCAGCGCTGCTCGTGGCCGACGTTGCCCTGTTCGTGGAGGACGCAGAGGGCCTTTTTCCGGCCACGGCGGTTCAGCTCCTCGCCCACGGCCTCGCCGGCGATCGTCTCGTCCTGGCCGATGTGGGTGAGCGCGCCGAACGCCTTGGACTCCGCGGAGCCGGAGTTCACGGTGATCACGGGTATGCCGGCCTTCGTGGCGCGCGCGAGGGCGGCCTTCATGGCGTCGGGCTTGGCGAGCGTGACGATGATGCCGTCGACGCGCTTGTCCACGGCGGCGTCGACGAGCTGCGCCTGCTGCTGGGCCTCGTCGTCGTGCGAGTACAGGAACTTGATGTTGTCCTTGACCGCGGCCTGCTCGGCGCCGTTCTGGACGATGTCCCAGAACGTGTCGCCGTCACCCGAGTGCGTGATCATCGCGAAGGTCCAGCGGGGGGTGTCGACCGCGGCCCTGCCCTGGGCGGACGCCGCCTCGCGGGCGTCCTCGGCGCGTTTGCCGCCGGTACTGCTGCACCCGGCCAGGGACGCGCCGAGCGCCCCTGCCACCGCGATGCCGACCCAGGTCCGAAACCGTGCCACGAAGCCGTGCCCTTCTTGATGCCGATACATGGATCTACCAAGTATCGGACACGGCGATCACCCGTTCGGACGGCGGGTACCGCGGGAGCACATCCCGGCGCCCCTGGCGCGCCTGCGGGGCACGCCGAGTCGTACGAGGTCAGGGGCGTACGCGGTCAGGGATCTGCGCGGTCAGGGGCGTACGAGCAGCTGGAACTCGAAGGAATAGCGCGAGGCGCGGTACGTGTGGGTGCCGAACTCGACGGCTCGGCCCGTGTCGTCGAATGTGGTGCGCTGCATGGTGAGCAGCGGGGCCCCCGCGGGCTCGCCGAGGCGCTCGGCTTCTTCGAGCGTGGCGGCGCGGGCGCCGACGGACTGGCGGGCGCTGTGCAGGGTGATGCCCGCGGCACGCATCAGCCGGTACAGACCGGTGGCCTCCAGCTGCGAGCTGTCCAGGGGGAGGAGTCCGGGCGGCAGGTAGTTGCAGAGGTACGCCATCGGCTCGCCGTGGGCCAGGCGCAGCCGCTCGACCCTGTGTACGTCGCTGTCCTCGGCCACCGAGAGGGCCGCGGCGACCTCGGCCGACGCCGGGACGACGGTGTTGACGAGGACATGGGTCGCCGGGCGCTGGCCGGCGGCCTCCAGGTCGTCGTAGAGGCTGCTCAGCTCCAGCGGCCGTTTGACCTGGCTGTGCACGACCTGCGTGCCGACGCCTCGACGGCGTACGAGAAGGCCCTTGTCCACCAGTGACTGGATGGCTTGGCGGACCGTGGGCCGGGACAGGCCGAGGCGTCCGGCGAGCTCGATCTCGTTGCCCAGCAGGCTGCCCGGAGTCAGGGCGCCGTGCTCGATCGCCGCTTCGAGCTGCTGGGCCAGCTGGAAGTACAGCGGCACCGGGCTGTTCCGGTCGACGCTGAGCTGAAGCGGCACGGTCGGGTCCACGTCTGGTTTGGGCACGGGGCCGAGCGTAGCTCCGGGGGGTGATGACGGGAAGTTGTGAAGTTCGATTGTCCGGACAAAGCGTTGACAGGGTGTAGGGTCCGCCCTCAGTTTGGTCCCATGCGCATCGGACTCATCGGGACGGGTCGAATTGGTACATTTCACGCGACCGCCCTCAGCCGGCACCGCGAGGTCGGCGGCTCTCTCATCGTCACGGACGCGGACACCGCACGCGCCCGTAGGCTCGCGGACCGCTTGGGCGCCACGGCGGCACCCGGTGTGGACGAGATCTTCACCTGGGGCGTGGACGCCGTGGTCATCACGGCCGCGACCTCAGCACACGGCGAACTGATCGGTCGGGCAGCAAGGGCCGGGCTTCCGGTGTTCTGCGAGAAGCCGATCGCCCTCGACCTGAGGGACACGTTAACGGCGATCGCGGAGGTCGAGACTGCCGGAACGATCCTGCAGATGGGGTTCCAGCGGCGTTTCGACTCCGGGTACACGGCCGCGCGGGAGGCGGTGCGCTCCGGCTCGCTGGGGCGGCTGCACACCGTGCGCGCCATGACCTCCGACCAGTCCCCGCCGCCGGTCGCCTACCTGCCCCTGTCCGGCGGCCTGTACCGGGACACGCTGGTGCACGACTTCGACATGGTGCGCTGGGTGACGGGCCGCGAGGTCACCGAGGTGTGCGCGATGGGCTCGGACGCCGGGCCCTCGATGTTCCGCGACGCTGGCGACATCGACACGGCCGCGGCCGTCCTCACCCTGGACGACGGCACGCTCGCCTCCGCCACGGCGACCCGGCTCAACGGCGCAGGGTACGACGTGCGCATGGAGCTGGCCGGTGAGCTGGACCAGATCGGGGTCGGGCTCGACGACCGGACGCCGATCGCCTCCACGGAGCCGGCCGGGCCGCCTGCCGCGACCAAGCCGTGGACCGGGTTCCTTGAGCGGTTCGGGCCCGCGTACGAGGCGGAGCTGCATGCGTTCGTCGAGGTCGTGCGGGGGGAGCGGGCCAATCCTTGCGACGGGCGTGAGGCGTTGCAGGCGTTGCGGATTGCCGAGGCGTGCGAGTTGTCTCGGCGCGAGCGCCGCGTGGTGCGTCTTGGGGAGATCGCGGGGGCGCGGGACTGAGGGGTTTTCCTCGCCCCCGCCGCCCCTACCCATTCCCGTCCCTTACTCAGGGGCTCCGCCCCCGAACCCCCGCTCCTCAAACGCCGGAGGGGCTGAATACTTCGCGGCCCGGGCCGACAACTTCAGCCCGTCCGGCGTTTGAGGACGAGGCCGTTCAGGCCGATACGGGGGTCTGGGGGCGGAGCCCCCAGGGATGGGACGGGTAAGGGCGGCGGGGGCGAGAATCATCCCCATCGGAGCGGCAGGGTTCGTACCCCGCGCATCAGCATTCCCGGGAGCCAGTCGCCCGCCGGGCCGTCCAGGGCCAGGTCGGGGCAGCGGTCGAGCAAGGCGCGGAGTGCCACTCGGGCCTCCAGGCGGGCCAGCGGGGCGCCCAGGCAGTAGTGGATGCCGTGGCCGAAGGCGACGTGGCCACGGGCGTCGCGCCGGATGTCGAAGCGGTCGGGGGCCGGAAAACGGACCCCGTCGCGATCGGCCGCGGTGAGGCCGACCATCACCGCCTCCCCCGCCCCGACGGCCGTGCCGGCGATCGACAGCGGCTCCGCCGCGTACCGGAACGTCGCGTTCTCCACCGGCCCCTCGTACCGCAGCATCTCCTCCACCGCACCGTCGAGCAGCGTCATGTCGGCCCGCAGCGCGGCGAGTTGATCGGGATGGGTGAGCAGCGCGTGGACGCCCCCGGCGAGGAGGTTGACCGTCGTCTCGTGACCGGCGATGAGCAGCACGAACGCCATGCCGCGCAGTTCCTGCGGCGAGAGCCGGTCGCCGTCCTCGGCGGTCGTCCGGATGAGGCTGCTGAGCAGGTCGTCGGCGGGCCCGGCGCTCTGCTTGTACTCGATCAGGTCGTTGAGATACGCGGCGAGCTGGACGAACGCCTCGTACTCGCTCTCCCCGCTGGTCGGCGCGACGGCCTCCGACGAGATCGCGCGGAACGCCGCCCGGTCGATCTCCGGCACCCCGAGCAGTTCGCAGATGACGGTGAGGGGCAGCGGGTAGGCGAAGGACTCCACGAAGTCGGCGCGGCCGCGCGGCAGCATCTCGTCGAGCAGGGTGTCCGTGATCTCCTGGACGCGCGGCCTGAGCTTCTCCACCCGGCGCCCGGTGAACTCACGGGCGATCAGGGACCGCAGCCGTGTGTGCTGCGGCGGATCGGCGACGAGCAGGTACTTTCCGATCAGCTGCTCGTCGAGGAACGTCACGCCGATCTTCTGGCCGTCCTTGGCGAGGCGGGGGTCGGCGAGCGCGGCCCGTGCCTCTTCGTACCCGACGATCAGCCAGGTCTCGTGGTGCGCGTCGGGTGCCGGCAACCGCACCCGGTGGACCGGTCCGAGCGCGCGCAGTTCCGCGTACACCGGATGCGGGTCCTGCGTGAAAGCCGGCCCGTACTTCCCCAGATCGATCACGTCCGCCATGTGCTTCCCCCTCCGTCCACTCCAACGCCCACGGCCGACGGCTAGTGCCCGTCCTCCTCCAGGAGTCCGGCGTCGTACGTCAACAGGGCGATCTGCACACGGTTGTTGAGGTCGAGCTTGGCGAGGATGCGGGAGACGTGCGTCTTGACGGTGGCGACACTCATGAACAGTTCGGTCCCGATCTCGGCGTTCGAACGGCCCTGGCCGACGGCGACGGCGACCTCGCGCTCACGGTCGTTGAGCGTGGCGACGCGCGTACGGGCACTCGTGCGCCGGATGTCGGCCGAGGTGCCCGCGGCGTGGGCCATCAACTGCCGGGTCACGATGGGCGAGAGCACGGGATCGCCGGCCGCGACCCGGCGTACCGCGTCGATGATCTCCGCGGGCGGGGTGTCCTTGAGGACGAAGCCGGCCGCTCCCGCGCGCAGCGCCCGCAACACCTGCTCGTCGGCGTGAAAGGTGGTCAGGACGATGATCTGCGGGGCGTCCTTGCGGCTCCTGAGCCGTTCGGTGGCCGCGAGACCGTCCACCGTCGGCATACGGATGTCCATGAGGACGACGTCCGGACGTGTGCGGTCGACCAGCGCCTCGACCTCGCTGCCGTCGGCGGCCTCGCCCACGATCTCGAGGTCGCCGGCGCCGCCCATCATGAAGGAGAGGCCGGCCCTGACCAGTGGGTCGTCGTCGACGAGAAGCAGACGGATCGGAGTCATGCGCTTACCGTAGTGACCCTTCTCCGCCCGACCTTCTGCTTTTCCCCGGCTCATCGGCGGAAGTGCCCCCTCACTCGGTCGTCGTGGCCGCGCGCCCGGCTCACGCTCCGGCGCGGACCGTGAGCGTGCTCAGCCCCAGGGCAGCCACGCGCTCACCCGGAAGCCGCCGTCCTCCCCGGGCCCGTGCTCGAAGTGCCCGCCCGCGAGCGTGGCCCGTTCGGTGAGGCCGATGAGCCCCTGCCCGGAACCGGGGACATGCGGCACGTCGCCGGGCGGCGGCGGGTTGTGTACGGAGATGGTGAGACCGTCGCCCGGCGCCCCGGTCACCGTGACCGTGACCTCCGCGCCCGGGGCGTGCTTGCGGGCGTTGGTCAGGCCCTCCTGGGCGATGCGGTAGGCGGTGCGGCCGACCGAGGCGGGGACCGTGCCGGCGTCCGTGACGTGGTTGTCCAGCGTGACCTTCATCCCGGCCTCACGGCTCTCGGAGACCAGTCCCTCCAATGCCCCGAGGGTCGGCTGGGGCCGCCCGGACTCCTCCGGGCCGTCGCCGGAGGCCCGCAGTACGCCGATGATCTCCCGCAGATCCTGCAGGGCCTCGTGCGCACTCTCCCGGATCACCCCGGCGGCCCGCGCCACCTCGACCTGGGGGGCGTCCGGACGGAACTCGAGCGCCCCGGCGTGCACGCTGAGCAGGGTCAGCCGATGGGCCAGGACGTCGTGCATCTCGCGCGCGATCGCCTCCCGGGCCAGCCGCTGGGCCTGCTCGGCCCGCAGCGCCGACTCGGTCTCGGCCCGCCGCGCCCGGTCCCGCAGGCTCAGCATGAGCTGACGCTTGGAACGCGCGAGCGTGCCCCAGCCGACCACCGTGGCGGTCAGCAGCCAGCCGAGGGCGACGATCAGAACGTACGGGACCTCGGGATCGGGGCGCAGCCAGTAGAAGAGGGGAAGCAGTGCCGCGGAGGCGCCGCCCGTCCAGGCCGCGTACTTGAAGGGCCGGTGCACGGCGACCGTGAACAGGGCGACCAGGCCCGCGCCGCCCGCGGTGTTCGAGATGAAGCAGACCGGGACCATCGCCACGGCCAGACCGACCGGCCAGCGCCGCCGGAGCCAGACCGCCGCGCAGGCGAGCGCGCCGAGCCACTGGTCCACGGCTTGCAGGGCGTACGGGATGTCGGTGTTCCCGGACATCTCGTCCGCGCCGATCAGCCCCACCGTGACGGCGATCAGGAAGCAGGCGAAGTCGACGAGCCAGTCGCGCGCGGTGCGCTTGGGACGCCCCTTGCGGCCGGACTGGTCGGGGTCGAGTTCGGCGGTGACCGCCGACGGCAGAAACCACCGGCGCCCTGGGACGGGCGGGGGCTTCGGCAGTGGCGCGGTATCACTCACAGTCGACAAATCTACGCATCGTTGTCCGTTCGCACCGCCCATGCTCCCCGATCACCGACCAAAGTCGTCGCGGGACAGACTTTGGACGCAACCGCGGCGAACCGGCCGGGGACTTCCGTCGGGCGTACCTCGCCCCGCGGCCGATGATCGTGGGGGGGCCGCGGGGCGAGGATCCTTGTATGAAGCAGGCGCTGGAGTTTCTCGGTGTGGTCGCCCTCATTCAGGGCGTGGCGGGCCTGGTGTACGAGTTCACCGGCCGACTGCGCGGCTGGGGCCTCGTACAACGCCTCGACTTCCTCGACGGCCGCGAGATCTACGGGAGCGTCGCACTGCTCGTGCTGGCGTTCGCGCTGTTCGCGGCTGCCGAGAGCCGGAAGCCCTGACGAGCAGGGACCGGGCTTCCGGCGAACGGCCCGTCCCGGTCAGCAGCTGTAGTTGACCAGCTTGAACGAGGCGTAGTGGTCGGAGGTGTAGTAGTCCTCCTGGCTCCTGTTCCCGGTGACGATCCGACGCGCACCGCGCGTGGACGAACCGGGCGTGATCACCGTGTACTCGTGGTAGTAGCCGGTGCTCTGCGAGGGCAGGATGCCTTCCCTGTTCTGGAAGACGCTGCCGTCCTGGGAGTAGGGGTAGGGGCCGCCCTGCTCGATGAGGTCGAGCGTGTCGTGCGCCTGGGACGGCAGCGAGCCGTAGCAGATGCTGCCGACGGCGGTCACCGCCGCGTTCGCGGGAACCGTGGCGGAGCCGCCGATGAGCAGGGCGGAGGTGAGGGCGACCAGCGCGCCGATGCGAGTGGTGCGTGGGGGGAATCTCATGCCCTCTAGCATGACGCGCGTAGACCATGGCATGTCAATGTCAAGGACGGTGATTTCGTCCCGCAAGTCGCATGAGTTTTCCGGGAGTTAACCTGCGACACGAGCCCCCCGCACGGGAGCGCCCCGGCCGCTACGCGCTCCCCTCCGGCAGCTCGTACGTGCCGTATTCGGGGCGTCCTGCCAGGTCGTACGAGTGGATGGCGACGCCCTTGCTCGTGAGCCGCGCGTCGGTGTGCCGGAACGCGGTCGGCACGGCGCCCTCGGCGAAGAGTCGGCGGCCCGTGCCGAGTACGACCGGGAAGGACAGCAGGTGCATGGTGTCGACGAGGTCGAGCGCGAGGAGGGACTGGGCGAGGGCGGCGCTGCCGTGGACCTGGAGCTCGCCCCCGGTGTTCTCCTTGATCGCGGTGACCTCCTTGGCGAGATCGCCGCTGATCACCGTCGTACCGGCCCACTCGGGCCGCGTGATGCTCGACGAGGCGACGTACTTCGGCAGGGAGTTGAGCTTCCCCGCGACCGGGTCGGCCGGGTCGGTCACCTTCGGCCAGAACCCGGCGAAGATCTCGTACGTGTGGCGGCCCAGCAGGAAGGCGCCCGCACGGCCGAAGACCTCGGTGATGAACTGCCCGAAGTCCTCGTCGTCGTACGGGTAACTCCAGCCGCCGTGCTCGAACCCGTCACGACGGTCCTCGTCCCGGCCGCCCGGGGCCTGATGGACGCCGTCGAGGGTGATGAAGGACGTGAGGGTCAGCTTGCCCATGACGTGCCTTCTTCCGAAGCGGGGTGTCCTGTCATCAGCTCAGACCGTCCGGGGACCCGCAACTCATCGGTCGCCCGATGATCAATCCGACCCACCCGCGCGTCTCCGGATCCGGCCCGCGCGCGTCCGGGTCTATCCCGCGTTCGTCGAGAACAGGCCGCCCGTCGGGCCCTGCTTGTCGCCGCCCTGGGCCTTTCTGAGGGCGTTGGCCAGGCTTTCGATGGTGAGCGACTGAAGGATCACGCGGCCGTTGCCCTCCAGGGTGGCGAGGGAGAGACCCTCGCCTCCGAAGACGGCGTTCATCACGCCCTGCCGGTTGAGTCCGCCGACGCGCTGCACCCCGTACTGGATGCCCTCCTCGAAGGCGACGACACAGCCCGTGTCCACGTCGACGCGGCCGCCGAAGTCGGCCGGGTTCAGGTCGATGAAGTTGCCCGCGCCCGCGATGATCACGGTGCCCCGGCCGGTGAACTTCTCCAGGACGAAGCCCTCGCCGCCGCTGCGGCCGGTCCTGCCGCCCTGGAAGGCGATGCCGAAGTCGACGGTGGACTCGGCCGCGACGAAGGCGTCCTTCTCTGCGAACCACGCGCGCGTGCCGTCCAGCTCCAGGGCCCGCATCTCACCCGGCAGCACGCCCGCGAAGCCGACGGTGCCCTCGCCGTCGGTCGACGTGAAGTACTGGAACGCCAGCGACTCGCCCGCGAGCGCGCGCTGGCCGACCTGCATGGCCGTGCCCATGGCCTGCCGCAGCATTCCGCCCATGCCGCCGCCCGCGCCGGTGGCGCCGTCCGCACCGCCCTGGGGTCGGCCGCCGGCGCCCGAAGGGCCGGAGAGCCGTGTCTCCATGGTCACGTTCGCCGTCTTGAACAGGAACTTTCCCGCCTCGCAGTACACCGTCTGACCGGGCTGCAGGCTGACGACCGCCATCTGCATGGCGTTGCCGACGATTTCTTGCTGAAGAGTCACGAGGGGAGAACGCTTGAAGTGGAGGGGAGTGTTCCGGGCGCCGTCCGCATGGGTGACGTGGCGGCCGGGGGCGGGGGCTCGTCCGGGTACGCGCCCGGGGGCTCGTCCGGGGGCGGGTGGTGTCGCGGTTCGGCTCCGCTCGGCTCGGGTGACCTCGGTGTCCGTTCGCCGCCAGCACTTCGTCTGCCCGGCCGCTGGGATGGACCCATGACCTCACAAGCAACCATGAACGGAACAGTGGCCCTGGTGACCGGCGGCAGCCGCGGGATCGGCGCCGCGACCGCCGTGCGGCTCGCCCGGGAGGGTGCGGATGTCGCCCTGACCTATGTACGCGACAAGGAGGCCGCCTGCGACGTCGTGGACCGGATCCGGGCGCTGGGGCGGCGGGCGCTCGCCCTCCGCGCGGACTCCGCCGACGCCGAGGAGGCCGCCGGTGCCGTGGAGCGCGCGGTGGCGGGGCTCGGGCGTCTCGACGTCCTCGTCAACAACGCGGGGGTCGGGCTGCTCGGGCCCCTCGACAGCCTCTCCCTCGCGGACGTCGACCGGGTCCTCGCCGTGAACGTGCGCGGTGTCTTCCTCGCCTCCCAGGCGGCGGCCTCGCGTATGGAGCGGGGCGGGCGGATCATCACGATCGGTACGTGCATGACTCAGCGTGTGCCTGGGCCCGGTGGCACGTTGTACGCCACCGGGAAGTCTGCCCTTGTCGGGCTGACCAAGGCGTTGGCGCGGGAGTTGGGTGAGCGGGGGATCACTGCGAACATCGTGCATCCCGGGCCGATCGATACGGATATGAATCCGGCGGATGGGCCGTATGCGGGGGGTCAGGCGGCGATGACCGCGGTGGGGCGGTTCGGGACGGTGGAGGAAGTCGCCTCCGCGGTGGCGTATCTGGCGGGGGCGGAGGCGTCGTACGTCACGGGGGCGGAGTTCTCCGTCGACGGGGGTCACGCCGCCTGACTCCGGCGGGGCCGAGTTTTTCGCCCCCGCCGCCCCTACCCAATCCCGTCACTTCCTCAGGGGCTCCGCCCCCGAACCCCCGCTCCTCAAACGCCGGAGGGGCTGAGTTGTAGTGGGGGTCTGGGGGCGTCAGCCCCCAGGGGAAGGGAACGGGTAGGGGCGGCGGGGGCGAACAACTCCCCTGCTCAGCCCCCGAGTTCCTGGTGTCGGGCAGACAACCCCGTCGCCCCGTCCCCCGTCAGGGAACCGAACAGCCGTAGCCGCGAGATGCCCCCGTCCGGGAAGATGTCGACGCGTGCGTGCGTGCCGACGGCAGGGCCGGTGAGGACGAAGCGGTGGTTCGTGTCGGGCTGGAGGCGGGTGCGGGGCAGGACCTCGACCCACTCCCCGTCCACACCGTCCCGCACCGAAACAGCGGCCCACCCCGCCGAGTTGCCCTTGAGATACGCCGTATCGATCTCGACCGCACGGATCTCCGACCGCGCGACCAGCCGGTAGCGAATCCAGTCGTTCCCCTGGTCCCGCCGCCGCCGCGTCTCCCAGCCGTCGTCCATCTTGCGGGAACGCCCAGGCTGGATGGTGTTGGTGGCGGGTGAGTAGAAGAGGTTGGACGCGTCCTCGACCTGCCCGCCGTTCTCCAGGGCGACGACGTCGAAGGTGCCGAGGACGGACAGCCACTGCGGGTCGGGGACGACCTCGCCGTACACGCGAAGGCGCGCGATGCCACCGTCCGGGTGCTGGTTGACGCGGAGGTGGGTGATGCGCTGCTCCACGTCGACGGCGAAGCCGTTGGCCGCGTGGCCGCCGACCGCCGTACGCGGGACGAGAGTCGTCCACTTCACGTCGTCCGCGAGGAGTTCCTCGGGAGACGGGGAGCCGGGGACCGAGGCACCCTCGACGGACACCGCCTGCGGGTAGTTGCCGCGGAAGTGGGCGGTGTCGATGACGATGCCCCGTACGACACCGGGCGCGCCGAGGCGTACGAGCGCCCAGTCGTGGTCGTCGGCCGTGGGCCACGGGTGCTCGGCGGAGGCACCGCGCCGGCGCCGGGTCTCCCAGCCGTCCATGATCTTGCCCTTGTGCCCGAAGTGCTCGGGGTCGAACTCGGCCCGCTCGGGCAGGAGCAGATTCTCGCGCTGGGCGAAGAACTCGTCGTTGGCGGCGACGACCCCGGCGCCGAGCTGCCGGTCGGCGAGGTTGGCGTACTGGGTGAAGGGGAAGTCGGCGCTGCGGTGGTCCGCGTACGGGTCGCCGCCTCCGTAGGGGTTCGCGTCGCCGGTGAAACGGGCCGGAGGGTTCTGGTGCTGCGCCGTCACAGTGATCAGGTCTGCCTTTCGGGAGTCGGCCGCTGCGGGTGCGGGTCGTGCGCGAATCGCTGGTACGGGTACCGGCTCTTCTTCCTCTTTCAGTGGACTGGTTCTTCTCGTGGGGCGAACTAGGCGAACTACCCTCGCCTGGACAGGAGTTGGCCCCTCGGATCGGCGAACTCACCGTTCGCCACGATGCGTTCGCCTCGCAGCCAGGTGGACCGCACGACTCCGTGCAGAGTCCGTCCCGCGTACGCGGTGACCCGGTTGCGGTGCTGGAGGTCGGCGGGGTCGACGGTGAAGGTCTCGTCGGGCGCGAGGACCGCGAAGTCGGCGTCGAGGCCGACCGCGATGGCTCCCTTGCGGTCGTCGAGTCCGACCAGTTGGGCCGTGCGCGAGGACATCCAGCGGACCACGTCCTCCAGGCCGTACCCGCGCCTGCGGGCCTCGGTCCAGACGGCGGAGAGGCTGAGCTGGAGGCCGGAGATGCCGCCCCACGCGGTCGCGAAGTCGTCGGTCTTCAGGTCGGCCGTCGACGGGGAGTGGTCGGTGACCACGCAGTCGATCGTGCCGTCGGCCAGCGCCTGCCACAGCAGGTCCTGGTTGGCGGCCTCGCGGATGGGCGGGCAGCACTTGAACTCGCTTGCCCCGTCCGGGACTTCCTCGGCCGTCAGGGTCAGATAGTGGGGGCAGGTCTCGACCGTGACGCGTACGCCCTCGGCCTTGGCGGCGGCGATCAGCGGCAGCGCGTCGCTGGACGACAGGTGCAGCACGTGGACACGCGCGTTGAGGCGTTTGGCCTGGCCGATGAGGTTCGCGATGGCGGTGTCCTCGGCGTCGCGCGGCCGTGAGGCGAGGAAGTCGGCGTACCTCTGGCCGCTCTTCTGCGGGGCCGCCGCGAGGTGGTGCGGGTCCTCGGCGTGCACGATCAGCAGCCCGTCGAATCCGGCGATCTCCGCGAGGGACAGGGCGAGTTGCTCTTGGTCCAGCTCGGGGAACTCGTCGACCCCGGAGGGCGACAGGAACGCCTTGAAGCCGAAGACGCCGGCGTCGTGCAGCGGTCGCAGGTCCTTGACGTTGTCGGGCAGGGCGCCGCCCCAGAAGCCGACGTCGATGTGCGCCTTGGAGCGGGCTACGTCCCTCTTGGTGCGAAGGTGGTCGACCGTCGTGGTCGGCGGCAGGGAGTTGAGGGGCATGTCGACCAGGGTCGTGATGCCGCCGGCCGCCGCGGCGCGCGTGGCGGTCCAGAAGCCCTCCCACTCCGTGCGGCCGGGGTCGTTGACGTGCACGTGGGTGTCGACGAGGCCGGGCAGCAGGACGTCGTCGCCGAAGTCCTCCAGTCGGGCCCCGGCCGGCACCTCGGCGTCGTGCGCGAGCACGGCCGTGATCTTTCCCCCGGAGACGGCGACCGAGGCGGCCCGCGTCCCTTCGGGGGTGATCACGCGCGTCGAGCGCAGGATCAATTCGCCCCATCCGTCGTCGGACACCCGGACCCCTCTCCATGCCGCACGTCTCTCCACGCCGCACATGTCTCTGTGCCGCCCGCCGCCTTCCGCCGTTTACTTCCACGTAACGGAATTCAACGTTCTGTTGAAGGAGTCTTCACTCCCCGCTCCGAGCCGTCAAGAGTCGACTTCCCGATCGACCGCCATCGGTGAATTCTCTGGACGTTTCCACAAAGCGGAATTAGACTTCCACCACGCAGAACGTAATCACACCGAGCCGTGCAGTCAACCAACTGCCGGGTAGGCTGCCTCCCTGCCCGCCTGAAAGGACCGCGCCCGTGCCGACGTCCAGCGCCAGCACCACCGACGCCAAGCCAGCCGCCTCCCCCGGTGGCGTCCAGTCTCTTGAGCGCGCCTTCGACCTGCTGGAGAGGATGGCGGACGCGGGCGGCGAGGTCGGACTGAGCGAGTTGTCCGTGAGCAGCGGGCTGCCGCTGCCCACCATCCACCGTCTCATGCGTACGCTCGTGGCCTGCGGATATGTACGCCAGCAGGCCAATCGGCGCTATGCGCTCGGCCCGCGTCTGATCCGGCTCGGCGAGTCCGCGTCCCGACTGCTCGGCACCTGGGCCCGCCCCTATCTGGCGCGCCTGGTCGAGGAGACCGGCGAGACGGCGAACATGGCGCTGCTCGACGGCGACGAGATCGTGTACGTGGCGCAGGTGCCGTCCAAGCACTCGATGCGGATGTTCACCGAGGTGGGCCGCCGGGTGCTGCCGCACTCCACGGGCGTCGGCAAGGCCCTGCTCGCGCACGTCCCGGCGGACGAGGTGCGCGCCCTGCTGTCCCGTACGGGCATGCCCGCGGCGACGGAGAAGACGATCACGACGCCGGACGAGTTCCTCAGCGCGCTCGAAGAGGTACGGAGCGCCGGGTACGCGGTGGACGACAACGAGCAGGAGATCGGGGTCCGCTGCCTCGCCGTCTCCGTGCCCAACTCCCCCACCGCGGCGGCGATTTCGATCTCGGGTCCGGCCGGCCGTGTCACGGAGACGGCGACGGAGCGGATCGTGCCGGTGCTCCAGCAGGTGGCGGTGGAGTTGTCGGAGGCCCTGGCCAGTTCGGGATCGGCCACCTGAGCGGGCAGAGGAGTCGCCGTGCCGGCGCGCTCAGCGCCGGGGCGGCTCCCCGAAGAGTTCGACCGCGCTGCGTACGCCCGCGAGTCCGGCGGCCAGTGCGCTGACCGAGCCGATGGAACCGGCGATCAGGAGCAGTGAGCGGCGCAGGCGCGGCACCTCCGGCATCCCGGTGACGGCCATCGCGGCGAGGGCCGCGAGTTCGTCCTCGGCGATGCCGCGGTCCGGGAACTCGGCCGGATGCGCGGCGAGTTCGCGGCGCAGCCTGGACACCGCGGTCCGCAACTCCGCCACTCTCGGATCCTCGTCGCTGCCGGTCACTGGCCTCTGTCCCAAGCTCCGCAACACAGCTCTCCCCCCTCGCACGTCTTTGTGCGCGATACGTGGTGCCTGCTCCGCGCTCCCGTCGAAATCACCCCGCGGCGTTGGTCAGGCGCCCAGGGACGCGGGACAGTAAACGCCACCCGATGCGGTGGGCGCCACCACGAGGACCGAAATTCAGTCCCCGGACACCGCGGGGCCCGCAGGGGTTCCGGGGCACGTCGGCCCCGGGTCCGGTATGCAGGGGGAATGACGGAGAACAACGAGCAGGTCGCCGGGCTGCTGCTGGCCGCCGGCGGGGGGCGCCGCCTCGGCGGGCGTCCCAAGGCGCTGCTGACCCATCAAGGACACCCGCTCGTCGAACACGCGGTCGGAACGCTGCGGGCGGGCGGCTGCACCCGGGTCCATGTGGTACTCGGCGCCGCTGCGGACACCGTGCGCGAGCGGGCCCTGCTGCCCGGCTGCGTACTCGTGGACAACCCCGATTGGGCGCAGGGCATGGGCTCCTCGCTGCGGGCCGGCCTGGACTCACTTGCCGGTACGGGCGCCCGGGCCGTACTGGTGTCGCTGGTGGACCAGCCGGGTATCGGGCCGGAAGCCGTTGCCCGCGTACACGCCGCGTACGCCTCGGACGAGACGCTCGCGGCGGCCGCGTACGACGGGAAGAGAGGACATCCGGTGCTGTTCGGCGCCCGGCACTGGACGGCGATCGCCGAGACCGCGACCGGCGACCGGGGAGCGCGCGCCTATCTGAAGGCACACGAGGACGAGATCGTGCTCGTCGAGTGCGGGGACGTGGCGCAGCCGTACGACATCGACACGGAGAGCGACCTGGTCCACCTTGAGTGAACGGGGTGGCACCGAGCGCCACGTTCCCTCGAAGCGGAGAATCTCGACGTCAACAAATTATTGAACTTCCACCATGAGGAAACTACTATCCACTGTTCAGAAGCATCCGACTCTCCTCAGGGTCCCGTCGGTCGCTTCAGGTTCCGCTGGCACCCGGTGCCGCGGCGTACTCACGTCAGCTCGCTGAAGGAAGTGACAGTTCATGTCCGCACCAGCGCCGTCCCCGCTGGCCATCGTCGACGCCGAGCCCCTGCCCCGGCAGGAAGAGGTCCTCACCGACGCGGCCCTCGCCTTCGTGGCCGAGCTGCACCGGCGGTTCACGCCCCGGCGTGACGAGCTCCTCGCCCGCCGTGCCGAGCGCCGCGCCGAGATCGCCCGCACCTCCACCCTCGACTTCCTCCCGGAGACCGCCGCGATCCGCGCGGACGACTCCTGGAAGGTGGCCCCGTCGCCCGAGGCCCTCAACGACCGCCGCGTCGAGATCACCGGCCCCACCGACCGCAAGATGACCATCAACGCCCTCAACTCGGGCGCCAGGGTGTGGCTCGCGGACTTCGAGGACGCCTCCGCGCCCACCTGGGAGAACGTGGTCACCGGCCAGGTGAACATGGCCGACGCGTACACCCGCAGCATCGACTTCACCGACGAGCGCACCGGCAAGTCGTACGCCCTGAAGGCCCCCGAGGAGCTGGCGACCGTCGTCATGCGCCCGCGCGGCTGGCATCTGAACGAGCGCCACCTCGTCGACGCCGAGGGCACCCCGGTCCCGGGCGCGCTCGTCGACTTCGGCCTGTACTTCTTCCACAACGCCCAGCGCCTCCTCGACCTCGGCAAGGGCCCGTACTTCTATCTCCCGAAGACGGAGTCGCACCTGGAGGCCCGCCTCTGGAACGACGTGTTCGTCTTCGCGCAGGAGTACGTCGGCATCCCGCAGGGCACCGTCCGCGCGACCGTCCTGATCGAGACGATCACGGCCGCGTACGAGATGGAGGAGATCCTCTACGAACTCCGCGACCACGCCTCGGGGTTGAACGCGGGCCGCTGGGACTACCTCTTCTCCATCGTCAAGAACTTCCGTGACGGCGGGCAGAAGTTCGTCCTCCCGGACCGCAACGCGGTGACGATGACAGCCCCGTTCATGCGCGCGTACACCGAACTCCTCGTCCGCACCTGCCACAAGCGCGGCGCGCACGCGATCGGCGGCATGGCGGCGTTCATCCCCTCGCGGCGCGACGAGGAGGTCAACAAGGTCGCCTTCGAGAAGGTCAAGGCCGACAAGGACCGTGAGGCGGGCGACGGCTTCGACGGATCGTGGGTGGCCCACCCGGACCTCGTGCCGATCGCGATGGCGTCCTTCGACGCCGTGCTCGGCGACCGGCCGAACCAGAAGGACCGGCTGCGCGAGGACGTCGACGTCAAGGCCGCCGACCTCATCGCCGTCGACTCCCTCGACGCCAGGCCCACCTACGACGGACTCGTCAACGCCGTTCAGGTCGGCATCCGTTACATCGAGGCGTGGCTGCGCGGCCTCGGCGCCGTCGCGATCTTCAACCTCATGGAGGACGCGGCGACGGCCGAGATCTCCCGCTCGCAGATCTGGCAGTGGATCAACGCGGGCGTCGAGTTCGAGCACGACGGGAACACCGTGAAGGCCAGTCCCGAGCTGGCCCGCGAGATCGCGGCCCGGGAACTGGCCGACATCCGCGCCGAGATCGGCGAGGAGGCCTTCGCGGCCGGCCGCTGGCAGCAGGCCCACGACCTGCTGCTGACAGTCGCGCTGGACGAGGACTACGCGGACTTCCTGACCCTGCCCGCCTACGAGCAGCTGGCCGGCTGAACCGGCCTAGGGCCTGTCTGACAGCACACGTCTCACTTCTCCGAGTGGCCCAGGGACTTGTCCGGGGCCACTCGGTCGCGTACGAGGCGCTTGACCGCCGTCGGCTCCGGGAAGCCCTGCTCGCGGCGGTCCCAGATCACCTCGTCGTCGACCCGTACGACGAAGACACCGCCGGTGCCGGGCTTGAGCGCGAGCTCCGTCAGCTCCTGCTCGAAGGTGGTGAGGAGCTCCTGGGCCAGCCAGGCGGCGCGGGGCAGCCAGCGGCACTGGGTGCAGTACTCGATCTGAACGCGGTGCGTGTTCTCAGTGGTCACGTCACCATTCTCGGCGGTCATCCGAGGTGCACCGACCCGTCGTGTTCCACCGCCGGCCTGCCGTGCAGGTCGGGGACCTGCTTGAGCCAGTTGGGCCGCCCCCGCCGGGTCTTTGCCGCGCGGTCCGCGTCCTCGGCGGCGAGCTGTTCGCGGGTGGGGAAGTCCGTGGGGAGCCAGGCCGCGGAGGCCCTGGCACGGGCGAGGAGATAGCCGACGTACGCCTCCCGGGCCTCGTCCGGGGTCGCGAAACCTGGCTCGTCGGCGAGCCAGGCGTCGGGCACCTCCGCCGTGATCGCCCGCAGCAGTTCCTCGGTCACCTTGGGCGCGAGTTCGGCGTCCGCCGCACGCGTGTCGGGGGTGTGGCCGCCGAGCGCGTGCCGCCGGAAGTCGTACGCCTTGTCCGGCTCCGACGCGTCCCAGCGGTGGTGGAAGACCAGGGCCGCGCCGTGGTCGATCAGCCACAGCCGCGCTGGCGCGACGCCGAGCGTGGGCCAGATCATCAGGTTCGAACTGTGCGTCGTACGGTCCACGTTGACCGTGAGGGCGTCCAGCCAGATGATCCTGCCCGCCTCCAGAGGGTCGACGGGGAACGTCTCGGCGACCTCCGGAGTGAAGTCCCTGGCGCCGGACAGGTAGTCCATGCCGAGATTCAGGCCCGCGCTGGCCCGGAGCAGGTCCTGGACCTCCTGGTGCGGCTCGTGCGCGCCGATCGCCGGGTCGAAGTCCACCAGCACCAGCTCGGGGAACCGCAGCCCGAGGGCGCGCGCCAGCTCCCCCACGATCACCTCGGCGACCAGCGCCTTGCGCCCCTGCGCCGAGCCCGTGAACTTCACGACGTACGTGCCCAGGTCGTCGGCCTCGACGACTCCGGGCACGGAGCCGCCTGCCCGGAGGGGTTCGATGTAGCGGGTCGCGCTAACTTGCCTCAGCATTTTCTCGGGCCACCTGCTTCATTGACCTTGCAATCCATGGACGACCTTGGAGGTGTCAAACAGCGGAAACCGCCCGTCATGAAGTGAGCATATTAATCGAGGGTGATCGCTCCGCCCCCGCACGGGCCAGTAAGTGGGGGGCGTTCCCCCATGTACCGCCCGGGTCCGGCGGGCACTGTGAGCAGGTCGATTCACACAGGCGAGAGGGATCCCATGGGCAGAAAAGCGTTACTCCGGGTCATGGTGGTCGCGGCGATGGCGGGTTCCGCGGTGACCATGACCGGAGGGCCGGCGAGCGCGGCCACCGGTGTGTTCAAGAGCGGGACCAACATCGTCGTGAACGCGGCGCAGGGCCGCGCGAACAACATCACGGTCAGCCTGTCAGGCAACTACGTCATCATCCAGGACACCGCCGACACCCTGACCGCCGGTCTCAACTGCACCCTCCTGGTCAACGGCACGGTGGCCTGCCCGGTGGCCGTCAACAGCGACACGGTCGTGGTCAACGCCGGGGACGGCAACGACGTCATCACCAAGACCGGCAACGTCCGCGGTGACCTCAAGGGCGAGTCGGGCAACGATGTCATCAACGGCGGCCCCAGCCCGGGCAGCAACATCCTCAACGGCGGCGCGGGCACCGACACCCTGAACGGCGGCGTCACCTTCGACCTCCTCATCGGCGGCCCCGGTGCCGACCGGCTCAGCGGCGGGGGCGGCACCAGCGACCTCGTCAGCTACCTGGACAGCACCGCCGGCGTGTTCGTCGACATCGACAACGCCGCCGACGACGGCATCGGCGGGGAGGGCGACAACGTCCGCACCGACGTCGAGTTCGTCTACGGCAGCCAGTTCGGCGACACGCTCACCGGCGGCACGGCGGGCGACATCCTGTCCGGCTTCGGGGGCAACGACCTCCTGGTGGGCGGCACGGGCAACGACACCCTGGTCGGGGGCGCCGGCAGCGACACCCACAGCGGCGGAGCCGGCAACGACACCCTCGACGGTGTCGACGGCGTGTTCGGCAACGACTCCCTCAACGGGGGCGCCAACACCGACACCTGCACCGCCGACACGAGCGACACGAAGAGCGCCTGCGAGGCCTGACCACCCGCAGCCGCCGATTCCGCAGTCACCGAATCCGTGGCCGCTGCCACCTCGTCACTCTGGAGCGCCTGCCGCGAGCACCGGTTCCACCGCTCGCGCCAGGCGCTCCAGAGCCGCTCCGCGGCCGCGATGCCGCGCGCTCGTCGCCGAGTTCGTGCCGACCGCTGGTCGAAACGGCCGGCGTCACTGCCCGTCCGCGTACCGGCGTGCCAGGGTGATCAGGGCGGCCCGGCCGCTCCGATCGGTACGGTTCCGGAGGCTCGCGAGGTGCTTCTCGACGGTGCGTGGCGAGAGGAAGAGCTGCTCGGCGATCTCCTGGTTGCCGAGCCCCCTGCCGAGCAGGAGCAGCACCTCGTACTCCCGCGCCGTCACGCCCACCCGTCGCAGCTCCTGGGGAATCGTGTCGTGGCCCTCGCGGCGGCGGGCCACGGGAGAGCCCGCTTCCCGCAGCATGGCGCGGCAGGCGGCCGACACCCGTGTCGTGCCCCGGTCGTGGAAGAACTGCTCGGTGGAGCGCAGCCACTCGACAGGACGGCCCCAGCCGTCGGCGAGCGCCGCCGAAGCACCCAGGCGCAGACACAGGTGACGGGCCAGGGGGATGGCCTCGGTCCCGGCCAGCGCTTCCTCGGCCGCCTTGGCGGCCTCGGCGGCCCGGCCCTCGCGGCCCAGCAGCACGGCCCGGGACCATCCCGCGAAGGGCCGGTCCCAGTGGACCTGGGTGAGCCGGTCCGCGACGGCCCCGTCCAGCTCCGCCCAGCCGGCCGCGCCCCGTACGGTCCGCAGGAGCAGGTAGGGGCCCAGGAATCCGGTGACCCCGCGCGTGCTGGGCAGTGCCCGCATGGCCCGGTCCGCCTCGGTGAACTCGGCCAGCGCGCGGTCCGGTTCCTCCCTCAGCAGGGAGCAGATGCCCTGGGCCCAGCCCCACACGGAGGTGTCGGCGTACCCCCAGAGCGCTCCGGCGCTCCGTCCGGCCAGTGCGCTCTCCATGACGTGCAGCGCGGCCTGGAGTTTCTGCCGATCCCCGCGTGAGGCGGCGATGATGGCGTCCACTCCGACGCCGATCAGCTGCACCTCGCGCAGCCGCAGCCGGTGGGCCGTCGTCCGGAGCCGCCGGGCGGACTCCAGGGCGCTGTCGTGCTCGTCGCGCAGCAAGTGGGCCTGTGCCAGATGCATGTCGGCCCAGGCCGTCATGAGCACCGCGCCGGTCTCCTCGGCCGCCTTCCGTACGGCCAGCAGCCGTTCGGTTCCGGTGGTCCGGATCCGGTCGAGCACGCCGAGTTCGAGCAGGCCGCGTATCCGCCAGACCGGCAGCGCGTGGGTCTCGGCCGTGGCCACCAGGCGTTCGAACACCCTTTCCGCCTCGGCCAGGTCCTGGGGCCGCAGGCAGTACCCGAGCATGTTCAGCGCCTTGCAGCTCACCTCCGGCAGCCCGACCGCCTCTGCGGTCGCCACGGCCCCTTCGGCCAGGGCCCTGGCGCTCTCCAGCCGGTCCGGGCGCTGCGAGTTGAGCACCAGGTGCGCGGCGACCGCGTCCAGGGCGGCGCGGGACGCGGGGTCGGGCTCGGCTCCGAGCAGTTCCCTTGCCCGCCGCACGGCGGTCAGGCCCTCCTCCCACTGCTGCGCGGTGGCGGCGGCTCTGGCCCGGGCCAGGAAACCCGCGGCGCGGCGGGCGGGCGGCGCGCCCCACACGGTCAGAACACCGTCCAGCCGGTCGCCGAGCTCCGGCACGCGCTGGACGTCGCCGGTGAGGACGAGTGCCCCCAGTAACTCCTCCAGCAGTCCGGCCACCGCCTCGGGCGGGGCGTCCGCGGCGCCGGCGGTCAACTCCAGGCCCCGGTCGAGGAGTTCGACCGCGGTCAGCAGAGCGCCCCGCAGGACCGCCTGCCGGCCGGCCCGGGTGAGCAGCACGGCCGCCCGGGCCCGCTGCCCGCCGGCGACGCACAGCTCCGCGGCCAGGCGGTACAGGTCGTCACCCGAGTCACCGCCGATCAGACCGTGCGGCTCGCCGGCCCGCCGGGCGGGGCGGCCCGCGACTCGCGGCTCCGGCCCTGCCGCGTCGACGGACTCAATGGCGTTGGCGGACTCGATCGCGCCGGTGGACTCGACGGCGTTGGCGGACTCGATCGCGTCGGCCGCGGCGAGACAGAGCGCCGCCCGCTCGACGGGCAGCAGCCGGTGGGTGATGGCGTCGGCGGTCAGGGCGTGGCGGAACGTGTGCCAGCCGGGCTCCTCCGCGGTGGCTCCGTCGGTGACCAGCTGGGCGCGTGCCGCATGGCGCAGCTGGCGCAGTGCCGTCGCCCTGTCGAGCCCGGCGACGCGGGCGGCTATGTCCACGGGGAAGCGCCTGCCCAGGACGGCCGCCGCTTCCAGGAGCGCGACACCGGGCGGCTCCAGGTGGTCCACGCGCTGGAGGACGGCGGCGGCGACCGTCGCGGGCACCTGGGCGTTCAGCGAGCCGGTCACCGTCCAGCCGTCGCCCCGCCGTTGAACGAGGTTGCCGCTGTCGACCATGGCCGTCAGCAGTTCCTCCACGACGAAAGGGACACCCTCGGAAACGGCGTGCAGCCGGTCGAGTACGGCCGCCGGTACGTTGCCCGCGTCGTCGTGGCCCAGACAACGGGCCGCCAACTCCGCGGTGTGGGCGGGGGCGAGGCGGGCGAGGCGCAGGGTACGGGCCGTACGGCGGGACGCGGCGGCCTCGGCGAGGTCGAGGGCCGGTCCGGGCCCACCGCGCAGGGTGGCCAGCAGGACGGCCCGCTGGCCTGGAAGGTTGTCCGTGAGGTAGTCGACGATGGTGAGCGTGTCGGCGTCCGCGTCGTGCAGGTCCTCCAGCACCAGGACACAGCCGCCGGTGCGTCCGAGGGTCCCCAGGAGCCGCAGCACCGCCTCGGCGTAGCCCACCAGCGGCGCGCCGTCCTGCGGCGCCAGCCCGCACAGTCGGGACAGCAGCGGCTCGTACGGGCCCAAGTCCCCGTCGGCGGGCGCCCCTTCGCCGCGCAGTCCGGAGAACACGGCCTCCGCCAGCGGGCGCAGCGGCACCGCGCGCCCGGCGGACGCGGCCCGCCCGCGCAGCACCCGGGACCCGGTGCGTACGGCGGCGTCCGCGGCCTCCTCGACGAGGCGTGACTTGCCGATGCCCGGCTCGCCCAGCACGAACACCGAGGAGCCCCGCCCCTCGGCCGCCGATCGGACGGCCGCGGTCAGAAGATCCCGCTCCGGTTCTCTGCCGACCAGTACCGATGACGACAACGACGACACTCAGGCCCCCCTGCGCCCTCTTCCGGGATGCCCCCCACCGGCACCCGTCGAAAGCTCCTTCGAGTCCGCACAGCGTAGTACCCACGAGTCACAGGGGCCGCACAACTACATGGGGGCACTTCCCCGATGTCCGCGGCGGCGGGCGGGCGGCAAGCTCTCCTCCAGCAGGGCAGGGGGGACAGGGCATGACCCGGGGGACATGCCCTGCCTGCTGTTCATTCTTCGATGGGGGTCGTCACATGTCTTCAACGCCGGCAACACCGCCGACGCCGCGTGCCCGTGTATGGATCACCGCCGGGCTTCTGGGCGTGGCCCTGTCCGGGTGCTCGTCGCTCACCGGAAGCACGGGCGGAGGCGCGGAAGGCGACAACGGCGGTGCGCAGTCGACGAGTTCGGCGGCGGACGCACCGGAGGTACCGGCGACCTCGCTGGACCTGGAGCGGGTGTGCACGGACGGGCTCGGCTACTCGGGGATGCCCGCCTACGACCGTACGAGGAAGACCGTGCACCCGGCGATGCTCATGAACAACCCGGGCGACAGCTGGTCGCAGTTCGAGCCGCCCGCGGGCGACTTCCCCAAGGGCTGGATCCTCGGCTACTCGGACAAGCCGGCCGACGCCGAACTGGTCGTCTGCGTCGAGCGCACCAAGGAGAGCCCGACCGGCAAGAAGTGCGACATGGAGAGCGACGGCAAGCCGTTCACCGTCAGTACGTACAACACCTCGTACCGCCTGAAGGTCGTCGAGGCGCGCACGGGCAAGGAGTTGTACAAGCACACGGGCGAGGCCGAGTCCGACGAGTGCCCGATGTACATCTTCACCTCGGAGGGCGAGGACAAGGACAAGTACTACAACGAGGTTCGGCCGAAGGACTACCGCAAGCGCGTACAGCCCTTCATCGCGCCCTAGTCTTCACCTCGGCCGTCCCGCCGTCGCTCTCACCTCGGCCGTCCCCGTCGCCTCTCCCCCGGAGGACAGCATGCCCGACACGACCACCACCACCGCCGTCGATCTCACCGAGCTCAGCGTCGCCCGCGGTGGCTCGCGTCGGCTCACCGGCCATCTCACCCGGCCCGCGGGGGCGGGCCCCTGGCCCGGTGTGGTCGTGGTCCATGAGGCGCTGGGCGTCAATGATGTGATGCACCGTCAGGCAGACCGGCTGGCGAGAGCCGGGTACCTCGTCGTCATGCCGGACCTGTTCACCGACGGAGGGGCCGTCCGCTGTCTGGTGCCGACCTTCCGGGCCGCCCTGTCCGGACACGGCCGTGCCTTCCGAGACATCGAGGCGGCCCGCGCCCGCCTCGCCCAGGATCCCGACTGCACCGGGCGGATCGGCGTCATCGGCTTCTGCATGGGCGGTTCCTTCGCCCTCCTCTCCGTGAACGACGGCGAGTTCGACGCCGCCTCCGTCAACTACGGCCGTCCGCCGAAGGAGCTCGACCGGGCGCTCGACGGTTCCTGCCCGGTCGTCGCGAGTTACGGGGCCCTCGACCGTACGCTGCCGGGCGCGGCCCGCAAGCTGGAGGCGTCCCTCGGCCGACTCGGCATCGTCCACGACGTCAAGGAGTACCCGGAGGCCGGGCATTCGTTCCTCAACGACGCCGAGATCGGGCCACGCGCGCTGCGTCCGCTGATGCGCGTCGCCGGAATCAGGCCGCACCCGGAGTCCGCCGTCGACGCCTGGCGGCGCATCGACGCCTTCTTCGCCACACACCTCAAGGCGGAGGACGGGAAGGGCTGACTCGCCTTGGGAGTAGCTGCGCCATGGGGAGCGCGTGCGGGTCGCTCGGGCGGCACATTGCGCGCCGCCCGCTCATTGCCCGCCGCCCGCCGATTGCCCGCCGCCCGCCGCGTCCGATGTGGGCAAGGGGTTCGGGACGGGCAGATAGCGGGCGTCGGCGCCGTCCGCGCCGGTCCAGCGCAGCAGCAGGTTCGTCTTGCCGGGCAGGGTCGGTGCCCGGAGCAGTTCGGCCGCCTCGGGCAGCTCAGCGTCGCACCGCGCCAGCTCTCGTCGCACGGGCCCCCAGAGCTCCATGCCCGGGTACCGCTCCCCCAGCGCCTCCGCGATCTCCAGGAGGTTGTTGACGACCAGGCAGTACACCAGCCGCTCCCACCCGGCCGCGCGCGTCACCTCGGGGAGCAGTTTCACGCCCTCCGCGTCGCGGAACAGCGCCTGCACCGGCATCCCGTCAGCGTCCACGGCGACCACCGTGTTCTGCAGATGCGCTTCGAGTACGACCCCGTGCCGGGCGAACAACTCCAGCGCGGGCGGGACGACTTGACGCAGATACGCCGACCACCAGGCGACCGGGTCGGCGAGGCCGTCGAGGGGGTTGCCCTCGAAGGCCTCCGTCAGCGCGGCCGCCAGGACCGGGGTCGCGCCGGGGGTCACCTGCGGACGCAGCCCGTCGCGTACGAGGACGGCGAGCTCCTCGAAGGCGAAGTCCGCGGTGCGGTAGCCGCGGTCGCTCAGCCAGGCCGCGGGGGTGTCCACGGCCGCGAAGGCCGAGGTCACCGCCGCGTCCGTGCGGCGCAGCCGGAGGAGGTCGTGGCGCCAGAGGCGGCGGATGTCGTTGGTGATGCGGACGTCGAGGCTGAACTTCAGGAAGAGGTCGGTGTCGGGGACGTACAGCGTGCGGATGGCCGCCGTCGGCCAGGCCGTCCACGAGGAGGACCCCAGCCGTACGAGGCGGCCGTCCGCGAAGGCCTCGCGGATCTCCGGGCGGGCGCCGACGAGGTCGAGCTGCCAGGGGTGGACGGGCAGGAGGCGATAGCCGGGCGGGGCCTCGCCCAGCGCGTCGAGCGCGCCCGTGTCACCGTCCTCCACGCACACGTCGCCCCTCAGCCCCAGGAGCACCAGCGGGAAGCGGGTGTACGCCTCCGGGGCGTACGGAATCCAGCCGGTGACCGGGCCGCCGCCGCGGGCCTTGGGGGCGGGATGGTAGGGATGTCCGGTGATCAGGGACTGTTCGGAACGCCGATACAGGTCGTCGGGCGGGGTCGTCCCGTCCCGGGCGGCCAGGATCGCCGCCACCGCGTCCCGGCTGTCGATCATCTCGACGGGCAGTTCGGGATTGGACAGGCCGGTGTGCCCGCGGAGGACCTCGGCGGTGAGTTTGACCAGTTCCGCGTGGCTCAGGCGCTGCCAGGCACCGGCGGCGTACGCCTCCGGCTCGGCGGGGCGGCGCCCGGCGCGCACCCGTAGGAGCCGTCCCCCGGCCGGGAGCCTGTACACCCGTCGGCCCACGGACTCCCCGGGCCCCTGTGCGGGCTCGCCGAGCTCCCGAAGCAGACAATTGAGCAGCGGCGCCGCCGCGTACGCATCGGCTGCTTCGCCGATGCCGGCCCCGGTGTTCATGGGGTGCATGGGGTGCATGAGGTCCACGCGATCCGTTCGTTGCGTACGGTGCCCTGGCGCTCAGTATGTCCGGCGTTGTACCCGGCCGCGACGCCGTCCCCACACCCTAGGAGCCCTCTGTGCACCCTCCCCGCACCCCGGCCGAGACCGAGGCCGTTCTCGCCGCCGAGCTGCGCACCGCACGCCCCGCCCTGCTGTCCCCGTACACGGCAGAACTCCCCGGTGCCCGCGCTGCCGTGCTGACCCGGCTGTGGCGCGGGCTCGTCCATGAGCCGCTGCCGTGGGTCGCGCGCCGGGAGGCGGCGGGGCGCGACGGGCTGGTGCTCCGGCTGGCCGACGGGCGTCGTCTGCACGGCCCGGCCTCGGACGCGTACGCGACAGGGGCCACCGTCATGGAGGTCGAGCTGGACGGGACGGCGTACCGCCACCCGGCCGCACTCATGACGGCGCTCGGGCTGCCGCACGGGCACGCCTTCGCCGTCGAACTCGGCCACAGCGTCGCCTCGTTGGCCCTTTCCCGCGCCAACCAGCCCGCGCCGAGCTCTCCTTTCACGTCCTGGGAGTGGGAGCAGCGGGTCGTGGACGGGCATCCGTTCCACCCCAACTGCCGTTCACGGCCCGGCTTTTCGGTGGCCGAGCAGCTGGCGTACGCGCCGGAGCACCGGGCGGACGTAGAGCTGGGGCTGATGGCCGTGCCGGAGGGTGGCTGCCTGGTGGGCGGCCAGTGGCCGTACCGGGAGGCGGGGCGGGTGCTGATCCCCGTACACCCGTGGCAGGCGCGGCATGTGCTGAAGGACGAGCGGGCGGTCGGGGAGGGCGTCGCCGGGGAGAGCCTGGCCGCGCATCCCCTGATGTCCCTGCGCACCCTGGCCCTCCCGGACGGACCGCACGTCAAGACCGCGCTCAGCGCCCGGCTGACCTCCTCCGTGCGGGACATCTCGGTGTACTCGATCGAGTCCGCGGCGGCCGTCTCGGCGTTCATGGAGGCGATGGCCGGGCGTCTGGACGGGATGCTGCACATCACCAGGACCCTCGGCGCGGTCACCGCCAACACCCCTGATCTGGCAGCGGTGTTGCGCGAGTCCCCGGACGTGTACGCGGGGACGGGCGAGCGGGTCGTGCCGGTCGCCGCTCTCGCCTCGACCGTGCTGCCCCAGTCCCCGGCCTGGCTGGCCGAGTTCAGCCGGCTCGCGCTCGCCGTCGGGCTGCGGCTGCTCGACCTGGGCGTGGCCCTGGAGGCCCACGGCCAGAACCTGCTGGTGGTGCTCTCGCCCGCGGGCGCCCCGCTGCGGCTCGTCTACCGCGATCTGGCCGACATCCGGATCAGCCCGGCGCGGCTGGCCCGCCACGGCATTCCGGCCCCGGACCTGACGGGCCGTATCGTCACGGACGACGAGTCCGTCCTGCGCAGCAAGCTGTTCGGTTCGCTCGTCGCGGGCGCACTGGCGGCGACGGCGGGTTCGGCGACCGCCCTGGGAGAGGCCCTGTCCACGGCCGTACGGGATCTGCCGCGCACCCCGGATCTCGCGGCACTGCTCGAAGAGCCGCTGCCGGCCAAGGCGTTGGCGACGATGCGGCTTTCGCCCGAGCGGCCGGGGGACATCTGGGCGCGCTTGCCGAACCCGCTCGCCGACCCGGATGTCACCCCGCCCCGCCCCTCGTTTTGATGCGTGACGCCATTGATCAATAGGATCCGGCGATGATCACAAGACAACGGCTGGCGGTGGGCGCCTGCGCCCTGCTCGCCGCCCTGACGGCCGGGATCGCCCTCCCGGCCGGAGCCGTCGCCGGCGAACCCACGGGTGACGCAGCACCCAAGGTCGACCTCGTCCTCGACGTCAGCGGTTCGATGCGCGCGCGGGACATCGACGGACAGACACGGATGGCCGCGGCGAAGCAGGCCTTCAACGAGGTCCTCGACGCGACCCCCGAGGAGGTCCAGCTCGGCATACGGACACTCGGCGCCAACTACCCCGGCGACGACCGCAAGACGGGCTGCAAGGACACCGAACAGCTCTACCCCGTCGGCCCGTTGGACCGCACGGAGGCGAAGACCGCCGTCGCGACCCTCGCGCCCACCGGCTGGACCCCGATCGGCCCGGCGCTCCTCAAGGCGGCCGACGACCTGGAGGGCGGCGAGGGATCCCGCCGTATCGTCCTCATCAGCGACGGAGAGGACACCTGCGCCCCGCTGGACCCGTGCGAGGTGGCGCGGGAGATCGCCGCCAAGGGGATCGGCCTCACCATCGACACGCTCGGTCTGGTGCCGAACACCAAACTGCGGCAACAGCTGAGCTGTATCGCGGAGGCGACCGGCGGAACGTACACCTCGATCGAGCACACCGACGAACTCACCGACAAGGTCAACCAGTTGGTGGACCGGGCCGCCGACCCGGTGGTCACTCCGGTCGCCGTGGACGGCGCCGACGCGTGCGCGCAGGCGCCCACCCTCAAGTCCGGGCTCTACACCGACCGCGAGGAGTTCGGACAGCACCGCTGGTACCGCGTGGACGTCCCGGCGGGCTTCGAGCTGCGCGCGTCGGTGAGCGTGGCGGCCGACCGTCAGGTCGACCGCGACTACGGGGTGTCGCTGCGGGCGGTGACCGCGAGCGGGCGCGAGATCGTGCGCGGCGAGTCGACCGGCTCCGGCCGGACCGACGTCATGTCCGCGGGTCTGCGCTACCCCAAGGCGGAGAGCGAGGACGACGACGCCGACAGCAAGCCCGCGGCCGAGGCCGTGTGCCTCCAGGTCGCCAACTCCTTCTCGGCGGCCTCCGGCGTCAAGACCACGCCCGGACTGCCGCTCGAACTGACCGTGGACGTCGTCGACGGTCCCGACACATCGAGCGACGTGGCCTCCTTCGGCCTCGGTCGCGGCTGGTGGCTGCTCGGCGCCCTGGTGCTCACCGGCTTCCTCGCGGGTGTGCTGTGGGGCTGGGTCTCGCGCTGGCGGGTCGCGGTCTGGAGGACCAACTGATGCGTGCTTCTCGTGTGTTGAACCCCCGTGCGTTGAGCCCGCGTGCGTTGGGCTCCCGTGCGTCGGACACTCGTGTGTCGAGTGTCGGCCGGGCAGGTGGTGCTGGGCGAGCAGGTCGTGTCGTCCGTGCGGTGGGTGCGGGTCTGCTGGTGCTGGGGGCCGCCGCGTCCCCCGCCGTCGCCGACTCCTCCCCCTCCGCGAGCCCGTCCGACGACGGCGCCGCGCCCACCTCGGCCGGTACGTCGTTCCGTACGGCGACCGAGGTCGACCAGGGCCAGAAGGCCACGGCGAGCGCGTCCATGGGCGACTACCTGTACTGGTCGTTCCCCGCCGACGCCGGGCAGCGGCCCACCGTGAAGGCGACGGTGAAGCTGCCCGACGCGCATGCCTCGGCGACCTGGCAGGTCGACGTGTACGACGGGCTGCGGCGCCGCCAGGCGTGCCAGTACGGGGCGCAGACGCGGACGGCCGCCCAGGACGCGGCCTCCGTTGAGCTGTCCTGCACGCTGCGTACGGTCCGTGCCTGGTCCGAGCCGTGGGCCGACGACCCGTTGCCGGGCACGTACTACGTCCGGCTGACCACGGTCGGCCTCAAGGCGGCCGATCTCGGGCTGCCGGTGAGCGCCGAGGTCCAGGTCGACTCGAAGGATGTCGGCGGGGCCGCCGCGGTGGATGGCTCGTTGGCCGAGCCGCTCGTTCCCGGGGTCGCCGTGGCGGCCGAGGGCGGCGACAGCGACGAGGAGTCCGAGGGGTCGGTCGCCGTGCTGTCCAGCATCGAGCCCGATGACGGCTGGGCCTCCGGCTGGTGGTCCGATCGTTGGGTGTGGACTGCGGTGGGGGGTGTGTTGGCGGCGCTTGCGGGGGTTGGTGGGTACTCGTTGACGCGGGGGCGGTCTGTGCGGCCGACCCCGTAGCGCTCCGTTCGACGGCCGGTTCTTGTCTGCGGGACGGTGAGGGCTGGTCGCGCAGTTCCCCGCGCCCCTTGAAGGGGCGTTGCGCCTCAGCAAGTTTGAAATCGGGCCTGCTCGGCCCTCTCCGCCAAAAGCCACGCCGCGCCAACTCCATGGCGCGGCGGGGCTTTTGGTGTTCCGGGGTACGGGGTCACGCCTCCCGGAGTGTCTTGGCCAGGGGGCTTTCGCCTGTGACCGTGATGCGGCCGGTGCGTACCGCGTCGAGGAGGGGCAGGTCGCCTCTTGCGAGTGCTGTGCATGCCTCGGCGTCGAGGGTGAGGCCGGTGTCGGGTTCCTCGGGGGCCGGGCCCTCCCCGTAGACGGGGCCGCCCTGTGCGCCGAGGCGGACGTAGAACTCCCCCTCGTCCAGGTGGACTTGGACGACGCCGTCGCCAAGTCCCTCCAGGGAGCGCAGCAATGGCAGGGCGAACCAGTGGGCGCGTACCGCGTCGGTGGGGCGGCGTTCCGCCAGCAGGGGTGCGCCCCACTCGCCGAGTGCCTGGAGGACGGGCAGCAACTCGCGGCCACGGGCGGTGAGTTCGTACACGTTCGCTGCTCCCGGCGGCGGCAGCCGTCGCCGGGTCGCCAGGCCGTCGCGCTCCATGTCCTTGAGGCGGGAGGCGAGGACGTCCGTGCTCACGCCGGGCAGATCCGCGTGCAGGTCGGTGTAGCGGCGCGGACCGGCCAACAGCTCGCGGACGATCAGGAGGGTCCAGCGGTCACCGAGGGCGTCGAGGGCCCGGGCAGCGGAACAGTACTGGTCGTAGCTTCGGCGAGGTGACATGCGACGCAGTCTAGACAACTTGTTGGACTTTCCAAGCTCGAACTTGGTAAAACCAAGCAACACACGAAACCGGAGGGGCGAGCGCGCATGGAGTTCCGGCAGTCGAACAAGCTCAGCGAGGTCTGCTACGAGATCCGGGGCCCGGTGATCGAGCACGCAGACGCGCTGGAGAAGGCAGGCCACAGCGTGCTGCGCCTGAACACCGGCAACCCCGCGCTCTTCGGCTTCGAGGCGCCGGAGGAGATCCTCCAGGACATGATCCGGATGCTGCCGCAGGCGCACGGGTACACGGACTCGCGCGGAATCCTCTCCGCCCGCCGGGCCGTTGCGGGGCGCTACCAGACACTGGGCCTGGAGGTCGGCGTCGACGACGTCTTCCTCGGCAACGGCATCTCCGAGCTGATCTCGATGGCCGTGCAGGCGCTGGTCGAGGACGGCGACGAAATCCTCATCCCCGCCCCGGACTTCCCCCTCTGGACGGCCGTCACGACCCTCGCGGGCGGCAAGGCGGTCCACTACCTCTGCGACGAACAGGCCGACTGGTACCCGGACCTGGACGACATGGCGTCGAAGATCACGGACCGCACCAAGGCCGTGGTCATCATCAACCCGAACAATCCCACCGGCGCGGTCTATCCGAAGGAGATCATCGAGGGCATCCTCGACCTCGCCCGCCGACACGGCCTGATGGTCTTCGCCGACGAGATCTACGACCAGATCCTGTACGACGACGCTGTTCACCACTCGGTCGCCGCACTCGCCCCCGACCTGGTCGTCCTCACGTTCTGCGGGCTGTCGAAGACGTACCGGGTGGCCGGATTCCGCTCGGGCTGGCTGGTGGTCACCGGTCCCAAGCAGCACGCAAAGAACTATCTGGAGGGCCTGACCATGCTGGCCTCCATGCGTCTGTGCGCCAACGCACCCGCGCAGTACGCCATCCAGGCCGCGCTCGGCGGCCGGCAGTCCATCCACGAGCTGACCGCTCCGGGCGGGCGTCTGCACGAACAGCGCACCGTGGCCTGGGAGAAGCTCAACGAGATCCCCGGCGTGTCCTGCGTGAAGCCGAAGGGCTCGTTGTACGCGTTCCCGCGCCTGGATCCCAAGGTCCACAAGATCCACGACGACGAGAAGTTCGTCCTGGACCTGCTGCTGCGGGAGAAGATCCAGGTCGTCCAGGGCACCGGCTTCAACTGGCCGACCCCCGACCACTTCCGCATCCTCACCCTCCCGCACGCCGACGACCTGGACGCGGCGATCAGCCGGATCGGCCGGTTCCTGAGCGGCTACCGGCAGTAGGAGGAGGCCGGGCAGCAGGCGCAGGTCCGAGCGGACGGTGTGCTTCACGGGCCGGCGACGGAGCGATGTCAGACCCGGGTCGTAGTCTTCGAATGGGCCCACTGATCGCCTGGATCGTCGGTCGGGCCCGCTCATCGACGGACCGGGAGGAGCGCGCCGTGACACGACCGCCGACCGCCGCCCAGCGGCGCGTCATCGACGCGGCCGATCCCGTGACCGGGCGGCTCAGAGGTACGGAGAGCCAGCTCGCGGCGCTGGTGAAGCGAGAGCTCGCGTTCCGGCATCCGCGTCCGCCGCACGATCACTTCCTGACGCCCGCCGGGCATCGGATCCGCGAGGAGACCGCCAACGCGGCGGAGAGCGCTCCGGAAGCCGCCGAGCCCGCCCGGGAACCTGCCCGGGAGTCCTCCGGGGTGTTCACCGCGCGGGTCGGCGGCGAGGAGGGCATCGACTCCGGTCCGTCGCGCATACGTGAGGTGCACAGCGCCTGGCAGGGGCTGCTCGAACTGCGCCGCATGACCAATCCGCACGGGGTCGTGGACCGGCCGTGCGCGTGGGAGCGTACGCATCTCGTGCAGGCCGCCGCGCTCGCGCTGGAGGCGGCGGGGCACCGGCCGGCGGACGCGCCCACGGACTCCGAGGGGTACCGGGTGCGGGCGACGCCCCAGCCGGAGGCCGTCGCCGTGCGCGGACCGGACGCCGAGGCCCTGCGGGAGTGCGCGGCGACGCTGGAACAGGCAGGCTGGCAGGTGGGCGAGCACACGGAGCCGCGTACGGGCGCGCGGTATCTGCTGGCCTCGCCGCGACGGACGTGACGGCCCCCGAATGCCCTACGACATTCAATGGTTGACGGCCTTGAGCAACCGCTCAGTACGCTTGCGCCCAATCTGCTTGCCGTCGAACCCGCAGAAGTCACTGCAGCCACTGAAGGAGAAGTCATGGCCGAACCGTTTTCCGTCCCGGTGACCGTGCGTGGGTACGAGACCGATGTCCAGGGGCACCTGAACCAGGCCGTGTACGTGAACTACGCGGAGCACGCCCGCTGGTCGTTACTGCAGGCCGCCGGGATCACCCAGGCCGGTCTGGCCGCCAAGGGCGTGGGCCCGGTGTCCCTGGAGATGACCGTCCGCTACCGGCGGGAGCTGCGGGCCGGCGACGAGGTCGAAGTGACCTGTGAATTCATCTGGGGCGAGGGCAAGACGTTCCGGATCGAACAGACGATCCGCAAGCCCGACGGCACCGTCGCCGCCGAGCTCACGGCGGTCGGCGGCCTGATGGACCTCAAGGAACGAAAGCTGGTGGCGGACCCGAGGGACTACTTCCGCGCACTGGCCTCGGACCCGGGCCGGTTCGGCCTCTGAGCCATGTGAGGGGGCGGGCGCGCCCCCTCAGGGGCGCGGGGAACTGCGCGCCCAGCCACAACGCACCCGCAGCCGACACACCACACCAGGCACCCGACTCACGGCGAAGCTCACAACGGAGCGCCCAGCTCCGGCCGGTGCTCGGCGTCATACGCGGCGCGTGACTCGGCGATCGTCACGCGATGCCGCTCCGCCCAGTCGGTCAGCCCGAGCAGGCTGGCGTGCAACTCACGGGCCACCGGCGTGAGTTCGTACTCCACCTTCGGCGGAACCGTCGGGTGGACGGTCCGCGTGAGAAGTCCGTCGCGCTCCAGATTGCGCAGGGTCAGCGTGAGCATGCGACGGCTGATGCCCTCGATGCTGCGCTCCAGCTCGGTGAAGCGGATCGGGCCGTGAGCGGCGGCCACGATGATCATCACGCTCCATTTGCCCGCGACCCTGTCAAGAACTTCCCGGACCGGGCAGCCCTCCGCGCTCACGACCTGCGACGTAACACCGGTGTTCCCCTGGGACATTGAAGTGCCTCCTTACGCCGGTTTCCATAGTCACCCACGATGTCCTCCGTTACAAGTCGTGCACCTATGGAACAACCTGCAGCGATACGGAGGGCCAAGGCCATGACGTCCCGGAACGGGTCACCCACAGAGCGACCCACACCGCACCCGGAGCAGAGTCCGGCACAGCGAACGTACTCCCGTTGGGCGTCCCTCGTCGTGCTGTGCGCGGGCACGTTGATGACCATCCTTGACGGCAACATCGTGACCGTCGCGATGCCCGCGATCCAGAGCGACCTCGGCTTCTCGGCCCCGGGACTCGCCTGGGTCGTGAACGCGTACCTGATCCCGTTCGGCGGGCTGTTGCTGCTCGTGGGGCGGCTCGGTGATCTGGTCGGCCGGAAGCGGATGTTCGTGGCCGGGCTCGTCGTGTTCACCGTGGCGTCCGTGCTGTGCGGGGTCGCCACGAGCCAGGGCATGCTGATCGCGGCGCGCGCGGTGCAGGGCGTCGGCGGGGCGATGACCGCGGCCGTGGTGCTCGGCATGCTCGTCGCACTCTTCCCCGAGCCGCGCGAACAGGCCAAGGCGATCGCCGTGTTCAGCGCGGTCGGCGCGGCGGGCGGCGCGCTCGGCACCTTCCTCGGCGGGGCCCTGACCCAGGCGCTCAACTGGCACTGGATCTTCCTGATCAACCTGCCGATCGGGATCGTGGCCTGGATCGCGGCCCTCCGCGTCCTTGCCCCCGACCGTGGCGCCGGGCTCGGCAGGGGCGCCGACTACCCGGGGGCCGCGCTGGTCACCGGCGCGTTGATGCTCACGGTGTACGCGATCGTGGGCGCCGGCGAACGCGGGCTGGGCGCCACGCTCGTGCTGGGGGCCGTCTCCGTCGCGCTCTTCGTCGCCTTCACCCTGCGGCAGGCGCGGGCCGCCCGTCCACTGCTGCGGCTGAGGCTGTTCCGCTCACGCCTGCTCACCGGCGCGAACGGGGTGCAGATCCTGATGGTCGCGGCGATGTTCGGCTTCCAGTACATCGGGGCGCTGTATCTCCAACGTGTGCTGGGCTTCAGCGAGTTGATGACCGGCACGGCGTTCCTGCCCGCGCCCGTCCTGATCGGGGTGCTGATGCTGGGCCTGTCCGCGCGGACGATCGGCCGCTTCGGCCCGTACCGCGTGCTGCTCGCCGGGCTCGTACTCATCACGGCCGGGATGGCGCTCCTCGCCCGGGTGCCGGCCGACGGCTCGTACGTCGTCGACGTGCTGCCCGCGCTGCTGCTGCTCTCCACCGGGTTCGCGGCGGCGATGCCCGCGGTGACCGGGCTCGCGATGTCCGGCGCCCTGGAGGAGGACGCCGGCCTGGCGTCCGGCCTCTTCAGCACCACCCAGGTGGTGGGAGGTTCCCTGGGCCTCGCCACCCTCACGACCCTCGCGGCGAGCCGCACGGACGGCCTCGTGGACGACGGCACGGCCCTCGCCACGGCCACCGCGGACGGATACCGGCTGGCGTTCACGGTCGGTACGGGGATCGCGCTGGCGGGGCTGGTGCTCGCGGCGGGGGTGCTGCGGCCGGGGCGCGAGTCGGCCTCGGAACCGGTGAAGGCCGAGGCCGATTCCGGGGCGGATTCCGAGGCCGGGGAACGTGTGGAGATGTCCGGCTGAGGCGGCTGCCGCAGGAGCAGGGCCAGGAGCAGGGCTCACGTGCGGGAGTGCGGCTGTGGCGAGCGTTCCCCACAGCCGCACTCCCGCCCCCGTCTCAGCTCTCGCCGAACGCCGCCCTGTGGTCCACCGCCCACTCCCGGTACGTGCGCGGCGGCCGGCCCAGCACCCGCAGCACCTCCTCCGTGACGACGGCGTTGCCACCACCGCGTACGTACGCGCTGCCGGCCAGCACACCTTCCACGTACTCCGCGTCCATGCCCCACTCGGTCAGCCGGGCGCGTGACTCGTCCGGCGTGAGGTCCTCGGTGGCGACCGGGCGGCCGAGTACGTCGGCGAGGATGGCGGCCTGATCGGGGACGCCGAGCGTCTCGGGGCCGGTGAGCGTGTAGGTGTGGCCCGCGTGCCGTGCGGAGAGCAGCGCCTCCACGGCGACCTCGGAGACGTCGCGCGGGTCGATGACACCCTGTAGGCCGTCGCCGGTCATGTTCGGTACGGGTTCGCCGGTCCGGATGGCCTCGGCCCAGCTCAGGGTGTTCGAGGCGAAGGCCGAGGGGCGCAGGACGGTCCACTCCAACTCGCTCCCCCTTACGGCCTGTTCGCCCGGGAGGTGCCAGGTGCCGACCCTGCCGACGGCGGGGTCGCCGGTACCGATCGCCGACAGTTTCACGACTCGGCGTACGCCCGCCGCGCGGGCCTGCTCGACCAGGGCCCGGTCGCGGTCCGCGTCGTCCGGACCCAGGACGCCGACGAGGAACACGGCCGAGGCACCGGCCATGGCCGCGTCCACGGACGCGGGGTCGAGGTAGTCCCCTCGCACCACCTCGACCTCCGCCTCCGCCCCTGCCCCTCCCCCTGTCCCTGCCCCGTCGGGCACCCGGGCCCTGGCCCGAGCCTGGGCCTGGGCCTTGGACGGGTCGCGGGTCAGTGCGCGGACCTTCTCCCCTCGCTGTGCGAGTTGTCGTACGACTTCGCTGCCTATGGTGCCCGTGGCACCGGTGATGAGGATCATGAGTACCAGCGTGTCCAGCGGGTCGCCGGAAGCTCTAGGAAATTCCGGCACGGTTCGGCAGCCCGTGCGGCTGTCCGGCGCGTCTACGGTGGACGGGTGACCAACGACGTTGCCGAGCGCACGCTTCCCGCCCCCGACGCGTTGCGGCCGTGGATCGACGGCATCGAGATCGGGGCGGCGGTCGACAGCGACAGTGCGTCGCGCGAGCCGTTCACCCGTGTCCCGGACGCCGCTACGAAGGTCGTCGTGCGGGTCGACGCGAACGGTCACCGGGACACGCTCGTCGTCGGGCCGCGCACCCGGGCCACCTATCACACGAGCAAGCGGCTCGCGTCGTGTGTGCAGGTGCGGCTCGGGCCGGGTACGGCGCGGCCGTTGCTCGGTGTCCCGGCGGTCGAGCTCGTGGGGCGGGTGGTGCGGCTCGGGGACCTTCCCGGTGCGTCCGCGCGTCAACTCGCGGACGAGTTGCGGTGGTTGGAGGGCGAGGATGCGGTGGGCCGGTTGATGGAGGTGCTGCCGGGGCGGCTTGCGGCCGGTGACGGGGCGGATCGTTCTCGGCGGGAGGTTTTGCGGGCTGCCGTCGAGGCGTTGTCGACGGATGTGGAGCGTGTTCCTTCGCAGGTGCGGGAGTTGGCTCGGCGGTTGGCCGTGAGTGAGCGGCAGTTGCGGAATCTGTTCGCGGAGGGGGTGGGGGTTTCTCCGAAGCACTTTGCTCGGATCGGGCGGGTTCGGCATGTGCTGGCGCATGGTGGGGGGACGGGGTGGGCGGAGCTTGCCGCGTCCACCGGGTACTACGACCAGTCCCATATGACGGCCGACTTCCGCACGCTGATGGGCGTCCCGCCCCGCTCCTTCTTCACCGGCCGCCTCCCGACGGCCCAGCCTTGCCAGTCCCTGAGCCGGGTGTGATCCGGGGAGGTTTCTCGCCCCCGCCGCCCCTACCCGTCCCGTCCCTGGGGGCTCCGCCCCCAGACCCCGCTGAAATTCAGCCCCTCCGGCGTTTGAGGAGCGGGGGTTCGGGGGCTGGCCCCCGAAAGGGACGGGAATGGGTGGGGGCGGCGGGGGCGAAAGAATCCCCCGGCCAGTTCACCGCCGGTTCTCCCCCATGTGGCCCAGCCGCCGTGCCCAGGTCCCCCCACCGCGGGTATCCCTCCCACGGCACCCCCACGCCCGTCCCCACCGTCGCGAACCGGAGACCCACCCATGCCGCTGGCCCGTCGCGCGTTCCTCACCGCAGTCGCCGGCGCAGCCGGTACCGTCGCTTGTTCTCACGCACCCGCACACTCGGACGGCACCCCGGCCAAGGAGGCACCCGTGACGGAGGCGGCAGCAGCAGCGGCGACAAGGGCGGCCAGGCGGCTCCTCCCCCACCACTGGCGGCAGTTGCGATTCGAGGCGACGGGCACCAGGACGGACACCTTCAGAGTCTCCGGCGACACCGGCCGCATCACCATCACCGGCAACACCGCGGCCACCCAACTCATCGGCCTCCGCTGGTACTTGAAGCACACCGCGCACGCCAACATCAGCTGGGCGGGCGAGCAGCTCGACCTCCCGACGGACCTGCCCGGCCTCGCCGAACCGGTCACCCGGACGGCCAACGTCCCGCACCGCTTCGCCCTCAACGACACGAACGACGGCTACACGGGCGCGTACAACGACTGGACCTACTGGGAGCGCGAGCTGGACGTGCTGGCGCTGCACGGCTACAACGAGGTGCTGGTGTACGCGGGCGCGGACGCGCTGTACCACCGGGTGTTCCGCGGGTTCGGGTACACGGACGAGGAACTGCGGCAGTGGATCGCGGGGCCCGCCCACCAGCCGTGGTGGCTGATGCAGAATCTCGCCGCCTTCCCGGATCCCGTGTCGCGGCAACTCCTCGACGCCCGCGCCGCGCTCGGGCGCCGAATCACCGACCGGGTACGGGAGTTGGGCATGACGCCCGTGTTCCCCGGCTACTTCGGCACGGTCCCGCCGGGCTTCGCCGACCGGAACGAAGGGGCCCGCACCGTTCCCCAGGGCACCTGGATGGGACTCCGGCGCCCCGACTGGCTCGACCCTCGCACCGAGCACTTCGCGCGCGTCGCGGCGGCCTTCTACCGGGCCCAGGACGAGATGTTCGGCGGCCCTTCGACGCTCTACAAGATGGACCTGCTGCACGAGGGCGGCGACCCGGGTGACGTTCCGGTCGCCGACGCGGCGAAGGGCGTCGAGAAGGCGCTGCTCACCGCGCACCCGGACGCGATCTGGGTCATCCTCGGCTGGCAGCGCAACCCGCCGCGGGCGATCGTCGACGCCGTGGACAAGTCCCACATGCTCGTCGTCGACGGACTTTCCGACCGCTTCCCGAAGGTCACGGACCGCGAGGCCGACTGGGGCGACACCCCGTACGCCTTCGGCTCGATCTGGAACTTCGGCGGCCATACGACCCTGGGCGCCAACACCCCCGACTGGGCAGCCCTGTTCAACCAGTGGCGCACCAAGCCGGGCAGCACCCTCCGCGGGGTCGCCCTGCTCCCCGAGGCCGCCGACAACAACCCCGCCGCGTTCGACCTGTTCTCCGAACTCGCCTGGGAGGACGGCGAGTTGGATCTGAAGGCGTGGTTCAGGGAGTGGGCCCTCTCCCGCTACGGCGCCCGCGATCCGCACGCCGAGGCCGCCTGGGACATCCTGCGCCGCACCGCGTACGGCACGACACGCGCCGACTCCTGGAGCGAGGGCGCCGACGGACTGTTCGGCGCCCGTCCCTCACTCACGGCGAAGTCGGCCGCCAAGTGGTCGCCCAAGCAACTCCGGTACGACGCCGACGAGTTCGAGCCCGCGCTCGGCGAACTGCTCCGGGTGCGCGCGAACCTCCGGAACTCCTCCGCCTACCGCCGCGACCTCCTCGACGTGGCACGCCAGGCCGTATCCAACCGCAGCCGCGTCCTCCTCCCCCGCATCAGAAAGGCGTACGAGGCCGGGGACGCGTCCGACTTCGACCGGATGACCGGGGACTGGCTCGCCCTGATGGACGTACTGGAGACCCTGCTGGCCACCGACTCCGGGCATCTGCTGGGGCGTTGGGTCGCCGACGCGCGGGCCTGGGGCGCGGACGCGGCGGAGCGGGACCGGCTGGCGTACGACAATCTGTCGCTGCTGACGGTGTGGGGCACCCGGCAGGGCGCGGACGCCGGACTGCGCGACTACGGCAACCGTGAGTGGGCGGGTCTGGTCGGCGGGCTCTACCGGCTGCGGTGGTCGACGTACTTCACCGAACTGCGGGCCGCGATGGCCGAGAATCGCGCGCCGGAAGTCGTCGACTGGTTCACCATGGAGGACCGCTGGACCCGTCGGCCGGGGCACCTCGCCACCAGGCCCACCGGTGACACGTACGAAGCCGCCGTCCGCGTACGAGAACTGCTGGTCACGACCCGCTAGCCGGTCCCGCGCCGCCACCCGGCCCCGTCGTACGGCCTCGACTCCTCCACAACACGCACCTCCTTGACGGGTATACGTCACTCCGAATTTCTGGTAGGAAACCTTCCTAACAGTACGGAGAACGGCTCCCACCCCACTGGAGGTCCCGTGCACACCCCCCACATACGATCCTCGCGTCGAACGCTTCTCGCGCTGATCGGAGCATCCCTGGTGGCAGGTCCCGTCATCGCCACCAGGTCCGCGAGCGCCGCGCCGGCCGGCCTCGACGACCCGGCGAAGAAGGAGATCGCCATGAAGCTGGTCTCCAGCGCGGAGAACTCCTCGCTGGACTGGAAGGCGCAGTACAAGTACATCGAGGACATCGGCGACGGCCGCGGCTACACGGCCGGGATCATCGGCTTCTGCTCCGGTACGGGCGACATGCTCGACCTCGTCGAGCTGTACACGCAGCGCAGGCCGGGCAACGTACTGGCCGGGTACCTGCCGGCCCTGCGTCGCGTCGACGGCACCGACTCCCACGAGGGCCTCGACCCCGGATACCCGGACGCCTGGCGCCGGGCCGCCCAGGACGAGGCGTTCCGGCGGGCCCAGAACGACGAGCGTGACCGCGTCTACTTCAACCCCGCGGTCGGGCGGGGCAAGGCCGACGGCATCGGCACGCTCGGCCAGTTCGCGTACTACGACGCCATCGTGATGCACGGCGACGGCGGCGACAGTACGAGTTTCAGCAGCATCCGCAGGCGCGCCCTCGACCGGGCCAGGCCCCCGGCCCAGGGCGGCGACGAGGTGACGTACCTCAACGCCTTCCTCGACGCCCGGGTGTGGGCGATGAAGCAGGAGGAGGCCCACGAGGACACCAGCCGCGTGGACACCGCCCAGCGCGTCTTCCTCAGGAACCGGAACCTGAACCTGGATCCGCCCCTGGACTGGCAGGTCTACGGGGACAGCTACCACATCGGCTGAACCCGTTTGCCTGAAAACCCAAGGGCGCGGCACGTGTGACGTGCCGCGCCCTGCCGTCCGTACGGGCAGTACAGGCAGTACGGGATCAGTGGATCGAGGCCGGCTGCGGATCCATCGGGGACGTCACCTCGTCGTCGGCCGCGCGGCCCCCGCCCAGGTGGTTGAAGACGAGGTTCAGGGCGACCGCCGCCACGCACCCCGTCGAGATCCCCGAGTCCAGGATGATCTTCGCGGTCTCCGGGAACGCGTGGTAGAACTCCGGCGCCGTGATCGGGATGATGCCGACGGCCAGTGAGACCGCCACGATCAGGACGTTGTTGTCCTTCTCCAGGCCCGCCTTGACGAGAGTCTGGATGCCGCTCGCGGCGACCGAGCCGAACAGCACCACGCCCGCGCCGCCGAGCACGGGGCGGGGTACGACGGCGATGAGCGAGGCGGCCATCGGGCACAGGCCCATCAGGACGAGGAATCCGCCGCCTGTGGCGACGACGTACCGGCTGCGGATCCTCGTCATGGCGACCAGGCCGATGTTCTGCGCGAAGGCACTGCACATGAAGCCGTTGAAGACCGGGCTGAGGGCGGAGCCGAGGGTGTCGGCGCGCAGGCCCGCCGCGATGGTCCTCTCGTCGGCGGGGCGCTCGACGATCTCCCCCAACGCCAGCATGTCCGCGGTCGATTCGGTCATCGAGACCACCATCACGACGCACATCGAGAGGATCGCGGCGAGCTGGAACTGCGGGGCTCCGAAGTGGAACGGCGTGGGGAAGCCGACGACGGCCGCGTCGGCCACCGGGCCGAAGTCGGTGGCGCCGAAGGGGATCGCGACGAGCGTGCCGACGACCAGGCCGAGCAGCACGGCGATCTGTTTGACGAAGCCGCGGGTGAAGCGGCGCAGGAGCAGGACGATGACGAGGGTCGCGCCCGCCAGGCCCAGGTTGGTGGTGGAACCGTAGTCGTCCGCCGTGGGGTTGGGGCCCTGTGCCCAGCCGAAGGCGACCGGCATCAGGGATATGCCGATGAGCGTGATGACCGTGCCGGTGACGACGGGCGGGAAGAAGCGGACCGCCTTGCTGAAGAACGGGGCGGTGAAGAAGCCGAGTACGCCGGCGACGATGACCGCGCCGAAGATGACCGGCAGCGCGTCGCTCTTGTCGTCGGTGGAGTTGACGACCGCGATCATCGGGGCGACCCCGGCGAAGGTGACGCCGTTGACGAACGGCAGCCGGGCGCCGATCTTCCAGATCCCGAGGGTCTGGAGGAAGGTGGCGAGGCCCGCGGTGAACAGACAGGCGCCGGTGAGGAAGGTCAGTTCGGTCGCGGTCAGACCCACGGCCGCGCCGACGATCAGGGGCGGGGCGACGACGCCCGCGTACATGGCGGCCACGTGCTGCAGACCGCTGGTGGCCATTTTCAGGGCGGGGAGTTTCTCGTCAACTGGGTGCTTGTGCGGGCCAGTCGGGGTTGCGTCCTTGCTGCTGGACGTGGGTTGGGCGGCCACGGCGGCTCCTCCGGTCGGGTACACGTCGGCGTTGACGCGGGTGTCAGGGAGGTGGGGCGCGGTCGTGCGGGGACCGGGACGATGCCCGTCACGGGGAGGGCGTGGCGGGGAGACCGTTCCGGGGCGCGCGCACGTCCATGCGCGTGCCCCGGAGACGGTCGCCGTGGGGCCCGCTCGGGTCCCACGGCCACCGGCAAAGGGCCGTCCCCCTCAGCCGGAGATCTAGGGGGTGTTGTGAAAGTCCCCTGTCAGGCCTGCGCGGCGATGCGCGCGAGGCGCTGGGCCTCGTCCCGCGTGGAGCGGGCGATGGCCTCCTCGTCGACGTGCAGCAGTCGGCCGTTCTCGACGATCTGCTCGCCGTTGACGAAGGAGGCGGTGACCGGCGCCGCGGCGCCGAAGACGAGTGCGGTGACGGGGTCTGCGATCGACGCGTGGGCCAGGGTGTCCAGGTTCCACAGCACGAGGTCGGCGAGCTTGCCGGCCTCCAGCGAGCCGATCTCCCCTGCCCTGCCCAGGACTTGGGCGCCGCCGAAGGTGCCGAGCCGCAGCGCCTGCCGGGCGTTCAGCGCGGCCTCGCGATGGGCCCCGAGGCGGTTGATGAGCAGCGCGTTGCGCAGTTCGGTGTGGAGTTCGCCGGACTCGTTCGACGCGGTGCCGTCGACGCCGAGTCCGACCGGGACGCCGGCCGCCAGCATGTCGGGGACGCGCGCGATCCCGGCCGCCAGACGGGCGTTGGAGGACGGGCAGTGGGCCACACCGGTCTTCGTACGGGCGAAGGCGGCGATGTCGGAGTCGTTCATGTGGACGCAGTGCGCCATCCACACGTCCTCGCCGAGCCAGCCGGTCGACTCGAAGTAGTCCGTCGGACCCATCCCGAACAGCTCCTTGCAGAACTGCTCCTCCTCGACCGTCTCCGAGCCGTGGGTGTGCAGGCGGACGCCCTTGCGACGGGCCAACTCGGCGCCCTGCTTGAGGAGTTCGGTCGACACCGAGAAGGGCGAGCAGGGAGCCACGGCGACCTGCGTCATCGCGCCGAAGGACGCGTCGTGGTGTTCGTCGACCGTCGCCTCGGTGGCGGCGAGGGCCCCTTCGAGGGTCTCGACCGCGAAGTCCGGGGGCAGCCCGCCGTCCTTCTCGCTGCGGTCCATGGAGCCGCGGGCGAGGGTGAAGCGGACGCCCATCTCCCGCGCGGCCCGGATGATCGAGCCGGACAGGTCGCCGGACCCGTGCGGGAAGACGTAGTGGTGGTCCATGGCGGTGGTGACTCCGCCGCGGGCCATCATGCCGAGCGAGCCCTGCGCGGCCGCGTACGTCATGCGCTCGTCGATGCGCGCCCAGGTCGGGTACAGGGCGACGAGCCAGTTGAAGAGGTTGTGGTCCGTGGCGAGGCCGCGGGTGATCCACTGGTAGAAGTGGTGGTGCGTGTTGACCAGGCCCGGGGTCACGAGGTGGCCGGTCGCGTCGATACGGCGTACGACGTTCTCCAGGCCCTCGGGGGCCCTGCCCGTGCCGAGCGACTCGATGCGGTTGCCCGCCAGGACCAGATGACCGGACGCGTACTCGGTGTCGTCCGCGTCCACGGTCGCGATCGCGCAGTTCTCGATGACGATGCGCGGGTCTGCTGCCATGGTTCGTCCTTCTTCGCTGAGGAATCGCTGAGTTGGAGTGGGCACGGCAGGACCCTGGGAGCTTTTGAGTGCCGCGGCCCGGCCGGGCGGGCGGGCCGCGGGTGCCGAAATGGGGGGCGTCAGAGGGTGGTTCAGAGATCGGTTCAGAGGTTGTTCAGAGGTTGGTGAGGTCCACCGGGATCTTCGGCTCGCAGCCGTCCCGCAGGATCGTGGCCTCGATCAGGCCGTAGGGGCGGTCGGCCGCGAAGTACACCTCATTGTCGTTCTTGAGGCCGAACGGCTCCAGGTCGACGAGGAAGTGGTGCTTGTTCGGCAGCGAGAAGCGGACCTCGTCGATCTCACTGCGGTTCTCGATGATCCGCGAACCCATCTGGTACAGGGTCTGCTGGAGCGACAGCGAGTACGTCTCGGCGAAGGCCTGGAGCATGTGCTTCCTCACCTGCTCGTAGGACTTCTCCCAGTTGGGCGCCTTCTGCTCGTCGTCGGTCCAGTTGAAGCGCCAGCGGGCGGAGACCTGGGTGGCCAGGATGCGGTCGTACGCCTCGGGGAGCGTCGTGTACTTGTCCTTGACGTAGCCCCAGAACTCGGAGTTGGTCGAGTTCATCACGACGAGGTCCTTGAGGCCCGAGACGACCTCCCAGGACTCACCGTCGTACGTGATCTGCGTGACCCGGGTCTCCTGGCCCTGGCGGACGAAGGAGTGCTTGACCTCGTCGGCGCCGATGAACCTGGAGTTCGCGTCCGAGGTCGCGATCCGCTCCCAGGCGTACTCCTCGATGCGGATCCGGGCCGTCCTGATCGGCTCCTGGCTCGTCACGAAGTGCCGGGCGAGGTGGATGCCGAACTGTTCGGCGGACTCGATGCCGTGTTCCTTGGCGAAGGCGTACACCGTGTTCTTGGTGGTGTCCGTCGGCAGCACATTGGCGTTCGAGCCGGAGAGGTGGACCTCGTCCATGTCGCCGGAGAGCGCGACGGAGACGTTCAGGTCCTTGATGTGGTGGGTGGCGCCGTCCCGCGTGATCTTTACGACTCGGTTCTCGGCCTTGCCGTACTGGTTCTGTCCCAGGATCGTTGGCATGTGTCTGCTAGCTCCCTCGGTATACGGAGTAGCCGAACGGGTTGAGCAGCAGCGGTACGTGGAAGTGCTCGCCCGGCACGACGGCGAACGTGATCGCCACCTCCGGGAAGAACGCCCCTACGCTGCCGCTGTCCCGGTTCGCGGGGGCGTCCTGCTGCGCATCGGCTTGCTTCTTCTCGAACTTCAAGAAATACGCCTCGACCGCGAAGTCGAGCCGTACGTGTGTGGTGCCCTCCGGCAGCGCCGGCAGGTCCTTGCACCGGCCGTCCGCGTCGGTCGCGGAGCCGCCGAGCGCCTGCCAGTTGGCCTCGCTGCCGGCGCGGGCGGCGAGTCTGACGGCGACTCCCTCTGCGGGGCGGCCGACGCTGGTGTCCAGGATGTGCGTGGACACGGAGGCGGTGGTCTCGGTGCTCATGCGGGTGCGTCCTCTTCGACGAGTCGGGCGAGCCGGATGCGGTTGATCTTTCCCAGTTCGGTGCGCACGATCTCGCGCTCCCGCGCCGGTGCGTTGCCGATCCGTTCCCTGACCGCGTCGCGCATCTGCTCGCCGGTGCGGCCGGTCGCGCAGATCAGGAAGACATGGCCGAACTTCTCCTGGTAGGCCAGGTTCAGTTCGAGCATCTCCGCCCTCAGCTCCTCGGAGGCGCCGGCCATGCCGCGCTGTTCGCGCGAGGAGGTCGGGTCTCCGGGCTTCGGGCGTCCGATCGGCGGGTGGCCCGCCATCGCCTCGTCGAGGTCCGTGTCGGTCAGGCCGGCCGTTGCGGCGTCGCTCTCCGTGAAGAGTTCATCGGTGGCGGTGTAGGGGCGGCGGGCGAGCAGCCGGTGCGCCCAGGCCGCCGAGGCGCAGAGCTCGTGGAGGGCTGCGTAGGCGGCGTGCTCCTCCAGGGCGTTGAATCGGGCGAGGCCGCCGGATGTCGTACTCGAAGTCACGGGAAGCCTCCGTGGCCTTGTGCTGGACGGGCTGCGGATTAGCTAACGCCCTCGGAAACATCACGTCAACACTTTGTTGAAAAATCCGGGTAACAAATCCGGGAAGCGGAAACCACCACCCGCATGGCGGACGGCGGCGGCTCGCGGGCGCCCGCGAGCCGCCCACCCGGAGCCGCGTCACGCCTGGTCAGAGACCTGACGGCGACCTGTCGGGGGCGGGTGGCGGCCCATCGCCGATCGACGGTAGTCGGGCACAGGCCGACGGCGGGGCAGTCACAGACCGGCGGCCGGTCAGGCGCAGGTCGGCGACGGGTCACGCACCGGTCGGCGGGGGCCAGGCATCCGCCCCCGCTCAGGCGTCCTTCTCGCGGTTCAAGTAGTTGTAGACGGTGAACCGGCTGACGCCGAGCGCGCCCGCGACGGTCTCCACGCCGTGCCGCACGGAGAAGGCGCCGCGCGCCTCGAGTATCCGTACGACCTCCTGCTTGGCCTTGCGGTCCAGCTCGGCCAGCGGCTTGCCGCGCTTGCGCTCCAGGGCGGCCAGGATGTGGTCCAGCGAGTCGGCGAGCTGGGGCAGCCGTACGGCGACGACGTCGGCGCCCTCCCAGGAGAGCACCACGTCGTCGGGTCCCGCCTGGCCGGGCGGCAGCATCTCGCCGCCCATGGCGTCGACCAGTGGCTTCACGGCCGTGACGAAGGGGTCGTCCCCGTTGCCGGTCACTCGCCGCCCTCCCCGATCACGTTGACCTGGAGCGAGACCCGGGTGGCGCCGGCCTCCAGCGCCTGGCGCAGCAGCGCGTCGACCGCGGTGAGCACCGAGTCCGCGCCGCCCTCCGCCGTGTTGCCGAACGGGCCGACATCCACGGCGTCCAACTCGGCCGCCTCGATGACCTCGCGGGCGACCAGCGCGTGCCGCGGTGCCTCGTCGAGATCGAAGGGCTCGGTCGTGAACTCCACTCTCAATCGCACTGTGCCCCCATGGCATCGGCTCCGACCTGTACGTTCCCCCGGTCCACGTGACGCGGGGACTGCCGGGCGCGCAAGCGACCCTAGCCGACCCGCACGCCACCCGTGAGGAACACCCGATCGAACGGTGAAGGTGCCGCCCGGGCGAATCCGCCCGGGCCTCCCGCGCCCCGGCGGCTTTTCCGGGCAACCCCCCTTGACAAGGTTCCCCGACGCGGGCAGCCTTTCCATCAAGCAGAAACTAACTTCCGCAATACGGAACTACTCGACACGGAAGGGAGCGCCGACCCACATGCCCGGTTTCTCGATGGATGCAGCCGCTGAGCAGCGCTTCAACGTCAACCTGTCGATCCTCTTCACGGAGCTCCCGCTTCTGGAGCGCCCCGCGGCCGCCGCCGCGGCGGGCTTCACCGCGGTCGAGCTGTGGTGGCCCTGGGTCGACTCCCCCACCCCCGAGCGCGCCGAGCTCGACGCCCTGAAGAAGGCGATCGAGGACGCGGGCGTACAGCTCACGGGGCTGAACTTCTACGCCGGACAGCTGCCGGGCCCGGACCGGGGCGCGCTGTCGATCCCCGGCGAGGAGTCGGCGCGGTTCCGCGCGAACATCGATGTGGCCGCGGACTTCGCGCAGTCGCTGGGCTGCAAGGCGCTCAACGCGCTGTACGGCAACCGCGTCGAGGGCGTGGACCCGGCCGTGCAGGACGAACTCGCCCTGGAGAACCTGGTGTTGGCGGCGCGCGCGGCCGACCGCATCGGTGCGGTCCTGCTGATCGAGACTCTCAACAAGCCGGAGTCGCCGCTCTATCCGCTGGTGACCGCCGCGGCCGGGGTCGCCGTCGTGGACAGGGTCAACGAGGCGACCGGGCGCGGCAACGCCAAGTTCCTGATGGACCTCTACCACCTGTCCATGAACGGCGAGGACCTGCCGTCGGTGATCGACCAGTACGCGGCGAGGACCGGCCACGTCCAGATCGCCGACAACCCGGGCCGCGGCGCCCCCGGCACCGGCTCGCTCCCCCTGGAGGAGCTGCTCGGCCGGCTCCGCAAGCAGGGGTACGAGGGCTGGGTCGGCCTGGAGTACAAGCCGGGCGACCGCCCCAGTGCCGAGGCCTTCGAGTGGCTGCCCGCCGAGGCCCGCGCGGCGCGCTGAGCGCCAACTCATCGACGTACGAAAGTTTCCAGAGAGGCACCCTCATGAGCAGCACACTCCCCAAGGTGGCCTGGGTCGGCCTCGGCATCATGGGCTCCCCCATGTCCGAGAACCTGATCAAGGCCGGTTACGACGTCACCGGGTTCACCCTGGAGCAGGACAAGCTGGACCGGCTGACCGCCGCCGGCGGCACCGCGGCCGGCTCGATCGCCGAGGCCGTGCGGGACGCCGACGTGGTGATCACGATGGTCCCCGCCTCCCCGCAGGTAGAGGCCATCGCGTACGGGCCCGACGGCATCCTGGAGAACGCGAGGCCGGGCGCGCTCCTGATCGACATGTCCTCCATCACCCCGCAGACCTCCGTGGACCTGGCCAAGGCGGCGAAGGACAAGGGCATACGGGTCCTGGACGCTCCGGTGTCCGGCGGTGAGGCCGGCGCGGTCGAGGCCGTGCTGTCCATCATGGTCGGCGGCGAGCAGGCCGACTTCGACCTGGCCGAGCCGATCTTCGAGGCCCTCGGCAAGACCATCGTGCTGTGCGGTCCGCACGGCTCCGGCCAGACCGTGAAGGCCGCGAACCAGCTGATCGTCGCCGTGAACATCCAGGCGTGCGCCGAGGCCGTGGTCTTCCTGGAGAAGTCGGGCGTCGACCTGAAGGCGGCCCTCGACGTCCTGAACGGCGGCCTCGCGGGCTCCACCGTCCTGACGCGCAAGAAGGACAACTTCCTGAACCGCGACTTCAAGCCGGGCTTCCGTATCGACCTGCACCACAAGGACATGGGCATCGTCACGGACGCCGCCCGCAACGTCGGCGCCGCGCTGCCCGTCGGTGCCGTGGTCGCCCAGCTCGTCGCCTCGCTGCGGACCCAGGGCGACGGCGGCCTGGACCACTCCGCGCTGCTGCGCGCGGTCGAGCGCCTCTCCGGCGCGCAGATCTGACGGTCTCCCAACCCCCAAAAAGACCTCCGGGCGGCGCCACCGCTGACACCTGTCCTGTCGCGCCCAAGCGGTGGCGCCGCCCGGAACCCATCACCTCCACCGGCGAACTTCAACAAACTGTTGACGCCCGGATCGCCCCGAACCTAGGCTCCACGAAGCGGAAAACAACTTCCGAAGAATTCCGCTGCCCCTAGTACGGAAGGTCACGATGTCGAAGCGCGTGCTCACGACAGAGTCCGGCGCCCCGGTCGCCGACAACCAGAACTCCGCCTCCGCCGGCGCCGGCGGCCCGCTCCTCCTCCAGGACCAGCACCTGCTCGAGAAGCTCGCCCGGTTCAACCGCGAGCGCATTCCGGAGCGCGTGGTGCACGCCCGCGGCTCGGGCGCGTACGGACACTTCGAGGTGACCGACGACGTCACCGGCTTCACGCACGCGGACTTCCTGAGCGCGGTCGGCAGGCGCACCGAGGTCTTTCTGCGCTTCTCGACGGTGGCCGACAGCCTGGGCGGCGCGGACGCGGTGCGCGACCCGCGCGGCTTCGCGGTCAAGTTCTATACGGAGCAGGGGAATTACGACCTGGTCGGGAACAACACCCCGGTGTTCTTCATCAAGGACCCCATCAAGTTCCCCGACTTCATCCACTCCCAGAAGCGCGACCCGTTCACGGGCAGGCAGGAGCCGGACAACGTCTGGGACTTCTGGGCACACGCCCCCGAGGCCACGCACCAGATCACCTGGCTGATGGGCGACCGCGGCATCCCGGCCTCGTACCGCCATATGAACGGGTACGGCTCGCACACCTACCAGTGGACGAACGCCGAGGGCGAGGCCTTCTTCGTCAAGTACCACTTCAAGACGAACCAGGGCATCCGCTCCCTGTCCTCCGAGCAGGCCGCGGAGATCGCGGGCAACGACCCGGGCTCGCACCAGACGGACCTGCTCCAGGCCATCGAGCGCGGGGTGCGCCCGTCGTGGACGCTGTACGTCCAGGTCATGCCGGCGGCCGAGGCGGACGGCTACCGCTTCAACCCGTTCGACCTGACGAAGGTCTGGCCGCACGAGGACTACCCGCTCCAGCGGGTGGGCCGACTGGTCCTGGACCGCAACCCGGACAACGTGTTCGCGGAGGTCGAGCAGGCCGCGTTCTCCCCGAACAACTTCGTTCCCGGCATCGGCCCTTCGCCGGACAGGATGCTCCAGGGCCGCCTGTTCGCGTACGCGGACGCGCACCGCTACCGGCTGGGCGTCAACCACACCCTCCTGGCCGTCAACGCCCCCAGGGCCGCGGTGGCGAGCAACTACGGCCGGGACGGCCTGATGGCCGCCAACTCCCAGGGCCGCGCGGCGAAGAACTACGAGCCGAACTCGTACGGCGGCCCGGCGGAGACCGGCCGCCCCCTGTCGGCTCCGCTCGCGGTGAACGGCCACACCGGTACGTACGAGACCCCGCTCCACACCAAGGACGACCACTTCTTCCAGGCGGGCGAGCTGTACCGCCTGATGTCGGAGGAGGAGAGGTCCCGACTGGTCGCCAACATCGCCGGAGGGCTCTCCCAGGTCTCCCGCGACGACGTGATCGAGAAGAACCTCGCCCATTTCCACGCCGCCGACCCCGAGTACGGCAGGCGTGTGGAGGAGGCGGTCCTCGCCCTGCGCGAGGACTGATCCTCCCAACTCCCGAGCTGCGCCCCGGGTCTGACGGGAGGTCGGACCCCAGGCGCGTCGCCCGCGAAGCCCGTTGACCCGGATGAGGGGTCGTCGACGGGCGGAGCGGGCCGGCCGAGGACCGCGGCGGTACGTGAGCCAGTGCGGTGGTGAAGGTCCCGGAGCCCCCTTCTCGACATGAGGGAAGGAAGGCCCCGGCCCGTCACGACCGCCGCGGTCCTCGGACGACACGTTGCACGACACATTGCACGACACCTCGATCGACACTCTTGATCGACACTCTTGATCGAGACGGCGAAGAGCGCCGGGTACGGACGGTCCCGTACCCGGCGCTCTTCGTCGTCCGCGGAAACACCCGTCCCCTTCGGGGTGCGGATTCCCCGGCCGCGCAGCAGCCTGGAGGCATGGACCTTCCCAGCATCGTCGTGCACCCTCCGGCGCTGGACGGCTCGCGCCGGGTCACCGCGGGCAGCGAGACCCTCGGCATCGCCTACCACCTCGACGACGTGGTCGAGATCCTGCGCCTCGCGGACCTGGACGAGATCGAGGTGGAGGAGAGCGACATCATCGACTGGCAGGGCGGCGGCCCCGACGACTGGCCGGGCCTGTCGGAGCACCACACGCCCGAGTGACGCCCGTACGTACGCCTGTGTGCGTACATCGGCTACGGAACCCTCAAATCAAGCTCTGAATATGCCTCCGGGGGCTTCAACCCACTGTGCTTCAGGGCACATTCTCAGCACATGGGGCCCGCCGGCACGGGGGCGGCGGGCCCCGTACGGAGGACAGCGGGCTTGGCCTGAGACGGAGGTGAGACGCATGAGCAGACTGACTACGGCGCTTCGGCGAGATCCGTTCGCGTCGGCGCTGCTCCGGGGCGTCTCATGGTCAGGCAGGTCCGGCACGGCACTTCGGACGTCGGGGGCGTCCGGAGACGGGGGGGAAGCACGGGGGAGGCGGATTCCGTTCGGGTGGCGGCGGGGGCCGCTCGAACTGAACACGCCGAGAGGCCCCCGTCCTGGATCCTCAGGACGGGGGCCTCGCTTTTCCCCCTTGAGCCCGGCGTGATGACGCCGGACGACTGGTCAGCCGGACCTTCGGAGTCCTGTCAGACCTTCAGGGTCTTGATGGACGTGGGCGCGTGGCCCGGCTCGGTCGCGATCTCCTCGAACTCCACGACGTTGCTGATGTCGTTGGTCGTGGACATCGAGATGTTGGTGACGCGCTCCAGGATCGCCTCGACGACGACCGGGACCCGGAACTCGACGGCGAGCTTCTTCGCCTGTTCGAGGGCGGCACCCAGCTCGCTCGGGTCGGTGACACGGATCGCCTTGCAGCCGAGGCCCTCGACGACCTTGACGTGGTCGACGCCGTAGACGCCCAGCTCGGGCGAGTTGAGGTTCTCGAACTCCAGGTTGACCTGGAAGTCGATGTCGAACGCCCGCTGCGCCTGACGGATCAGGCCCAGATAGGAGTTGTTCACCAGCACATGGATGTACGGGATCCGGTGCTGGGCCCCGACGGCCAGCTCCTCGATCATGAACTGGAAGTCGTAGTCGCCGGAGAGCGCGACCACCTGCGCCTCAGGGTCGGCCTTGGCGACGCCCAGCGCGGCCGGGACGGTCCAGCCGAGGGGGCCCGCCTGGCCGCAGTTGATCCAGTGCCGCGGCCGGTAGACGTGCAGCATCTGGGCGCCGGCGATCTGGGAGAGGCCGATGGTGGTGACGTACCGGGTCTCGGGGCCGAAGGCCTTGTTCATCTCCTCGTAGACGCGCTGCGGCTTGATGGGGATGTCGTCGAAGTGCGTACGGCGCTGGAGGGTCGCCTTCTTGTCCTGGGCGGCCTGGGCCCACGCGGAGCGCTCGGGCAGCCTGCCCGCGGCCTTCAACTCCCTTGCCACCTCGACGAACAGTTCCAGCGCGGCCTTCGCGTCGGAGGCGATGCCGTAGTCCGGGGCGAAGATCTTGCCGATCTGGGTGGGCTCGATGTCGACGTGCACGAACTTCCGGCCCGCCGTGTAGACGTCCAGCTTGCCGGTGTGACGGTTGGCCCACCGGTTGCCGATGCCGAGGACGAAGTCGGACTCCAGGAAGGTCGCGTTGCCGTAGCGGTGCGAGGTCTGCAGGCCGACCATGCCGGCGTTCAGCTCGTGGTCGTCGGGCAGGATGCCCCAGCCCATGAGGGTGGGGACGACGGGTGTACCGGTCAACTCGGCGAACTCCACGAGGAGTTCGGAGGCGTCGGCGTTGATGATGCCGCCGCCCGCGACGATCAGCGGGCGCTCCGACTCGTTCAGGAGGGTGATCGCCTTCTCGACCTGGGCGCGGGTCGCGGACGGCTTGTAGACCGGCAGCGGCTCGTACGTCTCCGGGTCGAACTCGATCTCCGTCAGCTGGACATCGATGGGGAGGTCGATGAGGACCGGGCCCGGGCGGGCCGAGCGCATCAGGTGGAAGGCCTGCTGGAAGACGCCCGGGACCTGCGCGGCCTCCAGCACGGTGACCGCCATCTTGGCGACCGGCTTGGCGATCGAGGCGATGTCGACGGCCTGGAAGTCCTCCTTGTGGATCACGGCGGTCGGGGCCTGGCCCGTGATGCACAGGATCGGGATGGAGTCGCCGGTCGCGGAGTACAGACCGGTGATCATGTCGGTGCCCGCGGGCCCTGACGTGCCGATGCAGACGCCGATGTTGCCGGGTGCGGTGCGGGTGTAGCCCTCCGCCATGTGGGAGGCGCCCTCGACATGGCGGGCGAGGGTGTGGCTGATGCCGCCGGAGGCCTTGAGCGCCGCGTAGAAGGGGTTGATCGCCGCGCCCGGGACACCGAACGCGCTGGTGACGCCCTCACGCTTGAGGATCTCAACTGCCGCGCGGGCAGCGGTCATACGTGCCATTGCGTACTCCTGCTTCGGCCGTCGGATTCGGGCTCCCGTCGCGCCCCGCGGAGAGCTTCAAATTCCGTATTACGGAAACTAACTTCTACTATCTGGAAGCAATGTAGGTGGACGACCAGAAGGCGTCAAGGGTCGGAGGACGGCCGGAGGGCGGTCGCCGGACAGTCGGCGACCGGCCGGCAGGCGGGGGAATCACGGGACGTCGGATCGTTTCGCTGCCGGAGGAGGCGGTTCCGGAGGACGATGGAGGCGCTGTCCCCATGTGACGTTGTGGTGTCGCGGTGTTCTGTCGCGGTGTTCTGGAGAGGGTCATGTCCGAGAGCGTGCCGGTGAGGTGTCCGGCCTGTCGGCGCGAGCATGTCTATGCGGCGCCGTCGTACCCGTGCGTGTGCGGAGCGCCTGTCGCGCCCGTCCTCGACCGGAGTGCGCTCCCGGAACCCGTCACGCACCACACCTGGGACGAGGGCTGGGTGACGATCCACTGCGAGGCCTGCGGGCGGGCGGACCACTGGCCCCGGCCGGAGCTGGGGTGCCCCTGCGGGGTGCTGTTACGAGTGCCGGTGACGGAGCAGGGAGCCGACGACGAGGCGGAAGCGGTGGGCTCCAAGGGACCCCACTCCTCGGGCGCCGACACATCGCGCTCCCCGGGCGCCGACACATCGCGCTCCCCGGGCGCCGGCACATCGCACTCGCCGGGCTCGGACACCGGCGAGAGCCCCGAGGGCGGTTCCCATGAGGGCTCGCACGGGGGTTCTTACGAGGCCTCGCACGAAGGCTCGCACGAGGGGTCACGCGAGGGCTCGTACGAGGGCTCACGCGAGCACTCCGGCAGCCCGCCCCGGAAGCCCCGGGCCGGCCGGGCCAACCGTCTCCCCGCCGCCGCCATCCCCCTCCCCCGAACTGCCCCGGTCCCCCGCCCCGCGTTCCAGCCGGTGGTCATCCGCACGGCTCGGGACGCGGTGACCGCCGCCGCGCTGTATCTGCGCTGGCTCGGGTACCGGGACATCCGGCGGGCCGACCAGCGGCCGCCCTCCGGGATAGGTCTGGCGGCCCGCGGGATCCTGGCCCAGGTCGACCCGACCGTGCGACCGGCCTCCCTGCGGGACGTGGAGTGCCTGTGGCTGACGGCGATGACGGAGTCGGCGGGCTGCGTGTACTTCTCGCTGGCCGGCTACGAGGAGGACGCCCGCGCCTGCGCCGACTCCCTCGGCATCCCCCTGTTCGTACTGGATCTCACCGGCACCCCACAGCCGGTGAACAGCCTCGCCGACGACCTGATAGCCACGGGAACCGAATAGCCCAACTCCCGGTAACGACCGCATACTTGACGTCATGCGCATCAGACCGGCGACCCCCGCCGACCTCCCGCTGCTCCAGGACATCGAGCGGGCCGCGGGCGAACCCTTCCGCACCCTGGGCATGACGGAGATCGCCGACGACGAGCCGCCCGCGCTGGAACTGCTGGAACGCTTCAGGGAGGCGGGCCACGCCTGGGTCGCCGAGGCGGAGAGTGACGGGGCCGAGGGGGACGGCGACACCGCCCGTCCCGTCGCGTACCTGATCGGCGAACCCGTGGACGGCTCCTTCCACATCGAGCAGGTCTCCGTCCACCCGGACGCCGCGCACCGGGGCGTGGGCCGGACCCTGATCGCGTACGCCGCCGACCGCGCACGCGACCAGGGCCTGACCGGTCTCACCCTGACCACCTTCACGGAGGTCCCCTGGAACGCGCCGTACTACGAGCGCATCGGCTTCCGCACCCTGACCGACCCCGAACTCACCCCGGGCCTGCGCAAGATCCGAGCAACCGAGGCCGAACACGGCCTGGACCGCTGGCCCCGGGTCTGCATGTACAGAGGCGCCCCGTAAGGCCCGTGCCCCTCAAGGGGCGCGGGGAACTGCGCGCCCAGCCCTCACCGGCCCGCACCCATCACACACCCCCCGCAGCCCCCTCCCGCAGCTCAACCTTCCGCACCTTCCCGGACACAGTCATCGGGAAGGCCTCCATGACCCGCACCCGACTCGGCACCTTGTAGTGCGCCAACCGCCCCTCGCAGAACGCCCGCACATCCTCGAGCGTCGGCGGATCCCCCGCATCGCGCGGAATGACACACGCGAGCACCTCCTCGCCGTACCGTTCGTGCGGCACACCCACCACCTGCACGTCGGCGATCTTCGGATGCGCGTACAGGAACTCCTCGATCTCGCGCGGATAGATGTTCTCGCCACCCCGGATGATCATGTCCTTGATCCGGCCGACGATCTGTACGTATCCGTCGTCGAGCATCACGGCCAGGTCCCCGGTGTGCATCCACCGCCCGGCGTCGACGGCCTCGGCGGTCTTCTCGGGCTCGTCCCAGTAGCCGAGCATCACGCTGTAGCCGCGGGTGCACAGCTCGCCCGCCGAGCCGCGCGGCAGGGTCGTGCCGGTCGCCGGGTCGACGACCTTGACCTCGATGTGCGGCAGGACGCGTCCGACCGTGCCGGTGCGGTGCTCCAGGTCGTCGTCGCGGCGGGTCTGGAGGGACACGGGCGAGGTCTCGGTCATGCCGTAACAGATGGAGACCTCCGCCATGTGCATCTCGGAGACCACCCGTTTCATCACCTCGACCGGGCACGGCGAGCCCGCCATGATCCCGGTCCGCAGCGAGGAGAGGTCGTACGTCGCGAAGTCGGCCAGGCCCAACTCCGCGATGAACATGGTCGGTACGCCGTAGAGGGACGTACAGCGCTCGTTCTGGACGGCGCGCAGGGTCGCCGTCGGGTCGAAGGACGGGGCCGGGATCACGATGCACGCGCCGTGCGAGGTCGCGGCGAGGTTGCCCATGACCATGCCGAAGCAGTGGTAGAAGGGCACCGGGACGCAGATCCGGTCCTGTTCGGTGTAGGCGATCAACTCCCCCACGAAATAGCCGTTGTTGAGGATGTTGTGGTGGGAGAGGGTCCCACCCTTCGGGAATCCCGTGGTGCCGGAGGTGTACTGGATGTTGATCGGGTCGTCGCAGGACAGCTCGCTCCGGCGCGTCCGGAACTCCTCGTCCAGGTCGGGAGTGCCCCGGGCGATCAGCGCGTCCCAGCTCGGGTCGCCGATGTAGACGGTCTCCCTCAACTGCGGGCATTTGTCCCGCACTTGCTCGACCATGGCCCGGTAGTCGCTCGACTTGTGGCTGAGCGAAGCGAACAGGACAGAGATGCCCGCCTGTTTGAGGACGTACTCGACCTCGTGGGTGCGGTAGGCCGGGTTGATGTTCACCATGACCGCGCCGATGCGGGCGGTGGCGTACTGGACGAGCACCCACTCCGGGCAGTTGACCGCCCAGATGCCCACCCGGTCGCCCTTGGCGACCCCGCCGGCGAGCAGCGCGCGGGCCAACCGGTCGGTGTCCGCGGCGAATTGGGCGTACGTCCAGCGCCGCCCGGACGGTACGTCGACGAGCGCCTCGCGGTCCGGCCAGGCGGCGACGGCCCGGTCCAGGTTGGCGCCGATGGTGTCGCCGACCAGTGACGTCCCGCTCGTCCCGTGCGCGTACGACAGTTCACCCATCCCGCCCACCTCACTCACCTCGGTCGCCTCGGTCGCGTCACTCACCGGAAGTCCTCCTCGCGGTACTCGGCGTCCGACCCCGCCGCCGTCGCCTCGCGCAGCTCGATCCGGCGGATCTTGCCGGACACCGTCTTGGGCAGGTCGCCGAACTCCAGGCGACGGATGCGCTTGTACGGGGCGAGAGCGGTACGCGAGTGCTCGAAGAGGACCTTCGCGGTGTCGGGCCCCGGCTCCCAGCCCTCCGCCAGCACGACGTACGCCTTCGGGACCGCGAGCCGCAGTTCGTCCGGGGCGGGCACGACGGCCGCCTCGGCGACGGCCTCGTGCTCCAGGAGCGCGCTCTCCAGCTCGAAGGGGCTGATCTTGTAGTCGCTGGCCTTGAACACGTCGTCGCTGCGGCCCACGTACGTGATGTAGCCGTCGGCGTCGCGCGAACCGATGTCGCCGGTGCGGTAGTAGCCGTCCGCCATCGCCTCGGCCGTACGGTCGGGGTCGCCGTGGTAGCCGGTCATCAGGCCCACCGGCCGTGTGGACAGGTCGAGCGCGATCTCACCCTCCGTGGCACCGGGCGCGCCCGTGACCGGGTCGAGCAGTTCGACCTTGAAACCAGGGCTCGGCCGCCCCATGGAGCCCGTCTTCAGCGACTGACCGGGGCTGTTGGACACCTGCACGGCCGTCTCGGTCTGCCCGAAGCCGTCGCGGATCGTGACGCCCCAGGCGCGCCGCACCTGTTCGATGACCTCGGGATTCAGCGGCTCACCCGCGGCGACGGCCTCGCGCGGGGGCGTACGCAGCTGGGTCAGGTCGGCCTGGATGAGCATGCGCCAGACGGTGGGCGGGGCGCAGAACGTGGTGACGCCCGCGCGGTCCATCTCGGCCATCAGGCGGACCGCGTCGAAGCGCGTGTAGTTGTGGAGGAAGACGGTCGCCTCGGCGTTCCAGGGCGCGAAGAGGTTCGACCAGGCGTGCTTGGCCCAGCCGGGTGAGGAGATGTTCAGGTGCACGTCACCGGGCTTGAGGCCGATCCAGTACATGGTCGCCAGGTGGCCGATCGGGTACGACGTGTGGGTGTGCTCGACGAGCTTGGGGCGGGCGGTGGTGCCCGAGGTGAAGTAGAGCATCAGCGGGTCGTCGGCCCGGGTCGGTCCGTCGGGCAGGAAGAGGCCGGACTCGCGGTCGTACACGTCCTCGTACGACTGCCAGCCCGGGTGTTCGCCGCCGACCACGACGCGTGTGTAGTCGCCGGGCACCTCGTCGAACTTGCCGGTGTCCTCGGCGCGCACGACGACGTGCCGGACCCGGCCCCGTTCGACGCGGTCGCGCAGGTCGGCGGGGCCGAGCAGCGGGGTGGCCGGGATGACCACGGCGCGCAGTTTCATCGCGGCGAGCGCCGTCACCCACAGCTCGGCCTGGTTGCCGAGCATGACGAGGATGCGGTCCCCGGCACGTACGCCGAGCTCGCGCAGCCATCCCGCGACCTCGTCCGAGCGTACGGACAGCTCACCGAAGGACAGCTTGGTCTCGCGGCCGTCCTCCTCGACGATGTGCAGCGCTGTCCTGGCGTTGCCGTGGGCGATGGGGTCGAACCAGTCGAGGGCCCAGTTGAAGTGCTCGGGGCGGGGCCAGACGAAACCCTCGTAGGCCGTGGCGTAGTCCTCCCGGTGCGCCAGCAGGAAGTCCCGCGCGCTGCGGAAGCTCTCCGTCGGCGTCGTCGGCGGCGTAGTCATCTGTCCTCCTCGGACCCGGACCATTGCCGGGCGGCTCACTCACATCGTGTAATCCGTGATGCGGGTCTCACTACCCCCGAACGGGGGGGTGCGCTGTGGTGAAGGGACGAGCACGTGGCAACTGGCGCGACCGAAGCGGTGGAGCTGCGCGGCGCGCTGATGCGGCTGCGGCGGACGACGGGGCTGCCCGTGGCGTTCGGCGGTCTGGTCGAGCCGGGCCGCCATCAGGTGCGGATCAGCGAGCTCAACGGTACGGCGACGGCGGCGCTCAGCGCGCTCGCGGTGTCGTCGGGCAACGGCCTCGGCGGCAAGGCGGTCGCCCTCGCCCGGCCGTGCGCGGTCATGGACTACCCGTCGTCCCGGCAGATCAGCCACGAGTACGACGCCGCGGTCGCCGCGGAGGGGCTGCGGGCCATCCTCGCGGTGCCGGTCGTCGTACGCCGGCGGGTGCGCGGTGTCCTGTACGGCGCCCTGCGCACGGCCCAGCCGCTCGGCGACCGGACGCTGACCGCGGCCGTGGAGGCGGCGCGGGACGTGGAGCAGTCCCTGGTCGTACGGGACGAGGCGCAGGGTCTGCTGGCGGCGGCGCGCGAACCGGAGGTGAGGCCGGACGTCACCGAGGGCGCGGCGTGGGAGCGGGTCCGGGAGGCGCACGGGGCGCTTCGCGCGCTGGCCCCGCGCGTAGTGGACCCTGCCCTGCGGGCGGAGCTCCTGGCGGTCTGCGCCACGCTGGCGGCCTCGCCCGGCCCGGTGCCGGCGGCCCGGCGGGTTCGGCTCACCCCGCGTGAGCTGGACGTTCTTGCCTGTGTGTCGGTCGGTACGACCAACGCGGCCGCCGGGGGCCGGCTCGGGCTGCGTCCGGAGACGGTGAAGGCCTATCTGCGCTCGGCGATGCGCAAACTGGGCGCGCACACGCGGCTGGAGGCGGTGGTGGCGGCGCGGCGGGCGGGGCTGCTGCCCTGAGATCCGCCCTCGACGGCCGGCCCGAAGGTCCATATCCCGCCCGGACCACGGCTCTGAAGGTCCGTACCTCGCTCCGCGCTCTATACATGCGCGGGCACGCTGAAATCACGTATACCGGATCTCTGTTATTTCCCTCACGGCGCAACCCTCCGAAATTCAACGGCTCTTTGCTTAATATTGAGCCGAACACGACATGAGGGGAGCGGTGCGCGTGCGACGGGATTTCGAGGAGCCTGTCAGACCCCGTTCCGAGCAGGTCGTCGGGCGGGACGAGGTGCTCAGACGAGCCCGTGAGCAGCTCTCCCGAGGGGGCAGCCTTCTCTTGCACGGTCCGCCCGGAATAGGAAAGTCGACCGTCCTGCGGGCAATGGCTGCGGAATACGCCGAATCCGCCCGGACTGTGTTGCGTTGTTCCGCGACCGAGTCCGAATCCCATCTCCCGTTCCTCGCCCTGGTCGATCTGCTCGGCCTGGTCGCCGACGAGGTCGCGGACGCGCTGCCGGCCCCGCAGCAGGCCGCGCTCGAAGCGGCTCTCACCGGCCGTGCCGAATCGTCCCTGCACCAGGACGGTCTCGCGCTGCGGCTCGCGGTGCTGTCGGTGCTGCGCGCGCTGGCGGCCAAAGGGCCCGTCCTCCTCGTCGCCGACGATCTGCAGTGGCTGGACGCGCCCAGCGCCGAGCTGCTCGGTTTCGCGGCCCGCCGTCTCGGTGGGATGCCGGTGCGGATGCTCGGCGCGGTGCGTACCGGCACCGAACCGAAGGAGCAAGAACACGACCCGTATCTACGCGCGTATCCGCCGGAGGCGCTGGCCCTGCGGCTGACTCCGCTGTCCCGTCCGCAGGTGTCCGAGCTGCTGGTCGCCCGCGGTTACACCGGTCTGGGCCGCTCGACGCTGCGGGACATCCACCACACCAGCGGCGGCAACCCGTTGTTCGCGCTGGAGCTCGCCCGCGCGCTGGCCGAGAGCCCGACGCCGCCCCGCCCCGGCGAGCCGCTGCCCGTGCCGACCTCACTGCGTGCCCTCGTCCTCAGCCGCCTGGAACTGCTGTCCACCGAGGCCCGGCAGACACTGCTGGTCGCGAGCGCGGGAGCCCGTCCCACGCAGACGCTGCTGGGCTCCGCGGGCCGTACGAACGCGGAGGCGGAGATCGCGCTCGCCGCCTCGCTCGGCCTGGTGGCGGCCCAGGGTCCCGACGGCCAGGGCCCGGACGGGCAGGAGGGCGCGGTCCGTTTCGCGCACCCGCTCGTCTCGGCCGCGCTGTACGCACAGGCGACGCCCCAGGAGCGGCGGGCCGCCCACGCCGCGCTGTCCACAGTGGCCTCCGACCCGATCGAGCGGGCCCGCCATCTCGCGCTGGCCACCACCGGCACCGACGAGCAGGTCGCCGCGCGGCTCTCCGAGGCGGCCGCCCTCGCCAGGGACCGTGGCGCGCCCTCGGTCGCGGCGCAGCTCGGGCTGCTCGCCGCCCGGCACACCCCGCCGGACGGCCTGCCCGGCGCCGACGAACGGCGGTTGAGGTCCGCCGAGGACGCGCTGACCTCGGGCGAGATCGACCTCGCCCGCGAGGTGGCCCGGGACGTCCTGGACCGGGCGACCGACCCGGCGGTCCGGGTACGGGCCTGGATGGTGGTGATCGACTCGGCCGGGCAGGCGATGGCCGACGTCGAGGCCGTGTTCCCGCAGGCCCTCGCAGACGCGGGCGAGGACCCACGGCTGCTCGCCCTGGTCCGCTACCAACTGGCCTGGCGGGCGCTGCTCGTGGAGGGCGAGATGGCCAGGGGCCGCGAGGAGGCCGCGCATGCCGCCCGGCTCGCCGCCACCGCCGGCGACCGCAGCACCGAGCTGATGGCCCTGTCCTTCCAGGCCCAGATGGAGACCCTGATGGGTCACCCGGCGGCCCCTGAGACCCTTGAGAAGGCCCTCGCGGAACCGCAGGACCTGCGGGTGGCCTGCGACCACAACGGGGCGGGCGCCACCCGGTTCCGCTGGCAGATCATGAGCGACCAGCTCACCGACGCCCGTACGACGATCACCCGGCTCCTAGGCGAGGTGCGGCGGCGCGGCATGGTCGAGAGCGAGGTGCACTTCCTGCGCGGGCTCGCCGAGACCGAGCTGCGCTCCGGGCACTGCGCCCGCGCCCTGGACCTCGCCCACGAGAGCCTGCGGCTCGCCCGGGACACCGGCATCGGCGAGGCCGCGGGCAACATGTTCACCTCGCTCGCCGAGGCGGCGGGCGGGGACGTGCACCGGGCGCTCGTGCTGGCGGGCGACGCGGTGCGCCGCGCCGAGGACGACGGCGACCTGATCTACCTCTCACGCGCGCTGGGCGCGCTCGGGCACGCGCAGCTCGTGGCCGGTGACGCCGCCGGGACGGTGCAATCGCTGCGCAGGGCACGGGAGTTGGAGCAGGGGCTCGGCATCTTCGACCCCGCGCGGGGCCGCTGGCACGGCGACCTCGCCGAGGCGCTCGTCCTGGTCGGCGAACCGGCGGAGGCGCAGGACGTCATCACCGCCACACGCGAACACGCGGTACGGCTCCGGCGGGCGAGCGTCCTCGCCGTACTGGACCGCGCAGAGGCCCTGGTGAAGGCGGCGGCCGGTCAGTACGAGGCGGCCGCCCAGCAGTTGACCTCGGCACAGGACCGACTGGCGCAGCTCGGCTACGGACTGGAGGAGGCCCGGGCCGCCCTCGCACTGGCCCGGCTGCGGGCGGAGCAGTCGGGACGCGGCTCCTACGACGAGGCGGCACGCCTGTTCCGACGCTGCAAGGCGGTGCCGTGGCTACGGCAGTTGGAGGCAGCCTCCGCGACGGCCTCCGCGACCGCTCCCACCGCCCCCTCCACGATGGCCCCCGAGTCCCTCCTGCCGCACCTCGACCGACTGGCCTCCACGGAACGACAGGTCGCGGGGCTCGTCCTGGAGGGCGCCACGAATCGCGAGATCGCCGCGCGCCTGTTCATCAGCGTGAAGACGGTCGAGGCGACGCTCACGCGGGTGTACCGGAAGTTGGGCATCCGCTCACGAGTCGACATCGTCCGGTTGGCTGCGGGGCAGCGGCGGGGGGAGTGAACTCGCTGGTCCTGTGCGGGGGTTGGGCGGGCCGTCAGCCGCGGGGGTGAGGGTGGCGGCTTGAGCCGGGCAGGGGCGCGCGGGCAGCAGGCGCGGGCGCCGAGCCGCAGGCGCGCGGGCGGCAGAAGCGCGGGCGCTATGCGTTGCGCCTCGTCGGCGTTCCGCACCTCGCCAATCGCCTCCGACCCGCGGCCCGGAGGGGCAGGAGCGCTTCCGGCCCACCGCCCGCAGGCGCAGCAGCGCCTCCGGCCCACGGCCCGCAGAGGCAGCAGCGCCTCCGACCCGCGGCCCGCAAGGGCAGCAGCGCTTCCGATCCCCGGCCCGGAGGGGCTGGACGGGGCGTGACCGAGGGTTTTCCCTCGTCAACTCCCGCAGGGAGTTCCCTCATTGGGGAGAGAGCAGGTCCGCTTCTAGCGTGGGACCCGCCCCGCAGGCTGTCGCTCCACCCCCACAGTGCACCCCCCACCGGCACTCCTGAGGAGAACCATGTTCGGGCTCACCCTTGCCAAGAAGGCCGCCGCCGTCACCGCGGCGGTCGCCGCCGCCGCGACGACCTGTCTGCTCGGCGCGACCACAGCGAGCGCCGCTCCCCAGCCCATCGTCGGCGGTTCGACCACCACGGCGGCCGCGTACCCGTACGTCATGCAGATCACCGACTCCTCGCAGAGCCAGTTCTGCGGCGGCACCCTGGTGTCGGCGACCAAGGTCGTCACCGCCGCCCACTGCATGGTCGGCGAGACCACGAGCAGCGTCAGAGTCGTCGGCGGCCGCACCTACCGCAACGGCACCAACGGTACGGTCAGCCGGGTCAGCAAGATATGGATCCACCCGAGCTACGTGGACGCCGAGCAGGGTGACGACGTCGCCGTCCTGACCCTGTCGACCTCCATGCCGTACACGCCCATCAGCTACGTCTCCTCCTCCGAGACCAGCGTGTACGCGGCCGGCACCACCGCCCGCATCCTCGGCTGGGGCACCACCAGCTCGGGCGGCTCGTCCTCCAACCAGCTGCGCACCGCCACGGTCCCGACCGTCTCGAACGCCACCTGCTCCTCGGCGTACGGCTCGTCCTACATCTCCTCCGACATGGTCTGCGCCGGCTACACCTCGGGCGGCGTGGACACCTGCCAGGGCGACAGCGGCGGCCCGCTGATCATCGGCGGCAAGCTCGCCGGCATCACCTCGTGGGGCTACGGCTGCGCGGACGCCGAGTACCCCGGCGTCTACACCCGCCTGACCACCTTCTCCAGCCTGGTGACGACACAGGTCAACTCCTAGCACCCACGTAGTGCCGTCCCGATGACTTCCTGAGTACGACTCAGGTTGAGCCAGGGGGCGTTGCGGGCCTCCACGAGCGGCCCGCAGCGCCCCCTTTCCATGTGCCCGGACCGTTGCGGGGTGCGTTCGCACCCGGACCGGACCGGGTGCGTTGTCGGTGGCGCCTGTTTCAATGGATTCCGGTGCGGGTGATGGGTGTCGGGTGAGAGGGGACGGGCATGGTGTCGACGGATCGGTTCCTGGCCTTCGCGGCGATGTCGCTGCTGGTGGTCATGATCCCGGGGCCTAGCGTGCTGTTCGTGATCGGCAGGGCTCTCGCCCATGGCCGGCGCACGGCGGTGGCGACGGCGCTGGGGAACGTCTTCGGTTCGTATCTGCTGGTCGTGGCGGTCGCCGTGGGCGTCGGCTCGATAGTGGAGCGGTCGGTCACCGTCTACCTGGCGGTGAAGCTGGCGGGGGCCGCCTATCTGATCTTCCTCGGTGTCCAGGCGTTCCGGCACCGCAAGGAGATGCGCGCGTCGGACATCGCGGAGCGGGCCGACGCGCCCGCCCGCGGCGATCTGCGGACGGTCCTGGACGGCGTACTCGTCGGCGTCACCAACCCGAAGGGCATCGTCTTCTTCGCGGCGGTGCTCCCCCAGTTCGTCGACCACTCGGCCGGTCAAGTACCCCTGCAGATGCTGCTGTTGGGCCTGATCCCGATAACCATCGGCCTGGTCACGGACACCTTGTGGGGTCTGACCGCGGCCCAGGCCCGCAACTGGTTCGCCCGCTCGGACCGCCGGCTGTCGATGATCGGCGGCGCGGGCGGCCTCACGATGGTCGGCCTCGGGGTGACGGTCGCGACGACGGGCCGCGCGGACTGACCACCGACCGCTCCCACCCGGACCGGCCGGGCCCCCTCCCTCACACCGGTCTCATCCCGGCCGGTCCCGTCTCCGTACCGGTCCGGTCCGGTTCCGCGGTCAGCCCCGTACGACGGTCCCGAACCGGATGTCGTACGAGGACGCCGTGCTCAGCACCGACAGCATCCGCGTCGCCTCCTCGACCACTTCGTCCCGCTGCCTCCTGGTGAGCGTGCCGAAGGGCTCGATGGTGATCACGGCCTCGTCGGGGGACTCCTCCAGCCGCCACACGCCCTCCAGGAACCCGTCGACGAGAAGCGTGCAGAAGGCCTGGTTGCCCTGCCAGGAGCGGCCCTTGTAGTCGGCGGACACCACCCGGGAGCGGTCGGCGTGCGAGAGGAGCAGATTGTCGAACTCGGGGAGCAGCCGCGGCGGGGCCGGTGTGTCCTCGTCCGGGCGGGGCGCGTCCGGCAGGTCGAAGAGCTCGACACCGTGCTCGTCGCGGAAGGTGACCAGTTGCGGCCGCAGCCGTTCGAAGACCTCGCGCAGCCGGGTCAGACCGGCCCAGGTCTGCATGTCCTTGACGGAGGCGGGACCGAAGGCGGCGAGATAGCGCAGGACGGTGGCGTCGGGGGCGGGCGCGGGCTCCGCGGGCCGGCCGAGCCAGTGCTCGGCGGTGGTGAGCGCGACCTGTCCGCTGCGGCCCCACAGGCCGCGCGGGGTGACCTGGACGAGGGGCAGCCGGCAGCGGGCCGCGATGGCGAGGGCCAGTGGGTCGGCGTCCGGCCATTCGACGAGCAGTGCCTCGCGCAGCTGCTTCAGAGTGCGCGGCTCGGCCTCGACGAGTTCCCGGCTGATCGCGGTGAGCCGGTCGAGGTCCACACCGGCGAGCCCGTGGCGGAAGCCGTACAGCTCCCGCTCGCGTGCGGCCTGCACGAGCGGCCGCAGGGTGAGGCAGTCGTCGGCGGTGTGGGTGTGGATGGTGGAGCGCATGGTCACGATGCGTACGACCTCGCGCGACTCCATGGCGGCGGAGAGTTCCTCGGGCTCGAATCCCTCCAGGCGGGCGGCGAGGGCGTAGTACGGGGGCTTCACGTTCTGCGCCTGGAGACCGACGAGGTGTTCGACGGCGTCCGTCGCGGACAGGGTGGCCCGGCGCAGGAGCAGCTGCCGGTCGAGGGTCGCGCGGTTCAGCTCACGGACGCTCAGCACGGGGGCGGTCGAGGTCGTCTTCGTCATGCTCCGCACGTTAGCGGGACTTGCGGACAAGTTCTGTCCGCAACCCTTGTCGATCCCCTACCCCGCGCGCCCGCTCACGCCATTTGACCCGTATATCCTGCTCGGTGATCGCCTAGACGCACGTTCGAGATGTTCGACTCGTTCGACATGCTCGGCACACGCGACACATCAACAGGGAGGCTGCCGCGATGTCAGACCGCCGGGCCCGCCGCCCCGTGCCGCCTTCGGGGGGCGGCCGGAAGCCGGTGTGGCGGCGCGCCGTGCCCGAGACGACGCCACCCCCGGCGGATCCCCCGGCGCCTCGTCCGGCCCCGGCCGAGCCGGTTCCCGCGGAGGTCGGCAGCGTCGTACAGGCAGCGCTCTACCGCGACGGGACGCGTGTCGCGAACCCCGCCACCCTCGCGGACACGTTCCGGGAGCTGCGCGAGCAGCCGGACGGCATGGCGTGGATCGGTCTGGCCCGTCCGACGGAAGAGGAGATCCTTTCCCTGGCGGCCGAGTTCGATCTGCACCCGCTCGCGGTCGAGGACGCGATGGAGGCCCATCAACGGCCGAAGCTGGAGCGCTACGGCGAGACGCTCTTCGTCGTGCTGCGGGCCGCCCGGTATCTCGACGCGTCGGAGGAGGTCGACTTCGGCGAGCTGCACGTCTTCATCGGCCCCGACTTCCTGATCACGGTCCGGCACGGCGCGGCCCCCGATCTCTCGGCCGTGCGCCGCCGCATGGAGGAGACGCCGGAGCTGCTGAAACTGGGCCCCGAGGCGGTCCTGTACGCGATCCTGGACGCCGTCGTGGACGGTTACGCCCCGGTCGTCGCCGGTGTCCAGAACGACATCGACGAGATCGAGACCGAGGTCTTCGGCGGCGACCCCTGGGTGTCCCGCCGTATCTACGAACTGTCCCGCGAGATGGTCGAGTTCCAGCGCGCCACCCGCCCCCTGGTCGGCATGCTGCACGGCCTGATGGCCGGCTTCGCCAAGTACGGCACCGACGAGGAGCTCCAGCGCTACCTCCGCGACGTCGCCGACCACGTCACCCACACCAGCGAACGCGTGGACGGCTTCCGCCAGGCCCTCACGGACATCCTCACGGTGAACGCGACCCTGGTCACCCAGCAGCAGAACGCGGAGATGCGAGCCCTGGCCGAGGCGGGCTTCGAACAGAACGAGGAGATCAAGAAGATCTCCTCCTGGGCCGCCATCCTCTTCGCCCCCACGCTGGTCGGGACGATCTACGGCATGAACTTCGACGACATGCCGGAACTGGGCTGGACCTTCGGATACCCCTTCGCGATCGGCCTGATGGGCGTGGTGTGCGTGAGCCTGTACTTCATCTTCAAGCGACGGGACTGGCTCTGACGGCGCGAGGTTCGGCGACGGCCGCTCGCCTGTTCGCTTCCGCGTGCCGTTCCTCTACGCTCGGGGAGGTCATCAACTACCGCATGACATCTGCCCGGTGACGTAGTCGGCGTGGGGTGCGCGTCCCCTCTCCACGCCACCACTGGACGGCTTCAGGCGCAGCCACGGGTCGGCAATCCGGACGCCGACGACCCCGTGTGGCGCGTCCCGCCGGGCGGCGAAAGGGATGCGTCGTGCCTTCGGCTACGGCGAACTACCGCACTCTGCTGCGCACTTCGGGTGCCGCGGCCTTCTTCCTTCCGGCCGCTGTCGGGCGTCTGGGCATCGCCATGACGGGGATCGGCATCGTCTGGCTGGTGCACGCTCGCACCGGGTCGTATGCCGCCGCGGGTCTCGTCACCGGCGGGTTCGCTGTCGCGGACGCCGTCGCCGGGCCCCAGCTCGGGCGCCTCACAGACCGGTTCGGGCAGGCGCGGGTGCTTCCCTGCGCGCTGGCCGCGCATGCCGGGGCCGTGGCGCTGCTGCTCACCGGCGCCGCCGCGGACCTCGTCGCCGGAGTGCTCGTCGGGGCGACGCTGCCCCAGCTCAGTGCCCTGTCCGCCGCACGCTGGTCCGCCCTGCTGTCCGGCGAACGAGCTGCCGCGCTGCCCACCGCCTTCGCCCTGGAGGCCCTCGCCAACGGCGTGTCCTACCTGGCCGGCCCGGCTCTGGTGAGCGTCCTCGGTGCGGCGGGCCGCCCGGGCGCCGGGGTGCTGCTCGCCGCCGCACTCGTCGTGGGCGGCGGGCTCGCCCTAGCCGCCCAGCGCCGCACCATGCCGCCCCTCACCGGCCGCGCCGAACGCCGGCACGCCGGACGCGCCCTGCTCCGCTCCACGTTCCTGCGGCAGGTCGCGCTCGGTCTCGCACTCGGGGTGTTCTTCGGCGCGATGCAGGTGTCCGTCGCCGCGTACGCCGTCGGACGCGGCACGCCGGACGCGGCGGCGCTGCTCTACTTCGCCGCCAACTGCACCAACCTGGTGGGGGGTTGGGCCTACGGAGCATGGTTTCACGGCGGCTCACCCCGGCGCCGCCAGGCGGCGGCCGCCGCCTGCCTCACCCTCGCGAGCCTCCCGCTGACCTTCCTCGACGCGCCCCTCGCGATCGGTGCCACCCTCGCCCTGACCGGACTCGCCGTGCCGGTCCTGCTGATCCTCACCTCCGTCCTGACGGACTCGGCGGTCCCACGCGCCGTCCTCACCCAGGCCTTCACCTGGGGAAACTCCGCGAGCGCGGCAGGATCGGCGGGGGCCGCGGCGGTCGCCGGGCGGGTGGTGGACACGGGCGGCGCGCACGGCGGTTTCGCCGTGGCGGCGGGGGCCGCGGCGATGATGACGATCCTGGCGCTCGGCGGCCTGCGGGACTCGTCACCGCCCGTGCCGAAGCCGTCCGCACCCACGAAAACCACGCCGCCGACCCCACCGGCCACAGACGGAACACCAAAACGACCTTCCCTCTGATTGTTCGCGAGGCCGGGTATACGCGCCGATGCCACCGTCGGCGACGACCACGCCGAAGGTGGCATCGGCATCGACGCCCCGCGTGCGGCCTGACCACGCCGTCTTCGTCGACGCCGCGGCCCGTAGTACGAACCCGGCCCACGGATCAAGGGAACCACTGGGAGGTCAAGGTCACAGCGGGTCCCTCTGCTGCTCACCTGTTGATCTGACCTAGCATCCGAGCATGACGGTCCTGCCTGACGACGGGCTCTCGCTGGCCGCCGAGTTCCCTGACGCGACCCATGAGCAGTGGCAACGCCTCGTGGCGGGCGTACTGCGCAAGTCGGGCAAGGAAGTCTCGGACGACGCAGCTGAGGACGCCCTGTCCACCACGCTCGAGGACGGGCTGCGCGCCCGGCCCCTCTACAGCGCTCACGACTCCGCGCCGGATCCCGGCCTGCCCGGTTTCGCCCCCTTCATAAGAGGTGGCCGTGCCGAGGGCAACACCCTCGGCGGCTGGGACGTACGCCAGCGGCACACGGCCGCCGACAACGGCGCGGTCCTCGCCGACCTGGAGAACGGGGTCGCCTCGCTGTGGCTGGCCGTCGGCGCGGGCGGCTTCCCCGTGTCGTCGCTCGGCAGCGTTCTCGACGGCGTCTACCTCGATCTGGCACCGGTCGTCCTGGAAGCGGGGCGTGAAGTGGAGCCCGTCGCACGGGAGTTGCTGCGGCTGTACGAGGAGCGGGGCGTCACGCGCGACGCCGCCCGTGGCAACCTCGGCGCCGATCCCCTGGGCCATGAGGCCCGTACGGGGGACGACGGGTTCGACTTCGCACCCGTCGCCGCTCTCGCGCGGCTGTGCGCCGAGGAGTACCCGGGGCTGCGGGCGCTGACGGTCGACGCGTTGCCGTACCACGAGGCCGGCGGGTCCGCCGCGCAGGAGCTGGGCTGCTCGCTGGCGACCGGTGTCGCCTATCTGCGGGAGCTGACCGGTGCGGGGCTGAGCGTCGAACAGGCTTCTGCGCAGCTGGAGTTCCGGTACGCGGCCACCGCCGACCAGTTCCTCACCATCGCCAAGTTGCGTGCGGCGCGCAGGCTCTGGGCTCGGGTCGCCGAGGTCTGCGGGGTGCCGGGCGGGCAGGTGCAGCACGCGGTGACCTCGCCGGTGATGATGAGCCGCCGGGATCCGTGGGTGAACATGCTGCGGGCGACGGTCGCGACGCTCGCGGCCGGGGTCGGCGGCGCCGAGTCCGTCACCGTGCTGCCCTTCGACCACGCCCTCGGTCTGCCGGACGCGTTCGCGCGCCGGATCGCCCGCAACACCTCGACGATCCTGGTCGAGGAGTCGCATCTGTCCCGGGTGATCGACCCGGCGGGCGGCTCCTGGTACGTGGAGCGCCTCACCGACGAACTCGCCCACGCGGGCTGGGAGTTCTTCCAGTCCATCGAGCGGGCGGGTGGCCAGGCGGCCGCCCTGCGGTCGGGTCTCGTCGGCGAGGAGCTGGCCGCCACCTGGGCGGCCCGCAGCGCGAAGCTGGCCAAGCGGCGTGAACCCGTCACCGGGGTCAGCGAGTTCCCGCACCTCGCCGAGCGGGTGGTGGCACGCGAGCCAGCGCCCGAGCCGCCGTCCGGCGGCCTCCCGCGTGTGCGCCGCGACGAGGCGTTCGAGAACCTGCGTGCCCGCTCCGACGCCCACCTGGCGGCGACCGGCACCCGACCGCGGATCTTCCTGGCCGCCCTCGGCCCGGCCGCCGCCCACACCGCCCGCCTCACCTTCGCCTCCAACCTGTTCCAGGCGGGCGGCATCGAACCCGTCACGGAAGGCGCGTTCGAGGACAGCGGGGCCACCGAGGCCTGTCTGTGCTCCAGTGACGCGCTGTACGAGGAGCAGGCCGCCGAGGTCACCGCGTCCCTCAGGTCGGCGGGCGCCACGCAGGTGTTCCTCGCCGGGCGTCCCGGGCAGTACCCCGGTGTGGACGCCTACGTCTTCGCGGGCTGTGACGCCGTAGCCGTGCTCTCCGCCACCCTCGACCGCATGGGAGTGTCCTGATGGAACCGACAGGGCGGATCCCCGACTTCTCCGGGATCGAGCTGGGGGTCCCGACCGTGGACGGCGGCCCCGACGAGTGGCGCGGCGCCGTCAAGAAGGCGGCCGGCGGCGACGACCTCCTCTGGGAGACCCCGGAGGGCATCGCGGTCAAGCCGCTGTACACCGGGCAGGACCTGGAGGGCCTGGACTTCCTGGGTACGTACCCGGGCATCGCCCCGTATCTGCGCGGCCCGTACCCGACGATGTACGTCAACCAGCCCTGGACGATCCGCCAGTACGCGGGCTTCTCCACGGCCGAGGAGTCCAACGCCTTCTACCGGCGCAACCTGGCGGCCGGTCAGAAGGGCCTGTCCGTCGCCTTCGACCTGCCCACGCACCGGGGTTACGACAGCGACCACCCGCGGGTGACCGGTGACGTCGGCATGGCGGGTGTCGCCATCGACTCCATCTACGACATGCGGCAGCTGTTCGACGGCATTCCGCTGGACAAGATGACCGTGTCGATGACGATGAATGGCGCCGTGCTGCCCGTCCTCGCGCTCTACATCGTCGCCGCGGAGGAACAGGGCGTACCGCCCGAGAAGTTGGCCGGGACCATCCAGAACGACATCCTCAAGGAGTTCATGGTCCGCAACACCTACATCTATCCGCCGAAGCCGTCGATGCGGATCATCTCCGACATCTTCTCCTTCACCTCGCAGCGGATGCCGCGCTACAACTCCATCTCCATCTCCGGCTATCACATCCAGGAAGCGGGAGCGACGGCCGACCTGGAGCTGGCGTACACGCTCGCGGACGGCGTGGAGTACATCCGGGCCGGGCGCGAAGCCGGCCTGGACGTCGACGCGTTCGCGCCCCGGCTCTCGTTCTTCTGGGCGATCGGCATGAACTTCTTCATGGAGATCGCCAAGATGCGGGCGGCACGGCTGCTTTGGGCCAGGCTGGTGAAACAGTTCGACCCGCAGAACGCCAAGTCCCTTTCCCTGCGCACCCATTCACAGACCTCGGGCTGGTCGCTGACCGCGCAGGACGTGTTCAACAACGTGACGCGTACGTGCGTGGAGGCGATGGCGGCCACCCAGGGCCACACCCAGTCGCTGCACACCAACGCCCTCGACGAGGCGCTCGCCCTGCCCACCGACTTCTCGGCGCGCATCGCCCGCAACACCCAGCTGCTGATCCAGCAGGAGTCCGGCACGACCCGGGTGATCGACCCGTGGGGCGGCAGCGCGTACATCGAGAAACTGACGTACGACCTCGCGCGCCGGGCCTGGCAGCACATCGAGGAGGTCGAGGCGGCGGGCGGCATGGCGAAGGCCATCGACGCGGGCATCCCCAAGCTGCGCATCGAGGAGGCAGCGGCCCGTACCCAGGCCCGCATCGACTCCGGCCGCCAGCCGGTCGTCGGCGTGAACAAGTACCGCGTGGAGACCGACGAGGAGATCGACGTCCTCAAGGTCGACAACTCCTCGGTACGCACCCAGCAGATCGAGAAGCTGCGGCGGCTGCGCGCGGAGCGCGACGAGCGGGCCTGCCAGGACTCGCTGGAGGCCCTGACCCGGGCGGCGGGCGGTGAGGGCAACCTGCTGGAGCTCGCAGTGAACGCGGCCCGCGCCAAGGCCACCGTCGGGGAGATCTCCGACGCCCTGGAGAAGGTGTACGGGCGGCACGCGAGCCAGATCCGTACGATCTCCGGTGTGTACCGCAACGAAGCCGGCGCGTCCCCGTCCGTCGAGCGCACGCGCACGCTGGTGGAGTCCTTCGAGGAGGCCGAGGGGCGCCGCCCGCGCATCCTGGTCGCCAAGATGGGCCAGGACGGCCACGACCGCGGCCAGAAGGTGATCGCGACCGCCTTCGCCGACCTCGGCTTCGACGTCGACGTCGGCCCGCTGTTCCAGACACCGGGCGAGGTGGCGCGCCAGGCCGTCGAGGCGGACGTGCACATCGTCGGGGTGTCCTCGCTGGCCGCCGGGCACCTGACCCTCGTACCGGCGTTGCGGGAGCAGCTCGCGGAGGAGGGGCGCGAGGACATCATGATCGTGGTCGGCGGGGTGATTCCGCCGCAGGACGTGCCCACGCTCCTGGAGATGGGCGCGGCGGCCGTCTTCCCGCCCGGGACCGTGATCCCGGACGCGGCGTACGACCTGGTCGAGCGCCTGGCCACCGACCTCGGCCACGGCCTCTGAGCCCCATGGCGATCGACCTCGACACCTATGTGAAGGGCGTGCTCGACGGGAAGCGGGCGCTGGTGGCGCGGGCCATCACGCTCGTCGAGTCGACGAGGCCCCAACACCGGGCTATGGCACAGGAGTTGCTGACCGAGCTGCTGCCGCACAGCGGGAAGGCCCGGCGGATCGGCATCAGCGGGGTGCCGGGCGTGGGCAAGTCGACGTTCATCGACGCGTTCGGCACGCTGCTCACCTCGCTCGGGTACCGGGTCGCTGTGCTCGCCGTCGACCCGTCGTCGACCCGGACGGGCGGGTCCATCCTGGGCGACAAGACGCGGATGGAACGGCTATCCGTCGACCCGGCGGCCTTCATCCGGCCCTCCCCCACCGCCGGAACGCTCGGCGGGGTCGCCAAGGCGACCCGGGAGTCGATCGTGGTGATGGAGGCGGCCGGTTTTGACGTCGTACTCGTGGAGACGGTCGGTGTCGGCCAGTCGGAGACCGCCGTCGCGAACATGGTCGACTCGTTCCTGCTCCTCACCCTCGCCCGGACCGGGGACCAGTTGCAGGGCATCAAGAAGGGTGTCCTGGAGCTGGCCGACGTGATCGCCGTCAACAAGGCGGACGGACCGCACGAGCGCGACGCCCGGGGCGCGGCAAGGGAGTTGGCGGGCGCACTGCGGCTGATGCACCCCGCCGACGCCGCCTGGACGCCACCGGTGCTGAGTTGCAGTGCCCGTGAGTCGACCGGCCTGGACACGGTCTGGGAGCGTCTCGAACAGCACCGTACGCTGCTCGACTCGACCGGCCGTCTCGCCGCCAAACGCCGTGACCAGCAGGTCGACTGGACCTGGACGATGGTGCGCGACGAACTCCTCGGCCGCCTGCACTCCGACCCCGCCGTACGCGCTCTCGGGCCCGGTCTCGAACAGCGGGTCAGGGACGGCGAGTTGACGGCCACGCTCGCCGCCGAGCGCATCCTGCGGGCGTTCGCCGGCGAGACGGACTGAACGGGACCGGTCGGACTGAACCGGACCGGACAGAACTGAGCGGGACCGCGTCGCAGCGGGCGTGCGCTGCGCGTGCTCACTCCGGCCGGTGCGCCACCGGGTACGGGACGAACGTGCTGCTGTTCTGGTCGATCCGCAGCGGCCGGCCCAGGGGCGGTGCGGCGCGCTGGGGGCAGTCGAGGCGCTCGCAGACCCGGCAGCCCATGCCGATGGGGGTGGCGGCGGAGGCGTTGTCGAGGTCGAGGCCGTCGGAGTAGACGAGCCGGGAGGCGTGGCGGAGCTCGCAGCCGAGCCCGATGGCGAAGGTCTTGCCGGGCTCGCCCCAGCCGCCGCGGTGGCGGGTGATCGCACGTGCCGTCCACAAGTAGCGTCTGCCGTCCGGCATTTCGGCGATCTGGACATGGATGCGGCCGGGGGCGGCGAACGCCTCGTAGACGTTCCACAGCGGGCAGGTGCCGCCGGCGCGGGAGAAGTGGAAGTCGGTCGCGGACTGCCGCTTGGACATGTTGCCCGCGCGATCGACCCGTACGAAGGAGAAGGGCACTCCGCGCAGCCGTGGGCGCTGGAGGGTGCTGAGGCGGTGGCACACGGTCTCGTAACCGAGGCCGAAGCGGTCGGTGAGGCGCTCGATGTCGTAGCGCACCTCCTCGGCCGCCGCGTGGAAGGCGCGGTAGGGCAGGATCAGCGCGGCGGCGAAGTAGTTGGCGATGCCGATGCGGGCGAGCGCGTACGTGGACGAACCGGCGGGGAAGTCCTGGGCGGCCGGTCGGTCCAGTTCGTCGCCGTACGCCAGCAGGGCCAGCTGGGTCGCCATACGGAACGCGCGCTGTCCGGGGCGGAGCCGGTTGGACAGGTGGAGGGTGCGGGTCGCCTCGTCGTAGTGGTGCAGGTGGCTGCCGGTCTCGGTGGTCAGTCGCACGCCGTGCCGGTCCGCGAGTGCCGCCGCCAGGGCACGTAGGACGTCCCCGGGAGCGATGCCGATGTCCGCGGCGAGCCGTTCGGCCGCGAGGTCGGTGTCGTGCAGGTAGTTCTGCCAGCGGTAGAAGAAGTCGCGGATCTCCTCGTGGGGCGAGCGGGGTCCCTCGTGCCCGTCGCCGTCCCGGCCGTCCGCCTCCCCGGCGAGGCGCTCGGCCAGGAGCTGGTTCCGGCGGCCCAGGTCGAGCAGGACCTTGGCCACGGCGGGCATCCGCGAGGCGAGTTCGGTGAGGTCGGACGGGGACACGCGGGCCTCGGCGATCTCGCCCGCCAGTGCCTCCCTCAGGTCGGCCAGCAGCCAGCTCGTGTCGCGCTCCGAGAAGAAGCCGGCGTCGACGCCGAAGGCCTCGGTCAGTCTCAGCAGGACCGGCACGGTGAGCGGCCGGGAGTCGTGCTCCATCTGGTTGAGATAGCTGGGCGAGATGGCCAGGGCGCGGGCCAGGTCGGCCTGGCTCATCCGGCGTTCCTCCCGCAGCCTTCGCAGCCGCGCCCCCGCGTAGGTCTTGCTCACCGCGCTCCTCCGCACTCCCCCGTCGCCCCGTCCACGTCCCGGACGGTCGCCAGCGTATGTGAAGAACGGCCGGACGCACCCTTCGCAGACTTGGCAAACCGGGCCGTGAAGATTCGCAGAAGTTGGCATTCCTCCACCATTGATGGCACTCAGTGCCAATGCCAGAGTTCCAGTGCAGCCCGCCGGACGAGACTCCGCTCGGCGACAACACGGCGGGCCGCGCCTTACTTGCAGGCACGCAGTGCCAGGCACTCTCGGCGAGAGTCGAGGAGCTTGGCAGATCGCGCAACCGAGGAAGACGGTGAAGGCCATGACAGAGGCGAGGACGACAGCGGGGGCGACGGCGGCCCGGGCCGAGGAGCTCACGCGGCGCTGGGCCTCGGACCCCCGCTGGCGGGGTATCGAGCGCACCTACGGCGCCGAGGACGTCGTACGGCTGTCCGGCAGCGTCCGCGAGGAGCACACCCTGGCCCGGCGCGGCGCCGAACGGCTGTGGCGGCAGTTGCACGAGCAGGACTACATCCACGCGCTCGGCGCCCTCACTGGCGGGCAGGCCGTCCAGCAGGTGAAGGCCGGGCTCCAGGCCATCTACCTGTCCGGCTGGCAGGTCGCCGCCGACGCCAACCAGGCCGGGCACACCTATCCCGACCAGAGCCTCTACCCGGTCAACTCGGTGCCCCAGGTCGTCCGGCGCATCAACAACGCACTGCTGCGGGCCGACCAGATCGCCACCGCCGAGGGCGGCGACGACCGTACGGACTGGCTCGCGCCGATCGTCGCGGACGCGGAGGCCGGGTTCGGCGGCCCGCTCAACGCCTTCGAACTGACCAAGGCGATGATCGCGGCCGGTGCCGCGGGCATTCACTACGAGGACCAGCTCGCCTCCGAGAAGAAGTGCGGCCACCTCGGCGGCAAGGTCCTGGTGCCGACCTCGCAGCACATCCGCACCCTCAACGCGGCCCGGCTCGCGGCCGACATCGCCGATGTGCCGACGGTCATCGTCGCCCGCACCGACGCGCTGGCCGCGACCCTGCTCACCAGCGATGTCGACGAGCGCGACGCCGAGTTCGTCACCGGTGAGCGGACGGCGGAGGGCTTCCACCGGGTGCGGGGCGGCATGGCGCCGGTCATCGCCCGCGGTCTGGCGTACGCCCCGTACGCCGATCTGATCTGGGTCGAGACCGGTACGCCGGATCTCGCGCAGGCGCGGGAGTTCGCGGAGGCGATGCACGCCGAGTACCCGGACCAGATGCTCGCCTACAACTGCTCGCCGTCCTTCAACTGGAAGGCGGCGCTGGATGACGACCAGATCGCCAAGTTCCAGAGGGAGTTGGGGGCGATGGGGTATCGCTTCCAGTTCATCACGCTGGCCGGGTTCCACTCGCTGAACCATGGGATGTTCGATCTCGCTCGTGGTTATGCCGAGCACGGGATGACGGCCTATGTCGACCTTCAGGAGCGGGAGTTCGCCGCGCAGCGGTACGGGTTCACTGCCGTTCGGCATCAGCGGGAGGTTGGTACGGGGTACTTCGACCTCGTATCCACCGCTGTGAATCCGGCCTCTTCCACGACTGCGCTGGCCGGGTCCACCGAGGAAGAGCAGTTCCACTAGGTCCGGTTGGTGGGTCCGGTTGTTGGGTGCGGGTGCGTTGTGGCTGGTCGCGCCCACGCGGCGGAGCCGCATATCGACACAGCCCCGCGCCCCTTTGGGGCGCCAGACGCATCGCCCATCGCCGGTCACGCACACCAGCGGCACCCGTCCCCGCCCGCCCCCGATCAGGAGATCCTGATGTCCACCAGCGCACTCACACACCGCGTCCGGGTCCTCGCGGCCCCCGGCGACCGTCACGACGAGATACTCACCCCCGCCGCCCTGGACTTCGTCGGGCGGCTTGCAGACGCCTTCGGGGAGCGCCGCCAGGAGATCCTGAAGGAGCGGAGGCGGCAGGCGATTCGGATCGCGGCCGGGGCTCCGCTCGACTTTCCGATAGCCACTTCCGCCGTTCGCGGGGACAGGTCCTGGCGGGTGGCGCCGCCGGCTCCCGGGCTGGGCGATCGCCGGGTGGAGATCGCCGGTCCGCCCGAGCGTCGTATGGCCGTCAATGCGCTCAACTCCGGTGCTCACGTGTGGATGGCGGACTTCGAGGACGCCACCGCCCCCACCTGGGACAACGTCATCGGCGGTCAGCTCACCCTGCTCGATGCCATCTCGCGGCGGATCGACTTCAGTACGCAGGAGGGGAGGGAGTACCGGCTCGGCGACCGTCTCGCCACCGTGATGGTGCGTCCTCGTGGCTGGCATCTGGTCGAGGAGCATCTGGAGTTCGACGGCCGGCCCGTACCCGCCTCCCTCGTCGACTTCGGGCTGTACTTCTTCCACTGCGCCCAGCGTCAGATCGACGCCGGGTACGGGCCGTACTTCTATCTGCCGAAGCTGGAGAACCGGTACGAGGCCCGGCTGTGGAACGATGTCTTCGTTCTCGCCCAGGAGTTGCTCGGCATCCCCCGGGGCACGGTCCGCGCCACCGTGCTCATCGAGACGATCACCGCCGCCTTCGAGATGGAGGAGATCCTCCACGAGCTGCGCGAACACAGTGCCGGTCTCAACGCGGGGCGCTGGGACTACCTGTTCAGCCTGATCAAGACCTTCGGCCACCGCACCGACTTCCTGCTGCCCGACCGGGCCAAGGTGACCATGACCGCCCCCTTCATGCGCGCGTACACCGAGTTGCTGGTGCGCACCTGCCACCGGCGCGGCGCGCATGCCATCGGGGGCATGGCCGCGCAGGTGCCCGGCAGGGACCCGGCCGCGCGTGAGGCGGCCCTGGCCAAGGTCCGCCTCGACAAGGAACGCGAGGCGGAGGACGGCTTCGACGGCTCCTGGGTGGCCCACCCCGGCCTGGTGCCCGTGTGCCGGGAGGTCTTCGACACCGTTCTCGGCGACCGGCCGCACCAGCTCGACCGTACCCGCGACGACGTGGAGGTGACCGCCGCCGACCTGCTGTCGGTACGCCGTGTCAGCGGGCCGCCCACACCGGAAGGGGTGCGTACGGACATCGCGGTCGCCGTGCGTTACTTCGACGCCTGGCTGCGCGGGGAGGGGGCCGTCGCCCTGGACGGCCTGATGGAGGACGCGGCGACCGCCGAGATCGCGCGGGTGCAGGTCTGGCAGTGGCTGCGGCACCGGGTGGTCGACCGGGAGACCGTGGAGCGACTGCTCGACGACGAACTCGCCGCGCTCGGTGCCCAGCACCCCTGGGCCGCCCTCGACGAGGTGCGGGAGCTCTTCGAACGGACCGCGTCGGCAGGCGAGTTGCCGCTGTTCTTCACCCCGGACGCCTACAGCCGTCACCTCGTCCGGCACGCGGAGGCGCGGTCATGAGCCGGGACATCCGCCGGGACATCCTCCGAATCGGCGTGGTCGGCGGCGGCCGGATGGGCGCCGGGATCGCGGAGGTGTGTGCCAGGGCCGGCCTCGACACCGTCGTCTGCGAGGTGGACGCCATGGCCGCCCGTGCCGCACGGGAGCGGGTGTCGGCCTCCCTCGACCGGGCGGTGCGGCGCGGGAAACTGGACCGGGACTCGGCGCGGGACGCCCTCGACCGGCTGGCCTTCACCCAGGCCCTCGAAGACCTCGCCGACCGGCAGCTCGTCGTCGAGGCGGTCGTGGAGAACGCGGACGCCAAGACCGAGATCTTCACCGCGCTGGACAAGATCGTCGAGGATCCCGGGGCGATCCTCGCGACCAACACCTCGTCCCTCCCGATCATGCGCCTCGGCATGGCGACGGGGCGCGCCGACCGGGTCGTCGGGCTGCACTTCTTCAACCCTGTTCCCGTCCTGCCGCTGGTGGAGATCGTGGCCTCGCTCCACACGGCGCCGGGGACGGTCGCGGCCGTCGAGGACTTCGCCACCCGGGTCCTCGGCAAGACCGTGGTCCATGCACGGGACCGGGCGGGTTTCGTCGTGAACGCCCTGCTCATCCCCTATCTGCTGGCCGCGATCCGCATGGCCGAGTCCGGATTCGCCACGGCCACCGACATCGACGCGGGTATGGAACTCGGCTGCGCCCACCCCATGGGACCGCTGAGGCTGGCGGACCTGATCGGCCTCGACACCGTCGCCTCGATCGCGGAATCCCTCTACGACGAGTTCAGGGAACCGCTCCACGCCCCTCCCCCGCTGCTCCAACGGATGGTGGAGGCAGGGCTGTTGGGCCGTAAGACGGGCCGCGGGTTCCATGTGTACGACGCCGTCCGGCAGTCAGACATTTGACGGCAGGGCCTAAGCTGACCTGTGCAGCTGGTTCGCCCCGTCCGCCAGGCGGGATGCGTCGCAAGAGGGAACCCGGTGGGAATCCGGGACTGCCCCGCAGCGGTGAGTGGGAACGACGCCGTCATACGCACTGGGCCCCGAGAAGCGGGACCTGGGAAGCGACGGCCAGTAGGTGTCCTCCGTACGGAGGGCGTGCCCGCGAGTCCGAAGACCTGCCATCTGCCCGTGCGCGACCGATCGCGTACGGACAATCCCGGTGACCTCGTGGGCGGGTCAGGCGTACATGTCCGGCGGACGACCGCGCATGCCGCGCGAGGTGCCTCTGCCGGATTCGTCACCCCTTCGCGCCCACGTCCCGTCCCGGGATCTCAGGGAGACATCTCGCGAAGGAGAGTTCCGTGACATCGAAGTCCGCAGCCGCGGCGGCCCGGGCCACCGTGTACGGCTACCCCCGTCAGGGCAGGGGCCGGGAACTGAAGAAGGCGATCGAGGGGTACTGGAAGGGCCGCGTCGACGCCGACGCCCTCCGGGCCACCGCCGCCGAACTGCGCCGCACCAACTGGCGGCAGCTGGCCGGGGCCGGCATCCACGAAGTGCCGACCGGCGACTTCTCGTACTACGACCATGTCCTGGACACCAGCGTCATGGTCGGCGCGATCCCCGCCCGCCACCGCGCCGCGGTCGAGGCCGACGCGCTCGACGGCTACTTCGCGATGGCCCGCGGCACCCAGGACGTGGCGCCGCTGGAGATGACGAAGTGGTTCGACACCAACTACCACTACCTCGTCCCGGAGTTGGGCCCGGACACCGTCTTCACCGCCGACTCCGCCAAGCAGGTCGCCGAGCTCCGCGAAGCCCTCGCGCTCGGCCTCACCGCCCGCCCGGTCCTCGTCGGACCCGTCACCTATCTCCTGCTCGCCAAGCCCGCGCCCGGTGTGGCCGCGGACTTCGACCCGCTGACCCTGCTGGACCGGCTGCTGCCGGTGTACGCCGAGGTCCTCTCCGATCTGCGGGCGGCGGGCGCGGAGTGGGTGCAGCTCGACGAACCGGCCCTGGTCCAGGACCGTACGCCCGCCGAACTCAACGCGGCCACGCGCGCCTACCGCGACCTCGGCACACTCACCGACCGTCCGAAGCTGCTGGTCGCCTCTTACTTCGACCGGCTCGGCGACGCCCTGCCGGTGCTGGCCAAGGCCCCGGTCGACGGCCTCGCCCTCGACTTCACCGAGGCCGCCGCGGCCAACCTGGACGCGCTCGCCGCCGTCGGCGGGCTGCCCGGCAAGCGCCTGGTCGCGGGCGTGGTCAACGGCCGCAACATCTGGGTCAACGACCTCACCAAGTCCCTGGCCACGCTCGGCACCCTGCTGGGGCTGGCCGACCGGGTCGACGTGGCCGCGTCCTGCTCACTGCTCCACGTGCCCCTCGACGCCACCGCCGAACGGGACATCGAGCCGCAGATCCTGCGCTGGCTCGCCTTCGCCCGGCAGAAGACGGCCGAGGTCGTCACCCTCGCCAAGGGGCTCGCCCAGGGGACGGGCACGATCACCGGCGAACTCGCCGCCAACCGGGCCGCCCTGGCCTCCCGCGCCAACTCGCCCATCACCCGTGACCCGGCCGTGCGGGCTCGGGTCGGCGCGGTGACGGACGCCGACGCCCACCGCTCCCAGCCGTACGGCGAACGCGCCGCCGCGCAGCGGGCCCACCTCGGTCTGCCGCTGCTGCCGACCACCACCATCGGCTCCTTCCCGCAGACCGCCGAACTGCGCGTCGCGCGGGCCGACCTGCGGGCCGGGCGCATCGACACGGCCGGCTACGAGGAGCGCATCAAGGCCGAGATCCAGGAGGTGATCTCGTTCCAGGAGAAGACCGGCCTGGACGTCCTCGTGCACGGCGAGGCCGAACGCAACGACATGGTCCAGTACTTCGCCGAGCAGCTCACCGGCTACCTCGCCACACAGCACGGCTGGGTGCAGTCGTACGGCACCCGTTACGTCCGTCCGCCGATCCTGGCCGGCGACATCTCCCGCCCCGAGCCGATGACCGTGCGCTGGACGACGTACGCCCAGTCCCTGACCCGGCGCCCCGTCAAGGGCATGCTCACGGGGCCGGTCACCATGCTCGCCTGGTCCTTCGTCCGCGACGACCAGCCCCTCGGCGACACCGCCCGCCAGGTCGCCCTCGCCCTGCGCGACGAGGTCAACGACCTTGAGACGGCCGGGACTTCGGTCATCCAGGTCGACGAACCCGCGCTGCGCGAGACCCTGCCGCTGCGTGCCGCCGACCGCCCCCGCTATCTGGCGTGGGCCACCGAGGCGTTCCGGCTCACGACCGCCGGAGTCCGGCCGGACACCCAGATCCACACCCATATGTGCTACGCCGAGTTCGGCGACATCGTCCAGGCGATCGACGATCTCGACGCGGACGTCATCAGCCTGGAGGCCGCCCGTTCCCACATGCAGGTCGCCCGCGAACTGGCCGCGCACGGCTATCCGCGCGAGGCCGGGCCCGGCGTCTACGACATCCACTCGCCTCGCGTGCCCAGCACGGACGAGGCAGCCGCCCTGCTGCGCAAGGGACTTGAGGCCATTCCGGCCGAACGGCTCTGGGTCAACCCCGACTGCGGCCTGAAGACCCGCGGCTGGCCCGAGACCCGGGCGTCCCTGGACAACCTGGTCGCGGCGGCCCAGGCGGTACGCGCCGAACTGCCCACCGCCGACTGATCCGACCGACCGACTGATCCGATCCGGCTGATGCGACCCACCGGCTGATCCGATCCGGCTGATGCGATCCAACCGGCCGGGGACATTCGTGTCCCCGGCCGTCACGTCGGAGGATCTGCCCCGTCAGGTGAGTTCCGCCGCCACCAACCCGGCCGCCCTGGCGACCAGCGGGTTTTCCTGGGGCCCGTCGGCGGCGTGCTTGGTCGACAGGACGGACAGCACCAGGGGCGGCCGCCCGGGAGGCCATACGACGCCCACGTCGTTGGCGACCCCGTACGACGAGCCGCCCCCGGTCTTGTCCGCGAGGATCCAGTCGCCGGGCAGGCCGGCGCGGAAGCGCTCGGTGTTGGTGGTGTTGGCGATCAGCCACCCGGTCAGCCGTTCGCGGTCCTCGGCCGTGAGCGCCCTGCCGATCACGAGCCGCGCGCTGGTCCGCCCGATGGCGCGCGGGCTGGTGGTGTCGGTCCGCCGCCACGGTTCCGCCGAGTTCAGCTCGGGCTCCCACCGGTCGAGCCGGGTGATCCTGTCCCCGGTCGAGCGACTGAACCGGGTGATCGCGGTCGGTCCGCCCAGCTCGCGCAGGAGGAGGTTCGCGGCGCCGTTGTCGCTCTGCGAGACGGCGGCGGAGCACAGCTCCTCGACCGTCATGCCGTTCGCCACGTTCTCGTCCGTGCCCGTGATCGGGGCGTAGCCCGAGGCCGTGACGTACTTCTTGGTGTACCGGATGCGCCGGGCCAGGAACTCGCCGTCGCGGTCGAGGTCCCTCAGGACGGCCGCGGCGGTGAGTGTCTTGAACACCGAGCACATCGGGAAGCGTTCGTCGGCGCGGTAGGCCACGGTCCGGCCCGTGGCCGTGTCGTGGGCGAAGATCCCGAGGCGCGCGGCGTACTCCCGCTCCAGGTCGGCCAGTTGTCCGGCGAGGCTCTCCCCGTCGGGGGTCGAGGCCTGCGCCGCCGTCGAGGCGGTGACCGCCAGCGCCGCTCCGGCGCCCAGGGCCAGTGCCGTGCGACGGCTCGGACGCGAGCTGAAGCGGGCGGCGCGGGAGCCGGGACCGAAACCGGAACTGAAACCGGTGCTGGAACTGAAACCGGTGCTGGAACTGGAACTCGTGCTGGGACCGGAGCGGGATCCTGTGGTGTCCAAGGCCGTACTTCCTGTTCGTGCGGGCGTGACGTTCCTTCCGATGATCAAGACGCCACGACACGACGAACCGGTTGCCTAGAGCCCCATACGCCACGTACGCCCCATACGCGCTCTACGCGTCGGCGGCGTCTGCAGCCTCCGCCCGCGCCTCCGACGCCACGCCCTCGACGACCGCGGCCGCCTCCTTCTCCGGTACGCCCGCCGCGACCAGCGTGGCGACGGCGGTCTGCGTGCCGTCGTCCTCCCACGTGCCCGCGTTGACGCTTTCGAGCAGGGAGATGGTCAGGGCCTCCAGTGCGGAGCTGAGGACCACGGCCGGCAGGTGGTCGTGGAACACACCCGCGTGCTGCCCCCGCTCAAGGACGGCCGTCGCCTCGTCGCGGGCCGGGGCCAGCACCTCGGACACCCGCTCCATGCCCAGATCCTGGCGGGCGAGTGCCAGGAGCAGCCGGTAGCGGTCTCCCACCGACCAGATCGACAGGACGAACCGCGCGAGGGCGCGCTCGGGCGCCTCCACCCCGTCCGGCTTACGGGCCACGACGCCTCGCAGGGCCTCGGACGCCTCCTCGGCGAGAGCGTCCAGCAGGGCGGCCCGCCCCGGAAAGTGCCCGAAGAGCGTACGGCGGACGACGCCGGCCGCCCTCGCGATCTCCTCCAGGGTGACATCGGGGTTCCGCCCGAGCTCCTGTCGGGCGGTGGCGAGGATGCGGGCCCGGTTGGAACGCGAATTGCTTCGCAACGGCTCACGGACCACGGGCTTGGGCACGGCACGTCCTTGCGGGTGCAGGGGGCGGGAAGGGCTCTTCAATTCTCCCACGGTGGCGGGCCACGGCTCCTGGGCCGCCCGGAGCCGTTCGTCAGCCGAGGTCGGGGAGTGGCCGCCGGGCGACGTCGTGGGCGTCGTCGGCCGGGACGCCCAGCATGCGCAGGACCATCTCGGCCAGGTTCACGGCGGCCTCGTCGCCGTCCATGTCCGGGCGGGTGAACCTCAGCTCCACCAGGGACAGCAGGGTCCCGCCCAGCGCGGACAGCGCGACGGTCGGATCGACGGGGGAGAAACGCCCGGAGGCGACGCCGATCTCCAGGTCGCGCAGGGCGCGGGGAGCGAGGCCGCGGTCGGAGTGGAGGTGCTCCATGCCCCGGCGGCGCAGGACCTGCATCAGCTCCGGATGCGAGTCGGCCATCCTGGCGCTGAGCCTGAAACCCGCCGCCACGAGTTCCGCCGGGTCGTCGATCCCGCTCAGCCGCTCGTCGAAGGTCTGGCCGAACTCCTCCAGCGCGTCCACGACGGCCGCGTCGAACAGCTCCGCCTTCGAGGCGAAGTGGTTGTAGAAGGAGCCGAAGCCCACGTCCGCGCGCTCCGCGATCGCCTGGATGCTCACGCCGGTGTCACCGTTCTCGGCGAGGATCTGCCGGGCCGCGCGCACGAGCGCCTGACGCGTCTCGGCTCGACGCCGTTCGAACCGGTTGCCGGGCGGGGCTTTCGTAGGCATGCGCAGAGTCTAGTCACGGCCCGGACGCCAATCACAGTTCTGATGAATCCATCAATTAACACTCCGGACCCCTTGACGGGAGACATTGTCAAACTTGATGATTTCATCATTACGGCGATGTTGCTTGGAGAAGACGATGACCAGGACAGCCCACCAGGACCTCCACAGCGAGCAGGGCGCCCTGCGGGGCGAGCACCCCGGACGCTCCCGAAACCCCGTGATCAAGGTGGCCGACCTGGCCTGGCTGGAGTTCGAGAAGCCCGATCTGGACCGCGCGGAGATCTTCGCCCGCGACTTCGGTTTCAGTGTCGCCGCCCGCACCGAGCACGAGCTGTGGCTGCGCGGCACCCTCGCCGGCTCGCCCTGCATGGTGATCCGCGAGGGGCGTACGTCCCGCTTCGTCGGACCGGCGTTCCGCGCGGCCGAGCGGGCCGATCTCGACCGGCTGGCCCGCGCCACCGGCTCCGACGTACGGGACCTCGACGGAACGGGCGCCCCCGGCGGCGGCAGGGCCGTGGACCTCCTCGACCCCTCGGGCTTCCCGGTGCGCGTGGTGCACTGCGGCGAGGACCTGCCGGCGCTGCCCGAACAACGGCCGCTGCTCCTCAACTTCGGCGCCGATCACCGTCGTACGAACGCCACGCAGCGCCCGCCCCGTGAGCCGTCCCGTATCCAGCGCCTGGGCCATGTGGTCCTGGAGACAAGGGTGTTCGGCCGCGCACTGGACTGGTATCTCGACACGCTGGGCATGATCGTCAGCGACTTCCTCTTCCTGGACGGGCAGCGCGAGCGCGGCCCGACGATGGCGTTCATCCGCTGTGACCGGGGCGCTCTGGCCGTCGACCACCACACCCTGGCCATGCATCTGGGCCCCGGCAACGGCTATGTGCACTCCGCCTACCAGGTCACCGACCTGGACTCGATCGCCGCGGGCGGGGAGTACCTCAACGAGCGCGGATACAAGCGCAGTTGGGGCATCGGGCGACACATCCAGGGCAGCCAGCTCTTCGACTACTGGCGCGACCCCGACCGCTTCATGCTGGAGCACTTCGCCGACGGCGACCTGTTCTCCCGCGACCTCGAACCCGGCTGGGCACCCATGTCGACGAGCGGCCTCGCCCAGTGGGGCCCGCCGGCCACCCGCGACTTCCTCGGCGCGAACCCCTCCCCCGCCCGGGTCCGCGATGTCATCCAGGCCCTGCGCGGCGACAACGAACTGGACCCGGCACGACTGCTGGGCCTGCTGAAAGCCGTGAACACCTGATTCCCCCGCCCCGACCTGACCTCCTGGTTCCTGTTCCTTGCTCCCCCGATCCCATGCCCCCTCCCCCCAACCCCCTGATGAAGGCAATGACATGAGCACCAACATCCTGCGCACCGCCGACGGCTGGTGGGTGGTGCGCGACTCGCGCGCCGTCCGCATCGAGACCAAGGCCGTCACCACCGCCGAACTGCTGGCCGACCTCGCCGCGGTCCGGGAGACCGTCAGGGAAGCCGCCGCCTCCGACGACACCGGCACGGCCGTCGCCGACCTGGTGGCCCTCTCCCCGGTCACCACGCCCTGCCGGGTGGTCGCCCAGATGGTCAACTACCGGAGCCACGCCCGGGATTCGGGCTTCACCGGTGACATCCCGCCCACCTTCTTCCGCAAGGCGTCCGGCTCGGTGAGCGGCCCCGGTGAGGCGATCGTCCGCCCGTCGCACGTGAAGTTCCTGGACTACGAGATCGAGCTCGGTCTGGTGATGGGCGCACCCCTGCCGGTGGGCACCGTCGTCACGGAGCAGGACCTGCCCTCGTACGTCGCCGGGCTCGTGCTCACCAACGACGTCAGCGCCCGCGACGTACAGCTGACCAAGACGCAGTTCTACGAGAGCAAGTCGTACCCGACCTTCACGCCGACCGGGCCCTATCTCTGTCTGCTGGAGCCGGAGGAGTTCGCCCATCTCCTCGATCTGCGGCTGAGGTTGTCGGTCAACGGGGACCTGCGCCAGGACCGCACCCTGGCCGACATGATCGTCCGCCCGGCACAGGCGCTGACCCTGCTCGCGCGCTTCCAGACCCTGGACCCCGGCGACCTGCTGCTCACCGGCACCCCCGGTGGCACCGCCCTCAAGGCACCGCCCAAGGCCGTCGAGAAGGTCGGGGCGCTCCTGCCGCCCGCCGTGAAGTGGAAGGCGTTCTTCAGGAGCCAGGCCCGCAATCCGCACTACCTGCACGACGGCGACTTGATCACCGCGACGATCGCCACGCCGGACGGGCGGATCGACCTCGGCGAACAGCGAACCCCCGTGACCGACGCGCCATGACCCACGCGCAGTGACCCACGCGCCATGACCCACGCGCGGTGAACGACGAGCAGTGACCGACGCGAACCGAGAGCAGAAGTGAGCCGCACATGACCGTCGACCAGGCCGCCGGAGCACGGGACACCGCGCCCAGGTCGGCACACGTACCCGTGGTGATCGTCGGAGCCGGGCCGGTGGGCGTGACCGCCGCCCTCCTGCTCGCCCGGCGTGGCGTACGGACCGTCGTCCTCGAACGCCACCACGACGTCTACCCGCTGCCGCGTGCCGTCGCCGCCGACGACGAGGTGCGCAGGATCCTCCAGGCCGCCGGGGTCGGCGAGGAGTTCGCCGCGATCGCCCGCCCCGCGCGGGGGCTCCGGCTGCTGGACGCCCGGCACCGGGTGATGGCCGAGTTCCCGCGCGCCGCGCAGGGGGCGCACGGCTTCCCGCAGACCAGCATGTTCGACCAGCCGGAGCTGGAGCGGCTGCTGCGCGACGCCCTGGCCCGCCGCCCGGAGTGCGATCTGCGGACCGGGGCGGAGGTCGTCGGCATAGGCACAGACACTGGCACAGGCGTCGGTGTGGGCGTTGGCCAGGACGGCAACGGTCCCGTCCGGGTGACCTTCCGCCGGGACGGCGTCGAGGAACATCTGTGGGCGGACGCCGTCCTCGGCTGCGACGGCGCGGGCAGCCTCACCCGCGACGCCGTCGGCGCCGGATGGCAGGACCTGCGCTTCGAGGAGCGCTGGACGGTCGTCGACGTGCGCACAAGCGTCCCCGTGCGCTGCTGGGAAGGCGTCGACCAGATCTGTGATCCCGACCGGCCGGCGACCTTCATGCGCATCGGCGAGGACCGTTACCGCTGGGAGTTCCGCCTGCCGGACGAGCCGGAACCGGATCACGAGCGGCTGCGCGAGCTGATCGCTCCCTGGGCGGACCTCCCGTACGGCGCCGACTTCGAGGTGGTGCGGCAGGCGCGGTACACCTTCCGGGCCCGTATCGCCGACCGCTGGCGCCGGGGGCGGGTCTTCCTGCTCGGCGACGCCGCGCACCTGACTCCGCCGTTCATCGGACAGGGTCTTGGCGCGGGGATGCGTGACGCCCACAACCTGACGTGGAAGCTGGCCCGTGTCCTTCAACAGGGCGCGGACGAGCGGCTGTTGGAGACGTACGAGAGCGAACGCAGGCCGCACGCCCGCCATGCGATCCGGCTCGCGGTCGCGATGGGCTGGGCCATGACCGGCGGCCAGGACGGTGCCGCCGCCCTCCGCCGCGGCGTTCTGGGCGCGGCCGTCCGTATCCCCGGACTGACCGCGGCTGCCGCCCGTGACCTCAGTCCGGCCCTTGCCGCGGGGCCGCTCGTGCGCCGACGCGCCCTCCGTCCGACCCGCCGGGGCGGCCGCGGTCTCGTGGGCGGAATCTGTCCGCAGCCATGGGTGGCCGTCGACGGGCGGCGCGTACGTCTCGACGAACTGCTCGGCGACTCCTTCGCCGTACTGACCGCCGCACCGCCCTCGCCCTCGCTGCGGGCGGTCGCCGACGGACTCGGCGCCCGGACCGTCCCCGTGGCCGGCCTCGGGGACGACGGCCGCCTCGCCGCCTGGCTGCGCGAGGGCCGGGCGGACGCCGTGCTGCTGCGCCCCGACCGCGTGGTCATGGACGTCGTCCCGTCCGGCGCCGACGACTTCACCGACACCGCGGGCTGGGCGTCCCTGCTGCACAGCACACGAAAGCCCCTGCCAGCCCAACGGACCATCGAGACAAGCCTGTTGAGGAGCGCCACACGATGACCAGGCCGTACCCGGACCCCTTCATGACTCCCGATCCGCAGGCCGCGGCGGCCAGTCGCATCGTGGACTTCGCCCGCCGGTCCGCCCGGCACCGAGGAGTCGGGGCGGACAGCGACCACACCGACTACGCCGCGCTGCACCGCTGGTCCGTCGCGGATCTGGAGGGCTTCTGGGGTGCGGTGTGGGAGTACTTCGACATCGACGCGGACCGTCCGTACGAGCGGGTGCTGGCCGAGGAGACCATGCCGGGGGCCCACTGGTTCCCCGGGGCGACCCTCAACTACACCCAGCACGCCCTGCGCGGCCTGAGCCCCGACCGGCCCGCGATCATCGCGATGGACGAGACAGGTTCGGCCCGCCCGGTCGGCGCCGGCCAACTGCGGGCCGAGGTCGCCTCCGTCGCCGCGACCCTGCGTGACCTCGGCGTGGGCCTGGGTGACCGGGTCGTCGGCTACCTCCCCAACACCCCGCACGCCATCGTGGCGTTCCTCGCCGCCGCGAGCCTCGGCGCGGTGTGGTCGGTGTGCGGACAGGACTACGCGCCGAAGGCCGCCGCCGACCGCTTCGCCCAGCTGGAACCCACCGTCCTGATCGCCGCCGACGGCTACCTCTTCAACGGCACCGCCCACGACCGCCGCGAGGCGGCCCTCGAACTGGCCCGCGCGCTGCCGACGTTGAAGGCCACCCTGCTCGTCGACCACGTGGGCCTGCCGCGGCTGTCTCGTAACCACCCCTCCCTGGCGGTCCCGTGGGAGGACGCGGCCACCCGCGCGGAACAACTCACCTGTACGCCGGTGCCGTTCGACCACCCGCTGTGGGTCGTCTTCTCCTCCGGCACGACCGGCCTGCCCAAGGGCATCGTGCACGGCCACGGCGGCGTCCTCCTTGAGCACCTGAAGACCCTGGGCCTGCACTCCGACCTCGGCCCCGGCGACCGCCTCCTCTGGTACACCACCACCCACTGGATGATGTGGAACCTGGTCGCCTCCACCCTGCTGACGGGCGCCACGACCTGTACGTACGACGGCAGTCCGGCACCGCTCGCCCGCCCCGACATCCTGTGGGAGCTGGCCGCCCGCCACCGCGTCACCGTCTTCGGCACGAGTCCCCAATACCTGCTGGGGATGGCCAAGTTCGGCATCGACCCGTCCGTGCACGACCTGTCGTCAGTCCGCGTGGTCGGCTGCACCGGATCCGCCCTGCCGGCCTCCGCCTACCCCTGGGTCCGCGACCATGTCGGCGACCGTGTCCTGCTCGCCTCCATCAGCGGTGGTACGGACATCGTCTCCGGCTTCGCGGGCAGCGCACCCACGACACCCGTCCGGGCGGGGGAACTGTCGGCCCCTCACCTGGGCGTGGCGCTGGCCGCGTACGACGCCGAGGGACACCCGGTCGTCGACCAGGTCGGTGAGCTGGTGGTCACCCGCCCCATGCCGTCGATGCCGCTGTACTTCTGGAACGACCCCGACGGCACCCGCTTCCACGACGCGTACTTCTCCACGTATCCCGGTGTGTGGCGGCACGGCGACTGGATCACCTTCACCTCCCACGGTTCGGTGATCGTGCACGGCCGCTCGGACTCCACCCTCAACCGCAACGGCGTACGACTGGGGAGCGCCGACATCCACGACGTCGTCGAACGGCTTCCGGAGGTCACCGAGGCCCTGGTCATCGGGGCGGAGGAGCCGGACGGCGGCTACTGGATGCCGCTGTTCGTGGTCCCGGCGGCCGGTGCGGTCCTCGACGACGCGCTCCGCGACCGCATTCATGAGGCGATCCGCTCCGGTGTCTCGCCGCGCCACGTCCCCGACGAGATCCTCGAAGTCCCGGCCGTCCCGCACACACGCACGGGCAAGAAGCTCGAGGTCCCCGTCAAGCGGCTGCTCCAGGGCGCGCCCGCCGAGCAGGTCGTCAACCCGGCCACCGTGGACGCGCCCGAGCTCATCGACTACTACGCCCGGCTGGGAGCCGAACGCCGCGCACGGACAGGCACCGAGCCCGCCCGTTCATGAGAAGGGCGGTGCCGGGCGTCCCCTCCCGGCACCGCCCGGGCCGTGCGCCGCTCGGGCACGACCCGTCATGGGGAAGGAGGCCGGACCAGGGGTCCGGCCTCCTGGTGGTCGGCCCCCTTCTTCGGGAACCGGCCCGCGTGGCCGTCGTCAGCCGACGTCCACGTGCTCCTTCCGGCTCTCCTCCTGCTCCTCCTGGTCGCGCTTCGCGGCCTTGCGGCCGGGCAGGACCGCGAGGACGATCATGGTTCCGGCGACCATGATGATCCCGCCGATGAGGCTGGTGTGCGCGACACCGTGGGCGAAGGCCTCGTGCACCGCGTCGATCAGGGCCTGCGCCTGCTCGGGTCCGGCGGAGGGGGTCTTCGCGATCTGCTCGGCGACCGCAAGACCGCCGCCGACCGAGTCCTTGGCCGTCTCCATCGCGGAGGCCGGCAGCTGCCCGCCGACCAGCTCGGCAAGCCGGTCCTTGTAGGCGGTGGCCAGCAGCGAGCCCAGTACGGCGATACCGAGGGAGCCGCCGAGTTCCAGCGCGGTGTCGTTGGCGCCGCCGCCGACGCCCAGCTCGCTCTCCGGGAACGAACCCATGATGGTGTCGGTGGCCGGGGACACGCTCAGACCGATCGCGAACCCGAGCATCATCATCGGCGCCAGGAAGTCGGCGTACGTGGAGCCCGTGTCGATCCGGGTGAGCAGCAGGACGCCCACGGTGCCGATCGCCATGCCCGCCACCACCATGGCCTTCATACCCAGCTTCGGCGTCAGGCGCCCGGTGGCCGCGGCGCCGACGAACACCGCGCCGGCCAGCGGCAGCAGACGGACGCCGGTCTCCAGCGCGCCGTAGCCGAGGACGAACTGCAGGAACTGGGTGGAGTAGTAGATCGCCCCGAAGGTGCCGAAGAAGAAGAACAGCACCGCCAGCATCGAACCGCTGAAGGGACGCTGGGCGAACCTGCGCACGTCCAGCATCGGGTGCGGGTGGCGCAGCTCCCAGAGCACGAAGGCCAGCAGGCCCACGCCCGCGACGACCGCGGCGGTGACCGGGCCGGTGCCCCAGCCGAAGTGCGGGCCCTCGATGATCGCGTAGACGAGCGAGCCGACCGAGACGATCGACAGCAGTCCGCCCACGTAGTCGATCCGGCCGGCGTTCGCCGCCTTCGACGGCGGAACCAGCATCAGCGCGCCGATCACGGCGACGACGGCGATCGGGACGTTGATCAGGAAGGTCGAGCCCCAGGCGTGGTCCTCCAGGAGCCAGCCGGCCACCAGCGGGCCGACCGCGATGGCGAGGCCGGAGGTGGCGGTCCAGGCCGTGATGGCCTTGGCCCGCTCCCGCTTCGGGAAGATCGCGACCAGCAGGGACAGCGTGGCCGGCATGACCACCGCCGCGCCGACGCCCATGATCGCGCGGGCCGTGATGACCAGACTCGTCTCGTCGACCAGGCTGCCCATCACCGAGCCGCCCGCGAAGATCACCAGGCCCGCGACCAGCGCCCCGCGACGGCTGTACTTGTCGCCGATCGAGCCGAGGACGAGCATCAGCGCGGCGTACGGAACGGTGTAGCCGTCGATGACCCACTGCAGGTCGCTGCTGCTCAGGCCCAGGTCCGTGGTCATGTCCGGCGCCGCCACGATCAGTGACGTGTTCGCCATGACCACGATCAGCAGACTCAGACACAGCACCAGCAGGGCGAGCCGGCGCCGTGAGTACGGCCCTGTCATCTTCTCGACGGGTGTGTTGGCGAAGAGCGGCATCGGAGGCTCCCGGGGGGGGGTGAGTGGGACGAGAGGGGCAAGCGGGGCGACTTAATTGCCCATCGATGTGCAGACTAGTTTATTGCCCGTCGATGTGCAAATATCTCGGTAGCCCTCCCTGCCCGTCTGTCTGCCTGTCTGCCTGTCTGCCCGTCTGCCCGTCTGCCTGCCTGCCTGCCGAGGTACCGATGTGACCAGCCCGCCAGCGACGCACGAACCCCTCAGCCGTACGGCCCGGGCCACCCGCACGCGCATCCTCGAAGCGGCCCGGCGGGAACTGGGGCGCAACGCCGACAGCAGCCTCGGTGACATCGCCGAGGCGGCCGGTGTGGCGCGTCGTACCGTGTACGCGCATTTCGCGGGGCGGGCCGCACTCATCGGGGGGCTCGCGGCGGACGCGGGGGAGGCGATTCGCGTCGCGATCACCGCCATCGACGCGCCGGGGCCGGTCACAGGTCGGGCTCCGGATGCCGCGACCGCCCTGGCGCGTGTCGTTCTCACCCTCTGGCCGGTCGGTGACCGCTATCGCACGCTCATCGGGCTGGCCCGCCAGGACCTGGGGGCCAACGGGTTCAGCGGGCTCCTGGATCCCGTCCGCGACAGGGTCGCCGGGATCCTGGCCCGCGGCCAGCAGCAGGGCGTCTTCCGCACAGGCGTCCCGCCCGGCCCGCTCAGCAGAGCCCTCGAAGCGCACATTCTGGCCCTGCTCGACAGCGTCAACTCCGGGATCTGGGCCGACGACGGCACGGGCGCCGCCACCACCACTCTGATCGCCGCGGGCGCCGACCGAGATGTCGCGGCCTCGACGGTTCGCCGCCTGAGCGATGCCGACCAGCCCGGGTGCCATGCCCAGTAGCCCCGGCGACAAGCCCGACTCGGGCACCCAGCAACCCCGTACACGCGACAGGAGAACTCATGTACCGCCCCCACCCCGAATACCGCGACGACTCCGCGTACCAGGACGACTTCGCGTACCAGTCGGACGCCTCGCGGACACATCGGCTGCCGCTCGTCATCTCCCTCACCGCTCTGTGCGCGCTGATCCTCGTCCCCGTGGTGGTCGACCGTGTCGTGGCGGCGCGGGTGGAGTCGGGTACGGCCGAGGCGTTCCAGGAGGGCATGGGTACGCCCACGCGGCCCGAGGTCCACGTGCGCGGCTTCCCCGTGCTGACCCAGGTGGCGTCCGGCACCCTGCGGCACGTGGACATCACCGCCCGCGACATACCCGCCGACGAGGCCACCCGCCCGCTGCCGGTGACCGAACTCGACCTCGGGCTCGACGACTTGAAGAAGTCGGACGACGGCAGCGAGGCGCGGGCGCGCAGTGCCGAAGCGACCGCCCGTCTGTCGTACACCGATGTGTCCGACGCCCTCGGTCTTGAGGTGTCCCAGGGCGACCGGCCCGGCCGGATCGGCGCGAGGATCGCGATGCCCTTCGGCGACGGGATCACCGTGACGGTGAAGGTGTCCGCGGTCTCCGGCAACCGCATCGCCTTCGAGGACTTCCGGGTGACGAGCGGCGCACTGCCCGACGCCGGTCAGGCACTGCTCGACAAGGTCTTCGAGCAGCCGATCCAGCTGCGGAACATCCCCGACGGGCTGCGTCTTCGCTCGGTCACCACCACGGACGACGGCCTCACCGCCCGTTTCTCGGGTACGTCGGTCACCTTCCGCCCCGCCGACTCGGCACAGGGATGACCGCCCTCGCCCCCCTCAGCGACTGCGCAGAGCAGCCAGCGTGGCCTCCAGGTCGGCCGCGCGAGGGCGGTTGTACGGCAGCCTGCCGAGCAGGACCCCCATGGTGCAGGTGTCGGTGAGCGCGGAGAGGACCAGGCCGCCCGCCACCCCGGCCGAGAGGATCTGGAAGGCCGGATGGACGAACAGTCCCAGGGCCAGTCCGACGAGTACGAGAGCGCCTGCGGTGAACCGCACCTGGCGTTCCATGGCCCAGCCGCCCCGGGCAGCGTTGGCCGCGGGCCGGTCCACGTCGTTGCCCTCGGCGGCCCACGCTGTCGTGCCGCCGGCAAGGGTCGCCGCGGCGATGCCCTCTCCGGCCAGCAGTTCACAGGCGGTCAGGGAGCGGTTGCCGGAGGCGCACACCATCAGGACGTCACCGCGCTCGGCGGCGTGCCGTAGTTCGGGCAGCGCCCGCCGCACCTGGTCCAGCGGGATGTTCAGGGCGCCGGGCACATGACCCGAGGCGTACTCACCGGGCGTCCGTACGTCGATGACGGTGAGGTCGTGCAGCCGACTGCGGGCCTGGCCGACGCCGAGGACGACGACAGGCGTGCGGGAAACGGTCATGGCTGAGGTGCTCCTGTGTGTTGGGAGTTACGGGAAGGCTGGAGGTATTGGAAGGCTGGAGGTGCTGGAGGTGCTGCAGGACCGCAGGTACTGGAGGGCTGCAGGTACTGAACGGCTGGAGGCACGCTGCAGTGATCGAGCGGCCGGGCCCGTCACACCGCCGTGTCGATGAGCATGAGGGCGGCCACCGCGAGCAGCACCAGGGCGAAGACCCGTTGGAGCGTGGGGCCGGACACCTTCGCGGCGAGGCGTTTGCCGTCCCATGCGCCGAGGATCGCGGCCCCGGCGAAGGGGGCGATGACGGCCCAGTCCAGGCCGTCGGCGGTACCGGCGCGCATCACGAGCGCGGCGAGCGAGTTGACGGTGATGACGAGCAGGCTGGTGCCCACCGCCTCCCTCATCCGCAGCCCGAGTACGCCCACGAGCGCCGGTACGGCGAGGAAGCCGCCGCCGACTCCGAGTACGCCGGTGACCGCGCCGAGCCCGCCACCGGCCGCCGCGGCCCGTGCGGACCTGACCGGCCGGGCGTCGTCCGAACTCTGCCGGGAACGCAGCATGCGTACCGCCACCAAGGCCGCGACCACGGCGAAGGCCCCGGTCAGCGCGGCGTCGGGCAGGCGGCCCGCGACCGCGCCGCCCAGCAGCGCCGGGCCGATGCCCGCCGCCGCGAAGAGCGCCCCCGTACGCCAGCGGACCTGACCGTCACGCGCGTGGCCGTACAGCGCCGTGGCCGAGGTCGCGGTCACGATGACGAGGCTCGCGGTGCTGGCCGCGACCGGGGTGAAACCGAGCAGATAGATCAGGGCGGGAACGGCCAGGACACTGCCGCCGCCCCCGAGCGCACCGAGCGCCAGCCCGATGACGGCACCGGCCGTCAGGGCGAGTATGAGAGGGCTCACGCCACCGTGCCGTTCTCAAGGCTGCCGGCGCGGCCGGGAGCACGGGGCAGGGGGAGGGCGTTCATCGGCACGGTCTCGCTTCTTTCTGGTGACTGGAGGGCGGCTGCCGCAGGAGGGCCGGGTTCGCACCGGGGCCGTCCCACGCGAGGACCGGCCCTCGTACCGATGCGTGTTCAGGCGGTCCGGACGGTGAGGCCGGCCTGCTCCGCCGCGGTGAACGCGTCGTCCACGGCGACGACTTGACGGCCCGCCGCGTCCAGCAGAGAGGCGGCGATGGCGGCGCGCATGCCGCCCGCGCAGTGCACCCACACCTCGCCCCCGGGAATCTCGTCGAGCCGTCGGTGCAGGGCGTGGACCGGGATGTGGACCGAGCCCTCGACGAAGCCGCCGGCGCGTTCGGACGACCGCCGGACGTCCAGTACGACGAGGCCGTCCCCGGGGTGCCGACCTGCGAGGCCAACGAGGTCGGCGAGGTCCGCGAACGTGCCCCGGCGGAAGGCGGCCAGGGGCTCACCTTCGCGTACCCATGCCGAGGGTTCACCCGTGGCCGCGGCGGCCGGGCGGTCGACGCCGACCCGGACCAACTCACGTTGGGCGGCGGCCAGTTGCGCGGCCGATTCGGCGAGCAGTGTCACCGGCTTGCCCCAGGGGATCAACCAGGCCAGATACGTGGCCAGTTGGCCCTCGGCCTCGAAGTTGAACGAGCCCGCGACATGCCCTTCTGCGAAGGCGACCCGGTTGCGCAGATCGACCACCCACTCCCCCGCGGCCAGCCGGGCGGCGATCTCGTCGGCGTCGGCCACGGCCGGTGGGGTGAGGTCGACGGGCACGGGGCCCGCGGCGTTGGCCGGGCCCATGTGCGCGTAGTAGGCGGGGACTTCGTCCAGCCCTGCCAGCAGATCGGCGACGAAGGTGTCCACGTCCCGGGTGAGCGCCTCGTTGGCCGACTTCTCCTTGCCGATGGTGGTGGCGTCGCCCTCGGCGCGGCCGGCGGAACAGAAGCTGCCGAAGCCGTGGGTGGGCAACACCGCCGTCTCGTCGGGGAGTTCGGCGGCGAGCCGGTGGGCGGAGGCGTGCTGGGCGCGGGCCAGGTCCTCGGTCAGACGCGGTTCGACCAGGTCGGGGCGCCCGACCGTGCCGATCAGCAGCGACCCGCCGGTGAAGACCGCGACCGCGGCCCCGCTCTCCTCCAGGACGTACGAGGTGTGGTGCGGGGTGTGACCGGGGGTCGCGAGCGCGCGCAGGGCCAGACCCGCGTCGGCGTCGACGACCGTGCTGTCCCCGTCGCGCACCGGTGTCCGCTCGAAGGAGACGCGGGCTCCGGCCGGGACGAGGTAGGCCGCGCCCGTGAGCCGGGCCAGTTCCGGACCGCCGGTGACGTAGTCGTTGTGCACGTGCGTCTCGACGACGTGCGCTATCCGCACACCTCGCCGGACCGCCGCCGCGATCACCCGGTCGACGTCACGCGGCGGATCGATCACGACGGCCTCCCGCTCGCCGCCCGCCAGGTAGCTGCGATTGCCGAGCCCCGCCACCTCGATGGTGTCAACGAAGAACACGTCGGGCACTCCTTCCGAACGAAAATTACCCCCGGGGGTATATGAGGGACACTAGCATGTACCCCCGGGGGTATTTGAAAGCTGTTCGAAGGGCTGCGGAGCGGGCGGGTCAGGCGGCCCGATTGCGCGGCTCGAACGCTGGATCCGCGTGCCCGCCGTGCCCGTCGTGCACGCCGTGCCCGCGTGCGGCCGGTGCGTCCGCCTCCGCGAGCAGGTCGACGAGGGTGGCGCGGGCGCGGGCCACCCGGGAGCGGACGGTTCCGACGGGGCAGTCGCTGAGCTCGGCCGCCTCGGCGTACGGCAGCCCCATCAGCTGGGTGAGCACGAACGCCTCACGGCGCTCGTCGGGCAGCGCGGCCAGCAGATCGAGCAGCGCGACCCCGTCGTCGAAACCGGGCAGGCCGTGCGGCTGGGCGTGTTCGACCGCCAGCCGCCAGTCCTGTACGTCGGAAAGACGCGGCCGGGCGGCGGCGTACCGGAAGCTGTCGATCACCGCCCGACGCGCGATGGACAGCAGCCACGTACGGGCCGAGCAGCGCCCCTCGAACCGGTGCAGGCTGCCGAGCGCCCGCAGGAACGTGTCCTGGGCCAGGTCGTCGGCGGCCTGGGGATCGGCGGAGAGATGGGCCACGTAACGCACGACGTCGCGGTGCAGGGCGCGGACGAAACGCTCGACGGCGTCCGGGTCGCCGCCCCGGGCGGCCAGTGCCCAGGCGGTTATCGACTCGTCGCTCCTGTCGTGCGATCTGTCGTGCGAAGCGGGCAGGGCTGGAGTGATCACCAGTTGTCCTTCTCGGGTCATCCGGGATCCGGACCGACGGCGCGCGTGGGCACGTGAACACGTGGGCGCGTGCGCGCGTGGATGCGTTGGCGCGTTGGTTCCGCGAGGGCACGTGGACGGTTGGCGCGTCGGTCCGGCGCGTGGGGTGCGGCCGGCCGTACCGGGAGGTGCGTACGGCCGGTGCCCGAGGCACGCGGGGCGGCGCCTCGGGGATCCGGCTGTCTCAGGCGACAGCGGTCCCGACGGGCGGACCTCGTGAGGTGATCGCGTGGACGAGGAGCAGCCGTCGCAGCGAGCGGTCCGGGGAGCGGCGGGGTACGCGGACGCGTGGCCGGTGCGGCGGTACGGGCAGGGCGAGCAGCAGCCGCAGTGGTGCGGCCAGCCTCCCGGCCACGGCCCGCAGGATGCGGAAGGCCGCGCGCTCGCCGTACGCGAGCCACAGACCGCACAGCAGCGCGGCCAGCAGGTGGGCGATCAGCATGCCCAGCGAGGACATGCCGTCCATGTCGTGCGCCGGGTGAGCCATGGGCCCCGAACCCATGTGTCCCATGTCCATGGCGTCTGCGGAATCCGTGTGTATGGACCCCATGGGTACGGAGCCCATGTGCGCGGAAGCCATGGGCGTGAAATCCATGGGCGTGGAATCCATGTCGCGCCCGGCGGAACCCGACTGGGCCAGGGAAAACCCCGCGTGGAGCAGCCCCTGGGCGACGACCACCACCGACACGATCAGCGGCAGACCGCGTTCACGGCCGGCCAGGCACCAGCCCGCGCCGCCCGTCAGGACACCCCCGGCGGCCATCGTCCACCAGGGCACCGGGGAGCCGGACATCATCACGTGCCCGAGGGCGGCGAGCAGCACGCAGACGGCCGCGAACACCGCGGCCCGTACCGTGCGTGTCCCCCACCCCGCGGTCATGACGGACCTCGGCCCCGCATCCGGCGGCCGGGTGTCACGGTGAGGCACGTACGTCGCCCGGGCCGACCACGACCGCCTCCACCGTGACCGGCCCGCTGCGCCGGAAGTGCAGCGTGAACGGGACCGGATCGCCGAGTTCCCACCGCGGGCCCGCCCGCAGGATCACGTCGAGGCCGTGCGGGGACATGGTGAGGCCCCCGTGGGCGGGGACGGCGGCCGAGTCCACCGGGTCCCGGTACGCGGCGCCGCCGCCCGTGGTGCGGTGGCGCCCGAGCGTGACCTCACCGCCGCCGGGCGAGGAGACTCGGACGAGCCGGTCGTCCGCGTCCCCGGAGTTGGTGATCCGGAAGAACGCGGCGGTGTCCCGGGTGTCGCCGTACGGAAGGAAGACGCGCCCGGCGGTGACCTCGATCCGCGCCGGATCGCCCGCCCGGCCGGCGGCGACCCAGGTGGTCAGGGCGCCGAGCGCGACGCTGCACGCGGCGACGGGCGCGAGCGCGGTGAGCAGGGTGTCGGTGAGGCGGCGTCGGGTAGGACGCCACGGATGCGGGTCGGTCGTCCGCGTCATCGTGTACGGCTCCGGGTTCGCGTCGGCTGCCAGGCGCGCAGCCGCAGGCTGTTGCCGACCACGAGCAGCGAACTCACCGACATGGCCGCCGCGGCCACCATCGGATCGAGCAGGCCCACCATGGCGAGCGGCACGGTCACGGCGTTGTAGCCGAAGGCCCACAGGAGGTTGACCCTGATGGTGCCGAGGGTGCGCCGGGCAAGCCGTACGGCGTCACCCAGTGCCTCGATGTCACCGCGTACGAGTGTCACGTCGGCGGCGCCGATGGCCGCGTCCGTCCCGCCGCCCATGGCGATCCCCAGATCGGCTCCGGCCAGCGCGGCGGCGTCGTTCACACCGTCACCGACGACCGCGACCCGGCGGCCGTCCTCCCTCAACTCCCGTACGAGGGCGGCCTTTTCCTCCGGTGTGCAGCGGGCGTGCACCTCCTCGATGCCGAGCGCGGAGGCGACCGCCAGGGCCGGGGCTTCCCTGTCCCCGGTGGCGAGCACCGGCCGCACCCCCAGCCTCCGCAGCCGGTCCACCGCCCGGTAGCTCCCGGGCCGCACGACGTCACCGATCTCGATCAGCGCCTCGGGCACGCCGTCGACCCGGACCAGGACCGGGGTGTACGCGGCGGCCTCCGCCATCTGCAGCGCGTCCGCGAGCGCCGCGGGCAACTCGTCGTCAGGCGCGAGGACTTCGACCAGCCTGCCTTCGACCCTGCCCCGGACACCGCGGCCCGCCTCGGCGCCGAACTCCCCCACGTCCGGCAACGGCCGCTCGGGCAGGGTCCGTTGTGCGTACGAGACGATCGCGCGTCCCAGCGGATGTTCGGAGCCCTGTTCCACCGCGCCGGCCAGCCGCAGCACCGCCTCCCGCCCGAGCCCGCCGGGCACCGCGGTGACCCGGGCGACGCTCATGTGGCCGGAGGTGAGGGTGCCGGTCTTGTCGAGTACGACCGTGTCGATGTGCTGGAGGGACTCCAGTGCCTGCGGCCCGGCGACCAGGACGCCCAGTTGGGCGCCACGCCCGGTGGCCGCCATGAGCGCGGTCGGTGTCGCCAGACCCAGTGCGCACGGACAGGCCACGACAAGTACCGCCACGCAGGCGGTGACCGCCGCCTGCGGGTCGGCCCCGGCACCGAGCCAGAACCCGAGCACGGTCACGGCGAGCGCCAGTACCACCGGCACGAACACCCCGGCCACCGCGTCGGCCAGCCGCTGCGCCCGCGCCTTTCCCGCCTGAGCTTCCGTCACCAGCTTGGTGATTCGGGCGAGTTGGGTATCGGCGCCGACCGCCGTGGCCCGTACGAGCAGCAGCCCGCCCGCGTTGACGGCACCGCCCACCACCGCCGAGCCCGGACCGACCTCGACCGGCTCGCTCTCGCCCGTGACCAGGGACAGGTCCACGGCGGAACTCCCCTCCGTCACCTCCCCGTCGGTGGCGACCCGCTCCCCGGGACGTACGACGAAGACGTGCCCCGTCCTCAACTGCTCGACGGGAAGCAGCCGTTCGGAACCGCCCTCGCGTACCGAGACCTCCTTGGTGGCGAGTTGGGCGAGCGACCGAAGCGCCGCCCCCGTCCCGTGCCGGGCCCGTGCCTCCAGGAAACGGCCGGCCAGCACGAACAGCGGTACTCCCACGGCCGCTTCGAGATAGATGTGCGCGGGGCCCTCCGACGCCGAGGGCAGCAGACTGAACGGCATCCGCATCCCGGGATCGCCCGCGCCGCCGAGGAACAGCGCGTAGGCCGACCAGGAGAAGGACGCCGCCACACCCAGGGAGACCAGCGTGTCCATGGTCGCCGTCGAGTGCCGCAGCCCGCGCAACGCCCGTACGTGGAAGGGCCAGGAGCTCCACACCGCCACCGGCGCGGCCAGTACGAAGCACAGCCACTGCCAGTTGCGGAACTGCCATGCGGGCACCATCGACAGGACGAGCACCGGCACGGCGAGCAGCGCCGTGACCGTCAGCCGCTCGCGCTCCTGCCGGGCGCCCTCGGACTCGGACTCGTCCCCGTCCTCGTTCCCGCTTTCCGGCCGCTCGGGAGGGGCGGGGAGGGCTGCCGTGTAGCCGGCCTTCTCGACCGTGGCGACGAGTTCCTCGGGAGGGACATGGGCCGGATGGCTCACCCGGGCCCGCCCGGTGGCCAGGTTGACGGTCGCGGTGACGCCGTCCAGCTTGGCGAGCTTCTTCTCGACACGGTTCACGCAGGCCGCGCAGGTCATCCCGCCGACGGTCAGGTCGGTCGTCACGACGACGGCCACCGGTTCGGCACTCATCGACCGCCGCTCCCGTGTGTGTCTCCCATGTCCATGTCCATGCCGCCCCCGCCCCCGCCGCCGTCTCCGTCGCCGCCGTCGTCCCCGTCGCGGCTCGTGCCGGTCTCGTGCATGCCGGGCGCCACGGGACCGACGGCGGCACCGGCCGCGTACGACGCCACGAACATGAGCGCGAGCAGCAGCAGGAAGCCGCACAGCGCGGGCGGCGGCACCAGCTTCCGCAGCGCCGCGCCCGCGTTCGCGCCGGCACTCGTACCAGCGCCCGTGCTCGGGGAGGGTTGTCGGGACTCGCCCATTCCGGTTCTCCAGATCGCACGGCGTCGGCCGGTCCGGGCCGTGACGGTCCAGAAGTCGGGCGCGCACCCCCCTGAGTTCCGGCGCGGGCCTATGGCGTACGTCACTCGGGTGGTGCTGTCACCCCTCCGGCCGATGCGGCATCCGTATGTCGACCGCCGTGAGCGCCAACGCCAGTGGTCCCGGCGCCAGGAACGCCAGCGGCAGCAGCATCCAGGCGCACAACACGGCCGCCGCGACGGCGAGCAGGACGAGACCGCTGCCGCCCACGTCCCGTACGGAGTCCCGGGCAGCCCCGCCCACCACCGCCCGCCAGCCGGTGAGCGACTCGGGGCGCCCACAGGCGCGAAGGCCCACGACGGCCGCGTACGCGCCGATGGCGGCTGCGACGATGGCGAACAGCGGGGCTCCGGGCAGTCCCGCGCGGGCCAGGGCGAGGTCCGCCCAGAGCAGCAGGGCGCCGGTCAGGAACAGCGCCCCGGCCGCGAGGTCCCCGGCCCGCAGGCGTCGCCGCAGGGTCGTCAAATACCGTCCTGCCGTGGCCGGTTGGTCCTCGCGGGCGCCGCGCAGGACCGCGCACGCCGTGGACAGTGCCGCCGGCAGGGTGACGACCGGCAGCGACACGAGGGCCGTGCAGACGCCGACGCTCAGCACGTCCGCGAACAGCGTCATGCGCGGACCGAAGATCTCGCCCGTCTCGCGGGCCTGTCCGGCGCTCATCCCTTGATCCCGGAGTTGGCCATGCCCTCGACCAGGAACCGCTGGAAGGCGAGGAAGAACAGCACGATCGGGAGGAGGGCGATCACCGACATCGCGAACATCGGGCCGAACGCGGACTGGCTGGACGCGTCCACGAACGACCTGAGCGCCAGCGTGAGCGTGAACTTCTCCGGTGAGAAGAGGTAGATCAGCTGGGTGAAGAAGTCGTTCCAGGTCCAGATGAAGGTGAAGATCGCCGTGGTGATGAGCGCCGGACGGGTGAGCGGGAGGATCACCAGGAAGAAGCTTCTGAACGGGCCGCAGCCGTCGATCCGTGCCGCCTCCTCCAGTTCGCGCGGCAGCCCCCGCATGAACTGCACGATGAGGAAGACGAAAAAGGCCTCCGTGGCAAGGAACTTGGGCAGGATCAGCGGCCAGTAGGTGTTCACCATGCCGAGCTGGTTGAAGATGATGTACTGCGGGATCAGCACGGCGTGGTGCGGCAGCATGATCGTCGCGATCATGAACGCGAAGAGCGGACCGCGGAAGCGGAAACGCAGCCGGGCGAAGGCGTACGCCGCCAGCGAGCAGCTCAGTACGTTCCCGACGACCGCGCCGCCCGCGATGAACAGCGAGTTGCCGAGCAGCTGCCACACGGAGACGTCGTTCACTCCGTCGAGAGCGGTCGTGTAGTTGGACCACTCCAGGCTGCCGGGCAGCAGGTCGAGGCTGGCGATGACCTCGTCGGCGGGCTTGAGCGAGGTCGCCAGCAGCCATGCCAGCGGGTACAGCATCACGAGCAGCGCGGCCAGACAGCCGAGGTGCAGGGCGACGCGGCGCCAGGCAACCGGCTTGCGTACGGCGACGGTTGAGGTGGTCATCGGTCCCCCTCGGACGCGTAGAAGACCCAGGAGCGCGAGGTCCGGAACAGCACGGCGGTGACCGCGCCGATGACGAGGAGCAGCGTCCAGGCCATCGCGGAGGCGTAGCCCATGTGGGAGGCGACGAAGCCGCGGTCGTAGAGGTAGAGCGTGTAGAAGAGGGTCGAGTCGGCGGGGCCGCCCTTGCCCGCGCTCACCGCGAAGGCGGGGGTGAAGACCTGGAAGGCCTGGATGGTCTGGAGCACCAGGTTGAAGAAGATCACCGGGGAGAGCATGGGCACGGTGATGGACAGGAACTGGCGCCATCGGCTCGCGCCGTCCACGGCGGCGGCTTCGTACAACTCCGTGGGGATCTGCTGGAGTCCGGCGAGGAAGATGACCATGGGGGCGCCGAACTGCCACACCGTCAGCAGGGCGACCGTGAAGAGTGCCCAGCCGGGTTTGTTGACCCAGCCGCCGGTGCCGAGGAGGTTGTCGACCGTACCGCCGTCGTTGAAGATGGCCCGCCACACGAGGGCGATGGACATCGAGGCGCCGAGCAGGGAGGGCGCGTAGAAGGCGGAGCGGTAGAAGCCCTTGCCGCGCCTCATGCTCTTCAGGGCGAGCGCGACGACCAGGGCGAGGCCGAGTTGGAGTGGTACGGCGATGACGACGTACGTGAGGGTCGCGACCACCGAACGCCAGTAGCGCGGGTCCTCCGTGAACATCTGTGTGTAGTTGCGCAGGCCCACCCACTGGGGCGGGTTGAACAAGTCGTAGTCCGTGAAGGAGAGATAGAGCGAGACGGCCATCGGGAGCAGGGTCAGTACGGCGGCACCGAGGACCCACGGGGAGAGGAACACCCAGGCGGCGCCCTCGCGTTGACGCTTCCCGGGTCGCTTCGGTGGTGTGGAGGGCTTCCCTGTGCGGGCGGCCGCCGGTATCTCGGTCGTGGTCATGACCTCAGCTCCGCCTTCGCCTCGGTGATGTAGTTCTCGGCCGCCTCGCGGGGCGACAGCCGCTCGTACGACACCTGGTCGTAGTCGCGCTGGAAGGTGGTCTGCAGGGCGCTGTCTCCCGAAGGGGGCGCCTGGGGCGGGGCGTTGAGGGTTCCGTCCACGGAGGCCTGGTAGTCGGCGACCGTCTTGTCGAAGTCCTTCAGCTCGGGGGCCAGGGTCGTGCGGATCGACTCGTTGACCGGGATGCCGCGGGTCGCGCCCAGGATCTTCGCGGCCTCCCTGTCGTTCAGCATGAAGTCGATGAGTTTGGCCGACTCCTCGGGATGGCCCGAGTCTGCCGCGACGCCCATGAACATCGACGGCTTGAAGTACTGGCCGGGGGTGCCGTCCTCGCCCGAGGGCATCGGTGCGAGCGTCACGCCCGTCGGGACGAGAGCCACGTAACCGCTCGACGGGGCGTCCCAGTTGAAGTCGGAGACGGACTTGCCGCGGCCGAGCGGGGTGTTCTCGACCGTGCCGTCGAGCTGGGTGGTCTGCTCGGCGGGCGCCACCGCGCCCTCCCGGCGGAGCTTGTCGGTGAAGGTCCACCAGCGGGTCAAGTCGTCTGCGGTGAAGCCCAGTTCGCGATCCTTGGTGTAGAGGGCCTTGCCCTGGCCGCGCAGCCACACCTCGAAGGCGTCCTCGCTCTGGCCCGGGTCGGTGGCGCCGGGTTTTCCGGTCCTCTCGGCGAGGGCGCGCATGGCGTCGGCCCAGTCGCTCCAGGTCCAGCCCTTCCGCGGCTTCTCGACACCGGACGACTCCCACGCCTTGGTGTCGTACACGACGGTCTCCGTGCCGCGGGCCTGCGGGACCGCGTACTGCTTGCCGTCCACGACCCCCGTGGCGAGCAGACCACGGTCGAACTCCTCGGTCCGTACGGCCTGTTGCTTCCCCAGGTCGAGGAGGACGCCGCCGGACGCGTACTGGTCGATCATGCGGTAGTCGAGCTGCATCACGTCGGGGGCGTCGCCGCCGGCCGCCTGGGTGGCGAGTTTCTGCTTGTAGGCGTCGTAGCCGGAGAAGGACGTCTGGACAACGATGTCCGGGTTCTTCTTCTGGAAGAGGTCTACGGCCTCCTGGGTTCGGGCCGCTCTGTCCGGGTTGCCCCACCAGGTGTAGCGCAGCACCACGTTGCCGCCTGCGCTGCTCGACTCGCCCGTGTCCGAGCAGGCGGTGAGTGCCGTTGCCGCCGCGCAGAGTGCGAGGAGCGTCGCCGTTGCCGTCGTCGTGCGGAACGGCCGGGGCTTGGCGGTCCTGCGGGGCGGCCAGGACTTCCTTGTCCTGTTTCCGGGCATGAGTGGGTCACCTCTTTCGCTAGAAAGCGCTTCCACCCCCCGGTACGACCCTAGGGAAGGTCCTGATGTCAGAACAAGACCCTTGCGTTGCCTCTGTCTCGTCCGGCGCTGGCGATGCGTCTGCCTCGTCTGTCGCTGGCGTTGACTCTGTCTCCTCTGTTGCTGGCGTTGGCTCTGTCTCGTCCGTCGCTGGTGATGCCTCCGTCTCGTCCGGCGGGGAGACGCGTCGGCGTTGTGCTGTGGTGGGGCTGGGGGCCCGTGCGCGGATGTTCACCGAGGCGCTGACCGGGCCGTACGCGGATCGGATCGAGTTGGTGGGGTTCTGTGACGTCAACTCCCGACGTATGGCCGTCCACAATGGGTGGATCGCGGGCGATCATCCTGGGCGGGGGGCTGTGCCCGCTTACGCCGCCGAGGACTTCGACGTGATGCTGCGGCGCGAGCGGGTGGATCTTGTTGTGGTGTGCAGTGTCGACCGCACTCATGACGACTACATCGTGCGGGCGCTGGAGGCGGGGTGCGATGTCGTCACGGAGAAGCCGATGACCACGGATGCGGAGAAGGCCCGCCGCATTCTTGACGCCCGGCGGCGGACCGGGCGTGAGGTGCGGGTGGCCTTCAACTACCGCTACAACCCGGTGCATTCGGCTGTACGGGAGCTCATCGCCGCCGGGGAGATCGGGGAGGTCGGGTCGGTGCACTTCGAGTGGCTGCTCGATCTGCGGCACGGTGCGGACTACTTCCGGCGGTGGCACCGGGACAAGGCCAACTCCGGTGGGCTGATGGTGCACAAGGCCACGCATCACTTCGACCTGGTCAACTGGTGGTTGGGGACTGAGCCGGAGACCGTGTTCGCGCAGGGCGGGCTGTTCTTCTACGGCGAGGAGGCCGGGCGGCGGCGGGGGCTCGCTCGGCCCTATGCCCGGGCTCATGGGGCTGCCGCGGCGGAGGGTGATCCGTTTGCGGTGCGGCTTGCCGACTCCGAGGTGCTGCGTGCGCTTTATCTGGAGGCGGAGGCGGAGGACGGGTATCACCGGGATCAGAACGTGTTCGGGCCTGGGGTGAGCATTGAGGATGACATGGCTGTTCTTGTGCGGTATGCGTCCGGGGCTTCCTTGACGTATCACTTGACCGCCTACTCCCCCTGGGAGGGGTATCGCGTTGCCTTCAACGGGAGCGCGGGGCGGTTGGAATTGTTGGTGGAGGAGTCGACGTGGACTCGGTCCGATGTGCGGGCCGATGGGGCGAGTCCTGTTGTGCACGGGGCGGCTGTGGGGGGTGAGGTCGGGCGTACGGAGTTGTTGCTTCGGCGGTTCTGGGAGCCGGCTCGTGAGGTGAGGGTCGGGGGCGGGGAGGGAGCCGCCGAGGGTGGGCACGGGGGTGGGGATGTGCGGATGCTGGCCGATCTGTTCGGGGATCGGTCCGGCGGGGATGCCCTGGGGCGGGCCGCGGATGCGGTGGACGGGGCGAGGTCGTTGGTCACTGGACTTGCCGCCAACGAGTCGTTCGTGACCGGGTTGCCCGTTCGGGTGCGGGATCTGTTGGACGTGTGAGGGCGTCCGCAGGCTGCGGGGAGAGGGTTGGGCGCTTCTGGTTCGGTGGGTGGGGCGGGGCCGTGCCGGTATGTCACGTTCGCGACGGCGGGGCATACGGCCCTGAGTTTCATCGGTCACCGTTTCCAGCGGGAGCCGTATGTCGCGAACGTTGACACACCGGCACGGCCCCGCCCCGCGCGCGTTGGCGCCTGCGGGTGCGTTGGGTGGCATTTGCCTACGATCCTCGCGTTGGCGCCTGCGGGTGCGTTGGGTGGCTTTTGCCTACGATCCTGGCGTGGCTCTCTTTGTTGTGCGGCGGGACAGCGTGGTGGGTGCCGACGAGGCTTGGCGGCGGCTCACCGTGTGGGAGCGGCATGCGGATGTGGTGCCGTTGACTCGGATCACTGTTGTCGCGGGGGCGGCGGACGGTGGGGTGGGCACCGTGTTCGTGGCTCGGTCCGGGGTTGGGGTCCTTGCGTTTGACGACCCCATGGAGGTTGTCGTGTGGCGGCCGCCTGTGGAGGGGCGGGCTGGGGTCTGTCGGCTCTTGAAGCGGGGGAGCTTTGTCACTGGGTGGGCCGAGATTGAGGTGCGTTCGGGGGTGGGTGGTGGTTCGCGGGTGGTGTGGCGGGAGGAGTTGAGGGTGCGGGGGGTGCCCCGGGTTTTTGATTCCTTGGTGGGGTGGGTGGCTCGGTGGGTGTTCGGGCGGGTTGTGCGGCTGCTGTTGGTGCGGACCTGACGGGCTCGAATTCGGACTCCAGATACTGGCGCAGGGCTTTCCGTCCCGCCGGGACGAAGCACCATTCATCGGCGGCTTTGCGCAGTTCGGTCGCTGTCAGCCAGTCGTGCCAATCGATCTCCATCGGATCCGGGGCCAGTGGCTCCGACACGAGTGCTTCGTGCACTCCTAGCCAGATGGGGCTGATCCCTTGTCGGCAAAGGAACTTGAAGAGGAAGTGCACCGGCGCGTTAATTCCGAGTTCTTCGGCCAGCTCGCGGGCCGCCGCCTCCTCGTACGGCTCCCCCACGTCCACGGCCCCGCCGACCATCACGTCGTAGTGGCCCGGGAAACGAGACAGCGTCCCGGCCCGCCGCAGCACCAGGATCCGACCTTCGCGATCACGACAGATCGTCGCCGCGATGCGATGCGGCCGGTTCTCCCGCACCGCCTCATCCCGCTCTACGACTCCCAGCACGCGGTCATGCTCGTCGACATGCTCCACCAGTTCGCCCACGGTGGCACGATCTCAGGCACCACTGACAACTCGGCCCCACGAACACCAGTGGCGTGTGTTCCGGCAGCTCAGGCGTATGGCGCTGTCCAGCAAGCGCCCTGTAGCTTGTAATGCATGAATGGTGATGATGACCCTTACGAATTGAGTGTGGGTGTGCCCTCTGTCGAGGTGTTTCGTCGCCTGCGTACCGATGCCGGGCTCTCGGACAAGGCGCCCGAGGCGGTTGCGGTTGCTCTGCCCAATACGTGGCACGGTGTGGTCCTGCGATATCAGGGGGAGCCCATTGGGATGGGGCGGATCATCGGGGACGGCGGTACCGCGTTCCAGGTCGTCGACATGTGCGTGCACCCCGCGCACCAGGGGCGCGGCCTCGGGAAGCGCATCATGGCCGCTCTCACGGAGGAGTTGGAGCGCAGGGCGCCCGCCACCGCGTACGTCTCGTTGATCGCGGACGGGCCCGCGCGCTTCCTCTATGAGAAGTTCGGGTTCGCCGACACCGCCGCGCACGACTCGATCGGCATGTACCGGGCGATGGACGGGGACTCGGCTCCGCAGTCGCCGACTCCTGGCAGGCCCTGCTAGGGAGAGGCTGCTGCGCTCCCACCGCGGCAAAAGTCTGTGGAGTGTGGTCGAGCGGAGTTGCGAGACTGGGGTTCATGAGCGACATGGAGAGGTTCCGTCGGGCCGTTGTCGAGTGGGCGGCCGGCGGGGTGGGGGCTTCGGCGGCCGGTGAGAGTGCGCGGGAGCTGGCGGTCGGGGTCGGGCTGCGTACGGTCGTGCTCGTCGAAGGGGGCAGCGATCAGGCCGCGGTCGAGGCGTTGGCCTCGCGGTGCGGTCGGGATCTGGACAGCGAAGGTGTGTCGGTCGTGCCGCTCGGGGGTGCGACCAGTGTCGGCAGGTTCGTGGATCTGTGCGGGCCCCAGGGGCTCGGTGTGCGGCTGGCCGGCCTGTGCGATGTCGGGGAGGAGCGCTTCTTCCGGCGGGCGTTGGAGCGGGCCGGGCTCGGTTCCGACATCCCGCCCGAGGGGCTGGAACCGCTTGGGTTCTACGTGTGCGACGTGGATCTGGAGGACGAGTTGATCCGGTCCCTCGGCGTCGATGTCGTCCAGCAGGTCGTGGTGGATCAGGGCGAGTCACGGCCGTTCCGTACTTTTCGGAATCAGCCCGCCCAGCGGGAGCGGACCGTGGAGCAGCAGCTGCGGAGGTTCCTGGGGACCCACAGTGGTCGCAAGGCCCAGTACGCGCGCGGGATGGTCGAGAGTCTGGATCTGGAGCGGACCCCTCGGCCGTTGGAGCGGCTCCTGGCCCACGTCTGATCGAGCATCGGACACGTTTCGCGCCTCGACCGCGGCGCGCGTGTGTGCGTCAGGCCACCGAACCTATTCGTGCTGTGGGGTTCTGAGTCGACGACATGTCGTGGTGGATCGGGGTGTGGGCGCCGGTCAGGGATGTTCCTGTGCCTCCTCGCCTGTTCGCGATGATTTCCGAGGCTATGGAGAGGGCCGTCTCCTCCGGCGTACGGGCTCCCAGGTCCAGCCCGATCGGGGAGCGCAGGCGGGTCAACTCCAGTTCGGTCACGCCGACTTCGCGAAGGCGTTCGTTGCGGTCCAGGTGGGTGCGGCGGGAGCCCATCGCGCCGACGTACGCCACGGGCAGGCGGAGTGCGAGTTGGAGGAGGGGTACGTCGAACTTGGCGTCGTGGGTCAGGACGCACAGGACCGTGCGGGCGTCCACCTGTGTGCGCTCCAGATAGCGGTGCGGCCAGTCGACCACGATCTCGTCCGCCTCCGGGAAGCGGGCCGAGGTCGCGAAGACCGGGCGGGCGTCGCACACCGTGACGCGGTAGTTCAGGAACTTGCCGATGCGGACCAGGGCGGACGCGAAGTCTATCGCTCCGAAGACGATCATCCTGGGGGGCGGAACCGACGATTCGATGAGCAGTGTGAGCGGTGCTCCACAGCGAGAGCCCTGCTCTCCGATCTCCAGGGTGCCTGTGCGGCCCGCGTCCAGGAAGGCGCGCGCCTCCTCGACGACCGTGCGGTCCAGCTCCGGGTGCGCGCCGAATCCACCCTCGTACGAGCCGTCCGGGCGCACCAGCAGGGCTCGGCCCAGGAGTTCCGTCGGCCCGGACACGATACGGGTCACCGCCGCCGGCTCCCCACGCGTGGCGGTGGCTAGGGCCGACGCGAAGATCTCCCGGGTGGAGTCCTCGGCGCGTACCGGTGTGACCAGGATGTCGATGATGCCGCCGCAGGTCAGGCCCACGGCGAATGCGTCGTCGTCGCTGTAGCCGAAGCGTTCGAGGACCGGTTTCCCATCCGCCAACGCCTGTTGGCACAGCTCGTACACCGCGCCCTCCACACAGCCGCCGGAGACCGAGCCGATCGCCGTGCCGTCGGTGTCCACCGCGAGGGCGGCGCCCGGCAGGCGGGGCGCACTGCCGCCGACGGCCACCACGGTGGCCACGGCGAAGTCGCGTCCCTGCTCGACCCACCGGTGCAACTCTTCGGCGATGTCCAGCATGTCTCGGTCTCCTGACGGTGGTTGGGGTGGCTGGGTGGTCGGGTCGGCCCCCGCGCCCCAAAAGGGGCGCGGGGAACTGCGCGACCAGCCACGACGGACCCGCGGACTAGGCACCCCGCAACCAGCGGAGCGCCTCCGCGGAGCGCCTAGTGGACGCCCATCCAGCTCTCGATCGGGTTCAGGGCGAAGAAGACGAGGAAGATCACCGTCAGGCCCCACATGAACGCCCCGATCTCGCGGGCCTTGCCCTGGGCGACCTTGATGGCGACGTAGCTGATGACTCCGGCCGCGACGCCCGCGGTGATGGAGTACGTGAACGGCATGATCACGACCGTCAGGAAGACCGGGATCGCGGTGGCGCGGTCGGCCCAGTCGACGTGCCGGGCGTTCATCATCATCATGGCGCCGATGACGACCAGGGCGGCGGCCGCGACCTCGCCCGGGACGATCGCCGTCAGCGGGGTGAAGAACAGACAGGCCGCGAAGAACAGGCCCGTGATGACGGAGGAGAGTCCGGTGCGGGCGCCTTCTCCGACGCCGGTGGCGGACTCGACGAACACCGTCTGGCCCGAGGCGCCCGAGACGCCGCCGATCGCGCCGCCCGCGCCGTCGATGAACAGCGCCTTGGACAGGCCCGGCATCCGGCCCTTGTCGTCGGCCAGCTTGGCCTCGGTGCCGACGCCGATGATGGTGGCCATCGCGTCGAAGAACCCGGCGAGGACCAGGGTGAAGACGATCATGCCGACCGTCATCGCGCCGACCTGGCCCCAGCCGCCGAACTCCACGTCTCCGAAGATCGAGAAGTCGGGCATGGACACCGCGCTGCCGTGCAGCTCGGGCGCGCCACTGGCCCACTGCTTGGCGTCGATGACGTCGAGGGTGTTGAGGACGACGGCGAGTACGGTGCCGCCGACGATGCCGATCAGGATCGCGCCGGGGATGCCGCGTGCCTGGAGCATGAAGATGGCGAGCAGGGTGACGGCGAAGAGCAGGACGGGCCAGCCGGCGAGTTCGCCGGTCGCGCCGAGGGAGAGCGGGGTCGCCTTGCCCTGGTGGACGAAGCCCGCCTTCACCAGGCCGATCAGGGCGACGAACAGGCCGATGCCCATCGTGATCGCGTGCTTCAGCGCGAGGGGGATGGCGTTCATGATCATCTCGCGCAGCCCGGTGACGACCAGGAGCATGATCACGACGCCGTACATCACACACATGCCCATGGCCTGCGGCCAGGTCATCTGGGGCGCGACCTGCGAGGAGAGGACGCCGGAGACGGAGAGTCCGGCGGCCAGGGCGAGCGGCACCTTGCCGAAGAAGCCCATCAGGAGCGTGGTGAAGGCCGCCGCGAACGCGGTCGCGGTGATCAGGGCCTTCTGGCCGAGCGTGTCCCCCGCCGCGTCCTTGCCGGACAGGATCAGGGGGTTGAGCAGCAGGATGTACGCCATCGCCATGAAGGTGGTGACGCCGCCGCGCACCTCACGCGCGACCGAGCTTCCTCGCTTGGATATGTGAAAGTACCGGTCGAGCCAGGACCTGCCGGCCGGGATACGGGTTCCTTCACCCGCATCGTCGGCGGTGGTCCTCGGCTCCAGTGACTGCTGGGTCATGTGGGCCTACTCCCAAGGTTCACAGGGGCACCCGCTGTCGCCTTCGGCGTGTGCGGGATTTGGGAAGGTGCTTCGGCCGCACGACCCGGGGGACGGCCCGAGACGAACGAATCGTGGTGCTGCACATGGACCGGTACCGGGTGTCGCCGTTGGACGTACGGTCGTCCGGTGCCGGGGGTGCCGTTGTTGTGCCCAGCCGTTCCGGCCTGCGGAACGGCTGCCCACAACGACGGCGGGGCGCCTATGCCGTGCCGGTGAGGTGTTCCGGTCGGACCGGCGTCCTGTCGAGCTCCAAGCCCGTCGCGTTCCGGATCGCCGCTAGCACGGCCGGAGTCGACGACAGAGTCGGTGCCTCGCCGATGCCACGGAGCCCGTACGGCGCGTGGTCGTCGGCGAGTTCGAGCACGTCGACGGGGATGGTCGGCGTGTCGAGGATCGTGGGGATGAGGTAGTCGGTGAAGGAGGGGTTCCTGACCTTCGCCGTGACGGGGTCGACGATGATCTCTTCCATCACCGCGATGCCCAGGCCCTGGGTCGTACCGCCCTGGATCTGGCCGATGACGGACAGCGGGTTGAGCGCCTTGCCGACGTCCTGGGCGCAGGCCAGTTCGATGACCTTCACCAGGCCCAGTTCGGTGTCCACCTCGACGACCGCGCGATGGGCGGCGAAGGAGTACTGGACATGGCCGAAGCCCTGGCCCGTACGGAGGTCGAAGGGCTCGGTCGGCCGGTGCCGCCACTCCTCCTCGACCTCCACGGATTCGTTCTCCAGTACGTCCACCAGGTCGGCCAGTACCTCGCCGCCGTCGGTGACGACCTTGCCGCCCTCCAGGAGCAGTTCGGCGGTGGCCCAGGCGGGGTGGTACGTGCCGAACTTGCGGCGGCCGATCTCCAGGACCTTCTCGCGGACGAGCTCGCAGGAGTTCTTGACGGCGCCGCCGGTGACGTACGTCTGACGGGACGCGGAGGTCGAACCCGCCGAGCCCACCTGGGTGTCGGCCGGGTGGATCGTCACCTGGGCGACGCCCAGCTCGGTGCGGGCGATCTGCGCGTGGACGGTGACGCCGCCCTGGCCGACCTCGGCCATCGCGGTGTGGACGGTGGCCACCGGCTCTCCGCCGACAACCTCCATGCGGACCTTGGCCGTTGAATAGTCGTCGAAGCCCTCGGAGAAGCCGACGTTCTTGATGCCGACCGCGTAGCCGACGCCTCGTACGACGCCTTCGCCGTGGGTGGTGTTGGAGAGGCCGCCGGGAAGCTGGCGGACGTCCGCCGCCTCGCCGGCCGCGAGCCACTGCTGCTCGGGCGGCATGGGCATCGCCTTGACGCGGCGCAGGAGTTCGGCGACCGGGGCCGGGGAGTCGACCGGCTGGCCGGTCGGCATGATCGTGCCCTGCGACATCGCGTTGAGCTGGCGGAACTCGACCCGGTCCATGCCCACCTTGTCGGCGAGCTTGTCCATCTGTGCCTCGTAGGCGAAGCACGCCTGGACCGCGCCGAAGCCGCGCATGGCGCCACAGGGCGGGTTGTTGGAGTAGAGGGCGATCGCCTCGATGTCGACGTCTTCGAGTACGTACGGGCCGACCGAGAGGGATGCCGCGTTGCCGACCACCGCCGGGGACGCGGAGGCGTAGGCGCCGCCGTCCAGGACGATGCGGCACTTCATGTGCGTGAGCCTGCCGTCCTTCGTGGCCCCGTGCTCGTAGTAGAGCTTCGCGGGGTGACGGTGGACGTGGCCGAAGAAGGACTCGAAGCGGTTGTAGACGATCTTGACCGGCTTGCCCGTGCGCAGCGCGAGGAGACAGGCGTGGATCTGCATCGACAGGTCCTCGCGGCCGCCGAACGCGCCACCGACGCCGGAGAGCGTCATGCGGACCTTGTCCTCGGGCAGGCCGAGGACGGGTGCGATCTGCTTGAGGTCCGAGTGCAGCCACTGGGTGGCGATGTAGAGGTCGACGCCACCGTCCTCGGAGGGCACGGCGAGGCCGGACTCCGGGCCGAGGAAGGCCTGGTCCTGCATGCCGAAGGTGTACTCGCCCTCGACGATGTGGTCGGCGCGCCTCCGGGCCGCCTCGACGTCGCCGCGGACGATCGGCTGGCGGTGCACGATGTTCGGGTGCGGGACATGGCCGATGTGGTGGTCGTCGCGGCCCTCGTGGACGAGGATCGCGTCGGGCGCGGTCGCGGACGCCTCGTCCGTGATGACCGGCAGTTCGCGGTACTCCACCTTGATCTTGGCGGCGGCGCGACGCGCGGTCTCCGGGTGGTCGGCCGCGACGATCGCGACCGGCTCGCCGTGGTGGCGGACCTTGCCGTGCGCGAGCACCGGGGTGTCCTGGATCTCCAGGCCGTAGTTCTTCACCTCGGTCGGCAGGTCGTCGTACGTCATGACGGCGTAGACGCCGGGGGTCTTCAGCGCCTCGACCGTGTCGATGGAGACGATCTCGGCGTGGGCGACCGTGGAGCGCAGGATCTGGCCCCAGAGCATGTCTTCGTGCCACATGTCCGAGGAGTACGCGAACTCGCCGGTGACCTTGAGGATGCCGTCCGGGCGGAGCGTGGACTCGCCGATGCCGCCCTTGGTCCGGGAACCCTGGGTGACCTTGGTGGGAGTGCCGAGGGGAGCGCTTTTGCCGGCCATCGTCAGACCACCTCTCCCTGTCGGGCGGCCGCCAGGCGGACCGCGTCCATGATCTTCTCGTAGCCGGTGCAGCGGCAGAGGTTGCCCGACAGCGCCTCGCGGATGTCCGCGTCGCTCGGGGTCGGGTTGCGCTCCAGCATCTCGTCGGCGGCGACCAGCAGGCCGGGCGTGCAGAAGCCGCACTGGACGGCGCCGGCGTCGATGAACGCCTGCTGGATCGGGGAGAGTTCGGCGCCCTCGCCGGTCTGCGAGTCGGACGGCTTGGCCTCCCACTGCTTGGCCGCGTCCAGAGGCGTACCGCAGGCTCCGGACGCACAACCCCCGTGCTCCGCGCGCTGTTTGGCGAAGTCGGCGAGGCCCTCGACCGTGACGACCTCGCGGCCCTCGACCTGGCCGGCCGCGACCAGACACGAACACACCGGTACGCCGTCCAGGCGGACCGTGCAGGAGCCGCACTCGCCCTGCTCGCAGGCGTTCTTGGAGCCGGGCAGGCCCATGCGCTCGCGCAGGACGTAGAGCAGGCTCTCGCCCTCCCAGACGTCGTCGGCTTCCTGCGGACGGCCGTTGACCGTGAAATTGACGCGCATTACGCGACACTCCCCTTCCGATGTGTCCGGCCGTCAGTGCCGCGGTACGACTCCCAGGTCCAGGTCAGCGTGCGGCGGGCCATGATGCCGACCGCGTGGCGGCGGTAGCTCGCCGTGCCCCGGACGTCGTCGATCGGGTTGCAGGCCGCCGAGCACAGCTCCGCGAACTGCTTGGCCACCGACGGGGTGATGATCCTGCCGTTGTCCCAGAAGCCGCCCTCTTCGAGCGCCGCGTTCAGGAACTCCTCGGCGGCCTTGGCCCGTACGGGCGTGGGCGCGGCCGAGCCGATGCCGGTGCGGACCGTGCGGGTGTCGGGGTGCAGGGCCAGACCGAAGGCGCAGACCGCGATCACCATGGCGTTGCGGGTGCCGACCTTCGAGTACTGCTGCGGGCCGTCGGCCTTCTTGATGTGCACGGCCCGGATGAGCTCGTCGGCGGCGAGCGCGTTGCGCTTCACACCGGTGTAGAAGGCGTCGATCGGGATCAGCCGGGAGCCCCGTACGGACTCGACCTCGACCTCCGCGCCCGCCGCGAGGAGGGCGGGGTGGGCGTCGCCAGCCGGGGAGGCGGTGCCGAGGTTGCCGCCGACTCCGCCGCGGTTGCGGATCTGCGGGGAGGCCACCGTGTGGGAGGCGAGGGCCAGGCCGGGCAGCTCGCCGCGCAGCTGCTCCATGATCGCCGTGTACGGGACCGAGGCGCCGAGGCGGACGGACTCCTCGCCGACCTCCCACTCACCCAGTTCGCCGATGCGGTTCAGGTCCAGCAGGTACTCGGGCCGGCGGTGGTCGAAGTTGATCTCGACCATCACATCGGTGCCACCCGCAATCGGCACAGCGGTGGGGTGCTCGGCCTTCGCGGCGAGCGCCTCCTCCCAGCTGGCGGGGCGAAGGAAGTCCATGACCGGCTCTCTTCTTCGTCTCGTGGATGGTTCTGTTCAAGCCAGTTCGTGTGCGGCGGGCCCGGCTCGTTCATACGTTGTTCACGTGGATTGAAATCAGTACACAGCGCCGTCCCGCACCTGGGTCAGTCACCGAAACCATGAAGGAGTTCGCTGGCCAGGGCGCGCATCTTGTAGATTCGTATGAACGGAGGTCATCAGTAACCTCTCTGCTTTTCTCCGGAAACACCACACGCAGCGCCGGGAATCAGCGACCACCTGTCGCGAAAGCCCAGGACACGGGCCATGGGGGCCGGAACCATCGTCCACCGGACCCCTCGGGCCCACTCTGCGGAACCCGGGAACCCGTGCACGGGGCATCCAACCTCGGGTCCCTCCGGAACCATCCAGATCCATCGTAGTTTTCGAGACAGAACGGCGGCGACGAGAATGCGGCTGCGCGCACTGCTGGACACGGACGCGCTGGGCCTGCGGCTGCTCGGCGGCGAGGACGAGCTCGACCGCACGGTCCGTGGCGTGATGACCACGGACCTGCGGGACCCCAGCCGCTATCTCTCGGGCGGCGAGCTGGTGCTCACGGGGCTCGCCTGGCGCCGCGACGCCACCGATTCGGAACCCTTCGTTCGGATCCTCGCGAGCGCCGGGGTCACCGCGCTGGCCGCCGGTGAGGCCGAGCTCGGCCCCATCCCCCAGGACCTGGTGGCGGCCTGTGCGCGGCACCGGCTGCCGCTGTTCGCCGTCAACGAGTCGGTGGCCTTCGCGACGATCACCGAACACGTCGTACGGCAGGTGTCGGGCGAGCGCGCCGGGGACCTGGCGGCCGTGGTGGACCGGCACCGCCGGATGATGACCTCCGGTCCCGCGGGCGGCGGCCCGGACGTGGTCCTGGACCTGCTCGGCTCCGACCTGGACCTGCGGGCCTGGGTGCTCTCCCCCGCCGGGCGCCTCATCGCGGGCTCCCCCGGCGCCGAGCCTGGGCTGCCCTCCACGGTGTGCGCGGCACTGGCCGGCGAGCACCTGGCGGCGGTCCGCACCGGGCGGCGCGGGCCGTACCGGGTGGCGGTGGGCGGCACCACGTACTCGCTCTTCCCCATCCGCAGCAGCACGCGGGGCACGGGCGCGGCGGGTGCGACGCCGGGTGCGCCGGGCTCGCGGGACGTCCGCGAGACGGTCCTGTCGGACTGGCTCCTCGCGGTCGAGGCCGACGCCGGGGACTGGCCGGCGGAGCGCCTCGACCTGCTGGAGGGCGTGACCCAGCTGATCTCCGTCGAGCGGGACCGGCGGGACGCGGCACGCACGGTGCGGCGGCGGCTCGCGCAGGAGGTCCTCGAACTCGTGCAGACCGGCGCCGCGCCCGGCGAGATCGCGGCGCGGCTGCGGGTCGCGGCCCCCGTGCTGCTGCCGGGGCTCGGCGCGGCCCCGCACTGGCAGGTCGTGGTCGCCCGGGTCGAGTGGGACGGCGGGGAGATCGAGGGCGGTGCGGTGGCGCAGGCACTCCTGGAGGAGATCCTCGTCGACCCGCTGTCGTCGGGCCCCGAACCCTCCGACCGGATCGCGGTCGCCCATACGGGTGACGAGGCCATCGCGCTCGTACCGCTTCCGGCGGTTTCCTCGGAGCACGACGGATCGGAGGCCGGGCTGCACGCGGACACCCTCCTGGCGGCCGTACGGGACCCGCTGTCGGCGGGCCTCGACGACGACGGGCGGCTCACGCTCGGCGTCAGCGCCTCCGTGCACTCGGCGGAGGGGCTGCGCGGCGCCCTGGAGGAGGCCCGGCACGCACGCCGGGTCGCCGCGGCGCGGGCCGGCCGGGTGTGCGCGGCCGGGCACCAGGAGCTGGCCTCGCACGTCCTGCTGCTGCCCTTCGTGCCGGACGACGTGCGCCGCGCCTTCACCGCGCGGCTCCTGGATCCCCTCCGCGACTACGACCGGCGCCACCGCGCCGAGCTGATCCCGACCCTTGAGGCGTTCCTCGACTGCGACGGCTCCTGGACCCGGTGCGCGGCCCGTCTGCACCTGCACGTCAACACGCTGCGCTACCGGGTGGGACGCATCGAGCAGTTGACGAGTCGCGATCTTTCCCGCCTGGAGGACAAGCTCGACTTCTTCCTTGCGTTGCGCATGAGCTGAGGTCACAAGGGTGCGCGGCGAGTGGCACCAAGTGCCTTCGCCGCCACACCCCTTGTCCCACGACTTTGTGAAATCCTTCACCCACCCCCTTGGCCGGGCGAGTGCATTCGTGCTGAGATGCCGCCACCACTCAACAGCTCAATGGCGTGCTCGGGGAGGGCAACGTGGCGCATACCGCCATGTCTGGTTACGGGACGACTGCAGGGGACGATCCACTCCAGACCGCGGTGTGGCGGCTGCGCTCGCGCGCCTGCTGGGCCGACGCGGCGGCGCTCCTCGAACCGCACACGGCCTCGGCCGCGCTCCAACGGGCCTCGCTCCTCGTCGAGCGGTGCCTCTACACCGAGCAGGGCTGGGCGGAGGCGGAGGACGCGCTGCGTACGGCGGAGGCGCTGGCCCAGTCCGACGACGAGCGGGGCGCCGCTGCGTGCGAGCGCGGACAGCTCGCGTACGCCTCCACGCTGCTCGCCGTCCGCGACCGGGCCGACGAGGCGCGGGCCGCGCTCGGCCGTGCGGCGGCCCTGATCGCGCCGGGTGCCCCAGGCCGTGCTCTGCTCGACTTCCGGCGCGGGCTCCTCGCCGAGAACCTCGCCCGCTCCCCGCAGTCCGCGCGCGCCGCCTACCGCCGCGCCCATGCCGGCGCCACCGCCCAGGACGACCCTCTGCTGCTCTCCTTCACCTGGCGCCACCTCGCCGGACTCGCCCTGCGCGAGGGCGAGTTGGCGGAGGCCCGGCACGGCTTCGGTGAATCCCTGCGGATCCGGGAGGAGTTGGGCTATCTGGTGGGCACGGCCCCGGCCCTGGCCTCCCTGGCCGACGCGGAGACCGAGCCGGAGGCCTCGCGGCTGCGCGCGGAGGCGGGGCGGCTGTTCCGCCTCCTGGGGGGCGTACCGACGTGGCTGGCGGACCAGTTGACGCCACCGGCGGCTACGGCCTGAGCCCCGCGCCCTTCAGGGGCGCGGGGAACTGCGCGACCAGCCCCCACCGGGCCCGCACATGACATACGAGCCGGCGGCAGCCACGTAGCTCACATGCTGACGAAGTGTTCCCGCAGGAGCGCCTCGACCGCCGACAGGTCCTGCGCGGAAAGGGCGTCCAGAAGGGCAAGATGCTGCGCCGCGTCCGCCATCAGTTCGAGGCGGGCGCGAGCGGTCGGGCTTCCGCCGAGGGGCCACTGCGCCCGCCGGTGCAACTCGTCCGCGATGCGTACGAGTTGATCGTTGCCCGCGAGGGCGAGGATCGCCCGGTGGAAGGCGCGGTCGGCCTCGGCGTACGTCGCCCGGCAGCCGACGGCCGCCGCCCTGGCCGTCTCCTCCGCGAGGGGGCGCAGGTCCTCCCAGTCGTCGGCCGGCAGGGTGCAGGCCAGGCGCAGCATCACGGGCGCCTCGATCAGCCCGCGGATCTCGGCGAGTTCGGCCAGCTCGCGGGCGCCGCGCTCGACGACGCGGAAGCCCCGGTTCGGTACGACCTCCACGGCGCCCTCGACGGCGAGTTGCTGCATCGCCTCGCGTACGGGCGTCGCCGAGACACCGAAGCGCTCGCCGAGCGCGGGGGCCGAGTAGACCTCACCGGGGGCGAGTTCACCGGCCACGAGGGCGGCCCGCAGCGCGTCGAGGATCTGACCGCGGACGGAGGCTCGCTGAATCGCGGGGCGGGGAGACGCGGACGGGAAGGGGGAGGAGGAGGGGGCCGCGGAAGACGTACGGGCGGCGGGGACGCCCCGCGAGCCGGATCCATCACGTACGCCGGACCCATCGCGCACGCCAGATCCACCACGTGCGCCAGACCCGTCACGTGCGCCTGATCCACCACGTGCGCCAGACCCATCGCGCACGCCAGAACCATCACGTACGTCGGGGCCGCCGGGCGCCGTCGGTGTGCTCGGTGCTCCGAGTCCTCCGGGCGTGCCGTGGCTTCCGGGTCCCCCGAAAGCGCCGGGGGCGGCGGGGGCTCCGGAGGCCCCGTGGTGCCAGGGGTCTCCGAAGGCCTCCGGCGTGCCCGGACGGCCGGAGGCGGCCGTCGAGGTCCGGCGTGCACCGGTGCCCGGCGCGTCCGCCGAGGCCGGGAGGCCCTCCCGCGTCACCCTCGGCTGCGGAATGGGCGTCTCGCTGTGCGTGTGCTCCCCGCGGGCGGTGTGCTCGGCGGGAGCGGGAGCGGGAGCAGGAGCGGCGGCGGGGGCTGAAGCCGGGGTGCCAGGTGCTGCGGCGGCGTCCCGGGGGGCGTTTTCGCTGAACGCCCGGCCGGCCGCGCGCTCCCGGCCTTCGCCCGGCGCCCGGGTCTGCTGCTGGGGTACCCGAGGCGTCTCCGCGCCGGAGGCGGTCTCCGAAGGGTCTCCTGCGGAGCCGTACGCCTCGCGCGAACCGGCCTTCTCCACGGGAGCCTCCTCCAGGACGGGCAGTGGTGGTGAGTATTTCGGTCGGGGTCCGGAGCGACCCCGACAGAACAGGGTAAACCTCGATCGTATCGGGTAAGGTAAGCCTTACCTGCAACCGATCACGGAACGGGGCCCCCGCATGTCCGCTCCCGCCCCGGCCGAGACCTCGACCGGCGCAGACGTACGCCCGGTCGGCCGCCCGATCGGCTCGGCCCTCACAGCGGCGTACACGCGGATGACCGAGGTGCTCCCGTCCCTGGGCGTCACGGAACTCGCACCGCACGAACCGGCCCCGACGGGCGACGGGTGGATCTCCGTCGCCGGACTCGCGGAGGGCGGGGCCGTACTGGACGCGTTCCTCGCGTGGGACGACGACCAGGTGCTCAGGGACCACGGACGGCGGGGCCGCCCGGACGTGATCGCCAGCTTCGGTCTGCACCGTTACGCCTGGCCGGCCTGTCTGCTGATCACGGTGCCGTGGTTCCTGCTGCGCCGGGTGCCCCGCTTTCCCGTGGAGCACGTCACCTTCCAGCGCATGCCCGGCAGCATCGCCGTACGCGTCGGTGAGTTCGCCTGCCTGCCGGACGATCCGGCGGCCGCGCTGCCCGGCGCCCGGGTCGTTCCCGACGAGGAGGCCCTGCGCGCGGCGGTACGGGCCGCCGTGGCCGAGCACCTGGAACCGGCCCTCGACGCGTTCGGCCCCCGGACGCGCCGCCGGGGCCGTGCCCTGTGGGGCATGGCGACGGACGAGGTCGTCGAAAGCCTCTGGTACGTCGCCGGGCTCCTGGGCGAGCAGCGGCGCGCGAAGGACGAACTGGAGCGGCTGTTCCCCGGCACGACCCGGCCGTACGTCGGCACGGCCGGCTTCCGCGAGGTGACCGGTTCGAACGGCGAGTGCCTGTCCACCCGCGACCGGGCGAGCTGCTGCTTCTACTACACCCTCGACGCCGAGGACACCTGCGCCAACTGCCCGCGCAACTCCGATGCGGTCCGCATCGCGAAGCTGACGGCGGAGGCCGCCGCCGCGGGCTGACCCCGTGGCAAAAGGCTGACTCCACGTCACGTAAGATCAACTCGGCACGGAACCGGGCACCTTCACGGCCGTCCGGCCGAGCCCTTTGGTTACAGTCGATTCACAAAATCCTCACTTGCCGCAAGAACTTTCCGTGGAACCACCCGTAAGGGTAATCTAACTCGAACTCAACTCCCGCTCCTCAAGCGGCAGTTCGAGGAGAATGCCGTCCTCGCGCATACCCTTGCACTCCCTTGGCGGCCTCTTGCCCCGAAACCCTCTGAGGACGCACGGGATTGGGCCACTATGGCGGGCGTTACGCCCTATCCCAATGCAAGGGACCCCAGATGAGACTGACCGACATATCGCTGAACTGGCTGCTTCCCGGCGCCGTGCTGCTCCTGGGCCTGCTGGCGGCGGTTGCGGTGCTCGCGCGTGGCAAGCGCGCCGGGGAGAAGACCCACGCCGACGATTCGTGGGAGCGCACGGAAGAGCGCCGCAGGCGCAAGGAGGCCGTCTACGGCACCGCCTCCTATGTACTGCTCTTCTGCTGTGCCGCGGTCGCCGCCGCACTCTCCTTCCATGGCCTGGTCGGGTTCGGCGAGCAGAATCTGAACCTGTCCGGCGGCTGGCAGTACCTGGTGCCGTTCGGCCTGGACGGCGCGGCCATGTTCTGCTCCGTACTCGCGGTGCGCGAGGCCAGCCACGGTGACGCGGCGCTCGGCTCCCGGATACTCGTGTGGACGTTCGCGGCCGCCGCCGCCTGGTTCAACTGGGTGCACGCCCCCAGGGGCCTCGGCCACGCGGGCGCCCCGCACTTCTTCGCCGGCATGTCCCTGTCGGCCGCCGTCCTGTTCGACCGCGCGCTGAAGCAGACCCGCCGCGCCGCCCTGCGCGAGCAGGGCCTGGTGCCCCGGCCGCTGCCGCAGATCCGGATCGTTCGGTGGCTGCGTGCCCCGCGCGAGACCTACGGCGCCTGGTCCCTGATGCTCCTCGAGAACGTGCGCAGCCTGGACGAGGCCGTCGAGGAAGTGCGTGAGGACAAGCGGGAGAAGGAGCAGAACCGTCTGCGTCGGCGCGACCAGGAGAAGCTGGACCGTGCCCGCATCAAGGCGATCACCCGCGGCCACCGCGGAATGATCGGACGCGGCGGTGGCCGTCAGGCGGAACTCCAGCCGGCCCCGGCGGCCACCCAGGTCGCCGCGGAGCCTGCCATAGCAACGCCGGAACTACCCGCACGCGCCGCCCGACCCTCGTTGCAGCCCGTCCGCCGAGGCACTGAGTCCTCGACGGTCGATCTCACCGCGGAGGACGACACAATGGCGCTCCCTCGACTCGACTCCCTTGAGCGCAAGCTGAAGGACCTGGAGCAGCAGTTCGGCTGATCCGGGCCGGGGCCTGTTGAGGTCTCAACTCTGGACGGGGGCGCGGCAGTTGATGCCGCGCCCCCGTCCAGTTTCATGTCCTGGCCCCGTCCGGTTTCACGCCGCTCCCGCGTCCAGCTCGAACCACACCACCTTTCCAACTCCGTGGACCCGGACGCCCCAGGCGTCCGCGAGGGACTGCACCAGGATCAGGCCTCTGCCGTGCGTACCGTCGTCGGCGTTCGGTACCCGCAGTCTCGGCCTGCGTCCCACGAAGTCCCTTACCTCCACCCGGAGTCCGCGCGGGCCGACGGTGGCTGTCAGCAGCGCGTCATGGTTCGTGTGGACGAGAGCGTTGGTGACGATTTCGCTGGTCAGCAACTCCGCTATCTCGGATCGGCCCGGCCGCCCCCAGTGGGCGAGCAGGTCCCGCAGCGCCCTGCGGACCTGGGGCACCGCCCGGAGGTCGCAGCGCCCGAGCCTGAGCCTGAGTTGCGGAACACCGTGCTGGTCGGTCGTTCCGTCCGCTGTGTCCCCCGCCGTAGTGGTCGTCTGTACCGTCTTCGCCGAGAAGGCCCCGGATACGACGGGACCGCCTCCTCGTGCCTGCCTCTTCATGACCCCCGCCCGCACGCCGCTGTCGATTCCCCTCCTGCTCGAACACGTTCACGGAATGCATGCCCCGGCCCGGAACACGACACTCATGTCGAATCGTCAACCACCCTTGATACGTCCGCAGATGGCCCGTCACCGACCGGAAAAGTCGCACGACAACCGACCCGCCCGAGCCGCCGCCACCCGACGGACGATCACGGGTGGCGGGCCAGGCACCGCGGGAGTGGAGGGCTGCCAGGTGAAGGGGCTGCCGTTCGCCGTTCCGGGTGCCCCCTCAAGGGCCGACCGGCGCGATCATGCCCGATCCCCGCGTCCACGTGCACGATGAGACGGGCCGGTACATCCGCCCGTGGGACCGGCGGCCGACCCGACCGTGCCGAACTCTGCCGCGCCTACGGCCCCGGGTGCCGTGCGACCACCGGCCCTCGCACCAACTACCGATGCCGCGCTGCCGATCCGGTCGCAGTCAACCTGACATTCGTCAGGACCGGTCGCCCGCTTCTCTTCCTAGGGTTCGAGTTCAACGACTCCACGGAGGAGTAGGAAAACCATGCGCAGACTTCTTCGCGGCGCCGCCGCACTCGCCCTCGCGACCGCGGCCCTGACGGCGGTGGGCACGACGGAGGCCCAGGCGGCGAACGAGTGGGCCGGCTGCCCGTACGGCGCCGTGTGCGTCTACCCGCAGAACCAGAACCCCGCCGTCAGCCCCAGCCACATCTACTGGACGTACGGCACGCACAATCTCCACAACCAGTACGGCAACCACTGGGTTCTCAACAACCAGTACGACGGTGCGCTCGCGATGCTGTGCTACAGCAGCGGGACGGACTGCACGGCCGACATGCTCGCCGAGGGAACGGGCGTCTACGCCGACCTCACGCCGATCAACTCGATCTTCCTCAGGCCGCATCTGAACTGACCCGGCCTGCACCGTCCGCCGCTCGAAACCCGGCCGGTGCGGTCCCGCCAGTCGTCGGGGCCGCGCCGTTCCTCCAGGGGGAGACACCCACCATGCACCGCACCGCGCGCCTTCGCGGAACGGCCGGACACGTGTGGAGAACACTTCTCGCGTCCGCCGCCGCACTTCTGATCCTGACCTCCGGCGCGGCGGCCACACCGGCCACCGCCGCCGCCCAGGCACCCGCCGCCGCCCAGATCCCCGACGGCGTCACCGCCGGGGTCGCCGTCTTCGACCGGCAGACGGGAACCTTCACCGAACAGGTCAACGCCTCCGCGCAGTTCAGGTCCGCCTCCGTCGTCAAGCTGCTGCTGACCCTGGACTTCCTGTGGAACCGCGGGCCGTCCTACTCGATCCCGGCCGCCGACCGGGCCCGTCTGGAGCCCATGCTGCGCAGCAGCGACGACAACGCCGCCAATTACTACTGGTCCAACTACGGCGGTTCGGCGATCATCACCCGGATGGTCCGCGAGCTCGGCCTGACCGACACCGCCCCGCCGCCCGCCGGCTACGAGGGCTACTGGGGCTACACCGCCCTGTCGGCCCGCGACACCGTGAAGATCTACCGCTACCTCCTGGACACGGCACCGGCCCCGGTGCGCGACTTCGTCATGGGCAACCTGCGCCAGTCCACGCGCTGCGCCTCGGACGACTTCGACCAGCACTTCGGCATCGCCGGGGCGTTCGACCGCCCCTGGGCCGTGAAGCAGGGCTGGGCGGGCTCCTCGTACCCGGAGGGCACGTGCGGCACGCCGGACTCGGCCGCCGCCACGCGTGCGACCACCGGCGCGCGGACCGCCGCCGCTCCGGAGAACCGCGCCGCCGATGCCGTGAACCTCACCCGCCCGGCGCTGCACACCACCGGCACCGTGGGCGCGGGCGACCGTACGATCGTGGCGGTCCTGACGCTCCATCCGGACGGCACCTCGTACGGCAAGGCCTACACCGACATCGGCCGGCTGACCCGCTCCCTGAACGTGCCCGGCGGGGTACGGCCGACGGGCAAGTGGTACGGCACCTGGAGCGAGCACGTGAACGTCCGCCGGGACCCGTCCACGGCCAACCCGCCCATGACCCAACTGCCCGCAGGGGTCGAGGTGTTGGTGGGCTGCCAGAAGAAGGGCCAGACCGTCAGCGTGCCGCCCTACAACAACGAGTGGTGGGCGTATCTGCCCCAGTACGGCGGCTACATCTCCAACATCTACATCAGCTCGCCCGACAACCGGCTGCCGGACGTGCCGGACTGCGCCGGGTCGTGACCGAGGCGTGAGCCGTCGAGCCGGGTCCCCTTCGCCTGCCGGGGGCCCGGCTCACCGTTCGTGGTCGGCGAGAAGTCACCGTTCGTAGTCGGCGAGATAGCGCATCACCTTGTCCACGTGCGGCCTCACGCGCTCCGGGACACCGCGCTCCTCGATGATCGTGCGGTCACTCGTGCGGTAGCCGGCCACGACCAGCTTGACGAGGTCCTTCTCCGGCAGCCCGGCCTCCTTGAAACGCTGGTCGAGCCAGCACACGTACAGGCTCATCGTCGAGATCGCGTCGGGCGGCGACATGTGGTCCTTGTCGCCGTCGCCGTCGCCGTCCACGGCCCAGGCCCGGAACACCGAGGGCGTCCACATCGCGATGCCGAACTCCTCGGAGGCCGGGCGGGCCGCCTTGGCGTCGAACCCGCTCTCCGCCTTGAGCATGGCCGCGAGCACGATGGGGGTGATCTCCTTGTCGGTGCAGCGGTGCGCGGCCTTCACGATGACCGGGCGCAGTGCCGCCGGCACGTCGGAGTCCGGCGGGATCTCTCCCGCGGCCACCGCAACCGGGCTGCCCGTCACGGTGGGCTTGGCGGACGTGCCGGAGCCACCGGCGTCGTCCTCCCCGTCGTCACCCCGCAGCAGGAGCACACCGGTCACGGCGACGGCCCCCGCCAGGACGCCCGCGACGACCGGCACCAGCCGCCGGCGACGGCGGGGCGCGCCGGAGAGCTCGTCGACGCGGGCCTTGAGGACGTCGGCGGTGTACTGGAGGCGCGTGGCGTGGTCCGGCGAGAGACAGTCGGCGATCAGTCGACGCCTGCTCTCCTCGATGTCGGCGTCCAGACGCAGCGGTGCGGTCCCGCGCGCGTAGGACTGGGCGGCGAGGGAGCGCGCCCTGGCGGTGGCCCCGGGGAAGGGGTGCAGCCCGCCCGTGAGCACCTGGTGGGCGAGGACGCCGAAGGCCCAGATGTCGGCGGTCGTCCGGACGACCGTGCCCCGCGCGTCGGTGCGCTGCGACCACCACTCGGGCGGCAGATGGTCGAGGGTGCCGAGCGGCGGCATGTGGGCGTGGGTGCCCTCCAGTTCCGCGGCGACCCCGAAGTCGGCGAGCCACACGTCGCCGTCCGCGCTCAACAGGATGTTGGCCGGTTTCAGATCGCCGTGCACCCATCCGGCACCGTGCATGTGCGCGAGACCGGCGGCCACCGAACGCAGTACGCGATCCGCGTCGGGCACCGGCCGGCCCGCCGGGGAGGCGTCCAGCACGTCCTGCAGGCTGCGCTCGGCACGGTCCATGACCAGGGCGATCGAACCGTCCAGACCGGGATGCTCGGGCGCCTCGACGGTGCACACCGCATGGGTCCGTACGAGGTTGGGGTGGTTCGCCTCCCGGCTGAACCGCACTTCGCGCTGGACGAGTTCACCGAGGGCGGCCCGCTGCCCCGGAGCCAGGGCGTCGGTGCGCAGCACCTTCACCGCGACCGGGGTGCCGTCGGCGACGGAACGCGCCTCGTGGACGGTGCCCCAGGCGCCGGATCCGATGGGTGCGCCGAGCTCCCAGCCGTCGATGCGGAAACCGGCGGGGAGGTGCGGGGAGGGGTCTGTGGGAGGGGTGCGGGGGGTCAATGCGGGGCCTTCTTCGTGGGGCGGAGGCGGGTGGGAGCCTTCCGCACTGGACGACGGTGTCACGCGGGAGCTTCCTGTACGGACCGGCGGCTCGCCGTCCGGCGCGGAAGCAGGGCGAGGTGCTCCTCGCGTACGAGGCCGAACCGGAGCGCCGACGCCACCAGTCGGGCCCGCTTGGCACCGGTACGGCCGCCCTGCTCCCCTTCCATGTCCCCCTGGTCCAGGCGCAGTTTCGCGAAGGACAGGTAGTCGATGTGGTAATTCACCGCGGAGCGGGACAGATCACGGCAGGAGTCCAGCGGACGCAGCCGTTCCGCGATCTCCCCCGCGCCGGGGAGCGTCGTGTCCGAGGGCTCGCGCAGCCGCGGCTCGCACAGCGCGACCAGGACGAGGAAGTACTTCGACGTCTGGTCGAGGGCGAAGGGGTTGACGGTCTGGTCGCCGGCACCCGGCACGGACCGCTCGTCGAGATAGGCGTGCTGCGGAGCGAACACCTTGAAGTCGACGGTCCCGTTCAGGGCGGGCAGCACGACACGGGAGAACTCGAAGGGGACCGGCGCGCCGAGACGGCCGGGGGCCACCGTGATGTACTCGCCGGCGCCCTCCAGGTTCTCCACCACATAACCGGCGGTCCGGCTGAAGTTGGACAGCCGCCAGTAGTCCTCGGCGGCCTCCAGCCGTCCGGCGCGCCGCGAGACGCCCGGGTCGGCGAGCACGACCGCCAGGTCCGCGGCCCCCGACCCGCCGCGCCCGAAGTCGGCCATGTCGCCGGGCCCCAGGTGCAGCAGCCCTGGTCCGGGCCCGCCTTCGCGTCGGTCGTACTCGTCGTCCGCCCACGACGGACCCGGTAATTGAACAATGATCGTTTCCACGACGGCTCTCCCCCGATGAGGTCGCCAGGATTGTAGTGCGCAGATCAACCACGGGCACCGGCGGCGGCCGGTTCTCGCCTCGCCGCCGTACGGGACCGCCTGCTCCCGATGCCCTAATGCCCCTTGGTACCCGGTGTCGCCCGCGCGAAGGAGCCGCCCTCTCACACCCCCGTGGCGGGAGGGCGGCTCCAGCACTTTCCCCGCAGCGGTCAGTAGAGCTTGTTGACCGCTGCGGTGGTCGTCTTCTTGAACGCCTTCACCGGCGCGTCGGAGAAGTCGCCCATCTGCCCCCAGTGCACGAGGGTGACGGCCCGGCCGTCCCGGCCGACCGAGTAGAGGTTGATGTCGGTGGCGCCCCAGGACGTCTCGGTGTGCAGGCCGTAGGCGTGGGCGCCCTCCTCGACCGACAGCTTGCCGTAGTCCTTCAGCGCGGCCTCGGTCTCCGGGTCGGACTGCTCGATCCGTGTGACGCACGCCCGGATGTCCTTGTTCAGCCGCGTGGCCAGAGCCTTGGCCTTGGCGTCGCTGCCGACGACGAAGGTGAGCTGCTGGGCGTTGGTCTCAAGGTCGGTCCGGAAGTCGCGGTACCGGGAGTCGTAGCCCGGCAGGGTCTCCTCGAAGCAGAACCGGAGCTCGTCCGGCACGCCGTCCGTGACCTTGCCCGCCCGCCAGGAGGACGTGGGGTGCGGGGGCAGCTGCGAGGCCGACAGGAACTTCGGCCACGCGGCCGCCTTCACCTTCGCCAAAGCGTTCGTGGCGGCGTGCTTCGAGACGCTCGCGTCCTTCCCTGCGGAGTCCTTCCCCGTGGCGTCGGCCGGGCCGGCGAGCACCGCACCGAAAGCGACGCTCGCGGCGACGAAGGTGGTGAGCGAGGCCGCTCGGGTGCGCTTGGACATGGGTCCCCCTGTGTACGAGTGCATGGCTGATCCACGCGGGTCGGTGAAGTGAGGTGCACATGGGAAGGATCCGTGTGCACGGGTGTCGACGCCGGTCCCGGTCGTGGGCTGCCACCGGGTGGTCGGTCCGGCGGCGGTCGGTGCGACACCAAGAGCATCAGCCGTCACTCGGGGCCTGCGCAACAGTCAACGCCGGATCCGCGACGGTGGAACCATCCCAGGCCATCTGACGTGCAGGTACATGGAGTGCCTGGGATGCCTTCCCGGGACTGGAACCGCCCCTTGACCACGGGGCCACGACGAGAAGCACGGGGGCACGGTGTCGACTCGGGACGACGACGTCGAGGAGTTCGCGGCACTGCTGAGGCGTCTGAAGGCGCGCGCGGACCGCAGTTACGGCGCCCTCGCGCGCCGGGTGAACATGAACACCTCGACGCTGCACCGCTACTGCGCCGGTGACGCGGTGCCGCTCGACTTCGCCCCCGTGGAGCGGTTCGCCGCACTGTGCGGGGCGACACCGGCCGAGCGGCTCGAACTCCACCGCCTCTGGATCCTGGCGGTGGCGGCACGACAGCGACCGCGGACGTCGGGGGCGCAGGAGAGTCCGGATCGGGATCCGGCGCTGGCCTCGGCTCCGGCTCCGGTCGCCGGCGCAGCCGACACCGGGCCCGGCGGAGGTCGTGCCGAGTCCGAGGGCGGCACCGCCCCTCAGGAGATCGACGCCACCGAGAAGGCCGACGGCCCCGAGGGAAGCGACAGGGCGGAGGGAAGCGACGGACCAGAGGGAGTCGGCGGCCCCGACAGAAGCCACGGCCCCGAAGAGACCGACGAGTCGGAGCCTTCGGACGCGGGCGCGGAGGCGGAGGCGGACACGGGTGCGGACGCGGGCTCGGACACTGACGTGGGCTCGGAGGCCGACTCCGTATCGAGCGTGCCGACCGTTTCCAGTTCCTCCGGCGGGTCAGGTCCGCGCCCCCGCCGGGCCTGGTACCGGCGGCGGGTCGCGGTCACCGCCGCGGTGGTGACGGTGCTGCTGGTCACGCTGGGCAGTCTGTCCGCCCTGTCCGACGACCGCCGGTCCGACGACGCCTCCCAGGTGGTCGGCCCGAGCGAGGGCCCGACCTCGACGGGGCCCACGGGCAACCCACGTGACGGCCGGTCCACGAGCCCGTCGCCCAAGTCCTCCGGACCGGCGTCGTCCTCGCCGAAGCCCGACGCCGGGGGAAAGGCGTCCACACCCCCCGGCAAGGACGGCGAGCCGTCGGCGAACGCCGGCCGGCCGAACGGTTCCGGTGCCACCGGGCTCCCGCTGACCTGGACCGCGAACTCGCACGGCTGGACGTTCGACTGCGGCCACGAGTACGTCGTCGACAGGAAGCCTGAAGAGGTACCACCGCCTCCGATCACACAGGACGCCGCGAGGTGGGCGGCCAGCCAGAACGCGGTGCACGGGCGCGAGACGATCGTGAAGATCTCGGTCCAGGGAAAATCGTCCACCGCCGTCGTCCTGGAGGCCCTCCGGGTACGGGTCGTCGGACGCTCGACCCAACTGCGGGGTGCCGGCTACTCCATGGACGAGGGCTGCGGAGGCGCGATCACCCCGCGCTCCTTCGCCGTCGACCTGGACAAGGACCGGCCCATCGCACGTGCGGTCGCGGGCGGTGACGTCGACGGGCCGATCCCCGCGATGCGTATGCCCTACCGGGTGTCCGCGGAGGACCCGGAGGTGCTGCTCGTCAACGCACGGACGAACTCCTGCGACTGCCGCTGGTACCTGGAGCTCGACTGGTCGTCCCAGGGACGCACCGGCACGATCCGTGTCGACGACCACGGCAAGCCGTTCCGTACCAGCGGCGTCGAGGGTCTCCCGCGCTACTGGTACGGCTCGGTCGGTTCGGAACGCCAGTGGGTCCCCCGCACCGACTGAGCCACGGCGTCCCGAGGCGGCTTCCTGAGGAGGCTTCCTGAGGCGGCTGCCTACGGTCGCGGCACGTTGCGCAGGTTGGAGCGGGCCATCTGCAGCATCCGGCCGACTCCCCCGTCCAGCACGATCTTCGACGCCGACAACGCGAACCCCGTCACCATCTCCGCGCTGATCTTCGGCGGGATCGACAGGGCGTTCGGGTCGGTGACGATGTCGACGAGCGCCGGGCCCTTGTGCCTGAAGGCGTCCTTCAGCGCGCCCGCGAGCTGCTTGGGCTTCTCGACGCGCACTCCGTAGGCACCGCAGGCACGGGCGACCGCGGCGAAGTCGGGGTTCTTGTTGGCGGTCCCGTACGAGGGAAGTCCGGCGACCAGCATCTCCAACTCGACCATGCCCAGGGAGGAGTTGTTGAAGAGGACGACCTTCACCGGCAGGTCGTACTGGACGAGGGTGAGGAAGTCGCCCATCAGCATGGAGAATCCGCCGTCGCCCGACATCGAGACGACCTGGCGCTCCCGGTCGGTGAACTGGGCGCCGATGGCCTGCGGCAGCGCGTTCGCCATCGAGCCGTGCGAGAAGGAACCGATGATGCGGCGGCGGCCGTTGGGTGTGATGTAGCGGGCCGCCCATACGTTGCACATGCCGGTGTCGACCGTGAACACGGCGTCCTCGTCGGCGAGTTCGTCGAGGACGGAGGCGACGTACTCGGGGTGGACCGGGACGTGCTTCTCGACCTTGCGCGTATAGGCCTTCACGACGCCTTCGAGAGCGTCGGCGTGCTTCTTCAGCATCTTGTCGAGGAAGCGGCGGTTGCTCTTGGGGCTCACCTTCGGGGTGAGACAGCGCAGGGTCTCCTTCACGTCGCCCCACACCGCGAGGTCCAACTTGGAGCGCCGGCCCAGGCGTTCGGGCCGTACGTCGACCTGGGCGATCTTGACGTCGTCGGGCAGGAAGGCGTTGTACGGGAAGTCCGTCCCGAGCAGGATCAGCAGGTCGCACTCGTGGGTGGCCTCGTAGGCGGCGCCGTACCCGAGGAGTCCGCTCATGCCGACGTCGTACGGGTTGTCGTACTGGATCCATTCCTTGCCGCGCAGGGCGTGCCCCACCGGGGACTTGATCTTCTCGGCGAACTGCATGACCTCGGCGTGCGCGCCGGCGGTGCCGCTGCCGCAGAAGAGCGTGACCTTGTCGGCCTCGTCGATCATCGCGGCGAGCTTGTCGATCTCGGTGTCGCCCGGGCGGACGCTGGGGCGGGACGTGACGAGGGCGGTCTCGACGGGCTTGTCGGGGGCGGGCTGGTCGGCGATGTCGCCCGGCAGCGTCACGACGCTCACGCCGCTCTGTCCGACGGCGTGCTGGATGGCGGTCTGCAGCAGCCGGGGCATCTGCTTCGGGTTGGAGATCATCTCGCTGTAGTGGCTGCACTCGCGGAACAGCTGGTCGGGATGTGTCTCCTGGAAGTACCCGAGGCCGATCTCGCTGGAGGGGATGTGCGAGGCGAGGGCGAGGACCGGGGCCATGGAGCGGTGGGCGTCGTAGAGGCCGTTGATGAGGTGCAGGTTGCCCGGGCCGCAGGAGCCGGCGCAGGCGGCGAGGCGGCCCGCGATCTGGGCCTCCGCGCCCGCCGCGAAGGCGGCCGTCTCCTCGTGGCGGACGTGGATCCAGTCGATGGCCGAGTTGCGCCGGATGGCGTCGACCACCGGGTTGAGGCTGTCGCCCACGACTCCGTACAGGCGCTTGACGCCCGCGCGGACGAGGATGTCGACGAACTGCTCGGCGACGTTCTGCTTGGCCATGAGTCACACGCCCCTCAGCTGTCCTCAGCCGGCTGTTCTTCAGCTGTCTTTCGCTGTCACAGGTGCCCTTTCATGTCCCATGAATTCACAGCGGGCGCGGTTACGCCTCCCAAACCGCCGCGGCTGTCCGGTCGTCGGCGTACCCCTTGACCCGTACCAGGGTGTCCGCGAGGAACGCCGCGAGGCCGGGCGGATCGCCGTCCGACCAGCGGGAGGTGAGGTGTTCGGCCAGGCCGGGTTCGCCGCGCAGGGGTTCGGCGAGACCGCTGGTGCACAGCAGGAGGGTGTCGCCCGGGCGGGCGACGGAGGCCCGGAAGCGGAACGGGTCGCGGGGCGGCGGCTCGGGGGCCGGTTCGTACGGGCTCGGGGGTGTGGTGATGCCGAGGTCCATGGTGAGCCGGTCGCCGTCGGGGGTCTCGTGCGGCAGCGATCCGAAGCCGACGACGGCCTCGCCTGTGGTGTCGGCGACGTGCGGCTCGATGTCCTGCCACTCGCCGTCGCGCAGCCGGAAGAGGCCGCCCGCTCCGACGCCGAAGAAGACACGCGTGCGGCACTCGGGGTCCCCGGGGAGGAGGAGGCAGCGCAGGCTCGCGGTGTACTCCTCCGGTTCGATGCCCTGCTCGGCGGCGCTGGCCCGCAGTTTGCCGAGGCTGCGGTCGGTGAGCCGGTGCAGTCCCGACTTGAGGTCGCCCCGCCGGGCGGCCCGGATGTCCTCGGCCAGGCGCGCGTGGCTGCGGCCGACGGCCCGCCCGATCCACTGGCACGCCTCGGCGGCGGCCCGGTGCGCGCCGGGGGTGGCGCGGGCCCCGGTCGCCATCGCGACGAGCACGAGGGCGCCGTCCCCGACGCCGAAGCGGGCGGTGAGCAGGGAGTCCCTGCGCGGCTCGCCCCGATAGCGCGCCGAGTCCCCCCGCACGGACACGGCCCGCAACGTGGACGTCCCGTACGCCGCCCCGTCCAGCACGGTGTCCGCCACGAGATCATCGAGCTCGTCCACGTCTGCGGGCGGCAGCGCGGTCGGCTCGGCATCGTAGGTGGGCGGCCCCGAGCCCACGTAGTCGACGGGGGCGGGAAGGTTGGGGGCCTGTACAGCCGCTTGTACGGGTTCCTGTACGGGGCCCTGGTCGGAGGGGGCACCCGACGGGGCGTCGACGAGGGTGGCGGGCGGAACATACGGGGAGGCGCCGGCGGGCGGCGGCGACGCATCGGCACCGGTGGGAGTCCGCGACGCGGGCGTCCCGACCCCGGGCGCCTCCGTGGACGCACCACTGCGGGGCACCACGGCGCGGAACCCCGGTGGCTGGGGCCCTGGTGGCTGGGCGTCCGGCGGCTGAGGGCCCAGCGGCCGGAACTCGGGGGGCTGGGAGCTCGACGGCTCGAACTCGGGCGGCTGAGGGCCCAGCGGTCGGAACTCGGGGGGCTGGGAGCTCAATGGCTGCGGATCAGGTGACTGAGGGGACAGTGGCGTGAACACGGGCGGCTGGGAGTCCGGTGGGAAAGAGGCCGGGCCCGGTGGTTCGGCGGGTGGGGCCTCCCAGGGCGCCCGCTGCCGCTGAAGTCCGCTGCGCCGCAGCGGGTCACTCTCCGGCCCGCCGGACGGGAGTGCCTCTCCGCCGGCCGCCGGTTCACCACCGGGCGCGGGCCCGCGCGGGGCCTCTGCCCACGGACCGCGCGCCGCGCTTCCGGCCGCAGGCCCGTCGGCGCCAGCCGGTCCATCGGCCCCAGGCCCGCCTCCTGCGGGCCTGTTGGGCGAGGGGCCGCCACGCGCAGGCCCACCGGGAACGGGGCCGCCGCCTGCGGGCCCATGGGGCGAGGGGCCACCGTGCGCAGGACCGCCGGCCGCGGGCCCGCCTCGTGCAGGGTCGTTGCCCGCAAGACCGCCCGGCACGGGTCCGCCCGTCGCGGGCCCGACCGTCCCGGAGCCGTCAGGTTCAGGTCCGCCAGGACGTGGGCCGTCGGGGCGCTCCGGTGGTTGGCGGTCGGGGAGGCCCCAGCCGGCGACCGGCCAACCGGTGCCGAAGGTGGTGGCCGCGGGGCCGTCGGGGGTGGGCCCCTCGTCGGCGGGGGACGGCTCGGCCGGGTTCGAGCCCGCTCCGAGGCGGCGGCGTTCGGTCGGTGTTCGGGTGCGGGGCGGTGGGATTGCGGGGCCCGCGACGGGCGTGGGCGGGGGCGCGGCCTCCGGGGCGCCCAGAGTGTCCGACGCCGAGGCGAAACGGTCGTCGAGGGAGTCGGCCGCGGCCGCGGGCCCCGTATCCCCCGTGGAGTCGTCGTACAGCTGCCCCCACCAGTCGTCCTCTTGACCCGTGGGCTTCTCCCCCTGCTGGCTCATGCCCCTAATTGTCCACCGCGGAGGCCGGATGAAAACGGTGCATCCGGAAAAACCGGCCACGGGGTTGGGCGTCGAACGGCGATACGAACCGCCGGGCGATCCCACCCCCCACGGGAGAACCGCCCGGCGGCGCCGGTGTGACCGCGGGCCCCGGCGCACGCCGTACACCCGGGTCACGGTCTGAACGGCCGAGTTCCCCAGTTCTCCTGGGAGTCACCCGGTTCGGCCCCGAGTGTGACCCGCTTCCCTGAGGGACAGCTGTGCCCGGTGGTGACGGCCCGTCCGCCGCCCCGCACCCACCCACCGCGTACTCGGCCCTCCCGGTCCGTGGCGGGTCCTCGCCACGGGCCGCGCTTCGTGCTGCGGTGGCGCCACCTTGGCAGAGAGACGGATGGTACGGGGATGATGTGCCGAGGCGGTTTTACGCCGTGGCCGTTTTCCGCCACGGCCGGGTCTTCGGGGAGGGGCGTCGCCGTATGCCGGGAGCGACAGGTCTGACAGCGATAGGGCTGGACGAGACACACGAGTCGGCCTACCGGGCGCTGGTGTCCGTGGGCGCCGCGGACGTGCCCGATCTCGCGAGGCGGCTCACCCTCGGCGAGCACGACACCGAGCGCGCGCTGCGCCGGCTGGAACGGCACGGGCTGGCCGCCCAGTCGTCCGCCCGGCCGGGCCGTTGGGTCGCGGCGCCGCCCGGTGTCGCGATCGGCGCGCTGCTCACCCAGCGGCGCCACGAGCTGGACCAGGCGGAACTGGCGGCCGCGCTGCTCGCCGAGGAGTACCGCGCCCGGGCCGTCGAGCCCGCCGCGCACGACCTGGTCGAGGTGGTGACCGGCGCGGCCGCGGTCGCCCAGCGGTTCCTGCAGCTCCAGCTCGGCGCGAGCGAGGAGGTGTGCGCCCTGGTCACCGGGAACCCGGTCGTCGTCTCCGGCACCGACAACGACGCGGAGGAGCAGGCCGCCGACCGTGGCGTCCGCTACCGCGTGGTCGTCGAGAGGTCGGTGCTGCACCTGCCGAACGGCATCGCCGAGCTGTCCGCCGCGCTCGGCCGCGACGAGCAGGTACGGGTCGTGGACAGGGTGCCGACCAAGCTCGTGATCGCCGACCGCGCCCTCGCCATGGTGCCGCTGACCTCGCGGACCCTGGAGCCCGCGGCCCTCGTGGTCCACGCGAGCGGGCTGCTGGAATCGCTGTCGGGCCTGTTCGAGGCGGTGTGGCGGGACGCGCTGCCGCTGCGTCTTGGCGCGCCCGACGCGGTCACGGAGGAGGAGCGGGACGGCCCGGACGGCACCGACCTGGAGATCCTCTCCCTGCTGCTGGCCGGGCTGACCGACGCGAGCGTCGCCAAACAGCTCGATCTCGGCCTGCGGACCGTACAGCGTCGCGTGAAGCGGCTGATGGAGCTGACGGGCGTGACGACCCGGCTCCAGCTGGGCTGGCACACGTACGAGAAGGGCTGGGTGGCCCGGGAGCGACAGGACTGACCTGCGATTTCGCCCGCTCTCCCGCACTCTGGACAGATGGGAGCGTGGGAACTCCTGCTGGTCGGTGTGGTGCTGCTGCTCGGCCTGAGCGGAGTGCTGGTACCCGGCGCGCCGGGGTCGTGGCTGGTGTGGGCCGCGGTCCTGTGGTGGGCGTTCGAGGATCCGCAGGGGATCTCATGGGCCGTACTCGTGGGCGCCACGGCCGTCCTGTTCGTCGCCCAGGTGATCCGCTGGCAGCTGCCGCCGCGCCGGCTGCGCGCGAGCGGCGCCACCCCGCGCATGGCGGCGTACGCGGGCGTGGGGGCCCTGCTGGGCTTCTTCCTGCTGCCCGTGCTGGGCGCGATACCCGGCTATCTCGGCGGCGCCTATCTCGCCGAGCGGCTGCGGCTCGGCGGACACGGGGAGGCGAAGGCGTCGGTCCGCTCGGTGATGCGGGCGGGCGGGACGAGCGTGCTGGTGGAGCTGTTCGCCTGCCTGCTGATCACGGGGGCATGGCTGGGGGCTGTGATCTGGGGTCCGTGATCCCGCTCCGCACACTCCACACATCGGATCTCTCCCTTTATATTGACGGCTTCCTGCACCTTCTCTACGTTGCGTCTCGGGATAGCTCCGATGAATCTCCGGAGTGCACGCAGTAGAACGAGCCGCCAGGAGGCGCGATGCCCAGCCCGTCCAGACGAACCGTGCTCGCCACCGGATCCGCCCTGGGCGGGACACTTCTCGCCACCGGCCTCCCGGCACAGGCGAGCGCGGCCGCCCATGGAAGCGCCCCCGAAGCCCTGTACGCCCCCTCCACGTCCTCCGACCCCTGGCGTGCCGTCCTCGACGACGCCGACCTGGTCTGGGAGAAGATGCCGAAGACCTGGTACGAGGGCCCGTACCTGGGCAACGGCTTCCTCGGCTCCGGGATCTACGCCGAACCGGGCCGGGAGACCGAGGCAGTCCGCTTCAACATCCAGCACTCCGAAGTGCAGGACCACCGCCCGCAGTTCGGCTCCCTCTTCGGTCTCGCGCGGCTGCCGATCGGCCACTTCACCCTGGAGCCGGTGGGCGCGATCACCGGCCTGGACTGGCGACTCGGGCTGCGCGACGCCGAGTTGACCGGCACGCTCACCACGGACCGCGGCACCCTCACCATCCGCGGCCTGATCCACACCACCCGCTCGGTACTCGCCGTCGAGGTGACCCCGAGCAAGGGCGAGCGCGACTTCCGGTGGGTGTTCCACCCGGCGGACGCCATCAGCCCCCGTGCCGCGTTCAAGCCGATCCCGCCGGGATACGCGGGCAACCCGCCCGCCGAGATCGACGAGCACGACGGCGTGTCCGCTGCCGTTCAACCGCTCCTCTCCGGCGGCCAGCACGTCACAGCGTGGCGGGAGCGGACACGAGGCTCCCGCCGGACGCTCTACGTCAACGTCGCGCACTCCTACCCGAAGTCGACGGCACTGCGGCAGGCCCTGACCACCGTCCGCACGACCGCACTCCTGCCGTACGACGCACTGGCGTTGACGCATCGCGCCTGGTGGCACGCCTTCTACCGCAAGAGCTTCCTCTCCCTCCCGGACGCGCGCATCCAGCGCTTCTACTGGATCCAGCTCTACAAGACGGCGTCCGCGGCCCGTCGTGACGCCCCCGCGATGGCCACCAGCGGCCCCTGGCTGGAGCCCACACCCTGGCCCGCGACCTGGTGGAACCTGAACGTGCAGCTGGAGTACTGGCTGATCCACGGCTCCAACCACCTCGAACTCGACGCCGTGACAAGGTCGTTGAGCGAGTTCCGCGACCACCTCAAGGCCGAGATGGCGCCCGCCTACCGCGGCGACTCACTGGGCATTCCGCGCACCACCGATGCCTCGCTGGTCAACGGCGGCGCGACGGACCCCGTACTCGGCTACGGCGTCGGCATCCCCGGCCAGGACCCGCCGACCCCCGAGGTCGGCAACCTCACCTGGGCCCTGCACAACGTCTGGCTCAGCTACCGCCACACCATGGACAAGTCGATCCTCCGGGACGTCCTGTTCCCGCTCCTGCGCAAGGCGATCAACTACTACCTGCACTTCCTGGAGCCGGGCGCGGACGGCAAGTTGCACCTCCCGGCGACCTTCTCACCCGAGTACGGCGGCAACTCGCGGGACTGCAACTACGACCTGATGCTGCTGACCTGGGGCTGCCGCACCCTCCTCGAATCCGCCGAACTCCTCGGCATCAACGACAAGTTGGCGCCCCGCTGGCGCGAGGTCCTGGCCAAACGGGCCGCCTACCCCACCGACGCGAACGGCTTCATGATCGGGGCGGACATCCCCTTCGCGAAGTCACACCGCCACTACTCCCACCTCCTGGCCGTCTACCCGCTGTACGAGCTGACGGGCGACACCCAGGACGAAAAGGCCCTGATCGAGAAGTCGTTGGCGCACTGGGTCGGCTTCGAGGGCGCCCTCCAGGGCTACACGTTCACGGGCGCGGCCTCGATGTCGGCGCTGCTCGGAAAGGGCGAGGACGCGCTCAGCTACCTGGGTCAGCTGATGAACCGCTTCATCCAGCCCAACACGATGTACAAGGAGTCGGGCCCGGTCATCGAGACCCCGCTCTCCGCCGCCCAGTCGGTCCACGACATGATCTGCCAGTCCTGGGGCGACGTCATCCGCGTCTTCCCCGCCCTGCCCGCCGCCTGGGCCGACCTGACGGTTCACGACTTCCGAACCCAGGGGGCCTTCCTGCTCAGCGCGGTACGGAAGGGCGGGCAGACCCGCTGGGTACGCCTCGTCAGCGAGGCGGGCGCCCCCTGCGTCGTACGGCATGGGATCGCGGGCGCGATCGACGTACGGGACGGACACGGGCGGCCCCTGCGGTACAAGGACGCGGGCGACGGGGCGATCCAAGTCACCCTGCGCAAGGGCGAGTCGGCGCTCATCACCGCCAAGGGCGACCGGCCGGACCTGCGCATCGCCCCGGTCGAGCCGAACGAGGAGGCCCCGCGCTGGGGTCTGCCCGCCACGCCGTGACCTGTCCTTACCCCTCCAGCACCCTCAGGTCGATGCTGTCGGCGAGGGCCCGCATGCCCGCGTCGTTGAAGTGGAGGTGGTCGCCGGGATCGTAGGCGGCCAGCATGCGGTTCGGCCGGGACGGGTCGCGGACGACGGCGTCGAAGTCCGCGACCGCGTCGAACAGCCCACCGCTACGGATGAGCCGGTTGACCTCCTGCCGTACGCGCTCACGCCTGTCCGTGTATCCGCCGTAGCCGCCGAACGGGGTGAGCGTGGCGCCCACGACCCGGATGCCGCGGGCGTGGGCGCGCCGCACGATCTCGCGGTACGCGGCACCGAGGGCGGCCGGGTCGGTCTGGTTCGGCGCGCTCTTGATGTCGTTGATGCCCTCCATCACGATCAGCGTGCGCACGCCGGTGCGGGAGAGGACGTCGGCGTCGAGCCGGGCCAGGGCGCTGGGCCCGCGGCCTTCAAGCAGCAGCCGGTTCCCGGCCACTCCCGCGTTCAGGACGCCCTGCTGCCGGCGCGCGGGCAGAGCGCGCAGCCGCTCGGCGAGCCGGTCGGGCCAGCGGCGGTTGGCACTCGGCGTCGAACCTGAGCCGTCGGTGAGGGAGTCCCCGAGCGCGACCACGCTCCTCGTGGCCTCCGCCCGCCGTACGTCGACCCCGGTCACGTAGTACCAGGAGCGCGTGGTCGCCGTGAACGCCGTACCCCTCACATCGGCGACCCGATTGCCCTTCGGGGCGACGAAGTTGGTCTGCAGGGCGTCGCGGTGGTACGTGGCCGGGCCCGAGTCACCGGGCGTGTGGACGGTGACGAGGAGATTGGCGGCGGCCGGAACGCCGAGCGTCACGGAGTCGCTCACCACGTCCCTGCCCACCGGGACGGTCACCTTCTTCCGCCCGCCGAACGTGAGCGTGCGCATCGTGCCGGGGAGGGCGTCCGGGCTCTTGGGGGCGTTGCGCACCTGCCGGGCGAGGGTGGCTCCGCCGAGGGCCAGCGGCAGGGTGCCGAGACGGTTCGAGATCCGTACGCGGACTGCCGTGCCGCCGACGCTCGTGTGCACGACGTTGCGGATCGAGGCGCCGGGAAGGGCTGCCGCGGTACCGGAGGCGGAGCCTTCCCACGTGCCGGTCCAGTGCGCGGGGGCGGTCCGCGCGAGGGGCTCCCGGCCTCCGTGGGCGACCCCCGTACCCATCAGCGTGAGCGTCAGCGCTCCGGCCACGGCAACCAGCGTCTGTCTGACCATGCGTCACTGCCTTCCGCCGACGGAGCCCGGCCGGGTCGGGTCCCGGGACCTAGGGCCAGGATCCGATGCGGAGGACATGAAATCCGTGTTTGGCTGCAGCTATGACCGCATTCAGTGAAGCCGAACGGGTGTACCTAAAGTCCCAGCGACTCGGCCGGCTGGCGACCGTGGACCAGCACGGGCAGCCGCAGGCGAACCCCGTGGGCTTCTATCCGCAGGACGACGGCACGATCCTGATCGGCGGATACTCCATGGGCACCACCAAGAAGTGGCGCAACCTCCAGAAGAACCCCAAGGTCGCCCTCGTCATCGACGACATCGTCAGCCTCCGCCCCTGGAAGGTGCGCGGCGTGGACATCCGGGGCGAGGCCGAACTCCTCACGGGGCCCCATGAGTTGGGCCCGCACTTCAGTGAGGAGCTGATCCGGATCCACCCGCGGCGGATCCACAGCTGGGGGTTGGAGGAGGAGTAGGGCGGCCCTTATCGGCCTTCCAGCTTCAGCAGTTGGAGCTTCCGCTCCAGGCCGCCCGCGTAGCCGGTGAGCGAGCCGTCGGCGCCGATCACCCGATGGCACGGCCGGACGATCAGCAGCGGGTTGGCGCCGATCGCCCCGCCGACGGCCCGCACGGCGACACGCGACGCGCCGATCCGCGCGGCGATCTCCCCGTACGTGGTCGTCGCCCCGTAGGGGACGGAGTCGAGGGCGCCCCAGACCTTCTCCCGGAAATCGGTACCGCTCGGCCTCAACTCCAGCTGGAACTCCTTGAGTTCACCGGCGAAGTAGGCCGTGAGCTGCTCTCGGGCGTCCCCGAAGAGCTCGGGCGCGGGCCGCCAGTCCGGTTGGACGGTGCGGCCGCCCTTCTGCCCGGGGACCGAGAGGGAGGTCAGGGCTCCGGACTCGTCCGCGGTGAGCAGGAGTTGGCCGACAGGGCTGTCGAGCTCGGCGTAGTGGACGTTCGTCATGATCGGTGCTCTTCCAACTCGTTCGGGGTCATTGGTTCTGTCCGGTCGGCCACTCTCAGATGGTGCAGGGCGTAGGAGCGCCAGGGGCGCCAGGCGTCCGGGACGTCCTCGTCCGGTGGTGCCACGTCGGGGTCGCCCAGGGCACGGGTGCGGATCAGTGCCACGGTCCGTGGATCCACGCCCGGCAGGGCTAGCAGCGCGGACTGTGCCTCCTCGCGGTCGGCGCCCGGGTCCAGCCTCAGGCTGCCGTCGGCCAGCGCTGTGGCTAGGGCGCCCAGCGTGCCGTCCGTGTCCGCGAGCGCGGCCGGCTCGGGAAAGACGTGCGTGAGCGTTCCGCAGGGCGCGTCCAGCAGCTTCCCGTACGCCCGCACCAGGCGCTCCGCCTCGTCCCGTCCTACCAGGGCCCGCACGGCCAGTTCCTCCGGGTCTGCGGCCCCGGGCGAACGCAGGCCTGGCCTGGCCGCCACCAGCGGTGCCAGTCGCTCGTCGGCTCCCAGGCGCTCGTCCACGGCGTACGGGTCGGAATCCAGGTCCAGGAGCCGCCGCAGCCGCTGTACCGCTGTGGTCAGGTCGCGCAGGTCGGTGAGGTGCAGTCTGGCGTCGAGCCAGCCGCCCGCGTGGGCGGAGGCGCCGGACAGCCGCTCGCCGACGGCCACGATGCCTGTGCCGTACGGCAGCCGCAGGGTCCGCCGATAGGTACGGGAGCCGGCACCGCCGGTCACCTCTTCGACACCGGCGACGGCCTCGGCGGCCAGCAGGTCGAAGACCTCACCGGCCTGGTACTTGCCGCGGTACGCCAGCCGCAACGGGATCCCCGCCGACGGGGTGGCCGCACGACGCGAGGCGGCACCCCGGCGGGGTGCGGCGGCGCGCAGCTCGGTCGGTGTCGAGGCGTACACCGTGCGGATCGTGTCGTTGAACTGGCGCACACTCGCGAACCCGGCCGCGAACGCGATCTCCGTGATCGGCAGCTCCGTGGTCTGGAGCAGCACCCTCGCGGTGTGGGCCCGCTGGGCCCGTGCCAGGGCGACCGGGCCTGCGCCCACCTCCGCGGTGAGCTGCCGCTGCACCTGGCGGGCGCTGTAGCCGAGCCGCACGGCGAGCCCGGCGACTCCCTCGCGGTCCACGACCCCGTCGCCGATCATCCGCATCGCGCGCCCCACGACGTCCGCGCGTACGTTCCACTCGGCGGAACCCGGCGCGGCGTCCGGGCGGCACCTGCGGCACGCCCGGAACCCGGAACTCTGGGCGGCGGCGGCCGTCGCGTAGAACCGGACGTTCTCCCGCTTCGGCGTCACCGCGGGGCAGCTCGGCCTGCAGTAGATACCCGTCGTCTCCACCGCGAAGAAGAACTCCCCGTCGAACCGGGCGTCCCTGCTCCGCACCGCTCCATACCTGGTCTCTTCGTCAATCACCCCTCCAGTCTGCGACACCGCCGACCACCCGGCTGGCGGAAATCGGACATGACGCTCACCGTCCGTGGGTGGGGCGGGGCCGTGCCGGTATGTCACGTTCGCGACGGCGGGGCATACGGCCCTGAGTTTCATTGGTCACCGTCTCCAGCGGGAGCCGTATGTCGCGAACGCTGACACACCGGCACGGCCCCGCCCCACGCGCGTCGGCGTCTGCGGCCCGGTGGGACGACGGCCGCACGCCGCCGTACGGCCCGAGGGGACGCGGCGGGGTGTCCGCCCGCAGCGGATGGCGCGTCCGCCCCGGGCACCCTGTTCGAAACTCACGCAGTCGCGCCAGACCGAGGACGGATACCCCGCCGCGGCACCGCCCCCGTGACCATCGGCAGGCGGACGACCGTGGTCCGCAGACGACCGACGGCACTCGGCCCCACCCACCCAGGGGCGCGGGGAACGGCGCGATCGGCCACAACGAACCCGCAGGCACAGAACCGACCCAAGCCCCCTCCCCCCAGGGGCGCGGGGAACTGCGCGATCAGCCCCCGCACGCCCGCAGGCGAAATCAGCGCCCCCTAGCCCCCCGCTTCACCTCCATCGCCGCCCGCCCCTCGGCGCCCCTCCGCTTCCACTCCTTTCGGAGCTCCGCTCGGACCCGCGCGTCCGTCTTGGCCACGATCCGCTGGTTCTCGCGGAGCAGCTTCCGGTAGCTCTCCAGTCGGCGCTCGGGCAACACCCCGGAGCCCGCGGCAGCGAGCACCGCGCAGCCGGGCTCGGCCTCGTGTGCGCAGTCCTGGAATCGGCAGGAGGCGGCGAGTTCCTCGATCTCCGAGAAGACCTGCCCGACTCCGCTCTCGGCGTCGTAGAGGCCGACCCCGCGCAGCCCCGGTGTGTCGATCAGTACGCCCCCGCCGGGGAGGACGAGCAGGTTCCGGGTCGTGGTCGTGTGGCGGCCCTTGCCGTCCACGTCACGTGCCGCCTGGACCGTCATCACGTCCTCGCCGAGGAGCGCGTTCGCGAGGGTCGACTTGCCGGCGCCCGACTGGCCGAGGAGGACGGAGGTTCCGCCGGACACTACGGCGCCGAGTACGTCGAGGCCGTCCCCGTCCGTGGAACTTACGGCCAGCACCTGTACGCCCGGAGCCGCCGTCTCGACGTCCTGGAGCAGATACGACAGGCCCACCGAGTCCGGTACCAGGTCCGCCTTGGTGAGTACGACCAGGGGCTGTGCGCCGGATTCCCAGGCCAGTGCCAGGAAACGTTCGATCCGGCCGAGGTCAAGTTCCACCGCCAGGGAGACCGCGATGATCGCGAAGTCGACGTTGGCGGCGAGGATCTGTCCTTCCGAGCGCTTGGAGGAGGTCGACCGTACGAAGGCGGTACGGCGCGGGAGGTACTGCTGTACGTAGCGGGGATCCCCGCCTGCGTCCACGACGGCCCAGTCGCCGGTGCAGATGACGCGCAGCGGGTCGTGCGGCGTCACGAACTCGGTGTCGACCCGGACGAGGCCGTCCGCGGTGATCACATCGCACTGTCCGCGATCGACCCGTACGACTCGGCCCGGGATGAGCCCCCGCTCCAGGTGGGGGCCGAATTCAGCAGCCCACGCGTCGTCCCAGCCGTAGGGCGCGAGCGGGTGGGCGGAAGAAGACAGTGAAAGTGAAGAAGAGGAAGACAAGGGGGACCCTTCGAAGGGTGGCCCCGGCCGCGCGCGCTCAGGCGCGGAGAAGGTGGATGTCAGCCGGCGACCACAGAGGTGGATTCGATGAACTTCCGGATGCGGGCAGCGCCCGGCTCGATGACAGCCATCGATCACACCTCCTTGATCACGCCAACATGATGTCGATGGTGGACACCCACCATGAGAACAGTCCGACCCTAGCTCTCTCCTGCACCTGAGCCAACCGGTTTACCGCCCGGCCTCAGCTGTGTGTGCAGCTGCGGCCGTTCAGCATGAACTCGTTCGGTTCCGCGTTGCCGTTGCCGGGCTTCCAGGAGCCGAGGAAGCCGACCGCGAACGATCCGCCGGCGGCGACCGACTTGTTGTAGTCGGCGGCGCTCGCGGTCACCCGGGAGCCGTCCTGGTCGAAGTTGCCGTCCCACATCTGGGTCACCTTCTGGCCGTCGGGGAAGGTCCAGCTGACGCGCCAGTTGTTGAGGGCGTAGTCGGACTTGACGGTGACGGTGGCCTGGAAGCCGTCGGGCCACTCGTTGACCAGTTCGTACCGGGCGTGGCAGACGGCGGGTTCGCTGGGGTTGGGGTCGGCACCGTCCTCCTCGGCCGAGGATGTGGAGTCGCCCTGTGGCTCCTTCTCCGACGCGGAGCCCGTACCGGAGTTCTCGTCGGTCTTCCCGGTGTGCGATGCGGACGCCTGCGGGGAGGTCGTGGAGGAAGCGATCGGGCCGTTCCCCGTGCTCGATGGCTCGGGGTCGAGCGAGGGGACCTGCTGGCCCACCGGCTCCCGGCCCGCCGTCCCTTCCAGGGAGCCGGAGCCCTCGTCCTCACCGAACGGCGCCAGCGTGACCGCCAGTGCCAGCAGGGAGACGCCGACTGCGGCGACGATCAGTCCGACCCTGCCTATGCGGGCGCGGCGTCCTTCGGCCGCGTCACCGTCCGGCTCGTCCGGGTCGTCGTCGGCCGCGCCGCGGCTGAGCCCCGACTCGACGGCCCTGCGGCGTCGTTCCAGGTAGGCGAGTCCGCCCCAGCCGATGACTCCGCCCGCGAGCGCGGCGGGCAGTCCTCCGCCGGCGAGCCGCAGACAGGCGGCGGCCTCCGCGCACTCGACGCACCGCGCGAGGTGCCAGGACAGGTCGTCCGGTACCTCGGCGGCGGGTGAGCGGGTGACCGCGTCGAGGAGCCGGGCGTAGCTGCGGCACTCCTCGGAGAGCGGTGTGTCGAGGTGGTTGCGGTGGCAGCGGTCGCGGAACACTCCGCGCACCTGATGCAGTTCCTCGGCCGCGCCCTCCGGGTCGAGCCCGAGCCGGCGGGCCACGGACGTGACGGGCAGCGCCTCGACCTCCACCAGCCACAGCAGCGCGGCGTCCGGTTCCTGCATGTCCCGGAGCCCGCGCAGGGCGAGCGGCCGGTGCAGGGGCGGTCCCGAGAAGCGGGCGGCCTGGTCGGAGTTGAGCCACAGGCGGAGGTCGGGGTCGAGGCGATCGCCCTGGCCCTTCGCCTCCCAGATGGCGGTGGTCTGGCGTACGGCGGTCAGGAGCAGCGGTATTCGCGGCAGCCGGGGTGTGCGGGCCCGGCGCCCGAAGTTCCTGCCGCCGGACTCGGCCTCCGCGGCACGCGCTTCGCGTATGCCGAGCGAGAACGCCTCGGAGGCCAGTTGGCGGGCATGGGTGGAGGCGCCGGTACAGAGATCGGCGTACGAAAGGACCGCGTCCCAGCACTCCGAGAACAGAGTGGCCTCGGCGGCGTCCTGAGGGGTCGGCAGGTCTGGCATGGGTGGGGACTTCACCTGCATCCACAAGCGGGGTCAACTCACCTGGGTAATACGGGAGTTGAGGGGGACGTCTGCGACGGGACCAGAGTTTTTCACGGTTCCTGCACAACTGACAAGCGGCACTTGCACATCCGGTTACCGCGGGTCGCACGTCCCACCAGGCCCATCGGCCTCAGCCGTGCTTCAGTCGTACACCAGTTGTACGTCCCGGCAGCCCCAAATGACTCAACCGACTGTCACTGGAACTGCCGTACGTCCCCATCCGCCCCGTCCCCTCAGACCGCGGGCACCTCTTCCGTCACCTCGTTCGCCGGCAGGCTGTCCATGAAGGAACTCACCGAGAAGACCGCGTTGCCCGGCCCGGGCGGACCGTATCCGGGCGGCGAGGAGAGCCCGAAGTCCTCCATCGTGGAGCGGTAGGCCTCAAGGAGCCGGATGTGGTACTCCAGCGGGGCGCCCTGCGGATTCGCCTTGCCCAGCGGGGTCGTCGGCTCCGGGCACCAGGTGGTGAAGCGGGGCGTGATGCCCTGCGACATGAAGAAGCGCAGGCCCTCCGTCGTGGACGCGATCGCCTCGTCGACCGTGGTGAAGCCGAACGGCTCCGCCATCTCCACGCCCGCCACGAAGTTGGGGATCACATTGCGCGCGCCGAAGATCTCCGCCGAGTCGAGGATGCGCTTGTGCCACTCGTCGCGGCCGACGTACCGCTCCTTGCCCGGGCAGTACATCTTGAACAGGTACTCGTCCCACACCTCGTAGTTGGGGTGGTAGATCTGTACGCCGTAGTCCTTGAAGCGCTGCACGTCGTCGCGCGGGAGTGCCTGGGCCACGACCTTGCCGATCCACCGGCCCGGGAAGTGCTCCTCGATGGCCTTGGCGTACATGCCGTAGAAGTCGGCCTCGTCACGGCCCTGGAGCTTGGAGGTGATGGCGCCGCCGGTGAGGGTGTAGGCGGTGGAGGCCTTCGCCGTGTCGTAGCGGTCGATGATCTCCAGGGCTTCGAGGACCTCGTCCACGTCCTTGACCCCGGTGTACGGGCGGCCCGCCGCCTTGTGCTGGCGCCAGTTGTGGTTGATGTCGCAGTACTGGCACTCCTCCTTGGCGCCGAAGTACTGGCAGACCCGGAAGACGGTCAGGTAGATCAGGTAGCCCCACTGGATCGTCGGGGCCACCTCCATGACGGACTTCCCGTTGGAGAGCTTGTGCCGGTAGTACTCCGGCATCGGCGGGACCCCGACGTCCGAGATCCGCTTCCCGTCGAGGTAGAGGCCGAGCACGCCGTCCTCGCCTGCGGCCACGCGGTACGGCGAGGACGGGTTCACCCGCACGGACACCACGGTCCGGCGCAGGTCGTACGGGCCGCCGGTGAGGATGATCTCCTCCGGCGGGCGGCGCAGCGCGGCCTCGCCCAGCTCGGGCAGGGTGCCGTGGTCGAAGGAGAAGATGAAGTACGACTTCGGTTTGACGTCCCCGTCCTCGTTGTCACTGAGTGCGGAGTCGTCGAAGGCCACACCCCCACGGAGCAGGTCCTCCTTGAAGACGGCTTCCCGCGGTACGTGCGGGAACCTCTCCATCAGGTCCTCGACCAGCGCGGTACGGCTGCCCATCCCGTCCTCCTAGCTCCCGGTGCTCCCGGCTGCTGTGCTCGACTCCTCACGGTATGCCCCTCCTCCCGGGGCCGCGGTGCCGGGTCCCTCCTGGTGGCGAGTCCCTCCTGGTGGCGGGGCCGCGTCTAGAGTCGCCTTCGTGACCACCTCCCCTCCGGTAGCCCTCCATCACGCGGACCACCCCGGCACGGGACCGGCTCTCCTCCTGGTGCACGGCTGGGGCGGCGACGCCGACGACTGGGCGCCCACCCTCCCCTACTGGCGGCACCGGGTGATCGTCCCCGACCTGCGGGGCCACGGCCGCTCCCCGAAGCCGCCGAGCGGCTACGGCCCGCGCGACTTCGCCGCCGACCTGGCGGACCTGCTGGGCCGGCTGGACCCGGGCCCGGTGATCGCCGTCGGCCACTCGATGGGCGCCCAGGCGGTCACGGCTCTCGCGGTGGAACACCCCCGTCTCGTACGGGCGTTGGTGGTCGTCGACCCGGCGTACGGAGCCGACGAGGGCGAGGCCGTACGCATCCCCCGGGAGCAGGAGGAGCTACGGAGAGAAGGCGCGGAGTGGGCCGCCCGCTTCGTGGAGAGCGCCTTCCGGCCGGGTGAACATGACCAACTGCGCGACCGGCAGCGGAAGTTGATGGCCTGCATGGACCCAGAGGTCCTGGCCCTGTGCCGCGACGGCATGTACCTGGCCCCGGACGCCTTCGGCCTGCGGCCCGCCACCCGCGCATACCTGGGTCGCCGCGACTGCCCCGTATTGGCCGTGTACGCGACCGCCACCGCCGCCGCCTTCGAGCGCAGCACCCTCACCCGACCAGACTCCCGCATCGAGGTGTTCGAGGCCTGCGGCCACTACCTGCACGAGGAACGCCCCCGGGAACTGGCCTCCCTGGTGCAAGAGTGGTCCCCCCTCCGTGCCCCGTAAGGGGCGCGGGGAACTGCGCGACCAGCCACAACGAACCCGCAGCGATCACCCCTCATCGGGCAGCTGATACCAGAACTCGATCTCCCCCACATTGCAACGCCCGTTGTGCCCGTCAAAAACGCGGATCCTCCGATACGACACCCGCTCGGCGAGCCGGAACTCGTACCACCGGGCCGTGTCGACCCCACCGACCGTATGGAAGTCGGTCCAGCCGGCCCCGGCCTCGTCAGAGCCGCGGAACACCGTGCCGTTGGCGCGGCTCAGCTGGTCGCCGCGCGGGTACAGACGGATGCGGTCGACGGTGATCGGGCCCGAGGCGCCCGCGTCGATGTCTATCCAGCTCTCGGCGGCCGTGGTGTCGGTGTAGGTGGAGATGTCGCCGTCGAAGGCCCGCCAGCCCGCGGCCTCCTTGGTCCCGGTGCCGGGCCACTGGGTGGTGGAGGCCACCACCATGGATGGCGTGACCTGGAACTTCCGCAGCAACGTGTCAATGGAGACCAGGAGTTCATGGGCCGCGTACACGGCGTCGACACGGTCGGTCTCCGGGTCGCCGGTCGCCTTTTCGATGCGGTCGAGCTCGGCCGTGAAGGCCGCGTACGACTTCTTCGTCCACTCGGCGGCGTCCGCCTTCCGGGCCCGGGCGAGGACCTGGGCGAAGGTCTCGGCGACCGCCACGGCCACGGCCGAGTCGCGGGTGCCGCCGCCGACGAGGGTCGCCGTCACCTTGTAGGAGCGGGTGCCGTGGCGCAGGTTCTTGTCCTCGTACGTGTACTCGCGTGTGTCCTCCTTCAGAACCTCCCACTGTCCGCCGCCCGTTGAGCGGGAGAGCGTGAAGGTCAGGGCGTCGTCGGGCTTGTTCCAGCGGACGGTGGCGGTGTCTGCCTCGCGCTCGACGGAGAGCAGGAGCGCGTGCGCGCCGAGGGTGTCCACGGCCACCTTCGCGAACTCCGCGTCGCCCGTCGCCGCGAAGCCTGCGTGGACCGCGTACGGGAAGGGCGTGAAGAGTGTCGCGACCGTCACCCAGGTGGTGCCGTCGGACGACACCTGGCCGTGCACGCGGTGGCTGCCGATGTCCCGGACGATCCGCAGGTACGGCGTCGCGGCCAGGGTCTGCCCGTCGAGGCGACGGGTGATGGGTGAGCGCAGGTCGTCCTGCCAGTCGTGACGGCTGTCGCGGGTGCGGTTGTGGAAGACGAGCTGTCCGTCCTTGTCCGCGCCGAAGAACAGGTGGCGGGTGTCGGCGGCGATCCGGTCGCGGAGCATCAGACCGGTGAGCGGGCCGCGTGCCCCGGTGATGTGGGTGGTGAGGGTGAAGCTTCCCGCCAACGGGCGGCTCACGTAGTGGAGTTGGTCTTCGATGTCGCGCGAGGGCACCTTGTAGTCGTCGCCCTCACCGAGTCCGTCGCCGCGTGCGCCGAGCACTCGTATCGTCGAGCCGCGTACCGCCGTGCTGCCCGGTCTCGCCTTGCGCAGGGCGTCGTCACGCCAGCCCGAGTTTCTGAGGCCGGGCGAGATGGGCTTCGGGAGTTCGGTTCGGATCGTGTGCGAAGTCCAGCCCTGACCCTGGCCGTTGACCGCGGTGACCGTGTAGAAGTACGTCTCGCCGGGGCGGGCGGAAGTGTCCGTGAAGTGGCGGCCGGTCTCCTTCTCCGCGAGAACCTTGTACGGGCCCTGTTGCCGGGTCGCCCGCCGTACCTCGTAGTGGGAGGCGCCCGCCGTTGTCTGCCAGGTGACCGTGACCGCTCCGTCGCCGGGGAGGGTGTGTACGAAGTCGACGTGTGCGGGCGGGAGTTCGGTCTCCAGCGGTGTCGGCAGCTTCAGTACCAGGCCGGTCTTGGGCGGGACCTTCACCTTGCCGCCGCGGACCGGGAGTTCCCTGCCGCTCACCAGGTCCAGAACCGTCGAACCGGTCGAACCCGTCCGGCCGGTGGCCGAGGGCACCTCAACCTCGTACGCCCGCTCGTTCCCGTACGTCCCGCGGGTCGTGTTGAAGACGAAGAAGTAGCGGCCGTAGCGGGCGGTCAGCAGGTCCGGGTAGCCCGAATAGGCGTGGTCGGCCTCGAAGTTCTCGCGGTGGACCGTGCCGACGCCCGGCTGGTGGGTGATGGGCGCGAGTTCGCCCGCCAGGGCCTGGAGCGCGGAGGAGTCGCCCGTCTGCTGGTCCTCCATGAAGTCGACGTCGATGTTGTCCATGCGGGCCCAGTAGTCCTCGTACTGGAAGCGTCCGTTGGTGTTGATCTGCACGATGTGGTCGCGGTTCGCCTGCCGGACGTGCAGGCGGCCGTTGCGGGCGAACCCCCGCTGACGTTCGTTGAGTTGGCCCCAGAGATGGAAGTCGCCGTCTCTGAGCGAGACGAACATGCAGTCCACGTCGACCCAGGCGAAGCGCTCGTAGTCGGACCGCTTCACCGCGAGTGCGGTCAGTTCCGCGGCCGTGTAGTGGGCGAAGTCCGTGTGCGGGTGGACGATCCCGGTCGGCTCGTGGGCCTTGAGGTAGGCGTAGGTCTCGCCGAGCGTGAGGTCGTACTTGTTCTTGCCGGTGACGGAGGCGAAGGAGTTGAAGTACTGGTGGTCGGCGAGCTGTTGCTGGGCGAAGCCGACCGCCTCGCGGGCGTACGAGCGCGTGGCCGCCCAGCGGTTCGCGGTGTACCGGTCGGCGTGCTCGGCCATGTGCCGGGCCAGGGACACGTAGTTGAGGATCCGCCCCTCGGAGATCCGCAGCACGTAGCCCGGGAAGCCGGGGTAGTTGGTGTTGCGCTCGTCGATCACCATCTCCATGCGCATCGTGCGCTTGAGGTTGTCGTCGAGGTCGGTCATACGGGCCAGGGAGCGGGCGTGCAGGTTGCGCAGCGCGATCTCCAGGATCCGGTCGTTGAGTTCCTCGTCGCCCTGGTGTCCCCAGGTGCGGTGGAACCACTCGGGCAGATAGTTGGTGGCCTCGCCGTAGTTGGCGACGTAGCCGTTCTCGCGGGTGTGGCCCGCCTCGGTGACGGTCGTGTAGTGCTTGCCGAGGGGCAGGCGGCGCACCAGGTTGCCGGCCTTGTCGAGCTTGGATCTGGCCAGGCCCTTGATGACGTACTTGGTGTAGTCGTCCGTCCAGCGGGCCGTGGTGTCATGGTAGAAGAGCGAGTGGAAGAGGTCCAGGTCCTGGCCGTCCGGGCCGACGAGGACCTCCTCGCCGAGGAAGGGCAGCCAGCCGAGCGCCTCGCCCGCGATGCGGTGGCTGCGCGCCCTGCCCTCGTAGAACTCCGAACCGATGACCCGCAGCCCCTCGTGGGCCTCCCAGGCGCCTTCGTACGTGTACATCACCTGGTTGTAGATGTACGAGAGCCGCGAGCGGGCGTAGTCGAAGTTGGCCTTGAGGACTCGGCCCCAGGCGGCCCGGCGGGTCAGCGGTGAGCCGTCGAAGTCGACGTCCTTGAGCGAGGTCTTCCCCTCGCTGGTGCCGGTGGTGAAGGGCTCGTCCAGGAACGTCTCGAAGGCCTGCCTGCCGAGGACCTCGTTGTCCGCGACGAGATTCTCGACGATGTAGAGGGCCTCGCCGAGCGCCCCGTAGTAGCCGCCCCAGTCGCCCTGGTGGCCACCGCGGGCCAGGAGTCTTGTGTCGGCGTAGTAGTCCTTGGTGTGGTTGTCGACGCACTTGAAGATCCGCAGCAGGGCCGTCCTCCGCTCGGCGGCGGTCCGTGCCGGGCACCAGGCGGATTGCGTCAACGCCGAGGCGTAGAAGCGGAGTTCGTCCTCGTAGCGGACGATGCTGAGGCGGGCGGTCGCCGATGCGTCGATCTTCGCGGAGTGGTCGTTGAACAGCTTCACCTGGCCGGCCACATAGCCGTCGACAAGTGCCTGCTTCTGGGGATCGGACAGGTCCGCGACCGTGTCCGTGGGCGGTGTGAAGTCGGCCTGCGGCTCGCCGCTGACGTCGAGGTACGCACCTGTGTGGGTGTACGCGCGGTAGTAGCCGCGGGAGTCGGCCGTGACCTTGGCGGTGAACGCGGCGTCGTAGGTGCGCAGGGTGATCTCGGCGTGCTCGCGGCCCTTGGTGTGCTCCAGCGGCAGCATCACCGTGGCGTAGAAGAAGCGGCCGGGCAGCGGACGGTTCGTGCCGGTGTTCAGCGCCTCGTAGTCGCCGGAGCGGCGGTAGCCGATCTGCTCGCCGTTGATGTACGCGATCGTCTTGTACGGGGAGGTGTCGCCGCCCCAGAACTTGACGGTGAGGTAGTTCTGGTGGAGGGGGTCGACCCTCATCATGAAGCGCAGGTCGCCGGTCTTGATGCCGGGGGTGGCCAGGGGTTTGGCGACTCGGGCCCGATCGCCCGCGTTGCCGTCGACAGCGGCGGAGTCGGGGGCGGCCAGCCCGTGCGCGGTCTCGGAGTCGGGGTCGCCGAAGTCGACGAGGTCGAGGCGTCTCGCGCCACCGGCCTCCTCGGCCCCTGCGGCGGACGCCTCCTCGACACCTGCGGCGGACGCCTGCTCGGCGGCGGTCCAGGACCAGCCGGTCAGCGCGAGAGCACCGGTGCCGGCGGCGGTACCGGCCAGGACGGATCTTCTGGTGACGGACATGCGGGATCCTCACGGCGGGGATGGGAGCGGGAGGGGCCGGATCGGCCGGAGGCGGTAGGGCTTCGGGCCGTTCGGGGCCGAGCGCCGGCGGCCTTGCCAGCACGCCACTTGGGCGGCCTTGCGGGCACAGCTGCCCAGGCACAACCACGCAGGCGCGGCCACGCGGGCGCGGCTGCCTGAACGGCCGTGCGGACGGGGCTACTTGAGAGAACCGAGCGTGACTCCGGAGCGCCAGAAGCGCTGCATCGAGATCATCAGGATCACCATCGGGATGAGCGACAGCAGGGAACCCACGACCACCATGCCGGTCAGGTCGGCGGACGTGTCGACCTTGACCTTCAGCCATGAGTAGAGGCCGACCATCACGGTCCACTTCTCCGGCGTACGCAGGAACACCAGGGGTCCGAAGAACGAGTTCCAGGAGCCGACGAAGCCGAGCAGGAAGATCGTCGCCGCGCCCGTGGACATGAGGCGGGCGCCGACCGTGAAGAAGATGCGGTACTCCCCCGCGCCGTCGATGCGGGCCGCCTCGATGAGTTCGGGCGGGATGGCGCCCTCCGCGTACACCTTGGCGAGGTAGACGGAGAAGGCGTTGAAGAGGCTCGGCACGATGATCGCCGACGGGGTGTCGACCATCCGCAGGTCCGTGAAGAGCAGGAAGGACGGGATGGTGAGCAGTGCGTGCGGGACGAGGAAGGACCCGATGATGCAGCCCATCAGTACGCCCCGGCCCCGGAATTGGTACATCGCCAGGCCGTAGCCGCAAGCGACGCAGACCAGGGTCATGCCGGCGGTGCCGACGACTCCGTAGTAGAGCGTGTTCCACAGCCACTTGAGGAAGATGCCGTCCTGGTAGGTGAACAGCGCCTTCAGGTTGTCGGTGAAGTGCAGGTCGGAGAACCACAGGCCGTTGGTGGTGTAGAGGTCGGACTGGTTCTTGGTCGCCGAGACGATCAGCCACCACACGGGGGCCAGCGAGTAGAGGGTGAAGAACACGACTCCGCCGAGGACCAGGGCCTTGGTCCGTCGGCTGTGCCGGACGGGGCCGGTTCCCTCGCGGGACGCGGTGGCACGGCGCTTCGGGCGCGGGGGTGTGGTCGTGGACCGGTCGATGGTTGCGGTCATGAAGGGGAGACCTCGCTCGTGGGCCGAGGAACGGACACACCGCCCGCGCCCGCCGCGGCAGGCTCGCGCCGCGCGACGTGCAGGGGCACGGCCGGGACAGCGGTCGTGGGCCTGCTGCTGACGGCGGTCATGACGTGGGCGCCTTGTTCGTGAGTCGGTAGAACAGCGCGGACGCGGTGCCGACGACCAGGGCGAGGATGATCGAGAGGGCGGAGGCGTAGTTGAAGTTGCCCTGCTGGAAGGCCCAGTCGTAGATCGCCATGATCGGGGTGAAGTCACGGGTGACCGTCTCCGGTGCCATGGACTTGAAGAGCATCGTGTCGCTGAAGATCTGCAGGGTGCCGATGATGCTGAGCACGGTGGTGAGGACCAGGGAGCGGCGGACCAGCGGCACCTTGATCGACCAGGCGATCCGCCACTCGGAGGCCCCGTCGATGCGGGCGGCGTCGTACACGTTGGCGTCGACCGAGCGCAGCGCCGAGTACACGATCAGCATGTTGAAGCCGATCCCGCTCCACGCCATCAGGTTGCCGATGGACACCCAGATGAGCTCGCCGCCGTAGAAGTTGGCGTCGATGCCGAAGAGGTCGAGGAAGGGGGTGAGCGGTCCGACGACCGGGCTGTAGAGGTAGATCCAGATCAGGGTGGCGACGATGCCCGGGATCATGTACGGGATGAGCAGCGGGATCCTGAAGCGGTCGGCGACTCGCTGCGAGGCCGCGTCGAGGAGCAGCGCGAGCCCGACACTGGCGATCTGGATGACCGGGATGCTGATCACCGCGAAGAGGCCGACGCGGAGCATGGAGGCCCAGAAGCGGCCGTCGCCGAAGCCCTCGACGAAGTTGTCGAGGCCGACGAACTCGACGGTCTTCTCGCCGAATCCGAGCCCGGAGCCCTTCTCGCTGTAGAGGCTCTCCTTGAGCGCCATGACGAGCGGGGTCACGGTGAACAGGAGGAACCCGAGGAAGAAGGGGACCGTGAACGAGGCGCCCTTGAGGGCCATGATCCGCCGCCATCCCAGGCGTGCGGCCCGGGACGGCGATTCGGTGACAGCTGCCATGGGTCAGCCCTCGACGTTGATGTTCTTGGACTTCAGGTCGTCGACCGTGAACTCCTGCAGGTGCTCGAGGGCCTGCTTCACCGTGATCTTCTTGGTGACGATCTTCGCCCACTGGTCCTGCAACTCCGCGAAGACTCCGGTGTAGTTGGGGCCGACTGTCCAGTTGCTCCTCGCGTGCTCGACGGACTTGAGGATCACACCGCGCGCCTCGGACTTGTGGGTGCCGAAGAGCTTGTCGGTGACCACCGAGTCGACCCAGGGGGTGACGTCCTTGACGGCGCCGGGCCACTCGTACTGCTTGGTGTCCTTCTGGTAGGTGGAGTCGATGCCGGTCTTGTCGGTCTTCATCCACACCGCCGCCTCGACGGCCTCCTTGACGTGCTCGCAGCCCTTGGGGACGAGTACGCCGTTGTTGGCGCTGTAGGAGGAGGTGGTGAACTCCGTGGCGTCGGAGAACTGGGGCAGGTCGATGGGCTGCCAGTCGCCGAGGGACTTCTTGTAGTTCAGTTCGTAGTTCTGCAGCTGCCAGGTCTGGGTGGGCAGCGAGACCATCTTCCCGGAGTCGAAGTAACTGATCAGAGCGGGCCGATCCTGGTAGGTCTGGTTGGCGACCATGCCGCCGTCGACCAGTTGCTGGACGATGTCGGCGGCCTTGAGGGACTCCGGTGACAGGAAGTCGATCTTCCAGCTGTCGCCCTTCTGCTCGTACCAGGAGCCGCCCGCCTGCTGGACCAGGTTGACCAGGGTGGACGGGTCCTCGCCGGCCAGGTTCATGACGTACACGCCGTGCTTCTTGAGCTTCTTGCCGGCGGCGATGACGTCGTCCCAGGTCTTGGGGACGGCGACGTCGTACTTGTCGTACACCGAGCGGTTGATCATCATGAAGGTCGGGTTGAAGCCGGTCGGGACGGCGTAGTAGGTGCCGCCCGCCTGGACGCTGGGCAGGGCGGCCGGGTTGAACCGGTCGAGGTACGGCTTGAGTTCCTTGTCGACGCTGCTCAGCAGGCCCTCGCCGACGAGGCTGGGCACCTCGCCGAAGTTCTGCACCAGGCAGGGGACGTCCTTCTTGGCGGCGACCGCGTTGCGCAGGTTCTGTGCCGTGCCCGGGTTGTCGGCCTGCTTGACGAACTTGAGCTTGATGTCGGTGTGCGTGGCGTTGAACTTGGCCACCACGGGGTCGACGTTCTTCGTCTCCGACCAGCTCCAGTAGTCGAGCGTGACCGGCCCCTTCGACTGGTTCGAGGAGTCGTCGGAGCCGCCGCAGGCGGTCGCGGTGAGGGCGAGCACGGTGGTGAGCGCGGCGGCGGACAGGGTCACGCGGTGCGGGACACGAGGCTGGGGCATGGCGGCTCCTGAGGGGACTGGAACAGGGGGGACCGTCCGCCGCTCGGGTTCTGCCGTCCGAGGGCGCCATAGAAATCGGTCTCTATGGAAGCTAGAACCGGTCCCGGACGTCGGCAAGACATCGGGCAGAGAAAACTGGGGAACCGGGCCAACTCACCCGGTTTTGCACGAGATTTCGAACCGGTAGCCGGAAAATGGGGAGCTACCGGACAGCCGATTCTCTAGAGACCGGTTGTCCAGAAAAGCGCACCGGGCAGGCGTGGAGACCGCCGCGACGAGGGAACGGAACGGGGAAGTCGGGCGCGGAGCCGGAAAGCCGGGCACGGGACCGGGGAAGTCGGGGACGGGACGGGGCAAGTCCGGGACGGGACGGGCGAAGTCAGTGCCCGGGTCGTCGCGTCGAGTCCCGCAGGACGATGTGGGTGCCGAGCACCAGGTGCTGGCTGCCGGGGAGTTCGTCGCGGTGCAGGGCCAGCCGGACGGCGGCGCGGCCCAGTTCCTCGTGCGGGACGTTGACGGTGGTGAGGGCCGGGAAGAGGTCCAGGGCCAGCGGCACGTCGTCGTAGCCGACCACGGACACGTCGTCGGGGACACTCACGCGTGCCTCGCGCAGTGCCTGCAGCGCGCCCGCCGCGACCATGTCGGTGCCCGCGAACACCGCGGTGAAGTCGGCGCCGGACGCCAGGAGTTGGCGGGCTCCCTGATAGCCGTGCGAGCGGCTGAACGTGCCGTCCAGGATCAGGGCCGGGTCCGGGGCGAGTCCGAGCAGTTCGTGGGCGCGCCGGAAGCCGCTGAGGCGCTGGCCGCTGGTGGACAGTCCCGGGACCCGGCCGAGGTAGGCGATGCGCTGGTGGCCCGAGGTGAGCAGATGGGTGGTCATCGCGAAGGCGCCGCCTTCGTTGTCGTACTCGACGACGGTGGCGGGCACCCCCGGGCCGAGCGGTGGCCTGCCGACGAGCACGAGCCGCGAACCCACCCGGTCCAGGGCGTGCGCGAAGTGCGTCATACGGTCCTGGTAGGCCTTGTCCTCCCAGGCGCCGCCGACGACGATCACGGCGTCGGCCCGCTGTTCGCGCATGGTCTCGACGACGGCGAGGACGCGCTGCGGGTCGCCGTGCGTGGTGCACAGCATGCAGAGCCTGCCCTCGGCGGACGCCTGCTCCTCCACACCGCGTGCGATGTGGGCGTAGAAGGGTCCGGTGACGTCGTCGACGACGAACGCCACCGTCTTGTTGGTGGAGCCGCCGAGCGCGCGGGCGTGCGCGTTGACCACGTAGTCGAGCTCGCGCATCGCCTTGAGCACCCGGGCGCGGGTGCTCGCGGCGACCGGGTAGGTGCCGCCCAGGACCCTGGAGACGGTCGAGGCGGAGACGCCGGCGCGCGCGGCGACGTCCCGGACCGTGGAGGCGTCATTGCCCATCACGGGCTCCGTCTTCTTGGCCACCGGTGGGCTCCCCTCCCCTGGTCTGTACCGGTCACCCTATGGGGTGGCCGGGTGCTCGTACGGGCTGGTCGGGCCCCCGTCGTCCTGCCGTACGAGCACCACCGACCAGGGCGTGAGCCGGCGTTCGTACGTCAGCTCGCCCGCCGCGTCGGCCCGTACGGTCTCCGTGCGCGGGGCCGTCCTTCGCAGGGCGGTGATGTCCTCGCGGGAGAGCGGTTCGGGTGCGCCGCGCTCGCGCCAGGCGGCGACGGTGTCGCCGCCGGACGCGCTGCCGGGCTCAAGGATCTCCACGGTGAAGGCGGCATGGGCCGGCAGTCCGGTGAGGCTCAGGGTGTACGGGACGGGGGTGCCGAGGGCCAGCGTCTCCTCGGCGACCGTGCGGTCCGGTGTCGAGAGGGGCACGGCGAGGGGCATCTCGGGCGGGTAGTGGTAGGCGAGGGCGGCGATCCGGCCGGTCGCCGCTTCCCGGGTGACGACCGCGCCCGGCACCCGGACGAGGAGTTCGTCGCCGAGGGCGTGCAGGAACCGGTAGGCGTGGTACGTCGGCTTGGGTATGCCCTGCTGGTTGAGGAGTCCGAAGCCGCCGTGGAAGGCCGTGTCCCCGGCGCCCATCTCCTCGAAGACGTCCGTGAACGTCCAGTACGCGAGGGAGTCGACGAGGCCGATCGACTCCAGGTTGGCCCGGACGACGAAGGTGGCGGCCTGCGGGTGGTCGTGGGTGTGGTCCCGGGAGGAGGGGGTCGAGCTCCACTCGGTGAGGTGGATCTCGGCGTCCGGGAACGGGCTCTTGCCGACGATGTCCCGGACCGTGGTGAGGTCCCTGCGGGTGGCGTCGGCGCCGCGTGTGTAGTGGGCGCCCTCGCCGTGGTCGTCGAGCGCCCAGTCCGTGGGGTACGGGTGACAGGAGACGAAGTCGACGGGCAGCCGCTCGCGGGAGCAGTGGTCGAGGAAGTGCTCCAGCCAGACGGGCCGCCACTCCAGGGCGTCGAGGTTGTCGGCGGTGACCGTGACATGGCCGCTCCTGTCCTCGGTGTCGCCGTCGAAGCGGGCGTCCGGCACGAAGTTGCTGGTGGCCGGGCCGCCGACACGCAGGGCAGGGTCAATTGCCTTGAGGGCATGGGCCGTTGTCGCGTACAGGTCGTAGTACTCGGTTCGGGTGCCGCGGAAGAACGGGTCGAGGTTCGGCTCGTTCCACACCTCGAAGTACCACTGGCGGACCTCGTCGATGCCGTACCGGGCGACCCAGTGGCGGACGGTCGCGGAGACCAGGCTCGTCCAGGCCACCAGGTCGGTGGGCGGGGAGCCGTGGGCGCCCCACCAGAAGATGGTGCCCTTCTCGCGGGCCAGATCTCCCGGGCTGAAGCCGAGTTCGACGAAGGGGCGGACGCCCGCGTCGAGGAGCCGGTCGAACAGGTCGTCCACGTACTGGAAGTTGAGGACGGCCTGTCCGTCCCCGCCGAGCCGGTACACGAACATGTCGTCGTGGAAGAGGCCGTGGAAGCGCACGTACCGGAAGCCGCAGCCCTCCGCGACCTGGCGCAACTGCTCCTGCCAGGAGGCGCGCAGGCCCTCGCCGGCGCGGCCCGCGCCGGCGCACACGGACCAGAAGTGGTGCAGCGGCTCGCCCGCGTCGGCGGCGTCGGCACGCGGGGGCAGGATCGAGGTCATGCGGTGCGCTCCAGTACGGCGTGGTCGATCGCGTGGGCCAACTCCCGGCCGGACAGCAGCCGTTCGGCCTCCTCCGTGACGGCGAGACCGAGCCGGGCCACCTCGTTGCCCTGCGAGCCCGCGAGATGCGGGGTGATGAACACGTTCGGCAGGTCGAAGAGCGGTGAGTCGGCGGGCAGCGGTTCCGGGTCGGTGACGTCGAGGATCGCACTGAGCCGGTTCGCGCGCAGCTCCTCGACGAGGGCGTCGTGGTCGAGGAGGGCGCCGCGGGCCGTGTTGACGAGCACGGATCCCGCGGGCATCAGGGCGAGTTCGCGGCGGCCGATGAGGTGGTGGGTCTCGGGGGTCTGCGGGGCGTGGACGGTCACGATGTCGCTGGTGGCCAGCAGGTCGTCGAGCGGCAGCAGGGGTACGCCGAGGGCGGCGGCCTCCGTCGCGTCGACGTACGGGTCGGCGAGGGTGACCCGCAGGTCGAAGGGGTGCAGCAGTTCGATGAGGCGGCGGCCGATCCGGGAGGCTCCGACGACGCCCACGCGGCGGCCGAAGTTGCCGATGCCCGGCATGATCTCCCCGTAGGGGAAGGCGCGTCGGGTGCGGAGGCGGTCGCGCTGGGCGAAGAGGTCCTTGCCCGCCAGGAGGATCATCGCGAGTGTGTACTCCGCCACGGGGAGGGCGTTGGCGCCGGCCGCGGAGGAGACGGTGATGCCGCGTTCCCAGACCGCGGGCGAGGTGAGTCCCTTGACGGAGCCGGCCGCGTGGAGGATCGCCCGCAGTTTCGGTGCGGCGTCCAGGACCGCCTCGTCGATGTGGGGGCAGCCCCAGCCGGTGATCAGGATCTCCGTGTCGGCCAGTGCCTCCCGCACTCGGGGGTCGGCGAAGTTCTCGGCCGTCAGAGTGGGATCGATTTCTACCGCGTTGCCCAGGCGGGCCAGTACGTCCGGAGGGAAGATCTGGGGCACGTTCTCGGCTGTCATGGCGATAAGTGCGGCGGGGCGTGGGCGCAAGGTGGGGTGGCCTTCCGGTTCGGTGACGCGTTCATAGCAACCGGTCTCTACGGTAGGTCTCGCGGAGCGAGAGGGTCAATGGACCGGGGTCCGACGGTGAGTGGACGGGGTCCGACGGTTGAGTGGGTAGGTGCGGGTTGGCTGTGGCCGGGCGCGCAGTTCCCCGCGCTCCTGGGGTGGGACGGGGCGAGGTAGGTTCCCATGTGACTGGTTCACCGGTCACCGAGAACTTCCGGGAAGGACCCACGGATGGCAGAGGCTCTGACCAACTGGGCGGGGAACATCACCTACTCCGCCAAGGAGTTGCAGCGGCCGCACTCGCTCGACGCGCTGCAGGCCCTTGTCTCGCGGGCCGGCCGCGTGCGGGTCCTCGGCAGCGGGCACTCGTTCAACGAGATCGCCGACCCGGGCAGTGAGGGCGTGCTCCTCTCGCTCACCGCGCTGCCGCCGTCGGTCGAGGTGGATACCGAGGCCCGTACGGTCAGAGTGGCGGGCGGGGTGCGGTACGCGGAGCTGGCGCGGGCGGTGCACGAGCGGGGGTTCGCGCTGCCCAACATGGCCTCGTTGCCGCACATCTCGGTGGCGGGTTCGGTGGCGACCGGCACACACGGCTCGGGAAACGCGAACGGCTCGCTGGCCTCGCCCGTACGGGAGGTGGAGCTGGTCCTCGCCGACGGATCGGCCCTGACGATCGGCCGGGGCGATCCCCGCTTCAGCGGGGCGGTGACCTCACTGGGCGCGCTCGGTGTCGTCACCGCGCTGACGCTCGACCTGGAGCCGGACTTCGAGGTCGCCCAGCATGTGTTCGGCCGGCTGGCGCTCGCGGAACTGGACTTCGAGACGGTGTCGGCGTCGGCCTACAGCGTGAGTCTGTTCACCGACTGGCGGCGGTCGGGTTTCGTCCAGGCGTGGGTCAAGCGGCGTACGGATGTGCCGTGGGACGGGTTTCCGTGGGCCGAGCCGGCCACCGAGGCGATGCATCCGGTGCCGGGGATGCCCGCCGGGAACTGCACGCAGCAGTTCGGGGTGCCGGGGCCCTGGCACGAGCGACTGCCGCACTTCCGGCCCGAGTTCACGCCGAGCAGCGGTGCGGAGCTCCAGTCGGAGTATCTGCTGCCGCGCCCGCACGCCACCGGTGCCCTGCGTGCGCTCGACGCGATCCGGGAGAGGATCGCGCCGGTGCTGCAGGTCTGCGAGGTGCGTACGGTCGCGGCCGACCGCCAGTGGCTGAGTCCGGCGTACGGGCGGGACACGGTGGCCTTCCACTTCACCTGGGTCGAGGACACGGCGGCCGTGCTGCCGGTGGTGCGGCGGGTGGAGGAGGCGCTGACGCCGTTCGATCCGCGGCCGCACTGGGGCAAGGTGTTCACGATGGCGGCGCCGGTGGTGCGCGGACGCTATCCGCAGCTGGCGGAGTTCAGGAACCTGGCGGCGGTGCTGGACCCGACGGGGACGTTCCGCAACGCGTTCGTCGGTGAGGTGCTGGGCGGGTGACGGACGGCTCGGTCCCCGTCCTGTCCGCCGTGAGCGGCGGGGACTTTGTACAGCCCCTTTCCTAACCCCTTGTCGAAAGTCCTCGGACGGTCATAGCCTTGCGCCGCGCCGGGGCCGTCGGGCCGCCATGGCCTGGAGGGACCGAGGGGGCACGTTCTGGTGAAGCGCACTTCACGCGACATCCGCACCGCGAACCGCTATGGGGTGCTGCGCCAGATCATCGCCCAGTCGCCGACGTCCCGCCAGGAGCTGGCCGCCGCGACCGGGCTGAGTCTGGCCACGATCGCCACGCTGGTCGGTGAGCTGCTCGACCTGGGGATGCTTACGGAGGTCGGGTTCGAGGACTCCGCGGGTGGCCGCCCGCGGGGCCTCGTGGCCGTCAACGCGTCGGGGGGCGCGTTGATCGGCGTCGACATCGCGGAGACGTACGTCCGGGTCGAGCTGTTCGATCTGGCGCTGGGCGTGCTGGCCCGCGCCGACGAGGACATGCGCCCCGGTGAGATCCGTCCGGAGCAGGTCGTGGGGCATGTCGCCTCGGCTGTGGGCTCGGTGGTCGCGCAGGCCGGTATCGAGGGCGCCCGGGTGCTCGGGGTCGGGGTCAGCGTGCCGGGCCAGGTGGACCGGGAGGCCGGTGTCTCCGAGTACGCGCCGAACTGGGACTGGCACGACGTGCCGCTGCTCGATCTGCTCGCCGAGCACATCGCGTATCCGCTGTATCTGGACAATCCGCTGCGCGCCTGCGCGGTCGCCGAGTTGTGGTTCGGGGCCGCGCGCGGGCGCGGGGACGCCGTGGTGGTGAACCTCGGGACGGGCGTCGGTGCCGGGCTCGCGCTGGGCGGCGGGCTGCACCGGGGGGTGAGCAACAGCGCCGGCGAGTGGGGGCACACCACGCTCGTGCTGGACGGGCGGCCGTGCCACTGCGGCAACCACGGGTGCGTGGAGACGTATGTCGGGGCGCCCGGGATCATGCTGAATCTCCGCGAGTCGAGCCCGGACAGCGCTCTGTTGCATCCGGATGACCAGACCGCGACGATCAACGCGCTGGCCCGCGGGGTCGCCGCGCAGGACCCGGTGGCGACCGAGGTGGTCCGGGTCACCGCGCGTTATCTCGGCGCGGCCATCGCCGACTTGGTGAACCTCCTCAATCCCGAGGTGGTCGTGCTGAGCAGCTGGGTCGCGGCCACGCTCGGCGAGCCGCTGCTGTACGAGGTCCGCGAGGCCGTGGCCCGGCACGCGCTGAGACGGCCGCTGGCCAGCACCGAGATCGTCCTCTCCCCCATTCCCACGGACCCGGTGTGCCTGGGCGCGGCGACGTTCGCGCTGGAGGGTGCCCTCAGCTCGGTGGGCCTGAGACCCGCGGGCGGCAGGACAGCCGCCCCGCGTCGCGCCTCCTCCGCCAAGAGCCGTACAGCGCCGTCCTCTTAGCGATGTCTTCTTGACGTCGACACCCCGTCACGTCCGGTATTCCGGACGGGGTGCAACGCTTCGAACAGACTTCGTCCAACCCCTTGCCGAAGCATTAGCCGAAGGTTAACGTCCCGCCACCGCGCAGCGATTTCGAGCCGCAGCCGTACTCGAGACAAGGACGTCAGAATGTCGGCACTGAGCAACAGCAACTGGGACCGTCGATCCGTACTGCGAGCCGCGGCGGGGCTCGCCGCTCTGGGTCCGCTGGCCGCCTGCGGCGGCAACACCGGCCGTGAGGGCGGCGGCAGTTCGGGCAAGGGGCTGGTGCAGTACTTCCACGCGTACGGGGAGGCCGGGACGCAGGAGGCCATCAAGCGGTACGCGAAGGCCTATGACGAGGCCCGTGTCACGACCCAGTGGATCACCGGCAACAACTTCGAGAGCAAGCTGTTCTCGGCGCTGCTCACCGACAACGCGCCCGACGTCTTCGAGTTCCACCCGCAGCTGCAGATGATCAAGAGCGGCCAGGTGGCGCCGCTGGACGACATCATCGCCCCGGTCAAGGACGACTTCAATCCGGCCGACATCAAGTCCCACACGGTCGACGGCAAGGTCTACGGCGTCCGGATGATCGACGACCCCCAGTTCTTCTACTACCGGAAGTCGGTGCTGGAGAAGGCGGGCGTAGGGGTGCCCCAGACCCTCGAAGAGCTCGCCGAGGCCGCCGAGAAGCTCACGACCGACAAGGTCAAGGGCCTGTTCCTCGGCAACAACATGGTGTCGACCAACTACGCCCTGGTCTGGGCGGCCGGCGCCGACCAGCTCAACGACAAGAACGAGATCGCCTACCACACCGACGACGTGGCCGCGGCGCTGAAGGTGTACCGCAAGATGTTCACCAGCGGCCACCTGCTGCTGGACGCCCCCGCCGACTACTGGGACCCGTCCGCGCTGGTCCAAGGGCTGACGGCCATCCAGTGGTGCGGCATGTGGGCCATGCCCGTGATGCAGAAGGCCCTCGGCGACGACCTCGGCATATTCCCCTTCCCCTCGGCCGCCTCCGGCGCCAAGCCCGCGGTCTACAACGGCGGTTGGTCCATGTTCGTCAACGCCAAGGGCAAGAACGTCGACCTGGCCAAGGAGTACGTGAAGTGGCTCTGGATCGACCAGAAGAAGTACCAGGAGGACTGGGCGCTCAGCTACGGCTTCCACATCCCGCCGCGCACCTCGATCGCCGAGTCCGCCACCAAGCTCAAGTCGGGCCTGCCCGCTGAGGGCGTCAAGCTCTTCACCGACTACGGACGCTTCGACAACATCTCCTGGACGCAGGCGATGATCACCGCGCTGGAAGAGGTGATCGCCAACTCGGTCCGCAAGGGCATGGACCCGGAGAAGGCCCTGGACGCCGCGGACAAGAAGGTCAACCTCGAACTCAAGAAGCTCTTCGGATAGGCCGACGGACAACAGGTAGCGACATGTCGACCACCACGACACGTGACGCCACGCGCCCCGCCCCGGCCAAGGTCTCCAAGACCAAGCCGCGGCGGGGCATGGGCGGCAGCACGTTCAACTTCTGGCTCTTCACCGGCCCGTTCCTCATCGGCCTGGTGATCTTCGTCTACATCCCCATCGGATGGAGCGCCTGGCTCAGCTTCTTCGAGGCGCGCTACACGGTCACGCCCGACAAGTTCATCGGCTTCGACAACTACAAGTTGATGCTGACGAACGGCGACTTCACCAAGTCGCTCGTCACCTTCACCGTGTTCGCCGCGATCATCGTGCCGGTCACCTGGGCGCTGTCGCTCGGTCTGGCGCTGATGGTGCACCGGCTGCGCTTCATGAAGGCGTTCTTCCGGTCCGTCTTCTTCCTGCCGACGGCATGCAGCTTCGTCGCTGCCTCGCTCATCTGGAAGATGTCCATCTTCAGCGGTGTCCGCTTCGGCATGATGAACACCGTCCTCGGCTGGTTCGGAGTCGAGAACATCGCCTGGCTGGCCAACCCGAACCCGCCCTGGTACTGGCTGGTCATCGTGACCGTACGCCTGTGGCTCCAGGCCGGCTTCTACATGATCCTGTTCCTGGCGGCCCTGCAGAACATCCCGCCGGAGCTGTACGAGGCCGCCGCGATCGACGGCGCCAAGCCGGGCTGGCAGACCTTCCGGTACATCACGCTGCCCCAGTTGAGGGCCACCTCGACGGCGGTGATCCTGCTGCTGCTCGTGGCCGCGTACCAGGCGTTCGACGAGTTCTTCAATCTGCTGTCGAAGACGACCTGGGGCCGCCCCCCTCTCGTCGAGCTGTACTACACGGCCCTGGGCGACGACCAGGACTACGGCGCGGGCAGCGCGGGCGCGGTCATCCTGACCCTGCTGATCTGCATGGTGACCATGCTCCAGGGCCGGTTCCTGGGCTTCGGAAGGGGGGACGGCTCCAAGTGACGACCGTCATCGAAACCCGCAAGGCCGATCCCGAGCCCCCGAAGCGGCGCGAGCGCAGGCGCGACCGGCGGGGCGTGCTCGGCTCCGCCGGTCTCTACATCGCCACCGGCATCTGCGCCCTGCTCTTCCTCGTCCCCTTCTATCTGATCGTCCGCAACGCCCTGTCCACGGACGCCGAGATCACCGGCGAGAACTGGAAGTGGTTCCCGACCGACATCCAGTGGGGCAACGTCACCGAGTTGTTCGACGACCCGACGGTCCCGTTCGCCCGGTCCCTGTGGAACTCGGCGATCGTCGGTGTCCTGCACACCGTCGGCACCCTGCTGGTCTGCTCGCTCGCGGGCTACGGCCTCGCCCGCATCCCGTACAAGCACGCCAACAAGATCTTCTACGCGGTCCTGGTGACCCTGATGGTCCCGGCCGCCGTCACCTTCGTACCGAGCTTCGTGCTGGTCTCGTCGCTCGGCTGGGTGTCGAGTATGCAAGGTCTCATCGTTCCGGGGCTCTTCAGTGGTTTCACCTGCTTCCTGTTCCGGCAGTACTTCCTGGGGTTCCCCAAAGAACTGGAGGAGGCGGCGCGCGTGGACGGGCTCGGGTACTGGGGTGCGTACTGGCGCATCGTCGTGCCCAACTCGCTGAACTTCTTCGCCGCGATCGCGACGATCACCTTCATCAGCGGCTGGAACGCCTTCCTGTGGCCGCTGGTCATCGGCCAGGACCAGGAGGCGTGGACCGTGCAGGTCGCGCTCTCCTCGTACATGACCAACCAGACCGTCAATTTCCATCTGATCTTCATGGCCACCGCCATCTCGATCCTGCCCCTGGTTCTCGTGTTCCTGTTCCTCCAGCGCTGGCTGGTGCAGGGGGTCGCGCAGACGGGCATCAAGGGCTGACCTAGGAGACCGATGTCTTTGCGCACCACCCATTCCGTCGATGTCGGCCATGTCGAGGACGTCTCGCCCGGGAGCGGCGCGCTGCCGCCCCGGGCGTGGTACGCCTCCTCGGACGCCGATTCCCTTTCCCTGAACGGCAGTTGGCGTTTCCGGCTCTCGGCGACTGCTGATGCCGAGGACGAATCGTTCGCCGCCGAGGGATTCGACTCCGGGGGCTGGCCCGAGGTGCGGGTCCCCGGGCACTGGGTCCTCCAGGGAGACGGGGACTTCGGGGCGCCGATCTACACCAACCACCGCTATCCGTTCCCGGTGGATCCGCCGCGGGTGCCGACTCAGAACCCGACCGGCGACCATCTGCGGACCTTCGACCTGCCGGACGGCTGGCCCGCCGGCGGTGGGGCCGTGCTCCGTTTCGACGGGGTGGAGTCGTGCGCGCGGGTGTGGCTGAACGGTACGGACATCGGTGAGTTCAAGGGGTCCCGGCTGGCGCACGAGTTCGCGGTCGGGCACCTCCTGAAGGAGTCGGGGAACGTGCTCGCCGTCCGCGTCCACCAGTGGTCGGCGGGCTCCTACCTGGAGGACCAGGACCAGTGGTGGCTGCCCGGCATCTTCCGGGACGTCACACTGCTGCACCGGCCGGCGGGCAGCGCGCTCGACTTCTTCGTGCACGCCTCGTACGACCATCTCGAAGGCACCGGGACCCTGCGCGTCGACTCCGACGTCGACGGGCGGGTCTCGGTGCCCGAGCTCGACATCGATGTCGCGACGGGCGAGTCCGTGACCGTGCCGGTCCGTCCGTGGACCGCCGAGACGCCGCGGCTGTACGACGGGACGCTGGTCACCGAGGGCGAGCGGGTGCCGCTCAGGATCGGTTTCCGTACGGTCGTGCTGGCGGACGGCCTGATCAAGGTGAACGGCACGGCCGTCCTGTTCAAGGGTGTCAACCGGCACGAGTGGCATCCCGAGACGGGCCGCGCCCTCGATCCGGAGACCATGCGCGAGGACGTGCTGCTGATGAAGCGGCACAACATCAACGCCGTGCGCACCTCCCACTATCCGCCGCACCCGGCCTTCCTCGACCTGTGCGACGAGTACGGGCTGTGGGTCATCGACGAGTGCGACCTGGAGACCCACGGCTTCACCGAGCAGGGTTGGCGGGACAACCCGGTGGACGACGACCGCTGGACGCCGGCGCTCCTGGACCGGGCGTCCCGCATGGTCGAGCGCGACAAGAACCACCCGTCGATCGTCGTCTGGTCGCTGGGCAACGAGGCGGGCACCGGGCGCGGACTGACCGCGATGGCCGAGTGGATCCGTGGCCGGGACCGCTCACGGCTGATCCACTACGAGGGCGACTGGAACTGCCGCGACACGGACATGTATTCGCGGATGTACGCGGATCATGCCGAGGTCGAGCGGATCGGCCGGGGCCTGGACGGCGGGCCGCTCAAGCGGCGCCAACTCCCCTTCATCCAGTGCGAGTACGGGCACGCGATGGGCAACGGACCGGGCGGGCTCGCGGACTACCAGCGGATCTTCGAGGCGCACGACCGGATCCAGGGCGGCTTCATCTGGGAGTGGATCGACCACGGCGTCAAGGACGAGCGGTTCGGCTTCGCGTACGGCGGTGACTTCGGGGAGGAATTGCACGACGGGAACTTCGTCTGCGACGGGCTGCTCTTCCCGGACCGCAGGCCCTCGCCGGGGCTCGTCGAGTACAAGAAGGTGATCGAGCCGGTCCGGATCGAGGGCGGGGACGCGAGCGGCACGGTGCGGGTGACGAACGCGTACGACTTCGCCGACCTCTCGCATCTGGAGTTCGAGTTCTCGTACCAGGTGGACGGATTTCCCACAGGTGCGCACTGGCTCACCGTGCCGTCGCTCGGACCAGGGGAGTCGGCCGAGGTCAAGCTGCCCGCGACCGCGCCCGACGGTCAGGGCGAGGAGGTCCAGTGGACGGTCCGCGCGCTGCTCGCCGAGGACACCCCCTGGGCCGGCCGCGGCCACGAGGTGGCGTGGGCGCAGCAGACCGTCACGCCGCGTGGGCCCCTTCCGGCGGCCACCGGCACGCGGCCAGCGGCCGACAGCGACCGGATCACCCTCGGCCCGGCCTCCTTCGACGCCCGCACCGGGGTGCTGCGGACCATCGGCACGACGGACGTCACCGGCCTGCGCCTGGACGTGTGGCGCGCCACCACCGACAACGACGACGGCGCGTCCTGGCAGGACGACGTCCGCAACGGCGTGGAGTGGCGCAAGCTGGGCCTGCACCGCATGCAACACCGGCTGGACGCGGTGGAGTTGACGGACGACGCGCTGACCGTGCGGACCCGGGTGGCACCGGCCGCCCGGGACGTGGGCCTGCGCACCGTGTACCGGTGGACGTCCGACGGGACACGACTGCGCCTGACCGTCTCGGTCACTCCCGAGGGCGACTGGACGGTGCCGCTGCCCAGGCTCGGCATCCGGCTGGGGCTGCCGGCGTCGTTCGAGGAGAACGTGACGTGGTTCGGCAGTGGTGGCGAGGCGTACCCGGACACCGGGGCCGCGGCGAAGACGCTCCAGTGGCACACGAGCGTCGAGGACCTGCAGACACCGTACGTGCGCCCGCAGGAGAACGGCGCCCGCGCCGACGTCCGCTGGGCCGAGGTCGGATATCTGCGGATCGAGGGCGACCCGGAGTTCTGGTTCACCGCGCGGCAGTGGACGACCGAGCAGCTGGACGCGGCCCGGCACCTGACCGACCTCACGCCGGGCGACACCGTGTGGGTCAACCTCGACCACGGTCAGCAGGGCATCGGCTCGCAGTCGTGCGGTCCCGGCGTGCTGCCGCAGTACCGGCTGCGGGTTCGACCGGCTGAATTCTCCTTTGTGTTCTCAACGGTCGACGACTGACACTGTTACCGGTCACATGGCCGTCCGGCTCCCCAGCCGGACGGCCGTGTTCGTGTGCCCGCCGCTCCCCCGGAGGTTCCTCGCGTGATCGGTTCCATCGAGGTCCGTGGTCTGTCCCGGACCTTCCACACCACCGTGCGCCGCCCCGGTTTCATGGGCGCCGTCAGGTCTCTCGTCAATCCGGAGCGGGTCGCCAAGGACGCCGTCTCCGACATCACCTTCGACGTCGCCCCCGGTGAACTCCTCGCCCTGCTCGGGCCGAACGGCGCGGGGAAGTCCACCACGATCAAGATGCTCACCGGCATCCTCACCCCCACGTCCGGCGAGGCACGGGTCGCGGGCGTGGTCCCGTACCAGGAGCGCGAGCGCAACGCGCGCAACATCGGAGCGGTCTTCGGGCAGCGCACCCAGCTGTGGTGGGACCTGCCGGTGCGGGAGTCCTTCGCGATCCTGCGCGACATCTATGACGTTCCCGAGGCCGAACACCGCACGAGACTGCGGGAGTTCGACGAGCTGCTCGACCTGTCCTCCTTCTGGGACACCCGGGTGCGGCACCTCTCGCTGGGCCAGCGCGTGCGCTCCGACCTGGCCGCGGCGCTGCTGCACGATCCGCGGGTGGTGTTCCTGGACGAGCCGACCATCGGCATGGACGTGGTGGTCAAGGAACAGGTCCGTGAGTTCCTCCGGTACCAGGTGGAGGAGCGCGGGCGGACGGTGCTGCTCACCACGCACGACATGACGGAGGTCGAGCGGCTCGCCGAGCGGGTCGTCCTGATCAACCACGGGCGGCTCGTCCTGGACGGCACGCTGGACGAGATCCGGCGGAAGTTCGGCTCGACCTGGCAGGTGCGGGTCACCCTCGCCGACCCGCACACGCCCGTCGAGGCGCTGCCCGGAATGGTGCTGGTGCGCCACGAGGGCCCGCAGGTGGTGTTCGGGCCCGACGGGCCCACGGCTCCGGCCATGCACCAGGCGCTGAAGCAGGTCATCGAGCGGTACGAGGTGACCGACATCGCGCTGGACGAGGCCGACCTGGAGGACGTGATGCGTGCCGCGTACGTCCAGGCGGGGGGCGAGTGACCATGGCCGTCCTCCAGGGCTGGCGGGCCGCCCGCGTGACCCCGCTCGGCGAACTCCACACCCCGCCGCGGATGACCGCCGCGCTGCTCCGGCTCACCGTGCAGGTGGTGCTGGTCGCGTCACTGTGGCACGGCCTGTACGCGGCCACGGGCACGACGGCCGGTCTGACCAAGGACCAGGCGGTCACGTATGCCGTACTGGCCGTACTGGCCACCCGGATAAGGGAGTTGGACCAGTACGCGGGCCGGGACACCGTGCTCCAGCACATGCACTTCGGCACGATCATCTACTGGTACCTGCGCCCGCTCCCGCCGCAGCGCTACTACGCGCTGCGGGCCCTCGGTGAGCAGTTGTACGGGCTGGTGTGGGTGCTCGCCGGATACGTGATCTGTCTGGCCGCCGGGGTCGTGGAGCCACCCAAGTCGGCTGCTGTTGCCGGGGTATTCGCGGTCAGCGCGTTCCTTGGGCAGTGGGTTCTCTACTACGTGATGCTCGCCATCGACCAGCTGTGCTTCTGGACGCTCCGCAACGGCGCGGCGATGCTGATCCTGATCTTCGCGCAGAACCTGCTGTCCGGGGTGTACGCGCCGCTGTGGTTCTTCCCGGACTGGTTCATCACCATGAGCGGCTTCCTGCCGTTCCAGGCGACGCTGAGCGTGCCGCTGTCGCTGTACGTCGGACGCATCGAACTGTCCGACGCAGGACCGCAGTTGGCCGTCCAGGCCGCCTGGGTGGTGGCCCTCGCCCTGCTCACCCGGCTGCTGTGGCGGCGGGCCGCCCGGCGCGTGATCTCGCAGGGAGGCTGACATGTCGACCAAGGCTCTTCGCGTCGTCTGGCGCATCACCCGGCTCAACTTCCGTGCCCAGCTGGAGTATCGCTCCGAGTTCCTGATGATGATCGCGATCGGTGCGATCTGGCAGGTGTCGGTGATCGTGTTCGCGACCGTGCTGCTCACCCGGTTCAGCGGGATGGGCGGCTGGGACAGCTCGGACGTGCTGCTGATCCCGGCGACGCGGATGCTGGCGCACGGACTGTTCGTGCTGTTCCTGGGGCGGGTGCACGGGCTGGCCCGGCACATCCAGGAGGGGGTGATCGACACGTATCTGGTCCGCCCGATGCCTGTCCACCGCCAGCTCCAGCTGTCCTTCTTCCCCACGAACGCGATCGGTGACCTGACCGTGGCGGCGGGCCTGATGGCGGGCGCCCTGAGCCGCAGCGACCTGGACTGGACGGCGACTCGGATCACCTATCTGATCGTCTGCGTCCTCGGCGGAATGCTGCTTGAGGCCGCCCTGTTCACGGTGGTCGCGTGCGCGTCGCTGCGCTACCCGGCCGCCGACTACTGGGGCCGCTGGCTGGAGGAGCTGCTGGGCACCTTCGGCAGCTATCCGCTGAACGTGCTGCCCAAGGCGGTGGGCGGCTTCCTCACGTTCGGCCTGCCGCTGGCGTTCGTCGCGTACTTCCCGGCGGCGGTACTGACCGGGCACGACACCGCTGTCCCGTACTGGCTTGCGGCCGTGTCACCCCTGCTCGGCGCCGCGGCCTATCTGGGGTCGCGGCTGCTGTGGAGGTGGAGCCTTGGGCACTACACGGGTGTGAACGGCTGACCGACCGCATCAGCCCCGGTGTCCTGCCGTGAGTGACGCGGCCCCTGGCGGCCCAGGCACAGGCACCCCCGTGACCTGTGCAAAGGGCCGCTCGGGACCGCGTCGCCCGAGGGCCGGCATCAGCTCAGCATTCGGGGCCCCACTCCGCGCTGTGCAGGGTGACGGGGCCCAGGAAGATGTCGACGTTGGGGTCGTTCGGGTAGTGCAGGCACCCCTGGAAGTTCCCGCCCGCCTGGGCGGTGAGGTTGAAGCGGATGTGGTCCGCGCCCGGGAAGCGCACGCCGTTGTTGAGGATGTACATCCCGTGTTCCGAGTGCAGGTTGTACAGGTTGCCCTGCGACATCCACGTCGGCGCACCCCACGCCACGTCGTTGTTCCACACGCAGACGTATCCCCTGGGACAGTCCGCCGGAGCGGCCGACGCCGGTGGTGCCGAGGCCACACCCATGCCCGCCGTCATCAGCAGTGCCGCTACGCCCACGCCGGCCTTCTTGCGGAACCGTGCCTTCAAAGCTTCCTCCGTCTCAGTAACTGCCGGGCGGCTGTTGCCGGCCGGCCGCTTCCAAGTGGCCAAGCATTGCTCCTGTTCCAAGGCCGTGGTCCCTGACAGATGTCAGGGACCACGGCCTCCCGGACCTGCCTACAGTGCGGGGCGACGAGTACGGGAACCCTCCCGCGGGCCGACCCGCCAGGGCATCGAAAGGAACGTCATGCGCAAGATGACCGCGGCACTCGCCGCCGCCGGAGCATTCGCCCTCATGGTCACCACCGCTCAGAGCGCCGCGGCCGACGGGCACGGCCGTGGCTGGTACGGCGTGTGGGCGGACGGGGTCAACGTCCGCGACATCAACGAGGGCAACTGCGCCACCTCACCGAGCACCTCGAACTGCCCCAGCGTCATCGGTCAGATCAACTCGTGGGACGAGGTGCTGGTGTACTGCCAGATCCCGGGCCAGACGGTTGGCGGCAACCCGTACTGGGTGATGGTCTCGCCGCGGGGCTGGGACAAGTACGGAATCATTTCCAGCTACTACGTCGAGAACAACAGCAACTGGATCGACGGCGTACCCGGCCCGAACGGCTGCTCGATCTAGGATCCTCGACGAGGACACGGCGCAGGAGATCTGGGAGGATGCTGCCCAGACCAGAAGCCGGAGGATCCTCATGCTGAAGCAGGTCGCCGAAGGTGTGCTGGTCCATCAGAGTGAGCTGATCCAGAACAACACCGCTGTCGTGCTGGGCAGGGACGGCGTACTGCTCATCGACGCCGGGATTACCGGCGATGAAATGGCCTGTCTGGCGAACGACCTTCGTGAGCTGGGTCAGCCCGTTGCAGCGGGATTCTCGACGCATCCTGATTGGGATCACGTGCTCTGGCATGCCGAACTCGGCGAAGCGCCTCGTTACGGTACGGCCCGCTGCGCGGCGTATATGGAAGACCTGCTGTCGAACGCGGACTGGAGGGCCCGCGCCGCTGAGGCGCTGCCGCCGGAAATCGCCGAGGAAACTCCGCTGGACCTGTTCGGCCTCATTACGGGGCTGCCCGCTGATACCGCGCACATTCCCTGGGACGGCCCCAAGGTCCGGATCATTGAGCATCCGGCTCACGCCCCGGGCCATGCGGCGCTGCTGATCGAGGAACGCGGGGTTCTCGCCGCCGGCGACATGTTGTCCGATGTCCTCATTCCGATGCTCGACGACACCACGAATCCCATTGAGAACTACCTCGTCGGGCTGAGTCTGATCGAGGGCGTGGCGGACGACGTCGATGTCCTCATCCCCGGTCACGGATCCATCGCCAGAGCCGATGAGGTACGCACACGGATCGACCAGGATCGAGCGTACGTGCACGCCCTGCGTGACGGCCGTGCTCCCAGCGACCCGCGGCTCGGCCCATCGGCCAAGCCCGGCTGGGAGTGGGTCGACGACATCCACGAAGGACAACGCCGGCGCCTCGCCCAGGGAAGCGAGCGCGACGGGACATCCGGCTAGGGAGCCGCTTCCGCCGCTCGAAAGCTGCTCGAAAGCTGCTCGAGAACTGAGGGTGCGGGTCTCGATGAGCGACGGACCCCAGATCGCGGGTCACCAGATCGCGGGTCACCGCTCCCGTCGTAGGTCGCGGGCCGTCGTGCCGTACTGGGACTTGAGGGCTCGGGACAGGTGGCGTGGGTCGTGGAGGCCCCAGCGGGCGGCTACGGCGGCTGTCGTACGGCCGTCCTGGGCGGGGTCGAGGAGGTCGCGGCGGACGCGGGCGAGTCGTTCGCCGCGCAGCCAGGCCGCGAAGGGGGCGCCGGTGCGGTGGAACAGTCGGTGGAGCTGGCGGGCCGAGATGCCGTGGGCCACCGCGACCGAGTCGACGCACAGGGACGGGTCGGAGAGGTTCGCCAGCACATAGACGCGGATGCGGTCGACCAGTTCGGTGGCCGTGTCCATCCGGCCCGGCTCGGTCTCCGTGAAGGCCGCGAGGAGGAGGGACACCAGGGCGTCCCCCGCGTGGGCCTGGGCCGGCCCCGCCAGTTCGTCGAGGTGGCGGCCCAGCCCCTGGAGGAACGCGGCGAGCACGGCCTGCGCACCGGTGTCGGCGGGCAGGCGACGGGCCGCCCGGGCGGCCACGGTGTCGGCGTGCCGCCCCAGTTCGGTGCGCGAGATGCCGACGGCCATGACGTCACAGCCGTCGGCGACGGCTAATCGGTACGGGCGTGTCATGTCGAAGACCACGAAGTCGCCGCTGTGCGCCCGGGATTGGGTGCCGCCCTGGTCGGCCGCCGCGGGCTCGGCCGACCTGTGCAGCGTGATCTTCAGCAGCTCCGGGTCGGTGGACGAGATCGCCCGCGCCGACCGCTGGACCAGATGCCCCGAGCCCCGGATCCGCGCCACCGCCGCACGCCCGACCGCCGCCGCGTCGATGTCGGCCCGGAACGCGCCCGCCTCGACTCCTGTGCCGACTCCCGAGCCAACTCCCGCCCCTGCGGACGCTCTTGGTGCCGTCACCGCGAGTGGCGCGAGGACCGTGGACGCGGCCCTCTCCAACTCGCCGACAGTGGCCTGGTGTACGCGTAAGGCGCCACCGCTCATGGAACCGCTCCCTGACTTGCCCGGGCATTTATCGGTATATCGATTGACCCACTTGAGAGTTACCCGGTTTCCGTGCACGAATCGGAGACGGTCCGGGCAGGAATTGGAGACTCACCGCGCCACCGCTTCCGTACCTTCTTCGTGGGGGAGCGACGTCGGCTGGGACCCTCACCACAGTTCCAGCCGACTGCTCCGTCACCGGCGCCACCGGCCCGGCACCAGGACCTCCGCCCACACGACCTTGTACGTCCCGCCCAGGCACAGGTCCGTTCCCCACTTCTCGGCCAGCGCGGCCACGATCAGCAGCCCGCGCCCGCTCTCGTCCGACGGCTCCTGGAGCACCGGCCGCCGCTCGGTCCGCCCGTCGGCCACCTCCACGCGTACGACGTCCGCCTCGTCCCGCAGCACCAGCCGTACGCGGAAGTCGCGGCCCCTCACCCGCCCGTGCCGCACCGCGTTCGCCGCGAGCTCGGCCACGACCAGCGTCACGGACTCGCTCACCTCGCTGTCGTAGGCGAAGCCCCACACGTCCATCCGGTTCGCGACCAGCCGCCGCGCGAGCCGGGCCCCTCGCGGGGTGCAGCTGAAAAGCTGCGTGAACGTACGTACGGTGTCGGGCACTTGGACCCGGATGTCTCCTCGCATGGGTCAACGGTCCCGGGGCGAGGGGGCGTCGACCAGCTCCGCCACTCGTACGCCGCACGCCGTACGAGTTCACGTTGTGGACAGTACGGGTGACGTTCCGTGACCATGACGGAATGACCAACAGCACGACGAACGAGCCCGAGCCGTCGGACAGTTTGAAGACGTTCGGGCTGGTCCACAAGGCTTTCCGCAAGCGGGCGGGTCTGACGCAGGAGGAGTTCGCACCGCTGGTGCGGTACCAGCCGTCGACGGTGGCGTCGATCGAGCAGGGGCGGCGGTTACCGCCGCGGGTGTATGTGGAGCGGGCGGAGGAGGTACTGGACGCGTTCGGGGTGCTGCGGGCGGCCGCCAAGTACGCCACGCGCGAGCCTGGCTTGGCTTCTTGGTTCCGCAAATGGGCGGACCTTGAGGAGCAGGCGATCAGCCTCTACACGTTCGAGAACCGGCTGGTGCCGGGCCTTCTCCAGACGGAGGCGTACGCACGCACCTTGTTCAACGCGCGGTTGCCGGTGCTGACCGACGCGCAGATCGAGGCCCAGCTCGCCGCCCGCGCGGACCGCCAGCGACTGTTGACCGAGATGCCCAACACGGCGTTCAGCTTCATCGTCGAGGAGCACATCGTCAAGCGCGGGACCGGGGGTACGGATGTCACGCGCGAGCTGATCGATCACCTCCTGGCGGTAACGGAACTGCGCAACGTAGAGCTGCAGTTGATGCCGGAGACACGTCATATTCATGCCGGTCTGAACGGCCCCATCCAGCTGCTGGAGACCAGCGACAACGACTGGTTCGGCTACTGCGAGGGGCAGGAGAGTGGCCAGCTCATCGTCAGTCCGAAAACGGTCAGTGTCCTCCACATGCGCTATGCGAAACTGCGTTCACAGGCTCTCACCCCGGACGATTCCCGGAGCCTGCTGGAGCGGACGCGAGGAGCACTATGAGCACCACCGAGCTGGCCTGGGTCAAGAGCAGCTACAGCGGCGACAGCTCTGGCGACTGCGTCGAAGTCGCCGCCTCCCTCACCGCCGTCCACGTCCGCGACTCCAAGAACACCCGCGGGCCCCAGCTCGCTCTCTCCCCCACCGCCTGGGGCGACTTCGTCGCGTCGGTCAGTGGTCCGCGCAGCACGGCGTAGGGTCCGGGACCTCGAACGGGACCAGTACCCCTCCCACCGCGGGCATCAGGGTCAGGACGAGTTCGCCGTCCTGCCACTGCGGGCGGACGTGATCCCTCGTCACCACCCTCTGGTCCGGCGGGGGTTCACCCGCCGCCCCCAACACCGTGACACGGTCGATCGCGGAGCCGGACAGCAGCTCCGCGACCGTCACCGTGCCGGTCAGGGCGGCCGACCCGGGGTACACGACGGCCCGGCCCACCTCGTCGGGCGCGCCGGTCGTCACCTCGTACCCCTTGACCGTGAGCCCGCGGGCGGCCTCGGGGGACGCCGTCGTGAACGACAGCACCACCCGCGGTCGTTCCCCGCGTACCAGGTGGGTACAGCCGAACCCGCCCTCCGGGAGGGCGAGTTCGGCTGCCAGTGCCAGCAGCAGGTGGTCGGCCGCACGCAGGTCGCGTACGTCGGTGTCGACCGTGATGACATGCTGGTTCACGCGGGGAGGACCCACACGGGGTTCGAGTAGAACCACAGGTCGTTCCACGGGTCGGCGTCGCCGACGACGTCGATCGCGGGGCCCGCGGGGTCGACGGCCGCGCCCCGCGAGCCGACGGCGGACCGCTTGCCGTCGGAGCCGCGCAGGCGGACGTAGAGCGGGCGGTCGACGCGGCCGAGGGAGTACGTGATCCGGGCCGTGCCGGTGGACTTGTTGACTTCGTACGACTTGACGACCTTGGCGGTCGGCGCGGTGAAGGTGTCCTTGTCCGCGACCGGGCCGGTGACGTCACCCTGGATGACGTCCACGCGGGCCAACTTCGGGGTGAAGCCCGCCCAGTTGGGGCCGTCGGCAAGAGCGATGTCCACGGTCAGGGTGACGTTCGTGCCCTTCTTGACGTGCAGGGCGCCGCCGAGGGTGGCCCAGCGGCTGCCGCCGGAGAGGCGGACGTCGAGGCCGCTGAGGAGCTGGCCGTGGTCGACCCAGACACGGCCCGCGCGTATGCCGTCCATGACGGCGGCGTACGAGAAGCCGTCGGAGCCGACGTGGGTGCGGCTGTACTGGCCGGGCCAGTAGTCGCCCTGCGTGATGTCGATCTTGCCCGCGTAAACGGGGTCGTCGTAACGGCCGTTGGTGTTGAAGTCGCCGCCGCCGCGCGCCGCGGTGTCCGCGTAGACCTGGTGCGAGTCGGAGTTGGCGCTGATCCACCAGGCCTTGCCCTCGGCGAGCAGGCTGTCCCACAGGCCGCCGACGGTGGCGGTCATCCAGTCGAAGCCGCCCCAGGTGCGGTAGCTCTCCGGCGGGTAGCCGGCGAAGGAGTCGACGCTCGGGTTGTTGTCGTAGATGCCGCGGGCCCGGCCCATGCCGAGGGGCGCGGGCAGACCGGCCGCCTGGTGGCCCGGCGCGCCCTCGAAGCCGACGGCGATCTGGTGGCTCGCGGGCGTCGCGTCGCGCCAGGCACGGATCTCGTGCGGCGAGTCGACACCGCGCCGCGCCGGGTGGTTGGCGAGCATCAGCGCGTCCTTGACCTTGCGCCGCTTGACCTGGTCGCCGAGGAAGGCGAGACCCGCGATGGCGAGCGCCTCGTTGGCGGGCGAGGAGCCGGAGGCGCCCTTGACGCTGCCGTCGTAGTCGGTCTCGAACTGCTTGAGGACGGAGACCTCGTTCTTGCCGGGGTGCACGAAGACCGTGCCGTGCTCGGCGCCCGGGATGTTCCACTCCAGGCCCTGGAAGACGAGGGTGTCCTCGTAGGCGTCACGGGCCGCCTTGATGTCCGGGTTGACCTTGTCCACACCGATCTTGGCGTGCGCGACGCTGCCGTGGTCGGTGATGACCAGCCAGTCCATGCCGTGCTTGGCGCCCTGGCGGACCTGGTCGACGACGCGGTACTTGCCGTCGCTGCTGTACTGCGTGTGGATGTGGTGGTCGCCCGCCAGCCAGAGGAAGCCCTTCTTTCTCCAGCCGCCGGACGCCGGCTGGGCGGCGGCGGCCGTCCCGCCGGTCGCGCCGCCGAGGACTCCGGCGGTCGCCAGACCCGCGCCGAGCAGACCCGCGCGGCGCAGCATGGAGCGGCGCGAGCGCTGGTCGGGCGTCAGGGCCTCGTCGGGCACTGAGGTGTCGAAGGCGGCGGGCAGCGTCGTACCGCCCTCATGACCGTGGTCGTGGTCGTGATGGTGGTGGTGCCCGTGTCCGTGACTGTGCCCCATGTCGGCCTCCTGTGCCCGGCGCCGCCGGTGCGGACGCGCGTATGGAGACTCGATGCGAAACATGAACTTTGGTCAACACCAGGGTGATCGCAGGGCGACACCGACACGGCAGGTCGCCTCGTCCCCCACTGTTCCCCCAACTGCCCTTGTCCGTCACACTGGTTGACCTTGAACCTGAACAGCGTTCAACTTTTCTCGGATACCCGCAGCACCCCTGATCCCCACGGTTCGCCTCCCTGTTTCCTCCGACTGGAGACACCCCCACCATGAGAAGACTCATCGGCTCCCTGATGGCCGGCGCGCTGGCCCTCGCCGGGCTCACCGCCGTCGCCTCGACGCCCGCCGCGGCCGCCGCCCCCTCCTCCGGCTCCTTCAACGTCCTCACGTACAACGTCGCGGGCCTTCCGGAGGGGCTGAGCTCCGGGAACCCGGCGGTGAACACCCCGCTGATCTCCCCGCGGCTCGGCGCGTACGACATCGTGAACGTGCAGGAGGACTTCAACTACCACGCAGCGCTGTACGCGGGCGACAACCACCCGTACCGCACGGCGACCAGTGGCGGTGTGCCCTTCGGCGACGGCCTCAACACCCTCTCGGACTACGCGTTCGACGACTTCGAGCGGGTGCGCTGGAACGACTGCACCGGCACCAACTGCCTTACGCCCAAGGGCTTTTCGCTCGCGCGGGTCCGCTTGGCGGAAGGCGTCTTCGTCGACCTCTACAACGTGCACACGAACGCGGACTCCACGGACGACGCCCTCGCCGCCCGCCGCAAGAACGTCGAGCAGCTCTCGGCCTTCATCACGGCCAACTCCTCGGGCAACGCGGTGATCGTCATGGGCGACACCAACACCCGCTACACCCGCGCGGGCGACAACATCCGCCTGCTGTCGACCGCGAACGGCCTCACCGACGCGTGGGTCCAGCTGGTGCGCGGCGGCAACGCCCCGGCCCAGGGCAGCGACGCGATCGTCTGCCCCACCACCGCGCCCACGAACGACTGCGAGGTCGTGGACAAGGTCCTCTACCGGGGCAGCGACCTGGTGAACCTGTCCGCGAGCCGCTACAACAACGACTGGGCGAAGTTCCTGGACTCGGCGGGCGGCAACCTCTCCGACCACTTCCCGCACGCCGTCGACTTCTCGTGGACGCTGCCCGCCGAGCTGCGGGCGAGCGACACGTTCGGCGGCCCGCACGGCACGGCCTTCAACGACTCGGACGAGCTCCCGGCCACGCCCTCGCCGCGCACACTGACGCTGCGCGGTGCCTCCCGCCTGGACGCGGTGTCGCTCACGCTCGACGGCGGTACGGCCCTGACCCATGGCGGCACGGGCGGTACGGCCGCCTCGCTCACCCTGGCCGCCGGTGAGCACCTCACCTCGGTCAAGCTCACCCGGGGCCAGAAGGACGGCCGGACCCGGGTCTTCTCGGCGGCCTTCACCACCGACAAGTCCCGTACGGTGACGGCCGGTTCGGCCACGTCCGACGCGGTGACGTACACGGCTCCGGCCGGTTGGCAGATCGTCGGCTTCACGGGCCGCTCGGGCGCCGAGATCGACAAGCTGGGTGTGGTGTACGCGCCGATCGGCTGATCCCCGACGGCGACCCGACACCGACAAACCTCCGCCCGGACAGGTGCTGTACGGCCTGTCCGGGCGGCTGTGTGTGCGGTGTCCGTGCGGGTGTGTCCGGGTGTGTGCGGGCCGTTCAGGGGGCTCGGCCGTGGGGCCGGTTCAGATCCTCCAGCCCAGCAGGGGGATGCGCACTCCGGTGAGCAGGCCCAGGAACATCACCAGGGAGAGGGCCAGGGCCAGGGCGAGGCGTACGACGACGACGTTGTCCAGGGCGCCGCGCAGGCCGGGCGGGGCGACCTTGCCGAGGAGCCAGGTGACCGGGACCGAGCAGGCGAAGAGCAGGGCGAGCAACTCGATCTGGTCGTCGCCGGCGGGCTGGACCGGGGCGCTGGGATCGAGGTCGTAGCCCTCCGCGTACATCGCGAAGGCGAGGATCTTCCAGCACAGGGCGCAGAAGAGCGTGGCGGCGGCTTCGACGGGGACGAGACGCGCCCGGAGCCCTTCCGGGAGGTGTGACAGCAGCATGGTCGCTTTCGGGGACGTGGGGGATGTGAGGGGTGGCGGTGACGGCGGGGCCGACCGGGCATTCCGGTCGGCCCCGCCTTTTGGATCAGTTGAGCGGTGGGTGGATCACACCCAGTTCTTGCCCTTTGCGTTGGACTTCAGTTTGTGGTTCTTCACGGCCTTCTTGCAACGGTTGCAGGCGGCCTTCTTCGCTCCGCCGTACGTCCAGGCCGTGATCTGGCCACCGATCTTCCTTCCGACGGTGTTGTTGTATTTGTCGGCCTTGGAATCGCGCTTGGCGGCGGCGGAACTGCCCGCGGCCTTTTCGTGGGCCCAGCCGAGAGACTTGGCCAAATTCGATCCCACGGCCCAGGTGAGCAGGGCCTGCCAGATGCAATGCCGGTACGCGTTCTGCTTCGGGCCGTTCTTGTAGGCGCGCTTCGCCTCTTTGAGTGCCCAGTGGGTGACGTAGATCATGTCCGCGCACCACAGGATGAAGAGCGCGCAGATAGCGGCTTCGGGAAGCAGACCGCCGATGGCGTAATTGCCGCTCAGATCGTAGCAGTTGACCGGATCACCCGAGCAGTACTCGTACGCGTTGGCATTACCGCCCGGAACCGGGTCGCGCGAGAGGAATCTGCCGGATTCCGCGTTGTAGAGGCGCGATCCCATGAGGGTGATTCCGGAAGGTGTTTCCGCGGACCGCTGTTCGGCGCCGAGCCAGCCGTAACGGGCCGGTTCCTGGCCGTCGCGCGGAATTCCGTATTCGTCCGCGTCGAAGGCCGTGGGGGCGACACTGGTGTCGAGCGGCAACTGCAGGGCGATGTCGCCGTGCACCGAGCTGAGTTGCAGCACGGTCGAGCCGCTCTTGGCGGTGGTGGCGGCGAAGTCGCCCGATGCCGAGGAGACGTTCCGGCTCAGGGCGCCGCTCGCCGTGTCCTCCACGATCCAGCGGGGGTTGTCGGTGTCGTTGCCGTAGTGGTTGAGCTTGGAGTCGGTCTGTGTCCAGGTGCTTCCGCTGCCCGTCTCGGACGTCCAGCTCCTGAAGCGCAGCGACGAGTCGAGCTGCCACGTCTGACGCTTGCCGCCCGAAGTGAGCGTGCGGACAAGGTCGTTGGTGTAGTACTCGGCCGTGGTGCCCGGCAGGGCGGTGGTGCGGCCGAGCGCGTCGTAGGTGTGGCCGGAGTCGGTGATCCGGTCCGCGCTGTCGTAGGTGTGGCTCTGGGTGGTTCCTCCGGTCGTGGGGCAGGCGGCGCCCGCGTCCGAGGCCGCGGTGGTCAGGGACTTGCGGTTGCTGCGCTCGTCGAAGACGTAGGTCCGGCGGGTGCACGCCTGGCCGATGGTGTCGTCGACCGTGGACAGGCGTCCGACCTTGTCGTAGCGGTACGTCTGGCCGGACCAGCCGGAGTGGCGGGTGGCCTGGCCGTGCACGGACTCGCTGACGGTGTCCCCGTAGACGGGGGTGCCGTCACTGGTGCGTGTGTAGGACCGTGCCGTCACCGCGCCGGTGGTGTCCTCGGTGATGTCCAGCGTGTAGCCGCCGGGCAGCTTCTCCGAGTCGACCGAGCCGTCCGCGTCGTAGGTGGCCGAGAACGTGCCCGCGACCGAGTCGGTCGTGCCCGTGGCCATTCCGCGGGGTTCCGCGGTGTGGTCGTAGGTGTACGTCACGGTGGAGGGTGCGGTGTCGGAGACCTTGACCTGGCGGTCGAGGAGGTCGTACTCCGTGGTGGTCTTCCCGCCGTCGGCGTCCGTGTAGGACGTCTGGCGGCCCAGTTTGTCGTACTCCTTGGTGATCGTGCCCGCCGTCGACGACGTGGTCGTGGCGATCTGGCCGTTGGCCGGGTCGTACGTGGTGGTGATCTCCGGGATCGCCGTGCCGACGGTGCCCGTGACGGCGACCTTGGTCTTGCGGCCGGCCGCGTCGTAGGTCGTCGTGGTGGTGCGGGACGCGCCGTTCCCGGTCTCGACGACCTTGGCGGGGTTGCCCCAGTAGTCGTACTCGGTGGTGCTGTCGGGCACCCGGGCCGGCTGGGTGCCGCCTCCGGTGATGGCCCCGGCCGGACCGGTCCAGCAGACCTGGTCGGCCCACTCGGGACGGCCCTTGCACATGCCGGTGCCGTCCGCGTCCCAGTAGTCGGTGACGGTGCTGGCGGCGTCGTTGCCGGTGCCGCCAGGCGGGACCAGGTCGGTGACCCGGCCCTGGGCGTCGTATCCGGTGGTGGTCTTCAGGTTGAGACCGCCGGAGTCACGGATGGTCAGCTTGGGCAGGCCCTTGGCCCAGTCGTACTGGGTCTCGGTGACCCGCTTCTCCCCCATGACGGAGTAGTAGTCGCGGACCCGGGCGCCCTTGATCTCCATGGTCACCTGGTCCCGGACCGACGCCGTGCCGTCCGTGGGGCGGCCGCCGTCGTACTCGTACACGGACCAGGACCTGGCGGGCACCGAGGTGCCGGCCTCGACAAGGACCGTGGATCCGTCCTTGAGGTCCTCGGTCAGGTCGACCCGGCGCAGCGGCCCGAACTCCTCCAGTTCCCGGGTGCCCTTGGCGTCGAACAGCGACACGGAGGAGAGCCACTCGGCGCGCTCGGAGGAGGCCCGGTCGATGATGCCGAGATCGGTCAGGGTCGCCTTCTGGGCCGCGGTCGTGCCCAGGGCGAGAGCCCGGTTGGCGGGGCTCAGGGTGCGGACCGTGTTGCCGAAGCGGTCGTACTCGGTCATGGAGATGTGCCCGCCGGGTACGGCGGAGTTGATCTCGCGGCCGGAGACACCGAGGTAGTGGATGTCGGCCCGCTTGTACTCGGTCGCGGCGAGGGAGCTGCCGACGTTCGAGGTCGGGACGGAGTCCGCGGGGAAGACCGCGGTGGCGTCGGTGGGACCGCTGAGCTGGCCCCACGCCTTCACGTCCGACGCGCCCATCTTGTGGGGCGCCGTGGTGCCGGTGAGCGGCACCCCGTAGACGACGCTCGTGGCGGCCTCGCCCTCGGTGACGTCCTTCGTGCCCTGCTTCAGCCCCGGCCTGGTGGCCTTCAGGAGCATGCCGTCGCCCGCGGTGGCGGCGGTTCCGGCCTTGCCGTAGGTGAGCGTCCAGGGGAGTTCACCGGGCGAGGTGTACTTGGTGACGCGGCCGGCCGAGTCGTAGGAGTACTCGGTCTTCAGCGACGGGCTGATCTGCGGGTGCCAGGCCTGGCGCAGGCGTCCGCTGCCGTCGTACAGGTACATCTGCACGGACTTGGAGGTCGCGGTGGCCGCGCCCGGAGCCGTGGACCACAGCCGGATCTCCTTGACCTGGCCGGTGAAGTCGCCGAAGGCGCTGTCGGTGGCGGTGGTCGAGGTGGCGTAGACGAACTGCAGGGAGCGGCAGCCCTTGGTCTCGGGTGCCGTGGTGCAGGTGGCGGCGCTGACCGCGGAGGTCGGCGCGATGATGCGCTGCGGACGCGAGAGGCCGGTGCCGCTCACCGTCTCGGGGACGACCGTGGTGGTGGAGTTCGACAGACCGTCGATGAGCGAGCTGGTCGCCTGCCAGGTCGTCGAGCCCGTGGGCTTGGTGAACTTGGTCGCCGTGCCCTCGGAGTCGGTCAGCGTGAAGCTGCCGGTGACGCTGCCGGCGAGGGTCAGGTCCTCCGCGCCGGGTTCCGCGATCCAGGCGGTCTTGGCGGTGTTCGCGGTGAAGTGGATGGCGTCGCCGTCCTCCAGGACGACGTCGACCGCGGTGTCGGAGATCCTGCGGATGAACGTGTAGTCGGCGTCCGTCTGCCCGAAGGCGGTGCCGGACACCCACTCCTTGCCGAAGATCGCCGCCTGGCCGGCCTGCTGGCCGCCCCGTCCCGGGGTGCGGGACGCGGCGGTGCGGGACACGGTCATGTTGAAGAACGACGCGTCGGCCGCCGAGAGCGTGTAGTCGCCGGTGAGCAGGTTCAGGCTGCCGGGACCGATCTCGGTGGCGGCCGCTCCCTCGGCGGTCCTGTCCACCACGACGGAGAGCGGGGCGGTGCTGGTGGCGGCCGAACTCGGGCCGGTGAAGTCGGCCTTGAGCTGTACGGTGCCGTCCGGGTCGACCGTCTCCGTGGCGTTCCAGACCAGTGCGGCGTTCTTGCCGTTCACCAGCGGTACCGGCCAGGCGGTGAGCGCCGTGCCGCCGGAGGTGACGTGCGCGGCCGGGATCACGGTCCAGTTGTCCGCCTCGGAGCGGCGCCAGGAGAAGGAGACCTTGTCGTACTTGCCTGCCTCGGCCTCGGCGAGCAGCGGCAGCCGGCGTGCGGTGCGCTCACCGTCGGCGGGCTGTACGAAGCCGCCGGCTCCGGCGTGGAAGGTGTACTCGATGGCCTCGGACTTGTTGTCGGCCTTGTCGACGGACCGCACCTGGAGGGTGTGGGTGCCGTTGCGGTCCGGGGTGACGGAGATGTTCTTGGCCGCGGTGGCGCCGCCGGTGGCGACCTTGGTCCAGGTCACGCCGTCGAGCGACCACTCCAGCCAGTTGTGGTCGGTGCCGGGCGGGGTGACGGTGAAGACACCGGCCTGGCCCGCGCCCTTGACCCACTTGTCCGACGGGTAGTCGGTGGAGGCGACCTTCGTCGGGGCGGAGGGTGCCTTGGTGTCGACGGTGAGGGTCTTGAACGCCGACCAGCCGGTGTTGAAGTGCGTCCCGTCGTACGGCGAGGTGCGGAACTTGTACGTCTTGCCGTCGGTCAGCACACCGGCGGGCACGGTCACCTGGGCGGCCTGTCCGGACGGCACGTACTTGGACACCAGGAGTTCACCGGCCTGGGTGTCCGTGGCGCTGTCGAAGATCTGGAAGGTGGCGTTGACCTTGTCGCCGTCGGCGTCGACGAAGGTGTCGCGCAGCGTAGGCGTGGTCGAGTTGACGACGTACGAGCCGCCGTAGGAGAAGAACGGCGGGCCGGCCTCCTGCTTGGTGCCGGTGCGCGGCCGGTAGTTGTAGTTGACGACCAGCTTCGGCGGATTGGCGGCCGCGTTGGCGGAGTTGACCCGCTTCCACTGCGACACGACGGACTCGTCGGCGGCGCGCAGGCCCATGTGGCCGCGGGTGGTCTTCGCGGACGCCCACTCCTGGACGAGGGTGGTCACGTCGGCGTTGATCCAGCCGTCGGGCTGCGAGGTGCAGGCCGTGTTGCCGACCGTCTCCGTCGAGGACGCCTTCTTCGCGGTCATCGTCGGCCGGTTCGACCACCTGCTGGAGGTGGACGCGGCCGGGGAGGACCAGACCTCCCAGGGGTACGCCTTGCAGTCGGTGTTGGCCGAGTGGAAGTTCCACAGGCTCAGCCTGGCGTTGGTGACCAGGGCGTCCTGGATCGGCGTGCTGTTCCAGCTGATGAAGGACTGGGCGGTGCGCGGGGTGCCGTCGGCGTTCGTGGTGCCGGGGTTGCCGAGGTCGAGCTCGGTGTCCGTCGAGAGGTCGACCGTCTCGCCCTGCTGCACATAGGTGTCGAAGACGTTGCTCAGCGAGGAGGTGGACGGGTCGACCGTGACCGGGTACGTGGTCTTCGGGTCCGCGAGGAACTTCGCGTCCGGGGTCAGGACCAGGTCGACACCGTTCTTGGTGGTGACGACCTTCATGCCGACCTTGGACTGGCGGGTGTGCTCGCCGGAGCGCTTGTCGACGGCGGCGTCCCACATCACCGGAGCGGGCATCACGGCCCGCTTCTTGTTCTTCCTGTCGGTGAAGAGCAGGCTGCCGTCCTTGAGGTGCTTGACCTTGAGGCCCTTCACCTTCAGGGGCAGCGTGTAGGAGTATCGTTTCTCCGCAGGTCGTTCCCTGACCTCGACGTACTGCTCGAAGCCGGTGCGGGTCGCCTCGACGACCACGTCGCCGCCGGGCACCGCGTTCGCGTAGGTCGCGCGGTTGCCGTCGAGCTTCGGGTCGGGCAGACCGCCCCGCCACTGCAGCCGGACCTGCTGGTCGCCCTCGCCGAGCGTGACCAGGTCACGGGCCGCGGCCTTGCTGTTGTCGGCCAGCGCGGAGAGCCTCGTGCCGCCCTTCTCGCCGAGTTCGAGCCCTCGGGGATGCGCCTTGGGCGCGACCGAGCCGTCGGCGTCCTTCACGAGCGACAGGTCCACATCGCGCCAGTCGCCCTCGTCGCGGAAGCGGACGGGACCGGCGGACAGTTCGCTGGTCAGGCTGCCGTCGGGGTTGGCCCAGGTCGTGGAGGTCTCGGTGCGCTCGGACAGGGCCTCGACGCGCTTGCCGTTGAGGCGGGCCGCGACGCGCGCGGAGGCGAGGTCGGGGGCCGTGGTGGCGGCGGGCTTCTTCGGCTTCTCGACCGGTGCGACGGGCTGCCGCGGGGCGGCCAGGGCCCCTTCGGCCCCGTACATCGCGGACGTCGACATGACGACCGCCAGGCCGATGGCTATTCGGCGCAGGGTGCGTCTGCCGCTCGGGTGTATCAGCCCAGTACGTCTGGGACCGCCCCCGGATCTGTGGATGTTCACTGTCCTCCCCTATTCGTTGACGCGGATGCGTCAAACAAAGGGGGAACTTAGCGTTGATCTTGGACATTTGAAAAGGAAAGGTGAAGATCCCGAGCGGACTTCGGTTGATCTTTGGCTTGATCCATTGAGTGTGACCGGAAGTGATCCCCCACCGGATCCGCGGGCGGTTGCCCAGGTCAGCCGGTCCTGGTGGACCAGGTCAGCCGGTCCTGGTGGTGAAGGGACCGCCTTCGCCGAACGCGAGCCGCGCGAAGTTCTCGCCGATGCGGCGGTGTCCGGCGAGGTCGGGGTGGACCGCGTCGGGCAGCGGGAACTCGGCGTAGTCCTTCTCGCCGTAGAGGTCACGTCCGTCGAGGTAGTACAGGTTCGGGTCGTCGGCCGTCCGCTGTTCGACGACCCGGGCGAGTTCGTCACGGATGATGTTGAGAGTCAGACGCCCGGCGGCACGTTCGGCGGGATCGCCCGTGGCCCTGAACCGCAGGGTCCCGCCGTCGAGTTCGGGCGCGAGGGGGCCGGGGGTGTCCTCCTGGACCGGGCACAGGACGGGGGACACGACCAGCAGCGGTGCGGTCGGATGCCCCTCGCGGACGGTGTCCAGGAAGCCGTGGACCGCCGGGGTGAAGGCACGCAGGCGCATCGCGTCGGCGTTGACGACGTTGATGCCGATCTTGAGGCTGATCAGGTCCGCGGGGGTGTCCCGCATCGCACGCGCGGTGAACGGGTCGAGCAGCGCGCTGCCGCCGAAGCCCAGGTTGACCAGCTCCACCCCGCTCCGACTTGCGGCCAGGGCCGGCCAAATGGCCGTCGGGTGCGTGGCGTTCGAGCCGTGACTGATGGAACTGCCGTGGTGCAGCCACACCTTGCGGCCGCGGTCGGGAGCCGGCTCGACGGGGGCATCGGTGCGCAGGGCGATCAGCTCGGTGATCTCCGTGTGCGGAAGCCAGATCTCGATGTCCTTGTCACGGGCGGGCAGTTCGGCGAACCGGGCGGTGCCGACGGGCCCCTCGGTCAGCTCGGCGGCCTGTGTGACCATGTCGACGATCGTGCGTACGTTGCCGCCGGCCACCGTGGCCTGGGCCGCGAGCCGGCCGTCGACCAGCAGGTCGTACACGCCGTCCGCCGGAGCAGGGAAGCCTCGGTAGACCCGCTTGGTGGGCAGGGTGTCCAGTTCGACGACGGTGGCCCGGGTGCGGAAGACCAGCCGCACGCCGGAGGGCTGCGCCTCGGCCACGGCGAGTCGGTCGTCGGGGATCTGGCGGCGGGCCCATGCGGGCAGGCGATGCGGCAGCAGGCCGTGCGGGGTCGGTTCCAGGTCCAGGAATCCGCGCAGCAGGTCCGCGGTGACGGGTGTGGTGATCCAGTCGTGTTCGGTGTTCATTGCCTCGTTCATCGCCTCAGGTCGTGGTCCAGGTGCGCAGCAGGGTGTCGAGGGAGTCCAGGGTCCAGTCCCAGGACTCCTGCGAGGGGACGGCGGTGTGGCTGAAGCCTCCGGCCATCTCCAGGCTCACGTAGCCGTGGAAGACGCTGCCCAGCATCCGGACCGCGTGTGTCTGGTCCGGCTCCGTCAGGTCGTAGCCGCGCAGGATCGCCCGCGTCATCTGCGCGTGCCGCACCCCGGCACTGGCGGCCGCCGTCTCGGCGTCGAGCCTGAACCGGGCGGCGTCGTAGCGGCCGGGGTGCTCACGGGCGTAGTCGCGGTAGGCGTCCGCGAAGGCGGCCAGGGCATCCTTGCCGGCCCGCCCGGCGAGGGCGGCGGCGACCCGGTCGGCCAGCTCCTCCAGTGCGAACAGGGCGATCCGGGTCTTGAGGTCGTGGGAGTTCTTCACGTGCGAGTACAGACTCGCGACCTTGACGTCGAACCGCCGGGCGAGCTCCGAGACGGTCACCTGGTCGAAGCCGACCTCGTCGGCCAGCTCCGCCCCCGCCCGGGTCAGACGCTCCGTGGTCAGCCCTACTCGAACCATAACCACCCTCCCTCTTGCCGACAACCATTATGCATTTGCCTAACACCTTTAGGCAAATTAGCCTGCCTCTTATGAAACCGCTGACCGAGCAAGAGATCCGTACCGCGTTCGTGAACTGCACCAAGGGCGAGGCGAAGCGCCTGTCCGTCCCCCGCGACCTGGCCGAACAGCCGTGGGACGAGCTGGACTTCCTCGGCTGGCGAGATCCCCGGGCCCCCGACCGTGCCTATCTCGCCACCGAGTTGGACGGCCGTCCGGTGGCGCTCGCGCTGCGCGGCACCGGTGGCGCTTCCTGGCAGACGCGGCGCAGCATGTGCTCGATATGTCTGACCACCCACACCGGGGGCGTCTCGCTGATGGTCGCCGCCAAGGCGGGCAAGGCCGGGCAGCAGGGCAACTCCGTGGGCGCCTACATGTGCAGCGATCTCGCCTGCCCGCTGTACGTGCGGGGCAGGAAGGACGCGGGCGTCGGTGCGCGGCTCCCCGAGTCGCTCACCCTGGAGGAGAAGATCCGGCGGACCGTCGCGAACCTCGGCGCGTTCATCGCCAAGGTCACCGCCTGAAGCGGCCGGCCGGGCAAGGCCGTCGGCGTCCAGCGGTCCGCCACGGGGTGACCGGTGGACCGCGCGGCCCAGGAGGCGAGGATCCGCAGCCGGCCGTGGCCTGACCGCCCGGCCACCGGAGGCCGGGACCAGCCGCCTTGCTACCATCTCCAGGTTTTTGGCCAGAACCCCCAGGAGAAGGTTGATGATGATGGCCCGTGCCGGGATCACGGCCGACCGGCTCGTCGAGGCCGCCGCCCTTCTCGCGGACGAGGTCGGCTTCGAGAGCGTCACGCTGTCCGCGCTGGCCCGGCGGTTCGGTGTGAAGGACGCGAGCCTGTACTCGCACGTCAGGAACCTGCACGACCTGCGCACCCGGGTCGCGCTCCTCGCGGGCGGCGAGATGATCGACCGGATCTCCACGGCGGTGGCCGGACGGGCCGGCAAGGACGCCCTGGCCGCCTTCGCCGACGCCTACCGGGAGTACGCGCTGGAGCGGCCGGGGCGGTACGCGGCCACCCAGATCCGTATCGACCAGGCCCTCGTCGCCTCCTCCCCCGCCTTCGCGCGGACCGCCGAGGTCACCTACGGGATGCTCCGCGCGTACGGCCTCGACGAACCCGATCTCACCGACGCCGTCCGCCTGTTGAGGAGCACCTTCCACGGCTACTGCGCCCTGGAGGCCTCCGGCGGCTTCGGCGCCCCCCGTGACGTACACGCGTCCTGGAACCGGACGATCGACGCCCTCCATGTGCTGCTGGAGAACTGGCCGAGGGCGAGCGCCCCGTAGCGACGCGGGACGGTGACATCCTGCGGTGCGCCGCGTGGGCGCGACCTGCCACGGCCAACACGCGCCTTTCACCCATGAGTTGCCCCTACCCCAGGTGCCCCCCTGACCACTTAGACTGGAAACTTCGCCGGTTTCAGGTGCCGCCCTGGGGGGAGGGAGCGCGCAGTGTCCCAACAGCAGCTCCGACGGGGCCCGTCCAGGCCCGATCCCGATCCGCACCTGCCCCATGGCCCGCGCCCCGCGCGGATCGTGCGCTGGCTGGGCGGCTTCGGCTGCGCGGCCGCCGGCTACGCGGTGTTCCAGTCCCTGGTCGGGGTGCTGCCGAACAGCATCGACGGGGAGTCCGCGCGGTACGCGATCGCCGTGGTGAGCGGACTCGCGACGGCCGTCGCGGCCTGGCTGTCGGCGGCGCTCCTCCGGTCCCGGTACGCGAGCACGGACAACTCCCCCGTACCGACCGGGCAGTTGACGGTCAACGCCGTGGCCATGTCGGGGCCGGGCCCGCTCCCGACGCTCTTCTCCGCCGCGTACGACACCCTCGCCGAACAGGTCTGCGTGGTCGACGACCCGGTCCGCGGGCGGCTCACCGGATGGGCGCACTCCCTCGGCGAGAGCGGACCCGGCCGGCCCACCTCGGTGGGTACCGCGTACGGCCTGCACATCATGCTCGACCTCGGGATGCCCGAGGGCCGGATCGGCGCGGGCGACCTGGTGGACACGCTGTGGCGGCTGCGGCTGCCCGACGGCGGCTGGTCGGCGCGCTCGCAGGGCTCCCAGGCCCGCCCGGAGGTGACCGCCCTGGTGCTGGGCGCGCTGGCCCGCGCGGGCGCCTCACGGGAGCGGCTGGCGGCCGAGGTGTCGGTCTGCGAGGCGGGCTTCACCCATGACCTCGACCGTACGGGCAGGGAGTTGACGCATGTCGTGACGACCGTGCTGCGCGGTCTGCTGCGTGCCGCGCCCGGTTCGGACACGCTGCCGCTGCTGCGGGACGCGCTCGTCGAGGGCGCGGTCACCGATCCGCGTCGTCAGCACCGGCGTTGCTGGGGCTACCGGCTCGCGCCCTTCCACGGCCCGCCGTCGCCGCTGCACACCGCACAGGCCGTGGTCGCCCTGGACCGTGCGGCCCGGGTGCTGGGCGGCGAGAGCGCCAACGGCCGCGCGGCCCGTGAGGACGGTGTGCGCTGGCTGCTGGCCTGTCCGGACGCCCCGCACGACGCCTGCCTGGATCTGGCCAACCTCCGCGAGGAGGTGCGCAGGCCCCGCACCGACGACCCGTCCCGCCACGAGGTCCTGAACGTACGGCACTTCACCGCCTCCTGGGTCGTCCGCGCGCTGCTCACCCCCGGTGCCCGGGACATCGCACGCGAGGACGGCCTGGAGGAGGAGTGGCGGGAGCGTCTGAACGGCGCGGTGAGCGCGGTGTGGGCGGGGCAGACGGACGGCATATGGACCTGGGTCCGCGACGACACCAGTGAGCTGCGCCGCCCCATGTGGATGACCTATCAGGGTCTTTCGGCGCTGCGGGCGCATGCCGTATGGGTATACCAACCGAATGGCTGAGACAGGAGAAGCGTGCATGGGTGGTCGGCAGGTCCTGGCGGCGCGGAGGCTGCTCGCCGAGGCACTGGACGGCGAACTGCCCGAACACGAAAGGGTGTTGGCGGCCCGTTCGGTCGTCGCCGAACTGGGCTCCCCCGACCGTCTGTTGGAGCTGACCGCCGAACTCGCCTCCGGTGAGGGCGATCCGGACGGCTGCGCCCGCCTCTCGTACCGGCATGTCCTCGGCTTCGACAAGCTCCTGCTCATCGACGGCGGCCCGCACCACATGCTGCGCGCCCATCTGTGGCACGCGGGACGTGGGGCGGTCGGCAAGGAGGACATCCACAACCACCGTTCCCCGCTTGCCTCTTATGTCGTACGGGGGCGGCTGGCGATGGAGCTGTATGCGCCCCGGGAGGGCGGCGGCATCGAGACGGACCGCTACCGGGAGTCCCTGGCGGACGAGTCGGCCGACTGGCTGCTGGAGCCGACGGGTCCGGCGCGGCTGCACCTCACGCAGGTCGCGGAGTACGCGGCGGGCAGCACCTACGCTCTTCCCGCGCACACCCTGCACCGGGCGTGGTGCGACACGGCCGAGCCGACGGTGACGCTCTTCCTGGAGACGGGGAGCGGACGCCGGCAGCACACCGACGTGTTCACGGCGGCGGGGCCGCATCCGGGGTCGGTGCCGAAGGTGCCGCTGGACGTGGCCGACTATCTGGCCGAACTCGACGCGCTGGCGGAGTTGCTCAGAAGCTCGTGAGAGTCAGGAGCTCGTGAGGGCCTGTCGGACGATGTCCAGGTTGTACGCGTCGATGTCGACGCTGTGCAGCTCGGCGGGGCTCAGCCACACGTACCTCTGATCCGGCTTCTGGAGGGTGATGTGCCAGGAGAGCGGCCTGACCAGGAAGTTCTCCTGCCAGTTCTTGATCTCATGGCCCTGGTACTCACTCACGAACGACGATTCGCCGACCTTCCGGACGACCTCGCCGAGAAGGCCCGTCTCTTCCTTGAGCTCCCGCAGCACACCGTCCTCGGGACTCTCGCCGGGCTCCAGCTTTCCGCAGGGAACGCCCCACACCAGGGGCAGGAACCGCTCGGTCTCGCTGCGGCGCACCAACAGCACACGGCCTTCGTGCATCACGACGGCGGCCGCCAGTCGCTTGTCGCCGGGGATCTCCATGTCCATGGTTCCTCGGTCCCTCGCCGGTCGGAGTCCACAGGGTTCTATACCCACGAAAGCATCAACGCTACCAGGGTCGCCCAAGCGTGTCCGGCCGTTGCGAGCCGGGCCGAACGAGCGCCTGCACCTCGCCGTACGTCGGTGCGGGCCCCTCGACGGGCAGGCCCGCGCGGATCAGGGCCGCCGTCTCCACCGCCGCGCCCAGCGCCCTGCGGTAGAGGAGCGAGCCGAGGCTGATACGGCGTACGCCCAGGTCGGCGAGCGCGGGCGCGGTCGGACCCGTGGGCGAATAGAGGATGTTGAGGGGCACCTCCAGGGTCTTGAGCAGGGCGGTGATCCGGGACGGTTCGGAGAGGCCCGGCACGAACACCCCGTCGGCGCCCGCCTGTTGATAGGCGTCGAGACGGCGACTCGTGTCGCCCATGTCACCGCCGCCGGCGCCCATGTCACGGCCGCCGGCGCCGTCGCCCAGCCAGTGGGTGTCGGTCCGGGCGTTGACGAACAGGCCCGGTACGGCGGACTTCACCGCCGCGATCTTCGCCGCGTGGAGTTCTACGGGTGCCAGGGTGCCGTCGGGGCGGCCGTCCTCCAGGTTGATGCCCACGGCTCCTACGGCGGCCAGTTCGCGGGCCACCCCGGCGACCTCGTCCGGGTCGTCGCTGAAGCCGCCCTCGGTGTCGACCGAGAGAAGGAACGGACCGCTGCCCAGCGCCAGGGTCAGATTCAGTGTCGCGTCACGGGTCGCCGCCGCCCCGTCGGGCAGCCCGGCGGCCGCTGCCACTCCCAGGCTGGTCGTGCCGACCGCCACGAAGCCCTGGGCGGCCAGCGCCGCCGCCGAGGCGTGGTCCCAGGCGTTGGGCAGCAGCAGCGGGGCGTCGGCGTGGTGAAGTGCGGCGAAGGCGGTCACGGCGTACCGCCCAGGTCTCCCACGGCGTCGGCGTAGTACGTGGATCCCGTGAGGTGGAAGGCGAGTTGGCGGAAGGTCCACCCGTCGCCGGGCGAGTGGTCGAGCTGCTCCTCGGTGAGCGCGGACAACCGGTTCGCCCAGATCCGGGCCAGCCGGCCGAGCCTGCTGCGGGCCTCGTCAAGGTCCTCCTGGGTGAAGGCCGCGAGATCGGCCGGTGTGGTGGTCGCGGACGCGTGCCAGTGGTCGGGCAGCGGGCACTCGCCGACGAGCCTGGCCTCCAGTTCGGCGAGGTGGTCCACCAGGTGGTCGGCGACCCTGCGGACGGCCTTGTGCGGAGTGTGGACGCGGTCGTCGACATGGGCGGGCGTCCCGTCCCAGGCGGTCCAGGTCGCGGCCAGCGCGAGGACGTGGTCGACCATGGCGGTGACGGCTTCCGCCGGGTCGCGGTCGTCGGTGACCGGGGCGTCGTCCCCGGAGGCAGTGGGCGTCGCGGCGGGTGCTTCGGACGTGGTCATACGGCAACGCTAGGGGCGGAACGCTTCGGCGCTCGCCGAACAGTCCGGGACCCTGAGGCGGACCCGCTCCCTCCGTGCAACCCCTGCCGGGACTCGGGCGTCTCAACCAGCGCCGGGCGCCCCTGCGTGCCCGGTACGGGGGAGGACGCACGATGGCCGACAAGGGGAAGCACGGCTTCGTCCGGAGCGTGCGGCGGTTCTTCTGGCTGCCCCGGGACATGCCACGCCGTCCGGCCGCGGCGATGCCCCTGGTGCGGGCGTGGCTGTTCGCGCTGGCCGTGGGTGCCCTCTTCGCTGTGTTCACCCCGGACGACGACGTCCTGACGCCGTCGATCATGACGGTCGTCCTATGGGTGGCCACGCTCGACGACGTGATCAAAGGTGTGCGGCACCGCTGGCCGGCCTTCCTGATTTCGTGGGCGGTCGGCTGGGGTCTCACCCGGCTGTCCGCGAAGTTGCCGGGGCTCGGCGATTCCCACTGGTACGAGTTCGCCGCCTTCGCTCCGACGACGGCGGTGGCCGTGGCCATGTTCGTCGGGATCACCCGGCTGCCGCAGAACCCACGCCTGTGACCCGCGCGCTCAGGCGCCCGGCCGCGCGGTGCCGACCGCGACCGCGCCCTCGTCCAGCCGGGCCCGCACCTCGCGTCCACCGCTCCAGCGGACGTGGATCTCGTCCGTCCCGTCCACGACGGTCACGGCCACCGACTCCTCCAGTGGGACCGGCTCAGGCTCGGCGGTGAGACGGGCGAGCGCGACGAAGACGGTGCCGGCGGCGGCCGTGACACCGGTCAAGCCGTCGGACGCGCTCAACAGCCCGTGGACCGGACAGAGTTCGGCTCGTGCTCCGCTGTCCCCGGTCGCCCATCCCGTGACCCGAACCGCCGTCCCCTCCGACGCGCCCGACACCCGGAACGCCCGTACCTCCACCGCGCCCTCGGCCAGCACGAGGCTCGTGACGCGGGCACCGGAGGCCGTCGTGTGACGGGAGGCCGCCCAGCCCTCGCCCACACCGAGCGGCTCGATCCCGGTGCGGCTCGGATCGTCCCCGACGATCACGCTGTTGTCGTACGACGGTGAGGGCGTCGTCACCGTCGAGTACGCGAGGCGCGTGTAGTACGGGTCGTAGCGAACGTCCTCGCTGCCGTGGTTGTGGAGGCGGACCAGGCCGTCCGAACTCGTCGACTGGAGAAGCCAGTTGGGCGGGCCTATCGGGTGGGACTCGTCCGCCCGTTCCGCCGGTCGGGGCTCCTCGGTCGCCGTCCACACCTCGTGGTCCGGCGGGAGCAGCAGGCCGAGGAAGCCCTTGCTCGCCCAGTACGGGGAGGCGGGGCCCGAATAGCCTTGCAGGACTGCCGAGTCGGGGCCGTGCCAGCCCAGGGTCAGCAGGCCGCGGTCGTCGACGGCTCCCCGGTCGAGGAAGTACTTCAGCGCGCCGGACGCCAGCCGCCGTGTCCCACCCGGCGACAGGGGCGTACGGCCGGTGAGCGCGCCGAGCCAGAGGGGGGCGGTCGTCGCGAAGCGGTACGTCAGTGAGCGGCCCTGGTGCATCGGGGCGCCGTCGCCGCCGAACAGGCGGGCGTAGTCGGCGAGATGGGCCGAGAGACGGCCGCCGTAGAGGTCCAGCAGCCGCTCGTCGTCGGCCAGCCAGGCGTGCAGCACCGGGTACAGGTGCATGGCCCAGCCGTTGTAGTAGTCGAAGGCCCGCCCCTCGCCGTCGGTGTACCAGCCGTCGCCGACGTACCACTGCTCGATGCGGTCGAGGCCCCGGTCGATCGCGGCACGGGACAGCGTGGGCTCGTATCCGATCTCTTCGAGGAAGCCGCCGACCGTCACCGGGAACAACTCCCAGTTGCAGGGCCAGGGTTCGGCCGTCAGCGCGTCGCCGAGCCAGGCGGCGGTCCGCTGTCGTACGCCCTCGTCGAGGCGGTCCCAGAGGAGGGGCCGGGTGAGGCGGAGGGCGAGGGCGATGGAGGCGGCCTCGACGAGGGGCTGACTGCGGTCCCCGATGCGGGGCCAGCTGCCGGCCGTCCCGGCCGCGAGGCCCTCGGCGTACCGCTCCAGGGCCTTCTCGTCGCGGCGGAAGGCGGCCAGCATCAGCGTACGGGCGTATCCCTCCAGGCCGTCGGAGCGGCGACCCGACCAGCTCGTGTGCTCGCCGGGCAGGTGGTAGAGGGCGCGGTCCCCGGTGGCGTACGGTTCCACGGCCGCGAGCAGGGAGTCGGCCGCCGCCTCCCAGTGTGCGCGCGTGTACCCGGTGTGCGGGCTGAGGATGCGGTCCTCAGGGACTCCTGCGGGACCTGCGGGGCCTGCGGACATCGGTCGGGCTTCCTGTCTCGCTCGGGTGGAACGGGCGGTACCTGGGACGCCCCGGTTCCGGACGGGACGCCCCAGGAGTCCAGCTCACCTCAACAGGCGCTCGGGCACCAGGTGTTGGGCAAGGAGTTCGTCGCGGACGAGTTGCGCGTACGCCGTCGCTCCGTACGCGGAGGTGTGGGTGTTGTCCCTCTTCTCGTTGTAGAGGTAGAGCGCCTTGGAGCCCTCGACACCCAGCGACTCGACCAGTGCCTTCGTCCTGGCCGTGAGGTCGATGAGCGGCACGTCGTGGGCGGCGGCGACCGAGCGGGTGACGGCCGGGTGGTCGACCCCGAGGCCGTTCACCAGCAGGGCCGTGCCGTTGTTGAGCGTGCCGTCGCTGTTGAACCAGCGGCGGACGATGGGGGTGACCAGAACCGGACGGCCACCCTTGTCCCGTACGCCCGCGACGAGTGTTTCGAGGTTCGCGCGGTACGTCGCCTCGTCGGTCTGCTTGTCGTTGTGGGCGAGCTGGATGAGAACGAGGTCGCCCTTGCGGATCAGCGGCTGGACGGTCGCGAAGAGCCGCGGGTCCCCGAGGTAGGTGACCGTACTCTCCCCGGAATCCCCGTAGTTGGCGACCGAGACGCCCTTGCGGAGGTACTGCGGGAGTTGCTGGCCCCAGCCGGAGTAGGGGTCGCCCGGCTGGTCGCAGACCGTGGAGTCGCCGACCAGGAAGATCTGCCGGGTGTGCCGGGCGGCGGCCGGAGTGACGCGGATGTCGGCGAGCGCGGGTGCCGAGCCGCCGACGACCAGGTCGAGACCGGGCGTGCCCTCGGCTCCGGTGGGTTCGCCCTCGGGTGTGCGGACGTTGACGGTGAAGGTACGGGTCACCGGCTCGCCCGCCGCGGTGGGCGTCTCGGCGAGCAGGGTGCGGCGCGTCTCACCGGTGATGCCGGTGCTCGCCGCGGTGTCACCGCCGAGCCGGACGCGTACGTCGTACGTGCCGGGCGCGACGTCGAAGTGACATGCCGTCGCGATGCAGTTCTCCATCCCCATCCCCATCCCCGTGCCGCGGCCGTGTGCCTGGGCCGGGACGGCGGACAGGGCCGTGGCGACGGTCAGCGCGGCCAGCAGGGTGATCGTCGTGCGTCTCAACGCGACTCCTCAATTCCCTCAAGTCCCTCGGGTCCACTGCTGGTTGGTCGCGCCGTTGCATGTGTACGTGATGATCGCGGCGGAGTCGGCGGTGGAAGCGCCGTTCACGTCCAGGCACTCGCCGCTCGCGCGGGACGTGACGGTCACGTAGGAGCCGCTGGTGGTGAGGGACCACTGCTGGTTGGTCGCGGTGGAGCTGCAGTTCTCCTGGGTGACGGTGTTGGCGTTCTCCTGCACGCACAGGGAGCTGTTGCGCACGTTCAGCTGGTAGTAGCCGCTGCCCAGGGACTTGAACCAGTACTTCTGGTTGTTGCCGCCGTTGCAGGTGTACTGCTTGATCTGGGCGCCCGCCCACAGCGACTGGCTGGTCACGTCGGCGCACTTGGAGGAGTTGCGGGCGATCAGCGTGTTGTACGTGGCGCTCGTGCCGGTGACCGTCCCGGCGGTCGTGTCGACGGTGACCTCCGGTGACCAGGGCATGGACATCGTGGTCGAGCTCGGGAAGGTCAACGGCAGCCACACATAACGGGAGTCGTTGACCGTGCCGCCGAAGGAGTTGCCCCAGCGGTCGCCCATGTAGAGGTACGAGGTGCCCGAACTCCCCTGCACGGGAAGGACGTACGCGGTCTGCGAGCCGTAGGTCGTCGAGTCGCCGACGTTGGTCATGGCCGTCCACGGGCCCGCGATCGAGGTCGCCGTGGCGTACTGCTGCTGGTTGGGGTTCCAGCCCGTCGCGCCCGAAGTGAGCATGAAGTAGACGCCGTTGCGCTTGAAGAGCGCCGGGGCCTCGCGGTGGCCGCCGTGCCAGGGGTCCGCGACCAGGCTCGCGATGCCTGTGTAGTCGGCGGTCAGGCGGTAGATCTGCAGGTCGTAGTTCTCGCGGGCCGCCGAGATCATGTAGCCGGCGCCGTCGGTGTCCACGAACACCGTGATGTCACGGGACATGTGCGTGCCGAGCGGCCGGAAGCTGCCCTGCCAGCTGTAGTTGCCGTCGACCGTGTCCGACACGGCGACCGCCGCGCGGGCCTCGCCGTAGTCGACACCGTTCTCCTTGTGCATCCACATCACGAACTTGCCGGTGGACGCGTTGTACATGACCTTCGGCCGCTCGATGTTCGCGGTCTCCAGTTCCGGGTCGCTCGCCTCGGTGAGGACGTGGTTGCGGAACTCCCAGTTCTTCAGGTCCGTCGAGCGGTAGGCGTCCACGTACCTGAAGGTGTTGTCGGCGTTCCGGTTCTCGCCGAACCAGTAGTAGTACGAGCCGACCTTGATGACCCCGCCGCCGTGTGCGTGCAGCGGATTGCCACTGGTGTCGGTGAACTGGGTGCCGTTGGTGACGGTCTGGGGCGCCGCCTGGGCCGGACCGGCCGTGGCCAGGGCGCCGGCCAGCGCGAGACAGAGGGCGAGGAGTACCGCGTACGCACGTCTCATCTCAGACACTCTCCTTCGAGGTGTCGGCCACGGGGATGCCGAAGTCGGGGGTGCCGTCGGGCTTCCAGCCGAGCCGTTGAATGCGGGTGTGCCGGTTGGGGTCGTTCAGCGGGTCGCCGACGATGTCCTTGTACTGGCGGGCGTGGTAGACGAGGACGTCGGTGCGGCCGTCCTCGGCGACGGTGAAGCTGTTGTGGCCCGGGCCGTACTGCTTGGTGGTGTCGTTGCTGGTGAAGACCGGTGTGGGCGACTTGGACCAGTTGGCCGGGTCCATGAGGTCGCTGCGGGCGTCGGCGGTCAGCAGGCCCATGCAGTAGTTGAAGTCGGTGGCGCTCGCCGAGTACGACATGAAGACACGGCCGTTGCGCTTGATGACCGACGGCCCTTCGTTGACCTTGAAGCCGATCACTTCCCAGGGCAACACCGGTGTGGTGAGCCGGACCTGAGGTCCCGTCAGGGTCAGCGGGTCCGCCATCTCGGACAGCCAGACGGCGGTGTTGTTGTCCATGCCGGGCTCGTGCTGGGCCCAGGCGAGATAGCGGGTGCCCCGGTGGGTGAAGGTGGTGGCGTCGAGGGAGAAGGTCTCCCACGCGGTCTTCAACTGGCCCTTCTCGACCCACTCCCCACGGAAGGGGTCGCGGCTCGCGTTCTCCAACACCCAGATGCGGATGGCCCAGATGTCGTTCGCTGGCGCGGCGGCGAAGTAGATGTACCACTTGCCGTCGATGTGGTGGATCTCCGGCGCCCAGATGTGCGCGCCCATGTCACCGCTCGCGTGCTTCGTCCAGATCACGGACTCGGCCGCCCTGGTCAGCCCGCGCAGGGTCCGGGAGCGGCGCAGGATGATCCGGTCGTACTCGGGGGCCGTGGCCGTGAAGTAGTAGTGGCCGTCCCTGTGACGGTGAATGTGCGGGTCGGCGCGGTTACGGACGAGTGGGTTGACGTACGGGCCGCCCGGTCCGGCCCCGTCGGCGGCGGCCTCGGCGACCCCGGGGACGGCCGTGAGAGCGCCCGCGGCCAGGGCGCCCTTCAGAAGGAGTCTGCGGCCGGGGACTTCGGACGGGTCGACGTCATTGCGGCTCATGCGTGTGCCCCTCCACGCTCATGTTCACAATTTCGAACAACATCTGACATTAAGAAACGCCGAAACCGTAAGGGCGCGTTCCGGGGAGGTCAACGGATCGGGAGCGATCCGAGCAGCGAAACTTTTGCGACCGAAGTTTCTGTTATCGGCCCCGGGTCACCTCCGTCTCCACGGACGTGAACAAGAACATCCGCGTACAGGCGGCGGGAGTCGGCGGGGCGCTCGCCGTCGTCGTCGCGACAGGAGTCATGGCACCGGGCGCGGTCGCGGCGCCCACCGGGGCGAAGGACGTCACGGCCGCGGTGCTCGCCGACCGGGACGTGACGCTGAGCGGCGACACGGTGGTGACGGTGCCGGCCGGGGAGACCACGTACGACGGGGTGTTCCGCGGCGAGGGCACGCTCACCGTGCGCGGCTCCGGCACTCTGATCCTCACCAAGGACAGCGACTTCACGCTGCCCGGGTCCCGGCAGCGGCAGCGGGTCGCCACCCAGGGCGGCAACCACCCGTACACCACCGTGAGCAACCCGGACCCGCCCGCGATCACCGTCGAGCGCGGGGCGACCCTCCAGTACGGAACGGGCGGCGGCACGGGTCTGATCGGCCACTTCCCGTACAACACCCCGGGCTACCAGCTGAACCAGCTCAACATCAGGGTCGACGGGACACTGCGGCTCTCCCTCGTACGGACCTTCAACCTCGGCACGATCAGCGGTTCGGGGCTGGTCGGCCAGCCGCGGTTCATGTGGGGCAAGCTCGACATCGCGGGCACGCATCCGTTCACCGGGGTGATCGACAACGGCACCGCGATGGACGCGGGCAAGTCCGAGTACCCGGTGTCCCTGCCGAACGCCCGCGCCATCCTCAACCAGGGCACCTGGACCGTCGACACACCGCTCGGCCAGACCGTCACCCTGCGGCAGAACTTCTACCAGCGGGAGTACGGCAGCGACATCAACGTCCAGTCGCGGCCCGGCAGCAAGGTCGTACTCACCGGCCAGTACAGCTGGTCGAACCAGGGCGGGGACACCGACCCCTCGCTCAGCGACCCGGCGCTCAACTGGCGGCCCGCACGCAAGAACGTCAACAAGCGCGGCACCAACATCAAGGGTGCCGACGTCCAGTGGGGCGACGGGACCACCGACAAGATCTTCATGCCGGGGACGGCCGAGACCGTCTACATCAACCTGCTTGCCGCCAGGTCCCGTTCACTGCTCACCTTCGACTACAACGGGCCCGTGACGCTCGGCGCGCCCATCGGCGGCGGCCGGTTCCACGACACGCTGTCCGCGCCGGGTGCCGGGGACGTCGTCATCAAGGGGACCAAGGGCAATGACGTCACCTTCGCCGCCGTGCAGTACTACGACGGTTCCACGACCGTCCAGAAGGGCGCGGTCCTGCGGCTGGGCAGCGGAAAGGCGGGCGGCGACGGCGGGCTGTACACGAATGGCGACCTCTACAAGGTCGTCAACGACGGCTCGTTGGTGCTCCGCAACACGTCCAAGCCGCTGGTCCTGTCCAAGATCGGCGGCAGCGGCTCGCTCACGCAGTCGGGCGCGGCTACGACCACGCTGACGGGCAAGGCGGTGACGTACACCGGGCCGACGACCGTCACGAAGGGCACGCTCGCGCTCGACGGGACGGGCCTGGCCCGCAGCAGGGCGATCCGCCTCACGGCGTCCGGCGCGCGACTCGACGTCCGCAGGGCGCCCGGCGCGGCGCTGAACCTGACCACCTCCCTGTCCGGCAAGGGCACGGTCGTCGGCTCGGTGACAAGTGCGGGCAAGGTCTCGGGCGGGGTGACGGTGACCGGGGACTACACGCAGCGCTCGGGCGGTCAACTCGTCGCAGGGGGCGAGGCGTTGAAGGTCGGGGGGAAGGTGAGGCTGGCGGGGAAACTGGACGCCGGGTCGGTCACTTCCTCAAAGACGGTCACGCTCATCGACCACGAGGGCAAGGCGAAGACAACCGGTATGTTCACCGGGCTGAAGGAAGGTGCCACGGTCGAGGCGGGCAAGGCCGAGTACCGGATCAGCTATCGCGGCGGCGACGGCAACGACGTCGTCCTGACCACCGTCGCCACCGCGAGCCCGTCGGCGACCGCCCGCGCCGCCGCCGAGTCGGCCGCCCCGAAGGCCACCCGTACAAAGAACGCAGCCGACGAAAGCTCTCTACCGCGTACTTGGTGGCCGATCGCTGCCGTGCTGACCCTGCTGGTGCTGCTCGTGATCCCGGTGACCAGGCGTCGGCGGGGACGGCGGAGGGGCGGACGACACGCGTCCGCGGGGTAACGGGCCGGTCGGCGGCGGGAAAACCCCGCGCGCACTCCCCCACCCCCTTGCTACCGTCCCTGTCATGAAGCGCGCCCATATGACGACGACGCCGGAGAGTGTCCCGGCGCGCTGACTCATGAGCCAGTCCGAAGCCCCGGGGCGAGTGCCCCGGGGCTTCTGCGTACCCGGTCACTCGCCCGGACCCCTTCCCGTCCGCGAGGAGACCGCCACCATGAACGACAACAGCACCGACCACCACAGCAACCACAACAGCAACAGCGACGACAGCCAAGAGCGCAGTGACCGTCACGACCATCGCAGGCTCGGCCGTGAGCTGGATCTGTTCGACACCGATCCGCTGATCGGCGCGGGGCTGCCGTACTGGCTGCCCGACGGCGCGACCGTACGGCACACCCTGGAGGAGTACATCCGCGGCGAGGAGCGGCGGGCCGGCTACCGGCATGTGTACTCGCCGGTGCTCGGCAAGCGGGAGCTGTACGAGATCTCGGGGCACTGGTCGCACTACAGCGAGGACATGTTCCCGCCGATGGAACTGGGCTCGGAGCAGGTCGTGCTGCGCCCGAGCCTGTGTCCCCACCATGCGGTGATCTACCGCTCCCGCTCCCACAGCTACCGTGAACTCCCGCTCAGAATGGCTGAGTTGGGGGGCATGTACCGCTCCGAGCTGTCCGGCGTACTGGGCGGTCTCACTCGCGTACGCGCGATCCAGCTCAACGACGCGCACATCTTCTGCACCCTGGACCAGGTGGCGGACGAGGCGGGGGCGGCGCTGGAGATGATCCGCCGGGCGTACGAGGCGCTCGGGATCGACCCGGTCCGGTACCGGCTGTCCCTGCCCGGCCCCGGCGGCAAGTACGTGGCCGCGCCCGAGCTGTGGCGGCGGTCCACCGCGCTGCTGACCGAGGTGCTGGACCGCTCGGGGCTGCCGTACGAGGCGGCCGAGGGCGAGGCCGCGTTCTACGGTCCGAAGATCGACGTCCAGGTCGCCGACGGTGCGGGCCGTGAGTCCACCCTGTCCACCGTGCAGGTCGACTTCCACCAGCCCGAGCGGTTCGGCCTGCACTACATCGGCGCGGACGGCGGCAAGCACCGGCCGGTCATGGTCCACCGCAGCATCATCGGCAGCGTGGAGCGTGCCGTGGCGCACCTCGTCGAGCAGCACGGCGGCGCCTTCCCGCCCTGGCTCGCTCCGACCCAGCTGGTGATCCTGCCGATCTCGGACGCGGAGCTCCCGAACGCCGTCTCCCTCGCCCGGCGCTGCGCCGACAGGGGTCTGCGGGCCGAAGTCGCCGGCCCGGAGAGCGGCAGCCTGGGCGCCCGCATCCGGGAGTCCCGTCTCGTCCCGTACCAGGCGGTGATCGGCGCGAAGGAGGCCGTGGACGACCGAGTGGCACTGCGGCTGCGCGACGGCCGCCGCCTCGAACCGCGACCGGCGGATGAGGTCGTCGACCGGGTCGCCTCACTGACCGGGGCCCACAGCACCGAGCTGTGGGACGGCCCGGCCTGACCGCGGCCCGCTGTCCGTAGCGGGTCAGCTCGCGCCGGAGACCGCGGCGGGCAGTTCCACCGTGATGTGGAGCCCGCCGTCGGAGCGCGGGGTGAGCGTGAGTGTTCCGTCGTGCGCCTGAGTGATGGTCTCGACGATTGCCAGGCCGAGTCCGATGCCCGCGTGGTCCGTGTGTACGCGTTCGGTGCCGCGCTGGAATCGTTCGGTGAGTGTGGAGGCCCGTTGTGGGGTGAGCTTCTCGCCGGTGTTCTCGACCGTGAGGACCACCGTGTCGGGGCGGGCGCTGGTGTCGACCCGCACGGTGCCCTGTTCGGGCAGGTTGTGGACGATCGCGTTGTGCACCAGGTTCGTGGTCAGCTGCAGCAGGAGCGCGTGCGATCCGAGGGTGGGGGCGATGTCGCCGGAGGTCTCGACGGTGACGCCACGCTTCTCGGCGAGGGGAAGGAGCGTTTCGGTGGCCTCCTCCGCCAGGAGGGACAGGTCGACGTGTTCCCGGGTGAAGGACCGCTGGTCGGCGTGGCTGAGCAGGAGCAGTGCTTCGGTGAGGTCGATCGCCCGGGTGTTGACGGCGTGGAGGCGGTCGATGACCTCGCCGGCGTCCCGGTACGGATCGGCGCGTGCCACGTCGAGGAGCGCCTTCGAGACGGCCAGCGGGGTGCGCAGCTCGTGAGAGGCGTTGGCCGCGAATCTCTGTTGTTCGGCGACGTGCGCTTCGAGCCGGGCGAGCATCGCGTCGAAGGCGTCGGCGAGTTCACGGAACTCGTCCTTGCGGCCCGGCAGCCGGATCCGGTGGGAGAGCGATCCGTTCGTGGCGGTGCGTGTGGCGTCCGTGATGCGGGTCAGCGGGGCGAGCATGCGGCCGGCGAGGATCCACCCTCCCACGAGGCCGAACACCAGCAGGAACGCCATGACCGCGGCCGCCCTCGGAGCGAAGACGTTCAGGAGGGCGGACCGGACGGGGAAGACACCACCCGTGGGCCGCTCCTCGGGGTTGTAGAGCATCGCCCGGTCGGGGACATAGCGCAGCAGGAACACCCACACCGCCCCGAGCAGCAGGGCGCCCGCGAGCATGAGGAAGCCGGCGTAGCTGAGGGTGAGTTTGAGGCGGACGCTCACACCGGGCGGCCTATCCACGGTCCCCTCCCCCGTGCCCGGCCCCGTGTCCGGCCTCCGGTTGGGTGTCGATGCGGTAGCCGACGCCCGGCACGGTGGCGATGATCCAGGGTTCGCCGAGACGCTTGCGCAGGGCCGAGACGGTGATGCGGACGGCGTTGGTGAACGGGTCGGCGTTCTCGTCCCACGCGCGTTCCAGGAGCTCTTCGGCGCTGACGGCACCGCCTTCGGCGGCGACGAGGACTTCGAGCACGGCGAACTGCTTCCGGGTGAGCGCGACATAGCGGTCGTCGCGGTAGACCTCTCTGCGGAACGGGTCCAGGCGCAAGCCTGCGATCTCCCGCACGGGCGGCCTGTTGTGGGCGCGTCTGCGGTCGAGTGCCCTGAGCCTGAGTGCGAGTTCCCGGAGTTCGAAAGGTTTCGTGAGGTAGTCGTCGGCGCCGAGTTCGAACCCGGAGGCCTTGTCGTCGAGCCGGTCGGCGGCGGTGAGCATGAGGATCGGCATGCCGCTGCCGGAGGCCACGATGCGTTTGGCGATCTCGTCGCCGGAAGGGCCCGGGATGTCACGGTCGAGGACGGCGATGTCGTAGGTGTTGATGCCCAGCAGTTCCAGGGCGGTGTCGCCGTCACCCGCGAGATCGGCGGCGATCGCCTCCAGGCGCAGCCCATCGCGGATGGCTTCTGCCAGAAAGGGCTCGTCCTCGACGATCAGCACACGCATACGCTCGATGCTACGAGCCGACGCATATCGTCGACATATCGAAAACCGCATACGCGCCGGCAACACCGCGCTCCCTTGACTGGGGGCATGTCCCGCAGCGAACCAGCACGAACAGGAACCGGCCGTGGCCGGCTTCGGCCCCGTCGACCGGGAGCCTCCACGCGATGACGACCAGCCCTCAGCAGGACACGCAGGAACCCGTGGTCGCCGACGCGCGGGACACGGCGGAGGCCGGACGGGGCGGCGCCGGCCTCCGGGGTGGCGGCTCCGGTGCCTGGCGCGCGGGCATCCTGCGGGTGATCCGCGCGGGCTCCCGGCCGGAGCCATGGAAGCGCGGCCCGGTGCTCGCGGCCCTGGCGGTGCTCCTCGGCCTGCTCATGCTGCTGCACGCGCGGATCCCGGACGGGCTGAAGAACGTCGGCAGCCTGGTGGAGACCTTCCTGCCGTGGTTCGGCCTGTTCGTCCCGGTGCTGCTGGCCGGAGCGCTGTGGCGCCGCTCCGCCTCCGCGGTGGTCGCGCTGCTGCTGCCGGTCACGGTGTGGCTCAGCCTCTTCGGCGGGCTGCTCGGCGACAAGTCCCACCCGGGCGGCGACCTCACCGTGGTCGGCCACAACGTCGGCGCAGGCAACCCCGACCCGGCCGGCACCGCCCGCGACCTGACCGCCTCCGGGGCGGACGTGCTGGCTCTCGAGGAGCTCACCGAGCAGGCCAGGGGCACGTACGAGAAGGAGCTGGCGAAGGCGTATCCGTACCACACGGTGAAGGGCACGGTCGGGCTGTGGAGCAGGCTGCCGCTGTCGGACACCCGGACGGTCGACGTCGCGATGCTGGGCATGGCCGGGCCGCTGGCGGAGCACCTGTCGGCCGAGGAGAAGGCGGCCACGCCCAGGGCGCTGCGCACGACGGTGGCCACGGACCACGGGCCGCTTGCGGTGTACGTGGCCCACCTGGGCTCCGTACGCGTCAATCCCAGGGCGGGCCTGTCGACGAGCCAGCGGGACGACGGCGCGCGGGAACTCGCCGAGGCCGTCGCGGCCGAGGACAACAAGCGGGTGGTGCTGCTCGGCGACCTGAACGGCACGACCGACGACCGCGCCTTCGCCGGCCTCACCTCGCAGCTGAGCTCGGCCCAGGAGACGGCCGGGGACGGTTTCGGCTTCACCTGGCCGGCGGGGTTCCCGGTCGTACGGATCGACCAGATCCTGGTCCGCGGCGTGGAGCCGCGGAGCTCGTGGGTACTGCCGGACACCGGCAGCGACCATCTGCCGGTGGCGGCCAGGATCAGCTGGTGACCACCGCGGTACGGGCAGGCAGGCGCTGTCAGCGCTCGCAGAACTCGGTCTCGACGGCCGCGTCCTCCAGCCGCTGCTCGCCCCAGTCGCCGTTGCGGTTCATGGTCATGACGCGCCGGCCGTCGGCCGAGGCGAGCGTCCGGGTCGCCGAGCCGGGGATCATGCCGCCGTGGCCCCATGCCCAGCAGCCCTCCTTGAGCTCGAAGTGCCGTATGCCGAGGCCGTAGCGGTCCTGCGGGCCGCCGTGTCCCTTGTCCCCGTCGACGTGGACCGCGTCGAGCAACTGCCGCTGCTGGGCGGGCGGCAGCAGCTCACCGGCCAGCAGCTCGGACAGGAAGGTGTTCACGTCTTCGACGGTCGAGACGATCTGCCCGGCGGAGAACGCGACGGTGGGGCTGAACTCGGTGACGTCACGCACCTTCGCCTCCGGTCCGTCCTCGAACAGCGTGGAGTAGTGCCTCGCGTGCGGTGCGGGCAGTCGGGGCGAGGTGCCCGGCACACTCGTGCCGCGCAGGCCGAGCGGCCGGACGACAAGACGCTCGACCGCCTGCGCGTACGTGCCGCCGGTGGCCTTCTCGACGACCATGCCGGCGAGTACGTAGTTGGTGTCGGAGTAGTCCCACCTGCCCGGCCTGCCGGGCCTGCTGCCCTGCTCCGGCTGGAAGTTGGGCGGGTGGGCGAGCGCGATGTCCACCAGCTCCTCCGGGGACCACCTGATGTGGCGGTTCCGGTCGAACTCGTCCCCCGCGTACAGGGCGCGGAAGCCCTCGTCCATGTTGTAGTCGAAGATGCCGCTCGTGTGGTTGAGCAGGTGGCGCACGGTGATGTTCCCGGGCCGGTAGCCCTTGCCGCGCACCACCCCGGGCAGCCATTCGGCCACGCTGTCGTCCAGCGAGATCCTGCCCTCGGCTTCGAGCCCGAGCAGCACCGTGGCGGTGAAGGTCTTGGTCACGCTGGCGACGCGGAACTTCTCGGCGGTGCTCCTCGGCCGCTCGGAGACCAGGTCACCGACACCGGCCCGGCCGTCCCACACACCGCGCGCGTCCCGTACCTGGGCGATGACACCGGGGGTGCCCTGCGCGACGATCTCGTTGAGTACGGCCTGGGTGTTCGCGTGCGTGGACTGGGTGTTCGCGTGCGTGGCCTGGGGGTTCGGGTGTAATCGGGGCGGAGCGTGGTCGGGTGGACCGGCCGGTGCGGCGGTGGCGGCGGTGAGCGTTCCCAGGGCGACGACTGCGACGGCAAGGACGACGGGGAGTCCACGAGGGGACCGTTGACGGCTCATGAGAACAGCTCACCAAGCGCCCGCTCCCCCACACCATCGGGAACACCCCGGAAAGGGGTCGGGGACACGACCTAGGGGTCGCTACCGGCACGACAGCCGCCAATCGCACCGCAGGGGAACACCTGTGCGGCAGGATGGCGCCCATGATCCGTGCCCCGCGTGCCGTGCGTGTCCTGCCGCTGCTGCTCCTGCCCCTGTTGCTCGTTTCCTGCGGTACGGAGGAGGCGGGGGCCGGGGCCGACACGGGCACTGGCACTGGCACTGGCACTGGCACGGAAGGTGCCGACAAGGGCACGGGCGGTTCGGCCGATCCCGCCGATCCCGCAGAACTCGCCGCCCGCGCACAGGCTTTGGGGATCGCCCCGGAACTCGTCTACGTCACCGAGGCGCCCGGGTTCGCCGTGGCCCAGCAGTCGGTGGGGGTGTTCGGGGGCGACGGGTTCCATACCGCGTACTTCTCCCAGAAGACCCACGCCCAGTTCGAACTCTTCGTGGACAGAGGCACGTTGACCGCGGAGAACTGCCCGAAGACACAGGTGGGGCAGGGGTCGGGCGAGTCGGTCGCCTGTGAGCGCGACGGGGACGCCTGGTACCGCAAGGCAGGTGGCCAACACGAGTACGCCGTGCCGCGCGACGGCCATGTGATCCGGCTCGTCGGCGCCGCGAACCGGCTGGACCGCGCCGTCCTGCGCAAGGCAGCGGAAGCGACACACCACCCGGACGCCGCCGAACTGACCGCCCTCCTGCCGCCGGCGCCCGACGGCGCCGCCGCCACCGAGCCGGTCGAGCGCGGGGATCTGCCGCCGGTCGGCGACGGTGCGCCCAACAACGAGGTGGGCGCGTCGGGTTGAGCGACCGGCCCGCCGGACCGAAAATTTCGGACTACCTGCCTGTGCCGCCGGCCCTCTGGCCATCCGACCCTCGCGACAGCACGGCGACTCGGCAGCACGACGACGCACCATAGAGTCGGATCCCATGGCAGCCCAGCGCCCGGAACCCCGTGTCCTCGTCCACACCCGCACCACGGACTACCGCCACGAGTCGATACCCGACGGCATAGCGGCCGTACGGTCGCTCGGGGCCGCGCACGGCTTCACCGTCCACGCGACCGAGGCCCCCGACTTCTTCGACGCCCCCGTCGGCCCGTACGCGGCCGTCGTCTTCCTCTCCACCAGCGGCGACATCCTGACAGCGGCGGGCCGGAAGCACCTCGCCGCGTACGTCGAGGCGGGCGGCGGCTTCGTCGGCGTGCACGCGGCGGCCTGTACGGAGTACGGCTGGCCCTACTACGGCGAGTTGCTCGGGGCCAGGTTCGCGCGGCACCCCGACCACCAGCCGGGCAAGGCGCTGGTCGAGGACCGGGATCACCCCGCCACCCGGCATCTGCCCGGCGTCTGGGAGCTCACCGACGAGTGGTACGACTTCCGCACGAACCCGCGCGACGCGGTGCGTGTGCTCGTCTCCGCCGACGAGTTCTCGTACGAGGGAGGCGGCATGGGGGAGGACCATCCGCTCGCGTGGTGCCGGGAACAGGGCGCGGGCCGGGTCTTCTACACCGCTCTCGGCCATGCCTCGGAGGCGTACGAGGACCCGGACTTCCGGCAGCACCTGCTCGGCGGTATCGGCTGGGCGGGGCGAATCCGCGCCCAGTGACGGGCGGACGAGACGGGCCCTTGTGAAGGGCGGACGGAGGCGGGCCCTGTGAGGGGCTGACGGAGACGGGGGCAGCCCCTCGGTCGTCACCCCCGCCGCGCACCTCCCGGCCTCCGAAGGCGCCGCACGACCGACAACGGCACCGCACCCGGCTTCGGCGTCTTCTGAGCCTTCCGCGTCCCCTGGTCGGCGGCGTCGGCCGCGGCCTCCGAGGCGGCGAACTCCGCTTCCCACAGGGCGAGTTCGCGATCCCGAGGTCCGTGCACGATCGCGGGTTCGCCCGCGCCGAAGACCCGTACCGGATGCGTGGCGTCCCACACCGGCCACCCCGGATCCCCCTCGACGGCGAACCGCACCCACGCCGAGTGCATCTCGTCGGCGAGAGTCTGCGGGGCCCCTGGCCCGGCGAGCTTCGCGGACTCGGGCACGTCGGCGGTGTCGAAGACGAAGCCGAGCTCCAGGGCGTGGCAGGCGCCGAGGCCGGGGACGTTGGAGGGCCAGGCGAACTCGTAGACGTACGAGGGTGCAGGGTGGGCGTCCGCCAGGCGGTGCAGCGGTACGCGGAGCAGATGGTCGGTGACCAGCTGGCCGACCAGGTCGGCGGTGCTCGCGTCGGGATGGACCAGCCGGTAGCCGCGCGGGACCTCGGGGCCGCAGCGGCAGCGGGCCATCGCGCCGGCCAGGGCGACCGGGCCAAGCCGGTCGATGCGTTCCAGGAGGCCGGTGGGCGCGAGCCACAGCCGGTACTCCTCGCTGGTCCAGCCCAGCAGCAGGTCCACGTCCCGGGCCGCGTCGCCGTCGAGCAGCGCCTCCAGCGGGTCGCGCGGCACGAGGTCGCCGTCGACGACGATGCCGAACGCGGGGCCGCCGAGGACCGGGCTGGCGCGGCGGCCGACCTCGGCCTGTGCCTCGGCCAGGGCGGCCCGGTCGACGGCGGCGAACGCCTCGGCGGTCGCGGGGATCTTCAGCCGGGTGGCCATACGCCGGACCAGGCGCCGCACCTTGTCCCGTTCCGTCACCTCGGGCGGCCCGCTCTGCAGTGCGGCCCGCCGGAACAGTCCCTTGGCGCGCGGGCTCGCCAGCAGCGCCCCGATGCTGATCGCGCCGGCGGACTCGCCGAAGACGGTCACCCGGTCCGGATCGCCGCCGAACTCCGCGATCGCGTCCCGCACCCACTCCAGCGCGGCGAGCTGGTCGCGCAGGCCCGGGTTGGCGGGGGCGTCCGGGAAGAGACCGTAACCCTCCACGCCCAGGCGGTAGTTGAGGGAGACGAACACCAGCCCGTCGCGGGCGAAGGCCCGGCCGTCGTACACGGGTACGGCGGATGAGCCGCGGGTCAGCGCCCCGCCGTGGATCCACACCATGACGGGCAGGCGTGCGCCAGGGCCCGGCTCGGGTGTCCACACGTTCAGGTTGAGGATGTCGTCGCCCGGCACGACCGGGTCGGAGAGCAGCTTGGCGAAGGCCTCGGAGTACGGCGGCTTGGGCGGTGTCGGCCCGAACGCGCCCGCGTCGCGCACGCCGTCCCACGGCTCGGGCGGGACGGGCGGCCGGAAGCGGCGGGGGCCGAAGGGCGGGGCGGCGTAGGGGATGCCTCGGAACACGGCGAGGCCGTTCTCGTAACGGCCTCGGACGGCACCGTAGGGGGTACCGACCACGGGACCCTCGGCCATTCGACCATCTCCTCACCTGAGCGGGAACCACAGGGCCTGCCCCCTCAGCGCATCACACAACACCTGTGTCACGCAGCCCCAGAGCAGCCCCTAGGGCTGCCGAGAACACCCCACAGAAGCCCCGGGCAGGCCCGGGGGCCCCATGGCGTTCCGTGGCATTCCCCTGTGGCCCCGGGGTCACCAGGGGCCACCCCGGGGTGGCCCCGAGGCCGGCCTAGGGCGGTCCCAGGTCAGCCCCATGGCGCCCTCAGGCCGGTCCCGGGCGATCCCCCATGGCGCCCTCAGGCCGGTCCCGGGCGATCCCCCATGGCGCCCTCAGGCCGGTCCCGGGCGATCCCCCATGGCGCCCTCAGGCCGGTCCCGGGCGATCCCCCATGGCGGCCCCAGGCCGGTCTCGGGCGGCCCCAGGCAGCCCCATGCCGTCCCCATGCCGATCCCGGGCAGCCCCAGGCGGCCCCCGGCCGTCCCGGGGCAGTCCCGGGACGGCCCCCCAAGGGCGGCCCCAGTCGCTCCCCAGGAGGACGAAATCCAGCGCCCGGCGGCCCGTCCACCGGGCCGGGGCGACACGGCCGACCCGCCCAGGACCTGCGTGTTCGACATTTCGAAAGTTTCGGCTCCGCGAAATTCCGTTGAATACCGGCTCTTCCACGGCGTGTCACAGCGGCCTTACTGTAGGAAGCGCTTTCTACCCGAAACTTTCGACGGCCCTCGGGACGGGGCCTGGAGAGGTGGGCTTCCATGGTGCGTACCGGAAGCGTGGCCGGGCCGACCCTCGCGGTCGTCGCACGCGAGGCGGGCGTGTCCGTGCCGACGGCCTCCAAGGTCGTCAACGGCCGTGAGGACGTGGCGCCGGAGACCCGCCGCCGGGTGACGGAGGCGCTCGACCGGCTCGGCTACGTCCGCAGACCCCGGTTCGACGCGGTGAAGTCGCCCGGCCTGGTCGACCTCGTCGTCCACTCGCTGGAGAACTCCTGGTCGGGTTCGATCCTGCACGGCGTGGAGGAGGCCGCGCACGACGCCGGCCTGGAGGTGGTGGTCTCGGCGGGCCTGACCCGGACCCGGGGCGGCCGGCCCGAGCGCGGCTGGCTGGACAAACTGTCCACGCGCGGCTCCTCCGGAGTGCTGTTCAACCTCTCCGAGCTGACCGCGTCCCAGTACGCCTGGCTGGACCAGCACCGCATCCCGTTCGTGCTGATCGACCCGGTGCTGGAACCGCCGCCCGGGGTCGTCTCGGTGGGCGCGGCCAACTGGCACGGCGGGGTGACCGCCACCGAGCACCTGCTCTCCCTCGGCCACGAACGCATCGCCGTCATCGCCGGCTACCGCCGCAAGATGTGCAGCACCGCGCGGGTCGCCGGTTACCGCTCGGCCCTCGCGGCGGCCGGACTGCGCCACCGCCCGGAGTACCTGCGCTACGGCAACTTCGACGAGAGCGCCGCGCACCGGCGGATGCTGGAACTCCTCGATCTGCCGGAACCGCCCACGGCCGTCTTCGTCTGCTCGGACCGTATGGCCCTCGGCGCCTACCGGGCGCTCGCCGAGCGGGGGCTCTCCGTCCCGGACGACGTCAGCGTGGTGGGCTTCGACGATCTGCCCGAGGCCCACTGGGCCTCGCCGGCCCTGACGACCGTGCGCCAGCCGCTCGCCGAGATGGCCGCGACGGCGATGCGCCTGCTGGTGCGGATGATGGCGGGCGAACAGCCGGAGGGGACACGTACGGAGTTGTCCACGCGGCTGGTGGTACGGGCGAGCACGGCACCCTGCCGACCCGCCCAGCCCTCACGCGGAGTCGAGCGAGTCGGGCGAATCGAACGAGTTGGGCGAATCGAGTGAGCCCGGTGCGTCGAGTGAGGCAAGTGGGGCAAGCGCTTCCGCGATCGCGGTGATCGCCGTCGGCCCGACGCGGCAGCACCCGCCGATCAGCCGGGCCCCGGCCCGCTCCCAGCCGCCGACCTGTTCGGGAGTGAAGGTGGAGCGGCCGGTCCAGGCGCGTGCCCCCGCGTCCCAGGTCTCGCCGCTGTTCGGGTAGACCACGACCGGCTTGCCGGTGACGCGTGCGGCGGCCTCCACCGCGGCGCCCACGTCGTCGGGGGCACAGCAGTTGACGCCGACCGCGATCACCTCGTCGGCGTCGGCGGCGAGCGCGAAGGCCTCCTCCAGCGGCTGCCCGGCCCGCGTCCGGCCCCCGGCGACGCTGTAGGACAGCCACGCCGGTACGCCGAGCCCGCGCACCGCCCGCAGGAGCGCCCGTGCCTCGTCGGCGTCGGGCACGGTCTCAAGGGCGAGGACGTCGGGACCCGCCTCGGCCAGTACCTCCAGCCGGGGCCGGTGGAACCGTTCGAGCTCGGCGACGCTCAGCCCGTACCTGCCCCGGTACTCCGAACCGTCCGCGAGCATCGCCCCGTACGGGCCCACCGACGCCGCCACCCACAACGGCGCGCGTACGCCCTTCGCCCGGGCCTGCCTGGCCGCCTCGCGGGCGAGTCCGACACTGAGTCCGAGCAGTTCGGCCGCGGGCTCGCGGGAGATGCCGCGCCGTGCGAAGCCCTCGAAGGTCGCCTGGTAGCTGGAGGTGATCGCCACGTTGGCGCCCGCCTCGAAGTACGCCAGATGTGCCTCGGTGATCGCCTCGGGCCGCTCGGCGAGCAGCCGCGCAGACCACAGCTCGTCACTCAGGTCGTGCCCGGCCGATGCGAGCTGGTTGGACATGCCGCCGTCGAGGACGACGGTGCCGACGGCGAGCGCCTCGGGGAGGGTGCGCGGGGCGGCGGGTGAGGAGGCGGGGCTGGTGTCGCGGGTCATGTCACGACGCTAGCGGTAGGCCGGGGTCACCAGGGAATGACGCCGTCGTCCTCGAAGAACGAACCGGTCGGGCCGCCGTCGGGCAGTGTGGCGAGCCGGATCGCCGTGGCCGCGCCCTGCTCAGGGGTACGGGGTCCCTGGAAGCCGGTGAAGTCGGTCGCGACCAGGCCCGGGCAGGCGGCGTTGATCAGGATGCCCGTATCGGCGAACTGCCGGGCGTACTGCACGGTGACGGCGTTGAGGAACGACTTCGACGGCGAGTAGGCCGCCATGACGGGGCCTATCTCGATGTCCGGGTCCGCCTGCCGGGTCAGGGAGGCGACGGAACTGGAGACGTTGACGATCCGTGGCGACGTCGAGCGCCGCAGCAGGGGCAGCATCGCGTTGGTCACGCGGATGACGCCGAGGACGTTGGTCTCCACGACCGTGCGGACCAGGTCCAGGTCGAGCGCGGTCGGGTCCTGCACCCACCCGGGGCCCATCTCCCCCGAGATACCGGCGTTGTTGACCAGGACGTCCAGGCGCCCGGCCTGCCGTTCGACCAGTGCGGCGGCATCGGTGACGCTCCGGTCGGCGGTCACGTCCAGCGGAACCCCGAACGCGTCCACCCCGGCGGCGCGCAGCTTCGCAACGGCACTCCCTCGACGCTCCTCGTCCCGGGCCCCCACACCCACGCGGTACCCGAGGGCGCCGAGCCCTGCCGCGATCTCGTACCCGATTCCCTTGTTCGCGCCGGTCACCAGCGCGGTCTTCGTTTCGCTCATGCCGTGATGCTCGCTCGCGGACGGGCGGCGCATCCAACACCGATTCGGTGGCCTGTGATACCCACCAGGTATCACTGACGTACGCTGCGGCCATGGACACCTTGGAGACCCGGGAGATGAGGTACTTCGTCGCCGTCGCCGAGGAACTGCACTTCGGCCGTGCCGCCGAGCGCCTCGGCATGGCGCAGCCGCCGCTGTCCCGGGCGATCCAGCAGCTCGAACGGCGCCTCGGCGTACGGCTGTTGGACCGCGACCGCCGCGGTGTCTCCCTGACCGACGCGGGAGAGGTGCTGCTGCACGAGAGTCGCGCGGCCCTCGACGCGACCGCGGCCGCCGCTCGCCGCACGCGTCGCGCCGGTGGCGCCGACAGACCGGACGGCGCCCGGAGTCGCCTGGTGCTGGCGGTGAAGGCCGCCGGATCCCACGAACTGCTGCAGAAGCTCCTCGACGCCTACGCGGCGGAGCCCGACGCCGCCGAGATCGAGGTGCTGCTGTGCGGCATCTGCGAGCAGGGAGGGCTGCTGCGCGACGGCCGTGCCGATGTGGCGCTCATGCACGCGCCGTTCAACTCCCTCGCCGGGTTCGACAGCGAGGAACTGCTGACCGAGGGCCAGATCGCCATCCTGCCCGCCGGTCACCCCCTCGCCGCGCGCAGGACCTTGTCCCTGGCGGACATCGCCGATGTCCCCGACCTCCCGTTCGCCCGCTGGCCCAGCGACGGCGCGTACCCGCCAGGACCGGGCCCCGAGGTCCACGACCTGACACAACTCGCCCAGCTGATCGCCCTCGGCCGCACGGTGGCCGCCTTCCCCGACTCGGCCCGCGCCTGGCTGTGGGCAGAGCACACGGCAGTCCCCCTGACCGACGCACCCCCGGTCGTCACCCACATAGCCTGGCCCGCCCACAGCCACTCCCTGGCCCTCGCCGCCCTGATCCGCACGGCGACACGGCTGTGACCGTCGGGACACCGCCGCCCCGCCCGTGTCCGATTCGTTCAAGACCGCCGCCCGCCGCTCTCCCTACGGTGGTCCCATGACTCCACGATTCGACCTCATCGGCCTCGTCGTCTCCGACATGGCCGCCTCCCTGACCTTCTACCGCCGCCTGGGACTCGAATTCCCCGAGGGCTCCGAGAAACAGCCGCATGTCGAGGCGAACCTGCCCGGCGGCCTGCGCTTCGCCCTCGACACGGAGGACACGATCCGCTCCTTCCACCCCGACTGGCACCCGCCGACGGGTGCGGGGAGGGTCGGGCTGGCCTTCGCGTGCGACGGCCCCGCGGACGTCGACGCCACGTACGAGGAGCTGGTGGCCGCCGGCTACAAGTCCGAACTCAAGCCCTGGAACGCAGACTGGGGCATGCGCTACGCCGTGGTACTCGACCCGGACGGCAACGGCGTGGACCTGTTCGCACCGTTGAGCAGCGCCCCGTAAGGGGCGCGGGGAACTGCGCGACCAGCCCCCACCGAACCCGCACCCAGCGACCCTCCACAACCTCAACGCCGCAACAGCTCACCCAACGGCGCCCCCGCCAACTCCCGTACGTCACGCGCCAGGTGAGCCTGATCGGCGAAACCGGCCCGCACGGCGGTGTCCGCCAGAGGCACCCCGTCCCGCGCCAGCCCCAGTGCCCGCTGCAGGCGCAGAATCCTGGCCAGCGTCTTCGGCCCGTAGCCGAAGACGCCCCGCGCCCGCCGGTGCAACTGCCGCTCGCTCCACCCCACCGCCTCCGCGACCGAGGCGACGGAACGTCCCGCGGCCAGTCCCGCGACAGCGCCGCGCACCCACGGATCGGGCGGATCGACATCGCCCGCCCGAGCAACGGCCAGGGCTTCCAGCTCGGCGGCGGGATCGGCCGCCGCGTCCACCCGCTCGGTCAGCCGCCGGACAGCCCCCGCGCTCCACAGATCCGCGAGGTCGACGCGCCGGTCGCGCAGTTCGTGCGCCGGGACGCCGAGATAGGCGGGCGCAGTCCCGGGGAAGAACCGGACGCCCGCGAACCGGGTGACACCTGACGCGTCGCCCATGTACGCGCGGGTGTCGGGCCCGGCGACGAAGAGCCGCCCCTCGGTCCACAGCAGGTCCATGCACCCGTCGGGCAGCACCGGCGCGCAGTCGCCCGGCACGGCGGTACGGGTCCAGACGACCGCGCCCGGGAGCCGCGCCGCCCGCTCCCGATACGGGTCCGGCGACACCTCCACGTACGACACGTCCACGTACGACTCGGCCACGGGCAAAAGGCTACGCCGCCCTCGTCCGGTGTTCCTGGGGGCTGACTCCGTAGACCCGCTTGAACGCGCTGGACAGGGCGAAGGCGCTGCCGTAGCCGACCTGGCGGGCGATCGCCTCCAGGGTGTCCTCGGTGCCGCGCAGCCGGTCGGCGGCGAGGGCGAGGCGCCAGCCGGTCAGGTATGTCATCGGGGGTTCGCCCACGAGTTCGCTGAAGCGGCGGGCGAGCGCGGCCCGTGAGACGCCGGCCTTCGCGGCGAGGGAGGCGACCGTCCAGGGGTATGCCGGATCGTCCTGGAGGAGCCGCAGGACCCGGCCCACGACGGGGTCGGCCAGAGCCTGGTACCAGGCGGGCGCCTCGGCCTCGGGGCGGGAGAACCAGGCCCGCAGCGCGGCGATGACCAGCAGGTCGAGCAGCCGGTCGAGGACGACCTCCTGGCCGGGCTCGTCCCGCACGATCTCCTCCATGATCAGCGGGGTGAGCGGGCACTCCCACACGTCGGAGGGCAGGGACAGCAGCGCCGGCAGCGCGTCCAGCAGCCGCCCGCTGACCTCGCCGTTCATCGGATACGTCCCGATCAGCATCACCATCGAGCCGTCGAGCCGCGCACCCCAGGTACGGACACCCAGGTCCATCCGGCCCTTCAGGGAACGGCCGTCCGGGTAGGTGCACACCTGGTTCGGCAGGATCACCGCCTGGGGCACGGTCGACGGGTCGTCGGCGCAGGTGTACGGGTCGGGTCCGCGCGCGATGGCGAGGTCACCGGCCCGCAACCGCACCCGCTCCCCGTCCTCGGGCATGATCCAGGCGTGCCCGCGCACCATGAGCATGACGGTGAGCGGGGCACGGTCCTCGATGCGCAGGGACCAGGGCGGCTCGAAACACGCTCGGATCATGAAGGCGCCACGCGCGCGTGGACCTTCCAGAAGGCCTGCGAGTGCGTCCATGACCCCAGCGTAGACGCGCCCTTATGGGAACGAGAGCTTCAGCGATGTTCCCTTTCCGTGTGAGGCCGTTGACTGGGCTCATGACGGAAAACACGCGGAACGAGACGGTGTTGGTGACGGGGGCCTCGGGCAAGACGGGGCGTCAGGTGGCGGAGTCCGCGAAGGCCGCCGGGTTCGATGTACGGGCCGCTTCGCGCAGCAGCGAGGTGCGCTTCGACTGGTACGACAGCTCGACCTGGGCGGAGGCGCTGCGCGGCGCGGACGCGGCGTATCTGGCGTACACGCCGGACATCGGCGCGCCGGGTGCCGCGGAGAACATCGGCGCCCTCGCGCGGCAGGCCCAGGAGCTCGGGGTGCGTCGTCTGGTGATGCTGTCGGCGCGCGGCGAGCAGCAGGCGGAGCCGGCCGAGCGGGCGCTGCGCGAGTCGGGTGCCGAGTGGACGGTCGTGCAGGCCGACTGGTTCTTCCAGAACTTCAGCGAGGGCCTGCTGCTGGAGGGTGTGCAGAGCGGTGAGTTCGTGTTCCCCGCCGGCGAGGTGAAGGTGCCGTTCATCGACACCCGGGACCTCGCGGACGTGGTCGTGAAGGCGCTGACGGACTCCTCGTACGCGGGCCGGACCCTGGAGGTCACGGGGGCGCGGCTGCTCTCGTTCCGGGAGGCCATGGCGGAGATCACCGCCGCGGCGGGCCGGGAGATCCGTTACGTGCCGGTGTCGACGAAGGAGTACGGGGCGATCCTGGCCGGGTTCGGGCTGCCGCCCGAGGAGGTCGCGTTCATGGAGGAGGTCTTCGACGGGCTGCTCGACGGCGGCAACGCCCGGTCCACGGAGACCGTCCGGCAGGTTCTGGGGCGCGCGCCGCGCGATTTCACGGACTTCGCGCGGGAGCTCGCGGCGACCGGCGTGTGGAAGGGCTGACGGCCACCGGCGTACCTCCGAAAGTTCGAGAAGCTCCCCCTGGCGCCCCCGTCGCGGTCACTGCGGCGGGGGCGGCTCGTCGCCGTTCTTGGGGGTGGTCTTCGCGTGTGTGCGCAGCCGGGAGGTCACGTCCTCGGGGGGCAGGAAGCGGGACCAGCGCTCCGGGAACTCGGAGGGCATGTCGGGGTCGTCCGGGTCGTCGGCGAGGTGGGCCCTGGCCGCGGCCGCGCGGGCCACGAGGTCGGCGGCCTGCTCGGCGCGCAGCCGCTCGTTGACGGCTCGGGCGGCGGCGGTGGCCGCGGCCGGCCAGACCCGGTCGATGGCCGCGTTGACGGCGGCGCCGACGAGGACCGCGAAGGCGGAGACGCCGATCCACAGCAGTACGGCGACGGGTGCGGCCAGGGAGCCGTAGATGCTGGGGCCCTCGACCGTGTTGGTCAGGTAGATGCGCAGCAGGAAGCTGCCCAGGACCCACATGGCGAGGGCCACCAGGGCGCCCGGCACGTCCTCGACCCAGGGCGACCGCACGGGTACCGACACGTGGTACAGCGTCGTCAGGAAGGCGATGGACAGCACGATGACGACGGGCCAGTACAACCCCTGTACGACGTTCTCCGACCAGGGGACGACGTCCACCACGGCGTCCGGGCCCGCGACGACCAGCGGCAGCACGATGGAGCCGATGAGCAGCGCCGCGAGGAACAGCGCGAAGGCCACGAGCCGGGTCTTGACGATGCCGCGCACGCCGTCGAGGCCGTACATCACGGTGATGGTGTCGATGAAGACGTTCACCGCGCGCGAGCCCGACCACAGGGCGAACAGGAAGCCGAGGGAGATGACGTCGGGGCGGCCGCCCTCCATGACGTCGTGGAGGACTGGCTCGGCGATCTGTGTGACGCCCTTGTCGGTGAGGATCGTGCGGGACGCCTCCAGGAGGTTGGTCTCCACGCTGGCGATGGTGTCGGCGCCGGTCCAGTCGTCGACGTAGACCAGCAGGCCGAGCATGCTGAGCAGCAGCGGCGGCACGGAGAGCAGCGTGAAGAACGCCGCCTCCGCCGCGAGTCCGAGGATCCGGTACTCGATGCACGAGTTGACGGTGTCCTTGATCAGCAGCCAGGCGGTCCTGCGCTTGGAGACGTTCCGGTAGAGGGCTCGGGCCCGATGGAGACGGCCGGACGTCCTCTGAGGGGGTTCACTTGCTGGCTGCACGCCCTAAAGGTATCCGCCGTGCGAGGTTGCACTCATCCCGCGGTACCACGGCCGGGTCCGAGGTGACCGGCGGCGCCGCTTCCGCCCCTCCCGGTTCCGTCATACGAAAGAAAAGCGGCAGCAACCCGACAGAAATCGTAAAGGAAAATCGAACCGGTTTTCTGTCATGACCGCGTTGGCCGAATTACTCACCCTCCAGAAGCGGAACGCGTGAGCGCATATACGCCACCCATAAAGTGAGTTCCCCGGTGGCACGTACGGAGCGGACCGTTCAGGGGTGTAATCGATGAGGGTTCGAACGGCGAGAAAGCGCCATAGGACGAAACGCCCTTGACCCGTTCATGAGCACACAGAAACAATTCGGATTGCATTCCGCTGGGCACGTGGGGACGGCTCAGTGCACCACGACACGGGGGACTCAGAAAGGCCTGGACCAGGGCCCGACACAGCCGCGTTACCCGTGATCCGCGTGGGAACCACGCGGATCATGCCGTGCTGCTCTGCACCTTTTCACGCGGCCACTTCCGACACTCGGCGAACAATATCCTCCCGGCTGCCATCTCATTTCCATGAGCACAATTCTTCCTTCCGGCCCGAGCCTTCCTTCCGGAACAACTCTTTCTTCCGGCACACCGGAATCACATCGGAATCACCCTGGTTCACCCACGCCTCAGGCATAGCCAATTCGGCTGCCCGATGAAACTGCGGGCGTGATTCCTTCGTATTCCCATCCGGAGTACCAATCACTCCGAACAGTCCACAAGTAGCAGTAATCATCAGCAAGGAGATCAAGTGGTGGCAAATCCAGGTGAGGTGACGACCGCCGCTCCGGCCGGCTCCCTGACCACCCACGCCCCGGCGAACGGCACCGAACACGTCCTCGCGGAGGTGCTCGCCGGTGTCGTACGCGTCGAGCAGGTGCCCGTCGACAGCCACTTCTTCGACGACCTCGGGGCCAACTCCCTGGTGATGGCCCACTTCTGCGCCCGGGTCAGGAAGCACCCCGACCTGCCGGCCGTGTCGATGCGGGACGTCTACGGCCACCCGACGATCCGGGGCCTGGCGGCGGCACTCGCCGAGGTCCCGGACGAGCCGCCGGCGCCCGCGCCCGAACCGGCCGAGCCTCCTCCACCGGGCAGCACCGCACGGTATGTCCTGTGCGGAGCACTCCAGTTCCTGGTCTTCGCGGCGTACTGCCTGCTCTCCGGGCTCGTCACCGCACAGGGGTACGACTGGGTCTCCGCCGGCGAGGGCGTGGTGGACGTCTACCTGCGGTCGGCCCTCTTCGGCGGTGCCGTCTTCGTCGGGGTGTGCGTGCTGCCGGTGGTGGCCAAGTGGGTGCTGGTCGGCCGCTGGAAGGAGACCGAGTTCCCCGTCTGGAGCCTGGCCTATCTGCGCTTCTGGACCGTCAAGGCACTGCTGCACGCCAACCCGATGGTCCTGTTCGCCGGCAACCCGCTCTACGTGCTCTATCTGCGGGCGCTCGGGGCGCGGATCGGCAAGGGCGTCACGATCCTCTCCCACTCCGTCCCGGTCTGCACCGACCTGTTCACCGTCGGCGCGGGCACGGTGATCCGCAAGGACTCCTACTTCCTCTGCTACCAGGCGCACGCAGGGCGGATACGCACCGGCCCGGTCACCCTGGGCCGGGACGTCTTCGTCGGCGAGAAGACCGTCCTCGACATCGGCACCTCCATGGGGGACGGTTCCCAGCTCGGCCACTCGTCCGCGCTGTACGGCGGCGCGTCGGTGCCGGACGGGCAGCACTGGCACGGCTCCCCCGCCCAGCGCACGGACGTGGACTACGTACGGGTGTCACCCGCGGACTGCGGCACCGCGCGGCGGGTGGGCTACGGCCTGGCCACCGTGCTGCAGACGCTGCTCCTCTATGTGCCGCTCCTCGTCGGGGGTACGTACATGCTGCTCACGGTGGCGCCCTCGCTGGACGTGCTGCTCGACCGGGAGACGCAGCACATCACGTCGGCGCGGTTCTACGCCGAGGCGCTCGGTCTGTCGCTCGCGCTCTTCGTGGGCTTCATCCTGATCGGCTTCGCCACCGTGTCCGTACTGCCGCGGCTGCTGAACCTGGTCCTCGAACCGGACCGGGTCTATCCGCTCTACGGCTTCCACTACTCGGTGCAGCGTGCCGTCGCACGCCTGACCAACGTCAAGTTCTTCAAGTGGCTGTGCGGCGACAGCTCGTACATCGTCCACTACCTGCGGGCCCTCGGCTACGACCTCTCGCACGTCGAGCAGACCGGCTCCAACTTCGGTACGGAGGTGGGGCACGAAACGCCGTACCTGGCCACCGTCGGCAGCGGCACGATGGTCGCCGACGGACTGTCGATCATGAACGCCGAGTTCTCCGGCACGTCGTTCCGCGTCTCGCAGACGTCGATCGGGGCGCACAACTTCCTCGGGAACCACATCGCCTACCCCGCCGGGGGCCGCACGGGCGAGAACTGTCTGCTCGCGACGAAGGTGATGGTCCCGCTCGACGGCGAGATACGTGAGGGGGTCGGCCTGCTGGGCTCGCCGCCCTTCGAGATCCCGAGGACCGTGGAGCGCGACACCCGCTTCGACCACCTCCGCGAGGGCGACGAGCTGCGCCGCCGTCTGGCCGCGAAGAACGGGCACAACCTGCGCACCATGGGCCTGTTCCTGTTCATCCGGTGGTTCGACTGGTTCGCCCTCACGGTCCTCGGCTTCGCCGCCTTCGACCTGTACGGGGAGCTCGGCACCGCGGGCGGTCTGCTGATCGGCGCGTCCCTGATCGTCGGCCTCGTGTTCACCACCGGCTACTACGTGCTGGTGGAGCGGCTGCTCTGCCGGTTCCGTCCGCTGGAGCCCCGGCTGCACTCCATCTACGACCCGCTCTTCTGGCGCCACGAGCGGCTGTGGAAGATCCCCGACACGCACATCGCCGTCTTCAACGGCACCCCGTTCAAGAACCTGCTCTGGCGGCTGCTCGGGGTCCGTATCGGCCGCAGGGTCTTCGACGACGGGGCCTACATCACCGAGCGGACGCTCACCGCCATCGGGAGCGACAGCACGCTCGGCGCGCACAGCAAGGTGCAGTCGCACTCGCAGGAGGACGGCACCTTCAAGTCCGACCACATCGAGATCGGCGACGGCGTGACGCTCGGCGTCGGCGCGCTCGTGCACTACGGGGCGTCGATGGGCGACGGAGCCGTGCTCGCCGCCGACTCCTTCCTGATGAAGGGCGAGGAAGTACCCGCGGGGGCGCACTGGGGCGGGAACCCGGCGGTCGCCCAGCGGCACGCCTGACGCTCCGCGGCACGGACGAACTCCGAGCCCCGGACAGGCTCCGCGGCACGGACAAGCTCCGCGGCACAGAACAAGAAAGACAACAGGGGGAAGCAAGACCATGGAAACGATCCCGAAGTGGACGCTCGACCCGGTGCCGGGCACCGCGGAGTACGAAGTCCCGCTGCCCGAGGGCCTGCCGCGGGAACCCCGCACTCTCCTGGCCGTACACGCACGGGTCCTCGCCGCACTGTCCGGCGAGCGCGAGGTGACGGTCGGGTACGTGGCGGCGAAGGGCGAGCGGCCGAGGCCGTGCCCACTGACCGTCGGCACCGGCTCCTGGCACGACCTGCTGGACCGCATACGCGAGGCCGAGGCGGACCCGGCCGCGCAGGGGGCGGGAGACGAACCTGCGGCCTTCGAGACGGTGCTCGATCCGCACGGCGGCCGGGGCCCCGAGGGCACCCTGCTGCACGTGGCGTTCGAGGACCACACCCTGCGCCTGCGCTACCGCACCGACGTCCTCGACGCGGACGCCGCCGCCCGGATCGCCGGCTACCACCTCACCGCGCTCACCCACCTCACCGCCGACCCGGACTCCCGGGCGGGCGGGCAGAGTCTGCTGTCGGACGTCGAACTCCGTTTCCAGCTGGACGGGTTGGCGGGGCCGCACCGCGAGCTGCCGGACCGCCGGGTCCACGAGCTGTTCGAGGAAAGGGTGTTGGCCCACCCCGACGCCGTCGCGGCCGTGCGGGGCGACCAGGAGTGGACGTACCAGGAGCTCAACTCCCGGGCGAACCAGCTGGGTCGGGCCCTGCTGACCCGCGGGCTGCGCCCCGAGGACGTCGTCGCCGTCGTCATGGAACGCGACCTGGACTGGATGGCCGCCGTCCTCGCCGTCCTCAAGGCGGGCGGCGTCTATCTGCCCATCGAGCCGCACTTCCCCGCCGAACGCATCACGGCGACACTCGACCGCGCCGCCTGCGAACTCGTCCTGACGGAACACGGCAGCACCACCACACTGGACGAGGCGGACACCGACGCCCGAGTCCTGCACGTCGACGCGGCCTACGCGGAGAACCACCCCGACAGCGACCTCGGCATCCCCGTCGCCGCCGGCCAACTCGCCTACATCTACTTCACGTCCGGCTCCACCGGCGAGCCCAAGGGCGCGATGTGCGAGCACGCCGGCTTCCTCAACCACGTCCACGCCAAGCTCGACGACCTCGGCGTCGGCGAGGGCCAGGTGGTCGCCCAGACCGCGCCCCAGTGCTTCGACATCTCGCTGTGGCAGCTGGTCTCCGCACTCCTCGTCGGCGGCCGGACCCTGCTGGTCGAACAGGAGGTGATCCTGGACGTACCGCGGTTCGTGGACACGATCACCGGGGGCCGGGTCAATGTCCTCCAGGTGGTCCCCTCGTATCTGGAGGCCGTGCTCGCCGAGTTGGAACAACGCCCGCGCGAACTGCCCGACCTGCGCTGTGTGTCGGTCACCGGGGAGGCGGTGAAGAAGGAGCTCGTCGAGCGCTGGTTCGCGGCCGAGCCCGGCATCCGGCTGGTCAACGCCTACGGGCTGACCGAGACCTCGGACGACACCAACCACGAGGTCATGTCCCGGGTGCCGGACCAGGACCGGGTCCCGCTCGGGCGGCCGGTCGCCAATGTGCGGGTGTACGTCGTCGACGAGGACCTGTCCCCCGTACCCCTCGGGGCGCCCGGCGAGATCGTCTTCTCCGGGGTCTGTGTCGGGCGCGGGTACGTCAACGACCCGGAGCGGACGAGGGCCGCGTTCACCACCGACCCGTACCGCCCCGGCGAGCGGCTCTACCGCAGCGGTGACCACGGCCGCTGGCTGCCCGACGGCAAGCTGGAGTTCCTCGGCCGCCGGGACAGCCAGGTCAAGATCCGTGGCTTCCGCATCGAGATCGGCGAGATCGAGAACGCGCTGCTGCGGGTGCCCGGGGTCCGGGACGGCGCCGTGGTGGTCGTGGGCGGCACACGGCTCGTGGCGTTCTGCGCCGGGCCCGACGCGCCCGGCTCCGGATCCGGCCGGCTCGGCGCGGGAGCCGTGCGGGAGCGGCTGGCCGTGTCACTGCCCGCGTACATGGTCCCCTCGGCCGTCCACTGGCGGGAGAGCCTGCCGCTGACCGCCAACGGCAAGACCGACCGGAAGACGCTGACCAAGCTCGCCGGGGAGCTCGACTCCGCCGGGAACGGTTCGGGTGCCGAGGACGGCTCGCACGCGCCCGGCACCGCGAGCGAGCGCCGGGTGGCGGCGGCCTGGGCCCAGGTGCTCGGCATCCCCGGCGACCGGATCGGCCGCCGGGACCACTTCTTCGACCGCGGCGGCACCTCGCTCGCGGCGGTGAAGCTCGCGATCGCGCTGGACCGGGCGATCACCCTCAAGGACGTCACCCGCCATCCGGTTCTGGCGGACCTGGCGGGCCTCCTGGACACCCCCGCCCCGTCCTGAACCACGGCAGACCACGCCGGCCACACGGACCACACGGAAGAGACGAAACCGAAGGCACCGACGACACCCATGACCGGAACACCGCACACCGCACGACCGAACACCGCAAGGCCGAAAGGAAGCACCTGATGTCGTCTTCATCTCCGACGTTGCTACCGGACGTCGACCTGCGTCCCGGCAGCCCTCCGATCCTGCGCGCCGATGCCGCGGGCGACACGGCGCTCTGGGCGGCCGAACACCGCGACGCGCTGCGGGCCGTCGTCGCCGAGCACGGCAGTCTGCTGGTGCGCGGCCTCGGGCTGCGCGACCCGGACACCACTGCGGCCGTCTTCCGCCGGCTGGCCACCGGCCTGATGCCCGACCGCGAGTCCTTCGCACCCCGGCGGACCTACGAGGACGGTGTGTACTCCTCGTCCAAATGGCCGCCGAACCAGCAGATGTGCATGCACCACGAGCTCAGCTACGCGCTGGAGTTCCCCGGCCTGATGCTGTACGCCTGCCTCGACGCGCCCGACCAGGGCGGCGCCACCGCGGTCGCCGACGCGCCCGCCGTGCTCGACGCGCTGCCCGCCTCCCTCACCGCACGGTTCGAGCGGGAGGGCTGGCTGCTCACCCGGACGTACAACGACGAGATAGGGGCGACCCTCGCCGAGGCCTTCGGCACCGAGGACCGCGCGGCCGTCGAGCACTACTGCCGGGCGCACGCCATCGAGTTCGCCTGGCAGGGCGACGGCTCCCTGCGCACCCGGCAGCGCCGCAGCGCCGTGGTCCGCCACCCGGTCACCGGGCGGCGCTGCTGGTTCAACCAGATCGCGTTCCTCAACGAGTGGACCATGGACCCCGAGGTGCGCGAGTACCTGGTGGACGTCTACGGCTCCGACGGGCTCCCCTTCAACACCCGCCACGGCAACGGCGACCCGATCGACGAGGACGTCGTACTGATCATCAACGAGGTGTACGGGGCCCACACCGCACGCGAGCCGTGGCGCTCCGGTGACCTGCTGCTCGTCGACAACATCCGCACCGCGCACAGCAGGGAGCCCTTCGAGGGGCCCCGCGAGGTGCTCGCCGCCCTGGGCGACCCGGTCCGGCTGACCGACTGCGCACCGACCATCGAAGTGAGGGCCGCATGACCACCACGGACGAGAACGGCACGACCACCGACGAGAACGGCACGACCACCACGGAACCGGGGACACCGACGGCTCCCCCGTTCACCGTCATCTCCGGCGCCCAGGTCCACGAGGCCCTGAACGGGCGGGAGTCCGAGATCGTCGACCTGGTCGAGTCGGTGTACCGGCTGCACGGCGCGGGCGACTCGGTGAACCCTCCGTCGTACTTCCTGCGCTTCCCGGACCGTCCGTCGTCCCGGATCATCGCGCTGCCCGCCTCGATCGGCGGGCCGGTGGGCGTGGACGGTCTGAAGTGGGTCTCCAGCTTCCCCGGGAACACGGCGAGCGGTCTGCCGCGCGCCTCGGCCGTGCTGATCCTCAACGACCACGACACGGGCTATCCGTTCGCGTGCCTGGAGAGCTCGATCATCAGCGCCACCCGGACGGCGGCCTCGGCGGCCCTCGCGGCCGACCGGCTCAGCCGCGACCGGGCCCGGCCCACGCGCGTCGGGTTCGTCGGGACGGGTCTGATCGCCCGCTACATCCACACCCATCTGGCCGCCACCGGCTGGTCGTTCGAGGAGACCGGGGTGTACGACCTGTCCGCGGACAGCGCGGCCGGCTTCAGCGGCTATCTGGAGCGGTCGGGCGCCAAGGGCCGGATCACCGTGCACGACAGCGCGGAGTCGCTGGTCCGCTCCAGTGACCTGCTGGTCTTCGCGACCGTCGCGGCCAAGCCGCACATCCACGACCCGGCGTGGTTCTCCCACGCCCCGCTCGTGCTGCATGTGTCGCTGCGCGACCTGGCGCCGGAGATCCTGCTCGACTCGGCCAACTTCGTGGACGACGTCGAGCACTGCCTCAAGGCGGACACGTCACCGCATCTGGTCGAACAGCTCACCGGCGGCCGCGACTTCCTCGACGGCACGCTGGACGACGTGCTCTGTGGGCGGGTGACCGTACCGGCGGACCGGACGGTGGTGTTCTCGCCCTTCGGCCTCGGGGTCCTCGACCTCGCGGTCGGCAAGTTCGTCCACGACGAGGTGGCCCGAAGGGGCGAGCCGCACGTCGTCGACGGCTTCTTCCACGAACTGCGCCGGTACGGCTGACCGGCGGGCACCGTGCCGCGCGAGGAGCGGAGCGCGGTGCCGCATGAAGGAGGGGGACATCATGCCCGTCATATCCGAGCCCACACAGTTCAACGAGGACGACCTCTACGTCGACCTGCGGGCGGCGCTGGGGCTGCCGCTCTTCCTGAAGTGCGAGGGGTTCAACTTCGCGGGGTCGGTCAAACTGAAGGCGGCGACCGAGATGGTCGACGCAGCCGAGCGCGACGGCGTCCTGCGACCGGGGTCCGTCATGGTCGAGTCGTCGTCCGGGAACCTCGGCGTGGCGCTGAGCATGATCGCGGCGAGCCGTGGCTACGGGTTCCTGTGCGTCACCGACTCGCGCTGCAATCCGGCGACCCGGCGGATGATGGAGGCGCTGGGGAGCGTCGTCCATGTGATCGACGAACCCGATCTGCACGGCGGCTTCCTCGGCGCGCGGATCGCGTACGTGAGCGCGGTGTGCGCCTCGGACGACCGGTACGTATGGCTCAACCAGTACGCCAACGAGGGCAACTGGCGCGCGCACTACCGCACCACGGCACCGGCCATCGCCCGCCGTTTCCCGCACCTGGACGTGCTGTTCGTGGGGGCCGGCACCACCGGCACCCTGATGGGCTGCGCGCGCTGGTTCTGGCAGCAGCGGCGCCGGGTGCGGATCGTGGCCGTGGACACCGTCGGCTCGGTGACCTTCGGGGGGCCGCCCGCTCCCCGGATGATCCCCGGTCTGGGCATGGCCGTCCGTCCGCCGCTGCTCGACGAGTCCTACGTCGACGACGTGATGCACGTCCCGGAGCCGGACACGCTGCGTGCCTGCCGCCGGCTGGCCGCCCGGGGCTTCCTGTTCGGCGGCTCCACCGGCACTGTGGTCAGCGGCGCGTCCGACTGGCTGGCCCGCCACGGGCGGCGCAACCTCACGGCGGTGGCGATCGCCCCTGACCTCGGCGAGCGCTACCTCGACACGGTCCACCACCCCGGCTGGGGGGTGAACGTCCACGGCGAGGACACACTCGGCGGCTCCGGTGAACTGGCCGCCCTGTCACATCCCGCCTGACCTGCCCGCCCGACCTGTACGGCGGGGCGAAAGGGGCGCGGCCCGGTGCGGCGGGAGTTTGGTGACGACCGCCGTACCGAGGGGTAGGTTCGGGGACATGGCAGCCCGCACCCACACCGTGACCAACCAGGCTCCGCCACTGGTCTCGTACGACGTCTTCAACGCCGACCGTGCCCTCGTCGAGGCGGTCGACCGGCACCTCGACCCACAGCTGCTCGACGAGGCGTACGCCGATCTGTCGGCCCTCGGGCGGACCTCCGGATCGGCGCAGGTCCAGGCGTGGGGGACGCTGGCCGACGAGAACCCGCCGAAGCTGCGCACCCACGACCGCTACGGCAACCGGGTCGACGAGGTCGAGTTCCATCCGTCCTGGCACCGGCTGCTCGGCAAGGGTGTCTCGGCGGGCCTGACGGCGGCCTGGTCACAGCCCGGCGGGCATGTGCGGCGCGCGGCCGCCTTCGTGGTCTGGACGCAGGTCGAGGCGGGGAACGGCTGCCCGCTGTCGATGACGCACGCGGCGGTGCCCGCGCTGCGCGCCGACCCGGCGCTCGCCGCCGAGTGGGAGCCCCGCCTCACGTCCATGGTCTACGACCAGGATCTGCGGCCCGCCGGGCAGAAGGCCGGTGTGCTCTTCGGGATGGGCATGACGGAGAAGCAGGGCGGCAGCGACGTACGCGCCAACACGACGGAGGCGCGGCCGCTCGCCGAGGACGGGACGTACGAGCTGACGGGCCACAAGTGGTTCTGCTCGGCGCCGATGTCGGACGGCTTCCTGGTGCTGGCGCAGGCTCCCGGCGGATTGACGTGTTTCCTGGTGCCGCGGGTCCTCGCGGACGGCACACGGAACGTGTTCCGTATCCAGCGGCTCAAGGACAAGCTGGGCAACCGGTCGAACGCGTCCGCCGAGGTCGAGTTCGACGGCACGTGGGCGCGCCGGGTCGGGGACGAGGGGCGCGGGGTGCGCACCATCATCGGGATGGTCGCGGCGACCCGGCTGGACTGTGTGCTCGGCTCGGCGGGTCTGATGCGGCAGGCCGTCTCACAGGCGGTCCACCACTCCATGTACCGCGAGGCGTTCGGCGGCCGGCTGATCGACAAGCCGCTGATGCGGAACGTCCTCGCGGACCTGGCCCTGGAGTCGGAGGCCGCGACGACGCTCGGGCTGCGCCTGGCCGCCGCGTACGACGACGGGGGCGAGCAGGAGCGGGCGTTCCTGCGGATCGCCGTACCGGCCGCGAAGTACTGGGTGACGAAGCGGTGCACGCCGGTCGCGGTGGAGGCCCTGGAGTGCCTGGGCGGCAATGGTTACGTGGAGGAGTCGGGCATGCCGCGGCTGCTGCGCGAGTCGCCGCTCAACTCCGTCTGGGAGGGCGCGGGCAACATCCAGGCGCTGGACGTCCTGCGCGCCCTGCAACGCGAACCGGCGGCGCTCAACGCCTACCTCCAGGAGGTCGGCAAGGCCCGCGGCGCCGACCACCGGCTGGACGGCGCGATCAAGAACCTGCTGACCGAACTCGCCGACCTGGACGGCATCGAGGGACGCGCCCGGCGACTCGTCGAGCGGATCGCCGTGGTCCTCCAGGGCTCGCTGCTGGTCCGGTTCGCGCCGCCGGAGGTCGCCGACGCGTTCTGCGCCTCACGCCTCGGCGGGGACTGGGGAGCGTCGTTCGGGACCCTGCCGCACACCCTGGACCTCGGCTCGGTCGTGGAGCGGGCGCGGCCCGTTTCCTGAGCCGCCGTCAACAGACGTACGGGGCACGGGGGTGGTGCTGCGCCGACACGGCACCACCCCCGTTCCATGGCCCCGTTGAGCGGAGCACGCACACCGCACGAGGCGGCGTTGCGCCAATTTTTGGACACGCGGCGGAAGTTCACCAGGGTTGCAGGGGGTTGCAACCTCTCCGCACCCTGCGCGAAATCTCCGCTCCGCGTCCGGACTGTCGCCCTCCGCGACGGACAGACGGCACTATGAGACGTGCAGTCAGTACGGGTTTCGGGTCCCATGGCCGGGCGGCCGGGACCTGTTGCCCGCTCAGGCTCTCCGGGAGGACCCAGTGGTGTACTCGCCGATGGACGTGACGCGGCTCGCCGCGGTGGACGCAGCGCAGGCGGCACGGGTGCTCGACGAGGTGCGCAACGCGACCCTGGCCGGAGAGCGCGCCCGGCTCGACCCGCGGCCGGTCATCGGCGAGTCCTGGGGGCGGATGCTGCGCTCCGGCGTCGACCCCGACCACGACTTCCGGGCCGGCGTGCTCGGTCCCGACGAGATCGAGCGGCGCCGGCGCGACTCCCCGCTGCGGCACGTCCTTCCGGTACTGCGGCAGGGTCTGCTGTCGGTCGCGGACACCACCCAGCACATCATGGTCGTGGCGGACGCGCAGAGCCGGGTGCTGTGGCGCGAGGGCAGCCGGTCCGTGCTGCGCAAGGCCGACGGGTTCGGCTTCGAGATCGGCGCGGACTGGCGCGAGGAGGTCGTCGGCACGAACGGTGTCGGCACGCCCGCCGTCGCCCGCCGCCCCGTCCAGGTCTTCGCCGCCGAACACTTCGTACGCACGCACTCCGCCTGGACCTGCACGGGCGCGCCGATCACCGACCCGCGCGACGGCCGGCTGATCGGGGTCGTGGACATCAGCGGGCCCTGGGAGACCATGCACCCGGCGACGCTCGCCTGGGTCGACTCGGTGGCCAAGCTCGCCGAGGCGCGGCTGCGGGAGCGGCATCTGACCGCGCTGGACCGGCTGCGCGCGGTGGCGGCGCCGGTGCTCGCCCGGGTCACCGGCCGCGCGCTCGCCGTCGACAAGGACGGCTGGACCGCCGCGATCACCGGTATGCCGTACGTGGACAGGCTCGCGCTGCCCACCACCATCGGCACGGACCGGATCTGGCTGCCCACGCTCGGCCCCTGCTCGGTGGAACCGCTGCCAGGCGGCTGGCTGGTGCGTGCCTCGGACGAGGAGCCCGCGCCCCGCGGCGCCACCCGGATCGCCCTCGACCTGTCGCAGCCGCGCCGCTGGTCGGTGACCGTGGCGGGCGTCACCGGCACCTGGACCCACGAACTGAGCCCGCGCCACGCGGAGTTGCTCTACCTCCTGGCTCTGCACCGCACCGGCCTCAGCGCCGCGGCCCTGGCCGAGGACCTGTTCGGCGACCCCGCCCGCACGGTGACCGTACGAGCCGAGATGTCACGCGTACGCCGATATCTGGGGGCGGTCCTGGACCATCGGCCGTATCGTTTCTGCGAATCGGCGGAGGTCCGGACGGTCCTGCCTGACGACCCGCTGGACCTACTCCCGCACTCAACGGCACCGGGAGTACTGAGGGAAAGGCGGGCCGCCCCTTCTTAGGGGGCGGCAGCCCAGAGCGAACCCGTCTGCTCCCTACCTATTCCGGGGTATTCGACCGGACTCGCCACACCCTGACGTACCATCCTTCCCACGGCCCCCCACATCTGTCCCCTCCAGCACTCAACCGCCGGATCGCAGGAGGCAGTTGGCCGACGACGGGAGGACCTATGACGTACCGAGGCAGACATCGCCGCCGGAAGAAGGGGCGTGTCCTGCGGGCCACGCTGTCCGGGACCGCCCTCGCCCTCACCGCCGCCGCCACCATCATCAGCACCTCGCAGGCCGCCGGAAGCGACAACCCCGGCCCGCTGACGTCGATCACCTCCTCCTCCGAGGTCAACAAGCTCCAGCTGCACGAGAACCTGGTCAGCGGCACGACGCTCGACACGCTCCAGAGCGGAATGGGCGGGAACGTCGGAGTCGGCGCCGTCCTCGAGAGCGCCAACCACCCGATGCGGAACAAGGCCGACTGCGACGACACCGAGTCGGCGGCCCTGCCCGTCGAGCCGGCCGCCACCCGCGCCTACTGCTGGGACAGCGGGGACGCGACGACACAGAAGTGGCTACCGCAGTCCGTCACCACCTCCGGGGACGCCGACAACGACGGCAAGTGGGGCTCCGACCGGGTCATCCTCGCGGGCTGGACGCACAACGACCACAAGGCGGGCGAGCCCGCCGACGACAAGGGCCTCGCCCGGGTCGCGTTCATCGACGCGAACGACCCCAAGAACCTCAGGTACCGCTGGGTCCTGCTGGTCGCCCCGCTCTCCGGCGGCAAGGACTTCGGAGCGGTCCGCTCCCACGTCGGCGGCATGGTCTGGTACCAGGACAAGCTGATCGTCACCGCGAAGAACGGCGCCGATCACAACAACGCGCTGTTCGTCTTCGACATGAACCGCATCCTCCAGGCCGACGTCAACAGCACCGAGATCGGCAAGGTGAGCGGCGGCTGGTCGGCACGCGGCTACCAGTACGTGATGCCGGCCATCGGCTCGTACAACCTCACCGGCGGGGCCTGTTCCGCGAGCAACAACAACGCGGTCCCCTGCTTCGGCTCGATCTCCCTGGACCGTACGTCGACACCGGACAGCCTGGTCGCGAACGAGTGGTTCAGCTCGGGCGGCAGCGAACCGGCCCGCGTCTGGCGCTACCACTACAGCACCGCGAGCGACCGCACCGGCCTGCTCGGCAGCAACGCCAGTGGCAACGTGAACGCCGACGAGGCGTACGAGACCGACGCCGTCGGGCTGCAGGGCGTCCTCTCCCACAAACCGAGCGGCGCGAGCAAGGCCGACTGGTACGCGGGGTACGCACCGGGCACCCGCGACCGGCACGGCACGCTCTGGCGGCAGAACGAGAGCATCGCCAAGGCCGCGAAGTGCGGGGCCGGCGGGTCGTACGCCTGCTGGGGGCAGCACACCGAGTCCCTGTCGTACTGGCAGGAGACCGGCGAGCTGTGGACCCTCACCGAGTGGGCGGCGAACAAGGACAACGAATGGGAGCTGCCCGCCATCCCGGAGCGCGTCCTGTACGCGGTCCCGCTGTCGGAGGTCGACGGCTCGGTGGAGTAGTCCGAAGGCCCCGGCGGCCTGGCCTCGGGCGTCAGCGGTGAGCCCGTACGAGTCGTCAACGTGAGCACCCGTGGAGGCGGGCCCCGCTTTGGAGCGGGGCCCGCCTTCGTGGTTCGCTGGCCCGCATGAGCATCGCTGTGACCACTTGGTCCCTGGAGCAGGTCTCCCCGGCCGAGCAGCTGCCCGCCGCCGCCCCCGACGGCGACGTCCGGATCGTCCGCGCCGAGGTGCCCTCCCCCGAGTTCAGCCGCTATCTGTACGCGGCGGTCGGCGGCGACATCCGCTGGACGGACCGGCTCGGCTGGACGTACGCGCAGTGGCAGGAGGACCTGGACCGGCCGGGCGTGGAGACCTGGGTCGCGTACGACCGCGGGACGCCCGCCGGATACGTACAGCTGGAGCCGCAGGACGACGGCGTCGTGGAGATCGTCTACTTCGGGCTGATCCCCGCCTTCCGGGGCCGGCGCATCGGCGGGCACCTCCTCTCCCACGGCGTGGCACGCGCCTGGGACCTGGCCGACCGGTGGCCGGGGCGGGCGCAGACGAAGCGCGTCTGGTTGCATACATGCAGCAAGGACGGCGAGCACGCGATGGACAACTACCTGCGCCGCGGCTTCAAGCTCTTCGACACGAAGGTCGAGGAGGAGCCGGACGTGACGGCACCCGGGCCCTGGCCCGGAGCACACGTAGGCTGACCTGGCACGACGTGGCCGGATCCGGACCATGCCCCCGGCCGTGTGACCGACACCACCCTTGTCTTGCATATCGAGACAAGGGTGTCCGCATCGTGGACGAAGCTGGACTGTGTCCAGATTGCCGTGACACGCTTCCGTCATGTCTGGAACTGGAATTGCCTTGGTGAGTCGGCGGCACGTCGACCTCGGCCGCATGTCCAGCGCCATCTGTCCGGCCTGCTGACACAAGGCACCGGGGGCCTCTGACCCCGAGCCCAGCACTTCCGACATCCCCCCTTGTCTCGCCTGCGCAAAGACGCGCACGTATGCCCACATGCGCCCACCCGCGCAGGTAAGAGCCGCATCCGCCTGTCCCGAAGGACGTAGAACCATGGCCGCCACCCCACAGGATCCAGCTGCCGCAACGCCCCGCCGCAAGGTGAGCCGTCACCGTGGCGAGGGTCAGTGGGCCGTGGGTCACTACACCCCGCTGAACGGCAACGAGCAGTTCAAGAAGGACGACGACGGTCTCAACGTGCGGACACGCATTGAGACGATCTACTCCAAGCGGGGCTTCGACTCGATCGACCCCAACGACCTGCGCGGACGGATGCGCTGGTGGGGCCTCTACACCCAGCGCAAGCCCGGGATCGACGGCGGCAAGACCGCGATCCTGGAGCCGGAGGAGCTGGACGACAAGTACTTCATGCTGCGGGTGCGGATCGACGGCGGACGCCTCACCACCCAGCAGCTGCGGGTCATCGGCGAGATCTCGCAGGAGTTCGCGCGGGGCACCGCGGACCTCACCGACCGGCAGAACGTCCAGTACCACTGGATCCGTATCGAGGACGTCCCGGAGATCTGGGAGCGCCTGGAGGCCGTCGGGCTGTCCACTACCGAGGCCTGCGGTGACACGCCCCGGGTGATCCTCGGCTCGCCCGTCGCCGGGATCGCCGAGGACGAGATCATCGACGGCACCCCGGCCATCGAGGAGATCCACCGCCGGGTCATCGGCAACAAGGACTTCTCGAACCTGCCCCGCAAGTTCAAGACCGCGATCTCCGGCTCGCCGCTGCTCGACGTGGCGCACGAGATCAACGACGTCGCGTTCGTCGGCGTGAACCACCCGGAGCACGGCCCCGGCTTCGACCTCTGGGTCGGCGGCGGCCTCTCCACCAACCCGAAGATCGGCCAGCGCCTGGGCGCCTGGGTGCCGCTCGACGAGGTCGCGGACGTCCACATCGGCGTCCTGTCGATCTTCCGCGACTACGGCTACCGGCGCCTGCGTACGCGCGCCCGGCTGAAGTTCCTGGTCGCCGACTGGGGTGTCGAGAAGTTCCGGCAGATCCTCGAGGACGAGTACCTGGAGCGCAAGCTCGTCGACGGGCCCGCTCCCGACCAGCCGGTCGCCCGCTGGCGCGACCACGTCGGTGTGCACCGTCAGCAGGACGGCCGCTACTACGTGGGCTTCGCCCCGCGCGTGGGCCGTGTGGACGGCGCGACCCTCACCAAGATCGCCGAACTGGCCGAGGCGCACGGCTCGGGCCGGCTGCGCACCACCGTCGAGCAGAAGATGATCGTGCTCGACGTGGAGCAGGACCGGATCGACTCGCTGGTCGAGGGCCTGGAGTCGCTCGACCTGACCGCCAAGCCGTCGCCCTTCCGGCGCGGCACGATGGCCTGCACCGGCATCGAGTACTGCAAGCTCGCCATCGTCGAGACCAAGGCCCGCGGTGCCTCGCTGATCGACGAACTCGAGCGCCGCATCCCCGAGTTCGACGAGCCCATCACCATCAACATCAACGGCTGCCCGAACGCCTGCGCCCGTATCCAGGTCGCGGACATCGGTCTCAAGGGCCAGTTGATGCTCAACGACCAGGGCGAGCAGGTCGAGGGCTACCAGGTGCACCTCGGCGGCGCGCTCGGCCTCGAGGCCGGCTTCGGCCGCAAGGTCCGTGGCCTGAAGGTCACTTCGGACGACCTGCCCGACTACGTCGAGCGCGTGCTGAAGCGCTTCGAGGAGCAGCGCGAGGACGGCGAGCGCTTCGCCACCTGGGCCACGCGGGCTTCCGAGGAGTCGCTGTCATGAGTGAGCGTGCGGCGCCCTTCTACTGCCCCTACTGCGGTGACGAGGACCTGCGTCCCAGCGAGCAGGGGCACGGCGCGTGGGAATGCGCGGCATGCAATCGAGCCTTCCAACTGAAGTTCCTCGGGCTGCTGTCCCGAGGAGTTCAGCGCAACGACGGTGGAGGGGACGAGATATGACGACCGTTCAGACCGATACCGAGAATCAGACCGACCTCGATCGCGGCCGGGACGCCGAGCTCAAGGCTCTCGCCGAGCAGGCCGGCCGTGACCTGGAGGACGCCTCCGCCCTGGAGATCCTCCAGTGGGCGGTGGACACCTTCGGCAAGCAGTTCTGCGTGACCTCCTCGATGGAGGACGCGGTGGTCGCCCACCTCGCCTCCCGCGCGAGGCCCGGCGTGGACGTCGTCTTCCTCGACACCGGCTACCACTTCGAGGAGACCATCGGCACCCGGGACGCGGTCGAGGCCGTGATGGACGTCAACGTCATCACGCTCACCCCGCGCCAGACCGTGGCCGAGCAGGACGCCGAGTACGGGCCGAAGCTGCACGACCGCAACCCCGACCTGTGCTGCGCGCTGCGGAAGGTCAAGCCCCTCGAAGAAGGGCTCACCAAGTACAGCGCCTGGGCGACGGGCCTGCGCCGCGACGAGTCCCCCACCCGGGCGAACACCCCGGTCGTCGGCTGGGACGAGAAGCGCCGCAAGGTCAAGATCTCGCCGATCGCCCGCTGGACGCAGGACGACGTCGACGCGTACGTCACCGAGCACGGCGTACTCACCAACCCCCTGCTGATGGACGGCTACGCGTCCGTCGGCTGCGCCCCCTGCACCCGCCGGGTGCTGGAGGGCGAGGACGCGCGCGCCGGCCGCTGGGCGGGCCGCGCGAAGACCGAGTGCGGGCTGCACGGCTGACCATGGCTGCTGCTTCGATGAATTCGATGAACCAGGAGATTCAAGTGACCGGAGCCACCATCTGGCTCACGGGTCTGCCGAGCGCCGGCAAGACCACCATCGCGTACGAACTGGCCGGACGGCTGCGCGAGGAGGGCCACCGCGTCGAGGTGCTCGACGGCGACGAGATCCGTACGTTCCTGACGGCGGGCCTCGGCTTCAGCCGCGAGGACCGGCACACGAACGTACAGCGCATCGGCTTCCTCGCAGACCTGCTGGCCCGCAACGGCGTCAAGACGCTGGTGCCGGTCATCGCCCCGTACGCGGACAGTCGCGAGGCGGTGCGCAAGCGCCACCAGGCGAGCGGGGCCGCGTACATCGAGGTGCATGTCGCCACTCCGGTCGAGGTGTGCAGCGAGCGGGACGTGAAGGGCCTGTACGCCAAGCAGGCGGCGGGCGAGATCTCGGGTCTGACCGGGGTCGACGACCCGTACGAGGAGCCCGAGTCGCCCGATCTGCGCATCGAGTCGCACACCCAGTCCGTGCAGGAGTCCGCGGCGGCGCTCCACGCGCTGCTCGCCGAGAGGGGTCTCGCATGACGACGACCGTTGCCGACGTCTCCGAGGAGGGGACCGACAGCCCGTACGCCCTGAGCCACCTGGACGCTCTGGAGTCCGAGGCGGTGCACATCTTCCGCGAGGTGGCGGGCGAGTTCGAGCGGCCGGTGATCCTGTTCTCCGGCGGCAAGGACTCCATCGTCATGCTGCACCTGGCGCTCAAGGCGTTCGCGCCCGCTCCGGTGCCGTTCTCGCTGCTGCACGTGGACACCGGGCACAACTTCCCGGAGGTCCTGGAGTACCGCGACCGCACGGTGAAGAAGCACGGGCTGCGGCTGCACGTGGCCTCCGTACAGGACTACATCGACCGCGGCGCCCTCAAGGAGCGCCCGGACGGGACGCGTAATCCGCTGCAGACGGTGCCGCTGACGGAGAAGATCCAGGCCGAGCGGTTCGACGCGGTGTTCGGCGGCGGACGCCGGGACGAGGAGAAGGCGCGCGCGAAGGAGCGGGTGTTCTCGCTGCGCGACGAGTTCTCCCAGTGGGACCCGCGCCGCCAGCGCCCCGAGCTGTGGAACCTCTACAACGGACGCCACGCGCCCGGCGAGCACGTCCGCGTCTTCCCGCTCTCCAACTGGACCGAGCTGGACGTCTGGCAGTACATCGCCCGCGAGGGCATCGAGCTCCCGGAGATCTACTTCGCGCACGAGCGGGAGGTCTTCCAGCGGGCCGGCATGTGGCTGACCGCCGGCGAATGGGGCGGCCCGAAGGAGACCGAGACGGTCGAGACCCGTCTCGTCCGCTACCGGACCGTCGGTGACATGTCCTGCACGGGCGCCGTCGACTCCGACGCCACCACGCTGGACGCCGTGATCACCGAGATCGCCGCCTCCCGGCTCACCGAGCGGGGCGCCACCCGCGCCGACGACAAGATGTCCGAGGCCGCGATGGAAGACCGCAAGCGCGAGGGGTACTTCTAACCATGACGAGCACCACCGAACCCACCGTGCCGCTGTCGGTCGAGCAGCTGTCCGCGACGACCCTGCTGCGCTTCGCCACCGCGGGATCCGTCGACGACGGCAAGTCCACCCTGGTCGGCCGGCTGCTGCACGACTCCAAGTCGGTCCTCACCGACCAGCTGGAAGCCGTGGAGCACGCCTCCCGCAACCGCGGTCAGGACACACCCGACCTCGCACTGCTCACCGACGGCCTGCGCGCCGAACGCGAGCAGGGCATCACCATCGACGTGGCGTACCGCTACTTCGCCACGGCGAGGCGCCGGTTCATCCTCGCCGACACCCCCGGACACGTGCAGTACACCCGCAACATGGTGACGGGTGCCTCCACGGCCGAGCTGACGGTGGTCCTCGTCGACGCCCGCAACGGCGTCGTCGAACAGACCCGGCGCCACGCGGCGATCGCCGCACTGCTGCGCGTCCCGCACGTCGTGCTGGCGGTCAACAAGATGGACCTCGTCGAGTACAAGGAGTCCGTCTTCGCGGCGATCGCCGAGGAGTTCACGGCGTACGCCTCCGAGCTGGGCGTTCCCGAGATCACCGCGATCCCGATCTCCGCGCTCGCCGGTGACAACGTGGTGGACCCGTCCGCGAACATGGACTGGTACGGCGGCCCGACCTTCCTGGAGCACCTGGAGACGGTCCCGGTCAGCCACGACCTCACGACCTGCCACGCGCGACTGCCCGTGCAGTTCGTGATCCGTCCGCAGACCGCCGAGCACCCGGACTACCGGGGGTACGCGGGCCAGATCGCGGCCGGTGCCTTCCGTGTCGGCGAGTCGGTCACGGTGCTGCCCTCCGGCCGTACGTCGCGGATCTCCGCGATCGACCTGCTCGGCGAGCCGGTCGACGTGGCCTGGACGACGCAGTCGGTGACCGTCCTTCTGGAGGACGACGTCGACATCTCGCGCGGCGACCTGCTCGTGCCGACCAAGGACGCGCCCGCGACGACGCAGGACATCGAGGCGACCGTCTGCCACGTGGCCGACGCGCCCCTGACCATCGGTCACCGCGTGCTGCTCAAGCACGGCACCCGCACGGTCAAGGCACTCGTCAAGGACATCCCGTCCCGGCTGACGCTCGACGACCTGTCGCTGCACCCGCACCCGGGCCACCTGGACGCCAACGACATCGGCCGCGTCAAGATCCGTACGGCCGAGCCGCTGCCCGTCGACTCGTACGCCGACTCCCGGCGCACCGGTTCGTTCATCCTGATCGACCCGTCGGACGGCACCACGCTCACCGCGGGCATGGTCGGCGAGTCCTTCGCCTCTCCGGAGCCGGTCAAGGCCGAGGCGGACGACGACGGTTGGGACTTCTGACATGACATCCCACGACTTCTACTCCACGTTCGCGAAGGAGGGCGGCCGCGTCGGCAGCGGCGCCCTGGGCTGCGGGCAGGGCGGGGTGGCGCGATGTGCGGAATGACGTACGCGCACTGCCTGCGCGCCCCGTCCCCCCGCCCGCCGTCGCGGATACGACGAAGACCTGCCGACCTCCCGGCCACGACCTGAGAGACGTGACCGCCGGGCCAACGAGAGGAACCCCTCCCGTGCCTGCCAACCGATCCACCGCCTTCCGGCGAACGTTCGCGGCCATGGCCGCGCTTCCCCTGCTCGCTCTCGCTGCCTGCGGTTACGGGTCCGAGTCGAAGGACAACGACACCTCGAAGGTGGCGGCCGAGGGCAAGAAGCTCTCCGCGGACACCGTGCGGATCGGCTACTTCCCCAACCTGACGCACGCCACCGCCCTGGTCGGCGACCAGGAAGGCCTGCTGCAGAAGGAACTCGGCGGCACGAAGGCCACCTACTCCCAGTTCAACGCGGGCCCCGCCGAGATCGAGGCACTCAACTCGGGCTCCATCGACATCGGCTGGATCGGCCCCTCCCCCGCCATCAACGGCTACAGCACCACCGACGGCAAGGGCCTGCGCATCATCGGCGGCTCCGCCTCCGGCGGCGTCAAGCTCGTCGTCAACCCCGACAAGGTCACGTCCCTGAAGGACATCAAGGGCAAGAAGATCGCCACCCCGCAGCTGGGCAACACCCAGGACGTGGCCTTCCTCAACTGGATCGCCGAGCAGGGCTGGACCGTCGACGCACAGAGCGGCAAGGGCGACGTCTCCGTGGTCCGCACCGACAACAAGATCACCCCGGACGCCTACAAGTCCGGCTCCATCGACGGCGCCTGGGTGCCCGAGCCGACCGCGTCCAAGCTGGTCGCCGAGGGCGGCAAGGTCCTCCTGGACGAGGCCGACCTGTGGCCCGACAAGAAGTTCGTCATCACCAACATCATCGTCTCCCAGAAGTTCCTGGCCGCCCATCCGGATGTGGTGCAGGCGGTGCTGCGCGGCTCGGTGAAGACCAACACCTGGATCAACGCCAACCCCGACAAGGCCAAGGCCGCCGCCAACACCAAGCTGCAGGAACTGTCCGGCAAGCCGCTGCCCGCCAACGTGCTCGACCCGGCCTGGAAGTCGATCCAGTTCACCGACGACCCACTGGCCTCCACCCTCAACACCGAGGCCGCCCACGCGGTCAAGGCCGGCCTGCTCAAGAAGCCGAAGCTGGACGGCATCTACGACCTCACCCTGCTGAACAAGGTCCTCACCGCCGAGGGCAAAACCACGGTCGACGACGCCGGACTCGGCGTCAAGTAACCCCCGCACCCGCCCCTTTCACCCATGAGTTCCCAGGAGGTGACGACCATGGCAACCGCCCTCGCCAAGGCCGCCGACGCCACGACGTCGGTGGAGCACGCCGCGCGGATCGAGCACGTCTCGAAGTCCTTCACCACACCCGCCGGCCGCCAACTCGTCCTGGACGACATCACCCTCGATGTCGCCCCCGGCGAGTTCGTCACCCTCCTGGGAGCCTCCGGCTGCGGCAAGTCCACCCTCCTCAACCTCGTCGCCGGCCTCGACCAGCCCACCGCCGGCACCATCGCCACCGACGGCCGCCCCGCCCTGATGTTCCAGGAACACGCCCTGTTCCCCTGGCTGACCGCCGGCAAGAACATCGAACTCGCCCTCAAACTCCGCGGCGTGGCGAAGACCGAACGCCGCGACAAGGCCGAGGAACTGCTCGCCCTGGTCCGGCTGAACGGTGCCTACGGCAAGCGGGTGCACGAGCTGTCCGGCGGGATGCGCCAGCGCGTCGCACTGGCCCGCGCCCTCGCCCAGGACAGCAAACTCCTCCTGATGGACGAGCCGTTCGCCGCCCTGGACGCCATCACCCGCGACGTGCTGCACGACGAACTCACCCGCATCTGGCGCGAGACCAGCGTGTCGGTGCTCTTCGTCACCCACAACGTCCGCGAGGCGGTACGGCTGGCCGAGCGCGTGGTGCTGCTGTCCTCCCGCCCGGGACGGATCGCCCACGAGTGGACGGTCGACATCCCGCAGCCACGCCGCATCGAGGACTCCGCCGTCGCGGACCTGTCCGTCGAGATCACCGAACAACTGCGTGGGGAGATCCGCCGCCATGGCCAGCACTGAGACGAAACCCGTCAAGGACGGCAACGATCTCGCCGGACTCGAAGCGGGCCTGGACGCGCTGGAGACCGTCCAGACCGGGCGGGCCCCGTTCCGCAGGACCTTCGTGGAGAAGATCTTCCCCCCGATCGTCGCCGTGGCGCTGGTGCTGGTCGTCTGGCAGGTCCTGGTCTGGGCGAAGGTCACCGACAGCTACAAGCTGCCCGCACCGTCCGCGGTCTGGGACGAGGTCAGCGAGGCCTGGCTCCAGGGGACGCTCCTGGAGTACATCTGGACCAGCGTCTCGCGCGGCCTGCTCGGCTTCCTGATGGCCCTGGCGATCGGCACGCCGCTGGGCCTGCTGGTCGCCCGCGTGAAGTTCGTCCGCGCCGCCATCGGCCCGATCCTGTCCGGACTCCAGTCACTGCCGTCCGTGGCGTGGGTGCCGCCGGCCGTCCTGTGGCTCGGGCTGAACGACTCGATGATGTACGCGGTGATCCTGCTGGGCGCGGTCCCCTCGATCGCCAACGGGCTGGTCTCCGGCGTCGACCAGGTGCCGCCGCTCTACCTGCGGGCGGGCCGCACACTCGGCGCCACCGGGCTCCGCGGCACCTGGCACATCGTGATCCCCGCCGCCCTGCCCGGCTACCTCGCCGGCCTCAAGCAGGGCTGGGCCTTCTCCTGGCGCTCCCTCATGGCCGCCGAGATCATCGCCTCCTCACCCGACCTGGGCATCGGCCTCGGCCAGCTCCTGGAGAACGGCCGCACCGCCAACAGCATGTCCATGGTCTTCCTCGCCATCCTCCTCATCCTGATCGTCGGAATCGCCATCGACCTGCTGATCTTCAGTCCGCTGGAGCGGTGGGTACTGCGCAGCCGCGGTCTCCTCGTGAAGAGCTGAACTCCCATGCCCCGACCGGTACTTCTCGTCATCGCCCACGGCAGCCGCGACCCGCGCCATGCCGCGACCGTGCACGCGCTGGTACGGCGGGTACGGGCCCTGCGCCCGGGCGTCCGCGTGGAGACCGGCTTCCTGGACTTCAACATCCCTTCGGTCTCGGGGGTGTTGGAGTCACTGGCGGCGGAGGGCGTACGTGACGTGGTGGCGCTCCCTCTCCTCCTGACCCGGGCCTTCCATGCGAAGTCGGACATCCCGGCGGTGCTGAGTGAGGCTCCGGCGCGGCTGAGGATCCGGCAGGCGGATGTGCTCGGCCCGTCGCCACTATTGACCGCCGCGCTCGAACGGCGGTTGTACGAGGCGGGGTTGTCCCCCGCCGACAAGTCCTCGACCGGGGTCGTGCTGGCCTCGGCGGGGTCCACGGACCCGGAGGCGATCGCAGTGATCGCAGAAATCGCGCGGGAGTGGCGGCGGACCGGTTGGTGCGCCGTGCGGCCTGCGTTCGCCTCCGCGTCGTTGCCTCGTACGGGGGATGCGGTGCGGGAGTTGCGTGCGCTGGGGTGCGCGCGCGTGGCTGTCGCTCCCTACGTCCTGGCGCCCGGTTTCCTCCCGGACCGGATCGCGCGGGGCGCGGCCGAGGCGGACGTCCTCGCCGACGTCCTGGGCGCGTCCCCGGAGGTGGCCCGCGTCCTCCTGGACCGCTACGACGCCGCCCGAACCCCGGCGCTGACGGCGGTGGGCGCCTGACGGGGGCCCTTCCTCGCCCCCGCCGCCCCTACCCGTCCCATCCCTCTGGGGCTCCGCCCCAGACCCCGGCGGGTGCGTCGTCGGGTGCGGGTCGCGTGTGCCTGGTCGCGCAGTTCCCCGCGCCCCTGAAAAACGGGGCTGCGCCCCAGTTTTTCACCCCACCCGGCGCTTGAGATCAAGCCAGACCGAGGCCGATCTCCACCGACCCACCCACCCCCATCAGCCCCGCCCGCCTCTAGCCCGTCCGGCGTTTGAGGACGAGGCCGTCCAGACCGATCTCCCATCCACGCGCCTCTCAGCCCGTCCGGCGATTGGGACGAGACCGTTCAGGCCGATCTGCCACCCACCCACGGTCAACCCACCCACCCCCATCAGCCCCCGCCCACCTCTCAGCCTGTCCGGCGATTGAGGACGAGGCCGTTCAGGCCGATTTCCCACCCACCCACGGTGAACCCACCCACCCCCATCAGCCCCCGCCCACCTCTCAGCCTGTCCGGCGTTTGAGGACGAGCGCGGCAGCGCGATGCCGGGGTTCGGGGGCGGAGCCCCTGAGTAAGGGACGGGAATGGGTAGGGGCGGCGGGGGCGAAAAAGGTTCGTTCACGAGGGCGTCTGGGACAGACGGGGGTCGCGGCCGCTCAAGGCGATGGCCCGGGTGAAGGTGGGGGAGTCGGACGGCACCGGGACAGCGGGGGCGAAGCCGTCGTACTGGCGGTATAGGGCGCCGTGGGTGGTTACGACGTCCAGGATGATGCGGGCCGTCGCGTCGGAGATGCGGTACTCCTGGCCGGTCGCCGTGGCGACGTCCCACCCGTGCACCGCCATCTCCTTCACGACCATCGAGGCAAGCTCGGGAGCGGCCATGGACCCCATGCCGAGGTCCACCTCCCCCTGCCACACCACCGGATCGGCCCACGCGGCAACCGCCCGGTCCAGCTGGGCGGCATAGGCGGACGCCCACCCGGCCTCGGCGGCGAAGTCCCGCCCGGTCAGGGACTCGGGCAGCGGCTTGCGCAGCGCCCGATGCTCCAGACCGTGGGAGGTGTAGAGCACCCAGTGGTTCACCAGGGCCCGGACGTCCCAGTCCGAACAGTGGGTGGCCCCGGCGAGCTGCGCCGCGGTGACCCCGCGCGCGACCCGGGCGGCCTCGGCGGCACATTCGACCATGGACGGGTACAGGCTCTCGATCGTGTAGGGCGCGTTCTCCTGGTCCGGGGTCTTTTTCGGGCCCCTGTCCACGCCCTTGTCCGGGCTCTCGTCCAGGCTGTTGTTCGCGTTCTTGTCCATGCGTCCCACGCTAAGGACGCGGCGACTGACCCTCTTGAACAAACGCGACAGCGTCCCCGGCCAGCCGCACGAGCTCCTCCACCGGCATCGAACCGGCCGCCCGCCGCTCACGGGCGAAGTCGTTGGCGAGCCGTTGGAGGAGGTCGTTGAGCGGTGTCGGTACGCCGTGCAACCGGCCCAGCAGGGCGATCTCCCCGTTGAGATAGTCCGCCTCGATCGTCCCAGTGCCACGGTTCAGCGACTGCCACGACGACCCGGCGCCCCGCTCGGACCCGTCGAAGGGCTCGAAGCGGATCTTGTCGGCGCGGGCCTCCTTCTGCTCCTCCTCGGAGGCGTACGGGATGCCCGCCGCGGCCAGTACGGCCTCGCCCTCGGCACGCACCCGGCCATAGAGCGCGATGCCCTCCTCGCTCGTGAGCACACCGCTGACGGCCTCGATCGAGTTGGCGAGGTTGCCGAGGAGCTTGGCGTACTGCCAGCGCGTCACGTCGGCCACGACCGGCGCCTCGAAGCGGGACGCGGACAGGTCGGCGGCGATGCTCCGTACCGTCTCGTCCGTGCCGTGCGGATAGCGTCCGAGGTGCAGGATCCCGGTGAGCGGCGTACCGGCGGCGGACACCACCCCCGGCTCGACGAACGTCGCGGGCAGCCACACGCACACCCCGTACACCCGCCGGAAGCGGCGCAGCGCGAGCCGCTGGCTCTCCACGCCGTTCTGCGCGCAGACCAGCGGCAGCCGTTCGGCCGCCGTGCCACCGCCCGCCACGGGCACGGGTCCCCACGCCTCCAGCGCCGCCTCGCTGTCCTGCGTCTTGACGGCGAGTACGAGCACGTCGTCGGCGCCCAGTTCGCCGAGCGCGTGCGGCCCGTCGACGACGGGCGGCCGATGGGTGTGCGGCCCGTCGGGCGTCACCAGGCGCAGCCCCCGCTCGCGCAGCGCCTCGTACTGCGCGCCGCGCGCGACCAGCACGACGTCGTGCCCCGACTCGGCGAGGCGACCGCCGACGGCCCCGCCCACAGCCCCTGCTCCGATGATGATGTAGCGCATGCGTCCGAGCCTGCCACAGACGTGTGTACGCTCCATCGATGATTCCGGAAATCTTCGAACTCGCCGGACAGCTGCCCGTACGCCGCCTCGGTTACGGCACCGCCCAGTTGACCGGTCCCGGCTGCTGGGGGCCGCGTGGTGAGGCCCGGGACGCGGTGGCCGTTCTGCGGCGGGCCGTCGAGCGCGGGGTCACGCTGATCGACACGGCGGACAACTACGGCCCGTCGGTGGCCGAAGAGCTCGTGGCCGAGGCCCTGTACCCGTATCCGGCCGGCCTGGTGATCGCCACGAAGGGCGGTGTCGTACGCACCGGCGCCGACGCCTGGCACATCGAGGGGCGGCCCGAGCGGCTGCGGGCGATGTGCGAGGCGAGTCTGCGACGGCTGCGTCTCGACACGATCGACCTGTACCAGCTGCACCGGCTGGACCCGGACGTGCCGATGGCCGAACAGCTGGGCGCGCTCGACGAGTTGCGCCGGGAGGGCAGGATCCGGCACATCGGGCTCGACTCGGTGACGGCCGAACAGCTCGATGCTGCCCGGGAGTTGACGGACATCGCGTCCGTGCAGAACCGGTTCAACGTCGGCGACCGCGCCTCGGAACCGCTGCTGAGGCTGTGCGAGACGCACGGCATCGCGTTCCTGCCCTGGTTCCCGCTGGGCAACGGCTCGTTGACGACGGACGCGGTGTGCGCGGACATCGCCGCCGCGCACGGAGTGTTGCCCGGCCGGATCGCCCTGGCCTGGCTGCTGCACCGCTCCCCCGCGCTCTGCCCGACCCCCGGCACCGGCTCCCTCGCGCATCTGGAGGAGAACCTCGGCGCGGCCGCCGTACGGCTGAGCGAGGAGGACATGTCCCGCCTCGACGCCCTGGGTTGACCCCACTCGACCGCGCTTGACCTTGCCCCTGGGGCAGACTCCAGGCTCCGGGGCATGGACTCCCACGACTTCCACCTCAAGCAGAGCCCGTACAGCGACCCCGGAGCCGTACCGGCCGATCTGCCCGCCGATCCGCGTGAACTCGCCTCCCTCGTGAGGAACTTGCTCATCCATCGGGAGGAGGGCGGGCACTTCGGGTACGCGATGCCCGAGGAGCGCCGGCACGAGGACGCCGAGGCCCGGTATGTGAGCGCGATCCTGCGGATCCTGCGCGAGCGTCGGCCGGCGCCGCTCACCGAACACCGGGAGCTGGACGAGCGGTTCGCCGGCACGTGCCGGGACTTCGCGCTGCTGATGTGCGCGTTCCTGCGGGCGACGGGCACCCCCGCACGCGTCCGGTGCGGCTTCGCCACGTACTTCGAGGACGGCACCTCCCCCGTGACCCACGGGGACCACTGGGTCACCGAATACCGTCTGCCGGACGGCGGTTGGCGGCTCGCGGACGCCCAGGTCGCCGACGGAGCGCACGACGTGCTCTTCGACCCGCTGGACGTCCCGCGGGACCGGTTCCTCGTCGCCGGAGCCGGCTGGCGGGCGTGCCGGGCGGGCGACGCGGACCCAGAAGCCTTCGGCGTCCCCCTCCCCACGGGCGACCTGCGCGGCCTGTGGTTCGTGCGCTGCAACGTCGTACGGGATCTCGCGGCCCTCGGCAGGGTGGAGGTGCTGCCGTGGGACGCGTGGGGGCTGGCGGCGAAGGACGAGCCGGAGGTGACCGCGGACGATCTCGCGCTGCTGGACGAGGTGGCCGCGGTGACGGCCGCGGAGGCCGTGTCGGCCGAGGAGATCCGGCGCCTGTTCGCGGACCCCCGCCTCGCCGTCCCGGCGGAGATCACCTCGTACACGACCTACCTCGGTGTCCGGCAGATCAGGCTTCCCGAGAGCCTCCGGGGCTGAACGGCGTGCCCTGGTGGAAGTACAGCAGCCATTCCTCACCCGTCCGCCGCCACAGCGAACTCCGGTGTGCGTGACGGCCGTTGTGCTCCGTGTCGAAGATGAGGTGGACCAGGTCGGGGGCGAGCTCGACGCCCTTCACCCGGGAGGTGATACCCGGTCCGGTCCCCGGTTCCTTCGCCGTGGCCAGTGCGTCGATGATCGAGGCCCGGTCCCAGTGCCGCCCGGAGACTCCGAACTCGTGGAAGTCGGGGTGCAGCAGCGCCCCGAGGAGTTCGGGCGAGCGGCGGATCTCCGGGTCGAGGAGGCGCAGTTCGCCCTCGATGGCCGCCTCGATGGCGGGGCCGTGGTCAGCCACTGGTCAGCTCCGCGAGTTTGGTGACGGTGTTCCAGTTCCGTGTGGTGGCGATGATCCCCTTCGACATCCGGGGCTTCGACAGGGTTTCCGCCAGCTTGGAGCGGCCGAGGCCGTCGGGAGCGTACAGGTAGAGGACACGGTCGCCGAGGCGGAACTCCTCGGGCAGGAAGGCCTGTTGGTCGATCGACGCGAAGCGCTCGGCGTCGACCGGCTCGGAGAAGTAGGTGGCGTGCAGCTGCTTGGCCTCCAGCTCCGCGGCCGGGAACGGACAGGCGTCGAGGACGGCCCGTAGATAGGCGTGGTCGCGCACCAGGACGTCGACCGTGAAGCCGAAGCGCTTCTCCAGCGCCCCCGACAGTTCCGCGGCGAGCGCGTCCTCGTCACCGTGGCCGCCGGAGAAGACGGCGTTCCCGCTCTGGAGATACGTACGGACACCGTCGTACCCGAGGCCCTCCATGAGGGTGCGCAGCTCGGCCATCGGCACCTTCTTGTTGCCGCCCACGTTGATCCCGCGCAGCAGTGCCGCGTACGTCGTCATGCCCTCAGTCATCCGCACACCATAAAGCGGCCGTCGTGCCCCGTGGGGGTGGGCACGACGGCCGCGGCTTCAGGGCGGCCGGACACTGAAAGTTACCGGCCGGTTGGCTCAAAACCCTGGCCGATGGGCGCGCTCAGTTCAACCCCCGCACACAGCTGTGACTTGTTCAACAAACTTTCGTAACACCAAAGAGGATCTTCCCCGGCAGATCGGACCCGGACGCGGACGGACCGGACACCCTGATCACGACCCCCGAGGCGCCGGTTTACATGTAAGGGGCTTTCATCCTCCTCAGTGCTGAGGTCGCGGGGTCCGAGGGGAGGACTCGGACCCCCCGCACCTCACCGGGCAGCACGACGAGAGGTTCTTATCCGCCCCATACCTTCGAATCAGAAGGTGCCGGCAGGGGGCCGGCACCGGAGACGAGGGGGCAAGCCCGTCATGGGTAACAGAGACACGCGGGTACGGGGCATAGCGGCCCGGGCCGGCGGCTGGAGTGCCCGGCACCGTTGGGCGGCCGTCGGAATCTGGGTGCTGTTCGTCGTTCTGGCGATGGGGCTCGGCTCTGCGGCGGGCACGGTCGAACTCAAGGACAGCGACCAGCTCAGCGGCGAGACCGGCCGGGCCGCGGCCATCGCGGAGGACGCGGGGATCGAGGAGCCGGCCGGGGAGACCGTGCTCGTCCAGGGCAGGGACGCGGGCGTCAAGGCGACGAGCACCGAGTTCCGCGCCGCCGTCGACGCCGTGATGAAGGCGGTCGAGGGCACCGGCAAGGTGACCAATGTGACCTCGCCGTACGACACGGACACGATCTCCAAGGACGGCCGCAGCGCGCTCGTGCAGTTCGACATGCGCGGCGACGCCGAGACCGCGGGCGACCGGGTGGAGCCCGTGCTGAAGGCCGTCGAGGGGGTGCAGAAGGACCATGGCTCGTTGCTGATCGAGGAGATCGGCGGCGCCAGCATGAACAAGACGTTCGACGACGCGTTCGGCGACGACTTCAAGCAGGCCGAGTACTCCGCCGTCCCCGTGGCCCTCGGCATCCTGCTGGTCGCGTTCGGCGCGCTGGTCGCGGCCCTGGTTCCGGTCCTGCTCGCGATCACCGCGATCGTGGCCACCATGGGCCTGATGATGATCGTCAGCCACATCCAGCCGATGGACGACACATCGAGTTCCGTGATGCTGCTCGTCGGCCTGGCGGTCGGCGTCGACTACTGCCTGTTCTATCTGCGGCGTGAACGCGAGGAGCGCGCGGCGGGCAGGGACCCCGAGACCGCGCTGCGGATCGCCGCGGCGACCAGCGGCCGCGCCATCATCGTCTCCGGCGTCACGGTGTGCGTGGCGATGGCCGGCATGCTGTTCACCGGAATCGCCACCTTCAAGGCGATGGGGCTCGCCTCTCTGATGGTCGTGGCGGTCGCCATGGTCGGCTCGGTGACGGTGCTGCCCGCGGTCCTCTCGCTGCTCGGTACGCGGGTCGAGAAGGGGCGCATCCCGTTCCTGCACCCGGACAAGCGGCGCAAGGCCAACGGCGGTTCCGGCAACGGCCGTTCGGGCGACAACGGAAGCCGGTTCTGGACGAGCGTCCTGCGGGTGGTGCTGGCCAAGCCGGCGATCTCGCTGGTGGTCGCGGCCGGTGCGCTGCTGGCCATCGCGGCTCCCGCGCTCGGCATGAAGACCCAGAACCTCACGCTGGACCAGGAGTTCGGCGACTCACTGCCGATCGTGAAGACGTACGAGCGGGTCAACGAGGCCTTCCCGGGTGGTTCCGACCCGGCCGAGGTGGTCGTCAAGGCCTCCGACATCAACTCCGCCGAAGTGAAGTCCGCGATCGCCGACTTCCGTGAGCAGGCGGTCAGTTCGGGTGCCTCGCGCGGTCCGGTCGAGGTCAAGGTGCACGATGCGCAGAACGTCGCCTTCGTGTACGTACCGCTGGTGGGCGGATCGGACCTCGACAAGGCCGAGAAGAGCCTGGAGATCATCCGCGACGAGGTCCGTCCGGCGACCTTCGGCAAGGTCGACGGGGTCGAGGCGCCGGTGACCGGTCAGGTGGCGGGATCGAAGGACTTCAACGACCAGCTCGTCAGCGCGGTGGCGCCGGTCTTCGCCTTCGTCGTGGTCTTCGCCTTCCTGCTGATGCTCCTGTCGTTCCGCTCGCTGACGATCGCGATCACCTCGATCGTCCTCAACCTCCTCTCGGTCGGGGCGGCCTACGGCATCCTGGTCGCCGTCTTCCAGCACGGCTGGGGCGCCTCGCTGGTGGGCGCGGAGGGCGTGGGCGCCATCATCACCTGGCTGCCGCTGTTCCTCTTCGTGATCCTCTTCGGGCTCTCGATGGACTACCACGTGTTCGTGGTCTCGCGAATCCGTGAGGCACGGCTGCGGGGGCTGACGACCCGCGACGCCATCCAGCACGGGGTGGTCACGACGGCCGGTGTCATCACCAGCGCCGCCGTCATCATGGTCGCCGTCTTCGCGATCTTCGGCACGCTGTCCATGCAGTCCATGAAGCAGATGGGCGTGGGCCTCGCGGCCGCGGTCCTCATCGACGCGACGATCATCCGCGGTGTGCTGCTCCCGGCGGTCATGGCCCTCCTCGGCGAACGCAACTGGTACTTCCCGAAGTGGCTGAACCGCCTGCCGGACCTCAGTCACGACGAGTCCGCCGAGGCCGTGTCCTCGCCGCCGCCCCCGGCGGTCGAGGGGGAGAGGGTCGGGGTCTGACGACCTGAACCACCACACAGCCTGAACCACCACACAGCGACGGCGTGGCCGGGGCACTCGCCCCGGCCACGCCGTCGTGTGCGGCACGCCGGATCAGGCCGCCGTGGCCACCTCGTCCCGCTCGAAGGAGTCGATGGTGCGGGTGAAGTCACGGGTGGAGAGCAACAGCTTGTAGATGATGGCGAGTTCGAAGACCAGAAGCAGGGCGCCCGAGACCAGGGTGGCCTCGATGACCGCGTCGAGGAGCGGGCCGACGATGAAGACGCCCATCTGGAACTCGATGCCGCTCACCAGATGCGTACGAATCCGGTGGCGCAGGAGGAAGGACCGCATCCGGAGATAGACCGGGAAGCGGTGGCGGAACTCCTGCTGGAGGTCGATGACTTGGCCCTGGGGCTTCCGGGGAGCGTCGGCGGCTTCCTGGGAGGCCGGCTCGGAGGCCGCTTCGGCCGGGTTGGAGGCCAACTCCGTCGCGTTGGCGGCGGGTTCCGCGAAATGGGCGCCCGGTTCGGACACCGTCGACGTCTTGCGGATGTCGTGTTCGATGTCCGCCGAGGGGTTGTTGCGCAGCAGGTCTTCCATGAAGGCGACCTCGGCGGAGTTCTCCGCGCGGCGGGCCTCCCGAACCCGCGCCTTGATCTGCTTGCGCATGTTGTAGCGGATCTTGAAGATCTCCAGCGAGTTGATGTACCGAAGCGTGTCGAGGCCGACGACCGCGAGGGCCAGCCAGATGTAGAGGGTGTCACCGGTGCGGTCGTACTGCCCGGCCATCAGCGCGACCCCGCACACCGCCACCCGGATACGGTCGAAGACGAAGTCGAGCCAGGCCCCGAAGACGGAGCCCTGGCCGGTCAGCCGGGCCACCTTCCCGTCCATGCAGTCGAGGATGAAACTCAGGTGGTAGACGAGGGCGCCGGCGATCAGCCACCGCCAGTCGCCGAAGGCGAAGCAGGCCGCCGAGACCAGGCCGAGCAGGAACGCCCCCCAGGTGATCTGGTTCGGCGTGATCCTCGTACGCATCGCGGTGAGCCTCACCAGCGGCGTGGCCACCGGGTCGACGAGCAGCACGGTCCACCACGCGTCACGCTTCTTCTCGGTGAGGCGGCGCACCTCGGCGAGGGGCGGTATGTCTCGGCGCATTGATCAACTTCCCAGCGTTCGTAGTGAGTTCACCTCAAGCTAGGAAGGTGTTCATACAAGGAACAAGAAGTGACCCGTGCAACCTTCGACAGGGGGTAACCGTCGAACCCCATAACCCTGTCCATGCCCTGCTCGGGCGGATGCCGCGTTACCCGAGCGTTATCGAATGACCGTCCCGTTATCCAAAGTGCGCCATGGCTTCACCGTTGGCCCTACAACCGTGACCCGTGGGAATTCGGAGTTCGCGGACGGTCACTCCAGTTCGCGGACGGTCACCCGATTTCGCGGACGGGCACCCGATCACACGCCTTCCGGTCTCGGTAAAGGTTCGGTCATGCACCCGTGGTGCGCTGGGGGATTTCCGCCTCGATCAGATCCGCCGCGCGTGTTGTGCCGCCCTCGGTGGCCATTTCCGCCTGGATCTCCTTGAGCCGCCGCGTGACGTCCGGGTCTCCGGTGAGCGTGAGTACGGCCTCGCGCAGGGTCTCGGCCGTCGCCTCCTCCATCGGCAGGTGCCGGGCGACGCCGAGCGCCTGAAGCATGTCCGCATTGCCGAACTGGTCGACGGCCTGGGGCACGCACACCATCGGCGTGGCGGTGGCCAGCCCTTCCTGGCTGCCGCCGGCGCCCGCGTGCGTGACGAAGACGTCGGCCTCCTTGAGGATCGCCAACTGCGGTACCCAGTCCCGCACTTCGACGTTCCCCGGGACCTCGCCGAGCTCCGCGGGGTCGACGTGCTTGCCGATCTGCAGCACCACGTGCCAGCCCGGCAGATCGCGGAACGCCTGCACGCACTCGCGGTAGAAGGCGGGCTGCTTGGTGAAGGAGGACCCCAGGGACACGAGGGCGACGCGCTCGGCGCCTTCGGGCCGCCGCCACTCCCCCTGAGCGGCGCGGTCGCCCTGGCAGGCTCCGACGAAGGTGTACACCGACTCGTCGACCCGGTCGGCGTTCGGCTGGAGGGCCTTCGGGATCAGCACGATGGAACGGGCGGGGCGGCCGGCGAACGGGTCGGGATGCTCGGTGATCCCGTTCTCCTCCAGCCAGGCGTGGAAGCGCGCGTAGTACGCCTTCCCCCGCTCGGTCTGCTTCGGCTCCGCCCACATCGGCTCGGCGACCTCCTCCTCGTACCCCTCCCAGGCGACGAGGTTCGGCGAGAGCGAGACGGCCGGGACGCCCCAGCGGTGGGCGAGGACACGGGCCGGGTAGGAGGTGATGTCGTGCAGTACGAGATCCGGCTCGTCGCCCTCGTACGCCTCGATGAGCTGTGGAAGCGCCTGGATCGCGTCGGCCAGGAAGGGCTCCACGTTGTCCAGGAGCGTGGTACCCCACGCCGAGGGGTCGTCGTCGGGGGACGGCAGGGTCGACTTCCACAGTTTCGGCTCGGCGCCCGTCTCCGCGACCTTCTCGGCGAAGGCGGGCGGAATCGCGTACGTGACCCGGTGCCCGCGGGCGACGAGTTCCCGGATCACCTCAAGGCTCGGGTTCACGTGCCCGTGGGCGGCGATGGAGAACATGGCGATGTGGGCGGGGTGCGAGGTGGTCATGAGTCGACCATAGGCGAGACGAGACGTCTCGTACAACTCGATTACGGCCTCCCGCCCTGCGCGGCTCACCGCGATGCCAGCACGTCGTGGAGCCCCAGCCACTGCTCGGGCGCCACCTCCCCGACGAGCGCACGAGGGTCGAGCCGCGCGGCCCGGAACGCGGCATCCACCCGGCGCCTCGAATGGGCCCGGCGCAGCGAGGCGTGCAGCGAACCGCCGACCCCCGAGAAACCGAGCTCGACCAGGTGCCGCCAGTCGTCGTACGAGGTCCGGTCGAGCAGCGGGGTACGGCGTCGCTCGATGCGTACGATTCCGGCGTCGACCCGGGGCACGGGCCGGAACCGCGTCCTGGTGACCCGCCCGAGGAACCGCCACTCGAAGCGCGGCCAGGTGCGGACGGTGAGCAGGGTCCAACTCCCGTAGTCCCCGGTGCGTTTGCGGGCGTATTCGAGCTGGGTGAGGAGCGTGGCGTCCGTGAGACCGGGCGCGCGCAGACACCAGTCGACGACGTCCGCGGTACGCGAGAAGGGCACGTTCCCTGCGACGGAGAAGGGGCTGCCCGGTGGTCGGGCGGCGAGGAAGTCGCCGCCGATCACCCGCACTTGGGGCGTCCCGGAGAAGCGGGCGCGCAGGGCGGGCACGAGTCGTGGGTCGATCTCGTAGGCGAGCAGCTCCCGGCAGCGGGGTGCGAGCACCTCGGTCAACGCGCCTTTGCCCGCGCCCACTTCGAGAACCAGGGGCGGGTGCTTCGGCTGTGGTACGGCGAGCCGCGCGAAGCGGTCCGCGGTGGCGCGGTCGGTGAGGAAGTTCTGCGAGAGCGCGCGCGAAACGTGGGTGGGGCGGGCCATGGCCTGCGGTCCTTGTCTTCCGTGAGGTCGAAAACGGGCAGACGAAGGCCCCGACCGGAAGGGAGAAAAAAGGACGCGCAGAAACGGGTATGCGTCAGCCGCGCACCTGCTTCAAGGCGTACGTGAGAGGGGGCACCCCTGCGGCAGATGCCGTCAGCGAGCGCAGAACCCCGGGCCGGTCAGGGCACCGGGGGCGCACCGCATCCGAATGGAGCACGTGCAGCCCCGGCCAAGACCGGAGAAGAAAATCGAGTTGATACCCACACTCGGCACGCTAGGCGGACCAGGAAGAGGCGGACAACCGATTTTCACCCGCACATTCCTTCAGAGGCACGAGCAACCGCCTGCTTTTAGGGGCGCGGGGAACGGCGCAATCTTTTAGGGGCGCGGGGAACTGCGCGACCAGCCCCCACCGGCCGGCACCCAACAAACCACCCGCATCCCCCAAGGCCCGCGCCGGCGAACCGTCACCTCTGATACCGCGCCAGCACCAGATTCCCGTCCCCCACCAACCGCTCCCGCAACTCACCAAGCCCGATAGCCCCGCTGTAGTACTCCTGAAACGCAGGCGTAGCCACCTTGTCCTTCCACTCCGGATACCCCCGCACGGACTGCGCCGGCGCCGACCGCAGATACCGCGCAAGGGCCGTCCCGATCGCCCACCCGTCCTCCTCGACCCGCAGCGCCGGATCCCGGAGCGCCCCCGTACCGGTGGGCAACATCCAGTCGCCGAGCGCAAGCCGCACCATGTTCCGCGGCTGTAGCAGAAAGTCGATGAACGCGGCGGCCTCCTCCTTGTGCGGACTGTCCTCCGCGACGGACAAGGTCTGTGGACTCACCCCCTGAGTGAGCCCGTCCGCACCGGCCGGCGCGGGCAGCACCTGCCATTCGAAGCCCTTCGGCGCCTGCTGCACGATCTGCTGCCGGAAGGAGAACCCGAGCGGAACCATCGCGTACTTGCCGCCGAAGAAGCCGGGCAGCGTGTCGGACCCACCGCTGCCGAGCGTCGAACTCGACGCGCTGCCATCGGTGTTGACCTGATCGTGAATGGTCCGAGGCACCACCTCGTCGCCCGCCCCGAACCGAATCCGCACCTTGCCGTCCGAGCCCCGGTGGAACAGCTGCCCGCCGGTCGAGAGCGACAGATTGAGCGTGGCCGACACGGGCTCCTTGAGCGGCCAGGCCACACCGTACTTCCCGTCACCGTCCTCGTCCCCGCCACCGAGTTCATCAGTGATCGCCCTGAACTCGTCCCAGCTCCAAGGCTTCTCGGGCGTGGGAATCCGTACGCCAGACTCCCGCAACCACTCGGCGTTGGCGATCAGGACGCGCGGCTCCTGGAGGAACGGAACGCCGTAGACCCCGTCCCCGAAGGTCACGGTCTCCCAACTCCGTTGTGGAATATCGGACTTGAGTCGCTCAGGCAGCAGGTCACGCAGATCCGCGAGATACCCGCCGTACGCGAAGTCCGCGAGGTCGTCCGAGGCGTCATGGATGATGTCCGGCGCCTCACCACCTTCGAAGGAGGTGAGCAACTGGTCGTGGACGCTGTCCCAACTCCCCTGTACGTACTCGACCTTGACGTCGGGATGGGCGGCGTTCCACTCCTTCACCAGCTCCTTGTTGACGTCGATGGACTCCTCCTGCCAGGCAAGGGACTGGAAGCGGAGGGTGATCCCGCCGTCCTGGGAGTCGCCGTCGCCGCCGGTGCAGGCGCTGCCCGTGAGCAGCAGCGCCACCACCATCGCGACGAGCCGTTTCGTCCGCATCAGCTCTTCACCGCCCCGGCGAGCATCCCGCCCGTGATCCGTTTCTGGATGATCGCGAAGACGACCAGCGAGGGCAGGGTCGCCAGGAACGCGGCGGCCGCGAGGGGCCCGAGGTCCGCCACGCCCTCCGCGCCGAGGAAGTGCGTGAGGACGACCGGAAGGGTCTGTTTCTCCGGGGTCTTGAGGAGCACCAGCGCGAAGAAGAACTCGTTCCACGCGCTGATGAACGCGAACAGCGCCGTGGCGACGATCCCCGGCGCGAGCAGCGGCGCGGTGATCGAGACCAGCGTCCGTAGCTTGCCGGCACCGTCCACGGCCGCGGCCTCCTCCAGCTCGGTCGGCACGGCCCGTACGTACCCCACGAGCATCCACAGTGCGAACGGCAGCGCCCAGACGACGTACACCATGATCAGACCTGGTACGGAGTTGATCAGCCGCAGGTTCTTCAGGACCAGGAACAGCGGGATGATCACCAGCACGAACGGGAAGGCCTGGCTGACCACGACCCAGCCGGTCGCGGCCCTCGCGAGCCGAGTGCGGTGCCGGGCCATGACGTACGCCATCGGGGTCGCGATCAGTACGGCGATCACCGCCGCGCCGACCGCCGCGATCAGCGAGTTCAACGCGGCGTCCAGCAGGGGCTGTTCGTCGAAGGCCTGCCGGAAGTTGGCGAGCGTCGGGTCCTTGGGGATCCAGGTCGGATGCAGACTCCCCAGCTCTCGCGGCGGTTTGAAAGCGGTGGAGATCAGCCAGAGGAAGGGGAAGGCGAGAAAGACGAGATAGGCGAGGAGCGCGAGGTACTGGCCCGCGCGAGCCGATTTCCGGGTCTTCACGCGTCCTCGCCTCCCCTCAGCCGGCCGACGAGATGGAGGGCGAGGATCACCGAGATCACCGCGACCATCACACACCCCATCGCCGCCGCGTACCCGAACTGCCCGTAGCGGAAGGCCTCTTCGTAGGCGAACAGCATCGGCAGCCGGGTGCGCCCGCCGGGTCCGCCGCTGGTCAGGACGTACACCAGGGCGAAGGAGTTGAAGTTCCAGATGAAGTTGAGTGCGGTGATGGCGAGCGCGACCGGTTTGAGGGCGGGCCAGGTCACCGTGCGGAAGCGGCGCCAGGCGCCCGCGCCGTCCATCGCCGCGGCCTCGTGCAGTTCGCGCGGGGTGTTCTGCAGTCCGGCGAGCAGGGCGACCGTCGTCTGGGGCATGCCCGCCCAGACGCCGACCACGATCACCGCGGGCAGGGCGGTGGCGAGGCCGCTCAGCCAGTCGCGGCCGTCGCCCAGACCCAGGTCGCGGATCGTCTCGTTGAGGATGCCCGCGTCCGGGTTGTAGACGAGCCGCCACATGATGCCGACGACCACCTCGGGCATCGCCCACGGGATGATCGCGAGCGACCGTGCCAGCCAGCGGAAGCGGAGGTTCTCGTTGAGCAGCAGAGCGAGGCCGAGGGCCAGGAGGAACTGCGGGACCGTGACCCCCACCGCCCACAGCAGACCGATCCGGAACGAGTCCCAGAACAGTGTGTCGTGCAGCAGGTCCTGGAAGTTGAGGGTCCCGATCCACTGGGTGGGCTCGGTGCGGCCCGACTGGGAGTCGGTGAACGCCAGCGCGATGCCGTAGAGGAGCGGTCCGACGCTGAGCACCAGGATCGGGATCAGCGCGGGCAGCACCAGGAACCAGGCGCCGTGGTCGACGAGGCGGTCCCTCGGGCCGCCGCCTCGCCCTCCTCCTCTGCCTCCACCCGGCGCACCCCTCGCTGACCGTTTCACTGACCGCTTCCTCACGGTCGCCGATGTCACGAAATCAGCTCCTTCGGGCGGCTCGTACGGGTCTGGCCGTCCCGGCGGCCCTCGTCATCGTGCTGATGTACTGACACGCCGTCAAGGCAGCACACACACCCTCCTGAGGGCTCCCACCAGTGCGAATGCGACACTGGGCGGCGTATGGCGTGATCTCGACCGCCGACGCGACGAGAACCGCACGACATCCGGACGAGAACCAAGGGCTCCACGGGAGGCGAGTGATGGACGAGGCACAGGCGCGGGACGTGCTCGCCGAGGCAGGCTTCGACCGGGGCGCGGAACTGCTCGCGCTGGGTGAGAACGCCGTGTTCGCAGCCGGTGATCTGGTGGTCAAGGTGGGCCGGGACGCCGAACTCCTCGACCGGGCGCGGCGGGAACTGGCCATCGCCGTCTGGCTCGCCGATGAGGGCGTCCCCGCGGTGCGGGCCGCCGAGCCCGAGGCGCGGTCCGTGTCCGGTCACCCCGTGACCGTGTGGCACCGGCTGCCCTCTTCCGTACGTCCCGCCGGACCCGGCGATCTCGCCGAGCTGCTTCGCCTGGTGCACGCCCTGCCCTCCCCCGCCTTCACGCTGCCGCGCCGCGAACTGCTGGGCGGGGTCGAGCGGTGGCTGCGGCTCGCGGGCGACGCGGTCGACCCGGCGGACGCCGCGTTCCTGCGGGACCGGCGCGACGGCTTCGCCACGGCCGCCGCCGCACTCACCCCGCAGTTGCCGCCGGGCCCGATTCACGGCGACGCGCTGCCCCGCAACGTCCACATCGGCCCCGACGGGCCGGTCCTGGTCGACCTGGAGACCTTCTCCACCGACCTGCGCGAACACGACCTCGTGGTCATGGCGCTGTCCCGCGACCGGTACGGGCTGCCCGCCGGGGCGTACGACGCATTCACCGGGACGTACGGCTGGGACGTACGCGAGTGGGACGGCTGCGGGGTGCTGCGCGGGGCGCGCGAGACGGCCAGCTGCGCCTGGGTCTCCCAGCACGCACCGAGCAATCCGAAGGCACTGGCGGAGTTCGAGCGCCGGGTGGCATCACTGAGGGACGGCGACGAAACGGTCCGCTGGTATCCCTTCTGAGATCCCTCTCCCGGGAATCTGGTCAGCCGCGGCCGCGGATCGTCCCGGCCGCCCGGTCCAGTTCCGCGAGGACCGTCCGTACGGCCTTGCGGGCCGTGCGTTCGGGGCGGTGGAGCGCGTCGATGTGCCGCCGGGCCTGAACGCCGCTGAGCGGCTTGAGCACCAGCGCGGGGTGCGGGCGCATCGTCCAGCGGGGCATCAGGGCGAGGCCCCCTCCGGCGGCGACGGCCTCGGCTACCACAGCGAACTCGTTGATGCGGTGGGCGAGCCGGAGCCGACGGCCCGCGGCCGTGGCGATGGCGTCGATGGTCGCCACCACCGGGAAGCCGTCGTGCGCCGTGATCCACGGCTCGCCGGCCACGTCACGCGGGGTGAGCCGCCGTTTGACGGCCAGCGGGTGGTCGGCGGGCATCGCCACGTCGAGCGGTTCGCGCAGCAGGGTGATGGCCGTGACCGTACGCGGCCAGCCCGGGGTGTGTTCGAGGCGGTGCGCGAGGACGAGGTCGTACTCCCTGGTCAGCGGCGGGAAGTCGTCCTGCGTCACATCCGCGTCGGCGAGGGACAGCTGCGGCCCGCCGGGCGCGGCGAGCGCCTGGAGCAGCAGCGGGAAGAACGCCGAGGCCGCACTGTGGAAGGCCGCCACCGACACCTCGCCGTCCGGCCGGTCGACGAACTCCGCGACGGTGTGCCGGGCCCGCTCCAGCGCCGTCTCCACCTCGATCGCCGCCCCGGCCAGCGCCTGCCCGGCGTCGGTGAGCACCAGCCGCCGGCCCTGGCGCTCGGTGAGCGGGACGGGGATCGCGCGCTGGAGCAGCCTCAGTTGCTGGGAGATCGCCGAGGGCGTCACGAGCAGCGCCTCGGCGACCGCGGTGACGCTGCCGAGTTCGCCCAGCTCACGCAGGATCCTCAGCTGCCGTTCGTCCATGTCCTCGTCCCAGCTCTCGTGCCAGTTCCTGTGCCAGGGATCGCCTCGTTCCCGATGTAGGGATGCTAAAGGATCGTTTAAGAAGTTGGCTCTGGGCTTCAGGGACGTGGACGGTGCAGGGTGAGCGCGTGCCCGATGCCCGCCGTACCGATGCGGTACTCCTCCTTGTCGCCCTCGTCTGGGGTTCCAGCTATCTGTCCGCCCAGACCGCCACCGCCGTACTGCCCGTACTGGTGGTGCTGTTCGCCCGCTACGCCCTGTCCGCGATCGCCTGTCTCGGTCTGCTCGCCACCGACCGGAAGTCCGGCGGGTGGACCCGCGACGAGCTCCGGATCGGTGTGCCGCTGGGGGTCACCCAGGCGGCCGTCCTGGTGGTGGAGACATACGGCGTCGCCCACACGAGTGCCGCGAACGCGGGGCTGATCATCAGCCTGACCATCGTGATCACTCCCCTCCTCGACCGCACGGGCCACCGCGGCGGCCTCCCGCTGTCCTTCTACGCGGCCGCCGGTGTGTGCCTGCTGGCCGTCGGCCTCCTCATGTCGGGCAACGGCTTCCACGCGCCCCGCCTCGGCGACCTGCTGATGCTCGGCGCGGCGCTGATCCGGGCGGTGCATGTGGCACTCGTCGGCCGGCTCACCGTGAACCGTGCGATCCGCCCGCTGCGGCTGACCACCGTGCAGACCCTCGTGGGCTCGGCGCTGTTCCTGCTGCCCGCGTCCGGCGAACTGTCCACGCTCGCCCACATCGGCGTCGCGGGCTGGGCCCAACTGCTCTATCTCGCCCTGTTCTGCAGCGTGTTCGCCTTCCTCGCGCAGACGTGGGCCGTCCAGCGCACCTCGGCGAGCCGGGCCAGCCTCCTGCTCGGCACCGAACCGATCTGGGCCGCCGCGGTCGGCATCGCCCTGGCCGGCGACCACTTCACCCCGGTCACGGGTCTCGGCGCGGCGATGATGGTCGCCGGAACGTACTGGGGCCAGTCCATCGAACGCGCCCACCGAGCCACCGCCCCGCCAGGGGCGCGGGGAACTGCGCGACCAGCCACAGCGGACCCGCAGCTCAAGGACGACCTCATTCAGCAGGCTCTCCCAGCGGAGCGCCAAGGCACTGAAGAGGCCCAACGAGCGGTGTGAACGAGCGCTTCAGACGCGCTCGTCCGTCAGGTCCCGCAGCGGCCACACCCCGTCCACCACCGCCGTCGCGTCCCCCTTGCGGCGCAGGAAGCTCTGGAAGTCGGCCGCCCATTCCGCGTACCACTCGATCTGGCGGCGGTGGAGCTCCGCCGGGCCGAGGGCGGCGACCTTGGGATGGCGGGCGGCTATCGCGCCGGCGAGACGGGCCGCGGCCAGGGCGTCCGCCGAGGCGTCGTGGGCGGAGTCGAGCGCGATGCCGTACTCCGCGCAGACCGCTTCGAGGTTCCGCTTGCCGCGGCGGTAGCGGTCCACGGAGCGGTCGATCGTGTACGGGTCGATGACCGGCGCGGGGTCGATTCCGCCGAGCCGGTCGCGCAGTGACGGCAGTCCGTACCGCCGCAGTTCGGCGGAGAGCAGCGTCAGGTCGAAGGCCGCGTTGTACGCCACGACCGGGACGCCCGACTGCCAGTACGAGACGAGGACCGAGGCGATCGCGTCGGCCACCTCATCGGCGGGCCTGCCGTCGGCCGTCGCCCTTTCGTTGCTGATCCCGTGCACCGCCACCGCGTCCGCCGGGATCTCGACTCCCGGGTCGGCGAGCCATTCGCGGTGCCCGACCGGCTCTGTCCCCCTGACCTCGATCACGGCCCCGGTGACGATGCGCGCCTCGCGCGGATCCGTCCCGGTCGTCTCCAGGTCGAAGCCGACCAGCAATTCCCCGTGCCAACCCATGCCGGCCCCCTTCTTCGTGGTGCGATCCCCCAATGACCTCCACGATCCCATGGGCCACTGACAATCCGACGACCGCATTCCGCTTGACGCCCGTCAGGACACAGGCCGCGAATCTGCCCAAGCCACCTCGAACTCCTCGCGATACGTCCCGAAAAGCCCTTCTTCGCCGACCTCGTCCGGCTTCAACACCCGCCCCCCGCCGCGCAGCACGAGCACCGGCGCCTCCATCCCGCGTGTCCGCCGCAGATACGACTGCACGACCGCTATGCCGTCCGGCCCGTCCCCGTCGACGAGGTACGCCGTGAAGCGGGGCGTCTCGTCGTAGACCTGGATCTCGAAGGCGCCGGGATCGCGCAGCCGGGCCCGGACCCGGCGCATGTGCAGGATGTTCATCTCGACGGAGCGGCTCAACTCGCCCCGCTTGATGCCGAGTTCACGCTCACGGCGCTTGACCGCGCTGGAGGCCGGGTTCAGGAACAGCAGCCGCACCCGGCAGCCGGACTCGGCCAGCCTGACGAGCCGCCGCCCCGAGAAGTTCTGCACGAGGAGATTGAGGCCGATACCGATGGCGTCCAGGCGGCGCGCTCCGCCGAAGATGTCCTCGGCGGGGAACTGCCGCATCAGCCGCACCCGGTCCGAGTGCACGCCCACCACGTCCGCGTACCGGTCGCCGACGAGGTTCTCGACCGCGTCGACGGGGAGCCGGCGCGCGGACGGTACGTCACTGCCCGCGCCGAGTATCTCCAGGAGCTTCGCGGAGGCCCGCTCGGCCTGGGCGAGAACGGCCTCGGACAGCGCCCTGTTGCGCGAGACGACGTTGCGGGTGACTTCCAGTTCGTCCAGGGCGAGTTCGACGTCCCGGCGCTCGTCGAAGTACGGCTCGAAGCACGGCCAGTGCTGCACCATCAGCTCGCGCAACTGGGGCAACGTGAGGAAGCTCAGGACGTTGTCGTCGGCGGGATCGAGCAAGTAGCCCTTGCGGCGGCTGACTTCGCGTACGGCGACGGCGCGCTGCACCCACTCCTGCCCCGCGGGTCCCGCGGCGGCGACCACCCAGTCGTCCTCGCCGTGGACGGGTTCGTAGATCGGGCGCAGAACAGCGGCCACGACCGCGCGCAGCCGCTGTTCGACGAGGTTCAGCCAGATGTAGGCCCGGCCCGCCCGCTGGGCGCGCGTACGCACCTCGCGCCAGGCGTCGGCGCCCCAGTCCAGCTCCGCTCCGATCTCCATCGGTCGCGCCAGGGACACCGCGCCCGGTGGGGCATCCGTGGAGCTCCCCTCGTGACCGCCGTCACCAGGGGGCAACTCCAGCCCTCCGGACCCCACCCGCGCACCGCCTTCCGCTCCCCCGAGCACTCCCCCAGCCAACGATCAAGGAAGGGTACTCCGGGAGCGGCGGACGGTGCAGCCGGATGGACAGGTCGTTTCTCAACTACCGCGTTCTATTTGGCCGTTCTGATCGGCCAGCTCCGGCGGAGTGAGCGGATTCATAGCGGTGACGTCACGCGGGGCCAGCGAGAAGCCCTGCCAGTGGACCGGCATGGGCTGCTGGTCCTCGTCCCGGGCGACATGGTGGAAACCGATGTTCACCCAGGCCACGGGGTGCGTGAGGTTCTGTCCGTTGACCCACTTGTCGACGGACTTACCGGCTCCGGTACCGCAGTTGCGCAGGTTGTTGCTGGCGAACTGCTCGCACTTCTTGTACTGGGTGAAGTAGACGTCGTGCTTGGTGTAACTGCGGCCCGGGTACTTCGAGGTGGCGCCCGGGACGAGTTCGTACGAGCGGGCGTGGTCGTCCTTGTTCTTGCCGGTCGTGCTGACCACGCGCCACCAGCGCATGTTCTTGGCGTCGCCCGCGAGTTCCTTGGTGATCGGCGTGCGGGTGGTCTTGTTGCGCGGCGCCTCGCCGTTGGCGGCGGGCGGGCTGACCACGGAGTCGTACTGCTCGACCTTGTTCTTGGAGTTGCCGTCGAGGCCGAAGTTGAGCCGCCAGAAGACGTTGTGGCTGTGGCTGGTGGCGTAGGACTTGGCGCCCTTGCCGATCGGCCAGCCGCGGCCGTCACCGGCGTCGTAGTCGCCGGGCGAGAGGCTGCCGGTGGCGCCGACGTTCATGTTGATCGCGCCGTCGTCCGAGAAGCGCCACTCGGTGATGTACTCGTACCAGCCGACCTGGTTGACGGTGTAGACGAGCAGGTCCTTGCCCTGCTGCTGGAAGACCTTGCTCGCCGAGTCGCCCTGCATGCGGTAGGCGTGGCCGCGCGAACGGGTCGTGGTGCACAGGCCCTTGACGTTCGGGTGCTCCGGGTCCCAGGCGTCGGGGACCTTGACCGTCTTGATGGTGCCGCCGGGGCACTCGCCGGGGGCCATGTCCATCAGGCCCTGGCCGAATCCGGCGCCGGTGAGGTCGTCGTACTCGACCGAACCGTCGTCGTAGGGGACGTGGATCTGGGCGAGCTTCGCGCTCGTCAGGACACGTATGGGGGCGGCTTCGCCCTTGGGCTTGTACGAGACGTTCTCCAGGACGAGCCCGGCCTCGCTCTCGTAGTGCCAGCACATCGACCACTTGGTGCCGGTGGCGAGTGTCTGCTCGATCTTGTAGGCCGCGCTGCAGTCGGCGGCCGCCGCGGGGGCGGCCTTGGGCTGGGCGACGGCCGGTCCCGCGGCCGTGGTGGCGCCGACGGTCAGGGCGGCCACCGAGAGGCCCACCGCCGTCCGCCTGCGGGCGCGACCGATGTTGTTCACGCGCATGAAGAAATGACTCCCTTGCACAAGCAGGAAAGTTGGAAAGGTGAACCGACCCCCGGTGCTCCGAGGCCGGTGAACGCGAGAGGCCGAACGGAAGGGCGGGTCAGCCGACCTTGGCGATCTTCCGGGCGCTCAGATCGACCACCAGGTCACGGCTGTCGATCCAGGGACCGTTCTTGGCCTTCACGAAGAGCCGCAGGCAGCGGTGCTTGCCGCAGTCGGCGAGGGCCGCGGGCGTGCCGGAGTTCGCCCGGTAGACCATGCTGTTGAGCAGCAGCTGGTCGGGAGTGGTCAGCTCCTTGCCGGTGGCGTCCTTGAAGTCGGCCTTCAGGCCGGCGCCGAGCCGGTCACCGATCAGGAGCTGCGCGGCCTCGACGGTCTCGGCACGGCTGATCGGCGGCTGGACGCCGTGCTGGGTGTCCGTCCCCTCGACCTTGCCGGTGTCGAGGTTCACGGTCTTGGTGACGAGCGAGTCGTCCTTGTAGTCGTAGAACGACACCTCGGCGCGGCGCGGCGCGTTCGGGTCGTCCAGTTCGCTCTCCTCGGGCTCGGCGAGGTCGACGGTGATCCGCTGGGGACCCTTGTCGCCCTCGACGTTCTCGCTGGTGCGGAAGAGCTGCTGGTCGAGGGCGAGCTTCTCGACACGCTCGGTCTCGTCGTCGGTGAGCGGGTCGCGCCCCTTGCCCTTGTCGCCCTCGGCCGGGGCCTCTTCGACGACGCCGGGCTGCACGGCCCCCTGAGCCTGGTCCTGGCTCTGTCCGGCCTGCTGGGAGGTCTGGCCCGCTCCGTTGCCGCCACCGGAGTCGTCGGCGCCCGCCGAGCCCGGCAGGGTGATCCCGACCATGACGGCGGTCCCGGCGACCGCGATGGCCGCACCCGCCACCACCTTGCCCAGATGGCGGTGCACTATCGTGCGCACATTTCCCCCTACTCCCCCTGAATCTCTAGGAGTCGCTCGAGTCCCACTGGTTCGGCATACCGCGTATGCACTGGTCGCTCGGTAAGAGGGACGTAAGTCATAGGTGGTTCCATCACTTTCGGGGAGACTCGGGCGGGAGTCGCCCCCGGCGACGCCGCACAACTGGAAGAGTTGCATCCATGCAGGTCTGGCCTGGACAGGCGTACCCACTCGGAGCCACGTACGACGGCGCCGGCACCAACTTCGCGGTCTTCTCGGAGGCCGCCGACCGGATCGAGCTGTGCCTTCTGCACGACGACGGCTCGGAGACGGCGATAGAGCTGCGCGAGACCGACGCGTTCGTACGGCACGCGTACCTGCCCGGCATCATGCCGGGCCAGCGGTACGGCTTCCGTGTGCACGGTCCGTACGCGCCCGAGCGGGGACAGCGCTGCAATTCCGCGAAGCTGCTGCTCGACCCCTACGCGAAGGCCATAAGCGGCGGCATCGAATGGGGCGAGGAGGTGTACGGCTATCACTTCGGGTCGCCCGGCAGGCGCAACGACCTGGACTCGGCGCCCCACACGATGAGTTCCGTGGTGGTCAACCCGTACTTCGACTGGGGCGACGACCGGCGCCCGCGCACCGAGTACCACCACACGCTCCTGTACGAGGCCCATGTGAAGGGCCTGACGATGCGGCACCCGGGGCTGCCCGACGAGCTGCGCGGCACGTACGCGGCCCTCGCCCACCCCGCCATCATCGAACACCTGACCGAACTGGGCGTCACGGCACTGGAACTGATGCCCGTTCACCAGTTCGTGAACGACCACCGTCTGGTCGACATGGGCCTCAACAACTACTGGGGCTACAACACCATCGGTTTCTTCGCCCCGCACAACGCGTACGCCTCCTGGGGCGACCGCGGACAGCAGGTCCTGGAGTTCAAGTCGGCCGTCCGGGCGCTGCACGAGGCCGGTATCGAGGTCATCCTCGACGTGGTCTACAACCACACCGCCGAGGGCAACCACCTGGGGCCGACGCTGTCCTTCAAGGGGCTCGACAACGCCTCGTACTACCGGCTCACGGACGATCCCCGCTACTACATGGACACCACGGGAACGGGCAACTCGCTGCTCATGCGCTCCCCGCACGTGCTCCAGCTGATCATGGACTCGCTGCGCTACTGGGTCACCGAGATGCACGTCGACGGGTTCCGATTCGACCTGGCGGCGACCCTGGCCCGGCAGTTCCACGAGGTGGACCGGCTGTCGTCGTTCTTCGATCTCGTGCAGCAGGACCCCGTGGTCTCCCAGGTGAAGCTGATCGCCGAGCCCTGGGACGTCGGCGAGGGCGGCTACCAGGTGGGCAACTTCCCGCCCCTGTGGACCGAGTGGAACGGAAAGTACCGCGACACCGTACGGGACATGTGGCGCGGCGAGCCGCAGACGCTCGCGGAGTTCGCGTCCCGACTCACCGGCTCCTCGGACCTCTACCAGGACGACGGGCGGCGCCCGCTGGCGTCGATCAACTTCGTCACCTGCCACGACGGGTTCACGCTGCACGACCTGGTGTCGTACAACGAGAAGCGCAACGACGCGAACGGCGAGGACAACCGCGACGGCGAGAGCCACAACCGGTCGTGGAACTGCGGGGTCGAGGGCGACACCGACGACCCGGAGGTCCTGGAACTGCGGGCGCGTCAGATGCGGAACTTCACCGCGACGCTGATGCTCTCCCAGGGCGTGCCGATGCTGAGCCACGGCGACGAGTTCGGGCGCACGCAGAGCGGCAACAACAACGCCTACTGCCAGGACAACGAGCTGTCCTGGGTGCCGTGGCCCGAGAACGCCGAGGGCGAGGGCGACGCCGAGCTGCTGGAGTTCACCCGCGCGATGGTGTGGCTGCGCCGGGACCATCCGGTCTTCCGGCGGCGCCGGTTCTTCCACGGCCGGCCCGTGGAGGGCACCCACGACGAGCTGTCGGACATCGCCTGGTTCACCCCCGAGGGCGAGGAGATGACCCAGCGCGACTGGGACTCCACGCAGGCGCGGGCGCTGTCGGTGTTCCTCAACGGCAACGCGATCTCGGAACCGGGGCCGCGCGGTGAGCGCATCAGCGACGACTCGTTCCTGCTGATGTTCAACGCCTCGCCGAAGACGCTGGAGTTCGTGGTACCGGTCAACCACGGACGCCAGTGGCAGGTCGTCGTCGACACGGCGCGGCCCTCCGGCCTGGAACGGGGCACGGGCGCGAAGGTCCAGGCGGGCGACCGCCTGTCCCTGGTCGACCGAAGCATGATGGTACTGCAGCGACCGGCGTGAGCCGCCCCGCTGGACTGCGTCGACCGGCTGCGGGCCGTCCGTGGCCGGTCGCGCAGTTCCCCGCGCCCCTTCGGGCGCGTCTCCGCGCGTGTCTGATGACACGAAAGGCCCCCGGGCGGGTACGTAGGTTCCCATGACACCTGAGCGTCCCGACCCGGTGGCCCCCGCCGCGCCGACCGCCACCTACCGGCTCCAGCTGCAACCGGAGTTCCCCTTCGGAGCGGCCGAGGCGGCCGTCCCGTATCTGGCCTCGCTCGGCGTCTCGCATCTGCATCTGTCGCCGGTCCTTGAGTCGGTTCCGGGTTCGGGGCACGGCTACGACGTCGTGGACCACGCGCGCGTGCGGGACGAACTCGGCGGCGAGGCGGGGCTGCGGTCCCTGTCGCGCACCGCGCGGGAGCACGGTCTGGGCCTCGTGGTGGACATCGTGCCGAACCACATGGCGATGGCCCCGCGCCACAACCACGCCCTGTGGGAGGTGCTGCGCGAGGGCCCCGACTCGCCGTACGCGCGCTGGTTCGACATCGACTGGCGGGCCCACGAGGGGCGGATGCTGCTGCCGGTGCTGGGGCAGGCCCTCGGCGCGGAGACCGGCGCCCTGGAGGTCGACGGGGACGTCCTGCGCTACTACGACCACGTGTTCCCGCTGCGGGCAGGCACGGAGAAGCTGCCGCTGCCCAGGCTGCTGGACGCGCAGTGGTACCGCCTGGGGTGGTGGCGGCTGGCCCGCACCGAGCTCAACTACCGGCGGTTCTTCAGCATCTCGGAGCTCATCGGGGTGCGCGTCGAGGACCCGGAGGTGTTCGCGGCCACGCACGGGAAGATCCTCCAGCTGCTGGACGAGGGTGTGGTCGACGGGCTGCGGATCGACCACCCGGACGGCCTCGCCGACCCCGACGCGTATCTCCGCCGTCTCCACGAGGCGACGGGCGGGCGCTGGACGGTCGTCGAGAAGATCCTCGCCGACGGCGAACCGCTGCCCGCCGCCTGGCCGGTCGCCGGCACCACCGGATACGACGCGCTGCGGCACATGGACGGCCTCTTCACGGACCCGGCGGGCGCCGGGGAACTCCTCGGCCAGTACCGGCGGTTCGCGGCCCCCCAGGCCGACCGTGGGGGCGTCTGGGAGGCGACCGTGCGGCGGGCCGCGTACAAGGTGGTCCATCACGAGCTGGCCGCCGAGGTCGACCGGCTCACGCGCGAGGCGGACCGTCTGTGCCGCACCTCGCCCGACACCGCGTCGCGTGACCGCGCCCCCTGGGCCCTGCGCACCGCTCTGCGGGAGCTCCTCGTCCGCATGGAGGTCTACCGGCCCTACACCTCCGGCGACGCCGCGTCGGTCGTCACCGAGGAGGCCGCCGACGAGGCACGCCAGGCCTTCCAGGTGCCCGAGGAGGCCCAGGCGGTCGATCTCGTACGGGACCTGGTGCTCGGCCGGATCGGCGAAGGACCCGAGTACGAGGCGTTCCGTGCGCGGTTCGCGCAGACCGCGTCGGCGCTGCGGGCCAAGTCCGTGGAGGACACGGCGTTCTACCGGTACGTCCCGCTGCTGTCGGCGACCGAGGTGGGCGGCGAACCGGGGTCCCCGGCCGTGTCCCCGGAGGACTTCCACGCGTACTGCGCGCGCGTGCAGCGCGACTGGCCCGCCACCGGCACCGTCCTGTCCACGCACGACACCAAGCGCAGCGCCGACGTACGGGCGGCGATCTCGGTGCTCACACAGATGCCGGCGCGGTGGGCCGACCTGCTGGCGGAGGTGACCGGGTGGACGGCGGCCGAAGGGGTCGGCGCGCCGGATCCGCAGGTGGCCTGGGCCGCGTGGCAGACGGCGGTCGGGCTCGGTCCCGCGGCCGGGGAGCGGCTCCAGGGCGCGCTGCTGAAGCACGTCCGCGAGGCGGGCCTCGGCACCTCGTGGACCGAGCAGGATCCCGCGTACGAGGCCGCCGTGGCGGAGTTCCTCAAGGCGGGGCCGTGCGGGACGCCGGGGCAACTGGTGGCCGGGTTCAGGAACTCCGTCGAGCCGCATGTGCGCGCCAACGTCCTGGGGGCCGCGCTGGTCCATCTGACGATGCCGGGCGTGCCGGATCTCTATCAGGGCACGGAAGTCGAGTACCGCGCTCTGGTGGACCCGGACAACCGGCGGCCCGCAGACTTCCCGCCGGTCGACCCGGGCGGCCTGTCCGCCGAGAAGGCCGCGCTCACCGGGGCCGCGCTGCGGCTGCGCGGGCGGCGGCCCGCCGTCTTCGGCGAGTCGGCGACGTACACGCCGCTTCCCGCGGAGGGTCCCGGCGCCGCGCACTGTGTGGCGTTCGCGCGCTCCGGGGAGGTGGTCACGGCCGTCACCCGGCTGTCGCTGCGCCTGGAGGAGGCGGGCGGCTGGCGCGACACGGTTCTGGCGCTGCCCGCGGGGCGGTGGGCCGACCTGCTCGCTCCGGGACGGGAGTTCACGGGGCACGCGCGCGTGGAGGAGCTTTTCGGACCGTTGCCGGTGGTGCTGCTGGAGCGGATCGACGACTCCGGCGCCGGCTCCGGGGCGGGCGGCTGACCGGCGGCGCCCGGCGGAGGGCCCGGGCCGCGCCCGCCGTCCGGGGTTGAATTGCCCCCCGGCTACCGGTAAATGCTGCTGGGCGCTCCCCGGTGGCGCCCCTTCACGTCCTTGACAGTTCATCCGGTCCGTGGAGTACTGCGGATTGCGACGCCGGGCGGACCTAGTCGGGGGTGAGTCTCCTGCCGGAGCTGCGCTACCCCAGTGTGACCGAAATCGTCTCCTCGGCCCGGGCGTTGGCGGCCCACCGGCCGGGCCTGTGTTCGCTCAGACAGGTCGGTTCCTCGCGCGCCGGCCGGCCCCTGCACATGCTCTCCGTGGGCCACGCCGCGCGCGCGGTGCTGGTCGTCGCGGGCGCCCACGCCAACGAGCCCACGGGCGGCTCCACCCTTCTGTCGCTGGCGGAACGGGTCCTGTGCGACCGGGAGTTGCGGGCCGACACCTCCTGGCACTTCATGCTCTGCGCGGACCCGGACGGCGCCAGTCTCCATGTGACGCCGGCGCCGCGCACTCTGCTCGACTACCACCTCGGCTTCTTCCGCCCGGCGGGCCCCGAACAGCCCGAGTGGTCGCCGTCCGTGCTGCCGCCCGACCGGCTGCCGCCCGAGACGCGGGCCCTGACCCGGGTCATCGACGAACTCCGCCCCTACCTCCAGGTCACCCTCCACGGAACGGATCTCGGTGGCAGCTGGGTGCAGTTGACCAAGGACATCCCGGGTCTCGCCGAACCGTTCGCCAAGTCCGCGGCGGAGCTGAACATCCCGGTGGAGACGGGCGCCTCGGACGCCGCCGGCTGGCCCGCCTCCGGCCCGGGTGTGCATGTGATGCCCGCCCCGGGTTCGGACCTGGCGTACCCGAGCATGCCGGACGACGCCCGGCACAGCACCTGGTACCACGCCCACCGGTACGGCGGTCTGACCGCGGTCGTCGAGGTGCCGATGTGGGCGAGCGACCTGGTCGACGATCCCGCGCCGCATCCCGCCCCGGCGGCGGCGATGCGACGTCTCGCGCGTCGCCTCCTCCAGGACGCGATCCAGGTCGAGAGCGTCCTCGCCGAGGCGCTGCCACGCCTGCCCGGACCGGACGGTCCGCTGCTGCGCGCCGCCAAGTGGGCGCTGGAGCTGGTGCCGGGGCTGGCGGGCGACTGGGCGCAGGCGCCGCCCGCGGACTCGACGATGGCGTACGTGGGAAGCGTGGACGCGTTCGGCCGACGGCTCCCACTGCGGGCCGCGGCGATGCTCCTGCGGGTCCTCCAGGAGGCCGACGACCACGCCGCGCCCCCTCTGGAGCGCCTGGTCGCGTCCTGGAGCGAGGCGTTCGCGGAACGCTTCCGGGCGCGCTGGGTGCCGCTGGAGCATCAGGTCGAGCACCAGAGCCGCACGGTGGTGGCGGCGGCACGGCACGCCAGGGACCGGGCGGCGTGAGGCACGCGCGCGTGGGGGCTGTTTCTGCGGCACGCGCGCGTGGATCTCTTCTTGCGGCACGCGCGCGTGCCCGGCGGTCGGCTCGCGCGCGTGCCCGGCGGTTCGCCGCGAGGGGCTCAGTCCGACAGGGCGAACACCGATCCCGTCCGCGCGGCCATCACGCAGGAGTTGGAGTGCGTCTCCTTGTAGGTGACCGCGCGGCCGCCCCACTCGCCACGCGCGGAGGTGGTCACCGGCGCGTAGATCATCGGGCAGTAGACCTCCTTGGGCGGGATGCGGCCGATGTCGCCGCCCGCGGCACGGAGTTCCGCGCAGGCCCGTACCGCGTGCGCGTGGCCCTGGGGCGGGTCGCACAGAAGCAGCGTGCCGCGCGTGTCGCTGGAGCGGGCGTCGCCGCGGGTGACGGTGACGTAGAGCCAGTTGCCCGCGAGCGACTCCGGGGGCGCCGCCGCCCGGGCAGGCACGGAACCCGCCACGAGGAGGGCACAGGCGGTCAGCAGACAGGCCCGTACGGCGGCCCTCGCTTTGTGAGTGTTCGTCATTGCCTGTGCATCGGCACACGAGGCCCCGAGGCCCACCCCGACTCACTCGAACGGCACTTCGGCCCTCATCGGAGGCGTGCCGAGCGGACTCGCGCCGGGCGGCGCGGCGGGTGCCTGGTGCCGGGCCAGGTCGAACGCGGCGAGTACCACGCGCGCGTGGTACTCGACCTGCCGCGCCACCGGGATCCAGCGAGCCCCGTGGCCGTCGTGATAGTCCGCGCACCACTCGTCGATGAGCCGGTCGAGGTCGGCCGTCGCGCCGGACGGGTCGTGCCCGGCGGCGGTCACCAACTGGCGCAGCAGCCCCGCCGTGCGCAGCGCTATCCGCCGCCCGGAGATGCGCAGCGCGGTCAGCCGGGCCGTGTCCAGCGGCGGCAGCGGACGCGCGCCGCCGTCCGCGTCGGTGTCAGGACCGGTGTCGGGGTCCCAGGAGTCGGCGAGGCCGGGGCAGACGAGTAAATAGTCGTCGACCGGGGCGAGGAGACGGTCCGCGTCCGGAGCCGTGCCCAGGGAGGGGCGGATACGGGCCAGCAGGACCTCCAGAAGGGCCGTGTCGCGCCGCAGGGTGCGACTGACGGCCCGCAGGGCCCCGTCGGTGTCCGCGGGCGCCGAGCCGTCCCCCACGGCCGCCACGCCCCACATGGGCGCCTCGACGACGGCGGTCACCGTGCCGTACGCGTGCGGGTGGAACCAGGTGGACTCGACCGCCGCCTCCGTGATGGCCGCGGCCAGGTCGCCGCGCCTCGGGGGCGGGATCCGGTAGACCGCGGGCCCGAGGGTGGGCCAGTACAGCGTGTCGTACGGGCCGAGTTCCAGCGGGATGTCCAGGCGCCCCGCGATGTGTGCGAGGCGCGGCGCGAGTCCGGGCAGGTCGCGGGTGAGCTCGACGAAGCCGCCGCCCACGTCGACACCGTGCAGGGAGCACTGGAAGAACGGCCGCAGTTCGTCCTGGAGGGCGAGCAGGGCGCGGGTCTCCGGCAGGGCGGCCGCCGCCGCGCCGTCGGGCAGCCACTCGGGCTGTTCGAGGAAGCCGGGGCGGAAGAAGTGCCGGAAGTAGTGGCCGAGGGTGTACGGACCCGACAGCCAGCCCTCGTTGCGGCGGGCGCCGTCGGGGTCGAGGCACAGCAGCAGGTTCCAGGTCACGTCGGCGCCGTCGCACAACCGGGGGTCGGCGAGAGCCCGTTCGGCGAGCCGCAGGGCGGTGGCGCCGCCGACCGGTTCGTTGGCGTGGGGTCCCGCGACGATCAGGGCCTGGCGGCTGCCGTGTCCGACGGACAGCAGCAACAGGGGCAGTCCGGCCCGTGACGTGCCCACTTGGCGCAGCCGGGCGTCCCGTGGGCGGCGGTCGACGAGCGCGGCCGCCCGCACGCCAAGCTCGTCGACGGACAGGTAGCGGAGGAGTGGCGGCAGCGTCTTGACCTCCGCTGTGAAGAGCCATCGGTTCACTAGGTGTGCATGGCGTAAGCACAGTGAGTCACGACTACGGAGGTACGTCAACACCACGGCAGGTCCGAAACGTTCACATCGGCAGGGGGCCACCCGGCAGAGGCTCCGGCTCCGCGCCCCTTCAGGGGCGCGGGGAACTGCGCGCCAAGCCACGACGAACCCGCAGCCGACGAACCGGCAGCCGCAGGACCGCTCTCCCACGCAGCGAAGCGTCAGTCCGCGGCCAGCCGAAACGCCATCCGCCCGAAACTGACCTGGTCCCCGACCTGAACAACGGCCGCACCGATCACACGCCGCCCGTTCACGGACGTGCCGTTGGTGGAGCCCAGATCCCGCAGCACCCACATCCCACCCTGACGGGTGAGCTCGGCGTGCACCCGCGACACCGTCTCGTGGCTGAGCCTCAACCCGCTGGCCGGATCACGGCCGATACGCAGCGGATACCGGTTCTCCGGCCGGGGCAGCAGCAGCTTGGGAAGCCGCTCGGCCTGCCACGCCCTGCGCAGCCGCACGGTGAAGCCGGAGACCGCCTCGACCGTGCCGAACAGCATCCGCGACCAACGGTTCTCCGTCCGCAGGTCGGCGGTGAGCGCGGCGAGTTCGTCCGAGGTGCGGGCCGCGAAGGCGAGTTCCATCCGCAGGACGAACGTGTCGTGGGAGAGCCTTCCCTGGGCGACGCCCTCCCGCAGCACCCTCAGCGCCCGGTCGCGCTCGGCGTCCGACAGCCGCGCGGGAGCGGGATAGGTGTGGAACTCGGAGGACGACGTCACGGAGCCGATTGTCTGGCAGCACGGCCGGAGTGTCCAGAAAACGCAGCACTTCAGAGGAGCACCTACGTCGGATCCGGTCCTTTCAAGTCGTTCGATCCGGAGGATTCGAAGGTGAATTGATCTCGTTTGACGCACCATGGGACCGGCGACGTCACGGTGAGCAGACGAGGGAGAACCGTCCGTGCAGTTCGAGGTGTGGGCACCACAGGCCGACCGCATGACGCTCCACTGCGCGGACACCACGCGCGCGTTGGAGCCCGATCCGGAGCGCGTGGGGTGGTGGACGGGTGAGGCCGAGGCGCAGGACGGGACGCGGTACGGGTTCGCGGTGGACGACGGCCCCGTACTGCCCGATCCGCGCTCGCGACGGCAGCCGGACGGGCCCGACGGGCTGAGCGCGGTCGTCGACCACGAGCGGTACGCGTGGCGTACGGAGTGGTCGGGACGCGGGCTGCCGGGCGCCGTGCTGTACGAGCTGCACGTGGGCACGTACACCCGCGAGGGGACGCTGGACGCGGCCGCCGGGCGGCTCGGGCATCTGGTGGAACTGGGCGTGACTCACGTCGAGTTGATGCCGCTGTGCCCGTTCCCGGGGCGGCACGGCTGGGGGTACGAGGGCGTGTCGCTGTGGGCGGTGCACGAGCCGTACGGCGGCCCCGAGGCGCTGAAGCGCTTTGTCGACCGGGCGCACGAGCTGGGCCTCGGTGTCGTCCTGGACGTCGTGCACAACCACCTGGGGCCGTCCGGCAACTACCTGCCCGCCTTCGGGCCGTATTTCACCGAGACGCACCACACGCCCTGGGGCTCGGCCGTGAACCTGGACGCGCCCGGTTCGGACGAGGTGCGTGCGTTCCTGCTCGGCAGCGCGCTGGCGTGGCTGCGCGACTACCGGTTCGACGGGCTGCGGCTGGACGCCGTGCACGCGCTGCACGACACGCGCGCGTGCCACTTCCTGGAGGAACTGTCGGCCGCCGTGGACACGTTCGCCGAGGAGCAGGGGCGGCCGCTGTTCCTGATCGCCGAGTCGGACCTGGCGGACCCGCGGGTCATCACGCCCCGCAAGGAGAACGGGCTCGGGCTGCACGCGCAGTGGAACGACGACTTCCACCACGCGCTGCACACCGCGCTGACCGGTGAGGCGCAGGGCTACTACGCGGACTTCGGGCGGTCCCCGCTCGCCTCGGTCGCCAAGACGCTGACCTCGGGCTTCTTCCACGACGGTACGTACTCGAGCTTCCGCGGTCGCCGGCACGGCCGCCCGCTGGACCTCACGAAGGTCTCCGCTCACCGCCTCCTGGGGTATGCGCAGACCCACGACCAGATCGGCAACCGCGCCCAGGGCGACCGGCTCTCGGCGTCCCTCTCCCCCGGTCTGCTGGCCTGCGCGGCCGCGCTGACGCTCACCGGGCCGTTCACGCCGATGCTGTTCATGGGCGAGGAGTGGGCGGCGGGCACGCCCTGGCAGTTCTTCACGGACCACACGGATCCCGAGCTGGCGGAGGCCGTACGCCGGGGCAGGCGCCGGGAGTTCGCGGCGCACGGGTGGGCCGAGGAGGACGTTCCCGACCCGCAGGACCCGGCCACCCGGGACCGCTCCTGCCTGGACTGGTCCGAGCCGGAGAACGGGCTGCACGCGCGCGTGCTCGACTGGTACCGCGAACTCATCGCCCTGCGGCACACCCAGCCGGACCTCTCCGACCCTGACCTCGCGGACGTCAAGGTCGCCTTCGACGAGCGCACCCGCTGGCTCGCCTTCCGTCGCGGTGACGTCCGGGTCGCCGTGAACCTCGGCAAGGATCCCGCGGCGATCCCCCTCGGCACCCGGCCGGCCCGCGTACTGGCGGCGTGGGAGCCGGTGGAAGTACCGGGCGAGGACGGGGTGTTGAGCCTGCCGGGCGAGTCGTGCGTGGTGCTTCTGCAGGGGTGACGGCGTTGCCCTAGAGCGTCTCGTCCGTCTCGTCCCGCAGTTCCGTGACCCGTTCCAGGAGGATCGCCTCCCACGAGCGCCGCAGTTGGGAGCGGAGAAGCGGCAAGGGGCTGTGGTCGTGGTCGCGGAGGCGGTCGGCGAGGCGGGTGAGGGTGTCGCAGCGGGCGAGCCACAGGCCGCGCAGACAGGGGCGCGCGCCGTAGCCGGCGAGGGTGGCCGCCCGGACGGCGGCGGGGGCGCCGACGGCCAGCGCGAGGCCCGCGATGTCCTCGGCCGGGTCGCCGACCACCGCGTCGGTCCAGTCGAGGACGCCGCGTACGCGCCCGTCGGCGCTGACCACGAGGTGCTCGCCCTTGAGGTCGTGGTGGACGAGGAAGGCGGCGCCGGGCTGCGCGGCGAGCTGACCGGCCGCGGGCGCTGTCAGCTGGTGGAGCCGGGCTGGGTCGAACTCGTCGGCCGCGGCGAGCTGTTCGGCGGCGCGTTCGGCGGCGGTCCGGAGCACTTCCAGGGACCGTGGCGCGGCCCTGGGCACGCCGAACGCCTCGGCCTGGCGCACCGGCACCTCGCGCAGTCCCGTGAGCAGTCCCGCCAGATCGGCCTCGCCCACGGCGGAGACGTCCTGCCGCTCGCCCGAGCCGCCCGGGATCAGTGTGTCGAGCGTGTACGTCAGGCCGCTCGCCCACTCGCCGTGCGCGATGCTCACCGGCACGGAGACGCCGATGTGGGGGCGGACCAGGTCGCGCAGCCGCAGTTCGCGCCGCTGGCGCTGGGAGGCCTCGCGGTCCGGGGCGAGCCGCAGCACATGGCGTGCGCCCACGAACCAGGTGGAGTGCTCGCCGCCCTCGGCGACGGGCCGGATCTCGGGCCCGCCGCCGTCCGGGAGAAGGGAGCGGACGAGGCGTCGCACGGTGTCCGCGGTGGGTGTCGCTGCCTGGGTCATGGTCGCGCCGTCTGCCGTTCGGGGTCCGGGTCTCCTGGGGGTGGTCAGTGCACGACCGCCATCTCCCGGGAGGTGTTGTTGAGGCGGCGTCCGCCGTCCTCGGTGACCGTCACGATGTCCTCTATGCGTACGCCGAAACGGCCCGGCAGGTAGATTCCGGGCTCCACGGAGAAGCACATCCCGGGCACGAGCGGCTGTTCCTCGCCCTCGATCATGTAGGGCGGTTCATGGGTGGTGACGCCGATGCCGTGCCCGGTGCGATGGATGAAGCGGTCGCCGTACCCGGCCTCGGTGATGTGCGCGCGGGCGACCCGGTCGACGTCCTGGCAGGCGATGCCCGGCCGTACGGCCCGGAACGCCGCTTCCTGGGCCTCGCTGACGACGTCGTGGACCCGCCGCTCCTCGGCGGTCGGCTCGCCGACGTGCACGGTGCGGGAGGTGTCGGAGCCGTAGCCGTGCTTCAGTCCGCCGAAGTCGAGGACGACCATGTCGCCGTTCTCGATGACGCGTTCGCCCGCCTCGTGGTGCGGGTTGGCGCCGTTCGGCCCCGACCCGACGACGGTGAAGTCCACCTGTGAGTGCCCGAACCGCCGCAGCAGATCGGCGAGATCACCGGCGACCTCCGACTCACGACGGCCGGCGAAGGAGACCTTGAGGATCTCCTCGTACGTCGCGTCGGCGGCCTCTCCCGCCGCCGTCAGACGCTCCAGTTCCGCCGCGTCCTTGACGGCCCGAAGCATCGGCAGGCCCTCGGTGAGGGAGACGTACGAGGTGCCGGGCAGTGCCTTCTGGAGGCCCAGCAGATGCAGTGCCCAGGCGTTGTCGCTGACCCCGAAGGGTCCCGAGGTGTCGAGGAGCGGGGCCGTCGTCGCGTACGGGTCCTTGCCGTCGGTCCAGTCGCGCAGGGTCAGCGCGGGCGCGCCCGCCGCCTTCTCGGCGTCCGGGGCCTCCAGGGTGGGCACGACGAGTACGGGGTCCTGTCCGGCGGTGAGCACCAGCAGGGTGAGCCGCTCGGTGGCCGCGGGCGGCGCGTAGCCGGTGAGCCAGACGAGGTCGGGTCCGGGCGCGACCAGCACCCCGGCGAGCCCCGCGTCGGCGGCGGCCAGCGCGGCGCGCTCCATCCGTGCCTGGTAGTCGTCGGCGGTGAAGGGCGCGGGCGTGCCGGTCATCCGGGCCTCCGTGGGTCAAAAGGGGCTACGGGCAGCATCCTGCCCGGACAGCGGGGGCGGCGCGAGCCGGTCACCACGACTTTCGCGACGGCGTCCTGCGCGAGAACACCTTCCGGTGACGGCATCAGCTCTCCAGGGCGAGGCGGGCGCCGAGGAGCAGCAGCACTCCGCCGGAGACCTGTTCCAGCCTGCGCCGCACGCCGGCCCGGGACAGCACGGTCTTCATCCGGCCGACGAACCAGACGTACAGGCCGTAGTAGCCGATCTCGTAGACCGCCCAGAGGGCGGCGAGCCCCACCATGGTGGGCAGGTGCGGGGCGCCCTCCGGCACGAACTGCGGGAGGAAGGACATCGCGAAGATCGCCGCCTTGGGGTTGGCGAGGTTGATCAGCAGCCCGGTCCGGTAGGAGGCCCAGCCGCTCTTCCCGCCGTCCCGGCCCAGTCCGTCGTCCGCCGCACCCTTGGCGCGCCGCGCCTGCCACAGCATCTGTACGCCGAAGACGACGAGCACGACGGCGCCCACGACGCGCATCACGTCGTACGCCATTTCGGAGGCGGCGAGCAGTGCGGTGAGGCCGAACGCGGCGACGACTCCCCAGACGAAGACGCCGGTCTCGTTGCCGAGCACCGTCAGGAATCCGGAACGCCTGCTCTGCAGGGACTGCCTGATGATCAGCACCGTGCTCGGTCCGGGCGAGGCGGCGATCAGGGTGCAGGCGCCGAGGAAGGCGAGAAGGGTGCTCAGCATGGGGCCCATCGTGGCCCGGTGGAGGGGGCGCGGCCAAGACATTTAACGATCCCCGATTGCCCAACCATTAGTTCTAATGCTTGTATGCGTTAAGACCATTAAGTGCCACTCAGGGGAGGCGGAAACCACGATGCTCGTGCTCGCGCACATCAGCGACCTGCATCTCGACGGGACCGAGCGGGCGACGGAGCGCGCCGAGCGGGTGCGGGACCGGCTGTGGGAGCTGCCGGGCCCGGTGGACGCCCTGCTGGTCACCGGGGACATCGCGGACCACGGGACGGAGGCCGAGTACGAGGAGGCCGCGCGCCTCCTGGGGCTGCGCGACCGCGGCGCCCCCTTCCCCGTACTGACGTGTCCGGGCAACCACGACAGCCGCGCGCCCTACCGCAAGGCGCTGCTCGGCGAGCCGGCGGGTGAGGGGCCGGTCAACAGCGTGCGGGTCTTCGACGACGCGGCCGTGCTGATGTGCGACTCCAGCATGCCGGGCAGCGACGAGGGGGAGCTGGACGAGGAGACGTACGCCTGGATCGAGGAGACGCTCGACGAACTCGACGGCACACTGCCGGCGCTGCTCGCCTTCCATCACCCGCCGGTGGCGCTGCACCATCCGCTGCCGGACGCGTACCGGCTGCGCCGGCCGTCGGCGCTGGCCGCGCTGCTGGAGCGCAGGAGCGAGGTCGCCGGGATCATCACCGGGCACGCCCACACGCCCGCGGCCACGGTGTTCGGCGGGCGGCCGCTCCTTGTCGGGCCCGGAGTGACCTGGACGCTGCGGCTGCCGTGGGAGGGCGAGGGGGCGGCGGACCGGGAGGCGCCTCCCGGATTCGCCTTTCATGTGCTGGACGACGAGGGCCGGTTGACGAGCCACTTCAGGGTGGCCGTGTGACGCCGTTTCAGGGTGGCCATGTGGCACCGGGTCGGGCGTGACCGTGTGACGCCGGGTCCGGCACGGACCTGTGACACCGGGTCCCGTCAGGTCACGACGCCGGGGGTCACCGACAGCTGCCGGTAGCCGCCGCTCGCGTGCCGCAGCGTGAGCGTGACCGCGGTGCCGGGGTGCGCGGCGGCGACGGCGCGCGCGAGATCGGCGGCCGAGTCGACACGGGTCCTGCCGAGGACGAGCAGGACATCGCCCCGTACGAGACCCGCGGTGTACCCGGGGCCGGGGACGTGCACGCCGACGAGGAGCGCGCCCGGGCCGTTGGGGGCGTCGACGGCCTCCACGCCAAGGGTGGGCCGCTCGTCGGACGAGTCGTTCCGCGGGTCCCGGGACGGATTCTCCGGCGAGGCGGAACTCCCCGCGTCCGGGGCCGACTTGGAGCCGCCCGGCCCCTGCTCCGATCCCTCCGCCGGGCCCTCCGCCGACCCTTGCGCCGGGCCGGACGCCCCCGGGGCGCCGCCCGCCTCGCCCGCCTCCCTCCGCAGGTCGGCCAGCTTGCTCATGCCGATCACCGTGGCGCCCACGGTGCCGAGGCCGATCCCCGACAGCACGAGGACCGCCCCGACGAACAGGCTGAACAGCAGGGTCATGAGCCGTCGCCCGCGCCGGCGGGCGGCGTGCGGGCGGCGGACCGTGCCGGGCGGGCGGCCGCCGCCCGGCTCCCGGCCCGGCATCGGCTTGGGACGCAACGCGGTCTGTTCCATGGATCATCGCCTCCGGCCAGAGCCCTACCCTCCGCACCGGCACGCCACGATCCTCGAACGGGTGACGTGAGGCAGCGGCCCCGTCAGAGGGCTCCGATCGACGCCCGCTGCCGGCTCGTTGCGACCGGCAGGCCCGGGAGCTGTCCCGGTACGAAACCGTGGGCGCGGCGGGCCAGGTCGGCGGCCCCGTAACGACGGCAGTCGTAGTGCCACTTCAGGATGCCGGCCATCCAGTTCTGCAACTCGACGACATAGCCCTCCAGGATCTCGCGGGCCTCGTCGGAGAGCTGGAAGTCCTCGTAGAGGAGAGGGAACTCGTTGGCCGCGACATGCTGGAACTGCTTCATGCGCTGGGTCATGAGGTCGTGGACGACGCCGAGTGCCGTCGGGTAGTCACAGCCGAAGAAGTTCTGCACGACGAGGATCAGGTTGTGCACCTCTCCCTCGTATTCGATCTCCTTCTGGTACGAGAAGACGTCGTTGATGAGCATCCCGTAGTCGATCGCGGCGTTCTCCAGCGAACGGACCGGACCGCTGCGGTAGACCTCGGGAGGCACCGCCGGGCCGTGGCCCAGGCGGCACAGACTCTTGGTGAGGTCGGAGCCGAAGGTGGCGCGACGCATCTCCAGGAAGTCGACCGGGTCGGGGATGCGGTGCTGGAGCTGGTTGGACAGCTCCCACACCCAGCTCTCGGTCATCACGTCCACCGAGGCCCGGAAGGTGCGGCGCGCCTCCGGGGTCATCGTGACCGTCGTGCGCTGCCACAGGTCGGCGAGGGCCCGCTCCATCGCGTTGGCCGGGGGCGGGATCTCCTCGCCCGCGAGGGGCATACAGGCGGAGAGCCGCTCGGTGCACAGCTTCGCCGCGGCCACGTCACGCCGGTGCCCGAACACCATCGGGTAGTAGTCGTCGCCGTACGTCCCCCACACGAGCCACTGCGCGCTGAGGTCCAGGGCCTCCGGCGTACCGTCGGGATCGAGGCCCGCCGAGCACAGCGGCAGGTCGTAGGCGGCGAGCTTGTCCTCGTCCCAGACGCCCTCCTCCAGGATGCCCATGCTGTGGGCCCACGGCGCGATGCGCTGCCGGGCCCCGTCCAGATCGGCGTTGAGACGGACCTGGAACGGCATGTAGAAATCGGGGAGTTGGGAGGGTCCCACCTTCTGGTACGGCACATGGGTGTACGCGCGCAGCCGCTCGGCACCGGCGGCGGCGAGCAGCGCCCCGACGTCGGCGGCGGAGGTACCGCGACCTGTGAGGCCGCTCAGCGGTGAGGTCGCCAGAGCCCCCTCGTTCATGTAGCGGCTCGACCGCAGATGCCACTCGTGGCCGCCCGACTGCCAGTCCTGCAGCCCCTGCGCGTACGCGCCGATCGCCCGGACCTCGTCCGGTGTGAGGCCCTTGTCCAGGGCCAGCGCGGGCACTTCGGTGAGCGCGGTGTGCTCGAACTGGTGCAGCCGCGAGGTGAGGATGCCGTTGACCGTGTCGGCGGCCTGCTGGGTGGTGCAGCCGAAGAAGGTCTCCAGGACGAGCACGCCATTGCTCAGCTCGCCCTCGTCCTCGACCTCCCGCTGGTAGGAGAAGAGGTCGTTGCGCAGGTGCACGGCGTCGGAGAAGGTCTCCATGAGCACGCGCAACGGCCGTGTGCCGGCGACGGGTTCGGGGATCTCGGCCGTCGCGAACTCCACGAGCCCCGCCGACCAGGGGGCGCCGCCGACCTTGCGGCGCATCTCGATGTACTCGACGGGGTTGGCGATCCGCCCCTCGTTGATGTTGGACAGCTCCCACATCGACTCGTTGAGCAGATGCTCGGTGGACTCGGCGAACCTCTTGCGCCAGCCCAGGGACATCGAGGGGACCGTGCGGGCCCAGAGGTCGGCGAGTCCGGCCTCGACGGGATTGCGCGGCTCGGGCACGGGGGTCGACAGGTCGAGCGGCATGAAGAGCGGGAGCCGGTCCAGGTATTCCTTGCCGCCGGAGCGGTCCTGGCTGCGCTTGAAGGTCTCCAGGAAGTGGTCGTCGAAGAAGAAGACCCACACGTACCAGTCGGTGATGAGCGAGAGGGCCGGTCCGTCGCACTCCGGATGCGTGTACGCGCACAACAGGCCGTAGTCGTGCGCGTCGAGGTCGGCCTGCTCCCAGATACCGGAGCCCTCCAGCATGCCCATACCGCGCGCCCACTCGCTCGAATGGGCGCGCGCCTCGTCGAGATGCGGGTTCAACCGCGCGGGATACGGCATGTAGAAGTGCGGGAGTTCGAACGGCTGCGTCATGGCCCGGCCCTACCCGCGGCCTCCCGCAGGCATCCGTACGGCAGCACATGATCGCACCATCGCGTGAACGGATGAGTGTCGGGAGGCGGTTCGGGGAAAGGTGTGCTGTTCCGCGCCCTGCGGGCGGGCTCAAGAGCGTGTGCGGTGAACCCGTACGACGTACGTACACCAGGGCGTCGGCCGTCCGAAAGCCCCGCTTCACCGTCGTCCGCGAGTCCCCGGCAGACTCTTGTGCCACCTGCGTCTACGCGCGCAGACTACGGGAGTTCACGTGCCCTCCTCGTCTCTCCTCCCTCCCCCGGAGTACCGATGAACCACCCCAGACCGCACAGCCCGTCGTTCTCCCGCCGTGCCGCACTCGCCGGTCTCACCGGAGCCGCGCTGGCCGGCACGACGGCGTTCGGCGCTTCCGCTTCGGCCTCCGCGTCCGCGGGCTCGTCCCGGCGTGCTGTCCGCTTCGCCACCTTCAACGCCTCGCTGAACCGCGGCACTCAGGGCGCCCTCGTCACGGACCTGTCCACACCGGACAACCAGCAGGCCCGCAATGTGGCCGAGACGATCCAGCGGGTCGACCCCGACGTTCTGCTGATCAACGAGTTCGACTACGACGCGGACGGCACCGCGGTCCGGCTGTTCCTCCGCAACTACCTGGCCGTGGGCCAGAACGGCGCGAAGCCGGTGCGTTTCCCGTACCGCTTCACCGCGCCCGTCAACACCGGTGTCGCCTCCGGGGTGGACCTCGACGGCAGGAACGGCGCCGTCACCACGCCGGGTTCCGACGCGTACGGGCAGGACGCCTTCGGGTACGGCTGGTTCCCCGGCCAGTACGGCATGGCCGTCCTCTCCAAGTACCCGATCGACGTCCGGGCGGCCCGTACCTTCCAGCACTTCCTCTGGAAGGACATGCCGGGCAACGTCATGCCGGCGCGCTACTACAGCGCCGAGGCCACGGCGATCCTGCGGCTGTCCTCCAAGAGCCACTGGGATCTGCCGATCCGGCTCGGCCACGGCTCCTCCTCCACCGTGCACTTCCTCGTCTCGCATCCCACCCCGCCCACCTTCGACGGGGCCGAGGACCGCAACGGGCGGCGCAACCACGACGAGATCCGGCTGTGGGCGGACTACATCGGGGGGCGGCGGCGCGGGGCGTATCTGTACGACGACCGGGGTGTACGGGGTGGGCTGCGGGGCGGGGCCCGGTTCGTGATCGCGGGTGACCTGAACGCCGATCCGTTCGACGGGGACAGCTACGACAACGCGGTGCGTCAGCTCCTTGACCACTCGGCTGTGCGGGAGCCGGCCGTGCCGCCCGCGTCCCGTGGTGGTGTGGAGGCGTCGCGGCTTCAGGGGGGTGCCAATGTCTCGCATGTCGGTAACCCGGCGTACGACACGGCGGACTTCGGTGACACCGCGCCCGGCAATCTCCGTGTCGACCATGTCATTCCGTCCCGTGGGCTGATTCCTGTCGGCAACGGGGTCTTCTGGCCTACTTCCGACGATCCGCTCTACCGGCTGGTCGGCAACGGGACGGTGGTCCCTACGTCGGACCACCGGATGGTCTGGCAGGACGTCCGGCTGGGGTGACGGGGCCTTTTCTCGCCCCCGCCGCCCCTACCCTCCCCCACTCTCGGCTTCGCTCGAGCGGGGGGACCCCCACCGTCCCTTACTCAGGGGCTCCGCCCCCGAACCCCCAAAAGACTGCGCAGTTCCCCGCGCCCCTTAAGGGGCGCGGGGAACTGCGCGATCAGCCACAACGAACCCGCACCCGGAAAGCCACCCCCTCACCCCCGTACCGCCCTCCCCACCTCCGCCCGCAACCCCACGAACTCCGGTAGCCCCCGCGTCGCGATCTGGTCGCGCTTGCCGGGGAGGGTGACGGGGAGGTCGAGGACGATCCGGGAGGCGGGGCCGGACGAGAGGACGACCACGCGGTCCCCCACGTACACGCTCTCGTCGATGTCGTGCGTGACGAACACGATCGTCGGCCCCTCCGTCTGATGCACCTCAAGGAGCAGGTCCTCAAGGTCCTCACGCGTCTGGGCGTCGAGCGAGCCGAAGGGCTCGTCCATGAGGAGGAGGGAGGGGCGGCAGACCAGAGCGCGGGCGATCGCGACGCGTTGCTGCATTCCGCCGGAGAGCTGCCAGGGATGGCGCCGCCCGGCGCCGGGAAGCCCCACCCGCTCCAGCATCCGCTCGGCCTCGTCCCGTCGCTCGGCCCGTCCGAGACCCCGCCGACGAAGAGGAAGGGCGACGTTCTCCCGGACGGAGAGCCAGGGGAAGAGCGACCGCCCGTAGTCCTGGAAGACGACGGCGAGCCGGTCGGGCACACCGGTGACGGGCTCCCCATCGACGCTGACGGAGCCCTCGCGCACGGGCTGCAGCCCCGCGATGGTGCGGAGCAGTGTCGACTTGCCGCACCCGGACGGCCCGACGACACAGAGGAGTTGACCGTCGGGCACGGTGAGCGTGATGTCGTGCAGGACGGGATGGTCGCCGTACCACTGGCCGAGCGAGTCGAGGCGGAGCATGCGGGGCGGTCACCTGTCCCTGGAGTCGGAGTCGAACGCGCCGTCGTCGACCCGGACATGGAGCAGGAAGGGTCCGTCGTCGTCACCGTGGCCGGCGAGCGCACGGTCGAGTGCGGCGGGGAGGGCGGCGGACTCCTCCACGTACGCCGCCGGGCAGCCGAAGCCCGTCGCGACCCGGGCGAAGTCGATGTCCCCGATGTCCGTGCCGGGCACGGATGCGATGTCGATGCGGCGGCCGAGGGCGCGTACGGCGGCGTATCCACCGTTGTCGAGGAGGACGTACGTGACGGGCGCCCGATGGCGTGCGGCGGTCCACAGGGCCTGCACCGAGTACAGCGCCGAGCCGTCGCCGACCAGGCACACCACCCGCCGCCGGTCGGCCAGCGCACGCCCCACGGCGAGCGGCAGTCCCCAGCCGAGCGCGCCGCTGCCGGTGGTGAGGAACCCGCCCGCCGATTCGATCCGCACGCGCGCGTGGAGCGCTTCGCGATGGCTGGGTGTTTCCTCGACAAGGACGCGGTCGCGGGGCAGTCGCTCCTGGAGCAGGTCGAGTACGAGCTCCGGCGTGATCGGGCCACCGTCGCCGTTCCTGTCGCCACCGTCGCCGTCGCCGGAGGCGCGGGCTGGGAGAGGGGTCGGTCGGGAGGGCGGCGGTTTGCGGTCCGACTCCCGCACCAGCGCGGCGAGTTGACCGACGGCCGGTTTCAGCGTCGTGACGATGCTCGTGCCCGTCGGCAGCCAGGCCGCCTGCCCCGGGTCGCAGTCGAGGTGGAAGAGCTCGGTACGCGCGGGCAACGGCGGGCTCTCCGTGTGGAAGTGGTACGTGAACAGGGGCGCTCCCAGGGCCACCACCACGTCGTACGCCTCCAGGCAGGCCGCCAGCCGGTCGGCCGCGGGCGGCAGGAATCCCTGGAAGAGCGGGTGCGACTCGGGGAAGCCGGAGCGCCCGGACATCGGGCTGATCCAGACGGCGGCGCGGGTGCGTTCGGCGAGGGCGCGGACCTCGGCGGTCGCCTGCTCGTCGTCGACTCCGGGGCCGACGACCAGCGCGGGTCGCTCGCAGGTGTCCAGGCGCGTCGCCAGGGCGGACAGGGCGCCCGTGTCGGCGGTGAACGCGCCGTGCAGCGTGCGCGGTTCGACGTGCGCGGCCGGTTGGTCCCAGTCGTCCTCGGGGACGGACACGAAGACGGGCCCGCGCGGATGCGACATGGCGAGGCGGTGGGCCTCGGCGAGCACGGCGGGTACATCGGCCGCGCGGTCCGGCTGACGGCTCGACTTCACGTACGGGCGCGGGAACTGTACGGGGTCGTCGGCTCCCAGGAACGGCCTCAGCTGGGTCAGGGTGCGCGACTGCTGGCCGGCCAGAACGACGAGGGGCACGCGGTCGCGGTACGCGTTGAAGACGGCGCCCAGGGCGTGGCCCACTCCGCCCGCCGAGTGGAGGCTGACGAGGGCGGCGCGGCCCGTGCCCAGTGCGTGTCCTGCGGCCATGCCCACGGCCACGGATTCCTGTAGTCCCAACACATAGGTGAAGTCGTCGGGCCAGTCGCGGAACATGCGTAGTTCCGTGGAGCCCGGGTTGCCGAAGACGGTGGTCATGCCGGTGTCGCGGCAGAACCGGATGACGGCTTCCAGGACGGTGACGGTCTCCGCCGCGCGGGTCGGTCCCGTGTCGGGCTTCGGCTTCGGCTTCATGCAGGCCTCCCTTTGCCCAGCAGTCGCTTCTCGACCGCCAACAGGCCGGTGTTGAGTACGTATCCGAGTGCGCCGAGCAGCACCAGTGCGGCCCAGACGGTGAGCAGGTCGGAGCGCGACTGGGCGTCGGTGAGTGTGAAGCCGATGCCGTTGGCCGTGCCGGGCAGCAGCTCCGAGAAGACCATCAGGATGAGGGAGAGCGAGAGGCTCAGGCGCAGGCCCGCGAAGATGCGCGGGAGGGCCGAGGGCAGGAACAGGAGCCAGAGTCGTTCTGCCGTGGTCAGGCGCAGCACGGCGGCCACGTCGATGCGCAGTGGGTCGGTGTTGCGGGCGCCCTCCGCCGTGTTGATCAGTACGGGCCAGACGGCGCTGAAGACGATCGACGCGAGTTGCATCTGGGTGCCGAAGTCGAAGATCACGACGAAGACCGGTACCAGGGCCGGGGGTGGGACGGCTCGGGCGAACTGCAGGACCGGGTTGCAGAGGGCGTAGGCGCGGCGGGAGCGGCCCAGGGCTGTGCCCAGGGCGATTCCCGCGGCCGCGGCGAGGGCGAAGCCCGTGGTCATGCGGGCGAGGCTGGGGAGGATGTTCTCGGTGGCGTCCGGAGTGAGGAAGGCGTGGGTGGGCGGGCCCGAGAACCACAGGTTGTGGGTGTGGCGGGCGATTTCCGAGGGTGGCGGGAAATAGACGCTCGTGTGTGTGCGGGTGGCGATCTGCCAGGCGCCGATGGCCGCGGCGAGCACGCCCCAACGGAGCAGTGCGCTGCGCGCCGCCTTACCGCCCCTCATAGACCTACCTCACCGTCCCTGATTTCGCCCCCGCCGCCCCTACCCGTTCCCGTCCCTTTCTGGGGCTCCGCCCCAGGCCCCGTGGGGTGGGTTTGTCGGGTGCGGGCCGGTGGGGGCTTGTCGCGCAGTTCCCCGCGCCCCTTTTGGGGGCGCGGGGAACTGCGCAGTCTTTTGGGGGTTCGGGGGCGGAGCCCCTGAGGAAGTGACGGGAATGGGTAGGGGCGGCGGGGGCGAAAAGGAAACCCCGCATCCACCTCACCGCGTCCCCCGATGCTCCGGTGTCCAAGGGAACAGCCTCCGTTCCCCCCACACCAGCGCACTGTTGATGACCAGCCCCAGGGCCCCGGCCCACACCACCCCCGCCAGTACGTCCCGCGTGCCGTCCGTCGACAGGCCGGACTGGGCGATGAAGATGCCGAGGCCCTCCCCGAAGCCCGCGAGGATCTCCGTGGCGACGGCGAGAATGAGGGCGATGGCGGCGGAGATGCGGACGCCGGCCGCGATGAAGGGCGCGGTGGCGGGCAGTTCGACACGCAGCAGCACCGAGAGACGCCCGAAGCCGAAGGCACGCAGGGTGTCCTTGGCCAGGGAATCGGTCTCGCCGAGGCCATAGACGGTGTTGAAGAGGATGGGCCAGACCGAGGCGTACGTGATGAGGGCGACCTTCGTCTCCGTACCGGAGCCCAGCAGCAGGGACACCAGAGGGATCAGCGCGACGGACGGCAGGGGCCGCAGGAACTCCACGATCGCGCGCACGGCTTCGTCGACCACGGGCACACTGCCGAGCAGCAGCCCCAGCGGGACGGCGATCGCGCACGCGAGGCCGAGACCGATGGCCCAGGCCCGGACCGTGGCTCCGACCCCGTCCAGGAAGACCGGATCACCCGCCAACTCCACGGCCCGCGCCAGGACTTCGGAGGCGGGCGGCAGATAGCTGCGGCTCACAAGACCGGCCCGGCCGACCGCCTCGCACACGCCGAAGGCGAGCAGCACGCCAAGCGCACCGAGCAGCAGTTCCTGACGACGTCTCCTCACGTGACCCACTCAACTCGCTCGGCTCGCTCGGCTCACTTGACGAGCAACGTTCCCGGATCGATCGCCTTCGTCAACAGGCCCTGGTCCTCCATGAGTTCGGTGAGCCGGCGCAGCTGGGACACGTCCGTGGTCGCCGGGTAGTCCGGCAGCCGGATCGACTCGGCCTGGTCCGCGGTCACCTTGGCGTACTTGGGCAACTCCTCGCGTACAGCGCTCTGGTCCTGGGTGGCGATCTCCGCGGCAGCGGCGATGGCCCGCTTGAAGGCCGCCGCGGTCTTCGGGTTCTTTGAGGCGTAGTCGCGGGTCGTGACGTAGCCGCTGATCGGTATGGACTCCACGGGCGCGGAGCCACCGTCCAAGAGAACGCGGGCGTTGAGGTCGTTCTGGATGGCGCTGTTGAAGGGCTCGGCCGCGTGGACGGCGTCGACCTGCCCCTTCTCCAGGGCGGGTCCCATCTGGGGAAAGGCGATCTGCCGGTACTCGGGGCGGCCGGCGCCCTGTTGGTCGAGGATCGCGTTCAGGGTCAGTGACTGGATGTTGTTGAGGATGTTGACGGCGACCTTCTTGCCCTTGAGGTCGGCGACGCTCCTGATGTCCGAGTCCTGGGGCACGAGGACGTCCATCATGTGCGGCGCGACGCGTGCTCCCTCGGCGAGGATGCGGAGGTCGAGGGTGCCCTTCTCGTGGGCCTGGAGGAAGGTGACGTAGTTCGCGCTCGCGATGACGTCGACCTGCCCCTTCGACAGGGCGGGCAGTGCCTGGATGCTCTGCTGGACGGGCTGGATGCGCACGTCCAGGCCCTCCTGCTTGAACAGGCCCCGGTCCTGTGCGATGTAGAGGGGTGCGTCGTCGGCCAGCGGGAGCGCGGCGACGGTGATGCTCGACCTCTCCAGCCCGTTGCCCCCGGCGTTACTGGAGTCGGAGTCGTCGGAGTCGCCACCGCAGGCCGCCAGAGTCATCACCAGGGCGATCGCGGCGACGGTCGGTTTTCCCGTACGGATTCGGGCTCGGCGCGTCGGCATGCGCGCATGATGCCCTCCAGTTGACGTGATCACCACACACTTATGCGCCGTTCCCGCGGCCTTCGGGAGAATGCGAAAGCACATTCGCGCCGCCGGTCGGGGGAGCCCTCGCGCACGCCCTTGCCGCCCCGCCACGGCCGGGTCACCGTGGTGGCGTGACCTCACGAGCGACGCCGACATCACCCGCCGGGGAACCCGGCCCGGACGCCGTCCCCGACGTCTTCGACCCCCGGCAGTACGCCGCCGGTGTCCCCCACGCCGCCTATCGCGTCCTGCGCGATCACCATCCCGTGGCCTGGCAGCAGGAGCACGAGGTTCTCGGCTGGCCGGCCGGGCCCGGCTTCTGGGCGGTCACCCGGCACGCCGATGTGGTGCGGGTCCTGAAGGACTCGGAGACGTACTCCTCGTATCTCGGCGCCACCCAGATCAGGGATCCGGATCCGGACGACCTGCCGTTCATCCGTCGGATGATGCTCAATCAGGATCCGCCGGGGCACGGGAGGTTGAGGCGTCTCGTCAGCCGGGCGTTCACCCCTCGCCGCGTCGACCACTTCACTTCGGTCGCCCGCGCCCGGGCCCGCTCGCTGTTCGAGCAGGCGGTGGCGACCGCCCGCAGGAACGACGGCACGTGCGATCTCGTCACCGATGTCACCGACGACTACGCGCTGCTCAACCTCGCGGACCTGCTCGGTGTGCCGGAGAGCGACCGCGGGCTGCTGCTGCACTGGACCCAGCGGGTCATCGGCTATCAGGACCCGGACGAGGCGGGCCCACCGGTGCTCGACGCCGTGGGCGGACCGGTCAACCCCCGCTCCCCTGCGGCACTGCGGGACATGTTCGCGTACGCCCGTGATCTGGCCGGTCACAAGCGGCGGCATCCCGGCGACGACGTGATGACCGCGCTCGCCGCCGACGGTGAACTCGCCACCGCGGAACTGGAGATGTTCTTCTTCCTGCTGACGGTCGCGGGCAACGACACGGTTCGCGGCGCGGCTCCCGGCGGAATGCTGGCACTGGCCGGGCATCCGGAGGCGTACGCCCAACTGCGCGCCCCAGACGTCGACTTGAGGGCGGCCGTGGACGAACTCCTGCGGTGGCACCCGCCGGTGCTCACCTTCCGTCGCACGGCCGTGCACGACACCGAGCTGGCCGGGACGCGGATCCGTGCCGGGGACAAGGTGGTGGTCTTCCACGCCTCTGCCAACCACGACGAGCGGGTGTTCAACGAGCCGCACCGGCTCGACCTGGCGCGTACGCCGAATCCGCATGTGTCCTTCGGCGACGGACCGCATGTCTGCCTGGGCGCGCACTTCGCCCGGCTGCAGCTGCGGGTGCTGTACGAGGAGGCGCTGCGGGCCCTGCCCGTGCCGCCGCGCGTCGCGGGGCCTCCCAGGCGGCTCGTCTCCAACTTCATCAACGGCCTGAAGTCGCTGCCCCTGCACGTGGCCTGAGCCGGCCGGTTCGGCCGGGCTCCCTGGGGTGCGGGTTGACGATCCATTGACCTGCAACTTAGGTTTGCCTTACCTAAGTGGTTTTCGCCTCCGAAAGGCCAACTCCCCATGAGATCCGCCGTGTTCGCCCGTGCCACCCGAATCGCCGCCGTCGGTGCCACCGCCGCCGCGCTGACGATCGGGCTCGCCACCTCCGCCTCGGCCGCCACCGCCACGCGGTCCGTGACGGTGAGCGGAACGACGTACAACCTGTCCCTGACGGCCCCCGACGCCCTGTCGGCCGCCGGACAGAACATCACCGTCTCCGGCAGTGGCTACAACACCCTCCAGGGCGTCTACGTCGGCCTGTGTGTGATACCCGACGGCGTCGTGCCCGGGGACCCGTCGACGTACACCTCCCGGCCGACCCCCTGCCTGGGCGGCGCCGACCAGTCCGGCACGACGGGCGCCTCGCACTGGGTGTCGAACTTCGGCGGCGGCACGGTCGCGAACAGCTCCACCTACGGCTCCGGCGGTTCCTTCGACGTCAGCGTGCACGTGAACCCGAACATCGCCTCCGGCCAGGTCTGCGGCACGGACGTGGACTGCGCCGTCGTGACGCGCGCCGACCACACGGCGAGCGGCACCCGCTCGTACGACGTCTACATCCCGGTCACCTTCTCGTGACCGCGCCTCTCAGAACCCGGGGGCGGAGCGATGTGCTCCGCCCCCGGGCGGCGGGCGCCCTCGTGGGGATCACGGCGGTGGTCCTCACCGCCGTCGTCGTCAGCACGCCCGCCGTCGGCGCCGACGACCCGCCGGGGACCGACGGTTACGAGCGGACGGCCCGCCTCACGACCGTCGGCAAACCGCTCGACCTGCTGGTGCACCCCGAGTCGGGAAAGCTGTACGTCGGGTCCGACACCGTCGCCGGTACGACGGGCGGCAGCCTGGCCGGCGTATATGTCGTCGACCCGGCCTCCGGGAACGTACTGAACTGGGTGAAGACCTCGCCTGGCAGCACGGGCGCGCCCGCCCAGCTGCCGGGCAAACGGCTCGCCGGGCCGCTGCCGGGTGACGGCGTGCACTATCTCGTCGGGCTGCGCGGGATCGCCGCGGTCAAGGACGGCGACACAGCGGGGCACGGTGGCTGGCTCACCACCACGACGATCACGCAGGCCAAGGCCGGTGCGAAACCAGGCACGGTCGTGGTCGTGCGCGGGACGAAACTGGAGGAGGTCGCCGTCGGCGAGACGTCGGTGACCGTGGAGCGGTCCCTGACCCTGCCGGCCGCCGGCGGTCCGCTCGCCGTGGACACCGCCGCCGGGCAGATCTGGGTCGCCGACAACACCAACAGCCTGCTGCGCAGGGTCGGTTCGGCCGACTTCACGCCGGACGGCAAGGAGATCCAGCTCGCCGCGGGGGCCGCGGTGTCCTTCCTGGAGTGGGACACCGAGCGCGGAGTGCTGTGGGCGGGGCGCGGCACGGTCCTGGAGGCGTACGACATCGCCACCGGCGAACTGGCCGCCTCCTTCGACGCGAAACCCGGCGACACCATCGCCGATGTCGCCGTGGACCCGCGCTCCGACCGGGCCTTCGCGGTGTGGCAGGACTGGGGCAATCCGCCGGAGGAGGGGGACGGCGTGGGCCGGCTCGCGGTGTACGACACGGCGACGCTCAAGGACCTCGACATGGGTGCCGAACTTCCGGGTGTCAACGGCCAGTTGGGCAGCTCGTCCGTCGCGGTGACGCCAGGCGGCGATTCGGTGTTCGTCGCGAGCCCGTCCGACGCCTCGCTCACCGTGTTCCGCGCGCCGGTGCCGCCGTCGCCCTCCGGGTCGCCGTCACCGTCCGACCCGGTGTCACCGTCGCCCTCGGACCCGGCCTCGCCCAGCCCTTCGGACGGAACGTCCGAGCCGTCGCCCGGCGACTCCGGCCCGGACCCCGACCCGACCGGCTCCGGCACCGTCGTTCCCGTCGACGGTCCGACCGCCGACGGGAACAGCGCGGGCGGCACGGGAGGCGGTGGCGCGCAGACCACGACCGGTGGCGGCTCGCTCGACACCGCCGGCGACGGGTCGCTCGCCTCGACCGGCACCGATGTGCTCCTGCCCGCCGCGGCCGGCACCGCGGCACTGGTCGCCACCGGCACCGCCGCGGTGCTGTGGCGCCGCCGACGGGCCACCACGTAGACAGGGCCGCGGCCCGACGGGCTCATGACCCCCGGGCCGCGAAGGAGACAAACGCACACCGGATCCCCCACCCCGGAAGGTCCGACAGCCGCGAACAGGCCCGACAAGGGCCCGCATCAGTGCTGTTGGACCTTCTGCGGTGTCGCCTCGCTCGGCCGTACGACGACGTATCCCTCGCCCTGGAGCATCAACTGCACGGCCTCGCCCGAGCCGCCACGGATCATCGAGCCGATGGACTGCGAACGGTGCAGTGTGGTCTGGAGGTTGGCCGTCCAGCCGACGATCGCGTCCGTGTCGACGTACACCGGCCACTGCGGCGAGACCGGGATGACCAGCGGGTTGCCCTCGCAGACGAGACCGAGCCTGCCCTGGCCGGTGAAGACGCTGTTGAACAGTCCGCCGCCGGTGATGCCCGCGCCCTTCACCGTCTTGATCTCGTACTTCAGCGAGGCGTCGAAGCACAGTACGTTGCGGCCGTTGACGGTGAAGACGTCACCGGGGTCGATGTCGACGATGAAGCAGTTCTGCGCCTCGTGCGCGAACCAGGCCTCCCCCTGTCCGCGCACCGCCATGAGCGGCAGGCCCTCGCCGGTCACGGCCCGTTTGAGCATGCCGCCGACGCCCTGGCCCTTGCGCTCGAACTGCAGATTGCCCCGGTAGGCGATCATCGCGCCCTGCCGGGCGAGCATCTCGCCGTTGACGGCGTACTTGATCGACTTGGCGTTCTCGACGCTCATGCCCGCCGCAGTGGCCGGCTGCACCATGTACTCGCTGGAAAACAGATCACCCTTCATGCGGGCATCCTGTCCCGGACGCGCGGGTTCCACCATCCAGCGGCGGGATGAAAGGCAGCGACAAAGGTATACGTCCGTGGAACGAAAGGCGGGGCGGCCGACGCCCGCTCGCGTCGGCCGCCCCTGCGGGGGCCTTTCGGCCCCACCCTGTGGGGGGTGGTTCGTCTTTCGACGGTCGGAGGGCCGGAAGGTCAGAAGGTCAGCTTCCAGCTGTTGATCGTGCCGGTGTCAGCCGAGGCCACGTCCTGCACGCGCAGCTTCCAGGTGCCGTTGGCGGTCTCGCTGGAGGCGTCCACGGTGTAGGTCGTGTTGACGTTGTCGGCCGAGTCCGAGCCCGAGGACTTCAGCCGGTACGCCGTGCCGTCCGGGGCGACCAGGTCGATCACCAGGTCACCGCGGTAGGTGTGGGTGATGTCGACGCCGACCTGGAGGGCCGAGGGCGCGTTGCCGGTGCGGCCGCTGACGGCGATCGAGGACTCGACTGCCGAGCCCGCGTCCGGGATGGAGACGGCCGTGGTGCTGGTGAAGGTGGTGCCCCCCGTGGAGCCTCCCGACCCGCTCACCGCCTGCACCGTCTTGGCCGCGTCCGCGAGACCCGCGCCACAGCCGCCCGAGCAAGTACCGGGCAGAGCACGCGAGTTGGTCTTGATCGCGGACTCGATCTGGGCCGGGGTCAGCGCGGAGTTGGCCGACTTGGCGAGCGCGGCGAGACCCGCGATGTGCGGGGCGGCCATGCTGGTGCCCTGGTAGTAGGCGTAGGACTCCGAACCGGGGCCCTGCGTACCGGAGTTCAGCGTGGACAGGATGCCGTTGGCGGTGCCGGTGCTGGTCTGGCCCCCGGGTGCCGCGATGTCGACGACCGAGCCGAAGTTGGAGTAACTGGCCTTGGAGCCCGTGCGGTTGAGCGCGGCGACCGAGATCACGTTGCCGCAGCTGGCCGGCGAGTAGTTGGCCGCGTTGGCGTTGCTGTTGCCCGCCGCGACGACGACCGTGGTGCCCCGGCCGACGGCGTTGTTGATCGCGGTCTGGGTGGCCGTGGTGCAGGCACCGCCACCGCCCAGGCTCATGTTGATGACCTTGGCGACGTTGGCGTTGGCCGGGACGCCGGAGACCGTACCGCCGGACGCCCAGGTGATGGCGTCGATGATGTCGGAGTCGTAGCCGCCGCACTTGCCGAGGACGCGCAGCGGGGAGATCTTCGCGTTGTACGCGATGCCCGCGACGCCCTTGCTGTTGTTGGTGACGGCGGCGATGGTGCCCGCGACGTGCGTGCCGTGCCAGGAGGACGAACTGCCCGTGGTCTGCTCGCACTCGCCGGCGGAGTACCAGTCGCCCGGGTCGGCCGGGTTGCTGTCACGGCCGTTGCCGTCCACCGAGACCGCGGTGTCGGAGATGAAGTCGTAGCCCGCGACGATGTTGGCGGCGAGGTCGGAGTGGGTGACGTAACCGGTGTCGATGACGGCGACGGTCACTCCGCTGCCGGTCGCGGTGTCCCAGGCGCCGGGCACGCGCATGCCCGCGGTGGTCTCGAAGAGGTCCCACTGCTTGCTGTACTCGGTGTCGTTCGGGTCGGCCTGCGGCTTGTTGAGACGGTCCGGCACGACGTAGGCGACCTGCGGGTCGGCCCGGTACTCGGCGACGACGTCGGCGACATCGGCCTTGCTCAGCTGCTCGCCCAGGTCGACCAGCGCGGCACCGGTGCCGAGGCGGCGCTGGAAGTCGAGGTTCTCGCCGGCCTCCTTGCCCTTGGCCTCGGCGTCGGCGGAGGCGGCCTTGTTCGACCTGGCCTCGGTGGCGCCCGACTTGTAGCCGACGATCAGCCGCTCGGCGGGAGCGGACACGGCAGCGGCCGCGGTCCGCTCGGCGGGGACCTCGGCGGTGGCGGGACCGGCCAGCGCGAGGGACGTGGCGGTCCCGGCCAGCAGCGTCGCGGAGATCGCGGCGACGGATATCAGCTTCCGTCTCGCGGGTCGAGGAGTACGCAAGTGAGTGCCTTTCATGGCCGGCTCCGGGCAGCGCGAAGCGGCGGTGCGATGCGATGCATGCGGTGCCGTGCGGAGCGGAGCAGCGGTTCGATTCGCTTCGTCGTCGAAGCGGCGGGGGGTGCAATCGAGAAGGCGCGAGTGCCGGCCGTGCGCGAGCCTCCAGTCAGGGGTTACCTGTGGTTCGGCTGTGGTCGAACAATAGGCGGAGCCTTTATCCCGGGGATACGGGGAAAACCCTCGATCCATGGCCGAGAACCCCCTATGGGGACCGGCCGGTTGGCGGGAAAGCCCCCTTTCCGGACGTTCAGTCCTGTCTCGCCGGGGCGGGTGCGGACGAGGCGTGAGGGACTGCCGACGCGCAGGAAGTCAGGCCAGCCTTACTTTCCTGATCTCCGGTCTCCCGCCCAACGCGTCCCCGGTCTCCGCCGGCCCAACGCGCTCCCGGTCTCCCACCGAAGGAGTCGCCCATGCCCTCCCGTGACCGTGAGGGCGGAAGCGCCGCCAACTCGTCCGCCCTAGCGAAGTCACTCGGCGCGGATCCGACGGCCGCCACTCAGCTGGGAGAACGCCGACATGTACGAGCCCGACCTGATCCTCGTCGACAACCGCGGCGGCAATCTCCAGCCGGCCGTGCTGAAGAAGAGGAAGCCGACCTGGGCCCGGCTGCCCGCCGTACGGGCGGACCGGACGTTCCCGTGGGCCGTCGAGGAGCGGTACAGCCACGCCGGGTACGCACCGCGCATCGAGCAACTGGCGGCGGCGCTGCGGCAGTCGGAGCCCCTGTCCTCGTAACAGGCTCTCCGCGGGCGGGGCTCGGCTGTCGCCGGCTCAGCCTGCCGTCGGCTCAGTCGACCGGCTCAGACATCAGGCTCAATCGTCGGGCTCAACTGTCGACGGACTCAGGCGTCTTCAGGCCGTCGTCCGTGGCCGCGAGGAACTGCGTGGCGGCGAGTTCGGCGTACAGCGGGTCACCGGCCACGAGTTCGCGATGGGTGCCCACCGCCCGTACCCGCCCCGCGTCCATGACGACGATCCGGTCGGCCATGGTCACGGTGGACAGCCGGTGGGCTACGACCAGGACCGTGGTGGTGCGGGCGACATCGGCGACGGTGTCGCGCAGCGCGGCTTCGTTGACCGCGTCGAGCTGGCTGGTGGCCTCGTCGAGCAGCAGCAGCCGGGGCCGCCTGAGCAGGGCGCGGGCGATGGCGACGCGCTGGCGCTCACCGCCGGAGAGCTTGGTGCCGCGGTGGCCGACGAGGGTGTCGAGCCCCTTCGGCAGCCGGTCGACGAGGGAGTCGAGGCGGGTGGTCTTCAGCGCGCGCAGCACCTCGCCGTCGTCGGCGTCGGGATTGCCGAGCAGGAGGTTGTCGCGGAGGCTGCCGGAGAGGACGGGCGCGTCCTGTTCGACATAGCCGATGGCGGACCGGAGCGCGGAGACCTCCCAGTCGGTGAGGTCGCGGCCGTCCAGCTCGATGCTCCCCTCCTCCGGGTCGTAGAACCGCTCGATGAGCGAGAACACCGTGGTCTTCCCGGCGCCTGACGGTCCGACGAAGGCGGTCATGCCGCGCGGCGGGACGGCGAAGGTCACGCCGTGGTGCACGTACGGCAGGTCGTCGTCGTAGCGGAAGCGGACGTCCTGGAAGGCGATCGCGGCGGGTTCGGCGCCGGGCCGGGGCAGCGGCGAAGGCTCGGCGGCCGGTTCGGCGGGCAGCAGCCTGGCCTCCTCGATCCGGGCCAGGGCGGCCGATCCTGTCTGGTACTGGGCGACGGCTCCGACGACCTGCTGGATCGGCGCCATCAAGTAGAAGACGTACAGCAGGAACGCGACGAGGGTGCCGATGTCGACGGCCCCGGTCGCCACCCGTGCGCCGCCCACGGCGAGCACGGTGATGAAGGCGACCTGCATCGAGAGCCCGGCCGTGTTCCCCGCCAGCGCGGACCACTTGGCGGCCCGGACGCTCTGACGCCACGACTCCTCGGCCGCCGCGTGCACGGCCTGCTCCTCGCGGTGCTCGGCGCCGGACGCCTTGATGGTCCTGAGCGCGCCGAGGGTCCGCTCCAGCGAGGCCCCCATCGCTCCGACGGCGTCCTGCGCGCGCCTGCTGGCGCGGTTGATCCGCGGCACGATCACACCGATCACCGTGCCCGCGGCCAGGACCACGCCGAGGGTGACGCCCGTCAGCACCGGGTCGACGAACCCCATCATCGCGAGCGTGGCCACCAGTGTGAGCCCGCCCGTGCCGAGTCCGACCAGTGAATCGGTGGTGACCTCCCTGAGCAGCGTGGTGTCCGAGGTGATCCGGGCCATCAGATCGCCGGGCTCGCTGCGGTCGACCGCGGATATGCGCAGCCGCAGCAGATGCGAGACCAGGCCCCGCCGCGCGCCGAGCACGACGGACTCGGCGGTGTACCGCAGCACATACCCACCCAGCGCCCCGAGCGCGGCGTTGGCGACCACCAGACCCGACATGGCCAGCAGCGCGCCGGTGATCGACCGGTCGTGCCCCAGGTCGTCGATGAGCGTTCGGGCGACCAGCGGCAGCGCGAGCCCGGCGGCGCCCGTCAGCAGCGACAGCACGGCCCCGAGCAGCAGCGTCCAGCGATACGGGCGTACGTACCCGAGCAGGAGCCGCCACGGCGGTGTGGACGGCGCTTCGGACGGGTCGGGCTGTGGCACGGTGCTCCCCCTCGATCGGCTCCCCTCCCGCTCTCGACCGAAGTCCTCTCCGGGGCCTCGTCCGGAGCGAGGGGGGATCGATGAAGTATCGCCGATGCCACTGACAGTGCCGCAGGGGATTTCGACCGGCGTTCTCCGGACGGACCCGTCGAGTAACGTTCGATGAATGACCGCTTCCCCCGAACAACCGGCGTGGCGCCGGCGTGCCGTCGAGCGATCGACCCGGGCCGCGAAGCTGCGCGCGGAGGAACGCGTACAGAGGTTTCTGGACTCGGCCTACGAGCTCATCGCCGAGAAGGGCACGACGGACTTCACCGTCCAGGAGGTGGTCAACCGCTCGAAGCAGTCGCTGCGCAGCTTCTACCAGTACTTCGACGGGAAGCACGAGTTGCTGCTCGCCCTGTTCGAGGACACGCTCGCCAAGTCGGCGAACGAGATCAGGGAAGCCGCCTCGTCGAAGAGCGATCCGCTCCGGGCGCTGCGCCTGGCCGTGGAGATGCTCCACGAGCGGGCGCGGCCGGGTCCCGACGTGCCGCGGCCGCTGTTCGGCGGGTTCGCCCTGCAGCTGCTGGTGAAGCACCCCTCTCAGGTGGCGGCCGCCCATCGGCCGCTGCTCACGGTGTTCGCGGAGCTCATCGAGCGGGCCGCCGACGCGGGTGTCATCGCGGCCGGGCGGCCCCGCCGTCAGGCCGCGCTCGTCCTGCAGACCGTCATCTTCGCCGCGCAGGCGCATGGCGTGCCCTCCGACGGTCACGCCGAGCCGGTCACCTCCGAGCCGGTCACCTCCGAGGAGGTCTGGCGGTTCTGCCTGGGCGGCATCTCCGGCATCCCGCCGACGGGCAGGCCGGCCACGGCCTAGGCACTCCGCTGGAAGGGCCGTGCTTCATCTGCGGGTTCGTCGTGGCTGGGCGCGCAGTTCCCCGCGCCCCTGAAGGGCGCCGGGCCCCTCAGCCCTCCGAAGGCGCGCGGGCCGACAGGCGCAGGATGCTTCCCTCGCCGTTCGCCGAGAGGAGGAGGGAGCCGTCCGGGGTCACGGCCAGGCCCGCGAACGAGTGCGGGGAACCTGGCATGCCCGCGGCGAACAGGGCGGGTTCGGTACGGGTGATGCCCGGCGGCAGACCGACCGCGAGGTCCTCGGCGTCGATCCGGGTCTCCCCCGTCGTGAGGGACACCGCCCGCAGACACCGGTGCTCGACGTCCACCGTGAACAGTTCGTCCCCGCGGACGGCCAGCCCCTGCGGCGCGCCGAGGCCGTCCGCGACGGGCACCGCCTCGCCGTCGTCGAGCCGGAGCACCGCCCCGAGTTCGTCGTCACTGACGTAACAGCGCCCTTCGGCGTCGAAGGCGATGTCGACGGGGTGGTGGAGCCCTTCCGCGAGCACGGTGACGCTGTCCGTCCCGTCGATCCGCCCCTCGATCCGTACGACGCGGCCGGCGCCCGACTCGGCCACGACGAGGGCTCCGTCGGGCGAGCGCTCGATTCCGGTGGGCTCGTTCAGCCCCCGCACCCGTATCCGCGTGGTCTTCCGCACGGGATCGTACGTACGGACGTCGCCGTACTCCGAGGCGAAGTGCAGGAGTCCGTCGTCCGCGGTGATGCCGTGGATGAAGGGCTGCAGTTCGTGGGTGATCACGCCGCCGGAGTCGTGCTCCCCGGAGTCGCCCGGGCCGGCCAGGCGGTAGTGGTCCGCCGCGTAGACCGTGCCGCGGAGGTCGACGGTCACTCCGAAGGGGCCGCTGAGCCCGCGGGGAACGATCTCCCGGGTCCGGCCGTCCTCGCGCATCTCCGTGACCCCGCCGCTGCCGAAGCTGGAGACGAACATGCGGTTCTCCGCGTCGAAGGCCGCGTTGTCCAGCCCGAGGACGCCGCTGACGACCACCGACCGTGCCCCGGTGGCGAGGTCGATGCGGGTCACGATGCCGGCCGGGCCCCGCGACAGAACGACCAGGACGCCACCCTTGTCGAAGCGGACCGCGACCGGGTCGTCCACCTCCTCGGCGAACAGTTCGGGTGTGCCGCCGTCCGGCGGGATCCGCCAGACCTGGTTGCCGATCATGTGCGGGTAGTAGAGGCAGCCGTCCGGGCCGAGTTGCATCGCGTTGCCGAGGGCCAGCCCGTCGGTCAGCACCACCGGGTCACCGCCGTCCGGGAACAGCTCCAGCAGGCGGCCGTTCATCTTCATCTCGTTGACGAAGAGCCGGTCTCCCACACAGGTGATGCCGTTGGGCACCTGCACCTGGTCGGAGACGAGGCTGTACGCGCCCTCGGGGCTGCGCCGCCAGACCCGCCCCGGTGTCAGGTCGGCGATGTACATGGAACCGTCCGCCCCGAAGGCGAGGTCGTCGGGCGCCTGCACCGGTCCGTCCAGGGGCACCACCACGTCGATGTCACCCGAGGCAATGTCGACGGCGCTGATCTGCCCGGCGAGGAACTGTGCCACGTACAGCCGTCCGTCGGGTCCGAAGGTGACGCCGTTCGAACCCCACAGCCGGTTGGGCGGGTTGAGTCTGCGTAGGTCCCAACGCCTGCTCGTGGGCGGCGTGTTGTCCGTGTCGTCGTATCGGCTGGGCAGCATCGTCACTTCCCCGTCCCTGGGTCCGGTGATGGTCGCTCACGCGGTCGGGGCGTCGGCACGCTCCTGCGCCGACGCCCCGGGCCGGTTCATTCGACGATGACGTCGTTCATGCCGCCGTCCGCGCGCCAGCGCCTGAGCAGTTCGTGGAACGCGACGGGTCCGTCGCCGTACGACTCGCTGCGCTTCCTGGGCATGCCCTCGTTGTTGTAGTAGCCCGGGGTGCACTCGGCCTGGAACTTGTAGAGGTCCGCGGCCTTCTGACGGATCGTCGCGACCCAGGCCTCCTGCGCCTCGGGGGACGGCTCCACGTACCGGGCGCGGCGCCCCCGTGCCTCGGCGACCACCTCGGCGACATGGCCGGCCTGTTCGTCGAGGATGTGGACGTAGTTCACGGCGCTGGCGTTCTGCAGCGGGCCGAGCTGGAAGAGGTTGGGGAAGCCGTGGCTGTAGAAGCCGTGGAGTGTCTTCGGGCCGCCCTGCGTCCAGGCCCCCGGCAGCGTGGCCCCGTCCCTTCCATGGACGGGGAGTTGACCGGACAGGATCCCCGAGACGCCCACCTCGAATCCGGTGGCGAAGATGACGCAGTCGACCTCGTACTCGGCCCCGCCGACCACGACGGCGTCCTCGGTGATGCGCTCGACGCCCCCGTGGTCGGCCGTGTCGACCAGCGTCACGTTGGGCCGGTTGAACGTGTCCAGGTAGTGGTCGCTGAACGTGGGCCGCTTGCACATGTAGCGGTACCAGGGCTTGAGCGCCTCGGCCGTGGCGGGATCCTCGACGACCGTGTTCACGCGGGCGCGGATCTCGTTCATCTTCTGGAAGTCGGCGAGTTCGTTCACGCGGTCGCGTTCCGCCTGGGGCAGGTCCGCGTAGTTGTTGGTCGGGATGAGGTTCTGGAGCAGCCTGGCGCTGCTGGTCCAGCCGTCGTTCACCAGGTCCTCGTCCGCGTGGGTCCCGGTGACGGTCCTGAGGAAGTTGTCCCTGCGGCGCCGCTGCCAGCCTGGCTCAAGCGACTCGGCCCACCCGGGGTCCGTGGGGCGCTGGCCGCGTACGTCGACCGAGGAGGGCGTGCGCTGGAACACGTACAGCCGCTCGGCGTCGCGGCCGAGATGCGGCACGACCTGGATGGCGGTCGCGCCGGTGCCGATCACGGCCACGTGCTTGTCGGCGAGCCGGTGCAGGTTCCCGTTCGCGTCGCCCCCGGTGTAGGCGTAGTCCCAGCGGCTGGTGTGGAAGGTGTGGCCCTTGAAGTTCTCGATGCCGGGGATGCCGGGGAGTTTCGCCTGGCTGAGCGTGCCGCTGGAGACCACCACGAAGCGCGCCCGCATCCGGTCACCGCGGTCGGTGGTGACGATCCACTCCAACTCGGTGTCGTCCCAGCGGAGTTCGGTGGCCCGGGTCCGGAAGCAGGCGTCCTCGTACAGGCCGAAGTGCCGTCCGATCGCCCGCGCGTGCTGCCGGATCTCCTCGCCGGGCGCGTACTTCCACTGAGGGACGTAGCCGATCTCTTCGAGGAGCGGCATGTAGACGTACGACTCGATGTCGCAGTGGATTCCCGGGTACCGGTTCCAGTACCAGGTCCCGCCGAAGTCCCCCGCCTGCTCGATGACCCGGATGCCCCGCACCCCCGCCTGCCGCAGTCGCGCTCCGGCCAGCAGACCGCCGAACCCGCCGCCGACGACCACCACTTCCACCCGGTCGGTCAGCGGCTCTCTGCCCAACTCCGGTTCGTCCACGTACGGATCGTCGGCGTAGTAGCCGAACTCACCGGCGACGCGGTGGTATTGCGCGTTGCCGTCGGGGCGGATCCGGCGGTCGCGCTCGGCCCGGTAGCGAGCGCGCAGGGCCTCCGGGTCGAACCCGAGCTCCCGAGGGTCCAAGTCGGGCGCGGCGGACGGGGTGTGGGGGGTGGTCATGCGTGTCCCTTCTGTTGTTGAGGGGGTGCGGTCGCCGCCGGGGTCGCTACTGCGGGCGGAAGTGGAGGCGGAGCCAGGCGGCCTGGCCGCCGTCGACGAGAAGGTCGGTCCCGGTGATGTACGACGACTCGGGGCCGGCCAGGAACGCCACGGCGTCGGCGATCTCCCCGGGCGTCCCGACGCGGCCCGATCCGCTCGCGTCCAGCATCTGCATCATGTGGGCCCCGGACGGCGACGCGGCCTCCGCCCGGGACATCGCGGTGGCGATGACACCCGGGCTGACGCTGTTCACCCGCGCGCCCCGCAGGTTCCAGGCGAGCGCGGCCGCTTGCACCCGTAGGTGGTTGGCGCGCTTGGTCACGATGTACGCGGTCTGCGCGTCGTCACCGATGGCCGTGACGACGTCGAGGCCGAGGAGGTCCTCGGTGGCGGTCGTCGCGAGGGCGGCCTCCTCCTCGCGGCTCAATGACGCGACATGACCGGCCATGCTGGAGATCACCACCAGGGCCGTACCGCGGGTGGCGACCGTCTCGAACGCGTCGATGACATGGGCGGTGCCGAGCAGGTTGACGTCGACGATCGCCTTCGCCGACCCGGTCGCGGGCGAGACTCCCGCGGTGTGCACGACGGCGGCCACCCGCCCCTGCGCGGTCGCCGCCTCCGCGAGTTTGAGCACCGCCCCGCGGTCGGACACATCGGTCACCATGCCCCGCACCGCGTAGCCCTCGTCGGTGAGCACGGCGACGGCCCGGTCGAGCCCCTGGGCCGACGCGTCGGCGAGGAGCACGCTCCGCCCGTTGCCCAGCCGGCGCGCGACCGCGACGCCCATCCCTCCCGCTCCCGTGACCACGACCACGCCACGACGCTCCTCGTTCGGACGGTCGACCATGAACAACCTCCCTGATCGTCTGAACCACCCTTTCGCGGCGCCCTGTTGCGCGCGAGGGCTACAACGCGCCAGTGACCGGCACGGCGTCGTGCCACGTGGAGCGCACGGCGACGGCCTGCCGCCAGCCGCGGATCGCCTTCGGCGGCATACCGACCGCGAGAACCCCGGTCAGGTGGTCGCCCCTGCGGTAGGCGACCAGGAACCGGCGCTCGGCCAAATCCCCCTCCACCACGGCGACTTCGTCGTGCCCGCGCAGATAGCCGAATGCCTGGATCTTCATGCCGTACTGGTCCGACCAGAAGTACGGCACCGGCGCGAACGGCTTGCGCGCCTGCGGGTGCAGGAGGTTCCGTGCGGCGGCCATGCCCTGTTCGGCGGCGTTCGTACGGTGCTCGATACGCATCGGCGCCCCGAACAGCGGGTTGTGCCAGCGGGCGACGTCACCGGCCGCGTACACGCCTCCGGTGGCCGACCCGGGGGACTTCGTCGGGCCGGGGGACTCGCGGACCGCCTCGCAGTACTCGTCGCAGACCAGGCCGTCGCCAACGGTGAGGCCGCTGTCCGCCAGCCACTCGGTGTTGGGCAGCGAGCCGACGGCCACCAACACCTCGTCGCCCTCGACGAGTTCGCCGTCGGCCAGCCGCACTCCGCCCCCGGTCACCTCGCGGACGGTGACGCCGGTGCGCAGGTCCACCCCGTGTTCCAGGTGGGCGGCCGACAGCACCCGTCCGACCTCGTCGCCGACGGCGTGGCCGAGCGGCACGGGAGCCGGTTCCAGCAGGGTGACCTGGGCGCCCAGACCCCGGGCCACGGCGGCGGCCTCGGCGCCCAGGAACCCGGCGCCGACCACCACAAGGCGCCGCCCCTCCCCCAGCCGGTCCCGCAGTGCGAGAGCGTCGTCCAGGGTGCGCAGCACATGCGCGTGCCCGTCACCGGGCAGCCGTCGCGGACGCACCCCGGTGGCCACGATCAGTCCGTCGTACGCGACCCTCGTCCCGTCGGCGAGCAGCACCGCACGCCCGTCGAGATCGAGGCCGGTCGCCGCGGTGCCGAGTCTCAAGTCCAGCTCCAGGGCGCCCAGTTCACCGGCCGAGCGCAGCGTCAGCCGGTCGCGCTCCCACTCGGACGCCAGGATCTGCTTGGACAACGGCGGCCGGTCGTACGGCGGGTGCGGCTCGTCACCGACGAGCGTGAGCGTGCCGTCGTACCCCTCCCGGCGCAGTGTCTCGACGGCCGAGAGTCCGGCCGCCGAGGCACCCACGACGAGAATCCGCCTCACTGGTCGACCAGCCGGATCGCCGCCGCCGGGCAGATCGCCACGGCTTCGCGCACCCCGTCGAGGAGTTCGTCGGCGGGCTGTTCCTCCAGCAGGATCGCCACCCCGTCGTCGTCACGCTGGTCGAAGACCTCCGGGGAGGCCATCACGCACTGACCCGCCGCCACACACTTCGGTTCGTCCAGTTCCACACGCATGGTCTTCTTCCTTGCTCCTTCGGTACGTTCACCCACCGCGTTCACCGGTACGGGCCGGTCACCAGGTGACGGGCAGCGAGGCGACGCCGTACGTGGTGCCGTCGTGGTCGAAGTCGAGGTCCTCGACCCTGGCGGCAAGGCGCAGCGTGGGGACGCGTCGGTAGAGGGTGCCGTAGACGACCTGGAGTTCCAGGCGGGCGAGGGACTGGCCCAGGCACTGGTGGGGGCCGTAGCCGAACGCGTTGTGCTTGCGCGCGGGCCGGGTGACGTCCACCTGGTCGGCGCCGGGGAACGCCTCGGGGTCCCAATTGGCGGCGTGCAGATCCACGATCAGGCCGTCGCCCGCGCGGATGACCTGGCCACCGATCTCGATGTCCTCGGTGGCGACGCGGCGCAGACCGACCTGGACGATGCTCAGATAGCGCAGCAGCTCCTCCACCGCGCCGGCGACGACCTTGGGGTCCTCGGAGTCGCGTACCAGGGCGAGTTGCTCCGGGTTCTCCAGCAGGACCAGCGTGCCGAGGCTGATCATCGTCGCGGTGGTCTCGTGGCCCGCGATGAGCATCGCCACGCCCATGTGCACGGCCTCGCTCCGGCTCATCTCGCCGGCCTCGACCCGCCCCGCCATCTCGGACAGCACATCGTCACCGGGGTCGGTGAGCTTCTTGCCGAGCAGATCGTCGAGGTAGGAGGAGAGCGCGTTGCTCGCCGCCCGGGAGTCCTCGGGCGCGGCGGCACGGTCGAGCGCGAGACTGCTGTTCTCCTGGAAGAACTCGTGGTCCGCGTACGGCACTCCGAGCAGTTCGCTGATCACCAGCGAGGGCACGGGCAGCGCGAGCGCCGTCAGGAGGTCGGCCGGGTTCGGCCCGGCCAGCATGTCGTCGATCAGACCGTCGACGATCTTCTGGATCGGGGCCCGCATGGCCTCGATCCGCTTGACGAGGAACGGCCCGTTGACCATCCGGCGCAGCCGGGTGTGCTCGGGGGCGTCCGTGTTGACGATGAGCTCCGGGGTGTACTTGGCGATCTCCTGCCGGTACGCCGTCACGAACGGGAAGCTGCCGGGGCTCTTGTCGTTGGCGCTGACGCGGGGGTCGGTCAGCAGGGCCCTCTGCAGGGCGTGCCCGGTGATCATCCAGGGCGTACTGCCGTCCCAGATCCGGACCTTGCCGATCGGGTTCCGCTCGCGCAGCTCCTCCACGGCCGGCGGCGGGGCGAACGGGCAGCCGGCCGCCCTCGGCATCGGGAACTCGGGCATCGCCTCGGCTGCGTCGGACGCGGCTCCGGCCAGTGTCTCGGCCATCTGACTCCTCGGTGGGGGCTCCGCCGGGGCGGAGAACGGGGAAGGGTTGGAGACCTCTGGGACCACATGCAAGCGGAGCGGACTGACGGCTTCCGGTCAGTTGCCTGACATAAAGCTGACGTGACCCGGATCACATCTCCAACCCGTAGGAGGTCGGCCACCTGGGCACACTTTCGCGCCACCTCGCACCGCGACCGGGCTCCGCAGACACGACGAGGCGGCCGGTGCGAGAGACGCACGGCCGCCGGGGAAGAGGTCTACGGGGGTGTGGGGGTGCGGGAGTTGAGAGTGCGGGGAGGGCTGACGAGGGTGCGGGACTTGAGAGAGCGGGGAGGGCCGGGGGGGTGAGGCAGTTGAGAGCGGGGGCGACGCTCAGCGTCCGAGCCGGTAGCCGAAGCCCCGGCGCGTATGGATCAGCGGGGGCTGCTCCTGGTCCACCTTGTGGCGGAGGCGGGAGACGAGTTTCTCGATCGCGTTGCCGGCCCGGGTCTCGCCCCAGACGTGCCGGCAGATCTGCTCCTTCGACAGCACCCGATCCGCGTTGACGAGCAGATGACGCAGCAGCCGGTACTCCGCCGGGGTGAGGTCGAGGGCCCGTCGGCCGCGCCGGGCCTGACAGGTGGCGTCGTCGAGGACGAGGTCGCCGTAGCACGGTCCCTGGCGCACCGCACCGCGGCCGCGGAGTAACACATGGGCCCTGGTGAGGACTTCGGAGATCCGGAACGGCACGGTGACGTAGTCCGATTCACCCAGGCCGAGTTCGGGGACGAGGAGGCCCAGTTTCTCGTACTCGGCGAGGAAGAGCACCGGAGGCCGGTCGGCAGGGCGGAAGCGGCGCCCCTCACCCAGCTCCTCGACGTCCGGGACCGACACGTCCATGACCACGAGGTCGAAACGGTGCTCGGCGAGCCGTGCCAGCCCCTGGGCGCCGGTGCGTGCCGCGGTCACCCGGTAGTCCGCCAACTCCAGCGTGGTCGTGAGCAGTTCGGCGATCGCCGAGTCATGGACGATGACCAGGACGCACTGTCCGTTCCCCCGGGCGGGCGCCGACACATCCGCGCCACTCCCGCGCACCCCGCCGACACCGGCTCCGACACCGACGCCGTCCATTCCGTGCACCCGGCCCACCTCGTCCGTCCCGTCCATCGCATGCACCTCGTTCATGTGTAGGAGGCGGGCGGCGGCGACACCCTTGTGCGGGGCTCACGCGTCACGCCTTCGACCGGACCCGGCCGCCCCGGGTCAGGCCCGGCGCGGCGAGGCGTCCTCGCCCTCCAGCGTGCCCTCGGTGTGCAGGAAGTCGTCGACCATCCGGTGGAACAGCGTGGAGAGTTGCCGCAGTTCCTCCGGCGACCAGTGGGACAGCGCGAGCTCCATGCCCCGGCAACTCGCGATGCGGATACGGTCGATCGCGTCCTGGCCGGCGGGGGTGAGCTGGATGCGCTGGGCGCGGCGGTCGTCCGGATCCGGGACCCGGGTCACATAACCGCCCTTCTCCAGCTGCTGCACCTGCCGGGTGACGTGCGACGCCTCCACGGCCAGCCGTGCCGCCAGCTCGCCGGGGCGCAGGGGCTCCGAGTCGGCGATCTGCCGCAGCAGCGCCACCGCGGCCCGGTCCAGCGACACCCCGGCCAGGGCCATGAGGCGGTCGTGCTGCCTGACCCGGCCCGTCAGATAGACGATGCGGTTGAGGGCTCGCTCGATCTCGATCACCTCGTCGGAGACGGGGGCGGACGCGGCTCCGGACAGAGGGTCGGGGGTATGTGCGGGTGATGGCGTGGACATGGGGTCCACCCTAGCAGCTACTTGCCTAACTCAAGTAAATTCAGAAATAGATTGCTTTACTCAAGTAAGCCACATACGCTTGACTAACTCAAGTAATTCGAGGAAGAGAGCACCGCCATGGCCACCATGAAGTCCGTCCGCACCGGTCCCGTCGGCGAGATCGAGGTCGTCGACGTCGAGCGGCCCGTCCCCGGCCCCAAGGACGCCCTGCTCAGGATCCGCGCCTGCGGCATCTGCGGCACCGACACGTTCTTCCTGCACCTCGGCGGCACCCCCATGGGCCCGGGCGGTTCGATGGTGCCGCTCCCCCTGGGTCACGAACCCGCCGGTGAGATCGTGGAGACCGGCGCCGAGGTCACCGGCCTGAAGGTGGGCGACCGGGTCGTCGTCAACCCGCAGGGCGTGCCCTCCGGCATCATCGGCTGCGGTGGAGCGCACGGCGCCATGAGCGAGTACCTGCTCATCGAGAACGCCGAGCCAGGCACCAACCTCGGCGTCTTCCCCAACACCGTGCCCTTCGACGTCGCCGCCCTGAACGAGCCGATGGCCGTCGCCCGGCACTGCGTCAACCGTTCCGGGGCCGGGCCCACCGACAAGGTCGTCGTCTTCGGCGCCGGGCCCATCGGTCTGGGCGCCACCATCTGGCTCAAGCTCCGCGGAGTCCAGCACGTCGTGGTCGCCGACGTCCTCCCCGAACGGCTGGAGACCGCCCTGGCCGTCGGCGCCGACGCGGTCGTCAACTCCGCCACCGACGACCTCACCGCCGTCCTCACCGATCTGCACGGCCGGGCCGCCAACGCCCTGGGCCAGCCCCGACCGGGCACCGACATCTACATCGACGCGGCCGGCGCCCCCGCCGTCTTCCAGGCCACCGTCGACAACGCCCGATGGGGCGCCAAACTCGTCATGGTCGCCGTCCAGAAGAAGTCCGACGCCATCGACCTCGGCGGCATGCTCCGCAGCGAGCTCACCCTCATCGCCTCACAGGGCTACCCCACCGAGATCTTCGAGGTCACCCCGGAACTGGTCGAGCACCACGAGCGCTTCGCGAAGCTCATCAGCCACCGCGTGCCCTTCGCCGACGTGGAGCACGCCTTCGGGCTGGCCCTCACCCCCGGCGCCGCCGAGAAGATCGTCGTCACCTTCGACGGCCAGGACACCCTCGACGGCCGGGTCTGAGCGGCGGACCTGGGGGCATGCATCGTACACATTAGGTGCGTGGTGCATATTTGATGTCATGGCTCCTGCCCTGACCTCAGGCCCAGGCTCAGGTCTCGGGGCGGGAGTCGAGATCTGGGGAAGGACCGGCCGCATGGACAAGCCCACGCACTTGATCGAGTTCGAGGCGATGCTGCTCGGGCGGCATCTCTATCTGAACTCGCCCCGGGCCCGGACCGGCGGCAGGCTGGAGCGCAGCGCGTACATCCTGCTGAGCCGCATCCGTATGGAGGGCCCGATGTCCATCGGGCAGCTCAGCGACGCCTTCGGTCTCGACGCCTCCACGCTCAACCGGCAGACCGCCGCGATGCTGCGCGGCGGTCTCGTCGAGCGCATCCCGGATCCCGACGGGGGCATGGCCCGCAAGTTCCGCATCACCGACGAGGGCGAGCACCGCCTCGACACGCATCGCGCGGAGGCCATCCAGGGGCTGGAGAAGGTGATGGCCGACTGGGACCCCGAGGAGGTCGCCACCTTCGCCGGGTACCTCAAGCGGTTCAACACGGACATCGAGAACCTCGACGAGCGGCCCTGGCCCCGCCCCTGAGCGCCCGCGCCCCCCGACCGCGGGGACCCTCTCCCCGTACGCCCGAATGCTGACGGGCGTGTACCCCGTCGTGCCCTCGGAGGACATGCCGGGACCCGGCGTACTGCGTTCTCAGTACGGAAGAGTGTCGGCAGCCGCACGACGACGTGACCGCCACCGGCCGGGAGCCTTGTGAGGTACCCGAGACCAGATGTGGAGACCTCCGTCCCGTGGCTGCTTTTCTCTATCGACTGGGCCGTCTGACCTTCCGACGGCGTTGGCTCGTGACGTTCCTGTGGGTGGCGGTGCTGGCCGCGGTCGGCTTCGCCGCCGCCAAGGCGCCCGAGGCACCCGACGCCGGGTCGTCCATGCCCGGTATCGAGTCCCAGAAGGCGTTCGACCTGATGGACCAGCGCTTCCCCGGGGCCACGGCCGACGGGGCGAACGCGCGGGTCGTCTTCATCGCGGACGGCGGGCAGAGGATCACCTCCGCCGACAACCGGAGGACCGTCGACGCGTTCGTCGAGCGGGCCGGCGACGGTTCGCAGGTCGCCGGTGCCGTGAACCCCTTCCGGGCGAAGGCGGTCAGCAAGGACGCGACGACCGCGTACGCCACCGTCACCTACAAGGTGAAGGCCGACGACCTCACCGACGCGAGCAAGAACCACCTCGAAGAAGCGGTCGAACAGGCCCGTCACGCGGGGCTGACCGTCGAGGTGGGCGGTTCCGCGCTGGCCACCCAGCCTTCGGCGGGGGGTGCGGCGGAGATCATCGGTGTCTCGATCGCCGCCGTCGTCCTGATGATGACCTTCGGGTCGCTGGCCGCCGCCGGTCTTCCGCTGCTCACCGCCGTCCTGGGTGTCGGCGTCAGCATGGCGTCGATCATGGCACTGTCCGACGCGTTCGGGCTGTCCTCGTCGACCGGGACGCTGGCGACGATGCTCGGCCTCGCGGTGGGCATCGACTACGCGATGTTCGTCGTCTCCCGCTACCGCGAGGAGCGGGCCAACGGGCACGACCCCGAGGAGGCGGCGGGCCTGGCCGCCGGCACCGCCGGATCCGCCGTCGTCTTCGCCGGGCTCACCGTCGTCATCGCGCTGGCCGGGCTCTGGGTGGTCGGTGTCCCGATGCTGACCAAGATGGGTCTCGCCGCCGCGGGCGCGGTCGTCGTCGGTGTGCTGATCGCGCTGACGCTGGTCCCGGCCGTGCTCGGGTTCTGGCCCAACGCCGTTCTCTCGCGCAGGGCCCGCAGGAGCGGACGTATCAAGGAGGGCGGTGAGAACAACGGCGGCAGCCGCTGGGCGAGCTTCGTGCTGCGCCGCCCCGTCCCCGTCCTGATCGCCTCCGTCGTCGGACTCGGGGCCCTCGCGATACCCGTCATGGACCTCCAGCTCGGCACGTCCGGGGACGAGGCCAAGCCGACGTCCACCACCGAACGCCGTGCCTACGACGCGCTCGCCGACGGTTTCGGCCCCGGCTTCAACGGGCCGCTGACCATCGTCGTGGACGCCAAGGGCGCCCCGGACGCGAAGACCGCCGTGCACAAGATCGCCAAGGAGATCGGTGCCACGAGGGGAGTCGTGTCCGTCTCGCAGGCCCGGTTCAACCCGGCCGGGGACACCGCGGTCTTCTCCGCGGTCCCTGCCGACTCGCCCACCAGCGAGCGGACCCAGAACCTCGTCCACACCATCCGGGACGAGCGGCCCGCGACCGAGGCCTCGACCGGCGCGGAGTTCGAAGTCACCGGCACCACGGCGCTGAACATCGACGTCGCCCAGAAGATGCAGGACGCGCTGATCCCGTACCTGATCGTCGTGGTGGGACTGGCGGTCCTGCTCCTGCTGCTCGTGTTCCGGTCCGTCCTGGTGCCGGTCAAGGCGGCGCTCGGGTTCCTGCTGTCGGTGCTCGCGGCCCTCGGTTCCGTCGTCGCGGTCTTCCAGTGGGGCTGGGGCGCGGACCTGCTCGGTCTGGAGACGACCGGCCCGATCATGAGCATGATGCCGATCTTCCTGGTGGGCATCGTCTTCGGGCTCGCCATGGACTACCAGGTCTTCCTCGTCACCCGCATGCGGGAGGCGTACGTGCACGGCGACCGGCCCGGCCAGGCCGTGGTCACCGGCTTCCGGTACAGCGCCCGGGTCGTGGTCGCCGCCGCGCTGATCATGATGGCGGTGTTCTCCGGGTTCATCGGGGCCGGCGAATCCATGATCAAGATGATCGGCTTCGGGCTGGCCGTGGCGGTCCTGTTCGACGCGTTCGTCGTCCGTATGGCGTTCGTCCCGGCGGTTCTCGCCCTGCTGGGCAAGGCCGCCTGGTGGATGCCCCGCTGGCTGGACCGGCTGCTGCCCGACATCGACGTGGAGGGCGCGGCCCTTCACCGGAAGGCCGCCGTGCCGCTCACGGTGGTCGGCCCGCACGACCGGGAGTCGGCTCGCGTCTGACGGCATCCCGTACGTGCCGGAGGGCCGCCCGTGCTCGTCACGGGCGGCCCTCGTCGGCCGTTCGCCCGGGCCGTCACCCACGATGGCCCCAGCTCACTTCCCACCGGAGAGTCCGATGATCACCAGCTGGCAGCGGTACGCCAAGGACCACCCCCGCGTCGTCGACATGGTGGTGATCGTGCAGTTGTTCGCCGCCGTCGCCCTGGGAAGCGCGTTCACCACGGCCGGGAACTCCCGGACGAACGGGTCGTTCGGTCTCGGCGTGCTGCTGGGCGGCATCGCCTGCGTCGCCCTGCTGTGGCACCGGAGCCACCCCCGTACCGTCGTCGCGGTGACCGCGGTCTGCGGCAACACCGCCGGGGCGGCCGGCTGTCTGCTCACCCCGCTGCTGCTGGCACCGGTCATGGCCGCGCTGTACTGGCTGGCCGTCCACACCGACCGCAGGACCGCACGCGTCCACTGTCTCGCCGTCACCGCCCTGCTGGTGGCCACGGCGATGTTCTTCGACCCGTACGGTCATCCGCTGGCCCTCAAGACGATCGGTCCCGCCGCCTGGGTGGTGCTGCCGATCGCCTGGGGTACGGCCTCCCGGCTGCGGAGCGCCTATCTGGAGGCCGTGCAGGCCCGCGCCGAGCACGCGGAGCGCACCCGTGAGGAGGAGGCGCGTCACCGGGTCGCCGAGGAGCGCGTGCGCATCGCCCGCGAACTGCACGACGTGGTCGCCCACCACATGGCGCTGGCCAACGCCCTGGCCGGCACCGCCGCGCACCTCGCGGCCAGCCGCCCCGAGCAGACGGAGCGGATCCTCGCCGACCTGGTCGGCACCACCTCCACCGCGCTGCGCGAACTGAAGGCCACCGTCGGCCTGTTGCGCCGGCCCGACGACTCCGAGGCACCGCTGGAACCCGCCCCCGGACTCGGGCGGCTTACCGAGCTGGCCACCGCTTTCGCCTCCGCCGGGCTGACGGTCGACATCGTCACCGAGGGCGAACGGCGGCCGCTCTCACCGGGCGTGGATCTGACGGCGTTCCGGATCGTGCAGGAGGCGCTCACCAACGTGGCCAAGCACGCGGCCGCGCGGGCGGCGCGGGTGACACTGACGTACACGCACGACCGGCTGACCATCACGGTCACCGACGACGGATCCGGGGGCACTCCCGTGGTGCCCTCCCCGAGCGGCGGCTTCGGTCTCATCGGTATGCGGGAACGTGCCCACTCCGTGGGCGGCCGCGTCCGTACGGGACCCCGCCCCGAGGGCGGCTTCAGCGTCACCGGCGAACTGCCGATCCATCTCTGACCCCTGGCCCCGACCCCCGACCCCGGCCCCCGGCCCCCGGCCCCCGGCCACAACTACCCCGGAAGCGAACCGAATCAGATGACCATCCGTGTCCTGCTCGCCGACGACCAAGCGCTGCTGAGAGCGACCTTCCGGATTCTGATCGACTCCTGCGAGGACATGGAGGTGGTCGGCGAGGCGACGGACGGCAACGAGGCGGTCGAACTCGCCCACGCCCTCCGCCCCGACGTCGTCCTCATGGACATCCGGATGCCCGGCTCCGACGGTCTGGGCGCCACCACCGCGATCTGCGCCGACCCCGACCTCTCGGGCACACGGGTCCTCATCCTCACGACCTTCGAGACCGACGAGTACGTGGCCCGGGCCCTGCGCGCCGGCGCGAGCGGCTTCCTCGGCAAGGACGTCACGGCCGACGTGCTCCTCGACGGCATCCGGACGGTGTCCGCCGGCGAGTCCCTGCTCTCCCCGCTCGCCACACGCTCCCTCATCACCCGCTTCCTCGCCGCCCCCACACCCGCCGACCGGCTGGCGACGCCCGAGCATCTCGCCACGCTGACGGCCCGCGAACGGCAGGTCATGGCGCTGGCCGCCGAGGGCAAGTCCAACGACGAGATCGCCGAGAGCCTCTTCGTGAGCCCCCTGACCGTACGTACGCACGTGCATCGCGCGATGACGAAGCTGGGCGCCCGGGACCGGGCCCAACTGGTCGTCATCGCCTACCAGTCGGGGCTCGTACAGGCCCCGCCGCCCGCGTCCTGATCCGGCCCGTGGGACGTGCGCGTCCCACGGGCCGGGTGAGGGTCAGCTTCCGGCGGAGGCGCGGCGCTTCGTCAGCAACCACGCTCCGGCGCCGAGGACCAGCACCGCCGCGGCCACCCCGCCGACGACGAGGCTCATGGGCGTTCCGTCGTCGTCCTTCTTCGTGTCGGCCGCTGCCGCCGTGGCCCCGGATTCGGAGGGCGTCGCGGTGACCGACGGGGTCGGGCTGGGCGTGGGACTCGCGGTCGGGCTGGGACTGATCGGCTTCGCGCCCGGTGCCGCCGCCTTCAACTTCAGGAGCGGGGCGGGCTGTTCGGGCTCCTCCCCGCCCTTGGGCAGCTCGATCCAGCGCGAGACCTTTCCGTCGCTGTAGGTGTCGATGGTCTTGAACGCCACTTCCTCGACGTCCGGGAGCTGGCGGATCTTCACCTTGTACTCGGCGTCGACGCCGGTCTTGAGAGGGGTGCCGCCCACGACGTAACCGTCGTCTGTGGTCTTCAACTGCCAGCCCTTGGGGGCCTGTTCGAGCGTGACGTCGGACGGTGCGATCCCCTCGGGCAGCACGACGCGCACCTCGCGGAAGCCCGCGGTGGCGGACTCCGCCTCGCAGACGACGGTGAGGATGACGTTCTCGGCGAGGGCCTGCGCCTTGTCGGCCTCGACCTCCGTGTGCGCGGAGGCGGGACCGGCCAGTGCGAGGACGGCCGTGAGCGCGGCGGCGCCGGTCAGTGCGACACGACGCCCGTTGATGGACAGGGACACGGTGGAACTCCTTGGCTGTGGAACCGGGCGGGCCGAGGCCGGGCCCGGGTGAAGGGGACGACAGGGACGGGTGTCCGTCCCGGGGGTCCCCTGCGCACCAGCGCGTGTTCCAGGGGCCGGGTCCCTGTTCCTGCCGGGAGTTCGAAGGAACCGGCGAGCGGTAGGGGCAGCGGCCGGTGGGCGGTGGCGACGGCCGGCCCCGGCAGGAACCGGGCCATGACGGCCGCCGCGACCGCGCGCAGCGTACGGCCGGTGGCCAGTGCCGCCGTGACCGCCGTGTCGGCCCGCTGAAGCAGCCAGGCGACGACGAGGGCGGCGACGGCGTGCGCGGTCGTCATGGCCGCCTCGGAGGCGTGTTGCCAGGGATGTCCGCCGGCGTCCGTCGTCATCGCGTCGTGCCCGGCGTGGGCCATGTGTCCCGTACCGGCGCGGTGGCCGCCGGCCGTGGTGAGCGCGAGATGCATCGCGGCCTGTGCCGCCAGGGTGCAGCCGCCGACCGCGAGCAGTCCGGGGCGGCGGCGGGCGAAGGGCCGTACGACGGCGAACTGCGCGACGGCGAAGGCGGCCACGAGCCGCCACGGCACCTGCCCGCCCTCGACCGCGTGATGGCCGACCGCGGCGAGCACACTGCCGACGAGGGCGAACGTCACGGCCCTGACCCGGGCGCCCGCACGGCTCGGCCGGGCACTCCGGCCCCGGCCGTCGCGCTGCGTCACACGGTCACCTGGCACGGTCGCCCATCATCCTCCGCCGCGTTCACCTTGTCGCATACGTCTACGTCACAGGTGGTGCGGCCGTTCACCCGGGGTCGTACGAGGAGGAAGACACGGGCATCCGCGGCGGCGGAAGCGGGTTCGGCGGAGGTGGCTCAGTCCGCCGCGCCCAGGGACCACCGCGGGACGCTGCCCGCGAGGCGGCACGTGAGGAAGTACAGGGGTATCGGCGGGGTGTAGGGCGAGCCTCCCGCGGGGCTGTGGATCAGCCGGGGCCGGTCGGCCCAGGGGCCGCGGCGGGCCCGTGTCCAGGACGGGTCGGCCAGGTGCGCGCCGACGGTGTACGTCGTGGAGGGCGGCCAGGTGACACCGATGTGGGACCCGGAGGGGACGATCCACCACCACCGTTCCTCGCCGTCGAAGTCGTCTGCGAAGACACAGCCGACGCGGGGCAGGGAGTCCATGATGCGTTCGCCGTGCTCCCGGGACGTGGTCACGGCGTCGCAGCCGAGTCCGGCGCGCAGCTGGGCGGGGATGACCAGGCGGCCGGGGTTCCCGGACGGGAAGGTGGCGGAGGGGCGCAGCCGCGAGCCGTAGGTGCGAGGCCGCGGTTCAGGGGCGTGCTGCAGTTCCATGAGGCAGGTGTCCTTCGGCCGAGTGGGGGTTGGGCCGGGTGAGGTGCGTGGTGGGCGCGCGCCCGGTGGAGACGGGTTCGTGCGGGCCGGCTGCGCGCCCGGTGGAGACGGGATCTCTTGACTCCGACGACGTCGGCTGCGGCGGCACCGACCGCAGCGGCACCGGCGGGGAGGACGCCGGCGGTGACGGCACCGGCTGGGTCGGCAGGACGGCCCAGACGACCCGTCCGGAACCGTTCGCGCTGTCCTTGACGCCCCAGTCGGTGCTGACCATGCCGACGAGCATCAGTCCGCGGCCGCCCTGGTCGTCGGGGCCGGCACTGCGCTGTGCGGGGAGCGTCAGACCGCGGTTCTGGTCCTCGACCTCGATGTGGAGCCGCCCGCCCGCGGTGCGCAGTCTGCAGACGATCCACTCGCTCGCCGTGTGCGTCAGCGCGTTGGTGACCAGCTCGGAGGTCACCAGGACAGCGTTGTCGCAAGTTTCGGGGCTCGCGCCCCATTCGCTGAGCAGTTCGCGCACGTTCCTCCGGGCCACACCCACCGAGGCGGGTGTCGGGGAGAGTCCGAACACGCCCGCTCTGTGGGGGTGTTCGCTCGCGGGCAGTCGGCCCAATGGCTTGGGGAGGGAGGGCGGAGCCATCGCCGTTCGCCTTTCGTCTGCCTTCGCACCGGGGGTCGGGCCAGTGCCGGTACCGCTTGATCCGGTTCCGCCGCGAGGCGCTTACAACCCGTTGCGCACGGTGACGAAACACAGCCCGTTCTCCCCCAACTTGGCTGCGTCGTCTCGCCGTTCACCGGACCGGGACGGTACGCCCCACTGTGACACCTGCCAACAACAGCCCGCAACCGACAAGTTGAAAATTGCAATTCGAGCGGTGCATGCTTCCCCCGTCGAACGGATGATCGTGACAGACTGCGACCTCGAACCCGCTGTGAGGGGGTAAGGCGTGACCGCGGAAACCGACTGGGGCGGCGCGCCCTCCGTCCTGCGCATGATCCTCGGCAGGCAACTGGAGGAGCTGCGCACCCGTGCCGGACTGACCTTCGAGCAGGCCGGTGCGGCGATCGGGGTCAGCCACTCCACGATCCGCCGGATGGAAGCCGCCAAGGTGGCCCGGCTCAGGCTCCCGGACGCCGAGAAACTGCTCCAGGTCTACGGCGTGACGGACCAGCAGGAGATCGACACCTTCCTGAAATCGGTCCGCGAGGCCAACAAGCGCGGCTGGTGGCACACCTACCGTGACGTGCTGCCGGACTGGTTCGCGGCCTATCTGAGCCTGGAGCAGGCGGCGCTGCAGATCCGCGCGTACGAGGCCCAGTTCGTGCACGGTCTGCTGCAGACCGAGGAGTACGCCCGCGCCCTGCTGGGCGCCGGGAATCCGCACGCCGCGACCGAGGCCACGGAGCGCAGGGTCGCGCTCCGTATGCGGCGCCAGGAACTGCTGTCCCGTCCCTCGCCACCCCGCGTGTGGATCGTGATGGACGAGACCGTGCTGCGCTGGCCGGTCGGCGGACCCGAGGTGATGCGCGCCCAGATCGACCATCTGATCGCTGTCAACTCGCTACCCCAAGTGACATTGCAGATCATGCCGTTCAAGAACGGCCCGCATCCGGCGATGCGGGCCGGAGCTTTCCATCTCTTCCGGTTCCGGGCACGCGAACTCCCGGACATCGTCTACCTCAACGGTCTGGTGGGCGCTGTCTATCTGGACAAGGACGACGACGTCGTGGTCTATCGCGAGGCCCTGGACCGGCTGGGCGCGCAGGCAACGCCCGCCAGAAAGACCGAGGCTCTCCTCGGTGCGATTCGCAAGGAGCTCTGACGTGCACCACCACATACGCGACGGACACATACGCAACGGCATGCCGTCCCGGGACCTCGGCACACGCGGCTGGTTCAAGCCGTGGAGCGACGACGCGGGCGGCGCCTGCGTAGAGGCGAAGAAGCTCGGCGACGGCCGGGTCGCGCTGCGACAGTCGACCGATCCCGACGGCCCCGCGCTGGTTTTCACACCCCGCGAGATGACGAGTTTCCTGGCGGGCGTGAAGGCGGGTGTCGCCGACTTCCTGCTCTGAGGCACCCCCTTGTTCCGGCACACAGACTTCCCTGGTTTCCTGAACACTTCTGCTTTGATCAACACCCTTGATTTTCCTGAGCGTTGACTTCGAACCCGACGACCTGACAGGAGGGGCGGCTTTGCCCGAGAACGGATGGCCGGCCGACCGGATCGACACCGAGAACGCCCACTCGGCACGCATCTACGACTACATCCTCGGCGGTAAGGACTACTACCCGTCCGACAAGGAGGCGGGCGACGCCATGTCGCGGGAGTGGCCCGCCCTGCCGATCCACATGAAGGCCAACCGCGACTGGATGAACCGCGCGGTCGCCTGGCTGGCGAAGGAGGCGGGGATACGCCAGTTCCTGGACATCGGCACCGGCATCCCCACCTCGCCGAACCTCCACGAGATCGCCCAGTCGGTCGCCCCCGAGTCACGGGTCGTCTACGTCGACAACGACCCGATCGTCCTCACCCTCTCCCAGGGGCTGCTGGCCAGCACGCCCGAGGGCAAGACGGCGTACATCGAGGCCGACTTCCAGCACCCGGAGGCCGTGCTCGACTCCCCCGAGTTCCGCGAGACGCTCGACCTGGACAAGCCGGTCGCGCTGACGGTGATCGCGATCGTCCACTTCGTCCTGGACGAGGACGACGCGGTCGGCATCGTGCGCCGCCTGCTGGAGCCCCTCCCCTCCGGCAGCTACCTCGCGATGTCCATCGGCACCGCCGAGTTCGCGCCGGAGGACGTGGGGCGGGTGGCCCGCGAGTACGCGGCGCGGAACATGCCCATGCGGTTGCGGACGATCGACGAGGCCGACGAGTTCTTCGAGGGCCTCGAACTCGTCGAGCCCGGCATCGTCCAGGTGCACAAGTGGCATCCGGATGCCACGAGTGGTGAGGGGATTCGGGACGAGGACATCGCGATGTACGGAGCGGTGGCTCGTAAGCCGTAAGGCTCCGCCGGCCGCCAGTTCTTGATCCGCGGCCCGGTGGGGGCTGGTCGCGCAGTTCCCCGCGCCCCTGACGGGGCGCGGGTTACTCGTTCGGCGTGCCCAGAGGTTCGGTCGACGGGGGGATGACCCGTGCCGTCAGGTTCGGGGGGGGCATCTCCCCGTCGAACGGGTGCATCGGGCGGTGGATGCGGTGGTGGCCCAGGCGTTGGAGGTTCTGGTCGACTCCGCCCGGGGTGAGGGCCATCTTCCAGGCGGTGGCCATGGTGAAGAGTTCGGGTTCCAGGTAGCCGATCTTGACCAGGACGATGTCGGCCGTGCGAGGGGACAACTCCAGGTCGGTGAAGTCGTGTTCGTGGTGGTAGGGCTTGCGCAGGGCGGTGAGGATCACGTGCACGCCGCCGACGCGTAGCACCACCTCCACCCGGGCGTGCGGGTCTCCGTGGCGGATCGCGTGGACCGTGCCTGTCATCGTGAGCGGGCCCGCGTGGCGGTCGTCGACCTCCGCGCCCGCCGTGACGGTGACGGTCGCTCCGACGCCGGCACGGACCGCCGTCTCCACGGCGGCCGGGCCCGGGAGCGACGCGTAGATCACCGTCGGTCCCGACGGGTCCTTGAACTCCGGCCGGGACAGCACCCGTTCGAGCCCCCAGGTGACGTCGCCCGCGCCGCCCGCCGTCGGGTTGTCGCCGGTGTCGCTGATGAAGTAGGGCCGGTTCTCCTCGGTGGTGGCAAGCGCCTCGTCCAGGCAGTCGTCCAGCGTGCCCGTCGGGGCGACGAAGGCGAAGTCGTGGCGTGCTTCCCAGAAGCCGCGCGCCAGGCGTTCCGCGCCCGCCGTGACCGCTTCCCGCGAAGGCCCCGTGACGACGACCGCCGCCCGGTTGCGCGGCTCGTCCGCCCACGCGTAGCCGACCCAGATCGCCGCGTCCGTGACGCCCTCCATCGCCTCCACCTCGTCGACTGCCGCGTACACGCTCTTCGCAGGTTCGATGCGGGTGGAGGTCTGTTCGCCCGCCAGGAGGACGGGGACCGGGATCCAGGCCTTGACCGGACGGGGGGCGCCGGTGGTGAGGAGGTCCACCAGGTTGCGGGCCGCCCGTTCCCTCGTCTCCATGGCGTCCTCGTGCGGGGCCATGCGGTAGCAGGTGATCAGGTCGCTCAGGTGGGCGAGTTCGCGCGAGACGTTGCCGTGCAGGTCCATCGAGGTGGACACGATGACGTCCGGGCCGACCGTCTCCCGGACACGGGCGAGCAGAACCGCCTCGGTGTCGTCGATCCCCTCCACCGTCATCGCGCCGTGGATGTCGAACCAGAGGCCGTCGAGATCGCCCAACTCCCCGAGTCTCGCGATGAGTTCGTCGGAGAGTTCGGCGTACGCGGCCGCCGTCACCGTACCGCCGGGCAGGGCCTTGCCGACCAGCGCGCCGCGCCACTCGGCGGCGTCCCTCAACGGCGTGCCGGGCGCCAGGAACGGGTAGCGCGTCAGGACCTCCGCGCCGCGCTGCGGGTGGAAGGCGGGGGCCTCGGTCCTGGCCGGCGAGAACGTCGACGACTCGATGCCGAGCCCGGCGATCGCGATGACGGGACGGGCGACGGGGGTACGCGGTTGTGTCATGGCTCCTCGCACGGTGGTGGATGTCATCGGTGGCTCGCGCGGTGTGGTGGGTGTCGGTGACTCGCAGGGTGGTGGGGCTCGGTGGTCAGTGATGGGCGGGGGCTACGGCGCCGGTGACGGCCTGGAGGGCGTTCGCCAGGGCCCGTTGGAGTGCGAACTGGCCCGCGCCGACGAGGCCCGCGTCCGCGCCGAGGCTGGCCCGCTCGATCACCAGGTGCTTGGTCACCAGCGGATGGCATCCCTCGTACAACTGGCTTCGGACGGCGGCGACGAACGGTTCGAGCGTCGAGAGGAGACCGCCGAGGTACACGGCGTCGGGGTTGAAGAAGTTGACGTTCGCGGACAGGACCATGCCGAGGTAGCGGCCGGCCTGACGGACGGCGCGGGTGGCCTCCGGGTCGGCGTCGGAGGCGAGGCGTACGACGTCCTCGATGGACGCGACGTCCAGGCCCCGCTCGCGCAGGATCCGGACGAGCGCGGCCCCCGAGGCGACGGTCTCCAGGCACCCCGTGTTGCCGCAGGAGCAGGGGATGTCGTGGCCCGCCTCGACCCGTACGTGGGTGATCTCGCCGGCGGCACCGGTCGCGCCGCGGTACAGCTTCCCGTCGGCGATGACGCCCGCGCCGATCGCCGAGCCCATCTTCACCATGATCGACTGGCGGCGCTCGGCGGGCTGGACGCTGTGCTCGCCCACGGCCATGCAGTTGGCGTCGTTCTCGATCGCGGCCGGTACGCCGAACCGCTCCTCCAGCCAGTCCCGGACGGGGAAGCGGTTCCAGCCGGGCATGCGCGAGGGGAGCGTGACGACGCCCGGCACGACGTCGACCGGACCCGGGAGACAGAGGCCGACGCCACGCAGCAGTTCCCGGCCGCGCCGCCCCGCGAGGGCTTCCAGGGTCTCGGCGAGTGCGGGCAGCGCGGTCTCGGGCCCCTCGGCCGTCGCGAACGGCACGGTGGAGACCTCGGTGAACCCGCCGCCGGGCAGGACGACCCCGACGCGCGCGTGCCGTCCGCCGAGATCGGCCGCGACGGCGAACCCCTCGCTCCCGCCGAGGCGCAGCACCTTGCGCGGTCGCCCGCCGGTCGAGGACCGCGTGCCCTGCTCGGCGACCAGCCCGTGCGCCAGGAGCTGGCCGACCGTGAGCGAGATCGTCGAGGGTGCGGCACCGAGCAGACCGGCGAGTTCCGTGCGGGTCGATGCCTGCCCGGAGGCGAGGAGTTCGAGGACGCTCTCGGCCAGCGAGGAGACGCCCGTGGCGCCCCTCCGGTGCCCCGCACTTTTTTCAGACATGGACGAAGTAACTCCCAGGATTGGGGAAAGCCGGGGAAATCCGGAGGTCGAGGCGACGAGCGTATGCCCGTATGTCCCTCGCGCGACTTTTTCCAGAACAGCAGTAACAGACTTTTTACAGCGGGCCGCCTGTTTCTTCGAACCTTCCGGTCGTTGACTGGCTCCGCCGAGCGCCACCGTTCAACTCCGGCCCCGCGTCCGGCCCCGCGCACCCTGAGCCCCTGTTCACCTGAGGAGAGCCATGTCCCCTGCTCGCACGACGCTCGTCGCCTGTGCCGTCGTCTCGGCGGGCACACTGCTGCTCGCGGGCTGTTCCGGGACGAACGACACGTCGTCCGCGTCCCCCGACTCCATCGACTACGCGCTGCCCGCGAACTTCACCCCGAACTGGATCCTGCCGATCGGTACGGCCGCGCACCTCAACACCAACAACAGGTCCATCGCCGACAGTCTGTGGGAGCGGCTCGTCGCGTACGACGGTTCCACCGGCAAGATCGCCTGGAACAAGAAGGCGTCCATCGCCACGGCCGCCGACTTCGCGTCCGACGGCAAGAGCGTCAAGGTCACGCTGGGCGACCGCAGTTGGAGCGACGGCAAGCCGATCACCTCGCGGGACGTCGAGTTCTGGTTCAACCTCATCAAGGCGAACAAGGCGGAGTGGGCCGGCTACAACCCGGGCAAGGCGCCGGACAACTGGACCTCGTTCAAGACCGTCGACGACCGGCACTTCACGATCACCTTCGACAAGGCCTACAACTCCCAGTGGATGCTGGCCAACGAGTTCAGCGAGATCACTCCGCTGCCGCAGCACGTGTGGGACAAGACGGACGCCTCCGCGCAGGTGTCCGACGCCGACCGGACCGCGGCCGGCGCGAAAAAAGTCTGGACGTATCTGAACTCGGCCGCGAAGAACATCTCCCGCTACGACAAGGACTCGCTGTGGAAGACCCTCAGCGGCCCGTACGCGGTCAAGTCGTTCGCCACGTCCGGCAAGGTCGTACTCACCGCGAACAAGAAGTACGACGGCGGTGAGAAGGCGAACATCGCGACGGTGAACCTGCTGCCCTTCACGACGGCGGACGCCGAGAAGAACGCACTGCGCTCCGGAAGCGTCGACTACGGCTACATCGAGGCCACCGACCTCGACCAGAAGGACCGGTTCACCGCGCAGGGATACACGGTCGAGCCGTGGTCCGGCTGGGCGATCACCTACATGCCGTACAACTTCAACAACCCGGCCATGGGCGCGGTGTTCAAGCAGCTGTACGCGCGTCAGGCGGTCCAGCGGTCGATCGACCAGACGAGCCTGGCGAAGGTCATCTTCAACGGGACGGCCGTGCCCGGCTACGGCCCGGTCCCGCAGGCGCAGGCCTCCGACTTCGTCTCGCAGGTGCAGAAGGACAACCCGTACCCGTTCTCGACGTCCGCGGCCAAGTCGCTGCTGACCGGCCATGGTTGGGAGGAGAAGGGCGGGGTCATGGTCTGTACGGACCCGGGGACCGGTGCCTCGCAGTGCGGTGAAGGCGTCGCCGAGGGAACGAAGTTCGAGATGCAGGTGCTGTCGCAGTCCGGCTCGGCCGTGACCGACAACATGATGAGCTCGATCCAGTCCTCGCTGGAGAAGACCGGCATCAAGTTCTCCATCAAGACCGCGCCCGTCAACTCGGTGCTCTCGCAGACCCCGCAGTGCACCTCGGGCCAGCCGATCTGCAAGTGGCAGCTGTCCTTCTTCGGCACCGCGGGCAGCTGGTACTTCAACGCCTTCCCGACCGGCGACTCGCTGTTCCAGACCAAGGGCGGCTCGAACTTCGGCAACTACTCGAACCCCGACGTCGACAAGCTGATCACCGCGTCCACGACGTCGAGTTCGTCGCAGGCGGTCCAGGACTACAGCGCGGCCCTCGCGAAGGACCTGCCGGTCATCTGGCTGCCGGCGCCCGACTACCAGATCTCCGTCGTCAAGAACGGGCTCGGCGGCTTCTCGCAGGACTCGCTCGCCAACTTCCACCCCGCGCAGTGGAAGTGGACCAAGTGACGAGCGGGACCGGCTGAGGGGCCCGGGACCCAACTCATGGATACCTTCGCTTACTTGACCCGCCGGGTCCTGCAGGCCCTCGTGGTGATCCTCATCGTCACGGTCGTGGTCTTCTGCCTGCTGCACGCGCTGCCCGGGGGTCCCGCACACGGGATCCTCGGCCCGCAGGCGACGGCCCAGCAGATCGCCGCCTTCAACCACGAGCAGGGCCTGGACCGTTCGCTGCCCGTCCAGTACCTCTACTACCTGCGCACGCTGGTCCACGGCGACCTCGGCACCTCGTACACGCTCAACGAGGGGGTCCTCCAGCTCATCGAGCAGCGACTGCCCAAGACGCTCGTCCTGACCGTGCTGTCCGCGCTCGTCGGGCTGCTGCTGGCGATCCCGCTCGGCATGTGGCAGGCCGTGCGGCGCAACAGGCCGGTGGACTACGTCGTCACCACGCTGAGCTTCGTGGCGTACGCGACTCCCGTGTACTTCCTGGGACTTGTGCTGGTGCTCGTGTTCACGCAGTGGCTGAACTGGTTCCCCTCGCAGGCACCCCAGGGCGAGACGCTCGCGGACGTGTTCGCACAGCCCAACGCCCTGGTGCTGCCGGTGGTCGCGGGGGCCGCGTCGATGGTCGCCGTGTTCAGCCGGTACATGCGGGCGGCGACGCTGGAGAACCTCCAGGAGGACTACGTACGGACCGCGCGGGCCGGCGGTTCGCGGCCGCGCGCGATCCTCTGGCGGCATGTCTTCCGCAACTCCCTCACGCCCGTGATCGCGATGCTCGGCTACTACGTGCCCGTGCTCTTCGGCGGTGCGCTCGTCGTCGAGCAGCTCTTCAACTACCCGGGGATGGGGCTGCTGTTCTGGAGCGCCGCGCAGTCCTCCGACTATCCGGTGCTGCTCGGCTGTGTGCTCGTCATCTCCGTCGCGACCGTCGTCGGCACCCTGCTCGCCGATGTCGTCCAGCGGATCATCGACCCTCGTGTGAAGGCGGGCCGGACATGAGTGCCGTACTCCAGACCAAGGCGCCCACGCTGGAGTTGGCGACCGGATACCGCCTCTCCGTGCGGCGGTTCGCGCGCAACAGGCTTGCGGTGGCAGGGCTGTTGGTGGTCGTCCTCTTCCTGCTGTTCTGTTTCGTGGGCCCGTTGGTGTACTCGACCGACCAGACCCACACCCACCTCACCCAGGTGAACCTCGCGCCGAGCGGCGCGCACTGGCTCGGCACCGACGCGGTCGGGCACGACGAGCTGGGGCGGCTGATGTTCGGCGGGAAGGTGTCGCTGCTCGTCGGGCTCGCGGCCGGTCTCCTCGCGACGGTCATCGGGACGCTGTGGGGCGCGGTCGCCGGGTACGCGGGCGGCTGGGTCGACGCGGTCATGATGCGGGTCGTGGACGCCGGGATCGCCATCCCGGCGCTCTTCATCCTGCTCGTCGTCTCGGCGATCACGACCCCGGACTCGCTCGGGCTGATCCTCATCCTGGGATTCGTGTCCTGGCTCGTCCCGTCCCGGCTCGTACGGGCGGAGACGCTCACCCTGAAGAGCCGCGACTACGTGCTGACGCTCCGCGCGATCGGCGGGACGCACGGGCGGGCGATCTTCCGGCACATCCTGCCGAACTCGGTCTCGACGATCGTGGTCGCGGCGACGTTCCAGGTCGCCGACGCGATCCTGCTCGTCGCGTACGTCTCGTATCTCGGACTCGGTGTCCAGCCGCCGTCCACCGACTGGGGCGGAATGCTGTCGGCCGGGCTGACGGCCGCGTACTCCGGGCGCTGGTGGCTGATCGTGCCGCCGGGCCTCGCGATCATCCTCGTCGTGTGCGCGTTCAACGCGGTCGGGGACGGGCTGCGGGACGCGTTCGACGTGAAGGGGCGGGCATGAAGGGCATGAGGACAGGCGGCATCCTGGAGGTCGAGGACCTCGGGGTGACCTTCTCCACGGAGACGGGTGACGTGCCCGCCGTACGCGGGGTGTCGCTGCACGTACGGCCCGGGGAGACGCTGGCGCTGGTCGGCGAGTCCGGGTCCGGGAAGTCGACGGTCGCGCTCGCCGCGATGGGGCTGCTGCCGGGGAACGCGCGGGCGTCGGGCCGGGCCTCGGTCGACGGCACCGACGTCGTCGGCGCCGCCGAGACCGACCTCGTGGGTTTGCGGGGGCGCACGGTCTCGATGGTGTTCCAGGAGCCCGCGACCGCCCTCGATCCGCTGACCCGGATCGGGGCACAGATCGCGGAGGTCGTACGCAACCACCGGCCGGTCTCCGCCCGCGAAGCCGCCGGAGAGGCGGTCGGGCTGCTGCGCCGGGTCGGAATCCCGGACCCGGAGAAGCGGGCGTCCGCGTACCCCTTCCAACTCTCCGGCGGACAGCGGCAACGCGTGGTCATCGCCATGGCGATCGCGAACTCCCCGAGCCTCCTCATCGCCGACGAGCCGACCACCGCGCTCGACGTCACGGTCCAGGCCGAGATCCTCGACCTGCTCCGAGGCCTCGCGACCGACTCCGACACCGGCGTCCTCCTCGTCACCCACAACATGGGCGTCGTCGCGGACTTCGCGGACCGAGTCGCGGTCATGCTGGACGGGGAGATCGTGGAAACGGGCCCGGTGGAGGAGGTGCTACTGCACCCGACACACGAGTACACACAGCGCCTGCTGGCGGCGGTACCGCGGTTGACTGTGGCGGGGGTGGACCGCGCGACCGTTTCCGGGCCGCCGGGCGGCGGGACGGCGGGCAGCGGGACGGCAAGCAGCGGGACGGCGGGCAGCGCTGTGCTCGGCGGCGAGGCCGAGGCGCCGCTCGCCGATGCCCGGGGCGACGGCTCGGTCGGCGACGGCGCGGCAGGCGCCAAAGCGGTCAGCGGCGGCGCGGTGTCCCGGTCCGCGCACGCTCAGCCCGTGGCTGCTCAGCCCGCAGTCCACCGACCCTCAGTCCCCCAGCTCACAGTCCGTCCACCCGCAGCCTCCCGGGCTGCAGTCACCCAGTCCGTGGCGCCCGCGTCCGCCCACCGCGCCCCAGAAACCGACGCCGGCCCCCACAGCCCCGCCGGAACCCCCGTCGTCGAACTCCGTGACGTCTCCGTCCGGTTCGGGCGGGGACGGCAGGCCGTGCAGGCGCTCCACGGCGTCTCGCTCAGCGTGCGGTCCGGGGAAACCCTGGGGCTCGTCGGGGAGTCGGGGTCCGGGAAGTCGACGGCGGCCCGGGTCGCGCTCGGGCTGGTGGCGCCCTCCGCCGGCTCGGTGTCACTGTTCGGTGCCGACCTCCGGCGGGCCAGGGGACGCGCGCGCCGGGCCCTGCTCTCCGGTGTCGGCGTGGTGTTGCAGGACCCGGTGGCCTCGCTGGACGCGCGGATGAGCGTGGCTGAGTGCGTAGCCGAACCGTTGCGGGTGCACCGCCGAGGCATGCCGGCGGCCGAGCGCCGGGAGCGGGTCGCGGAGGTCCTCGAACGCGTGCGGCTGCCCAGGGAGTTGGCGGGCCGCGGGCCGCGCGAGCTGTCCGGCGGGCAACGGCAGCGGGTGAGTCTCGCCCGGGCACTGGTGCTCGACCCCCGCCTGCTGGTCGCCGACGAACCGACGAGCGCGCTCGACGTCAGCGTGCAGCAGACCGTCCTCGACGTGATCGCCGAGCTCCAGGACGAGCTCGGTTTCGCCTGTCTCTTCGTCTCCCACGACCTCGCGGTCGTCCAGCAGTTCGCGCGGCGCGTCGTCGTCATGCGGGCGGGCCGGGTCGAGGAGGAGGGCGCCACCGCGACCACCCTCACCCACCCGGAGACGGACTACACCCGCCGGCTCATCGCCGCCGTGCCCGTACCCGACCCGGTGCTCCAACGTGTGCGCCGTACCGAACGACAGGCCGCGCTCGCCGCCGCCGGAACGGAGGGCGGGGCGTGACCGCACCCCAGCCGCGTCCGCCCGCACCCGACTCCGCCCCCTCCCCCGAATCCGAATCCGAATCCGAATCCGAATCCGAATCCGGCTCCGGCTCCGGCTCCGGCTCCGGCTCCGGCTCCGGCCCCACCCTCGCCTCCGTTCCCCCCGAGGTGTTCGCCGGTGTCGACATCGGCGGCACGACCACGCAGGTCGTGCTCTGCACGCCCGAACTCGCCGTCGTGGACAGCCAGGAGGTGCCCACCCCGGCGGCGGAGGGCGGCACGGCGATGGTCGGCGCCGCGCTCGACGCCCTGGGCCTGCTCCTGGCGCGCGTACCGGCCCGGCTGCGCGCGGTCGGCGTGGGCGCGGCCGGTGTGGTCGACGCCCGCACCGGACGCGTCCTCGTGGCCAGCGACTCCTTCCACGCGTGGGCCGGCTTCGAGGTGACGGCGACCATGGAGGCGGCGCTCGGCGTCCCGGTCTTCCTGGACAACGACGTCAACGCGTTCCTGCGCGGCGAGGTGACCAAGGGCGCCGTCGCGGGCGAGCGACACGTACTCGGCATGACCCTCGGCACCGGGGTCGGCGGCGCGCTGTGGCTGGACGGGGCGCTGTACGAGGGGCCGCACGGCGCGGCGGGCGAGACGGGCCACATCCCGGGCTTCGGCGACCTCCCGTGCACCTGCGGCGGCCGCGGCCATCTGGAGACCCTGGCCTCCGGCCGGTCCATCGGCGCCCGGTACGGCGAACGGACCGGGCTCGACCGCAGCGCCCGCGCCGTCGCCGAGGCGGCGGGCCGCGGCGATCCGGACGCACTCGCCGTGTACGAGGCCGCCGGCGCCGCGGTCGCCCGCGCGATCCTGATCACCGCGGGCATGCTGGACATCACGACCTTCGTGATCGGTGGCGGTGTCAGCGGCGCCTGGACTCTCCTGGAGCCCTCGATCCGCGCCGCGCTCACCGCCGAACCCCCCGTCAGCGGCCACCCGGTCCGGGTCGTACGGGCCGGTCTCGGCGGCGCGGCCGTCGCGGTCGGGGCGGCCTCCCGTGCCCGTACGGAATCCCGGGAACCCCTCGCTCCGCTCCGGCCCCTCCCTGAAGGCGCCAACACGGCGACTTTCAGGAGTGGTTGACCGCTTCTCACTCCACCTCAAGATCAAAAAAGACAACTCCGGCCATCTGGGCGCTCACTTGACTACCAGGCGTCACACACGATTGGCTCCGGCCAGCAAAAGTCCGACAGTCGGCACACATGATCCGCCGACGGTCACACCGACTTCACGCTCCCCATCCGCTTGCCCGGCCGCACAGCGAGGTGCCATACCCCCCATGAACACGACTCCCTCAGGACCCGTCCCCGCAGGATCCGCACGCGGCACCGCCCTGGCCGCCGCCGTCGCGGCCGTCTGTCTGCTCGCGTCCGGCTGTTCCGGTTCCGGAGGATCGGACACCGGCTCGGACGCCGACGCGGCGGGCAAGGCGAGCGCCGGCGGGATCAAGGTCGCCCTGATCACCCACGGCGCCCCCAACGACGCCTTCTGGGAGCTGGTGAAGAAGGGCGCGCAGGCGGCCGCCGCCAAGGACGGCATCGACCTGACGTACGAGAGCAACCCCGACGCCAAGGGCCAGGCCGACCTGGTGCGGGACGCGATCGCCGACCGGGTCGACGGCATAGCCCTGACCCTGGCCAAGCCGGAGGCCATGAGGAGCGCGGTCGCCGCCGCCAGGGCGGCGGGCATCCCGGTGGTCGGCCTCAACTCCGGTATCGACTCCTGGAAGTCCGGCGGCCTGTTGCAGTACTTCGGCCAGGACGAGAGCGTCGCGGGCCAGGCGGTCGGCGACAAACTCGACGCCCTGCGCGCCAAACACGCCCTGTGCGTCATCCACGAACGGGGCAACGTCGCCGTGGAGGCCCGCTGCGCCGGGGTGAAGAAGACGTTCGCGGGCCGGACCGAGATGCACTACGTGGACGGCACCGACATGGACGCGGTGACCGACTCCGTCGCGGCCGCCCTGCGACAGGACCGGACCATCGACGAAGTCGTCATGAACGGCGCGGAGTTCGCGCTCGCGGCGGTGAAGTCGGTGAAGGAGGCGGGCAGCAAGGCCGAGGTCGCCACCTTCGACCTCAACAAGGACCTGGTGAAGGCCGTGCAGAGCGGGGACGTTCAGTTCGCCGTGGACCAACAGCCCTATCTGCAGGGCTACCTGGCCGTGGACTCGTTCTGGCTCTACAAGACCAACGGCAACGTCAGCGGCGGCGGAGAGGAGCCCGTGCTCACCGGACCGGCCTTCGTCACCAAGCAGAACGTCGCCACGGTCTCGAAGTTCGCGGCCAACGGAACGCGGTGACACGCCCCGCGCCAGACCGGCCGGTCGGCCGACCGGCCCGACGACAGCGCCGGACCGCCGTGCCGAACCGGCCGAACCGCCGTGCGGGACTGGCCGATCCGGTGCCGTCAGGTAACAGCGTCGCCAAGGTTTGGGGTACTCACCGTGCGTACGGTCACTTGTACGGATAGCATCCTCCGCACCCCCTGTGCTCTTTCGGACACGCGGTCACCCGCCGCCCTCGTCCCGTCTCTCACCCCTGCTGACCACCCGACTTCCGTCAAGCCCTCTTCCGCTCACCGCTGATCGCCCTAGGACGACGATGTCTCCACGGACAGGCTCCCGCCGCCGTCTCGGCTCCATACGTCTCTCACTGATCCTGCTGGCTCTGGTGCCCAGCGTCACCCTCGCCGCCATGTGGGGCGTGACGACGATCCAGATGTTCTCGGAGGGTCTGCGGCTGCGGGACCAGACGGAGCTCAGCAAGTCGACCGGGGCCATGGGCACCGACGCGACGCTCGCGTTGCAGCGGGAGCGCAGCCTGTCGGCGGTGCTGCTGGCCTCGCCCGGCAGTTCCCGTACCGCCCTGGACGAGCAGCGGGCGCGTACCGACAAGGCGGTCGCGACCCTCGTCAGCCAGTCCGACGCCATCCAGCGGGCCCCCGAGCGGATCAGCGACCGGATGTACTCGGTCATCGCGTCGGTCGGCAGCCTGGAGTACTACCGGGGTCAGGTGGACAACCCCACCGACATCACTCCCGAGCAGGCGCTGGACCAGTACACCTCGATCATCGACGACCAGATCCACGCCTTCCAGGAGCTCTCCCAGGTCGACGACGGCGAACTCACCTCGCAGGCAGGCCCGCTCGTCGCCCTGGAGCACTCGGCCGAGCTGGTCTCCCAGGAGGACGCCCAGCTGCACCTGGCCTGGCCGTCCGGGAAGCTCGACGAGAACGCGTGGAACCACTACGTCCAGCTGGTCAACACGAAGCGCTGGCTCGTCGAGGACCAGTTGGTGCCCTCGCTGCGCGGCTCGGTGAAGGCGCAGACCGAGCGGATCCTGCAGGGTCCGGAGTGGAAGGCGCTGGAAGGCGTCGAGGACCAGGTGGTCGCGGCCCGCGCGAAGGGCCTCACCGACGGCCGGAAGATCACCCTGCCGGACGCGCAGAAGCGGTGGAGTCCCGCGTTCGACAAACTCGGGGACCAGTACACCGCCCTGATCCGCCAGGAAACGACGGCACTGCTCGAACGCAGTGACGACAGGGCGGAAGACCTGCTGATCAAGGCGGCCGCGCTGAGCACCGGCGGCTTCGTCGCCCTGTTGGTGTGCGTCCTGATGTCCTGGCGGATCACCCGCTCCCTCTCCCGGCGGCTGCGCGGACTGCGTATCGCCACCCTCAGCCTGGCCGAGGAGCGGCTGCCCGACGTGGTGGCACGGCTCAACCGCGGCGAGAAGGTCGACGTGGAGTCGGCCACGCCCCCGCTGGACTACGGCCGGGACGAACTCGGGCAGGTGGCCCAGGCGTTCAACACCGCGCAGCGCACGGCGGTCCACACGGCGGTGGAACTCGCCGACACCAGGCGCGGATTCCAGAAGGTCATCCTGGGCATCGCCCGGCAGAGCCAGAACCTGGTCAACCTCCAGCTCACCAAGCTGGACGCGCTGGAGCGCCAGCACCAGGACCCGGACATCCTCAAGGGCCTGTACGAACTGGACTCCACCGCGAGCCAGTTGCGCCGCTACGAGGAGAACCTCGTCATCATCAGCGGCGAGCAGCCGCGCCGCAGCTGGACCGAGCCGGTCGCGCTGATCGACATCCTGCGCAGCGCCGTCGGTGAGGTCGCCGAGTACCAGCGGGTGGAGGTGAACACCGACGAGGAGGTGTTCCTGACCCCGCCGGCGGTGGCCGACGTCATCCACCTGCTGGCCGAACTCATCGACAACGCGACCGCGTACTCCCCCTCGCCCAGCCCGGTCGGGGTGCGGGCCGGGATGGTCGCCAAGGGGCTGGCCGTCGAGATCGAGGACCGCGGTCTCGGCATGTCCGACGAGGACTACGCGTCGTTCAACGGCCAGTTGGCGGTGCCCCCGCAGTTCGACGTGGTGGCGCTCGCCGACGACCTGCGGCTCGGCATGTTCGTGATCGCCCGGCTCGCCACCCGGCACGGCATCGCCGTCACCCTGCGGTCCTCGCCGTACGGGGGCACCACCGCGATCGTGCTGATCCCGCACGAGATCGTGGTGCGCGAGCCCCTCGAATCCCCCGCCGCGGACGTGGAGAACGCCGGCGGACCCCTGTCGGCCACCCGGGAGCAGGGCGGGGAACCGGCCGGTGAGCCGGTCGCGGAGCCGGTGGGCGTCGCCGCCACCGCCGCAGCCGCGAAGAGTTCGGCGGACCGGATCCAGGGCGCGGACCGGCAGACCCACGAGCGCTCGCGGGAGGCGCAGCCCGTCGCCCGGGCGCGGACGCCTCAGACGGCCGGGACACGGGTCGCCGCCGGTGCGTCCCGCTCCGGCCCGGCCGCGGGCGGGCACGGCGGTATCGCTCCGCTGCCGCGCCGGGTTCCGCAGACCAGCCTGGCCGCCGAGCTGCGGGAGGACGCGCCGCCCGTCGCGTCCGCCGAGGCCGACGACTCCTTCGCGGACTTCACCGCGGAGCGGGCGGCCTCCTCCCTCTCGGGTTTCCAGCGCGGAACGCTCCAGGCGCGTGACAACGACACGGATACGGCGTACGACCAAGGGGAAGAAACCGCACCCGAAGGCGCATCCGTCACCTCGACTCCGCCCGCAGACCGCTCATGAAGGACAGAGAAATGACACGCCCCATCCCCGCCACGCACAGCCAGCTCGACCAGCTGCTCACCGGACTGGTGGACCGGGTCGCCGAGGTGAACCACGCCGTCGTGCTCTCCGAGGACGGACTGGTCGTCAGCAGGTCCACGGGGTTCCTACGTGATGACGCCGAGCGTCTTGCGGCGACCGCGTCCGGTCTGATGAGCCTCAGCAAGGGCGTCAGCATGGACTTCCGCGGCGGCCCCGTGCGGCAGGCGCTCATCGAGATGGCCAACAGTTATCTGATACTCAGCACGGCCGGGCCAGGCGCCCATCTGGCCGTGCTCACCAGCCAGGGTGCGGACGTCGGAGTGGTCGCGTACCAGATGAACATGCTGGTGAAGAAGATCGGCGAACACCTCAGCGCGGCACCGCGGGCGGGCGTCGCCGTCACCGACAACGGCGAGTGAGGTGAACGGAGGCGACGCGGGCGGCCGTCTGGTGCGGCCGTTCACGCTGACCGGCGGCCGCACCCGGCCCAGCCGCACCGACTTCACCCTCATCACGTCGGTCACCACGGTTGACCCGCCGCCCGACCGGGCCGCGCGGCCGCAGCCCGAGCACGCGCGGATCCTGCGGCTGTGTACGAAGCCGGTCGTGGTCGCGGAGCTCGCGGCCCAGCTCGACCTGCCGGTCAGCGTGGTCTGCATCATGCTCTGCGACCTGCTGGAGGCGGGCCGGATCGTCGCCCACGCCCCACGCCAGATCTCCCGAACCTCGGACATGGACCTGCTGCAGAAAGTGAGGGACGGCCTTGGCCGGCTCTGACCCCGTCATCCAGGGGACCTCAGCACCCGACACGGTCAAGATCCTGATCGCCGGGGGATTCGGCGTCGGCAAGACCACCATGGTCGGCGCGGTCAGCGAGATCGTGCCGCTGCGCACCGAGGAACCGCTGACCTCGGCCGGCCTGGGCGTCGACGACCTCAACGGCATCCCGGAGAAGCACGCCACGACCGTGGCCCTGGACTTCGGCCGGATCACGCTCAGCCAGGAACTCGTGCTGTATCTCTTCGGCACGCCGGGGCAGCAGCGGTTCTGGTTCATGTGGAACGACCTGGCCATCGGTGCCCTGGGCGCCGTCGTCCTCGTCGACGTCCGCCGCCCGGAGTCCAGCTTCGCCGCCATCGACTTCTTCGAGCGGCGCGACATCCCGTTCGTCGTCGGCGTCAACGGCTTCCACGGCGAACACCCGTACGCCGCGGAGGAGATCCGGGACGCCCTGGCCCTGCCCGAGCACACCCACGTCCTCCTCTGCGACGCCCGGGACCGGGAGTCGTGCCGGGACGTACTGATCGCGCTGATAGACCAGTTGATAGCCACGTCGGCCCAGAACAACGGCAGCGGACGGCCGAGCGGGCGAGTGTGAGCATCGTAGGAGGGACCGGCGGGGCCTGACTTGGCTCGGCTGACTTGGCCTGGCTCGACTGGCTGACTTGGCCTGGCCTGGCTGGCTTGGCTCGGCCAGCTGACTCAGCCTGGCTCGGCTCGGCTCGGCTTGGCTCGGCTTGGCCAACTCGGCTGATTTTGCTTGGCCAGTTGGCCCGGCTCGGCTGGCTCGGCTGATTTGGCCTGGCCAGCTGGAGGGAGCTGCGTTGTGCTGGGGCGGCGCCGGGGGCTCGGTGCCGCCCCGCCCGCGACGAGCGTGCTCAGGTCGTCCCCCGCACACTCCGCGAAGGCCCGCACTCCGTGCGGGGCGGCCGCGTCGCCCGCCCGCCCGCGCTCCTTCGGCTCCCGGACACCATGACGTCACACCGAGCGGGCACGTTTCGGTCGTCCCCTCCTGCCTCGCCTTGTATCCGTCCGCCCCGCTCCCCGCGCGGGCGTGACGCGGAAGGACGACGTGCGCCGTGTCCCTGCTGCCGCTCGACACCACCGTCCCCCGGGCGCTCCCCACGCCCACCCCGTCCCCTTCACCCTCGCCCTCCCCTTCGCTCACAGCCTCCAGTTCCCGTTCCCGTTCCCGCTTCTCGGCCGCCGCGCGGCTGACCCGCTGGACTCTGAGCCTGCTCCCGATCCTGCTGATCGGGGCCTGGGCGGTGCTCGACTGGCGTGCCGTCCGTGACGGCGCCGCCCGGCTGGCCTCAGCCGACCCCTGGTGGCTGCTGGCCGCGGCCCTGTTCACCTGTCTGGGCTGGGTGGCCGCCGCGTGTGTACGGCAGGGAGCCATACCGGACCGGCTGCCGCCGGGACTGCTGCTGGCCTCCCAGGTGGCCGCGGGCACCGCGAACCACGTACTCCCGGCGAGCATCGGCGCGCACGCCGTCACCCTGCGCTTCCTTCAGGGCCGCGGCATCCCGCTGGCCAGGGCCACCGCCTCGCTCGCCCTGTACTCGCTGGTCAAGCCGATCGCCAAGACGATGGTGCTGCTGGTCTTCATGGTGGCGTTCCCGGAGTTGCTGCACCTCGGTGAACTCGTCCCGGACGAACGGACCATGCTCCTGGTCGCCGGTGCCGTGACCCTTGGGTTCGGCTCGGCCGCCCTGCTCGTGACCACCGTGCGTCCGCTGCGCCGCCCGGCCCTCGACTGCGTACGCACCGCCCTGACCGACGTACGGGTGCTGCACACCAGGCCGGCCCGGATCCTCGCGCTCTGGGGCGGTTCGGCCGCGACCCCGCTGCTCCAGGGGAGCGTGATCGCCACGGTCGGGTTCTCACTCGGGCTGCCGCTGTCCTGGGCGCAGGTGATCCTCGCGCTGCTCCTCGCCAGTACGGCGGTCGGAGCCGTGCCCGCGCCCGGCGGCATCGGGCCGGTCGACGCGGCCCTGGTGTTCACCATGGTCGCGTTCGGCGCACCGATCGGCATCGCCACGGCGACCGTCATCGGCTACCGCGTCCTGACGGTCTGGGTCCCCCTGCTGCCGGGCGCGCTGGTCCTGTCGATCCTGGTACACCGCAAGGTGCTCTGAGGCACACCGGGCGACGGGGCCATGGCAGCTCCAGGACTCCGGAGCTCGGGGACTCCGGGACTCCGGGACTCCGGGACTCCGGGACTCCGGGACTCCGGGACTACGACTCGCCTCTTCCGAGATCGAGCCGCCCGACGTGGGCCACGTTCCCCCGGTCCTCGGCGTCCTCACTGGCCTCCGCGGCGAACCACGCGTCGAGGATCTCCTTGAGGAGCGGCTCGGAGGTCAGCCTCAGACTGAGCGCCAGCACATTGGCGTCGTTCCACCGCCGTGCGCCCTGGGCGGTGTACGCGTCCGTGCACAGCGCGGCCCGCACACCGGGCACCTTGTTCGCGGCGATCGACGCACCGGTGCCGGTCCAGCAGCACACGACCGCCTGATCGGCCGTCCCGGCGGCGACCTGCCGAGCCGCCGTCTCCGAACACACCGCCCACTGCGGATCGTCCCCGGGGCTCAACGCCCCGTACGCCAGCACCTCGTGACCCCGCCCGCGCAACTCTTCGAGCAGGGCACGGGCGACGGGTTCGTCCATGTCGGAGGAGACAGAGATCCGCATGCCCGAAGCCTACTCAGCAGCCGGGCGGCAGGGGGCCCCGGCAAAAGCGTGTGCACGCGGCGTCGTCGGGAGACGAGCGGCGGTGCGGTGGGATCTACTCCGAGGGATCCCCGCTCCCCACTTGGCGACGGACATCCGTCGCCGAGCACCGGCGTTGCTCGGCGAGGCCGCGCCAGTACCGGGCTTCGTCCTCGTCGCCCTCCGCGAAGGCCACGTCGCCGAGCAGTGAGAGCACCCGCGCCGGGAGCGGGTGCACCGGGGGCGGCGGTTCGGGGCTTCCTGCCGCGGCGTGAAGTGCCGGGCGAGCGCTCTCCGTGGGATCGAGGCGTACGGATTCGTCCTCTCCGGATTCTTCCGGTGCCCACACTTCCTGGGCGCGTTCCCGTCGCCCCAGGCTGACCAGCAGCTCCGCGTACTCGTAGCGCGCCTGGGACTCGATCTCCGAGTCACCGCAGGCGATGGCCAGCTCGAACCAGGGGCACGCCTCTTCCTGCCGGTCGTCGGACACCAGCACCTGCGCCAGCAACCGCAGGGCCTGCGGCCGATGTTCGGTGTCCTGTGAACGGGCGAGCGGCAGCAGTGCTTCCTCGGCCTCGCGCCACAGTCCCATCTTGGACAGAGTGCTGCCGAGGTATCTGCGGGCCAGCGGTTCGACATCGGGGTCCCCGGAGGCCAGCGCGTCGGACAGCAGGCGGCGCGCCTCCTCCAGGTTCTCCTCGGAGCGTCGTACGACGCCGAGCCAGGCGCCGGCCCGGGGCGCGGTGTCCGGGTCGTCCATGGCGAGCGCGCCTTCGAGGAGTTCCGCGGATGTCTGCACCTCGCCGGACTCCAGCAGGTGCTCCCCCATGCCGAGGTACGCCACGGCGATCGCCTCGGCGTCGCCCGACCGCTCCACCCCGGGCAGCAGTTCCTCGGCCCCTTCACGGTCCCCGTCGCGCAGCAGCAGCACGATCAGATACGCGCGGGCGACACCGCCGACGTCCGAGTCGTCGCCCTCGTTCTCCTCGTCGACCAGTGAACGCAGCAGGTCACGAGCCTCGTCGTCGACGCCGTCCTGCAGGAGCCACTTCGCCAGCTGGAAGCGGGCCATCTGCGCGGGCTCCGACTCGCCGGTCCGACCCGCCTCGCGCAGGTGGCGCAGCCCCTCGGCCCGTCGCCCGTCGTACACCAGGACCATGCCGAGCAGGGTGTTCGCCCAGGCCGAGGCCGCGGGGTTGGCCGACTCGACGACCACCCGCAGCAGACTCTCGGCGCGCGCGAAGTCCTCGCTGTCGGCGAGAGTGAGGGCCAGGTCGATACGGGCGACCAGCGACCACTCCTCGTGCCCGGAGTCGATGGCGATCCGGTAGGCCTCCTCCGCCTCCGCGATCCGCCCCTCGCCGGACAGGTAGTCACCCAGGATGTCGGCGGCGCGTGGCCCCTGGTCCGGGTGTCCGGACAAGGCGGTCGCCATCAGCAGCTCCCGCACCTCTTCGGACAGACCGTCCCGTGCGGCGAGCATCGCGGCCAGGTTGATCCGGGCGAGCTGTGTCCACTCCCGGTGCCCGGAGGCGATCGCGGCCTGGAACGCCTGCTCGGCCTCCTGCGTACGACCGGCCAGCACCAGCAGTTCGCCCAGAATGTCGGCGGCACGTGGAGCCTGCTCCAGGTGTCCGGACTCCATCACCTCCGTCAGCAGAACGTGCGCCTCCTCCAGGGCGTCCTGCCGGGTGGCCAGAAGGAACGCGAGATCGACGCGGGCGGTGTGCGCCCAGTCCGGGTGCCCGGAGGCGACCGCGCCGCTCAGCCACTCGCGGGCGGCCGCCGGCTCCTCCTGGGCGGTGTACCACTCGCCGAGCACACACGCCGCGCGCGGCCCCTGGTCGGGGTGGCCCTGCTCGGCCATCCCGTGCAGCAGGGGCAGCCCGTGCTCGTCGTCGCCCTGTTGCAGCAGCGCGACACCGAGAGCGACCTGGGCGAAGGGGACGAGCAACGGGTGCCCTGAGCGCAGTACGGCCTCCAGCATCTGCTGGGCCTCGGCGAACCGCCCCTGCAGGATGTACAGCTCGCCCAAGGCCGACTGCGCCTGCGGCACGGCGTGGAAACCGCCACTGTCCACCGCCGACTTCAGCAGTTCCTCGGCCCGGTCGAGCTTGCCCTGGTTCGCGAGGATGCCGCCGAGGTTCACCGAGGCGATCGCGGTGATCTGGCCGACGATCGACTCACCGACCGCCCGGGACAGCGCCCACGGCTGCTCCACGAGTTCGGCCGCGCCGGTGCGGGCAGGGGTGCCCATGCCGGGCTTGGCCCGTTCACGGCCGGCGGGGCCCCGGGCGCGTGGGCCGCGAGCGTCGCCGGTGAGCACACGGGCGTACAGCGGTGTGGCGAGCGTGGTCACCTCGGCGTCCCCGGCCGCCAGCACCGCCTCCAGGAGTCGCTCGGCCCGCTCCGGCTCGCCCTGTGCGGCCAGCAGCCGGGCCAGGCCGACCTGGGCCATCTGCGAGACCTGCGGGTCGGGCGAGGCGACGGCGGACTCCAGCAGCGTTCGCGCCCGGTCGCGGTCGCCGGTCACCATGAGTACTCCGGCCAGGTCGACCTGGGCCAGCGGGACGACCTCCTCCACACCGGAGGTGGCCGCGGTGTCCAGCAGCGCCGTCGCCGAGTCGAAGTCGCCCTGGTAGAGGTGTATCTCACCGAGCATCAGGGAGGCCCAGGCCCTGCTGTCCCGGTCGCCGGTCGTGCGCGCGACCTGCTGGAAGATCTGCTGGGCGACCTCGGACTCCTCCCGCAGCAGCGCCACGTAGGCACTGCGCAGCAGATCCCCGGCCTGCTGCCGTTCGGCCAGGTACTGCCAGGCGAGTCCGGGCACGGCGGCGGACGGGTCGTCGGTGCGGGTGTCCAGGTATTCGGCCAGGTAGGGGGATCCCGCGTATGCGGGCGGGTCGTCCGGGCCGGGGGCACGGTGCATCAGCGCGATGCCTCCGGCGACCGGCTCACGCGCCCAGGCCAGGCCGGTGCGGAAGAGAGTGTCGTCGGCGTCGTACTGCGGATGGTGAGCAGTGAGATAGGCGTCGAACAACCGGCGCAGCGTGTCCTCGGGCAGCGGGTCGGTCATGCCCATCCGCTGCCAGTCCGTGGCCGCTCGTACCACCGCCCAGCCGGCCGGACAGCTCTCCACGCCGTCGTCGAAGCGCTGTTCCAGGGCGGAGGCGGCCACCATCACCTCGCCGATGCCGCGGGCGGTGAAGTCCTCACGTGGATAGAGATCCCGGGCGGCCTCGGTGTCCGTCGCCCCCAGTTGCGCGGGCAGTTCGATGGTGCGTGCCCTGTTCAAGATGGTCCGGGACACCCGGCCCACGTCGTTCTCCATGCCGGTCAGCGCGGCCCGCTGCTTGGCCGGGAGAGTGGCGACGACGGTGACGGCTGGGTTCTTGCGGGCCAGCCGGTCGAGGATCTGCAGGTCGAGGCCGCCGGGCTGGAGATAGCGATGGAGGTCGTCGAGCCACAGCACGCTCGGGTCCTGCCCGGTCGGCAGGGACTCCCGGCTGAGGTCGTCCAGGATCCGCTGGTCCGGGCCCCCGGTGCGGGGCACGATCAGCCGGGCACCGGGCAGGTTGCGCAGCAGTGCCTCGTACAGCGTGCGGGACTTGCCGGCCTTGGAGCGCCCGGCCAGCACCACGAACCGGCACTCGGCGAGGGCGGCGTCCAGTTGCCCGTCCTGCGGCTGCCTCGGCACGTAGGGCGCGCTCTCCGGGCGGTTGCCGTACTTGGAGCGGGAGACGCCGATGTCGTACGGGTCCACCGCCTCGATCCGCCGGATCTCGCCGTCCTCGGTGAGCGAGGTCCACAGCAGCCGTTCCAGCCGGTCGCGCAGTTCGGCGACCGTGGTGTCGCGCACGTGGTCGGCGAGCGGGGGCCAGTACTCGACGAGCGCCTCGACCGTGACGGCGTAGGCGGTGCGCTGGTCCACCTTGCCCACGGGGTTGTCGCGGACGACCATCATGCCGATCACACCCTGGGTGTTCCGGTCCCACACCGGGGCGCCCGAGAAGCCCCCCTCCAGGGCGAAGCCGCTGAGCGGGGTCGCCACCACCTGGAGCCATTCGGTGCCGGCGTGGCCGTTGATCTCGCCCTGGACGGGAACTCCGTGGGGATGGCCGACCGGGTAGCCGTAGGTGTGGAAGCGATGGTTCCAGGTGCCGGGGGCAGTGGTGCGCAGCTGGGCGGGCGCGGCCTCGGGAGGCGGGGTCCCGCCGAGTTCGAGGACGGCGATGTCGCCCCGGTCGTACCCGACGGGCGGATGCCAGCCGTCGGGCACAACGGTGGCGGGGATCGGTTCGTGCTGTCGCGCGTGCTGGAACTCGATGTACACCGGGTCCTCGGGCCGGGCCGACGACGGCCTGTCCCGCACGACGTGAGCGCAGGTCAGGATGTGCCGCGGAGTGACCATCAGGCCGGCGCCGACGGGGTCGGCGTCCCGGGAGGGACGGACGCTCACCAGCCAGGGCGGCTCCTCCTCGGTGGCGGACATGGATCACTCTCCGGGGGCGGGGACGGACCGGGTCCAGTGGATCTTGACGTTGAAGTGACCCTCCAGGGCCGTCTTCGCGATCACCACGCCGGACTCCGCGTTGAGCTTCATCCCGAACTCGACCTCGTACTCGTCCGCGGCGAGCGCGCGTACGGAGTCGACGACCGAGCGCAGCGCCGGACGGACCGTCGCGAGCGCTTCCTCCAAGCGTCGGCCGGCCTCGACCACGCCGTTCCGGTCGCGATTGGAGATCCGCTCCAGACCGCCCCCGACACTGTCCACCTCGACCAGCAGTGACGCCCCGTCAGAGCCGTGAAAACGTACCAACTCCGCCATGATTACCCCCCATTGAGTTACTGAAAGCCATCCGTGCTTAATAGTGAAAGAGAGTCGACTACATGCGTATTTGTGGCGATACATTGATGAATGCGAAGACAGTCACGCGGACGGCGGACTGTCCGGTCCGATGGGGGGCATGGTGGACGACTGCAGGCGAGGCATCGCGGAGGCGCTGGCCGCCGACGACACGAGCGACCAGGAGGCCGCGCTGCGCGTGCTGGGCCACGCTCTGCGCTGGGCCGCGGCCGCGCTGCGCCGGCAGGACGACGCGGCAGGCGGGGCGCCCGCGCTCGCCGCCCTGTACGCGCTGGACGACGCTCTGGAGGACGCCCGCGGCCTGGCCCAGGCGCTGCCCGGACTGCTGGCGGCCGCCCGGCCCGGGGATCAGGTGGCCCGCGGCACCGGGGACTTGATGCGCGAGCTCACTGAGGTGACCGACCGGGTGCGCGGCGAGCGCGAGACCCTGGAGCGGCTCGCGGACACGCAGGCCGCCCTGCGTGGGCGGCTCGCCGAGCACGAGGGGCTGCGTCGGCAGGTGGACGAACTGCGGCGGCTGGAGCGGCTGGTGGTCGCGCTGGACGGGCTGCAGGAGCAGCAACAGGTCATCGGTGCGCGACTGGCGGAGCTGCGCGGGCGGGACGCAGGGGTGGACGAGGCGCTGCGCACCAGCAGTGACGCACTGGTGCGGCTCACCGAGGACCAGCTCACGGTGCTTGCCCCGCGCACCCGGGGGACCCTGGAACGGGCGGCGACGGTGCAGTCCGCGCTGGCCGCGGCGGAGCGCGAGTACCGGGCGAGCAGCGATGAACTCGCCACGTACCAGGACCGGTTGGAAGCCGTCCAGGCCGCTCAGGGGTCCCGTCTCGCGTCCCTGAACCGGCACGCGCGGGCCGACCGGCTGCTGGCACGGGCGCTGCACGAGGCGTCCGGTGCGGGCGTCCCGGCCACCGCGCCGGACGGGGGCCTCACCCTGGAGCAGGTGGAGGCCGCGGCGGACGTCATCGAGCGGCGGCTCCGGGATGCCGACGAGATCCTCACCGCCGTGCTGGAGGAGCGGGAGGAACTGGACACGGAGGGGAAGGTCGTGGTGCCGAGGACCTGATCGGGGGTTTCCGTCGAGGCCGCTCATCCCTGCCGCCCGCGGTGGGACGGCGGGTCGGGCACGTCCCCCGGCCGGAACACGGCGTCCATGGCCTCACCACGCGCGAAGCGGGCGGCCATGCTGCCCTCCATGAAGCCGAGCAGTTCACGCACCGTACGGGCGTTGCCGAAGGCTGCGGGTTCGGCAAGGCGAGTGCCGCGCAACCAGCGGGCGGCGCGCTCGGCGACGCCCTCGCCCAGGCTGTATCCCTCCGCGGCCGCCATCCGGCGGAGGATCTCCACCAGGTCGTCCAGGGAGTACTCGGAGAAGGGCACCCGGACGGTGAAGCGGGACGGCATGCCGGGGTTGAAGGCGAGCAGCTCCTCCATGTCCTCGGGGTAGCCGGCGGCGATCACCACCAGGCGGCCCCTCCAGTGCTCCATCTCCCGGATCAGGGTGTCGATGGCCTCGGCTCCGAAGCCGCCACCGCCCCGGGTGTCCCGGACCAGGCTGTAGGCCTCGTCGATGAACAGCACCCCGTCCAGCGCGTCCTGCACGGCCTTGCGCACCATCGGCGCGGTCTGACCCACATAGCTCGCGACCAGATCGGTGCGGGTCACCTCGACGACATGGCCCTTGCGCAGCAGCCCGAGCTCGTGGAACAGCGTGCCGATCTTCCTGGCCACCGTGGTCTTGCCGGTCCCGGGCGGCCCGGTGAACACCATGTGGGGCGGGGCGAGTTGGCCCTTGTTCATCGCCTGGCGCATCCGCAGGCGGTTGGCCAGGTTCTCCAGGACCTCCCTGACCGGCCCGAGGCCGACGTAGTCGTCGAGTTCGGCGAGCAGGGCGGCCGGGTCGGGCGCCGGGCGCGGCAGGTAGCCGCGGTAGGTCTCGGGGATGTCGTCGGCGGTGACGGGCTCCGTGACGTTGCGTCTGACCCGTCCCGCCCACCGCTTGGCGATGGCATCGCCGAGCGTGCGCATGTCCCGGGCGTTGCCGAAGTCCCCGTCGGCGGTCCGCCGCATCTCGGTGACGATCTGCCGCAACTGATCCGCCGTGCCTTCGTCGAGCCGCAGACCGCGCTCCTCGATGCGGCGCAGAAGGATCGCCGTCAGGGTGTCGAGCTCGAAGTCGGGGAAGTCGATGACGTTGTCCAGCGGAAACCGGCTCGCGAGCCCGGGGTTGGCCGCCAGGAACTCCTTCATCTTGTCCGGGTAGCCGGCGACGATCACCACCAGCCGGCCCCGGTCGTCCTCCATCCGCTTCAGCAGCGTCTGGATCGCCTCGTCGCCGAACCCCTCCCGCTGGTCGCTGAGTCCGTACGCCTCGTCGATGAACAGCACACCGTCCAGCGCCCGGTCGACCGTGCGGTTGGTCAACGGAGCGGTCTGGCCGATGTATCCGGCCACCAGGTCGCTCATCTGCGCCTCGACGCAGTGGCCACGGCTCAACAGGCCCAGATCCAGGTAGATCTCGGCGACGAGCCGCGCCACGGTGGTCTTTCCCGTGCCGGGGTTGCCGGTGAACACCAGGTGCAGGGCGGGTGGTTCGGCTCCGAGGCCCCGGCCCAGGGCACGCAGTTCCTCGGCCGCCTCGGCCTCGGCTCGCAGCCGCTCGAAGTACTCCTTGAGGGCGCCGAGTCCCTGCATCGCCTCCAGCCGCTCCCAGGCGGTGCGCCCGTCGGCGGACACCGAGCCGAGCCACTGCCTCACAGTGGTCCGGCTCAGCTCCCCGCCCCGCCGGGCCAGCCGGGCGAGCCTCGACCGCCATGCGAGCAGCCTGCCGGGGTGGGCGGCCATCGCCCTGACGATCGGATCGAGCTCGCGCCAATCCGCGATCCGCAGTCCCAGGCGCAGCCTCAGCGCGTGGATGAGCCGCTCCAGTTCGGCCGCCTCCGGAGGGCCGACGCGGAAGGTGCCGCCGCCTGCGGGCGCGGACCGCTGCTCGCCCACGAAGGTCTCCAGGAACGGGAAGTGGCCCTGGGCGCGCACGAATTCGGCCACCTCGTCCAGGGTCGACTTGCGGAAGACCAGGATCCACAGGTTGTGGTCGTTGCCGTGGTGCGCCCAGCGCTCCATGGCACCGGCCAGCTCCCGCGCCGCGGTCGTGTGGTGCAGGATCTCCTCGGCGTGCGAGAAGACCACGGCCGTACGGTGCCGGGACTGACGCAGATAGCCGGTGAGCGTGCTGACACTGAACGGGTCGGATATGCCGGTGGACGGCCGCGGACGCGCGGTGCCGCCCGCCGGAGGGCCGCCGTCCTCCGGCTCCGCGGCGGGGCGGCGGGAGAGGGAGCTCCGTACGTCCATGTGGCCCAGCGGTCCTCCCTTCAGCTGCCGGTGCCGCATGGTGCCCGGGCCGACCACCGCGGCGGGCCGGCTGCCGCCGTGCCGGGAGAGGTCCCGGGAGGCCTGGTCCCGGAAGTAGACCGGATGATTCAGGGAGCTGAAGACGATCCGCTCGAAGCCCTCGGAGTGCAGCAGCCGCCAGAGTGCCTGTTCCAGGACGCACACCTGGTAGGCGCTGTCGACGAAGACGTCCCCCACACCGGGTCCGTAGATGACGGTGAACGGCTCGCCGCTGTGCAGGGCGGACGGGTCGAGCCGTTCCGTCGTCGGGGGACCCGGCAGGGGCGGCGGTGCCTCCGCTGCCGTTGCGGTCACTGCGTCGCCTTCCCCACCTGTGGCTGCTCGGTGGGAGCCGGAGCGGGCCGCCGCTCGGGCCTGGGCACGGGCCGGGGCGCGGGCCGGAGCGCGGGGGTCTGCACGGCGTCGTGGGGGCTGCCCGGTTCGCACTCGGGGTCCGACGCCTGCAGGCCGTCGGCCGCCAGCGCCTGCCGGACGGCCTGGGCGCGGCGCATGAGCTCCGCCTCGGCGGTGACGTCCTGGTCGTAGGAGAGCACCCGGATCACGCACTGCTCGGAGTCCGGTACGTCCTGGCCGACGTCCACCACGAGCTCTTCGCCCTTCTCGTTGCGCAGCCTGGCCCGGTACCGGCCGCGCTGGTCGCCGTCCTCGTAGTCCCCGTCGACGACGTCGTAGTAGGCGTACTCACTGAGACTGGTGGCCACGGCGTCGGCCAGGTTGACGCGGATCTGTGAGGCGAGGTGGCGCATGCCCGCGCGCTCGACGGTGTCGCCGAGGGACCGTTCGAGGCGGGTCGCCTCCTGGTCTCGCAGGCCGACGAGTTCGCCGGTGTCGGTGCTGTCGTCGCGGGCCCTGGCCAGCGCGTCCCGCGTCTCCTCGCGCAGGGCGTCGAACTCGCCGTCCGACCAGTGGACGACGTCGAGCTTGTAGCCCGCGAGCGCCCGGCCGTCGGAGCCGACGACGGGCCGCTCGGTATTGCCGTCGATCAGCTTCTCCACCCGTACGAGGGTCTCGACCGCCTCCGCCTGGGCGGAGCAACGCTCCAGTTCGCTCTGCTCGGTGTCGACGCGCAGGTCGCTCAGCGAGTGGAAGGCTTCCTGCGCGACGGCGAGCGCGGCCTCGTACCGACCCGCCGACGTGTTGTGCTCGGCAGTGGCCAACCGGCCGGTCAGCCGTGCCAGTTCGCCCGGCGCGTACCGCTCGTGCGGCAGGGTGTCGGCGATCAGCGCGGCCATCGTGCGGGCGTCCGCCAGCCAAGCCCGCACCATCTCCTCGGAGCGTGCCCGGTCCTCCTTGAGGGCGTCGACCTCCTGGGACAGCCGGTTCATCTCCGCGCGCCGCTCTGCCCGCTCCTCCGCGATCGCCCGGCGGGTCTCCTCACGTTGCCGGGACAAATCACGTCGTGTCTCCTCCCGGATCTGCCCGGCTGTCTCGTCGAGGGCCCGGTGCAGTTCCGTCGCCTGCTCGCGGAGCCTGCGTGTGGTGGTCTCCTCCAGTTGCCGGGTCTGCCGGCTGAGCGAGCTCACGGCCTCCTCGTGACGCCGCTGCCGCTCCTGGACGCCGGCGAAGGTGCGGTCGATGTCCGCGCGGGTCTGCGCCCGTACGTCCTCGATCAGCCGGGGGATGTTGCGCTGCACCTCCTTGAGCTGCTGCGCCTTGCGCTGGACGCGGTACCACTCCGACTCGTCGACCTGAATACGCTTCCTGCCGCTCATGACGGGGCTTCCTTCCTGGAGGTGTGCGAGCACGTACCGGACGTGCGAGGGGTGTGTGGCCGGGTACCGGCGAGGGCCGCGTCGACCGCTGTGTCGAAGACGTCGAGCAGTCCGGTGGGCGGTACGCCGATGAGCAGGGCCTGCGGTCCGTCGACAGCGATCTCCGCGGTGCGAGGGCGCCCGGCGAAGTCGTAGCCGCAGTTCGCGAGTCGCCCGGTGAGGTGGTGGATGCGCTGGTTGGAGCTGCCGCGCAGCCCCCGGCCGTCGTCGAGGGCGGCGACGTACACGCCGTCGATCAGCACGTCGACCGCGGCGAGCAGCTCCGGTACGCCGGTTGTGGGCGGGCGGGTGCGCAGCCGTTCCAGGCGATGGCCGGTGAAGCAGATGACGGAGACGTCCCTCGTCGAGCGGGCACGGCCGACCAGTTCGGCCAGTCCGGCGGCCTGCTGCATCGGCTCCCCTCCGGAGAGGGTGAGGCCCGTGACGCGCGGGTCGGCGAGCAACTCCTCGGCCAGCTCGGCGGGTTCGGCCCGCCTGGCCGGCCGGTCCGGGATCCAGTCGGGCGCGATGCACCCCGCACACCGGAAGGGACAGCCCTGCACCCAGACGACGGACCGCACGCCCGGCCCGAGTGCCTCGGTGCCGACATGGGTGGCGGCGACGTTGAGGGCGGTCATCGTGGCCGTCCGTTGGCGGCCGGAACCCGGTCGGCGGGTTGCTCGGACCGGTAGCTGAACGACACACCGTTGACGACGACCTGGCCGTCGGGCAGGCAGGTGGCGTCGCTCTGCCGCCCGGCCGAGCCGTCCGGTGTGTAGCGGATCAGCAGGTCGATCCGTGCCCCCTGCTCGGTGGACCGGCGCCGGCCGTGCACCGAGCCCCGGCCGCCGATGACCTGCGGCCTCAACTCCACCCGGCGTCCGCTCAGCGGAATCCGGTCGGGCAACTGCCCGCCGTACACCGGGCTGAGCACCAGCTCGCCGCGCAGCCGGGGGCGGTGCAGACGACGCCACCGCAGCCAGGCGATCACCAGTACGGCGACCAGGCCCCCGATCACGGCGGGAAGCAGCACCGCCGAGCCGACAGTCGCCGTCAACGGCAACGCGGCCCCGGTGACCCGTACTTCGCGCGGCACCTGGAGCTTCACGTCCGGCGCGAGCGCGCGTTCCCAGTCCGAGGCGACCCGCCCGGACATTTGCAGCCTGGCGTCGGTGGCGCGGTCCCGTCGGTAGGGCAGCGGGCCGTCCGACAGAGTGCCACGCAGCCGGACGTCGAACGTCCGTGACTCACCGGGCGCCAGGCTCAGGGTGGACGGCAGCCCGGAGACCCGCAGGGGTTCACCCTCCACCGAGAGGCCCAAGTCCTTCACGGTCAACGGCACATGACGGGTCGTCGAGGTCAAGGTGACGCTCGCGGCGTTCGTGCCGTCGGTGACGTCACGCCGACGACGGTCCGCCCAGGTGGCGGTGATGCCCTTGCCTTCGTCCTCGGCCAGCAGCAGCCCCGCCTTGCGCACGCGGACGCCGTCCCCGGCCCGCTCCAGGTAGGCGCCGAGGTCCTCGATGCCGTCGGGGCGCAGCACCGTGCTGTCCTCGATGACGTCGCCCAGCAACTCGGCACCGGTTGCGCCGCTGCCCAACGGCAGTGCGTACCCGTTGAGTTCGGTACCCCGCTCGCCGAGGGCCGCGGCCCGCTCGCGCAGCTCGGTCCAGGGGGCGCCGGTCGCCTCCGGGTAGGGCGAGCCGTCGGACGGGCTGTGCTCGCCGTCGGTGAGCAGCACCACGGAGGCGACCTCGGCGGCGCCCCCGCGATCGAGCTCACCGAGCGCCCGGTCCAGAGCCGCTCCGATGTCGGTCCCGCCGGCCGGGCTCGGCTCGTCGGGCAGCGTCGACAGGATCTCATCGGTGTCGCCGGCCGAGCCGATGTAGCGGGGCTCGGGGCGCGAGTCGAACGTGAACAGCGCGACGTGGTCCTCGGTGGACAGTCCGTCGAGGAAGGGCCGCAGGGTGGTGCGCACGGTGTCGTAGCGGCCGTCGTCCGCCATCGAGCCCGACGTGTCCACGAGGACGACATGGTCGGCGGGCTGGTCGTCCAGATTCAGCACGGTGTAGATCTCGGCGCGGGAGGGCGTGGCGTCGGCGCTCGCAGTGGGCGCGGCGAAGGATATGAGCGTCAGGAGCGCTGCGGCTGCCACCCCGGTGCGGGCGAGGGCACGCCGGGTGCGCCCGGCCCGCTCTGCGGCTCGGTCCCGGTGCGGGCATGTGGGTGGGTGGCCCCCGGCGGGTTGCTTCACGGGTGTGCTCCCTCGATGTCGGTCGGCAGGGCGCCGAGCAGATGTTCACTGGGCGTCCCGCTGCTCGTCGGATGCAGGACGAGATGGGCGGTGCCGTCGACGGCCAGGCGCACGCCGACGTGGAAGCGGGTGCCTTCCGGGGCTGCGGAGACGGTCACGGCACGCACGGGGGTCGGGTGACCGCCGCTCGCGTCCCGGACCTGGATCGGGACCCGCCGCTGAGCCGTGGCGCCGACCGGCCGGGTCCGCACGCGCACCCGATGACCGTCCGCCTCCGCGAAGACGGTCGGCCCGCCGGGTTCCAGTGCCCCGGCCGGGCTGATCAGCAGATCGTCCGCGCGAGGCGTACCGCCCACCGTGCAGTGGGTGCCGACGAACACGGCGTACGGATAGCGGTCGGCCGGATCGATCCGGCCGGCGGCGACCAGCGCGGCGCCGAACGCGGCCGCGAGCGCGGGGTCCGTGCCTCCGGGCAGCGGCACCGGTGCTCCCCGGCGCTGCGTCAGATGCCGCCGCAGTGGCCCCGACCGGGCCGCGCCACCCACTGCGATCACATGCGCGGCGGGCTGCCCGTCCGCCACCCGGTCGAGCGCGGCGTCGAGCCCGGTGGTGAGCCGGTCCAGCGCCCTCCGCAGCACGCCCAGCGTGACCCCGTGCCCCGCGACCTCCAGGACCACGGTGTCGTCGTACCTTCCCGGGTGCCGGACGCTGCGGCCTAGAGCGATCTCCTGTCGCTGGGCCGCGCCTTCACTGGCGCGGGCCTCGGCGAGTGCCCGGCGGGCGCTGTCCTCGTCCGGCAGGCCGGCGCCGGTGAGCAGGGCCGCGTCGAAGCCCGCCGCCAAACCGTCACCCGGCGCATGCCGGGCGGTGGCTGTCACCGCCACGGATCCGGGCGCGAGGGTGCACAGCGACACCTCGGCCGCCGTGGCACCGAGATCGCAGACCGCGTACCGGGCACCGGTCGCCGCACCGGCGTGCCGCAGCAGCGCCAGGACCGCGTGCGGAGTGCCGAGGGTCCGCAGCCGGGGCATCGGATCAGTGCCGTGCAGGGCGGCCAGCACGTCCGTCGCCCGACGTGCCTGCTCGGCCCGGTCGTGCTGCGGTATGACGACCACGACCTGCTCGGGCGTGCCGTACTGCTGTCGGAACGCGGCGTACGCGGCCCGCAGGGCGGTGCCGTGGTGGCCGCCCGCGCCGCCCGGGGTGGGCAGTCCCTCTCCCGGCACCGTGCCGGGAAGCTCGACCAGGGCGGGAGTGCCGTCCGGGGTGATGTGGGCGATGCGGGTGAAGTGGGCGCCGGGGTCGAGCGCGACGGCGGTGGGGGCGGTCATTGGAAACCCCGGAACCAGTCGGGGCGGTGGAACGGCCAACGCCATATCCGGCGGGCGTGCCGCCGTGACAGCACCGTTCCCGACGCCGGGGAAATGGACACGGACGCGGAGGCGGACGGCGGCAGCGCTGCGGACGACTGCGGCTCGGACGATCGCGGCGGCTCTCCGGAATGCGTCCTGCCGTGCAGGGCGGCCCGTAGCCGGACGTGGTGGTAGGCCTCCATCTCATGGAACTCGTCCAACCAGCGCACGGTCCGGCGCCCCCGCTCGCCGCGGTGCAGGGCACCGTAGAGGGCCAGGTCCAGGTCGGGAGCGGCGAAGTGCAACTGAGCGGCGAGGGAGTAGGCGGCCCACGGGCCGTTGTCGTGGATGAACGTCTCTACGGCATTGAGCAGTTGCGAGCTGATGACACCGCCCGGCGAGCCGGCGGCGATCACCCGGGCCAGCCGCTCCATGGACTGCTGGGTGCGCACCGCGCCGCGGAACTCCTGGACCGGCCGCAGCCAGTGGAGGTGGGCCCTCCCGCTCAGGTTCGTCACGATGCGGCCGGGCAGGTCGAGTTGGAGCCACAGGGCGTGGTCGTCGGCGATCCGTGGGTCCAGGCGGTCGCACACGAGGTGTTCCATGGTGGGCAGTTGCCGCATCAGCAGGGTCAGAGCCTGCCAGCAGTCGTCGTCGGGGACGTCCCCGAGCAGGGTTTCGGTCACGACCCTCTTCGCCGTCGCGTCGCCGTTGAGGAGGTGGCTCAGGGCGGCCACGTACGTGTCCCGGGTGCCGGAGTCGGTCAGGCGCCGGAACCGGGACATCCCGCGGGGGCTTCCGGCGCCGTCGGTCGCGCACAGGGCACACAGCAGGTCGGCGGCGGCGGCCGTCTCCGGCCGCAGGTCCGCGTCAGCAGGCGGGGCGAGCCGCTCCAGTTGGGAAAGGAGCCGTGCCGCCCCATGTTCCGCCGGAGCCTGGGCGATCTGCCGCAGACGGGGCCACAGGAGGGCCACGGCCGCCGACCGGTTCTGGTCCACGACGACGTCGAGGGCACTCTCCCAGGCCTCCTCGTGCGCCGCCATGAACTCGGCCGCGTCCCGCTCCGTCGCCCGCTCGGCACCGGGCCGCCCGGTGAGGACGGCGGCGAACCGCAGCCATCCGGTCGAGCCGCCGGCGGTGAGGCCCTCCGCCCGGTCCACGAGCCGCACGAGCGACGCCACGTCGCGGCCACGATGCGCCAGCCAGGTGCCGAGCCAGGCCAGTCCCGTCTCGCGGTCGCGGATCAGGAGGGCGTCGACGCTCACCGGTGTCCGGCCCATGGTCCGTTCCACCATGTAGACAAGGGTTCCGGTCCACTCGTGGCTCTGGTGCGGAGCGGTCACCAGCACGGTCAGCAACTCCTCGAAGACGCCCGGGAGTTCCGTCTCCAGGCTGCGCGTCAGCTCCAGGTGACCCCGCGCCCGTTCGATCGCCTCCCCCGTGGAGCCGAGAGCGAGCACGTCCTCGGCCAGCACGTTCGGGACGGAGCGGCTCCAGTACCGCCGTAGCAGCGTCTGCGCGAGCCCGTCGGCCGCCCCCTGCGACGCGCACCGGGCGAGGTAGGGCACGAGCACGGCGAGCCGATGCTCACCGAGCGAGTCCATCGCGTACTGCGTCAGAAGCTGCTCCACGTCGTTCAGGTCGCCGTGGCCGTGCCGGATCGCCTCGATCACGGAGTCCAGCAGGTCGGCCCGGCGCAGTACCCGCAGTGCCTCTCCCGGGCTTCGCAGGGGGATGACCTCGGTCCAGCCCAGCAGATGGTCGACCAGCTCGGCGGTGGGGCGGGGCTTTGCGCGCAGGCGGAGCAGTTCGGTCAGGTAGCTGCGGGCCGTGTCGCTCTGGGGTTCGGGTGGGCTGCCCGTCCCGAGCCTCACCTCCACCTGCCCCGACCTCGGGGCGGCCGCGAAGACCAGTCGCACCTCGTGGTCGGCCCGTCCGGTCCAGGTCGCGGCACTCAGCCATGAACGGCAGCCGTACGGCAGCAGCGCACAGACGGCGTCGAGGATGCGCACCCGCTCGTCGACGTCCGGGAGCATCGCCCCGGGTGGCGGCACGATCGCCACCTGACGGTTGTCGAGCAGCAGCGCCACGGTGCGCGCGGCCCATTCGAAACCCAACTCGTCCACAAGGCGGGCGAGTTGCTCACCCGTCGAGCGGGCCACTGACAGCGGGACCGCGGCGCCCGACAGTGGTTGGTCGTCGCGAGGCAGCGCCTCGTCCAGCGCGGACCAGGTCAGCCGGGCCGTCCCGGCCTGCGACCAGTCGAGCAGGAACAGGCGCCAGGCATAGCTGGGAGAACCGGTGCCGTCCCGGCTTCCGTCCCAGGTGGTCTCGACGGTCGCGCAGACCGGGGTGGGGTCGGTTCCGACACTGCCCAGAAAGACCCGCCAGGGCAGCACGGCCGCCGGTTCGCGGCTGTCCGGGCTGCCCGTGGTGGCACCCCACAGGTACGTCTCGGCCCGGTCCGTCGGCAGACTGCCGTCGAGGACCTCGTAGCCCATCACCTGCCCCGGGTACTTGCCCAGCACCGCCCAGTCCGCGGTGAGCCGTCCGGCCCCCGGACCGGCGTTCACCGCCGCCACCCCGTACGCCCTCCGCTGGAGGCCCGGATCCTGCGCTCGAGCTCCGTCAGCGGCTCCAGTACGTTGATGGGCTCGGGGGACGTGCAGATCCGGGGTGCGCCGTTGACGATCTCCACGTTGGCGTAGTTGCGGTAGTCGAAGACGTGCTGCGGGTTCAGCCGGAACCCGATGGCGGACGTCGCGTAGTACCTGACGCGCTCGGGGTGGAAGTACGCGGCCAGCCCGTCACGCACCAGCCTCGCGGTGGAGCCGCGGAAGTCGTTGCAGAGCCACTGGAAGTAGCCCTCCGCGAGGTGTTCGGGGACGCGCGGAAGCTGGGAGCCGACGGTGTCCTGGGTGACCCAGCCCGCCTCGACCGCGGGCCGGAAGATGTCCGGGTGGTCGAACTTGGCGATGCAGACCGAGACATGGTGCGGCAGACGGCCCCGATAGTGCCCGCCGGCGTTCCTGATGCGGTTGTTCAGCTCGTTCAGCGTGGCGAAGAAGAAGGTCAGGCTCTGGCTCGCCTCCGAGGCGTCCCCCAGCGGGTCGAAGAGGTAGAGCAGGCCCTGGGCACCGGCGAGTTGATCAAGCACCTTGGCGTGCAGCGGGTTGTTCGGCTTGAACGACTCACCCGGCGCGTCCTGGATCTCCAGGACGAAGCTGGCGTCCCGAAGTCGTTTGCGCATCATCCCCGTGGTGGGCTCCTGGCCCTGGAACGACCAGCTCATGCCTTCGAGGGCCGTGGTGTTGATGGGAAAGCCCTTCTCGATCGCCAGCTTCGTCACGCTGTCGTTGAGAAACGCGTTGGCCTCCGCCGTCATCCCTCCGATCAGCCAGTTGCCCTCCCCGTGCCGCTGGAACTGCATCGCCGCTATCGGCAGCGCCGCCAGGTACGTCGTCTTCCCGGACCTCGGCGCCCCCCACAGCCCGATCCGGACGCGATCAGCGGCGGTGCCGTCCTCCTGCCTCGCCGTCGGGATCCGCAGCGGTTCGAGGTTGCCGTCCTGCACGGGCGGCAACGACATCGGCGCGGGCTGGGGCGGGAACATGGGCGTGGGTCCGGCATCGGACCGCCCCTGCCCCGAGGGAGGCACCGACCGGGGAGACCAGGGGCGCGGCGGTGCCTCCGGCGGCGCGTCGGCGGGCCGGGGCCCGGCCGGCCCGGCGGCCGCGTCGGACGCGCTGTTCGGACCGATCGTCGGCGGGTCCGTCGGCGGCGGAGGGCTGCCCGACGGACGGCCCTCGTCCGGTTCCCGGTTGGGGTCCCAAAGTTGTGCGGACATCGCGTTCTCCTCGTACCGGAACGGAAATTCAGATCAGTGGTGTCGCGAAGGCCAGGCGGCAGGGCGGGCCTTCGAGGCGCCAGGGCGGGGTGAGCGCCCCGGCCACGTCGGCAGCGGAGTCCCTGCCGGGGTGGAAGGAGCCCTCGGCGGAGAGCTCGGCCCAGGCCTCTTCGGCATAGCGGCGAGCCGCGAGGCCCGGACCGTCGTGCTGCGGTGGGCCGGTCACGGGGTCGGCCCGGGTGATCACCCGCACCCCGGCGGCGCGCAGCCGGCCCAGCTCGGTGCGCCAGTCGGCGCCGAGCGGACAGGCCGGGTGGATGCCGTGCTGCTTGGGCTGCGCGGGTGGCCGGCGCGCCACGACCAGGAGGACCCGCCGTACGTCCTCCCTGCGAGCGCCCGGCTCGCCGCCGGCGCGGACGGCGCCCAGCGCGTCCTCGAGCGAGGACGCCAGATCCTGGCCTCGCCGGGCGGGCCGCCAGCCGGCCAGAGCCGCGAGAGTGGCGGCGGGTGAACCGGCCGGGATCGGGGGCAGCACGGTCATGCCGCGGGGGGTGTGACTGCTCTCATGGATCTGGTGGTCGTAGTGGCCGACCGCGCCGGTGCGGACGGCCGTGCCGGTCTCGTCGTGCCGGGCCAGTGCGAGGACGAGGTCCCGGACGAACGCCAGGCGTTCCTCGGTCTCCGTCCGCTCCGCGCCGCTGAGTTCGACGGTGAAGTGGAGTTCCAGGGCCGGCGGGCGCAGGATGCGGTGGGGCAGGCGGGTGAGCAGGGCGGACACCTCGGCGGCGACGGCGCCATGGCCGGCACGCGGCACGCCGCTGCGGGTGTCGGCGAGTTCGACCTCGCCGGGGCCGCGCAGCACGAATCTCAGCCGGACCTGCTCCAGCGCGCCAACGGGTGCCTCGTGCAGGGCGACGGGCAGGGCGCCGCTGCCGTCGGGCGCGGGCCGCCCCACGAACACCGGGAGCTTCAGAGGCTCGCCGCCGCCGATCCCGCCGTGCACGGTGACCTCGGCGGTGGCCGTCTCTCCGCGTCCGAGGCGGATGCCCGCGGGAAAGAGTGTGTGGTGGTACGTGGCCACCGCGCCGGTGTCGTGGTCGGCGAGGGCCAGTACGAGGATGTGGTCGACGAGCAGGGGCGCGGTGCGCAGCACCTCGCGCACGGCGTCGGCGGTCGTGCCCTGGGCGGCGACCGCACCGCCGCGCCGGAGTTCGGCCCGCAGAGGGTACGCGGTGCGCACGGCGTCGGCCGCCCGCTCCAGCAGGCCCCATCCGGAACGTGACGTCAGCAGCACGACGGAGTGCTCGTACGAGGGCGGGATGTACGCCTTGAGCCAGTGCAGGACCGTCGTGTCGAATTCCGCGCGGGAGACCGGCTGCAGGGTGCCGACACCACCGGCGAGCTGAAATCTGCGTATATCTTCGTGGCTGTCGAGTATCGGCGCCACGGAAATCCACTTGGCGCTTCCCGCATCGACCTGCCGGGGTATTCCTCCTTCTCCGATCGACACCTTGATCATGCCCACTTCATCGGGCGTGAATTCGATGAAGAGTAACTCCTTGGCGCGATGACCAAACAGATTGTCGATAACGTCTCGATATTCCATGGGGATTGCGTCGGAACCAGGTCCCGCCGACTTCACCGACGAATCCCGGGAATCGTCTTTGTGTTTTTCCCCGGGCCTCGGCGGCCCTCCCCTGATCACGGCCGCGAGCCGATCGCCGACGACGCCGGGCCCGCGGTCCGCGATTCCCGTCGACAGCCGCGCCGCCCGCACGTCCCAGGCATGTCCGGCCGCCTCGATCGCCGACCGGGCACGCTGGACGTCCTCCGAGGTCAGCTCCCCCAGGACCGGGTCGTCATGGAGCCGCCAGCGGCAGACCTCACAGAACTCCTCATTCTGTGCGGGAGTTCTGCACACAGGGCAGGCCTGATCAATAAAGGATTCCCCCATTGGACGACTCTCCCCGCTGCGGCATACCGATCCCCTTCACCGTTCTGCCGCTTGATCCCCCTGGACGCCGCACTGGATCCCCATCCGCGCGTGCGCCAGTCAGAAGCACTCGCCCCCGAGGTGCATCATGATGGCACAGCGGGAAGCGATACGACGCCCCTCTGGCGGAATTTTCATTACGATCATTTCGCCCCGCCCCAACACCCTCACGGACTTAAGAGAACTCTTGTTCACATTATTCATGAGGGGCGCCGGAGAGCACGGGATTCCCCCGAAACCACTCGCCGGCCACGTTCGCTTTCGAACGAAAAGGCATCCCTTCCGGTCCCGAAGTGGAAGGGATTCGGAACATCTGCGACTCAAGCAGTCACAGTGGCGCTTGTGCCATGCGATGCACAACGGTGGGCGCCGCCAGGGGCGCAGGTACGCGCGGGTAGGGGCAGTGGTGCCGGCCCCAGCGGGAGTCGCATGCCGGCAGCCGGGCGCCCCGGATGGACGCCATCGACCTGGGCACCGGCAAGCCACTTGGGGACAAGGGCGGTTCGGACTCTCCGGCCGGTTCTGGATTCCACGCCGAGGAACCCGATGACTCGCTCGCGCCGACCGCGCGCAGAAATACCGACAGGTGGCGCGCGCCCCACTTCCAAGACCCTCGCGCAGACGCACGGCACCCGCGCGACAACAAGACGGTTTACGCCTGGCGGCTCCCCTCAGAACAGGCCGGCAGGGCACTCCCGAGATTCAACCCGGCAATTTTCGGACGCCCGGGGCCTCATTCGGGCCAGCGCGTCCGCCCAAAAGCCCGGATGTCATATGTCCCGACCCGAGAAAGCGGAGCATCAGGCCGTATGTCGGGATCAGTCCACGTCCGGGTCAGTCGCGGCGCAAAGAAGGGGAGCGGTTTTCCCGCGCCGCATCCTCCTGACACACGCGGGTTCGGCGATGCGCAAGGATGCCCGCGCAGAACTCTCCACGCGGGCATCCTTTAGTCCGTCGTCAGCCGGTTGCGGTCAGCCCTCGTCCGGCGTGAGCCGCAGCGAGACGCTGTTGATGCAGTACCGCTGGTCGGTGGGGGTCGGATACCCCTCACCCTCGAACACATGGCCGAGATGCGAACCGCAGCGGGCGCACCGCACCTCCGTGCGCACCATTCCGTGCGACCGGTCGGCGATCAGCTCGACCGCGTCGGACTCCTTCGGGTCGTAGAAGGACGGCCAGCCGCAGTGCGACTCGAACTTCTCGGTGGAGGTGAAGAGCTCGGCGCCGCAGGCGCGACAGGAGTACACGCCCTTCGTCTTGGTGTCGGTGTACTCGCCCTTGAACGCCGGCTCCGTGCCGGCCTGGCGCAGGACCGCGTACTCGGCCGGGTTCAGCTCCGCGCGCCACTGCTCGTCCGGCTTTTCGATGTCGTACGACATGAAGCTCAACCCCTCACTACAGGTACGGCTACTTCGACAGGCGGGTCAGGATCTCGGGTCCGAGGTCCGTCACGTCACCCGCGCCCATGGTGAGAACGAGATCACCGGGCTTCGCCATTCCCGCCACCACCGCGGGCACGTCCGCCTTGTCCTTCACCGGCGTCACGTCCGCGCCCGCGCCCCGGGCCGCCTCGATGATCAGCTCGCTCGTGACGCCCGGGATCGGGTCCTCGCGGGCCGGGTAGATGTCCAGCACGACCGAGGCGTCCGCCAGGGCCAGGGACTCCCCCATCTCCTTGCCCAGCTCCTGGGTACGGGAGAACAGGTGCGGCTGGAAGACGACCAGGATGCGGGCGTCACCGGCGGCCGCCCGCATCGCCTCCAGGTCCGCGGTCATCTCCGTCGGGTGGTGCGCGTACGAGTCGATGACCTGCACGCCCGCCGCCTCGCCCTTCAGCTGGAGCCGCCGCTTCACACCCGTGTACGAGGCGATGGCCGGGGCCAGCTCCGCCGCCGGGATGCCGAGCGCCGCGCCCGCCGCCAGTGCCGCCACCGCGTTGTGCGCGTAGTGACGGCCCGGGACCGAGACGGCGAAGGTGAGCGGCGAGCCGTCCAGCTCGACGGTCACCTCGCTCTTCAGCCCCTGGGCGACCACGGACAGCACACGCACGTCCGCGTCCTCCGACTCGCCGTACGTCACCACCCTCACGTCGTCCGACAGCCGCCGCGTCAGCTCCCGCGCGCCCTCGTGGTCCGCGGTGATCACCAGCGTGCCGCCGGGCACGATCCTGCCCGCGAACGTCTCGAAGGACTCGTAGATCTCGTCCATGGACGCGTAGTTGGCATGGTGGTCCAGCTCCACGTTCAGCACGATCGCCACCTCGGGCGCGTACTTGTGGAAGCTGCGGTCCGACTCGTCCGCCTCGGCGACGAAGATCTCGCCCTCGCCGTGCAGGGCGTTGGAGCCGGGGGCGTCGAGGTCGCCGCCGATCGCGTACGAGGGGTTCAGGCCCAGGGTCGACAGGGACACGGCCAGCATCGACGTCGTGGTCGTCTTGCCGTGCGTGCCCGCGACCGCGATCGGCCGCAGCCCGTCCATCAGGCGGGCGAGGGCGTCCGAGCGGTGGACGACCGGGATGCCCAGCTCGGCGGCGCGGGCCAGCTCCGGGTTGTCGGCGCGGATCGCGGACGACACGACCACGCAGGTCGCGTCGTCGGCGAGATGCCCGGCCGCGTGGCCGATGTGCACCGTCGCCCCCAGCGCGCGCAGGGCCTCGGCGGTCGCGGACTCCTTCGCGTCACTGCCCGCGACCTGCGCCCCGCGCTGCGCGAGGATCTTCGCGATCCCCGACATCCCGGCACCGCCGATGCCGATGAAGTGCGGTCGGTCCATGGCGGTGGGAAGACCGGGTGCCATAGGTGTTACTCCCAGGATTCGGGTAGGTCGGTGAGCACGCCCAGCCTATTGGCTGCGGCACCCCGCGCCCCCTCAGGGGCGCGGGGAACTGCGCGACCGGCCCCCACGCACCCGCGGCCGAAACTCACGCACCCATCGGGAGCCCTATGTCACGACTTGCTGTGCGAGAACAGCTTCAACACCGGCACCCCCACCTTGTGCCGAGCCCGCGAGGCCCAGTCCCGGTGGAAGAACTCCTCCACGTAATGAGGATCGGTCAGCACGATGACCTCATCCGCGTCGATCTCGTCCACGAGCCCCTTGAGCGCGTCCAGCGGATGATCCTCGATCAGCCGCCCCTCCGCCCCGCTGCCCGCCGCCCGCAACGCCACCAGCGACACCTCCAGGGCCTTCTGCCCCTGGCCGACGGCCTCCTCGCCCTCGGGCGTCTCCCGCTCGCGCGCCGCCTCGTCCAGCTCGCCGAGCGCCACGTCGTCGATGGCCCGCAGCAGCCGGTCGGCCTGGTCGCCGCGGGGCTGGAGCAGCACATGGAAGGCGACTTCCTCGTCACCGTGCAAGCTGGTGACGAACTCCACGTCCGCGGACGTCAGGGCCTTCTCGATCATCAGTACGCTTGTGAACACGACAGGCGCCCTTCTCATCCGTGGGCCGTCCGTAGGCCCCTGCGGAAACCATCCTGCCCCGTAACCGCACGGGGACTGCGAGATTTAGTGTGCCCAGCGAAAGCCAAACGGAACGGATGATTCCGTCTATTTGGTCAGGTCCGACGGTAACGGCTGAACAGGAACCCGGCCTCCTCCAGCAGAGACGTCAGCTCGAAGCGCCTCGGCACGGCCACCGGAGGGCCTCCCGCGATGCGTTGGGCGTCGCCCGCGGTGAGCATCGGGGACACCGTCAGACAGAGCTCGTCGAGTACGCCGGCCGCGACCAGCTGGCCGAGCAGCCGGGGCCCGCCCTCGGTCAGGAGCCGGTACAGGCCCCGCTCGGCGAGTTCCCGTACGGCCCGGGCCGGGTCCACGCCCATGCCGTCCCCGGCGATCACGACCTGCGCGCCGGCCTTCTCGGCGGCGGCGATCCGGTCGGGGGCCGCCGCGGCGCCCGTGAGCACGAGCGTGGGGACCAGGGGCGAGGTGAAGAGCGGCAGCGAGAAGTCCAGGTCCAGGCTCGCGCTGACCACCGCGATCGCCGGGGCCGGGCCCTGACCCGCCGCCTCGCGGAGCGCGGCGAAGTCCTCCCGCGCGCGTGCCGGGCGGTAACCCTCCTGGCGTACCGTTTCCGCACCCACCACCACGGCGTCCGCGAGCGCCCGCAACGTACCGAAGATCCGCATGTCGGCGGCGCTGGAAATGGGCTGCGAACGCCCGTCGTGCTGGGCGGCTCCGTCGAGCGTCGACACCATGTTGGCCCGCAGCCAGGGCCGCGGCTCAGCGGCCCCCGCGCGCCCCGAGGCATCCGGCGAAGCCGACGACGGATAGGCATAAGCCTCCGCCAACTCCTCCAGGGCCCACTCGCGGTCCGCCCCCTCCATGCCAGGGCCCCCACCCGAGTCCCGGGCTGCTGTCTCGTCGGTCACAGGGAACAGGCGTCGCATGTCGTGCAGTCTGGCACGGCCCTCAGGGCCTGTCGTCAAAGGTGACGTCTGCCTCGCGGCGCCTTGCGATCGCACGCACCAGGCGCCGCGAGGCCCGCCCTCCGGGCGGACGACGCCACCTTTGACGACAGGCCCTAGAGTGGGGAACCGTGTCGACCTCCCCCTCTGCCCCCGGTCTCGGTTCCATAGCCGACGCGGCCCCGTCGTCCCTGTGTGCCCGTGAGCCGCGTGTTCCCGCGGATCGGCTGGTCGCCGAGATGGTGCCGCCGCCGCGGTTCGACTCGGTCCGCTTCGATACGTACATTCCGGACCCGAACCAGCCCAGCCAGACCGAGGCCGTCCACGTCCTGGACGCCTTCGCGGCGGGGCTCGGCGGGGCGCAGACCGCCGGCTCCGGCAAACGCGGTTTTCTCGGCTTCGGGAAGAAGGCGGCGAAGACCCCGGCCGGCCCCCGCGGTGTCTACCTCGACGGCGGCTACGGCGTCGGCAAGACGCACCTGCTCGCCTCCCTCTGGCACGCGACCCCCGCCGAGCCCTCCCTCAAGGCCTTCGGCACGTTCGTGGAGCTGACGAACCTGGTCGGCGCCCTCGGCTTCCAGCAGACCGTGCAGACACTGAGCGGCCACCGGCTGCTCTGCATCGACGAGTTCGAACTCGACGACCCCGGCGACACCGTCCTCGTGTCCAGCCTGCTCGGCCGGCTTGTCGAGGCGGGTGTGGCACTGGCCGCGACCTCCAACACGCTGCCGGGCAAGCTCGGCGAGGGCCGGTTCGCCTCGGTCGACTTCCTGCGCGAGATCCAGGGCCTGTCGGCGCACTTCCGGTCGCTGCGCATCGACGGCGAGGACTACCGCCACCGCGGACTGCCCGAGGCCCCGGACCCGTACTCCGACGAGCAGGTCGCCAAGGCCGCGTACGCGACACCGGGGGCCTCGCTCGACGACTTCCCGCATCTGCTCGACCATCTGGCCCGGGTCCACCCCAGCCGGTACGGCGCGCTGACCGACGGGATCACGGCAGTCTGCCTCACGGACGTCAAGCCGGTCCCGGACCAGTCGACCGCGCTGCGGCTCGTCGTGCTCGCCGACCGTCTGTACGACCGCGAGGTGCCGGTACTCGCCTCGGGGATGCCCTTCGACCGGCTGTTCAGCGAGGAGATGCTGAACGGCGGCTACCGCAAGAAGTACTTCCGCGCGATCTCCCGGCTCACGGCGCTCGCGCGGGACGCGAAGGACCTCGTCGGGACGCGAAGGGCTTCGTGAAGGACCTCGGGAAGGGCTGATCCAACCGCCGTTCCCCAGCCGGTTTCCGGCCTGCTTGCGATGCTCTTCGGCCCACTTCAGGCTCTCTTCAGGGTGAAACGTTAAGTTAACCCTGCAAACAACTTCACCCGTTAACGTTCATGTTGACGTGAGAGCACTTGACCCGAAGCCGGCCGAGAGGAGGCGCATGTTACGAGGTACGACGGCCCGGACCCTGTTCACCGTTCTCGCCGCCGTCCTGCTCGCCCTGCAACTCTCCGCCCCGGCTTCGGCGTTCGCTTCCGCGCACACGGCACCTGTCACGGGGCCCAAGAGCAAGGCCGAGTTCGTCACCTGTGGCGAGGCCCTGCACCCGGGCAGCCCGACGGGTCCCCTGCGGACCCGTGACCGGATCCGCGTCGCGGACCACGTCCCCCAGTCACCCGCGCGTCCACTGCTCTGCAAGGACCCCGCGACCCATCACGACGACCCGTCGCACCTCGCCGCTCCCGCGGCGCACCACCGTACGACGAGATCGTCGACAGCCCATTCCGCGGCGGCACTTCAAGTGTTCCGCTGCTGACCCGACCCCCACCGGGCACGAAGCGACTCCGACCTGACCCACCCTCACCACGCCACGTCCGCCGAGCGCGTCGACGTGGGGTCATGTCGCCGTACCCGCATGCGCTCCGTTTTGTACACCGACGCGCCCTGTGGCGCGCCAGGAGGAACTGACACATGCAGCCCCTCATCGATCACGCACGCTCCTTCCGCAAGCAGTCCGAGGACCGCCCGGAGGAGTTCGCCCGTCTCGCCGAAGGCCAGTCCCCGCAGGTCCTGTTCATCACCTGCTCCGACTCCCGGGTCGTCCCGGCCCTGATCACCGGAGCCCGGCCCGGTGAACTCTTCGAACTGCGCACGGCGGGCAACATCGTCCCCCCGCACACATCCGCACAGCCCACCAGCGAGGCGGCCACCATCGAGTACGCGGTGGAGGTGCTCGGGGTCACGGACATCGTCGTCTGCGGCCACTCCCACTGCGGTGCCGTCGGCGCGCTGGTACGCGGCGACGACCTGACCGCCGTACCCGCCGTACGCGACTGGCTCGCGCACTCCACTCCCCGGCCCGAAGGCGCCGTCGGGGACCCGGCCGTCACCGAGGCGGTGCAGAGCCACATACTCACCCAGCTCCTGCGACTGCGCTCCTACCCGTGCGTGGCACGGCGTCTGACGCATGGTCAACTCCGCCTGCGCGGCTGGTTCTACGAGGTGCACACCGGCTCCGTACTGGAGCACGACGTGCACACCGACTCCTTCAAGGGGCTGTGAGCAACGCGATGGGCACCCCCACAAGCAACCGAACGAGTACAAGCAACCGAATGAAGTTCCCCCATCTGCGGCAGGACTTCGCCGCCTCGCTCGTCGTCTTCCTCGTCGCCCTGCCGTTGTGCGTGGGCGTGGCGGTGGCGTCGGGCGTGCCCGCCGAACTCGGCCTGGTCACCGGCATCGTGGGCGGCCTCGTCACCGGTCTGCTGCCCGGCAGCAGTCTGCAGGTGTCGGGCCCGGCCGCTGGTCTGACCGTGCTGGTCTTCGAGGCGGTGTCCGAGTACGGACTGGCCGTGCTCGGAGTCATCGTGCTGGCCACGGGTCTCATCCAACTCGCCATGGGCGCCCTGAAGTTGGGGCGCTACTTCCGGGCCATCTCGGTGGCCGTCGTCGAGGGCATGCTGGCCGGGATCGGGCTCGTCCTGATCGCCGGGCAGCTCTACTCGGTGGCGGGCGCGGAGGCGCCCGCCTCGGGGCTGGGCAAGCTGGCCGGACTGCCGGGACTGATCGCCGACTCCGCCGGGTCCGCCGAGGCACTGGCCTCGTTCGGCCTCGGAGCCGGCACCATCGCGGTGCTGGTGCTCTGGAAGCACCTGCCGAAGAAGGTGCGTACGGTCCCGGGGGCGCTCGGCGCGGTCGCGCTGGCCACGCTCGTGACGCTCGCGTTCGGCCTGCCCGTGGCGACCGTCGAGGTGAAGGGTCTGCTCGACTCGATCCAGCTGCCGGGCTTCGAGTCCGTCGGCGAGCTGGCGAGCGTCGGCGTGCTCGGCACGGTGGTGGCCTTCGTGCTGATCGCCTCGGCGGAGTCGCTGTTCAGCGCCGCCGCCGTGGACCGGCTGCACGACGGACCGCGTACCGAGTACGACAAGGAGCTGATGGCGCAGGGCGCGGGCAACACGGTCTGCGGGCTGCTCGGCGCGCTGCCGATGACCGCGGTGATCGTGCGCAGCGCGGCGAACGTGCAGGCGGGCGCGCGGACGAAGGCGTCCCGGGTCATGCACGGCCTGTGGCTGCTGCTGTTCGCGGCGCTGCTGCCGGCCGTGCTCGCCTACATTCCGCTGCCGGCCCTCGCGGGCATCCTGGTGCACGCGGGCTGGAAGCTGATTCCGCTGCGCGGGATCGTGTCGCTGTGGCGCGAGCACCGGGGCGAGGCACTGATCCTGGTCGTCACGGCCGTGTCGATCGTCGCGATCAGCATGTTCGAGGGTGTCCTGATCGGGCTCGCCCTCGCGGTCGCCAAGACGGCCTGGGAGGCGTCGCACCTCAAGCTGGAGGTCATCGACAAGGGGGCGGGCCCCGTGCAGGCGTATCTGTCGGGCAACGCCACCTTCCTGCGGCTGCCGAAGATCCTCGACAACCTGGAGGCGCTGCCCCAGGACCGGCCGGTCGAGCTGGACCTGTCGGGGCTGCACCACCTGGACCACGCGTGCCGGACGGCCCTGGAGAACTGGGCCGAGCGGCACAGTGCGACGGGCACGGAGCCGGTGAAGGTCACGGCTCCCTAGCCACCTCCCGCAGTCCCCCGTAACCCCCTGAGCAGGCACGATCGGCCCGGGGCTCGACAGAGCCCCGGGCCGATCCGTTGCCGGAACCCGGGCGTATCGTTGAATTAGCCACATAAGCGGCGACCTGATCGGCAGAAGGTGTGGAAGGCAGGGGGTCGTCATGGTCGAAGAGCTTCTGATCGCGGCGGCGACGGTCGCCTCCGCCGGGGTCGTCTATGTCGCGGCGGCGGCACGGATCGTCAAGCAGTACGAACGCGGAGTGGTCCTCCGGCTCGGGCGCCTGCGCGGAGAGCCGCGCCCTCCGGGGTTCACGCTGGTGGTCCCCGGGGTCGACCGGCTGCACAAGGTGAACATGCAGATCGTGACGATGCCGGTGCCCGCGCAGGAGGGCATCACCCGGGACAACGTGACGGTGCGCGTGGACGCGGTCGTCTACTTCAAGGTGGTCGACGCGTCGAACGCGATCATCCGGGTCGAGGACTACCGCTTCGCGGTCTCGCAGATGGCGCAGACGTCTCTGCGCTCGATCATCGGCAAGAGCGACCTCGACGACCTCCTGTCCAACCGCGAGAAGCTCAACCAGGGCCTGGAGCTGATGATCGACAGCCCGGCCGTGGACTGGGGCGTGTCCATCGACCGCGTCGAGATCAAGGACGTGTCGCTGCCGGAGACGATGAAACGGTCGATGGCCCGGCAGGCGGAGGCCGACCGTGAGCGACGGGCGCGGATCATCAACGCCGACGCGGAACTCCAGGCGTCGAAGAAGCTGGCGGAGGCCGCCGGGGTGATGTCCGAACAGCCCGCCGCGCTCCAACTCCGGCTGCTGCAGACCGTGGTGGCGGTCGCCGCCGAGAAGAACTCGACGCTCGTGCTGCCCTTCCCGGTGGAGCTGCTGCGGTTCCTGGAGCGGGCCCAGCAGCCGAACGAACTGCACGGCCCAACTCCCCCGCCATCCGGGTCATCTGACGCTGCGTGAGAACGCCACGCTACGCGCGTGGTTCACGTGTCTGTTGCTGCGTGATACACACAGGCGGGTCACATTCTCCTGTCCGCCAACAGGAAGGCTGCCCCATGTCCGCAACACGACGCGAGGTGCTCGCCCGCTCCGGTGCCCTGGGAGTGGGCATCGCGTTCACAGGAGCCATGTCGGAGCTCTTCACCGGCACGGCCACCGCGCTGGGCCACACCGGATACGGCCCCCTGGTCCCCGACCCGGACGGCCTGCTGGATCTGCCCGAGGGTTTCCGCTACCGGGTGCTCTCCCGCGAGGGCGACCAACTGCGCTCCGGCGAGGGCCGGGTGCCGAGCAACCACGACGGCATGGCCGCGTTCGCCGGGCGGTCCGGCTCCGGCTCCGGCGACAGACACGGTGGCCGTGTGGTCCACCTGGTCCGCAACCACGAGAACCGCAACACCGGCCGTATCCCGGTCCCGACCATCGAGGGCCTCACCTACGACCCGATGGGCAAGGGCGGCTGTACGTCGCTGACGGTCGACTCCCGCGGAAACGTGCTCGACGAGCGGGTCGCGATCGCCGGTACGGCCGTCAACTGCGCGGGCGGGCCCACCCCTTGGGGAACCTGGCTCACCTGCGAGGAGACCGAGGACAAGGCCGGCACGAACGGCTACACCAAGGACCACGGCTTCATCTTCGAGGTCGACCCGGCGCATCCGCACCGCACGGGCGCGGTGCCCCTCACCGCGATGGGCCGCTTCCAGCACGAGGCGATCGCTGTCGACCCGAAGCGCGGCATCGTCTACGAGACCGAGGACGCCTTCGAGAGGCCCTTCGGTCTCTTCTACCGTTTCCTGCCCAACAAGCCCGAGGGCGGCCGCGGTTCACTCCGCGCGGGCGGCCGGCTCCAGGCGATGCGTGTACCGGACGTACCGGATCTCTCCTCGATCCAGGAGACGGGCGCGACCTTCGACCGTGTCGAGTGGGTGGACGTCCCGGACCCGCTCGCCGCCCAAACCGCCATCCGCTTCCAGGACTTCGGCCCCAAGGGCATCACGCACGCCCAGAAGCTGGAGGGCTGCTACTGGGGCGGCAGGTCGGTCTACTTCGTCTCGTCGTTCGCCCACAGCAGCGAGGGTTCGGCCGCGGACCACTTCGGCCAGATCTGGCGGTACGACCCCGACGCCCGCCGGCTCACCCTGGTGATCGTCTTCGGCCCCGACACCGACGTACAGCTGCCCGGCGAATCCCCCGACAACATCTGCCTCGCGCCCAGCGGCGGCCTGATGGTCTGCGAGGACGGCGGGGGCGTACAGCACGTGTACGGCGTGACGCGGCGCGGCGAGGTGTACGCGATGGCCCGCAACCGGCAGAACATCGGCACGCCGGAGGAACCGGAGTGGGGTGAGTTCGCGGGCGTCACGTTCTCGCCGGACGGCAGGACGATGTACGTGAACTGCTACACGCCCGGGACGACGTTCGCGGTGACGGGCCCCTGGCGGAGGTAGCTCCGCGCCCGCCGGGCAGGCGGCTCGGCCGACGGGAGGGGTGGGACACGGACAGCGGGTCCCACCCCGACCGGATTCATCACCGTCACCGCTGAAAGCGATCGGATTCTCTTGTTGGACGGCTAAAAGGTGACGGTGGAGGCTGGGGCGTACCGAATGAACCCCCCAGGAGGAACCTCCATGCAGACACGCACCGTCGGTGACGTCCAGGTCGGAGCTATCGGTCTGGGCGGTATGCCGATGTCCATCGAGGGGCGCCCCGACGAGCAGCGTTCGGTCGCGACCGTCCACGCCGCGCTGGAGGCCGGCGTGACGCTGATCGACACCGCGGACGCCTATCACCGGGACAGCAACGAGGTCGGTCACAACGAGTCGCTGATCGCCCGCGCGGTGGCCGAGTACGGCGGCGACACCTCGGACGTGCTGATCGCGACGAAGGGCGGTCATCTGCGTCCGGGCGACGGCTCCTGGACGCTGAACGGCTCGCCGGAGTACCTGAAGAAGGCCTGCGACGCGTCGCTGGAGCGGCTCGGAGTCGAGGCCATCGGGCTCTACCAGTTCCACCGGCCCGACCCGCGCGTCCCCTACGACGAGTCGGTCGGCGCGATCCGCGATCTGCTGGACGCGGGCAAGATCCGCTTCGCGGGTATCTCCAACGCCAGTCCCGACCGGATCCGGCTGGCCAACGAGATCCTCGGCGGCCGGCTGGTCAGCGTGCAGAACCAGTTCTCGCCGGCCTTCCGTTCCAGCGAGCCCGAGTTGGAGCTCTGCGCGGAACTGGGCATCGCGTTCCTGCCGTGGAGCCCGCTGGGCGGCATCTCGAACGCCGGCGCGCTGGGTTCGCGGTACGCCGCGTTCGCGGACGTGGCCCGGGCCCACGGCGTGAGCCCGCAGCAGGTCTGCCTGGCCTGGATGCTCGCGAAGGCACCGGTGGTGATCCCGATCCCGGGCTCCTCCCGCCCCGAAACCATCCGCGACTCGGTCGCGGCGGCGGAACTGAAGCTGTCCGCGGAGGAACAGGCACGGCTCGACGCGGCGTGAGGGGGCGCGCCTACCCTGAAGTCATGAGCGACCATTCGGACACCGAGCACCCCGCGCCCCGTGAGGGGCGCGGGGAACTGCGCGACCAGCCCCCACCGGCCGGCACCTCACCCACCGGCCTCCCCCCGGAGGGCGTCGCCGAGTGCGTCCTCTGCCAGAAGCCCACGGAGTACCCGGAGTCCCAGAAGGGCATCACCCTGTGCCCCGTCTGCGAGTGGCAGGAGGCCCAACGCACGGCCTGCTCCGGGTGAGGCCGATCAACCAGGCCGGTTGATCAGCCTCGGCGAGTGGTGAGCGCGCAGGCCACGGCGACGGCCCCCGCCGCCATCGCGCCGGCGACGAACAACGGCAACACCGGCGCCGGTACGACCCCCGCCTGCGACCCCGTCACCAGCTCGGTGACCGCCACACGGGCCGGTGACCCCGTCACCACCAGCGCCAGCACCGCCGCGAGCAGCATCGCCGGGACCGCCCGCCCGGTCGACCGCAGCAGCGGCCGGGTCGTAAGGGCTCCGACAGCCGTGCCGAGCAGGGCGCAGACGAGCGCGGCCAGCAGCCCGGCGCCGCCCGCCGGTACGACGGGCACGGGCGTCCGGTGGTCCGTGCTCGCCGGATCGCTGACCACGCTCACGACGACCGTCGCCACCACCCCGAGCAACGCCGCCGCCCCGAACGCGACGAGCAGACAGGCGAGATGAGCCCGCGCGGGCCCGGCCGCCGCACCCACACAACTCCGGGCGGCGGGCGGCTCGTTGGTGGCGCAGATCCGTACGAGCCAGGCCGCGACGGGGAGCACGGCGGCGGCCGCGTAACCGAGCGAGTCCAGCACCGGCTGGCCGGTCTGGACGCCGATCCCCAGAACCGCCGCGTACAGGATGACCGGCGGCAGCCAGCGCTGGGAGCGCAGCAGGAGCGCGGCCTGATAGCGGAGGAGCGCGGTCATGAACGGACCTCGGCGTCGACATCGGCGGCGGCCTCAACAGCCTTAGCGGCAGGGACTGTTGGCAGTACCACGACCGCGGGTGACTCCTCCCCAACGCTCACCACATGCCACGCCGGTCGGGCCGTCAGCAGAGTCCTGAGCAGGGTGTCCGAGTGCGTCTCGGGGACGGTGAGGCGGAGCCTTCCGAGGGCGGGGCCGGGGCCAGGTCCAGGGCCGGGCTCCTCGACGGAGACCGCCAAGCGGGTCGCCTCCGCGGGCGGCTCGGCGTCCGGCGGCCCCTGTACCTCGACCACCACGTACGTCTCCTCCCTCTGCGCCGAACTCCCCTCGACCGTACGGACGTTGCCGTCCATGACCGCGTACGTCACGTCCGGTGCCCCCGCCAGCCGTCGCGGGTCGTGGTCGACGAACACCACCGTGCCGCCCGCGGCCCTGCGCTCCAGCACCGCCCGCTCCAGTTCCGTACGGGCGGCGGTGTCGAGGCCGGTCCATGCCTCGTCGAGGACGAGGAGTTCCGGTTCGGCGAGCAGGGCCTGGGCGATCGCGACCTTCTGGCTGCTGCCCTTGGAGAGTTCAGACATGGGCGTACGGGCGTACTCGACGGCGCCCAGCCGTTCCAGCCACTCGACGGCGGCCCGGGCGGCCTCCCCACGGGACAGGCCGTGGACGCTGCCGAGGTGGATGAGATAGCCGGCCGCGGTGAAGGGGAGGGCGGCCGGGAAGCGCTCGGGGACGTACGCGGTGCGGGGGCGGCCCGTGACGCGGCCCTCGGTGGGGGCGTCGATCCCGGCGAGCAGGCGCAACAGGGTCGACTTGCCGGTGCCGTTGGCGCCCTCGATCCGCGTCAGGGTGCCCGGGGCCAGCGTGAGGTCGACGCCGCGCAGCACCCATGGGGCGCCCCCGCGACCGTACCGGCGGCCGACGCTCTCCAGCAGCAACTCGCGATTCATGCGCCCCATCCTCGCGCGGACGTTCGCGCGAGCGCAGAGGAACCGGCCAGAGGGGCCGGTCGGAGGAACCGGTCAGGGGATTCCTCGGCGGAACCGTCCCCAGGCACCGTTCCGAGGAACCGATCTTCCGCCTGGCAGACTGGAGGACGTGAGCAGCGACCAGACGACAGCCTCCGGTGCCGACGCCGGGAACACCCCGCAGGACAGCCCCTTCCGGCATGAGCGGACCGCCCGCGACGAGGCACCGCAGTACGTGCTGCCCCTGGTCGTCCGTATCGAGCGGAACGAACCGCCGGGGCGTACGGACGCGCTGGAGACCGCGGCCCGTGCCGTCCTGGTGATGCTCGGCGACGAGCGGTCGCTGGGGGACGGGGAGTGGGCGCAGGCGATGCGGGACTGGCAGGACGCCCGGATCCGCAAGGTCGTCCGGCGGGCGCGCGGCGCCGAGTGGCGGCGGGCCGAGGCGCTGCCCGGCCTCACCGTCACCGGAAAGTCGGCCGAGGTCCGGGTCTTCCCGCCGGTCCCGCTCGACGGCTGGCCCAAGGACCTGGCGCGTCTCCAGGTCTCCGGCACGGACCTGGACGACCCGGAGCCGCCGGGAGACGCCGACCCGGCGGCGCCCGTGCTCTGGATGAACCCGGACCTGGAGATGTCGGCCGGCAAGTCGATGGCCCAGGCGGGCCACGGCGCCCAACTGGCCTGGTGGGAGCTGTCGGACGAGGAGCGCACGGCCTGGCGCGAGGCGGGCTTCCCCCTCACGGTCCGCACCGCCGATCCCGCCCGGTGGGCCGAGCTCACCACGAGCGGACTTCCGCTGGTGCGCGACGCGGGCTTCACGGAGATCGCGCCGGGGACAACCGTCGCCGTCGAGGGATACGACCGCGTCGGCGCCCTCCTGCCGGACCACGCCCGCCGGTCGGCCGACTAGGACACTCGCCTCCCCGCCCCCGGCCGACTCCGGGACCGTGAGGTCAGGTGCGGCGTGCTGCCCACACCGTGCGCTCGGTGCGCACGCCGAGGTCGGTGCGGCGCAGGACGCTGTGCGGGCCGTCGATGTCGAGGAGCTGATCGAGAGCGGTCAGGTCCTCGGACGTCAGGGCGGACGCCGCCCTGACGCGCATGCGGCGCAGACCGCCGAGCGCGTAGCGGCCCACCGCGTCGGTGTGGGCCTGGCCGATGTCGACCGTGACGGTGCGTTCGCCCTCGACTGTGAAGCCCGCTTCCGTCAGCTTGGTTCCCCAGTCGGCGCCGCGGTGGGGTACCTGCTCGGCGTGGTGGTGGTCGAGTACGGCATGGCAGCGCTCCTCAAGGCCGGGAGCCTCTTTGGGGGCACCCGCGGGCAGGAACCGTGGGAAGCCCGCCAGTTCGACGACGGCGAACAGTCCGCCCGGTGCGAGCAGGTCGTGGACCTGGCGCAGGGTGCGGTCGGGGTCGGACATGTGGTGCATGGAGGCCGATGCCCAGACCAGCTCCGGCGTGCCGAGGCCGGGCCACGCCGTCGCGTCGAGGTCGGCCTGCACGACGCGCAGGCGGCCGCCCGCTCCGGCTGCGTCTGCTTTCGCCGACAGGCGCCGCAGGTGGGCGGCCGAGACGTCGACCGCCGTCACCTCCGCCCCGGGAAAGCGATCGAGCAGGGCGAGGCTGCCGGCTCCGGTTCCGCAGCCCAGATCCACGATGCGGCGGGGGCCCGTCCCGACGGGCAGCCAGGCGGTGATGGACGCGATGTGTTCGGCGAGTACTTCCGCATCCAGGTCGAGGATCTCCGAGTGGTCGCCTGCGCCGTGCTCGTGCTCGTGCTCGTGGACATGGTGCGCTGTGTGCGGGGAGGGGTGGCTCATGCGGCCAAGCTAGGCGGGCCGTTCGCGTGTGACCTGGTGGTTTCCGGAATGCGCAAGACGATGACCCGCTGAACTGCGGGACACGCAAACGGCCACCGCCACCGCCACCGCCAGAGCCAGAGCCACCGTCACAGTGACGGAGACGAGCGGTTCGCCTTCCCCGCGTCCTCGCCGCGCTGGTGCCCGCGACGGGCATCGCGGTCGAAGATGCCGAGGATCTCGCACGGTCCGCCCTCGGCGCCGATGGCGTGCGGCAGCATCGTGGTGAACTCCGCCGCCTGGTTCGTCTCGATCCGCAGGCGCCGGTTGCCCAGCAGCAGGATCGCGGTGCCGGAGAGCACGACGAGCCATTCGCGGCCCGGGTGGGCGCGCATCCGCGAGGGATTGTCGGGCGGCGGATCGGTCATGCGCTGGCGTACGACGGTCATGCCGGGCTCCGCCTTGATGAGCCAGCGCATCAGCCCGTGGGCCGCGTCGATCATCGGGTTGGAGACGACGTCGTCCGTGGCCGTCTCGACCAGCTGGTCGAGGGAGGTGTCCAGGGCGCGGGCCAGGGTGACGAGCTGGTCCAGGGCCAGGCGGCGCTGACCGGTCTCGATGCGGCTGAGCGTGGACTGGCTGACCTGGGCGCGGGTGGCCAGCTCCTCCAGGGACCAGCCCTGTGCCACGCGGAGGGCGCGGATGCGTTTGCGCACCAGGCTGTCCAGCTCGCCATTGTCTTGCGTCATAGGCAACATCGTATGCCCGCACAGCAAGAAGCGCTTAGCGTCGTTCGTGTCCGGCCCCGCGGCCCGCAAGGACTGGGCCCACTCCTGTCACCCATCACCCTTGGCGCTCCGGCGCCGATGTCCGCATGCCCTGCCGGGCTCATGCCCGCATGCCCTCTTGAGAAGAATCCCGAGGAATCCATGAGTACGAACCAGGCTCCCGAAGCGAGCCCCGACCCAAGCGGCGCCCGCGCCCCGCACGAGGTCGTACCCGACGCTCGTCAACGTCGCACGATCCTGATCGCCGTCTGTGTCGCGCTGATGGCCGTCATCGCGTCGGTGTCCGGGCTCAATGTCGCCCAGCCCGACCTCGCCGTCGCCTTCGACGCCTCCCAGAGCACGGTCCTGTGGATCATCAACATCTACACGCTGAGCCTGGCCGCGCTCCTGTTGCCGCTGGGCGCGATCGGCGACCGCTTCGGCCGCAAGCCCATGCTGCTCAGCGGCCTGACGGTGTTCGGCGTCGCGAGTGCGGTGGCGGGCCTGGCCCAGTCGACCGAGATCATGCTCGCCGCTCGGCTGCTCAGCGGAGTGGGCGCGGCGATGATCATGCCGATCACCCTCGCCGTCATCACCTCGACCTTCCCCAAGGAGGAACGGGGACGGGCGATCGGCGTGTGGACCGGTGTGGCCGGCGGTGGCGGCATCCTGGGCATGTTCCTCTCGGCCGCGCTGGTCGACGCGGTGAGCTGGCGGTGGCTGTTCGTCCTGCCCATCGCACTCGTCGTCGTCGCCCTCGCCATGACATTGCGGTCCGTCCCCAACTCCCGCGAGAGGTCCGGGCACGCTTTCGACACCGTCGGCGCGCTGACGTCCGTCGTCGCGGTGGTCGGGCTCATCTTCGTCCTCCAGGAAGGTCCCGAGCGAGGCTGGACCGCCCCCGCGACCCTGGTCGGCCTGGTCGTCGGAGCGATCGCCGCCATCGGGTTCGTGACCTGGGAACTGCGCCGTAGGGATGCCGCACTCCTGGACGTACGCCTGTTCCGCGAGCGCGGTCTGGCCGGGGGCTCGATCACGCTTCTGGTGGTCTTCGGGGTCCAGGCGGGCATCTTCGTGGTCCTCTTCCCGTTCTTCCAGGCCGTTCTCGGCTGGTCGGGGCTGCTGTCCACGCTGGCGCTGATGCCCATGGCCGTCATGATGATGATGGCCTCCGGCCTCGCCCCGCGGCTGGCCGCGCGTATCGGCCCCCGGGCGACCATGGCCACCGGCATCCTTCTGGCCGGTGCCGGTCTGGCGCTCATGGCTGCCATCGTCTCCGTCGACGGCGGCTATCTGTCCGTCCTTCCCGGGATGCTCGCCATGGGCGTCGGAATGGGCCTGTCGATGACGCCGTCCACCGAGGCCATCACCAGCGCCCTCCCGCGGGAGCGCCAGGGTGTCGCGTCCGCGCTCAACGACGTCACCCGTGAGTTCGGCACCGCGCTGGGCGTCGCCCTGCTCGGAGCACTTCTGTCCGCGGGTTACCGGAGCGCCATCGACTCCCGGCTCGCCGGCGTTCCCGAGGGCCCGGCCGACACCGCGCGCGAAGGTGTCGCCAACGCCCTCGACGCCGCGCACCTGGCCGGCCCCCAGGCGCAGGCGCTGGCCCGTGCCGCGCAGGAGTCGTTCGTCGACGGCTGGCAGAACGCCATGTGGGCAGGGGTCGCCGTCATGACCACCCTCTTCGCCTACGTCCTCGCCCGAGGACCGCAGCAGCCCACGGGCACACCGGCGAACGAACCGGAGCCGGCCGACGCGACGGCTGCGTAGCCCGGGACCACGGCGCGAAGGCCCAACCGGCGGCCGAGTATGTGAGCCCCCGGCGCCCGCATGGCCCGCGCTCCGCCTACGAGTCGAACCCGCCGGGAGAGCCGGCCGGGAGAGCCCGGCGGGCTCACGGTGCCGACTGGATGTCCCCCCGCGTGGAGGAAGCGATGGTGTCCCGGTGTGCGAAGTCGCCCGGGGGGATGCCGGGATGGTGTCCGAGCCCGGCCGGCGGCGCCGTGGCCGAGGGGTCGAGGGTGAGCCTGGAGACGATGCGGTAGCGGTCGCCGCGGTAGATCGAGTGGACGTATTCGACGGGCTGCCCCGTGGTGTCCGAGGTGAGCCGCTCGAAGAGCAGCGCCGGCGACAGCTCGGGCACGTCGAGCAGCTCGGCCTCGGCCCGGGTGACGACGGTCGGCTCGATCGCCTGCACCGCCTCCTGGACGTGCACGCCGTGCTGTTCGCGCAGGTGCTCGTAGAGGTCGCCGGCCTCCAGCTCCTGGGCGGACAGGGTGGGGACCAGATCGGCCCTGATGTGCAGATGCTCGATGGCCATCGGGGCGCCGTCGACCAGGCGCAGCCGTGCCACGTACACGATCTCGGCGGCGGGTGAGATACGCAGCTTGCGGCCCACGCGCGCGCCGGCCGCGAAGGTGGTGAACTCCAGCAGGCGGCTCGACCAGGCTCCGGAGGCGAGAGGCGCCGTCATGGTCTGCTGGCCGGAGACGAGTTCCTGGGTGATCTTCTCGGGTGCCACGAACATGCCTCGCCCGTGTTCCCGCACCAGAAGCCCCGCGGCGACGAGTTCGTCGACCGCCGCGCGCAGGGTCGGACGGGACACGCCCAGGCGGGCGCAGAGGGCGCGCTCGGAGGGGATCGCGTCACCCGGGCGGTGCGACTCGACGAGATCGAGGATGAAGTCGCGAACCCGCTCCCGCTTGAGCACCGCGCCCGGTGCGTCTTCCTTCATGCCGTGCCCCCTCATGCGCGCCAGCCGGTTTACCAGTTGACCAGTGGTCACACGCAACTGCCCTCCTGGTGGGGCGAAGTGTAACCGCTTCCGAACGGTGATCGCCCAGCTCCTGGCCGGTCAAGGCGTCAAAAACCCGGTCAGCGCAGGGGGTTGACGCCACACATTGGTCTATGCCAGTTTCATCCCCGCATCAAGAGGTGAGCTGTCCAGTGGGCTTCACTGGTCAGGTGGTTGGGTCATGTCCTCCAGAGGTGAACCGTGAAGCTCCGCTTGTTTGCCGGTGTGTCCGTGCTTGTGATGACCGCCGGGCTGAGTGCCTGCAGCAGTTCCTCCGACGACTCCGACGGCAGTTCCGGCGGGAGCACCACCATCGATGTCTGGCTGATGCGCGACAGCGTCTCGGCCGAGTTCCAGAAGGACTTCGTCAAGGGCTTCGAGACCGCTCACCCGGACATCGAGGTCAAGGTGCAGATCCAGGAGTGGGACGGCATCGGCGAGAAGGTCACCGCGGCCCTCGCCAGCAGTGACGCACCGGACGTGATCGAGACGGGCAACACCCAGGTCGCCCAGTTCGCGCAGAGCGGTGGGCTGCTCGACCTCAGCGACAAGGTCGACGAACTCGGCGGGAAGGACTGGCTCAAGGGCCTCGCCGAGCCGGGCGCCTACGAGGGCAAGCAGTACGGCATCCCGTACTACGCCGCCAACCGCGTGATCATCTACCGCACCGACCTCTTCAAGGAGGCGGGCGTCGACCCGGCCGCGATCAAGACGCGCGACCAGTGGATCGCCGCCACCAGGAAGCTCAACTCCGGTGACACGCAGGGCATCTATCTGCCCGGTCAGATGTGGTACGCCCTCGCGGGCTTCGTCTGGGACGAGGGCGGCGACCTCGCCACCGAGTCGGGCGGCAAGTGGCAGGGCAACCTCGACACCCCCGAGGCGATCCGCGGCATGGAGTTCTACGAGAAGCTCCAGGCACTCGGCAAGGGCCCCAAGGACTCCGACGAGGACAGCCCTCCGCAGGCGGACGTCATGGCCAAGGGGAAGGTCGCCCAGGTCATCTCGACTCCCGGCGGCGCCAACGTCGTCATCGAGAACAACCCCGAACTGAAGGGCAAACTCGGCTTCTTCCCGATCCCGGGGAAGACCGCCGGGACACCGGGTGCCGTCTTCACCGGTGGCTCCGACCTCGTCATCCCGACGGCTTCCGCCAAGCAGGACGCGGCCTACACGTTCATCAGGGAACTCACCGGCGACGCCTGGCAGAAGAAGCTGGCCGTCGCCATGAGCTACGTCCCGAACAAGACGACCCTGGCCGACGCGGTCGCCTCCGACCCGGGTGCCTCGGCCATGGCGGTCGGCGCCGCCGAAGGCCATGCCACGCCCAACACACCGGGCTGGGCCGCCGTCGAGGCCAAGAACCCGATCAAGGACTACATGACGGCCGTTCTCACCGGGGGCGACCCCGAGAAGGAAGCCGCCACCGCGTCCGACGCCATCACCACGGCGATGAACTCCGGCTCCTGACCGCCAACTCACCGGAACCGCACCGGAACCGCCAACGCACCGGAGGAAGAGTGCCGTGTCGGCCGTCCGAGAGCAGACCGCGCCCCACCCCCCACCGAGCACCTCCCGACCCCGGCGCACCACCGGCCCGGGACGGCGCGGCCCGTCGAAGGACGGCGGCCGCGGGATCTGGCCGTACGTCCTGATCGCACCCGCCGTCCTCGGCACGCTCTACCTGCTCGTCTATCCCCTGATCCGCGCCGTCGTGATCTCGCTGCAGGACTTCGGACTGCGTCAACTCATCCTGGGCGACGCGCGTTTCGTCGGGCTCAAGAACTACGAGACGCTGCTCGGCGACAGCCGCTTCTGGGAGGTCGTGCGCCGCACCTTCCTCTTCATGGCGGTCAACGTCGTACTGATCATGGTGCTGTCCACGCTGGTGGCGCTGATGATCGAGCGGCTCGGCCGGTTCGGCCGGATCGCGGTCCTCAGCGCGCTGGTGCTGACCTGGGCGATGCCCGTCATCGCGGCGACCACCGTCTTCCAGTGGCTGTTCCACTCGGAGTTCGGCATCGTCAACGCGGTCCTGACGGACCTGGGGTTCGAGTCCTTCGACCGCTACCCCTGGTTCGCGCACGGACCGGCCGCGTTCGCCATCCTGGTCGCCCTGATCGTGTGGCAGTCCGTGCCGTTCGCGGCGATCACCCTCTACTCGGCCCTCACCACGGTGCCCACCGAGCTGTACGAGTCGGCCCGGCTGGACGGGGCGTCGGGGCCGCGGATATTCCGCTCCATCACCCTTCCGATCGTCCGGCCGATCTTCATGCTGGTGCTCTCGCTCGAAGTGATCTGGACCTTCAAGGCGTTCGTCCAGATCTGGGTGATGACCAACGGCGGGCCGGGCGACGCGACCACGATCCTGCCCGTGTACGCGGTGCAGACCGCCCTGTCGAGCCAGCGCTACGACCTCGGCTCGGCGGCCTCCATGGTCACCGTCGTGCTGATGTCGGGCGTGCTCGTCCTCTACTTCCGCCAGATGTTCCGCCAGGAGGACGAGCTCTCATGAGCACGACCCGGCCCCGCGTACGCCGCATCCCTCTGAACGCCGCCGCCGTCGTCACGGTCGTGGTCTGCCTGTTCCCGGTCTACTGGATGGTCGCCACCGCGTTCACCCCGAGCCGCGACATCCAGTCCGACAACCCCCGGTTCCTCCCACGGAGTTGGACGCTGGACCACTTCCGCACGGCCGTCGGCGCCGACGGCTTCGGTCTGTTCTGGCGCAACAGCATCCTCGTCACACTGAGCGCCGTCGTGCTCGCCCTCGTCATCGCGCTCGGCGCCGCCTACGCGGTCGCCCGGATGAGGTGGAAGGGGCGCCGGCAGTTCGTGCTCATGGTCTTCATCGCCCAGATGGCGCCCTGGGAGTCGCTGATCATCCCGGTCTACATCATCTCCCGGGACACCGACATGCTCGACCGGCTGCCGACCCTGACCCTCGTCTACTTCATGATGACGCTGCCCTTCACCCTCATCGTCCTGCGCGGCTTCATCGACACGATCCCTCCGGAGCTGGAGGAGTCCGCACAGGTCGACGGCTGCACCCGGCCCGGCGCGTTCCGGCACATCGCGTTCCCGCTGCTCGCACCGGGTCTGATGGCCACCTCGCTGTTCGGCTACATCACCGCCTGGAACGAGTTCACGTACGCCAACTTCCTGATCATCAAGCAGCAGGACAACCGCACCCTGCCCGTGTGGCTGTCCTCGTTCCAGAACGTGTTCGGCACCGACTGGGGCGCCACCATGGCCGCCTCGACCCTCTTCGCCGCCCCGGCACTCGTGGTGTTCCTGGCGCTCCAGCGCCATGTCACCTCGGGCTTCGCCGCCGGCGCGGTCAAGGGCTGACCCCACGCACCCCCGCGACCCGTTCCGGAGGCGACCCGTGCCCGCACCCCGATCCGTACTCACCCTCGTCCCCCGCCCCAGCGAGGCCGCGCTCCGGCCGGGACACTTCACCCTCGACGCCGACACCGCGCTGCGCATCGGCGCGGGCGCCGAACCGGCCGCGGAGTTGCTGCGCACGCTGCTCTCCCCCGCCACCGGTCTGTCCCTGCGGCCGTCCCCGGAGGGGCAGTTGGCCCTAGCGCTCGACCCGGGACTCGGCGGCCTGGGCGAGGAGGGGTACGAACTCACCGTCGACCCGCACGCCGTGCTGCTGCGCGCCGCACACCCGACCGGTCTGCTGCGCGGTGTCCAGACGATCCGTCAACTCCTGCCCCCGCAGGCCCTGTCGGAGGCTCCGGAGCGCGGTACGCCGTGGCTGCTGCCCTGTGCCGACATCACCGACGTCCCGCGTCATCCCTGGCGCGGCGCGATGCTGGACGTGGCACGCCACTTCCAGCCCGTCTCCTATCTGCGCCGGTACGTCGACGTGCTGGCCCTGCACAAGATCAACGTGTTCCATCTGCATCTCACCGACGACCAGGGCTGGCGCATGCCGGTCGCCGCCCGTCCCAAGCTCACCGAGATCGGCGGCCATCGCGCCGAGTCCCAGATCGGCCCGGCCGGCAGCGGTACGTACGACGGCGTCCCGCATGGCGGTGCATACACGCGGGCCGAACTGGCCGCTCTGGTGCGGTACGCGGCCGCTCGCGGCGTGACCGTCATGCCGGAGATCGAGATGCCGGGGCATGTACGCGCCGCCCTCGCCGCCTATCCCTCGCTGGGCAACCACCCGGACCGCGCCCTCGACGTCTGGACTCGCTGGGGTGTGTGCGACACCGTCCTCGGTGTCCACGACGAGGTCCTCGACTTCTGCCGCACCGTCCTCGAAGAGGTCATGGACGTCTTCCCGTCGCCGTACATCCACCTCGGCGGCGAGGAGTGCCCCACCGCGGAGTGGACGCACAGCTCCGCGGCACGCGAACGGGCGGTGGCGGAGGGTCTGCCGAACCCCGAGGCGCTGCACGGGTGGTTCCTCGGACAGATCGGCGACTTCCTCGTCCGTCGCGGACGCCGACCGGTCGGCTGGGCGGAGACCGGCGCCGAACTGCCCCTGGACTTCACGGTGATGACCTGGCGGGACCAGTCCCACACCCTGACGGCGGCCCGCCGCGGCCACCCCGTGATCAACGCGTACCACCGGGCCACCTACCTCGACCACGCCCAGTCCGACGCTCCGCACGAGCCGCCTGCCCAGCCCGGCACCGTCGTCGATCTGCGCGCTGTCCACGCGCACGACCCCGTACCCGAGGACGCGGACGCCGAGGCGGCCGGGCGGGTGCTGGGCACCCAGACCCAGCTGTGGACCGAGTTCGTCACGACGCCCGCCCACATCGAGTACCTCACCTACCCGCGGCTGTGCGCCCTCGCCGACCGCGGCTGGAGCGGCGCGACCGACTGGGCCGACTTCCGTGCCCGGCTCGACGGGCACACCGCCCGGCTCGACGCGCTCGGCATCCGCCGCCACCCCTGACAGCTCCCCGCTCACACCCTCCCCACGCCTGTCCGTTCCGGGAATCACCCCCACCTTTCTGGAGAGGAACAACGATGAGATTCGCGAAGAAGAGGCTGCGCGCCACCGCACACACCGCCGTCGCCGTGGCCATGGGCGCCGCCGCGCTCACCGCACTCCCCACCACCGCGAGCGCGGCCGCCGACGGGCTGAGCGTCCAGTACCGTACGAGCGCCACGGGAGCCGGCGCCGACCAGGCCGAACCCTGGTTCAAGGTGAAGAACACCGGCACCACGAGCGTGCAGTTGAGCGGCGTCAAGGTCCGCTACTACTTCAAGGCCGACTCGGCGGGCGCGACCTACCGCTTCGCCTGTTCCTGGGCCGTCAAGGGCTGCGCCAACGTCACGGGCACCTTCGGCACCCTCGCCAACCCGACCGCCACGGCCGACCGTTACCTGGAGGTCGGCTTCACCTCCGGTGCCGGTTCGCTCGCCCCGGGCGCCGACACCGGCGACCTGCAACTGCGCTTCTTCCAGTCGAACTGGGCGTCGCTGAACCAGAGCGACGACTACTCCTTCGGCGCGTCCCGGACGTCGTACGGCGACTGGACCAAGGTCACGGCCCAGCTGGGAGGCACCCTCCTGTGGGGCGAGGCCCCCGCCGGCAACGGGCCGACGGATCCGCCCACCGACCCGCCGACCGACCCTCCGGCCGAGGGCGCCGCGCTGTTCGACGACTTCAACTACAGCGGCCACACCGACCCGAGGATCTCGGCGAACGGCTGGAACGTGCGCTCCAACTCCGGTGGCCCCGGCGTGCCCGGTGCCACCTGGGCGCCCGAGAACGTCACCTTCTCCACGACCGGCGGCAACTCCATCATGAACCTGGAGACCTCGACCGCCGGCACCGCGGCGAGCACCGAGCAGACCGAGATCCTCACCAGGGCGACGAAGTTCAAGAACGGCACCTACGCGGCCCGGGTCAGGTTCAGCGACGCCCCCAAGTACGGCCCGGACGGCGACCGTCTCGTCCAGACGTTCTTCACCATCAACGACCTCAAGGCACCGATGGCGGACGACTACGCCGAGTACGACTTCGAGTACCTGCCCAACGGCGGCTGGGGCGAGCCGGCCAACATCCTCTACACGACGTCCTGGGAGACCTACCAGCCCGACCCGTGGGTGGCGGTCAACCAGCACACCGAAGCCCGCCAGAGCTTCAGCGGCTGGCACGACCTGGTGCTGACCATCGACAACAGCACCATCAAGTACTACGTCGACGGCCAGCTCTTCGGCACCCACGGCGCCCAGTACCTGCCGGAGCGGCCCATGTCGATCAACTTCAACCAGTGGCTGATCGACCTCGCGGGCCAGACCAGCACCACCGCGCGGGCGTACGACCAGCAGGTCGACTACGTCCTGCACGTCAAGGACCAGGTGCTCACGCCGGCCCAGGTCACGGCCAGGCTCAACGCGTACCGCGGCGCGGGCACCAGGTTCGAGGACACCGTTCCCGGCGCCTGACCTGTCCCTGACCGGCCCGGGGCCGACCCCGGGCCGGTCACCCTCCGCTGCCGGGCCTGCGGTTGGCGGCCGTCCCGACGATCACCGAGCACCATGCGAGGTCCGCGGCGTCCACGGGCGCCGCGGACAGGGTGTCGAGCCAGCGCTGCCAGAGGTCCGCCCTGCTCCACGCGGTGAAGCGGCGGTGCGCGGTGGAGTGCGAGACCCCGAACTGCGCCGGGAGCTGCTGCCAGCTGCAGCCCGAGGTGAGCACATAGACGACGGCGGTGAAGGCCGCGCGTTCGTTGGCGGAGCCGGAGGCCAGCAGCGGCTCGGCGGCGGCCCACAGCGCGTCCGGTACGAGATGCCGTGCCAGGACCGGGCTCAGTGTGGCGGAGATGTGGTCGCGGATCTCCTCGTCGTCCGTCGGCGCGGGCGTCGACGACGGTTCCCCGGCCGCCGGGCCGCCCTCCTCCCGGAGTCCGGCGGCCGGGTCCGCGGTGTCGTCCGTCGGCCGGTCCGTCGCCTGGTCGGCGGCCTGGGACCGGTAGGTACGCCACTGTGCCAGCAGGACGTGGTGGCCCTCCCGGAGCCAGCGCATGTAGTCGCGCATGTTGCCCAGGCGGCGGCGAGGCGCCTCCTCCTCCGGGCCGAGCAGTTCCAGGGCCCGCTCGGCGAGCTGCTCCTGCCGGTTCAGATGGCGGCGTTCACCGGCCAGGAAGCTGCCCCACACGTCGTCGTCGACGCGGAAGTAGTGGCTCCGCTCCCCCGGCACGGCGTGCCGTCTGATGAACCCCGCCTCGACCAGGCGACGGGTCGCGAGCGAGACGGATCCGGCGCTGACCCGCAGGGCGCGGGCCAGGTCCGCCGACGAGACGTACGGAACATCCGTGATGAGCAGGTAGGCGATGACGCGGCCGTCCATCCGGCTGCTCCCGGCCGCTTCCCAGACCAGGCCGACCTCCTCCACGAACGACTCCCGGCTCCAACCGCCGGCACTGTCCCGATGTCCGGGGCTGTCGTGACGTCCGGAACTGTCGTGCGCGGTACTGGCGGGAGCCTCGCCGGGCATTGATTCCTCCTCGTAAACTTTCATCTCATCTTAAAAGTTTCGCAGCTTTGCATTGACATGGCATCTCAGCGACGCCCAGTATCCCGGTACGCGCCCTGGTGAGCACCCGGTCGCCCAGGCCCTTTCCCTGGGGCCGGGCCATGGCGCGCCCCTGCTCTCCCATGGAGTCGTCTTGCCCAGATCACCCATGTTCACAGCCCCGGCGAGCCTATCGCTGGCCCTGGTTCTCGCCCTCGCCTGTGCCGGTTGCTCCGGCGGCGCTGAAGACAGCGGCGGTTCGGCGAAGGCCGGCGGATTCTCGGTCGCCGTCGCCGAGCCCGACCATCTCACCCCGGGCCGCAGCACCGTCGGCTGGGACCAGCTGCGCGTGCTCTTCGCCCCCCTGGTCAAGGTCGACGCCAAGGGCGGGATCAGTTACGTGCAGGCGAGGTCGGTGACCTCCACCGATGCCCGGCACTGGACCATCAAGCTCAGGTCCGGCTGGAAGTTCCACAACGGTGAGGCGGTCACCGCCCAGAGCTACGCCGACGCCTGGAACGCAACCGCCTACGCCCCCAACGGCTGGGCCGGCAACGGCCAGCTCGCCGGCATCGAGGGCTACGCGGCGCTGAACCCGGCCAAGGGCAAGCCGAAGACCAGGACGCTCTCGGGCCTCAAGGTCGTCGACGCCACGACCCTGGACGTCACCCTCACCAGCCCGGACAGCCAGTTCCCACTCCAGCTCACCCCGAGCCAGCTCGGCTTCTACCCGATGCCGAAGGCCGCGTTCAAGGACCCCAAGAGCTACGACAGGAAGCCGATCGGCAACGGTCCGTTCCGGATGACCTCCGCGTGGAAGGCCGACGAGGGCACCACGGTCAACGCCTACGCGGCGTACCGGGGGCCGAAGCCCAAGTCGTCCGAGATCACCTTCAAGAGCTACGCCGACCTCAACACCGCGTACACCGACGTGCAGGCCGGCAACATCGACCTGGCCTATGTACCGGTCAGCAAGTACGGCCAGGCCAAGGCCGACTTCGGGGACCGGCTGCACACCTACGACGCGCCGTCGCTCGAGTTCATGGGCCTGCCGCTGCAGGGGAAGAAGTTCGACGACGTGCGACTGCGCAAGGCGCTGTCCATGGCGATCGACCGGTCCGCGGTCAACAAGGCCATCTACGGCGGCCTCTACACCCCGGCCACCTCCCTCACCCCGTCCTCCGAGGTCGGCGCCGAGACCGGCATCTGCGACGCCTGCGCGTACGACCCGGCCGCGGCGAAGAAGCTGCTCGAGGAGGCGGGCGGCTGGTCCGGCGAGCTGACCATCACCTATCCGGGCGGGCTCGGTCTCGACGAGCTCTACAAGGCGGTCGCCAACCAGCTCAGGCAGAACCTCGGCATCTCCGACGTCAGGGCCCAACCGACCGCCGACTGGGCGGAGTTCAGCGATAAGGCGTTCGGCGGGAAGATCACCGGGCTCAACCACTCGCACTGGGGCGCCCTCTATCCGAGCATGCAGGCGACCCTGCGCGGCATCTTCACCAAGGCCGGCGGCTGCCAGGTGTGCAGCCACTACAGCGACGGAGACGTCGACAAGCTGCTCCAGCAGGCCGACAGCGCGCCCGACACGACCGCGGCCGCGAAGCTCTACAACGACGCGCAGAAGCGCATCCTCCAGGACTTCCCGGTGATCCCGCTCTTCTACGGCAGCTACATCTACGCCAGCACTCCCAGGGTGACCGGGGTGACGGTCGGCCCGGCCGACGTCGAGCTCAGCCGGATATCCGTCGTCGGCTGACCGTCCCGCACCCCGTGCACGTACGCGTACGCCGGCACCCGCACCCCGCACCCCCGACATCCCGGAGATCCGCACCAGCATGACCGCCGCGACATCCGAGCAGTCCGCCCCCGCCATGCCGTCCCCCGGGAACTGGGTACGGCACGCGGCGACCGTCCCCGAGACCCACGCCTACCCGGCCGTGGACGAACTCCTCGCCTCCTTCAGGCAGTTGGCCGCAGCTCATCCCGGACTGGTGACCGAGAGCCGGATCGGCACCTCCACCCTCGGCGAACCCCTGTACTGCTTCACGGTGGGTGAAGGACCCGCGAGCCTCACGACGGACGGGGACGGCGGATACGTCGTCGTCGGCGGGGTGCACCCCAACGAGCCGGTCGGCGCGGTGACCGCCCTGCACCTGGCCACCGCCCTGTGCGAAAGCCCGGAACTGCGCGGGCACTTCGGCGGGGCCTGGCACATCGTGCCCTGCATCGACCCGGACGGGGCCCGGCTCAACGAGGGCTGGTTCGCCACCCCGACCGACAAGCGCAACTACGGACGCCACTTCTACCGGCCCGCCGGCAACGAACAGGTCGAGTGGACCTTCCCGTTCGCCTACAAGAAGGCGTGGTTCGACCGCGTACTGCCCGAAACCCTGGCGCTGATGCGGCTGTTGGACGCCACCCGGCCGCGCTTTCTGACCACCCTGCACAACTGCGAGGCGGGCGGCGTCTATTACTACATGAACCGTCCGGCTCCCGAGCTGTACGGAGTCCTGGCCGAGATCCCGGCCTCCCTCGGCATGCCGCTGGCGACCGGCGAACCCGAGGCCGCCCACGCCCCCGTGTACTCCCCGGCCGTCTACGGATGCATCGACATGAAGGACGCGTACGACTATCTCGAAGGGCTCGGGGTCGACGCAGCCGCCAAGATCGCGGGCTCGTCGAGCGCCGCGTACGCCGAGCGCTACGGCACCTTCTACTTCGTCACCGAGGTGCCGCACTGGAGCCACCCGGACGCCGACGACAACACGCCCATCGAGCGGCGCCACGCCGACGTGGTCCGGGGCCGGGCGCGGGCGCTGGGAGAGGCCGGGGCGTTCCTGGGCGGCATCCTCGACGCGGCGAACCCGCATCTGACCATCCGGTCCCCGTTCCTGCGGGCGGTCCGGGAGTTCGTACCGTCGCTGACCGAACTCGCCACGATGGAGTCGGCCCGCGCCGACGAACTGCCCGACCGGCCCGCCACCGTGTCCGAACGCTTCGACTGCGAAGCCGGTGTGCACAGTCTCCGCGTCCGCTTCGGCGGCATGCTGCTGCGCGCCCTGAACGCGGAAGTGGTCGCGGGCACCGCCACCCCCGAAGTACGCCGCTGCCACCGGGAGTTGCTGGAGACCTACGAGACGTGGGAGCGCGCGGCCGGCCCGGTCACGGGCGACCCGATCGCGATCTCCACGCTCGCCGGGATCCAGTACGGGGCGCTGCTGGCCGCCGCGGACCACGCCCGCGCCCTCGACATCACGGGAGACCCCGGATGACGTACCTCATACGCCGCCTGCTGGAGGCGCTGCTCGTCTTCTTCGGCATCAGCCTGGTCATCTACGCGATGACGTACGTCCTGCCGGGCGACCCCATCGCCGCGCTCGCCGGCGACCGGCCGCTCGCCCCGAGCGTGGCGCGGGCCCTGCGCGAACAGCACCACCTCGACGATCCGTTGCTGGTCCAGTACGGCCACTATCTGGCCGGGCTCTTCCACGGCGATCTCGGGACCGACTTCAGCGGGCGCTCGGTCGCCGAGCAGATGGCCGACCGCTGGCCGGTCACCCTGAAGCTGGCGCTGACCGCCTGGGGCATCGAGGCGGTCGTCGGCATCGGGCTCGGCGTGCTCGCCGCGCTGCGCCAGGGGACCTGGACGGACCGTACGGTGCTCGCGTTCACGATCGGCGCCACCTCCGTGCCGGTGTTCGTGCTCGCGTACACCGCGCAGGTCGTGCTCGGCGTGCAGCTGGGGTGGTTCCCGGTCGCCGGGAACACCGACGGCTGGCCGACGAGCTATCTGCTGCCCGCGCTGTGTGTCGCCGCCTTCGGACTGGCGTCGGTGTCCCGGCTGGTCAGGGCCGAGGTGATCGAGAACCTGCGTGCCGACTACGTACGCACCGCCGTCGCCAAGGGCCTCACCCGGCGCCGGGTGGTCGGCGTCCACGTGCTGCGCAACTCGCTCATCCCGGCCGTCACCTATCTCGCCATCGACCTCGGATACCTGCTCGGCGGCACCGTGATCATCGAGGGCGTCTTCAACCTCCCCGGCATCGGCCAGCTGCTCTTCCAGGCCGTCCGCGCCCACGCCGGACCGACGGTGGTGGGGGTGTCGACCGCGCTCATCCTGATCTTCCTGGCCGCGAGCGTCCTGGTCGACCTCCTCAACAGCCTCCTTGACCCGAGGATCCGCCATGACTGACGCCGCTCTCTCCCCTGAAAAGCTTGGGACACAAGGGACTTCGCCCGAGACTTCGTACCAGGCCCCGCAGGGAACCTGGCACGAGCTGCGCCGCAGGCCGGTGTTCCTCCTCACCGGCGGCTGCGCGCTGCTGCTCCTCCTGCTCGCCGCCGCGCCGGGGCTCTTCGCGGGCTGGTTCGGCCACGGCGACCCGACCGTCTGCGAGCTGGGCCACAGCGCCGAGGGCCCGGCCCCCGGACACCCCTTCGGCTACGACGTCCAGGGCTGCGACCTGTACGCCAACGTCATCCACGGGGCGGGCGCCTCACTCGGCGTCGGACTGCTCGCCACCGGCCTCGGGCTCGCCGTCGCACTCGTCCTCGGCTGCCTCGCCGGGATGGCCGGGCGGATCGTCGACAGCGTGATCGCCAGGATCACCGACGTCTTCCTCGGCTTCCCGTTCCTGCTCGGCGCGATCGTCGTCCTCAACAGCTTCACCACCCGGGATGTACCGACCGTGGCCGGAGTGCTGGCGCTCTTCGGCTGGCCGACCATGACCCGGGTGGTACGGGCGTCGGTACGGTCGGTGCGCGAGGCCGACTATGTGGTGATGGCCCGCGGTCTCGGCGCGAGCCAGTGGCACATCGTGCGCAGACACGTCCTGCCGAACGCCCTCACCCCGGTCCTCGTCCTCGCCACCATCACCGTCGGCGGTGTGATCGTCGCCGAGGCCGCGCTGACGTTCCTCGGTGTCGGGCTCCAACCCCCCTCGATCTCCTGGGGACTTCAGCTCGCGGGAGCCCAGAACTCCTTCCAGACCCACCCGCACCTGCTGATCTTCCCCGGGTTGTTCCTCTCCTTCACCGTCTTCGTGCTCATCACCTTCGGCGACACCGTGCGTGACGCCCTGGATCCGAGAGGCCGGTGACCCCGTCGTGGACCACACGCCCCTGAACGCACCGCTGTTGGACGTCCAGGACCTCACCGTCGACGTGCTGTCCCGGTCAGGCGCCGCCCAACGGGTCGTCCACGGAGTCTCGTTCACCCTCCACGAGGAGGAGACCCTCGCGCTCATCGGCGAGTCGGGCTCCGGCAAGAGCATCTCCGCGATGGCCGTGATGGGCCTGCTCCCGGCCACCACGGCCCGGGTCGGCGGCATCGCCCGCCACCGGGGCACGGACCTGTTGACGCTGCCCGAGGACCAGTTCCGCACCCTGCGCGGCAAGCGCATCGCGATGGTCTTCCAGGACGCCCTGTCCGCCCTCAACCCCACGCTCACCGTGGGCTTCCAGATCGCCGAGACGATACGGGCCCACGAGGGCGTCGGCCGCCGCGAGGCCCGCGCCAGGGCCGTCGAGCTGATGGCCCGGGTCCGCATCCCCGACCCGGCCCGGCGCTACCGCGACCACCCCCACCAGTTCTCCGGCGGCATGCGCCAGCGGATCATGATCGCGATGGCGGTGGCGCTCGGCCCCGACGTCCTCATCGCCGACGAACCCACCACCGCCCTGGACGTCACCGTGCAGGCCCAGATCATGGAACTGCTCGCCGAACTCCGCGAGGAGACCCGCTCCGCCCTGCTGCTGATCACCCACGACCTGGGGCTCGCCGCGGGCACCGCCGACCGGGTCGCGATCATGTACGCCGGGCGCATCCTGGAACAGGCCCCGGTCCAGGAGCTGTACGACCGGCCCGCACACCCCTACACCCGGGGGCTGCTCGCCGCCGTGCCCCGCCTCGACGGGGACACCGACGACCTCACCCCGATCCCGGGCAGCCCGCCGGGACCCGGCCTGCTGCCCTCCGGCTGCGCCTTCCACCCCCGCTGCCCCGAAGCCGGTGAGAGCTGCGCGACGCAGGAGCCGATGCTGCTCCCGGCCCCGCCCGCGCGCCTCGTCGCCTGCCACTATCCGCTGGAGGTCTCCGGTGCCCGATGACGTCCCGACCGGTGTCCCCCTCCTTGAGACCGATGTCCCGCTCCTTGAGGCCCGTGGCCTGGTCAAGCACTACCGGTCCGGCGGGCTGCCCGTCGGCGGCCGGCGCCGGGCCACGGTCAGGGCTGTCGACGGCGTCGACCTGACCCTGCGGCGGGGCTCGACCCTCGGCCTCGTGGGCGAGTCCGGATGCGGCAATTCGACCCTCACCCGCCTGCTGATGGCCCTGGACCGGCCCACCTCCGGCACCGTGCTCGTCGAGGGCCGGGACCTGCTCGCCCTCCCCTCGGCCGAACTGCGCCGCCGCAGGCGGGACATCCAGCTGGTCATGCAGGACCCGTACACCTCCCTCGATCCGCGGATGACGGCCCTGGAGATCGTCCGTGAGCCGCTCGACATCCACCGCGACATGATGCCGAAGAAGGAACGCGCCTCCTGGGCCCACGAGTTGCTGCACATGGTCGGGCTCGACCCCGGGCACGCGCACCGCCACCCCCACCAGTTCTCCGGCGGGCAGCGCCAGCGCCTCGGCATCGCCCGGGCACTCGCGCTCCGCCCGAAGATCCTTGTCTGCGACGAGCCCGTGTCGGCGCTCGACGTGTCCGTGCAGGCGCAGGTCATCAACCTGTTCAAGGAGCTGCAGCGGGAGTTCGGGCTCAGTTACGTGTTCATCGCGCACGATCTGGCCGTGGTGCGGCATGTCGCCGACGAGGTCGCCGTCATGTATCTGGGGCGGATCGTCGAGCACGGCGACCGCGACACCGTCTACTCCCGCCCCGCGCATCCGTACACCCGGGCGCTGCTCTCGGCCGTCCCCGATCCGGACCCGCGCCGGCGGGGCGCCACCGGCCGCATAGTGCTGCAGGGCGACCCTCCCAGCCCTACCCGACCACCCGCGGGCTGCGCCTTCCACACGCGCTGCTGGAAGAGCCAGGACCTCTGCGGCACGGAGCGGCCGGTGCCGACCGCGCCGGCGACCGACGGGCAACGGCAGGTCTCCTGCCACTTCCCCGAGAACTGACGGCCGAGAACCGACAGCCGAGAACGAGAACCGACGGACCGGAATCAACGGCCGAGAACTGACAGGACGGAACAGCGCACATGCTGGAGCAGGAGATCTTCCGGGTCGACGACCCCGGACGGATCCGTGATCTCGCGAGAGCCCACCCGTGGGCCACCCTGATCAGCCACACTCCCGACCGCGGACTGGTCGTCTCCCATCTGCCGGTCCTGGTCGACGACTCGCGCCAGGACACCACGCTGCTCGGCCACCTCGCCAGGACCGACGCCGGGAAGCACGAACTCGGCTCCCACGAAGTGGTCGTCGTGATCCAGGGACCGCACGGCTACATCTCGCCGAGCTGGTACGAGGAGACACCCCACGTGCCGACCTGGAACTTCACGGTCCTGCACGTCCACGGCCGCCCCGAGGTCCTGGACCCGGCGGACACCTACGACGTCCTGTCCGCCACCGTCGACCACTTCGAGGACGGCCTTCCCGAGCCTTGGCGGCTGGCCCGGGTGGAGCGCTACGCCCACCGGATCGCCGCCGCCGTCACCGGATTCCGGCTGCCCGCCACGAAGGTGACGGCCAAGGCGAAGCTCAGCCAGGACGAGCGCGAGGAGATCGTCCTCCGCCTTGCCGGGGCCCTCGAATCCGGCCGACCGTACGCCGTTCCCGAACTCGCCCGCGCCATGCGCGACATCCGGAGGAAGCCGTGACCCACACGAACACCGCAGCGCCCGGCACCCCCGCGGCCACCGCCGAGCCGCTCACCCTGCGCCGCGTCCACCTCGGCGCGGGCGGACCGCCGAGCGACGTCCGTATCGAGTCGGGTCTCGTCAACGCCGTCTTCCCCGCGGGCGAATCACCGCGGGATGACGGGCAGAGCCTCGACCTCGACGGCCGTACGCTGCTGCCGGGGCTGTGGGACTCGCACGTACACATGGTCCAGTGGGCGGGCCTGCGCCGCCGGCTCGACGTGTCCGGCGCCCGCTCCGCGCGGGAGGCCGCGGACGCGGTCGGCCGCCAGGCCGTCGCCCTGCCGGCCGGTGAGCCCATGATCGGCCACGGCTTCCGCGACGGACTGTGGCCGGACGCGCCCCACAAGGACCTGCTCGACGCCCTCGTCCCGGACCGTCCCGCCCTGCTGATCAGCATGGATCTGCACTCCGCCTGGCTGAACTCGGCCGGACTCGCCCTGGTCGGGCGCGGCGATCACCCCACCGGACTGCTGCGCGAGGACGAGTGCATCCAGGCCATGGCCGAACTGCCCACCGCCTCGGTGGAGTTGACGGACCAATGGGTGCGGGAAGCCTGCGTCGCCGCCGCCGCGCGCGGCATCACCGGCATCGTCGACTTCGAGTACGCCGACAACATCGCGGACTGGACCCGCCGGATGAACGGCGCGTCGGTGCCGCTCCGGGTGGCGGCCTCCATCTGGTCCCCGCAGCTGGAGGCGGCGATCAGCCGTGGGCTCCGCACCGGCCAGATCCTGGACACCCCCGGCGGACTGCTGGAGGTCGGACCGTTCAAGCTGCTCACCGACGGCTCGCTCAACACCCGCACCGCGCTGTGCCACGAGGCGTACCCGGGCGCGGTCCCCGGCGAGCCCGGCTCCCACGGACTGGAGCAACTGCCCCCGCAGGAGCTGGTGTCCCTGCTGCGCCGCGCCTCCTCCCACGGGATCGAACCCGCCATCCACGCGATCGGGGACCGCGCCAACGAGATGACCCTCGACGCCTTCGAGGCGGTGCGCTGCCACGGCCGGATCGAGCACGGCCAGCTGCTCGCTCCCAAGGACATCCCGCGCTTCGCCGAACTGGGCGTCACCGTGAGCGTCCAGCCCACCCACGCGGTGGACGACCGGGATGTCGCCGACCGGCACTGGGCGGGCCGCACCCACCGGGCGTACGCCTTCGCCGACCTGCTCGCCGCCGGTGCCGTCCTGGCGCTGGGCTCCGACGCCCCCGTCGCACCGCTCGACCCCTGGCTGACCATGGCGTCGGCCGTGACCCGGACCGGCGACGAGCGCCCGCCGTGGCACCCGGAGCAGCGGATCCCGGTGGCGGACGCCCTGGCCGGCTCGTCCCGGGGGCAGCGGCTGATCCGGGTCGGCGACCGGGCGGACCTGGTGGTGACCGACGCCGACCCGCTCACCGCGGACGCCCGGACCCTGCGCGAGATGCCGGTGCACGCCACGCTCCTCGCGGGTTCCTGGACCCACGGCCCGTCGTCGTGACGTGTTCCCGCACGAAGACGTGTTCCCGCATGAAGACGCCTTCCCGCACGAAGGTGTGCGTGGCCGTGGTCATCGATGCCGGCCCGACGATGACCATCTTGGTCTAGACCTTGACGTGTCCCACTCATGGGGAGACTCTGAGAGCGCTCTCAAACGACCGGAAGGGGCCGCGCCTCCTCTTGCCTCCCCATGACGGGACGCGGCCCCCGACCATCCGTCCGTCGCATTTCGACTCCGGTGGGAGAAGCCCACCTGGCAGGAGGACGAGCGTGCTTGCCCTACGGAAAGCGCTGGTGGCCCTGGTCGCCGCGGCAACCGTCACCGCGGGACTCACGACGGTGGGCCCCGCACCCCGAGCCGAAGCCGCGGTGCCCACGACCATCCCGCTGGACTTCAAGAACAACTCCGGGCGCGGCGACCAGATCTACATCTACAACATCGGGACCCTGCTCTCGACCGGCCAGCAGGGCTGGGCCGACGCGAACGGCACGTTCCACGCCTGGCCCGCCGGCGGCAATCCGCCGACCCCCGCACCCGACGCCTCGATCGCCGGACCGGCCAACGGCCAGACCAAGACGATCCGGATGCCGAAGTTCTCCGGCCGGGTCTACTTCTCGTACGGCCAGAAGCTCGTCTTCAAGCTGACCACCGGCGGTCTCGTGCAGCCCGCGGTGCAGAACCCGACAGACCCGAACGCGAACATCCTCTTCAACTGGACCGAGTACACGCTCAACGACTCCGGACTGTGGATCAACAGCACCCAGGTGGACATGTTCTCGGCCCCGTACGCGGTCGGCGTCAAGAACACCGCGGGCACCGTCAAGAACACCGGTCACCTGAAGCCGGGCGGCTACAACGGCTTCTTCAACGCCCTGCGGGGCCAGCCCGGCGGCTGGGCCAACCTCATCAGGACCCGCTCCGACGGAACCGTGCTGCGGGCCCTCGCGCCCGGCCACGGCATCGAGTCCGGCGCCCTGCCGAGCACCGTCATGAACGACTACGTCAACCGGGTGTGGGCCAAGTACGCCACCTCCACGCTGACCGTGACACCGTTCGCGAACCAGCCGGCCACCAAGTACTACGGCAGGGTCTCCGGCAACGTCATGAACTTCACCAACGGCTCGGGCGCCGTCGTGACCAGCTTCCAGAAGCCCGACTCGGACAGCATCTTCGGCTGCTACAAGCATCTTGACGCGCCGAACGACCTGGTGCGCGGCCCGATCTCCCGCACCCTGTGCGCGGGCTACAACCGGTCCACGCTCCTGACCAACCCCAACCAGCCCGACACGAGTTCGGCGGGCTTCTACCAGGACAACGTGACCAACCACTACTCCCGCAAGATCCACGCCCAGATGGCCGACGGCAAGGCGTACGGCTTCGCCTTCGACGACGTCGGCAACCACGAGTCCCTGGTCAACGACAGCAACCCGCAGACGGCGTACATCACGCTGGACCCGTTCAGCTGAGCGAGCCCGGCCCGACAGCGTGTCGCGAGGACCGGGCGGGCCCCGGTCCTCGCGACACGCCCGAACAACAAAAGTGACTCACCAAACATCGGCCGTTGAACACACCGCACGCCCCGCACGTATCTCCCTGCGCTGGCCAAGTACAGATTCCCAACGACCAGTTGGCATATCCCGGGAGGCACCTTTGCGGCGTATCAACGGCACGGCCCTCGTCATCGTGGCACTCGTCGGCACACTCGGCGCGCTCGCGTTCCCCGTGTGGTCGTACGCGGACCGCGCCGGTACGGGGCAGGCGAACCTCGCCTCCGGAACCGTACCGACTCGTTGGGGTCCGCTGACCGCCAATGACCGAGACCTGATCGTCCGCGTGCGGCTGGCGGGTCTGTGGGAGCTGCCGGCGGGGCAGCAGGCCGCTGAGCGCTTCCAGGACGGTCCGGTACGGGAGGCGGCCGACCACCTGATCGTCGGTCACACCGACCTCGACAAGCGCGCACGCAGCGTCGCCCGGGATCTCGGTGTCGAACTGCCGAACCAGCCCAACGAGCAGCAGCAGGGCTGGCTGAACCAGATGTCCGCGGCGTCGGACGAGGACTACGTGAAGGTGTGGGCGAACCTCCTCCGGTCCGCGCACGGCAAGATCTTCCCGGTGATCGGCACGGTCCGGAACCAGACGCGCAACACGCTGGTCCGTCAGCTCGCCTCGGACACCAACCAGACCGTGCTCGACCACATCACGGTCCTGGAGAAGACCGGCGCGATCGACTTCGACGCGATCGCCAACGACTCGGTGGCCGGAACGACGGCCAGCCCGAGCGGTCCGCCGCCGCCGGTCTCGGGCGTGGCACCGCCCGCGGCACCGCCCGCTGAGGCGTCGGGCGACATCCAGACCACCTCGCGGCCCTCACCGGGTGCGCCGGGCACGGTCAACACGAACCGGCCGGAAGCCGAGGACCCGGACAATCCGGGCGGGGCCTCGCCCACTCCCACGCCCTAGCGAGGGATGACCTCGGCCCGTCCCGAAGCTCAAATGTTGCTCTGAACGTCCCCGCCGATGGGTTCGGCCCCGCTTCCCGGGGCCATGACCCCGTCACGCCGGAACAACAGGTCCGTCGAAGGAGACGACGCACAGGTCCTGGTGAAGCCGTGGTGAAGGAGGGGGACGCGATGAAGCACTTGGGTACGGGGATCGGGTGGCGGCCGGAGATCGCGGCGGCCGTGGAGAGCATGCCCGGCATCGACTGGGTCGAGGCCGTCGCGGAGAACGTGTGCCCGGGGCATCTCCCGGAGTCGCTGGTGCGGCTGCGCGAGCGCGGCGTCACGGTGGTTCCGCACGGGGTGTCGCTCGGGCTCGGCGGCGCAGACCGTCCCGACGAGGGAAAGCTCGCCGATCTCGCGGCGGCCGCCGAGGCGCTCGGCTCCCCGCTGGTCACCGAGCACATCGCGTTCGTCCGCGCGGGCGGGGCCCTCACCGCCTCGCCCCGCCTGGAGGCCGGGCATCTGCTGCCCGTCCCCCGCACCCGGGACGCCCTCGACGTCCTCTGCGAGAACATCCGCATCGCCCAGGACGCGCTGCCCGTGCCGCTCGCGGTGGAGAACATCGCGGCGCTGATCTCCTGGCCGGGCGAGGAGATGACCGAGGGACAGTTCCTGTACGACCTGGCCGACCGCACCGGCGTACGCCTCCTCATCGACGTGGCCAACCTCCACACCAACCACGTCAACCGCGGCGAGGACCCCGCCAAGGCCCTGGACGAACTGCCCGTCGAGGCGATCGCGTACGTCCATGTCGCCGGCGGCTTCGAGCGCGACGGTGTCTGGCACGACAGCCACGCCCACGCCGTGCCGCCTGCCGTTCTCGCGATCCTCGCCGACCTGTCCTCCCGGGTCCGCCCGCCGGGCGTGCTCCTGGAGCGCGACGAGAACTTCCCCACCCCGGCCGAGCTGGAGCGAGAGCTGACGGCGATCCGGGAGACGGTGGCGAAGGGCGCTCTTTCGGTGGTTCCGAAGGCATCGGAGGCGCCGGAGCCGACGAAGGTCGCGGACGAGGCTGCCGCCGAATCCGCCGCCGAGCGGGCATCCATCGACGTCACCTCCGACGGCTCCGGAACCGCCGGACCGGATTCCGGCGACCGCCCGGGCTCCGGTGACGCGCTGAAGGCATCACCGTCCACCGACCCCTCCCGTCAGCGGCTCGCCCTCGCGCAGGCTGCCCTGTTGTCCGCGCTGGTCGCCGGGACGCCCGTGCCGGAGGGCTTCGACGGGACCCGGCTGTCGGTGCAGGCCCGGGCGCTGGCGGGCAAGCGGGCCGATGTCGTGGCCAAGGTCGCGCCCGAGCTGCCGGAGATTCTGGCGGGGGCGTACCGCAAGACGTTCGTCGCGTACGCGCACGGCCACCCGATGACCGGCGGCTACCGGCGGGACGCGCTGGACTTCGCCGAGCATCTGCTTCTGGGCGGCCGGCTGGACGACCCGGACGTACGGCGGCGGGTGAGCGACTGGTGGCTGGAGCGCTCGGGCCCGGCGCCGCTGTCGCAGCACCCGGCGGCCCGGCTGGCCCGCGCCACGCGACGGGTACTGCTGAGGCGCTGAGGCGCGTCCCGCCCAGGCGCCGACAGGTCCGACCGGGGCGTTGAGAACGAGTCGACGCCGGGCGTAGAGGCCTTCGTCACCGCGTGACATCGCTCACCGGACGACATGGGCGCCGGATCTGTACAGCACCGCGGACCCCTTGCCTGCTCAGTGCCCCTGCCCCGAAGGCCGGGCGCGCGGGCTCGCATCCGGCCGACGCCGGGCGCACCCCGCGTGTGCGCGTGGTGCGCGGAAGCCCGCCCGTCGTCGTCCGCGCGCCGCGACACCGTCTCCACCTGCGAAAACACCCCACCTGCGGCTGTCTGTCCGGATTCGCACGGCAACCGTCCGAACCCGTACCTCAGTTGGCGTACGCCGCGCAGTAATATTCCAGCCCGACCCGAAGCGCACTAACGTGCGGTGCCGCAACAGGAGGCACCATGCGATCCATCAACAGCCGCAGACTGTTCAGCGGCACCGGGCTCATCGTCACGGGCCTGGCGGCGACCCTCGTGGCGCTGATCTTCCCGATCTGGTCGTACTCGGACCGGTCGGGCACCGGTGTGGACACGCTGAACGCCCAGACCTTGTCGACGAGGTACGGTCCGCTGTCCGCGCTGGACCGGGACTTCGTCACCAAGGTGCGGCTCGCGGGCCTGTGGGAGCTGCCCGCCGGCCAGCAGGCCGGGGAACGCGGCACGACCCAGGCGGTCAAGACCGCCGGCGAGCACCTCGTGGAGGGGCACACGTTCCTGGACGAGCGGGTGCGTGAAGTGGCCTCGCAGCTCGGACTCCAGCTGCCCAACCAGCCCAACGAGCAGCAGCAGGCGTGGCTCGGCACGCTGAGCGCGGCCCGGGGCGAGGAATACGACGTCCAGTTCGCGAACATCCTGCGCAAGGCGCACGGCAAGGTCTTCGGCCTGGTCGCCCAGGTCCGCGCGAGCACCCGCAACTCGCTCGTCCGCCGCCTCGCCGACGACGCGAACACCACGGTCCTGGACCACATCACGGTCCTGGAGGCCACCGGTCTCGTCGACTTCGACGCCCTGGCCCGGGACGCGGCCACCGCGAGCCCGCCGCCGCTCACCAACTCCCCGGCCCCGCCCGGTCCGACGGACTCCCCGAGCCCGGCCGTCCCGGTCTCCCCCTCCCCATCACCGACGTACACCCTGCCGCCGCCCGCGACGAGCCGTCCGCCGGAGGACGACGAGCCGAAGGAGACCAAGAAGTCCGAGGCCTCGAAGGACGGGGACAAGGGCGGGGACAACTCCGGGAACAAGAAGCCCTGACAACCGGAACGCAGCGAAGCGAAACGTCACACTGTGACGACGCTCCGTCCAAATTGTGAACAAGCCGTGGCGCGCCCCGGCCTCCTTCGCATAGAAATCCCGCATGTTCTGGGTCCTCCTCCTGCTCCTGGCCTGGGTCGCGGCCGGCACCACCTGCACGCGTCTGTGTCTGGCCTCCGTCCGCGCCGCCGCCGTCGTCGACGAGACGGACCGGTTCAACGGCCGCGGCCTCACGCTCTACGAGGCGGCGTTCCTCTCGGGCGGCCCCGCGCGGGTCGCCGATCTGACGCTGGTGTCGATGGCCCGCCAGCGCCGTCTGCTGCTCGCCCACACGGGCTGGGCGACCGTCGTGGACCCGCGCGGCCGGGACGAGATGGAACGCTCGGTGCTGGGCGCGATAGGCCCGGACGGCCAGTCACGGATCGCGCCGGTCCGTACGACCGCGGCCGCCGCGGACTCCGTACGCGTCCTCGCCGACCGCCTCGTCGCGGCGGGCCTCGCCGTGCCCGACGGCGCCCGCACCACCGTCGCGGGCGCCGTCCGCCAGGTGCGGGCCGCGGCGGCGGCCGTGCTGGTACTGGGCGCGGTCGCCCTGTTGATGCCTGCTCAGGCGCAGGAGAACCGGCCCCTGGTGGCCATCTGGTTCACGCTCCCGCTCATCCTCACCCTGAGCTGCCTCGCCATAGCCCGCATCGAGGTCCACCCCTACACGCGCTGGGCGTCCCCGGCCGGCCAGCATCTGCTCAGCGCCCTGGCCCGCCGCGCGGACACCGGCAGCGACGACCGTACGTACCTCACCACCGTGGCCGTACGCGGCATCCGCGCGATCGGCGAACCGGACCTGCGTGCGGCCTTCGCGCACCGCGAACCGCACGCCTAGAGCGCGCCCGGGACGCACGCCGGACGCGCATCGGGGTCATTGGGCCGACACCGGCGAGCCGGTGCTTTACTTCGCCAAGTACCAAACGAAACATCCCTTTTGTTGCTGCCGTGCACTGAAGGGAACGCGATGCGAGCTGCCGCCCTCTACGGAACGGCCGGGTCCCTGGTTCTGACCGCCGTCGTCGCCGCCCCCGCGGGCAGCGCCCAGACCTCGCCCGGCTGGACCGAACTGCGGGGCACGGCCGTCGCCGCCCAGCGCGCCGCCGCCGAGGGCATCCGGTTCGGCAACTGCTCGGAGGAGCAGGACACCCCGGGCAGCCTGCAGTGCGGCACGGTGGAGGTACCGCTCGACTACGCGCACCCCGAGGGCAAGAAGATCAAACTGACCGTCAGCCGGGTGAAGGCCACCGGCAAGGACGGCAGACGGCCGGTCCCTCGGCAGGGCTCGCTGGTCTTCAACCCCGGCGGTCCGGGCGCCTCGGGCATGTACTTCCCGCTGATCGGCATGATCCCCGAGTGGAAGCGCATCGCCGGGGCGTACGACCTCGTCGGCTACGCCCCGCGCGGGGTCGGCCGCTCCGCGCCGCTCTCCTGCCAGGACCCGAAAACGCTCCTGAAGGGCCCCTCGCAGTCGCCGACGTACCCCTCGGAGTCGTACAAGGAGGAGCGCATCGCGCGGGCCAAGGCGTACGCGCGGGGCTGCGTCGAGCGGTCCGGGCGCGAGATCCGGCACTTTTCCTCGCTCAACAACGCCCGCGACCTGGACGTCCTGCGCGCCGCCCTCGGCGAACGCAAACTGACCTTCATGGGTGCCTCGTACGGCACGTACTTCGCCTCCCTGTACGCGACGCTGTTCCCCTCGCACGTACGCCGGATGGTCTTCGACTCGGCCGTGAACCCCGATCCGGAGAAGGTCTGGTACCGGAACAACCTCGACCAGTCGGCCGCCTTCGAGGGCCGCTGGGCCGACTTCCGCACCTGGATCGCCAAGCACCACAAGGTGTACGGGCTGGGCCGCACGTCGGAGGAGGTGCTGCGCAGTTACGAGCGGGCGAGGGCACGGCTCGCCGCCGAACCGGCGGGCGGCAAGGTCGGTCCGGGTCAGCTCCGGAGCGCGTTCCTGCAGGCCGGGTACTACGACGACTACTGGCCGCAGCGCGCGCTTGCGCTCTCCGCCTATCTGAAGGGCGACCCGCAGCCGCTGATCCGGCAGGCGGGGCCGAACCCGGACGCGGTGGAGGAGCAGGAGAACAGCAAGGCGGTCTACACCGCCACGGAGTGCAACGACGCCCCGTGGCCGCGGGCCTGGCACACCTGGGACCGCGACAACACCCGGCTGGCGCGCGTGGCCCCGTTCGAGACCTGGGACAACGTCTGGACGAACCTGCCCTGCGCCTACTGGCCCCTGCCGCGCCAACGTCCGCTCGACGTACGGACATCACCCGGCGAGCTGCCGCCCACTCTGATCCTGGCCGCAGAGCGAGACGCGGCGACCCCGTACACCGGCGCCCTGGAACTGCACCGCCGTCTGTCCGGCTCGGCCCTGGTCACCGAACGGGCCTCGGGCTCCCACGGCATCGGCGGCGCCTCCAACGCATGCGTCAACGCCCACTTGGACGCGTACTTGCTGAAGGGCGAGCTCCCGGCACAGAACGCAACCTGCGCACCGCACAAGGAGCCGAGTCCGGCATCGCCCCTCTAGGGGCGCGGGGAACTGCGCGACCAGCCCCCACGCGCCCGCACCCGGCATCCGAGCCCACCCGCGGAGCGACTACGCGAGCCCCGCGACCAACTCGGCAACAGACTTCCGCCGCCCGGTATAGAACGGCACCTCTTCCCGGACGTGCATCCGCGCCTCGGACGCCCGGAGATGCCGCATGAGATCCACGATGCGGTACAACTCGTCCGCCTCGAAGGCGAGCATCCACTCGTAGTCACCGAGCGAGAACGAGGCAACCGTGTTGGCCCGCACGTCCGGGTACCCCCGGGCCATCTTGCCGTGGTCGGCGAGCATCCGGCGACGGTCCTCGTCCGGCAGCAGATACCAGTCGTAGGAGCGCACGAAGGGATAGACGCTGATGTAGTTGCGCGGCGTCTCGTCGGCGAGGAACGCCGGGATGTGCGAGCGGTTGAACTCCGCCGGCCGGTGCAGCGCCATGTTCGACCAGACCGGCTCCAGCGCGCGGCCCAGCTGCGTACGGCGGAAGAGGTTGTACGCCTCCTGGAGCTGGTCGGCCGTCTCGGCGTGCCACCAGATCATGAGGTCGGCGTCGGCGCGCAGCCCCGACACGTCGTACGTGCCGCGGACGGTGACGTCCTTGGCGTCGAGCTGGTCGAAGAGTTCCTGGACCTCGTCCGCGTACCCGGCACGGTCCGTGGGCAGCACGTCTCGGAGCTTGAACACGGACCAGAGGGTGTAGCGGATGACCTCGTTGAGGTCCTTGGCCTTCTTGCCGGCGTTCGGAATCCTGGCCTGGCCGGTGGTGGGGGCGTCGTCACTCATGGGGCTATTCTCCCGCTCCGCCGTGCAGGCTCTGCACCGGGTTCGTGATCAGGGCGTCCGTCAGTCCGGCGCGGTCGCCGGTCAGCTTGTCCACGGCCGCGTTCGCGCTCGCGATGCAGGCCGGGATGCCGACGCCGTCGTACGCCGCTCCGCAGACGGCGAGGCCCGGCAGCTTGCCGACGTGCTCGCGGATGCGAGCCACGCGCGCGTGGTGGCCGACCGGGTACTGGGGCAGTCCGTCGGTCCAGCGGGTCACCCGGGTCTCGACGGGCTCGGCGTGCAGGCCGGTGGCCTCACGCAGGTCGTGCCGTGACACGTCGACGAGGCCGGCGTCGTCCCGGCCGAGGATCTCCGTCTCGCCGTAACGCCCGACGGATGTGCGCAGGACCACCACGTCCGGGTCCTCCTCCGCGATCCACCCCCACTTCTGGGAGGCGAACGTCGAGGCCTTGATGGTGTGCCCGTCAACAGGCGGCACCAGAAAACCGCTCCCTTCGGGGAGGGCGATCTCGGCGCGGCGGTAGGCGAGGGTGATCAGCGCCATGGAGGCGTACTCGACGGTCGCGAGTTCGGCCGCGGCGGCCGGGGCCTCGGCGCCGAGCAGCCCGGCCGCGGCACCGGCGGGCACCGCCACCACGACGGCGTCGGCATGGAGGACTTCGCCACCGGCGACGACACGCCAGCGCCCGCCGCCGTCCGCCCCGGCCGCCTCGCCCTCGATGCGCCGCAGCTCCGTCACCGGCGCTCCCGTGACGATCTCGCCACCCCGGGCGCGCACCGACTCCGCGACGGCGAGCGGGATCCCGCCGATGCCGCCCTCGATGCCGGTGAAGACCGGTCCCGTCTGCTGGTTCTTCGCCGCCCTCGCCTGGATCTCGCGGACGGCCTCCGTCAACGATGTGTGGGTGCGGGCCGCCTCGAAGAGCTGGGGGACGGCCGAGCGCATCGAGATGCGGTACGCGTCGCCCGCGTACACACCGCCGAGCAGGGGCTCGACGATACGGTCGACGACCTCGCGGCCGAGGCGCGCGGCGACGAACTCCCCCACCGCCACGTCGTCACCGACCTCCGTGCGCGGCAGGTCGCGGTCGCGCTCGATCCTGCGCAGGCCCTCCTCCGAGAGGACTCCGGAGAGGGCGGCCGCGTCTCCCGGGACGCCCATGACGTGGCCCTTGGGCATGGGTCGCAGCGCCCCGCGCGTCCAGATCGAGGCGCCGGCCGTCGCCGGCGGCTGGAGCCGGTCGGCGAGGCCCACCTCGCGGGCGAGCGCCACGGCCTCGGGCCGCCGGGCGAGCATCGACTCGGCGCCGAGGTCGACCCGGACGCCGGCGATCTCCCCGGGCAGCAGCTTGCCGCCGAGCCTGTCCGAGGCCTCCAGCACGGTCACGCGCGCCCCGCCGTCCAGCAGCCGGTGGGCGGCGGCCAGACCGGCGATACCGCCCCCGATGACGACGACATGACCCGTGCCCGTACGTGTGTCTGCGTGCATGTCTCCACTGTCCCAGACCCCACCGACAGTCCCGCGGGCCCCGGTGCCCGTGAGGTGTCGGCGAAGGTGCCGGTGCAGGCACCCATGAGGGTGTCCATGACGAGTCCGGACCGTGACCTCTTCGGGACCGGATCCGGCCAACGTCTCGCGGGGGTCGCGCGTCGTAGGAGCGTCAGTCATCACGACACCCTCGGGGGTAAGCCGATATGCAGACGCGTGGCAGTGGTACGACCAGGCACCGGTCCGCACGACCCGTCCAGATCCTCTCGGCGCTGTGCCTCGCCGCGGCCCTCGCCCTGACGGGATGCACGGGCGCGGACGACATCGGGGGTGCGAGCTCGGATTCCAACAAGGCCGCCGGCGCCCCGGGCGCGAACGAGGCGGGCGCGGGCGCGGCCGACAGCGACGCGGGCAGCGGCAAGAAGGAGCAGGCCGCCGCACCGAGGCTGACCGCCCACATCATCCACACCGCGTCCCTGACCGTGCAGGTCAAGGATGTGCCGAAGTCCCTCGCCGAGACCCGCACGGTGGTCGAGAACGCGGGCGGCATGGTCGGCAACGAGACCACGGACCGCGACTCCAAGGGCCGCGAGCGCTCCCGAGTCGTCCTGCGGGTGCCCGCGGACAAGTACGAGGAGGTCCTCACGGAGCTGGAGGGCTCGGGCAAGCTCCTCGACCGCAGGGCGAAGGCCGAGGACGTCACGGAGCAGGTCGTCGACGTGGAGAGCCGTATCAAGTCGCAGCGCGCCAGTGTGGTGCGGATCCGCGAGCTGATGGACCAGGCGACCCGGCTGAGCGATGTGGTCACCCTTGAGGGCGAGTTGAGCACCCGTCAGGCCGACCTGGAGTCGCTGCTGGCCCAGCAGGCCTCCCTGAAGGACCGTACGAGCCTGGCCACGATCACCCTGTCGCTGTCCGAGACGCCGGTGAAGAAGGTCGTCGAGGACGACGACCCGGGGTTCGCGGACGCGCTCGGGGGCGGCTGGGACGCGTTCGTCACCATGTTCCGCTGGATCGCGCTGGCTCTCGGGGCGGTCCTGCCCTTCCTGGTCGGCACCGCGCTGCTGCTGTTCCTGTGGGCGCGTTTCCTGCGCGGCCGGACGCCGGCCCGCCCGGTCGCCGCGGCGCCGAGCGGCGCGGGCACGGGTTCGCTGCCGGTGGCCCCGCCGGTCCGGGGAGAGGGCGACGACAAGGACTGAGCGGACGCGAGCGAATCGGCGCGATCCCGACCAGGACCGAAATGCGGGACCCCCGTAGCGTGTTCGTATGAGCATGAGCCGTGCGAGCCGTTCCCGAGAGCGCCTGGTGGTCGTCGGAGGAGACGCGGCGGGCATGTCCGCCGCGTCCCAGGCGCGCCGTCTGAAGGGCCCCGACGAGCTGGAGATCGTGGCGTTCGAGCGGGGTCACTTCACCTCCTACTCGGCGTGCGGCATCCCCTACTGGGTGGGCGGTGACGTCACGGACCGGGACCAGTTGATCGCGCGGTCACCGGAGGAGCACCGAGGGCGCGGGATGGACCTGCGGATGCGTACGGAGGTCACGGAACTCGACGTCGAGGGCGGCCGCGTACGCTCCCGTGACCTGGAGTCCGGGGCCGAGGAGTGGACGTCGTACGACAAGCTCGTGCTCGCGACGGGCGCCCATCCGATGCGGCCGCAGCTGCCCGGCATCGACGCGCCCGGGGTGCACGGCGTGCAGACCCTCGACGACGGACAGGCCCTCCTCGACACGCTGGCCCGTACGGCGGGCCGCCGCGCGGTGGTGATCGGCGCGGGCTACATCGGCGTGGAGATGGCCGAGGCGCTGATCAACCGCGGGTACGAGGTGACGGTCGTCAACCGCGGCCAGGAGCCCATGTCGACGCTCGACCCGGACATGGGCCGTCTCGTCCACGAGGCCATGGAGGGCCTCGGCATCACGATGGTGAACGACGCCGAGGTCACCAAGATCCTCACCGGTGGCGACGGCCGGGTCCGCGCGGTGGCGACGGAGGACGTCGAGTACCCGGCGGACCTGGTGGTCCTCGGGATCGGCGTACGGCCCGAGACCGCGCTCGCCGAGGCCGCGGGGCTGCCGCTCGGCGACCACCGGGGGCTGCTGACCGATCTGGCGATGCGGGTGCGCGGGCACGAGAACATCTGGGCGGGCGGCGACTGCGTCGAGGTCCTCGACCTGGTCTCGGGGCGCGAACGCCACATCGCCCTCGGCACCCACGCCAACAAGCACGGCCAGGTGATCGGCGCGAACGTCGGCGGCGGTTACGCCACGTTTCCCGGCGTCGTCGGCACGGCGGTCAGCAAGGTCTGCGATCTGGAGATCGCCCGTACCGGCCTGCGCGAGAAGGACGCCCGCCGGGCGGGCCTCCGGTTCGAGAAGGTCACCATCGAGTCGACGAGCCGCGCGGGCTACTACCCGGGCGCCGACCCCATGACGGTCAAGATGCTCGCCGAGCGCCGCACCGGCCGCCTCCTCGGTGTCCAGATCGTCGGCCGGGAAGGCGCCGCCAAACGCGTCGACATCGCCGCGGTGGCCCTCACCGCCTGTATGACGGTCGAACAGATGACAGCCCTCGACCTCGGCTACGCCCCGCCGTTCTCCCCGGTCTGGGACCCCATCCTGGTAGCGGCCCGCAAGGCGGTAGTAGCGGTGCGAGCAGGCAGCGCCCCATAAGGGGCGCGGGGAACTGCGCGACAAGCCCCCACCGGCGGCCGGTCGAGGCCCAACCTCAGCCCACCCAGGGGCGCGGGGAACTGCACGACCAACCACCACGAACCCGCAGCCGAACAACCCCGCTCAAGCCCCTTGCGCCGACCCGTTCCCGTTGATCTTCTCTATGGCCTGCCGAGCCTGCTCCCCGGGCGACCGCGGCAGCGACGAGACCGTCGAAACCCCAGGCGCAGACACCGCCGAAGGCGGCATCGGCGGCGCCTGCTGAGGCCGCGCATGCGACCCCGCCTGCCGGCTCCGCAGCCGATGGCTCACCGCCTCGTCCAACGTCACCGGCCGCTGCATGCTGGCGGCCAGCCGACCGGCCTCCTGGCCGAGCGCGGCCACGTCCTCCCACGGCAGCCTGACCACGAGGGCAAGCTCCGCCTCTCCGTCCGGCGTGGCGATCAGGGGCTGAGTGACTCGGTCGTTCATTGACCTGTTCCTCACGTGTTGCTTGGATCACGACGGTTGCCGAGACATACGCACACGCCCGCGCTCCCGTTCAGAGTCCCCCGAACCCGGGCAGAATTTCCCCGTGGTCATCCCCGTCCATGACGTGAACCCGGTCCGTCGCACGCCGTATGTGACGTACGCGCTGATCGCTGCCAACTTCGTGGTGTTCCTGGCCACTCCGGGTGTGGCGAGCTCGATCACGGGCGAGAGCGGCCCGGCCCAGCTGTGCCACCTCCAGGCGTTCCTGGACCACTGGGCGGCGGTGCCCCGGGAGCTGATCCACGGCCAGACGCCGACGACCGTCCCCACCGGTGACGTGGGCGTGGGCCCGCAGGGCGTGGGCTGCGTCGTCGGCCCGCCCGGCTACGACAAGTCGCCCCCGGTGTCGGTCCTCACGGCGATGTTCCTGCACAGCAGCTGGCTGCACCTGCTCGGCAACATGCTGTTCCTGATGATCTTCGGCAACAACATAGAGGACCGCCTCGGCCACATCCGCTACACGCTGTTCTACGTGGCCTGCGGCTACGCGGCGGCGTACGGCTTCGCCCTCGTCAACGCCGACTCCGGGGACCCGCTGATCGGCGCGTCGGGTGCGATCGCAGGCGTCCTGGGCGCGTATCTGGTGCTCTATCCGAAGGCCAGGGTCTGGGTCCTGGTCCCGTTCCTGATCTTCCTGCCGCTGCGCCTGCCCGCGTGGATCGTGCTGGGCTCCTGGTTCGTCCTCCAGGCGGTGTACTCGTCCGGCACCGGCGTCTCCGAGGCAGGCACCGTGGCGTACGTGGCCCACGTGGTCGGCTTCCTGACAGGCATGCTCCTCGCCTGGCCCCTGCGCCCGGGCACGACACCGCCACCCGAACCCCGAGGCCTCCTGTGGGGAAGACGAGCACACCCCCGCGCCCCATAGGGGCGCGGGGAACTGCGCGACAAGCCCCCACCGGGCCGCAGCCGAAATCCGGGCCCTAGCGGAGCGTGCGCGTGTGGACGTGGTCCACGAGCCGGGTCAACGCGTCCGGGTCCATGGACGGCAGGACCCCGTGCCCGAGATTGAAGATGTGCCCCTCCAGACCGGCAGCGGCGTCGAGAACCTCCTGGGTCTTCTCCTCGACGGCCTCGGTCGGGGCGAAGAGAACCGCGGGATCGAGGTTGCCCTGCAGCGCCTTGCCGGGACCCACACGCCGGGCCGCCTCGTCGAGCGGCACACGCCAGTCGACGCCGACGACATCCGCACCGGCCTCGCCCATCTGCCCGAGCAGCTCACCCGTGCCGACACCGAAGTGGATGCGCGGCACTCCGTACTCCTCGACGGCCTTGAACACCTTCGTCGAGGCGGGCATGACCGAGCGCCGGTAGTCGGCGGGAGCGAGCGCGCCGACCCAGGAGTCGAAGAGCTGGACGGCACTGGCCCCGGCCTCGATCTGCACCCGGAGGAAGGCGGCCGTGATGTCAGCGAGCCGGTCGAGCAGGTCGGCCCACAGCTGCGGGTCGCCGTACATGAGCGCCTTGGTGTGCTCGTGGTTGCGGGACGGCCCGCCCTCCACGAGGTAGCTGGCGAGCGTGAAGGGCGCACCGGCGAAGCCGATGAGAGGCTTCGGGCCGAGTTCGCGCGTGAGCATTCCGATCGCCTCGGTGACGTACGAGACGTCGTCGGGCGTCAGGTCGCGCAGCTGGGCGAGGTCGGCGCGGGAGCGGATCGGCTTCTCGACGACCGGACCCACACCGGGCTTGATGTCGAGGTCGACACCGATGGCCTTCAGGGGTACGACGATGTCGCTGAAGTAGATCGCCGCGTCCACGTCGTGCCGCCGTACCGGCTGGAGCGTGATCTCGGTGACCAGCTCGGGCCGCGTGCAGGACTCCAGCATGGGGATGCCCTCGCGCACCTTCAGGTACTCGGGCAGTGACCGCCCCGCCTGCCGCATGAACCACACGGGCGTGTGCGGCACGGGCTCGCGTCGGCACGCCTTGAGGAAGGTGGAGTCGTACGTCGCTGTCGGCTGCTGGCCCTTGGGGCGGTCAATGGCGCTCACGCCGAAAAGTCTCCCACGGTCGGCGCGGCCCCCGATCCCGGGTACGGCCGCGCCCCCCGGACCCGCACGTGGGCACGGGAGAGCGGGAGAGGAGCGCGGCGGTCCGGGTCAGCGGGACTGGGGGCCCCGGCGCTGCGGGAGGCTGACGATGGAGGCGTCGCCCGGGGCGGCCGGGGGGAGGCCGGCGATCTGGGCCAGGAGGTCGCACCAGGACGCCAGATGGGAGGCCGTGTCGGGCACACCGCCCAGGCCTTCGCGGGGTGTCCAGGAGGCGCGGATCTCGATCTGGGAGTTGGCCGGCCGGTCCGCGAGGCCGCCGAAGTAGTGGGAGCCGGCCCGGGTGACCGTGCCGCTGGGTTCGCCGTAGGAGAGGCCGCGGGCCTGGAGCGCGCCGGTCAGCCAGGACCAGCAGACCTCGGGAAGCAGCGGGTCGGTGGCCATCTCCGCCTCCAGCTCCGCGCGGACCAGGGTCACCAGACGGAACGAGCCCTGCCAGGCGTCGTGTCCCGCCGGATCGTGGAGCAGGACGAGCCGGCCGTCCGCCAGATCCTCGTCGCCGTCGACGACCGTGGCCTCCAGCGCGTAGGTGAAGGGGGCGAGCCGCTGCGGCGGCTTCGTCGGGTCGATCTCGATCTGTGGCCGCAGCCGCGCGGCCCTCAACGCGTCGACAGCGGCCCGGAACGGCAGCGGAGCCGCCTCCATCGCATCCCGCTCCCCCTCCTTCGGGTCGTCCATTCCGCCAGCGCCGTCCGACAGTCGTCCTTGAGCCGCAGCCATGCGGGGAAGATTAAGGGGAACAGAGCCTTCGCGCAGGGAGAGACACCCGTGCGTGGGACCACTGTCCGGATCACATCGCGCGAACACGGCACTTTTTCTTGGGGTTTGAGGGCTCGGGTCGCTGTGGTTCGGGGGTTCGGGCCCTCTCCGGAGCGCCCCGTTCCGCGCGCGAACGCTTCTGCCCTTTTGTCGATACGACCACTTTCAGCCGCGTAACGAAGCGGAGCGAACTCGTTTCGATCTTCGGATGATCGATCGCCCGTCCGAATTGCACGCATTGTTACTCACCAAATCGTGATCATTCTCTAAAGGCGGACGGGTTTGGTGCCGAAGACCTCTGTGACCTTGAAAGCACGGTTCGTCCCGGCTTCATCCCCACAGCCGGTGCTCCCGTCCCCCACCCCAGGAGGCCTGGTGTCCGTTCTCCTCGAGCAGCCCGCAAGCCTGGTCGCCTACCGCCCGAACAAGCCGACCGCGATGGTGGTCGTGGCCGATCCCCGTGTGCGCTCCACCGTCACCCGCCACCTGTGGGCGCTCGGTGTTCGCGACGTGATCGAGGCCTCGTCCGTCGCGGAGGCTCGTCCCCGCATCGGCAACCCCCGCGACATCTGTGTCGCAGACGTCCATCTCCCCGACGGCTCCGGCCTCACCCTCCTGTCCGAAACCCGGGCCGCGGGCTGGCCGAACGGCCTGGCCCTGTCCGCCGCCGACGACATCGGCGCCGTACGCAACGCCCTCGCGGGCGGCGTCAAGGGCTATGTGGTCACCGGCACCCGTACGAACCTCGGGCTTCCCACCCGGCCGGGCGCCGCTCCCATCGGCTCGGCCGCCGCCCGTATGCACCGCCGCCCCCCGGGCTCCCCGAGCCACCCGGGCGGTTACCGCGAGTTGTCCGGCCGTGAGGTCGAGGTGCTCCGGCTGGTGGCGGAGGGCCAGTCGAACAAGGCCATCGGCGTCTCGATGGGCCTGTCCGCGCTGACCGTGAAGAGCCACCTCGCCCGTATCGCCCGCAAGCTCGGCACGGGCGACCGCGCCGGAATGGTCGCGGTGGCCCTGCGGACGGGGATCATCCACTGATTCCGGATTCACTGATGATTCAGGATTCACTGACCTGACTGGTTTACGACCCTCAGACGCCCGTCGACGGAACGTTCCGTCGACGGGCGTCGTCCATACACAGATACCCTTGACAGGTGACCGACGCCCAAGAGACCGCAGCAGACAGTTCACTGCGAACCACCGGAGGCGCTCCTCCGGACGACGTCGAACCGGCGCCGATCCCCTTGCTGGAGCCCCGCGACGGAATTCCGCCCGTCATCGCCGACGAGGCCTCGCTCGCCGAGGTGATCGCCGCGTTCGAGGCCGGCAGCGGCCCCGTGGCCGTGGACGCCGAGCGGGCGTCCGGTTATCGCTACGGCCAGCGCGCGTATCTGGTGCAGCTGCGCCGCGAGGGCGCGGGCACCGCACTGATCGATCCCGTCGCCTGCCCCGACCTCTCGGGCCTCGGCGAGGCGCTCTCCGGTGTGGAGTGGGTGCTGCACGCGGCCACCCAGGATCTTCCGTGTCTGCGCGAGATAGGCATGGTCCCCAGCCTCCTGTTCGACACCGAGCTGGCCGGACGGCTGGCCGGGTTCCCGCGGGTCGGCCTCGGCGCGATGGTCGAGGGCGTCCTGGGCTTCGTACTGGAGAAGGGACACTCCGCGGTCGACTGGTCGACGCGTCCGCTGCCCGAGCCGTGGCTTCGCTATGCCGCGCTCGACGTGGAGCTGCTCGTCGATCTTCGGGACGCGCTGGAGAAGGAGCTCGACCGGCAGGGCAAGCTGGAGTGGGCCCGCCAGGAGTTCGACGCGATCGCCTCGGCGCCCCCGCCCGAGCCCCGCAAGGACCCGTGGCGCCGTACGTCCGGCATGCACAAGGTGCGCCGCCGCCGGCAGATGGCGGTCGTACGGGAGCTGTGGGAGACCCGGGACCGGGTCGCGCAGCGCCGGGACATCTCACCCGGCAAGGTGCTCGGGGACGCGGCCATCGTGGAAGCCGCCCTCTCACTTCCGGCCAACGTGCACGCGCTCGCCGCGCTGAACGGATTCGGGCATCGGATGGGGCGGCGTCAGCTGGAGCAGTGGCAGGCCGCCGTCGACCGTGCGAAGGAGCTGCCGGACGCCGAGCTGCCGCAGCCGGGGCAGCCGGTGACCGGGCCTCCGCCGCCGCGGGCCTGGGCGGAGAAGGACCCGGTGGCCGCGGCCCGGCTGTCCGCGGCGCGGGCCGCCGTCTCCGCGTTGGCGGAGACGCTGAACATGCCTCAGGAGAACCTGATCACTCCTGACACGGTTCGGCGCGTGTGCTGGGAGCCGCCTGCTTCCGCGGACGCGGAGTCTGTGGCGGGCGCGCTTGCCGGGTACGGGGCTCGGCCCTGGCAGGTGGAGCAGGTCACGCCGGTGCTGGTGGTGGCTCTGGCTGCCAAGGCCAAGTCCCAGGAATGAACGAGGGTCGCCCGGTCGCCGTGGGTGACTAGGGCTCATGGCGGCTGCGGGACCGTTGTGGCTGGTCGCGCAGTTCCCCGCGCCCCTTGTAGGTCGCCCCTGACGGGGCGGCCTACTTCGTCGCGCCCCTCGTGAAGCCGTTGTAGATGTAGCGCTGCAGGAACAGGAAGACGATCAACGTCGGCATGATCACCAGGATCGCGCCTGCCGCGATCGTCTCCCAGTGGGCTCCGAAGGGGCCCTTGAAGCGGAACAGGGACGTTGAGATCACGCCAAGATCCTCGGACGGCATGTAGAGGAACGGGATGTAGAAGTCGTTGTAGACGGTGATCCCCTTCACGATGACTACTGTCGCGATCGCGGGCTTCAGCAGCGGCAGGATGATCTTCCGGTAGATCGTGAAGGCGTTCGCGCCGTCGAGCCTGGCGGACTCGTCGAGTGAGATCGGGATCGACCGGACGAACTGCAGGAAGATGTAGATCGAGACGATGTCCGTGCCCATGTAGAGCGCGATCGGTGCCCAGCGGCTGTCGAACATGCCGAAGCTGTCGACGATCTGGAAGGTCGCCACCTGGGTGGTCACGCCGGGTACGAGCGTGGCGACGAGGAAGAGCGCGACGACCAGCTTTCTGAAGCGGAAGGTGTAGCGGTCGATCGCGTACGCCGCCATCGACCCGATGATCACCGTGCCGGTGACGGAGAACAGCAGGATGAACGCGGTGTTCCCGAACGCGGAGAGCATCCGGCCGTCCTGGAACGCCGTCACGTAGTTGTCGAGGTTCAGCAGGTCGTCCGGGAGCTGGAGCGCCCCGCTGTCGTTCGCCATCTCCTTCTCGGACTTGAGGGAGGTGAGGAGGACCACGAGGAGCGGGAGCAGGACGACCACGCTCGCGACGACCAGTGACAGGTAGGTGAGGGTCCGGGCCACGCGTCCGCGGGTCATGCCTCTGCGGGTCGCACCTCCGCGGGTCTTTCCTCCGAGGGTCATACCTCCGCCGCTCATACGAGATCCACCTTGTCGTCCGGGACCAGGCGTCGCTGTACCCAGGTCACCGCCAGAATGATCAGCAGCAGCACGACCGCGGCCGCCGAGGCGAGCCCCGTCTTGTTGAATTGGAAGGCCAGCTTCACCGTCTGGATGACGAAGGTCTCGGTGCCGGTCGCGCCGCCGGTCATGATGAACGGCACCTCGAAGGCCGACAGCGAGCCGGAGATGGAGAGGATGACGGTCAGGCTGAGTACGGGCCTGATGCCGGGCGCGATGATGTACCGGAACTGGTGCCAGCGGTTCGCCCCGTCCAGCTCGGCGGCCTCGTACAGCTCCCCCGGGATGGACTGGACGGCGCCGAGGAACAGGACGAAGTTCAGGCCCATGTAGCGCCAGACGGAGACGCCGGCCAGCGAGACGTTCGCGGAGACCGGGGTGCCCAGCCAGGCGCGGTCGGAGTGGACACCGAAGAGGCTCAGCACCGAGTCGAGGGTGCCGCCGTCCTGGAAGAAGTAGAGGAAGACGAAGCCGATCGCGACCCCGTTGATCAGATACGGGAAGAAGAGGATGCCCTTGAAGAAGTTCCGGAAGCGCACGTTGAAGCTCAGGACCGTCGCGAAGTAGAGCGCGACCACTATCTGGATCACGGACGCGGCCAGGTAGTAGCCGCTGACGAAGAAGACCTCGAACAGCTCGGGGCGGGTGAAGAGTTCGACGTAGTTGTCGGCGCCCGTGTAGCTGAGCTCGGGGCTCACGCCGTCCCAGTCGGTGAAGCTGTACGCGACCATGTTGGCGACCGGCGCGTACGTGAACGTGATCAGCAGGACCAGCGGGGCGGCGAGGAAGAGCCACGGGGTCAGGCCCCTCCTCAGACGCAGCCGGCGCGGAACCCGGGCGCGTGCCGTGCGGGCGGCGGGCGCGGCCTCCTCAGGCCGCGCCGCCTTCTCGGTGGTGTCCGTCATCAGGACCCCGAGGACTTCCGCGCCTCTTCCCAGCGCCTGCCCAGGTCGCCCAGGAAGTCGTCGAGGCTGCCCTTCCTGGCGCCGCGGGCGAGGTCGACGAGGTCCTGGCGGTAGTCGGGCTTGTAGATGCCGACCTCGGACTGGTTGTCGATCTCCTTCACCGCCGCGCCCTTGGCGTCGTCGAGCTCGATGAGCTTCACGCCCGCGTCCTCGTACGGCTGCAGCACCTCGGGCAGCGGGGCGCCCTTGACCGGCGAGAGGGTCAGGTTGTCGGCCGCGTAGCCGGACTTGTCGGTGAACCAGTCGATCCAGGCGCGGGCCGCTTCCTTGTGGTCCGAGTTGACGTTGACGGCCTGGTTGTAGTCCGGCGACATGGTCGCGCAGTGCTTTCCGTCCTTCTGGGCGGGGAAGGGCATGAACCCGATGTCGTCCGGGTTCGTGCCGGCCTGCTTCGCCGCCGCCCGGAACTGGGTGATCGCCCAGGAGCCGAGCCACATCGTGGCGATGTCGCCCTTGGCCAACTTGGGCTTCGATGCTTCCCAGTTGGTGGTCGTCGGGTCCTTCTCGATCAGTCCGCCGCGCACGATGTCGTACAGCATGGTGTCGCCGACGCGCAGGTCCTCGCCCTCGGCCCACGGGTCGCCCGCGGCGAGCCTGGACGTCGCCCGCGGGTCGCAGCTGACCGCGCCGTCGACGTACGTCCAGTTCGTCAGCGGCCACATGTCCTTGAAGTTCGTGTAGTACGGGATCGCGTCGGTCCTGGACTTGACGGCCTTCAGTCCGTCGATGAACTGGGCGGGGGTGGTGGGCCAGTCGGTGATCCCGGCTTCCTTCCAGACCCGCTTGTTGTAGAGGAAGCCGGGGAGCGCTCCCATCGGGCTCTGCCCGTAGACCTTGCCGTCGACCGTGGTGAAGTCGGTGAACAGGTACTTCTTCGCGCGCTCGGTCTCGGTGCCGAGGGACGCGAAGAACCTGGGGTAGTCGCTCTTCTTGATCACGGCGGGAATCATCAGCACATCGCCGTAGTTCTCCGTGTTCATCCGGATCTTGACCTCGCCCTCGTAGTCCGTGAGGGCGTCGAACTCGACCTCGACCTTCGGATAGGTCTTGTTGAACTCGGCGGCGTACTTCTTCATCGTGCCGTCCTGCACGAGGTCGGTCCGGTGCGTGAGGACCGTGATCGTGCCGGTCACCTTGTCCGGGTCGACAGGGGCCTTGGCGTCCGCGCCCTTCGACGTGCCTCCGCTCCCGGTACAGCCCGCGGCCAGCAAAGCGGCGGCGAAGAGACTTCCGGCGAGTTTCGTGCGGCGGTTCATTTGCACCAGCTCCGTTCGGGGACGGAAGAGCACGAGTGGGATGGCTGGTTCCGCACTCTGGCAGTCGTCACTAAACCGGTAAAGTCCCTATTTCGGCCAACGATTCACGAGTGTGTACCAGCCCTGGTCAGCAATGGCCTATACCGGTTTAGGAGTGCGCATGCTGGACGTCACACCGATCGACGAGGGATGGATCCTGCGGCACGACGGGGCCGCGCTCCCCGCCACGGTGCCGGGCTGTGTGCACACGGATCTGCTGGCGGCGGGGATCATCCCGGACCCGTTCCTCGGGCGGAACGAGACCGACGTGGCGTGGGTGGGGCGGCGCGACTGGACGTACGAGACGACGCTCGCCCCGATCCCGGGCGGGCACGAGCAGACCGACCTTGTCTTCGACGGCCTCGACACCGCCGCGGAGATCCGGCTCGACGGCCAACTCCTGGGTTCCGTACGGAACATGCACCGCTCGCACCGCTTCGACATCACGGGCCTGAGCGGCCGGCTCTCGGTGAACTTCCGCTCGGCCTACGGCGAGGCCGAGGCGGTGCGCGGGCGGCTCGGCGAGCGGCCGAACGCCTATCCCGAGCCGTTCCAGTACCTCCGCAAGATGGCCTGCTCCTTCGGCTGGGACTGGGGGCCGACGCTGGTGACGGCCGGCATCTGGAAGCGGGTGCGCCTTGAGCACTGGTCGACGGCCCGGATCGCCCGGGTGCGTCCCATCGTCACGGTCGAACAGGGCGTCGGGCGGGTCGAGTTGCACGTCGACGTCGAACGGAGCCGGGTCGAGGCAGGGCTCACCCTGGGCGCGAGGATCGGCGGCGTCCGGGCCGAGGCGACGGTCGACGGCACCGGCGGAGTCGTACGCCTCGAAGTGCCGGACGTCGATCTGTGGTGGCCGCGCGGGTACGGCGAACAGCCGCTGTACGACGTCGAGTTGTGGCTCAGCCACGAGGGACTGCTGGACATCTGGCGGCGTCGGATCGGCTTCAGGAGTGTCGAGTTGGACCGCGGGTCCGACGAGCACGGGTCGGGCTTCACCTTCGTCGTGAACGGCGAGCCGATCTTCGCCCGGGGCGTCAACTGGATCCCGGACGACGTCTTCCCGTCCCGGATCACCCGCGAGCGGTACCGCACCCGGCTGACCCAGGCGGCCGACGCGGGCGTGGATCTCGTACGCGTCTGGGGCGGCGGCCTCTACGAGAGCGAGCACTTCTACGACGTCTGCGACGAGTTGGGCCTGCTGGTCTGGCAGGACTTCCCCTTCGCCTGCGCCGCCTACCCCGAGGAACAGCCGCTGCGGGGCGAGGTGGAGGCCGAGGCGCGCGAGAACGTCGTACGGCTGATGCCGCACCCCTCGCTGGTCCTGTGGAACGGCAACAACGAGAACCTGTGGGGCTTCAGGGACTGGGGCTGGGAGCAGCGGCTGGCCGGGAACTCGTGGGGCGAGGGCTACTACCTCGGTCTGCTGCCGCGTGTCGTCGCCGAGTTGGACCCGACACGGCCGTACACGCCGGGCAGCCCCTGGTCCGGCTCCTGGGACCGCCACCCCAACGACCCGGCGCACGGCACGCATCACTCGTGGGAGGTGTGGAACCGGGAGGACTACGCGGACTACCGGCTCCACGTCCCGCGTTTCGTGGCCGAGTTCGGCTGGCAGGCACCGCCCGCGTACGCCACGCTGCGGCGCGCCCTGCCCGACGAGGAACTCGCGCCCGACTCCCCCGGCATGCTGCACCATCAGAAGGCCGACGACGGCAACGGCAAGCTGTTTCGCGGGCTCGCCCGTCACTTCCCCGTGCCCGAACAGGGCTTCACCGAGGGCGACTTCGACCGGTGGCACTACCTCACCCAGGTCAACCAGGCACGGGCCGTCGCCGCCGGGATCGAGCACTGGCGCTCCCACTGGCCGGTGTGCGCGGGCACGATCGTCTGGCAGCTCAACGACTGCTGGCCGGTGACCTCCTGGGCGGCGATCGACGGCGACGGCCGCGAGAAGCCGCTCTACCACGAGCTGAAGAGGCTGTACGCGGACCGCCTGCTGACGCTTCAACCACGGGGTGAGGGGCTGGTGTTGGCAGTGATCAACCAGGCCGCCGAGCCCTGGAGCGGCCGTCTGGCGTTGCGTCGGATGTCGGTGGAGGGGGATGTCCTGGCAGCTGCGGATGTGGAGTTCGCCGCCGGGGGGCGGGCCGTCGCCGATGTCCGCGTACCGAAGGAGCTGGAGCCCGTGGGAGCCAAGGAGTTCCTGGTGGCGGACGCGAACACGGCCGGGAACGGAGGCGGGGACGGGGGTGGGAGCGTGCTGCGGGCGCTGCACTTTCCGGTGCCCGACCGTGAAATCCCGTACCCCCGGCCTCAGTTCGACGTCTCGGCCGGTCCGGGGGGCCGGGTGACCGTCACGGCCCACACGCTCGTACGGGATCTGCTGCTGCAGGCCGACCGGCTGGCGCCCTCGGCGTCGGCCGACCGGGGGCTCGTGACGCTGCTCCCCGGGGAACAGGTGACCATCGGTGTGCGCGGCTGGGAGGCTCTGGACCAGTTGGACGCGGAGACCGCACGATCCGCCCTGTACTGCGTGGAGCCCGCCCGATGACGACACCGCCCCGCGTCACGATCAAGGACGTCGCGGCCCGCGCCGGGGTGTCCAAGGGGGCCGTGTCGCTCGCCTTCAACCACAAGCCGGGGCTCGCCGACGCGACCCGGGACCGGATCTTCGAGGCCGCGCGCGAACTGGGCTGGGCGCCCAACCTGGCCGCCCGGTCGCTCTCCAATCGGCGCGTGGACGTCGTCGGCCTCGCGATCTGCCGGCCGGCGAAGCTGCTCGGGCTCGAACCGTTCTACATGGAGTTCATCTCGGGCGTGGAGAGCGTGCTGACCGAGCACTCCTGCTCCCTGCTGCTGCGGCTCGTGCGCACGGTGGAGGAGGAGGTCGGGCTCCAGGACTCCTGGTGGCGGGGCAAGCAGGTCAGCGGGTCGATCCTGGTCGACTTCCGGGCCGACGATCCGCGGGTGCCCGCCGTCGAACGGCTCGGCATGCCCGTCGTGGCCGTCGGGCACCCCTCGCTCACCGGCGGCCTCACCTCCGTGTGGACCGACGACGCCACCGCCGTCACCGAGGCCGTCCGGTATCTCGCGGCGCTCGGGCATCGGCGGGTCGCCCGGGTCGGCGGCGCGGCCGCGCTCGGGCACACGGCGATCCGTACGGCGGCGTTCGACGCTGCCGCGCGGGCCCTGGAACTGACCGGTGCGTGGCAGGTCGCGACCGACTTCTCCGGGGAGGCGGGGGCTCGGGCCACGCGGTCCTTGCTGACCGCCGCGGCCTCGGATCGGCCGACGGCGATCGTGTACGACAACGACATCATGGCTGTGGCCGGTCTTTCGGTGGCCGCGGAGATGGGGCTCAGCGTGCCTGGCGATGTGTCGCTGCTCGCCTGGGACGACTCCCAGCTGTGCCGGCTCACGCATCCCACGCTGTCCGCCATGAGTCATGACGTGCATGGGTTCGGGGCGGAGGTCGCCCGGACGTTGTTCGGCGTGGTCACCGGGGAGGGGGGTGGTGGGTCGCATCCCGTGCCCACGCCCGTGCTGACCCCCAGGGGGTCCACGGCGCCGCCGCGGTAGTGGTCCGTACGGGGGTGCGGGTGCGTCGTGGCCGAGCGCGCAGTTCCCCGCGCCCCTGAAAGCGGGGCTGCGCCCCTGCTTTTGTCACGACACACCCGCAGATGTCACGCAACCGGCCCCCCGAGGACACAGAAAGACATGTGACCTTCGCCGCTCCCCCCTGTGGGACTGGGCAGGGTGGTTACCCGTAAGTAGCATGGGAGGTGAGCGCGCGCTCAGGGCGTGTGTGTCGCGCAGCAGTGCCATCCCGCATCTGGAGGAGAGCCATCGTGCCTCGTACCGTCAGGGACGTCGTCTTCGTCGACGGCGTCCGCACCCCGTTCGGCAAGGCGGGCCCGAAGGGCATCTACCACGAGACCCGTGCCGACGACCTCGTCGTGAAGGCGATCCGGGAGCTGCTGCGCCGCAACCCCGGACTCGACCCGAAGAAGATCGACGAGGTCGCCATCGCCGCGACCACGCAGATCGGCGACCAGGGCCTGACGCTGGGCCGCACGGCCGGAATCCTGGCCGGGCTGCCGCAGTCCGTGCCGGGCTACTCGATCGACCGCATGTGCGCCGGTGCGCTGACCGCGGTCACCTCGACCGCCGGTTCCATCGCGTTCGGCGCGTACGACGCCGTCATCGCCGGTGGTGTCGAGCACATGGGCCGCCACCCCATGGGCGAGGGCGTGGACCCGAACCCGCGGTTCGTCAGCGAGAAGCTGGTCGACGAGTCCGCCCTGTTCATGGGCATGACCGCCGAGAACCTGCACGACCGCTACCCGCACATCACCAAGCAGCGCACCGACGAGTACGCCGTGCGCTCGCAGGAGAAGGCGGCCAAGGCCTACGCGGACGGCAAGATCCAGGCCGACCTGGTCCCGATCTCCGTACGCCGCACCAACGCCGAGGCCGGTGAGACGGGCTGGGGCCTGGTCACCGCCGACGAGCCGATGCGTCCGGGGACCACCCTGGAGAACCTGGCCGGTCTGAAGACGCCGTTCCGTGTGCACGGGCGGGTCACCGCCGGTAACGCGGCCGGTCTGAACGACGGCGCGACCGCCTCGATCATCGCGTCCGAGGACTTCGCCCGCGAGAACAACCTGCCGGTCAAGATGCGCCTGGTCTCGTACGCCTTCGTGGGTGTCGAGCCCGAGGTGATGGGCTACGGCCCGATCCCGGCCACGGAGAAGGCGCTGGCCAAGGCCGGTCTCTCCATCGAGGACATCAACCTCTTCGAGATCAACGAGGCCTTCGCCATCCAGGTCCTCGCGTTCCTCGACCACTACGGCATCGCCGACGACGACGCGCGCGTCAACCAGTACGGCGGCGCCATCGCGTACGGCCACCCGCTGGCCTCCTCCGGCGTCCGGCTGATGACCCAGCTGGCCCGCCAGTTCGAGGAGCAGCCGGAGGTCCGTTACGGCCTCACCACCATGTGCGTCGGCTTCGGCATGGGCGCCACGGTGATCTGGGAGAACCCGCACCACAAGGACGCCGGAGGCGACAAGTGAGCACCACTGAACTCCTGAAGGGCGCGGCCGAGCTGTTCCCCGACGAGGTCGTGACGTCGGCGCACGTACGCCACCTCGACCTGCCGTTCGGCGCCGGGCGCTTCGCGCTCATCACGCTCGACAACGGCCTCGACCACACCAAGCCGACCACCTTCGGCCCGGCCTCGCTGGCGAACCTGAACACCGCCCTCGACCAGGTCGAGAAGGAGGCCGCGGCCGGCGAGATCATCGGTGTCGGTGTCACCGGCAAGCCGTTCATCTTCGCGGTCGGCGCGGACCTCAAGGGCGTCGAGCTCCTGAAGGACCACAAGGACGCGCTGGCCATCGGCAAGGGCGGCCACGAGGTCTTCAAGCGCCTCGCGGCCCTCGCGGTCCCGACCTTCGCGTACTACAACGGCGCGGCCATGGGCGGCGGCGTCGAGGTCGGTCTGCACTGCACCTACCGGACCGTCTCGAAGGCCCTGCCGGCCTTCTCGCTGCCCGAGGTGTTCCTGGGCCTGGTCCCGGGCTGGGGCGGCTGCACGCTGCTCCCGAACCTCATCGGCGCCGAGCGTGCGGTGAGCGTGATCATCGAGAACTCGCTCAACCAGAACAAGCAGCTCAAGGGGCAGCAGGTCTTCGACCTGGGCATCGCCGACGCCCTCTTCGAGGGTGCGGACTTCCTGGAGCAGTCGCTGATCTGGACCGCCCAGGTCCTCAAGGGTGACGTCAAGGTCGAGCGTCCGGCCGTCGACCGCGGCGAGGCCTGGGACCAGGCCGTCGCCAAGGGCCGCTTCATCGCGGACAGCAAGGTGCACGGGGCGGCTCCGGCCGCGTACCGCGCGCTGGACATCATCGCCGCGGCGAAGAACGGCGACCTGCAGCAGGGTTACGACGCCGAGGACGTGGCCCTCGCCGACCTGATCATGGGTGGCGAACTGCGCGCCGGCATCTACGCGTTCAACCTGGTGCAGAAGCGCGGCAAGCGTCCCGCGGGTGCCCCGGACAAGAACCTGGCCCGCCCGGTCACCAAGGTCGGTGTCGTGGGCGCCGGTCTGATGGCCTCACAGCTCGCCCTGCTCTTCCTGCGCCGCCTGGAGGTGCCGGTCGTGCTGACCGACATCGACCAGGAGCGCGTCGACAAGGGTGTGGGCTATGTCCACGCCGAGATCGACAAGCTGCTGCTGAAGTCCCGGATCAACCAGGACAAGGCCAACCGCCTCAAGGCCCTGGTCACCGGTGTGCTGGACAAGGCCGAGGGCTTCTCCGACGCCGACTTCATCATCGAGGCCGTCTTCGAGGAGATCGGCGTCAAGCAGCAGGTGTTCGCGGAGGTCGAGGCGGTTGCCCCGGCGCACGCGATCCTCGCCACCAACACCTCCTCGCTGTCGGTGACCGAGATGGCGTCGAAGCTGAAGAACCCCGAGCGGGTCGTCGGCTTCCACTTCTTCAACCCGGTCGCGATCCTGCCGCTCCTGGAGATCGTGCGGGGCGAGGTGACGGACGACGCCTCCCTGGCCACGGCCTTCGCCGTCGCCAAGAAGCTCAAGAAGACCGCGGTTCTGGTCAAGGACGCCCCGGCGTTCGTCGTGAACCGCATCCTCACGCGCTTCATGGGCGAGATCCAGAACGTCATCGACGAGGGCACGTCCGTCGAGGTCGCGGAGAAGGCGGTGGAGCCGCTGGGTCTGCCGATGTCGCCGCTCGTGCTGCTCGAACTGGTCGGCCCGGCTATCGGTCTGCATGTCTCGGAGACGTTGAACCGGGCCTTCCCGGAGCGCTTCACGGTCTCCCCGAACCTCGCGGCCGTCGTCAAGGCGGGCAAGCGTGGCTTCTACGTGTACGACTCCGGAAAGCCGGAGCTGGACCCCGAGGTCGCCGCGCTGCTCAAGCAGGGCGATGTCGTGCTGAGCGAGGAGCAGGTTCGCGCGCGGGTCCTCGACGCCGTGGCGCAGGAGATCGGGCTCATGCTCGACGAGGGTGTCGTGGCCGAGGCCCAGGATGTCGACCTGTGCCTGATCACTGGTGCGGGGTGGCCCTTCCACCTGGGTGGGATCACGCCCTACCTGGACCGTGAGGGCGTCTCCGAGCGGGTCAACGGCAAGCCGTTCCTTGCGCGGGGTGTGGCTTCCGTGCCCGCGTAGCCGTTCCACTGCGTTGCGCGAGTGCCCCGCACACCGACCGGGTGTGCGGGGCACTTGGCGTTCGTCGCGCAGGTCCCCGCGCCCTCAAGGGCTGATCGGTGGTTGCGTGTCATTGATCGTCGAGGAACAGCTCTTCGATCTTCAGGTCGAAGAGCCTGGCGAGACGGAAGGCGAGGGGAAGGCTTGGGTCGAACTTCCCTGTTTCGATGGCGTTGATCGTCTGTCTGGACACACCGGCACGCTGAGCCAGGTCGGCCTGTGTCCAGCCGTGTTCGGCGCGAAGGTCCGTGATGCGGTTCTTCATCGGTATCGGATCCTGCCGACGACGAACGCGATCACAAAGACGACTCCCATGAGTGCGGGGAGGACGGCGATATCGACGTCGCGGGCGACGAGTTCGCCGGCGTCCACGACGACATAGGCGAATCCGACGACCCACCCCACGCCGAGGGTGACCGCCAGCGCATCCTGCATGATCTTCCGTTGCAGCTCATCGATCACGCGGAGAAAGCGCGTGAAAGCGACGATCCAGCCGATGCCGACGGCGAAATTGACGGCAACGGCGGCCCAGCTCGCCACCTGCTGTGTATCCCACAGGCGTTGGGGCCCGAACTTGGCCAGGGCAAGGGTCACCACCCAGGCGAGTGTCCAGAGCGCGAGCCGAACGGTCGCCTTGATCTCGTCGAGTGCTTGCACGGGTACCCTCCTCCAGCGCCATGTCAAGTTCACTTGACACGCTAAAAGGCACCTCGTGAGATGTCAAGCACACTTGACACCGGGCGTCACCTGGGGACCCTCTAACAGGGCTAACGACAGCCGGCCCGCACCCGAGGGGGGCTAAATGGTCTGCCAGGCCTCCAGGGCCAGGCCCGGCTCTTCCTTTCGGCGGGTCAGGAGGAGGTGGCCGTTGGCCGGCTGGAGGGTGGCGGCCGTGACGCGGCCCTCGTGGTCGTGGCCCAGCGACAGCTGGACGTCCGCGGGGAGCTGGGGACCGGACTCGGTCCACCACGCCCCCGCAGACTCCTGCTCGGTCGGATAGGCGGCGAAGGCGATACGGCCGCTCAAGGACCGCTGGGCGAGCAACGTGCAGTCGACGCCGTCGAGCGTGCAGCGGATCGCGGACACCGGTCCCGGCCCGGCGCAGGTCAGAAGCGCGACCGGCTCACTGCCGGCCCGCCACGCGCACACCGTGTCCGACTCGTCCGTGAAGAAGAGCGTCACATGCTCGTCGGAGGTGGTGAGGGCCCTCAGCGTCCCCGGCCGCGCCGCCACCTTCAGCGGCTCCTCGTCGATCGCGGGGATGTGGCCAGGGCCGAGCTGGGTCCAGCGCAGGATGCCCGCCGGCGAGGCCGCGTACAACTCGACGAGCCCCGACGCCCGGGTCACTGCCGCCAGTTCGCCCTCGACCTCACGGCCCTTGAGGTCGCGCCACGGGCCCCACCCGCCGCGCTCCTTCTGGCCGCGCATACTGACGCCGCCACCCCTGTTGGGTACGAAGACATGGGCGCGGCCCTGCGCGTCGACCGTGACGGCCGGTACCCCGGTCGCCTCGCCCTTCTTGTTGGGATGCCCGAGGGGATTCCAGTCGAGGGCCGCGAGATGCGGCCGGAAGTGCGTGGCGTGGACGAGCCCCGACTCCTGCCCGCCGGTGGGACGCCAGGACACCAGATGGGCGTAACCGTCGGTTCCCTGCCCCACGGCGAGCGCGGGATGGACACGCTGGTCGCCGCCGACCGTACGGGGCGCCGACCATGCGCCGCCCGGGTGCTGCTCGGCCCAGCACCACACCGCTTCGTCCCGCGGAGCGTAGGCGCCGAGTCTGCCGTCCCGGCCGCGTATGAGCCAGTCACCGTTCACTGTGCGGACCATTGACACTCCCCCACTCTAATCGGGTCGTGTGATCCCCCTCCGTGCGACCCTGGCCACATGGACGCCCCGCTGCTCGTGATCGTCGACGCCGCCAATGTGGTCGGGTCCGTACCCGACGGCTGGTGGCGCGACCGCAAGGGCGCCGCGGAGCGTCTGCGGGATCTGCTCGTCCCGTACGCCACCGACGGGCTGCCGGCGCACCCGGGTCCCCTGGAGCTGGTCCTCGTGGTCGAGGGCGGCGCTCGCGGCATCGCCTCCGCCCCGGGCGTACGGGTCGACGAGGCGCCCGGCAGCGGCGACGACCGCATCGTGGAACTGACCGCCGAGGCCGCGGACCGCCCGCGTCTGGTGGTCACGGCCGACCGTGAACTGCGCCGCCGGGTGAGCGAGTTGGGCGCGGAGGTCACGGGCCCACGCACGGTCCGCCCCTAGCCCCCACACCGCACGTCGTCGCCCCTCACCTCATAGGCCCGCACACCGTCCCAGCCCCTGGGAGCCGTCTCACGGGCGCGTACGGCACCGCCCCGTCCCACCCATGCCCACTTGTCCGTACCGGGCCGTCAGGGGCCGCCGTGGCGACGGCGGTCGGCGCGCGGACGCACGCGGTCCGGCCCCGCGGTCTCCGCCGGAGCGGGACGTACGGGGCCGGTTGATCGCGAGGGTCGGTCGATCGCGAGGGTGGATCGAAAGCGGGGCGGTTACTCGCTGTCTCCGCGCTGCGGCTTGACGGTATCGGCGGCCACGGCCTCCTCGCCGCGTCCGAGACGGCTGTGGGAGCGGCCGTACACGAAGTACACGAGGAAGCCGATCGCCATCCAGATGCCGAACCGCAGCCAGGTCTCGGCGGGCAGGTTGAGCATCAGCCACAGCGAGGCGAGGACGGAGACGATCGGCAGGAACGGCACCAGCGGGGTACGGAAGGAGCGGTGCAGTTCGGGGCGGGTGCGGCGGAGGATGATCACGCCGATCGCGACGACGACGAACGCGAACAGCGTGCCGATGTTGACCAGTTCGGCGAGCTCGCTCAGGCTCGTGAAGCCCGCGAGGATCGCGATGATCACGCCGAGCAGGATGGTCGGCCGGTGCGGGGTCTTGAAGCGCGGGTGGACGCGCGAGAAGAAGCGCGGCAGCAGTCCGTCGCGGCTCATCGCGAAGAAGACCCGGGTCTGGCCGAGGAGCAGGATCATGCAGACCGTCGTGAGGCCGACTGCGGCGCCGAAGCTGATGAAGCCCGCGAACCAGGGGTGCCCGGTGGCCTTGAACGCGTCGGCCAGCGGGGCGTCCACGGAGAGCTCGGTGTAGTGCTGCATACCGGTCACGACGATCGCCACCGCCACATACAGCGTCGTACAGATGATCAGGGAGCCGAGGATGCCGCGCGGCATGTCCCGCTGGGGGTTGCGGGTCTCCTCGGCGGCCGTGGCCACGACGTCGAAGCCGATGAAGGCGAAGAAGACGACGGAGGCGGCGGTGAAGATGCCCATCACGCCGAAGTTGGAGGGGGCCCAGCCGAACATCAGCTGGATGAGCGGGGATTGGAGATCACCGCCCGCCGACACCTCCTGCGCCTTGGGGATGAACGGGTCGTAGTTGTCGCCCTTGATGAAGAAGGCACCGGCGATGATGACGACCATGACGACGGTGACCTTGATGGCGACGACGATCGCGGTGATCCGGGCGGAGAGCTTCATCCCGATCACGAGGATGCCGGTGAGCACCAGCACGAGGGCGGCGGCGAGGATGTCGAAGCCGAAGCCGTCGGCCCCCTCTCTTCCGCTGAGCGCCGCCGGCAGTTGCCAGCCCGCGTTGTCCAGCAGCGAGGCGATGTAGCCCGACCAGCCGACGGCGACCACCGCCGTGCCGAGCGCGAACTCCAGCACGAGGTCCCAGCCGATGATCCAGGCGGGCAGCTCCCCGAGCGAGGCGTACGAGAACGTGTACGCGGAGCCGGCCACCGGAACCGTGGAGGCGAACTCGGCGTAGCAGAGCGCGGCGAGCGCGCAGACGACCCCGGCGACGATGAAGGCCAGGGCTACGGCGGGACCGGCGTTGTTCTTGGCGACCGTGCCGGTCAGGACGAAGATGCCGGTGCCGATGATGACACCGACGCCGAAGACGGTCAGATCCAGCGCGGACAAGGATTTCTTGAGCGCGTGCTCTGGCTCCTCGGTATCGAGGATGGACTGTTCGACCTTCTTCGTCCTGAAGAGGGTGCTGCTCACGGCGTACCTCCCACGCTTGTCGTCCTCGACATGATCGAGAGGGGGCGTGGTCCGTATGCCCCGGCGCGGCAGGTTTCACGCTAATGGGCCGGTTTCACCACCGTAAAGGGTGTGGAAACCGGCCCATTGAGCCCTGTTCAGTCGCGGGCGGACTCCACCGTGGCGTGGGCCTGCTCGGTGGGGGTCCCCCCGTTCGAGCGAAGCCGGGAGTGGGGGAGGCCGTCGAGCTTGGAGACGAGGCCGGTGACCTGCCGGGCGATGTCCGGTGCGGTCAGTCCGATCTCGGCCAGCACCTCCTTGCGGGAGGCGTGGTCCAGGAAGCGGGGCGGGATGCCGAAGTCGCGCAGCGGTACGTCCACGCCCGCGTCGCGCAGGGCCTGGGCGACGGCCGAACCGACGCCGCCGACGCGGGAGTTGTCCTCGACGGTGACGACCACGCGGTGCTGCTCGGCGAGCGGGGCCATGGCCTCGTCGACGGGCTTGACCCAGCGCGGGTCGACGACGGTCGTGGAGATGCCCTGCTTGTCGAGAAGGCCGGCGATCTCCAGGCACATCGGAGCCAGGGCGCCGACGGAGACGAGCAGCACGTCCGGGGCGTCGGTGCCCGGCTCGCGCAGGACGTCCATGCCGCCGATCCGGCCCACGGCGGGTACGGCGGGACCGACCGCGCCCTTGGAGAAGCGGACCACGGTCGGCGCGTCGGTGACCTCGACGGCCTCGCGGAGCTGGGCGCGGACCTGGTCGGCGTCGCGCGGGGCGGCCAGCCGCAGCCCGGGGACGACCTGGAGGATCGACATGTCCCACATGCCGTTGTGGGAGGCGCCGTCGGTGCCGGTGATGCCGGCCCGGTCGAGGACGAAGGTGACTCCGCACTTGTGCAGGGCCACGTCCATCAGGACCTGGTCGAAGGCGCGGTTGAGGAAGGTCGCGTACACGGCGAAGACGGGGTGCAGGCCGCCGGTGGCGAGGCCGGCCGCGGAGACCGCCGCGTGCTGCTCGGCGATGCCGACGTCGTACACCCGGTCCGGGAAGGCCTTGGCGAACTTGTCGAGGCCGACCGGCTGGAGCATGGCGGCCGTGATGGCGACGACGTCCTCGCGCTCCTTGCCGAGCTTGACCATCTCCTCGCCGAACACGGACGTCCAGTCGGCGCCGGAGGAGGCGATCGGCAGGCCCGTGTCGGGGTGGATCTTGCCGACGGCGTGGAAACGGTCCGCCTCGTCCTGGAGGGCGGGCTGGTAGCCGCGGCCCTTCTCGGTGAGGCAGTGCACGATGACGGGGCCGCCGAAGCGCTTGGCGCGCACGAGCGCGGACTCCAGGGCCTCGATGTCGTGGCCGTCGATCGGGCCGACGTACTTCAGGCCCAGGTCCTCGAACATGCCCTGCGGGGCGATGAAGTCCTTGAGGCCCTTCTTGGCGCCGTGCAGGGTTTCGTAGAGCGGCCTTCCGACGACGGGCGTGCGCTCCAGAATGTCCTTGCCCCGGGCCAGGAAGCGCTCGTAGCCGTCGGTGGTGCGCAGGGTCGCCAGGTGGTTGGCGAGGCCGCCGATCGTGGGGGCGTACGACCGCTCGTTGTCGTTGACGACGATGACGAGCGGGCGGTCCTTGGCGTCGGCGATGTTGTTGAGCGCCTCCCAGGCCATGCCGCCGGTGAGGGCTCCGTCGCCGATGACGGCGACTACGTGGTCCTCTTTTCGCAGGACCTCGTTGGCTTTCGCGAGGCCGTCGGCCCAGCCGAGGACCGTGGAGGCGTGGGAGTTCTCGATGACGTCGTGCTCGGACTCCGCCTGCGAGGGGTAGCCGGACAGGCCGCCCTTCATCTTCAGCTTCGAGAAGTCCTGGCGGCCCGTGAGCAGCTTGTGCACATAGGACTGGTGTCCCGTGTCCCAGAGGATTCTGTCCTTCGGGGACTCGAAGACGCGGTGCAGCGCGATGGTGAGCTCCACGACACCGAGGTTCGGGCCGAGGTGGCCGCCGGTCTTGGAGACCTCTTCGACGAGGAAGGTCCGGATCTCGCCTGCCAGCTGGTCCAGCTGCTCCAGGCTGAGCCGGTCCAGATCGCGCGGTCCCCTGATGCGGGTCAGCAGCGGCACCCGTGCCTCCTTGCAGTAGAGCTGATCGAGCTTTCGCCGGGTCTGTCGAGTCTAATGTTCCGCCTTTCACGGCGGCGGCCGGGCTGTGCGTCGTACGTCACGCGTTCGGCCGTAAAACATCTCGCCCACAGCTCCCGCCACCAAACGCACCAGGACAAACGAAAGTGCCCGACACCGCCATTGGTGTCGGGCACTTGTCCGAAAGGGGCTTCGCCCTGTCGAGGGGCTTCGCCCCTAAGGGGCGCGGGGAACTGCGCGACCAGCCACAAGCCGGCCGGCAGCTCTCCACAACCGTCAGGCCATGTACCGCTACGCGCGACCCGCCGTCTTCTGCGTCTTCCGGGTGATCGAGTCGATGACGACCGTGGCCAGAAGCACACCACCAGTGATCATGTACTGAACCGGCGTGGCGATGCCCTCAAGGGCCAGCCCGTACTGGATCGACGTGATCACCATGACACCGAGCAGCGCGTTCCACGTACGCCCGCGCCCACCGAAGAGGCTGGTGCCACCGATGACCGCCGCCGCGATGACGTTCATCAGAAGGTCACCCGCACCGGCGCTCTGGTTGGCCGCCGCGATCTTCGAGGCCCAGAACAGACCGCCCACCGCGGCGAAGAAGCCCGCGATGGCGAAGACCGAGATCCGTACCGCCGTGACGTTGATACCGGCACGCCGGGACGCCTCCACGCTGCCGCCGAGCGCGAAGATCTTGCGGCCGTAGGTCGTGCGGCGCAGCACGAAGTCCGTGATCACCAGGACCAGGACGAACAGCAGCAGCGCCAGGGGCAGACCCTTGTACTGGTTGAACATGATCGCCGCGGCGAAGGCGACGACCGCGAGGATCGCCGTGCGCACCACGATGTCGACGAGCGGCCGGGCCGGGATGCCCGCCGCCTCACGGCGGCGGCTGTCCAGGAACGAGGTGACGAAGAAGAGCGCCACCGCGACCACCGCGAGCCCGTAGGCGGCCGCGACGTCCGAGAAGTAGTACGTGGTCAGCTTGCCGACCACGCCGTCGCCGTCGAGGTTGATCGTGCCGTTCTCGCCCAGGATCTGGAGCATGAAGCCGAGCCAGAACAGCAGACCGGCCAGGGTGACCGCGAACGCGGGCGCGCCGATCCTGGCGAAGAAGAAGCCGTGGATGGCGCCGATGGCCGCACCGCTGGCGAGGGCGATGAGGACCGACAGCCACTCGTTCACGCCGTTGGTGACGCTGAGCACGGCGGTGATGGCGCCCGCCACACCGCTGACCGAGCCGACCGACAGGTCGATCTCGCCGAGCAGCAGCACGAAGATGATGCCCACCGACATCATGCCGGTGGCGACCATCGCGACGGCGATGTTGTTGAGGTTCTCGGCCGAGAGGAAGGCCGAGTTGAGGCTCTGGAAGATGACGCAGATGACGATCAGACCGACGACGACCGGGATGGAGCCCAGGTCACCGGCGCGCATCTTGCGCTTGAACTCGTCGAGGTAGCCCGCGAAGCCCCGCTCGCGCACCAGCAGCCGGGGGTCGACGGCGACATCGGCGCCGGCCGCGGCCTCGGGGTTCTCGACAACGTGGTCGTCGGGAGTGACGGAGGTCTTGTCGATGCTCACTTCTGAGCCTCCCCGTTGCTGCGCGCCGCACGACGGGTCACGGCGTTGTCCGTGGCACCGGTGATGGCGGAGATGATCTCTTCCTGCGAGGTGGTCTTGACCTCGAACACACCGTTGTTGCGGCCGAGCCGGAGCACGGCCACCTTGTCGGCGACGGCCTTGACGTCGGCCATGTTGTGGCTGATGAGCAGGACCGCGTGGCCGCGCTCGCGCAGCCGCTCGACCAGGTCGAGGACCTGGGCGGTCTGCTCGACACCGAGGGCCGCGGTGGGCTCGTCGAGGATGACCAGCTTGGGTGCGCCGAGCATGGATCGGGCGATGGCCACCGTCTGGCGCTGACCGCCGGAGAGCGAGGCGATCGGGATGCGCACGCTGGGGATGCGGATCGACAGCGTCTGGAGCAGTTCGCGCGAGCGGCGCTCCATCTCGACCTCGTCCAGGATGCCGCGCTTCTTCAGCTCACGGCCCAGGTAGAGGTTGCCGACGACGTCGATGTTGTCGCACAGCGCGAGGTCCTGGTAGACGGTCGCGATGCCCAGGTGCTGGGCGTCGTGCGGCTTGTTGATCTGGACGGTCTTGCCGTCCCATTCGATGACGCCCTCATCGATGGGGTGCACGCCGGCGATCGTCTTCACCAGCGTGGATTTTCCGGCGCCGTTGTCGCCGACCAGGGCGACCACCTCGCCGGCGTGGACCTCGAGCTCTACGTCGGTGAGCGCCTGGACGGCACCGAACCGCTTCGAGACCCCGCGCAACGCCAGGACAGGCGTAGCGGACACGTTAACCATCTCCTTCGCCGCCTGACCCGGCGGGAGGTTGTGCAGAAGAATTGGGGGAGGGAGGAAGGATTCCGTCCGGCGCCCCGCCCTAGCTTGCGGGGCTGGTGGTTGCGGGGCGCCGGAGGAGCTTCTGGTACGCGAGCCCCGGACGGGATTCCTTGCGGGAATCAAGCCTCGTACGGGAATCCGATGACGAATTCCCGTACGCGGTGAGGGACTTGCGTTTCGGCTACTTGAGACCGATCTTGTCGCAGGCGGCCTTGAACTTCGCCGTGCAGATCTCGTCGAGGGTGTAGATGCCGTCCTTGATGACGGTGTCGTTGATGTTGTCCTTGGTCAGCGACACGACGGGGACGAGCACCGACGGGACGCCCTTGGTGGTCGGGCTGTCGACCGAGTCCTTGGCGATGGAGTCGAGCTTCTCGCCCTTGGCGAGGGCGACGGCCATCTCCGCGGCGACGTCCGCCTCCTGCGGGTAGGGCTTGTAGACGCTCATGTACTGCTCACCGGAGACGATGCGCTGCACACCCGCGAGCTCGGCGTCCTGGCCGGTGACCGGCGGCAGCGGGGTGACGCCCGCGGCCTTCAGGGCGGTGATGATGCCGCCCGCCATGCCGTCGTTGGCGGAGTAGACGCCGACGATGTTGTTCTTGCCGATCGCGGAGATCGCGCCTTCCATGTTGGCGTTGGCGTTCTCCGGCTTCCACTCCTTGGTGTCGTACGACTTCGCGATGTCGACCTTGCCCTCGAGCTCGGACAGCGCGCCCTTCTTGAAGAGGGCGGCGTTCGGGTCGGTGACCGCGCCGTTCATCATGACGATCTTCGCGGAGGGCTTCGCCTTGTCGCCCAGGGCCGTCAGAAGCGCCTTGCCCTGGACGCGGCCGACCTCTTCGTTGTCGAAGGAGGTGTAGGCGTCGATCGGGCCCTCGGCCAGACGGTCGTACGCGACGACGGGGATGCCGGCGTCCTTGGCCTTCTTCACGCCGTTGGCGATGGCCTTGGAGTCCACCGCGTCCACGATCAGCACGTCCACCTTGTTGGTGATCATCGTGTCGACCTGCTGGGACTGCGTGGTGGCGTCCTGCTTGGCGTTGGCGTAGACGATCTCGCCCTTGTTGTTCGTGAGCTCCTTGACCTTCTTCTCGATCAAGGGCTTGTCGAACTTCTCGTACCGCGCGGTCTGGTTCTCCGGAAGGAGGAGGCCGACCTTGATGGCGTCGCCCTTGGCCGCGGACTTCGTGCTGTCACTGTCGCCGGCCTCGTCGGCACTGCCACAGGCAGCCAGCGAGACAGCCATCGCACCTGCGGCAACAGCAAAGGCGGCGCGACGCATACGCGTATTCACTTCAGAAACCTCCCTGACGAGGCCGCGACGTTGCGGCCGAGGTGGCTGGAAGTCAACTCGGCCACAAGTGCGACGTCAAGAAGTAAATCCTTAACGAGATGGCAACGGTGCCATCCGTTCTCTAAGTGAAGGCAGGCGTGGCGGTCGTGAGCGAACCGTCCAAAAGGGTCGAATCGCCCATCTCGCTGAGTGCGAGAGCGAGCGCCCCGAGGACCTCCGCCCGGCCGCCAAGTGCCCCTGGCAGAACGGATAGTTGACGTGCCGCACTGGGGATCGCATAGCGGCCGACGGACTCCCTTATGGGCCCGAGCACGAGCTCTCCGGCCTCGGCGAGATCACCGCCGAGAACCACCCGACTCGGGTTGAGCAAGTTGCAGAGATTGGCGACTCCACTGCCGATGTGTCGGCCGACGTCGGCGATCACCCGACGACAGCCAGGGTCTCCGTCCCTCGCCAGCCGTACGACACCTTCCATGGTCAGGTCCGTGCCGTGGCTGGACTGGAGGAGCGGCAGCACATAGCGCGCCGCCGCGAAGGTCTCCAGGCAGCCCCGGTTGCCGCAGCGACAGACCGGGCCCGACTCGTCAAGAGTAATATGCCCGATTTCTCCCGCTGTGCCACCCGGGCCGCGATAGATCTTGCCGCTGATCACGAGTCCGGCGCCCACACCGCTCGCGACCTTGATGTATGCCAGGTCCCGGACACCCCGGCCACTCCCCCAGACGAGTTCGCCGAGGGCTCCCAGGTTGGCGTCGTTGTCGACGTGCACGGGCACGCCGAGCCGTCCGCCCAGCTCCTCGGCGGGTTTGGTGCCGGTCCAGCCCGGCAGGATCGCGGTGGAGCCGAGCGTCCCGGACTCCACGTCGATCGGCCCCGGCACGCCGAGCCCGACGCCCGCGATCTTCGTACGGTCCACACCGGTGGCAGCGATCAGGCGGTTGACCAGCTGTTCCGCCCGGTCGAAGCCCTGTGCGGCGGAGGCGTCCACATCGAGTGGCTCGGACTCCTCGGCGAGCACCTGATGGGCGAGGTTGCCGACCGCGACGCGCAGGTGTGTGTGCCCGAAGTCGACGCCGATCACGATGCCTGCGTCGCCGCTGAGACTGACGCTGCGGGCCCTTCGGCCGCCCGCCGAGGTGGGGGTGACCTCGACCGTCCCGCCGTCCTTCAGCTCCCGAACGATATTGGAGACCGTGGCCGCGGACAGGCCCGTCGTCCTCGCGATCTCGGCCTGCGTGAGCGACCCGGCCAGGCGCACCGCACGTACGACCCGTTCGAGATTGGCTCGGTGCAGCGACGACTGCGACCCCGGAGTCTCCACGACGACCTCCTGCGTACGGGGTCGCCTCAGTGAGACCCCGTCTATGTCCAACTAGTGAACTCTAAGCTGAGCCGTTTGGGTTGCCTCCCGTCAAGAGGTTGAGCAAGAGAGGGGCGCGCCGGCGCCCGCACACACAAGGGTGGCCCCGGCTCCAATCCGGGACCACCCTCGCAAACCGAACCGACGGCCGAACCGTTACTTGAGCGCACCCGCGGTGAGGCCCTGGACGACCTGGCGCTGGAAGACGATGTACGCGGCGAGCACCGGCAGCATCGCCATCACGAGGCCGGCGAAGAGACCGGACCAGTCACCTTTGTAGCCCTGGCTGACGGCCAGCTGGACGAGCCCCTGGGTGAGCACCTTGTTGTCCGGCTCGGTGTTGAGCACGGTCGGCAGCATGTACTGGTTCCACTGGCCCAGGAAGTTGAAGATGGTGATGCTGATCAGGCCGGGCTTGGCCATCGGCAGCATCACCTGGAAGAACGTCCTGGTGTGCGAGGCGCCGTCCACGAAGGCGGCCTCGGCCACCGAGGACGGCAGCGTGCGGAAGAAGGCCGTCATGAAGAACACGGTGAACGGCAGCGAGTAGCCGATGTAGACCAGGATCAGTCCGGGCAGCGTGTTCAGCAGCGAGAGGTTCTGCATGACGTAGAACAGCGGGACCAGCGCCAGGATGATCGGGAAGCTCATTCCTCCGATGAAGAGGAAGTAGATGAAGCGGTTCCCGGGGAACTCGAAGCGCGCGAGGACGTAGGCCGCCATGGAGCCCAGCAGCATGGTGCCCAGGAGCGAGAACCCCACCACGATGATCGTGTTGAGGAAGTAGTCGCTCATGTTCGCCTCGGTCCAGGCGCGCGACCAGTTGTCGAAGTGCAGCGAGTCGGGCAGCGCCCAGGGCGAGCTGAAGATCTCCTTGTCCGTCTTGAACGAGGTCATCACCGCCCAGAGCAGCGGCAGCACGACCATGAACGCCCAGAGGATGAGCATGCCGTGCGAGAAGATGTTGAGGACCCTGCCCTCGGTGGCCTTCTCCCTCGGCCCGGGCGCCGGCGTCGTCTTCATGACGGGCGGCCTCTCCTCGGTGGTGTCGGCGGGAGGCATGTCGGTCGTCTTCACTCGTGGCCTCCTCGCGGCTCGGTCAGCTCGGTCTGCATCAGTACTCCAGCCGCTCGCGCCGGCCCAGCTTCATGACGACGGCCACGAACAGCAGCGTCACGATGAGCAGGGCGACACCGATCGTCGTCGCGTAGGCGGCCTGACCGTCGCGGAACGCCTTCTGGTAGACGTACAGCGGCAGGACGGTCGTCGAGTAGTCGGGACCGCCGCCGTTCGGGCCCACGGTCATGATCTGCACGACCGCGAAGGCCTCGGCGCCGAGCGCCAGGATGCCCACATAGGCCCAGCCGGACTGCACGGTGTCCCAGAGGAGCGGCAGGGTGATCTTGAAGAATGTCGTGATGCGGTTTGCGCCGTCCAGCAGCGCCGCCTCGTAGTAGTCCTTGGGAATGGAGGCCATTCCCGCGGAGAAGAGCACCACGAAGAAACCGACGGTGCACCAGACGAGTACCGCGAAAACGCACCAGAGGGCCAGATCGGGGTCACCGAGCCAGTCGGGCTGAACGCTGTCCAGTCCGATCGCCTTCAGGGCGGAGTTGATCGCACCGCTGTTGGGGTTGTAGGCGAACTGGAACAGCAGCGCGACGATGGCGATCGACAGCACCTGCGGAAAGAAGTAGACCACCTTGTAGAAGGCGGAGCCGCGGACACCGGCGATCGCGGCATTCTTCCGGCGCCGTCCGCCGACATTGAGCATGAAGGCGAAGAACAGCGCCATGGTGAGGGTCACCAATGGCAGCAGCACGACCAGCATCACGCTGTGCTGCAACGACTTCCAGAAGACCTCGTCATCGAGCAGTCGCGTGTAGTTCTTGAAGCCCACCATCTTGAACTCGGGGCTCAGACCGCTCCAGTCCGTGAACGAATAGTAGATGGACTGGATGAAGGGCCAGATCACGAAGAGGCCGTAGATGGCCAGGGGGGCCGTCAAGAACCCCACGATGAAACGGTATTTGCCGTGTTGCATTCCTACCGACCCGATCTTCCCGCGGGGGCTGCCGTCGATGCCGCACTTCCAGGTCCTGTCTCCCCGATCTTCGCGGATCGGCGCGCGGCGTCTGGTGCGGTGCGTCGGCGTGTGGCCGCATCGCCCTCGTACTGGACGTACTTGGGTGATGCGGCCGTGCGTCGAGGTGCCGTGCCAGGCGTCGTGCGCCCGCGAAGATCGGGGAGACAGGGCCTGGAGCCGGGGCCCCGGTCACCGCCCGGGGCCCCGGCCTCACTCACTGGTGCTTGTAGTGCTGGATGTTGTCGTCCTTGGCCGCCTCGTCGGCATAGCCCTGGATCTTCTTGATGGCTTCTACCGGGGTGAGCCGCCCCGCCATCATCTCGCCGAGGCCGCCGACACCGATCTTCTCCTTCTGCAAGGCCACGTACCAGTCCTGGATGCGCGGGTTGACCACGTTGGTGCCGGCCTTCTCCAGGGCCGCGACACCTGACTTCAGACCCGGCGTCAGCTCGATGCCGTCGGTGCCGCCGTTGAACGCGGTCAGCGACTTGACGGACGCCGTGAAGTTCTTCGACGAGGCCTCGCTGAGCATGATGCGCAGCTGCTCCATGCCGCCGTCCGTGTTCTTGGCCTTGGCGGGAACGATGAAGGGCTCGCCGCCGGACGCCCAGATGGTGCCGAAGGGCATCTTGTCCGAGCTGTCGATGCCGCTGGGCGCGTTCACCGCGAGGTTGAAGTCCTTCGGCATGGTCTTCGCCGCCTCGTTCTCCACCCAGGAGCCGTTCGGGATGAAGAGTGCCTTGCCCTCGGTCCAGGCCGTCTGGGACTGGATGTGGTCCAGGCCCGGGGTGCCCTTGAGGATGTAGCCCTTCTTGTAGAGCTCGTAGTACGCCTCGAAGCAGGTCTTGACCGCGGGGTGCTTCCAGGCGTTCGGCTCCAGGTTGTCGATGGCGTCGAGCACCTCGACACCGCCGACCTTGGCGATCATCGGGTAGAGGGAGAAGGGGATGTAGTACGGGTGCTTGCCCGCGTACGTCCAGCCCGCGATGCCCTTCTTCTTCGCCTTGGCACAGACCGCGAGCATGTCGTCCCAGGTCTCCGGGTACGTGGCGTCGAGGGACTCCAGCGCCTTCTGGGAGTACCACACGCCGTAGACGGTGTACGCGTAGTACATGATCCAGACCGGGTCGCCGTCGAACTGGCCCATCTCGACGATGCCGGGGCGCAGAGTGTCCCGGACCTTCTTGGCCGGGTCGTCGACGGACGGCGCGTCCAGCAGCGGGGTGAGGTCCGAGAGCTGCTTCTTGCCCACGAGGACGCCCATGTCCATCTGCTCGGCACCCGAGTTGTCGATCAGGTCCGGCGGAGTTCCCTGGTTGAAGCGCGGCTGCAGGACCGACTGGATCTTCTGGGTCGACGAGAACTTGACCTTGGCCTTGGGGAAATTCTTCTCGTAGATCGCCTTGGCGTCCTCGGCGTACTTCGTGCCGAAACCGCCGTCGAAGATGACGATCTCCAGCGGCGCGGTCTCATTGACGGCGAGGGGGTTCTCCTTGGTCTTCTTGCCCTTGTCGACCTTTTCCTCGCTGCCGCTGTCGCCGCTGGCACAGGCCGACAGGAAACTCATCGTGGGTACGGAAATCAGGCCGAGCGCAGCGGTCCGCTTGATCAGATCGCGGCGGCCGACACCCTCTGGGTTGTTGTGGGCGGAAGTGGATCCCATGCTCAAGTCCTCGCCTTCATCAGGACTCAGGCGGTGAACCGGACCCTCCCCGGCACCGCGGTCGGTACTGCATTACCCGGGGGTCAACCCCCGGACCCCCGGCAGGAAAAGCAGGTCGGACGGCTTGCCCGGCGCTTTCCGCGGGGGGACGTAGAGCTGGATCGTGCGTGGAATGCCGGGATCGGCGGGAATACGCGGCAGTCGCTGATCGCCACGCCCCCTTCTTCTCCCTGGCCTGTGCCTGTCCGCGGCCCGTCGAACGACTGGGCGGACGCCGACAGGTATAGTCCACTTCCCGCCAGCGGAGCAAGATCGAATGCACAGTTGGCCGACACTCTTTCCCGAAGTGAGACCTCGCGGAAATATCAGCTGCCCACAGGCCCCGCCGCACAGTGGGCGATCAGCGAACGATCAGCGGCCGAACAGGAAGCCGACAGGTGAGCCCGTGGATGGGCCATCGGGCCGACTGTCGTCATTACCCCCGTACGCCACGTTCAACACCCTTGACATCCCTGACCACTTGACTCCCTACTGGACCTGCGCAGCAAATATGACAACGTTGTCCAGGCGCACGTGACAGGGAGGGTGCTGGCGCATGCACCACAGATCTCGGCAAGGATCTCCGCACAGATCTCGGATCAGGGCACGGCACGGATGGGGTTCCACGGCGGTCCTCGGAGCGACCGCCTTCGCGCTGGTGGTGGCCTCGCAGGGCGCCGCCGTCGCCCGTCCGGCCGAAGCCGCCGCCGCGGACAGGGAATTCGGTTCCTCCTTCGAGGCGGGTGAACCCGCACCCGACTGGCTGAATACAGTCGACACCGCGCCCGATGGTTCCAAGCGTTCGTCGGGTGTCGACGGCGGCTTCAGCACCGGCATTCCCGGCAATGTGACCGAGCACGTCACGGATGTCGCCGCGAGCGGCGAGAACTCGGGCTCGGGCGAGGTGAAGGAGAACCTCGTCGACGTCGAGCCCGGCACCAAATGGCTCACCTTCGCACCCACCGGCTGGGTGGAGTTCGAGCTGGACGCCCCGGTCAAGCTGGTGACGTACGCGCTCACCTCGGCCAACGACCACGACGAGCGCGACCCGGTCGACTGGACGTTCCAGGGGTCCACGGACGGCAAGGACTGGAAGACCCTCGACACCCGCACCGGCGAGTCCTTCGGCGAGCGCTTCCAGACGAAGTCGTACGACCTCGCCGAGCCCGCGGAGTACCAGCACTTCCGGCTCGACATCACCAAGAACAACGGTGCTTCGGACGCCACGCAACTCGCCGACGTGCAGTTCTCGACGGGCGGCGGCGCGGAGCCGACGCCCAAGGACATGCTCTCGCTGGTGGACCGCGGCCCGAGCGGCTCCCCGACCGCGAAGTCCGGCGCGGGCTTCACGGGCAAGAAGGCCCTCCGGTACGCGGGCACGCACAAGGCGGACGGCCGCGCCTACTCGTACAACAAGGTCTTCGACGTGAACGTGGCCGTGGGCCGCGACACCGAGTTGGCGTACCGGGTCTTCCCGTCGATGGCGGACGGCGACCGGGACTACGACGCCACGAACGTCTCGGTGGACCTGGCGTTCACGGACGGCACCCATCTGAGCGATCTGCGGGCCCAGGACCAGCACGGCTTCCCGCTGACTCCGCAGGGTCAGGGCGCGTCGAAGGTGCTGTACGTCAACCAGTGGAACAACGTCGTCTCGCGGATCGGCTCGGTCGCCGCCGGCAAGACGGTCGACCGGATCCTGGTCGCGTACGACTCCCCGAAGGGGCCCGCGAAGTTCCGCGGCTGGCTGGACGACGTGAACCTGAGCGTGAAGAAGCCCGAGAAGCCGAAGGCGCATCTCTCGGACTACGCGTCCACCACGCGCGGCACCAACTCCAGCGGCGGCTTCTCGCGCGGCAACAACTTCCCGGCGACGGCCGTGCCGCACGGCTTCAACTTCTGGACGCCGGTGACGAACGCGGGTTCGCTCAGCTGGCTCTACGACTACGCCCGCGCGAACAACGCGGACAATCTGCCGACCATACAGGCGTTCAGCGCGAGTCATGAGCCGAGCCCCTGGATGGGTGACCGGCAGACCTTCCAGGTGATGCCGTCGGCCGCGGCCGGCACCCCGGAGACGGGCCGCACCGCCCGCGCGCTGCCGTTCAAGCACGAGAACGAGACGGCACGCCCGTACTACTACGGGGTGCGGTTCGAGAACGGGCTGAAGACGGAGATGGCGCCGACGGACCACGCGGCGGCCATGCGCTTCACCTACCCCGGCGACGACGCGAGCGTCGTCTTCGACAACGTCACCGACCAGGCGGGCCTCACCCTCGACAAGGAGAACGGGACCTTCACGGGCTACTCGGACGTGAAGTCGGGCTTGTCGACGGGCGCGACCCGCCTCTTCGTGTACGGCGTGTTCGACGCGGAGGTCGCCGACGGCAGCTCCTCCGGTGTGAAGGGCTATCTGAAGTTCAAGGCGGGCGAGGACCGCACGGTCACGCTCCGCCTGGCCACGTCCCTGATCAGCATCGACCAGGCCAAGGACAACCTCCGTCAGGAGATCCCGGACGGCACGTCCTTCGACGCGGTCAAGTCGCGCGCCCAGAAGCAGTGGGACAAGATCCTCGGCAAGGTCGAGGTCGAGGGCGCGACCCCGGACCAGCTGACGACCCTGTACTCCAGCCTCTACCGGCTGTACCTGTACCCCAACTCCGGCTTCGAGAAGGTCGGTGGGAAGTACCAGTACGCCTCGCCGTTCTCGCCGATGCCCGGCCCGGACACCCCGACGCACACCGGCGCGAAGATCGTCGACGGCAAGGTGTACGTCAACAACGGCTTCTGGGACACCTATCGGACGACCTGGCCGGCCTACTCTCTGCTGACACCCGGTCAGGCCGGTGAGATGGTCGACGGGTTCGTGCAGCAGTACAAGGACGGCGGCTGGACCTCGCGCTGGTCCTCGCCCGGCTACGCGGACCTGATGACCGGCACCTCGTCGGACGTGGCGTTCGCGGACGCCTACGTCAAGGGGGTCGACTTCGACGCAAAGTCGGCGTACGACGCGGCGGTCAAGAACGCCACCGTCGTACCGCCCTCCTCGGGCGTGGGCCGCAAGGGCATGGCGACCTCGCCGTTCCTCGGCTACACGAGCACCGACACGCACGAGGGTCTGTCGTGGGCACTTGAGGGCTACCTCAACGACTACGGCATCTCGAAGATGGGCCAGGCCCTCTACAAGAAGACGGGCGAGAAGCGCTACAAGGAGGAGGCGGAGTACTTCCTCAACCGCGCCCAGGACTACATCAACCTCTTCGACTCCAAGGCCGGCTTCTTCCAGGGCCGCGACCAGAAGGGCGACTGGCGGGTCGAGTCGTCCAAGTACGACCCGAGGGTGTGGGGCTACGACTACACCGAGACCAACGGCTGGGGCTACGCCTTCACCGCGCCCCAGGACTCCCGCGGCCTCGCCAACCTGTACGGCGGCCGCTCCGGGCTCGCGGAGAAGCTCGACACGTACTTCGCGACCCCCGAGACCGCCTCTCCCGAGTTCGTCGGCTCGTACGGGGGCGTCATCCACGAGATGACCGAGGCGCGTGACGTACGGATGGGCATGTACGGGCACTCCAACCAGGTCGCCCACCACGTGAACTACATGTACAACGCGGCGAGTCAGCCCTGGAAGACGCAGAAGAACGTCCGCGAGGTGCTGTCCCGGCTCTACACCGGCAGTGAGATCGGGCAGGGCTACCACGGCGACGAGGACAACGGCGAGCAGTCGGCCTGGTTCCTCTTCTCCGCGCTCGGCTTCTACCCGCTGGTCATGGGCAGCGGCGAATACGCCGTCGGCTCACCGCTGTTCACCAAGGCGACCGTGCACCTGGAGAACGGCCGGGAGCTGGTCGTGAAGGCTCCGAAGAACAGCGCGAAGAACGTCTACGTGCAGGGCCTGAAGGTCAACGGCAAGGCCTGGACGAAGACTTCGCTCCCCCACTCGATCATCTCCCGTGGTGGCGTGCTGGAGTTCGACATGGGGTCGAAGCCGTCCTCGTGGGGCACCGGGAAGAACGCGGCGCCCGTCTCGATCACCGAGGACGACAAGGTGCCGTCGCCCCGGAGCGATGTCATCAAGGGCGAGGGCGAGTTGTTCGACAACACCTCGGCGACGAACGCGACCGTCGAGTCGGTGGATCTGCCGACCGCCGACCGGGCCAAGGCCGTTCAGTACACGCTGACGTCGGCCGAGCGCTCCAAGGCTCCACAGGGCTGGGTCCTCCAGGGCTCGTCCGACGGGACCACGTGGAAGGATCTCGACAAGCGGTCCGGTCAGTCCTTCACCTGGGACCGGCAGACACGGGCGTTCTCGGTCTCGGCGCCCGGGTCGTACACCAAGTACCGCCTGGTCCTCGACGGTGAGGCGACGCTGGCGGAGGTGGAACTGCTGAGCTGACGCGCGGCACGCTCGGTACGGCAAACACGCACGGCGTACACGGCACCGGTTACGGCAGGACGGTAACCGGTGCCGTGTCGTTGGCGGGGTCGGGGTCCCGGCGGTCGGAATCGGGGGCGTCCGTCACCCGCACGCTGCCCTCGGCCGGTCCGCCGAGACGGAGCGTGAACTCGAAGGTGCGTGTCTTCCCCGCTTCGAGCCCGCTCCCCACGGAGCAGGAGTACGTGCCCTTGTCGAGGTCGCAGTAGGGCTCGTACACGTCCTCGTCGATGGCTTCCATGGGCTGCTTCACCACGGTGGCGCTCTCCGGCGGGGTGAACAGCAGTGTGGTGCTGCCGGGGTTGGCGGGCCCGTTGTTGCGGACCTTCAGGCGCACGGTGTGCTCGCTGCCGCGCCCGCCACTCACCTCGACGGCGAAGACCTCGAAGTCGGCGTACGTGTCCACCCGCACCTCGCTCCATACGTCGCCGCCGGCGAACGTCCCCTTCAGGTCGGCGCCCTTCGCGGCGCCGGTCGTCAGCCGGGGGCCGTCGCCGCGGTCGCCGCCCTCGGGCACCACGCTGTTCTTCGCGGGGCCCATGTCCAGGGCCCACGCCTGCTGGCGGAACGAGGAGTACATCTCCGTTTCGGCGACGTTCAGTGCCAGGGCCGGGCGGAGGACGACCGCCTGCCCGGGCTGGATGCGCACGCCGGGGAACTCGCACACCGCGAGGGAGCCCTTCTGCGGCTCCGGGTAACGGCAGTTGCCGTACCGGTTCTCGAAGCGCAGGCCCGTGCCGACGGCGAGTTGCAGGCCGACCCCGCGCACGGGCACCTCCCCGGTGTTGCGGACCACGACCGGCGTGCTGAGGACGGAGCCGGGCCCGACGTCCTCGAACACCTTCGTCGTGCGCACCTTCACCACGGGCTCGCCGACGACGACCCGGGTGCGGGCGCTGAGCTTCTTCCCCTTCTCGGTGGTGAAGCTGAAACGGACCGTTCCGCTGTCGCCGGGCTTGCTGCCCGGGGCGGCGTACGGATAGACCCGGTCGATGTCGGACCAGCTGTTGTAGGCGCCGCTCACCCGGCAGACGACCCGGGTGTCGGTCCCCGCGCACCTGGGGTTCTTCTTGCGGATGTCCGAGATCTTGAGCCGTACCGCGTGCTCGGACCCGGTGACGTCCACCGTGAGCCGGTGGTCCTGCGTTCCGACGCTGCTCCTGGCCTTCACGTCCTCGGCCTGGACTTGGAAGGGCACCTTGTTCGTCGGACCGGACCTGTCCCCGGGCGGCCGGAGATAGAACTGGTCCGGCACCGCGATCCAGGACTTCTTCGCGGCGCCGACGCCGTCGCCGCATCCGGCGAGTCCGCCCAGCAGCATCACCAATGTCAGGCAGACCGCCGCGGGCCGCGGCACTGTCCCTCGCGCGCGCATGGTTCGTCCCCCGGGGAGATCGTCGGAATCGCACACGCTACCGCCTCCGCCGGTCGGAGCACCGGCGGAGGCGGATCACCTTGCTGGGAAGCGGGTTCCCTTGCTGGGGAAGGGAGTTCAGTTCACCGCGACGGTGAACACATGCAGGTCGGCGTTGTCCGGCAGTTTCACGCTCTTGATCGTCCTGCCCTCCGGCGCCTCGAACGGCTTCGTGGCGAAGACGTACGTGGCGACCGGGTCCTTGTCGGCGCCCGCGACGTTCCGGTACGCGGCCCGGGCGACGACCTCGTTGCCGTACTGGACGGCGCCGCCTCCGCCGCCGACAGTCCAGTCGGTGAAGGAGAGGTCGATCGAGTCGGTGGTGCCGTCGTCGTACGTGACGGTCGCCCGGGTCTGCTGGTTGCCGTTGACCGCACTGCCCAGGAAGCTCAACTCGGCTGCTGATGAGGGGAGTTCGATGGTCTGCCCGGTCGCCGACGCGTTGTCCGGGCGGCCCGCCGGGGAGTTCGGCCAGGTGTAGGCGAGACCCTTCACCGAACCCTGCCCGCCCGGGGTGAGACCGGCGGCGGCGAGGGCCTGACGGGAGTAGCTCCAGCCGCCACCGTCGTAGTCGCCCTCGGCGTGGTCACCCTCGTCGTCCGTGGTCCCGGTGTTGTTGTACGCGGCGAGGAGGGAGCCTGGTGCCGCGACGGTGAGGGCGACAGGCTGGTCGTACGAGGTGTCGCTGTCGCCGGAAGTGACGCTGACCTTGACGTCGTAGAAGCCCTGCTCGGCGTTCTCGTCGGCGGCCAGCGTGATCTCCTGGGCCCCGTCCGTGACCGTGCCCTCGGCGGGAGTCGCCCGGACGCCTTCGGGGGTCTCGACGCGGAAGCGCACCTCGGGGCCGTCACCGCCGCTCAGTGCGAGCGCGCGGATGCCGAGCTTCGTGCTGCCGCCGGGGGCGACCGTCGCCGTGGTCGGGCCGACACCGATCTGGTAGGGCTGCTCCCCGTCGCGGAACGACGGCGGGGCGTCCTCTGCGCCGCTCCCCCAGGCGCGGTTCGGGGTGCCGGCGAGGGTGTAGTCGAGCGTGCCGCCGTCGCGCACGAAGGAGGCGGGCAGCCAAGGCCGGTCGCTGGTGCGCCCGTTGACCTTCAGAGACTGGACGTACGGCGAGTCCGCAGACGCGCCGGCTGCCCGGATGTCGATGTCGTTGCCGTTCGGGCGGGAGATGTGGGCCCTCGGGAACACCGGTGATCCCAGGACGAGTTCGGCCCGCGAAGGCACCTGGGGGTACATGCCGAGCGCGGAGAAGACGTACCAGGACGACATCGCGCCGAGGTCGTCGTTTCCGGGGATCCCGGCGGGCTCGGTGGACCACAGCTTGCCCATCGCGGCCCGTACGGTCTCCTGGGTCTTGTGGGGTGCGCCCGCGTACGCGTACAGGTAGGGCACGTTGATGGACGGCTCGTTGTCCAGTTCGGACTTGTCGCCGCCGCTGCCGGTGAAGGCCCAGCTGCCGTCGGCGTTGTGGAAGAAGGAGTCCAGGCGCTCGACCGCCTTGTCCTGCCCGCCCATCGCGGCGAAGAGGCCCGCCGGGTTGTGCTGGACCATCCAGGTGTACTGGGCCGCCGTGCCCTCGACGAATCCGTTGCCGGTGGCCGGGGTGAAGCCGGTGACCCAGCTGCCGTCGGCCTTGCGGTTGGCGATGTGGCCGCCGGTGGGGTCGGCCGCGATGTTGAAGTTGTTCTGCCACCACTGGGAACGCCGGGTGAAGGTCTCGGCGGTCTTCTTCTCCCCTGCGGCGGTGGCGAGTTGGGCGAGGGCGAAGTCGGCGCCCGACATCTCCAGGGTCTCGGCGGCGCCGCCCCAGGCGTTGGACACGGACGGCATGTAGTGCTTCGCCAAGTACTTGTCGAGGGACGGGCGTTGGCCGACGGACATGATGGGCTTGCCCGCCGGGCTCAGATCGAGGTCGGTCGGGACGGTGGCGGCCTTCACCAGCGAGTCGAGCGCGCCGCGCAGGTCGAAGTCCCGTCCGCCGAAGGCCCTGATGCCCGCCAGGGTCGCCGGTGCCGGGTCGCCGTTCATGACGTGGGTGCCGCTCGCGCCGTGCAGCCAGCGGTCCCAGACGCCGCCGTTCTGGCGGGCCAGTTCGAGCAGCGACTGCGCGATGTCGGAGCCGGTGCGCGGGTCGAGCAGGGTGAGCAGCTGGACCTGGGAACGGTAGACGTCCCAGCCGGAGTAGGTGCCGTACTGGGCCCGATGTCCCGCGCCCACCCGGTGCACCTTGCCGTCGGCGCCTCTGTATCTCCTGTCGGAGTCGCTGATGACGTTCGGGTGCAGGAGGGAGTGGTAGAGCGCGGTGTAGAACGTGGTGCGCCCGTCGTCGGTACCGCCGCCGACCTTCACCGCGGAGAGACGGTCGCGCCAGGCCTTTCGCGCAGCGTCCTGAACGTCGTCGAAGGAGCGGCGGGGCGGGTTCTCGGCGGCGAGGTTGGCCTCGGCGCCTGCCCTGCTGACGTACGAGATGCCGACCTTGACGTTCACCGGTCCTGCGCCGGGCTCGAACTCCACGTATCCGCCGGCTCCCTTGCCCGCGACCGGCCTGCCGTTCGTGCCGAATCCGCCGGTGCCGCCGCTCGCCTCGGTGGCGCCGGGGCTCAGCTTGCCGTCCTGCCAGGTACCGGTGGCCTTGAAGTCGCGGTCGAAGCGGGCGGTGAAGTGGAGGGTGTAGTAGTCGCGTTGGCCCTCCGGGTCGAGGTAGCCGCAGAAGTTGCCGGACGTGACGGAACCGGAGACCGTACGGGCCTCGGGGTCGATGCGGACGTCCGAAGTCGTCGAGCCCACCTCGGAGTTGGCGGTCCGGATCAGCAGCGAGGCCGGTTTGTCGGCGGGGTAGGTGAAGCGGCCCGAGCCCGTGCGGGCGGTCGCCGTGAGGTCCGCGGTGACGCCGGAGGAGAGGCCGACCTTGTAGTGGCCGGGTTCGGCGGTCTCGTCGGCGTGCGCGAAGTCCGAGGCGTACACCGCGTCCTTGGTGTCGCTCGCCGGGGAGGAGGTGACCTCGCCCGCGTACGGGAAGAACGGGATGTCACCGCTGCCGCCCGCACAGCCCGTGCCGGACATGTGGGTGAGGCTGAAGCCGCGGATACGGGTCGCGTCGTACTGGTAGCCGCCGGGCGCGGCCGTGCGGGTCGCGTCGCCGCGGGTGTTCTCGGGGCTCCAGGAGAGCATGCCGAACGGCACGACGGCGCCCGGGAAGACATTGCCGCCGTTCCTCGTGCCGATGAGGGGGTCGACGTACGGGGTGGGGTCCTGGACGAGCGCCGGTACCTGTGAGGGTGCGGCCAGGGCCGGGGTGGCTCCGCTGCCGACGGCCATGGCGGCGGCAAGAGCAACGGCGGGAAGCACGGATGACGGACGGAAACGCATGACGCGGCCCCTCCTCCTTCGGACGGGTCGCGCACCACGGGTCGCACAAGCCGCAGGGACAGTAGCGTGCCGCACCTGTACCACGGAAGAGCGCCGGGCAGCGGAGAGGCACGCGTGGCCGACACTCGGACGGCTCAACGCCCAACAGGTTTGACAGCGTTGTCTGTTGGAGGAGTAGAGTCTCGGCCAGACCATTCGACAACGTTGTCGCGTCCTCTGGTCCACACAAGCCATGTTCCATCCGGGCAGACCTTCCCCCGAACCTGCCCGGCTCGCGGACCCGGTGGATTACGGCCACCGGGTCCGCCCCGAGCACGTGGTGCCCGCGCCGGCGGTTTCGCAGGGTCCGCCGGCCCGGCTCAGCCCGGCCGACAGGCGAGGGCGGTCGCCGGATCACCCCCGGCCCCCTGGACGACGTACCCGAACGAGGCACTCTCGCCCGGATCGAGCGACCCGTTCCAGTCGGCGTTGTGGACCATCACGTTCTGACCGCTGTACGTGGCGTTGCCGCTCCAGAGACTGGCGACGGACTGGCCGCCCGGCAGTGCCCAGTCGACCATCCAGCCGAGCATCGGCACCGCACCGGTGTTGGTGACGGTGACCTCGGACTGGTAGCCGCCGGACCAACTGCCCGTCGTACGGCGGGTGGCGGAGCAGGCGCCGGGCGGGGGCTCGGTCGGGTCGCCCGGGTCGTGGATGCCCGTCACCTCTCCGTTGCCGCCGTCGAAGACGACGTCGGAGCAGGAGTAGAAGGTCTCCGCGCTGTCCGAGCGCTGCCAGACCATGTAGATGAGATGGCGGCCCGACTTGCCCGAGGGAAGCCTGCCGGACCAGGAGTAGTTCGCCTCGACCGTGCCCGGGGAGCCGTTGAGCGGCGGGTGGTCGACGCTCAGGAACGGCTGTGCCTCCATGTCGTTCCAGGTGAGCGACTTGGTCGGGTCGAAGCCGTCCTTGGAGATGTAGACGTAGAACCAACCCGGGTGCGCGGCCCAGGCGTTGTAGGAGAAGTCGACGGTCGCGCCCGAGGTCAGATGGGTCAACGGCCAGTCGGCGCTCGGGGAGTTGAAGCCCGTGAAGTTGGTGTTGCCACCGCTGCACAGCTCGCCGTCGGGCACGAAGCCACGGGTGCGGCCCGCGCCGTCGGAGCGCAGCACCGAGAACCAGTTGTAGAACGGGGTCGTGCCGCTGACCTGCTGTGCCTTCTTGCAGGCCGGGTTGATCGGCTTGATCTCACCGGTGTCGGTGAGCCCGTCCTGCCAGCACAGGAAGGTGCGGCTGCCGGGCTTCATGGGGGTGCCGTGGGCCTTCGCCTCGCCGCCGGCCGAGACGACCAGACCGAGCGCCGGGATCGTGACGACCAGGGCCAGCAGGATGAGGAGGAAGGCTCTGCCACGGGCGGGGAGCGGTAATCGCCGTGGGGGGCGGGGGGTGGGTGGGGATGTTGTCAGGATCATGACAGATCTGTCCGTCCCTTCGTTCATGGGCCGTGCCGGTGTCGGGTGATGTCCGTGTGCGGATGCGCGAGATGGGAGCGAGCCCGGGGCGGGTTCCGGTCCACCAGATGTGGGAGCGCTCCCACCCCACGTGGTTTTGACGCTAGCGCGGACCTCTGCACCTGTAAACGCCTGGCGCAAGGGGGTTGCACCCGGGTGGGTGCGGCGCTCGCGGCGGCTGGGAAACCGGGTCTCTGTCAGCTCATGGACGAGGAGGCGATGTCCGGGGCTCGTGTCGGTGCTGGGGTGGGGGGTGGTGCGGGCGTCTGGGCCTGGGTCTGGGGCTGAGTCGGGGTCGGCGCCTCGGTCCGGGTCGGCGTCGAAGGGGCCGAGACCGTGTCCACGGGCAGCAGTCGGGGCATCCCGACGGGTGGCAGTTCGATGGTGAACTCCGTGCGTCCCGGCTCGCTCTCGACCGCGATCCGGCCCCCGTGCGCCTGTGTGATCGCCGCCGCGATGGCGAGGCCCAGACCGGAGCCGCCGGACCTGGCGTCCGGGCGGGAGCGCGAGACGTCGGCGCGGGTGAAGCGTTCGAAGACCCTGGGGAGCAGGGCGGGCGGAATGCCGGGGCCGTTGTCGCGTACCCGGATGACGCGGCGCTCGTCCGTGGCCTCGACCGAGGTGACGACGGTCGTGCCCACAGGTGTGTGCATACGCGCGTTGGCCAACAGATTGGCCACCACCTGATGCAGCCGGGCCTCGTCGCCGACGACGAGCGCCGGGGTGTCGAGGAGCAGCCCGAGCTGCCAGTCGTGGTCGCCCCCGGCGGCCCGCGCGTCCCACACCGCGTCGGCGACCAGGGCCGCGAGATCCGCCTCGGCGGAGTGCGACAACCGTCCCTCGTCCAGTCGGGCGAGCAGCAGCAGGTCCTCCACGAGGCCGGTCATGCGCGCCGACTCGGCGGAGACCCTCCGCCAGGCCAGCGTGGGCTCGATCATGTCCGCGTCGCGGTTCATCAGTTCCGCGTATCCGGCGATGGCCGCGAGTGGCGTACGGAGTTCATGGCTGGCGTCGGCGAGGAGGCGGCGTGTGCGTTCCTCGCTGCGGCGGATCTCCTCCTCGCCATGCTGCCGTTGGGCGAGCGAGGACTCCACGTGGTCGATCATGCGGTTGAGCGCGGCGCCGACCTGGCCTGCCTCGCTGGCGGGGTCGGTGTCCCGTTCGGACACGCGGGTGAGGCCGGACGCGGGGGTCGGGCCGATGGCCCCGCCCCGGTCCAGGGGCGAGCGGGAGACCTCGACGGCGGCCGCGGCGACCCGTCCCAGCGGCCGCAGTTGACGTCGTATGACGACGGCGCAGACGCAGCCCGCGGCGGCGAGACCGACGGCGCCGACCACGGCCTCGACCACGACCAGGTCCCGGATCATGTCCTGTACGCCGTCCATCGGCAGGCCGGTGAGGACGGCGTGCCCGCTGTCGGCGAGGGCGGTGACCCGGTAGGTGCCGAGGCCGGGCACGGTCCTGGTGTGCAGGGAGCCGTCGGGCTCGATGCCGTCGAGGGCGGCACGTTGGGTGGCGCTGAGATTTCGCGGGTCGCCGTCCTGGGGGACGACCCGGGCGGCGGACACGTACCCGTCGGCTTCGAGCGTGGCCGCGATCGTGCCGACGGCCTGACCTCGCTGGTCGGGGAACGCCAGGTCCGTGACGGGGGTGGTGCCCCTTGCACCGCCCTGCACGCGCTCGGCGGCGTTGGTGACTCGCTGGTCCAGATCGCCGAGCAGATAGGCGCGTTGGACGAGGAAGACGGTGAGCGCCGTCACCACGCACACCGCGACGAGCGTGACTCCGACGAGCAGCGGAAGGCGGGCCCGCAGCGAGCGCCCGCGCGGGGAACGGTCCCGCTGCGACCGCCCGGACGGCCGGAGCCGCAGCCGCAGCCGCAGCCGCGAACTCATCTCCCGGCCTCCGTCGGTCTGCGGGCATACGCGGCGCCCCGTCCGGCATGGGTCGTCGGCGCCGAAGTGGGTCCGTCCGTGCGGGATTCCGGCCCGGCCGGCCGGTGCTCCGGCCCGCCCGTGTCGTGTCGCGTTCCGTCGAGGGCGTCGCCGCGCCGGACGCCGCCGCGCGCCCCGCGACTGTGCGCCGTACCGCTGTGCGCACCACCGCTGTGCGCAATCCCGCTGTGCCCGACGCACGGCACGGACGCGCCGTCCGCAACCCGGCACGGCCGCCCACCGGTCGCGGTGACGGACCCAGTGCCGGTCGCGGTGACGGAACTCGTGCCGACCCCGGAGCGCGGTCCCGTGTGGCCGGTTTCGTCGTCGACGTTCAGCACGCGGACGTGCTCCCTTCGGATGCCAGACATGTCTTGATCCTGTCCCGGTTCGCTGGCAGAACGCTGTGTTCCGCCTGAGCCGCAGCCGTGCGACCCGGTGGGCCGGGGCAGACGGCGACCCGCCCCCGGGCGTAGGCAGCCCATCAACTCCCCTGGCCAAAAGGGGCATTGGCATTCCTCGGCCACGCGAATCCCTTGAGCCCCCTGCCGCGCGGCGCCCACTCTGATCACTGGCTTCCGCCCACCAGGCCGGAAGCGTTGTCAGCGTTCAGGGGAGGACGTCCACCCATGCGAAGACACCACGCCCTCTGGGCCGTGGCCGGAGCTGCCGGACTGCTCGCGGGGGCAGTCACGCCCGCGACGGCCGGTCCCGGAGACACGGTCACCAAGTCCGACGCGACCACGAGGACCGGAGCGGGAACCGGAGCGGTATCCCGCGCCGGGACCACGCAGACCGTCACCCTCCTCACAGGCGACACGGTGTCGCTCACCGCCGGTCCGGACGGCAAGTACGCCGTCGACGTCCGGCGCGGCAAGGGCCGCGAGGCCGCCACCTTCCTGTCCACCGAACGCGACGGCGAGATCAGCGTGCTGCCGGCGGACGCGATCCCGCTGGTCCAGGCCGGCCGCCTCGATCCGGCCCTGTTCAACATCACCCAGCTGGTGAAGCAGGGGTACAGCGACGCCACGACCGGCACCACCCCGCTCATCGCCACCTACACGAAGGGCAGCGCGACGCCCGACGGCGCACGCCGCACACTCGCACTCCCGGGGATCGACGGAGCAGCACTGAGCGCGAAGAAGTCCACCGCCTTCTGGGCGGACATCGCCCCCGCGCTCGGCGCCGAACCCACCACGAAGGCCGCGAAGCAGCTCGGCGACGGCATCGCCAAGATCTGGCTGGACGCCAAGGTGAAGGTGTCCCTCGACAAGAGCGTCCCGCAGATCGGCGCGCCCGAGGTGTGGCAGTCGGGCTACGACGGCAGGGGCGTCAAGGTCGCCGTCCTGGACACGGGCGTGGACACCGGCCACCCGGATCTGGCGGGAAAGCTCGCGGAGACGAAGAGCTTCGTACCGGACCAGACCGTGCAGGACGGCCACGGCCACGGCACCCATGTCGCGTCCACGATCGCCGGTTCCGGCGCCGCCTCCGACGGCAAGCGCAAGGGCGTGGCACCCGGTACGGAGCTGCTGGTCGGCAAGGTACTGGGCAACGACGGCCGCGGCCAGACCTCCTGGATCCTCGACGGCATGGACTGGGCCGCGCGCTCCGGTGCGAAGATCGTCTCGATGTCGCTGGGCGGTGACGCGTCCGGCCCCTCCGACGTGCTGAGTGAGACCGTGGACGAGTTGTCCGCGTCCACCGGCGCCCTCTTCGTGATCGCGTCGGGTAACTCGGGCCCGTCCGAGAAGACGGTCGGCACCCCGGGCATCGCGGACTCCGCGCTGACCGTGGGCGCGGTCGATGGGTCCGACAAGCTGGCCTCGTTCTCCAGCCGCGGCCCACGGCTCGGCGACTCGGCCATCAAGCCGGAGATCACCGCGCCGGGCGTGGGGATCACGGCGGCCCGTTCCCTTGGCACGAACATGCCGGGGAGCACGCCTGTCGACGACAGGTACACGACGGCGAGCGGCACGTCGATGGCGACGCCGCATGTCTCGGGCACCGCGGCACTGGTGGCGCAGGCGCATCCCGACTGGACGGGACAGCAGATCAAGCAGGCTCTGGCCACCACTGCCAAGACCAGCCCCGACGCCTCCGTGTTCGAGCAGGGCGACGGCCGCGTCGACGCCGTACGGGCGGTCGGGCAGGGCGTCTTCGCCACCCCGGCGCTCAGCTTCGGCCAATACGAGGCCGACGGAGCCGAGGCCGCGAGCAAGGACATCACGTACACCAATACCACCGACAAGGCAGTGGAGTTGAAGCTGGCGTCCTCGCTCACCGAGGCCGCCCTGGGCGCGGATGTCGTGACGGTCCCCGCGAAGGGCACCGCCACCGTCACGGTCACGGTCGACCCGGCCGAGGAGGCCGAGGGCCGGTACACGGGCCATGTCACCGCGAGCGCCGACGGCGTCCGGGTCACCACGGCCGTCGGCTTCGAGAAACTGCCGAAGACCTACGACCTGAAGGTCTCGCTGGTGAACCGGAGCGGCCAGCCGTCGACCTCGGCGTCGCTCTTCGTGCTGCAGGAGCTGAACGGCGCGTACCCGGACAGCCACGGGTTCCTCGGCCGCGGCTACACCTTCAAGGTGCCGGCCGGTACGTACTCCATGGCGACCTGGATCCCGGAGCGGGACGCGGCCGGACTGGAGGTCGCCACCTCCGTCGTCGGTGATCCGGAGATCAAGGTCGACAAGGACACCGAGGTCGTCTTCGACGCGCGCAAGGCCGTCGAGATCAAGCCGAGGACGAAGGAGAACTCCGAGTTCCAGGGCTTCAGCACCAACTGGCACCGGGAAGGGCCCGGAACCGCCTTCGGAGCGACCTACGCCCAGAACTGGTGGACCGACCGCGTCTATGTCGCTCCGACCGAGAAGGTCACCGAGGGCCTGTTCGAGTTCTCCTCCAAGTTCCGTCTGTACGAGAAGGAGCTGACGGCGAGCGTCAGCAGTCCCGAGAAGTACGCGCTGCCTCTCGACTACTCGCAGAACGACAGCCTTCCGGTGAAGTTCAGCGGAAAGCGCACGGTGCGGGCAGTGGACGCTGGCAGCGGCACCGCGGCCGACTTCCAGGGGCTCGACGTCAAGGGCAAGGTGGCGGTGGTCCGGCTGGCCGCCGGGAAGACCGCGGACGAGGCGCTGGCCAACGCGACCGAGGCCGGGGCCGGTTACGTCATCGCGTACCAGGAGAAGCCCGGGTACTGGATCTCCTGGGTGGACAGCGCGACGATCCCGCTGATGGTGGCCACCGGCGAGGACGGTGCGAAGCTCGGCGCGCTGCTGAAGAGCGGGAAGAAGGTCACGCTGAAACTGGACGGCACCGCGGTCAGCCCGTACGTCTACAACGTGATGTTCCCGCAGACCGGCGCCATCTCGAAGAACCAGACGTACTCACTGAACAGCTCCAACACCGTGCAGCAGAAGGTGCGTTACCACGGGAGCCGGGCCGGTGACGTCGGCAAGGACGCCGTCTACCGGTACCGCCCGTGGCAGGGCGCCGCCATCGAGACCAGCCAGTACGCCCCCCTGGGCACGACACGCACCGAGTACTACAACGTCGATCCCGACACCCGCATCTGGAACACCGTCACCCCGAACTGGCAGACCGGCAGGGGTCAGTGGAACGACCTGCGGACCTTCGACAAGGCGGGCAGGGCGCCCACCGAGGAGTGGCTGCGGCAGGTCGTCCGCCCGGCGACCAGCGAGCGGTACGGCCTCTCCCAGCGCACCGGTGACAAACTCGCCCTCAGGGTGCCGGAGTTGAGCGACGCGACACCGGGTCACTACGCGAGTGTGGACGGCGCCCAGGACACCGCGAAGGGCACGTTGTACGCGGACGGGAAGCTGGTCGGCAACAGCGCGCTAGGCGGCTACGGCACGTTCGACGTCCCGGCGACGAAGGCCTCGTACCGCTTCGTGCTCGATGCGCAGCGCAAGGCCGACTGGGCCACGTACTCCACCAGCACCCACACCGAATGGTCCTTCGCGTCGGCGCACACGAACCAGCAGACCGCGCTGCCGCTGCTCTCCGTCGACTACGGCCTGGACGGGCTCGACCTGCTCAACCGGGCGGAGGCGAAGCGGAAGTCGAAGCTCGAACTCTCCGTGCGGGACCAGAAGTCGGGCATCACGGCCCGTGAACTGAAGGCCTGGGTGTCGTACGACGACGGCGTGTCCTGGAAGGAGGTGAAGGTCCGGGGCGGCAAGGCGGAACTCAAGCACCCGAAGGGCGCCGAGTTCGTGTCCCTGCGCGTACGGGCCGCCGACCGGGAGGGCAACACGGTCGACCAGACCGTCCTGCGGGCCTTCGGCCTGAAGTAGACGGCGGCCCGGACCGGTACGACAACAGAGTTAACAAAGATCGCCTACCGTGCCGAGCCATGGTGAACACGGCATATGGCACGGCGGGACAGAACACGGCGGGACGCGCCCCTGCCGCGAGCCCTTGGGCCGCGGTGGGGGTGTCCGCCTTCCAGGAGCGGGTGTACCAGGCGATCCTCCATCAGCCCGACGCCGGTGCCGCCGGCTGGGCCCTGCTGACCGGCGGCTCGCCGGCCCAGGTGCGCGAGACCTGCAACCAACTCCTCGGGCTCGGGCTGCTCCAGCCGCCGGACTCCATGGGCGGGTTACGGGCGGTCGACCCCCGGGTCGCGGTGCGCGCGCTCATCCGCCGGCGCGAGACGGAGTCCGAACTGCTCGCGGCCACCGCCGAGGAGATGGGCACCGCGTACGAGGCCGGGCTGCTGCGGGAGGAACCGTCCCGGCTGATCGAGGTCGCCTCCGGCGAAGGCGCCATCGCGGCACGTCTGGAGGAGATGTACGCACGCGCCGAACGGGAGGTGTGCCTCTTCGACACGCCGCCGTATCTCGCCCCGCCGGCACCGCAGGCGGATCTCCAGGCCGATCTGCTGCGCCGCGGGATCGTCTCTCGCGGGGTGTACGCGGCGACGGCCCTGGAGGACCCGAAGATACTGTCCCGCACCTGGAAGATGGTGGAACTCGGTGAGCAGGCGCGGGTGTTGCCGTCCGTGCCCCTCAAGCTGCTGGTGGTCGACGGGTGCCGGGCGATGCTGCCGCTGACCGCCTCGGCGGCGGGCGGCTACTGCGCCGTCGTGGTGTGGCACTCGGCGGTCACCGAAGCCCTGCAGAAGCTCTTCGAAATGGCCTGGCAGCAGGCGACACCGCTCGGCCAGCCGACCGGCGACGGTGAACTCCTGGAAAGCGAGCGGACGTTGATCCGGTTGCTGGCGGCCGGGATGAAGGACGAGGCGGTGGCCCGCCATCTGGGAGTGAGCCTGCGAACCCTGCGGCGGCGGGTGAGTGAACTGCAGGACCGGCTGGGGGCGGCGAGCAGGTTCCAACTGGGGGTACGGGCTGCCCAACGCGGCTGGGTGTAAGGGCCGCAACAGGCCCCGCTGTTCGGGCCCCTGCGAGGCGAAGGGCCGCGCCCTGGTCGGGAGCACGGCCCCGCCTCCGTCGACTGCCGTGGCCGAAGGGTGCATTGGCACGCCCTGGCCACAGGAATCCCTTGAAGCGCCTTCCGCACACCGCTCACTCTGTTACATGGCTTCCGCCCACCAGGCCGGAAGCCTTTGCAGAGTTCAGGGGAGGAAGTCCACACATGCGAAGACTCCACGCCCTCTGGGCCGTGGCAGGAGCAGCCGCACTGCTTGCGGGGGTCATCACCCCGGCGATGGCCGGCCCCGAGTCCCCGGTCACCGATCCGGGTGCCACGCCCGTGCCGAGCGTCACCACACCAGGCGCCACCGGCACCCAGACCGTCACCCTTCTCACCGGCGACACCGTGTCGATCACCGCGGGGGCGGACGGCAGGAACGCCGTCGACGTCCGGCGCGGCAAGGGCCGTGAGGCCGCCACCTTCCTGTCCAGCGAGCGCGAGGGCGAGATCAGCGTCATCCCCGCGGACGCCGTCCCGCTGCTCCGGGCGGGCCGTCTCGACCCGGCCCTGTTCAACATCACCCAGTTGGTGAAGCAGGGCTACGCCGATGCCAGGACCGGCGCCACCCCGGTCATCGCCACCTACAGCAAGGGCAGCGAGACTCCGAACGGAGCGCGCCGCACGCTCGCGCTGCCCGGCATCGACGGCGCGGCACTCAGCGCGAAGAAGTCCACCGCCTTCTGGGCGGACATCGCCCCCTCGCTCGGCACCGAACCCACCACGAAGGCCGCGAAGCAGCTCGGCGACGGCATCGAGAAGATCTGGCTGGACGCCAAGGTGAAGGCGTCCCTGGACGTGAGCGTCCCTCAGATCGGCGCGCCCGATGTGTGGCAGTCGGGCTACGACGGCAAGGGCGTCAAGGTCGCCGTCCTGGACACGGGCGTGGACACCGGGCACCCGGACCTCGCGGGGAAGGTCGCCGAGTCCCAGAGCTTCGTACCGGACCAGGCGGTGCAGGACGGTCATGGCCACGGCACGCATGTGGCGTCCACGATCGTCGGTTCGGGCGCGGCCTCGGACGGCAAACGCAAGGGAGTCGCGCCGGGCGCCGAGCTGCTGGTCGGCAAGGTGCTGGGCAACGACGGCCGGGGCCAGTCCTCGTGGATCATCGCGGGCATGGAGTGGGCGGCCCGCTCCGGTGCGAAGATCGTGTCGATGTCGCTGGGCGGTACGGCGTCGGGCCCCTCCGACGCGCTCAGCCAGAGCGTCGACGAGCTCTCCGCCTCCACGGGCGCCCTCTTCGTCGTCGCGGCGGGCAACACCGGCCCGTACGAGCAGACCATCGGCACCCCGGGCATCGCCGACTCGGCGCTGACGGTGGGCGCGGTCGACAAGGACGACAAGCTCGCCCCGTTCTCCAGTCGCGGCCCGCGTCTCGGCGACTCCGCGGTCAAGCCGGAGATCACCGCCCCGGGCGCGGCCATCACGGCGGCCCGCGCCTCGGGCACCTCCATGGGTACGCCGGTCGACGCCAACTACACGACGGCGGGAGGCACTTCGATGGCGACGCCGCATGTCTCGGGCGCGGCGGCCCTGGTCGCGCAGGCCCATCCGGACTGGACGGGACAGCAGATCAAGCAGTCCCTCGCCAGTACGGCGAAGACGAACGCCGACAACTCCGTGTTCGAGCAGGGCGACGGCCGGGTCGACGCTGTACGGGCGGTCCGGCAGGGCGTCTTCGCGACTCCGGCACTGAGCTTCGGCAAGTTCGAGGACGGTGACGCCGGGGTCGTCAGCAAGGACATCACGTACACCAACACCACTGACACGGCAGTGGAGTTGAAGGTCGCCTCGTCGCTCGCCGCGGCCGTCCCGGGCGACGGTACGGTGACGGTTCCGGCCAAGGGCACCGCCACGGTCCCGGTCGGCGTCGACCCCGCGAAGGAGGCCCAGGGGCGGTACACGGGCCATGTCACTGCGACCGCCGACGGCATCCAGGTCACCACGGCCGTCGGCTTCGAGAAGGCGCCCAAGACGTACGACCTCAAGGTCTCGCTCCTGGGCCGCGACGGCAAGCCGCCCACCGGGGGCTCGATCTACACGCTGATGGAGCTGAACGGCGCCTACCCCGACGAGTACGGCTTCCTCGGCTCCGGCTGGACCTGGCAGGTTCCGGCGGGCACCTACTCCATGTCGACCTGGATCCCGGACCGCGACGCGGGTGGGACGGCCGTCGGCACCTCGGTGGTCATCAACCCCGAGATCAAGGTCGGCAAGGACACGGAGGTCGTGCTGGACGCCCGCAAGGCAGTGGAGATCAAGCCGAAGACCAAGCAGGACTCCGAGTTCCAGGGCTTCAGCACCAATGTGCACCGCGAGGGGCCGGGCAGCGGCTGGGGCCTCACCTACAGCCAGGGCTTCTGGACCGACCACGTCTATGTGACGCCGACCGAGAAGGTCACCGAGGGAACCCTGGAGTTCTCCGCCAAGTTCCGGCTCTACGCGAAGGAGTTGACGGCGAGCGTCACCAGCCCCGAGAAGGTCGAGCTGTCCTCGCTCTACTACTCCCAGACCTACAACGACTTCCCGTTGAAGATCAGCGGCGACCGCAAGGTCCAGGCGGTGGACGCGGGCGGCGGTACCGAGGCCGACTTCGCGGGGCTCGACGTCAAGGGCAAGCTCGCGGTGGTCAGGGTCGGCGCCGCGGACCGCGCACAGAGCGCCCTGGACAACGCGACCGAGGCCGGGGCCGGTTACCTCATCGTGTACCGCGACAAGCCCGGTTTCTGGGTCGAGGCCGTGGACCGCGCGACCACCGTCCCGCTGATGATCGCCACCGGCGAGGAGGGTGCCAAGCTCACCGGCCTGCTGCAGAACGGCAAGCAGAGCGGCAAGAAGGTCACGCTCAAGCTGGGTGGCACGCCGGTCAGTCCGTACGTCTACAACCTGCTCGCCGCGCAGAGCGGATCCGTCTCCGCGGACCAGACGTACAGCCTGGACAGGTCCAACACGGTGAAGCGGCCTGCCCGTTACCACGGAGCCACGGCCGGCGAGATAGGCGCGGACGCCCTGTACACCTTCCGCCCCTGGCAGCTCTTCGGCATCGAGAGCAGCGTGTACATGCAGCTGGGCACGGAACGCGACGAGTACTACTACGTCGACCCCGACACCCGTACCTGGCACGTCGTCTACCCCAACTGGAATACGTTCAGGGGTCAGTGGAGCCCGCTGCGGACCTTCAGCCGGCCGGCCACCGAGCCGACCGAGAACTGGCTGCGCCAGGTGATCCGTCCCGGAACCAGCGAGGAGTACGGCCTCTCCGTGCGCGAAGGTGACAAAGTCACCCTCTCCGTGGCCGAGTTGACCGACTCCACGCCGGGCCACTACGGATACATCGACGGCACCGACAGCACCGCGAAGGGCAAGCTCTACGCGGACGGAAAACTGGTCGGCGACTCGACGCTCGGCGGCTACGGAATCTTCAACGTGGCGCCGGACAAGGCCTCGTACCGCTTCGAGCTGGATGTGCAACGCCGGGCCGCCTGGGCGAAGTACTCCACGAGCACGCACACCGAGTGGACCTTCGCCTCGGCGCACACCGACGCCGAGAGCGCGCTGCCGCTGCTCACCGTCGGCATCGCCCCCGAGGGCCTCGACCTCCTCAACCGGGCCAGGAGCGACCGGGAGTTGGAGATCGGGCTGCCGGTCGCGAACCAGCTGGGAAGCGTCCGGGCCAAGACGCTCAAGGCCTGGGCCTCCTACGACGACGGCGCGTCCTGGAAGGAGGTGAAGGTCGAGAAGGGCCAGGCGCGGTTCAAGCCCGCGAAGGGCGCCGAGTCGGTGTCGCTGCGCGTGCGGGCCACGGACCGGGACGGCAACGCGATCGACCAGACCGTGCTGCGGGCCCTCGGCCTGAAGTAGCCGTCTGTCGGTTCATCGCGCCGGCCCGGAGCAGCCGTCCGCCCGGCGCGGTGTATCAGCCTCAACAAAGATCCTCTACCGTGCCGGGCCATGGTGAACACGGCATACGACACGGCACGACAGACCCCCGCCGCGAGCCCCTGGGCCACGGTGGGGGTCTCCGCCTTCGACGAGCTGGTGTACCAGGCGATCCTCAACCAGCCCGACACCGGCGCGGCAGGCTGGGCGCTGCTCACCGGTGGCCCGCCGTCACGGGTGCGCGAGTCCTGCAACCGGCTGCTGACACTCGGACTTTCCAACCCCCGGACTCCATGAGCGGGTTACGCGCGGTCGACCCACGGGTGGGGATCCGCGCGCTGATTCGGCGGCGCGAGACGGAGTCCGAACTCCTCGCCGCCACCGCCGAGGAGATGGCCCCCGCCTACGAGGCCGTGCTGCCGCGCGAGGAGCCCGCCCGGCCGGTCGAGGTCGTCTCCGGCGAGGGCGTCGACGCGCCGACCGCCACGGAGGACCCGGACGTGCTGACGCATGCCTGGAAGATGGTCGAACTCGGCGAGCAGGCCCGGGTGTTGCCCTCGGTGCCGGTCAAGATGCTGCTGGTCGACGGGCGTCGGGCGATGCTTCCGCTGACCGCGTCCGAGACGGGCGGCTACCGCGCGGTCGTGGTACGGCACTCGGCGGTGACCGAGGCCCTGCAGAAGCTCTTCGACCTGACCTGGCAGCAGGCGACTCCGCACGGGCCAGCCGGCCGGAAGCGGTGAACTCCCCGAGGGGGGAGGTTCCAGCTGGGGGTACGGGCCGCCCAGCGGGGCTGGGTGTAGCGACCGCGCGCCCCACGTCACCGCCGCACGGCAAAGGCCGCACCCCCGTCTCCGGGAGTGCGGCCCCTCAACTGCCGTACTGGACCGCGTACTTGCGGCGCCCGCCTACTTGCGGATCAGGCTGCGCAGCACGTACTGCAGGATGCCGCCGTTGCGGTAGTAGTCGGCCTCACCGGGGGTGTCGATGCGGACGACCGCGTCGAACTCCACACCGGTGTCGGTGGTGACCTTGACCGTACGGGGGGTGGTGCCGTCGTTCAGCTCGGTGATACCGGCGATGGAGAAGGCCTCCTCGCCGGTCAGGCCGAGGGACTCGGCGGACTGACCCTCCGGGTACTGCAGCGGGATGACGCCCATGCCGATGAGGTTCGAGCGGTGGATGCGCTCGTAGGACTCGGCGACGACGGCCTTGACGCCCAGGAGCGCGGTGCCCTTGGCCGCCCAGTCGCGGGACGAGCCGGAGCCGTACTCCTTGCCGGCCAGGATGACCAGCGGGGTGCCCTGCTCGATGTAGTTGCGCGAGGCGTCGTAGATGAAGGAGACCGGGCCGCCGTCGACGGTGAAGTCGCGGGTGTAGCCGCCCTCGGTGCCGGGCGCGATCTGGTTGCGCAGGCGGATGTTGGCGAAGGTGCCGCGGATCATGACCTCGTGGTTGCCCCGGCGCGAGCCGTAGGAGTTGAAGTCACGCCGCTCGATGCCGTGCTCGGTGAGGTACTTGCCCGCCGGGGTGTCGGCCTTGATCGCACCGGCCGGGGAGATGTGGTCGGTGGTGACCGAGTCGCCCAGCTTGGCGAGGACGCGCGCGCCGGTGATGTCGGAGACCGGGGTGGTCTCCATCGTCATGCCCTCGAAGTACGGGGGCTTGCGCACGTAGGTGGACTGCGGGTCCCACTCGAAGGTGTTGCCGGTCGGGATCGGCAGCGCCTGCCACTGGGCGTCGCCCGCGAAGACGTCCTGGTAGGACTTGTTGAACATGTCCTCGCCGATGGCGTTCGCCACGACGTCGTTGACCTCGGCCTCGGTCGGCCAGATGTCGGTCAGGAAGACCGGCTTGCCCTCCTGGTCGACACCGAGCGCGTCGCGCGTGATGTCCACCTTCATGGAGCCCGCGAGGGCGTACGCGACGACCAGCGGCGGGGACGCCAGGTAGTTCATCTTGACGTCGGGGTTGATCCGGCCCTCGAAGTTGCGGTTGCCGGAGAGGACCGAGGTCACGGCCAGGTCGTGGTCGTTGACGGCCTTGGAGACCTCCTCCGGCAGCGGGCCGGAGTTGCCGATGCAGGTGGTGCAGCCGTAGCCGACGAGGTTGAAGCCGACCTTGTCGAGGTAGGGGGTGAGCCCCGCCTTGTCGAAGTAGTCGGTGACGACCTTGGAGCCCGGGGCGAGGGTGGTCTTGACCCACGGCTTGCGGGTCAGCCCCTTCTCCACGGCCTTCTTCGCGACGAGCGCGGCGGCGACCATGACGTACGGGTTCGAGGTGTTGGTGCAGGAGGTGATGGCCGCGACCGTCACCGCACCGTGGTCGATCTCGTACGTGGAACCGTCGGCGGCGGTCACGGTGACCGGGTTGGACGGGGCACCGTTGGGGTGGTTGGCCGGGGCGTCGGAGGCCGGGAAGGACTCCTTGCCGGCCTCGTCGGCGGTGTCGACGTAGTTGCGGACGTCGCTCTTGAACTGCTCGGCGGCGTTCGCGAGGACGATCCGGTCCTGCGGGCGCTTGGGACCGGCGATCGACGGGACGACCGTGGAGAGGTCCAGCTCCAGCTTCTCCGAGAAGTCGGGCTCGGCGGCCGGGTCGAGCCAGAGGCCCTGCTCCTTGGCGTACGCCTCGACGAGGGCGACCTGCTGCTCGCTGCGGCCGGTCAGCTTCAGGTACTTCAGCGTCTCGCCGTCGATCGGGAAGATCGCGGCGGTGGAGCCGAACTCCGGCGACATGTTGCCGATGGTGGCGCGGTTGGCGAGGCTCGTGGCCGCCACACCCTCGCCGTAGAACTCGACGAACTTGCCGACGACACCGTGCTTGCGGAGCATCTCGGTGATCGTGAGCACGAGGTCGGTGGCGGTGGTGCCGGGCGTGAGCTCACCGGTGAGCTTGAAGCCGACGACGCGCGGGATGAGCATCGAGACCGGCTGGCCGAGCATCGCGGCCTCGGCCTCGATACCGCCGACGCCCCAGCCCAGTACGCCCAGGCCGTTGACCATGGTGGTGTGCGAGTCCGTACCGACGAGGGTGTCGGGGTACGCCTGGCCGCCTCGGACCATGACGGTCCGGGCCAGGTGCTCGATGTTGACCTGGTGGACGATGCCGGTGCCCGGCGGGACGACCTTGAACTCGTCGAAGGCGGTCTGGCCCCAGCGCAGGAACTGGTAGCGCTCGCGGTTGCGGCCGTACTCCAGCTCGACGTTCTGGGCGAACGCCTCGTTGGTGCCGAACTTGTCGGCGATGACGGAGTGGTCGATGACCAGCTCGGCGGGGGCCAGCGGGTTGATCTTCGCCGCGTCGCCGCCCAGCTCCTTCACGGCCTCGCGCATGGTCGCGAGGTCCACGACACAGGGCACACCGGTGAAGTCCTGCATGATCACGCGGGCCGGCGTGAACTGGATCTCCTGGCTGGGCTGGGCCTGCGAGTCCCAGCCGCCAAGAGCACGGATGTGGTCGGCGGTGATGTTCGCGCCGTCCTCGGTACGGAGCAGGTTCTCCAGCAGGACCTTGAGGCTGTACGGAAGGCGGGCCGAGCCTTCCACCTTGTCCAGCCGGAAGATCTCGTACGACTCGTCGCCCACGCTGAGCGTGCTACGGGCGTCGAAGCTGTTCGCCGACACGACAGTCTCCTTCATTCATGTGCGCGTACCACCGCATCCTGCCGCCACGCCCTCCTGGCCGATCCGCTAAGGTAAGGCTAAGTTAGGTAACCCTTACCGGTCCGGGCGGCTGCGGCACGCCTCGGCAGATATCTCGATGTCGAGATAACTCTAGTACATGACCGCTGGGCGGTCATGCCCGGAGGGTGTGTCCTGTCGCACGGACACGCCCGCCGACCTGCGCCGGAAGCCATCTCAAGACGGCCCGAAACCGCGCCGCGGGGCAGCCGCGAACACCGGTCCGGAGCGGCCTCCGACACGGACAGGGACCCGATCCGGAACCCGGCCCGGACCCGAACCGCGCCCGGGGGCAAGCGCGTTCGGCGTATCGACCGGCATCCGGGGTACCCGGCGACGGACGACAAGGAGGCACGCATGCCCCTCACATTCCGCAAGAGCTTCCGGATCCTGCCGGGAGTACGGCTGAACATCAACCGTCGCTCGTGGTCCATCACCAGCGGCGGCAAGAACGGACCGCGGCGCACCCACAGCAGCACGGGCCGCCGGACCACCTCCATGGATCTGCCGGGCCCCTTCGGCTGGCGGCGCACCACGACCAAGCGCCCCAAGCGCGGCTGAGGGACCGTCACCCACTCGGACCCCCCGAGATGCCCCATCTCATATGTGAGATAGCCTGCCGCCATGGCAGACGACTACCTCGTACGCATCGGCAAGCTCATCCGTGACGCCCGTCAGCACCGGGGCTGGACACAGACGCAGCTGGCCGAGGCGCTCGGCACCAGTCAGAGTGCGGTGAACCGCATCGAACGCGGCAACCAAAACATCAGCCTTGAGATGATCGCCCGAATCGGTGAAGCGCTGGACAGTGAGATCGTCTCGCTCGGCTACGCGGGTCCGATGCATCTGCGGGTGGTCGGCGGCCGTCGGCTCTCCGGCTCGATCGACGTGAAGACCAGCAAGAACGCGTGCGTGGCGCTGCTCTGCGCGACGCTCCTGAACCGGGGCCGCACAGTGCTGCGCCGCGTCGCGCGCATCGAGGAGGTGTACCGCCTTCTGGAGGTGCTCGGCTCCATCGGCGTACGCACCCGGTGGATCAACGGTGGCGTCGACCTGGAGATCGTGCCGCCGGCCGAGCTGGACATGGGGGCGATGGACGCGGCGGCGGCCCGTCGCACCCGCTCGATCATCATGTTCCTCGGCCCGCTGCTGCACCGCATGGACAGCTTCACGCTGCCGTACGCGGGCGGCTGCGACCTGGGGACGCGGACGATCGAGCCGCACATGATCGCGCTGCGCAGGTTCGGCCTGGACATCGCGGCCACCGAGGGCCTCTACCACGCACAGGTGGACCGCAAGGTGACCCCGGGCCGCCCCATCGTGCTGACCGAGCGCGGCGACACGGTGACCGAGAACGCGCTGCTCGCGGCCGCGCGCCACGACGGCACGACCGTCATCCGCAACGCCTCGTCCAACTACATGGTCCAGGACCTGTGCTTCTTCCTGGAGGCACTGGGCGTACGCGTCGAGGGCATCGGCACCACCACACTCACCGTGCACGGCGTGCCGAACATCGACGTGGACGTCGACTACTCCCCCTCCGAGGACCCGGTCGAGGCGATGAGCCTGCTGGCCGCGGCGGTCGTCACGGAGTCCGAGCTGACCGTGCGCCGGGTGCCGATCGAGTTCCTGGAGATCGAGCTGGCGGTCCTGGAGGAGATGGGCCTCGACCACGACCGTACGCCGGAGTACTTCGCGGACAACGGCCGTACGCGCCTGGTGGACCTGACCGTCCGGCCCTCCAAGCTGGAGGCGCCGATCGACAAGATCCATCCGATGCCGTTCCCGGGCCTGAACATCGACAACGTCCCCTTCTTCGCGGCCATCGCGGCCTCGGCGCTGGGCAAGACCCTGATCCACGACTGGGTCTACGACAACCGCGCGATCTACCTCACGGACCTGAACCGCCTCGGCGGCCGCCTCCAGCTCCTCGACCCGCACCGCGTGCTGGTCGAGGGCCCGACCCGCTGGCGCGCCGCCGAGATGATGTGCCCGCCCGCCCTGCGCCCCGCCGTCGTCGTCCTCCTGGCGATGATGGCGGCCGAGGGCACGTCCGTCCTGCGGAACGTGTACGTCATCAACCGCGGCTACGAGGACCTGGCCGAGCGGCTCAACTCGGTCGGGGCGCAGATCGAGATCTTCCGCGACATCTGACCCACCCGGCCGACCCGAGGGCCCTTGCCGACCAGCACGAACACCGGTCGGCAAGGGCCCTCGTCGTTGAGTCAACTCCTCCACCTGCGTAACTGTACCTTCCGGATGGTACAGTTACGACTATGCGACCGAGCTCTCGAACCCAGATCCTGGATGCCGCGATCCGTGTGACCGAGAAAGAGGGGATCACGAGCCTGACCCTGGAGTCCGTGGCCGTGGAGGCCGGGCTGACCAAGGGGGGCCTGCTCTACCACTTCCGTACGCGGGAGGAACTGCTGATGGCGATCCAGCGGTATCTGACCGAGGGATGGGAGAAGCAGTTGGAGGCGCGGCTCGGGAAGGCCTTCGCGGAGGCGACGGCGGCCGAGCGGGCGATCGCCTACACGCTGATGGACCTGGAGAGCGAGCCGCGCAAGGCGGATCTGGCGTTCATGGTCGAGTCGGCGTCCGACCCGGAGCTGGCGCAGGTGTGGAACGCGCTGGTGGACCGGTGGGTGCCGGTGCCGTCCGAGCCCGATCCGGCGCAACTGGAGCTGTTCCTGGCCCGGATGGCCGCGGACGGACTGTGGCTGTTCGAGGCGACCACCGGGACGAGCCTCACGCCCGCGGTGAAGGATGCCCTGCGGCAGCGGATCGCCGCGCTCACCGAAGCGGCCACTCCGTGACCCACAGGCTCGGCGCCCGGCCGGCGCACCGTCGAATCCAGAAGATCCGAGGTACGAGATGAGCAAGGCACGACGCTGGTGGGTCCTGTTGACCGTCTCGGCAGGGCTGTTGCTGATATCGGTGGACATGACGGTGCTCTACACCGCCCTGCCCACCCTGACCGGCGACCTGCACGCCGACGCCTCGCAGAAGCTGTGGATCATCAACGCCTATCCGCTGGTGTCGGCCGGCCTGCTGCTGGGCACCGGCACACTCGGCGACCGGGTGGGGCACAAGCGGCTCTTCCTGGCCGGCCTGGTCATCTTCGGCGCGGCCTCGACGATGGCCGCCTTCGCCCCCTCCCCCGGGATGCTGATCACCGCGCGCGCCTTCCTGGCGGTGGGCGCGGCGACGATGATGCCCTCGACACTGGCGCTGATCCGGCTCACCTTCGAGGACGAGCGGGAACGCGGGGTGGCGATCGGCATCTGGGGCACCACGTCGGTGGTCGGCACCGCGCTCGGACCGGTTCTCGGCGGCTTCCTGCTGGAGCACTTCTGGTGGGGTTCGGTGTTCCTGGTCAACGTGCCCGTCGTCCTGCTCGCCCTGGTCGCGGCGGTGTTCCTCGCGCCGGGCGGATCGGGTCGCGCCGACCGGCCCTGGGACCCGGTCGCCTCCGTGTACGTCATGGCCGGCCTCGTCGGCCTGGTCTACGCGATCAAGGAGATCACCAGGCCCGATCCCGCGCCCCTGCACATGGTCGGGGCACTGCTGGTGTCCTTCCTCGGCTTCCGGGCCTTCCTGCGCCGCCAGCGCTCCCAGCCCTACCCGCTGATCGACTTCGCGCTCTTCCGCAACCGGCCCCTGCTCGTCGGCGTGCTCGGCGCCGGCCTCGCGATGTTCGCCACCGCGGGCATCCAACTCGTCCTGGCCCAGCGCCTCCAGCTGGTCATCGGCCACACCCCGCTCGGCGCGGGCCTGCTCGTGGCCGCGTGCGCGCTGGGCGCCCTGGTGGCGGGGGTCGTCGTCGGTGGGCTGGTCCACCGGGTCAGCGTGCGTACGCTGATCGGCGGCGGCCTCGCCACAAGCGCAGTGGGCATCCTGCTCACCCTGCTGCTCACCCCCGGCGCGGTCCCCCTCCTGGACTCCGCGCAGAGCTCCGGCTGGGTCGTCCCCGGCCTGATCCTGGCCGGCGCGGGGCTGGGCACCACGATGACCGCCGCCTCCGCCGCGATCATCGGCGGCGCCCCGCCGCACCGCGCCGGTATGGCCTCCTCGGTGGAGGAGGTCTCGTACGAACTGGGCAGCCTCACCGGTGTCGCGGTCCTCGGCAGCGTGCTGACGGCGGTCTACACCGGCACGGTCACCCTGCCCGCGGGCACCCCCGACACAGCGGCCGACAGCCTGGACGAGGCCCGCGCCACCGCCGACCACCTGCCCGCCGAACAGGGCCGCCCCCTGCTGGACGCCGCCACCTCCGCCTTCGACAACGGCTACAACGCGACCCTGGTCATAGCCACCGCCCTCCTGGCCGTCGGCTCCCTCTTCACCTACCGCTACCTGAACCGCGTCCCCAAGCCCACCCCCGTCACCACGGAACAGACCGAACCGGCCCTGGACCCCTCCCCCTGACCCGGCGGCTAGCGTGCGGCGAGCTCACCGAACACCTCGACGGCGCGGTCGAGTTCGGCCTCGGTGTTGTAGTAGTGCGGCGACAGCCGCACCAGCGGATGGACGCCCCGGTCCTCGGTGTCGAACTGGGTGTGCGCGGCCACGGTGGTCGTGACATTGACGCCGTGGGCCGCAAGTGCGGCAGCGACATCCGCGGTGGACACGCCGTCGACCTTGGCGGTCACGATCGCGCAGCGCTCCCGACCGAGGTCGTACGTCGTGACGCCGGGCACGGCGTCCAGCCGGTCGCGCAACAGCTCCCCGAGCCCCACAGCACGCCGCCCAATGTCGTCCATACCGATCTCCAGAGCCTGTTCGACGGCGGAGCTCAGGCCGAGCACGTTGGCGTAGCTCACCTCCCAGGTCTCGAAACGCCGGGCTCCGTCGCGCCAGGTGAAGCCCCGCTTCCCGTCCCAGGTGGCGGAGGCGATCTCGCTGACGTACGGCTCCAGGTGGTCCAGTGCTTCCCGGCGCACCCACAGGAATCCCGTACCGCGCGGGCCGCGCAGGAACTTCCTGCCCGTGGCGGTGAGCATGTCGCATCCCAGTTCGGCGACATCGACCGGGAACTGGCCGATCGACTGGGTGGCGTCGAGCAGGAAGGGGACACCCGCGGCGCGGCTGATGCGACCGATCTCGGCCGCGGGGTTGACCAGGCCGCCGCTGGTGGGGACATGGCTGACACCGACCAGCCTGGTCCGGTCGTCGATCAGCTCCGCCAGGGCCGCGGTGTCGAGCTGCCCGGACTCGTCGTTGGGGACGACGACGACCTCGGCGCCGGTACGGCGGGCGATCTGCAGATAGGCGAGGACGTTGCTTCCGTACTCGGCCCGGCCTGTGAGGATGCGGTCGCCTGGCGCGAACGTCATGGAGTAGAACGCGGCGTTCCAGGCGTGCGTGGAGTTGTCGAACAGCGCGACCTCGTCGGGGCGGCCGCCGATGAGCCGGGTGACGTTCGCGTACGTGGCGTCGATCCGGTCCCGTTCCCGGCCGGCGGCCTCATACCCACCGATGGCCGCCTCCAGCTCCAGATGCTCGGTCATGGCCCGAAGGGTCCTCCGCGACAGGAGTGCGGCGCCCGCGTTGTTCAAATGAACCCGGTTCGCCGTGCCCGGGGTGTCCCGGCGGATCGCTTCGATGTCCATTCCTGTGCCCCATCTCTACGGTCGGACGCCTCTGCCTTCCCTTCCCAACCGACCCATCCCCCACGCGGGGCTCCGCCGGGGCTTCTGGGCCAGGTGCGGGTGCGTTGTGGCTGGTCGCGCAGTTCCCCGCGCCCCTAAAAACCCGTGGCCAGGGCCGGTTCACCACGTGCCGGCCCGTCTTGAGTTGCTCGCTCAGTTCCTCGCGCCCCTAAAAGACTGCGCCGTTCCCCGCGCCCCTAAAGACCCGTGGCCGGGGCCTGTTCACCACCCACCGGCCGTCCTGGGTTGCTCGCGCCGTTCCCCGCGCCCCTGACGGGGCGCTGCCCCCGTCCCCCCTGCCTGCCCGGGGCCGGATGGTCCGTCGGCCGGAGGGGACGTGGCGGGATGTGTGGCCGCAGCTTACGAGGACACCAGTGGGCGGTCAGCGGGCGGCAACTGCGCTTTACGTCAGCGGCTGCGGACGCACATTCCGACGCGGCCCCGCACCCAGGCCACGAGCCGCAACCCCCACCCACCCAGGGGCGCGGGGAACTGCGCGACCAGCCACAACGAACCCGCAGCCGACAACGAACGCGAACCCCTACCTACACCCCCAACCCCCGAAGCGTCGCAGCCTCCCGCGCAAGGAGTTTCTCGTCATCCCCCGGCACGAACTCGAGAAGAACATCCAACGGCCCGCCACCACCCCCCACCCGCAGCCGATCAAGAACCCCACCCCACAACTCGGACCGCGCGGAGAGCGGAAGCCGAGTCGTCCCCGGCCACCACGAAAACGCATGCACCGCGGCAACGCGGTCAATCACCGCATCGAGACCGAGAAGCGCATCCGAGTCGGCCACATCGAGCGGCGGCTGCCAATACGTGAGCACGTCAGGACGCCCCACCTCCTCCAGCAACCGCACCACACGATCCGCACCATCCGTGAGCGTGTTGCGGTGGAACTCGTAAGCGAGATACACCCCCGCATCGGCCGCAAGCTCCGCCGCACGCCGAGTGTCCTCGACAACCGCAGCCCGCTCCTCCGGCGACGCCTCCTCCGTCCCCGTCACCCCCGCCCAGATCCGAATACGCGGCGCCCCGAGGAGCACGGCGGAGCGAAGGACTCCGTCGAACTCCGCGGGGTCGGTACGCCCGGCGCGGTAGTACGAGCCGTACGAGGCCACCGCGAGCCCCGCTTCCTCGGTGGCGCCGCGGACCCGTACGGCCGCGGCCTCGTCCCCCGCAGGCACGTGGACGTCGGCACCCCACTCCACACACTCCAGCCCCGCCTCGACCGCGGCCGCGAGAACTCCGGCCACATCAAGGTGCCGCAGGGTGACGGAACACAGCCCCAGCCTCGGCGACACCCGGCTCACACCGACTCTTCGGTGACGGAGAGACCACACGCACCAACCGCACCACCCACACCACCACCAAAGTCCACGACCGTTCGCACCCCATCGCCCCAGCGAACAGCGACAACAAGCCCACTCACCTCAACACCGACCTGCCCGGCAAGCGGCGCCGCGCCCTCTTCCCCCGTAAGGGACGCCAACGCAACAAACACCGTCCCCTCACCCTCCGACTCCACCTCCGCCCCCGCCCCAACCACTCCGGTGAGTTCAGGAACAAGAGCCCAAGCCCCATACGCCGTCCCCTGCGGCGCCCGCACCACGCACTGCGTCTCCCAACCGTGCAGCCCAACCAGTTGACTCGTCACCTCCGCCCCGTCGAGCCGTACCTCCGAGCCCTCTTGGACCTCTGGGACGGCCCCCGGCGACACCGCGACGGCCCAACCGCTGTGATGGACCGGCGTCCCCACCGGCACACCGACCGTGCGATGCACACGCAGTTCGAACCTGCCGCGGGCCAGCGTCAGGCTCTCGATCCGCGCAGACGGAAACACGGGCCCGCCCGCCGGGAAGACGGGCCGATGCCACGAGGCGAGCCAGTCCCGCCCGGCACCCAGCGGATGAATGCGTACACGGGCACTCCGCAAGCCACGGGCCGACAACGCGACATGGTTGTCGGCGGCGTTGGCCGCGCCGGTCGGACCGGTACGGGTGGAGTACGCGAGCCGCGCGTACAACGGGTTGCCCGGCGCCCGCTCCGGCTCCCGCGAGTCGAGCTTGTAGCTGCCGTGGTTGTGCAGGCGCGCCAGCCCGTCCCCGCCCGTGGTCTGGACGAGCAGCCCGGGCGCGGGAAGGGCGAGCACACGGTCTGCCCCCTCGACCGGCGCTGAACCCTCCGTGACCGTCCACACCGGATCGTCGGCCGGGATCAGCAGCGAGAGGAACCCCTTGGAGGCCCAGTACGGCGACCCGGGCCCGGAGTACCGCTGAAGAGTCGCCTCGTGCGGCCCGTACCACCCGAGCCCGAGGAGCCCGTCCGCGGTCGGCGCACCCCGGTCGACAAAGTGGCGCAGCCCCCCGCTGAGGATGCGGCGGGTGACGCCCGGGTCGAGCGGAGTCTCACCCGTGAGCGCACCGAGCGCCACGGCGGTGACGGCCGCGAAACGGTACGTCAGCGAGCGCCCGTGGTGAATCGGCGCACCGTTCGCGTCGAAGAGGAGCGCGAACCCCTCAAGGAACTCCCGCAGCCGCGGGCCGAGTCGGTCGAGCAGCGCGCGGTCGCCCGTGAGATGGGCGTGCAGCAGCGGGTAGAAGTGGAGCGCCCAGCCGTTGTAGTGGTCGAAGGAGCGGCCGTCGCCGTCGGAGTACCAGCCCTGGCCCTGGTACCAGCCGTCCAGCAGGCCGAGCGCCCGGTCGATCGCCCCGCGCGTCTCGGCGTCGCCCCGTCCCACGGACTCCAGGAATCCGGCCACGGTCAGCGGGAAGAGGTACCAGTTGTTGGGGGCGGGCGTGTGCCGCAACGCGCCGCGCAGCCACTGCTCGACGCGGTCCTGGTCGGCGGCCGGGAGGGTGTCCCAGGTCCAGGGCGTGGTGAGCCGCAGGGCGAGCGCCACGGAGGCCGACTCCACCATGGGCTGGCCCTGGATGCCGTGGTGGCCGATCTCGGGCCAGGACTCGGCGTCGTCGCGGCCGGGGGTGCGGGTGCCGCGCGCGACGCCGGCGGTGTAGCGCTCCAGGAATCCGTGCGGGTCCTTGCCGGACGCCCCGGCGGTGCGGAACGCGGCGAGCAGGAACGTACGGGCGAACCCTTCGAGACCGTCGGAGCGTACCCCCGACTGCGAGGGCGGGCCGGGCAGGTCGATCAGGGCGTGGCCGGGGGTGGCGTATCGGAGGGCGGCGGCCAGCAGCCGGTCGCCGGTGGCTTCCCAGTGGGCACGGGTGTAGCCGGTGTGCGGGCTGAGGGTGCGGTCTTCTTCGGGGGCCGTGGGCAGCGGGTGTTCAGGCATGGGAGTGGCCATGTCTCCTGTTCGTTCCGTCGGTTTCCGAGAGTCCGTTGAGGCGGTTTCCGAGAGCGGCTGCGATGGGCGGGGCACGTCAGGCGAGGCGGGCCAGGTGTTCGGGCCGGACGGGGTGGGCGAAGGGGCGGCCGAGGGCGTACGACTCGATCTCGGTCAGTGCCAGGTCGGCGAGGCGGCGCAGTTCGCCGCCCTTCGAGCCGGCGATGTGCGGGGTGATGAGGACGTTCGGGCAGTCCCACAGCGGGGAGTCGGCGGGCAGTACCTCCGGCTCGGTGACGTCCAGGACCGCGTTGATGCGCCCGGACACCACCTCGCCGGTGAGAGCGGTCTGGTCGACGACCGCGCCGCGCGCGGTGTTGATCAGCGTGGCGCCCGTGCGGAGCCGGCCCAGCAGTTCGCGGCCGACCAGGCCGCGGGTCTCGGGCAGCAGCGGTGTGTGCACGCTGAGGACGTCGCTGACCGTGAACAGATCGGGCAGGGAGACCGGCTCCGCCCCGAGGTCGCGGGCCTCGGTGTCCGTGACGAAGGGGTCGTGGAGCAGCACGTTCAGATCGTGCGGGCGGAGCAGGTCGATGACCCGGCGTCCGATGACGGAGGCGCTCAGGATGCCCACGGTCCTGCGGTAGTTGCCCGCGTCGGGGTGGCGTGCGTTCCAGTCGATGCGGCGGCGCTCGGTGCGGTAGGTCCGGGCGGTGTCGAGGACGCGTTTGTTGGCGAGCAGGATCATGGCGAGGGTGTACTCGGCGACCGGCACGGCGTTGGCCGCGGCGGCGGAGGACACGGTGAGGCCGCGCTCCCAGCAGGCGGCGGTGATGTGGTGGCGTACGGTCCCCGCGGTGTGCACGACGGCGCGCAGCCGGGGTGCCGCGTCGAGCACCGCCACGTCGATGCGCGGGCAGCCCCAGCCCGTGACGAGCAACTCGGCGTCGGCGAGCGCGCGGTGGGCCGCGGGGGTGGTGAGGTCGTCCAGGACGAGCTCAGGGTCGATGTCGGTGAGGGCGGCCAGCCGGGCCCGTACATCCGGGTCGAGGACCTGTTCCGCGGTCCTGTGTGCCATGGCGAGCACGGCACGCGGTCGGGGACGGGGCCGGAGGTCGGGGTGGGTCACTTGGCGCTCCTACGGGTCAACTGGGTCTCCTTGCACATCACTTGACGGTGCATCACTTGACGCTTCCGGCGGTCAGGCCGGACTTCCAGTAACGCTGCAGCGTGACGAACGCGACAATCAGCGGCACGACGGCGAGCAGCGAGCCGATGACGACGAGCGGGTAGTACTCGGGCGAGACGGTGGCGGAGCTGTTCCAGGTGTAGAGCCCGAGGCTCAGCGGATACAGGTGCTGGTCGGAGAGCATCACCATCGGCAGGAAGAAGTTGTTCCAGATGGCGGTGAGCTGGAAGAGGAAGACGGTGACGAATCCTGGGCCGAGCATGCGCAGACTGACGCGTATGTAGGTCTGCAGTTCGCCGGCGCCGTCCACGCGGGACGCCTCCAGTACCTCGTTGGGTACGTAGCCGCTGCTGAGCAGGCGGGCGAGGTAGACGCCGAAGGGGTTGAAGAGGACGGGTATGAAGACCGCCCAGAAGGTGTTGACCAGGCCGATCTCGGAGGCCACCAGATAGAGCGGGAGGGCGAGCACGGTCTGCGGGACCATGACGCCGGTGAGGACGAGACCGAACAGCTTCTCCTTGTGCCGGAACTCGTACTTGTCGAAGGCGTATCCGGCGGAGACGCTGATGAGGGAACCGACCAGGGCGCCGCCGACCGCGTACAGCAGGCTGTTGAGGTACCACTCGCCGTAGAGGCCGCCGTCCATGGCGAAGAGGTCGGAGAGGTTGCGGGAGAGGGAGAAGTCGCCGAGGGAGAAGATGTCGCTGCCGAAGAGGGCGTCGGCGTTCTTGGTGGACGCGAACAGCAGCCACAGGGCGGGCAGCATCGTGTAGAGGGCGGCGATCAGGACGACGGCGTTGGCGACGCCGCGGCTGGTGAGCCCGGACTTCCCGAAGGGGCGGCCGAGTGGCTTGGTGGGCGCCCCGGCGGAGGTGGTCGTGGGTGTCGTCGTGGTCATTTCGCGCTCCGTTCCCGGCGGCCGGCCCAGCGCGTCACGGCGAACGACAGTGCGCAGGTGACGACGAGGAGGATGACGGAGGCCGCGGAGGCGAGTCCGTAGTTGTTGCGGCGGAAGGCCGCGTCGTAGATGTACATGTTCGGTGTGAAGCGGGAGTTGACCATCGGCGTGGCCTGGTTCATCAGCATGGGCTCGGTGAACAGCTGCAGGGCGCCGATGAGGGAGAACATGCACACCATGAGGACGGACCCCCGGATGATGGGGATCTTGACCTGGAACGCGGTGCGGACGCCTCCGGCCCCGTCGATCGTGGCCGCTTCCAGCACCTCGCGCGGCAGCGCCTGGAGGGCGGCGTAGAAGATCACCATGTTGTAGCCGAGGCCGCTCCACAGGGCGATGTTGACGATCGACGGGAGCACGGTGTGCAGGCCGAGGAAGTCGATGGTGATGTCGGCCTCGGCGAAGAGCTTGATGACCGGACTGAGCCCCGGTGTGTAGAGGTACAGCCAGATGACCGCCGCGATGATGCCGGGCACGGCGTGCGGCAGGTAGAGCAGCATCTGCGCGGTGCGCCGCAGCCGGATCAGTCCGGAGTCGAGCAGCAGGGCGAGGCCCAGGGAGCCGGCGACGACGAGCGGGACGAAGATCACGCAGTACAGGGCGATGGAGCCGAAGCCGGAGACGAAGCTCGGGTCCTGCAGCACGGCGAGGTAGCTGCGCAGTCCGGTGAAGATGGTGCGACCGCCGCCGAAGCCGAGGCCGTCGTGGTCCTCGGAGAAGAAGCTGAGGTAGACGGCGTAGCCGACGGGGACGAGGAACACGGCGACGAGCAGCGCCGTGAACGGGGCGAGGAGCGTGACGTAGGCGAACCTCTGCTGTCGCCGTCCGGCTCTGCGGGTGCGGGCGGGGTCCGCCGGTGGCGGTGTGGTCCCCGTCCGTTTTCTGGGAGTCATCACTGTGCTCACGGATGCACCTCGGATCCAACCTGATGTGCGGCTCTGGAGGGGTGGTGTGCGGGGGCATGGTGTGACGCGGCGCGGTGCGGCACGGCTGCCGGTCAGCGGGAGGTGACGGACAGGCCGAGGCTCTTGAGGTCGGGCAGGGTTTTGCTCTGTGCCTCCCGGAGGGCCTCCAGGATGGTTCCGCTGCCGACACCGGCCCGCGCGAGGCCGTCGTCGCCGGAGCTGATCGTCGAGACCATGCGCGGTCCCCACTTCCATCGGGTGGAGATCAGCTCGGCCTCCCGCTGGAAGAGGGAGAAGATGTCCTGGCCGCCGTAGTAGCTGGTGTCCATCTCCTTGCGGGCGACCGGAACGAGGTCGGGCACGGTCGGATACGCGCTGCTGACGCCGCTGGCGAGCTTGGCCTTCAGCGCGTCCGGGCTGGTGACCATCCAGGTGATGAACTCCAGGGCTTCCTCGGGGTGCTCGCTGTCCTTGGTGACCATGAAGGTCGAGCCGCCCTGGGTGCCCAGGGAGGGCTTCTTCGGGTCCCACTGCGGGGAGGGGGCGATGGCCCACTTGCCCTTGCCGCCCGGGGTGGAGGCCATCATCGAGCCCGCCGCCCAGGCGCCCGCCAGCCAGCCGGCCGTCTCACCGCTCTGCAGATGCGCCCGCCACTGCTGGCTGGACGAGGGCTCGACACGCACCAGGTCGTCGTCCACCAGGCGCTGCCAGTACGCGGCGACCTTGCGGGTGGGGGCGTCGTCCATGGAGACGGTCCAGGACTTGTCGGAGGTGTCGTACCACTGGGCGCCTGCCTGCCAGCTGAGGCCGGCCATGGCGAGCGTGCCGCCGGTGGTGAAGAGAGAGGCGATACGGGAGTCGGGCCTGGCCTTCTTCAGCTTGCGGGCCGAACTCTCGAACTCCGCCCAGGTCCTGGGGACGGGGATGCCGTACTTGGTGAACAGGTCCTTGCGGTAGAGGAAGACCATCGGCTCGATGTCGACCGGCAGGGCATAGGTGCGCCCCTCGAACGTGGTCAGGTCCATCGCCTGCGGCAGGATCTTGCGGCGCACCGAGTCGGGCAGCATGTCCGTGATGTCGCGGGGCACACCGTCGATGGCGTAACTGGGCAGCTGGGGATACTCGATGGTGGCGACGTCGGGGGCGTTGCCCGCCCGTGCGGCGTTGCTGAGTTTGGCCCAGCCGCCCTGGTCGCCCGAGGGGACCTGTTCGAAGTCGACCTTGATCCTGGTGTGGGTGCGGTTGTACTCGTCCACGACCTCCTGGCTGCCGCGCAGCGCCGACCAGAAGGTGACGTGCACCGGCCCGTCCCCGGCGCTGTCCCCCTTCCCGCCGCCGGAACAGCCCGCCACCAGCAGCATGGCGAAGATCGTGAGCAGTGCCGTCACGGCCGCACCTGAGCGTCTGGCCGCTGGGCGTTGAGCAGGCATGGGCCCTCCCGCGTCGTTGCTGGGTCATGGGCATCCTCAGCGTCAGACGAAAAAGGCGTCAATACATCGAACAGAAGAAACTAAAACGGTCAAACGAACAAGTCCGAACGCCGGGCGGCTGTGGACGGGGTCAGACCACCGGCGCGGCCGTGGACTCCCTGATCACCAGACCCGGCAGCAGTTCCACGTGCCGGCTGGCCCCGGGCCGCAGCCCGCCGCCCGCCATGTCGAGCCGGCGCAGCAGCAGCTCGACCCCGGTCCGGCCGAGCTCCGTCTTGGGCGGGGCGACGGCCGTCAGCGGCACCGGCCCCATGTCGGCGACCACGTCGTTGTAGGCGACCACCGAACAGCGCCCCGGCACGTCGATCCCCGCCGCCAGCAGGCGTTGCACCAGCATCAGCGCGTCCATGTCGCTGTGGATCAGCACCGCCGTCGCGCCGCTCTCCCCGACCGCCTCGACCAGGTCGGCCGCCCGTGGATCGGCGACGCGCGGGTCGGGACCCGCGGTGCTCGAACTGAGAATCGTGGGGCATCCCTCCGCGAGCCCCCGGGCGGCGGTCTGCTCGGCGAACTCGGCGCGGATGACCCGCGCGGTGGGGCTGTCGTCGCGCGCCGCCAGCACGATCCGCCGGTGCCCGAGACCGACCAGGTGCCCGAGCGCCAGATGCACGCCGTACGCGTGGTCCGTACGCACACAGTCCAGTGAGTAGATCCCGCCTGCCCGGGCGGGGCGCCGCTCCACCAGCACCGCGGGGACGTCAAGGGCGGCCAGCCACGAGTGGTCCGCCTCCGCCTCCGCGCGTGTGCGCCAGTGCGGCGACAGCAACAGACCGCGCGCCCCCGCGTCCACCGCCTGGCGTACCGCCTCGCGCTCCGAACCGCCGTCACCCGCGGTGATGTGCAGCGCCAGCCGCAGACCGGCCTTCGCCGCGGCCTCCCGCGCGCCCTGCACGGCCTCGGTGAGATAGGTGTTGCTCTCCGGTACGACCATGGCGACCGCGTCGCCGCCGACAGGAGCTTCCTCGGGCACCGGCCGCAGTGAACGCGCCACCCCGTGCCCGCGGCGCACCTCACCGCGCCGGGCCAGGTCCTCGACGTCCCGGCGCACCGTCACCACGGAGACGCCGAGTTCGTCGGCGAGATCGGTGATGCGCGCGACACCCCGCTCCCGCACCGTCTCCGCGATCCGGTCCTGCCGCGTCCGCGCCGACTCCCGCATGTCCCCACCGCTCCCGCCCACGTCCGCCGCGCCGCCCGGTCACCACCGCCCGCGGCTCGCACGATCGAGTTTCGCGCGATGACTCCATCGTAGCGATCAATCGATCAAAGTGACGGCCGCGGCCGAGGTTCGTTGGACCGGTCACTGGACCGGGCGGGCGTTTTCGGGCGTGCGGCACAAAGGCCGCGCGGGGCCACGGAACGTGGCCTGGTAGGGCTGTTCCTTCGCCCCTCCGTGGACATCGAAGAATGAACGTCAAATGAACGTCGACGGAGGGAATCGCATCTACCTCCCCAGCAGTCCCTCCCGCCCCGCCCGCTCTGCCCCAGGAACAGCCTTCATGCACGTACAGCCGTTCTCCGCGGTCGCCACCGCACCCTCCGGACCCGACGGCGTCCTCGACGTCCCCCGGAGGCCCGCGTACCGGCCGCTCCGGCTGTGGGCGGGCCGCGTCCCGGTGGTCGCCGTCCTCGCCGTCCTTCCGCTGTACGGGGTGTGGGCGACGCTTCTCGCGACGGGCGGCGGCGACCTCGCGGCCCAGTACGCCTGGGCGGGATTCTTCGCCCGGAACCCGGACTCGGCGTACGGACTGTTCTGGTACGGCGGTACGCACACCGCCAACTACAGCGTGCTGTCCCCTCCGTTGATGGCGATGCTGGGTGTACGGACCGCCTCCGTCCTGGCCGGGGTGGCCGCCACCTGGCTGCTGGGCACGCTGCTTGAGCGGACCGTCGCCAGGGCGCCGCTGTGGCCCGCGCTGCTCGGCGCTCTCGGACTGTGGGCCAACGTCGCCTCGGGGCGCACCACGTTCGCCCTCGGGCTGGCCTTCGGACTCGCGGGACTGCTGGCCGTGGCGGGCCGTCCCGAGCGGTGGGACCGGCTGACCGCGGGTGCCCTGGGAGCGCTGCTGGCCACCCTGGCCAGTCCGGTGGCCGGGCTCTTCCTGCTGGTGGCCGGTGCCGGGTATCTGCTCGACCGGCGGTACGCCAAGTGCCTCGCGCTCTGCGTGCCGCCCGTCGTCGTCTGCGCCTCGACGGCACTGCTGTTTCCCTTCCAGGGCGAGCAGCCCATGCCCGCGGTCCGCGTGCTGCTGCCCCTGCTGCTGTCCGGCGCCGTGCTGTGGGCGGCTCCCCGCGCCTGGCGGGTGCTGCGGGGCGGGGCGGCCGTGTACGCCGTCGGAGTCGTACTGACCTGTCTCGTCCCCTCGCCGATCGGCACCAACGTGGAACGGCTCGCGGCGCTCTTCGCCCCCGCGGTGCTGCTCCTGTGCCTGCGAGGCGCGGCCGGGTCCGGTGACGCCTTGTCCGCCCTGCGGACGGCCTTCGTACGGCGGGCCTTCGTACGGCGGGCTTTCGTACGGACGGCCTCCGTGCGGCAGACCTCCTGGTGGCGGACCTCTTGGTGGCGGACCTCCCCGCGCTGGGTCGCCCCGGTCGCGCTCGCGCTCGCCGCGTCGGTCGCCTGGACCACCACGACGACCGCCAACGACCTGCGGGTCACCACGTCGGTGCCGGCCTGGGCCACGCACACCGGCGGGGTGCTCGCCGAACTCGACCGGCTCGACGCGGATCGCGACCGGGTCGAGGTGGTGCCCGCCCGCAACCACCGCGAGGCCACCCTCTTCGCGCCGCACGCGCAGCTGATGCGGGGCTGGAACCGGCAGTTGGACGTCGAGCGGGGACGGCTGTTCTACGAGGGTGCGCTCGACGCTCCGCGCTACCACGCCTGGCTGCGCCACTGGGCCGTGGGATACGTCGTCGTGCCAGACGGGACGCCCGACGGTCCCGCCGAGCACGAGGCCGCGCTCGTCACCTCCGGGCAGGACTGGCTGGAGCCGGTGTGGCACGACGCGTACTGGAGGATCTACCGCGTCCGGGACGCGGAGCCCCTCGTCTCGGCGCCGGCGCGGGTGGTGCGGGCGGGCGAGGCGTCCGTGGTGCTGAGGGTGCCGGGGCCCGGGACCGTGACCGTCCGGGTCCGGTACTCGCCGTGGCTGCGGGCCGCCGGGGCCTGCGTACGGCCGGACGGACCCTGGACGCGGCTGACAGTGCGGCGGGCGGGGCTGTACCGGCTGGACTCCAGCTATGTGAACGGGCCCGCGGACGAGGACGGTTGCCTGCCGGCCGAGGACGGCTCCCGGCAGGGATCGCGGTGACCGACCGGGACGACCGTGGCCCGGCACGGGCAGCAGTGGCACAGGCGGCAGCGGCACGGGCCGCAGCCGGTGAAGCCGAACCGGGCCCGCCCGCCGGTCTCCTGGGACTCGGCGGGCGGGCCCGGCCCGGTACGTGCTCGTCGGCGGTCAGTCGACGAGCGTGACGTCCTGCTGCTGTCGCGCGTGGAAGTACGGCAGCGGAAGGCCGCCGCCGGAGCGCAGTTCCATCACCGTGGCCTCGACGCGGGCCGCGCCCGGCTTGAACCGTCCCGGCTCGGTGCGGTCGGTGTTCGTCCAGCGGTGCTCGGCACCGTCGCAGACCGCGCTGGTGCCTCCGACCCCCTTGCGTGACTTGCCCTCGCCCTGGCCCAGCGAGGAGCTCACGAAGACCGGTCCGCGGCTGCCCGTGCAGCGGTAGGTGCCGGAGAGGGTGACCGTGCCGTCCGCGGTGACACGGCCCGTCGGATCGACGGTCACCGTCTCGAACGGCCCGGACAGTTGGGAGGGTTCGAGCGAGGGGGCGACCGCGTGCGCGGACGAGGGGGCGGTGAGGAGCAGCAGCGCGGCACCGGCGGCTGTGCCCATGACCTGGCGCAATGGCATTGGAGTACCTCCTGGAGTGGGGGGTCTCCACAGGTACCGGCCCGGTGTGCTCGCGCGCGTGATCATCACCCCTTTGGTGGCGAGTCCGCACCATCCGTCCTGGGCACGTCCGAGTGTTGTCCGCGTGTTGTCACGCTTCCCTTCCCGCTGTTCCGATGAGTTCGCGGCAGGAGGATGGTCTATCCGCAAGAGGCGGCGACAACTCCGCCGAACCCTTCGCACGTGGAGGTACGCCATGTGTTCCCACCGGACTTCGTGCCCGTCCGCCGACCGCTCCGAGCTCTCCCACCGCGACGAGGCGCACATCGTCTCCGCGCACCCCGAGCAGGGCTGGTACCTGCTGTGCGACGGCGCGATCGTCTTCGACGACACCGGCGCGCTGCTGCCCGACGGCCGTGTCGTCGCCCCGCACCGGGTGCCGGCCGAGCAGCTGACCATCGCGGCCTGACGCTCCCTGGGATCTCTCGGTTCTCCCCGGATCTCCTCGGATCCCGCCCGGCACAGGCCGGGCCGCAGGCGGCAAGGGCCGGCTATCGCGGCCCATTGACTGCCGTCATGAAGACGATACGCTCCAGGTGCGACCCCACCACGACAAGGGGGCGAACCACCATGGAGCCCAGGAACCCCCGGGACGTCGACACCTTCCCGCGCGACAGTCTGCCGCCGCCGGACCAGTGGCCCGAGCTCCGCTTCGACCTCCCGGAACTGCGCTTTCCCGAGCGCCTCAACTGCGCCGCGGAGCTCCTCGCCCGCACCGCCCCGGACCGCCCGGTCTTCCGTACCGCCTCCGGTGACACCTGGACATACGGCGAGCTCCGCACCCGCGTCGACCGCATCGCGCATGTCCTGACCGGTGAACTCGGTGTGGTGCCCGGCAATCGCGTCCTGTTGCGGGGGCCCACGACACCCTGGCTGGCGGCATGTTGGCTGGCGGTCCTGAAGGCGGGCGCGGTCGCCGTCACCGTTCTCGCCCAGCAGCGCCCCCACGAGCTGACCACGATGTGCGGGATCGCCCGGGTCGAGCACGCGCTGTGCGACATCCGGTCGGTGGACGACCTGGCGAAGGCGGAGATCCCCGGCCTCCGGATCACGACGTACGGCGGGGACTCCCCCGACGACCTGCTGAACCGCGACGCCCCCGACGAGCCGTACCCAGCTGTGGACACCGCGGCCGACGACGTGGCGCTGATCGCGTTCACCTCGGGCACGACCGGCCGCCCCAAGGGCTGTATGCACTTCCACCGCGATGTGTTGGCAATAGCGGACACCTTCTCGAAGCATGTGTTGCGGCCCCATGCCGACGACGTCTTCGCGGGCAGTCCCCCGCTGGGCTTCACCTTCGGGCTCGGCGGTCTGGTGATCTTCCCGATGCGGGCCGGCGCGAGCGCGCTGCTGCTCGAACAGGCGGGTCCCGGGCAGCTGTTGCCCGCGATCGCCGAGCACCGGGTGTCGGTCCTGTTCACCGCGCCGACCGCGTACCGCGCGATGCTGGACGAGCTGGGCGCGTACGACGTCACGTCCCTGCGGCGCTGTGTCTCCGCGGGCGAGAACCTTCCGGCCGCCACCTGGCAGGCCTGGCACGACCGCACGGGCCTGCGGATCATCAACGGCATCGGTGCCACCGAGCTGCTGCACATCTTCATCTCCGCGGCCGACGAGGACATCCGCCCGGGCACCACCGGCGTTCCCGTGCCGGGGTGGCACGCGCGCGTGGTCGACGGTTCCGGTGAACCCGTGCCCGACGGCGAACCCGGACTGCTCGCCGTCCGCGGCCCGGTCGGCTGCCGCTACCTCGCCGACCCGCGGCAGCGGGAGTACGTACGCGACGGCTGGAACATCACCGGCGACACCTACGTCCGCGACTCCGACGGCTACTTCAGTCATGTGGCCCGCGCGGACGACATGATCATTTCTGCCGGGTACAACGTCGCGGGCCCGGAGGTGGAGGACGCGCTGCTGCGTCACCCGGACGTGATCGAGACGGCCGTCGTGGGGCATCCCGACGCGTCGCGCGGCCAGGTCGTGGTGGCGTACGCGGTCCTGCGGCCCGGGGCCCGCCGGGACCCCGAGGCGCTGCGCGCCTTCGTCAAGTCGGAGCTGGCCCCGTACAAATGCCCGCGCGAGATCGTCTTCCTGGACGCGCTGCCGCGCACGGCGACGGGCAAGCTGCAGCGGTTCCGGCTGCGCGCGGACGTCAACCCGGTACGTACGGAAGGCGGTTCCGTACGAACGGAAAGTGATCCCATGCCCCTGGAAGGCGATCAAGCGTGATGGTGACGATCTAGAGTGATCAACGTGTCCGAGCAGCACACTCCCCGGTCCCTCATCGTCACCTTCTACGGCGCGTACGGCCGCTTCGCCCCTGGTCCCGTACCCGTGGCGGAACTGATCCGGCTTCTCGCCGCGGTCGGCGTGGACGCGCCCTCCGTGCGCTCGTCGGTGTCCCGGCTCAAACGCCGCGGGCTGCTCGTGCCGGCGCGCACGGCGTCGGGCGCGGCCGGGTACGTGCTGTCGCCGGACGCGCGGCAGCTCCTCGACGACGGCGACCGACGGGTCTACGCGGCCTCGCCCCCCGAGGACGACAGCTGGGTGCTCGCCGTGTTCTCCGTGCCGGAGTCCGAGCGGCAGAAACGTCACGTACTGCGCTCCCGTCTGTCCGGCCTCGGCTTCGGGACGGCCGCGCCCGGGGTGTGGCTCGCGCCCGCCCGCCTCTACGAGGAGACCCGCCACACGCTGGAACGGCTGCGGCTCGACACGTACGTGGAACTGTTCCGCGGCGAGCACCTGGGCTTCGCGGCGACGGCCGACGCGGTCGCCCGCTGGTGGGACCTGGCCGCGATCGCCAAGCAGCACGAGGCGTTTCTCGACACCCACGAGCGCGTGCTGCACGACTGGGAGGCGCGGGACGACACCCCCGAGGAGGAGGCGTACCGCGACTACCTGCTCGCCCTGGACACCTGGCGTCATCTCCCGTACGCCGATCCCGGACTGGCTCCCGCGCTGCTGCCCGAGGACTGGCCCGGCGCCCGCTCGGTGGCCGTCTTCCGCGCGCTCCACGAGCGGCTGCGGGACGCGGGGGCCGCCTTCGCGGGCGTACCGGAGAAGGATCCCAAACCCGAAACCATGTGACGCCGGCCACACTATGGACCGCTAAGGCAACGCTCAGGCTGCTCAGTCCCTCTTCTCATAATCCTTACCTAGCGTCGTGACGCATGAGTCTGATGCGCAGTCTGAACCGGGCGCTCTCCGCCACCACCGGCCTCCAGGTGCGTAGGGCCACCGCCGTCGCACCGCCGGGGCCGAAGAAGGCAGCGACGAAACCCGGCAAGCGGCCCACGCCGGTGTACCGATGTCCCGCGCCCGTGGACCTCGCGACGGACCGGCTGCTTCGGGAGCCGGTCTTCATCATGTCGCCGGTGCGCTCCGGCTCGACCCTGCTGCGGATGCTCCTGAACGCGCACTCACGGTTCCACTCCCCGCACGAGCTGCACATCCGCCGCCTGGAGGTCGACTTCGGCAGCAGGCTGTCGCAGCGCGCGATGAGCGCCCTCGACCTGGAGCGCGGCGATCTGGAGCATCTGCTCTGGGACCGGGTCATGCACCGCGAACTGGTCAGGTCCGGCAAGGACTTCATCGTCGAGAAGACGCCGAGCAACGCGTTCGTGTACCGGCGCATCCGGGACTGCTGGCCCGACGCCCGCTTCGTCTTCCTGCTCCGCCACCCGGTGTCCATCGCCCGGTCCTGGCACGAGGGCGACCCCGGCAAGCGGACCTTCGACGAGGCCGCCGCCGACGCGCTGCGCTACATGCGGGCCGTCGACGACGCACGCGAGGGGATCACCGGCGGCCACACCCTGCGCTACGAGGAGATCACCGCCGGCCCCGAGGAGGAGATGCGCCGCCTCTGCGCCTTCCTGGACGTGGACTTCGAGGCGTCGATGCTCGACTACGGCAGGAAGGACGACATCCAGGTCGTGAAGGGCCTCGGCGACTGGCGGGACAAGATCCGCACAGGGCAGGTGCAGAGCGGCCGGGCGCTGCCCGCCGAGGACGAGATACCGGAGATCCTGCGACCGATGTGCGAGGCCTGGGGCTACACCTCGTGAAGCCGCACGCCGAGATAGCCGAGGTCTGGCCGCGTGACGGGCGCGTGAGACTCGTCGGACACATCCACGGGCATCCCGCCGAGGGCGAGTGGCGGCTGCTGCTCACCCGCCGGAGCCACGCGGAACAGCGCCTCGACTATCCCGCGCAGGTGAAGGGCGACCGCTTCGAGGGCGAACTGCCTGTCGCCGACCTGGCGGCGGCGACCGACACCACCGAGGCCGAGAACGGGATCGGGGTCGGTGTTGGTGTTGGTGTCGAGGAGTGGGACATCCATCTCACCGACGGCGAAGTGGAGTTGCGGGCCGGACGGCGGCTCGACGACATCCACGGCAAGAAAAAGATCATGGTCTTTCCGGAGCAACGGGTACGCGGCATCGGCGTGCGTCCGTACTACACGGTGAAGGACAACCTTTCGCTGGAGTGCCGCACGGGAGCCGCAACATGACGATCCATCAGATCGGAGGGCGGCCGAAGGTCCGCTATCTGCTCCTGCACGCGTACGGACGCGGCGGCACCATCCGCACGGTGATGAACCAGGCCAACTCCCTGGTGCAGGCGGGCTGGCAGGTCGAGCTGGTGAGCGCGCTGCGCCGCCGTGACGACCTCCAGTTCCCGCTCGACCCGCGAGTGCAGGTCACGACGGTCGTCGACCTGCGCGAGGAGGCCCACACCCCGCCCTCGGGCGTGGTCGGCCGCTGGCAGGACTGGCGCCGCGGCCGGCTCACCGAGCAGCCCGCGCGGCACATCCCGTGCGGCGAGTTCGGCTACCGCTACTTCAACCGCTACGTGGAACAGCGGCTGATCGCGTACCTCTCCTCGCTGCGCGACGGGGTCCTGGTGACGACGCGGCCCGCGCTCAACTTCCTCGCCGCGGAGCACGCGACGGGCGGCGTGGTGCGTGTCGCGCAGGAGCACATGAACCACGGCACCCACAAGCACGACGTGCGGCAGCGCATCCGGGAGACCTACTCACGCTTCGACGCGGTCGCCGTCCTGACGGAACGGGACCGCGAGGAGTACGAGCAACTGCTGCCCGGCACCCGGGTCGTGCGCATCCCCAACGCCGTGCACTCCCTCGACCAGGTGCCTTCGGACCACCGCTCGAAGATCGCGGTGGCGGCGGGCCGGCTCTTCCCGCAGAAGGGCTTCGACCTGCTGATCCCGGCATGGGCGAAGCTCGTCGAGACGCACCCCGACTGGCAGTTGAGGATCTACGGCAGCGGCGAGAAGAAGGCCGAGCTGCGGGAGCTCATCGAGGAGCACCACCTCTACAACCACGTGTTCCTGATGGGCCACACGGACCGGCTCGACGACGAACTCGCCAAGGCCTCCTTCTACGTGCTCAGTTCGCGCTTCGAGGGGCTGCCGATGGTGATGATCGAGGCGATGAGCCACTCGCTCCCGGTGGTGAGCTTCGACTGCCCGACGGGGCCCTCGGACGTGCTCACGCACGGAGTCGACGGTCTGCTCGTCGCGCCGGAGGACCCCGACGCGCTCGCCGACGCCATGGCCAAGCTGATGGGCGACCGGGCGCTGCGGGCGGACATGGGCGTCGCCGCCGTACTGACGGCGGCCTCGTACGGACCGGACGCCGTGCACCCCCGCTGGGAGGCCCTCTTCCGCGAACTCCACGAGGTTCGCGAACTCCACGACCTCCACGAACTTTCCGACCAACGGCACCGCGTCGCGGGTGCCTCGAAGGGACAGCGCGCATGACCACCACGGCCAGGGGCTGTCAGAAGCCCCCCACCGCCCAGGGAGCCACCGTCTGGCTCACCGGGCTGCCGAGCGCGGGCAAGACGACCATCGCCCGCTTCCTCGCCGGCCGGCTGCGGTCCGAGGGACACCGCGTGGAGGTCCTCGACGGCGACGAGATCCGCCGCTTCCTCTCCACCGGCCTCGGCTTCTCCCGCGAGGACCGCAACACCAACGTGCAGCGCATCGGCCTGGTCGCCGAGGTACTCGCGCGCAACGGGGTGCTGGCGGTGGTACCGGTCATCGCCCCGTACGCCGACAGCCGCGAGGCGGTGCGCAAACGGCACGAGGCCAGCGGCACGCCGTACATCGAGGTGCATGTCGCCACTCCGGTCGAGGTGTGCAGCGAGCGGGACGTGAAGGGCCTGTACGCGCGTCAGGCCGCGGGGCAACTGACCGGCCTCACCGGGATCGACGACCCGTACGAGCCACCGCTGGACCCCGCCCTGTCCCTGGAGACGCAGTCGCAGACGCCCGAGGAGTCGGCGGACGCGGTGCACGCGGTGCTGGCCGCCAGGGGGCTCGTGTGACACCGGGCCCGACGACCCCCGCGGCGCCCGAGCGCGCGCAGGCGCTCGCCCAGCACACGCTTCCGCAGCCCGTGCTCCCCCGGCACGCGCCCTCGCATCTGGACGCTCTGGAGTCCGAGGCGGTGCACATCTTCCGCGAGGTGGCGGGCGAGTTCGAGCGGCCGGTGATCCTGTTCTCCGGCGGCAAGGACTCCATCGTCATGCTGCACCTGGCGCTGAAGGCGTTCGCGCCCGCTCCGGTGCCGTTCTCGCTGCTGCATGTGGACACAGGACACAACTTTCCGGAAGTCCTCGACTACCGGGACCGTGTGGTGGCCGCACATGGGCTGCGGCTCCATGTGGCCTCCGTACAGGACTACATCGACCGGGGTGTGTTGAGGGAACGTCCCGACGGGACGCGTAATCCGCTGCAGACGGTGCCGCTGACGGAGAAGATCCAGGCCGAGCGGTTCGACGCGGTGTTCGGCGGCGGACGCCGGGACGAGGAGAAGGCCCGCGCGAAGGAGCGGGTGTTCTCGCTGCGCGACGAGTTCTCCCAGTGGGACCCCCGCCGCCAGCGCCCCGAGCTGTGGAACCTCTACAACGGACGCCACGCGCCCGGCGAGCACGTCCGCGTCTTCCCGCTCTCCAACTGGACCGAGCTGGACGTCTGGCAGTACATCGCCCGCGAGGGCATCGAACTCCCGGAGATCTACTTCGCCCACGAGCGGGAGGTCTTCCAGCGGGCCGGCATGTGGCTCACCGCCGGCGAATGGGGCGGCCCGAAGAAAACCGAGACGGTCGAGACCCGTCTCGTCCGCTACCGGACCGTCGGTGACATGTCCTGCACGGGCGCCGTCGACTCGGACGCGGTGACCCTCGACCAGGTCATCGCCGAGATCGCCGCCTCCCGGCTCACCGAGCGGGGCGCCACCCGCGCCGACGACAAGATGTCCGAGGCCGCGATGGAAGACCGCAAGCGCGAGGGGTACTTCTAGAGATGACCAGCACCACCGTGGACACACTGCGGTTCGCGACCGCCGGGTCCGTCGACGACGGCAAGTCCACCCTCGTAGGCCGACTGCTGCACGACTCCAAGTCGGTCCTCACCGATCAGCTGGAAGCCGTGGAGCACGCCTCCCGCAACCGCGGACAGGACACACCCGACCTCGCACTGCTCACCGACGGCCTGCGCGCCGAACGCGAGCAGGGCATCACCATCGACGTGGCCTACCGCTACTTCGCCACCGCCCGGCGCCGGTTCATCCTCGCCGACACCCCCGGACACGTGCAGTACACCCGCAACATGGTCACCGGCGCCTCCACGGCCGAACTGGCGATCATCCTGGTCGACGCCCGCAACGGCGTCGTCGAACAGACCCGGCGCCACGCGGCGATCGCCGCGCTGCTGCGCGTCCCGCACGTCGTGCTGGCGGTCAACAAGATGGACCTCGTCGGATACGAGGAGAAGGAGTTCGAGCGGATCGTCGAGGACTTCGCGGGCCACGCCGCCGAGCTGGACCTGCCCGGTTTCACGCCGATCCCCGTGTCTGCCCTGGCAGGCGACAACGTGGTGGACCGCTCGACGCGCATGGACTGGTACGAGGGCCCGGCGCTGCTCCGGCATCTGGAGTCCGTCCCGGTCGGCGGCGACCGCTCGGGCGAACCGGCGCGATTCCCCGTCCAGTACGTGATCCGGCACGCGGAGATCCGTCACTACGCGGGCCAGTTGGTCTCCGGCACGCTGCGCGTCGGGGACCGCGTGACGGTCCACCCCTCCGGCGGGACGTCCGCGATCACCGGCATCGACGTACTCGGTGAGGACGCGCGGGAGGCGTACGCCCCGCAGTCGCTGACCCTGCGCCTGGCCGACCAGCGCGATGTCTCTCGCGGCGACATGATCACGACCGGGGCGGACGTGCCCGCGCTCACCCGGGACGTCCGGGCCGCCGTCTGCCATCTGGCCGACCGTCCGCTGCGGGTCGGCGACCGGGTCCTGGTCAGGCACACGACCCGTACGGTCAAGGCGATCGTGAAGGATCTGGCCGGGGCCGCCGAACTGGCCGCCAACGACCTGGGCCGGATCACCCTGCGCACCGCCGAGCCGCTCGCGCTCGACGACTACGCGGACTCGCGCCGCACCGGGGCGTTCATCCTGGTCGACCCGGCGGACGGGGCGACGCTGACGGCGGGGATGGTCGATCTGGGGGAGCCCCGCTCGCCCGCGTGAGCCGGGCTCCCCCACGCCCACCACCCGTCCGTCCGGACAGGGCCGTGGGAGGTCAGGCACCGACGTGCCTGACCTCCCACGGCCCTGTTTCGTTTTGGCGACTGCCGTCATGAATGCGCGACAACGCGGTCACGGAGTCACGACTCGTCGATAGGCCGGTAACGACGGGCGCAGAACACGGGATGCGGACCGTTCACCTGGGTAAGCAGCCCGATACCAGGTCGAACGTCCCGAAAAAAGCCCGCCGAGCGCCTCTGTCCGGTTGCGTCGTACCATTCCTAAAGTTGAAAGCAGGACATCCTGCTCCATGAACGGACCCGCCTTGCACGATCCCCACGCCCCAGCCTCCTGGCGCATCGCTCTGCCGCACACCGCTGCGGCAGTGCCCGTCGCCCGTGCCCTGGTCCGTACCGCGCTCGCCGAGCTGGAACACGCCGCCGACAGCGACACCGCAGAGCTGCTCACCGCGGAGCTGGTGGCGAACGCCGTGGAGCACACCAAGGGCGACAGGCCCATAGAGCTGGTCGTGGAGCTGCTGCCGACCGGCTGCCAGGTCGAGGTCCACGATCCGGACCCGTCCCCGCCGGGCGATCTCACGATCCCCGACCCGTCGGGCGAGCCCGACCCCTGGCAGGAGCACGGCCGCGGGCTGCTGCTGATCCGCGCTCTCAGCTCGTCGTGCGGGCACCGCCCCACGGACTCCGGGAAGGCGGTCTGGTTCAGGCTGCCGGCGGTGCCGCACCAGCGGAACCCGCTGTAGCGACGACGTAACCCGTCGCGCCTCAGACACCCCAGGCCCTCTACAGCCCGAGCAGCCCCCCTCCAGCCGCCCAGCCCCAGCCCTCGCAGCTTCCGCAGCCTTCAGGCGAGGGTCGCCACCAGCATCGCCTTGATCGTGTGCAGCCGGTTCTCCGCCTCGTCGAAGACGACCGAGTGGGCCGACTCGAAGACCTCGTCGGTGACCTCCAGCGAGTCCAGGCCGTGCCGCTCGTGGATGTCACGGCCGACCTTGGTGCCCAGGTCGTGGAAGGCCGGCAGACAGTGCAGGAACTTGACGTCCGCGTTGCCGGTGGCCCGCAGGACGTCCATCGTCACCGCGTACGGGCCGAGGGCGACGATGCGCTCGTCCCAGACCTCCTTGGGCTCCCCCATGGACACCCAGACGTCGGTGGCGACGAAGTCGGCACCCGCGACCCCCTCCGCCACATCCTCGGTGAGCGTGATCCGCGCCCCGCTGCGCACGGCGAGCTCACGCGCCCGGTCGACGATCTCCTCGGCGGGCCAGTAGGCCTTCGGCGCGACGATCCGTACGTCCATGCCGAGCAGCGCGCCGGTGACCAGGTAGGAGTTGCCCATGTTGAAGCGCGCGTCGCCGAGGTAGGCGAAGGCGATCCGGTTCAGCGGTTTGGTGGTGTGCTCGGTCATCGTGAGCACGTCGGCGAGCATCTGGGTCGGGTGCCAGGCGTTGGTCAGACCGTTGTAGACGGGCACGCCCGCGTGGGCGGCCAGTTCCTCGACACCTTCCTGGCTGTCCCCGCGGTACTGGATCGCGTGGAACATCCGGCCGAGCACCCGCGCGGTGTCCTTCACGGACTCCTTGTGCCCTATCTGCGAGCCCGAAGGATCGAGGTAGGTGGTGGAGGCCCCCTGGTCCGCGGCCGCGACCTCGAACGCGCAGCGCGTACGCGTCGAGGTCTTCTCGAAGATCAGCGCGATGTTCCGGCCCCGCAGGTACTGGGCCTCCGTCCCGGCCTTCTTCGCCGCCTTCAGCTCTGCGGCGAGCCCGATCAGGCCGCGGAACTCCTCCTCCGTGAAGTCCAGCTCCTTCAGGAAGTGGCGGCCGGCGAGGGCGTACGGGACTGTCGCCATGGGGGCGCTCCAGGGTTACGTAAACAGGGACTCTTGGAATTCTATACGATGGTCCACATTTCTATACGGAATCTCTTTCGAGACGTGGGCCTCACTTTCGAGGCCCCGCGCCGACGCCGACCGCTCCCCCTGAGCCCTGACCTCTGACCTCTGACCTCCGACCGCTGACCTCTGACCTCTGACCTCTGACCTCTGACCTCTGACCGCTACCCGACCGGATCCCGTACCACCGGACAGCTCATGCACCGCGGACCGCCCCTCCCCCGCCCCAGCTCGCTCCCCGGGATCTCGATCACCTCGATGCCCTGCTTGCGCAGATGCGTGTTGGTGGTCTGGTTCCGCTCGTACGCGACGACGACGCCCGGCTCCACCGCGAGGACGTTGCAGCCGTCGTCCCACTGCTCGCGCTCGGCGGCGTGGACGTCCTGTGTGGCCGTCAGCACGCGGATCCGGTCCAGCCCCAGCGCGGCGGCGATCGCGCGGTGCATGTGCTCCGGCGGATGGTCGGTGACCTTCAGCTCCTTGTCGCCGACGCCCGGTTCGATGGTGTACGAGCGGAGCATGCCGAGCCCCGCGTACTGGGTGAAGGTGTCGCCGTCGACCATCGTCATCACCGTGTCGAGGTGCATGAGGGCGCGCTTCTTGGGCATGTCTAGCGCCACGATCGTCTTCGCCGAGCCGGTGGCGAACAGCTTGTGCGCGAGCATCTCCACGGCCTGGGGCGTCGTCCGCTCGCTCATCCCGATGAGCACGGCGCCGTTGCCGATCACGAGCACGTCGCCGCCCTCGATGGTGGACGGGTAGTCGGCCTGCCCCTCGGACCACACGTGGAACGTCTCGTCCTGGAACAGCGGATGATGCCGGTAGATCGCCTCGAAGTGCACGGTCTCGCGCTGCCGGGCGGGCCAGCGCATGGCGTTGATGGAGACGCCGTCGTAGATCCAGGCGGAGGTGTCGCGGGTGAAGAGGTGGTTGGGGAGGGGGCCGAGGAGGAAGTCGTCGAGCTCCATGACGTGGAAGCGCACGGAGGTCGGCTCGGGGTGCGCCTCCAAGAACTCCCGCTTGGTCATACCGCCGACCAGCGCCTCCGCCAGCTCGCCCGCGGGCAGCCCCTCGAAGGACGCTCTGAGATGGTCGGTGGCCAGCGGCCCGTACTCCTTCTCGTCGAAGACCCTGTCCAGGACGAGCGATCTGGCCGCCGGGATCGCCAGGGCCTCGGTCAGCAGGTCGCCGAAGAGGTGGACGGTGACTCCGCGGTCGCGGAGCACGTCGGCGAAACCGTCGTGCTCCGCGCGGGCCCTGCGCACCCACAGCACGTCGTCGAAGAGCAGGGCGTCCTTGTTGCTCGGGGTGAGCCTTTTGAGCTCAAGATCCGGCCGGTGCAGGATGACGCGGCGCAGCCGCCCGGCTTCGGAGTCGACGTGGAATCCCATGCCTCCATCCTGACCACCGGTGACCGTCTTCACCCCCTGGTCGACCGTTTCCGCGATTTCTCGTTCTCGTCCTCTTGACGATTAGAGGCGGCGACGATTATCGTCGTACTGACGAAAACGGATGAGGGGGACGCACACACATGGCCGACATCACCCGGCGCCTGGGCTGGCGCCATCTGCGCGGTGCGCCGACGGCACACGTCCGGCACCACCGGGGCGGCAAGCTGCTGCACGACGGACCGGGACTCAGCTTCTGGTTCCGCGCGCTCACCGCGGCGGTCTCCGAAGTGCCGGTCGACGACCGGGAGTTGGCGATGACCTTCCACGCCCGTACGTCCGACTTCCAGGACGTGGCGGTGCAGGCGACGGTCACCTACCGGGTCAGCGACCCGGCACTCGCCGCCGCCCGGCTGGACTTCTCCATCGACCCGGACACGGGAGTGTGGCGGGGCGCGCCACTGGAGCAGCTGGGCACACTCCTCACGGAGACGGCCCAGCAGCACGCGCTCGACGTCCTCGCCCGTACGACGCTGTCGGCGGCCCTGGTCGACGGGGTGGCGGCGGTCCGCGAGCGCGTCGCCGTCGGCCTGGGCGCGGAGCCCCGCCTGCCGGCCACCGGTATCGAGGTGGTCGCGGTGCGCGTGGTGGCGCTGCGCCCGGAGCCCGAGGTGGAGCGCGCCCTGCGCACGCCGGCCCGGGAACTGATCCAGCAGGAGGCCGACCGGGCCACGTACGAGCGCCGGGCGGTGGCCGTCGAGCGGGAGCGGGCCATCGCCGAGAACGAACTGGACAGCCAGATCGAACTCGCCCGCCGCGAGGAGCAGTTGGTCGACCAGCGCGGTACGAACGCCCGCCGCGAGGCGGAGGAGCACGCGGCGGCGGACGCGGTACGGGCGGGCGCCGAGGCGGCCCGGACGGTGCGGCTGGCCCAGGCGGAGGCCGAGCGGTCGGTGAAGCTGGCTCAGGCGGAAGCGGAGCGGTCGGTGAAGCTCACCGAGGCCGAGGCGGCGCGCACCGTGAAGCTGGCCGACGCCGAGGCCGCCCGGTCCGTGCGGCTCGCCCGCGCGGAGGCCGAGGGCGCGCGCGAGGTGGGCGAGGCACGGGCACAGGCCCAGGCGGCATGGCTGCGGGTGCACGGCGAGGTGGACGTGGCGACGCTGCACGCCCTCACCGGGACGCGGCTCGCGGAGAACCTGCCGAACATCGAGAGCGTGACGGTGTCGCCGGACGTGCTCACCGGGCTGCTCGCCAGGTTCGGCACCGGAGAGCGGGCGTGAGTCTCGCACCACGGGTCGTGGTGGTCCACCGGACCACGGAGTACACCGAGTTGGTGGCCCACCACGGCACGCACGGACAGGCCGCCTTCTTCCTCTCCTCCCGGGGCCGGGACATCGAGGAGGTCGCCGAACGCCATCGCCGCACCCGGCGCGCGCTGACCGACGTGACCTCGGCGATCCCGCTGACCTGGCGTCAGACACTGGTCGAGCGGCGTGACTTGGACCGTTTCCTGTTCGCGCCGGAGGACGTGGTGGTCGTGGTCGGCCAGGACGGCCTGGTGGCGAACGTCGCCAAGTACCTAGCCGGCCAGCCGGTGTTGGGCATCGACGCAGACCCCGGCCGCAACCCGGGCGTCCTGGTCCGGCACCGCCCGGCGGACGCGCCGGCGCTGCTCCCCGCGGCCCTCACCAGCGCCGTCGACGAACTCACCATGGTCGAGGCCGTCGCCGACGACACGCAGCGGCTGGTCGCGCTCAACGAGATCTATCTCGGCGCCGTCGGACATCAGACGGCCCGATACCGCCTGGACCTGGCGGGCGACGGGGGTGTCGTCGAGGCCCAGGCCTCCTCCGGGGTGCTGGTGGGGACCGGCACCGGGGCGACCGGATGGATCCGGTCGGTGTGGCAGGAGCGGGGCAGCTCACTGCCCCTGCCACGCCCCACGGAGGACCGCCTGGTGTGGTTCGTCCGCGAGGCATGGCCGTCACCGGCGACCGGCACGTCCCAGGTCGCCGGCCAGCTCTCCGCCTCGTCCCACCTCAGCCTCACCGTCGAGTCCGAACGGCTGATCGCGTTCGGGGACGGGATGGAGGGGGACGCGCTGGAGTTGACCTGGGGGCAGACCGTGCGGGTGGGGGTGTGCGGGGAGCGGTTGCGGTTGGTGGGCTGAGACGCTCACCACCACTCCGGCAACTCCGGTGGGGAGGCCGCCACACCGCCTCCCCACCGGCGGATGCCTACAGCCGCGGGTCCACCGGCTCCGACTCCAGCGCCAGCACCCCGAACACCGCCTCGTGCACCCGCCACAGCGGCTCACCCTCCGCGAGCCGGTCCAGGGACTCCAGTCCCAGGGCGTACTCGCGCAGGGCCAGTGACCGCTTGTGGTTGAGGAAGCGGCCGCGGAGGCGGTCGAGGTTCTCGGGGCGGGTGTACTCCGGGCCGTAGATGATCCGCAGGTACTCCCGGCCCCGGCACTTGATACCGGGCTGGACCAGTCGGCCGTTCCCGCCGCGCACCACGGCCCGGTCGGGCTTGACGACCATGCCCTCGCCGCCGCGGCCGGTCATCTCCAGCCACCAGTCGACCCCGGCCCGCACCGACTCGGGGTCGCCCGTGTCGACGAAGAGGCGCCGGGTGGTCTGTAGGAGCCCGGACGGGTCGTCCGCCACCAGCCGGTCGATCAGCGCGAGCTGCTCCTCGTGCGGCAGGGCCGCGAGACTCCGGCCCCGCACCGCGAGGATCTGGAAGGGCGCGAGACGGACACCGTCGAGCCCGGACGTGGTCCAGCAGTAGCGCCGGTACGCGTCGGTGAAGGACGCGGCGTCGACGGCCCGTTCGCGCTGCTTGGCCAGCAGGTCCTGTACGTCGACACCACGCGCCGCGGCACCTTCGAGCGCGGCCACCGCTCCCGGGAAGACGGCTCCGGCCGCCGCACCCACCGCGGCGTACTGCGAGCGCAGCAGCCCGGAGGCCTTGAGCGACCAGGGCAGCAGCTCGGCGTCGAGCAGCACCCAGTCCGTCTCCAGCTCCTCCCACAGACCCGCCTCGGTGACGGCGGCACGGACCCGCCCGAGGATCTCCTCGGTGACGGCGGAGTCGTCGAAGAAGGGGCGTCCGGTACGGGTGTAGAGCGCGCCCGACACCCCGGTCGCGCCGAACCGCTCACGCGCGGTCTCCTCGTCCCGGCACACCAGCGCCACCGCCCGCGACCCCATGTGCTTCTCCTCGCACACGACCCGCGCGACGCCGTCGGCCTCGTACTGCGCGAAGGCCTCGACCGGGTGCTCCAGGTAGCCCTCCACCTTGGAGGTCGCCGTGGGCGCCATGGTCGGCGGCAGATACGGCATCAGCCGCGGGTCGACGGCGAAGCGGCTCATGACCTCCAGGGCCGCGGCCGCGTTCTCCTCGCGTACGGAGACACGTCCGGCGTACCGGGTCTCGACGACCCGGCGGCCGTGCACGTCCGCGAGGTCCAGCGGCCGTCCCTCGTGTCCGCCGGGCGCCTCGGAGGCCAGCGGCTTCGTCGGCTCGTACCAGACCCGCTCGGCCGGTACGTCGACGAGTTCGCGCTCCGGCCAGCGCAGCGCGGTGAGCTTGCCGCCGAACACGGCACCGGTGTCCAGGCAGATGGTGTTGTTCAGCCAGGTGGCCTCCGGGACCGGGGTGTGGCCGTAGACGACGGCCGCCCGGCCCCGGTAGTCCTCGGCCCACGGGTAGCGCACCGGCAGCCCGAACTCGTCGGTCTCGCCGGTGGTGTCGCCGTACAGCGCGTGCGAGCGCACCCGGCCCGACGTACGCCCGTGGTACTTCTCGGGCAGTCCGGCGTGGCAGACGACGAGCCGGCCGCCGTCGAGGACGTAGTGGCTGACCAGCCCGTCCACGAACTCCCGTACGCGCTCCTTGAATTCGTCGCTCTCGCCCTCCATCTGCTCGATGGTCTCGGCGAGGCCGTGGGTGTGCTGGACCTTGCGGCCCTTGAGGTGACGGCCGTACTTGTTCTCGTGGTTGCCCGGCACGCACAGCGCGTTGCCCGAGCCGACCATGGACATCACGCGGCGCAGTACGCCCGGGGTGTCCGGGCCGCGGTCGACGAGGTCGCCGACGAAGACGGCCGTACGCCCCTCGGGGTGCACGCCGTCCGCGTAGCCCAACTTGCCCAGCAGCGACTCCAGTTCAAAGGCGCAGCCGTGGATGTCACCGATGATGTCGAACGGACCGGTGAGGTGGGTCAGGTCGTTGTACCGCTTCTCGGTGCGGACCTCGGCGCTCTCGATCTCCTCCACACCCCGCAGGACGTGCACCTTCCTGAACCCCTCGCGCTCCAAGTGCCGCAGGGAGCGCCGGAGTTCGCGGGTGTGGCGCTGGATGACGCGGCGCGGCATGTCGGCGCGGTCGGTGCGCGAGGCGTTGCGCTCGGCGCACACCTCCTCGGGCACGTCGAGCACGACGGCAATGGGCAGCACGTCGTGCTTCCTGGCCAGCTCGATGAGCTGCTTACGGCTCTCCTGCTGCACGTTGGTCGCGTCGACGACCGTGCGCCGGCCCGCCGCGAGCCGCTTGCCCGCGATGTAGTGCAGGACGTCGAAGGCGTCGCCGCTGGCGCTCTGGTCGTTCTCGTCGTCGGCGACGAGCCCTCGGCAGAAGTCCGACGAGATCACCTCGGTCGGCTTGAAGTGCCTGCGGGCGAAGGTGGACTTGCCCGACCCGGACGCGCCGATCAGCACGACGAGGGACAGGTCGGTGACGGGCAGGGAACGAACCTTGTTGCTGTCGGTACCGGTCATGCGGCCTTCTCCTCCTTCGTGTTCCGAGTGGTCATGGTGAAAACCGCCATCTGCGTGGGCGGTCCGACCTCGGGGTCGTCCGGTCCGACCGGCACGAACTCCACGTCGTACCCGTGCCGTTCGGCCACCGTCCCAGCCCAGCCGCGGAACTCCTCGCGCGTCCACTCGAAGCGGTGGTCGCCGTGCCGGACATGGCCGGCGGGGAGGGTCTCCCAGCGGACGTTGTACTCGACGTTCGGTGTCGTCACGATCACGGTCCTGGGGCGCGCCGAACCGAACACCGCGTACTCCAGGGCGGGCAGCCGCGGCAGGTCGAGGTGCTCGATGACCTCGCTCAGCACGGCGGCGTCGTACCCCTTGAGCCGCTTGTCGGTGTACGCCAGCGAACCCTGGACGAGCTTGACGCGCTCGGACTGCCGCTCGCCCATCCGGTCCAGCTTGAGCCGCCGGGAGGCGATGGTGAGCGCGCGCATCGAGACGTCGACCCCGACGATCTCGGTGAACCGCGTGTCCTTGAGCAGCTCCTGAACCAACTGACCCTGTCCGCAGCCCAGATCGAGGACCCGTACGGCGTCGGTGCCCTTCAGCGCGCCGACGATCGCGTCACGCCGCTGGACGGCGAGCGGTACGGGCTTCTCCTCGGTGTCCGTCTGCTCGTCGACGGCGTTGTCGATCTCCTCGACCGCGCTGTCGTCCGTCTCGGCGAGCCTTACGAGTTCGAGGCGCTCCATGGCCTGCCGGGTCAGCGACCAACGGCGGGACAGATAGCGGCTGGTGATCAGCTTCTGCTCCGGGTGCTCCGGCAGCCAGCCCTCGCCGGCCAGCAGCAGCTTGTCGACCTCGTCGGACGACACCCAGTAGTGCTTGGCGTCGTCGAGAACCGGCAGCAGGACGTACAGATGCCGCAGCGCGTCGGCGAGCCGCTGCTCACCTTCGAGTACGAGGCTCACGTACCGCGAGTCGCCCCACTCGGGGAACTCGGTGTCCAGGGCCACGGGTTCGGCACTCACCGTCCAGCCGAGCGGCTCGAACAGCGCCCGTACGAGGTCGGCGCCGCCGCGGGCCGGCAGTGCGGGCACCTCGACGCGCAGGGGCAGCGGGCGCGCGGGCAGCTCGGGCTTCGCCTGGCAGGTGCCCTTCATCGCGCTGGAGAACACGCTGCTCAGCGCCACGGCGAGCAGGGACGAGGCGGCGTACGGCCGGTCGTTGACGTACTGCGCGAGGGCCGCGTCCGGGGCTCCGCCGCGACCCTTGCCCTTGCCGCGCCGGACCAGTGCCACCGCGTCGACCTCCAGCAACAGCGCCGCCGTGCAACGCTCCACGCTCGCCTCGGGGTAGACGACATGCGCCTTTCCGTAGGAGGTGGAGAACGCCTGCGCCTTGTCGGGATGCTTGTGCAGCAGGAAACCGAGGTCGGTCGCGGGGCGCTCTGGAGTGCCGGTGGTACTGATCGTCAGGAACATGGTGGGAATACCTCGAGAACTCTTCTGACCTGCGGAAACACATCGGCGGGCAGGGCCCGGGCGCGCAGTTCGTGCGCACGTGCCGGGCACCCGTGAACCTCAGCGGCGGGAGAGCGGACCTCGGTGGTCACCGCTCCTGGCCCTTCCCCGACCTCATGGCGGTGAGTACGCCGCGCCGCGGTGGGCCGCCCACGCAACTCCCCTTCTTCGATGCGCCAGCACAACGTACAGCGGAGGACGAGGACGAAGTCATGTATTTTCGCCCGCCGTCAGGCTCCCCGGACACCCTCTAGGTCGACTGCGGGGTGAAGACACGGGCGAAGGTGGCCAGCAACGACTTGGGGCCGGACAGCTCGACCTCGCCGGACTTGATGGCCTGCATGATCTCTCTGTACGTAGGCACCGCGTCCGCCGCGATGGTCACCACGAGATCGGGTTCGGTCGGCGCGGGCCCGACACCGCTGGTGAGGTGTCCGTCGGTCACCACGGCGTGCAGAACGACCTCGGCCGCTCGGAGTTCCCACGAGGCGGTCAACCCGCTTGCCGCGTCGCGGTTGAAGGTGGCACGCAGTCCCATGACCAGTGAGGACGGCGGTACGAGGTCGCCGGGCTGGTGCTCGCCGAGCTGTGTGTTCCCCCAGCGGGCGAGCGTAAGGACAGCGGCTTCGAGGCCCTCCCCCTCCTTGGTCAGGGCGTAGACCACACCGCGCTGGGGAGCCGGGGCGATGCGCCGTTCGACGATGCCGGCCTCCTCCAGCTCCTTGAGCCGGGTGGAGAGCACGTTGGTCGGAATGCCCGGCAGGTCTTCGAGCAGATCCGTGTACCGGCCGGGGCGGGCCAGCAGCTCTCGAATGACCAGAAGGGCCCACCGCTCACCGATGAGCTCCAGGGCGCGAGCGAGCCCGCAGTACTGACCGAACTCTTTACGCCTCACGCATGGAGCATAGCAGCCTGCTCGAACTGCCGTAGACTTTCCCTATCGCAGTTCACTTGCAAAAATGAAGTTGGCGCACCTACGCTCCCTGGCATGACCAATCGGAACCCCCTGGCGCCCGCTCCTGTGCGGGCCGCCGCACCACCACCGGCCGGGCGCAGTCCGCGTTCGATACTTGCGATCCTGTCGCTCGCCGGGTTCATGGCGAACCTGGACGTCTTCATCGTCAACGTCGCCTTCGACGACATCGCCGACGACTTCCACGGCTCGTCGATCAGCGACGTGAGCTGGGTACTCAACGCCTACGCGATCATCTTTGCCGCGCTGCTGGTCCCGTTCGGCCGCCTGGCCGACAAGGTCGGCCGCAAGCGGATGTTCCAGCTCGGGATGGGCCTGTTCACCCTTGCCAGCGTGGCGTGTGGCGTCGCCCCTGGCCTGTGGTGGCTGGTCGTGTTCCGGGTGCTGCAGGCCGCCGGTGCGGCCGCGCTGACCCCGACCGCACTCGGTCTGCTGCTGGCCGCCGTACCGGCGGAGAAGCGGTTGCACTACGTGCGCATCTGGTCGGCCGTGGCAGCGGTCGCCGCGGCGGCCGGGCCCGTCCTCGGCGGTCTGCTCGTCACCGCGAGCTGGCGCTGGGTGTTCCTGGTCAACCTGCCGATCGGCGTCTTCGCGATCATCGCCGCCCAACGCAGGGTCCCCGACTCGCGCGACGCGAGCGTCACCAACATGCCGGACATCGTCGGCTCCGTCCTGCTCACCCTGGGCATCGGGTCACTCGCCCTGGCGATCGTCAAGGGCGGCGACTGGGGCTGGGGTGCCGGCCGGACCGTCGGTGGCTTCGTCGTCGCCGGTCTGCTTCTCGCCGCCTTCGCCTGGCGGGCCGAACACCACCCCGTCCCGGTCATCGAGCCCGACCTCTACCGGGTGCGCACCTTCGCCTCGGCGAACCTCGCCATGGTCGCCTTCGGCCTCGGCATGTCCGCCTATCTGCTCATCACCGTGCTGTGGATGCAGAACGTCTGGCACTGGTCGGTCATCACGACCGGGTTCGCGATCGCGCCGGCACCCGCGATGGTCCCGATCGTCACCGTGCTGGCCCAGCGACTCGTCCACAGGATCCCCGCGAGTGTCCTGTCGGCCCTGGGGTGCGCGATATTCGCGGCCGGGACAATCCTGACCCTGTCCCGCATCGGTGCGCACGGGTCGCACTACGCGAGCGAACTGCTCCCCGGTCATCTGCTCGTCGGCATCGGCATCGGGTTGGCGCTGCCGACCATCCTGGCGACCGCGACCCACGACCTTCCCCAGCATCGTGCGTCGACCGGCAGTGCCGTCATCAACATGGCCCGCCAGATCGGCTTCGTCCTGGGCGTCTCCGTGCTCGTCGCCATCCTCGGCACCCCGACGACCTACCAGTCGGCGCACACCGCGTTCGTGCACGGCTGGTGGACCATCGCCGCCGTCGAACTGGCCGCCGCGGTGGCCTGCCTCGGCATCGTCAAACGCCGTGGCGCCACACGATGACAGCCGAGTCAGGCGACGCCGTGGCCAAGGAACCGCCTCGCCGACCACCCGGCAACTGCCTGCTCTTCTACCCGATCCCGGCCGACGACGAGCCCGACACCCAGGCACCGCCCGACGCGGCGCACGCGCCCGGCGCCGACCGCCGTACCCACGAACTCCCGCGGCCGGCAGACCGACCGCGGGCGCACCACGAAAGCCTTGTCCAGGAAAGGAACACCACGATGACCTCCCTCAACGGCGCGACCGTCCTCGTCACGGGCGCAAACGGCGGACTCGGAACCGAGTTGGTCAAAGCCGCCCTCGACCGCGGCGCGCGACGCGTGTACGCGACCGCGCGCAGCCCCAAGGAGTGGGGCGACGAGCGTGTCGTACCCCTGCGGCTCGACGTTGCCGACCCTGAAGCCGTCGACCGGATCGCGCGGCAAGCCGGCGACACGACGATCCTGATCAACAACGCGGCCGTCTACCCCAAGGGCGACCTGCTGACGGCGTCGGCCGAGGACATCACGACGACCATCGACACCAACCTGCTGGGCCCGATCCGCCTGACCCAGACGTTGGCATCCGCGCTTCGCTCGGCCAAGGGCGCGCTGGTCAACGTCGGCTCCGTGCTCGGCTGGCTCGCCATCGGCAAGGCTCACAGTGTTTCCAAGGCGGGTCTGTGGATGGCGACCAACGCCTTCCGACTCGAACTCGCACCTGCCGGCGTCCAGGTCCTCGGTGTCTACGCCGGCCCGACCGACACTCCGATGCAGGCAGGCAACGACCCGGCCGGGATGAACAAGCCGTCCGACGTCGCCTCCGCGATCCTCGACGCCGTCGAAGCCGGAGACCACGAGCTGTTCGTCGACGAGCTGACCACAAAGGTGCACACCGCGCTCTCCGCACCGGTCACCGCTCTCTACCCGGCTCTCGCGCAGTAGCCGACCATGCGGTTCGCCCCCGAAAGGCGATTCCGACCTCGGTCATGACGTGGACGTTCCCGGCTCGTCGGACGGCGCGCTGTCGCCACTCTGCCGCTGACGTTCCGCACGCTGCTGGACGAGTTCCTCGACCGCGCTGGGCAGGGTCGTCTCGAAGTCGATCAGCTTCGCCCACGTCGGCGTCATCACGATGCGGACCATGCCGTCGTAGAGCGAGCGGATCTCCGCCTCCCACTCGACCCGCTGCTCGGCCGTCATCTCGTAGGAACCGTTCATCTCCAGGTATTCCTCGGGAATGCCCTCGACCTCGTCGAGTTCGACGGTGCCGCGGACGAGCAGGATCTTCGGCGGGTGCACCTCGGTGTCGATCGTGATGGCGACGACCGGGTTCTGACGGAGCGAAGCCAGCTTCGGGGCGTTCTTCGACGTGCACATCACGGCCTCCTTGCCGTTCCAGGCGAAGGCGATCGGGATGTTGCGCGGTGTCCCGTCCTTCGCTACGTAGGCGAGGCGGCAGAGGTCACGAGCCAGCAGCTCCTGGCTCAGCGGGCGGTTGAGGATCTCGGCGATCTGGTCGTTCGTCATGGCGGACCTCCTGAGGGCCATGCGACCACGGTGGTCGCTTCTGCCCCTGGGACGGAGCCGCCACGCCGTTCTCGACATCCTCGCCGAACTTTCCCCCGCGGGCCTGCGCACCGCGTGGGGAAGGGCCGACGGGCGAAGGCGCACGCTACGTGCGGCGGATCACGGAGGGCTGCAGGGGTAGTTGTCGCCGGTGCCCAACGCAATGGAATTGATCGGGCTCAGATCTTCGACGAACCCGTATCCCGCGAAGATGATGGATTTGCCTCTGCCGGTGCCGTTGTAGCCGGTGCACAGCTCCACCCAGGCGCCACCGTACTGATTGTTCATCACGTAGTGGTTGCCGAACTGGTTGCTGAGGTTGTGCGGGCCATAGGCCCAGTAGACACCGCCGCTCTGGATACCCGAGTTCGGGTCGGCGTTGTTGTAGATGCACACGGCGCCGTACGGGCATCCGTAAGCGGAGTCGTTGGAACTCGCGGACGCGGGCCCGGCGGTAACCGCCACGAGCGACCCCGCCACCGCGACGGCCGAAACCGCCAGCCTCACCAATTCACCGAAAATCGCAAGTACCTCCTTTTGGTAACGCGAGCGGATCCTTCAATCCGCTCGCTACTGCTGCACGGCTGCCGACGGATCACGCGCCGGGAGCCCTTCGATGGTGCGGAGAGGCGGACCGCCGCCGCTCCCTTCCCGGTCAGGTCAGGTCAGGTCAGCAGTTGCGGATCGACCAGACCGGCTCCCAGTCCACGTCGGGTGCGTCGGTGCTGACCGGGAAGGTCTGGATCACGTTGCCGCTCTGGCCGTAGGTCGTCGCCTGGGCGTTGTCGGTCTGGCTGTTCATGACCTCGCCCGTGCCGTGCCAGTTCGACAGGTAGTAGCGGTTGCAGTCGTAGAGGAAGAAGACCCGCCACTGGTTGACCGTGGGGTCCCAGACGCCTGCGCAGAAGTTCCCCGTGTCACAGGTGACGGAGCTGCCGGCGGGCACCAGCTGCGAGGGGGCGGCCGGTGAGACCGTCGGCGAGACGGCGGACGTGCCGGAGGACGCCGCCTGGGCCGAGCCGGAGGCAAAGACGGAGGCCAGCACCAGAGTCATGGTGCCGACCACGCCGAGAAGGGATCGCTGAGGACGCATGGGTTCGATTGCTCCTGTGGGGAGGGGCCAGCGGTGGGTATGAGGAGGCCGGCCGGATGCCGGCAGTGGCGACCGACGACCGAGGACCGACCGGCGAAAGCGCGTGCGGAGGGACCTCGGAGAGATCGGGGTATTCCGAACTGACAGAAGCGGTGCGCACAGCAACGTAGAGGGCCGCCGACCTCAACGGTCCCTGACAGATGTCAGGAACCCGCCCCGCGTCCGGGACGACAGAGCAACGCGGAGCACGACCGTGTCCAAACAGCGAGACAGATGCGAACGTGCGCCCCCACATCGATGACTCCAGCCCGGGGCCGTGACAGGTGATCAGCAGGTCCGGCTCGAAGTATCGGTTCACGGCGCGTGTCCGGGCGAGAGGGGAATGCCGATGGTCTCGTGGTCCGGGAGCGCGGTCTGCCACGTACTCGTACGTCACCGATCGGGTGCCGCGGAGGACGTCCTGGGCGCCCCGGCCCTCGATGTCCTTCATGTGGTCATGTCGGCTTCCCTTGGCGGCAGTTGGCCGGGCACTTGCTCCAAGTTGGCGTCTCCGGACGGGTCGGTTGCCCCTCGGGGTGACTCGTCACCCGTGGTCGCGGCCTTTGTGGTCTGTCGCGGCTCTGCCGGGTCGCGCAGGTGTGCCTCCCAGTGCGAGGGCGGTTGCTGCGACGGAGGTGAAGGCGAGGGTGGTGAACAGGCCTGGGTAGCCGCCCAGGGTTCCGGCCAGCGCCGCTCCGGCGAAGGGGGCCAGGGCTGAGGCGAGGGTGGCCGGGGCGGCGAGCAGTCCGGAGAGGCGGCCGTAGTGGGTGGTGCCCCAGCGGTCGGTGACGGCGGTGGCCTGGAGCAGGGTGAGGTTGCCGCGGACCATGCCCGCGACGAGGGACAGCAGGAGCAGCAGGGAGTAGGGGCCGGGGACCGCGGCGAGGGCCATCGTGGTGGCGCCGCCCGCGGCGATCAGCGTGACCGTGCGGGTGGTCACTCCGGTGTACCGAGTGAGGGTGGCGTAGAGCGTGCGGCCCAGGGTTTGGCCGGCGCCACCGAGGCCGAGGGCCCAGGCTGCCTGGGTGGGGCTTGCACCGCGTTCCAGCAACAGCGGAACCAGGGCGATGACGACCGCGTACATGGCGAAGCCGTTGAGGGTGAGCGCGGCGGTGAGAACCAGGAAGGGGCGACTGCGGGTTACTGCCCGGCTGTTGGGGGCTTGTGGGGTGTGGTGCGTCGGGGCGGGTGGCCATGGGGTGCGCAGCGCGAGGGCGTGAGCGGGGATGGTGACGGCTGCGAGGATCACGGCGAGGACGGTGTAGGTGGTGCGCCAGCCGAAGGATTCGGCGAGTACGGCGGTGAGTGGTGCGAAGGCGGTGGAGGCCAGACCACCCGCCAGGGTGACGATCGTGAGGGCGCGGACGCTGTCCCTTCCCCACCAGCGGGTCACGGCGGCGAATGCGGGCTGGTAGAAGGTGGAGGCCATGGCCAGCCCGGCGAGCAGCCAAGCGGCCGTGAAGACAGCCAGATTGGGTGCGTGCGCGAGAGCGAGCACTGCGATCACGCCGAGCAGTGATCCGGTGGTCATCACGGCGCGCGGGCCCCGGCGGTCGAGGATGCGACCGATGGGTATCCCCGCGAGCGCGGACACGACCAGGGCGCTGGAGAAGGCTCCGGTCGTGGCGGTGGTGGACCAGCCGGTGTCGGCGGTGATGCGCGCGTTGAGGACCGGGAAGGCGTAGTAGACGATGCCCCAGCTGGTGATCTGGGTGGCGCACAGGGCGGGCAGGACCGCGCGAGGCCGCGCCCGGTCCCCCGTTCCGGGCGCGGCCTCGCTGGTGCCGAGGTCTGTCATCGGGCGGTCAGCAGCAGGTGCCGGCTGCGGTGACCGACGGCTCCGTAACCGCCTCGGACGGGCCGGTGCAGCAGGTGCCGCCCTGTTGCCCGGCCAGGGTGTCGGCGTCGGCCTTGACGACGTACACCTCCCAGGGTTCCCGGCCGGGGCCGTGGACCCAGACCTTGTCCTGGAGGGCGTAGCAGCAGGTGGTGTCGTTCTCCTCGACGGTGGCCAGCCCGGCTTCGGCGAGCCTGGTGGTGGCGGTGTGCACGGCCTCGGTCGTCGCCACCTCTACGCCGAGATGGTCCATGCGGGTGTCCTCGCCTGCCGCGCCTTCGATCAGGACGAGCTTCAGCGGCGGCTCGGTGACGGCGAAGTTGGCGTAGCCGTCGCGGAGTTTGGCCGGTCCGGTGCCGAAGAGCTTGGTGTAGAAGGCGATGGACGCGGCGAGGTCGGGGACGCGGAGGGCGAGCTGTACGCGGGACATGGCATGCCTCCTGGTGGGTGAGGGGTGGGGTGGCGTGTCAGCAGCCTCCGCTGGATGAGGCCGGTGCGCCGATCCCGATCTGGAGGGTCGCGGGGGCTGCGCAGCATCCGCCGCCTTCCCCGCTCTGCGCGGCGTCGGGGTCGTCGAACAGGCCCACCCCACCGCACACTCCGGTCTCGGGCAGCGTCAACTCGACGCGCTCGGCGGCTTCCTGGTCACCGGCGAGTGATGCGGCGATCGAGCGGACCTGCTCGTAACCGGTCATCGCGAGGAAGGTCGGGGCGCGGCCGTAGGACTTCATGCCCACCAGGTAGATGTCCTTCTCCGGGTGGGACAGCTCGTTCACGCCGTGCGGGTAGACGGTGCCGCAGGAGTGGACGTTCGGGTCGATGAGCGGGGCCAGCGCGGTCGGGGCCTGGAGGCGTTCGTCGAGGCCGAGGCGGATCTCGGAGAGGAAGGACAGGTCGGGGCGGAAGCCGGTGAGGACGATGATCTCGTCGACTCGGTCCAGGCGGCGGCCGTCTTCGGCGACCAGCACCAGGCGCCCGTCGGCGGTGCGCTCGACAGCCTCGGTACGGAAGCCGGTCGCGGCGGTTGCGTGGCCGGCCTCGACGGCGGCCTTGGCGCGCAGGCCCAGCGCGCCGCGGGCGGGAAGCTCGTCGGCCTCGCCGCCCCCGTACGTACCGGCGCCGATGCCTCGTCGCAGGATCCACACCGCGTGCGTACCGTCCTCGTCCTTCGCCAGGTCGGCGAGCGAGGCCAGGGCGGTGAAGGCGGAGGCTCCGGAGCCGACCACCGCGGTGCGCCTGCCCGCGTAGCGGGCTCGGACCGCCGGGTCCTTCAGGTCGGGCACCCGGTAGGAGATCCGCTCGGCGGCGGTCTTCTCGCCGAGCGCGGGCAGGCCGTCCGCGCCGATGGGGCCGGGTACGGACCAGGTGCCGGAGGCGTCGATGACGGCCCGGGCGGTGATCCGCTCCTCGCGGCCGTCGGCGTGCGCGAGGTGCACGGTGAAGGGCTGCTCGTCGCGGCCTGAGTCGACGATCCGGTCACGGCCCGCGCGGGCCACCCCGGTCACGGTCGCGCCGAAGCGGACCCTGGTGCCGAGGACGTCGGCCAGCGGCTGAAGGTAGCGCTCGGCCCAGTCACCGCCCGTGGGGTACGTGGTCCCGTCGGGGCGGATCCACCCGGTCGGGGCCAGCAGCTTCTCGGCGGCGGGGTCGACGAGTTCGGCCCAGGTGGAGAACAGGCGCACATGCGACCAGTCCCGCACGGCGGTGGCCGCGGACGGGCCGGTTTCCAGGACCAGCGGTTCGATGCCGCGCTCGACGAGGTGGGCGGCGGCGGCCAAGCCGACGGGGCCTGCTCCGATCACCACGACGGGCAGCTGGTCGGCGGTGGGCGTGCTCACGGGATTCCCCTTTGATTCGACATTCGTCGATACCTTGCACGGCCAGAATGACACCTGCTTCGACAAGCGTCAACATAGACACTTATCGAAACCGGAAGGTGGCCTTGCCCGGCAGACGGACCCCGGACGCACCTTGGACGCGCCTTGGACGCACCTTGGACGCACCTTGGACGCACCTGGAAAGCGCCTCGGACTTGAGGTCTTTCACGCCCATCCGCGGCGCCGCCGTCCGGCCCGGGAGGAGAATCACCGGCATGACCATGGTGAAGGACATCGATGTCCGCGGCATGCAGCACTGCGAGACGACGACGCTGGGCGTGCTGCTGCGGCATGAGGGACTGGACCTGTCCGAACCCATGCTGTTCGGGCTCGGCTCCGGGCTCTCCTTCATCTACTGGGACAGCAGGAGCATGGGCTTTCCCTTCCTGGGAGGCCGGGTCAAGCCGTTCGAGCTCACCAGGAACCTGGCCGCCGCACTCGGACTTGAGCTGAGGGTCGGGGAGACCACCTCCCCGCGCAAGGCATGGCACAACGTGGCGGCACCGATCGACGCCGGTCGGCCGGTCGGCCTTCAACTCGACAGCTACCACCTGGACTACTTCAGCACCAAGGTGCACTTCGGCGGGCACGTCGTGGCCATGTACGGCTACGACGATCAGGACGCCTACCTGGTGGACACCGACCCGCAGGGCGGAGCCGTCTCGACCAGCCTCGCGACCCTCGCCAGGGCCAGGGCCGAGCGCGGCCCCATGACCGCCAGGCACCGCTCCTTCACCCTCACGGCGCCCAGTAGTCCGACGTCACCGCAGGACCGGATCGTCCCGGCGATAAGGACCTGCGCCGACGCGTTCCTGAACCCGCCCATCGCGAACCTGGGCCACCGGGGCATCGAGAAGGCCGCCGAGCAGGTGCCGAAGTGGCTGCAGCGCAGCGACAATCCGAGGGAGGACCTGCCACGGACCGCCCTCCTCATGGAGAGGGCCGGTACCGGCGGCGCCCTGTTCCGCAATCTCTACCGGGACTTCCTCGCCGAGTGTGCCCAGCTCATCGACAGCAGCCATCTGCGCACTGGCCACAGCCTGTACGCCGAGGCCGCCACGCTCTGGACGCAGGTGGCCGCACTCATCGCAACGGCAGGCGAATCCGGCGACGCGAAGCACCTCACGCAGGCAGGCTCCATGCTCCACAAGCTCTCGCGCATCGAACGCGATGCGATGCGGGCGCTCGGCATGGTCTAGACGCCGATCGTCCGCTCGATCAGCACCGGACCGACTCCCGGCTCACTGGTTCGACATGTGTCAACATAGACGTATGTCGAATGTCGAGGTGCTGCCGCTGCTGGAACCCGCGGGTGCCGAAGCCGTGGCGCCCTGCTGCCCGCCGCTGTCCGAACGTCCCTTCACCGCCGAAGAGGCGGAAAGGACGGCGCGGATGTTCAAGGCGCTCGGCGATCCGGTGCGTCTGCGCCTGTTCTCCCTGGTCGCCTCGCACGAGGGCGGGGAGGCGTGCGTGTGCGACATCTCCGACGTGGGTGTCTCGCAGCCGACCGTCTCCCATCACCTGAAGAAGCTCAGGGAGGCCGGGCTGCTCACCTCCGAGCGGCGCGGCACGTGGGTCTACTACCGCGTCGAGCCGTCGGTCGTGGCCGCGCTCGGCGGGCTCCTCAGCGCCAAGAACTGATCCGCGCGTACGGCCGCCGGTGGGCACTGCCCGACGGCCGTACGCGGATGATCACATGTCGGCCGCGTCCACCACGGCTCCGAGGTCGACGAACTTGAAGCCGGTCGCCGTGCGCGTACCGCCCTCACCGTCCGGCACTGCCGGCGTCTCCTGGCCGTCCTGGACGACGAGCAGGCCGCGCGGATAGCGGGCTCCCAGCGGGGCGTTGAGCACGGCGGCTCCGTCGCACTCCTCCACGCTGTCGAGCGTCGGCGTGGCGGCCCCGATCCGGAAGCCGCCCTCGTACTCGTTGTCCTCGCCCACCTCACGGTCGTACAGCGCGAAGGTGTTGTCGCCCTGACTGGAGGCGAGCAGATAGCCGTCGCCGCCGCGTTCCTGGAACAGGGTCAGGCCCTCGACATCGGCCGAAAGACGCTTGCCGCCGTAGCCGGGGTCGGCGCCCGGTGCGCACTCCTCGGTGTCCTCGTCGTAGACGCCGGGGACGCCGTACTCCTTCACCTTGTCCACCAGGACCGGTTTGCCGGTGAGGTCGGCGCGCAGTCGCCAGATGCCGATGTCCTCCTGTCCGGCGTAGAGCGTGCCGGTCGCCGGATCGACGACCATGCCCTCGACCTGCGGGAGTTCCCCGGGCTCCGCGCAGGGGCTCCACGTCGTGCCGTCGGGCAGACGGAACGAGGACGGCAGATCAAGGGTGCGCACCTTGCGGTAGCCGACGGTGCCACCCTCGCCCGGCAAGAGTTCGAGAAGGGCGAGGCGGGTCCGCTCTCGCCGACTGACCAGGGCGTACGTACGTCCGGTGGCCTTGTCCGTCCAAGTGGCCAAGCCGTATGTGGTCCGCTGGTCGTTGATCTCGGCCTGGTCGGCGGAGAACACCGGGGTGGCGGCCGGGTCGGTGATGTCGGTCAGCGGGCCGCCCGGCTTCGACGGGTCGATGCGGTAGATCCGCAGCCGGTCGCCGCCCCGGTCGCTCACCACGGCCACGTCGGCCCGGCCGGTCGAGGTGCGCAGGCCGCTGACGAGGTCGACGTTGTTGTAGCGCCCCGGGGCGTCGTCCGGCCCCGGCGGGCGCGGAGCGGACAGCGACTGCACCAGGCGCGCGTCAAGATCGTAGACCCGCAGCCCGCCCTCCTTGGCGGTCGTGACGACGAGGCTGCGCCCGGGGTCGGCGGCGTTGCGCCAGATCGCGGGGTCGTCGGCGTCGGAGTTGCCGCCCGCCTCGTCGTCGTAGAGCGCGGCGGTCTCACTGGTGGCGGTCACGACAGGCAGACCGGGCGCGCCCGCCCCCGCGGGGGATGCTCCGAGCAGGGTGACGAGCGCGATGCCCGAGGCGAGGGCTGCGGCTCTTCGCTTGGTGCGGTGCGTCGTTGTCACAGGCGTTTCCTTGGCTGTCGGGGGTGGTTGGTTCGGTCAGGGACATGCCCATGGTCCGAGTGACAGCTTGCGTACAGAGAGCCGTGAACTGTCCATGCCATCACGGGAATTACCCCAACAGGTCGGTTGAAGTTCGCCCGAGGGTCGCCCGGTCCACCGAAGCCTCGATGGCCGAACTCCGTCCTGGCGGACCGGGGAGACAGGTCAGGCGGCGCCTTGCCCCATCGCCCGTCAGTCGGCAACTGCGGCGAGTCCGACCCGACCGCCACCGATCACGACAGCGTGGGTCGTTCGCGTCATGGGGCGGGCTGCTCCACGGCGGCTCGGCCGGGCATGAAGATGAGCGCGACCAGTGCCAACCCGACCACGGCGCCGACGAGTTGCATCGCGATGAAGGCCGCGAGCGAGCCGGGCGCGATGCCCGCGAAGGAGTCGGTGAAGGCGCGGCCGACGGTCACCGCCGGGTTGGCGAAGGAGGTGGAGGAGGTGAACCAGTAGGCGGCGCCGATGTAGGAGGCCACCGCGACGGGGGCGAAGCGCAGCCGGTCGGTGCGGGCGAGGCCGAAGATCAGCAGGATCAGCCCCGCGGTGGCGACGACCTCGCCGAGCAGCAGGTGACCGGCCGAGCGGTCGTGCGTGGACCACGTCACCGGCGGCTGGTCGAACATCGCGTTGGCGAGTACGGCTCCCGCGATCGCGCCGGCGATCTGGGCGGGGACGTACACGGCGACCTCCCGGCCGGTGACACCCGCGCCGCCGCGCCGGGCGGTGGTCCACCACTCGGCCAGCGTCACCGCCGGATTGAAGTGCGCACCCGACACCGGGCCGAGCAGCACGATGAGCACCCCGAGCCCGAAGACCGTGGCCAGCGAGTTGGCCAGCAGCTGCACGCCCACGTCACGGGTCAGCTCGGTGGCCTGGATTCCGGAGCCCACCACGATCGCCACCAGAGCGGCGGTGCCGACCAGTTCGGCCGCCGCCTTGGCGGTCAGCGGCGTACGGGGTGGGGTGGCGCCCGGTGCGAGCCGCGATTCACCGGCCGCCATGACGGACTCCGCGGCGGACTCGTGGGTGGCGGTCAACAGTCACTCCTTGGAACGGCCGCGGCGAGCGACGGGGATCAGGGGCAGGAACGCTTGTTGCCAGCGGCGGTACGCGCGGACTCGGCCAGGTCGGCGAACTGGCCCGCGAGCCGGGCGATGACCTCGGGGCAGAGCTTGTAGTAGGTGAACCGTCCGCACGGCTCCGTCTCCACCACCCCGGCCTCGCGCAGCACCCTCAGATGGTTGGAGAGGTTGGTCTGCCTCGCACCGGTCTCCTCGATCAGATGGGTGGTGCAGAGCGTTTCCCGGGCGAGCAGGGTGACGATCCTCAGGCGGAGCGGGTCGGCCAGAACCCGCATCAGATCAGTGTCGACTGACGTCAGCATGGACTGATACTTTCACATCAGGCCAGACTGATACCAGTGCTCCACTTGAACCGCTTCGCGAAGGAAGAACCGATGTCCTCGACTCCGCTCGCCTCCGTGCTCTTCGTCTGTGTCCACAACGCAGGGCGTTCGCAGATGGCCGCCGGATTCCTCAACCACCTCGCGGGTGACCGGATCGAGGTCCGTTCCGCCGGCTCGATCCCGGGCGACCAGGTCAACCCTGCCGCGGTCGAGGCCATGCGGGAGGTCGGCGTCGACATCTCCGGCCAGAAACCGAAGATCCTCACCACCGAGGCCGTCCAGGCGTCCGACTACGTCATCACCATGGGCTGCGGCGACGCCTGCCCGATCTTCCCCGGCAAGCACTATCTCGACTGGGCCCTCGAAGACCCGGCCGGCAAGGGCGTCGAGTCGGTACGTCCCATCCGCGACGAGATCAAGACCCGCATCGAGGCCTTGATCGCCGAGATCGACACGAAGCACGAGGCGTGAAGCGCAAGGCGTGAGGCGTGAGGCGTGAGGCGTGAGGCGTGATCACGATGGCCGCGACGGAGAACGTACGCAAGGTCGTCATCGTCGGTGGCGCGCTGAACCCCCCTCCGGACGCCTGGCCGATCGGACCGGGAGCTTGGCCGGTCGGACCGGGAGCCTGGCCGGTCGGCCGACGCCCTGGCGTGAGGTCGCCGTCTAGCGTCGGTCGTGTCCGGCCACAGCAGCCCGAGGGGAATGTCGATGCACCAGCGACCGACGACCGGAGAACACACCGACGCCACCGCCATGGACGGGTCGGCCGCATTGGCCGGTGCGGCCACGGAGTTCGAGCTCGACGTCGTGGAACTGCTCGTGGAGGCACTGCGCGACGCGGTGAAGTTCGAGTCGCCGGCCGTGGGTACCGAGAACCTGCTGTCCGCGCTCGTGATGGGTGAGACGGACGCCGGTTCGGCGATGGCCCCCGGGATGCGGAAGGCCGGCTCGCTGAGCGGTCTGGTCGCGGGCCGGGCCGGGAGCGGTGGGGCGGCCTGGGCGAACGACGACGGATACGGCAGCACTCCGGTGGACGCCACCGACGAGGACGAGGCCGAGGTCACCGCCGCCTGGCGCGAGGCCCAGTGGCGTCTCGGGCTCAAGGCCGGCGAGTCGCGCGGCTCGCGCAAGGCGAAGGAACCGGCGAACGAGAGCGGCCGGTCGCTGCCAGGGATGACCGACGCGACGCGGATGTGCCTGCTGCTCGCGCTCGGGTCGGCCCGCGCCGAAGGGACGGTCGCGGTGCGCTGCCGGCACGTGGCACGAGCCCTGCTGAACCTGCCGGCGAGCCGCGCCCGGGAAGCACTGGTCGTGGAGAGGCTGGACCTGGCCGCCGCGGCCACGGCACTCGACGCACTGGACGCGAAGGCCTCGGCGGAGACCGAGGGACCGGAATCGCGTGGCGTGCTGCTTCTCCGCCGGGCCGGCACGCTGGGCAAGAGCGGCAACCGCCTGTCCCGCGCGATCACGTCGTGGACCGCCGGGTCGTCCATCTACGGCTCACCGGTGATGTTCGCGGTGAGCGTCGAGGCCGCACGGCAGGTGGCGCGGTACGGGCGCGGCAGGACGGAGCCCGTGGACCTCCTGCTGGGAATCCTGGCCCTGGACCGGGCCCTGGCCGTTGCCGGACGGTCTCTGCCCGAGGATCTGGCATCGGTCAGCACGGCCGCCGAACTCCTGCGCCGGCACGGCGTACGGCACGAGTCCCTGGCCCGTGCGGCGACCATCGACGCGCCCGTCGGTGGCCTCGACCAGACACAGCTCTCCGACTCCGCCCAGCAGGCCAGGGCGGTCGCGCAGCTCATCGCCGCCGAGCAGGGTTCGCCCACGGTCGGTACGGTCCACCTGCTGGCCGCGCTGCTCGAAGCACCCGCGGCCGACGCGGAGGCGGGGGACGAGGGCCGGACGGTCGGACGGCTGCTGGCCGCCGAGCGCGTGGACACCGCCGCGCTGCGGGCGGAGCTGGGTCCGCGGTCGGGCGCGTGACATCGGGGGACCGTCCGGCAGCGCGCCCACCTGCCGCGGATACCGTTCCTTCCGGCGGATCCGTGATACGCGGATCCGTGATGCCGGGGGCAGAGGCGAGCATGAGTCAAGTGACGGAAGAACAACGGCAGTTGCCCGAACCGCCGACGCGCGGGCCGGCCGGTCCGGCACGCCGGTTGCGCCGCGAGGCGGCCGAGATCCGGGCCGCGCTGCGGGCCGCTCCACGCCGTACGGTGGTCGCCGAGGGACTGGTGTGTGCCGTGGCGGCGGCCTTCGGACTGATCCCGCTGCTGCTGATTCCGCCGGACCGGCCGGTGCTCGCGGTACTGGAGGCGTTGTGGGCGGCGCTGCTCGTCGCCGCGCGGCGCGGCCGGCCGGTCGCCGCGGTCCTGGGCGCCTTTCCACTGCTGGCGGGTGCCAACGTATGGGTGCTCGCGGTGGTACCGCTGATCGTGCTGTCCGCCACCCGCCGCATCGCACCGCCGCGGCGCGCGTGGCGGATCGTCGGGGTGGCCTGCGCCGCGCTCGGCGGACTGACCGTCGCCGGGGGCCTGTTCCGGTGGGAGACCCTGCCGATGAATCTGGCGGAGAACGCCGTCTCCGCCGTACTCCTCCTGCTGCTCCCCACCCTGGCCGGCACCATGCTGGGTCGGCGACGGCCCCTGGTCGACCTGCTGCGGGAGCGCAACACGTATCTGGAGCAGACTCGTACGCTGACCGCCGCGGCGGCCCGGATGGAGGAACGGACCCGGATCGCACGGGAGATGCACGACCTCCTGGGCCACCGGCTGAGCCTGATCTCGGTGCACGCCGGGGCGCTGGAACTCGCCGCCGCGCGCCAGGCACCTCCCCTGGCCGGACAGGTGGAGCTGCTGCGCACGACCGCGGGAACGGCCATGGAGGAGCTTCGCGAGATCCTCGGCGTCCTGCGGCACTCGGACCTGTCGGACCTGCCGGACGAGACCGGGGGCGACCGGGGAACGTACGAGGACATCACCGCTCTGGTGGCCCAGTCCCGGCAGACGGGTGGCGGCCCGGTCGAGCTGGCCTGGTCGGTTCCCGACACGGTCGAGGTGGGCGCCCGTGTCCGGCAGGCGATCCACCGGGTGGTCCGCGAAGGGCTGACGAACGTGCTCAAGCACGCGTCCGGCGCGCCCACCCTGGTGGAGGTCAGGGGCACGGACGCGGGCATCGAGGTGTACGTCACCAACGGGGTGCCGCGCGTGCCGGGCGACTCCCGGGGCGGAACGAGCAGCGGGCTGGCCGGACTTCAGGAGCGGATCTCATTGCTCGGCGGCACCTTCGGGGCGGGTGCGCTGCCGGACGGCGGCTTCCGCGTGACGGCATGGCTGCCGTCCCACGCGACGAACGGGCCTGTGCCCGCCGCACCCTCGGAGGCCGGCGCCGAACCCCTGCCACCTGCACCCCGCCCTCCTTCCGGCGACGGCGACACCTGGCGGGCAGGGGCCAACAACCCGTTGTCGGCCCAGACCCTGACCTGGCCGCGTGTCCTCGGCGCCGGCTGCACGGCGGTGCTCGTGGTCCTGCCCACGGCGGGCTTCCTGATCGTCCTGCTGGTGATGGCGGCCCTAGGATGACCTGATGATCCGAGTGCTGGTCGCCGACGACGAAGCGCTGATGCGCGTCGGAATCCGGCTGATCCTGGAGAACGCCGACGACATCGAGGTCGTCGCCGAAGCGGGCGACGGCCTGGAGGCCGCGGCGGCCTGCCGCACCCAGGACATCGACGTCGCCCTGCTCGACATCCAGATGCCGACCCGGGACGGCATCGCGGCCGCCGAGGACATCGCCCGGCTCTCGCCCCGTACGTGTGTGGTGATGCTGACGGCGTTCGGCGAGGAGGCGAGCGTGACGCGGGCCCTGCGGGCCGGGGCGAGCGGTTTCCTCCTCAAGGACACCGGCCCCGCCGAACTGATCCGCGCCGTGCAGCTCGCCGCGAAGGGCGAGCCGGTCCTCGCGCCCCGGATCACGCGCCAACTGCTCGAACGGCACGTGCGCTCCGGCCGTGACACCGAGGCCGCCGTGCGCAGGATCGAGGAACTCACCCCGGCCGAACGGGATGTCCTGCGCCTGCTCGGCACGGGCCTGTCCAACGCGGAGATCGCCGACCAGCTGTATATGAGCGCCGGTACGGTCAAGGCCCACATCAGCCGGATCCTGACCCGCACCGGCTGCGCCAACCGCGTCCAGGCAGCGGTCCTGGCCCATGACGCGGGGTTGCTGACGGACTGCTGAGGCGGGGTCCACCGCCTGGGATCCGTGCGTCCTGCCTCCCCTGTCCCTTCGGCCCCGGCTTCGGTCCCGGTCCCGGCCAGAGAACTTCCGTCGGCCGGGGACCGGGACGAACCCCACGGCAGTCACCGGTCGGCGGATTGCCGGGGGAAGCGCGGCGAGACCGCCCGGCTACTACAGCTGCGACTGCACCTGGGAGGAGATCAGGTCCAGGTGGTCCAGATCGTCGAGGTCGAGGATCTGCAGGTAGACCCGCTGGGAACCGATCTCCGTGTATCGGCCGATCTTTTCGACGACCTCGTCCGGGGTACCGGCCAGCCCGTTCGCCTTCAGCTCCTCCACCTCGCGGCCGATCGCGGCGGCGCGGCGGGCGACCTCCGCGTCGTCCTTGCCGACGCAGGCGACGAGCGCGTTGGAGTAGACGAGGTCGGTGCCCTTGCGGCCGGTCTCCTCCGCCGCCGCGCGCACCCGGCCGAACTGCCGCTCGCTGTCCTCGATCGACGCGAACGGCATGTTGAACTCATCGGCGTAACGGCCCGCGAGGCGCGGCGTACGGGTGGCTCCGTGGCCGCCGATGAGCACCGGCACCTTGGGCTGCGCCGGCTTGGGCAGCGCGGGCGAGTCGGTGAGCTGGTAGTACGTGCCGTCGAAGCTGAAGGTCTCGCCGACCTTCGTCTCCCACAGCCCGGTGACGATCGCCAGCTGCTCCTCCAGACGGGCGAACTTCTCCTTCGGGAAGGGGATGCCGTACGCCTTGTGCTCCTCCTCGAACCAGCCCGCGCCCAGGCCCAGTTCGACGCGGCCGCCGGACATCTGGTCGACCTGGGCGACCTGGATCGCCAGGACGCCGGGCAGGCGGAACGTACCGGCGGTCATCAGTGTGCCGAGGCGGATTCGCTTGGTCTCACGGGCGAGTCCGGCGAGGGTGATCCAGGCGTCCGTGGGGCCCGGGAGGCCGTCCGCGGAACCCATGCGGAGGTAATGGTCGGAACGGAAGAAAGCGTCAAAGCCGAGGTCTTCGGTGGCCTTGGCGACGGCGAGAAGGGTGTCGTAGGTGGCGCCCTGCTGGGGCTCGGTGAAGATTCGAAGATCCATGCCTCCATCCTGCACGGTCGAACGTCGGTCAACCCCATCGGTCCCGCCGGTCCTCCGCGTCCCCGGTCGGGTGAAAATGCGTCAACCGTGTACGTGGCGGGATACCGCGCCAGTGACCCGTCTGGGCGGTGATCGTTGGCTCGGGCGGAGCCGGACCGCCCGGCACCCGTCGCCGGCGGTCGGCCGGTGCGTTGCTGGTTCTCCCTGTGGGGAGGGCGAAGGCCGAGGAGGCCGTCATGTCCCAGGAAACCGTTCCCTCGTCGCAGCCCAAGGGTTTGCTGCAGCAGATGGAGGAGCTGATGGCGGCGCTCAACGCGGATCTGTCGCAACTCGACGCGGATTTCCAACAGTCGGCCGAGCGCCCGGCGACCCCGACCCCGGCCGACGGTTCCGACCACGCCTGATCTTTTCGCCCCCGCCGCCCCTACCCATTCCCGTCCCTTGGGGCTCCGCCCCCAAACCCCGCTGAAATTCAGCCCCTCCGGCGTTCGAGGAGCGGGGGTTCGGGGGCCGGCCCCCGAGTAGTGACGGGAATGGGTAGGGGCGGCGGGGGCGAAAGAAACCCCCTACCCCGCCGCCGCCCCCTGATCCCGTACCGCAAGTCTTCGCAGCATCTCCAGCACCCGGTCCCTGGACTCGTCCGCCGCGTCGATCGCCTCCATGCACTGCCAGTACGTCCCCTCGTCATTGGCCGCGCAGGCTATCCCGACGAGGGCTATCCCGACCTCGCCGAGCAACCCGCCGAGATCGAGAAGCGCGAGGCGCGCATCGCCGAGCTCCGTGAGCTGGGCGGCCCGCAGCCTCCCCACATCGAGCACCGGCGCGTCCAGCACCCCGCATCCCCGCCCCGCCAACTCGGTCAACCCCAGTGCCTCGCCCCGTAATTCGGGCGGCCCGGACACCGCCAGCCGACTGCCTATCGCCTGTGCGAGGGCCTGCGCCTGCCAGGCCTCCGCCATGATCCCGGGAGCGTCCGCACTCCCCATCAGGGCACATCTGCTCGCGCCGATGAGCCGCACCGCGTCCATGCGCTGACCCCGTCTGTCCCGACGCGCTCTTCACACGCCTGCCCGAACTCCGCCTGTCCACTACCCAGAGTGAAGTGCTTCGGGACGAAAAGCCAGAGGAAGCCTGAAATCTGTGGACACGGAATTGATTGTGGACAGATCAACAACTCCGGAGAGTGACAAACGGGGTCTTCAAGTCCCTTTCCGGGGGCGCCTCATGGAGTCATGCGGACATGAAGCGGCCGTCAAGCGGACTGTCACGACCCCTCCCCCACCGGAAACCTCCGTTCATTCCGGTCGATCTTCGCATCGAGCGCCGCAAGGGCATCGATACCGAGCACCTCGCACACCTGCAGCAAGTACGCGAGCACGTCGGCGACTTCGTCCGTCACACGGGAGGCCCGCTCCGGGTCGTCCATCACCCGGGCCGACTCCTCGGGCGTCAACCACTGGAAGATCTCGACGAGTTCGGACGCCTCCACGCTGAGCGCGGCGACGAGGTTCTTGGGCGTGTGGTACTGCTCCCAGTTCCGCGCCGCCGCGAACTCGGTCAACCTGCGCTGCAACATCGCCACATCAAGTTCGGTCACGGCTCAAGGTCTACCACCGTCACCCCGCCCACCCCCGCCGCCCAGGACGCGTCGCTCACGGCCCCCACCAGCCGGATGTGCCCGCGCTCGCACATCCGCGCCGCCAGCCGTACGAGCCCCTCCCGCTGCCGTACGTCCAGATCGCGGTCGAAGCCGTCGGCGAGGACGGTGAGCGTCTGCAGTGCCGCGGGCACCTCGCCCGCCGTGTCGACCTCCAGAACCCCGGGCCCGGTGAGCAGCACCAGGGACAGCGCGAGGTACCTCAACTCCCCGTCCCCCAGTCGCCCGAGCGGTGTGCGCAGCCCGTCGCCCCGGTCCAGCAGCCCCCGGACCGTGCCGTCGATCCTGCCGATCTCGCCGGGCTGCCGCTCGGCCAGCAGGTCGAGGACCGGCCCCGCGCATCCCGCGCGCACCGCGTCGACCAGCAGCCCGTGCCGGCGCCCGCACTCCGACCGCGTACGCCACAGCACTTCGGCGAGGTTGCCGCAGCCGCGCAGCAGCCGTCCCGCGCCGAGCGGCACCGCCGTGCGCATCGAGCGGGGCAGCGGATCGCAGGCGAAGACCGACCGCAGGGCGACCACCATCTGCTCGGCGGCGGCCAGGACTTGGCGCTGGCCGTCCGTCTTTCCGGCGACGCGAAGCGGCAGGAGCGGCGTGCCGAGACGGTCGTCGGGCAGTGGCGCCCGGGTCACCGGGGACGAGCCCGCCGTGTGCCAGGCCGCCTGCACGGACCGCCGGCCCGGGTCGCGCAGCGCGGTCTCCAGGAGGGTCAGCCCGCCGGCCGTCAACCGCTCACCCACAATGCGCAGTTCGGGCTCCGCCTGTACGGCGACGTCGAGCCGTACGGGACCCTCGGGGCCGTCCGCCGTGCAGCCGATGCGGAAGCCGCGCCGCCGCTGGGCGTCGGGGCGGGCCCGTTCCGGCACGCACGCGACCGGGTCCGGGAACACCTCGTCCAGTTCGGCGCCGCCGCCTAGCCGGGCGAGTGCCTCGTACGCCCGCAGGGCACTCGATTTGCCGCTGCCGCTGGGGCCGGTGAAGAGGCTGAGCGGTCCGAGCGGGAATCCGGCGCGGCGGTGCGCGGCGAACGCGGTGAGCCGCAGTTCGACGACGCTCGGCCGGTCCGGACGTGCCTCGGCCTGCGCGCGGGACCCTAGAGATGACACGGTCATATCCGGACGGTAGGACTCCGCGACCAGGCGGAACCGTTTCGTCCGCGAAACCTTCCTACGAACGGGGTACCGATCGAGGGTTGACATCCCGATCCGTCGGAAAACACGCCTCGGAATCACGCCCGCGTGCAACACCTCGCGCGTCACGCCCCCGGACCCGGAATCACGCCCCGCGCACAACACTCGGCGCGTCACACCCCAGAGTCGCACTCCGAAAGTCGGGCCCCGTGCGTCACACCCCGGGAATCCCCGCCCCCTCCATCAGCCCCCGCACCTCGGTTCCCGGCGGCGTGAGCAGGAAGACATTCCGGTCGACCCGATGCATCCCGCTCGCGAGGCCGAAGACGACACCCGTACTGAAGTCGAGTACGCGCTTGGCGACGTCCGTCTCGGCGCTGGTGAGGTCCAGGAGGACCGGGATGCCGGCCATCAGGGTCTCGGCGACCTCGCGGGCGTCCGCGAAGACATTGACCCGGAGCACCACGAAACGGCGTCGCGCCTCGGTCTCGGCCTCCGGTATCGCCCGGTGGCCGACCGCCGAGGGCCAGGCGTCGCGACCACGCAGCGGTACGACCTGGGCGAGTCCTTCCCACTGTTCATCGGTGACGTCGTGGCTGTTCACCGGTTCCCCCCGACCTGACTCGCACTGATTGCCTGCACCGGGCAATTCTTGCGCATGATCACCCGTTCGGCCCAATGCGACACGGTCCGCGGCGGACCGCGCCCCTATGCGTCCCCTCACACCCCTGTCACGCCTCCGGGTCCCCTCACACCTCGCCGACGGCGGCTGTGTGGCGCGTGTAACTCCTCAAGATCGCGTCACGTGACACAGGCGTAACGGGCAATTCGTACGCTCATGGACCGAGGTCTTCCTCGGAGAAGCTCGGAATGGCTCGGAAAGGCCGGAGAAAGGCAGCGTGTGAGCACCACCTCCCCCACGTCGCAGGTGCGCACGGTCTGCTCGTACTGCGGTGTGGGCTGCGGCATGGTCCTCGACATCGGGATGGGCCCCGACGGACGGCGTACGGTCCTGAAGGCGTCCGGGGACAAGGCGCATCCGGCGAACCGCGGCCGGCTGTGCACGAAGGGCGCGACCACCGCCGACATGCTCGCCGCGCCGGGACGGCTGACCAGAGCCCTCGTACGGGACGACCGCGGGGCGGAGCCGGGGCCGGCGCCCGTGGACGCGGCGATCGCCGAGACCGCGCGGCGGCTGCGCGCGATCATCGACGAGCACGGTCCCGATGCCTTCGCCTTCTACGTCTCCGGGCAGATGAGCCTGGAGGCCCAGTACCTGGCGAACAAGCTGGCCAAGGGCTTCGTACGGACGAACCAGATCGAGTCGAACTCGCGGCTGTGCATGGCGAGCGCGGGCACCGGCTACAAGCTGTCGCTCGGGGCCGACGGGCCGCCCGGCTCGTACCAGGACTTCGAGAAGGCGGACGTCTTCCTCGTCATCGGCTCGAACATGGCCGACTGCCACCCGATTCTGTTCCTGCGGATGATGGACCGGGTGAAGTCGGCGGGCGCGAAGGTGATTGTCGTCGACCCGCGGCGCACCGCCACCGCCGACAAGGCCGATCTGTACCTGCGGATCAGGCCGGGGACGGACCTGTCCCTGCTGAACGGGCTGCTGTATCTCCTCCACGAGAACGGGCACACAGATCCCGAGTTCATCGCGGACCGCACCGAGGGCTGGGAGGCCATGCCCGGCTTCCTCGCCGACTACGCGCCCGCGGTCGTCGCGGAGACCACCGGCATACCGGAGGACGACATCCGTGAGGCCGCGCGGCTGATCGGTGAAGCGGGCGAGTGGATGAGCCTGTGGACCATGGGCCTCAACCAGTCCACACACGGCACCTGGAACACGAACGCGCTGGTCAACCTGCATCTCGCCACCGGTGCGATCTGCCGCCCGGGGTCCGGGCCCTTCTCGCTCACCGGGCAGCCCAATGCCATGGGCGGCCGCGAGATGGGGTACATGGGGCCCGGTCTGCCGGGGCAGCGGTCCGTGCTCGTCGACGACGAGCGTGCCTTCGTCGAGGAGCTGTGGGAGCTGCCGCCCGACACCCTCCGCAAGGACGGGGTCGGCAAGGGCACGATCGAGATGTTCCAGAAGATGGCCGACGGCGAGATCAAGGCCTGCTGGATCATCTGCACCAACCCCGTCGCCTCGGTCGCCAACCGCCGGACCGTCATCGAGGGTCTTGAGGCCGCCGAGTTCGTCGTCACACAGGACGTCTTCGCCGAGACAGAGACCAACGCGTACGCCGATGTCGTACTCCCCGGCGCGATGTGGACCGAGACCGAGGGCGTCCTCATCAACAGCGAACGCAACCTCACGCTCGCCCGCGCCGCCGTGGAACCGCCGGGCGAGGCGCTCGCGGACTGGCAACTCATCGCGCGGGTCGCCTGCGCCATGGGGTACGAGAAGGGGTTCTCCTACGAGAGCGCGGAGGAGATCTTCGAGGAGATCAAGCGCGCGTGGAACCCGAAGACCGGGTGGGATCTGCGGGGAGTGACGTACGAGCGGCTGCGGGAGACGTCCGTGCAGTGGCCGGCCGCGCGGGAGGACGGGGACGACCGGAATCCGATCCGGTACATCGACTCCGGGGACCCCGTTTTTCCCACGGCCAGTGGGCGGGCCGTATTTCACGCGCGGCCTCATCTTCCCGCCGCCGAGATGCCCGACGACGACTTTCCCTTCGTGCTGAACACCGGGCGGCTTCAGCATCAGTGGCACACGCTGACCAAGACGGGGCGGGTGGCCAAGCTCAACAAGCTCGATCCCGGGCCGTTCGTGGAGGTGCATCCGGAGGACGCGGCGGTGCTCGGCGTGGCCGAGGGTGACCGGGTCGAGGTCGCCTCGCGGCGGGGGCGGGCCGTGCTGCCCGCGGTGGTGACGGACCGGGTGCAGCGGGGGTGTCTGTTCGCGCCGTTCCACTGGAACGACCTGTTCGGGGAGTATTTGAGCGTCAATGCCGTCACCAGTGACGCCGTTGATCCTTTGTCGTTTCAGCCGGAGTTGAAGGTGTGTGCGGTGTCGGTGGTGAGGGTTTCCTCCCCCGCCCCGCCCCTTCCCGCCCTTCCCGAAAGCGGGGCGCTGCCCCGGACCCCGCTGGGGGCGCTGCCCCCAGGCCCCCGCTCCTCAAACGCCGGAGGGGCTGAAAATACCGGTGGCTCCGGAGGGGCTGAGATTTCCGGTGCCGGTCTTGCCAGTGCTGCCCTCGGCCTGACTCCCGCCCCTCCCCCCGTCCTCACCGCCCAGGAACGCCAGTACCTCACCGGGTTCCTCGCCGGGATTCCCGCGGGTGCCCCCGGTGTGCCCGTGCTCCCGCCGGACGCGCCCTTCGGCCCCGACCATGCCCTGTGGGTGAACGGCGTTCTCGCCGGGATGTACTCACGAGCGGCGGACGCCCCGCAGGCCCCTGCCACTCCCCTGCGCGAAGTCGTCGTCCTCTGGGCCTCGCAGACCGGTAACGCCGAGGAGTTCGCGGTCGCGGCGGCCGAGCGGATCACCGCGACCGGGCACCGGGCGACGCTCCTCGGGATGGACGACGCCGACCCTCGTGCGCTGCCGCCGGGAGCGGATCTGCTGTTGATCACGAGCACGTTCGGCGACGGAGACGCGCCCGACAACGGCTCCGGCTTCTGGGCGGCGCTGGCCACTTCCGAGTCGCCGCGCATGGACGGCGTGCGCTATGCCGTACTGGCCCTCGGCGACTCCTCGTACGACGACTTCTGCGGGCACGGCCGCCGACTCGACCGGCGGCTGGACGAGTTGGGAGGGGTGCGGCTCACCCCGCGTACGGACTGCGAGCCGGACTACGAGCCCTCCGCGCAGGCCTGGCTCGACCAGGTGCTCACCGCGCTCGTGCCCGCTCAGCAGGGCGCTCCCGCACCGGCTCCGAGCGCAAGTACAAGTGCGCCTTCGGCGTCGCGGAAGCCCGCCCCCGTCACCGCCCGGCTCACCGGCAACCGGCTGCTCAGCCTGCCGGGCGCGGGCAAGGAGGTCCGCCGGTTCACCTTCGACACACGGGACAGCGAGACCCCGCTGACGTACGAGGCCGGGGACGCACTCGGTGTACGGCCGGTCAACTCCCCCGCGCTGGTGGCGGAGTGGCTGGAGGTGGCCGGGCTGGAGGCCTCAACGACCGTCGATGTGAACGGAGTTGGCCACACCTCCCTGGCCGACGCGCTGGGCCGGCATCTCGACATCACCAGGATCACCCCGGACCTGCTGCGCTTCGTGGCCGAACGGACCGGTGACAACCGGGAGTTGAAGAGACTGCTGCGTCCGGACAACAAGGACGGGCTGGCCAAGTGGAGTTGGGGTCGGCAGGCCGTCGACGTCATCGCCGAGCACCCCGTACGGGCGAGGGCCCAGGAGTGGGCCGGGGTCCTGAAACGGCTCCAGCCACGCCTGTACTCCATATCGTCCAGCCCGCTCGTCGACCCGCACCTCGTGTCGCTGACGGTGTCCGTCGTGCGGTACGAGAACCTCGGCGGACAGGTCCGGGGCGGTGTCTGCTCGCCCTTCCTCGCCGACGCCGAACCGGACACGCCGGTACCGGTGTTCGTGCAGCGCTCCCCGTATTTCAGGCCCCCTGCCGACCCGTCGACCCCGATGGTGATGGTCGGGCCCGGCACCGGAGTCGCGCCCTTCGTCGGCTTCCTCCAGGAGCGGCGGGCACTCGGCCACCGGGCGCCCAACTGGCTGTTCTTCGGCGAGCAGCACCGGGCCACCGACTTCTACTACGAGGACGAGCTGACGGGCTTCGTCGACGACGGCACCCTCACCCGTCTGGACACCGCGTTCTCCCGTGACCAGCGCGCCAAGGTCTACGTCCAGGACCGGATGCGCGAGCACGGGCCGGAACTGTGGTCCTGGCTCCAGAGCGGCGCCCGCTTCTATGTCTGCGGTGACGCCTCCCGGATGGCCAAGGACGTCGACCGGGCCCTGCGGGACATCGCCGTCACACACGGCGGCCTGAGCGAGACCGAGGCCGCCACGTACGTGAAGCAACTCGCCGCGGACAAGCGGTACGTCCGGGATGTGTACTGACAGACCGCCAGGAGCGGCTTCCTGACGGATCGCCAGGGGTGGCCTCGGGAACGGCTTGGGGAGCGGCTTGTTGCGGGGGGGATACTCCCCGCCGGGCGGCCTCGGGTCGCTCTTACCGGCCTCACACCGGGCTCTTCACCTCCGGCACCGCGGTGCTCACCACCGCGCATTAGCTTCCGATGCCGTGTACGTGACAGAGACAAGGCCCTCGGCAACCGGTCTGCGGACACCCGCGAAGGTGTCGTCGCCGGACGGGGCACCCGCGCAGTGGCACCGGCTCCTGACCCTGCTCGCCGACATCAGCCTCTTCATCGGTACGCGTCCGGTGTGGGCGCAGGCCGCGAGCCACCGCCCGCTCGTGGCAGCGCTCATCTCCGTCTGTTACGCGTCGATCCTCACGACCGGTGTCCTGGTCCTGGTGGTCCGCCGGGGCCGTTCGCTCGCCCGGCTCGACCTGTGCGTCCTCGTCACGGCAGTCACGCTCACCCTCTGCGCGTACGCCATGGACCACGGCGGCAGTGACGAGGCCCTGCTCACCACACAGGCCGCGCGGCAACTCGTCCACGGGCTCCCGGTCTACGGGCAGCCATGGCCCGGGCTGTTCGGCCACGGGGTGGCGCTCACGCCCACGGCGGCCGGCGGCTACGACTTCACGTACGGCTATCCGCCCCTGGCCGTGCTGCTCACGGCGCCGTTCGTGGGGGTGGGGCACGGGGCGATGGCCGCGACGCTGGTGAGCACTGGCGCTCTACTGGTCGGCGCGGTCGTCATGTGGTGGATGCTGCCCGTTCCCTGGCGGTCCGCGGCCACTCTCGTGTGCCTCGGTTTCGGGCTGCTCCCCGACTACGCGCGGCTCGGCTATCCGGCGGTCGTCGCGCTCGCGCTGCTCGTGCCGGTGGTGGTGGGCTGGCCGGGGACGGGAGCGGGCGGCCGGCTCGGTCCGGCCGGTCTGGCGCGGGCGGCATGCCTCGGGGCGGCGAGCGCGGCGCAGCAACTGCCGTGGTTTCTGGCGCCGTTCCTGCTGGCCGGGATCTACGCGGTACGCCGTGGGGAGCTGGGGCCGCGCGGGGCCGCCCGTGTCGTGGGCCGGTTCGTGGCGGTGACCGCGACGGTCTGGCTGCTGATCAACACGTACTTCATCGTGCGACAGCCCCACGACTGGCTCTCCGGCATCGCGCTGCCCCTGACCCAGGGCGCGGTCGTCCACGGCCAGGGTCTCGTGGGCATCTCGCTCTACCTCACGGACGGCAGCGGCCGGCTGGTCTGGTACTCGTACGCGAGCCTGCTGCTAGCCGCGGCCCTGCTCGCGCTGTTCGTCCTGTTCGTACAGCGTCTGGGTCCGGCCGCGGCCGTGCTGCCCTGGTGCGCGTTCTTTCTGGCGACCCGTTCCCAGGACGGGTACTACCTGCTGATGACACCGCTGTGGGTGGCGGCGGCCGTCACCGCGCCACCCACGTCGTTCGCGACGGCGTGGCAGCCACGGCTCGGGCTCGGGCGGCGCGCCCGTGCCGGGCTGAGCGCGCTCCTCCTGGCCCCGGCGGCGGTGGGCGTGACCGTCGCGGCGACGAGCACGCCGCCGCTCCGCATGACCGTGCTCGATGAACACCTCGTCGGCCGCGCGGCCCTGGCCGACCTCACCGTGCGCGTCACCAACCGCGGCGACGACGACCTGCGGCCCCACTTCACCCTGACCACGGGTCAGGGCATGTCCCGCTACTGGTCGGTGGCACGAGGCCCGGCCGTCCTCGCCCACCGCACCTCGGCGACGTACGAACTCCGGCCGCCCGCAGGCGGGTTCACGCTTCCCCGGCACGGTGTACGGATCCGGTTGCGGGCCTTCACGGGGGCGCCGATGACGCTGTCGAGCACGGACGTACGGGTCGAGCCCTGAACCGCCGCGGTCAGGCCTTCGCCTCGGCCGTCTCGGGGGTGGTGTCCGGTGCCGTGCCGGGCTCCGGCTCGGCGGCCGTCTTCGGGACCGGGATGAAGAAGGCGACGGCCGCGGCCACGAGGGCGACACCGGAGCCGATCAGCATGGCGACCCGGAACCCGTCCTCGGACGGCAGGGCGAAGCCGCCGAAGTCCGTGGTCATCTGGGCCAGGACCACCGCCATCACGGCGGCCGACACGGAGCTGCCGATCGAGCGCATCAGCGTGTTGAAGCTGTTGGCGGAGGCGGTCTCCGACTGGGGCACCGCGCTCATGATGAGGGCCGGCATCGCGCCGTACGCGAAGCCGACGCCCGTGCTGGTGACGATGGTCACGGCGAGCAGGCTCAGGGGCGAGTCGGTGCCGATCATCGGCAGGGAGATGCCGTAGCCGAGGGAGATGATCAGGGCTCCGACGGTCAGGGTGACCTTGGGGCCGGAGGCGGCCGAGACCTTGGCGCCGATCGGCGACATCACCATCATCATCAGACCGCCGGGGGCCATCCAGAGACCCATGGCCAGCATCGACTGGCCGAGGCCGTAGCCGGTGGCCTCGGGCAGCTGGAGAAGCTGGGGCACGACCAGCGACTGGGCGTACATCGCGAAGCCGACCAGGATCGAGGCGACGTTCGTCATCAGCACCTGCGGGCGGGCGGTCACACGGAGGTCGACCAGCGGCTCACGCGTCCGCAGCTCCCACCAGCCCCAGGCCAGCAGGACGACGACCGCGGCGCCGAGCAGTCCGAGGGTGGTGCCGCTTCCCCAGCCCCAGTCTGCGCCCTTGGAGACGCCGAGGAGCAGACAGACGAGCGCGACGCCCAGGCCGACCGCGCCGAGCAGGTCGAAGCTGTTGCCCGCGGCGGGGTTCGCCCGGCCGACGGGCACGACGAACCAGATCAGGGTGCCGACCGCGAGGGCCAGGGCCGCGACGACCCAGAACAGCACGCGCCAGCTGGCGTTCTCGGCGATCGCCGCGGAGAAGGGCAGACCGAGCGCACCGCCCACACCCATGGACGCGCTCATGATCGCGATGGACGAGCCGAGCTTCTCCTTCGGCACCACGTCGCGCAGGAGGCTGATGCCGAGGGGCACCACGCCCATGCCGAGACCCTGCAGACCTCGTCCGGTGATCATCGGGATCACCGAGGAGGACAGGGCACAGACGACCGAGCCCACGACGAGCGGTATCAGCGAGGCCAGGAGCATGCGCCGCTTGCCGTACATGTCACCGAGGCGTCCCGCGACGGGAGTCGCCACCGCCGCGGCCAGCAGCGTCGCGGTGATCACCCACGAGGCGTTCGAGGCACTGGTGTCGAGCAGCTTCGGCAGGTCCCCGATCAGCGGCACGACCAGCGTCTGCGTGAGCGCGGCCACGATGCCCGCGAAGGCGAGGATGCCGACGACACCGCCTGAGCGGGACTCGGCCTTGGGACTGTCAGGACTTTCCACGGGGGGACTCTCCCTCTTGCGCTTCCGGATCACGGCGGGCGCGACGCACTGCACGGCAGGAATGCGGCATGCATAGAATGTGCATCGTACATGCCCAGTGCATCATGCATATTCGCGACGACGCCCACGCGATGCGATGCGGCGTGACGGGCTGCGGGGTGACGGGATGTGGCGTGACGGGGTGCGGCGGCACGCCGTGCGGTGTCGCACAGACGAGGGGACGCCCCGTCCCAGCAGGCCCAGGACCCAGATCCCCCTCCCGGAGCCGAGGAACCCGAATGGACAAGCCGACAGAGCTGATCGAGTTCGAGGCCATGCTGCTCGGGCGCCACATCCACCTGCTCACCCCGCACGCACGGGGCCTGCACGGACGGCTCGACCGCAGCGCCTATCTCCTGCTCAGCCGCATCCAGGCGGAGGGACCGATGTCCATCGGCCGGCTCAGCGCCGCCTTCGGCCTGGACGTCTCCACCCTCAACCGGCAGACCGCCGCCATGCTGCGCGCGGGCGTCGTGGAGCGCATCCCCGACCCGGACGGTGGCGTCGCCCGCAAGTTCGCCATCACCGCCGAGGGCGAACGGCGACTGACCGCCGACCGCGCCGAGAACGTCCGGGGTCTTGAGAAGGTGGTGGCCGACTGGACGCCCGAGGAGGTCGCCGAGTTCGCGACCCTGCTCAGCCGCCTGAACCGCGATGTCGAACGCCACGACGGGCGCCCTTGGCCGCGGAGTTGAGACCAGCGGCTCCGGTGAGAGCCGCGCGACGGGCCCAACACCCCGGCCCTGAGGCCACCGTCGGTACGGGAGTCAGGAGGCGGCCTCACAACTCCCGTACCCGCACCCCTTGTTGGGGCCGCCGGACTCAACGCCTGGGTACGGCCGAGGGAGGACCGCCCACCGAACCCCGGACAGCAGCGTCCGTGAGTTCCTTCACCCGGGCGGCAGGCACCGGAACGCCAGGGGTCTCGAAGAACCAGCGCCCCATCTCTTCCTCACTCAGCCCCTCGGGCCGCTCCGCCATGTACGGCTGCACGTAGACCGGGGTGTTGGGCTCGCTGCGCCAGCTGTCGGCGAGGGTGCCGATGTCCACCGCGTCGTAGCCGAGGGCGTCCAGGAGACGGGCCACGTCCGCCTTCGCGGCGGGGTCGTCACCGGCGACGGGCAGGGCGCTGCGGTCGGCGGCACCGGAAGGCCGGGCGCTGGTGAACAGGCGCCGGAAGTCGATGTTGTTGAACGCCTTTACCAGCCGCGCACCCTCCAGATGCCGCTGCACGAGAGCGCTGGAGGTCAGCTCGCCCGAGTCCAGCTCGGCGATGCGGCCGTCGCGGTCCGGGTAGTAGTTCATCGTGTCGATCACCGTCCTGCCCGCCAGGGCTTCCACGGGCAACCGGTCGTAGGCGCGCAGCGGGACGGTCGCCACCACCAGGTCACCGGCCCGAGCGGCTTCGGCGGGCAGGGCGGCGCGGGCCCGCTCGCCGAGTTCGGCGACGAGGTCGCCGAGGGTGTCCGGGCCGCGGGAGTTGCTCACGACGACGTTCAGTCCGGCGGCGACGGCGAGGCGGGCCAGAGCTCCGCCGATCATGCCGCTGCCGATGATTCCAAGGGTCTGGGTCACGGTGTCGAATCCCCTTCGATGAATATCGATGGCAATCGGTAGTAGATAGTCGGTGGCATGGATGAAACTCAGTGTCACAGATGCCACCAAGACTCTCTCCTGCGATCCAGGGTCGGTCAAGGGGTACGATCACGGGGTGAGTGGAGCGGCGCGTACGAACACGCGAGACATCGCCAGGGCGGCCGTTCGGGCCGAACTGGCCCAGGTGGCCTTCGAGTTGTTCCGTCAGGAGGGCTTCGCCAAGGTCACCCTCGACGACCTGGCGGCGGCTGCCGGGGTGTCCCGCAGCACGTTCCTGCGCTACTTCGGCACCAAGGAGGACGCGGTCCTCGGCGCCTTCAACGCCCACGGCACCCAGGTCGCCGACGCCCTACGGGCCCGCCCCGCCGACGAGGACGACTGGACGGCCCTGCGCCGGGCACTGGACACGGTCGTCGAGCGCTACCGTCTGGACCCGGCGGGCTCCCTGGCGATGACACGCCTCGTGCAGGACACCCCCGCCCTGTGCGCCCGCCAACTGGAGAAGCAGCACGGCTGGCGCCCCGCCCTGGTCGAGGCCCTGGCCGAGCGCGACGACTCCGCAGCCTCCACAACGCTGAGCCGATCCGTACGAGCCGCCGCCGCCCTGGACTGTCTGAACGTCGCCCTCGACCACTGGACCGCATCCAACGGCCACCTGGACCTGGTCGACCTCCTGGACGAGGCCTTCACGGCACTCGCACCACACTGATTCAGCCGGTTCAGGCACCCTTCGAGACGGGCTCCAGAATCGCCACGCACTCCACGTGATGAGTCACCGGAAACGTGTACGACTCCATGCCGCCAAAGAAGTCGCAGGTCAAACCATGCTTCTAGCTTCTCCGCAGTGAAATTCCGGGGCTGGAGCGTCACGCGAGTCTGCCGCATCCCAGAGGGTGAGACCCGAGCACCAAAGCTGGCACGAGATCGCGTTTCGCGATCTCCAGGCTGACGTCCGAGGACGCAACGAGGTCGAGGCGTTCGGCGGGATCGCCAACACCTTTGTGAGCCAACGCAGTACACCGACATGCTCCGTGCCCCCGCCACGCTCCAGTCGGCGCACATTGAACTGGCGACAGCACAATTCGTGGCGCCCTCCAGCTTCGTCGGACATGCCGTCGGGCGTGGTCGAGAACCGGCACCCAGCGCGGCGCCAGGATCTTGGATGCCACGGATAACATCACCAATCTGCGCAACCGGCGCCGCTTTTCACGGGGTCCCGGCCAGTACGGTTCGCTTGCCAGATACCAGAAGCCCGCCCCCTGGGGGACGACCCGGCCTTTTCGGCCGACAAGTCGACGTGGATCGAGCCGGGATCACGTGCGGCCGGGTGTAGTCGTAGATCCAGCAGTCTTGTGGGGACCCGCCGGCACCGGACGAGTTCGGCCAGTGGCACGGCGCTCCAGCCACGGCGTTCGGGCGGCACCGGCCGGAATGAGGGCTCGACTTCGGTCGATTTCGGACTCGAAGGCGAGCTCGGGCTCCCCAGGGCAAAGCGGGCCCATGCTGGACGTCGATCTGCACGCCCAGGTAAGTGACACCAGCCACCCACTCGAGGAGAAGCAGTGTGCCGAACAGGTGTCGAGCCACGTGTCCACCGTCCCTGCATCAAACTGTCCCGGTTCCAGGGGGTTGCGGGCACTGCCCAGACGTCCTCAGCAAGCCAGACCGGCACGACGATCGGCTGGGCGACGTAAAGTACGGACTCCGCTACGCACCCGGTAGCGACCGCTGCGCACCTCCAGATGAGACGGGAGCGAGTGCAGTGTCCTGCGTCTGATCCCGAACCACCCTGTCAACTCAGCCGCCGTTGTGGGTACCCAGAGGGTCCATCTCTCTGTCGAGAACGCGCACGTCGGTGGCGCCCAGACCAGAGGCCTCCGCAGACGATCCCGGAGAGGCCCTGGAGCAGGCCGCTGAAGAGATTGCCCGTGTAGTTCCTGGTCCGGTCGACAGCGTGGTGCACCAGCCCTGGCAGAGCCGCGAAACAGCGCGCCCGAGTGCGCTACGACCTCCGCCGTCGCCGCGTTGCCCTACGGTTCCGGCACATCGTCCGCCTCGATCGGCGCGCCCATTCCCCGTCATCGGTGTCGAAGGTCGAACGTGGGCCGACGGAAGCGGCCTGGAATCGGATCCAGCAGCCGGTGGCGCGACGGGCTCCTCGATCAGTCCAGGACGGTACTCGCGTCATTCCTTCGGTACGTGGACGGATGCCTGCCGCTGCTATGCGTGTCATCACCGACTGGCAGTGCGCCATCCGTCACTATTGCGACAACGTCTCGCATGCTCGATGAACTAGGCACTAGCGGGCGATGAAGCTGCCCGATGTGATACATCGCCGCCGCGTCACTGCCCGCGCTTCAGGTCACCGCGCCAAGTGACGCCAATTCGGAGAAAGGTCACCCGGTCGCTCGTAGAAGTCCGAACGGTGAACCACTCCGGCTCGCCCCGCATTCAGCACCGTAACCGGAGTTGACCGTGATCGAAGACGCCGCGCCCACTACCGTAGCGCTGCCTGATCTCGTACGCGAGGTCGTCACCCCTGCTGTGGCAGCCGAAATCCTTGAGAAGACCCGCTTGCACAGCTGCAACCCACGCAAGCTGGATTCCTCTCACGCCCGGCGGCTCGCCCGTGACATGTGCAGCGGTAGCTGGGACGACTACAACCCCGACGTCCTGTCTCTGTGCAGTCATGGAGCCGCAATCCAGGGACAGCACCGCCTCGAAGCGGTAATCATCAGCAAGACGCCCCGCAGCTTCCTTGTCGCCCGGAACGTGCCACATGGTGCGGCAACAACGATGGACTGCGGCAAGGCTCGATCGGCTGCGACCGCGCTGTCCCTGGTGGGCGTCGATGGGCATCGCAAGGACATCTCTTCGACCATCCGGCTGCTGCAGAATTACGACGTCGAACGCAACAAGGTTGCCTGGCCCGCATGGCGGTCGGTCGTCTACACCAATGCAGAGATCGTACGGTTCTTCCGGTCCAAGTATTCCGACCTGCCGGACTTCCTGCCGCTGATGACCGCTCTGAAGAGCGGCGTGTACTCCGCCCCCGCAGCGTCACTGGCATGCGCGTACCTGGTCCATCGGGACAGCGGGAGCACCTCGCACGCGGACGACTTCTTCCAGGGCCTGGCCTCCGGAGCCCACCTGGACACAACCGACCCTAGGTGGATCACTCGCCGGTACTTCCACAGCCCAGCCCGGCCACGACGCGGCAACATCACCAGCGCCCTCCACCTGGGACTGCTCCTGAAGACGTGGAACCTATGGGCCACCGGTCAGAGCTGGGAGATCGCCAACTTCCGTGCGACGCAGCGCATGCCCGACATCGTCAACGCGCCATGTCCTGCACAAGCGCAGCAAGCCTTCAGAAATCCGAGCAAGGACGGACCCTCCATTCCACGCCGCCGAGCTACAGACCGAGCCGCCGTTCCTGGGCAGACGATGGGCATCATGCACCTGCCCATGGAAGAGTGCTTCCCCGTATGAGAGGCGCATCCAGCACACGGCGACGGCGTTTGGCCGCTCGCCCTGCACGACGCGTTCAAAAGGCACTGCTGGGCACCAAGGCTTTGACGGGCGGACACGCAACGCCAGGCCCCACCGACCTTCGGACATGGTTGTCGGCTCGGACATCGACGTGGACGTACCAAAGGAGCCCTTGGCTCTGCCCCCTAGGGCCGACCGGCATGCTTGGTCGCCTCCTGCGGCGAGACCACCGCGGAGTGTCGCTGCGACCAGCGGCTGGGACGGGCTGCTGTCACGGCGTTACCGGTGCAGCGGGCCTCGCTGCGAGGAGTGATTTCGCGTGATGCCGCTCCATGCCGAGCACGGCGGGACGCCGGTGGAACCCGACACGCATCGAACCAGGCAAGAAAACGCTTGCGCAAGCAGAACGTCCTTCGACAGGGCTGACGGCAAGCCGCGGTCGTCCGTCTTCGGCGTAGCGCCGAATCATTGAGCGAATGGTCACACCCGCGGCGCCTAGTTGCGCCACTCGGTTTCACCTGGTCACGCCACGACATCGATTCACGTCACAGAAATTGATCTCGGGTGGTGCGACTGATCATATAAAGGTGGGAGCCCTCCTACCAAGGGCTCCCACCACCTTCCCGTGTCCTCTGAAAGGTGAAACACGGTCATGAGTCACCCTTCCAGATCCGGAACAACTTCACGCTGGCGCAGGACCCCTGGTGATGCCGTCCCTCAATCGGACGCAACTTCACCGCTCTGCAATGCCCCTTCGCACCCGAAGCCTCCCGAGAGCGCCCCCATCACGGCAGCCCGGCACAATTCATTGTTCAAACAGCGCACCCTCCTCGTGTTGTGCGCCGCGGTCACTCTTGCCAACAGCGTGGGCTACATCGTGGCGTCCGCAGGCGACGATCCACTGGCCGGGCTAGCCGCAGGAGTCTGCGCATTCGGTGGAACCATCGGATTCTTCCATGAACATACAGACTGACATCACCGGCCACTGAATACCGGTCCTTGTCGAGCTGACGGTGCACCGCCCGCCTCGCCGTCAACCGTGCCCCATTCTCGATCCAGAAGAGGAAGCCGAGCCGTCGGCAAAGGCGGGCATTAATCACCGCACTTGGCTCACTTCCCACAAAACAAGGTCACCTGCTCCGGCAACGTGATCCCACTCCTGACTACGCAAACAAGAAACGTCGCTACGAAAAACGCCACCCAATCGCCCCAGTCTCGGATCCATCGGAGTCTGACATGAACGACGAGAGCACGTCTTCCTCTGCACCACTCCCCTTGCCGGTGCGTGAGATCGTCACCCCTGCTGCGGCAGCCGAAATCCTTGAGAAGACCCGCTTGCACGGCTGCAACCCACGCAAGCTGGATTCCTCTCACGCCCGGCGGCTCGCCCGTGACATGTCCAACGGTAGCTGGGACGACTACAACCCCGACGTCCTGTCTCTGTGCAGTCATGGAGCCGCAATCCAGGGACAGCACCGCCTCGAAGCGGTAATCATCAGCAAGACGCCCCGCAGCTTCCTTGTCGCCCGGGACCTGCCGCACCAGACAGCCACCACTATGGACTGCGGCAAGGCGCGCTCCGCCGCCACAGCGCTGTCCCTGGTGGGCGTCGAGCGACACCGCAAGGACATCTCATCGACCGTCCGGCTGCTGCGGCTCTACGACGCCGAACGCAACAAGGTTGCCTGGCCCGCATGGCGGTCGGTCGTCTACACCAATGCAGAGATCGTAAGATTCTTCCAGTCGGAGTACCTCGACCTGCCGGACTTCCTGCCACTGATGGCCGCCCTGAAGAGCGGCGTGTACTCCGCCCCTGCAGCCTCACTGGCATGCGCGTACCTGGTCCACCGGGACGGCGAGAGCACCTCGCACGCGGACGACTTCTTCCAGGGCCTGGTCTCAGGAGCCCACCTGGACACAGCCGACCCCAGATGGGTTGTCCGCCGATACTTTCAGAATCCGGTCCGGCCACGACGCGGCAACACTGTCAGCTCACTTCAGCTGGGGCTACTGCTCAAGACCTGGAATCTATGGGTCTCTGGCGGGGCCTGGGAGATGGCGTACTTCCGACCCAACGAGCGTATGCCCGAAGTCGTCCGCGCTGGCTCGGCACGCAGATTCACTGAGATGCAGCACGAATCAGCCGACCCGGACAATAACAAGATGTCCTTGTCACCACGCACTGCACGCCAGGCCCGTGTGCCCGACCAGAACATCAACACGGCTCAGGTACGCTCCTGAACCATCCGTGCCGGGCTTCCTCGTGGCCGAGTTGGCGCAGCGTCAGGGCTACAAGGCGGCAGTCGCCACCAGTAACCAGGCGACTTCCTCGCCGCGGCCATCAGCCGTTCGGACGCCCCGGAAGCGTCGCCAGGACGCCACTGGCAACGACCTCACGCAGGGCAGCCGACATCCCGCCGTCGCTGGCCTTCAGAAACCGCCGAAGGCCAGTCGATTTCGATTCCCGCGGAGTGGGCATGCCCTGAGGATCCTGGTCGCCATGGTCCGCCGCCTACACGCCCTACAGGCACGCCTGAAGTCCACCGCCGCTGGGAGTTGGCGGCTGACTGGCTCTTGATCGGACCGGCGTCGGAGTCGTGGCGGCAGCCTGAACAGCCTTCGCCAAGGTGCGAGCCGCTGGGCGGCCGGTCCGTGAGGTCTGTGGTGAAGACGCGCAGTCGCCGCCTGATGGAGTGTTCGCCGGAGGGCGAGCGAGGCGTCTTCCCTCGTTCAAGCTTCGCCGCGTCCCTCCTCGCGGTCCATGTCCACAGCCCTCGACGGCGAGCCGTACGACTCCAGACCGTGCTCCCCGGCCTTCGCAAGAGTCACGGCGCATGTCCCGTCATCAGAATCGGCCGCATCGCGATCACTCGGCCGTTCTCGACGGTCGGTCAGCGACAACAACACCTCCGGAAGTCGGCATCAGTCGCGCACCCCGCCGTTGCTTCGACCTCGCCTTGCTGTCCGTCTACACGGCCTTCCCATCTATGTGTGCGAGACTCACCAGGGCCTGCAGAGAGCCGTCTCCCACACAGGCGCAGTCCAGCCAAGCCGTCGCCGTTTCCCCGGGCTTTAGCCAGCCTCGGACACCCGAGTCATCGCCTCGCTCAGCGATGCGCCGTACAAAGAGTTCGACTCCTCGGGCGTTCCCGGCCCTGTCACAGACCAGCACCACGCTGCGGCGTCGACGTAGCCGGCCAAAGCGTCTCCCTCCAGCAGCAGGGCGGACTCATCGTGCTCGCCCATGCCTTGGGCGATCCAGGCTGCCCGCGCCAATTCGCGTCGCCTCTACGGCCACCGCTTTCAGCGCACCGACACCGCTTCGCCCGGCTCGCCGCATTGCTCCACGGTTTCGCCGAGCAGACTCCCGTGCTCGGGGGCTTCCTCGATACAGGACGCGGTCGGTCATTCGTTCGGCTCGGTCGCCATCCCTTTGAGTACCCAGGGGAGGCCGACTGGGCCATTGCCTTGCCGCCGTCGGCATCGACTGCCTGTGTGGCAAGGCATTTCACCCTGTCCTGGTCACCTGCCCACCGCGGAGCCCCGCCCGCAGAAACAGGGTCTCCATGCCATCTGTCTCCCCGCCTGCCGAAGGTTGCGCCCCGCTCTCGCGGTGTCCCGCCGGTGCCCAGCCTGCGTTCGCTCAGCCTCGCAAACCCGACGTGCCAGCCTCGGCGGCTGTCTACTGTCGATGCTGACGCGCACTCCAGTCCGACAGGCCCCGAATTCCGGAAGTCCCCATATGGGATCAGAAATGCCATACCTATGTCATGGCCGACGACACAGCCTTCTTCCCCGGCGATGGACCCAGCAGCGGCATCTTCGTCACCCTCACCGCCGACATGCGAAACCTCATCCGTCCCCCATCGCACGACGTCGAACGTCAGGAAACGGGGAACCAGGTCGAGAGGTGCTTGGCGATGACCGGTACATCGATGGTGTCCTGCGCCACTTCCTCGACGAACAGGCCGGCAACAGAGACGGGCGGCGGGACGGTACTGGCGCTGATGCCGTTGAACCGCAGGAAGACGCGCATGGCGAGCCAGGCGGCTCACTTGTTGTCGTCAATCAGCGCGTGATTGCGAGCGACGGAGTGCAGTAGCGCCGCAGCCTTCTCGTGCAGCGTGGGATACAACTCAGCTCCGAACACGTTCGTCCGGGGTCGCTCGATCGCCGACACCAGAAGTCCCATGTCACGCACGCTGTGCTCGCTGCCGTTGACTGTGCGGGCCATGGCCAGGATCTCGTCGATCTAGATATAGCGCACCTCGGTCACTTCAGGTAGTCCAGGATCTCCGCATCGCTGTTCATGAGCTCGGCCAGCACGTCATCGACCTTCAGTTCAGCTCGATTCTGAGCGTCACGGATGGCCTCAATGGCAAGTTCCTGCTTGCTGCGGCCCTCCCGACGAGCCCGTTCGGTGAGCTTTGCGTCTGGACGAGTCGCCGATGCAAGCGCCTCGCTCACGAATTCGCAGGTCAGAGAGCACTCAAAATCGATCCGTCCACTCGAGCCGCTGCCCGGAGGGAAACACGTCGAGCAACCCACCCGAACCATAAAACCTCAGGTCAGATACCTTTGCCCACGGGCTCCAGAATCGCCACGCACTCCACGTGATGCGTCATCGGGAACAGATCGAACGCCCGCAGCGTCCGCACCCGGTATCCGCCCTCCCGGAAGTACGCCAGGTCCCGCGCCAGCGCGGCCGGATCGCAGGCGACGTACGCGATCTTGCGGGCGCCCAGGGAGGCCAAGTGCTGGACCGTCTTCTTGCCGGCGCCGGCGCGGGGCGGGTCGAGGACGATGAGGTCGACCTCGGTGATGCCGGTGCGCGGGAGGACCGTCTCGACCTTGCCCTGTTCGATGCGGACGCGGTCGAACGCGGCGAGGTTGTGCTTGGCGTCCTCCACCGCGCGCTTGCCGGACTCGATGCCGAGGACCGCGCCCTTGTCGCCGAGGCGGTCGGCCAGCGCGCCGGCGAAGAGGCCGACGCCGCAGTAGAGGTCGAGGGCCATGTCGCCCTTGCGCGGGAGCAGGCCCTGCATGACGGCCTTGACCAGGGTGTCGGCCGCCATCGGGTGGACCTGCCAGAAGCCGCCGCTGCCGACCCGGTGCGTACGGCCGTCGGCGCGCTCGCGGACGAAGGCGCGGCCGTGGACGCGGTGGATACCGCCGTCGTGCTCCTCGACGCGCATCACGGAGACGGGCTTGTCGAGTTCGACCAGGGGCAGGCGGGCGCCGGGCCGCGGTTCGAGGATCACCATGCGGTCCTGCGAACCGGTCGCCGCGATCGCCTCGACCGACTCCATGCCGGACCAGTCGCGCTCCTCGATGCCCAGCTCGGAGACCCCGGGCGCGGCGATCATGCAGTGCTCGATCGGCTCGACCTCGTGCGAACGGTGGCGGCGCAGACCGGCGTTGCCGTCCTCGTCGACCGCGTACTGCACGCGCGTACGCCAGGCGGGGACCTCACCGGCGGGCAGCTTGTCGCCCTCGGCCGGCATCACCGTGCCGTCCCAGCCGGCCTCCTCCGGTGTGAGGCCCGCGAGCCGCTGGAGCTGCTCGGTGATGACCTCGCCCTTGAGCCGCCGCTGTGCGCCCGGCTTGGCGTGCTGCCAGTCGCAGCCACCGCAGCGGCCAGGACCGGCGTACGGACAGGGCGCCTCGACACGGTCCTTGGAGGCCTCCAGCACGGTCACCGCGTCCGCCCGCAGGAAGCGCGAGTCCTCCTCGCCGTCCGTCACCCGTGCGACGACCCGCTCCCCGGGCAGCGCGTGCCGCACGAAGAGGACCTGGCCGGCGTCCGTACGGGCGATGCAGTGCCCGCCGTGCGCGACGGGGCCGATCTCGACCTCGTACTCCTGACCCACGAGCGACCCCGCCGGCGATTTCTTCGGTTCTGCCTGCATGGCGGGGTGACTCCAGATGCGAAATGGGGAACGGCCGGACAACAGCCCACCAGTCTACGTGGACACCGCCCGGCCGCTCACCACGAGCCCGCAGGCCCCCTGCTCCCCGTTTCTCAGCTCTTCGGGGACGACGGCTCCTTCGGCCGGTCCTCGGCAGGCCCGCGCCGCACGGAACCCGGCGCGTTCCAGTCCTGCCGCTTGCGGGCCCGCTTCTTGGCCACCTCGGAGGACTCCAGCTGGTACGGCACGGACGTCACCATCACGCCCGGCGTGAACAGCAGCCGCCCCTTGAGCCGCAGCGCGCTCTGGTTGTGCAGCAGCTGCTCGTACCAGTGGCCGACCACGTACTCGGGGATGATCACCGACACCGCGTCGCGCGGGGACTCACGGCGCAGCCCCTTCACGTACTCGATGACCGGCCGCGTGATCTCGCGGTACGGCGAGTCGAGGACCTTCAGCGGTACGTCGATGCCGCGCCGCTCCCACTCCTCGCGCAGGGCCTTCGTCTCGGCCGGGTCGACGTTGACGCTGAGCGCCTCCAGGGTGTCGGAGCGCATCAGCTTGGCGTACGCGAGGGCGCGCAGCGTCGGCCGGTGGATCTTCGAGATGAGCACGACGGAGTGGACGCGGGAGGGGCGCACGCTGTCGTCGGACGGGCCCTCGGGCGCGGCGATCTCCTCGGCGACCCGGTCGTAGTGCTTCCGGATCGCGGACATCGTGGCGTAGAAGATCACCATGCCGAGCAGTGCGACCCAGGCGCCGTGCGTGAACTTGGTGACGAGGACGACGACCAGGACCAGGCCGGTGAAGAAGGCGCCGAACGCGTTGATCGCCCGGGAGCGGACCATGTGACGGCGCTTGGCCTGGTCCTTCTCGGTGGCCAGGTGGCGGTTCCAGTGCCGGACCATGCCGGTCTGGCTGAGCGTGAAGGACACGAACACGCCGACGATGTAGAGCTGGATGAGCCGCGTCGAGTCGGCGCCGTAGACCCAGACGAGCAGGATGGCCGCGCCGGCCAGCAGCACGATGCCGTTCGAGAAGGCGAGCCGGTCGCCGCGGGTGTGCAGCTGGCGCGGCAGGTAGCGGTCCTGCGCGAGGATCGAGCCGAGCAGCGGGAAGCCGTTGTACGCGGTGTTCGCGGCGAGGAAGAGCACGAGCGCGGTGGCCGCGGCGAGCACGATGAACAGGAAGCTGCCGTCGCCGAACACGGCCTCGGCGACCTGGGAGATCACCGGGTTCTGGACGTAGTCGGAGCCGACCTCGACGCCGTTCTTCAGCAGGTCGTGCGCGGGGTTCTCGGCCATGCGGACGTTGGTCGCCATGGCCAGGCCGATGATGCCGCAGAACATGGTGACGGCGAGCAGGCCCATGGCCGCGAGCGTGCTCGCCGCGTTCTTGGACTTGGGCTTGCGGAAGGCCGGGACGCCGTTGGAGATCGCCTCGACGCCCGTGAGCGCGGCACAGCCGGAGGAGAAGGCGCGCAGCAGCAGGAAGACGAGGGCGAAGCCCGCGAGCCCCTGGTGCTCGGCCTTGATCTCGAAGTCGGCGGTCGGCGCCTTCATGGTGTCGTCGAGGACGAACCCGCGGAAGGCACCCCACGCGATCATCAGGAAGACACCCACCACGAAGACGTACGTCGGGATCGCGAAGAGCTTCCCCGACTCCTTGACCCCGCGCAGGTTCATCAGCGTGAGCAGCACGATCACGGCGATCGCGCAGAGCACCTTGTGCTCGACGACGAACGGGATCGCGGAGCCGAGGTTCTCGATGCCGGACGAGATCGACACGGCGACGGTCAGGACGTAGTCGACGAGCAGCGCGCTGGCGACGGTGAGGCCGGCCTTGGGCCCGAGGTTGGTGTTGGCCACCTCGTAGTCGCCGCCGCCGCTGGGGTAGGCGTGCACGTTCTGCCGGTACGAGGCCACAACGGTGAACATCAGCACGACGACCGCGACCGCGATCCAGGGGCTGAAGTGGTAGGCCGACACGCCCGCGATGGAAAGGACGAGGAGCACTTCCCCGGGTGCGTACGCCACGGAGGAGAGCGGGTCGGAGGCGAAGACGGGGAGTGCGATGCGCTTCGGCAGGAGTGTCTCTCCGAGCCGGTCACTGCGCAGTGCGCGCCCGATCAAGATCCGTTTGGGCACGTCGGTCAGTTTGGACACGCAGAGGATCGTAAGCGGTCGAACACGGCCACGCCCACCCTCCCCCGCCCTCGGTGTCGCCCGGAGGACACGGCGGCCGTCCTTCGTCTGCCCTCCGAGTGAAATCCCGTACGGGCCCGGTTGCGGATTCCGCCGCCGGGCGAAGCCGCATGCCTATATGAAAAAAGCCAAAACTTTGCCACCCCTTGCCACTTCATGGAGGTTCCATGCACGCCACCGCGGAACTCATCGGTGCCGCCGCCGGACTCGTAGGCCTCGGGATCCTCACTCTCGTCAGCGTGCGCAGCATCAGCCGCCGCTGATCGCCGGGATCCCGCGGGCGATCGTGCACGGGGGGTGCCCCCCGCGGACCGCGCGTGTGTAGCTTGGGCGTCGGTCTGAGACGCTGTCTTGGCGTATCAGCCTGAGCAGTAACTTTTCACACCGGAAGGACGGTCGTGCACATCGTCATCATGGGCTGCGGAAGAGTGGGTTCCGCTCTTGCCCAGACCCTGGAGCAACAGGGGCATACGGTCGCCGTGATCGACCAGGACCCCACCGCCTTCCGACGACTGGGCTCCGGGTTCGGCGGCCGTCGTGTCACCGGCATCGGCTTCGACCAGGACACCCTGCGCGAGGCGGGCATCGAGGACGCCGGTGCCTTCGCCGCCGTCTCCAGCGGTGACAACTCGAACATCATCGCCGCCCGGGTGGCCCGCGAGATGTTCGGCATCGAGAACGTCGCGGCGCGTATCTACGACCCCCGCCGTGCCGAGGTCTACCAGCGGCTGGGCATTCCGACGGTCGCCACCGTGCGCTGGACCGCCGACCAGATGCTGCGCCGGCTGCTGCCGTCGGGCGCCGAGCCGCTGTGGCGCGACCCCACGGGCGGGGTGCAGCTCGCCGAGGTGCACGCGTCGACGGCGTGGGTCGGCCAGCGGATCAGCCGGCTCCAGGAGGAGACCGGTGTGCGCGTGGCCTTCCTCACCCGGCTGGGCGAGGCGGTCCTGCCCACCTCGCAGACGGTGCTGCAGGAGGGCGACCTGGTGCACGTGATGATGCGTACGGACGACGTCGAGAAGGTCGAGGCGTCGTTCGCCGAGGGCCCCGAGGAAGAAGGCGGTCACTGATGAGGGTCGCCATTGCCGGTGCCGGTGCGGTGGGCCGCTCGATCGCGGGCGAGCTCCTGGAGAACGGGCACGAGGTCCTGCTGATCGACAAGGCGCCGACCGCCATCTCGGTCGAGCGCGTTCCGCAGGCGGAGTGGCTGCTCGCCGACGCCTGCGAGATCACTTCGCTGGACGAGGCCGCGCTGCAGCGGTGCAACGTGGTCATCGCGGCGACGGGCGACGACAAGGTGAACCTCGTCGTCTCGCTCCTCGCCAAGACGGAGTACGGGGTCCCGCGGGTCGTCGCCCGCGTCAACAACCCCAAGAACGAATGGCTGTTCAACGAGTCGTGGGGCGTGGACGTCGCCGTCTCGACCCCCCGTCTGATGTCGGCCCTGGTCGAGGAGGCGGTGAGCGTCGGCGACCTGGTCCGCCTGCTCCGCTTCAGCCACGGCGACGCCAACCTCGTCGAACTGACCCTGCCCCCGGAGTCGGCCCTCGCCGGCACCCAGGTCGGCGAAGTGGCCTGGCCCGAGGACACGTCCCTCGTCACGATCATCCGTGGCACGCGGGTCCTCACCCCCACCCGGGAGGACTCCCTGGAAGCGGGCGACGAACTCCTCTTCGTGGCGGCCCAGGCCCGCGAGGAACAACTGGAGGACCTGCTGTCGGTACGCCGCGAGGAGACGACGGGCTGACGGCCGACCGGATGTCCGGAGACAAGTGGAGGGGCGCTCGGAGTTTTCTCCGAGCGCCCCTCCACTTGTCAGCTTGTCCGGCGGCACCAACCAGCCCGTCCGGCGTTTGAGGACGAGGCCGTTCAGGCCGACAGCGGGGGTCTGAGGGTGCAGCCCCCAGCGGCCCACACAGGCACCGCGTACCTAGTCGGCGGACCGAGCAGCAGACTCCCGCTCCTTCTCCGCGCGCTCCTCCGCCTCCATCTCCGCAAACACATCGATCGGCGGCGGAGCCTTCGCCAGGAAGACCCATGTGAGCCAGACGGCGAGCAGGAAGGGCGGGATCTTCAGTGCGATCAGGACCCAGCCGAACTGGGTCGTGTCGGCCCACCAGTACAGCGGGAACAGGATCGCGCACTTGGCGAGCAGAATGAGCCCCCAGGCCCAACTGGCCTTCGCGTACGCCTTCTTGCGTCCCGGATTGCGCGTACGCCAGGAGAGGTTCTCCTTGAAGACCGGGCCGAGAATGAGCCCGATCAGCGGAACTCCCGCGAGCGTCGTGATGATGTAGGCGAGGGCGAGGCCGAGCGTGTAGAGCATGCCCGGCAGGTAGAAGTCCTTCGCGTTGCCCGTCATCATCGCGAAGACCACGCCGAAGGCCACACCGAAGACGCCGCTGAAGGCGTGCTTGACGGTGTCCTTCATGACGAGGCGGACCACGACCAGCAGGATCGAGACGCCCAGGGCCGCGATGGCCGCCGAGTGCAGATCCTTGTTGATCGTGAAGATCGTGACGAAGAGCAGGCCCGGCAGGACCGTCTCGATCATGCCCCGCAGACCGCCGAACGCCTCGAAGAGCGCGGCCTCGGTCACCGCCCGCGAATCCCGCTGGGCGTCTTCGGTCGGCTTGTCGAGCGACGTCACCGGCTACTCCCGTCCGAGGGGTCTGAGTTCGTATTTGGGGTTGAACAGCACCCGGCGGCCCCGGCTCATCGAGATCCGGCCCGATGCGATCAGCTTGCGCCCCGGTTCTATCCCCACTATGGAGCGCCTGCCGAGCCACACCACGTCCAGCGCGGCCGAACCGTCGAACAGCTCGGCCTCCAGGGCCGGGACACCGGCCCTCGGGCGCAGCGTGACCGTGCGCAAGGTACCAGTAACGGTGACCACCTGTCGGTCGCGGCAGTCACCGATACGCGTACAGCCCGCGGTCTCCGTGTCCTCGCGCAGCTCCTCCGACTCCAGGTCCTGCTGGGACGAGGAGAGCCGGTCGAGCATCCGCCGGAACCGGCCCGCCGGCTTTTCGGAACGAGGAACAGCGCTCATATCCGAAGCGTACCGGGGGGCGCTGACGTCTACGTACCCCTGGTGCCGCCGCTCGAACCGGCGTACGACCCGAACCTCGCTCACTTCTCGAACCGGTACCCCATACCCGGCTCCGTAATGAAGTGCCGGGGGTGCGCCGGGTCCGTCTCCAGCTTGCGGCGCAATTGGGCCATGTAGACCCGCAGATAGTTCGTCTCGGTGCCGTAGGAGGGGCCCCAGACCTCCTGGAGCAGCTGTTTCTGGCTGACCAGGCGGCCCGTGTTGCGCACCAGCACCTCCAGGAGGTGCCACTCGGTCGGGGTGAGGCGCACATCGCGGCCGTCCCGGTTGACCTTCTTGGCGGCCAGGTCGACGGTGAAGTCGTCGGTCTCGACGATCACGTCCTCCTCGTCGCCCCCGGTGGGCTCGGCGCGGCGGACGGCGGCCCTCAGACGGGCGAGCAGCTCGTCCATGCCGAAGGGCTTGGTCACATAGTCGTCGGCGCCCGCGTCGAGGGCCTCGACCTTCTCGTCGGAGGAGTGCCGGGCGGACAGCACCAGGATCGGCACCCGGGTCCAGCCGCGCAGCCCCTTGATCACCTCGACGCCGTCCATGTCGGGCAGGCCGAGGTCCAGCACGACGACGTCCGGGTGCCGGGCGGCCGCGAGCTGGAGCGCGGTGGCGCCGTCGGGGGCCGCGTCGACCTCGTACTTGCGTGCCTTGAGGTTGATCACGAGGGCTCGGGTGATCTGCGGCTCGTCGTCGACCACGAGGACGCGGGTCATGAAGCCTGCCTTTCCGGTTGTACGAGTGCTGTGACGTCCACGAGGGGTGTCGGGTGGGCGGGGGCCGCCCTGAGGGTGAGGACCATGGTGAGGCCGCCGCCGGGGGTGTCCTCGGCTTCGAGGGTGCCGCCCATGGCCTCGGCGAAGCCCCGGGCGACCGCGAGGCCGAGGCCCACTCCGGAGCCGCGCGGGGCGTCCCCGTACCGCTGGAAGGGCGCGAATATACGGTCCTTCGCCTCGTCCGGGACCCCGCGGCCGCGGTCCACCACGCGTACCTCCACGCGGTCCCCGAGGACGCTGGCGGCGACCAGGACCCGCTCGCCCGCGGGGCTGTACTTGACGGCGTTCTCGACGATGTTGGCGACCGAGCGCTCCAGCAGGCCCGGGTCGACGGCGACCATGGGCAGCGTCTCGGGGATCTCCAGCTCGACGCTGTCCTCCGGTACACCGCCGAGGGCCATCGGGACGACCTCGTCGAGGTCGATCTCACGGATCAGCGGGGTGACCGTGCCGGTCTGCAGGCGGGACATGTCGAGGAGGTTGCCGACCAGGTGGTCGAGCCGGTCGGCGCCCGCCTCGATGCCCTCCAGGAGTTCGGCCTCGTCCTCCTCGGACCAGGCCACGTCGTCGGACCTGAGGGACGACACGGCGGCCTTGATGGCGGCCAGCGGGGTGCGCAGGTCATGGCTGACGGCCGCCAGCAGCGCCGTACGGATGCGGTTGCCCTCGGCGAGTGCGCGGGCCTGCTCGGCCTCCTCCTGGAGGCGTTTGCGGTCCAGGACGACGACTGCCTGGGCGGCGAAGGCGGCGAGCACCCGGCGGTCCTCGGCGGGCAGGACCCGGCCCGAGAGGGCGAGCGCGGTGTGGTCGCCGACCGGCATGTCGACGTCCGCGTCCTCGGGGAGCGTCGGCGGGTGCGGGCCGACGCTGCCCGCGCAGGTCCACGGGTCCACGTCGCTCTCCCGCTCCAGCAGGGCCACCGACTCCATGCCGAAGGTCTCGCGGACCCGCTCCAGCAGGGCGTCCAGGCTGGTCTCGCCGCGCAGGACGCTGCCGGCCAGGAAGGAGAGGATCTCGGACTCGGCCCGCAGCCGGGCTGCCTGGTGGGTACGGCGGGCGGCCAGGTCCACCACGGAGGCGACCGACACCGCGACGCCCACGAAGATCACGATGGCGACGATGTTCTTGGGGTCGGCGATGGTCAACCGGTGCAGCGGCGGGGTGAAGTAGTAGTTCAGCAGCAGCGAGCCGAGGGCCGCCGAGGCGAGCGCCGGGAACAGCCCGCCGAGGAGGGCCGCCGCGACGATCAGCGTCAGGAAGAGCAGCATGTCGTTGGCGAGCCCGAGGTTCGAGGCGCCATGGGTCAGCAGCAGGGCGAGGAGGGCCGGGCCGACCACACCGACCAGCCAGCCCGCGACGATCCGGGACCGGCCGAGCCGCGATCCCCGGGCGGCCGGCAGTCCGCGCCCCTTGCCGACCGCGTCGTGCGTGACGATGTGCACGTCCAGGTCGGGCCCCGACTCCCGGGCGACCGTGGCTCCGACGCCCGGGCCGAGCACGTACTGCCAGGCCTTGCGCCGCGAGGAGCCCAGCACGATCTGGGAGGCGTTGACTCCGCGTGCGAACTCCAGCAGCGCGGACGGGATGTCGTCGCCGACGACGTGGTGGAAGGTGCCGCCGAGGTCCTCGGCGAGGGTGCGCTGGACGGCGAGCTCCTTGGGCGAGGCGGAGGTCAGTCCGTCGCTGCGGGAGATGTAGACGGCGAGCACCTCGCCGCCGGCCCCCTTCTCCGCCAGCCGGGCGGCTCGGCGGATCAGCGTACGGCCCTCGGGTCCGCCGGTCAGGCCCACGACGATGCGTTCGCGGGCCTGCCAGGTGGAGCGGATGCCGTGCTCGCCGCGGTACTGCTGGAGGTACTCGTCGACGCGGTCGGCGACCCAGAGGAGGGCCAGCTCGCGCAGGGCGGTGAGGTTGCCGGGGCGGAAGTAGTTGGAGAGGGCCGCGTCGACCTTGTCGGGCTTGTAGATGTTGCCGTGCGCCATCCGGCGGCGCAGCGCCTGGGGCGACATGTCGACCAGCTCGATCTGGTCGGCCCGGCGCACGACCTCGTCAGGGACGGTCTCGCGCTGCCGCACTCCCGTTATCGACTCGACGACGTCACCGAGCGACTCCAGGTGCTGGATGTTGACCGTCGAGACGACGTCGATCCCGGCGGCGAGGAGTTCCTCGACGTCCTGCCAGCGCTTGGCGTTCCGTGAGCCGGGGACATTCGTGTGGGCCAGTTCGTCCACCAGGGCGACGGCCGGGGCGCGCTCCAGGACGGCGTCGACGTCCATCTCGGTGAAGACGGTGTCCCGGTAGGGGATCTCCCGGCGGGGGATCCGCTCCAGACCGTGCAGCATGACCTCGGTGCGCGGCCGGTCGTAGTGCTCCACGAAGGCCACCACGCAGTCCGTGCCTCGCTCTACGCGGCGGTGCGCCTCGGACAGCATCGCGTACGTCTTGCCGACGCCCGGTGCCGCACCGAGGTAGATCCGAAGCTTGCCGCGTCCCATGGCCCCATTGTCTTCCCAAAACGCACTGCGTACGCTGCGTCGACCCTACGGCCAACAATCCTGACAAATGGGGTGAGGGGTGGGGCGCGGGACGTCTTTGACAGAACCCTGACGCGCCCCTGAAGGACCCTCCTGGCCTCAGTGCTCGACGATCTCGCCGTCGCTCAGCTCCAGGACCCGGTCGGCGAGGTCCAGGAGGGCCGCGTCGTGGGTGGCGACGAGCGCGGTGACCCGCTCACTGCGGACGACCGCCCGCAGCAGTTCCATCACCGCGATACCGGTCTCGGCGTCGAGCTGGCCGGTGGGCTCGTCGGCGATGAGGAGCGCGGGCTCGTTCGCGAGGGCGCGGGCGATGGCCACGCGCTGCTGCTGTCCGCCGGAGAGTTCGCCGGGCCGCTGCGCCGCGTGGTCGGCGAGCCCGACCAGGGAGAGCAGCAGCTCGACGCGCTCCTCGCGCTCGCGGGGCTCGGCCCGGCGCAGCCGCATCGGCACGCCCACGTTCTCGGCGGCCGTCAGGATCGGGATGAGACCGAAGGACTGGAAGACGAAGCCGATACGGTCCCGGCGCAGCTCCAGCAGCCCGTTCTCCCCGAGCCCGGAGAGGTCGAGCCCGTCGACGGTGATCCGCCCGTCGTCCGGCTCGTCGAGCCCGCCGACGAGGTTGAGCAGGGTGGTCTTGCCGGACCCCGACCGCCCCTTGAGGGCGACGAGTTCACCGCGCGGTATGTCGAACGAGACGCCGCGCAGGGCGTGTACGGCGGTTGCTCCGCTGCCGTACGAGCGGTGGACGTTCTCGACGCGCACCATCGTTTCGGTGACGACCTGGCTCATGACCCTCCCCCGTGGACCGGGCGCCAGTATCACCGTCCGGCGCCCGGTCGGGCAACGGTTCAGTTCGGGTTGTCGCCGTGCGTGAGCGTCTCCCAGGCGACGAAGAGGTTGTTGCTCCCCGACGGACGGTTCTGCTGCGTCAGCCGCTCGGTGTTGGTCATGACATGGCCGAGGCGGTTGCTCAGCGCGTTGTGGCCGACCTCCGTGATGGGCCCGAGCCCGAGGTGCAGCGACCCGCCGCACAGCCAGCTCGGGGGCGCCTCGCCCAGCTGGTACTTGGCCTGGAAACCGAGCGCGTGCCGCAGCCTCTCACCCACATCGGTGCCGTACAGGTCCTGGCCCTGGATGCGGCTGGTCTCGGCGACGTGCGAGATGGCGGAGATGCCGTATCCGGTGTGCGTGAGGTCGCGGCAGGTCTCCTGGGTGAGCCCGTTGACGAAGGTCGACTGCCCGTGCCAGTAGTTGATGATCTTCTGCGTGGTGTCGAGGTTCTGGCTCGGCACGGTTTTCGGCAGCGCGCCGTCGGAGGACAGGTACACGAACGCGGCCGTACGGGTGCGGAACTTCGCCATGGCCTTGTCGTACGAGGCCTTGTCCTCCAGGAAGACGGAGATGCCGACGGCGGCCTCCATCATCGACAGCTCCCAGTTGCCGTTGGAGTTCGAGCCGTTGATGATCTCGGGCAGGTACACGGTGCGCAGCATGGTCGCGAAGCGGCCCGAGTTCGCCCAGCCGCCGTCGTACGTGTACTTGATGATCTCGGCGGCCTTGGGCCAGGACGAGCCGGCCCAGCCGGTCTGCAGCGGGGCGTTGCTGTTGGTGTGGTCCCGGATCGTCGCGGACCAGGCGTCCATCAGCTCGATCGCCTTCCTCGCGTACCGCGCGTCCCGTGTGACGTACCAGGCGAGGGCCTGGGTGTACGCGGCGATCGCGTCCTCGCGCTCGTCGGTGCAGCCGTTGTTGGGGTTCGAGTACGAGCCGCACTCGACGACGGCCCGGGGCTTGGGGGTGCGCGTGAGCGAGCCGTACTTGCTCGCCAGCATCTGGTCGTACGCGCCCTTCCAGGGCTGTGCGCCGGCGTTGACCTGTTGCCGGGCGAAGTCCAGTTGGCCGCGGGAGACGGTGACTCCGGGGTGCGTGAAGGTGGCGGGAGCCGCCTCGGCGCGGTCGGCGGCGGGCCAGGCGAGCGCGCCCGCCACGAGGGCGGCGACGGTCGCGAGGAGCGCGAGGCGGGATCTGCGGCGATGACGTGGAGGTACCGGGGTGTTCAGCATTGTGGGGGACATCCGTTCTCGTATGTGAACACGGAATGCCTTTATGAACACAGGCGTTGGCGGTGACCATAGGTACGGACCAATTTCACGTCAAGAGAAAAGGCAGGGGAAAAGAAGCGGGGGAACCGCGACGGCCCGTGGGCTCCAGAAGTCGTCCGGAGCCCACGGGCCGCGCGCCGAGGTGCTGAAGTTCACTCAGTCCTTGACCGTGAAGCCGTGCTCCTTGCCGAGCCTCTTCAGCGTCGTCTGGCCCGGGATGCCGTTGGCGTCCGCACCGCTGAAGCCGTACCGGCGCTGGAGGCTTGCGTACGCCTCGACGGTCCTGCTGCCGAAGGAGCCGTCGGCCCACTGCGCGGGCAGCAACCCCTCGGCGACGAGGGCCTTTTCGACGACGAGGACGTCCGCCTTGTGGGTCTTGCCGCCCTGGGGCAGACCCGGGTCGCGGCGCGCGGCGGCGATGACGTTGCTGAGGTCGACGACCGGCTTCGACGGCTTGGACGGCGTGTCACCCGTCGCGGGCTTCCCGATCGGGGCCGCCTCGAAGAGCGCGGACTTGTCGATGTTGCCCGGGTCCCAGTGGTCGTTGCCCGGGATGTTGGCGTGGCCGTAGTGGCCGCCCTTGCTCATCCAGATCGTCCGGGGACGGTTGGTCGCGTCGGCGCCCGAGGTCGCGAGACGGCCTGCCGGGAAGGTGTCCGGGATCTTCCAGGAGCGGATCGCGGCCATCATGGCCCGGTAGTTGGGCCCCGGCTTCCAGGTGGCGGTGAACGGCTTGCCCGCCCGCCCGAGCACCTCGATCTGGATGCAGACCTTGCCGACGCGGTTGGTCCTCGTCGAACCGTCGTTGCGCAGCGCGCGGGCGCTCGCGTTCAGCGGCCCATACTGGCCGAGCCGGTCGGTCGTCGGGTCGTACAGCAGATGCGGCTCGGCGGAGACGCTGATCAGATACGCGGACACGGAACGGAAGGCGTCATCGCCGGCGCCGCTCTCCGTGGTGTGCCAGACGACGCGGCCGGGGATCGACGGATGGTCCATCGCGCCCCCGATGCTCCCGTCGCCCAGCCGCTGCGCCTTCTCGATCCAGTTCGTACCCATGCCGGGCTCCCGTGCTCTGTTGCGTAGGTCGGTAAGTCGTGGGTGGTACAGGCGAGTTGACGGTCCGGCGCCAGCTCCGCCCTGGGTGACGCAGCGTAGCCACCCACGGGTTCCGGTTCAGACGTTTCTTTGCTTTTCCAGCGCAACGAGTGACTCCTGCCCTTGACGGCGAAAAAGTGTGAGTGGTTGAGTACTCACATGCAGACGGAACGACGACGCCACCTGTCCACCGCCGAGGAGCGCCGCGAGACGGTGCTCCGCACCGCCATCGGCGCCTTCGCCTCTCGGGGCTACTTCGGCACGACGACCACGGAGGTGGCCAAGGCCGCCGGAATCTCCCAGGCGTACGTCTACCGGCTGTTCCCGAACAAGGAGTCCCTGTTCGCCGCGGTCGTCGAGCACTGCTTCGTCCGGGTGCGCGAGAGCCTGGAAGGGGGCGCGGCCGAGGCGAAGGGCAGTTCACCGGAGGCGGTGCTCTCGTCGATGGGCGACGCCTACGCCCGCCTGATCAGCGACAACGACCTGCTGCTCGTCCAGCTGCACGCCCAGGCCGCCGCGGTCTCCGTCCCCGCCATCCGGGACGCAGTGCGAGCGGGATACGCCCGCACGGTGGAGTACGTGCGCGGCGCCTCCGGGGGCGACGACCGGCAGGTCCAGGAGTTCTTCGCCGTCGGCATGCTCTGCCATCTCGTGGTGTCGATGGAGGCGCAGGAAGTGGACGCCCCATGGACGCGCACGCTCACGGCGGGCATCCGGCACTACTGACGAGCCCGCCGGCGGCGGGGCGAGGGTCGCTGAGGGGTCACCTTTCACGCCTCGACAGCACCGCCTCTTTTTGAACCCAATCTTTTTTGGACCCAAGAGTGAGTGGTCAACCACACATACTTCATACGCACTCCTGGCGCCCAAGAACTCACAGGAACTCACAGGAACCCGCGAGAAGGGGAACCCGATGTCCAGCACGCGAAAGGGAGCAAGGGCGGTCCGCCCCGGCGCCGCCCTCGCGGTCCTCGCCGCCGCCCAGTTCGCTGTCGCGCTCAGTACGTCCGTCGTCAACGTCGCCCTGCCCGCGGTCCGCGACGGCGTCGGGCTGTCGGACACCGGCATGTCCTGGGTCGTGAACTCCTACGGCCTCGCCTTCGGAGCGCTGCTTCTGCTGGGCGGCCGGACCGCCGACCTCGTGGGCCGGCGCCGCGTCCTCCTCGGCGGCCTCGCGCTGTTCACCGCGGCCTCGGTCGCCGCGGGCCTCGCCACCGGCCCGTGGACACTGATCACCGCCCGCACCGCACAGGGCGTCGGAGCCGCCGCCGTGGCACCCGCCGCACTCTCCCTTGTCATGCGGCTCTTCCCGCCGGGGCCCGGACGTGCCAGGGCACTTGGCGTCTGGGGCGCGGTGTCCGGCGCGGGCGGAGCCGCCGGAGTCCTGCTCGGCGGGGTGCTCACCGAGGGTCTGGGCTGGCCGTGGGTCTTCCACGTGTCCGGACTCGGCGCGGCCGTCGTGCTCGTCGGCACCCTGGCACTGGTCCCCGCCTCACCGCCCGACGACGGCGCTCCCCGGCGGCTCGACCTCGTCGGCACGCTCACCGTCACGGCCGGACTGGTCGCACTGGTGTACGGGCTCACATCGGCCGGACGCTCCGGCTGGACCGATCCCTGGGTGCTCGGCGCCCTGGGCACGGCGGCCCTGCTGCTCGCGCTGTTCCTCCTGGTCGAGCGGCGCCACCCCGCCCCGCTGCTGCCGCCGCGCCTGTGGACGGAGGGGCTGGTCGCGCCCGCCAACCTCGTCATGACGCTGCTCGGCGCCGTCTGGGTCGGCCTGTTCTTCTTCCTCCCCCTCTATCAGCAACAGGTCCTCGGCGCCGGACCGTTGGAGACGGGGCTGTCCCAACTCCCCCTGGCGGCGGCGAACATGCTCGGTTCCTGGTTCGCCCCGCGGCTCGCCCGCCGGCTCGGCCCGCACGTCACGCTCGCCGCGGGTCTGCTCACCCAGGCCGCCGGACTGCTGTGGCTGTCCCGGATCACGGCGGACGGCAGCTACCCGACCGATCTGCTCGGCCCGATCCTCGTGATCGGCCTCGGCCTCGGCACCGCGTTCGTCCAGCTCACCGGGGCCGCCGTGACCGGCGTACGGCCCGCCGACTCGGGGCTGGCCAGCGGCCTGGTCAACACCACCCGGCAGATCGGCGGAGCCGTGGGCCTGGCCGTCCTCGGCACACTCGCCGCCTCCCGCACGGCCGCCGCCGCGCACCACCACTCCCCCGCGGCCGCCCTCACCGAGGGCTACCGGCTCGCCTTCCTCGTCTCGGCGGCCGTACTCGCCGTCGGCGCCGCACTGACTCCCCTCCTGTCCCGCCGCCTCGCGGCACAGCCCCGCGCCGAGCAGGCCCCGACCCCCGCTCCCATCCGCTGAACGCCCGTCCGACACCCACAGAAGGAGATCCCGCCATGACTGCCGACAACACCAAGAACGCCGAAAACGCCAAGTCCGCCAAGAACACACCCGGCCACTGCGTCGACGAGGACGCCCCCGTCGTCGTACGCCTCTCGACCACCGTCGACGCCCCGCTCGCGACCGTTTGGGCCCTGCACACGGACATCGGTTCCTGGGCCGACTGGAACCCGGACATCGAGAGCGTCGACTTCGGCGGCCCGCTCGCCCCGGGCTCCTCCTTCCGGTGGCTCACCCACGGCCTGGACATCACGTCCACGATCCGCGAGGTCGTGCCCGGCGAGCGGATCGTCTGGGGCGGTCCGGCGCACGGCATCGAGGGCGTCCATGTCTGGACCTTCGAGGAGAACGGCGAGGAGACCGGCGAGGGAACCGTGACGGTCCGCACCGAGGAGTCCTGGGCCGGAGCTCCGGTCGAGGAACGCCCCGAGGAGATGCGGGAGGCGCTGCGCCAGTCCCTGGAGAGCTGGCTGGACCGCCTGCGCTCCGAGGCCGAGCGCCGCCGCTGACGCCGTACGGCGAGCGAGGTGTCCGCGTACGCCGGAGCCACCCGCCCCCCGCTCCACGAGCGAGAACCCACCGGACAAGAACCCACCGGAGAACCCGCCAGAAAGGTCACCGTCATGAGCGTCGACAAGCCCTACCTGACCGGCCACTACACCCCCGTCACCGACGAGATCACCGCCACCACGCTCCCCGTCGAGGGGACGCTGCCGCCCGAGCTGACCGGCCGGCTCATCCGCAACAGCCACAACCCGAAGCCCGGCATCACCCCCACCCACTGGTTCAAGGGCAGCGGCATGGTGCACGGCGTACGGCTGCGCGAGGGGCGCGCGGAGTGGTACCGCAACCGCTGGGTGCACACCCCGGCGCTCGAAGGCGTGCCCTACATGACCGAGCGGGGCCCCGACCTGACGGCCAGCACCGCGGGCACCCATGTCATCGAGCACGCCGGACGCCTCCTCGCGCTGTGCGAGGCGAACCTCCCCTTCGAGCTGACCGCCGACCTGGAGACCGTGGGCGCGTACGACTTCGGCGGCAGGTTGACCTCGGCGATGACCGCGCACCCCAAGGAGGACCCGGTCACCGGCGAGCTGCACTTCTTCGCCTCGTCCCCGTTCCCGCCCTACCTGATCCACCACGTGGCCTCCCGCGACGGTCAGGTCCTCGACAGCCAGGAGGTCCCGGACGCGAGCGCCGCGCTCAAGCACGACTTCGCCATCACCGAGCACCACGTCGTGTTCCTGGAGGGCTCGGTCACCTTCGACCCCGCCGAGAACTCCGGCATCCCGTACGGCTGGAGCGACGCCCAGCGGTCCCGTATCGGGGTCATGCCGCGCGGCGCGGGAGGCGCGGCCCGCATCCGCTGGTTCGAGATCGACCAGGGATACGGGATGCACTTCGCCAACGCCTACGAGGACGCGTACGGCCGGATCGTCGTCGAGGGCCCGACGGTGGGCCGCACCGGCTGGCGGCGCTCCTGGAACTGGTGGGTCGGCGCCCCGGAGCGCGGCGCGGAGCCCAACTCCGGTTCCAGGACGAAACGCTGGACGGTCGATCTCGCGGCGGGCCGCGTGAAGGAGGAGCAGATCGACGACCTCACCGTCGAGTTCCCCACCATCAACGACGCCTTCACCGGCCGCGAACACCGCTACCAGTACGCGCTGTCGTTCCCCGACGACCTGGGCATCGGCAACCACACGCTGGTCAAGTACGACCGCCGGGACGGCACCCGCCAGTTGCTGCCGTTCGGCAACGGCCAGCTGCCCAGCGAGGCCGTGTTCGTCCCCGCGGCCGACGCCTCAGGCTCCTCCGGCTCCTCTGGCTCCTCCGAAGAGGACGCCGGGTATCTGCTCACCGTCGTCGGCGACCTGAACGCCGACGCGTCCCGGCTGCTCGTCCTGGACGCCTCGGACCTGTCCCTGCCGCCGGTCGCGACGGTCAGGCTGCCGCGCCGCGTACCGGCGATGATCCACGGCTCATGGATCCCGGACGCCGCCTGACGGGAGACCCCGGGAAAAGGCGAAACGGCGTTGGGCCGCGCTCCCCCAAGGGGAGTGCGGCCCAACGCCGTACTTCCTTCTACGCGGCTACCGGACCTCGGTGATCTCCGGTCCGCGCTGCAGCTGACCCATGCCGCCGGAGAAGCGGGAACCGGCCTGCTCCTCCTGCTGGACGCCCTCGGCGACCATCTGCGCGTCGTCCGGCAGCTTCAGGACGATCGGGTCGCGCGGGGCCATCGGACCCTCGCCACGGACCACCACGGTGTCCCGGAAGATCGACTCCAGTACGCCGCCGGTCTGCGGCTGCACGGCGCCCTGGCCGGAGATCACTCCGCGCAGGAACCAGCGGGGCCCGTCCACACCGATGAACCGGACGACCTGGAAGCCGCCCGTCCCGTCCGGCAGCTGCACCGGTACCTGTGCGCGCAGCTCCCAGCCCAGCGGGCCCTCGACCTCGTCGATGACACCGCCCTGCTGGGTGATGCCGGTGGCGATCTCCTCGCGGACCTCGCCCCAGATGCCCTCGCGCTTGGGGGCGGCGAAGGCCTGCAGCTGGACGGCGCTGTCCTTGAGCACCACGGTCGCCGCGACGATGGCGTCGCCCGCGACCTCCACCCGGAGCTCCATGCCGTCGACCCCGGGCACGAAGAGACCGCCCAGGTCGACCCGGCCCTCGGCCGGATCCCGGACCTCTGTGCTGTCCCAGGGGCCGTCGGGGCGCGGCTCGGGCTCGAGCCTCACGCGCTCGCGCTCCGCGTCGTCCGCCTCAGTGTCGACACTGTCGACGACCTGCTCGGCCTCGCCCGCCGCGTCCTCGGCGGCACTGCCCTTCTTGCGACGTCCGAACACGTCACTGTCCTTCCCGGTCGGATACGACCGAAGCGTATCGATTCCCACCCGTTGTGCCGCCCACGCCGGCATGCCCGCCGGTGGACCCGAAGCCCCCTGCGGCCCGCGCCGAGTCGGGAAGCTCCGCCACCTCCTGGAAGCGCACCTTCTCGACCTGCTGGACGACCAGTTGGGCAATCCGGTCGAAGCGCTCGAACCGCACGGACTCGCGCGGGTCGAGATTCACCACGATCACCTTGATCTCCCCACGGTACCCGGCATCAACCGTCCCCGGGGCATTCACCAGAGCGACACCGCAGCGGGCGGCCAGCCCGGAACGCGGGTGCACGAAGGCCGCGTACCCCTCAGGGAGCGCGATGCACACTCCCGTGGGCAGCACGGCCCGCTCGCCGGGTTCCAGTACGCGGCTCTCCGTCGTCCGCAGGTCCGCGCCGGCGTCACCGGGGTGCGCGTATTCCGGAAGCGGTACGTCCGGATCGACGCGCTTGATCAGCACGCCCACGGGCGTCCGGGTCGGGGTCACGGGTTCACCTCGAAGGCACGGGCACGACGGACCTGGTCGGGGTCGTCCATGGCCGCTCGGATCTCCTCCGGGCGGCCGTTGTCGATGAAGTGCTCCACCTTCACCTCCAGGAAGAGCGCGTCCGCGCGCACGGCGACGGGCCCGTCCGGGCCGCCGGTCCGTCCGGTGGCGGACGAGTAGATCTTGCGTCCCGCCACCGCCGTCACCTCGGCCTCCAGGTACAGCACGGTGCCGACGGGCACGGGCCTTACGAAGTCGGTCTCCAGCCGTCCGGTCACGGCGATGGTGCGCAGCAGCCAGTTCAGCGAGCCGAGGGTCTCGTCGAGGGCGCTCGCGAGGACTCCGCCGTGCGCGAGGCCGGGAGCGCCCTGGTGGGCCGGCTTCACGGTGAACTCGGCGGTGATCCTCACCCCCTCGCCCGCGCGGGCCTCCAGGTGCAGTCCGTGCGGCTGCTCTCCGCCGCAGCCGAAACACTCGCCGTAGTGCGCGCCGAGCAGTTCACCGGGCGCGGGCGCGTCGGGATGCCTCACCGGCGCCACGGCGTCGGCCGGGGGCCGCAGAGCTGAAGATGTACCACTCACAGGCGCAGACCTTACCTCCGCGTCAGCGCCGCGCACGCACCGTGGCAGGCTAGGCCGTATGCAGCTTTCCGCCTCGCCGTACGAAGAACGTCTGACAGCGCCCCGTTCCTGGTGGTTCATCAGCCTGCTGGTGGGTCTCTCGATGGCCCTGATCCTGCTGCCGTTCGGCACGCTTCCCCTGCTGGGGGGCCTGGTCGGCGGCACGGCGGTCGCGGCGGTGGCGGCCAGTTCGTACGGCTCCGTGCGGATCCGGGTGGTGGCAGGGTCCCTGATCGCGGGCGACGCGAAGATCCCGGTCTCGGCCCTTGGCGAGGCCCATGTCCTCGACCCGGAGGAGACGCGCGCCTGGCGCACGTTCAAGGCCGACACACGCGCCTTCATGCTCCTGCGCTCCTACATCCCGACGGCGCTCCGCGTGGAGGTCACCGACCCGGCCGACCCGACGCCGTACCTGTATCTGTCGACCCGCGAGCCCGAGCGCCTGGCCGCGGCACTGGAAGCGGCACGCACGACGACGGCGTAGCCCGGCTCCCCGCTCCCGGCCGGGTTTGGGCCGTGCTCGCACGCGTGTCCCGTACGGAAACTTTCCCTTCCGCGGGTCAGAACTTTGCCTGCCAGGGCCGGGGGAAGGGGTCAGCGCCCCAGCTCCTTGGGGATCTCCCCGACGCGCAGCGGATCGGCGGGCTTCTCCAGGGGCGGCAGCGCCGGCAGCGCGTCCCACGGCACCTGTGCCTTGCGGAGGTCCTTGCGGATGCGCTCCGCGAGCTTTCTCGTGTCACGGCGGTTCATGACCGCCCCGACGGCGGCGCCGACCATGAACGGCATCAGGTTCGGCAGATTTCTGACCATGCGCTTCATGATCTGCTGGCGCAGCTCGCGCTTCAGCTGGCCTCCGAGGGCCACGTTGAGCGTCGACGGTTTGGTCACGTCGATTCCGCGCTCCTCCGACCACGAAGTCAGATACGTGGTGGAGCGCTCTCTCAGGCTGCCCGGCGGCCGCAGGCCGTAGACCTCGTACAACTCCGCGATCAGCTTCATCTCGATCGCGGCCACGCCGGTGATCTCGGCGGCCAGTTCCGTGGGCATCGCCGGAGGCACGGGCATCATCGCGGCCGCGCCGATTCCCGCGCCCACCGTGGAGGTCGCGTTGCACGCGCCCGCCACAAGCTTGTCCGCGAGCTGCTCGGGGCCGAGGCCCGGGAACTGCCTGCGGAGGGTCGCGAGGTCCCGTACGGGGATTCGCGGGGCGTTCTCGATGATGCGGTCGGTGAGGTACGCCAGGCCCGCCCTGGCGCGGCTGCCGCCCTTACGGACACCTTCCTTGACCCCGTGGCCGACCGCGGCGGCCCGGCGTTTGGCGACAGGCGCCTTTGGAACCGGCACCTCCAGGGCACCGGAGGCGCCTGTCGCGTCCACTGCTTCGAGCGAGGCCGGGTGGCCCCGCTCGTCGTCACGCATGCCGTCCGAGGACGGACCGGCCGCTCCCTGGTCACGAAAGCGGCGCTTCCAGGGCGGGGTCGAGCCTGTCACGGCCGACCCTGCCTCAGTCGCAGTCGCGGCAGATCGGCTGGCCGTTCTTCTCGCGGGCCAGCTGGCTGCGGTGGTGGACCAGGAAGCAGCTCATGCAGGTGAACTCGTCCTGCTGCTTCGGCAGGACCCGGACGGCCAACTCCTCGTTCGAGAGGTCCGCTCCGGGCAGTTCCAGGCCTTCTGCTGCCTCGAACTCGTCCACGTCGACCGCCGAAGTCGACTTGTCGTTCCGGCGAGCCTTCAGTTCTTCAAGGCTGTCCGAATCGACGTCGTCGTCGGTCTTGCGTGGGGTGTCGTAATCCGTTGCCATGTCGCTCTCCCCCTCTGGGTGTCTGCGGTGTCTCCAGCGCACGTAACGCGTGAGAGGCCGGACTTGTGCCCGACCCGAGGCGGAGATTTTGCCTCACATCAAGGTCTGTTACTCAATCGACACCCAATCGGACCCCTCAAGAGTGATCGGCTTGGATGGCGAACGGGACCGTACACGGTCCGAATGCCGCACTTCAAAGGCGTCTCACCGTGTACTTCCCGTGATCTCGACCCCCGAAAACCCGGATGTTCCCGGCTTTACGACGGCCTTCTTGATCACGGAGAGTAGATGGCCGGAAATTCGCCCTTGTGATCGATCACACACGAGGCAGCCCTCTGGATGCCCAGAAAATTCCGCGCAAAGCGAACATCCTCGCGTGTCGGCGACATGGTCTCAGACAGGCAGGGTTACTCGCATCACCAGCCCACCCCCCTCACGCGGTTCCGCGGCGATATGACCGCCGTGGGCACGGGCCACCGACCTGGCGATCGACAGGCCGAGACCCACGCCTTTGTCACTGCCCGTCCGCTCCGTGCGCAGTCGCCGGAAAGGCTCGAAAAGATTGTCGATCTCGTAGGCGGGCACCACGGGTCCCGTATTGGAGACCACGAGAACCGCCTGACCGTGCTGAACCTCCGTGGTCACCTCGACCCAGCCCTCCTCCGCCACGTTGTACCGCACGGCGTTCTGGACGAGGTTCAGGGCGATCCGCTCCAGGAGGACGCCGCTGCCCTGGACGACCGCGGCATCGCGCTTCCCGCGGATCGCCACGCCCTTCGCCTCCGCCTCGCCACGGGCCTGGTCGATGGCCTGCGAGGCGACCTCGGCGAGGTCGACCGGTTTGCGTTCGACGATCTGGTTGTCGCTGCGGGCCAGCAGCAGCAGGCCCTCGACAAGCTGCTCGCTGCGCTCGTTCGTGGCGAGCAGCGTCTTGCCGAGCTGCTGCAGCTCCACGGGCGCTCCCGGATCGGACAGGTGCACCTCCAGGAGCGTGCGGTTGATCGCCAGCGGCGTACGCAGCTCGTGCGAGGCGTTCCCGACGAACCGCTGCTGGGCCGTGAAGGCTCTCTGCAGCCGCTCCAGCATGTCGTCGAAGGTGTCCGCCAGCTCCTTGAACTCGTCGTCGGGACCGTCCAGCTCGATCCGCCGTGACAGGTCCGAGCCCGCCACCGCGCGCGCGGTGCGCGTGATCCGGCCGAGCGGCGACAGCACCCGGCCGGCCATCGCGTAGCCGAAGGCGAACGCGATGACGGCGAGGCCCAGGAGGGCGAGGAGCGAGCGGCTGAGGAGGTTGTCCAGGGCGTGCTGGCGCTGTTCGTTGACGCACGCGTTCATCGCGTTGTTGAGCTCGGTCGCCGACGGCTCGGACGGGAAGTTGCAGGTGGGGCTGGTCACGCCGCCGGAGACGATCCTGAAGGGCAGATCGCTGCCCACGTTCAGGGCCTGGGCGGCGAGCAGGTAGATGATCGACAGCAGGAGGATGCCCGCGATCAGGAACATCCCGCCGTACAGCAGCGTGAGCCGTATCCGGATGGTCGGACGCAGCCACGGGAACGGGGGTTCCGGCTTCCGCGGGTCCCAGGTGGGCTTCGGAGGCGCCGTCGGGGGCGCGGGCGTCGTGGCCACCACGGATCAGATCCGGTAGCCGGAACCGGGCACCGTGACGATGACCGGGGGCTCACCGAGCTTGCGGCGCAGGGTCATCACCGTGACGCGCACGACGTTGGTGAACGGGTCCGTGTTCTCGTCCCAGGCCTTCTCCAGGAGCTGCTCGGCGGAGACGACGGCGCCCTCGCTACGCAGCAGCACCTCCAGGACGGCGAACTCCTTGGGCGCGAGCTGGACCTCCTTGCCGTCGCGGAAGACCTCGCGGCGGTTGGGGTCGAGCTTGATCCCGGCGCGCTCCAGGACGGGCGGCAGCGGCATGCTCGTACGCCGGCCGAGGGCACGCACGCGTGCCGTCAGTTCGCTGAACGCGAAGGGCTTGGGGAGGTAGTCGTCGGCGCCGATCTCCAGGCCCTCGACCCGGTCGCTGACGTCTCCGGAGGCCGTGAGCATCAGCACGCGTGTGGGCATGCCGAGCTCGACGATCTTGCGGCAGACGTCGTCGCCGTGCACGAGGGGGAGGTCACGGTCGAGGACGACCACGTCATAGTCGTTGACGCCGATGCGCTCCAGGGCGGCCGCGCCGTCGTACACGACGTCGACGGCCATGGCCTCCCGGCGCAGTCCGGTGGCCACCGCATCGGCGAGCAGTTGCTCGTCCTCGACGACGAGTACGCGCACGTCGCTTGTCCTTCCTCTGTCCACCCGCGTAGCGCCTCTTCGGCGCATGCGGGCAGGGTCTGTCGCGGGTTGAGTCTCCATCCTGCCCTTTTCGGCCATAAGTCGGCTGTAAGGCGGGTGCGGAGGCCGGGGAATGCGAGATTTTCTCGCGCTGTTGAGGTTTCCGTGGAAGGGAGCGGGGGGAGGACGGCTTTACACCCCGCGATCACGCTCTGCTTGTGCCGCACCACCATGCGGTACGTCACGGTCCGCTTCCGCAGGGCGGGCGTGGGTGTCCGGCACCGTCGCCGCCCAGTGCGGGCAGCGCTGGGCACCCTGGAGACGTGATCGCCCCTTCCGAACGGCACACCCCCGTGCCACCGACCCACGACCCAGGACGAGGGGGCGCAGCATGGACGCATTCACCGCAGGACTTCTGCAGCGCATAAGGGCGACCGAGTCCGACCTGACGATGGCTCGCGAGACCGGCGACGACTTCCTCGCGGAGGTCGAGCAGGCAGAGCTCGACGATCTGCACCGCCTTGCCGCCGAGCACGGCGTGGAGGTCGGCGCGTCACGCGTCTGATCAGCTCGCACCAGAGCGGGGCCCCGGCATCGATCCAGTGCCGGGGCACCCGTTTTTTTACGGCTCGGTTCACCGCCGGGCGTCCACGCGCGCTCAGTCGTGCCAGGCGCCCAGTTCGTCCAGGCGGGCCTGGAGCGGTTCGAAGAGGCCGGGTGGGGCCGCGATGGTCAGGTCCGTGGAGAGGGGCTCTCCGGGGCGTCCGCCGGTCAGGGCGCCCGCCTCGCGGGCGATCAGGTCGCCGGCGGCGTAGTCCCAGGGGTTCAGGCCCCGCTCGTAGTACGCGTCCAGGCGGCCCGTCGCCACATCGCACAGGTCGATCGCCGCGGAGCCGCCGCGGCGGATGTCCCGGACCTGGGGGATCAGGTGTCCGACCACCTCGGCCTGCCGGGCCCGGCGCTCGGCGACGTAACCGAAGCCGGTGCCGACGAGGGCCAGCCCGAAGGCGGGGGCGGGCCGCACGCGCGCGGGGCGGTCGTTCACGTAGGCGCCCTGCCCCAGGACGGCCCGGTAGGTCTCGGCGCGCATCGGGGCGTGCACCACTCCGACGACGGTCTCGCCGTCCTTGAGGGCCGCGATGGAGACGGACCAACTGGGCAGTCCGTACAGGTAGTTGACCGTGCCGTCGATCGGGTCGATGACCCACTGGACGCCGCTGCTGCCCTCGACGCTGGCGCCCTCCTCGCCGAGCACGCCGTCGTCCGGCCTGCGGTCGGCCAGCAGACCGGTGATCAGCTTCTCGGACGCGATGTCCATCTCGGTGACGACGTCGACGGCACTGGACTTGGTGGCGGCCACGCCGAGGTCGTCCGGGCGGCCGTCACGCAGGAAGGCGCCCGCGCGGTGGGCCGCGTCGAGCGCGATCTCCAGCAGCTCGGCCTTCAGATCGTCGTTCGCTGTGGCGGTCACGGTGCTCCTCATGCGTACGGGCTGTCGGCGCCCGCGGCTGCGGGCTTGGGGGCGCGGGCCGGGCAGCAGCCCACGGGGCACAGGTTGTGGCTCGGGCCCAGGGCGCCGAGCGCGCAGGGCGTCACGGCCCGGCCGTTCTCCGCGGCGGCCCGCTCCAGGACGAGCTCGCGGATCGCGGCGGCGAACCGGGGGTCGGCGCCCACGGTGGCCGAGCGGCGGACCGGCAGTCCCAGCTCCTCGGCCTTGGCCGTGGCCTCCGTGTCGAGGTCGTACAGGACCTCCATGTGGTCCGAGACGAACCCGATGGGAGCCATGACGACGGCCGGGACGCCGGAGCCGTGCAGCTCCTCCAGGTGGTCGCAGATGTCCGGCTCCAGCCACGGGATGTGCGGGGCGCCCGAACGCGACTGGTAGACGAGCCGCCAGGAGTGGTCGATCCCGGTCCGCTCACGCACGGTGTCGGCGACGAGCCGGGCGACGTCCAGGTGCTGCTTCACGTACGCCCCGCCGTCGCCGTGGTCCTCGGCCGGGCCCGAGGTGTCCGCCGAGGCGTTCGGGATCGAGTGGGTCGTGAAGGCGATGTGCGCGCCCGCGCGGACGTCCTCGGGGAGGTCCGCGAGGGACTTCAGGAGGCCCTCGATCATGGGCTCCAGGAAGCCGGGGTGGTTGAAGTAGTGCCGCAGCTTGTCCACGCGCGGCAGCTCCAGGCCCTCGCCCTCCAGGGTGGCCAGGGCCCCGGCGAGGTCCTCGCGGTACTGTCTGCAGCCCGAGTACGAGGCGTACGCGCTCGTGGCGAGCACCAGCACCCTGCGGCGGCCGTCGGCGACCATCTCACGCAGGGTGTCGGTGAGGTACGGCCCCCAGTTCCGGTTGCCCCAGTACACCGGCAGGTCGAGCCCGTGCTCCGCGAAGTCCTTGCGGAGGGCGTCCAGCAGGGCGCGGTTCTGGTCGTTGATGGGACTGACCCCGCCGAACAGGAAGTAGTGCTGCCCCACTTCCTTGAGGCGTTCCTTGGGGATGCCCCGTCCACGTGTCACGTTCTCCAGGAACGGGACCACGTCGTCGGGGCCTTCGGGGCCGCCGAACGAGAGCAGGAGCAGGGCGTCGTAGGGGGTGGCATCGAGCGCGTCTCGCATGTCTCGATCCTGCCACCCGGCTCCGACAGCCGGACAACGGCGGGGTGCCGGACAGCGGGCGGACGGAGTGATGGCCGACATCCGCGTATGGGTTAGGGTCACCTGACTCGTAAGCTGTATCAGCCGCATTCGCGCCTTACCGGACCCGCTCCCGGAGACCCTCGTGCCCAGCCCCTACCGCGCCCTGTTCGCCGCCCCAGGCTCCAAGGGCTTCACCACCGCGGGCCTCCTCGGCCGGATGCCGCTGTCGATGATGGGCATCGGCGTGGTCACGATGATCTCGCAGCTCACCGGGCGGTACGGGCTCGCGGGCGCGCTCTCGGCGACCATGGCGCTGTCCGCGGCGGTGTTCGGCCCGCAGATATCCCGCCTGGTGGACCGGCACGGTCAGCGGCGGGTGCTGCGCCCCGCCACTCTGTTCGCGCTCGCCTCGGCCGCCGGACTGCTGCTGACCGCGCACTTCGACTGGCCGGACTGGGTGCTGTTCCTCTGCTCGGCCGGCATCGGCTGCGTACCGAGCGTCGGCGCGATGACCCGGGCGCGCTGGGCGTACCTGTACCGGGGCAAGCCCCAGCTGCACACCGCGTACGCCTTCGAGTCCGTCGTCGACGAGATCTGCTTCATCTTCGGGCCGATCATCTCCATCGGTCTGTCCACCGTCTGGTTCCCGGAGGCGGGGCCGCTGCTCGCGGCCTGCTTCCTGGCGGCCGGCGTCTTCTGGCTGACCTCCCAGCGCGCCACCGAGCCCCCGCCGCATCCGCGCGAGCACCACACGGGCGGCTCGGCCCTGCGCTCGGCCGGACTGCAGGTCCTGGTGGCCACCTTCGTGGCCACGGGGGCGATCTTCGGGGCGGTCGACGTGGTCACCGTCGCCTTCGCCGACGAACAGGGCCACAAGGGGGCCGCGAGCGTCGTCCTGGCCGTGTACGCGGCGGGCTCCTGTCTGGCGGGTGCCGTGTTCGGGCTGCTGCGCCTCGGCGGAGCGCCCGCCCGCAGGTGGGTGCTGGGCGTATGCACCATGGCCGTGAGTATGATCCCCCTCCTACTGGTCGGAAACTTGCCGTTCCTGGCCGTGGCGCTGTTCGTTGCGGGCCTGTCCATCGCGCCGACGATGATCACGACGATGGCCCTCGTCGAACTGCACGTACCTCGCGCGAAACTGACCGAAGGCATGACGTGGGTGAGCACGGGGCTCGCGGTCGGGGTCGCGCTCGGCTCCTCCCTGTCCGGCTGGGTGATCGACACGGCCGGGGCGCGGGCCGGGTACGGGGTTCCGGTCGCCGCCGGAGCCGTCGCGGTCGCGGTGGGTTTCCTGGGGTATCGCCGGCTCAGCAGGCCGGTTCCGCAGCGGGAGGGGACCCATGAGCAGCACAGTGAGCGGGAAGAGCGGCACCTGGCGTAACTGGGCGGGGAACGTCACCGCCCGGCCGGCCCGGGAGGTCACTCCGGCTTCCGTCGAGGAACTCTCCGCCGCCGTGCGCCAGGCTGCGGAGGACGGGCTCAGGGTGAAGGCCGTCGGCACCGGTCACTCCTTCACGGCGGCCGCCGCCACCGACGGTGTGTTGATCCGCCCTCAACTGTTGACCGGGATCCGCAGGATCGACCGTGAGGCAGGCACCGTCACTGTTGAGGCGGGCACCCCGCTCAAGCGTCTCAACCTGGCTCTCGCGCGCGAGGGGCTGTCGCTCACGAACATGGGCGACATCATGGAGCAGACGGTTTCGGGGGCGGTGAGCACCGGGACCCACGGCACGGGCCGTGACTCCGCCTCGATAGCCGCCCAGATCACGGGCCTTGAGCTGGTGACGGCCGACGGCTCGGTCCTCAGCTGCTCGGAGAAGGAGAACCCCGAGGTCTTCGCTGCGGCCCGTGTCGGCATCGGCGCCCTGGGGGTCATCACCGCGATCACCTTCTCCGTAGAGCCCACGTTTCTCCTCACGGCCCGTGAGGAGCCGATGAGCTTCGACGAGGTGACGGGGTCCTTCGACGAACTGTTCGCGGAGAACGAGCACTTCGAGTTCTACTGGTTCCCGCACACCGGCAACTGCAACACCAAGCGCAACAACCGCAGCGCGGGCCCTGAGAGACCGGTCGGCACCGTGCGCGGCCTCTTCGAGGACGAGTTCCTCTCCAACGGCGTCTTCCAGGTGGCCAATTACGTGGGCCGGGCCGTGCCCGCCACGATCCCCTCGATCGCCAGGATCTCCAGCCGCGCGCTGTCCGCGCGCACCTACACCGACATTCCCTACAAGGTCTTCACTTCCCCGCGCCGGGTCCGCTTCACGGAGATGGAGTTCGCCGTTCCGCGCGCGGCCCTCGTCGAGACGCTGCGCGAACTGAAGGCCATGGTCGACCGTTCGCCCCTGCGCATCAGCTTCCCGGTGGAGGTGCGTACGGCGCCCGCGGACGACATCACGCTCTCCACGGCGTCCGGCCGGGACACCGCGTACATCGCCGTCCACATGTTCCGGGGCACGCCGTACCAGGCGTACTTCAGCGCCGCCGAGCGGATCTTCACCGCGCACGAGGGGCGGCCGCACTGGGGCAAGGTGCACACGCGCGACGCGGAGTACTTCGCCGATGTCTACCCGCGCTTCGGCGAGTTCACCGAACTGCGGAACCGGCTCGACCCCGAACGGCGGTTCGCGAACGACTACTTGCGCCGGGTGCTGGGCGAGTAGACGCGGACGTTTGCACGAGTGCTTCGAGACGCCCGCGCGAGAAGAGGACGTACAGGCGAAACCATTCGTTCCGTTTGCGGTGATTCCGTGAAGCGCGCCACGCGCCATGGTCACCGGAACGTCGCCCCGGGTGGCCAACTCCCGCCCCCGGACAGAAGTTCGGCGGCGTGCCGATCCACGCAAGTGGCCCGAATGGAGTACTGTTGCGAGCCCTGGGTCCGGACACTCGCCAGGGCGTCCGGGGCCTTCCAGGACCGCCGGGAGGGGGCTCGTTGCACAGGGTGATGGAGTTCGTCACTTAGCGTTGCGAATAGGTAACCGTGCCATAACGGCGATCCCGGGCCACCGCCCGACACGCCGGGCAACTCGGCAAGGTTGTGGCAGGCTGCACCCGGGCAGGCCACACTCGACTAGCGGAAGCAGCGACGCACGTGACGTCGGCAGGCACCACCCGGGAGGTCCCCATGCCCGAACTGCGTGTCGTGGCCGTCTCTAACGACGGCACACGGCTGGTGCTGAAGGCTGCGGACAGCACGGAGTACACGCTTCCGATTGACGAGCGTCTGCGCGCCGCCGTACGCGGCGACCGTCCCCGCCTCGGCCAGATCGAGATCGAGGTGGAGAGTCATCTCCGCCCCCGAGACATCCAGGCACGTATACGTGCGGGAGCGTCCGCCGAAGAGGTCGCCCAGCTCGCCGGTATCCCCGTCGACCGGGTCCGTCGCTTCGAGGGACCCGTACTCGCCGAGCGTGCCTTCATGGCGGAGCGTGCCCGGAAGACCCCTGTCCGCCGCCCAGGCGAAACCACCGGTCCCCAGCTCGGCGAGGCGGTGCAGGAGCGGCTCCTGCTGCGCGGCGCCGACAAGGAGACCGTCCAGTGGGACTCCTGGCGCCGTGACGACGGCACCTGGGAAGTCCTGCTGGTCTACCGGGTGGCGGGCGAACCGCACTCGGCGAGCTGGACGTACGACCCGCCCCGGCGGCTCGTCCAGGCCGTGGACGACGAGGCGCGCTCGCTGATCGGCGAGTCCGACGACCTCGCCGCGGCCGAGCCCAGCTTCCCGTTCGTGCCGCGCATCGCCCGGCTGCCGCGCGACCGTCCGATGGACCGTGCCCTGGACCGGCAGACGGAGCGGCCGAGCCTGCCCTCGCCGTCACCCGAGCCGGACCTGGAGGAGACCGCGAGCGAGCGCGACTCGCTCACCAGTCTCCTGGAGGCGGTGCCCAGCTTCCGCGGCGACATGGTGGTGCCCGAGCGCCCTTCGACCGCTCCCGCTCCCGCTGCCTCGACCACCTCCACCACGGAGCGTCCCGAGGTGGAGGAACCGCTCGACGCGGAGCCCGAGGCGGAGGAGCCCCCGGCTCCCGCGGCCTCGGCCGGTTCCGCGTACGCGGACGTGCTCATGCCGCGCTCGGTGGCCAGTCACCGTGACCGTCTGATCGGTGCGACCGACCGGCAGGCCGAGGCGGACGGGGTCCGTCCCGGACGCAGAGCGGCCGTACCGAGCTGGGACGAGATCGTCTTCGGGACACGCAGGAAGAAGCAGGACTAGGACATGCCGGAAAGGGCTCGCACCACCTCGGTGCGAGCCCTTTCCGCTGCCGTGCGCCGTTCGTCGCGGACCCGTACGGCCACAGCCACGATGGAACTACTGCGGGTCCGGGCCCGTGGCCACCGGGCGGTTCTCGTCCTGGGACCACTCCGACCAGGAACCCACGTACAGCGCGGCCGGGATTCCCGCGACCGTGAGCGCGAGGACCTCGTGCGCGCCGGAGACGCCCGAGCCGCAGTAGACGCCGACCTCGGAAGTGCCGGTCACGCCAAGCGACTTGAAGTGGTCGGCGAGGTCCGCGGCGGGGCGGAAGTGGCCGGATTCGGCCACGTTCTCCGTGGTGGGGGCGGAGACCGCCCCGGGGATGTGCCCGCCGACGCGGTCGATGGGCTCGACGTCGCCCCGGTAGCGTTCGGCGGCCCGGGCGTCCAGGAGCAGACCGGTGCGGGCCAGCGCCGCGGCGCCGTCGGCATCGAGGAGGGACAGCGCTCCGGGGGCCGGTACGAAGCTGCCGGCGGAGGGCGACGGGCTGCCGGACTCGACCGGGCCGCTCCAGGCGGCGAGGCCGCCGTCAAGCACACGCACCGACGGATGACCCGTCCAGCGCAGCAGCCACCAGGCGCGCGCGGCGGCCCAGCCGAGCCCTCCGTCGTACACGACCACATCCCGGTTCTCGGACACTCCGGCCGCCCGCACGGCCGCTCCGAAGACCTCCATGTCGGGCAGCGGATGGCGGCCAGCCGCTCCTGCGGGGGCGGCGAGTTCGGAGTCCAGGTCCACGTAGACGGCCCCCGGAATGTGCGCCTCCTCGTAGGCGGAGCGCAGGTTCGGGCCGCCCAGCTGCCAGCGGATGTCCAGGACGACCGGCGGATTCGGACCCGCCAGGTCGCTCGCGAGTTCGGGTGCGGAGATGATGGCGTTCATGGCCACCATCCTCGCGCACGGGGTGGCCGCATCGTCCAGCTCCGGCTACTCTGCTCGGCCGGGCCGCCCCGACCACTCGGCGTGCGGGCCCGGCCACACGCTGTATGTCTGATGGACATCATCAGGCAATGGCGGGGAAACGGATGGGAACCAGCAATTCGGGCATCCTCCCGCCATGGGCCACTCGGCCGGTGCGCGCCGTGCCCCTGGTGGTGCGAACATCGGCACCGGGCGCGGAAAGCGCACGGCGGCGGAACACGCGGTTCGGTAGTGGAAGTGAAGCGGCCCCACGAGGCGCCGAGGAGAGGGTGACGATGACCGAGGCACGGGGGTCGGCCGGCCTGAACGGCACTGCGCACACGCCCGGCACACCCTGCTGGGTGAGCCTGATGGTGCACGGAATGGCCGCGACCCAGGAGTTCTACGGGGATCTGTTCGGCTGGGAGTTCCAGCCGGGCCCGCAGCACCTCGGCTCGTACGTGCGGGCACAGCTCGACGGCCAGGAGGTGGCGGGTATCGGCCAGCTCCCGCCCGACCGTCATCTGCCCATCGCCTGGACGCCCTACTTCGCCTCGGACGACGTCGATCTGACGGCGGAGACGGTCCGGCACTGCGGCGGCACGGTCGGTGTCGGCCCGCTCGACGCGGAGGACGCCGGGCGGCTGGCGATCGCCTCGGACCCGGCGGGGGCCGTGTTCGGTGTCTGGCAGGCCGCGGCCCACCTCGGCACGGGCATCACCGGCGTCCCGGGCACCCCCACCTGGAACGAGCTGATCACCCGCGACTCCTCCGGCGTCGCCAAGTTCTACGAGACGGTCTTCGGTTTCGAGGAGGAGCCCGTCGTCTCCGCCGACTTCGACTACATCACCCTGCACATCAAGGGGCGTCCGGTGGCGGGCATCCACGGCGTCGGCAACTCCCTGCCCCGTGACCGGGGACCCCATTGGATGACGTACTTCGAGGTCGCGGACGTGGACGCGTCGCTCGCCCATCTGCTCGACCTGGGCGGCCATGTCCTCAAGCCGGCCCGTGACACCCCGCACGGCCGGATCGCCACGGTGGCGGACCCGGAGGGGGCGGTGTTCTCGGTGGTGCGGACGACTTCCTGAGGAGAGCCCCGGCGCCCGTTGCAGGGCCTCCCCTTACGGGCAGGCAGGTCCCCCTGCAAGCAGGTCCCTCACAGGGGCAAGTCCCTCAGGTCCGGGACACCGCGTCCACCGGCAGCACGTCCGGGGACAGCACGCCCGCGCGGGCGCTGGCCGCGGTCGTCCGCCGGCGGTGATGCCGACGGCACAGGACCTCGTAGCCGATGTCCTCCGACTGGTCGACGTCTCCGACGACGACCTGGGCGCCCTCGACGACCATGTGGCCGCCTATGGTGCGGGCGTTGTGGGTGGCGCGGGCGCCGCACCAGCAGAGGGCCTCGACCTGGAGGACCTCGACCCGGTCGGCGAGTTCCACGAGGCGCTGGGAGCCGGGGAAGAGCTTGGAGCGGAAGTCCGTCGTGATGCCGAAGGCGAAGACGTCGATGCCCAGGTCGTCGACCACACGGGCGAGTTGGTCGATCTGCTCGGGGGCGAGGAACTGTGCCTCGTCCGCGATGACGTAGTCCGCGCGACCGCCCCGCGAGAGATGGTCGACGACGTACGCGTACACGTCCTGGTCGTCCTCGACCTCCACCGCGTCCGTGACCAGGCCGAGGCGGGAGGACAGCTTGCCCTCGCCGGCGCGGTCGTCGCGGGTGAAGATCATGCCCTGCAGGCCGCGGGCCGAGCGGTTGTGCTCGATCTGGAGAGCCAGTGTCGACTTCCCGCAGTCCATGGTTCCGGAGAAGAACACCAGCTCGGGCATGGGGAGTTGAGCACCTTTCGGCATGAGGGGTTCGCTGGGCGGGCGGGGAGGGTCAGGAACGGACTTCCAGGAGCGGGATGTGCTGCTCGACCGGTGTCATCGAGCCGTGGTTGCCGACCATCGCCGACTCCTTCGGCTCCCGCTCGGACGCGATGATCAGCACGTCGTCGCGGGCGGCCGCGACCACGTCGCCGATGCGCGCGTAGACCCGCTCGTCGATGTGCGGGCCGAACCAGCCCGCCGCGATCGCCTCGTCCCGCGAGGCCACCCAGAACTGCTCGCCGAGCACCTCGCGCCAGCAGGTCAGGACGTCCGACTCGGCGCCCGGGACCGCGTAGACGTGCCGGGCGCGGCCCTCACCGCCGAGGAGGGCGACTCCGGCGCGCAGCTCCCAGTCCTCGTCGAAGTCGATGCGGTGCTGCTCGTCGAAGGGGATGTCGATCATCCCGTGGTCCGCCGTGACGTACAGGGCGGTGCGCGGGGGCAGTTGCTCGGCCAGGCGCTGGACCAGCCGGTCCACGTACATGAGTTGTCCGCGCCAGGGGTCCGAGTCGACGCCGAAGCGGTGGCCCTTGCCGTCGACCTCCGCGTAGTACGTGTAGACCAGCGAGCGGTCACCTGCGGCCAGTTGCTCGGCCGCGAGGTCCATGCGGTCCTCGCCGGTCAGCCGCCCGTGGAAGGTGCCGCCGCTGAGGGCGACCTTGGTCAGCGGGGTGTTCTGGAAGTGCGGTGACGACACCTGGGCGGTGTGCACGCCCGCCGCGTCGGCCAGCTGGAACAGGGTGGGGTACGGCTGCCACTTGCCCGGCTGCGTCCACGGCTGCCAGCGGAGCTGGTTCATCAGCTCGCCGGTCTCCGGGTTGCGCGCGGTGTAGCCGGGCAGGCCGTGTGCGCCCGGCGGCAGGCCCGTACCGACCGAGGCCAGGGAGGTCGCGGTGGTCGCGGGGTAGCCCGCCGTGATCGGGCGGCCGGTGCCGCCGCGCGAGCTGCCCAGGAGGGAGGTCATGAACGGGGCCTCGTCCGGATGCGCCTTCAGCTGTTCCCAGCCGAGGCCGTCGATCAGGAAGACGCAGTTCCGGTCGGCCGGGCGCAGTTCCGTGAGCGAGGCGGTGACGTCCGGGACGTCCATGCCCGCGGCCAGTGTGGGCAGCAGGTCGGCGAGCGAACCGGCCCCGTACTCGGGCACGGGGGCGGAGTCGAGGGAGAGTGGTTCCGGGTGGTCCCAGACTTGCTGGGACATCAGCGGGTGACGTCCGCGGTCGCCTCGGAGAGCGACTGCGCGAAGGCGAGCGTCTGCCGCACGGCGTCCGGGCCGTCTCCGGCCTCGCTGACGCGCAGGCTCAGGTCGTCGGCCGTCGAACTGCCCGTGTACCCGTGGTCCGCCTCGCAGTTGGGGTCGCCGCAGGCGGCGGGCTCCAGGTCGATACGGGCGACCGCGCCCCAGCCGATGGTGAGGACGACCTCGCGCGGCAGCGTCCCCGGAACGTACTTCTCCGGATTGGCGACGACCCGGCTGAGAACCACCGACGAGATCCGGCCAAGCTTCACGGACTCGGTCGACGTGGTCGCGTACGGCGTCGGGGACGTGCTGTCCGCCGCCTGTTCGTCGGTGTGGCTCACGATGAAACGGTTTCCCGTGAGGACGAGCACCGTCACGTGCCGACGCACCTCGTTGGCGTCGAACGTCGTCTCCTGATGGACCAGATACGACCGGATGGGCTCGCCGCCCACAGCGGCCTCCACAGCCTCGGCCACGAGGGCCGGGTAGTAGCCGCTGCGCTCGATCGCCGCTCGCAGCCCCTGGGTCGTCGTACTGGTCTTGGCCATGACGTCCATCCTACGGGGGCGCACTGACTGCGAGGCACCGCTCAGTACACAGGAAGCGTGCGCGGACCGAGGTCGTCGCGGGCGGGCGGGGGCGCGAGCCGCACGGAGGCGCCGAGCGCGCTCAGCCCGTGCGGGGCCACGACGACGGGCTCCAGGGACACGGAGACGACCTCGGGGTGGTCGTCGACAAGGCGTGACAGGCGCAGCAGCAGTTCCTCCAGGGCCGCCGTGTCCGCCGGCGCGGAGCCCCGCCAGCCGAAGAGGAGCGGTGCGGTCCGGATCGACCGGACCAGCGAGGCCGCGTCCCGGTCGGTGACCGGAATCAGTCGGTGCGCGGTGTCTCCGAGCAGCTCCGAGGGGGCCCCGGCGAGCCCGAAGGAGAGCACCGCTCCGGCCGCGGGGTCGATGACCGCCCGTACGACCGTGTCGACTCCGCGCGGTGCCATCGCCTGGACCACCGGGCGCAGTTCCTCGGGCGTCCCGAAGAGGCCGGTCAACTCGGCGTACGCCCGGCGCAGTTGCTCCTCGTCCGCAAGATCCAGCCGTACGCCCCCGAGGTCGGCGCGGTGGCGCAGGTGGGGGGCGGTGGTCTTGAGCGCCACGGGGTAGCCGAGGCGATCCGCGGCGGCGACGGCCTCGTCGGGTGTGGGCGCGGGGAGGGCACGGCGGACGTCGATGCCGTACCGCCCGAGCAGGGCGCAGGTGTCCTCGGGGCCGAGGGTGAGGCCGCCCATGCCGCCGTCACCGAGCAGTCCGTCGATCTGTTCGGCGGCGCCCTTCTCGTCGATGTCCTCGTACTCGGGGACGCGACCGGGGTCGGCGGCCTCGCGCCGCCACTGGCCGTATCTCACGGCCTCGGCGAGGGCGCGGACGGCTCGCTCGGCGGCGGGGTAGGCGGGGATGAGACGGGAGTCGGCCTCGGCCTCGGGGACTTCGGCCACCGTCGGCGGGCGGTCCGCCGGGCGGATGGGGTGGTTGCTGCCCGAGAACGGGGGCGCTGCGGGAGCCGCCTGGGGCGCGGTGCTTGCGGCCGCGGACAGCGCCTCCGCGAGGCCGCCCAGCTCGACGTGGACCACGAGGACCGGCTTGGCGGGAGCGGCGGCGGAGGCCGAGCGCAGCGCCTCCGCCAGGGCGGCGTCGGCCGTGGAGGCCTCCCCCACCGCCGGAATCGCGGTGACCACCACGGCGTCGCAGGCGTCGTCGGCCAGCGCGTGCGTCAGCGCGGCGCGGAAGTCCTCGGCCGAGGCGGCCGTGGTCAGGTCCACCGGGGGCAACGGTCGCAGCCCCTCGGCGAGGCACGCGTCGTACGTCAGCAGCCCGAGGGACTCGGAGTTCCCGAGGATCGCCACCCGGGGGCCGGTCGGCAGGGGCTGGCGCGCCAGGAGCAGGCCCGCGTCGACCAGCTCGGTGATCGTGTCCACCCGGATGACGCCGGCCTGCCGCAGCAGCGCCGACACCGTCGCGTGCGGCAGCCGGGTGGCCCGGACGGCATGTCCCTGGGGCGCGGCACCGCCGTGCCGTGCGCCCTGGACGACGACCAGCGGCTTCGCCGCCGCGGTGCGCCGCGCGAGGCGGGTGAACTTCCTCGGGTTGCCGATGGATTCGAGGTACATGAGGGCTACATCGGTGTCGGGGTCCTCGTACCAGTACTGAAGGACGTCGTTGCCCGACACGTCCGCGCGATTGCCCGAGGAGACGAACGTCGACACGCCGGTCACGCCCGTGACCCCGCCGCCGCGCCGGTGCAGCCGGGACAGCAGCGCGATGCCGATGGCGCCGGACTGCGCGAACAGGCCGATCCGTCCGGCGCGCGGCATCTCCGGTGCGAGCGAGGCGTTGAGCCGCACCTCCGGGGAGGTGTTGATGACTCCGAAGGCGTTCGGTCCGATGATCCGCATCCCGTACGTACGCGCCTGGCGCACGAGCTCGCGCTGGCGCTCCCTGCCTTCGGGGCCGCTCTCGGCGTACCCCGCGGAGACCACGACGAGCCCCTGCACCCCGTGTTCACCGCACTCGGCGACGACCTCGGGGACGCGCTCGGACCGGACGGCGACGACGGCGAGGTCGACGGGCTCGGGGATGTCACGGACGGAGCGGTAGGCCGGCACTCCGCCGAGCTCCTTCTCCTGAAGTGCTCCGTTCACCGCGTACAGGCGCCCGGTGAATCCCGCTTCGCGGAGGTTCTCCAGGACGCTGCGGCCCACTCCCCCGGGTGTGCGGCCCGCGCCGATGACGGCGACCGAGCCCGGCGCGAGGAGGCGGGCCACCGAGCGCCCCTCCGCCCGCTGCTCCCGCGCGCGCTGCACTGCGAGCGAGCGGTCGGTGGGCTCCAGGTCGAACTCCAGGCGTACGACGCCGTCCTCGAAGTGGCGCTTCTGCTGGTACCCGGCGTCCGTGAACACCTTGATCATCTTGTTGTTGGCGGGCAGCACCTCGGCGGCGAAGCGGCGGATGTCGCGCTCACGGGCGACGGCCGCGATGTGCTCCAGGAGGGCCGATGCCACACCGCGGCCCTGGTGGGCGTCCTGCACGAGGAAGGCGACCTCGGCCTCGTCCGCGGGGGACGATGCGGGGAGGCCGTCGGCGTTGATGCGGTCGTAGCGTACGGTGGCGATGAACTCGCCGCCGACCGTGGCCGCGAGTCCCACCCGGTCCACAAAGTCGTGGTGCGTGAAGCGGTGGACGTCCTTGGCGGACAGGCGCGGATACGGCGCGAAGAAGCGGTAGTACTTCGACTCGTCGGACACCTGCTCGTAGAAGCTGACCAGGCGGTCGGCGTCGTCGGCCGTGATCGGCCGGATGCGCGCGGTGCCGCCGTCGCGCAGCACGACGTCGGCCTCCCAGTGAGCGGGGTACTCGTGCCGGTCCGGCGAGGTCTGCATGGGGCCCAGAGTACGGCTCGGGTCCGACAACGGCCGGTCGTCGTCCCGGGGGTTCATGTCCCGGGCCCGGTCGCGGGTCCGGGTCCCCGGGTTCGCCTCCGAGGGGTTCACGTCCCGGCGACGGCGGGCTCGCGTCCGACAGGGGCGCGAGGCAGTCTTGGGGGACCGAAGCCGCCTCGGGCCCGGAATCCGCATCCGCTCGGGGCACGCTTCACGATATGGAACAATGGTCTAGACAACCGTGAGACACCTGAAGGGCAGCATCACATGGCTGAGCGCCGCGTCAACGTCGGCTGGGCCGAGGGCCTTCACGCCCGTCCCGCCTCCATCTTCGTCCGGGCCGCCACGGCTTCCGGCGTCCCCGTGACGATCGCCAAGGCCGACGGCAACCCCGTCAACGCCGCCTCGATGCTCGCGGTTCTCGGCCTGGGCGCCCAGGGTGGCGAGGAGATCGTCCTGGCCTCCGACGCCGAGGGCGCGGACGCCGCGCTCGACCGCCTGGCGAAGCTGGTCGCCGAGGGCCTTGAGGAGCTTCCCGAGACCGTCTGATCTCGCGGACCACATACGGCGGAGCCGCGTCCACCCATGCCGGGGGACGCGGCTCCGCCGTTTCCGTCTGCGCGGCGAGCGGCACGGTTCGAGCGTACGTGCCGTGCGCGACACTTTTCCCACGACCGCGTCGGCGTTTTGTCCGTACGTCGCGTCGGCGCGCGGCTTTCCGCCGCGCCGTCGGCATCGTCCGGAATTTCTTCGCCTGCCCTCGCGCCGAGTTCCACTCACGCGGTTCCGCGCATGCGGAAATCACGTGCGCGGGAATTCTCGGCACGTGGAGAAAAGGGGCAGCAGAAATAGACCCCTACGAATAACTCTCTTTGTATACGGCGCCACTGTTAATGCCGCAGGCCCGCCGTGTTTACGGGATGTTGCGAAGTCCTCACACGCTCCGCGCGGTCACCGCCGCCGGGAAAGCGCAGCCGGTGCGCGGCCATCGCCCGCTCGGTGTGCAGCGCCGTGATCGCCCTGGCCCGGTCGTTGTCGCCGCGCGCGACGGCGTCCACGATGGCGCCGTGCTCGGCCCAGGACTCGGCGGGATGGGCGGGCGCCTCGACCGAGTACATCCAGGCGATCTTGTGCCGCAACTGGGCGAGCGTGGAGGTCAGTGCGGGGCTTCCGGAGGCCTGTGCGAGCGTCTCGTGGAACCAGCCGCCCAGTGAGCGCAGATCCTCGCTGTTGCCCCTCCTGGCGCGCTCCTGGCCCAGCCTGACCAGGCCGCGCAGCACCTTGAGGTGCGCCTCGGTGCGGCGCTGGGCGGCCCGCGCGGCCCCCAGCGGCTCCAGCAGCATGCGCATCTCCAGGAGGTCGGCGGCCTCCTGCTCGGTGGGTTCCGCGACGCACGCGCCCGCGTGCCTGCGCGTGACGACGAATCCCTCCGCCTCCAGGGTGCGCAGAGCCTCCCGCACGGGGACCCGCGAGACGCCGTACCGGCGCGCGAGCAGTTCTTCGGTGAGCCGGCCGCCGCGCTCGTAGACACCCGCGACGATGTCGTCACGGATCGCCGTGCATACCGAGTGCGCGGGAATACGCATGACCCGACCTCCGCCTTAACCCCCGCGAAACGCGGTCGATTGACGCTTGTTCGGTGACTCTATTGCAGAGAGCGGGAAATTCCGATGGCGGACCGGAATCCGTGGATATTTTTTGGACACACCTCGCTTCTGAACAGGCAGTCGTCCGGTACGAAGTCGGTCGAGAAGTGGTCGAGATGCCATCAGGAAGTGATCAGGACCGCGCGAAGGCCCCGGCTCGGTGAGCCGGGGCCTTCGGGACAGTGCCGCGCCTGGAGGGCCGTCGCGCGGAGGGCTGCCGTGTGGAGGGCCGTCGCGTGGGGAGCTGTCGCCCTCCGTCAGACGTTCACGCCGTGCTGGCGCAGGTACCCGAGCGGGTCGATGTCCGAGCCGTACTCCGCGCTCGTCCGCGCCTCGAAGTGCAGGTGCGCCCCGGTGACGTTGCCGGTCGCCCCGGAGAGGCCTATCTGCTGGCCGGGCGTGACCGTCTGACCGACCGAGACACCGAGGAACGACATGTGCCCGTACTGGGTGTAGGTGCCGTCGTTCATCTTGATGACGACCTGGTTGCCGTACGCACCGCCCCAGCCGGCCTCCACGACGGTGCCGGCGCCCACCGCGTGCACGGCGGTGCCGCTGGCGGCGTGGAAGTCGATGCCGGTGTGGCTGCCGGAGGACCAGACGGCGCCGCCGGCCTTGTAGCCGGTGGAGACGTACGAACCGGAGATGGGCGCGGTGTACGACTTCAGCAGCCGCTCGCGCTCGGCCGCGCGGGCGGCGCGGGCCTTGACCTCGCGCTCCTTCTTGGCCTTCTCCGCGGCTTCCTTGGCACGCTCCTTGGCGGCGGCCTCGGCCTTCTCGCGGGCGGCGGTCTCGTCGGCGGCCTGCTGCTGGGCGGCGGCCTGTGCGTCGATCTGGTCGGCGACCGAGTCGCCGATGGTGATCGCCTGGGTCAGGGTCTGCTCTGCGGGGCTCTCGGCGGCGAGTGCGGGAGCAGCCAGGGTGCCGACGACACCGGTGGTGGCGAGTGCGGCGACGCCGACGGTCCGGTTGGTCGTGCGCTTCATGCGGCTGGGACGACGGTGCTTCCCGGTGGCGCGGGTGAACGCCATGAAGTGGCTGGTCCTTTCCTTCCTTCTCGCCTACCGGGTTAGCTGACGGGTTCGGAGCAGGAAGGTCTCCTACGGACCCCCTTCGGGAAGGGCGTCCGATTCACCCCAGGGACTACATATGGGTCCCCGGCTCCCCTGGCTCGCGCCGTACGGGGACTCGGCGATGACTGTCCGGTGCCGCGGGCGCGGCGCACTGCCTGACGAACAGCCGGACCGACGCTAAGCGGGGCGTCTTTCAATCAACAAACGGATCAAGGGTTTTGTAGCGCATGCCACAGGGCAGACGGGCAACCTCTCTACCAATACGGACAACTCGCCGATCGAGTGCTGAAGTCCGGGCAAAAGGAGAACCCAGGCGACTCCTCAGTCACCTGGGTTCTCCATGGAGAAGCGTTGTACTGCTCCGCTCTACTCCGCCGTCACGACGCTGACTTCGCCGATTCCGAGGGCCCGGACCGGCTCCTCGATCTGCGCGGCGTCACCGACGAGGACGGTCACCAGACGGTCCACCGGGAAGGCGCTCACGGCGGCCGCGGTGGCCTCCACGGTGCCGGTCGCGGCGAGCTGCTGGTACAGCGTCGCCTGGAAGTCGTCCGGCAGGTACTGCTCGACCTGGTCGGCGAGAGTGCCCGCGACGGCGGCCGCCGTCTCGTACTTCAGGGGTGCCACGCCCACGAGGTTCTGCACGGCGATGTCGCGCTCGGCGTCGGTGAGTCCCTCGGCCGCGAGCGTGCGCAGCACCTTCCAGAGGTCGTCGAGCGCCGGGCCGGTGTTCGGGGTGTCCACGGATCCGCTGATGGCGAGCATCGCGGCGCCCGTCCCGTCCGGCGCGGAGCGCAGCACCTGGCCGAACGCCCGCACACCGTAGGTGTATCCCTTTTCCTCGCGCAGGACGCGGTCCAGGCGCGAGGTGAGGGTGCCGCCGAGGCAGTACGTGCCGAGCACCTGGGCGGGCCACACGCGGTCGTGCCGGTCGGCGCCGACGCGGCCGATGAGCAGCTGCGTCTGGACGGCTCCGGGACGGTCGACGATGATCACGCGGCCGGTGTCGTCGGCGGTCACCGGCGGAATGGGGCGGGCCTCGGCCTGCGATCCCGTCCAGGCGCCGAGCGTGTCCCCGAGCAGCGCGTCGAGGTCGACGCCCGTGAGGTCGCCGACCACCACGGCGGTCGCGGTGGCGGGGCGTACGTGCTTCTCGTAGAAGGCGCGGACGCCCGCCGAGTCGATCGAGGTGACCGTCTCCTCGGTGCCCTGGCGCGGGCGCGACATGCGCGAGGTCGCCGGGAAGAGCTGCCGGGAGAGCTCCTTGGCCGCGCGGCGGGCCGGGTTGGCGGTCTCGTGCGGGATCTCGTCGAGCCGGTTGCGCACCAGCCGCTCGATCTCGCTGTCCTCGAAGGCGGGTGCCCTGAGGGCGTCGGCGAGCAGACCGAGCGCCTTGGGGAGCCGGGAGACGGGGACTTCGAGGCTGATCCGTACGCCCGGGTGGTCGGCGTGCGCGTCGAGGGTGGCGCCGCAGCGCTCCAGCTCGGCGGCGAACTCCTCGGCGGAGTGCTTGTCGGTTCCCTCGGTGAAGGCACGCGCCATGATCGTGGCGATGCCGTCCAGGCCCTTCGGCTCGGCCTCCAGCGGGGCCGCCAGGAGGATCTCGACGGCGACGACCTGCTGGCCGGGGCGGTGGCAGCGCAGCAGGGTCAGGCCGTTGTCGAGCGCGCCGCGCTCGGGGGCCGGGAAGGCCCAGGGCCTGGCCTCGCCGGCCTGGGGCTGCGGGTGGAATTCCATCGTGGCGAGCTCGGTCACTTGGCCGCCTCCTCGTCGGTGTCGTCAGCGGCGTCGGTCTCTTGGGCCTCTTCGGCGACGGTCGGCTCGTAGACCAGCACCGCGCGGTTGTCGGGGCGCAGGCGGGCCTTGGCGACCTCCTGGACCTCCTCGGCCGTGACGTCGAGAACGCGCTGGACGGCCGTCAGGGCGAGCTGCGGGTCGCCGAACAGCACCGCGTACCGGCACAGTTCGTCGGCGCGGCCCGCGACCGTGCCGAGGCGGTCCAGCCACTCGCGCTCCAACTGGGCCTGGGCGCGCTCCATTTCCTCGGCGGTGGGGCCCTCCTCGGCGAACCGGGCGAGCTCCTCGTCGACGGCGGTCTCGATCACCGGCACCTCGACGTCGCCGGACGTCTTCACGTCGAGCCACCCCAGGGAGGGTGCTCCCGCGAGGCGCAGCAGGCCGAACCCGGCCGCGACGGCGGTGCGGTCGCGGCGTACGAGCCGGTTGTAGAGCCGGGACGACTCGCCGCCGCCGAGCACGGTCAGGGCCAGGTCCGCCGCGTCGCACGCGCGCGTGCCGTCCTCCGGAAGCCGGTAGGCGGCCATCAGCGCGCGGGCCGGGACCTCCTCCTCGACGACCTCGCGCAGCTGCTCGCCGATGGTCTCGGGCAGCGCGCCGTCGCGCGGGGCGGGCTTTCCGTCGTGGCCCGCGATCGAGCCGAAGTACTTCTCGACCCAGGCGAGCGTCTGCTCCGGGTCGATGTCTCCGACGATCGAGAGAACGGCGTTGTTGGGCGCGTAGTAGGTGCGGAAGAACGCGCGCGCGTCCTCCAGCGTGGCCGCGTCCAGGTCCGCCATCGACCCGATGGGGGTGTGGTGGTAAGGGTGGCCCTCCGGGTAGGCGAGGGCGGTCAGCTTCTCGAAAGCGGTGCCATAGGGGACGTTGTCGTAACGCTGCCGGCGCTCGTTCTTGACGACGTCCCGCTGGTTCTCCATGGACTCGTCGTCGAGCGCGGCGAGCAGCGAGCCCATGCGGTCGGCCTCCAGCCAGAGGGCGAGCTCCAGCTGGTGCGTGGGCATGGTCTCGAAGTAGTTGGTGCGCTCGAAACTGGTCGTGCCGTTGAGCGAACCGCCCGCCCCCTGCACCAGTTCGAAGTGACCGTTGCCCTTCACCTGACCCGAGCCCTGGAACATCAGGTGCTCGAAGAGGTGGGCAAGTCCGGTGCGGCCCTTGACCTCGTGGCGCGAACCGACGTCGTACCAGAGGCACACCGCCGCGACCGGGGTCAGGTGGTCCTCGGAGAGCACCACACGCAGGCCGTTGGCCAGGCGGTGCTCGGTCGCTGTCAGGCCGCCGGAACCGGCCTCAGCTGTGGCCGTGTGACCCATGGGCATGTACGTCCCTTCGATCGCGGAAAACTGCTGAATTCCTGCTAGTCATGCCACTGTATGCAAGCGCGCGGACAGCTGGCGAAGTTCCCGCGGCGCGTACGCCGAGAGCGAGCACGCGGGCGGCGCCGGGAGCCCGTACGCTCGTGCGGCCGCACGGCCTCCGAAGCCCTGTGCGGGCACGCGGCTCCGCCGCTTCCGAGGCCTGTGGAAAAGGCCGAGAAGGCGGCCCGCGACGCCTGTTGGGGCGGCCGGACACCCGGCTCTGGAGGCCCGTACGGACGGGTCGTGGTCCGCGTTGTCAGTGGGCCGGTCCACAATGGAGCCCGTCAGAACCCGTTCATGCCCCGGCAGAGACTGTGAAGGAGTCGCAGCAGCGATGGCCCGCCGCAGCACGAAGACCCCGCCGCCAGACGACTTCGAGGAGCGCATCCTCGACATCGACGTCGTCGACGAGATGCAGGGCTCCTTCCTCGAGTACGCGTACTCGGTCATCTACTCCCGAGCCCTGCCGGACGCCCGCGACGGCCTCAAGCCGGTGCATCGCCGCATCGTCTACCAGATGAACGAGATGGGCCTGCGTCCCGACCGCGGCTATGTGAAGTGCGCCCGCGTCGTCGGCGAGGTCATGGGTAAGCTCCACCCCCACGGCGACGCGTCGATCTACGACGCCCTGGTCCGCCTGGCCCAGCCCTTCTCCATGCGGTTGCCCCTGGTCGACGGCCACGGCAACTTCGGTTCGCTGGGCAACGACGACCCGCCTGCCGCCATGCGGTACACCGAGGCGCGGATGGCCGACGCGACGTCCCTGATGACGGAGTCGATCGACGAGAACACGGTCGACTTCTCCCCGAACTACGACGGCCAGGAGCAGGAGCCGTCGGTCCTCCCGGCCGCCTACCCGAACCTCCTGGTCAACGGCTCGTCGGGCATCGCGGTCGGCATGGCGACGAACATGGCGCCGCACAACCTCGGCGAGGTCATCGCCGCCGCCCGTCACCTGATCCGCCACCCCGGCGCCGATCTCGAGACGCTCATGAAGCACGTCCCGGGCCCCGACCTGCCCACGGGCGGCCGCATCGTCGGCCTCACCGGCATCAGGGACGCGTACGAGACGGGCCGCGGCACGTTCAAGATCCGCGCGACGGTGTCCGTGGAGAACGTGACAGCGCGCCGCAAGGGCATCGTCGTCACCGAGCTGCCGTTCACCGTCGGCCCGGAGAAGGTGATCGCCAAGATCAAGGACCTGGTCGGCTCGAAGAAGCTGCAGGGCATCGCGGACGTCAAGGACCTCACCGACCGTGCGCACGGCCTGCGTCTGGTCATCGAGGTCAAGAACGGCTTCGTGCCCGAGGCCGTCCTGGAGCAGCTCTACAAACTGACGCCGATGGAGGAGTCCTTCGGCATCAACAACGTGGCGCTGGTGGACGGCCAGCCGCTCACGCTGGGCCTCAAGGAACTCCTGGAGGTGTATCTCGACCACCGTTTCGAGGTCGTGCGCCGCCGCAGCGAGTTCCGCCGCACCAAGAAGCGCGACCGGCTGCACCTGGTCGAGGGCCTGCTCGTCGCCCTGCTGGACATCGACGAAGTCATCCGTCTCATCCGCTCCAGCGACAACTCCGCCCAGGCCAAGCAGCGCCTGATCGAGCACTTCTCGCTGAGCGAGATCCAGACGCAGTACATCCTGGACACGCCGCTGCGCCGGCTCACCAAGTTCGACCGCATCGAGCTGGAGACCGAGCGCGACCGGCTCAACGGCGAGATCGACGAGCTGACCGGCATCCTGGAGTCGGACGCCGAGCTGCGCAAGCTGGTGTCGTCCGAACTGGCCGCGGTGGCCAAGAAGTTCGGCACCGAGCGGCGTACGGTCCTGCTGGAGTCCGCCGGTTCCGCCGCCACGACCGTGCCGCTCCAGGTGGCCGACGACCCGTGCCGCGTGCTCCTGTCGTCGACGAAGCTCCTCGCGCGTACGGCCAACGGTGACCCCTTCGGGGAGAGCGAGGGCAAGCGCGCCAAGCACGACCTGATCCTCTCCGCCGTTCCGGCGACGGCACAGGGCGAGATCGGCGCGGTCACGTCCGCCGGCCGGCTGCTGCGGATCAACGTCATCGACCTCCCGCAGCTGCCCGACACCACGGCGGCGCCCAACCTCTCGGGAGGCGCGCCGGTCTCGGAGTTCCTGACCCTGGAGGGCGACGAGGACATCGTCTGTCTGATGACGCTCGACGAGTCGTCACCGGGGCTCGCCCTCGGCACACAGCAGGGTGTCGTCAAGCGCGTGGTGCCCGACTATCCCTCCAACAAGGAGGAGCTGGAGGTCATCACGCTCAAGGACGGTGACCGTATCGTCGGCGCGGCCGAGCTGCGCACGGGCGAGGAGGACCTGGTCTTCATCACCGACGACGCCCAGCTGCTGCGTTACCAGGCCTCCCAGGTCCGCCCCCAGGGCCGGCCCGCGGGCGGTATGACGGGCATCAAGCTCACGGACAACACCAAGGTGATCTCGTTCACGGCGGTGGACCCGGCCGTGGACGCGGTGGTGTTCACGGTGGCGGGCTCGCGCGGCACGCTGGACGACTCGGTCCAGACGACGGCCAAGCTGACGCCCTTCGACCAGTACCCGCGCAAGGGCCGCGCCACGGGTGGCGTGCGCTGCCAGCGGTTCCTGAAGGGCGAGGACTGCCTCAGCCTCGCGTGGGCAGGCCCCGCGCCGGCCCGGGCCGCGCAGAAGGACGGCACGCCCGCGGAGCTTCCCGAGATGGACCCGCGAAGGGACGGCTCGGGCGTCTCACTGGCGAAGACGGTTTCGGTGGTAGCCGGCCCGGTCTAGACGTCGTAGGCACCCGGCAGGTCGGCGCCTCGGTCCCGACCGTCCGGGCCCTGCGCCGCCTCCGCCTCCTGCGCCCCCTCCCGCTCCTGTACGTAGCGGAGGACGCCCCACATGCTGTGCTCGTCGGCGTGTGGGGCGTCCTCTTTGCACGCCTCCAGCTCCTTGCCGAGGGCGAGGGCGTCGATGCCCGAGCCGATGAGGACGAGCTGGCTGAGGCGCTCGCCCGGGGCCCAGGGCTCCGGGTAGAAGCGCAGGAAACGACCGACGGCGTGCACGGCGTACCGGTTGCGGGGGTCGGCGGGGCCGAAGTCGACGTACCCCTTGATGCGGTAGAGACCCTCGGGCTTGCTGTCGAGGAAGTCCATCAACCGCCTGGGACTGAGGGGCACTTCGGAGGTGAAGGAGACGGACTCGTAGGCGGAGTGCAGATGGCTGTGATGGCCGTGATGGCCGTGGCGATCGGGGTCGTCGTGGCGGTCGGGATGGTCGTGGGAGCCATGGCACTGGGGAGACCCATCCTGCTCGCCCTCGCCCTCGCCCTCCTCGTGCCGGTGCAGGTCGTCGAGCCGGTTCAGGTCGTCGAAGGAGAGCTGCCCGATGCGCTCCTCCGTGGGCCTGCGGTCGAAGAGGAACTCGGGGTCGATCCGCCCGTACGAGGCGGACACGACGGCGGCGGCGCGGTCGGTGAGGGACCGGACGAGGCCGATCACACGGTCGGGATCCGTCGCGCGGTCCGCCTTGTTGACGACGACCAGATCGGCGATGGCGAGGTGCCGGTCGATCTCGGGATGCTTCTGGCGGGTCGCGTCGAACTCCGCGGCGTCGACGACCTCCACGAGCCCGCCGTAGACGATGCGCGGGTTCTCGCTGGCCAGGAGCATCTTGACCAGCTCCTGGGGCTCGGCCAGCCCGCTCGCCTCGATGACGATGACGTCGATCCGGGCGGAGGGTCGAGTGAGCCGGTCCAGGAAGACGTCGAGCTCGCTGGCGTCCACGGCGCAGCACAGACACCCGTTCCCCAGGGAGACGGTGGAGTCGCCGAGTGCCCCGGCCACGGCCATCGCGTCGATCTCGATGGCGCCGAAGTCATTGACGATCGCCCCGATACGACTGCCTCCGCTGCGGTGCAGGAGATGGTTGAGCAGGGTGGTCTTGCCGGAGCCCAGGAAGCCGGCGAGGACGACGACCGGGATCTGCTGGGGGCTCGCCTGACTCAACGCGCGACCTCTCTCACACCAATGCGTACACCGGCTCACGGACCGGCTCTCACGACGGGAAACGAATGCTCACTCAGGATACGAGCCGGTGGAAAGCCCTCGAAGTGAACGATTGTTAGCGGCGCTCGCGGGGCACACGTCTGGCATGGCGCCGAGTTGCGCGACCCGCGCTTCCCTCCGTGCGCCTCCTCTCCGCCTCCCTGCCGATCAGAGCCGCTCGGCACCCTGGGAGACGGCAAGCGCGCCGCCCACCGCTCGCCGGTCCGCCCCCTGGCGACCCACACCGACGACCGGCGGACGGTCGCCTGATTCGGGGGTTGACATGGTCACACAATCTGGGAAGCAAAGGCTGAGCTCCGCGGTCACAGCGGGGCTCGCGTTTGCAGCGGGGGCACTCGCAGCGCTGGCCGCCCAGCAACGCCGGTACGAGGAACTGCGGCTGCGGGTCGCGGAAGTCGAGCGGAGTGACAGGCAGGCCATGCTGACCGAGCAGCAGCGTCTGCAGTTCTACCTGCTGAGCAGGGCGATGGAGGACCCCGATCTGGCCGCCGTCTACAGCAACGTCCAGGTGGACTCACCCACACAGCGGCGCCAGTACCTCTTCGCCAACGCGCTCTACACCAACGCCCTGCTTGCCTACCGCGTCGGCGTCGTCAACTGGGAGGAGTTGCACGGCCACCTTCGCATGATCTGCCTCAACCCCATTTTTCGGGACTACTGGGAGGCGCACCGACCCCATCGGGCCAGCCTTGAGGACAACTCAGAGGAGGCCAGGGTCGGCCGAATGGTGGACGTCCTGATCCGCGATTTGGACGAGGCGGACACCGAAGAGTGGTGGGTGGTGGGCGAACCGCCGCTGGAATAGAGAGAGTTGACGCGACATCAACGCTGGCGTGCCGACTTGACCGCTCGTCAACTCGCACATGCCAATCGGACCCCTCCGCCAAGATCGACTCAATCCTCGTTGTACGATCCCGCCCCGAATCATCTATCACTCCAGAGGACAGGGATCCCTTTGAAGATCGTGCGCCGCATCGGTGCGTCCCCACGCGAACGAGGCAGTCTGTCCGGCGACTCGTGTCCGGACATTTTTGAACTCAGCGACGGGAACTTCGCAGTCATCGGAACAGAGGCCACCGCGGCGCTCGACCAGGAACTTCCCCCGGACGCGGCACGCGCGGACTATGAACGCATCGTCATCGTCAGCAGAGAGACGCTGGTCCGCGCCAAGGCGGACATCCCCGACGCGTAACGCGACCACAGGGCTGTCATAAGGACGATCCCGTCAACTGTTGAGGTCCATCCGGTCACCCCGTTGAGGTTCGCCTCCGGGAGACGGTGCCGTTCCAGCCCGCCCCACACACCCACCACGCCCCGCGCACCACTCCCTGACGACAGGGGCCCACCGAGAAGGCCGGCGCCTACCTCGCCGCCCGCTCGATCCAAGCTTCCCGAGGTCCGGCACCTGAACGGTGCCGGACCTCGCGCGTACACACCGCATGCCGTGCCCTACGTCGAATGCGTGACCCTCAAGCCACCGCTGGCACCGCAACCGGCGCCCCCGGACCCACATACCGTGCCGCCGGGCGGATGATCTTCGGGTCCTCCGCCTGTTCGAGGATGTTGGCGCTCCAGCCGACGACGCGGGCCGCGGCGAAGGTCGGTGTGAACATCTCGCGTGGCAGGCCGCAGAGTTCCATGACGACGCCCGCGTAGAACTCCACGTTCGTGTGGAGTTCCCGGCCGGGCTTGAGCTCCGCGAGGATCGCTTCCACGTGGCGTTCGACCTCGACCGCGAAGTCGACCAGGGGACCGCCGAATTGCTGGGCGATGCCGCGGAGCATGCGCGAGCGGGGGTCCTCGGTGCGGTAGACGGGGTGCCCGAAGCCCATGATGCGGTCGCCGGCGAGGACGCGTTCACGGATCCAGGAGTCGATGCGGTCGGGAGTCCCGATCGCGTCGAGGGTGTCCAGGGCCCGACTCGGGGCGCCCCCGTGGAGCGGACCGGAGAGGGCTCCCACCGCGCCGACGAGACAGGCCGCCACATCCGCCCCCGTCGACGTGATCACCCTCGCCGTGAATGTTGATGCATTGAATCCATGGTCAATGGTCGAGATCAAGTACTGCTCGATCGCCCTCGCCCGGTCCGCGTCCGGTTCCGAACCCGTCAGCATGTAGAGGTAGTTGGCGGCGTAGGGCAGATCGTCACGCGGCTCGATCGGTTCGAGGCCCTGCCCGAGCCGGTGGAGCGCCGTCAGCAGCGTCGGCACGGCCGCCGACGCGGCGAGCGCGTCCGCTCGGCGCTGCTCGGCGTCAATGTCGTACACCGGCCGGAACCCCAGCGCCGCACCGAGCAGCGACAACGCGGTGCGCATCCCGGCGAGCGCCCCCGACCCTCCACTGGCCGCGGCGATCGCGGGCAGTACGGCCCGCACCTCCACCGGCAGCCGCCGCAGTTCCGCCGTCCGCGCGAGAAAGGCGGAACGCTGCGTCGCGTCCGGCAGTTCACCGTGCACCAGCAGATGCCACACGTCCTCGAAGCCGCGGGTCCGTGCGAGGTCGACGGCCGAGTACTGGCGATAGTGATAGAACCCCTCGACCCCCCTGACGTCACCCAGCACGGTGTCGGTGACAACGACGCCCGCGAGTCCTCGCGGTACGTCGACAGAGGCGGTCGCGGCCCGGTTGATCGGCATGTTTCCTCCCTGGACTTGATTCGACTGTCCATGCTTGACTCAATTCCTGTCAATATTGATTGAATCAATACTCAACTGCACGGATACGGTGATACTCATGACGGATCAAGAACCGGCCCTCGCGTACGACACGCGGCGGATCAGCACCAAGCAAGCCGCCGAACTGCTCGGGGTGAAGCCCGAGACGGTCTACGCGTATGTGAGCCGCGGCCAGCTCAGCAGCCGACGCAGCACGGGCGGCCGGGGCAGCACCTTCGACGCAAAAGAGGTGGAGGCGCTCGCGCGTCGCAACAGGCGCGAGCCGGCCGAGAGTTCACCGGCCGCCGGCAAGCTCTCCGTACGCACCCGCATCACCTTGATCGACAAGGACCGGTACTACTTCCGAGGCGTCGACGCGACCGAACTGGCCTCGCGCCACTCCTACGAAGAGGTCGCCGAGTGGCTGTGGACGGGCGTCCTGCGCCCGGGTGTCACGTTCACAGCACCGGAGGCATCCGTCGCCGTCGCCCGTCGCGCCGTCGACGCGCTGCCGGAGCACACCGGCCCGACCGACCGGCTCCGCGTAGCGGCCATCGCCGCGGCGACCGCCGACCCGTTGCGCTTCGACCTCTCCGAACAGGCCGTGCTCGGCACGGCCCGCACGCTGATCCCGACGCTCGTCGACGCCCTGCCCACCAAGGGGCACGCCCCTCGGGACGGAGGCTCGCTCGCACACCGCCTGTGGGCCCGGCTCAGCGGCCGCGAAGCCGACGAGGCATCCCTGCGCGCCCTGGACACCGCGCTCGCGCTGCTCGTCGACCACGACCTGGCCGCCTCGACGCTGGCGGTCCGGGTCGCCGCATCGGCCCGCGCCCACGCGTACGCCGCCGTCTCGGCGGGCCTCGGCGTCCTCGAAGGCCCGTTGCACGGAGCGGCCAGCGGCCTGGCACACCGGATGCTGCTCGACGTCCTGGACCGGGGTACGGCGGCCCCGGTGGTCGCGGACGAGCTGCGGGCCGGGCGCCGCGTCCCAGGGCTGGGTCACCGCATCTACCCCGGCGAGGACCCACGCGCGCGGGTGCTGTTCGGCCTCCTGGAGGAGGTCCCCCGCGCAGCCCCCGCCCTGGCCGCGGCCCGCGACATCGTGGACACCACTGCCCGCCACGCACCCCTGCATGCCAACGTCGACCTGGCCCTCGCCGTCCTCACGGCCACGTCCGGCATGCACGCCTCGGCGGGCGAGACGATCTTCGCCGTGGCCCGCACGGCAGGCTGGATCGCCCATGTGCTGGAGGAGTACGACGAGGCCCCGCTGCGCATGCGCCCGAGCGGACACTACGTAGGCGCACGGCCCCCTCAGCCACTTCCGCAGCCACTTCCGGAGCAGTGACACCACCCGCCCGGAAGTCACCCCGATCAAGTCAGGTTAGGCTCACCTCTGTGAGTACGTGCGCGAAGGTCTCACGGGACCTGGAGGAGCCCCTCGCGGGGACCGCCGCCACCGCGAGGACGTGGCTGCTGGTCGAACAGCCCGGCCCCTGGGGCGCCAAAGCGCTGACATCGAGCCACCTGGACCCCGCGCTCGGCCGGGCGCTCGAGAAGGCCGCCGAGGGCACCGGCGTACGCATCGCGCTGATCCGCCGCCCGGGCCGCCACGCCGACTGCCACACGGTCGCCGAGCGCCAGGTGTACGCGGCCCACACCACTCCGGGAAACGTATGGCTGCACAAGGCCACCACGTCTGCTCCCGAGCGACTACTCGAACTTGACTTCACCGAGCTCGGCGAGGGCCTGCCCGGGACGTTCGACGCGACTCTCGACGGCGCCCCGCACACCGGCGACCCGCTCGCGCTCGTGTGCACGAACGGCAGGCGCGACCGCTGCTGCGCCCTACTGGGCCGCCCCCTCGCCGCCGAACTCGCCGCCTCGGGAGTGGACGGCATATGGGAGGTCACGCACCTGGGGGGCCACCGCTTCTCCCCCACCCTCCTCGTACTGCCGTTCGGATACGCGTACGGGCGAGCCGAGGCCCATGCCGTCAAGGAGATCCTCCAGGGCGTACGGGAGGGCCGTGTCGTCACCGAAGGGTGCCGTGGGAGCTCTGCCTGGGAACGCCCGGGCCAGGCTGCCGAGCTGGCCGTACGCACGGCGGCGCACGAGGACACCGCAGGCGCGCTGAGCGTCGTCCGTACGGAGGGTTCGGCGCCCCGCTGGGAGGTCACGGTCGCCCACGCCGACGGCCGCCACTGGCTCGTCACGGTCGCCCAGGGCGCGGCCCTGCCGCCCCGCCCCGAGAGCTGCGGCTCGGCTCTCGGCTCTCCGGCCCGGATGGACGTGATGGCGGTGCGCGAGCTGTCCCGTACGGCTGTCGCGCACCCCACGGGCCACTGACCGCCCCTCCCAAACGAGATCCACGCCACACCCCCTACGGCACCGTGCGCCCCTCCCCGTACCGTCGTAGGCATGAGCCCCACTCCCCCTCGACGACTCCGCCTGGGCATGCCGAAGCGGATGTTCTCGCAGGTGCTGCTGATGCAGGTGGCGATCGCCGCCGGGGTCGCCGTCCTCGCGACCGGACTGTTCCTCGCTCCGCTGAGCGAACAGCTGGACGACCAGGCGATGCGCCGCGCTCTCGCGATCGCGCAGACCACGTCGGCGCAGCCGAGGCTCGCCGAGGAGCTGAAGTCGACACCGGCCTCGGCCGACGGGCCCGTACAGGCCGAGGCGGAACGGATCCGCAAGGCCAGCGGAGCCGAGTACGTCGTCGTGATGGACGTCCACGGCACCCGCTGGTCGCACACGAACCCCGCCGAGATCGGCGGGCACGTCTCGACCGATCCCAGGTCCGCCCTGTCCGGCCGGGAGGTCATGGAGATCGACAACGGCACCCTGGGCCGCTCGGCGCGCGGCAAGGTCCCGTTGCGCGACACCGACGGCCGGATCGTCGGCGCGGTCTCGGTCGGCATCGAGTACGACAGTGTGCGCGCCCGCCTCATCCACGCGATCCCCGGGCTCTTCGCGTACGCCGGAGGAGCCCTGGCCGTGGGCGCGCTGGCCGCCTATCTGATCTCACGGCGGGTGCAGCGGCAGACCCGTGACCTGGCCTTCTCGGACATCGCCGGGCTCCTGGCGGAGCGCGAGGCGATGCTGCACGGCATCAGGGAGGGCGTCGTCGCGCTGGACCGGGACGGCAGGATCCGGCTCCTCAACGACGAGGCCCGGCGCCTGCTCGGGATCGGCGACGAGGCCGTCGGACAGCCCCTCGACACCGCGCTCGGAGAGGGCCGTACGACCGATGTGCTGGCCGGGACCGTCACCGGAACCGATCTTCTCACCGTCCGCGGCCAGCGTGTGCTGGTCGCCAACCGCATGCCCACCGACGACGGCGGTGCCGTCGCCACCCTGCGCGACCGCACCGAACTGGAGCAGCTGGGCCGCGAACTCGACTCCACGCGCGGCCTGATCGACGCCCTGCGCGCCCAGGACCACGAACACGCCAACCGCATGCACACACTGCTCGGGCTGCTGGAGCTGGAGATGTACGACGACGCCGTGGAGTTCGTCGGCGAGGTGGTAGGTGACCACAGGGCGACCGCGGAACAGGTCACGGAGAAGATCCATGACCCTCTGCTCGCCGCCCTCCTGGTGGGCAAGGCCACCGTCGCGGCGGAACGCGGAGTGGCTCTGTGGATCTCGGACGCGACGCTGTTCCCCGACCGGTTGATCGATCCGAGAGGGCTGGTCACGATCGTCGGGAACCTCGTCGACAACGCGCTCGACGCAGTCGCGGGCACTCTCCACGCGCGCGTGGAGGTCGAATTGCGCGCGGAAGGGCGCACGGCCGTCCTGAGAGTGCGGGACACAGGGCCCGGAATTCCTGCCGAACAGCGTGAGTTGATCTTCACGGACGGGTGGTCCACGAAGAAGCCCCCGGCCCACAGAAAGCGCGGGATCGGCCTCTCCCTGGTGCGCAGGCTCGCCGAGCGGCAAGGTGGCAGCGCCCGGGTCTCGGAGGCGGACGGCGGAGGCGCCGAGTTCACCATCGTGCTGCCGGAGGCACTGGCGGAGCCGGGACTCGCTCCGGAGCCCACGACCGGCCTCGTACTGAAGAGTGCCGCCACGACCGTCAACGAGGAGTCGAGATGATCGAGGTACTGGTCGTGGACGACGACATCCGGGTCGCCCGGGTCAACGCCGCCTACGTGGAGAAGGTCGCGGGCTTCCATGTCGCGGGCGAGGCGCACTCCGCGGCGGAGGCGCTGCGGCAGCTGGAGGCGCTGCCCCGGCTGGACCTGGTGCTCCTCGACCACTACCTGCCGGACGAGACGGGCCTCGCGGTCGTCCAGGAGATGCGCAGACGCGGCCATCAGGCCGATGTGATCATGGTGACCGCTGCCCGTGACGTCTCCACGGTCCAGGCGGCGATGCGGCAGGGCGCGCTCCAGTACCTGGTGAAACCGTTCGCCTTCGCCGGACTGCGCGCCAAGCTGGAGGCGTACGCGGATCTGCGCCGCACCCTCGACGGCGGCGGCGAGGCCGAACAGGCCGAGGTCGACCGGATCTTCGGCGCCCTGTCCGCGGGCTCGGAGCCCGGTCTGCCCAAAGGGCACTCCCCCACCACCGCGGAGGCCGTACGCCGGGCGCTGGTGACCGCGGAAGGCCCTCTGTCGGCCCAGGAGATCGCCGACCGGACCGGACTCAGCCGCCAGACCGCCCAGCGCTATCTGAAGCTCCTGGAGCGCACGGGACGGGCCACGCTGACCCTCAAATATGGTGACGCGGGCCGCCCGGAGCACCGTTACGTCTGGGCGACCCGCGCCTGAGGACACGGCCGCGGTACGGGGGAAGCGACCGCACCCGCCTGCGTACGGCTGTCAGGGGAGTTCAGCCGTGCGCAGGAGCTCAGCCCGCGGTCGGGGGAGACCGCTGGTCGGGGGGTTCAGTTCACGCTGGTCGGGGGTTCAGTCCACGACCTTGTCCACGAACTCCGTGGTGTACGTCCTGCTGAGGTCCACGTCGGCGTTCTTGATGTCGGGGTTGAACGCCTTGAGGACCTTCTCGACGGTCTTGGGACCGTCCTCGGGCATCACACCGTCCTGGGTGAACATCGGCATGGTGCTCTGGATCGCGCTGGCGTAGAGCGTCCCGTTGCCCTTCGAGTAGTCGTCCGGCATCTCGTCGGCGATCTCACTGGCGCTGTGCCCGGCCATCCACTTGAGCGTCTTCACGAAGGCGTTGGCCAGCTTCTGGACCGTCTCCTTGTTGTCGTTCACCCAGTCCGTCTGCATGTAGAGGCTGGACGACGGGTACGCGCCGCCGAGCGCCTCGTCGGAACCCTGCGGGGTGCGCATGTCGAGGAGCACCTTGCCGCTGTTCTCCGCCAGGATCGTGGCGACGGTCGGGTCGGTCGTCATGCCGCTGTCTATGTCGCCCTTCTTCAGCGCGGAGATGAAGCTCTCTCCCGCGCCGACCGGGACGGTCTTGAACTCGCTGACGGACACACCGTTCTTGACGGCGAGATACTTGGTGAGGAAGTCGGTCGAGGAACCGAGGCCGGTGACGCCGAGCCTCTTGCCCTTGAAGTCCTCCGGTGAACTGATCTCGGTCGCCGCCTTGTCGGAGACGATCTGGACCTCGCCGGGCGCGTGCGAGAACTGCACCACCGACTGGACTTCCTCGCCCTTGACCTGCAGATCGAGGGTGTGGTCGTAGAAGCCGACGGCTCCCTGCACCTGCCCGGCGACGAGCGCCGTCTCGGCCTCCACACCGGCATGCTCGCCCAGCAGCTCCACGTCCAGGCCCTCGTCATCGAAGTAGCCGAGCCGCTCGGTGAGCATCGCGGGCAGGTAGATGACCTTGTCCAGGCCGCCGACCATGATTTTGACGCTCTCCCCCTTGCCGCCCGCCTCGTCGGCGGCGGCCGATCCGGCCACGTCGTTGGCGCAGGCGGTGAGCGAGGAGAGGACAAGCAGGCCGGCGGCTGCCAGCGACCCGTGTCTGAGGGTCTTGGGCATGTTCGTTCACGTCCTTGTGAAGAAGGCGGTGCGGGGAAAACGAGCGCCCTGGAGAGACCGGTGACGGGGAACCGGCCGCTCCCCCAAGAGACCGACGCCGAAGGAGAACCGGTGTCCTGAAGAGGGCTGTCTGCGAAATGCGCCCCCTAGGGAGGGGCTCAACGAAAACGGGGACCTAGGAGGGGCATTTGGGGCTGTGCGTGCCCTGAGAAGGGAGTTCGGCTCTCGGTCTACAACGGCGTCCACCTGGAGCTACGACGCTCGGCGGACGTGGGCAACCCCTCCTGGAGCGTCACCCGGCAGGCACTCGCTCCCAGGGACCGCGCGTCGCCTGCCAGGGGCAGCAGGCGGGGGACGGCGACAACAGCCCCGCTTCCGAGGGCGGCCCGCGCGCGGAAGCCCGTAGGGGCCGTCTTGGCACGCTCGGCAGCCTCGGGGGCCTTGGCAGCGGCTGACGCGGTCAGCGTCCAGCGGATGACCGAGTCGCGCGTGTCCTCCCGTGGGTCGAGCGATTCGTCCGGCACCACGGCTTCGCACTCCAAAAGTTCTTCGAGACCGCTGACGAGGGTCGGTGTGGTCGACCTGCCTCGGCCCGTGGGGGCCACGACGGCTGTGAACCCGCAGCGTCCCACGGTCGGATCGAGTCCGATGGCGGCCGTGTGCAGTTCCCCCGACGGGGTTGTGAAGACCTTGCGCACGCCTCGCGGTGCGACGGCGGGGCCGGTGTCTGCGCTCATGCCCCGCGACCGTAGCCCTGGCCCGCATCACGACATCAGTCTTGTGTGCGCAAGGCGTTCTTCTGATTACAGAAGGGTGTTGTGCTCTTTCTGCTCACTCCACAACACTGGGGCCGACAGCACGGGCTCACCGCTCGCCCGGCTCGGGGAGAGAGGCCCGATGATTGACGTCCTGGTCGTGGACGACGACTTCCGTGTCGCCGAAATCAACGCCAAGTTCGTGGGGAAGGTTCCCGGCTTCCGGGTGGCCGCCCGTGCGCACAGCGCCGCCCAGGCCCTGGACGCGGCGGGCCGGGAGCCCGTCGACCTGATCCTGCTCGACCACTATCTGCCCGACCGGACGGGCCTCGAACTCGTCCAGCAGATGCGGGAACTGGGCATGGGCGCGGACGTCATCATGATCACCGCGGCCGGCGACGTGGAGACCGTACGGGCCGCGATGCGTCTGGGTGCTCTGCACTACCTGGTCAAGCCGTTCACATTCGCAGCGCTGCGAACGCGGCTCGAGTCGTACGCCGCACTGCGCCGCACCGTCGACAGAGTCAGCGACCAGGGCGTGGCAGGGCAGGAACAGGTCGACCGCATGTTCGGCGCCCTGCGTACGACGCCCGCCCCCTCCTCGCCGGGTCTGCCCACCGGCCACTCGGAGCCGACCACGGACCTGATCTGCACTGTCCTCCACCAGGCCGACCACCCCCTTTCGGCCCACGAGGTCGCCGCCGAGACGGGCCTCAGCCGCTCCACCGCCCAGCGCTACCTCCGCCACCTGGAACAGGCGGGCCGCCTCCGGCTCTCACTCAAGTACGGGGACACAGGGCGTCCGGAACACCGCTACGCGTGGGTTGCGCCTTGAGCCGGTGAACCCGTAACCCTGCCGGACCGCCACGCAGGCCTCACGGGCCTTCTGGCCTCGCCTGAAGGCGTCCCGCCGGGCCTCCCCTTCGCCACCCCGTCGGTCAGACCGCTCCCGCCCCCGTAAGCGCCCGTACCTCGGTCTCGGCGTGCTTGGCCTCGTCCGGCGGCTCCGCCGAGGTGACCGTGCCGAGCCAGCCCGCCAGGAAGCCGAGCGGGATCGACACCAGGCCCGGGTTCTCCAGCGGGAAGTACTGAAGGTCGACTCCCGGGAACAGCGACGCGGGGCTGCCCGTCACCACCGGAGACAGCACGACGAGCACCAGAGCCGGCACCAGGCCCCCGTACACGGACCACACCGCGCCGCGTGTCGTGAAGTTCCGCCAGAACAGCGAGTACAGCAGCACCGGCAGGTTCGCCGACGCGGCGACGGCGAAGGCAAGCCCCACCAGGAAGGCCACATTGAGGTCGCGCGCGAGCAGGCCCAGCGCGATGGCGACGACACCGATACCGACCGCGGCGGTCCTCGCCACGGCCACCTCGCTGCGCGGCTTCGCCCGCCGACGCAGCGAGGCGTACAGGTCGTGGGCCACGGACGCCGAGGAGGCGAGCGTGATTCCGGCGACCACCGCGAGGATCGTGGCGAAGGCGATCGCGGCGACGATCGCGAACAGAACCGTTCCTCCGGTGGAACCGGCGCCACCGCCCAGATCGAGTGCCAGCAGCGGAACCGCCGTGTTCCCGGCCGCGTTCGACCCGCGTACGGCATCGGGGCCGACGATCGCCGCCGCCCCGAACCCCAGCACGATCGTCATCAGGTAGAACCCACCGATCAGACCGATCGCCCAGACGACCGAGCGCCGCGCGGCTCGCGCGGTCGGCACGGTGTAGAAGCGCGACAGAATGTGCGGCAGCCCCGCCGTGCCCAGCACGAGCGCGAGTCCCAGGCTGATGAAGTCCAGGCGCGCGGTCCAGTCCCCGCCGTACCTCAGCCCCGGCGCGAGGAACGACATCCCGTGCCCACTCCGATCCGCCGCCGCACGCAGCAACCGGTCGAAGTCCCCGTGGAACCGCATCAGGACGAGCACGGTCAGCGCGATCGCTCCGCCCATCAGCAGGACCGCCTTGACGATCTGGATCCACGTGGTGGCCCGCATCCCTCCCATCGACACATAGATGACCATCAGCGCCCCGACGCCAATGACCGTCCAAGCCTGCGCCGCCTCGCTCGTACCGCCCAGCAGCAGCGCGACCAGGCTGCCCGCACCCACCATCTGCGCCACCAGGTACAGAACGGACACGGTCACCGAAGAGGTTCCCGCAGCGATCCGCACCGGTCGCTCCTTCATGCGGGCCGCGACGACGTCCGCGAGCGTGAACCGCCCGCAGTTGCGCACCAGTTCGGCGACAAGGAACAGCACGACGAGCCAGGCGACGAGAAAGCCCACCGAGTACAGCAGCCCGTCATAGCCGAAGAGCGCGATCAGCCCCGAGATACCGAGGAAGGACGCGGCGGACATGTAGTCGCCCGCGATGGCAAAACCATTCTCCATGGGCGAGAAGAGCCGTCCGCCCGCGTAGAACTCCTCCGCCGAACCATGCCGGTGGCGGCTCACCCAGGTCGTGATCCCCAGGGTGACCGCGACGAACGCGCTGAACAGCAGCAGCGCCAGCGTCTGATGGTTCCCGGTCACCGGCCACCACCCGCGACGCTTCGCGTCAGCTCCTGTGTGTCCCAGCGCAGATCGAGCGCCGCCCGGTCTCTGCGCAGCCTCGCGTGCCGTGCGTACGCCCAGGTGAACAGGAACGTCGTGAGGAACTGCCCCAGCCCCGCGAGCATCGCCACGTTCACCGCGCCGGCTACGGGTTGCGCCATGAACTCCGGAGCCGTCGTCGCCGTCACCACATAGCCCACGTACCAGGTGAAGAAGACGGCGACGGCCGGGACCACGAACCTCCGGTACCGGCTGCGCACCTCCTGGAAGGCCGCGCTGCGCTGCACCTCCAGATAGACGTCGGCCGCACGGGCGGTCCGGTCCTCCTGCTCCCCGCGCGCGGGCGGCACGGCGGGAGCGGGCGCGCCCGTACTGTCCAACTCGCCCCAGCCGGAGGCGAGCGCGTCGTACCAGGGGTCGTCGAACCGGACCTTTCCGGAGTCGGGACCGTCGTACTTCTCCACCGAACTCTCCTTGTCCGCTGCCCGTTTCGGCCGCGTGCCCAAGGATGGACAGATCGGGAAGATCCCAGACTCTTCTCTCCGCGCTCTTCACCCCATCAGGTGACTCACCCCCCTGGTGGCCGCACAAGTCCCTTCCCGAAGGCGTAACGGACCGCCTGCGCACGGTCCTTGAGCCCCGTCTTGGCGAACAGGTTGTTGATGTGGGTCTTCACGGTGGCCGTCGAGACATGGAGCTTGCGGGCGATCTCCTGGTTGGTGAGACCGTCGGCGATCAGCACGAGCACCTCCGTCTCCCGCGCGGTGAGCCCGTCCGGCGCCTCGGCGCCCTCCGCGGGAACGGCGGGTTGCGGCTCGGACAGCCTCTCCAGCAGACGCCGTTGAATGCCCGGGGAGAGCCCGGCGTCCCCCGACAGGACGCTCCGCACGGCCCGTACGATCTCGTCGCCGCCCGCATCCTTGGTGAGATAGCCGCGGGCCCCGGCCCTGAGCGCGGGGAACAGCGAGGCGTCGTCGGCGTACGTGGTGAGCACGACGACCTGTGTCCTGGGGTGTTCGGCCCGGATGCGTCTGGTCGCCTCCACCCCGTCACAGCGGGGCATGCGCAGGTCCATCAGCACGACGTCCGGGTCGAGCTCGGCCACCAGCCGCACCGCCTCGTGCCCATCGGCGGCGGCCCCGACGACCTCGATCCCGGGCAGCAGCCCGAGCAGCATCACGATGCCCTCGCGCACCACGGTCTGATCGTCCGCCACGACGACACGGGCCGGTGCCCCGCCTTCCTCCTCCGTCATACGGGCACCTTCAGCGTCACCACGAACCCCTCCTCGTACGGCCCGGCCTCCAGCGAGCCGCCCAGCAACTCGGCCCGCTCCCGCATTCCGAGCAGACCGTATCCGGCACCGGAGTGTGTGAATTCACCCGGCGGCGCTCCCGAATCCCTTACGTTCAACATCACTTCGTGCTCGCCGTAGTCCAGGCGTATGCGGATCTTGGCCCCGGGCGCGTGCTTCCGGACGTTCGTCAGCGCTTCCTGGGCGACCCTGCGCACCGCCTGCGACGCCTCGGCCGGCAACAGCCGCCGTTCACCCGTGACGGTGACATCTGCACCGGCGGTGTCGGCGACCAGTTCGCTCAGGAACTCCTCCAGCGGGGACAGCTCTCCGCGCAGCGCGGAGAGTGCCTGCCGGGTCTCGGCGAGGCCTTCGCGGGCCATCCCTCGTGCCGCCACGACCCGATCGAGGATCTGGTCCCGCTCCGCTCCCCTCTCGATCAACAGCCGTGCCGCCTCCAGGTGCACGAGTTGCGCCGACAGGCTGTGCGCCAGCACGTCGTGGATCTCCCGTGCGATCCGGGCCCGCTCCGCGAGCGCCGCCGACTCCGCCTCGGCCGCCCGCGCGGCCCGCTCCTGAGCGAGTAGCCGCAGGGCGCTGCCCCGGGCCTCCGCGTCCAGCCGCAGCACGTATCCGGCCAGAGCAAGCCCCACGGTCGTGGCCAGGGTGGTGAGCCACGCGTCGTTGTTCACTGCCGCGTACGTCCCGAGAGCCACGGCCCCCGCGGGCAGTGCCGCCGCGAGCGGCAGCCGTTCCATGGCGCTGACGGCGCAGACGCACCACACGACGAGGGCGGGAACCCGCAGCCCCGCGCCCTCCGCCACCGTCGCTATGGCGAAGAGCAGCACGAGCGACCCCAAGGAGGGAAGCAGGCGATGCTCGAGCGTGGCCCTCCAGAAACCCCAGACCCCGAGTCCGCAGACAAGGACTCCCAGAACAGCCCCTGCGACACCCCAGCCGTGCAGGTCGCTGTCCGCGAAGGTCGTCACCAGGAGGACACCGACGGCGAAGACGCGCGCGACCCCGGCAAGCGCCCGTCTGGCTCTGTGCACTCCCTCTCGGGAGAGCGCCTCGCGGGAGGGCCAGAGCATCCAGACGTTGTCCGTCATACACGCTCCTTCCGCGAAGGCTGGGGCATGCCGTCACCGTACGCCGCGCTCCGCCCGCTCGCCGGGGGCAGTGTCTGCGCCCGCCGGACCATGATCCCGGAGCGCACCAACAGCGTCACCGCGAGTGCGAGGAGCAGGGCGGAGCTGTCCTGGCGCAGGCCGAGGGCGGCGCCGAGGCCGAACAGACCCGCCCGCAGAGCTATCCCGGCGGTCCAGACGAGAGCACTGGCCTTGCTGCTCCTGCTCCACACCGTGCCGTCCGGTGTCCTCCACATCCGGGTGGTCCACGCCCAGCCGACGCCGGTGGCCAGGCCGATGAGGAGTTCGGTGCCGAGCAGCAGGACCGAAAGCGTCCGGTGGTCAGGGTCGAGCAGGCCCGGTTCGCGCAGAGCCAGGAAGACCAGGACCGCGGGCACGACCCACCAGCTCCTGTCCGTCGTTATGCGACGGGTGCGGAACTGGCGGGCGATCACCAGGACGACAACGGCGAGGATCACCAAGGCATCGACAAGCCCGGACATCGCGGCCTCCGTGTGCGGGAAGGGCGGGTGCCGACAGCGGGCGCTGTCGACGCCTTCGACGCTACGGAAACGGGCAGGTCGGCAGATCGGAGCCAGGGTGGATCATGGGTGGATCCGGGAGGCGCCCCGTCTCCACCCGCGGGTGGAGACGCCCTCACGGACGTCTCCCTCTCCACGGTCCCCGGAGGGCCCGACGCCCGTCGGAACCCCTCGCGGTCCCGACGGGCTCACTCGACCGTCTACGCGTCGATGCGCGAGCGGTCCAGCGTCGCCGCGGAGCTGGAGATGAACTCCTTGCGCGGGGCGACGTCGTTGCCCATCAGCAGGTCGAACACCTGCTCGGAGGCCTCCAGGTCGGAGATGTTGATCCGGCGCAGCGTACGGAAGCGCGGGTCCATGGTCGTCTCGGCCAGCTGGTCGGCGTCCATCTCGCCGAGGCCCTTGTAGCGCTGGATCGAGTCCTTGTACCGCACGTTCTTGCGCTGGAGCTCCAGCACGGTCTCTCGCAGCTCGCGGTCCGAGTACGTGTAGATGTACTTGTCCTGGCCCTTCTTGGGCTGGCTGAGCTCGATGCGGTGCAGCGGCGGCACCGCCGCGAACACGCGCCCCGCCTCGACCATCGGCCGCATGTAGCGCTGGAAGAGCGTCAGCAGCAGGATGCGGATGTGCGCGCCGTCGACATCGGCGTCGACCAGGAGAATGATCTTCCCGTAGCGCGCCGCGTCGATGTCGAAGGTCCGGCCCGACCCTGCTCCTATGACCTGGATGATCGCGCCGCACTCGGCGTTCTTCAGCATGTCCGTGACGGACGCCTTCTGGACGTTGAGGATCTTTCCGCGGATCGGCAGCAGCGCCTGGAACTCGGAGTTCCGGGCGAGCTTGGCCGTGCCAAGCGCGGAGTCTCCCTCGACGATGAACAGCTCGCTGCGGTCCACGTCGTCGCTGCGGCAGTCGGCGAGCTTGGCCGGCAGCGAAGAGGACTCCAGGGCCGTCTTCCTGCGCTGCGCGTCCTTGTGCTGACGGGCGGCGATGCGCGTACGGGCGGCGGAGACGGCCTTCTCCATGACGACCCGGGCCTGCGCGGCGGCATCCCGCTTCGTGGAGGTCAGGAAGTCCTTGAGCTCCTTGGAGACCACGTTCGTCACGATCCGGCGGGCCGCCGAGGTGCCGAGGACCTCCTTGGTCTGGCCCTCGAACTGCGGTTCGGCGAGGCGGACCGTCACAACAGCCGTGAGGCCTTCCAGGGCGTCGTCCTTGACGATGTCGTCCTCGGCGACGCGCAGCAGCTTCTTGGTGCGCAGCACCTCGTTCATCGTCTTCGCGACGGCCTGCTCGAAGCCCGCGACATGGGTGCCGCCCTTGGGCGTGGCGATGATGTTCACGAACGACTTCAGGGTCGTGTCGTAGCCCGTGCCCCAGCGCATCGCCACGTCGACGCCCAGTTCCCGGGTGACCTCGGTGGGCGTCATCTGCCCGTGGTCGTCCAGGACCGGAACCGTCTCCTTGAAGGTGCCCTGCCCGGAGAAGCGGAGGACGTCGCAGACAGGCTTGTCGCTTGCCAGGTACTCGCAGAACTCGCTGATGCCGCCGTCGAAGCGGAAGGACTCCTCACCCTTGCTGCCTCCCTCGCCGAGCCCGAACTCGTCGCGGACGACGATGGTCAGGCCGGGCACCAGGAAGGCGGTCTGCCGGGCGCGCTGGTGAAGGTTCTCCAGGGAGAGCTTCGCGTCCTTGAGGAAGATCTGCCGGTCGGCCCAGTAGCGCACGCGTGTGCCGGTGCGGGTCTTGGGGATCCTCTTGAGCTTGCGCAGCCCGCTCGACGCGTCGAAGGCGGCGTCGGCCCCGTCCCCCTTGAACGCTCCGGGGGTGCCACGACGGAAGCTCACCTCGTGGGTGTGGCCCCCGCGGTCCACCTGGACGTCCAGACGGGCCGAGAGCGCGTTCACCACGGAGGCGCCCACGCCGTGCAGGCCGCCGGAAGCCGCGTACGAGCCGCCGCCGAACTTGCCTCCGGCGTGCAGCTTGGTCATCACGACCTCGACGCCGGACATGCCGGTCTTGGGCTCGACGTCGACCGGGATGCCCCGGCCGTTGTCGCGCACCTCGACCGAGCCGTCGTCGTGAAGGGTCACGTCGATGTGGTCGCAGTAGCCTCCGAGGGCCTCGTCCACGGAGTTGTCGATGATCTCCCACAGGCAGTGCATCAGACCGCGGCTGTCGGTCGACCCGATGTACATGCCCGGGCGCTTCCGCACGGCCTCGAGTCCCTCGAGGACGAGCAGGTGCCGCGCGGTGTAGTTGGAACCGTCCCGGTCTGCTCCGGTCAGCAGCGCTGTGGACGGCACGGACGTCTCGGCGGTCACGCGGTTCGCTCCTCGCTGAATTTCAAATGTGGCCCTCTTGGGTAAGGGCCCGGCTTCGGTCGCCGCTCCGAGGGTACCGAGGCCTGGTAGAGCCGTCGTAACGCCACCCTCGTCCGAAACTCAGACTAGACCAGCGTCGCATGCTTGTTCGATCCCTCGTTGGAGTGAAGTACATATCACGTTCCCTTCCAGGCATGAACCATTTAGGCTCCGGGCACGTCCTCAAGAACAACCGGCAAGCCAGCCGGTGAGGACTGAACCTGACAGAGCGCGAACCCGTAAGACACGAAGACACGCAATACGGCTCATTCGCCGCCAACCGGCAGCAGACAGCCGACTCGGAAAGATTTTTTTCGAGGAAGAGCCACGAGCGGGAACGTTTTCGGCCTGGTTGGATGTTGACCCTGGTACGACAGCTCGTCGAGCTAGAGAAGAGGCGACGTGACTACTGTTCTGACCCCCGCGAGCCCGCTGACGGCCGCTGACCGCTGCGACCGTTGCGGCGCCCAGGCATATCTGCGCGTCGTCCTCCTCAGCGGTGGTGAGCTGCTCTTCTGTGCCCACCATGGGCGCAAGTTCGAGCCGGAACTCAAGAAGATCGCCGCTGAGATACAGGACGAGACGGAGCGGTTGACTGCCGCCCCGGCAAGCGCCAACGACGAAGAGCACTGACACTTCGCGCAGACGACGAGCCATCTCCGGCACAGGCCGGTGACCGGGCGGCCGCCCCTATCCAGGGGCGGCCGCCCGCGCTCGTGTCTCCCTGAGGCCGTGAGACCGCCCACACCTCTCAGGGCCGCGGAAGGGCCTTCAGCGGCCCGCTCCGAGCGTCCTGACGACCTCCGAGACCCGCGTGTAGACACCGGGGCTACCGGGCCGCCCACAGCCGCTCCCCCACGACACGAGGCCGATCAGCCGCCCCTGGGCGACCAGCGGTCCGCCGCTGTCCCCCTGACAGGCGTCGCGGCCCCCCTCCCTCTCCCCCGCACACAGCATGGAAGCGGCCACGTACGTTCCGTCCACGCTCCCCGGATAGGCCTCCTCGCAGAGCGCGTCGGGCAGTACCTGCACGCGCGCGGCCCGCAGAGCGGTCGCGTAGTCGCCGCTCCCCGTGGTGTCGCCCCAGCCGTAGACCACGGCCCCCGGGCCGGGCTTGTACGCGGCGTCACCGGGGCCCGCCATGGGGATGACGGCGCTCGCGGCGAGGGGCTCCGCGAGAGTGAGTACGGCGAAGTCCCCGGCGTTCGTGAAGCTGTCATAGCGCGGGTTGATCCAGGTGTCGCGCACAGCGATCTCCCTGCCCTCGGCCGACAGCAGGTCCCCGCGGCCCGCGATCACCTTCAGATCGCGAACCTGCCGTGGAGGTGCGCCCAGTACCTCCTTGCTCAGACAGTGGGCCGCGGTCAGCACCGTCGAGCGGCTGATCACCACACCCCCGCAGAACTGTCCGGCACGCGTACCCCCGAACCGGTCACGGCTGGACACGGCGACCGTCCAGGGACTCTCGGAGATCTCGACCGGGTAGCCGCCGATGATGACATCGGCCGTCGCGGGGGCCGGACAGGCCAACGGTATGACGGCCGCCGTGGCCGCGACGGCCAGCGCTCGGGCAAAGGGACGAGGCATGCGCGCTCCTCACTCTGGGGTTGTCATGAGACACCCAGCGTGATCCAGATGGCGGCACTCCGCACTCCGCACAGACCGAGGGCCCGGCTCCCTGAGCGGGAAACCGGGCCCTCGGTGACGTACGGCCGAGACCTAGTCGAGGTAGTCGCGCAGCACCTGCGAACGCGACGGGTGACGCAGCTTCGACATCGTCTTGGACTCGATCTGGCGGATGCGCTCGCGCGTCACGCCGTACACCTTGCCGATCTCGTCGAGGGTCTTCGGCTGACCGTCGGTGAGACCGAAGCGCATCGAGACGACGCCCGCCTCGCGCTCGGACAGGGTGTCCAGGACCGAGTGCAGCTGCTCCTGGAGGAGCGTGAAGCTGACCGCGTCGGCCGGGACGACCGCCTCGGAGTCCTCGATGAGGTCACCGAACTCGCTGTCGCCGTCCTCACCCAGGGGGGTGTGGAGGGAGATCGGCTCACGGCCGTACTTCTGGACCTCGATGACCTTCTCCGGGGTCATGTCGAGTTCCTTGGCCAGCTCCTCCGGGGTGGGCTCGCGGCCCAGGTCCTGGAGCATCTGGCGCTGCACGCGCGCGAGCTTGTTGATGACCTCGACCATGTGCACCGGGATACGGATGGTGCGGGCCTGGTCGGCCATGGCGCGGGTGATCGCCTGACGGATCCACCACGTGGCATACGTCGAGAACTTGTAGCCCTTGGTGTAGTCAAACTTTTCCACCGCGCGGATCAGACCGAGGTTGCCCTCCTGGATGAGGTCCAGGAAGAGCATGCCGCGGCCGGTGTAACGCTTGGCCAGGGAGACCACCAGACGGAGGTTGGCCTCCAGGAGGTGGTTCTTGGCGCGGCGGCCGTCCTCGGCGATGATCTCCAGCTCGCGCTTGAGCTTCGGGGCGAGCTTGTCGGCGTTGGCCAGCTTGTCCTCGGCGAACAGACCGGCCTCGATGCGCTTGGCAAGCTCGACCTCCTGCTCGGCGTTGAGCAGCGGGACCTTGCCGATCTGCTTGAGGTAGTCCTTGACGGGGTCGGCCGTGGCACCGGCCGCGGCGACCTGCTGCGCGGGCGCGTCGTCCTCGTCCTCGTCGGACAGGACGAAGCCCTGGGCGCCGTCCTCGGCGGGCTCCTCGCCGCCGGCCTTGGCCGCGCCGGGGGTCTCCTCGGCCGCCTCGTCGTCGACGATCTCCGCGTCGTCCTTCTTGGCGGTGGTCTTCTTCGCCGTCGCCTTCTTCGCGACGGTCTTCTTCGCTACGGCCTTCTTGGCCGTCGCCTTCTTGGCAGCGACCTTCTTCTCGGCTGCGTCCTCGGCGGGAGCGTCTGCGGCAGGCATCGCCGGGGCGGCGGTGGCGGTGGCCTTCTTGGCCGTCGCCGTCTTCGCCGCGACGGTCTTGGTGGCGGTGCGCTTGGCCGGACTCTTCGCTGCGACGCTCTTTCGGGTGCGCTTGGGCTCCGCGGCACTGACCATCAGCGTCACACCCTCTTCCTCGAGGATCTGGTTGAGGCTGCGCAGTACGTTCTTCCACTGAGTGGCCGGAATCTGGTCAGCTTCGAAGGCCCGACGCACGTCATCGCCGGCGATCTGCCCCTCAGCCTTTCCCCGCTCAATGAGCGCCATGACAGAGACGGACTCGGCGATCTCCGGCGGGAGCGTACGGGATGTGCTGGCCGACACGAACAACCTCTCGGAACGTTGGAAAACGGCTTCCGGCCCCGTCCGGTACGGACAGGAGCCGACGACCGCCGACTTGGGGATGGGCCGACGGCGCGGGCGAGGGCCGGGAAGAGTCACAGCGCCTTGAACGGCGTCTGTATGCCCTACTCGGCTGTCACCTCTTAGGTCATCGCGCTGCCCCGTGGAGCGTTACGCCCAATCTGCGTGGCCCGAGTCACACCCCGTAAGTGCTCAAAAGCTCCCAGACACGGTCAGAGGTGGTCAGCCGTTGACCTCAGTACCCCATCACACCGCCGGACCCCGCCGGATTCAGAAGCATCCAGGGGGTCCGGCGGCAGATGGTTCGCCGGCCAAGCGATGCCACACGGGCACCCGCCACCGACCGCGCTGCCCTCGGTGCGCGGTCAGTGCTCGCGCGGCGCGGGCACGACGCGCTCCACCTCGGGGTGGACGGTGAGCAGTTGGCGCATGGCCGTCTCGGCGCCCGATCCGTCGCCGGCGGCGAGAGCGTCGACGATGCGGGCGTGGTGCCCGAGGGACGCCTCGGTCGGCCGGTCGCAGCCCGTGACCGGGTTGCCGGACACCTGGAGCGCGGCGGACACGATCCCGGAGAGATGCTCCAGCATGCGGTTGCCGGCGACCTGGATGAGCAGGGAATGGAACTCCGCGTCGGCGCGCGAGAAGGTGAGCGCGTCACCCTGCGCCATGGAGTGGCCCATGATCTCGACCATGTCGCCGAGCCGCTGCTGCACCTCCTCCCGGCCGTGTCCGGCGGCGAGACGGGCAGCGAGCGGCTCGATCGTCCAGCGGAGCTCGCTCAGCTCGCGGCGCTGGTCGTCACGCTGCGGCCCGAAGGCCCGCCACTCGATGATGTCCGGGTCAAGGAGGTTCCAGTCGCTGACCGGGCGTACGCGCGTGCCGACATTGGGGCGGGCGCTGACCAGGCCCTTCGCCTCAAGAACGCGGAGCGACTCACGGACGACGGTACGGGAGACCTCGAATCGCTGGCCGATCTCCTCGGGCACCAGCGGGCGGTCCGCGCCCAGGTCGCCGGAGACGATCATCTGCCCCAGCTGCTGGACCAGTTGGCCATGCAGGCCTCGGCCGCGGCTGCCGGCGGCACGTCGGCCCATGCGGCCCAGCTCCGGGTCCGTGCCGTCCCACACGGAGGCGCTGAGGCGGTCTGCGCCGGGAACCTCCCCGTAGGGGTAGCGGTCGAGTTCGCCCGGGCCGGCGAGGCCGGAGTCTGCGGAACGGGCGGCGGTCATCATGGTGTGCGCAAGGGTACTCACGGATCCTTTGTCGGCTCCGTCTCCAACTCCCTTGAGGTCTTTGGTGAAAAGCACACGAAAGGGTGATCGCTCACCCCGTCGCAATTGACGCCTTATCGGAAAGAAATGGGCGTTCTGCGTGGAGTTGCGCACACGAAGGGAACGCATGTGCACCCGCCGCCGTCATCGAACCCTGCTCCGTAGAGTGGTGAGCAGGTATGCGCAGAGCAGGGCACTGATCGACAACATCAGTGCGCCGCCGACGGGTTGGGCGATCACTCGCGCCACAGCACCCACATAGCGCTCGCCTCCGAACGGCCACTGGACCAGCACGAGCTCGCGCAGCCGGGTCGAGAACCCGGCGGCGGTCCGCACGGACGGTCCCTCCAAGACCTTCTGTACGAGCGGTACGACGAGGACCGGTACGGCCAGTACCGCCGCGAGTCCGGCGGTCGTCGACCGGAAGATACCGGCCGCCAGGACACCCGCCCAGGCACAGCCCACCACGAGACCGATCCAACTCACGCTCAGCGAAAGCCAGTCCTCGGGAACTCCGGTGAGCTCCCGTCCGTAGACGAGGTAGAGCAGTTCGGCGTCCACACCCACCGCGAGGAGTGCCAGCAGCAGCGCGGTGGCGGCGGCGACGAGGAGTTTCGCGGCGAGCAGCCCCAGGCGGCGGGGGACGTTCCCGCGATCCGCGGCCAGGGCGGGATGGCGGAACTCGTCGCCGAAGGCCATGGCGCCGAGCAGCCCCGCGCCGAGCGCCGCGGGCGGCAGAGGAAAATCCCGTGGCCACGCGGCGAGCAGACGCGACTGCGGGGTGTGCCCCGCTCGGGCCAGGAGCACGGAGATCAGGGCCGAGGAGACGAGCACGGCGACCGCGGTGAGGTAGCCGGTGGCGACCCCGGCCGCACGACGCAGTTCGTAGCGCAGCGGCCGCAGGGGGCTGGCGCCCGGCCTGACGGAGATGGGCGGCGGGAGGGGAGACAACTCGTTCGCGCCCTCCGCCTCCGCGGTGCGCACGGGCTGCTCGGCCTCCTGAGAGTCACTCGCCGGGTGCCGCGCGGGAACGGGCCCCATGTCGCCGACTTCGTCCGCGAGTTGGTGTACGAGGATGCTGTGGCGGTAAGCGGTTTCGCCGATGTCGGCGCACGTGCTGCCGTACACGGAGAGGCGGTTGCCGTCCTCCCGCACGACCTCCACGGAGCGTCGCGTGGTGCGGGCCTCCTTGGTGAGCAGGGCGCCGAGCCGGACGGCGTGCGGGCTGCGGACGGCGACGCGGGGTCGGAGACGGGTGCGGGCGAAGTCGGTGACGTCCTGGTCGGCGACAAGCCTGCCCTCCTCCAGCGTGACGACACGGTCGGCGGTCCGCGCGGCCTCCTTCGGGTCGCCCGTGGCGAACAGCACAGTGCCGCCCCCGGCGGCATGGGCTCGCAGAATCCCGTGCAGCCAGCGACCCTCGCGGGCGGAGAGCCCGTCGGCGGCGTCGTCGAGCACGAGCGTGTGCGGGTCGGACAGCAGTGCGCAGGCCAGTCCGAGGCGACGGTCCATGCCTCGCGAGAGCGTGCTCAGACGCTGGTCGCGCAGGCTGACCAGGCCCACCACTTCGAGGACGTCGTCGGCGCGCCGGGCGGGCACACCCGTCGCGGCGCACAGCATGCGGAGTTGGCCGCGGACCGTGCGTGCCGGGTGGCCGGGGACCTCTCCGAGGAGCACGCCGACCTCGCGCGAGGGATGGGCGATGCGGTGCAGCGGGCGGCCTCTGAAGTAGGTGATTCCGCGGCCCTGTTGGAGTTCAAGCATGAGCCTGAGCGCCGTCGTCTTGCCCGCGCCCGGGGCTCCGAGGAGCGCTGTGACGCGGCCCGCGGGCACCTCGAAGGAGACATCGTCGACGGCGGGGGGAAGCTCCTTGCGGGCGTTGCTGGTCAGTCCGATGGCCTGGATCACCCGAAGCAAGATAGCGCGATATGTACGGTTTTTCGGGCATCTTGAGCACGCTGGACGGCATGCCCCGTCCCCTTCCGGCCACTTGGCCCGACGGGGAATCTCGGGGTGGCTTCAGGTCGCGGCACGGAACTCGGAGCCATGCCCGGCCTCGGCACGGATGTCGAGACCGCGCCCGTCCTGGCACGGTTCCGTCTCTGCACCGCTCCAGGAGCGGTGTCAGACCTCGGGACGGAGCATCGGCGGGTTGAGCAGCGTGGCGCCGCCCGCGCGGAACAGCTGGGCCGGGCGGCCGCCCTGGCGGGTCGTCGTACCGCCCGTGGGGACGAGGAATCCCGGCGTGCCGGTCACCTTGCGGTGGAAGTTTCGGGGGTCGAGTGCCACGCCCCACACCGCCTCGTACACCCGGCGCAGTTCACCGACCGTGAACTCCGGCGGGCAGAAGGCGGTCGCCAGCGACGAGTACTCGATCTTCGAGCGGGCGCGCTCGACACCGTCCGCCAGGATCTGCGCATGGTCGAAGGCCAGCGGCGCGGCCTGTTCGCCGTCCCGGCCGTAGCCGCCCCGCTGAAGCAGTTCCTCGACGGGGGCCCAGCGCGCGCTGTTCGCGTCTCCGCCGGCCCTGGGCGCGGGCAGATCGGGGGCGAGCGCGAGGTGGGCGACGCTGACGACCCTCATCCGGGGGTCGCGCTTCGGGTCGCCGTAGGTCGCGAGCTGCTCCAGGTGTGCGCCGTTGGCCTGTGCGGGGGCGGCCGGGTCATGGGCGCACAGCCCGGTCTCCTCACCCAGCTCCCTCGCCGCCGCCTGCGCCAGATCCTCGTCCGGCCGTACGAAGCCGCCGGGCAGCGCCCACCGTCCCTGAAAGGGCGGCTCACCCCTCCGTACCGCCAGCGCGCACAGGGCATGGCGACGCACGGTCAGCACGACCAGGTCAACGGTGACGGCAAACGGCGGGAAGGCTGACGGGTCGTAGGGCATGCCGAGATCATAGTCGTCTGCCTGACGATAAACACTCCCTTCGTCGGTCGCTTCACTGGCTGATCCACTGCTCTCCGGTACGAGTGCCGGGGACGCCACCGGCCCGCCCTCGTCGGCTTCCGCCCGCTCACACGCCCAGCTGGAGCCCGTCGGCGGCCTCCTCGACCATGGCGAGACCGAGCCTGCTGACGCGTACGGAGAAGGGGGCGCCCGCGACGCGCAGGCCGGTCAGGCCGATCTCGCCCAGGGGCGCGCCACGGACCGGCCGCAGCGTCACCGTCCCGGCAGGGGCGTCCGGACGGATTCCGGCGAGGGTGGTGAGCAGAAGGACTCCGGCGGCCGCGGCCGTGGCCGCGGGTCGGCAGGCCGCCGGATGCGGCAGCGGGGCACCGACTTCCGTCCGCTGCTCCCCCGCGTACATCTCCGGGAGCCGGTGCCCGAAGGCCTCGGCTGCCGACAGCACGCCCCGCAGGAGTGAGCTCGCCTCCTTCTCGTAGCCCGCTGCGGCTAGTCCCGCGACGGCGACAGCCGTCTCGTGGACCCGCACGGCCCCGCCTCGATGCCCGAACGGGTTGTACGCCGCCTCCTTCGCGCCGAGGCTGCGCAGTCCCCAGCCCGAGTCCATGGCGGGCCCGCCGAGCAGCCGCGCCAGCTGTTCCGTCTGCACCTTGTCGAGCAGCCCCTGGGCTGGAGCGCCCACGCCGAGCAGCCCGGTGTCGAGGAGGTGCACACTGGCCGCGCCTAGGTGCGGCACGATCCGCCCGTCCGACAGACGGGCCGCGGCCGGTCTGCCGCCTCCCCTGTCCTCGATCCAGAAGTCCTCCTGGAACGCGGCCCTCATTCCGCGAGCCCACCCCCGCAACTCGGGGCCACCTCCCCTGCCGTACGCGTCGAGGAGATCGGCGCCCAGCAGCGCGGCCCGGTGAGCATGCGCCTGGGTCTCGCAGCGCCACGGTCCGCCGGGGCGTGGGTCGGACAGATACGTACCGTCGCCGACCGCCGTCCGCAGCCACTGCAGGCAGCGCTCGGCCACAGGAAGCAGTTCCTCGGTCTCCTGTTCAGGGAGCCCCCAGCGCCTGGCCTCCGCGAGAACGACGGGGAACAGGAGGGTCGCCTCTTCGCCCGTGCAGCTCGGCGGCAGATGCGTACCGGCGTGCCGTCGCGGCCCGGGGAGCAGCCCAGATCGCGGCCCCGCGCCCACCAGTTGGGTGCGCGCGAGGGTGCGCAGGGTGCCCGCGGCGAGTCGCGTGCCCAGCGGCAGGGTCATGCGCGCCGCCGCCAGCGCCTCGGCCGGTGCCATGCCGCAACGCCAAGGCGCGCCGGCCGCGAGGTGGTTGTCGGACGGATGCACGGGGTCACGCAGCAGAAGGGCCTGGAGGTCCTCGATGCTCGTGCGCAGGAGCGCCTGGACCCTCGGGTCGTCGCTCACGGCCCGTGCCGGGGCAATCGGGCTCGTGGCAGCGCGCGCGACGGCCCGGATGGGACCCGCACCTGTCGGCCGTACCCTCAGCTCCACGCTTCGGGTGTCGCCGGGTGGCAGTTCGAGCTCCCATCGGAGCAGCCCCGCGGAGGCCAGCGCGTCCGAGGGCGGCGGGTTGGCCGTAACGACGGAGTGCCCGGTGGCGCAGGACCACCGCATGCCCGAGTCGTGAACGCTGGCGGGCAGGTCGGGACCGGCCCGCCCGGAGGCGACCGCGCCCAGTTCCGCCAGGTCCGTGCCGAGCGACACCTCGACGGGCAGGCGCAGATGCCGGTGGGCCGCGCTGCGCAGGGTGATCCGCTCGGTGCCGTCCGCGTATCGCGTCCGTTCGACGATGACGTCCGGGTCGGGGCCGCCGTCGGCGGACAGGCTCAGCGTCGCCACGAAACGGGCCTGGTCGGCCGCGATCATCCGGGCCTGGATCGCGAGAGGCTCCCGCCCCGCGACGCGCAGTCGACATCGGGAGAGCATGCGTCGGCCCGCGCGGTAGAAGCCCTCCAGCCCCTGCCCGGTCAGCTGGCCGTGCTCCGTGGAGATCGCAAGCCCGGGCAGCGCGACGCAGATCAGCGCGTTGTGCGCGGGAGGCAGATTCCCTGTCGCGTTCGGCAGGGACAGGGGTGCCTTCTGGGTTGTGGCACTGCCGGGTGTTATGGGGGGTTGTGCTGGCCTGCGGAGCAGAGGGTGATTGTCGTGCTGAGTGGAGGACTGGGTGGGCAGGGGCATGGGGCGGCTTCTTCTGTGCTCCGTGCGCTGAGTGCGCACTCAGCGGCGTGTAGGGGGCTCCGGAAGGGCGGGTTCGATGCGATGGCACGGCCCGGCCGCGGGCTGCGCCACTCAGGTGAACGGAACGGGCCTGTCCCGGGTCACGCCCCGGTTCACGGAAGCCGACCGATTGGCGGTGGGCGGGGGGCTCCGGGGTGCGTCGGCGGCTGATCCGAGCACGCACCCCACGCCACATCGTCCCGAGTCCGGCAGACCCCCACACCAACCCAAGCCCCGCCAGCCCCCAGGCCATCACCCGTAGCAGCCATTCCGACCAGCCCAACCGAATCGGCCGACTCGCTCGGAGCCACTCCCCCGCCCTCATGTCTCGCCTTGCTTCGTCCCGTGCCGGCCGGCCCCTCGGCGGGACCGGGTGGCGCCGCCCGTACTGTCACCCGCCCTGGTGGGTGCTTCCGGCGCCGGGGAGTCGTCGGCGCTGGACCGGGGACGGCGCATGCCCGCAGATCCGGAGGGCCGGGAACCCGGACGGCTCACCGCACTCCCCGTGGACCGCGGCTTGCGTCGGCGACGGGAAGCCGCCCGGGTGGACGATGTCGAGGCGGGCCCGGACGGCCCATCGGCGTAGACCGGGGACTCTGAGTGCTCCGAGGACGCCAAGGACGCGATCACCTCCGCGTCGGCACGGTCCACACGCTCCTTACGGAGGCAGCGGCGGATCGACTCCGGGTCCAGGCCCTCATTGCACGCCTGGTGGAGAAGGCGGGCGAACAGGTATCCCGGATCCGCTCCGAGGGCCATCGCCAGGGCTTCGCGGGCTTCCAGTTCGTCACCGGAGGACCAAGCAACCCATCCCACGAGGGTGAGCGGCGCCGCGGCATGCTCGCCGTACGGGCCGACACAGCGTCGGGCCAGAGCCCGCCAGAGGCGCAGGGCGGGGCCGGCCTCGTCGCCTTCCATCCACTCCGCCGCCCGGTCGCGCGTAGTGCGGTCCTGGAGGCCGAGGATCAAAGTGGCTGCCTCGTCGTGGCCCAGGAGTTCGTCGTCCCGGAGATCCGCAGACAGGGCACCGGACACACCTGCCGCACCAGACAAAGCAGATGCGGGAGATACAGCAGACACACCGGGCACACCCGGTACGCCCGCCGCAGACGTGGAGTCGGCGAATCGGCGCATGACCCGATGAGCCAGGTCCAAGGTCTCGGTCGCCACAGCTGTGCGGCTCTCGTCGTCCAGGATTCGGGGGATCAGCGCCATGCTCACCGCGTTGAGCGCGGACTCCTGCTCCAGTGCGGCCGCGGTTTCCCACGGAATGAGCCTCGCCCTGAACTCCCGCAGGGATCCCCGAACCTGAAGACCGGCGTAGGTGGCCGCCGCGGCCAGCACGGACGTGCCGGGCAGCCCCATGGGTGTCCCGTCGGACGGACAGCACTGCTCACTGGGGCAGCAGTACGACCAGAAGCGACCGTCCGAGATGCACAGTGCCTCGATGACGGGCACGTCCAGGGCACCGCAGGCCCTGCGCAGAAACTGCGCGAGTGGGCGCAGTCGTTCCATGACATCCCGGGCCGACTCTCCGCCCCTGGGGTCTTGGCAGAGGAAGGCGACCATGCTCTCGGGGTGCGCGCCCCTGCGTTCACTGCCCTTCACAAGTCCTTCGGTCAACTGTCGGGCGACGGACGCCCAGTCGTCCGCGTTGGCCGGGATACCAAGCCGGGCCCGTCCGCCGAACCTGCCACGCCCGTCCCTGTCGTGCAGGGCGGCGAGCACGATGCTGTCCTCGGGCCGGTATCCGAGCAGGTACGGCAGCGCGTCTGCCAGTTCGGCGGGAGTGCGGAGTGTGACCTGATGCTCGGCGAACGGGACACCGGACGCGCCGTGCGCGGGGCCGACACTGCTCTCACCTCCACGGCCCGCACCCCGTGCACCCGGTCCCGAGCCGTGCCCTCCGCTCGCCGAGCCATGTCCTCCGCTTCCTGGACCACGCCCACTGCTACCTGGACCGTCCACACCGTGCTCCGAACCCGGTCCGCCAGGCCCTGAACCGTGTCCGACACATCCTGAACCGCGTCCCCCACGCCCTGAACCGTGCCCGCCACCGGCCTCGCCCTGACCGCCAACCCCTTCGCGATCACCCCCACCGACTTGGCCATGCTCACCACCCGCACCCCCGCCCCTTCCAAGCCCTCCGAGCCCACCGGCCCCTCCAAACCCGTCGAGCCCCTCAAGCCCCTCAAGCCCGTCGCGCTCGCCACGCTCGCCGCACCCGCTCATGTCACCGTCGCCGAGATTCCCGGCCGCTTCGCTGTGATTCGTCATGCCGTGACCATCCCGCGGATCCCGGCATTCCGCTTTAGCCTGTGGATAACCACGACCATGATCACGTCAGAACTTGTCCACAGGCTGACCGCCTCATTCGCGCGATGTCCGACCCATCGGGTTGCATGGGGCCATGAGCAACGCAGAGCTGCGCACCGCGGCCGACACTGTCCTCGCCCGCCTCGTCGGCGCCCCGGCGGGTGACGCCCGGCTGCGCGAGGACCAGTGGCGAGCCATCGAGGCACTGGTCGCCGACAAGCGCAGAGCCCTGGTCGTGCAGCGCACCGGCTGGGGCAAGTCCGCCGTGTACTTCGTGGCGACGGCGCTGCTGCGGGAGCAGGGCGCGGGCCCCACCGTCATCGTCTCCCCACTCCTCGCCCTCATGCGCAACCAGGTCGAGGCGGCCGCCCGCGCCGGCATCCGGGCACGGACCATCAACTCGTCCAACACGGAGGAATGGGACACGATCCAGGACGAGGTGGCCGCGAGCGAGGTGGACGTCCTCCTGGTGAGCCCCGAGCGGCTGAACAATCCGGACTTCCGCGACCAGGTGCTGCCCAAGCTCGCCGCCGCGACCGGCCTCCTCGTGGTCGACGAAGCACACTGCATCTCCGACTGGGGACACGACTTCCGGCCGGACTACCGCCGGCTGCGCACGATGCTCGCGGACCTCCCGCCCGGCGTCCCGGTCCTCGCCACCACCGCCACGGCCAACGCGCGCGTGACGGCCGATGTCGCCGAGCAGCTGGGCACAGGTGGCAGCACGGACGCTCTCGTCCTGCGCGGCCCGCTGGACCGGGAGAGCCTGAGCCTCGGTGTGCTGCAGCTGCCCGATGCCGCACACCGGATGGCCTGGCTGGCCGAGCATCTGGGCGAGCTGCCCGGCTCCGGAATCATCTACACGCTCACGGTGGCCGCGGCCGAGGAGGTCACCGCGTTCCTGCGGCAGAGCGGGCACACAGTGGCCTCGTACACCGGGAAGACGGAGAACGCGGACCGGCAGCAGGCCGAGGAGGATCTGCTCGCCAACCGCGTCAAGGCCCTCGTGGCCACGTCGGCGCTGGGCATGGGCTTCGACAAGCCCGACCTCGGGTTCGTGGTGCACCTGGGGTCACCGTCCTCCCCCATCGCGTACTACCAGCAGGTCGGCCGTGCGGGGCGCGGGGTGGAGCATGCCGAGGTGCTGCTCCTGCCGGGCAAGGAGGACCAGGCGATCTGGCAGTACTTCGCGTCGATCGCCTTTCCTCCGGAGGAGCAGGTCCGGCGCACCCTGGACGTCCTCGCCCAGGCGGGCCGTCCGCTGTCGCTGCCCGCGCTCGAACCCTTGGTGGAGCTGCGCAGGTCACGGCTGGAGACGATGCTCAAGGTCCTGGACGTGGACGGCGCGGTGCACCGCGTCAAGGGCGGCTGGATCTCCACGGGCGACCCGTGGACGTACGACACCGAGCGCTATGCCTGGGTCGCCAAGCAGCGTGCGGCCGAGCAACAGGCGATGCGTGACTACGTGACGACGACCGGCTGCCGAATGGAGTTCCTGCGGCGCCAGCTGGACGACGAGGGAGCCACTCCGTGCGGTCGCTGCGACATGTGCGCTGGGCCCCGGTTCACCGACGCCGTCTCCTCGTCGTCCCTGGACTCCGCGCGTGGTGAGCTGGGCCGGGCGGGTGTCGAGGTCGAGCCCCGGAAGATGTGGCCGACGGGCCTGCCTGCGGTCGGTGTCGACCTGAAGGGGCGCATTCCGGCCGGTGAACAGGCCACTTCCGGGCGAGCCCTGGGACGGCTCTCGGACATCGGCTGGGGCAACCGGCTGCGGCCGATGCTCTCGCCCCAGGCCCCCGACGAGCCCGTTCCGGACGATGTGGCGAAGGCCGTGGTCGGTGTGCTGGCCGACTGGGCGAAGGGTCCCGGCGGCTGGGCTTCGGGAAGCCCCGACGCGCAGCCGCGCCCGGTCGGTGTCGTCACCATGGCCTCGCACGGCCGACCGCGCCTGATCCAGTCGCTGGGCGCACGGATCGCGGAGGTCGGACGCCTGCCCCTGCTGGGTTCCATCGAGTACGCCCCCGGAGCCGGGGCGGCGCAGGTGTCCAGGAGCAACAGCGCGCAGCGGTTGAAGGCCCTCGACGGGGCGCTTGTGGTGCCGCCCGGCCTGGCCGCCACGCTGGCCCAGGCCCAGGGCCCCGTCCTGCTCGTGGACGATTCGACCGAGACCGGCTGGACGCTGGCGGTGGCCACGCGCCTGCTCCGGCGGGCCGGTGCACAGGGGGTGTTGCCGCTGGTCCTTGCCGTGCAAGGGTGATCCAGGCGTGACAGGGAGGGTTACGGGCAGGGATATATGAGGCGGATCACCGGATAACGGTCGGTGGCCCCAATTGCTCGTTGCCGCAACCAAGTTCGACAGGAAGAATTGGCCTCGCGCCCCGCGCGGTCCTTCCAGGGCCGCCCGTTCGGGCTGTGTCGCGGTGCGCTCCCCCAAGTCCGACCCCCCGCCCGTTGTATGGGCGCGTAGCCGAAGGGAGGACCGTGACCTTCGGATTCGCTCCGTCCTCGGCGGCATCGATGTCGACGTCCGCCACTTCCGCCAACTCACTCGCCCGGATGCTCGAACCCGCCGAATGGGCCGCCGCGGGGATTCCGCTGCTGCGCAATCCCCGGGAAGTCGTCAGCGGGCTGCACTCCCGGCATCGGCCTCGGCCGGACACCGCGATCGTCGCCGTCCTCGATCCGGACGAACGGCTCAGGGCCAGCGCCTCGTTCGTCCGGCGGCCGGCCCCGGCGGACGGCTGGATGTTCCGCAACGCACTGCTCGCGCAACTGCGCCGGGTCATCCCGCACGACCTGCGGCGCCGCACACCGGTGCGTACGGCCGTCCTGCTCTACTGCCGTGAGGGCGACGGACGATGGACGGAGGAGGACGGGGCGTGGATGTGGGGGTTGCGGGACGCCTGCACGCTGCACGGGCTGCGTTGCGGGGCGTACATCACGCTGACGCGTGAGGGCTGGCAGGTGCTCGGGGAAGGACGGGGCGGACGTCGGCCGAGCGCGGGCTCCAAGCCGGAGTCCCTGGACGCCCTCGCCGCGGTCGAGGCCATTCAGCCACGCACGGGTGGCTCGGCCTCGGAGGTGCTGCGCCGCGCGGCGGCCCGCTGAGACGGGGCCCGCGAATGCCACACGCGGCACCGGTCGGCCGTTCATCCGGCCGACCCTCAGCACCGGCCCCACCGGCCGCCGCGCAGCCACGCAGGACCACCTGCCTCACTGCGGCAGGACGGGCAGTCGGGTACAACACCGGCCGGCTGGCCGGCCGAAGACTGCAAGGGAACGGCGAAGCCGGTGCCCCGAACCCGCACGGCCCCCTCGGACAAGTGCTGCCCTCTCGGGCACATGCAGCCCCCTCGGGCACGTGCGGCCCTCTCGGGCACATGCAGCCCCATCGGGCACGTGCGACAACAACGCTGAACAGCCACGCCGACCGCGCAGACCATGACAGCCGTGCCGGCAGTCAGCGGCCGGCACGTCCCCCGTACTGGCCGTTTCCGGCACACGTCGAACCGTCCACCGTGCTCATGCCACCGCAGCCTGGGCCGCAGTGGCACTCCACCCCCCAAGTACCCCCAGAAGAACGGGGGTCCTCAGACCCCCGCGCCCAGCACCGAGTTGATCTGCTGCGGATCCCCGCAGACGATCAGCAGGGTGCCGGCTCGGCCGAGGGCCAGCGGCAGGGCGGTGGCGGCAGTGGCGTCGGCTCCGCCGTTCACGGCGACGACGACCACGGGCCGGGACGCGGCACGACCGAGGGCGGACGCGTCGGCGTAGAAGACGTCGTCTCCCGCGTCGTGCTGGGCCCAATAGGCGGCCTCGCCGAACGAGAGCTCGTGCGCGGCCCACGGGTGAGGTTCGCCGGTGGTGATCACCAGAACCTCACCGGGGACGCGGCCCGAGTCAAGGAGCAGGTCGACCGCTTCCTCGGCCGCGTCCAGCGCGCCCTCGGCCGAGGCCGGGATCAGCTGGATCTGCGGAGTCGAGGGGGCGGTGGGGGCCGCCGGGGCGGATGGCCCCGGCTTGGCCACGGCTGTGTCGCGCGGCGTGCGTTGAACCGGCGGCGCAGGCCGGACAGGACCCGGACGGCCGGGACGCGGTGGCGCCACGGGACGGGGTCCGGGTACGGGACGGGGGGTCGGCGCGGTACGGCCGGCGGCCGGAGTGGCGCGGGGACCCTGGGCACTCTCGTGAATCTGAGGCTCCTCGGGAATGAGAGGCATGAGCTGATTTTTATCAAACGCCGGTGCGAGTCGCGTCGGCGGGTGGCACATGAGTGCGAGTGGAACGGTCAGAAATCGAAGCCGAGCTGCCCTTCGATCTCCGGAACGCTTCCATCCGCCCAACTGCGGACCTTCTTGAGGTGCCGCCACTGGGGCAGCGCATCAAGATACGCCCACGTCATCCGGTGGTACGGGGTGGGGCCCCGCATCTCCAGCGCGGCCTTGTGCACCGGTGACGGATACCCGGCGTTGGCCGCAAAACCGAAGTCTGCATGGTCGATACCCAGTTCGGCCATCATTTTGTCGCGCTGCACCTTGGCGATCACGGAGGCCGCCGCGACGGCGACGCAGGACTGGTCGCCCTTGATCACCGTACGGACCCGCCAGGGATCCCCGAGGTAGTCGTGCTTCCCGTCGAGGATGACCGCGTCGGGACGCACCGGCAGGGCTTCGAGGGCACGGCAGGCGGCCAGTCGCAGCGCGGCCGTCATCCCCATGTCGTCGATCTCCTCCGGAGAGGCGTGCCCGAGGGCGTACGACGTCACCCACTTCGCCAGTATCTCGGCGAGCGCGGTACGCCTCTTGACGGTCAGGAGCTTGGAGTCGGTGAGGCCTTCGGGCGGGCGGCGCAGGCCCGTGACCGCCGCGCATACGGTGACCGGGCCGGCCCAGGCGCCTCGGCCCACCTCGTCGACACCGGCGATGACCTTCGCTCCGGTCGTGGCGCGCAGCGAGCGCTCGACAGTGTGGGTTGGTGGTTCGTACGGCATGGCTCCCTCAGCCTACGCCGCTCGGAACCCCACGCGACACCCAGGTTTCCCCAGGCAACCTCGGCGCTCCGGCCTCACCGTCACAGAGACCACTCACTCACTCGTCGGCCGCAGCAGCGGAACCATGAGCCGGTCGATCATCTCCTCGATGTCCCGCTCGCTCCATTCGCTCGCGCACACCTTGGACCGGTACATCATCATTGCCGGAATGACGTCGAAGACATACGAGTTCGCCGCGTCGGGCCGCACCTCTCCCCGCCGGATTCCACGGTCGACGACCTCGCCGAGCAGCCGGATGGTCGGCTCCACGGCACCTCCGAAGATGATCTCCTGGAAGCGCCGGGCCTGCGACGCGTCACATTCGTGAATCACCGAGCGCAGCGCGAATCCGGGGCGCGAGAACATCGCCTCGCGCGCACGTCGGCACAGCTCCAGCAGGTCGTCCCGCACGCTCCCCATGTCCGGTACGTCCTCGAACGGCGGCAGCCCCGCCTGGAGTGCGTCCGCGACCAGATCCTCCTTCGACGGCCAGCGGCGGTAGACCGCGGCCTTGCCGGTCTGGGCGCCGGCGGCGACGCCCTCCATCGTGAGTCCGTTCCAGCCGACCGTACTGAGCTGATCCAGCGCGGCTTCGAGGATCGCACGTTCGAGTACGGCACCACGGCGGCGCGGGGAGGCCGCCTGAGCGGAGGCGGCCGTCCAACTCGAAGTAACCATGAGCGTGTCTCCGTCTGAGCGGGCAAGCGGCACGCACGCACGCGCGTGCAGACGTGCCGTGCGGACCGGGGGTCCGCAAGCGGTCAAGTAACGCAAAGCGGCAGCGACTTCAGTGAACGCTTGCGTTCACTGTCGGGGACTCACTACCGTTTGACGCGGCAGTGAACGCGAGCGTTCACTAAGGCACTCGTGGGGGACTTGATAGTGACAACCTCTCCGTTGATTAAGGAACCGAAGCCAGGAGCGGCACGCCGGGAGGGGCATCCCGGCATCGCGCTCACCGTCATCGCGGCCTGCCAACTCATGGTGGTACTCGACGCGACGATTGTGAACATAGCCCTCCCGCACATTCAAAACGCGCTCGAGTTCTCCACCACCGACCTCACCTGGGTCGTCAGCGCGTACACGCTCACCTTCGGCGGTCTGCTGCTGCTCGGCGGCCGCGCCGGTGACATCCTCGGCCGTCGCCGGGTCTTCATGACCGGCATCCTGCTCTTCACACTCGCCTCGCTGCTGGGCGGATTCGCCCAGGAACCATGGCAGTTGCTGGCCGCACGTGCCCTCCAGGGCGTCGGTGGCGCGATCGCGTCGCCGACCTCGCTGGCACTGATCACCACGACGTTTCCCGAAGGGCCCGAGCGCAACAGGGCGTTCGGCGTCTTCGCCGCGGTCTCGGCCGGCGGCGGTGCGATCGGTCTGCTGGCCGGCGGCATGCTCACCGAGTGGCTCGACTGGCGCTGGGTGCTCTTCGTCAACGTACCCATCGGTGTACTGATCGCCGTGCTCGCGCCGCTCTACATCAGCGAGTCCGAACGGCATCCGGGGCGCTTCGACATCGCGGGTGCGCTGACCTCGACGGCCGGTATGGCGTCGCTCGTCTACGGCTTCATCCGGGCCGCGGAAGAGGGCTGGCGGGACAGCCTCACCATCGGGTCCTTCGGCGCGGCGGTGGTCCTGCTGGCCGCCTTCGCACTGGTCGAGTCCCGGGCGAAGGAACCGATCACACCACTGCGGATGTTCGCCGACCGCAACCGCTCCGGTACGTACGTGATCATGCTGAGCCTGGCCGCGGCGATGTTCGGCATGTTCTTCTTCATCGTCCTCTTCGTGCAGAACGTGTTGAGCTACACGCCGATCGAGGCGGGCCTGGCCTTCCTCCCCGTGACGGTCGCGATCGCCGTCGGTGCGGGTCTGTCGCAAAAGTTCCTGCCGGTGCTCGGCCCGAAGCCGTTCATGATCGTCGGCTCGGCCCTCGTCGCACTCGGGCTCGGCTGGCTGACCTTCATGGACCCCGGGAGTACGTACGTCGGCGGGGTGCTCGGTCCGATGCTCCTGTTCGCCTTCGGCATGGGTCTGAACTTCGTGACGCTGACCCTGACAGCGGTCTCCGGAGTCGCCGTGCACGAGGCGGGCGCGGCGTCCGGCCTGCTCAACGCCACGCAGCAGGTGGGCGGTTCGCTCGGTCTCTCCATCCTGACCACGGTCTTCGGCACGGCCAGCCGTGACGAGGCGGAGAAGCAGGTCGCGGACTTCATGGCCACCGCCTCGGCCGAACAGAAGGCGGAATTCGCCAAAACACAGCAGCTGCCGGCGCCCTGGAGCCACGAGGTGCTGTCCCAGGGGATCTCCACGGCCTTCATCCCGGCCGTCGCGATGGCGGTGCTCGCCCTGGCCGTCGCCGCGTTGGTGATCCGGGTCCGCAAGAGCGACCTCGACGCCCTGGCGGGCACGTCCGGACCCGCCGGGGGCTGAACCACACGACAGGGCCGGGCCGCCGTACCGGGGACGGCGGCCCGGCCCTGTCGTTCGTACGAGTCCGTCAGCGAGGATCCCTCGCAGACGTGTACGTGTACGTATTCGTGTACGCGGTCCGTGCGCGCCCCGTCTCAGCGGCGGTACGCCAGCTCGGTGCCCAGGCGGTTGCACTCGCTCCAGTCGGCGTCGGGGGACAGCGGCCGTCGGTCGAGGATGTCCCGGGCGCGTGCCTCACCCAGACTCGTGGCGTACCAGGACTCGTCCGCCCCCGCCAGGTCCAGCGCGATGGACTGCAGGGCACAGGAACGCAGCGGCTCGTCAAGTTTGTCGAGAGCCGGTGCGGCGTCGGCGGACAGCCCGCGCGCGTAGTCGAGGTCGAACGACCCCTTCGCCTCGTACCGCTGGACGTTGCGCTCGGCGATCAGAGCGTCCGGCGACATCAGCCCGAAGGCGAGCACTCCCGCGGCGGCGCTCGCCAGCACCGCACGCGGCAGCCAGCGGGCACCCCAGACGCCGGCCGCCATGATGAGCACGATGACCAGACCGAGCCAGAGCTCCACGGTCACCACGGAGATCCTCAGTCGCGTCAGCCCGTACGCCTCCACGTACATGTCCATCCGCCGCACCGCCGATGCCACGACAACGAGCGCGAGGACGCACAGCGTTCCGAGGACGGCACGCACCAGCGTCCAGTCGCCGGAGCTGTCACGAGGGGCCCAGCGCAGGGCGAAGACGATGACGAGCAGGGTGAGGAGCGTGACCAGCAGCAGCTGCCAGAAGCCCTGGCGCGCGTACTCGGCGTACGTCTGGCCGGTCTTCTCCAGCACGGCGTCGTATCCGCCGAACAGGACGGCGAGCTGGACCGCGTTGAAGACCGCGAAGAGCGCGGCGAGCACGATCAGGGGCAGTGCCCACTCGACGCGTCCGCGAGGGCGGCCCGCCGGTACCTCGACGCGGTCCCACTGAACGGGTGCGGCGGCCGTGTGCGCCACGACCAGGGCCCCGACCACGCCGATCGCGAACAGGACGGCGTGCCAGGGCCCTCCGGAGACCGACGCGTCGGGCACGAGACCGCCGAGAAGGTCCGCGAAGGCGGCGTCCGCCCCGGCGAAGAGCGCGCCGAAGACCACCAGCAGGACCGCGGCGACGGCGAGCGCGCGGACCAGCGGGCCCACGTTGCCCCGGGCGCCGCCGGACCGCTCCCGCAGGCCGCGCCAGCCCCAGAGGGGTCCGGTGACCAGCGAGGTGTGGAGACCGATCGGGCCGAACAGCACTCCTGTCCAGGTGCGACCGCCGTGCAGGGCGAGCGAGCCCGCCCCCACGGCGGCCACGACGGCGAGGAACGAGGGCCAGTCGGCGTCGCGAAGCGCCGGCACGCTGAGCAGGGCAAGTCCTCCCACGCCCCACACCAGCGTCCAGCGGTGCGGTCGCCGACCCGCTGCCTGAGCCGCGTAGTACGCGCCGAGCGCGGCCGGTATCGCCACCAGCAGGAGGTTGAGGGCCAGGCCGTCGCCGAGCAGGAGCATGCTGAGTACGCCGGTGGCGAGGGCGGCCCAGAGCGTGGCGTTACGGATGGGGGCCGGGCGCTCCGCCTGAACGTCGGCGAACCAGGACTCGACGACGGGGCCGTCCCACTCTTGATCCCCTTCGCCCTCTTCGTCGCCGACGCCCTGCCGGTGGACATCTCGCGTGGCGACGCTGCGTTTCTTGGACTCGGTCCCGCCTGAATCGGTCCCGCCTGAATCGGTCCGGCCCGACTCGGTCCCGCTCGAATCGGTCCCACGTGAGTCTGTCTCGTTCGAACCGGGCCCGCCCGAACCGGCCCCGACTGAACCGGTACGGGCCGCGGGCACCTCGTCCGCGGGCGCCTCCGGCACCTCGGGTACGTCAGGCTCCTCGGCATCGATTCGGGGCTTCACCCCTGAACCCTTCGAGGCCGACCCTCTCGGCTCGGCCTCGGACGGCGTGTCGGACACGGGACCCCCTCCCGACCGGTCCGGGCAGCGCGGCTCGTGGCTGCCACGTAAGCCCAGGGACCGGTGTCTCGTCGGCGCACGCCCGTGATGATCAACGGGCGGCGTGGCGGAAAGGTTAACCGTGGGACACGCGGCGCAGCCGGTCACCGGCTCTCTGTGGCAGGGCTGTGACAGTGACAGACGCTTGGGGCAGAAGGGAACGGGCAGGCCCGGCACCCTCGCCGCAGCCGAACGTAAGCCCCGCCCCGCAGCTCTCATCCACAGCCGTGGTCCATGGCCCTCGCCGCAAGCTTCAACCCGCCGGCCTCAACCCGCGGCCCTCGCAGCAGGCCTCAACCCGCGACTTTCGCCGACAGCCACTCCGGAACCGCCTCGGTCCGCTCCACCCATTCCGTGGGCGGCGTCCCGGCCTTCCCCGCGGCCACGACGCCTCCGACGATGGCGCAGGTCGTGTCCATGTCGCCGCCGACCTGGGCGGTCGCCCAGAAGCCCTCTTCGTAGTCACCGAGGGCCCGCGCCGCCGACCACAGGGCGAACGGCACGGTGTCGTGCGCGGTCGTACGCCGCCCGCAGCCGAGGACCGCGGCGACGGTCGTCGTGTCTGCGTAGTCGAGCATGTCCCGGGCGCGCCGCAGACCGGCTTCCACCGCGCTGCGCGGCACCAGGGCGATGACCCCGTCGAGCAGCGCCCCGGGGGTCGGCGGACCGCCCGGTGCGGCGGTCAGCGCAGCCGCCGCGGCCACTGCCATGGCGCCGACCACGGCTTCGCGGTGCTGGTGCGTGGGGTAGGCCGAGATCTCGGCCTGGTGCGTCGCCTGCTCCGGATCGTCCGCGTACCAGGCGCCCAGGGGAGCGATCCGCATCGCCGCGCCGTTCCCCCACGAGCCCTGTCCCTTGAAGAGGGCCGAGGCCAGCTCGCGCCAGTCGCCGCCCTCCCGGACCTGCCGCAGCAGCCGGTTGACCGCGGGGCCGTAGCCACGGTCGAAGTCGTGGTGCTCGGCGAAGGAGCGGGCCAGCGCGTCCTGGTCGATGCGGCGGTGGACGGCCAGAGTGGCCACTACGGAGGAGGCCATTTCCGTGTCGTCGGTCCACTGCCAGGGGCCGGGCGGCAGCCCTCGGCGCTTGAGCAGCGGATAGTTCGCGGGCACGAAGAACTGCGAGCCCAGCGCGTCCCCGACCGCGAGTCCGCGCAGGCTGGCCAGGGCGCGGTCCAGGCGCCCGTCGGGAGAGGAGTCAGCGGTCATTGCCCTGCCACTCTATCCGGTGACTCCGTACGGTTCCGGATCACGCCAGCGTTCGAAAGGACGGTCAAGGGTGTACTTGCCGTCCTCCCCGAGAACGAGCATGCGCACCTCCGCGTTCCCCGGGTTCGACAGCGACTCGAATTCCGCGACCGTCCAGTGGAACCAGCGCATGCAGAACAGCCGCATGGCGAGGCCGTGGGTCACCAGGAGCACGTTCGGCGGGTGATCGGGGGCCTCGAAGCTCCGGAAGAGGCTCTCCAGGAAGCCGCCGACCCGGTCGTACACATCGGCACCGGACTCACCCTGCGCGAAGCGGTAGAAGAAGTGCCCGTACGCGTCGCGGTACGCCTTCTGCAGCCGTACGTCGTCCCGGTCCTGCCAGTTTCCCCAGTCCTGTTCGCGCAGCCGCGGCTCCTCGCGTACGCGTACCTTCCCGGGGTCGAGATGGAAGGCCCGGAAGGTCTCGTGGGTGCGGCGGTACGGGGAGACGTAAACGCTTACGCGCTCGTCGCCGAGGACCTCTCGAATGCGTGTGCCCGTCTCCTCCGCCTGCCGCCACCCCTTCTCGGTGAGCGCCAGGGCGTGGTCGGGTTCGCGTTCGTACACCGAGTCATCGGCATTGCCCACCGACTCGCCGTGCCGGACAAGGACGATGCGCCGTGGACGTGCCATACCGAAACCCTAGATCGAGTTACGCCCGATCGAGCACTCGTACGGGCTCTATACGGCACAGGTCACATAAATCGCGCGCGTCTCAGACCGTCCAGGACGGTTCCAACTGGACGATGTCGCCCGTGAGCGCCGCGACGTCCGCCTCCAGCTGGGCGCGCAGGGCGAGGCGCTCCACCCGCTCGGCCCGGTATTTGCCGTGCTCGGCGGCGGACTGCCACATGGACAGGACCAGGAACTCGTGGCCGGGTGCCTCGCCGAAGAGGCCCCTCACCATGCCGGGAGAGCCGGCCATCGCCGGGTTCCACACCTTTTCCTGCATCAGCGCGAAGTGCTCGGCGCGCTCCTCGTGGACGCGACAGTGCGCCACCCGGACCAGATCGGTCTCCGTGAAGCGCGGCTCGAAGCCGGTCTTCACGTCGAAGCGGTGATCGAAGAGTTTGCTCTGCGCGTCCTTGAAGGTGCCCGACTGGGCTGCGGCCAGCCGGTCATGGGAGCGCGCCATGAAGGAGTCGTAGAAGGCACGGCTCTCCCAGAAGGCGAAGATGTGGGCCACTCCGGGCCTTCCCCGGCTCCAGCCCCCGCCCTGCCCCCGGAAACCCGGCTCCCCCAGAAGTCCCGCCCATTTCCGCTGCCCCCGTTCAAAACCGCGGCGGTCCACCACGGTGCAGCGAATCCACTTGACCAGCACCGCGCCATCGTACGGCCCAGGAACGTGGCGTCGGTCACGCTCGGGCGGACTGCGGCCGCCCGTGCGCCCCCATGCGCGTGGCACGATGGGCAACACGCCTCACCTGCCAGGCAGTTGAGGCGACCGTTGCAGGGGGACCACGAGGGGAGAACCGGTGAACGGCCTCAACAAGGGCATCAACAAGGTCGAGATCTCGGTGAAATGGGATCCCGGACCCGTCGGCGAACCGGCCACCGATCTCGACATCGTCGCCGCCACCTACCTCGCGACCGACACGCACAAGAACCCTGACTACGTAGTGCACTTCGACAGCCGCTCACCGGACGGCACGATCTATCTCAACCGGGACAGCAAGGACGGCAAGGGCTTCGGCTGGGACGAGGTGATGACCCTGGAGCTCAGCCGCCTCGACAAGCGGTACGCGCGCGTGGTCGTCGGCGTCGCCATCCAACAGCGCTCCGGACGGGCCACCTTCGTCAGCGTGCACAACCCGGGCCTGCGGATCCGCGAGGGCTACAACGTCCTGGCCGAGGGCGATTTCGGCAGCGTTCTGGGGTCGACGGCCACTACGGTCGCGGACTTCGTGCGCGACGACTCCGGAGAGTGGACCTTCCAGTCGGACATCCGCGGCTTCGACGCCGACCCGGCGACCTTCGCCAGGATCATGGGCAGCCCCCAGGAGTCCTGACCCACGACGCACTCATGCACGCCGAAGGGGCGGTACGGCCGATGGCCGTACCGCCCCTCACGGTTTGTGGATCAGCTGCAGCCGCTGGTCGAGCCGCAGCCCTCGCAGATGTAGCAGGAGCCGGCCCGCTGCATCTTCGTACCGCAGGAGAAGCACAGGGGGGCGTCCGCCTGGATGCCCAGCTGCATCTCCACCAGTTCGGCGCTGGTGTGGGCCTGCTGCGGGGCGGGCTTGGCCGCCTCGACCACGGCCTTCGGTGCGGCGACGGCCTTCAGTTCCTGCGCGCGGGGCGCGGACTGGGCGAGACCCTCGACGTCCAGCTCGTCGTCGGTCGGCTCGTAGGAGCCCGTCTCCAGGTGGCGCTGACGCTCGTCGGCGGAGTGGATGCCGAGCGCGGAGCGCGTCTCGAAGGGCAGGAAGTCGAGCGCCAGGCGACGGAAGATGTAGTCGACGATCGACTGCGCCATCCGCACGTCCGGGTCGTCCGTCATACCGGCCGGCTCGAAGCGCATGTTGGTGAACTTCGAGACGTACGTCTCCAGGGGCACGCCGTACTGCAGGCCCACGGAGACGGCGATCGAGAAGGCGTCCATCATGCCCGCGAGGGTGGAGCCCTGCTTGGACATCTTCAGGAAGACCTCGCCGAGACCGTCGTCCGGGTAGGAGTTGGCGGTCATGTAGCCCTCGGCGCCGCCCACCGTGAACGAGGTGGTGATGCCGGGACGTCCCTTGGGGAGACGCTTGCGGACCGGGCGGTACTCGACGACCTTCTCGACCGCGGTACGGATGGTCTCCTCGGCCTTGGCGGTGACCTCGGCCTTCTCCTTGTCCTTGGTCTTCGCGGAGAGGGGCTGGCCGACCTTGCAGTTGTCGCGGTAGATCGCGAGCGCCTTGACGCCCATCTTCCACGCCTCGAAGTAGACCTCTTCGACGTCCTCGACGGTCGCCGTCTCCGGCAGGTTGACCGTCTTGGAGAGCGCGCCGGAGATCCACGGCTGGATCGCGGCCATCATGCGGACGTGGCCCATCGCGGAGATGGAGCGCTCGCCCATGGCGCAGTCGAAGACCTCGTAGTGCTCGTGCTTGAGGCCCGGGGCGTCGACGACATTGCCGTGGTCGGCGATGTGGGCGACGATCGCCTCGATCTGCTCCTCCTGGTAGCCCAGGCGGCGCAGGGCCTGCGGGACGGTGCCGTTGACGATCTGCATCGAGCCGCCGCCGACCAGCTTCTTGAACTTGACCAGCGCGAGGTCGGGCTCAAGGCCGGTGGTGTCGCAGGACATCGCGAGACCGATGGTGCCGGTCGGGGCGATGACCGAGGCCTGCGCGTTGCGGAATCCGTTCTTCTCGCCGAGGCGCAGCACGTCCTGCCAGGCCTCCGTGGCGGCGGCCCAGACCGGCGAGTCCAGGTCGTCCACGCGGACCGCCACGGCGTTGGCGTCGGAGTGCTGCTTCATGACGCGCTGGTGCGGCTGCGCGTTGCGGGCGTAGCCGTCGTACGGGCCGACGACCGCGGCGAGTTCCGCGGAGCGCTTGTACGAGGTGCCGGTCATCAGCGAGGTGATGGCGCCGGCGAGGGAGCGGCCGCCGTCGGAGTCGTACGCGTGGCCGGTCGCCATCAGGAGGGCGCCGAGGTTGGCGTAGCCGATGCCCAACTGACGGAAGGCGCGGGTGTTCTCGCCGATCTTCTGCGTCGGGAAGTCCGCGAAGCAGATGGAGATGTCCATCGCGGTGATGACCAGCTCGACGACCTGCGAGAAGCGCTCGACCTCGAAGGACTGGTGGCCGAGGCCGTCGTCCTTCAGGAACTTCATGAGGTTCAGCGAGGCGAGGTTGCAGGACGTGTTGTCCAGGTGCATGTACTCACTGCACGGGTTCGAGCCGTTGATCCGGCCGGACTCCGGGCAGGTGTGCCAGGCGTTGATGGTGTCGTCGTACTGGATGCCGGGGTCTGCACAGGCCCAGGCCGCCTCGGCCATCTTGCGGAAGAGCTCCTTGGCGTCGACCTCCTCGATGACCTCGCCGGTCATACGGGCGCGCAGGCCGAACTTGTCGCCGTTCTCCACGGCCTTCATGAACTCGTCGTTCACGCGGACCGAGTTGTTGGCGTTCTGGTACTGGACGGACGTGATGTCGTCGCCGCCCAGGTCCATGTCGAAGCCCGCGTCGCGAAGGGCGCGGATCTTCTCCTCTTCCTTCACCTTGGTCTCGATGAAGCCCTCGATGTCGGGGTGGTCGACGTCGAGGATGACCATCTTGGCCGCGCGGCGGGTGGCGCCGCCCGACTTGATCGTTCCCGCGGAGGCGTCGGCACCGCGCATGAAGGAGACGGGACCCGAGGCGTTGCCGCCCGAGGAGAGCAGTTCCTTGGAGGAACGGATACGGGAGAGGTTCAGGCCGGCGCCCGAGCCGCCCTTGAAGATCATGCCCTCTTCCTTGTACCAGTCGAGGATGGACTCCATGGAGTCGTCGACGGCCAGGATGAAGCAGGCGGAGACCTGCTGCGGCTGGGGCGTACCGACGTTGAACCACACCGGGCTGTTGAAGCTGAAGATCTGGTGCAGGAGGGCGTAGGCCAGCTCGTGCTCGAAGATCTCCGCGTCGGCGGGCGAGGCGAAGTACTTGTTGTCCTCGCCGGCCTTCCGGTACGTCTTCACGATGCGGTCGATGAGCTGCTTGAGGCTCACCTCGCGCTGCGGGGTGCCCACAGCGCCGCGGAAGTACTTGCTGGTGACGATGTTGACCGCGTTCACCGCCCACTCGGCGGGGAACTCGACGCCACGCTGCTCGAAGTTGACCGAGCCGTCGCGCCAGTTGGTCATGACGACGTCACGGCTCGCCCACTCGACCTCGTCGTACGGGTGCACCCCCGGGGTCGTGTGGATCCGCTCGATGCGCAGGCCCTTGTTCGCCTTCGTCCCCTTGGCTCGGGAACTCCGTGCCGGACCGCTCGCCGTCTCTGTCATGCCGCCTCCCTGTATCGGGCTAAAACGCCCAGAAGTGCCTCGTTCTTCCCGTGGCACGGTGTGTGTCTGAATGCCACGAGCCACGCGTACGCGTCCGCTCGCAACAGGTCCGTGGTCGCCGCCGTCCGGGCCGGGCCGGCCCCTCTCGTCAGTCGGCGGCGCTGGCGGGCACGGGGACTTCGACAGTCTCTCCGGACCCGCGGTCGATTCCCTGGCACCCCTGGCCCGCGTCTTCGTCGGCCGCGGCGGGGTGCTGCGTTTCTTCCCTGAGTTCAGTGATGGCGGCCTCGAAGTCCTCCAGCGAGTCGAACGCCCGGTACACGGACGCGAAGCGCAGATAGGCGACGAGGTCGAGCTCCTGCAAGGGGCCGAGTATGGCCAGTCCCACGTCGTGGGTGGTCAGTTCGGCGCTTCCGGTGGCCCGCACCGCCTCCTCGACCCGCTGGCCGAGCTGAGCGAGTGCGTCCTCCGTGACAGGCCTTCCCTGGCACGCCTTGCGCACGCCGTTGATGACCTTGGTACGACTGAAGGGCTCGGTGACTCCGGACCGCTTGACCACCATGAGCGAGCACGTCTCCACGGTCGTGAAACGACGGGAGCAGTCGGGACACTGGCGGCGCCTGCGGATCGACGTACCGTCGTCCGTCGTACGGCTGTCGACGACGCGGCTGTCGGGGTGCCTGCAGAAGGGGCAGTGCATCGAACTCCAACCCTCCTTCACAAGCACGACTCAATAGCCTCGGCAGGGCCCTTGGGCCCCTCGAAGCAGGCTCCAGCATAGGCGATGACCATGGGTCCGGAAGACCGGGGGACCACAACTTCTGGGCTGCTGCTGCAATCCAACCACTAGATGTGGGGCTTGACCCGTAAATTCGCACCTTGCGCGCGTGTCGCACCCGTATTGGCATGTGCCGCAGGGCCATACCCGTGAGAGGCGTACGGGGATACGGTGGGCGCCACAGGGGCAGGGGGCCGGTTCCCGGCCGACGGAACACCTGGTGGCAGACTGACCCTCGCCCCGCTCCGGCCCACAAGGCCATCGCCCCGGCGGTGAAGAGTACAGCAATGAGCGCTTTTGTCCGCCCGGTGCAGCGTTAGCCATACACCCAGACACGTGATCACGTCAGGCCATCCACACTTTTTCACTCGAACGTGTGTTTGGCGCAACCTTTCGAAAGCAACTACCGTTGTCCAGCAGGGAGACGAACGAGAGGGGCCGACGTGACCACCACCGCAGACAGTGCCACCATCACTGCCCAGGACCGCTCCCAGGGCCGATTTGAGCCGGTGCATGCCATGAATGAAGTGAACCAGGAGGGGCCCAAGCCCACACGCTCCCTGCCGGGCCGACCTCCAGGTATCCGGGCGGACAGCTCCGGACTCACCGACCGGCAGCGCCGGGTGATCGAGGTCATCAGGGACTCCGTGCAGCGGCGCGGATACCCGCCGTCGATGCGGGAGATCGGACAGGCCGTAGGCCTCTCCAGCACCTCCTCGGTCGCACACCAACTGATGGCACTGGAGCGCAAGGGCTTCCTGCGCCGCGACCCGCACCGACCGCGGGCCTACGAGGTGCGGGGGTCCGACCAGTCCACCGCGCAGCCCACCGACACGGCGGGCAAGCCGGCCGCGTCGTACGTCCCGCTGGTCGGCCGGATCGCCGCCGGTGGCCCGATCCTCGCCGAGGAGTCGGTCGAGGACGTGTTCCCGCTGCCCCGGCAGCTGGTGGGTGACGGCGAGCTGTTCGTCCTGAAGGTCGTCGGAGACTCGATGATCGAGGCCGCGATCTGTGACGGAGACTGGGTGACGGTCCGCCGCCAGCCGGTCGCGGAGAACGGCGACATCGTGGCCGCCATGCTGGACGGCGAGGCCACGGTCAAGCGCTTCAAGCGCGAGGACGGCCACGTCTGGCTGCTCCCGCACAACTCCGCGTACCAGCCGATCCCCGGCGACGAGGCCACCATCCTCGGCAAGGTCGTGGCGGTGCTGCGGCGGATCTGACTCCGCCCCTGACCGGGCCCCGGGACCCCTGCGCCGGTTCCGGGGCCCTGTGCTGCCCCCACGTGCGCATGTCAGTGGCCTGCCCCCGACCTCGGCCGGGGGCAGGCCACTGGCGTCTATGCCTCTTCTGTCTTCGCCTCTTCTGCCTTCGCCGCTTCGGTCGTCTGTTCCGCTTCTGCGTTCTGTTCCGCCTTCTTCGCCACCTCGTCGATGGCGGCCAGGGACCTTCGCACCTGGTTACGGTCCGTCGTGAACCAGAAGTCGGGCAGTGACGCCTTCAGATAGCTGCCGTAGCGAGCCGTGGCGAGCCGCTGGTCCAGCACGGCGACCACACCGCGGTCCCCCGTCGCCCGTACGAGACGGCCGGCGCCCTGGGCCATCAGCAGGGCCGCGTGGGTGGCCGCGACGGCCATGAAGCCGTTGCCCCCTGCGTCCTCGACCGCCTTCTGGCGGGCGCTCATCAGCGGGTCGTCGGGACGGGGGAAGGGGATCTTGTCCATGACGACCAGCTGGCAACTGGCGCCCGGGACGTCCACACCCTGCCAGAGCGAGAGTGTGCCGAAGAGACAGGTCTTCGGGTCCGCCGCGAAGTTCTTGATCAGCTCGCCGAGCGTCTCCTCGCCCTGAAGCAGAATGGGGAACTCCGGGATACGGGAACGCAGTTCCTCCGCGGCGAGCTGGGCGGCCCGCATCGAGGAGAACAGGCCGAGCGTGCGGCCGCCGGCGGCCTGGATCAGCTCGGTGAGTTCGTCGAGCATGTCCCCGCGGTCGCTGTCCCGCGCCGGTCGCGCGAGGTGCTTCGCGACGTACAGGATTCCCTGCTTGCCGTAGTCGAAGGGCGAACCGACGTCGATGCCCTTCCAGGGCGGGATGTCCTCACCCACGATGCCTTCCGGGGCCAGGCCCAGTGAGGCACCCACGCCGTTGAAGTCACCGCCGAGCTTGAGGGTGGCCGAGGCCAGGACGACGGAGCGGTCCGTGAAGAGCTTCTCGCGCAGCAGGCCCGACACGGACATCGGGGCAACCCGCAGGGAGGCGCCGAAGCGGTCGTGCCGCTCGTACCAGACGACGTCCCACTCCGAGCCGTTCGTGATCCGCTCCGCCACGTCGTGGACCGACTCCACGGAAGCGAGGGCCTGTTTGCGGACCGCGTCCTCGTCGGCGATGGACTTGTCGCGGGTCGCGCCGATCGCGGAGATGACCGTGCGCGCGGCGTCCCGCAGGGCCATCAGCGCGTACCCGAGATCCTCGGGGACCTCCTCCAGGCGGCCGGGCAGAGCGAGCTCCATCAGGCGCTCGAAGCCCTCGGCGGCTGTCTGGAGCTGATCGGCCGCCTTCTCGTTCACGAGCCTCGAGACGCGGCGCACGGCACGGTTGACCTGGCCCGGGGTGAGCTCGCCGGTCGCGACGCCGGTGACGCGGGAGACCAGCTCGTGTGCCTCGTCCACGATCAGCACCTCGTGCTGCGGGAGGACCGGGGCGCCTTCGATGGCGTCGATCGCGAGGAGGGCGTGGTTGGTGACGACGACCTCGGCGAGCTTGGCGCGCTCGCGGGCCATCTCGGCGAAGCACTCCGCTCCATAAGCACACTTCGAGGCGCCGAGGCACTCCCGGGAGGACACCGAGATCTGTGACCAGGCACGGTCCGAGACACCCGGGGTGAGATCGTCGCGGTCGCCCGTCTCGGTCTCGTCCGCCCAGTCCCGCATCCGCAGCAGGTCCTGACCCAGCTTGCTGGTGGGAGCGGCCGCCTCGAACTGGTCGAAGAGGCCCTCCTCCTCGTCCTGCGGGACACCTTCGTGAAGGCGGTGCAGGCACATGTAGTTCGACCGGCCCTTGAGCATCGCGAACTCGGGGCGGCGGCGCAGCAGCGGATGCAGTGCGTCCACCGTGCGCGGCAGGTCCCGCTCCACGAGCTGCCGCTGGAGCGCCAGGGTGGCCGTCGCCACGACGACCCGCTCACCGTGCGCGAGCGCGGGCACCAGGTATCCGAGCGACTTTCCGGTACCCGTGCCGGCCTGGACCAGCAGATGGGAGCCGTCGTCGATGGCCTGCTCGACGGCTTCGGCCATGGTCACCTGGCCAGGGCGCTCCGTACCGCCGACGGCTGTGACGGCGGCATGCAGGAGTTCGGGGAGTGAGGGCTCTGTCATAGCCCGACCACCCTACGGGGCCGCACTGACAACCGGGCGATCAAGGCCGCGGCGAGGGACGCGATCAAGACGGGTGCACGGTCGGTGACGAGGTCGGTCACGTCGTCGGTGATCACGGCTGGTGCAGCGGGTTCGGAACGGTGCCGTGCACCGCGGCGTGCGGGCGCTGGGGGCGGTCCCGGTAGCCGTCCAGGTGCAGTCGATTGCGGTTGAGGCACAGCCGCTCAATACGCGGAGTGAGCAGGTCGAACGTTTCGTAACGCTCCTTGAGCTCCGGGAAGAGCCTGTGATGACGGAGAATCTCCGCCCGTACGAGCGACCAGAACTCGGCCTCCGGAACGCCCAGTTGCGCCTCGCAGAGCGGGGCCAGGTAGCGGAAGACACCGACGAAGAGCCCGGAGTGGATGAACTGCGTGAGGAAAGCAGCCGGTTCCGTGAGCAGAACGGCCCGTACGTCGTCCGGCATGGACGCGTGCTCGGGAAGCCGCTCGGCGCTGACGTTCACGTCGTCCACAAAGTCCTTCACCGCGAGCCGGACGGGTACGTCATGGTCGTCGAAGACAACGATCGCGTTCTCGCCGTGTGGGCTGAACACAGTGCCGTAGCGGTAGAGGAAGTGCAGCAGGGGCGGCAGCAGCGCGGCGAAGAGACGGCGCAGCCAGATCCTCGGGGCCAGGCCTGAGCGCTCGACGAGCTCAGCCGTGAAGGCCCGGCCGTCGGGGTCGGTGTGCAGGAGAGCGGCCAAGGTGCGGGCGCGCTCGCCGGGCGCCAGATGGAGGGAGAGCGGCTCGCGCCAGATCGCGCCCAGCAACTCCTTGTACTGGTACGGGACCTCCGGCAGCGTGTCGTACACGGGGTGCCCGACCGTGACGGACGCGACCTCCCCCAGGAGGATGACGCCGCAGGTGTCGCGCAAAAAGGGGTCCGCGTCGCGCAGGCCATGCATCCAGGCGGTGACGGCGGGTGCCGCGAGAGTGCGCTCCGTCGGAAGGCCCCGCCACACCAGGGTGTTGAGGACGGACAGCGGCAGTTTGACGGTGTGCCGGTCCGGGCGTGAGGTGTTGAGGAAGGTGCGCACCGACTGCTGGGGCAGGCGTAAATCGGCGTCCGGGGGCAGCGGAACGATGGCGCCTGCGGCGACAGACGGCGCGAAGAGTGGCAGCACGACGTCGTTCCACTGCCAGGGGTGCACGGGCAGGTAGAGATACGACTCCGGCGTGAGCCCACGCGCGCGTAGTGCGACGGCGTAGGACTCCCTGGTGGCGGGATCGAGCTCGCGCGCGTAGAGCTCGTCCGCGGTCTCCAGGCCCGCGACGCCCCGATATGTGGCCAGTGAGGTGTGCACCGCGATCCACGGCAGGGCTGTGCCTCTGCGGCCCTCGGGTGCCCAGTGGGCGGCGTCCGTGGCGGAGAAACCGAGGCGGCCTTTGTTGAGGACGATCCAGGGGTGACCCGTCTGATGGCCTTCCAGCTCGGCGTATCCGAGGTCGGCGAGCCGGGCGGCGGGCAGCGCTGTGTGGTCGAGGCGTGCGTCCGCCGCGAGTGTGGTGGTCAGTTCCCTGATGACGTGCCCGAGGGTGGCGCCGTCCAGCCCGAGGGTGGCGCGGGCGCGGGTGAGGAAGTCGAGGGGGTCGGTGTAGAGGCGCGAGGGTCCGGGTCCCGCGGTCTCGCTGGTCGCTCCGGTTGCCTCGGTCAAGGTGAGGGAGGACGGATCGACCTGCCAGCTGTCGTACGCGCCGCGACGGGCGCGGAAGCCGATGATGCCGCCGGCGTCGAGGCGGAGGGTGTACGACCGCTCGTCGTCGGCGCCTACGGCGGGCGGCGAATCGTCTCCTCTGAGGTCCGGGACGCTGCCCGGTGCCGTGGCCTCGGGAGGATCGGTGGCTGCCGCCGCAGCACCGGGGCTGTTCCCGTCCGCCTCGGGTACCAGGATCTCCTCGTGCGCGAACTCCCCGATCATCTTGGCGAGCAGTCGTCGCCCCGCTCTTTCCCATCGCTCCGGGCTCAGTTCGGGCGGGTCGTAGAGCCACGACGGCTCTTCGGGAGTCGGGGCGGCGGACGGGTTCGGCACGGGGACTCCTCGACTGGGAACCTGATCGGGGCGAGCGGTGTACTAAAAGTGACGGCGCTACAACAGATCGCGCAGGGCCCGGTCCCGGACCATGAGGGCTGCCTTCTTGTCGGGCAGATCGACCTCGGCGGAGAACCGGAAGCCGGCACTGAGAAAGGCGGACACGGAGGGGATGTTGCGGAGGTCGGGTTCAGCGATGACGCGTGCGCATGAGGGACGACGGTCGAGGACGAGATCGGAGACGGCTCTGAGCAGAGTCGTGCCGAGTCCGCGCCCGCGATTGGCGACACCGCCGATGAGGAGGTGGATACCGGTGTCGTGAAGGCGGGCGGGATAGTGGCGGGCCAGGGGGTCGAGGTCCGCCCGGTAGATCTCCCAGTAGCTCATCGGCGTGCCGTCCAGCACGCCGAGACAGGGGACGCTGCGTCCGTCGCCGCCGAGCTGGGCGCGCAGGTGGTCCTCGGTCGCCGTCCCGGGCCCGGAGAGCTCCCAGAAAGCGGCCACCGCAGGGTCGTTCATCCAGCGGCTGATGAGCGGGAGGTCTCGGTCGAGGTGTACGGGGGCCAGCTGGAAGACGCCCGCGGCGGTGGCGATCGGCCCCCAGTCACCGACACGGTCGAGCAGGTCGTCACCGTCCGGGGCGACAGGGGCGGGCCACGCTGTGCCCGGCGCCGAGCCCCGCGCCGTGCCCACCGTGTTCCGGCCCCCGCCGTTTCCCTCTGCCCGTTCCGCGGCTCCCCCGGCCGCCTCGGCCTTCGCTTCCCCTGCCTTCTCCGCGAAGAAGGTGAGGAATTCGTCGGGCAGGCGCAGATCGAGGGTGTCCTCGGTGTCCGCACCGGGACCCGTGTCTCTGTCGGCGGTGGTGTAGGGGGCGGTACCGGCGTCGGTGCTCGCATCGGTGGGAGGCACGGCGACGCTCCTCTCAGGAGACGGGGTGGGTCATGTTCCTCAGGAATGAAGGGGGTTGGCGATGGTGACGTAGACGGACTGGGTGTCGACCGGACCGACAAGTTCGTCGAGGCCGTGCAGCCGGGTCAGCAGGTTGGCCTTGCAGCGCAGAACGGGTGAGTCGAGCAGCTGGGGGGGCAGGGAGGTACGCAGCCGGGCGGGTCCCGAGGCGACATCGGTGAGGAATCGGCGGAAGGCTGCGAGCAGCAGGCGTTCGTCGGCGAGGCGCTGGGAGCCGAAGGCCCCGATCAGGCCGAGCACGTTGTTGATGCCGAGGTAGTAGGCGAAGCGCTCGTCGGTGACCTCGTCGGAGACGAACGTGTCGCTGTTCTCACCGATGCCGGGGAGTCGTTCGTTCAGTTCCGCGCGCCGGGACTCGCGGAAGTAGTAGCCCTGGTTGTCGCGGTAGCGGCCCCCCGCGGGCCACCCTTCCTGGTCCAGCAGGAGCAGGGTGTTCTGCTGGTGGGCCTCCAGCGCGATGCCCGCCTCGCTGTCCAGCCAGAGGACGGGGCGGACGACCTGCTCCAGGTAGCGCAGGAACCACTCGGCGGCGACGGCGCCGCGTGGCCGGCCCGTGCGTCCGGCGAGCCGGGTGACGATCTCGGTGAGCCTGGCCCGTGTCGTGGTCCTGCTCTGCTCGGAGTGCTGTTGTCCGGTGGGCTGGGCCTGGGGCCTGGGCGAGACGAGTCCGGCGACGCAGGAGACGTCGTCCGTCGGCGTGAACGGATTGTGGCGGATCATCACGTCGAGGCCGGGCACGGGGTTGCCGTCCGGGTCGTTCACCGCGAGCCAGGCCGGGTCGCGGACGATGTCGAAGCCCGGGTGGGCCGCCTGCCACTGTTCGGCGAGGCCGACGCGCAGCAGTCGGTGGACCTCGACACCGCGGTGGAGTTCCTTGCGGAGGTTCTCCCGGCGGGAGTTGGTGATGCGCAGGCCCAGCGAGAGCTTCAGCATCGCGGGGGCGTCGGAGCGGTAGAGGGTGCGTACGGAGGAGGTGGGGTACCACGGGGAGCCATGAGGACCGAGGTCCAGAAGCAGACCGGCGTCCAGAAGTTTCGCCGTGTCCGGGCGGTGGCGGATCTCGCGGACCTGCCAGGGGTGCATCGGCAGCGCGGCGTATCCGTCCGGCAACCGCAGTCCGGCGCCGGCGAGCCTGGGGGTGAGCTGCTCTGCGGGTACGAGACGGCCTCGCTCGGTCCAGGCCGAGTCGGTGGCGAGCGCGGAGGGGGCGACGGCCATCCAGTGCAGAGGGAAGGAGCCGCGCAACTCGGGTGAGTAGAGGCGGGTTTCGGCCCCGGAGAGTCCCTCGCGGCTCTTCGGGGTGGGGTGCAAGGGGTGGCCGAGCAGCAGCGCCTGCTCAGCCGAGAGGAACAGGTCGGGGCCGTCGGCGGGATTTTCCCTGCGGTCCGTGATGAAGACGACGGTCCGCCGTACGGAGTCGGCGACTCGGCCTACCAGGTCACCGCCGTCGGCCGAGGCGTGGGAGTGAGAGTGGGAGTGGGCGGGGGTGTCGGAGGTATCGGGGGCGTCCGTCGTGGCGGAGGCGCGTGGCTCAGCAGGAGCGTCTGGGGCGCCGGAGGCATGGGGTTCAGCAGCATCCAGCGCGTCGGAGGCGATTGGCTCGGCGGGAGCGTCCGGGGCGGTGGAGGCGATTGGAGCGTCCGGGGCCGTGAGGGCGGTCGGCTGGGTGGGGGCTCCGGTCGTCGGGGTCTCGCGTCCCAGAAGGGCCGCGAGGGTGACCGCGTCCGTGGGAGGTGCCTGGTCGGGGGCGTCGGAGAGGTAGGGAGGGCCGAGGCGGTGCCATCCCGTGGGGGACCAGTAGTGGACGGGGACGACGAGGGCTGTGCCGCTCGCAGGGAGGGGGATGCGGAGGGTGCCGTCGTCGGGGGCGGCGAGGTCGTGCTCGCGTACCCAGCAGCGCAGCAGGTTCTCGATGGTGGCGGCCTGGGCCGCGGTGTGGGGATCGGGGTGTTCCAGCAGGTCGGTGGTGGCGCCGCGCAGCCGTTCGGACTCCTGGGACCCTGTCTTCTGCCTGGGGACCGATTCGGCCCCCGACCCGAGCGGGGCCTGTGTGCCGCGCGCTCCTCGCTCGTGGGTGTAGGGGTGGCCGTCGGGTGCGGGGATGGCGTTCAAGAGGCTTCCTCGGGGGTGGTTCAGGTTCGTGCGGCGACGAACCGGGGCTGTTCCGGCGTGCGTTGGACCCGTGCGATTCCTGGTTGATGCGGGTGCGAGTGCGGGTGTCGTCCGGTTTCGGGGGTGCGGGGTGGATTCGGGGGTGCGGGGTGGAGGAGGCAGTTCCGGTGGTGCCTTGCGGGTGTCACCGGAGGACGACGTCTCCGGGGCCCCACTGCCGAGCCGTCCAGTGGGCCGGCTGCTATCCGGATCGCTCGCCCCGTTGGGTGTGCTCGGCGCCTTGGGCGTGCTCAGTGACTTGGGCGTGCCCGACCATCTGGGTGCGCCCGGTTGCTGTCCGCCGGGTGGCCTCTGCCGCCGAGCCGGTGTGCGCCTTGGCGACGTCCGCCACCGCGTCCGCCAGCCGGTTGAGCACCGCGCTCGCCTGTTCGTCGCTGATCGTGAGCGGTGGAAGCAGGCGCACCACGCTGGAGTTCCGTCCGCCGAGTTCCACGATCAGTCCGCGGCGCAGGCACTCCCGTTGGACGGCGGCCGCCAGTTCGGGGGCCGCGGGAGACGGCCCGCCGGGCGACGACGGCGGCTTCTCGGGGTCCACGAGTTCGACGCCGATCATCAGCCCCCGGCCGCGCACGTCGCCGACGCAGTCGAAGTCGTCGGCAAGGCACTGGAGTTGGGCGATCATGCGAGTGCCCAGAGTCGCGGCCCGCTCGGCGAGGCCGTTCTCACGGACGTACGCGAGCGTCGCGGCGCCGGCAGCCATGGCGAGCTGGTTGCCGCGGAACGTGCCCGCGTGGGCGCCCGGTTCCCACACGTCGAGGTCCTCGCGGTAGACGACGACCGCCAGTGGCAGGCTGCCGCCGATGGCCTTGGAGAGGACCATCACGTCGGGTGTGATGCCGCTGTGCTCCACCGCCCAGAAGGCGCCGGTCCGCCCGACTCCCGTCTGGACCTCGTCGGCGATCAGCGGGATGGAGCGCGCCGAGGTGATCTCCCGCATCCGCCGCATCCAGTCGTCGCGGGCCGGAATCACTCCGCCCTCGCCCTGCACCGGTTCCAGGATCATCCCGGCGGGGCTCGGCACTCCGGACTTGGTGTCGTCGAGGATGGACTCGGTCCAGCGCGCGGCGAGTTCGGCACCCGGCTCGCCGCCGACGCCGAACGGACAGCGGTAGTCCTGCGGATAGGGCAGGCGCGCGACCCGTACGTCGGACGCGCCCCCGGATGCCGCGAGCGCCCCCGCGGTCATCCCGTGGTACGCGCCGGCGAAGGCGAGAATCCCGCTGCGCCCGGTCGCGGCGCGCACCAGCTTCAGGGCGGCCTCCACGGCGTCCGTACCGGCGGGCCCGCAGAACTGCACGCGCGCGTGGTCGGCGAGACCGGGCGGCAGCGTGCGGAACAGCTCGGTGGTGAAGGCGTCCTTGACGGGCGTGGCCAGGTCGAGGACCTGCAGCGGCGCCCCGGAGTCGAGGACCTTCCTGATGGCTTCCAGTACGACCGGGTGGTTGTGGCCGAGGGCCAGCGTCCCGGCGCCCGAGAGGCAGTCGAGGTAGCGGTTCCCGTCGGCGCCCTCGATCGTCAGGCCTCGTGCGCGGACGGGGACGATCGGCAGGGCGCGTGCGTAGGTGCGCGCCGCGGATTCACGCGCCGCCTGACGCCGCAGGATCCCCTCGTGCGCCGCGCGCGCCCCGACGTTCTCCTGGGTCGCGCGCGCCCCCACGGCCTCGGGCATCGCGGGCGCCGTCTCGGGTGCAGACTCGGTCACAGCCACGTCTGTCGGTCCTCCCGCTGTCCAGAAGAGGCGAGTTGCTCGGCCGCCCGGTGGGAGGCGACAGGGGAATGAACGCAGCCGGAACGTCCCCCGTACGTACCAACGACGAGGACCGCGAGGGGCAACGGTGGGGCGAAGATCCTTGCCGTGACGGAACCGTTGCGGTTCCGTCGGAAGTCCCCCACAGCAACGGCATAGTCTGTGGTGCCGTTCAGCGAATCCCCGCTGATCAGCACCCACGGTCCACGTCGGACACATCCGGGTCACCGGATGCTTACGAAGTCCCATGTGGCAGCACAGAGTTGTTCGTTCACCTCCAGGGGGAGTCACACCATGCGACCCATACGCCCGCTCTTCACCGCCCGTCGAGGGAGGAGCTCGCGCCGCAGAACCTCCCCCATGCTGGCCGCGGTCGGACTGGCCACCGCCCTGGCGCTCACCGCCACCGCCTGCGGTTCGGAGGAGGACTCCAACGCGGGCGCTCAGGCGTCGGCGTCAGCGGCGGGCGACGGCAAGATCAAGATCCCGGACGACATCAAGGACAGGCTCAAAGAGCACGGGATCGACATCGACCAGTGGAAGGGCGGCGCCTGGAAGAACTGGGACAAGGACGACTGGCTGCGCGAGGCCGGGGACTACATCAACCCGATCATCAAGGACCTGTGGGACCCGGACCGTATGCGCGAGGCCGAGGACCCGGACCAGGGCAAGGGCGTCGACGAGAACGACCTCTCGGGTGACCAGGGCGTGACCGACCCGGAGCCCGCGCCCGTGGAGGCGAAGGGCGTCCCGGCGGCGTACCACGAGAACGCGCCCGAGGCGGGCAAGGTGTTCTTCGACTCCCCCGAGGGCACGATGGTCTGCTCGGCGACCGTGGTCCAGGACCCGGCACACCCGGGCAAGTCCAACCTCGTGTGGACCGCGGGCCACTGCGTGCACGCCGGCAAGAAGGGCGGCTGGTACCGCAACATCGCCTTCGTGCCCTCGTACAACAACGACGCCATGTCGGCGGCGGAGCTCGCGACCGCCACCAAGGAGGAGGTCGCTCCGTACGGTCTCTGGTGGGGTGACTGGGCGCAGACCTCGGACCAGTGGATCGAGCAGGGTGGCGCGACGGGCGGCGACGGCGCCTCGTACGACTTCGCGGTCATTCATGTGACGCCGGAGAAGGGCAGCGGGGGCAAGTCCCTGGAGGAGACCGTCGGTTCGGCGCTTCCGGTGGACTTCAACGCTCCGGCCGTGTCGCAGGTCGGGGACATCACCGCGACCGGCTACCCGGCGGCGAAGCCGTTCGACGGGGAGACCATGTTCCAGTGCGCGGACAAGCCGGGCCGGCTCTCGATCGCCGAGGCCGAGCCGACGATGTACCGCATCGGCTGCACCATGACCGGCGGTTCGTCGGGCGGCGGCTGGGTCGCCGCGGGTTCGGACGGCAAGCCCGCGTTGGTGTCCAACACGTCGATCGGCCCGGTGACCGCGGGCTGGCTCGCGGGCCCGCACCTGGGCACGGAGGCCAAGGGGATCTACGACGCGGTGAGCAAGAAGTTCGCGGCGCAGCAGTAGCAGCGCGGCAATAGCGGCACAGCCGTGGCGACGCGGCAACAGCGGCGCAGCCGTGGCAGTACGGCAGTAGCCACACAGGGACGGACGGCGGCAGGGTGGGCCTCACGGAAACCTTCACCACCTGGCCGCCGTTCGTCCTCGACTCCCCGGGCATAGTGGGGTGTCGCGGTGAAACGGGCTCCGCGGAGAGCCTTCTTCGCGCTCTTCGCGCCTGACCCGCAGACGAAAGCTGCACGTTCAATCGGGGGTAACAACACCATGCATTCCACACGTCCGTCCTTCTCGGGGATGCGCGGGCGACGCCGCGTCCTCGTCGCCGCCGGGCTGGCGGCGGCTCTGACGCTCACCGCCACCGCCTGCGAGTCGGGCGACGACAACGCCGCCGACAAGCCGGCCGCCACCGGCTCCGGGGCCTCCGGCGGCGACAAGATCGAAATTCCGGCCGACATCGCCGACAGGCTCAAGGAGCACGGCATCGATGTCGACGACTGGAAGGACGGCGAATGGAAGAACTGGGACAAGGACAAGTGGCTCACTGAGGCCGAGGACTTCGTCAACCCGGTGATCGAGGGCCTCTGGAAGCCCGAGCGGATGAAGTCCGCCAAGGACCCGGACAAGACGATCTCCGCGAAGGACGCCTCGGCCGACCAGGGCGTGAGCGACCCGGCCCCCGCGCCGGTCAACGCGACTCGGGAAGAGACCCCGTACCACGACAACGCCGCCCCGGTCGGGAAGGTCTTCTTCGACTCCCCCGAGGGCTCGATGGTCTGCTCGGGCACGGTCGTCAAGGACCCGCGCAACCCGGGGAAGTCCAACCTCGTGTGGACCGCCGGCCACTGCGTCCACGCGGGCGGTGGCGGCGGCTGGTACCGCAACATCGCCTTCGTGCCCGCCTACAACGACCTCGGCAAGTCCGAGTCCGAGCTGGCCAACGCGACACCGCAGGAGATCTCCCCGTACGGCCAGTACTGGGCGGACTGGGCGTCCACTTCGAACGAGTGGATCCAGGGAGGCTCGGAGTCGGGCGGCGCGGGTGCCGCGTACGACTACGCGGTGCTGCACGTGAAGCCGGAGTCGGGCTCCAAGTCCCTTGAGGAGACCGTCGGTACGGCGCTGGACGTGGACTTCTCCACCCCCGCCGCGGCGGACGCGGGCACGATGGGCGCCTGGGGTTACCCGGCCGCCCCGCCGTACAACGGTCTGATCATGCACAAGTGCGTCGACCGGCCGGGCAGGCTCTCGCTCAGCCCGAGCCTGCCGACGATGTACCGCATCGGCTGCACGATGACCGGCGGTTCGTCGGGCGGCGGCTGGTTCCGGGTCGTCGACGGCAAGACCGTGCTCGTCTCGAACACCTCGATCGGCCCGGCCGACAACACCTGGCTCGCGGGACCGCAGCTGGGGCAGGGCGCCAAGACGCTCTTCGACAACATGAGCAAGGAGTACGGCGCCAAGTAGGCGCCCCTACGAACGCCGGCGCCACGCCCACGGCATCCGCGCCACGGATACGGCGAAGGCCCGCCCCCTCTGGCAGGGGGCGGGCCTTCGCCGTATGCGATCGGATCGGGGATCAGACAGCCGGCACCGGAACGTACGCCGCCAGCTCCGCCGCCAGCTCCTCGTGCACCCGCACCTTGAGCAGGGTGCCCTCCGGGGTGTGCTCCTCGGAGATCACCTCGCCCTCGGAGTGGGCGCGCGCGACCAGTCGGCCGAGCGTGTACGGCACGAGCACCTCGATCTCGACCGAGGGGTGCGGCAGTTCGACGTCGATGAGCGCGAGCAGCTCGGCGATGCCCTGGCCCGTGCGGGCCGAGACGGCGATGGACCGCTTCTCGTTCCGCATGAGCCGCTGGAGCACCAGCGGGTCGGCCGCGTCCGCCTTGTTGATCACCACGATCTCGGGCACCTTGGTGGCGCCCACGTCACGGACGACCTCGCGCACGGCGGCCAGCTGCTCCTCCGGCGCCGGGTGCGAACCGTCCACCACGTGCAGGATCAGGTCGGAGTCCCCGACCTCCTCCATCGTGGAGCGGAACGCCTCGACGAGGTGGTGCGGCAGGTGCCGGACGAAGCCGACGGTGTCCGCGAGTGTGTAGATCCGCCCGCTGGGCGTCTCGGCGCGGCGCACGGTCGGGTCGAGGGTGGCGAACAGCTCGTTCTGCACCAGCACGCCCGCGCCCGTGAGGCGGTTGAGCAGCGAGGACTTGCCGGCGTTGGTGTACCCGGCGATGGCGACGGACGGCACCTTGTTGCGACGGCGCTCCTGGCGCTTGATCTCGCGGCCGACCTTCATGTCCGCGATCTCCCGGCGCATCTTCGCCATCTTCTCGCGGATCCGACGCCGGTCGGTCTCGATCTTGGTCTCACCGGGACCACGGGTGGCGAGTCCGCCGCCCTTGCCGCCGCCCATCTGACGGGACAGCGACTGACCCCAGCCTCGCAGCCTCGGCAGCATGTACTGCATCTGCGCGAGCGCGACCTGCGCCTTGCCCTCTCGGGACTTGGCGTGCTGGGCGAAGATGTCGAGGATCAGGGCCGTACGGTCGATGACCTTGACCTTGACGACGTCTTCGAGGTGGATCAGCTGGCCCGGTGAGAGCTCACCGTCACAGATGACGGTGTCCGCGCCGGTCTCCAGCACGATGTCCCGCAGCTCGTTGGCCTTGCCGGAGCCGATGTAGGTGGCCGCGTCGGGCTTGTCGCGGCGCTGGATGACGCCGTCGAGCACGAGCGCGCCCGCGGTCTCGGCGAGGGCGGCGAGCTCCGCGAGGGAGTTCTCCGAATCGGTCGCGGTCCCGGAGGTCCACACACCGACGAGCACCACGCGCTCCAGACGGAGCTGTCGGTACTCGACCTCGGTGACGTCCTCGAGTTCGGTGGAGAGGCCCGCGACGCGGCGCAGGGCCGCACGCTCGGAGCGGTCGAACTGGTCGCCGTCCCGGTCTCCGTCGACCTCGTGGCTCCAGGCGACGTCCTCTTCCATCAGGGCATCGGCCCGAAGACCGTCGGGGTAGTTCTGCGCGAAGCTCTGCGTGTCCTGGGAAGGGGAAGAAGAGGAGGTCATTGGGTCCTTACGTCGATGGGGATACCTGTGGGACGACGGACTTCCGTCCGACATTCACGACAACGTCCGGGGCCGCCGGGAGATTCCCGTCCGGATTCCGGAGGGCAGTGCCGCCGACCCGAAGTGGCGTCGACGTGAAGATGTTCGCACGGCACGGCCCGTCTCGTCACCGGGTTTTTTGCGGCTGTCGAGTGGGCTTGGCGGGCTTCTCCACGGGCTTGGCGGGCTTCTCTGCCGGCTTCTCCGCAGGCTTGGCGGGCTTCTCCACGGGCTTCTCGCTGCGCCAGTCGGGGTGGCCCGGCATGGGCGGGGTCTTCTCCCCGTAGAGCCAGGCCTCGAAGAACCCGCTCAGATCCCGGTCCGCGATGCCCGAGGCCAGGTGCATGAAGTCCGCGGTGTCCGCGACCCCGTCGTGGTGGGTGCTCACCCAGGTCCGCTGCAGCTGCTCGAAGGAGCGGCGGCCGATCTCCTCGCGCAGCGCGTACAGGACCAGGGCGCTGCCGTCGTAGACGTTCGGGCGGAAGATGCTGAGCTTCTCGCCGGGCGCGGCCCCCTTGGGCGCGGCGGGCGGGCCTCCCGTGGCGCGCCAGGTGTCGGAGGCCCGGTAGGCGGCACGCATCCGCGCCTCCATGGGCCTGTCGGCCTTCTCCTCGGCGTAGAGGGCCTCGTACCAGGTGGCGTGGCCTTCGTTGAGCCACAGGTCGGACCAGGTGCGCGGGGAGACGCTGTCGCCGAACCACTGGTGCGCCAGTTCGTGCACCATGATCGCCTCGACGTACCACTTCGGGTACTCGGGCCGGGTGAAGAGCTCTCTCTCGAAGAGAGAGAGTGTCTGTGTCTCCAGTTCGAACCCGGTGCGGGCCTCGGCGATCAGCAGCCCGTACGTCTCGAAGGGGTAGTCGCCGACCTTCTCCTGCATCCAGGCGATCTGGTCGGGTGTCTTCTTGAGCCACGGTTCGAGCAGCTCGCGGTCCTTGGTGGGCACGACGTCTCGTACGGGCAGTCCGTCCGGTCCGCTCCGGTGCAGCACCGAGGAGCGGCCGATGGAGATCTGGGCCAGCTCGGTGGCCATGGGGTGCTCGGTCCGGTACGTCCAGGTGGTCGCCGCGGCGCGCCGGTTCACGTCCAGGGGCAGCCCGTTGGCGACGGCCGTGTAGCCGTTGGGCGCGGTGACCCGGAAGGTGAACAGGGCCTTGTCCGAGGGGTGGTCGTTGCTCGGGAAGACCCGGTGGCCGGCGTCGGCCTGGTTGGCCATCGCGAGTCCGTCCTCGGTCCGCACCCAGCCGCTGTCCTGGTCCTTGCTCGACACGGGGTTGCTGTCGTGGCGCACGGTGATCCGCATCCGGATGCCGGGCGGCAGTGGCTCCGCGGGGGTGACCACCAGGTCCTCGCCGACGCTCCGGAACTCCGCGGGCTCGCCGTTGACCTCGACGGATCGCACTGTTCCGAGCGAGTAGTCAAGATTGACCTGCTCCAGCCGGTCTGTCGGCCTGGCCACGATCGTGGTGACGGCCGGCAGCGGCTTGCTGTTGCTGCCGGGATAGGTGAAGGCGAGGTCGTACGCCATGACGTCGTACCCGGGATTGCCCAGGTGCGGGAAGAGCCGGTCGCCGATGCCGAGCGGGGCCGGAGCGGGCGCGCTCGCGGCGATGAGGCAGACGGAGGCGGCGGAGGCGAGGAACGCCGTGCGGAGCCTTCGGGGGACCTTCTGGGGTGGCGTCCCGGCACGGGGGGTGGTCCTGGGGGTGCGCAGCATGGACCACGGCTATCAGCGACCGCCCGCCCCACGGCGACGACTCGCGCCGAGCCCACCCGAACGGGCGCTTTCCGCCGAGTCGCTGTTCTACGGAGTCGTCGTCTGGTGCTGTGCGCGGCCCACGTCGAAGACACCCGGAACATTGCGCATCGCCCGCATCAGCACGGGAAGGTGGGCGGCGTCGGGGAGTTGGAGCGTGTAGGTGTGGCGTACTCGCTGCTGGCTGGGTGGTTCGACGGTCGCCGAGACGATGTCCACACCCTCCAGGGCAATGGCCTCGGTGAGGTCGGCGAGCAGATGGGGCCGCCCGAAGGACTCGACGAAGAGCGTGACGCGGCACTCCGAGGTGTCGCCCCAGCGCACCGAGACCTCCGTGCGCCCGAGGTCCTTCATGCGGGTCACGCCCGCGCACTCGACGCGGTGCACGGTCACCACTCCGCCGCGTACGGCGAAGCCGGTGATGTCGTCGGGCGGCACGGGCGTACAACAGCCCGCGAGGCGTACGGTCGCGCCGGGCTGGTCGACGACCACGTCCGCGGCGGCCGGGCGCGCGGCAGGCGCGTCCGCGGAGGGGCGGCGGGTCGTGGCGGGAGCCTCGGGCGGTGTCGCGGGCGACGGGTGCGCGGCCAGCCAGCGGGTGATGGCGATCCGCGCCACGGGCGTGTGCGCGTGCTCCAGCCACTCCCTGGAGGGCTCGGAGGCCGCGTCCTGGCCCATGAGCAGTTGAACGGTGTCGCCGTCGCTCAGGACTGTACTGAGCCTCACCAGGCGGCCGTTGACGCGCGCGCCGATGCAGGCGTGCGCGTCCTCGCCGTACTGGGCGTACGCGGCGTCGACGCAACTGGCGCCCGCGGGCAGCCCGAGCGTGCCGCCGTCGGGCCGGTAGACGGTGATCTCCCGGTCCTGGGCGAGGTCCTCGCGGAGCGTCGACCAGAACGTGTCGGGGTCCGGGGCCGCCTCCTGCCAGTCGAGGAGGCGGGAGAGCCAGCCGGGACGGGTCGGGTCGGCGCGCTCGCCGTCCACCGCGTCGCCGGCGCGCGTGCCGTCGCCGTCCGTCTGCTCCTCCGAAGGAGGAGCGTAGGGATTGCCGAGCGCGATGACGCCGGCCTCGGCGACCTTGTGCATCTGGTGCGTCCGGATGAGGACTTCGGCGACCTGGCCGTCGGTGCGGGCGACCGCGGTGTGCAGCGACTGGTACAGGTTGAACTTGGGAACGGCGATGAAGTCCTTGAACTCCGAGACCACGGGCGTGAGACAGGTGTGCAGTTCGCCGAGGACCCCGTAACAGTCGGCGTCCTCGTTGACGAGCACCAGGAGCCGTCCGAAGTCGCAGCCGCGCAGCTCGCCGCGTTTGCGCGAGACGCGGTGCACGGAGACGAAGTGCCGTGGCCGGATGAGGACTTCGGCCTGCAGACCTGCCTCGCGCAGGACCACCCGCACCTCTTCGGCGATCTCGTCGAGCGGATCGTCGGCGCGCGAGGCGTTGTTGACGATGAGTTGGCGGGTGTGGGCGTACTCCTCGGGATGCAGGATCGCGAAGACGAGATCCTCCAGCTCGGTCTTCAGGGCCTGCACGCCCAGGCGTTCGGCGAGCGGGATGAGGACATCTCTCGTCACCTTGGCGATGCGCGCCTGTTTCTCGGGGCGCATCACGCCGAGGGTGCGCATGTTGTGCAGCCGGTCGGCGAGCTTGATCGACATCACGCGTACGTCGCTGCCGGTGGCGACGAGCATCTTGCGGAACGTCTCGGGCTCGGCGGCCGCCCCGTAGTCGACCTTCTCCAGCTTCGTCACGCCGTCGACGAGATAGCGGACCTCCTCGCCGAACTCCTCACGCACCTGATCGAGAGTCACTTCCGTGTCCTCGACGGTGTCGTGGAGCAGAGACGCCGTCAAAGTCGTGGTCTCCGCGCCCAGTTCGGCGAGGATCAGCGTCACGGCGAGCGGGTGCGTGATGTACGGCTCGCCGCTCTTGCGCATCTGACCGCGGTGCGAGGACTCGGCGAGGACGTACGCGCGGCGCAGCGGGTCCAGGTCGGCGTCGGGGTGGTGGGCGCGATGGGCCTCGACCACGTGGCCGATCGCGTCGGGCAGCCGGCCGCGGACCGTGGGCCCCAGGAGAGCGGCCCGGCCGAGGCGCCGCAGGTCGATCCGGGGGCGGCTTCTCCTGCGCTGTGCCCCGGGCGTCATGGGGCCGGGCGTCGCGGGGTTCGTGGCCTCCGCACTCATGGGCACCTCCGGCTGCGTGGACCGGCGGACGGGGTGCCCCATGGCGTACTGCGCGGCTCTGGGGATGGCGTCGTTCCCCCGTCCGGGCCGGTGCTTGATGCTACCGAGCCCACCACGCCCGGCTGACCGCCTCTCGCCGAGCGTGAAACGGATCACCCATTCGAGCGAAGGTTCAGGGGGTCGCGGTTTCGAGCCACCCGGCGTCGATCTCACCCTCTGCGACGATCACCGCGGGCCCGGTCATCTCGATCTCGCCGTCGGGCCGCTCGGTGATCACCAGACGCCCGCCGGGCACGTCGACCGTGTACGTCGCCGGTGTGCCGGTCACCGCGGGGTCGGCGCCGTCCCTGCGCGCCGCCGCCACGGCCACGGCGCACGCGCCCGTGCCGCACGAGCGGGTCTCGCCGGAGCCGCGCTCGTGAACACGCAGAGCAACGTGACGAAGACCACGGTCGACGACGAACTCGACGTTCACGCCGTCCGGGTACGCGGAGGCGGGGCTGAACGGCGGCGCGGTGTACAGATCTCCGGCGTGGTCGAGGTCCTCCACGAAGGCGACCGCGTGGGGGTTGCCCATGTTGACGTTGCGCGCGGGCCAGCTGCGGTCGCCGACGCTCACGGTGACATCCCCTTCGGGGAGGAGCGCCTTGCCCATGCCGACGGTGATGTCGCCCTCCTTGGCGATGTGCACCGTCTTGACGCCTCCGCGGGTGGCGACGGTGATGTCACCTTCGGCCACATGTCCGGCGCGCTGGAGATAGTGGGCGAACACACGCACTCCGTTGCCGCACATCTCCGCGACCGAGCCGTCGCCGTTGCGGTAGTCCATGAACCATTCCGCTTCGGCGGCCATCGCCCGGGCCTCCGGGTGCGCCGCGGACCGTACGACATGCAGCAGACCGTCCCCGCCGATGCCCGCTCGGCGGTCGCACAGGGCGGCGACGGCGGCCGGGGGCAGGTCGATGACGTTCTCGGGGTCGGGGATGATCACGAAGTCGTTCTCGGTCCCGTGCCCCTTGAGGAAGGCGATCCGCGTGCTCATCCCTCGATCGTAAGGGGTCGGTACGACAACCCGGCCGTGCGGTCCGGCAGCCGGACCACACCGGAGGAGGCTCAGCGCAGCCGCGCCACTCGCCCCACGGCGAGCACCACGACCGCGGCGACAACCACCGCGTACGCGATCACGACCCGCCAGTCCGGGCGGCGGCCGGAGCCGCGCTGTGGCAGGCCCGGCCACGTGTAACCCACGCGGCGGGCCGCCATCATGCCCCAGCCGGCGGCACAGGAGCAGATCAGCAGGCCGAGCATGGCGATCATGGCCCCGCTGTCGCCGAAGTCGAAGGCGAGCGGGAAGGCGAACATCAGGGAGCCGAGTGCGGCGAGGCTCACGATGGGTGCGAGCTGCCAGATGCGCATGCGGCGCTGCGGGCGGAGCTCGACCTCGACCTCGGGCCCGGGGAACATCTCGTCGGGCTCGGGACCGTCGGCGGTGACCCCGCCGGTGATCTCGTCGGGCCCGTCCGGGCTCAGTCGGTCCTCATCGGGGTCCTGCTGCTCCTGTGCGGTGTCGTGCGCCCCGCCGGCGGCGGTGCCTTGTTCCGCGCCTTGTGCGGTGTCGCGAGGGCCGGCCTCCATCGCCACGCGCCCTCCCAACTCGGACTCCACTTGGTCGATCGAAGCTCGATGATGGCACGGCCTCGGATACCGGGATGACGGCCGGAGCGTCCCGATGCCAGGACGTGATCAGGCTGTGACCGGTCGTTCGACCAACGCCAGCGCGAGCTGCGGAAGTTCTGTGAGATCCGCCGCAGCCCCACTCAGCCAATGCACCCGTGGATCGCGTCTGAACCAGGAATCCTGACGGCGCGCGAAGCGCTTGGTGGCCCGTACGGTCTCGGCACGCGCCTCGTCCTCCGTGCACTCCCCCGAGAGCGCCGCGAGCACCTGCTGGTAGCCGAGGGCGCGCGACGCCGTACGCCCCTCGCGCAACCCTTGCGCCTCCAGTGCGCGCACTTCCTCGACCAGGCCGGCCTCCCACATGCGGTCCACCCGCAGGGCGATGCGGTCGTCGAGCTCGGGGCGCGCCACGTCGACGCCGATCTGCACGGTGTCGTAGACGGAGTCGTGGCCGGGGAGGTTGGCGGTGAAGGGCTTGCCGGTGATCTCGATGACCTCCAAGGCCCGGACGATCCGGCGGCCGTTGCTGGGCAGGATCGCGTGGGCGGCCTCGGGGTCGGCGACGGCCAGCCGGGCGTGCAGGGCACCGGAGCCACGCAGGGTGAGCTCCTCCTCCAGACGGGCCCGCACTTCGGGGTCGGTGCCGGGGAACTCCAGGTTGTCGACGGCGCCCCGGACGTACAGCCCGGAGCCGCCGACGAGGATCGGCCAGCGGCCCTCGGCGAGGAGTGTGTCGATGCGGTCGCGCGCGAGGCGCTGGTACTCGGCGACACTCGCCGTGACCGTCACGTCCCAGATGTCCAGGAGGTGGTGCGGGATGCCACCCCGTTCCTCGGGCGTCAGCTTGGCGGTACCGACGTCCATCCCCCGGTAGAGCTGCATCGAGTCGGCGTTGACGACCTCACCGCCCAGGCGCTGGGCCAGATGGACGCCGAGATCGGACTTTCCCGCCGCGGTGGGACCGACGACGGCGATGACCCGCGGGGCGGGGGCAGGACTACTCACCGCAACAGTCTCGCAAACCTCGGGGCCACTTCTCGAACGAGCTACGTGACGGCGCGGGGCCGGGGTCGTTGCCTGTTGCGAGGTTCCAGCCGCCGGTCGTGAGGGCCGGTGACCCGGGCGACGCAATGGGACGCACCGGGCAGCTCGGAATTTCGCCCACATGAGTAGAGTATGGAGATGATATGGGCGTTTTTGCACGACTTCTTCGTAAGGATGGGCCTAAGTCCAAGGGTTCGGAGGAGGCGTCAACGGCTGAGGCTGAGACCGACGCTGTGACGGCCGAGTCCGGGGCGGACGCGGAGGACTCGGCGGAAGACGCGGCGAAGGGGTCGGCCAAGGCCGAGACCGAGACCTCGTCCGGAGCGGCGACGGAGTCGGCGGAGTCCGAGGAGTCCGCGGCGGAGGGCGTCGAGATCCCCAAGCAGCAGTCCGCCGAGGCGGCGGCAGACAGCGAGGCCGGCGAGGGCGCCCGCAAGTAACTGTCCCGCGAGGGAAGGTGAACCATGAGTCTCCTGGACAACCTCAAGGCCAGGCTCGCGCCTGCCAAGGAGAAGGTCTCCGACCTCGCGCAGCAGCACGGGGGAAAGATCGACAAGATCGAGCAGGGTCTCGACAAGGCCGCGAAGCTGGCCGATGAGAAGACCAAGGGCAAGTACAGCGACAAGATCCAGACGGGCACGGGCAAGGCCAAGGGCGCCCTGGACCGACTCGCGCACAAGGAGGGTGACGGTACGGACGGCGGGGCGACGCCCCCGTCTCCCCCGGCATCACCGCCCTCGGCATCCTGAGCGACACCACATCGGCGGACGGCCTCGGAGCACGTTGAGCTCCGGGCCGTCCGCCGTGTTGGCAGCGCCCTGACGCCCCACGGCCTCGCGGCGACCGCCCGCCTGTTGCCCCCTGCGGGCCGCCTCGCATCTGCCGACTTCGCCCGTGCCCGAATCCCCGGCAGAGGCGCAGAGGGCGTCCAGGCCGGTACCACGTACCCGACGCGCGCGGGCACTACGACCAGCGCGCGGGGCCAGGGCGAGCGCGGTCACTACAACCGCCTCGGGCGCTACGACCGACCATCCCGGGCACTCGGACCGGCCGCCCCGAGTTCTACGCCGGCCCAGGCCCTGGCCCTGCTCCAGGCCCAGGCCCCGCCCAGGCCCAGGCCCCGCCCAGGTCCGGGCCCTACTCCGGTCCCAAGCCCAAGCCCGACCCCAGTCCCAAGCCCAGGTCCAGGCCCCACGCCAGGCCCAGGTCCAATCCCAGGTCCTACGCCCGATGCCCGACGCCTGGCCCAGCCACTACGACCAGGCCGCCACCACGTACCCCACGCCGTAGGGCGCGTCCTCGTACAGGAGCGCGCCCGCGAGCCCCGCCCCCTCGGCCGCGCCCGCGAGCACCTGCCAGGGCGCGCGCCCGGAGGCCTTCAGTTCGTGCGCCAGCTCCGCGTCCAGTGTCTTGAGCGCGGCCACGTCGGCCGTTCCGAGCGCATGCGTCACCTCCGCGTCGAAGCCCGCCGCCCGGTCGTCCAGATACCCGGGTGCCTTGAGCGTGCGGCATGCGCTGGCGTCGCCCATCACCAGCAACGCCACTCTCTCGGCCCGCGCGGCGATTTCCTTTCCGCTTTGGATACACCGCTCGGCCGCGAGAGGTTCCCCCACGCCGAGACCTTCGACGGGGGCGTCCGACCAGTCCGTACGACCGAGCAGCCAGGCCGCGACCGCGAGCGACGGCGGCAGGGGCCGATCGGCACCCTCGACGAGTCCGGACCCGGCCGGACCCTCCGGCGTCCGGACCCTGTTCTGGCCCAGCCGATCCCCCTTGCGGCCCATCCGATCCCCGTTCCGCCCCAGCCTGACCTCGAGATCCACCCCAAACCCGTGAAACGTGCCCCGCGCGCCCTCCGGGTGGGCTCCACGGCCGCTCTGCTCGGCAGGGCCCACGACCACCAGCAGGTCGGGCCGTGCGGCGGCCAGTACCCCCAGCGCGTCAGTGCAGGCGGCACGCGCCGCGTCCAGTTCGGGCGCGGCGCCCGCGGCGACGTCGGGCACGAGAAGGGGCGGGCAGGGGCAGACGGCGGCGGCGACAAGCATGATCGGCAGCGTAGCCCCGAGCGACGTCCGGACGGGACTCCTCAGCAGCGAGGCCACACCCCGTCCGCGTTACGCCGGGCCCTCAGTCGCAGCCGCAGCCGCTGCCCGTGGCGACCGGCAGCGGGGCGGGCGCGCCGATCTTCGGCAGCCCCAGCATGACGCCCGCCGGCTTCGCTGCCTCGGTGGCGTTGCGCTTGTCCCAGGCGTCCCCCGCGCGCGTGCGGCGCACATCGAGGACGGCGCCCTCGGCGAGCAGGTGGTGCGGTGCGGCGTACGTGATCTCGACGGTGACGACGTCGCCGGGGCGGACCTCGGTGTCGGGCTTGGTGAAGTGCACCAGGCGGTTGTCGGCGGCGCGGCCGGAGAGGCGGTGGGTGGCGCCGTCCTTGCGGCCCTCGCCCTCGGCGACCATCAGCTCCAGCGTGCGGCCGACCTGCTTCTTGTTCTCGTCCCAGGAGATCTCCTCCTGGAGGGCTACGAGACGCTCGTAGCGCGCCTGCACGACCTTCTTGGGGATCTGCCCCTCCATGGTGGCCGCCGGGGTGCCGGGGCGCTTGGAGTACTGGAACGTAAACGCTTGCGCGAAGCGGGCCTCGCGGACCGCGTGCAGGGTCTGCTCGAAGTCCTCCTCGGTCTCGCCGGGGAAGCCCACGATGATGTCGGTGGTGATCGCGGCGTGCGGGATCGCGGCGCGGACCTTGTCGATGATCCCGAGGTAGCGCTCCTGCCGGTAGGAGCGGCGCATGGCCTTCAGGACGGTGTCCGAACCGGACTGCATCGGCATGTGCAGCTGCGGCATGACGTTCGGGGTCTCGGCCATCGCGGCGATGACGTCGTCCGTGAAGTCGCGCGGGTGCGGGGAGGTGAAGCGGACGCGCTCCAGGCCCTCGATCTTCCCGCAGGCCCGCAGGAGCTTGCTGAAGGCCTCACGGTCGCCGATGTCGGAGCCGTAAGCGTTTACGTTCTGCCCGAGCAGCGTGATCTCGGAGACGCCCTCGCCGACCAGCGCCTCGATCTCGGCGAGGATGTCGCCGGTCCTGCGGTCCTTCTCCTTGCCGCGCAGCGCCGGGACGATGCAGAAGGTGCAGGTGTTGTTGCAGCCGACGGAGATGGAGACCCAGGCCGCGTACGCGCTCTCGCGGCGGGTCGGCAGCGTCGAGGGGAACGCTTCGAGCGACTCGGCGATCTCGACCTGTGCCTCTTCCTGTACGCGGGCGCGCTCCAGGAGGACGGGCAGCTTGCCGATGTTGTGCGTACCGAAGACGACGTCCACCCAGGGCGCCTTCTTCACGATGGTGTCGCGGTCCTTCTGGGCGAGGCAGCCGCCGACGGCGATCTGCATGCCGGGCCGCTTCGTCTTCATCGGCGCGAGCCTGCCGAGGTTCCCGTAGAGCCGGTTGTCGGCGTTCTCCCGGACCGCGCAGGTGTTGAAGACGACGACGTCGGCGTCACCGTCGGAGCCGTCGGGCGCGCGTACGTATCCGGCGTCCTCGAGCAGTCCGGAGAGCCGTTCGGAGTCGTGGACGTTCATCTGACATCCGTAAGTGCGTACTTCATACGTTCTCGTCAGGTCCACTGCACGGCTCCGGTCGCTGCTGCTCATGCGACAAGGGTAGGCGGTGCCCGGAGTACGTCCGGCCCTGGCGCCCGTCGTGCGGGGACGAGCGGACCGTGGCGCCCGCCTCCGGGGGCCCGGCCCTGGTCATCGTGGGCTGTGTGCTGGCAGGATCGCGGCATGTTCCAGGCATTTTCCCGTATCGGCAGACGCCGGGCCCTGCAGGGTTCGGCCGCCGCCTTCGTGGCCTTCGGGCTGCTCCTGTGGTGGCTGCTGCCCCTGGGCAAGAGCTCACCGGGCGGGACGGTGTCCTTCAGTACGGGATCGGCGACCGGCGTGTACCAGCTGTACGGGACGCTGCTGCAGGAGGCGCTCGCGAAGGACATGCCACGCCTGAACGTGGAGCTGCGGGAGAGCGTCGGCTCGCAGGAGAACGTGCGGCGGGTGGCGACCGGAAAGGCCGACTTCACCATCGCGGCCGCCGACGCGGTGGCGAAGTACAAGCGGGAGGGCGGCCGGGGCGCGGAAAAGCTGCGCGGCTGCGCCCGACTGTACGACGACTACGTGCACGTGGTCGTCCCCCAGACGTCCACCGTGGAGTCCATCGGGCAGCTGAAGGGCAAGAAGGTCGCGGTGGGACAGCCCGGCTCCGGGGTGCGGCTCATCGCCGAGCACGTGCTGAGAGCGGCCGACCTGGATCTGAACAAGGACATCCAGCCGGTGTCCGCCGGCATAGGGGAAATGCCGAAGCTGCTCGAATCGAAGAAGATCGACGCCTTCTTCTGGTCCGGCGGGCTCCCGACGAGTGCGGTGACCGACCTCTCGAACAGGTTCGACATCAGGCTGGTCCCGATCACCCCCGACCTCGTGGAGCAGCTGCACGAGCAGGGCCAGGAGGCCGAGTACTACCGGTCCGCCGTGATGCCGGCGGAGGCCTATCCCCGTGCCCAGTCCGGAGTCTCCGTGCAGACGGTCGCGGTGGCGAACCTGCTCGTGACCCGGGCGGGAACGGACACGACGCTGACCGAGGGGATGACCCGCACGGTGATCCACAGTCGCGACCGCATCGGCGAGGAGGTGCACGCGGCACAGCGCGTGGACCTGCGGACCGCCATCTACACCGACCCGCTGGAACTGGACGAGGGCGCGAGGCGCTACTACCGCTCGGTCAAGCCGTAGCGGTTCGGACGGCGGCAGGACCGGGGCGGCGGCACAGGTACGGCACGGGCGCCGCTCACGGGGCCGTTTCAGGCTCCCGGCACCGTCCGCGGCACGCTCACCGTCACCTTCAGGCCGTGCGGCTCGTGGTGCTCGTACGCGATGGTGCCGCCGCCCGCCGAGAGCAGGGCGCGGGAGATGGACAGGCCGAGGCCCGAGCCCTTGACGTTCTGGTGGCCGGGGCTGCGCCAGAAGCGGTCGCCGACGCGGGTGAGTTCCTCGTCGCTGAGGCCGGGGCCGAGGTCGGTGACGACGATGGTCGAGACCTCGCCGTTGGAGGCCACCTCGACCTCGACGGACTCTCCCTCGGGGGTGAACTTCAGCGCGTTGTCGATCACCGCGTCCAGGGCGCTGGAGAGGGCGACGGGGTCGGCCCACGCGGTCGTGGCGGGGCAGGTCCCGACGAGTCGTACGCCCTTGTCGTCGGCGACCGGCGACCAGGACGCCACGCGCTCGGCGGTGAGCTCGCCGATGTCGGTGAGCCGCAGGTCCGCCTCGGCGTGCTCGGCGAGGGCGAGGTCCAGGAGGTCGTCCAGGACCTGCGCGAGGCGCTTGCCCTCGGTGCGGACGGAGGCGATCTCCTCGTTGCCCTCGGGCAGTTCCAGGGCGAGCAGTTCGATGCGCAGCAGCAGCGCGGACAGGGGGTTGCGCAGCTGGTGCGAGGCGTCGGCGACGAAGGCGCGCTGCTGTTCCAGCACGTCCTCGACGTTGTCGGCCATCTCGTTGAACGACCGGGCCAGGCGTCTGAGTTCCGGCGGCCCGCCCGCGGCCGCGACGCGGGACTTCAGGCGGCCGGTCGCGATGTCGTGGGTGGTGGCGTCGAGGACGCGTACGGGCCGCAGCACCCAGCCGGTCAGGCGCAGCGCGGCGCTGAGCGCGAGGAGCATCGCGGCGATCTCGCCGACGCCGATGACCAGCCAGCCGCGCAGGATCTTGGAGCGCATCTGTCCGGTGGGCGAGTCGGTGACCACGACGGCGATGACATCACCGTCCCGGATGACCGGGGACGCCACGACGAGACGGTCCCGTTGCCACGGCCAGACCTGTTGGGGGTCGTGGCTGCGGCGGCTCTGGAAGGCCTCGTCGAAGGCGTCGCGGGCCTCGCCCTTCACGGGGATGTACCAGTCCGCGGGCGCCTTGGCCATGATGTTGTCGCGGTAGAACACGCCGACCTTGATGCCGTACAGCCCGTTGTACTTGATGAGTTCCCTGCCGAGCGTGTTGAGGCGCTCGTCCGAGGAGTCGACCCGTGAGCCCTTGGGCGGGTCGGTGACGAACTGTGCGAGGGACGCGAAGCGGGCCGTGTCGTCGATCCGGTCGACGACCACCTTCTGCTGCTGGGCGGCCGCCAGGCTGACGGCGAGGGGCACGCCGAGGGCGAGCAGTACGGCCGCCATCAGGATGATGAGCAGCGGGAGGAGACGTGCGCGCACCTGACCCCGCTACGCGGCGGGCGCGACGAGCCGGTACCCGACGCCGCGCACGGTCTCGATCAGGGCCGGCATGCGCAGCTTGGAGCGCAGGGACGCGACGTGCACCTCCAGGGTGCGGCCGGTCCCCTCCCAACTGGTGCGCCAGACCTCGCTGATGATCTGTTCGCGCCGGAACACGACGCCGGGACGCTGGGCGAGGAGGGCGAGAAGGTCGAACTCCTTGCGGGTCAGTTGGACAACCGAACCGTCCACGCTGACCTGCCGGGTGGGCAGTTCGATCCGTACGGGTCCGAGGTGCAGTGCGGTCTCGCCGGGTGCCGCGGCCTCGTCGGCGACGGTGCGCCGGCTGACGGCGTGGATACGGGCGAGGAGCTCCCCGGTGTCGTACGGCTTCACCACGTAGTCGTCGGCGCCGAGGTTGAGGCCGTGGATCCGGGAGCGCACGTCGGCACGCGCGGTGACCATGATCACGGGGATGCTGGTGCGCTTGCGGATCTTGCCGCAGACCTCGTAGCCGTCCTGGTCGGGCAGGCCGAGGTCGAGGAGCACCACTCCGAAGCCGGCGCCTTCGGGGACGAGCGCCTGGAGGGCCTCCTCGCCACTGCGGGCGTGGGTGACGTCGAAGCCGTGACGTGCGAGGACCGCGGACAGAGCGGCGGCCACGTGGTTGTCGTCCTCGACGAGGAGCAGTCTCATCCCGGCCCCCTTCGGTTCATCGGTCGTACGTTTTCGGTGGATAGACGTGGGCACGCGCGCGTGCCCCCTGGAAGTCAGTCCGATGACGCTGACGGCGTCAAGTGTGTTCGGGGCGCGGCCGACTTCCGTTACGCAGCCGGTACGTGCCCGCCACGGCCTTCACGAAGAGTGTCCGGTTGCTACCAGATCGTTATGCTCAATTTCCCCTCAGATGTAATGACGCTGGTCGTGCGGCATCACTACTGTCCTCCGCAACCGAGGAGGACGGAGCAAGAGGCCGATGACCGAAGTATCGGTGACCAAGGACGCCGTACCCGCGGCCGACGATCTGGTCGTACTGAAGAACGTCAACAAGCACTTCGGTGCGTTGCACGTGCTCCAGGACATCGACCTGACGATCGCGCGTGGTGAGGTCGTCGTGGTCATCGGGCCCTCCGGGTCCGGAAAGTCCACCCTGTGCCGCGCCATCAACCGCCTGGAGATGATCGACTCGGGAGACATCTCGATCGACGGCAAGCCGCTGCCCGAGGAGGGCAAGGAACTGGCCCGGCTGCGGGCCGATGTCGGCATGGTCTTCCAGTCCTTCAACCTCTTCGCGCACAAGACGGTGCTCGAGAACGTGATGCTGGGCCAGCTCAAGGTCCGCAAGGCGGACAAGAAGGCCGCGGAGGAGAAGGCCCGCGGGCTGCTCGACCGGGTGGGTGTCGCCACGCAGGCGGACAAGTACCCCGCCCAGCTCTCCGGCGGTCAGCAGCAGCGTGTCGCGATCGCGCGGGCGCTGGCGATGGACCCCAAGGTCATGCTCTTCGACGAGCCGACGTCGGCTCTCGACCCGGAGATGATCAACGAGGTCCTCGAAGTCATGCAGCAGCTTGCGCGTGACGGGATGACGATGGTTGTAGTCACACACGAGATGGGTTTCGCCCGTTCGGCCGCCAACCGCGTCGTCTTCATGGCGGACGGACGCATCGTCGAAGAGGCTGTGCCGGACCAGTTCTTCAGCAACCCCCGCAGCGACCGGGCGAAGGACTTCCTGTCGAAGATCCTGCACCACTGACGGCCTGCGTCACCCGCCACCGACGGATCGCACATCTTCACCACTCAAAGGATGTTCACCATGAAGCTCCGCAAGGTCACCGCCGCCTCGGCCGCCGTCCTCGCACTCGCCCTCACGGCCACCGCCTGCGGCTCGGACGACAAGGACAGCGACAGCGCTGACACCGGCTCCGGCGGCAGCAAGAAGATCACCGTCGGCATCAAGTTCGATCAGCCCGGCATCGGCCAGAAAACGCCGCAGGGCTACGAGGGCTTCGACGTCGACGTCGCGACGTACGTCGCCAAGCAGCTCGGCTACAACGCGGACCAGATCCAGTGGAAGGAAGCGAAGAGCGCCGACCGCGAGACCATGCTCCAGCGTGGTGACGTCGACTTCATCGCCGCCTCCTACTCGATCAACGACGAGCGCGCCGCGAAGGTCGACTTCGCCGGTCCGTACCTCCTGGCCCACCAGGACGTCCTGATCCGCGCCGACGACGACTCGATCAAGACGCCGAAGGACCTCAACGACAAGAAGCTGTGTTCGGTGACGGGCTCGACCTCGGCGCAGAACGTCAAGGACAAGCTCGCCCCCAAGGCCCAGCTGCAGGAGTACCCGACGTACTCGGCGTGCCTGACCGGTGTGCAGAGCGGCCAGCTCGACGCGCTGACGACGGACGACTCGATCCTCGCCGGTTACGCCTCGCAGGCGAACTTCAAGGGCAAGTTCAAGCTCGGCGGCTTCAAGATGACCAACGAGAACTACGGCATCGGCGTCAAGAAGGGCAGCGACCTCAAGGCCAAGATCGACACGGCTCTCGAGAAGATGGTCGCCGACGGTGCGTGGGAGAAGGCCGTGACGGCCAACTTCGGCCCGGCGAACTACAAGAACGAGCCCGCCCCGAAGATCGGCAACATCGTCAAGTGAAGCGGGACCTGACCTGACAGGTGCGCCGTCCTCCGGGACGGCGCACCTGTCAGGAAGGCCCCTCCCCACACGCGGAAGCGCGGGAGATCGTGTTCGACTTTCTTGAAGGTTACGACCTGTGGGAAGCCTTCTGGACGACGGTGCAGCTCACCGTCCTCTCCGCCGTCGGCTCCCTGATCTGGGGAACCCTGCTGGCCGCCATGCGGGTCGGTCCGGTGCCTCTCATGCGCGGTTTCGGTACCGCCTACGTCAACATCGTGCGGAACATCCCGCTCACCGTGATCATTCTGTTCGCCTCGCTCGGCCTCAATCAGACGCTGGGCATCAGCCTCGGATCGGACCAGGTCGACACCACGAACTTCCGGCTCGCGGTGCTCGGTCTGATCGTGTACACGTCGGCATTCGTGTGTGAGGCACTGCGGTCCGGCATCAACACGGTGCCTGTCGGCCAGGCCGAGGCGGCGCGCGCCATCGGCCTGAACTTCACGCAGGTGCTGACGCTGATCGTGCTGCCCCAGGCGTTCCGTTCCGTCGTCGGCCCGCTGGCGAACGTTCTGATCGCATTGACCAAGAACACCACGGTGGCCGCCGCGATCGGTGTCGCCGAGGCGGCGCTGCTGATGAAGGAGATGATCGAGAACGAGGCGCAGCTCATCGCGATCTCCGCGGTCTTCGCATTCGGATTCGTGTGTCTGACGCTGCCGACCGGTCTGATCCTCGGCTGGGTGAGCAAGAAGGTGGCGGTGAAGCGATGAGCTCGGTCCTGTACGACGCCCAGGGCCCGCGGGCCAAGCGGCGGAACGTCGTGTTCTCCGTGGTGTTCCTCGCCGCCCTCGCCGCGGTGCTGTGGTGGGTGTACACCATGCTCGACGAGAAGGGCCAGCTGGAGTGGGTGCTGTGGAAGCCCTTCTTCACCGGCACCGAAGCCTGGAGCACGTACCTCTGGCCCGGTCTGCAGAACACGCTCAAGGCCGCGGCTCTCTCCATGGTCATCGCACTGCCGCTCGGTGCCGTCCTCGGTATCGCCCGGCTGTCCGAGCATGCCTGGGTACGCGTTCCGGCCGGCGCCGTGGTGGAGTTCTTCCGCGCCATCCCGGTGCTGGTCCTCATGATCTTCGGACTCGCGCTGTTCTCGGAGTACACGAACGTCAATGCGGACGACCGTCCGCTGTACGCGGTCGTCACCGGCCTGGTGCTCTACAACTCCTCGGTCCTCGCGGAGATCGTCCGGGCGGGCATCCTGTCGCTGCCCAGGGGCCAGTCCGAGGCCGCTCTGGCGGTCGGTCTGCGCAAGAACCAGGTGATGCGGTTCATCCTGCTGCCGCAGGCGGTCACGGCGATGCTGCCGGCGATCGTCAGCCAGCTCGTGGTGATCGTGAAGGACACGGCACTCGGTGGCGCCGTCCTCACCTTCCCCGACCTGATGGCGGCCGTGAGCCCGATGAGCGCCTACTACGGCGCGAACACCATCGCCAGCTTCACGATCGTCGCGGTCATCTACATCGTGATCAACTTCGCCCTCACAAGTTTCGCGAGCTGGCTGGAGGGCAGGCTGCGCCGCGGCAAGAAGTCCACCGGTGCGGTCCTCGGAGTGGACGCGGTCGACGAGCTCAGTGCGCCCGGCGACCACGTGGACGTCACCCACGAGGTCGACAAGGGTCCGTGAACGACCCGCGCACACCGAAGAACTGACGAGATGTGAGCAACCGGAGGCAGTGGCGTGATCGCCACTGCCTCCGTCACTTGACGCAAGCACCGGCAATGGGTTGCATACGTTCTGTGATCGTGCACCCCGCTCCACCTGCCACTCCCGGTAAGACCCTCGGTACACCTCTCCGGGCAGGGGGCGCCGCGCCGTGGACCCGGTGATCATCGTCGGAGCGGGGCCCGTCGGACTCACGCTCGCCCTGGCGCTGGCCCGCCAGGAAGTCCCGTCCGTCGTCCTGGACGAGGGTCCCGGCAAGGACGAACAGAGGCTCGCGCGCACGGTCGTACTGCGCGAGGACACCACCGCGCTGGTCGAGCGGCTGACAGGGTTCCCGCTCGCCGAGGCCGGTTTCCGTTGGGCCGGATGGCGGTCGATGCGGCGCAAGCAGGTGATGCGGCAGATCACGTTCGGCGACGACGAGCCCGCACCGCTGCATGTCCCCCAGCACGTACTGACCGCCGCGCTCAGGGCCGCCATCGCGACCCAGCGTCTGGTCAAGGTCGCCGTGGACAGCCGCCTCGACTCGATCGAGCAGGAGACCTCGGGCGTCACGGCGCACACCCGCGAACCCAAGGGCACCTGGTGGCGCGGCAGCTACCTGATCGGCTGCGACGGACCGCGCTCGACGGTGCGCAAGCTCCAGGACATCCGCTTCCCCGGTCGCACCGCCGTGGAGCGACACGCCGTCGCCGCGCTGCGTACGGAACTTCCGTGGCCCGGCGAGGCGTTGTTGCACCGGATGCCGCCGTGGCGGACGTCGGGCCCCTCGGCCGGGGAGGTGACCGCACGCCCGCTCGCGGACGACGTGTGGCGCCTGGACTGGCTGCTGCCGCCGGGCAAGGACCTGGTCACGCCGGATCTGCTGGTGGCGCGCGTCCGCGAGACCCTCGCGGGCTGGAGCGGGGGCACGACACCCCCGTACGAGCTGCTGGACACCGGAGTCCACACGGTGCATCACCGGCTGGCGCGCCGTTGGCGGGCCGGCCGTGTCTTCCTGGCCGGGGACGCCGCGCATCTGCTCGGTGCGCTCGGTACGCAGGGCCTCGACGACGGTCTGCGGGACGCCGACAACCTCGCGTGGAAGCTGTCCCTCGCCTGGCACCACGGCCCGCACGAGGCGCTGCTCGACAGTTACCAGGTGGAGCGGCGCGCGGTCGTCGCCGCGCGCCTGCGCGCCGCGGACCAGGCGCTGCCGATACTGCGTGCCGGAGGACTGCGCTCGGCGGTGCCCGGGTCGGCCCGCGGCCATGACTCGTTGCTCACCGACGGTCATTTGGGGCGCGGCCCGCTGGGCGCGCCGGGGGCGTACGCCGATTCGCCTCTCGCGCCTCCACGCGCCGAGTCGTCGGCCGAGGTCGGCACGGCGGTGGGCGACCAGGTCACCGATGTACGGGTGACGGCGGAGGACGGTTCCTTCGTACGGCTGCGGGACCGGCTGGGCCACGGGGCGCTGCTGGTCCTGCTGATCGCGCCGGGAACCGGGGTGTGGGAGCGCAAGCACTGGGTGACGGCCGGGATCATGCCGCGCCTCGCGGCCGCCGTGACCGCGCTGCCGCACCACGCCGAGCTGCTGGTCGCCGAGAGCTACCCGGGTGCGGCGGCGCACACGGTGCTGCTGATCCGCCCGGACGGACACCTGGTCACGGCGTTGAGCGGGGTGCGCCCGGCGGATCTGTACGAGGCGGCGGAGGCGGCCCTGGGCGGCCCCCGGGCCACGGCGGAGGCCGCCGCGGGTACGTCCTGAGCGGGCTCTGTCCAGTCGGTGACACTGAGTTGACCGGTCCGGACCGTCATGGTGTACTCCAGATCGTGACCGACACCTGTGTGCGCCTGTGGCGGAGGGTCCATATGGACCTCGTCCGCTATGCGGGCTGCGTGTGTCGCCCGTCCTGCTGAATTCGCATCCTCTCCACCCGCGCGCGTCGCCGATGTCGTTCCCGCGCGCTCCCACGCGAACGCTGACCAGGACGGTACCCGTGTCTGTCTCCCCTTCCCTGACGCCCGCTGCCTCTGCCGCCGCTCCGGCTCACGGCCCCACGCAGGCCGAGCTGCTCGACTTCGTCCGGCGCACGGCCGGTGACGCCGAGCTGATCTCCTCTCTCCCGCTCGACCCCGAGGGCCGTACATGGGTGCGCCTCGAAGGGCCCGGCGGCAGCGAGGCCTGGCTCATCGGCTGGCCGCCCGGTACGGGCACCGGCTGGCACGATCACGCCGAGTCGGTCGGCGCCTTCCTCACGGCGTCGGGCGAGCTCAAGGAGCACTCGCTCACCGCGCGGCTGCCCACCGACGGCTGGAAGACCCTCGAACTGACCGAGGGCATCGACCGGGAACGGCGGCTGGGAGCGGGCAAGGGCCGTTCCTTCGGTCGTCACCATGTGCACGAGGTGCTCAACGAGTCCACGGAGGAGCACGCGATCTCCGTCCACGCGTACTATCCGCCGCTGCCGCAGATCCGTCGCTACAGCCGCAGCGGCCAGGTCCTGCGCCTTGAGCAGGTCGAGCGCCCGGCGGACTGGCAGTGACCGCCGAAGGCCCCCTGCGAGCCGAAACCCCGGTCGGGATCGACGAGTTGCTGGAGCGGGTCCGTGAGGGCCTCGACCGGGTCGAGGCCGACGCCGCCCACGAGGCCGCGCGGGCGGGCGAGGCCCTGCTGGTCGACATCCGGTACGCGGCACTGCGCGAGCGCGACGGGCTGATCCCCGGCGCCCTCGTCGTCGAGCGCAACGAACTGGAGTGGCGCCTCGACCCCCAGGGCAGCCATCGCGCTCCCGAAGCCACGAGCCATGCCCTGCGCGTCGTGATCGTCTGCAACGAGGGCTACGCGTCGAGCCTCGCGGCCGCGTCCCTGCGCCAGTTGGGACTCCACCGGGCGACAGACCTGGTGGGCGGCTTCCAGGCTTGGCGTGCGGCCGGCCTGCCTGTGGCTCCTCAGACGTCCGGCCAGAGCTCCGGTCAGGCCTCCGGCCAGACTTACTGATCCGGGCTACGTCCCAACCGGGTGCCCAACCAGGTGCGCGGGTCGGAGCCGCGGCCCTGCCTGGCCCAGGTCGGAGATACACGCCCCTGCCCGGGGTGCCCTGCGGCGGTTCCTGCCGCACACAAAGCCTCCCCTGTCGGCGTACTCCGCTGCCCACTTGGGCATAGTTAGCGGTGGGGGCCCCTTCGAGTAAGGGGCCCCCACCATTGCGCACCACCCCTTACTCCCAGCCCCCTCAGGTCACTCCCTGGCCGTTGCCACCGTGACCGGCCGCGCCTTGAGGGCCACCCGGCCCGGCAGCGCGGTGCCGACGAGGGCGAGCAGTCCGGCGGCGGCGACCACCGTGACGTACACCAGGGGTGTGACGGCCGGGGCCGCGCTGCCTGTCATCCCGATGCTGAAGGCAGTGAGGACGGCGAGCGCGATGCCGCTGCCGAGGGTCGTGGCGAGGAGCAGCACCGACAGGGCCTCGGTCCGCAGCATCCGCAGTACCTGGCGACGCGTGGCACCGGCGAGTCGGAGCAGCGCGAACTCCCGTACACGCTCGGAGACCGACATCGCGAGCGTGTTGACGACCGCGATGGCGGTGAAGGCGAGAACGAGCCCCATGGCGAAGTAGTTGACCTCGGCGTTGGCCTGCAGGCGCTCGGCCTGCAGCGAGTCCGCGGTGGCCGGTGAGACGACCCGGACTCCCGGGAACTTCCGGACGGCGGCCGCGAGTTCTTCCTGTGAACGGGCGGTGGAGACGAGGACGGTTGCCGCGAGCGGGTTGTCGACGTGGCGGGCGACCAGGTCGTGGGCCATGGTGAGGTCACCGAAGCCGAGGCCCTTGGCGTAGACGGCGGCGACGGTGAGGGTGGCGGGCGTGCCGTCGCCGAGGGTGAGTTTCAGCGTGCTGCCGGGCTTCAAGTGGAGCTGGTCCGCGGCGAGTTCGCTGACGGCGACGGTTTTGTTGGTGAGCTCGGCGAGGGAGCCGGCGGTGACGTCGGGGTCCCAGGTGCGGGTGAGGCCGGCGGGGCTGACGCCCTGTGCCGCGTACTTGTCGAGGCCGACACGGACGGTCGTCCGGACGACTTCGGTGGCGACATCGCGGTCCGTACGCAGCTGCCGTGCGGCTTCTGCCGGGACGCCGGGGCCCTCGGCGGCGAGGACCCAGTCCGCGCGGATGCCCTCGCGGGCCTGGGCGCGGGCGGCGTGTCCCAGGGTCGGCTGGACGAAGAGGACGGTGCAGGTCATACCGATGAGGAGGGTGAGCGGGGTGACGACGGAGGCCATGCGGGCGGCGTTGCCCCGCAGATTGGCGGTGGCGAGCCTGCCGCCCGGGCCGCTGAGTCGCAGCGGGGCGCCCAGGACCGCCGCGGCCGCCCTCACCAGGAGCGGGCCGAGCAGGGCGACGGACGAGGCGAGGACGACAACGGCCAGGAACGTCACGGGAGTCGATGCCGGCTCGGTTCGCAGGATGCTGAGTACGGCGACGAGGACCGTACCTCCGGCGAGCAGCACGAGCCCGGCGAGGATGCGCCCCCAGGCGGGGCGGCCGCTCTCGGCGGCGGCTTCGGCGAGCGCCTCGGCCGGGCGAATACGGGCGATGCGGCGTGAGGAGACACGAGCCGCGGCCCAGGCACCGACGAGGGTGGCGGCGACGGCGGCGAACAGCGGGAACACACTGACGGTGTGCTGAAGCGTGGCGGGCACGGCTCCCAGGGCGACGAACCTGCTGTGCAGCCAGCTGCCGAGCGGTAGCCCAGCGAGAGCTCCGGCGACTCCGGCGGCCGCGCCGACCAACAGGGCCTCGCGGCCGAGGAGCTTGCGGATCTGTCCCGGTGTGGCGGCGATGGCGCGCAGCAGGGCGAGTTCGCGGTGCCTCTGCTGCACGGAGAGCGCGAAGGTGCCGACGACCACGAGGACGGCGACGAGCAGGGACGTGCCGCCCATCGCTCCTCCCATGCTGACGAGCTTGATCCGGGCGGCGGCCGCGTCCAGGAACTCGACGGGACCGCGCTCGTCTCCTGCGCTGACCTGCGCGGTCGTGCCGCGCAACGCCTTGGCCACGGCTGCTTTGAGGTCGGCGGTGTCGGTGCCCCTGGCCGGGACGACGCCGATCGCCGTGACCTGGCCGGGGTGTGCGGCGAGGTGACGGGCTTCGGCGGTGGAGAAGAAGAGCGAGGTCTGGTGGCGTATCTCGTCTCCACTGGGCGCGGCGATGCCGGTGATGCGATACGTGCGCGGACTCTGGGTGGACTGGACGGTCACGCGGTCGCCTAGCTTCAGCCGGGCTCGGTCGGCGAGATAGCGGTCGACGACCAGGTCGTCCCGGGCTCGGGGAGGGGTTCCGGTGGCGAGGGTGTACGGCGTGAGGGCCGCTGAGTCCCAGGCGTGGCCGTAGGCGGTGCGACCGCCGGTTCCGGTGGGCGTCAACGGCTCGGCGAGGAAGGTCAGTTCGGGGATGACACGTTCGGCACCGGGGACTCGGCTGAGCCTCGTGGTGAGGTTCTCGGACAGCCAGGCCCGTTCGGCGATGGGCTTGGCCTTGTGCTTGGTCTTCGTCTTGCCCTTCTTCTGCTTGACCGTGGTCTGGTGGACGTTCTGGTCGGCGGAGACCACGACGGGGGTGGCGGCGTAGCGCTCGGTGCCGATGGTGCCGCGCAGTCCGGTTTCGAGGAGGGTGCCGCAGGCGGTGATGAGGGCTGCCGCGCACATCAGGGCGAGGAAGGCACCGAGAAATCCGCCTTTGCGGTGGCGGACGGTCCGCAGGGCGTAGCGAAGCATCATGGGGTCTCGGTCTCTCTTCCGTCGTCTGCGGTGTCGGGAGCGGAGCCGGGCGGGGAGTCAGGGGCGGGCGCGTCTGCGGCGGCGGCCTGGGCGGGGAAGGCGAGGAATCGGGTGAGTACCGTGCGCGCGTCGGCCGGCGTGTCCGCCTCGGGACGCTTGTAGCGGTTGAGGAGCGCGATGTACTCCTCGAAGAACTCGCGCAGTTCGGGGAGCGTCAGCCGGATCGTGCCGCGCGAGTACGGGAAGGCGTCGGCCCATGGCTCGTCCGCCGCGTCCCGCTGGAGCTGCTCGAAGAGTTCGAGGTCGGCGGCGTACGCGTGGTGGTTCAGCTCGTCCATCACGAGCCGCATCTCGGGGCTCTGACGGCTGCGCGGCGGGAAGCGGCGGTCGCCGGGTATGGCTCGCCACCAACGTTCGCGGCCGTGTCCGGCGGTGCCCGTCTCCTCGACGAAGCCGTAGCGCGCGAGTTCGCGCAGGTGGTAGCTCGTGGCCCCGGTGTTGAGCCCGAGCGCCCTGGCGAGCGTCGCGGACGTGGCGGGGCCGTGCACAGTGAGGTGCTGCAGCATCCACTGCCGCCGGGGCTGGGCGAGTGCCTTGAGCGCGGCGAGATCGGAGAGCTCGACGGGGGCCGGGCGGGGGTCGGGGTCGGGAGCTGTGTGCTCCGGTTTCGCGGGGTCGGGACGCGTGCGTCCCTGCTCAGCAGGGTCGGTGGCGCCGGGTTCCTGTGCCATGCGTACACAGTCGCCTGTGCACAGGGGTCTGTGCACTGCGGTCGGCCAGCGTCTTGGACCGGGGGTTAACCCCACCCTCGCTCTTGGCAACGGAGGCTTCCCGGAGGGGAGTTGGTGCTCGTCCGGAGCGGGGCGCTCCGGTGCCGGCGCGGGCTTCCGACGCCGATGTCGGTGCTGACGTCAGTGCTGGCGTCGGTGTCAGTGCTGGCCCCGGGAACCCGCGCCCCGCCCAGCCCCTTCCGCCCTGCCCTGCACTGCCCCACCACGCTCCACCCCGTCCCGGCCCGGACCCGGATGCGATGGGCGCCCCCGCGCGTCCACCGTGCCCGGGGCCCGGAACCGGTCGGCCCGGAGGCAGCCCCACGCCTCCTCAAGGGCCCGTCTCAGAACCCCTCGCCGTCATCGAGGAACTCCGTTTCCTCGCCCTCTTCCTCCAGCGCCTGCCGGACCACTCTGAGGGCCATGCCTTCGGAGTAGCCCTTGCGGGCGAGCATGCCCGCGAGGCGTCGTATCCGCTTGTCGCGGTCGAGGCCGCGCGTGGAGCGCAGCTTGCGAGCGACGAGTTCGCGTGCGGTGGTCTCCTCCTGCTCGGAGTCGAGCTGTCCGACGGCCTCGTCGATCAGTGCGGAGTCCACGCCCTTGGTCCGCAGCTCCCTGGCGAGCGCCCGCCGGGCCAGGCCCCGGCCGTGATGCCGTGACTCCACCCAGGCATCGGCGAAGGCACTGTCGTTGATCAGCCCGACCTCTTCGAAGCGGGAGAGCACCTCGTCCGCCACGTCGTCCGGGATCTCGCGCTTGCGCAACGCGTCCGCGAGTTGTTTCCGCGTGCGCGGGGTCCCGGTGAGCAGGCGCAGGCAGATGCCCCGCGCCCGCTCAGCCGGGTCCCCTGGGGGCTCCCCCTTCTCGGCCCTCGACGAGGCAGAGGAGCCTCCGTCCTGTGGGTCGCCGTCGGCAGGCGATTCGCCGAAACCACGCCGCCGACCGCGGCCACGTCCACCACGGCCGCCACCGCGCGGGGCTCCGGCACCCCGTTCCCCCGTGCTCTGCGGGCCGTCGCCCTCGTACGACCAGCCGTCGTCACCGCGTCGGCCGGAGCCGCGGCGCGAGCCGCCGCTCGGCGTGGTGTCACCGTCCCGCGAATCGTCGCCGCGGTACGGACCGTCATCGCGGCGCGGGCTGTCGTCCGGCCGTCCGTCCCCCTCCGGATCGCCGTACGCGGCCTTGGCGTCCCAGGCCCCGAGACCGTACGGCCCGTCAGTGTCGTATGCCCTGTCGCTGTCTCCGGCCGTGCCGCTGTCACCCCCGCGCCTCTTCCCTTCGGAGGCGGCGGGGTGAACGTACTCGGCCCAGTCGGTTCGCCGTGTCACGGACTAGCTCTTGGCCGCCGCGGCCTTGGGCTTGACGGCCTTGGCAACGGGAGCGGGAACCGTCTTCGCGGCCTCGTCCGACGCTGCCGACACCGCCGCGTCCGCGCCCGGCTCGGCGGCGGGCTTCTCCGGCTTCACACCGACGCCCAGCTTCTCCAGGATCTTCTTCTCGATCTCGTTGGCGAGGTCGGGGTTGTCCTTGAGGAAGTTGCGCGCGTTCTCCTTGCCCTGACCGAGCTGGTCGCCCTCGTACGTGTACCAGGCGCCGGCCTTGCGGACGAAGCCGTTCTCCACGCCCATGTCGATCAGGCCGCCCTCGCGGCTGATGCCCTGCCCGTAGAGGATGTCGAACTCGGCCTGCTTGAAGGGCGGGGCGACCTTGTTCTTGACGACCTTCACGCGGGTGCGGTTGCCGACCGCGTCCGTGCCGTCCTTCAGCGTCTCGATACGGCGGATGTCGAGCCGCACCGAGGCGTAGAACTTGAGCGCCCGGCCACCGGTCGTGGTCTCCGGGGAGCCGAACATCACGCCGATCTTCTCGCGCAGCTGGTTGATGAAGATCGCCGTGGTCTTCGACTGGTTGAGCGCGCTGGTGATCTTCCGCAGGGCCTGGCTCATCAGGCGGGCCTGGAGACCCACGTGCGAGTCGCCCATCTCGCCCTCGATCTCCGCGCGCGGCACGAGCGCGGCGACGGAGTCGATGACGATGAGGTCGAGGGCGCCGGAGCGGACCAGCATGTCCACGATCTCCAGAGCCTGCTCGCCGTTGTCCGGCTGCGACAGGATCAGGTTGTCGATGTCGACGCCGAGCTTCTTCGCGTACTCGGGGTCGAGGGCGTGCTCCGCGTCGATGAAGGCGACCTGGCCGCCGGCCTTCTGCGCGTTCGCCACCGCGTGCAGGGTCAGGGTCGTCTTGCCGGAGGACTCCGGGCCGTACACCTCGACCACGCGGCCGCGCGGCAGACCGCCGACGCCGAGTGCGACATCGAGTGCGGTCGACCCGGTGTGGATGACCTCGATGGGCTCGTTCGGCCGCTCGCCGAGGCGCATCACCGCGCCCTTCCCGAATTGCCGTTCAATCTGGGCGAGAGCGGCGTCGAGCGCCTTCTCGCGGTCAGTACCTGCTGCCATGGGTTCCACCCGATTTGCTTGAGTCGATCGCTTCACGTCAAAGACGCTAACGCCTGCCACTGACAATGCGCCCCGACGCCCGTCCGGCCTGTGGATAACTCGGGCGCTTCTCCACCAAATCCCCGTCGACATCCCGTCTCGGGCTTCGCCGGAGCCTCCATCAGAATGGATGTTCGATTTTGGTGTCAAGCGCACCACGCGCTTCGACGGGAGCGTGTCGCGAGCCGTGTCTCCCGCCTGTTTCCAGGGTCGTACGGGCGCCGCGCCGGTGCGCTAGGAGGCGTCGCGGGGTTCTTCGTCCTCCGCCGCCCGCGCCTCCCGGGGCCCCTTCAGCGCGCGACGTATGCGTGCGAGGAGAGTGCCCGTGGTCCGCTGCCGGCGCCCGTGGACCCGGGGGTCGTCCGTGACGTCGTACCGCTTCACATAGGCCCCCAGGAAGGCCTGCAGCGTGGCGACCGCCGGGATGGCGATCAGCGCGCCGACCGCGCCGAGGAGTGCGGTGCCCGCGATGACCGACCCGAAGGCGACCGCCGGGTGGATGTCCACGGTCTTCGCGGTCAGCTTGGGCTGCAGCACGTAGTTCTCGAACTGCTGGTAGACCACGACGAAGATCAGCACCCACAGCGCGTACCAGGGGTCGACCGTGAAGGCGATCAGCATCGGCAGGGCGCCCGCGAGGTACGTGCCGATGGTGGGGATGAACTGCGAGACCAGGCCCACCCAGACTGCGAGCACGGGCGCGTAGTTCACGCCGAGGGACTCCAGCAGGATGTAGTGAGCTACGCCGGAGATCAGGGCCATCAGCCCGCGCGAGTACAGATAGCCGCCGGTCTTGTTGACTGCGATCTCCCACGCGCGCAGCACCTCGGCCTGCCGGGCGGGCGGCAGTACGGAGCACAGGGCGCGCCGCAGCCGTGGGCCGTCGGCGGCGAAGTAGAAGGCGAACAGTGTGATCGTCAGGAGCTGGAAGAGTCCGCCCAGCACCTGTGTGGACACGTCCAGGACACCGCTCGCGCTGTTCTGCACGTACTTCCGCAGCCAGTCGGAGCGCAGCAGGCCCTCCTGGATGTCGACGCGGCTGAGCTCCGTGTGGAAGGTCGTGTTGATCCAGCTGATCACCGAGTCGACGTACTTCGGGAAGTCCTCGACCATGTCGATGATCTGTCCCGCGAGCATCGAGCCGAGCAGCGTGACGAAGCCCGCGCTGGCGATCATCACGAAGAGGAACACGATCCCGGTGGCCAGGCCTCTGCGCATGCCGTACGAGGCCATCCAGCTCACCGCGGGCTCGATGGCGAGCGCCAGGAAGAACGCGATCAGGATGTTGATCAGCAGCCCGGTCAGCTCGTGGAAGGCCCAACTGCCCAGCTGGAAACAGGCGATGAGAGTGAGGGCGAGCACCATGGCCCGCGGCAGCCAGCGCGGCATGCGGGCACCCGTCTCGGCCGCGCTCCCGGCCGGGGGCCTGGGGGGTGTCGTGCCGAGCGGGGATGCCTGCTGACCGACGTGCGCGGTCTCATCTGTCGATGCCACGGACCAAGTCTCGCCCACGCCTCCGACAATCGACCCCCGCCCCCGGATCTTCGTGGCCCGTCAGCGGTTTTCGTAGGGAACGTTCACCGCTGTACACACCGCGCGCCACACGTCCTTCGCCTCCCAGCCCGCGTCCAGCGCCTGCCGCACCGTGCGTCCACCGAGTTCCGACATCACGTGGTCGCGCGCGAAGGTATCGGCGTACCCCGCTCCGAAGTGATCCGCCATTCGCTGCCAGAAGACCGTCAACCGCATGACTCCAGTATCCCGCCCCTGAGAGTGGGCCAGGGCCGGGACCGCTTGCCGAGAACGCTTTCCGTCCTACGGTCTGACTCATGGCCGAAACAGGAGCATCTCCACTCCCCCCGACGCCCCCGGCGCACACCCCCCTCGCCCGCGCCGAGCGCTTCGTCTGGCTCACCGCGCGCGTGCTGGAGCAGCATCGTTTCGCGTACCACTTCCTGGGTGGCAGTGCGGACGCGGTCGAGACCGCGCTGTCCGCCTACCGCAACGAGGACGACGGGTACGGTCACGCGCTGGAACCCGATCTGCGCGGCCCGGTCAGCCAGCCCCTGCACACCGGGCACGCTCTGCGCGTCCTGGACTCGATCGGGCGCTGCGGCGGGCAGCGGGTGGAGCGCATGTGCCGCTATCTGACCTCCGTGTCGACGCAGGACGGGGCACTGCCGACGATCCATCCCAGCCAGCGCGGCTTTCCGGCGGCGCCCTTCCTGCCGATCGTCGACGACCCACCCAGCGAACTCCTCGCCACCGGCCCCGTGGTGGGCTTGTTGCACCGCAACGAGGTCTGGCACGCCTGGCTGTTCAGGGCCACCGACTTCTGCTGGCAGGCGGTGGAGTCCCTGGACAAGTCGCATCCGTACGAGATCGAGGCGGCCGTGGCCTTCCTGGACTCTGCGCCCGACCGCCCGCGCGCGGAGGCGGCCGCCGACCGGCTCGGCCGCCTGGTGCGCGAGCACCGGCTCGCGGCGCTGGACCCGGCGCGTCTCGACGCGTTCCCCGTGGCCCCCGGTTACGCGCCGGGGGAGCACCACTTCCCGTACGACTACGCGAAGACCCCGGGCTCACTCGCGCGCGCGTGGTTCACCGACGCCGAGATGACGGGCTCCCTGGAGTTCCTGGTGAGCCGACAGCAGGAGGACGGCGGCTGGCCGACCCGCCGACGCCAGTGGGCACCGAGCACGGCCCTGGAGGCACGCCCGATCGAGACGATCGAGGCCCTGCGCACCCTGCGGGCCCATGGACTGCCCGTCGGATGACATCGCCGCCCATCCCGCTCGCGGACCTGTCCCAACCAATGGCCGCCAAAATCCGCTGCCGATCGCCGACGGGACCTTGATCAGGGTGCACACGCACGCGTGCCCCTCCTCAGCCCAAACGTCACCTCAGCCCGCCCCTCCCCGGCCCGGCCCTCCTCATCCAGCCATCGCCCGCACCCCCGCCGTGACGAGCACGGCCGCGGCGACGACCAGCAGGAACGGGGCACGCAACAGCAGCGCCACGCCGGCCGCGGCAAGCCCCGCCGCCTTCGCGTCCAGCACCAGGACGCGTCCGTCGGCGAACGTCTGCTGGGCCGTGAGGGCGGCCAGCAGGGCGACGGGCAACAGAGCGGCGAGCCGCTGGACGAGCGGTCGCTCCAGCAGGCCCGCGGGAATCAGCAGCCCGATGAGCTTGACGGCATAGCAACCGACGGCGGTGAGGCCGATGGCGATCCAGATGTTCAACGCCCCTCCCCCACGGTGTCGTCGTCTTCGGCCGGCCCGGTGCGCGCCCGGCGACGCCCTTCCGCCCACAGGACGGCCGGGGCGGCGAGCGCGGCCACCAGGACGGGAACACCGGCGGGCAGGACGGGCAGCAGCCCGAGCCCCAGGACGACCGCGAGCCCCGCGACAACCCGCTCCGTGGTGGTCTTGATCATGGGCGCGAGCAGCGCCAGGAAGACGGCGGGCCCGGCCGCGTCCAGGCCCCAGGCGTCGGTGTCGCCGATGGCGTCGGCGCCCAGCGCGCCGAGCAGCGTGGTGAGGTTCCACAGCACGTAGAGGGTGAGCCCGGTGACGGTGAAGCCGATCCGCACGCTGCGCCGCGTGGGCTGGGCGAGGGCCACGGCGGTGGTCTCGTCGATGACCCACTGGGCGGCGAACGGCCGCACCGCGCGCGGGAGTGCCAACAACTGCGACAGACGCAGTCCGTAAAAGGCGTTGCGCACCCCCAGGAAGAACGCGCCCGCCGCGGCCGTGAACGGGTTCCCCCCGCCTGCCAGCGCCCCCACCAGTGCGAACTGGGAGGCGCCGGTGAACACCAGAAGACTCAGTGCGCAGGTCTGCAGCAGCGTGAGCCCGCTGCCCACCGAGGTCACGCCGAAGGCGAACCCGGACAGTCCGACGGCGACCCCGACTCCGAGGGCGTCCCGTACGACGGCGGCGTCGGGTTTTCCGCCGTCTTCACTGCGTATGTCTGCGAGAGCTGCGTGTTCTGCCACGCCCCGGACGGTACGAGAATCTCCCGCCGCGATTCTTGTACGTTCTTGCGCTCGCGCTGATACGCGCCCGGCGGCACGCCCACGATCCGCGTGAAGTGCCGATTGAGGTGCGGCTGGTCCGTGAACCCCACCGCGACGGCCGCCTCCGCGGGCGCGACACCCGAGTCCAGCAACCGACGCGCACGCCGTACCCGGACATCGGTCAGCCACGCGTGCGGGGGCATCCCATAGGCGTCCCGAAAGGCACGCAACAGCGCGAAGGGACTGGTCCCGAGATCGCCGGCGAGCCGCTCCAGAGTGGGCGGCTCCACGATCTGCTCCTCGAGAACGGCACGCGCGCGTGCCGCCACCCCGGCTCCCGCGGTCCGCAGGACCCGCTCCGGCAGCGGCCCGCCGTTCACCCGCAGCAACCGGGTCACGGCAACGCGCAACAAGGTGTCGGCAGCGAGCGCGTTGCCCTCCTCGGCGGCCCGCAACACCTGATGAACCAGCGTCACGGCATACGGATCATCGAGAACCGGGCTCACGAACCCCGGAGTGCCACGAAGAGCGGTGGTCTCGGCAGCGATCTCCGCGACCAGCTCCGGCGACGGATAGACGGCCCCGTACCGCCAGCCCTCGGGCACCCCTGCCCGCCCCGTGTGCGACGTATCGGGATTGACCAGCGCCAGCGAGCCGACCCCCACGTACTGATCCGCCCCACCGTGCCGGAAGACCTCGACACCATCGGTGATGGCGGCGATGACGAAGTTCTCATGCGTATGCCGGACAAAGGTCTTCTGCACATACCGAGCCCGCAGCAGATCGACACCGGGCAGCTCCGCATACTGCCAGTGCCGAGCCCGCTCCTTCCCAGCTCCAGCCATGCCCCCCATTCTCCGCCACCGGGGCAAACACGAGACGGGCACACCCCACGCCCAGCAGCCGCCGGACAACGGAAGGGGCCGGTCCGGGGGTGTCCGCCCGCAGCGGATGGCGCGTCGACTGCACCCCCGTGAAAGCAAACCGATTCCGCGCCAGACCGAGGACGGACACCCCCGGACCGGCCCCGACCCAAAACGACGACAGCCGCGCAACCCACCGGCCCGCAGCCAACCCCTCACAGCGAATCCCCCGCAACCGATCCCTCCGCAGGTCAGCCCCGTTGTCAGTGCCCGGGTGCAGGATGGACGCATGGTCAGCTCCGCACACCGAGCCCTGGACGGCTTCTCACCAGCGACCCGTGCCTGGTTCACGGGTGCCTTCGACGCGCCCACCGCGGCCCAGGCCGGAGCGTGGCGAGCCATCGGCGAGGGCTCGGACGTGCTGGTCGTGGCCCCCACCGGCTCGGGCAAGACCCTGGCAGCGTTCCTGGCCGCCCTGGACCAGCTGGCCTCGACCCCACCCCCGGCCGACCCGAAGAAGCGCTGCCGGGTCCTGTACGTGTCCCCGCTGAAGGCCCTCGCGGTCGACGTGGAGCGAAACCTGCGCAGCCCGCTGACCGGCATCCGGCAGGAAGCCGTGCGCCTGGGCCTGCCCGAGCCCGAGGTGAAGGTCGGCATCCGCTCCGGCGACACCCCGCCCGCCGAGCGCCGCGCGCTGTCCACCCGCCCGCCGGACATCCTGATCACGACCCCGGAGTCGCTGTTCCTGATGCTCACGTCGGCCACGCGCGACGCGCTGACGGGCATCGAGACGGTGATCCTGGACGAGGTGCACGCGGTCGCGGGCACGAAACGCGGCGCCCACCTCGCCCTCACCCTGGAGCGCCTGGACGAACTGCTGCCGAAGCCGGCCCGCCGCATCGGCCTCTCGGCCACCGTCCGCCCGGTGGACGAGGTCGCCCGCTACCTCTCCCCCCACCGCAAGGTCGAGATCGTGCAGCCCCCGTCAGGCAAGGAATTCGACCTCTCCGTGGTCGTGCCCGTCGAGGACCTGGGCGAGCTCGGCGGCTCCCCCGTCGCGGACTCCGACACGGGAGCCGAGCGCCCCTCCATCTGGCCTCACGTCGAGGAGAGAATCGCCGACCTCGTCCAGTCCCACCGCTCGACGATCGTCTTCGCCAACTCCCGCCGCCTGGCGGAGCGCCTCTGCAACCGGCTCAACGAGATCGCGTACGAGAGGGCGACGGGCGAGCCCCTGGAGGAGCACCACGCGCCGGCCGAGCTGATGGGCGGTTCGGGCGCGGCCCAAGGTGCCCCGCCGGTCATCGCCCGCGCCCACCACGGCTCGGTCTCCAAGGAGCAGCGCGCTCTCGTCGAGGAGGACCTGAAGGCGGGCCGCCTGCCCGCGGTGGTCGCCACGTCCAGCCTGGAGCTCGGCATCGACATGGGCGCGGTGGACCTCGTCGTCCAGGTCGAGTCACCGCCGTCCGTGGCATCCGGCCTCCAGCGCGTGGGCCGTGCGGGCCACCAGGTCGGCGCGGTCTCCACAGGCGTGGTCTTCCCCAAGTACCGGGGTGACCTCGTACAGGCCGCCGTGGTCACCGAGCGGATGCGCACCGGCTCCATCGAGTCCCTCCGCATTCCCGCCAACCCGCTGGACGTGCTGGCCCAGCAGCTCGTCGCCATGACCGCGCTCGACACCTGGCAGGTCGACGACCTGCTCACCACGGTCCGCCGCGCGGCCCCCTTCGCGTCGCTTCCGGAGTCGGCGTTCACGGCGGTGCTCGACATGCTCGCGGGCCGCTACCCCTCCGACGCCTTCGCCGAGTTGCGGCCCCGTGTGGTGTGGGACCGCGTCGCCGGTACGGTCACGGGCCGCCCCGGTGCCCAGCGCCTCGCCGTCACCTCCGGCGGCACCATCCCCGACCGCGGCCTCTTCGGCGTCTTCCTCGCCGGCGCCGACCCCAAGAAGGGCGGCGGCCGGGTCGGCGAGCTCGACGAGGAGATGGTCTACGAATCCCGCGTGGGAGACGTCTTCACGCTCGGCACCAGCTCCTGGCGCATCGAGGACATCACCCGCGATCGCGTCCTGGTGTCCCCCGCCCCCGGTGTGCCGGGCAGGCTGCCGTTCTGGAAGGGCGACCAGCTCGGGCGTCCGCTCGAACTGGGCCGCGCGGTGGGCGCCTTCCTGCGCGAGGTCGGATCGCTGCCCAAGGACGACGCCCGCCTCCGCCTCCTCGCGGCGGGCCTGGACGCCTGGGCGGCCGACAACGTCCTGTCCTATCTGGCCGAACAGCGCGAGGCCTGCGGCCACATCCCGGACGACCGCACCATCGTCGTCGAGCGTTTCCGTGACGAGCTGGGCGACTGGCGGGTCGTCGTGCACTCGCCCTTCGGCGCCCAGGTCCACGCCCCGTGGGCCCTCGCGCTGGGCGCACGCCTCTCCGAGCGGTACGGCATGGACGCCCAGGTCATGCACGCCGACGACGGCATCGTCCTGCGCCTCCCGGACGCCGACCTGATGGGTCTGGACCTGCTCGACCAGGAACCCACCAAGCTGGGCACGGAGTACGACTCCGACCAGGCCCCCGTGGGCGCGGCGGACGTCGCGTTCGACAAGGGGGAGGTCAACCAGATCGTCACCGACCAGGTCGGCGGCTCCGCCCTGTTCGCGTCCCGCTTCCGCGAATGCGCCGCCCGCGCCCTGCTTCTGCCGCGCCGCAGCCCCGGCAAGCGCACCCCCCTGTGGCAGCAGCGCCAGCGCGCCGCCCAACTGCTCCAGGTGGCCAGTGAGTACGGCTCCTTCCCCATCGTTCTGGAGGCGGTCCGCGAATGCCTCCAGGACGTCTTCGACGTACCGGGTCTCACGGAACTGATGGGCGACCTGGAGTCCCGCAAGGTGCGGCTCGTCGAGGTCACGACGCCGGAGCCGTCACCCTTCGCCCGGTCACTGCTGTTCGGCTATGTCGCCCAGTTCCTGTACGAGGGAGACTCCCCGCTCGCCGAGCGGCGCGCCGCGGCCCTGTCGCTGGACTCGCGTCTGCTCGCCGAGCTCCTGGGCCAGGCGGAGCTGCGCGAGCTCCTGGACGCCGATGTGCTGACGGAGCTGGAGAGCGAGCTCCAGTGGCTCACGGAGGATCGCCGCGCCAAGGACGCCGAAAGCGTCGCGGACCTCCTGCGGATGCTCGGCCCGCTCACCGACGCCGAACTGGCCGAGCGCGGCGCCGAACCGGAGTGGGCCCGGGACCTGGCTTCGGCCCGCCGCGCAATCCGGGTCCGGATCGGCGGGGCCGACCACTGGGCGGCGATCGAGGACGCGGGCCGACTGCGCGACGCGCTCGGCACGGCGCTGCCGGTCGGCGTCCCGGAAGCCTTCACCGAACCGGTCAAGGACCCGCTCGGCGACCTCCTCGCCCGGTACGCGCGCACGCACGGCCCGTTCACCTCGACCACTGCGGCGACCCGCTTCGGCCTAGGTCCGGCCGTCACCGAGGGGGCGCTGCAGAGGCTCGCTGCGGCCGGTCGCGTCGTCCAAGGGGAGTTCCACCCGGCGGGGATCGGCCAGGAGTGGTGCGACGCGGCGGTGCTGCGCCGGCTGCGGCGCCGTTCGCTGGCCGCTCTGCGCCACGAACTGGAGCCGGTGCCGCCCGCCGCGCTCGCACAGTTCCTGCCGCAGTGGCAGCACCTCGGCAGCGGGCACGGCCTGCGCGGCATCGACGGACTCGTGCGCGCCATCGAGCAGTTGCAGGGCGCTTCGGTGCCCGCGTCGGCGCTGGAGAAGCTCGTCCTGCCGTCCCGCGTCGCGCACTACGCGCCCGCGATGCTCGACGAGCTGACCGCCGCCGGAGAGGTCGTCTGGGCCGGAGCGGGCGCGCTCCCCGGCAAGGACGGCTGGGTGTCCGTCTATCTTGCGGACACCGCTCCCCTCCTCCTGCCGCCCCCGCATCCCCTGGAGCTGACCGCGCTCCACCAGTCGGTCCTGGACGCCCTCTCCGGGGGCTACGGCCTCTTCTTCCGCCAGATCACCGACCAGATCCGCGCCACCACACACCCCGATGCCACCGATCCCCAACTCGCCGACGCCATCTGGGACCTGGCCTGGTCGGGCCGGCTGACGAACGACACGCTCGGCCCGATGCGCGCTCTCCTCGGTTCGGGCCGCACCGCCGGTTCCACCGCGCACCGCGCGAAGCGCACGGTGCCCCGCGGACGTTACGGAAGCCTGACGGCCGCCGCACGCCCCCAGTCCCGGACGGGCCCTCCGACCGTCGCGGGCCGCTGGTCACTGCTCCCCGCTCTCGAGCCCGACGCCACGGTCCGCGCCCATGCCCTGGCCCGTACCCTGCTCGACCGGCACGGCGTGGTCACCCGGGGCGCGGTCGCCGCGGAGGGCGTGGAGGGCGGCTTCTCCGCCGTCTATCGCATCCTGTCCGCCTTCGAGGACAGCGGTCAGGCCCGCCGCGGGTACGTGGTGGAGGGGCTCGGCGCCGCCCAGTTCGCGATGGACGGCGCGGTGGACCGGCTGCGCGCGGCGGCCAACGCGCGCGAGCGGGGCGAGGCCCTGCCCGAGTCCGGGTTCCCGGGCATGCCCCTGCCCGGCGGCCGCCCGGGCACCCGCACGCCGGGCCACACCGAAGGTCCCACCGAACACCCGGACCCCTTCGACGACCCGGGCGACACAGGCTTCCCTGCCTCCGACGCCCTCCGGTCGGACCACGACCCGTACTCCTTGCGCGACGGTTCCGGGCCGCCCTTCCCCGGCGCCCCGACGCCCGGCTCCGACCACCGGTATCCACCCCCCTTCGCCGACACTCCCCGTACGGCCCCGCAGGCCTTCCCGGGAGGCCCCGCCTCCGCCCGTGCCCGCGCGGCCAACGGCAACCGCGCCATCGTGCTGGCCGCCGCCGACCCCGCGAACGCCTACGGCGCTGCCCTCCCCTGGCCAGAACCCCCCACCGGCGCCGGTCACAAGCCGGGCCGCAAGGCGGGCTCCCTGGTCGTGCTGGTCGACGGCGAGCTGACCCTCTACATGGAGCGCGGCGGCAAGACGCTCCTGGCCTGGCCGTCCACTCTCGACGGCTCGCCCTCCGACAGCTCCTCTCCCGACGACTCTCCGCTCCACGACCCGCGCCTGCGCACAGCCGCCGAGGCACTCGCCGCGGCCGCCCGCGCGGGATCCCTCGGCACTGTCACGGTGGAGCGGGTGAACGGCGCCTCCGCGCTGACATCCCCCTTCGGCACCCTCCTGGAAGGAGCCGGTTTCCACGCGACCCCAAGAGGGCTGCGCCTCCGCGCGTGAAGCAGCCCGCGGCGTAAAGCCCGCCCACCCCCACCCAATCCCGTCCCCACCGCTCCCCTCTCCGCCCACCCCACCCCATCCCCTCCCCAGCCTTCCCCGCCACACAAGACACCCCGCCCGCCCCATGCCACCCTGGACCCCATGCCCGAAGGAGACACCGTCTGGCAGACCGCCCGGCGCCTGCACACCGCGCTCGCGGGCCACGTGCTCACCCGCTCCGACCTCCGGGTGCCGAAGTACGCCACGGCGGACCTCACCGGACGCACGGTCCTGGACGTCACCCCACGCGGGAAGCACCTGCTCACCCGTATCGAGGGCGGCCTGACCCTGCACTCGCATCTTCGGATGGACGGCTCCTGGAAGGTGTACGCCCCGGGCGAGCGCTGGAGCGGCGGCCCGGGCCACCAGATCCGGGTGATCCTCGGCACCGCCGACCGCACGGCCGTGGGCTACCGGCTCCCCGTACTGGACCTGCTCCGCACCACCGACGAGGCCCGAGCCGTCGGCCACCTCGGCCCCGACCTCCTGGGCCCGGACTGGGACCCCGACAAGGCCCTGGCGAACCTCCTGCGCGACCCCGCCCGCCCCCTCGGTGAGGCCCTCCTCGATCAGCGCAACCTCGCCGGCATCGGCAACATCTACAAGAGCGAGCTCTGCTTCCTGCTCCGCGCGACCCCCTGGCTCCCCATCGGCGACCTCCCCGCCGAGCACGCCGCCCGTCTGCCCGCCCTCGCCAGGAAGCTCCTCGAAGCCAACCGGGACCGCCCGGCCCGCAGCACCACGGGCCGCCGCGACCAGAACCTGTACGTGTACGGCCGCGCACCCCGCCCCTGTCTGCGCTGCCGCACCTCGATCCGCACCGCGAACCAGGGCGACGGCTCCCGGGAGCGCCCCACGTACTGGTGCCCGACCTGCCAGCCGGGCCCGTCCCCGCACTCCTGACCAGCCCACCGCGAACAACCCATCGCATACGAACCCACCACGCACGACCAATTGACGACCCGTCAGAAACCCTCGTACGGTCCCCTCATGCCCGTCACGGCGTACGACCTCACCGGACGCACCGCATTCGTCACCGGCGCGGCAAGCGGTATCGGCCGCGCCAGTGCCGTGCTGCTCGCGGAGGCGGGGGCCACCGTCCACTGCGCGGACCGCGACGCCCAGGGCCTGGACGAAACAGCGGCCCGCATCAAGGACACGGGCGGTACCGCACACTCGCACCCCCTCGACGTCACCGACCGCGCCCAGCTCAAGGACGCGGTCGCCGCCTGTGAGCGCCTGGACGTCATGGCCGCGGTCGCCGGGATCATGCACAGCAGTCCGGTCCTGGAGACCCGGGACGAGGACCTCGACCGCGTACTCGGCGTCAACTTCAAGGGTGTTCTGTACGCCTGCCAGGAGGCGGCCCTCGCGATGATCGCGTCAGGTACGCGCGGCAGCATCATCACGATGGCGTCCGGAGCCGTCGACACCGGCGGGCCGGGCCTGCTCTGCTACGGAGCGGCGAAGGCGGCCGTCGTCCAGCTTACGAAGACGCTGGCGACGGAGATGGGCCCGCACGGCATCCGCGTCAACGCGGTGGCGCCGGGCTGGATCCGTACGCCCATGACCGACCGCCACGACGGCGAGGCCCAGGCGCGGACCGAGGGGTTCATGGCCCGGATGTCACCACTGGGCCGGGTCGGCGAGCCGGAGGACATCGCCCACGCGGTCCTGCACCTCGCCTCCGACGCCTCGTCGTTCACAACGGGCCAGATCCTCCGCCCCAACGGAGGCGTGGCAATGCCCTGGTAGCGAGGCACTGACGCCTGCCCCTCCCTCACCCCGACACACGCCCGGCACCAACCGACGACACACACCCCCCTCCAGAGCCCCCCAGAAGCCGCCGCGGGGCCCGCCCAAACCCTCCCAAGCTTTCCGATGCCCTTCGGAAACGCGCGGCCTGCGCTGCGTGCGCGGCCTGCGCCTCAGGAAGGCCCCCCACGCCCCAGATGCGGCCCCCGCCTCCTCCGCCAAGCCTCCGAAACGCGCCGCGCCCACTGGTCCGACCCGGCCGCCCCCGCAGCACGCCCCTTCGGCACACAGTGCACCGGAAGCAGACTCAGACCCCACCCGCCGGCCGCGACCGCCCCCTCAAGCACGCCGGCGTCCGACGCGAACGCCAGCCGCGTCACGGCCCACCACCACAGCCCTCCAACGCCGAGGGCCAGCCCCCATCTGCCTATTCGCCCCATCCGCCCCGCCATGGCACCACCTCCAGCCGGACGCCCGACGCTAGACCGCCGAGTTCACCCATCGACAGGGCGCATCGACACGAACGGGGCGCCCGGCGCACACCACCGGCGCCCGCCCCACAACCGCACACCCAGACCCGAAGCCGAGGCCAACCTCAATCCCAAAACCACAGCCACAGCCACAGCCACAGCCACAGCCCACGAAACCCGGCAGAGCCACCCTCACCCGTTCTCCGCCTGGAACATCCAGTGATGCTTCTCAAGATCCGCGGTGATCCCGATGAAGATGTCCTGGCTCACCGGATCCGCCTCCCCCGTAGCCCTGACCCGCTCCCGCATCCGCTCGATGACGGCTGCGAGCGCGTCCACGAGTGCCCCCACCGCGTCGGTGTCCTTCACCCACCCGTCCGGCGTGACCCCGATACCGCTGCTGGTCGCGACGGTCGCGGCACGTCCATCCGGGGAGACCCCGAGCGTGGAGGCACGCTCGGCCACGGTGTCGGAGTGCAGCCGGGCGGTGTCCACGACCTCGTCGAGCTGGAGATGGACGGACCGGAAGCGCGGTCCGACCACGTTCCAGTGAATCTGCTTCGCCACGAGCGACAGATCCACCAGATCGACGAGCGCCCCCTGCAGCGCCTCGGACACGGTCTTCAGATCAGCATCGGTCAACGGGCTCTTCACGACGTACATGGACATCCTCCGGTCGACAACGCCCCCGGCTTCAGCCCCCGCTCCTCCACCATGGCCGCCCCGACCAGTACCGGCAAACGCTGACAAAACCCACTGCACCACCGAGTCACACCATCAAGCCTCACCTCACGCCACACCCCCGGCTTCGGCCTCCGCCCACGCAAAAGCCCCGACCGCCCCCCTCCAGGTCTCCCCGGAGAAGGCCCCGGCCGGGGCTCTCACACAGTTCTTCGCATCTCAGCTCGCGGGCGCGAGCCCGTGAGCGTCAGGCGGCGACGACGTCGACCGCCTCCGCAGGCGCCTTGATGGTCACCCGTTCCGGCGGCACACCGGTCACCGATACGGAATTGAGCCTCGGGCGCACCGGTGTGGGCACAGGCTCGGTGGCCGCTGCCGACCGGGCCAGCTCGGCGAGTGCGAGCTCGTCGCTCACTTCCCGCATGAGCTCGGACATCCGTACGTCCAGCGCGTCGCAGATCGCGGAGAGCAGTTCAGAGGAAGCCTCCTTCTGCCCCCGCTCCACCTCGGAAAGATAGCCGAGTGAAACTCGGGCGGACGAGGAGACTTCGCGCAGAGTACGGCCCTGGCGCTGGCGCTGCCGACGCAGCACGTCACCAAGCAGGCGACGGAGCAGAATCATCGGTGGCTCCCTCCTCGGACCGCGTAGCCGCATCCTTCTCGCCCCACCGTACCGCCTTGCGCCGCGGCCGTGCGGGGAGCGATGTCGTGTTCACTCAGGGCTGCAAACATCAAAACCCCCCGTTCTGTTCCGTATCCTGTGCCCGCTCATTCTCAGTGAGTTCGCCCACAAGCTGCTCCAGAAGCAGTGCGAGCACGCTCCGTACACTCTCCATACGGATTTCCGTCCGGGAGCCGTTCAACCGCAACGCCACCACTTTCCCGCCAAGAACGCCTTCGCCGGACGTGCCGTGCGGCCCGTCCACGGCAACGAAAACCGTGCCGACGGGCTGTCCGTCCTGGGGTTCGGGGCCGGCGACACCGGTCGTCGAGATGCCCCAGTCCGCGCCGAGCACCTTGCGGGCGCCGGCCGCCATCTGGGCCGCGACCTGCGGATCCACCGCTCCACGCTGATCCAGCAGAGTGGCGTCGACGCCGAGTACATCGCGCTTGAGATCGGTGGCGTACGCGGTCACCGAGCCGCGGAAGGCCTTGGATGCTCCGGGGACCGCCGCGAGATCCGCGGCCACCAGACCGCCGGTCAGCGACTCGGCGACAGCGAGCGTCTCACCCCTCACCGTGAGTAGTCGCAGCACTTCGGCGGCCGTGGAGGTCACGCTTCCGCCTCCTCGGCGGCGGCCTTCCGGTCGGCCAGTCCCTGGCGCCGCAGCACAATGGCCTGTCTCACATAGTCGAGCCCGGTGACGACGGTCAGGGCGACCGCCGCAGCCATCACCCAGAACCTCAGGGTCGCCAGTGGCCCCGTCAGCGCCAGGACGTACATCCCGACGGCCACTCCCTGCGTCAGCGTCTTTATCTTGCCGCCGCGGCTGGCGGGGATGACGCCGTAGCGGATCACCACGAAGCGCAGCAGGGTGATCCCGAGCTCACGCCCGAGGATCACGCCCGTCACCCACCACGGCAGATCGCCGAGCGAGGAGAGGCAGATGAGCGCCGCTCCCATGATCGCCTTGTCGGCGATCGGGTCGGCGATCTTCCCGAAGTCGGTGACGAGGTTGTACGTACGGGCCAGATGGCCGTCGAAGACGTCCGTGATCATGGCTACGGCGAAGGCCGCCCAGGCCCAGGCCCGCCACACGGGGTCGTATCCGCCGTCGGCCAGCATCAGCGCCACGAAGCCCGGCACGAGCACGAGCCGGAGCATGGTGAGGAGGTTGGCCACGTTCCACAGGCTGGCCTGGTTGACGGCCGCGGCGCTCAGCTTCGCGCCACGCGGTGTCTTCGAGCCCTGGGCGCCGGTGGCACCCGTACCGGAGGTTCCGGAGGTTCCCTTGCCGGAAGCGCTGGAGGCGCCGGCAGCACCACGCGTACCGGGCGCACCGGGGCCGCCCGCCGCGGGTGCCGGGACTCCGGTCATCTGGCCGCCTCCTCTGTACATGCGAGCGAACCCGGGAGCGGCTCGGCCACCAGGTCGACACCTTCCGTACCGACCACCTTCGCCTCGACCATACGGCCGACGGTGAGGCCTTCGCCGCTTGTGAAGAGCACCTGGCCGTCGGTCTCGGGCGCCTGATGGGCGGCGCGGCCGTACGCGGGCTCCTCCTCGCCGTCGGAACCGGCGGAGCCCAGGGACTCGACCAGCACCTGCAGGGTCTCCCCGACGCGCTCCTCCGCCCGCTGCGAGACCAGTTCCTCGGCGAGCCGGGACACGCGCGCGAGGCGCTCGGCGACGACGTCCTCGTCCAGCTTGTTCTCGTACGTCGCCGCTTCGGTGCCGTCCTCGTCGGAGTACCCGAAGACGCCGATGGCGTCCAGGCGCGCGCCGGTCAGGAATCGCTCCAGCTCCGCCAGGTCGTCCGCGGTCTCGCCCGGGAAGCCCACGATGAAGTTGGACCGCACACCGGCCTGCGGGGCCTTGGAGCGGATCGTGTCGAGCAGCTGCAGGAACTGGTCGGTGCTCCCGAAGCGCCGCATCGCGCGGAGCACCCCGGGGGCGGAGTGCTGGAAGGACAGGTCGAAGTAGGGCGCGATCTTCGGCGTCGAGGTCAGTACGTCGATGAGTCCGGGCCGCATCTCGGCGGGCTGGAGGTAGCTGACCCGCACCCGCTCGATCCCGTCGACGTCGGCGAGCTCGGGCAGCAGCGTCTCCAGGAGGCGGATGTCGCCGAGGTCCTTGCCGTACGAGGTGTTGTTCTCGGAGACCAGCATGACCTCCTTGACGCCCTGCTCGGCCAGCCAGCGCGTCTCGCCCAGGACGTCGGACGGCCGCCGCGAGATGAAGGAGCCGCGGAAGGACGGGATGGCGCAGAAGGAGCAGCGCCGGTCGCAGCCGGAGGCCAGCTTCACCGAGGCGACCGGTGAGCCGTCGAGCCGGCGGCGCAGGGGCGCGCGGGGGCCGGACTCCGGAGCGAGGCCTTCCGGAAGATCGACGGGAGCGTGCCCCGGAAGGGCGACCTCCGTGCCCGCGCTCTGCCGCTCGGCCGGGCTGATCGGCAGCAGCTTGCGCCGGTCGCGCGGGGTGTGGGCGGCGTGGATTCCGCCGTTCAGGATGGTCTGGAGGCGGTCGGAGATGTCGGCGTAGTCGTCGAAGCCGAGCACTCCGTCGGCCTCGGGCAGGGCCTCGGCGAGTTCCTTGCCGTACCGCTCGGCCATGCAGCCGACGGCGACCACGGCCTGCGTTCTTCCATGGCCCTTGAGGTCGTTGGCCTCCAGGAGGGCGTCGACGGAGTCCTTCTTGGCGGCCTCGACGAAGCCACAGGTGTTGACGACCGCGACGTCCGCGTTCTCGGCGTCCTCCACGAGGTGCCAGCCGTCCGCCTCCAAGCGGCCTGCGAGCTCCTCCGAGTCCACCTCGTTACGGGCGCAGCCAAGAGTGACGAGTGCGACGGTACGGCGTTCAGGCATGGGCTCAAGAGTACTTCGTCCCACTGACAGCCCACGTCGACGGGGTTGGCCGATCTTGGCCAACCCCGTACCCGCATGCCCCTTGAGGTCGCTTGTCCGACCTCGGGGTCGATCATCCGACCTCGGGGTCGCCCTTCGTGTAGGTGAGGCGCTCGACCCCACCGGGCTGGAACTCGTCCTCGATCTTCTTGCCGTTGACGTAGAGCTGGAGCGCTCCCGCGTCACCGAGGACGAGGTCGATCTTCTCCTTGTCCTGGAAGGTCTTGGAGTCGCCCTGCTTCAGGAAGCCGTCGAAGAGCAGCCGGCCGTTGTGGTCCTTGGCGGAGATCCAGCTGCGCCCGTCGGGGGCGGTCACCTGGACGGTCACCTTGTCCTGCGGCGCGGCCGCGATGGCGCTGTCCGACGGGTCGGGCTTGGGGTCGGCGGGCTTGGTCGGGGTCGGCTTGGTCTTGACGGGCTTGCTGGCGGTGGGCGTGGATCCCTCTGCGACCTGCGTCTTCGAGCCGTCCGAGTCGTCCTTGACCATCGTGAACCCGACGAAGCCGATCACCGCGACGATCGCGGCGACCATGGCAGCGGTCCAGTTGGGACCCCGGCGCTCCGGACGGATCCGCTCGGCCTCGAACATCGGTGCCGCGGGGGTCGGCGCGGGCCGCCCGCCGTGATCGTCGTCGTACTGGGCGAGCAGGGGCGCCGGATCGAGGTGGACGGCGCGCGCCAGCGTCTTGAGGTGACCGCGCGCGTACACGTCGCCGCCGCAGGGCGTGAAGTCGTCCTGTTCGATCGCGTGCACGATGGCGATGCGGACCCGGGTGGCGTTACTGACGTCGTCGACTGTCAGCCCCGCCGCGATGCGCGCCTGCTGCAGAGCACGGCCGATCGAAGGGCGATCACCCTTTTCGATGGGAGGCTCGTCCTGAGGGGAGTTGTCGTCAGGGGAGTTGCCGATGGACACGGGGGCGCCTTTCGAGCGTGTAGCCACCTGTGCTGGAGGTTCAGTCTAGGGGGGTTGCGAAAGGGTGGGGCAACCGGGCGGTGGGACTTTGTACGCCATCAGAACGGCCGGTCATCCTGATGGTGGGACACGTGCCTTTCCCTTCCCTCAACTTGACGTGCGACGAAGGGAAACGGTTGCTCACGGTTCCCTTACAGGTGAGTCACGTTCGAATCACCCACGTGGCCCTGACGTGCTCACCCACGTGGCCGCGGCCCATCCGCAAGAGGAAACGGACTTCCCCGTTTCTCTACGGATGAGCCTCCCCACGGATCACCGCGAGCACTCCGTCCAGCTCGTCAGGTTTCACAAGAACATCACGAGCCTTGGAACCCTCGCTCGGTCCGACGATGTTGCGGGACTCCATGAGGTCCATCAGCCGGCCGGCCTTCGCGAAGCCGACGCGCAGCTTGCGCTGGAGCATCGAGGTCGACCCGAACTGCGTGGAGACCACCAGTTCGGCGGCCTGGCACAGCAGGTCGAGGTCGTCGCCGATGTCCTCGTCGATCTCCTTCTTCTGCTTGGTGCCCACGGTGACGTCGTCCCGGAAGACCGGCGCCATCTGGTCCTTGCAGTGCTGGACGACGACGGCGACCTCGTCCTCGGTGACGAAGGCGCCCTGCATACGGGTCGGCTTGTTCGCCCCCATCGGCAGGAAGAGCCCGTCGCCCTTGCCGATCAGCTTCTCGGCGCCGGGCTGGTCGAGGATGACCCGGGAGTCCGCGAGCGACGACGTGGCGAATGCGAGCCGCGAGGGCACGTTCGCCTTGATCAGACCGGTGACGACGTCCACGGACGGCCGCTGCGTGGCAAGCACCAGGTGGATGCCGGCCGCACGCGCGAGCTGCGTGATGCGCACGATCGAGTCCTCGACGTCCCGTGGCGCGACCATCATCAGGTCGGCGAGCTCGTCGACGATCACCAGCAGATAGGGATAGGTCTTGAGCTCCCGCTCGCTGCCTTCCGGCGTCTTGAGCTTGCCGTCGCGGATGGCCTGGTTGAAGTCGTCGATGTGCCGGTAGCCGAAGGCCGCCAGGTCGTCGTACCGCAGATCCATCTCCCGTACGACCCACTGGAGAGCCTCCGCGGCCCGCTTCGGGTTGGTGATGATCGGCGTGATCAGGTGCGGGATGCCCTCGTACGCGGTCAGCTCGACGCGCTTGGGGTCGACGAGGACCATGCGCACGTCCTCAGGGGTCGCGCGGACCATGACGGACGTGATCAGGCAGTTAATGCATGAGGATTTACCGGAACCGGTCGCTCCGGCCACCAGGACGTGCGGCATCTTCGCGAGGTTGGCCATCACATAGCCGCCCTCGACGTCCTTGCCGAGCGCGACGAGCATCGGGTGGTCGTCCTCGGCGGCGTCCGCGAGGCGCAGCACATCGCCCAGGTTGACCATCTCGCGGTCGGTGTTGGGGATCTCGATGCCGACCGCGGACTTGCCGGGGATCGGGCTGATGATCCGCACGTCCGGGCTGGCGACGGCGTACGCGATGTTCTTGGCGAGCGCCGTGATCCGCTCGACCTTCACGGCCGGGCCGAGCTCGACCTCGTACCGCGTGACCGTGGGGCCGCGGGTGAAGCCGGTGACGGCGGCGTCGACCTTGAACTCCATGAAGACGTTCGTGAGCGAGGCGACCACCGCGTCGTTGGCGGCGCTGCGCGTCTTGCCCGGGCCGCCGCGCTCCAGGAGGTCGAGCGAGGGCAAGGAGTAGGTGATGTCCCCGGAGAGCTGCAGCTGCTCGGCGCGCGGAGGCAGGTCGCGCGGTGCCTCGGGGGCGGGCTTGGTCAGGTCGGCGACCTCGGCCTTGAGCATCTCCTGCTTGGGCTTGGCGCCCTTGGTCCCCTTGGCACGCGCGGCGGGCACCGGCGTCGGCTCCCCGCGCCGGCCCGTGTCCTGTCCGCCGGTGTCCTCACGGTCCCCGCGGTCCGCGCCGACGCCCTGCGTCAGATCGGCCACCAGCGCGCTGGGAGGCATCCCGTGCATCACGGCGCCGTCGAGCGCCGCGGCGGCGGCCGCGGCCACGTCCACGGCGTCCATGGGCCTGTCCAGCGCGGGCTGCTGCACGGCGGGCCGCCTGCGGCGGCTCCGGCGCGCGGAGAGCGCCTCCTGCTCGGCACTGTCCGGGTCGTACTCCTCGGGCGCCGCCCGGCGCCGCCGGGGGCTCGCGGGCAGCGCTTCGCGCCACTGGTCGTCGTAGCGCTCGTCGTCCTCGCCGAAACCGTCGTCGGTCTCACGAGGGTGTACGAGGCCGAGCCGGGCGCCCAGCATGCGCAGCCGCTGCGGAATGGCGTTGACCGGTGTCGCGGTGACCACCAGCAGCCCGAAGACCGTGAGCAGCGCAAGGAGCGGTACGGCGAGGACCTCGCCCATCGTGTACGTCAGCGGTGTCGCCGCACCCCAGCCGATGAGCCCGCCCGCGTCCCTTATCGCCTGCATGCCGTCGCTGCGCGCGGGCGCCCCGCAGGCGATGTGGACCTGGCCGAGCACCCCGATGGCGAGCGCGGACAGACCGATCACGATGCGGCCGTTGGCTTCGGGCTTCTCTGGGTGCCTGATGAGGCGTGCGGCGATGACCCCGAGCAGTATCGGCACGAGCAGGTCGAGGCGGCCGAAGGCACCGGTCACCAGCATCTCGACGAGATCGCCCACCGGACCACGGAGGTTGGACCAGGTCCCGGCGGCGACAATCAGCGCCAGCCCGAGCAGCAGCAGCGCGAGACCGTCCTTTCGATGCGCCGGGTCGAGCCCCTTCGCGCCCCGCCCTATGCCGCGGAACACGGCGCCGACGGCGTGCGCGACCCCCAGCCACAGGGCGCGCACCAGCCTGTACACGCCCCCGGTCGGATTGGGCGCCGGCTTCGGAGGCGCGGCTTTCTTGGCCGCGGCCTTCTTCGCGGGCGCCTTTTTCGCCGGAGCTTTCTTCGCAGGGGCCTTCTTCGCCGCAGCCTTCCTCGGAGCGGCCGCCTTCTTCGCGGGCGCCTTCTTGGCTGCGGACTGACGTGGGGCCATGAGTGTGAGGTTACCGGTGGAGACCACTGCGGACACGTGTGCCTACTGCTTCACCCGTTCGTGTCGCCCACACAGGGCACCGAACTGACGCCGCCTCAACAGGCGGGGCCCGTAAGAGGCGCGGGGCCGCACCATGTGCGGCTCCGCCGCGTGGGCGCGATCAGCGCCCGCCAACCCGCAAGCCACACACCGGCCTTGACGAACCCGGTGCGACTCAGTTCTGCGAGGGCAGCGAAGAAGCCGCCCCGCTCCCGGTCCCCGGTTCCAACGCGTCCAGCGCCCGCCGCAACCCCGTGAGTTTGCGTTCGAGATGGGCGGCGGTGGCCACCGCCGCCGCGTCCGCCGAATCGTCGTCGAGCTGTTTGGAGAGGGCCTCGGCCTGCTCCTCGACAGCCGCGAGCCTCGCGGAGAGTTCGGCGAGCAGCCCGGCAGGCTCCTTGGTGTCGCCGACCGCCGCCTTGCCGCCTCCGCCTTCGAGCTGGAGCCGCAGCAGCGCGGCCTGCTCCCGGAGTTGGCAGTTCTTCATGTAGAGCTCTACGAAGACCGAGACCTTCGCGCGCAGCACCCACGGGTCGAACGGCTTCGAGATGTAGTCCACCGCACCCGCCGCGTATCCCCGGAAGGTGTGGTGCGGGCCGTGGTTGATCGCCGTGAGGAAGATGATCGGGATGTCCCGGGTCCGTTCTCGCCTCTTGATGTGCGCGGCGGTTTCAAAACCGTCCATGCCCGGCATCTGGACGTCCAGCAGAATGACCGCGAAGTCGTCCGTGAGCAGTGCTTTGAGCGCTTCCTCCCCGGAAGATGCCCGTACCAGTGTCTGATCGAGCGCGGAGAGAATCGCCTCCAGCGCCAGCAGATTCTCCGGCCGGTCATCGACCAGGAGGATCTTGGCCTTCTGCACCATGGCCCGCCCTCCTCGTCCCGGCAGTGCACCGGGCGCCGCCCCAGGGGACGACTCCCTTGCGTCGCCCATCCTTGTGCCGGTCATGGTAGCCGCACCCCGCCTGTCGCCACACCCTGTCACCGCGATGTCACTGTGCACGTAGCAGAAACGTAGCGGGAGACCAGAAGGTTCCCCGAATCCCGGGTTTCTACACCGCCTCGGGCACACTCAGTCAACAGCCCGGCGAGCCCGGGCCAGAGCCCGGACACCCCTGGCCACCCGGCCGTTTCCGGCCTGCCGATCACTCCCGCCACTCTGTCACCCTGTCACTGTCCGCTCATCCACTGCTGCATCACCGCGAGCAGATGATCGGGATCGACCGGCTTCGTCACGTAGTCGGAAGCGCCCGACTCGATCGCCTTCTCCCGGTCGCCCTTCATCGCCTTGGCGGTGAGCGCGATGATCGGCAGCCCGGCGAACTGGGGCATCCGGCGGATCGCCGTCGTGGTCGCGTATCCGTCCATCTCGGGCATCATGATGTCCATCAGGACGACCGTCACATCGTCGTGCTGTTCCAGCACTTCGATGCCCTCACGGCCGTTCTCGGCGTACAGCACCGACAGCCCGTGCTGCTCCAGGACGCTGGTGAGCGCGAACACGTTGCGGATGTCGTCGTCGACGATCAGCACCTTCTCGCCCTCGAAGCGGATGACGGCGCGCGAGTGCACGGACGTCTCCTCGCCGCCGACGGTCCAGGAGTCCCGGGCCTGCGTCTGCGGCCCCGGAAGGGCGGGCCGCTGCTGGGCCGAGGGCATCGCCCTGCGACGCCGCCTGAAGAGCGCGGCGGCCCCGTTCTGGGTCTCCTGGTACGACTTGACCTCGGCGGGGGTGTCCACATGCTCCTCGTCCGAACCCGCCGGAAGCGCCCCGTTCTCCATGGGCGTACCGAGTTGCGGATAGCCCTGGGGGGGCAGTTCGCTCGGGTGCAGCGGCAAATACAGCGTGAAGGTCGAGCCGCGTCCCGGTTCGCTCTGCGCGTGGATCTCGCCGCCCAGCAGTCGCGCGATCTCCCGGGAGATGGACAACCCCAGTCCCGTACCGCCGTACTTGCGGCTCGTCGTGCCGTCCGCCTGCTTGAACGCCTCGAAGATCACCCGCATCTTGCTGGCCGCGATCCCGATACCCGTGTCCGCCACGGAGAACGCGATCAGATCGGCGTCCGCGTCCCGCAGCGAACCCGCCTCCAGGAGCTGTTCCCGGATGGCGACCGGCACCTCCGCACCCGCGGGCCGGATGACCAGTTCGACCGCTCCGGAGTCGGTGAACTTCACCGCGTTGGACAGCAGGTTGCGCAGCACCTGGAGGAGCCGCTGTTCGTCCGTGTGCAGCGTGGCCGGCAGCTCCGGCGACACCCGTACGGAGAAATCGAGGCCCTTCTCCGCCGTCAGCGGACGGAAAGTGGCCTCTACGTAGTCGACGAGTTGGACCAGCGCGATACGCGTCGGCGACACGTCCATCTTGCCCGCCTCGACCTTCGACAGGTCGAGGATGTCGTTGATCAGCTGGAGCAGGTCGGAGCCCGCGCCGTGGATCGTCTCGGCGAACTCGACCTGCTTCGGGGTGAGGTTGGAGTCCGCGTTGTCGGCGAGCAGCTTGGCGAGGATCAGCAGCGAGTTGAGCGGTGTACGCAGCTCGTGCGACATGTTGGCGAGGAACTCGCTCTTGTAGCGCATGGAGACCGCGAGTTGCTCGGCGCGCTCCTCCAGGACCTGCCGCGCCTCCTCGATCTCCGTGTTCTTGACCTCGATGTCGCGGTTCTGCTGGGCGAGCAGCTCGGCCTTCTCCTCCAGTTCGGCGTTGGACGCCTGGAGGGCCTTCTGCCGGTTCTCCAGCTCGGCCGACCGCTCCCGCAGTTGCTCGGTCAACTCCTGCGACTGCTTGAGTAGTACCTCGGTCTTCGTGTTGACCGCGATCGTGTTGACGCTCGTCGCGATCATCTCGGCGATCTGGCTGAGGAAGTCCTTCTGGATGTGCGTGAACGAGTGGAACGACGCCAGCTCGATCACACCGAGGACGGTCCCTTCGAAGAGCACCGGCAGCACGATGACATGCGCGGGAGGCGCCTCACCGAGCCCCGAGGCGATCTTCAGATACCCCGGCGGCACGTTCTCCACGAGAATCGTCCGCTTCTCCTTGGCCGCCGTCCCGATCAACGTCTCACCGGGCCTGAACGACGTCGGCATGGAGCCCATGGAGTACCCGTACGACCCGAGCATGCGCAGCTCGTACGAGTCGTCGTGCGCGGCACCCACGTCCTTGCCGTCGTCCAGCGGCATCGCCAGGAAGAACGCGCCGTGCTGCGCCGAGACCACCGGAGTCAGCTCGCTCATGATCAGCGAGGCTACGTCGGCGAGGTCTCGCCGGCCCTGCATCAGACCGGAGATCCGGGCGAGGTTGCCCTTCAGCCAGTCCTGCTCCTTGTTGGCGATGGTGGTGTCGCGCAGGTTGGCGATCATCTTGTTGATGTAGTCCTGAAGTTCCTGGATCTCGCCGGAGGCGTCCACGTCGATCTTCAGGTTGAGGTCGCCACGGGTCACCGCGGTCGCCACGCGCGCGATGGCACGCACCTGCCGGGTGAGGTTCCCGGCCATCTCGTTCACCGACTCGGTGAGGTCGCGCCAGGTGCCGTCGACGTCGCGTACGCGTGCCTGGCCGCCCAGTGCTCCCTCGGTGCCTACCTCACGGGCGACCCGGGTGACCTCCTCGGCGAACGACGACAGCTGGTCGACCATCGTGTTGATGGTGGTCTTCAGCTCCAGGATCTCGCCGCGCGCGTCGATGTCGATCTTCTTGGTCAGGTCGCCCTTGGCGATGGCCGTGGTGACCATCGCGATGTTGCGCACCTGGCCGGTCAGGTTGGACGCCATGCCGTTCACGGACTCGGTGAGGTCCTTCCACGTACCGGACACACCCGGTACGCGCGCCTGGCCGCCGAGGATGCCGTCCGTGCCCACCTCGCGGGCCACCTTGGTGACCTGGTCGGCGAACGAACTCAGCGTCTTCACCATGGTGTTGAACGTGTCGGCGAGCTGCGCGACCTCGCCGCGCGCCTCGATCGTCACCGTCCTGGTCAGGTCGCCGTTGGCAACGGCCGCGGCAACCTGGGAGATGTTCCGCACCTGCACGGTCAGGTTGTTGGCCATCAGGTTGACGTTGTCGGTGAGGTCCTTCCAGATGCCCGTGACGCCCGACGCGTGCGCCTGTCCGCCAAGGATGCCCTCGGTGCCCACCTCGCGGGCCACCCGGGTCACCTGCTCGGCGAACGACGACAGCTGGTCGACCATCGTGTTGACGGTGGTGACGAGTTCGAGGATCTCGCCCTTCGCGTCGACGGTGATCTTCTTCGACAGGTCGCCCTTGGCGACGGCGGTCGTGACCTCGGCGATGTTGCGCACCTGGATCGTCAGGTTGTTCGCCATGAAGTTCACGGACTGCGTGAGGTCCTTCCAGGTGCCGGAGACACCCTGCACCTCGGCCTGTCCGCCGAGGATGCCCTCCGTGCCCACCTCACGGGCGACCCGCGTGACCTGCTCGGCGAAGTTCGAGAGCTGGTCCACCATCGTGTTGAGGGTGTTCTTCAGCTCCAGGATCTCGCCGCGCGCGTCCACGTCGATCTTCTGCGACAGGTCACCGCGAGCCACCGCCGTCGCGACCTGCGCGATGTTGCGCACCTGGGCGGTGAGGTTGCCGGCCATGCCGTTCACGGAGTCGGTCAGGTCGCGCCAGACACCGGCGACGCCGGGCACCTGCGCCTGACCGCCCAGCCGGCCGTCCGTACCGACCTCACGGGCCACCCTGGTCACCTGCTCGGCGAAGGCGCTGAGCTGGTCGACCATCGTGTTGATGGTGTTCTTCAGCTCCAGGATCTCGCCGCGCGCGTCGACCTCGATCTTCTGCGACAGGTCACCCCGGGCCACCGCCGTCGTCACCTGGGCGATCTGCCGCACCTGGGACGTCAGGTTGCCCGCCATGAAGTTGACGGAGTCGGTGAGGTCCTTCCACGTGCCGGACACACCGTCCACACGCGCCTGACCGCCCAGCCGGCCCTCCGTGCCCACGTCACGCGCCATCCGCGTCACCTGGTCGGCGAAGGACGACAGCTGGTCCACCATCGTGTTCACGGTGTTCTTCAGCTGGAGCATCTCGCCGGAGACGTCCACGGTGACCTTCTGCGACAGGTCGCCGTTGGCCACCGCCGTCGTCACCTGCGCGATGTTCCTCACCTGTCCGGTGAGGTTCCGGAACGCCGTGTTGACGGAGTCCGTGAGGTCCTTCCACGTACCGGCCGCGCCCGGCACCGCCGCCTGGCCGCCCAGCTCACCCTCGACACCGATCTCCCGCGCCACGCGGGTCACCTCGGCACCGAAGCTCGACAGCTGGTCGACCATCGTGTTGACGGTGTTCTTCAGCTCCAGCATCTCGCCGGCGACCTCGACGCTGACCTTCTGCGACAGGTCACCGTTGGCCACCGCCGTCGTCACCGCGGCGATGTCCCGCACCTGAGTGGTGAGATTCCGGAAGACCGTGTTCACCGAATCGGTGAGGTCCTTCCACGTTCCCGCCGCACCCGGCACGTTCGCCTGCCCGCCGAGCCGCCCCTCGCCGCCGACCTCGTTGGCCACCCGGGTGACCTCGTCCGCGAACGTACGCAGCGTCTCGGTCATCTGGTTGATCGTCTCGGCGAGCTGCGCCACCTCGCCGCGTGCCGACACGGTGACCTTCTGCGACAGGTCGCCGTTGGCCACCGCCGTCGTCACCTGGGCAATCCCGCGCACCTGCGCGGTCAGATTGCCGGCCATAAGATTCACCGAATCGGTGAGGTCCTTCCACACTCCGGCCACACCCGGCACCTGTGCCTGGCCGCCGAGCTCGCCCTCGGTGCCCACCTCGCGCGCGACTCGCGTCACCTCGGAGGAGAAAGAGGACAGCTGGTCCACCATCGTGTTGACGGTGTTCTTGAGCTCCAGCATCTCGCCGGCCACGTGAACCGTGACCTTCCGGGACAAGTCACCCTTGGCCACCGCAGTGGTCACGAGCGCGATGTCCCGCACCTGAGCCGTCAGCCGGTACGCCATGGTGTTGACCGAGTCCGTGAGGTCCTTCCACGAACCGGACATCCCGCGCACCCGCGCCTGCCCGCCCAGCTTGCCCTCGGTGCCGACCTCGCTGGCCACGCGCGTGACCTCGTCGGTGAACGTGGACAGCTGGTCGACCAGGTTGTTGACCGTGCGCCCGACCTTCAGGAACTCCCCGCGCAGCGGATGCCCGTTCCCGTCCGCGGCCTGCGCACGCAGCTCCATACGCGGCGACAGATCGCCCTCCGCCACGGCGGACAGCACCCGTCCGACCTCGGAGACGGGCCGTACGAGGTCGTCGACCAGCGCGTTGGAGTTGTCGATCGCGGTGGCCCAGGAGCCCTCGCAAGCGCCCGACTCCAGCCGCTCCGTCAACTTCCCCTCACGGCCGACCATGCGCCGCACACGCGCCAGCTCGCCCGTCAGATGCAGATTCCGGTCGGCCACTTCATTGAAAACCGCCGCAATCTCGGACATCACGCCATCGCCCGAGACCGTGAGCCGCTTACGGAAGTTGCCGTCCCGCATCGACACCAGGGCCGCCAGCAGCCTGTTCAGGGCAGCCGTATCCACGTCGGTGGTGCCATTGCGTGGTTTGCGCTGGTTACTCAGGGACTGTCCGCCTTTCGCGCGCGTTTTAGTGCCCCGCGTCGCTGCGCCAGACTCCACTGTGTCCCTCCCGCAAGGGTCGACCATTTACTGCTCGGCGTACTCGGGTACTACTGCTCGGCGTACTGGAAGGCACTCTGCCTGCCCGGACCTTCCCTGGAAGCTTGCCCAGTGTTTCACCATGGCTGAACCAGGCCATAACAGTTCGGCAGCTTCGCACATGGTCCGCACACACGCTCCGGAGTGGAAACAGTGGTGACCGGCATCCGCATGGACGGCGAAGGTAAGTAACCTTGCATGCGGCTGTCCAGCCACGCCGGTCCTTCCGGCCTGGGCGGTGGCACGAGCACGAGCGGGCAGGCATCGGAGGGGCACCGCACCATGACCACCGAACTGCATCCTGGGGGACCGCCCCAGGATCCCCGGCCGACGGGGAACCAGCCCCTGCCACGGCAGGAGCGGGTCGGCCACGCAGCGCTGCCCTCCGACAACCGGACAAGGAGTTCTGTGATCACCGCGCGCGCGGCCGCCAGCTTCGATCCTGTCGGGCGGTCCGTCGCGACCGCTCGGTCCTTCGTCCGTGACACCCTCCAGGGTTGGGGCTTCGCCGACATCGTCGACGACGCCGTGGTCCTCACCAGCGAGCTTGTCACCAACGCCGTGGTGCACGCGGGCACGTCCGCCGACGTCCTGTGCCTGCGCAGCGACGAGGGCGTACGGATCGAGGTGGGGGACCGCTACCCGGAACGTGAGATTCCACTCCAGGCGACCGCCATCAACATGGGCAGCCCCGACCGCGAGGGAGGCCGCGGCCTCCAGCTCTGCGCCGCCCTGGCCGGCCGCTGGGGCGTCGAGTACACACCCACGCACAAGCAGGTCTGGTTCCAGCTGGAACTGCCGGAACGCTCGGTGGGCACCCGCACGGCCGGCCCCGCCCTCCCGGCCAACCTCCTCCCGCTCGCCGACGGCCGCGTACGCGTGGCGGTCATCCAGATCGACCGCACCGGCGCCATCAACGCCTGGAACGAGGACGCGGAAGAACTCTTCGGGTACGCGGCCGAACAGGTCATCGGCAAGCCCCTCACCGACCTCGCGGCCTGGCCGCACACACCCGGCACCAGCACCGGCATCGTCGAGGCGCTCCAACTCTCCCGCTGGGAGGGCAGCTACGGCCTGCGCGCGGCCAACGGCCGTGTGACGCCCGTCTACGCCTCGCATCTGCGCGTCCGGGACACCGGCGGCGAACCCTCGACGGTCTGCCTTCTCGTACGCGACCACGAACGCGCCGTCCTGCAGACCCCGTTGCGCGTCAACGCCTCGGACACGACCACCAGTTCGGAGGGCCAGGCGTCGGACCCCTTCGAGGTCTTCATCGGCTCACCGGCCCCCGACGACCTGGACGGCCTCCTCCAGCGCACGGTGGAGCGCGCCCGCGACATGCTCGACGGCGACTCCGCCTTCCTCCTCCTGGCGACCGACGACGAAACGGAGCTGGAGGTCCGCGCCTCCACCGGCCTCCCCTCCGCCCGCCAGCGCTTCGCCCGCGTCCCCGTGGAAGCGGGCCCGGGTCGCTACGGCTCGGCCCGAATGCCCGCGGTGCACGAGGACCTGACGGTCGTTCCGGGCGCCGTACCGCTGCTCAGCGGCACGGGCATGCGCTCGGTCGTCACAGTCCCCCTCAAGGTCGAGGGCCGCCTGACCGGTTCGCTCGGCGTCGCGGCGGAGGCCCAGGGCCGGTATTCGAACGAGGAGGCCCTGCGCCTCCAGTTCGCCGCCGACCGCATCGCGCTCGCCGTGGAGTCGGCACGCCTGGGCGAGTTGGAGCGCCTGCGCCGCGGTTCACTGTCCTTCCTCGTCGAGGCCTCGGACCTCCTCGCGGGCACGCTGGACCGCGACCAGACACTGGCCCTGATGGCCCAGATGACGGTCCCGACCCTGGCCACCTGGTGCGCCGTCTACACGATCGCCGACCAGGCATCGGATCCATATCTTTCGTACGTCCTGCACGAGGACGAGGAGCGCATCGACGGCCTCAAGGCCCTCCTGTCGAAGATCGCCCCTCCGGACCCCGTCCCGACCCCGGGCGCCCGCGTCTGGGGCGCTCCCGCGGAGGCCGCCCACCAGGCCGCCCTGCGCACCTCCATGCGCAGCCTCGGCCTCGGCGAGCCTGCCACGGTGAGCTCCGGCATCGGTACGACACTGCAGACGGCCGCCGCGGTCGGCGGTGAGACCGTCGTACTCCCCCTGGTGGCCCGCAACCGCGTCATCGGCATGCTGACGCTCGGCAAGCCGTCGGACGAACACTTCCGCCAGGAAATCCTGGAACTGGCCGAGGACTTGAGCCGCAGGGCCGCCCTGGCCCTCGACAACGCCCGCCTGTACTCGGAGCGCACGGCCATCAGCCAGTCCCTCCAGCGCAGCCTCCTGCCCCCGGAACTCCCCCAGATCGATGGCGTGGAGGTCGAGGTCATCTACCGCGCGGCGGGCGAGGGCAACGAAGTCGGCGGCGACTTCTACGACCTCTTCCCCATCCGTGACGGCGCCTACGGCTTCGCCATCGGAGACGTCTGCGGTACGGGTCCGGAGGCGGCCGCGGTCACAGGGCTCGCCCGCCACGCGCTGCGTCTGCTCGCCCGCGAGGGCTTCGGCGGCCCGGCGGTCCTTGAGCGCCTGAACTCCGCGATCCTCGACGAGGGTGCCCGCAGCCGCTTCCTGACGCTCCTGTACGGGGAGTTGTGGCCCCAGGAGGACGGCTCGGCGCTCCTCAAGGTCGTCTGCGCCGGCCACCCGCTCCCCCTGCGCCTCCGTCAGGACGGCACGGTCGAACCGGCCGCCGAACCTCAGCCGCTCCTCGGCGTGATGGAGGACCTGGAGCTCTACGAGCAGACGATCACGCTCGACCCGGGCGACGTCCTGCTGTGCGTGACGGACGGCGTCACCGAACGCCGCGAGGGCACACGCATGTTGGGCGACGACGGCCTCATCGACGTCCTCACCACCTGCACGGGCCTCACGGCCGGAGCCGTGGCCGCCCGCATCATGCGCGCGGTGGAACGCTTCGCGTCGGACGCCCCGTCGGACGACATGGCCATTCTCGCGATGCGCGTCCCGGGCCTTCAGAACGACTGAGCCCGGCCCCGGAGGAACCGGCCCCGGACACACGAAAGGCCCCCGCCCACAAGGGCGGAGGCCTTTTTGTCTGAGCCCCCCAACGGAATCGAACCGTTGACCTTCTCCTTACCATGGAGACGCTCTGCCGACTGAGCTAGGGGGGCCAGTTACCTTTCGAGGTCTCCCTCGCGGCAACGAAATAGATCATACCCCGAACGGCGGCGTGCTCCCAACCCTGTTCGACGCCTAGAAAGCGGGCTGCAGGAGCCCACCGAGCGCATTGCACGCGGACACCATCCGCTGCATCTGCCGCTTCGACAACGACGCGTCGACAGGCAGAGCCAGCGTCTCGTCGGCGGCCCGCTCGGTCTCCGGCAGACAGACGTCCCGCCTGAACACAGGCATCCGGTGCACGGGCGTCTTCACCGGCACCCGGCACTCGACTCCCTTGGCCCGTACGGCACGCGCGAAGGCGTCCCGGTCCGGCCGCCCGTTCCCCGGCACCCGCACGACGTACTGCTGGTACGTGTGTCCGATGCCGCGCACCGGCGTCCGCACGCCCCTCAACCGCCCGTCGAGGTACGCCGCATGCGCCCTGCGCTCCTCGATCTCGTCGTACGGCGCCTCGGACTCGCCCTGCTCCAGCACGAGCAGCCCGTGCCGCTGCCCGACGTCCCGGAGCCGCGTGATGTCCGCGGGCCGGCCGAAGCGGTGTACGGCGACGACAGCGACCGTCCGCGGACCGACGGCCGCGTTCACCTCGGCGGCGTCCAGGCAGTACGTGGCCGGGTCTATGTCGGCGAAGACCGGCATCGCACCGGCCTGGATCACGGCCTCGGCGACCTCGACGTTGCCGAACGCCGGCACGATGACCTCGTCACCGATTCCCACGCCCGCGGCCCGGAGCATTGCAGCAGTACCCATGTGCCGGATGTTGGTCGCGCAACGTGAACTCCAAGTGACGCACAACAAAAAAGAGCTGGTCCCTGAACCGAAGTTCAGGGACCAGCTCTATTAATAATAGTTCGGCGGTGTCCTACTCTCCCACAGGGTCCCCCCTGCAGTACCATCGGCGCTGTAAGGCTTAGCTTCCGGGTTCGGAATGTAACCGGGCGTTTCCCTCACGCTATGACCACCGAAACACTATGAAATTCTGAACCGGTGCCTCAACCCCCCTGTGGCCCAGGAGGGGAGACGTGTCGTTCGTTATTTCAGAACTGACACAGTGGACGCGAGCAACTGAGGACAAGCCCTCGGCCTATTAGTACCAGTCAGCTTCACCCCTTACAGGGCTTCCACATCCGGCCTATCAACCCAGTCGTCTACTGGGAGCCTTAACCAATCTAGTTGGTGGGAATACTCATCTCGAAGCAGGCTTCCCGCTTAGATGCTTTCAGCGGTTATCCCTCCCGAACGTAGCCAACCAGCCATGCCCTTGGCAGGACAACTGGCACACCAGAGGTTCGTCCGTCCCGGTCCTCTCGTACTAGGGACAGCCCTTCTCAATATTCCTACGCGCACAGCGGATAGGGACCGAACTGTCTCACGACGTTCTAAACCCAGCTCGCGTACCGCTTTAATGGGCGAACAGCCCAACCCTTGGGACCGACTCCAGCCCCAGGATGCGACGAGCCGACATCGAGGTGCCAAACCATCCCGTCGATATGGACTCTTGGGGAAGATCAGCCTGTTATCCCCGGGGTACCTTTTATCCGTTGAGCGACGGCGCTTCCACAAGCCACCGCCGGATCACTAGTCCCGACTTTCGTCCCTGCTCGACCCGTCGGTCTCACAGTCAAGCTCCCTTGTGCACTTACACTCAACACCTGATTGCCAACCAGGCTGAGGGAACCTTTGGGCGCCTCCGTTACTCTTTAGGAGGCAACCGCCCCAGTTAAACTACCCATCAGACACTGTCCCTGATCCGGATCACGGACCCAGGTTAGACATCCAGCACGACCAGACTGGTATTTCAACGACGACTCCACCATGGCTGGCGCCATGACTTCACAGTCTCCCAGCTATCCTACACAAGCCGAACCGAACACCAATATCAAACTGTAGTAAAGGTCCCGGGGTCTTTCCGTCCTGCTGCGCGAAACGAGCATCTTTACTCGTAGTGCAATTTCACCGGGCCTATGGTTGAGACAGTCGAGAAGTCGTTACGCCATTCGTGCAGGTCGGAACTTACCCGACAAGGAATTTCGCTACCTTAGGATGGTTATAGTTACCACCGCCGTTTACTGGCGCTTAAGTTCTCAGCTTCGCACACCCGAAAGTGCACTAACCGGTCCCCTTAACGTTCCAGCACCGGGCAGGCGTCAGTCCGTATACATCGCCTTACGGCTTCGCACGGACCTGTGTTTTTAGTAAACAGTCGCTTCTCGCTGGTCTCTGCGGCCACCCCCAGCTCACGGAGTAAATCCGATCACCAGTGATGGCCCCCCTTCTCCCGAAGTTACGGGGCATTTTGCCGAGTTCCTTAACCATAGTTCACCCGAACGCCTCGGTATTCTCTACCTGACCACCTGAGTCGGTTTAGGGTACGGGCCGCCATGAAACTCGCTAGAGGCTTTTCTCGACAGCATAGGATCATCCACTTCACCACAATCGGCTCGGCATCAGGTCTCAGCCTTGATGAGTAGCGGATTTACCTACCACTCGGCCTACACCCTTACCCCGGGACAACCACCGCCCGGGCTGGACTACCTTCCTGCGTCACCCCATCACTCACCTACTACAGGTCTGGTCCGTCGGCTCCACCACTCCCCTTTGCCCGAAGGCTCCAGGGCGGCTTCACGGACTTAGCATCGCCTGGTTCAATGTTTGACGCTTCACAGCGGGTACCGGAATATCAACCGGTTATCCATCGACTACGCCTGTCGGCCTCGCCTTAGGTCCCGACTTACCCTGGGCAGATCAGCTTGACCCAGGAACCCTTAGTCAATCGGCGCACACGTTTCTCACGTGTGTATCGCTACTCATGCCTGCATTCTCACTCGTGAACCGTCCACCACTAGCTTCCGCTGCGGCTTCACCCGGCACACGACGCTCCCCTACCCATCCCAGCGGGCGTTGGCCCTATATGCTGAAATGACACGACTTCGGCGGTACGCTTGAGCCCCGCTACATTGTCGGCGCGGAATCACTAGACCAGTGAGCTATTACGCACTCTTTCAAGGGTGGCTGCTTCTAAGCCAACCTCCTGGTTGTCTCTGCGACTCCACATCCTTTCCCACTTAGCGTACGCTTAGGGGCCTTAGTCGATGCTCTGGGCTGTTTCCCTCTCGACCATGGAGCTTATCCCCCACAGTCTCACTGCCGTGCTCTCACTTACCGGCATTCGGAGTTTGGCTAAGGTCAGTAACCCGGTAGGGCCCATCGCCTATCCAGTGCTCTACCTCCGGCAAGAAACACACGACGCTGCACCTAAATGCATTTCGGGGAGAACCAGCTATCACGGAGTTTGATTGGCCTTTCACCCCTAACCACAGGTCATCCCCCAGGTTTTCAACCCTGGTGGGTTCGGTCCTCCACGACCTCTTACAGCCGCTTCAACCTGCCCATGGCTAGATCACTCCGCTTCGGGTCTTGAGCGCGCTACTATACCGCCCTGTTCGGACTCGCTTTCGCTACGGCTTCCCCACACGGGTTAACCTCGCAACACACCGCAAACTCGCAGGCTCATTCTTCAAAAGGCACGCAGTCACGACCCACCAAGTAAACTTGATGAGCGACGCTCCCACGGCTTGTAGGCACACGGTTTCAGGTACTATTTCACTCCGCTCCCGCGGTACTTTTCACCATTCCCTCACGGTACTATCCGCTATCGGTCACCAGGGAATATTTAGGCTTAGCGGGTGGTCCCGCCAGATTCACACGGGATTTCTCGGGCCCCGTGCTACTTGGGTGTCTCTCAAACGAGCCGTTGATGTTTCGACTACGGGGGTCTTACCCTCTACGCCGGACCTTTCGCATGTCCTTCGCCTACACCAACGGTTTCTGACTCGTCTCACAGCCGGCAGACTGTGAAAGAGAGATCCCACAACCCCGTACACGCAACCCCTGCCGGGTCTCACACGTATACGGTTTGGCCTCATCCGGTTTCGCTCGCCACTACTCCCGGAATCACGGTTGTTTTCTCTTCCTGCGGGTACTGAGATGTTTCACTTCCCCGCGTTCCCTCCACACACCCTATGTGTTCAGATGTGGGTGACAGCCCATGACGACTGCCGGGTTTCCCCATTCGGAAACCCCCGGATCAAAGCCTGGTTGACGGCTCCCCGGGGACTATCGTGGCCTCCCACGTCCTTCATCGGTTCCTGGTACCAAGGCATCCACCGTGCGCCCTTAAAAACTTGGCCACAGATGCTCGCGTCCACTGTGCAGTTCTCAAACAACGACCAACCACCCACCACCCCACCCTTACGGGCGAGTTCACTGGGGCCGGCACTGAAGATCCAGACACAAGGTCCGTACCCTCAGACACCCAACAGCGTGCCCAGCCGGCTCCCGCCCAGAGATCATGCTTTCCACACCCTCTTACGAGGGCAGTACTTGCAAGCCTCCGGCTCGTGAACCGGCCGAATAATCAACGTTCCACCCTTGAGCAACCACCGTCGGACGTGTGCCGACGTAATGGCTCCTGGACCACCAAGCAGAGCTTGGCGGCCTAGATGCTCCTTAGAAAGGAGGTGATCCAGCCGCACCTTCCGGTACGGCTACCTTGTTACGACTTCGTCCCAATCGCCAGTCCCACCTTCGACAGCTCCCTCCCCACAAGGGGTTGGGCCACCGGCTTCGGGTGTTACCGACTTTCGTGACGTGACGGGCGGTGTGTACAAGGCCCGGGAACGTATTCACCGCAGCAATGCTGATCTGCGATTACTAGCAACTCCGACTTCATGGGGTCGAGTTGCAGACCCCAATCCGAACTGAGACAGGCTTTTTGAGATTCGCTCCGCCTTGCGACATCGCAGCTCATTGTACCTGCCATTGTAGCACGTGTGCAGCCCAAGACATAAGGGGCATGATGACTTGACGTCGTCCCCACCTTCCTCCGAGTTGACCCCGGCAGTCTCCTGTGAGTCCCCAACCCTCCGAAGAGGTTGCTGGCAACACAGAACAAGGGTTGCGCTCGTTGCGGGACTTAACCCAACATCTCACGACACGAGCTGACGACAGCCATGCACCACCTGTCACCCGACCACGAAGGGGCACCATCTCTGATGCTTTCCGGGCGATGTCAAGCCTTGGTAAGGTTCTTCGCGTTGCGTCGAATTAAGCCACATGCTCCGCTGCTTGTGCGGGCCCCCGTCAATTCCTTTGAGTTTTAGCCTTGCGGCCGTACTCCCCAGGCGGGGAACTTAATGCGTTAGCTGCGGCACCGACGACGTGGAATGTCGCCAACACCTAGTTCCCACCGTTTACGGCGTGGACTACCAGGGTATCTAATCCTGTTCGCTCCCCACGCTTTCGCTCCTCAGCGTCAGTAATGGCCCAGAGATCCGCCTTCGCCACCGGTGTTCCTCCTGATATCTGCGCATTTCACCGCTACACCAGGAATTCCGATCTCCCCTACCACACTCTAGTCTGCCCGTATCGAATGCAGACCCGGGGTTAAGCCCCGGGCTTTCACATCCGACGCGACAGACCGCCTACGAGCTCTTTACGCCCAATAATTCCGGACAACGCTTGCGCCCTACGTATTACCGCGGCTGCTGGCACGTAGTTAGCCGGCGCTTCTTCTGCAGGTACCGTCACTTTCGCTTCTTCCCTGCTGAAAGAGGTTTACAACCCGAAGGCCGTCATCCCTCACGCGGCGTCGCTGCATCAGGCTTTCGCCCATTGTGCAATATTCCCCACTGCTGCCTCCCGTAGGAGTCTGGGCCGTGTCTCAGTCCCAGTGTGGCCGGTCGCCCTCTCAGGCCGGCTACCCGTCGTCGCCTTGGTGAGCTTCTACCTCACCAACAAGCTGATAGGCCGCGGGCTCATCCTTCACCGCCGGAGCTTTCAACCCCACAGATGCCTGTAGGAGTGTTATCCGGTATTAGACCCCGTTTCCAGGGCTTGTCCCAGAGTGAAGGGCAGATTGCCCACGTGTTACTCACCCGTTCGCCACTAATCCACCCCGAAGGGCTTCATCGTTCGACTTGCATGTGTTAAGCACGCCGCCAGCGTTCGTCCTGAGCCAGGATCAAACTCTCCGTGAATGTATTCCCGTAATCGGGACAACACACACGAGAGCGGAACAACCAGCCGGAATAAGACCGGTCGTTCACTGCGTCCTCGCTGTGCGCCTGCCGGAACAATGCCCGACAGGACTTTTTCAAAGGAACCTCATCCTCGGCCATGACGACCGGAGACGGGGTATCAACATATCTGGCGTTGATTTTTGGCACGCTGTTGAGTTCTCAAGGAACGGACGCTTCCTTCGTACTCACCCTCTCGGGCTTTCCTCCGGGCGCTTCCCTTCGGTCTTGCGTTTCCGACTCTATCAGACCGTTTTCCGATCTGATTTCCTCGGTGCTTTCCAGGTTTTCGCTTTCGCGTTTCCCTTTCCGGCGACTCCGACTTTATCAGAAGTTCTGAGTCGGAATTCCCGTCCCGGTCGGGGTGGTCCGGACGCACAGTTGCGTCGGGTTCCCGTTCAGGCGGAGCCGTAAACCTACTGGAGCGGGGCGCCCCGATGCAAATCGAGGGGCCCCGCTCCGGGTTCACGCGTACGAGGTGCTCAAACCTCGACCACGACCGGCAGGATCATCGGCCGGCGGCGGTAGGTGTCCGAGACCCATTTGCCCAGCGTGCGGCGGATCAGCTGCTGCATCTGGTGGGGTTCGACCACGCCGTCCTGGGCCGAACGCTCCAGGACCTCGGTGATCTTCGGGAGGACGTCACCGAAGGCGGAGTCGTCGATGCCCGAGCCGCGGGCCTGGATGTGGGGACCGCCGGTGATCTTGCCCGTGCTGGAGTCCATCACCACGAAGACCGAGATGATGCCCTCGTCGCCGAGGATCTTGCGGTCCTTGAGCGCGGGCTCGCCGACATCGCCGACCGAGAGGCCGTCGACGTACACGTATCCCGCCTGGACCTTGCCTGAGATCTTGGCCTTGCCTTCGACGAGGTCGACGACGACGCCGTCCTCGGCGATGACGATCCGGTCGTGCGGGACGCCGGTGAGCGCGCCCAGCTCGGCGTTGGCCCGGAGGTGGCGCCATTCGCCGTGGACCGGCATCAGGTTGCGCGGCTTGCAGATGTTGTAGAAGTACAGGAGCTCGCCCGCGGACGCGTGGCCCGAGACGTGCACCTTGGCGTTGCCCTTGTGGACGACGTTGGCGCCCCAGCGGGTCAGGCCGTTGATGACGCGGTAGACCGCGTTCTCGTTGCCGGGGATGAGCGACGACGCCAGGATCACCGTGTCGCCCTGGACGATGCGGATCTGGTGGTCGCGGTTCGCCATGCGGGACAACGCGGCCATCGGCTCGCCCTGTGAGCCCGTACAGACGAGGACGATCTCGCGATCCGGGAGATCGTCGAGCGTCTTGACGTCGACGACCAGGCCCGGCGGGACCTTCAGATAGCCCAGGTCTCTCGCAATGCCCATGTTGCGGACCATCGAGCGGCCGACGAAGGCGACCCGGCGGCCGTATTCGTGCGCGGCGTCGAGGATCTGCTGGATGCGGTGGACGTGGCTGGCGAAGCTGGCCACGATGATCCGCTTGCTGGCGCCGGCGAAGACCTGGCGCAGCACGTTCGAGATGTCACGCTCGGGCGGCACGAATCCCGGGACCTCGGCGTTCGTCGAGTCCGAGAGGAGGAGGTCGATGCCCTCCTCGCTCAGGCGCGCGAACGCGTGTAGATCTGTCAGACGACCGTCCAGCGGAAGCTGGTCCATCTTGAAGTCGCCGGTGTGGACGACCATGCCCGCGGGGGTGCGGATGGCGACCGCGAGGGCGTCCGGGATGGAGTGGTTGACCGCGACGAACTCGCAGTCGAAGGGGCCGATGCGCTCTCGGTGACCCTCCGCGACCTCGAGCGTGTACGGACGGATGCGGTGCTCCTGGAGCTTCGCCTCGATGAGGGCGAGGGTCAGCTTGGAGCCGATGAGCGGGATGTCCGGTTTCTCGCGCAGGAGGAAGGGGACGCCGCCGATGTGGTCCTCGTGACCATGGGTGAGGACGATGCCCTCGATGTCGTCGAGGCGGTCCCTGATGGAACTGAAGTCCGGCAGGATCAGGTCGATTCCGGGCTGCTCCTCCTCCGGGAAGAGCACGCCGCAGTCGACGATCAGAAGGCGGCCTCCGTACTCGAAGACCGTCATGTTTCGGCCGATTTCACCGAGGCCGCCGAGCGGGGTGACCCGCAGGCCGCCCTTCGGGAGGACCGGCGGCGCGCCGAGTTCAGGATGCGGATGACTCAAAAGACTCTCCTCACCACACGCGCCACGTACCTGGCAGGGCACGTGGCGCGCGTGACGTTCGTGCAGTAGCAGTTGTCTGGTGGTGCAGGCTCTGCGGCCTGCGGGTCGTGCGTATTCAGTTGTGAAGTCTGTGGTTAGAGCTGTACCCCGCCGGCGGCAAGATCGATCTTGAGCTGGGCGGTCTCCTCGGGCGACAGGCCGACCATGGGCAGACGCAGCGGTCCGGCGGGCAGGCCCTGGAGGGCGAGCGCGGCCTTGGTCGTCATGACGCCCTGGGTGCGGAACATGCCGGTGAAGACCGGAAGCAGCTTCTGGTGGATCTCGGTGGCCTTCTGGACGTCGCCGCTGACGTACGCGTCGATCATGGCCCGCAGCTCGGGGGTGACGACGTGACCGACGACGGAGACGAAGCCGACCGCGCCCACGGAGAGCAGCGGGAGGTTCAGCATGTCGTCGCCGGAGTACCAGGCGAGGCCGGAGCTGGCGATGGCCCAGCTGGCACGGCCGAGGTCGCCCTTGGCGTCCTTGTTGGCGACGATACGCGGGTGCTCGGCCAGACGCACCAGCGTTTCCGTGTTGATCGGGACACCGCTGCGGCCGGGGATGTCGTAGAGCATCACCGGCAGTTCGGTCGCGTCGGCGATGACCTTGAAGTGCTGGTACAGGCCCTCCTGCGGGGGCTTGTTGTAGTACGGCGTGACGGTCAGGAGACCGTGTGCGCCGACCTTCTCGGCCGACCGGGCGAGCTCGACGCTGTGGCGCGTGTCGTTCGTGCCGACGCCCGCGACGACGTGGGCCCGGTCGCCGACCGCCTCCAGTACGGCTCGTACGAGATCCGCTTTCTCCGCGTTGCTGGTGGTCGGGGACTCGCCGGTGGTGCCGTTGACGATCAGGCCGTCGTTGCCTGCGTCCACCAGGTGGGTGGCGAGCCGCTGAGCGCCGTCGAGGTCGAGTGCGCCGTCCGCCGCGAAGGGCGTGACCATGGCGGTGAGGACCCGCCCGAAGGGGGTCTGCGGAGTGGAGGTCGGAGCCATGGGTAACACGCTACTCGCTGCTCAACGTGCGGTCTGCCCTCGGGGGCGGCGACAAGTCACGACAAAGGAGGAGCCCGGCACTGCCTGCTCGGGGGTTCAAGCAGTGCCGGGTCCGTTTGATCAGGCTAGATGAACTTCTCGAAATGCCGCAATACGGACACTTCGCATGGTTGACCCGCACACATGTGCCCGACCGGGTGACTGAGGTGCGCTACGGCGCCACGCGCCCGTTGGCATTGAAGGCGGCGTACGTGAGGGGCATGAGCCGGGCCCATTCGGCCTCCATCTTCTCGCCGACCATCTCGATCTCCCGCTGGGGGAAGGACGGGACCTTCGCCAGCTCGTGCTGGGTGCGCAGGCCGAGGAAGTGCATCAGCGAGCGGGCGTTGCACGTCGCGTACATCGACGAGAAGAGGCCGACCGGGAGGACCGCACGGGCGACCTCGCGGGCCACGCCGGCTGCGAGCATCTCCTGGTACGCCTCGTACGCCTGGCGGTACGAGTCCTCCATGACGCGGCCCGTCAGCTCCTGCTGGGCCGGGGTGCCCTCCACGAAGACGTACTTGCCGGGGCGGCCCTCCTGGACCAGCTTGCGGGACTCGCCCGGGACGTAGAAGACCGGCTGGAGCTCCCTGTACCGGCCCGACTCCTCGTTGTACGACCAGCCGACGCGGTGGCGCATGAACTCGCGGAAGACGAAGATCGGGGCGTTGATGAAGAACGTCATCGAGTTGTGCTCGAAGGGGCTGCCGTGCCGGTCCCGCATCAGGTAGTTGATCAGGCCCTTTGAGCGCTCCGGGTCCTTCTGCAGCTCTTCCAGGGACTGCTCCCCGAGCGTCGAGACGCGGGCGGCGAACAGCACGTCGGAGTCGGAGGCGGTGTGCTTGACCAGCTCGACGGTGACATCGCTGCGGAAGCTGGGCTTGAGGTCGTCGGCGGGTGTGTCGGTCACGGCTTGGAGGGTCCTTCCCATCACTGGCTCGGGCGGCGTCCACTCTACGGCCCGGCACTGACAACGGGGCGTTCGGTGCCGTGCTGCGACATACTTCGCCGAACTTCTGCGAAGTCGGTGAAACTGGGCACCAATTGGGGCTCTCGCTCGTCTGTATTGGTGACAGCGATTCGTTCGAGTCGCCTGTTCCGTCAGACCCCCTTCGAGTCTCCAGAGGAGAAGCGCACTTCATGTTTCGTCGGCGCGAGCCCGTTCCGTTCGCCTTCATCGCCGAAGCCGACAGGTTCCGCAGCAATGTCACTCCCCCACCGCGTCAGCGGGCCTCCGCCGGTGAGCTCGCGGGCCGCTGGCTGATGGGCCTCACCGTGGTCGCGGGCCTCGTGGGCTCCCTGCTCATAGGGACCCCCGCCCTGCAGGCCGACAGCTCACCTGCGCATACGCAACAGTCGGACGCGTCGCAGGGCCGTTGACCCTCCTCCGGCCCGGATGGCCTGGGAGCACCCCCATGGACCCCCGAGGGTGGTGACCGGAGATCCCGCTAGGTAGCCTCACCGGGCATAGTCCATGCGTGGATTGAGTGAGGATCAGTCGTGCCCCTGCCCTTTCTGACCGCCGATCGCGCTTTCGACGAGGCGGGCGAGGATCTCGCGCTGCCGTTCGACGATCGCGATCAGTGGCGACGCCCCTACCGGCCCGGACCGTGGCGCGTCGCCGCGGCGGCGCTTCTGCTGCTGCTCGCGTCGTACGTGCTGTTCGCGGCGGTCATCGTCGCTGCGGCCGGCAACCGCTCCGGTGGCGCGGTCTTCCTGGGGCTCGCGGCGCTCGTCATCGTGTGTGCCCTGCGGTTGCTGCGTATGGGCGCGTGGGTGAGCGCGTACGGGCTGCGCCGGGTCCGTTTCCTGGTCACGAGCACGGCTCCCTGGGCGAAGGTCCAGGCGGTGCGGACGGTCCAGCAGCCGGTGCGCTGGCTCGGGCTGCCGCGCACCGTGCAGGGACAGGCGCTCGTCCTCGTCAGCGGCGACCGCTCCGGCGCCGAGCCGACACAGCTGCTGACCACGCACAACGCGGACTTCCTCGGGCGCCCCGACGCGTTCGACCGGGCCGCGGACGGCGTCGAGGTGTGGGCGGACGAGTACCGCGGGCACGCCTGACGGTCGGCGCAGCCGGCACAACCATCACGGTCGGCATGGTGAAGGGGCCGGTCCGCACCCGCGGACCGGCCCCTTCACCATGTCTGTGCCTGTGCCTGTGTCGGTGCCTCAGGCCCGTACGGGTTTTCCGTCGTGCAGGGCGATCGCGTGCTGCATCGCCTTGCGGGCCCGGGGAGTGTCGCGGGCGTCGTGGTAGGCGATGGCCAGCCGGAACCAGCTGCGCCAGTCGTCGGGGGCGTCCTCGGTCTCTGCCTTGCGCATGGCGAAGACCTCGTCGGCCGAGTCGCGGTCGATCCGGCCGGCCGGGGTGCGCTTCAACTCGTCGACGGGCAGGCCGCCTTCGGCGTCGAGCTCGGCGGCGAGCCGGTTGGCCTTCTTGACGAACTCGGTGTTCTTCCAGAGGAACCAGATGCCGATCACCGGCAGGATGAGCACGGCCACGCCGAAGGTGACGGTGAGCAGGGTTCCGCGCTGAATGAGCATCACCCCGCGGCTGCCGACCAGGACGAAGTAGACGACCAGGACGGCGGCCGTGACGGCGTATGTGATCTTCGCGCCCATGGCGGTTACTTCAGATCCAGGAAGTGTTCCAGGCCGAAGGTGAGGCCCGGGGTGTCCACGACGCGGCGGACGCCGAGCAGGATGCCCGGCATGAAGCTGCTGTGGTGGAGGGAGTCGTGGCGGACGGTGAGGGTCTCGCCCTCGGCGCCGAGCAGCACCTCCTGGTGGGCCAGCAGACCACGCAGGCGCACCGAGTGCACCGGGACGCCGTCGACGTCCGCGCCGCGGGCGCCGTCCAGGGCCGTGACCGTGGCATCGGGCTGCGCGGCGCTGCCCGCCCGCTGCCGGGCGGCGGCGATGAGCTGGGCGGTGCGGTGGGCGGTGCCGCTCGGGGCGTCCACCTTGTTCGGGTGGTGCAGCTCGATGACCTCGACGGACTCGAAGTACGGCGCGGCCACCTCCGCGAACTTCATCGTGAGGACGGCGCCGATGGAGAAGTTCGGGGCGATGAGCACGCCCGTCTCCGGTGACGCGGCGAGCGAGGTGTTCAACTGCGCGAGGCGCTCGTCGGTCCAGCCCGTCGTACCGACCACGGCGTGGATGCCGTGGCGGACGCAGAAGTCGAGGTTGCCCATGACCGAGGCGGGCGTGGTGAGTTCGACGACGACCTGGGCGCCGGCGTCCACCAGCGTCTCCAGCTTGTCGTCGCGGCCGAGGGCGGCCACCAGTTCCAGGTCCTCGGCCGCCTCGACCGCTCGTACGGCCTCGGATCCGATACGGCCCTTGGCACCGAGGACCGCCACGCGCAGCTTGCTCATCTTCTTGCTTCCTTACCGGATTCGGAGGGTTACGCGACCGCTTCGTGCAGACGGGAAGCCTGTTTGTCCTTCAGCGGGCCGATGACCGACAGCGAGGGCCGCTGTCCCAGGATCTCGCGGGCCACCTCCCGTACGTCGTCCGGGGTGACCGAGGCGATCCGGGTCAGCATGTCGTCGACGGACATCTGCTCGCCCCAGCACAGCTCGCTCTTGCCGATACGGTTCATCAGCGCGCCCGTGTCCTCCAGGCCGAGGACCGTGGAGCCGCGGAGCTGGCCGATGGCGCGGCCGATCTCGTCGTCCGAGAGGCCGTGCTCGGCGACCTGGTCGAGTTCGTCGCGGCAGATCTTCAGCACGTCGTGGACCTGGCTGGGCCTGCAGCCCGCGTACACACCGAAGAGACCGCAGTCGGCGAAGCCCGAGGTGTACGAGTACACGCTGTAGGCCAGGCCGCGCTTCTCGCGGACCTCCTGGAAGAGGCGGGAGGACATGCCGCCGCCCAGCGCGGTGTTCAGGACGCCCAGGGCCCAGCGGCGCTCGTCCGTGCGGGCCAGGCCCGGCATGCCGAGCACGATGTGGGCCTGCTCGGTCTTGCGGCCGAGGAGTTCGACACGGCCGGCCGTACGGATGGTGCGGGAGCCGTCGCGCGGGGCGATCGGAGCCGCGTCCGGCTGCCTGAGGGCGCCCGACTTCTCGAAGGCGGCGCGGACCTGGCGTACGACCTTGTTGTGGTCGACGTTTCCGGCGGCGGCGACCACGAGGTGGGTCGGGTCGTAGTGCTTCTTGTAGAAGCGGCGGATGCGGTCCGCGGTGAGGGCGTTGACGGTGTCGACCGTGCCGAGGACCGGGCGGCCGAGGGGGGTGTCGCCGAGCATGGTGTGCGCGAACAGGTCGTGCACGCAGTCGCCCGGGTCGTCCTCCGTCATGGCGATCTCTTCGAGGATCGCGCCCCGCTCGACGTTCACGTCCTCTTCGAGGATCAGCGAGCCCGTGAGCATGTCGCAGACGACGTCGATGGCGAGCGGGAGGTCGGTGTCGAGCACGCGTGCGTAGTAGCACGTGTACTCCTTCGCCGTGAACGCGTTCATCTCGCCGCCGACCGCGTCGATGGCGGAGGAGATGTCCAGGGCGCTGCGCTTCTGCGTGCCCTTGAAGAGGAGGTGCTCCAGGTAGTGCGTGGCGCCGTTCAGAGTCGGCGTCTCGTCACGGGAGCCGACGTGGGCCCAGATGCCGAAGGTCGCGGAGCGGACCGACGGCAGGGTTTCGGTGACGATGCGCAGGCCGCCGGGGAGGGTGGTCTTACGGACCGTGCCGATGCCGTTGGTGCCCTTGATCAGGGTTTGGGTACGGGCGACGGCCCGCGCCTCCGAGGAGGTGCGGGCCGTCGCCGTGGAGCTACTCGACGTCACTTGTCGGTGTCGTCCTTCTTCTCATCGTCGCCTTCGCCCTCGATCACGGGGATCAGGGAGAGCTTGCCGCGGGAGTCGATCTCGGCGATCTCGACCTGGACCTTGGAGCCCACGCCGACGACGTCCTCGACGTTCTCCACGCGCTTGCCGCCGGCGAGCTTGCGGATCTGCGAGATGTGCAGCAGACCGTCCTTGCCCGGGAGCAGCGACACGAACGCACCGAAGGTCGTCGTCTTCACGACGGTGCCCAGGTAGCGCTCGCCGACCTCCGGCATGGTCGGGTTCGCGATGCCGTTGATCGTGGCGCGGGCGGCCTCGGCCTGCGAGCCCTGGGCGGCACCGATGTAGATGGTGCCGTCGTCCTCGATCGTGATGTCGGCGCCGGTGTCCTCCTGGATCTGGTTGATCATCTTGCCCTTCGGGCCGATGACCTCACCGATCTTGTCCACGGGGATCTTGACCGTGATGATCCGCGGGGCGTTCGGGGACATCTCGTCCGGCGTGTCGATCGCTTCCATCATCACGTCGAGGATGTGGAGGCGGGCGTCACGGGCCTGCTTGAGGGCCGCGGCCAGGACGGAGGCCGGGATGCCGTCCAGCTTGGTGTCGAGCTGGAGGGCGGTCACGAACTCCTTGGTGCCGGCGACCTTGAAGTCCATGTCGCCGAAGGCGTCCTCCGCACCGAGGATGTCGGTGAGGGCGACGTAGTGCGTCTCGCCGTTGATCTCCTGGGAGATCAGGCCCATGGCGATACCGGCGACGGGGGCCTTCAGCGGCACACCGGCGTTGAGCAGCGACATGGTGGAGGCGCAGACCGAGCCCATGGACGTCGAGCCGTTGGAGCCGAGGGCCTCGGACACCTGACGGATCGCGTACGGGAAGTCCTCGCGCGAGGGCAGGACCGGGACGATCGCGCGCTCGGCGAGAGCGCCGTGGCCGATCTCGCGGCGCTTCGGGGAGCCGACGCGGCCGGTCTCGCCCACGGAGTAGGGCGGGAAGTTGTAGTTGTGCATGTAGCGCTTGCGGGTCACCGGGGAAAGGGTGTCCAGCTGCTGCTCCATCCGGAGCATGTTGAGGGTGGTGACGCCCAGGATCTGGGTCTCGCCACGCTCGAACAGCGCCGAGCCGTGCACGCGCGGGATGGCCTCGACCTCGGCGGCGAGCGTACGGATGTCCGTGACGCCACGGCCGTCGATGCGGACCTTGTCCTTGATGACGCGCTCACGGACCAGGGACTTGGTCAGCGAGCGGTACGCGGCGGAGATCTCCTTCTCGCGGCCCTCGAACTGCGGGAGCAGCTTCTCGGCGGCGATCTCCTTGACGCGGTCCAGCTCGGCCTCGCGGTCCTGCTTGCCGGCGATGGTGAGCGCCTGGGAGAGCTCGCTCTTGACCGCGGCGGTCAGGGCCTCCAGGACGTCGTCCTGGTAGTCGAGGAAGACCGGGAACTCGCCGGTGGGCTTGGCGGCCTTGGCGGCGAGGTCGGCCTGGGCCTTGCAGAGCACCTTGATGAAGGGCTTCGCGGCGTCCAGACCGGAGGCGACGATCTCCTCGGTCGGAGCCTCGGCGCCGCCCGCGACCAGGGCGATGGTCTTCTCGGTGGCCTCGGCCTCGACCATCATGATCGCGACGTCGCCGTCCTCCAGGACGCGACCGGCGACGACCATGTCGAAGACGGCGTCCTCGAGCTCGGTGTGCGTCGGGAACGCGACCCACTGGCCGTTGATCAGCGCAACGCGGACGCCGCCGATCGGGCCGGAGAAGGGCAGACCGGCCAGCTGGGTGGACGCGGAGGCGGCGTTGATCGCCACGACGTCGTACAGGTGGTCGGGGTTGAGCGCCATGATCGTGGCGACGACCTGGATCTCGTTGCGCAGGCCCTTCTTGAAGGACGGGCGCAGCGGGCGGTCGATCAGGCGGCAGGTGAGGATCGCGTCCTCAGAGGGCCGGCCCTCACGACGGAAGAAGGAACCGGGGATCTTCCCGGCCGCGTACATGCGCTCCTCGACGTCCACCGTGAGGGGGAAGAAGTCGAGGTTCTCCTTGGGCTTCTTGGAGGCAGTGGTGGCCGACAGCACCATGGTGTCGTCGTCCAGATACGCCACGGCGGAGCCGGCGGCCTGCTTGGCCAGGCGGCCCGTCTCGAAGCGGATGGTGCGGGTGCCGAAGGTTCCGTTGTCGATAACGGCCTCGGCGTAGTGGGTCTCATTCTCCACTAGCGTTTTCTCCGATACTTTTCGTCTTTTGTCCCGATCCGCCCGTGTGGCGGGGGGACGTGGGCGGAGAAGCGCGCCTTCTGGTGCGGGCCGGTCTTCGATCGAAGCACCCGGGGTTCGCATCGCCCGGGAGCCACTACCGAGGACCGGCGGCGGCGAGGTGCACTTCATCCTCGTGATATTGCGTTGTGCTACCACACTACAAAGGTGCGGTGACACTCCGCACGTACAGCAAAGGGAGCGGCCCCCTAAGAGTGGGAACCGCTCCCTTCACGGCGTCTTACTTGGCGCCCGCCGCACCGCGGCGGATGCCCAGGCGGTCGACCAGCGCACGGAAGCGCTGGATGTCCTTCTTCGCCAGGTACTGCAGGAGGCGACGGCGCTGACCGACCAGGATGAGCAGACCACGACGGGAGTGGTGGTCGTGCTTGTGGGTCTTGAGGTGCTCGGTCAGGTCCGAGATACGGCGCGAGAGCATCGCGACCTGGACCTCGGGGGAGCCGGTGTCGCCCTCCTTCTGACCGAACTCGGTGATGAGCTGCTTCTTCGTTGCGGCGTCGAGCGACACGCGTACTCCTCGTAGTCTTTGAGTAGCCACCGAGTGCCCCTGGTCCACATCTCAGGGGAGCTTCCGTAACTCGGGAGGCGGGGATCCGCTGGGCGCGTCCTCCAGGGCCCTTGAGGGGCGGTCCGGGGGTGCGTACACATACGGCCGTCACACAGGGTACCAGGGGGTGGGGGTCCCGCTTACCGGGGTTCCGGGAGTCCGGGGAGGCCAGGGGCGGTCCCAGTAGGGTGACGCGACAGTTCGTTCGTCAGGTCGGGGCCGTACGTCGGACGCGTACGTCGGGAAGGGGTCGCTTCGTCATGGCCGAGGCAGAGGACAAGGACGTCAAGGCGCGCAAGGAGCGGGAGAAGGACGAGCTCTACGCCCTCGACATCTCGGGCGTCGAATGGCAGAGCGCGCCGGGTACGGAGGAACACGAGGAGCGGGTCGAGATCGCCTACCTCCCCGGGGGTGCGGTGGCCATGCGGTCGTCCCTCGACCCGGACACGGTCCTGCGGTACACGGAGGCCGAGTGGCGGGCCTTCGTGCTGGGGGCGCGGGACGGCGAGTTCGATCTGGAGCCGGCGCCGCACAACGGCGGGGTTTCGGCGGAGTAGCGGAGCGACGCGCAGTCGCCTTCGAGCGCGCGGGGACCGGTGGCTTGTATGCCACCGGTCCCCTTTGTTGTGTCGCGGTACCGCCTCGTTGGGTCCGAGCGCTGCACGGAGGAGTGGATTCGCGCTTCTTAAGCGCGCTTTTGTCCACTTTGCCGTCCATACAAGGCCGTTCATACGTCACTTCTGCGCAGGGTGTGACGTAGTGGGTGGGACCGGAGGGGTGGACGGGCCTGCCGTGGGGGTGGTTGTGGTGATTAGGCTGGGGTGGGCGCGGCAGCAGAACCCGGGGACGGGGCCGCCGCGTCGGACAGGGGGAGCCGGGGCGCGACGGAAGGCCTCGGACGATCGGAACGGTCGCCCCAGCTCGGTATGAGGGTGCTCGACCACACCAGGAGGAATTGTGAACAGCGATCGGGACGGGATCCGCGGGGGCTGGGCCACACCCGGCGATGACCAGTCCGACGCGGAGTCCGCCGTCGAGACGACGGGCGAGTTCACCATCGACTACGCCCCTCCCGCCTGGTACACGCAGAACGCGTCGGGGAGTTCGGAGGCGGCTTCGTCTGCTCCGGTCGGGGAGGAGTCCGACGAGGCGGACGGCTCGGACGGGTCCGAGGGGGGCGGGGCTGCGGGTGCGGCTCCGGCTCCGGCTCCGGGGGCAGGTGCGGGGGCGCCCGAGGCGCCTGCGGTTTCACCGGCTTCCGTGCCTACGTTCGCTCCTGGGGCTCCTTTCGCTCCGCCCGCTGCTGTTCCTCCCTCGCCCCTTCCTCCCTCCACTCCTGACGGTGGTCCGGGTGCCGTTCCGCGGTTGCCCGTGGGGAGTGGGTTCGAGCCTCAGGCCCCGGCTCCTGTCCCGCCCGCCGCGGGTCCCGCCGGTCTGCCGAATCTGCCGAACCTCCAGGCTCCGCCGGTGACGTCTCCGGGTGAGACCGAGGAGGACAGTGGGGACATCGAGAGTGGCGCCACCATGCGGATCTCCGCTGTCGCCGTGAAGCGGGAGGTCTCGGAGCGGGAGCTCTCGGAGCGGGCCGATGCCGAAGCCGCGGCTTCGGACGAGGTCGCCGTCGACGACGACGACGCCCAGGATTCGGACGAGAACTCCGACGAGGCCTCTGACACGGGTGCCGACGCGGAGGTCGTCGAGGTGGCGTTCGGGCGCGAGTCCGATGCCGACGACGTGGACGGCGTTGACGAGGGAGCCGAGGTGGCGGCCTCCGAAGACGTGGCCGCGGCTTCCGGTCAGGCCGACGCGTCGGATGAGGTCGACACGACCGACACAACCGACGCGACCGACGAAGACAACGACGCCGTCGCGGACGACTCCGCCGGGGTCGTCGAGCTGCACCAGGTTGACGTCGACGCCGAGGACTCCGTCGACGTCAGCGATGCCGTGCCCGCGGCGGACGACGAGCCCCAGGACGCGGAGCCGAGAGATGCGGCCCCGGAGACGGCCGCGGACTCGGGCTCTGCCTCTGGCTCGGGCTCTGAGCCGGAGGATGCTCCGCCCGCGAGCCAGGCAGAGCCTCAGGACGCCGAGCCGCAAGACGCCGGGCCTCAGGATGCGGAGCCGCAGGACGCGGAGCCCCAGGACGTAGTGCCCGAGCCCGTCGCGGACGTGGCCGACGCCGTGCAGGACACGCCTCCCGCGTGGGCTCCGCCGCCGGTGCCGCAGGGCGGGCTTCCGCCGTTGCCGCCCTCGTACCAGCCTGCCGCGCCCGCTTCGGCCGCTCAGTGGCCCGCGTCCGCGGAGAGTGAGGGGGGCGGGCCGTCTGCGGCTGACGCCCCGGTTCAGCCGTCCGTACCGCCGCAGGGACAGCAGCCCTTCCAGCCGCAGGCTCCCCAGCCTTCGCCGTCGCCCTGGCCCGTCGCGCCCGGTACGCCTGCCGCGGCCGACGCTGCTTCCGCAACCGCGTCGCCCGCCGCTGACGTACCCCCGCCGGCGCCGGCCTCCGCTGCTCCGGCGGCTCCCGGGCAGCCGGGCGGCTACGGATTCCCGCAGTTCAGCGCCCCGGGCACGGCTCCGGGCCCGCAGGACAGCATTCCCCGTACGACTCCGGAGCCTCAGGACAGCGTCCCCGGTGCGGCCCCCGCGGCGCAGGCCTCTCCCGGCTTCCCGCAGCCCGGACCCACGACCGCGCCTCCGGCCCAGACTCCCGAACCGGCGCCCGCGCCCGCCCCTGCGCCCGCGCAGCAGAACCCGCCCCCGGCGCCCCAAGGCGGCTACGGATTCCCGCAGTCCGGCCCCGCTGCCGCCCAGCCCACTCCCCCGGCGCCCCAGGCACCGCGGGCGCCCCAGGACGGCTACGGCCTCCAGCAGCCGGGCCTTCCCACGCCGCCCCAGCAGCCGGCTCCGGCCCAGCCCGCTCCGGCGGCGCCGAACACCCCGGCGCAGGCTCCCGGTTACGGATTCCCGCAGCCGGGTGCTCAGGTTCAGAGCGAGCCCAGCGCGCCTGCGCAGCCGCCCGCGGGTTACGGGTTCCCCCCGCAGGGAGCCAATGCCGCGAGCACGCCCAACCCGCCCGGCCCGCAGCCCGGCGCCCAGGCACAGAGCGAGCCCAGCGCACCAGCACAGCCGCCCGCCGGTTACGGGTTCCCCCCGCAAGGCACCCCCGCCCCGAGCACACCCAACGCCCCCGGCCCGCAACCCAGTTACGGGTTCCCGCAGCCCGGCGCCGCGCCCGCCGCCAATCCCGCGGTGCCGCACGTGCCCAACCAGCCGGCCGGAGCCGACGCCGGAGCCGGAACGGGCTATGGATTCCCGCAGCCCGGGACGCCCAACCCGCCTGCCCAGCCGGGAGGTTACGGATTCCCGCAGCCGCCGGCCGCCGAGGCCCAGGCTCCCGCGCCCCAGGCGCCAGCCCCGCAGCAGGCGCCCGCGCCTCACCAGCCCGGCGCGCAGCCGCCTGCCGCTCAGCCGTTCCCCCAGCAGGGGCAGCCCCACCAGCAGCCGCCCGTACCGCACCAGCCGAACGCGGGCGCAGGCCAGCCCGGCGTACCCCAGCCGGGGGCCCAGCAGCCGCAGCACCAGGCACACCAGCCGCAGGCTCACCAGGCCCCAGCCCAACCTCAGGGCCAGGCCCAGCAGCCGCAGCACCAGCCCGGTCAGCAGGCCCCCGTCGACCCCCGTACCGGCACAGCCTGGCCGCAGCCCGTGCAGCACGATCAGCGGCAGCCGACCAATCCGGGGGCGCCGCTCGGCTACACGGCGGCCGTGGAGCTGTCGTCGGACCGGCTGCTCAACAACAAGAAGCAGAAGGCGAAGAGCGGTCGGCCCAACGCCGGTTCCTCCCGGTTCAAGCTCGGCGGGAAGAAGGAGGAGGCCGAGCGGCAGCGCAAGCTCGAACTGATCCGTACGCCGGTGCTGTCGTGCTACCGGATCGCCGTCATCAGTCTCAAGGGCGGTGTCGGCAAGACGACCACGACCACCGCGCTCGGCGCCACGCTCGCCACGGAGCGGCAGGACAAGATCCTCGCCATCGACGCCAACCCGGACGCCGGCACGCTCGGCCGCCGTGTGCGCCGGGAGACCGGGGCCACCATCCGTGACCTCGTCCAGGCGATCCCGTACCTCAACTCGTACATGGACATCCGGCGGTTCACGTCCCAGGCGCCCTCCGGTCTGGAGATCATCGCCAACGACGTCGACCCGGCCGTCTCCACGACGTTCAACGACGAGGACTACCGGCGCGCGATCGACGTGCTCGGCAAGCAGTACCCGATCATCCTCACCGACTCCGGTACGGGTCTGCTCTACAGCGCCATGCGGGGCGTACTCGACCTCGCCGACCAGCTCATCATCATCTCGACGCCGTCCGTCGACGGTGCCAGCAGCGCCAGTACGACGCTGGACTGGCTGTCGGCGCACGGGTACGCGGATCTGGTGTCGCGGTCCCTGACCGTCATCTCCGGGGTGCGCGAGACCGGCAAGATGATCAAGGTGGACGACATCGTCAGCCACTTCGAGACGCGGTGCCGGGGCGTCATCGTCGTGCCGTTCGACGAGCATCTGGCGGCCGGTGCCGAGGTCAATCTCGACATGATGCGGCCGAAGGTGCGCGAGGCGTACTTCAACCTCTCGGCGCTGGTCGCCGAGGACATCGCGCGGCACCAGCAGTCGCAGGGCCTGTGGACGTCGGACGGCAACCCGCCGCCGGTCGCCGCCCCTCCGATGCCGGGCCAGCCCCTGCCCGGCCAGCCGATGCCGGGACAGCCGATGGCGGGGCAGCCCGCGCCGGGCCAGCCGTATCCCGGTCAGATCCCCCAGCAGGGCCAGCCGCACGCGCAGCCGGGTCAGCCCTATCCGCCGCAGCAGCACCCGGGCCAGCCGTATCCGCAGCCCGGGGCCCAGCCCCCGCACGGGCACGGCGCCCCGCAGCAGCCCGGCGGCTACCCGCAGCCACCTCAGCAGCAGCACGCCCAACCCGGCCAGCACGCTCAGCCCGGCCAGCCCGGCCACCAGGGTCACCCCGGCGCCGCCCCCCAGGGCTGGCAGCCCCAGCCCGCCCCCGCCCAGCCTGGCCAGCAGCCCGGTCAGCCGGGTCAGCCCCAGCCGGGCGCCCCCTTCCAGCAGCCCCCGGCCCCGGTCGCCCCCGGCCAGCCCTTCAACCCCAACGCCCCCGCACCGGCACCGGCACCGGGCCAGCAGTTCCAGCCGGGGCAGCCCTACCAGCCCCCGCATCCGGACCAGGGCGCGCAGGACCCTCAGGCCCCCCAGGGTCAGACCCCGCCGCCTCCGCCGCCCCATCAGTAACCGGCGTCACCCGTAACCCATACGGCCGAACTCGCCGCTCCCGTTCCACTGCGAAGGGCCCGCCCCGTAACCCACGGCGCGGGCCCTTCGCGTACCCCGGACACCTCCCGGACGAGCCCCGCCCGCCGCGGCCCAAAACGCCGCCACACCAGCCACGTTCCCTGCCGCCACGCTCCGACCAGGGCCCCTTCACCGGTATGGACCAATGGCCGTGAAATCAGCGTCAACTCGTTATTTCCGCAGGCCACACGGGGTTCCCGGGCCGTTGACGGGTGCCGACCAGCGCTGATAGACACTCACATCTGCCCGGCCGCGGTCACCGGATCGAGCAGGCCAACAGCCCATCTCCGTGCGAGTGATGACGCGAGGTCAGCGACCCATGGACACACACGACCAGTACGGCGCGAGAGGCACTGTCCTCCGCCTCCTCGCGGCCGCCGGCGCTGCCGCCCTCACCCTCACGGTCGGTCTCGTGACCCCGCTCAACCCCGCGCCCCAGCAGGCCGAGGCGGACGGCAAGAAGGTGCTCACGGTCGCGGTGGCGCAGAGCGTCGACTCGCTGAGCCCGTTCCTCGCGGCGCGCCTGGTCAGTACCAGCATTCACCGGCTCACGTACGAGTACCTGACCAACTACGACCCGAAGGACAACCACGCGATCCCGGGTCTGGCCACCAAGTGGGAACCCTCCGCGGACAAGCTCACCTGGACCTACACGATCCGCGACAACTCCAAGTGGTCCGACGGCAAACAGGCCACCGCCGAGGACGCGGCGTGGACGTTCAACACGATGATGACCGACGAGGGCGCGGCCACCGCGAACGGCAGCTTCGTCGCGAACTTCGAGAAGGTCACCGCGCCGAGCCCCACGAAACTCGTCATCGAGCTGAAGAAGCCGCAGGCCACCATGGCCGCGCTGGACGTGCCGATCGTGCCCAAGCACGTCTGGGAGAAGGTCGACGACTTCTCGAAGTTCAACAACGACAAGTCCTTCCCCGTCGTCGGCAACGGCCCGTTCGTCCTGACGGGCTACAAGGCCGACAGCTACGTACGGCTGAAGCCCAACAAGTCGTTCTGGCGCGGGGCCCCGAAGTTCGACGAGCTGGTGTTCAAGTACTACAAGGACGGTGACGCGGCGGTCGCGGCCCTGCAGAAGGGCGAGGTGTCGTTCGTCTCCGGGCTCACACCCGCGCAGGCGGCGGCGCTGAAGGGTCAGGCGGACGTCACGGTCAACGACGCGCCGGGGCGTCGCTTCTACGCGCTCGCGACCAATCCGGGGGCGCAGTCGAAGGACGGCGAGAAGTTCGGTGACGGCCACGAGTCACTGCTCGACCGGAGGGTCCGCCAGGCCCTGTTCATGGCCGTCGACCGCCAGACCGTCATCGACAAGGTCTTCCAGGGCCACGCGGAGGAGGGCGAGGGCTACATCCCGCCGCGGTTCTCCACGTACTACTGGCAGCCGTCCGACGGCCAGAAGATCACGTACGACCCGGAGAAGGCGGCCCAGCTCCTCAAGGAGGCCGGCTATTCGAAGAACGGGGACGGCAAGCTCGTCGGCAAGAACGGCAAGCCGATCACCTACCGCGTCCTCTGCCACGCGACGGACCCGCAGGACAAGGCGGTCGGGAAGTACCTTCAGGAGTGGTGGGGCAAGCTCGGCATCGGCGTCGAGCTCGACTGCCGGGACAACGTGAGCGATCCCTGGCTGGCGGGTGAGTACGACCTCGCCTTCGACGGCTGGTCCGTCAACCCCGACCCCGACTTCGTCCTCTCCATCCACACCTGCTCCGCGCTCCCGGCGACGCCCAAGGACATCGGCGCGACCGACAACTTCATCTGCGACAAGAAGTTCGACGAGCTGTACGCGCAGCAGCTCGCGGAGTACGACCCCGCCAAACGGGCGGAGATCGTCAAGCGGATGGAGTCGCGGCTGTACGACACCGGGTACATGAACGTCATGGCGTACCCGAACGCGGTCGAGGCCTACCGCACCGACCAGATCGCGTCGATCACGAAGATGCCGGAGGCCGCGGGCAACATCTACGGCCAGGACGGCTACTGGAGCTGGTGGTCGGCGACTCCGGCCGCCGCCAGCGAGTCCTCCGACGACTCCAGCCAGACAGGCGTCATCATCGGCATCGTCGCGGGTGTCGTCGTCCTGGCGGGTCTCGGGGTGTTCTTCGCGATGCGCCACCGCGCCACCGCCGAGGACCGCGAGTAGCGGCCCGGTACCGCGCACAGTCAGCCAGTCGGGAGTGATCGAGAGTTGAGAACCGTTCATGACCGCTGAAGCGACACCCCCGCTGGTCGGAAAGACCGAGGGTCCGGCCTCCGCCGGACCGTCGGCCCGCCGACCACGGGCGAGCGCCACCGCCGGATATCCGCGGTACGTGGCGGGCAAGCTGGGCGGCGCGGCCGTCTCGCTGCTCGCCGTCCTCGTCACGAGTTTCTTCCTCTTCCGGCTGATCCCCGGCGACCCGGTGAAGTTCATGACCGGCGGACGCCAGGTCTCGGCCGAGCAACTCGCCGCCTACCGGCGGGAGTTCGGGCTCGACCTGCCCATGTGGGAGCAGTTCACGGACTACTGCGGCAAGGCGCTGACCGGCGATCTCGGCACGTCGTACCAGTTCCGGGCGCCCGTCCTCGACAAGATCACCGAGGCCCTGCCGAACACGCTGCTGCTCACCGGCACCTCGTTCGTGCTCTACACCGTGCTCGGCGTCTTCCTCGGCACACGGGCGGCCTGGCGCAACGGCGGGCTCGGCGACCGGATCAACACCGGGCTCGCGCTGACCCTCTACTCCATCCCGTCGTTCTGGCTGGGACTGCTGCTGATCATCGTCTTCGCGGTGGGCATCGGGCCGATCCCCGGTCTCTTCCCGACGGGCGGCATGGAGTCCGGCGACGAACAGGGTTTCGCGTACGTTCTCGATGTCGCCCATCATCTGGTCCTGCCCGTGGTGACACTGGTCGCGGTCGAGTACGGGCAGACGCTGCTCGTCACACGCTCGGCGCTGCTCGACGAGATGGGCAGCGACTATCTGACGACCGCGCGGGCCAAGGGCCTGCGGGACGATCTCGTACGCCGTCGCCATGCCGTGCCGAACGCGCTGCTGCCGACGATGACGCTGATCTTCATCAACCTCGGCCGGACCGTCGCGGGCGTGATCCTGGTCGAGACGGTCTTCTCCTGGCCGGGCCTCGGCGGGCTCTTCTACCAGGCGCTGAGCGTGCCCGATCTGCCACTGGTGCAGGGGCTGTTCTTCGTCTTCGCCGCCGCGGTGATCGTGATGAACACGCTCGCCGACCTGATCTATCCGCTGCTCGACCCCAGGGTGGGCCGATGACGACGACGGACCCGGACGAGCCGATGGCCGCCGAGGCGCCTCCCCCGGTGGCTCCCTCCGAAGCCCCCTCGCCCCCGAAAGCGGGGCCCCGCGCCCTCGCGTGGCAGCGCCGCCGCCGCTCCGCCGCCCGATTCTGGCAGCGGTACCGCACTCATCGCGCGGGCGTCCTCGGTCTGGCCGCCCTCACTCTCTTCGCGCTGATCGCGCTCACCGCGCCGCTGACCGTCGGCTCCGACGTGCAGAGCGTGACGAACGCGCCGGGACGGCCCATGGAGAGCCCGAGCGCCGAATTCCCGCTCGGCACCGACCAGTTCGGGCGCAGTCTGCTCGGGCTCGTGGTGTGGGGATCGCGGGTCTCACTGCTGGTCGGGCTGCTGGCGGCCGTCCTCTCGGTCGCGATCGGCGCGCTGATCGGCATCACCGCCGGGCACTTCCGGGGCTGGTTCGCGACGGTGATGATGCGGATCACGGACTGGTTCCTGGTCATGCCGACGCTGGTCCTCGCGATCGCGCTCGCGACCGTGATGTCCCGCTCGCTCGGCACGATCATCCTGGCGATCGGCGTCACGACCTGGCCGACGACGGCACGGCTCGTGCGCGCGCAGACCCTCGCCGTGGAGTCCCGGCCGTACATCGAGCGTGCCAAGGCTCTCGGCGGCGGCCACTGGCACGTCATGTCCCGTCACGTCCTGCCCAACGTCATGCCCCTGGTCCTGGCGCAGACGACCCTGATCATCTCCTCCGCGATCCTCGCCGAGGCGACCCTCGCCTTCCTCGGCCTCGGCGACCCGACGGTCGTCTCCTGGGGCGGTCTGCTCCAGGACGCACGCGAGGCGGGCGCGGTCAGCGCCGGGAAGTGGTGGTACCTCGTGCCGCCGGGCATCGCCATCGCCGTCGTGGCCCTCGCCTTCACCCTGTGCGGGCGCGCGGTCGAATCCGTCCTCAACCCCAAGCTGGGGGTGACCCTTTGAGCACATCGACCGCGCAACCCCTGCTGGACGTACGGGACCTGGAGGTGACGTACGCCGGAGGAGCGGCCGCCGTGCGCGGGGTGAACCTCACCGTGAACGCGGGCCAGAAGCTCGGCATCGCGGGCGAGTCGGGCTGCGGCAAGTCCACTCTGGCGCTCGCGCTGCTGCGACTGCTGCCGTCCGGCACCCGGGTGACCGGGGAGATCCTCCTGGACGGCGAGGACGTACTGACCATGAAGTGGGGGCGGGTACGGGCGGTCCGCTGGGCCGGTGCCTCGATCGTGTTCCAGGGCGCGATGCACTCCCTCAACGCCGTGCACCGCGTCGGCGACCAGATCGCCGAGCCGATCCTGCTGCACAGGAAAGCGACCCCGGCGGGCGCGCGGAAGAAGGCCGGCGAACTCCTGGAGCACGTGGGGCTTCCGGCGGCGCGGGCCTCCGCGTATCCGCACGAACTGTCCGGCGGCCAGCGCCAGCGCGTGATGATCGCCATGGCCCTGGCCTGCGACCCCCGCCTGGTCATCGCCGACGAGCCGACGACCGCACTCGACGTGATGATCCAGGCGCAGATCCTGCGACTGATCCAACAACTGGTCTCCGAGCAGGAGTTGGGGCTCATGATGATCAGCCACGACCTGGCGGTCCTGTCCGACACCTGCGACCGGCTCGCGGTGATGTACGCCGGGCGGGTGGTGGAGGAGGGTCCGGCCCGGCAGGTGTACGAGGACGCCCAACACCCGTACGGGCAGGCGCTGTCGGCTGCCTTCCCGCGGATCGGGGACGCCGGTTCGCGGTTCGCGCCGCGCGGGCTGCCCGGTGACCCACCGGATCCCGCGGCCCTCCCGAGCGGCTGTACGTTCCATCCGCGGTGCGCGGTGGCACTGGACTCGTGTGCCGCGGAGGACCAGGCGCTGCGGCCTGCGGCACCGGATCGCCGGGCGGCCTGCGTACATGTGGGACCCGTGGCCGTGCCGGAAGAAGCGAGGAGCACCTGATGACGACGGCCGCGGCGGTCTCTCCGCTGCCCTCAGCCCCCTCCGCTCCCCTGCTGAGCGCCGAGGGCCTGCACGTCACGTTCCCCGCCCGGCGCGGCGACGCCGACCGGGCGCGGGCCGTCGACGGAGTGGACCTCGACATCCGGGCCGGTGAGATCGTCGCCCTCGTCGGTGAGTCGGGCTGCGGAAAGACGACCCTGGCGCGCTCGCTGCTCGGTCTCGTCCCGCCGACCGCGGGCCGCGTCACCTTCGCGGGCCGCCCTCTCGACTACTCCTCGCGCGCGCTCAAGGCGTACCGCAAACGCGTCCAACTGGTCCTCCAGGACCCGAGCGGCTCGCTCAACCCCCGGCACACGGTGTACGACGCGGTGGCCGAGGGCCTGCGCATCCACCGGTACGGGGGCGACGAGCGCGAGGCGGTCTCAATGGCCCTCTCCCGGGCGGGACTTCGCCCCCCTGAGCGCTTCTTCCTGCGCTACCCGCACGAGCTCTCGGGCGGCCAGCGCCAGCGTGTCGTCATCGCGGGCGCGCTGGTCCTGAACCCCGAACTCATCGTCGCCGACGAGCCGGTGGCCTCCCTGGACGCATCGGTACGCGGCGAGATCCTGGCCCTGCTCCTGCGACTGCGCTCCGAACTGGGCCTGTCCGCCCTGGTGGTGACGCACGACCTGGGCCTCGCGTGGAACATCGCGGACCGGGTCGCGGTGATGTACCTGGGCCGGATCGTAGAGACGGGAGCCGTGGAGGACGTCCTGACGACCCCTCAGCACCCGTACACCCAGGCCCTGTTGTCGGTCCTGCCCGAAGCCCCCGGCGATCCGGTCGTCCTCACCGGCGAGCCCCCCGACCCCTCCCGCATCCCCACCGGCTGCCGTTTCCACGCCCGCTGCCAGATCCTGGCAACGGGCGAGGCAGAACGCGCAGGCGTCGCGGACGCATGCAGAGGGCAGGACCTACCGGTACTGGACGGGGGAGGCGGGGCACAGGTGGCGTGCCACTGGGCGCCCCGTTAGGGGCGCGGGGAACTGCGCGACAAGCCACAACGAACCCGCAGCCGACCACCCGCCGGCGGGACGCCTACAGCCCGCCGTCGTACGCCGAAATCAGCTCCCGCGACCGCTTGACGTCGTCGGAGATCGCTTCCAGCAACGCCTCGATGGACTCGAACTTCGCCTGCCCCCGCACAAAGGCGAGAAAGTCCACAGCCACATGCAGCCCGTACAGATCAAGCCCCACCCGATCGATGGCGTACGCCTCCACCGTGCGCTCGGTCCCGTCGAACTGCGGATTCGTACCGACGGAGATCGCCGCCGGCATCGCCTCGCCCTGCGCGTGCAGCCAGCCGGCGTAGACGCCGTCGGCGGGGATCGCGGTGTGCGGGAGGGTCTCGACGTTGGCCGTGGGGAAGCCCAGCTCGCGGCCCCGCTGAGCGCCGCGCACGACGATGCCCTCGACGCGGTGCGGGCGCCCGAGGATCTCGCGCGCGCCTTCGACATCGCCCTCGGCGACCAGTCGCCGGGTCATCGTGGAGGAGAAGGGCTCGCCGCCGCCGGCTTCACCGGTCACGTAGAGATCCACCACCTCGACCTCGAAGTCGTACGTCTTGCCCTGCTCGGCGAGGAAGGCGACGTTGCCCGCGGCCTTGTGGCCGAAGCGGAAGTTGGGGCCCTCGACGACGGCCTTGGCGTGCAGCTTGTCGACCAGGACCTTCACCACGAAGTCGGCGGGCGACAGCTTCGAGAACTCGGTGGTGAAGGGCAGGATGAGCAGCGCGTCGACGCCCAGCTCGGCCATCAGCTCGGCGCGGCGGTGGTGCGGGGCGAGCAGGGGCGGGTGGCTGCCGGGGCGCACGACCTCGCTGGGGTGCGGGTCGAAGGTGACGACCACTGACGGGACGCCCAGCTCACGCGCCCGTTCCACGGCATGCGTGATGATCAACTGGTGCCCGCGGTGGACCCCGTCGTACGAGCCGATGGTGACGACGCTGCGCCCCCAGTCCTGGGGGATGTCCTCCAAGCCACGCCAGCGCTGCACTGTGACCGCTCCTCGTCGAACCTGTGTCCGTGTCTGCCTCATTACGCAGCTCTAAGAGTGCCATGCCGGGTCCGCGCGGCCCGCATCGGCATGGGGCGCTGTGACAGGGGGCACGTGGTGGCCGCGGAGCACCCGCGGTCACACCGGAACCCGTGCCCCCGTCAGGTTCTCGATCATGCGCCGTGTGCTGGGGCCGACCAGGATGGACCAGTCCTCGGGAGCGTCGGTGAGCCAGCCGGCGACCAGGGCGGCGAAGCCGGGAATCCGGCGGCTCTGGTCGAGAAGGGCACGGTCGAAGACGGTGGCGCCGTCCGGGGTGCGGACGAGCATGAGGCCCGCGCTGTGGACCAGCGCGCGGGTGTGCTCCTCACCGCCGCGGGACACGCTGCGGGCCGCGCCCTCCGCGGCGGCCCGTACGAGCGCGTCGAGCACCACCGGGTCGTGCTCGCGTGTCAGCAGCAGGTCCAGGAACTCGCAGCGCAGTGGGTGCGCCACGGGCGTGCCGGGTGCCGCGAACACCTTGGCGAGCGCGGCCCGCAGCTGCGGCCTGCCCCCGTCGAGCAGCCCGGTGACCAGGGGATACAGCACGGAACGGGCGGCTGGACCGTGCTCGAGCCGCCGGTCGACGTACGCCGCCACATGCGCGGCCGCTTCCGGACGCCGCTCCACGACATCGCGTACGAGCGCGGCGACGCGGCGGGCCGGCGCGGGTGTGGTGACCTCGGCGAGCGTGCGCAGCGCCTCGCCCGTGTCGGGCTCGCGCAGCCGGTCGCCGAACGCGGCGAGAACCGGTTCCGGATGCGTCGCCAGCGCCGCCACCAGCGCGCTCGCGGGCAGCCGTGGGTCGCCCGCCCTGAAGCGCGCGAGAGCCCCCGGGAGATGGCGGGCCCGGGTGTGCGGATCGCGTACGAGGAGCGCCAGTGCGGCCCCGTGCAGGGTGCAGTCGCCGGGGCGGGCGAGCAGGAAGAGAGCGGCGTAGCGCAGCAGCTCGCGGTCCGCCTCGGTGCGTACGTGCGACGCGGCCCGCAGTCCGTGGGTCATGGCCGCCGCCCGGCGGGCCGGCCGCTCGTCGTGCGTCCAGCGGTCGACCGCCCGGCACACCGCGGACGGCTCCTCCTCCGCGAGGACGGCAAGGAGCTCGTCGGCGCGCGGGTGCGCACTCTCGGCCAGGGCCTCCGTGAGGTCGTCCAGGGCTCGGCGCCGATGCGTGTGGAGAAGGGCCTGGGCGGCGGTCGCGACGGTGGCGTCGGGGGTCGCGGGCAGCGGGCGCTCGTCGTCGAACCAGTGGGTCAGGTGGGGCTGAGCGGCGGCCGGGTCGGCGGCGAGCAGCCCGGACACGGCGTCCAGGTAACGGAGTTCGGTGGCCGGAGGTGCCTCGTCCGCCACGACGAGCCGCCTCAGCAGATCGAAGCGGTGCGCCTCCGGCAGCGGCAGCCGGGTCCAGAAAACAGGCCCGAACTCCCCCGGCACGGCCCGCCCTTCGGCCCGCCACGTCACCACCCGCTCGGCGAGGTGCCGCAGCACTCCGACGTACGGGGTCGCGTCGGGGACCCGGAGCAGTACGCCACTGAGGAGGCGGGTGGCCCACCAGGCCCCCGTGTCCGTCGGCTCAAGTTCGTCGACCGCTCGAAGCAGTTCACGCAGCCGGAGGGTGAGGTCGGCGTCCCCTTGTTGACGCGGCAGGAGGAGCAGGGCCTGGAGGACGGGACCGATGCGGTGACGGGGTACGGGGGGAGGCTCGGGCTCGTATCGGAACTCCGGCTCGTACCGGGAGTCCGGTTCGTACTGGGAGTCCGGTTCGTACTGGGAGTCCGGTTCGTACCGGGACTCGGGCTCGTACCGGGACTCGGGCTCGTACCGGGACTCGGGCTCATCCCGATGTTCGTGGTGCACCAGCGCCCGGAGTGCCGTGTCGAGGTCGAGGTGTATGCCCTGGATCCAGTCGGCCAGCTCCTCGTGGGCGAAGCGGTAGCCGTCCCCGGCGGGCACGAGGAGGCCCTCCGTGAGGACCGCGGAGGCCCACCCGGTACAGCCGCCGAGCCGTCGGTCGGGCACCGGCCCCCACGGGAACACGGACTCGAACGCCGCCCGGTCCAACTCCCCCTGCCCCGGCCCCAGACAGCGCCGCGCGGCCGCGTGCACCTGCCCGGAGACCCTGGCCGCGAGCCGCCGTACGGCCCTACCGCGCAGCCCGTTCGCCGCCGCGAGCCGTACGGCCACCCGCAGACACATCAGATCGAGGTACGCGGCGAAAACGTCGTCCCGCCCTGCAGGCCCGACCGGCCCGACTGGCTCGGCCGGCTCGGCCCCCTCGTCCGAGGCGGTAGGCAGCGACATCGCGGCCCGTACCTCCGACAGCAGTCGCAGCATCAGCGGATGGCGGGCGTCGGGGCCGTCCAGGGCTCCCTCCGGCACGCCGTACCGCGCCCTGGCCCGCCGTGCCTCGCTCTCGTCCAGGTCCCCGAGCCGTACACAGGCGGGCAGCCCGCCGGGCGCCTCGCCTCCGCCCCGCTCGGCCCCGTACAGCAGCTCGCGCGGGAACTCCGCCCCCGCTCGCTCCCAGTACTCGGCCCGGCAGGCCACGACGAGACGGGCCCCGTGCGCCCGCAGCCACTCGGCGGTACCCTCGGTCCACTCGGGCAGCCGGTTCGCGAGAGCCGTCGGCATCTCCTCGGGGCTGTCGAGGAGGAGCAGGAGGGGGCGACCGGCGTCCCGGGCAAGACGGGCCAGCCGCTCGGGCCCGATGTCACCGAGCTCACCGCCCGAGGACGCGGGCTCCGGCGAAAGGGCCCATGCACCCGCTGCCCCGGCCTCCTCGGCACTGCTGGAGGCCGAGACCGAGGTCGAGGTCGATGCGGGGGCCGGAGCCGAGGTCGATGCCGAGGCCGTGGTCGCGGTCGGTGCCGTGCTCACGGTCGCAGTCGATGCCGTTGCTGAGGCAGAGGCCGCCACGATCCGCCCCGCCCGCTCCAGCGCCCTCCTCGCCGCGTCGGCCACCGATGAGTCGGCGTCCAGCAGGTCGGCGCCGCGCAGCCACAGTGTCGGGGCCGGTTCCGCACCCCGGTCGCGCCGGGCGGCGAGGGCCGCCAGTTCCGTCGTACGGCCGCTTCCGGGAGCCCCGACGAGCCCCAGAACGGCGTACGGACCTTCACCGAAGGCGCTGAACTCCCGTACCGCATCGGCTCGTTCGACGGGATCGACCCCACCGGAGCCCGGCGGCGCCTCGACGGTGGCGGCCAGCTCCAGCACGCCCGCCAGATTGAGGTCGTCCCCGTACGCGGGGACCGTCGCCGCGTTGCGGGCCAGCAGTTCGGCGAGCGCACCACCGGCGCCAGAACCAGAACCCGAGCCGGAGGCCGCCGGTCCCGCGGACAGCGGCACTGCGAAGCCCCCCACCCGTCGCCCGGAGTGGAGTGCCGTTCCCAGCACGGCGACGACCGCACCGGTGGCCGCGTCGACCACCGGTCCCCCGGCCGCCCCGCCCCCGAGCCGCAGCGCATCGCTTCCCGCCGTGCCGATCGCCAGCTCCAGGACGTCGTCGAGGAGATGAAAGCGGTCGGTCGCCGTGTACGTCACGGCGGACGTGCCCAGCACCCGGGCCTCGCGCCAGCCACCCGCGGCGATACGGACGTACGTGCCGCTCTCCACGGAGTCCCGGACGGTGATCGGGAGGGGGTCGAGGCCGAGACCATCCGAGCCGAGGCCGTCCGAGCCGAGAGCATCCGAGCCGAGACCATCCGTGTGGAGCCCCTTCGTGTGGATCAGGGCGAGGTCCAGGGACGGAAAGGGGGTGACCGAGTCGGCCGTCACCAGGCAGGTGCGGTCCCCAGGGGCCTGCAGGACGAGACGGGCGAGCCCGTCGACCGCCTCGTGGCTGGTGATCACCGTGCCCCGGTGGTCGGCGACGAACCCGGTGCCGCGCGGCCGCCCGGCGAGATCACTGATCCGCACCAGAGCCCGGTCCGCGGCTTCGACCACCGCTTCGGCCGGGTGCGCTGCTTCGGCGGCGTACCCCGCGTCAGCCGCGTGCGCCGCCTCGGGTGCGTGCCGGGCAGCGTCCGGCAACTGATGACGGCCCCCGGTCCGCGGGCCCCGTCCCGCCATGCTCGAACCTCCCCGCCGCGCGCGTCGCCCGGTGCCACCGACGCCTCGTCTCCGACGGTAGGCGCGAGGTGATCGGGTGCGACAGATCGCGAGCCGAACGAGCCCCCTTCCGCTCCCCCGGTTCACTCCGAGCGCCTGCCCGGACGGGTGAATGGACGAGGTCGGATGGATACACCCTTGGGTGGGGGAACCGAGGGGGACAGTGGAGCGGCGCACACAGGAATCCCCGTGAACGCCGCTCCACGACGAATCCGGCCGGCCGGCGACCCACACGGGTCAGCCGAACACCGCCAGGCTCTTCGCCTTGCCCTTCTGCTCCTCCACCAGTGCCAGGAAGCGCCCCTCGGGATCGAACACCCCGACGGCCCCGGCCCCTGCGTACTCCTCGGGCATCTCCAGCCGCACACCGTTCGTCAGCAGCTGCCCGCGCTTGGCGTCCACGTTCCAGCGGGGGAACGCGGCAGCGGCCGCCTCCGCCATCGGCATCACGGTCAGCTCCTCCTGGAGCTGGTCGAGGGTGCGGGCGGAGTCGAGCTTGTACGGGCCGACGCGGGTGCGCCTCAGCGCCGTCAGATGGCCGCCGACGCCCAGGTCGGCACCCAGGTCACGGGCGAGCGCGCGGATGTACGTACCGGACGAGCACACGACCGAGACGACCAGGTCCAGGACGGGCGTACCGTCCTCGGCGACCGCGTCCCGGATGTCGTACACGGCGAACGACGAGATCCGTACCGGACGGGCCGGGATCTCGAAGTCCTCGCCGTCGCGTGCCCGCTTGTACGAGCGCACGCCGTCGATCTTGATGGCGCTGACCTTGGACGGCACCTGCATGATGTCGCCGCTGAGCTTGGCGACACCGGCGTCGACGGCGTCCCGGGCGACCTTGGAGGCGTCCGTGGACGAGGTGATGTCACCCTCGGCGTCGTCGGTCAGGGTGTTCTGCCCGAGCCGGATCGTGCCGAGGTACTCCTTCTCGGTCAGCGCGAGGTGTCCGAGGAGCTTGGTCGCCTTCTCGACGCCGAGGACGAGCACGCCCGTCGCCATGGGGTCGAGGGTGCCCGCGTGTCCGACGCGGCGGGTCTTCGCGATCCCGCGCATCTTGGCGACCACGTCGTGCGAAGTGAAGCCCGACGGCTTGTCCACGATGACAAGGCCGTCGGGCGTCTTCTGCTTCTGCGTCATTCCGCGGCGTCGCCGTCCGTCTCGTCGTCCTCGCCCGGCTTCTTGTACGGGTCCGCTTCACCGGCGAAGGTGGCGCCGGCCGAGACCTCGCGCACCTTCGCGTCCGAGGCCCGTGCCTTGTCGAGCAGGTCCTCGATGGTCTTGGCGGTGTCCGGCAGGGCGTCCGCCACGAAGGTGAGGGTCGGCGTGAACTTCACACCGGCGGCCGCACCCACGGCCGAGCGGAGCACGCCCTTGGCGCTCTCCAGGCCCGCGGCGGCCTCCGCGCGCTCCTCGTCGTCCCCGTACACCGTGTAGAAGACGGTCGCCTCCCGGAGGTCCCCGGTGACCCGGGTGTCCGTGATGGTCACATGCGAACCGAGCCGCGGGTCCTTGATCCCGCGCTGCAGCTTCTGGGCCACCACCTCTCGGATGAGGTCCGCCAGCTTCTTCGCCCGCGCGTTGTCGGCCACTGGTCCGTCTCCCTCTTGTTTCTTGCTGTTCTGTGTACGGCCGATCCTTGTCGCCGCACGCTGCATACGCTCAGTCGTCGTCTTCGCCGTGGAACCGCCGTCTCACCGACAGCAGCTCCACCTCGGGACGGCCGGCGACCAGACGCTCGCAGTGGTCCAGTACGTCGGTCAGGTGCCCCGCGTCCGCCGACACCACCGCCAGGCCGATGCCGGCCCTCCGGTGGAGGTCCAGGTGGTCGACCTCCGCCGCGCTCACGGCGTACTTCCGCTGGAGTTCGGCCACGATGGGGCGGACGACGGAGCGTTTCTCCTTCAGTGACCGTACGTCGCCGAGGAGCAGATCGAAGGACAGAGTCCCCACGTACATATGTGTCCGGATGTCCCGCCGGTACGGGGTAGATGGCCCGGCCAAGCTCTTGGCGGGACATCAGAACGGTACAACGAACGACCGCCCCCACTCGACGGAGTTTCGCCCCCGCCGCCCCTACCCGTTCCCGTCACTACTCGGGGGCCGGCCCCCGAACCCCCGCTCCTCAAACGCCGGAGAGGCTGAAATACCTCAGGGGCGCGGGGAACTGCGCAACGGGGGTTCGGGGGCGGAGCCCCGAGTAGGCACGGGAACGGGTAGGGGAGGCGGGGGCGAAAACCCCGCGGGGGCCGGTCGACGAGGACGTGTCCTCGTCGGCCAACCCCACACGGTTCAAGCACCCGCCGCGGGCTACGACCGCGGCTTCTCGCGCATCTCGTACGTCGCGATGACGTCGTCGATCTTGATGTCGTTGAAGTTTCCGAGGTTGATACCGCCCTCGAAGCCTTCGCGGATCTCGGTGACGTCGTCCTTGAAGCGGCGCAGACCGGAGATGGTGAGGCTCTCCGCGATGACCTTGCCATCGCGCAGCAACCGCGCCTTGGTGTTGCGCTTGACCTCGCCGGAGCGGACCAGCACACCGGCGATGTTGCCCAGCTTGGACGAGCGGAAGACCTCGCGGATCTCCGCCGTACCGAGCTCGACCTCTTCGTACTCCGGCTTGAGCATGCCCTTGAGGGCTGCCTCGATCTCCTCGATGGCCTGGTAGATCACCGAGTAGTAGCGGACGTCGACGCCCTCGCGCTCGGCCATCTGCGCCGCGCGGCCCGCAGCGCGGACGTTGAAGCCGATGACGATCGCGTCGGAGCCGGTCGCCAGGTCGATGTCCGACTCGGTGACCGCACCCACGCCGCGGTGCAGGACGCGGATGTCGACCTCTTCGCCGACGTCGAGCTGGAGCAGCGAGGACTCGAGAGCCTCCACCGAACCGGACGCGTCGCCCTTGATGATGAGGTTGAGTTCCTGCACCAGACCGGCCTTGAGCGCCTCGTCCAGGTTCTCCAGGGAGAACCGGACTCCACGCCGGGCGAAGTTGGCGTTGCGCTCGCGCGCCGCGCGCTTCTCGGCGATCTGACGCGCCGTGCGGTCCTCGTCGACGACCAGGAAGTTGTCGCCGGCGCCCGGGACGTTGGTGAGACCCAGGACCAGGACGGGGGTCGACGGACCCGCTTCCTCGACGTTGTTGCCGTTGTCGTCGAGCATCGCCCGGACACGGCCGTACGCGTCGCCGACCACCATCGTGTCGCCGATGCGCAGCGTGCCGCGCTGGACCAGGACCGTCGAGACGGCACCGCGGCCACGGTCGAGGTGGGACTCGATCGCAATACCCTGCGCGTCCTGCTCCGGGTTGGCCCGCAGGTCGAGCGAGGCGTCCGCGGTGAGGACCACGGCCTCCAGCAGGCTCTCGATGTTGAGGCCCTGCTTGGCGGAGATGTCGACGAACATCGTGTCGCCGCCGTACTCCTCGGCCACCAGACCGAACTCGGTGAGCTGACCGCGCACCTTGGTCGGGTCGGCACCCTCGACGTCGATCTTGTTGACCGCGACCACGATCGGCACCTCGGCCGCCTTGGCGTGGTTCAGCGCCTCGATCGTCTGGGGCATCACACCGTCGTTGGCCGCCACCACGAGGATCGCGATGTCGGTCGACTTGGCACCACGGGCACGCATGGCGGTGAACGCCTCGTGACCCGGGGTGTCGATGAAGGTGATCCTGCGCTCTTCGCCGTTGACCTCGGTCGCGACCTGGTAGGCACCGATGTGCTGCGTGATGCCACCGGCCTCGCCCGCGACGACGTTCGTCTTGCGGATGGTGTCGAGGAGGCGGGTCTTACCGTGGTCGACGTGACCCATGACGGTCACGACCGGCGGACGCGCGACGAGGAACTCCTCGCCACCCTCGTCCTCGCCGAACTCGATGTCGAAGGACTCGAGCAGCTCGCGGTCCTCCTCCTCGGGGCTGACGATCTCGAGGACGAAGTTCATCTCGTCCGCGAGGAGCTTCAGCGTCTCGTCGGAGACGGACTGCGTGGCAGTGACCATCTCGCCGAGGTTCATCATCACGCCGACGAGCGACGCCGGGTTGGCGTTGATCTTCTCGGCGAAGTCGGTGAGCGAGGCACCGCGCGACAGACGGACGGACTGTCCGTTGCCACGAGGCAGCATGACGCCGCCGACCGACGGGGCCTGCATGGCCTCGTACTCCTGGCGCCTCTGCCGCTTCGACTTGCGGCCACGACGCGCGGGACCGCCGGGACGACCGAAGGCGCCCTGCGTGCCACCACGGCCACCCGGACCACCGGGACGACCACCGAAGCCGGGACGACCGCCGCCGCCACCGCCGGGACCACCCGGACGGCCGGCGAAACCGCCGCCACCGCCACCGGGACCACCGGGACGACCTGCGAAACCGCCACCGCCGCCACCGGGACCACCGGGACGACCTGCGAAGCCGCCGCCACCCGGACGACCGCCGCCACCGCCACCGCCGGGACGACCGCCGCCGCCGGGGCCGCGGCCACCGGGGCCACCGCCGCCGGGACGCGGGGTACCGGCAGCGGGACGCTGCGGCATCATGCCGGGGTTCGGACGGTTGCCACCGGGGCCGCCGCCGGGACGCGGAGCGCCACCGGGACCACCCTGCGGACGAGGCATGCCGCCCGGGCTCGGACGGTTGCCACCGGGGCCGCCGCCGGGACGCGGAGCGCCACCGGGACCACCCTGCGGACGGGGACCACGGTCCTGGCCCGCGCCCTGGGGACGTGAGCCGCCCGGGGCACCGGCACCGGCACCGGGGCCGCCGGGACGCGGGGCACCGCCCGGACGGGGCGCCTGCGGGCGCGCCATGCCGGTGGAGCCACCAGAGGTGAACGGGTTGTTGCCCGGACGGGGACCGGCGGGACGACCACCGGGACGCGTGCCCTGGCCGCCGGGACGCGGAGCGCCCTGACGGTCGCCACGGTCACCGCGCTCGCCGCGGCCCTGACCGGGACCACCCTGACCGCCCTGTGCGGGGCCGGCCGGACGGACACCGGGCTTCGGGGCACCGGGACGGGCACCGCTCGGACGGGGACCCGCGGCCGGAGCCGCGGGGGCCGCCGGAGCGGCGGGAGCCGCCGGGGGTGCCGTGAACTCGGGCGCGGCCGGAGCCGGGGACGCCGGAGCGGGCTTCGGCGCCGGCGCCGGGGGCTTGGGACCCGGAGTCGGACGCGGGCCTGCGGCCGGAGCCGCCGGGGACGCGGGTGTCTCCGCAGCGGCCGGCTTCGGGGCCGGCGGGCGCGGCGCTGCCGGACCCGGACGGGCGGCCTGCGCCGGAGAAGGCGCGCCGGGCCTGGCGGGCGCGGCCTTGCGCGGGGCGGGCTTGCCGCCGCCGTTGCCCTGCTGCAGGGCATCGGTCAGCTTGCGTACTACGGGCGCCTCGATCGTCGAGGACGCCGAACGGACAAATTCACCGAGTTCTTGGAGCTTGGCCATGACGACCTTGCTCTCCACCCCGAACTCCTTGGCGAGTTCGTATACCCGGACCTTAGCCACTTCGCTCCTTTTAGGTCCGGGTTGCGTCCGGACCGTCGCTACTTCATGGGCGTACTCATCGCGTGCTCATCGAGTGCTCATCGCAATCTCGACCTACTTCCAACTCGCGGGGTACCAGGGCCGCACGGGGTTCCGTGCGACACGTTTTACGGTGTTGCCTGCTCAGCAACTGTCTGTCTGCTCGACGTACAGGCGCAACGCCTTTGTGTCGAGCGGACCCGGGGCACGCAGCGCCCTCGTGAACGCCCGGCGGCGGACCGCCAGGTCGAGACAGACGAGGGCGGGGTGTACATACGCACCCCGGCCGGGCAGCGTACCGCGAGGATCGGGGACGCATTCGCCCTCGGCCGCCACGGTGCGCAGCAGATCGATCTTGGCCGCTCGCTCCCGGCACCCCACACAGGTGCGCTCAGGGCATGCACGGGCACGCGTCCGGCCAGACACTCTTAAGTCTACCTCCCCGCACCGACCTCACCCCTTTGGGGCAAGAACCGAACGGTTGTTGTCGTAATCCAACCGTCACACGGCGTGATCTATTCCCGATCTTGCCGTTGACGCCCCGGACCTGGGGCTGTTTCGCCTCAGTCCTGCTTCTCGGCGGGCTGCTCGGTGTCCGGACGGATGTCGATGCGCCAGCCGGTCAGACGGGCGGCGAGCCGGGCGTTCTGCCCTTCCTTGCCGATCGCCAGGGACAGCTGGTAGTCGGGGACCGTCACTCGCGCGGAGCGGGCCGCGAGGTCGACGACCTCGACCTTGGAGACCCGGGCCGGGGACAGCGCGTTCGCCACCATCTCCGCCGGGTCGTCCGACCAGTCGACGATGTCGATCTTCTCGCCGTTCAGCTCGGCCATCACGTTGCGCACGCGGCCGCCCATGGGGCCGATGCAGGCGCCCTTGGCGTTCAGCCCTGACCGGGTGGACCGGACGGCGATCTTCGTGCGATGGCCGGCCTCGCGGGCGATCGCGGCGATCTCGACCGAGCCGTCGGCGATCTCGGGCACCTCGAGGGCGAAGAGCTTCTTCACCAGGTTGGGGTGCGTGCGGGAGAGGGTCACGGAGGGACCGCGTACGCCCTTCGCCACCCGCACGACGTACGACCGCAGCCGCAGGCCGTGCGTGTAGGTCTCACCGGGGACCTGCTCCTGCACCGGCAGGATGGCCTCCAGCTTGCCGATGTCGACGAGCACGTTCTTCGGGTCACGGCCCTGCTGGACGACACCGGTGACGATGTCGCCGTCGCGGCCCGCGTACTCGCCGAGCGTCGCGTCGTCCTCCGCGTCCCGCAGGCGCTGCAGGATGACCTGCTTGGCGGTGGTGGCGGCGATCCGGCCGAAGTCGGACGGGGTGTCGTCGAACTCGCGCGCCCCCTGACCCTCCTCCAGGTCCTCGGCGTCCTCCTTCGCCCACACGGTCACATGACCGGTCTCCCGGTCGAGCTTGACGCGCGCGTGGCGGCGGCTTCCCTCGGTGCGGTGGTAGGCGATGAGGAGGGCCGACTCGATCGCCTCGACCAGCAGGTCGAAGGAGATCTCCTTCTCCCGCACCAAGCCCCGCAGGGCACTCATGTCGATGTCCACGGCTACGCCTCCTCCTCTTCCTTCATGTCTGCGTCGTTCTCGTTGGACTTGCGGTTGAACTCGACCTGGACGCGCGCCTTGTCGATGTTCTCGAAGGCGATCCTGCGGGCGGTGGCCTTGCGTCCCTTGACGCCGGGCACCTCCAGGTCGATCCCGTCCTCGTCCACCGTCAGGATCCGGGCGACCAGTTCGTCGCCGCTCGTCAGCTGGAATCTCACCAGGCGGTCCGTGGCGCGTACGTAGTGACGGTGTTCCTTGAGCTCGCGCTCGGCACCGGGGGTTCCCACTTCGAGGGTGTACTCGCCCTGGCCCATCGCGTCGGTCTCGTCGAGCTTCGCCGAGAGCGCGCGGCTCACATCGGCGATCGCGTCCAGATCGGCTCCCTCGTCGGAGTCGACCACGACGCGCAGCACACGCTTGCGTCCTACCGAGTCCACCTCGATCTCCTCGAGATCGAGTCCCTGGGAGCTGACGAGCGGTTCCAGGAGCTCTCGAAGCCTCTCGCTCTGGGTGGTGCTCATCCGGGTGACTCCTCGGCCGCGTGTGCTGTTGTGGGTAGGTCGCGTGTCAGGTCAAAGGGTATCCGGTCCCAAGGGGTGTTGCCGTCCACCGTGGCCCGCCCGACGGCGGGACGGCGCCGCTGGTGGGTGCGGCGGCGGTACACGGGTACCGTGATCACGGGCCTGCCGCCCTTCCGTTCGTACGAGCCCTCCGAGGACGTCTGCCGTGCCGTTCACCCTGCCGTCGCGCATCCCCTCGGGGCCGCGCCGAAGGAGCCTGTTCGCCGGGGCCGCCGGTGTCGGCGCCGCGCTGCTCACGGGCTGTTCCTCCTCCGACTCCTCCGAGACCACCAAGGGGAGCACGTCCGCCGCCGAGCGGGCACGCGCGCGTGCGGCCCTCGACAGCGAGCGGCTCGCGGAGCGGTACGAGGCCGTGCTCGCCGTGCATCCCGCGCTGGCCGGGCGGCTGTCGCCGCTGCGGGCGGAGGTCGTACGGCACGCGGAGGCGTTCGGCGGAGGCAGGAAGGCCTCCGGGAGTGCGTCGCCGAGTGCTTCCGCCGATCCGTCCGAGGCGCCTTCCCCCGGCCCGTCCGCCGAGGTGCCGGCCGTGGAGAAGGACGCCCTCGCCGAACTCGCCACGGCCGAGCGGACGCTGGCGGACCGGCGTACGAAGGCGCTCCTCGACGTGCCGGGAGAGCTGGCGCGGCTGCTGGCCTCGGTGGCTGCGGCCGGTGCGGTGCACGCGTTTCTGCTGACGGAGGGCGAGAAGTGAGCGGTTCCGGAAGGGCCGGAGAAGCAGACCGGAAGGCCAAGGCGCCGGCGGAGCTGACGGCCGTGCAGGCCGCGCTCGCGGCCGAACACGCCGCCGTGTACGGCTACGGGGTCGTGGGCGGGAAGATCGGCGAGGCCCGGCGCGGCGAGGCCCGGGCGGCGTACGACGCGCACCGGGCCAGGCGGGACGAACTGGGGCGGGCGGTGCGCGACCTGCGGGGGAAGCCCCGGCCCGCGGCGGCCGCGTACGCGCTGCCGTTCCCGGTGACGGACGCGGAGTCTGCCGTGCGGCTCGCCGCCGAGCTGGAGGACCGGGTGGCCGGGGTGTACTCCGACCTGGTCCGTGCCTCGGAGGGCGACCGGCGCCGGGCGGCGGCCGAGGCGCTGCGGGACGCGGCGGTGCGGGCGGTGCGCTGGCGGGGCGAGAGCGTACCCTTCCCTGGGCTCGCGGAGCGGTCGGCCCGGTCCACCGCGTCGGCGGCACCGCCGTCGTAACGCGTACAGGAAGGAAACGACTCGCGCATGGCTTTCGAACCGCCGCGGCGTCTGGTCAAGGCGCTCGGCGAGACGGCACCGAGCGGTGACGACTGGCTGGAGAAGCTGCCCGAGGCGGCTCAGCAGGCCGTCGCGCTACGCGAGTTGACCGTGGAGCGCGTTCAGGTGCCCGGTGGGCGCAGCAGCCTGGTGGTGCTTGTGCGGCTGCCGGACGACACCCCCGCCGTCCTGAAACTCGCGCCCGGCCGGGCCCGTCCGGAGAGCGAGCGGGCCGCGCTCGCGCACTGGGACGGCCTGGGCGCGGTACGGCTCCTGGAGCCGGCCGGTGCCGAGGGTGTGCTGCTCCTTGAACGGCTGCACCCCGATGTGTCGGTGCGTTCGCTGGCCGAGGCCAAGTCGATGCTGGAGGCGGCGGGAGCGCTGCGTCGCCTGTGGGTCGAGCCGCCGGCCGGGACCGTCTTCGAGACGGTCGCCGAGCGGACCGGGCGGCAGGCCGAGGCGATGCGGGCCGGAGCGGACGCGGAGGCGGCGCCGCTGGTCGACGCGGCCCTGGCGGTGCGCGACGAACTGCTGGCCTCCCCGCCCGAGGCCCGCCTGCTGCACGGCACCTTCCGGCAGAGCAAGGTGCTGGCCGGCGAGCGCAGCCCCTGGCTGGCCGTGGGGCCCGACCCCGTCGTCGGCGAGTGCGCCTTCGACCTGGCCCGGCTGGTCCGTGACCGGGTCGAGGACCTGATCGCCTCTCCCTCCGGTTCCGCCATCACCCGCCGCCGGGTGAAGCGCCTCGCGGAGTCCCTGGACCTGGACCAGGAGCGGCTGCGCGGCTGGACCCTGTTCCGGGCCGTGGAGTCGGGCGTACGGGCTCGGCGGGTGGGCCGGTCCCAGGACGCGGAGCTGTTGCTGGAGTTCGCGAGCTGGCTGTAGGGGTCGGCGGTTCGGCGCAGGCCACTTCGTTCAGGCCGCCGCGAGTCTGAGGGCCAGGACCGGGCAGTCCGCCGCCGCTCTGCGGGCGCGTCTCAGGGTTCGGGCGGGGACGGGGCGCGCGTCGACGAGCGGGTAGCCCCATTCGTCGAGGGTGACGTGTTCGGGGAGGAGTTCGGCGCAGAGGCCGTGGGCCCGGCAGGACGTCCAGTCGATGTCGAGGTGCTGGGGCAACTGGTCCATGTCTGTCAGCTCCGGTGGTCGGGGACGGGCAGCAAGGGGGTGCGGTCGGTCGCGGTGCACAGGCCCCGGGCGTGGGCGTCGAGTTCGGCGGCGAAGGTGGTAAGGGCGCTGCGGACCAGGCGGACCGTGCCGTCGGGGTGGTGGCAGGCGCCACGGCCCTCGACGAGTCCGGCCCAGCGGGCGACGTCGTCGCGGGCGGTGCCCTGCGGGCCGGGGACGGCCAGGGTGTGGAAGGCGGCGGCGATACGCGGCAGGCCGTTGAGGCAGGGGCCGCACTGACCGGCCGACTCCAGGGCCAAGTAGCGCAGGACGCGGGCGGTTTCGGCGAGGCCGCAGCGGTCGGCGGGGAGAGCGGCGAGGACGCCCGCGCCCAAGTTAGCGGCGGACAGGCGGAGTTGAGCCGCTTCGGTGGCCGGGAGCCAGGTGCCGTGGTAGCCGCCGAGCAGGACCGCGCCGGTGCCTTCCAGCGGGAGCAGTCGGCGCAGGGGCATGCCGAAGGGGGCTTCCACGACCTGCGGCTCGCGGCCCGGCACGTGCACCGTGCACAGGGCGCTGCCCGGTTCCGACGGGGTGCCGGCCGAGCGGAACCAGTCCGCTCCGTAGCGGGCGATCAGCGCGAGGTGGGCGAGCGTCTCGACGTTCTGAACGAGGGTGGGCGCCCGGCGTACGCCCTGTTCGCGCACCGGAGGGTCCTGGTGGCGGGGCAGGGCCGTGTGGCCGGAGAGGTGCTGGGCGAGAGCCGAGGACTGGCCGGACAGGAAGCGCCCGGGTACGCGCACGACGCGTACGGGGAAGGGGTCGTCGCGTTCGGCCACGGCCGTTTCGAGACGGGTGGACCCGTCCTCCACGGCGAGGTACGCCTCCCCCGCTCCGGTCGCCTGCGCCGCCAGCCGCAGCCCGTCCAGGACCAGTTGGGGCGAGAGGCTCAGCAGGGTTTTGTCCTTGGCACTCGCCGGTTCGCCCTCGGCGCCGTTCGCGACGACGACCGGGGTACGGCCGGTGCGGCGGGCCGCGTCGACGACCGAGACGAACTTGCGGTACGTGGGGAAGGCGGCGCCGCCCCGGCCGGTGAGGCCGGACTCCGCCAGGGTGCGCAGGAGGGCCGCCGGGTCCGTGTGCGTAAGGGGGCCGTAGCGGGTCTCGTGCGTGGCGCGGTCGGCGGGGGCGCCGCCGGGGGCGAGGAGGCGCGGGGGCATGCGGGTGTCCGTGAACGTGCCGGTCATGGTCGCGCCCCTTCGGCGGTGAGGAGGGTGGCGGGGGTGCGGCGGTTGGCCCGGGTGGCCTGGGTGACGCGGATCGTGAAGGCGGTGAGGACCGCTGCCACGCAGGTGACGGTCAGCCAGAGCATCCAGTCGGTGCCCGTGTCCGTGCCGATGCCGATGCCGTGGATCAGGGCCACCGGCCAGGACGCGTAGGCCAGCCAGTGGACGGCCCGCCAGGTGCGGTGGCCGAGCCTCGCTCGGAAGAGGCTGGTGATCAGGACGGCGAGCATCAGGTCCAGGGCGACCGTGCCGAGGCCCAGCCAGAGGGGCTGGTAGTCGGAGGCGAACGGGATCAGGACGTCGAGTGCGGTGATGTCGACGTAGCCGTCGATGACCGCCGTGGCTATGTGGACGGCCAGGAACGCCGTTGCGGAGAGGGAGATCGTGCGGTGGAGGGAGACCGTGCCGAAGCGGGGGAGGCCGGGGAGGCGGGTCCTGAGGCGTACCGCCACGCCCAGGAGAACCACGACGGTGAAGAGCACCAGGCATACGGCTCCGGTGGCTCTGTTGGCGTACCAGAGGATGGAGGCGTCGGTCATCGGGTCGGCTCCGGGGTCGGCCCGGTGGTGGGTGCCGCCGGGTTTTCTCCGCCCCCGCCGCCCCTTCCCGTCCCGACCCTGGGGGCTGCGCCCCCAGACCCCCCTTCGGCCTGAACGGCCTCGTCCTCAAACGCCGGACGGGCTGAGTACGTCGGCCAGCCCGGAGTCGTCACCACCGTGCCGTCCCGGGCGACCAGCCTCGCCGGGAGGCCCAGGCCGGACAGCCAGCGTTCCGCGCCGGTGCCCTTGACGAGGGCCGCCGTGCCGGCAGCGTTCGCGTCGGCGCAAGTGGTTGCGGAGACGGAGACCGTGCGCCAGGGGGAATCCGTCGGGAGGCCGGTCTTCGGGTCGAGGATGTGGTGCAGGGTGTGCGGACCCGAGCGCCAGGCGCGGGCGGCCGTGCCCGAGGTGGCGAGCCCGCCGCCGCGCAGGCCGACCGTCGCGTACGGGCCCTGCGAGGGCGTCTCGTCGACCGGGCCCGTGACGTCCTGGACCCGGATCCGCCAGCCGCCGGCCGGAGGTTCGCCCGCGACCGCCGTGTCACCCCCGAGGCTCACCAGGACCCCACAGCCCGCCGCCCGTGCGAGCGTCGCCGCGGCCTTGTCCGCCGCCCAGGCCTTGGCCGTGGCGCCGAGGTCGAGGCGGACACCTGCCGGGACGGTGACCGTGCCGGTCACGCGGTCCAGGCGTATCAGGCGCCAGCCCGGGACCGGGCGCACGGTGAGCTTCACCGGTCGCCCGTCCTCCTGGACGAGCCGGAAGTCGCGGTCGTAGCCGATGGCGTTCATCGCCGAACCGACCGTCGGGTCGACGGCTCCGTCCGTAGCCGCGGCGGCCCGCAACGCGACCGCCAGCGCCTCCGCGAGCAACGGGCTGACCCTGACCGGCCGTCCTCCGGCGCGGTCGAGCGCGACCAGCTCGGAGTCCTCGCGGAACCTGCTGCACGCCGCGTCGACCTCGGCCAGATGCCGGGCGAGGAGGAGGTTGCAGGAGTCCAGCAGCGCTGGGTCCGTCGTGACCAGCCGGACGCTCGTACCGAGCGCACGCCAGTTCGCGGCGGCCGTGGGGCGGGCTGCCGTGCCGCCCGGGGTGGCGGCCATCACGACGCCCCCGAGGTGGAGTCGGCGGTCCCGCTGTCGTCGGCGGAGGTCAGGTCGTCGGACGAGCCCTGCAGCGAGGAGGAGTCGCTGCCGCTGTCCGAGGCCGAGGAGTCCGACGAGGAGGACGAAGACGAGTCCTCCGACTGCGATGTCGACGACGAGGACGATGAAGGAGACGAGGACGACGAGTCCGTGCTTCCGCTCGCTGCCGTCGTCGCGGTCGACTCCATCGTGCCGATGAGTGCGAAGACGCCCGCCGCGGCCGCCAGTGTCACCGCCGCTGCCGCGGCAGCCGTACGCCGTGCGCCTCTGCGGACCGCTGCGGCGGCCCCCCGTTCGCTGCCTGACATGACTGCTCCCCTCCCGAATGACGCTGTGTCACGTCCTACGGTCGGGGAGCAGCCTGAGAGAAAACTGTGCGGCGCCCATACGCCCGGCAAGAAGTCTCTGAGAGGCTTCTTAACCGCGCGGGGTCAGCCGCTCAGGGCCGACGTCAGTTGCTCAGGCGGGCGATCGCCTCGTCCACCGTCAGCTCCTCGCGCTCGCCGGTGCGGCGGTCCTTCAGTTCCAGGACGCCCTCGGCGGAGCGCCGGCCGGCCACCAGGATCTTCGGTACGCCGATGAGCTCGGCGTCGGTGAACTTCACGCCCGGCGAGACACCCGCCCGGTCGTCCACGAGCACGCGGACACCCGCCGCGCGCAGCTTCTCCGAGACGTCGAGCGCCAGTTCGGTCTGCAGTGCCTTGCCCGCGGCGACGACGTGGACGTCGGCCGGCGCGATCTCGGCGGGCCAGACCAGGCCCTGCTCGTCCGCGTGCTGCTCGGCGAGCGCCGCGACCGCACGGGAGACACCGATGCCGTACGAGCCCATGGTGACGCGGACCGGCTTGCCCTGCTGGCCGAGCACGTCGAGCTGGAGCGCGTCGGCGTACTTGCGGCCGAGCTGGAAGATGTGGCCGATCTCGATGGCACGGTCCAGCGTGAGGCCGGTGCCGCAGGCGGGGCAGGGGTCGCCTTCCTGCACGACCACCGCGTCCACGTACTCGTCGACCTCGAAGTCACGGCCCGCGACGACGTTCTTCGCGTGCACGCCCTCCTTGTTGGCGCCGGTGATCCAGGCGGTGCCGGGGGCGACGCGGGGGTCGGCGAGGTAGCGGACCTTCTCCAGGCCCTGCGGGCCGACGTATCCGCGTACGAGGTCGTCGCGGCCCGTGAAGTCCTCGGCCGTGACGAGTTCGACGGCGGCGGGGGTGAAGTGCGCCTCGACCTTGTCCATGTCGACCTCGCGGTCGCCGGGCACGCCGATGGCCACGATCTCGCCGTCCACCTTGACCAGCAGGTTCTTCAGGGTGGCGGAGGCGGGGACCTCCAGATACGCGGCGAGCGTCTCGATGGTCGGGGTGTCGGGGGTCGGGATCTCCTCGAGAGCGGGCACGGCCGTCCCGTCCACCGGCTTCAGCGCGTACGTGATCGCCTCGGTGTTGGCCGCGTAGTCGCAGTTGGGGCAGTCGGCGAAGGTGTCCTCACCGGCCGCGGCCGGGGCGAGGAACTCCTCGGACTTGGAACCGCCCATGGCGCCCGCGGTGGCCGCGCAGATGCGGTAGTCCAGACCGAGACGCGCGAAGATCTTCTGGTACGCCTCGCGGTGCAGGGCGTACGACTGGGCCAGGCCCTCGTCCTCCGTGTCGAAGGAGTACGAGTCCTTCATCAGGAACTCGCGGCCGCGCAGGATGCCGGCGCGCGGGCGGGCCTCGTCACGGTACTTGTTCTGGATCTGGTAGAGGATCACGGGCAGGTCCTTGTAGGACGTGCACTGGTCCTTGACCAGGAGGGTGAAGATCTCCTCGTGGGTCGGGCCGAGGAGGTAGTCGCCGCCCTTGCGGTCGTTCAGGCGGAACAGCTCGGGGCCGTACTCCTCCCAGCGGCCGGTCGCCTCGTAGGGCTCCTTCGGCAGCAGAGCGGGAAGGGTGACCTCCTGGGCGCCGATGGCGTCCATCTCCTCGCGGACGACCCGCTCCACGTTGGCCAGGACCTTCTTGCCCAGCGGCAGCCAGGACCACAGACCGGCGGCGGTACGGCGTACGTATCCGGCGCGCACCAGGAGCTTGTGGCTGAGCACCTCGGCGTCCGCCGGGTCGTCACGCAGTGTCTTGACCATCAAACGGGACATGCGCTGGACCTGGGCCATGGTTCTCGACTCCTGCTGCGTAAGGGTGATGGCTGAGCGGTCTCGGGGAAGTGGGGTGCGTTCCCGCGTCGTCCGGTGCGGTGCATCGGCGTGCTGCCGCATCGCCCTCGTACTGGACGTACTTGGGTGATGCGGCAGTGCGTCGAGGTGCCGTGCCGGGCGGCGTGGGGGCGTGCCCCACTTCCCCGAGACTGCTTAGGAGGTTAGCCGGGGGGCCGCCGTCGCCGGAAATCCGTTTACGACGCCGGAGGGATCCGTCGGCGGTGCCGGTGGGGTCGGCCCGCGGCATCGACGGGACGGGTCAGCGGCGCCGGAGGGGTAGGGGGGCGCCCATCACCGCGTACGGCTTCGGTGCGCTGGGGAACAGGACCTGTCTGGCGAGGTCCTCGTAGCCGAGCGAGCGGTAGAGGCCGCGGGCCGGGCTCTCCGTGTCGATGGCGGAGAGGATCGAGCGGGGCTGGGCGGCGCTGTCCGTGATGGTGGTGATCAGGGCGCGGCCGACACCCTGGTTCTGGAAGCCCGGATGGACGTGCAGCTCGGTGATCACGAAGGAGTCGTCCAGCCACCCGTCGGACCCCTGGCCGCGCAGATAGGGCTCGACGACGGTGGACCACCAGTGCGTCCGGTCGTTGGGCATGCCGTAGACGAAGCCGACGAGGCGGCCGTCCGCGGTGGTCGCCCCTAGCGCGCGGGCGCCGGGGTAGGCGAGGTGCCGCAGCACGATCTGTCGTCGTACGGCGATCTCGTCCGAGCCGAGTCCGAACGCCAGGGCTTGGACGGCCAGCGCCTCGTCGATCCTGGCGGCCAGGTCCAGGGGGCCGATGACGATGTCGTCGGGCGTGACGGGGCCCTGACCGGGGAAGCGCAGCATGCCCGGAGACTACCCGGGCGATTCGTTTCAGTGCGCTGGGGACGGGGGGGGTTGTCTTGTTGCTGCGGGTGCGTCGTGGCTGGTCGCGCAGTTTCCCGCGCCCCTGACGGGCGCCTCCTCAGAACAGGATGCTCATGAAGGCGCCGACCTCTTGGAAGCCCACTCTGCGGTAGGTGGCTCGGGCGGCTGTGTTGTAGTCGTTGACGTAGAGGCTGGCGATCGGGGCCACGTCCGCGAGGGCGTAGCGAAGGACCGCTGCCATGCCGGGGGCCGCGAAGCCTTGGCCCCGGTATTCGGGGGCCACCCAGACGCCCTGGATCTGGCAGGCCTCGGTCGTGGCCGCGCCGATCTCCGCCTTGAAGACGACCCGGCCGTTGTGGTCGAGGCGGGCGAACGAGCGGCCGGAGCCGACGAGTTCGGCGACCCGGGCCTGGTAGAGGAGTCCGCCGTCGCCCGCGAGCGGGGAGACTCCGACCTCCTCGGTGAACATCGCCACGCACGCCGGCATGATCGTCTCCATCTCGTCCTTGCGGATGCGACGGACATAGGGATCCGGGGCCATGTCGGTGGGGAGCCGGTCGGTGACCATCAGGGGCTGGTGCGGGCGGACCTCGCGGGCGGGGCCCCAGTTCGGTTCGAGGAGGCGCCAGAGCTGAGAGGTGGCGTCGGACGGGCCGACGATGGAGGAGCAGCGGCGGCCTGCCCTGCGGGCGCGGTCGGCGAAGGCGCGTACGGCTCTGGGGGTGGCGCAGATCGGGACCAGGTTGGCGCCCGCGTAGCAGAGGGACGTCAGCATGCCGTCCTCGTACCAGCCCCACATCTCGCCGCCGAGGCGCCAGGGGTCGAGGCCGGCCACCTGTACGCGGGAGGCCACGAAGGCGTTCGCCACCGGCTCGCGGTCGAGGACGGCGAGCGCGGCGTCCAGGTCGCTCGGTTCGAGGACCCTGGTGGTCGTCTGCGTCAACACGTGCGGGGCCTTCACCATCAGGTCTGCTGATCTCCGCACTGTACCTGGCGGAATTGTGCCGCGCCGCCCGATGGGTCGGGGCCGGGTTCTCTCGCCCCCGCCGCCCCTACCCGTCCCATCCTTCTGGGACTCCGCCCCAGACCCCGTGGGGTTCGATTTCGGGTGCGGGCCGGTGGGGGCTGGTCGCGCAGTTCCCCGCGCCCCTAAAGACCAAAGACCTAGGGGCGCGGGGAACTGCGCGACCAGCCCCACGCGACCCGCACCCGAGGTCGTCAGCCCGCCACGGATACCGAAGGCTCGCCGGAGGGGATTCCGTCCGCTTCCATCTGCTCGGCGATCTTCAGCGCCTCCTCGATGAGCGTCTCGACGATCTTCGACTCCGGGACCGTCTTGATGACCTCGCCCTTGACGAAGATCTGACCCTTGCCGTTGCCGGAGGCGACCCCGAGGTCGGCCTCGCGGGCCTCGCCGGGCCCGTTGACGACACAGCCCATGACCGCGACGCGGAGCGGCACCTCCATGCCCTCAAGACCGGCGGTGACCTCCTCCGCCAGCTTGTACACGTCGACCTGCGCCCGCCCACAGGACGGGCAGGAAACGATCTCAAGACGCCGCTGCTTGAGATTCAGCGACTCCAGGATCTGCATGCCGACCTTGATCTCCTCGACCGGCGGGGCCGAGAGGGAGACGCGGATCGTGTCGCCGATGCCCTCGGCGAGCAGCGCTCCGAAGGCCACCGCGGACTTGATCGTGCCCTGGAAGGCGGGGCCGGCCTCGGTGACACCCAGGTGCAGCGGATAGTCGCAGGCGGCCGCCAGCTGCCGGTAGGCGTTGACCATGACCACCGGGTCGTTGTGCTTGACCGAGATCTTGATGTCCCGGAAGTCGTGCTCCTCGAAGAGCGAGGCCTCCCAGAGCGCCGATTCCACGAGCGCCTCGGGCGTCGCCTTGCCGTACTTCTGGAGCAGCCGCTTGTCGAGCGAACCGGCGTTGACCCCGATCCGGATCGGCGTGCCGGTGTCCTTGGCGGCCCGCGCGATCTCCTTGACCTGGTCGTCGAACTGCTTGATGTTGCCGGGGTTCACCCGGACCGCGGCACAGCCGGCCTTGATCGCGGCGAACACGTACTTCGGCTGGAAATGGATGTCGGCGATGACCGGCAGCTGCGACTTGCGGGCGATGGTCGCGAGCGCGTCCGCGTCGTCCTGCGTGGGACACGCGACACGCACGATCTGGCAGCCGGACGCGGTGAGTTCGGCGATCTGCTGGAGGGTGGCGCCGATGTCCGACGTACGCGTCGTCGTCATCGACTGCACCGAGACGGGTGCGTCTCCGCCCACCGCCACGGTTCCGACCTGGATCTGCCGGCTCTTCCGGCGCTCGGCGAGCTTGGTCGGAACGGACGGCATGCCGAGTGAAATCGCAGTCATCTGCTGTGCAACCCCAAGGTAAGGATCGGTCGGTCCCGAAAGCTGACGGGCTCCAGCCATCGAGATTACGGCACCCCCGCAGACAGGAGCACATCCGCTGCGCAGGTCCACCCAATGGAGGGCGGCCGGACACAAATCATGTCCGGCCGCCACAAACTCCGTATGACTAGGAGATTCTCACCGGGTTAACCACGTCCGCGATCAGTACCAGGATCGTGAAGCAGATGAAGATCCCGGCCACCACGTACGCGACGGGCATGAGCTTCGCCACGTCGAACGGACCGGGGTCCGGCCGCCGCAGCACCTTCGCCAAGTTGCGGCGCAGGGACTCCCACAGGGCGCCCGCGATGTGCCCGCCGTCGAGCGGCAGCAGCGGGAGCATGTTGAACAGGAACAGCGAGAGGTTGAAGCCCGCGACGAGGAACAGCATCATCGCGATCTGGTTCTCCGGCGGAATGTCCAGCGTGAAGACCTCGCCGCCGACCCGGGCCGCGCCGACCACGCCCATCGGGGAGTCCGCCTCGCGCGGTCCGTCGCCGAAGGCCGCGTCCCACAGGGCGGGGACCTTGGACGGCAGGGCGACGAGCGACTCGACGCCGTTCTGCATCATGTCGCCCATGCGGTCCACGGACTGTCCGAACGACTGCTGGACGATGCCGGAGGCGGGCGTGAAGCCGAGGAAGCCGGCGTACACGTACTTGCCCTCGACGTAGCCGCCGTCGCCGTCGGTCTTGCTGACCTGGTTGCGGATGAGGTGGGCGGTCAGGTCGAGCTGCTTGCCGTCGCGCTCGACGGTGAGGGTGACGTCCTTGCCGGGGTTGGCGCGGATGTCGGCCTGGAGGGTGGACCAGTCGGTGATCTTCTCGCCGTTGAACGCGAGGATCTTGTCACCGCCCTGGAGCCCGGCGGCCTTGGCGGGCGCGGCCGTGTCGCTCTTCTGGCACTCGGAGCGGTTCTCGCTCTGCTCGATGACGCAGTCGGAGACCTTGCCGACCGTGGTCGTCTGGGTCTGGATGCCGAAGGTCATCATCACGCCGAGGAAGATCGCGACGGCCAGGATCAGGTTCATGAAGGGGCCGGCGAACATCACGATGACGCGCTTCCACGGCTTGCGTGTGTAGAAGAGGCGTTTCTCGTCGCCCGGCTGGAGTTCCTCGAAGGACTGGGCCCTGGCGTCCTCGATCATGCCGCGCCACGGCGAGGTGGAGCGGGCCTCGACACGGCCGTCGGGGCCGGGCGGGAACATCCCGATCATGCGGATGTAGCCGCCGAGGGGAATCGCCTTGACCCCGTACTCCGTGTCGCCCTTCTTGCGCGACCAGATGGTCGGGCCGAAGCCGACCATGTACTGCGGCACGCGAATGCCGAACAGCTTGGCCGTGGAGAGATGCCCCAGCTCGTGCCAGGCGATCGAGATGAGCAGGCCGATCGCGAAGACGACTATGCCGAGGATCATCATCAGGGTCGTCATGCACGAGCCTCCGCCGTTGTCGTGGCTGTCGCTGTTGCTGTGGTCTGGGCTGTCAGTTCACGGGCCCGGGCGCGCGCCCAGGTCTCCGCATCGAGGACGTCCGGGACGGTGAGCGAGGTTCCCGTACGAGGAGTGCCGTGCTCGGCGACGACCTTCGTGACGGTCTCCATGATTCCGTTGAACGGCAGGGAGCCCTTCAGGAACGCGTCCACGCACTCCTCGTTGGCCGCATTGAACACCGCCGGGGCCGTGCCCGCGAGCTGCCCGACATGCCGGGCGAGCCCCACCGACGGAAACGCGTCGGTGTCGAGCGGGAAGAACTCCCAGGTCGACGCCTTCGACCAGTCGAAGGCGGGCGCCGCGTCGGGGACCCGCTCGGGCCAGCCGAGACCGATGGCGATCGGCCCGCGCATGTCGGGGGGCGTCGCCTGCGCCATTGTCGATCCGTCCGTGAACTCCACCATCGAGTGGACATACGACTGCGGGTGCACGACCACCTCAATCCGCTCGAAGGGAATGTCGTAGAGGAGGTGCGCCTCGATGACTTCGAGACCCTTGTTGACCAGGGTCGCGGAGTTGATCGTGATGACCGGGCCCATGGCCCAGGTGGGGTGCGCGAGGGCGGCCTCGGGGGTGACGTCGGCCAGCTCGGCCTTCGTACGTCCTCTGAAGGGGCCGCCGGACGCGGTGACGACGAGCTTGCGTACGTCGGCCCTGGTGCCGGAGGCCAGTGCCTGGAAGAGGGCGGCGTGCTCGGAGTCGACCGGGATGATCTGGCCCGGCTTGGCCAGCGCCTTCACCAGCGGGCCGCCGACGATGAGCGACTCCTTGTTGGCGAGCGCGAGAGTGCGACCCGCTTCCAGGGCGGCGAGGGTGGGGGCGAGGCCGATCGAGCCGGTGATGCCGTTCAGGACGGTGTGGCACTCGGAGGCGGCGAGGTGGGTGGCGGCGTCCGCTCCCACGAGGATCTCGGGGAGGGGCTCCCCCGCCCCGTACTGCGCGGACAGTGCCTCGCGCAGCGCCGGTACGACGTCCTCGCGCGCGACGGCGACCGTCCGGACGCGGAGCCGGTGCGCCTGCTCGGCGAGCAGTCCGACCCGCCCGCCCGCGGCGGAGAGCCCGGTGACCCGGAACCTGTCGGGATTGCGCAGCACGAGATCGATGGCCTGGGTCCCGATCGACCCGGTGGATCCGAGGATCACCACATCCCGGACTCCGTCCACAGGATCGAAGACAAGATGCGGATCGGCGAGGGGGGCTGGACTGTCGCTCATCCCCCCATTGTTGCCGCAACGCCTCCACAACAGGACAGGGGAGTCCCACCATGCCTCGTAAGGGGCACTCCGTGCCCCTTTAGGGGCGCGGGGAACGGCGCGACCAGCCCAACACCACCCGCACCCGCCACCGAACCGCGCAGCCCCCCACCTCACGCGCCCCCGGCTACCTCTTGCGCTTCCGACGGCTCCTGGACCTGGCCGCACGCTTCTGCTGAGGCTTCACATCGGCCACACCCTCCGCCGAAGGCGACGGAACCGCGTCGGCCGGTTCGAAGTCCCCTTCGACAACCCCCTCCGCCGTGTCCAACGTGGGCGCACTGAAATGCAGCCCATCCGTACGACGACCGGAATCCAGCCCCTCCTGGCCACCGGTGGCCTTCCCGGACGCGTCCAGATTGAAGACGTACCCGACCGACTCCTCCTTGATCGCCTCGGTCATCGCGGCGAACATGTCGTACCCCTCGCGCTCGTACTCGACGATCGGCTCGCGCCCGAGCGTCCACCGCAGCCCGATGCCGTCGCGGAGGTAGTCCATCTCGTACAGGTGCTCGCGCCATTTGCGGTCGAGGACCGAGAGCACGACGAGCCGCTCCAGATCGCGCAGCGCGTCCGCGCCGAGCTCGGCTTCGCGCTCCTCGTAGCGGGCGTGGACGTCGTCGGTGACGGTCTCGACGAGTTCGTCGGCGGTGAGCTCGGCACGCTGGCCCGCCGCGTCCTCGAGGTCCTCGATGGTGACCCGGACCGGGTAGAGCTGCTTGAAGGCGCCCCACAGCCGCTCCAGGTTCCACTCCTCGGGGAAGCCCTCGGCGGTCTCCTCGGTGATGTACGCGCGGATGGTGTCGTCCATGAAGTGGACGATCTGCTCGCGCAGGTTCTCGCCGTCGAGGACCCGGCGGCGTTCGGCGTAGATGAGGGTGCGCTGCCGGTTGAGCACCTCGTCGAACTTCAGGACGTCCTTGCGGGACTCGAAGTGCTGCTGCTCCAGCTGGGACTGGGCGGAGGCGATGGCGCGGGTGACCATCTTGTTCTCGATGGGGACGTCGTCGGGGACGTTCGCCATCGACATCACGCGCTCCACGACCTGGGCCCGGAACAGCCGCATCAGGTCGTCTCCGAGGGAGAGGTAGAAGCGGGAGGCGCCGGGGTCGCCCTGGCGGCCTGAGCGGCCGCGCAGCTGGTTGTCGATGCGGCGTGACTCGTGGCGCTCGGTGCCCAGCACGTAGAGACCGCCGAGGTCCTTGACCTCGTCGTGCTCGGCCGCGACCGACTCCTTGATCCGGTCGAGGGCCGCCCGGTGTTCGTCGGGGTTCTCCTCGGGGGTGAGGCCGCGCCGGTCGAGCTCGGCGAGGGCCATCGCCTCGGGGTTGCCGCCGAGCATGATGTCGGTGCCGCGCCCGGCCATGTTGGTGGCCACGGTGACCGCGCCCTTGCGGCCGGCCTGCGCCACGATCTGGGCCTCGCGCTCGTGGTTCTTCGCGTTGAGGACCTCGTGGCGTATGCCCCGCTGCTTCAGCCGGGCGGCGAGGGTCTCGGACTTCTCGACGGAGGTGGTGCCGACGAGGATGGGCTGCCCCTTCTCGTGCTTCTCGGCGATGTCGTCGAGGATCGCCGTGTACTTGGCCTCCACGGTCCGGTAGATCTGGTCGGGGTCGTCCTCGCGGGCGTTGGGCTGGTTGGTGGGGATCGGCACCACGTGGAGTTTGTAGATCTGGTGGAACTCGGCGGCCTCCGTCATGGCGGTGCCGGTCATTCCGCCGAGCTTCTCGTAGAGCCGGAAGAAGTTCTGGAGGGTGATCGTGGCGAGAGTCTGGTTCTCGTCCTTGACCGTCACCGCCTCCTTGGCCTCGATGGCCTGGTGCAGGCCCTCGTTGTAGCGGCGGCCGGCGAGGATGCGGCCGGTGTGCTCGTCGACGATGAGGACCTCGCCGTTCACGACGACGTAGTCCTTGTCCTTCTTGAAGTGCTCCTTGGCCTTGAGCGCGTTGTTCAGGTGCCCTATGAGGGGCGTGTGGTCGGACTCGTAGAGGCTCTCGATGCCGAGCTGGTCCTGGAGGAACTCCACTCCGCTGTCCAGGATCGCGACCGTGCGCTTCTTCGGGTCGTACTCGTAGTCGTGGGTGGCCCGCAGTTCGGCGAGGCGCTCCTTGTCCAGCGGCGAGGTGAAGTTCTCGTCCTGGACGGCGACGCCCCGCATCCGCGTGACCATCCTGGAGAAGGCCTCGTACCAGTGCGTGGGCTGGTCGGCGGGGCCGGAGATGATCAGCGGGGTGCGGGCCTCGTCGATGAGGATCGAGTCGGCCTCGTCGACGATCGCGAAGTGGTGACCGCGCTGGACGAGTTCGTCCTTCGACCAGGCCATGTTGTCGCGCAGGTAGTCGAAGCCGAACTCGGTGTTGGTGCCGTAGGTGATGTCGCAGGCGTACTGCGCGCGGCGCTCGGCCGGGGTCGACTGCGTCTTGATGACGCCGACGGTCAGGCCCAGGAAGCGGTAGGCGCGGCCCATCCACTCGGCGTCTCGCTGGGCGAGGTAGTCGTTGACCGTGACGAGGTGAACTCCCTTGCCGGTCAAGGCGTTCAGGTAGACGGGCAGGGTGGCGACCAGGGTCTTGCCCTCGCCGGTCTGCATCTCGGCGATGTTGCCGAGGTGGAGGGCCGCGCCGCCCATGATCTGTACGTCGAAGTGGCGCATCCCGAGTGTGCGGCGGGCGGCCTCGCGCATGGCGGCGAAGGCCTCCGGCAACAGGTCGTCGAGGCTCTCACCGGCCTCGTACCGCTCCTGGAACTCCGGTGTGAGCGCCTGGAGTTCCTCGTCGGTGAGCTGCTCGAAGTCCTCCTCCAGGGAGCCCACCTGTTCCGCGATGCGCTGGAGTCTGCGCAGGATTCTTCCCTCGCCGGCCCGCATGATCCGGCCGGTGATGTTGTCGAGACCGAGAGCCGGCACTGGAATTACCCCCATTAAATCGCGTCCACCAGCATCTGTATGCGGCGATTGGCGCGCTGCAGAATGTGGACGCCTTGTTGGTTCGCTTTGATCACCTCGCGCAGTACGGGGTCCTTCGCATATCCCACCGCACCGCGGAACAGTTGCTGGATCACGGGCCTTTCGCCCGGTCGCCCCGCGTCGAGCAGGGCGTCGACGTCACGGAGGTCGATTCTCCGGACGGGCAGCGGATCGAAGGAGGCCACGGAGGGCCGCGGTTCCTCGTCGACCAGGGCGAGCGCGCAGTCGTTCAGCAGGACCGCGAGCGCGTCCCGATGTGCCTCGAAGGTCTCCGGCGCGCTCTGGCGAAGCTTGTCCGCCAGTGGCAGAACCTCATTGCGCACCGTCCGTAACGCCCGTACGAGTTCTGTGTCGTTCAGCTGCTCTCGCGCTTGCCCGCGCGCCCGTGTCAGCTGGACAGAAAATCCCTGACTGTATTCTTCCCCCACACCGTGGCGCATATTTTGTCCCCGTTCGCCATTCTGTTCATTGTTGACGCACACCTTCTGTGCGGCAAGCGGCAGAATGACGACGGGGACAGCAGCGCATTCCTGGGGAAAAGGTCAACGGATGGGGCGGTGGACGTTCTCCCTTTCCGATGGTCCGGGTGTTGCGTCGGCGATCCAGGGGCCTTCGCCGGACGGGTCGACGACTCCCTCCTCCAGCCAGGTGTAGGCACCGCCGAGGACGCCCTTGACGACCTTGCGGTCGAGGTCGTCGGTGTTGGACCACAGCCGGCCGAAGAGCTCCTCGACACGGACCCGGGACTGACTGCAGAAGGCGTCGGCGAGCTGGTACGCCTCGCGGCCGTGGTCGCCGGTGGTGCGCAGCAGTTCGGCGCGGACACAGGCGGCGCTCATCGCGAAGAGTTCGGCGCCGATGTCGACGATCCGGCCGAGGAAGCCCTGTTTGGTCTCCATCCGGCCCTGCCAGCGGGACATGGCGTAGAAGGTGGACCGGGCGAGCTTGCGGGCCGACCGCTCCACGTACCGCAGATGCCCGGAGAGGTCGACATGACCGGCCGGGTGGAAGTCCCCGTACGAGCGCGGGAGTTGGCCGGGTCCCGCGACCAGCTTCGGGAGCCACTTGGCGTAGAAGACTCCGGCGTTCGCGCCGGCCTTCGCCTTGTCCGAGAGGGACTTCTCCGGGTCGATGAGGTCACCGGCCACGGACAGATGGGCGTCGACCGCCTCGCGGGCGATCAGCAGGTGCATGATCTCGGTCGAGCCCTCGAAGATGCGGTTGATGCGCAGATCGCGCAGCACCTGCTCCGCGGGGACGGCCCGTTCACCGCGGGCGGCCAGCGAGTCGGCGGTCTCGAAGCCGCGGCCGCCGCGGATCTGGACCAGCTCGTCGGCCATCAGCCAGGCCATCTCCGAGCCGTACAGCTTGGCGAGGGCGGCCTCGATACGGATGTCGTTGCGGTTCTCGTCGGCCATCTGCGACGACAGGTCGAGGACGGCCTCCAGCGCGAAGGTCGTCGCCGCGATGAAGGAGATCTTCGCGCCCACGGCCTCGTGGAAGGCCACCGGCTTGCCCCACTGCTCGCGCACGGACGACCACTCGCGGGCGATCTTCAGACACCACTTGCCCGCGCCGACGCACATGGCGGGCAGCGAGAGCCGCCCGGTGTTGAGCGTGGTGAGGGCGATCTTGAGCCCCGCGCCCTCCGGACCGATCCGGTTCGCGGCGGGCACCCGCACCTGGTGGAGGCGGGTGACACCGTTCTCCAGACCGCGCAGCCCCATGAAGGCGTTCCGGTTCTCGACGGTGACACCCTCCGAGGCGGTCTCCACGACGAATGCCGTGATGCCACCCTTGTGGCCCTCGGACTTCGGTACGCGCGCCATCACGACCAGCAGGTCCGCGACGACGCCGTTGGTCGTCCAGAGCTTCACCCCGTCGAGGACGTAGTCGTCGCCGTCCGGCACCGCGCTGGTCGCGAGGCGCGCCGGGTCGGAGCCCACGTCAGGCTCGGTGAGCAGGAACGCGGAGATGTCGGTACGGGCGCAGCGCGGCAGGAAGATGTCCCGCTGCTCCTGCGTGCCGAAGAGCTTCAGCGGCTGCGGTACGCCGATCGACTGGTGCGCGGAGAGCAGCGCGCCGAGCGCCGGGTTCGCCGAGCCGACCAGGGCGAGCGCCTTGTTGTAGTACACCTGCGTCAGACCGAGGCCGCCGTACTTGGTGTCGATCTTCATGCCGAGGGCGCCGAGCTCCTTGAGCCCGTTGATCACCTCGTCCGGGATCCGCGCCTCCCGCTCGATGAGGGCCGAGTCGATCCTCGTCTCGCAGAAGTCGCGCAACTTCGCGAGGAACTCCTCGCCGCGCTGCACGTCCTCGTCGGGCGGCATCGGGTGCGGATGGATCAGATCGAGCCGGAAGCGGCCGAGGAACAGCTCCTTGGCGAAGCTGGGCTTGCGCCAGTCCTGCTCCCGTGCCGCCTCGGCGACCTGCCGGGCTTCACGTTCGGTGACAGCGGGCTGGTGGGGTGTTGCGGACAAGAGGCTCACCTCGCCGCGAATAGGGATCTTGGTCCGGTTCGGTTACCGACCGGTTCTACTCGATCGTATGTACCCGATTCCGCCCACCCCCACCACCCCTCACGCGCCGTTCGGCCCAACCCGACGCACACAAGAGGGAAACACCCACCCGGGACGACAGCGGATGGCGGGGGCGAAGCCTCCCCGCCAAGGGGCGCGGGGAACTGCGCGACAAGCCCCCACCACGCGCACCCGCCCACGACACCTGATCCCCCACCCCAATAGGCGCCCCAAGAAAACCGACGGAGTCGAAGCGCTTCGACAACCTATGGACACCCATCCGCCGTCAAGCTACTGTCGAGCCACCCTCACTCGCCCCTTATCCGCAACGCGCACTGTCGAAGCGCTTCACACAACGCTTGGAGAGCTGGATGGTCACCCTCGCCGAGGTCGCCCAGCACGCCGGAGTCTCGGCGAGCACGGTGAGCTATGTCCTCAGCGGCAAGCGGTCCATCTCCGCGGGCACCCGCGAGCGGGTCGAGCAGAGCATCCAGCAGCTCGGCTACCACCCCAACGCGGGAGCCCGGGCACTGGCAAGCAGCCGGTCCAACATCATCGCGCTGATGATCCCGCTCCGTACGGACATGTACGTACCCGTGATGATGGAGATCGCCATCGCCGTGGCGACCTCGGCCCGCACCCACGGGTACGACGTGCTGCTGCTGACCGGCGAGGAGGGCCCCGACGCCGTGCGCCGGGTCACCGGCAGCGGGCTCGCCGACGCGATGATCCTGATGGACGTCGAGCTCGACGACGAACGGCTGCCGCTGCTGCGCGGCACGGACCAGCCGTCCGTCCTCATCGGCCTGCCCGCCGACACCAGCGGCCTGACCTGCGTCGATCTCGACTTCGGTGCGACGGGCGCGCTGTGCGCCGAGCATCTGGCGATGCTCGGTCACCGTGACATCGCTGTCATCGGCGAGGCGCCCGCGGTCTACGAACGGCACACGGGCTTCGCCGAGCGCACGCTCGACGGACTCCGGTCCCGGTCACGGGAGTTGGGGCTTCGCGTGCTGCACCGCCCGTGCGAGGGCGGCTACGACGCGATGTCGCTGACCCTGTCCCGGATCTTCGACGAGCGCCCCGGCACCACGGGCTTCGTCGTGCAGAACGAGTCCGCGGTCGAGCCGCTGCTCGCGCTGCTGCGCCAGCAGGGCCGGGCGGTGCCCGAGGACGTGTCGGTGATCGCGATCTGCCCGGACCAGGTCGCCACCCAGGCCTCGGTGCGGCTGACCTCGGTCGCCATCCCCGCACAGGAGATGGGCCGGCACGCCGTGGAGCATCTGATCGCCAAGCTCGAAGGGCACGGCAAGGACGAAGTCGTGCTCCTCGCACCCGAGTTGACGGTACGGGCGAGCACGGGCCCGGCCGCTTCCTGAATCGACCTGTCCCAACCACCCCACGTCATACGGGCGTTGGGGCATCCCCATCTGTCCCGGTCCGCCGGAGCCGCGTCACCGGGTCCTGTCGCCACTCCTTCCTTCAGGAGCACCCCACGTGAATCAGCCTGCCGAGAACCAGCCCGGACAGCCCGGACAGCAGGGTCCGTCCGGTAACCCAGGACAGCCCGGCCAGGGGTCCGCGAGCCTCGCCCAGTCCTCCCCCACCGTCGGAACGTTCCGCGAACGCGACGGCGCCCTGGAGTGGAGCGGCCGCCAGGAGACCGTACGCATCGAGCCGTGGGGCCCGGACGCGGTCCGGGTCCGGGCCAGGCTGGGCGGGCCGATCCTGGAGGGGTTGCCGGGCGCACTGCTCGACGAGGCGCCCGCGACGGAGGCCACCGTCAAGATCGAGGACGGGCACGGGCAGTTGACCGTCGGAGCGCTGACCGTCGAGGTCGACGCCGAGGGCCTCGTCCGCTTCCTCCGCACCGACGACTCCGCGGAACTCCTCACCGAGGAGCGCGCCCACTTCTGGTGGCCGGGGCCGCGCCTCTACACCCCGGTCGGCAACGGCCACCACCGTCTGGAGCAGCGCTTCGCCGCGTACGAGGGCGAGAAGCTGTACGGGCTGGGTCAGCACCAGCACGGGCTGCTGGACCAGAAGGGCGCGGTCCTCGACCTGGTGCAGCGCAACGCCGAGGTGACCATCCCGGTGCTCACCTCCAGCCGTGGCTACACCCTGCTCTGGAACAGCCCGGCCATCGGCCGCGTCGAGCTCGCGGGCAACGGCACGCGCTGGGTGGCCGACTCGGCCCGGCAGATCGACTACTGGATCACCGCCGGCCGGCCCGCCGACGCGCAGCGCCGCTACAGCGCGGCGACCGGCCGTACGCCGATGCTGCCCGAGTGGGCCGCCGGCTTCTGGCAGTGCAAACTGCGCTACCGCACCCAGGACGAACTGCTGGGCGTGGCAAGGGAGTACAAGCGCCGGGGCCTGCCCATCGACGCGATCGTCTGCGACTTCTTCCACTGGACACACCTCGGCGAGTGGAAGTTCGACCCGGCCGAGTGGCCGGACCCGGCGGCGATGCAGCGGGAGCTGGAGGAGCTCGGCATCAAGCTGGTCGTGTCCGTCTGGCCGTCCGTCTCCCCGCTCTCCGAGAACCATCAACTCATGGAGCAGCGCGGCTACTTCATCGGCACGCAGTACGGCCCGATGGCACACGCCGACTGGCCGGACAAGGAGGTCGCCTCCACCGTCCAGGTCGCCTTCTACGACGCGACGAACCCCGAGGCGCGCGACTTCATGTGGTCGCGGATCAAGGAGAACTACCTGGAGCCGTACGGGATCACGGCCTTCTGGCTCGACGCCTGCGAGCCGGAGCTGAAGCCGGGCTTCCAGGAGAACCTGCGCTACTGGGCGGGCCCGGGCCTCGAAGTCGGCAACATGTACCCGAGCGAGAACGCCCGCACCTTCTACGAGGGCATGATCGCGGCCGGCGAGACCGAGATCGTCACCCTCAACCGCTCGGCGTGGGCGGGCAGTCAGCGCTACGGCGCCGCCCTGTGGTCCGGTGACATCGGCACGGACTTCGCGACCCTGCGCCGCCAGATCGCGGCGGGCCTCAACACCTCGATGTCCGGCATCCCCTGGTGGAACACCGACATCGGCGGCTTCCACGGCGGCGACCCCGACGACCCCGCGTACCGCGAGGTGATGATCCGCTGGTTCCAGTTCGGCGCGCTCTCCCCGCTGATGCGGCTGCACGGGTTCCGGGACCCGGGCACCCCGCTCGGCCCGGACATGACCGGCGGCCCGAACGAGGTCTGGTCGTACGGCGAGGAGGCCGCCACGATCATGGAGAAGTACCTCCGGCTGCGCGAACGCCTGAAGCCTTACGTGCTCGACGTGATGCGGGCCGCGCACGAGGAGGGGCTGCCGGTGATGCGGCCGCTGTTCCTGGAGTTCCCTGACGACCAGGCGACCTGGTCGGTGGCCGACTCGTATCTCTTCGGCCCGGATCTGCTGGTCGCACCCGTCCTGACGGCGGGAGCGAGCGTACGTACGGCCTATCTCCCGGCCGGGGCACGGTGGACGGACGCCTGGACGGGAACCGAGTACGAGGGCGGCAGGAACGTCACGGTCGACGCCCCGCTGGACCGGATCCCGCTCTTCCTGCGGGACGGGGCGGCTCTGCCGATCGCCGAGTAACACCCCCTCTGTTCAGGGGAGTCGAGGCGCGACCTCGACCGCCAGCAGGTCCAGGTGGTCGAGGTCGGAGAGGTCGCGCAGGCGTACGTAGACGCGGGAGGCCCCGAGGTCGGCGTACTGGCCGAGTACGTCGACGATCTTCCCCGGGGGGCCGTGCAGCGGTTCCTCCGGGGGGAGGCGGGACGGCTCGTGCAGGAGGGCGAGGCGGGTGTCGATCTCGGCCCCGGTGCGGCCGGAGGCTATGCCGAGGCACACCGAGAAGATCAGTGGAGGCCCGCCGACCGCTTCCCTTGCGGACCGCGCTCCCGCAAAGAGGCCGGCGCTCTGCTCCGGTGAGGTGAAGGGCAGGTTGAACTCGTCGGCGTACCGGGCGGCCAGCCGCGGTGTGCGGCGGGGGCCGCGGCCGCCCACGATGATCGGCATCCGCGGTCGCTGTACGGGCTTGGGCAGGGCGGGCGAGTCGGTCAGGCGGTAGTGGCGGCCCTCGTACGAGAAGCGTTCGCCGGGCGGGGTGGCCCACAGGCCGGTGACGATCCGGAGCTGTTCCTCCATCCGCTCGAAGCGTTCGGCCGGCGGCGGGAACGGAATGCCGTACGCACTGTGGTCGAGGCCGAACCAACCGGCGCCCAGGCCGAGTTCGACCCTTCCGCCGCTCATCGCGTCGACCTGGGCGGCGATGACCGCAAGCGGACCGGGGTGCCGGAAGGTGGCCGAGGTCATGAGGGTGCCGAGCCTGATGCGCGAGGTCTCGCGGGCCAGACCGGCGAGGGTGGTCCAGGCGTCGGTGGGTCCCGGCAGGGCGTCGGTGTAGTGCATCGGGTGGTAGTGGTCGGCGACGAAGAACCCCTCGAAGCCGCACTCCTCCGCGTGCCGGGCGGCTCGCGCCAGTTCGTCGTAGGTGGCCCCGTGGTACGGCTCGGTGAAGAGGCGCAGTTCCATCTCCCCGCTCACACTCCCGTCATGTGGCTGGCCAGCAGCAGGTCGTGCAACTCGGCCCGGCAGCGGGCGAGTTCGGCGGCGTGTGCGTCGTGGCCCAGGGAGCGGGGCCGGGGTACGGGGACGTCGAGGACGGTACGGACCTGGCCGGGGCGCGGACTGAGCACAACGACCCGGTCGGCGAGCAGGACCGCCTCCTCGATGGAGTGGGTGACGAGGACGACCGTGGCGGCGTACTCCATGTGCACGCGTTGCAGCACCTCGCACAACTCCTCGCGGGTCAGGGCGTCCAGGGCCGAGAAGGGCTCGTCCATCAGCATCACGCGCGGCCGCTGGATCAGTGAGCGGCACAGGGCCACGCGTTGCTGCATGCCGCCGGACAGCTCGTGCGGAAGGCGCTTGTGGAAGGGGGTGTCCAGGCCGACGGTGGACAGCAACTGCCCTGCGGCTTCCCGGTGTTCGGAGCGTGGTCGGCCGTGCACCTGGATGGGCAGCAGGACGTTGTCGAGCACCGAACGCCAGGGGAGCAGGGCCGGGCACTGGAAGAGGATGGCGACGTCCCGGCGCGGTTCCCGCACCGGCTCGTCCGCGATCCGCACCTCGCCCGAGGAGGCCGGGAGCAGTCCGGCGATCACTCTCAGCAGGGTGGACTTGCCGCAGCCGGAGCGGCCGAGGACCGCCACGAACTCTCCGTCCCCGACGTCCAGTTCGATGCCGCGCAGGGCCTCCACGGTCCCCCTGCGGCCGTTGAAGCTCTTCGACACGCCGCGCACTCGGATCACGGGCCGCCCTCCATCACCGGTTCACCCTGAGCGGTAGCGGTACGGCCGAGGATAGGGCGGCGCAATCCGTGATCAACCGCCTCGGTCGATGTTTGTTACATGACAACGAGGTCTTCGCTATCGACAACTTCCCTCTCACCAGCTCCACTTGAGACCCATGAGACGGATTACGCGGTTACCCGCCGCGCTCCTGGCCGTCCTGTTGACGGCGGCACTCTCCACGGCCTGCGGCTCCGACGACGACGGCAAGGGCGCGTCCTCCTCCGGCGGTTCCTCGCCCGACAAGGTCACCTACATCACCGGCTTCGGCACCTTCGGGCGCGAGGCGTACGCCTATGTCGCGCAGGACAAGGGCTACTTCCGCGACGCCGGCGTCTCGGTCACCATCCAGCCGGGGCAGGGCAGCGCCATCAGCCTGGCCGCACTGGCCGGCGGACGGGCACAGTTCGCGCCCGTCGACCTCAGCAGCACGATCATGCAGGTCGGCAGCGGCAAGGTGTCCGGTGTCACGGCGGTCGCGGCCGTCCACCAGACCACGGACGCCGCCGTGATGGCGCTGGCCGACAGCGGTATCAGCAAGCCGGCGGACCTGGAGGGCAAGAAGATCGCGGACCCGGCCGGGTCGGTGATCGGGGCCCTCTTCCCCGCGTACGCGAAGCTCGCCGGATTCGACGCCGACAAGGTCGACTTCGTCAATCTCGAACCCCAGCAGCTGGGGGTCAACCTCGCGACCGGCAAGGTCGACGCGGTCGGCCAGTACCGGGTGGGCCGCCCGAACATCGAGAACGCCGTCAAGGGCAAGGAGGTCGTGGTCCTGCCGTTCGGCACGTTCCTGACCGAGAGCTACGGCTCGGCCGTCACGACCACCACGAAGATCGCCGAGGAGGACCCGGACCTGGTCAGACGCTTCACATCGGCGCTGTTCAAGGGCATGCGCTACGCGATCGACCACCCGGAGGAAGCGGCCGCGGTCCTGGCGAAGAAGCACCCGACCGTCAACGAGAAGGCCGCCGCCGCGGAGATCGAGCTGGTCGGCGAGGCCGTACAGCCTAAGAAGGACGGGGCGCCGATCGGCACGATGGACCGGGAGCGGGTGGCCGGGGCGATCAAGGCGCTGGTGGACGCCGGGGCAGTCAAGTCCGGTCTGACACCTGAGCAGTTGGTCTCCTTCGATCTGGTGCCGAAGTCCTGAAGTGCTCAGGCGGGTGATGGAGTTCGGCTGGCCCGTGCTCGGGCTGGCCGCCGCGATCGGCGCCTGGGCACTGGCCGTGGTCGTGTTCGACGTACCGGAGATCGTCCTGCCGTCACCCGCGGACGTACTGGACGCCTTCCTCCGCGTCCCCGGCTATCTGCTGGGCGAGGCGGTCACCACGTTCGTCGTCATCGTGCTGGGCTTCGCGCTGGCCGTGGCGGCGGGGCTGGTGATCGGGGTGGCGATCGCGGCGTCGCGGATCGTGGAGCTGATGTTCTCGCCGCTCCTGGTGGCGTTCAACGCGGTGCCCAAAGTGGCGCTGGCCCCGCTGCTGGTGGTGTGGATGGGGTTCGGGCAGCAGCCCAAGGTCGTCATGGCGCTGCTCGTCTGCTTCTTCCCCGTCGTGCTGTCGGTCGCGGGCGGGCTCACCTCGACACCGGTCGAACTCGTCGAGCTGGCACGGTCGTTGCGCGCGTCGCGCACCCAGACGTTCCTCAGGTTCCGCTTCCCGAGCGCGCTGCCGCAGATCTTCGTCGGGCTGAAGGTCGCCATGCCGCTGTCGGCCGTCGGCGCGGTCATCGGCGAGTTCAGCGCCGGCGACGAAGGGCTCGGCTTCGTCGTCGTGCAGTCCGGGGCGAACTCCGACACCGCGCTGGCGTTCGCCGCGATCGCCCTGCTCGGCGTGATGAGCGTGGCGCTGTTCTACGCGCTCGTGCTCGCCGAGCGGACGCTGCTGCCGTGGGTGAGGGAGACGACGTCACAGCGGTAGGCGCAGAGATGGGCGCGGCCCGGGCCGGCCCCGTGTGGGGGACGGCGCCGACCCGGGCGTACGGTCACCTGGCGGTGACGGTGTGGCTCAACTGCTGGAGAGGGTCAGGTTGTTGGTCGCGAAGTCCAGACCGCCGGACGACGAGGTGATCTCGAAGCCGAACTGCACGTCGCCGATGGTCTCGTTGCCCATCCAGCCCTTGGTGTCCTTGATCCACTTGAGGATCGGCAGGACGTTGACGGTCCCGGAGTTCGAGTCCGAGGTGCGCAGGAACGAGAAGACCTCGTTGGCGCCATTGTTGCCCTTGTAGACGGTCCAGGTGTGGCCGCCGAGGGTCACGTTGCCCTGCGAGGTGCCCAACGGGCCTACGGCTCCGTTGTAGTTGACCCAGAGCATGATCTCGTAGTCGTAGTCGGTGTCCCAGATGTCGTACGAGGTGTTGTACGCGCCCGAGGACGGGACGGTGACGTTGTAGCTGCTGCTGAGCGAACCGAGCGAGGTGATCGTCTTGTTGACCACCTTCTTGGAGTTCGGGTACGACTTGATGCCGCCGGTGTTGGGGTGGTTGGCCCAGACACCCCAGTTGGTACCGGAGTTGGCCCAGATGCACTGGCTGCCGGCGCCGGAGCCCCAGATGTTGTTGTAGAGCGTGTAGCCGTTCAGGCTGGTGTTGCCCCACTGGTCGCAGGAGTTCCACACGGCCGCCGAGGCGGGCGCGGAGGCGAGGCCGATGGTGGCGCCGAGAGCGAGCGCGGGAGCCAGGAGTGCCTTGGTGATCCGGGTCAGCGTGCGTGTTGCCATGGTGTCCCTTCCATGGGTGGGGGGGTGTGGGGGTTCGAACTGCTGTGGATCTGCTGTAGATCTGCTGTGGATCTACTGCGGCCCCAGGGTGAGGACGCAGTCTTCTCCGGCGCGCAGGTGGGGCGGTCGCGCTCCGGAGGAAGTCCGGATGGCTGAGGTGCCGGTGGTCGTAGGTGTCGGCGAGGCCGGGCCATGCCCACTCGGCGGGGTGGAAGGGCTGCACCCACTGCAGGGGGCGCCCGTCGGTGAGATCCTCGGCCGCGGTCAGGTCTCCGGCGAGCAACCGGTCCTGGAGCAAGGGGAGTTGGTCCGCCTGCTCCGGGGGTGTGGCGTGCTCGCCGCCGTTGGGGCGGACCAGGGTGTGGTGCGTGACGATGACACGGTCGTCGTTCGGATCGCCGAACACCATGGCGCCGTGACGGCCGTTGCCGCTGAGGAAGGCGTCCCCCCGGCGGAGGGCGGGGCGCGGCTCCCAGGTGCCGTGCGGCGAAGGCGAGAGTGCGGGTGCGGGTGCGGACGACAGTGAGAGTGAGGATGTGGGCGATGGTGAGGGCGAGGGCGAGTGGGATGCGTCGGGGCTCACGGTGAGAGCACCGCCGCTCCGAGGCGCCCCAACTCCACTGATCCCGTTACCTGTTGGCCGGTGAGCAGGTCCCGATACGTCATCCCCGGCACCTGCACGGTGACCGCCTCGCGCCCGTGGTTGAGCACGAAGAGCAGGTCTCCCCGGCGGACGGCCTCGACCTGTGGGGGCAGTCCGTCGAGCACCGGCCGCACGCCCGCGCCGGACGCCATGCCCGCCAACAGCCCGCGCAGCGCGGCAGGTTCGGGCAGCGTGGAGACGTACCACGCACGGTCCTTGCGCAACACCGCCGGGAAGCCGTCGAGTTCGCCGCCCTTGTAGCGGACCTCCGCGACCGCGCCCTCCTCGGTCTCGATCTCCTCCGACCACAACGTGCCGCGGAATCCATCGCATTCGGCGGTCTCCTGCGCGTCCAGCGGCCACCACTCGTGCAGGGTTCGGATGCCGAAGAGCTTCCGCAGCCGCTCGTCCATGCCGCCGGGCCGTACCCGGTCGTCCTCGTCGGCGACACCGGTGAGGAAGCCGCTGACGAGGGTGCCGCCGCCTCGTACGTACGCGACGAGGTTGTCGATCGCCAGGTCGGTGAGAAGGTAGAGCTGCGGCACGACGACCAGCCGGTACGCGGACAGGTCGTGCTCCGGATGCGCGAAGTCCGTGGTGATGTGGGCCTCCCACAGGGCGCGGTGCCAGGCACGCACGACCTGCGGATGGTCGACCTCGGAGGAGAGACGGCCCTCCTGCGCACCGGCCCACCAGGCGTTCCATTCGTGGAGGATCGCGACGTCCGCCTCAGAGTGACTGCCCGTCACTTCTCCGCCGATACTGGCAAGTTCCGCGCCGAGCTGCTTGACCTCCTGGTAGGTACGACCCTGCTCCCCCGCGTGGCTGACCATGCCGGAGTGGAACTTCTCCGCGCCCTGGCGGGACTGCCGCCACTGGAAGTAGCAGACGGCGTCGGCGCCCCGGGCGACGGCCTGGAGGGACCAGAGGCGGTTGAGGCCGCGCGGCTTGGGGTGGTTCACGCCCCGCCAGTTCACGGGCCCCGCGGCCTGCTCCATCAGCATCCATGGTCCGCGGGCCTGGGAGCGGGTCATGTCCTGGATGAGCGCGCCGTTCTGGGCGCCGAAGGGGTCGCGCGGGTCGGGATAGATGTCGACGGAGACGACGTCCTCCTCCGCCGCCCACTTCCAGGCGTCCTGGCCGACCCACATCGGCATGAAGTTGGTGGTCACCGGGATGTTCGGGCAGTACCGGCGGACGATGTCGCGCTCTGCGACGTAACACTCCAGGAGCATGTCGGAGGTGTAGCGTTTGAAGTCCAGCACCTGGCCGGGGTTCTTCATGTAGTGGGCGTGCCGCGGCGGCAGGATCTCCTCCCAGTCGCCGTAGCCCTGACTCCAGAAGGCCGTTCCCCAGGCGGAGTTGAGGGCGTCGAGCGTGCCGTACCTGTCCAGGAGCCAGCGGCGGAAGGTGGCCGCGGCCTCGTCGCCCCAGTCGTACGTGCAGTACTCGTTGTTGATGTGCCACATCGTGAGGGCCGGGTGGCTGCCGTAGCGGGCGGCCAGGTCCTCGGTGATGGCGGCGGCGTAGCGGCGGTAGGTGGTGCTGGAGTGCGAGAAGTGCTGGCGGCCGCCCCACCACTCGGTGCGGCCGTCCTCGTCCCGGGGCAGGGTGTCCGGGTGGAGGCGGCCCATCCAGGGCGGGGGCGAGGTGGTTGGCGTGGCGAGGACAACCCCGATGCCGTTCTCGTGCATCAGGTCCATCAGCCGGTCGAGCCAGCCGAACTCCCGCTCCCCCGGCTGCGGTTCGAGCTTCGCCCACGAGAAGACGCCGAGCGTGACGGAGTTGACGCCGGCCGCCTTCATGAGGCGTACGTCCTCCTGCCAGGTCTCCTCGGGCCACTGCTCGGGGTTGTAGTCGCCACCGAAGAGGATGCGGCCGCGGGTGGCGTCGGCGAGGCCGGGAGGGCCTGGGTTCGGAGCCAGAGCCGGGGTCGAGGTTGGCGCCGAGATCGGGTCCGGCTTCGGGTTGGGGTTCGGGTTGGGGTTCGGGTTGGGGCTCGGGGTCGGGTCCGGGCTCGCGTTCGCGTTCGGGTGGCTCATCGGAGGGGCTCCCCGTACTGGATGCCGCGCCCGTTGGTGGCCAGGTACACCCGGCCGTACACGCGCGGGTCACCGATGACGATCTCGCCGGTCCAGCCCCACTGGTGGGCGTCGTCGTTGATCCGCGTCCAGGTCTTCGCCTCGTCGTCGGAGCGGTAGACGGCGGTGATGGTGTCCGTCGAGCCGACCTGGTAGATCGCGGGGTAGTCGGCGCCGTCGGCGGCCTTGCCGAAACCGAGGGTGTACGAGGCCCAGCAGCTGGCCACCTTCGAGAAGCTCACGCCGCCGTCGGTGGACCGGTAGAGCCCGTTCCATTTGGCGGAGAGCCACAGGTCACCGCTCCGCCCGGGCGCGGCGACGAGCTTGAACTGGGCGTCCCCGGAGGGCAGTCCACCCGCACGGGCCGTGAACGAACGGCCACTGTCAGTGCTGGCGAGTAGCGTTCCTGTGTCGGTGTCGTATGCGTAGAAGTGCGTCGGGTCGGCCGGGTCGGCGACCGGCGTGGCGCCCTTTGGGAAGGAGGAGATCTCGGTCCAGGTCGTGCCGTTGTCGGTGGACCGGTGGGCTGCGTACCTCGTGCCGTCCCAGTGCACGAAGGACCACAGCAGCGCGCTGCCGTCGGCGTTTGCGGCGATCGGCCCCGGTGCGTTCTTGGCGATGTCGGGCTGGGCCTCGAAGGGCGCCCAGGTCCTGCCCCCGTCGTTCGAGCAGGCGCCGTTGCCGTGGTCGCCCCATCCGCTGCGCACCACGTAGGACGGCTTGGCCGCGGCCTGCGCGAGTCCCGTCGCCGACCCGAACACGGGGTTCGCCGCCATGCCGCGCGCCGGCGACGCCGTGAGCCGCTCGTGGTACATCACGCCGATGTCCCGCGAGCCGCTGAGCAGGTGCGCCTCCCCGGCCGGGGGCGACACCAGCTGCACCACGGACGCCTCCTCCAGGCCCCGGATCTGCGGCGCCCAGCGCTTCAGATCACGGGTGCCGTAGAGGGTCGCCCCGGTCCCGTACACGATGTGCTTCGAGTCGTACGGGTCCACGGCCAGCGCCTGGATCCACCAGCCGAACTTCGGCTGGTCGTCGCCCCACTTGAGGTAAGGAGTCTCGGACACGTCGAACACAGCAGCGTCCTTGAGGGACGTCCAGGTACGGCCGCCGTTCGTGGTGCGGTACACGGTGTCGATGTCGGCCCAGCGGTTGTTGGTGGAGACCACGAGGGTGCCCGGGCGGCGGGCGTCCACGGCGACTCCGCCATAGCCGAAGGTGTCGGCGGACCCTCCCCCACTGCTGAACGTGTGGGCGGTGCCCCCATCCGTGGTCCCGCCCGGCTTCACGGGAGTCACGTCGGCCCATGTGCCGGTCGCGGTGCGCAGCTTGTGCACGCTGCCGTCGGACTGGCCGTTGGGCCCGGGCGCGTTGGCGTAGGTCACGTACAGCTCGCGGGTGTGCGTGTCGTACGCGGCACGGATCGGCACCTTGGCAGCGGTGCCGGACGGCTGCCCGGGAACGGCCTCCCACGCCGTCCCGTCGGTCGTGCGGTACAGATTCGCCGTGCCCGAGGTGCCGTCGCCGTCACCCCACCCGGCGTAGACGGCCCGCCCGACGGCGACGAGGAACACGACGCCCTGCCCGGAAGCGCTCGCCTTCGCCGGAAACCCGCTCACGGCGGCCCAGGTGACCCCACGGTCGGTGGACTTGAGCAGCCCGTCGTGCCGCGTCCCCAGCCACAGGGTGTCGCTGTCCCTCGGGTCGACGAGCAGCCGCTCCCCCGCACCCCGTCCGTCCTCGTTGGCCCCGAGCTTCACATCGAGATCGGTCCGGCTCCAGGTCGCCCCCCGGTCCTCGGACCGCAGCACCGCCCCGTTGCCGGCCCACGACTGCGCGTACGTACCGAGGGCGAGGTAGACCCGCCCGGGATGCGCGGGGTCGACGGCGATCGCCTCGACACCGAGCAGATTCCAGTCGTCCCACCCGAGGTGATCGGTGAGCGGGGTCCAACGGGAGGCGCGGTCGTCCCAGCGGTAGGCGCCGCCGATGTCGGTACGGGCATAGGCGAGACCTCGTACGGAGGGATGGAACAGCACCCCGGTGACGAACCCGGTCCCGCCAATGACCACATTCCGCCACCGATACGCGGACCCGTCCGCCACCGGTGCGGCCACCGCAGGGCTGACGGCCGCTCCGGAGACAGCAGTAGCGGCAACCGCGGCAGCACTACCGGCAAGAACAGCACGTCTACTGAGGCGGGGCGTGCGCATGACATACCTCGTTCCAAGAAAGGGGAAAATTCGAAATGAGGAGTGGACAAGCGCCCCTCAGGGGCGCGGGGAACTGCGCGACCAGCCACGCCCAATCCGCGGCCGAAAAACAACCCGACAATCCCAAGCCGAGCCAGAAGGGGGACGCAAGTCACCCCTTGACCGCACCGGTCAGCATGCCCTTCTTGAAATGCCGCTGCACAAACGGCGAAAGCACCGCGACCGGCAGCAACGCCATCACCATCACGGCCATCTGAATGGCGAGGGACGACAACTGCCCGGTGTTGACCTGGGTCGCGAGTCCCACCGGCCGTTCCTGCTTCTGCACCAGCTGGATCATGACGTTCTGCAACGGCATCATGTCCTGATCGGTCAGGTAGATGGACGCGTTGAACCACGCACTCCAGTACCCCACCGCGTAGAACAGCGAAATCACCGCGATCACCGCCCGCGACAACGGCATGACGATTTTCCACAGAATCCGCCAGTCACCGGCACCGTCGATCCGCGCGCTGTCGATGAGTTCGGACGAGATGCCCATGAAGAACGACCGCAGCACGAGAATGTTGAAGACGCTCACCGCACTGGGCAGGATCAGCGCCAGATAGGTGTCGGTGAGACCGAGGGCCTGCACCAGCAGATAGGTCGGAATCAGCCCCGCACCGAAGAACATCGTGGCCAGCAGCGTCATCAGGATCCACCGGTGCCCGAGCGACCCGCTCCGCGAGAGCCCGTACGCGCACAGCACCGACACGGCCATGCTGAACACCGTGCCGACGAGGGTGACACCGAGGCTGACGAGCGCCGCGCGCTGCACCTGGCCGCCGCTGAGCAGCTCCTGGTAGGCGATGAACGTGATGCCCTTGGGGATCACGACCAGGCCGCCCGCCTCGTCGATGGTCTTCTTCGACTGGAGGCTGGTGACGATGACGATCCACAGAGGGAAGAGGATCGCGAGTCCCGCGATGGTGAGGACCAGGCCCTTGGAGGCGATGCCGACCTGGCTGGGCCTCTCCTCCCAGGGCGGCCGGGGCGGAGCCGCCCAACGGCCCGGTCCCCGATCGCGCTTCACGGCGGCCTCGGCCGGTGTGTCGATGAGAGCGGTCACTTCTTGTACACCCCCTGCTCGCCCATGAGATGAGCGACCTTGTTGGCCACGAGGACGAGGGTCAGACCGACGATGCCCTTGATCAGACCGGCGGCGGCCGCGTAGCTGAAGTCCTGGTTGCGGATGCCGTTCCACCACACATAGGTGTCGAGGACCTCGGAGGCGTCCGGGCCCACCGCCTGTCTCTGGAGCAGCAGTTGCTCGAACCCGACGGTGAGGGCGTCACCGACGCGCAGCACCAGCAGCAGGGCGATCACCGGTCGCAGCGCGGGCAGCGTGATGTGCCACATGCGGCGCCAGCGGTTGGCGCCGTCCATCGCGGCGGCCTCGTACAGGTCGTTCGACACGGACGAGAGCGCGGCGAGGAAGACGATGATGCCCCAGCCGGCGTCCTTCCAGACGCTCTGGAGTGTCACGAGGTACTTGAAGCTCTCCGGGTCCGTCATCAGGTCGAAGCCGGTGTGCCCGTGGTCGGCGAGCGTCTGCGCGATGACGCCGGCGCCGCCGAAGATCTGCTGGAAGACGGTGACGACGAGCACCCAGGAGAAGAAGTGCGGCAGATACATGATCGCCTGGGCCATCGCGCGCACCCGGGGCCTGAGCACGCTGTTGATGAGCAGCGCGAGCAGGATCGGTATCGGGAAGAAGAGCACGAGCTGGAGGAAGAAGAGGACGAACGTGTTCTGCACGGCGTGCCAGAACTCGGAGTCGGCGAAGACCCGGTCGAACTGCTCGAAGCCCACCCAGGGGCTCTGCAGCATGGCGACGAAGCCGTTGTCGCTCAGGTAGGGGTCGTAGTCCTGGAAGGCGACGATGTTGCCGAGGACCGGTATGTAGTTGAAGACGAGGATGAGCAGGATCGCCGGCACCGTCATCAGGATGAGCGTGCGGTCGCGCCTCAGCCGGATCCCCAGGCTCACGTTCCCGGAAAGCCCGTCGCCCTTGGCCTTGCCCTTGCCGGACCTGCCGAACCGGCCCGACAACCACCCGAGCCTCCCGAGCCACCCCGGCCGCCCTGACCCGGACTTCGCCGACGTCACCGATTCCGCCCCGGACTCCTCCGCCGACGGAGCCGCCCCGTCCTTCGCCTGGGTACTCGCCTGGGCCCTGCCCCGGGGCACCGTGCTGTGCGACACGGCCTTCTCCTTGCCTCGGTCCGGCGTCAGTTCGCCGAGGAGCCGTTGTCGTCGAGCAGCTTCTTGTACCAGTCGCGCAGCTTGTCGCCGCCCTGCTGCTTCCAGTCGGAGACTGCCTGCTGAACGTCGCTGATCTTCTTGCGGCCTCGTACGACGTCGTCCTCCAACTGCTCGAAGTCGTCGGCGAGGTTGGACCAGCGGTTCGGCTCGGTGACGGTGAGCCCGTAGAAGGAGGACTTCTTGGTGAAGGCGCCCATCCGCTGCTGCCACTCGACCATGCCCTTGGTGACCTCGGGGAGGTCGGGGTGGGCGACGAAGGGTGCCGCGTCTCCGGTGTAGTCGAAGGCGCCGTTGACCTCGTTGACGCCCTTCTCGGTCTTGGTGGGCAGGCCCTTCTTCACCTCGAAGTCGGTTCCCTCGACACCGAAGTTCGTGAGCATGAACTCCGTGGTGCCGTACGGCGCGGCACAGAAGTTGGCGATGGCGAGGAAGTCCTTGATCTGTGTCTTGGACGCCTTCTTGCTGATGAAGGTGAAGATGTTGGCGGGCTGGACCGCCCACAGGCTCGGGTCGCCGCCGTCGGAGCCGAAGATGTCGAACGCGGCCATGTCGAAGTCCGGGTTCTGGGTGAGCTGTTCGGACATCTTGCCCCACCAGGAGGAGATGTTCTGGTTGTAGACGAGCACCTCGCCCGCGCTGAACCGGTTGCCCGCGTCGCCGCCGGCCTTGCCGGACCGCGCGTCCGGGTGGACCACGTCGGCCGCGTACAGCTTCCGTGTCCACTCCAGGGCTTCGAGGTACGCGTCGGTCTCGACGCGGTTGATCAGCTTGCCGCCTTCGAGGTTCCACCACAGCGCCTTGTCGCTGCCGGACAGGACGCCGAAGATGTTGAACGACGTCCACTTCATGTCGTCGCAGGCCCAGACCTTCGACTTGGCGTCGGTGGCCTCCTTGGCCCAGGACAGGAACTCGTCGGGGCTCTTCGGGACGCCGTACCCCTTCGCCTCGAAGAGGTCCCTGCGGTAGAGGGGCGCGATGTCGGTGACGTACGACGCGGGCATCGGGATCGCGCGCAACTGGCCGCCGAAGATGGAGCGTTGCCAGGCGTCGGTCGGGACGGCCGCGAGGTTCGGGTAGTCCTTGACCGCGTCGCCGGACAGATACGGGCCGAGGTCGGCGAACTTGGCGTTGATGGCGCCGGGGATCTTGCCCATCAGGTTCCAGCCGGGCACGACCACCACATCGGGGATGTCACTGGAGGCGAGGACCGCGCCGAGCTTCGCGTCGTAGGTGACACCGTCCTGGTTCTGCCAGGTGACGTCGACGCCGATGGCCTTGTTCATGGCCTGGTAGTACGCGTTGCTCCCCGACGGAGGAGTGCCCCAGAAGGGCGCCATGACCTTGAGCCCGCCGCCGCTGCCGAGCTTCTTCTCGACCGAGGTCTTCAGGTCGGCGGTGGCTATCGCCTTGGTGAAGCCCGCGGCGGAGCCGTTCTTCGCCGGGATGTCGGGGCTGACGACGTTCCGCGCCACGAAGGCCGGGAGGAGCTTCTTCGCGTCCTTCCCGGACGTGGTGCCCTCCTTGCGGCCTTCCTGCGAACCACCGCAGGCGGCCAGCAGCGGCATCCCGCCGGCCACCGCGGCGGTGGCGACCGCCGTGGAGGCGAGGAAGCTTCTCCGGCTGGGGGCGGAGGCGGAGGTGTTCGGCGTCATTGCGTCAACCCTTCATGGCGCACAGCAGGACACCCGGCGGTGGGGCCGTCGGCTGCGGTGTCTGAGTGGAACTGGCTGAGCTGAAGCGGACCTCGGAGGTATGCGCACCCTCCGGGGGCGACATCTTCGACTATCGACGAGAGTCGAAGCGCTTCGATGTTGCTGCGAGGTTAAGTGAACACCTGGGGGTGCACAAGAGCCGATTCCAACATTCCTCGGAGGTATAAAGGTCTGAACCGGTCGCTTCCGGCCCTTGGGATGGCGGTGAGGATTCGGAGTTGTTGCGTCGGGGTGTCTTGACACCCACCCCGGAGTCGAATGAGCATCGAAGCGCTTCGAAAGTCCTGGGCAGTTCTCCCGCACCTTCCACAGAGGGATCCTCGCGTGACCGCTCAAACGCCGCCTTTCCGCGACTCGCAGCTGCCGTTCGCGAAGCGCATCGACGATCTTCTGTCGCGGCTCACCCTGGAGGAACGGGTCGCGATGCTGCACCAGTTCGGGCCCGCGGTGGAGCGGCTCGGCGTCGCCGCGTTCCGCACCGGCCAGGAGGCGCTGCACGGGGTCGCCTGGATGGGCCCGGCGACGGTGTTCCCCCAGGCGGTCGGCCTCGGCGCGACCTGGAACGACGAGCTCGTACGCCGGGTCGGCGAGGCCGTCTCCACCGAGACCCGCGCGATGCGCTCGCGCGACGACCGCGTGGGCCTCAACGTCTGGGCGCCCACGGTCAACCTGCTGCGCCACCCCCTGTGGGGCCGCAACGAGGAGGGCTACTCCGAGGACCCGAAGCTGACCTCGGCGATCGCCACCGCCTACACCCGGGGCCTGCGCGGCGACCACCCCGCGTACTGGCGGACGGCCCCGATCCTCAAGCACTGGCTCGCGCACAACAACGAGACGGACCGGGCGACCGCGTCGAGTTCCGTCCGCCCGCGGGTGCTGCACGAGTACGACCTGCGCGCCTTCCGCGAGACGGTCGAGGCGGGCACGGTGGCCGGCGTGATGCCCGCGTACAACCTGGTCAACGGCCGCCCCAACCATGTGTCGCCGTATCTGCGCGAGCAGTTGCGCACCTGGACGGACCAGGACCTCCTGGTCTGCTCGGACGCGGGCGCGCCCTCCAACCTGGTCGACCACGAGCACTACTTCGACACGCACGAGGAGGCCACGGCCGCCTCCCTGATCGCCGGCGTCGACAGTTTCACGGACCACGGCACGGACAGCTCGCAGATCGTCGAACGCCTCCAGGGAGCCCTGGACCAGGGCCTGTTGACCGAGTCCGACATCGACGCGGCGGTCCGCCGACAGCTCGCGATCCGCTTCCGCCTCGGCGAGTTCGACCCGCGCCTGGACCCGTACACCGACACCAAGGACTTCGACACCCCCGCACACCGGTCCCTCGCGCGGGAAGCCGCCGAGCAGGCGATCGTCCTCCTCAAGAACGACGGCCTGCTCCCCCTCACCGGACAGGACACCCGCATCGCGGTGGTGGGCCTGCTCGCCGACGAGTGCAAGCTCGACTGGTACAGCGGCACCCTCATCCACCGCTCCACCCCGCTCGAAGGCCTCTACGAACGCTTCGGCGCCGACCGCGTGGACTTCGCCGAGGGCGTGGACCGCGTACGCATCAAGACCTCCGCCGGTACGTATCTGAGGGTGCCGCCGGCGGACGACGCGACCGACGAGGTCCGGGGCGCCGAGGGTGCGCTGGACCCTGCCCTCCTCGCGGGCCGCACGGACCTGCCCCCGCTCACCACCGACACCACGGGCACCGAACTCGCGCTGATCGACTGGGGCGGGGGCGTCCTCACCCTGCGCGCGCCCGACGGCCGCTATCTCTCGGTCGCCGACGACGGCTTCGTACGCGCCTCCGCCGACCAGCCCGGCGGCTGGGTCGTCCAGGAGACCTTCCGCCTGGAGCCTCACGGATCCCATGCATCTCATGGGCCCCGCGAATCCGGTGAATCCCACGGATCCCATGAGGGCGGTCACCTCCTGAAGCACATCGGTACGGGGCGCTACGTCTCTGTCACCGCCGACGGCGTGAAGGTTGCCGCCGAGAACCCGGAAATCCTCGAACTGGAGATCACGGAACGCGGCGAGCACACGGTGGCCCGCACGGCCGCCGCGGCCGACGTGGTCCTCGTGGTCGCGGGCAACGACCCGCACATCAACGGCCGAGAGACGGAGGACCGTACGACCCTCGCCCTCCCCGCCCACCAGCGGCGCCTCCTGGAGGCGGCCCGCGCCGCGAACCCCCGCACGGCCCTGGTGATCACGTCCTCCTACCCGTACGCGACCGATGCCACGGACCTCCCCGCCGTCCTCTGGACGGCCCACGGCGGCCAGGCGGCCGGCACGGCACTGGCCCGTGTCCTGGCGGGCGACGTCTCCCCGGCGGGCCGGCTCCCCCAGACCTGGTACGCCTCGGACGCGGACCTCCCCGACCTCCTCGACTACGACGTGATCGGCAGCCGCCAGACGTACCTGTACTTCGAGGGCACCCCGCTCTTCCCCTTCGGCCACGGCCTGTCGTACGCGTCCTTCGAGTACGGGAACCTCGTGGCTCACGTGGGCGAGAACTCCGTGCATGTCACCTTCACGGTCACCAACACGGGCAGCACGCCCGGCGACGAGGTGGCCCAGCTCTACTCCCGTGCCGTGACGCCCTCGGTCTCCCGCCCCCGCCGCGAACTGCTGGCCCACCGCCGGGTCCATGTACTGCCCGGCGCCTCCACCGAGCTGACCTTCGAACTCCCGCTGTCCGTCTTCGAGTTCTGGGACGTCGCCCACGGCATCCGACGCCTTGAGCCGGGCCCGTACGAACTCCTCGTGGGCGCGTCCAGCGAGGACGTCCGGCTGCGCGCGACGGTCGACCTGGACGGCACGCCCGCCACCCCGCGCCCGGTCCTCGAACTCGGCCTGAACGTGGCCGACTTCGACGAGCAGCGGGGTGCGGAGATCGTCGACCGTACGAAACTGTCGGGCGACGCGGTGACACCCGCGCGCGGGAGCCACGGGAACCAGGGGAGCCAGGGGAGCCAGGGGAACGCCGCCGAACTGGTCTACCGCGGCTGCGACTTCGGCCCGGCGACCAGGACGGTCACCGTCGAGGTGTCCGTCGACGCGTCCGGTGAGGGCTCACTCGAACTGGCCCTGGACGGCGGCCCGGTGATCGCCCGGCTCGATGTCCCGGCCACGCCGGGACCGTACGACTACACCACCGTCGTCACCCCGTTCAGCGCCACCGAGGTGCACGACCTGCACATCGGGCTGCGCGGCCCGGTACGGCTCGCGCGCGTCGGCTTCTCCGGCTGAGGGTCCGGACGAGGTACGACGACGGCCGGAGTCCCCGCACAGCGGACTCCGGCCGTCGCGTGACGTCTCGGCGCCTGATCTCAGAGAGCGAGCCCCGTGAGGACGAGCACGCGCTCGTACGTGTAGTCGTCCATCGCGAACTTCACGCCTTCACGCCCGACCCCTGACTGCTTCACGCCGCCGTAGGGCATCTGGTCGGCGCGGTAGGAAGGCACGTCACCGACCACCACCCCGCCCACTTCGAGCGCGCGGTGGGCACGGAAGGCGGTCTGCAGGTCGTGGGTGAACACCCCTGCCTGGAGCCCGTACTTGGACTCGTTGACGGCGGCGAAGGCTGCCGCCTCCCCCTCCACCTTCTGCACGGTGAGCACGGGCCCGAAGACCTCCTCGCAGGAGAGGGTCACATCGGCCGGCACATCGGCCAGCACGGTCGGCGCGTACGAGGCACCGTCCCGCTTGCCGCCCGCGAGCAGCGTGGCGCCGGCGTTCACGGCCTCGTCCACCCAGGTCTCGACCCGCTTGGCGGCGTCCTCGCTCACCAGCGGCCCGACATCGGTGGCGTCGTCGGCCGGATCACCGGTGACCTGCGCCTCGACGGCGGCCACCACACGGGGCAGCAGCCGGTCGTACACGGACGCGTCCGCGATCACCCGCTGTACGGAGATGCAGGACTGTCCGCCCTGGTAGTTGGAGAAGGTGGCGATCCGTGAGGCCGCCCGGTCCAGGTCCTCGTCGCTCGCCCAGTCGGCGAGGACGACGGCCGCGCCGTTGCCGCCCAGTTCGAGGGTGAGGTGCTTGCGCGGCACGGAGTCCATGATCGCGTAGCCGACCTTGTCGGACCCCGTGAACGAGATGACCGGCAGCCGGTCGTCCTGCACGAGGGCGGGCATCTTGTCGTTGGCCACGGGCAGCACGGACCAGGACCCGGCCGGCAGGTCGGTCTCGGCCAGCAGCTCGCCGATGAGCAGCCCGGAGAGGGGAGTCGCGGGAGCCGGCTTGAGGATGATCGGGGCGCCGGCCGCGATCGCGGGGGCGATCTTGTGGGCGCAGAGGTTCAGCGGGAAGTTGAAGGGCGCGATGCCGAGGACGACGCCCTTCGGGAAGCGGCGGGTGAGGGCGAGGCGCCCCTGGCCACCGGCGTCGGTGTCGAGCCGCTGAGCCTCGCCGCCGTTGAACCGGCGGGCCTCCTCGGCCGCGAACCGGAACACGGACACGGCCCGGCCGACCTCGCCGCGGGCCCACTTGACCGGCTTGCCGTTCTCGGCGGAGATGAGCCGGGCGATCTCCTCGGTCCGCTCCACCAGGCGGCGGCTGACGTGGTCGAGGGCGGCGGCGCGTACGTGGGCGGGGGTGGCGGCGAACTCGTCCCGTACGGCGTGTGCGGCGGCCACGGCCTCCTCGACCTGGGCGTCGGTCGGTACGGAGACCTTGCCGACGAGGTGGCCGTCCCACGGGGAGGTGACGTCGAAGGTGGACTCGCCTGTGGCCTGGCGGCCGGCGAGCCAGAAGGCGTGGGTGGAGGTCATGTGCGCGTCCGGGCCCTTCCGCGTTCGGGGGTGTTCTTGGTCTTCCTCGTCCACGGTAGGGCCGCGATGCCTCGGCGACGCCTGTCCGAGTCGTAGCACTCCCCCACCGGGGTACACCGCTTTGGCCTAGTCACCGACCTTTTCTCGCCCCCGCCGCCCCTACCCATTCCCGTCCCTTTTCAGGGGCTCCGCCCCCGAACCCCCAAAAGACTGCGCAGTTCCCCGCGCCCCCAGGCGCCTAGGGGCGCGGGGAACTGCGCGACCAGCCACAGCCGAACCCGCACCCGAAATCGCGCCCCACGGGGTCTGGGGCGGAGCCCCAGGGGACGGGACGGGTAGGGGCGGCGGGGGCGAGAAAAGCCCCTCCTACTCCGCCGAAGCCGTCGTCTTCAAGGCCAGCCACAGTTCCATCCGTACATCCGGATCGTCCAGGGACCGTCCGAGGATCTCCTCGACCCGCCGCATGCGGTACCGCAACGTATGCCGATGCACCCCAAGATCCGCCGCGGCCGCGTCCCACTGCCCGTGCCGCGACAACCACGCCCGCAACGAGGCGACAAGATCCCCCCGCCCGGTGGCGTCGTGCTCGTACAGGGGCCTCAACAGCCCGTCCGCGAACGCCCGCACCGCGTCATCGGCGAGCAACGGCACCACGGACCCCGCGGCCAGATCCTCGTGCTCGACGAGCACCCGCCCCCGCCGCCGGGCGACGGACAGGGCCTGCTCGGCCTGCTTGTAGGCGGCCCCCGCGGCGATGGGCCCGGCGGGAGCCGAGATCCCGACCACCAGCTCGTCCTCGTCGCCGGCCTGCTCGCCACCGCCCTGAGCGCCCCCGACGGCCTCGGCGTACTGGGCGCAGGCGGCGACGACCGCACCCCGATCCGCGGCGAGCACCACGAGCCGCTCCCCGTCGGGCACCACGAGCACGGCCTCGCCGGACCGGGCGGCGGCGGACTCCACGACCTCACCGAGCCCGGCCACGAGATCGCCGCCGGCATCGGCAAGGGCGGCGGCGGCCTCGGCGCTGACCGTGGCCCCGCCACCGTCCTCCGCGTCCCCGGCCCGGGCGCGGGCCCGCCCCGCGGAGGCCGACGCGGCCTCGGCCAGGATCATCCGGTAGGGCGCGTCCAACAACCCTCCGTACAGGTCCCCGGCAACCCCCCGCGCATGATCCGGCTGCCCGGCCAGCAGCATCCGCAGCACGGCCGCGCCGATCCGCTGCTCGGCGGCGTACAGCGACCGGGACCGTTCCGTGGTCAGCGTGAGCAGGGCGATGGCCGAGTGCACGGCGTACCGCTCGGCCGTACCGAGCGCGGACGCGGTCCCCACGGCCAGCGCGGCCCGGGCCCGTCGGCCCGTCCCGAGCGAGTGCAACTCGACGCGGTCCTCGCCGGTCCCGTCCCCGCCGTCGCTCTCACCGTCGCCCGCGCCGCCGACGACGGAACTCGCGGGCGCGGCCCGCTCGCGCAGCTTCTCCACGTCAGCGGTGATCCGGGAGGCCCGCCGCCCCGCCCACTCGGGCGCGGTGGCGACGACGGCGCCGGACGCGTCGTACAGGGCGGCCCATCCGTCCACCTGCGAGGCGAGCGCGGTCAGCAGCCCCTCGGGCCCGTCGCTCAACGCCTGCTTGGTCAGTTCCCGCTGTGCCGCGAAGCCCGCCGTCACCGCCCGGTACTGATCGGCGGCGATGGCGGCGGACACGGCCTTGCTGATGGCGAGGAAGGGTGTGCGCCGCGGCACCTCCAGCAGTGGCAGCCCCTCGCCCTCCGCCGCGTCGACGAGCGCCTTGGGCGTCTCCTCGTAGTGCACCCCGACGGCGAAGCCGAGCCCGGCCACCCCGGCCCCCACCAGCCGCTTCACATACCGCCGCATGGCATCGGCGTCCTCCGCGTCCAGCTTGAGCGCGGTGATGAGGAGCAGTTCCCCGCCCTCCATGTACGGCACGGGGTCGGTGAGCTCGCTGGCGTGCACCCAGCGGACGGGGGTGTCCAGACGTTCCCCGCCCGCGCGCACGGTGAGTTTCAGCGCCGAGTGATGGACGAGCGAGGCGAGCGTGGGGGGCATGAGGCCTTCAGGTCTTCACAGGTTCTTCTACGGTCACGGGCAATGTGATCTTTGTGATCTTTTGGCCGCAGCGTATGAACGACCTATGTCGATTCTGCCTCACCGTACGGTCGGCCCGTGACCATATGTCCGGACGTCCTGCTCGGCACACCCATCAAATGTCCCTCAGGAGCCCTCGGCTCCCGCAGCCGCCTCAGCTCCGCAGATCCACCAGCAGCGGGGGCGCGTGCTCCCCGCGTACGCTGGTGAGCGAGAGCACCGCGTGCCCCGGCGGCACCCCGTGCGCCAGCTCGGACGCGGACCACCGCTCCCGCTCGACCTGCCGTACCGTCACGGCCCGGGCGGTGGGCGCGTTGCCGGTGATCACCCGTCGCAGCATGTGTACGGCCTTGCCGGCCGGCGTCTCCGCGATGATCTGCCGGTCGGTGACGTCCCGCGCCTCGGTCCACTCCTTGCCCCACACCTCGGCGAAGTCCTGCCCGTCCCACGGTGTGAGCCCGGACAGCGCCATCCGGCACCCGATCGCACCGAGCAGCGGCGACCGCAGCGGCCGGGGCACGTCGTCGAGCGTGCGCAGGGTCATGACGACCCCGGCGTTGGCGGACCGCAGCCGCTGAATGCCCCGTACGGCCTCGGGCGTGATGACTCCCGTGGCGTCGTCGAGCACGAGACAGGCGAACAGTGACCGGTCCTCCCGTACGGCGACGCTCGCCGCGAACTGGGCGAGCACGAGCCGCGCGAGCATCCGGGAGGCGTCGGCATGCCCGCGCTCGGGCAGGTCGATCCGCACCCGCACGGGATGGTCGAGGGCACGCAAGGAGAAGGGACGGGACTGCCCGGACGTGTCGAAGAACCCGGCGAACGCGGGCCGGTCCAACAGTGCCACCCGGTCGGCGAGCACACTGCCCACATCCCCCGGATGCCCCAACTGCCGCTCCCGAGCGTCGAGTTCGCGCAGCAGTGACTCCTGGCCGCCCTCCGTGAGCGCCTTGCGCAGTGCGCCCAGCGGTCCGGGCGCGCCGTCGAGCAGCTGCCTCAGCTCGGGCACGGACGGGAAACGGCCGTGCACGCCCCGGAACGGCCCGAGCAACTGGGCCAGCACGGTCGTGGACCGCCTGCTGTCGGCGCCGGGATGCGGATCGGCGAGGTCCCCGACGAGCGCCTCGGCGAGCACGGCCGCCGCCTCGTCGGGGTCGGTGGTCCCGCCGTACAGATCGAGGTCGTACACCGACTCGGGATTGCCCACCCGCACCACGACGTCGTACGCGTCCACCGGCCCGAGCCCCGCCCCCGCGGCCCCGACGACGACCACGGCGGCCCGCCCCGCGAGCGCGTGCAGGCACAGCGACTCGGCGAGCGGCCAGACGACCCCGCCGGTCTTGCCGGACCCGGCGGGCCCGACGGCGAGCAGCGAAGTGCCCAGCAGGTCAGGTCCGAGCGCGAGGCCGGTCCCACGGTAGGAGTACGGGTTCCGCGGGTCGTCGGCGGTCGTGCCGAGCCGTACCTGCCCGGTGACGAGGTCGTGCTTGGCGAGCCGTCCCGGCAGGTCCCGCTCGCCGGAGGGGTGCAGACAGGCGGCGGCTCCGTCCTGCAGAACGGCACCGCTGAAGGTGGCGAGACTGTGGCGTCCGCTGCGCACGCCCTGCCAGGCGCGGGCGATCCTGGCCTGGTCGACATCGCGCATGCGTCCGGCCCTGGCCTCGGCACCGAGCCGCTCGGCGGCGTCGGCGGCTCCGGCTGCGCGCAGCTGGTTCCACTGCGCCGGGTCCTCCTCGGGCGCGGGCGGCCGCTCGCTCACGGGTGCGGCCCGGCGCCAGGCGGGCAGCCCGTAGCGTTGCCACACCTCGCTCCAGCGGCCGAGGCGCCCGACCCCGATCATGATCCCGAGGGCGATGGTCACGTAGTAGGCGTAGACGACCACGACGGAACCGAAGCTGTGGGGCTCGGCCCAGGAGTCGGGGATCATCGCGTAGAGCGGCAGCAGCCACCAGCCGCCGAGGTAGCCGTTCCACAGCAGCGACCAGATCAGCCATCCCACGAGGAACGCGATGAGCGCCCCGCCGATCAGCTGCCGGGCCGGAATCCGCTCGGGCTCCTCGTCCGGCCGCGGCAGATGCCCGAAGCGCCACACGCCCGGGGCGGCCTCGGGGCGCGGGGTCCGCAGCCAGGTGAGAAAGGCGGACCCGTCCGGCGCCGACGGCATCCCTGGCGCCTGCGCGGGCCGTGGCGGCACCTGGGGCGGTCCCGCCGGCCGCGGCACACGATCGGCGTGCGTGCCCCGTGCGTCCTGCGTGCCGTCGCTGTCCATCGCCTCTGCCACCCCTGACCAGCCGCTCCATACGTCGTTTGCGAGTCAATCTAACGCCCTCACAAGGGGAGTTCACCGCTTACCGGGCCGGGTACGCGGCGATACGGACACCCCGGGCCCTCGCCGCTCACCGCCCACGCTATGTCCATGGCGGACAACCGAATCTCCCGACACCGCCCAGATGGAGCATGCCCACCCCCCGTTCCCGGCTCTAGCCTGCGAAGAAGGAAGCCGGGCGTCCGAAGAACCTGTTCGCAGGCCGTCAGCACGCCCTTCCCTAAGACTTTCCCCAAGCCGTTCGCAAGACCCCCCAGGGAGCCCCTCATGAGCACACTTCCGCAGGAGCGCCGCGTCGTCACCGCCATTCCCGGTCCGAAGTCGCAGGAACTGCAGGCCCGCCGTATCGCCGCGGTCGCGGCCGGAGTGGGGTCCGTGCTGCCCGTCTTCACCGCGCGCGCGAGCGGCGGGATCATCGAGGACGTCGACGGGAACCGGCTGATCGACTTCGGTTCCGGCATCGCCGTGACGTCCGTCGGCGCGTCCGCCGAGGCCGTCGTCCGCCGGGCCTCCGCCCAGCTCCAGGACTTCACCCACACCTGTTTCATGGTCACGCCGTACGAGGGCTACGTGGCCGTCGCCGAGGCGCTGGCCGAGCTGACGCCGGGCGACCACGCCAAGAAGAGCGCGCTCTTCAACTCCGGCGCCGAGGCCGTCGAGAACGCCGTCAAGATCGCTCGGGCGTACACCAAGCGCCAGGCCGTCGTCGTCTTCGACCACGGCTACCACGGGCGCACCAACCTCACGATGGCGCTGACCTCGAAGAACATGCCGTACAAGCACGGCTTCGGCCCGTTCGCACCCGAGGTCTACCGGGTGCCGGTGGCGTACGGCTACCGCTGGCCGACCGGTGCCGAGAACGCGGGCCCCGAGGCCGCCGCGCAGGCCATCGACCAGATCAGCAAGCAGGTCGGCGCGGAGAACGTGGCCGCGATCATCATCGAGCCGCTGCTCGGCGAGGGCGGCTTCATCGAGCCCGCCAAGGGCTTCCTGCCCGCCCTCAGCAAGTTCGCCACCGACAACGGCATCGTCTTCGTCGCGGACGAGATCCAGTCCGGCTTCTGCCGTACGGGTCAGTGGTTCGCGTGCGAGGACGAGGGCGTCGTCCCGGACCTGATCACCACCGCCAAGGGCATCGCGGGCGGTCTGCCGCTCGCCGCCGTCACGGGCCGCGCCGAGATCATGGACGCCGCGCACGCGGGCGGCCTGGGCGGCACCTACGGCGGCAACCCGGTGGCCTGCGCGGGCGCGCTCGGCTCGATCGAGACGATGAAGGAGCTCGACCTCAACGCCAAGGCGAAGAACATCGAGGCCGTGATGAAGGCCCGGCTGGGCGCCATGGCCGAGAAGTTCGACATCATCGGCGACGTCCGGGGCCGCGGCGCGATGATCGCCATCGAGCTGGTCAAGGACCGTACGACCAAGGAGCCGAACGCGGAGGCGACCGCCGCGCTCGCCAAGGCGTGCCACCAGGAGGGCCTGCTGGTCCTGACCTGTGGCACCTACGGGAACGTGCTGCGCTTCCTGCCGCCGCTGGTCATCGGCGAGGACCTGCTGAACGAGGGCCTCGACATCATCGAGCAGGCTTTTGCCCGCATCTGAGCGGAGTCTGTCTCATCGGTTCCGGTGTCGCGGCGGTGAGGAGCGGGGCGTGTGAAGAACGTGTGCGAGGTGCATGGCGGGACGCGAATCCACCTGTCGGAGGCCCCACCCCTGACGTAGGTTCTACCCAGATGAGAGATACACCCCGGCCACAGGGGACTGTGGCCGGTACCGGGACGGGGCCTCCCCAGCTTCGCCCTGGGCGTGCCTCGCGCACACAACCGGAGCTTCCGGCTTCGGGTCTCCTCACCGATCGGACAGTCGCCCGCCCCAAACCCCCCGGGGCGTGCGACAACCCGATCTGATCGGTTCCACCGAAGGGCTTGCACCTACCCCCCTGGTGCAAGCCTTTCGGCGCGTCTGCGCTCCGCTGGTGGTGGTGGGCGTCTGCGGGGCTTGTGTTGCGGGGTGGGTGCGGGTTGATCGTGGCTGGTCGCGCAGTTCCCCGCGCCCCTGACGGGGCGGCCCCGGTTACCCCCTGCCCAGCACCACTGTCACTCTGTGTGGCATGACCAGTGTTCCGGATCGGCGATCATCACTGCATGCGCCTGACAGTCAGGACGACGGGCGCCCCGCTCCGGGGCCCCCGGTCTGGGTCCTCGGGCCGCTTGCCCTCCTCTTCTCCTTCCTGACCTGGGCGGCAGCCGTCGAAGGCCCCGTGCGTCGGGCGGACGAGCGGCTGGCCGGGGAGGTCAGGGGGAGTCGGCTTCCGAGTGGTGCCGCCGAGTTCCTCGCGGATCTCGGCAATCTCGTGGTGGCCGTTCCGGTGCTGCTGGCGGTCGTTGTGTATGTGTCCTGGCGGGCCCGGCGCGCGGGCCTGCCCCGCTGGTGGGTTCCGTCGCTCGCGGCACTGGTCGCGATGGCCGCCGTACCGGCATTGGTCGTACCTCTGAAGGAAGCCGTCGGCCGCACCGGCCCGCCCGGGATGGCCGGCGACGGCTACTACCCCTCGGGCCACACGGCCACGGCCGCCGTCGCCTACGGAGCGGCCGTCCTCCTCCTGCTCCCCTGGCTCCACAGCCGCTACCGCCGCCGCGAACTGGCCATCGGCTACCTGGTCCTGGTGACAGCGGTGAGCTTCGGCCTGATCCGCCGCGGCTACCACTGGCCACTGGATGTGGCGGGGAGCTGGTGTCTGTCGCTGGTGCTTCTTCAGCTGATGGCCCTGGTCGTCGCGCGATACGGTCGTGGGTCGGCGTAGGGCCGACCGGCGGGCAGTACAACAAAGGGGAGCACGATGGCGGACGAGCAGGAACGGGTGGCCGTCATCTTCGAGCGCCGCGACTACGCGCTCACTCCCTCGCCGGGCGAGGTGATCCTCCCCGTGCACGGCCGCATGATCCACCACGATCCGGGCTGTCTCCATCTGACCGATTCACACGAGCTGGGCCGTTTCCCGGACCCGGAACGGCTGTTGTGGCGCCGGCTGATCGACTCGGCCCCGTCCGACAACACCGCGGGGCGCGTGGAGTTCGCGCGGTCCATCGGTCTGCTGAACGGCTCGGGACGTCCGCTCGTCAGCCCGTGCAGCTGCGTTCTGCGACCCATCTCGTCCACCCAGGCCGCGGCGCTGCGCCCCTGGCCCCTCGACGAGGCGGTCGCGGCGTTCGACCGTGACCGGTTCTCGGAGACGCTGCGCGGGATGGAGGCGGCGGCTGAGGACGTCCGCCGGGACTTCCCCTGGGAGGACTGGCCGACCCTGCCGCTGGAGCGCTACGCCCTGGGCCAGGGCGACAGCGCCGAGACGAAGCCGTACTGCTATCTGATGGAGTTCGGTACCAACGCGCTAGGCAGCATCGCCGGTGGCTCCTCGATGAAGCACCTCATCTACGCACGCAGCCAGGACGGTTCCTGGTGGCACGACCCGCGCTACGCGGACGAGGAAGAGGCGTGGGAGGCGGTGCGCGCCGGGATCGTGGCGGCCGTGACCGCCGCCCGCGAAGGCCGGATCGCCGACATCGACTCGATCGACGCCATCCGTTCGGGCCCCTCCCTCGTCTCCAAGACCCTGCGTGTGTACGCGCCGGAGGGCTCCGTCCCGGTCTACGGCACCGATCAGGTGCGGCACTTCCTCCAGCGGCTGACCGGGCAGCCCGCGTCCGGACTGGAGCGGTTCGCGCTGCGGGCGCGGCTCAAGGAGGTCGTCGACGCCGACGAGCGGTTCGCCGGGTGGTCGTACGACCTCGTGATGGAGTTCCTCTACTGGTGGGCCGACCCCAACCGGACGCGGCAGATAGTGAAGATCGCTCCTGGTCACGAGGGGAGGCTGTGGGAGGAGTGCCGTGCCGGCGGCTACATCGCCGTGGGCTGGGACGACGTACCGGATCTTCGCACGTACGCGGACAAGGAGGAGTTCCTGGCCGCTTTCGCCGCCGCGTATACGGACGAGTACAACGGCTACAAGTCCAAGATCTCCGCGAAGACCAACGAGGTCTGGAAGCTGCTGAGTCTGCGCCCCGGTGATCTGGTCGTCGCCAACAAGGGCACCAGCCAGATCCTCGGCGTCGGCCGGGTGACCGGCGACGGTTACGTGTGGCGGGAGGACCGCGCCGACCACCGGCACACGGTCGACGTGGAGTGGGACGAGAGCTACGCGGGACGGCTGGAGGAGCCCGAGCGTTCCTGGGCGACCGTCACCGTGAAGGAGGTACCCGCTCAGCTGTGGGCGAGGATCCGGCGGGCCGGGCCCACAGCAGAAAGCACCGGGGTAACGACCGAGGCGGAGAACACCGTGGTCGCCCAGCCGCTCGACGCCGAGCTGCGGCCGATCGCCGACGCACTCGGGCGGCGCGGCCAGGCCGTCCTGTTCGGGCCTCCGGGCACCGGCAAGACGTACACCGCTCTGCGCTTCGCCGCCCGCTGGCTGGGCGAACTGTCGGACGGGCTGCCGGGCGTGGATCCGTACGCCGAGCCGGGAACGCCCGCGTTCGGCCGGACGCTCGACGCGCTGACCGCGGCCGGGCGGCTGACGACGGTGACCTTCCACCCCAACTACGGGTACGAGGACTTCGTCGAGGGGTTCCGGCCGGTGAAGGGCGACTCGGGCGGGCTCGTACTGGACCGGACCGACGGTGTGTTCAAACGGGTGTGCGCGGCGGCGGCCTCGGATCCGGGCCATCCTTACCTGGTCGTCGTCGACGAGCTGAACCGCGGCAACCTGCCAAGGATCTTCGGTGAGTTGATCACCCTTCTGGAGAAGGACAAGCGCGGCTACTCGGTGCTGCTGCCGCTCAGCCAGGAGCGGTTCAGCGTGCCGGACAACGTGTATCTGATCGGCACCATGAACACGGCCGACCGTTCGATCCGGATGCTCGACGCGGCGATCCGCCGCCGCTTCGCCTTCCTCGAACTGCTTCCCGATTCCTCGCCGTTGCAGGGCTGTCATGTGGAACAGCTGCACCTGGCGGACCTGCTCGACTCGCTCAACCAGCGCATCCGTACGCACCTCGACCGCGAGAAGCAGATCGGCCAGGCCTTCTTCCTGCCGAACGGCGCTCCGGTCGACTCGGCCGCCGCCCTCGCCTCGATCATCCGCGGCGAGATCCTGCCCCTGCTCCAGGAGTACGCGTACGACGACTACTCGCTGCTCGCGGCCTTCCTCGGTGAGGCGCTGGTCGACCCCGAGACGCACACTCTGCGGGACCTCAGCGATGAAGGGCTGACCACCGCCCTCTACACCGAGCTGCAGCTCAAGGGCGGGGCGGCGGAGTAGGTCACGTGGTCACGCTGCGGGAGTACGAGACGCGTGTCGTCGAAGGGGTCCGGCTCAGCTCCGCCGACCGGGCGCTCTGCGCTGGCGAACAGTTGGCAGGGCGCCTGCAGATACGTGAACTCGCGGGCAGCCGCCTGGAGTTGACCGCTGGTGCGTGTGTCGGAGTCGTCCGCCTCGACGCCTGCGAGATCCGCATCCTGCCCAAGTACCTGGGTGAGGAGCTGGACGTGCTGCGGATGCTGGAGTACGCGGCGGGCCGCGGGATGCCCGCGCTGGACGCGGCCCGCACGGTGCGCGAGGGATCTCCCCATCTCCGGGACCTGGTCGCGCTTCTGGCGACGGAGCACTGCGAGCGGCTGCTGGCGCGCGGGGTGCGCCGCGACTACGTGACGGTCGAGGACGAACTGCCGGCGATCCGGGGCCGGCTGCTGGCCGACCGACAGATTCTGGGGCACTACGGACGGCTGGACCGGCTGGCGTGCCGCTTCGACGAGCACGACTCGGACATCGTGGACAACCGGCTGTGCGCCGCCGCCGTCGATCTGGCGGCGCGTACGGCACGCTCCCCCGCCGTACGCGCCAGGGCCCGGCGGGCAGCCGCGCAGTTCGCCCAGGTGGCGCCGACGCCGCTCGGCGATCTACGCACGGCCCTGGCAGGGCTCGACTACCACCGGCACAACAGCCACTACGAGAGCGCACACCGATGGGCGGCGCTACTGCTGTCCGGCGGCGGCATCACGGACCTGTTCGCCCGAGGGTCGCTCGCCTCCCGGGCGTTCCTCATCGACATGAACGTGCTGTTCGAGTCCTTCGCCACACAGTTGCTGCGGGAGGCCGCGGCCGGTACCGGCCATGTCGTCCGGGGCCAGTCCCGGCACGCCGGTGTGCTGCACGACGAGCGAACCGGCCGCTCCTACACCGAGGTCCGACCCGACGTCCTGCTGTGCGGCAGTGTCGACGGGGCACCGATGCGGCGCCCCGTCGACATCAAGTACAAGCTGTACGAGGGCAGAAGGCTCGCGGCTTCCGACCTCTACCAGTCCTTTCTCTACGCCCATGCGCTGGCCCGGCAGCCCGGTGGTGGAACGCCCACCTGCGTTCTGCTCCATCCCGGTGGGACGTCGGCGTCACGCGACAGCGTTGCCGTGCACCGTTGGGACGGCTCCACCTCGGCCCGCGTACGGTCGGTGTCCATCGACCTGCCGTCGGTGCTCGGCGCACTGGGAGGCGCCGAGCGGACGGCGACGCTCGGGAAGCTGCTCGCGGCGATGCTGGAGTGACGCCTCCGCCGCGAAGCCCGAACCTCAGCCGAAATAGTTGTCGAAGTTCCTGGAGAACTCCCACCCTCCGAACCGGTCCCAGTTGATCGACCAGGTCATCAGGCCGCGGAGGGCGGGCCAGGTGCCGTGGGTTGTGTAGGGGCCGCAGTTGGTCTTCTTGGTGAGGCAGTCGAGGGCCTTGTTGGTTTCGGCGGACGGTACGTGGCCGTTGCCCGCGTTGGTCGTCGCCGGCATGCCGATGGCGATCTGGTCGGGGCGCAGGGGCGGGAAGACGTTGTTGGCGTCGCCCGCGACCGGGAAGCCCGTGAGGAGCATGTCGGTCATGGCGATGTGGAAGTCGGCGCCGCCCATGGAGTGGTACTGGTTGTCGAGGCCCATGATCGGGCCGGAGTTGTAGTCCTGGACGTGGAGAAGGGTGAGGTCGTCGCGCAGGGCGTGGATGACCGGGAGGTAGGCGCCGGCGCGCGGGTCCTGGCCGCCCCACTTGCCGGTTCCGTAGTACTGGTAGCCGAGCTGGACGAAGAACGTCTCCGGCGCCATCGTCAGGACGAAGTCGGCGCCGTACTTGGCCTTGAGGGTCTTCACCGCCGAGACGAGGTTCACGATCACCGGTGTCTTCGGGTTCTTGAAGTCGGTGTCGTCGGCGTTCAGGGAGAGCGAATGGCCCTCGAAGTCGATGTCCAGGCCGTCCAGACCGTAGGTGTCGATGATCTTCGAGACCGAGGTGACGAACGTGTCGCGGGCCGCCGTGGTCGTCAGTTGCACCTGGCCGTTCTGGCCGCCGATGGATATCAGGACCTTCTTGCCCGCCGCCTGCTTCGCCTTGATCGCCGCCTTGAACTCGGCGTCGCTCTCGACGTTCGGGCACTCGGTGGCCGGGCAGCGGTCGAAGCGGATGTCGCCGGAGGTGGTCGTGGTGGGTTCGCCGAAGGCCAGGTCTATGACGTCCCAGCTGTCGGGGACGTCGGCCATGCGCGTGTAGCCGGAGCCGTTGGCGAAGCTCGCGTGGAGGTAGCCGACCAGGGCGTGGGCGGGGAGGTCCGAGGGGTCGCCGCCACCCGGACCGGAGGTCGTGGTCGCCGTGACGGCCGGGGACTTCGCGGACTCGCCCGCCTCGTTCACGGCGGTGATCTGGAAGGAGTACGCGGTCGACGGGGACAGCCCGGTGACCGTGGCCGAGGTGCCGTTCGCCGACTGGATCCTCGTCCCGTTGCGGTGGATCGCGTAGCCCGTCGCGCCGGGGACCGCCGGCCAGGACAGGGCGACGCTGGTGGAGGTGACCGTACCGACCGTGGGGGCGGTGGGTGCGGCCGGCGGTTGTGCGGCGTCGACGCCCGGGCCGACCAGGGAGATGTCGTCGGCGTGATACGCGCCGGTGCCGTACCAGCCGTGGGTGTAGATCGTGACCTTGGAGGTGGACGGGCCGGTGCGGAAGGTCGTGGTGAGCCGCTGCCAGTCCGGCGCGGACTGCGTCCAGGCGGAGACGTCGGTGGTTCCGGTGCCGCTCGCGCCGAGGTAGGCGTAACTGCCCCGGACGTATCCGGCCAGGGTGTACTGGGAGTCGGGCTTGACGGTCACGGTCTGCGCGCAGCGCGCGTTGTCACTGCCGGCCGGGGTCGCCTTCAGTGCCGAACCGCCGCTCCGCACGGGTGTGGTGACCACGCTGCCCGCCGTGCAGGTCCAGCCGTCGAGGCCCGCCTCGAACCCGCCGTTCCTGGCGAGGTCCGCGTCGGCCGCACGGGCGGCCGACGAGAGTGCGGTGATGCCGGGTACGGCCAGGACGGTGGCCGCACAGAGGGCTAGGACTGATCTGACGCGATCCACAAGTACCTCCTGGCGTGGGGGAATTGGAGGGTGGAGCGCGCCCAATTTGGTCCAGACCAATCCAGGTTGTCAAGACCTCCGGCGACTGGCGACGGTCAACTGCGGCCGGCCACGGTCAACTCCGACTGGCCGTAGCCATCGGCGGCTAGCTCGGGTCATCGGTAGCCAGGCCCGCCGCCGCCTCGTGCATCGCCAGTTCCAGCAGTGTCGGGTCGGTGAGTGTGCCGGAGCCGTCCGGTGGGACCAGCCAGCGGACCCCGCCGGTCGACCTCCCCGGATACGGCACCACGATCCACGTACCGTGCCCCGCCGTGCGAACCCCCGTGCCGAGCCAGCGGGCCGCGGTGCCCGCGGGTACGAAGAACCCCATCCGGGCGTCGCCGAAGTCGACGAGCACCGGGCCCGGTTGGTCGAGCACCCGGGTGAGCACGTCGAGCGTCGGATAGCCGAGCTCGCCCGGCAGGATGAGTACGTCCCAGGCCCTGCCCGCCGGCAGCAGCGCGACCCCCAAGGGGTTGCGCTCCCACTCCCAGCGGCAGGCCTCTGGATCCGGAGCGACGGATGCCAGCCACTCGACCGCCGTCTTGGCCCCTGTCATGGCGGAACCTCCCTTTTTCTCGTGTCGACGCTGGTCGCGTCACAGGAGAGAGGGAGGTTCGGGCCTGGCATTACGCGGGTTCTGACAACTTGTTGAGAGTGAGGCGGGTCACACGGTCTCAGCTGTCGAAGCCGAGCCCCAGCCGGTCCATGGTCTTCAGCCACAGATTGCGCCGGCCGCCGTGCGCGTCCGCCCGCGCAAGCGACCACTTGGTGAGCGCGATCCCCGTCCACGCGAACGGTTCGGGCGGGAAGGGCAGCGGCTTCCTGCGGACCATCTCCAGCGACGTACGTTCCGTGCGCTCCCCCGACAGCAGGTCGAGCATCACGTCCGCGCCGAAGCGGGTGGCGCCGACGCCGAGGCCCGTATAGCCCGCCACGTAGGACACCCGGCCCCCGTGGGCCGTGCCGAAGAAGGCCGAGAAGCGGGAGCAGGTGTCGATCGCGCCGCCCCACGCGTGGCTGAAGCGGACGCCCTCCAACTGCGGGAAGCAGGTGAAGAAGTGCCCGGCGAGCTTCGCGTACGTCTGAGGCCGGTCGTCGTACTCGGCGCGCACCCGGCCGCCGTACGGGTACACCGCGTCGTAGCCGCCCCACAGGATCCGGTTGTCGGCGGACAGCCGGAAGTAGTGGAACTGGTTCGCCGAGTCGCCGAGGCCCTGCCGGTTCTTCCAGCCGATGGAGGCGAGTTGTTCGGCGGTCAGCGGCTCGGTCATCAGCGCGTAGTCGTAGACCGGGACGGTGTACGAGCGCACCCGCTTGACCAGGTTCGGGAAGATGTTGGTGCCGAGGGCGACCCTGCGGGCGCGGATGCTGCCGTACGGAGTGCGTACGGCCATACCGGCGCCGTACGGCTTGAGGGTGAGCGCGGGCGTGTTCTCGTACACCCGGACACCCAGTTCGACGCAGGCGCGCTTGAGGCCCCAGGCGAGCTTGGCGGGGTGCAGCATGGCGACGCCGCGACGGTCGTGCAGGCCCGCGAGGAAAGTCGGTGAGTCGACCTGTTCCCGTACGGCCTCGGCGTCCAGGTACTCGACTCCGTTCGCCAGGCCGCGGCGCTCCAACTCCTCGTGCCAGTCACGGAGTTCCGCCGCCTGGTACGGCTCGGTGGCGACGTCGATCTCACCGGTGCGCTCGAAGTCGCAGTCGAGGGAGTAGCGGGCGACGGTCGCCTCGATGCCGTCGAGGTTGCGGGCGCCCAGCTCCTCCAGCTTGTGGATCTCGTCGGGCCAGCGGGTCAGGCCGTTGGACAGGCCGTGGGTGAGGGAGGCGGCGCAGAAGCCGCCGTTGCGGCCCGAGGCGGCCCAGCCCGCCTCGCGGCCCTCGACCAGGACGACCTCGCGGCCGGGGTCGCGCTCCTTGGCGAGGAGCGCGGTCCACAGTCCGCTGTAGCCGCCGCCGACGACGAGCAGGTCGCAGGTCTCGGCGGTGGTGAGGGCGGGTTCGGGGCGGGGCCGGCCCGGGTCGTCCAGCCAGTACGGGACCGGCTGGGCGTCCGAAAGCGACTTCGCCCAGTTCTTGTCACGGCTCATGGCGCTTGGGGCCATGATTTCAACTCCCTACGACTGCTGCTTTCCTGAAGTTTCTTGATGCTTCTTGAGGCGCTATGCCTTCTGGCGGTTCCTGCGGTTTCCGATGACCATTCCGGCCAGCACGAACAGTACGGCGACGATGAACATGGCCGTACCGATGACGTTGATCTGAACGGGTGTTCCGCGCTGGGCCGAGCCCCAGACGAACATGGGGAACGTGACGGTCGAGCCCGCGTTGAAATTGGTGATGATGAAGTCGTCGAAGGAGAGCGCGAAGGCGAGCAGCGCTCCGGCGGCGATTCCGGGGGCGGCGATCGGCAGGGTGACACGGACGAAGGTCTGCAAGGGACCCGCGTACAGGTCCTGGGCGGCCTGCTCCAGCCGCGGGTCCATCGACATGACACGCGCCTTGACGGCGGTGACCACGAAGCTCAGACAGAACATGATGTGGGCGATCAGGATCGTCCAGAAGCCCAGCTGCGCGCCCAGGTTGAGGAAGAGCGTGAGCAGCGAGGCGGCCATCACTACCTCGGGCATCGCCATCGGCAGGAAGATCAGCGAGTTCACGGCGCCGCGCGCCCGGAAGCGGTAGCGGACGAGCGCGAAGGCGATCATCGTGCCGAGGACGGTCGCGCCGAGGGTCGCCCAGGCCGCGATCTGCAGGCTCAGCGAGAGCGAGCCGCACAGATCGGCGACCCCGCAGGGATCGGTCCAGGCGTCCGTGGAGAACTGCTGCCATTCGTAGTTGAAGCGCCCCTTCGGATTGTTGAAGGAGAACACCGTGACGACGATGTTCGGCAGCAGCAGATAACCGAGGGTCAGCAGACCCGCGATGACGACGAGACGGCGCTTCAGCCAGCGTACGAGGGCCATTTAAACCAGATCCTCCGTCCCGGACTTGCGAATGTAGAGCGTGACGATGGCGAGGATCCCGGCCATGAGAATGAACGAGAGCGCCGCTGCCGTCGGATAGTCGAGAATCCGCAGGAATTGCGTCTGGATGACGTTTCCGACCATGCGCGTGTCGGTGGAGCCGAGCAGATCGGCGTTCACGTAGTCGCCGCTCGCCGGGATGAACGTGAGCAGCGTCCCGGAGACGACACCGGGCATCGACAGCGGGAACGTCACCTTGCGGAAGGTGGTGAAGGGTTTCGCGTAGAGGTCACCCGCCGCCTCGTGCAGCCGTCCGTCGATCCGCTCCAGCGAGGTGTAGAGCGGCAGGATCATGAACGGCAGGAAGTTGTACGTGAGACCGCAGACCACCGCGAGCGGCGTGGCGAGGACGCGGTCCCCGGCCGTGATGCCGAGCCAGCTCGTGACGTCCAGGACGTGCAGCGTGTTGAGGGCGCCGACGACCGGGCCGCCGTCCGCGAGGATCGTCTTCCAGGCGAGCGTACGGATCAGAAAGCTGGTGAAGAACGGCGCGATCACCAGGATCAGGATCAGATTGCGCCAGCGGCCGGCGCGGAACGCGATCAGATACGCGAGCGGATAGCCGAGCAGCAGACACAGGATCGTGGCGGTGCCCGCGTACGCGATCGAGCGCAGGAACTGCGGCCAGTAGTCGGCAACCGCGTCCCAGTACGTCGCGAAGTGCCAGGTGACCTTGTAACCCTCCTCCAGGGAGCCCGTCTGCACGGACGTGGAGGCCTGGTAGACCATCGGCAGCGCGAAGAAGACGAGCAGCCAGAGGATGCCGGGGAGCAGCAGCCAGTACGGGGTGAGGCGGCCTCTTTTGCGAGGCGGGCGCTCCTCCGGAGCGGGCGTGGGCGCCAGGGGTGGCGCGTCGGTGACGGTCGTCATCAGGCCGCCGCCCCCTCGTCGGGGCCGACCGTCTCGACGCCCGCGTCGATGTCCTGGGCCGCGTCCAGGCCGAAGGTGTGGGCCGGGTTCCAGTGCAGGACGACCTCGGTGCCGGGTACGAGCCGGGAGTCGCGGTCTATGTTCTGGGCGTAGACCTCGAACTCGGGGCAGACCGGGCTGTCGATGACGTACTGCGTGGAGACGCCTATGAAGCTGGAGTCGGCGATCGTGCCGGTGATGCGGTTGCGGCCCGCCGGGATCTCGCCGGCGTCGTCGGCGTGCGTGAGCGAGATCTTCTCGGGGCGGACGCCGACGAGGACCTTGCCGCCGGTCGTCGTGGGCGCGGAACATCGCGCCTCGGGCAGGACGAGCTTGCCGCCGCCCGCCTTGAGGACGATCTCGTCGCCGCTCTTCGTGTCCACCTCGGCCTCGATGAGGTTCGAGGTGCCGAGGAAGTTGGCGACGAAGGTGGTCTGCGGGTTCTCGTAGAGGTCGGCGGGCGAGCCGAGCTGCTCGACGCGGCCCGCGTTCATCACGGCGACCGTGTCGGCCATGGTCATGGCCTCCTCCTGGTCGTGCGTGACGTGCACGAAGGTGATGCCGACCTCGGTCTGGATGCGCTTGAGCTCCAGCTGCATCTGGCGGCGCAGCTTGAGGTCGAGGGCGCCGAGGGGCTCGTCGAGCAGGAGGACCTTGGGGGTGTTGATCAGCGCGCGGGCCACGGCGACGCGCTGCTGCTGGCCGCCGGAGAGCTGGTGCGGCTTCTTGCGGGCCTGCTCGCCGAGCTGGACCAGCTCCAGCATGTCCTCGACCTGCTTCTTCACCGACTTGATGCCGCGCCGGCGCAGACCGAAGGCGACGTTCTCGAAGATGTCGAGGTGCGGGAAGAGCGCGTACGACTGGAAGACCGTGTTCACGGGCCGCTTGTACGGCGGCAGGTTCGTCACGTCCTGGTCGCCGAGCCGGACCGATCCGGAGGAAGGTTCCTCCAGACCGGCGATCATGCGCAGGGTGGTGGTCTTGCCGCAGCCCGAGGCGCCCAGGAGGGCGAAGAACGAGCCCTGGGGGACGGTCAGGTCGAGCGGATGGACGGCGGTGAAGGAGCCATAGGTCTTGCTGATTCCGGAGAGGCGGACGTCACCGCTGGTGTCTGTGTTCTTCATGGTCACGGTGATCACGCTCCCGTCAGCTTTGCGAACTTCTCTTCGTAGGCCGTCTCTTCCTTCGTGCTCAGCGAGCGGAAGGAGTGGGACTTGGCCGCCATGGCGGCGTCCGGAATGATCAGCGGGTTGTCGGCCGCCGATTCGTCGATCTTCGCCAGCTCGGCCTTCACGCCGTCGACGGGACAGACGTAGTTGATGTAGGCGGCGAGCTGCGCGGCCGGAGCGGGCTCGTAGTAGTAGTCGATGAGCCGCTCGGCGTTGGTCTTGTGCCGCGCCTTGTTGGGGACCAGCAGGTTGTCCGTGGAGGTCAGATAGCCGCTCTCCGGGATGACGAAGTCGACGTCCGGGCTGTCCGCCTTGAGCTGTACGACGTCACCGGCCCAGGCGACACAGGCCGCGAGGTCGCCCTTGGTGAGGTCGGAGGTGTAGTCGTTGCCGGTGAAGCGGCGGATCTGGCCCTTGTCGACGGCCTTCTGGAGGCGGGCGATCGCCGCGTCGAAGTCGTCGTCGGTGAACTTCGCCGGGTCCTTGCCCATGTCGAGCAGCGTCATGCCCATGCTGTCGCGCATCTCCGACAGCAGGCCTATCCGCCCCTTGAGCTTGGGGTTGTCAAGCATGTCCGAGAGGGACTTCACCTCCACGCCGTCCAGCGCCTTCTTGTTGTAGGCGATGACCGTGGAGATACCTGTCCAGGGATAGGAGTACGCGCGCCCCGGGTCCCAGTCCGGCGTACGGAACTGCTGGGAGAGGTTGGCGTACGCGTGCGGCAGGTTGGAGGCGTTCAGCTTCTGCACCCAGCCGAAGCGGATGAGCCGGGCGGCCAGCCAGTCGGTGACGCAGATCAGGTCGCGTCCGGTGTCCTGGCCCGCCGCGAGCTGCGGCTTGAGCTTCCCGAAGAACTCGACGTTGTCGTTGATGTCCTCGGTGTACTTGACCTTGATGCCGGTCCGTTTGGTGAACTCGTCGAGCGTGGGATGGCGCTTCTCGCTGTCGTCCACGTCCATGTACTCGGTCCAGTTGGAGAAGTTGATCTGCTTCTCCTTGGCCGAGTGGTCCTCGGACGAGACGCCCGCGGTGTTCTTCGCCGCGGGGATCCCGCAGGCGCTCAGCGTCCCGAGCCCGCCGAGGGCGAGCGCACCGCCGGCGGACGCACGCATCAGCGAACGGCGGGTGAGGGAGGCCCTGCCGTTCCTGAGGCTGCGCCGCATGGCGGCCAGTTGGGCCGAGGACAGGCTGTCGGGCTCGTACTGCTCCATGCTCGTGGTGCCCTTTCGGGAGGGTGCGGCCTGGTCTCGGCCGGTGGTGACTATCGGTCCCCGAAGATCGTGCGGTGCCAGTCCTTCCTGGCCACCGCGGTGTTGTCGAACATGACGTGCTTGATCTGGGTGTACTCCTCGAACGAGTACGAGGACATGTCCTTGCCGAAACCGGACGCCTTGTAGCCGCCGTGCGGCATCTCGCTGATGATCGGGATGTGGTCGTTGACCCACACACAGCCCGCCTTGATCTCGCGCGTGGCCCGGTTCGCGCGGTACACGTCACGGGTCCACGCCGAGGCGGCCAGGCCGTACGGGGTGTCGTTGGCGAGCCGGATGCCCTCGTCGTCGCTGTCGAAGGGCAGCACGACGAGCACGGGACCGAAGAGCTCGGACTGCACGATCTCGCTGTCCTGCGCGGCGTCCGCGACCAGGGTGGGCCGGTAGTACGCGCCGTGCTTGAGGTCCTGCGGGATCTCGCCGCCGGTGACCACGCGCGCGTAGGAGCGCGCCCGGTCGACGAAACCGGCGACACGGTCGCGCTGGGCGAACGAGATGAGCGGCCCGAGGTCGGTGTCCGGCGCGAACGGATCGCCGAGCCGGACGGTCGCCATCAGGTCCGCGGTCCTGGAGACGAACTCTTCGTAGAGGGGCCTTTGCACGTACGCGCGCGTGGCGGCCGTGCAGTCCTGGCCCGTGTTGATGAGGGAGCCCGCCACCGCGCCGTGCACGGCGGCCTCCAGGTCCGCGTCGTCGAAGACCACGAAGGGCGCCTTGCCGCCGAGTTCCAGGTGCAGGCGCGTGACGGTGGCGGTGGCGATCTCGGCGACGCGCTTGCCGACGGCGGTCGACCCGGTGAACGAAGTCATCGCGACGTCGGGGTGACCGACGAGATGCTCACCCGCGTCCTTGCCCGCCCCGGTGACGATGTTGACGACACCGTCGGGGATGCCCGCCTGGGTGGCCGCCTCGGCGAACAGCAGCGAGGTGAGCGGGGTGAGCTCGGCGGGCTTCAGGACGATGGTGTTGCCCGCGGCGATCGCCGGGAGGACCTTCCAGGCGGCCATCTGGAGGGGGTAGTTCCAGGGCGCGATGGAGCCGACGACACCGATGGGTTCACGGCGTACGTACGAGGTGTGGTCGCCGGAGTACTCGCCCGCGGACTGGCCCTGCAGATGCCGGGCGGCGCCCGCGAAGAAGGCGGTGTTGTCGATCGTGCCCGGGACGTCGAACTCCCGGGTCAGTTTGATGGGCTTGCCGCACTGGAGGGACTCCGCCTGCGCGAACTCCTCCGCACGGTCGGCCAGTACGGAGGCGAAGCGGTGCATGGCGTCCGAGCGCTCGCCCGGGGTGGTGGCGGCCCAGGCCGGGAACGCCTCGTGGGCCGCGGCGACCGCCGCGTCCACGTCGACGGTGCTCGCCAGCTGGTACGTGTAGACGTCGTCGCCGGTGGCCGGGTCGACGACCGCGTGGGTGCGGCCGGACGTGCCCTTCGTCAGCCGGCCCGCGATGTACTGCGCGCCCGCCTCGAAGCGGTCCTGTGCCTGGAAGCGATGGCCCGGATTGTGCATGTCGCTCTCCTCCGCCGTCCTCCCCGTTCACCGGGGGTCGGCGTAGCTCCAGCTCGATTTGAGTGCCGATCCTGACAGAGCAACGGCCCTCCAACAAGTGATTCCGTTGTTGCCTTTTGGTTACGCGACGGAATCTGTCGACCAGGTGTCGAGTTCGCTTGGAAAAGGAGGGACGGAGTGTCAGTGGTTCCTGCCAGACTCGCGTGCATGGGGAAGATCGATTCGCGGGACGCGCTGGTCGGCGCGGTCCGGTCGGGGGCAAAGGTCGAGTACCTCCACTTCTGGGGGCACCGGGCGCGGGCCGACGGGCAGGTGGGGGCGAGCTGTCTGAGTCAGTGGTGGCCGTCGCCGTTCACGGTGGACGGAGTGGAGTACCGGACGGCCGAGCACTGGATGATGGCGCGGAAAGCGCGGCTGTTCGGTGACGAGCGGGCCGAGCGGCTCGCTCTCGACGCGCCGAATCCCGCGCTCGCCAAGAAGGCGGGGCGGCTGGTGCGGGGGTTCGACGAGGCCGCCTGGGAGCGGGAGCGGTTCGGGATCGTCGTGGAGGGAAGCGTGCGGAAATTCGCCTCGGACGGCGAACTCCGGTCGTTTCTGCTGGGTACGGGTGAGCGGGTCCTCGTCGAGGCCAGCCCTCTTGACCGGGTGTGGGGGATCGGATTGTCGGCCGACGACGACCGTGCGTTCGATCCTGAGCGGTGGAGGGGTCCGAACCTGCTGGGGTTCGCACTGATGGAGGCGCGGGGGCGGTTGGGGGCTGCGTGACGGGTGCGGCCCGGTGGGTGCCGACCGCGCAGTTCCCCGCGCCCCTTGGCCCCAGGGGGCGTCGGGTTCGTCTGCCGGGTGCGGGCCGCCCTGGGCTGAGCGCGCAGTTCCCCGCGCCCCCTGGGGGAATGCGGGTCCGTGGGCCGGGTGCGGGTTGTCGTGGGTTGGTCGCGCAGTTCCCCGCGCCCCTGAAAAGCATGGGGCGCCCTGCGCTTTCAGGGGCGCGGGGAACTGCGCGCTCAGCCAGGGACGGCCCGCACCCGATACACAACATCAGGCCCCACCCTCCAAGGGGCGCGGGGAACTGCGCGGCCGGCCCCCACCGGGCCGCAGGTCAGCCGGAGACGGTCAATGACGTGTTGAAGCCGTCGTCCACGGTTCCCGAATCGCTGTCGGAGTCGTCGGGCACCATGAGGAACACCACCACGAAGGCGATGGCCAGGGCTATTCCGACGGCACCGCAGATGATCCCGGCCAGGGCCTGGCCAGGATTCGTCGCCTCACCGCGGCGAGCCTTCCCGCGCCCGATCGCACCGAAGATCACCGCGAGGATCCCGCAGGCCAGGGCAACCGGCCACAGACAGAAGCCCACCGCCGCGATGATGCCGAGTACGAGCCCCGCCGTGCCCAGCCCGTTGCTGGGCGCCATGGGCATCCCCGGCCAGCCGTAGCCGGGCCCCCCGCCCTGGCCACCGTAGGCGGGATAGCCGGGGTAGCCGTATCCGTACGGCATCTGCCCAGGACCCTCGGGCGCGATCGGAGGCGGGGGGACGGAGGAGCCGGGAGCGGGGTGGAGGTGGGGCCCGGCCGGGGGTGCGTACGGGTAGGGGTTCGGCGGAGCAGAGGCGGCCGGCGGCGCGAACGGATCGGCCCACGGCTGCGGACCTGACGGAGCCGAGGGGGACACAGGGGTCGCGGGACCCGAGCCGGGCGGCACCGGAGCGCCCGGCCCCGCAACCGGACCCGGTCCCGCCCACGGCGCCTGCGGCACCCCGCCCGGCAGCGACGTCACCGTCTGCTGGTCGTGCACCGAAGGCGGTGTCGGGCCGGCCCCCTCTCCAGGGGCCGCGTCCACCGGTGGGGCCCAGGGGTTCGGCTCGGCGGGCGGCTTGCTCAGCGGGACCTTCGCCGAGGGAGCCGCGTCCTCGGGGCCGGCCCCCGATTCGTCGCCGGCCGCCGCACCCGGCGTCTGCGCGTCGTCGGACATGCGCGAGTCCCCTCTGTCGTACGTAGCGTCATGCTACGACCCGGGCCTCGCCCGCACGGACCGCGTCCTACGATGATCCCTGAACCATCGATCAGCCGATCACCCGCGTCCGCCGGACACACGGCCGGACGCCGTTCCCGGGGAGGAACCCTTGACCGCCCACCACGACCTGCACGCCTTCATCGCCGGACTGCCCAAGGCCGAACTCCACGTGCACCACGTCGGCTCAGCCTCCCCGCGTATCGTCTCGGAACTGGCCGCCCGCCACCCCGACTCCAAGGTTCCGTCGGACCCCGAGGCCCTGGCCGACTACTTCACGTTCACGGACTTCGCCCACTTCATCGACGTGTACCTGTCCGTCGTCGACCTCATCCGCACCCCCGAGGACGTACGTCTGCTGACGTACGAGGTCGCCCGGGACATGGCCCGCCAGCAGATCCGCTACGCCGAGCTGACGATCACGCCGTTCTCGTCGACCCGTCGCGGCATCGACGAGGGCGCCTTCATGGAGGCGATCGAGGACGCGCGCACGGCCGCCGAGGCCGACTTCGGGACCGTGCTGCGCTGGTGCTTCGACATCCCGGGCGAGGCGGGACTCGAATCCGCAGAGGAGACGGTCCGGCTCGCCACCACCGACAAGCTCCGCCCGGAGGGCCTGGTCTCCTTCGGGCTCGGCGGACCCGAGATCGGTGTGCCCCGGCCGCAGTTCAAGCCGTACTTCGACCGGGCGATCGCGGCCGGCCTGCACTCCGTGCCGCACGCGGGCGAGACGACGGGCCCCGAGACCGTCTGGGACGCGCTGACCGACCTGCGCGCCGAGCGCATCGGGCACGGCACCAGCTCCGCCCGGGACCCGAAGCTCCTCGCGCACCTCGCCGAACACCGGATCCCGTTGGAGGTGTGCCCCACCTCCAACATCGCCACCCGCGCGGTCCGCACCCTCGACGAGCACCCCATGAAGGAGTTCGTACGGGCCGGAGTCGTCGTCACCATCAACTCCGACGACCCGCCGATGTTCGGCACCGACCTCAACAACGAGTACGCGGTCGCCGCCCGGCTCCTCGACCTCGACGAGCGTGGTCTCGCCGAACTCGCCAAGAACGCCGTCGAGGCCTCCTTCCTCGACGACACCGGCAAGGCGAAGCTCGCAGCGGACATCGACACGTACACCTCTGCCTGGCTCGCTCCCTGAGCCAGCACAATGGGCCCATGCGTACCGTGACAGCCGTGGCCCATCGCGGCGACCCCTACCGCGTCCGCGAGAACACGATCGACTCCCTGCGTTCCGCGCTCGGTCGGGGCGCGGACGCGGTGGAGATCGACGTCCGGCTCACCCGCGACGGCGTGCCCGTGCTGCTGCACGACAGCACGCTGAAGCGGCTGTGGGAGCAGGACCGGCCGTTGCTGTCGCTCTCCTCGGACGAGGTGCGGGGCCTGACCTCCGGTGGTGTTCCCACGCTGGAGGAGGCCTTGAAGGCGACGGACGACGGCCGGCTCATGGTCGATCTGCCGGGTCCGGCGGACGCGCGTGCCGTCCGCCGGATCGTCGGTGTCATCCGTGACTTCGGCGCCGAGGAGCGTGTGTACTACTGCGCCGGCGCCGACACCATGCTCGCGGTCCGCGCCGCCGACCCCGCCGCGGAGATCGCCCTCACCTGGACGACCCTCGCGCCCCCGCGGCCCGCACTGCTCGACGCGGTGCGGCCGCGGTGGCTCAACTACCGCTTCGGGCTCGCCAATCGTGATGTGATCGCCCGTACGCATCGCGACGGGTACCTGGTGTCCGTGTGGACGCCCGACACCCGCCGCTCCATGCGACGCCTCCTCGACGCGGGCGTCGACTCGATCACCACGAACCGCATCGACACACTGTGCGCCCTGCGCAAGGGCTGACGGTCCAAGAGCCCGGGTCCCTGAAGAGCCCAAGGGGCTAGAGCGAGGGCCCCGCGAACTCCAGTGGCGGGGCGATCGCCTGGGCGTCCGCCCCCTGCCCCACCCACAGCCCGATCAGCAGTGCCGCCATCGCCTCCAGCAGCCCGGCCCGGTCCAGGCCGCCCGCGTTCAACGGCTCGCAGCCCAGGTCGCGTACGAGACGGCGTACGACGGTCAGCGCGGCCTCGTCGTCGCCGCACAGCGGGACCGCCAGCGGGCGGCCTTCGAAGACCGGCGGGGTCAGCCGCCAGACGTCCACGTGGCAGAGGTTGAAGGCCTTGACGACGGGTGCGGCCGGGGCGGCGGAGGCGATCCGTTCGGCCGCCGCGGGCCCGCCCGCCGTGAGCAGGGCGAAGCCCGGGCCCACCGGGTTGGTGCAGTCGATCAGCACCCGCCCGCGGAGCACGTCCTCAAGACCGGCGACCACGTCGACCACCGCCGCGTACGGCAGCGCCAGCAGCACCGCGTCCGTGCCGAACTCGGCCGCCTCCCTCAGTCCGCCCGATCGGCTGCCCGCGAGCACCTCGTGTCCGGCCCGCCGCCACTGCGTGCCCAGCGCGTCCGCCATGCCGCCCGTGCCGAGAATCCCTATCCGCATACGCCCCTGCCTCCGGTCCGTGAGTCGGTCTCCCACGACAGTAGGAAGCCGCTCGGGCACCATTCGGTATGTGAGCACCGAACCGTTCTTCCTCGCCGACTGCCGTGCCCGGCTCGCCTTCGACCTGCTCTCCAACACCTGGAACGCCGTGGTCCTCTGGGCGCTGCGGCACGGGCCGCGGCGGCCGGGCGAACTGCGTGAGCACATCGGCGGGATCAGCCAGAAGGTGCTGACGGAAACCCTGCGGCGGCTGGAGTTCAACGGTCTGGTCGCGCGGCACGCGTACGCCGGGTCGCCGCCCCGGGTGGAGTACGAACTCACCGCGCTGGGGCGGACGTTGCTCGACCCGATCGAGTCGTTCGGGGCGTGGGCCTTCGACCACGGGGACGAGGTGATGGCGGCCCAGGACCGGGCAACTAGCCTGTCACCCGAGACTTCTGACGAACCGTCGACGCATCTGCCGGGGTCGAGCGCGTGACGTACTGCGGGACCGGTGCCGTGTCCTCTCCGGTGTCGCGGACGAGGCCGTAGCGGATGGCGCCCTGGGCTGGGCCGGTCAAGATGTCCTCGGTCACGGCGTCCCGGTTCGACGGGAACACGATCAGTCCGTAGTCGGCGCCCCGTTCGTTCTGGACGAGGGTGACGGTGCCGTCGACATAGAAGTACTCGTTCTGCCACATCTGCTGGGTGCCGGCCGGCAGGACCGTGTATCCGACACGCGGCCCGCCCATGCCGGAGGTGTAGCCGTCGGCGTTCTCCGCGAAGGTGTCGTCCATCCGGCGGCCGCCGCCCGACGCCACGTGGAACAGCTTCCCCTTGAGGCCGGTCCAGGCCGGCATGACCAGGGCGCCGGGCCGCGACTTGGGAGAGATCTGCCAGCGCACCAGCACATAGCCCCGGCCGCTGAGCGTCACGCTGTCCCCGCGGTGCTGCATCACGGCCTTGGGGCCGCCGGTGCTGGTGATCCCGGTTTCGGGGCGGCGCGGCAGGTCCCCGGGGCGCGCGCCCGGGTCCGGGGCCTTGTCGAGGGCGTCGACGACCGTGCCGTACAGGGCCTGGCGGGTTCTGCTGGGGGACGGTGACGGGCTGGGCTTCGCGGTGGGGCTCGGCGCCTTCGGGCGCGAGGTGCTCGCCGCGGTGGGTGGCGCGGCGGCCCTGGGCGGCGCGGAGTCCGGCTGGGTGACGACGTACGCGCCGCCCGCGACGATGGTCGCCCCGGCGGTCATGGCGACGGCGGGCTTGGTGAGCGCGGCGACTACCTTGGCCGACCAGCCGACCCCCGTGGCGGCGGTCGTCGCGGCGGCCGCCGTCTTGCCTCCGAGGGCGAGCGAGAGCGTGAAGCCGACCGGGATGGGGACGAGCGCGAGCCCGACGAGCAGCCGTTCGGCCGGTACGACCGCCTCGCCGGGAGCGGCGCACCGGCGGCAGCCCCTGATGTGCCGGGCCAGCCGCTTGCGCCACACCGAGTCGGGGCGCCCGTCCCAGCGGGCCGTCACCTCGCGCAGTCCGGGGCAGGACGAGTCGAGTGCCCGCACGATGCCGCGCGCGGCCTCCAGGCGGGCCTTCATCCGCTGGACGCGTACGGCGGTGTGCTGGCGGCTGATGCCGACGGCCGCGGCCAGTTCGCGCCGGGTGAGTTCGCCCGCGACCTCCAGCCACCACAGCGACAGCAGTTGCCGGTCCTCGTCGTCGAGCCAGCGCACCGCCTCCGCGACCTCGCGCCGCTGGCCCTCCAACTGAAGTCGCAGCACGGTGAGTTCGGCGAAGTCGGTGGCCTCCTGGGCCGCGTCGTCGGCCAGCGACTCGGAGGTCCGGCGTCTGGCCCGGTCGCGTATCTGCCGCATGGCGATGGCGACCAGCCAGGAGCGGAAGCTGTCCGGATCACGCAGTGTGCCGAGGTTGTCGACGGCCCGCAGCATGGTCTCCTGCACGACGTCGTCGACATCGGCGTGACCGTTCAGCGCGCGGCCGACGATGTTGTAGACCAGCGGCAGCCAGCCCTCGACGAGTTCGTCGAGCGCGCGCCGGTCACCGGCCTGCGCCGCCGCGATCGTCGTTCGCCACTGCCGCCCGTTCACGTCCGTCCCTTCCCGAAGAGGTGTCACTTGGCGTAGAGCAGCGTCCCGAAGCCGAGCTGGTCGAAGCCGCCGCTGTTCGGCCCGTAGTCACCGCCTCCGCCTTCCGCACGCACCTTCTCAGCCATGGCCGTGATGTTCGGAACGGAGAGCCGACGGCGGCGCGCGTAGTGGTAGTGCAGGATCTCCCAAACGGGACGAGTCTCTCCACGCGCTATGCCGGAGATCACAGACTGCTCGTTGTACTTGCCCCTCCCCGTGCCGCTGCGCCAGCTGTATTTGGTGAAGGGCACGTCGCCGCCGAGGTTGTACTTGGCGACGTACTCGGCGGCCTTCATGAACCGGCTGTCGTCGTAGCCGTACAGGTCGACGCCCTGGTTCCAGGCCATCTCGCAGATCGCGCCCATCTGGCCCATGCCCATCGCGGTGTGCCCCTGGTCGCGGCCTGCCTCCTGCCACTGGGCGAGGTCGTCGGACTCGTGGACGAAGGGAATGGCGTTCCCGATCGAGCCGTTGCCCGCGCCCTTCTTGAAGTACTCCACCGCGCGGTCGAACAGGGCCCTGTCGTCGCAGAGGATGCCGATCGCCATGACCGAAGCCACGTTGCACAGATCCCAGTTGGCCCAGTAGTTGGTGATGACGGCGCCGTTGTGGTGGGTGAGGAAGTCCTCGTTCATGGGGTGGAAGACCTTGAGCATCATCTTCCGGAAGCGGGCCAGGTCGAAGCCGTCGTGGTCGCGCACCAGCTCGGCGGCGTTGGCGAACTGGTAGCCGTAGAGCCCGGCGGCCAGGAACCGGTCGGCATTGCCGGTGACCGTGGTGAGCGTGGCCGACCAGGCGTTGAGGATCGCGACGGCCGCCTCGGCGTTCTCCTTCGTGCCCGCGATCCGCCAGCGCAGGGCGTTCTGGTAGGCGGCGTGGATGTCGTTGTAGAGGGTCACGTAATTCTGGCCGGTGCCGCCGCGGACGACCGTGGCCTGCGGCCTGGGGGTCCAGGTGCTCGCGGAGTGCCGGTTGGCGGTCAGCCGCTGCCAGCCCGCGGTCCAGGGCTCCCGGCGGGCGGCGACGCGCACCTTGGCCCGGTTGAGGTCGCCGGCGTTGTGCAGCATGCCGGGGTGCGCGAAGACCGGCTTCCCGGCGGACTCGCCGGGCGACGGGGAGGCACCGCTCTGCGCCGCGTCGGCCGAGTCACCTCCGCCCAACGAGACCGCGATGCCCCCGACGGCTCCCGCGGCGGCGACACCACCGGCGATCCGGAGCGCGCTGCGACGGCTGATGCGGTGCTTGTTGTGCTCTGCCACGGATAACTCCTGTGCGGATGGAGGGGCGTGTGTGGTGCGTGTTGCACGCGTGCTGTGTGCTGCGTGTGCACAGGAGACGGAGGAGGGCCTTCCGCGATAACAGTTTTTCCCGTGAAGGCGTGCGCCGCCCTAAGGGAAATCCCTGACAACACCCTTGCCCTGCACGGGAGTTGATAGGGGTCGCGGCCAGGGTCGGCACCCTCCTCGGAGAGGATCCGCGGCGACGGCGTACGACCGGAGGATGAAGGTCACCGATCACCCCTGGGAGTCAGCCGATGCATGTCCGTATCCGTACCGCCTGTGCCGCCCTCGTGGTCCTGGGACTCACCGCGGGGCCCCTGGCCGGGACCGCGCTCGCCGCCCCCACCCCCACGGCGGTCGTACAGGAGACCGTGAGTCCGAAGACCGACAAGGCCTTACGCGAAGCTCTGAAGGGAATTCCGGACAAGGACACGACGGCCGCGCTGGTACGGGTCGGGGGCAAGGCCGGCAAGTGGCGCGGCAGCGCAGGGGTGCACGACCTGGCGAGTGGCCGCAAAGCTCTGGAGCACGGGCGCTTCAGGGCCGGTTCGACCACCAAGGTGGTCACTTCGGCCGTCGTGCTGCAGCTCGCCGCCGAAGGCAGGATCGACCTGGACGAACACGTCCAGACCTACCTCCCCGGCCTCCTCTCCAAGGCGTTCAAGCCCATCACCGTACGGCAGTTGCTGACCTTCACGAGTGGGCTGAGGCCGGGAGCGACGCTGGGCGACGTGAACGGTGAGGGGTACGAGCGGCGGTTCGAGACGCTGACCCCCGAGGCGGTCGTGGCCTCGTCCGTCGCCGCCGGCCCCGCCTTCTGCCCGGGCGAGCGGCAGCAGTACAGCAACATCGACTACACGGTGCTCGGCCTGCTCATCGAGAAGGTCACCGGCGACACGTACGAACACCAGGCGGCCGTACGGGTCCTGCGGCCGGCCGGAATGCGTCACACGTCCTTCCCCGGCGGGCCCGACCCGCGTATCCACGGCCCGCACAACCGCGGCTACCAGATCCTGGCGGACGGCAGGCTGGTGGACGCCACCGAGTGGAACATGTCGGACCGGTGGGCCGCGGGCGACATGATCTCCACGACCGAGGACCTGGAACGCCTGCTCTTCGCACTGTTCCGCGGCCGGCTGGTCCCCCAACCCCTGCTGGACAAGGAGATGTTCACGCTCCCCGACGTACCGAACGCGACGATGAGCGCCGGGCTCCAGCAATACAAGGTCGACGAGAACACCGTCCTGTGGGCCAAGTCCGGTGCCAGGCCCGGCTACAGCACGGTGATCGCCGCCACCCGCAATCTGTCCCGCACCCTCGTGTACTCGGTGAACGCGACCGACGCGAAGAGCGAGGAGATGAATCCGGTGGCGGAGCGGATCCTGTGGGCGGCGTTCGGAACCGGAACCTGAGGAGCCGGCCGGGGCGCTCAGCTCCGGGCCTCGCGCGGCCAGGCCGCTGCCGTGGCGGCGCAGGCAAGGACGTGGACGGTGGCGAGGACATCGAAAGTGGTGACGAGGGCGTCGGCGTCCTTCAGGCGTTCGGTGGCGACGGGCGGCGACCAGCCGCCCGGGATGACGGAGACGGAGATGACGGCGCCGGCGGGTACACGTGTCCGTGGGCCGAACCGCAACCGGCCGAGGTCACGCTCGGTCGCCGCGTCCGCGATGCGGTAGTGGGTGAGCCCGCTGTCCTCGCCCTGGCTGTCGCTGACCGGCTCGACCTCGATGACGCGGACCCGCGTCGGCTCCCCGGCCAGATCGTGGAGGGCCCAGGGAGCGAGCCCCGGTGCCGCGAGGAGCAGAGCGGCTGCCGTGAGCCCGGGCGCCGCGGTCAGGAGCTCCCGCGGTGCGGGGTCCGCCATGTACGTGCGGGGCCAGGAGTGGCCGATCGCCAGGCCCATGGCGCCCGAGATGATCGCGAGGAGGACGACGACGGCCACCCATGACGTTCCGTGGCTGCGGGACGCCAGGACGGCGAGGATCGGTACGACGACCAGGGACCACGTCATCGTGAAGGCGAGGCGGCCCCGTCCGCGCAGGCGCGGCCGTCTCACTCCGGCCGGTCCTCGGCCGTCCCGTGCAGGGAACGGGTGATCTCGTCGAGCGTGTCGAGTCCGGTCTGCACGGCGTCGAGTTCGTGGTCGAGGGCGGTGAGGTCCGGAGGAGCGGCGGAGGCGTCCGTCGCGGCCTGGAGGGACAGCAGCATGGCTCCGCGCTCCGCCGCGGCTTCCAGGCGCAGGGCGGTGGCCTCCATGGTGGTGATCAGGAGCTGGCGCAGTTCGGCCAGGCGTTTCAGGGTGGCGGCGCGTTCGCCCGTGGCGCGCGCGGCGTCCTCCTTGGCCCGCCGCAGCGGGCCGTCGGGGAGGGCCCGCGCCTCGGCCTCCAGGCGCTCCTGGTCGCGCCGCAGGACCTCGTGGTCGGCGGGTGTGCCGCCGGTAACGCTGGTGCCGCCGGTGCCGCTGGTACCGCCGGTACCACTGGTGTCGATGACGCGGACCGCCTCGGCCGCCGCCGTCAGCCGGTCGGCCGCGGCCCGTACGGATGTCGCCGCCGTCGCCAGCGTCGGCCAGAGCGAGGCGTTGGGGCTCTGCCGGCACTGGTTCTGCAGCCGGTCGGCTGCCGCCGACGCACGGGTCAGCCATCGGGCGGCGTCGGCGGGCGGGTCGGACAGCGGGTCGGACGTCGTGTCCGTCGGCCGATCCGCGTCCGGGGCGTCCGTCCGGCGGGTCGCGGAACTCGTGGACGGCGACGCCGCAGGGCGGGTGAGACGGCCGGTGAGGGCGTGCGTCCCCCATACGAGGCCGCCGACGCCCGCGCCGACCGGCAGGGCGGCGCCGGCCGGGGCACCCGCGAGGAGAGCCGTGACGCTGCCCGCGACGGCGAACAGCGCGACCGCGGCGGCGGGAAGGAGACGGCTGCCCATCGTGTCCTCTCTGTTCTGTCCGTACTGCCCATGGGACGTGGTCTGTCGGTACCGCCCATGGGGCTGAGCCCGTGTTCACGTGCCGTGCCGGGTCAGAAGTTGCTGATGACGGAGACCATCACCTTGTCGATGACCGCCGGGTCGCGAGCGTCGTAGGAGGTGGCCTTGGTGGCGGTGGCGATCTTCGTGAGCGTGCCGAAGTCGGCCTGGCCGCTGAAGGCGACGGTGAAGACCCGTACGGAACGCTCCAGTTGACTGGCGTCGAGGTCGCGCAGCAGCGAGTCGAGGTCGTTGTCGGCCGGGTACTCGTTCCGGCCGTCGGTCAGGACGACGACGGCGTTGATGCGGTCGGTGTCCAGATCGGCCAGCATCTCCTTCTGGGCGGCGCGCACGGTGGTGTAGAGAGCGGTGCCGCCTTCGGCGTTGAGCCCGTTGATGGCCTCGGTGAGCCGCTGTTCGTTCTCGCGGACGGGACGCGGCGGCACGATCTCCCGGTACGGCTGGGGATGGTCGTCGGTCTCGGTGGAGAACGCCCACAGGCCGACCTCGTCGTCGGGGTGGTAGAGGTCGAGCGTGCCGGCGGCGGCCTTCTTGGCGGCCTCCATCCGGGTCTGTCCGCCGCCCGCGGCCTGGTTCATCGACCCGGAGACGTCCATGACGAGCAGCACCCGGGCCTTCTTGCGCAGCTCGTCCCAGCTGTCCAGGACCGCCGCCAGCACGTCGGCCGCGGGCGGGTCGATCAGTGACAGGTTCCCCTGGCTCTGCTCGGACAGGCTGACCGAGCGGGCGAGTTCGCTGCCCGCGTTGCCCTCGTGGTCGCGGAATCCGGTCTGCTGGAAGCGGCGCTGCTGGGCGTCCTCCAGCAGGAAGGCGCGGAAGTCGGCGGCCGCGGCCCGCTGGTCCTTGGACGCCGAGGGCAGCACAGCGAAGGGGTGGTCGAACATGAGCGTGCCGTCGGCCGGGTGCACGGCCACGAGGGGCACCTGCGGCTTCTTCCCCTTGCCGATCCGCTCGGTCTCGCCCGTGGGGCTGCCCTGGTTGTAGAGATGGATCAGCTGTTCCTGTACGGCGATGGCGCTGGCGTACGACAGGGCCTGACCGTCGGCGTCCGCCTCGGCGAGGTTGGCCATGTACGCGGTCGCGTCGGAGGCGTAGTGCAGGACACCCGCCTCGACCCCGGCCACGAACCGCCGGGTCTTGGGGTCCTCGACCTCCTTCACGGTGAGGTCGCTGGATCGGCCGGTGGCGGCGTAGAAGGTGGCCACGGTCGCGCCCAGACCGGAGGTGGAGGTGTGCGGGTTGTCCTTGCCCAGGCTGAAGCGGCCCCACTCGGGCCGGCCCTTCGAGGCCCAGCCCTTCTCCGTCAGCGACAGCACGTCCCGCCAGCCGATCTTCTTCTCCGGCCAGCCGAGTGCCTCCGCCAGGGGCCGGGGCATGCCGATCGCAAGCGGGCTGGTGGCGAGCGACCGGGGCTTCTCGTCGGTGAGCAGCTTGCGGTCGGCGGCGGTCGCGTCGCGCTGGAGCAGCGTCAGCCACAGCGAGGAGGACGGCGTCCACACCTGTGGTTCGGGCGCGCCGTCGCGCCGCTCGTCCCATCCCTGGGCCAGTGCGTCCTTGGCGACGCCGGAACTCGTCTCCGACACCGCCACTCGGGCGCACTTCCCGCCCGCGAGCTCACGCCCGGAGTCGTTGTAGTCCTCGGCCAGGTCGGCGAGCAGATCGCCCTTCTCCGTCGAGGAGTTCACCTCAAGCCGTACGTCGCAGTCGTCGTCCGAACCGCCGACGGCCGCGTTCACCACCACGCCGACGGCGACGAGCAGCACCAGCCCCACCACGACCGCCACCAGCATGGGCAGCCTGCGTGCGTTCCCCATGACACCCCCGTGTCCATGCCTCACCCGAGGCGGACTCACACACAATGAGACGCGTGTCATCACACGGTCTACACAGCGCGTTCGGTTGTCAATGGCCTTGCCGACAAAGGAAGTTGGGGTTTTCGCGGGCCTGGCGCAGCACTGTTGGAGCGAGTCGGGTTCGACACTGATTGAGTTGATCTATGCGACCTGGGAGGGTTTGGCGGTGGTCGTCCGCCATCATGGCGACCAGCATCGATCGCCGCAGATCCGAACTGATCGAGACGAAGCTCGACCAGCAGAAGAAACAAAAGAACAAAGGAACAAGGGAAAGGTGTCGCCAGCCATGTCACTAGCCCGCGTCCACAACTTCACCATCTCACTCGACGGCTTCGGCACCGGTGAGGGCCTGAGCCGTGACGCGCCCTTCGGCCACGCCGGCGAAAGGCTGCACCAGTGGATGTTCACCACCCGGTTCTGGCACGAGATGACCGGCCGTTCCGGCGGCACCGCCGGCCTCGACGACGCCTTCGCCCGGCAGTTCGAGCCCGGGATCGGCGCCGAGATCATGGGCGCCGGGAAGTTCGGCTACCCCGGATGGCACGAGGACCCGGACTGGAAGGGGTGGTGGGGGCCCAACCCGCCGTTCCACACACCGACCTTCGTCCTCACCCATCACCCGCGCCCGTCGATCGAGATGGAGGGCGGCACGACGTTCCACTTCCTCGACACATCGCCCGCCGAGGCACTCGCGACGGCCCGCGAGGCCGCGGACGGCCAGGACGTACGCATCGGCGGTGGCCCCACCGTGGTCCGCGACTTCTTTGCCGCCGGACTCATCGACCGCCTGCACGTCGTGGTGGCCCCGATCCTCCTGGGCCGGGGCGTACGCCTCTGGGACGGACTGGAGGGCCCCGAGAAGGACTACGAGGTCGAGGCCACATCCTCGCCCAGCGGAGTGACACATGTGACGTTCACGCGCGCGGGCCTCTGAACACCGTGAGTGCCTGTTCCACAAGGCCCGGAGTCCTGCGGAGCGGTGTCACGGTGGTAGGTGGTGACAGTGAGCGGGTTCAGCGGCCGTGTCGGGCATGGCCGGTTTGGGGCCGTCCTTCCGACCCCCGTGGCGGGAGGACGGCCCTGGCCTATTCCGGTGGCCGCCCGGTCAGTACAGCTTGTTGACGGCCGTGGTCGTGGTCTTCTTGAAGGCGGCCACGGGCACGTCGTTGAAGTCGCCCAGCTGTCCCCACTGAACGACGGTGACGGTCCTGCCGTCCCGTCCGACCGACAGCAGGGCGACGTCGTTGGCGCCCCCCGACGTCTCGGTGTTCAGACCGCGGACGTGGGCGCCCTCCTCGACCGGCAGCGTGCCGTAGTCCCGGCCCTCGGCGTCGACGTCGGGCGAGGCCTCCTCAAGGCGGTCGGCGCAGGTGCGGATCAGGTCGTCGTAGTGCTTCGCCAGGGCCTTGGCCTGGCCGGCCGTGCCCGTCACGACGGTCAACTGGACGGCGTTGGTGTCCAGGTCGGTCCGGAACTCCCGGTGCCGGTAGTCGTAGTCGAGCACGCCCTCGGTGCTCACGCAGAGGCCGAGTGCCTCCGGGAAGCCCTCGGTGACCGGCCCGGCGGTCCAGGACGACGTCGGGTGCGGCGGCAGCTGGGACGCCGACAGGAACTTGGGCACGGCGGCCTTCGGCGCGGCGCCTGCGGCCGGTGCCGTGAGGACCGTGCCCGCCGCGAGGGCGGCGACGGCGAGTGCGGTGAGAGCGCTCGTTCGGATGCGCATGGACATGGGTGTTCCCCCGTTTGAATGAGTTACGTGGACATGGATGCCGCGGAGAGGCCGGCTGGTCGGCCCGGACCTGGTCGGTGCGACACCAAGAGCATCAGCCGTCACAGCGGCCGAGCGCAACAACTCACGGCCGATCGGACACGGTGGAACCATCCCAGCCCCTCTGACCTGCAGATACATGGGGTGCCTGGGATACCGTCCCAGGCCGGGTGGGGTCGCACGAGGACGCGGGACCTGCGTCGGCACAGGACGACGACACTTCGGTGACGCCCTCCGCCACACCTACCGCCGAGACCCGCTGACGTACGACCTCGCCGGGCTCGACGTGATCGGCGAGCCCGACCGGGTCGACGTCCGCATCCGGTTCTACAAGGAGCCGCTCTACCTCGCCCACGGGCAAAGGGCGGATCTTGGTGCCAACCATCCCTCTTCTTTGCCAACCAAAAATCCTCGTCACATGACGATCGCGCGTCCGTCTACAGCCCCGCAATCGCGTTCCACCGCTTCGCGAACTCCGTGCGTTCCTTCGCCGTGATGTCCCGGGCGATCGCGAGCCGCTTACGCATGGCGGTGTCGGGGAAGATGAGCGGGTCCTCGGCGAGGGCGGCGGTCTCCTCGTCCTTGGCGGAGGCGAGGATGTCCTGCGCGGCCGGGACGGGGCAGACGTAGTTGACCCACGCGGCGAGCTCGGCGGCGACGGACGGCTCGTAGTAGTAGTCGACGAGCGTCTCCGCGTTCGCCTTGTGCCGGGCGAGGTTCGGGATCATCAGGGACTCGGACCAGAGCTCGGCGCCCTCCTCCGGGACGACGAACTCGATGTCGGGGTCGTCGGCCTGGAGCTGGATCACGTCACCGCTGTATGCCTGGCAGGCCAGCACGTCACCGCTCGACAGGTCCTTGATGTAGTCGTTGCCGGTGAAACGGCGGATGTGGTCCGTGCGGACGAGCTTCTCGACCTGCTCGCACACCGTGTGGAAGTCGTCCGCGGTCCACTTGGTGATGTCGACGCCGTTGCCCTGCATGAGCAGCGCGAACGCCTCGTCGAGACCGGAGAGGAGCGTGACGCGGCCCTTGAGGTCGTCCGCCCACAGGTCGGAGACGTGCCGGATCTCGCGACCGACCGTGCGGCGGTTGTACGCGATGCCGGTGATCCCCGACTGCCACGGCACGGTGTATCCCCGGCCCGGGTCGAAGGCCGGTGAACGCAGTTGGGGGTCCAGGTACCTCGTCACGTTGGGCTGCCTGGACCTGTCCATCTCCTGGACCCAGCCCAGGCGTACGAACCTCGCGCACATCCAGTCGCTGATCACCATCAGGTCCCGGCCGGTCTCCTGATGGTTCATCAGGGAGGGGCTGACCTTCCCGAAGAACTCGTCGTTGTCGTTGATCTCCTCGGTGTACGTGACCTCGATCCCGGTGCGCTTCTCGAAGGCGTCCAGGGTGGGGCGCCGCGACTCGTCCTCGTCGTCCGTGTCGATGTAGAGGGGCCAGTTGGCCCAGGTCAGGCGCTTGTCGGTGGCCGACAGGTCGCTTCTGGACCGGTCCGAGGGTGCGACGTACGCCGCCGGTACGCCGCAGGCGGCGGCCAGGGTGGTGGCTGCGCCCGTGCCGAGGGTGCGCAGCAGGCCGCGTCGGGAGATTCGCGTTTTCGGGTTCGTCGGCACGTGGGCAGCATGCCGTTCGCCCTGCCGGGCGGGCAATGGACGCTGCGTCGAGCCGTCCGCTCCGGGGACGACAGAGTGTCGCCCCCGCCGCCCCTTCCCTCCCCCACTCTCGGCTTCGCTCGATCGGGGGGACCTCCATCGTCCCTTACTCAGGGGCTCCGCCCCCGAACCCCCGCTCGTCAAACGCCGGAGGGGCTAGATTCTTTGCGGCCCGGGCCGACAATTTCAGCCCGTCCGGCGTTTGAGGACGAGGCCGTTCAGGCCGACAGCGGGGGTCCGGGGGCGGCAGCCCCCGGGGTCGGGACGGGAAGGGGCGGCGGGGGCGGAAACACCACCTCGACCCACAGCCCGCCCTCCCCCCGGGCCCGCGCCTCCACCGCACCCCCGTGCGCCGCAGCGATCGCCGCCACGATCGACAACCCCAGTCCGGAACCCTCCCGAGACCGAGACCCAGACCCAGACCGGGACCGGGTCCGCACCCGCTCCTCCCCCAACCTCCGAAACGGTTCGAACAGGGCGCCCACCTGATCCCCCGGCACCACAGGCCCACTGTTCGCGACCCGCAAGGAGGCCCACCCATCGACGACCCCGGTCCAGACGGAGACCCAACCCTCCTCCCCCGGCGACACGTTGTGGCGTACCGCGTTCTCGACGAGGTTGCTCACCAGCCGCCCGATCAACTGCGGGTCCCCGACAAGGGCCGCAGGCGAGAGCTCGGCGGACACCCGGGGCCCAAGCCCGGCATCGGGCAACAGCTCGGCGGCCACCACGGACAGGTCCACGAACTCCCGCTCCGGCACCCCCCGTTGACTGCGCGCCAACGTCAACAAAGCCTCGATCAACCGCTCCTGCTCCTGCCCGGCCGCCCGCACCCGAAGACAGGCGGCCCGCAAGGTCTCGGCATCCGCCCCGGGATCGGCGAGCGCCACATCGATGACGGCCTGCTGAAGGGTGAGCGGCGTACGCAACTCGTGCGACGCGTTGGCCACGAACCGCCGCTGGGCCTCGAAGGCGCCCTCCAACCGAGCGAGCAGATCGTCGAACGTGTCGGCGAGGTCCTTGAGTTCGTCGGCGGGCCCGGCCACCGCGAGCCGTCGGTGCAGAGCGTCGGCGGAGATCCGCCGCACCGCCCCGGTCATGCTCCGCAGCGGCGCGAGCACCCGCCCGGCCACCAGCCACCCGAGCACGAGTGAGGCAAGCGCCATGATGCCGAGGGCGACCGCCGACTCGACGAAGAGCTGATGGAGCTGGTCGCTGCGCTGGGCGACCAGCTGCTCACGTACGTACCCCTGGACGGCGGGCGCCCCCGCTCCCCACGCCCCCGGAGGCACATCGGGCCTGGTCACCGACACCTGTTCGCCGCGCTCGGACATGAGGGCGTACGTGAGGGCCAGCAGCACCGCCCCCGCCACCACGAACAGCCCGCTGTAGAGCAACGTCAGCCGCCACCGGATGCTCTGCGGCCCCCGGATGCCCCGCAGCCCGCGCACGCTCTTCGGTACGCGGATCCGCCGTACCGCGGGGAGCGCGGGTCGCACTCTCATACCCGGTACCCGGCCTGCGCCACCGTCTCGATCAACGGCGGTTCCCCGAGCTTGCGCCGCAGTCGGCTGACCGTCACCTTCACGGTCTGCGTGAACGGATCGGCCGCCTCGTCCCAGGCCCGCTCCAGCAGTTCCTCGGCGGAGACCACGGCCCCGCCCGCACCCATCAGCAGCTCCAGGACGGCGAACTCCTTCGGGCTGAGCGGGAGTTGGCGGCCGTCGCGGGACGCCACCCGTCGCGCGGGGTCGAGCCGCAGATCGCCGTGGACCAGGACCGGCGGCAGCGCGGGCTGGGCCCGGCGCCCCAAGGCCCGTATTCGCGCGACGAGTTCGGTGAACGCGAAGGGCTTCGGCAGATAGTCGTCGGCGCCCATCCCGAGCCCCGCGACCCGGTCGGCGACCGTGCCGGACGCGGTCAGCATCAGTACCCGCGCCCGGCTGCCCCCCTCGGCCAGGGCCCGGCAGACCCGGTCTCCGTGCAGCCCGGGCAGATCACGGTCGAGTACGACGACGTCGTAACCGTTGACCGTGGCCCGCTCCAGCGCCGCATGGCCGTCCAGCGCGATGTCGACGGCCATACCCTCTCTGCGCAGTCCCGCCGCGACGGTCTCGGCGAGCTCCTCGTGGTCCTCGACCACCAATACGCGCATCGGCATCTCCGGCTGCGTCTCCGGCTGCTGCGAACCCTGCGGCCAGCGTGCCCGCCGGGCGGTAACAGTGCGGTAAGAGCACCCGTTCCCGTGCCGTAACCGCCCACGCGCTGAGGTGACTTCAGGAGACCTGCTCCACAGACGCACCCAGGAGGATCCTCATGCGAAGTACGACGAAAGGGCATCGCCGGCTGGCTGCGGCCTGCGCCCTGATCACCGCCGTCACGCTCGGCGGGGTGTACGCGGGCCAGGCCGTCGCGGCCGACCCGTCCGCGCCGTCGAGCGGCGGGTCGTCGTCGGAGCCCCCGAAGGACGACGGCCCTGGCGACTCCACGGACTCGACCGACTGGAAGCGCCAGGACGAGGCCTCCCGCGAGTTCACCGAGTGCGTGCGCGACAACGGCCTGGAGGACTTCCCCGACATCGTCGTCTACACGGCGGAAGACGGCGAAGGCGTCCGCGTACGGATCGACGCGGGCGACCGGAAGAGCCGTCCCGACCCGGTCTCCAAGGAGTTCCGGAAGGCCGTGAAGGCCTGCAAGCACATCCTGGAGGACATCGGCGTCGACTTCCCGGTCCCGCCCGACGAGCTGCCCGGCAAGGGCGACCGGCCCTGGCCCCCGGACTGCGGCGGCCGCGAGGTGCACAAGAACGAGGAGGGCGACAAGAGCGGAAAGGAATCCGACGCAGAGCTGAGCGTCACCGGGCTCGTACTCACCCAGGCCGTCTGACACGGCACAACACGCACAACACACAGCACGGCCCCGAGCGGATCAACTCCCGCCCGGGGCCGTGCCGTTCACTGCGTCAGCCGCAGAGACTCAGCCCTCGATGGACGTCATCACATGCTTGATCCGCGTGTAGTCGTCGAACCCGTACCCCGAAAGGTCCTTGCCATAGCCGGACTTCTTGAAGCCGCCGTGGGGCATCTCCGCGACCAGCGGGATGTGGGTGTTGATCCACACGCAGCCGAAGTCGAGGACCTTGGACATGCGCATCGCGCGCGAGTGGTCCTTGGTCCAGACGGAGGAGGCGAGGGCGTACTCGACGCCGTTCGCCCACTCGACGGCCTGCGCCTCGTCCGAGAAGGACTGGACGGTGATGACCGGGCCGAAGACCTCGTTCTGGATGATCTCGTCGTCCTGCTTCAGACCCGACACCACGGTCGGAGCGTAGAAGTAGCCCTTGTCGCCGACGCGGTGGCCGCCCGCCTCGACCTTGGCGTGGGCGGGCAGGCGCTCGATGAAGCCGGTGACCTGCTTGAGCTGGTTCGGGTTGTTGAGCGGCCCGTACAGCACGTCCTCGTCGTCCGGCATGCCGGTCTTCGTGTCGGCGGCGGCCTTGGCGAGCGCGGCCACGAACTCGTCGTGGATGGACTCCTGGACGAGGACGCGGGTGGCGGCCGTACAGTCCTGGCCCGCGTTGAAGAAGCCCGCGACCGAGATGTCCTCGACGGCCTTGGCCATGTCGGTGTCCTCGAAGACGACGACCGGCGCCTTGCCGCCCAGCTCCAGGTGGACCCGCTTGACGTCCTTGGCGGCGGACTCGGCGACGGAGATGCCCGCGCGCACGGAGCCGGTGATCGACGCCATGGCGGGCACCGGGTGCTCGACCATCGCGCGGCCGCTGTCGCGGTCGCCGCAGATGACGTTGAAGACGCCCTTGGGGACGATCGAGCCGATGATCTCGGCGATCAGGACCGTGGAGGCGGGAGTGGTGTCCGACGGCTTGAGGACGACCGTGTTGCCGGCCGCGAGCGCGGGGGCGAACTTCCACACGGCCATCATCATCGGGTAGTTCCACGGCGCGACCTGCGCACAGACGCCGACCGGCTCGCGGCGGACGATCGAGGTCAGGCCCTCCATGTATTCGCCGGCCGCGCGGCCCTCCAGCATGCGCGCCGCGCCCGCGAAGAAGCGGATCTGGTCGACCATGGGCGGGATTTCCTCGGACCGGGTGAGCCCGATGGGCTTGCCGGTGTTCTCCACCTCGGCCGCGATCAGCTCCTCGGCCCGCTCCTCGAAGGCGTCCGCGATCTTGAGCAGGGCCTTCTGCCGCACGGCGGGGGTCTGGTCGCGCCAGGCCGGGAAGGCCGCGGCGGCCGCGGTCATCGCGGCGTCGACGTCGGCCTGACCGGACAGCGGCGCGGTGGCGTAGACCTCGCCCGTCGCGGGGTTGACCACGTCGGTGGTCCGTCCATCGGCGGCATCACGGAATTCTCCGTCGATGTAATTGCGCAGACGACGCAGCTCGGTGCTCACTGCCGGCCCTCCAGTCAGATGTCCAATCACTGAGACACCCACCCTAGTCCCGTGCTCCACGTTTTCAACACCCCCGATCGGCCCAGAACTGCGAAATCCGCACATGCAGGCCGCGCAGACAACGAATTTCATCAATCAACTCTTGCGGAACTGCTGATGCCTCATGCACAGTGAGCACGTGCCCAGTCGCAGCGCAGAGCCAAAGGGCTCCCGAGACACCCGGTCGGGGAACACCACTCCCCCGCTGGACAGCGTCTCCCTCGCCATCATCGAGCAGCTCCAGGAGGACGGCCGCAGGCCCTACGCCGCGATCGGCAAGGCCGTCGGTCTCTCCGAGGCGGCCGTGCGCCAGCGCGTCCAGAAGCTGCTCGACCAGGGCGTGATGCAGATCGTCGCCGTCACGGACCCGCTCACCGTGGGTTTCCGCAGGCAGGCGATGGTGGGCATCAACGTCGACGGCGACCTGGAGCCCGTGGCGGACGAGCTGACCGCGATGCCGGAAGTCGAGTACGTGGTGATGACCGCGGGCTCGTTCGACATCCTCGCCGAGATCGTCTGCGAGGACGACGACCACCTGCTGGACGTCATCAACAAACGCATACGTGCCCTGCCCTGTGTGCGCTCCACCGAAAGCTTCGTCTACCTCAAGCTCAAGAAGCAGACCTACATGTGGGGAACCCGATAGCCGTGACCACCAAGGACCTCAGCCGAACCGCGTACGACCACCTGTGGATGCACTTCACCCGCATGTCGTCGTACGAGAACGCTCCCGTCCCCACGATCGTCCGTGGCGAGGGCACCTACATCTACGACGACAAGGGCAAGCGCTACCTCGACGGTCTCGCGGGGCTGTTCGTGGTCCAGGCGGGCCACGGCCGCCGGGAGCTGGCCGAGACGGCGGCCAAGCAGGCGCAGGAGCTGGCCTTCTTCCCGATCTGGTCGTACGCCCACCCGAAGGCCGTCGAGCTCGCGGAGCGCCTCGCGAACTACGCTCCGGGCGACCTGAACAAGGTCTTCTTCACCACGGGTGGCGGCGAGGCCGTCGAGACCGCCTGGAAGCTCGCCAAGCAGTACTTCAAGCTGCAGGGCAAGCCGACCAAGTACAAGGTCATCTCCCGCGCGGTCGCCTACCACGGCACCCCGCAGGGCGCCCTGTCCATCACGGGCCTGCCCGCCCTGAAGGCCCCGTTCGAGCCGCTGGTCCCCGGTGCCCACAAGGTCCCGAACACCAACATCTACCGCGCGCCCGCCTTCCTCGACCAGGGCTCCGGCGTCTCCCCCGAGGCCTTCGGCCGCTGGGCCGCCGACCAGATCGAGGAGCAGATCCTCTTCGAGGGCCCCGAGACGGTCGCCGCCGTCTTCCTGGAGCCCGTGCAGAACGCCGGCGGCTGCTTCCCGCCGCCGCCCGGCTACTTCCAGCGCGTACGCGAGATCTGCGACCAGTACGACGTGCTGCTCGTCTCGGACGAGGTCATCTGCGCCTTCGGCCGCCTGGGCACGATGTTCGCCTGCGACAAGTTCGACTACGTGCCGGACATGATCACCTGCGCCAAGGGCATGACCTCGGGCTACTCCCCGATCGGCGCCTGCATCATCTCGGACCGGCTCGCCGAGCCGTTCTACAAGGGCGACAACACCTTCCTGCACGGCTACACCTTCGGCGGCCACCCGGTGTCGGCGGCCGTGGGTCTCGCCAACCTCGACCTGTTCGAGCGGGAGAACCTCACGCAGCACGTGCTGGACAACGAGGGGGCGTTCCTCTCCACCCTCCAGAAGCTGCACGACCTGCCGATCGTCGGCGACGTCCGCGGCAACGGCTTCTTCTACGGCATCGAGCTGGTGAAGGACAAGGCCACCAAGGAGACCTTCACGGACGAGGAGTCGGAGCGCGTGCTGTACGGCTTCGTCTCCAAGAAGCTCTTCGAGTACGGCCTGTACTGCCGCGCCGACGACCGCGGTGACCCGGTCATCCAGCTCTCGCCGCCGCTGATCTCCGACCAGTCGACCTTCGACGAGATCGAGGGGATCGTCCGCCAGGTGCTGACGGAGGCGTGGGCGAAGCTCTGACCCCGCCGGGCCCCCAGGGGTTCCGATGAGCTGAATCTGTGATCAACACCGGCCCCGGTGCCGCCCGTTCGAGTGAGAATGGGCGCTCCGGGGCCGCGTGCTGTCCGGCCTCCCGGCCCCGACTACCTAGCGTGCCCAGTGACCGATCGGCCCTGCCTTCGTTCCCCCGGAAGGGGGACTTCGCACGGCATTTCTGATCTGAACCGAGGTGTACGCCATGGTGGCTCCGCCGGACAACGACGTGCTGTGGGCACGCGCCCTGCACGTCAAGCACAACGGCTCGCCCGCGCTCACCGGCGTCTCGCTCGGGGTTCGCGAGGGCGAGATCCTCGCCGTCGGCGGCCCACGTGGCAGCGGCAAGACGACCCTGCTCCAGTGCCTGTCCGGGCAGTTGCAGGCGCAGCAGGGCGAGGTCTGGTTCAACAGCACGCCCGTGCACACCATGGGTCCGCTGACCCGCGAGCGGCTGCGCCGCGACCGGTTCGCCTGGATCGACCCGGCGCCGGTCCTGGTCCCGGAGCTGAACGCCTGGGAGAACGCGGCACTGCCCCTGATGCTGCGCGGAGTCTCGCGCCGCCGCGCCAAGACCGCCGCCCTGGAGTGGCTGGACCGCCTCGACATCGGCGGCTGCGCCCGCAAACGCCCGTACGCGCTGCTGCACGCCGAGCGACAGCGCGTGGCCATCGCCCGCGCCCTGGCCCCCGCGCCGACCGTGCTCTTCGCCGACGAGCCCACCGCCCCGCTGCACCGCGCGGACCGGGCCCATGTGCTGCGTACGCTCACGACGGCGGCCCGTTCGCACGGGATCACCGTCGTACTGGCCACGCACGACGCGGACACCGCGGCCCTCGCCGACCGCACGGTGTCGCTGCTCGACGGGCGGCGGGTGAACACCGTCCATCTGCCGCCGGTGGCCGACGGCGCGGAAGGCCGGGCCGCGTGCTCGCTCTCCGTCTAGCGCGCGGCGCCCGCCCCGCCGTCCAGCTCCGCAGGCTCCTGGTCGCGGCGGCGTCGGCGGGCACGGGTTTCCTGCTCCTGTGCACCCTGGGGTACGCGATGGGGCACCCGGACGCGTCCGGTGCGGCCGTGCTGCGGCTGGCCTGGTGCGTCGCGCCGCTCGCCGCGACCGTGCAGTTCGCGGTGGCGGTCGCCCGGACCGACCCGGCCACCCGTCCCCGGCAGGGACTGTCGGCGCTCGGCCTCGGCCCCGCCCGGCTGACGGCCCTCGCGGCGATCTCCACCGCCGTGTCCTGCACGCTCGGTTCGATGGTCGCCCTGCTCTTCTTCCTGCATCTGCGCGGCGACCTGACCGGCCTCCCCTTCGACGGCGACGCCGCCGACGTCCTCGCCGCGGACGAGCCGCTGCCGCTCCCGGCCGCGCTCACCCTGCTGGCCCTCGTACCGATCATCGCCTCGGCGGCCAGCGCGGCGGTGCTCCGGCCGCGGGGCCCGAGGCCGAGCGGCTTCAGGACGGGCGGCCGGCCTGGGCGGCTGAGCGGCTTCGGCGGCTACGGACGCTCCGTCGAACGCGTCGGCTTCGGCGCGTACGGACGCTTCGGGACGCGTACGGAGGCGAAGGCCGGCCCTCGCTCGGAGGGCCAGGACGGTTCGGCGGGCCCGGGCGGCGCCGAGGGCCGGGAGGCTCCGAAGGGCCGGGGCGGTTCCGGGCAGGACGCCACCGGCCGGTCCGGGCGGGCCGGAGTCCCCGACGGACCGAGCGGGCAGGGAACTCCCGACGATCACGCCGGACGCACCGCACACGCCGGGCCCGCCACCAGTGCCGCGGCGCTCGACGTGCCCCGCCGCTCCGGCGCGCGCGCCCGCGCGAGGGTCGAGGGCCGCCCCGGCGCCGAGCAGCTCTCCACCACCGACGTCACCGCCGACGCCCCCGCGCACAACGGCCACGACGGTCCCGTCGCAGCCGACCGCCACGCCACCTCACAACACCCCGAGAACCCCAGCCACACCCGCCACCCCCTGGACCCCCTGAGCCCCGAGCACCCCCCGGCCCCCCTCCCCACCCCCTCCGGTCTCCCCTGGGGCGCCGCGGTCCTCGCGGCCGGGCTCGCCGTGGAGACGTACGCCGGCCGTACGTCCCCGGCCCTCGCGGGGCCCGAGCTGCCGGGCGGTTTCTCGGTCGGACCCCTCGGTGTGCTGGTCGGCTGGGCGCTCACGGCGTTCGGTCTCGCGCTGGCCGGGCCCGCGATCACACACCTCTGCGGCAGGCTGCTCCAGGCGGTTCGGCCGGGCGCCCTGCGGCTGCTCGCCGGACGCGTCCTCATGGAGGAGGCGGCCCGCATCGGGCGCCCGCTCGGCGTGGTGTGCGCGGTCGCGTCGGGGGCGTACGCCATGGCCGTGCTCTACGGCCGCGCGCGCCCCGACGTGGGGCCGCTCACCACCCTGGGCGCGCTGCTCGTCGCGGGGTGCGCCGTCGCGACGCTCATGACCGCCGCGGTGGAGGCGAGGAACGCGCGCGCCGACACCACGGCCGCCCTGCTGCGGCTCGGGGCGCCCGCCACGGCGCTGCGCAGCGCAGCCGCCCTCCGCACGGGCGCCCTGCTCGCCGTCTTCGGCCCGCTGACCTGGGCGGTCGCCGAGCTGGCCGCACTGCCACTGACCCGCTGACGGCCCGCCCGAAAAACTCGCCCGAAAAACTTCGCGGGACGCCGATGACTTTCCGACGACCCCCCGGTCTACCCCTCCGAACAGCACATCACGCGATGGGAGACCTCATATGTACCAGCAGATGATCTTCGTGAACCTGGCCGTGACCGATGTCGACGCCTCCAAGAAGTTCTTCACGGAACTCGGCTACACGATCAACGCGCAGTTCTCGGACGAGAACTGCGCGTCCGTCGTGATCAGCGACACGATCGTCGCGATGCTGCTGAACAAGCAGCGCTACGCGGACTTCACGAAGAAGGAGATCGCGGACTCGACGAAGACCAGTGAGGTGCTGCTGTGTCTGAGCGCCGAGAGCCGCGAGAAGGTGGACGAGCTGGTCGACAAGGCGGTCGCGGCGGGCGGTTCGGAGACCCGCGACCCCCAGGACTACGGCCAGATGTACGGCCGGTCCTTCGACGACCCGGACGGCCACACCTGGGAGGTCATGTGGATGGACCCGGCGGTCGTCCAGGGCTGAACCGGCCGTGCTTAGCATGGGCGGGTGCAGACGAGCCCCGCCCATGCGGCCCACCACAACGACCGTGAGATCGAGACGCTGGAGGAGTTCGACGCAGTCGTCTCGTCCCGCGGCACCCTCGCCGGCTTCCGTGTCCAGTGCGTCGATCTGACGGACCGTACGAAGGAGTTGCTGGCGAGCGACGCCACCGGCGCCGTCTTCCTCGGCTGCCCGATGCGGGAGAACGCCGCGGCGAAGGTCCGTGCCGACGGCGCCCTGGTCTTCCCGCCGCTCCCCGGCCTGCCCTTCGACCCGTACCGCGGTCATCTCTACCGTCCCGACGAGCTGTTCGCCGCGCTCGACAAGGGGTACGAGGAGACGCCGGACGCCCTCGCGTACGCCTGGTTCCAGCAGACGAAGACCGATGGCGACATCTACGCCTCGATGCTGCGCTCCGTCCACGACGACGCGATCTCCGACGCCCTCGACGAACTCCTGCGCGGCACACGGGTGGTGGGTGTGATGGGCGGCCACGCGCTCGGGCGCGGCACGGATGCGTACGGCGGCGCGGCCCGGCTCGGCCGTGCGCTCGCGCGCGCCGGGTTCACAGTGGCGACGGGCGGCGGCCCCGGCGCGATGGAGGCGGCGAACCTCGGCGCGTACGCGGCCCCGTACGACGACACCATGCTCGACGAGGCATGCGAACTCCTCGCGAAGTCACCGTCGTTCGTGCCGTCGGTGACCGACTGGGCCCGCGCCGCCTTCGAGGTGCGTGCGCGCTGGCCGAAGGGCAACACCTCGGTGGGGATCCCCACTTGGTTCTACGGCCACCAGCCGCCGAACGCCTTCGCCTCGCACATCGCCAAGTACTTCGCCAACGCCACCCGTGAGGACGGCCTGCTGGCTCGTTCGAACGCGGGTGTGGTGTTCCTGCCCGGCGCGGCCGGCACGGTCCAGGAGATCTTCGACAACGCGACCCCCAACTACTACGAATCCAGGGGCGAACCCACCCCGATGGTGCTGGTGAACCGCGCGCACTGGACCGAGCGGCTCCCCACCTGGCCCCTGCTCCAGGCGCTCGCCCGCGACCGCTCGATGGAGTCCCGGATCGCGCTGGTCGACCGGATCGAGGAGGCACCGGAGGCGCTCATCCGGTTGGCTCATGTAAATGAAAGCTAAAGCCGGGGTTCAAGACGGACAGACGGATTGACAACCCGAGACGCGGCCCAATAAACCTGTGAGGCGTCTGGGATTGCTGTTTCTTCGCAGCCAATCCCCCACCCCCCTCGTTTGTGCATCCCGTGAAGGGCAATCGTGTCCATATCTCGCCGTACCGCACGTTCCGTGCGCATTCTCGGAGTTGCCTCCGCCTCGGCCGCGCTCACGCTCGGCCTCGCCGGCAACGCGCTCGCCTGCAACATCAGTGAGTTCTCGGCCGTCGCCAAGTGCGACGGCGCCAAGGGCGTCATCAGCGTCACCGACAAGGACCCCACCGGCGTCCCGGCCACCGTCACGGTCTTCCTCGAGTCCAACGGCGCGGACGAGAAGCTCGTCGGCACCCAGGAGGTCAAGGGCTCCCGCGAGGGCGTGACCATCGACTTCTCGGAGGACTGGAAGCCGAACGCGGAGTACCGGATCCACGTGAAGGCCGGCAAGCAGGTCGACGAGGACATCAAGCCGAACCTCGTCACCCCGTCCGAGGCCTGCAAGTCCGAGGAGCCGTCGACGCCTCCGGCCACCCCGTCCCAGTCCGACGAGCCGTCCTCGCCCGTCACCGCGAAGCCGGAGTCCCCGGCGCCCTCGGAGTCGGAGAGCACCCCGGCCGCGTCGGCCGGCGGCAGCACCCCGTCCCCCGCGGGCGGCGAGTCGAACCTCGCCGAGACCGGCTCCAGCTCCAACACCGGCGCGATCGCCGGAATAGCGGCCGCGCTCGTGGCGGCCGGCGCCGGAGTGATGTTCGCCCTGCGCCGCCGCGGCGCAGCGAACGGCCGCTGAGCACACCCGGTCAACCCAGTTCCACCAGGCGTGGCCCGCCCCCGTACGAGGGGGCGGGCCACCGCCCTTTCAGGGGCGCGGGGAACTGCGCGACAAGCCCCCACCGGCCCGCAGACTCATCAACGTGCCGGGCGCTAGCCGAACGTCGCCCGCTCCAGCCAGAAGTCCAACAACTCCCGCTCCCCCAGAACCTCCAACCCCCCACCGTCCGGCGCCATCCGGCGATAGAAGGCGAGCAGCACCTCGGTCAGCGGCCCCCGCAACGCAACGCTCGCCTTCTCGTGCCCACGCCGCCAGTCGATTCCCTCGTCGCCGAACTCGATGAGCCATTCGGCGTCGAGGCCGCGCTCGGTATCGGTGGCGTGCAGGTGAATGCTGCGACCCGCTCCGCGCAGCTCCGTCGCGGCGTCGCTCGGATACTTCTCCTGCGCGAACCGCACGATCTGCAGCCACTCGTCGATCGCGTCGGCGGCGAACTCTGGCGCCACCTCGTACGTCACGCCCGCGGCGATCGCCGCGTCGGCCCGGTGGATCACCGTCTCGTGGGTCATGCGCCGCGCCCAGAACCCGGCCGTGTGCTCCCAGGCCCACGACCAGGCGGCGGTGTCGGCCCCCACGGAGCGAAAGGTCTCCGCAGCCTTCTCGGCACCCTCCGCGAGCCAGGCGTCCAGGGCGGCGGGGTCGTCGCTCTCCGGCCCTCCGGCATCGGCCACGTCCTCGATGGGCACGCTCTTCGCCGCCCGCGTCCGCACGATGTGCTCGGCCCAGCGATGCGCCTCCCCCACATGAACGGCGAGCTGCCGCAGCGTCCAGTCCGGACAGGTCGGTACGGTCGCGCCGAGGTCGGCTCCGGCGAGATGGGACCTCAGCAGCGCGGTCTGCCCGACGATTTCGCCGCAGTAGCGGTCGTGCCCGAGTAGCGTCATGAGCCGCACCTTAGGCGTCGGAGGCTCCCCCGAGTACGACAATTTCCGCTGCGTCGAACGCCACCCCGACCTCGTCCCCCGTCTCCGGCGCGTCCCGCAGCGCACACGCCGCCTCCAGCCATGGCGCGTCCTCGGGCTGCAGGCGTACGGCGACATGGGTGCCCCGGAAGGTCCGCGCGGCCACCGTGCAGCGCAGCCCCTCGGCCGCCGGTACGAGGCGTACGCCGGCGGGCCTGACGAGCAGTGCGACCTCGCCCTGCCGGGCGTCCGAGGGCACCGGCACCTTGCCCCAGGGCGTGTCCGCGGCCTCCCCGCTGACGGTCGCCGCGGTCACGTTCTCGAAGCCGAGGAAGCGGGCCACGAACGCGTCGGCCGGGCGCTGCCAGACCTCAAGTGGCGTACCGGACTGGGCGATCCGGCCGTCCCGCATCACGACGACCCGGTCGGCGAGCGCGAACGCCTCCCCCTGGTCGTGGGTGACCGCGAGCACGGTCGTGCCCAACTCGCCGAACAGTTGGCGGAGTTCGACCACCAGCCGCTCACGCAGCGAGCGGTCCAGCTGGCCGAGGGGTTCGTCGAGCATGAGCAGCCGGGGGCGGGGCGCGAGGGCCCGGGCGAGCGCGACGCGCTGCTGCTCACCACCGGAGAGGGAGGCGACGGCCCGTCCACGAGCCCCGGGCAGCCCCACCAGATCGAGCAACTCCCCCACACGTACGGCCTGTTGGTCCTTCGACTCGCCGTGCATCCGCAGCCCGAAGGCCACGTTGCCGCCGACGTCGCGCTGCGGGAACAGCTGGTGGTCCTGGAACATCAGGCCGACGCCCCGCTTGTGCGCGGGCACGCCGTGGAGGTCGCGGCCGTCCAGGAACACCCGTCCCTCGTCGAGGGGTTGGAGGCCCGCGACCGCCCGCAGCAGGGTCGACTTGCCGCTGCCGCTGGGCCCGAGCACGCACACGATCTCGTGCTCGGCGACATCGAGCCCTACGGAGTCGAGCACGGCCCGCCCACCGAAACGTACGGTCGCCCCGTCGAGCTTCAGCATGGGTCCGGTCGCCGTTCCGGTCATGGCATCGCTCATGGTCAGAACTCCCCGGTCCGGTCGGTGCGAAGGCGTTCGAGAACCAGCAGCGCCACCGCGCACACCACCATCAAGATCGTCGAAAGTGCCATGGCCTGGCCGTAGTTGAGCTCGCCGGCCCGCCCGAGCAGCCGTGCCACGGCGACCGGCAGTGTCGGGTTGTCGGGCCGTGCGATGAAGACGGTCGCGCCGAACTCGCCCAGCGACACGGCGAAGGCGAACCCGGCCGCGATCAGCAGCGCCCGCCGCACCATCGGCAGATCGACCTCGCGCCACACCCGCCACGGCGAGGCCCCGAGCACCGCCGCCGCCTCGCGCAGCCGCCCGTCCACCGCCCGCAGCACGGGCAGCATGGTCCGTACGACGAAGGGGACGCCCACCAGCGCCTGCGCGAGCGGCACGATGATCCAGGTGCTCCGGAGGTCCAGCGGAGGCTTGTCGAGCGCGATGAGGAAGCCGAACCCGACGGTCACGGCGGAGACGCCGAGCGGCAGCATCAGCAGGGCGTCGAAGCCCCGTACGAGACGGCCGGCGTCGCGGCGGGTGAGGGCGGCGGCCGCGAGTCCGCCGATCAGCAGGGCGATGGCGGTGGCGGCAAGGGCGTACTGCAGCGAGTTGCCGACGGCCTCGATCGGCGGGACGAGGAAAATACCGCCCTCGTCGCTGGTCAGCGCCTTGTAGTAGCCGAATCCGGGGGCGTCGAGGGACCGCTCGACCAGCACGGCGAGCGGCAGCACCAGCAGGACGGCGATGGTGGCGAGGACGGCGGCGAGCAGCGTCCACTGCCCGGCGCCGCGCGGCCGTCGTGCCGTCACGGACGCGTCGACCAGGCGCAGGGCGGTCTCCCGCCGCCGTACCGTCCACGCGTGGACGGCGAGGATCGCGCCGACCGCCACGAACTGGACGAGGGTGAGGACGGCGGCCGTCGAGAGGTCGAAGATCTCCGAGGTCTGCCGGTAGATCTCGACTTCGAGCGTCGAGAAGGTGGGCCCGCCGAGGATCTGCACCACGCCGAACGAGGTGAAGGTGAAGAGGAAGACCATGAGCGCGGCGGCGGCGACCGCCGGGCCGAGCGCCGGAAGCGTCACCCTGCGCCAGGCGGCGAACCGCGAGGCGCCGAGCATCCGCGCGGCCTCCTCCTGCCGCGGATCGAGCTGCGACCAGAGGCCGCCGACCGTGCGGACGACGACCGCGTAGTTGAAGAAGACGTGCGCGAGCAGGATCGCCCACACGGTCGTGTCGAGCCGTACGCCCCACAGCTCGTCCAGGAGCCCGCCGCGGCCGAGGAGGGCCAGGAAGGCCGTGCCGACGACCACGGTCGGCAGGACGAACGGCACGGTCACGACGGCCCGCAGGACCTGCTTGCCCCTGAAATCGAAGCGCGCGAACACATACGCACCGGGGAGCGCGATCAGCAGCGTGAGCGCGGTCGAGGCGAGCGCCTGCCAGGTCGTGAACCACAGGACGTGCCGGATGTCGGACTGCGCGAGCACGTCGCCGATCCGCCCGAACCGCCAGACCCCGTCGATCCTGAGCCCGCGGGCCGTGATCGCCGCGACCGGGTAGGCGAAGAAGAGCCCGAAGAACACGACGGGCACGGCCATGAGAGCGAGCCGCGCCGCGCTCCCCGTACGCGGATGCGTGCGGGGGCACGGACGGAGGCGTGGACGCCGGCGCGCGGGCGGCTTCTCCCCGGCGCGAGGCTCTACTTCAGTACGAGCGAGGTCCATGACTTGACCCACTCGTCACGGTTGTCGGCGATCCTGGCAGGGTCGAGGGTCTCGGGGTTCTCGGCCTGCGGACCGAATTTCCGGAACTCCTGGGGCACCTCGGCGGCCTCGCGGACGGGGTACACGAACATGTTGAGCGGCATGTCGTCCTGGAACTTCTTGGAGATCAGGAAGTCGAGGAGCGCCTTGCCGCCCTTGGTGTTCTTCGCGTTGCTGAGCAGGCCCGCGTACTCGACCTGGCGGAAGCAGGTGCCGTCCGCGACCCCGGTCGGCGCGGTCTTCGGCTTCGGGTCGGCGTAGATGATCTCGGCGGGCGGGGACGAGGCGTACGAGACGACGAGCGGCCGGTCGCCCTTGGCCTTCTTGCCGCCGGCGGACCCGGAGAACTCCACGTTGTAGGCCTGCTCCCAGCCGTCGACCACCTTCACGCCGTTGGCCTTGAGCTTCTTCCAATACCCCTGCCAACCGTCGTCCCCGTACTTCGCGGCAGTCCCCAGCAGGAAGCCGAGACCGGGCGAGGACGTCGAGGCGTTCTCGGTGACGAGCAGGTTCTTGTACTCGGGCTTGATCAGGTCGTCGAAGGACGTCGGCGGGGCCAGCTTGTGCTTGCTGAAGTAGGCCTTGTCGTAGTTGACGCAGATGTCACCGGAGTCGATGGGCGTGACACGGTGCTTGTCCTGGTCGACCCGGTACTGCGGCAGGATGAGTTCCGAGCCCTTGGCCTCGTACGACTGGAAGAGCCCGTTGTCGAGTGCCCGCGACAGCAGTGTGTTGTCGACGCCGAAGAAGACGTCGCCCTGCGGGTTGTCCTTGGTGAGGATGGCCTTGTTGACGGCCGTACCGGCGTCGCCGTCCTTGAGGACCCTGACCTTGTAACCGGACTCCTTCTCGAACTCCTTCAGTACGGCCTTGGTGTACGCGAAGGAGTCGTGGCTGACGAGGGTCACGGTCTTGGAACCGGAGCCCTCGTCGCCGGAGTCGGACGAACCGCACGCGGTGAGCGCGGCGAGGCCGATTCCCACGGCCACGGCCGTGAACTTCCTGGTGGTGCTCACTGAATTCCTCCTGGGGTGACCAGGAAGAGACGCGGCCCTGCCCGGGACCTCGGTCGGATCCCGGGCAGGGCGCAACAGCTTGAGTAGTGACCGAACTTCCTACCCAGAATGACCTGGGCAAGGTTCAGAGGGTCTGCGGGCTGTCCCGCACTCTCAGCGCTGTGGCGCTCCCCTGTCGGAATATGAAGATGTGACGGGCGATGTGCTTACGGAGCCACACTACCTCCCGGCCACCGGCCGAAACCTACCGCTCGGTCGCCGCGAGCTGTCCGCAGGCCCCGTCGATCTCCTGGCCACGGGTGTCCCGGACGGTGACGGGCACGCCATGGGCGGCGATCGCCTCGACGAACGCCTTCTCGTCCTCGGGCCGCGAGGCGGTCCACTTGGAGCCGGGGGTCGGGTTCAGCGGAATCAGGTTCACATGCACGGGCTTGCCCTTGAGCAGCCGCCCGAGCCGGTCACCGCGCCACGCCTGGTCGTTGATGTCCCGGATGAGCGCGTACTCGATGGAGAGCCTGCGCCCCGACTTGGCCGCGTACTCCCAGCCGGCGTCCAGCACTTCCCGCACCTTCCACCGCGTGTTCACGGGTACGAGCGTGTCGCGCAGCTCGTCGTCCGGTGCGTGCAGGGAGATGGCGAGGCGGCACTTGAAGCCCTCGTCGGCGAACCGGTTGATGGCGGGGACCAGACCCACCGTGGAGACGGTGATCCCCCGCTGCGACAGCCCGAGCCCGTCCGGCTCGGGGTCGGTGAGGGCCCGGATGGACTGGACGACCCGCTTGTAGTTGGCCAGCGGCTCGCCCATGCCCATGAAGACGATGTTGCTGAGCCGGGCCGGCCCACCGGGAATCTCGCCGTCCCGCAGCGCCCGCATCCCGTCCACGATCTGGTGGACGATCTCGGCGCTGGACAGATTCCGGTCGAGACCGGCCTGCCCGGTCGCACAGAACGGGCAGTTCATCCCGCAGCCCGCCTGCGAGCTGATGCACATGGTGACCCGGTCCGGGTAGCGCATCAGCACGGACTCGACGAGCGTGCCGTCGAAGAGCCGCCAGAGGGTCTTGCGGGTGGTGTTCTCATCGGTGGAGAGATGCCGCACGACCGTCATCAGCTCGGGAAGCAGCGCCTCCTGCAGCTTGGCGCGCGATCCCGCGGGGATGTCGGTCCACTGCTCCGGGTCGTGCGCGTACCGCGCGAAGTAGTGCTGCGACAGCTGCTTGGCACGAAACGGCTTCTCACCGACCGCGGCAACCGCCTCTTTACGCTCGGCAGGCGTGAGATCGGCAAGGTGCCGCGGCGGCTTCTTGGCTCCGCGGGGGGCAACGAAAGTAAGTTCTCCGGGCTTAGGCATGGCTGTACCAGTGTCGCAGATCGATTCGTGTGACTTGTGCCCCCGGCGGTCTCAGCCGCGGGGCTGGGCATCCAGGAAGCGGTGGACCGATTCCGTCATGCTCGCCACGAAGGAGTCACGGGTCCGGTCGGGGACCAGGTCCAGGGACAGATACGGGTTGAGGTCCTCCAGCTCGACGAGGAGCAGCGCGCCTTCCCTGGTGCGGCAGGCGTCCACGCGCTGGATGCCGTGGTCGAGGGTGTTCCAGTCGATGAAGCGCCGGGCGAAGGCCAGGTCGGCGTCCGTGGGCTCGTAGGACTCGAGGACCCAGCGCCGCTCGGGATCGGGGGCGTGAAGGGCGTACTGGAAGGCGTCGTCGACGTAGTAGAAGGACACTTCGTAGCGGAAGTCGATGCGCGGCTGGACCAGGATGTCGCCGTAGGCGAGGCCGTCGAGCTGTTCGCGGGGCACGAAGGCCAGGCCTATGGAGTCCGCGCCCACCTTCGGCTTGACCGCGTACTGGCCGGTCTCGGGCAGCAGGTGCAGGTCCTCGGGCCGGTCGACGGTCGGGATGACCGGGTGTCCTGCTGTGGTCAGATTCAGCAGGTACTGCTTGCCGGCCATGTCACCGCGGCCGGTCAACGGGTTGTAGACCCGCGTGCCGCCCGCCTTGGCCCGCTCCCGGAAGGCGTCGTACTCCCGCTGGTAGTGCAGCACGGGCCCGCTGTTGCGGACCACGACCACGTCGAAGGCGTCCATCAGCGCGGCGGCGTCCAGCGGGTGGCACAGGGCGACATCGAAGTCGTCGCGCAGTCGGGAGGTCAGGAAGATGTCCTCGTCGCAGTAGCGCCGCCCCCGGGCCGGGTAGGCGAGATCGGTCACGTACAGGGCTCTACGGCGGTCCGGCATCGCGCATCTCCTTAAGCGGTGCGACAAACCTACCCATCCCGCGGAACACGGGCCGGGCAGGCACGTGGTCGTGGGCTGTCGGCTCGCTCAGGACTGATGCCGGAGGACGCGGGCACTGTCCCATGAGCCACACGTGGACCTACAATCGAACTCGTGTACGAATATGCGTCTCGCCCGGATCATCGGCGCAGCGACCTCGATCGGCTGGTCCGGCGGCTGCGCCCCACCGACGACACCAGCGCCTCCGACTTCGCCAGCACCACCGCCTCCGCTTCCGCCTCGGCCTCCGCCAGCACCACCGTCCCCGCCTCCGCCGAGGTGGAGTGGAGACGCACCCCTACCCCCACCCCCGCTGCCATCCGCGGTCAGTTGTGAACCGCGAGCAGGCACAACCTGAGGACGAGGGCGCCGCGCCCATCGTCGTGCATCGCGCGGCGGGCACCGGCGGCCGCCGGGTGTCGATCCGCGCCCGGTTCGCCGGCCTCGCGCACAGCGACGCCGACCTGATCGAGTTCCTGCGCCGCGCGGGCCTCCCGGACGCGTGGGAGCTCCTGGACGATCCGCACTGGGTGGACTGGCAGGACGGCCGACCGCACGAATACGGCACGGACTGACATCGGCCCGGACACACGTCAGGGGCTCGCCGTCCACTTGGACGACGAGCCCCTCGTACCGCGAAACCTCAGACCGCGAGCCTCGGCGCCGGCTCCCGAAGAGCAGCTCCCGAAGAGAGGCTCCCGACAATCGGCTGCCGACAGTCAGCTACCGACGAACAACACGAGCAACAGCCACACCACAGGAGCCGTGGGCAGCAGCGAGTCCAGGCGGTCCATGATGCCGCCGTGCCCCGGCAGCAGGGTGCCCATGTCCTTGATGCCCAGGTCGCGCTTGATCATCGACTCGCCGAGGTCGCCGAGCGTGGCGCTGGCCGCGACCGCCAGGCCGATGATCAGGCCCTGCCACCACGTGCCGTCGTCGATGAGGAACTGCATGCACAACGCGCCCGCCACCATGGCGAAGGCGAGCGCGCCCAGCAGACCCTCGCGGGTCTTGCCGGGGCTGATGCGCGGAGCGAGCTTGTGCTTGCCGAAGCGCCAGCCGACGGCGTACGCGCCCGTGTCGCTGACCACGGCCAGCAGCAGGAACGTGAGCACCCGCCGCGCACCGTCGTCCGCGGTGAGCATCATCGCCACGAACGTGGCGAGGAACGGGATGTAGAAAGCGGCGAAGACTCCCGCGGTGACGTCCTTGAGGTACCCCTCGGGCGGTTCCGTCATCCGCCAGACCAGGACCGCGAGCGCGGTGAGCGCCATCGCCACCCAGGCACCCTCGGCACCCCGGACGTAACCGGCGACCACCATCGCGGCACCGCCGACCGCCAGCGGCACGAGCGGCGCCTTGATGGCCTTCTGCTCGGCGAGCCGCGACGTGAGTTCCCAGAGGCCGACCACGACGGCGACCGCTATCACCCCGACGAAGGCGGCCTTGACGACGAACAGCGACGCGACGATCACCGCACCGAGCCCGACCCCGACCCCTATGGCAGCGCCCAGGTCGCGGCCCGCGCTCTTCTTCTGCGGCGCGGGTGCGGGCTGTGCGGCGCTGGACATGGGCTCCTGCGGATTCTGCGACTGGTGGGACGGCACCCGAGAGGACGGATCCTGGTGCGGCGGCGTCCGAGGCGTCTCGTCGCGGAACAGGGGGCCGCCCGTCCGAGCAGCCCCCCGGTCGTCATCCTGGTCTCCGCCATGCGCGGGTACGTCGGGCACGATGGGCATGGGGCGAGTCTGCTGCGCGTTGTGCGCATCGTAGGCGGGACCCGCCGGGGCAGCCCCCTGGACAGGCCCCTGGTCGGACGGCCCCCAGTACCCGGCTTGTGGCGGCGCCCCCCAGGAAGAGTCGTTCATCAGACCTCGAGCAGCTCTGCTTCCTTGTGCTTGAGCAGCTCGTCCACCTGGGCGACGTACTTCGCGGTGGTGTCGTCGAGCTCCTTCTCCGCACGGCGGCCCTCGTCCTCGCCGACCTCGCCGTCCTTGATCATCTTGTCGATGCCGTCCTTGGCCTTGCGGCGCACGGAGCGGATCGAGATCTTGGAGTCCTCGGCCTTGGTGCGGGCGACCTTGATGTAGTCCTTGCGGCGCTCCTCCGTCAGCTCGGGGAACACCACCCGGATGATATTGCCGTCGTTGCTCGGGTTGACGCCGAGGTCGGAGTCACGGATCGCCTGCTCGATGTTGCGCAGCGCGCTCTTGTCGAACGGGGTCACCACGGCCATACGCGGCTCGGGCACCGAGAACGAGGCCAGTTGGTTGATCGGCGTCAGCGCGCCGTAGTAGTCCGCCACGATCTTGTTGAACATCGCCGGGTGCGCACGGCCGGTGCGGATCGCGGCGAAGTCCTCCTTGGCGACCACGACGGCCTTCTCCATCTTCTCCTCGGCCTCGAGGAGGGTCTCTTCGATCACCACTTGCTCCTGCGTGTCTTGAGTAGGCCCGGCTGCGGTTCCTTGGCGGGTAGGCGGCCGGCTGCGTCGCGTCTTATTCCTGCACGGTTCCCGACCGGCAGGACATTGTCCATCCCCCGGTCAGGCCCGACTGCCCTGGTCACCCACGAGCGTGCCGATCTTCTCACCCTTGACCGCCCGCGCGATATTGCCCTCGGCCAGAAGCTCGAAGACGAGGATCGGGAGCTTGTTGTCGCGGCACAGGGTGATCGCGGTCATGTCGGCGACCTTGAGGTCGCGGGTGATGACCTCGCCGTAGCTGAGCGAGTCGAACTTGACCGCTTCGGGGTTGGTCTTCGGGTCGGAGTCGTAGACCCCGTCCACACCGTTCTTGCCCATCAGCAGCGCCTCGGCGTCGATCTCCAGGGCGCGCTGGGCGGCGGTGGTGTCGGTGGAGAAGTACGGCATGCCCATGCCCGCGCCGAAGATGACCACACGGCCCTTCTCCAGGTGCCGCACGGCCCGCAGCGGGATGTACGGCTCGGCGACCTGCCCCATGGTGATGGCGGTCTGCACGCGCGAGTCGATGCCCTCCTTCTCCAGGAAGTCCTGGAGGGCCAGGCAGTTCATGACCGTGCCGAGCATGCCCATGTAGTCGGAGCGGGCCCGGTCCATGCCGCGCTGCTGGAGTTCCGCGCCGCGGAAGAAGTTGCCGCCGCCGATGACGACGGCGATCTGGGCACCGCCGCGGACCACCGCGGCGATCTCCCGGGCCATTTTGTGCACCACGTCGGGGTCGACGCCGAGTGCCCCGCCACCGGCGAAAGCCTCGCCGGAAAGCTTCAGCAGGAAGCGGCCGGCGCCCTTGCCGGTGTCGCTCTTTTCGTCCTTGTCGGCCTTGGTGGTGGTCATGGAGATCTCGCCTCTTCTACGTGTCGCACATACAAAGAAGGCCATTGCCGGTGGGGTGTTGGTGGCAACCCATGCGCGGCAATGGCCTCCTCGTCAGATCTGCTGCCGACCGTCACGCGCACGCGTGGCGGCATACGCAACCAACACGGACGACTGCTGTCGACCCTATAGGGGTCGCGCGTCGATCGCGGTACGGACTCAGATGCCGACCTTGATGCGTACGAAACGCTTCAGGGTGACACCGGCCTCGTCCAGGATCTTCTGGACGGACTTCTTCTGGTCGAGCGCGTACGGCTGACCGAGAAGGGTGGCCTCCTTGAAGAAGCCGTTGACGCGACCCTCGACGATCTTCGGGAGGGCGGCCTCGGGCTTGCCCTCGGCGCGGGTGGTCTCCTCGGCGACGCGACGCTCGGACTCGACGACCTCGGCCGGAACGTCCTCACGGGAGAGGTACTTCGGCGCGAAGGCGGCGATGTGCTGCGCGATGCCCTTGGCAAGGTCGGCGTCGGCCTTGTCCAGCTCGACCAGGACACCGATCTGCGGGGGCAGGTCGGGCATGGTGCGGTGCATGTACGAGCCGACGTAGGCGCCGGAGAACTGCGCGAAGCGGTCCAGGACGATCTTCTCGCCCAGGTTGGCGTTGGCCTCGTCGACGTACGCCTGGACCGTCTTGCCGGCCTCGATCTCGGACGCGAGCAGCGCCTCGAGGTCGGCCGGGGAGGTCTTGGTGACGTGCTCGGCGATCGTGTTGGCGACGGCCTGGAACCTCTCGCCCTTGGCGACGAAGTCCGTCTCGCACTTCAGCTCGACCAGGACGCCGGAGGTGTTGTCGTCGGCGATGATGGAAACCACGGCGCCGTTCTCGGCGGAGCGGCCCTCGCGCTTGGCGACGCCCTTCTGGCCCTTGATGCGCAGCGCCTCGACGGCCTTGTCGACGTTGCCGTCGGCCTCGTCCAGGGCCTTCTTGCAGTCCATCATGCCGGCGCCGGTGAGCTCGCGGAGCTTCTTGACGTCAGCGGCGGTGTAGTTCGCCATGATCTGTGAATCTCTTCTCGGAGTTCGAAGTCTCGAAGTCGGCGTCCGCCGCTGATCGGGCGGGCGTCCACCGAAGATCTACGGTCTGGGGGTGAACGGCGGGCGGCGCCCTTGGCACCGCCCGCCGTCACTCAACCGTGACGCTGGTTCGTCAGGCCTGCTCGGCCTCGGCCGGCTTCTCGGCCTCAGCAGCGGGGGCCTCGGCGACGGGAGCCTCGGCAGCGGCCGGAGCCTCGGCCTCGGCGGCCGCGGGGGCCTCCTCGGCGGCAGGGGCCTCAGCGGCAGGCGCCTCGGCGGGAGCCTCGTCGGCCTTCTTCTCGCCGCCCTCGAGCAGGTCGCGCTCCCAGGCGGCGAGCGGCTCGCCCGCGGCCTTGTCACCCTCGGCGGCCTTGCCGGCACCGGAACGGGAGATGAGGCCCTCGGCGACGGCGTCGGCGATCACGCGGGTGAGCAGGGTGACGGAACGGATCGCGTCGTCGTTGCCCGGGATCTTGTAGTCGACCTCGTCGGGGTCGCAGTTGGTGTCGAGGATGGCGACGACCGGGATGTTGAGCTTCCGGGCCTCACCGACCGCGATGTGCTCCTTCTTGGTGTCCACGATCCAGACGGCGCTGGGAACCTTGGACATCTCGCGGATACCACCGAGGGTCTTCTCCAGCTTGGCCTTCTCGCGCGAGAGCACGAGAAGCTCCTTCTTGGTGAGACCGGACGCGGCGACGTCCTCGAAGTCGATCTGCTCAAGCTCCTTGAGGCGCTGCAGACGCTTGTAGACGGTGGAGAAGTTGGTGAGCATGCCGCCCAGCCAGCGCTGGTTGACGTAGGGCATGCCGACGCGGGTGGCCTGCTCGGCGATGGCCTCCTGCGCCTGCTTCTTCGTGCCGACGAACATGACCGTGCCGCCGTGGGCGACGGTCTCCTTGACGAACTCGTAGGCGCGGTCGATGTACGACAGCGACTGGAGCAGGTCGATGATGTAGATGCCGTTGCGCTCCGTGAAGATGAATCGCTTCATCTTCGGGTTCCAACGACGGGTCTGGTGACCGAAGTGGACGCCGCTTTCCAGCAGCTCCCGCATCGTGACGACGGCCATGGCCGTTCTCCTTGAGTTTCTCGGTTGTGCCGCGCGTGCCGGACGGCACTCGCGCCTGACGCCCGCGATGCGCCTTGCCCGCTAGGGACCGAGAGGCGCTGACACCGGCTGTTTGAGGGCCTGGTGTCGGGGCGTGCGAAGTCGACCCGGTGACCCGGATCGCCACCAGAAGTGTACGGGACCCACGAGGTGCCGGGTGACGCCGCTGTCCACAACCGGCCGGTACTCCACAGATCCTGGCCATGATCCACTTTTTGCCGTCCCGCACGGGACCGTTCTCGCATGCGAGAAGACCGATCGATGCGTACGTGGCTGACGTTGCTGCTGGCTCTGGTGGTTGCCGCCGTGGGCGCCGCGGGTGCTGCTCTGCCCGCGGCGACCGCCCTCGACGGGGGTCCCGGCCGCGGGCCCGGCGGCCTGCCCGGCGATGACCCCGTCGGCAGTTCGCCCTCAGCTCCACCCGCCGCCGACACGTCGGTGCCCGCCGTCGGCCGCGCCTGGCCGGTGGGCCTGCGTCCGTCGGTGATACGCGGCTGGGAACCCCCGGCCAGCACCTACGGCCGGGGCCATCGCGGGATCGACCTCACGGCGGCACCCGGCGCCCCGGTCCGCGCCGTGGCCCCCGGCCGTGTCTCCTTCGCGGGCCGGGTCGCGGGCCGCGGGGTCGTATCGGTGGAACTGAACGGCACGGGCGACCCTCCCCTGCGCACGACCTACGAGCCGGTGCGGGCGACGGCGAAGAAGGGCGCGGAGGTGGCGGCGGGCGAGGTGATCGGCGTACTGGAACCGACGGGATCCCACTGTCCTGCGTCCTGCCTGCACTGGGGACTGCGCCGGGCCGACACCTACCTCGACCCGCTGTCCCTGCTGCCGCCGTGGCTGCTCGGCCGGGGACCGTCACGGCTGCTGCCGGTCATCGGAGTGCCCGAGCCCGAGGCGTGAGCCGCGCCGCGGCGCCGGCCATTTCCCTAGCCCTGGTCCGGTCGGCCGGACGGCGGCATCTCATGGACCGACCGCCGCGACGGATACCACTCCGCGCCCACCGGACGGCCCGCCATGTTCCAGCTCCAGGAGACGGTCGGCGTGATGCGCACATAGAGCCCCGGGCCGACCATCCCCACCCGCTCGACGGGTTCCTCGGCGGTGCCGTACACCCGTACCCCGCGCGCGATGAACGGATCGAGGGACACCAGATCGTCGATCACGAGGGCCACCTCGAGGTGACCGGCCCGGATGTTGCGGAACTTACGGGTCCCGGCGACCGACGAGCCACTGCCACCGATCCAGAAGTGAGTGCCGTCGTACTCGAAGGCGAGCGGGACCACATCGGGCTGCCGGCCGTCGGGGGACAGCGTCGCGACGCGGGCGAGCGGCTGCGACCGCATGTAGGCGATCTCTTCGTCGGTGAACGACATGACAACCTCCGGGCGTACGTCGAAAGGGGCGCCGCCCTCCCGGAGAGGAGGGCTCCTCCACTCCCATACGAACGGCATTCCACCGAATCGACACCGACCGACACACCGGAGAGGCATCTTGACCGGCAGACGCCGAAGACACACTGCCCGGCCGTCGCCGGAGGGACCCGGACCGTCCGAGGCCGACAGAACCGCGACCGTCGACGCCGGAGAGGGCCCGTCCGCCAGCCCCGGAGGGGCTCAGCCCTGGACGCCCCGCAGGGCCATCGCCACCGCGGCGTCGGTGATCACACCGGGGTCCTCGGCCGCGCCGATCTCGATCCTGCGCACGGCCGCGTCCACGATCCCCTGGAGGAGCATCGCGGCCATCCGGGGCTGCTCGTGCCCGATGTCCCGCAGCGCCTCGACGATCATCGCGACGAGTCCCCCGTGAGCCGCGCGGATCTTCTCGCGCGCACCCGCGTCGAGCTCGCTGGCGGAGATCGCCACGACAGCCCGGTGACGCCGGTCGCCGACGAGACCCAGCTGCTGGCGGACGTACGCCTCGACCTTGCCCTCGGGCGTCCCTGCCAGGGCCATCGCCGCCTCGACCTCGGCCGCCCATACCGGGAAGTCGACCTCGCAGAGCTCTTCGACGACGGCGGCCCGCGACCGGAAGTACTCGTACACGGAGGACCGCGCCAGACCCGTCCGCTCGGCGAGTGCCGGGAACGTCAGCGCCTCCGTCCCGCCCTCGGACAGCAGTGACCGCGCCGCGTCCAGCAGGGCGGCTCGCTGCATCGACCGGTGCTCGGCCACGGAGGCCGCTCGAATCCTTGGCACGCCCCCACTTTACGGATGCCCCGCCCAAGACGGGAGACTCTCGCCCGTCAGGGCTCGATCCTTGGGTCCCCGGCCGAAAGAAGTCCCACTTCAGAGGCGTTACCGAGGAAACGAGGTCAGCGTCCGAAGCTCGCCAGCTTGGCGCGCAGCTGCAGCACGGACTTGGTGTGGATCTGGCTGACCCGGCTCTCCGTCACTCCGAGGACATTGCCGATCTCGGCGAGCGTGAGCCCTTCGTAGTAGTAGAGCGTGACGACGGTCTTCTCACGCTCGGGCAGCGTGTTGATGGCCCGTGCCAAAAAGCGCCGCAGTTCCCGGTCCTCGGCGACCTCCACGGGATTGTCGGCCGCGGTGTCCTCAAGGGTGTCCATCAGGCTCAGCCGGTCGCCGCCCTCACCGCCGACATGCAGCAGCTCCTCCAGGGCCACCACGTTGGCCAGCGACAACTGACTGAACACCGCATGCAGTTCGTCGACCGCGATACCCATCTCGCCGGCCACCTCGCACTCCGACGGCGTACGCCGCAGCCGCGCCTCCAGCGTCGCGTAGGCCCGCTCGACATTGCGTGCCTTCTGCCGCACGGACCGCGGGATCCAGTCCAGCGCCCTCAGCTCGTCGATCATGGCGCCCCGGATCCGCGTGATCGCGTACGTCTCGAACTTGATCTCCCGCTCGATGTCGAACTTCTCGATGGCGTCGATCAGCCCGAACACTCCCGACGAGACGAAGTCCGCCTGCTCCACATTGGGCGGCAGCCCCACACTCACCCGGCCCGCGACGTACTTCACCAGCGGCGAGTAGTGCAGGATCAGCTGCTCGCGCAGTCGCTCGTCGCCCGTGGTCTTGTACGACCTCCACAGCTCGTCGAGCGTCGAGGGGGCGGGCGGCCGCACGCCGCCGCGGGCAGCGGGGGTAACAGCCGCCCGGTCAGACCCGGAGGTGTGCTGGGGCATTCGTCGCCTTGTGCCGTTCTGCCGTGAACTGGGGGTGCCTGAGTGAGCTGTCGGTCTGATGTCGAGTTGCCTGTCTGAGTCGGAATCCTCGTGAGCGTAGCGTGACTGAGGAGTCGCAGTGTGCGAAGGGCGAGGGTTCCACCGTGCGCAGATACGTTCCGCTGGGCGCCCCTCGGGGTCACGACCGTCGCCGTGCGTAATCACCGCGGGGCGCCAACTACGGGAATTGCCAAGGGTTTCGGGGGGTCGCCCGGACGGCCGAACACTGTCGGTCAGCATCGCCCCCGATCCGTGTCGACGGAGATAGTGGCCTGGCGTGTCAACTTCCAGCCGTCGCCGTGTCGTTCGACGAACCCAAGTGAGCGGAGTTCGTACAGTCTCGCGACCGCGTCGTCCGCCGTAGTGCCGGCGCCCCTGGCCGTGTCCTGGGGCGACGCGATCCCCTGGGCCGGCAGCGCGGCAAGCACACGGGCGGCGGCGGGGTCCAGGAGGTCGCGCGGCAGCACCGGCCCACGCCGGTCCGGCGCCAGCTCGCCCATGTCACCGACCAGCTCCGCCACTTCCGCGGCGTCCGTGACCAGCGCCGCGTCCCCGCGCAGCAGTTCGTGCACCCCCGCCGAGAGCGCGCTGGTGGCCGGGCCCGGCACCCCTATCGCGTACCGGCCCAACCGCTGGGCGGCCCGGGCGGTGACCAGAGCGCCGCTGCGGTACGCCGCCTCGACGACCACCGTGCCGCGGGTCAACGCCGCGATGACTCTGTTGCGCAGGATGAACCTGCTCGGTGTCGGATGGTCGCCGGGCGGCAACTCGCCCACGACCAGTCCCTGTTCGGCGATGCGGGTGATCAGTTGAGTGTGCCCGCGCGGATAGGGCCGGTCGACCCCGCAGGCGAGTACGGCGACGGTGGCCCCGCCCGCGCCGAGAGCACCGCGGTGTGTCGCGCCGTCCACCCCGTAGGCACCCCCGGACACCACGACCCAACCCCGCTCGGCGAGCCCCGCGCCCAGTACGGACGCCATGTGCGCGCCGTACTCGGTGCAGGCCCGCGCCCCGACGACCGCGACCGAGCGCAGCGCCCATATCCGCAGGCTGGGCCGCCCTCGCACCCACAGACCGGTGGGCCGCGCGTCCCCGAGGTCGTCCAGCTGTGCGGGCCATTCGGCGTCCCCCGGGCAGACGAACCGCGTCCCGGCGTCCCGTGCCACGGCGAGGTCGTGCTCCGGGTCAGCCCGCTCGGCCCGGGCCCTCAGCCCCGCCCATCGTTTGTCCGTCACGCCCGGCAGCTGTTGCCCGCCTCCGACGAGCCGCCGGACCACCTCCGCGGCCCCGAGCTCGCGCAACCACCGTCCGCAGACCTCGTCCCCCGGTTCGACGACGCGCGCGAGGAAGGCCCGATGGAGCCGCGCGACGTCCCCGCTGTCCCCGCTTCCCCTCCCATCTCTGCTACCCCTGTTATCTCTGCTGCCCCTGTGGTCTCTGCTGTCCCCGCCATCCCCTCCGCCCCAGCCGTCCCCGCTCACGACAGCGCTGCGATCGCCATGGGCACCCCCCGAGGGACCCCGGTGCGCAGTTGCAGGGCGAGGGCGACGTCCGTCGCGTCGGGCCGGTCGTGTCCCACGAGGTCCGCGACGGTCCAGGCGACGCGCAGGACACGGTCGAGACCGCGTGCGGTGAGCACTCCGCGCTCCAGACTGCGCTCGGCGTCGTCCATGGCTCCCGGCGAGGCGAACCAACGGCTGCGCAGCTCCCGCCCCGGCACTTCGCTGTTGGTCCGCCAGGGAGTGTCCGTCAGACGGGCCCCCGCCCGCTCCCTGGCCTCCCGCACCCGGTCGGCGACCGTCTCGGTGGATTCCCCCCGCGCGCCCCTCTCCGTGAGCTGAGACCGGGTGACGCGGTCCACCTCGACCCTCAGATCGACCCGGTCGAGCAGCGGTCCGGAGAGCCGTGCCTGGTAGCGGCGGATCGCGGACGACGGGCACTCGCACAGACTGTCCCGCTGTGAGAAGCGGCCGCAAGGGCATGGGTTCGCCGCGAGCACCATGAGGAACCTGGCCGGGAAGCGCACGACCCCGGCGCTGCGCGCGATCACCACATGCCCCGATTCCAAGGGCTGGCGCAGGGCGTCGAGGGCGTGGCTGCTGAACTCGGGTGTCTCGTCGAGGAAGAGCACTCCCCGGTGCGAGAGGGACACCGCGCCCGGCCGTGCGATTCCCTGGCCGCCTCCGACGAGCGCCTGCATGGTCGCCGAGTGGTGCGGTGCGCAGTAGGGCGCGACGTCGACCAGGGGCTTGCCCGGTGGCAGCAGGCCCGCGACCGAGTGGACGGCTGTGACCTCCAGGGACTCGCCGCGGCTGAGCCTCGGCAGGATGGCCGGAAGTCGCTCGGCGAGCATCGTCTTGCCCGCCCCCGGTGGACCTTCCAGGAACAGGTGGTGTCCGCCGGCCGCGGCGACCTCCACCGCGGTCCGTGCCGAGTGCTGGCCCACGACGTCGGCGAGGTCGTGTCCGTGGTCGTGCTGCATCGCGCCCATGCTGTGCATGCCCGTGGCCGCGCCCGTCCCCGGCATGCGCAGGCCCGCGAGCAGCGGATCCGGGCGGCCCTGATCGTCGGGCTCCTCGTCGGGCACCGGTTCGTCCGTGAGGACGGCGATCAGCTGCCGGAGGCTGCGGACGCCGAGCACGGACACCCCGGGCACCAGCGAGGCCTCGGCGGCCGCGCATTCCGGCACCACCACCTGCTCGTACCCCGCGTCCGCCGCGGCCAGCACGGCCGGCAGCACACCCCGGACGGGCCGGACACGACCGTCCAGGCCCAGCTCGCCGATCATCACGATGTCGGAGAGCACCCGTGGGTCGATGCGCTCGGAGGCCCCGAGCGCCGCGCAGGCGATGGCCAAATCAAATCCGCTGCCGCTCTTCGGCACCGAGGCCGGGCTGAGGCCCACCGTGAGCTTCTTCTGCGGCCATTCGCCGCCGGAGTTGACCACGGCCGCCCGCACCCGGTCCTTGCTCTCCGTCAGACTCTTGTCGGGCAGGCCGACCAGGGTGAACGCCGCGACCCCGGGCTCCAGATCCGCCTGGACCTCGACGACGACGCCCTCCACGCCGACGAGGGCCACCGAGCACGTACGCGCGAATCCCATCAGGCCACCCCTCGCACGTGCTCCACGACGGGGGCGCCGCGGTCGGGCAGCAGGACGCCGACGACGTCGATACGGACGCCGCCGGGTGGGGCTCCTCCGTGTTCCTGCAGCCAGCGCTCGGCGAGGCCGCGCAGCCGCTGCGCCTTGACCGGGGTGACGGCGGCCATCGGGTGCTCGTACGTTCCCGTGCGGCGGGTCTTGACCTCGCAGACGACGAGCGCGTCACCGTCCCGGGCCACGATGTCGATCTCGCCGGCCCTGCCCGAGCGCCAGTTGCGCTGCAGGACCGTCATTCCCGACTCGGTCAGCCGCCGCGCGGCCAGATCCTCGCCGTACTTTCCCAGTGCGTTGCGTGCCTTGGACGTCTTCATGTGGGCACCACCTCCGGCACCCACACTGAGCCCGCAGCGTCCCGCTATTGGATCTTGGTGGACGGCCACCCGGTTGTGGACAACTCAGTCACCCACACGAGCGGCCGCTCCCCAGCTCCGGCCCGTCGGCGGCACGTCCGGCCGGTCAGCGGCCGTGCACCGATCAGGACAGCAGTGATCCCTTAGCTGCTCGGCAGTTCGAGATCGCTCTTGTTGAGCTCCTCGATGTTCACATCCTTGAAGGTCAGGACACGCACTTGCTTCACGAACCGAGCAGGCCGGTACATGTCCCACACCCAGGCATCCGCCATGGACACCTCGAAAAACACCTCGCCCTGGACCGAGTGCACCTGCATCTCGTAGTCGTTGGTGAGGTAGAAGCGCCGTTCGGTCTCGATCACGTATTTGAACAGACCGACGACATCGCGGTACTCCCGGTAGAGCTTCAGCTCCATCTCGGTCTCGTACTTCTCGAGGTCCTCGGCGCTCATGGCATGTTCCCCTTCAGCCGTGCGTCCCCCTATTGTGCGCCAGCCCCGCGAGCCCCTAGACGATTTCCGTGTCGAGGGTCTCGGGACCGGCCGGGGGCCCTTCGTCGAGCAGCCTGCGCAGCAGCTCGGCGAGTCTGGTCGGATACACCGTCTCATGTGCCTGGTTAAGTTCCTGGCACGTCCACCAGCGCGCTCCGGCGACACTGCGCCGTTCCAGCTCGGTCAGTCCCGTGGCCTCGGGCACCTCATCCCGCGTATCCGCCGTCCGGGCCAGGTAGTACCACTCGTCCTGGTCCCAGCGGCGCCCCGCGAACGGGAACGAGCAGGTCCGTCGCCACAGCACCGGGCCCAGCTCGACGTCGGTGATGCCGGTCTCCTCCGCGAGTTCCCTTCGGGCGGCCTCTTCTCGCGTCTCGTCGCCCTCCACGCCGCCGCCCGGTGTGAACCACCAGTCGTCGGAGGGATCCTCGGGTTCATGGCCGTGAAGCAGCAGAATGCGGTCCTGCGGATCGAGCAGCACCACCCGTGCGACCTTCCGCAACTCCCCGAGTTCGTCGACCCCGGGAACCGGCTGCCCACCCTCGTTTCCAGGCCCGTGGACCGACCCCTCGCCCGCGCTTCCAGGCTCCTGGACCGCCCGCCCGCTCTCGCTTCCGGGCCCGGCGGCCGCCCGCTCACCCTCGCTTCCGGACTCCGCAGCCGAAGCTGAGACCCCGGCCGAGACCCCGGCAGACCCCTCGCCCGCCCCCCGCGCCGCCTCAGCCCGCAAGGGCCTGCTCCCTCGTCCCCGTGCGGCCGCGCCGGCGCTCCGCCCGCTTGGCGATCGGACCGTACGCCCCTCCGCCGAGGACGAGTGCCGCGCCCACCACGATCGCTGTGAGGACCAGGCGCAGGGGCCCCGGCTCGGAGATGGCGCCGAGGCTCTCGAAGTTGGTGGGCCGGGACAGCATGCCGTTCATGGGCCAGGCCACGGCGTCGACGCGGGCGTCCACCGAGCTGCGCGGCACCGTGCCGCTGCCGGCCTCGGTGAGGTGGGCGGTGGAGTCGAGGGAGCCGCTGCGCTCGTCGCCGAGCAGGAAGAGCCTGCCCTCGGGGACCTTGATGGCCGGGATCGTGGTCGCCTCGGCCGCGCTGCCCTTGGGAAGATACGGTTCGTCGATCTTCTTGCCGTTGACGGTCAGCTTGTTCTCGGTGCAGCAGGCCACGGTGTCCCCGCCCACGGCGACGACACGCTTGACCATGGGCATGTTGCCCCAGCTGGCCTGCTTGAAGACGACGACGTCACCGCGCGTGACGTCCGAGCCGTCGATCCGCTCGGCGAGCACCCGGTCGCCGGCCGTGATGGTCGGGGACATCGAGTCGGTCGGCACGGTGTAGGGCTGGTAGACGATCGCGCCCCAGGCGAACCCGCCGAGGAAGAGCACACAGCCGAGGGCCATGGCGAATCCCGACAGCTTGCTGCCGAGCCGTCCACGGCCCTCGTCCGTACGACTTGTCCCGCTCATCCCAGTGCTCCCCCAACTCGGAGAATCGACCCCGCGGCCCAGGTGCGGGCCGCGGAAGATCGGCGATCTGGGACGGCACCCTACCCGGCGGTACCCGGCCCAGAAACCCTGGCGTTCGCGACGGTGAGACGGCGCCTGCGCCACAGCACCAGCGGCACCGCGCCCGCGAGCCCGAGCGCACCCGGAGCGGCGGCGCTGAGGTCCTGGTCGAAGGTGTCCGGCACCGGAAGCGTGGACCAGCGGGTGGGCGGCCAGGCGACCACGATGGCGCGGCCCACGACGTTGTCCACGGGCACGAAGCCCTTGTACTTGTCCTGCTGGTGGTAGCGGGAGTCCAGCGAGTTCTGCCGATGGTCACCCATGACCCAGATTTTGCCTTCGGGTACCTTCTTCTTGAACTGGCCCCCGAGGTCGTCCACGGTGCACGGGGTGTTGCCCGGGTACACGTAGGAAGACTCGTTCAGCGCCTTGCCGTTGACCTTCAGCGGGCCGGTGCCCTTGCACTCGATCGTGTCGCCGGCGACTCCGATGACGCGCTTGATCAGGTCCTTCTCCTCGGCGGACGGCATCAGGCCGATCCAACTGAGGCCCTTCTGGATCGCGTTCGGGTTCGGCGTGGGCTCGCCCGCCAGCCACTTGTCGGGGTCGTGGAAGACGACGACCTCGCCGCGCTCGGGCTCCGAACCGAACCACGGGGTCAGCTTGTCGACCAGGACGCGGTCACCCTGCTGGAGGGTGTTCTGCATCGAGTCGGAGGGGATCGAGAACGCCTGGACCAGGAAGGTCTTGATCAGCAGCGCGAGAACGAGCGCGATACCGATGAGCAGCGGGAGTTCTTTCCAGAAGGACCGCGGTTTCTTCGGCTGCGGGGCGGTTCCGTCGCCGTCCCGCTCGTCCCTGCCTCCATCACCACCGGAGTCACCACCGTTGTCACCTCCGGCGGTTACGTCGTCCTCTGCGGCCGGGGGGACCGACTCTTCGGGTCGTTCCGGTCGCTCCTCGGGGCCCTCGTGTCCGGACCGTGCGCCGACCGCCAAATCCCCCACATCCACTCCTCACTCCGTGCCGCCGCCTGCGACGGATGCGACGCAGGCCCACCACTCCCATAACGAGCGGGAGTTCCGCAGGGGTCGGGAGCGGGATCAATCCGTATCGATCCGCGGTGGCCACCCTATGCGACGCGCCGAGCACAACGCCCGCCCCACCGGGCGCGTCGGGCACGGAGGCATACGTTTCCGGCTCGTTGAGCCGGCTCCAGTGACCGATGGGCCAGGCGATGACCATGGCGCGGCCCACGACGTCCTCGGAGATGGTGCCGTTGTACTTCTCGGTGCGGTGATAGCGGGAGTCGGCGGAGTTGGAGCGGTGGTCGCCCATGACCCACAGGCGCCCCGCGGGCACCTTCACCTCGAAGGTGAGCGAGGAGGGCTTGTCGCCGGGGTTGATGTAGGGCTCGTTGAGCGGCATGCCGTTGACGGTCACGCGGCCCTGGGTGTCACAGCACTTGACGGTGTCACCGCCGACCGCGACGACCCGCTTGATCAGGTCCCGTTCGTTGTCGGAGGGCAGCAGGCCGATGAAGGTCAGCACCTCCTTGACCTGCTTGACGACGATGGGGTCGTCCGCCTTGGCCACCGGCTGTTCGTCCTCGAGCCATCCGCCGGGGTCCTTGAACACGACGACGTCGCCGCGCTCGGGCTTCGAGCCGAACCACGGCGTGAGCTTGTCGACGAGGACGCGGTCACCGATCCGGATCGTCTGCTCCATGGAACCCGACGGGATCACGAAGGCCTGGACGAGGAACGTCTTCAGGACGAGCGCTATCAGCAGGGCGACCCCTATCAGAAGGGGTATCTCCTTGATCGCCGAGCGCTGCCTGCGCCGCTTGACCCTGCGGGCGAGCTTGCGCCGCTCGGCCCGGCCCGGCATGACGGGGCCGCCGGTACGCCGTGTACCGGTGGGCAGGAGGTCCTCGGCGGCGCTGTGGGCGCCGCGGGGCTTGCCGCGGTTACCCATGGACACCGTCCGCGGTGCTCGGCCCGCTCGACGCTGGGGCGCTCGGCCCGCTCGATGCCGGGGCGCTGGCCCCTGTGGCGGCGGGCACGCGCGCGTAGCCGTCGGCGCGCCCCAGGCGGGTCCAGTGGCCGAGGGGCCAGGCGATCCAGTCGGCTCTGCCGATCACGTCGTCGAGGGGGATCATGCCGCCGCCCGGGGAGCCCAGGTGGTCGCGGGAGTCGCTGGAGTCACCGCGGTGGTCGCCGAGGACGAACAGAGTGCCGTCGGGCACCGCGACGTCGAAGGACACCTCTGACGGCTCGTCGCCCGGGAACAGAAACGTCGACTCGTCGACCGACCGGCCGTTCACCTCGATCCTCCCCTGCCTGTCGCAGCAGACCACATGGTCTCCCCCCACGCCGACGACACGCTTGATGTAGTCGGCGTCGCCGAAGTAACCGGTGCCGTCGAACACGACGACGTCACCGCGCCTCGGCTCAGCACCGAAACGGTACGCCAACTTATTTACGAGAACGCGGTCCCCGATCCTCAATCCGGGCTCCATCGAGCCACTGGGAATCTGGAACGGCTGGATCACGAAGCGGCTGAGCAGCAACAGAGAAAACAGACAGAACAGCACGGTCAGGGTGATCCGGCCCCCGGGCAGCCGGTCCGCGGCCCGGTCCACCAACGCGAAACGCGACCGTTCCTCCGTCCCCTCTGTGTCCGAGATCTCCTCGGATCCGGCGGGGTGGGAGGAGCGGTCGCGCTCCGTGTGCTGTGCTTCGGCGTCCATCGGGGCCAGATGCTATCCGGCCCTCATACGGAGCCCGTCGCGAGCGCTCAGTTGTCGCGCTTCTCCTTGATCTTCGCGGCCTTGCCGCGCAGGTCACGGAGGTAGTAGAGCTTCGCGCGACGCACGTCACCGCGGGTGACGAGCTCGATCTTCTCGACGATCGGGGTGTGCACCGGGAAGGTGCGCTCGACGCCGACGGAGAACGAGACCTTGCGGACCGTGAAGGTCTCGCGGACACCGGCGCCCTGGCGACGGATGACTACGCCCTTGAACTGCTGCACACGCGAGCGGTTGCCCTCGATGACGCGGACGTGGACGTTGACGGTGTCACCCGGGCGGAAGGCCGGGACGTCGCTGCGCAGCGACGCGGCGTCGACTGAGTCGAGCAGGTGAGACATGATCGTCTGCTTTCTTCGCCGATGCCACAGGTCATCAACGGAAGTCGGTGTTCCATAAGGGAGGCCGTGCGGGTCGGGGCGGGCGTCGTGTCCCCCTGTGGCAGGGGCGCACGCCGGACGACGTACAGCAGCCGCCTATTCTTCCACGGCCTCTGGCCTGCGCCAAAATCGGCCGTCGGGGCCGGGCTGCCAGCCGAGGATGGAGAGCATTTCGCGGTCCTTCTTGTCGAAGGCCGCGGGGTCGCAACGCTCGATGAGGTCCGGCCTGTTGGCCGTCGTGCGCTTCAGGGCCTCGTCCCGCCGCCAGCGGGCGATCTTCCCGTGGTGGCCGCTGAGCAGCACGTCCGGGATCCCGCGGTCGCGCCACTGGGGCGGCTTCGTGTAGACGGGCCCCTCCAGGAGGTTGGCCATGGCTCCCGGCGCGAAGGAGTCGTCCCGGTGCGACTCGGCGTTGCCGAGGACACCGGGCAGCAGCCGGGCCACGGCCTCCGTGACGACCAGGACGGCCGCCTCGCCGCCGGCCAGCACGTAGTCGCCGATGGACACCTCGTAGACGGGCATACGGGTCGCGTACTCGTCGATGACCCGCCGGTCGATGCCCTCGTAGCGGGCGGGCGTGAAGACCAGCCAGGGGCGCTCGGAGAGCTCGACGGCGAGCTCTTGGTCGAACGGACGCCCGCTGGGCGTGGGGACGACCAGGACGGGCCCGTGGGAGCCCGTCTCGAAGCCGTCCGCGAGGACGGAGTCCAGCGCGTCGCCCCAGGGGTCGGTCTTCATGACCATGCCGGGGCCGCCGCCGTACGGGGTGTCGTCGACCGTGTTGTGCCGGTCGTACGTCCACTGCCGAAGATCATGCACGTGCACATTCAGCTGTCCACGCGCGCGTGCCTTGCCGACGAGCGAGACGTTCAGGGGTTCCAGGTACTCGGGGAAGATCGTGAGGACGTCGAGCCGCATCACGCCTCGTCTCCCGCGGAGGTGTTCTCGTCACTCCTGGAGGTGTTCTCGTCATCCCCCGAGGAGTTCTCGGCGTCTCTGGAGGAGGCGATTTCCGCCCGGTCGTCGATCAGTCCGGGCGGCGGGTCGATGACCGCCCGCTGCTTCTCCAGGTCGATCTCGACGACGATCTCCTCGACGAACGGGATCAGCACCTCGGTCCCGTCGGCCCGCTCGACCACGAAGAGGTCCTGCGAGGGCAGGTGCGAGATCTCGGTGATCCGTCCGACCTCGGTGCCGTCCTCCAGGACGACGTCCAGGTCCATGAGCTGGTGGTCGTAGTACTCGTCCGGGTCCTCGGGCTTGTCGTCCGGGTCGACCTCGGCGATCAGCAGGGTGTTGCGCAGCGCCTCGGCGCCGTTGCGGTCGCGTACGCCCTCGAAGCGCAGCAGGAGGCGGCCGCTGTGCACCCGCCCCGTCTCGATGGTCAGCGGCCCGGCCGAGGCGGGGTCCGTGGCCAGGACGGCGCCGGGTCCGAGCCGCAGCTCCGGCTCGTCGGTACGTACCTCGACGGTGACCTCGCCCTTGATGCCATGGGCGCGGCCCACCCGCGCGACTACCAGCTGCACTTGCCTGATCTCCTGTCGTGTGGCTACGGCATTGCCGCGTAGACGACTACGGGCCGGGGACGGCCCAATGGCCCTCCCCGGCCCGAGCCGGTGCTGCTTTTACGTCAGCGGACGTGGTCCACGTCGACGAGGTCGACACGGACGCCGCGGCCGCCGATGGCGCCCACGACGGTGCGCAGGGCGCGTGCGGTGCGGCCGTTGCGGCCGATCACCTTACCGAGGTCGTCGGGGTGCACCCGGACCTCGAGAACGCGTCCGCGACGCAGGTTGCGCGAGGCGACCTGCACATCGTCCGGGTTGTCGACGATGCCCTTCACGAGGTGCTCGAGAGCCTCCTCGAGCATGCTCAGGCCTCGGTCGACGCGGACTCGGCGGAAGCCTCGTCCTTCTTCTCAGCCTTCTTCTTCTGGGTGATGGCCTCACCCTTGCCCTCGTCGTCGCCGCCCAGGGCGTCGAACGACGGGCGCGCGGCCTTCGGCTCGGCCACGAGCAGCGGCGCCGGGGCGGGCTCGCCCTTGTACTTCTGCCAGTCGCCGGTCAGCTTGAGAATGGCGAGCACGGGCTCGGTCGGCTGCGCGCCGACACCCAGCCAGTACTGCGCACGCTCGGAGTCGACCTCGATGCGCGAGGGGTTCTGCACCGGGTGGTACAGGCCGATCTCCTCGATGGCCCGGCCGTCACGGCGGGTACGGGAGTCGGCTACGACGATGCGGTAGTGAGGCGAACGGATCTTGCCCAGACGCTTCAGCTTGATCTTGACTGCCACTGGAGTGGTGTCTCCTGGTCTTGACGTGGTTGGGCACGACGAAATTGCCGCGTGGGGTTGCGGTACCCGAGTGCCCGATGGACGCGTCAGCCGGAGGAGAGAGGGGTCCTGTGCGGCTGTCGAGTACAGCTGGCCATTCTGCCACACCCTGACCGGCGCCTCGACCGGGGCAGCGCATGACCGGCCCGCGGCACGATCGGGCCCCACGCGGGTGTCGCCGTCGAGGTGGGCCGCTGCGCAACCCGGCATCCACGAGATGCCGCTGCGCTCTCCCGCACCACCCCGGCGGCACGACGGCCCGCCGCTACGACGACTGTCCGCTCAGCCCGCTGCGGCGCCGACCACCTCCGGGATACGGAACGGCTTCCCGCACCCTCCGCACACGATCGGCGCCTGGGCGAGGACCGACGGGACGACGCGGACGTTGCGTCCGCAGTCGCACACCGCCTTCACGCGCACGCCTCCTCCGGAGGAACCGTGCCGAGCGGCCGGGCCCCGGAAGCTGCGGGCCGTGTCCGCGGCGGTCGCGACCGTGTGCGCCTTGAGGGCGCGCTGCAGCCGCTCGATCGTCGGGCGGTAGCGCCGCTTCGCCTCGGGGTTGAGCGTGACCAGCGAGAAGCCACTGCTGGGATGCGGCTCCTCGGGGTGGTCCAGGCCCAGCTCCTCGGCGATCGCGAGGAATCTGCGGTTGTGGTACCGGCCGGCGCGGGAGGTGTCTCGGACACCTCGGGCGGCGGCGATGCCGTGGACTGCTTCGTGAAGCAGTCGTTCGAAGGAGAGCTCGTGCCCGCAGGCGGACGACGACTCTCCGATCAGGGACTCTGGCGCGGCAAGATCGGGCAGCTCGGGGTGGTGCCGCTGAATGTCGGCCCACGCCCCTGCCAGCTCTGCGGCGAGAACAGGTGGTGTCGTGCTCACGTAATGACAACGAGCCGGGGTGCCTCTGTGTTCCTATTCCGGGGCATCCCAAATAATTTGCACGTACCCGTCAGTTGCCGCTGATGCGTCCTGACGAGGGCGGGTGCGCTGATCTGCGGAGAAGCCTCACAGTTCACACCTAGCCGGTACGTAGTGACTCGTACGCCCCGGCCTGTAGACGGTGTCCGCGCGCCGGGGCACCTGCGGTCATCAGATGCGCAAGAGGCGTTTCGGTCCTTCTCGCGGCGGAATGCCGGGGCTCAGTAGGCGCGGGCCACGACTGCGACGTTACCGGGTGCGTCGTCGCTCCCGGGCACCGACCCGTCTTCCGCGACCAGACACCGTACGGTCACGGCGTGCGCCGCGAGCTCGGCCTCGCCCTCTTCGCCGAGGGTGACCCAGGGGACGCGCGCCCATCCGCCGGCGACGGCGGCCTCGATCGCCTCCCCGATCGTCGACACCTCGGACGTCCGGGACTCCCGCCGCTCGCGCGACTGAGTCAGCAGCAGGGCCTGGTCCTCCTCCAGAACGGCGGGCAGCAGCCGTACGAGGGAGTCGATCGCCACCGGCTCCTTTCCGCCGGGGATGCGGCGGGCCAGCATCGCGGTGCCGTTCTCCAGGTCACGGGGGCCGACCTCGATACGTACGGGCACGCCCTTGAGTTCCCAGTCGACGGCGCGGCGGCCGAACGGGGTGTCCGTCCGGTCGTCGACCCGGACGCGTACGCCCGCCGCCTTCAGCCGGTCGCCGATCTCGTGGACCTTGGCCAGAACCGCGTCGTCGCCCTTGATGGCGAGGACGACGGCCTGTACGGGGGCGAGGCGCGGCGGCACCCGCAACCCGCTGTCATCACCGTGCGACATGATCAGGCCACCCACCATACGGGTCGAGGACCCCCAGGAGGTCTGCCAGACGAGCTCCTCCCGGCCCTCCCTGGACAGGTACCGGGTGTTGAAGGCCTTCGCGAAGTTCTGACCCAACTCATGGCTGGTGCCCATCTGCAGGGCCTTGCCGTCACCCATCATCGCTTCGAGGGTGAGGGTGTTGACGGCCCCGGCGAACCGCTCGCGCGGGGTCTTCCGCCCCAGCACCACATCGATGCCCAGGACGTTCACCATGAAGTCGGCGTACACCTTCTCGTGGATGTGCGCGGCGTAGTCCCGGGCGTCCTCGTACGTGGCGTGGGCCGTGTGTCCCTCCTGCCACAGGAATTCGGTCGTACGGAGGAACACGCGCGGGCGCATCTCCCAACGGACCACGTTCGCCCACTGGTTGATCAGCAGCGGTAGGTCGCGGTAGCTCTGCACCCACTTGGAGAAGTAGTCGTTGACGATCGTCTCGGAGGTGGGGCGGACGACGACCGGCTCGTCCAGTTCCTTGCCTCCGGCGTGCGTGACGACGGCGAGCTCGGGGGCGAAGCCCTCGACGTGCTCGGCCTCCTTCGTCAGGTACGACTGCGGGATGAAGAGCGGGAAGTACGCGTTCTGGGCACCCGCCTCCTTGATCCGGGCGTCCATCTCCTGCTGCATCCGCTCCCACAGCCCGTAGCCGTACGGCCGGATGACCATCGTGCCGCGCACCGGACCGTTGTCGGCCAGCTCGGCCTTGCTGATCAGATCCTGGTACCAGCGCGGGAAGTCGTCCGCCCGAGGCGTGAGAACAGGTGCCTTTGCCATGGCGCGATGGTACGGGCACATGTTGCCGGTATGTGAATTTTTACGGCGCGCGCCGGTGGCACGCAAACCGGGCTCCGTAACCCCTGGACGCCACGACGAGCGCGGAGTTTCCTGGCATACGGGGGCGGAGTGCGCGCGCACTGCACGGGGGCGGAGAAACGGGGCACAAGAAGCAACTCTCGGCGGATTGGGGCGCTTTCGATGACACCTACGCTCGTGCGGCATCACCTACCTCACGCGGGGACCGTTCCCCGGGTGGATCCGTGGGCACGCGCGCGTGACTGGGCCGAGATTCAGGAGCGGATGCTCGTCCCGCTCTACGAGGCCGTGTACCAGCGGCTCGAAGTGGGCTCTGCCACCCGGTTGTTGGGGCTCGGCTGCGGATCCGGTCTCGCACTGCTGATGGCGGCCTCCCGAGATGCCCGGGTCACCGGTGTCGATGCCGGCGCGCCCGAGCGGCTGGCTCTCGCGCGGGAGCGGTTGCTGCCCGAGGCGTGGGGCACGCGTGCGCGTGCCGGGACCCGGCTGGTCGACGGGGAGCCGGCGGACCTCGCGTCCGGCGCGGGTGACTCGGGGACGGCCGCGTACAACCTGGTGACGGCCTTCGAGCCGATCGGGTGTGTGGGCGGAGACTCCGAAGGGCTGGGTGAGTTGCTGGCGGAGGTGCGTCCGCTTGTGGGGCGGGGGGTTCCTGTGGTGCTCGCGGGGTGGGGGCCGCCGGAGCGGTGCGCCACCGCCTCGGTGCTGCGGGTCGCCACGAAGCTGGCGGATCCGCTGCGGAGGGCGGGGAGTTGGCGGCCTGCCCTTCGGGACGATCTGGAGGAGGTCGCCCAGCGGGCCGGGCTTCGGCCCGACGGGTCGGGGCGGGTTGCCTGTCCCTTCGGGTACGCCGATGTGGGCAATGCGGTTCGGGGGTTGCTCTCCACGGGGCTGTTCGACGCTGCCGTCGCTGCGACGGATCAGGCGCAGGTCGACAAGGAGCTCCGCGAGGCGCTGCATCCCCACAAGCGCCGTGACGGAACGGTATGGATGCCGAACATCTTCCGCTACCTGATCACCCGCACGCCCTGACCAAATGTCTCCCGCCCCCGCCGCCCCTACCCGTTCCCATCCCCTGGGGGCTCCGCCCCCAGACCCCCGTATCGCGCTCCGCGCTCGTCCTCAAACGCCGGACAGGCTAATAGTCAGCCCCTCCGGCGTTTGAGGAGCGGGGGTTCGGGGGCGGAGCCCCCGAGTAGTGACGGGAATGGGTAGGGGCGGCGGGGGCGAAAGAAGCCCTCAGTCGCCCTTCGTCAGGCGCGTGACCCCCGCGACCCGATACGCGTCCGCCTCGTCCAACGTCTCGTTCTCCAGGAGCGCCGCCGCGAGGGCGTCGAGTTGGGCGCGGTGGGCGCGGAGCTTGCCGCACGCCTCCTCGTAGCACTCGTCCACGATCCGCCGCATCTCGTGCTCGATCGTGTCGAGGGTCTCAGGCGCGGCGGAGAGCCCGTACGCCTGCTGGGCATCACCCGGAAGGGCGGAGAGACGGCCGACGCGTTCGCTCATGCCCCAGCGCGCGACCATGCCCCGGGCGATGTTGGTGACCTGCTCAAGGTCGTTCTCGGCACCGGTCGTGACCACGTCGAAGACGACATGTTCCGCCGCCATGCCACCCAGGGCCCCGATGATCCGGCCGCGCAGATACTCCTCCGTGTACGCGTACCGATCGGCGTCGGGGGTGGAGAGCGTGACCCCCAGCGCCCGCCCGCGCGGCACGATGGTGACCTTGCGGACCGGATCGGCGCCGGGCTGCAGCATGCCCAGGAGGGCGTGCCCGCTCTCGTGGTAGGCCGTGCGCCGCCGCTCCTCCTCCGGCATGACCAGCGGCCGTTCCGCGCCCAGCTGCACCTTCTCCAGCGCCTCCGACAGGTCGCTCCGGGTGACCTGGGACTGCTTGCGCTTCACCGCGAGCAGCGCCCCCTCGTTCGCCAGGTTGGCCAGCTCCGCACCGGTCATGCCAGGCGTCGTACGGGCGATCTGGCCGAGGTCGACGTCCGGCGCGAGCGGGATCTCCCGGGTGTGGATCTCCAGGATCGCCTCGCGGCCGGCGCGGTCGGGAGGCGAGACGGTGACGACCCGGTCGAAGCGGCCGGGCCGGGTCAGCGCGGGGTCCAGGACGTCGGCCCGGTTCGTCGCCGCGATGACGATCACGCCCTCGGATCCTGAGAAGCCGTCCATCTCGGTGAGGATCTGGTTCAGCGTCTGCTCGCGCTCGTCGTGGCCGCCCATGCCGGAACCGCCGGCCCGGGCCCGTCCGATGGTGTCGATCTCGTCGATGAAGATGATCGAAGGAGCGACCTTGCGGGCCTCCGCGAACAACTCCCGTACGCGCGAGGCACCGACGCCCACGATCATCTCGATGAACTCCGAGGCGGAGGCCGAGAAGAACGGCACTCCCGCCTCCCCGGCGACAGCCCGCGCGAGCAGCGTCTTGCCTGTCCCGGGCGCGCCCGCGAGCAGCACCCCGCGTGGCATCTTCGCGCCCATCCTGCGGTAGGCGTCCGGGTTCTTCAGGAAGTCGACCACGTCGTTGAGCTCGCCCTCGACCTCGTCGATACCGGCCACGTCCGCGAACGTCGTGCGCTCGGCGCCGGGCTGCAGTTCGACCGGCTTGGGCGGTGCCTTGCGGCCGAGCATGCCGCCGGCGCCGCCGAGGCCCCCGCGCATCCGCCGGGCGATGAAGATCCACAGGACGACCAGCAGGAGCATCGGCGCCAGCGAGATCAGCAGGTTGGCCAGGAGGCTGCGCTGCTGGACCACCGGCTCGGCCGTCACGGTGACGTTGTGCTTGTCCAGCTGTTCCCAGAGCTGGTCGTCGGCGAAGACCGGGCGCTGGGTCTTGAACTTGGTGTACTTCCCGTCGTCCCCGGGTTTGTCCTGCGCCTTCTTGAGCTGGCCCTGGATCGCGTCGCCCTTGGAGTAGATCTTGGTGACGTTGCCGTCGTCGACCTGCTTGCTGAACTCCGTGTACGAGATCGTCGGTTCGTCGCCCTCGTTGAAGAGGGACAGCCCGAGGTAGCAGATGAGGAAGACGATCAGGGCGGTGAGGGCCAGGCCCCACCAGCCGCCGCGCATCCGCCTCCCACCCGGCGACGGCTTCGGCGGCTCCTCCTCCGGAGTGCCCTCGGAGCGCCACGGCCGGTCGGGGGTCTTGCGCGGCGGCACAGGGTTGCTCATATGCGGACGTTACGACACGAAGGCCGCACCAGCATGCGCGCGAAGGGCCGACTCCGGCTCCGGCGCCAGAGCCGGCACCCGCACCCGCACCCGCACAAACGAGGCTGGGGGCGCCCTTCCAAAGAAGGGCGCCCCCAGCCTCGTACCGAAAAGTCGTCAGCCCATGAACTTCTTGAACTCGTCCGGCAGCTCGAAGTCCTGCGGCTGCTGCTGGCCGCCCGGCAGGCCGAAGGCGCCGCCGGCCTGGCCCGCTGCCTCGCGGCGTGCGGCGGCCTCTTCCTCCTGCTGCTTTCGCTTCATCGGGTTGCCGGAGCGCTGCTTGCCCTTGGCCTTCTTGGGCTGCTTCTTCGAGCGGCCGGCGCCACCACCGGTGCCCGGCATCCCGGGCATGCCCGGCATCCCGCCGCCCTGGGCCATGCGGGACATCATCTTGCGGGCCTCGAAGAACCGCTCGACCAGGCCCTTGACCGCGCTGACCTCGACACCGGAACCCTTGGCGATACGGGCACGGCGCGAGCCGTTGATGATCGTCGGCTCCTGGCGCTCGCCCGGCGTCATCGACTTGATGATGGCGGCCGTGCGGTCGACGTCACGCTCGTCGAGGTTGTTGATCTGGTCCTTGATCTGACCCATGCCTGGGAGCATGCCGAGCAGCTTGGAGATGGAGCCCATCTTCCTGACCTGCTCCATCTGGGCCAGGAAGTCGTCGAGCGTGAAGTCCTGGCCCTTCTTGGAGGCCAGCTTCTCGGCCATCTGCTCGGCCTCTTGCTGCGAGAAGGTCTGCTCGGCCTTCTCGATCAGCGTGAGCATGTCGCCCATGCCGAGGATGCGGGACGCCATGCGGTCCGGGTGGAACGCGTCGAAGTCGTCCAGCTTCTCGCCGTTCGAGGCGAACATGACCTGGCGGCCGGTGACGTGCGCGATGGAGAGAGCGGCACCACCACGGGCGTCGCCGTCGAGCTTGGAGAGGACCACGCCGTCGAAGCCGACGCCGTCACGGAAGGCCTCGGCGGTGTTGACCGCGTCCTGGCCGACCATCGCGTCGACGACGAAGAGGATCTCGTCCGGCGAGACCGCGTCGCGGATGTCCGCGGCCTGCTGCATCAGCTCCTGGTCGATACCGAGGCGGCCGGCGGTGTCGACGATGACGACGTCGTGCTGCTTCTGCTTCGCGTACTCGATGGAGTCCTTGGCGACCTGGACCGGGTCACCGACGCCGTTGCCCGGCTGGGGGGCGTAGACGCCGACCCCGGCGCGCTCGGCGACGACGCTCAGCTGGGTCACCGCGTTCGGGCGCTGGAGGTCGCAGGCGACCAGCAGCGGGGCGTGCCCCTGGCCCTGGAGCCACTTGCCGAGCTTTCCGGCGAGCGTGGTCTTACCGGCACCCTGCAGACCCGCGAGCATGATCACGGTCGGCGGCTGCTTGGCGAAGCGCAGCCGACGGGTCTCGCCGCCGAGGATGCCGACGAGCTCCTCGTTGACGATCTTGATGACCTGCTGGGCGGGGTTCAGTGCCTGCGACACCTCGGCCCCGAGGGCCCTCTCCTTGACCTGCTTGATGAAGGCCCGCACGACCGGGAGCGCGACATCCGCCTCCAGCAGGGCGATACGGATCTCGCGCGCGGTGGCGTCGATGTCCGCCTCGGACAGGCGCCCCTTGCCGCGAAGGTTCTTGAATGTCGCTGCGAGGCGATCGGAGAGAGTGTCGAACACGGCGGTCGCGAATCCTCAAGTAGGGGGCAGGGGGGCAGGTCCGCCCTCCAGGGTATCTGTCCGCGCCAGGAAGGGTCTCCACCCCGTCACAGGGTTCCGGGCCCGCGCCCCTGAAGGGGCGCGGGGAACTGCGCGATCAGCCACTGGCGGCCCGCAGGCATCGAACGACCTTCCCGCACGACACTCACTCCCGCAACGTGTCTTCCAACGCCCGGGCAAGCGAAGCCGCCTGCTCCCCCGGCAACGGCGCCCCCTCGGGCCCCGTCACATAGAACGCGTCCACCGCGTTCGCACCCAGCGTGGACACGTGCGCACTACGGACACGCACCTGCGCCTGCTCCAGCGCCCGCCCGATCCGGTGCAGCAGCCCAGGCGCGTCATGGGCGCGCACCTCGATGACGGTGGCGAGCCGGGACGCGGCGGAGGCCACGGTCACCCGGGCGGGCGGCGCCACGATCCCCCGCCGGCGCGGATACGCGGCGTCCCGCTCGGCGAGACGCCCTGCGATGTCGAGGGACCCGTCCAGGGCGCGTACGAGATCGGCGCGCAGCCGGGCGGCCTGCGGCAGTGAGCCGTACTCGGCGGCGACCCGCCAGTCGAGGAGCAGCACGGAGCCGGAGACGCCGTCGGGCAGGTCCAGCGCCCGCAGCTCAGCCGTGCGCACGGTGAGCCGGTGCATGGCGAGGACGCCCGCGACGGCCGGGAGGACGCCCTTCTGGTCCGGTACCGCGATGAGCAGTTCCACACCGAGGGGCTCCGGGTCGCCGGACGGTTCCTCGGCGGGCGGTTCGGCCGGCGGCTCGGTCTGGGCGCGCAGCGCGAGTACGGGTCCGCCGGTGCGGAACGCCTCGATGGCGAGCCGCTCCTGTTCGGCGGTGGGCGCTGCGGCCTCGGGCTCCTCGGGGGTGTCCCCGGCGAGCACGGCGGAGACCCGCTTGACCAGGTCGGCGACGAGGGAGGCGCGCCACGAGGACCAGGCGGCGGGCCCGGTGGCCAGCGCGTCGGCCTCGGTCAGCGCGTGCAGCAGCTCCAGCGTGCCCTGCGAGCCGACCGCCTCGGCGACCGAGCGCACGGTGGCCGGGTCCTCCAGGTCGCGCCGGGTCGCCGTCTCGACGAGCAGCAGGTGATGACGTACGAGTGTGGCGAGCACGGCCACGTCCGAGCGGTCGAAGCCGATCCGGGCGGCCACGTCCCGCGCGATGATCTCGCCGGCCACGGAGTGGTCGCCGGGCCAGCCCTTGCCGATGTCGTGCAGCAGGGCGGAGACCAGCAGCAGGTCGGGGCGGTGGACGCGGCGGGTGAACTCCGCGGCGCGGACGGCCGTCTCGATCAGGTGGCGGTCGACGGTCCAGATGTGGACGGCGTTGCGCTGCGGGCGGCAGCGGACGCGCTCCCAGTCGGGCAGCAGCCGGGTGATCAGGCCCTCCGCCTCCAGTGCCTCCCAGACCTCGATGGTCGAGGGGCCCGAGCCGAGCAGCGTGACGAGCTGCTCGCGGGCCTCGGCGGGCCAGGGCGTGGGCAGCGGGCGGACCCCGGCGGCCATGCGGCGGACCGCGTGCAGGGAGAGGGGCAGACCCGCCTGGGCGGCCGCGGCGGCGGCGCGCAGCGGCAGCACGGGGTCGCGGTCGGGGCGGGCGGCGCGGGCGAGGACGACCTCGCCGTCCTGCTCGACGACTCCCTCGGCCAGCGGTGAACGCTCGGCGGTCGGCTTGCCGCCGCCCAGCATGGCGCGCAGCCGCGGCCGCACGGCGCGCGACCGAAGCACACGCCCCACCTCGCGCCAGGTGACATCACTGGCGTACGAGACGACGCGGGCGGCCTCGTACACCTGGCGCAGCAGTGTGTCGGCGTCGAGCAGGCCGAGTTCGGCGGCGACCTGGTCCTGCTCCTGGAGGGAGAGGCGGTCGGTGGCGCGGCCGGTGGCGAGGTGCAGGGCGTCACGGACGTCGAGGAGGCGCCTGCGGGCGTCGGCGAGGCCCTCGCGCGGGGCGTCGGCGAGCCAGGAGGCGGCGACGGCGCGCAGCGCGGTGTCGTCGCGCAGGCCGCCGCGGGCCTCCTTGAGGTCGGGTTCGAGGAGGAACTGCAACTCGCCCTGGCGCTCGGCGCGTTCGGCGCACAGTTCCTGGAGTTCGGGGAGACGTTTCGGCGCCTGGTTGCGCCAGTCGGCGAGGACGGCCGTGCGCAGTCCTGCGGTGAGGCCGAGGTCGCCTGCGAGATGCCGGGCGTCCAGCAGTCCGAGCTGGACCTTGAGGTCCTCGCCCGCGACCTTGCGTGCCTCGGCGGGCGTACGGACGGAGTGGTCGAGGTCGAGGCCGAGGTCCCAGACCGGGTACCAGATGCGGTCGGCGAGGGAGGCCACCGCGCCGGAGTCGGCGCTGCCGTCGTGCAGGAGCAGCAGGTCGAGGTCGCTGCGCGGGGAGAGCTCGCCGCGGCCGTAGCCGCCGACGGCGACGAGCGAGATGCCGCGCAGTTCGCCGGCGCCCGCGTCGAACAGACCGGACAGCCAGTCGTCGGTCAGTTCGGCGAGGGCCGCACGGCGCGGCGGCCCGGACCGCGCCCCCTCCTGGAGGAGGCGCAGCCGGGCCGCCGCATAGCCGCTGGGTCCCGAGTCCTCTGCTTCCGTACGCACGTCCGTACTCGTCACCCAGTGGCTCCTGTTCTTGTTCTGCCTACAGCGCGTCGGGTCCGCGCTCGCCGGTCCGGACCCGGACCGCCGTCTCGACCGGGACGGACCAGACCTTGCCGTCCCCGATCTTGCCGGTACGGGCCGCCTTCACGATGACGTCGAGCAGCTGCTCGGCGTCGTCGTCCTCGACCAGCACCTCGATGCGGATCTTGGGAACGAGGTCGACGGTGTACTCGGCACCGCGGTAGACCTCGGTGTGCCCCCGCTGACGACCGTAACCGCTCGCCTCGGTGACCGTGAGGCCGTGGACGCCGAAGGCCTGGAGGGCCTCCTTGATCTCGTCGAGCCGGTGGGGCTTCACGACGGCGGTGATGAGCTTCATGCGTCCACCTTCTTGGCCGGAGTGCCCTGGGCCGGGGAGGGTGCGGCGCTGAAGGACGCGCCGCCGCCGCCACCGCTGAAGTCGTATGCGGTCTCGGCGTGCTCGGCCTGGTCGATGCCCGCGATCTCGTCGTCCTCGGAGACGCGCATCCCGATCGTCTTGTCGATCAGGAAAGCGAGCACCGCGGAGGCCACGAGGGAGTAGGCGAGGACCGCGAAGACACCGGCGCACTGCTTCCAGAACTGGTCGAGGCCGCCGCCGTAGAAGAGGCCCGCCACGTCGGACTGGCCGCCACCGGTGGCGAAGAAGCCGATCAGCAGGGAGCCGACGACACCGCCGACGAGGTGGACGCCGACGACGTCGAGCGAGTCGTCGTAGCCGAACTTGTACTTCAGGCCGACGGCCATGGCGCAGAGGATGCCCGCGATGGCACCGACGGCGATCGCGCCGAGCGGGGAGACCGCACCACCCGACGGGGTGATGGCGACCAGACCGGCGACCGCGCCGGAGGCGGCACCGAGCGTGGTGAACGCGCCGTGGCGGATCTTCTCGTAGGCGAGCCAGGCCAGCATGGCCGCGGCGGTGGCGATCTGCGTGTTGATGAACATCAGCGCGCCGACGCCGTCGTCGTTGCCGAGCCAGGAGCCGGCGTTGAATCCGAACCAGCCGAACCACAGCAGACCGGCGCCGAGCATGACCAGCGGCAGGCTGTGCGGGCGCATCGGGTCCCTCTTGAAGCCGACGCGCTTGCCGATCACGAGGATCACACCGAGTGCCGCGGCACCCGCGTTGATGTGGACCGCCGTACCACCGGCGAAGTCGATGACGCCGAGCTCGAAGGCCCAGCCGCCAGCGCCCCAGACCCAGTGCGCGACCGGAAAGTAGACGACCGTGGCCCACAGGGCGACGAACAGCGCCCAGCCCGTGAACTTCACCCGGTCCGCGACGGCGCCGCTGATCAGGGCGGGCGTGATGATCGCGAACATCAGCTGGAAGACGGCGAAGACGTAGATCGGGATGGTGTAGCCGTCCCAGAGCTGCGTGATGCCGATTCCGCTGAGGCCCACGTAGTCCGAGGACCAGCCGATGATGCTGCCCGAGTCGGTGCCGAAGGCGAGCGAGAAGCCGTAGAGCACCCACAGGATGGTGACGATCCCCATGCTGATGAAGCTCATCATCAACATGTTCAGGGTGCTCTTGACCCGGACCATGCCTCCGTAGAAGAAGGCGAGTCCGGGAGTCATGATCAGCACCAGGGCGGAACAGATGAGCATGAACCCGGTGTTGGCGGCAGACAGCGTGGGAGCGTCTGCGGCAAGCGTGATGGCTGGTGCCATCGGCGTCTCCTCGTCGTTTGGTACGGCCCCGTGCGGGCGAAGCCATGAGCGGTTATGAGGGGTGGGCCGGTTATGCGCCAGAGATTGGCGCAGCGCCGTTTCGACCGGCACCCCTCGATGTTTCGCCGCAGTGACGAAGAGGTCCTGTGTGTTACGCGTCGATGAACTGGCTGATGCCGGTCCGCGCGATCGTTATCGTGGCGCAACCTTCACTGAAGGTATGGAACCGGCCGCGGCCGGCCGTCCGATGACCTGGCATGGGGGAGCCGAGTCGGGCTGTTAAGGACGGCGGCCGCGGCCGGGGTACTGGGGTCAGACCGCCTCGGCGGTCTCGGGCAGATCGATGGCGAGCTGCTCGGTCAGGTCCACCACGGCGGCGAGATCCCCGAAATCGCGTACAGCCGTGTCGACGGTTTTTCGGATACGAGTGTTGACCCGCTCGGAGCGCACCTTCTTGGCGATCCTGAGGGCCTGGCGCACCAGGACCGTGCTCTGCTCGGGCTCCCGCCGCAGGAGATGCACCGTGCCCATCCCGACGAGGTTGAGTGCGTACGAACGCTGGTGCTCGGTGTCCTTCTCGAAGAGGTCCACGGCCTTCTGCATGACGGGCTCGGCCAGCGAGGCGTACGTGGGGCTGCGGCCCGCGACGTAGGCGAGGTCGCGGAAGGAGTGGGAGTTCTCGCCGTGCAGCTCGGCCTCGGAGAAGAAGCGGATCCAGTCGGGCTCGGGCTCGCCGGACTCGACCGCGTCGCCGAAGGTGTCCTCGGCCATCCGGACGGCTCGCTTGCACTTTCCGGGCTGCCCCATGTTGGCGTAGGCCCGGGCCTCCATCGCATACAGCATGGACTGGGTTCGGGGGCTCGCGCAGTCGCGGCTTCCGTACTGGGCGAGGTGGATCAGTTCCAGAGCGTCGTCGGGCCGGCCGAGGTGGATCATCTGGCGGCTCATGCTGGACAGCACGTACGAGCCGAGCGGCTTGTCGGCGGCCTCCTTGGCGGCGTGCAGGGCGAGGACGAAGTACTTCTGGGCGGTCGGCTGGAGCCCGACGTCGTAGCTCATCCAGCCCGCCAGCTCCGCGAGCTCGGCGGCGACCTTGAACAGGCGCCTGGTGGTGGCCTCGGGCTGGGGCTCCTGGAGGAGGTCGGTCACCTCGTGCAGCTGGCCGACGACCGCCTTGCGGCGCAGGCCGCCGCCGCATTGCGCGTCCCACTGGCGGAACATGACCGTGGTGGATTCGAGGAGGTCCAGCTCGGGCTGGGAGAGCCGGCCGGGGCGGCGGGAGGCGGCGGCGGACTCGGGCTGCTCACGGGGGGTGACGGGGCTGGGCACCAGCCAGCGCTGCATGGGCTCGATCAGCGAGGGGCCCGCGGAGAGCGCCAGTGACGTGCCGAGGAATCCGCGGCGCGCCAGCATCAGGTCGCTGCGCGAGAACTCACCGATCAGGGCGACGGTCTGCGGACCGGTCCAGGGCAGGTCGACGCCGGACACGGACGGTGACTGGTGCGCGGCGCGCAGGCCCAGGTCCTCGACGGCGACGACACAGCCGAAGCGCTCGGAGAACAGCTCGGAGAGGATGCGCGGGATGGGCTCGCGGGGATTCTCGCCGTCCAGCCAGCGGCGGACGCGCGAGGTGTCCGTCGAGATGTGGTTGGCTCCCAACTGGCGCGCTCTGCGGTTGACTTGCCGCGCCAGCTCACCCTTGGACCAACCGCTGCGCACGAACCACGAGCCCAACAGCTCATTGGGGCGCTTGTCAGCAGTCGTCCCGCCTCCGCCGTTGCCGCCCACTGGAACGCCCCCATCCCTGAACCCACTTGTGCGCTGTGTGCGCCAAGCCCTACCAGAATGCCGGTACATATGGTCGTCCGTCCGGTGGTTCTCACCCATCGAACGGGAAGCCGAGTTGCCTCCGGCATACCCGCGAGTGCATGCGTCCCCAGGACCCGTGCACTCACGGTAATCCTACGATCACCCCTCCAGCCATGGCGATCCCGGAAACGCCACCATTCGCCACCCCTTCGAATGAACTCCCGGCGGCCTGTACGCGATTCACTTGACACATGACGGCCGGGAGTGGGCGGAGCGATGCACATCGGGGCGCGCGAAGCCGGACGCACCACCCGTGACACCACCGGGCGCCGCATGAACTGCACAGGGTCGGGAACAGAGAGTTACGGTTCCGTTCCGTCACGTAACCACCGGCGCGCTGGACCCGTTGGAGGGGGCATGGGCTTCACGATCGGCGGCATCCGCGAAATCCGGTCCGGCTCTCGTCGCCGCGGCCGCTCCTCGGAGTGCACGGCCGTGGCCGAGTTCACGGGGCTGTGGGGCTGGGACGTGGCGCCCGGCGCCCGGACCGCCGCGGGGACCTGCTCGTGCGGCCGGGCCGACTGCCCGGCACCCGGCGCGCACCCCCTGGACTTCGCCCCCGTCGTCCCGGCCGGCGCCACACTCGGCGAAGTGACGCAGGCCTGGGGCGAGTTCCCCGGTGCCGCGGTGATGCTTCCCGTGGGCCGCGCCTTCGACATCATCGAGGTCGCCGAGCCGGCCGGCCGCCGTGCCCTGGTCCGGCTCGAACGCATGGGGCTCCCGGTGGGCCCCGTGATCGCCACCCCGGACGGCCGCGCCCACTTCTTCGTCGCTCCCGGCGCCGCGGCCGAACTGCCCGATCTGCTCTACCGCATGGGCTGGGACGACGCCGCGCTCGACCTGCACGGCCTGGGCCCCGGCGCGTACATCACGGCCCCGCCCTCCGACCGCGCCGGCCTCGGCCCGGTCCACTGGCTCCGCTCCCCCGCCCTCGACTCGGCCACGAAGCCGCCCGCGGCACGGCTGTTGCTGGGGACGCTGGCGTACGTGGCGCATCGCTCGCGCGCGTAGACCAACGCGCGCATGGACCAACCCATACGGAAGGGCCCCACTCCATCTGCACCATGGACTGGGGCCCTTCCTCGCGTACGTACCTCTCGTACGGGACGTCACTCTCCGATAAGGGCATCCACGAACGCTTCCGGCTCGAACGGGGCCAGGTCGTCCGCGCCCTCGCCGAGGCCGACGAGCTTGACGGGGACGCCGAGTTCACGCTGGACGGCGATGACGATGCCGCCCTTGGCCGTGCCGTCGAGCTTGGTCAGGACGATGCCGGTGATGTCGACGACCTCGGCGAAGACCCGGGCCTGGACCAGACCGTTCTGACCGGTCGTGGCGTCCAGGACGAGCAGCACCTCGTCCAGCGGGGCGTGCTTCTCCACGACGCGCTTGACCTTGCCGAGCTCGTCCATGAGGCCGGTCTTGGTGTGCAGCCGGCCCGCGGTGTCGATGAGTACGACGTCCGCGCCCTCCTGGATGCCTTCCTTGACGGCGTCGAAGGCGATGGACGCGGGGTCGCCGCCCTCGGGGCCGCGTACGGTACGGGCGCCGACGCGCTCGCCCCAGGTCTGCAGCTGGTCTGCGGCGGCCGCACGGAAGGTGTCGGCCGCGCCGAGCACCACGTGCTTGCCGTCGGCGACGAGCACGCGCGCGAGCTTGCCGGTGGTGGTGGTCTTGCCGGTGCCGTTGACCCCGACGACCATCACGATGCCCGGGGTGACCAGACCGGACTCGGTGTTCACCGTGCGGTCGAAGTCGGGCACGAGGAGGGTGAGCAGTTCCTCGCGCAGCAGGGACCGCAGCTCGTCCGGAGTGCGTGTGCCGAGCACCCGTACGCGCTCGCGCAGCCGCTCGACCAGCTCCTGGGTGGGCTGCACGCCGACGTCGGCGGTGAGCAGGGTGTCCTCGATCTCCTCCCAGGTGTCCTCGTCGAGGTGCTCGCGCGAGAGGAGCGTGAGCAGCCCCTTGCCGAGCGCGTTCTGCGAGCGGGAGAGGCGGGCGCGCAGGCGGACCAGGCGGCCCGCGGTCGGCTCCGGGATCTCGACCGGGGGCGCTTCGACCACCGGCGCGGGCTCGTCGACGGCGACCGGCGCGCCCGACGAGGTGTCCGGAAGATCCACCTCCTCTATCGTGCGGCGCGGTTCGTCGCGCGGCGTCTCGGCCTCGTCGCCGATATGCGGCTCGGCCGGCGGAGCGGTGATGTCGGGGGCGGCGGGGGGCGACGGGGGCAGCTGCTTCCGCTTGCGGCTGCCGATGACGAGCCCGCCGAGCGCGCCGATCACGACCACGGCGATGACTACAGCAAGGATGACGATTTCCATAACAGCTCCAGTATGGCGTGACCTCCCGCTCGGCCGTTCGTTTCCGAGCGCGGGGCTGCATGCCCCACCGGCCGGATCGGCCCGCCGCCCGTTCCTGTGTCGGCCGGAAGCCCCTCAGGGGCGGAGTCACAGCGCACCCGGTATCGGATGCGTCACGGTACGCACAGCGTCCACTGGGCCGTGCCGGTGAACGCGGTGATCTCGCTGGTCCTCGGCGGCGTCCTGATGCTCTTCGCGACCAGCTTCATGAGCTCGTTCATCGCGTTCCTGTCGATGCTCGCGGTCGCGTTCTCCGCCTGGGTCGGCGTCTGCGGGGCGGACATGCTGCGCCGCCGGGGTACGACGCGAAGGCGCTGCTCGACACCACGCGCACCAGCGCCTACCGGTACCGCGGCGGCTTCGCCCGGGCCGCGGTCGCCGCGTGGGCCGTCGGCCCGGGTGCGGGACTCCTCTTCACCACGTCCGACCGATTCACCGGACCGCCGGCCTCCGGCAACCCGGTCGGCGAGTACGGCCTCGGCCGGGTGGCCACCATCGTCGTCTCCTTCCTCCTGTACGCGCTGCTCCCGAAGCCCGCGATGACCGCGCCCGAGCCGGGGCCGGGGCCGGGGCCGGGGCCGGGGCCGGGGCCGGGGCCGGGGCCGGGGCCGGAGTCGGAGTCGGAGTCGGAGTCGACGTCGGAGTCCGAGTCGGAGTCGGCCAAGAAGCCCGCCGCTCTGGCTGTCTGACGATCCGTCAGCTACCGTCCCCCTGCACCGACATCACCGGCACCCCACCCGGCTCGGCGAAGGGGGACTTTCCCATGCCCGCAACGGTCGTACGTTTCAACCTCGTTGAGCCCGGCGCGACACCCGCCTCGCTCAGCGCCCGCTACAAGGCCGCGCTGGAGATGGCCACTTACGCCGACGACCGCGGGATGACCACCGTGCAGACCGAGGAGCACCACGGCGTCGACAACAACTGGCTGCCCTCGCCGTTCACCTTCGCGGGCGCGGTCTTCGGCGCGACCCGGCGCATCGCGGTCACCGTCTCAGCGATCATCGGCCCGCTGCACGATCCACTGCGGCTGGCCGAGGACATCGCCGTACTCGACCTGCTGAGCGGCGGCCGGCTGATCACGGTCGCGGGGATCGGCTACCGGCCCGAGGAGTACGCGATCTTCGACGTGGAGTGGAAGCGACGCGGCCGTCTCCAGGACGAGCTCCTGGAGACCCTGCTGAAGGCATGGACCGGCGAGGAGTTCGAGTACCGGGGCCGTACGGCACGGGTCACACCGCGCCCCTTCTCTGATCCGCACCCCCTGCTGCTGGTCGGCGGCTCCTCCAAGGCGGCGGCCCGGCGCGCGGCCCGGCTCGGACTGCCGTTCTTCCCGAGCGCGCATCTGCCGGAGCTGGAGGCCTACTACAAGGAGCGGCTGGTCGAGTACGGCAAGGAGGGCTGGACCATGATGCCCTCGGCGGTCACCCCTCTCCTGCACCTCGCCGAGGACCCGGACCGCGTATGGGCCGAGCACGGCGAGCACTTCCTGCACGAGGCGAGGACGTACGCCTCCTGGCAGTCGTCCGACATCCGCTCGGCGGTGAGGTCGGCGGCCACGACGGTCGACGAGCTACGCGCCGAGGGCGTCTACCGGATCGTTACGCCGGACGAGTGCCTGGCACAGGGCCTCGACAGCTACGTACTGCATCCGCTGTCCGGCGGGATGCCGGTCGACGAGGGCTGGCGCAGCATGCACCTGTTCTGCGAGAACGTACTGCCCCGGCTCAAGGGCCTGTAGATCCTGGGGCGGATCTTCGAGGCCGAGCCGGGGCAGTACGTCCTACGGATACGGGGAGAGGGGCAGCGGGGACTTGGCCCTTCTCCCCGAGTTCGGGGAACCGGCGAGGACTCGCGCGTCGCGACCCGCGGAGGCCCGCCGGACGGACGGGCCTAGCCCATCTCCTCCAGGGTCTTGCCCTTGGTCTCCGTCACGAACTTGAGCACGAACGGGATGGAGAGCGCGGCGAAGACCGTGTAGATCACGTAGGTCAGGGAGAGGTTCCAGTCGGCCAGCGACGGGAAGCTCGCGGTGATGGCCCAGTTGGCGATCCACTGTGCGGAGGCCGCGACGCCGAGGGCGGCGGCGCGGATCTTGTTCGGGAACATCTCGCCGAGGAAGACCCAGACGACGACACCCCAGGAGAGGGCGAAGAAGAGCACGAACACATGGGCGGCGATCAGGGCGACCCAGCCCTGCGTGGCTGGCAGCTTGCCGTCGACGAGGTCGAACGAGAAGGCCCAGGCCTCCAGGCCAAGCCCGATGACCATGCCCACGGAGCCGATGAGCGCGAGCGGCTTGCGGCCGATCCGGTCGACGAAGATCATCGCGATCACGGTGCCGACGATGTTGATGATCGAGGTCGTGAACGAGTAGAAGAAGGACTCGGACGGGTCGACGCCGACCGACTGCCACAGCGTCGAGGAGTAGTAGAACGCGACGTTGATGCCGACGAACTGCTGGAAGACCGAGAGGCCGATGCCGATCCAGACGATCGGCTTGAAGAAGAAGGTCCCGCCCAGCAGGTCCTTGAAGACCGACTTGTGCTCGCTCTTCATGGCGTGCTCGATCTCGGCGACGCGGGCGTCCAGGTCGACGTTGTCGCCCTCGACCTCGCGCAGCACCTCACGGGCGCGCTCGTCCTTGCCCGCGGAGATCAGAAAGCGCGGCGACTCGGGGATCGCGAACGACAGCAGCCCGTACAGGACGGCCGGGATGACCATGACGCCGAGCATGACCTGCCAGGCTTCCAGGCCCATGATCTCGCCGCGCTGGTCGCCACCGGCGGCGTTCAGGATGCCCCAGTTGACCAGCTGCGAGATGGCGATGCCGATGACGATCGCGGCCTGCTGGAAGGAGCCGAGCCGTCCCCGGTACGCGGCGGGGGCGACCTCGGCGATGTAGGCCGGGCCGATGACCGAGGCCATACCGATGGCGAAGCCGCCGACGACCCGCCAGAAGGCCAGGTCGTACAGGGCGAAGGGCAGCGCGGAGCCGACGGCACTGACGGTGAAGAGCACGGCCGAGATCTGCATGCAGCGGATACGGCCGATGCGGTCGGCGATCCGGCCCGCGGTGGCGGCGCCGATCGCACAGCCGATCAGCGCGATGGCGATGACCTGGGCGAGGGCCGCGGAGCCGATGTCGTAGCGGTGCCGGATGGCCTCGACCGCGCCGTTGATCACGGCACTGTCGTAACCGAAGAGAAAACCGCCCATCGCGGCCGCCGCCGCGATGAAGATGACGTGCCCGAGGTGTTCGGGGTGAGCCTCGCGGGCTCCTGACTTGAGCGGCTGCGCTGAGCTGGTCACGTGTAACTCCTCGGGCCACCGGCCTCACTGCCGGGGGTGGGGGCGAGCCCTTCAGGACGGTGTTTCCAGTGGCGCACACGTTTACGCCGCCCACCACCTGAAGGTAAAAGCAACGCCGTCGAGACTATGCCTTCAAGTTTCGAAGTCAAGAGGGGGTGGATGTGACCAACGAGACCCATGGTGACGAGGATGTGTTCAACTCTTGAAGATACGGAAACGAGACGCTCCGTAGGGGGCGCGGGGAACTGCGCGACCAGCCACAACGAACCCGCACCCGAAAGACGACCGACCGCCCGGCGCTACCGCAACCGCTGACTGATCACCTTGGAAACACCATCCCCCTGCATGGACACGCCATACAGCGCGTCAGCGACTTCCATCGTCCGCTTCTGATGCGTGATCACGATCAACTGCGAAGCCTCCTGCAGCTCCTGCATGATCCGGATCAGCCGCTGAAGATTCGTGTCGTCCAGCGCCGCCTCGACCTCGTCCATCACATAGAACGGACTGGGCCGCGCCTTGAAGATCGACACGAGCATGGCCACGGCGGTCAGCGACCGCTCCCCGCCGGACAGCAGCGACAGCCGCTTGACCTTCTTCCCCGGCGGCCGCGCCTCGACATCGACGCCCGTGGTGAGCATGTTGTCGGGATCGGTGAGGATCAGCCGCCCGTCCCCACCCGGGAACAGCCGGCTGAAGACCCCTTCGAACTCCCGAGCCGTGTCCCAGAACGCCTGCGTGAAGACCTGCTCGACCCGCTCGTCGACCTCCTTCACCACCTGAAGAAGATCGGCACGCGTCTTCTTCAGGTCCTCCAGCTGCTCGCTGAGGAACTTGTGGCGCTCCTCCAGCGCGGAGAACTCCTCCAGGGCGAGCGGATTGACCTTGCCCAGCTGCTGGTAGGCCCGTTCGGCGGACTTGAGCCGCTTCTCCTGCTCGGCGCGGTGGAAGCGGCGGGGCTGGTTGCGCGGATGCTCGGGATCCTCCGGCAGCTCCTCGCCCTCGGCAGGCAGGGAGGGCGGTACGAGCTGGTCGGGCCCGAAGTCCGCGATCAGTCCCGCCGGTTCGACGCCCAGCTCCTCCAGCGCCTTGGCCTCCAGCTGCTCGATCCGCATCCGCTTCTCGGCCCCGAGTACCTCGCCGCGGTGCACCGAGTCCGTGAGCTTGTCGAGCTCGGCCTTCAGGTCGCGGCCCTCGTTCCGGGCGACGACGAGGTCCTGCTCGCGCCGCGCCTTGGCGCGCTCCGCGGCCGTACGCTCCTCGTCCGCCCGGGCGAGCGAGACCTCGACGTGCGCGAGGAGCTGCCGCGCACCGGAGGCGACGGCCCCGGCGACGGCGGCCTCGTGCCGCAGCCGTGCCTTGCGCTGCTCGGCACGCGCGCGTGCCTCACGTTCGGCGCGCGCGGCCCGGTCCAGCGAATCGGCCCGCCCGGCAAGCCCCTTGACCCGCTCCTCGTGCGTACGTGTCTGGAGCCGGGCCTCCATCTCGGTCTGCCGGGCGTTGGCCCCGTCGGCCGCGAGCCGGTCCCGTACGGAGGTGTCGGGCTCCTCCTCGAACGGCATCTCCTCGGCGACGGCGAGCCGTTCGGCCAGCTCCTCCGCCTCTTGCACGGCCCGTTCGAGGGCCTCCTGTGCACGGGCGGCCGCCGCGGTGCTCCGCTCGGCCTCTCCCGCGGCGCCCCGCGCCTGCCCGGCCAACCGCCCGAGCTGCTGGGCGACCTGGGACTTCTCCCGCTCACCGGCCCGTCGCCGTTCGCCCAACTCCTCGACGAGCGCGGTCCGTTCCCTGCGCAGCTCGGCGGCCCGGTGCTGCTCCTCGGTCAACTCCTCGCACAGCACGCCCAGTTCTTCCAGCTCGGCCGCCGCCTCGTCGACGGAGGCCTGTACTTCGAGCAGGCTCGGCGCCCCGGCGGAACCGCCCTGGGCGAAGTGCGCCCCGAGCAGATCCCCCTCGGCGGTCACCGCGGTCAGCTCGGGCCGGGAGTAGACGAGATCCTCGGCGTCCTCCAGCGTCCCGACCACGACGATGCCCCGCAGCAGCCGGCGTACGGCAGGCATGAGATCGGAGGGCCCACGGACAAGATCGGCGGCGAACGGCGGACCGCCGCGCTCCGGATCTCCCCCGGAGAACGTCCCACGGGCGCCCTCTCCGGCCCCTCCCGGTACGCCGCCGGTGTCGCCGGACGCTTCCCCGGCGGCGGGAGCGTCCGGCGCCCCCGCCAGCAACAGCGCCGCCCGTCCCCCGTCCTGCTTACGGAGCAGGCGGATGGCGTCCGCCGCCGCGGACGGGCTGGTCACCGCGATCGCGTCCGCCGCCGCACCGAAGGCCGCCGCGACCGGAACCTCGTGGCCGGGTGTGACGGAGAGCAGTTCGGCCGCCGGACCCAGCAGACCCGTCAGCCGGTCCTTCGCCACGAGCAGCGCCCCGGTGCCGTCCTTCCGGCGAAGCCCCAGGGACAGCGCCTCGTGGCGGGCCTGCGTGGCCGCGCGCTTGCGTTCGGCCGCGGTGGCGGCCTCACGGGCCTCGGTCAGGGCGGACTCGGCGTCGGCGAGGGCGCGCTTGGCCGTCTCGTGCCGCTCGGCGAGTTCCTCGTCGCCCGCGTCCAGGCCGTCGACCTCGGCCTTGAGCTGCTCGTACTCCTCCTGGGCGGCGACAGCCCGTTCCTGCGCCTCGTCGCGGGCGGAGGCGAGCCGGTCGATCTCCGCCTGGGCGGAGGCGGCGCGTGAACGGGCCGCGTTGACCTGCCCGTTCAGCCGGGCCAGACCTTCGCGGCGGTCGGCGATGGCGCGGGCCACGTCCTTCAGGCGACGCTCCTCCACGGCCAGTTCGCGCTCGAGGTCGGCCCGGTGGGAGACGGTGTCCTCCAGGGCCCGCTCGGCGGCCTCCAGGGCGGCTTCGAGCTCGGCCTCCTGCTCACGGATCCGGGCGGCCTCGCGCTCCATGTCCTCGGGGTCGCGCCCGCGCCGCTCCTCCGGCGGCTGGGCGGTCGCGCTCTTGACCCGGGCGTCCGCCAGGGAGATCGTGCCGCGCACCCGCTCGGCCAGCTGCGACAGCTCGTACCAGGTCTGCTGTGCTCTCTGCAGGCGCGGGGTGAGCCGCCGTACCTCGTCCTCCAGCATCGCCTCCCGCTGGAGCGCCTTCTTCAGCTCGGCCTCGGCCGCCTCCTTGCGTTCCTTGAGCGCGGCCTCGTCGGCGACCTCGGCCCGGAGCGCGCCCCGGAGCCGTACGAGATCGTCGGCGAGCAGCCGGAGGCGGGCGTCGCGGAGGTCGGCCTGGATCACGGCGGCCCGGCGGGCGACGGCGGCCTGCCGGCCCAGCGGCTTCAGCTGGCGCCGCAGTTCGTCCGTGAGGTCCTGCACACGCGCGAGGTTGGCCTGCATCGCGTCCAGCTTCCGCAGCGCCTTCTCCTTGCGCTTGCGGTGCTTGAGAACGCCCGCTGCCTCTTCGATGAAGGCGCGGCGGCCCATCGGATCGGCGTGCAGGACGGAGTCGAGCTGGCCCTGTCCGACGATGACGTGCATCTCGCGGCCAATGCCGGAGTCGGAGAGGAGTTCCTGGATGTCGAGGAGGCGACACGTGTCGCCATTGATCTGGTACTCGCTGCCGCCGTTGCGGAACATGATCCGCGTGATGGTGACCTCGGCGTACTCGATGGGCAGCGCGCCGTCGGAGTTGTCGATGGTCAGGGACACCTCGGCGCGGCCGAGCGGGGGCCGCCCGGTGGTGCCGGCGAAGATGACGTCCTCCATCTTGCCGCCGCGCAGCGACTTGGCGCCCTGCTCACCCATGACCCAGCTGAGGGCGTCCACGACATTGGACTTGCCCGAGCCGTTGGGGCCCACGACACAGGTGATGCCCGGCTCGAACCGCAGCGTGGTCGCCGAGGCGAACGATTTGAACCCGCGCAGGGTCAGGGCCTTGAGGTGCACGCAGCCGGACTCTACCTTCCGGGTGGGTCTCACTCCATGACCGCGCGGTTTCACCCTTGAACGTGCAGGGCACACCAAACGTTAAAGACAGTGAAAGAGTGCGCGGGGGCAAGAAAGACAAGAAAGAAGGGACGCCGAAGCGTCCCTTGCAACTCTGTCAGCGGCTGACACGGGCAGCCTGTTCACTGGTGGCGCGATGCGATTCAGTGATCAGGTGAGCGCAGGCTCCGCCTGGGGTACGTCGATGCTTTCGAGAAGCGAGTCGTGAGAAGCGGCAGCCGCGAGCGCGTCGTTCTCGGCCTGGATCCGTACGAGCTCGGATTCCAGGTCCTGGACGCGCTGCTGGAGCCGTCGCATCTCGGCAATGAGTCGCGGGTCGGAGCCGCCGACGTAACCGAGAAGCGCCTTTGCCATGATGGATGGTCCTCCACACTGAGTGACCGACCGAAGCGGTGTGGGTCGTGAGGGAATCGCACCCGCGATGCTTGGCACTGACGAGTTTTTGCTGCCGCTCTTACATGCCAAACAGCTAAGGTGCGCGGGGACTTTCAGCGTCTCACCAAAAAGTTTGACGGTCAACACGATCACGCCCCGTATTGGGGGCCAACCCGGGGCGCGCGGCTTGAGAACGGGCGGCGCGGCCACTGTTTCGGGGCCCTGGGGGCGTAGAGATCATCCTTACTCGCGGAGCCTGCCACGACAAGCGATTCTTGGCAACCACCAGGCGCTTTCTGCCTGTGGCAGGTGCCCGGCGCACGCCCCGCGCCCGCTGCCAGGGGTGTTGCGACCGGTGGAGCGGAGTGGATCTCACCGGATGGCGAAGCCGTCGTAGCCGCCGCGGGGGGTGTCCCAAATCTCAGTGACTCCGTCGACGCGGCCCGGCGTGTCGTCCCCCTGGAGCCAGTCGAGGAGTCGCTGGCATCCGGCGCGAGGGCCTTCGGAGACCACTTGGACCCGTCCGTCCCCCAAATTGAGAGCAAAACCACTCAGGCCGCCGATCTCCAGCGCCTTGGCCCGCGTGTACCAGCGGAAACCCACACCTTGGACCCGTCCGCGTACCCACGCGACCAGCCTTACATCCTCGCTCATGGCTGCACGCTAACCGGCCAAATGCTCTCGGAGCACTTCCTCCCCTTGCGCCATGGGGTACCGTCCCGACCCAATGAGCCTCACTCGTTCGGGTGAGGAACGTTGACCGCAAGGATGAGGAAGGCCAGGAGATGGGACGCCACCGACGCTCCGCCGCCGGCCGCGCCGCCACAGGCCGCGCCACCGGGGTCACACAAACGTACGATACATACGCGGGCGGTTACGCGGCGGCAGACTCGGGTGATTACGCGGGTGAGGGCGACTACGCGACCGCGGGTGACCACCTGACCGCCGGGGACTACCTGAACGGCAGCCCCTACGCGACCGCGGGCATGTACGACTCGCCGGGCGGCATACACGAGACCGGCGACCTCTACTCGAAGAGCGACACCTACCTCTTCGCCGCGGACCCGGCCACCCACGCCACGACCGGCTATGCGCCGGACGGCGGCTCCGGGCGCGGCCACCGCCGCCGCAAGAAGAACGTGACGCCCGTACGCACCGGTCTGCTCGGTGTCTCGGCCGCCGTCGCGATGGGTGCCGTCGCGGTCGCCTCCGGGCTGATACCGGGCAGCGACAGCCTCTCGATCGGCGGGGGCAACGCGGACAAGGTCCGCGCCCAGGACACGCCGAGCGACGTGCAGACCCAGGGCGGCACGGACGGCACCACGGACGAGCGCGAGGACTCGGGCACGAGCCGTGACCTGGAGCGCTCCGCGTCCCCGTCGGTCTCGCCGACGAAGGCCCCGGAGAAGACCGAGACGAAGACTCCCTCCGCGAAGCCGTCGACCAAGGCTCCCGTCAAGGAGAAGCCGAAGACCGAGCCGACCACCAAGGCGCCGGAGAAGAAGGCACCCGAGAAGGCTCCGTCGAAGGCCGTGTCCACCGCGTCCAAGGCCGAGGCCGAGGTGTTGTCGCTGGTCAACGAGGAGCGGGCGAAGGCCGGCTGCAGCCCGGTGACCGCGTCCAGCACGCTGGCGGCGCTGGCCGAGTCATTCAGCGAGGACATGGCCGCGCGGGGCTTCTTCGACCACACGGACCCGAGCGGGGCCTCCCCCTGGGACCGCGCGGAGAAGCTCGGCATAGCGAACCTCGGCGGGGAGAACATCGCCCGCGGCCAGGCCGACGCCGCCGCGGTGATGGAGGCCTGGATGAACAGCCCCGGCCACCGCGCGAACATCCTGAACTGCGACTTCAAGACCCTGGGCGTCGGCGCGCACTTCGCGTCGGGCGGCCCCTGGTGGACGCAGGACTTCGGCTATTAGCCGCGCGGAACCACAGAAGGACACCGGAGGGGACGCTAACGAAAAGTTAGCGCCCCCTCTGTAGTTTGCGCTGCGGCGAGTATTCTGGGCGCATGGACCTGACGGAACAGCCGACCTTCGCGTTCGACGTGTTCTCCAAGGCGTGCCCGTCCCGGGGCACGCTGGAGCACGTGACGGGGCGCTGGGGCGCGCTCACGCTGGGGGCGCTGTACGAGGGCTCGTTCCGTTTCAACGAACTGCGCCGGCGCGTCGACGGCGTCAGCGAGAAGATGCTGTCCCAGACCCTGCACGCGCTGGAGCGCGACGGCCTGGTGCACCGCGAGGCACAGCCGACGAATCCGCCGCGGGTGGACTACGAACTGACGCCGCTGGGCCGCGAGGTCGCCGAGCGGCTGCTGTCCCTCATCCACTTCGTGCAGGGACACATGGACGGCATTCTGGAAGCGCGCGAGCGTTACGACACGGCGCGCGGGGGCCGCTGACAGCGCGGGCAGAAGTAGCTGGACCGGTTCATCCAGGGCCTGCGCCGCATCAGGGTGCCGCAGCGCCGGCACGGCTCGCCCTCCCTGCCGTACGCGTCGAGCGAGCGGTCGAAGTACCCCGACTCCCCGTTCACGTTGACGTAGAGGCTGTCGAAACTGGTGCCGCCGACGGCGAGGGCGGCGTTCATCACATCCCGTACGTGGCCCAGGAGTTCGGCCGTGCGCGGGCGTGTGAACCCGGTGGTGGGGCGCTCGTAGTGCAGCCGCGCACGCCAAAGCGCCTCGTCCGCATAGATGTTGCCGACGCCGCTGATCAACGACTGGTCCAGCAGGGCGCGTTTGACCGTCGTACGCCGACGCCGCAGCGCCTCGTGGAACGCGTCGTCGTCGAACAGCGGGTCCAGCGGGTCGCGGGCGATGTGCGCGATGACGTCGGGCAGCCCGTCGGGCGACGTCTCGTGCAACGACAGCCCTCCGAAGGTGCGTTGGTCGACGAAACGGAGTTCGGTGTGGAGCTCGTCCTCGAACCGGACGCGGATCCGCAGATGCTTCTCGTCGACAGCGTCCTGCGGCTGGACGAGGAGTTGTCCGCTCATCCCGAGGTGCGCGAGAACGGCACTCGGGGAGTCCGCGAGCGGCAGCCAGAGGTACTTGCCACGACGCTGGGCCAGTCCGATCCGGTGCCCCTTGAGCCGGGCCCCGAAGTCCTCACCGCCCGCGATGTGCCGGCGCACCGCGCGCGGGTGCAGCACCTGCACATCGGCGACGATCCGTCCGCTGACCCAGCGTTCGAGGCCCCGTCGTACGACCTCGACCTCGGGCAGTTCGGGCACGGCTTCTCCTCCGGATGCGTGGGCCGACGACTCGGGCGCCCCGGACCGGGGCCGCGCGCCCGCAGCGTACCGCCGGCGCCCCCGAACGCGATCGCCCGCCCCCTCGGACGGGGGACGGGCGATCGGTCACAGCGCCGAACTGCGGATCGTTCAGGCGGAAGCGGTGTCGGATGCCGCCGTCGAGGGAGCCTCGACGGCTTCATCGGCCACCGCGGCCTCCTTGGTGGCTGCGGCCTTCTCGGCTGCCGCGGCCTTCTCGGCCTCCGCGGCAGCTTCGGCTGCCGCAACGGCCTCGGCCTGCGCGGAGGCCTTGGCGGCGGACGCCTCGGCCTCCGCCGCGGCCTTCGCCACCTTCGCGCGTTCGTCCGCGGCGGAGCGGATCGCACGCCACGCGGACTCCGCGGCCTGCTGCTCCGCCTCCTTCTTGCTGCGGCCGGTGCCGGTGCCGTACGAGACGCCTCCGACGCGGGCAGCAGCAGTGAAGGTCTTCTCGTGGTCCGGGCCGGTCTCGGTGACCAGGTACTCGGGCACGCCGAGCCCCTCGGTCGCCGTGAGCTCCTGGAGACTGGTCTTCCAGTCCAGGCCCGCTCCCAGATTCGAGGATTTCTCGATCAGCGGGTCGAAGAGACGGTGGACGAGTTCGCCCGCCGCGTCGAGACCCTGGTCGAGATAGACAGCGCCGATCACCGCTTCAAGGGTGTCGGCGAGGATGGACGCCTTGTCCCGGCCGCCCGTGCCCTCTTCGCCCCGGCCGAGCCGGATGAAGGAGCCGAGTTCGAGCCCGCGGCCCACCTCCGCAAGCGCACGCGAATTGACCACCGCGGCCCGCAGCTTGGCCAGTTGGCCTTCAGGCAGGTCGGGGTGGGTTCGGTACAGCGTGTCCGTGACCACGAGGCCGAGCACGGAGTCCCCGAGGAACTCCAGGCGCTCGTTGGTCGGCAGACCGCCGTTCTCGTACGCGTACGAACGGTGGGTCAGTGCACGCACCAGAAGGGCGGACTCGAGCTTGTACCCGAGCCGCCCTTCCAGAAGCGTGTGGGACGAGGCTGTGTTGTCCGCCTTTTTCTTGGCGTTTACGTCCGCCTTGGCGTCAGACATGAAGCCTCTCACCAGCCGCTCAGACCTCGAGGACCTGGCGCTTGTTGTAGGTGCCGCAAGCGGGGCACGCGATGTGCTGCAGCTTGGGCTCGTGGCAGCGCTCGCACGCAACCAGGGTGGGGACCGCAGCCTTCCACTGCGACCGGCGGTGGCGCGTGTTGCTGCGCGACATCTTCCGCTTCGGAACAGCCACGGCTACTTCTCCTGCTTCTCGTTGGCGCGCGCCGGTCGAGGCGCTTCGCCACTGATCTCGTCCTTCTCGCCATCTTCGAGTGAACCGGCGAGTCCCTGCAGTGCCGCCCAACGGATGTCGACGGCGTCGTGGTGGTGGTCCGGGTCGTCCGCGAGCCGGGCTCCGCACTGGGAGCACAGGCCGGGGCAGTCGTCCTGGCACACCGGCTGCATCGGCAGTGCGAGCACCACCGCATCACGCAGCACGGGTTCGAGGTCGAACAAACCGTCCTCGATGAAGAGCGTGTCCTCGTCGTCCTCGGCGTCGTCGGCCGGCTCCGCTTTCACACGGCCCCGGTCGTCGGCGTCAGGGTACGGGAACATCTCCTGGAAATCCGCTTCGAGCTGCTGCTCGACCGGCTCCAGACACCTTACGCACTCCCCCTTGGCCTGTGCACGGGCGGTGCCTGTGACAAGCACACCTTCCATGACCGACTCGAGGCGGAGGCCGAGCTTCACCGGGGCGCCTTCCGGCACTCCGATGACTCCCTGGATACCGAAATCCTTGGGAGCGTCGATCTCACGGGTCAGGCGCTGCAGCGCGCCAGGACGCCGCCCCAGCTCGTGTGTGTCGAACACGAGAGGGTTGCGGTGGTCGAGGCGGGCGTTCAGGGCCATTCCTGCTTTCGATCTTGAAACTCTGTGGGGCGCTGCCCTTCGGTGCTTCCCGGGCAGCGTTGATCGCGGACGTACACGCGACCGAAGAACCAGGGTACTGGACCTTTCGCTCTCGGCCCAATCCGGCCTCAGCGCCCCTGTTCGTACGCCCTGAGCTGCTCCGCGCTGATCATGGTGGTGTCGAAGAGACTGGTCTCGTCGAGGGCGTTCGCCTGCGCCTGCTGCGGCTGGGGCGCCTGCGGGGACTGGCCGTACGCCTGCTGAAGGTTCGGGTCGTACGCGGCCTGCTGGTCGTAGCCCTGCTGCTGCGGATAGGCGGCGTACGGATCGGCGGTCTGCTGCTGGTAGCCGTATCCGTCCTGCTGCGCGTACTGCTGCTGGTACCCGTACGGATCGGCGGTCTGCTGCTGATAGGCGTACGCGTCCTGCTGGGCGTACTGCTGCTGGGGCACGGGCTCCGGGGCCTGGGGCTGGACGGCCGGCTGGGCGGGCCGCTCGGAGAGGTCCGAGAGGCCGTCCAGGTACTCGGCGTCGGTGGTGTGCTGCGCGTTGCCGTCCTCGGCGAAACCGCCCAGGTCGCCGAGGTCGTCGCTGGCGATCCGGCCGTGCAGCTTCTGGCGGCCGCGGCCGACGGCGTCCAGGGTCTTGGCGAGCACCGCCTCGAAGGCGCCGAGCTTGACGTCGACGTACTCGTCGGCGTTGCGGCGCAGGGTCTCGGGGTCGTGGCTGCGCTCGGGAGCGTCCTCGTCCTCGTAGCCCTGCTCGTCGGTGCCGGGGCCCGTGCCGAGGAGCTTCTCGCGACCGCGGCCGACGGAGCCGAGGGTCTTGGTGAGGACGACCTCGAAGTTGGCGAGCTTGGAGTCGACGTACTCGTCGGCCTCGGCGCGGACGTCCTCGGCCTCCTTGCGGGCCTCGGAGAGGATGCGGTCCGCCTCGTTCTGCGAGCGGCGGGCGACCTCGGTGTCGGAGATCAGGCTGCCGCGCTCGGCGTGCGCGGACTCGATGATCCGCTCGGCCTCCAGGCGGGCCTGCTCGACCATCTGCTCGCGGCCGCCGATCAGCTCCTCGGCCTGGGCGAGGGAGCCGGGCAGCGCCTGGCGCACCTCTTCGAGCAGGGAGAGGAGCTCGGCGCGGTTGACCACGCACGAGGCCGACATGGGCATGGAACGGGCGCTGCCGACCGCCGAGACGATCTCATCGAGCTTCTTCTGCACGTCCACCGTGTGCTCGCCACTCTCTACAGCTGTGATGGAGACGGACGCCTCGACTGTACGACCACACCCGCCCCTCCCGACACCGGGTGACGCACTGTCAGGTGCCCGGGGCTCCGTCAGTCCTTCTTGAGCCGCTCCCTGAGCGCTTCCAGGACCACCGGCGGCACCAGGTGGGCGACGTCGCCGCCCCAGGTCGCGACCTCCTTGACCAGCGAGGAGGACAGGAAGCTGTAGGTGGGGTTGGTCGGGACGAAGAGGGTCTCGACACCGGAGAGGCCGTTGTTCATCTGGGCCATCTGCAGCTCGTAGTCGAAGTCGCTGACCGCGCGCAGGCCCTTGACGATGGCCGGGATGTCGCGCTCCTTGCAGAAGTCGACGAGGAGGCCGTGGAAGGACTCCACCTCGACGTTGCCGAACTCCGCGGTGACCTGGCGGATCAGGTCGATCCGCTCCTCGATCTCGAACAGGCCCCTCTTGGACTGATTGATCATCACCGCGACGTGCACGACGTCGTACAGCTTGGAAGCTCGGGCGATGATGTCGAGATGTCCGTTGGTAATCGGGTCGAACGACCCGGGACAGACGGCGCGGCGCACTTGAGATCCCTCGCTCTCCGGTCCGGTCATCGTGCGTCTTCGCACGTAGAGGCGGCGCGACCGTACCAAAACGTTCCCTCGCCGTAGCGACGGGACCTCAATGCCTCGAAGCCGTCGGGCCACCGGAATTCGCCGCCTCTAGTACTGCGCTCAACGGTGACGAGCGCTTCGCCCGCGAGCCAGCCCCCGGAGCGGAGTGTGAGCAGGATCTCGCGAAGATCGTCGTCCGTGACGGCGTACGGCGGATCGAGAAAGACGAGGTCGTACGGGGCTGCCGGCGCCGCCGCGCGGATGATCTGTTCCGCTTTGCCCGGTCTGACCTCGGCGCCGGGGAGGCCCAGTGCCTTCACGTTCTCCCGGATCGTGCGGGCCGCGCGGGCGTCGGCCTCCACGAGGAGGGTGTGTCCGGCGCCGCGGCTCAGCGCCTCCAGGCCGACGGCGCCGGAGCCCGCGTACAGGTCGAGGACGCGGTCGCCTTCCAGGGGGCCGCCGAGCAGGGACTGCCAGGTGGAGAAGAGTCCCTCCCGGGCGCGGTCGGAGGTGGGGCGGGTGCCGTTTCCCGGCGGGACGGCCAGGCGGCGTCCGCCGGCCCGGCCCGCGATCACGCGCGTCATCTCTTCTCGTTCTGTCGGTGCGCTGGGTGGGACACCTCCAGTCTCTCAGAGCCCGTGTCCGCCGGCCGGGGCCGCCGGGCTCTCGTGTTCCGCACGTGAGGTCTTCCGTCACCTCGCCATCAGCTGCTTGAGAATCCTGCTGCGCAGCGGGTCCGTGTCCGGTAGCCCGAGTTCCTCGGTGATGACCCGGGCCCGGGTCCAGGCGGTGCGGGCGGCCTCGGGGTCGGCGGCGGTGTCGTGGGTGTCTCCGAGGTAGGCGAGACCGGTGGCCTCGCTGTGGCGGTCGCCGGTTCTGCGGAACAGGGCGAGTGCCTGCCCGTAGCAGTCGACGGCCTCCTCGTACCGACCGAGGTGGTGGAGGATGTAGCCGAGGCTGTCCCAGGTGTGGCCCTGGCTGTGGAGATCCCCGGTCTCCAGGGTGAGTGCGAGGGCCTGCCGACAGTCCGTGAGGGCCCGGTGATGGTCTCCCAGCCGAGCGCGGAACCAGCCGATGTGATTGAGAGCGGCCGACTGTCCGGCCCGGTCGTCGGCGGCCCGGGAGTGACCGAGGCTGTGGTGGGCGTGTCCGAGTGCCTGCCGGGAGTCTCCCTGGGCCCCGGACAGCCGGGCGAGGTGCAGATGCGCGCGGGCCTGACCGGGGTGGCTGCCGAGTTCACCGAACAGGTCCAGGGCGAGCTGGTAGTGGGTGCGGGCGTCGTCCGGGTGGTCCAGCCGGTCCTGGGCGATCCCGAAACCCCGGTGGGCATTGGCCTGTCCGGCCCGGTCTCCCCGGCGCCGTGCGGAGTCCAGAGCAGTGGCCTGGGCGGCCGCCAGCGCCGGCCAGTACCCGTGCCGGTCGAGAAAGCTGGTCAGCGTCGAGGCGAGCTGCCAGGCGTGGGTGTCGAAGCCGGTGGCCGGGGCCCGTTCGATCGCGGCGAGCAGGACGGGGTGCTCGGCGACGAACCAGGCCTTCGCCTCCTGGTGGTTCGAGGGTTCCTCGGGGACGGCGCCCGGCAGGGCAGGAGGCAGGGTGATCAGTTTTCGCTCGTAGGGCGTCAGCAACGCGTCGGCGGTGCGGGCGGTGTGCAGGTAGTGGTCGAGCATCCGGTGCGTCGCCGCGTACCGGTCGGTCTCGGTGTCCACCGTGTCCACCAGTTCGGTGGCGTAGGCGCGCAGCAGGTCGTGGCAGGCGTACCGGCCCGGAGCGTGCTCGGTGAGCAGGTGCGCGCGGGTCAGTTCGGCCATCAGCGCACGCGCGCGCCCGGCCGGGACCCCCGCCAGGCCGGCCACGCCCGGCAGGGCGATGTCCGGTCCCGGGTGGAGGCCGAGCAGCCGGAAGAGCCGGGCGGCGTCGGCGCTCAGCGTCCGGTAGGACCAGGAGAACACGGCCCGCACCTGAGTGGCCGGGTCCCCGCCGTCCAGGGCGTCCAGCGGGCTGCCGGCTTCCCGCAGCTCCCCGGCGAGCGCGGCGAGCGGCAGGTGGGGCTGGGCGGCGGCGCGGGCCGCCACCACCGCCAACGCCAGCGGGAGCCCCGCGCACCGGGCGACGATCTCCTCCACGGCAGCGGGCTCGGCGGCCACCCGGTCCGCACCGAGGCGGCCGGTCAACAGATCCCGGGCCTCCGCGCGGGCGAGCAGGTCGACGGTCAGCAGCTGGGCGCCCTCGACCGCGACCAGGCTGGTGAGCCGGTTCCGACTGGTGACCAGTGCCAGACATCCCGGCGCACCGGGCAACAGCGGACGGACCTGCTCCGCGTCGCGGGCGTTGTCCAGCACCACCAGTACCCGTCGGCCGGCCAGCAGACTCCGGTACAGACCCACCTGCGCCTCCAGACCGGCCGGGACGCGGGCCGGTGGGACCCCGAAGGCGTCGAGGAAGCCCCGTACCGCCTCCGCCGGGTCCATCGTCGAGCCGCCGGGGTCGAACCCGCGCAGATTCACATGGAGTTGCCCGTCGGGAAAGGTCTCCCGCACCCGATGCGCCCAGTGCACGGCCAACGCGGTCTTGCCCACCCCCGCGGTGCCCGACACGGCGGAGATCACCACCGCGGCCGACTGCTCCGCCGCTGCGGCCAGGACCGCCTCCAGACGGACGAGTTCTTCTCCGCGGCCGGTGAAACCACGTACGCCGATGGGCAGTTGCGCCGGGATCTCGGTCGGCCACGTCGCCGGCGATGCAGGCCACCGGGTCGTGGGAGGCGCGACCGGAGTCTGCGCGGACAGGACCTGTGCCTGTGCCTGTGCCTGTGCCTGTGCCTGTGTGAGCAGCGATTGCGGCTGCCCCCGGGTTCCCCGCGAAGAGGGCCTGGACGGGTGCCCCTGGAGGATCGCTCGGTGGGCCTCCCGCAGGCCCGGGCCCGGGTCGGCGCCCAGTTCCTCCGCCAGACGCTGCCGGATCGCGGCGTAGTGGTCCAGCGCCTCCGCGCCGCGCCCGACAGCGTGCAGAGCCCTCATCAGTACCTCGGCCAACGGCTCCACCAGGGGATACTCACCCAGCAAGTCGGGCAGCAGGCCGATCACGGCCAGGGGATCCCCGATGCGCAACTCCGCGTGTGCCCACCCGATGGCGGCGTCCACCCGCCGACGCCGCCATGCCTCGCGCACCCGCACCGCCCATGGCCCGTCCAGACCGGCCAGCGGCTCGCCACGCCACAGGCCGAGCGCCTCACGCAGCAGTAGGGCTCGCTCGCCGTCCGGCTGCCCGGGTCCCCGAGCCCGGTCGATCAGCCGGCGGAACCGATGTACGTCCACCTGCTCCGGAGCCGCGTCCAGCAGGTAGCCGCCGGAGCGGCGCACCAGGCATAAGAGGGGCTCGTCGGCACCACCGGTCTGCTCGCACACGCGCCGGATCCGGGCGATGTGGGCGTACACCGCGCGCCGGGCTCCCTGAGGCGGATCCATGCCCCAGACCCGCTCGAGCATCACGTCCGTCGTGACGGGTCGGCCGACGTCCACCGCCAGCGCCGCCAGTACCGTACGGCGCTGCGGAGGCCCCACCTCCACCGCCCGGCCCCCCACGGCCAGCTCGATGGGGCCCAACATCCGTAGTTCCACCATGATTTCGGTACTCCTTGAGCAGCCCTGCCCCCATCGGACATCCACAGATTCGCCCCGGCGACAACCTCTCGACAAGGTCCCGATCCATACCCGGGCCCGAACCTGATGACGTCCGCTTGTCGGCTGTGCAACGGGGGGCGATGGACGTGAACGGACCTTGGGCGGGAGCGGGTGGGACGGGTACGCCGGGCGTCGGCGGACGGGGCGTGCTGGAGGGCGCGTTCGCATTGCTGGAGGCGGTGGAACGGGCCACGGAGGCAGGGCTCACCGCCCTGTCCTCGGAGTGCGGGCTGCCCAAGACGACCGCATACCGGCTGCTGGAGCAGTTGGTCGCGCTGGGGGCCGTGGAACGGCGGGGAACGGGCTACCGGATGGGGCACCGGATGTTCCGGCTCGGGCACTCGTGGCAGCCGTATCCCGGGCTGCGGGCCGCTGCGCGCGGACCGGCCCGGCAGCTGGTGCGTGCCACCGGTACGACGGTCGGGGTCGCCGTGTTGCGGAGCGGCCGGACGATGGTGCTGGACTGGACGCCCGGCGAGGCCGGTGAGGCACTCGGCTCGCTGCGCGAGGGCATGACCTGGCCCTGGTTCACCGCGGCGGGCAAGGTGCTGGTGGCACAGGCACGGCCCGGCCTCCCGCTGGGGCCGCTCCCGACGGCCTGGCGGCAGCAGGCGGCCACGATCCGGGACCGCGGCGTCGCGTTCGACCGGGAGGAGCTGGCGGAGGGAGTGTGCTGTGTGGCCGTGCCGCTGTACGGGGCGGGCCACGTCCCGGTCGCGGCCCTGTGTGTCCTGACCGACCCGGCGCACCACCTCGAACGGCTCGGCGAAGTCGCCAGGGGAACCGGCCACGCCATCAGCGCGGCGCTGCGCGGCCGGTGACCTCGGCTCGCGGCTGCGCGGCTCCCGGCGGACGGGAGCCGCGCAGCTCATTCACGACATGGACCTCTGAGGACCGCCGACAGACCTCTGACGGACCTCTGGCAGCCCTCTAGAGGTGGTGGAACCAGTGCTGGGCGATGCGACCTTCGCACGACGCCACGACGACAGCGCCGCCCTTCTTGTCCTGGACGGTGTCGAGGCACAGCCCGGAGTAGATGTTGACGATCTCGCCGTTCGGCCTGAGGTCCCAGCTCTGCGCCTGGGCGTACTCGTAGCACGCCTGCTGCGTGACCCGAGCCCCTGCCGGGCCGGCGCTCCACAGGCATTTGCGCGCGCTCTGGGACCTGATCGTCCACTGCCCCGGGACCGGCCCGTCCCCCCTGTCGGACGCCACGAGGATGAACTTCTGCTCGGGAGTGTTCGTGCAGTTCCACAGTTGGGCGCGGGCGCCCTCCGCCGGATCCTCGGCCTTCATGTCCAGGCAGTACTGGTGAATGTTCGCGTTCTTGAGCTCCTCGTACGTGCGGGTGTTCAGGGCCGCCGCCGACGTCGCGGTGACCCCGACCGCGACCGTCGCGATACAGGTGGCCAGGCCCAGCACACGCAGTCCCAGGCGTGAACGGACACTTTTCACGATGATTCCTTCCCCGTTCGGTCGGTGTTCGGTCGTTGCTTCCACCGATGGCCAGGGTGGTTCTCCCGCGTCCGCCTGTCGCGTGCTGTTCCGCTCAGCGGTCCGGACGGGGGCTGCGTTCAGGGCAGGACTGACAGGACTAACAGGACGGGTTCCGCGGACTCCCGGCGCCCCGCCCGAGCGCGCTCAGCCCTTGTCGAGGTACTGCTCCCTCTCCTCGTCCAGCAGAGCCTGGAGTGCTGTGCGCAGGCCCGGGAGGTGTTCCAGGTCCGGGTCGGACGCGACCACCGCGGTCGCCTCGTCGCGGGCCTCGGCGATGATCTCCTCGTCCTCGATGACGGCGAGCATCCGCAGTGAGGTGCGGGCGCCGGACTGGGCCTGACCCAGGACATCGCCCTCGCGGCGCTGTTCGAGGTCGATGCGGGAGAGCTCGAAGCCGTCGAGGGTGGAGGCGACCGCGGTCAGCCGCTGGCGGGCCGGGCTGGCCTCGGCCATCTCGGTGACCAGGAGGCAGAGGCCCGCCGCCGAGCCACGGCCGACGCGGCCGCGCAGCTGGTGGAGCTGGGAGACGCCGAAGCGGTCGGCGTCCATGATCACCATCGCGGTGGCGTTCGGCACGTTCACCCCGACCTCGATGACCGTCGTGGCGACCAGGACGTCCGTCTCCCCCGCGGCGAAGCGGCGCATCACGGCGTCCTTGTCGTCCGGGGGCATACGGCCGTGCAGGACCTCGACCTTGAGGCCCTGGAGCGGGCCCTTGGCGAGCTGGTCGGCGATGTCGAGGACCGCGAGGGGCGGGCGCTTCTCCGCCTCGTCCTCGGGGGACGGCTTCTTCCTGGACTTCTTCGGGTCGTCGTCCTCGTCGCCGATGCGCGGGCAGACCACGTACGCCTGATGGCCGTTGGACACTTCCTCTCGCACGCGCTCCCACGCGCGCGAGAGGAAGTGGGGCTTGTCGGCGGCCGGGACGACATGGCTGGCGATGGGAGAGCGGCCGGCGGGGAGCTGGTCCAGGACGGATGTCTCCAGGTCGCCGAAGACGGTCATGGCGACCGTGCGCGGGATCGGCGTGGCGGTCATCACGAGGAGGTGCGGGGGCTGTTTGCCCTTGCCGCGCAGGGCGTCGCGCTGCTCGACGCCGAACCGGTGCTGCTCGTCCACCACGACCAGGCCCAGGTCGTGGAACTGCACCTTGTCCTCGATCAGCGCATGCGTCCCGATGACGATCCCCGCCTCCGCGGTGACCAGGTCGAGCAGTGCCTGCCGCCGCCCGGCCGCCCCCATGGACCCGGTGAGCAGCACCACCTTGGTGGAGTGCTCGGCACCACCGAGCATGCCGCCCTCGGCCAGCTCCCCCATCATCTCCGTGATCGACCGGTGATGCTGCTGGGCGAGCACCTCGGTGGGCGCGAGCATCGCCGCCTGCCCACCCGCGTCGACGACGGCGAGCATGGCGCGTAGCGCGACCATCGTCTTTCCGGAACCCACCTCTCCCTGCAGCAGCCGGTGCATCGGATGTTCCGTGGCCAGGTCGTCGAAGATCTCCTTGGAGACCTTCTGCTGGCCCTCGGTGAGGGTGAAGGGGAGCTTGGCGTCGAAGGCGGAGAGCAGGCCGTCCTTCTTGGGCCTGCGGGCCACGGCGGGCAGTTGGGCGTCCGCGTGACGGCGGCGGGCCAGGGCCACCTGGAGGACGAAGGCCTCGTCCCACTTGAGGCGGGAGCGGGCGTCATCGATGTCCGCCTTGGTGTGCGGGCGGTGGATCTTCAGCAGGGCCTCGGGGAGGGGGACCAGACCGCGGCCGGCCCGCAGGGAGTCGGGCAGCGGATCGGTGGCCTCCTGGGCGCTCGGCAGCACCGTCTGCACCGCCTTGGCGATCTTCCAGGACTCCAGCTTGGCGGTGGCGGGGTAGAGCGGGATGAGGGCGCCCGCCCAGGTGTCCACCGTCTCGGTCACGTCGTCGCCGCGCAGCAGCTCGTACGCCGGGTGGGCCAGCTGGAGGCGGCGGTTGAAGACGGAGACCTTGCCCGCGAACAGCGCGCGGGTGCCGGGCAGGAGCTCCTTGTGGGGCTTGTGCACGCCGTTGCCGAAGAAGACCAGCTTGAGCTGGCCGCTGCCGTCCGTGATGGTCACTTCGAGGCGCTGGCCCTTGCCCCGGGGGGCCTTGGAGGAGGCGAAGGTGAGCAGGCGGGCGTCGGCGACCTGGGCGACCACCGTGACGTGCTCGTCCATGGGGAGGTCGGCGAGGTGGGTGAGCTGGCCGCGCTCCTCGTACCTGCGGGGATAGTGGTGCAGCAGGTCGCCGACGGTGTGCAGGCCGAGGTGCTCGGCCATCACCTTCGCGGTGGCGGGTCCGAGCACCTTCTTCAGTGGTTCTTCGAGCGCGGGCACGAGATCCATTGCACACCACCGCACTGACAATGCCGTATACGTCCCAGAAATCCGCTGGTCAGACGGCTGGTTCGGGGCCTAGGATGTCCGGCTCCGGCCCTGTTCGCGGTCACCTCGTCTTGGGACCGCCCGACCCCGCGCCGTCGCACGTCCCCCCACCGGCGCAGCGACGATGGACTCCCAGATCTCACAGTCAGCTCAGGCATCCCAGTCACCCCATACGTTCCAGGTCGACCTGCGCGGCCTCGTGGACCTTCTCTCCCACCACCTCTACTCCAGCCCCAAGGTCTATCTGCGGGAGCTGCTACAGAACGCCGTGGACGCGATCACCGCCCGGCGTGCCGAGCAGCCCGACGCGCCTGCCCTGGTGCGGCTGTTCGTCGAGGGCGCGGGCGGCGCCCTTCGTGTGGAGGACTCCGGGATCGGGCTCACCGAGACGGACGTGCACAGCCTCCTGGCGACCATCGGCCGCAGCTCCAAGCGGGCGGAGGGCCTGGAGTCGGCGCGCTCCGACTTCCTCGGGCAGTTCGGCATCGGCCTGCTCGCCTGCTTCGTGGTCGCCGAGCGCATCCGGGTGGTCAGCCGCAGTGCCCGTACGCCCGACGCGCCCCCCGTGGAGTGGACGGCGGCCGACGACGGCTCGTACACCGTCCGTACGCTGCCGCACGAGGCCCGCGCCGAACCGGGTACGACCGTGTACCTGGTGGCGCGTCCGGGCGCCGCCGACTGGCTGTCCGAGGAGCGGGTCCTCTCGCTGGCCCGGGACTTCGGATCGCTGCTTCCGTACGACGTACGGGTGGGCGACGAGGCGGTCACGGACCTCCCGGCGCCCTGGGACCGCGCGTACCCAAGCCCCGCCACCCGAAGGGTGGCCCTGGGGCGGCACTGCCACGAGCTGTTCGGGTTCACGCCGCTGGACTCGATCGACCTGGACGTGCCGCTCGCCGGGATCCGCGGGGTGGCGTACGTGCTGCCGTCCGCGGTCAGTCCCGCCCAGCGCGCCGGTCATCGCGTGCACCTGAAGGGCATGCTGCTCACCGAGCGGGCCGAACAGCTGCTGCCCGACTGGGCGTTCTTCGTGCGCTGCGTCCTGGACACGGACAGCCTGCGGCCCACCGCGTCCCGGGAGGCGCTGTACGAGGACGAGGCCCTGGCGGGCGTACGGGAGGCACTGGGCGAGCGGATCAGGGCCTGGCTGACGGGGCTCGCGGCCGGTGATCCCGAGCGGCTCGCGGCCTTCCTTTCGGTGCACCACCTGGGCGTGAAGTCCCTGGCGCGGCACGACAGCGAGATGCTGCGCACGATGCTGCCGTGGCTGCCCTTCGAGACGACCGACGGGCAGCTGTCCCTGGAGGAGTTCGCGCAGCGGCACCCGGTGGTGCACTTCACGCGGTCCGTGGAGGAGTACCGCCAGGTCGCGCCGATCGCGTCCGCGCAGGGCGTGGGTGTCGTCAACGGCGGCTACACGTACGACAGCGAGCTGGTCGAGGCGCTGCCCTCGGTGCGGCCCGGGACGGTCGTGGCGGAGCTGGACGCCGACACGGTGACCGCGCATCTGGACTCGGTCGACCCGGCGGTGGAGCTGGCCCTGTCGGCCTTCCTGGGGGCCGCGCGGGCCAAACTCGACCCCCTGGGGTGCGATGTGGTCCTGCGCGCCTTCCACCCCCTCTCCGTGCCCGCGCTGCACCTCGACGACCGGGCGGCCCGCCACGAGCAGGCACGCGCGGAGGCCGAGGAGCAGGCCGACGACCTGTGGGCGGGCATTCTCGGCTCGCTGCGGGGCAGCGCCCCGCGCGCGCGGCTGGTGCTCAACCACCTCAACCCGCTGATCCGGAAGATCAGTTCGCTCGACGACCGGGAGCTGATCGGGACGGCGACGGAGTCCCTCTACGGCCAGGCCCTGCTGATGGCGCAGCGTCCGCTGCGACCGGCGGACTCGGCGCTCCTGAACCGGGCGTTCATCGGCCTCCTGGAGTGGGCCACCCACAGCGACACCCCGGAGGAGGGCCACCGATGAGCGGGACCGGTGAAAACTTGGACTTCGACGCGCTGCGCCAAGCGATGCAGGAGAACTACGAGCAGCCGGAGGGCCCGGCCCGCAACGCGCGCGCGGAGGTGCTGCTCGCCGAGGCCGAGAAGCTGAACATCCCGCTCGCCGTGATCGAGGCGCTCGGCCACCAGCTGAAGGTCTACAACTACAGCTCCGAGAAGGACAGGATGTTCGTCCCCTTCGCGCGCCTGCTGCGCATGTGGGACGAACGGCCCGAGGACTTCGACGAGTACGAGACCCACTCCCTGCACTGGGTCTTCAAGTGGGTGTCCTCCGGAATGGTCGGCCAGCCGCACGTTCCGCTCGCCTCCATCGAGAAGTGGCTCGGCGAGATGGAGCACCGCTACCGGCTCGCCGGTCACTCCGAACGGGCGGTCCGCAGCACCGAGTTCACGGTCGCGCGGTCCATCGGGGACCTGGCGCGGGCCGAGCGGGCGTACACCGCGTGGCTGGCCGCGGACCGGGACAGCATGGCCGACTGCCACGCCTGCGAACTGCACGACCAGGGCTGGTGGCTGGCCGAGCGGGGCGCCGACGCGGAGGCCCTGGAGCTGTGGCGGCCCGTCCTGGAGGGCGAGTACACCTGCGCCCACGAGCCGCACGCGGTCCTCGCCTCCTCGCTGCTGCCCCTGCTGCGGCTGGGGCGTCTGGACGAGGCGCGGGCCCACCATCTGCGCGGCTTCCGGCTCGTACGCCCCATGGAGAGCATGCGGGGCGCGTACGCGGACCATGTGGAGTTCTGCGCGCTCACCGGCAACGAGGCACGGGCCCTGGAGCTGCTGGCGGAACGTCCCGCCTACTTCACGGACGCCGGGGAACCGCGCAGCCGGATGGACTTCCTGGCCGTGGTCGCCCTGCTGATGGACCGCCTGACCTCGCTCGGGCTGGGCGCGCAGACCGTGCCGGGACCGGCCGGCCGCACCTGGACCGCGGGCGAACTCGCCTCCCACGCGCGCGTGGAGGCCCTTTCGCTGGCGGACCGCTTCGACGAGCGCAACGGCACGGCGTACGTGAGCGGACGCGTCCGGGAGCGCATGGGCCAACCGCCACTGGTGGAGCGGCTGCCGCTGGGCGTACGCGCGACACCGACCGTGGCCGCTCCCGTGCGGCCCGCGCCCGCCGCGTCCGCGGATGCCACCGCCGACGACGGGCCGGACCTGGCCGCGCTGCTCGCCGAGGCCCGCCGGCTCTCGGCCGCCCTGCACCCGGATTCCGTCGCGGCATGGGCCGCGGTCGCGGAGGCGGCCGGTGACGAGGAACTGACTCCCCGCGACCGCGCGGAACTGACCGACCACGAGGCGATGGGCCTCGGCCCCGAGGGCGTGGAGCTGTTCGCCCGCGCAGCCGAGCTGTACGAGGCCGCGGGCGACCCGGGCGAGGCCCTGGCGGCACGCGCGCGTGGAGCGTACGTACTGGCCCTCTCCGGCCGGACCCGCGAGGCGCTGGCCGCGGTCTCGGAGCCGTACGAGCGGGTGCTCGCCCTCTTCGCGGAGGGCGGGACAGAGGTCCCGCAGGCCGCCTCGGTGCTGGTGGGACGGGCGCGCATCCTGCTGCAGCGGGTGCACGAGGCCGCGGAGGTGAACGGGGCGGGAGACGGCTCCGACGTCCTGGCCGCCGCGGAGACCGCCGCACGGGAGCTGCTGGCCCTCGCAGGACCGGAGGCCGGGAACGACGTCCTGGTCGCCTCCCGGGCCGCGGAGGCACAGGCCATGCTCGGAGAGCTCGCGGCGCACGCCGGGGACGCGGAGAGGGCCGCGGAGCTGCTCACGCGGGGCTCGGAGGCGTTCGTGGCGGCCGGGCTGCCGTGGTTCGCGGTGGAGTACGAGGCCCGGCTCACCGGAATCGCACGCCATCTGGGCGACGCCGAGGCGGCCGAGCGCGCGGCCCGGGCGGCGCTGGAGCACGGTGCGGCTTTCCTCGAACCGACCGGTCACGCCCAACTGCACCTCCAGCTGGCCGAGATACTGGGCGCCACCGGACAGTTCGGGCCCGCCGCCGACCACGCCCTGGAGGCGTCGCACTGGGCCGACGAGGCCGGTGACGGACCCACGCTCGGTGCCTGGGCCAGACATCAGCTCGGCGGCTTCCTGCTCCGCCAGGACCACTGGGCCGAGGCCGCGGAGGTCCTGGAGTCGGCGCTGCCGGAGCTGAGCGCGCAGACGCACGGCGACGGGGCGATCGTGCAGACCCATTGGTGGCTCGGCGACTGTCTCACCGAGCTGGGCGAACACCGCGAGGCCGCCGAGCACTGGCTCCAAGCGGCCGAGATCGCCCGGCACTGGCCCGAGCAGCGCGACCACGCGATGCTCGCCCATCTCGCCGCCGAGGCCCTCGGCCACGCGGAGCTGCTCCCTCAGGCCGAGCAGGCCTACGCGCGCGCCGGTGACCTCTGGCGGTCCCTCGGCAACGTCCACGGGCTGATCCGCTCCCTGCGGGCGCGCGCATGGCTCGCGGTGCGCGAGGAGGGCTCGGGGCTCGACACGGCACGTGAGTTGATGGGCGAAGCGGTCCGCGCGTGCGAGGACGAGGTGCCCGAGGACCACGAGGAACGCGAGCAGCTCGTCGCCGAACTCGCCCAGACGCACCGGCAGTTCGGCGACCTGGTCGCCCGTTCCGCGCCCGACGACGCCGAGGACGAGCTGATCTACGCCCTGTTCGAGGAGGCCCTGGCCCACGTCACGCTGGCCGTCGCGGGCTTTCTCTCCCTCGGCGAGGACGCCCTGCACAGCCGCACCGGCGCCCAACTGGCCGCCGGCTGGCTGGAGGCCGACCTGGAGCACCCCGACTGGGCGGCCGCACGCGCGCGTGAGGTTCTCGCCGCGTACGCCGAGGGGGATGCCTCGGACGAGACGGTGGTGGCGCGGCGTGGTGAGGCTGAGCGGTTGCTGCGGGCGACTGAGTCGAGCGCGTAGCGCTCCGCGGGCGGTCAGGTTGAGGGTCGGTCCTTGTCCGCGGGTCCGCTGTGGCTGGTCGCGCGGTTCCCCGCGCCCCTTCTGGCGCGGAAACGGCCGCCTATTCCACGCCGATCAGCAGCAGCGCCCCCTGGCGGCCGCCCCGGTACACGACCGTGTCGACGGCCAGGTAGGACTCCCGGACGCGGGCTTCGAGGTGGGCCGCGATCGTGTCGGGGGCCTCGTCGCCCAGGACCAGGGTGACCATCTCGCCGCCCGCCGCGAGCATGCGGTTCAGGACCGCCTCGGCGGTGGCCGTGATGTCGGAGCCGATCACGGCGACGTCGCCCTCGATGAGACCGAGGATGTCGCCGGCCTGGCAGATGCCGGCCATGGTCCAGGACTGGCGTTCCGCGACCTCGACCTCGGCGTACCGGGTCGCACCGGCGGCCGAGGTCATCGCGACCACGTCCTCGTCGAAGCGCCGCCCGGGCTCGTGCACGGCCAGCGCCGCGATGCCCTGCACCGCGGACCGGGTGGGGATCAGCGCGACCCTGACGCCCTCGGCGCGGGCCTGCTCGGCCGCCGCGGCCGCGGTGTGGCGCAGCTCGGCGTCGTTCGGCAGCAGCACCACCTCGCGCGCGTGGGCCCGTCGTACGGCCTCGACGAGCTCCCCGCTGGCGGGCGGCTCCCCGGGGCGCGCGAGGACGGTGGTGGCCCCCGCCTCGGTGTAGAGCCCCGCGAGGCCCTCTCCGGGGACGACGGCCACGACCGCGCGCTCGGCCCGTTCCCGGACCGGCCGGCTCCCGGCGCCCGTCGTGTGCGCGTCGTCGAGCCCGAAGTGTGTGATGCGGATCCGGTAGGGCCGCCCGGCCTCGACGCCCGCCTCCACGGCGGCGCCGGCGTCGTCGACGTGCACATGGACGTTCCACAGGCCGTCCCCGCCGACCACGACGAGCGAGTCGCCGAGCGCGTCGAGCCGGTCCCGCAGCCGCGTCACCGCCGCGTCCTCCGCCTCCAGGAGGTAGATCACCTCGAAGGCGGGCCCGGCCTCGTCGGGAGCGGGGGTTCCGTCCGCGCACTCCCCCACCTCTTCGAGGGGTCCCGTCACAGCGTCGTCCACGCGCGCGTGGAGCCCCGTCGCGTCCGAACCCGCCCCCACGCGCGCGTGGCCCGCGAGAACCGGCACCGCCGACGCGGCGGGCGCCTCGCCCGTGAACGTCTCCACCAGGGCCCCCAGCACGGCCACGAGGCCGCGTCCGCCCGCGTCGACCACCCCGGCCCGCTCCAGGACCGCCAGCTGCCCGGGAGTCGCCGCGAGCGCCGCCCGCGCGCCCTCGTACGCCGCCCGCGCGACCGCCCCGCAGTCGCCCTCGGCGCCGGAGGCCGCGTCGGCGGCGGCAGAGGCGACCGTGAGGACCGTGCCCTCGACCGGGTGCACGACGGCCTGCCGGGCGGCGTCGGCCGCGCGCCGGAGGGCGAGCCCCAGACCCTGCCCGTCGGTGTGTGTCGCGTCACTGTCGGCGGCGAGCACCTGGGCCATGCCCCTCAGGAGCTGCGCGAGGATCGTCCCGGAGTTCCCCCGGGCCCCTATGAGCGCGCCGTGCGCCATCGCGTGCACCGCGTCGGCGAGGGCGGGCCCCTCGGGCGCCCGGCCGGAAGAGACCCCCTGTCCGGCGGCGGTTTCCTGCCCGTCGAGGATCTCCCGGCCGTCGAAGGCCGCCCGGTCCTCGAAGACTTCCCGGCCGCCCGCAAGTGCGGCATGACCCGCGAAGACGGCCTCCACGGCCGCGGCCGCCGACTCCACGGTCAGGTACAGATTGGTGCCGGTGTCCCCGTCCGCGACGGGATACACGTTGATCGCGTCGATCTCCTCGCGCGCGCGGCCGAGTGCCCGCAGCGCGAGGCCGCACCATGCACGTACCGCGGACGCGTCCAGTCTCTGCGGCACCTGCGGCACCTGCGCCTCCTTGAACAGCCGAACGTCCGACGCAGCGTAGACCCCGGTCAGGCCCCTACCGGAAGAGGGCCGGGCCAGGTCCCCGGGCCAGCCATGGTAGTTTCGTTGTACGGACGCAGTCGTTGTATGCTGCTCCGGTTGCCCGATCCGATCGGGCCTTCCTCCTGGCACCGCCACTCAGATCCTAGATCTTGATCCCGGCATGCCGGGATCATCCGTAAGAGCATCTGAAGTCTTTGGAGTGACCCGTGGCTGCCAACTGCGACGTCTGCGGCAAGGGGCCGGGCTTCGGCAACAACATCTCGCACTCTCACCGCCGTACGCCCCGTCGCTGGAACCCGAACATCCAGCGCGTTCGTACCGTGGTGGGCGGGACGCCGAAGCGCGTGAACGCTTGCACCTCGTGCATCAAGGCCGGCAAGGTCTCGCGCTGACGATCTGCTAGCGCGCGGCCACTGCTGGTTCGCTGCTCAAAGCCGGTCCACTTCACGGTGGACCGGCTTTTTGCTGTGCCCGCAGAGTTCGCTGTGCCCGCTGTGCCCGCAGAGTTCGCTGTGCCCGCCGAGTCGGCTGAGTCCGCAGACCGGCGCGCGACTGCCTCGCCTGCGGACGTAAACGATTGCGCAAGCGTTTACGCGTCGCCCGCCCCGAACCGCCAGCCATGATCCACCGGCCCGATCCCGCCGCCGAGCGCGAAGCCGGCCGCGATCGCCCCGGTGACGTACTCCTTCGCCGCCGCGACCGCCTCCGGCACCGTCTGCCCCTTCGCGAGCCCCGAAGCGATGGCGCTCGCGAGGGTGCACCCCGTCCCGTGCGTGTGCCGGTTGTCGAACCGGGGAGCCCGCAGCCAGTGCTCCTGAGAGCCGTCCGTGAGGAAATCGACGGCGTCCCCGCCGAGGTGACCGCCCTTGATCAGCACCCACGTCGGCCCGTACGCCAGCACGGCCGCCGCCGCCCGCCGCATCCCGTCCTCCGACTCGACCCGCAGGCCGGTCAGCTGGGCCACCTCGTCGAGGTTCGGCGTCGCCACCGTCGCGACGGGCAGCAGCTTCGTACGTACGGAATCCAGCGCGGACGCGGCGAGCAGCGAGTCGCCGTGCTTGGAGACGCCGACCGGGTCGACGACGGAGGGCACGGCCGTGCCGCCGATCAACTCGGCAACGGTCTCCACGAGTTCGGCCGAGGAGAGCATGCCGGTCTTCACGGCGTCCACGCCGATGTCGTCGACCACACTGCGGTACTGCGCGCGCACCGCCTCCACCGGCAGTTCCCAAGCGCCTTGTACGCCAAGGGAGTTCTGCGCGGTGACGGCGGTGAGCACACTCATGCCGTGCACGCCGAGCGCGAGCATCGTCTTCAGGTCGGCCTGGATCCCGGCCCCGCCACCGGAGTCGGAGCCGGCGACCGTCAGCACCCTGGGCGGGGCACTCGCACGGGACGAGGCACTCATGACTCGATGTCCGCGAAGTGGTCCCAGCCGCCCTTGCTGGTCCATGGCGCCCCGTCCACCGTGACCTGCGGCAGCGCCGACGGGTTGAGGACCTCGCCGATCACCTTCCAGCGGGCGGGCAGTTTCACGTCCGGCGGGAAGGTCGCCACGATCGCGTGGTCCTCGCCGCCGGTGAGCACCCACTGGAGGGGGTCGACGCCGACGGCCTGACCGATGTCGTTCATCTGCGAGGGGATGTCGACGGCGCCGGAGCGGACGTCGATACGTACCTTGCTGGCCTCGGCGATGTGCCCCAGGTCGGCGATCAGCCCGTCGCTGACGTCCGTCATCGAGGTCGCGCCGAGCCCGGCGGCGGCGGGGCCCGCGTGGTACGGCGGTTCCGGACGCCGGTGGGCCTCGACGAACGCGCGCGGCGAGCGGAAGCCGCGGGAGAGCACGGCGTGCCCGGCCGCGGACCAGCCCAGCCAGCCCGTCACGGCCACCACGTCACCGGGCTGGGCACCCGCGCGCGTGACCGGCTCATGGTTGCGCAGATCGCCGAGCGCGGTGATCGCCACGGTGATCGTGTCGCCGCGTACGACATCGCCGCCGACCACCGCCGCGCCGGCGACCTGGCACTCGTCGCGGATGCCGTCCATCAGCTCGGACGGCCAGGTGGCCGGGAGTTCCGCCGGGACGACCAGGCCGAGCAGCAGCGCGGTCGGCACGGCGCCCATCGCGGCGATGTCCGCGAGGTTCTGCGCGGCCGCCTTGCGACCGACGTCGTACGCCGTGGACCAGTCACGACGGAAGTGCCGACCCTCCAGGAGGATGTCGGTGCTCGCCACGACCCTGCGGTCGGGGGCGGCCACCACGGCGGCGTCGTCGCCCGGCCCGACGCGTACCGCCGGAGTGGTGGTGAGCCGTGAGGTGAGCTCCTTGATGAGCCCGAACTCCCCCAACTCGCCCACGGTGCCCTTCATCGTTGTACGTCTCCTTTTGTTGCTGCGTCCGCCCGGTCGCGGGCCGCCTCCGACCTGGGTACGGTCGATTCGACCGTCAACCTGCGCGGTCCGTGCACCCCTTCGCGGGGGCCCCTGCCCCCGCGGGTCTCCCCGCGGCGCGCGGCGACGCGATACCGTGGCGTTCCTTTTCCCCACATGATCCTCGTGGCCGCCCTGGAGGTTCCGTGGTACAGGCGTACATCCTGATCCAGACGGAGGTTGGCAAAGCGTCGACCGTCGCCGAAATGATCAGCAAGATACAAGGGGTGATCCAGGCCGAGGATGTGACAGGACCGTACGACGTGATCGTGCGGGCCCAAGCCGACACAGTGGACGATCTCGGCCGCATGGTGGTCGCGAAGGTCCAGCAAGTGGACGGCATCACGCGTACCCTGACCTGCCCGGTCGTGCACCTGTAGCCCCCGTCTACCCTTGGCCGGTGGACTTCTTCCGTCACCGGCGCTTCTCTCATCCCGGGCTGCCCGCCCTCGTTCTGCTGATCGCGGCCACAGGCTGCTCCTCAGCAGACGACAACACCCGGACCGCGGTTCCCAGTCCGGGCACGAAGGCCACCGAGCTGTGTCAGAACCTGGACAAGTCGCTGCCGCGGAAGGTGGACGGACTCGACCGGGAGGATCCCGAGCCCCGGTCCGCGCTGACCGCGGGCTGGGGAAGCCCGGCGATCATACTGCGCTGTGGTGTACAGCGGCCGCCCAAGATGGTCGACCCCAAGGTCGCCGAGGGCGGTGACCCCGACGCGGTCGGTGGCGGGGTGAACGGGGTGGGCTGGCTGATGGAGAAGCGGGACGACGGGGCGACCCGCTTCACCTCCGCTCAGCGTCTGGCGTATGTCGAGGTGACTGTGCCCGGGGGGCGGGACACTGCCTCTGTGCTTGTCGACTTGGCCGGGGCCATCAAGAAGGCGATTCCCGAGGGGATCGCCGACTGAGATGGCCTCGGCTGCTGGTCGGCTGCGGGTGCGTCGTGGCTGGTCGCGCGGTTCCCCGCGCCCCTAAAAGCCCCCGGCACCCTCAGAAAAAAATGCCCCCGCACCCTCGGACGAGAGGGAGCGCGGTCTAGCGCAAGCCCGTGGACCTGCGCAGGGCCGCCTGGATCAGGCGGTCCACCAGTTCCGGGTAGGGCACTCCCGTCGCCTCCCACATCTGTGGGTACATGGAGATCGGGGTGAAGCCGGGCATGGTGTTGATCTCGTTGATGACGAAGGTGCCGTCCTCGGTGAGGAAGAAGTCCGCGCGGACCAGGCCCTCGCAGGAGGCGGCGTCGAAGGCCTCGACGGCCAGGCGCCTGACCTCGGCGGTCTGCTCAGGGGTCAGCGGGGCGGGCACGATGCCGGGCGTCGAGTCGATGTACTTCGCCTCGAAGTCGTAGTAGTCGTGCGACTGCACCGGCGGGATCTCGGCCGGTACGGAGGCTCGCGGGCCGTCCTCGAACTCCAGGACCCCGCACTCGATCTCGCGGCCGCGCAGCAGCGCCTCCACGAGGAACTTCGGGTCGTGCTGCCGGGCCGCCGCGATCGCCTCGTCGAGGCCGGACAGGTCGTCGACCTTGGTGATGCCGATCGAGGACCCCGCGCGCGCGGGCTTCACGAAGAGCGGCCAGCCGTGCTCCCCCGCGAAGTCGATGATCTTCTTGCGGGCGGCCGACTCGTCGAGCTCCCACTCGCGGGGCCGGATCACCACGTACGGGCCGACCGGCAGCCCGAAGGAGATGAAGACCCGCTTCATGTACTCCTTGTCCTGGCCGACGGCCGAGGCGAGCACGCCCGAGCCGACATACGGGACGCCGGAGAGCTCCAGGAGGCCCTGGAGGGTGCCGTCCTCGCCGTACGGGCCGTGCAGCATCGGGAAGACGACGTCGACCTCGCCGAGTGCCTTGGGGACCGATCCGGGCTCGCTGTAGACGACTTCGCGGTTGGCGGGGTCGACGGGCAGGATCACGCCGCCCTCGCTCGACTCGGCGAGTTCCTCGACGTCGGGCGTACGACGCTCGGTGATCGCCATGCGCTCCGGTTCGTCCGCGGTGAGCACCCAGCGGCCTTCCCGGGTGATTCCGATCGGCAGGACGTCGTACTTGGTCCGGTCGATGGCCCGCAGTACGGCTCCGGCGGTGACCATGGAGATCCCGTGTTCGGAGCTGCGCCCGCCGAAGACGACGGCCACGCGCGGCTTGCGAGGCGGCTGCTGCTCAGGGCTCTGGGGAAGGTTCTCAGTGCTCATATCGCGTTGAGAGTACCCGTTGGTAAGGCCCTGAGTCAGCGTGCCTCGACGGGGTTGCTCAGCGTCGTTCGGGCTTGGCGCTGCGCGACATCATTTCCTTGAGGGCGACGACCGGGGGCTTGCCGTCGTGGACGATGTCGACGACGGTCTCCGTGATGGGCATGTCGACGCCGTGCCTGCGCGCCAAGTCCAGTACGGATTCACAGGACTTGACGCCCTCGGCGGTCTGCTTGGTGACCGCGATGGTCTCCTGGAGGGTCATGCCCTTGCCGAGGTTGGTGCCGAAGGTGTGGTTGCGCGAGAGCGGCGAGGAGCAGGTCGCCACCAGGTCGCCGAGGCCCGCGAGCCCGGAGAACGTCAGCGGGTCGGCGCCCATGGCGAGACCGAGCCGGGTCGTCTCCGCCAACCCCCGTGTGATGAGGGACCCCTTGGCGTTGTCGCCGAGCCCCATGCCGTCCGCGATGCCGACGGCGAGACCGATGACGTTCTTGACGGCGCCGCCCAGTTCGCAGCCGACCACGTCGGTGTTGGTGTAGGGGCGGAAGTACGGCGTGTGGCAGGCGGCCTGGAGCCGCTGGGCCACCGCCTCGTCGCTGCACGCGACCACCGCGGCGGCCGGCATGCGGGCGGCGATCTCACGGGCGAGGTTGGGCCCGGTGACCACGGCGATCCGGTCGGCGCCGACCTTCGCGACGTCCTCGATCACCTCGCTCATCCGCATGGCGGAGCCGAGTTCGACGCCCTTCATGAGGGAGACGAGGACCGTGCCGGGTGCGAGCAGCGGCGCCCAGTCGGCGAGGTTCCCGCGCAGCGTCTGGGAGGGCACCGCGAGCACCGTGAAGTCGGCGTCGTGGGCTGCCTCGGCGGCGTCCGTGGTGGCCCGCAGGTTCTCCGGGAGTTCGATGCCCGGGAGGTAGTCGGGGTTCGTATGGGTGGAGTTGACCGCTTCGGCGAGCTCGGCCCGCCGTCCCCACAGCGTCACGTCGCACCCGGCGTCGGCGAGCACCATGCCGAAGGCCGTGCCCCACGATCCGGTCCCGAAGACGGCCGCCTTGACGGGCTTGCCGGATGTCGTCACTTGCCGTGCCCCTTTTCGTGCTCAACCTCGGTCATTTCCCGCACGGCGTTCTCCGGCGCGGTGTTTCCCTGCGCCGTTTTCTTCCGCACGGCCGTTTCCTGCTCTTCCTGCACTCGCGTCTCTTCCTTGCCCCGCGTCCTGCGCCGCTGCTCGATGCGCACCTGGCGCGGGTCGTACGGCGTCGCGGGCGCCTTCTCGCCGCGGATCAGCTCCAGCTGCGCGGTGATCGCCGCCATGATGACCTCGGTCGCCTCCTTGAGGAGTTCGGGGGTCATCTCCTCGTCGTAGAAGCGCGTGAGATCCACGGGCGGGCCCGCGAGCACCTGGTGCGTCTTGCGCGGCAGGAAGTCGGGCTTCTTCGCGTACGGGGCCAGCAGGTGGTTGGCGCCCCACTGGGCCACCGGAATCACCGGGCACCTGGTCTGCAACGCCACCCGCGCGGCACCCGTCTTGCCGGTCATCGGCCACAGGTCGGGGTCACGGGTCAGGGTGGCCTCGGGATAGAACGCGACGCACTCCCCGCGCTCCACGGCCTCGATCGCGGCGCGGTAGGCGCTGAGCGCGTCGGTGCTCTCGCGGTACACCGGGATCTGCCCGGTCCCGCGCATGGCCGCCCCTACGAAGCCCTTCTTGAAAAGACCGCTCTTGGCGAGGAATCGCGGAACCCGGCCCGTGTTGTACTGAAAGTGCCCGTACGCGAACGGATCCACGTGGGAATTGTGGTTCACCGCGGTGATAAATCCGCCCTCGGCAGGAATGTTCTCCATTCCGCGCCAGTCCCGCTTGATCAGAACCATCAGCGGCGGTTTGCAGAGAACCGCTGCGAAGCGGTACCAGAAGCCGATTCTGCGGCGGGACACGCGTACACCTTCCTTCTAGGGCCTGGGGGGCCGCACAAGTGTCGCTCCAGGCCGCCGGTCTGTCGAGAACACCGTACGCCCCGGCCACCGGCCCGCCAGGGTGCCCGGGTCACAATGGGCGCGACGAGGGAGGGACGGAGCGCGCGTGCAGTGGACCTTGGTCATACCCCTGAAAGCCCTGTCGCGGGCGAAGAGCAGGCTCTCGGACACCGCGGCCGACGGCCTGCGCCCGGGGCTCGCCCTGGCGTTCGCGCAGGACACGGTGGCCGCGGCGCTGGCCTGCCCGGCGGTCGGGGATGTGGCCGTAGTCACGGGTGATGTGCTGGCCGGACGCGAGCTGGCCGCCCTGGGCGCCCGCATCGTCCCGGACGAGCCCGGGGGCGGCCTGAACGCCGCTCTGACGCACGCCGCCTCGGTCGTACGCGCCAGAAGCCCGCAAAGCCCGCTGGCGGCCCTGAACGCCGATCTGCCCGCACTGCGCCCTCTTGAATTGGCCCGGGTCCTCGACGCGGCCGCCGAATTCCCCCGCGCTTTCCTTCCTGACGCCGCCGGAATCGGTACCACTCTCCTGGCCGCGTCCCCGAACCGTGAATTGCTTCCCGCATTCGGCCCCGATTCCCGCTCCCGCCACCGCACCTCGGGCGCCGCGGAACTCCTCCTGCCAGACGTATCCTCCGTACGCCAGGACGTGGACACGGGCGCGGACCTCCGAGCGGCATTGACACTTGGAGTGGGCCCGCGCACTGCGGCGGTGGTCGAGCGCCTCAATGCCGCGTAAGCGGTTTTGAGGGGCGCGGGTAACTGCGCGACCGGCCCACGACCACCCGCGCATGCACACCGCCCTCGGATCCCCGCCCCGGAACAAACCGCATACCCTTCCCCCATGCAGGCGACCGCGTACACATACGACCCAGAAACCCGCACAGGCCAGGTACTGCTGGACGACGGCACCCCCGTCCCCTTCGACGCCCCGGCGTTCGACAAGGGCGGCCTCCGACTGCTCCGCCCGGGTCAACGCGTGCGGATCGAGGTCGAGGGCGGGGACGGCGAGGACTCGGCCCGGCGCATCACACTCATCACACTGCAAACGTTCTGAACACGCCGCGGGCCGGGCTCCCCAGAGGGAGCCCGGCCCGGCGCGTGAGTATCCCAGCGCCCCTGTCTACCTGCGGGCGGTGGCCTTCTTGGCGGTGGTCTTGCGGGCCGCCGACTTCTTGGCCGGCGCCTTCTTCGCCGCGGCCTTCTTCGCCGGGGCCTTCTTCGCCGCCGCCTTCTTCGCGGTGGTCTTCTTGGCCGTGGTCTTCTTGGCGGCCGCCGAGGTCTTCTTGGCGGTCGTCTTCTTGGCCGTCGCCGTGGTCTTCTTGGCCGTCGTCTTCTTCGCGACGGTCCTCTTGGCGGTGGTCTTCTTCGCCGCGGTCTTCTTGGCGGTGGCCTTCTTGGCGGCGGCCTTCTTGACCGTCGCGGAGGCGCCGCCGGACAGGCTGCCCTTCGGGGCCTTCTTGACCGCGACCTCGCCACCGCGCGGCAGCTTCTTCGAGCCGCTCACCAGGTCCTTGAAGCCCTGGCCGGCACGGAAGCGCGGCACCGAGGTCTTCTTGACCCGAACGCGCTCCCCGGTCTGCGGGTTGCGGGCGTAACGGGCCGGACGGTCCACCTTCTCGAAGGAACCGAAGCCGGTGACCGAGACCCGGTCCCCGCTGACAACTGCACGCACGATGGCGTCCAGTACGGCGTCGACCGCTTCCGCGGCCTGCTGACGCCCGCCGACCTTGTCGGCAATCGCTTCTACGAGCTGCGCCTTGTTCACGTCTTCCCCTTCGGAGACATTGCCAGAACGAAAGTGTTCAAGCTTTTTCGCACGTTAGGCAGATATATACCGCAAATCAAACACGAAACGGGCTAATCACCCTTGTGCCGCAACGAACTGGGGCTGTGGCGAAGTTCCTCAGCGTTCCTCTTCGGGGATTCGGTCCTCGTCGAGGTCCGTCGTGAACCGCTCCAGCCGCCTTGTCGCATCGGCGAGATCGTGCTTGGCCACGGCCGTAATGACCAGCAGCTTCCGGGTCAGCGCCATCCGTACGCCCTCCGGGACTTGCAGTGCGCGCACCCTTGTGTGCGCTTCCTTGAGTTGGGACGCGACTGCCGCATAGAGCTCGAGTTGGCCGTCGTGTTCCATGCACAGATTGTGCCATCTGGGGCGAGTTGTCGCCTGCGCAGGGGGTAACTACCGCCTCCCGAGGGCCTCCTGCGCACCTCCCCACAAGGCTCTGCCGAGAGTCGGCTACCCCATCAAAACCCCTTGAAACAAGGGCAGTTGAGGCCAATCACAAAGTCCTGAACACCCCTTCCGGAGGCAGACACAGATGTACCCCCAACCGTCCACGATTGGGGGTACAGAGGCCTGTTGCGCTGGCTGGAATCAGCCTTGTGGGGTGCGACTCCGATCGGATCCGAAGGGGTCCGGAGCCCCGAAGGCGATCACACCTGAACGGTCCGCGGCTTGTGGGAGGGCCGCTTGGACTCGTACGCGGAGATGTCCGCCTCGTTCTGCAGGGTGATGGAGATGTCGTCCAGCCCGTTCAGCAGCCGCCAGCGGGCGTTCTCGTCGAGCTCGAAGGGGGCCGTGATGCCCTCGGCGCGCACCTCACGGGCCTCCAGGTCGACCGTGACCGGGGCCTTTGGGTCCTTCTCGGTGAGCTCCTGCAGCGCGTCCACGATCTTCTGCTCCAGAACCACTGTGAGCAGGCCGTTCTTGAGCGAGTTGCCACGGAAGATGTCCGCGAAACGGGACGAGATGACGGCCTTGAAGCCGTAGTTCTGCAGCGCCCAGACGGCGTGCTCGCGCGAGGAGCCCGTACCGAAGTCGGGTCCGGCGATCAGGACCGTGGCGCCCGTGCGCTCGGGCTGGTTGAGGACGAAGGACGGGTCCTTGCGCCAGGCCTCGAAGAGCCCGTCCTCAAAACCGTCCCTGGTCACCTTCTTGAGCCAGTGAGCAGGGATGATCTGGTCGGTGTCGACGTTGCTGCGGCGCAGCGGGACGGCCCGGCCGGTGTGCGTGGTGAATGCTTCCATGGCTCTCAGACTCCAGCGGGCGTGCGGGCGGCAGACGACTGGTCGTTCAGGTCGGCGGGAGAGGCCAGATGGCCCAGCACGGCGGTGGCGGCGGCGACCTGCGGCGAGACCAGGTGCGTACGACCGCCCTTGCCCTGCCTGCCCTCGAAGTTGCGGTTGGAGGTGGACGCGGAGCGCTCACCGGGCGCCAGCTGGTCGGGGTTCATGCCCAGACACATCGAGCAGCCCGCGTGCCGCCATTCGGCGCCGGCCTCCTTGAAGACCAGGTCCAGGCCCTCGGAGACGGCCTGGAGACCGACGCGCGCGGAGCCGGGGACCACCAGCATCCGTACGCCGTCGGCGACTTTGCGGCCCTCGACGATCGAGGCGGCCGCGCGCAGGTCCTCGATACGGCCGTTGGTGCACGAACCTACGAAGACGGTGTCGACCTTGATGTCGCGCAGCGGCTGTCCGGCCTCCAACCCCATGTATTCCAGGGCCTTTTCGGCGGCGTGGCGCTCCGAAGCGTCCTCGTACGAAGCAGGATCGGGGACGGACGCCGAAAGCGGCGCTCCCTGGCCGGGGTTGGTGCCCCAGGTGACGAACGGCGCGAGGGAGGCGCCGTCGATGACGACCTCGGCGTCGAATTCCGCGTCCTCGTCCGTCTTGAGGGTCTTCCAGTACGCGACGGCGGCGTCCCAGTCCTCGCCCTCGGGGGCGTGGGCGCGGCCCTTGATGTACGCGAAGGTGGTCTCGTCGGGGGCGATCATGCCCGCGCGGGCGCCGGCCTCGATCGACATGTTGCAGATGGTCATCCGGGCCTCCATCGAGAGTTTCTCGATGGCGGAGCCGCGGTACTCCAGGATGTAGCCCTGGCCGCCGCCCGTACCGATCTTGGTGATGATCGCCAGGATCAGGTCCTTGGCCGTGACGTCCTCGGGCAGTTCGCCTTCGACCGTGATGGCCATGGTCTTGGGGCGGGCCAGCGGCAGCGTCTGGGTTGCCAGCACATGCTCGACCTGGGAGGTGCCGATGCCGAACGCCAGCGCGCCGAAGGCGCCGTGCGTGGAGGTGTGGGAGTCACCGCACACGACCGTGGTGCCGGGCTGGGTCAGGCCCAGCTGCGGGCCCACGACGTGCACGACACCCTGCTCGACATCGCCCAGCGAGTGCAGGCGCACACCGAACTCGGCGGCGTTCTTGCGCAGCGTCTCCAGCTGGACGCGGGAGACCGGGTCCGCGATGGGCTTGTCGATGTCGAGGGTCGGGGTGTTGTGATCCTCGGTCGCGATGGTGAGGTCGAGACGGCGCACGGGGCGCCCCGCCTGGCGGAGACCGTCGAAGGCCTGCGGGCTGGTCACCTCGTGCAGCAGGTGCAGATCGATGAAGAGAAGGTCGGGCTCGCCCTCCGCGCGCCGGACGACATGGTCGTCCCAGACCTTCTCCGCGAGTGTCCTACCCATCGCTTTCCCTCCGGCCGGCCTGTGTGGCGCCGGCCCAACTAGAGATTTCCGATGCGGCGCGCCCGTACCCCTCGTACCGGACGCTCTCCGCCGGGCCCGTTGGTCCGCGGGCCGCTGTACCTACCAGGGTGGCGCGTTCCACGGAAAATTGAACTTGCGTTTCACAGAGTGAGACGCGAGTATCGTTTCATGGACAACAGTAGCGGCGTCGGCGTTCTGGACAAGGCAGCCCTTGTCCTGAGCGCCCTGGAGTCCGGTCCGGCCACCCTCGCAGGGCTGGTCGCGGCAACCGGGCTGGCACGACCCACGGCACATCGCCTCGCCGTGGCACTTGAACACCACCGGATGGTGGCGCGCGACATGCAGGGCCGCTTCATTCTCGGCCCCCGCCTCGCCGAGCTGGCCGCGGCCGCGGGCGAGGACCGCCTCCTCGCGACGGCGGGCCCGGTGCTCACCCACCTCCGCGATGTCACGGGCGAGAGCGCGCAGCTCTACCGCCGCCAGGGCGACATGCGCATCTGCGTCGCCGCGGCGGAGCGCCTGTCGGGCCTCAGGGACACGGTCCCGGTCGGCTCGACGCTCACCATGAAGGCGGGCTCCTCGGCCCAGATCCTGATGGCCTGGGAGGAGCCGGAGCGTCTGCACCGCGGCCTCCAGGGCGCCCGCTTCACGGCGACGGCCCTCTCGGGTGTACGGCGCCGGGGCTGGGCGCAGTCGATCGGCGAGCGCGAGCCGGGCGTCGCGTCCGTCTCGGCCCCGGTGCGCGGGCCGTCGAACCGCGTGGTCGCCGCCGTCTCGGTCTCCGGTCCGATCGAGCGCCTCACGCGTCACCCCGGCCGGATGCACGCCCAGGCGATCATCGACGCGGCCACCCGCCTCTCGGAGGCCCTGCGCCGCACCGGCTGACGTGCGTCGCAGGCTTACGCCCGATCCGACTTCCTCCCACCGGTCGCTTCAACGCCGCAGCGACCGACCGGAGTTGACGTCGGCCCGACGGCCAACACGAAGAAGCCCTCCCCTGTTGGGGAGGGCTTCTTCAATGACGTACCCCCGACCGGATTCGAACCGGCGCTACCGCCTTGAGAGGGCGGCGTGCTAGGCCGCTACACAACGGGGGCCCAGGATCTTGCGTTTCCGCAGATCCGAGCTGGTCTACCAGGACTCGAACCTAGAATGACGGTACCAGAAACCGTAGTGTTGCCAATTACACCATAGACCAATGTGGTTCATACCAGTTCGTACCCCCGACCGGATTCGAACCGGCGCTACCGCCTTGAGAGGGCGGCGTGCTAGGCCGCTACACAACGGGGGCCCTAGCGATCCTGCATGAGAATCAGCGGGTGCGACCCGGACTGTCTCCCTGGGAAGGATCTGTACCCCCGACCGGATTCGAACCGGCGCTACTGCCTTGAGAGGGCAGCGTGCTAGGCCGCTACACAACGGGGGCTTTGCGGAGTTGATCTCCGCGGTTGCAGATGAGCTCTGCGAGCTGGCCTACCAGGACTCGAACCTAGACTAACGGAACCAGAAACCGTCGTGCTGCCAATTACACCATAGGCCACTGAAACACAAACCCCCGCAGGGATCCTGCTTTAGCGTGCGCCTCCGGTCCGGCCTTTCGGCCCGCTCTCCGGCGGCGCAGGAAGAACATTACCTGAAGGTGGACGGCGCTCCAAAACGGGTATGGGGCCGGAGGATCGCGGGGAGTTCGGCCAGCGAGGCGATCCGGCGCAGGCCGGTGAGCCGATCCGGCACCCCGCCCGGTGCGGCGTCGGGGTCCGGGGCCGTGACGGCCCTCACTCCCCCGCGGTCGATCCAGACCGAGAACATTCCCGCGTCGGCCGCGCCCTGTCCGTCGATCTCCGGGTGGTCCCCGACGTACGCGACCTGGTGCGGCGGCAGCTCCAGGGCCTCGCAGGCCGCGTGGAACGCCTCCGCCGCGGGCTTCGAGACACCGAGCTCGGCCGCGCAGAGCACGGACTCGAATCGGTCCCGTACGCCGAGAACCCGCAGCTTGTGGTCCTGGACCCGGATGCTGGAGTTGGACAGCACGGCGTGGCGGTGGCTGCCGGCCAGGGTGTCGAGGACGGGCAGGACGTCCGGGAACAGCGCCCAGGCCGCCTCGTAGTGCCCGAGATACCGGAGGAACCAGTCCTCCGCCTCCGGGTCGGTGAGGGGCTTGCCGAGAAAGGCCCGTACCCGGTCCCGGCGGCCCTGCTCCCAGTCCACCTCCCCCGCCGCGTACCTCGCCCACTGCTGGTCGGTGAGGTCGCGCCAGTGGCCGAGGGCCTGCTCGACGGAGGCGTACCCGTCGAGCAGGCCCTCGGCCGCGAGATGTCCGCGCATACCGGCCCGGTCGGCCGTGGTGTAGTCGAAGATCGTGTCGTCCACGTCCCAGACCACGGCTCTGATCGTCATGGTTCGACGGTAACCCGATGGCGGTGGGCGCGTCCCTCAGTTGACCGTGGTCGTGCCGGTCAGGGCCAGGTCGGGGCCCTGGCCGTCGCGGGCCTTGGCGGTCAGGCGCCATGTGTACGTTCCCGCGACCCGGTTGCCGTCGCCCCACTTGCCGTCCCAGGAGGCGCGGACTGCGGCGGCCCTGGAATCGCCGGTGAGGTTGCGCACGACGTTGCCGCTCGCGTTGGTCAGGGTCAGGGTCCACGTCGAGGGCTTGCTCAACTGCCAGACGGGCTGCCAGGGGTCCTGGGTCGTGGGGCCCGCGGCGGCGTCGGTCTGGGCCTCCATCTGCGCGAGCGGCGAGGTGGGGACGCCCGCGGTGACGAGCGCAACCTGGCCCTGGGCGGTGAGGTAGGCGACGTTGCCGCCGAAGCGGTCGACGGCCCAGCGGCCGGTGTTGCCGCCGGTGTTCTGGTCCGCGGTGGGCAGCACGGCCGCGGTCCGGGTGGTCGCCGTACCGGTGTGGAAGTCCGTGAGCAGCAGTTGGTGGGTGGTGCGGTCCTCCCGGACGAGGTAGCCGTCGGCGAGCCGGGACGGGCCGGCCGGGACCGTGATGTTCCGGCCCGTGGCCCGGTCGTGGACACCGGCGGGTCCGGCGCTGCCGCAGCTCCAGTAGAGCCAGGTGTTGACGGCCTGGATCTCGCTGGGGGTGCAGGGGGCGCCGGTGTTCACGGTGGCGACGTTCCGCTTGGCCTTGAGGTCGTACGCGACGACGCTGCCCTGGGTGGTGCCGGGGGTCCACAGGCGCTGGCCCCAGATCGCGGCGGCGCTGCGGGTGCGGTCGAGGGCGGTCTCCCCGTCGGCTCCGCGGGGGAAGTCGGCGACCTTCTGGGTGGCGGGGGTTCCGCCGTTGTAGAGGACGTAACGGCCGGTGCCGGTGCCGATGCGACCGCCGGCGGAGCCGGTGGGTTCGGCGCTGTAGGTGTCGGTGCCGAGCCCGGCGACGTGCACGGACTCCTTGCCGTCCGTGCCGGTGAACAGGTAGGCGAAGCGGCCGTCGCCGAGGGCCTCCAGCTGGGGGCAGGCGGCGTCGCCGCCGAGGCAGGGCGACGAGTCGACGTACGGGCTGCGGCGGACCTGCGGGCCGGTGGGCTTCCCCGAGGCGTCCAGCGGAACGGCGTACGCGGCGTCCCAGCCGACGCTGGTCGCGTTGCCGAACATCAGCAGTTCGCCGCCGGCGAGCATCAGTCCGTCCACCGCGGCGCGACCGGGCGGCACGGTGAACACCGGCTGGGCCGAGACGTCCCCGTCGGCGGTGGGCAGGACGCGGTACACGTGCCGGTCGCTGCTCGACTTGCCGGCGTCGGCGAGCAGGCCGCCGTCCGCGGTCACCTGGTACGCCCCGTCCGCGTGGTCCAGGACCGTGCGCCTGGCCCCGGTGACGAGCGAGACGGCGGTGAGCGCCAGATCGGCGTCCGAGGAGGTGAACTCGGGGTTGCCGCTGAGGATCTGGTCGCCCACGACCCCGAGGGCGTTGTAGGGGAAGGTGACCGTGGCGGGTTCGGTGCCGGGCGCCGAGTCCACCCGGATCGCCTTCCTGTTCACCACGACCCAGCGGTCGTTGAAGGTGATCACCGGTTCGGCGCCGACGCCTGCGACGTACGTACGGAATGTGCCGTCCGCGAGGTCGACGAGACCCACGGAGGTAGCGCCCTCCAGGGTGTAGGCGACGGCGAGGCGGCGGACCGAGCCGCCGGTCACATACGTGCCGGTGGGCTGGGCGCCGGGCGGCAGGCCGGTGACCGGGAGGTCGGTGGTCGTGCCGCCGGCGGCGGCGCGCAGGACGTGCAGGGCGCCGTCGGCGTCCTGGGTGAGCACGCTCCAGCCCGACATGGCCTTGTACGTCTGACCCGCCGGGATCGTGACGGTGGCGGTCACGCCGGTGGAGCGGTGCTCCTGGGCGACGGTGCTGCCCGACCTGCTGCTGATCACGACGTCGGTGCCGGTGGCCAGGTCGTCCGGGCCCGCGTGCTGCGGCGGCGTGACGCCCGGGAAGTCGGACCAATGGGGGTTGGCGAGCCACCCGATCTCGTACTGGAATCCGGAGGCCCCCGCCCACCTGAACCGGACCTCGGTCGGCTTGGTGTAGTTCAACTGCGTGGTGGCGACCGGGGTGTCGGCATTCGGCGCGGCCTCGGCCGGTGCGGTCAGCACGGCCCCCGACAACGCCATCGCCCCACTTACGGCGATTCCCACAAGTCTTCGTGAACGGGTCACGTTCCCCTCCCCTGAAACATGGTGAACACGCGCATCATGTGCGCCCGAAACATCCAATGTCCGCGGGGAGAGCGGGAGTTGGCCGGAGGGGTGAACTCCGGGTGTCGACTCCGTGTACGCGAGAGGGGCGGCGCCCGAACCGGACGCCGCCCCTCTGTGTGTGCGCTGTGTGGCCGTGCGCCTAGGCGGTCAGCTTCGCCAGCGCCGCGTCGATACGGGCCAGCGTCTTCTCCTTGCCCAGGATCTCCAGGGACTCGAAGAGCGGCAGGCCGATCGTGCGGCCCGTGACGGCGACGCGGACCGGGGCCTGCGCCTTGCCGAGCTTGAGGCCGTGCTCCTCGCCGGCGGCCAGGACGGCCTCCTTGAGGGAGTCGGGCGAGGTCCAGTCGGCCGCGTCCAGCTTCTCGCGGGCCGTACGGAGCAGCGCGTCGCTGCCCTCCTTCATGGCCTTCGTCCAGGACGCCTCGTCGAAGGCCGGCTCCGGCAGGAACAGGAAGTCGACGTTGTCCGTGATCTCGGAGAGGACCTTGAGGCGGGTCTGGGCGTGCGGGGCGATCGCGTCCCACTGGGCCTGGTCGAAGTCCTCGGGCGCCCAGGGCGCGAAGGGGGCCTTCAGCCAGGGGGCGCAGCGCTCGGCGAAGTCCTTCACGTCGAGCAGGCGGATGTGGTCGGCGTTGATCGCCTCGGCCTTCTTGAGGTCGAAGCGGGCCGGGTTCGGGTTCACGTCCGTGACGTCGAAGGCCGCGACCATCTCGTCCATCGAGAAGATGTCCTGGTCGGCGGAGAGCGACCAGCCGAGCAGGGAGAGGTAGTTGAGCAGGCCCTCCGGGAGGAAACCGCGCTCCCTGTAGAGGTTCAGCGAGGACGACGGGTCGCGCTTGGAGAGCTTCTTGTTGCCCTCGCCCATCACGTACGGCAGGTGCCCGAAGGCGGGCACCGACTTGGCGACGCCCAGCTCGGCGAGCGCCTTGTAGAGGGCGATCTGGCGCGGGGTGGAGGAGAGCAGGTCCTCGCCGCGCAGGACGTGGGTGATCTCCATCAGGGCGTCGTCGACGGGGTTCACGAGCGTGTAGAGCGGGGCTCCGTTGGCTCGTACGATCCCGTAGTCCGGGACGTTCTCCGGGAGGTACGTGATCTCGCCGCGGACCAGGTCCCTGAAGGTGATCGTCTCGTCGGGCATGCGGAAGCGGACGATGGGGGCGCGGCCCTCGGCCTCGTACGCGGCCTTCTGCTCGGCGGTCAGCTCGCGGCAGTGGCCGTCGTAGCCGGACGGCTTGCCGGCGGCGCGGGCGGCGTCGCGGCGGGCGTCCAGCTCCTCCGTGGAGCAGTAGCAGTGATAGGCGCGGCCCGCCTCCAGGAGCTTGGCCGCCACATCGCGGTAGATGTCCATCCGCTGCGACTGGCGGTACGGCTCGTGCGGGCCGCCGACCTCGGGGCCCTCGTCCCAGTCGAAGCCCAGCCAGCGCATCGAGTCGAGCAGCTGGCCGTACGACTCCTCGGAGTCGCGGGCCGCGTCGGTGTCCTCGATGCGGAAGACCAGGGTGCCCTCGTTGTGCCGGGCGAACGCCCAGTTGAACAGGGCGGTGCGGACCAGGCCCACGTGGGGGTTGCCGGTCGGGGACGGACAGAAACGTACGCGGACGGTCGCGTTAGCCACGCTTGATCACCTTGTTGGTGAGAGTGCCGATGCCTTCGATGGTGACGGCGACCTCGTCGCCGACAGTGAGCGGGCCGACCCCCGCGGGGGTGCCCGTGAGGATCACGTCGCCGGGGAGCAGCGTCATGGCCTCGGTGATGTTGACGATCAGGTCCTCGACGGAGTGGATCATCTCGCTGGTGCGGCCCAGCTGGCGCTGTTGGCCGTTGACCGTGCACATGATGGTCAGGTCGGACGGGTCGAGGTCCGTCTCTACCCAGGGGCCGAGCGGGCAGGAGGAGTCGAAGCCCTTGGCCCGCGCCCACTGCTTCTCGCGCTTCTGGACGTCACGTGCGGTGACGTCGTTGGCGCAGGTGTAGCCGAGGATGACGTCCTTGACCCGCTCGCGCGGGACCTCGCGGCACATCCGGCCGATGACGACGGCCAGCTCGGCCTCGTGGTGCACCTCGTTGGAGAAGGAGGGGTACGCGATCTCGTCGCCGGGGCCGATCACCGAGGTGGACGGCTTGAAGAAGGCGAACGGGGCGTCGGGCACCTCGTTGCCCATCTCCCTGGCGTGCTCCGCGTAGTTGCGGCCGAAGGCCACGACCTTGTTGGGGAGCATGGGCGGCAGGAGCCGGACCTTGTTCAGCGGGACCTTCGTGCCGGAGAGCTCGAAGTCCGTGAACGGGATGCCCTTGATGATGTCGAGCACGAGCCCGCCGGTCGACCCAGGAGGGCTCTCGCCCTCGACCGCGCCGAACGCGACGTTGCCGTCGATGGAGAACCTGGCGATGCGCACGAGATGCCTGCGCCCCTCACTGAGCTGGCTGGAGTCTGACGCTCCAGGCTAACGCGGGAGAGGGGCGCGACCTCGCGGAACTGCGGCTGGATGGGGCGTGGGACCGTTACTCCGCCGCCATGGCGGCGACCGGGGCGTCCATCAGGATCGTGCGCCGGGGGTTGGCGGTCTGTGCGGGGAGCTCGACGGAGTGCTCCTGCTGCTCCGGCGTACGCAGTTCTTCGGCGTCCTCGAGGTGCGCCAGCGTCGTGCGTCGCGGGTTGGCTATGTTGAGGAACATCATCGTCGTCTTCATCTGCGGTTTCGGACCCTGTCGGTATGGGCGCCGGGCGGCTTCGGAAACCGCCGCGCGGGCGCGGGTTGTCGGATTTGCCATCCCTGTAAAGCGTCAGGCTAAACATGCGCTTCCCTGTGGAACGCGTGAAGGCGACGTGATCGTCGTGTGAGTTTCCTCACTCACAGGTAGACAATCCGGTCAATGTGGACTCTCAACTCGCCCTACCGAAACGGACATTGCTCCACTGAAGCCCCTATTCCGCTCCTGATCATGGCGACTGGGACACCGCTTGCAGGCGAATGACTCGTGCACCTGTGTCCGATATAAACGGAATCGCTTTCCACATGCCGTAACACCGCCTTCACTAGGTGTCACGATGGTCACAGCATGACCCATGGGCCTTGTTGGAGATCCGGCACTGTGCTGGAATTCCACGGAACCGCCGCGGGATCGAACCGGCGCGCAAGGGGCGCGAACGCAGCGCCGAGTGGCGGCGGGAAGGGGGGCCTGCGCCGGTCACTCACGACCACACATGGGGGCGCGTTCAGGGCGCTCCCAAGACGCCGACACCGTCTCGCCGTTCACGCGGAGAGGCGCCTGGTCCAGAGGTTGCGACGCTAGTGCAGGGACGTTTCAAGAGGGATGGCAGCGCTTCGGCGGAGCCGGAGCCGCACGGCGGGACCGGCACCGGTTCCTCGCCCCAGCACGCCCAGAACCAAGGACCGGCAGGGGCCGGCGACGGGGGTGAGCGCTCTTCGCGCCCCGGTGCGCCCAAGGGTGCCCAGGGCAAGGGCGGTCCGACCGCGGTGACCGGTGGCCCGGGGGCCCCGCCCGCCGCACCGCCCAAGGCCAAGAACCCCAGTGGCCCCGGCTCGCGAATAGCTCTGCGCAACTGGCGCATCTCCACGCGTCTGGTGTCGCTGCTCGCGCTGCCCGTGGTCGCCGCCACCTCGCTGGGCGCCCTGCGCATCAGCGACACGATGGACGAGATCCAGCAGCTCGAGAACATGAAGCTGCTGACCGACATGACGAAGCAGGCGACCGAGCTCGCCGCCGCGCTCCAGGAGGAGCGCGACAAGTCGGCCGGTCCGCTCGCCAACGGCACGAAGGCGTCCGACTTCACCGTCAAGGGCGTCCGCGACAAGACGGACCGTGCGCGTGCCGCCTTCATGGAAGGCACCCACGAGCTCGACGACGCGGGCAACAACGAGAACCTCGACGGCGTCCGGGACAACGTGGTGGCCATCGCCACCCAGCTGAACACCCTGAGCGGCATCCGCAACAACGCCTTCCAGGACGAGAAGAACTCCTCCCAGTCGGTCGAGTCGTACCACCGGCTGATCGAGCAGCTGCTCGGCCTCTCCCAGGACATGGCCGAGGCGACCAGCAACCCGGAGATGATCCAGCGCACGCGCGCCCTGGCGGCCTTCTCCACCGCCAAGGAGTACGCGTCCATCCAGCGTGCGGTCATCGCGGCGGCCCTGCCGGCCACCGACGCCACGTACGGCGATCTCTCCGAGAACGACCGGCAGTACGGCCTCTCGGCCTTCGAGAACCAGAAGGCCGAGCTCACCAGCTTCGCCAGCATCTACGAGGGCAACTCGCGCGAGCTGACGAAGCCGCTCGACGAGCCGAGCCCGACCATCAAGGCGGCCGACACCTACGCGGAGCGTGTGCTCCGGCGTGAGAACGGTCTGCAGCTGCGTGACAAGCGCTCGTACCTGGACTGGGTGGACGCCGACTCGTCCAAGATCCAGGAAATGTCGAAGATCGAGCTCACGCTGCTCAACGAGATGGAGCAGAAGGCCCGCGAGCTGCGCAACGAGGCCGAGCAGGAAGCGATCATCTCCGGTGCGCTGATCCTGCTGGTGCTCGGTGTCTCGCTGGTCGGCGCCTTCGTGGTGGCCCGCTCCATGATCCGCTCGCTGCGCCGCCTCCAGGACACCGCGACGAAGGTCGCCCAGGACCGGCTGCCCGAGCTGGTCAAGCAGCTCTCCGAGTCCGACCCGCAGGACGTCGACACGTCCGTCGAGTCGGTCGGTGTGCACTCCAAGGACGAGATCGGCCAGGTGGCCGCGGCCTTCGACGACGTGCACCGCGAGGCCGTACGACTCGCCGCCGAGCAGGCCCTTCTGCGAGGCAACGTCAACGCGATGTTCACCAACCTCTCGCGCCGCTCCCAGGGCCTCATCCAGCGTCAGCTCTCGCTCATCTCCGAACTGGAGTCCCGCGAGGCCGACCCGGACCAGCTGTCCTCACTGTTCAAGCTCGACCACCTCGCGACCCGCATGCGCCGTAACGGCGAGAACCTCCTCGTCCTCGCCGGTGAAGAGCCCGGCCGCCGCTGGACCCGTCCGGTCCCGCTGGTCGACGTGCTCCGCGCCGCCGCCTCCGAGGTGGAGCAGTACGAGCGCATCGAACTGTCGGCGGTGCCCACCACCGAGGTCGCCGGCCGCGTGGTCAACGACCTCGTGCACTTGCTCGCCGAGCTGCTGGAGAACGCCACGTCGTTCTCCTCCCCGCAGACCAAGGTCAAGGTCACCGGTCACGCGCTGCCCGACGGCCGCGTACTGATCGAGATCCACGACACCGGTATCGGCCTCTCGCCCGAGGACCTCGCGGCGATCAACGAGCGGCTCGCCTCGCCGCCCACCGTGGACGTCTCGGTCTCCCGCCGCATGGGTCTGTTCGTGGTCGGCCGGCTGTCCCAGCGCCACGGCATCCGCATCCAGCTCCGCCCGTCCGACTCCGGTGGTACGACCGCGCTGGTCATGCTGCCCGTCGATGTCGCCCAGGGCGGCAAGAAGGTTCCGGGCAACAAGCAGGGCCAGGGCGTTCCCAACAGCGGCGGCCCCGCCGCCGCGCAGGCCGCGGCCGGTGTCGCGGCGGCCCGCCGGGGCGGCGCCGGAGGCGGTCCCGCCCTCGGCGCGGGTGCTCCCACCGGCGGCAACGGCGGACGGCTCAACGCCGGTCCGCAGCGCGGCCAGGTCGGTGCCGGCACCGGAGCGCGTGCCGCGCTGCCCAGGCCGGACGCGGGCGGCCGCCCGGGCGGACCGGGTGGATCGCGTGGCCCCCAGCAGCCCCCGCAGGGCAGGCCGGCCCCGGCCGGTGCCGGTGCCCCGCAGGCCTTCAACGACTTCGGCGGCAACGACTCCGGCCGGCAGGACGCATTCGGCGGCGGACGCCAGGACACGATGGGCGGCAACAACCGCGGCCCCGTGCCCCCGCAGCCCCAGCAGCGTCCGACCGGTGGCGACCAGGGCCGCCGTCCGCCCCAGCAGCCGCAGCTGCCGCCGCGCGGTGGTCCGCGTGCCGAGCTGCCCGGCGGAAACCCGCAGCCGCGGGTGCCCAGCTGGAGCGACGACAACGCGCAGCCGCCGGTGCCGCGTTCCTCGATGGACGCCCCGCGCGGCCACGAAGAGCCGGACGCCACCTCGCAGATGCCCCGGATCAACGACCGGCAGGGACCGGGTGGACCCGCGTCCACCTCGGAGTTCCCGCGGATCGACGACCGTCAGGGTGCCGGTTCCACGGGCGAGTACCCGCGGCCGGACTACGACGCCCCGCGTTCCGGCGCGGGTGCGCAGCAGGGCAACGGACAGTTCGTCCGCCCGGACGTCTTCGGTACGCCGAATCCTTCCGGCGCCGGCCAGAACCCGTCCGCGGGCGGCCAGTACAACCGCCAGGACCCCGCCGCCACCGGCCAGTTCCCGATGCCCGGCTACGACGGTGGTTCCACCGGTCAGTACGCGGCACCGGGTCAGGACGTTCAGCAGAGCCACACCGGCCAGTTCCCGGCGCCGAACCACGGCGAGCGGCAGGGCGGCGGCACCGGGCAGTTCGAGCGTCCCGGCGCCAATGGCTCGAACGGCACCAACGGCTCCCGCCCCCAGCGTCCGCAGTCGCGTCGGCGTCCCGCGCTCCCCCAGGAGCCCGAGGCACTGCCGCCGGCGACGGGTCCCGGTGACGGGCGTACACCGCTGTACGACACCCTGGAGACCAACTGGTTCAACCAGGCCCAGGCGGGCAACGGCGAGCAGGCACCGCAGCAGCAGCCCGCACAGGCTGCTCCCGCGGCACCGCAGCGTCCGGCGCCCGCCGCATCAGGGTCCGCCTCCTGGCGGACCACCCCCAATGACGAACTCGGCCGGCAGGCCGAGCGGGTACGCCAGCCCTCCGCGGGTGGCGTGACCGTCTCGGGTCTGCCGCGCCGGGTCCCCCGCGCGAACCTCGTCGCGGGGACGGCTCAGCAGCAACAGCACCAAACCGGTCCGCAGGTCTCGCGTGCGCCCGATGACGTACGCGGCCGGCTGACCAATCTTCGTAGGGGCATCCAGCAGGGCCGGCAGGCCGGCAACGGCCAGACCGGCAGCTTCCCCAGCCCCACTCACCAGCAGGAGCGTTAGTTGAGCCAGATGAGCCAGGCGGCACAGAACCTCAACTGGTTGATCACCAACTTCGTTGACAACACCCCCGGGGTGTCCCACACCGTCGTCGTTTCCGCCGACGGACTCCTTCTGGCGATGTCCGAGGGCTTTCCGCGCGACCGCGCCGACCAGCTCGCGGCCGTCGCCTCCGGACTCACTTCACTCACGGCCGGTGCCTCCCGGATCTTCGAGGGCGGCACCGTCGCCCAGACGGTCGTCGAGATGGAACGCGGCTTCCTCTTCCTGATGTCCGTCTCGGACGGATCGTCCCTCGCGGTCCTCTCCCACCCGGACTGCGACATCGGCCTTGTCGGATACGAGATGGCTCTGCTCGTCGACCGTGCGGGTGCGGTGCTCACGCCGGATCTGCGGGCCGAACTTCAGGGCAGCCTGCTTCACTAGTCAGGTTTTACGTACGTCCGAATTTCACCGAACGTCCGCACAATCCGTCGGCCGCCCTCCCCCCACCGGCCCCGTCAGACGGCACGACTGACCGACCTGCTGTCCCGCCCGGAGGATCAATGACCCCGCCCACCGCCTCTCATGATCCGTACGCACAGCCGTACGAGGATGAGGGCGACCAGCCGCTGGTACGTCCGTACGCGATGACCGGCGGCCGGACCCGGCCGCGCTACCAGCTCGCCATAGAGGCACTGATCAGCACAACGGCCGACCCGGCGCAGCTGATGGGGCTGCTCCCGGAGCACCAGCGGATCTGCCACCTCTGCCGTGAGGTGAAGTCGGTGGCCGAGGTGTCGGCCCTGCTGTCCATGCCCCTGGGCGTGGCACGGATTCTCGTCGCGGACCTCGCGGAGGCCGGACTCGTCGCGATCCACCAGCCGGGTGGCGACGAGAGCAATGGCGGCGCCCCGGACGTGACACTGCTCGAAAGGGTGCTCAGTGGACTTCGCAAGCTCTGACGGAGGTCGGGCGACCACCTCCGCGAAGATCGTGGTGGCGGGTGGCTTCGGCGTCGGCAAGACCACGTTCGTGGGTGCCGTCTCCGAGATCAACCCGCTGCGCACCGAGGCCGTCATGACGTCCGCCTCGGCGGGCATCGACGACCTCACCCACACCGGGGACAAGACGACGACCACCGTCGCCATGGACTTCGGCCGTATCACCCTGGACCAGGACCTGATCCTGTACCTGTTCGGTACGCCCGGCCAGGACCGTTTCTGGTTCATGTGGGACGACCTGGTACGCGGCGCGATCGGTGCCGTCGTGCTCGTGGACACCCGCCGTCTCGCCGACTGCTTCCCCGCGGTCGACTACTTCGAGAACAGCGGACTGCCGTTCGTCATAGCCCTGAACGGCTTCGACGGACACCAGCCGTACACCCCCGACGAGGTCCGCGAGGCCCTGCAGATCGGCCCGGACGCCCCGATCATCACGACGGACGCCCGCCACCGCGCGGACGCCAAGTCGGCGCTGATCACCCTGGTCGAGCACGCCTTGATGGCTCGTCTGCGCTAGGGATCGTCGTGCGAAGGGCTATGTCCTGGCAGGCCTGGCACACAAGTTGGCAACGCCGTACGGCAGTTGTCGTAGACGCACTGGAGCCGGCTGTGTCGTTTGACACGGTCGGCCTTGGTGTTCATAACGTTTCGACAGAGATATCGAGTGGCACCGACACGCGTCGCGGTCGTCTGATGCCGCTGTGCTCACAAAGGCCCCGCCTTTTGGCGGGGCTCGCTCTTTATGACCGTTTTATCTAGGGCTTACATCACTCGGAATCCTTGGTTCCGAGTGTTTGGACGAGCACACCCTGACGTGCTGGAATGCCAGAACTGCCCAGTAGTAAGGGCCGGAAGACACACGCGGCACGACGAAGGTGCACACGCCGAGAGGTTGTTGGTCGAGTGAGGCGTAGCAAGAACGGTCCCGAGCCGTCGGCACGGGGCAACTTCACCCCGCCGCCGCGCGGAGCGGCACCCGCACATGTGTCCGGCTCGGAGCCGGCGGCCCCACCCCCGAAGAGCGGCGGACGTCTGTCCCCGCGCAACTGGCGTGTGCCGACCAGGCTGAACGCCATTCTCCTCATACCCGTGATCGTCGGGCTCGTCATGGGCGGCTTCCAGGTGAAGAGCTCCATCGACACCTGGCAGGAGGCGCAGGACGCGGAGAAGGTCGCCAAGATCGTCGACGCGGCCGGGCAGTACGCCGAGGCGCTCCTCAACGAACGTGACGTCTCCGCCCAGCCGCTGCTGGAGGGCGACCGCGACAACGCGACGGTCAAGCAGGCCCGCGCCTTCACGGACGCGAAGCAGGACGCGTTCCACAAGGAAGTCGTCGGAATGCCGGCCGGTCAGGGCCTGGAGCGCCGGCTGAACCTGGTGGAGCAGGCCGAGCCGACGCTGCCCCAGGTCCGCAAGACCGCCTTCACCACCGCGATGGACCCGACGAAGACCGAAGAGGGCTACGTCACCGTCGAGCACCTCCTCATGGAGTTCTCGAACGAGCTGGGCCTCGGCACGGGCAACATCACGAGCTACGGCCGCACCGTGTACGCCGTCGCCCTGTCGAAGGGTGCCGCCTCGCTGCAGCGCTCGATCGGCATGCACCTCCTGGTGAAGCCCAGCAGCAACGAGAAGATCCGCAGGCAGCAGGTCACGGCCTTCACGTCGTACGCCTATCTCGAGAACGTGGCCGTCCAGGAGTACGTCTCCGGCGGTACGGCGCAGGACGCGGCGCGTCTCAAGCAGGTCATGGCCGAGAAGGAGGCCGACGGCAAGAAGCTCGCCGCCGAGGCCAAGAGCAAGACCGAGGCGGCCGGCGGCACCTACAAGGCCCCGCCCTCCATGACCGGCATGATCCAGGCCATCGCCACCGGGGCCTCCCCCAGCGACCTGGCCCAGCAGGGCGTCACGCCCGAGACCTGGATGGCGGCCTCCACCCTCAAGTTCGACGGCTACAGCGAGGTCGAGCAGGAGCTCATCAACCGGGCGGTGAGCGACGCGGGCGACATCGCCACCGACGCCCAGCGCGACGCCTTCGTCAACGGCGCCATCGTCATCGTGGCCCTGCTCGCCGCCTTCATCATCGCCGGCCTCATGGCACGCCAGATGAGCCGCTCGATGCGCCAGCTGCGCAACGCGGCCTTCGGTGTCGCCGAGCAGCGCCTGCCGATGCTGGTCGACCAGCTCTCGCGCACCGACCCGGGCCGGGTCGACACCCGGGTCACGCCCATCCCGATCACCACCACGGACGAGATCGGCGAGGTCGCCCGCGCCTTCGACCAGGTCCACCGCGAGGCCGTACGACTGGCCGCCGAGCAGGCCCTGCTCCGTGGAAACATCAACGCGATCTTCACCAACCTGTCGCGCCGCAACCAGTCCCTGATCGAGGGCCAGCTGACCCTCATCACCGAGCTGGAGAACAACGAGGCCGACCCGGACCAGCTGGAGAACCTCTTCCGGCTGGACCACCTCGCGACCCGTATGCGCCGCAACGGCGAGAACCTCCTGGTCCTCGCCGGCGAGGAGCCTGGCCGCCGCTGGGACCAGCCGGTCCCGCTGGTCGACGTGCTGCGCGCCGCCTCCTCCGAGGTGGAGCAGTACGAGCGCATCGAGCTCTCCGGCGTACCGGAGGCCGAGATCCACGGCCGCGCGGTCACCGACCTCGTGCACCTGCTGGCCGAGCTCCTGGAGAACGCGACCACGTTCTCCTCGCCGCAGACCAAGGTCCGCGTCACCGCGACCCGTCTCCCGGACGGCCGCATCATGGTCGAGATCCACGACAAGGGCATCGGCCTCACCGCCGAGGACTTCGCGGACATCAACCACAAGCTGGCCAACCCGCCGACCGTCGACGCCGCGATCTCGCAGCGCATGGGTCTGTTCGTGGTCGGCCGGCTGTCCGACCGGCACGGCATCCGCGTCCAGCTGCGTCCCTCGGGCGAGCAGGCCGGTACGACCTCGCTCGTCATGCTGCCCGACATCATCACGCACGGTGGTGGCGGCGAGCAGGCACCGCAGCGCGACGAGTTCACCGTCTCGCAGATCATCCCGGAGCAGCAGCCCTTCGGCGGCGAGGAGTTCCAGAGCGCCGGCCAGCAGCCGATGCGTACGGCCGCGGAGCTGGGCTTCGACGACAGCCGCTACGCCGAGGTCCCGGACGACATACGCGAGCTGGACCCCGTGGGCCGTTCGCTGATGCGTGAGGAGCGCCGGGCGGCCCTGGAGGCCCAGACGCACGGCGAGCTGGAGGGCGCGTCCCCGTCGTTCAACGGCGAGTTCGACCCGCAGCAGGGCTACGACAACGGTCAGCAGGCCTTCGACAACGGCGCAGCGGCGTACGACAACGGCGCGGCCGCGTACAGCGAGGCGCCCGCGTACGACCAGCAGACGCCGTACGAGGAGCCGCAGCAGGCGTCGTACGACGAGACGTACTTCCCGGCCAATGGCGGGTACCCGGAAACCCCCTATGCGGAGCCCGTCCAGGAGGAGCCCCAGCCGGCCCACGCTCCCGCGCGGGACAGCTTCTCGGCCTTCGAGGAGCAGTCCTACCAGGACGACTGGCCGCAGCAGGACACGTACCAGAACGGCTACCGTTCCGAGTACGCTCCCGAAGCGGAACCCGTGCAGGCCGCTGACGTGGCCGAGCAGGACCGCGTAGGCTTCGAGCGTCCGGGAACGGCCTCTCCCGCCGCCCACGCGCTGACCGACGCCGGGCTTCCGCGCCGCGGATCCACCGACGCCGGGCTTCCCCGCCGCGGCTCCACCGCGAGCGCGGGCGGCCAGCAGTCCGTGGGCCAGGAATCGCCGGCTCCCTTCGGTGGCGGCAACGACGGCAACTCGAGCGGCGGCAAGGGCGACTGGCGGTCGAACAACGACCAGATGTGGCAGCGCGCCGAGCAGCTGAAGAAGCCCAAGGCGGGCGGGGTCACCTCCTCCGGCCTGCCGAGGCGTGTGCCCAAGGCCAATCTGGTCGAGGGCACCGCGGAATCGACCCCACAGGGCGGCCCCCAGGTCTCCCGCGCTCCCGAGGACGTCCGGGGCAGGCTGAGCAACCTGCGCCGAGGGGTCCAGAGGGGGCGTAACGCAGGAAGCGAAACGAACGGCCAGGGCTTCGGTCCTGACAGCACCTACAACCAGGAGCGTTAGTGTGAGCCCGATGAGCCAGGCGGCGCAGAACCTGAACTGGTTGATCACCAACTTCGTGGACAACACCCCCGGGGTGTCCCACACGGTGGTGGTCTCCGCCGACGGACTCCTTCTGGCGATGTCCGAAGGGTTCCCGCGTGACCGTGCCGACCAGCTGGCGGCCGTCGCGTCGGGTCTCACCTCGCTGACCGCGGGCGCGTCCCGCATCTTCGAGGGCGGGAGCGTGAATCAGACGGTTGTGGAGATGGAGCGGGGATTCCTGTTCATCATGTCCATTTCCGATGGATCGTCGCTCGCAGTACTCGCACATCCGGAAGCGGACATCGGTCTCGTCGGGTACGAGATGGCCCTTCTGGTGGACCGTGCCGGTACGGTCCTGACGCCTGATCTGCGTGCGGAGCTCCAGGGGAGCCTTCTCAACTAGCAGACAAGCGATGCTTTTTGGCGTCCCGTGGCCTTAAGGTTTCGGGACGCGGCTCCACATTGATGGGCCCGGCACAGTCGGAGGAGGAGAAAGTGGCAACACCCCCAGGCGGTTCGTCTTCGGGCAACTGGTCCTATGGCCCTGGCCAGGGCCAGGGCGGGAACGACTCGCCGAACCGGTACAACTTCCCCTCCGCACCGTCTCCGCGGCGCCAACAGCCCTACGCACCCCAGGGCCCCGGGCCCTCCCCGTACGACCAGCCGTCGGCGCCGCGCATCCAGCCCGTGCAGCCGCAGCGGCGCTCTCCCGAACCGTCGCCCGCGGGGGGCGCCAGCAACCCGCTGGTCCGCCCCTACGCCATGACGGGCGGCCGCACCAGGCCTCGGTATCAGCTCGCCATCGAGGCACTGGTGCACACCACCGCGCAGCCGCACCAGATGCAGGGCCAGCTGCCCGAGCATCAGCGGATCTGCAACCTCTGCCGGGAGATCAAGTCGGTGGCCGAAATCTCGGCCCTCCTGACGATCCCTCTCGGCGTGGCCAGGATCCTCGTCGCCGACTTGGCGGAGGCGGGCCTGGTCGCCATCCATCAGCCCGGCGGCGACGAGAACGCCGGCGGTCAGCCAGACGTGACTTTGCTCGAAAGGGTGCTCAGTGGACTTCGCAAGCTCTAGCGGAGGGCCTTCCCGCTCCACCACGTCCGCGAAGATCGTGGTGGCGGGCGGCTTCGGCGTGGGCAAGACCACGTTCGTCGGGGCCGTCTCGGAGATCAACCCGCTGCGTACCGAGGCCGTCATGACGTCCGCTTCGGCGGGCATCGACGACCTCACCCACACGGGAGACAAGACCACCACCACGGTGGCCATGGACTTCGGCCGTATCACCCTGGACCAGGACCTGATCCTGTACCTGTTCGGTACGCCCGGCCAGGACCGTTTCTGGTTCATGTGGGACGACCTGGTACGCGGCGCGATCGGCGCGATCGTCCTGGTCGACACCCGCCGTCTCGCCGACTGCTTCCCCGCGGTCGACTACTTCGAGAACAGCGGACTGCCGTTCGTGATCGCCCTGAACGGCTTCGACGGCAACCAGCCGTACAACCCGGACGAGGTCCGGGAGGCGCTCCAGATCGGGCCCGACACCCCGATCATCACCACGGACGCCCGCCACCGCGCGGACGCCAAGTCGGCGCTCATCACCCTGGTGGAACATGCGTTGATGGCCCGCCTGCGGTAGCCGACGGCGCTCAGCCGAACGAAAAGGGGGCCCCTTCCTTTTGGGAGGGGCCCCCTTTGTGTTCGGGCTCCAGGTACGTCTTCGGCTGCGGGTGCGTCGTGGTTGCTCGCGCAGGTCCCCGCGCCCCTTAAAAACACCGGTCTGCCCCTTGTCCTTGAGGGGCGCGGGGAACTGCGCGACCAGCCCCCACCCACCCGCAGCCGACACACACGCGAAAGGGCCCCCTCCGGCGTGGAGGGGGCCCTTTCACAAAGACTCAGTGCCAGCTGTGCGGAGCGCGGAAGCCGGGCTCTCGTTCCAGGCGGCGCCAGCCTGCCTTCGCTCGGCCTCGGTGGGTCGGGGCCGCGGCCGGGGCGGAGGCGGCGCGGGCCAGGAGGATGGCCGTGATGGCGGCGACTTCCTCGGGCTCGGCGTGGCCCTTCTCGACGCGAATATCAGGGATGTCCATGTGTGTGAGTCTCCGTGAGAGAGGGGTCCGCGGGGTTGCCGCGATGGGTCCGTCGAGTTACTACTGCGGCGGGTTTCCGTGCTTGCGGGAGGGCAGGTCCGCGTGCTTCGTGCGGAGCATCGCCAGGGAGCGGATCAGGACCTCTCGGGTCTCGGCGGGGTCGATGACGTCGTCGACCAGACCGCGTTCGGCCGCGTAGTAGGGGTGCATCAGCTCGGACTTGTACTCCTTGACCATGCGGACGCGCATCGCCTCGGGGTCCTCGGCGTCGGCGATCTGCCGGCGGAAGATGACGTTCGCGGCGCCCTCGGCGCCCATCACGGCGATCTCGTTGGTGGGCCACGCGTAGGTGAGGTCCGCGCCGATGGACTGGCTGTCCATGACGATGTACGCGCCGCCGTAGGCCTTGCGCAGGATCAGTGAGATCCGCGGCACGGTCGCGTTGCAGTAGGCGTAGAGGAGCTTCGCGCCGTGGCGGATGATGCCGCCGTGTTCCTGATCGACACCCGGAAGGAAGCCCGGAACATCCAGCAGAGTGACGATCGGGATGTTAAAAGCGTCGCACATCTGGACGAAACGCGCAGCTTTCTCCGACGCCTCGATGTCCAGCACCCCGGCCAGGCTCTGCGGCTGGTTGGCGACGATGCCCACCACCTGGCCGTCGAGACGGGCCAGCGCGCAGATGATGTTGCGGGCCCAGCGCTCGTGGATCTCCAGGTAGTCGCCGTCGTCGACGAGCTCCTCGATGACCTTGGTCATGTCGTACGGACGGTTGCCGTCCGCCGGGACCAGGTCCAGCAGCACGTCCGAGCGGCGGTCGGCCTCGTCCTCGGAGTGGGTCACCGGGGGGTTCTCGCGGTTGTTCTGCGGGAGCATCGACAGGAGGTAGCGGACCTCCGCGATGCACGTCTCCTCGTCGTCGTACGCGAAGTGCGCCACCCCGGACGTCTCGGCGTGCACGTCCGCGCCGCCCAGGCCGTTCTGGGTGATCTCCTCGCCGGTGACCGCCTTGACGACGTCGGGGCCCGTGATGAACATCTGCGAGGTCTCGCGGACCATGAACACGAAGTCCGTCAGGGCCGGGCTGTAGGCCGCGCCGCCCGCGCACGGGCCGAGCATCACGGAGATCTGCGGGATCACGCCGGAGGCGCGGGTGTTGCGCTGGAAGATGCCGCCGTACCCGGCGAGCGCGCTGACGCCCTCCTGGATCCGGGCGCCCGCACCGTCGTTCAGCGAGACCAGCGGGGCACCGGCCGCGATGGCCATGTCCATGATCTTGTGGATCTTCGTGGCGTGGGCCTCGCCCAGGGCGCCGCCGAAGATCCGGAAGTCGTGCGCGTACACGAAGACCGTGCGGCCCTCCACCGTGCCCCAGCCGGTGATCACACCGTCCGTGTACGGCTTCTTGGTCTCCAGGCCGAACCCGGTCGCCCGGTGCCGGCGCAACTGCTCGACCTCGTTGAACGAGCCGGTGTCCAGCAGAAGCTCGATCCGCTCCCGGGAGGTCAGCTTGCCCTTGGCGTGCTGCGCCGCGGTCGCCTTGTCACTGGGTCCGCGAAGAGCCTCCGCACGGATCGCGTGCAGTTCGGCCACGCGCCCGCGGGCGTCGGTCGGTTCGCCTGCCGAGGATCCGGTCTCGTCCAAAACGGTCATGTAGCGACCTTACGAAGCCCACCAAGGAAAGCGGGCCGTCGACTCCGTACAGTCTCCGGCCCGTTTTACTGGTACCCCTGAACAGAACCATGACCGCATGCAGGCGATCCGACTGCTCAGAGGGCGTGTGGCTTGTAGGGGTCACACAAAGCCGTCAGCTGAGAGCCACCTCACATTCATGCGTGGCGCATGCCATCCCCGGAGTGACACGCACCCTCAGACGGCGCCCGGTGGCGAGCACCTCGACCCCGGGACCGGCGCGCACGACCCGGCGTACGGGACAGTCCCAGACGATCTCCAGGGCCTCTCCGGTGCGCGACGGTTCGCTGACGGAGAGGGTAGCGGTGCGGCCGCGGCGGCGTACGAGCACGCTCGCGGGGGCCGAGGCGGTGAGCTGGCCCGCCCTGCCCGCCCGCCAGAAGTTGGCGGCGGTCAGGCCCAGGGAGGGCACGGTCACGGCCTGGCGGCCGGAGTCGTTGGCAAGGACCGACAGCCGGCCGGGGTCGGCCGCGCGGGCTGCGACCATGCGGCGCGAGGCGCCGGGCAGGACGGCGTACGCGTACGTGGCGTCCACCGGGTCCGTGCCGTGGTCGAGCCAGAGGGTCTGCCAGCGGCGGGTGCGGCGTTCGGTGGTGCTGGTGGTGTTGATGTCGGACCAGGCGCCGGTGCGGTCCTCGCGCAGGGTGCGCAGGGCGGACCGGTCCAGGACCACCCAGCCGCCGTGGCCTTCGAGGTGCGCCCACCCGGGACCCCGTACGAGGGTCTGCGTGCCGCCCTCCCCCAGGTTGCGGTTGTCGACGACCGTCTCGACCGGGACGCCGTCGGTGGCCGTGATGCCCGCGCCCAGGCAGACGATCGAGTCCGCGAGACAGAACCAGGACTTGCGGGCCTCCAGAGTCGACCCGAGGCCCAAGAGGTGTTGTCCGACGGCCGCGAACTCCCCGTCGGTCACCCCGCCGACCCAGCGCACGGCGGGCTTGGGCTCGCCCCACTCCCCGCCGGCCTTGTCGGCGAGCCGCTTGGTGGACACGGTCGTGCCGGGGAGCCGGTACCAGTCGACGGTCGGCCAGTACCAGTCCGTGTACTGATCGGGCGGGACGCCGAGGCTGTCGGCCCACCAATAGAGCATTCCGGCGCCCGTGTGCCAGCCGCGCGGGTTCTCGCCGTTGCCGCACTCGTAGTACGCGATCCGGTCGCTCGCCATGGCGATGTTCGCGGTGAAACCGGGGCGGCGGTGGACGGCCCGGTCCATGGCGGCGAAGAGGCGGTGGCCGACCGGTTCGGGCGCGGCCTCGACCGCCGAGCCGGCGACCGCGTGCAGCCGGGCCAGGTCGCCGACGCCGAACTGGGGTGCCGTCAGGAGGGGTGTGACGGTGTCCCGTTCGATCCAGCCCTTGACGCTCGCGTGCCAGCGCTCGCGCTCCGCCGCGCTCGCGCCCTGGGCGAGGAGCGCGATCGCGGCGATCAGCGCCTGTCCGTGGAAGTGGTCGCTGCGCATGATGTGGCGGTCGTCGCTCCTGAGGTAACCGCGGCTGATGGCACGCCCGTTGACGCTGTCCATCATCAGCCCGTCGTGGATCAGGGGCGCGTAGGCACCCTCCACGCTGTCGAGGACGATCTGTCTCTTGGCGTCGGTCACCTCCCACGTCGAACCGGCCAGCAGCGCGAAGAGACGGCCGAGTCCGTCGAGCAGGACCTGCCCGTACGTTCCCGAGTAGGCGACCCAGGTGTGCTGGACGAACGACCCGTCGGCGTACAGCCCGTCCCCCTTCGTGACGTACGGGAAGACCGGGGAGAGCGCGTCCCGGGCGAGCGCGGTCTTCTCGGGGGCGCGGCCGAGGATGCCGCGCAGGGCGACGGAGCGGCACAGGTCGACGCGGTTGGCGCCGGTCGAGGTGCCCGAGTAGTCGCGGAGCATCGAGTCGGGGATGAAGTGGTCGACGGCGGCGCAGGCGGCGGCGACCTGGGCGGCGGAGAGTTCGCTGTGGAGGGCGGCCACGATGTCCATGAGCAGGCGGGGGCTGCCGATCTGCCACTCCCACCAGTTGCCGTAGCGGGTGGTGGAGGGGTTGTAGACGGTGGCGGAGAGGTGGTCGAGGCCGCGGAGGATGTCCGTGCGCAGGCCCGCGTCGCCGGTGGAGCCGGTGCCCTCCTGGACGTACGCCTGAGTCATCGTCCACAGCCGGCTGTAGCTCTGGGTGATGCCGGTCGGCGGGTCGTAGGGGTGGCCGGGCCAGAGCGAGGTGGCGGTGGGAGCCATCGTCTGCCGGAAGCCGCGGGCCAGTTCGCCGGTCTCGGCGAGGCGGGCGGCGTACGGCTCGGTGGCCGGGTCGTAGCCGGCGCCGAGGGCGATCTCCAGCCAGCGAAGGCGGAGGGTGTCGTACTCGTCGTCGCGGGCCGCGTGGGCGGACGTGGTGGGCATGAGCGCCGGGCTCGCCGTGAGCGCCGCTGCCAGAAGGAACGTACGGCGGGTGGGGGTCATGCCAGGCGATGGTGCCCGAGGTGTCCGTGTGCTCACCAGAGGGGCAACGGGTGATCTTAGGACTGAACCAATGGCAACCGGGTGTAATCGACGCAACACGCCCTGCGTTCTGTTGAAACCCGTAAGGAATAGGTCTATGGTCGATGTCGTTGAACGTTAAACAGCTTCGGCGCAAGGCCGGGCTCGTCCCCTCAAGGAGTTAGTCATGGGCCTCTTCGGCAGCAAGGACAAGACCGACACCCTCACCACGGCGCCCGCCGCCGTGAACCCCGACCTTGCCGCCCTCACCGGCGACTACACGATCGACCCGTCGCACTCGACGATCGGCTTCGTCGCGCGTCACGCCATGGTGACGAACGTCAAGGGCGGCTTCCTGGACTTCTCCGGCAGCCTGCACCTGGACGGCGCCGACCCGTCGCAGTCGACTGCTTCCCTCGACGTCACCATGGAGAGCATCAACACCGGCTCCGCCGACCGTGACGGTCACCTGAAGAGCGCGGACTTCTTCAAGACGGACGAGTTCCCGACGATGACGTTCCGCTCCACCAAGGCGGAGGCCCTCGGTGGCGACGACTACCGCATCACCGGTGACCTGACGATCCTCGGCACCACCCAGCAGCTCGCCATCGACCTGGAGTTCAACGGCTCCGCGAAGGACCCGTTCGGCAACGAGCGCGTCGGTTTCGAGGGCAAGGCGGAGATCCTGCGCTCCGAGTGGGGCCTCACCTGGAACGCGGCGCTCGAGACCGGTGGCGTGCTCGTCTCCGACAAGATCAAGCTGAACTTCGACATCTCGGCGATCAAGAACGCCGACTGATCGGGTCCGCGGTTCTGTTTCACAACTGATCGACCCCCGCATTGTCCTCCGAGCGCGCCCGTCGTCCGGCTCCCGTGGATCCCTGGATCCCCTGGGAGCGGGAGGCGGGCGCTCAGGTGTGTCGGGGGCGTGTCGGGGCCCGATCCGGGCGCGTCGGGGGTTCCGGTGCATCGCCCCCGGGTCGTACGTTCTTCTTCGGCCGGACGGAAGGCGATCAGCCGGTCGCAGGACCACGGATCGTCACGGGACCGAGGAAGGGCCGCGTGAGCATCGACAGCGACAGCGACAGCGACAGCGACAGCGACAGCGACAGCGACAGCGACAGGCGCGAACGGGCGGAACGCTTCGTCGAGTTGCATCGGGAGGGCTGCTTCCTGCTCCCCAACGCGTGGGACGTGGGAAGCGCGCGGATCCTGGAGTCGGCCGGTTTTCCCGCCGTGGCGACCACGAGCGCGGGGGTCGCGTTCTCCCTCGGACGCCCGGACCACGACTTCTTCGCCGAGCTGGCACCGGAGGAGGGCCGCGTCGACCGCGGGACGATGATGCGCCGGGTCCGCGAGATCGCCGACGGGGTCCGGGTGCCGCTGAGCGCGGACCTGGAGGACGGATACGGCGAGGCGCCCGAGACCGTGGCGACCACGATCTCGCTGGCGCTCGGGGCGGGAGCCGCGGGCGGCAACATCGAGGACTTCACCGGCGACCGCGCCCGGCCGCTCTACGACACGGCGCTCGGAGTGGACCGTATCCAGGCCGCCAGGGCCGCCGTCGACTCCGCCGGCGAGCCGTTCGTGCTGGTCGGCCGGACCGACGCGCTGCTGGTCGGCGGCTCGCTCGACGAGTGCGTACGGCGGGCCAACGCGTATCTGGCGGCCGGCGCGGACTGCGCGTTCGTGCCGGGTGCGGGCGACGCCTCGACCATCGGCACGCTGGTCCGCGAACTCGACGGCCCGCTCAACGTGGTCATGGGACTCACCGGCAACGCGCTCTCGCTGGACGACCTGCGCGCGCTCGGAGTGCGGCGGGTCACGGTCGGCGGCAGCATCGCCCGCGCGATGTACCGCCAACTGCTGCGCGCCGCACGGGAACTGGCCGACCACGGCACGTTCTCGTACGCCGACGACCAGATCTCCCAGACGGACCTCAACGACCTCTTCCGGCACGGGGGCGGGCAGCCCGGGGCCTAGGGTCCGTCGGCACTCGGTCCCAGGGCCTGTCGGCACGTCACCGCGCCCGGCGGCCCGACTCCAGACCGGTGATCGCCTTCTCCAGGCGGGCCGCCCTGACCTCCGGGGTCCTCGCCTTCAACAGTCCCAGGACGACCAGGTACTGGTCCGTCCTGCCGAGCCCCTCGAAGAAGGCCTTCGCGCGCGGGCTGCGGTCCAGGGCGGCGGCGAGGTCGTCCGGGACCGTGGTGTTCCGCTGGGACTCGTACGCCGCCTCCCAGCGGCCGTCCGCCTTGGCCGCCGCGACCTCCGCGAGCCCCGGGGGCCGCATCCGGCCGGCCGCGGTGAGGGCCTCGACCTTGCGCACGTTGACCATCGACCAGAGGCTGCCGGACCTGCGCGGGGTGTACTTCTGCAGGTAGTACGAGTCGTCTAGGCCCCGCCGCTGACCGTCGATCCAGCCGTGGCAGAGGGCCACGTCGAGGGCCTCCGTGATGGTGACCGACGGCAGGCCGGACCCCTTCTTGGCGATCTTCAGCCAGACGCCGGCGCGGAGCCCGGGATTGGCGGACATCCAGGCGTCGAGGTCCGCCACGTCCGTGAAGGTCCTGATCTCCACGCCGCCGAGGGTGCCGGGGGCATCGGGAGTGCCGGAGGGCCGGGAGGTCCCGGAGCCCTTGGAACTGTTGGAGGTCTCGTCCATGGGGAGACAGTAGGACGGGACTAGGACAGTTTCCGTCCTACAAGGGCCGGTCGGCCGTACGGGACTCCGACGCCGGTTGGCCGTACGGGACTCTGACGCTACTGTGCGCCGGTGTCCGCGTTCATACAGCAACTCCCCGCCCTGATAGGCGTGATAGTCGGCGCCCTCGGCTCGTATCTGGCGATCGTGCGCGGGGACAAGGTCCGGTTCCGGCGCGAGCGGACGGCTCGCTGGGAGGAACGGCGCCTCACCGTGTACTCCGACTACGCCCGCGTCCTGAAGAAGAGCGTCACCCTGACCTACCGGGTCTCCTCCCACCTCGGCAACGATCCGCACCCGCATCCCCTCTCCCCCGAGGAGGCCGCGCCCCAGCTGGCCTCGGCCCTCGAAGCCCGCGATCCGGTCGGCGAGGCGCTCCTGATGCTCGGCTCGCCGGACGTGGTGGAACGGGCGCGCGAGTGGGTCGTCCTGGTCATCGAGATGGAACGCTTCCTGGACACCCGCACCCATGACCCCGAGGCCTGGTCGGCCCTGCTGGCCCGCCAACGGGCGGCCCGGGAGCGGTACTACTCCGCGGTGCGCGACGATCTGGCCCTTCCGCCGGGGCACTCGGGGCGTTGGATCTTCGACGAGCCGGTTTCGGCGGGGTCGTGAGGAGGGCACATGGACGAGCACGGTCATGATCCGCACATCCACGTCGAGGCGAAGGTCGCCCGGGGTGACGCCGCTGTCCGCAATGTGCTGGCGTCCACGTTCGGTCTGGTCGGTGACCTGCCGAGTGTCGTCGACACGGGGTGCGGACTACGAGTGCCGTACGCGATGACCTCGCCTCGTCCGGACAGCGTCACCTGCCTCGCCTGCCGTGAGCACGCGCGGCGCGAGCATCTGCGGCTCGCGGAGATGGTCGAACGCCTGGGACTCATGCCCGGATCGGCCATCAGCGGCGCTGAGGCGAAGCAGGCGGCGGACCGGCATCGCGACCTCGCGGAGCGGTTCTCCGGCAATTGAGTGGACCGGGGAAGCCGGGCGTCGCTAGCCTGCCCCCATGTCCAGCCCCGAGGCGTCAAGACTCCGGCCACCGGCTCTCCGGTGGCTGCTCGGGATGTCCGGCTGAAGCGTCGCGGTCAAGCGCGTACACGCTCCTGCCGTTGTCACTGTCATCACCGTGCCCGTCACCGGAACGCCGTGCAGCCTGTCATGTTCGTTTTCGGGTGTGCGGAGTTCTGTCATGCCGTTCGGGTTGTATCTGTTGGGGCTCGCTGTCTTCGCTCAGGGGACCTCCGAGTTCATGTTGTCCGGGCTGGTCCCGGACATCGCGCGGGAGATGGGGGTGTCGGTACCGGCGGCCGGGTCGCTGACCTCGGCGTTCGCCGCCGGGATGGTCGTGGGCGCGCCGCTGATGGCCGTACTGGCGCGGCGCTGGTCCCGGCGTGCGGCGCTGCTGGGGTTTCTGGGCGTCTTCCTGGTGGTCCATGTCGTCGGTGCGGTCACCGACAGCTTCACCGTGCTGCTGGTCACCCGGGTCGTGGGCGCGCTCGCCAACGCCGGGTTCCTGGCGGTCGCCGTGGTGACGGCCGTGGCGATGGTCGACGCCGACGCCAAGGCGCGGGCCACGTCCGTGCTGCTCGGCGGGGTCACCGTCGCCTGTGTGGCGGGGGTGCCGGGCGGTGCCGTCCTCGGGCAGCTGTGGGGATGGCGGTCCGCCTTCTGGGCCGTGGTCGTGCTGTCCGTGCCCGCCCTCTTCGCGATCGTGCGGTCGGTGCCGGGCGGAGTGCCGGAGACCGCTCGCGCGAGTGTGCGCGGCGAGGTACGGGCGCTTCGTGCGCCCCAGCTCCAAGTGGCCCTGTTTCTCGGGGCGTTGGTGAACGGGGCCACCTTCTGCACGTTCACCTATCTCGCACCGATCGTCACCTCCGTCGCCGGCCTGGGCGAGGCATGGGTGCCCCTGGTGCTCGCGCTCTTCGGGTTGGGATCGTTCGTCGGGGTCGCCGTCGCCGGGCGGATCGCCGATGCCCGGCCCGGGCGGGTCCTCGTCGGGGGCGGAGCGGCCCTGCTCGTCGGGTGGGGCCTCCTCGGCCTGACCGCCGGGAACCCGGTGGCGGCCGTCGTACTCGCCTTCGTACAGGGTGTGTTGTCGTTCGGGGTCGGGTCCACGCTGATCTCCCGGGTGCTGTACGAGGCGGCCGGCGCGCCCACCCTGGCGGGCGGTTTCGCCACGGCGGCGTTCAACGTGGGCGGGGCGCTCGGGCCGTGGCTGGGCGGGCTCGCGATCGGGGCGGGTCTTGGGTACCGCTCGCCGGTGTGGGTGAGTGTCGTGCTGGTGGGGCTCGCCCTGGTGGCGGGAGGGGCCGCGCGGCGGACAGGGGCTCTCGCGGTCCACGTGCGCAGCGACGGCGACGCGGACGGCGTCCGCCGCTTCGACGACAGCGGGCGTCCCCTCGGACGGTCCACGGAATAACCCGGTGCGGGTCGGCGGGCGGGCGGTTAGCCTCCGGGGATGACCTGGCTGCCCGCTGACTTCGTCCATCCGCTGCGCGTCGACGTGCCCGGCGGGCATCATCTGCGGCCGATCACCGGGGGCGACGCCGCGATCGACTACCCGACGGTGATGGGGTCGCGGGAGCGGCTGTGGTCCATCTTCGGGGAGGCCTGGGGATGGCCCGCCGCCACGATCACGTACGAGGCGAATCTGGCCGACCTGGAGCGGCACGAGGCCGAGATCGCCGCCCACGAGTCGTTCAACTACGTGCTGTTCGACGAGGCGGAGAGCGTCGAGTACGGGTGCGTCTACATCGATCCGCCGGAGAAGGCCGGGGCCGATGCCGAGATCTCCTGGTGGGTCGTCGACGAGCGGGTGGGGACCGAACTGGAGCGGGATCTCGACGCGTTCGTGCCGCGGTGGATCGGTGAGGCGTGGCCCTTCGAGCGGCCGCGGTTCATCGGGCGCGACCTGTCCTGGAAGGAATGGCTGGCCCTGCCGGGTCCGGCTCGCTGAGCCGTTGGGGGCCGAGTTGGGGGCCCATTCGTATGTGTGTCGGCTGCGGGCCCGGTGGGGGCTGGTCGCGCAGTTCCCCGCGCCCCTTAAAAGCAGGGGGTGCACGCGAGCTTTTTTCTTTCAGGGGCGCGGGGAACTGCGCGAGCAACCACGACGCACCCGCAGCCGAACACAAAGGGGCCCCTCCCAAAAAAATGGCGCTCCTACGCGTCCCGCACCCTGAAGGCCGCGCCCGCCACCAGCAGCAACCCGAGTGCGTACGCCGCCAGTACGCCGAGGCCCGGCCATGGGCCGATCGGGAGGCGGGAGAGGTCCCGTGTCGCCTGGACGGCCAGGCCCGCCGGCATCGGGGCCCAGCGTTCGAGACGGTCCCGCCAGTTCGGGTCGCCCAGCAGGTCGGCCAGGAGCGGGATCGCGTACAGCAGGCCCAGGCCCGTGGTGATGGCGCCCGTGCTGTCCCGCAGCAGGGCCGCGAGGCCGAGGCCGAGCAGGGCGGTCAGGGTGAGGCAGAGGACCGACCCGAAGGCGGCGCGGAGTGTGGGGCCGTCGGCCAGGGACGGGAGCGGGTAGCCGGCTTCCGGGGTGAAGCCGTTGCCGGGGAGGATCAGCCGGCCCGCGTAGAGGGAACCGAGGATCGCCGCTGTTCCCGCCGCCGCCGTCATCGCGGCCAGCACCGCCGCCTTCGACACCAGCAGCGCCACCCGGTGCGGCATCGCCGTCAGTGTCGTGCGGATCGTGCCCGTGCCGTACTCCGCCCCCATCAACAGCGCGCCGAGGACGAGGGCCGTCGCCTGGCCCAGCCAGACGCCCGTCAGGCTCAGTTTCACCGTGTCCTCGTGGCAGGCGGCCGCCGACGGGCACGCACCGGTGCCGACGGCGGACAGCGCGGCCACGCCGACCGTGACCGTGAGGACCGCGGTCGCCGCCAGCAGCCACCAACTGCTTTGCAGCGTACGGAGTTTCGTCCACTCGGCGTGCAGCGGCCGCAGTGCCGTCAGGCGGGCGTGCGGCCGCCGCGGCGCCCTCGGGCTGCTCACGCGTCCCTCCTGCGCAGGCGCCAGAGCGCGAGGGCCAGCGCCACCGCCGCGTAAACACCCAGCACCGCCAGGCCGTTCCAGGGGGCCATCGGATAACAGCCGCTCTCCGGCAGGCAGTTGTGGTCCACCTGCGGGTAGTAGGTGACCCCCTGCTGGATCGCGAAGGCCGCCGCCGGGGTCAGCCGCAGCAGCCACTCGCCGGCCGGCAGCGGGAGGGCGAACGCCAGGATCTGCGGCAGGATCACCAGGACCACGACCACCGTGATCGCGCCCGCGCTGCTGCGGAGCAACGTGCCCACGGCCAGGGCGAGTACCGCCACCAGGGACAGCAGGAGCGCGCTGCCGACGACGGCCCGCGGGACCGCCCCCTCCAGCATCGACAGATCCGGGAACGCGGGCGGCTCGAAGCCGTTGGAGCGCAGCGTGTCCTGGGCGAGCGAGAAGGCCAGCGCCGCCGCGACGAGCCCCGCCGCGAACGTCACTCCCCCGATCACCAGGACCTTCGCCGCCAGCACCTGTCCCCGGCGCGGACTCGCCGTGAACGTCGTACGGATCATGCCGCGCTTGTACTCGGCGGTGATGAAGAGCGCGCCGAGCGCCACCATGAACAGGACGCCGACGAAGACTCCCTGGAAGCTCATCTGGACGGTGTCGCCGCCGGTCTGGTCCGGCGCGATGTCGCCCTGGCCGGTGAGCGTGAAGGCGCCGTCGCCGGTGACCTTCGTGCTGCCGGGGATCGGCCGCGCCGGGCCCGACTCCGGGAGGTTCGGGTCGTCGGGGTCGGGGGCGCCCACGTCGGTGCTGGTCCAGGAGGGGCGCGCGCTGTCGCCGCGCAGTTCCACATGGCCGAAGGCCGCCGTCGCGGTCGCGATTCCCGCGGTCGCGGACGTGCCGCCGAAGGAGCGGCGCAGGGTGGTGTGCGCGGGGGTGGCGACGAACAGTCCCGCCCGGGCCGTCTTCGGCAGGTCCGCCGGGCGGACGGTCGCGATCTTCGTCCACTCGCGGCCGTCCGGCGACTCGTAGCCCGTCAGCTCCTGGCCCGAGCGGGTCAGCCGGAGCCAGCGCGCCCCGGCGGACGAGCCCTTCTCGTCGTGGGTGAAGTCCCACTGCATACGGACGCCGTGGTCCGGGGTCACCATCAGGGCCACATACGAACTGCCGGGCTTCGTACTCGACTTGACGATGACGCCTGCCTTCGCCCAGGGCTCCGGTGTCCTGCCCTCGTGTCCCTCGATGCCGGACACCTGGACCGTGACGCTGCCGTCCCCGGTGAGCGGCCGGTGGACGAGGCGGAAGGTGTCGTTCACGCGGGTTCCGTCGGGGGCGGAGACGATGCGGACCTGGCCGTTGGAGTCGTTGACGGCGCCGCTCGCGCCGAGTTGAGAGATCACGACCGTGGCGGCGGCCGCCAGCACGAGGACCAGCAGCCAGCTCCGTACGGTCCAGAACTTGCTCCACTCCGCGCGCAGCAGCCGTACGAACCCGTCCCGGCCCGGCTGGAGTTGGGACTTGTACGGGGTTCTCGGCGCAGGTGCCGGAGGAGTCGAGGGAGTGAGTGAGGGCGGTGTCGAGGAGGACGTCATCGTGCGACCTCGCCGTCCACCGCGGAGACGAACTCCGTCGAGTCCCGGGTCAGTTCCATGTACGCCTCTTCCAGGGTGGCCCGGTGGGCGCCCACCTCCGCGAACGCGATCCCGGCCTCGGTGAGGAGCGCCACGATCCGTTCCGACGGCAGACCGGTGACGGTGAGGGTGTCGCGGCCGGTCACCGCGACCGTGCCGCCCTTGCGGGCGAGCAGTTCCATCGCCTCCGTACGAGCACTCGTACGCAGGGCCACTCGGTCGCCGGACGCGGCGGCCAGCAGGTCGGCGACGGCCGTGTCGGCGATCAGGCGCCCGCGGCCGATGACGACCAAGTGGTCGGCGGTGTCCTCGAGTTCGCTCATGAGATGGCTGGACACGAGGACGGCACGGCCCTCGGCGGCCAGCCGGCGCAGCAGGCCGCGGATCCACCGGATGCCCTCGGGGTCGAGGCCGTTGACCGGTTCGTCGAGAAGGAGCACGGGCGGGTCGCCGAGGAGCGCGGCGGCGATGCCGAGGCGCTGGCGCATGCCGAGCGAGTAGCCGCCCGCCCTGCGTCGGGCCGGCTGCTCCATGCCGACCTGTTCGAGGACCTCGTCGACCCGGCGCATGGGCAGGCCGTGCGAGTGGGCCAGCCAGCGCAGATGGTCGCGGCCACGGCGGGCCGGGTGCAGCGCGGCGGCGTCGAGCAGCGCGCCGACCTCCAACAGCGGGGTGCGCAGGGCGTGGTAGGGGCGCCCGCCGATGAGGGCGTGCCCCGCGTCGGGGGCGTCCAGACCGAGCACGGTCCGCATGGTCGTCGACTTGCCTGCCCCGTTGGGGCCGACGAAGCCGGTGACCTGGCCCGGTTCGACCGTGAAGGAGAGCCCGTCCACGGCGACGGTCTGCCCGAACCTCTTGCGGAGGTCCCGGACTTCGATGGTTGCGTCCATGTCAGCGAGGCTAGGGATCCCGGGCGGGCCGCGTCGTCCCGCCCGGGAGCAGTCTTCGCCACCCCTGGCCCGGGGGACGGCATCCCCCACGCGAGGGACACCGCACTGCCGACCTGGGGGACGCGGTCCGGCGCGGGCGGCGGCAGAATGACGGACGTGGACAGGGCGGAGGAAATGGACGAGGCGACGACAGTGCGGGCGGACCCTCGACCCCTGGAACAGCCGCGCCCGCCCGGCCAGATGGGGCTGCGCCGACTCTGGCCGTTGGGGGTGCGCGGGTCCTGGCCGTTGGGGCTGCGCGGGCCGTGGCAGTCGGGATTGCGCGAGCCCTGGCAGGCGAGGCTGCCCGAGTCCTGGCAGTCGGGGCTGCGTCGGGCCGCCGATTCCCGCGCAGCTCGCGCGCGCGACCGCGGCGCAGTCGCCGACGGGCACGGCGCAGGCACCGGCGGCCATGACGTACGTACCCCCGGCCGTGGCGTACACGCTCTCGGCCGGGGCGTAAGCACTCTCCTCGGCCGGGCGGTGCGCTCCCTCTCCCCCGAGGCGCGGCCCGGCTCCCCGGCCCGGTTCTCCGCCCGTACCGCCCATTTCGCCGGTGCCGCCCGTACCGCCCGTTTCGGCAGTGCCCCTGGTGCCTCCGGTGCCGGGCCCCTCTCCCCCGTCGTGCTCTCCGTCGGGCTCGCGGTCCTCGCGTCCGTCGAGATCCTGGTGCGCGCCGCCGGGCTGCGCGGGAATCTCGCGCTGGCCGTGCTGCTCGCGCTGTGCACCACGCTGCCCGTGGGGTTCGTCCTCGCGCCGGAGCGCGGGGCGCCCATCCGCGGCACCGCGGCCATCGCGCTCACGACCGCCTGCGTCCTGGCCCTGGAACCCTTCCGCGCCCTCACCCTCGCGGGAGCGGCGGCCCAGCTGATCACCGTCCATGCGCTGGGCCGCGCGGGGACACCCCTGCTCAGCGGCCTGCTCGTGCTGCCGTACGTCGGTCTCGCGCTGGCCGCGGCAGGCGACCCCGCCGACTCCACCGTCCGTGTCGTGGCCGTCCTGGTCGCCACGCTCGCCTCCGCCGCGGCGGCCACGGGCATCACCCGGCACGTACGGACGGCCGCGCAGGCCCACAGCGCAACGGAACGCGCCTTCGCGGACACCCTGCTCGAACACGCGGCACGGGGTGAACGGGCCCGTATCGCAAGGGAGTTGCACGATGTCGTCGCCCATCACATCTCGATGATCGCCGTACAGGCCGAGACCGCCCGGCTGACCACCCAGGGGCTGCCCGCCGACGGCGCCACCCGGCTGCTCGCCATCGGGGACACCGCGCGGGCCGCCCTGACGGAGATGCGGCGGCTGCTCGGAGTGCTGCGCGAGGACGCGGACGTGGGGGTCACCCGGCGCCCCCAGCCGGGCCTGCGCCAGCTGATGGAGCTGGTCGACGACTCCCGGGACGCCGCGGGCTCCCGTACCCGGCTGATCGTCAGCGGCACGGTCGCCCCGCTCGACCCCGGCATCGAGGTCACCGCCTACCGCATCGTCCAGGAGGCCCTGACGAACGCCCGCCGGCACGCTCCGGGCGCCGCCGTCGACGTAGAACTCCGGTACGGGACGGACGACTTGGAGCTTCGCGTACGCGACAACGGCCCCGGACCCGGAACGGGAACCGAGCCCGGAAGGGGAGCCGGACCCGGCTACGGCTCCCGTTCCGGCTCGGAGCCCGCGCACCCCGCACACCCCACGCACCCCACGCACCCAGCACCCCGTGACCACGCCGGACACGGCCTCCTCGGCATGCACGAACGTGCGGCCACCGTGGGCGGCACCCTGCGCACCGGCCCCGCACCGGGCGGCGGCTTCCTGGTCGAGGCACGCCTCCCGGTACGGGCGGAGGCCCTCGCATGACGACCCCCGAAGCCGCCCCCGAAGCGGTCGCCCAGGCCAGCGCCGAGACACACGCCGAGCCGGCGGCAGATCCGCCGGCCGAAGCCCGCCCCGTCCGTATCGTCGTGGCCGACGACCACGAGGTCGTCCGCGCCGGATACGCCGGACTCCTCGCCACCCAGCCGGACTTCACGGTCGTGGGCACCGCGCGGGACGGCGCGGAGGCGGTCCGCGTCTGCCGCGAACACCGGCCCGACGTGGTGTTGATGGACGTACGGATGCCGGTGTCGGACGGCATCCAGGCGACCGCGGAACTCATGGGCGACGCCGGAACCGCACACCCGCCCCGCGTGCTGATCCTGACCACCTTCGACCTCGACGAGCACGTGTACGACGCCCTCATCGCCGGAGCGAGCGGCTTCCTCCTCAAGGACGTCACCGCGGAGCGGCTGTTCGACGCCGTACGCGTGGTCGCGGCCGGGGAGGCCCTGCTGGCACCCGGGGTCACGCGTCGGCTGATCGCCGAGTTCGCCCGGCTGAAGCCCAGGGCGCCGCGCCGGGACGCGCTCGCGGTCCTCACTCCGCGCGAGTCGGAGGTGCTGCGGCTGCTCGCCGAGGGGCTGTCCAATCCGGAGCTCGCCGGGCGTCTGCACGTGGGCGAGGAGACGGTGAAGACGCACGTCAGCCGGGTGCTTTCGAAGCTCGGGCTGCGCGACCGGACCCAGGCGGTGGTCATGGCGTACGAGACGGGTCTGGTCGTGCCGGGGGCGGGGAACTCGGCCTGACCGGATAGGGGCGGCCGAATTTCACCCCTTGTGGCGGCGCTCACAGCGTTCACATAATCCCTCAACAGAAATTGACCGGCTCATGCCAGCAAACGCGATTATTTGTCGCATTCCTTGGCATGTGCCTGCCATTTCTGCCGCACCCGCATCCGGTTCCACCAGCTCGCATGTCAACCCCCCACGGAAGGCATCACGTTGAAGAACCTCGTCAAGGCCCTCAAGAGATGCGCGGTCGCCGGTGCGGCCGCCCTCGCGGTCGTCAGCCTTCAGCCCGTCTCCAACGCCCAGGCCGCCCCCGCGCCCGTGGTCGGCGGAACCCGCGCCGCGCAGGGCGAGTTCCCGTTCATGGTCCGGCTCTCCATGGGCTGTGGCGGCTCGCTGCTCACCCAGCAGATCGTGCTCACCGCCGCGCACTGTGTGAGCGGCTCCGGCAACAACACCAGCATCACGGCCACCGCCGGAGTCGTGGACCTCCAGAACACCAGCGGCCGGGTCCAGGTCAGGTCCACCAAGGTCCTGCAGGCCCCCGGCTACAACGGCACCGGCAAGGACTGGGCGCTCATCAAGCTCGCCTCGCCCATCACCACCCAGGCCACCCTGAAGATCGCCACCACCACGCAGTACAACACCGGCACCTTCACCGTCGCCGGCTGGGGATCGGCCTCCGAGGGCGGCGCCCAGCAGCGCTACCTGCTGAAGGCCACCGTGCCGTTCGTCAGCGACGCCACCTGCCGTTCCTACAGCGGCTACAGCGGTCTCGTCGCGAGCGAGGAGATCTGCGCCGGCTTCACCGCGGGCGGCGTCGACACCTGCCAGGGCGACTCCGGTGGCCCGATGTTCCGCAGGGACGCCGCCGGTGCCTGGATCCAGGTCGGCATCGTGAGCTGGGGCATCGGCTGCGCCCGGCCCAACGCGCCCGGCGTCTACTCCGAGGTCTCGACCTTCGCCTCGGCCATCACGGCAGCGGCAGCGACTCTCTGACGCCTGCCCATCTCCCGTACGACCTCCACAGGCCCGGCGCGCTGCTCAGCGCCGGGCCTGTGCCCGCACCACCGAAGGGCTCCGCACCACCGAAGGCTCCGCACCTCCGAAGGACGAACGACTCGGCCGTGAGCCGGAGTTGAGCCGGGTTCAGAAACCCCCTCCGAAGTCCCCGCCGCCCCCGAAGTCACCGCCTCCGAAGCCGCCGCCGAAGTCACCGGAGTCGAAGTCGGCGCCGGACACGTCCCCGCCCTCGTAGCCTCCGCCGCCGAAGTTCCCGTACCCGGAGCCGTAGTCGGCCGCGTACGACGGGCTGGCCATCATGGAGCCGAGCATGGTGCCGACGAGGAGGCCGGGCAGGATGCCGCCGCCGAAGTAGCCGCCCGCCCAGGGGCCGTACGCCGGGCCCGCCTCCCAGTAGGGGCGGCGGCCGTAGTCGGTGTCGACCTCGCGGACGGCGGGGTCGTGGCCCTCGGCGAGGCGAACCTGGTCGGCGGCACAGACCGGCACCTCGCGGGAGGCCCCGCCCGACGGCGTCCAGGTGACGTCGGCGACCGACGGGCCGTGGCGCGGGTCGAAGAAGCAGGGGGCCCGGCGCTCGGGGACGGGCCGGTGCTCGCGGCGCGCGGCGAGCACCGCGAGCGAGAAGCGCCCGTCCTCCAGGGACTGGGTGACGGCCCGCACCTCCTCGGGGCGGGTGGCCGCGGCCATGAAGGACTTCGCCTTGTCGTAGGAGTCGAGGGCGCGCTCGTAGTCGGCGCGCATCGCGTCGTCCGCGCCCGCCTCCGCGGGGTGGAAGTCGAGCCGGTCCAGTTCCTCGCCGAAGGCGGTGATGTCCTCGTCGACGACGACCCGCAGCTTGTCGAGCGCGGCCTGCCGCTCGGCCTCCTTCCTGCGGCGGTTGCGGCGCACGAGGGTGTACGCGCCGGCGCCGCCCGCCACGATCACCGCGCCGGCCCCGATCAGGGCGCCCGTGTCCACGCCGCCCCCGCCCTCGCTCCAGCCGCTGGGCGCCGAGCCGCCGACGTTGGCGAGGGCCCGGTCGGTGAAGTTGTCGAGCTGGGTCTTGGTGTCCTCGCCCCGGACGCTGGTGACGAGGTTCTTCACGGCGTCCTGCGACAGGACCGAGGAGTCCGCCTTCGCGTCGAACTGGTCGCCCAGCCGGATCGCGTACAGGCCGGTGATGCCGGTCGCGGTGCGCAGGTTCGGGAAGAGGTCCTGCTTCGGGAAGTCCGCGGGGAGCACGGCGACGAAGACGGGCTTGTCGGCCCTCTCGATCTGCTCGGCGAGGGCGTCGGCGTCGGCCGACGACAGTTGCCCCGACATGGCCGGGTCGACGTACACGGGGCTCTTCTTCAGGGCGTCGGCGACCGTCGAGACGTCCGTCGCCGCGTGGGCGCCCGTGGCCCCGACGGACAGCACCGCCAAGGCCGCGAACGCGATCAGGAGTACGGAGAGTCCTAGCCTGAGGGTCTGTGCGGCCTTCATACCTTCGAAGCTACTCCTGAGTGACCGAAAACGAACCTCAGGTCCGGTGGGCGGCTCACTCGCCGCCCACCGGACCTGACATGTACGGCCCAGCGGGGTCAGGCGGCCCGGTACGCCGCCGTCAGCTTCGCCACCGCCTGTCCGTAGCGGCCGGTCAGCAGCAGGTGATCGGCGTCGGCGAAGGGCTTCGCGCTCGCCGCGGTGATCGTCTGCCCCATCTTCTGCTGGACGAGCAACCGCGCCTTGGTGACGATCGCGCGCCCCGCCGTCTCGGACCCGGCCTTCTCGGCGACGGCGGCCGCGACGGCGAGAGCCTTCAGGGCACTGGTGCCACCGCCCGGCACGGAGGTCAGCGTGGTCAGACCCCATCCGTACGGGAACTGCGGATCGTACGAGGAGTCGCCGACGTTGATCGGCAGCTGGGCCTCCGACTTCGGCCAGGTGAGGGGGAGCTGACCGGTGAAGGCCCGCTTCCCGTACAGCACGTCCGCGACGCCGTCGCCCTCGGTGCCCGGCAGCCAGGACGCGACCAGCGCGTCGATGTCGCCGAGCTGGTCGCCGACGAGCTGCGGCCGCCCGGAGACGACGAGCACCGCGCACTTCATGGCGCCGCACACCTTGTCGACGGCGGCCCGGTCGGCGGCGGAGAACACCAGGTCGTTGCCGTTGCCGACATCGCCGACGCCCTCGGCGTACGGGGTCTCGCCGACGACCACGACCCCCACGTCATGGCCGTCCGTCGGTGCCGACGCGTCCTTGGAGTACGTGACCGCGCTCCCGGCCTTCCGCATGCCCTCCAGGATCGTCGTCCCGTCCGTGATCTTCCCGGACGAGCCCTGCCAGGTGATCGTCCAGCCGCCGGTCTGGTTGCCGATGTCGTCGGCATTGGAGCCGGCGACGTACACCTTCTGCGACTTCTTGAGCGGCAGCACACCGCCCGCGTTCTTCAGCAGGACCTGGGACTCGGCCGCCGCCTCGCGGGCCACGGCCCGGTGCTTCGCCGAGCCGATCGCCGAGGCCCCGCTCGTGTCGGCGAACGGCTTCTCGAAGAGCCCGAGTTTGAACTTCTGCGTGAGGATGCGGGACACCGCGTCGTCGATCCGCTTTTCGGAGATCCGGCCGGCGGTCACCTCGTCCGACAGCGTCCTGTGGAAGTCCTTGTACGCGTACGGAACCATGATCATGTCGAGGCCCGCGTTGATCGACGTACGGACGTCGCTCGCGTAGTCGCCCGGGATCTGGTCGATGGCCTGCCAGTCGCTGATCACGAAGCCGTCGAAGCCCATGCGGTCCTTGAGCACTCCGTTGATCATCGCGGCGTCCGCGTGCATCTTCACCGGGCCCTCGGAGTCGCCGAGGATGTCGAGCGAGGAGTACGACGGCATGACCGTGCCGACGCCCCGGTCCACCGCGTCCTGGTACGGAGCCAGGTGGACGGCTTCGAGCTCCTGCCGGGTGACCTTGGTGATGCCCTGGTCGATGGTGTAAGTGCCGGTCGTGGACGAGCCGTACTCGGTGCCGCCGTCGGCGACGAAGTGCTTGGCGGTGGCGAGGACCTTGTCGTTCCTCTTCAAGTCCTTGCCGCTGGGCGCCCCTTGGAGGCCCTGGATGACGGTCTCCATGGACTCGACGAGCGCCGGGTCCTCGCCGAACGACTCGTAGGTACGCCCCCAGCGCTCGTCGCGCGTCACGCACAGGCAGGGTGCGAAGTCCCACGGGATACCGGTGGCCCGGACCTCGGCGGCGGTCACCTTCCCTGTCTCGTGGGCGAGTTCGGGATCGCGCGAGGCACCGATGCCGATGTTGTGCGGCATGATCGTGGCACCGACGAGGTTGTTGTGGCCGTGCACCGCGTCCACGCCGTAGATCAGCGGGATCTGGAACCGCGTTGCCTGCGCCCGGAGTTGGAAGCCGTCGATCATCTTCGCCCAGGCCTCGGGCGTGTTCGGCGTCGGCGTGGAACCGCCGCCGGAGAGCAGCGAGCCGAGGTCGTACGCGGCGATGTCACCCGGCGTGGTGAGCGCGCCGCGCTCGGCCTGGGTCATCTGGCCGGCCTTCTCCGCGAGGGACATCCGGGAGAGCAGATCGGCGACCCGCTTCTTCACCGGCAACTTCGGGTCCAGGTACGGGAGTCCGTGGGCGTCGATCACGACCTGCGGGTTCTCGGCGGGCGCCTTGGCGCCGCTGACCGTGAGCTTCAGCGGGACGGTCTCGGCGTTCTCGCCCGCCCTGTCGCGCAGGGTAGGCACGGTGACGGTCCGGGAGGTTCCGGAGGCAGTGCCCGCCGGGAAGGTCAACTCGCCCTGGACCGGGGTGTAGTCCTTGCCGGACTCGCCGGTGCCGCCGGCCGTCTCGTATGCGACGGTGACGGGCTCCTCGATCGGCGCGGAGCCGGTGGTGGCGACCGTGATCCTCACGGCGGCCGAGCGGCCTTCCTCCACCGGGTACACGGCGGCGTCGGTGACGACGTTGGCGCGCAGCGCCTGGTCGGCCTTGCCGTACAACTCCACGCCGTCCATGGCGAATCGGTCCGCGCCTCCGACCGGGAGGGTGAGCGCGTAGCCCCACATCTCGGTGAGGCCGAGGACCTGGTCGATGCCGCCGACGGGCTGGTAGTCCGTGCGGTAGGTGAAGGCGGTGAAGGGGATCTCCAGCTGTTTCCAGCCGGTCCAGTCGTCCGTGAAGGAGGTCGTCCACAGTTCGGAGGCCTCGCCGTTGGCGCCGCCGTCCTTGAGCTCGAAGTTGACCTTCTTGCCGTTGTTCCGGCCCTCCCACCAGAAGCGGATGCCCTGGTGGGCCGACCAGTCGTGGGCCGGCTTGTCGAAGGCGAAGTCGTGAGTGAAGCCGCCGTAGCCGCTGATGTCGTACGTACCGGAGAGGACCTTCTCGCCCTGCGGCGCGTCGTCCCGGGCGGCGAGCTCCAGCGTGGGCGGGTCGTCCGTGTCGCTGCCCCAGGTGAAGATGCCCTCGGCGGGCGGGTTCGCGAACGGGATCTCGCCCTCGAAGTTGTCGACGGGCACGGGGGCGGGATCGTCCGCTCCGGAGGCGGGCCCCGCCACGGCGAACGGGAGCAGCCCGGTCAGCAGGGTGGCGGAGACGAGCAGGGCGGTTCTTCGCATGGACCTTCCCTCGGCTCTGGTGCGGCTGTTATGACTTGACCTCTCAGGACTTACCTCACGGCGTGAGTTAACTGATGCCCCGCCAAGCCGTCAAGACTTCACGTCAGAAGCGGTACACACCCAACTCCCGGCCGGATCAGGGCCGTTGCTCCTTCAGAAACTGAACGCGCACCCCCTTGACGCCCGTTCGAAGCCGTCATTAACTCACGCCTCGCACGCCCACATCCCCCACCTCCAGAAGGGCGGCGCACCATGAGCACCCCCAGAAGACCCCTCCGGGTGGCCCGGCTCCTCCTCGCCGGGCTGCTCACCACCGCAGGGCTGACCACCGTCGGTGCCACGCCCGCACAGGCCGCGGGCGAGCAGGTCACGGCCTGGCTCACCACGACGAACGACTCCGGCGGCCGGAATGTCGTGCGGGGTCTGCAGGCGCAGACCCCCTTCGCGTTCCAGGCCGGCAGCGGCGGCAGCGGCGAGAACATCTCCGTGGACGAGAACACGCGCTACCAGTCCTTCTCCGGCGGCGGCGCGTCCTTCACGGACACCGCGGCCTGGCTGATGGACGGCAGCGGCGCCCTGACCCAGGCGACCCGTGACGCGACCATGCGCAAGCTGTTCTCCCCCACCGAGGGCATCGGGCTCTCCCTGCTCCGCAACCCGATGGGCGGCTCCGACCTGGCCCGCTTCGGCTACACGTACGACGACGTGCCGGCCGGGCAGACCGACCCGGACCTCTCCGAGTTCTCGATCGCCCACGACCTCCAGGACGTGCTGCCGCTCACCCGGCAGGCCAGACAGCTCAATCCGTCCCTCACGCTGATGGCGTCGCCGTGGACCGCGCCCGCCTGGATGAAGGACAACGGGCAGCTCAACGGCGGCTGGCTGAAGGCCGAGAACTACGGGGCGTACGCCAACTACTTCGTGAAGTACCTCCAGGCGTGGCGCGACCAGGGCGTCCCCGTCGACTACGTCACCGCCCAGAACGAGCCGACCTGTTGCTCCGGCTACCCCTCCATGAGCTGGAACGGCTCGGGTCTCGCGTACTTCACCAAGAGCGAGCTGCTGCCCAAGCTCCAGGGCGCGGGTCTGTCCACGAAGGTGCTGGCGCACGACTGGAACTGGGACACGTACGACGCGTACGCCGCCCAGACCGTCGACGACGCGGCGGTGCGCTCGCACCCGAACTTCGGCGGGATCGCCTGGCACGGCTACGGCGGCGACGTCGCCAAGCAGACCACCGTGCACAACCAGTATCCGCAGCTGGACGCCTTCGGTACCGAGCACTCGGGCGGCACCTGGATCGCCAACCAGCAGCGCGAGGACATGATGAACATCATCGACTACACCCGTAACTGGGCGAAGTCGGTGACCAAGTGGTCGCTGGCCGTGGACCAGAACCGCGGCCCGCACAACGGCGGCTGCGGCACCTGCGACGGTCTGATCACCGTGCACAACGGGGACTCCCGGCACGGCCAGGTCGACTACACCGTCGAGTACTACACGATGGGTCACCTGACGAAGTTCGTACGCCCCGGGGCCCAGCGCATCGCCTCCACGGCGAGCTCGTCCGTGCCGAACGTGGCCTGGCGGAACCCGGACGGTTCGAAGGCGCTGATCGCCTACAACGACGCGTCGGCGGCGAAGACGGTGACGATCAACTGGGGTTCGCAGCACGCCACCTACTCGCTCCCCGGCAAGACGTCGGCGACCTTCACCTGGTCCGGCACCCAGTCGGGCGGCGGCGATCAGTCGGGCGCGTTCGTGGGGCTCGCGGGCAAGTGCCTGGACGTGGCGGGCGGTTCGTCCGCCAACGGCACGGCGGTGCAGCTCTACGACTGCAACGGTTCTGCCGCCCAGAACTGGACGGTCGCCGCGGACGGTTCCGTCCGGGCGCTGGGGAAGTGCCTCGATGTCACCGGTGCGGCCGTCTCCGACGGGGCGAAGGTCCAGCTCTACGACTGCAACGGCTCGGGTGCGCAGCGATGGTCGTACAACGCCTCGACCGGCGACGTCGTCAACCCGGCCGCGAACAAGTGCCTGGACGTCAGCGACAACTCGTCCGCGAACGGGGCGCGGGCGCAGATCTGGTCCTGCACGGGCGCAACGAACCAGAAATGGCAACTGCGGTAGGGGACCGCAGGTCCTTTTTTCGCCCCCGCCGCCCCTACCCATTCCCGTCACTACTCGGGGGCCAGCCCCCGAACCCCCGCTCCTCAAACGCCGGAGGGGCTGATTTTCAGCCCGTCCGGCGTTTGAGGACGAGCGCGTCAGCGCGATGCGGGGGTTCGGGGGCGGAGCCCCTGAGTAAGGGACGGGAATGGGTAGGGGCGGCGGGGGCGAGAAAACTCCCCGGTGGTCTACTCCGCCGGTTCCACGCCCGCGCGCAGCAACCCGTACGTGTAAGCGTCCTCAAGGGCCTGCCAGGACGCCGCGATCACGTTCTCGGCGACGCCCACCGTCGACCACTCCCCCGCACCGTCGGACGTGGAGATGAGCACCCGAGTCGTGGACTGCGTACCGTGCTTGCCCTCCAGGATGCGGACCTTGTAGTCGACGAGCTCCAGCTTGGCGAGCTGGGGGTAGATCTTCTCCAGGGCCACACGCAGCGCCCGGTCGAGCGCGTTGACCGGCCCGTTGCCCTCGGCCGTGGCGACGATGCGCTCGCCCTTGGCGAAGAGCTTGACCGTGGCCTCGTTGGCGTGGCTGCCGTCGGGCCGGTCCTCGACGATGGCACGCCAGGACTCGACCTCGAAGTACTTGCGGGCCTTGCCCTCGACCTCCTCCCGGAGCATGAGCTCGAAGGAGGCGTCCGCGGCCTCGTAGGTGTAGCCCTTGAGCTCGCGCGCCTTGACCCGCTCGACGACCCGGCCGATCAGCTCACGGTCGCCGCCCAGGTCGACGCCGAGCTCCTTGCCCTTGAGCTCGATGGAGGCGCGGCCGGCCATGTCCGACACCAGCATCCGCATGGTGTTGCCGACCTGCTCGGGGTCGATGTGCTGGTACAGGGCCGGGTCGACCTTGATGGCCGACGCGTGCAGGCCCCCCTTGTGGGCGAAGGCCGAGACACCGACGTACGGCTGGTGCGTGGACGGGGTCAGGTTCACGACCTCGGCGATCGCGTGCGAGATGCGGGTCATCTCGGAGAGCGCGCCCTCGGGGAGGACCTTCTTGCCGTACTTGAGCTCGAGGGCGGCGACGACCGGGAACAGGTTGGAGTTGCCGACGCGCTCGCCGTAGCCGTTTGCCGTGCACTGGACGTGGGTCGCGCCCGCGTCGACGGCGGCGAGGGTGTTGGCGACGGCGCAGCCGGTGTCGTCCTGGGCGTGGATGCCCAGGCGTGCGCCGGTGTCGGCGAGGACGGTGGCGACGACGGCCTGGACCTGGGCGGGCAGCATGCCGCCGTTGGTGTCGCAGAGCACCACCACGTCGGCGCCGGCCTCCGAGGCGGCCCGGACGACGGCTTTCGCGTACTGCGGGTTCGCGCGGTAGCCGTCGAAGAAGTGCTCGCAGTCGACGAAGACGCGGCGGCCCTGCTCACGCAGATACGAGACGGTGTCGCGGACCATCTCCAGGTTCTCTTCGAGGGTCGTGCGCAGCGCCAGCTCGACATGCCGGTCGTGGGACTTGGCGACGAGCGTGACGACGGGCGCGCCGGACGCGACCAGCGCCTTGACCTGCGCGTCCTCGCTCGCCCTGCCGCCCGCCCTGCGCGTGGCGCCGAAGGCGACGAGCTGGGCGTGCTTGAAGTCGATCTCCTGCTGGGCGCGGGCGAAGAACTCGGTGTCGCGCGGGTTGGCCCCCGGCCAGCCGCCCTCGATGAAGCCCACCCCGAAGTCGTCCAGGTGCCGTGCGATGGCCAGCTTGTCCGCGACGGTGAGGTTGATGCCCTCTCGCTGCGCACCGTCGCGCAGCGTCGTGTCGAAGACGTGGAAGGCGTCGTCGACTCGGGAGGGGCCGCGACGGGAGGAGTCGCGATTCTCGTCGGTTGCGTCCGTCATCTCTTGAGGCTCCTGTATCGGATTCGGTCTACCGGAATGACCGGCTCCACCGTCCATGATCTCTCGCGCTCCGGTCCCGGCTGAAGGTGGGCCAGGAAACAGAAAAACCTCTCGCGGGTGCGAGAGGTCTGCGCGCGGGTCAGGACGACGGTGGCCGCCCGTACGTGGTCGTACGGTGCGGTCACTGCGGACCGGCGCGCCTGCTGCCAATAATCATGGCGAACGAGAGCACGGAGGCAGTCTGGCACATACCGCCCCCGTGCTCACCGTCCGTCTCAGGATGCGAGCACTCGGTTGATCACCGCAGGTGGCGTACGAACACGTGCCGGCTGTCCCAGGTGTCGCCCGGCACCAGGTCGGCCGAGTAGGAGTCGAAGGCGACACTGCGGCCGTGCGCGTCGATCACCGGATCGGTCGCGGACTCGTCGTTACCGCCCCCGGCGGTGTCGACGCTGGCGAGCTTGGTGGCACCGGTGCGCAGGTCACGTACGTACACACGCTGTGTGTGGCCGGGATCCCCCGGGTCGACCGAGCCGAAGACGAGGTGGCGGTTGTCGGCGCTGAGCGCGCCGGACACGGTCCACGCGGCCGGGTCGGCGGCGTCGATCCGGCGGATCGATCCGGTCTCCAGATCGCGGAAGAACATGTTCTGGCCGTTGTTGGTGTCGCCCGGGGTGAGCTTGGAGTCGAGCGAGCGGAAGAGGGCGTACCGGCCGTCGGAGCTGACGGCCGGATACTCGGACTGGGCGTCCGGGACGGCTCCGTCCGGCGCCTTGTCCGCCTGCCACAGCTTGCCGCTGGGTACGTCGCGGACGTAGATGTCGCTCCAGTCCCCGCTCGTCGGGAACGGGACGAAGAACTGGTAGCCGACGCGCGTGCCGTCCGCGCTGATCGACAGGTTCGTGACCGATCGCCACCGCCCGGGATCGGGCGCCTGGCTGACCCTGACGGCAGTGCCGGTCCTGCGGTCGACGCGGTAGACCCGGGCGTGCTGGTCGTGCTCGGAGGAACCCTCCGAACGGCTCGCGGCGAAGACGACATAGCGGCCGTCCGCACTGATCGCGGGCTGGCGCCCGGTGTCGTAGCCGGGCGCCTGCTCGTCGTCGAGACGCTCGACGGCGCCGGTGCGGAGGTCCTTCACGTAGACGTGCCGGCGACCGCCGGTGTCTCCGGGCACCAGGTTGGTCGCGGTCGAACTGAACGCCAGATAGCGGCCGTCGGCGCTCAGCGAGAGGTCTTCGACAGCCCCGTCGCCCTGACTTCCGTCGGCGGCGGTGCTGACCCTGCTGGTGACGCCGGTCCTGAGGTCGCGCACGAAGGCGTCGGTCGCGCCGTTGGTGTCGCCGGCCACGAGGTTGGCGGCCTGCGAGGTGAAGGCCACGTAGCGGCCGTTCGCGCTCAGGTCACTGACGCCCGACCCGCGGTCGCCGTCGGCCCCGTCGGGCGCCACGCTGACCTTCTCGGTGCCGGGAACGGGCGGTGCGGCGGACGCGGTGGCCGGTAGGGCCGCGCCGGTCAGTGCGGCGGCCAGGGCGGCGCAGAGCGCGAGTCTCCTTGCATTGGTCATGGTTCCCCCGTGTGTCCCGTTGGTCGCATCTCCCCCGGCCCGATGCCAGGGGCCCACAGGGATACAAGCTCACCACTGACACGGGGTCAATCAGCCGAATTGAGTACAACCTGGACGGGTTCTCAGGTGTCCGAGCGAGCCAGTGCCTCGTCCAGGAACTCCCGTACGTGGCCGAGGATCTGGCCCCGGTCCGTGCCCCTCAGTCCGATGGCCACGTGGATGGAGAAGCCGTCGAGGAGGGCCCTCAGCCGGGACGCGAAACGGTCCGGGTCCACCGGGCGGAACTCCCCGCGCGACACGCCCTCCGCCAGCAGCGCCACGAGGTCGCGGTGCCAGGCGCCCTCGATCGCGGCCTGTCGCTCGCGGGCGTCCTCGTCGGCGTTCTGCGAGCGGTTCCAGACCTCCAGCCAGAGGGTCCAGTGCGGGTCGCGGTGGCCGTCGGGCACGTACAGGTCGACGTACGCGTCGAGGCGCTCGCGCGCCGGAGCCGCCCGCGCGAGCAGCCGGCCGCGCTCCGCGCCGAGCCGCCCCTCGCTCCACTCCAGGGTGCGCAGCAGCAGCTCGTCCTTGGAGTGGAAGTAGTAGAGGAGGTGACCGCTGCTCATCCCGACCTCGCGGCCGAGCGCCGCCATGGTGAGCTTCTCCAGACCGCTTTCGGCGATCATGTCCATCGCCACGGCTAGGACGTCCTCGCGGGGCGGGGCGGTGTTGCGCCGACGGGTAGTCACGCGACGGCCCCGACGGTCTCGACGGTCTCGACGGTCTCGACGGCAGGATCGGTCGGCCGATGGTCGCGGGCGGCACAGGACAGTACGTTCACCCGTACGTTCTACCTGACCGCGGCCGCGGTCAGGCCCTCGGCTGCTGTTGCGTGATGCAGTGGACGCCGCCGCCGCCCGCGAAGATCGCCCGCGCGTCCACCAGCGTCACGGCCCGCTCGGGGAACAGCCGCCGGAAGATCCCGGCCGCGATCTCGTCGCGCGGGTCGTCGAAGCCGCAGAGCACGACTCCGCCGTTGCAGAGGTAGTGGTTGATGTAGGAGTAGTCGACCCAGTGGCCGTCCGCCTCCAGGACCGTCGGGGCGGGGACCTCGACGACCTCGATCCGGCGGCCCCGGGCGTCGGTCTGTGCCCTGAGCAGCCCGATGATCTCCTTCGACACCTCGTGGTCGGGGTGCGCCGGGTCCGGCTGGGAGTGCGCGACGACGACTCCGGGCCGGGCGAAGGCGGCGACGATGTCGACATGGCCGAGCGTCCCGTAGCCGTGCGGGGGATAGTCGCCGGTCAGTCCGCGCGGCAGCCAGACGGCCCTGCTCGTACCGAGCTGGGCATGGATCTCCGCCTCCACCTCCTCCCTCGTCCAGCCCGGGTTGCGCTCGGGGCCGAGCTGCACGGTCTCGGTGAGCAGCACCGTGCCCTCGCCGTCCACATGGATCGCGCCGCCCTCGTTGACGAGCTTCGAGGCGTACGTCCGTGCCCCGGCCAGGTCCGACACATGCGCCGCGATCTTGGCGTCGTGTTCCCAGCGGGCCCATTCCTGGGCGCCCCAGCCGTTGAACGTCCAGTCCACGGCGGCGAGTTCGCCCTTCCCGTCGATGAGGAAGGTGGGGCCGATGTCGCGCATCCAGGCGTCGTCGAGTGCCCGTTCCACGGTGTCGATGTCCGGGCCGAGGAGTTCCCTGGCCGCCGCGGACTGCCCCGGCCCGCACACCACGGTCACCGGTTCGAAGCGCCGGACCGTACGGGCCACCGCCGCCCACGCCGCACGCGACCCGGCGAGGTCCTCCGGGTTGTCGAAGGTGTGGTTGGGGCCCGGCCACGCCATCCAGGTGCGCTCGTGCGGGGCCCACTCGGCGGGCATGCGGAAGCCGTCGGCGGCAGGCTTGTTCATGGGGGTCCTCATCGGGTCCTCGTCGGTCCTCGTCGGGTTTCTCACAGGAAGTACAGGCGGTTGAGGGAGACCGAGTCGGCCGGCTCGGAGCGCAGCGGGTCGCCGTCGAGGGTGACCAGGCCGGTGCGCTGGTCCACATCGACCGTCCCGGTACGGGAGTTGAGGCGCAGGTCGGCGGGACCGATACCGCGGGTGCCGCGAACCGCCACGCGACGGCGGCGTGTTGGCATGCCGTCGTTGCCCTGGTCGAGCGCGGCCCGTGCCACGAAGGCGACGGAGAGGTCCGCGGGTGTGGTGCCGTGCGCCCCGAACTGCGGTCCGAGGACCAGGGGTTCGCAGGTGTCGGTCGCCGCGTTCGGGTCGCCCACGACTCCGTACGCCGGGAAGCCGGACTTGAGCACGAGCTGCGGTTTCGCGCCGAAGAACTCGGGGCGCCACAGCACGATGTCGGCGAGCTTGCCGGTCTCGATGGAGCCGACCTCGTGGGCGAGGCCGTGCGCGATGGCGGGGTTGATGGTGAGCTTGGCGATATAGCGCAGGACACGCGCGTTGTCGTCGCCCGAGTCGTCGGAACCGCCGGAACCCCCGAAGCCGGCCGGGCCGCCCGAGTTCCCCAAGAGGTCCCCGTCCAGGGGCCCCAGCTCCGCCTTCATCTTCCCGGCCATCGCGAACGTCCGGCGCACGGTCTCCCCCGCACGCCCCATCCCCTGCGCGTCCGACGAGGTGATGCCGATCGCGCCCAGGTCGTGCAGCACGTCCTCGGCACCCATCGTCCCGGCCCGTATCCGGTCGCGGGCCATCGCCGCGTCGCCGGGCAGGTCGGTCTTGAGGTCGTGGACGGAGACGATCATCCCGTGGTGCTCGGCGACCGCGTCCCGGCCGAACGGCAGGGTGGGGTTGGTGGAGGAGCCGATGACGTTCGGAACTCCCGCCATTTTCAGCACGTTCGGTACGTGCCCGCCGCCGCAGCCCTCGATGTGAAAGGCGTGGATGGTGCGGCCTTCGAGGACGCGCAGGGTGTCCTCGACGGACAGGCACTCGTTCAGCCCGTCGCTGTGCAGGGCGACCTGGACGTCGTACTCCTCGGCCACCCGAAGGGCCGTGTCGAGCGCGCGGGTGTGGGCGCCCATGTCCTCGTGGACCTTGAAGCCGGACGCTCCGCCCTCGGCCAGGGCCTCGACGAGCGGCGCCTCGTGGGAGGACGAACCCCGGCCCAGGAAGCCGATGTTGACCGGCCACGCGTCGAACGCGTTGAACGCGTGCCGCAGTGCCCAGGGCGAGTTGACTCCGACGCCCCACACCGGCCCGAACTCCTGGCCGATGATCGTCGTCACGCCGGACGCGAGCGAGGCCTCCATGACCCGCGGCGACAGCAGGTGGACGTGCGTGTCGACGGCTCCGGCGGTGGCGATCAGCCCTTCCCCGGAGACGATGGACGTGCCCGTGCCGACCACGACGTCGACGCCGTCGAGGGTGTCGGGGTTCCCGGCCCTGCCGATGGAGCAGATCCGCCCCTCGCGAATGCCGATGGAGACCTTCCGGATCCCCTGCGCCGCGTCGATCACCACCACGTTGCTGATGACGACGTCACAGGTCTCGCGGACAGCGGCGGCCTTGAGGTGCAGCCCGTCGCGTGCGGTCTTGCCGAACCCGGCGAGGAACTCGTCGCCGTACCGCTGGTCGTCGGACTCGACGCGGATCGTGAGCCCCGAGTCGCCGAGGCGGACGCGGTCGCCGGCCCGGGGACCGTGGGTGGCGGCGTACTCGTACGGATTCATCGTGTCGCTCCCCGATCCTGAGACCCGCCCTCGGGAGCCGCGGCTCCCAGATATCCGCAGGCCGCCGCCCTGTGCAGGGCCTCTTCCTTGGCGCCCGGCGCGTCCAGCGGGCCGTCCACGAGCCCGGCGAACCCGATCGCGATCCGCTCGCCCCCGACCGGTACGAGCCCGACCTCGACACGCTCGCCCGGCCCGAACCGCACCGACGACCCCGCCGGCACGGCGAGCCGCATCCCGTAGGCGTCCGCGCGGGGGAAGTCGAGCCGCGGGTTGGCCTCGAAGAAGTGGAAGTGGGAGGTGACGGAGACGGGCACGGTGGCGGTGTTGGTGACCGCGAGCCGCACGACCGCCTCGGGTTCGGCGTGCACGGGCCCGGGCAGCAGCGCCCCGGGGGCCCGCTCCCCCAGCCCGCCGCCGATGGGGTCGGCCACGACCGCGAGCCGCGAGCCGTCGTCGAAGACGGCCTCGACATGCACCTCGGTCACGATGTCGGCGACGCCCGGCAGCACGTCGTCGGGGCCGAGCACCGCCCGGGCCGCATCGATGGCCTCGGCGAGCCGCCGTCCGTCGCGCGCGGCCTCGCAGACGGTGTCCGCGATGAGCGCGGTCGCCTCCGGCACGTTGAGCCTGAGGCCGCGCGCGCGGCGGGCACGCGCCAGCTCGGCGGCCCCGAACAGGAGCAGCCGGTCACGTTCCGTGGGGGTCAGTCTCACGCCGCGACACCTCCTTGCGTCACACGATTTAGAGCATCACTCTAACCATGAGCTTCATGGAACGGAACCATTGACGGACGATTGCGAACCCGGCACATTGAACGTCGCTCTAAAGTGCGGGGCGCAAGGGGCCGATCGAAGGGGACCTGCCATGCCGGTGGAACAACACGGAGTCGACACCATCCCGGAGGAGGAGCGGACGAGCGGTCCCCGGGACCTGGTCTCGATCCTGCTCGGCTCGAACCTCTGCCTCGGCGTGATCATCTTCGGCTGGCTGCCGCCGTCGTTCGGGCTCGACTGGTGGTCGTCCGTCACGTCGGTCGTCGTGGGCACGCTGGTCGGCACGGCCCTCACGGCTCCGCTCGCGCTGGTCTCCCTGCGCACGGCGACGAACCTCTCGACGTCGTCCGGCGCCCAGTTCGGCGTCCGCGGCCGACTCGTCGGCTCGGTCGTCGGGCTGCTGCTCGCCCTCGGCTACACGGCCCTGACCGTGTGGATCGGCGGCGACGTGATGGTGGGCGTACTGCACCGCCTGTTCGGACTGCCCGCCTCGGACCTCTCGTACGCGCTGGTCTACGCCCTGCTCTCGGCGGCCACCGTGGCGGGCGCGGTGTACGGCTATCGCGTGCTGCTTCGCATGTCCCGGATCCTGGCGGTGGGCATGACGGCCCTGTTGGTCCTCGGGGTGTTCGCGTACGCGCCGCACTTCACGACCTCCGCGCTGCCGGAGGCGGGCGGGTATCTGCTCGGCGGCTTCTGGCCGACGTGGCTGCTGGCGGCGGTGGCCGCGGGTCTCTCGGGCCCGGTCGCCTTCATCACGCTGCTCGGCGACTACACGCGCTACATCTCGCCCGCCCGGCACTCCTCGCGTACGGTCCTGCGCGCGACCTGGCTGGGCCTGACCGCCGGACTGCTGGTCCCCCAGCTCTTCGGCACCTTCACGGCGTACGCGGCAGGCGCGGCCCTCGACTACGCGGGCCCGCTGGTCTCCGCCGCCCCCGGCTGGTACCTGGTCCCGCTCCTGCTCGCCGCCTCAGCCGGGTCGGTCGGCAACGCGGGTCTGATGCTGTACTCGATGGGCCTCGACCTCGACGCGATCCTCCCGCGCGCCTCCCGCACCCGGGCCACGTACACGGTCGCCGTCGTCGCCACGGCCTGCGTCTTCGTCGGCCACTACGCGTCGAGCGCCCAGGACGCGATGACGTCCTTCGTACTGCTGCTGACCGCGATCGGCACGCCATGGGCGGTCATCACACTCATCGGCTTCGTGCGCTGCCGCGGTATGTACGACCCTGACGCCCTCCAGGTCTTCAACCGCCGTTCCCGGGGCGGGATCTACTGGTACTCGGCCGGCTGGAACATCCCGGCCACGCTGTCGTGGACCCTGGGCGCCGTCACCGGCCTGCTCGCGGTGTCCCTCCCGTCGTACGAGGGCCCGCTGCTGACGCTGACCGGCGGGGTGGACTGCAGTTTCCTGCTGTCGGGGCTGGTCGGAGGCACCGCGTACCTGGCTCTGACGGCCCGCTCGCCTCAGCCGCCTGTGCCCTCGGAGGTCTCGGGGACGGAGACCCGGCGGGCCTCGGTCTCCTCGTAGCGCGAAAGGCCCGCCCCCGATGCAGGGAGCGGGCCTCACGCAACGCAACCACTGGGTCCGGACGGCAAAGTAACCGCCGAGCCGGGGTCTCAGCCCAGGTTGTGCATCCAGCCGTGCTGGTCCTTCGTCACGCCCCGCTGGATGTCGAGGAGTGCCTGGCGGAGCTTGAGGGTGACCTCGCCGGGCTCGCCGCCGGACTGCTGCCACTCGGCGGAGGAGCGCTTGACCGTGCCGACGGGGGTGATGACCGCCGCCGTGCCGCAGGCGAAGACCTCGGTCAGGCTGCCGTTCCCGGCGTCGCGCTGCCACTGGTCGATGGAGACGCGGGCCTCCTCGGACTCGTAGCCGAGGTCACGGGCGACCGAGAGGAGCGAGTCGCGGGTGACGCCCTCCAGGATGGAGCCCGTCAGCGTGGGCGTGACGATCTTGTCGCCGTACACGAAGTACAGGTTCATGCCGCCCAGTTCCTCGACCCACTTGTGCTCGACGGCGTCGAGGTAGCAGACCTGGTCGCAGCCCTTCGAGGCGGCCTCGGCCTGGGCGAGCAGGGACGCGGCGTAGTTGCCGCCGGTCTTGGCGTCGCCCATGCCGCCGGGGACGGCGCGCACGCGGTCCTCGGAGAGCCAGATCGAGACGGGCTTCACGCCGCCCGGGAAGTACGCGCCGGCGGGGGACGCGATGACCAGGAAGAGGTACTCGTTGGCGGGCTTCACACCCAGGCCGACCTCGCTCGCGATCATGAACGGGCGCAGGTAGAGCGACTCCTCGCCGCCGTGCGCGGGCACCCATGCCTTGTCCTGCTGGACCAGCGTGTCGCACGCCTCGATGAACGTCTCGACGGGCAGCTCGGGCATGGCCAGGCGCCGGGCGGAGGACTGGAAGCGCAGGGCGTTGCGGTCCGGGCGGAAGGTGGCGACGGAACCGTCGGGCTGCCGGTAGGCCTTCAGGCCCTCGAAGATCTCCTGCGCGTAGTGCAGGACGTTGGTCGCCGGGTCCAGGGAGAGCGGTCCGTACGGCGTGAGCTGGCCGTCGTGCCAGCCGCGGCCCTCGGTCCACTTGATCGTCACCATGTGGTCGGTGAAGTGGCGGCCGAACCCGGGGTTGGCGAGGATGGCCTCGCGCTCCGCGCCGGAGAGTGGCGAGGCCGAGGGCTTGAGCTCGATCGTGGGCGTCGTCATGAGTAGATGTCCTTCACCGGTTTCGTGTGTGACGGGCCGCGCTCACGCCTGTACCTGCCAGTGGCCGGTGTTAGGACGTCCGAGCATTCCCTCATTCCGCGGCTCCGCGTTCGATTATCGCGCGTGCGGGGCCATGGACGAAAAGGGCGTGAATGCGACCCAGGGGATGATGGTGACACCCGGCGGGGACATAGAAAAGCCGCCGGGTGCTTGAGAGACCCGGCGGCTTCGAGAGTTCGAGTGGCGCGGCAGGGTCAGCCGGCTACTCGTACGGCGAGCGCGTCGCCGATTTCCTCGGTGCTGCGGGCGGGCTTGCCGACGCGCTCCGCGAGGTCGGCGGAGACGGCGTCCTCGATGCGCGCGGCCTCGGACTCGTGGCCGAGGTGGCGCAGCAGGAGGGCGACGGACAGGACGGTGGCGCTGGGGTCGGCCTTGCCCTGACCTGCGATGTCCGGGGCCGAGCCGTGCACGGGCTCGAACATCGACGGGAACTCGCCGGACGGGTTGATGTTCCCGCTCGCGGCGACACCGATGCCGCCGGAGACGGCCGCGGCCAGGTCGGTGATGATGTCGCCGAAGAGGTTGTCGGTGACGATCACGTCGAAGCGGGCGGGGTCCGTGACGAGGTAGATCGTCGCGGCGTCCACGTGGATGTAGTCCGTGGTGACCTCGGGGAACTCCTCGGCCACCTTGTTGAAGACGTTCGTCCACAGGTGACCCGCGAAGGTCAGCACGTTGTTCTTGTGGACCAGCGTGAGCTTCTTGCGCGGGCGGGCCTGGGCACGGGCGAAGGCGTCACGGACGACGCGCTCCACACCGAAGGCCGTGTTCACGGAGACCTCGGTGGCGACCTCGTGCTCGGTGCCCTTGCGGATGGTGCCGCCGTTGCCCGTGTACGGGCCCTCGGTGCCCTCGCGGACCACGACGAAGTCGATCTCCGGCTGGCCGGCGAGCGGGGTGGCGACACCCGGAAGGAGCTTCGACGGACGCAGGTTGACGTGGTGGTCGAAGGCGAAGCGGAGCTTGAGCAGGAAGCCGCGCTCCAGGACACCGGACGGCACGCTCGGGTCACCGATCGCGCCGAGCAGGATGGCGTCGTGCTTCTTCAGGGCGTCGAGGTCGGCCTCGGTGAGGGTCTCACCGGTCGCGTGGTAGCGCTTGGCGCCGAAGTCGAACTCCTTGGTCTCCAGCTTCACATCCTGCGGAAGGACGGCCGAGAGGACCTTCAGGCCTTGGGCCACGACTTCCTGGCCGATGCCGTCACCGGGGATCACTGCGAGATTGAGGCTGCGAGACATGTCGGCACCCTACTCCTCGTCCCACGGGATGACATGGGGAGTCCGCGATACGGACACCACCGGACGGCCGCGCATCAATCTGTCGGCTCCCGTTCACCCGTACGTATGGCGGTTGTTGGGACACGCTGGGAAGTTCACCAGCATGGACACTCCCGACGTCGGCATCCCGCCGCAGCTCGCACGCCGGATGAGCATGGCGGAGCAGTACGAGTACCTGCGGACGAAGTACTCGCGGCGCCGCGCCCTGGTGACCGCGGGAGCGGTGGCAGGCGGGCTGCTGACCGGCTGCTCCGGCTCGGGCTCCGGTACGGACACGGCGGACCGGACGGCCTCGCCCCTGTCCGCCACGTCCACGCCCACCGGCACCCGCGGGGTGAACGGCTCCGTCGTCGCCCCCTTCGGCCGCCACCTCGCCTTCGGCGCGGACCCGAAGACCCAGATGCGGATCTCGTGGCAGGTACCGCTCCCGGTGAAGAAGCCGTACGTGCGTGTGGGGCTGAAGCCGTGGGAGCTGAGCCGGAAGATCGAGGCCGAGGTCCGCGACCTGCACACCCCGGAGGTGGAGGGGCAGCGGCTCGCGGTGGAGCAGTACTACCTGCACGCGGCGCTCGACGGGCTGCGCCCCGGCACGACGTACTACTACGGCGTCGGCCACGACGGCTTCGACCCGGCGTCCAAGGAACGGCATTCCACGGTCGGCTCGTTCACCACGGCGCCCGCCCGCCCCGAGACGTTCGTGTTCACCGCGTTCGGCGACCAGGGCGTCACCCCGGACGCGCTCGCCAACGACCGGCTGATCCTCGGCCGGGAGCCGTCCTTCCATCTGCACGCGGGGGACATCTGCTACGCCGACGACACGGGACACGGCAAGAAGTCGGACTACTACGCCCCCACCACCTGGGACCTGTTCCTCAAGCAGACCGAGCCGGTGGCCAGGTCCGTCCCGTGGATGGTGACGACCGGCAACCACGACATGGAGGCCTGGTACTCCCCGAACGGGTACGGCGGGCAGTCCGCGCGCTGGGCCCTCCCGGACAACGGCTTCGACGCGAAGAACTCCCCGGGCGTCTACTCGTTCACGTACGGCAACGTCGGGGTGGTGGCGCTGGACGCGAACGACGTGTCGTACGAGATCCCCGCCAACAAGGGCTACTCGGACGGTAGGCAGACGGCCTGGCTCGACACCCGGCTCGGTGAACTGCGGGGGCAGGTCGACTTCATCGTGGTCTTCTTCCACCACTGCACGTACTCGACGTCGACCCACGCCTCGGACGGCGGCGTACGCGACGCCTGGCTGCCGCTGTTCACCAAGCACCAGGTGGACCTGGTGATCAACGGGCACAACCACGTGTACGAGCGGACCGACGCCATCAAGGGCGGCAAGGTGGGCAGGCGCGTGCCCGTCGGCGCGTCGACCGATCCGACGCGGGACGGGATCGTGTACGTCACGGCGGGCGGGGCGGGCAAGAGCCTCTACCACTTCCCCGCCGGGGTGAAGGACAGCTACGAGGGGAAGATCGCCGACCGCGAGTCCGTGCAGACGTACCACTGGACGAAGTCGAAGGACCAGAACCCCGACACCGTGGAGTGGTCGAGGGTTCGGTACACCGGCTACTCCTTCCTCTCCGTGGAGGCGGAGGCGGGAGCGGCCCCGAAGCTCAAGGTGTCGGCGCTGGCGCAGAGCGGCAAGCGCATCGACTACTTCGAGGTGCGACGCGGAGCGTGAGGCAGGGGCCGGGCTCAGTGCCCGGTCGAGCCGCCGTTGTCCCTGCGGTCGAGGGCGCGCTGGAGCGCGGCGGCGGCGTTCTTGCGGTCGGACTCGCTCGAACGGGAGACGTGACGGACTCGGCGGGCGGTCGTCTCGGCCATGATGAATCGACTCCTTGCCTCCGGCAGCGGCCGCCGGAAGTGCGATGAGGGATTTACGAGACTCCCCCACTGCCTAAAGGGCGTGGGAGGGGCCCCAGATGGGCCGGGGAGCGGGTGCCGCAGGGGTTGCCTGCAAAGGGCTCCGGCTCACGACCGCCATTCGCTTGGTCGAGCGAGACGTTCGGCTCCTACAAAGCTAAGTGAGGACCGCGCATCTGTCTCCACAGTTAGTCGGACTTCCTACTATCTGAGACGACACATCGGGTCGCACCGCGCTGACCTGCGCTTTTTACATTTGTCTCCCTGGAGGACATCTCTAGAGGACATCGCCGTCGCGCCAGTCGAAGGTCAGGTCGCGGGACGGGTCGAGAGGGCCGGACGAGGCGGGGCGGACGAAGGTGGTGCCCTCCTCGTCGGGGAGACGCACGACGCCGTCCGGGCCGAGGGCGGAGATCCGGCCCGGCCAGACCTGCCAGCCGCGGGCCGTGTAGAGGGCGGCACCCTCCTCGCTCGCGGAGAGCGCGCCGAGGGCGTACGCGCGGTCGACGATCCCTTCCAGCGCGGCCATGATCTGCCCGCCGAGGCCGGTCCGGCGTACGTCCGCGCGGACGGCGACCGCCTCGACGTACCCCGTGCGCAGGGAGCGGCCCCGGTGCAGCACCCTGCGCATGACCACCGAGCCGTGGGCGGCGAGTCCGGCCCCGTCGTGCACGAGGGCGTGCACCCCGCCGAGCCCGTGGTCCCAGTCCTCGTCGGAGAAGTCGCCCTCGAACGCGTCGTCCAGGAGGGTGCGGGCGGCGCGGAGTTCGGCGGGCGTGAGGTCCGCCGTGTGGGCGGTGCGCAGTCGGATGGTCATCGCATCAGTATCGGATGGCCATCGCCCCGGTATTCGTCCTGATTCCGCTGTCGATGCCGATTCCGCGGGCTGCGGAAGCCGGGCCGCGGGAGCACGATGGGGGCCGAGCGGTCCGTGAAGCCGGCTTCGGGAGGGAGACCCGATGACCACCGCACTTCCGCGTACGCGTGTGATCACCCAGCACCGCTTCGGCGGTCCTGAGGTTCTGGAGATCGAGGAACGGGAGCGGCCCGTCGCCGGTCCGGGGGAGGTTCTGCTACGGGTGCGTGCGGTGGGCGTCAACGCCGTTGACCGGCTGGTGCGTTCGGGCACCGCGCCGCTCTTCGGGGAACCGCCGTTCGTCCTCGGCAACGATGTCTCCGGTGTGGTGGAGGCGGCCGGGGCGGGCGTCACCCGGTTCCGGCCCGGCGACGAGGTCTTCGGCAAGGTCCTGGGCGGTGGGTACGCGGAACATGTGGCCGCCCCCGCCGACCACTTCGCGGCCAAGCCGTCGACCCTGGACCACGTCCACGCGGCGGGCGCCCCCACGGCGACCCTCACCGCCTGGCAGGCGCTGATCGACCTCGCCCGGGTCGGCCCGGGCACAAGGGTGTTGGTCCACGCGGCAGGAGGCGGCGTCGGTCACGCGGCGGTGCAGATCGCCAAGGCGGAGGGCGCGTACGTCGTCGGCACGGCCCGGGTGGACAAGCACGAGTTCCTGCGCGACCTGGGTGTGGACGAGCCGGTCGACCACACGGCGACGGACTTCGCCACGGCTGTACGGGACATGGATGTCGCCCTCGACCTGATCGGCGGCGACTACGGTCCGCGCACCCTCAACACCCTTCGCCCGGGAGGGCTGTTGGTCTCTGCCCTCCCGGGGGACACGGGCCTGTCGGCCGAGGACGTCGAGGCGCGCGGGCTGCGTTTCGCGGTCGTGCGGGTGGAACCGTCCGGCATGCGTCTGGCGAAGATCGCCTCGCTGCTGGCGGGTGGCCGGGTGCGTATCCACGTGGACGCGGTCCTGCCGTTCGCGGAGGCGGCCAAGGCCCATGAGCTCGGGGAGGCGGGACACACCAAGGGAAAGATCGTCCTCAGCCTTCCGGAGTGAGCCGCGCACTGCCCCGAGTGATCCTCTCTTACTGAATGACGCATCAGCAATCCGATGTCTGATGCTGTCAGATTCCTTGACATGCCCCAATACCCCCTCCACTCTCACATTCATCGACCAGTCATCGGATGACTGCGACAGGAGGGGTTCCACATGGCGGTCCAACCCCGGGCCCGCACCATCGTGTTGACGCTCTGTTCCGCACTCCTCGCCACCACCGCGGCGACGCTTCCGGCCCGTGCCGAGGCTCCCGCGGCATCCACCCCGCACACGTCCTGGGAGGTGCGCGGTCCGCACGGCTCCCCCTCGGCCGTGGTCTCCCTCGACCCGGCCGACGGCAGCCCGACCCTGGCGGTGAGACGCGCCGGCCGTACGGTCCTCGAACCGTCCCCCGTCGGCCTCGTCACCGAACAGGCCGACTTCTCCCGGGACCTGACCCTCACCGGCCGCTCCGACCGCACGGTCTCGGAGCGCTACACCGTCCCGACGGGCAAGTCGCACAAGCGGGTTGTCCGGATGACCGAGTCCCGTTTCCGCTTCCGTACGGCGGACGGCGCGCGTATCGACCTGCTGACCCGCGTCGCCGCGGACGGCGTCGCCTATCGCTACGTCCTGCCGGACGACCACGGCGACGTCGTGCGCGAGGCCTCCGCCTTCACCTTCCCCGCCACCACCGAGCCCGTCATCAGCGCCTACCGCCGGGACAACGAACTCCCCTTCGTCCGCTACCCGTCGGCGGCCGCGGTACCGGCGGGCACGTACTCGATGCAGGCCCTCTTCAAGACGGACGGCGGCTACGCCCTCGTCGCCGAGTCGGACCTGACCGGCAGCTACGCCGGCTCCCACCTCACGCACGCCGCAGGGTCGTCCACGTTCGGCGTGAGCCCGTGGAACGACGAGCCGATCCAGGTGTCCGGCAGGCTCACCACGCCCTGGCGCGCGGTGGTCACCGGCGATCTGCCGACCGTCACCGAGTCGACCTTCACCGACGACCTCGCCCCCAGGTCCCGTGTCCGTGACACCTCCTGGATCAAGCCGGGCCCGGCCCTGTGGACCTGGCTCGCCGGCGGCAAGGAGGCCGGGCAGAGCCTGGAGGCGCAGAAGAAGTACGTCGACTACGCGGCCCAGCGCGACTGGCCGTACGAGGTCGTCGACGCGGGCTGGTACTACAAGCCCGGCGAGTGGGACGTCATCGACCCCGACTGGCAGACGAACAACTGGATGCCGGAGCTGGTGCGTTACGGCAAGGAGCGCGGCGTCGAGATCCAGGTCTGGCTCCACTACTCGCTCCTCGTCGACCCCGTCGAACGGGAGAAGTGGCTCTCCACACTGGAGCGTTGGGGCGTCAAGGGCGTGAAGATCGACTTCATGGACTCCGAGTCCCAGGAGCGGATGGCCTGGTACGACGAGATCCTGCCGGCCACCGCGAAGCACCACCTGATGGTCAACTTCCATGGCTCCACGATCCCCAAGGGCATCCAGCGCACCTGGCCGCACGTCATGACGCTGGAGGGCGTCGGCGGCGAGGAGAAGCGCAACAACACGCCCGAGCAGCTGGCCGCGCTCCCCTACACCCGCAACGTCATCGGCTCCATGGACTTCACGCCGGGTGCCTTCCACCGCCCCTTCCGCCCCAACGTCGGCTCCGACGCGGGTGAGTTGGGCCTGACCGTCCTCTACGAGTCCGGCATCCAGAACCTCGCCGGCACCCCTGAGTCGTACGAGGCCCGTCCGGAGGCCCGCCGCTATCTGGAGCAACTGCCCAGCGGCTGGGAGGAGACCAGGCTGCTGACCGGCGATCCCGGCCGCTCCGCGGTCCTGGCCCGCCGTGCGCCCGACGGCCGCTGGTTCATCGGCGGCACGTTCGCGGGGGCGGCCCACAGCGTGGACGTACCCATGCGTCTGGGCGCGGGCAAGTGGCTCGTCGAGACCGTGACCGACGGCCCGTCGGGCCTGGTCCGCGAACCGCACGTCGTCCGCGGCGGCGCCTCGCTCACCGTGCCCGTCGTGGCGGACGGCGGCTTCGCCGCGCTGGCCTGCCACTGGTACCCGGGCAGGACGAGCTGCGACCGCTGACACCGCACGTCCATGACGTGGACCGTGGCCCTGTCTCCGTGCGGAGGCAGGGCCACGGTCCGTCGGCACGACGCACGCCGCCCCCGGCCCGGAGGGATGCGTCCGGGGCGGGGGCGGTTCAGTGAGACGCCGGCCCGTGTACGGGGACGCCTCGGCTCGTGGGCGCGTACGGGACCAGGCCCGTGCGCGGGTACGGGCTCAGCCCATGTGCGGGTACGGGTAGTCGGTCGGCGGGACCAGGGTCTCCTTGATGGCGCGGGTCAGGGTCCAGCGCATCAGGTTCTGCGGGGCGCCCGCCTTGTCGTTGGTGCCGGACGCGCGGCCGCCGCCGAAGGGCTGCTGGCCGACGACGGCACCGGTCGACTTGTCGTTGATGTAGAAGTTGCCAGCGGCGTAGCGGAGCTTCTCCATCGTGTACGCGGCGGCCGCGCGGTCGCCCGCGATGACCGAGCCGGTGAGCGCGTAGTCCGACACCGACTCCATCTGGGCCAGCATCTCGTCGTACTGGTCGTCCTCGTAGACGTGCACCGCGAGGAACGGACCGAAGTACTCCGTCGTGAAGACCTCGTTCGCCGGGTCGGAGCACTCGACGACGGTCGGGCGGACGAAGTAGCCGACGGAGTCGTCGTAGGTGCCGCCCGCGACGACCGTGCAGGACGGATCGGCGTGCGCCCGGTCGATCGCCGCCTTGTTCTTGGCGAAGGAGCGCTCGTCGATGACGGCGCCGATGAAGTTCGACAGGTCGGTGACGTCACCCATCGTGATGCCGTCGATCTCGGCCGCGAACTCCTCCTTGAAGCCGGAGTTCCAGATGGAGGCCGGGACGTACGCGCGCGAGGAGGCCGAGCACTTCTGGCCCTGGTACTCGAAGGAGCCGCGGGTCAGGGCCGTCTTCAGGACCGCGCGGTCGGCGCTCGGGTGCGCGACGACGAAGTCCTTGCCGCCGGTCTCGCCGACCATGCGGGGGTACGTGCGGTACTTCTCGATGTTGTTGCCGACCGTCTTCCACAGGTACTGGAAGGTCTTGGTCGAGCCGGTGAAGTGGATGCCGGCGAGGTCGCGGTGCTCCAGGGCGACCTCGGAGACCTCGATGCCGTCACCGGTGACGAGGTTGATGACGCCCTTGGGCAGACCGGCCTCCTCCAGCAGCTGCATGAGCAGAACGGCCGCGTGGGTCTGCGTCGGCGACGGCTTCCACACGACCACGTTGCCCATCAGCGCGGGCGCGGTCGGCAGGTTGCCCGCGATCGCCGTGAAGTTGAAGGGCGTGATCGCGTAGACGAACCCTTCGAGCGGGCGGTGGTCGAGGCGGTTCCAGACGCCCGGCGAGTTGGCCGGCGGCTGCTCGGCGAGCAGGTCACGGGCGTACTTCACGTTGAAGCGCCAGAAGTCGACCAGCTCGCAGGGACAGTCGATCTCGGCCTGCTGGGCCGTCTTCGACTGGCCGAGCATCGTCGAGGCGGCGAGCGTCTCGCGCCACGGTCCTGCCAGCAGCTCGGCGGCGCGCAGGATGATCGCGGCGCGGTCGTCGAAGGACATCGCGCGCCAGGCGGGCGCGGCGGCGAGGGCCGCGTCGATCGCGTCCTGGGCGTCCTGCTGGGTCGCGTTCGCGTACGTGCCGAGGCGGGCCTTGTGGTTGTGCGGCTGCACGACGTCGAAGCGGTCGCCGCCGCCCATCCGCTTCTCGCCGCCGATGGTCATCGGCAGGTCGACCGGGTTCTCGGCGAGCTCCTTGAGCTTGGACTCCAGGCGGGCGCGCTCGGGAGAGCCGGGGGCATAGCCGTGCACCGGCTCGTTGACGGGGGTGGGGACCTGGGTCACAGCGTCCATGAGTTCCGTAACTCCTTAACTGAGCGGGGTGGTTGGCGTCAGCTCTTGGTGAGGATCGAGCGGCCGAAGAAGAGGAGGTTGGCCGGCTTCTCGGCGAGGCGCCGCATGAAGTAGCCGTACCAGTCGGTGCCGTACGCGGTGTAGACACGCATCCGGTGCCCTTCAGCGGCGAGCCGCAGATGCTCGTCGCTCCTGATCCCGTACAGCATCTGGAACTCGTACTCGTCGGGCTTGCGCCCGGCGCGCCGGGCCAGCTCCTGCGCGATGGAGATGAGGCGCGGGTCGTGGGACCCGATCATCGGGTACCCCTCGCCCTCCATCAGGATGCGCAGGATGCGGACGTACGCCTTGTCGGTCTCGGCCTTCTGCTGGTACGCGACCTCGGCGGGCTCCTTGTAGGCGCCCTTCACGAGCCGTACGCGGCTGCCGCTGTCGGCGAGACGGCGGGCGTCGGCCTCGGTGCGGAAGAGGTAGGCCTGGATGACGCAGCCGGTCTCCGGGAAGTCCTTCCGCAGCTCCTCGTGGATGGCGAACATCGAGTCGAGGGTGGTGTGGTCCTCGGCGTCGAGCGTGACGGTCGTACCGATGGCCGCGGCGGCCTCGACGACCGGACGGACGTTGGCGAGGGCGAGCTCGTGGCCACCGGGGAGCGCCTGCCCGAACAGGGACAGCTTCACCGACATCTCGGCGCGCTCCCCGAGCTCCAGCTGCTTGAGGCGGTCGATCAGCTCCAGGTACGCGTCACGGGCGAGCGTGGCCTGCTCGGGCGTGGTGATGTCCTCACCGACCACGTCCATGGTGACCTCCAGGCCCTTGGCCGTGAGGTCCTGGATGATCGGTACGACCTGGTCGACGCTCTCACCGGGGATGAAGCGGTCGACGACCGGCTTGGTCACCGGGGCCGCCGAGATCAGACGACGCATCCGGTCGCTGCGCGAAGCGGCGAGAATCACGGGACCCAGCACGGGGCACCTCCACAACAAGGCCGGCGGAAGGCCGTACCCGCCGCCGCCCGGCGGCGTTCCGGTACGACACGGAGAACCACCGTGAAACCTAAGGATCCCTCCGATCGTCGGCCATCGACAGCTGTCACGCATCCGTGCCCTGGATCTCAGACAGATGTATGAAGGCGCGGGGAAATGATGGAGAATGCCCGGGTGACATCGGATCCCAAGGGCGAATACCAGGAGCTGGTGGACGAGATCTCGGAGCTCCTCGGCGCCCCCGCGACGCTGGAGAACCGCGACTTCGAGCTGATCGCCTTCGGCGCGTACGACAGCGAGGGCGAGCTGGACGCCTCCGCGCTGGACCCCGTACGCGCCCGCTCGATCCTCACGCGCCGCTCGACCTCGGCGGTCCGCACCTGGTTCGAGGGCTTCGGCATCGCCCGCGCCACGGCGCCGGTCCGTATCCCGCCCACCCCCGAGGCGGGCGTCCACCGGGGCCGCGTCTGCCTCCCCGTACGCCATCGGGGTGTGGTCCTCGGGTACGTGTGGCTGCTGTCGGACGATCCGGGTCCCACCGACCAGCAGCTCTCCGCGGCGATGGAGGTCACCCCGCGCATCGGTGCCCTCCTGGCGGACGAGGCCCAGGCGGGCGCGGACCTCAGCCGTGAGCTTCGCGCGGTCCTCACCGCCGAGAGCGGCTGGCAGCGCGACATGGCTTTGGCCGAACTCCACACGGAGCTCGGCGCCCGCGGCGAGGGCCTCCACACGATGGTCTGCGTGGCCCCCTGGCCCTCGTCCCACCCGGACGACGCCCCGTCGGTCCGCACCATCCCGTCCGCCACCGCCGTCTGCGCCCTCCCCTGGGGCTCCACCGCCCAGAGCCTGGCCCTCCTGGTCCGCCTGCGCTCACCGGAGGTCCTCACCCCGGCGACAACGGCGGCGGCCCGGCTGCTGGAGAGGGCGGAGGGGGTACGGGGATCAGGGCGCCCCCAGTCCTCCCCGGCCGAGCCCGGCCCCCCAGGGGCTCACCAGCAGACCGGCGGCACGCAGGGCGGCCGGGGCCCGGCCCAGCCGCCGAGCAAGGGCGGCCAGGGCAAGGGCACCGGGGCGGCCCAGGCCCAGCCGACGAACCACCCGGGCGAGGCGGAGGCCGCGCGGGCGGACGAAGGGTCGGAGGGAACCGGACGGACAGCGGGGTCGGGGGGAGCCGGACGGACAGAGGGAGCGGGGCGGACAGGGGCAGCGGGGCGGACAGAGGGAGCCGGGCGGACAGCGGCAGCGGGACGGACAGAGGGAGCCGGGCGGTCAGCGGGAGCGGTGGGGGCTGCCGGACAGGCTCCGGAGCCGCACGGCCCCCGCCCCGGCCGGGTCGTGGCCGGGATCGCCGTTCCCCACTCCGGTCTCGCCGACCTCGCGACCGCCTGGCAGCAGGCATCGGCCGCCGCCCGCGCGGCGCTGGCCGATCCGCGGCTGGGCCCGGTCGCGCACTGGTCGTCCATCGGCCCGTACCGCCTGCTGACGACGCTGGCGCCGACCGCCTCCCACGACCCCGCCGTACGCCCGCTCCTGGCCCCCGCCCACCGCGAACTCGCCCACACCGCCGAGGTGTTCCTCGACTGCGCGGGCCAGGCCGGCCGCACCGCCGCCGAACTGGGCATCCACCGCCAGACCCTCTACTACCGCCTCTCCCGCGTCGAACAACTCACCGGCCTCGACCTGGCCAACGGCGAGGACCGCCTGCTCCTGCACATGGGGCTCAAGGCGCGGCGGCTCTAGGCGCGGGGGCTTTAGGCGCGAGGGGCAGGCACGGGGGGGCAGGCACGGGGGCTCCAGGCGCCCTGCGTTCAAAAGCGGTCAGCCGGGCCCGTGAGCGCCCCGCGGCGGCATCACATGTAGGACTGGAAATCGACCCGCACGTTCTCGAAGTTCCGTTCCGCCAGCTCCCGGGGGCGGATCAGCCAGGACGCGGCGCAGCTGAGGGGCGTGTCCACGAACGTGAAATCCGCGTGGGCCAGCATGACGAATGAGTCGTCGTCGGTGACGGGCCAGGGGGCCGGGTCGTGATGGATCACCGACGCGTATCCGCCCAGGGTGAGTTCGCCGTTCATGGTCTCGTCCCAGTGGTCCAGCAGGTACGGGTGGATGAGGCGCACGGTTTCCTGGTCGGCGATGTCGTGGTTGTTGTCCGGCATGAACCGGTCGAGCCGGCCTCGCAGGGGGTACGGCTCGAACGTGTAGGACGCGTCCTCCTCGGACGGGGCCCGTTCCGTCGTCGCCGTCCCGGCCGGGACATACACGACCCGGCCTTCCTGCGTCGGCCCCGGGACGTAACTCGGCTCGCTGTTGTTGGCGAAGAACAGTAAGTGCCCGTCCTCCGGCAGCCGGATATCCAGTTCGCCGACCGGAACGGCGGCACAGTCGACCGACGCGATGAACGCCGGGAAGCCGGTCCATTCGACGTCCGGTGGAAGCTGGGGATGCCCTCCGTACTGTCCGACGACCGGAGCGTCGGAGCCCTCCATCGACCGCAGCTCCAGACGCGGTCGGGCAAGCCTCAGCGCCCTGCCGAGAAGATCCTCGGGCACGCCCCGCTTGCGGGCTGCCGCCCGATATTCGTCAAGTGCGTTCATGACCGACAGTGTGCAACAGCGGTCTGACACACCCCGGTTGTGTCCTCGGCCACTTCGCAGCAGGCCGGTCCTCGGTCAGCCGGACCGAGTCTCGTCGTGACCGGTGAGCGCGGTCAGCGCGTGGCGGAGGATGTTGTCGCTCGGCGGGCAGTCGCGCCAGCGGGCACCGATGTGGCCGTCGGGCCGGATGAGCAGCGCTCCCCGGGGGCTCAGGCCACAGAGATCGGCGTGCTCGTCGGGAAGGCGCTCGATGTGCAACACCCCTGGTGCGGTGGCTTGTTGCTCCCAGGCGGCGGGGTCAGGGGTGAGCAGGGTGAACCATTCGCCGAAGGCGTCGAGCGTGGAGCGGTCGGGTGTGAGCCAGAGGTGCGGCATGCGATGGCCGGGCTCCGCGCTGGGGACGTAGTCCGTGCCCGTCTCGGACGGCTCGGGCGGGGTGCTGCCGTCCGTGAGGAGGGTGTCGGTGAGCACGGCGTCGCTGAGGACGGCGTCGGATCGGTAGGCGACGCCGAGCACGAGACCGAGTTGGGCGAAGTACCTGTCGGACCAGGGCAGTTCGACCCGGGTCGGCGCCGCTCCGCCGCTGTGCAGCTGCTCGTGGCGCAGCCTCTGCGCTTCGAACATGAGCTTGCTGTTGGCCACCGCTTGCTGGAGGGTCCGGTGGGCGACGGGCCGCCGTTCCGTCTCGTACGTGTCCAACAGGCCTGGCCCGGCCCACCCGTGGACGACGCCCGCCAGCTTCCAGCACAGGTTGTGGACGTCGGCGATGCCGGTGTTCATGCCCAGGCCGCCGACGATCGGGATCGCGTGCGCGGCGTCGCCGGCCAGCAGGATCCGGCCGTGCCGGAAGCGCTCGGCGACGAACGCGTTCATCACCCAGTGCTGAACCCGGGTCACCTCGGCCCGTACACCTGCGCCGGGCCCGAGGGCACGCGAGACGAGGCCGGGCCAGTCGGTGTGCTCGGAGTCTTCGGGGGTGGGGCCGAGCCAGGCCCAGCCGCCTTCGGGGTAGAGCGGGAGGAAGGAGCCGTGCGCGGTGAAGTACACCCCGGCGGGCTGGTCGGCACACCAGCCGTCGAGGTCGGCGCCGAACACGACGGTGGTGACCGCCGCCAGCGCTCCGGGGCCGGCGGTGCCGATTCCCAGCCGCTGCCGGACGGTGGAGTGCGCACCGTCGGCGGCGAGAACATGGCGGGCACGGACGCGGGTCTCCTCACCGCTTCGTTGGTCGACGAGGACGGCCAGAACGCTGTCGGCCTCTTCGGTGAGGTCGACGAGTTCGGCCCCGAACCTCATCCGTGTCCCTGCCGCGGCGAGCAGGGTGGGTTCCAGCCGATCCTGCGACGTGACGATGCCGGTCACAGGGCTTTCGGGGATCGGCGCGTTGATCCCGACCATCGCCGCCGTGGCGAAGTCACTGTCGTGCAGGGTGTCCCGGAAACGGATGCGTCCGAACTCCGGCCCGAAGGCACCGGACGTGATCTCACCGGCGAGCCCGAGCCCGCGGTAGATCTCCATCGACCGCACATTGACCAGCCGCGACCGTGGAAAGGGGGACAGCTCACCGCGCTTCTCGACCAGCGAAACCCGCACGCCCCAACGCTCCAGCAGCGCACAAGCAGTGAGCCCGACCGGCCCGCCACCGACGATCAGCACGTCCACCTCGGCATCCACCACGGCCATGTCGAGCTCCTTCTGCTCACCTTGGACCTTGGACGTCAAGATCCGTCGGGCCACTCGGTGACCGCGGTTGTGCCGCCCCTGGCCACCGACGAGGCCGATCCTCCCCACCCGGCACCCGACCACAACATCATCACGTCGACGTACACCCGAACGTGCTCAGGCACGATTGCACCCTCCCGGGGCTTGCACAGCGGCCACCCGGCGGCGGTCGGCATTCGGACCCCACTACTGAAAACGATTGTCATCATGCTACGGTCGGCGCCACGTCTCCATTGACCATCCCTTTACCCGGAGTGCTCCGTGCGCCTGCCCGCCCGCCTTCTCTCCCTCTCCGCGGTCACCGCGGCTTCCGCCCTGCTGCTCACCGGGTGCTTCTCGGAATCCGCCTCGGACGATTCCGCGGGCGGCTCCGCGGGCGGCGACGGCAAGCGCGTACGCGTGGCGATGATGAACCCGCCGCGCTCCGGGCTGTCGCCGCTGTCCGACGACGCGTTCAAGCTGTCGCGCTGGTCGACCGCCGAGACGCTGGTGACGCTCGACGCGGACGGCGACGCGGAGCCCGCCCTCGCCACCAAGTGGCAGCAGAACGCCCGGACTTGGACCTTCGAGATACGGGACGGCGTCACCTTCCACGACGGTACGAAGCTCACGGCCGAGTCCGTCGTCCGGTCGCTCACGAGGGCCGCGACCGCCTCCCCCAAGCCACGCATCCTCGACGGCGTCGACCTGACGGTGAAGGCCGACGGCGACTCGGTCGCCGTCACCACCGGAACCGAGGACCCGCTGGTCCCGCAGCGGCTGAGCTCGCCGCAGCTGTCGATCCTGGCGGCGAAGGCGTACCGCGGGAAGACCGTCAGCCCGGTCGGCGCGGGCACCGGCCCCTTCGAGCTGACGAAGGTGAACGGCACATCGTCGGCGACCCTCGACCGCTACGACGACTACTGGGGCGGCACGGCCAAGTCCCCCGGTATCGATGTGAAGTTCGTGCCCGACGGCACCGCCCGCGCGGCCACCCTGCGCAGCGGCGAGGCCGACGTCGTCGAGGCGGTACCGGTGTCGCAGGCCGCGCTGCTCGACGAGGACCTGGTCACCGAGGTGCCGATGCCGCGCACCAACACCCTCTACCTGAACACCGGGAGCGGCCCCTTCAAGGACGCCTCCCTCAGGGCCGCCGCCCGCGAGGCCGTCGACGCCGAGTCGATCGTCAAGGGCGTGTACGAGGGCCGCGCGGACGTCGCGAAGGGCCTGCTGGGCCCCGCCCTCCCCTGGGCCGCCGACCTGCGCGAGCCGGTCCAGCGCGCCAAGTCCGGTGACCCGAACGGCAGGACGATCACGATCGGCACGTTCACCGACCGCGCCGAACTGCCCGAGGTGGCCCAGACGCTGCAACAGCGGCTCCAGAAGGCCGGGTTCAAGGTGAAGCTGGACGTCCGCGAGTACGCGAACATCGAATCCGACGCGCTGGCGGGCGAGTTCGACGCGTTCATCCTGTCCCGGGCGACCGTCCTCGACTCGGGCGACCCGGCCGCGTACCTCTACAGCGACTTCGGGTCGAAGGGTTCCTTCAACATCTCGCAGCTGTCCGACAGGAAGGTCGACGCGGCCCTGGAGAAGGCCGCAGGGACGAAGACCGGTGACGCGCGCCGCCGGGCCGTCGTCGACGCGGAGGCCGCGGTGCTGGCCACCGACGCCGCGATCCCGATGCTGCACGAGCGCGTGATCCAGGGCGACGCGGCCGGTGTCGTGGACGTCGAGCACGACCCGCGCGAGCGGGCACTGATCACCGCGGACACCTACGTCAAGTGACGTTCATGGCACGCCTGTTCACTCCGGTCACTCTGTTCTCGCCGGGCGGCCGGGCCGCTCTCACCCGGCTCGGCTGTCTCGCCGCGGTCCTCGCCGCCGTCGGACTGCTCCCCTGGCTCTCCGGCCGCGACCCCGCCCTCACCGTCCTGCGCGCCCGCTCGGCCGAGCAGGAGGGCACACCGGAGGCCCTCGCCGCGATCCGCGCCGACCTCGGCCTGGACGCGGGTCCCCTTTCCCTGCTGGGGAGTTGGCTCTCCGGCCTGCCACGCGGCGACCTCGGCACGTCCTGGGTGTCGGGCACCGACGTCCTCCCGTCGGTCGTCTCCGGACTCCAGGTCTCGCTCGCCCTGATGGGCGCGGCGCTCGGGGTCGCGCTCCTGGTGACCTGCGCGATCGTCGCTCCCGTACTCGTACGGGGCCGGGGGTCGGCCGGCGCGTTCGCCGCGATGCTCGCCGCGTTGCCCGAATTCCTGCTGGCGACGGTCGCGTTGCTGGTGTGCGGAGTGTGGCTGGGCCTGCTGCCGACCTCCGGCTGGCAGGGCCCCGCGTACATGGTGCTGCCCGCCGTCGCACTCGGCATTCCCGCGGGCGGACTCCTCGGCCGACTGGTCGCGGACGCACTGCCGCCCGTCCTCGACGAGCGCTGGGTGGAGCTGTGGCGGGGCGCCGGGGTCGGCAGGGCACGCATCTCGGCCGCCGCCCTGCGGCGCGTACTGCCGCCGCTGGTACCGCAGTTCGGAATGGTCGCCGTAGGACTGACCGGCGGGGCGGTCGCCGTGGAGACGGTGTTCGCGGTGCCGGGCATCGGCCGTACGGCACTGGGGGCGGCCAAGTCGCAGGACCTGCCACTGCTTCAGGGGTCGGTTCTCGCGCTGCTCGCCCTCGGCCTCGTCACGGGTGCCGCGGCGGCCGTCGTACGGCGGCGGCTGCTGGGCCCGGCCCTGCGCGACGCCGGGCTGACGCTGCCCGCGGCCCGCCCGGTCCGCGCGCACCCGGCCGTCCCGTTGACGCTCGGAATCACACTGCTGACCTGCGTCGGCTGGGGCCTGCTGCGCGACCCGTACACGGTGGACACGAACGCCCGCCTCCAGGCGCCCTCCTGGGCGTATCCCCTCGGCACGGACGGGCTCGGCCGTGATGTGCTGGCGCGGCTCGGGCACGGCGCGGCGTCGACGATCGGCACGGCGACCGCGGTCTGTCTGGCCGGCCTCGTCCTCGCGCTCGCCCTCGGTTTCCTGCCCGCCGTGGCGTCCGGCGCCTCGGACATCGCCAACGCGCTGCCGCCGGTGATCGCGGGCATCCTGGTCGCGGCCGTCGTGGGCCCCGGAACGGGCGGTGCCGCGCTCGCCGTGGCCCTGCTCTCCTGGCCCACCCTGTCGTCGCACGCGGCGGCGCTGGTGCAGGAGGTCCGCGCGTCGACGTTCCTGCTGGCCCAACGGGCCATCGGGGCAAGCCCGTTGTGGATCCTCACCCGCCACGTCCTGCCCTCGGTGGCGGCCCCGGTCACCCGTCACGCCCTCCTGCGCCTTCCCGGCATCGCCCTGGCCCTGGCTTCCCTCGGCTTCCTCGGCCTCGGCGCCCAGCCGCCCGCCCCGGAGTGGGGCCTGCTCCTGGACGAGTCACGGGCATACGTGGAACGCGCCCCGTGGGCGGCCCTGGCCCCCGCGGTGGCCCTGGCCCTGCTGGCGGCCCTGGCTGTGTCGTCGGCGCCATACGCGGAGCCCGGCCCCAGCAGAACGACCGCGCAGCCCCGCCCCGGCTCCAGCCTCCTCCCCCGCTCCCGTGCCGCCCTCTCCGCCCTACGCCCCCGCAAGGAGCCGACCCGTTGAACCCCGAAGTCCTCCTCTCCGTCCGGGACTTGCACGTCTCCATCGGCGCGGTCGATGCCGTGCGGGGCCTCTCCTTCGACGTGCGCAAGGGTGAAGTCCTCGCCGTGGTGGGCGAGTCGGGCGCGGGCAAGTCCCTCACGGCCCGCGCCCTGCTCGGCATGCCACCACAGGAGGCGACTGTGACGGGCAGCGTGCGGATGGGGTCTTACGAGCTGGTGGGCGCCCCCCGTTCCGTACGCGCCGCCCTCTGGGGCCGCCAACTCGCCCTCGTCCCACAGGACGCGCTCTCGGCACTGTCGCCCGTGCATCGAGTCTGCGACCAACTGGGCGCCGCCGTACGGTCCGTGGACGGGGTCTCCCGCAAGGAGGCGCGGGCCCGGGCGGTGGCCGCACTGAAGGAGGTCGGCATCCCCGCGGACCAGACGCGGGCCTACCCGCACGAGTTCTCGGGCGGTATGCGCCAACGAGCCGTCATCGCCATGGCGTTGCTCCACTCCCCCGCCCTGGTGATCGCCGACGAACCGACGACAGCCCAGGACCCGGAGACCCGACGCCAGATCCTCGACCTCCTCACCCACCGCAGCGAGGCCACAGGCACCACGCTGGTCCTGATCACCCACGACCTCCCCATGGTCCGCGAACACGCCGACCGAGTACTGGTCATGTACGCGGGCCGCCTGACCGAGGAGGGCCCGGTGGAGGAAGTATTCACCCGCCCCAGGGCCCCATACACGGCTGGCTTGCTGACATCACTGCCCCAGCCCAAGGCGCCCCGCCAGGGGCGCGGGGAACTGCGCGACCAGCCACAACGCACCCGCAGACACAGACTCCCCTCAATCCCAGGCACCCCACCCACCCCCACCGACCTCCCCCCAGGCTGTGCCTTCGCCCCCCGCTGCCCCCTCGCGGACGCGACCCGGTGCCACACGGAACACCCCAAGCCCCAAACCCACAACAACCACACCGTTGCCTGCCACCACTGGCGCGACCTCCCCACCCACCCCGCCGAGTTGTTCCTGGAGTCGGTGTGAACCCTCTGCTGGACGTACGCGACCTGGTCGTCCACCACGGCCCCCGCACCACCGTGGACCACGTCTCCTTCGACATCGCCCCCGGCGAAACCCTCGGCCTCATCGGCCCCTCGGGCTGCGGCAAGTCCTCCACAGCCATGGCCGTACTACAGCTGCGCCGCCCCTCAGGCGGCGAAGTCTGGTTCGACGGCCACGAGTTGACCTCACTGAACGAGAAGCGACTACGCCCGCTCAGACCGGCGATGCAGCCCGTGTTCCAGGACCCGTACGGATCACTGGGCCCCCGCCACCGCATCCGAGACGCGATCGCGGAACCCCTGCGCGTACAGGGGAGTTGGGACCGGACGACCGGCCCCGAGCGCGTGGCCGAGCTGCTGGAGCAGGTCGGCCTCGACCCGTCACTCGGAGACCGTCGCCCGCACGAGCTCTCCGGGGGCCAGTGCCAACGCGCCGGTATCGCCCGCGCGTTGGCGTGCGGGCCAAAGCTCCTGGTGCTCGACGAACCGGTCTCCGCGCTGGACCCGTCCCTGCGCGCGGGCATCCTCAACCTCCTGGCCGAGCTGCAGGAACGCCTGGGCCTCGGCTACCTGTTCATCTGCCACGACATGGCGCTCGTACGCCACTTCTGCGACCGCGTGGCGGAGATGCGCGACGGCAGGATCGTCAGGACGACCCCTCTGCCGTAACCGCGGCCGCCGAACCCACGGCTCCCGCCCCCGTCGTCCCCGCCTTCGCGATCACCCTCCGCAACCCCTCGGTGAGTTCCTCCGCACTGGCCGCGGTCTCGGGATCGAAGGTCCACTGCGCGATGAGCCCCATCATCAGGGTCATGTAGAACTTGCCCAGCGTGTCGACGTCCCTCTCCCGCACGTCCTCCTCCAGCCCGCCCATCAGCAGCGGGACGATGCCCCGCGCCCCCTCGCGCTGGGCCTTGGCCAAGTGGTCGCGCACGCCCGGCACCTTGTCGCCCATCACCACGATCTCCATGCTGAGATGCCACATCGAACCGGGCCTCTGCATGGTCCCGATGACGTTCGACCACACCTCCTGGAACCGCTCCAGGGACCCCGGCTCCGTATTCGCCGTGGCGCTCCCGCCCGCGTCGAAGTCGTCGGACAGCTCCTCGACGATGGAGACGTAGGCCTCCGCGAGCAGTGCGTCCTTCGACCCGTAGTGGTAGCCGATCGACGCCAGGTTCGTCCGCGACTCCTTGACGATGTCGCGGGCCGTCGTGCGCACGAAGCCCTTCTCCAGCAGGCAGCGCTTGGCGCCTTCGAGCAGATCCTCACGGTGTCCCATGCGGTTCAGCGTACCTCCGCGGCAAACAAGCGTCCCAGACTGGCGTATAAGACGAGCGTATTGGGCAACAGGTTTACACGCTCGTTCTAGACAAGCGTTTAAGACGCCCGTACATTGCTGGGCATGACGACTTCCGGCATGCCCGACCCGCTCACTCCGCCGACTCCACCCGCCGAGGGAGGCACTCCCGCCCGTGCCGGACGCCGCGAATGGACCGCACTCGGCGTCCTGATGCTGCCGCTGCTCCTGGTCTCGATGGATGTCTCGGTCCTCTACTTCGCGGTCCCGCAGATCAGCGCGGACCTGGAGCCGACCGGCACCCAGCAGCTGTGGATCTTCGACATGTACGCGTTCGTGCTGGCCGGGCTGCTGATGACGATGGGCTCGCTCGGCGACCGCATCGGCCGCCGCAGGCTGCTCCTGATCGGCGCCGCCGCCTTCGGAGCGGCCTCGCTGGTCGCGGCGTACGCCGACAGCGCCGAGACGCTGATCGCGGCCCGCGCGGTGCTCGGCATCGGCGGCGCGACGCTGATGCCGTCCACACTGGCGCTCATCCGTACGCTCTTCACGGACCAGGCCCAGCGCTCCAAGGCGATCGGCGTGTGGTCCGGAGTGATGACGGCCGGTGTCGCGCTCGGCTCGGTCATGAGCGGCGTACTCGTGGAGTACTTCTGGTGGGGCTCGGTCTTCCTGGTGAACCTGCCCGCGATGGTGCTCCTGCTGATCCTCGGCCCGATGCTGCTCCCCGAGTCGAAGAACCCGGCGCCCGGCCGCTTCGACCTGCTGAGCGTGCCGCTGTCCATGGCCGCCGTCCTGCCGGTGATCTACGGCCTCAAGGAGATCCCCTCGGAGGGCTGGAACGTCCGATACGTCATGTCGGTGACCATCGGTCTGCTCTTCGCCACGCTCTTCGTCCACCGCCAGCGCACGATCGAGTCGCCGATGATCCCGCCCTCGCTCTTCCGCGGCCGCGGCTTCGCACCGGCCGTCTCACTGAACCTGCTGTCCTCGTTCGGGATGATGGGCTCGGCGCTCTTCACCACGCAGTACCTGCAGTCGGTGCTCGGCAAGAGCTCCATGGAGGCCGCGCTGTGGGGGCTGCTGCCCACCGTGCTGGTCGGCGTCGCCGCGCCGGTCGCCGCACGGCTCGTCCAGCGGGGAGTCAACCGGGCGTACGTCGTCTCCGGCGGCTTCGTCCTCGCGGCCTGCGGTTACGGAATGCTGACGGCCGCCGGTACGGACTCGCTGTGGCTGGTCCTCGCCGGGTCCGGGGTCATCGCCGCCGGGATCGTCACCGTGATGTCCCAGATGATGGACCTGGCGCTGGGCACCGTGCCGGTGGAGAAGGCGGGCAGCGCGTCCTCGGTCCTGGAGACGGGTGCGGAGTTCGGCGGGGCGCTGGGCATGGCGCTCCTCGGCTCCATCGGTACCGCGGTGTACCGCCACGACATCCCGGACGGCGCGCCGGCCGCGGCCCACGAGACCCTCGGCGCGGCTCTCGCCGTGGCCCCGCAGCTTCCGGGCCGCGCGGGCGACGCCCTGGTGACCGCGGCCCGAGAGGCCTTCACCAGTGGGATGCAGGCGGCCGCGGTCGCCGGGGCGGTGCTGTTGCTGGCGGCTGCGGTACTGGCGGCGATGAGCCTGCGCCAGGTCCGCGTACGCGAAACGGAGTGCGCGGAACCGGAGAAGGCCCTCGTCTGACGACCCTGAGTTGGTCGCCCCCGCCGCCCCTACCCATTCCCGTCCCTGACTCAGGGGCTCCGCCCCCGAACCCCCGCCAAAAGATTGCGCCGTTCCCCGCGCCCCTTAAATAGGGGCGCGGGGAACGGCGCAATCTTTTAGGGGCGCGAGGAACTGCGCGACCAGCCACACACAACCCGCAGCCGAAGAACCTCTCAGCCCGTCCGGCGTTTGAGGACAAGGCCGTTCAGGCCGAGGCGGGGGCCTGGGGGCGGCAGCCCCCAGTGGCGGGCATCCTCACACGAGGTTGACCGACCGAGCCTGCGTCGCGCCGATCTCCTCCGCCAACTCCGTCAGAACAGTCTGCGGAACCGTGTCGTCCACGGTCAGCACGGCAAGCGCCTCGCCACCCACGTCCGCACGGGCGACCTGCATGCCCGCGATGTTGATGCCGGCCTCGCCGAGGATCCGGCCGAGGGTGCCGACGACACCGGGACGGTCGGTGTAGTTGAGGACGACCATGTGGTCGGCGAGCGCCAGATCCACGTCGTACTCGCCGACCGCGACGATCTTCTGGTGGTGCTTGGGCCCGGCGAGCGTGCCGGAGACCGAGACCTCCTGGCCGTCACCGAGGGTGCCGCGCACGGTCACCACGTTCCGGTGGTCCGAGGACTCCGAGCTCGTGGTCAGCCGCACCTCGACACCGCGCTCCTGCGCGAACAGCGGAGCGTTCACGTACGACACGGTCTCGTCGACGACGTCCTCGAACACACCCTTGAGCGCGGAGAGTTCGAGCACCTTGACGTCGTGCTGGGTGATCTCGCCGTACACCTCGACGTCGAGGCGGACCGCGACCTCGCCCGCGAGGGCGGTGAAGATGCGGCCGAGCTTCTCGGCGAGCGGCAGACCCGGCTTGACGTCCTCGGCGATGACACCGCCCTGGACGTTCACCGCGTCCGGGACCAGCTCGCCGGCGAGCGCGAGGCGCACCGAGCGGGCGACGGAGATACCGGCCTTCTCCTGCGCCTCGTCCGTGGAGGCACCGAGGTGCGGGGTGCAGACGACCTCGTCGAGCTCGAAGAGCGGGGAGTCCGTGCAGGGCTCCTTCGCGTACACGTCGAGGCCGGCGCCGGCGACCCGGCCCTCCTTGAGCGCGGAGTACAGCGCGGCCTCGTCGACGATCCCGCCGCGCGCGGCGTTGACGATCCGCACCGACGGCTTGACCTTGTGCAGCGCCTCGTCGCCGATGAGACCGACGGTCTCGGGCGTCTTGGGCAGGTGCACGGTGATGAAGTCGGAGACCTCGAGCAGCTCGTCCAGCGACAGGACCTTGACGCCCATCTGCGCGGCCCGCGCGGGCTGTACGTACGGGTCGTAGGCGACGACCTTCATGCCGAAGGCCGACATGCGCTGGGCGACGAGCGCGCCGATGCGGCCCAGACCCACGACACCGAGGGTCTTCTCCGCGAGCTCTACGCCGGTGTACTTGGAGCGCTTCCACTCACCGTTCTTGAGAGCGGTGTTGGCCTGCGGGATGTGACGCGCGGAGGCCAGGAGCAGACCACAGGCCAGCTCGGCGGCGGTCACGATGTTCGAGGTGGGGGCGTTGACGACCATCACGCCGGCCTTGGTGGCGGCGGAGACGTCGACGTTGTCCAGGCCGACGCCGGCTCGTGCGACGACCTTCAACTTGCTCGCGGCGGCGATGGCCTCGGCATCGACCTTCGTCGCGGAACGGATCAGGATCGCGTCGACGTCGGCGATGGCGGGCAGCAGTTCGGCGCGGTCCGCGCCGTTCGCGTGCCGGATCTCGAAGTCCGGGCCCAGGGCGTCGACGGTCGCGGGCGACAGCTCTTCAGCGATGAGTACGACAGGTTTCGAGCTCACGTGAGTCCTCACAGGTCCAATGCGGACGGCCGTCCCGACGGCCGCATGCGGTGGAGGGGTTGCCGCGTGGAAGACGCACGACGCTGTGGGCCCGACGCGTATGTAGTGGAGCAGTCTAGTGGCGGCGCGGTGCTGTTCTTACGCCTCCGCAGAAGGATCACCCGGACGTGAATCTCAGCCCCTCCGGCGATTGAGGAGCGGGGTCCGGGGCGGAGCCCCGAGGCGTAACCCGAGGCAGGCGCTCGGGCCGTGGTACCGGGCAACCCGACACCACGGCCCGACCGACGGAGTCACTCGTCGTCGTTGACCCACGACATGAGCTTGCGCAGCTCCTTGCCGGTGGTCTCCAGCAGGGACTCGGCGTCCTGCTGCTTGTACTCGTTGTACTTCTTCAGACCGCCGTGGTACTCGTCCATCCACTGCTGGGCGAACGTGCCGTCCTGGATCTCGCCCAGGACCTTCTTCATCTCGGCCTTGGTGGCGTCCGTGATGATGCGGGGGCCGGTGATGTAGTCGCCCCACTCGGCGGTCTCGGAGACCGACCAGCGCATCTTCTCCAGGCCGCCCTCGTACATGAGGTCCACGATCAGCTTCAGCTCGTGGAGGCACTCGAAGTACGCGATCTCCGGCTGGTAGCCGGCCTCGGTCAGCGTCTCGAAGCCCGCCTTGACCAGCGCGGCCGTACCACCGCAGAGAACGGCCTGCTCACCGAACAGGTCGGTCTCGGTCTCCTCGGTGAAGGTCGTCTTGATGACGCCCGCACGCGTGCCACCGATGCCCTTGGCGTACGAGAGCGCCAGCGGGAAGCCGTTGCCGGTCGCGTCCTGCTCGACGGCCGCGATACACGGAACGCCGCGGCCCTCCTCGTACTGGCGGCGGACCAGGTGGCCCGGGCCCTTCGGGGCGACCATGCAGACGTCGATGCCGGCCGGGGGCTTGATGAAGCCGAAGCGGATGTTCAGGCCGTGGCCGAAGAACAGCGCGTCGCCGTCGTTGAGGTTGTCCTTGATGGACTCCTCGTACACCTGGGCCTGGATCGGGTCCGGAACGAGGATCATGATGACGTCGGCCTCGGCGGCGGCCTCCGACGGGGTCACCACGCGCAGGCCCTGCTCCTCGGCCTTCGCCTTGGACTTGGAGCCCTCGTGCAGACCGACCCGGACGTCGACACCCGAGTCACGGAGCGACAGCGCGTGGGCGTGGCCCTGGCTGCCGTAGCCGATGACCGCGACCTTGCGGCCCTGGATGATGGACAGGTCGGCGTCGTCGTCGTAGAACAGCTCGGCCACTGGGTTCTCTCCTATGTGTGCTGGGTGTTGCGTCCCACCGTACGGCGGGAGGGGGAAGGGAAGTCTCGGGGTCTCGGAATACGGGCGCGTACGACTTCACGTACGGGTCGCACGTGAAGTCGTACGAGGCCTACGCGGACCGGTCGAGGGCGCGCAGCGAGCGGTCGGTGATCGACCGGGCGCCGCGGCCGATGGCGATCGTGCCGGACTGGACGAGCTCCTTGATGCCGAACGGCTCCAGCATCTTGAGCATGGCCTCCAGCTTCTCGCTGCCGCCGGTGGCCTCGATGGTGACGGCCTCCGGGGAGACGTCCACGGTCTTGGCGCGGAACAGCTGGACGATCTCGACGATCTGGGAGCGCGTCTCGTTGTCGGCGCGCACCTTCACCAGAACGAGTTCGCGCTGAACGGCCGCGGACGGCTCCAGCTCGACGATCTTCAGGACGTTGACGAGCTTGTTGAGCTGCTTGGTGACCTGTTCGAGCGGCAGTTCCTCGATCACGTTCACCACGATCGTGATGCGCGAGATGTCGGGGTGCTCGGTGACGCCGACGGCGAGCGAGTCGATGTTGAAGCCGCGTCGGGAGAACAGGGCGGTGATCCGGGCGAGGACACCGGGCTTGTTCTCCACCAGGACGGAGAGCGTGTGCTTGGACATGGTCTGCTTCCTTTACCTACGGCTCTCAGTCGTCTTCGTTGTCGCCGAAGTCCGGGCGGACGTCCCGGGCGGCCAGGATCTCGTCGTTCGAGGTGCCGGCGGCGACCATCGGCCACACCATGGCGTCCTCGTGGACGATGAAGTCGATCACGACGGGACGGTCGTTGATCGAGTTCGCCTCTTCGATGACCTTGTCCAGGTCGTCCGCGGACTCGCAGCGGATCGCGTAGCAGCCCATGGCCTCCGACAGCTTGACGAAGTCGGGGACGCGGGTGCCGGCGCTCGGCTGCTTTCCGTCGGCGTCGGGGCCGGAGTGCAGCACGGTGTTGGAGTACCGCTGGTTGTAGAAGAGGGTCTGCCACTGGCGGACCATCCCGAGGGCGCCGTTGTTGATGATGGCGACCTTGATCGGGATGTTGTTCAGGGCGCAGGTGGTGAGCTCCTGATTGGTCATCTGGAAGCAGCCGTCGCCGTCGATCGCCCAGACCGTGCGGTCCGGGGCGCCGGCCTTGGCTCCCATCGCGGCCGGGACCGCGTAGCCCATCGTTCCGGCGCCGCCGGAGTTCAGCCAGGTCGCGGGCTTCTCGTACTGGATGTAGTGCGCGGCCCACATCTGGTGCTGGCCGACGCCCGCCGCGAAGATCGTGCCCTCGGGGGCGAGCTGTCCGACGCGCTCGATGACCTGCTGCGGGGAGAGCGAGCCGTTGTCGGGCTGCTCGTAACCGAGCGGGTAGGTCTCGCGCCAGCGGTTGAGGTCCTTCCACCACGCGGTGTAGTCGCCGGTCTGGCCCTCGCTGTGCTCCTTCTGCACGGCCTGGACCAGGTCGGCGATGACCTCGCGGGCGTCCCCGACGATCGGGACGTCGGCGGCGCGGTTCTTGCCGATCTCCGCCGGGTCGATGTCGGCGTGGACGATCTTTGCGTACGGGGCGAAGCTGGACAGCTTGCCGGTGACGCGGTCGTCGAAGCGGGCTCCGAGGGCGACGATCAGGTCGGCCTTCTGCAGCGCGGTGACGGCGGTGACCGCACCGTGCATGCCCGGCATTCCCACGTGCAGCGGGTGGCTGTCGGGGAATGCGCCGAGCGCCATCAGTGTGGTGGTGACGGGCGCTCCGGTGAGTTCTGCGAGGACCTTCAGCTCGGCGGTGGCCCCGGCCTTGATGACGCCGCCGCCGACGTACAGGACGGGCCGCTTGGCCTGGGTGATCAGCCGGGCGGCCTCGCGGATCTGCTTGGCGTGCGGCTTGGTCACCGGGCGGTAGCCGGGCAGGTCCTGGGCGGGCGGCCACTGGAAGGTGGTGCGCGCCTGGAGGGCGTCCTTGGCGATGTCGACCAGGACCGGGCCCGGGCGGCCGGTGGAGGCGATGTGGAAGGCCTCCGCGATCGTCCGCGGGATGTCCTCGGCCTTGGTGACGAGGAAGTTGTGCTTGGTGATCGGCATCGTGATGCCGACGATGTCCGCCTCCTGGAAGGCGTCCGTGCCGATCGCCTTGGACGCGACCTGGCCGGTGATCGCCACGAGCGGCACCGAGTCCATGTGCGCGTCGGCGATCGGGGTCACCAGGTTGGTGGCGCCGGGACCGCTGGTCGCCATGCAGACGCCGACCTTGCCGGTGGCCTGCGCGTAGCCGGTGGCCGCGTGGCCCGCGCCCTGCTCGTGGCGGACGAGCACGTGGCGCACCCGCCGGGAGTCCATCAGCGGGTCGTAGGCCGGAAGGATGGCACCGCCGGGAATGCCGAATACCGTCTCGGCCCCGACCTCCTCGAGAGAACGGATGAGGGACTGCGCTCCCGTCACCTGCTCGGGGGCGGACTGCTGTCCTCCGGAACGGGGCCGCGGCTGCGGGTGGTGGGCCCCGGTGGCCTGCTCGGTCATCGGCATTCTCTTCTCGATGCTGAGGGTTTTTGCGAGGTTTGTACGGTGTTCAGTTGCTGCTCGACAGGCACCTGTGCAACAAAAAACCCCTCGTGCCGTGAGGCAAGCGAGGGGAGCGCGCCGGGTGCGGTCGCTGGGAGTTCCGGGTCATCGATCCGGTGCTTCCCAGCTCAGCCGACGCGCTTTCCAAGTACGAGAATTCGGGTGCGCATGGCACAGACCCTCCCCCCGGCACGCAGTGCGTGTCAAGTGGGTGGGACGGGAGTCTCATCATGTGAGCGGAGGGCCGTACCGGTTCCGTACGCGGCCGACGACACTCCCGCCACGTACGCACTCGTACTCCCAGCTGCGTAGACACCGCTGCTGCCGCCTCCCACGAAGATCGGTTCGACGGGGCCGTGGGGCACGGGGTAGGCGCCGGCCGCGAGGGCGCGGCGCAGTCGGTACTCGTCCAGCGGTCCGGAGAACGCGTTGCCCTGTCCATGTGTGCAGCCCATCGAGCGCAGGGCGATGACCTGCTCGGGCAGGTCCACGCCGGCGGCCACGGTCTGCAGGCCCAGGTCGTTCGCGATACGCAGCAGCCCACTGGTGATCTTGTGGAGCCGGGCGGACTCCACGACACCCTCCACCAGACCGCGATCCAGTTTCAGTACGTCGACGGGGAGGCGGCGCAGTGCGGTGATCGTGGCGTAGCCGTTGCCGAAGCCGTCCAGGGCGATCCGGACGCCCAGCCGCCGGAGTGCGTTGAGACGGCGCTCCAGCTCGTCCAGGGAGATCTTGGGATCGGTTTCGGCCAGTTCGACGACGAGGCCACCGGACGGCAGGCCGTGCCGGGTCAGCAGGGCCTCGACGGATCCGAGGGGCATGGACCGGTCGAGGAGCCGGCGGGCGGTCATCCGGACGGCGACGGGCACGGCGAGCCCCGTGGCGGCACGCTCGGCGGCCTGCTCGACGGCCTCCTCCAGCATCCAGCGGCCCAGCTCGGCGGTGCGGTCGCTGTCCTCGGCGACGCGCAGGAACTCGGCGGGGGTGAACAGCACGCCCTGGGCCGAGCGCCAGCGCGCCTGGGCCGCGACCGCCGTGATCCGGCCGGTGTCGAGGGACACCACCGGCTGGTGCAGCAGGGCGAACTCGCCGTCGTGCAGGGCGGCCCGCAGCCGGGTGGCCAGCTGGGCCTTCCGTACGACGTCCTGCTGCATCTGTGGCGCGTACAGCTCGACGCGGCCCTTGCCCGCGGCCTTCGCGCGGTACATCGCGAGGTCCGCGTTGCGCAGCAGCTCGCCCGCGCCGAGACCCGGTTCGGAGAAGGCGACACCGATGGAGGCGGCGACCCGGACATCGTTGCCGTCGATGGTGTACGGCTGCGAAAGGGTCACGCGCAGCCGGTCCGCGAGTTCGAAGATCTGGTGCTCGCGCGCGGTGCGGTCGCGGCCGCCGTCGCCGACGATCAGGGCCGCGAACTCGTCACCGCCGAGCCGGGAGGCGGTGTCGCTCTGCCGGACGGCGTCCTGCAGTCTGCGGGCGGCCTGGACGAGCAGTTCGTCGCCGGCCTGGTGCCCGATGGTGTCGTTGACGGCCTTGAAGCCGTCGAGGTCGATGAAGAGGACCGCGGTGCCGCGGTCGGAGGACCGGCGGCCGGAAAGCGCCTGTCCGACGCGCTTGGTGAACAGGGCGCGGTTGGGCAGGTCGGTGAGCGGGTCGTGCTCGGCGTTGTGCTGCAACTGCGCCTGGAGGCGGACCCGCTCGGTCACGTCACGGCTGTTGAAGATGAGGCCGCCGTGGTGGCGGTTGACGGTCGACTCGACGTTGAGCCAGCCTCCCCCACCGCCGGACTTGAAGCGGCACTCGATGCGGGTGGTGGGTTCCTCGCCGGGGCTGGCGGCGAGGAAGCGGCGCACCTCGTGCACCACACAGCCCAGGTCCTCCGGATGGATCAGCGAGGCGAGTTCGGAGCCGACGAGTTCCTCGGCGGGCCGGCCGTAGACCCCGGCCGCGGCCGGGCTGACGTACCGGAGGATGCCGTTCGGAGCGGCGATCATGATGACGTCGCTCGAACCCTGCACCAGGGAGCGGAAGTGGTTCTCCTTCTGGGCCAGTTCCTGGGTGAGGGTGATGTTGTCGAGGAGCATGATGCCCTGGCGCACGACGAGGGCGAGGACGACCGTGCCGCCGGTGACGAGCACCACGCGGTCGACGCTGCGGCCGTTGAGCACGTTGTAGAGGATGCCCAGTGTGCAGACGGCGGCGGCCAGGTAGGGAGTGAGTGCCGCCAGTGAACTGCTGATGGGCCGGCTGGCCGGATACCGACTGTGACCTCCTTCCTGGAGGGGCACGTGTGCCGGTTGTCCCTGTTGGGGCCCGGGCACGTAGCCGTACACCACGCGCGTGTGCCCCTCTTCTTCCGTGTGTCCGTGTCGTTGCCCCACCCAGGGGGCGTACGCGAGCAGTAGTGAGCCGGCGAACCAGCCCGCGTCGAGCAGTTGCCCGGAGCGGTAGTCGTTGTGCATCAGGGGCGAGGTGAACAGGGCGTCGCACATGACCGTCAGGGCCAGGGCGCCGATCGCGGTGTTCACCGCCGAGCGGTTCACCGCCGAGCGCCTGAAGTGCAGTGCGAGCACCATGCTCACCAGGGCGATGTCCAGCAGCGGATACGCGAGCGACAGCGCGGTGTGCGGGACGCTCGGACCCTCCGCCTTCGCCGCCTGGGCGAGCGCGAGGCTCCAGGAGAGCGTGAGCAGCGAGCCGCCGATCAGCCAGGCGTCCAGGCCCAGACAGACCCAGCCGGCCTTGCTCACCGGCCGTTTGGCGAGGACGAGCAGTCCCACGATGGCCGGTGGCGCGAAGCACAGGAAGAACAGGTCGGCGTAGCTCGGGCTGGGCACCGGGGCTTCCAGTACGACCTCGTACCAGCCCCAGACGAGGTTGCCCGCCGCCGCCATGGCGGAGGAGAGCGCGAAGAGCAGCCATGCGGGTCGAAAGCGGCTGCGACGGGTGCGGGCGCAGAGGAAGCAGGACACGGCCGCGGTGGCGGCCGCCGCACTCAGCCCGAAGTCGCCCATGATCAGGGCCAGTCGTGGTGAGCCCCAGCCGAGCGCGGAACCGACGGCGTATCCCGCGCACACCAGGGCCAGCACGAGTTGCGGTACGACACCCACTCCGCCCCCGGGGACCGGACGACGGGTCAGCAGCGCCGCCGGGGAGCTCACTGTGTCTCTCCGGTCCGTGCCGCCCCCGAGTCCCTCTGGTCCCGGCGTGCCGGATGTGCGTGCCTCCTGCGACCGCCGGGCCTTCGGTGGTGATGGCCGCTGTGACCGCGTCTGTGCGTCGGTAGGCGCCAGGGTCGCCGTCGGCGGCCCCGCCGCGTCGGATCGTTGGTCCATAGACCGTGCATCGCCCGTCGCCCCCCTCGCTCTTGCTGTCTCTCGCTCCCCGGCGCCGAACGGTGCACGGCGCAGCCCCTGTCGGGACGATACACCAGTCTCGTCACTCAGGGACATAGTCTCTCTACGCTCCGTGACGACCAGCGGGAATACGGACACGTCCCGCATTCGGAGGACTGCGGAGGGTGCCCGTCGGGGTCCCCGCCCGGGCGCGGCCGAGAGTGGAGGAGGACTAGGAGCCCGTCGTAAGGACCACGTTCCGCAGCGGCTCCCGGTTCACAAAACGGTTCAACTGGTCGCCCAGGAGCCGCTTGGCGCGCGGGAAGAACGCGGAGGTCGGGCCGCCCACGTGGGGGCTGATGAGGACACCCGGCGCATGCCACAAGGGGTGCCCCGGGGGCAGCGGCTCGGGATCGGTGACATCAAGGGCGGCGGTGATCCGGCCGCTCTCCAGCTCGGCGAGGAGCGCCTTGGTGTCGACGACTCCGCCGCGGGCGACGTTCACGAGCAGGGCGCCGTCCTTCATCCGGGCCAGGAAGTCGGCCCCTGCCAGGCCTTTCGTCTGCTCGGTGAGGGGCGCGATGAGCACCACGACATCGGCCTCCGGGAGGAGTTCGGGCAAGGCGGTGATCGGATGCACGGGACCGCGCGCCGTCTCGCGTGCGGAGCGCGCGACGCGCGCCACCCGCGCGAGCTCGAAGGGAACGAGCCGGTCCTCGATGGCCGAACCGACCGCTCCGTAGCCCACGATCAGTACGGACTTGTCGGCGAGCGCGGGACGGAATCCGGACCGCCACTCCTCGCTGTCCTGCCCACGGACGAAGTCGGGGATGCCTCGCAGCGAGGAGAGGATCAGGGTGAGGGTGAGTTCGGCGGTGCTCGCGTCGTGCACCCCGCGCGCGTTGCACAACTGCACGCCCTCGGGAAGCAGTTGCAGGCCCGGTTGTACGTGGTCGATACCGGCGGACAGGGTCTGCACGACCTGGACGGACGTCATTTCGGCCAGGGGGCGCACCGAGATGTCGCTGCTCTTCATGTAGGGCACGACATAGAAGGCGCAGTCGGCGGGATCGGCTGGAAAGTCCTGCTCACCGTTCCAGAAGCGGTAGTTGGGGCCGTCGGGGAGGCCGTCGAGGTCGTCTGCGTGAAAGGGAAGCCACACTTCGTACGTCATGGTCAGGAGGCTATGCGAAGCGCCTGGGGACGCAGAGGTTAGTTTGGGGTGCCAGGAAAGGGAGGGCACGGCCAGGTGGAGCGCAGGACGATCGGGGCGGCGGCGCTCGAGGTGGGGGCTGTCGGCCTCGGGTGCATGCCGATGAGCTGGGCGTACTCGGGTTCGCGGCAGCGGGGCGACGAGTCGCTGCGGACCGTGCACACGGCCCTCGACCGGGGCGCGACGCTCCTGGACACCGCCGACATGTACGGACCGTTCACCAACGAGCTGCTGGTGGGACGGGCACTGAAGGAGCGGCGTTCCGAGGCTTTCGTGTCGACCAAGGTCGGCCTCCTGGTGGGCGAACAGCACATCGTGGCCAACGGCCGCCCCGGCTATGTGAGGCGGGCCTGCGACGCCTCGCTGCGCCGTCTCCAGACGGACGTCATCGACCTGTACCAACTGCACCGCGCCGACCCGGAGGTGCCGGTCGAGGAGACGTGGGGCGCGATGGCGGACCTCGTCTCGGCCGGCAAGGTGCGGGCGCTCGGGCTGTGCGCGGTGGGTGCGCGGTCCCATCGCCGTTCGGGAGCCCGGCTGCACGACGGAACGATCCGCCAGCTGGAGCGGGTGCAGCAGGTCTTCCCGGTGAGCACGGTGGAGGCCGAGCTGTCCGTGTGGTCGCCGGAGGCGCTGGAGGGTCTGCTGCCGTGGTGCGAGGCGCGGGGCGTCGGCTTCTTGGCGGCGATGCCGCTCGGTAACGGCTTCCTGACCGGGACGCTCACCCCCGGAGAGGGCTTCGAACCCGACGACGTACGGGCCCGGCACCCCCGCTTCACCGCCGAGATGATGGCCGCGAACCAGCCGATAGTCGCCGGTCTGCGGCGCATAGCCGCCCGGCACTCGGCGCAGGGGGCGGATGTCACTCCCGCGCAGGTGGCGCTCGCGTGGGTGCTCGCGCGAGGGCGTCACGTGGTGCCGGTGCCGGGGACCAAGCGGGAGTGCTGGGCCGCGGAGAACGCGGGGGCGGCCGGACTGCGCCTGACGACGGAGGATCTGGCAGAGGTGGCGGGACTGCCTTCGGCACGGGGATCCTGGGACTGAGCCGTACGGTTCAGGGGTCCGGCCCCGGTCGCGAAGACAGCTTGATCCGTCCAAGTGGGAACCTGCGGAGCACTCGCGGTGTATGAAAAGTAGAACCTGCCGCGTCGAAGGGATCCTGATCGTGCAACGTCGAGCTGTGACGGCCATGTTGGCCGCGGCCACGCTCCTGGTGACGGCCGGGTGTTCCTCGGGGGACGGGGAGGAGTCGGGCGGCGGCGGGAGCACGTCTCCGGCCAGCTCGGAGCCCGGCGCCTCGGCCCCGGCCTCCGGGCAGACGGCCGAGGAGACCCCGCCCGCCAAGGGCTCCGTGAAGGTCGTGCGGACCGTCACCGAGGGTCTGAAGACCCCCTGGGGCCTGGCGCCACTGCCCGAGGGCGGCCTCCTGGTGTCCTCGCGGGACGAGGGGACGATCACCCGGGTCGACGAGAAGACCGGCAGGAAGACCGAGCTGGGCTCCGTGCCCGGAGTCGCCCCCGCCGGCGAGGGCGGCCTGATGGGCCTGGCCCTCTCCCCTTCGTACGCGTCGGACCACATGGTCTACGCCTACTTCACCTCGGACTCGGACAACCGCATCGTGCGCATGCTGTACGACGCGAAGAAGCCGGCCGGTGAGCAGCTGGGCGCACCCGACACGGTGTTCAGGGGCATCCCGAAGGGCACCAACCACAACGGCGGCCGGATCGCCTTCGGCCCGGACAAGATGCTGTACGTGGGCACGGGCGAGACCTACGTCACCGAACTGGCCCAGGACAAGAAGTCCACCGGCGGCAAGATCCTCCGTCTGACCCCGGAGGGCGAGCCGGCCCCGGGCAACCCGTTCAACTCGCCGGTCTACTCGTACGGCCACCGCAATGTGCAGGGCCTCGCCTGGGACTCCAAGCAGCGCCTGTTCGCCTCCGAGTTCGGCCAGGACACCTGGGACGAGCTGAACCACATCAAGCCGGGCGACAACTACGGCTGGCCGGAGGCGGAGGGCCAGTCCGACGACTCCAAATACCACAACCCGATCGACCAGTGGAGCACCGACGAGGCCTCCCCCAGCGGCATCGCCTACGCGGAGGGCTCGATCTGGATGGCGGGGCTGCGCGGCAAGCGGCTGTGGCGCATCCCGCTCAACGGCACGGAGGAGTCGGCGGACCCCCAGGCCTTCCTGGAGGGCGACTACGGCCGTCTGCGCACGGTGGTCTCGGCGGGCGGCAACAAGCTGTGGCTGGTGACGAGCGAGACGGACGGCCGGGGCACTCCGGAGTCGGGTGACGACAAGATTCTGGAGCTGGAGGTCACATAGGACACCCGAGAGCGGGGGCGTCTATTCGGGAGCTTCCTCGGGGGCCGGGGCAGGGGTCGGCGCTGGGTCCGTAACTGTGGCCGGGGCCTGCTCCGGGGTCTCGGCCCGGTCCGGCCCGGTCTCGTCGCCGGCCTGTGTCGGCAGGCGGACGGTCACCTTGCCGGAGGCGAGGTCTATCGGGCCTCGTCCGGGGTCCCCGTCGTTCAGGTCCACGCGGGTCAGTTCCAGCCGCTTGCGTTCCTCGTCGGTGTGCTTGCGGCCTGGTGCGAAAAGCTCCTCGATCATGTTGAACACGGTGCCTCCCTCGCCCCGGGGTCTATTACAGCGTAGACCTCACGGCGTGGATCCCACTGGCCGGATCCGTCTGCGTACCCCTGTCCGCGTGGATCTCACCCGGCCGTCCGGGCGCCGGCCGGGTGGGGCGGGAACAGCCGCATCCGGTGCGCGAGCGCGGCCGCCTCGCCTCGGCCGGAGACGTTGAGCTTGCCGAGGATGTTGGAGACGTGGACGCTGGCCGTCTTCGGGGAGATGAAGAGCTCCTCGGCGATCTGGCGGTTGCTGCGGCCTGCGGCGACCAGCCGGAGGACGTCGCGTTCGCGGCTCGTCAGCCCGAGCGCCTCGGCCGGGTCCGTGGGAGCGGACCGCTCGGGAGCGCGGGCGAGGGTGAGGCGGGCGCGCTGGGCGAGCAGGGTGACCGCATCGGCGAGCGGGCGCGCGCCGAGGTGGTCGGCCACGGCGCGGGCCAGTCGCAGCAGTTCCGTGGCGCGATCCCGTTCCTCCTCACCGCCTCCGGAGGCCAGCAGGGACTCCGCGAGCCGGTGCCGCACCCGGGCGAGGTCGTACGGACGCTCAAGGGGTTCGAAGGCGGTGACCGCCTCGGACCAGTCGTCCGGGGTGTCCCGGCCCTCGGCGCGCAGCAGTTCGGCGCGCACCCAGTGCTCGTGGGCCTGCCAGACGGGCACGTTCGTGGCGAGGGACTTGGCGGCCTTGCGCAGGCGTTCCAGGACGCCCGGGCGGCCCTGTTCGGCGACAGGCAGTCCGCGGGCATCGGCCTCCGCGGTCGCGGCGGCGAGCAGCAGGGGCCAGGCGTAGCGCTGGGTGCCCGGCGGGAAGCCGGTGTTCAGGGCCTCGTCCAGTTCGGTACGGGCATCGAGGAGGCGGCCCTCGTCGGCGGCCGTGCCGATCGCGAGGGCGGTCAGCGGCAGCGCGTGCTGGGGCACGGTGTCGTGGGTGCCGAAGTGCTCCCGCGCGGCGGCCAGTTGGCGGCCGGCCTCGGGCAGGTCGCCCCGGGCGCGCGCGAGATGGGCGTGGAGGGTGGTGCGGAAGCCGCGGGGCTTGGCGCTCTGGCCGACGCGGTCCGAGTTGAACCCGGCCGCACCCGCCTCGTCCCAGCGGCCCAGGGAGAAGAGGGACTCGGCAAGATTGCCCCACACCCAGGCCTCGGTGTCCAACAGCCCGAACTTGCGGGCCAGTTCGACCCCTTCCTCAAGGATCGGGACGGCGTCCTGGGAGCGGCCGATGCCCTCCAGGTGGGAGGGCAGGTTCACATGGGCGCGGCCCACCACATAGGCGGCGCCGATCTCCCCGGCCCGCTCCTTGACCTCGTGCACCTCGGCGAGCCCCGCCTCGATGTCGCCCGACTCGACGAGGAGGCCGCCCAGGGTGAGCCGCGCGTTCAGCTCGATGTCGCGGGCGCCGACCATCCGGGCGTACTCCACGGCTCGCTCGGCGGCCTGGAGGGCTTCCGGTCCCGGCCTGTGCATCATCGACCAGTTGGCGACATGCGCGAGGACGTCGGCGTGCACCTCGGACGGTGGCAGTCCTCGCACCAGCTCCTGGGCGGTGGCGAGTTCCTTCCAGCCGTCGCCGCGGGCCACCGCCTCGATGAGACGGGAGCGCTGGATCCAGAACCAGGCCGCGCGCAGCGGATCGTCCTCGTCCTCCAGGAGATGCAGGGCCCGCTTGGTGATCTTCAGTGCGCGCTCGCGCTCCCCGCAGAACCGGCCCGCGACGGCGGCCTCGGCCATCAGGTCGAGGTAGCGCAGCGGTGTGGTGGCCGGGTCGCAGCCGCACGGCGGATAGACCTCGGTGTAGTCGACGGGCCGCAGTTCGGCGCGTACGGAGTCGGGGGACGTGTCCCAGAGCTCCATCGCCCGCTCCAGGAGCCGCAGTTGCTCCGAGTAGGCGTGCCGGCGGCGGGCCGCGACGGAGGCGTCGAGGACGGCGGGCAGGGCCTTCGCCGCGTCGTGCGCGTGGTACCAGTGGCTGGCCAGGCGGGCGGCGCGCTCGTCGGCCGGGACGAGCGTGGGGTCGGCCTCCAGCGCTTCCGCGTACCGGCGGTTGAGGCGGGAGCGCTCGCCGGGCAGCAGGTCGTCGCCGACGGCCTCGCGCACCAGGGAGTGGCGGAAGCGGTAGCCGTCCCCGTCGGGCGTCGCGAGCAGGATGTTGGCGCCGACGGCGGCCCGCAGCGCCTCGATGAGGTCGTCCTCGGAGAGCCGTGCCACGGCGGCGAGCAGCCGGTACTCCACGGTGGAGCCGCCCTCGGCGACGATCCTGGCGACCCGCTGGGAGCTCTCGGGCAGGCTCTCGACGCGTACGAGGAGCAGATCGCGCAGGGAGTCGGTGAGGCCGGTGCGGCAGCCGTCGTGCACGGCCACGGCCAGTTCCTCGACGAAGAACGCGTTCCCGTCGGAGCGCGTGAAGATCTCGTCGACCTGGGTCGGATCGGGTTCGGAGGCGATGATTCCGGCGATCTGGCGGCCGACCTCCGCGCGGCTGAAACGGCCGAGTTCGATACGGCGGACGGTGCGCAGCCGGTCGAGTTCGGCGAGCAGCGGGCGCAGGGGGTGGCGGCGGTGGATGTCGTCGGCGCGGTAGGTGGCGACGACGAGGAGGCGGCCGCTGCGGAGTGTGCGGAAGAGGTAGGCGAGGAGGTGGCGGGTCGAGGCGTCGGCCCAGTGCAGGTCCTCCAGGAGTACGACGACCGGGCGGTCGGCGGCGACGCGCTCCAGCAGCCGGACGGTGAGTTCGAAGAGGCGGGCCATGCCGTCCTCGTCGTGCCGCCCGCGTGAGGTGTCGCCCAGCTCGGGCAGCAGCCGGGCCAGTTCCTCCTCCTGGCCCGCGGCCGCGACGGCCAGTTCGTCGGGCAGATGGCGGCGCAGGGCGCGCAGCGCGGTGGAGAAGGGGGCGAAGGGCAGGCCGTCGGCGCCGATCTCGACGCAGCCGCCGAGCGCCACGACGGCTCCCTCGCGGCAGGCCGCGGTGGCGAACTCCTCGATGAGCCGGGTCTTTCCGACCCCGGCCTCACCGCCGAGCAGCAACGCCCGCGGCTCGCCCGCGGCGGCACGGGCGAGCGCGTCGTTCAGCACGCCCAGTTCGTCGACCCTGCCGACGAAGACCGGACTGACGGACCTGGTCTCCACAACGCCGAGCATCGCACAGGGCTCTGACACAACGGCACTGGTTATCCCGCCCGCCCCCGGGCCTCCGGACCTGCCCAGGCCCTCAGACTCACCCGCGCCCCTGAGCCTGCCGACGCCCCCGGTCCCGCCCACGACCTCGGCCCTCCCCCTGTCCACGAGCCCACGAACGACCTCGGCCCTGCCCACGGCAGCAGGCCTGCCCGCGATCCCGGTCCCGCCCACACCCTCGGCCCTGCCCACGGCCACGAGCCTGCCGGCAGCTCCGGTCCCGCCCACAGCCTCAGGCCTGTCTACGGCCCCGGTCCCGGCCCCGGTTCCGCCCACAGCCTCGGCCTTGCCCACGTCCACGAGCCTGCTGCTCACAACCTCGGGCTCACCCACCGCTTCAAGCCTGCCCATGCCCTCGGGCTCACCCGCCGCTTCAAGCCTGCCCATGCCCTCGGGCTCACCCGCCGCTTCGAGCCCGTGTGTGGCCGCGGACCCGCCCACAACCTCTGACGTGCGCACGGCCTCGGGCCCGCCCGCCGCTCGGTACCTGCCTATGCTCCCGGGCTTGCCCACAGCCTCAAGCTCACCCCCGGCCCCGGACCTACCCGCGGCCTCGGGCCCGCCCACAGCCTCAAGCTCACCCCGGACCTCGGGCCCGCCCCCAACCTCAGCCCCTCTCTCGGCCGCCCGCCCACGCCCCCCGGCGGCCCCCTTCAAGGCCTCGGGCCCGGCCGCGGTTGCGGGCGGGCCCGGGGGGTTGGAGGGGGTGGTCGTGATCGGGTGGGCGGTCGTTGTGGGGTTGTCGTGCTGAGGGCGGCCGACCCCCGTGCGGCCGCCCTCGCCCGTCCCGGTGCTCACGCGACGCGTGCGGACCGGGGTGTGCGGTGGCGCCGGCTATGCACCCGCCCCTCGCTGTCGTCGCGGCCGGATCGCGCGGCCTCGCGCCGGGCGGCACGGCGGCTGCGGACGGCCTCGCGGACCAGTCGGTAGTTGTCGGCCTCGCGGATCATCTCCGCGGTGCGGATCTGCTGGAGCTCGTACTCGAACATCTCGTACCCCTCGTGAAGTGTTGTTTCCGGCTTCGCTCTGTTGCGATGCCTCAACCTTCGTCTCCAAGGGGGGTGCGCCACATCGGGAGAGTTCCGCATCTTGGGCGCAGGAAGGGCCTTAGTCCCGCCGTAAGTGGCCTACGGCGGGACTAAGGCCCCTCAGACGTGCGGTTTTCAGCTCGTGGACGGCATGCCGAGCAGGATGTCGGAGTACTTGAGCGCGGCCAGCAGAAGGCCGACGACACCGAGCGCGACACCCGCCCAGGCGACCGACTTGACCCACGGGGCCTGGACCGGGATCCGGTCCGGGTTGCCGAACGCGGGCCGGACCAGCACCACGACGCCGACGATCAGCGCGGTCAGCGCGAAGAACCCGGCGACCAGCGCGTTGGCGTTCCAGGAGTCGGCGTAGACCTGCTTGATCTGCTCGGCCACACCGGCGCTCTGCGCGGTCTCCAGCTGGCCGTACAGCGAGTCGCGCGCCTGCGCGATGGTGCCGACCCAGCTGCCGGTCAGCGACACGACACCGAGTCCGGCGGACACGACGGCGGCGGCACCCAGGCCCACGCCGGAACCGCGCTCGGCCGCGACCACCAGCTCGTCGTCCTCGTCCTCGCCGAGGACCTCTGAGTCGGCCTGGTCGTCAGCCGCCTCGGCGGCCCCGGCCTCCTCGACCTCCCCGATCGCGGCCGTCCCGTCGCCCTTGCTGAGCTTCACGGCCTCCTCGTCGCGCTGTACCTCGGTGCCGGTCTTGGTTCCGGCTTCGTCCTCTGTCTTGGTTCCCATGCTCCGCACCGTACGGACGCTGTCTGAGAATTTCTTAAAGATCCCAAGATCCTCACGCGCCGGGCGGCTTTTCGCCTTACTCGACGCCCGTGCGCCATCGCCCCGAGCACGGTCGGGACGTCACTTCCAGGCACGCGCGCGTGCGGCACGCCACTCGGGCGCGAGCACCGACCACACTTCCAGGTTCTGGCGTACGCCCCGGTACGGGAAGCTCTCCCTGAGCACCCCGTCACGGTTCATGCCCAGCCGCCGCGCCACGTTGATGCTCGGTTCGTTGGCGGACGACGCCTGCCACTCCACGCGGTGGACGCCCCGCTCCTCGACCGCCCAGTCGATGAGGATCCGCATGGCGCGCGTGACCAGTCCGCGCCCCACACCGGCCGGCTCCAGCCAGCAGCCGACCTCGCAGGTGCCCCGCTCGGCGTCGAAGTGGAGGAACAGCACCCCGCCGACCAGCTTCCCCTCCAGCCACAGCCCGTGCAGGCTGCCGCTGTCGGTGGCCCGCTTGTCGGCGTACGCCTGAAGGAGTTCCCTCGCGGAGTCGACGTCGACGGCCTTGGTCCCGAACGGAATGTGCTGCCCGATGAACTCGCGCCCCCGGTCGAGGTGCGCCAGGAACTCCTCCGCGTGCCACGGCTCCAGGGGCCGCAGTTCGGCGCCGTCGTCACCCAGGGATATCGCGTACATCCTGCTGCTGCTCCTTCACGAGAACCTCCACGAGCGCGTCCTCGCGCGCCCCGGGGATCCTCGCACGGCCCTCCGCGTCGACGGTACGGGTTTCCGGCGGCTCGATGCTGATGCGCGGCAGGCGCCGGTCGAGCCAGCGGGGCAGCCACCAGTTGGCGCCGCCCAGCATGTGCATCAGGGCCGGCACCAGGAGCGTACGCAGCACGAAGGCGTCGAGGGCGACGGCCGCGGCGAGCGCTATGCCGAACATCGCGATGACGCGGTCGCCGCTGAGCACGAAGGCCAGGAAGACCGAGATCATGATGACGGCGGCGGAGTTGATCACCCGGCTGGTCTCGGCGAGGCCCACGCGCACGGCCCGCCGGTTGTCGCCGGTCTCCAGCCACTCCTCGTACATCCTGCTGACCAGGAACACCTGGTAGTCCATGGAGAGCCCGAAGAGCACGGAGACCATGATCACGGGCAGGAACGGTTCGATCGGGCCCGCGCGGCCGAGGCCGAGCAGTTCGCTGCCCCAGCCCCACTGGAAGATCGCGACGACGACTCCGAAGGAGGCGGCGACGGCCGCGATGTTCATCGCGGCGGCCTTCAGCGGGATGCCGATGGAGCGGAAGGCGAGCAGCAGCAGGACGCAGCCGAGGCCGATGACGACGCCCACGAAGAGGGGCAGTTTGCCGACGATGACATCGGCGAAGTCGTCGTACCCGGCGGTCATGCCGCCGACCTGCAGGTCGAGCGTGGTCCCGGTCTCGGCCCGCGGCAGCACCTCGTCGCGCAGCCGGTCGACGAGGTCGCTGGTCCGCTCGGACTGCGGCGAGGACGTCGGTACGACGCTGAGGTAGGCGGTGTCACCGGCGTTGTTGTACGTCACCGGGGTCGCCGTCCGGACACCCTCGGTCGCCCTGAGCGTGGCGTCGAGGTTGTCGAGGGCGACCCGGTCCTGGGCCCCGCCGACGTGTGTGACGAGGGTCAGCGGCCCGTTCAGTCCGGGTCCGAAGCCGTCGGCGAGCAGGTCGTACGCCTGTCGTGTGGTGGCCGTCTCCGGGTTGTTGCCCTGGTCGGAGGTGCCCAGGTGCAGGGAGAACGTCGGGAGCGCGAGCAGGGCCATGACGGCCAGGGCGACGCCGCCGAGGAGTTTGGGGTGCTTCTCGACGAAGGCGGACCAGCGTGCGGCGAGCCCGGTGGGGATCTCCGGCTGGGGGCCGTGTTCGTCCAGGCGGCGGCGCTCACGGCGGCTGAGGGCGCGCATGCCGATGAAGGAGAGCAGCGCGGGCAGCAGGGTCACGGAGGCCGCGACGGTGAGGACCACGGTGAGGGACGCGGCGATCGCGACGCCGTTGAGGAAGCCGAGCCGCAGTATGAGCATGCCGAGCAGGGCGATACAGACGGTGGCGCCGGCGAAGACGACCGCGCGCCCGGTGGTGGCGACCGCGTTCCGTGCGGCCTCCTCGACGGAGAGTCCGCGTTTCAGGCCGCGTCGGTGTCTGGTGACTATGAACAGCGCGTAGTCGATGCCGACGCCGAGTCCGATCAGCATGCCGAGCATCGGCGCGAAGTCGGCGACGGTCATGGCGTGCCCGAGGAGCGCGATCCCGGCGTACGCGGTGCCGACGCTGACCAGGGCCGTGGCGATGGGCAGCAGCGAGGCGGCCAGGGAGCCGAAGGCGAGGAAGAGGACGACGGCGGCGACGATCACGCCGACGACCTCGGCGATGTGGCCGCCCGACGACTCGGTGAGGGCGACGGCCTGGCCGCCCAGCTCCACCTGGAGTCCGTCCGTCCCGGCGGCCTTCGCGGTGTCGACGACGGCCGTGGCCTCGCCCTGGTCGATGTCCTCGGCCGGGTCGTCGAAGGTCACGGTGGCGTAGGCCGTACGTCCGTCGCCGCTGATCTGGTCCGCGCCGTGGCCCTTGTACGGGCTGGCGACCGCGGCCACTCCGGGCAGGTCGGCGATCTCGTCGAGGGTGTGGCTCATGGTCTGCTCGACGTCCGCGGCACGGACCGTGCCGGAGGTGGTGTGCCAGACAACGGTGTCGCTGTCGCCGCCGAGGCCGGGGAATCCGTCCTGGAGGAGCTGGCTGGCGCGGCCCGATTCGGTGCCCGGCGCCTCGTAGTCGTTCGAGTACGCGGTTCCGGTGACGGCGGCGGCGGCGGTGATCCCGCCGAAGGCAAGGAGCCAGAGCAGTACGGCGACGAGGCGGTGCTGGACACACCAACGTGCTAGAGCTGCCACGGACGAGCTCCCTGGGTGTTATGTGGATCTTTATCGGGAACTGCCCGCAAAGAACGCATGACCAATTCGTTATCACTCTTGCAGCCGAAAGTGATCGTTGGCCTCATTCGTGGGTTTACTCACAAGAGTGCGAGGCAGTTCACACGACAATCCAATGAACTCTGTAGCCCCGCACGACGTCCGCAGACACGCCAATGGGGGGTGCATCGGTCCCGATGCACCCCCCGATCGACCTACACGCGGTAGGAGTGAGCGGCCTCAAGGACTTGTACGCATGAGACCGCCACGGCGTTCAGGGCTCAGCCCTCGACGCCCAGCTTCTCCAGGATGAGCTCCTTCACGCGGGCCGCGTCGGCCTGCCCGCGCGTGGCCTTCATGACCGCGCCCACGAGGGCGCCCACGGCGGCGACCTTGCCTCCGCGGATCTTGTCCGCGATGGCCGCGTTGCCGGCGATGGCCTCCTCGACGGCCGTCGTCAGGGCGCCCTCGTCGGAGACGACCTTCAGACCGCGCTTCTCGACGACCTCGTCCGGGGTGCCCTCGCCCTTGAGGACGCCCTCGATGACCTGGCGGGCCAGCTTGTCGTTGAGGGAACCCTCGTTGACCAGGGCGGTCACCCGGGCGACCTGCTCGGGCGTGATGGCCAGCGCGTCCAGGGACACACCCGACTCGTTCGCCGTACGCGCCAGTTCGCCCATCCACCACTTGCGGGCGGAGGCCGCGTCGGCGCCCGCCGCGATGGTGGCGACGATGGAGTCGATGGCACCGGCGTTGAGGATCGACTGCATGTCGTGGGCGGTGATGCCCCACTCCTCGCGCAGCCGGTTGCGCCGGGCCAGCGGCTGCTCGGGCAGGCCCGCGCGCAGCTCCTCGACCCACTCGCGCGACGGGGCGATCGGCACGAGGTCCGGCTCGGGGAAGTAGCGGTAGTCCTCCGCCTCCTCCTTCACCCGGCCCGATGTCGTGGAGCCCGTGTCCTCGTGGAAGTGGCGGGTCTCCTGGACGATCGTTCCGCCGCTGTCGAGAACCGCGGCGTGCCGCTGGATCTCGAAACGGGCCGCGCGCTCGACGGACCGCAGCGAGTTGACGTTCTTCGTCTCGCTCCGGGTGCCGAACTTCTCGCGGCCGTGCGGGCGCAGCGAAAGGTTCACGTCGCAGCGCATCTGGCCCTGCTCCATGCGGGCCTCCGAGACGCCGAGCGCCTTGATGAGTTCGCGCAGCTCGGCGACGTACGCCTTGGCGACCTCGGGAGCGCGCTCGCCGGCGCCCTCGATCGGCTTGGTGACGATCTCGATGAGCGGGATGCCGGCGCGGTTGTAGTCGAGCAGCGAGTGCGAGGCGCCGTGGATACGGCCGGTCGCGCCGCCGACGTGCAGCGACTTGCCGGTGTCCTCCTCCATGTGGGCGCGCTCGATCTCCACGCGGAAGACCTCGCCGTCCTCCAGCTGGACGTCCAGATAGCCGTTGAAGGCGATCGGCTCGTCGTACTGGGAGGTCTGGAAGTTCTTCGGCATGTCCGGATAGAAGTAGTTCTTCCGGGCGAAGCGGCACCACTCGGCGATCTCGCAGTGCAGCGCGAGGCCGATCTTGATCGCGGACTCGACGCCGATCGCGTTGACGACCGGCAGCGCGCCGGGCATGCCGAGGCACGTCGGGCAGGCCTGCGAGTTGGGCTCGGCGCCCAGCTCGGTGGAGCAGCCGCAGAACATCTTGGTCTTGGTGCCGAGTTCGACATGGACTTCGAGGCCCATGACGGGGTCGTACGACGCCAGCGCGTCCTCGTACGACACCAGGTCAGTCGTGACAGTCACGGTGAAACTTTCCCTCTCAGCCCAGCAGGACGTCGTCGTCACCGAGGCGCTTGAGCTCCCGGTAGATGATCGCAAGGCCGGTGACGATGGCGGCGGCGGAAACGGCGGCGTCGATGAGCCTCAGGGTGTCCCCGTCGCTGCGGGCCAGCTTGGCCTGCTTGGCGACGCTGATCGCGCCGAACGCCGTACTGCCGAGCGACAGGTACAGCCCCTTCTTCGACTTCTTGAAGTTCTTTGCCTTGTTGGCCGTGGCACTCACAACGACGGAGCCTCCTCGATCAGCGGGTGCCCCCAGCGTTCCACGAACGCGGCCTCGACGGCGGCTCCCACCTTGTAAAGGCGGTCGTCCTGCATCGCGGGGGCGATGATCTGCAGGCCCACGGGCAGGTTGTCCTCCGGCGCGAGACCGCAGGGCAGCGACATCGCGGCGTTGCCCGCGAGGTTCGTCGGAATGGTGCACAGGTCCGCGAGGTACATCGCCATCGGGTCGTCGGCGCGCTCGCCGATCGGGAAGGCGGTGGTCGGCGTCGTGGGCGAGACGATCACGTCCACCTGCTCGAACGCCTTCTCGAAGTCGCGCGTGATGAGCGTACGGACCTTCTGGGCGCTGCCGTAGTACGCGTCGTAGTAGCCGGAGCTGAGCGCGTACGTGCCGAGCATGATGCGGCGCTTGACCTCGTCACCGAAGCCCGCCTCACGGGTGAGGGCGGTGACCTCCTCGGCGGAGTGCGTGCCGTCGTCGCCGGTGCGCAGGCCGTAGCGCAGGCCGTCGAAGCGGGCGAGGTTGCTCGAACACTCGGACGGGGCGATGAGGTAGTACGCCGAAAGGGCGAGGTCGAAGGACGGGCAGTCCAGCTCGACGATCTCGGCGCCCAGCTCCTTGAGGAGCGAGACGGACTCGTCGAAGCGCTGCACGACACCGGCCTGGTAGCCCTCGCCGCGGAACTGCTTGACGACACCGACGCGCATCCCGTCGACGCTGCCGTTGCGGGCGGCCTCGACCACGGCCGGGACGGGCGCGTCGATCGAGGTGGAGTCGAGGGGGTCGTGCCCGGCGATGACCTCGTGGAGGAGGGCGGCGTCGAGGACCGTACGGGCGCAGGGCCCGCCCTGGTCGAGGGAGGACGAGAACGCGACCATGCCGTACCGCGAGACGGCGCCGTACGTCGGCTTCACGCCGACCGTGCCGGTGACGGAGGCGGGCTGGCGGATGGAGCCGCCGGTGTCCGTGCCGATGGCGAGGGGCGCCTGGTAGGAGGCGAGCGCGGCGGACGAACCGCCGCCGGATCCGCCGGGGATGCGGGTGAGGTCCCACGGGTTCCCGGTCGGCCCGTACGCGCTGTTCTCGGTGCTGGACCCCATGGCGAACTCGTCCATGTTGGTCTTGCCGAGAATGACGACGTCGGCGGCCTTCAGCCGCTTGGTGAGCGTCGCGTCGTACGGCGGGATCCAGCCTTCGAGGATCTTCGAGCCGACGGTCGTCGGGATGCCCTCGGTGGTGAAGATGTCCTTGAGCGCGAGAGGCACACCGGCGAGCGGCCCGAGCTTCTCGCCGTTGGCGCGCTTCTCGTCGACGGCACGGGCCTGGGCGAGCGCCCCGTCCCGGTCGACGTGCAGGAAGGCGTGCACCTTCTCGTCGACGGCCTCGATGCGCGCGAGATGCGCCTCGGTGACCTCGACGGCGGTGAGCTCGCCCGCGGCGATCTTGGAGGCGATCTCCGCGGCGGTGAGCTTGATGATGTTGACGTTGCTGTCCGTCATGGTGGTTAGTCCTCCCCCAGGATCTGCGGCACCTTGAAACGCTGCTGCTCCTGGGCCGGGGCGCCGGAGAGCGCCTGCGCGGGGGTGAGCGACGGACGGACCTCGTCCGCGCGCATGACGTTCGTCAGCGGCAGCGGGTGGGAGGTCGGCGGTACGTCTTGGTCGGCGACCTCGCTGACGCGGGCGACCGCGCCGATGATGTCGTCGAGCTGGCCGGCGAAGTGGTCGAGCTCTTCGCCCTTCAGCTCCAGACGCGCCAGCCGGGCGAGGTGGGCGACCTCCTCGCGCGTGATGCCAGGCATGCAGCGATCCTCAGGGGTGAGTGTGTGTGGTTTGGCCCAATCCTATGGGTCACACGGAGATCCCCGTACATCGGTTTCCCGGGCGCCACCGCGGAGGCGGGGCGGAGGCTGGGCGGACGGCCGCCGACGGCGAGGAGCCCCACCGGAATCCTTGACCGGTCAGGTGCCCGTCACAGGTGGTGCGGGCGGGAAAGCAACAACCCACCGGCCCGCACCCGGGGAACTACTCCTCAGCCGCCGCGGGCAACGCCGCGGGCAGGGCGGCCTTCGGGCGCTGCCACCCCCGGGACCCCCGCGCGAGCAGCCACGCCGTGGCCTCCTCCGGAGGCATCGCCGCCGCCACGAGCCACCCCTGAACCGCGTCGCACCCGAGATCCCGGAGCCGCTCCCACGTCTCGTCGTCCTCCACGCCCTCGGCGACGACGAGCAGCCCGAGCGAGTGAGCGAGATCGATGGTGCACCGCACGATCTCGGCGTCCTCGGTGTCCACGGCGAGCCGCGCCACGAAGGACCGGTCGATCTTCAGCTCGCTCACGGGCAGCCGCCGCAGATGCACCAGCGACGAATACCCGGTCCCGAAGTCGTCGAGCGACATCTTCACGCCGTGCCCCGTCAGCCCCGCCAGGGTGTCCGCGGCCCGCTGCGGGTCCTCCAGCAGCACGTGTTCCGTTATCTCCAGCTGGAGCGCGCCCGCGGGAACCCCGTGCCGTGCGAGCCGGGCGGCGACCGCTCCGGCGAACCCGGGCGTGTGCACGTCCCGCGGTGACACATTGACGGCGACCGGCACCCGCAGCCCGCGGGCCCGCCACCGTGCCACCTGGGCGAGCGCCGTCTCCAGCACGTACTCGGTGAGATGCGGCATCAGCCCGGACGACTCGGCGATGGCTATGAACTCGTCCGGCGGTACCTTCCCGCGCTCGGGATGCACCCACCGCACGAGTGCTTCGAGTCCCGCCACCTGTCCGTCGAAGCGGACCTTGGGCTGGTAGTGCAGCTCGACGTCTCCCGCGTCGAGCGCCCGCCGCAGGTCCCCCAGCAGTCCGAGCCGGTCGGGGGTGTTGGAGTCCCGCTTGGACTCGTACACCTCCACGCCCGTGCGGTCGCGCTTCGCCTGGTACATCGCGACGTCCGCCCGCCGCAGCAGCCCCTCCGCGTCCAGCGCGTGATCGGGGAAGACGGCGAGCCCGGCGCTGGCCTCCAGGACGAGGGTGAGCCCGTCGAGGTCGAGCGGTGACCCGAGCGCGGCGACGAGATTGCGGGCGACCCGCGACGCGGACGTCGTCGAGTCGACGATGGGCAGTAACACGGCGAACTCGTCCCCGCCGAGCCGCGCGGCCTCCGCCCCGCGCGGCAGCGCCACCCGCAGCCGGTCCGCTATCTGCAACAGCAGCCGGTCTCCGGCGAGGTGGCCGAGGGTGTCATTCACGGCCCTGAAGCGGTCGAGATCGATCAGCATCAGAGCGGAACGTGCGCCGATTCGTTCGGCGTCGTCCAGCGCCCGCCAGGTCCGTTCGAGCAGCCACTGGCGGTTGGGCAGTCCGGTGAGGGGGTCACGCAGTTGCTCCTCGGCCCGCGCCCGCGCTATCCAGAGCGTCGAGTCGAGAGCGATGAGGGGAACCGAGAAGAGCGGCAGGAGCACGGGGAGGGCGATCGCGACGACGCAGATCAGCGGGGCGATGCCGAGCAGCGCGACGGCGACCAGCCCCTGTCTGACCAGGGCCGTACGGGCCACGGTCGGCAGTCCGGCCGTACGCGGCGCGTGGAGGTACCAGAGCAGCGCGCGGGAGACGACGAGATACGCCCCGGCCACCAACACCACCGAAGGAGCCGTGTAAACAGTCCAAGTCTCCGGTTTCCAGGGCGTCTCGACGGACGGCACCCGGCCGAACACGGCGAGCACCAGCGCCCCGGCACCGATGCCGAGGATGTCCACCGCGCCGTGCAGCACGCCCTGCCGCCAGCGATGACGACGGGCTATGCCGACGAGGACGACGACCGTGAGGCTGACCATCCCGGCGGGCACCCAGCCGTACAGCAGCAGGACGGCGAGGGTGAGGGCCGCGCCGGAGCCCGTACCGCCCCACCAGCGGGAGCGGCCGAGCGCGACCAGGTGGCCGACGATGATGCCGACCAGGACCGCGAGCGCCCAGCCGGTGGACCCGGACGGAAAGAGCGCGTGGTTCCCGGTGAACGCCCGGTAGAAGCCCGCGCCCAGGACGAAGGCCGCCGACGTGACGACCGCCGCGGGCAGCGCGGGCCAGGACGGCTGCTTCTCGGGCTCGTGACCCGGCATGTGGGACGGGGATCCGGGGACGGAGGTGAGGCGGCCCGTGCCGTGCCCGGCCGCCGCGCTGTACTGTCCGGCGGCGCGCACCTGCCCGCCCGGACGCCCCGTCGGCCGCGCGACCCTGAGGCCCGCTCCGAACTCCCGGCTTCGCTCCAGCAAGGGGTGCCCCCATCGCCGCACGCCGGTCACCCAGCGTGGGCGCAGCCGTGAGTCCGGGGCGGCGCTCTCGGTCGGTTCCATTCCCGTCCCTCTCACAGCCGGCGGTGCCCACGCCACGCGGCCCGATGCCCGACTAACCCTCAACGGCACCGCGTCTGATAACCCTTCCCCAGAGCTCCCGAAGAGCAGGGGATGCCCCAACCGCAGCTGGGCACGGCAGGCGCACACCTCAACAGTAGGCCGCAGAAGGCTTCCACGGGCAGCGGTCGTCGACGGTTGCCCGAATGCGACCCGGCCACCCGTATGCATCTGGTATGCGCCGAACGGGTGGTCTTCAACCGCTACTCCTCGATCGGAAGCGCGACTTCGGCCGCCGCCTCCGGTCCTTGTTCGAGCAGGACGGCGAAGCCCTCCTCGTTCAGAACCGGAACTTTGAGCTGCATTGCCTTGTCATACTTCGATCCAGGATTGTCACCCACGACAACAAAAGCTGTCTTCTTCGAAACAGAACCGGTCACTTTCGCTCCCCGGCTCTGGAGTGCCTCTTTCGCTCCGTCGCGGGTGTGATGTTCCAGGGTGCCGGTGACGACGACCGTGAGCCCTTCGAGCGGACGGGGCCCCTCGTCCTCGCCGGAGCTCTCCTCCTCCATGCGGACGCCCGCGGCCTTCCACTTGCGGAGGATCTCCTGGTGCCAGTCCACCGTGAACCACTGCTTCAGGGAGGCGGCGATGGTGGGCCCGACGCCCTCCACGGCGGCCAGCTCCTCCTCCGTGGCCTGCTGGATGCGCTCGATCGAGCGGAACTCACGGGCCAGGGCCTCGGCCGCGACCGGCCCCACGTGCCGGATGGACAGGCCGGTGATGATCCGGGCCAGCGGACGCTCCTTGGCGGCCGCGATGAAGTCCAGCATCGCGAGCGCGTTCTTCTTCGGAGCGCCCTCCTGGTTGGCGAAGACCGTGGCGATCTTCTCCTCGCCGGTCTTCGGATCCCGCTTGGGCAGACCGCTGTCCTGGTCGAGAACGTACGCCTTGATGGGCAGCAACTGCTCGATGGTGAGGTCGAAGAGGTCGCCCTCGTCCCTCAGGGGCGGCTCGGCGGGCTCAAGGGGCTTGGTGAGCGCGGCGGCGGCCACGTAACCGAAGTTCTCGATGTCCAGGGACTTGCGGCCGCCGAGGTAGAAGAGGCGCTCGCGCAACTGGGCTGGGCAGGTCCGGCCGTTCGGGCAGCGGAGGTCGATGTCGCCCTCCTTGGCGGGCGCCAGCGGTGTGCCGCACTCGGGGCACTCGGCGGGCATCACGAACTCCCGCTCGCTGCCGTCCCGCAGGTCGACGACCGGGCCGAGGATCTCCGGGATGACGTCTCCGGCCTTGCGGAGCACCACGGTGTCGCCGATGAGGACGCCCTTGGCCTTCACCACGTCCTGGTTGTGCAGCGTGGCGAACTCGACCTCGGAGCCGGCCACCGTGACGGGCTCCACCTGCGCGTACGGAGTGACGCGGCCCGTGCGGCCCACGCCCACGCGGATGTTGACCAGCTTGGTGTTGACCTCCTCCGGCGCGTACTTCCAGGCGATGGCCCAGCGGGGCGCTCGGGAGGTCGAGCCGAGGCGGCCCTGGAGGGGGATCTCGTCGAGCTTGACGACCACGCCGTCGATCTCGTGCTCCACGGAGTGGCGGTTCTCTCCGTAGTAGGCGATGAACTCCCGTACGCCGTCGAGGTCGTCGACCACCTTGCCGTAGCGGGTCGTCGGCAGGCCCCACGCGTGCAGCAGTTCGTACGCCTGTGAGAGGCGGCTCATGCCGTCGAAGCCCTCAAGGGCGCCGATGCCGTGGACGACCATGTGCAGCGGCCTGGTCGCGGTGATCCGGGGGTCCTTCTGGCGGAGTGAACCCGCCGCCGCGTTGCGCGGATTGGCGAAGGGCTTGTCACCCGCCTCCACCAGACGGGCGTTGAGCTCCTCGAACTTCTCCATCGGGAAGTAGACCTCGCCGCGGATCTCCACGAGGTCCGGAATGCGGTCGCCGTGCAGACGGTCGGGGATCTCCGTGATCGTACGGACGTTGGGCGTGATGTCCTCGCCCGTGCGGCCGTCACCCCGGGTCGCCGCGCGGGTGAGACGGCCGTGCTCGTACGTGAGGTTGACCGCGAGGCCGTCGACCTTCAGCTCGCACAGGAAGTGGTGGTCGGAGGTGCCGACCTCCTTGGCGACGCGGTCCGCCCAGCCGGCCAGCTCCTCGTCGTCGAAGGCGTTGTCCAGGGAGAGCATGCGCGAGCGGTGCTGGACTGCCGTGAACTCCGTCTCGTACGCCCCCGCGACCTTCTGGGTCGGTGAGTCGGGGGTGCGCAGCTCGGGATGCTCGTCCTCCAACGCCTCAAGGGCGCGCAGGAGTTTGTCGAAGTCGGCGTCGCTGACGACCGGCGCGTCCTTCACGTAGTACCGGAAGCGGTGCTCCTCGATCTGCTCAGCGAGCTGCGCGTGCTTCTCCCGAGCCTCGGCGGGCACGGGCCCCGCAGCCGAGGCCATCTGTGCGTCCTTGTCGCCGGCCACCGTGTCGTCCTCCCGTTACTCTGGGTTGTCCGCGAGGGATCTCGCCGCCCGGGCGCAGTGGGCGAGTGCCTGGCGCGCGTACTCGGGGGAAGCGCCCGCGAGTCCGCACGACGGGGTGAGTGTGACCGCGTCCGTGAGAAGCCCCGGATTCAGCCCCAACCTGCGCCACAGCGTCCTGACACCCATGACGCTACCGGCAGGGTCTGACAATGCGGCATCCGTCCCCGGGACGACACCGGCGAAGAGCTTGGCCCCCCCTTCCACCGCTTCCCCGATCGTGTCGTCGTCACGCTCGGTGAGGAGAGCGAAGTCGAAGGAGACGGCGGTCGCTCCTGCTCTGCGCAGCAGCGCGAACGGGACGTCGGGGGCGCACGAGTGCACGACGACCGGGCCGCCGGCCTGTACTCCGACGACGTCCCGCAGCGTGGCCTCGACGAGCTGCCGGTCGACGGCCCGGTGGGTGCGGTAGCCGCTCGCGGACCTCACCCGGCCGCTCAGTACGGCGAAGAGGGACGGTTCGTCGAGCTGCAGCACGACGTCGGCGCCGGGCACGCGACGGCGGACCTCGGCGAGGTGTTCGCGCAGTCCCTCGGCGAGCGATCCGGCGAGGTCCCGGCAGGCGCCGGGGTCGGAGAGCGCGACCTCGCCGTGGCGCAGTTCCAGGGCGGCGGCGAGCGTCCAGGGACCCACCGCCTGGACCTTCAGCGGGCCCTGGTAGCCCTGGGTGAACTCCTCCAGGGCGTCGAGGTCCTCGCCGAGCCAGGACCTGGCCCGCTTGGTGTCCCGCCCCGGGCGGTCCCCGAGCCGCCAGCCGCTGGGCTCCACGCGCGCGTACAGCTCGGCGAGCATCCCGGCGGTCCGCCCGATCATGTCGGCGCCGGGCCCGCGCGCGGGCAGTTCCGCCAGGAACGGCATGCCCGTCTCGGGGCCCTCGAAGGTCCCGGCCACGGTCTTGGCGGCCTCCCGGGCGTCCCCGCCCGGCATCGACCCGACACCGGTCGCGGGGCCGGGCCTGAACTCGCTGTTTTCGCTCACCCGGGCAGCCTACGGAATGCCCGCGGAACGGGACGCCACGGTCCGGATCCGGGTCCCGGCCCGAGGCCGGATGCGAGGCCGGGTCCGGGTCGGATGCGGGGCCGGGTCCGGTGCTGTGTCCGCGCCCGGATTCGGTGCCGTGTCCGTGCCCCGCGTCGGATCCCGGTCAGCGGCCGGGGCGTACCGTCAGGTCGTTGATCTCCGCGTCGCGGGGCAGGTCGAGGGCCATGAGGATGCTCGTCGCGACGGACTCGGGGTCGATCCACTTCGAGGCGTCGTACTCCTTGCCCTCCTGCTGGTGGACCTTGGCCTGCATGGGGCTCGCCGTGCGGCCGGGATAGACGGTCGTGACGCGGACGCCGTTCGCGTGCTCCTCGTTGCGCAGGGCGTCGGCAAGGGCCTTCAGGCCGTGCTTGGAGGCCGCGTACGCGGACCAGCCGGCGGAGGCGCTGAGGCCGGCGCCGGAGTTGACGAAGATCACATGCCCCTGGGTGACGCGGAGTTGGGGCAGGAAGTGGCGGGTCAGCTCGGCGGGCGCGATCAGGTTCACATCGAGCTGGTGACGCCATGTCCTGGGGGTCAGCTCGCCGACCGGGCCGAGGTCGACGACACCCGCGATGTGCATCAGCGAGTCGATCCGGTCGGGCAGCGTCTGGTGCGAGAACGCCCAGGAGAGCCGGTCCGGGTCCGCGAGGTCACCGACGAGGGTCCGGGCCCCGGGGAACTCCGCGGCCAGCTCCTTCGCGCGGCCCGCGTCGCGCGCGTGCAGGACGAGTTCGTCCCCGCGCGCGTGGAGGCGGCGGGCGACGGCCGCGCCGATGCCGGAACCGGCCCCGGTGATCAGATGAGTAGGCATGCCCGCCATGCTCGCACGCGCGTGTCCCTCCCCCGCCGGGCCCTACAACCGGTGCCCCCGGGCCCGCTGTGTGCCCCGGCGGCTCACTGCGTGCCCTGGCTCTCCTCCAGGTAGGCCAGCGCCCCGACGGGCTCCTCGGCGAAGAACACGAGCTCCGTGAGGGGCAGCGGCAGGAAGCCCTCGTCCTCCATACGGCGGAACTGCTCCTTCAGGCCGTCGTAGAAGCCCGCGGTGTTGAGCAGGACGACCGGCTTGTCGGTGTGCCCGTGCTTCTTCAGCTCCAGGATCTCCGTGGCCTCGTCGAGCGTGCCCGTGCCGCCGACCATGATCACGACGGCGTCGGCCTTCTCCAGGAGCAGCGCCTTGCGCTCCGCGAGGTCGCCCGCGATGACCATCTCGTCGGCGCCCGCGCGCGCCTTGGCCGCCAGGAACTCCACGGAGACGCCCAGCAGCCGCCCTCCGGCCTCCTGCACACCGTCGGCGACCACCTTCATGAGCCCGACGTCCGAACCGCCCCACACCAGCGTGTGCCCGCCCTTGCCGAGCAGTTCGGCGAACTCGCGGGCGGGGCGGGTGTAGCGCTCGTCGAGGTCGGCGGCCGAGAGGAAGACGCAGATATTCATGGCTCCACGCTACGACCCGGCACCGACATCACCAGCCGGATCCGGAATCACGGGCCCGGCTCCGACATCGCCGTCACCCTCATCCTCGACTGGCGGTGCGGCAGGGCCTCCCAGTCGTCCATGAAGCGGGCCGACAGGCCATGGGTCGCGGCGAGTGCGACGAGGGTCTCGGTGCGGTAGTAGAAGTCCTCGCGGAGGACCTGGTGTTCCCTGCCCTCGGTCCGGTCGAAGGTGAAGTCGAAGAAGCCGCCGGGCGCCAGAATCCGGCCGATGTGCGCGAAGCACTCCTCGATGACGTGCGGCGGCGAGTGCGAGAACACGCTGTGCGCGTGCACCACGTCGAAATACGCGTCCGGCAGGAACGCGAACGTCAGATCGTCGGTGAGCGTCAGATGCGGCAGCCGGTCCTGCAGACCCTCCCGTACGAGGGTGTCCTGGGCCGCGATGAGGATGTCCGGCGAGATGTCGATCCCGTAGTAGTGGCCGCTCTCCAGGTAGTCGATGAACAGCCTCCCGGCGCGCAGGTTCCCGCAGCCGATCTCCAGCATCCGGTGCCCCGGCTTCAGCCCGTGCCCCGTCAGGTAGTCGAACTGCATCCGGCCGATCTGGGTCCACCGGTCGCGTGACGGGTTGTGCCCCACCGCCGACTCGGCGCCGCGCGCGGTGTCCGAGGCCATCACGGCCCGGTAGTACGCGATGTGGTCATGGCCGTACCGCAGCCGCAGCCAGGCGTCACGCGTGGCCCTGCGCGCGTGCGCGGGGACCCTCTCGGGATACCTCAGGGCGTATCGGACCTGGTGGGCCAGGGTCTTGCGGTTGCGGGTCAGGCGCGTGGCTCCCATGAGGACCTCCGCCGGAGAGCAGCCAGGAAAGGAACGGAAAGAAACGGACGGAACAGGACAGCAGAGAGTAAGAAAAGTGGCCGGAAAGCCGGGGAAGAACACGACAGCAGCCTGCGCTGTAGAGGACGAGACCGCTACCCGAGGAGGCCGAAAAGCCGTGACCCAAGGCCACCGCATCACCATCGAGCAGGGCACCGATCACGTCCGTGTCGTGCACGGCGGACAGGTGCTCGCCGAGAGCACACGCCCGCTGCTGCTGCGCGAGACGGGCCTGCCCGTGCGCTACTACCTACCCGCGGAGGACGTACGCCTGGATCTGCTGACCCGGTCGGAGACCAGCACTCACTGCCCCTTCAAGGGCGACGCGTCCTACTGGTCGCTGCCGGACGCCCCCGACCTTGTCTGGACATACCCCGACCCGAAGCCGGAGGTCGCCGAGATCAAGGACCACCTGTGCTTCTACGAAGTGGAAGTCGTCTGACCCCGAGCAGATCCGTGTCCCACCGATGAGTTCCGGACCGCCCGGCAGTCCTCACAGGCATGGAGAAGAAGACGATCTCGCGCGACGGCACGCCTATCGCGTACGAAGTCAGTGGTGAGGGCCCGGCGGTCATCTTCGTGACCGGGGCCATGGCCACGGGCGCCTCGGACGCGCCCCTGGCCTCGCTCCTGTCGGACCGGTTCAGTGCGGTCGTGTACGACCGCAGGGGCCGCGGCGAGAGCGGTGACACGGAGCCCTTCGCGGTGGCCCGGGAAGTCGAGGACATCGCGGCTCTCATCGAGGCCACGGGCGACGGCAACGCGGCCCTGTACGGCATGTCGTCGGGCGCCGCGCTGGCCCTGGAGGCGGCGGCGAGCGGGCTGCCGATCGGCAAAGTGGCCGTCTACGAACCGCCGTTCGCCGTCTACGAAGGGGGCGAAAAACAGCGCGCGGAGTACACCGAGCGCCTCACCCAGCTGCTGGCGCAGGGCAGGCGCGGAGACGCGGTGGAGCTGTTCATCGCCCTGACCGGGGCGCCCCCCGAGGTCATCAGGGGCATGCGGCACTCCGCCGTGTGGCCGGCCCTGGAGGCGGTCGCCCCGACCCTCGCGTACGACAACGCCGTGATGGGCGACGGACTGGTGCCCCGCAAGCGCCTCGCCTCCGTCCCCGTGCCCGTGCTGGCCCTGGCGGGCGGCGCGAGCCCCGAGTGGATGCGCGAGTCCGCCCGGGCCACCGCGGAGGCGGCACCGGACGGGACGTACCGCGTGCTGGACGGTCAGACCCACATGGTGGATCCCGGGGTCCTGGCACCGGCGCTGGCGGAGTTCTTCGCCGGGTAGCCGTACAACCGCTGTACAGCCCCCGTGCAGCGGTAGTAGCCGTGGAGGCCGGTGCCGGGCCGTGTCTCAGGCCAGTGCGGTCGCCGCGCGTGTGGTCGTCGCGATCGTCGCCGAGCCGACCACGCGGGTGTCGTCGTAGAGGACGATCGCCTGGCCGGGGGCGACGCCGCGGACGGGCTCGGTGAAGCGCACCCGGAGCTCGCCGTCGACGAGCTCGGCGGTGACTGTCGTCTCGCCGCCGTGGGCGCGGAGCTGGGCGGTGTACGTGCCCGGGCCGGCCGGAGCGGCGCCGCACCAGCGGGGCTTGACGGCCGTGAGGGCCAAGACGTCCAGGGCGGCCGCCGGGCCGACCGTCACGGTGTTGTCCACGGGCGAGATGTCCAGGACGTACCGCGGCTTGCCGTCTGGGGCCGGGGTGCCGATGCGCAGGCCCTTGCGCTGGCCGATCGTGAAGCCGAACGCGCCCTCGTGGCTGCCGAGGACCGTGCCGGACTCGTCGACGATGTCGCCCTCCGCCTTGCCGAGGCGGTTCGCGAGGAAGCCCTGGGTGTCGCCGTCGGCGATGAAGCAGATGTCGTGCGAGTCCGGCTTCTTGGCGACGGCGAGGCCCCGGTGCTCGGCCTCCGCGCGGATCTCGTCCTTCGTGGTGAGCGTGTCGCCGAGCGGGAAGAGCGCGTGCGCGAGCTGACGGTCGTCCAGCACACCGAGGACGTACGACTGGTCCTTGGCCATGTCCGAGGCGCGGTGCAGTTCGCGCGTGCCGTCGTCGTTCACGATCACCTTGGCGTAGTGGCCCGTGCAGACCGCGTCGAAGCCGAGGGCGAGGGCCTTGTCGAGCAGGGCGGCGAACTTGATCTTCTCGTTGCAGCGCAGACAGGGGTTCGGCGTGCGGCCGGCCTCGTACTCCGCGACGAAGTCCTCGACCACGTCCTCGCGGAAGCGCTCGGCGAGGTCCCATACGTAGAACGGGATGCCGATGACGTCCGCGGCGCGGCGGGCGTCGCGCGAATCCTCGATGGTGCAACAGCCACGCGCACCCGTGCGGAACGATTGCGGGTTCGCCGAGAGGGCGAGGTGGACACCGGTCACGTCATGCCCTGCTTCCGCGGCACGGGCGGCGGCGACGGCGGAGTCCACACCACCGGACATGGCGGCCAGTACGCGAAGGGGGCGCTGCGAGGTCTCAGTCATAACCCTTCCAGGGTACGGGTCCGTGGGAACCGGAGCCCACGAGTATCCGTTCGACTAGACATGCACGATCAGGGTGGGGACACGGCCAAGGACACGGACCGGCACATCGGGCGCCGTGCGCTGCTCATCGGCGGGGCCGTGGCCGCCGTTGGCACGGCCGTGCTGGCCCAGGACGATCTCAGACGTATGTGGTGGCGGCTGCCGAGCGTGGAGAAGCCGCGCAAGGAGGGTGAGGTCGACTTCCGGGGCGCGCGCTGGGTGGCGGCGTCCTCGTCGAACTGGCGTATGGCCGACCGGCCGGACGACTTCGGCATAGACCGCGTGATCATCCATGTCACACAGGGCAGTTACGCGAGCGCGGTGAAGGTCTTCCAGAACCCGGCGCACGGCGCCGCCACGCACTACATCGTCCGGCAGGACGGCCGTGTCACTCAGATGATCCGCGAGCTGGACGTGGCCTTCCACGCGGGCAACCGCGATTTCAACGAGCGGAGCGTCGGAATCGAGCACGAGGGCTTCGTGGACCGCCCGAAGGACTTCACGGACGCGATGTACGAGGCCTCGGCCCGTCTGACGGCCCGTATCTGCGCCCGGTACGACATCCCGGTCGACCGGGAGCACATCATCGGCCATGTCGAGGTCCCGGGCACGGACCACACGGACCCGGGCCCGCACTGGGACTGGAAGCGGTACATACCCCTGGTGCGCGAGGCGGCCGAGCGGTCGGCCTCCCCGTCGGCAGAGCCGTCCACGCGCAGCGCGTAGGCGGACGCGGGCCCCGTCAGGGGCGCGGGGAACTGCGCGACCAGCCACGACCGGGCCCGCAGCCGAAGCACCACCCCTGCGGCGGAGCGTCTAGCTGAGCCCCGCCGTCCGGGCCCTCTCCACCGCCGGTCCGATCGCCTTCGCGACCGCCTCGACGTCCGTCTCCGTCGAGGTGTGGCCGAGGGAGAAGCGGAGCGTGCCACGGGCGAGGTCGGGGTCGGTGCCCGTGGCGAGGAGGACATGGCTCGGCTGGGCCACGCCCGCCGTGCACGCGGAGCCCGTGGAGCACTCGATGCCCTGCGCGTCGAGCAGCAGGAGCAGCGAGTCGCCCTCGCAGCCGGGGAACGTGAAGTGGGCGTTGGCCGGCAGGCGGCCCCCGCTCGACGGGTCCCCGCCGAGGATCGCGTCCGGCACGGCCTGGCGGACGGCGTCGACCAGGTCGTCGCGCAGCCCGCCGATCTCGCGCACGAACCACTCGCGCTGCTCGGCGGCGGTCCGCCCCGCCACGGCGAACGCGGCGACGGCGGGCACGTCCAGGGTGCCGGAGCGTACGTGCCGCTCCTGGCCCCCGCCGTGCAGGACCGGTACGGGGCTGTATTCACGGCCCAGCAGCAGCGCCCCGATGCCGTACGGGCCGCCGATCTTGTGGCCCGAGACGGTCATCGCGGCGAGGCCCGAGGCGCCGAAGTCGACGGGGACCTGACCGAAGGCCTGGACGGCGTCGGCGTGCAGCGGGATGTCGAACTCCCCTGCCACATCGGCCAGTTCGCGGACCGGCATGACCGTGCCGATCTCGTTGTTCGCCCACATGACGGTCGCGAGGGCGACGTCGTCGGGGTTGCGCGCGATGGCCTCGCGGAGGGCGTCGGGGTCGACGCGGCCGTATCGGTCGACCGGGAGGTACTCGACCGTGGCGCCCTCGTGCTCGCCGAGCCAGTGGACCGCGTCGAGGACCGCGTGGTGCTCCACCGGGCTCGCGAGGATCCGGGTGCGGGCCGGGTCTGCGTCGCGGCGGGACCAGTACAGGCCCTTCACGGCGAGGTTGTCGGCCTCGGTGCCGCCGGAGGTGAAGACCACCTCACTCGGGCGGGCGCCCAGGGCGTCCGCGAGGGTTTCGCGGCCTTCCTCGACCGTGCGGCGGGCGCGGCGGCCGGCGGCGTGCAGGGAGGATGCGTTGCCGGTGACGGAGAACTGCGCGGTCATTGCCTCGACCGCCTCCGGGAGCATCGGGGTGGTCGCGGCGTGGTCGAGGTATGCCATGGTAGGCCCGATTCTAGGGCCCGCTGTCTGGTGGGCCTGTCGGGCGGGGGCCGTTTGCGGGGCCTGAGCCGGGGTGCCCCACCGGGGCTCTTGCTCAGTCCCTCTTGACCAGGCACCCGGAGCTCAGCGCTCCGCTGGAAGTCCGGTACGTCGCCTGCGGGTGCGTTGTGGCTGGTCGCGCAGTTCCCCGCGCCCCTTTGGGGCGCGGTGGCCTCAGAAGCTCCACGACAGTGTGCTGTCCGCTGACATGAAGGCCAGCAGGACCAGGAGGTCGGCTATTCCCAGGGTGAGGCCGAGGAAGGCGCGGCCGCGGCGGGTGGTGCCGCGGTAGAGGGCCGCCGAGGCGAGGGCGATGGCGACGGGGCCCAGGAAGATGTTCAGGGCCAGCAGGCCGACGAGGCCGAGGATGAACGACGCGACGGCCATGCCGTCGGCGTCACGGACCGTGCTCCGGCGCCGCGGGGCGGCGGTGGTGAGTTCCATGTGTCTGCTCCCAACAGGCGGTCGAACAGGCAGGTGGGCGTGGGTGGTTGAGCGTGGGTGACTGTGGAGTTCGGGCGGTTCAGTTCGACGTCTCGCGGCGCCGGCCGTGGCGCTCGCGGACCGCGAAGACGGCCAGCCACACGCCGATGACGGCGGCGGCGACAAGGGTGAAGGACAGCGGGGCGTGGGCCACGGTGCCGAGCATGAGGCCCAGCAGCAGGAGCGCTGCGACGAGGAACAGCATGGGATGCCTCTCGTGGAAGTCCGGCGAGCCGCCGTGTCCGCTCCGCACAGCTCCGTACGGTCCGGATGCCCCCGGATGTTTCCGGGACCCGACAACTCGGTGAACGCTTGTGGTTACAGTTGTTCACTGACTCCACAGTCTAGCGCGCTGTACGACTTTCCCATTACAGAGAACAGTTGTTAACTACATGGCATGAGTCACACCCTCGGCATCCGGCAGGCCCAGAAGCAGAAGACCCGACAGGCGTTCCTGGACGCCGCGTTGGGCCTGCTGGAGGAGCAGAGCCTCAGCAGTCTGGGTCTGCGCGAGGTCACCCGTGCCGTCGGAGTCGCCCCGACCGCCTTCTACCGGCACTTCCACTCGACCGCGGATCTCGGAGTCGCCCTGGTCGAGGAGGCGTTGGGCAGCCTGCACCCGATGATCGCCGGCACGGTGTCGGCGTCCGGCGACAGCGACGCACGCATAGACGGTGCGGTCGCCCTGATCGCCCGTCACGTGCGCGAGCACCCCGCGCACATCCGGTTCATCGCCCGCGAGCGCAACGGCGGTGTACAGAAGGTCCGTTCCGCGATCGCGGAGCAGATGGCCCGGTTCACCGACGAGGTGAAGGCCGAACTGGCCAAGCAGCCCGAGTCCGCCGGCTGGAGCGACGACGACCTGCTGATGCTCGCCGGTCTGTACGTCGACCAGATGCTGATGACCGCCAGTACGTTCCTGGAGGCGGCCCCCGAGGAGCTGGACCAGGTGGCCCGGGTGGCCACCCGCCGGATGCGGCTGATCAGCATCGGCCGCCGCCACTGGCTGGGCTGACACCCCGCGCCACGACTCGGCCCGCACGCGCGAAGGGCGCGTACGACGCTGTCGTACGCGCCCTTCGCGCCCTGCACCACCGGACGCGAGCGGATCAGCCCTGGGCCTGCTGCCCCTGACCCTGCCCCTGCTGGCCACCGGTCCCGCAGCCTCCGCCCGGGCCGCCACCCTGCCCGCCACCGGGACCGCCACTGGGCGCTCCCGACGGCATCCCCGAGGGCGCGCCCGACGGGGCCTTCCCCGTGGCGGCACCGGACGGCGCCCCCGAGGGTGCTCCTGAAGGCGCCCCGGACGGTGCCCCGCCGGGCATTCCCGACGGAGCCCCGCTCGGCGCACCCGACGGCGCCTGGCAACTCCGCTGCCCCGAGGTGCCGTTGCCGTTGCCGTTGCCCGAGGACGAGGAGTCGTCCGAGCCGGATCCACAGGCCGTCAGGAGCAGCGGGGACAGCACCAACAGGGCGACGGCGGGGACATGGCGTACACGCTTCATGAGGACAACTCCCGGATTCTGAGCGGTTTCTGAGAGCTGCATGCAACCAACCGCCCATGTGCCTCGATTGGGTTCACGCTGTGCCCAGCCTGTGGCTCCGGCACAGCCCGGCTCAATCACCCCTACGAAGGCGCTCCGCCGGGTGCGTTGTTTCGTCTGCGGGTGCGTTGCGGCTGGGCGCGCGGTTCCCCGCGCCCCTTCGGGGCGCCGCCCGAACCGCATCTAACCGAGGCGCACCCTTGCCAGTTGCCGTGACTGGGCGACCAGGCGGTCCGTGCTGTCCCATACCTCCGCGTCCTCCTCCAGGAAGCCGCCGGCGAGGTTGCGGGTGGTGATGGAGACGCGGAGAGGGCCCGGGGCCGGGCGGCAGCGGACGTGCACGGTCAGCTCGACGGTCGGTACCCAGCCGGACAGGCCGAGTTCGAAGGCGGTCGGCGGCAGCGCGTCCACCGCGAGGAGCAGCGAGAGGGGGTCCGGGTCGCGGCCGTCGGCGAGGCCGAACCAGGCCCGCATCTCGCCCTTGCCCGACGGCGATCCGAGCGCCCAGCCCAGGGTGGCGGGGTCCAGCTTGAGCATCAGCCGGTCGGCGATGGCGGAGCTGCCGGAGACGGGGGCGGGTCCGTCCTCGGGTCCGAAGCACTGGTCCATGGGCGGAATCGCGGGCGGCCGGGCCGTCGTACGGACGTCGTCGGGCAGGCCGTCGAGGTCTCCGTACGAGGCGAGCACGCGGATCCGCTCGACCTCGCGGCCCTGGTCGTCGTACTGGTACAGGGACGCCTGGCCGGTGGAGAGGGTGCGACCGGTGCGTACGACGTCGGTGCGGACGACCGCCGGGCCCGGCTGGGACGCGGTGAGGTAGTGCGCGGAGATCGTGAACGGGTCGGCGTGCGGCAGGGCGTCCGCGAGCGCGCGGCCGAGGACCGCGAGCAGGTAGCCGCCGTTGACGGCACTGATGATCGTCCAACCGGCGGACAGGTCGATGTCGTAGACGCCGGGCGCGCGACGGGTGACCGCGGTGTCGCGGTCGAACTCGCTGTCGCCGATCCTGGCCCGTACCGCGTGCACGGAAGCTGCTTCTGACATGCCTGAACGGTACAACAGGTAATTACTAAGCAGTAGCTTTTTCTGTTTCGATCACGTGAAACGGCCCGTGGTCCGCCTCACTCCGGCTCGCTCCGGCACCTCGAATCACTCCGCCACCTCGACCGCCGTCGAGCGGCGGTGCCACGCGCGGGGCGCGCGCCAGTGGTACCGCATCGCGAGCAGCCGCAGTGTGAAGGCCGTGACTACGGCAAGCGCCGAGGTGAGGGTGTTCAGGGCGTCGTAGCGGATGCACAGGGCGACCATCGCGCTGCCGACGATGGCGGGCACGGCGTAGAGGTCGCGGTCCCAGCGCAGCAGCGAGGGAACCTCGTTGGCGAGGACGTCCCGCAGCACACCGCCGCCGACCGCGGTCGCGAGTCCGAGGGTCGCCGAGGCAGTGAGGCCGAGCCCGTACTCGTATGCCTTCGTCGTGCCCGCGACGCAGAAGAGGCCGAGTCCGGCCGCGTCGAAGATGTTCACCCCGAGCTGGATCCGCTCCACCTCGGGGTGGAGGAAGAAGACCAGCAGGGCGGCGAGCAGCGGGGTGAGGAAGTAGCCCAGATCCGTGAAGGCCGCGGGCGGCACGGCTCCGATGATCAGGTCCCGGAACAGCCCGCCGCCCAGCGCGGTGACCTCGGCGAGGACGGCGATGCCGAAGACGTCGAAGTTCTTGCGGACGGCCAGCAGGGCACCGGAGATCGCGAAGACGAAGATGCCGACCAGGTCGAGTGTGTGCTGGACGGACGGGGTGAAGAGTTCCTGAATCACCCGAACATTCTCGCCCAGCACTGAGCCCCTGCCTTCCATTGCAAGGCAGGGGCTCGGTGTTACTTACTTCTCCTTGGCGGGAGCGTCACCCTCGGAGGCTTCGGCGGCCTCGGGGGCGGCCTCTGCGGGAGCGTCCTTCACCGGAACTTCCTCGGAAGCCGGTGCCTCCTCGGAAGCCGGAGCATCCTTGGCAACCGCCGGGGACTCCTTGGCGACCGGCGTCTCCGTGGCTGCCGCCACCTCGGCCGCGACCGCCGCCGACGTCGCCGCGGACTCCGCGAGCACCTCGTCGGCCACCAGCTCAGCCGCCTCCTTCGCGGCGGTCAGCAGCACGGTGTCCTGCGGTGCCTGGTCCTCGAAGTTCTCCGGGTGGTGGCAGGCCACCTGCTGACCGGGCTTCAGCTCCAGGAGCGGCGGCTCGGTGGTCGTGCAGATCTGCGTGGCCTTCCAGCACCGCGTGTGGAAGCGGCACCCGCTCGGCGGCGAGATCGGCGAGGGCACATCGCCCTTGAGCAGGATGCGCTCGCTCTTGGCCGACTTGCGCCGGGGGTCCGGGATCGGCACGGCCGACATCAGCGCCTTGGTGTACGGGTGCATCGGCGCCTTGTAGAGCGACTCGCGGTCGGCCAGCTCGACGATCTTGCCGAGGTACATCACGGCGATACGGTCCGAGACATGGCGTACGACGGAGAGGTCGTGCGCGATGATCACGTACGTGAGGCCCAGCTCCTGCTGGAGGTCGTCCAGCAGGTTCACCACCTGTGCCTGGATCGACACGTCGAGCGCGGAGACCGGCTCGTCCGCCACGACCATCTTCGGGTTGAGCGCGAGCGCGCGGGCGATGCCGATGCGCTGGCGCTGGCCGCCGGAGAACTCGTGCGGGTAGCGGTTGTAGTGCTCGGGGTTGAGACCGACCACCGACAGCAGCCGCTGGACCTCCTTCTTGATGCCGCCCTCGGGCGAGACGCCCTGGAGCTTGAAGGGGGCGCTGATGATCGTGCCGATCGTGTGGCGCGGGTTCAGCGACGAGTACGGGTCCTGGAAGATCATCTGGACGTCACGGCGCATCGGGCGCATGCCCGCGACGCTGAGGTGCGTGATGTCCTTGCCCTCGAACTCGACCTTGCCCGCGGTCGGTTCGAGCAGCCGCGTGATCAGCCGGCCCATCGTCGACTTGCCGCAGCCCGACTCGCCCACGACACCGAGCGTCTCGCCGGACCTGACCTCGAAGTCGATGCCGTCGACCGCCCGTACCGCGCCGACCTGCCGCTGGAGCAGGCCCTTGCGGATCGGGAAGTGCTTCTGCAGGCCGGTCACCTTCAGGAGCGTCTCGCCGGGGGCGGCGTCCTTGGTGAGAGTCGCCGTGCCGTCGCTCTGCGCGGGGATGGCCACGGGTTTGTCCTCTGCTTTGTCACTCACAGCTTCGGCGCAATCTCTTCGGTCCAGATCCGTTCCCGCTGCTCGTGCGTCATGTGGCAGGCGGCCCAGTGCTGGCTGCCGACCTCGGTCAGCTCGGGGCGGACCGTGCGGGTGACGTTGTCCTTGGGGACGTCCGCGTACGAGCAGCGCGGGTTGAAGGCGCAGCCCGAGGGGATGTTGATCAGCGAGGGCGGGGAGCCCTTGACCGGGATCAGCCGCTCGGTCTGCTCACGGTCCAGGCGCGGCATGGAGCCGAGCAGGCCCCAGGTGTAGGGGTGCCTGGGCTCGTAGAAGACCTTCTCGGCCGGGCCCCGCTCGATGCAACGGCCGCCGTACATCACCAGGATGTCGTCGGAGAGCTCGGCGACGACGCCCAGGTCGTGGGTGATGATGATGACCGCGGAGCCGAACTCCTGCTGCAGGTCCCGGATCAGGTCGAGGATCTGCGCCTGGACGGTCACGTCCAGGGCGGTCGTCGGCTCGTCCGCGATCAGCAGCTCGGGGTTGTTGACCAGCGACATCGCGATCATCGCGCGCTGGCGCATACCGCCGGAGAACTCGTGCGGATAGCTGTCGACCCGCTTGTCCGGCTGGGGGATGCCGACCCGGTCGAGCATCTCGACGGCACGCCTGCGCGCCACCTTCTTGTCGACCTTGTGGTGGATCCGGTACGCCTCCACGATCTGCTGACCGATCGTGTAGTACGGGTGCAGCGCCGACAGCGGGTCCTGGAAGATCATCGCCATCTCGCGGCCACGCAGCTTGCGCACGTAGTCCGGGTCGGCGGAGAGCAGTTCCGTGCCGTCGAGCCAGATCTCGCCGGAGATCTGCGCCTTGCGCTTGCCGTACTGGCCCGCGGTGTGCAGGCCCATGATGCCGAGCGAGGTGACCGACTTGCCGGAGCCCGACTCGCCGACGATGCCGAGGGTCTTGCCCTTCTCCAGCGTGAAGCTGAGCCCGTCGACGGACTTGACCAGGCCGTCGTCGGTCGGGAAGTGCACCTTCAGGTCGCGGACTTCGAGGAAGGCGGAGGGGGCGGGCGAGTCCTTGACGGGCTCGCTCACCGCGGCTCCACTCTTGCTGAGTTCGGTCATGAGAGCCTCACTCGGGGGTCGATCACGGCGTACAGCAGGTCCACCAGGAGGTTCGCGATGATCACCGCGAGCGAGGTGATCAGCGTGACGCCCAGGATGACGGGCAGGTCCTTGTCGCTGATCGCCTTGAGAACCGCCTGCCCGAGGCCGGGAAGGCTGAACGTGGTCTCGGTGAGGATCGCGCCGCCGATCAGGGCGCCGAGGTCCATGCCGAGCATGGTGAGGATCGGCGTCATGGTGGAACGCATCGCGTGCTTGCCGATGACGACGGGTTCGCGCAGGCCCTTGGCTCGGGCCGTGCGGATGTAGTCCTCGCCCAGGACCTCCAGCATGGTGGCTCTGGTGATCCGGGCGTACATCGCCGCGTAGAGGAAGGCCAGCGTGACCCAGGGCAGGATCATGCCGCCGAACCAGCCGGTGAAGCTCTCCTCGATGGGCACGTACTGGGCGTCGATCCAGCCCAGTCCGTAGCTGAAGATCGCGAGCGACAGCAGGCCGGTGAAGTAGATGGGGAGCGAGACGCCGCCGAGGGCGACGATCATCGCGCCACGGTCCCAGAGGGAACCGCGCTTGAGCGCGGAGAGCACGCCCGCCGCGACACCGAAGATCAGCCACAGGATGGCGGCACCGAGCGCGAGAGCCAGGGTCACTGGGAAGCGGTCGGTGAGAACCGGCCAGATGGCCTGCTCGTTGCGGAAGGAGTAGCCGAAGCAGGGGGCTGCGCAGTTCGTGACGTCGCCGCCGGCCGCGTAGGTGCGCCCGACGAAGAGGCCTTTGAAGAACTCCCAGACCTGGGCGAAGATCGGGTCTGCCAGACCGAGCTTCTGCCGCACGGCCTCGATCGCCGCGGGGTCGGCCTGCTTGCCCACGAACATCGTGGCCGGGTCCACGCCCGCCCAGCGGGGGACGAGGAAGAAGATGCCGAAGACCACCAGAATGATGACCACCAGCATCACTGCGGCGGCGAAGAGCCGCCTGATGAGGTATGCGAGCACTGCTCTCGGCCCGGCGGCGGTGCCGCGGGCCACCGGAGGTCATCCGGTGGCCCGCGGGTCACGCCGCGCCGGCCTTCACCTGCCTTTCGTGCCGTATGGCGGGTGCGCCGGTCGGTGTTACTTCTTCAGGCCGAGGTTCACGAAGTCGTACTGACCGCTGTAGTTGTCGGTCGTGTAGACGTTCGCGAGACGGCTGGAGCGCCAGTTGATGAACTTCTCGAAGACGAAGGGCAGGTAGTACGCGCCCTCCGAGACCTTGTGGTTGATCTCCGTGGAGATCTCGACCTTCTTCGCCTCGTCGAGCTCCTTGACGTAGTCGTCGAAGAGACCGTCGATCGACTTGTCCTTGATCAGGGCGAAGTTGTTGTTGCCGCTCTCGAGGATGTACTTGCTGTCCCACAGCGGCATGCCGTAGCCCTGGACGGTCGGGAAGTCCGGACCCCAGCCCATGATGATGATGCCGTAGCCCTTCTTCTTCACGTTCTCGGGGCTACCGATGATGCCGGTGGTCTGGGCACCGTCGAACTGGTCGATGTCGACGGTGATGCCGACCTTCTTCAGCGAGGCCTGGAGGGACTCGGCCGTGGCGACCTCGACCGGCTTGTTGTTACGGACCGCGATGGTGGTCTTGAAGCCGTTCGGCTGACCGCAGGCCTTGAGCTCTTCCTTGGCCTTGGCGACGTTGCCGTTCTTGTTCGTCGTGGCCGACTCGTACGGGTCGTACTTCTGGCCCTCGGAACCGGGGACGGACGGCGGCAGCATGTTGGTGCCGATGTCGCCACCGGCGACCGGGCCACCGCGAGCGGTCTGCAGCGACTCGTGGTCGGCGCCGTAGATCACGGCCTTGCGGCAGTGGACGTTGTCGAACGGCTTGACGCTCTGCGGGAAGACCGCGTAGCGGATGTAGCCGGAGACCGGGTTGTCCAGGTTGGCCTTGTGCTGCTTCAGGGCGGTGGTGCGGCCCTGCGGGGACAGACCGGTCTGGCCGATGTCCAGGTCGTAGTCGCCGTTGATCAGACGCTGGTCCATGTCATTGGCGTTGGTGAACAGCGTCAGCGAGATCTTGTCCGGGTACGCCTTGCGGACCGGGTCCGAGGACTGCTTCCAGTTCTCGTTGCGGACCAGGACCAGCTTCTTGTTCGGCGTGTACGACTGGAACTTGTACGGGCCGGAGGAGAAGGGCTTCAGGCCGTACTTCGACTTGGTGTCCTTGTCCTGGCGGACCGGGGACGCCGAGGTCAGGCCGAGGATGTCCTCGAAGTCCGAGTTCGCCTCGGGAAGCTTGAAGATGATGGTCTTGTCGTCCGGCGTCTCGATCGCCTTCAGACCGAGCTTGTCCTTGGACTTGTCCTTGTACGGGCCCGGGTACTCACCCTTGGGGTCGAGCACGTCCTTCAGGTAGACCGGACCGCCGGACAGGACGTCCTGCGCCCAGACGCGCTCGATGCCGTACTTGACGTCCTTGGAGGTGATGGGCTTGCCATCCTCCCAGGTGACCCCGTCACGCAGCGTGTACGTGTAGGTCTTGCCGTCGTCGGAGATCTTCGCCGTGCTGGTGGCGAGGTCCGGGGTGACCTCGGCGCCCTTGGCTCCGGGCTCCGCCTTGCCGGTCACCAGCGTGCGGCTGTAGTACCGCATGAAGTTCCATGCGAAGCCGTAGTAGCCGCGCGTGGTGTCCCACGAGTCGGCGTCCTGGGCGCCCGCGAACTTCAGCTCGCCGCCCTTCTTGACGAGGGAGGCCTGCGCGACCTTGTTGTTGGCTGCGTTGAAGCCGGCCGCGCCGTTCTTCGAGCCGCCGTCGTCGTCGCTGCCGCCGCCGCCGCACGCCGCCGTGGACAGCAGCGCAGCGACCACGGCTGCGGCGGCCGCGGCCTGCTTGCGCCGCCCTGTGGTGCGTTGGGTACTCACTCGGATCCTCCGATATGTAGCGGCCCGTCGACAGATGACGGGGCCCTGGGGGTACGGCAGTTCAGCGGGAACCCTTCGGGTCGAGCGCATCGCGTACGCCGTCGCCGAAGAGGTTGAAGGAGAGCACGGTGATGAAGATCGCTACACCCGGGATCACCATGTACATGGGGTCCGAGTCGTAGTAGTCGATCGCGGAGGAGAGCATCTGTCCCCAGGAGGCGGTGGGCGGCTTGACGCCCACGCCCAGGAAGCTGAGCGCCGCCTCGGTGAGGATGTTGGTCGGGATCATCATCGTCGTGTACACGATGATCGGCGCGACGAGGTTGGGCAGCAGCTCCTTGAACAGGATGTAGAACCGCCCGGCCCCGAGGCTGCGCGCGGCCTCCACGTACTCGCGCTCACGCAGGGACAGCGTCTGACCGCGCACCACGCGTCCCACATAGGGCCAGCCGAAGAAGCCGATCACCAGGATCATGACGAACAGGCGCACGCCCGTACCCGTCAGACCCAGCATCTCGTTCGGCATGACCGAGACCAGCGCGATGATGAAGAGCAGCTGCGGGAAGGCCAGCAGGCCGTCCATCACGCGGCTGACGAGGGCGTCGACCCAGCCGCCGAAGTAGCCGGCGAGGACGCCGAGCACGGTGCCGAGCACCACTGCCACCAGGGCCGACAGGAAGCCGACGAGCAGCGAGATGCGGGCGCCGTAGACGATCCGGGCGAAGATGTCGCGGCCGCTGACCGGTTCGACGCCGAGAAGGTGGTCTCCGCTGATTCCACCGAAGGACCCGGTGGGGGTCGAGAAGAGCGGATCGATCAGGTCCTCGTGGTGGGACTCGGGGTCCTGCCCGACCAGGTTCGTGATCACGGGAGCGAGCAGCGCGATCGCGATCAGCACGAGGACGATGACGCCGCCCGTCAGGGCGAGCTTGTCCCGCTTCAGGCGCTCCCAGGCGATGCGGCCGAGGGAACGACCCTGTACCGCCTTCGCCTCGGCGGAGCCGGCTACGAGCGCCGCCTCCTCGGCCGCGCTCGGGGCGGCTTCGGCCGTCGGCTCGTGCAATGGTGCCGTCATCGTGGCAGGGACCCCTCTCAACCGGCGGTAGCCGGCCCACACTTGCCGCTGTAGCGGCGTGATCAGTCCGTCGTACACGGGGGCGAAACCCCCTGGACCGGGAGTCTTCAACGCCTCGGCGATCTGTTGCCAGACCTGACGGTGAATGGATGCGCAAACGTGATGCTGTCAGGAGGGTTCCGTTATCCGAACGCCGGGTAACGGGGGTCGGACGCGGGAGTTTTGGTACGAAAGGGGCCTCGCAGCCCATTTACCCGCGTAGATCGGGACATACCGCCCACGGGTGATGCGGGAGTGGGAGGCGGTGCTCCACGGGTTGGACTCAACAGGACCCGGATCGTCTCAGGTGCTTCGACCGGATCGTCTCAGACCCGGTGAATCATCTCAGCAGGCGCCCACGTCATCTCAGTAGGTGCCCGGGAATCCGTATCCGCCGGCCGCCGGCGCCTGGGCGGGCGCCGCGTGGGCCTCACGATCGTAGAACGGCCGCGCGTTGATCCGCAGCCACAGGGCCACCGGGTCGTACTCGTCGGACATCGCGACCGTCGACACCGGCAGTCCGTCCGGCACCGCGCCGATGGACTGCTGCATCATCGCCCGCACCGAGTCCACGGCGGGCGGGCTGGTGTCGTACACATCGAGGCCGATGGCCAGATAAGGCGCCCCGAGCGCGGGCTGCACCCAGGCTCGGCGCAGCGATCTGACGGCGGTGGTCCGGTGCGCGTTCTGCGTGAGCAGGGCGTAGAACTGCGGGATCTCGATGCCCGGTTCGGACAGCCTGAGCGGGCCCGCGGGCTGCCGCTCCAGGCCGGTCGAGATACGGCGCAGATCCAGCCAGGGGATGCCGACACCACCGCCCGGCGCGTGCGGGTTCAACCACAGGCCGTAGTGGTCGGGGTAGAGGGTGCGGGCGACGTCGAGTCCGTCGACCACCTCGTACGAACGGTTCCAGCCGCTCGCCGAGAGCTCCTGGGCGGAGGTCACACAGGGCGCGTAGCCGAAGCCCTCGACCTCCATGTTCCCGTACTGGGCGTCGGGCGAGCCCGCCTGGCCGTGCCAGAGCAGCATCCAGACCTGGCCGGACGACGGGGTCGCGAGGGCGCGCAGGAGCGCCTCGTAGGCGTCGTAACGCCCGGGCGTCACTTGGCGCAGCATGTGCTCGACCTGCCCGGCCGCGGCCGTGCCCGACGCGCTCACCTTCTACCGCCCCTTCGTGACATCCCTGACATACAGGTCCATTCGACGGGGCACCGTGCTCGCTTGAACATGGCACCACCCCGACCGAGCCATGAAACCAGCTTAAGTGGCGATCCCGACAGCACCGTTGCGCTCCGCCGGGTTTGGTGTTGAGAGCTCGGGACTTTCTGTTGTTCGCCGCCCGCGGGATGGGGGTGGCTGGGCGCGCCGTTCCCCGCGCCCCTTCGGGACGCGCCCCTGCCGGGCTACGAAAACTAGTGGGCCCAGGTGTAGAACGGGCGCACCTGTGTCCGTAGCCAGTCGCCCACCGGGTCCTGGGCCACGTCCAGGAAGACGAGGTTCACGGGGTGCCGCACGGGGACCCGGCCGAGGGCGCGGCCCACGGCGTCCAGGGGGAGGGTGCGGGCGTCGTCGTGCCAGTGGGCCAGCTCCACGCCGATGAACATCACGGGGTCGCCGCCCTCGATGCTCGCCAGACAGCGGCGGGCGCTCAGGACGACACCGGTCGCGGCGAACTCGGCGGAGGCGGCGGTCAGGAAGTCCACCGGGTCGTGCTGCCAGTCCGGCTGGAAGAGCCGCACCCGGCCGCCGCTGGCCGACCCGTCCAGTTCCGTACGCCCGGCCCGGCACAGCTCGGCCACGGCGGGCGGCGGCAGCGGCACCCCGACCGTGCCGTCCGGGTTCACCACGATGCCCACCTGGGGCGGCAGACCGCGCGCGAACTCGACGGCGGGCGCCACCGTGTACGACATGTGGTCGCCGACGACCTGGCGGAACTGCTGCTCCGAGGAGAAGACCGGCACGTACGCCTGTCCGCCGAACTCCAACGTGGGCAGGTCGAGCGGGCCGCTGTGCGGGCCGCCGCCCTCGGGCAGCGGCACCCACAGGAAGCTGCGGCCCATGACCTCCACGATCCGGGCGCCCGCGGAAGGCGACGCCGCACCGAGGGAGGCGGCCAGTACCGCCTCCAACTCGTTGCCGGGCCAGCCGACATGGGGGTGTGGGTGCGCTTGCACCGGAATGTCCTGTGCCGGGAAGTCCATCTCTCTACCGCCTGCTCGAACCGCCGTCTGCGGCTGTCGAGATTACGCGTACGCGCCCTCCCCCGCCGCAGTCCGTCCGGCGCACCGGGACCTCGGTCCGTCCGGTCACCGGGCCCTCAGTCGCCGAAGTCGACCCGCCGCAGCACGTCCGCCGCGGCACGGTCGATCAGCACCGCCGAACCGCAGCCGTCCGGCAGGTCGCCCTTCTCCACGGAACGCAGCAGCCGGCCGAACGCGCCGCGGTGCCGCGCGAACGCGTACCGCGAGACGCCGCGGCCCCTCTCGCGCTGGCCGTCCAGGGCCGTGCCGGGGTCCACGTCGAGCAGCAGCAGGTGCAGGGCGCCGCCGCGCCGCCGGGCGTCCCGGGCCAGCCAGCTGCGCACCCAGGCCTGTGTCCCGCAGTCGTGCACCACGACCCCCTCGCCGGACCGCAGGGCCCGGCGCAGGCCCGCGTAGTGCGCGGCGCGGACCAGGGGCCGGTAGACCGCGTACGGCAGGAAGCGGGCCAGCCTGCCGTCCCAGCGGTCGCGGGTGTCCTGGGAGTCGATGCGGCGGCCCGTCACCGCCCGGCGCATCAGGGTCGACTTGCCGCTGCCGGGCAGGCCCGTGACCACCACCAGATCGGACGTGCCGAAGCGGAGGCCGTGCGGGCTGTGTCCCGCGCGCTCCCGCAGATCGCGGACGACGGGCGCCGGAAGCGGGCCGCACGCCTCCCCGGCCGGGGCAGTGGGCTGCTTGGGCAGCGCGATGGCCGCGCTCGTGGCGTACGCCGTGGTCCTGTTCACCCTGATCGTCCTCCCCATGGGGTCGGGAGACCCATCCCCGTCGAGTGTAAAGAGAAGGTAATGCGCTGGTCCCCTCATTTCTGTTCTCGTCCTGCCACAGCCCCGTCACAGATCACTGTGGATGCCTGTGGACCCTGTGCGGACGCCGTGCGGCCGGGCCCGGCCGCCGCTCACCCGCCCCCTCGCGAAGAGTCCCCTGCCGCGCCGCTCCGATGCGTGCAATGATGTGCCCGCCAACTGCATACCGGCCGCTTGAATCCGCGCGGGAGAGTTCCGGACACGTCTTGTACGTGGTCCGGGCGCCGAAGGAGCAAGTCCCTCCCTTGAATCTCTCAGGCACCGTTACCGCGCGGGCGAGGCACATCTGAAAAGCGGGCCGTTCCCTGTCACCAGGGCTTCGGCTCCACCCAAGGTGCAAGTCAGTGACCCTCCGGTCGACCGGTGGTCACGGCGAACCTCTCAGGTTCCGATGACAGATGGGGAGGAACGACCTCGCCGTCATGCCTTGGGAGCCCCACCGTGAGCAGTAACGCCCCCGTTGACCCGCGCCATACCGCGCTCGACGCCCTGCATCGTTCGCTCGGCGCGACGATGACCGATTTCGCCGGCTGGGACATGCCCCTGCGCTATGGGTCCGAGCGCGACGAGCACCTCGCCGTACGGACGAAGGCCGGACTCTTCGACCTCTCCCACATGGGCGAGATCACCGTGACCGGACCCCAGGCGGCCGCGCTGCTCGACTTCGCGCTGGTCGGCAACATCGGGGGCGTGAAGGCCGGCCGGGCCCGCTACACCATGATCTGCCGGGCCGACGGCGGCATCCTCGACGACCTGATCGTCTACCGGCTCGCGGAGACCACGTACATGGTCGTCGCCAACGCCTCCAACGCCCAGACCGTTCTCGACGCGCTCGTGGAGAGGGCCGAGGGCTTCGACGCCGAGGTCCGCGACGACCGGGACGCCTACGCCCTGCTCGCGATCCAGGGACCCGAGTCCCCCGGCATCCTCAAGTCCCTCACCGACGCCGACCTGGACGGCCTGAAGTACTACGCCGGCCTGCCCGGCACGGTCGCGGGCGTCCCCGCGCTGATCGCGCGCACCGGCTACACCGGCGAGGACGGCTTCGAGCTGTTCGTGGCCCCGGCCGACGCCGAGAAGCTGTGGCAGGCGCTGACCGACGCGGGCACCCCGGTCGGGCTCGTGCCCTGCGGCCTCTCCTGCCGGGACACCCTGCGCCTGGAGGCGGGCATGCCGCTGTACGGGCATGAGCTGAGCACCGCGCTCACCCCCTTCGACGCCGGGCTCGGCCGGGTCGTGAAGTTCGAGAAGGACGGCGACTTCGTGGGGCGCGAGGCGCTGACCGAGGCCGCCGCCCGTGCCGAGTCGCAGCCCCCGCGCGTCCTCGTCGGCCTGATCGCCGAGGGCCGCCGTGTGCCGCGCGCCGGTTACCCGGTCGTCGCCGACGGCAAGGTCGTCGGCGAGGTCACCTCCGGCGCGCCCTCACCGACCCTGGGCAAGCCGATCGCGATGGCGTACGTGGACGCCGCGCACTCAGCACCCGGCGCGCCGGGTGTCGGCGTGGACATCCGGGGCAGCCACGAGCCGTACGAGGTCGTGGCGCTGCCGTTCTACAAGCGCCAGAAGTAGACCCTGGTACAGCGAGCGCCGGACAGTGAACCCTGGTCCGCGAGCGTCACGAAGTGACCCAGAGCACATCAGCCCAGGTCACCCCCAGTCCCCCTGCATCAGCACTCCCCCGCGTACAGGAGAATTCAGGCCATGAGCAACCCCCAGCAGCTGCGCTACAGCAAGGAGCACGAGTGGCTGTCGGGCGCCGAGGACGGCGTCTCGACGGTCGGCATCACCGAGCACGCGGCCAACGCGCTCGGCGATGTCGTGTACGTCCAGCTCCCGGAGGTGGGTTCCGCGGTGACCGCGGGCGAGACCTGCGGCGAGCTGGAGTCGACCAAGTCGGTGAGCGATCTGTACTCGCCCGTCTCCGGTGAGATCACCGAGATCAACCAGGACGTCGTGGACGACCCCGCGCTGGTGAACACCGCCCCGTTCGAGGGCGGCTGGCTGTTCAAGGTACGGGTCGCGGAGGAGCCGAAGGACCTGCTCTCCGCGGACGAGTACACCGAATTCTCCGGCAGCTAAGGACTCCTGACCGATGTCGCTTCTGAACCAGTCCCTCCACGAGCTCGACCCGGACGTCGCCGCCGCCGTCGACGCCGAGCTGAACCGCCAGCAGTCCACCCTCGAAATGATCGCCTCGGAGAACTTCGCCCCGGTCGCCGTCATGGAGGCCCAGGGCTCGGTCCTCACCAACAAGTACGCCGAGGGCTACCCTGGCCGCCGCTACTACGGCGGCTGCGAGCACGTCGACGTCGCCGAGCAGATCGCCATCGACCGGGTCAAGGAGCTGTTCGGCGCCGAGTACGCCAACGTCCAGCCGCACTCGGGCGCCTCCGCCAACCAGGCCGCGCTGTTCGCGCTGGCCCAGCCCGGCGACACCATCCTCGGCCTGGACCTGGCCCACGGCGGCCACCTGACCCACGGGATGCGGCTCAACTTCTCCGGCAAGCAGTTCAACGTGGTCGCGTACCACGTGGACGAGGCCGGCCTCGTCGACATGGCCGAGGTCGAGCGGCTCGCCAAGGAGCACCGCCCGAAGGTCATCATCGCCGGCTGGTCGGCGTACCCGCGGCAGCTGGACTTCGCCGAGTTCCGCCGCATCGCGGACGAGGTCGAGGCCTTCCTGTGGGTCGACATGGCGCACTTCGCGGGTCTGGTCGCGGCCGGCCTCCACCCGAACCCGGTGGAGCACGCGGACGTCGTCACCTCCACCACCCACAAGACGCTGGGCGGCCCCCGCGGCGGGATCATCCTCGCCAAGAAGGCCTTCGCGAAGAAGCTCAACTCGTCCGTCTTCCCGGGCTTCCAGGGCGGCCCCCTGGAGCACGTGATCGCCGCCAAGGCCGTCTCCTTCAAGGTCGCCGCCTCGGAGGACTTCAAGGAGCGCCAGCGCCGCACGGTCGAGGGCGCCCGGATCCTCGCCGAGCGGCTCACCGCGCCCGACACCCGCGCGGCCGGCGTGAACGTCCTCTCCGGCGGTACGGACGTCCATCTGATCCTGGTCGACCTGCGCGACTCCGAGCTGGACGGCCAGCAGGCCGAGGACCGTCTCCACGAGGTCGGCATCACGGTCAACCGCAACGCCGTCCCGAACGACCCTCGCCCGCCGATGGTCACCTCGGGCCTGCGGATCGGCACGCCCGCCCTCGCCACCCGCGGCTTCACCGCCGAGGACTTCGCCGAGGTCGCGGACGTCATCGCCGAGGCGCTGAAGGCCCCCGCGTCCTTCGGGGAGGCCGACGCGCAGGCGCTCAAGGCCCGGGTGACCGCACTGGCGGAGAAGCACCCGCTGTACCCCGGTCTGGGCCACTAGTCCCGTTTCACCGGGGCACCGCGCACACTGGAAGGTGTGCGCGGTGCCCCGCCCGCCCGACACCCACCACCGCCCTGGTCGCAGCGCTTCGCGCCTTTCGTTCTTCTGCACCACCCCCGCTTTGAGGAGTCCCCGTGGCCATCTCGGTCTTCGACCTGTTCTCGATCGGCATCGGCCCGTCCAGCTCCCACACGGTCGGCCCGATGCGTGCCGCGCGGATGTTCGCCCGCCGGCTGCGCACCGAGGACGTCCTGTCCTCGGTGACCTCGGTACGCGCCGAGCTGTACGGCTCACTGGGCGCGACCGGCCACGGCCACGGCACCCCCAAGGCGGTGCTGCTCGGCCTGGAGGGCGCCTCTCCGCGCACGGTGGACGTGGAGGGGGCCGACGACCGGGTCGAGGGCATCAAGTCCTCGGGGCGGATCAACCTGCTCGACGAGCACGAGATCGGCTTCTCCTTCGACAACGATCTGATCCTGCACCGCCGCAAGACGCTGCCGTACCACGCGAACGGCATGACGCTGTGGGCGTACGACGCCTCGGGTGCCGAGCTGCTGTCGAAGACGTACTACTCCGTGGGCGGCGGGTTCGTCGTCGACGAGGACGCGGTGGGCGCGGACCGCATCAAGCTGGACGACACGGTCCTCAAGTACCCCTTCCGCACGGGCGACGAACTGCTGCGCCTGACGAAGGAGACGGGCCTGTCGATCTCCGCCCTGATGCTGGAGAACGAGCGGGCCTGGCGCACCGAGGACGAGATCCGCGAGGGTCTGCTGGCCATCTGGCGGGTGATGCAGGCGTGCGTCTCGCGCGGCATGTCCCGCGAGGGCATCCTGCCGGGCGGCCTCAAGGTCCGCCGTCGCGCGGCCATGTCGGCCCGCCAACTGCGCGCCGAGGGCGACCCGTTGGCCCACGCGATGGAGTGGATCACGCTGTACGCGATGGCCGTGAACGAGGAGAACGCGGCGGGCGGCCGCGTCGTCACCGCGCCGACGAACGGCGCGGCCGGCATCATCCCGGCGGTCCTGCACTACTACATCAACTTCGTGCCCGGCGCGGACGAGGAGGGCGTCGTCCGCTTCATGCTCGCGGCCGGCGCGATCGGCATGCTCTTCAAGGAGAACGCCTCCATCTCCGGCGCCGAGGTCGGCTGCCAGGGCGAGGTCGGCTCGGCCTGCTCGATGGCGGCGGGCGCACTGGCCGAGGTGCTCGGCGGCTCTCCCGAACAGGTCGAGAACGCCGCGGAGATCGGCATGGAACACAACCTCGGCCTCACCTGCGACCCGGTCGGCGGCCTCGTCCAGATCCCCTGCATCGAACGCAACGGCATGGCCGCGGTCAAGGCCGTCACGGCGGCCAGGATGGCCATGCGTGGCGACGGCTCCCACAAGGTGTCCCTCGACAAGGTCATCAAGACGATGAAGGAAACGGGCGCGGACATGAGCGTCAAGTACAAGGAGACGGCGCGGGGCGGGCTGGCGGTGAACATCATCGAGTGCTGAGGGTGGGACGGGCGAAGTGGGGGAAGAGCAAAGGAAGTTGCCCCCCACAGGCACCACCAGCACCCGTCCCCCCACCGCACGGAGGAACCACCATGCTGCGCGGCATCGACGTAAGCGCCTACCAGTCGTCCTCGTACAGCACCGAAGGCGTTTCCTTCGTCTTCGTCAAGGCCACCGAAGGCCGCACATACGTCAACCCGAAGCTGAGCGCGCAGACGAAGCGGGCGCGTGACGCCGGCTGCGTGGTCGGCTTCTACCACTTCCTCTGGCCGGGCAACCTCACGGCCCAGGCCGAGTACTTCGTCGGCAAGGCCCCCGAAAAGGCCGGCGACATCCTCGCCGTCGACTGGGAGACAACAGGCGACGGCACCCACGCCTCGAACGCCGAAAAAGACCGCTTCATCCGCAAGGTGAAGGAACTCCGACCGAATCACCGGGTCGTGCTCTATTGCAATCGGAATTACTGGCTGAATGTCGACGACACCTCATATGCCGGTGACGGCCTCTGGATCGCCGACTACGTCACCGCGGGCAAACCACGGATCCAGGCCAAGTGGCGCTTCCACCAGTACACCGACGACCCGCTGGACAAGAACGTGGCGCGGTTCGACACCCTCGCCGACCTGCGGGAATGGGCGACCCCGTAGGCTGCCGCGCATGGGCGGGACAGTGGCTGCGGTCAGCAGCAGCGGTGAGTATTCGTTCTCCAAGCCGAATCGGGACGGCATCACGTTGCTTGCCGGGCTCGGGGTGGAGGGGGATGTGCATGCCGGGGTGACGGTGAAGCACCGGTTCCGGATGGAGAAGGATCCTTCTCAGGTGAATCTGCGGCAGGTGCACCTCATTCACGAGGAGTTGTTCGACGAGGTGCGGGAGGCCGGGTTCGAGGTCGCGGCCGGGCAGCTCGGGGAGAACGTCACCACCCGGGGTATCGATCTGCTGGGGCTGCCGACCGGGACGCTGCTGCGGGTCGGGGACGAGGCCGTGGTCGAGGTCACCGGGCTGCGGAATCCGTGTGCGCAGATCGACGGCTTCCAAAAAGGGCTGATGAAGCAGGTCGTCGGGCGGGACCAGGACGGGACCGTCCGGTTCCGGGCCGGGGTCATGAGTGTCGTCGTCACGGGTGGTGTGGTGCGGCCCGGTGACCCGGTCGAGGTCGAGTTGCCGGACGGGCCGCACCTGCCCCTGCAGATCGTCTGAGCGGGGCGCCGGAGCGCTGCCGCCGGAGCCCTACGCCCGGAAGTCCGCCGAGCGCTCCCGTGGGGCCTCCGCGAGGGCCTTTGTCACTGCGGTGACGCCTTCCTGGAGGCCGTAGACCGGGGTGCCGGGCTGTTGGCGCCAGGAGTCGTCGAGGGTGCCCGCGTCGACCGTGTCGAAGCCGAGTTCGTCGATGAGGTCGCGGACGACCTGCTTGGCGGACGCGTCGTCGGCGGCGACCGGGAGGGCGATGCGGTCCGGGGCTCCGGCCGGGCGGTGGCGGTCGAGGAGGTCCTGGGCGTACGTGCCGTTGAAGGCCTTGACGACCGTGTGGCCGAGCTGCCGGGCCGTCCAGCGGCTCTCCGTCAGGCCCTCGTCCTCGATCCCGGCGATCTTGCCGTCCCGCTGCCGCGGGTAGTAGTTGCCGGTGTCGACGACGACGGCTCCGTCGGCGGCCTCGTCGAAGAGCCCCGACGGCAGGCCCGGGACCGCCTTCAGGGGCACCGTGACAACGACGAGTTCGGCGCCGTGTGCCGCCTCCGCGACCGGGACGGGCGTCGCGCCGGTCTCCTCGGCCAGTGCGGTGAGGGTCTCCGGACCCCGGGAGTTGGCGACGGACACCTCGTGGCCGAGGGCGGTGAGCCGCCGGGTGAGGTTGCCGCCGATGTTGCCCGCTCCGATGATGCCGATCTTCATGGCTCGCGCGCCCTTCCGGGGGTCGATGACTCCGATGTGGAGCACCAACCTCCGGGGCAAGCGGGCTATTCCGGGCCATCACCCGAAAGGCCGCACAGCGTTTCCAGCGTCCGGAAACCGCCGTCCCGGCCGTCGGGTGGCCGGTCGCAGACCGCATGACGGGCGCGCACCGCATGCCAAAGGGCGCCCCCGCCCGTCCGGCGGGAGCGCCCCTCGCGTCGGGCTACTTGTTCAGGTGGGACCAGAACTCGTCGAACGACAGCAGCTTGTCGCCGTTGAGGTCCTGGGAGGCGATCACGGCCTCGGCCACCGACTCGGTGACGTTCCAGTCGCCGCCCTGGGCCAGGGCCTTCTTGAACTCGGCGGCGGTGACGTAGCCGTCCCCGTCCACGTCGATGCGCTCGAACGCCTTGCGTGCTTCCTCGATGTCCGCCACCGGACCCGCCCCTTCTGATGTGCCGTACTTGCCGAGGTCAGATTAACTGGCCGGTCGGGCACTCAGCGCGGCGACCACCCACGCGAACTCCTCCCGGTGAGTCGGCAGCGGCTCGGTCCCCCGTACGAGCGCGAGCAGTTCCCGGAAGCGGGCGAGTTCGGCCTGGCTCGCCGACACCATGCGTTCCAGTACGGCGGCCCTGTCGGCGTCGCCGAGCAGTTCGGCCAGGACCGTGTCGGCCTCCGGGGCGTCCGGCGCGAGGCCCCGCTCCCGTGCCTCGCCGGCCAGCTGCACCAGGCGGCTCATGAACCACAGGGACGTACCGGCCGGCACGTCCGGCCCCCGGTCCGCGGCGTTGAATTCGACCATCCTCCGCATCTGCGCGCGAAAACCCGTGTCCTGCATCAGTTCGGCGAGCTCCACCCAGGCGTCCACCTGCTCGGTCGTGGGATCGTCGGGCAGGTCGGGCACGCCGAAGCGCAGCCGGGTGCGGATGTCGGGGTCCGCGGTGTCGAGGCCGTCGAAGGTCTCCGCCATGAAGTCGTCGACGATGTGCTTGCGCTCGGCGGCCGACAGCCGCGCCAGTCTGTTCATCAGGGTCGTCTCCTCCGCGGTCGAACCGCGTCGCGCCACGGTCGACAGCACCGCCCGGGTCACCCTCAGCGACCTGATCTGCGCGTCCAGGGCCGCCACATGCGTGGCCGCCACCTCCGCGACCGTCGTCTCGCCGGCCACCACCCGGCGTACGTCGTCCAGGCCGAGGCCCAGCTCCCGCAGCGTACGGATGAGTTCGAGGCGGGCCACGGCCCCGGCGTCGTACAGCCGGTAGCCGCCCTCGGAGCGGGTCACGGGCGGCAGGGCGCCCGCGTCCGACCAGTAGCGGATGGTGCGCACCGGCAGTCCGGTGCTCCGGGAGAGCTGCCCGATGGTGAGCAGCCCGGTGCCGTCGTCGATCATGGGGTGGAGTCTGGGCCTTCCAGTGGGTGGAGACTCAAGTGACGGGCGAGGGAAGGGGCGGCGTGGTGGCCGGCACTCTGCGGGACATTCTCGACGCGGCGGCGCGCGGAGTCTTTCCGCCGCCCGACGGTGGTACGACGGTCGTGCCGCAGCACGCCCACCGGGACGCCGGGGTCATCGCCTTCACCGCGCACTCCGTCGTCTTCACCGACGAGGGGGAGGGCTGGGTTCGCGAAACGCTGGCCGGGGCCGACTGCGATCCGCTCGCAGCGACCATGAACCCGCGCTTCCTGGCGGCGTTCATGGAGCGTACGGGGCGTACGACGGACACCATCGACCTGCTGACGGTCGCCGCGCCGCTGTCCGGCCCGCCGCCGCTGAGGCTGACGGAACTCGACGATCCCGGCCATCCCCGGGTCGCCCGGGCCCGCAAGCGGCGGGACGACGTGCGGGTGTGGGCCGCCGACGGAGGCGTACTCGTCCTGGGGCGTGGGGTCGCGGGACGGCTGGAGGCCGCGATCGAGGTCGCCGAGGAGGTACGGCACCGGGGGCTGGGGCGCGCGCTCGCGGTGGCGGCGCGACATCTGGGCGGGGGCGAGCCGGTCTGGGCGCAGCAGGCCGCCGGGAACGCCCGCAGCGTACGGGCCTTCCAGGCGGCCGGGTTCCGCCCGGTCGGGGCGGAGGCACTGCTCGTCGCCCGCTAGGGCCTGTCTGACAATTCCCGTCGTCGCCCGGAGGGCGGCCTCGCGGCGTCAGGTGCGTACTCTCGGCGCGCCGGGCGTAGATCCGCGTACTGGACGTACTCGGGTCTACGCCCGGTGCGGCGAGAGTGCATGCATGGCGTCGCGAGGCAGGCAGGAATTGTCAGACAGGCCCTAGGCGGGAGCCGCGGGCCTGTTTCGGACGTCGGGGCGGAGGCCGGGGCTCAGTGCCAGGGATCAGCGCCGGGCTCGGTGCAGGGGTTCAGTGCCAGGGGCAGGAGTTCAGTGCCAGGGCTCGTAGTGCGGGTTGCTCTCGCAGTCGCTCATGATCTCGGTCTTGGTCTTCTTGTCGACCGGACAGACGCCGATGATGTACTTCCGCTCGATACCGCCGGGGAAGGCGACCTCGACCTGGTCGGCCCACTTGTGGGTGTCGCCGATGGTCTTGTTGACGTCCACACCGCCGGGGGCGTCGATGTAGTAGTTGTAGCCGCTCTTCCACCAGGTCTTGTAGAGGTCGTGGTCGTACGTCGTGGAGACGTACGGGGAGGGCTGGTTGACCAGGACGTACTGCTCGATGTCGTACTGGCCGTTGATGACGTCCTTGGGGTGGAGGCCCTGCTCGAAGACGACCGAGGGGCCGCGGCCGTCGCTGCGGTAGAGCGTGCCGCAGGTCTTGCGCCAGACAGGCTCGGGCGTGATGCGGTCGACGTCCACGCGGCGGTCCGCGGCGGCGTGGACGGGGTCGGCGAACTGGGGACAGGTGGGGGCGGCGGCCTTCGCGGCGAAGGGTGCCTTTGCGGGAGCGGGACCGGAGGCGGGAGCCGGGGCGAGAGCGGGAGCCGGGGCCGGGAGCGTCGCGGCGGACGTTGCGAGGACGGCCGTCAGGGACAGGACGACGGCAGCGGCCCGCCGCCGCAGGCGAGTTGTGATCATGGAGAGCACGATCTCGGTTCTGCGGGTGCGGGCCGTGGATCTTCACTCGTACGGCGGCGTGCCGTAGCGGGGCGTTGCCTCGGCCCTGTGGTGAAAGGTGGCGATCGGCTCCGCCGGAGGGGTGGGGCGGGTCGCTGACGCGCGGATCTCGCCCCCGCCGCCCCTACCCATTCCCGTCACTTACTCAGGGGCTCCGCCCCCGAACCCCCAAAAGACTGCGCAGTTCCCCGCGCCCCTGGGTATTTCAGCCTCTCCGGCGTTTGAGGAGCGGGGGTTCGGGGGCCGGCCCCCGAAAGGGACGGGAATGGGTAGGGGCGGCGGGGGCGAGAAAACCTAGCGGTCCGCCACCCTCATTTCGAACCAGGTTGTTTTGCCGCGGGGCAAGAGGTCGACGCCCCAGCGGTCGGAGAGTTTGTCGACGAGGAAGAGGCCTCGGCCGCTCACGTCCATTTCCTGGACCGGCATGAGGCAGGGGAGACCACGGGACGGGTCCCGCACCTCGACCCGGATCCACCCCCGGCGGCGCCGCATACGGAGCCCGAACACCCGCGCCCCCGTATGCCGCACGGCATTGCCCACCAACTCCGAAACGAGTAGGACCGCGTCCTCGGTCATCTTCGGCGAGAGCCCCCAGTGACGCAGAACCACGACCTGGGTCAGCCGACGCGCGGCGGCCGCGGACTCGGGCCGGGAGGGCAACGGCACCTCCCCCTCGGTCGGATTGCCGAACAACTCCAGCGCCTTGAGCGCGTGTTCGTCCTCGACCGCGGGCGACCAGCGCGCCGCGGTCGCACTCCCGTGCCGCCGCGGCTGTTCGATACCCTCCAGCCCCGCCATGCCCCCATCATGGCCGCCCAGAGGCCTCGTTGGGGGCGTTCCGGAGGAATACGCCCCCCGGAACCCCCCATTCCGCGCGATTCGATCGGCATATGCCAGCGGCAGTTCGGGCGCGACCGCAGCCCATCTGGCCTGCGATAACAGCCTCGTTCGGGGCAATCGCCCGCCGCACCCGACAAGGAAGCCTTAAGGTTGCCTTAAGGCTCGGATAAACCGCCCCTTCGAGGGACGCGGGTAAGACATCGCGTCAACTGCAAGTGGATCAGCGGAATTCGGCGGGTGACTTTCAAGTCACCCGCGACCCCTTGCCACCGGCCCTCGCAACGGACGTCAGAGGAACTTGGCCTTGCCCGGGCCCTCCTCCACGAAGCTCTTCATCCCCCGCTCCCGGTCCTCGGTGGCGAACAGCCCCGCGAACCAGTTGCGTTCGATCGCGAGCCCGGTCTCGATGTCCGTCTCCAGACCCGCGTCGATGGACTCCTTGGCGGCGCGCAGCGCGAGCGCCGGGCCCTGCGCCAGTTTCGCGGCCCACGCGTGCGCCTCGGCGTACACCTCGTCGGCCGGTACGACCCGGTCCACCAGGCCGAGGGACAGGGCCTCGTCGGCCTTGACCATGCGGCCGGTGAAGATGAGGTCCTTGGCCTTGGAGGGGCCGATCAGACGGGACAGGCGCTGGGTGCCGCCCGCGCCCGGGATCAGCCCGAGCAGGATCTCCGGCTGGCCCAGCTTGGCGTTCTCCGCGGCGATGCGGAAGTCGGCGCAGAGCGCCAACTCGCAGCCCCCGCCCAGCGCGTAACCCGTGACCGCGGCGACGACCGGCTTGGGGATGCGGGTCACGGCGGTGAAGGAGTCCTGCAGGGCACGGGAGCGTACGACCATCGCCGTATGGTCCATGGCCTGCATCTCCTTGATGTCCGCGCCCGCCGCGAACACCTTCTCGCCGCCGTAGAGGATCACCGCGCGCACGTCCTCGCGGCGCGCGGCCTCCTCGGCGAGCTCCTTGAGACGGTCCTGCGTGGCGACGTCCAGCGCGTTCATGGGCGGGCGGTCGAGACGGATCGTGCCGACACCTTCGGCGACTTCGAGATGCACAGTCATGAAGGCAGGTTAACGGGGGCTAACGGCGACGGCCCCGGTGTGCTGCGTCACAGAGGAGCAGCACACCGGGGCCGTACGAGCCGCGACAGGGCGGGCCGGGAGAAGCGCGGTCAGTGCCACCCCCGCGCCCGGTCCGTCACGCCTTCCACTTCTCCCACGACATGTTCCAGCCGTTGAGCCCGTTGTCCGGGGCCACGACGCGGTCGTTGGAGTTCTTCACGACCACCACGTCACCGACGATGGAGCGGTCGAAGAACCACGCGGCCGGCGCGCCGCGGTCGCCGCCGCCGCGCTGGTCGCGCAGGCCGATGCAGCCGTGGCTGGCGTTGTAGTTGCCGAAGGCGTCGCCGCCCCAGTAGTTGCCGTGGATGAAGGTGCCCGACGTGGTCAGACGCATCGCGTCCGGCACGTCCTTGATGTCGTACTCGCCGCCGTACCCGACGGTCTCGCCGTTCATCCGGGTCACCCGGAGGCGCTCGGTGATGACCATCTGGCCGTTCCAGGTCTCGTAGCCGGGCTTGCCCGTCGTGACCGGGATGGTCTTGATGACCTTGCCGTCGCGCTTGACGGTCATCTTCTTGGTCTTGACGTCGACGGTGGAGACCTGGCTGCGGCCTATCGTGAACTTCACGGTCTTGGCCTGCTCGCCGTAGACACCGGGCCTGCCCTCGACGCCGTCGAGGTTGAGCTTCACGGTGACCTTCGTACCGGGCTTCCAGTACTTCTCCGGGCGGAAGTCGAGGCGGTCGTTGCCGAACCAGTGGCCCTCGACGTCGACCGCCGGCTCGGTCTTGATGTCTATCGCCTTCTCGACGTCCTCGGGGTGTGTGATCCCCCGCGTGAAGTTGACCGAGAAGGACATCCCGACGCCGACCTTCGAGCCGTCCTCCGGCGTGAAGATGCCGACGAACGTGTTCTTCGGGGTCAGCGTGGTGAACGCCGACTCCTCCGCCGCCTCACGGCCCTCGGAGTCCTTGGCCACCGCGTGGACCTTGTACTTGGTGGACGCCGCGAGGTGCGTGGCGGGCGTCCAGGTCGTGCCCCCGTCGGTGATCTTCCCCTCGACCGGGTTGCCCTTGGTGTCCTCGACCTCGACCTCGGTCAGCTTGCCCTTGGCGGCGGTCACCTTGAGCGCGCCGCTGGTCTTCACTCCGTCGGCGCCGTCCTTCGGGGCCACGGTCACGACCGCCTGCGAGACCTTGGTGTCCGCCTGGCCGGAGTCCTTGTCCCCGCCCTTCCCCGAGCCGGACCCGGAATCCGAGTCCCCTCCCCCGCCGCAGGCGGTCACGACGAGCATCAGGGTCCCCAGCGCGAGCGCCAGAGCCCCCTTTCCACGCCGTGTCCGCGCGCCAACCGACGCCCCCGATATCGGTCGCCCGTTCAAGTTCGTTCTCCCCTCGCACGGCCTGATCAAGGCCCGCACTGCCCATCGATGGTCGCCCCGTGACGCCTGGGCCCATGGCGGGAGCCCGCAGCTCACAGCCGCGTCCCACGCGTGTATCGCGCTAATTAATCACACCGCCAGGAGCGTTGGTCTCCTGGGATTGTCACTGTTCCGTCCCAACTTCAACAGCCCGCGGCACCAAGGGCGTACGTCTTGTCCGTACCCCTATGTCCGGCTACTTCACCGCGGAGCCCGCTTTCCAGGCCTTCCAACCCATGTTCCACCCGCCGAGGCCGTTGTCAGGAGCGACCTTCTTGTCATTGCTGTTGACGACTTCCACGACGTCACCGATGAGGCTGCGGTCGAAGAACCAGCCCGCCGGGGTCGCGGAGCTGCCGCCCTTCACATCGCGCAGGCCCACGCAGCCGTGGCTGACATTGGCGGTGCCGAAGACGCCCTGCGCCCAGTAGTTGCCGTGCAGGAAGGTCCCGGAGGTGGTGAGGCGCAGCGCGTGCGGCACGTCGGGGATGTCGTACTCGCCCTTGCCGTCGGCGTCGGTGAAGCCGACCGTCGCGCCGTTCATCCGGGTCACCTCAAGCATCTCCGTGATCACCATCTTCCCGTTGTACGTCGTGCTCTTGGGGGCGCCCGCGGTGATCGGCACAGTGGAGAGGACCTCGCCGTCGCGGCGGACCTCCATGGTGTGGGCGGCGGCGTCGACGAGGCTGACCTGGCTGCGGCCGACCGTGAACGAGAAGGTCTTGTACTGCAGCCCGTACACGCCCGGGGCCGCCTCGACGTCGCGCAGCCGCAGGGCGACGGTGACCTCGGTGCCCGGCTTCCAGTACTCCTCGGGCCGGAAGTCCAGGCGCTTGTCGCCGAACCAGTGCGGGGCGATCTCCACCTCCGGCACGGAGGTCACCCGGACGGCGCGCTCGACCGCCGCGCGGTTCTCGATCACACGGTTGAAGTCCAGCGAAACGATCATCCCGGTGCCGACCGTGGAGCGGTTCTCGGGCATCACGTATCCGATGAAGCGCTCGTCGGGGACGAACGTCGTGAACGTCGCGTGCCGGGCCACCCGCCGGCCGTGGCCGTCGAGCGCGACCGCGTCGACCGAGTACTTGGCGGCCAGGGCGAGTTTGGGGTCGTCGGGGCGCCAGGTCATGCCGTCCTCGGCGATCCGGCCCGGCACCGGGAAGTCCTGAGCGTCCTGGGACCTGACGACCTTCACCGACTCCAGGCGCCCGGCCGGCACCCGTACCCGCAGGCTCTCCTCGGGGCGTACGGCCTTGCTGCCGTCGTCCGGCGAGACACGGATCGTGGTCTCGGGCGAACGGGGCTTGCCGAGCACCTTGTCCACGCCGTGCGAGGTGCATCCCGCGGCTCCGGCCAGCAGCCCGGCCCATGTCAGTACGGCGGCCAGCGCGGCCCCTGCGCGCGCCGCGCGCGTCTGTGCGTGCATCACGTGGGGCCCAACGACCAACCGGCCCCGGGGAAGTGGGGGACGCCTCATCCGCCCGAGGCCGGTGAGCCCTCTCCTGGGGAAACGTGAGTGCGAGCCCGGCGCTGGGCAGAACAGTGGGAAGGACGACGCGACGGGGAGCCGTGGCCGGGACGCCATGGGCATCTCCGCGCGTCGCTCCCATCGAGCCGCAGGAGGCCGTGAGGTGTCGAGCGCAGCCGAGCAGGAGGCAGTGCAGGAGGGGCGCGCCCCGGGCGCCGGGCTGCCCGCGCAGCCCGCCCCCGTGCTGAACGGCAGTCCGCGCGTCGCGCCGGCCGTCCCCGTGTGGCCCGGTGCGCCGACCCCGCTCGGGGCGCGCTTCAGGACCGGGCCCGACGGCGTCTCGGGCACCAACTTCGCGCTGTGGGCGGGCGGTGCGGAGTCCGTCGAGCTGTGCCTCTTCGACTACGACGGCGGCTCCGGAGCCGCCTCGGGAGACGCGGGCGGCACGGACGGCGCGAGCACCGAGATCCGGGTGCCCCTCACCGAGCTGACCCACGAGATCTGGCACGGCTTCGTGCCCGGCGTACGGCCCGGGCAGCGGTACGGCTTCCGGGTGCATGGCCGCTGGGACCCGTGGACCGGCGCCCGCTGGAACCCCGCGAAGCTGCTCCTCGATCCGTACGCCCGTGCCGTGGACGGCGACTTCACGCTGCCGCCGGAGGTGTACGGGCATGTGCGCGACTGGCCCCAGCAGCAGGTCGCGGACACCGTGCGCGACGACCGGGACTCCGCCGCGTACGTCCCCAAGGGGGTCGTCGTCCACGACGACGCGCCGGACGACGAGTGGACGGACGACCGCCGCCCGAAGACGCCCTGGGCGGACTCGGTCATCTACGAGCTGCATGTGCGCGGCTTCACGAAGCTGCACCCGGACATCCCGGAGGAACTGCGGGGCACGTACGCGGGGCTGGCGCACCCGGCGGCGATCGAGCACCTGGTGAAGCTGGGTGTGACGGCGGTTGAGCTACTGCCGGTGCACCAGTTCGCGCACGAGGACCATCTGCTGCGCCGGGGCATGAAGAACTACTGGGGCTACAACTCGATCGGCTACTTCGCGCCGCACGCCGGGTACGCGGCCTCGGGGACGACCGGCCAGCAGGTCGGCGAGTTCAAGAGCATGGTGCGCGCGCTGCACGCCGCCGGTATCGAGGTCATCCTCGACGTGGTCTACAACCACACGGCGGAGGCGGGCGAGCTGGGCCCGACGCTGTCGCTGCGCGGCATCGACAACCGCGGCTACTACCGGCTGCAGAGCGACGCCCGGCGGTACACGGACTACACGGGCTGCGGCAACACCCTGCACGTCGTACAGCCGCATGTGCTGCGCCTGATCACGGACTCGCTGCGCTACTGGGTGACGGAGATGGGGGTGGACGGCTTCCGGTTCGACCTGGCGGCGGCGCTGGCCCGTTCCATGCACGACGTCGACATGCTGTCCCCGTTCCTGGCGGTGATCGCGCAGGACCCGGTGCTGCGAAGGGTGAAGCTGATCGCGGAACCATGGGATGTCGGCTCGGGCGGCTACCAGGTGGGCGCCTTCCCTCCCCTGTGGACCGAGTGGAACGACCGCTACCGCAACGCCGTACGGGACTTCTGGCGGGGCGCGCTGCCGGACGTACGGGATCTCGGCTACCGGCTGTCGGGGTCGAGCGACCTGTACGCGTGGGGCGGGCGGCGGCCCTACGCCTCGGTGAACTTCGTGACGGCCCACGACGGCTTCACCCTGCGGGACCTGGTGTCGTACGAGCGCAAGCACAACGAGGCCAACGGCGAGGGCAACCGGGACGGCACCGACGACAACCGCGCCTGGAACTGCGGCACGGAGGGCGAGACGGAGGACGCCCGTGTACGGGGCCTGCGGCGCCGTCAGCTGCGCAACCTGGTCACCACCCTGCTGCTGTCCACGGGCGTGCCGATGCTGGTCGCGGGGGACGAGCTCGGGCGGACCCAGGGGGGCAACAACAACGCGTACTGCCAGGACAACGAGATCAGCTGGATCGACTGGACCCTGCTCGACGACCCCGACTGGCGGGCCCTCTTCGACCTGACCGCCCGTCTGATCGCCCTCCGCCACGCCCATCCCGTGCTGCGGCGGCGGGCCTTCTTCTCCGGCCGCGCCCACTCGGCCGACGGGCTGCGCGACCTGGCGTGGTTCACGGCCCGGGGCGCGGAGATGACGGAACGGGACTGGTACGCGCCCGCGGCGACGCTCGGCATGTATCTGTCCGGGCGGGACATTCCCGGCCGGGACGCGCGGGGTGTGCCGGTGACGGACGACAGCTTCCTGGCCGTGCTGCACGCGGGGGACCGGCCCGCGGGCTTCGTCCTGCCGGGGCCGCCGTGGGCCGAGGCGTACGAGGTTGTCGTCGACACGTCGCGGGAGGAGCAGGTGGCTCCGCCGGGGGTGGTGCACCGGGCGGGGGCGGCGATCACCGTGCCGGCGCGGGCTGTTCTGTTGCTGCGGGTGGCGGGGTAGGGCCTTTTTTCGCCCCCGCCGCCCCTACCCATTCCCGTCCCTTACTCAGGGGCTCCGCCCCCGAACCCCCAAAAAGACCAAAAGACTGCGCAGTTCCCCGCGCCCCTTTAAGGGGCGCGGGGAACTGCGCTACCAGCCACAACGCACCCGCACCCGACCGGATCAGCCCAGGATTCCCCGCTCGTACGCCACCGCCACCGCCGCCGCTCGGTCCTTGACGCCCAACTTGGTGTAGAGGTGGGTCAGGTGGGTCTTCACGGTCGCCTCGCTGATGAAGAGTTCGCGGGCGATCTCGCGGTTCGAGGTGCCTTTGGCGACCAGGGCGAGGACCTCGCGTTCGCGGGCGGAGAGCGGCTCGTTGCCGGGGGCCCTGGGCGTGCGGACCGCGGAGACCAGCCGGGAGGCCACGGCCGGGGAGAGGACCGTACGGCCCTGGGCGGCCGCCCGCACGGCGGTGAACAGCTCGTCGCGGGGCGCGTCCTTGAGGAGGTACCCCGTCGCGCCCGCCTCGATCGCGGGGATCGTGTCGGAGTCGGTGTCGTACGTCGTCAGGACGAGGACCTTGGCGCGGGCGCCCGCGCGGGTGAGGTGCGCGATCGCCTCGACCCCGCCGCCGCCCGGCATGCGCAGGTCCATCAGGATCACGTCGGGGTCGAGCGCGGCGGCCTTCTCGACCGCCTCGACGCCGTTCGACGCCTCGCCCAGTACGCGGAATCCGGGCTCGGACTCGAACATGCCGCGCAGACCGTCCCGTACGACGGGATGGTCGTCCACTACGAGGAGGGAGATCGTCCCCTCACGCGTGCGCTCTTCCGTGCCGTCGTCTGTCGCGTCATCTGTCATGGCGTAGCAACGGTACGCGAGCGGAGAGGGCCGTGCCGTGGCCCGGCTCGGACTCGACCGTGAGGGAGCCCGTGACGCGTTCGGCGCGGGCGCGCATGCCGTCGAGGCCGAAGCCGGCGGCGGTGGAGCGAGCGGGGACGGCGAGCGGGTCGAAGCCGCGGCCGTCGTCGCGGATGTCCAGGATCACCTCGTCGCCGAGGAAGGTCAGGGTGAGGCCGAGGCGGGTGGCGTGGGCGTGCCGGGAGGCGTTGGACAGGGCTTCCTGGGCGATGCGCAGGAGGGTCGCCGAGATCTCCTCGTGGAGCTGCTCGGCGGTGCCGGTGACGGTGAACTCGGCGCGTACGCCCGTCCGTTCGCCCCATTCGGCGACCGTCTTCTTCAGGGCCTCGGGCAGTCCGTCGTTCTCCAGGGCCACGGGGGCGAGGTTCTGCACGGAGCGGCGGGCCTCGCCGAGGCTGTGGCGCGCGAGGGCGGAGGCGCGGTCGAGATGGGTGCGGGCGGTGGTCAGATCGGGGGCGCTCCCGACGACCTGGAGCTGGGCGATGATGCCGGTCAGGCCCTGGGCGATGGTGTCGTGGATCTCGGCGGCGAGGCGCCGGCGTTCGTCGGCGACCCCGGCCTCCCTCGCCTGGACGAGGAGTTGGGCGTGCAGGGCGGCGTTCTCGTCGAGGGCCTGTTGCAGGGCGGTGTTGGTGCGTTCGAGCTCGGCGATGGTCCCGGCCCGCTCGCGGGAGCGCTGCTCCTCCTGCTCGGTGACATGGGCGACGAGTGCCTGGAGGCCGAAGTTGGCGACGAGGAGCGCGGCGAACGCTGCCCACTGGGCCCCGCTCCTGAACGGCAGCCCACCGGCCTGCGCACTGGCCACGGTGACCGCGCTGGCGAACAGCCCGAGCCGCCGCCACAAGCCCGGGATCAGCTCGTCGGCGTCCATGTAACCGGTGGCCGCGTAGAACGCGAAGAACGGGTTGAGCCAGGTGAGCGCGAAGGCGATCGCCCAGCGGACGACGTAGTACGCCGTCCCGGCCCGGGACGGGGTCCTGCCGCGGTTCGCCCGGCGGGAGCGGGTGCCCTGCCACCAGAACTGGAGCGCGAGCCCGGCGGCGACCAGGGCCCCGGCGGCCTGCCACTCCGCGGGGCCGTCCATCAGGTCGGCGGCGACGACCGCGAGGACGGCGCTGATGCCGAGCAGCCCGTACGGCCCCCAGGTGTGCAGCTGCTCCATGCGCCGGTCGAGCTGTGTGTCCGCCGCGGTCATGCACCCAGTCTGCACTCGGTCGCCCACTCCCACCGGAACCACTCGCCTACTCCCACCGGAACCAGCGGGACGCCGCCGCCGTCAGCAGCACGGTCCAGGCCACGAGCACGCCCAGGTGGTCCCAGCCGGGCCAGTCGCCCGCCGCCGCCTGGTTCAGGGCCTCGGCCGCGGCGCCGAACGGGGTGAAGCCGACGACCCGGGCCAGTACGTCGGGCATGGTCTGCACCGGCATCCACACACCCGCGCAGAACATCGCCGGGAAGAACACGGCGGACCCGATGGCGCCCGCGATCTTCGTCGTCCGGGACAGCGCCGAGATCACCGCACCCAGGGCGAGGGCCGCAAGGACGGCCAGGACCAGCGCCAGCGCGTATCCGAAGGGCTGCTCGGGCAGTCGTACGTCGAAGGCGAGGCGGCCGACCGCGAGGGCCAGCAGGGACGACACCAGGGCGGCCCCGCCGTACAGCAGCATCTGCGCGGACAGCAGGGCGGCGGGCCGGACCGGGGTGGTGGACATCCGGCGCAGGATGCCGCGCTCGCGGTAGCCGGTGAGGGTCTGCGGCATCGCCTGCAGACCGCCGACGGTCAGGCCGAGCAGCACGCTCACCGGGACGTAGGCGTCGACCGGGCGCAGCCCGCCGAAGTCCGGGTCGGCGTCCCGGAAGGCGGGGATCGAGCCGAGGATCACCAGCAGCAGGGTCGGGAACCCGAGGATCCAGAAGAGACTGCCGGGTTCCCTGCGGAAGAGGCGGACCTCGCTCTTCAGTACGGCGGGGTTGACGAGGGCCGTCATTCCGAGGGCCGTCTTTCCGAGGGCGGTGTCGCCAGGGGCGGTGTTGCCGAGGGCCGTACTCATGCCGCTGCCTCCTTCGTGGCGTCGTCGGTGTCGCCGTTGGCGCCGTCCTTGGTGGTGTCGTCGGTGGCGTCCTTCGTGAGGTCGAGGAACGCGTCGTCAAGCGTGGCGTCGGTGACGCGGAGTTGGTGGGCCGTGACGTGGGTGCGGGCGAGGAGGGTGATGACGGCGTTGACGGTCTCGTCGGTGCCGGACAGGGTGACGCGGCCGTCCTTGTACTCGACCGAGGCGAGCGCGGGGAGCGCGTTCAGGTCACTGTCGTCCAGCCGGGTGGACGGGGTGAAGCTGATGACGGTGGCGCCCGCCGAGCGGCGGATCAGACCGGCCGGGGTGTCGAGCGCGGCCACCCGGCCCTTGTCGATCACGGCGATCCGGTCGCAGAGCCGTTGCGCCTCCTCCATGAAGTGCGTGACGAGCAGGACGGTGACGCCGTTCGCGCGGATGTCCTCGATGAGCTCCCAGGTGTCGCGGCGGGCCCGTGGATCGAGGCCGGTGGTCAGCTCGTCGAGGACGACGATCCGGGGGTTGCCGATGAGGGCGAGCGCGATGAACAGGCGCTGCTTCTGGCCGCCGGAGAGCTTGGCGAAGCGGGTGGTGAGCTTGTCGGTGAGGCCGAGGCGTTCGGCGAGGGGCCGCCAGTCGAGCGGGCGGGTGTAGAAGGCGGCGTACAGCTCCAGGGCCTCTCGGACGGTGAGTTTGGCCTGCAGCTCGCTCTCCTGGAGCTGCGCGCCGAGCACTCGGCGGGTGGCCGCGTGTTCGGTGACGGGGTCGAGGCCGGTCACCCGGACACGGCCCGCGTCGGGTACGCGCAGGCCCTCGACGCACTCGACGGTGGTGGTCTTGCCCGCGCCGTTCGGGCCGAGGACGCCGAAGATCTCGCCCTCCTCGACCGTGAAGGAGACGCGGTCGACGGCGGGCCTGCCGCCGTAGGACTTGCGCAGATCGCTGACTTCGATCACGGGTGTGGATGCCATGCTCCGAGAGTCCCGCCGCGGCGGGGTCCGCCACATCGGCCGTCGCGCTCGAAGGCGCATCAACCGATCGGTTGATGCCGCCGTACGACCCGGCCGCCCTCGCGCGCACGACGTGCCCCGCCCGCGCGCGCGACCTGCCCTGCCCGCGCGCACGACCCGTCGGACACGCAGGTCGTAGGACCAGCGGCGGATCCGGGACCGGCCAAAACTCGGTGGGCGTTGTCAGTGCCGATCCGTAGGCTCGCGTTGATGCCCACTACACCCGCGCCTGCCGACACCCCCGCCGAGGAAGCCCGAGAAACCCGACCGGCCAGGAGCCGTTCCGCCGTAAGAAGCCTGCTGCGCCTGTGGCCGTACGTGCGGCCCGTGCGCGCCCGGCTCTTCACGGCGGCCGTCGTCGCGGTCCTCGCCTCGTGCACGGGGCTGGTGATTCCGCTCGTTCTGAAGTGGATCGTGGACGGTCCGGTGGCCGACCGGGACACGGGCGGGGTGTGGCTCGGGGCGCTGTATCTGCTGCTGCTCGGGCTCGCCGAGGCGGCGCTCTTCGGGCTGCGGCGGTGGCTCGTGGCCCGGCCGCTGGCCGGGGTCGAGGCGTCGATGCGGGCGGATCTGTACCGGCATCTGCAGCGGCTGCCGGTGGCGTTCCACGACCGTTGGCCCTCGGGGCAGTTGCTGTCGCGCGGCACGACGGATCTGATGCTGCTGCGGATGTTCCTCGCCTTCCCGCTGACGTTCCTGCTGGTCAACGGCGTGACGATTCTGGTGGGCTTCATCATCATGCTGGCCCAGGAGTGGACGCTCGGGCTGGTGCTGCTCGCGCCCGCCGTGCCCGTGATGATCGTCTGCTGGCTCTTCGAGAAGCGGTACTCGAAGGTGGCGCGGCGGGCGCAGGACCAGGTCGGTGATCTGACGACGCTCGTCGAGGAGAGCGTGCTCGGCATCCGGATCATCAAGGGCTTCGGACGCCATCGCAGTCAGGCCCTCGCCTTCCGGGACCTCTCCCGCACCCTGCGCGGCACGGAGCTCGCCAAGGCGCGTCTGCTCGCCTGGATCTTCGCCGCGATCACGATCCTGCCCGAACTCGCCATCGGCGCGGCGCTCGTGCTCGGGACGGTGCAGGTGGCGGACGGCGAGCTGTCCACCGGCACGCTGGTCGCCTTCCTGTCCACGGCTCTCGCGCTGCGCTGGCCCATCGAGTCGATCGGCTTCCTGCTGGCGATGAGCCAGGAGGCGGCGACGGCGACGGAGCGGTACTTCGAGGTGATGGACGCGGAACCGGAGTCCGGCCCGGTCGTCCCGCCTCGGCACGCCGTGGCCGCAGCGGCGGAGGCGAAGACGGGCGCGGCCGTGGGCACCGGCACGGTCGCCACCGCCACCGCCACCGCCACCGCCACCGGCGGACTGCGTTTTCACGCCGTCCGGTTCCGCTACCCGGACGCCCCGGCCGGCTCCGCTCCCGTGCTCGACCGCATCGACCTCCACATCCGCCCCGGCGAGACCATGGCCCTCGTCGGCGGGACCGGCACCGGGAAGACGACGCTCACCGCGCTCGTCCCCCGGCTGCACGAGGTCACGTCAGGCCGGATCACCCTGGACGGCGTGGACATCACGGAGATGTCCCGGGAAACGCTGCGCGCACTCGTGGCCGTCGCCTTCGAGGAGCCGACGCTCTTCTCCGCGAGCGTCGGCGAGAACGTCCTCATGGGCGCCGAGGCCCACGCGGGCGAGACCGAGCTGAACCGTGCCCTGGCCGTCGCACAGGCGGACTTCGTCCACGCGCTGCCGCAGGACACGGACACACAGGTCGGCGAGCAGGGCCTCAGCCTCTCCGGCGGACAGCGCCAACGCCTCGCCCTGGCGCGGGCCGTGGTCGGCAGACCCCGCTTCCTCGTCCTGGACGACCCCCTGTCGGCCCTGGACGTGCACACGGAGGCCCTGGTCGAGGCGGCCCTGCGCCGCGTCCTCGCCGACACGACCGCCCTCGTCGTGGCCCACCGCCCGTCCACGGTCATGCTCGCCGACCGGGTGGCCCTGCTCTCCGAGGGCCGCATCACCGCCGTCGGCACGCATCACGAACTGCTGCGTACGAGCGCGGAGTACGCCTGGCTGATGTCCGGGACGGCAGAGACGACGGCAGCGACGACGACAGCGACGAGCGAGGGGGACAACCGATGACGGCGCCCACGACCACCGCGCCGACCGACGAGGAGGACCGGCCGACACCTCCGCCCAAGGACGGCGACCCCTTCGACCGCGACTCCCTCCCCGCTCCCCCGCGCGCGACGGCCGGCCTCCTGCGCTCCCTGCTCGCGCCGATGAAGGCGCGCGTCGTCCTCGCCGCGGTCCTGCTGCTGCTCCAGCAGGCCGCCGTGCAGGCGGGCCCGCTCCTCGTGGCGTACGCCATCGACCGTGCCGTACCGGCCTTCCGCGGCGACGACCACGGTCCGCTGATCGCCGTGGCGGTCGCCTACGTGCTGGCGTCGGTGGCGGCCGGCACGCTCCAGTACGGCTTCGTCCTCACCTCCGCCCGCGTCAACCAGGACGTCCTGCTCGACCTGCGCGGCAGGATCTTCCGGCACGCGCAGGCGCTCAGCGTCGACTTCCACGAGCGCTACACCTCGGGCCGGCTCATCTCGCGCTCCACGACGGACGTCGAGTCCCTGCGCGAACTGCTCAGCGAGGGCCTCCAGGAACTCATCACCGTCGTCCTGTCGTTCGTCTACATCTCTGCGCTGCTGCTCTGGCTCGACCTGGGCCTCGGCTCGGTCGCCGTGGCCTCGTTCGTGCCGCTGTACCTGCTCATCCGGCTCTACCGGCGCCGCGCCGGACGGATCTACAGCGTCCGCTCGACCGCCATCGCCGCAGTCATCGTGAAGTTCGCGGAGACGATGAACGGCATCCGGCCGGTGCGCGCGTTCCGCCGCGAGGCCGTCAACGACGCGGACTTCCACGTACTCAACAGGCGCCACGAGCGTGTCAACGGCGACGCCATCCTGGAGATGGCCCGCTATGTCATCGGCTCCCGGCTCGTGGCCAACACGGCGGTCGCGGGGATCGTGCTGTGGGGCGCCTACCGGGTGGCGTCGGGCTCGCTGGCGCTGGGCGTGCTGGCCGCCGCGGTGCTGTACCTGCGCCGGCTGTACGACCCGATAGACCGGCTCGGCATGTTCCTCAACTCGTACCAGTCGGCCGCCGCGTCACTGGAGAAGATCGCGGGACTGCTGGCCCAGGTCCCCTCGGTGCCTGAGCCCGCGCGGGCGCGGGCGCTGCCGGAGCTCGTCTCCGAACACCCGGGCCGCGAGGTCGAGTTCATCGACGTCCGCTTCGCGTACCGCACCGGCGGCGAGGTGCTCCCGTCCTTCTCGCTGACCCTTCCGGCGGGCCAGACCGTCGCCGTGGTCGGCTCCACGGGCGCGGGCAAGTCGACGCTCGCCAAGCTGCTGGCCCGCTTCTACGACCCCACGGACGGCCGGGTCCTGCTCGACGGCGTCGACCTGCGCGAGCTCTCGGTGCCCGAACTGCGCCGCGGGGTGGTGATGGTGACGCAGGAGGCCTTCCTCTTCTCGGGCACGGTCGCGGAGAACATCGCCATCGGCCGCCCCGACGCCTCCCGCGAGGACATCGAGCGGGCCGCGAAGGCCATCGGCGCCCACGACTTCATCACCGCCCTGCCGGACGGCTACGACACGGACGTACGCAAGAGGGGTGGCCGTATCTCGGCCGGTCAGCGTCAACTCGTCGCGTTCGCGCGGGCGTTGCTCGCCGATCCGGCGGTCCTGATCCTGGACGAGGCCACCAGCTCGCTGGACGTGCCGGGCGAGCGGGCCGTCCAGCGCGCGATGGACACGGTCCTGCGCGGCCGGACGGCGGTCGTCATCGCCCACCGCCTGTCGACCGTCGAGATCGCCGACCGGGTCCTCGTCATGGAGCACGGCCGCATCGTCGAGGACGGCAGCCCCGCCCAACTCGTCGCGGACACGGGCAGGTTCGCGGATCTGCACCAGGCGTGGCGGGACAGCCTGGTCTAGCGGACACGGGCTTTGGCGGCCCGGAGGCGAACCGAGCGCAACAACAAAAAGGGGTGGAATGGTCGACGCGTACGAGGATCCGGGCACTCCCGACTGTCGTGGTGGAGCGCGGTATCTCTGGTGGCTGGTCGCCAGGCAGCCGGGCCGGGCCGCCGCGGGGGCGCTGCTGGGCACCGTGTGGATGGTGTTCATGGCGCTGACGCCGTATCTGCTGTCCCGTGCGATCGACGACGGCCTCGAACCGGGCGACCAGTCGGCGCTGGCCGCGTGGTCCGCCGCGCTGCTGGGTGTCGGGGTGTTCAACTCCTGGGTGAGCATCATGCGGCACCGCACGATGACCAGGCTCCGGATGGACGCCAACTTCCGGTCGGTCAAGCTCGTGGTGGGGCAGGCGGCCCGGCTGGGCGCCACGCTGTCGCGCCGGACGGGCGCCGGGGAGGTCGTCACCATCGGCGTCGGTGACGTGCAGACGATCAGCCAGTCCCTGACGGTGGTCGGCCCGGGCGTGGGCGCGACCGTCGCCTACGCCGTCGTGGCCGGAGTGCTGCTGTCGATCTCGCTGCCGCTGGCCGCGGTCGTGCTGCTCGGGGTGCCGGTGATAGTCGTACTCGTCGGTCCCCTGATGGGGCGGCTGCGGGGCGCGGAGACGGAGTACCGCGAGCGGCAGAGTGTGCTGACGGCGCGGATCGGCGACCTCGCGGGCGGGCTGCGTGTCCTCAACGGCCTTGGTGGCAAAGGGCTGTTCGCGGACGCCTTCCGCCGTGACTCGCAGCGGCTGCGGGTGCAGGGGTACCGGGTCGGGTCGGTGACCAGCTGGATCCAGGCGCTCGGCGTCGGGCTGCCGACGGTGTTCCTGGCAGTCGTGACCTGGCTGGCGGCCCGGCTCGCCGCCCAAGGGTCCATCACGATCGGCGAGTTGGTGTCCGTGTACGGCTATGTGGCGGTCCTCGTGGCGCCGGTGGCCTTCTTCGTCGAGTGCGGCTACCAGCTCAGCCGGGGCGTGGTGGCCGCCCGGCGCGTCGTACGATTCCTGTCCCTGGAGCCGATGGAGACGGGCCGCACCTCCGTGGACGCGCCGGCCGAACCCTCCGTACTGCACGATCCGCGGTCCGGTGTGCGGGTGACGCCCGGCAGGCTGACCGCGCTGGTCGGCGCCCGTCCGGCGGAGTCCGCCGCCGTGGTCGACCGGCTCGGCCGGTACACCGCGTCGGCGGCGACCTGGGGCGGCGTACGCCTGGACGCGATCGCCCTGCCACAGGTCCGGGCGCGCATCCTGGTCGCTGACAACGAGGCCGACCTGTTCGCGGGCACCCTGCGTGACCTGGTCTCGGGGCGCGGAGATCCCGACGAGGAGACCGTCGCCCGGGCGGTGCACGCGGCCGTGGCGGACGACGTCGTGCTCGGACTGCCGGACGGGCTCGACTCGGCCGTCGACGCGCAGGGCCGCAGCCTCTCCGGAGGCCAGCGGCAGCGCGTACGTCTGGTGCGGGCGCTGCTCGCCGACCCCGAGGTGCTGCTCGCTGTCGAGCCCACCTCGGCGCTGGACGCACACACCGAGGCCGCCGTCGCCGCCCGGCTGCGCGCGGCGCGCTCCGGCCGCACGACGGTCGTGACCAGCACCTCGCCGCTCGTCCTCGACCAGGTGGACACCGTGTACTACCTGGTCGACGGCAAGGCAGCGGCCGTCGGCGGCCATCAGGAACTCCTCGACGGCGAGCCGGGATACCGCGCGCTGGTGGCCCGCGACGCGGACATGGACGGCACGGACGACGTGGACGACATGGACGACGTGGACGACATGGACGACATGGACGGTGTGGGCGTCAAGGACGGCGTGGACCACATGGACTCCGATCAGTCGGGCCTGGCCGCGGGTTCGGATCTGGACGCAGAGGAGGCCGTGCGATGACCGCTCAGCTGCCGGTCGCCGAGCCGGCCGACGTCCGCAGGGCCGCGGGCCGGCTGATCCGCGCGGACGGCCGCGTCTTCGCCGTCGTGCTCGTCCTGAACGCGCTGGCCGCCGCTGCCGGTCTGGTAGGTCCGTGGCTGCTCGGCCGCATCATCGACGAGGTCCGGGCCGGCGGCGGCGTGGCCGTCGTGGACCGGCTCGCACTGGTCATCCTGGTGTGCGCGCTGGGGCAGTTGCTGCTGGCGCGCGCTGCCCGGTACGTGGGGTACCGGTTCGGGGAGCGGACGCTGGCGCGAGTGCGCGAGGAGTTCGTCGAGCGGACACTGACGCTGCCCGCCTCGGTCGTGGAGCGGGCGGGCACGGGCGATCTGACGGCCCGGGGCACCGCGGACGTCTCCGCGGTGGGTACGACCCTGCGCGACGCCGGTCCCGAGCTGCTGATCTCCTCGGTCCAGTGTCTGTTCCTCCTCGGCGCGGTCTTCGCGCTCGACCCGCTGCTCGGCGGCTGCGCGGTGCTCGCCCAGGCCGGTATCTGGCTCGCGCTGCGCTGGTATCTGCGGCGGGCACGCACCGGCTATCTCGCCGAGGGTGCCGCCACGTCGGAGGTCGCCGAGATCCTCACGGCGACCGCGTCCGGCGGGCGTACGGTCGAGGCGTTCGGACTCCAGCGGCGGCGGATCGCCGCGAGCCGGGACGCGCTGGAGACGTCCCGGCGCACCCGGCTGTACACGCTGTACCTGCGGACGGTGTTCTTCGTGACCTTGGAGATCTCGTTCGTACTCCCGGTGGCCGTCGTGCTGCTGGTCGGCGGAGCCCTGCACGAGCGGGGCACGGTGAGCCTGGGCGCCGTCATCGCGGCGGCCCTGTATCTGCGGCAGTTGGAGACACCGCTCGACCAGGTCCTGATGCGGGTGGAGCAACTGCAGGCCAGCAGTGCCTCGTTCGCCCGTGTCGAGGGCCTCGGCCGGGCGCCGCGGGCCGTCCCGTCCGGCTCCCCGGCCCCGGCGGACGACCGGATCGACGTGACGGATGTGCGCTACTCGTACGACCGCGGGGGCGAGGTCCTGCGCGGGGTGGACCTGACCGTGCGGCCCGGGGAACGGCTGGCCGTGGTCGGGCCCTCCGGCGCCGGGAAGACCACCCTGAGCCGGCTGCTGGCGGGCATCGACGCGCCGCGCTCCGGTTCGGTGACGGTCGGCGGGGTGCCGATCGTCGACCTCGATCCGGAGCAACTGCGGCGGCAGGTCGTCCTCGTCACCCAGGAGCACCATGTCTTCCTCGGCACGGTCCGCGACAACCTGCTCATCGCCGAACCGTCCGCCGGTGACACCGAGTTGTGGGCGGCCCTCGCGGCGGTCGGCGCCGACGACTGGGTCCAGGAGTTGCCGGACGGCCTCGACACCGGGCTCGGGCCCGGCAGTCCCCACCGCGCGGACGGCTCGCGGGCGCAGCAACTGGCCCTGGCCCGGGTCGTCTTGGCCGACCCTCACACCCTGATCCTCGACGAGGCGACGGCGCTCCTGGACCCGGCGACGGCGCGCCACACCGAGCGCGCGCTCGTCGCCGTCCTCGAAGGGCGCACCGTCATCGCCATCGCCCACCGCCTGCACACCGCCCATGACGCCGACCGCGTCGCCGTGATGGAGGGCGGCCGCCTGACGGAACTGGGCACCCACGACAGCCTGGTCGCCGCCGACGGCGCGTACGCGGCCCTGTGGCACTCGTGGCACGGCGAGCGACCGGGGCTTCCCGGGCAACGGCCTTCATGAGCCAGGGCCGAGCTCGTGCGGGCCAGGCGCTCGGCAACGAGTCCGTATACCGAACATGACCACCCGGACAACGAACCGTTTCCAGCCAACTTCTTGATGCGCACCTGACAGATAGCGCAATCTCCTGCCACTCTTCCCACGACCACTCCACAGCAACCCCACAACTACTGCTGTGCCGTTGGTGGACCCCCCACGCACGCCCGCACGTGCCCCATGCAAGTGGTTCCGCGTACTGCCTTGTTCTGCCCGGGCGGATCCCAACCGTCCGGTCCCCCCTTGGCCGCGCGATCCGCGATCCGCGGCCACGCAGAAGGAGTCCGTGTTGAGACGCACCTCCCACAGACGCACCTCCCACACTGCAGGCACTTCTCAGACCGTGGGTAGCCCCCGTTCCTCGTTCGCCTCCCGCTCCACCCGGCGCAAGGCCGCCGCCGGCGCGCTGGTCGCCGTCGCCGCCCTGCTCGCCGCGGCCGTCCAGACGGGCGCCGCGACCGCCGACACCAAGCCCGCACCCGGCAAGCTCGACAAGGGCTCGCTGGCCGTCAAGCTCTCCCCCGCCCAGCGCGCGGCGCTGATCCGCGACGCCGACTCGGCGAAGGCCGACACGGCGAAGGAACTCGGCCTGGGCGCCCAGGAGAAGCTCGTCGTCCGCGATGTCGTCAAGGACGCCGACGGTACGGTCCACACGCGCTACGAGCGCACGTACGCCGGACTCCCGGTCCTCGGCGGTGACTTGGTCGTCGACACCGCCAAGTCGGGGAAGACGGAGGGCGTTACGCGCGCGGTGAAGGCCCAGCTCAAGGGCATCACCACCAGCGCGGCCGTGAAGCCCGCCGTCGCCGAGAAGCAGGCCCTGAAGGCCGCCTCGGCGGAGGGCTCGAAGAAGACCGAGGCGGACGGCGCGCGCAAGGTGATCTGGGCGGCCGACGGCACGCCGAGCCTCGCGTACGAGACGGTCGTGGGCGGTCTGCAGCACGACGGGACCCCGAACGAGCTGCACGTCATCACGGACGCGGCCACCGGCAAGAAGCTCTTCGAGTACCAGGGAGTCGAGACCGGCACCGGCAACACCCAGTACAGCGGCTCGGTGACGCTCGGCAGCGCCCAGTCCGGGTCGACGTACAACCTTACGGACACGACGCGCGGCAACCACAGGACGAACAACCTGAACCGCGGTACGTCGGGCACCGGCACGCTCTTCTCCGGCCCGGACGACGTCTGGGGCAACGGGGCCGCGTCGAACCTGGAGACGGCGGGCGCGGACGCCCACTACGGGGCCGCGCTGACCTGGGACTACTACAAGAACGTGCAGGGCCGCAGCGGTATCCGCGGTGACGGCGTCGGCGCGTACTCCCGCGTCCACTACGGCAACAACTACGTCAACGCCTTCTGGCAGGACTCCTGCTTCTGCATGACGTACGGCGACGGCTCGGGCAACGCCAAGCCGCTCACGTCGATCGACGTGGCCGCGCACGAGATGACGCACGGCGTCACCGCCAACACCGCGGGCCTCAACTACAGCGGTGAGTCGGGCGGGTTGAACGAGGCGACCTCCGACATCTTCGCGGCGGCCGTCGAGTTCTACGCCGGCAACGCGCAGGACGTCGGCGACTACCTGGTCGGCGAGAAGATCGACATCAACGGCAACGGGACGCCGCTGCGTTACATGGACAAGCCGAGCAAGGACGGCGCGTCGAAGGACAGTTGGTACTCGGGCATCGGCTCGATCGACGTCCACTACTCCTCGGGCCCGGCGAACCACTGGTTCTACCTGCTGAGCGAGGGCAGCGGCACCAAGACCGTCAACGGCGTCTCGTACGATTCGCCGACCTCCGACGGACTGCCGGTGACCGGGATCGGCCGCGAGAAGGCCGCGCTGATCTGGTTCAAGGCGCTCACCACGAAGTTCACCTCGACGACCAACTACGCGGCGGCCCGCACCGGCACGCTCGCGGTCGCGGGTGAGCTGTACGGCACCACGAGCGCCGAGTACACGGCGGTGCAGAACGCGTGGGCCGGCATCAACGTCGGCGCCCGGCCCGGCGGCGGGGGCGGCGGCACGTCGTTCGAGAGCACGACGCCCGTATCGATTCCGGACAACGGAGCGGCGGTGACGTCGTCGATCACCGTCACCGGCCAGGCCGGCAACGCTCCCACCAACCTGGTCGTCACCCCGAACATCACGCACACGTGGCGCGGTGACCTGGTGGTCGACCTGGTGGCACCGGACGGCACGAGCTACCGTCTCAAGCCCTTCAGTTCCTCGGACTCGGCGGACAACGTCACCGAGCCGTACACGGTGAACGCGTCCTCCGAAGTCGCCAACGGCACCTGGCAGTTGAAGGTCCAGGACCAGGCGGCGCAGGACACCGGCAGGATCAATGGCTGGAAGATCACCTTCCCGCAGGCGTAGCCGACGCGGGCGAGTCCCAGCCGCACGGACTCGCTCAGGCACGCACTCGCATGGCGCCGCCCCGGGGATCCAACTCCCCGGGGCGGCGCCCTTTTGCCGCGTCATTGCCACACCATTGCCGCTGCCTTACGACGCCCTTCCTGACCCTTTACCCGGCCTTTGCGGGCGATCAAGTCCGCAATCCGTACGCGGATCTTCGGGCAGCGGACGATTTCCGGCCAACCTTTATTCGCCCCGCTGACATGTACAGGACTCAACTGGCAACGTTCACCTCGCATCACCGATCACGGCACACCCGCACCGCAACTTCACAACCGCCCGACCGGTCCCCCATGCCAGTCGGACACCCCCCACGAAGGAGCTTGTGTGACCCCCCTCTACGCGCGTCACAAGCGCACCACTCTGGCCATCGCCACCGCGGTCGCGGCCGGAGCACTCCTCACCACCGGTCTGACCACCGGCGCCTCCGCCCAGTCCCCGGCCGAGCAGTCCGGCGGGACGACCCTCGCCGCGGCGCCGGTCCAGCTGACCGCGGCGGCCCGTACGAGCCTCATCCAGAAGGCCGACGCCGCCACGGCGGAGACGGCCGACGAGATAGGTCTCGGCGCCAAGGAGAAGCTGGTCGTCAGAGACGTCGTCAAGGACGCCGACGGCACGACGCACACCCGGTACGAGCGCACGTACGACGGACTCCCCGTCCTCGGCGGCGACTTGGTGATCCACGAGACCAGGGCGGGCAAGACCGAGGGCGTGACCAAGGCGACGAAGGCGGCCATCAAGGTCTCCGACGTCACCCCGGACATCGCCAAGTCCACCGCCGAGAAGCAGGCGTTGAAGGCCGCGAAGGCCGAGGGCAGCACGAAGTCGGCGGCCGACAAGGCCCCCCGCAAGGTCGTCTGGGCGGCCGACGGCAAGCCGGCCCTGGCCTACGAGACGGTCGTCGGCGGCTTCCAGCACGACGGCACCCCGCAGCAGCTGCACGTCGTCACCGACGCGCAGACGGGCAAGAAGCTGTACGAGTGGGAGGCGATCCAGACCGGCACCGGCAACAGCCAGTACTCCGGCAAGGTCACCATCGGCACCTCGCTCTCGGGCTCGACGTACCAGCTGAACGACACCTCACGCGGCGCCCACAAGACGTACAACCTCAACCGGGGTACGTCCGGCACCGGCACCCTCTTCACCGACGCGGACGACACCTGGGGCACGGGCGCGGCCTCGAACACCCAGACCGCCGCGGTCGACGCGCACTTCGGCGCCCAGGCCACCTGGGACTTCTACAAGAACGTGCTCGGCCGCAGCGGCATCAGGAACGACGGAAAGGCCGCCTACTCCCGCGTCCACTACGGGAACGCGTACGTCAACGCCTTCTGGAGCGACAGCTGCTTCTGCATGACGTACGGCGACGGCTCGGGCAACGCCAAGCCGCTGACCTCGCTCGACGTGGCGGGCCACGAGATGACCCATGGCGTCACGTCCAACACGGCGGGCCTGGTCTACAGCGGTGAGTCGGGCGGCCTGAACGAGGCCACCTCCGACATCTTCGGCACGGCGGTGGAGTTCTACGCGGCCAGCACGTCCGACGTCGGCGACTACCTCATCGGCGAGAAGATCGACATCAACGGCGACGGCACCCCGCTGCGCTACATGGACAAGCCGAGCAGGGACGGCGCGTCCAAGGACAGCTGGTCCTCCAGCCTGGGCGGCATCGACGTCCACTACTCCTCGGGCCCGGCGAACCACTTCTTCTACCTCCTCTCGGAGGGCAGCGGCGCCAAGACGATCAACGGCGTCAGCTACAACTCCCCGACCTCCAACGGCTCGACGGTCACCGGCATCGGCCGCGACAAGGCGGTCAAGATCTGGTACAAGGCGCTCACCGAGTACATGACGTCCACGACGAAGTACGCGGGCGCCCGTACGGCGACGCTGAACGCGGCGTCGGCACTGTACGGCGGCACGGCCAGCGCCGAGTACAAGGCGGTGGCCGCGGCCTGGTCCGCGGTGAACGTGGCCTGACTGTCGAATAGTTGAGCGTGGGCGGTACCCGGAACGAAGGCATTCCCGGGTACCGCCCTACTCTTGGTTCCCATGCCCTACACGTACGAGGACGTGGGTGCCACCCGCGACGGCCGGTGCCCACCCGGCTTCCATCCCCTGCACGTCCGCAGCCGCATCGGCGAGGGCCAGGAGGTCTTCAAATCCGCCTCCCAGGCGGTCCTGACCTGGGACCTCCACAGAGCAGTGGGCGTCAAAATCACCACGGACGCCCCGCAGGCCGCCCCCGGCGTGGACGTCACGGTTGGCCTCGGCCTCCTCCAGGCCCCCTGCCGCATCGTCTGGACGGTAGACGAACCCCGCCGAGCGGGCTGGGCCTACGGCACCCTCCCCGGCCACCCCGAATCCGGCGAGGAAGCCTTCATCGTCGACCGCACGGGCGACGGCACGGTCTGGCTGACGATAACCGCCTTCAGCCGCCCGGCGAAGTGGTACGCAAAGGCGGGCGGGGCGGCGACACGGGGGTTGCAGCATGCGTATGCGCGGCGGTGCGGGGTGGTACTGCGGAGGATGTGCGAGGACCCGAAGGGCGACTTCCTGAGGTAGCGGAGGGCGACCGAGTCCGGCATCGGCAGGGGTGTTCACCTAGTCCGCCGCGGCCCGGATCCTCTTCTCCTGTCCGGCGGCGACGGATTCCGGCACGGGCCGCGGCCTGCCGTTCTCCGACGGCGGCAGAAGGTACGTGGCCAGCGTGGCGCCGGTGCGGACGACGGACATGACGTTGCCGCCCCCGCTCGGGTCGAGCACATTGGTGATCCGATAGCCGACCGCATCGTCTCCCATCCGCTCCAGGGGAACGGGGGCGACAGTGAACTCGTACGTCCAGCCACGCTTCGACGTCGCGGTGAACCGGGTGCAGTCGGCGACAGCTCTCTTCAGCCCGGTCATCCATTGCCCGGCGGTGTCGCCGTCGTGGCTCGTGAGTGTCACGGACCCGGGCGGGGCCGACGCCGGGGCACCGTCCGCCTCGATCGTCGCCCAGACCATGGCCCGCCGTGGAAGCCGGGGACGCACGCTCATCATGTCCGCGAGGGGACGACAGGCCTCCTGACCTGTCGTCACCACGTCCTTGGCCTCCAGCAGTGGAAGACTCTGCGGTTCCGCACTGAAACCGGGGAGGTCGGCGCCCTCGGGCAGCGCGTCGGTCAACTGGGTCTCGGTGAGCGGCCCTTGACCACCGTCGGAGGACTTCGACTCCGCGTCCTCGTCCCCCGACCCACCGCACGCCGACAGCACGACCGTCATGCCGACCGCCAGCACTACAGCCTTCATGGCATGCCGCGCACCGCTCACCACTGACCCAACCCCCGTCGATCGCCGACCGGGTCCGCGACACCCTGCTACCGGCTCGCCGGACCCGAGCGACAACCCTAGACCAGTTCCGATCACCGAGGCGCGAGGGTGTCCCGACCCCTCCGCCGCACCTCAAGCGCCCCTGAGCGCGGGCGACTTCACCGCATCAAAACCCCCGCCCCCTCCCCCAACTCCTCCGAAGGCACAGCCACCAGCCCCAGCTCCGCGCTCGACGCCAGAAGTCGATGCGTGGGCAGGATGCGGACCGTGTAGCCGAAGGGGCCCGTGCGGTCCAGGGAGAGAGGGCCCTCGTAGAGCCAGCGGCCCTCCAGGTCGGGGCCGCCCACCGGCTTGAGGGGGGCGGTCGTGCCGTCCGTGATGCCGTCCTCCGAGTCCACGCGGCCCGAGACCGCCTGGACCTCGACGTCGTCCGGGGCCAGGTCGCCCAGGCCTACGCGGACGCGGAGGGAGAGCGTCGTGCCCAGTTCGGCCGTCGGAGCCCCCGCCGACGTCTCCACGTGGTCGACCGTGACGTGCGGCCAGGCCGCCCGCACCCGGGACTTCCACACCGCCAACTCCCTTGCCGAGGAGGGGGACATGGCGCGGTGGGCATGAGCCGCCGGGGTGTAGAGGCGTTCCACGTACTCGCGGACCATGCGGCCGGCCAGGACCTTCGGGCCCAGGTGGGTCAGGGTCTGGCGGACCATCTCGATCCAGCGGTCGGGCAGGCCGGCCTGGCCGCGTTCGTAGAACCGCGGGGCCACCCGCTGCTCCAGCAACTCGTAGAGCGCCGACGCCTCCAGCTCGTCCCGGCGGTCGTCGTCCACCGCCGTGCCGTCCGCCGTGGGGATCGCCCAGCCGAAGTCCGGCTGGAACCACTCGTCCCACCAGCCGTCCAGGACCGAGAGGTTGAGACAGCCGTTGAGGGCTGCCTTCATCCCGCTCGTGCCGCATGCCTCCAGGGGGCGGAGAGGGTTGTTCAACCAGATGTCGCAGCCCGGGTACAGCTTCTGCGCCATCGCCATGCCGTAGTCGGGGAGGAAGACGATCCGGTGGCGTACACGCGGGTCGTCCGCGAACCGCACCAACTCCTGCACCAACCGCTTCCCCCCGTCGTCCGCCGGGTGCGCCTTGCCCGCCACCACGATCTGGATCGGCCGCTCGGGGTGCAGGAGCAGATCCATCAGCCGGTCCCTGTCCCTCAGCATCAGCGTCAGACGCTTGTACGAGGGGACGCGGCGCGCGAAGCCGATCGTCAGGACGTCCGGGTCCAGCACGCCGTCGACCCAGCCCAGTTCGGCCGTACCCGCGCCACGCTGCCGCCAGGACGCCCGCATCCGCTCCCGTACCTCCGTCACCAGCTGCTCGCGCAGCACGCGGCGCAGGTCCCAGATGTCCACGTCGGGGATCTCGGCGACGGCGTCCCAGCGGTCCGAGGCGCCGACCGTCATCGCGTCCTCGGTGCGCTGCGCCCCGATCTGGCGGGCGCCGAGGCGGAAGACCTCCGGGGCCACCCAGGTCGGCGCGTGCACACCGTTCGTGACGGAGGTGATGGGGACCTCGTCCGGGTCGAAGCCCGGCCAGAGCCCGGAGAACATCTCCCGGCTGACCTGTCCGTGCAGCAATGACACCCCGTTGGCGCGCTGGCCCAGCCTCAGGCCCATCACCGCCATGTTGAAGAGGTTCGGTTCACCGCCCGGATAGGTCTCCATTCCCAATTGCAGAATGCGTTCGACGTCGATGCGCGGGAGTTCCGCGTCGGGGCCGAAGTGCCGGGCCACCAGTTCCCGGTCGAAGCGGTCGATTCCGGCGGGCACGGGGGTGTGGGTCGTGAAGACCGTGCCGGCCCGGACCGCCTCAAGTGCGGCGTCGAAATCCAGGTCCTCGTAAGACAGTTCGTGAATTCGTTCCAGGCCAAGAAATCCCGCGTGCCCCTCGTTCGTATGGAACACCTCGGGCTGCGCGTGGCCCGTCAGCCGGCAGTACGTACGCACGGCACGCACCCCGCCGATGCCGAGCAGCATCTCCTGGAGCAGCCGGTGCTCGCTGCCGCCGCCGTAGAGCCGGTCCGTCACACCCCGCTCGCCGAGATCGTTCTCCTCTATGTCCGAGTCGAGCATCAGCAACGGAACCCGGCCGACCTGGGCCAGCCAGACACGGGCGTGGAGGGATTTCCCGCCGGGGAGGGCCAGCGACACCTGCGAAGGGGTGCCGTCGGGCTCGCGCAGCAGCGAGACGGGCAGTTCGTTCGGGTCCAGGACCGGATAGTGCTCCTGCTGCCAGCCGTCCCGGGACAGCGACTGCCGGAAGTAGCCGTGCCGGTAGAGGAGCCCGACACCGATCAGGGGTACGCCGAGGTCGCTGGCCGCCTTGAGATGGTCCCCGGCGAGGATGCCGAGGCCGCCGGAGTACTGCGGCAGCGCGGCCGTGATGCCGAACTCGGGTGAGAAGTAGGCGATGGCTGCGGGAAGTCCGGAGGTCTGGGACTGGTACCAGCGGTCCCCGCTCACATAGTCCTTGAGATCGTCGGCGGCCGCGGCGAGTCGCCGCAGGAAGCGCCGGTCCTCGGCCAGTTCGGCCAGCCGTTCGGAAGAGACGCTCCCGAGGAGTCGTACGGGATCGCGTTCGGAGGCGGCCCAGTGTTCGGGGTCCACGGACTGGAAGAGATCACGGGTCTCGGCGTGCCAGGACCAGCGCAGATTGCGCGCCAGGTCACTGAGGGGGTGAAGGGCTTCGGGGAGTACGGGACGCACGGTGAATCTGCGGATGGCCTTCACGAGCTTCCACCTTCACGGAGGACGTACCAGGACGGCGTATCGGCGTTGCTGTGACTGGACGGATCAGGGCGATCCGGCGGACGCACGTCGCTGTGCGCACTTTGTCACCCATGACGGTAGCGGCGAGGGTGCCTCCGCAACTACGGCGCGAAGTGCGCCGCGGGATGTGCGGTACTGCGACCGGGGGGCCGGTCGTCACTGATCACGCCCGCGCGGTGGCGCCTCCGGCGGCAGGGCCCCGCGCCCCCCGCGGAAGGGCCGGAATTCGCTGCAACCTTTACATGTCCGCCACGGGCGATATGGCCGATTCCGCCCCGTCGGGCGACCTTGTGGCGCTTCACACCGCACGAGAGGCTGCCAAGTGGCGATCCGGCCACGGCCCCGCAGGACCCGTACAGGGACTTGCCGGGCCTGCCAGAGCCCCAGCGGGCCCGCGCGCACCACCGGTCGGAGCACGCCGAGTTGAGGAGGGGAACTCACACCATGGCAGTGACGCGCGAGCGGCGGCTGCGCTGGGCGGGAGGCCTGACAGCGGTCATGACAGCCGCGGTTCTTTCGGCCATCACCCTGCCCGCACACGCCGCCCCCGAGGGGCAGATATCCGGCGCGGGCGGAGCGGGTTCCGTCAGCGGCAGCTACATAGTGACGCTCAAGGGGGGAACGAAGGCTCCGTCGAAGGCGGGCAAGGCCCTCGCCACCAAGTACGGAGCGAAAATAAGCCACACGTACAGCACGGCACTCAACGGCTATGCGGTGAAGGTCGACGAGAGGCAGGCCAGGCGCCTGGCCGCCGACTCCCGCGTGGCCTCGGTCTCGCGGGACGCCACCGTGGCCGTCGAGCACCGGCAGTCCGACCCGCCGTGGGGCCTGGACCGCATCGACCAGCAGGAGCTGCCGCTGGACAGCAGCTACACCTGGCCGGAGTCCGCGGGCCGGGGCGTGACGGCGTACGTCATCGACACCGGCGTACGCATCACCCACAAGGACCTCGGCGGCCGGGCCAGCCACGGCTGGGACTTCGTCGACAACGACGCCACCGCCCAGGACGGCCAGGGCCACGGCACGCATGTGGCGGGCACGATCGCGGGCACGAGGTACGGCGTCGCCAAACAGGCGAAGGTCGTCGCCGTCCGCGTCCTCGACGACAACGGCGCCGGCACGCTTTCGCAGGTCATCGCGGGCATCGACTGGGTGACGAAGAACGCCGTGAAGCCGGCGGTCGCCAATCTGAGCCTCGGCGGACTCGCGGACCCGCAACTGGACGCCGCGGTCCGCAACTCCATCGCGTCCGGCGTCACCTACACGGTCGCGGCGGGCAACGACGGTCTCCCGGCGAGCCTCTACTCACCGGCCCGTGTCAAGGAGGCGATCACGGTCGGCGCGAGCGACAAGAAGGACGCGAGGGCGGACTTCTCCAACTGGGGCGCGCGACTCGATCTGTTCGCCCCCGGCGTGGACGTCACCTCCGCCTCCAACGCGAACGACACGGGCAGGGCGACCTTCTCCGGTACGTCGATGGCGTCGCCCCACGCGGCAGGTGCGGCCGCGCTCTATCTCGCCGACCACGCCTGGGCGACACCCGCCGATGTCAGCAAGGCTCTTGTCGGGCGGGCCGCCTCCGGGAAGATGTCCAACACCGGGCTCGGCTCACCGAACAAGCTCCTGCAGGTCGACAACCCCTAAGTATTTGCGCATTCACCGACCGGCCTCGTCCCGCGAATCCCCAACCGATTCTTTACGGATCCTTGGCGGATTCTCATCGGACGAGGCCGGTCTTGTGTGTAGACATACGCGCGAGTAGTTAACAAAGTGCCGGATTGCCCACCCGAAAAGAGTGGGAAGGCTCCACCGGTACGCCCAGCAGGACCAACCTCCCCACACCCTCATCCGCCCACCCACGTTGACGCGGACAGGAGCGGTCATGCCCGCCATGCACCACCAGCCGTCACCACCCCCGACGCCCAGCACCACCGAACCCCCCGACCAGGGAGAGAAGGCCGACCGGCCACAGCCGCCGAAGGCGAGGACCGCCGAGCCGGCCAGGACGCCCGGGCCGACACAGTCGGCGAAACCCGCCGAGTCGGCAGAACACGAGGAGTCGGCGAAACCGGCAGATTCAGTGCGATCAGCAGAATCGATGCAACCGACAGAATCAGAGCGACCGGCAGAATCGATGCAACCGGCAGAGTCGGCGAAACCCGCCAAGTCGTCCAAGCCCGCCAAGCCGTCCAAGTCCTCGCGGCCGTCGGCGACCACCCCCAAGAGCTCCACCCGCCTCACGCCCACCCGCACCCCCGCCCCGAGAAGCGGCCCGGGAAGCCGCCCTCTGATCGGGCGCATCCCCGTCCTGGACGTGCGCCCCCTCGTGCAGGGCGGGCGCCGCCCCGCGAAGGCCGTGGTGGGCGAGCCCTTCGAGATCTCCGCGACGGTCTTCCGCGAGGGCCACGACGCGGTCGCCGCGAACGTCGTACTGCGCGATCCGGACGGCCGCTCGGGCTCCTGGACCCCGATGCGCGAACTGGCCCCCGGCACCGACCGCTGGGGCGCCACCGTCTCCGTACCGAGGCCGGGCCGCTGGACCTACACCGTGGAGGCCTGGGGCGACCCGATCACCACCTGGCGCCACCACGCGCAGATCAAGATCCCGGCGGGCATGGACACGGAGCTGGTCCTGGAGGAGGGCGCGCTGCTGTACGAGCGTGCCGCGACCGGCGTACCGAAGAGCAAGGGCCGCCGTGACGCGATCCTCGCGGCCGTGGAGGCCCTTCGCGACACCGACCGCCCCGCCGCGGCCCGTCTCGCCGCCGCGCTCACGCCCGACGTGGACCACGTCCTCGCGCGCCACCCCCTGCGCGAACTGGTCTCGTCGGCCGAGCGGCTGACCCTGCTGGTGGAGCGGGAGCGGGCGTTGTACGGCTCCTGGTACGAGTTCTTCCCGCGCTCGGAGGGCGCGGTGGTGGAGCCCGACAGGCCGCCGGTCACCGGCACGTTCCGGACCGCGGCGCGACGGCTGCCGGCGATCGCGGAGATGGGCTTCGACGTGGTGTACCTGCCACCGATCCACCCCATCGGCACGACCTTCCGCAAGGGCCCCAACAACACGCTGGACGCGGCCCCGCACGACGTCGGGGTCCCCTGGGCGATCGGCTCACAGGAGGGGGGCCACGACGCCGTCCACCCCGACCTCGGCACGATCGACGACTTCGACGCCTTCGTACGCCGGGCCGAGAGCCTGGGCATGGAGATCGCCCTGGACTTCGCGCTGCAGTGCTCGCCGGACCACCCCTGGGTGGAGAAGCACCCGGAGTGGTTCCACCACCGCCCCGACGGCACGATCGCGTACGCCGAGAATCCGCCGAAGAAGTACCAGGACATCTATCCGATCGCCTTCGACAAGGACATGCCGGGGCTGATCCAGGAGACGCTGAGGGTTCTGCGGTTCTGGATGAGTCACGGGGTGCGGATCTTCCGCGTGGACAACCCCCATACAAAACCGGTCATCTTCTGGGAACAGGTGATCGAGGACATCAACCGCACCGACCCCGATGTCATCTTCCTGGCCGAGGCGTTCACCCGCCCGGCGATGATGCACACGCTGGGCGCGATCGGTTTCCAGCAGTCGTACACGTATTTCACGTGGCGCAACACCAAGGAAGAACTGACCGACTACCTCACCGAGCTGTCGGGCGAGGCGGCCGCCTATATGCGGCCCAACTTCTTCGCCAACACCCCCGACATCCTGCACGAGTTCCTCCAGCAGGGCGGCCGGCCCGCCTTCGAACTGCGGGCCGTGCTCGCCGCGACACTGTCGCCGGCCTGGGGTGTCTACAGCGGATTCGAGCTGTGCGAGAACGTCCCGGTGCGGGACGGGAGCGAAGAATACCTGGACTCGGAGAAGTACCAACTACGTCCGCGGGACTGGGAGTCGGCGGAGCGCGAGGGTCGTAGCATCGCCCCTCTGATTGCCGAACTCAACGCGGTCAGGCGCCGGAGTCCGGCCCTGAGGCAACTGCGCGACCTGCACTTCCACCAGGCGGACAAAGAGGCGGTGATCGCGTACTCGAAACGGAGCGGATCGAACACGGTTCTGGTGGTCGTGAACCTCGACCCTCACCACACCCAGGAGGCCACGGTCTCGTTGGACATGCCACGACTCGGCCTCGACTGGCACGAGTCGATGCCGGTGCGCGACGAGCTCACCGGCGAGACCTACCACTGGGGCAGGACCAACTACGTACGCCTTGAGCCCGGCCACCGGGCCGCGCACGTACTGACCGTCCTGCGACCGTCCTCACCGCCAACCGGAGGGTCACCCACACCATGATCGTCAACGAGCCCGTCCCGGACACCTTCGAAGACACCCCGCAAAAAGACCGGGACCCCGAATGGTTCAAACGCGCCGTCTTCTACGAAGTCCTCGTCCGCTCCTTCCAGGACAGCAACGGCGACGGCATCGGCGACCTCAAAGGCCTCACCGCCAAACTCGACTACCTGCAATGGCTCGGCGTCGACTGCCTCTGGCTCCCCCCCTTCTTCAAATCACCCCTGCGCGACGGCGGCTACGACGTCTCCGACTACACCGCCGTCCTCCCCGAATTCGGTGACCTCGCCGACTTCGTCGAATTCGTCGACGCCGCCCACCAACGCGGCATGCGCGTCATCATCGACTTCGTCATGAACCACACCAGCGACCAGCACCCCTGGTTCCAGCAGTCCCGCAACGACCCAGACGGGCCCTACGGCGACTACTACATGTGGGCCGACGACGACAAGCAGTACCCCGACGCCCGCATCATCTTCGTCGACACCGAAGCCTCCAACTGGACCTTCGACCCCGTCCGCAAGCAGTACTACTGGCACCGCTTCTTCTCCCACCAGCCCGACCTCAACTTCGAGAACCCGGCGGTGCAGGAGGAGATCGTCTCCGCCCTGCGGTTCTGGCTGGACCTGGGCATCGACGGCTTCCGCCTGGATGCCGTCCCCTACCTCTTCGCGGAGGAGGGCACCGACTGCGAGAACCTCCCCGCCACCCACGAGGTCCTCAAGCGGGTGCGGGCGGAGATCGACGCCCACTACCCCGACACCGTCCTCCTGGCCGAGGCCAACCAATGGCCCGAGGACGTCGTCGACTACTTCGGCGACTACAGCGCCGGCGGCGACGAATGCCACATGGCCTTCCACTTCCCCGTCATGCCGCGGATCTTCATGGCCGTCCGCCGCGAATCCCGCTACCCCGTCTCCGAAATCCTCGCCAAGACACCGGCGATCCCCTCCGGCTGCCAGTGGGGCATCTTCCTGCGCAACCACGACGAGCTCACCCTCGAAATGGTCACCGACGAAGAACGCGACTACATGTACGCGGAATACGCCAAAGACCCGCGCATGCGCGCCAACATCGGCATCCGCCGCCGCCTGGCCACCCTCCTGGACAACGACCGCAACCAGATCGAACTCTTCACCGCCCTGCTGCTCTCCCTGCCCGGCAGCCCGATCCTCTACTACGGCGACGAGATCGGCATGGGCGACAACATCTGGCTCGGCGACCGCGACGCCGTCCGCACCCCCATGCAGTGGACACCGGACCGCAACGCCGGCTTCTCCTCCTGCGACCCCGGACGCCTCTACCTGCCCACCATCATGGACCCGGTCTACGGCTACCAGGTCACCAACGTCGAAGCCTCCATGAGCTCCCCGTCGTCGCTGCTGCACTGGACCCGGCGGATGATCGAGATCCGCAAACAGAACCCCGCCTTCGGCCTGGGCTCCTACACCGAACTGCCCTCCTCCAACCCCGCCGTCATCGCCTTCCTGCGCGAACACGGCGACGACCTCGTCCTGTGCGTCCACAACTTCTCCCGCTTCGCCCAGCCCACCGAACTCGACCTCCAGGCCTTCAACGGACGCCACCCCGTCGAACTCATCGGCGGCGTCCGCTTCCCCGCCATCGGCGAACTCCCCTACCTCCTCACCCTCGCCGGCCACGGCTTCTACTGGTTCCGACTCCGCAAGGACATGGCGTAGAAACCGGGAGAAGAAGCAGGTAGGAGTAGAACGGGGGCGGGGCGGTTTCCCCCGCCCCGCCTTGGGCACGCATCAGTAACACCCCGACTCACCCGGTTTCCGGGTCCTGGGGAAAGGACGCGACGCCATGTCGGAAGCCGTCACCCGTTCCGTGCACTCCGCTTCGACGAGTCCGGGCCTCCTTGCGTCCCTCGATCCGCTGCTTCGCGAGTGGCTGCCACGGCAGCGGTGGTTCGCGGGTAAGGGCCGTCCCGTCACCGGGTTCTCGCTGGTGGCGGCCACGGAAGTGCTGCCGTGGGACGCGAAGCTGGGGCTGCTGCATCTGCTCGTGCGAGCGCATCAGCCGCTCGTACCGACGCAGAGTGCCGCCACGCATCCGGCCGACTGCTACCAGCTCCTGATCGGTGTGCGCGAGACGCTGCCGCCACGGCTGGCGCCCGCGCTGATCGGTCGTCCGACCGAGGGGCCACTGGCCGGACGGACCGTGTACGAGGCTCTGCACGACACACGGCCCGCCGATGTGCTCCTGGAGGCGCTGCGGTCGCGGGCACGCGTCGGCGACCTGCGCTTCGAGCGGGACATGCGGCAGGACATCCGGGACGGCCTGGTGCCCCGGCTGGTGACGGCCGAGCAGTCGAACTCCTCGATCGTCTACGGAGATACGTTCATCCTGAAGCTGTTGCGGCGGATCGTGCCGGGGGACAACCCCGACCTGGAGCTGCCGCTGGTGCTGTCCCGCGAGGGCTGCCCCCGGGTTCCGGCGCCCGCCGGGTGGCTGCTCGCGGACCTGGCCGACGAGACGTACGTACTGGGTGTGCTGCAGCCCTTCGTCCAGGGTGCGGCGGACGGCTGGGAGCTCGCGCTGCGCGAGCTCGCCAAGGGCGAGGACTTCAGCGGTGAGGCGCGGGCGCTGGGGCGGGCCACCGCAGAGGTGCACACGGCGCTGGCGCGGGCGCTGCCCACGGTGACCATGGGGCGCGGGCAGATGGAACTGCTCGTGGACGGTATGACCGAGCGGCTGGAGGCGGCCGCCCAGTCGGTGCCCGCGCTGCGGCCGTACGCGCCGGGGCTGCGCACGGCCTTCGAGGCGCTCGCCGACCTGGCGGGCGAGGGCGAGACATGGACGGCCCAGCGGATCCACGGGGATCTGCACCTCGGGCAGTGTCTGCGGTCGCCGTCCGGTGAATGGTCGCTGATCGACTTCGAGGGCGAACCGTCCAAGCCGCTCGCCGAGCGTCGGATGCCGCAGCCGACCGCACGGGACGTGGCCGGGATGCTCCGCTCCTTCGACTACGCGGCGCACTCGCACACGCCCGTCGTGCCCGGCTGGGCCGACACCTGCCGGGCGGCCTACTGCTCCGGGTACGCCGAGGCCGGCGGGCGTGATCCGCGTACGGATCCGGTGCTGCTGCGCGCCTACGAGACCGACAAGGCGATCTACGAAGTCGTGTACGAGGCGCGGCACCGGCCCGACTGGCTGCCCGTGCCGATGGAGGCGGTCCGCCGCCTGGCCGTCTCCGGATCGTCGTAGGTGTCCTCACATCCCGCCCGCCCCGTCAGTCCCGTGAGTCCCGTCATCACCGTCGAGTCCGCCGAGGAGGCCCCACCCGTGACGCCCCGCCCGAACCCGCCCGCCAAGAAGCCGAAGAGCGCGAAGGCCAAGTCCGGCACCGGCAAGGCCGACGCGAAGGCGAAGGCGAAGACCGAGCCCGCGGTCACGGATCCCGCGGAGCCGGTACGCGATGTGGAGCCGCCGGTGCGGGACGCGGAGCCCGTACGGGATGTGGAGCCGGCCGTGCCGGATGTGCGGTCGCTGGCCGTGCTGGACCGTGGTGACCGGGAGCGGCTGCTCGGCGGCGCGCATCACGAGCCGCACTCCGTGCTCGGGGCCCATCCCGTGCCCGACGGTGTGGTCTTCCGGGTGCTGCGGCCGTACGCGCTGTCGGTGACGGTCGTCACCGAAGAGCTGCGGGCCGAACTGAACGACGACGGCGAGGGCTTCTTCTCCACCGTGCTGCCGTTGCGGGAGGTGCCCGCGTACCGGTTGCTCGTGGAGTACGAGGGGACGGTTCAGGACACCGAGGACGCGTACCGGTTCCTGCCCACGATCGGTGAGTTCGATCTGCATCTGTTCGGCGAGGGGCGGCACGAACAGCTGTGGACGGCGCTCGGTGCGGAGCCGATGGTCCACCAGGGTGTGGCGGGCACCCGGTTCACCGTCTGGGCGCCCAACGCCCGTGGGGTGCGGGTCGCCGGGACGTTCAACTTCTGGGACGCCACGGCCTTTCCGATGCGGTCGCTCGGCTCCTCCGGGGTGTGGGAGCTGTTCATTCCCGGGATCGGCGAGGGCGAGCTCTACAAGTTCGAGATCACCCGGCCCGACGGTTCCAAGACGATGCGGGCCGACCCGATGGCACGGCGTACGGAGATCCCGCCCGCCACCTCCTCCATCGTGCACGCCTCGCGTCACGAGTGGCAGGACGGGGAGTGGATGGCGCGGCGGGCCTCCGACCCGCCGGCCCATGAGGCGCCGTTCTCGGTGTACGAGGTCCATCTGGCGTCCTGGCGACCTGGTTTGACGTACCGTCAGCTGGCCGAACAACTGCCGTTGTACGTCTCGGACCTGGGCTTCACGCATGTGGAGCTGATGCCGGTGGCGGAGCACCCCTTCGGCGGTTCTTGGGGCTATCAGGTCACGGGCTTCTACGCGCCGACCGCTCGGCTGGGGACGCCGGACGACTTCAAGTACCTGGTCGACGCGCTGCACCGGGCCGGAATCGGCGTGATCATGGACTGGGTGCCCGCGCACTTCCCGCGGGACGACTGGGCGCTGGCGGAGTTCGACGGCCGGCCGCTGTACGAGCACGAGGATCCGCTGCGGGCCGCGCACCCCGACTGGGGAACACTGGAGTTCGACTACGGGCGCCGGGAGGTGCGCAATTTCCTGGTCGCCAACGCGGTGTACTGGTGCGAGGAGTTCCACATCGACGGCCTGCGGGTCGACGCGGTGGCGTCCATGCTGTACCTGGACTACTCGCGCGAGCCCGGGCAGTGGACGCCGAACGTCCACGGCGGGCGGGAGAACCTCGACGCCGTCGCCTTCCTCCAGGAGATGAACGCGACGCTGTACCGGCGCGAGCCGGGAGTCGTCACGATCGCCGAGGAGTCGACGGCGTGGGACGGCGTCACGCGGGCCACCCACCACATCGGGCCCGGCGGCTTCGGAGGGCTCGGCTTCGGGCTGAAGTGGAACATGGGGTGGATGCACGACTCGCTCGGCTATGTCGCGCACGAGCCGGTGCACCGCAAGTACCACCACCACGAGATGACCTTCTCGATGGTGTACGCGTACAGCGAGAACTACGTCCTGCCGATCTCCCACGACGAAGTCGTCCACGGGAAGCGGTCGTTGGTGTCCAAGATGCCGGGCGACTGGTGGCAGCAGCGGGCCACGCTGCGGGCGTATCTGGGCTTCATGTGGGCGCACCCCGGCAAGCAACTCCTCTTCATGGGACAGGAGTTCGCGCAGGGCGCGGAGTGGTCCGAGGCGCACGGGCCCGACTGGTGGCTGCTCGATCCGTCGTACGGGGCCGCCGCCGACCACCAGGGTGTCCGTGATCTCGTCCGGGACCTCAACTCCGTGTACCGGCATGCTCCCGCGCTCTGGGAGCGGGACACCGATCCCTCCGGGTTCGCCTGGATCGCGGGGGACGCGGTCGAGGACAACGTCTTCGCGTTCCTCCGCCACGCGGCGGACGGTTCGCCGATGCTGGCCGTGTCCAACTTCTCGCCGGTGGTGCGGCACGAGTACCGGCTCGGTGTTCCTGATGACGTGCCTGCCTGGCACGAGGTCCTCAACACCGACGCCGGGCGTTACGGCGGTGCCGATGTCACGAACCCCGACCCCGTCAAGCCCGACGCCCAGCCCTGGCACGGCCGCCCGGCCAGCATCCGCCTCACGTTGCCACCACTGGCCACGGTGTGGCTGCGCCCGGCATAGCTTTTCCTCGCCCCCGCCGCCCCTACCCATTCCCGTCCCTTTCTGGGGCTCCGCCCCAGGCCCCGTGGGGTGTGTTGTCGGGTGCGGGTGGGTGGGGCTGGTCGCGCAGTTCCCCGCGCCCCTGGGTACCTAGGGGCGCGGGGAACTGCGCAGTCTTTTGGGGGTTCGGGGGCGGAGCCCCTGAGTTAGTGACGGGAATGGGTAGGGGCGGCGGGGGCGAAGAGGGTTTTAGTCGTTCAGGGCGTTCGCCAGGGGCACCGGCAGATCCCCCGTGTGCACGATCCCCAGCGCCTGCGTGGCCCGCGTCAGGGCAACGTACAGATCGCTCGTACCGTAACGCGCCGGCTCGACCACAAGGACCGCGTCGAATTCCAGACCCTTCGATTGGCGAGGGTCGAGCAGCACGACCGCACGGGTCAGGTCGGGCTCCGCCCCGGCCGTGACCCCGTCAAGCCGCGCGGCCAGCGCCACGTGCAGATCCCGCGGCGCGATCACCGCGAGCCGCCCCTCCGCCGGAGCCAGTTCCGCGACGGCCTTCTCCACGGCGCCGGGCAGCTCGGCGGCGTCGGCGGCCTCGCGCACCAGCGGGCGTACGCCGGTCGAGCGGACCGAACTGGGCGGCTCGAAGCCGGGGTGCTCGGCGCGCGGGACGGCCGCCGCGACGTCCATGATCTCGGACGGGGTGCGGTAGTTGACCGCGAGCCGGGTGTGCTCCCAGCGGTCCTGGACGTAGGGGTCGAGGATGTCCGACCAGGAGCCGACCCCGGCCGCGTCGGCCGTCTGCGCGGGGTCGCCTACGAGCGTCATGGACCGCGTGGGGCTGCGGCGCATCAGCAGGCGCCACGCCATCGGCGACAGCTCCTGCGCCTCGTCGACAATGATGTGCCCGAACGCCCAGGTCCGGTCGGCCGCGGCCCGTTCGGCGGCGCTGCGGTGGTCGTCCTCCTCGTGGCGCTCGGCCATCCGCTCGGCGTCGATGATGTCGTGCGCGGAGAGAACCTCCGCGTCCTCGTCGTCCTTGTCCTCGAACTCGTACGTCCTGGAGGCGTAGGACACGTCCAACACGCCCTGGGCGTACGCGACCTGCTGATTGCGTTCGCGCTCCGCGGCCGCCCTCGCCAACCGGTCGTCCTCGCCGAGGAGTTCGGCGGCCTCGTCGAGGAGGGGTACGTCGGCGGTGGTCCAGGCCCGTGTCACCGTACGGCGGATGGCGTTCGCGTCGGCCTCGCAGAGGTACGCGTCCGGTTCGGCGAGGAAGTCCGCGATCAGCCGCCGCGGGGTGACGCGCGGCCACAACTGGTCGATGGCGGCCCAGACTTCGCGGTTCTCGGCCAGCTCGTCGCGGATCTGGGTGACGTCGCTCGGGTCGAGCAGGTTGGTGCCGTCGAAGGGGTCCGTGCCGATCCGCTCGGCGAGCATGTCGGTGAGGGTGTTGAGGATGTGGCCCTCGAAGTGCTCGCGGGCCGCGTTGTGCGGCAGGTTCACCTCGCGGGTGCGGTCACGGGCGACACGTACGAGACCGGCGTCGAGCATCAGGATGTCCCGGTCGTGCTCGATGGCGATCACCGGGTCGGGCAGTGCCTGACGGTCGCGTACGACTGCGGCCAGGACGTCGGCCATCTCGGCGCGGCCCTTCACGGCGGCGGCCTCGGGGGTGTCGGACGCGGTCGCCCTCACACCGGGGAACAGCTCGCCGACGGTCGCGAGCAGCACGCCCGTCTCGCCGAGCGAGGGCAGGACCTCGCCGATGTAGCCGAGGAAGGCGGGGTTCGGGCCGACGATCAGGACGGCACGCTTGGCGAGCAGCTCCCGGTGTTCGTAGAGGAGATAGGCCGCCCGGTGGAGCGCCACGGCGGTCTTGCCGGTGCCCGGGCCGCCCTCCACCACCAGCACTCCGCGGTGCGGGGCGCGAATGATGCGGTCCTGCTCGGCCTGGATGGTCTGCACGATGTCGCTCATGCGGCCGGTGCGCGCGGAGTTGAGGGCGGCGAGCAGCACGGCGTCGCCGGTCGGGTCCTCGTGCCCGGTGCGCTGCTGGTCCCCCAGGTCGAGGATCTCGTCGTGCAGGGCGGCGACCGAGCGGCCCTCGGTGGTGATGTGCCGACGGCGGCGCAGGCCCATCGGGGTGTGGCCGGTGGCGAGGTAGAAGGGGCGGGCGACCGGGGCCCGCCAGTCGATCAGGATCGGGGTGTGCTCGGTGTCGTCGGCGCGGATGCCGATACGGCCGATGTGATGGGTGAGTCCCGTGGTCAGGTCGATACGGCCGAAGCAGAGCGAGCCGTCCACCGCGTTGAGCGCGGCGAGCAGGCCCGAGCGCTCGGCGACGAGGACGTCCCGCTCCAGGCGGGCCTGCATCGGTGTGCTGCCCTGTGCGAGCGCGTCCGCCACCGCGGTCTCGGTGCCGCCGCGCAGGGCGTCCACGCGCGCGTACAGACCGTCGATGAATTCCTGCTCGTGCCTCAATTCATCGTCGGTGAATTCTGTGTGTGATCCCCTGTTTGACAATTCCGCTCCCGGCCGGATATACTGCGCCTAGTGAACTTCTTCGCGACCAAGTTCCTTGAAGTCGCGAACCATTCAATATACGCAGAGAAATCCCCCGCAGGCAATTGGCCGCGGGGGATTTCTTGTTGGCCCGGGTATTTCGGCGGGCGTATGCCGCTGTCGGCCGACCGGCTACAGCACGTCGGCCAGTTCCTCAAGCAGCCGTCGCTTGGGCCGGGCGCCCACCATCGACTTCACCGGCTGCCCGTCGCGGAACACGATGAGCGTGGGCATCGACAGCACCCCGTACGCGTTCGTGGTCTCCGGGTTCGTGTCCACGTCCAGCTGCACCACCTTGAGCCGGTCGCCCTCCTCGGCGGCGACGGCGCTCAGCACCGGCGCGATCTGCCGGCACGGCGGGCACCAGTCGGCGGTGAACTCCACCAGCACGGGCAGCTCCGCCCCGATCACCTCCGCCTCGAAGTCCGCGTCCGTCACCTCGGCCACACCCGCTGCCCTGATCACCTGAAGGTCCCTCCCAGTTCGCACACGGGCTCCGGACCGCCCGGAACCTCCGCCCCGGCCGCCAGCTCGTCCCTCGACGCCTCGGCCCGCGCCAACTGCTCGCCGACGTGCGCCCGTACGGTCTGCAACTCGCCGATCAGCGCGTCGAGTTCGCCCAGCTTGCGCCGGTACACGGCGAGCGACGCCGGGCAGGAGTCGCCCTCCGGATGCCCGGCCCGCAGACACTCCACGAAGGGCCGCGTCTCCTCCAGGTCGAACCCGAAGTCCTGCAGCGTCCTGATCTGCCGCAGCAGCAACAGATCGTCCTCGTCGTAGGTGCGGTACCCGTTGCTCCCCCGGCGCGCGGGCAGCAGCCCCCGCGACTCGTAGTACCTGAGGGTCCGCGTGGTGGTCCCGGCCCGCGCCGCCAGCTCGCCGATTCGCATGCGTACGAACGTAGTCCTTGACCCTGGCGTCAAGGCAACGCCGGCGGCAGCAGCGGCTTCCGCTCCACCGGGGACGACAGGAGGATCGACGTCGTCGTACGGCCGAGTGCCGAGGTCTGTTCCAGGACCTCCTCCAGGTGGAGGGTGTTCTCGACCGCGACCTTGAGGATCCAGCAGTCCTCGCCGACGACGTGGTGGGCCTCGGTGATCTCGGGGCGGGCGAGCAGCTCCAGGGTCCTTGGGTGCTTCAGCGTGTAGCCGCCGTGCGGGTTGACGCGGATGAAGGCCTGCATGCCGTAGCCGAGGCGGGTCGGCGAGACATGGGCGCCGTAGCCGGTGACGGCTCCGACGGACTCCAGCCTGCGGACGCGCTCGGCGACCGCCGCCGGGGACAGCCGGACCCGGCGGCCCAGCTCGCTCAGCCTGATCCGGCCGTCGCTCTGGAGCAGCTCCAGGATCTGCCGGTCCAGGGCGTCGAAGGCCACCGACGTTTCGTTGGCGGCGGCTCGCAGATGCCGTGGTTCTTTCGGTACCGCGGCCGGATCTCCCATGACTCCCCCTTCAGACCTCACTCGTACGCCGGAAGAATTATGACCACAGGGTCCACGGAACAGGACCGCGGTGAAGAGCATTACGGGAGGGGCGCCGTGCGCGAGGTATGTGTCATTGGCGGAAACCGGTATTTCGGCAAGCGGCTCATCGCCAGGCTGACGGCCGCGGGAGACAGGGTCACCGTCATCAATCGCGGCTCGTCGGCGCCTCCCGCGGGAACGATTCATCTCGTCGCCGACCGCAATGACGAGAATTCCCTTGAGAAAGCGCTGGGTTCACGGACCTTCGACGTCGTCGTCGACCAGGTCTGCTACACACCGAGGCAGGCGGAGATCGCCCGCCGGGTCTTCGCGGGACGCACGCGCCGCTATGTGATGACCTCGACGGTCGAGGTGTACGAGTACGAGGACTCGGCGGAGCTCGTACGCGAGGACGCCGTGAACCCGCGTACGGTCCCCGTCGATCTCGAACTCCCCTGGGACGACCCGGAGTTCCTCGACACCCACTACGGCGAGGGCAAGCGGCAGGCCGAGGCGGTCCTCGCGGCCGACCCCGCCTTTCCGTACGTGACCGTGCGGGTGGCCCATGTCCTGGGCGGGGACGACGACTTCACGGGGCGGCTCGACCACTACGCCGAGCGGATCCGCGCGGGCGAGGCGATCGCCGTCCCTGCCACGAACCACCCGGCGACGTACATCCACGTGGAGGAGATCGCCGACTTCCTGGCGTGGGTGGTCGGCGAGGAGTTCACCGGGCCGGTGAACGCCGCGTCGCACGGGGTACTCACCACCGGGGAGTTGTGCGAGGCGCTGACCGAACACCTCCCGGGCGGGCGGACCGCGTTCCAGGCCGTGTTCCGGGCCGTCGAGGTCGGGGAGCTCTCGCCGTTCTCCTTCACGCGCTCGTACGGAATGGACAACACGCGGGCCGAGCGGCTCGGGTTCGCCTTCGGGAAGGCGCGGGAATGGCTGCCGCGTGCCGTGGCGGAGACGCTCGGGAAGGTGAACTGACATGCGGTACCGCACAGTTGGCGGGCTGCGGGTGAGTGCCGTCGGGCTCGGTGCGATGCCGTTGTCCATCGAGGGCAGGCCCGACGAGGCGCGGGCCATGGCCACGGTGCACGCCGCCCTCGACGCGGGCGTCACGCTCCTGGACACGGCCGACTCGTACCACCTGCCCGGTGAGGAGCCCGGGCACAACGAGCGTCTCGTGGCCCGCGCCCTCGCGACGTACGGCGGCGACACCGCCGACGTCCTGGTGACCACCAAGGGCGGGCGCGGCAGACCGGCCGACGGCAGCTGGACGGTGACGGGATCTCCCCGGCACCTGAAATCGGCGGCGGAGGCCTCGCTCAAGCGGCTCGGCGTGGAGGCGATCGGCCTCTACCAGCTCCACAAGCCCGACCCCGCCGTCCCCTTCGAGGACTCGGTGGGCGCCCTGCGCGACCTGCTCGACGAGGGCAAGATCCGCTACGCCGGCATCTCCAACACCGACACCGGCCTGATCCGCCGGGCCCACGCCCTCCTCGGCGACCGGCTGGTCTCGGTCCAGAACCGGTACTCCCCCGCCGTCCGGGACAGCGAGCCCGAACTGCGGCTCTGCGCCGAGCTGGGCCTCGCCTCTCTACCGTGGAGTCCGCTGGGCGGGATATCACGGAGCTCGCTGGACGGGCCGTCGCGGCTGCCGTCCAAGGACTCCGGCCACTCCGCCCCGGCCGGTGACGCCACCCGCCCTGGTCACTCCGTCCGGCCCGGCCGCGCCACCGGGCTCGATGCCTTCCACGCGGTCGCCCGTGAGCGGGGCGTCAGCCCTCAACAGGTCTGTCTGGCCTGGCTGTTGGCCCGCTCACCGGTGATCGTCCCGATCCCGGGTGCCAGCCGGCCCGGGACGATACGGGACTCGGCGGGCGCGGCTGATCTGGAGCTGACGCCGGAGGAGGTGGCGCGGCTGGAGGCGGCGCGGCTGAAGGCGGCGGGCTCCTGAGACCGCAGCGAAGCGCGCCCACGCCGAGACACACCCGCGTCGAAGCGCGCCCCCGCCGAAACGCGTCCGTGCCGCCCCTGCGCCGCTGCCGTACCTCCGCCACACCCCCGCTACGGCCGGAAGGACCGCCCGTCGTCCGGCCCCGGCGGGCGGGTCCCCGGCTGGTAGCGCCGGGGCCGCAGGCCCGGGACGGGGAACCCCCCGGGCAGGCGCGGCCCGTGCCGACCGTCCTCTTCTCCGGGACCTTCAGGGCCGTCCTCGTAGCGAGGGTCGTCCCCGTCCCGAAAACCGAAGTCGCCCTCGCCCTCCCCGTCGGCCGACGGCCAGTCGCCGTCCTCCTCCTCGTCGTCATCGGGGTCCCGCACCCCGAGAAGCCGCCGGGTCAGCCGGTCGCGGTCGGACAACAGCTCGTCCACCGCGGCCCGCACGTCCTCGGGTTCCGTGTGCTCCGCCTCCCGTTCCGCGGAGACGAGGACGGCCCTGCGTACGAGCTCCTTCATGAAGGAGGCCGTCGTGCCCTCCGTGCGGGCGACGACCTCTTCGGCGAGTTCCTCGTCGAGTCCGAGCAGCGAGCCGTAGAGACCGAGGAGACGGGCGCGGCCCTCCGCGTCCGGGAGCGGGATCTCGACGGCCAGGTCGACCCGGCCCGGGCGCTGCGCGAGCGCCGGTTCCAGCAGATCGGCCCGGTTGGTGGTGAGGAGGAAGGCCACGTCGGCGTCGTCTCCGAGGCCGTCCATCTCGTTCAACACCTGGAAGAGCAGGGGCTGTTCACCGCCGCCGTAGTCACGGGCCTCGGCGATCAGATCGCAGTCCTCCAGGACGACGAGCGCGGGCTGGAGCATACGGGCGAGCGCGCAGGCCGGTCCGATGGCGCCGATGCTCGTACCGGCGAGGACGACGATCGTGAACTCCGGCAGATGGGACAGCAGATAGCGGATGGTGTGGGTCTTGCCGGTGCCCGGCGGCCCGTACAGGAGAAGTCCGCGGCGCAGGTGCTGGCCGGCCGCGCGGAGGCGTTCGCGGCGCCGCGCCACACCCACGACCTGTCGCTCGACCCGCTCCAGGAGCCCCGGCGGCAGCACGATGTCGTCGCGGGTGAGCGCGGGCCGACGGTGGAAGCGGAACGGTCCGAGGCCGTGGCCGAACTCGGAGCCCTCGAAGGAGAGGATCTGCCCGCGGAAGATGCTGAGTTCGCGGACGAGTACGTCGATCTCGGCGAGCAGCCCGACCGCGAACTCCCTTTCCTTCGCCAGTACTTCGATCTCGACCTTGGCGCGTCCGTACTCGTCCGCAGGCCCGCGCAGCAGCACCGCGAACCGGTTCTCGCCGTCGCGCCCGAGGTAGAACCCGAAGGAGACACAGGCGAGTTCGTCGTCGGGGGAGACGGGCAGATGCGCGTAGTCGACCGCGCCGATCACGAACCGGTCGTAGCGGTCGGCCGATTCGAGGATCTCGCCGAGGGTCAGATCGCCGTGATGGGCGGACCCCCGCATGCCGACCAGCTCGTACGAACGCCCCTCGGCCACCTCGAACCAGCGCTCCAGCGCCAGATGCACGTTGGGCAGGTCGTACGCGGGATACGCGGCCTTGACCACCGGCTGGTCGCCGGGCGCCGAGCCGAGATGCCCGCGCAGCCGCTCGGTGAGGTTGCGCCCTTCGCCGCCCTCGCGCTTCGGGCGGGCGACCGCCTCCAGGAACTCCTCGAACAGTTCGCCGACCTGGTGGAGTGCCAGCGGTGATCGCACCTTGTCGTCACTCATGTGTGCCCCCGTGAGTTCCGGCCCCGCCGTGGAGGTTCCCGCCGTGGCGGCCGTGCCGTGTCCTCCAGCGTGGGCCCGGACTCACGGACGGGTCAAAGGGTTTGGCCCGCCCGGTCGCCGCGTGCCGAGTCGGCATTGCCGCGTACGACTTCGATCGTGCTCGTCCAGCTCTCGGCGGCGTGGCCGAGGGCGACGGTCCTGTCGTAGACCTCCTTGATCGGGCGGAGGGTGCTCACGTCGAGGCCGCGGTGTTCGGCCCACTCCAGGATGTGGCCCACGCCGGACGCCATCATGCCGAGGTTGGCGGCCTCGCCCGGGTGGCTGCCCGCGTCGACGTGCTGGGCGGCCTCGGCGGCGAGGGACGGCATGAAGGCGGTGATGGTGTCCAGATAGGGGGCGAGGTCCGCGGCACGCACCCCGTCGGCACCGGCGAGTGCGTACGCGTGCAGCAGGCCGGAGATCGATCCGTAGAAGTAGTCGAGCAGCGCGAGGTCGTAGACGGCGGCCAGCCCCTGGTCCTCGCCGAGGTGGGCGGGCTTGCCGCCCAGCGCCTTCAGTGCCGTCTCGTGCCTGTCGTACGCGGTCCGGGGGCCGCTGTAGAAGATCAGGGCCGGTGGCCGGCCCACCAGGTCCACCGGCACCATGATCGAGCCGTCGAGGTAGTCGATGCCGTGTTCCTGCGCCCAGGCGCCGGTCTTGCGGGCTCGCTCCGGCGTGTCCGAGGTGAGGTTCACCAGGACCCGGCCGGGCAGGTCTTCGGCTACGGAGTCGAGGACGGCCGTGGCCGCGTGGTGGTCGACCACGCAGATGACGACCAGTTCGGCGGCGCGTACGGCTTCGGCGGCGCCGGTCGCCCGGACCGCGCCCCTTGCGATGAGCTCGTCGTCCTTGCCGGGGGAACGGTTCCAGATGGTGGTGGGGTGGCCCGCCTTCAGGAACGCGGTGGCCAGGGCCTGGCCCATGGCGCCCAGGCCGAGGACTGCGACGGGGGTCTTTTCAAGGTCATTTGCCATACGGACCATGCTGGTCTTGGGCCCAACTCCCCACAAGTACGCACTAATTGCTCAGATACTGAGCAGAAGGTAAGTGGGTCACCCTGCGGGAACCGGTGGGTGGTGGGCGGGGCCCGGGGGGTACGGCTGGGACCGTGGCGGGCTGGTCGCGCAGTTCCCCGCGCCCCTTTACGGGGGCGTCCAGGCCGGAGCGTAAGCCTCGGGCCGTTGTGGGTTGCTCGCGCCGTTCCCCGCGCCCCTGACGGGGCTGAAAGGCCGGTGCGTAACCTCGGACCGTCGTGGTTGCTCGCGCAGTTCCCCGCGCCCCTTACGGGGCTGACAGGCCGGTGCGTAAGCCTCGCGCCGTCGTGGTTGATCGCGCCGTTCCCCGCGCCCCTTACGGGGCGCCTGAGGCCTGGTGGTTTTAGGGGCGCGGGGAACTGCGCGATCAGCCACCGACCGGCCGCGGGCTGCCGACCTCGCCCGGCCGGGTGAAACCGGCTGCAGGCTGCCGGTTTCATCCGGCCCGGCAAAAGCCACCGGCCGGTGGGCCCGGTTGGGGAGGACCGGGGCCACCGGCCGGTGGCCGGGGGAGTTGGGGACTTCGGGCTGTGGGGGTGTGAGCGGTGTGACCGGGCGGCTGAGCGACGGGGGATGCACCCAGCCGCCCGGGGTTCTGGGACGGGGCCCGGCCGGGAGGCTAGGCCTTCGCCAGGGTCTTGTCCTCCGGGTGGTCCGGGACCTCCGCCGGGGCGGGAGCGGAACCGTGGCCGTCGTCCAGGAGGGTCGTCTCGTCGAAGGGCAGCTGCCCCGCGAGCACCTGGTCGACGCGGTCCTTGTCGATCTCCTTGGTCCACGTACCGATCAGAACGGTGGCGACCGCGTTGCCGGCGAAGTTCGTCAGGGCGCGCGCCTCGCTCATGAAGCGGTCGATGCCGACGATCAGGCCGATGCCGTCCACCAGCGCGGGCTTGTGGGACTGCAGGCCGCCGGCCAGCGTCGCGAGCCCGGCTCCGGTGACACCCGCCGCGCCCTTCGAGGCGACCAGCAGGAAGAGGAGCAGCGGAATCTGCTCACCGATCGACATCGGCGTACCCAGGGCGTCGGCGATGAACAGCGAGGCCATGGTCATGTAGATCATGGTGCCGTCGAGGTTGAAGGAGTAACCGGTCGGAACGGTGATGCCGACGACCGGCTTGCTGACACCCAGGTGCTCCATCTTCGCGATGAGCCGCGGGAGCGCGGACTCGGACGACGAGGTCGACAGGATCAGCAGGAACTCACGGCCCAGGTACTTGAGGAACGTGAAGATGTTGAGCCCGGCCACGATCCTCAGCAGCGCGCCGAGGAAGATGAAGACGAAGAGGAAACAGGTGACGTAGAAGCCGAGCATCAGGACGGCGAGGCTCTTGAGGGCGTCCAGGCCCGCCGAGCCGGTGACCGCCGCGATCGCTCCGAAGGCACCGATGGGCGCCGCCCACATCACCATGGCGAGGATGCGGAAGACGAGACGCTGGATGTGCTCCACACCGCGCAGGATCGGCGCACCGGCCGAGCCCATGGCCTGGAGGGCGAAACCGGCGAGCAGCGCGACGAGCAGGGTCTGCAGGACCTCGCCGCCGGTGAAGGCGGAGACGATCGTCGTCGGGATGATCCCGAGCAGGAACTCCTCGGTGTTCTTGGCCTCGGTGACCTGCTCGTGGCCCGCGTCCTTGATCGCGTCGGTGACCGCGAGGCCCGTGCCGGGCTCCAGGATGTTGCCGACGACCAGGCCGATGGCGAGGGCGACGAACGACATGACCACGAAGTAGCCGAGCGCGATGCCGCCCACCGCGCCGACCTTGGCGGCCTTCCGTACCGAGCCGATGCCCAGCACGATCGTGCAGAAGATGATCGGCGAGATCATCATCTTGATCAGGTTCACGAAGCCGGTACCGATGGGCTTCAGCTCGACCGCGAAGTCGGGAGCGATCAGGCCCACGGCGATGCCGGCGGCCACGGCGGCGATCACCGCGATGTACAGGTAGTGGGTGCGGTCCCGCTTGGCAGCGGGAGCGGCAGGTGCCGTATTCGATGTACTGGTCACGGCTGCCCTCCTTGACGACGTCGTCGGCATCATCCGGCGTGCGGCTCACGTCCGGGGGTTGTCGGTGACTATCTCCCGCCTTGTGAGGGCCGTCACCCTTCCGTTCATTTAGTTCGCGCTTATCCGGAGGGGCAGACTGTTTGCATGCGCCTCCCCCGTGCTCCACGACCCCGCAGCCTGGCTGGTCAGCTGTTTGCCATGCAGGCCGTGCTCGTCGCGGTCGTGGTCGCGGGCTGTGCGCTCTTCACCTACATCAGTGACCGCAGCCAGGCCGAGGACGCGGCGGGCCGCCAGGCCATGGCGGTGGCCCGCTCGGTCGCGGACTCCCCGTCCGTACGGGAGGCGATCCGCACCGCCGACCCGACGAGGACGCTCCAGCCGTACGCGACGTCGGTGCAGCGTGACGCCCAGGTCGACTTCGTCACGATCATGAACCCCGACGGCATCCGCTGGACGCACCCCAACAAGGACCTGATCGGCAAGCACTTCCTCGGCAACACGGAGCCCGCGCTCCTCGGCCATCCCTTCACCGAGACGTACACCGGCACCCTCGGCGAGTCCGTGCGGGCCGTGACGCCGATATACGACGACGGCCGCATCGTCGGCCTGGTCAGCGCGGGCATCAAGGTCGACGAGATCAGTCAGCGGGTCGAGGGCCAGGTGCAGGCCCTGATCGGCGTCGCGGCGGCCGCCCTGGCCCTGGGCGCGGTAGGCACGTACGTCATAAACGCCCGGCTGCGCCGCTCCACGCACGGGATGAACGCGGCCGAGCTCAGCCGGATGCACGACTACCACGAGGCCGCGCTGCACGCCGTGCGCGAGGGGCTGCTGATGCTGGACGGGCAGTTCCGCGTGGCGCTGATCAACGACGGCGGGCGCGAGCTGCTCGACGTGACCGACGACGTGGTGGGCCGCTCGGTGGCGGACATCGGCCTGCCCACACCGCTGACGGGGGCGCTGCTGTCCGGGGAGCCGCGCGTGGACGAGGTGCATCTCACCGAGTCGCGGGTGCTCGTCGTGAACACCTCGCCGGTGTCGGGCGGCGAGCGACGGGGCACGGTCGTCACCCTGCGCGATGTGACCGAACTGCAGTCCCTGATGGGTGAGTTGGACTCCGAGCGGGGTTTCACCACGGCCCTGCGCTCGCAGGCGCACGAGGCGGCGAACCGCCTGCACACCGTCGTCTCCCTGATCGAGCTGGACCGGGCCGAGGAGGCCGTCGACTTCGCCACGGCCGAGCTGGAACTGGCCCAGGCGCTGACCGACCAGGTCGTCGCGGCGGTCAGCGAGCCGGTGCTCGCCGCGCTGCTGCTGGGCAAGACGGCCCAGGCGAACGAGCGCGGCGTCGAGCTGCTGGTCTCCGAGGACAGCAGCATCGACGACGGCCTGCTCCCCGAGTCCCTGCCCTCCCGTGACCTGGTGACGGTCCTCGGCAATCTGATCGACAACGCCGTGGACGCGGCGCAGGGCTCGGTCGGCGCCCGTGTCACGGTCACGGCGATCGCGGACGCCGAGGAGCTTGTCCTGCGGGTCGTCGACACCGGGGCGGGCGTGGACCCGGCCCACGCGGAGGCGGTCTTCCAGCGCGGCTGGTCCACCAAGCCCGCCGGGCCCGCCGGGCGGGGGCTGGGCCTGGCCCTCGTACGGCAGGCGGTGGCCCGGCACGACGGGACACTGACCGTGACGCAGGCCCCGGGCGGCGGTGCGTCCTTCGAGGTGCGGCTGCCGCTGCCGACGGCGGGGCGGGGGAGGACTAAGGTCCACGCCGGGCCCGAGTCCGGGTCAGGGGCCGTGGACGGGGCTGGGGACGGGTCCGGCGGCGGTCCTGGGCTCACGCACGAGCCCGAGCCCGAGCCGACGCCGCACGGAGGCACCGTATGAGCACGCCTTCCCCCTCGCGGGACATCCGCGTCCTGGTCGTCGAGGACGACCCCGTCGCGGCGGACGCGCATGTCCTGTACGTGGGGCGGGTGCCCGGTTTCACGGCCGTCGGCAAGGCCCACACGGGCGCGGAGGCCCGGCGGGCGCTGGACCGCATGCCCGTGGACCTGCTCCTCCTGGACCTCCACCTGCCGGACGTGCACGGGCTGCAGCTGGCCCGTTCGCTGCGCGCCGCCGGCCATCACGCGGACGTCATCGCGGTGACCTCGGCGCGCGACCTGACGGTGGTGCGGGAGGGGGTGTCGCTGGGAGTGGTGCAGTACGTACTGAAGCCGTTCACCTTCGCCACCCTCCGTGACCGTCTGGTGCGCTACGCCGAGTTCCACGCGGCGGCCGGCGAGGCCAGCGGCCAGGACGAGGTGGACCGTGCCCTCGCCACCCTCCGGGCCCCCGGTCCGGCGGCCCTGCCCAAAGGACTGAGCGCCCCCACCCTGGAGCGGGTCACCCGCGCCCTGCGCGACTCCGACGAGGGCCTGACCGCGACGGGCGTCGCCGAGGCCGTCGGCATCTCCCGGATCACGGCCCGGCGCTATCTGGAGCACCTGGTGGACGCGGGAAGAGCGGGGCGCAGCCCGCAGTACGGGCAGGTGGGGAGACCGGAGTTGCAGTACCGGTGGGTGAAGGGCTAGCCGAACACCCCGGCGTACAGCACGACTTGCACCGCCGGCCCCGCCATTGCTCCGAGCACGGACGGCAGCAACTGCCCTGTGGTGACGTCCTGTTCCGGCACGTCACGATCCCCTTCCGGATGCCCGGCACACCCCGCCGGGCGGGTCCCTCAGCAGTACCTTGAGTGTGCGCGGCCATACGCACTGTGTCGGACTGATCATGCAAAGTCATTGACCTGGCTGGACCAGCCCTCTTAGGTTCTCGTGCAGCCCAACCCGGCCACAAAGACGTCGGCCAGCAGGAGGTTGTACCCGTGCGCCCCACAGCCGTTCCACTTCTCCTCGCCACCCTGCTCACCGCCACCGCGCTCAGCGCCTGTGGCAGCGACTCCGGAAGTGATCCGGACACGGTGAAGATCTCCTTCAAACAGTCGACGGACAACTCCATCAAGGTGATGGACACGTATCTCGCCGACATCAAGGAGCAGTTCGAGAAGGCCAACCCCGGCAAGAGGGTGGAGCTCGTCCCGATCAAGGCCCCGGACTCGGAGTACTACACGAAGCTCCAGCAGATGCTCCGCTCGCCGAAGACGGCCCCTGACCTGGTCTACGAGGACACGTTCCTCATCAACTCCGACATCACGAGCGGATACCTCAAGCCGCTGGACCCGTACCTCGCCAAGTGGGACGACTGGAGCCAGTTCATAGACACGGCGAAGGAGGCGGCGCAGGCCGAGGACGGGAAGACGTACGGCGTCCCCGACGGCACCGACACCCGGGGCCTCTGGTTCGACAAGGCCATCTTCAAGAAGGCCGGGCTCCCCGCCGACTGGCAGCCGGCGAACTGGGCGGACATCCTCGACGCGGCCCGCGCGATCAAGGCGAAGGTCCCCGGCGTCATCCCCATGAACATCTACACGGGCAAGCCCGCGGGTGAGGCGGCCACCATGCAGGGCTTCGAGATGCTCCTGTACGGGACGGCAAGCGGGGCCAACGAGAGTCCCCTCTACGACCCGGCGTCCAAGAAGTGGATCACGGGCAGCCAGGGCTTCAAGGACTCTCTCGAGTTCGTCGAGACGGTCTTCAAGGAGAAGCTCGGCCCGGACGTCTCGGACGCCCTCGACCCCAACATCGCGACCAGGGTCCGCGGCGAGTTCCTCCCCGAGGGCAAACTCGGCATCAACCTCGACGGCTCCTGGCTCCCCCAGGACTGGCTGGAGGGCAGCGGCCACGAATGGCCGGAGTGGTCCCAGAAGCTGGGCCTCGCCTACATGCCGACGCAGACCGGCCAGGCGCCGAGCAAGGTGAGCATGTCGGGCGGCTGGACCTGGGCGATCCCGAGCAAGGCGTCCAACCCCGACCTGGCCTTCGACTTCATCAGGACGATGCAGACGAAGGAGAACGCCCAGAAGTGGTACATCGCCAACTCCGGCATCTCGGTGCGCACGGACGTGGCCGAGGACCCGGAGTACGTGAAGGCGCAGCCCGGCATCAAGTTCTTCACGGACCTGGTGGCCAGCACGCACTACCGCCCCGCGTATCCCGCGTACCCGAAGGTCTCGACGGCCATCCAGGAGGCGATGGAGGGCGTGACGACGGGCGACAGTTCGGTCGAGGAGGCGGCGAAGAACTACGACGAGGAGCTGAAGACGGCCACGGACAACCAGGTCATCGAGAAATGACCGGGGCTCGACAGCACCGGAGGCGGGGCCTGGCCCGGCCGCACCGGAAAACGACCGGCCGCACCAGGGGATGAGTGAGAAATGATCGACCGCTCATGACCTCCGCACCTCCGGCGGGCCCGGGCGTGGTGAAGACCGCGCCGGGCCCGGCCGCCCCACTGCCCCCGCCGGCCGGCCGCCGCGATGTCCGCCGTGCCCTGACGCGCGCGCTGCCCGTCTCCCCCGCCGTCGTGCTGCTGCTTCTGTTCCTCGCCGGCCCGATCGCGTACTGCGCGTACATCGCCTTCACGGATCTCCAGCTCACCGGCCAGGCCGAGTCGTCGTTCATCGGCTTCGACAACTTCAAGGCCGCGTTCAAGGACGACGCGTTCCTCAACGCCGTATGGCTGACGCTGGTGTTCACGGTGCTGAGTTCGCTGATCGGCCAGAACACGCTGGGCCTGACCCTGGCCGTACTGATGCAGCGCGCGTCGAAGCCGGTCCGTACGGTCACCGGCGGCATCGTGATCGCCGCCTGGGTGCTGCCGGAGGTCGTGGCGGGGTTCCTGCTGTACGCCTTCTTCCGCCGCGAGGGCACGCTGAACGCCGTGCTGGACTGGCTCCATCTCCCGTCCCAGAACTGGCTGTTCACGCTTCCGATCCTCGCGGTGTCGTTCGCGAACGTCTGGCGGGGGACGGCCTTCTCGATGCTGGTCTACTCGGCGGCCCTGAACGAGATCCCGAAGGAGATCACGGAGGCCGCCGAGGTGGACGGCGCGGGCGGCTGGCGGCGGATGTGGCACATCACGCTGCCGATGATCCGCCGTTCCATCGGTACGAACCTGATGCTGAACACCCTCCAGACCCTCTCGGTCTTCGGTCTGATCTGGGTGATGACGAGAGGCGGCCCGGGAAACCGCAGCCAGACGCTCCCGCTCTTCATGTACGAACAGGCCTTCCAGAAAAGCATGATCGGCTACGGGACGGCCGTGGCCCTGCTCCTGCTGGTGGTCGGCTCGCTCTTCTCCCTGGTCTATATGCGCCTGCTGCGGACGGAGGTCTGACATGCCCGGCAGTACGACTCTCGCGACCCGCCGCAACAGCCGCCGTTACGCCGCCGACGCGGGCCTTCTCTTCGTGGCGGCCGCGTTCGTGCTTCCCCTCGCCTGGGTCCTCCTCTCGTCGGTGGACCCGAAGGCCGACCTGAAGGTGAAGGTCCCGGACGGCGTCACCCTGGACAACTTCGACGCGGTCCTGAAGCCGGACATCACGTTCACACCGCTGCTCAACAGCCTGATCCTGTGCGGCGGGGCGACGCTGCTGACGGTGGTGTGCGCGGCGTTGGCGGCGTACCCGCTGTCCCGCTTCCGCTCCCGCCTGAACCGACCCTTCCTCCTCACGATCATCTTCGCGACGAGTCTGCCGATCACGGCGATCATGGTTCCCGTGTACGCCCTGTTCGTTCAGGTCGACCTCATCGACACGATGCAGGGCACGATCTTCTTCTTCGCCGCGTCCCAACTGCCCTTCGCCATCTGGCTGATGAAGAACTTCATGGACGGCGTGCCGAAGGAGCTGGAGGAGGCGGCCTGGACGGACGGCGCGTCCTCGTTCCAGTCCCTCCTGCGGATCGTGCTGCCGCTGATGGGCCCTGGCGTCGCGGTGGTGACCGTCTTCTCGTTCGTCATGATGTGGGGCAACTTCTTCGTCCCCTTCATGCTCCTGCTGACCCCCGACCAGATGCCCGCGTCGGTGAGCATCAACGACTTCTTCGGAAACCGCGGGACGGTGGTCTACGGACAGCTGGCCGCGTTCTCGATCATCTACTCGACGCCGGTGGTTCTGCTGTACGTGCTGGTGGCCAGGCGGTTGGGCGGGGGGTTCGCGCTGGGCGGGGCGGTCAAGGGGTGACCGGAGGACGGGCCGACGTCACTCGGTGGGTTCGGCGGCCTCGGGCGGTTCGGGAAGCACTCCGGGACGGAACTTCTCCACGCCCACCACATGCCGCACCCGCGTCGGCTCGATCAGGATCATCACGCGCCGCTCTCCGGGCAGCAGCCACGGATACCGGTCCTCGCCGATGTACTTCAGAGTGAGCCGGTCCATGGCCCGCTCGGCCACCTCGCCCTCGACGAAGCGGACGACCCGCCCCCGGATCTCCACCCGGTCATAGGGGTTCCCGGTGTCGTGATGGGACAGAGAAACGAACGGATTGCGCCGAAGATTCTCCTCCTTCACGCGGCCCATCGACGTGTTGACCATGACGTACTCGTCTTCGAGGTCCGCCCACATGGGCGAGACCTGCGGCGCCCCGTCCGCGCCCACGGTCGCCAGATGCCAGAAGTTCGGCGCCAGCAGTCGCTCGCGAATATGCCCTTCGATCCTGCTCACGGCGCTTGCCACCTTCGCTCCACCCTTCGGACCCGTCCGCACGAGCCCCTGCCCGACATCCTGATCTCCACACCACCCCGCCACCAGCTGATCTTCGGCCACCCCGAACAGACCTCGGTCAGACATCCGAAACCGTAGGTTCGCACGATCCGTGATCCTGGCCGAACAGACCGTAGTCACCGCAGCCCCGCACCCATACGTTGTGCGCGTGCACCAACCGTCGGCCCAACAGCCCACCCCGCCCTTCGACGCCCCGGCCGCCCGCAAACTGCGCCTCGCCCTGCGCATGGGGCCCGAGCATGTCGCGTACGGCATGCAGGCCTCGTTCGGGCTGCCCTATGTGACCCCGGACCTCGTCGTCGCCTGGGAGCGCGGCATAGCCGCGCCGAGCACCACCGAACTCACCGCGCTCGCGGGTGTGTTGTGGTGCTCGCCGGGCGATCTCATCGGCGCGCCGCGGACGTTGCGCGAGCACCGGATCGCGCGCGGTCTCGCGCCCGAGGACGTCGCGCGCGCCGTGGGACTCGAACTCCTCGTGTACGTACGGATGGAGGAGGCGGACGAGTGGCGCGGCAACGAGCGTCAGTCCTCGGCGCTCGCCGAGGTGCTCGACCTCTCCCTGGCGGACCTCGTCACGGTCACCGGCCACGAGACGAAGCTGGCGGAGATGCTGCGCAACGCGGTGACGACCCGCTGGCAGGCGTACGTACGCCCGGTGGGCAAGCTGCTGCCGCTCGACCGGCGGCTCGTGGGCGATGTGCTGCGGGCGCTGCACACCGAGTACCAGGGGCAGATGGTGGCCACGCTGAGCTGGAGCGGCGGGGCGGCCGCGGGTGAGGCCGACGACGCGGGCCGGGACTTCCTGGACCGGATCGTCGACCGCTTCTGGTCGGTGGTCCAGCGCAACAGCGCCTGACAGCCGCCGACACCGGATGACACCGGCCGGCACCGACCGGCAGAAGCTGACACCGGCCACTGAGAAGCCCGGGCGGGCAGGCCCGTAACGATCGCCCGGGCCCACCCGCGACGCCGCCCCTGAACAGCCGGCCCTCTAGAAGACCGACTCCGCCTCGTCCATACGGTCCTTCGGGACCGTCTTCAGTTCGGTGGTCGCCTCCGCCAGCGGCACCATCACCACGTCCGTGCCGCGCAGCGCGGTCATCCGGCCGAAGTCGGACCGGTGCGCGGCCTCGACCGCGTGCCATCCGAAGCGAGTCGCCAGCACCCGGTCGTACGCGGTCGGTGTGCCGCCGCGCTGGATGTGGCCGAGAATGACCGGCTTGGCCTCCTTGCCGAGGCGGCGCTCCAGTTCGTACGCGAGCGCCGTGCCGATGCCCTGGAAGCGCTCGTGGCCGAACTGGTCGATAGCTCCGTGGCCGTAGTCCATGGTGCCCTCGGCCGGGTGGGCGCCCTCGGCGACGCAGACGACGGCGAACTTCTTGCCCCGCGCGAAGCGTTCCTCGACCATCTTGACCAGGTCGGCCGGGTCGAAGGCCCGCTCGGGCAGGCAGATGCCGTGGGCGCCGGCGGCCATGCCGGACTCCAGGGCGATCCAGCCCGCGTGCCGGCCCATGACCTCGACGACCATCACCCGCTGGTGGGACTCGGCGGTCGTCTTGAGGCGGTCCATCGCCTCGGTGGCGACACCGACCGCGGTGTCGAAACCGAACGTGCGGTCCGTCGAGGAGATGTCGTTGTCGATCGTCTTGGGGACGCCGACCACCGGCAGGCCCGCGTCCGACAGCATGCGCGCCGCCGTCAGGGTGCCCTCGCCGCCGATCGGGATCAGCACGTCGATGCCGAACTCGCGTGCCATGTCCTGCGCGTTCTCGCAGGCCTCGCGGAGCCGGTCGCGCTGGAGGCGGGAGGAGCCGAGGATGGTGCCGCCGCGGGCGAGGATGCCGCTGACGGCGTCCAGGTCGAGACTGCGGTAGTGGCCTTCGAGCAGTCCCGCGTAGCCGTCCTCGAAGCCGATGACCTCGTCTCCGTAGTTCGTGACGGCTCGGTGCACGACCGACCGGATCACTGCGTTCAGCCCCGGGCAGTCGCCGCCTGCGGTGAGAACTCCGATGCGCATCGTGCTGTGTCTCCTGCTCGCTGTTGGGCTGTTTCTCCTGTGGTACCTGAGAGCCAGTCCGATTGTTTCATGGGCGACAGGGGGGCGCTGTCCGCGCCCGTCGCGCCTGCGCACGCCCTCGGCGCGCCCCTCACGCCCCCGCTCCCCCTTGGCGGAGCCGCCGTCCGCCCCCGCCGCGACGGGCGTCCTAACCATGCCCGGAGGTATTGTCAAGAGGGCACAGCCGATGATAACGGCTGTCTTTTTACCGCTATCGGAGGAAACGGAGAGCACGCGTGACGCGCAGCGTGTACGTGACCGGGATCGACCGAGGAGACGGCCGCCAGGTCATCGAGCTGGGAGTCATGGAGCTCCTGACCCGCCAGGTGGACCGGGTGGGGGTCTTCCGCCCCCTCGTCCACGACGGGCCCGACCGTCTCTTCGAGCTGCTGCGGGCCCGCTACCGGCTGTCCCAGGACCCGGCGACGGTCTACGGCATGGACTACCACGAGGCGTCCGCGCTCCAGGCCGAGCAGGGTTCCGACGAGCTGGTCTCGCAGCTCGTCGACCGCTTCCACCGGGTGGCCCGCGAGTACGACGTCGTCCTCGTGCTCGGTACGGACTACGCGGACACGCAGTTCCCCGACGAACTCGCGCTCAACGCCCGGCTGGCGAACGAGTTCGGCGCCGCCGTGATCCCGGTCGTGGGCGGCCGCAACCAGACCGCGGAGTCGGTGCTCGCGGAGACCCGCAACGCGTTCCGCGCCTACGACGGCCTCGGCTGCGACGTGCTCGCGATGGTGGTGAACCGGGTCGCCCCGGCCGACCGCGCCGAGATACACGAGCGGCTCGACAACCGCCTCCCCGTGCCGTGTTACGTGCTGCCGGACGAGCCCGCGCTCTCCGCCCCGACGGTCGCCCAGATCACCCACGCCCTCGGCGGCAAGGTGCTCCTCGGCGACGACTCGGGGCTCGCACGCGACGCGCTGAACTTCGTCTTCGGCGGCGCCATGCTGCCGAACTTCCTGGGCGCGCTGACCCCGGGCTGCATGGTCGTCACCCCCGGCGACCGCGCCGACCTGGTGGTGGGCGCCCTCGCCGCGCACAGCGCCGGCACCCCGCCCATCGCGGGCGTCCTGCTCACCCTGAACGAGCGTCCCAGCGACCTCGTCCTCACCCTCGCGGCCCGTCTCGCCCCCGGCACGCCGGTGGTCGCGGTCGAGACCGGCTCCTTCCTCACCGCGTCCGAACTCTTCGGCATGGAGGGGAAGTTGAACGCGGCGACCCCCCGCAAGGCGGAGCGGGCCCTCGGCCTCTTCGAGCGGTACGTCGACACCGGCGGCCTGCTCAAGCGGGTCTCGGCACCCAGCAGCGGCCGGGTCACACCGATGATGTTCGAGCACAAGCTGCTGGAGCAGGCCCGATCCGACAAGCGGCGGGTCGTGCTGCCCGAGGGCACCGAGGCCCGCGTCCTGCACGCCGCCGAGGTGCTGCTGCGCCGAGGCGTCTGCGACCTCACACTGCTGGGCCCGGTCGACCAGATCCGCAAGAAGGCGGCCGACCTCGGCGTCGACCTCGGGGGCGCCCAGCTGATCGACCCGCAGACCTCCGAGCTGCGCGACCGGTTCGCCGAGAAGTACGCGCAGCTCCGGGCGCACAAGGGTGTGTCCGTCGAGCTGGCGTACGACGTCGTCTCGGACGTGAACTACTTCGGCACGCTGATGGTCCAGGAGGGCCTGGCCGACGGCATGGTGTCCGGGTCCGTGCACTCCACGGCGGCCACCATCCGCCCGGCGTTCGAGATCATCAAGACCAAGCCGGACGCCTCCATCGTCTCCTCGGTCTTCTTCATGTGCCTCGCCGACAAGGTCCTCGTCTACGGCGACTGCGCGGTCAACCCCGACCCGAACGCCGAGCAGTTGGCCGACATCGCCATCCAGTCCGCCGCCACCGCCGAGCAGTTCGGTGTCGAGCCGCGGATCGCGATGCTCTCGTACTCGACCGGCACCTCCGGCTCGGGCGCGGACGTCGACAAGGTGCGCACGGCCACCGAGCTGGTCCGCTCGCGCCGCGACGACCTGAAGATCGAGGGGCCGATCCAGTACGACGCCGCCGTCGAACCGACCGTCGCGGCCACCAAGCTGCCGGGGTCGGAGGTCGCGGGACAGGCGTCCGTGCTGATCTTCCCCGACCTCAACACCGGCAACAACACGTACAAGGCCGTGCAGCGTTCGGCCGGCGCGATCGCCGTCGGGCCGGTCCTGCAGGGCCTGCGCAAGCCGGTCAACGACCTGTCCCGCGGCGCCCTGGTCGGGGACATCGTGAACACCGTCGCCATCACGGCGATCCAGGCCCAGGCCGCCCAGCAGGGCTCCGCGGCCGCCTCCCCCTCCGCGTCCTCGTCCCCGACCTCGAAGGCTCCCGCCCAGTGACCGCCACCCGTGTCCTCGTCCTCAACTCCGGCTCCTCGTCGGTGAAGTACCAGCTGCTCGACATGAGCGACGGCAGCAGGCTGGCCGTGGGCCTCGTCGAGCGGATCGGCGAGGAGACCTCCCGGTTGAAGCACACGCCGCTCGCCACCGGCGAGTCCCGCGAGACGACCGGGCCGATCGCCGACCACGAGGCCGCTCTGAAGGCCGTCGCCGAGGAGCTGGCCAGGGACGGGCTCGGCCTCGACTCCCCCGAGCTGGCCGCGATCGGTCACCGGGTCGTGCACGGCGGCCAGACCTTCACCGAGCCGACCGTCATCGACGACGCCGTCCTCGCCGAGATCGAGCGCCTCATCCCGGTGGCGCCCCTGCACAACCCGGCCAACCTCACCGGAATCCGTACCGCGCAGGCACTGCGCCCGGACCTTCCGCAGGTCGCCGTCTTCGACACGGCCTTCCACACGACGATGCCCGAGGCCGCGGCCCGCTACGCGATCGACGTGAAGACCGCCGACGAGCACCGCATCCGCCGGTACGGCTTCCACGGCACCTCGCACGCGTACGTGTCCCGCGCGACTGCGGCGCTGCTCGGCAAGTCGCCGGAGGAGGTGAACGTCATCGTGCTGCACCTCGGCAACGGCGCCTCGGCGTCGGCGGTCGAGAAGGGCCGGTGCATGGACACCTCCATGGGACTGACGCCCTTGGAGGGGCTCGTGATGGGTACGCGCTCCGGTGACATGGATCCCGCGGTCATCTTCCATTTGATGCGTGTTGGCGGGATGTCCACGGACGAGATCGACACTCTTCTCAACAAGAGGAGCGGTCTGATCGGCCTGTGCGGCGACAACGACATGCGGGAGATCCGCCGCCGCATCGACGAGGGTGCCGAGGACGCCGCACAGGCCCAGCTCGCCTTCGACATCTACATACACAGACTGAGGAAGTACATCGGCGCGTACTACGCGGTGCTCGGCCGGGTCGACGCGGTCGCCTTCACGGCGGGCGTCGGCGAGAACGCCGCCCCCGTGCGAGAGGCCGCGATCGCGGGCCTGGAGGCGCTGGGCCTGGCGGTCGACGACGAGCTGAACGCCGTACGGTCCGGCGAGCCGCGGCTGATCTCGCCCGAGGGCGCCCGGGTCGCGGTGGCCGTCGTACCGACCGATGAGGAACTGGAGATCGCCGACCAGACCTACGCACTCGTGGGGAACGGGAACGCCTGAGGAGCCGCAGGGGAGCAGCCGACGAGCCGCTCGAAGAGAGCACCGAGGAAGCCGGCCAGGCCCACGCCTGAGCGCGTACCCGCCCATTTGTATCTTCCACCAGACGGAATATTCCGTAGCGAAACAAACCGATAGGATCGCCCCCATGCGCCGTTCCAAAATCGTCTGCACACTGGGCCCCGCCGTCGACTCCCACGAGCAGCTCGTCTCGCTGATCGAGGCCGGCATGAACGTGGCCCGTTTCAACTTCAGCCACGGCTCCCACGCCGAGCACCAGGGCCGTTACGAGCGGGTCCGGGCCGCCGCCCAGGAGACGGGCCGCGCCATCGGCGTGCTCGCCGACCTGCAGGGCCCCAAGATCCGGCTGGAGACCTTCGCCGAGGGCCCCGTGGAGCTGGAGCGGGGTGACGAGTTCACCATCACGACCGAGGACGTGCCGGGCGACAAGTCGATCTGCGGCACCACGTACAAGGGTCTGCCGGGCGATGTCTCCAAGGGCGACCAGGTCCTGATCAACGACGGCAACGTCGAGCTGCGGGTCGTCGCGGTCGAGGGCCCCCAGGTCAGGACGATCGTCATCGAGGGCGGTGTCATCTCGGACCACAAGGGCATCAACCTGCCCGGCACCGCCGTGAACGTGCCGGCGCTGTCCGAGAAGGACGTCGACGACCTGCGCTTCGCCCTGCGGATGGGCTGCGACCTGGTGGCGCTTTCCTTCGTGCGCGACGCCCACGACGTGAACGACGTGCACAAGATCATGGACGAGGAGGGCCGCCGGGTCCCCGTCATCGCCAAGGTGGAGAAGCCGCAGGCGGTGGAGAACATGGACGCCGTCGTCGCGGCGTTCGACGGTGTGATGGTGGCCCGTGGCGACCTCGCCGTCGAGTACCCCCTGGAAAAGGTCCCGATGGTGCAGAAGCGCCTCGTGGAGCTGTGCCGTCGCAACGCCAAGCCGGTGATCGTGGCGACCCAGATGATGGAGTCGATGATCACCAACTCCCGCCCCACGCGCGCCGAGGCGTCCGACGTCGCCAACGCGATCCTGGACGGCGCGGACGCGGTCATGCTGTCGGCCGAGTCCAGCGTGGGCGCGTATCCGATCGAGACCGTGAAGACGATGTCGAAGATCGTCGTCGCGGCCGAGCAGGAGCTGCTCTCCAAGGGTCTGCAGCCGCTCGTGCCCGGCAAGAAGCCGCGTACGCAGGGTGGTTCGGTGGCCCGTGCCGCGTGCGAGATCGCGGACTTCCTGGGCGGCAAGGGCCTGGTGGCCTTCACCAAGTCCGGTGACACCGCCCGCCGTCTGTCGCGCTACCGCGCCGAGCAGCCGATCGTGGCCTTCACCACCGACGAGGGCACCCGCAACCAGCTCGCGCTGAGCTGGGGCGTCGAGTCCTACGTCGTGCCGTTCGTGCACAGCACCGACGAGATGGTCGACCTGGTCGACAACGAGCTGCGCAAGCTCAACCGCTTCAGCGAGGGCGACATCGTCGTGATGACCGCCGGCTCGCCCCCCGGTGTCCCCGGCACCACCAACATGGTCCGCGTGCACCACCTGGGCGGCTGATCCCGCCCCGTACGGCCGCTTGTCGGCCCGTACGGCCCTGTACACGCCGCTGAGGGCGTCCCCTGCCGCGCAGGGGGCGCCCTCAGCGTGTTTTGCGGCTCCCGGAGGTCGTTGTACTCCGGTGGACGTCCGGACGGCCGCGTACGGCCCGTCCGTCGCGTCCGGGTCAGTCGGTCGTGAACTGGTGCATCCCGGGAACGGTCAGCGTTCCGCCGAACTGGGCGGCCTGAATGACCTTCACCTTCGTGAAGTAGATCAGCGGGATGTTCAGCGGCGGCGGGTGCTCCGGGTCGAACGTGATCGGGATCAGACCGAGCAGGTTGCCGGAGATGCTCTCCGTGTACATGACCGTCTTGCCGTCGCGGATGGTGGACGTGGTGCCCTTGCCCGCCTGCACGTGGTACGTCTTGCCGGCCTGCTTGTCGGTGACGGTCTGGTGCAGATCACCGATGTCGGTGCCGTCGGAGATCACGTACTTGAGGACCTTCTTGACCTTGCCGCTGGCGGTCTTCACCTTGACGATGCCCTGGTAGTCGGCGCCCTTGAGGAGCAGCGAACTGGCCTCCAGCTGCCAGGGGTCGTCGGCCAGGGCGGGAATGCCCTGCTCGACACCGCCCTCGTCGTCCGTGGCGGTCGGGCAGTCGTCCGGGTCCGTGGTGGAGCTCGCGGACGGGCTGGGGGTCGGTGACGCGGTGGCGTCGTCGGCCGCCTCCTCCGCCTTCTCCGCGGTGTCCTCGGCGGCCTCGGTCGCCGCGTCGGTGACGTCCTTGGCCGTGTCCTCGGCCTTCTCCACCGTGTCCTTGACCGGGTCCTCGGCCGTGTCCGCCGGCTTCTCGGCGGGCTTCTCGGCCGCGGGGGTCGACGCGGAGGGAGTCGGCGTCGGGGTGGCCGTCTCCTCCTCGTCGGGGGTGAAGATGTCCTTGATGGCCTCGCCGAGACCCAGGGGGTCGAGCGGGTTCTTCGACTCGGACGCCGAGGGGGTCGGCGCAGGCGTCGGCTCGGCGTTCTCGGCGGGCGCCTTGGACTCCGAGGCGGACGGCGTCGGTTCGGGCTTGTCGTCGGAACCTGAATCCGACGAAGAGCCCGAGCCCGGCGTGTCCGAACCCGACGGGTCCGAGGAACTCGGCTCGTCCTTGCCGTCGTCCGCGGGAGCGCTCGTCGAGGCGGAGGGCGACGGCGTGGGGGACGCGTCGTCCTTGGCCTCCTCGGTCTCCTCCTCCAGCGCGTCGACGCAGTCCTTGTACTCGTCGATCGTCAGGTTCTTCGCCGACGGCTTGTCCTCGGCACGGGCGAGCGTCGGCGTGAAGCCCATCCCCATGAGGATCGCCGTCGGCATCGACGCGATGGCTATCGCCTTGCCCGCGGGCACGTGCAACCTGGTGAACAACGGCTTCTTGGGGGCTGCGTGCCGCGGCCCGGTTCTCTCACGGGACTCCCCCGCGGGGCCCGCGTATTGGACCTCGTCAGCCGGCACTGTGCCTCCCGTTCGCCCCGTTGGTCGGGCTCGTTCCTGACAGATCGTTCGGCTCGCTCGCACCGTTGGCCAGTGCGGCCTCCGGGGCGTCTTCCTTGTCCGTACGGTCCGTCTCGGCCGGGCGCGCGGCGGGCTCCTCGCCCGGGGCCCAGGCCACGGCCATTCCGCCGCCCACCAGGGACAGCAGGAAGCCGACGAAGAAGCCTCCGAAGTTGGACACCGGCAGCGAGACCAGGCCCAGCAGGATCGCCGCGACACCGGCGAAGGTCCGGATGTGCTTCTGGTACCAGAGGCTGATTCCGAGAACACCCAGAAGTACGCCGATGATGAGAGACCCCGCACCCGCGGTCGTCGCCATGGCCAGCGTGAGATGCCCGATCTGCAGGTTCGCGTACGGAAGGTATGCGATCGGGAATCCGGCGATCAGGATGAACAGGCCCGCCCAGAACGGCCGGCCGCCCCGCCAGGCACGGAACCGCAGCCGCCAGATGTGGAATTGACCGCGCGCGGCAGGAGTCTCGGCGCTCATGGAAAACAGCTCCCTGGAACGGCGTTGCTGAGGGTTTCACGTACTACGAAAAGGGACGGGCGGGTGAGGCAGCGCAGGCTCCCTCACCCGCCCACGGAGTGCCTAGTAGCACTCCTTGACACCCCTGGACAGCGACATCTTCAGGCCGCTGAGCTTGAAGGTGCCGGCGGTGGTCGCCCACGCCGTCTGCTTCACGTCGGTCAGCGTGGCCGAGTCGGCCTGCTGGGCGAAACCGTAGGGGTTCGCCTGCTCCTTGCCGCCCTTCATACCGGGACCCTTGGTGGCGTCTCCGGCGGCAACACCGATGTCGATGTTGCGGAAGGTCGCGTTGGCCTGGAGGTCCTCGACATCGATGTAGAGGTTCTCGGCCTCGACCGGCGTGCTGCCGCCGCCCGCCTTCAGGTTCAGGCTGACCGAACCGATCAACGGGATGTCCGGGGTGACCACGGACTGGCACATGTTGGTGATCTTGGCGCTCTTGAACGCCGACACCGCGACCGGGTGCGCCGTCTTCTCACCCTTGAGCGTGTAGCCCTGGTCGATGGCTCCGTACTGCGAGAAGCCAACACCATCGAGCCGGTCCGCCGTCACCTTGAACGACTGACCCGACACGCTGAACGACGCGGCGAGAGCACCCTGAGCCAGGGCGACACCTATCGCGGCGGTCGCGGCCACGCTGGGCACCATGACTACCGCGAACCGCTTCCATCTGGTCCCGCCACGCACCTGGGACTCCATATTTCCTCCTTCTCGGACGTACATCTCCGGCCCTGGCTGCCCCCAGACGGCGGCTCAGCCGGGCAGGGATGGGAGAAGTGCTACGTCCTCGGGAAGGAGAGCGCCCCAACCCGGAGGCGCGGAACGCACCCGAATCACCGGCGATCACCCCCGAGCGACAACCACTGGTCGCGCCTGAACACTTCACGCACAACCTGCCGGACAGGCTCCACCGAACGGCGAAGACCCCCCTGCCCAAGGGCCGGCGCCACTGCCGCCGTCCCTGCTCGGTGGGGACCCAAGGAAACCCGCTGTCCCGATTGGCTGTCGGGGAAGGGGAATGGACCGAGCGTCGCCGATCGTGGTGCATTCTCGCCGCCCGCACAAGGGGGTTCGTTACTGGCTAGTAACGGCCGGATAACCGAACAACGACCCGTCGGTATCGGCCGACAACTCTGGGTGGCACCAAGGGCGGTGACAAAGTGATCGAACCTTGGACGGAATCCGACAGATCACCGCCTCTGACTTACTCGCAGTAACAGCGGCCGCGTTTACCAAGTTTTGGTAAAACGCGGCCGCAGTATCGCTCTGTCGCCAAATCCTTCACTCGGGCACCACGGGTCCCGACGTTTAGCGACTGGTCAGAACAGGGCCCGGGCCAGCGCCCGGCGCGCCGCGGCGACACGCGGGTCGTCGGCGCCCACCACCTCGAAAAGCTCGAGAAGCCGTACGCGCGCCGCGTCCCGGTCGTCACCCGCTGTACGCGCCACCGCGTCGACGAGCCGCCCGAAGGCGTCCTCGACATGGCCGCCCACCAGGTCCAGGTCGGCGGCGGCGATCTGCGCCCGCACGTCACCGGGGTTGTCGGCGGCCTCCTTGCGCACCTGCTGCGGATCGGCGCCCTGCACCCGCTGGAGCAACTCGGCCTGGGCCAGGCCGAGCTTGGCCTCCGTGTTGCCCGGGTCGTCACTCAGTACGTTCTTGTACGCCTGCACCGCGCCACCGAAGTCGCCCGCGTCCAGGGCCTGTACGGCGGCTTCGAGCAGCGCGTCGTACGGACCGGCCGGGACCTGGGGCTCCGCGGACTGCTCGCCCTGGCCGGCCTGCTCGCCGTCCGGGTCGACGGTCAGGCCCGTCAGACCGAAGCGCTCCTCGGCGACCTGTACGAGCTGGTCGAGGGTGCCCCGGATCTGGGCCTCGGGTGCGGCGCCCTGGAAGAGCGGCAGGGCCTGACCGGCCACCACCGCGAACACCGCCGGGATCCCCTGGATCCCGAACTGCTGCATCAGCATCTGATTCGCGTCTACGTCGATCTTGGCGAGGACGAACCGGCCGTTGTACTCGGCGGTGAGCCGCTCCAGGAGCGGGCTGAGCTGCTTGCACGGCTCGCACCACTCGGCCCAGAAGTCGATGACGACCGGCACCTCGGTGGAGCGCTGCAGGACGTCCCGCTCAAAACCCGCTTCGTCGACGTCGATGACGAGACTCGAGGGCGACACCGCGGAGACGGCTCCGCCGCCCTGCCGCGCCGCTTCCGCACGCGCCTGCTCCGCCTTCGCCTTGGCCTCTTGGGCCGCCTTCACCGCGGCGAGGTCGACGACTCCGCTCATGGACATGTTCCGTGGCTGCATGCGTCTATCCTCCCCCCTCCGCGCGCCTCTGTGAAAAGCGTTGTGAAAGCTGGTCGATTACGTGGTCCAGTACTGGTCAACGTCGGTCCTGGCGCCGGGTCCCCACCTGGCGCCGCGCGGTTGTCGCTCACGCACGATCTTTCGCTACGGGTCGTAGCGTAACTGGCCCCCGGGGATCGCGGGAAGCCCACTTCGGTGATCTCCCTCACGGCTCCACGGAATCCCCTTACTCAGCAGTCCCCGGATATGGTCACCGGCATGCAGAGCCGCACCTCCACCCCCCGCACAGGGCGCCCCCGCAGCGCCACCGCGGACGCCGCGATCCTGGCGGCGACACGAGCGGCTCTCGTCGAACTGGGCTGGTCAAAGCTGACGCTGGGGGACGTGGCGACGCGCGCCGGGGTCGCGAAGACCACCCTCTACCGGCGGTGGGCGGGCAAGAACGAGCTCGTGGTCGACGCGGTGGCGGCGCTCTTCGACGAGTTGGAGCTGCCCGACCGGGGGAGCCTCGCGGCGGACATCGAGGGTGTGGTGCTCCAGTTCGCGGCGATCCTCGCGCGGCCCGAGGCCAAGAGCGGGCTCATGGCGGTGCTTGCCGAGTCGACGCGGGACGACGCGTTGCGGGAGCGGATCCGGGCGTCGGTCGTCGACCGTCAGAAGCGGCTCGTTCTGGAAGGGCGTCGGCGGGCCCAGGTCCGTGGGGAGCTCCCTCCGGAGTCCGATCCCTCGGCTGCCGCCCGTACGGTCGATCTCATCTTCGACATGGTCGCCGGTGCGGTGGTCCATCGCACCCTCGTCAGCGCCGAACCCGTCGACCCGACCTGGGTCCACGACTTCACCCAGGTCCTACTCCTGGGCCTCTCCGGCGCCGCCACGTCCAAGAGTTGACCCTTTTTCGCCCCCGCCGCCCCTACCCATTCCCGTCACTACTCGGGGGCCAGCCCCCGAACCCCCGCTCCTCAAACGCCGGAGAGGCTGAAGATTTCGCGGCCCGGGCCGACACTTTCAGCCCGTCCGGCGTTTGAGGACGAGCGCGGCAGCGCGATACGGGGGTCTGGGGGCGGAGCCCCCAGGGACGGGACGGGTAGGGGCGGCGGGGGCGAGGAAAACGGCTAGAACCCCGCCGGTTCCGTGTACTCGCCCCACTCGGCCCGGAGGGCGTCGCAGATCTCGCCGAGGCTCGCCTCGACCCGCACCGCGTCAAGCATCGGCCCGATCATGTTCACCCCACCCCGCGCGGCAGCGACCATCGCGGCCAACGCGCCCCGCACGGCCACATCGTCACGGTCGGACCTACGGTCGGCCAGCACCCGCACCTGCTCCCGCTCCACCTCGTGCCCGACCCGCAGAATCTCCAAGTCACCCGTGACAGAGCCGCGGTGGACGTTCACCCCCACAACCCGCTTCTCCCCCTTCTCCACCCCCCGCTGGTACCGGAACGCCGACTCGGCGATCTCCCCGGTGAACCACCCGTCCTCGATCCCCCGCAGAATCCCGGACGTGACGGGCCCGATCGGATGCACCCCGTCGGGACGCGCCCGCACCCCCCGCTCCTTGATCTGCTCGAAGATCCGCTCGGCGTCCGCCTCGATCCGGTCCGTCAGCTGCTCGACGTACCAGGAACCGCCCAGCGGATCAGCGACGCCCGAGACACCGGTCTCCTCCATCAGCACCTGCTGCGTACGCAGCGCGATCTCCGCGGCCTGCTCGGACGGCAGGGCGAGCGTCTCGTCGAGCGCGTTCGTGTGCAGCGAGTTGGTGCCGCCCAGCACCGCCGCGAGCGCCTCGACCGCCGTACGGACGACGTTGTTGTACGGCTGCTGGGCGGTGAGCGAGACACCCGCCGTCTGCGTGTGGAAGCGCAGCCACTGCGCCTTCTCGGACCGCGCCCCGTACACGTCCCGCATCCACCGCGCCCAGATCCGCCGCGCGGCCCGGAACTTGGCGATCTCCTCGAAGAAGTCGACGTGCGCGTCGAAGAAGAAGGAAAGCCCCGGCGCGAAGACATCGACGTCGAGCCCGCGCGACAGTCCCAGCTCCACGTACCCGAACCCGTCCGCCAGCGTGTACGCCAGCTCCTGCGCGGCCGTGGAGCCGGCCTCGCGGATGTGGTAGCCGGAGACGGACAGCGGCTTGTACGCGGGGATCGACGAGGCGCAGTACTCCATCAGGTCGCCGATGAGGCGCAGATGGGGCTCGGGCGGGAAGAGCCACTCCTTCTGCGCGATGTACTCCTTGAAGATGTCGGTCTGGAGCGTGCCGTTGAGCACCCCCGGGTCCACGCCCTGCCGCTCGGCGGCCACCAGGTACATGCAGAAGACCGGGATTGCGGGTCCGCTGATCGTCATCGACGTCGTCACGTCGCCCAGCGGGATGTCCCTGAACAGGACCTCCATGTCGGCCGCGGAGTCGATCGCGACCCCGCAGTGGCCGACCTCGCCGAGCGAGCGCGGATCGTCGGAGTCGCGCCCCATGAGCGTGGGCATGTCGAAGGCCACGGAGAGCCCGCCCCCGCCGTCGGCGAGGATCTTCTTGTACCGCTCGTTGGTCTGCCCGGCGTTCCCGAACCCGGCGAACTGCCGGATGGTCCACGTCCGCCCCCGGTAGCCGGTCGAGTGGAGCCCTCGGGTGAAGGGGTACTCCCCGGGCCAGCCGATCCGCTCGAACCCGTCGTACGCGTCCCCGGGCCGAGGTCCGTACACGGGCTCCACCGTGTCGCCGGAGAGCGTGGTGAAGTCGGCTTTCCGCTTGTGCGAGGCGTCGTACCGGGCCTGCCAGCGACGGCGGCCCTCCTCGATGGCGTCGGCGTCCATACCGTCAAAATTACTGGGACGTCCTGGTGGACGTCGACGGCAAACCGCCACAGATCACACCTGTGGCGGTGGGGCAAGGCGGGTGGGCGGCTGTGCCCAGGACGCCGTCACGCCTTGGCGACCGCGCCCGCGTCCTCCGTGACCTTGGACTCCAGCTCGCGGCTGACCTTGCGCTCCACGAAGAAGGCGGCGGTGGGAACGGTGCCCGCGAGCAGCACCCACAGCAGCTTCGGTACCGGCCACTTGGCCTTGGAGCCCAGGTCGAAGGCGAAGACCAGGTAGACGACGTACAGCCAGCCGTGCGCGACGCTGACGACACGCGTGAAGTCCGCGGCGCCGTCCAGGTCGAGCACGTACTTGCCGATCATCCCGAGGACCAACAGGACCAGCAGGACACCGGTGACGTAGGCCATGACGCGGTAGCGGGTCAGCACGCTCTTTTTCATGGCTACGAGCGTAACGACCGGTTCCGCACGATCTTCGGCCACCCCCGCCCGTCGTCGGGGCCCGGCAGAGGGCCCGCCGCATCCGGCGGAGCTACTCGTCGAAGTCGTGCGCCGCCACTCTCAGCGGGCGCAGCATCGCGAAGATCTCCCGGCACTCCTCGGCGTCGTACACGCCGAGGCCGAACTCCATCGCCATCAGGTCGCGGGTGGCGGCGTCGCAGACCTCGCGGCCCTTGTCGGTGATGGAGGCGAGGGTGCCGCGGCCGTCGTTGGGGTTGGGGCGTTTGTCGACGAGACCGGACCGGGCGAGCCGGTCCACGGTGTTGGTCACCGACGTCGGGTGCACCATCAGCCGTTCGCCGATCTTGGACATCGGCAGCTCGCCGGCCTTGGAGAAGGTGAGCAGCACCAGGGCCTCGTAGCGCGCGAACGTCAGCTCGTACGGCTTGACGACCGCGTCGACCTCGGCGAGGAGGATCTGGTGCGCGCGCATGATGGAGGTGATCGCGCCCATGGACGGCACGGATCCCCAGCGTTGCTTCCAGTGCTCGTCGGCACGGGCGATGGGATCGAAGGCAAGACTGAGCGGCTTCGGCACGGCAAAGACCCTACCGGCCGGTCATATCGTGGTCAGCCCCGTCTCGCGTATCGATATTCGCCCCCTTTTCCACCCTCTCTCCCCTCCCCTTCACCAGTGCCGTTCCCTCGTCCTCCCGGGACCTTCCGGTACGCCGTACCTCCACCGCCAGGAGCACACAGCACACGGTCCCCAGCACGCCGACGCCGCCCACGACCGTGCTGACCGCCCAGAACTCGGCGGCCGCACCGGCGAGCGCCATGCCCACGCCCTGGATCGTCATCAGCCCGGCGGTGTGCACGGTCATGGCCCGTCCGCGCAGTTCCTCAGGCACGGCGTCCACGAACCAGCGGTCGAGTCCGAGGGTGTACGCGCCCGCCGACCCGGCGAGCACCAGCACGAGGAGGATCCAGCCGAGGCCCGGGTGGAAGGGGTAGAGGAGGAGCGGCAGCAGTCCGCCGCCCGCCAGGGGCAGCACGATCCGGGAGCGGGTCGCGGGAGACAGTGCGGCACCGGCGTACAGCTCCCCCGCGATCGTCCCGACCGGCATCGCGCACATCAGCAGCCCGATCCAGGCCGTGCCGACCCCGATCTCGTCCGCGTACGCGGCGGCCAGTGCCTCCGGCGCCACGACGAACATCGGCGGGACCCACAGGAGCAGCAGCAGCGCCCGGATCCGGCGGTCTGCGAGGACCTGCCGGGCGCCGGAGAGCGAGTACCGCACCAGCGCCCCGCCCCCGGCCCGGGCCGGCCGGCGCCGCGTCCCCAGCCGCAGGAGCAGCGCCGAGGCGAGGAAGGTGCCCAGCGTGACGGCCAGTGCCCCGCGCGGGGAGACCACGGTGAGAAGGACACCGCCGAGCCCGAAGCCCACGAGTACGGCGCTCTGCGACACGATCCGCAACAGGGAGCGGCCGAGCACGAACAGGTCGCCGTCCCCGAGGATGTCGGTCAGCGTGGCCATCCGTGTCCCGCTGAACACCGGTGACACGGCGGCGATGACGCACCGCAGCACGAGCAGCGCGGCGACGGGTGTGGCCGGCAGGGCCATCAGCGCCGCGCACCCGGCGCAGACCAGGTCGCAGACGACGAGCACGCGCCGCGGCGGGAACCGGTCGGCGACCCCGGACAGCAGCGTGCCGCCCACGAGGTAGGGGAGGAAGCCCAGCGCGAACACCAGCGCGCTGAGCAGCGGCGACCCCGTCATCTCGTACACGAGCACGGTCAGCGCGATCTCGCTGACGACGACGCCCAGCAGCGAGAGGGCGTGTGCGAGGAACACGGCACGGAACTCGCGTACGGCGAAGACGGGACCGTACCCGGTCTTCTCGGGGGTGGGCAGCGTCGACGTGCCCCTGTTCTCTTCCGGCATGTCCCGCAGCGTGCCCGCGCAGGGGTCGCCCGCCGTAGAGTTTCGGTGTCAGCCGAATCTTCGCTACCGACCGCGGCGGGAGGGCCCGTGCCGTTCCATCTGCACTTCGGCGAGGACGACCTCCTCAGGTGCCGTTTCGCGGTGTCCCCGCTGTGGGAGACCCAGGAGGCGGTCCGCACCCTCAACCGCCCCGAGCGGCACGGGTATCACGCGCACTGGCTCCGTCGTACGCGTTCGGCGGCCGCGCAGCTCGACCTGACGCTCCTGTGGCTGCTGATGCCCCGGCGCGGGCACACCCCGGACTGGCTGGGCCCTCCCCCGCTCGGCCCCTCGGCCACGTTCGACGAGGAGATCGCGGCGGTGCGCGGTGCCGACCCCGAGGCGGCCCGCGAGGACACCGCTCTGGCGCTCGCGGACACCCCGGGCGCCCTCGAATCCCCGCGCGGGCGCGCCCTGCTGGCCGATCCGGTCCGCATGATCGAGGAGCTGACCGACCTGCTGGCGGCGGCCTGGCGCGCCCTGGTCGAGCCCGACTGGCCGAGGCTGCGCGCCCTTCTGGAGGCCGACGTGGTCTTCCACTCGCGGCGCCTGGCCGAGGTGGGCCTGGGCGGGCTGCTGCCCGAGCTGGACCGGCGCTTCGCCTGGGACGCGGGCCGGCTCACGATCGACGTGAGGGGCGAGCACGTCCGCGAACTGGGCGGCCAGGGCCTGGTGTTGATGCCCAGCGTCTTCTCCTGGCCGAATGTGGTGAGCGGTTTCGAACCGCCCTGGCAGCCGACACTGGTCTACCCGGCGCGCGGCATCGGGGGCCTGTGGGCGGAGCCGTCCGACCGCACGCCCGAGGCGCTCGCGCGAATCCTCGGGCGCGGCCGGGCCGCCGTCCTGACCGCGCTCGACGACCCCGCCACCACGACGGGCCTCGCCCACCGCCTAGGCCTCGCGCCCTCGTCGGTGTCGGCGCATCTGTCGGCGCTGCGCGACGCGGGCCTGCTCGTCTCGCGCCGGTACGGACACCAGGTGCTGTACGAGAGGACGCCGCTGGGCATCGCGCTGACGTCGGGCGGCGCCTGACGCCCCGACAGGAGCCCGCGGGAGCACGACAGCAGGCGGCGGCCCACGGTGTCGCACCCCTGCCGGTCAAGTCCGTTATGTCACGATAGTCGGACATCGTCGCTGACCGTCACCTTCGCCCAAGGGGGCAGGATGTTCCGGCAGACCCGTACCCGTACCCTCGCGGCGCTCGCCGTGCTCGGACTCGCGGCGGGCTGCTCGTCCGCACCCGAGGCCGATCCGACCACCTCCGCCCGTGAGACGTCCCCACCGGCGAGCCCCGCCGCCGGTTCCCCGTTCTGGGTCGACCCGGCGAGCCCCGCGGCCCAGCAGGTACAGCGGTGGGAGCAGCAGGGGCGCGAGCGCGACGCCCGGCTCCTGAAGCTCATCGCGGACCGGCCCGCCGCCATCTGGCCCTCCGCCGAGCGCCCCGAGCCGAAGATCAGGGAGGCGACCGCGGCGGCGGCCCGGGAGGGGCGTACCGCGGTCTTCGTCGCGTACGACATCCCGCACCGCGACTGCGGGCAGCACTCGGCGGGCGGGGCGTACGGCGCGGACGCCTACCGGGACTGGATCGACCGGTTCGCGCGGGCCATCGGCGACAGCGACGCCCTGGTCGTGCTGGAGCCGGACGCGGTCGCGCACATCGTGGACGGCTGCACCCCGGGCGAGTACCACGCCGAGCGCGAGCAGATGCTCACCGAGGCGATCGTGCGGCTGAAGCGGCAGCCGCGGACGAAGGTGTACCTCGACGCGGGCAATCCGGCCTGGATCCGGGAGTCGTGGAAGCTGGTCGAGCCTCTCAAGCGCGCGGGCGTCGCGAACGCCGACGGCTTCGCCCTGAACGTCTCCAACTTCCAGACGGACGAGACGACGAAGGAGTACGGCCGCCGGCTCTCGGAGGACCTCGGCGGCAAGCACTTCGTCGTGGACACCAGCCGCAACGGCAACGGCCCGCTGGACGGCGACCCGTCCCAGGCCTGGTGCAACCCGCCGGGCCGGGCGCTGGGCACCCCGCCCACCAAGGACACCGGCGACCCCCTCGTGGACGCCTACCTGTGGATCAAGCGCCCCGGCGAGTCCGACGGCCAGTGCCGCGGAGGCCCGTCGGCGGGCCAGTGGTGGGCGGACTACGCCCTGGGCCTGGCCCGCAACTCCAGCGCCCCATAAGGGGCGCGGGGAACTGCGCCCCGTGAGGGGCGCGGGGAACTGCGCGACAAGCCCCCACCCACCCGCAGACAAGGAACCGTCAACCGAGCGGAGCGCTACCGCACCTGGACCCACTTCGCCTCCGACGGCGTCCCGTCCGTGTCCGTCACGAACAGCATGTACCAGCCGGGCGGCACCAGCGTCCGGTCCTTCGGCACGTCCACGGTGACCGAGTCCTTCGTCTTCGTGACCCCGAGCGCGATGGACCGCTGCTCGACGTCCGTCGTGTGCGTGACCGCGCTGGGCCGCATCAGACGGGCGTTCACGATCCGGTCCGGATGCCGGGTGGCGAAGGTCGCGCGGCCCTCGCCGTCGACCTCCTGGGGACCGTCGCCCAGCACGGGACGGCTCTTGGCGTTCTTGTGCAGGGTGGGCGGGGTGTAGATCTCCATGCGCTGCTCGAAGTGGCCGAGCTTGGTGTTCTGCTGGTCGTCGAAGAGCGGGTCGGAGCCGAACGTGGCGACCCGGCCGTCGGGCAGCAGCAGCGCCTCCGAGTGGTAGTTGCGGCCGACCCTGGGCGAGGCGGCCGAACGGAAGGAGTTGGACCTGGGGTCGTAGAACTGCGCCTTGAGGATGTTGCTGGCGCTGCGCCCGCGGTAGTCCGAGGAGCCGTTCGAGGTGAACACCGAGTCGTCCGGCATGATCACGCTGTTCAGATAGCGGGTGCCCTGCGGGAGGTCGGGGCCGTCCTCGAAGACGGGGTTGTCCTTCTTGAGGTCGATGACGGCCGTGCGCGAGGTCGCCTTCTTGGACTCGCCGACGCCTCCGCCGCCGAGGATCATCACCTTCTGGTCCTGGGCCGGGGGCAGCAGCAGGGACGCCGACGTCTCCGTCTGGTCGAGGTCGCTCAGCCCCGGCACCTTCTCGAACTTGTTGGTCTTGAGGTCCCACAGGCCGGGTTCGCGCCCCATGGTGGCGGGCCCGTAACCGGCGTTCGAGGCCGGGTAGAAGAGCTTGCCGCCCTTGGTGAGGAAGAGGGCGGGATAGGTCGGGAAGTAGTGCTTGGGTCCCGGGGTCCACTTCCTGGTCTTCGGGTCGTAGATCTCGTTGTCGCCCGGGTCGATCACCCCGACGTCGTCGAGCCCGGAGACCGCGAGCACCCGCCCGTCCTCCAGACCGACCAGCGTCGGATACCAGCGGGCCTTCTCCATCGGCGCGACGGGCACGTACTTCTCCGCCGTCGGATCGAACTCGTAGGCCGCCTTGATCCCCTGGAAGTCCTGCTTGTCCATGGTGATCTTCTCGGAGAGGCCGTACGTGTTGGCCGCCTCCTTGCCCTTCAGGCCGACGATCTCGTACTGGGCCTGCTTGCCCGTGACCGACCGCGGTCCCAGCTCGGTGGCCTCGACGAAGACACGGGCCTCGCTCGCGGTGACCTTCGTCTTCCAGGGCTGCATGACACCGGCCCGGTTGTACGTGATCTCCTGCGTGCGCTTGGCCTTGGGGACGGTGACGTCGAACCTGCTGACGTACTCCACCCCGGTCGGCGAGCGGAACCGGGTGCCCTTCTTGAGGACGACCGGCCTGTCCGGGTTCTCGTTCTTCACGCGCATGCCGCCGCCGGCCCGGTCGACCTCGCCGTCGAGCAGCTCGTAGCGGGCCGTGCCGCCGGCCACCAGCATTCTGCCGCTGGGGAGTTGGGCGTGCCCGGCGCAGAAGAAGTCGTCCGGGGTGGGGATCTTCTTGAAGGTGTCGGTCCTCGGGTCCCACAGGACGGTGTCGAAGGAGCCCTTGTCGAACTTCTTCTGCTCGTTGCCGGAGCCCGCGACGATCAGCACCTTTCCGGTGTGCAGGAGCGCCGCGTGGATGGCGTTGGTGCGGAACTCCCTGGGAATGTCCAGGTGCTTCCAGGAGCCGTACTTCGCCTTGTAGCCGGGCTGGGCGATCTTGTACTCGTAGTACTGCTCCGAGGCGAAGCCGATCGCGGCCGGGGCGTTGAGTCCGGCGAGCAGGGCGACGCCGCCAATGCCGAGCAGCCTCTTCTGGGCCTTCTTCGAAGGGCGGTAGACCATGGCCTAGTTACCTCCTGTCGTACCGCTGGTGACCGTCCCGCTGGGGAGCGAGCCACTGGGAAGCGTGCCGCCGGCGCTGAAGGCCGGCGCGGGTGCCGCGGGTGCCGGCTCGCCGTCCGTGACCCGGGCGACGGCGGGGGCGACGCGCTGCCGGGCCCGGCGTTCCTGGAACAGGGTGCCGAGCCACACGCTTACCGGGGCGAGGGAGATGGCCAGGGCCAGGACGGCCCAGGTGCGCATGGCCGCGTGCGTGTGCCCGAGGACGAACGACGCCACCAGCGAGGCCGCCAGGACGGCCGACCAGAACAGGTGGATCCGGAAGGTCATCACCCGGTCCGGGCTGGCGCCACCACCCTTCGGGGTGACCACGAAACGGCTGGGGCGGCGGACCACGGCCGCGCCGAGCGACTTGAGGTAGATCGGCGCGGAGAGCGCCGACATCGCCATGCCCGCGAGGCCTCCCGAACCCTCCGGTTCGTGCGGGGAGACGTTGTGCCGCCGGTTCCAGAGATAGAGGCCGACCTGGAGGGCGGCCGCGTCGCTGTAGAGCATCAGCCACATGGACGCGGCGACCTGGGTGCCGGACGCGCCGAACCACAGGAACAGGACGCAACTGAGGATGCCCAGCAGCCAGTTGACGGCCGTCATCGGGTAGTAGACGAGCATCATCGTGTACGAGAACAGCCGGCCGGGCGGCATCGTGAAGGGTGCCTTCCAGTACTGCTTGAACAGCGTCTCGTACGTACCGCGCGACCAGCGCATCTGCTGGGTGAAGAAGTCCGTCCAGGACTCGGGGCCCTCACCCACGGCCAGCACGTCGGGGGTGTAGACCGACTGCCAGTGGTGACCGGTCCTCGGGTTCTTGTGCCGGTGCAGTTCGAACCCGGTGGCCATGTCCTCGGTGATGGAGTCGTACAGGCCGCCGACCTGCCGGACGGCCGCTATCCGTACGACGTTGTTGGTGCCGACGAACATGGGGGCGCGGTAGCGGTTGCCGGCGCGCTGGATCAGGGCGTGGAACAGGAACTGCTGGGACTCGGCCGCCTTGGTGACCGGAGTGGTGTAGTTGCCGTACACCTGCGGGCCCACGACGAACGCGACGTCCGGGTCGCGAAAGTAGCCCATCATCCGCTCCAGGAACTCGGGGAGCGGGACGTGGTCGGTGTCGACGGAGGCGAAGTAGTCGTACTCGCCGCCGTGCATCGCGATCCACGCGTTGTAATTGCCGTGCTTCGTACGGGCCTTGTGGACGCCCTTGGCCCTGTTCCACTCGGGGACACCGTGGCGGGTGAAGTGGCGTACGCCCAGTTCGACGCAGAGGGCCTTGGCCTGGTCGTCGTCGCCCTCGTCGAGGAGCCAGACGTCCAGGGGGCCGGGGTGGATGACGCGGACGGCGCCTTCGAGGGTGGCGCGGACCATGGAGAGGGGTTCTTTGCCCGGGACGTACGTGGTGAGGAAGGCGACCCGGGTGCCGTCCTCGGGGGTCACGGGGACCGGGTCCCTGGCGACCATGGTGGCGTGGGCGATGGACACCACGTTGACGACCATGAACAGCTCGATCAGGCCGATGGATATGAGCATCGCGACGTCGAGGCCGACCAGCCAGCGGGTGCCGCCCTCTCTGGCGACCCAGTGGGTCGGCCAGACCAGGTAGACGAGGAGCAGCCCCGTGAGAAGCGGGGCGAACGTCATGAGCAGGACGGCTCGTATTCGGTGTGGCTCGCGCGACAGGAGCTTTGTGTACTGCACCCGGTACGCGGTGCCGGACGGCTCCGTGAGCGGTCCGGCCAGTTGGCTGTGGGTTTCGTAGTCGTAGCCCTCCGGCCGCACAGCGCCCTCCAGTGATCGAACGAGCCGATACCCACACAAAAGTGGCTTTTGGTCGGCGTGTCGAACGGAGGGGGTCCAGTTGGGGGGTAGGGGGGCGAGGCTCCTGTGGTTCGTCTGCGGGTGGGTGGGGTGGGTTGCCCGCGCAGTTCCCCGCGCCCCCAACCCACCCAGGGGCGCGGGGAACTGCGCGACAAGCCCTCACCGGCCCGCAGCCGCACACAACCCCGCGGCAGCGACAGGGCAAGGCAGGGCGGCTACGCCGACAGGTGTCGCTCCACCGTGTCGACCTTGGACGTCAGTCCGTCCGTGACCCCGGGCCGAATGTCCGCCTTGAGGACCAGGGACACCCGAGGAGCCCGCTCCTCCACCACAGCGACGGCCCGCTTCACAACGGCCATCACCTCGTCCCACTCACCCTCGATCGAGGTGAACATCGCGTCGGTGCGGTTCGGCAACCCCGACTCCCGCACCACCCGCACGGCGTCGGCGACGTACTCGCCCACGTCCTCGCCGACACCCAGCGGCGTCACGGAGAAGGCGACGATCATGCGTTGACGATCCCCTCGTTGCGGGCGCGGGACGCGATGAGCGCGCTCTCCGCCTCCCGCTTGAGCTTGCGCTCGGCGAAGAAGCCGCCGGCCGGCAGCACGGAGAGCACGAAGTAGAGGGCCGCGGTCTTCAGGTCCCACTTGGCACGGTTCCAGGCGTCGGCCCAGAAGATCAGGTACAGGATGAAGAGGACGCCGTGGACCATGCCCATCACGGGCACCGCGTTGAAGTCCGTCGTCCGCTTCAGCACCGAGCAGACCAGCAGCAGGAGGAAGGAAACGGCCTCCGGGGCCGAGACCAGACGGAGACGACGGAGGGCGGAGGCGGTCTTGATGTCCACGAGTCACCTTCGGTGGGAGGAGTCTGGGGTGGATTCGGAAGGGGTGCAGGTACCGTGCCGATGCTTTGTGAACGCACGCACAAGCTTTCCCATTGAAGCATCCTGGCCCCTGTCGTCCGGCCCCGGGGTCCGGACCGATGGAACCCGGCCGACCGGACCCCGGGGTGTTTTCAGGGACGGATCATCCCGAAGGATCTGTTCGGCGACCAGGCCCGACGGCTACCGTCGTCGTCGTGGCGATGTTCCGACTCCAAGGCAGCAAGGTGCTGGCCGTCGACATGACCGGCGACGCCGTGAAGGCGAAGAACGGGTCGATGGTGGCGTACGACGGTCAGATGGCCTTCAAGAAGCTCAGCGGCGGTGGCGAGGGGATCCGCGGCATGGTGACGCGCCGGATAACCGGTGAGCAGATGACCCTCATGGAGGTGAAGGGGCAGGGAACCTGCTGGTTCGCCGACCGGGCGAGCGAGATCAACCTCGTGAACCTCCAGGGCGACAAACTCTTCGTCGAGTCGAGCAATCTGCTCGCGACCGACTCCGGTCTGCGTACGGGCACGTCCTTCACCGGGCTCAGGGGCGCCTCGCAGGGCAACGGGCTGTTCACGACGACCGTCGAGGGGCACGGCCAGGCGGCGATCATGTCGGACGGGCCGGCCGTGGTGCTGCGGGTGAGCTCGCAGTATCCGCTGACCGTCGACCCGGGGGCGTACATCGCCCATCAGGGCAATCTGCGGCAGTCCTTCCAGTCCGGTGTGACGTTCCGCACGTTCATGGGCGAGGGCGGCGGCGAGGCCTTCCAGATCCGCTTCGAGGGCGACGGCGTCGTGTACGTACAGCCCAGTGAGCGCAACTCGATCGCGGGAGATGTGTGACATGCCCTTCCGTGAGATCAACTCGAAGATGATCGAGGCCACGGTCATGCCGGGGCAGCGGCTGTTCAGCCAGCGCGGCGCGATGCTCGCCTACAAGGGCGACGTGTCCTTCACTCCCAACATGCAGGGCGGCCAGGGCGGCCTCATGTCGATGATCGGGCGGCGGGTGGCCGACGAGGCGACTCCGCTGATGACCGTCGAGGGCTCCGGCACCGTCCTGTTCGGGCACGGCGGCCACCACATCCAGGTGATCGGCCTCACCGGCGAGACCCTGTACGTGGAGGCGGACCGGCTGCTCGCCTTCGACGGCACCCTGGAGCAGGGCACGATGTTCATGGGCTCGCAGGGCGGGGTCATGGGCATGGTGCGGGGCCAGGTGACGGGCCAGGGGCTGTTCACCACGACCCTCAAGGGACACGGCAGCGTCGCCGTCATGGCGCACGGCGGGGTCATCGAGGTGCCGATCAGCCCACAGCGCCCGGTGCATGTCGACCCGCAGGCGTACGTCGCCCACCACGGGGACGTACGCAACAAGCTGTCCAGCGCGCTCGGTCTGCGCGATCTGGTGGGCCGCGGCTCGGGCGAGGCGTTCCAGCTGGAGCTGACCGGGAGCGGTGCGGTGTTCGTGCAGGCGTCGGAGGAGAAGCTGTGACCACCTACCCGGGCACGGGCCCCGTGATCCACGACCCGTCGACCCTGCCGGTCGACGACAACGTGAACGCGTACACCTTCTGCGTGGAGCTCAAGGGGAGCGAGTGGTTCCTGCAGAAGGGCAAGATGATCGCGTACTACGGCTCGATGGAGTTCAACGGCATCGGGCACGGTCGTCTCGACCGTCTGGTGCGGACGAGTTTTCATTCGCCGTTGCACGCGAGCGACTGGGTCGTGGCCTCCGGCTCGGGCAAGATGCTCCTCGCCGACCGGGCCTTCGACGTGAACTCCTTCGACCTGGAGGAGGGCAATCTGACCATTCGCTCGGGCAACCTCCTCGCTTTTCAGCCAAGTCTCGCGCTCAAGCAGTCGATCGTGCCGGGCTTCCTCACGCTGATCGGGACGGGCAAGTTCGTGGCCGCGTCGAACGGTCCCGTGGTGTTCATGGAACCCCCGATCCGGGTCGACCCGCAGGCCCTGGTCGGCTGGGCCGACTGCCCCTCGCCGTGCCACCACTACGACCACGGGTACATGACGGGCTTGATGGGCGGTCTACGTGCACTGACGGGCCTGGGAGGGGCCTCCGGGGAGGAGCACCAGTTCGAGTTCGTGGGCGCCGGCACGGTGCTGCTCCAGTCCAGCGAGGCCCTGATGGCGGAGCAGGCCGCGGGCGCGGTCCCGCACGAGCCCGGAGTGCCGGGTGGTGGCGGGGTACCCGGCCACCAGGGACAGCAAGCCGGCGCACCGCGCCTTCCCGGACAGCTGGGAGACCTCCAGCGTCGCTTCGGGCTGTGAGCGGTAGTCTGCGGAGTGTGACGTCGAACGTGTGCGCGCCGTCACGCAACCCTCACTAGTTCGCCTTTCAACATCTTAGGTAGAATTCATTCATGGAGACCGAGACGGCCACCCGCTGGCTGACCGAAGCGGAGCAGTGCGCATGGCGCACCCACTTGGAGGTCAACAGGCTGTTGACGTATCAGCTCGAAAGGGACCTCCAACCGTTCGGCCTGACGATGAACGACTACGAGATCCTGGTGAACCTCTCCGAGTCGGAGGGCGTGCGGATGCGGATGAGCGACCTCGCGTCCGCCACCCTCCAGTCCAAGAGCCGCCTCTCCCACCAGATCACCCGCATGGAGAACGCGGACCTGGTCAGGCGCGAGAACTGCGAGTCCGACCGCCGTGGGCTGTACGCCGTGCTCACGGACCACGGCATGGAGACGATGAAGAAGGTCGCGCCTCATCATGTGGCGTCCGTGCGGCGGCACTTCATCGACCTCCTCTCGCCGGAGGCCCTGGAAGAACTCCACAAGTCCCTGACCCCGATCGCGGAACACCTGCGGGGGCAACGGGGACGTTCGTGACACAAGGCGGCGCCCCACAGGGGCGCGCGGAACGGCGCAGCCTCCTAGGGGCGCGGGGAACTGCGCAATCTTTTAGGGGCGCGGGGAACTGCGCGACCAGCCCCCACCGGCCCGCGCTTTCATCACTGCCCTCCTAGCGGAGCGCTACCGCGGGCAGGCGGAGTTCGAACAGGGCTCCGCCTGTCGGCGCGTCCCGCACGGTGAGTGACCCACCGTGCCGGACGGCGACATCGCGGGCGATGGCGAGGCCGAGACCGGCTCCGCCGTCGTCACGCGCACGTGCCTCGTCGAGCCGTACGAACCGCTCGAAGACCCGCTCCCGCTCGGCGGCGGGCACGCCCGCACCGTCGTCGGCGACCGCGACGACCGCCCACTCCCCCGAGCGCCGCACGGTCACGGCGACCGAGGTCCGCGTGTGCCGCTGGGCGTTGTCCAGCAGATTGCCGAGCACCCGCGTCAGCTGACCGCGGGATCCGCTCACTTCCACGACGCCGGCATCCGCATCCGCGTCCACGGACACCTCGACCCGGTCCCCGACCCGCTGCCCCGCCTCCTCGCGGACGACCGCCGCCAGGTCCAGACGCGCGTCCGGCGACCGCTCCCCCGCGTCCAGCCGGGCGAGCAGCAACAGGTCGGCGGCCAGCCGCTGCAGCCGTACGGTGTCCTCGACGGCCCCGTCCACGTCCAGCAACTCCGGGTGCGCGGCGCCCACTTCGAGCTGGGTGCGCAGTGAGGCGATGGGGCTGCGCAGCTCGTGCGAGGCGTCGGCGACGAACGCGCGCTGCCGCTCCACCGAGGCCTCCAGAGCGGCGAGCGTCTCGTTCGTCGTACGGGCGAGGCGTGCGACCTCGTCGTGGGTGGCGGGCTCGGGGACGCGCCGCGAGAGGTCCTCGGAAGCCGTGATGGCGGCCATCTCGGCCCGGATCCCCTCCACCGGGCGCAGGGCCCGCTTCGTCACGACGTACGTGACTCCGCTGACCGTGACCAGCAGCAGGGGCAGGCCGATCAGCATGGCGGTCAACGCCGTGCCGACGGCGCCCTGTTCGGCGGAGAGCGGGGCACCCGCGTAGACGGTGAGCGGGACACCTCCCTTCGTGACCACGTCGACCCCGGCGAACCGGTAGTCGTCCGTCTCCCCCTCGACGGTCGCGGTGCCCTCGCCGTACCAGGTCTCGTCGGCGATGTCGCCGGGGCCGAGATCGTCCTCCTCGTCGGCGACTCCCTCGTCCGTGTCGCCGGCGTCGTCATTGGCGACGGAGTTCAGCCGGTCCGAGGCCCTGGCGGTCACGCTCATGCCCTCGACGTCCTCGCCGGAGGCGACGGCCCTCCCCTTCCGGTCCAGGACCTCGACGGGGTTCTCGTCGCCGTCCGGCAGATCGAGATCGTTGTACGCGAGTCCGTTCGACAGTGCCGAGGCGGCGTTGCGGGCCACCGAGTCGGCCTCGGCGTCCGCCCGGTCGATGAGGCTGGCCCGCAGCGCGAGCAGCACGGCGGCGCCCGCGGCGACCAGGGCCACGGCGACGACGAGGGTCGCGGCGAGCGTGGCACGGGCCCGTACCGATCTCATGCGCCGCCTCATGCCCGCGCCTCCAGTCTGTATCCGGCCCCGCGTACGGTCTTGATGAGCTCAGGGCCGAGCTTGCGGCGCAGGGTGCTGATGTAGACCTCGACGATGTTCGGGTCGCCCTCGTAGGCGAAGTCCCAGACGTGCTCCAGGATGTCGGCCTTCGACACGACCTCCCCGGCCCGCACGACGAGCTGTTCGAGGACGGAGAACTCCTTGGTGGTCAGGGTGATCTCGTCCTCCGCGAGGAACACCCGCCGGGCGGCGGTGTCGACCTTCAGCCTCCCGGCCTCGTGCACGGGCGAGGCCCCGCCCGCCGGGCCGCGCCGCCGCAGCAGCGCCTTCACCCGGGCGACGAGGACCACGTACGAGAAGGGCTTGGTCAGATAGTCGTCGGCGCCCGTGTCCAGGCCCTCGGCCTCGTCGTACTCGCCGTCCTTGGCGGTGAGCATCAGGATCGGCACGTCATGTCCCGCGGCACGCAGGGCGCCGCACACGCGGTAGCCGTTCATGCCGGGCAGCATGATGTCGAGGATGACGAGGTCGTACGAGCCCTCGCCGGCCATGTGCAGCCCCTCCAGGCCGTCGTGGACCACGTCCACGGCGTATCCCTCGGCCGTCAGGCCCTTGGCGAGCGACAGGGCGAGCCGCTTTTCGTCCTCCACGATCAACAGGCGCATGTGTCTCAGCTTCGCAAATCGAACCTGAAGAGGACTTCAGGAGGCTTCAGGTCGGCTTCAGCGTCGGTCGCCCACATTGGTTCCTGTCGAACAGCAGACGAGGCGGACAAGCCAGCTGCAACCGGCGACACCATCCGTTACTGGTTGCAACCAGTCGCATTCTGGAGGAACACCATGAAGCGCAACATCGTCATCGCCACCATCGCGGCCGCAGCCCTGATCGGCGGCGGCACCGCGACCGCCCTCGCGGTCTCGGGTGACGAAGAGGCGCCGGCGAAGAAGTCCGACGTGCGGGTGTCGAACGACGACACCGGCCGCGACGACGACGCCCATGTGAACGACACGGACGACAACGACGCGGACGACAGGGCGGACGACAAGGCCGACGCGGCCGAGGACAGGGCCGCGAAGGACTCCGGCGAGGACGCAGAGGACAAGGCCGAGAACGCCGCCGACGCCAAGCTCGCGCAGGTCGACGCCGCCGACGCGATCAAGGCGGCGCTGAAGAACACGGCCGGCACGGCGGTCTCGGCCGACCTGGACGACGAGGGCACCAAGCACGTGTGGGCCGTGGACATCCTCACCAACGGCGGCGCCTGGCACAGCGTCCAGGTCGACCCCGCCACCGGCAAGGTCGTCGGCTCCCACGTCGACCGGGACGACGACGGTGACGACGCCGCCGAGACCGCGCAGATCCGTGCCGCCCTGAAGGGCAGCTCCGTCACCGCCGCCGAGGCCGCGGAGGCCGGCGCCGCCAAGGGCACGGTGACCTCCGTCGACCTCGACGAGGAGAGCACGGACAAGGCCTGGGGGGTCGACACCACCGCCCCGAACGGCACCGGCAGCGACTGGAGGGTCGACTCCGGCTCCGGCAAGATCACGGCGGACCGCTCGAACGACTGACGTTTCCTCCTCCCTCCCCAGGGACCACAGGCAAGGGCACCCGGCACCGGGTGCCCTTGCCGGCGTCAGCGGGCTTGTTCCGCAGCGCCGGCCTCCTGCTCGCGCTCCCGCTCCTGCTCGTGCTCCTGCTCCTGCTCCCGCTTCCGTGGGAGTGCGCGGGAGTGGCGGGTCCCCACTCCGACGGCCGCGGCCGCGAGCAGTGCCGCCCCGCCGGCCATGGCGAACCCCGCCCCCAAGGGCAGGCGGCCCACCAGCAGTCCCGCGGCCGCCGCACCCGCCGAGATACCCGCGTTCACGGCGGTGTTGACCCAGGCACCGGCCTGGACCCGGGCGCCCGGCGCGGCGGACTCGTCGGCCACCAGATACGCGGTGGTCAGCGCCGGGGCGACGAAGAATCCGGCGCACACGGCGGCGCCGGCGAGCGTGCCGAGGCCCGGGGCGAGCCCGGCGACGGCCAGGGCCAGGCCGAGGCCCGCCGTCAGCACGGGCAGCCGCACCCGGGCTCCGGTGCGCCAGTCGACCGCGCCGTACAGCAGCCCACCCACGGCGCTCCCGGCCGACAGCGCTGCGAAGATCCACGCCACGGCGTCGTCCCCGTGGCCCCGCTGCTCGGCGAAGGCCAGCACCAGCAGGTCGACGGCGCCGAGCGAGAGCCCGACGCCCGCGGCCACGACGACGGGCTGGACGAGCCCGCGCTCGATCCGCAGACGCATCCGCAGACGAGCCCGCGCCTGTACGCGTGAGGCTTGTACTTGTACTCGTACGGCGACGCTCTTCACCGCGGGTGAGGTGACGAACGCCAAGGTGCCGAGGCCCACCAGCAGGCCGCTGACGGCGACTCCGGCGGCCGGGGGCGCGAACTGTACGACCACTCCCACCAGCAGTGGCCCCGAGACGAACAGCAGTTCCTCGGCGACCCCGTCCAGGCTGTACGCGCGCTGCAACAGCCGTCGGTCGGTGACGAGTTCGCCCCAGACGGCCCGCATGGTGGGGCCGAGGGGCGGGGTGCAGGCGCCCGCCGCGACGGCGACCGCTCCTATGGCGGCCGCGGGTGCCCCGGGGCGCCAGGTGGCCGCGGCGAGTGTGCCGAGCAGGCCCGCGTACAGCGCGGCCATCGGCAGCAGGGCGCGACGCGGGCCGTGGCGGTCGACGAGGGCCGCCCTCAGGGGTGACAGGAACACGCTCGCGGCGCCGAAGAGCGCCATGACGGCTCCTGCGGCGGCGTACGAGCCGGTGGCGCGGGTCACCGCGAGCAGTACGGCCAGCGAGACCATGCCGTACGACAGCCTGCCCAGCAGGGCGGCTGTGAAGGTTCGGGTGGCGTGGGGCATGCGCAGTACCGCGGCATACGAAGGCCGCGTTGAAGACGCAGACATGCGAAGGGTTCCTCAGAAAGGGGGCGCCGCCGAGGTGGGCGTGCGCCCGGGCAACGGGGACGCCTGTGCTCCGCGACGACAACGCCTACCGCGCTGCCGATCGCGGGCCGGAACGGGCCCTATGCCAAGAGGAGGAACACGCGCCCGAAGTTACCAGCGCTCCTGGCCTGCCGACAGGCCTTTTTCTCGCCCCCGCCGCCCCTACCCATTCCCGTCCCTACTCGGGGGCCGGCCCTCGAACCCCCGCTCCTCAAACGCCGGAGAGGCTGATTTTCAGCCCGTCCGGCGTTTGAGGACGAGCGCGTCAGCGCGATACGGGGGTCTGGGGGCGGAGCCCCCAGGGACGGGACGGGTAGGGGCGGCGGGGGCGAGGAAAAGCCCGGGGTCAGGTCTCTGTCAGGCCCTCGACCAAGGAGTCCGCCGCCCGGTAGGGGTCAAGGTCGCCCGCGACGATGCGTTCGGCGAGGGCGCTGAGGCGCCGGTCTCCGTGGAGGTCGGCGATCCGCGCCCGAAGGGCCGTGACGGCGATCGTCTCGACCTCACGAGAGGCCCGGGCAAGCCGCCGCTCCACAAGCACCCCCCGCTCCTCCATCCACGCCCGATGCTTCTCCAGCGCCTCGACGACCTCGTCGATCCCTTCCTCCCGCGCCGCGACCGTCTTCACGATCGGCGGCCGCCAGTCCCCGGGCCCCCGGGACTCACCGAGCCCCAGCATGTGGTTCAGCTCACGGGCGGTGGCGTCCGCCCCGTCCCGGTCGGCCTTGTTGACGACGTACACGTCACCGATCTCCAGGATCCCCGCCTTGGCGGCCTGGATGCCGTCACCCATGCCGGGAGCCAGCAGCACCACACTCGTGTCGGCCTGCGAGGCGATCTCGACCTCGGACTGCCCGACCCCGACGGTCTCCACGAGGACCACGTCGCACCCCGCCGCGTCCAGCACCCGGATCGCCTGCGGGGCGGCCCAGGCGAGCCCGCCGAGGTGCCCCCGCGTCGCCATGGAGCGGATGTAGACACCGGGATCGGACGCGTGGTCCGACATCCGCACCCGGTCCCCCAGGAGCGCACCGCCCGAGAAGGGCGACGACGGGTCGACGGCCAGCACCCCGACCCGCTTGCCCTGTCGCCGGTAAGCCGTCACGAGCGCCGACGTGGATGTCGACTTGCCGACACCGGGCGAGCCCGTGAGCCCCACGACGTACGCGTTGCCCGCGAGCGGCGCCAGTGCGGCCATGACCTCACGGAGCTGCGGGGACGCCCCCTCCACCAGGGAGATCAGCCGGGCCACGGCCCGCGGCCGGCCTTCCCTGGCCTGGGTCACCAACGAGGCGACGTCCTGCATCACAGCTCCGTTCACGAGACGAGAAAACGCGTCAGGCCTTGGGTACCCGCACGATCAGTGCGTCACCCTGCCCGCCGCCACCGCACAGCGCCGCCGCGCCCACTCCGCCGCCCCGCCGCTTCAGTTCGAGGGCGAGGTGCAGTACGAGCCGGGCGCCGGACATGCCGATCGGGTGGCCGAGGGCGATGGCGCCGCCGTTGACGTTCACCTTTTCCGTGGACACCCCGAGGTCCTTCATTGACTGGACCGCGACGGCGGCGAAGGCTTCGTTGATCTCGATCAGGTCAAGATCCTCGACGCCGATGCCCTCCTTCTTGAGCGCGTGCTGGATCGCGTTCGACGGCTGCGACTGCAAAGAGTTGTCGGGTCCGGCGACGTTTCCGTGGGCGCCGATCTCCGCGATCCACTCCAGTCCGAGCTCCAGCGCCTTGGCCTTGCTCATGACGACGACGGCGGCCGCCCCGTCGGAGATCTGCGAGGCCGAGCCGGCGGTGATCGTCCCGTCCTTCGCGAACGCGGGCCGCAGCCTGCCGAGCGACTCGGTGGTCGTCTCGCCGCGGATGCCCTCGTCCTTGCTGAAGACGACGGGCTCGCCCTTGCGCTGCGGAATCTCCACCGGAGTGATCTCGGCCTCGAAGAGGCCGTTCTTCTGCGCGGCGGCGGCCCGCTGGTGCGAGAGGGCCGAGAAGTCGTCCTGCTCGGGCCGCAGGATGCCCAGGCGTGTGTTGTGCTTCTCGGTCGACTCGCCCATGGCGATGTTCTCGAAGGCGTCGGTCAGCCCGTCGTACGCCATGGCGTCGAGCATCTCGATCGCGCCGTACTTGTAGCCCGCCCGGGACTTCGGCAGCAGGTGGGGAGCGTTGGTCATCGACTCCTGACCGCCCGCCACGATCACGTCGAACTCGCCGGCGCGGATCAGCTGGTCGGCGAGCGCGACGGCGTCGAGGCCCGAGAGACAGACCTTGTTGATCGTGAGCGCCGGGACGCTCATCGGGATGCCCGCCTTGACCGCGGCCTGGCGTGCCGGGATCTGCCCCGCCCCGGCCTGGAGCACCTGGCCCATGATCACGTACTGCACCTGATCACCGCCGATGCCCGCACGGTCGAGGGCGGCCTTGATCGCGAAACCACCGAGGTCGGCTCCGGAGAAGGACTTCAGTGAGCCCAGCAGCCGTCCCATCGGGGTGCGGGCACCCGCGACGATGACGGAGGTGGTGCTGTTCGTTCCAGACATGAGGAGCGATCCCCTTCCAGCTTGCACAGCTGAGGAGTGAACGAGGGTTTACTGAAAATGTACTGAGCGGTACGTCCCCCGTCATCCGGCGCGGTGTGTGATCGCGCGCACGTTGCGTAACCGCCGCCGGAGCGCTGCACTGGCACCATGCTGACGCGAATCGACCACATCGGGATCGCCTGTTTCGACCTCGACAGGACTGTCGAGTTCTATCGGGCCACATACGGCTTCGAGGTCTTCCACTCCGAGGTCAACGAGGAGCAGGGCGTGCGCGAGGCCATGCTCAAGATCAACGAGACGTCCGACGGGGGCGCCTCCTACCTCCAGCTCCTGGAACCCACCCGCGAGGACTCCGCCGTCGGAAAGTGGCTGGCCAAGAACGGTGAGGGCGTGCACCACATCGCCTTCGGTACGGCGGATGTGGACGCGGACGCGGCCGCCATCGGCGACAAGGGCGTACGCGTGCTGTACGACGAGCCGCGCAGGGGTTCGATGGGGTCTCGCATCACCTTTCTGCATCCAAAGGATTGCCATGGCGTCCTGACAGAACTGGTCACATCGGCGCCTGTTGAGTCACCTGAGCACTGACCCGCGTACATAAGGGCCGGTAGGGTTGGGGACGGCCGCCGCTCTTACGGGGCGGTCCGGGTCCTCATCGTCAGGATCCGAGGGCCGGGGTCCAGGTTTCGGGGGCGAGTGGCGGGGCAGCAGCGTGTGCTCCGCCGTTGATCTGACACCATTCCCCGGGGGCCCCGTTCGGCGGATGGACGGTGCTCGTTTGGAGAGACTTGCGACCAGGGGACGGATGGGACCGCGCAGTGCGGGGCTACGAACGCCAGGAGCGAGAGCCGGCGGCTGACGTCGACCACCTCTCTCGGTTCGAGGCCGAGATGGAGCGGCTGAAGACCGAGCGGGAGAAGGCCGTCCAGCACGCCGAGGACCTCGGCTATCAGGTCGAGGTGCTGCGCGCCAAGCTGCACGAGGCGCGCCGCAGTCTGGCGACCCGGCCTGCCTACGACAGCGCCGACATCGGCTATCAGGCCGAGCAGATGCTCCGTAATGCGCAGATCCAGGCCGACCAGCTGCGCCAGGACGCCGAGCGGGAGCTGAGCCAGGCCCGCGCGCAGACGCAGCGGATCCTCCAGGAGCACGCCGAGCAGGCCGCCCGCCTCCAGGCGGAGCTGCACCAGGAGGCGGTCACCCGTCGCCAGCAGCTCGACCAGGAGCTCTCCGAGCGCCGGCAGAGCGTCGAGTCGCACGTCAACGAGAACGTGGCGTGGGCCGAGCAGCTGCGGGCCCGCAGCGAGCAGCAGGCCCGCCGGCTGGTCGACGAGTCCCGTGGCGAGGCCGAGCAGGCCCTGGCCGCCGCTCGCGCGGAGGCCGAGCGGGTCGCCGCGGAGGCCCGTCAGCGGCTGCAGAGCGACGCGGAGCAGGCGCGCGCGGAGGCCGAGGCGCTGCTGCGCCGGGCCCGCACCGACGCCGAGCGGCTGCTGAACGCGGCGTCGACGCAGGCCCAGGAGGCCACCGACCACGCCGAGCAGCTGCGCAGTTCGACGGCGACCGAGTCGGACAGCGCGCGCCGTCAGGCCGGCGAGCTGAGCCGGGCCGCCGAGCAGCGCATCAGCGAGGCCGAGACGGCGCTGCGCGAGGCGCGGGCCGAGGCGGAGAAGGTCCTCGCCGAGGCGAAGGAGGCCGCGTCCAAGGCGCTCTCCAGCGCGGAGTCGGCGAACGAACAGCGCACGCGTACGGCGAAGGAGCAGGTCGCCCGGCTGGTCAGCGAGGCCACCAAGGAGGCCGAGACCACCAAGGCCGAGGCCGAGCAGGTCGTCGCGGACGCCAAGACCGCCGCCGAGAAGATCGTCGCGGAGGCCGAGGAGAACGCGCGCAGCCTCACCGCCGAGGAGACCGCGTCCCAGCTCGCCAAGGCGGCCCGTACCGCCGAGGACGTCCTGAACAAGGCGTCCGAGGAAGCCAAGTCGACCACCAAGGCCGCCTCCGAGGAGGCCGAGCGGATCCGCGCCGGGGCCGAGGCCGAGGCGGACCGGCTGCGTGCCGAGGCGCACGACATCGCCGAGCAGCTCAAGGGCACGGCGAAGGACGACACCAAGGAGTACCGCGCCAAGACCGTCGAGCTGCAGGAGGAGGCGCGCCGGCTGCGCGGCGACGCCGAGCAGCTGCGCGCGGACGCCAACGCCGAGGGCGAGCGGATCCGTTCCGAGGCCCGGCGTGAGGCCGTCCAGCAGATCGAGGAGGCGGCCAAGACCGCCGAGGAACTGCTCGCCAAGGCGAAGGCCGACGCGGACGACCAGCGGTCGAACGCGACGACGGAGAGCCAGCGGGTCCGCACCGAGGCCATCGAGCGCGCCACGACGCTGCGCCGGCAGGCCGAGGAGACCCTGGAGCGCACCCGCGCGGAGGCCGAGCGGCACCGGGCGGAGGCCGTCGAGCAGTCCGAGGCCATCACCGCGGAGGCCGAGCGCGCCGCCCGCGAACTGCACGAGGACACCGAGCGGGCCATAGCGGCCCGCCAGGCCGAGGCGGCCGAGGGGCTGACCCGGCTGCACACGGAGGCCGAGGAGCGCCTCGCCTCCGCCGAGCAGGCGCTGACCGACGCGCGCGCCGAGGGCGAGCGCATCCGCCGCGAGGCCGCCGAGGAGATCGACCGGCTGCGCGGCGAGGCCGCCGAGCGGATCCGCACGCTCCAGGCGCAGGCCGAGGCAGAGGCCGAGCGGCTGCGCGACGAGGCCGCTTCCGACGCGTCCGCGTCGCGTGCCGAGGGCGAGTCCATCGCCGTACGGCTGCGCTCGGAGGCCGCGGCGGAGGCCGAGCGGCTCAAGTCGGAGGCACAGGACACCGCGGACCGCGTACGGACGGAGGCGCAGGCCGCCGCCGAGCGGCTCGCCACGGAGGCCGCCGAGGCGCTGTCCGCCGCCCAGGAGGAGGCCGCCAGGCGCCGCCGCGAGGCCGAGGAGCTCCTCGGCGCCGCTCGCCAGGAGGCCGACCAGGAGCGGGAGCGGGCTCGCGAGCAGAGCGAGGAGCTGCTCGCCTCGGCGCGCAACCGCGTGGAGGAGGCCCAGACCGAGGCCGTACGGCTGGTCGAGGAGGCGGACCGCCGGGCGACCGAGATGGTGTCGGCCGCCGAACAGACCGCACAGCAGGTACGGGACTCCGTCGCCGGGCTGCACGAGCAGGCCCAGGAGGAGATCACGGGCCTGCGCAGCGCCGCCGAGCACGCGGCGGAGCGCACGCGCACCGAAGCACAGCAGGAGGCCGACCGGGTCCGCGCCGACGCGTACGCGGAGCGGGAGCGGGCCGCCGAGGACGGCAACCGTGTCCGGCGCGAGGCCCACGAGGAGGCGGAGGCCGCCAAGTCCCTTGCGGAGCGCACGGTTTCGGAGGCGATCACCGAATCCGACCGGCTGCGCTCGGACGCCTCGGAGTTCGTCCAGCGGGCCCGTACGGAGGCGTCGGACACCGTCGCGTCGGCGGAGCAGGACGCCTCACGGGCGCGGGCCGAGGCCCGCGAGGACGCCAACCGCATCCGGTCGGACGCGGCGACGCAGGCCGACACCCTCATCACCGAGGTGACGTCGGAGGCGGAGCGGCTCACGGCGGAGACCAACGCGGAGGCGGAGCGGGTCCGTTCCGAGTCCGTGGCGAAGGCCGAGAAGCTGATCTCGGACGCGACGGGCGACGCGGAGCGGCTGCGCGCCGAGGCGGCCGAGACGGTCGGTTCCGCGCAGCAGCACGCCGAGCGGGTCAGGTCGGAGGCGGAGCGCGTCAAGAACGAGGCGGCCGCCGAGGCCGACCGGCTCATGTCGAACGCACGCGACGAGGCCGACGACACCCTGGACAAGGCGCGCAAGGAGGCCAACAAGCGGCGCTCCGAGGCGGCCGAGCAGGTCGACACGCTGATCACGGAGACGGCCGCCGAGGCCGACAAGCTGATCACGGAGGCCCAGCAGACGGCCCACAAGACCACCGCGGACGCCGAGAGCCATGCCGACACGATGGTCGGCGCCGCCCGCAACGAGGCGGAGCGGCTGGTCTCCGAGGCGACCGTCGAGGGCAACTCGCTGGTGGAGCGGGCCCGGACGGACGCGGACGAGTTGCTGGTCGGTGCGCGCCGGGACGCCACGGCCATAAGAGAGCGCGCGGAGGAGCTTCGTGACCGGATCACCGGCGAGATCGAGGATCTGCACGACCGGGCGCGCCGGGAGTCCGCGGAGACGATGAAGGCGGCGGGCGACCGCTGCGACGCCCTCATCAAGGCTGCCGAGGACCAGCTGAGGGAAGCCGAGGCGAAGGCCAAGGACCTGGTGTCGGAGGCCAACTCCGAGGCGGGCAAGGTCCGGATCGCCGCCGTGAAGAAGGCGGAGGGGCTTCTCAAGGAGGCCGAGCAGAAGAAGGCCGCGCTCATCTCCGAGGCCGAGGCCATCAGATCCGAGGCGGTGCGCGAGGCGCGGGCCGCGGTCGAGGAGGGCAAGCGCGAGCTGGAGGTGCTGGTCCGGCGCCGCGAGGACATCAATGCCGAGATCTCCCGTGTCCAGGACGTCCTTGAGGCGTTGGAGTCGTTTGAGGCCCCGTCGAGTGGCAAGGACGGTGGCGTCAAGGCTGCCGCTGCGGCCGGTGCGACTCGTTCGGGTGGCAAGCCGTCGGAGGGCTAGCCAAATGGCCAACTTCCGTGCTTGCCAGGGGCCTTCGGCAGCGTCTCTGGCAAGCGGTCCGGCAGTTAGCCACCAAAAAGGGTGTCATTCTCCATATCAATCGGGCTACTGCTCGATGACACACCGTCTTGACCCCTAGGATTCCACCTATCACCTCACCGGTCTCATTCGACAGGAACCCCATGAGCGACACTTCCCCCTACGGCTTCGAGCTTGTGCGGCGTGGGTACGACCGCGCTCAGGTGGACGAACGCATTTCGAAGCTCGTCTCCGACCGTGACAGCGCTCTGGCCCGTATCACTGCTCTGGAAAAGCGCATCGAGGAGCTCCATCTCGAAACGCAGAACGCCCAGGCCCAGGTCAGCGACGCAGAGCCGTCGTACGCGGGTCTCGGCGCGCGCGTCGAGAAGATCCTCCGCCTCGCCGAGGAGGAGGCGAAGGACCTGCGCGAAGAGGCCCGTCGCGCGGCGGAACAGCACCGTGAGCTCGCCGAGTCGGCGGCTCAGCAGGTGCGTAACGACGCAGAATCGTTCGCTGCGGACCGCAAGGCCAAGGCGGAGGACGAGGGCGTCCGGATCGTCGAGAAGGCCAAGTCCGACGCTTCTCAGCTGCGTACCGAGGCTCAGAAGGACGCGCAGTCCAAGCGTGAGGAGGCGGACGCCCTCTTCGAGGAGACCCGTGCGAAGGCCGCTCAGGCCGCCGCCGACTTCGAGACGAACCTCGCCAAGCGCCGCGAACAGTCCGAGCGTGACCTGGCCTCGCGTCAGGCCAAGGCGGAGAAGCGTCTCGCGGAGATCGAGCACCGCGCGGAGCAGCTCCGTCTGGAGGCCGAGAAGCTGCGTACGGACGCGGAGCGTCGCGCCCGTCAGACGGTGGAGACGGCTCAGCGCCAGGCCGAGGACATCGTGGCCGACGCGAACGCCAAGGCGGACCGGATCCGTTCGGAATCCGAGCGGGAGCTGGCGGCTCTTACGAACCGTCGCGACTCGATCAACGCTCAGCTGACGAACGTCCGCGAGATGCTCGCGACGCTGACCGGTGCGGCTGTGGCTGCCGCCGGGTCGCCGGCCGAGGACGAGCCGATCTCTCGTGGGGTGCCGGCGCAGCAGTCCCGGTAAGTACGAGTCGTCCACGTACGGGTCGTCGGGATCTGCGGGTCCGTCTGGGCTGGTCGCGCAGTTCCCCGCGCCCCTTCGGGGCACACCTTCGAAGCCCCCTGCCTTTAAGTGGCAGGGGGCTTTGTCGCGTTTTAGCGTGGGGCCCATGATCGAGCTTGAGGGGCTTACCAAGCGGTACGGCGAGAAAATGGCGGTGAACCATCTGACGTTCACCGTGCGGCCGGGAATCGTGACCGGGTTTCTGGGGCCGAACGGGGCCGGGAAGTCCACGACGATGCGGATGCTGCTCGGGCTCGACCGGCCGACCGCGGGTGACGTGCGGATCGACGGGCAGCACTACGACCGTCTCAAGGATCCGCTGAAGTACATCGGGGCCCTGCTCGACGCCAAGGCCATGCACGGCGGCCGCAGCGCCTTCAACCACCTTCTGTGCCTCGCGCAGAGCAATGGGATTCCTCGGGCGCGGGTGCACGAGGTCCTCGACACCGTCGGCCTCACCGCGGTGGCGAGGAAGAAGGCCAAGGGCTTCTCGCTCGGTATGGGGCAGCGGCTCGGCATCGCGGGCGCGCTGCTCGGCGACCCGCGGATCCTGATGTTCGACGAGCCGGTCAACGGGCTCGACCCCGAGGGCATCCACTGGATCCGCAACCTGATGAAGTCCCTGGCCGCCCAGGGCCGTACGGTCTTCGTCTCCTCGCATCTGATGAGCGAGATGGCGCTGACCGCCGACCACCTCGTCGTGATCGGCCAGGGCCGGCTGCTCGCCGACACCTCCATGGCCGACTTCATCCGGCAGAACTCACGGTCGTACGTACGGATCCGGTCGCCCCAGCGGGAGCGGCTGCTCGATGTGCTGCACGGGGCCGGGATCACCGTCGTCGAGTCCGGCGGCGAGGCGCTCGAGGTGGACGGCTCGAAGTCGGAGCACATCGGGGAGCTCGCGGCTCAGCACCAGCTCGTGCTGCATGAGCTGAGCCCTCAACAGGCCTCGCTGGAAGAGGCGTTCATGCAGCTGACGGCGGAGTCGGTGGAGTACCACGCGCACTCCGATCCGTCGCTCGGCGCCACCGCGCCGACCGCCGCTCCGCCTGGCGCGCCGCCCGCCGGGCAGCAGCAGGCGCCCCAGTGGGGCAACGACTGGAAGAAGGGCTGAACACATGGCCGCGACCCAGGTCGTCCGGTCCGAGTGGACCAAGATCCGGTCGGTGGCGTCCACGGTGTGGACGCTCAGTCTCGCCGCGGTGGTCACCGTCGCGCTCGGCGTGCTCATCTCGCTGCTGTCGAAGAACGAGTTCGACGACATGAGCACGAAGGACCAGCTCTCCTTCGACCCGACGTTCATCAGCTTCGCCGGGATGAGCCTGGGTCAGCTGGCGATGATCGTGTTCGGCGTGCTGGTGGTCTCCAACGAGTACAGCACCGGCATGATCCGCACCTCGCTCGCCGCGGTGCCGCAGCGCGGCACGTTCCTCTTCAGCAAGATCGCGGTGGCGACCGGACTCGCCTTCCTCGTCGCCCTCGCCACCAGTTTCGTCGCCTTCTTCCTCGGCCAGGCGATGCTGGGCTCGCACCGGGCGTCGATCGGCGACCCGGGTGTGCTGCGCGCGGTCATCGGCGGCGGCCTCTACATGACCCTCATCGCCCTCTTCTCGATGGGCGTCGCCACGATGCTGCGCAGCCCGATGCTCTCCCTCGGCATCCTGATGCCCTTCTTCTTCCTGATCTCCGCCATCCTCGGAAACGTCGACGCCACCAAGAAGGTCGGCCAGTACCTCCCGGACCAGGCGGGCAGCAAAATCATGCAGGTAGTCACCCCGATCGACGACGACGTGCCGTACGGCCCCTGGGGCGGCCTGGGAATCATGGTCCTGTGGGTCGCGGTGGCGCTGGCGGGCGGATACGTGCTGCTGAAGAAGAGGGATGCCTAGGGCCTGTCTGGCAATTCCCGTCGTCGCCCGGAGGGCGGCCTGGCGGCGTCAGGTGCGTGCTCTCGCCGCGCCGGGTGTAGATCCTCGTACTGGACGTACCTGGGTCTGCGCCCGGTGCGGCGAGAGTGCGTGCATGGCGTCGCCAGGCAGGCGGGCATTGCCAGACAGGCCCTAGGGCTCACGATTTTGCTCAGCTTTGGGGGGAACCGTCAGCGCCCGGCTATCCTCCTAAGCCTTACGGGGGCGTGCGCCCCGACGTCCTGAACCTTTCGATGGGTGCGGAGAATGATCGAGGCAGTCGGCCTGACGAAGCGCTACGGCGACAAGACAGCCGTGTACAACCTTTCCTTCCAGGTAAGGCCGGGTTCCGTCACCGGCTTCCTCGGGCCCAACGGGTCGGGCAAGTCGACGACCATGCGCATGATCCTCGGGCTCGACAACCCCAGCTCCGGTCAGGTCACGATCGGCGGCTACCCCTACCGCAAGCTGCCCAACGCCCCCCGCCAGGTCGGCGCGCTCCTCGACGCCAAGGCCGTGCACGGTGGCCGGCACGCCCGCAACCACCTCCTGTGCCTCGCCCAGCTGTCCGGCATCCCGGCCCGCCGCGTGGACGAGGTGCTGGGCGTCGTCGGCCTCCAGGACGTGGCGAAAAAGCGCTCCAAGGGGTTCTCGCTCGGCATGGGCCAGCGGCTCGGCATCGCCGCCGCGCTCCTCGGCGACCCCCAGGTGCTGCTCTTCGACGAGCCGGTCAACGGCCTCGACCCCGAGGGCATCCTCTGGGTGCGGAACCTGATGAAGTCGCTGGCCGCGGAGGGCCGGACCGTCTTCGTCTCCTCCCACCTCATGAGCGAGATGGCTCTCACCGCCGACCACCTCATCGTGATCGGCCGCGGTCAGATGCTCGCCGACATGAGCGTCCGCGACTTCATCTCGCACAACTCCGCCGACTTCGCGCGCGTACGCACGCCCGACACCGAGCCCCAGCAGCGCGAGAAGCTGACGGCCGCGCTGACCGAGGCGGGCGGCCAGGTGCTGCCCGAGCAGGACGGCGCTCTGCGTGTCATGGGCCTGCCGCTCCCCCGCATCAGCGAACTCGCGCACAGCTCCGACGTACGCCTGTGGGAGCTCTCCCCGCACCAGGCCTCGCTGGAGGAGGCGTACATGCGGATGACGCAGGGTTCCGTCGACTACCGCTCCACCGTCGACCAGCGCGCGGGCCTGCAGCAGGAGCTCCCGCCGGGCGCGATGCCGCCCCCGCAGATGCCGGTGCCGGGTCAGGGCCAGCCGGGCTGGTACGCCCCGCCGCCGCCCCAGCAGGGCGGCCAGCCGTTCGCGATGCCGCAGGCGCAGCCGCCCGCCGGGGTGCCCGCGGGCCCGTACGGCGCCCCGGCCGCGTCCGGAGCCGGAGAGCCCAACCCGTACGCCCAGCCGGCCGGCACCGCGCCCGCGGCCGCCGCTCCCCCACAGCCCGCCCCCGCGCAGCCCTCCTCCGCCGCGCCCGACCTGACCAAGCCCGAGGACGCCCGATGAGCACGCCCCAGCACCAGATGCAGCAGCAGGCCGCCCCTGCCCCGAACTGGCAGGGCGCGCCCGGGACTTCGTACACCTCGCCGATTCCGATCACGCGCACGCACCTCGGTCACGCGCTCGCCTCCGAGTGGACGAAGATCAAGTCGGTGCGCTCCACGATGTGGACGCTCGGTGTCTTCGTGCTGCTGGTCGTCGGCATCGGCTTCCTGGTCGCCGCGCAGACCACCAACGAGGACTTCACGGACGTCCCGTACACGATCCCCGCTTTCTTCGGCCTGATCCTCGGCCAGATCTGCCTGATCACGCTGGGCGTGCTGGTGGTCTCGTCGGAGTACGGCACGGGCATGATCCGTACGACGTTCACGGCGTCGCCCCAGCGCTACCGGGTGCTCACCGCCAAGCTGATGATCTTCTTCGTCGTCGCGTTCGTCGTGTCGGCCCTCTCCATCGGCGTGGTCGGCCTGATCACGTCGGGCATGCACGGCGGGGCGTCGGACAACGATTGGGGCGGGACCGTCCTGATGGGCGCGCTGTACGTGTCGCTGCTCGGCGTCCTCGCGCTCGCGGTGGGATCGATGCTGCGGCACTCCGCCGGCGCGATCACCACGATGCTCGGTGTGGTGCTGGTGCCCGCGATCCTGCCCGCGTTCCTGCTGATGTCCGAGAGCATGCGGACGATCGGCGAGAAGATGATGGAATATAACGCTCCGAACGCGCTCGCCCGGATCTTCCAGCTCGACTCCGACAACGGGAACGGCAGTTCCCAGCTCGTCCTCCTCGCTGGGGTGACTGCGGCGGCGATCGCCGGGGCCTACGCGCTGCTGGAGAAGCGGGACGTCTAGGACATAGACGACCTACGCAAAATCGTTCGAAGGTCTAGAACCTCGGAGCGTTCCGGGACCGCTGCACCCGTGTGGTGCGGCGGTCCTTCGCGTTCCAGCACGCCTTGTGCCAGTGCCGCCGCTCGTCCACTCCGGAGTGCTCGGGCCAGGCCACCACATGCGGGACGCCGGAGGGAATCTGCTGGTCGCAGCCGGGACAGCGATACGTCTTGCCCTGGGCACTCGCGCCCGCCACGTGCCGCACGCTCCACGCCTCGCCCTGCCAGCTCTCCGTCGACTGCCAGCCGCCGTAGCGGTCGGACGGGTCCGATCCGTCCGGGGACTGGCTCCGGCCGGAGTCACCGGCACCCTTGGGACGGTTGCGACGCGGGGACACAGGACACCTCACGGAGCTATACAGGGAGCACGGGCTGTGTCCAGCCTACGCGGAGCACCCAGGGGTACGCGTACGTCACCAACCCCCACAGATCCCCCGCACGGCCGGCTCATTCTGCAGACAATCCGCCAATCTCCTCACCAAGCCGTGTCCTTGGCACGTGTCAGACGGTTATGCGAGGTGGGGGAGCCGCGTCGGCACAAGGAGGCAGGAGTGCGATGCGCGTAGGAAGTTTTGTACTGGCGGCCCAGTTCCCGGGCCAGGGCCAGGGGGAGGCACTGCACCGCGCGGTGCGGTCCGCCGAGGTCGCCGAGGAGGCGGGGCTCGACGCCGTATGGCTGGCCGAGCACCACTTCGTGCCGTACGGGACGTGCCCGTCGGCCATCACGCTCGCCGCGTTACTGCTCGGGCGCACCCGGCGGATCCGGGTCGGCACGGCGGTCAGCGTGCTGCCCACCGTGCACCCCGTGGCGCTCGGCGAGCAGGCCGCGCTGCTGCATGTGACGTCCGGCGGGCGCTTCTCGCTCGGGCTGGGGCGCGGCGGACCGTGGGTGGACCTGGAGGTCTTCGGGACGGGCCTCGAAGCGTACGAGAAGGGGTTCCCGGAATCACTCGATCTGCTGGTGCGGTGGCTGCGTGAGCCGTCCGTCGCGGGCGGTTCGGAGCGCTTCGATTTCCGTGAAGTCCCTGTCGTGCCAAGGCCGTCGGAGGCCCTGACGGGCGGCGAGAGCCCCGAGGTCGTCGTCGCCTGCACCTCACCGGCGAGCGTGAAGCTGGCCGCCGGGCGCGGGCTGCCGATGCTCCTCGGGATGCATGTCGGGGACGAGGAGAAGGCGGAGATGGTCGCGCTGTGGCGCACGCACGCGCGCGACGCGGGGTACTCGCCGGACGAGATCGCGGACGCGGCCCATGTCTCGGCCGGCATCGCCCAGGTCGCGGACCGGCGCACGGACGCGGTCGAGATGCTCCTGAAGGCCATGCCGGGCTGGCTGAAGCAGGGTCTCGACGCCCATGTGACCGTGGACGGCCGGGCCCGCTCGATGCGGGACCCGGTGGCCTACACCGAACTGCTCTGCGGGCTGCACCCGGTGGGTACGCCCCGCCTGTGCGCCGACCGCCTCGCGGCGACGTCCGAGCGCACGGGGATCACGCGCTTCGCGCTGCTCACGGAGGGCTCGGGCGACCTGGCGGCGACCGAGGAGAACGTACGGCGGCTGGGGGACGAGGTGCTGCCGCGGCTGCGGTGAGCGGGGCCCCGCCCGGGCCGAGCCGAAGGAAACCGCGTCCCGGCCGAGCCGGGATGCGACCGGGCCGAACCGATGTTGGTCCGGGCCGAACCGACGTGCGCCCGGGCAGAACCGGGGTGTTGCCGGGCCGAGTCGGGATGCGACCGGGCCGAACTTGGCTGCAACCGGGCCGAACCTGGGTGCGTCCGGGCCGAGTCGGGATGCGACCAGGCCGAATCGGCGTGTGTCCGGGCCGAACCCGGGTGCGGTCTGGCCGAGTCGGGTCGCGGCCGGACGGAACCGGGGGCGGTTGCGGGCCGAACCGATGTGGGTCCGGGCCGAATCGGCGTGCGTCCGGGCCGAACTGGCGGATTCCTGACGGGGGTTGGGCCGCGTTTGGTCGCAACCGGTCCGTATCCGACCGGAACAGACCCCTGTCCGGGCGGAGCCGACCCATGTCCGGGCCGAACAGATTCCTGTCCGGGCCGAACCGACCCATGTCCGGGCCCAACCGGTGTGCGCCGCGGGGAGCTTGCCGCCCCAGTACAAAAGCACCTCCCGCGTACGGAGCGGCAAGCCGTGCGGCATCACCGCCTCAGCAGTCCCGGAACTCCGGCGACTGGTTCAGCAGCTGACTGCGCACCGAGGTGAAGCGGTTCAAGGTGTCGTCCACCGAGCCGTCCAGCGGGAACACCGCCACGCGGTGGCAGTTCTGGAAGGCCAGGCGCACTCCGAAGTGCCGCTGCAGCGCACCGCGTATCGCATCACTCGCGAGCGCACGCAGCAGCTGGCCGCGCGCCTGCTCGTCCGGCGGCGGCGTCTGGTTGTCGGCGAAGTTGCCGCCGTCCACCTTCAGCTGAGCCACCAGGGAGCTGATCATCTCCCATGCGTAGGGCAGGGAAATCCGGACGCAGTCGACGAATTCCGCTTCGTCGACCTCGCCTCGCTCGGCCTTTTCGAGTAGGGCCGGTGAGACGTCCAGCGACATGGGTTCTCCTCTCGCACCCCCTCGGCAGAGGGGGTTGACGGACAGGGAAGGAGACCGCGACGCCGAACACGCTGAGTACACGCGTCGCGACCTCCCGTTTATACGGTAGGCAACTGTTCGTGGCCGCACCAGGACATTGAGAAACCGGGGGAGACTCAACCTGCTCACAACCAGCCACTTTCGAACAGGGCTTATCCGGGGAAACAGGGGCGACAGGAAAGGCTCCGGTCAAGACGGCCCATGGGCGGATCGCGCCGACCCTCGCCGGTCGAGTAGCGTTGCGGACCATGCGTCTCGTCATTGCCCGCTGCTCCGTTGACTACGCGGGCCGGCTCACCGCCCATCTCCCGTCGGCCCCCCGCCTGATCCTTGTGAAGGCCGACGGCAGTGTCTCGATCCATGCGGACGACAGGGCCTACAAGCCCCTCAACTGGATGTCGCCGCCCTGCACGCTGAAGGAGGGTTCGGGGGACGACGAGGGTGTCTGGACCGTCATCAACAAGGCGGGCGAGAAGCTCATCATCACGATGGAGGAGGTCCTCCACGACTCCTCGCACGAACTCGGCGTGGACCCCGGCCTGATCAAGGACGGCGTGGAGGCACACCTCCAGGAGCTCCTCGCCGACCGCATCGACACCCTCGGCGAGGGCTACTCGCTGATCCGCCGCGAGTACATGACGGCCATCGGCCCGGTCGACATCCTGTGCCGTGACGGCGAGGGCCGAACCGTCGCCGTGGAGATCAAGCGGCGCGGCGAGATCGACGGCGTGGAGCAACTCACGCGCTATCTGGAGCTGTTGAACCGCGACCCGCACCTCGCACCGGTCCGCGGCATCTTCGCGGCCCAGGAGATCAAGCCCCAGGCCCGCGTCCTCGCCACCGACCGCGGCATCGGCTGCGCGGTCCTCGACTACAACGCGCTGCGCGGCATCGAGGACGACAAGCTGCGGCTGTTCTGACGGCCACGAGGTTCTTTCGTACGGCATGACAGTGGGCCGGGTCCGGTGTGGAGGACCCGGCCCACTGTCGTGCGGAGCCGTACGCGGGTGTCGTACCCCGGGTGTCAGATCGTCGGCGAGTCGCTGTCCGCGGGGCTGCTCGCGGCGCTGCTGCTCTCGGCCGGGCTGGAGGCCGGGCCGCTGGCCGAGTCGGAGGTCTCCGGTGTGGTCGGCGGAGTCTCGCTCGGCTCACCGGTCGGATCGGTCGGCGTCGGTGTGGGAGTCGGCGTGGGTGTCGGCGTCGGACTGGTCGGCGGCTTCGGCGAAGTCGGCGGCTTGGAAGAGGACGGCGGCTTCGTCGAGGGCTTGTTCGTGCTCGGGTCCTTCGTCCCGGTCGGATCGTCCGAGGGCTCCGTGCTCGAAGAGGGCGCCGGATCGTCCGAGGTCCCGATGATCCCGTCGTCACCCGGGTCGGTGGGACGGCTCGTCGAGTCCGCGTCGCCGCTGCCCTTCGCCGGCCGGTCCGCGCCGAGTCCGTCGCCCTCGTCGCCGGCGCTGGCCGACGGGTTGGGGCCGACCCGCTCCGAGGGGATGTTGTCGTCGGGGTTGGAGGTCGCGCCGAGCGTCACCACCGTGCCGAGCACGGCGGCCAGGAGCGCGCCCGCGCCCGCCGCGGCGAGGTTGCGCCGGGTGCCGTTGACCAGGCCCTTGACGCGGCCCGGCTTCGCGGCGGAGGCGGCACCGCCGCGGGTGATCACCGTCGCGGGTTCGCCAGGCTGCTGGAGCGAGGGGACCGGAGTGAATCCGGACGGTACGCCACCGGGCGGCGACGCCGACTCCTCGTACCGCGCGTCGGGCACCTCCTCGCCCGCCGTCGCACCGATCCCGGCCGGCGGTGTGGTGCCGGTGCGGTCCGCGACCAGCGCCAACGCGCGGCGGCCGGCGACGGTGCCGCGCTTCTCGGCGAGGGCGCCGCGCAGCCCGATGGACGCCTCCAGTTCGGCGCGGGCCCGGTCGAACTGCCCGGCGCAGAGCGCGAGGATGCCCAGCTCGTGGTGGAAATAGGCTTGATCCGAGACCTCGCCGGACAGCCGGGCCGCCTCGGCGCCCGAGCGCAGCGCACGCTCCCAGGCACTCCAGTGCAGCCCCGCGGCGAACGCGGGCGCGGCCGTGCGCGCCAGCCGTACGGCGGTGGCGCTCTCCTCCTCCTCGGTCGGCGGTTCCGTGACGGGCGCCAGGGCGGTCAGCGCGGCGAGCACGGCGTCCGCCTCGGCGGCGACCCGCTCCGGGGTGACCGACGGATGCCCCGCCCACCAGGCGTAGTGCTCGGCGGCGGCGCGCGCCTTCTCCTCGGCGTCGGACGCGTACCCGACGGCCTCCAGCTGGGTCTGTACGCCGGCCGCGAGGCGGTAGTGCGAACCGACCGGTGTGACGAGCGCGCAGCCCACGACCTCGGCGAGCGCGGCGTCCGCGTGCGTGTCCCCCACCAGGGCGGGCAGATGCGCCTGGTGCGGCACCTCGCCGCCCAGCGCGACGGCGAAGCGCAGCGTCGAGCGCGCCGACTCGCTGAGCCGGGTGGCGAGCAGCGCGGCCGGGGCGGCGCCCTCGGCGAGCGACGGCAGCGGTACGTCGTGGCCGTCCTCGGCGTCGAAGGGCGCGTCCACGGGCGCGTCCTCGTAGTAGCCGAACTCGTCGAAGGCGTTCGGGTCGGCGCGCAGCTGGTCGCGCTGCCGCAGCAGCGCACCGGCCTGCACGAAGCGCAGCGGCAGCCCCTCGGACTCGAACCAGAGGTCGCCCGCCCAGTTCGCCTCGTCCTCGGTCAGGACGCGGCCGACGGCCCGCTCCAGCAGTTCGAGACCGCCGCCGCGGCCGAGGCCGCCGAGGAAGACCTCTTCGAGGAGCGAGTCGGTCGACGGCGCGGGAACATCGGGCGTCGCGGAGATCAGGAAGGCGCACTCGGGGGTCGCGTCGAGCAGTTCGTCGAGCGCGGCACCGCCGAACTCCACGTCGTCCAGGACGACGACCGCGCCGATCTCGTGGACGAGTGCGAGCAGTTCCTCCCGCTCCGGCCGGTGCAGCGGAGCGTTGAAGACGGCGGCGAAGAGGTCGTGCAGGAGATCGTCCGGCGTACGGCGGTGGCCGCTGAGGCGCACCACACCGTCCGGAGCGAGGTCCGCGCAGTCGTCGGCGACGGCGTCCAGAAGCACGGTGCGGCCCGAACCCGAGGGTCCGGTGAGCCGCACGGAGCGCCCGCGCGCGAGCAGGCGCACAAGCCGCTCACGCTCCTCCTGCCGCTCCAGGAGCGGCAGTCTGGGCAGCGAGGCCCCCGGTGGTACGGGAGGTCGTGTCGAGCGGGCCAGCTCGGCCCGGTCGGCTGCGCTGAACTTCGTGGGCCGCGGCGGTCGCTCGCCCGGTGGGCAGAGCTCGATCTCGCTGCCGTCGACGGGATTGACGGTGAGCAGATGGTCGCCCGACACGAGTTGGACGGTGCGGGCCAGTGCTGGCGTGTGCTGACCGAAGTCGGACGTCAGAGGATCGCGCGGCGGCCGCTGTCGCGGAGCCGAGCCGTCCTCGTGGCCGTACTCTTCGGGTCCCCGGTTCATCGGGTCCATAGGTCCAAGCCCCCCAAAAGCGTGGTGTGCCGAGCCCCTCCCGGCCTTGCTGCACACTGCGCTGTCGCTTCTGGTCCGGTGCCCGCTCACGGGTTCGTCAAGACGCGGGCAGCCGAACCCTAAACCTTCGCACAGTATCTACGAACACACGGGGTACCGCGCCGTCCGAGACGTCACAGCTTCGTGAGGATTGTTCGCGACATACGTTTCGTACGATCGCTTCCTACCCGATCTTCGCCGTTTGCGACAGTGACGCCGGGTCAGGTCCAGGGGCGACGGAGGGTCACGCCCGGGAGTGGCGCGGAGTCACACCCGGGGCAGCGACTCGACGCCGATGCCGCCCTCGATCGCCAGGATCCGGTGGAGCCTGGTGGCCACCAGCAGGCGCTGCATCTGCGGCGGGACGCCGCGCAGCACAAGCCTCCGGCCGCACCGCCCCGCCCGCCGGTGGGCCCCCATGATGACACCGAGCCCGGTGGCGTCCCAGGAGTCCAGCTCTGACAGGTCGAGCACCAGGTCGCCGACGCCGTCGTCGACTGCCGAGTGCAGGACCGTACGGGCGTCCGCCGCGCTGCGGACGTCGAGGCGGCCCCCGACGACCAGCTCGGCGTGGTCGCCCCTGATGTACATATGCGCTCCCCGAGAGTGCGTTTCGTACGCTGCGTCTTCGTCGTGTCCTGTGTTGCCAGGACTGACTGCCGTACCGGGGCAGAAGTTGCCCTCTGTAAGCGAACCGATACCGAATTCACTCCGAGGAGTGACCGGTCGAAGATCGCCGCAGAGTCAGTACGTGTATCAGTACGTGTAGAAGCCTTGCCCGCTCTTACGGCCGATGTCACCGGCGTCAACCATCCGGCGCATCAGCTCCGGCGGGGCGAACTTCTCGTCCTGGGACTCGGTGTAGATGTTGCCGGTCGCGTGCAGAAGGATGTCGACGCCCGTGAGGTCGGCGGTGGCGAGAGGACCCATCGCGTGACCGAAGCCCAGCTTGCAGGCGAGGTCGATGTCCTCGGCGGTCGCCACACCCGACTCGTACAGCTTGGCCGCCTCGACGACGAGCGCCGAGATGAGCCGGGTGGTCACGAAGCCGGCCACGTCACGGTTGACGACGATGCAGGTCTTGCCGACCGACTCGGCGAACTCCCGCGCGGTGGCGAGTGTTTCGTCGCTCGTCTTGTAGCCGCGGACGAGCTCGCAGAGCTGCATCATCGGGACCGGCGAGAAGAAGTGGACGCCGACGACCCGCTCCGGGCGCTCGGTTGCCGCCGCGATCTTGGTGATCGGGATGGCGGAGGTGTTGGAGGCGAGTACGGTCTCGTCCTTCACCAGCTTGTCGAGCGTACGGAAGATCTCGTGCTTGACTTCCAGCTTCTCGAACACGGCCTCGACGACGATATCGGCGTCGGCGACCGCGTCCAGATCGGTCGTCGTGGTGATGCGGCCCAGCGCCTGTTCGGCCGCGCCGGCGTCCAGCTTCCCCTTGCTCACGAATTTGTCGTACGAGATCTTGATGCCGTCGGTACCACGGGTCAACGCCTCGTCGGTGACATCGCGCAGGACGACGTCCCAGCCGGCCTGTGCGGAGACCTGGGCGATACCTGAACCCATGAGTCCGGCCCCGATGACGGCGAGCTTGCGTGCCACTGTCCGACTCCCCTGCTGCGTTTTCCCGGCGGCGTTGACCATCGCGAGACAACCCGGGGTAACACGCTGTCGGGTTGCCTCTTCGGCGGACCCTAGCGGTCGTGAGGCGCTGTGTGACCGGTAAGTAACGCGCGTCACGTCTCATAGGACGGACATCACACCGAGCGGCTCATTCCGCCGCCCGTACGGCGTAGTTGAGGACCTTCTCGCTCAAAAGGTCCTCCATGCCGTCGAGCAGTGCCAGCACCTCGCGGGACACTTGGGCCGGATCGCGGCACGCCATCATCTCGCGGCCGACCGTGCTCATCACCGTCTGGTGGAGCCAGCCGATCTGCCCGGCCATCAGACCCGGCGTCGGATCGTCGGGGTCCGCGCCCGTCTCCTCGCGCAGGGTCGCCTCCAGGTCGTCGTGGACCTCCTGCTGAAGGCTCCACAGCCGGGACCGGAGGGCGGGCGCGTCATGGATGACGCGCATGAAGCGGTCGTACCCGGCCATCAGTCCGACCCGGGGCGAGACCGCCTCGACCTCCTCGCGCAGCTCGCGCAGGACGGCGCCGGCGGCCGACTCGCCGACGCGGCGGGCGCGCACCCAGCGCGAGAGCCGGTCGACAACGCCCTTGCTGCGGTCGAAGAAGAGGTCTTCCTTGGCCGGGAAGTAGTTGTAGACGGTGTTCACGGAGACATCGGCCGCGTCCGCGACCTCGGCCATGGTCACCGTCACGAAGCCGTGCTCCAGGAACAGTCCCGTGGCGATGTCCGAGATGCGCTGCCTGGTCTCGCGCTTCTTCCGCTCCCTGAGCCCCTCTGCCATGGCTTCATCGTAGGCCGGACCGATGATTTCTGGTCTCTCTGAAATTTTGGTGGCGTTGCAAAATTTAAGTCACTCTGTTTTTCTTGGCGCATGCCCATCATCAGCACGGCCGGCCTCGCCCGGACGTTCCAGACCAAGCGCGGCCCCGTCGAGGCGGTCCGCGGCATCGACCTCACCGTCGGGGAGGGCGAGATCCTCGGCTTCCTCGGCCCGAACGGAGCGGGCAAGACGACCACGCTCCGGATGCTCACGACCCTGCTGGCCCCGACCGGTGGCGCCGCCACCGTCGCGGGCCACGACCTGGCCACCGACCCGGAGGGCGTCCGCCGCGCGTGCGGATACGTGGCTCAGTCGGGCGGCGTCGACCCCCAGATCTCCGTACGCGAGGAACTGGTCACGCAGGGACGGCTCTACCGCCTGACCAAGGATCAGGCGGCTGAGCGAGCCGAGGAGTTGGCCCGCGACCTGGACCTGACCGAGCTCCTCGACCGGAAGACGTCGGCGCTCTCCGGCGGCCAGCGCCGACGTCTCGACATCGCGCTCGGCCTCACCCACCGCCCGAAGGTGCTGTTCCTCGACGAGCCGACCACCGGCCTCGACCCGGCGAGCCGCGCGGACCTCTGGGACCTGGTCCGACGCCTGCGCGACGACTACGGCACGACCGTCTTCCTCACCACTCACTACCTCGACGAGGCGGACGCGCTCGCCGACCGGCTCGTGATCGTCGACCACGGCGTCGTGGTGGCGGAGGGCACGCCCAGCGCGCTCAAGCTCCAGTACGGCGGGTCGATCGACGCGACGCTCCAGGACACGTTCCTCGCCATCACCGGCCGCGGCCCCGCGCCGGCGGACGCCACCCCCGTAGCCGTCTAGTCATCAACAGTCGAGGAAGTGACCGACATGCTCGTCCAGGACACCGCGCTGATCTTCGGGCGCTATCTCCGCCAGACCCTGCGCTCCAAGTTCGCGATGCTCTTCGGCGTACTGATGCCGCTGCTGTACCTGCTCTTCTTCGGCCCGCTGCTCACGGATCTGCCGCTGGGCGGCGGCGGGAGCTCCTGGCAGGTCCTGGTCCCCGGACTGCTGCTCCAACTCGGCCTGTTCGGGGCCGCGTTCGCCGGCTTCATGATCATCGTCGAGAAGAACCTGGGCGTGGTGGAGCGGATGCGGGTCACCCCGGTCAGCCGCCTGGCACTCCTGCTCGGCCGGGTACTGCGCGACACGGCGGTCTTCGTCTTCCAGGCGGTCCTGCTGGTCCTGGCCGCCGTGGTGATGGGGCTGCGCGCACCGGTCGCGGGCATCCTGATCGGCTTCGCGTTCGTCGCGCTGCTGACCGTCTCGCTGGCCTCGCTGTCGTACGCGCTGGCCATGAGGAGCACGTCACCCCAGGCGTTCGGCCCGACGGTCAACGCCCTGACCATGCCGTCCATGCTCCTGTCCGGCCTGATGCTCCCCATGTCACTGGCGCCCGGCTGGCTGGACGCCCTCTCGCACGTCATGCCGTTCCGCTATCTGGTGGACGCGATGCGGGACGCGTACGTCGGCTCGTACGCGACCGCCTCCATGGCGTACGGCGTCCTGGTGGCCGTCGGCCTCACAGGAATCGCCGTGACGGTGGGCACACGAGTGTTCCGGGAGGCCGGAGCGTAACTACGCTGGCCGCATGGTCAATCTGACGCGCATCTACACCAGGACCGGCGACCGGGGCACGACGAACCTGGGCGACATGAGCCGGGTCGCCAAGACCGACCCGCGGATCTCGGCGTACGCCGACGCCAACGAGGCGAACGCGGCCATCGGCACGGCGATCGCCCTCGGCGGCCTCGACGAGGAGATCGTCAAGGTCCTCACCCGCGTCCAGAACGACCTCTTCGACGTGGGCGCGGACCTCTCCACGCCGGTCGCCGAGAACCCCGAGTTCCCTCCCCTGCGGGTCGAGCAGTTCTACATCGACAAGCTGGAGGCGGACTGCGACCACTTCAACGAACAGCTGGAGAAGCTCCGCTCCTTCATCCTCCCCGGCGGCACCCCCGGCGCGGCCCTCCTCCACCAGGCATGCACGGTGGTCCGCCGCGCCGAACGCTCGACCTGGGCCGCCCTGGAGGCACACGAGGAGGTAATGAACCCCCTGACGGCGACCTACCTCAACCGCCTGTCGGACTTGCTCTTCATCCTGGCAAGGACGGCGAACAAGGAGACGGGCGACATTCTCTGGGTCCCGGGCGGCGACCGCTGAGGACGCGCCAGGGGGCAGTTTCAGGGGCGCGGGGAACGGCGCAATCTTTTGGCATTTGGCTTTGGGGGCGCGGGGAACGGCCCAATCTTTTGGCATTTGGGGGCGCGGGGAACGGCGCAATCTTTTAGGGGCGCGGGGAACTGCGCGACCAGCCACGACGCACCCGCAGCGACGAATCACCCCCTCCCCCACCCCGGCGGAGCCACGCCGCGGAGCCTCACCTCTTGGTGAGGCTCCGCGACTCCGCCCCCTCCCCCACCCCGGCAGGCGCCTTCTTGGGCCAGATCAAGTACGTCAACGCGATCACCCCGTGAATCCCGACCGCCCTCCAAGCCACATACCGCCAGCTCTCCAACGACCCCGTACGCCCCGAATCCCCCACGTACCAGATGGCGACCTGCAACAACACGGTCGCGACCCCCGCCGCCACCACGGACCCGAGCCACACCTTCCCCTCGTGCCGCGCACGAGCCATCCCGTACCGCGGCGGCCCCACGGGCCGGTCCGCCCCCGCGAGCCGATGGGCCGCATGCCCGTCGAGCCACTTCACCGTCCGGTGGCCATGCCCCACGGTGTACCCGATGTACAGCGCGGCCAGCCCGTGCTTCCAGCTCGGCTCCGCCCCGTCCTTGAGGTCCAGCGCGGTGACGACCAGCAGCAACACCTCCAGCAGCGGCTCGCACAACAGCAGGGCCAGCCCCGTACGCGGCATCTTGAACAGATAGCGGAAGGCCAGGCCCGCGGCCAGCAGCACCCAGAAGCCGATTTCACAGACGATGATCAGCGTGACGATCACGACTCGCTCCTCTCGGTCACCCTTCCAGGCTCCCGGCGCCCCGCGCCCCGATCGTCGTCACCAGTGACGAAACGGCACTGCATCCTTCGATGTAGCCGAGGACCGTCCCCCGGGATCAGGCGTCGGCGGCGCACTGCGTGTTGGATGGAGTCATGGCCGTACGACTCCCCCGCCCCCACCGAGACGACGTGCGGATCGCGGCCGCGGGACTGTTCGGCGGGCTCTTCCTGTACGCGGTGGGGCTGGGCACCCGGCCGGCCGGTGAGCCGATCGTCCTGTGGTCCGACAGCCGGGCGCTGCTGATCCCGCTCGTCGTGATGACGGGCTGCGAGCTGCTGCGCAGGACCATGCCGCGCACGGCCCTGCTCGTCGGCACGGTCGCGGTGGTCGCGGACCTGTTCACACGAGGCAGCCTGGCCACCCTCGTGATGTTCACCGACCTCGTGTACGCGGCGGTGCTGTACGGGCCGCCCGCCTCCGCCCGGCGCATCCCGTGGATCACCGGGCTGCTCACCGTGGCCGGGACGATCGCGCCCGTGGCGATCTGGCGTCAGCCGGAGGCCCTGCTCATCGGCGTGGGCGTCGGCGTCGTGTCGCTGGCACCCGCCGCGACCGGCTGGATCGTCCGCAACCACCGCGACGCCGCCGAGGCGGCCCGCCTCCGCGCCGAACAGACCGCCCTGCTCGCCGAGATGGACCGCAGCCAGGCCGTCACCGCCGAACGGGCGCGCATGGCACGCGAGTTGCACGACATGGTCGCCAACCACCTCTCCGCGATCGCCATCCACTCCACGGCCGCGCTCTCGCTCGACGACCCCGACACCTCGAAGCAGGCCCTCGGCGTGATCCGCGAGAACAGCGTCGAGGGCCTCGCCGAGATGCGCCGTCTCATCGGCATCCTGCGCGACAGCAGCGGCGACACGGAGGCGGTCGCGGCGCCCACCCTCGACGGACTCGGCGCGCTGGTGGACCAGGCCCGCGCCAACGGCCTCGAAGTGGACCTGGACTGCACACACACGACGCTCCCGGCCCCGGTCGAGCTGGCCGCGTACCGCATCGTGCAGGAGTGCCTGACCAACGCCCTCAAGCACGCCTCCCCCGGCCGGGTCACCGTCGTCCTCGCCCAGCGCGACCACTCCCTCGACGTACGGGTGACCAGCCCGTACGGCGGCGCCCGGGACGACGGCCCGCGCGCTCCCGGCTCGGGCGCCGGCCTGATAGGGATGCGCGAGCGGGTCGCCCTGCTGCACGGCACGTTCGAGGCGGGACCCGTCGGGGACCCGGCCTCCGCCGACGGCAAGACCTGGGCCGTACGTGCCACCCTCCCGATCACCGAAGGAGAATCCGAATGATCCGTGTGCTCGTCGCCGAGGACCAGTCCGCCGTACGCGCCGGTCTCGTCCTCATCCTGCGCAGCGCCCCCGACATCGAGGTGGTCGGCGAGGCGGCGGACGGCGAGCAGGCGGTGGCCCTGGCCCGGGAACTGAGGCCAGACCTCGTTCTGATGGACATTCAGATGCCCCGTCTCGACGGTGTTTCCGCCACCCGTCAGGTCGTCGCCGAGCGCCTCGCCGACGTGCTCGTACTGACCACGTTCGATCTGGACGAGTACGTCTTCGGCGCGCTGCGCGCGGGCGCCGCCGGCTTCCTGCTGAAGAACACCGAGGCACGTCAACTCCTCGACGCGGTACGGACGGTGGCGCGCGGCGAGGGCCTGATCGCGCCCGCGGTGACCCGCCGGCTGATCTCCGAGTTCGCGGCGAGGCCCGTGCGCGAACCGTCGGCCGACCCGGCCGTCCTCGACTCGCTGACGCGACGGGAGCGGGAGGTGCTGTCCTGCCTCGGGGAGGGCCTGTCCAACGCGGAGATCGGCGTACGTCTCGACATGGCGGAGGCGACCGTGAAGACGCACGTCAGCCGCCTGCTGGGCAAGCTAGAACTGCGCAGCCGGGTTCAAGCGGCGGTCCTGGCACAGGAGTTGGGCGTGTAGGCGGGGCGGTCGTTGCGAACGGCGGCATACGCCGGGCGGCGCGTGTAACAAGTAGCCGCCCGGCACCCTCGCACTGGTCTGGACCTATTGACCTATGGTCCAGACCTTTCTATTGTCCTGCGCACCTCATCAAACTCCCCATAGGAGACGCGGATGCGCCTCAGACACAGACTCGGACAGAGAGCCGTGGCAGGGCTCACCACGCTGTTGTTGCCGTTCGCCGCCCTGGTCGGGCTCGCGAGCCCCGCCTCCGCCGCCACGTCGGCGACCGCCACCTACGCCAAGACCCAGGACTGGGGATCCGGCTTCGAAGGCAAGTGGACCGTCAAGAACACCGGCACCACGACCATCGGTTCCTGGAACGTCGAGTGGGACTTCCCCTCGGGCACCTCGGTCACCTCCGCCTGGGACGCCGACGTCACCAACTCCGGCACCCACTGGACCGCCAAGAACAAGTCCTGGAACGGCAGCCTCGCCCCCGGCGCCTCCGTCTCCTTCGGCTTCAACGGCACCGGCACCGGCTCCCCCGCCAACTGCAAGCTGAACGGCGGCAGTTGTGACGGCGGCAGTGTCCCCGGCGACTCCGCCCCCTCGGCGCCCGGCACCCCCACCGCCTCCGACATCACCAACACCTCGGTGAAGCTGTCCTGGAGCGCGGCCACGGACGACAAGGGCATCAAGAACTACGACGTCCTGCGCGACGGCGCGAAGGTCGCCACCGTCACGACCACCTCGTACACGAACACCGGTCTGACCGCCGGCACCGACTACTCCTACACCGTCCAGGCCCGTGACACCGCCGACCAGACCGGTCCGGCCAGCGGAGCGGTCGCCGTGCGCACCACCGGCGGCACCACCGAGCCGCCCACCGGCGACAAGGTCAAGCTCGGCTACTTCACCGAGTGGGGCGTCTACGGCCGCAACTACCACGTCAAGAACCTGGTGACCTCCGGCTCCGCGTCGAAGATCACGCACATCAACTACGCGTTCGGCAACGTCAAGGACGGCAAGTGCGTCGTCGACGACACCTACGCCGCCTACGACAAGGCGTACACCGCCGACCAGTCCGTCAGCGGCACCGCCGACACCTGGGACCAGCCGCTGCGCGGCAACTTCAACCAGCTCCGCCAGCTGAAGGCCAAGTACCCGCACATCAAGGTGCTGTACTCCTTCGGCGGCTGGACCTACTCCGGCGGCTTCGCCCAGGCCGCCGCCAACCCGGCCGCCTTCGCCGCCTCCTGCAAGTCCGTTGTCGAGGACCCGCGCTGGGCCGACGTCTTCGACGGCATCGACATCGACTGGGAATACCCGAACGCCTGCGGCCTGACCTGCGACACATCCGGCTTCAGCTCGTTCAAGACGCTGAGCCAGGCGCTGCGCACCGAGTTCGGCTCCAACTACCTGGTCACCGCGGCCATCACCGCCGACGGCTCCTCCGGCGGCAAGATCGACGCGGCCGACTACGGCGGCGCCTCCGCGTCGCTCGACTGGTACAACGTGATGACGTACGACTACTTCGGCGCCTTCGACGCGGACGGTCCGACCGCTCCGCACTCCCCGCTGACCTCGTACCCGGGCATCCCGGCGGCCGGCTTCAACTCGGCCGACGCGATCGCCAAGCTCAAGGCCAAGGGCGTACCCGCGAAGAAGCTGCTGCTCGGCATCGGGTTCTACGGGCGCGGCTGGACGGGCGTCACCCAGTCCACCCCCGGCGGTTCGGCGACCGGCGCGGCGCCCGGCACGTACGAGGCGGGCATCGAGGACTACAAGGTCCTCAAGAACTCCTGCCCCGCCACCGGCACCATCGCCGGTACGGCCTACGCCTACTGCGGCAACAACTGGTGGAGCTACGACACCCCGGCCACCATCGGCTCGAAGATGACCTGGGCCAAGAACCAGGGTCTGGGCGGCGCGTTCTTCTGGGAGTTCAGCGGTGACACCACCAACGGCGAACTGGTGACCGCGATCAACAGCGGCCTGAACTAAGGACCGTCAGCACTAACAGATAGCTCAGGCAACATTGACGCGCTGGCCGGGCGGGGCTGCTTCAAGCCACGCGAGAAACCCGGTCAGCGCGTCCTCGCTCATGGCCAGCTCAAGGCGCGTACCGCGATGGACGCAGGCGAGGATGATCTGGTCGGCCAGCAGCGCGAGCTCCTCCTCGCCGTCCGGGGTGCGGCGGCCTGCCACCTCGATCGCCGAACGCTCAAGGACACGGCGCGGGCGGGGAGCGTACGAGAAGATGCGGAACCACTCGATGCGGTCACCGTTGTAGCGGGCGATGCCGTAGCCCCAGCCTTTTCCGCTGGTGTCGCTCTTCTCCGGGGCGTCCCAGCGGAGGCTGCAGTCGAACGTACCGCCGGAGCGCTGGATCAGCCGGCGGCGCAGATGGAACACGAAGAGTGCCACCGCCACCAGCACGACTACCAACCCGCACACAGTCAGAGCGAGGACCATCGACACCGACCTCCTCGTCTCCTAGGTAACGGAAAGGAAAAAAGCACCCGCATCGCCTCAGCCGCGACCCGGTCCGGAAAGCTCCGGTCCTGGCCGCGGCTGAGTCACTCCCTGTGGTGCGCTGTGTTCAGCGCACCGCCACCGCACGCAGACGGACGTCCGCGCGACGCTCGGCGGAGGCATCGCCCTCCGCCTTCGCGCGCTCGAGCTCCCGCTCCGCGCGCTGGACATCGATCTCGTCCGACAGCTCGGCGATCTCGGCCAGCAGCGACAGCTTGTTGTCCGCGAACGAGATGAAACCGCCGTGCACCGCGGCGACGACAGTTCCACCATCACTCGTACGGATGGTCACCGGGCCCGACTCCAGCACACCGAGCAGCGGCTGGTGGCCGGGCATGACGCCGATGTCGCCGGACGCGGTACGCGCGACGACCAGGGTGGCCTCGCCGGACCAGACACTGCGGTCCGCGGCGACGAGCTCGACGTGCAGCTCAGCAGCCAAGGTGGGCTCCTCGGGTCACCACCCGGCTTTCGCTGCCGGGTGTTGGGTCAAAGTCTAGTGGGCGTAGTGAAGGGGACGGGACGCACCCCGCGAGGCGCGACCCCGCCCCCCTCACCGAGAACACGAGGTTCAGGAGACGCCGAGCTCCTTGGCCTTGGCCTTGAGGTCCTCCAGGCCACCGCACATGAAGAACGCCTGCTCCGGGAAGTGGTCGTACTCGCCGTCGCAGATCGAGTTGAAGGCCGCGATCGACTCCTCCAGCGGAACGTCCGAACCGTCCACGCCGGTGAACTGCTTGGCGGCGTGGGTGTTCTGGGACAGGAAGCGCTCCACGCGACGGGCACGGTGGACGACGAGCTTGTCCTCTTCACCCAGCTCGTCGATACCGAGGATCGCGATGATGTCCTGGAGGTCCTTGTTCTTCTGCAGGATCGTCTTGACGCGCATGGCGGCGTCGTAGTGGTCCTGCGCGATGTACCGCGGGTCCAGGATGCGGGACGTGGAGTCCAGCGGGTCCACGGCCGGGTAGATGCCCTTCTCGGAGATCGGACGGGAGAGCACCGTCGTCGCGTCGAGGTGGGCGAACGTGGTGGCCGGGGCCGGGTCGGTCAGGTCGTCCGCGGGGACGTAGATCGCCTGCATCGAGGTGATCGAGTGACCACGGGTCGAGGTGATGCGCTCCTGGAGGAGACCCATCTCGTCGGCCAGGGTCGGCTGGTAACCCACCGCGGAGGGCATACGGCCGAGCAGGGTCGAGACCTCGGAACCGGCCTGGGTGAAGCGGAAGATGTTGTCGATGAAGAACAGCACGTCCTGCTTCTGCACATCGCGGAAGTACTCCGCCATGGTCAGACCGGCAAGGGCCACGCGCAGACGGGTGCCCGGGGGCTCGTCCATCTGACCGAAGACAAGGGCGGTCTTGTCGAGAACGCCGCTCTCTTCCATCTCCGCGATGAGGTCGTTGCCCTCACGGGTGCGCTCACCGACGCCCGCGAAGACGGAGACGCCCTCGTGGAGGTTGGCGACACGCATGATCATTTCCTGGATCAGCACGGTCTTGCCGACACCGGCACCACCGAACAGACCGATCTTGCCGCCCTTGACGTACGGGGTGAGAAGGTCGACGACCTTCAGGCCCGTCTCGAACATCTCGGTCTTCGACTCGAGCTGGTCGAACGAGGGGGCCTTGCGGTGGATGGTCCAGCGCTCGCCCTCGTACTGCTCGTCGGTGTTCAGTACCTCGCCGAGGGTGTTGAAGACCTTGCCCTTGGTGAAGTCACCGACCGGGACGCTGATGCCCGAGCCCGTGTCGGTCACCGCGGCCTGGCGGACCAGACCGTCGGTGGGCTGCATCGAGATGGTGCGGACCAGGCCGTCACCCAGGTGCTGGGCGACCTCCAGGGTCAGAATCTTCTTCTCGCCGGCGTTGGCCGGGTCGGCCACCTCGACGTGAAGGGCGTTGTAGATCTCCGGCATGGCGTCGACGGGGAATTCCACGTCGACGACCGGGCCGATGACCCGGGCGACGCGGCCCGTGGCAACGGCCGTCTCAACTGTCGTCGTCATTTACCTGTCACTCCCCGCGGTCGCGTCGGCCAGGGCTGCGGTGCCACCGACGATCTCGCTGATTTCCTGGGTGATTTCGGCCTGGCGGGCCGCGTTGGCAAGTCGGGAGAGTGAAGTGATCAGGTCTCCCGCGTTGTCGGTCGCCGACTTCATCGCGCGGCGGGTGGCCGCGTGCTTGGAGGCGGCCGACTGGAGCAGCGCGTTGTAGATACGGCTCTCGACGTACCGGGGCAGAAGGGCGTCGAGGACGTCCTCCGCCGACGGCTCGAAGTCGTACAGCGGAAGGATCTCGCCCTTGGACGTGGACTCCTCCGCGACCTCTTCGAGGCTGAGCGGCAGCAGTCGGCTGTCGACCGCCGTCTGCGTCATCATCGAGACGAACTCGGTGTAGACGATGTGGAGTTCGTCCACGCCGCCGTCCGCCGTCTCCTTCTCGATGGCCTCGATCAGCGGAACGGCCACCTTCTTGGCGTCCGCGTACGTGGGCTCGTCGGTGAAGCCCGACCACGACTCCGAGACCTTGCGCTCACGGAAGTTGTAGTGGGCCAGACCGCGGCGGCCGACGATGTACGTGTCGACCTCCTTGCCCTCGGCCTCGAGACGCGCGGTCAGCTGCTCCGCCGCCTTGATGGCGTTGGAGTTGAACGCGCCGGCGAGGCCGCGGTCGCTCGACAGGAGCAGCACGGCGGAACGCGTCGGCGCCTCGGCCTCGGTGGTCAGCGGGTGCTGGGTGTTAGAGCCCGTGCCGACCGCCGTGACCGCCCGGGTGAGCTCGGTCGCGTACGGCGTGGAGGCCGCCACCTTGCGCTGCGCCTTGACGACACGCGAGGCGGCGATCATCTCCATCGCCTTGGTGATCTTCTTGGTCGCGGTGACGGATTTGATGCGACGCTTGTAGACCCGGAGCTGGGCTCCCATGAGTCAGGTCCCTTCCGTCGTCACTTGCCCGCAGCGGCAGGGGTGTCCTCGCCGAGCAGCTTGCCGTCCGACGTCTCGAACTGCTTCTTGAAGTCCGCGATCGCGTCGGCGATGGCCCCCAGGGTGTCGTCCGACATCTTGCCGCCCTCCTTGATGGAGGTCATGAGGCCCTGCTCCTTGCGGTGCAGGTACTCCAGGAGCTCCTTCTCGAAGCGGCGGACGTCGTTCACCGGCACCTCGTCCATCTTGCCGGTGGTACCGGCCCAGATGGAGACGACCTGGTCCTCGGTGGCCATCGGCTGGTACTGAGCCTGCTTGAGCAGCTCGACCATCCGCTGACCGCGCTCCAGCTGCGACTTCGACGCGGCGTCCAGGTCGGAACCGAAGGCGGCGAACGCCTCCAGCTCACGGAACTGGGCGAGGTCGACGCGCAGTCGGCCGGACACCTGGCGCATGGCCTTGTGCTGTGCGGAACCACCGACTCGGGAGACGGAGATACCGACGTTCAGCGCGGGGCGCTGACCGGCGTTGAACAGGTCCGACTCCAGGAAGCACTGGCCGTCGGTGATGGAGATGACGTTGGTCGGGATGAACGCCGAGACGTCGTTGGCCTTCGTCTCGACGATCGGCAGACCGGTCATCGAGCCCGCGCCCATCTCGTCGGAGAGCTTCGCGCAGCGCTCCAGCAGACGGGAGTGCAGGTAGAAGACGTCACCGGGGTAGGCCTCGCGCCCCGGCGGACGGCGGAGCAGCAGGGACACGGCGCGGTAGGCGTCGGCCTGCTTCGAGAGGTCGTCGAAGATGATGAGGACGTGCTTGCCCTCGTACATCCACTGCTGGCCGATGGCCGAACCGGTGTACGGCGCAAGGTACTTGAAGCCGGCCGGGTCGGACGCCGGGGCGGCGACGATGGTCGTGTACTCCAGCGCGCCGGCCTCTTCGAGGGCGCCACGCACGGAGGCGATGGTCGAGCCCTTCTGGCCGATGGCGACGTACACGCAGCGGACCTGCTTGTTCGGGTCGCCGGTGCGCCAGTTGTCGCGCTGGTTGATGATCGTGTCGACGGCCAGGGCGGTCTTGCCGGTCTGGCGGTCACCGATGATCAGCTGACGCTGGCCACGGCCGATCGGGGTCATCGCGTCGACGGCCTTGTAGCCGGTCTCCATCGGCTCGTGCACCGACTTACGGGCCATGACGCCCGGGGCCTGCAGCTCGAGGGCGCGGCGGCCGGACGTCTCGATCTCGCCGAGACCGTCGATCGGGGTGCCGAGCGGGTCGACAACGCGGCCGAGGTAGCCCTCGCCGACGGCCACGGAGAGGACCTCGCCGGTACGGGTGACCGGCTGCCCCTCCTCGATGCCGCTGAACTCACCGAGGACGATGGCGCCGATCTCGCGCTCTTCCAGGTTGAGCGCGAGGCCGAGGGTGCCGTCCTCGAACTTCAGCAGTTCGTTGGCCATGGCCGAGGGCAGGCCCTCGACCTTCGCGATGCCGTCGCCGGCAAGGGTGACCGTACCGACCTCCTCGCGCGAGGCCGCGTCCGGCTTGTACGACTGGACAAAGTTCTCCAGCGCATCCCGGATCTCCTCCGGCCGGATCGTGAGCTCCGCCATCTGGGTTCCCTGCTCTCCTTGTTGGGCCCGAAGTTTTCTTGGGGGGTCTGGGGTCAGCCCCCAGGAATCCTCTGCACGGCCCAACCAGGGCCGTATTACTGCGTATAACTGTTTATGTACGTGTATTGAGTTGCTGTCGCTAGCTCGCCATGCGGCGGCCGACGTCCTCCAGCCGGTCCGCGATGGAACCGTTGATGACCTCGTCACCGACCTGCACCCGGATCCCGCCGAGGACCTCGGGGTCCACGTCGAGGTTGAGGTGCATCTGGCGGCCGTAGAGCTTCGCGAGGGCTGCACCCAGGCGCTGCTTCTGCGGGTCGCTCAGCGGAACCGCCGAGGTGACGACGGCGACCATGCGGCTACGACGCTCGGCGGCGAGCTTGGACAGGGACTCGAGTCCCGACTCCAGGCTACGTCCCCGGGGCGCGGTCACAAGGCGCGTGACCAGACGCTCGGTCGTCGCCTTGGCCCGGCCGCCGAGCAGGCTGCGCAGCAGCTCGCTCTTGGCCGCGGTCGTGGCGCCGCGGTCGGTCAGTGCGGCGCGCAGCCCGGTGTTCGAAGAGACGATCCGGCCGAACCGGAACAGCTCGTCCTCGACCTCGTCGAGCGTGCCCGCCCGCTGCGCCGCCGTGAGGTCGGCGGTGTCGGCCAGCTCCTCGATGGAGTCGACCAGGTCACGCGACCGCGACCAGCGGGAGCGCACCAGACCGGCCACCAGATCGGCGGTCGTGCCGCCGACCTGGCCGCCGAACAGACGCCCGGCCAGTTCGGCCTTCGCCTCTCCGGCCTGCGCCGGGTCGGTGAGGACCCGACGCAGTGACACCTCGCGGTCGAGCAGCGCGGTGACGGCGGCCAGCTCGTCGGCGAGCAGCGTCGCGTCCACGGACGTGTTGTCCGTCAGCGCGTCGAGACGCTCTCGTGCGGCGGCCAGGGCCTCGCGGCTCGCTCCGTTCATCGCGACGCCTCGGCCTTCGAAGCGGACTCGTCGAGACCGTCGAGGAAGCGGTCGATCGTGCGGCTCTGCCGGGCGTGGTCCTCGAGGGACTCCCCGACGAGCTTGCCGGCCAGTTCGGTGGCCAGCTGGCCCACGTCCTGGCGCAGCGCCGACGACGCGGCCTTGCGGTCGGCCGCGATCTGCGAGTGACCGGCGGCGATGATTTCCTCGCGCTGCCGCTGGCCTTCCGCACGCATCTCGGCGATGAGCGTGGCGCCCTGCTCCTGCGCCTCCTGGCGCAGACGCGCGGCCTCGTGCCGAGCCTCGGCGAGCTGAGCCTTGTACTGCTCCAGCACGCTCTGGGCCTCGACCTTCATGGCGTCGGCCTCTTCGATACCGCCCTCGATCGCCGCGCGGCGCTCTTCCAGAACCTTGTTGATGTTCGGGAGGAGCTTCTTCCAGAAGAAGAAGAACACGATGGCGAAGGCGATGGTGCCGACGAGCAGCTCGGGGCCCGGCGGGATGAGCGGGTTCTGCTCCTCCTCGGCCGCCAGCTGTACCAGGTTGGCGATCACATCAGTGCCTTCCGTTGAAAGGTTCGCTCGTCAGGGTTCGTCAGTTGTAGACGAACGGCATGACGATGCCGATGAGGGCGAGGGCCTCACAGAAGGCGAAGCCGAGGATCTGGTTGGCGCGGATCAGGCCGGCCGCCTCGGGCTGACGGGCGAGGGCCTGGGTGCCGTTACCGAAGATGATGCCGACGCCGACGCCGGGGCCGATGGCGGCGAGGCCGTAGCCGATGGAACCGATGTTGCCTTCGACAGCGGCGAGGGTCTCAAGGGCAGCCATGCTGATTCTTCCTTCTCTTTCATGGACCGGCGGGGGTTGGCCACCGGACGTTCTGGGGGTTTGCGGAGCGTCGCGGCTCAGTGGTTCTCGGCCAGGGCGCCCTGGATGTACGAGCAGGCGAGGAGCACGAACACGTACGCCTGGACGGCCTGCACGAAGAGCTCGAAGAGGATCATGACGACGGTCATGACGAAGGAGATGCCGGCGGCCGGGATCATCCAGCTGTTCAGCAGGTACCAGGAGGCGACGGTGAACATCACCAGCATCAGGTGACCGGCGAACATGTTGGCGAACAGTCGCACCGCGTGCGTGAACGGCCGGACCAGCAGGTTCGAGAAGAACTCGATCACCATGACGAGCGGCAGCACCGGGCCGAGCGACTTGTCGTAACCGGTGACGTTCTTGAAGAAGCCGACGAAGCCGTGCTTCTTGAACGTCAGCGAGACCCAGACGATGTAGACGATGCCGGCGAGCACCATCGGGAAGGCGATGATCGACGAGACCGGGAACTGGGCCAGCGGGATCACGGACCAGATGTTCATGATCCAGATGAAGAAGAAGAGCGAGACCATCAGGGGGACGTACTTCTCGCCCTCCCGCTTGCCGAGGGTCTCGTAGACGATGCCGCGGCGAACGAAGTCGTAACCGGCCTCGCCGACCATCTGCAGCTTGCCCGGGACCACCTTCGCCTTGCCGAAGGCAAGCGTGAAGAAGGTGACGACCAGGAGCGTGGTGATGAGCGCGAGCAGCATCACCTTGTTGAACTCGAACCCACCGACCGTGACGATCGGCTTGAACAGGAACGAGTGCAGGCCCGGTGCCGGGAAGCCGCAGCCGTTGTCGGACATGATCCGACAGTTCCACTCAAAGGCGAGCTGGGTCTGGTCAGCACTCACCACGGGCTCCTTCGGCGTGACGCATGGGTACGGCAACCTCGTTGTGTCGGCGCGGCGCGCAGCCGCGGTTCGGCACTGGACTGGTGTTACGGATGTGGGGGCGGCTGGAGGGCATCGAGCCTCGCGCTGGGGCAGGCGTCAGCTCACATGCCCGCGCCCGCGATGCCGCAGTTGGCACCGGACGATAGCAGGATCTCCCACCCGCGCTTATCCCGGCCCTACCCCTCACGACGAGTGCCCCGTCTTTTCGGGCTTGTCGCCCTTCGAGGAGTCGGGTTCGACATAGAGGATCTTGGCCTTCATGTGGGCACGCGCCTGGGCGCCGATCCACGCGAGCGTGGCGGCGACCAGCGTGATCGCGAAAGCCTTGGGATTGAACAGCGTCGTGTTCTTGAAGGCGGCGACGAAGATGAACAGCAGCAGAATCTGTGCCGTATAGAGCATCAGACCCATCGCCTGGAAAAGGTGCGGAAGCGATTTGGCGGTGCGCTGCAGGACGTACAGCCCGATGCCCATGAAGAGGATCACGACCAGCGTCGCGAAGCCCGCCCCGATCGCTCCCTTGCCACCGGCGACCACACCACTGACGACGGCGGCGATCGCGCCGACGGCAGCTGTGGGCACAGCGGCCTGGAGAAGGATCCGGACGTCATTGGACGGCATGGCGGCAACTCCGCTTGCTCAAGGGGGCAGGTGTCGTCATGGACGAGCGTAGTCCCGGACAGAGAGAGAACCTCACCGCCAATGGACCGTCGCACTGCGGTCCTTCGGCTCTGTCCCGGGTTCTCGTGAACCGTATCACAAACTATTTGATGAGGTCTTTACCTGGTTGGTGTGCTCGGCGTCACACATGAGAGTGAAGCTGCACGTCTGTGCACTCGGGCGACCAACTTGTCTGGTATTGGGGCGGTTTACCGGCGCCGTCATCTCGGTGGTTCTTGCACGATTCTTACCTGGCGTCAGCGCGACGTTCCGGCCTTGCGCTCGTCCAGGAGGCGCGAACGGGGGCCAACAGCCGTCGCCCCGTTGACTCCTGAGACACCGGCGACAACCGGAGTGCGGCGTTCCTCACGCTCGCCGTCGACGCCGGCTCCGACACCGGTGCCGTCGCCGCCGGTTCCCACGGGCACCCCGTCGTGCGTGCCCTCGTGCGTCCCGTCACCCTCGGCGTACGCGACCGCGGTCGAGGTCTTTGACGACGCCTCGGCGGACACCTGCGCCGCCCTGCGTCGGCGGTAGCGCGGCGGAACGAAGTGCTCGGCCCAGCGCGGGGTGCGCGGTGTGAAGCGCGGCAGCAGGAGCAGGACCAGGCCCACCGCGCTGAGCGCCATGATGCCGAGCACGATCCACATGGCCCCGGAGTTCACCGAGTAGGCCAGGGCTCCGAAGGCGATCAGCGCCGACCAGAAGTACATGATGAGCACGGCCCGGCTGTGCGAGTGCCCGATCTCAAGGAGACGGTGGTGCAGGTGGCCGCGGTCGGCGGCGAACGGGGACTGGCCGCGCCAGGTGCGCCGCACGATGGCGAGCACCAGGTCGGCCGCAGGGACGGCGATGATCGTCAGCGGCAGCAGGAGCGGGATGTAGACCGGCACCGTCTGGTGCACGGCCTCCTTCTCGGACCCGGCGAAGAGGTTCATCGCGTCCGGGTCGACCTGCCCGGTGATGGAGATGGCACCGGCCGCCAGCACCAGGCCGATGAGCATCGAGCCCGAGTCGCCCATGAAGATCCGCGCCGGGTGCATGTTGTGCGGCAGGAAGCCGAGGCACATGCCCATGAGGAGCGCGGAGAAGAGGGTGGCGGGGGCGGCGGACTCAAGGCCGTAGCCGTACCAGATGCGGTAGCCGTACATGAAGAACGCGGCGGACGCGATGCACACCATGCCGGCGGCGAGGCCGTCGAGGCCGTCGGCGAAGTTCACGGCGTTGATGGTGATCACGACGAGCGCGACGGTCAGCAGCGTGCCCTGCCACTGGGTCAGGGAGACCGAGCCGACGCCGGGGATCGGCAGCCACAGGATCGTCAGACCCTGCATGACCATGACGCCCGCGGCGATCATCTGGCCGCCGAGCTTGATGAGGGCGTCGATCTCGAACTTGTCGTCCAGGACGCCGATCAGCCAGATCAGGGCCGCGCCGGAGAGCAGGGCCCGCGGCTCGTTGGAGTTCTCGAAGACCTCGCTGAGATTCGTCAGGTGGTCGGCGACCAGCAGGCCGGCGCACAGCCCGAAGAACATCGCGATGCCGCCCAGGCGCGGTGTGGGTTCCCGGTGCACGTCACGTGCCCGGATCTCCGGCATCGCTCCGGCCACGATCGCGAACTTCCGCACCGGCCCGGTCAGCAGGTACGTCACCGCGGCCGTGATGCAGAGCGTCAGGAGGTATTCACGCACAGGCTTCCCCACAGATCTCGCTGGCCATCTCAGCCCCACACCCTAGCTTCGTGCGCATACGGTTGGGGACTTCCGGGTAGAGCCGATGGTTGCACGAGTGGCTGTGCACGATTGATCGTCCACCCCTCAGTGGGCGGGATAGGGCGGAAATCTGCCGGTCAGATCCCGCACTTCTTCACGCACTCCACGCCCGGCGGACTCGTCCCGCAGGGCCGTCGCGAACAGCACCGCGATGCGTGCGGTCTCGGCCTCGCCCATCCCCTGGGTGGTGAGCGCGGCCGTGCCCAGACGCAGTCCTCGCACGTCGGGATGGGGCAGGGCACAGGTGTCGAGGACCATTCCGGCGGCGGCCAGACGCCCGCGGGCCGTGCGGCCGTCCACCCCGAGCGGGGCCGGGTCCACGGTGAGCAGGTGGGTGTCGGTGCCGCCGGTGGTGACCGCGAGCCCCTCGGCGGCCAGGCCTTCCGCGAGCACCCGCGCATTCGCCACCACCTGATGGGCGTACGCGGTGAACGCCGGTGTTGCCGCCTCGCCGAAGGCGACGGCCTTGGCGGCGATGGTGTGCATCTGCGCGCCGCCCTGTGTGAAGGGGAACACCGCCCGGTCCACCCGCTCGGCCAGTTCGCTCCCGCACAGCAGCATGCCGCCGCGCGGGCCCCGCAGCACCTTGTGCGTGGTGGCGCACACCACATCGGCGTACGGGACCGGGCTGGGCGCCGCTCCCCCGGCGACGAGCCCGATGGGATGGGCGGCGTCCGCGATGAGATAGGCGCCGACCTCGTCCGCGACCTCGCGGAAGGCGGCGTAGTCGATGTGCCGTGGATACGAGATCGACCCGCACACGATGGCCTTCGGCCGGTGCGTACGGGCCAGGGTGCGCACCTGCTCGTAGTCGATGAGCCCGCTCTCGGGGTCGACGCCGTACCCGACGAAGTCGAACCACCGGCCCGAGAAGTTCGCGGGCGACCCGTGCGTGAGGTGGCCGCCGTGCGGCAGACCCATCGCGAGGACGGTGTCCCCCGGGCGCAGCAGGGCGGCGTACGCGGCCAGCACGGCCGAACTCCCGGAGTGGGACTGCACGTTGGCGTGATCGGCGCCGAACAGGGCCTTGGCGCGCTCCACGGCCATGCGCTCGGCCACGTCGACGATCTCGCAGCCGCCGTGGTGCCGGGCGCCGGGATATCCCTCGGCGTACTTGTTCGCCAGCGGCGAGCCCAGCGCCGCCAGCACGGCCGGCGAGGTGAAGTTCTCGGCGGCGATGAGCTGCAGCGTCGTCGACTGCCGCTCCAGCTCCCCGAGCAGGATCTCGGCCAGCTCCGGATCCTGCCGGCCGAGCACGTCGACCGACAGCGGACCTTCAAGCGTGTGTGCGACCGGCATGGCTGACTCCGGACCTCGACAGGGGAACGCTAAGTCCAATGTAGAACCGTGACCCCACCTGCGCCCGGTGTTACGCCCGAGCGGGCACGCCCGTGAGGGCGGTCACCACCGGATCCAGCGCCTGATTGATCTCGTCGCCCACCGAGCGGAAGAACGGCAGGGGGGCGCCGTACGGGTCGTACACCTCGTCCGCCTCCGCTGTGGGGGCCAGGAGCCACCCGCGTAGAGCCGCCGCGGCGCGGACCAGGGCTCGGGCGCGTTCGACCATGCCGTCGTCCAGGGGAGGGAGGGTGGCGGGGTCTATGGCGCGGACCAGGCGGGTGAACTCCTTCAGCGTGAAGGTGCGCAGGCCCGCCGAGTGGCCCATGGAGATGACCTGGGCGCGGTGGTCGCGGGTGGCCGTGAGGACGAGGTCCGCCCGGATGACGTGCTCGTCCAGCAGCTCACGGCCGACGAAGCCGGAGGCGTCCGCGCCGAAGTCCGCGAGGACCGCCTCCGCGTTGGCCTCCATGGGCGCACCCTCATGACCCCACGTACCGGCGCTCTCCACGATCAGACCGCCCCACAGGGGGTCGCCGAGCCGGTCCGCCAGGGCATGACGGGTCAGCCGCTCGGTGATCGGCGAGCGGCACACATTGCCGGTGCTGACGTGGAGGATGCGAAAAGAGGAGTCCCCCGAGGCCCCGTCGCCGTAAGCCCCCGTGTACCCCGTCCCCGTACCTATGCCACGCCCCGCGTCAGGGGCTGTCAATTCGCCACCTCGAGGTCGGGGACGACCTTTCGCAGCTCCTCCGCGGACAGGGCTCCCGCCCGCAGGAGCACCGGCACCTTGCCCGTGACGTCGACGATCGACGACGGGACGTTGCCGGGGGTCGGCCCGCCGTCCAGGTACACGGAGACGGAGTCGCCGAGCATCTCCTGCGCGGCGTCACAGTCCTCGGGGGACGGGTGGCCGGTCAGGTTCGCGGAGGAGACCGCCATCGGACCGACCTCGGTCAGCAGCTCGATGGCGACCGGGTGCAGCGGCATACGCACGGCGACGGTCCCGCGGGTGTCCCCCAGGTCCCACTGGAGGGACGGCTGGTGCTTGGCGACGAGCGTGAGCGCGCCCGGCCAGAACGCGTCGACGAGCTCCCACGCCATCTCGGAGAAGTCGGTGACCAGGCCGTGCAGCGTGTTCGGGGAGCCGATGAGGACGGGCGTGGGCATGTTCCGGCCGCGGCCCTTGGCCTCCAGCAGGTCGGTCACGGCCTCCGAGCTGAACGCGTCGGCGCCGACCCCGTACACGGTGTCGGTCGGCAGCACCACGAGCTCGCCGCGGCGGACGGCGGACGCGGCCTCGCGCAGACCCGTCGAGCGGTCGGTCGCGTCGTTGGTGTCGTATCGCCGTGCCATATCAGCAAGCCTCCTCGAACACGCGGGCCCCGTTGGCCGCGCATCTAACGTTTTCCACGACGTCCACACAAGAAGTCGCCGCTGTCATGGCGTCGCCCTGCGGGCGGTCGCGAACCGCGGCCGGTTGTTGAGGTCGGGATGGTCCGCGGCATCGGCCCAGCCCCGCTCCTCGGTGAAGATCCACGGCACCTGTCCGCCCTGGGTGTCGGCGTGCTCGATGACGACGACACCGCCGGGCCGCAGCAGCCGGTGCGCGGTGCGCTCCAGACCGCGGATGAGGTCGAGGCCGTCCTCCCCGGAGAACAGGGCGAGTTCGGGATCGTAGTCCCGGGCCTCCGGAGCGACGTACTCCCATTCGGTCAGCGGGATGTACGGCGGGTTGGAGATGACGAGGTCGACCTGGCCGTCGAGGTCGAGGAACGCGTCCAGGGCGTTGCCCTGCCGCAGGTCGACCCTGGATCCCTCGACGTTCTTACGGGTCCACCGCAGGGCGTCCTCGGACAGTTCGACGGCGTGGACGCGCGAGCGCGGGACCTCCTGCGCGAGGGCGAGCGCGATCGCGCCCGAGCCGGTGCACAGGTCGACGATCAGCGGCTCGACGACGTCCATCGCGCGTACGGCGTCTATGGCCCAGCCGACCACGGACTCCGTCTCGGGCCGGGGCACGAACACGCCCGGCCCGACCTGGAGTTCCAGATAGCGGAAGTAGGCCCGCCCGGTGATGTGCTGGAGCGGCTCGCGGGCCTCACGGCGCGCGATCACCTCCCAGTACCGGGCGTCGAAGTCCGCGTCCTTGACGGTGTGCAGCTCGCCCCGCTTCACGCCGTGCACGAACGCGGCGAGTTCCTCGGCGTCGTTGCGCGGCGAGGGCACGCCGGCGTCGGCCAGCCGCTGGGTGGCCTGGGCCACTTCCGCGAGCAGCAGGTTCACGCTGGTCCTCCGGGAGCTGTGCTGTTGTCCGTCGAGCGGATGTGTACTGCGCTGTGTACTTGTACGTGCCCTACGCCGCGGCGAGCTTGGCGGCCGAGTCGGCGTCGACGCACGCCTGGATCACCGCGTCGAGGTCGCCGTCGAGCACCTGGTCCAAGTTGTACGCCTTGAAGCCGACCCGGTGGTCCGAGATGCGGTTCTCCGGGAAGTTGTACGTACGGATCTTCTCGGAGCGGTCGACGGTACGGACCTGGCTGCGGCGGGCGTCCGCGGCCTTGCTCTCCGCCTCCTCCTGCGCCGCGGCGAGCAGCCTGGAGCGCAGGATACGCATCGCCTGCTCCTTGTTCTGCAGCTGGCTCTTCTCGTTCTGGCAGGAGGCGACGACTCCGGTGGGAATGTGCGTGATGCGCACGGCGGAGTCGGTCGTGTTGACGGACTGGCCGCCGGGACCGGAGGAGCGGTAGACGTCGATCCGCAGGTCGTTCGCGAGGATCTCGACGTCGACCTCCTCGGCCTCGGGCGTGACGAGGACACCGGCGGCGGAGGTGTGGATACGGCCCTGCGACTCGGTGGAGGGCACCCGCTGCACGCGGTGCACCCCGCCCTCGTACTTCATCCGGGCCCAGACGCCCTGACCGGGCTCGGTGGCGCCCTGGCCGCCCTTGGTCTTCACGGCGACCTGGACGTCCTTGTAGCCGCCCAGCTCGGACTCGGTGGAGTCGATGATCTCGGTCTTCCAGCCGACACGCTCGGCGTACCGGAGATACATGCGCAGCAGGTCACCGGCGAACAGGGCCGACTCGTCGCCGCCCGCGCCCGCCTTGATCTCCAGGATGACGTCCTTGTCGTCGCTGGGGTCGCGCGGAACGAGGAGCAGCCGCAGCTTCTCCGTCAGTTCCTCGCGCTGCTTCTCCAGCTCCTTGACCTCGGCCGCGAAGTCCGGGTCGTCGGCGACGAACTCCTTCGCCGTCTCGATGTCGTCCCCGGTCTGCTTCCAGGAGCGGTACGTCGCGACGATCGGGGTGAGCTCGGCGTAGCGCTTGTTGAGCTTGCGCGCGTTGGCCTGGTCGGCGTGGACCGACGGGTCAGCGAGCTTCTTCTCCAGATCGGCGTGCTCACCGATCAGTTCCTCGACCGCCTCGAACATCTCCGGCTCCAATGGGCTGTCCCCCGCTCCATTTCGGGCGCGAGGACGTAGGTACGACGAATAGGGGCTGCACCGCAAAGCGCCGGTCCCAGCGCCCCCTGGACGGAGGCACCGAAGACCGGCGCTGTGGGCTCGCTACTTGTTGTCAGCGGCAGCCTTGGCCTTGCCGAAGCGGGCCTCGAAGCGGGCCACGCGGCCACCGGTGTCGAGGATCTTCTGCTTGCCCGTGTAGAACGGGTGGCACTCGGAGCAGACCTCGGCGCGGACGGTGCCGCTGGAGATCGTGCTGCGGGTGGTGAACGACGCGCCACAGGTGCAGCTGACCTGCGTCTCGACGTACTCGGGGTGGATGTCGCGCTTCAAGGTGTCTCCTAGTTTCGGGAGGGCGCCGGGTCGCTGCCGCGGGATGCGGAGCGTGAACCGGGGCCGACGTACCAGTCTGCCAGGACTGGGGCCATCCCCCAAAACCGGGGGTTCGCGTTGTGTATTCCCGGCGGGCCCGGTGGGGGTTGTTCGCGCAGTTCCCCGCGCCCCTGCCTTTCGTCTTTCAGGGGCGCGGGGAACTGCGCGACAAGCCCCCACCGGGCCCGCAGCCAAACAACCGCCCCCAGCGGAACGCCTAGCTCACAACACCCTTCGCCGCCCCCGTCGCCGCCCCCTTGGTCGCCGACTTCGGGATCGGGCGGTCGTTCTTGAGCGCGTCCCAGACCTGCTGGGACTTGGCCTTGAGGACGAGCACACGGTTCCCGTCGGCAGGGTCGTACTGCACCGGCATCGTCACCATGTTCATGTTGGCCGGGCTGATGCCCTTGAGCCCGTTGGCGAACGAGGCCAGATCCTTGACCGTGTCGAGGTCGGTATCGGTGGTGACGGTCTTCGTCGCGGTGTCCGCGAGGTCGAACAGCTTCTTCGGGCTGGTCAGTACGCCGATGTTCTTGACCTGTTCGACCAGGGCCTTGATGAACGCCTGCTGGAGCTGGATCCGGCCCAGGTCGGAGCCGTCGCCGACGCCGTGCCGGGTGCGGACCAGACCGAGTGCCTGCTTGCCGGTGAGCTGGTGCGTGCCGGCCTTCAGATCGAGGTGGCTCTCCTCGTCCCGGATGCTCTTGGTCGTGGTGACCTTGACGCCGCCCAGTTCGTCGATGAGCTTCTGGAAACCGCTGAAGTCGACCTCGATGTAGTGGTCCATGCGGATGCCGGTCATCGACTCGACGGTCTTCACGGCACAGGCGGCGCCGCCCGTCGAGTACGCGGAGTTGAACATCACCTGGGACCCGGCATCGTGCTCGACGCCCTTGCTGTCGGTGCACTCGGGCCGGTCCACGAGGGTGTCGCGGGGTATGGAGACCACGCTGGCCTTCTTGTGGCCCTCGTAGACGTGCACGATCATCGCGGTGTCCGAGCGGGCACTGCCGTCGTCGACACCGCCGCCGAGCTTCTTGTTGCCGCCGGAGCGGGTGTCGGAGCCGAGTACGAGGATGTCCTGCGAGCCGTTGTCGACGTCCAGGGGCCGGTCGGTGCCGAGTGCCTGGTTGATGTCGACGCTCTTGATGTTGTCGTTGAGCTTGAAGTACATGAACCCGAGGCCCGTACCGCCCAGCACGACGACACCCGCGGCGGCCCAGGCCGTGATGACAAGCCCCTTGCGGCGCGTGCTCCGCGGCTTGCGGCGGCGGCCCTTGGCGCGGTTGCGCGGGGCGCTGGAACCGGAATCCTCCGGTGTACCGGGGCCTTCCGGTGTACCGGGTTCCGGCATGCTCTCGGCAGACATGTGCTCCTCTAGTCCTCGTACGTTCGGTTACCCCCTGCAGTCAGGGTCAGGCGTGGTCATCTGCCGCGACGTCTCTGTCAGGACCCGTCCGGTCAGACGTTGAAACCGAAAAAAGGGTTGCACGACGTGCTGTGACCGCGCTGTGGATCAACGAACACGCTGAGTGAGGTGCGGGGCGGACCGTCCAGCGCTCACCTGGGCTTTCGACGGCGGACGGCGTGCTTCCGCGAGGACGTGGCGCTCTTCACATCTGTGGCGAAGGTCTCTCCACCGCCCATTTCACCGGGGCTCCGACAACGCGAAGGGCCACCCCCGTTGCGTACAGAGGTGGCCCTTCGCGTAACCGGCCGGGCCGGCTGTGGATCCGTCAGTCGTTGCCGTTGCCGGGCATCGGCGTCGTCTTCTGGATCTGCAGCAGGAACTCGGCGTTCGACTTCGTCTGCTTCATCTTGTCCAGGAGCAGCTCGATCGCCTGCTGCTGGTCGAGCGCGTGCAGCACGCGACGCAGCTTCCAGGTGATGGCGAGCTCGTCGCTGCCGAGCAGGATCTCTTCCTTACGGGTACCGGACGCGTCGACGTCCACCGCGGGGAAGATGCGCTTGTCGGCGAGCTTGCGGTCGAGCTTGAGCTCGGCGTTGCCGGTGCCCTTGAACTCCTCGAAGATGACCTCGTCCATGCGCGAGCCGGTGTCGACCAGCGCGGTGGCCAGGATCGTCAGCGAGCCGCCGTCCTCGATGTTGCGCGCGGCACCGAAGAAGCGCTTCGGCGGGTACAGCGCGGTCGAGTCGACACCACCGGACAGGATGCGGCCGGAGGCCGGGGCGGCGAGGTTGTACGCACGGCCCAGACGCGTGATCGAGTCGAGCAGTACGACGACGTCGTGACCCAGCTCCACCAGACGCTTGGCACGCTCGATGGCGAGCTCGGCGACCGTGGTGTGGTCCTCGGCCGGACGGTCGAAGGTCGAGGAGATGACCTCGCCCTTCACCGACCGCTGCATGTCGGTGACCTCTTCCGGACGCTCGTCGACCAGGACGACCATCAGGTGGCACTCGGGGTTGTTGTGCGTGATCGCGTTGGCGATCGCCTGCATGATCATGGTCTTGCCGGTCTTCGGCGGGGCCACGATCAGACCGCGCTGGCCCTTACCGATCGGCGCGACGAGGTCGATGATGCGGGTGGTCAGCACGCCCGGGTCGGTCTCCAGACGGAGCCGGTCCTGCGGGTAAAGGGGCGTCAGCTTGTTGAACTCCGGGCGGCCACGGCCGGATTCGGCGGCCATGCCGTTCGCGGAGTCGAGGCGGACCAGCGCGTTGAACTTCTCGCGGCGCTCGCCGTCCTTGGGCTGACGGACCGCGCCGGTGACGTGGTCACCCTTGCGCAGACCGTTCTTGCGGACCTGGGCGAGGGAGACGTACACGTCGTTCGGGCCGGGCAGGTAGCCCGACGTACGAATGAACGCGTAGTTGTCGAGGATGTCCAGGATGCCCGCGACGGGGATCAGGACGTCGTCGTCGGCGAGCTGCGGCTCGTTGGCGCCGAACTCGTCGCGGCCACGACGGCCACGGCGGTCCCGGTAACGACCGCGGCGGCCGCGGCGGCCACCCTCGAAGTCGTCGTCGTCCTGGGGTCCGTTGTCACGCTGGCGGTCCTGGCGGTCCTGACGACCGCCGCCCTGCTGCTGACCGCCCTGACGGTCCTGGCGGTCCTGACGCTGCTGGTTGCCGCCACCCTGGCCGCCGCCGCCCTGCTGCTGCTCGTCGCCCTTGCCACGGCGGTCGCGGTCGCGGCCACCACGGTCACGGTCGCCGCGGTCACGGCGGTCGCGGCGGCCCTGACGGCCCTCGCCGCCGTCACCGGCGTCGCCCTTGGCCTCGCCCTGGGACTGGGCGGGCGTCTCGGCCTTCGGCTCGCTCTTCGCCTCGGCGGTGACCGTCTCGGGGCTGCCGGCCTCGGAGGTCGCGCGGCGCCGGCGGCGCTCGGCCGGGGCGTCGTCACTCGCGGGCTGGCCGGGGATCTCGATCTGCTGCTGTGCCACGGCCTTCTCGGCCTTGACCTCCGCCTTCTTGTCGGCGGGAGCGGCGTCGTCGCCCGTACGAGCCTTGGAGGTGGCCCGGCGCTTCGGCTTGGTCTCGGTGGCGGTCTCGGCCTTGGCCGGAGCACCCCCGCCCGCCTGCGCCTCCTTGATGACCTCGATCAGCTGGCTCTTGCGCATCCGCGCGGTGCCCCTGATGCCGAGGCCGGATGCGACCTGCTGCAGCTCGGCCAGCACCATGCCCTCGAGGCCGGTACCGCGGCGCCGACGGGAGCCGGCACCGGTGGCAGGCGCGGAGGCGTCCGTGGCGGGCGCAGCAGCGGTCTCCTCGACACGTGCGCCCATCAGATCGGTGGTGTCGCTCACGAAGGGTCCTTCCCTGGAGCGGACGTCGGCCTGTCTGGCTCGGCGACCGGTTGTGCTGTCCGACAGTGGTCCTTGCTGTGTGGACCGTGCCGGGGCGGTGGTCCGCCAAAAGGCGGAGGGAATTTCTGGGATGGCGATTCCCGGGGCCGGGGCACTGAGGTTCCGTGTCCATCGGCTCGGTCACGCCGGTTCCGGAGCGTGCTCAGCACCGCTCAGCGCGTAGCACCCAATGCATGGCACAAAGCGATTTGGGGGGCTCCCGGAAGAATGGTTGTCCCGGACGGGGACGTGAAGCACCTCGCCATGGTGGGGTCGGGTGCAGACTTGAGGTTAACACTACCGGATCCAACAAACATTCCCCCTCTCGAAATCCGGCGACCGTGTGTCACGGAGCAAGCGGCAGCACGCTCGCCCCCGTGGCGTCGAGGCCCAGCCGGTTGGCCGCCCAGCCCTCGCCCGCCAGTCGTGCGACTTTGTCGGCCGCGGTGTCGGCGGCGAGCGCGAGCACGGTGGGCCCGGCGCCGGAGATCACCGCGGGAATTCCGTCGGCCCGCAGCCGCTCCACCAGCGCCGCGCTCTCCGGCATGGCCGGGGCGCGGTACTCCTGGTGCAGTCGGTCCTCGGTGGCGGGCAGCAGCAGCTCGGGGCGCCTGGTCAGGGCCTCGACAAGCAGTGCGGCGCGGCCCGCGTTGGCTGCCGCGTCGACGTGCGGAACGGAGCGCGGAAGCAGTCCTCGCGCGGTCTCCGTCAGGACCGGCTTGGCCGGTACGAAAACCACCGGAACGATGGAATCGGCGGGTTCCATCCTGATGGCGCGCGCCGATCCGCCCTCCATCCAGGACAGCGTGAAGCCGCCCAGCAGACACGCCGCGACGTTGTCGGGGTGGCCCTCGATCTCCGTCGCGAGCTCCAGCAGCGCCTCGTCGTCGAGCTTGCTGTCCCCGCCTATGGTCACAGCGCGTGCGGCGACGATGCCCGCGCAGATGGCCGCCGACGAGGAGCCGAGGCCCCGGCCGTGCGGGATGCGGTTGGCGCAGACGATCTCGAGACCGCGCGGCTGTCCGCCGAGCAGATCGAAGGCGGTGCGCAGGGAGCGTACGAGCAGGTGGTTCTCGTCGCGTGGGAGCGTCTCGCTGCCCTCGCCTGCGATGTCGATGTTCAGTCCGGAGTCGGCCACCCGGACGACCACGTCGTCGTACAGCCCCAGTGACAGACCGAAGGCGTCGAAGCCCGGGCCGAGGTTGGCACTGGTGGCGGGGACGCGCACCCGGACGGCGGCGGCGCGGAACGCTGGACCGGCCATCGCTCGATGACTCTCCTTGAGCTTGAGCTGCGAGATTGTCGAAATCCTGCGAGACATACGGAAAATGCGGAAGACCCGGAGGCCGCAGGGACGGCGCGGCACCGCGGCATATGCGGCGGGCGGGTTCGGTACAGCCTATCGAAGGAAGGTTCTGTGGCGACATAGGGCGCACAGGAGGCGCACGATGCGTGTCGTAAGCCCCTCGTGCACCCCCCCTTTTTTTGGAGCTCGGTTCGCCTCCGGGGCGCAAAAGCCTGTGTCGAGACGGCGATCGTGCTCGACCCTCCTTCGTCGGGCGCTCCGCGCGTTCGCCGTCTCGACACAGGCGCGCCCCTTCGGCTCACTCGCTGTTGGTGGGCCGGTGTTGGTGTCGGGCTTTGCCAGGCCGAGGTCCCGTGTTACGCGAGGCCTAGGCGTTCTGCGGCCGTTGCCGCGTCTACCGGGACCGTGACCGGCTGCGGTGCGCCCGCGACGGCCCAGTCGGGGTCCTTGAGGCCGTTTCCGGTCACCGTGCAGACGATGCGCTGGCCCGGGTCGACCTTGCCCTGCTCGGCGGCCTTGAGCAGACCTGCGACCGAGGCCGCGGAGGCGGGCTCGACGAAGACACCCTCCTGAGCGGCCAACAGGCGGTAGGCGCGCAGGATCTCACGGTCCGTCACCTCGTCGATGAAGCCGCCCGACTCGTCCCGCGCGGCCAGTGCGAACTTCCACGAGGCCGGGTTGCCGATGCGGATCGCGGTGGCGATCGTCGAGGGGTCCTTGACGACCTCGCCGCGCACGATGGGCGCGGAACCGGACGCCTGGAAGCCCCACATGCGCGGGGTCTGCCTGGCGATGCCGTCGGCGGCGTACTCGGTGTACCCCTTCCAGTACGCGGTGATGTTGCCCGCGTTGCCCACCGGGAGGACGTGGATGTCGGGGGCGTCGCCCAGCATGTCCACGATCTCGAAGGCGGCGGTCTTCTGCCCCTCGATACGCACCGGGTTCACCGAATTGACCAGCGCCACCGGGTAGTTGTCGGAGAGGCTGCGCGCCAGCGTGAGGCAGTCGTCGAAGTTGCCGTCGACCTGGAGGATCTTCGCGCCGTGCACGAGCGCCTGGCCCATCTTGCCGAGGGCGATCTTGCCCTGCGGGACGAGAACGGCACAGACCATTCCGGCGCGTACGGCATACGCGGCGGCGGAGGCCGACGTGTTGCCCGTCGAGGCGCAGATGACGGCCTTCGCGCCCTCCTCCTTGGCCCGTGTGATGGCCATGGTCATGCCGCGGTCCTTGAAGGACCCGGTGGGGTTGGCACCCTCGACCTTGAGGTGGACCTCGCAGCCCGTGCGCTCGGAGAGCACCTGCGCCGGCACGAGCGGCGTGCCGCCCTCGCGCAGCGTCACGACCGGCGTGGTGTCGGATACCGGCAGCCGGTCCCGGTACTCCTCGATGATTCCGCGCCACTGGTGGGTCATTGCTCGTTACTCTCCTTCAACCCGCATGATGCTGGCGACACCCCGCACGGTGTCGAGGTTGCGCAACGCCTCGACGGTCCCGTTGAGGGACGCGTCGGACGCGCGGTGCGTGACGACGACGAGAGAGGCCTCGCCGCCCCCGTCCTGTCGGCCTTGCTGCCGAACGGTATCGATCGAGACACCGTGCTCGGCGAAAACGGTCGCAACCTGGGCGAGAACACCCGGTTTGTCCGCCACATCGAGGCTGATGTGATAGCGGGTCACGACCTCGCCCATGGAGCTCACGGGCAGCTGGGTGTACGCCGAGTCGCCGGGACCGGTAGCACCGCTGAGCTTGTTGCGGCAGACCGCGACCAGGTCGCCGAGAACGGCGGAGGCGGTCGGCGCACCGCCGGCGCCCGGCCCGTAGAACATGAGCTGCCCGGCGGCGTCCGACTCGACGAACACGGCGTTGTACGCGCCGCGCACGGAGGCGAGGGGGTGGCTCAGCGGAATCATGGCGGGGTGCACGCGCGCGGTGACCGATCCCCCGTCGGCGGCCCGCTCGCAGATGGCGAGCAGCTTGATGGTGCAGCCCATCCGCTTCGCCGAGGCGAAGTCGGCGGCGGTGACCTCGGTCATGCCCTCGCGGTAGACGTCGTCGAGACGCACGCGTGTATGGAAGGCGATGCCGGCGAGGATGGCGGCCTTGGCGGCGGCGTCGAACCCCTCGACGTCGGCGGTCGGGTCGGCTTCGGCGTACCCGAGCGCGGTGGCCTCGTCGAGAGCCTCCTGGTAGCCGGCCCCCGTCGAGTCCATCTTGTCGAGGATGAAGTTGGTGGTGCCGTTGACGATGCCCAGCACCCGGTTGACCTTGTCGCCGGCGAGGGACTCGCGCAGCGGGCGGATCAGCGGGATGGCACCGGCGACGGCGGCCTCGTAATAGAGGTCCCTGCCCTGCTCCTCGGCGAGTGCGTGCAGCGCGGCACCGTCCTGGGCGAGGAGCGCCTTGTTCGCGGAGACGACGGACGCGCCGTGCTCGAAGGCGGTGGTGATGAGCGTACGGGCGGGCTCGATACCGCCGATGACCTCGACGACGACGTCGATGTCCCCGCCCTTGACGAGCGCGGTGGCGTCGGTGGTGACGAGGGCGGGGTCGATGCCTTCACGCACCTTGGAGGGCCGGCGTACCGCCACACCCGCCAGTTCGACGGGGGCGCCGATGCGCGCGGCGAGATCGTCGGCGTGCGTCGTCATGATGCGCGCCACCTCTGAGCCGACAACCCCACAGCCCAGCAGCGCCACCTTCAGCGGACGCGTACGCATCATCCGACCTCGTTTCCTCATACCGTCACGGTGGGACCAGTCTCACTCACCGGACGGGGGTTTCTATCCCTCGTCCGGATCGTGAGATGTCTATTTCATTTGCACGAGGGCGGCAGACAGGAGATCTTCCGCCCCGCTCAGCATTGTGCCGTCGTTCCTGTCAGCCGACGTCGAGACGCAGGAGGTCCTCCTCCGTCTCGCGGCGGACGATCACGCGCGCCTCGCCGTCGCGGACCGCGACGACCGGCGGGCGCAGGGCGTGGTTGTAGTTGCTCGCCATCGAGCGGCAGTACGCACCGGTGGCCGGCACCGCGATGAGGTCGCCGGGCGCCAGGTCGGAGGGCAGGAAGGCGTCCTTCACGACGATGTCGCCGCTCTCGCAGTGCTTGCCGACGACGCGTACGAGCATGGGTTCGGCGTCGCTCGTACGGGAGACGAGCGCGACGCTGTACTCGGCGTCGTACAGCGCGGTGCGGATGTTGTCGGACATGCCGCCGTCGACGGAGACGTACGTACGCAGTCCTTCGAGGGGCTTGATGGTGCCGACCTCGTAGAGGGTGAAGGCGGTGGGTCCGACGATGGCGCGCCCGGGCTCGACGGAGATCCGGGGCGTGCGCAGCTTGGCGGCCTCGCACTCGCGCGTGACGATCTCGCCGAGCGCCTTGGCGATCTCGTGCGGCTCGCGCGGGTCGTCGTCGCTGGTGTAGGCGATACCGAGGCCACCGCCGAGGTCGATCTCGGGCAGCTCGACACCGTGCTCGTCACGGACGGCGGCGAGGAGGGCCACGACACGGCGCGCGGCGACCTCGAAGCCCGCCATGTCGAAGATCTGCGACCCGATGTGGGAGTGGATGCCGATCAGTTCGAGCCCGTCGAGGGTCAGCGCCCGCCGTACGGCCTCGGCGGCCTGTCCGTCCGCGAGCGCGATGCCGAACTTCTGGTCCTCGTGCGCGGTCGCGATGAACTCGTGCGTGTGGGCCTCGACGCCGACGGTGACACGGATCTGCACGCGCTGCCGCTTGCCGAGCGACTGGGCGATGTGCGCGACGCGCACGATCTCCTGGAACGAGTCGAGGACGATCCGCCCGACACCGCTCTCGATGGCCTGGGTGATCTCGTCCGTCGACTTGTTGTTGCCGTGGAAGGCGATGCGGTCGGCGGGCATCCCGGCGGACAGGGCGGTGGTGAGCTCACCGCCGGAGCACACGTCGAGGTTGAGCCCCTCCTCGTGCAGCCAGCGCACGATGGCGCGGGAGAGGAACGCCTTGCCTGCGTAGAACACGTCGGCGTCGTTCCCGAAGGCGGTACGCCAGGCACGCGCCCGCGCCCGGAAGTCGGTCTCGTCGACGAAGTAGGCGGGCGTACCGAACTCCTCGGCGAGCGCGGCGACGCCGATCCCCCCGACGCTGACCTCACCGGCGTCCGTACGCGTGACGGTCTGCGCCCAGACCTTCGGGTCGAGGGCGTTCAGGTCGGCGGGCGGGGCGGAGTAGTGGCCCTCGGGCCAGACATCGGCGTGACGGGGCCCGGCGGGGTGTGCGGAACGGCTCATGACTGTATGGGCTTTCTCGGAGTTTCTGGAGACATCTAGAGATGTTCTGGGGCGTCGATGCCGAGCAGGGACAGGCCGCCGGCCAGCACCGTCCCGGCGGCTTCGGCGAGCGCGAGCCGGGCACGGTGGGCGGCCGAGGGTTTCTCGTCACCCAGCGGAAGCACGGTGTGCTGGATGCCGAGAATCGCGTCGGCGGTGGTGACGAGATGCCGGGCGAGACGGTCGGGAGCACGGTGGCGGGCGGCGGTGGCGAGGGTGCGGGGGTAAGCGGCGAGGGCGTCGACGAGGTGCGTCATGTCGCCCTGTACGTCGCCGGGGGCGCTGGTGAAGCCGAGGTCGGCGGCGTTGCGGCTGAGGGCCCGGGTGCGGGCGTGGGCGTACCGGACCCTGAAGAGGGGGTTGGTCTCGCGCTGGACGAGGTGCTCCGCGGTGATGCGGGGGTGGTCGTGCGAGGCGGGGTGCAGCAGCGCCCAGCGGGCGGCGTCGCGGCCGAGGGGGATGGGGTCCTGGACGGCCGGCACGGGCCGGACGTTGACCTTGAGGGGCGCCGGCGCGCCGGGCCTGCCGTGGGCGTCGACGCTGACACCGAGGACGGCTTCCCAGGTCGGGTCGGGTTCGTCCTCACAGGACGTACGGACGAGGGCGCCCTGGGAGCGAAGGATCCGGGCGACGGCCTGAGCGGTGACGGCGGCGCGCACTTCACGGGGATGGTGAAGCTGTACGAGGTCTCCGGTGGGCTCGTCGACGAACCCGTACCGCGCGCCGCGCCGCAGTACCTCGGCGACGAGGGCCTGCTCCCCGCCGCCGTCGAGGGTGATGTTGAGGAAGCCGGGCCCGGTGATGTCGACACCGGCCACGCCTTCCGCGCCCGCGAGGTGCGGCCGCAGGATCTCGGCGACCTCCTGCGGCGGGCGGCCGGCGGGGCGGGCCAGCTGCAGGGCGACGTTCGTGGCGTAGTCCCCGCGGCCGCCGGGACCCGGGGGCGCGACCTGGGCCCACTCCGGCACCGGCGCGGCAAGCTCACCCGCGTCCACCGCACAGCGCACTGCACGCAGGACGGTACGGGAGAGCTCGACGGGGGTCACGGGACAAGCGTAGGGGAGGAGGGGGGTGGGTAGGCGAACTGGTTTGGGGGAGGGTCCGGGATGTGGACGGTGGGGGAGGTTGGGCGGGCGCGGGCGCGGGGGCGGGGGCGGGGCGCGTGGGTGGGACGGGGCGGGGCAGTGGACTGGTGGGGGCCGGTGGGGGTTGCTGCGGCGGGTCGCCGAGTCGCTGGAGGTGGGTCGGGGCTGCGGTGTGGGTGGGGTCGGGGCTGCGTCGACATGTCCGTCCTCGATCAGCCGACGGCGCGATGAAGTGGGATCGCGTGGGATGGCATTGCGGGGAACCTGGCGGGGACGCGTCATCCGCTGCGGGCGGACACGTCGCCACGACCCCTGCGGCCGTCGGGCGGCGGCTGGCGCGGCCGTCGGGCGGCTGGCGGCTGGCGGCTGGCGGCTGGCGGCTGGCGGCTGGCGGCTGGCGGCTGGCGGCTGGCGGCTGGCGGCTGGCGGCGAAAGGGTCTCGACCGTCGAGCTTGGCCGTCAAGTTCGGCCGTCGGCTCAGCTGCCGGTGCGGCCGGCGCGCTCGGTCTCGCCGGAGCCGCCGTAGACGGTCTCGGCACTGTCAAAAGACGGGCTGGTGGCCGGAGCCTCCCGCCGCTCCAACAACTGGCGTACGAGCCTGACCAGTTCGGCGGGCTCGAAGGGCTTGGCGAGGAAGGCGTCGACGCCGACGTCGAGGCCGTTCTCGACCTCGTACTGGTTGCAGGCGCTGACGATGGCGAGGGGAAGGTTACGGGTCCGCGGATCGGCGCGGAGCCGGGCGGCGGTACGCAATCCGTCGAGCCGGGGCATGACCACATCGAGGGTGACCACATCGGGCCGGACCTGGTGGATGACGTCCAGACACTCGACACCGTCGGCCGCGGTCACGACCTCGAGACCCTCCAGCTCGAGATTGACCCTGATCAGTTGCCGGATGACCTTGTTGTCGTCCACAACAAGCACCCGACCCGACGCGCCTGGCACAACTCGAGAGTAGGTCGGCACGTGGGGCCGCGTCCGGCTTTTCCCCACTTCCACCCCGCGCGGGCGATCCCGAACCCGCCCGCAACCCGCCCGTCACTCAAGATCGGAACGACCCCCGACACCCCCTCCCCGACCCCCAAAACCCGTTCATGACGACCCCGAAAGAGCTGGTAGGGTTCTACCCGTCGCCGCAACCACAGCGCCCGACACGCCCCCGTAGCTCAGGGGATAGAGCAACGGCCTCCGGAGCCGTGTGCGCAGGTTCGAATCCTGCCGGGGGCACCCTGTATGAGGTGCCCAGAGACCCCGCCATCAGCGCGTAGCTGAGGACGGGGTCTTGGCGTATGTGCAGGCGGATGCCGCCGAAAGCAGCCGTTTGCCAGCGATCACGTTGTAATAGCGTGTTGATCTTGCGGGGCTTCGCGGCAGGTCAGTGACCGTTTCCGGCCTCTTGAGCGTAGCTTCCGACACACCTCCGATACGGCGAAAGCCCCGGATCTCAGAGGCTTTCGTGTGAGTGCCGTGTGAGTCGTTCATCTCGTGCTCCTGGCCGTCGATGCACTTCGCGTGGATCTTGAGCAGCACGTCGACCGAGTGACCCGCGCGAGCGGCCACGTCCGGTGCCGGTACTCCGGAGTTGAGCCACTACGAGACGTCCGCCGACCGTAGGTCGTTCGGCCGGAAAGCGAGCACGGACGAGACCTGTTCCGGCAGGAGCGCCGGCTCTCGCGTCTGCTTCCACATTCGCGAGAACGACGGCATACGGAAAGGCAATTCGAGAGGAGCACCATAGCCGGACTCTTCCTGCACGCGTACCCCAGCCATGCGCGCTGTGAGGGATGATTCGGCAATGGAACCAGCCGTGGTGACAGGCATCGCCGTACTCGGAACACTGCTCGGTTCGGCGCTCACCTACTACTTCCAGAAGCGTCAGGCGGTCTACATCCATGCGATGACCGCCCGCGAACGGCTTCGCGCGGAGAGGATCGGCGCTTACGGTGCGCTCGTCGAGAGCGTGGCAGATCTCCGCGGAGGTCAACTCATCAGGTGGACGACCCGCCGTGAGAGCCCTGCCGACAGTGACGAGTACGCACGAGCGAGGTCCGATTCATGGCGGCTAAGGGCAGCCGCCCGCAGCACCATGTACCGGGTACAGCTGGTCACGGACGATGAGGATTTCGCCCGGCGTGCGCGCGAGTTGGTGGAACTGACCATCCAGATCCTCGACGCCACCGATGCCGAGGATCTCGCCACCCGGGCTCAGCGTTCGGCCGACGAAACGGATGCCTTCATCATTGAGGCGAGGCAGAGGCTGGGCAGGGGCGGTGCGGGCTAGGATGGACGGCCACCCCTCGACGTTACTCCAGGAAAGACGTCGAGTTCCCTCTCGGTTGATACTCGAATACTCCGATTTTGCTTGATCCAAGGGAGTAGGGTGAGAGATATTGCGACCCTCTGCTGTTGAGAACGTCAGCCCGCGCATCGCCGACCGAGCTACATTTTCGCAAGAATTCCTGGACCACGAACTGAGCGGCAACGGCGATTGGCTTCGGCCCGAATGAGCCAATCGCCAGAAGTGACCGCGAACCCTCCTCAGTAGCCTGCACACAAATCCGCGCCACATCGCGCATGTATGCCAGCGCATGGCGCACGGTAAAGACGTAGCGAACCTGCACACCGTGCAATGGCGCGTCCCGGAGTATCGTGTAGTGGTTACGCAGCTTTAGGCGCGATTCCAGCAAGTTGTCCGTATGAACGAAGTTGACCAGATGAATTCCGATCTGGTTCCCCATTCCGTTGTCTCGGACTGATTCAAGCAGGGAAAACGTGTCATGCGTAGTACCTGCCGCGAAGATTACGACTTCAGCGTGGTTGCGCCCGTCAAGCAGGCTACGAAGAGGCAAGCGGCTGAAGTGGCCGACCACTTCGCCCAGAAGCTCTGGACCCGCCGCCTTCGGATAGCTCTCCGACCATGCATAAAGCAACGTGACGTTCTCTACCAGAGGAAACTTGCTGCTCGAATCTCCAGACTTTTCGACTTCTTCTATCAACGCCGAGAGGAGGTTTCGAGGAAAAGCGGAGTAGTCAACGATCAGCTCATCGATTCTCGATATTCCACGCATCAACAGCGCCAATTCGCTGACGAACCTGCCCTGGTCAATCGGATACTCTAGAATCTTGTGCACCACTCTGTCCCGCTGCTCCGATAAATGCAGCGATCGAATCACCTTGCGAACATTCACTGCCTTGATTGCATCCAGGAACGTGGGGCTGTGTCTGCCCTGAAGGGTAAAAATGATCCAGTTAATACGCACGGCACCCGGGTGGGCGTGATACTCGGCTCGAATCATGTCGAGCAGCTCTTCACAACACAGGGTGGACCGCTCCTCAAAATTCGGCGCCAGGATCACCACCAATTGTTTACGAGAGCATTCTCGGATGATGGACCGAACTACACTCAGGTCGCCGACGCGGAGATTTGTCATGAGGCTCCACCTTGGGCCGAGTCGCGTAAAGCGTCCACAATATCTTGGTTGGATTCCAAGTCGATCCACTTGTTCGACGAGGGCTCAGCACTCTGATTCCCAATTCTGGAGTGCACTCGCACGTAGGGGCCCACATATATGTCCTCGGCGGTCGGCTCCGTCGCATACCAGAAGATCGGCAATGAGTCAGTCGGGCAATTGGAGTAGTCAACGAGGGTAAGCCCGCAGGCGCGGTAACCAAACTCCAGGTCATCGCCACTTCGATCACGCATTCGCGCTAGTCTGCTATCCGACTTGATGAAGCGCGCCGAAAACCAGTGACACAGCTCGAGCGCGCTTTCTCTTATCGCAACATCAGCTATCAGAGTTGAGTCGGGGTGGGTAATACTGTGTCGGTCATCGAACAGTACCGCGCAATACCACGCTAGCGCGCCGGCCGGAAGATCCTGGACAATCGCCTGGATCGCATCGACAGCCTTGCTGGTGAGAACCTGGCACAGCACCACTACCTTCGGCGGTTTGAATCCCACTTTTTCGGCAATGCTCCGCGCGATGGCCAACCGCCGCAGATCCGTTTCCAGGGAATGGCCACTCAATGACTTATCAACCAGAATAACCCAATACGGTTTGGCGAACAACGGAACCAGCATGGCTCTCGCCCGGTCTCGTTTAGCCGGATTGAGTAGATCGAGGAGCACATCGGCCAACTTGTCGACGCCCTCGACCCGCTGCAGCCGCTGATTGTCCAACCGCCCCTCGAGCCCATTGACGTGGCAGAACGTTCCAGTCATGGCGCTGGGGTCATTCTCGAAGATATGAATGCTGTCAAGTATTCGTTGACGGGCTCCGACCGAGTCGCAGCCGAGTTCCCTTTCGCAGAGTTCTAGATACAACGCCCTCCAGGCGTCGTTCAGCAAAACCTGTGGAAGGTATACCGTGTTAGCGAAAAGAAAAAGTGCCGCGTGCTTCCATTCCTGAGGTACGTCGCTGAAGTGATCCAGGCAATCAAGGGACTTCCAGATGCGACGCCATACAGGAACGGAAGTTCCTCGATAGGGGGACGAAACCTCCAAGTTGTCCAGCAGGTGCAGTTTCGAGACCACATGCTCGTCAGAAATGGCAGATACGTCAATACTCTCCCAAAAAGGGGCCGAGTAGTCCGAGAACGGGCCATACGAATCGCCATATCGCACCGACTTTACCGCTTTTCCGGTAGAAGCTCGCCCGCTGAAGCACCGCGAACTGCGCGGATGAACGCTGCCAACTTTTCGGGGTCTTGCTTTCCGGTTGAATTCAATAGTCCACTCTGCGTGTCGACTGCGTACGGATTGTATCGACGCACAATCTCGGCAACATTGCCCGCGTCGAGCCCTCCGGCCATGAACACCCGACCCGGGTCGATCACCTCCAGAGCCCGCCGGACGGAATCGGACGAAAGTAGTCGCCCGGTGCCGCCCGCACTGTGGTCAAGGATCACGAAGTCCACCAGGTGCAGGAGTTCGTCGACAAGCCGCCGGTCCAGAGCTGTCGTTGGGTCGACCAGCAGGATGATCCCGGCCGGGGATCCATGCCTGCGTAACTCGTTGTGCAGCTCCACCAGGCCGCTCATCGACCACTGGTGATGCAGCTGCAGCCAATTGATCCTGGTATACGCGAGCGCCCGAGTGATCTGTGCGACGTCCACGACCTTGGTGAGGAGCACCGGACTGATCGCCAAACCGTGCTCCGCCGTCAGCTCCGCGAGCCGCCGGGCTTGCGCCAAGTCCGGGATCTCCAGCGACGTGATCGCATGTAGACCGACGAACTCATACCCCAGTTCGGCCATCAGCTGGATTGAGTCAAATTCCCTCACTCGACACCCCTTGACGAACGTGCCGCGCGTGCTCTCGCTGATGGCGACCTCCGTAGGGCTCGGGGCGACGGGGTTGCATCGGGCGTCGTTTCGAGTACTACGCACCGATACCTAACCCATCCAGGTGTCCGCCAACCCTTCTGTTTCCCTGAAACTCTGCGAGAAAAGCACTGCCGGCAACGGTCCGCTTCTTGGCACACCTGCTGGACGGCTTGGATCTGAAGAACTCGGTGGTGACCACCGACCCTCTGCACACCAAGCATGATCACGGGGCCTGTCCGATCGGCCGCGGCGCTCACTACGTGACTGTCGTGAATAAGAACCGTCACGGCCTGTACGCCCAGGTCAGGAAGCTGCCGTGGCGGGACGTCCCGCTCGGGCACCGCACCCGCGACCACTCCCACCACCGCGAAGAGATCTACCGGCTCAAAGTCGCCGCGTTCAGCCACCTGGACCACGCCAGTGCCCGGCAAGCGATCCAAGTGGTGCGGTAGCAGCGCGACTTGAGCACCGGGAAGCTGGCCATCCAGCACGTCTGCCTGACTACCAGCCTGAGCTTCACAAGGACTCAGCGGATTGCGGATCAAGAGAGTGCCGTCGATTTCAGGGCGGGGTGTCACTCGGCCTCGGCCGCGAAGCGGTCCGTGCCCAGGACTTCAAGGTGCGTTTTTCGTGGCTTTCTGTGTTGGTGCGGCTGTTGTTGTCGTGTTCCTCGGGGGCGTAGCGCTCACGGGCGGCCGGATCGGTGAACCAACGGCAGGTCGCGATGCGGGCGTTGCCCGTGTATTGGGTCTGCTCGCCGAGCAGTGCCATCGCGGACGGGGTCTGCAGCAGCGTCTCGCCCAGCGGGCCTATGACCTGCGCGGTGGTGTCGGTGTCGGACAGGCCGTCCATGACCCGCATCAGGCCGGGGCTCACATGCTGAACGCGTAGGTCGCGGCGGGCCGTTCGGTAACCCGCGAGCAGGAACAGGTGGTCTCGTTCGTCGGGGGTCAGGCGTAGGCTGCGGGCGATCGCCGCGATCATCTGCTCCGACGGTTGCGGGCCGTCGCCGCGTTCCAGGCGGACGAAGTAGTCGGCGGGCATGGTGCACAGTTCCGCCACCTCCTCGCGGCGCAGCCCGGAGCGCGTCGGCGTTGTCCGCGGCGCAGTCCGACGTCCTCCGGTTGCAGTGCCGTCCGACGGGTGCTCAGGAAGGCGCCTAGGGACGAGCGATCGAACGTATGGCCCATGGTCCTCATCGTTGGCCATCCCGCGCGGCTTGGCCACGACCTGCCATTCAGTGGTTCCGCATGTCCTTCCAGTGCCCGTGGTGCGGCGAGTTCACTGGCGATGCGATCACCGGTCGCCTCGTACCCATAACCGCCAGCCCATGGCGGCCAACACCCATTGCGGCCAACCCACGACAGCCAGACCACAACCGCTGAACCGCAACCGCCGAACCACGGGTCACGGGTCACGGGTCACGGGTCACGGAGCCAAGACCCAGTCGAAGCTCGCAGTCGTCCTGTCTCACTGGAGCTGCAGCGCCAGTTGACCGTCGCAGGCAGCCCCGTTCGTTCGGTGCTTGCCAGCCCCGGTATCGCCCGCACCTCGCCGACAGCCCAGTCCCGGTCGAACGTCATCAACCGGTTTGCGTTCCTCACCAATGACCCGGAGCGTGGCGCGCTGTCGCTGCCGTACGCCGCCACCGAAGACGTCCCCGGCAACTCCTACGTCGGGCCCGACGACGGCCTGGGCGGCTTCCGGGGGTCCCCGGCCATCCGTCGGCCGGGCAAGGCCGGCCTCGATCACGCCCTGGCCGGTCGGTTGCGGGACGCCACCGCCGAGCTCGTCGGCGCGGCGGTCACCCGATGAACCACCCCGAGACGTACCCGAAGGCTCACCCGGCGGCCCACCTGAAGACCTGCCTGGAGGCCGCCCACCACGCCGAGATCTACGTCCCGCACGGCCACCCGGAACAGACCGTCGACCTCTGCGAGGTCCGGATGAACTACGCCGGCGCCCGTGATCCCGAACTCCCGGCCATGCTGCTCGTCCCGGCGCAGACCGAGTCCTGGTGGGGCTATGAGGACGCACCCGCCCGAGCGACCGCACCCGGCGAGGACGAAAAGAACAACAAGACCGACGAGGCCGACCAAGGCCCGGATCAGGTCTGCTGGTCGTACACGAGGTCGGTATACCGTCCGGACGCGATGGCCTCCCGTGTGCCCACGATCAGGTTCATGGTGCATACGTCGTAGTCGATCGCCTGGCCGGCCAGCTGTGCGAAGAGTACGAGATCGCCCTCGTCCGGTGCCATGTCCCACGGGTCGGAGAACCCGCCCAGCTGCACGCAGACGCCGGGACGGCTTCCGCCATAGGCCAGGTCGAGGACGGCTTCCTCGAAACTCTCCAACACCTCTTCGGCTCCGTCGCCGTCCAGGAACGCGCTGGTCTGCGGGCCCCCTTCCCAGTCACCGTCCAGGGTCAGTCCGGGCACGGGATACAGGGTGCGTGGTTCGTAGACCGTGGTCTCCATGGCCTCACCCATGCATTCGTGTGTCGCCGCGCGCTCCGTGGTGCGTGCTCCTGCCGGGACATGGAGTACCGCGGACGACTCGGGCGGGTACGAGATGTGCGTGAAGAACAACAGCTGACCGTCGGCGGGCAGTTCGACGTCCAGGACGCCCTGGGGCAGGGCCGCGCAGTCGACGCTCAGTACGAGCGGCTCTCTGCCCTCGGGCCAGTCCACCCCTTCCGGCAGTGCGGGGAGCCCGCCCGTTCGTGCGGCGGGGCGGGCGCTTCCCCGCTGGGATTCGGGCAGTTCCCTGTCCAGCACCAGATAGAGGCACGGCCGGGTCCGGGCCATCAACTCCTGTGCGACGGGGCCGGGAACGCCGTACTCGGCGGCCGTCTTGAGCAGGAGCGGTTCGTCGATCGAAGTCATGTCCGCGATCGTGCCACGGGCCACTGACATGCCGCGGATCGTCCGGTCGCCGCGGCCCGAAGGTCCTCAACGGTGGTTCTTGCGGACCACGTTGATGACGGGAGCCCACACGTGCGGCTCGCTTCCGCCGACGAAGGTCGCTTCCGACCGGAGGACGTGCCGGCCCGGCGCGAGGTCCGTCAGCCATGCCACCCACCCGCAGGCGGTGAAGGTCGCGGGCTGGGCGGGTATGCCCAGGAAGTTGTCCGGCCGCAGCTGAACCGCCTGCTGCGGTGCGCATATCGCGAAGCGTCGCTTCTGGAGATCGATGGCCTTGCCGCCGTCGACGGTGAGCCGCACCGACTCGGTGGTGGCACGGAGGTCGGCCCGGGCGCACTTGCGTTGGGCGGCTTCGCCGACCGCGTAGTACGGAGGCTCCTCGACGTCGTCGCAGACAGTCGTGATCCCGTGGACGAACACCGCTGTTCCTTCTTTCACGGTGCAGTTCTGCGGGGGACCGTTTCCGATGGCCAGGAGGACCTTGCCGGTGCGTCCGAGCTTCACGCACCGCTCGCCCTTCTCGAACCACGGGTTCTCCGCCGCGGGCAGGGTGAACGTCCGGTACCAGCCCTCCCCCATGGCATCGCGTCCGGTCACTCCGTCCATCTTCTTGCGCGGCTCGACGACGCGGCCTTCACCGCCGTGGTCACCGTGACCGGAAGCACTGGGTATCGACCCCAGTTGGATCGCGGCGACCAACGTCATGATCAAGAAGATCGACCACCTGGCATGGCGCGGACGTGGCATGGCGCCCTCCCCCGAACAGAGATGGTGTGGGCCGTTCCCATGCCCGACCACCCTAGGGGCGTACTGGAAGGTACGACCCGTCGGCGGGAGGACGGGACGAGCCGAGGGAGCTGAGGGAGCCGCACGAGCGGCAGAGTGCAAAATTTACCCTGCGCAATGATTGCATTGTGCTTCTCATCCGTACCCCCTGTGGACCGAGCCGTTCACCCAGGAGGCACCATGCGCGTAACGCAACGCACGGCAGGAACCGTATTCGTGATCGGTGGGCTGGCCGTGACGCTCACCGCGCTGGCCTACCCCGCCCTCGTCGGGATCGAGAAGACGACGACCGACCAGGCACGGATCATCGCCAACACCCGGTACGGGCCGTTGACGGAGGCCGACCGGGACTTCGTCATCAAGGTTCGGGCGGCGGGGTTGTGGGAGCACCCGCTGGGGCTGATGGCGATGGAGCGGGGGACGACCCCGGAGATGAAGGAGGCCGGGGAGCATCTGGTCGCGGGGCACTCCGGGCTCGACGAGATGTGCCGGAACATCGCTCCCGAGCTGGGCATCACCCTGCCCAACCAGGCCAGCCCGCAACAGCAGCAGTTCGTGGCGACGGTGGACGGCAGCAACGGCAAACAGTTCGACACGACCGCGGTGAACATCATGCGGGTGACGCACGGGCAGATCTTCCCGACCATCGCCAAGATCCGGGCCAGCACCCAGAACACCATGATCCGGCAGCTGGCCGACCTGGCCAACGACACCGTTCTCGACCACATCACCGTGTTGGAGAAGACCGAACTCGTCAACTACGACCAGGTCAACTTCCAGCAGACCACCCCGCCGAAGCTCCCCAAGGACGAGATGACACCGCCGGCGCCGCAGCCGGGCTCACCCGTTCTCGTACTCAACGAGCCTCCGGGGCTGGATGTGAACACGAGTTCCCCGACGCCGGCTCCCAGCCCGAGCGCCGGGTGACCCGAGCGGCATCAGCCACAGAAAAAAGAGGGCTCAGGCCTCGTGCGTTGCGGGCACGTCCACCCAGCCCAAGGGGTACGGGTCCGCGTCGTCCAGCGCCGGGGCCAGGGGTTCACCGCCCGCCTCGTTGAACGCCGTCAGCGCGTCGACGAGTGCCTCGCGCTGTTTCGGGGTGAGCCGTTCGACGATCGCGGAGATCTCGGCGCGCCGACGGGCGGTCACGTTCGCGACCGTGTTCCGCCCCTCCTCCGTGAGCTGCAGCAGGGTCTCGCGGCGGTTGGTGGGGTTGGTCTGGCGGTCGGCCAGCCCGGCGGCGATGAGCCGGTCGATCATGCGCATGGCGGTGGACGGCGCGACCTGGAGGAGATCGGCGAGCGTGACGAGTTTCGTGGCGCCGCGGGTGGCGAGCACCATCAGCATCCGCACCTGCGGCAGCGTCACGCGCTCCTCGACCTCGGCGAGCGAGCGCGCCGAGACCGCGACGAGAAGGCGGGAGGCGGTCAGCACCGCATGGGTCACCGCGTCGACATCGTCCATGGCCCCGGCGGGGGTTTCGTGCTCCGGCATGTGTCCTTTCTATCCCGCCGAGGTGCCCGACCACGCACCTGATCCGCCCAGATTTTCCTTGTCCATGACCCGCGTACGAGGTCGACGGCCCTGCCGTGCCCGGGTCGCCCGGGTCGCCCGGGTACGGGTCAGCGGCCCGGCGCCGGTCCCGTACTCCTGCGCACGATCAGTTCGACCGGTACGACGCGGCCGACGGCCGGCTCGGGCGGGCCGTCCAGCTGGGACAGGAGCAGGCGCAGGGAACGGGTGCCGATCTCGGGGAAGTCGGTGCGGACCGTGGTCAGCGGGGGCAGCAGGTGTGCGGCCTCGGGGATGTCGTCGTAGCCGACGACGCTGACGTCGCCCGGGACATGGCGCCCCGCCTCGTACAGGGCCCGCAACAGGCCCAGTGCCATCTGGTCGTTGGAGGCGAAGATCGCGGTGACGTCGGTCCTGGCGGCCAGTTGGCGGCCCAGTTCGTAACCCGAGTCGGCGCTCCAGTCGCCGATGAGGGGCTCGGGGATCTCGGCCCCCGCCGCCTCCAGCGCGGCCCGCCAGGCCTCCACCCTCCGGTCCGCGGACAGCCAGCCCGTGGGGCCCGCGATGTGCCAGACCGTCGCGTGACCCAGCGCCAGCAGATGTTCCGTGGCCTTGCGCGCGCCCGCGCGGTTGTCCGCCGTGACGAAGGACGCGTCCTTGCCCAGGTCGTTCTCCAGCACCATCAGCGGGGTGTCCAGCTGGGCCTCCGCCAGCGCCCTGCCCACCCAGCGCTGCGGGGCGATGGCGATCACACCGTCAGCGCCCTCGGCCGACAGCGTGTCCACGGCCCGTACGACGGTGGCCCGGTCCGCCGTGTCCAGCGCGATGGAACTCACCAGGTAACCGGCCTCCTGGGCCGCCGTGTTGATCGCGGTCAGGATCGAGGCGGGGCCGAAGCGCGCCGCGTCGAAGGAGATCACACCCAGCATGCGCGTTCTGCCGCTCGCCAGGGAGCGCGCGCTGCGGCTCGGGCGGTAACCGAGCGTGCGCATCGCCGTCAGGACCGACTCGCGGGTCTCCGGGCGGACGGACGGGTTGTCGTTCAGTACGCGGGAGACGGTCTGCTTGGAGACGCCGGCCAGGCGCGCCACGTCGTCCATCACCGGCCGCGCGCCCGCGAAGTTGCGGCGGCTGCGGCCCTTGGGGAGGTCCTTGGGAGGGCCTTGGGGCGGCGCGCCGTCACCGGCACTTCGGGTCATGACGGGTGATGTCCTTCGGGTTCGTCCCGGCGGTCGTGCCCCGCCCGGCTGGCCCACAGGATAGGCCGCCGGGAGGGAAAGGGCCCCGGCGGCCGGGCCTCGGGGCTCACCCGACGGCCGGGCCCCGGCGCTCAGCCCGCCCGCATCACCCATGTGCGGCCCGTCACCCACTCGACGCGCCCGATCCTCGCCTCCACCGCTCCCCCGTCTCCGCTCGTCGGCCTCTCCACCGCTCCTGCCCCTTCTCCGCTCGTCCGCGCCGCCACCTCTCCTCCTCCGTCTCCGCCCGCCTCCGCCGCCACGTACACCCGGGCGTCGGCGTGCCGGGGCAGCACCCGCAGCCGCAGGCCCTTCTCGCGGAGGGCGTCCGCGGGGAGGCGGTCCAGGGCGATGTCCCAGACGCGCCCGGAGGCGAACTGGTCCGCCACGAGCGTGTCCCCCACGTACGCCCGCGCCACGTCTCCGGTCCAGTGGACGCGCAGGAGGGTGTCCGGGCGCGGAAGGCCGTCCGGTACGGCGATGTCGTACTCGGCCGCCGCCGCGGTGTCGAAGTGCTTGTCCACCGGGGCGCTCGCCCGGCCCTGCACACCCGTCACCGGCTCGGGCGCGGGTCCCGTGGAGGCCCGGACCAGCGTGGCCGACGCCTCCACGACGGCGTGACGGCCGGCGCCCAGCACGGTGTAGCGCGTGAACACACCGTCCGCCGTCTCCTGAACTACCGCCCCGGTGCCGCCGGTTGCCGCTGACCCCCCGCTCGGCCCCGCCACCACCGGCGCCCGCTCCGGCGCCGGCAGCACGGCGAACGACGGCTCCCCGGCCCGTCGGCTGTGCACCCGCACCTCACCCTGCCCACCCCGACCGTCCCCGGCGTGCTCGTCGAAGACGACACCGTCGGAGCAGAGCACCAGCCGCTCCGCTCCCCACGCGACACCCCGGTAGAGGGTCCGCGCGGTCGCCGCGTCCAGCACCAGCAGGCCGACCTGGTTGCCGTCCGTCGTGGTGACCTCGACAAAGGCGTCGGTGCCGGGCCGCAGCCCGGTGATCAGGACGCGGCCGCCGACGGAGGAGACCTGCCGCGTCGGCGCGTGGACCGACTTCAACGTGCTGGTGTCCAGGGCGAGTTCGGGGGCGATCCCGTCGACCGCGGCCAGCACCAGGACCGTACGGCCGTCGGCGTCGACCGTGCAGACGGGCTGGGCGGTGGCCCAGTCGAGCCGCAGCCCGCCCACGTCGAGCCGCAACGGCCAGCAGAAATAGGCTCCTTGAGGGACCGTCACCGGAGTGCTGGGAAACGTCAGTTCACCGGCGTCCGGGAACTCCACCGTGAACGACGTGTCCGGATGGTCCGGCAGCGGCTCGTGCGGCTGATGGTTGTTGACGAACAGGAACCCGGACTGCCCGTCCGCGCGGACCGCCCACCTGAGCGTCTCCCGGTCGTACTGCCCGGCAGGCCGCCGCTCGGGAAGCACGGACTGCATGGGCGCGATCAGCTGACCGAAGTCGGCCAACAGCAGGTGCTGGAGCCGCAGTTCGTCGTACGTGGGCCGGTACTGGCCGTACTCGCCGAGCGGCGCCTGGAAGTCGTACGTCAGGACGGGGAGGTCGTTCGGATATCCGGTGGCGTGGGACTCCTGGAGGGTCGTCAGCTCGCCCCGCGGGTTGGTGCCGCCGTGGAACATGTAGTAGCCCTGCCACACCGAGCCGCAACCGATCTTGGTGAGGCCGAGAGCGCCGACGTCCGCCGCGTCGACGCGCGGGCGGCGGTGATAGGCGACCGCCATTCCGCCGCCCAACTCGCAGGTGGCCCAAGGGAATCGGCCCTCCAGGGCCGCCGGGTCGCCACCGCGTACCGTCGTCGGCCGCAGATCGGCGCCGATGCCCTCGTCGTCGCGCCGGTGGGTGAAGAAGAAATGCTTGCGGCAGGTGTCGGGCCAGCCGCCGTCCGCCTCCGTCCAGAAGGTCTCGGGGTAGCCGCCGTACAGCGGAAGCAGTTCGTCGGGCGGGAGCCGGACCCCGCCCCACGCCGTCGCCGTCCAGAGCGGGGCGCTCAGCCCGGCCTCCTGGGCCATGCGCTTCAGCGTCAGCAGATGGCCCGGTCGGTCGTAGAGCTCGTTCTCGATCTGGATCGCGACGATCGGGCCGCCGTGCGCGCGGTCGAGCCCGCGCAACTGCCCGGCGATCGCCTCGAACCAGGTGCGTACGGGGGTCAGATAGGCCGGATCGTCCGTGCGCGGGGTGCAGGCGCGGGCGAGCAGCCAGTCGGGGAGGCCGCCGTTGCGCACCTCCGCATGGGACCAGGGACCGATCCGCGGTATGAAGTCCAGGCCGTGGCGGCCACAGAGTTCGGCGAAGCGCCGCAGGTCCCTGTCGCCGTCGAAGCGGATGCGGCCCTCGGCCTCCTCGTGGTGGATCCAGATGACATAGCCGGCGACGGCGGTCACACCGCCCGCCTTCATCTTCAGGAGTTCCTCCTCCCAGTGCCGGGCCGGGTGGCGGGTGTGGTGGAACTCGCCGGAGACCGGGAACCAGGGGCGGCCGCCGCGGGTGAGGTACCGGCTGGTGACCTCGATCGGGTCGGGGACGCCGGGGGCGTCGACGAAGGGGAGATGGCCCGCTAACGGCGGTGGGACGGACGCGGGAACCCGCAAGTGGTGGGGCATCAGGGCTTCACCGGGCCGAGGTCGGGCGTGTCGGTGAGCAGCGCGCGGGGGCCGGTCGTGGCCTGGAGCTCCAGCAGGACCAGTTCGTTGGTGCCGCGGCGCAGTACGGGCGCCGGGACGTACAGCGTGCGCTGCGGGCCGCGGTTCCAGTAGCGGCCGAGGTGGAAGCCGTTGACCCAGGCCTGGCCCTTGGTCCAGCCGGGCAGGGAGAGGAACGTGTCGGCGGGCGCGCGGACCTCGAAGGTGCCGTGGTGGAAGGCGGGACCGGCGTCCTCGGGCGCTTCGGACGCCGGGGCGAAGGGCACGGAGCCCAGGTTGTCGAAAGTCAGCGGATGGCAGTCCCAGCCCCGCAGAGCCGTGCCCTTGAAGGTGACCGGGCCGAGCAGCCCCTTCGGCGCGCCGATGCGCGGGCCGTAGTTGACGCCGCCCATGTTCTCCACGAGCACGTCGAGCGAGGCACCGGCCCGCGGAACGCGCACCGGCAGCGCCTCCTCATGGCGTTCACGTTCGAGTACGCCGACGGGGGCGCCGTCCACGAAGACCTGGGCACGGTCGCCGACACCGCCCGAGAAGTGCAGGAGTCCGTCACCGTGGTCCGGGACCGTGGTGCGGTACAGGACGTAACCCGACCGCAGGCCCAGCTCCTCCGCGGTCACCGGGTCGGCGTCGACGCGTACGGGCTTGGCCAGGGCGGTCGCGTGCGGGAGCAGTGCCGCCCGGCGGTCCAACTCCACCGAGGTGAGCGGGAGTTTGCGAGAAGGCGCCGGGACCGGCTCGTCGGGGACGGGGGCGTGGCGGGCGATCACCTCGCGGAAGGCGTGGTACTTGGGGCCCGGGTCGCCGGACTCGGTGAGGGCGGCGTCGTAGTCGTACGACGTCACGATCGGCTCGTACGCGTGGTCGTGGTTCGCGCCGTTGGTGAAGGCGAAGTTGGTGCCGCCGTGGAACATGTAGATGTTCACGGAGGCGCCCGCCGAGAGCAGCCGGTCGAGATCGGCGGCGGCGTCATCGGCATCCCGCACGTGGTGCGGCTCGCCCCAGTGGTCGAACCAGCCGATCCAGAACTCCGCGCACATCAGGGGCCCTTCGGGCTGGTGGGCGCGCAACTGCTCGAGTGAGGACGCGATTCTGCTGCCGAAGGTGCCGGTGGCGAGGACTCCGGGCAGGCTGCCGGCCGCCAGGTGCTCGGGGTTGGCCTGGTCGCAGGTGAAGAGGAGTTCGTCGATGCCGCGCGAGCGCAGGGACTGGGCGAGGTGTTCGAGGTACGCGGTGTCGGTGCCGTACGCCCCGTACTCGTTCTCCACCTGTACGGCGATCACCGGGCCGCCGTTCGCGGCCAGTTGGGGCACGATCGGGGGAAGCAGCAGGTCGAGGTAGCGGTCGAGCGCGTCCGTGAAGCGGGGGTCGCTGGAGCGCAGCCGGATGTCGGGGTCGGTGGTCAGCCAGGAGGGCAGGCCACCGCCGTCCCACTCGGCGCAGATGTACGGTCCCGGGCGCAGCAGGACGTGCAGTCCCTCGGAGCGGGCGAGGCGCAGAAAGCGCGGCAGGTCGAGGAAGCCGTCGAGGACGAGGGTGCCGGGCTCCGGCTGGTGGAGGTTCCACGGCACGTACGTCTCCACCGTGTTGAGGCCCATCAGACGGGCCTTGCGGAGCCGGTCGGTCCACTGGTCCGGGTGGATGCGGAAGTAGTGCATCGCGCCGGAGATGATGCGGAACGGCTCGCCGTGGAGGAGGAAACCGTCGGACGAAGTCGTCAGAGCGGACATGGTGGGGAACTTCCTTTCGGTTCAACCAGGTTCAGCGGGGCCCGGCCGTGCCGGACCGGGGACGGGAGTGCTCTTCAGCGGACACCGGCGTCGACACCGACACCGGCCTCGGCTTCGGCATCGGCATCGGCCACGGCATCGGCGGTTCGCGTCGCACGGATCAGCCACACCGTGGCCGCCAGGCACACCGCCGAGACCGCGCACAGCAGGAGGGGCACCGCACGGACGCCGGACCATTCGATGGCCTTGCCGAGCGCGGGTCCGGCCGCGACTCCGCCGACCATGGACGCGGCGATGACCACCGCTCCGGCTCTACGGGCCCGCGGGGCGGCCCTGTTGAGCCAGGGCAGCCCGGTGGGGAAGATCGGTGCGATGAACAGCCCGACACCTGCGTACGCGTAGGGGGCGAGCCCCGGTACGGCGGCCAGCAGCAGGCAGACCGTCATGCCGGCGCACGAGACGGTGATGATGGCCTGGGCGGAGTAGCGCAGTGCGATCGGTGCCACGAGAAAGCGGCCCACGGTCATCATCAGCCAGTACACGGAGGTGGCGGTGGCGGCGACCCCGGCGCCGTAGCCGACCGTCTCCAGATGGGTGGGCTCCCAGCCGCCGACGCCCGCCTCGATACCGACGTGCAGGACGTAGAGGGTGACGAAGACGGCGAGTACGGACCCGAGGCTGCGGCCGAGCACCTGCCGTCCGCCCCGCTCCTGCGCCGGCTCGCCGGTGGCGGGATGTGGCACATGGTCGCGTACGCCCTTGAGGCAGAGCAGCAGCGGCAGGTTGGCGGCGGCGAAGACGAGGAAGACCGCCGGATAGTGCTCGGAGCCGACGAGGCCGATCAGGGCCGGGCCGAGGATCGCGCCGATGCCGAAGTGCGCGTTGAGGATGTTGAGCATGGCGGTCGAGCGATGGCCGAAGCCGACGGCGAACAGCTGGTTGAGCCCGTAGTCGATGCCGCCGAAGCCCAGCCCGGCGAGCAGGGCCGCGGCCAGCGCGAGGGGCCAGTTCGGCGCCAGCGCGAAGCCCGCCGCGCCGACGGCCATCAGCAGATACGACGCTCCGAGGATCTGCCGGTTGCCGAGCCGCCCGTACAGCCGGTCGAAGAGGAGGACCCCCGCGACCCCGCCGACGAAGTGGGCGCTCAGCCCCAGCCCGGCCGCCGAGGGCGAGAGCCCGAACTCCTCGCGGAAGGCGGGGATCGCGGGACCGTACAGGGCCTGGAGCGCACCGATGAGGACGAAGCCGACGCAGGAGGCGACGACGGCCGCCCGGCTGAACACGGCTTTTTCCGGGGCCACTTGGGCATGATTCGGGACGCTCGCGACCGGTTGCGCGGTCGTCGGGCCTGTCACGTGGTCACTCACGCGGGACTCCAGTGGACGGCCCACGCTCCCGTGGGCGACTAGCCGGCCCGGACGCCGGCGGCAGCGCTACGAGAACCATGATGTTACCGGTAACTCAAGCCGTCAAGATCTCCGCGGCAGACAGTGCGGGAGAGGTCCGGACCCGGGCGGGAGTCCGGCTCGGACGCCCGGCGGCGGTCAGGACAGGGTGGCGCGCAGGGCGGCGTGGAGGCCGGCCGGGTCCGTCCAGTGCCGGGTCCTGGTCGGCGGCACCCGCCAGTGCAGACCGGGGGCGTACGTACGGTGGCGCGGCGGGATGGCCACATGGGAGCCGGAGCCGAGGATCTGGGCCGGAGGGAGGTCCCAGTCGGCGGCCTCGCCGGGCGGGACGAGCCAGTAGAGGATGCCGCTGCCGCCGTAGCCGTCCTCGATGACGGCTCCCGTGCGCGGGCCGAGGTGTTCGAGGATGCCCAGGCCCGTGACGAGGGGAACACGCACCGCGTCCCACCACTCGCCGGCCGGGAGTGTCCGCACCTCCGGGCCGAGGGGCCGCAGCCACCTGGGGGCATCACTGCTCGGCATGGTCCGGCTCACCGCCTCTCGCCCGGGGAAGACGACCCTAGGGCGGAGCCGAATCACCGACTTGCCAGTACGCGTAGGGAACTTGTCGACATGCGCAGCACGTCCGACGCGCTCTCGTTCGCGAACCCTACGGCCGCGTAACGTCACTCGCCGTATTGGTGTTCGCGCGGTTCGCGTTTCAGATACCGGGAGGCTCCCATGTCAGAGCAGGGCTCCATCGTCATCGACCCGTCCGGCCGCGACATCCACGGCGAGGCGACACGGATACGCGAGCGCGGTCCGGTGACACGCGTTGAACTCCCCGACGGTGTGGAGGCCTGGGCGGTCAGCAGCACGGACCTGCTCAAGAAGCTGCTCACCGACCCACGGGTGTCGAAGGACCCGCGGCAGCACTGGCCGGTGTGGATCAACGGGGAGATCTCCCCGGAGTGGCCGCTGTTCACCTGGGTCGCCGTGCAGAACATGTTCACGGCGTACGGCGGGGAGCACAAACGCCTGCGGACCCTGGTGGCGAAGGCGTTCACCGCCCGCCGGACGGCCGCGCTCCAGCCGCGTATCGAGGAGATCACCAAGACTCTGCTCGACCGGATCGACGAGGCCGGGCGGCGGAGCGAGGTCGTCGATCTGCGCGAGGAGTTCTGCTATCCGCTGCCGATCCAGGTGATCAGCGAGCTGTTCGGGCTGCCCGAGGAGAAGGGCGCGGAGCTGCGGGCCGTCGTGGACGGCATCTTCAACACCGCCGCGACCCCGGAGGAGGTCACGGACATCTATACGAGGCTGTACGCGGCCCTCGGTGAACTCGTCGCCGCCAAGCGGGAGTCGCCCGGGGACGACCTCACCTCCGCGCTGATCGCCGCGCGCGACGACGAGGGCGACACGCGGCTGAGCGAGCAGGAGCTGCTCGACACGCTGGTGTTGATGATCAGCGCGGGGCACGAGACCACGGTCAACCTCATCGACAACGCGATCCACGCTCTGCTGACCCACCCCGACCAACTGGCGCACGTCCGGGCGGGGCGTGCCACCTGGGACGACGTGATCGAGGAGACCCTGCGGGTGCAGGCGCCGGTGGCCAGTCTGCCGTTGCGGTACGCGGTGGAGGACCTGGCGATCGGTGAACTGGGCGGGCCCGAGGGTGTGGTGATCGGCAAGGGTGAGGCGATTCTCGCGGCGTACGCGGCCGCGGGGCGCGACCCCTTGGACCACGGGGCGGATGCCGACCGGTTCGACGTCACGCGCCTCGGCAAGGAGCATCTGGCCTTCGGGCACGGGGTCCACTTCTGCCTCGGCGCTCCGCTGGGCCGTATGGAGGCCCGCATCGCGCTGCCCGCGCTCTTCGAGCGCTTCCCCGACCTCGAACTCGCCGTTCCCGACCAGGAGTTGAGCCCGGTGGCCTCATTCATCTCCAACGGCCACCGGCGCCTGCCGGCGAGGCTCACGAAGAGCTGACGGCTCCGGCCGGGGGACACGCTGCGGGCCGGTGGGGGCCGGTCGCGCAGTTCCCCGCGCCCCTGGGTGAGCGGGGGCTGAGCTCGTTCGTCGACCGCGGGCCGGTGGGGGCTTGTCGCGCAGTTCCCCGCGCCCCTGAAAGGGGCGGTGCCCGGCGTCACCCTCTCCCCCCCCTCGCTGGGGCCGGATGGTCCGTCGGGCGGAGGGGACGTGGCGGGATGTGTGGCCGCAGCTTACGAGGACAACAGTGGGCGGTCAGCGGGCGGCAACTGCGCATTACGTCAGCGGCTGCGGACGCACATTCCGACGCGGCCCCGCACCCCAGCGACGAGCCGAAACCCCCACCCACCCAGGGGCGCGGGGAACTGCGCGACCAGCCACAACGCACCCGCAGCCGACAACGAACCGAACCCGCCGCCTACTCCCCGCGCCACCACGCCCGCAGTCGCGCCCACGTCCCCGTGGCGCGAGCCGTCTCGGCGGCCGGGGCCTCCGGAGGAGATCCGGCGGGCGCGGGCAGGGCGGGCCGCCGCACACCCTCCCGGCCGGCCACAGCCTCCCCACTGACCGGCGCCACCGGAAACCGCACAGGCAACGAGGCCAACGCCCGGTGGAACGGCCCCGGCCGCCACTCCAGTTCACCCACAGGCACCGCGAGCTCGACATCAGGCAACCGGTCGAGCAGCTTCTCGACCGCCACGGCGGCGATCAACCGCGCCGGGCTCTGCGCCGGACAGTTGTGCGGACCCGCGCTCCACGCCAAGTGGGCGCGATTACCCGCACGCTGATCATTCGTCAGCGCCGGATCCGTGTTCGCGGCGGCAAGGCTGATGACGACGGGATCCCCCGCCCGCAACAGCGTCCCCTCGTACACGACGTCCCGAATCGGATAGTGCACCGCGTAGTTGGCCATCGGCGGATCGGTCCACAGGACCTCGTCGAGCGCGTCCTCGACCGGCAGGCTGCCACCGCCCAGGCTGCCCGCGAACCGGTCGTCGGAGAGCAGCAGCCGCAGCCCGTTGGAGATCAGGTTCTGCTGGGGCTCGGTGCCCGCACCCATGAGGACGACGAGCTCGTGGATCATCTCCTCGTCGGTGAGGGCGGCCGGATGGGCCATCATCCAGGACGTCATGTCCTGCCCCGGCCGCGCGCGCTTGAGCGCGATCAGGTCGAGCAGGGTCACGGTGAGCAGCTCGTTGGCCTTCTCCGCGTCCACGCCGTCGAAGATCCCGGACATGCCCTCGACGAGCCGCTCACCGAGGTCGGGCGGGCATCCGAAGAGCCGGTTGAAGACGAGCAGCGGCAGGACCTGGGCGTACTCACCGAGCAGGTCCGCCTCGCCGCGCGGCGCGATCAGGTCGATCAGTGTGTCGGCGCTGCGCTCGACGTATCCGCGCAGGGTGTTGGGCTCGACGCGCGCCAGGCTGTCGGTGATGGCGCCGCGGAGCCTGCGGTGCTCCTCGCCGTCGGTGAACAGCGCGTTCGGCCGGTACATCATCATCGGCACGACCGGGCTGTCCGGCGCGACGGTGCCGTCGGCCAGGTCGCGCCAGCGGCGGGGGTCCTTGGAGAACGTCTCCGGGCTGCGCAGAACGTGCAGCGCGGCCTCGTACCCGGTGACGAGGGTGGCGCGGACGCCGGGCGCGAGTTCGACGGGCGCGGTGTTGCCGTGCGCCCGCAGCTTCCCGTAGAGGGCACCAGGGTCGGCGGCGAACTCTGGGCCGTACATGGGGTGGTGGAAGGGGCAGCCCTCAGGTGGCGCGGAGACGGGGCCGGGGGCTTCGGGGGAGGTCACGCGTGCTCCAGTTCACTGTCGCCGGGACTGCCGGCAGGGCCGGCAGCGCCGGCACTGTCGTCGGCTCTGCCGGCATTGCGGGTGAGGAGGTATTCGACGAGGGCGATCAGCGCGTGCGTGGAGGAGATCCGGTCGCGGGCGTCGCACCGTACGAGGGGTGTTTCGGGGAGCAGGTCGAGCGCCTCGCGGACCTCTTCCAGGTCGTGCTCGGCGGAGGCGTCGTCGAAGTCGTTGAGGGCGACGGCGTACGGCAGGCCCAGTTCCTCCAGGACGCCCATGACGTCGAAGGACTGGCCGAGGCGGCGCGTGTCGGCGAGGACGAGCGCGCCGAGCGCGCCGCGGGTCATGTCCTGCCACAGCTCGGTGAAGCGCTGCTGTCCCGGGGTGCCGAAGAGGTACAGCACGAGGGAGTCGTTGAGGGTGAGGCGGCCGAAGTCGAGGGCGACGGTGGTGGTCGTCTTGTCCTTCGTGCCCGCGAGGTCGTCGACGAGCGCGCCGGCCTGGGTCATGACCTCCTCCGTGCGCAGCGGCCGGATCTCGGACAGCGCGCCGACGAAGGTGGTCTTGCCGACCGCGAAGTGCCCCACGATCAGGACCTTGACGGCGGTCTGCACACCGCTCGGCAGGTAGACGCCCCCGGCGGGGCTGTCTTCAGAGGCGGGCGCGGAGCCCATCGAGGACCTCCTGGAGGATGCGGGTCTCGGACGGCCGGGCGGACGGGATGGGGGCGCGGGTGACGATGTGGCCGCTGTCCATGAGGTCGGCGATCAGCACCTTGGTGACGCTGACCGGCAGCGCCAGGTGTCCGGCCACCTCGGCGACCGACAGCGCGCCGGGCCTGCACAGCTCCATCAACGCCCGCTTCTCCGGGCTCAGTCCGGTCAGCGGCAGATCGTCGGCGGCGATCAGCAGCGTGACCAGGTCCAGGGTGTTGCGGGTCGGGTGTGAGCGGCCGTCCGTGACGACGTACGGCCGCACCAGCTTCCCTCCGGGACGCCTGGGCGGTGTCATGCCGGGCTGCCGGCGTCCCGACGCGCCGGGCTGGTCAGTTCCTTGCCGAGCCGGTCGACGAGCTTGTGCATCCGGTACGTGACGGCTTCCATGTCCACGTGCTCGGTGGTGGACACCGCGAGGTAGGCGCCCTCGCCGGCGGCCACGAGGAAGACATATCCGTGGGCGAACTCGATCAGGGTCTGCCGCCAGGGGGTGTGCGGGCTGCCGCAGAACTCTGCGGTGCTGCGGCTGATCGACTGGACGCCGGAGAGCCCCGCGGCGAGCCGTTCGGCGTCGTCCCTGCCGATGTCCGCGGAGTGGGCCCGGAGCATGCCGTCGGCCGAGAGCAGGATCGCGTGACGCGCCTCGGGGACCTTCAGGACCTCATCGAGCATCCAGCCCAACTCGTTGTTCGTGGTGGGCTCGATCATCCTTGGATGTTCCCTTCGTCTTCGTGGGGGGTGGTGTCCTGGGCGGCACGGCCGTGGAGCGTGCCGCGGGCGAACGCACCCATGCGGCGGGCGGTCTCCTCGGCCGAGCGGTCGCCGGGATCGTCGAGGGGCGCGGGCGGCTCCTGCGCTCCGGCGGCGGGCTCCGCCTGCGCCTGGGCCCGCCTGCGCCGCTTGGGCAGTCCACCGGCCGTGGTCGCCGTGGCGGCCGCGGCAGCCGTCTCGGCGGGCAGCGGCAGCCCGGCGGACCGGCCGGGCACCGAGTCGTCGACGGAGGCGGATGCGGCGGATGCCGATGCGGCGGACGTGGATGCGGCGGATGTGGATGCGACGGAGGACGGCGCGAGCGCCGCTTCGGATGTATCGGCGGACGCGGGCGTACGACCGGCGGGCTCGGTGGTGCGGGCGGCCTCGGTCGTACGGGCCGACGCGGCCGGCGTACGGGAGGCGGAGGCGCGGGCGGGCGGTGCGGTCACGGGCGGCAGCTCCTCCGCGGTGTCCCGGTGCGTGAGCAGGGCGGACGGCAGGAACACGACGGCACGGACGCCTCCGTACGGGGAGCGGGTGTCGGCGGAGACGCTGAACCCGTAACGCGCGGCGAGCACGCCGATGACGGCGAACCCGAACTGGGGCGGGTCGTCGAGCCGGGTGACGTCCACCGCGTGCCGTCCGGACAGCAGGGCGGCGGCCCGCTCGGTGGCGTGGGCGTCCATGCCGACACCCGCGTCGTCGATGATCACGCAGGCGCCGTTGTGCACGGACTGGACGTTGACCTCGACCTTGGTGTTGGGCTGCGAGTGGCGGGCCGCGTTGTCGAGCAGCTCGGCGATGGTGAGCACGACCGGCTCGACGGCCCGGCTCTCGACGGCGATGTCGGCCTGGCCGTGGATCTGTACGCGCCGGTAGTCGCGGATGCGGGACGTGGCACCGCGGACGACCTCGATCAGCGCGGACGTGGAACGCTGACGGCCCGGCCAGGATCCGCACAGTACGGCGATGGCCTGGGCGCGGCGGCCGAACTGGGCGTTGGCGTGGTCGATCTCGAGCAGGTCGCGCAGCACGTCGGGCCGGTCGTGGCGGTCCTGCATGTCGGAGATGGCGACCTGCTGCTCGTTGGCCAGCGCCTGGATCGAGCGCATCGACGACTTCAGGGCGGCCTTCGCGGACTGGTCGGCGCGGGACTGGGCGTGCTCCACGGCGGTGGCGAACCGCTCCAGCACATGGTCGAGGGACTTCGCGAAGCCACTGCCGGAGAGTCTGGCGTCGAGCAGGCCCACGCCGGCGAGCGGCTGCTGGGGGCCGTGGTCCTCCAGCGCGGGGAGGCGTACGGCGACCAGGTGCCGTACCTCGTCCTCCCGGGCGCGCACGTCGTCGGCCAACTCGGTGGTGCGTCGGCGCAGCCGCGCGGTGATCCCGCGCTGGCGCACCAGCAGCACGGTGACGGCGAGCAGGCCGACGGCCACGCACCAGAACACCGCCTCCGGTATCTGTTCCTTCATGGAGTCCTCGAAGTTCTCAAAGGCGGGGAGGGTGGTGATTGAGGGGTGGGTGTGTTGGGTGTGCGGGATGAGGGGCGTGGGGAGATGGGGGACGCGGCGCCCGACGGTAGTCGCGAGCGGGCGCGCGCACTTTTCCGCGCGCGCAAGGAAGTTGCCGTGAGGCGCACCGTCGGGCGCGTCGTCGTTTGCGGGGCGCGCGAGTGGCTCCGAGCGCCGGTTGGCGTGCGTGCGCGGGTGTGTCGTGTGCGCGTGTGTCGTGTGCGCGTGTGTTGGGTGTGTGCCGTCGGCCACTCGTTTGTCGCGCTCGGACCACGTAAACGGAATGTGTGCACTACGCTTACGAGCCGTAACTGCCGTGGCCAGAACTCCAGTTGATCAGGCGATGTCGGCTGCGGCCGGGCTCACTCTGGGCGGAGGAAGCGCATTGCCCGCGGGAACCTACATCGTGGAGTCGCAGACGACCGGTGAGGTGGATCCGCGTGAGCGGACCGACTTCTGGAGCGAGCATGTCGGGTCCTACCAGACGCGGATGGACTTCAGATACGCGAGCCCCGAGACGTTCCGCGGCGAGATGATCCGGCAGGGCACCGACACGTACCAGATCGTCGACTGGAGTTGCGACAAGATCGAGTACGTCCGTACGCCGCGGCTCGTGCGGCAGGAGCCCGATCCCGACTACCGGTTTCTGCTTCCGCTCTCCGGGGAGCTGGTGCTGCGGCAGGACGACCAGGAGGCGCGGCTCGCGCCCGGTGCGGGGAGTCTGATGACGCTCGGGGCGCCGTTCCAGTTGCTCCACGACGCGTCGTTGCGGGGGATCATCTTCTCCATACCCGCCCGTGAGATCGACGGGCCGCTCAACCGGAAATCGCCGTTGGCGACCGGTATCGATCTGACGACCGGGCTGGGGAAGGTCGTCGGCTCCATGCTCGAGAGCCTGTCGGCGGAGCGGGAGAGTCTGACGACGACCGAGTTCAACGCCGTGTCCGACCGGATCGTCGAGCTGCTGTGCATGATCACTGTCGGGGACGACCGGCCCGACTCGTCCGGGCATCTGACGGAGGTCGAGGCGGTGGTCCGCCGTCACGTGCGGGAGCACGCGGCGGATCCCGGGCTCACCGGGACGTCGATGGCGCGGGCGCTGGGGTGGTCGTTGCGGCAGATTCAGCTGGCGTTGCAGCGGGTGGGGACCACGCCGCGGGAGTTGATCCGTGAGGAGCGGTTGCGGCTTGTGCGGGATCGGCTTCAGTGCGGGGAGTGTGAGCACATGACGATCACGGATCTGGCGTATGCGTCGGGGTTCTCGTCCGCGAGCGCGTTGAGTACGGCGTTCAGGCAGCGGTTCGGGGTGAGTCCGCGGGAGATGCGGCACGGGGTGCGTTGAGGGGGTTGGGTTCGTGTTTGGCTGCGGGTGCGTTGTGGCTGGTCGCGCAGTTCCCCGCGCCCCTTGGGTGGGTGGGGGTTTCGGCTCGTGGCCTGGGTGCGGGGCCGTGGCGGGATGTCCGTCCGCAGCCGCTGACGTAAAACGCAGTTGCCGCCCGGTGACCGCCCACTGATGTCCTCGTAAGCTGCGGCCACACATCCCACCACGTCCCCTCCGGCCGACGAACCATCCGGCCCCCGCGAGGGGGGAGAGGGGACGCCGGGCAGCGCCCCGTCAGAGGCGCGGGGAACGGCGCGAGCAACCCAAGACGGACGGCCCGTCAGGTGGCGAACAGGCCCCAGCCACCGTTGCTTTTAGGGGCGCGGGGAACTGCGCGATCAGCCCCCACCGGCCGGCACCCGGTAAACCGGCCTCACGCACCCGCTTTCAGGGGCGCGGGGAACTGCGCGGCCAGCCCCCACCGGCCCGCACGCAGCGCACCGTCCCGATCCCCCACCCACCCCACTGGCCGTTAGGCCGACGCCCGCTTGCGAGGGGGCGACTTCTTCGCCGGGGTTTTCTTCGCGGCTGACTTCTTCGTGGAGTCGGCTGTCGTCTTCTTGGCTGCCGCCGTTTTCTTCGCGGTCGTCTTCTTGGCTGTCGACTTCTTGCCCGAGGCCGGCTTGGGGGAGGTCTTGCGGGCCGGGGTCTTGCGGATGGGCTTGACGTCCGCGTCGGAGTCCGCCGACGTGGCCTCCCCGCGCGCGACCTTCGCCTGACGGACGCTGCTCTCCAGCGCGGCCATGAGGTCGATGACCTTGCCGCCGCCCTTCTCGGCGGAGGGCGCGGCCGGCATCTTCTCGCCGGAGGCCTTGGCCGCGATGAGCTCCTCGACGGCCTCGCGATAGTCGTCGTGGAGTTCGTTGAGGTCCACCTCACCCAGGGTGTCCATCAGCGCGTCAGCGAGATCGAGCTCCTTGTCCCGCACGGTGACGCTGGAGTCGGGCGCGACACTCTCGGGCGTACGGATCTCGTCCGGCCAGAGAAGCCCGTGCATCGCGATGACGTCGTCGACGACCCGCAGCATCCCGAGCCGCTCACGCCCCCGCAGGGCGAACTTCGCGATGGCGACCTTCTGGCTGCGCTTCAGCGCCTCCCGCAGCAACGTGTACGGCTTGGCCGCCGGCACCCCGTTCGCCGCCAGGTAGTACGCCGTGTCCATCTGGAGCGGATCGATCCGGTCGGCCGGCACGAAGGCCACGATCTCGATCGTCCGGGCGGTCGGGATGGGCAGGGACGCCAGGTCCTCGTCCGTGATCGGGATCATCGACCCGTCCGCGTCCTCATACGCCTTGCCGATCTCCGGCGCCGACACCTCGCGCTCCTCCAGCTCGCACACCTTGCGGTAGCGAATGCGGCCGCCGTCCTCCAGATGGATCTGGCGGAAGGAGATCGAGTGGCTCTCGGTGGCGTTCACGAGCTTGATCGGGATGCTGACCAGGCCGAAGGAGATGGCGCCGTTCCATATGGATCGCACGTGCAGCACCTTTCCGATCGGTTGAGGGTGAGATCTGATGTTTCAGGATGAAATCGTGGGATTGTCATCCTATGACGCCGATCACAGAGGTGGATGGGCGACGGCTTGCGCTGAGCAATCTGGAGAAGGTCCTCCATCCGGCGACCGGCTTCACCAAGGGCGAGCTGCTGCACTACTACGCGACGACCGCCGAGGTCCTGCTGCCCCACCTCCGCGACCGGCCGCTGTCCTTCCTGCGCTACCCGGACGGGCCCGACGGCCAGGTCTTCTTCGCCAAGAACGTGCCGCCGGGTACGCCCGAGTGGGTCACCACGGCCGAGGTGCCGCGGTCGGAGGGACCGGCCCGCATGGTGCTGGTCCAGGACCTCGCGAGCCTCGTGTGGGCGGCGAACCTCGTGACCGAGTTCCACACCCCTCAGTGGCTGATCGACGATCCGGGCGAGGCCGACCGGCTCGTCTTCGACCTCGACCCGGGGGCGCCCGCGACCGTCGTCGAGTGCTGCGAGGTCGCGCTGTGGCTGCGGGAGCGGCTCGCGGCGGACGGCATCGAGGCGTACGCCAAGACGTCGGGGTCGAAGGGGCTGCATCTGCTGGCGGCGCTGCGGCCGACGCCCTCCGGCCGGACGACGGAGTACGCCAAGGAGCTCGCGATGGAGGCGGAGAAGGCGCTCCCGCGGCTCGTCGTGCACCGGATGACGCGCAGCCTGCGGCCCCGCAAGGTCTTCGTCGACTGGAGCCAGAACGCGGCCCGGAAGACGACCGCGACCCCCTACACCCTGCGGGCCCGCGCGGAGCCGACGGTGTCGGCGCCGGTGACGTGGGCCGAGATCGAGGAGTGCCGGTCCGCCCGCGGGCTCACCTTCCTGGCCCCGGACATCGCGCCGCGACTGCGGGACCACGGCGACCTGCTGGCCCCGCTGCTCGACCCACGCCACGCGGGCCCACTGCCCTGAGCACGGCCGGCCGAAGGCGGGACTCACACCGAAGACGAGGGGGGACCTCACAACAAAGGAGCACCATGGAAGCACCACCGCCCTCCCGTACCGTCCGCCGCTCACTCGTCGTCGGACTGACGGCTCTCGCCCTCGGCGTCCTGCCCTGGGCACCCATGGCCGCCACGGCCTCCCCGGACCGGGCCTCGACGCGGGTCCCGGGCGCCGAGGTGATCACCGACTGGAGCGAGACCGCCGCCGCCGTGGTCAGCGTGGACGCCGGGCGCCCGACGGCCGAACCGTTCCTCTGGTACGGCTTCGTCTCGGCCGCCGTCTACAACGCGGTCGTCGGCATCGAGGGCCGCTACACCCCGTACAAGTGGCACGTACGCGGTCCTCGCGCCGCCTCCTCCGAGGCGGCCGCGGCGGCTGCCGCCCGCCGGGTCCTGCTGACGTACTTCCCCGCCTCGAAGGCCCGGATCGACACCGCCTACACCGCGTCGCTCGCGAGGATCCCCGACGGAAAGGCCGAGGACCGGGGCGTCCGCTTCGGGGAACGCGCCGCCGCGCGGATCGTCGAGCTGCGTGAGAACGACGGGCGCGACAACCCGGTGACGTACGACAAGAAGCCCGCTCCCGGCGTCTGGCGCCCGACCCCGCCCGGCTTCAGACCCTTCGCGAACCCGTGGCTCGGGAAGCTGCGGCCGATGCTCTTCGACTCTCCGGACCGGTTCATGCCCGGGCCGCCACCCGCGCTGACGTCGAAGAGGTACGCCCGGGACTTCGCCGAGGTGAAGTCGATGGGTGCGAAGAACAGCCCTGGGCGGACCGCCCGGCAGACGGAGACCGCGCGCTTCTTCTCCGACCCCCTGCCGCAGCAGCTCCAGGCCGCCTACCGCGACCACACGGCACGGCACGGACTGGACATCGTCGAGGCGGCCCGGTTGTTCGCCGCCGCCAACACGGCCAGTGCCGACGCGACGATCACCACGTGGAACTCCAAGTTCACCCACGCCCTGTGGCGTCCGATCACCGCGATCCGGCTGGCCGACACCGACGGCAACCCCGCCACCGCGGCCGACCCGTCCTGGGAGCCGCTGATCACCACCCCCCCGTACCCGGAGTACATCGGCGGCCACTGCGCCAACGACGGGGCCGTCATGGCCGTACTGGACCGGCTGACCGGTAGTGACATCGATCTCCGCGTCTCGTCGGCGGTGACGGGCACCACCCGTACGTACACGAGGTCCGCCGACTACAACCGTGACGTGATCAACGCCCGGATCTGGAGCGGGATCCACTTCCGCACCGCCGACGTCGTCGGCAACCGGATCGGGCGGCACATCGGCAACTGGGCACTCGACCGCCACTTCGCGCCGCTGCCCTGATCACGTGATGCGAACCGGCCGCGGGGCCCTCACACCCGCGTCCACGTGTGCCTGTCGCGGGCCATCGCGTGCAGGGCCTCGACGTCCGCCGGTTTGAGCGTTCCGCCGAGGCGGGTCAGCGTCGCGAGGTCCGTGTCGGTGAGGACGCGGGCCTCCCGCAGAGGTGCGGTGATGTCGAGGGAGGACGGGGCGAAGACGACCAGGACCGGGCGGACCTCCGCCGTGAGGGCGTACGAGGCGCGGTCGGCGTCGGCTCGTACGGCCCGGAGCAGTGGGTGCGGCTCGCGGCGGCCCACCGTGACCATCGGATCGGCGACCAGGACCCGCTGTTTGCGGGCGTGGAGCGAGCGGACGGCGAAGAGACCGCCCGGGCCGATGACGAGGTGGTGGATACGGTCGCCGCCCGGGAGCGGGACCGAGTGCAGGGTGTGCCAGCCCGCCCCGTCCAGGCGGTCCAGGGCCTCCCCCACCGCCTGCTCCGCCATGAGCGCGCGCCGGCGTGGATCGGGGCGCATCCGGCGCGGGGCGGCCGGTTCGCGGTCGAGGGCGATCTGGAGCGCCTCGCCGGGCCGGTTCGGCGCGAGGTCGTCGTCCGGGTGGAGGGACAGCCGCGCGAGTTCCACGGGCGTGGGCACGGGGGGCGGACCCACCGTCACCTCGCCGGTCAGGAACGGCCCGAGCACGTCGAGCACGTCCTCGCGCCGCTCCTCGCTGAGCAGGTTGACCCTGGCCGCCTCCCTGTCGTACCAAGCGACGTTCCTGCCGTCGGTGAGACACACGTAGAGCCGCTCCTGGCCGTGGCGCCAGGTCGGTATGACGCGCAGTCCGCTCATGCACCATCACCCCACGACCATGGGAACAGGCGGGGTGCTCCAGGGGCAAGAAGCCGGTTACCTTTGGAGCAGTCGAGGGGGAGGCGCCGTTGCGGGATCGCGGGAAGCAGTCCAACGCACCGGCCCCGGACAGCCCGTGGAGCGAGATCGTGCCCGGCCTGTGGATGGGCGGGCACGAGTACGCGGGCCGGTCGGGACAACCGGAGTTCGCCGTCGTACGAGACGAGTTCGACCTGGTCCTGACCCTGCTGCGACTACCCGGCCACGGCCCCGACCCGGGCGTGGAGCACCATGTGTGGCCGATCCCCGACGGTCCGCTGGACGGCACCCAGCTGGCCGGTGTGATGCGGCTCGCGCGGACCGCGGACGAGGCGCGGGACGCCGGCCGGCGCGTCCTGGTGCGCTGCTACCACGGCTACAACCGCTCGGGCCTGGTCGTCGCCCACGCCCTGATCCGCGCGGGGAGCACCGCCGAGGACGCGATCCGCCTGATCCGCGCACGCCGTTCCCCGTGGGCGCTGCACAACGAGTTGTTCGTGGACTACCTGCACACCGGGCTCGACACGGCCCGGCTCCTCGAAGAGCTCGCCGAGTAGCTTGTTCCCACCGATGACCTGTGAACAAAAAGGACTTCCGTACGAATAGGGTGTACGGGCGGCGGTAATCGGCCACGGCCGGTGACCGCGGCACCATCCCGGTCCACGCCGATCTCGCACCGGGCGAGCGGCCCTGACGCAGGAGCGCAGTGATCCACAACCGCCCCGCGGGCTCCCGCCGCCTCGCGCGCGCGGCGCTCGCGCTGCCCGTCGCCGGCCTGTTGCTCGCGGGCTGCGGCGACCCGGGCGATCTGCGCGGATCGGGCCCGACGTCCACCGCCGTGGGCCCGACCCGGCTGTGGCCGGAGGTGCCGCCCGCCGCCTCGCCCGCCCTCGACTACGGCGAGGCGGACACCGAGACCGTCCAGGGCGTCACCGCGCCGGGCGACGACATCCACAAGGTGGACCCGGTCGCCGTCTTCCGCGCCGAGATCGCCCGCCACCCGGATCTCTACACCGACGACGGTGCCTCGTACGCGCAGACGGCCCAGCGGACCAAGGAGTGCGGCAAGAAGGGCGAGAGTGGCCGGAAATGCCCGGTGCTGCGCCCGTACTACCGCGACATCACCGGTGACGGCCGGGACGACATGGTGCTCGGCGTGCGGATGCCCGAGAACCAGCTGGGCGTGCGCGCGTACACCTTCATCGGCCACCGGCTGGTCGAGGTCATGGCCACGACGGACAGCACGCTCAGCGTCCAGATCGCGGGCCATGACGTGATCATCCGCTCGCCGTCGACGCTGGCGGGCTACGAGTACCGCACGGTGTGGTCCTGGGACCGCCGCCAGAAGGCGATGCTCGCGGCGAAGGACGAGATCCTGCGGGTGGGGTCGAGCGCCACGCCCAGCGGCCCCGCCCCCTCGCGTTCCCCGGCCGCGGACTCCCGGTGAGGCGCCCGCGGCCGACCGGGCCGCCCACCGGGATGCGGCGCCTGCGGCACTGGACCGCCACCCTCACCTGGAAGGCCGCCGCCTTCATCACCGTGATGTGCTGCGGCCTGGCCGCGCTCCTCGGCACCCTCGTGCATGTCTCGGTGACCAACCAGACCGTCGGCGAGGCCCGCGACCGCGCGCTCGACCGGCTCACGGAGGCGACGGAGGCGTTCGAGGCGGGCGACCGGCTGCCGCCCGGCGCGGGCGTCGACCTGGCGGGCCTGCCCGTCGAGTTGCGTACGCTCGCCGAGAGCGGGGACCGCGGCACGATGGTCGGCAGCGACGACCCGCACCCCACGATGTGGGCGGCCGGCCCCGCGAGCGGCGGACGCGCGCTCGCCGTGCGGGTCGACTACTCGCAGGGCGTCCGTACGATCGACGGCCTCGACCGGGCGATCCTCGGCTCCTCGGCGCTGGCGATCGGCGTGACGCTGCTCGGGGGCGCGTTCGCGGTGACCCGTGTGACGCGGCGGCTGCACGGAACGGCCCAGGTGGCACGGCGGATCAGCGCGGGCGACCTGGACGCGCGGGTGAACGACCCGCGGGCCGAGGACCCGACGCGCCCCCAGGACGAGGTGGCCGCGGTCGCGGGCGCGCTGGACACGATGGCGTCCTCGCTGCAGGGCAAGCTGCTGAGCGAGCAGCGCTTCACGGCGGACGTCGCCCACGAGCTGCGGACCCCGCTGACCGGGCTGCACGCGGCGGCCGAACTGCTGCCGCCCGGCCGCCCGACCGAGCTGGTCCGCGACCGGGTCGCCGCCCTGCGCACGCTCACCGAGGACCTGCTGGAGATCTCCCGGCTCGACACACGCAGCGAGCGGCTGGACGTGGACGCGGTGCGGCTCGCGGAAGTGGCCGAGCGGGTGGTCCGGGCGTCCGGCACGGACACCGAGGTCCTGGTCGTACGGGACGTGGTCGTGGAGACCGACCGGCGGCGCCTGGAGCGGGTGTTGGGCAATCTCGTCGCCAACGCGCACAGGCACGGGCGGGCGCCGGTGTCGCTGACGGTCGACGGGCCGCTCGTCACCGTGCGGGACCACGGTGACGGCTTTCCGGCGTACCTCGTCGAGCACGGGCCGCAGCGGTTCCGGACGGAGGGGGGCTCCAAGGGGCATGGGCTGGGGCTGACCATCGCGCTGGGGCAGGCGGGGGTGTTGGGGGCGCGGCTGGGGTTCGCGAACGCGGTGGACGGTGGGGCTGTCGCGTCGCTCTCGCTCCGCTGAGCCCCGGGGCGGGGACGGCGACGGAGCTCGGGTGGCGTGGGTGAGCCGGCCTCCGCGGGTGCGTTGTGGCTGGTCGCGCCGTTCCCCGCGCCTCTGACGGGGCTTGGGCTGAGCGGTTGCTTGTCTCTGATGGCTCAGTGTGACGGGCGCGTCGCGCGGGGCGCTCATAATGTGGCGATTAGTCAGCTCTGCCCCCTTCTGGAGGAGCCAGCAATGTCACTCCGTACCGCTCTCACCCGCATAGGCATAGCCGCCGCCGGCGGCGCCCTCGTCGTCGGAGCCGCAAGCCCCGCTCTCGCGAACGACGACTGGGGCCACCACAACAACGGCAGCCACCACAAGCTCTACAAGGGCGTCGTCACCGCGCCCGGCGGACTGAACCTCCGCGACAGGCCGACCCGCGGCAGCGCCGTCGTCGGCTTCGTCGGCTACAACCAGAAGGTCTCCATCTTCTGCAAGACGAGCGGCGAGAACGTCCAGGGCAACCACCTCTGGTACCTCCTGGCGGACGGCACCTGGGCCTGGGCGACGGCCCGCTTCATCGAGAACATCGGTCCGGCGCCCCGCTGGTGCTGAGCACCCCGCGCCCCTGAGGGGGCGGCCGAGGTGCACCCAAGAAGCCCGTTTGACCCTCTATAGCGGGACATGGACTGTTTCGCTTGCTACGTTCCGGACATGCTCTCGCCCGGAACGACAGCGCAGGCGGACCCGCCCGCTCCCGTTGTCCCCCTCCCCCGGCGCCGTGGCATCGAGTTCACCCTCATCGTCGTGGCCGTCCTGCTCTCCGTGTACGGCTACTGCGACGTGGGCATCGCCCGCACCGGATCGGTTCCGCCCGGCGCCGTCGGCTATGGCGCCGGGCTCGGCGTGCTCGCGCTCCTCGCGCATCTCGCGGTGCGCCTGCGGGCCCCGAACGCCGATCCGCTGCTGCTGCCGATCGGCGTCCTGCTCAACGGACTGGGCCTGGTGCTCATCTACCGGCTCGACCTGGAGACCCCGGACGACCCGGCCGCCCCGACACAGCTCGTCTGGTCGACGCTGGGCATGGGCCTGTTCATCGCGGTCGTGGTGCTGCTGCGCGACCACCGGGTGCTCCAGCGCTACACCTACGTGTCCGTCGTGAGCGCACTCGTCCTGCTCGTCCTGCCGATCTTCTTCCCCTCCGTGAACGGCGCCCGCATCTGGGTCAGGGTCGCCGGATTCTCCATCCAGCCGGGCGAGTTCGCGAAGGTCCTGCTCGCGGTGTTCTTCGCCGGCTACCTCGCCGCGAACCGCAACGCCCTCGCGTACACCGGCCGTCGGGTCTGGCGGCTCCAACTGCCCACCGGGCGCGTCCTCGGCCCGATCGTCGCGATCTGGCTGCTGAGCGTCGGGGTGCTGGTCCTGGAGCGGGACCTCGGCACCTCGCTGCTCTTCTTCGGCCTGTTCGTGATCCTGCTGTACGTCGCCACGGGCCGCACCGGCTGGATCGCGGTGGGCCTGCTGCTCGCGGCGTGCGGAGCCGTCGCCGTCGGCTGGCTCGAACCGCATGTGCACAGCAGGGTCGAGGACTGGCTGCACCCGTTCGCGTCGATCGAGGCGGGCCTGGGTCCGAACCAACTCGCCCAGTCGCTCTTCTCGTTCGCCGCGGGCGGGATGCTGGGCACGGGCCTCGGCCTCGGCCACTCCGTCCTCATCGGCTTCGCCGCCAAGTCGGACTTCATCCTGGCCACCGCGGGCGAGGAACTGGGCCTGGCCGGCCTCTCCGCGATCTTCCTCCTGTACGGGCTGCTGGTCGAGCGCGGCTACCGGGCGGGCCTCGCCCTGCGCGACCCCTTCGGCCGGCTGCTGGCCGTCGGACTCGCCTCGATCGTCGCCCTCCAGGTCTTCGTCATCGCGGGCGGCGTGACGGGGCTGATCCCGCTGACCGGAATGGCGATGCCCTTCCTCGCGCAGGGCGGTTCGTCGGTCGTCACCAACTGGATCATCGTGGCCCTGCTGATGCGCCTCAGCGACTCGGCACGCGGCCGGTCCGGGACGGCACAGGCCGAGGAGGCCGGAGGAAGCGAGAGAGCCAAGGGAATCGAGGGAATCGAGGGAATCCAGGGAGCCGAAGGAGGGGTCGCGCCATGACCGGGAACGGCCGCCCCATGACCCGGTACATCCGGCACGCCGCCGCCTTCTGCGCCCTGCTCCTGCTCGCCCTCCTCGTCAACGCCACCCGCATCCAGCTCGTCCAGGCCCGCTCGTACGACGAGAACCCGGCCAACCGCCGCCACACGATCGCCCGTTACGGCCAGCCGCGCGGCGACATCCTCGTCGGCGGCAAGCCCGTCACCGGCTCCAAGGACTCCGGCCAGCAGTTCCGCTACGAACGGACCTACAAGAACGGCCCGTTGTACGCGCCCGTCACCGGCTTCGCCTCGCAGGTGTACGGGACGAATCTGCTGGAGGGCGCCGAGGACGACATCCTGGCGGGCACCGACCCGCTGCTGTCGCCGCTCCCCCTGTGGAACGACCTCACCCGGGCCCGCAACCCCGGCGGTCACGTCGTCACGACCCTCGACCCGGCCGCGCAGCGGGCGGCGTACGAGGGACTCGGCGACCGGCGGGGCGCGGTGGCCGCGCTCGAACCGTCCACGGGACGGATCCTGGCGCTGGTCTCCACCCCCTCCTACAACCCCGAGGAGCTCTCCGGGACGGACTCGGCGGTGGCCCAGGCGTGGACGCGGCTGAACCAGGCGGCCGACAAGCCGATGCTCAACCGGGCCGTGCGGCAGACGTATCCGCCCGGCTCCACCTTCAAGGTGGTCACCGCGGCGGCGGCCCTCGACGCGGGCGTGGTGGAGGACGTCGACGAGCCCACGAAGTCCCCGGACCCGTACCGGCTGCCGGGCAGTTCGGTCCGGCTGACGAACGAGGTCGAGGGGTGCGCGGACGCGTCCCTGCGGTACGCCTTCGCGTGGTCGTGCAACACCGTGTTCGCCAAGCTGGGCGTGAACGTGGGGGTGGCCGGCATGCGGGCCGCGGCGGCCGGATTCGGCTTCAACGAGCGGCAGTTGAGGGTCCCCTTCCGGGTCTCCCCCAGCACCTTCGACACCCGGGTGGACCAGGCGCAGCTCGCGCTCTCCTCCATCGGCCAGTACAACACCCGGGCCACGCCGCTGCAGATGGCGATGGTCGCCGGGGCCGTCGCGAACAACGGCTCGGTGCGTACGCCGCATCTGGTCGAGCGGACGACCACCGACGACGGCGACACCGTGTCGGCCACCGGGCAGCGCACCCTCCGCCAGGCCATGAACCCCGCCACCGCCGTCCAGCTGCGCGGGCTGATGACGGACGTGGTGGAGCGGGGCACCGGCAAGAACGCCGCCATCCCGGGCGCCACGGTCGGTGGCAAGTCCGGCACCGCCCAGCACGGCGTCCACAACTCCGGTACGCCGTACGCCTGGTTCATCTCCTGGGCGAAGGCGGACGACGCGGTGGAGCCGGGCGTGGCCGTCGCGGTCGTCGTCGAGGACGCGGAGGCCGATCGGGGGGACATCAGCGGGGGCGGGGATGCGGCGCCGATCGCCCGGGATGTGATGGGGGCGGTGCTTGGGCGGTGAGGTTCGGCTTTGGGGGCGTGCGTTGCGGCTTGGGCCGTGAGGTTCGGCTTTGAGGGGGGAGTGCGTTGCGGCTTGGCTTTGGCGCTTGGCATTGGGGAGCGTGCGTTGTCGGGCTCGTGTTGGGGCGCGCTCGCGTTGTGAGACGGGGGTGTTGTCCGGTTCCGTACCGACCTACCGTTCGGTCATGACTCAGTCCGCGTACGAACTCGCCCAGGTCAATATCGCCCGGCTCAAAGCCCCTCTGGACTCCCCGCAGTTGAAGGACTTCGTCGACGCCCTCGACCCGGTGAACGCGGTCGCCGACGACTCCGACGGTTTCGTCTGGCGTCTGCAGAGCGACTCCGGCAACGCGACGGACGTGGCCGTCTTCGGCGACGAGTGGCTGATCGTCAACATGTCGGTGTGGCGTGACACCAACGCCCTCACCGCGTTCATGTACCAGGGACAGCACCGCGAGCTGCTCGCCCGGCGCCGGGAGTGGTTCGAGCGGATCCAGGAGGCCATGACCGTCCTGTGGTGGGTGCCGGCGGGGCACCGGCCGACGGTCGCCGAGGCGGAGGAGCGGCTGCTGCATCTGCGGGCGCAGGGGGCGACCGCTTACGCGTTCACGCTTCGGACTTCGTTTCCGGCCGGGGAGGCAGCGCCGACGGCCCTGTCGGAGGAAACTCGGGCCCTTCCCGATGTGGAGTGCCCTGTGTAGTCCCGACGTGGAGTGCCCGGTCTAGGTTTCCGCTCCGGCCTCGATGGCCTCTTCGACCTCCGCGACCCTCGCCTTTTCCTCCGCCGCGAACCGTTCCGCGTCCAGTTGTTCGGCCAGTTCCTCGTCCTGGGCCATGAGGAGGTCGAGGTTGGAGTTGCCCATGTCGAAGACACCCATGTCGACGTAGGCCTGCTGGAGGCGTTTGCCCCACAGGCCGATGTCCTTGACGCACGGGACGATCCGGGAGAACAGCAACTGGCGGAACAGCGCGAGGAATTCGGAGCGCTCGCTGTACTCCTCCGCCTCCGCCCTGGGGATGCCGAAGTTCTCCAGGACCTCCACGCCGCGCAGCCGGTCGCGCATCAGGTAGCAGCCCTCGATGACGAACTCCTCGCGTTCGCGGAGCTCGGCGTCTGTGAGCTGCTTGTAGTAGTCGCGCAGCGCCATGCGGCCGAACGCGACGTGGCGGGCCTCGTCCTGCATGACGTACGCGAGGATCTGCTTCGGCAGCGGCTTGTCCGTGGTGTCCCTGATCATGCCGAACGCGGCCAGCGCCAGGCCCTCGATGAGCACCTGCATGCCGAGGTAGGGCATGTCCCAGCGGGAGTCCCGGAGGGTGTCCCCCAGCAGCGACTGGAGGTTGTCGTTGACCGGGTACAGCATCCCGATCTTCTCGTGGAGGAACCGGGCGTAGATCTCCGCGTGACGGGCCTCGTCCATGGTCTGGGTGGCGGAGTAGAGCTTGGCGTCCAGGTCGGGGACCGATTCGACGATGCGGGCCGCGCAGACCATGGCTCCCTGCTCGCCGTGCAGGAACTGGCTGAACTGCCATGAGGCGAAGTGCTTGCGGAGTTCGCCCTTGTCGCGGTCGTTCATCCTCGCCCAGTAGGGCGTGCCGTAGATCGAGATCGACTCGTCGGGGGTGCCGAGCGGGTCGTACGGGTCCACCTCCAGGTCCCAGTCGATCCGTTTCTGGCCGTCCCACTGCTTGTCCTTGCCCTTCTGATAGAGGGCCAGCAGACGGTCGCGCCCTTCGTCGTACTCCCAGCTGAACCGTGCCGCGCCGGTTGCGGGCACCTGCCAGAGGGGGGCTCCGGGGTCCTTGGCGTACAGGTCGTAAGTGGGCATGTCTCGCAGGCTCCTCCTTGGTAGACGACGGGTCAACAAGTTGCGCGCGAGGGATTGACGGGCTTGCTGACAAGCAGTCTCATAAGGAGTGACCGGCGGTAACCCTGAGGTTTCTTCCCGTACGACGAGGTGGGCACAGCCATGACGACCGTGACGGAGGCCGAGGTGCTGCGCGATGCGCTCGGTCTGCTCAAGGACCGGGAGCAGGTGGCCGAGCGGCTGCTCGACTCCTCCGCGAAGCACTCCTTCGACCCGGACAAGGAGCTGGACTGGGACGCGCCCTTCGAGGACGGGAAGTGGTTCTGGCCGCCGGAGTTGGTGTCGTTGTACGACACGCCGCTGTGGAAGCGGATGAGTGAGGAGCAGCGGATTCTGCTCTCGCGGCACGAGGCCGCCGCGCTGGCCTCGCTGGGGATCTGGTTCGAGATCATCCTGATGCAGCTGCTGGTGCGGCACATCTATGACAAGGCGGCGACGAGTGCGCATGTGCGCTATGCGCTGACCGAGATCGAGGACGAGTGCCGGCACTCGAAGATGTTCGCGCGGCTGATCGCGTCGGGCGGGACGCCTTGGTACCCGGTGAGCCGGGCCCATCAGAACCTCGGGCGCTTCTTCAAGACGGTGTCGACTACGCCCGGGTCGTTCACGGCGACGTTGCTGGGTGAGGAGGTGCTCGACTGGATGCAGCGGCTTACGTTTCCGGACGAGCGGGTGCAGACGTTGGTCCGGGGGGTGACTCGGATCCACGTGGTGGAGGAGGCGCGGCATGTCCGGTACGCGCGGGAGGAACTGCGTCGGCAGATGGTGACCGCGCCGCGGTGGTCGCAGGAGTTCACGCGGGTGACGTCCGGGGAGTTCGCGCGGGTGTTCTCGGTGGCCTTCGTCAATCCGGATGTGTACGAGAACGTGGGGCTCGATCGGCGTGAGGCGATGGCTCAGGTGAAGGCGAGTGGGCATCGGCGGGAGGTCATGCAGACGGGGTCCAAGCGGTTGACCGACTTCCTGGACGACATTGGGGTGTTGCGGGGGGTTGGGCGGCGGCTTTGGAGGTCTTCGGGGTTGCTGGCGTGAGGTGTCGGGTGCGGGTTGTGTGGGGCTGATCGCGCCGTTCCCCGCGCCCCTGGGTGGGTGGGGGTGTGGTTCGGTTGCAGGCTGCGGGTTGTCGTTTTGCGTCCGTTGTCGAGGGGGCGGGGACGGGGCGGGGGTATCCGTCCTCGGTCTGGCGCGGAATCGGTCGCCTTCCAGGGCACCCGAGTCGACACGCCATCCGCTGCGGGCGGACACCCCCGCCCCGTCCCCTCCGGTACGACGGCGACCGCGGGCACGACCGGCCTCTCCCTGGTACGTGTCCACGGCGGCCACCCTCGTGGGGTTCCGCTCAGGGGTAGAGGCCGGCTCGGAAGGCGAACGAGACCAGTTGGGCTCGGTCGCGGGCGCCGACCTTTGTCATGGCCCGCACGGCATGGGTCTTCACGGTGAACGGCGACACGGACAGCTGGGCCGCGATCTCGTCATTGCCGAGGCCGCTCGCGACAAGGACGACCACGTCCCGTTCCCTGGGTGTCAGGGCGTCGAAGCGTCGCAGCAGTTCCTGGTCGATCAGCGGAGGCGGGCTGTCGGTCATGTGACCGATGAGCGCGGCTGTCGCGGCTGCCGACAGTGCGCCCCCACCGCCTACGACCTCGGTGATTCCGGCGACGAGTTCGGCGGGGCTCACGGTCTTGCTCAGGAAACCGTTGGCGCCCGCGCGGAGGGCGGCGAGAACGATGTCGTCCTGGTCGAAAGTGGTCAGCACGATCACCCGCAGCTTTTCGGGCGGGTGCTCCTTGCGGATCCGGCGGGTGGCCTCGACTCCGTCGATGCCGGGCATCCGGATGTCCATCAGGACGAGGTCGACGGGGTGGTCCCGGAGGTAGGGGACGACCTGGAGTCCGTCGGAGAGGTCGCCGATGACTACAAGACTCGGGTCGAGCCGGAGCATCGCCCTGATGCCGTCCCTGATCTCTTCCTGGTCGTCGACGATCAAAATCCGTGTCATCGGACGGTGGCTCCCAAGGGGCTGAACTCCGCGTGGACCCGGAATCGGCCGTCGTCACTGTCGATCGTCAGGCGCCCGCTGGAGGACTCGACGCGTTCGCGCATGCCGACGAGTCCGAGTCCGCCGCCCGGGCCGCTCGGTGAGTGGCCGACGTGGTTCTCCACGGTGACGCAGATTCTTCCGTCGCGCTCCCGCACCTCCACCGTTGCCGCTCCCTCTCCGTGCCGGTAGGCATTCGTGAGCGCTTCCTGGACGACCCGGTAGACCGTCACGCCGACGCTGGGCTCCACGAAACCGGTGGGAAGGTCGAGGGAGGGACGGACGTCGAGGCCGATGCTCTCGAACGAGGCGATGAGGCCTTCCAGGCCGCTGAGCGCCGGGGTCGGCCGGAGCGCCTCGTCGTCGGGGATGTCGTCGCCGAGGCGCAGCAGCGCGAGGATCCGTTGCGTTTCGACGACGACGGTACGGGCGCTGGACCTGGCCGAGACGAGGGACTGCCGGGCGGACTCGGCCTCTTCGGGCAGCCCGATCTCCGCGGCACCGAGATGCATGCTCAGCATCGCGACCTGGTGGCCGATGACGTCGTGGAGGTCCCGGGCGATACGGAGTCGTTCCTCGGTCACCCGTCGGGTGGCTTCGATCTCGCGGGTGGCGATGGCGCTCTCGGCCCGTTCCTCCAGGGTGAGCCAGTGCTCGCGATGGATGCGCAGCGCGGCCCCTGTCGCGCCTCCCGCGATGGCCGAGAAGAGTGCGGCGGCTCCCACGATCGCGCCGCCGCGGAATCCTCCCAGCGTCATGAACGCCCCCAGGAAGAACGCCGCCACGATGCCGGTCCCGACCAGCGGCTGCTTTCCCCTGACGGTGACCGAGAACAGTACGAGCACCGCCATCATCCACACCGACAGGGGGTCGTGGCCCACCGCTGTGACGGCGAAGGAGGCCGCGCTCGTCACGACCAGTCCTGCCCACGGCCACCGCCATGAGAGGGCGACACCGCCACCGGCGAGGAGCACGGAGAGGGCCGTCGGCCAGTCCGACCCTCGAAGGATCACTGCCACGATCTGGCCGGTGAAGACCAGCGCGGCCATTGCGTAGGCGATGAGGTGCGGCGCATCGGGGCGGCGGACCCACAGGGGTGCCACGGGCCCGTCCTGGTTGCTCTGCGCCTTGGCCATGACCTGATTCTCGTCCACGTGTGCGGCGGCCGCGTACTTCGAACGAAGTAGACGGCGGGCCAGGTCCGGGCGATGGGACGGCAGAACTCATTCGCTTGGAAGCGGATGGCGGAACTACTTCGTTCGAAGTACGCGGTCCTGCCCGAGGCCGCTGAGACTCCTCGTCGAGGCGACCGTCTCACACCGTCACGATCACAAACGGGACACCTGATGACTCAGACCGCAGTGACTCCGAGCACGACCACGACGACGCATTCCGGGCTCCGATCGCTCTACCTGATCCGAGTCGCCTTCTCCCTGGTCTGGGTGGCACTCGTCGTCGCGACCTCCGCCTCGCTCGTTTCGACGGACAAGCCCACGGTGATCGCGGCCGTGCTGCTGGTGGTCTACCCCCTGTGGGACGCCGTCGCCACGCTCCTGGAGCGCCGCATGACAGGCACCGGCTCCGCGGACCGCGTAGGTACGACCAACATGGCTCTCGGCCTGGCCGCCGGCGCGGGGATGGCCATCGCCGTCTTCTCCACCATCGGGAAGGCCCTGCTCGTGTTCGGCATCTGGGCCCTCCTCTCCGGAGCGATCCAGCTCTTCGTGGCGATCCGGCGCCGGCGCACCGTCGGTGCCCAGTGGCCCATGGTCATCAGCGGCGGCCTGTCCGTCCTCGCCGGCACCTCCTTCGCCGCCATGTCCTCCTCGCCGACGAGCGACCTGTCCACCATCTCCGGCTACTCGGCCTTCGGCGCCTTCTGGTACCTCGTCTCCGCCATCACCCTGACCATCCGCACGCGACGCGAACTCCGCTGACCACCACCATCGAACCCACCTCAGGGGCAGCACCGCTCCCAGCCACTTGTCACAGCCGACTGCCCCGCCCACCCCCGGTCACCCATGCACCCCCGCCAGCCCTCACCCAGCCCGTCCGGCGTTTGAGGACGAGGCCGTTCAGGCCGACTCCCCACCCACCCCGGTCACCCACCCACCCCCGCCAGCCCCCACCCAGCCCGTCCGGCGTGTGAGGACGAGCGCGGCAGCGCGATGCGGGGGTCTGGGGGCGGAGCCCCCAGGGATGGGACGGGTAGGGGCGGCGGGGGCGAGAAAGGTTACGCTGCGGAGCATGACCTCGGAGGTTCCCACACGCGCGTATCGGCGGCTCAGTGTCGAGGAGCGGCGGAGCCAACTACTGGACGCGGCGTTGTCGTTGTTCGCGGCCCGGGCCCCCGAAGAGGTCTCCCTGGACGACGTGGCGGAGGCGGCCGGCGTCTCACGCCCACTGGTGTACCGCTACTTCCCCGGCGGCAAGCAGCAACTGTACGAAGCCGCACTGAGATCCGCCGCCGAAGAGCTGGAGCACTGCTTCGCCGAACCCCCGCAGGGCCCCCTCACCCAGCGTCTCTCCAACGCCCTCGACCGCTACCTGGCCTTCGTGGACGAGCACGACGCCGGATTCAGCGCCCTGCTGCAGGGCGGAAGCGTCGTCGAGACGTCACGGACCACGGCCATCGTGGACGGGGTGCGGCGCGCAGCCGCCGAGCACATCCTGGTTCATCTGGAGGTCGAGGAACCGGCACCCCGGCTGCGGATGACCGTCCGGATGTGGATCACGGCGGTCGAGGCCGCCTCCCTGATCTGGCTGGACGAGGAGAAGGAACCCCCGCTGGACGAACTGCGGGACTGGCTCGTGGAGCAGTTCGTCGCGTGCCTGGTGGCGACCGCGACACGCGACGCCCAGACGGCCGGAGCCGTACGGGCCGCGCTGGCGATGGAGCCCGCGGACGGCCCGATGGGCACGTTCGCACGGGCGGTGCTGCCCGTGGTGGGCGACGCGGCCCACCTGCTGTGACACTGGCTGCGTGAAGAGCGAAGACACCCCCTTCGAAGGCGGCCCCCTGGACGGCCGGGTGCTGCCGGTCCTGCTCGGTCCGACCGGACACCCGCCGAAGGTGTACCGGGTCCCGGTCCCGGACAACGCCGGTGGCCCGCCGACCGTGCTCGTCTACCGGCGGGTGCAGGCGGGCACCAGCAGGCGGCTCGCGCTGCATCAGGGGTGGAAGTACGAGTACGACCCCACGGACACGAGCGGCGGCAGGCTCAGGTGGCCGTGGTCGAAGCCGGTCATCAAGCCAGACGCCACGCCGGACGGCAAGTCGGACGACACCGACGAGTGACCTCGTTGGGCCGGATCGCCCACGCTCGCCGCGCGGAGCTCGCGCGCGCGTCTGACGCTCGTGGTGCGGAGGAGCGGAAGGGCCGCGCCCCGCACCGGAGGTGATGACGTGTCAGGAAGGCTTCTGCGGCTGGTCTGTACGGCGGCGATCACGGCCGGCGCCGTCCTCGCACCCGGCCCGGCGGCAGCGGTGCCCGAGCCCGGTGAGAGTCCGGTGGCCGAGCCCGGCGAGAGCTTCGCACCGGATTCCGTACCGGAGGGCGAGCCGTCCGTCGCCGAGTTGCTGACCGACCTCCAGCGGCTGTACCGGGAGGCCGAGGCGGCGACGGAGACGTACAACGCGACCGAGGAGAAGCTGAAGCGGCAGCGGACCGAGGTCGCGAAGCTCAACGGGCGCCTCTCCGCGGCCCGGCTCTCGCTCCAGGGCAGTCGCGGCGCCGCGGGACGGCTCGCCCGGCAGCAGTACCAGGGCACGAGCGAGATCTCCTCGTACGTACGGCTGCTGCTCGCCCGGGATCCTCAGCACGCGCTCGACCAGGGCCAGGTGATCCGGCAGGTCTCGCTGGAGCGCGCCGGAACGGTCGACCGGCTGGCGGTGGACGAGCGGAGGGCCGACGGGCTGGCGCGGGAGGCGCGGCGCGCGCTCGACGAGCAACTCACCCTCGCCGAACGGCAGAAGAAGGACCGTGACCTCGTCGGGGAGCGGCTGAAGGACGTCGAGGAGCTGCTCGTCTCGCTGTCCGCCGAACAGCTGGCCCGGGTGGCCGAGTTGGAGAAGTCGGGCGTGGCCGAGGCTCAGGACGAGCTCGTCGCCTCGGGAGCGCTGAGCAGTGCGCGGCCGCCCTCCCTCGAAGGGGACCGGGCACTGCGCCATGCCGTGGACCAGATCGGCAAGCCGTACGAGTGGGGCGCCGAGGGACCGGACACGTACGACTGCTCCGGTCTCACCTCGGAGGCCTGGGGCAGCGCGGGCCGCGCCATCCCCCGTACCAGCCAGGAGCAGTGGGCCCAACTGCCTCGCGTGGAGCTGAACGAGCTGCGCCCGGGGGACCTGGTCGTCTACTTCCCCGAGGCCACCCACGTCGCCATGTACCTCGGCGACGGCATGGTCGTCCAGGCCCCGAGGCCGGGGGCGACGGTCAAGGTCTCCCCCATCGCCGCCAATCCCGTACTGGGTGCCGTACGGCCGGACCCGGGAGGAGAACCCCTGCAGAGCTATGTCCCGCCGGAGCTCCCCGAGGGCGCGACGGACGGTTCGGACGACGGCTACAGCGCGCCTGCGAGCGACCCCGAAGGGGTGCCGGGAACTGCGCGATCAGCCACGACCGACCCGCACCCGGGGTGAAGGCCCAGGCGTTCTCAGGAGAGCGGCCAGTTGCGCAGCGCGGCGTCGGCCATCTCCTGGAGTTCGTCGCGGCCCACACCGCTCGCGGCCTGCACGGCGATGCCGTACCCCAGGGCGGTGAGGTGGCGGGCCAGTAGCCCCGGATCGGTCTCCGGGGGCAGGTCGCCTTCGTCGACGGCCTGCTGGAACCGCTCTCGGATGAGGGTGTAGCCGTTGTCGCGCCAGACGACGAGAAGGTCACGGACCTCCTGCCCGGAGTCGCTGACGCTCAGGGCGCTCTGGACGCCCAGGCAGCCGTTGGGCTGGGCCGGGCGGGTGGTGGTTCGAACGGTTCCGGCCAGGATCGCGGTGGCGACGCCGAGGGCGGTCGGCTCCTCCAGGGCCCGGGGCAGATAGGCGCTCGGGCCTTCGGTGTAGCGCTCCAGGGCCCTGCGGAACAGCGCCTCCTTGTTGCCGAAGGCCGCGTACATGCTGGTGGTGGAGATGCCCATCGCGTTCGTCAGGGAGGCCAGGCTGGCGCCCTCGTAGCCGTGCTCCCAGAAGACCAGCATGGCCCGTTCGAGAGCCTCGTCGGCGTCGAACCCTCGCGGTCGGCCGATGGGGCCGCTCTGTTTCGTCTCCACCCCCGCAGTCTACCTCTTCCGCATCGATCGATGCGGAAGTGCTATCGTTCGACTTCTGCATCGACCGATGCAGAAGTCGAAGGAGGCTGTTCACGTGTCCGACAGCGATCTGCGCGCTTTCTACCGCCGCTATGTCGAGCAGCTCAACGCCCACAAGTTCGACGGCATGGACGAGTTCATCAACGACCGGACCACGCTGAACGGTGAGCCGGCCACCCGGGACGACCTTCTCGCGGTTCAGAGGCGAGACGTGGAGGCGGTTCCGGACCTCCACTGGGAGCTCAAGGAACTGCTCTTCGACGGAGACCGTCTGGCCGCGCGCCTGATCAACACGGGCACTCCGGTGAAGGAGTGGCTCGGCGTGGCCCCCACCGGCGCCTCGTTCGAAATCGTCGAATACGCCATCTACCAAGTCCGCGACGGGCGGTTCGTGCATATGACGGCCCTGCACGACGCCGGCGAGATGCGCCGTCAGCTGACCGGCTGACCTGTCCGATCAGCAACGGCAACAGCGACAGCGACAGCAAGAAATAGGCCGGATACCGCCAACCGCCCACTCGGGGCACCTAGTTCTGGAGGAAAGGCATGACCGTCACACTGATCACCGGAGCCAACAAGGGCATCGGTTTCGAGACAGCCAAGCAGCTTCTGGAGTTGGGCCACACGGTTTACATCGGTGCGCGTGACGTCGAGCGAGGCGAGAAGGCCGCGGCAGAGCTCGACGCGCGGTTTGTACAGCTCGACGTCACCGATGACGCATCTGTGAGCAGCGCGCTTGCGACGATCGGTTCGGCCGAGGGCCGGCTCGACGTCCTCGTGCACAACGCGGGCATCCTCGGGAGCCAAGTCAGCGACGGTCCCACGGCTCTGCGAATGTTCGACACCAACGCGGTGGGAATCGTGCGCGTCACGGAGGCGGCACTTCCGCTGTTGCACAAGTCCTCGAACCCGACCGTGGTCACCGTTTCGAGCAGCCTCGGGTCGTTCTGGGCAGTGAACAACCCGGACCGGCCGGAGTTCAACGTGCCGTTCGCGCTCTACTCCGCGTCCAAGTCGGCGGCGACCATGCTCACGGTCCAGTACGCCAAGTCCCAGCCGGGCATCAAGTTCAACGCTCTTGAGCCCGGCACCACGGCCACCGACATGACCGCGTCCCTCGGAATCGGAAGGCCGGTGGAGGAGAGCGCCAGAACTGTCGTACGCCTGGCGACCCTCGACGCGGACGGCCCTACCGGAACCCTCCAGGACGAGAACGGGGAGTTGCGCTGGTGAGTGGGCGGGGACGAGTGCGTCGAGGGGCTGCGCGACCGGCCCGTCAGGCTCCGGCGACCGAAGCCAGGTACGCGCCCGTCTTCTCCGGCTCATAGAAGAAGTTCTCGAAGTCCGACGGGTCGTTGAAGCCGTTTGCGAAGCGGTTGGCCACCGGGGGGAGTTGGCCGGCCGCGCCGATCAGGTTGAGGACGTGCTCCGGCGGGGCGCCGAGCATCGCGTTCGTCCACTTGGTCACGTGCTGGGCCGTGTCCCAGTACCGCTCGAAGGTGTCCCGCATCCACGTCTCGTCGAACTCCTTCTCGCCGTGCGAGAGGATCGAGTCGAGGTATGAAGCGGCGCACTTCGAGGCCGAGTTGGAGCCCTGTCCGGTGATCGGGTCGTTGGCGACGACCACGTCGGCGACGCCGAGGACCAGGCCGCCGCCGGGCAGCCGGCCGATGGGGTTGCGGACCATGGGCGCGTAGCGTCCGGACAACGTGCCGCCTGCGTCGGTGAGTTCGACCTTGGTGGCCCGCGCGTACTCCCACGGCGTGAACCGCTCCATGAGTTCCAGGGTCAGGGAGAGGTGTTCGGCCGGGTCCTTGACGCCCTGGAAGGCGTCCAGCGGGCCGCCGGGTATGCCCTCCCAGAAGAGGATGTCCGCCCGGCCGGAGGTGGTGAAGGTGGGCATGACGAAGAGTTCGCCCACGCCGGGCACGAGGTTGCAGCGCACCGCGTCGTAGTCCGGGTGCTCCGGGCGCGGGCCCAGGCCGTGGACGTACGCGACGGCCAGCGCGCGCTGCGGCTCCGTGTACGGGGAGCGGGAGGCGTCGCGCCCGAACATCGACACCAGCTCGCCCTTGCCGGCCGAGACGAGGACCAGGTCGTACGTACGGGAGAAGTAGTCGAGGTCGCCGACCGCCGCGCCGTGGATGACCAGTTGGCCGCCGCGCTGGGCGAACGTCTCCATCCAGCCGGCCATCTTGACGCGCTGGTCGACGGACTGGGCGTAGCCGTCGAGCCTGCCGACCCAGTCGATCGCGCGCTGGGTCGGGCCCGGGTCGTGCGAGCCGGGGGCGGCGACCGAGACGCCGAGTCCTTCGATCTTCGGGGCCTGGGACTCCCAGAAGTTCACCTGGAGATCGCGCTCGTGCTGCAACGCCGTGTGGAACATGCACTGCGTCGACATGACGCGGCCCGTACGGATCTCGTCCGCCGTGCGGTTGGACATCAGGGTGACCTCGTACCCGTTCGACTGGAGTCCGAGGGCGAGCTGGAGTCCGGACTGGCCGGCTCCGACGACGAGTATCTTCCGCATGCCTGTCCTTCTCTGCGTACGACTTGTTCCGGTGTCTGGATCCGGTTGGCTCCGGCGTCCGATTCCGGTTATTCCGGGCTGACTTCGAGTGCGTGGCCGACGAGGGCCAGGAGGGTCTCGATCGCCGAGAACCTGCTGCGCGCGTCCATGATCATGACAGGTATGTGCGGGGGAATCGTGAGGGCCTCGCGTACGTCCTCCGGCTCGTACTTCTCGCTGCCGTCGAAGTGGTTGACGGCGACGACGTACGGCAGCCCGCAGCTCTCGAAGTAGTCGAGCGCCGGGAAGCAGTCCTTGAGGCGGCGGGTGTCGGCGAGGACCACCGCGCCGATCGCCCCGCGCACCAGGTCGTCCCACATGAACCAGAACCGCTGCTGCCCCGGCGTGCCGAACAGGTACAGGACCAGGTCGTCGTCGAGCGTGATGCGGCCGAAGTCCATGGCCACGGTGGTGGTCAGCTTCTCCGGGGTCGAGCTGAGGTCGTCGGTGTCCTCGCTCGCCTCGGTCATCAGCGCCTCCGTCTGGAGGGGCGTGATCTCCGAGACGGCGGTGACGAGGGTGGTCTTGCCGACGCCGAAGCCGCCGGCCACCACTATCTTCGTGGCGATCGGGGCGCGCGTACGGTCCTTCTGCCAGGCCTTCAACTCATCGTCGGACTCGATGAGTTGCGGAGACCCGGGGTATCGCGAGGCATCTGCGACGCGGGAGGCGTCAGAGACGACGGAGTCCACTCAGCACCCTTTCCAGCAGAGCGCGGTCCGGCTGTCCCGGGCCGTGACCTGTTCCGTACACACGGATCTTTCCCTGGTCCGCCAGGTCGCTGAGGAGCACCCGGACCACACCGAGCGGCATCTTCAGCAGGGCGGCGACCTCGGCCACCGTACGCATCCGGCGGCAGAGTTCGACGATGGCCCGCATCTCCGGCATCACCCGGGTGGAGAGTGAACCATTCTCCAGTTCCGGGCGCTCCGGGGAGGCTTCGAGCGCCGCCACGAACGTCTCGACGAGCAGGACGTGCCCAAAGCGCGTACGACCGCCGGTGAGCGAGTACGGGCGTACGCGGGCGGGTTTGCGGTCGCCGCCGCGGACCGGGAGCCTGGGCGTGCCGCTCACGTCGTTCACTTGGCCGCCTCCATCGTCGTGGCCTCGATCGACTGCCGCAGCTCGCTGCGGAGTTCGGGGGTCAGGACATGTCCGGCGCGGCCGACGAAGAGCGCCATGTGGTACGCGACGACGCTCATGTCGCAGTCCGGGGCGCCGTGCACACCGAGCAGCGAGCCGTCGCTGATCGACATGATGAACAGGCCGCCGTCCTCCATCGCGACCATCGTCTGCTTGACGCCGCCGCCGTCCATCAGCTTGGCGGCGCCGATGGCGAGGCTGCCGATGCCGGACACGATGGTCGCGAGGTCCGCCGCGGAGCCTTTGGGGCTCGTGCGCTTCTCCGTGCCGCGACGGGCCTGGGCGTTCCTCCCGGGGTCGGAGGAGAGCAGCAACAAGCCGTCGGAGGAGACCACCGCGACGGACAGGAGCCCCGGCACCTCCTCGACGAGGTTCGTCAGCAGCCAGTGCAGATTGCGGGCTTCACTGCTCAGTCCGAAGGTACTGGGCGCGGTCAACTGCTTGCCTCCTCGACTGTGTCCCCCTTGGTTTCTACGGCATGTGCGGCGGGCTGCTGCAGCCCCGACGTCTGTTCGGCGATCTCCGCTTCGACCTCACGGCGGCCGTGGTTCGCGCCCCGGTGGAATCCGCCGAGCCTGCGGCGCAGGGCCTCGGCGTCCACGGACGCGTTGCGCGGCCTCGCCACCGGGGCGGGCGCGGAGATCCTGGGGGTCCGCTTGGGCAGCCCCTTGTCGGTGACCGGCTCGTCCGGTTCCTGCGGTGCGTGCGATTCCTGCGGTGCGTGCGGCGTCTGCGGTTCGTACGTCGGCTGCGGCTGCTGCTGGTGCGGCGCGTCCGGGACGCGTTCGTGGGCGTCCGGGCCGATGGCGTACGGATCGGTGCTCGTCTGGGCGGGGAGCGTGACGGGCGGGGTGGTGGCTTCGGGCTCGCGGACCTGAGGTTCGCGGGCCTCGGGTCCGGCGGGCTCGGAGGGGTCCTCGGCCGGGGGTACCGGCGCCATGAGCACCATGGTCGTCTCGGGGCCGGTGGCTCCGGGCGGGATGGTGGAGTCGGTCGTGTCCGCGGGCCGGGGGGACTGGGCGGGCCGGGAGGACGGCTCCTCCTCGGTGCCGCCCTGCGGGCTCGCGTCCTCGTGGGTTTCGCCCGTGTCCCGCAGGGATTCCTCCGCGGCCGCGATCAGCGGGTCGCGGTCCGAACGGGCGTACAGGACATTGGAGTTGACCTCGGCGTCCGCGCCCGGGAGGGAGAGCGCGGGGGCGCCGCCCGCCGTGCGGGCGGTGGTCGCCGAGGGGACGGCGACGGCGGGCGCGGCGGCGAGCAGGGACTTGGGCAGGACGACGACCGCCGTGACACCGCCCTGCTTCTGCTCGCGCAACTGCACCCGTACGCCGTGCCGGTGGGCGAGCCGGGCCACCACGTACAGGCCGAGCCCGAGGCCCTCGCCGCTCTCCTGGTCGTACGCGTCCTCGGGGTCGAAGTCCGAGAGGCGGGCGTTGAGCTGGTTGAGCCGGTCACCGGTCATGCCGATGCCCTCGTCCTGGACGGAGAGCATGACCTCGCCGCTCTCCAGGAGCCAGCCGGAGACCTCGACGGGCATGTCGGGCGGCGAGAACGACGAGGCGTTCTCCAGGAGTTCGGCCACCAGGTGGCTGATGTCGTCCGCGGCGAACCCGGCGAGGTGCGCGTGCGGCGGCAGCGCGGCGATCCGTACCCGCTCGTACCGCTCGATCTCGCTGACGGCGGCGCGTACGACGTCGACGAGCGGGACCGGGCCGGGGTGCTGGTGGCCGTGGTCGGCGCCCGCGAGGACCAGCAGGTTCTCGCTGTGGCGGCGCATGACGGTGGCGAAGTGGTCGAGGCGGAAGAGGGTGGCGAGGCGGTCGGGGTCCTGCTCGCGCTCCTCCAGGCCCTCGATGACGCCGAGTTGGCGCTCGACGAGGCCGAGGGTGCGCAGGGCGAGGTTGACGAAGGTGCCGTGGATGCTGCTGCGGACCTGCTCCAGGTGGGCGACGGAGTCCGCGAGTTCGGAGCGGAGCCGGTCGCGCTCGTCGGCCATCTTCTGGCGCTTGCCGATGAGGTGCTTGCGGTCGTCCTCCAGGGTCGCCAGCCGCTCGTGGGCCGCGAGGGCGTGCGCGTGGAGCGCGTTGACGGAGCGTACGACCTGGGCGAACTCGTCGTTGCGGCCGGTGAACCTGACCGGTTCCTCGGTGGCGGGTGCGCCGGCCACACGGGCCGAGCCGCGGCGCAGGACGGCGAGCGGGCGGGTGAGCGAGCGGGCCATGCCCGTGGCGACGCCGACGGCGAGCAGCATCAGGGCGCCGAGGATGGCGATCCGGATCTCCAGCGCGGTGACGTCGTCGTCCCTCAACTGGGCGAGTTCCTTGGCCCGTTGGGTGTTGAGGGAGGCCTCGACACCGCGCATCTGCTCGACGCGGGCGGAGAGCGCGGCGTCCAGCTTCTTTGTGTCGGTGTCGAGTTGGGAGTCGGAGAGGGTGGGCCGGGTCGCCAGGCTCGCGAGGTACTTGTCGGCGGTGTTGACCTCGGCACCGGTCACCGTGGAGTCGTACGAGGCGCGGTCGGTCTTCGGCGCGGTCTCGCGGAAGCCGGTGATCGCCGCCTGCTCACGGACGTTGGACTGCATGGCGGCGGCCGTGAGCGCGTTGCGCTGCTTGGTGTCCGCGGCCGTCGACGTGGTGCTCGTCGTGGGCAGGCCCGTGATCGGGTCGGTGCCGGTCTGCGTGGAGGTGGGGACGTTGAGGGCCGCGAGGAGGAGACCGCGGGTCGCGGCGGCCTGCTGGACCGCGGTGTCGAGCTCGGCGAGGGCGTGCGCGCCGGCGCCCGCGCGGGGCGGGAGCCGCTCGGCCAGTTCCTCGGCGAGACCGTGGAGGTCGGTGAGGGCGGCGGAGTACGCCTGATGCGCTTCGAGAGCGGTGCTCTTGCCGGTGAGTGCCGCTCGGCGCACGGTGGCGATGCCGTCGAGCGTCTCGCGGAACGCAGCGGGGGCATCGGCCTCGACGGCTTCCGCGCGGAGTTCGTCGACCTGCCGGTCGACGCGGGCGCTGCGGCGCTCGGAGGGGCCCTTGCCGTCGGGGCGGCCGGCCGCGATGTAGGAGGTGACCTCGTCGCGCTCGTCGGAGAGCGAGTGGGCGAGGGCCAGCGCGTCCTGGGTGCGTCCGGCGAGCGTCACCAGGTTCTGCGAGTCGTTCAGCTCGCTCGACGCGGCGATCACGGACGGGGTACCGGCTCCGGCGATCGCGGCGGCCACGACGGCGACGGCGATGATCAGCCGACTGCGTACGTGTGCCGGGCGACCGCGGCCCGCGGGGTCCTGGATGTTCTGTGCGGTAGGCGAGTTCGGCGTGTGCCCGGAGGCTTCACCCGAGGCCGACTGCCTGCCTTTGCGCCGAGGCCGCATTTTCTGCACCGGTGCTCGCATTCTTGACTCGTGTCCCCATGGGCCCGGGTGACTGTCCGTCAACTCGCGTGTCGTCCCGGTACGGCTCCCGACCCTCCCAGTGCCGGTGGGCAGTGGTCGCGCATCGCCTGACCCGCCACACGAAGGAGTGAACATCCCCGAGGAGCGGACCGGCAAGTTCCCGTGGCGCGTGCGACACCCTTGCGCGGCGGGCCGGTTGGACGTCCACGGCGACCGGTGGCAGGATGCGCCACCACGCTTCTGTGGAGTCGGTGATTCCACCTCAAAACAGGCGCCTGACCTGCCGGGCAGGGGCGATTCGAGGACGGTTGCCAGCCTTTGGCGAAGCTTGTGAAGGCCTCGTGCAGACTGGCCGAATGCGCTCGGAACTGATCTCGGTCCCCGGTGACCCCGCCCGCCCCGACGAGGACTACGCGTCGCTCGGACTTCCCGCCTCCGGACAGGGCGGTTCGCTCGTCGTCCTGGACGGTGTGACGCCGCCGTCCACCGACTACGCCTGTCTGCATTCCGTCCCTTGGTTCACGGCCCGCCTCGGCGGATCCCTGCACGAACTGTCCGTTTCACGGCGGGATCTGACTCTGCCCGAGGTGCTCGCGCAAGCCATCCTGCGTACCGCCGACGCCCATCGAACCACCTGTGACCTTTCTCACCCACGGACCCCACAGGCAACCGTCGTACTGGCCCGCTGGTCCCCGGAATCCGTCGAGTACCTGGTCCTCTCGGACTCGGCCCTTCTCGTGGAATCCCCCTCGGGCGAGGTCACCCCGCTCCTCGACGACCGCCTCTCGCGGGTCCCCCGCGCCGCCCTGACCTCCCACACCGCCACCGACGCCACCCTTCGGAACAAGGAGGGCGGCTTCTTCACGGCGGCTGCGGATCCCTCCGTGGCGTCACGAGCGGTGACGGGCACGCTGCCCCGCCCCGACGTCCGCGCCCTGGCCGCCCTCACGGACGGCGCGACCCGCTGGACGGACAAGTTCCACGAGGGCGACTGGACGGACCTGTTCACCCTGATCCGCAAGGAGGGCGGCCAGTCCCTGATCGACCGCGTACGGGCCCTGGAACTGGCGGATACGGACCGCGAGTTCCTGGGCCGCTCAAAGCAACACGACGACGCGACGGTGGCGTACGTGGAGTTGTGAGCGAGGGGGTGCCCCGTCAGGGGCGCGGGGAACTGCGCGTCTTTAGGGGCGCGGGGAACTGCGCGTCTTTAGGGGCGCGGGGAACTGCGCGACCAGCCACAACCGGCCGGCAGCCGACGACCAACCCCCGGGAGGCCCCTCTCAGCCCTCCACACCACGATTCAGCCGGTGCAACAACCGCGCCAGCTCAGCCACTTCCTTCCGGTCCCAGCTGGCAAGCTCCCGCACATACCGCGCCCGCCGAGCATCCCGCACGGCACGAAACCGCACCCGCCCCTCCTCCGTGAGATGAACGAGCCAGGCCCGCCCGTCCGCGGGATCCGGCTCCCGGGCGACGACGCCCATCTCCTCCAGCGCCCGCAGCTGCCGCGACATCGTGGCCTTGCCCACCCCGATGTACGCGGCAAGCTCCGTGGCCCGCTGCCGGCCGAGTTCCTCCAGCCGCACGAGAAGGCCGTACGCGGAGGACTCCAGGTCGGGATGGACCTCCCGGACCATCTCACCGGAGGAGGCACGGGCGCGCCGCAGCAGAACGGTCAGCTCACGTTCCAGGGCAAGGAACTCCTGGTCCACCCCGCCCTGGTCCACACCACTCGCCGGGGCGCCGGATTTCGTCCGGTGCCCCTCGCCGTTTCCGCCCTCGTGCACGTCAGCACCCATGACCCGGTTTCCCGATCGTGAAAGTTTCCGCCAAAGACCGCCATTGCCGCAGCTGGGCCAGTATTTCGCAGGAATAGACCAACGGCAGCCTCCGGCCCCTCTTTCCGGCCGGTCGCAGCGGCGCGTAGCTTCGTTTGAGGGCACTCAGTGGCATGCCCACGCCACTACCCACATCGAGCACTCTTCGAGCACTTCCGGCACCTTCAAGCACGTTCCGGCACCTTCGCGCACGTTCCCGCACCCTCGACCACGTCGAGCCTCCGGAGGCACGCAATGCCCGTGCACAGATCCCGATTACTGCTCGCAGCCTTCTTCTCCCTCGCCTCTCTCCTCCTCGCCCTCACCCTCCCGTTCCCGGCCCAGGCGGCCGACGTCCCGCCCCGGGGCTCCGCCCACATGGGCATGGGCGTCATCCCGCACGACGGCCAGGGAGGTCTGCCCACCCCCGGTGACGCCACGCAGACGGAGGGCGTGGACGTCAGCAGCCACCAGGGCAACGTCGCCTGGTCGACCCTGTGGACCAGCGGGGTCAAGTGGGCCTACGTCAAGGCCACCGAGGGGACGTACTACACGAACCCCTACTTCGCCCAGCAGTACAACGGCTCGTACAACGTCGGCATGATCCGTGGCGCATACCACTTCGCGACCCCCGACACGACGGGCGGAGCCGCCCAGGCCAACTACTTCGTCGACCACGGCGGCGGCTGGTCCAAGGACGGCAGGACCCTGCCGGGCGCCCTCGACATCGAGTGGAACCCGTACGGCGCGGCCTGCTTCGGCAAGACGCAGAGCGCGATGGTCACCTGGATCCGTGACTTCCTGAACCAGTACAAGGCCCGTACCGGCCGCGACGCCGTCATCTACACGGCCACCAGCTGGTGGACCGAGTGCACCGGAAACTACGCCGGCTTCGCCTCCGCCAACCCGCTCTGGATCGCGCGCTACGCCTCGGCGGTGGGCACGCTGCCGGCGGGCTGGAGCTACTACACGATGTGGCAGTACACCTCGTCAGGCCCGACGGTCGGCGACCACAACAAGTTCAACGGGGCCCTGGACAGGGTGGTGGCCCTGGCCAACGGCTGACCCGCACCCATCGACGACCACGTCCACCGACGGCACCCACCCACGACCCACGCGTACAACCGATGACCCGCGCGTAGATACGCGGAAGGCCCGAGCCCCTCGCGAAGAGGGACCCGGGCCTTGCGTTACCGGTGGACGTCCGTCACGCCGCCACCGGAACCTCCGTCGCCGCGCCGTTCGTCGCCGGAGCGAGGGCCAGTTCGAGGACCTGGCGGACGTCCGTGACCGCGTGGACGTCGAGCTTCTCCAGGACCTCGGCCGGGACGTCGTCCAGGTCGGCCTCGTTGCGCTTCGGGATGATCACGGTCGTGACCCCGGCCCGGTGCGCGGCGAGCAGCTTCTGCTTCACGCCGCCGATCGGGAGCACCCGACCGGTGAGCGAGACCTCGCCCGTCATGGCCACGTCCGTGCGGACCAGGCGGCCGGACAGGAGCGAGGCGAGAGCCGTCGTCATGGTGACGCCTGCGCTCGGGCCGTCCTTGGGGACCGCGCCGGCCGGGAAGTGGATGTGCGCACCCCGGTCCTTCAGGTCGCCCACCGGCAGTTCGAGCTCGGCTCCGTGACTCCTCAGGAAGGAGAGCGCGATCTGTGCCGACTCCTTCATGACGTCACCGAGCTGTCCCGTGAGGGTCAGACCCGACGCTCCCGTCTCCGGGTCGGCAAGGGACGCCTCCACGAAGAGGACGTCACCGCCCGCGCCCGTGACCGCGAGGCCCGTCGCCACGCCCGGCACCGCGGTGCGGCGCTCGGCCGGGTCCGTGGCCGACTCGGGCACGTGGTGGGGCCGGCCGATCAGCGCGCGCAGATCGTCGGCGCCGACCGTGAACGGCAGTTCCCGCTCGCCGAGTTCGTGCTGCGCGGCGACCTTGCGGAGCAGCCGTGCGACGGACCGCTCCAGGTTGCGGACGCCCGCCTCCCGTGTGTACTCGCCGGCCAGCTTGCGCAGCGCGCTCTCGTCCAGGGTGACCTCGGCCTTCTCCAGACCGGCCCGCTCCAGCTGTCGCGGCAGCAGGTGGTCCCGGGCGATGACGACCTTCTCGTCCTCGGTGTAGCCGTCCAGCCGCACCAGCTCCATACGGTCGAGCAGTGCCTCCGGGATGGCTTCGAGCACGTTGGCCGTGGCGAGGAACACCACGTCGCTCAGGTCGAGTTCGACCTCCAGGTAGTGGTCCCGGAAGGTGTGGTTCTGCGCCGGGTCGAGGACTTCGAGCAGGGCCGCGGCCGGGTCGCCGCGGAAGTCGGAGCCCACCTTGTCGATCTCGTCCAGCAGAACCACCGGGTTCATGGACCCGGCCTCCTTGATGGCCCGCACGACCCGGCCGGGCAGCGCGCCGACGTACGTACGCCGGTGGCCGCGGATCTCCGCCTCGTCCCGTACGCCGCCCAGGGCGACCCGGACGAACTTGCGGCCCATGGCGTGCGCGACGGACTCGCCGAGGCTGGTCTTGCCGACGCCGGGAGGTCCGACGAGCGCGAGCACGGCACCGCCGCGGCGGCCGCCCACGACACCGAGACCGCGGTCGTTGCGCCGCTTGCGCACGGCCAGGTACTCGGTGATCCGCTCCTTCACGTCGTCGAGGCCGGCGTGCTCGGCGTCCAGGATCGTCTTGGCGCCCTGGATGTCGTACTCGTCCTCGGTGCGCTCGTTCCAGGGGAGCTCCAGGACGGTGTCGAGCCAGGTGCGGATCCAGGAGCCCTCGGGCGACTGGTCGCTGGAGCGCTCCAGCTTCTCGACCTCCTTGAGCGCGGCCTCACGGACCTTCTCGGGGAGGTCGGCGGCCTCGACGCGGGTCCGGTAGTCGTCGGACTCCTCGCCCTCCGCCTCGCCGTTCAGCTCGCGCAGCTCCTTGCGGACGGCCTCCAGCTGGCGCCGCAGCAGGAACTCCCGCTGCTGCTTGTCCACGCCTTCCTGCACGTCCTTGGCGATGGACTCGGCGACATCCTGCTCGGCGAGGTGCTCGCGCAGCTGCTCGGTGGCGAGCTTCAGCCGGGCCACCGGGTCGGCGGTCTCCAGGAGCTCGACCTTCTGGGCGGTCGTGAGGAACGGTGAGTATCCGGAGTTGTCGGCGAGCGCGGAGACGTCGTCAATGGCCTGGACGCGGTCCACGACCTGCCAGGCGGCGCGCTTCTTCAGCCAGTTGGTGGCCAGCGCCTTGTACTCCTTGACCAGCTCGGTCACGGCGCCGGGCAGCGGATCGGGCACGGTCTCCTCGACCTGGACGCCCTCCACCCACAGAGCCGCTCCGGGGCCGGTCGTGCCGGCGCCCACACGCACCCGGCCGCGCCCGCGGATCAGGGCGCCCGGGTCGCCGTCGGCGAGACGTCCGACCTGCTCGACCGTGCCGAGCACGCCCGTGTTCGCGTACGTCCCGTCGATCCGCGGAACAAGCAGCACCCTCGGCTTGCTTCCTCCACTGGAGCGCGCGGCGGCCTGTGCGGCCTCCACCGCGGCGCGTACGTCGGCGTCGTTGAGGTCCAGGGGCACCACCATGCCGGGCAGCACGACCTCGTCGTCGAGCGGCAGCACGGGCAGAGTGAGCGGTTCGGACGTCAAAGTCATGATCTCCCCTTCGGCATTCAAGTTGAGCTATGCCGACTCAATGCATATGAGCCCCCGATTGTTCCCCGGGCGCTGTTCGCTGTGAGCGATCGTCTGGGTGAATGCCGGTGAACGTCTCGCCCGTCCGGTGCGTCACAGGTGCAGCGTCGGATTGCTTGTCCGTTCCAGTCGTCTGCCTCGGGGGCATCATGTGGACCGCTCGGCTGCGTAGGTTTCTCGTCGTCACAGGCCTGTTCGTCACCGCGGCCGTCGGAGTCTCCGGATGCGGGGACAAATACGGCGATGCCAGTGCGCACGACCCGGCCCGTACCGCGGAACGCGCGCGTCAGGTCTCCGAGGCCTGGACGGGCTCGGAGGCCGCCCGGGTGTGGCGTGAGGGGTACTTCCCGCTCGGGGACCCGGTCCGGCTGCCCGAGGGCGCGTTCCACAACGACGCCGACAAGCAGGCGTACCAGCGTCAGAACTTCGAGGTCCGCGCTTCCCTTCCAGGCGCCCCGCCGAAGAAGGGGGAGATCCGCTGGCGCGGCGGTGGCTCGCTGGCCGTTCCGGTCGTCTCCGCGCGGGCGGCGTACGAGAAGGTCGGCGGGGGTTCCGTTCCCGGGCCCCGGCTCGTCCTGACCGGTGCGCGGCTCGGGGAGATGACGATCCACACCAGCCGGGGTTCGGCGACGGTCCCCGCCTGGCATTTCACGATCAAGGGCTACGACACCCCGCTCAAGCGGGTCGCGGTCGTCGCCTCGAAGCTTCCCAGGCCCCCGGTCAAGCCCGTCCGGGACCTGACGTCCGACCTGTGGGAGCTCGCCGGGCTGGACTCGGTGTCGCGGGACGGCCGGACCGTCGTCCTGCGCGCCCACCACGGGTCCTGTGACGACGGCCCCGGCGTCGCCGTGCTGGAGAGCGAGGACAACGTGGTGTTCTCCGCCTGGTTCCGCAACCCCTCCGACGGTCCCTGCACGTCGGACCTGCGCGCGAAGAAGGTGACGGTGAAACTGGACCGGCCGGTCGGCGACCGCATGCTCCTCGACGCGTTCACGGGCAGGCCCGTGCCGTACGAGGGGTCTCCGTGGACCCGGTCCTCGTCCTGGAGCTGACCCGTCGCAGCAGCGGCCAGGTGGCGACCCCTATGGCCAGTGCCATCAGGTGTCCCCAGTTCGTCATCGGATCCGTGAAGGCGATCAGGTCGCCGACGACCAGCCGGCCGAACACCGCGAGCACGGTCAGGCGCAGCCAGGGCCTGAGCAGCCCGGCCAGCGCGCCGACGCTCGCGGCGACGCCGAAGCTGATGCCGTAGTCGTAGCGGTGGAGCGAGCTCTCGGGGAGGTGCCCGGCGAGGACGGAGAGGCCGACGGGTATCTCGGTGGCCAGCGTCGCCAGGCCGTGGCCCAGCAGGAAGACGCCCGCCGTGCGCCACCCGCCGATCCGCCGCTCCAACGCGGTGAGCACCAGCACAAAGGCGATCACGTACGCCGAGGTGAGGCCGCCCGCGATCCACAGCGCGCTGGCGACCAGCACACGCACCGGCGACTGCGCCAGATGCGCCACATCGGTACTGGACGCCTGGAGCACCCGGTCCACCAGGTCCGGATCCGCGTACTCGGCCACGAGAGACGTCACCGCGAGGACGACCGCGTACCCGAAGGTGAAGGGGGTTCCGGTGGGCGTGGGGAGCAGCCGCCACGGCCGTACACGGCGAAGGGGCACGGGCAGGGGCCGGGCGCTCCCGGCAGCGGCGGGCGCGCTCCCGGCGACGGCGGACGCATCGACGGCGACAGCGACGTGCGCGCTCTCGACGGCGAGAGGCCGCTGCCGCGGGATGCCGTCGAGCCCCGCGGCGGGAGCGGCGTACGGATCGGTGGCGCCAACGGCGTCCGGATCGGTGGTGGAGGCGGAGGGTGCGGCGGGGTTCGTCGTCTCCGCGCCGCTCGTCACAGGCCTTTTCACCGTGGAGGCTCCTTCCGTCACCCCCACCCTCAGCTTCGCACGGCCGGGCTGTCTGTGACGGGCGCCACCGAAGGGCCGATTCACAGCCGTCTCTCATGGTCGGACGCGGCCCGGCGCAATTCAGCTGCTCGTGCTGGGGGAAGTTGCCAGGATGGCCGCATGACCACCTCGCACGACACCTCTTACGACGCCTCCCACGGCGCTCCTGAAGTCATCGACCGTCGCGAGGGGCCGTACGGCGAGGTCGTGCTCCGCCGCCACGGCGGGCTGCTGCAGATCATCGTCAACGGCTGTTTCCTCATGGACACCTCCGACGGGCGCTCGGAGAGACGGCTGGTCGAGGCATCGCTCGGGGCGCTGGACGGGCGGCCGGGGCCCGACGTGCTGATCGGCGGCCTGGGCGTCGGCTTCTCGCTCGCACACGCGGCCGCCGAGCCGCGCTGGGGCCGGATCGCCGTGGTGGAACGTGAGCGGGCCATCATCGACTGGCACCGGGCCGGGCCGCTCGCCGGGCTCTCGTCGCGGGCGCTCGCGGATCCGCGCACGGAGATCATCGAGGCGGATCTCGTCGCATACGTCAATGAGACGTCCGACACGTACGACGCGCTGTGCCTCGACATCGACAACGGACCCGAGTGGACCGTCACAGAGGGCAACGAAAACCTCTATTCGGCGGCCGGACTCGCCGCGTGCGCAAGGGTGTTGAGGCCCGGCGGGGTACTGGCCGTGTGGTCGGCCCAGCCCTCGTCTGATTTCGCAAGAACCTTGGGGAATGCCGGGTTCCGACAGGTGCGTACCGAAGAGATCCCGGTTGCCCGGGGCGTTCCGGACGTCGTGCATCTCGCGATCGGGCCTGGATAGCCGAGCGGCGGTCACTGCCCGTACCCTGCTGACCTGACGCCGATCATTCAAGCGTCAAGCGCAGTCATGGAATCACCCCACTGGTTCCGGAAAGCACACTCAGGGGCGGGCGATGGAGCAGACACACACCTCCCAGAACGGCACGGCGGCCACTCCGGGCGCTCAGCGCCGGGTGCTGGTGATCGAGGACGATCCGACGATCGTGGACGCCATCGCCGCCCGCCTGCGCGCCGAGGGATTCCTCGTGCAAACGGCGGGTGACGGGCCGGCCGCCGTCGACACGGCCGAGGCATGGCAGCCCGACCTGCTGATTCTCGACATCATGCTGCCCGGCTTCGACGGCCTGGAGGTCTGCCGCAGGGTGCAGGCGGCCCGTCCGGTGCCGGTACTGATGCTCACCGCGCGCGACGACGAGACGGACATGCTGGTCGGGCTCGGCGTGGGCGCCGACGACTACATGACGAAGCCGTTCTCGATGCGCGAGCTGGCCGCGCGCGTGCACGTACTGCTACGACGCGTGGAGCGCGCCGCGCTGGCCGCGTCGACGCCGCGCTCGGGCATCCTGCGGCTCGGCGAGCTGGAGATCGACCACGCGCAGCGCAGGGTCCGGGTGCGCTCCGAGGACGTGCATCTCACGCCCACGGAGTTCGACCTGCTGGTCTGTCTGGCGAACACACCGCGCGCGGTGCTCTCGCGCGAGCAGCTGCTGGCCGAGGTGTGGGACTGGGCCGACGCGTCCGGCACCCGCACGGTGGACAGCCACATCAAGGCGCTGCGCCGGAAGATCGGCGCCGAGCGCATCCGTACGGTTCATGGCGTGGGCTACGCGCTGGAGACCCCGACGCCCTAGAGTCGGGCACCCTGGTTGAGGGGGCGGAAGTGATGAGCAGTATCGGTGCGTGGCGCAGGAGCGTGCTGGCGGGTGCGGGTTCCCGTTCGCTTTTCGGCAGGCGCCCGGGCCCGGGCAGACGTTCGGCCGCGGGGTCGCACACCGGCTCAGACGCGGGACCTCTCGCCGACCCGGGTACGGGTGCGTTCGTCGGCCCCGGTTCGGATTCACCGCCCCGTACCGGTGGTGGTACCGGTATCAATTCCGGTACCGGTTCGGGCTCGGTGTCCGGACTGAGTCCGGCGCCCGATTCGAGTGCGGCGTCCGGAGCGGCGCCGGCTCCCGGGACGGCCCCCGCCTCCGCGATGACGTCGGCCGCCGGTACCGCTTCCGCGGTGGGATCGGCGACGGACACCTGGGGCGAGATGCGGCCCTTCTCGATCAAGACGAAGCTCGGCGCGCTGGTCGTCGTCTCGGTCTTCATCACCACCGGTCTGCTGATGATCGCGGTGCGCACCGAGACGGAGCTGCGCTTCATCACGGTCTTCTCGGTGATCGCGACGCTGCTGATCACCCAGTTCGTGGCGCACTCGCTGACCTCCCCGCTTGACGAGATGAACACCGTGGCGCGGGGCATCTCGCACGGCGACTACACCCGCCGGGTCAGGGGCGCCGACCGCCGCGACGAGCTGGGCGACCTGGCCCAGACGATCAACCGCATGGCCGACGACCTGGAGGCCCAGGAGCGTCAGCGCAAGGAGCTCGTGGCGAACGTCTCCCATGAGCTGCGCACCCCCATCGCCGGTCTGCGCGCGGTCCTGGAGAACGTGGTGGACGGTGTCTCCGCCGCCGACCCCGAGACGATGCGTACGGCTCTGAAGCAGACGGAGCGGCTGGGGCGGCTCGTGGAGACGCTCCTGGACCTCTCCCGCCTGGACAACGGCGTCGTACCGCTGCGCAAGCGCCGCTTCGAGGTGTGGCCGTACCTGTCCGGCGTACTGAAGGAGGCCAACATGGTGGCCTCCGCGCGCGCGGGCATCGCCTCGGGCTCCGGCAGTCACACGCGTACGGACGTCCATCTGCACCTGGACGTCTCGCCGCCCGAGCTGACCGCGCACGCGGACCCGGAGCGGATACACCAGGTCGTCGCCAACCTCATCGACAACGCGGTCAAGCACAGCCCGCCGCACGGCCGCGTCACGGTGAAGGCCAGGCGCGGCGAGGGACACGAGTCGCTGGACCTGGAGGTCCTGGACGAGGGTCCGGGCATCCCGCGCTCGGAGTGGCACCGGGTCTTCGAGCGGTTCAACCGCGGCGGCGTGGCCGCCCCGCACGGCCCCGGCAGCGACGGCGGTACGGGCCTCGGGCTCGCGATCGCCCGCTGGGCGGTGGATCTGCACGGCGGCCGGATCGGTGTGGCCGAATCCCCGCGTGGTTGCCGGATCCAGGTCACTCTTCCGGGAGTGCCTTCCCTTGACAGGTTGACGTAGGGTTCAAATCGAGAGCCCAAGATCCATGTGTGAAACGTGTGATCGGGCAGCAGGACACGTGTCATCGCGCGGTCCTCGTACGGAGGCTCGGCCTTTCGGGGCCGCAGTCCTGACCCGACGTGTCGGTTCCGCATCGGAACCTCGCTTGTTTCCCGCCATTTCCACCACCGAAACACGCTTTTCGATGTGACTTACGCGACGATGACCAGGCCCGGCCTGACCTACGCGGTCCGGGAGGCGTAGCCTTTATTCCCGCTGTCCATCACCTTGTGAAGCGGAAGAGGGCGGTTGCCGCCGTGTCGCCACAGTCCCCCAGTAACTCGAGCACCTCGACCGAGGACCAAGCCGGGAAGAACCCCGCTGCTGCGTTCGGTCCCAATGAGTGGCTCGTCGACGAGATCTATCAGCAGTACCTCCAGGACCCGAATTCGGTAGACCGAGCCTGGTGGGACTTCTTCGCCGACTACAAGCCGGGCGGCGTCGCCGCCTCGGCTCCGTCGGGTGCCGCGGCCGCGGGGGCCGCGGGTACCACCACGGTCCCGCCGGCCGCCCCTGCCGCACCCGCGGCTCCGGCTCAGGCCGCTCCGGCCCCGGCCGCACCCGCGGCGCCGCAGCCCGCGGCCGCCGCACCGGCGAAGCCTGCCGCCGCCGCTCCCGCAGCGGCTCCGGCGAAGCCCGCCGCGGCCAAGCCGGCCGCCGCCAAGGCCGCACCGGCGTCGGAGGCTCCCGCGGGCCCGGAGTACGTGACGCTGCGCGGACCGAGCGCCGCGGTCGCGAAGAACATGAACGCCTCGCTGGAGCTGCCCACGGCCACGTCCGTGCGCGCGGTCCCGGTGAAGCTGCTCTTCGACAACCGCATCGTCATCAACAACCACCTGAAGCGTGCCCGGGGCGGGAAGATCTCCTTCACCCACCTCATCGGCTACGCGATGGTGCAGGCCATCAAGGCCATGCCGTCCATGAACTACTCCTTCGTGGAGAAGGACGGCAAGCCGACCCTGGTCAAGCCGGAGCACATCAACTTCGGCCTCGCCATCGACCTGGTGAAGCCCAACGGCGACCGCCAGCTCGTCGTCGCGGGCATCAAGAAGGCCGAGACGCTGAACTTCTTCGAGTTCTGGCAGGCCTACGAGGACATCGTCCGCCGCGCCCGTGACGGCAAGCTGACGATGGACGACTTCACCGGTGTCACGGTCTCGCTGACCAACCCCGGCGGCCTCGGCACCGTCCACTCCGTCCCGCGTCTGATGCCCGGTCAGTCGGTCATCATGGGCGTCGGCTCGATGGACTACCCGGCGGAGTTCCAGGGCACGTCCCAGGACACCCTGAACAAGCTCGGCATCTCGAAGGTCATGACGCTCACGTCGACCTACGACCACCGGGTGATCCAGGGCGCCGCGTCGGGCGAGTTCCTGCGCATCGTCGCGAACTACCTCCTCGGCGAGAACGGCTTCTACGACGAGATCTTCGAGGCCCTGCGCATTCCGTACGAGCCGGTCCGCTGGCTCAAGGACATCGACGCCTCGCACGACGACGACGTCACGAAGGCCGCCCGCGTCTTCGAGCTGATCCACTCCTACCGGGTCCGCGGCCACGTCATGGCCGACACCGACCCGCTGGAGTACAAGCAGCGCAAGCACCCCGACCTGGACATCACCGAGCACGGGCTCACCCTGTGGGACCTGGAGCGCGAGTTCGCGGTCGGCGGTTTCGCCGGCAAGTCGATGATGAAGCTGCGCGACATCCTCGGTGTCCTGCGCGACTCGTACTGCCGCACCACCGGCGTCGAGTTCATGCACATCCAGGACCCGAAGCAGCGCAAGTGGATCCAGGACCGCATCGAGCGCTCCAACACCAAGCCGGAGCGCGAGGAGCAGCTGCGCATCCTGCGCCGGCTGAACGCCGCGGAGGCCTTCGAGACCTTCCTGCAGACGAAGTACGTCGGCCAGAAGCGGTTCTCCCTGGAGGGCGGCGAGTCCGTCATCCCGCTGCTCGACGCGGTGCTCGACAGCGCGGCGGAGTCCCGCCTCGACGAGGTCGTCATCGGCATGGCCCACCGCGGCCGCCTGAACGTCCTGGCGAACATCGTCGGCAAGTCGTACGCGCAGATCTTCCGGGAGTTCGAGGGCAACCTCGACCCGAAGTCGATGCACGGCTCCGGCGACGTGAAGTACCACCTGGGCGCCGAGGGCGTGTTCACCGGTCTGGACGGCGAGCAGATCAAGGTCTCGCTGGCCGCCAACCCCTCGCACCTGGAGGCGGTCGACCCGGTCCTGGAGGGTGTGGTCCGCGCCAAGCAGGACGTCATCAACAAGGGCGGCACGGACTTCACGGTCCTGCCGGTGGCTCTGCACGGCGACGCGGCCTTCGCGGGCCAAGGCGTGGTCGCGGAGACCCTGAACATGTCGCAGCTGCGGGGCTACCGCACCGGCGGCACGGTCCACGTGGTCATCAACAACCAGGTCGGCTTCACGGCGGCGCCCGAGTCCTCGCGCTCCTCCATGTACTCGACCGACGTGGCCCGCATGATCGAGGCCCCGATCTTCCACGTGAACGGCGACGACCCGGAGGCGGTGGTGCGCGTCGCGCGCCTGGCCTTCGAGTTCCGTCAGGCGTTCAACAAGGACGTGGTGATCGACCTCATCTGCTACCGCCGCCGCGGTCACAACGAGTCGGACAACCCGGCCTTCACCCAGCCGCTGATGTACGACCTGATCGACAAGAAGCGCTCGGTGCGCAAGCTCTACACCGAGTCGCTCATCGGTCGTGGCGACATCACGCTGGAAGAGGCCGAGCAGGCGCTGCAGGACTACCAGGGCCAGCTGGAGAAGGTCTTCACGGAGGTCCGTGAGGCGACCAACGCGCCGGCCGAGGCCCATGTCCCGGACGCGCAGCCCGAGTTCCCGGTGACCGTCACCACGGCGGTCTCCCAGGAGGTCGTCAAGCGGATCGCCGAGTCCCAGGTCAACATCCCCGAGCGCGTTACGGTCCACCCGCGTCTGCTGCCCCAGCTGCAGCGCCGCGCGGCCATGGTCGAGGACGGCACGATCGACTGGGGCATGGGCGAGACGCTGGCCATCGGCTCCCTGCTCCTTGAGGGCACCCCGGTGCGCCTCTCGGGCCAGGACTCCCGCCGCGGCACGTTCGGCCAGCGCCACGCGGTGCTGATCGACCGTGAGACGGGCGAGGACTTCACCCCGCTCCAGTACATGTCCGAGGACCAGGCCCGTTACAACATCTACGACTCGCTCCTGAGCGAGTACGCGGCGATGGGCTTCGAGTACGGCTACTCGCTCGCGAGGCCCGAGTCCCTGGTCATGTGGGAGGCGCAGTTCGGCGACTTCGTCAACGGCGCCCAGACGGTCGTGGACGAGTTCATCTCGTCGGCGGAGCAGAAGTGGGGCCAGACGAGCGGCGTCACGCTTCTCCTCCCCCACGGCTACGAGGGCCAGGGCCCGGACCACTCGTCCGCGCGTCCCGAGCGCTTCCTGCAGATCTGCGCGCAGAACAACATGACGGTCGCGATGCCGACCCTCCCGTCGAACTACTTCCACCTCCTGCGGTGGCAGGTGCACAACCCGCACCACAAGCCGCTGGTGGTCTTCACCCCGAAGTCGATGCTCCGCCTCAAGGCGGCCGCGTCGAAGGCGGAGGAGTTCACGACGGGCGGCTTCCGTCCGGTCATCGGCGACGCGTCCGTGGACCCGTCCGCGGTCCGCAAGGTCGTCTTCACCGCGGGCAAGGTCTACTACGACCTCGACGCGGAGCGCACCAAGCGCGGCTCGACGGACACGGCCATCATCCGCATCGAGCGCCTGTACCCGCTCCCGGGTGCCGAGCTCCAGGCGGAGATCGCCAAGTACCCGAACGCCGAGAAGTACCTGTGGGCCCAGGAGGAGCCGGCGAACCAGGGTGCCTGGCCGTTCATCGCGCTCAACCTGATCGACCACCTGGACCTGGCGGTCGGCGCGGACGTTCCCCACGGGGAGCGGCTGCGGCGGATCTCCCGTCCGGCGTCCTCTTCACCGGCCGTGGGCTCGGCGAAGCGGCACCAGGCCGAGCAGGAGCAGTTGGTGCGTGAGGTGTTCGAGGCCTGACGGCTTCGAACGCGTGGTTCAGTACGTACGCGAACAAGGGCCCGGCCCCGAGTCTCAGACTCGGGGCCGGGCCCTTTCGGCTGTCCGTCGACCGCTGGGCTTCTGGGCTCTGCCCTCAGCCGAGATAGGGCTCGAAGTCCCAGTAGGGCCGGGTGCGCTGGCGGGCCGAGATGGTGTGCGGGTGCTGGGCGCCCAGGGTGCGGGTGAGTGAGAGAAGACCGTCCTCCTCCAGCTTCCCCGCCTCCTCCTGCTCCCGTGCCGCACGCAGGTCCGCGGAGAGCGCCACCTGGCAGGAGAGGGTGAGCGGGTGCTCCTCCCCCAGCGAGTGCCGGGCCCGGCGCAGGGTGTCGCGGCTCAGCTCGACGGCGTCGGAGATACGGCCGTTGAAGTTGCGCGCGCTCGCGGCGTTCAGCGCACAGCCCAGCACCCAGGGGTGGTCGGGGCCGAGCGTGGCGGTGAGTCCGGCGAGCGCGGACTCGAACATCGACATGGCCTCGGCACGTTCGCCCGCGGCCTGCATGACGAGACCGGTGTTGGTGAGCATGCCGGTCGCGACGGGGTGCGCGGGGCCGAGGAGGGCCCGGTAGCCGGCCTCCGCCTCCGCGATCAGATCGCGTGCCTGGCTCAGGTCGCCGTGCTCCCGCAGGAAGTTGCCGTAGTTCGTGAGGAAGGAGAGCGTGCGGTAGTGCTCCCGGCCGTGCAGCTGGACCAGCTGTTCCAGGAGACTGGCCATGGAGGGGCCCACGTCCTGGGTGTAGCCGCCCTCGCGACGGCGGCACAGGGCCAGCTGGACGCGTGCCTCCAGGGTCTGCGGATGCAGTGGACCGAGCACCTGCACATGGAGCCGGACGACAGGCTCCTGGCGGGACAGCGCGTCGCGGTAGCGCCCGAGGAGCCGCAGGTCGTGAACGACCGCGCTGCCCGAGTTGAGCGTGCTGATGTGCCGGGCGCGCAGCACGCTCTCCCGCAGTGAGAGCGTCTCCAGGTCCAGTTCGTACGCTTCCGCGTAGCGGCCGAGGAGACGCAGGCCGACGCCGAGGTTGTGCCGGGCGATCAGGGTGGCGGCCTCGTTCGGGCCGAGCAGGCGGCCGTTGCCGTCGAGCACCTCCCGCTGCAGCCCGTGTGCCTCCTCGTACCGCCCGAGGTGACGCAGGCTGTTGGCCATGGCGCTCTTGGTGCGCAGTTCCCCGAGCTCGTGGCGCTGCGAGTCTGCCTGCAGCCTCTCCAGGACGCCCTTGTCGAGTTCGTACGCGTCCCGGAACCGGCCGCTGGCCCGCAGGATGTTGCTCTCCTGGGTGGTCAGGTCGAGCATGGGCCGGGCGAGCGGCTCCAGATTCCGGGACCAGCGGTCACGGATCTGCTGCGCGAGTTCCAGACCGCCCTTGTACTCCCCGCTGCGGAAGCAGTACCGCAGGCAGTTCAGGACCGCTCCCTGGACGCGTGACCGGGTGCTGTCCAGCGCGCCGGAGGGTTCCAGGTGCGGGAGCAGTTCGGCGTATCGCGGCCAGTTCCTGGTGTCCACGGGGTTGCCGGGGTCGGCCTCCGCGAGGAGGCTGCGGACGGCCTTGCGGTGGGTGGTGCGGCTCTCCTCGCTGGTCAGCTTGGAGACGATGTCGTGCACCAGCCGGTGCATGTGCACGGACTCCTGGTGCGGGCCCATCTCCGCGCCCGCGGGGCCGCGGGTCTCGCGGGTGAGCACCGAGTAGTTGACGAGCGTGTCCAGGGCCCGGGTCCAGGCGGGCAGGTCGCTGGACATCCACCGCAGTTCCTCGGGGAGTTCCGCCTGCGGATAGGCGCGGATGAGGCCGAGCGGGATGCGTCCGGGTGCGAAGGACGTACTCAGGCTGAGGACGTCGATGGCCTGCGGCTGCGAGCGGCGGAGCCGGTTGAGCAGTATCGACCAGGACGTCATGGACGACTGGGGGAAGCCCTCGCCCGTGGTGGGTTCGTCGACGGTCGTGAGCTTGCGCTCGCGCACCATACGCAGGTATTCGGGAACCTCCATTCCTGACTCACCGAGCCAGGAGGCGGCCTGTACGAGCGGCAGGGGTACGTCGCCGAACTCGACGGCGACCTCGTCGGCCTGGTCCGCGGTGATGTGCGGGGCCCGGCGCATCAGATAGGCGGTGGACTCCGCGCGCAGGAAGGCGGGGATCTCCAGGACCTCCGTGTGCTCGCTCCAGCCGCGGTTGCGGGAGGTCACCAGGACATGTCCCGGGCCCTGCGGGAGCAGTACGTCGATGCCCTCGGTGTCGTCCCAGCCGTCGAAGATCAGCAGCCAGCGGGAGTGCGGGTCTCCGCGACGCAGGGCGTCCTGCACGGCTCGGATGCGCTCGCCGGGCTCGCTGCCGCTGCGCAGGTCGAGTTCCACGGCGAGTTCGCCGAAGCGGTCGCGCTGGATGTTGCGGTCGTCGGAGTTGATCCACCAGACCATGTCGTAGTCGGGGCTGAAGCGGTGGGCGTACTCGGCGGCGAGCTGGGTCTTGCCGATGCCGGACATGCCGAGCAGGGTGCAGGCGGCGGCGCCTCGCTCCGCGTCGGAAAGACGCTGGTGGAGGTCGGTGAGCAGGTCGTCCCGGCCGGTGAACCGCGGGTTGCGGCGCGGGATCTCGCCCCAGATCTCGGCACGGGTCTCGGGGTAGCGGAGTTTGGTGGGGAGTGTCCTCGGGGTGCGGCGGCGCTCCAGGCCGAGCCTGCTCAGCAGGCGTTCCTCCGCGCCCTCCTCGCTGAGGCCCCACAGACTGGCCGGTTCGAGGACCGCGGTGGCGGGCAGCAGCGGCCGGTTGGTGAGGTTGACGGCGGCGAAGCGGTCGGCGTGAGCGGCGACGAAACCGCGCAGGGCGTCGTTCCACTCACCCGCGGGGCGCGGGCCCAGCTCGAAGAACCAGTCGTTGAGAACGAGCAGTACGCGCCCGCTGGACAGCAGGAGGTCGCCGAGCGAGTCCTCCAGCGGGACCTCGCGGGGCGGGTCCCAGCGCTGCTGGGTGGCGCGGTGGCCGTGCCGCTCCAGGCACTGGGCGATCCATGCCGCCCACGAACGGTGGTACCCGGGGAAGACCACGAGGAAATGCTCGGGTGCCGCCGCACTGTCACGGCCCGTCCCCCGTTGTTCCGCCATCACACGCTCCCTGCTCCCACGTCCGTCACGCCTGCCCGCCGGATGCGAACGCTCATCCGCCCGCACACGACGCAACTGATCTTGCACCCAGTGTCACCCAGGATTTCGGGTCGCCACGCCGAGACTCTCGTGGTGCCTGCTCATCTCCTGGACGAACTCCCTTCCGGCAAAGGTCAGTTCATCGGATTCGAGGAGAATGGACAAGGCTTCCCCGACCTGTTCCCGGTACGTCTCGAACTGCTGCGTGGCCTTGCGCCGCCAGGCGTCGGGGGTGGTCGGCCCGGCCCGTGCCCGCCACCAGAGGTCGGTGAGCGCCAGATGCGCGTACGCCCCTTGGAGCACGCCCGACAGGGGGCGCGGGTCGGGCCGCCACGCCACGCGGTGCAGGGTGCCGCCGCCCGGTCGGTACAGGGGCTCGAACTCGTGCAGGGCGGCCAGCTTGGTGTGGTGGGACTCGTGCACCAGGGACTCCGCCAGTTCCCTCGCGTCTGCGGGCAGTTGGGACAGCACGGCGCCCGGGGCGGACCGGAGGGTGGCGCTCATCGTGGTGCCTCCGTCGCCCACCAGCGGCATGAGCGGGACCACGGCACGCAGCACCGCGCCCGTCTCCGCCCCGCGCCCGGCGTCGGTCGCCGACAGGAGCGCCTGCGCCTCACCCCACGACCGGGCCCACAGCCGGTGGGCGGAGTGCGGGCGCCGGGCCGCCGGCAGGGCCTTGGGACCGATCCCGCGCCGCGGCACCCGGTAGGGGTCGAGGTCGTCGAGGACGACCGTGGTGCCGGGCAGGGTGCGCAGGGCGGCCCAGCCGGTCCCGCTGCCGACCGGACGCCGTGTGCCGGGATCCGCCCGGGCCAGGGGGCGGGTCAGCACCACATCGCTAGCGCCGGCACCGTCCGTGAGGCGTACCAGTCCTGCTCCGCCGCTCAGCCGGACGCTGCCCGACGGGCAGTACAGCGCGCCGAGTCCGGGCAGTACCAAGGTGCCCGACGGCTGGGTGAGCGTCCCGTCGACCTGGCAGCCCGCGCGGACGGCGGCGGCGACGGCCACGCCGCCCAGGTGCGCCAGATGTCTCTCGAAGACAGGGCCTTCGGGCGCGGCGAGCGTCTCGGTGAGCCAGGCGCCGGTCATCGGGTAGTCGACGACGTCACGGACGGCGGCGGGGTCCGTCCGCTCCGCCCGCTCCAGCAGTACCCAGTCCCGCTCGAAGCTCCGGCGCACCTCGGGTGCCAGCCCGGCCCGGCGCTGTTCGACCAGGACGAGGAGGGATTTGAGAAGCAGCATGCGACGCGCGTGGAGTACGGCACCCAGTGCCGCGGTGGCCGCAGGGTGGGGCCTGGTCCGCGCGAGTTCCGTGAAGACCTCGAAGGGGACGGCTGCCAGGGTCATCCCCGGTCTTCCTCGCCGGGTAAGGCGCCAGTGACCGGAAACGTATGCTTCTCGCCCTCGCCGCCCACGTACCAGACCTGTCCGAACTCGCGGGAACTCTTCAGCACTTGATCGACAGCCGCGATGAGCCCCGGATCATCCATGGCACGCAATGTCCGCAGGTCGACGTCGGTGAGGTCGGGCAGGGCCACCGTCCGTCCGGTGTCCCGGCCAGGGTCGGCCGCCCGATTCCTCTGCTCCCCCACCCTCGGCTCCTCCCTGCCGACGCCCGCCCCGCACGGCCGCAACGGCTGCCCAGTTCTTCCCGACGCTTGGGAATCAGAAACCCTTACCGATCAACTCCGGTCATGCTCCGCGTGGTTGAGCCGCTCCTCGGACCAGGGGTACCAGGGCGGCGAGGCGCGGCTCCACTCGTCGTCCGGCAGTGGCCGCCGCCCGCTCGGCGGAGCCTGTCGCGCGGCGAGTTCCTCCGCCGCCGCGCGGGTCGACTCGACGTCGTCCCAGTCGACTTCGGTGAGCACTCCGACGAGCCGCTGCCACTGGTCGCGGGCCGCCCGGTAGGCCTCGCCCGCCGCGACGGGGCGTCCCATGAGGGCGAGGACCGCGGCGCGGCCGTGCAGCGCGCGGGCGGCCGTCACCGAGCCGGGGTCGTCGCCGTGGGCCCGGTGGGCCTCGCGCCGCGCGGCCTCGTACGCCTGGAGCGCGTCGGCCAGGACGGGCGCCCCGGCGCGGTGCCACAGTTCCAGGCGCACCCGCCCCAACTGGAGCCAGGACTCGGCCTGTACGCCGTCGCCGGCGGCGGACCGGACCGCCTGGCCCAGCAGGTGCCGGCTCTCGTACAGGTCGGGCAGGAAGCCCAGATGCCGGAACCGCTGTGCGAGCGCGCTCCCGATGAGCCCCTGGAGTCTGCCGCGCTGGGCGGACCGGGCGGGCAGGGCCTTGAGTGCCTCCCGCAGGACGTTCTCGGCCCGGTCGACGATGCCGGCGCCGTCCGGCCGGGAGGCGCGCCGGAGCAGTGACTCGCCCCAGACGGTGAGGAGTTCGCAGCGCCGGACACTGTCCGGCGGGGCGAGCATGGCTGCCGTCTCGTACGCCTCGTCGGCCGCCGGGTGGTCGCCCGCGGCGTCGTGGAATGCGGCCCGGGCGGCCAGGCAGGACAGGCGCAGGGCCGGGTCGTCGGCCGCGGCGCGTTCGGCGCGCACGAGGGCGTCGTGGGCCTCGGATCCGTCGGTCCCGGCGGCGTGCAGGGCGCGGGCGAGATCCAGCAGGGCCGGGCCGCGTACGGCGTCGGGGGCGCCCTCGCTGTCCAACAGGCCGCATCCTTCGCGGAGTTCGGGGACCGCCTCGCCGGGCCGGTCCAGGTCGAGCAGCAGTCGTCCGCGGCGCAGCAGCCGCGCCCGGCGCAGGGGTGCGGGCCAGGGGCCGTCCGGGTCCGGCGGGACGTCGGGGCCGCCGAGAACGCCGAGTGCGGCGGTGAGGTGTGCGGTGTCCGCGGTGAGGCGCCACAACTCGTGCCGGGACGCGGCGAGTTCCAGTGCGGCCTCGCCGCGATGGGGGCTGTCCGCCGGTGCCGTGCGGTGTGCGTGGGTGAACTCGGCGACGGCGGCGTTCAGGAGTTCCACGCGGCGGTCGCCGGTGCGCGCGGCCGCGGTGCCGGCCTCCGCCCGCAGGATCCGGCCGAGGAGCAGATGGGCACGTACGGCGTCGGGGAGGCCGGTGCCACCCTGGCGTACGGCCGCTTCGGCCTGTTCCTTCGCGCGGCGCAAGACGGTCGGGTCGGCCAGGGCCTGCCACTGGCCGAGGAGCCGCTCGGCCTCGGCGAGGGGTACGGGCGTCTCCAGGTCGGGCAGGTAGAAGCGCAGGACCCGGGCGGGGATGCGGGCGAAGAGTTCGGCCTCCACATCGCCCTGGTCGTCCTGGGGTCCCTCGCCGTCGGTGACGCCGGTAGCTGTGACGGTCGTGGCGTGGTCGGCGAGGCGGGCGGCGGCGAACGCGGCGAAGTTGCGGGTGCCCTTGCCGAAGTGGCGTTCCACGTAGGCGGAGCAGTGTTTGAGGACGAGTCCGGCCGTGTCCTGGTCGAGCGAGCCGAGGAGCAGGTCCTGGACGCGGCCCGGGTAGACGAAGCACGGCTGGCGTTCGGTGCCGGGCAGTTGCCTGAGGAGGCCGCCCAGGAGGACCTCGGCCAGTTCCATGGGCCCGGTGTCCGGGAGCATGGCCCGCTGGACGAGTTGCATGACGGGCAGGGTGAGCGGGGCCGCGGCGAGGTACACGGCCAGGCGGACCGCGCCGGGCGAGGCGCCGGCGCGGAAGGCGCGCAGGAGTTCGTCGTCGCCGCGTGGGGCGGGGGGCTGCGCGGGCACGTTCTCCGCCGGGGCGGGGGCGGGGGTGGTCCAGGCGGCCCAGGCCCGTTCGCTGGTGGGGCCGGTGCCGGACAGGAGGCGGGAGAAGGCCTCGAAGGCCTCGGGGGTCGGCTGGAGCACCGGCACGGGGCGGGCTCCGGCGGCGGGCTCGTCCCAGGGTTCCTCGTCGGGCAGGAACGTGGTGCGTCCGCCGGTCTCCGCCTGCCTGACCAGCAGGCCCGGTTCGGCGGGCAGTGCGGTGCGGCCCCAGAGCCGGGGCGGCAGCGGCTGGACGACGGCGAGCGGCGAGGTGCGGGGCCAGCCGTGCAGGAGCCGCTGGGCGCTGCCGTTCTGCCACAGGGGGCCCACGCAGTCGCTGATCACGAGGGTGAGCCAGCGGCCCGTGGGGTCGTGGAACTCGTCGGCCGAGCGCAGCCGGGTGTGGTGGCTCGGCCCGGCGGTGGTGCCGATGAGCGGGATGCCGCCGTCGCCCGCGTACAGATGGTGGACCCGGACGCTGCCGAAGGCGCCGGACTGCTGGCAGGCCTGGCGCAGTTCCTCGACCAGCTGCCCCCAGACGGCCATCGCCGGGCCGGTGTCCATCAGGAGCTGGATGTCGCAGCGCCGGCGGCGGCCCGGGCGGCGGACGGGCACCAGGACTCCGCTGGCGGCCGCGTGGTCGGCGGTCGCCTCCTCGTCGATCGCTCCGTCCCGGGGCGGGGCGGCGGGCCCCCGGTAGCGGCCCAGGGCGCGCAGCGCCTGTTCGAGGCCCAGCAGGCCCGGCAGCGCGGTGGCCGCCGGGGCGCGCACCGGGAAGACCTGCCGGGCGCCGTCGGTCCCCGGACCTGCACCGCCGCCCGTCGTGTGCAGGGGGACGGCGCCGAGCGAGGTGTCCGTGCCGGGTTCCCGGCCGGTCCCGGGGGTGTGCTCCGCCGGTGAGCGGATCGTCGGCCCCGTCCCGCTCTCCGGCGGGGCCGACGGGTCGGCCGGCCCCCGGTCCTGCCCGGCGCGGGGCTGCGCCGGGTCGAGCCACCGGGACAGCCAGACGGCGTCGGCCACCTCTTCGGCGGTGGGGTCGAGACCGCCCCGGCGCAGCCGGCCGATCAGGTCCTCCAGATGCATCCCGTGCATCCGGCTCACCGCGAGCGGTCGAGTGGGTGCATGAGCAGGTCCGCGATCCGCTCGCGGGTGAGGCGCTCCGCGTGGGGGGTGTGCTGGGTGAGGAAGAGGGCGTTGAGCAGTTGGTCGGCGGCGACGACCTCGCCGGGTTCCCGGTCGAGGAACCGGTCGATGAGGTCGCGTCCCTGGTCGACGCTCTCGCCGCCGAGGTGTGCCTCGACCATGGCGGTGAGCTGTTCCTCGCCGGGCGGTTCGAGCTCCAGCTGGATGCAGCGCCGCAGCAGGGGCGCGGGGAAGTCCCTCTCCCCGTTGGAGGTCAGGATGATGAGCGGGAAGGCGGTGCAGGCGATGCGTCCGCCGTGCACGGGCACGCGGCGGCCGTCGTGGGTGAGCACCTCGACGACGGGTTCGCGGTCGGCCACGCGCTCCAGCTCGGGGACGGCGAACTCGCCTTCCTCCAGCGTGTTCAGCAGGTCGTTGGGCAGATCGAGGTCGCTCTTGTCGAGTTCGTCGATCAGCAGCACGCGGGGCACCTCGGCGGGCAGCAGCGCGGTGCCGAGGGGGCCGAGTCGTACGTACGATCCGATGCCGGCCGGGGCCGCCGCGGGGGCGGCGGTGGCGCCCTGGGCCCGCTCCAGCTGGACGTCCTGGAGGCGGCCGATGGCGTCGTAGCGGTACAGGCCGTCCTGGAGTGTGGTGCGGCTGACGACGGGCCAGCGCAGTACCCGGCCGAGGCCCAGCTCGTGGGCCACCGCGTAGGCGAGGGTGGACTTGCCGGTGCCTGGGTTGCCGGTGACCAGCAGCGGGCGGCGCAGATAGAGGGCCGCGTTGACGGCGTCGACCTCGGCCGGCCGGGGCGCGTAGTTCTCCACGAGGCGCCGCCGTACGCCGAGCCGGCGGGCGCTGCTGGGGTCGTCCGGGCCGGACTCGGGTCGGTCGGGTGCCGCCGCGAAGTCCCGCCAAGGGGGCGGCGGGGGTAACTGCCGCACACCGTCGTGCGGCTGACCCACCCCGCGGTAGATCCGCCAGTCGTTCACCATGGGCTCCTCCCGGCTCTGGTGATCATGCAGCGGGTCCGGCTGTTCGATGTACGACGTTACCGCCGGTGTGCCGGGCCTGCCGAGCTTCCTGTTCGTCCGGCATCGAATCCGGTCAGCGAACATCCGTGCGAGGCAAGGGAGTTGGGAGTCGATTCACGTGTCGGGAGCTGCCATGAGGGGCGGTTGCATGGGTTCCGTTCCGTGCGGCGGACGATCCGGCGGATCGAACAGTACAGCGATGTCGCCCACGAGACCCTCCGCCGTGTCGGGATCCGACACCCGGATCCTGAGCTCGCGCACCTGCCGGTGCAGACCCTCGGCCCCGCCCGCCAGACCCAGCAGCTGCCCGGCCCGCAGATGGAACTCCCGGCACTCGTCGTGGTCGTGGCCGTCCCTGCGCCACAGCACCAGGGGGTGCCCGGCGGCGAGCGCCGCGGCCATCGCGTCGAGGCCGGGACCGCTCCCGACCGGGCCGCAGTGGACGGGAACGCACGCGTCGTCCATGCCCGAGAGCCGGCCGTACGCCGCCATCCTGCCCTCCGGGCGCCCCGTCTCCGGATGCCCCTGCGCCGTCGCCTCACCTCTGAGCGGCCCGGCGGACAGCGGCCGGTTCGCCACGCCCGCCCATCTGCGGCGCCATTCGGGGCTGGGCGGCCGGGCGCCCCGCCTGCGGTCGCGGATGACGACGACCCTGCGCAGCCCGAGCGGCATGGACTGTTCGTCGAACAGGTCGGCGTCGTCCCAGCCGTCGTCGGGGCCGAGCCGCCAGTCGTCCAGCGGTACGTCGAACAGCCGGCGCGGCAGGAAGGCCTCGACCGCGGCCAGGTGTTCGCCCCGGTCGCCCAGGCGCAGCGCCTCCGCCAGCGGCTCCCTGAGGTACCGGTGCAGTTCGTCGCGGTGCACCCCGTGGTCGTTGCTGTAGAGCGGGGTGACGTCCTGGCCGTCGTAGAGGAGCTTGACGCTCAGGGGATACCGCTCTCCGTAGACGGGCTCCCCGACGTCGACGAGGACGTCGGCCCGGGCCCGGGACGGTGTCCGGGCGACCGTGGCGACGGTCGTCGGTGTCCGGAGGGTCTCCTCGGAGAGGCGGTCCAGGAGGGCGTCGATGTCCTCCCGGATGGCCTGCCGTGCGTAGAGGGTCGCCTGCTCGGTGATCCAGGCGGTGAAGGCGCGCAGCCGGTCGCGGTCCACGTCGGCGGGGTGGTCGAGGGCGGCCTGCCCGGCCACCTTCGCCGCGTACAACAGGACGGCGTCGAGGGCCAGTTCGGGTCTGCCGCCGTGGTCGCCCGGGTCCCGCAGTCCGTGCAGGAGTCCGGCGCCCTCGCGCCAGGTGCGTGGGTCGTGCTCGATGGGCGAGCGGTAGTCCTCCTGCACCACACGGGACTTGACCTCGTGGACGAGGTGCATCACCTCGCCCGGGCCGCCGGGCGGCGGGAGTTGGGCGAAGTGGCCGTAGAGACGGACGCGCAGTCCGGGGTCGAGCCCGTGGGCACCGGGGCCGCGCAGCCGGGTCTGGGCCCTGGTCCAGTCGGCGCCCGCCAGCGGGTCGTTGAAGCGGCCGAGGTGGTGGAGGTCGTGCTCCCTCATGACGGTGTGCAGGAGCTCGCCGCCCCGCACGTCGTACAGCTCGCGCAGCGCGGTGATGGGGACGGCGGCTCCCTCGTGCCGGCCGCGCCCCTTGTTCATGCCGATGACGGCGCCGTACCGCAGATCGACCACGGGCCCGCCCGAGACTCCCTCGACCGGCGTCTGGCCGGTGAGGAGCAGCGCCTTGCCGTCCAGGGCCGACGCCTCTCCGATGCCGTGCCGCATACCGAGGTCGCCGGTCTGCCGTGACCAGCCGTGCAGACTGACCGGAGCGGGGATGGTCGGCTCCCGGTCGCTCAGCCAGACGCACGGCGCGTCGTCGGCGCCGCGCACCCTGACGAGCGCGATGTCCGGGAACCGCCAACTGCCGCGGGCCCCGTCGGGTTCCTCGGGCCGCGGTTTGGCGAGCACCACCTCGCCGGTGGTCTTGCCGCCCTGCCAGGTCACGCCGACGGCGTTGCCACTTCGCCACACGGCCGCTCCCCCCTTTCCCACGACATGGGCGCAGGTCAGCAGCCAGCCGGGTGCTATGAAGAAACCGCTGCCCCAGTACTCCTCACGGTCCGGTGCATACCCGTCACCCGGTGCCACGATGCGCGCGAGCGAGGGGCGCACCATCTCCTCAAGGGCGCTCATCCGGTGCCGGAGGCCGAGGGTCCGGGCTGCCCGTCGCCGCCGTCTCCCTGCCCCGCACCCGCCGCTCCCGGCTGCCCCGCGGGCTCGGTCCAGGTCAGGGACACGGAAAGGGAAGCCTGGCCACCGCCTCCCGCGATGGCTCCTACGATCCTGCCCGCCTGCGCCGACAGTTCGATGCCGAAGGTCACGGCCACCTCGACGGGTGCCGGGGTGTCCAGACCGGCGCGCAGGGAGCGCACGACGCCACCCACCGCGTCGGCCAGTCCGCCCGCCATGTCGACGATCCGGTCCCCGACCCCGGTGTCCTGGTATCCGTCCCGCTCCAGCGCGGCCTCGTCCGCCGCACTGACCCTCGCCCATACGACGGTCCCGTCGTCGAGCCGTATCCGTTCGATCCCTCCACCCACGGCGCCCCCGTCCGTTCGCTGCCGGTTTCCCTTTGCCAACTGTGAAGCTCCCCCTACCGCAGGGAAGGAGAAGGCTAACTCCCGACCTGGGACATGTGCGAGGGGCACCTGCGCGGGGGCACCCGTCGGTGACGGCTCCCGGAGACCGGATCCGGTGGGCAGTACATAGGCTGTGACCGGAAGCGGAACACGGACGCACGCACGCAGGAGAACACCCCATGTACTTCACCGACCGCGGCATCGAGGAACTGGAGAAGCGGCGCGGCCAGGAAGAGGTCACCTTCGAGTGGCTCGCCGAACAGCTGCGTACGTTCGTCGACCTCAACCCGGACTTCGAGGTCCCGGTGGAACGACTCGCAACCTGGCTGGCCCGCCTGGACGACGAGGACGACGAGTGACGAGTAGGGCCTGGTCGGGGTTGGGGTAAGCCCCGTTCGGGGCTGGAGTGGGGCCCGTCGGGGGCTGGAGCAGGGCCCGTTCGGGGTTCGGGCCGGGTGCTTCCGGCGCCCGCCGCGGGGCCGTCGCGCGGGCGCATGAGGTTGTACGCCGGCCCGAGCGCCCCGTGCGCCACCAGGAGCGCCCCCGCCGTGCGCCCCAGCAGGTGAGAGGCAGGCCGGCCCCACCTGGGCGAGTGCCAGGACGCGGGCCCTGGGGTATCGGGCCGGGGCAGCCAGGAGCCGAGTGATCCCCCTCTCGACGACGTCGAGTTCAGCGCGGAGGGCGGCATTGGCACGGGCACCACGCGCCCGAATTATTAGATTTTGTGCCGACTAATCCACCCCGGATCACCAGAACGAGTGCCTTGACTTCACGGATCCGCGATATATCGTGTCTATTGGAAGACGCGATATGGCGTGTCGTGTCCCGCCCCGGCCGAGGAGGTCAGCACCATGTCCGAGTGGTCCGTCACAGAGCCCGACAAGCTCACGTTCGACGAACCGGTGACGTCCCTCCATGTGCGCATCGCCAATGGAACGGTGAACGTCGTGGGGGTCGACGGGGGTTCCACCCGACTCGAAGTGTCCTCGATAGAGGGACCACCTCTGGTGGTGACCCACGAGAACGGCACGCTCACGGTCGCGTACGAGGACCTGCCCTGGAAGGGCTTCCTCAAGTGGCTCGACCGCAAGGGCTGGCGCCGCAGCGCGGTGGTCTCCCTGGCGGTCCCGTCACGTACGCGCGTCGAGGTCGGCGTGGTCGGCGCCACGGCCGTGATCTCCGGTGTCGACGGGCGCGCGGTGGTGAAGGGCATCTCCGGCGACACGACACTCGTGGGACTCTCCGGCCCGGTGCGCGCGGACACGGTGTCGGGGAACGTGGAGGCACAGGCCCTCACCGGCGACCTCCGGATCAACTCCGTCTCCGGCGACCTGACCGTCATCGAGGGCTCCAGCCCTTCCGTGCGGGTCGAGTCGGTCAGCGGCTCCGTGATCGTCGACCTCGACCCCGCGGGGCGGCCCAGCGACATCAGCCTGACCAGCATCTCGGGCGAGATCGCGATCCGACTGCCGCATCCGGCCGACGCGGAGGTCCAGGTCGACTCGGCGAGCGGCACGGTCTCCAGCGCCTTCGAGGACCTCAGGGTCGGCGGCCAGTGGGGCGCCAAGAAGATCACGGGCAGGCTGGGCGCGGGGAACGGCCGGTTGAAGGCGACCACCGTCTCGGGCTCCATCGCCCTACTGCGACGGCCCCCTTCGGAGGACGAACCATGGGACGACGGAGTGGATTTCGAGAAGGGGACGGACTTCGGGGAGGATGAGCCGGAGGACGCGGTTCCTGTTGGGGCCGCGTCCGAGCACGGCAAGGGGCACAGCGCGGTGCCCGAGGACACGGTGCCCGGCTCTCACGTCGGCGCCGGACCGGGCGCCTCACCGACGGACGGCCCCGCCGAGTCCCCCACTTCGGGCGCGACCCCCGCCGCGGCCCCCGACTCCGGCCCCACCGAGCATTCCGACGCCGGCGTCACCGACGACCCGACCCACGAGAAGGGGCTCTGACATGGCTCCCGTCTTTGCCCATGGCCGCCTGCGGCTCTACCTGCTGAAGCTCCTGGACGAGGCACCGCGCCACGGTTACGAGGTGATCCGCCTCCTGGAGGAGCGCTTCCAGGGGCTGTACGCGCCGTCGGCCGGCACCGTCTACCCCCGGCTGTCCAAGCTGGAGGCCGAGGGCCTGGTCACCCACACCACCGAGGGCGGCCGCAAGGTGTACGCGATCACGGACGCGGGCCGGGCCGAGCTGGCCGACCGCAGCGGTGAACTGGTCGATCTGGAGCTGGAGATCCGCGAGTCGGTCGCCGAGCTCGCCGCGGAGATCCGTGCCGATGTGCGCGGAGCGGCGGGTGATCTGCGCCGGGAGATGCGGGCGGCGGCGAGCGAGGCACGGCGGAGCTCCACGGGAGCGGGCGCCAAGGGGGAGCGCGCCGAACACGAGGGCGCCCACGGGGACTTCACGGACTACGGCGACAAGGAGGCGTGGCGCGTCGCGAAGGAGGAGATGCGCCGCGTCAAGCAGGAGTGGAAGGAGCAGGCCCGGCGCGCCAAGGACGAGAGCAGGCGGGCCCGCGAGGATGCCCAGCGGGCACGCCACCAGGCCAAGGAGGCGCAGGAGCGGGCGCGGGCCCAGGCCCAGGAGGAGCTCCAGCGCATCGCCAAGCGCGTCCAGGACCAGGTGCAGGACCACTTCACCCGGGGCGACTGGCCTACGGGCGTGCGCGAGGGCATCACCGAACTGGCCAAGGAGTTCGGCGAGTTCGGAAAGGACTTCGGCAAGGAGTTCGGGAAGGACTTCGGCTTCGGCCGACCGGGAGCAGGAAAGGGGGCGGGGACGGGAGCAGGCGCTGGGGCGGGGGCTGGGACGGGTGCCGGCACAGGGGAGCCCGACTACACGGTCACCCCTGAGGACTTCCCCGCCGACTACGAACCCTCCTGGGCCCACGAGGACTCCACGGGCGACCCCGCCCGCGACCTCGACCGCCTCCTGGACCGCTTCCGCGACGACATCCGCGACGCGGCCCGCGACCACGGGGTGACGGAGGAGCAACTGCGCGACGCCCGACGCCACTTGTCGACGGCGGCGGCACACATAGGGGCGGCGCTGCGGACGCCCAAGGGCTGAGCGGAGGCCGGTGGGCCGGTAGGCCCACCGCCGCCGCCGGACCGACGGCCGACCGGCTTACCGGCCTACCGGCCCACCGGCCCACCGGCCCACCGGCCCACCGGCCCACCGGCCCACCGGCCCACCGGCCCACCGGCCCACCGGCCCACCGGCCCACCGGCCATGGTCGCCCTGCGCCGGACCCACCATGGTCGGCTCCGGCGCCGGACCCACCGGGCCCGGCCGGCGGCCGCGCCGTCAGCCCGCCTTCGCCTCTCCCCCGCCGTACAGCACCCGCCGCAGCGACTCGTACGTCACCCCGTGGTCGGCCAGGACCTCCGCGGGGACGCCGGGGCGGGCGGCGAGGGCGAGGAGAAGGTGCTCGTCGCCGATGTACCGGTCCCGCTGGGCGAGAGCCATCCGCAGGGACTCCGTGAGAAGGTCCTTGGCCCCCTGGGCGAAGGGGCGATGCCCGCCGACGAGTCCGGACAGCCAGCCCCGGCCCCGCCCGGTGCCCGTCCCGCCGCGGGAGCGCAGCGCGCCCTCGCCATGGGCTTCCTCGACCCGGGAGACGATCTCCGAGACGTCGATGCCCAGCCCCGAGAGTGCGTCCGCGTCGGCGCGGGAGAGCCCGCCGCGACGCCGTGCCTCGGCGAGTGCCTGCTCGACGGACTCCTTGCGCTCCGCGAGCCCCAGCGACATGAGGGCGAACGACGCGCGGCTGGCCTCACGGTCGAGCAGCGCCAGCAGTACGTGCTGCTCCTCGACCGTCTCCGCGCGCAGTCGCTCGGCGTGCTCGACCGCGCCGAGCACCACCGCCCGGGCGTCCTTGGTGAAGCGTTCGAACATCACTGCCTCCCGTACTTCTTGTGCACGGCCTGCCTGCTGACACCCAGTTCCGCGGCGATCTCCTGCCACGACCAACCCTGATTGCGCGCACTGCGCACCTGAACCGCTTCGAGCTGCTCCAGCAGCCGCCGCAACGCGGAGACGGCCCGCAGCCCGATCCGCGGATCGCGGTCGCCCGCGCGCTCGGCGAGATCCGTTGCTTCGGTCATGATGTCAACTTAGATTGACAGACCCTCGAATGTCAACCGTGGTTGACATTCGAGGGTGTGCAGGACCCGCACCAAGACCCGGAACGGCGTCAGGGGGTGTTCAGAACGACCTTGCCGAAGAGCTCGCCGGACTCCATCCGCTCGAAGCCCTCGCGGGCGCGGTCCAGCGGAAGGACCTCGTCGATGACGGGCCGGACACCGGTGGCGGCGCAGAAGGAGAGCAGGTCCTCCAGCTCGTCCTTCGTGCCCATCGTGGAGCCGACAACCTTGAGTTCGAGGAAGAAGATGCGGGTCAGTTCGGCGTGCGAGGGACGGTCGCCGCTGGTGGCACCCGAGATGACCAGGGTGCCGCCGGGCTTCAGGGACTTGACCGAGTGGGACCAGGTGGCGGCGCCGACCGTCTCGATGACGGCGTCCACGCGCTGCGGCAGCCGCGCCCCGGACTCCACGGCCTCCACGGCGCCCAGCTCCAGGGCCCGCTTGCGCTTGGCCTCGTCACGGCTGGTCGCGAAGACCCGCAGCCCCGCCGCCTTGCCGAGCGCGATCGCGGCGGTGGCGACACCGCCTCCGGCGCCCTGCACGAGAACCGAGTCGCCGGGGCGTACACCGGCGTTGGTGAAGAGCATGCGGTACGCCGTCAGCCACGCGGTGGGCAGACAGGCCGCCTCTTCGAAGGAGAGCTCCTTGGGCTTGGGCAGGACGTTCCACGCCGGCACGGAGACCTGCTCGGCGAAGGTGCCCTGGTACCGCTCGGTGAGGATGGAGCGCGGCTCCTTGGGGCCGACCCCGTGTCCCGTCTGCCCGATGACGGAGTGCAGCACGACCTCGTTGCCGTCCTCGTCGACGCCGGCGGCATCGCATCCGAGGATCATCGGCAGCTTGTCCTCGGCGAGCCCCACGCCGCGCAGCGACCAGAGGTCGTGGTGGTTCAGGGAGGCGGCCCTGACGTTCACGGTCGTCCAGCCGTCCCGGGCCGCGGGAGCGGGCCGCTCCCCCAACTCGAGGCCGTTCAACGGCTGGTCCCGGTCAATACGAGCAGCGTAGGCAGCGAACATGTCCTCGACCCTAGGCTCCACCGCCCTCCTGACGGAACCAGGTCCACCTGTGACGCGTGTCCCGCCGGGTGGGTGGGTTTGGGCCGAATGTGTGAGTGCGGGTTCGGTGGGGGCTGAGCGCGCAGTTCCCCGCGCCCCTAAAAGCGGGGCTGCGCCCCAGGCTTTTGCCCTTCAGGGGCGCGGGGAACTGCGCGACCAGCCCCCACCGGCCCGCACCCACCCATCCAGCCGAACCCCCAAGTAAAAAATCTCCCCGCACAAAAAAATCCGGGCCCCGCCCACCAGGACGGGACCCGAACCTCAAGCACGAACGACAGGCGACGAACGACCTACCGCCGAGCCACACCCTCAGCCCGAGCAGCCGCGGCCACCGCTGCCGTCACCGCGGGAGCAACCCGCTCGTCGAACGGCGACGGAATCACGTAGTCCGCGGCAAGGTCGTCCCCGACGACAGAAGCCAACGCCTCCGCAGCGGCGATCTTCATCCCCTCGGTGATCCGAGAGGCCCGCACCTGAAGCGCCCCCGCGAAGATCCCGGGAAACGCCAGCACGTTGTTGATCTGGTTCGGATAGTCCGAACGCCCGGTGGCGACGACCGCCGCGTACTTGTGGGCGACATCGGGGTGCACCTCGGGATTCGGGTTCGCCATGGCGAAAACGAACGCGCCCTCGGCCATGGACGCCACGGCCGGCTCCGGCACCGTACCGCCGGAAACGCCGATGAAGACGTCGGCCCCGGCGAGCGCGGACTCCAGCGAGCCGGACAGCCCCGCCTTGTTGGTCATGGCGGCCAGTTCCCGCTTGACCGGCGTCAGGTCGTCCCGGTCCGTCGACACGATGCCCTTGCGGTCGGCGACCGCCACATCCCCGAGCCCCGCCTCCAGCAGGAACTTGGCGATGGCGACCCCGGCCGCACCCGCGCCCGAGATGACGGCCCGCAGCTGGCCGAGGCTCCGCCCGGTCAGCCGCGCGGCGTTCCGCAGGGCCGCCAGCGTGACGACGGCCGTGCCGTGCTGGTCGTCGTGGAAGACGGGGATGTCGAGCCGCTCCTGCAGCCGCCGCTCGATCTCGAAGCACCGGGGCGCCGAGATGTCCTCCAGGTTCACGCCACCGAAGGACGGCGCGAGCCGCACCACGGTCTCGACGATCTCGTCGACGCCGGTGCAGTCGAGCGCGATCGGCACGGCATCGACCCCGCCGAACTGCTTGAACAGGATCGCCTTGCCCTCCATCACGGGGAGGGAGGCCTCGGGCCCGATGTCACCGAGCCCGAGCACGGCGGTGCCGTCGGTCACGACGGCGACCACGGACGACTTCCACGTGTAGTCGTGGACGAGTTCCGGCTTCTCCGCGATGGCCATGCAGACCTTCGCGACGCCGGGCGTGTACGCCAGGGACAGGTCGTCCTTGTCACGGACGGGCACCGTGGCCTGCACGGCCATCTTGCCGCCGCGGTGCAGCGCGAATGCCGGGTCGAAGGAATCGAGGGGCTCGGCCCCGCCTTCCTGGTCCGTACTGCTGTCGCTGCGAGGATTGACGATCTCCGCTGCCACTTTGTTTTACCCCTTAAGTCTTAATGGTTGAGGGTTCCGCTCCGGGTGAGGGGCGGGCGGGCACCGCGTATGTCCCAGATGACGGTTACGTACGTGTACGTACGGGTCATACGCGACGGGCGCGCCGCACACGCGCCCTGAGCCCCGGATGAGGGGTGTAAGGAACCTTCTTACCCGACGGACCGCATCGCAGACGAGTCCATAACGCGAAGGTCACACGTCGACGGTGGAAGGTCACATACCGGAGGACCGCGAGCCGGACAGAGGCCGAATACCGGCCGGATACCGGAGAGCGAAGGTCACATACCGGTGACAGGACTCATGGTCGAATGTGCCGAACGCGCCCATTTCGCGAACAAGTCACCGATACGCCCCGAAGCACCGCATGTGCGGAGAAGCGGTCGCCCGTTTCGCCCAGTGCACCGAAGATCTTCCGGCCGTGACGGGGGGTTTTCCGCACAAGATCCGGCTTCGACGGACCGTCTCGGTCCGGTTCGGGGGTCACCCGTTATCCGATTTTGACATGGCGGGCACCCTGAAGGCGCGAGTCCGAATGGCAAGATGCCGTAATCACACGAGGTCGCGACACCCGAAGGTGTGTGTTCTCGTCGACCCATCGGCTACTGCCGACCCATCGGCAACTCCACCCACCCGCCGGAGGAACCCACCATGACCGCAAGCTCCACCCGTCGTACCACCGCCGCGCAGTCCCGGATAGCCGCGGTCGGTGCGATCGCGGTCGCAGGCGCCCTGCTGCTGACCGGCTGCGGTGACCAGACCAAGGACAAGGACAGCGGCAGCTCGGAGACCGCTGACTCCAGCGCCGCTCCGCTCGCCGACCAGCTGCCCGCGGCCATCCGCGACAAGGGCGTCATCAAGGTCGGCTCGGACATCGCGTACGCGCCCGTCGAGTTCAAGGACGACTCCGGCAAGACCGTGGGCATCGACCCCGATCTCGCCGACGCCATGGGCAAGCAGCTCGGCGTGAAGTTCGAGTTCGAGAACGGCACGTTCGACACCCTGCTCACCGGCCTGCGCTCCAAGCGGTACGACATCGCGATGTCGGCGATGACCGACACCAAGGACCGCCAGGAGGGCATCGACGCCGACACCGGCAAGAAGGTCGGCGAGGGCGTCGACTTCCTCGACTACTTCACCGCGGGCGTCTCGATCTACACCAAGCAGGGCGACGACCAGGGCATCAAGACCTGGGACGACCTCTGCGGCAAGAAGATCGTGGTGCAGCGCAACACCGTCTCGAACGACCTTGCCAAGGACCAGGCCAAGAAGTGCCCGGCCGGCAAGAAGCTCTCCATCGAGGCCTTCGACAACGACCAGCAGGCCCAGACCCGGCTGCGCGCCGGCGGCGCCGACGCCGGTTCCTCGGACTTCCCCGTCGCGGCGTACGCGGCGAAGACCTCCGGTGGCGGCAAGGACTTCGAGGTCGTCGGCGAGCAGGTCGAGGCCGCTCCGTACGGCATCGCGATCGACAAGTCGAACACCGAGCTGCGGGACGCCCTGAAGGCCGCGCTCGACGCGATCATCAAGAACGGCGAGTACGACAAGATCATCGCGAAGTGGGGCGTCGAGGCCGGCGCCGTCAAGGAAGCCACCCTCAACGGCGGCAAGTGACCGCGTTCCCAGCGGCACTGAAAGGCAACATCCGTGACTGTTGACATCGACAAGACGGCCGACCCTCAGGACACACCCCCGGGCGGACCGGAGGCCATCAAGGCCATTCCGGTCCGTCACTACGGGCGGTACGTCTCGGCCGTCATCGCGATCGCGATCTTCGTCTCGATCATCTACGCGTTCGCCCAGGGCAAGATCAACTGGGACGCCATTCCGGACTACTTCTTCGACGACCGCATCATCAAGGGCGTCGGCCAGACGATGCTCCTCACCGTCCTCTCGATGGTGATCGGCATCGCGGGCGGCATCCTGCTCGCGGTGATGCGCCTGTCGAGGAACCCGGTGACCTCGTCGATCGCCTGGTTCTACATCTGGTTCTTCCGGGGCACCCCGGTCCTGGTCCAGCTCGTCGTCTGGTTCAACCTGGGCCTGGTCTTCGAGTACATCAACCTCGGTCCGATCTACAAGGACGAGTGGTCGAGCTTCATGACGCCGCTGCTGACGGCGCTCCTGGGACTCGGTCTGAACGAGGCCGCGTACATGGCGGAGATCTGCCGCGCGGGTCTCCTGTCGGTCGACGAGGGCCAGACCGAGGCCTCGCACGCCCTGGGCATGAGCCACAGCAAGACCCTGCGGCGGATCGTGATCCCGCAGGCGATGCGCGTGATCGTGCCCCCCACGGGCAACGAGGTCATCAACATGCTGAAGACGACCTCGCTGGTGTCGGTGGTCCAGTTCGCCGAACTGTTCCGGTACGCCCAGGACATCGGTCAGTCCTCGGGCGCACCGGTGGAGATGTACTTCCTGGCCGCCGCCTGGTACCTGGTCCTGACCTCGGTGCTCAGCGTCGGGCAGTACTACATCGAGCGGTACTACGCCCGCGGTTCGAGCCGTTCGCTGCCGGCCACACCGTTCCAGAAGATCAAGGCGAACATGCTGTCACTGTCCAACCGCTCGGGGGGAGGGGCCAAGGCATGAGCACCGACATGACGAAGAGTGCGACCGCGGCGGGCTCCGGTACGCCCATGGTGAAGGCCGAGGGCGTCCACAAGTCGTTCGGCCCGGTCGAGGTCCTCAAGGGCATCGACCTCGAGGTGAAGCCCAGTGAGGTCTTCTGCCTCATCGGTCCCTCCGGCTCCGGCAAGTCGACGTTCCTGCGGTGCATCAACCACCTGGAGAAGGTCAACGCCGGGCGCCTGTACGTGGACGGGGAGCTGGTCGGCTACCGCCAGAAGGGCGACAAGCTGTACGAGCTCAAGGACAGCGAGGTCGCGCTGAAGCGGCGGGACATCGGCATGGTGTTCCAGCGCTTCAACCTGTTCCCGCACATGACGGCGACGGAGAACGTCATGGAGGCGCCGATCCAGGTCAAGGGCGTCAGCAAGGCGCAGGCGCGGGAGCGTGCGGCGCAGCTCCTGGAGCGGGTCGGTCTCGCCGACAAGGCGGGCAACTACCCCTCGCAGCTCTCCGGTGGCCAGCAGCAGCGGGTCGCGATCGCGCGGGCCCTCGCCATGGACCCGAAGCTGATGCTGTTCGACGAGCCGACCTCGGCCCTCGACCCGGAGCTCGTCGGCGACGTCCTCGACGTGATGCGCGACCTCGCCGAGTCCGGCATGACGATGATCGTCGTCACCCACGAGATGGGCTTCGCCCGTGAGGTGGGCGACTCGCTGGTCTTCATGGACGAGGGCGTGGTGGTCGAGTCCGGCAACCCACGCGACGTACTGACGAACCCCCAGCAGGAACGGACACAGTCGTTCCTGTCAAAGGTCCTTTAGCCGTCCGGCGGTTCGCGGAGGGGCGGTACGGATTCCGTACCGCCCCTCCGCGTTCGGCTACCACCGGGTTGTTCGTCGTCCGCGGGCGCGTGGGACCTGATCGCGCGGTTCCCCGCGCCCCTGAGGCCTTTCAGCCTGTCCGGCGCTTGAGGGCAGGGCGGTTCAGACCAATCCCCCACCCACCCTCCAGCCCCCACTCACCAGCCCGTCCGGCGCCTGAGGACAAGGCCGCGCAGGCCAATCCCCCACGCACCCCCAGCCCGTCCGGCGTTTGAGGGGACGGTCATCAGGCCGACTCCCCACCCACCCCCGTCAGCCCGCACCCGCCCAGCCTGTCCGGCGTTTGAGGCAAAGGCCGTTCTGGCCGATCCCCCACCCACCCGGTCAGCCGCCACCCACCCCCAGCCCGTCCGGCGTTTGAGGACAAGGCCGTGCAGGCCGGCTCCCCGCCCACCCCCGGCAGCCACCCCCGCCCACCCAGCCCGTCCGGCGTTTGAGGACGAGGCCGTTCAGGCCGAAGCGGGGGGCTGGGGGCGGCAGCCCCCAGAGATGGGACGGGTAGGGGCGGCGGGGGCGAGGAAAAGGCGCTACTTGAGGGCCAGGATCAGCGCGTCCGACGGGGAGCGCCAGACATCACGGGCCTCCGCGAAGCCCCGCTCGCGGAGCACACGCGCGTGCCACTCGACAGACGGCGTATCCCCCTCCGCATGCTCACCGTAGATCTCGAAGCGACGAGCCGTGGGCTCGGCCAGGACGGGATCCTGCCCGGCAAGCTGCCACCAGTCGGCCCAGTCGAGAACCCCGGCGGCCTTGGCCTCGTCCATACGGCCATGCCGCTGCGCACGATCCGCCGCATTGATCCGCGGAGTCGTCTCGTCGATCATGTGGTCCGCGTTCATGAACACCCCACCGTCCCGGACGAGTTCCGCGACCTGACCGTAGAGGACAGCGAGGGGCTCCCGGTGCAGCCAGTGGAGGGCGGTGGCCGTGAGGACGGCGTCGTACGAGTCGTACGGCAGCTTCGCCGGCCAGTCGGCGTCCTTGAGGTCGGCCGTGACGAAGGTGACCCGGTCGTCGCCCTCGAAGGTGCCCCGCGCGATGGTCAGCAGCGCGGGGTCGAGGTCGACGCCGGTACTGACCGCCTTCGGGAACCTTTCGAAGAGGCGGGCCGTGATACTCCCCGTACCGCACGCGAGGTCCAGGACACGCGGCTCGGGACCCACGAGGGCCTCGACCATGTCGAGCATGACCCGGAAGCGCTCCTCACGGTCCGGCATGTACCACTCCTGCTGCCGGTCCCAGCTCTCCTGCCAGGCAGCCCAGTCAGCTCCGATGTCGGTCGTCATGGATACCCCTCTCCCCTCCAGCATGTAATACCCTGGAAGTGCAATTAGCCATTACCTGTCCGCACCACGACGATAGAGTGCCTCCGTAAGGACTACAAGTGGAACTGGCCTATTACTCGGATTACGCCGTACGACTCGTCAACAGCGAGGAACCGGCCCGGGGCAAGGACGCGCTCACCTCGGTCGAGGCCGTCCGCGACCTCTTCGGCGGCAACTCGTCGGCGGCCCGCCGCGCCACGGACGCGGACGTGACCCGCTTCCGCGGCGTACGGGCCCGGCTGCGCGCGGTCTTCGAGGCGGCCGACGGCGGCGACGAGACCCTCGCCGTGGACCTGTTGAACTCACTGCTCCTGGAGTTCCCGGTGAGCCCGCAGATCTCGGGCCACGACTTCCGGGACGACGACGGCCGCCCGCTGTGGCACATGCACCTGGCGGACCACCCGTCGAACGCGACCGCGGGGTACGCCGCGACCGCCGCGATGGGCCTGGCCTTCCACCTCACGGAATACGGCGTGGACCGCCTGGGCCTGTGCGAGGCAGCACCGTGCCGCAACGCCTACCTCGACACCTCGACGAACCGCTCACGGCGCTACTGCTCGGACCGCTGCGCGACCCGGGCGAACGTCGCCGCCTACCGGGCCCGCAAACGCCTGGAGGCGGACCGGTCGGAGAGCACCGGCCTGGCGGCCGACAGCACCCAGCGCGCGACCGCGAACGGCGAGCGCTGACCCTTCTTCGGCGGCCGGTACCGGAACCGGACCTTCCCGAGGACGAGCTCCTCGGGCACGGTCCCGTAATCGGTACTGTCCCCACCCGCGTACGCGTTGTCGCCGAGCACCCACCAGCCTCCCTCGCGCCGCTCGGCCGCGCGCTTGACGACCAGCAGGTCCTGCTGGAACGGATGACGCAGTACGACCACGTCACCGGGCCTGACCCGGGCCCCGTACTGCACGACGAGGAGGTCCCCGTGCTGCAGTGTGGGCACCATGGACGGCCCCGTCACCTCGGCCGTACCGAAGGGCAGGGCGGCCCTTCCACGCTCGGTCTCCTGCGACAGCTCCGGCATCACCGGCACCTCCCCGGTCCATCCTCCACGAGTCCCAGTCTCACCCTGGACTTTTGTCCTAAGCCCATGGGGGCACTCGCGAAAACCCGTCCCTCACGGAGTAATGTCCCACCTGAGAAGACGATCACGAGGAAGGACAGCTCAATGCTCTCCCGCCTGTTTGCCCCCAAGGTCCAGGTCAGCGCACACTGCGACCTGCCCTGCGGTGTGTACGACCCGGCCCAGGCCCGCATCGAGGCGGAGTCGGTGAAGGCCGTGCAGGAGAAGATGGCCGCCAACGACGACCCGCACTTCCAGGCTCGCGCCACCGTCATCAAGGAGCAGCGCGCCGAGCTCGCCAAGCACCACGTCTCGGTGCTCTGGAGCGACTACTTCAAGCCCCCGCACTTCGAGAAGTACCCGGAGCTGCACCAGCTGGTCAACGACGCCCTCAAGGCCCTCTCGGCCGCCAAGGGCTCGACCGACCCGGCCACGGGCCAGAAGGCGCTGGACTACATCGCCCAGATCGACAAGATCTTCTGGGAGACCAAGAAGGCGTGACCCAACGCCTTCCGTTTTCGCGGTGGAGGGGCCCGGCCAATGCCTTGGCCGGGCCCCTTCCTCGTTCCGCTTCCGGGCCGTCGGCCGGTCGGAACCCGCGCCGACCGGGCAGCCCGCCGGTCGTCCGGGCAGGTTGACCGGCCCCGAGCCAGGGGCTCTGTCGGTGGGCCGTGGCATGCTGAGGGGCATGAACACGGAAGATCTGGTCCGGCTGCGCAAGGCGCGCGACCGGATGGACCGTGAGTACGCCGAGCCGCTGGACGTGCCCGCGCTCGCGCGTACGGCGCTGATGTCGGCGGGCCACTTCCAGCGCAGTTTCCGGGCGGCCTTCGGGGAGACTCCGTACGGCTATCTCATGACGCGGCGCATCGAGCGCGCGAAGGCGCTGCTGCGGCGCGGCGATCTGACCGTCACGGAGGTCTGCATAGCGGTCGGGTGTACGTCACTGGGGTCGTTCAGCTCCCGCTTCACCGAGCTGGTGGGCGAGTCCCCGAGCGCGTACCGGGCCCGTCCGCACGACGCGGGGGCGTCGATCCCGGCCTGCGTGGCGAAGATGTACACAAGACCCACACGCGTCCGGGCGTCCGAACCCCCGCCCTGAGGACAGCGGCGCGCTTCAGGGCGCCAGGCGGGCCGCGCGTGCCCGGAGGTAGCGCTGTTCCGGGCGGCTGAGGGTCTTGGCGGCGGCCGACTCGTAGGCGGTGCGGGCGGCCTCGGTGTCGCCGGCCCGTTCCAGGAGGTGGGCGCGGACCGCGTCGAGCCGGTGGCCCGTCGACAGCTCCCCTTCCAGGGAGGCGAGTTCGGCGAGACCGGCCTCCGGACCGTGGGCCATCGCGACGGCCACCGCGCGGTTGAGGCGCTCCACGGGACCGGGGACCAGACGGACGAGGATGTCGTAGAGGCCGAGGATCTCCTGCCAGTCGGTGTCGTCGGGCGAGGCCGCCTCGTCGTGGACGGCGGCGATCGCGGCCCTCAACTGGTAGGGGCCCAGCTGCGGTCGGGCCAGCGCCCGCGTCACGAGGGCCACACCCTCGTCGATCGCCGCCTTGTCCCACAGAGTGCGGTCCTGCTCGTCGAGCGGCACCAGTTCGCCGTGCGGCCCGGTGCGCGCGGCACGGCGGGCGTCGGTGAGGAGCATGAGCGCCAGCAGACCCGTCACCTCGCAGTGGCCGGGCAGCAGCGCGTGCACGGTACGGGTCAACCGGATGGCCTCGCCCGCGAGTTCGGCCCGCTGGAGCGCGGGCCCGGACGTGGCCGTGTACCCCTCGTTGAAGATGAGGTACAGGACGTGCAGGACCGCAGGCAGCCGCTCCTCCCAGTTCTCGGGGCGGCCGAAGCTCGTGCCCTTCACCTTCTGCTTGGCCCGGCTGATCCGCTGCGCCATGCTCGCCTCGGGCATCAGATGCGCACGGGCGATCTCGGCCGTCGTCAGACCGCCGACCGCCCGCAGTGTGAGCGCGATCCGCGCTGGCTGGGTCAGATCGGGGTGGCAGCAGAGGAAGAGCAGGGTGAGGGTGTCGTCCTCGGAGGGCGCGCGGTCGGCGCCTGGCGGCGGGGCCGTGAAGGCGTCGCGGGGAGTGAGCGCCGCCGCCCGCTCCTCGCGCAGCCGCCGCGCCTCCTCACTGCGCAGCACGTCCGTGAGCCGCCGCGAGGCGACCTTGATCAGCCAGCCGCGCGGATTCTCGGGCACCCCGGCCTCGGGCCACTGCCCGGCCGCCGCGAGGAGCGCCTCCTGTACGGCGTCCTCGGCGGCGTCGAAGTGTCCGTACCGGCGCACGAGCGCGCCGAGGACCTGCGGCGCGTGGCGGCGCAGCAGGTCCTCGGTCTCGGTCGTAGGTTCCGACGGGCGTCTCGGGGGACGGCTCACACGTCCCCGCTGCCGTCGGGGATCGAGCGGATGACCAACGGGTACTGCTTGGTGCCCTCGGGGACGGGGCACTCGAGGACCCGCGCGGCGATCTCCGTGACCCGCTCCAGGCTGGCGCAGTCCAGGATCCAGTACCCGGCGAGTACTTCCTTGGTCTCGCTGTACGGACCGTCGGTGATCACGGGCTTCCCGTCCGGGCCCCGCTCGACGAACCGGGCCTTCGCGGGCTCCGACAGACCGTTGCCGTCGATCATCTCGCCGGTCTCGGCGAGGTCGTTGTTGAGCGCGCCCATGTGCGCGTACATGGTCTGGATGTCCTGCTCGGTCCAGACGGGCGCGTCGGCGGAGCCCTTGCCGCTCTGCGCCGCGTAGTCGGCCTGCGTGCCCTGGATCATCACGAGGTACTTCATGAGTCCGCTCCTTCGATTCTGGGCCACCCGCACCGGGCGGCTCTCACAGGGGACGTCGGAGCCGGGCCGCGGTTCTCTACAAGAGCGCGAAAAAAAACTTTCCCGCGTTTTCTCGCGGGCCGTCGCACTCAGGAATCCCGCTCCACGGACGCCTGGTCCGCAGCCGCCTGGCCGGCGACCGCCTGCGGTGCCTCGGGCGGTCCGGGCTCGCTCGCCAGAACACGCTCCGACTCGGCTTCGGCCTTCTCGGCCTCCCCCTCCTCGTACTCCGCGCACGTGGAGTTCCGGCAGGGGCCCGCGCTCCACAGGGGCACGAAGACCCCGAGGGTCTTGCGCCGACGAACGACCGTGTCCACGGCCTGCTTGCAGACCGGACAGACGTACTCATCGCTGGTCATGTGCCCAGGGTATTGCGGGAGGGCGCGCCCCGACAGGCGGGCGACGAACCCGGCCCGGAATCAGCGCTTCCTGCTGTACGTCCGCACGATCGCTCCGTTCTTGAACGTGCGCACCTCGCCGAGCGTGAACTCGCCGATGGCGAACCCGGAGCCGAACATCGGCATGCCGGAACCGAGCACGATCGGGTACGTCTTGACGACGAGCTCGTCGATCTCGTCGACCAGTTCGCCCGCGAGCCGGGAGCCGCCGCACAGGTAGATACCGAGTTCGCCGTCCTCGGCCTTGAGTTCGCGGACCTTGCCGACCAGGCCGTCGGAGACGATCTCGACGTGCGGGTCGGGCGACTCCTTCAGGCTGCGCGAGGCGACGTACTCGCGCATATGGGCGTACGGGCTGGTGACGCCGATCTCCAGCGCGATGTCGTAGCTGGCACGGCCCTGGATGATCGTGTCGAACTTCTGGTTCGCCAGGTGGTCCGTGCCCGTGGCCCGACGGCCGTGGGTCGGCAGCGTCTCCGGGTATTCGGTCCTGAGGAAGTCGAAGAACTCCTCGTCGACCATCTCCACCATCATCTGTGCGTCGCCGCTCGGGTCGCCGATGAAGCCGTCGATCGAGCAGGCGATGAAATACGTGAGCTTTCGCAAGCCGGTCTCTTTCCGTAGGATGCGTGAACCACTCCATTCATAGTGCTTCATCTGTAGTGGTTGCAAGGGGGATTTCCGAGGAAGTCCCGTACGGGACTCAAGTGGGAGAGGGGATTCCGCATGGCGAGCAATCCGGAGCGCCGGGCCGCCCTGGTCGACGCCGGTGTGGAGGTGCTGGCGCGCGAGGGGGCACGCGGGCTGACGTTCCGCGCGGTGGACGGTGAGGCCGGGGTGCCGGTGGGCACGGCCTCGAACTACTTCGGCGGCCGCGACGACCTGCTCCGCCAGATCGACGCCCACCTCCACGAACGCCTCGCCCCGGACCCCGAGGTCCTGGCCGAACTCATGAAGGCCCCCAAGGACCGTGCCCTGGTCACCGCGTTCATGCACGACCTCATGGCCCGCGCCCAACGGGACCGCACGGGCTATCTGGCCCTGCTGGAGATGCGCCTGGAGGCCACGCGGCGCCCCGAACTCCGCGCCTCCTACACGAAGACGATCCGCGCCGACCTCGAATTCGGCATGGAGTTCCACCGCGGGGCGGGCCTCCCCGGCGGCGACGAGACGGTCACTGTCCTGTACCTCGCCATGCTCGGCCTGATCCTCGAACACCTGACCCTGCCGGGCGTCCTGGAGGGCGTACTGCCGGGAGTGACCGTCCCGGACGGCCTGGTGGAACGAATCGTCGCAACGATCGTGCCGGAGCCGGCCGACTAGGCGGCCGAGACGCCCCGCCAGGGGCGCGGGGAACTGCGCGACCAGCCCCCACCGGCCCGCGGACTACGAACCGGCGCCCCCGCCAAGCGATTCGGTCAGCGGCTTCCGCCACATGGGCCACATCGGCGGCCCATCGGGAAGCTCGAGCGCGCTCCCCATGAATTCGAACCCGAGCCGCTCGTAGAGCCCCCGGCTACGCGCACTGCTCGCCTCCAGATACGCGGCCACACCCTCACCGTCGCACCGGTCCAGCACATGCTGGACAAGCGCCGAACCGAGCCCCTCCCCCTGCCGGCCCGGCGCGACGGCGATCATCCAGAGGTACTCGTGGGCATGCCCCTCCGGGTGGATCCCGGCGGTCAACCGGCCTATCAGCTCGACCCGTTCGTTCTCGGGATCGATCTCCTCGCGCAGTTGGGCGGGCACGTCCTCGTCGTCCTCCCCGGCGGGCTCCGCGGGTATCGACAGCCACAGCGCGCAGGCCGAACCGTCCTCCGTGACGTCCACGTACCCCTCGGCGAGCACGCCGTCGACGAAGGCCCCCATCAGCAACGGATGCGTCCGCCGCCGGTGTTCCGCGTCGGGAAAGATCCAGCTGCTCACCGGGTCGTTCTGAAAGGCCTCGTCGAGCAGCCGTGTCACGGCCTCCCGATCGTCCTCGCCCGCTCTTCGGATCGCCACGCCCACTGCCCGCCCCTTTGACTCAACTGCCCATGCCCACTCGGCCGTTGCAGCCTAGCGATCACCGCGACGGAAGGCGACGGGCCCCGCACACCGTGGGGATGCGCGGGGCCCGCCGGAACCGGAACCCCTCCGCCTCACCGCGTTGTCAGGCACCGCGCGGCGAAGAGGGCCCCGGAGTCTCGTACCCATTACGGCCGATGAACGCCGTACCGCTCAGGGTGGAGTGACAGAAGTGAAGCAAGGGTGGAAGCGAGTCGGAGACGGGCGGTGTGGAGACGGGCCGGACTGGGAGTGGGCCGAGCCGGGAACGCCCCCTGTCCCCCCGCCCCTGCTCTGCCTCACCCCCGCCCTCGCCCTCGCCCTCACCCCCACCCTCGCCCTCGCCCCCGACACCGTGCGGCTTCGGCTGCCGCGTGCCCGCGGGCACCGCACGGCATCGGCCCCTGATCTCTACATACGCGCCGCCCTTCGATCACCCCTCACTCGTCGCACCCGTCCTACCCGTCTCACTCGTCGCTCCCATCGCTCCCATCGCTCCCTGCCGATCGCCCCCCACCAAAGGCCCGAACTCACATGCTCCGCCGCGTCACGAACTCCGCCAGGGACAGGAGCCCTCCCGCCGCCTCCGGATCCGGGACGGCCCGGGACAGATGCTGCAGGGATCTGGCCATCCGGTCGGCGGCCTGGACCTGGGCCCAGTCACGCCCGCCCGCCCGCTCGACGGCGAGGACCGTACGCTCCAGATCGCCGTCGCGGTACGGAACCCGGTACAGCTCGGCCAGTTCGGCCGCGGCCGATGTGCCGGAGGTGAGCGCGGCGACCACGGGGAGGGATTTCTTGCGGGCCATGAGGTCCGCCCCGGCCGGCTTGCCGGTGCGGCTCGGGTCCCCCCAGATGCCGATCACGTCGTCGATGAGCTGGAAGGCGAGCCCTGCCTCCCGCCCGAACGCGTCGAGGGCCTCGACGTCCTCCTCTCCGGCCCCCGCGTACAGCGCCCCGAGCGCGCACGCGCAGCCGAGCAGGGCCCCCGTCTTGGCCTCGGCCATGGCGAGCACCTCGTCGAGCGTGACGTCGTCGGGACCGCGACGCTCCATCGCGGTGTCCGTGTGCTGGCCCGCGCACAGTTCGACGACACAGCTCGCGAGCCGCGCGGCCGCCGCCGAGGACGCCGGATGCGGATCCTCGGCGAGCAGCTGATGGGCCAGCGCCTGCAGGGAGTCCCCGGCGAGGACCGCGTCGGCGTCCCCGAACACCGCCCACGCGGTGGGCCGGTGTCTGCGGGTGGTGTCCCGGTCCATCACGTCGTCGTGCAGCAGGGTGAAGTTGTGCACCAGCTCCACCGCGGCGGCCGCCCGTACGGCCGTCTCCTGCTGTCCGCCGAGCGCCCGGACCGCGGCCAGCACGAGCGCGGGCCGGATCGCCTTGCCCGAGTTCCCCGCCGCCGGGCTGCCGTCCGCGTGCTCCCATCCGAAGTGGTAGAGCGCGATCCGACGCAACGGGCCGGGCAACGACTCGACGGCCCTGCGCAGTTCGGGGTCGACCGACGCCCGGGACCGCTCCAGGATCCCGGCGGCCTCCTGCCCGTCGGGCGACCCCCTTCGCCCGCCAGGCACGCCACCCGGCACCGGCTCTCCCCGCGCTTCCGGTCCTTCCACGGCCGGCAGCGGGCTCTGTTGCGTCTCCGTCATGAGCTCACCCATGGATCCGCCTCGCACAGTGCGCGGACGGTGGCTGTTCCGCCGGGTTCGGGCACGTACCCCTTCGGTCCGCCGGCGACGGACGCGTACCCCCTCGGTCCGCCCCCACCGGCGGACAGGGACACGGCGCGCGCCGTACGGGACGTCACCTCCAGCGGCCGATCTCGACGTTCTCCAGGACCCCGAGCGCGTCGGGCACCAGGACCGCGGCCGAGTAGTACGTCGTCACCAGGTACGACATGATCGCCTGCTCGCTGATGCCCATGAACCGCACCGACAGGCTCGGCTCGATCTCGTCCGGGATGCCGGCCTGCTGGAGCCCGATGACGCCCTGGTCGGCCTCGCCCGTACGCATGGCGATGATCGAGGTCGTGCGGGCCTCGGTGACCGGGATCTTGTTGCACGGGAAGATCGGCACACCGCGCCAGGTGGGAATGCGGTTCCCGCCCATGTCGATGGTCTCCGGGACGAGCCCCCGCTTGTTGAGCTCGCGGCCGAACGCGGAGATCGCGCGCGGGTGGGCGAGCAGCAGCCTGGTGCCGCGCCGCCTGGTGAGCAGCTCGTCCAGGTCGTCCGGGCTGGGTACGCCGTCGTGCGGCTGCAGCCGCTGGTCGTACTCGCAGTTGTTGAGCAGCCCGAACTCCCGGTTGTTGATGAGCTCGTGCTCCTGGCGCTCCTTCAACGCCTCGACCGTGAGCCGCAACTGCTGCTCGGTCTGGTTCATCGGCTGGTTGTAGAGGTCGGCCACGCGCGTGTGGATGCGCAACACGGTCTGCGCGACGCTGAGTTCGTACTCGCGCGGTGCCGCGTCGTAGTCGACGTACGTCCCCGGGATGGCCGGCTCTCCGGTGTGGCCGGCGGCGAGGTCGATCTCCTTCTCGCCGTAGTTGTTGGCGCGCTGCGTGGGAATCGCGCGCAGTTGTTGCAGGTGCTCGCGCAGGGACTCGGAGCGCTCGGCGATCTGGTCGAGGTCCTGGCGGGGCAGCGCGAGGACCGTGCAGGCCGTGACCGCGCGGGCCGTGTACTCCCAGATGGCCTCCGGGTCGATGATGGCCTGCTCGCCGAAGTAGGCGCCGTCGGCGAGGACGCCGAGGACCGCGTCGTCCCCGTACGGACCCGTGCCGATCTTCTCGACCTTGCCGTGTGCGAGCAGGAACACCTCGTCGGCCTGGCTGCCGAAGGAGGCGAGGACGTCGCCCGGGTCGAACTCCCGCTGCTGGCAGCGCTGTGCGAGCTCGGCGAGCACCTCCGGGTCCTCGTATGTGCGCAGTGCCGGCAGTTCACCGAGTTCGGCGGGGATGACCTGGACGCGGTCACCGGTCTTCACGAACGTCACGCGTCCGTCGCCCACCGAGTAGCTGAGCCTGCGGTTCACGCGGTATGTGCCGCCCTGCACGTTCACCCACGGCAGCATGCGCAGCAGCCATCGTGAGCTGATCTCCTGCATCTGTGGTGCGGACTTGGTGGTGGTGGCCAGGTTCCGCGCCGCGGATGTGCCGAGACTCTTCTGCGGCTGATCCTGGTCCGCGCGGATCTCTTCGCCTACCGACATGAAATTGCCCTCCCCATCGTGCAATGAGCTGCGCCGAGAACACTTCCATCACAGACCGTGCCGGTGCTATTACACGAAAGAGGGGGAATGGATCTTCGAAAGCAGGGCATAACGGAGGGCCTCGCCCAGGCCGACAGGTCCCGGCGGCCGGCCGGCCCGGCGTCGTGGATCTTCCCGAACGGGAACTTCAAGATCGGGCCGCCCGTTGAACCGGCAAAACGGACGAACGACTACGGACGAACGACGAGGAGACGGCAATGGCAGGGTTCCTGGACCGCGCGAAGGAACAAGCGCAGCGCGGCCTCACGCAGGGCAAGCAGAAGCTCGACGACGTCCAGGCCCAGCGGGCCGGCGGCGATCTGCTGAAGAACCTGGGCGCGGCCTACCTCGCGGAGCGGCGCGGCAGCGGCTCTCCGCAGGCCACCCAGGAGGCTCTCCAGGCGCTGGAGAGCCACATCGCGACGCACGGGGACGGTTTTCTGCGCGCCTGAGGTCCGCCCGTGCCGCTGACCGGATCGGCTCGCACGCCGTGCGAAGAAGTGGCTCCGACCGGAGAGATCCGGGTACAAGCTGCGGTACGAGACGGCCGCGCTGGGTGGCCGTCGCGGCCTGTAAGGAGGCGGTCATGGCCCCACCCATGTCCGCGGGCAGTTTTCTGAGCCGGCTCAAGGCGGAAGGGCTCACCGTCGTCGAGGTCGGCGACTGGGAGCATCACAACCGCAATCACAAGGGCCCGTGGGGCCCGGTCCACGGCGTGATGATCCACCACACGGTGACATCGGGAAGTCAGCGCACGGTCGAGATCTGCCGTGACGGCTACAGCGGCCTGCCCGGCCCGCTGTGCCACGGTGTCATCACCAAGGACGGCAGAGTCCACCTCGTCGGCTACGGCCGTTCCAACCACGCGGGCCTGGGCGACGACGACGTATTGCGCGCGGTCATCGCGGAGAAGGCCCTCCCGCCGGACAACGAGGCGAACACCGACGGCAACCGCCACTTCTACGGCTTCGAGTGCGAGAACCTCGGCGACGGCGAGGACCCCTGGCCCGAGGCCCAGCTCGACGCCATCGAGCGCGCCGCGGCGGCGGTCTGCCGCCACCACGGCTGGACGGCCCGCTCGGTCATCGGCCACCTCGAATGGCAGCCGGGCAAGATCGACCCCCGCGGCTTCACGATGGCGGCCATGCGGGACCGCATCCACGAACGACTGAAGTAGCGCCCTCGTGGCGGGCCCGTGCCGCCGTGCCCGTGCCCCGCCCGGACGCGTGTCCGACAATGGGCGGGTGATCAGCCCCGAGACCCCCGAAGCGCTCGACCTGGGCGCCCTGCGGCCACGGCTGCCGTCCCCGGTGCGGGAGGCCGTGGACGAGCGGTTCGCGCGGCGCGGTGTCCGGCTGCTGCTCAAGCGGGACGATCTGATCCACCCGGAGCTGGTCGGCAACAAGTGGCGCAAGCTGGCCCCGAACCTGCGCGCGGCGGCGGGCCGCACGGTCCTCACCTTCGGCGGCGCGTACTCGAACCATCTGCGGGCCACCGCCGCCGCGGGCCGCCTCCTGGGCCTGCCCACCGTCGGCGTGGTCCGCGGCCAGGAGCTCGCCGACCGTCCGCTCAACCCGTCCCTGGCCCGGTGCGCGGCCGACGGCATGCGATTCCACTTCGTCGACAGATCGACGTACCGCCGCAAGAGCGAGCCGAGGACGCTGGCCGCGCTCCTTCGTGCGTGCGCCGCCGAGGACGCGTACGTGATCCCGGAGGGCGGCAGCAACTCGCTTGCCGTTCTGGGCTGCGGGGCCCTCGGCGAGGAGCTGCGGGACCACGGCGGTGTCGACGTGGCCGCGGTCGCCTGCGGCACGGGCGGCACCTTCGCGGGCCTGGCCGCCGGCCTCGGCCCGGACAGCCACGCCCTCGGCATACCCGTCCTCAGGGGCGGCTTCCTCGACGCGGAGATACGTACGCTCCAGGACGAGGCCTTCGGCGGCCCGCGCGGCGACTGGTCGCTCGACGACCGCTTCCACTTCGGCGGTTACGCCCGTACGCCACCCGAACTCGAAGCGTTCGCCGCCGACTTCGAACAGCGCCACGGCCTGCCCGTGGAGCGTCTCTATGTCGCCAAGTTGCTGTACGGACTTGTCGCCCTCGCCGAGGAGGGCGCGTTCCCGCGCGGGACGACGATCGCGGCGGTCGTCACCGGCAGCCCCCACCCTCGGGCCGCCGACAGGATCTAGGCGTCCGGGCCCTACGTCGCCTCGCGGAAGGCCGCCGCCTCCTCCAGGTCCAGCCGTCGCAGCAGCGTCCGAAGCATCTCGTCGTCGATGTAGCGGCCGTCCCGGAGTCTCACGAACATCTCCCGCTCGGCGCCGATCATCTCGCGCGACAGCCGCCGGTACGTGTCGTCGACGGTCTCCCCGGTCACGGGGTTCACCGTCCCGAGCCGCTCCCACACCGCGTTGCGGCGACGCTCCAGGACCGAGCGGAGCCGGTCGGCGAGCGGCGGCGGCAGCGCGTTGCGCTCGTCGTCGAGGAGTTCGTCCAGGCGGCGCTCCGCGGTCCGGGACGCCTGCGCCTGGGCGTTCGCCTCCGCGAGCGTCTCGGCCTGCAGATCCCGCTCGGGCAGCTTCAGCGCACGGACCAGCGGCGGCAGCGTCAGCCCCTGCACGACCAGCGTGCCGATCACCGTCGTGAAGGTCAGGAAGAGGATCAGATTGCGGCCAGGGAAGTCCTCCCCGCCCTCCGCGGTGAGCGGGATCGAGAAGGCGATGGCGAGCGAGACCACGCCTCTCATCCCGGCCCAGCTGATGATGAAGGGCCCCTTCCAGGTGGGGTTGTCCTCCCGTTCCCGGATCCGTTTGGACAGGATGCGCGGCAGGAAGGTCGCGGGATACACCCACACGAAGCGGGACACGACGACGACCAGGAAGACGGCCACCGCGTACCAGGCGGCACTCACTCCCTCGTACTCGTCGAGGCCCTTGAGGACGATCGGGAGCTGCAGGCCGATCAGTGCGAAGACCGACGACTCCAGGATGAACGCGACCATCTTCCAGACCGCCTCCTCCTGGAGGCGGGTCGCGAAGTCGACCTCCCAGTTGCGGTGCCCCAGGTAGAGCGCGACGACGACCACGGCGAGCACTCCGGAAGCGTGCACCTGCTCGGCGACCGCGTACGCGAAGAACGGGATCAGCAGCGACAGGGAGTTCTGGAGCAGCGCCTCCTTCAGGTGCGTGCGCAGCCAGTGGAGCGGCATCATCAGGACGACCCCGATGCCGACGCCGCCGATCGCGGCGAGCAGGAACTCGCCGATGCCGCCCGCCCAGGTCGCGCCCTCACCGACGGCGGCGGCGAGGGCCACCCGGTAGGCGGTGATCGCGGTCGCGTCGTTCACCAGCGACTCGCCCTGCAGGATCGTGGTGACCCTGGAGGGCAGCCCGACCCGGCGCGCCACCGCCGTGGCCGCCACCGCGTCCGGCGGCGCCACGACCGCGCCGAGCACCAGCGCCGCCGTCAGCGACAGGTCCGGCACGATCATGTAGGCGGCCCAGCCGACGACGAGCGTCGCGAAGAGCACGTACCCGACCGACAGAAGCGCGACCGGCCTGAGTTGCGCCCGCAGATCGAGGTACGAGCTGTCCGTGGCCGCCGTGTAGAGCAGCGGGGGCAGCACGAGCGGGAGCACGATGTGGGGGTCGAGTGTGTACTCGGGGACCCCGGGCAGGTACGAGACGATCAGACCCGCGGTGACCAGCAGCAGCGGCGCGGGCACCGGGGTACGGCGGGCCGCGCCGGCGACCACGGCGCTGCCCGCGACCAGCAGGAGGAGGGGCATCACATGCATCGGCTTCGGCCCACCTTCGATTCCGCGCGGATTCCCGCACGCCCGACGTAATCTGGCAATCATGAAACAGTGCACGCACGCCGACGCGCTGCCGCATCCAGAACCCGAGCCGCTGAGCGAGACCTGCCTGGAGTGTCTGGCGGCGGGCTCGCACCCCGTGCAGTTGCGACTGTGTCTCATCTGCGGAGACGTGGGCTGCTGCGACTCGTCGCCGCTGCGGCACGCGACGGAGCACTTCAAGAAGACGGGACACCCGATCATGCGCACGTTCGAGCCCGGAGAGAACTGGCGCTGGTGCTTCGTCGACCACGTACTCGTGTGACGAGGGATCCGGACGGTTCGACCCTCTGACCGTTGGGTACGTCAACCCGGCGCGCGCTCTTCCCAATTGGGCCCGCAGACCCCTAGCCACTGTGCGTATCCATAGGTTTACTATGAGTGACAGCAAGGGGTTGGGGTCCCGGGGACAGGAAACCTGAGAGCGCGATAGCGTCACCGCTGAACCACGTTGCGCGTTACCCCGGGGGGCGACCCTCGGCCCCCGAAAGAGCTTGTACCACCTTGGAGGTGAGGGTGTCCCAGATCGCAGGCGAGCCCGCGACCCAGGACTTCGTGGAAGTCCGGCTGCCGGCTGCGGGTGCCTACCTGTCGGTGCTGCGCACGGCCACAGCCGGCCTCGCGGCGCGTTTGGACTTCACCCTCGACGAGATCGAGGACTTGCGCATCGCCGTGGACGAGGCATGCGCGATCCTGTTGCAACAGGCGGTGCCGGGCTCCGTGCTCAGCTGTGTCTTCCGCCTGATCGACGACTCGCTCGAGGTGACCGTCTCGGCCCCGACCACCGATGGCCATGCCCCCGCGCGGGACACCTTCGCCTGGACCGTGCTGTCGGCCCTCGCCGGCAAGGTGTCCTCCTCGGTGGCCGACGACAAAACCGTTTCGATCAGCCTCTACAAACAGCGCGGCGCGGGACCCGGGCCGGCGTGAGGAACGGGGACGGGCCGGTGCGGGACGAAGAGCGCGGCACACGGGAACTTCCCGGCAAGGGCGAGGACGGCCCGACCGGGCCTCGGCCTCTGGCGGAAGGTGTCGACGGCATCCCCGAGCAGCAGGCCCGGCCGCATCCGGAGGACGACGCCTCCTCGGCGGCCGAAGCGCCTCGGCGGGAAGAGCCGGTCGGCAAGGACGGGCGCGAGGCGCTCTCCGACAGTGACGGGCGACAGGATCCAGACGTTGCCGCGCAGTGGGGGTCCCCCCGGACGGAGTCTGGGGGAACGTCCTCGGAAGGGCGGCGGCGGGTGACGGGCGGGATCATGAGCGAGCAGCACGAGCACGAACGAAATGCCGACAGCGGCGCGTCGGGTACGCAGCACGACCCCCACGACCGCAGTGGGGCGCGGGCCAGGTTCATCGAGCTGCGCAAGCTGGACCCCAGCAGCCCGGAGTACGCGGAGCTGCGCAACCGGCTGGTCCGGATGCATCTGCCGCTCGTGGAGCACCTCGCGCGCCGCTTCCGCAACCGCGGGGAGCCGCTGGACGACCTCACACAGGTCGCCACCATCGGTCTGATCAAGTCGGTCGACCGCTTCGACCCGGAGCGCGGTGTCGAGTTCTCGACGTACGCGACTCCGACGGTGGTCGGTGAGATCAAGCGGCACTTCCGTGACAAGGGCTGGGCGGTGCGTGTGCCGCGCCGGCTGCAGGAGCTGCGGCTGGCGCTCACCACGGCGACCGCGGAGCTCTCGCAGCTGCACGGCCGCTCGCCCACGGTCCACGAGCTGGCCGAGAAGCTGGGCATCTCGGAGGAGGAGGTCCTGGAGGGCCTGGAGTCGGCCAACGCGTACTCCACGCTGTCCCTGGACGTCCCCGACACCGACGACGAGTCCCCGGCGGTCGCGGACACCCTGGGCGCCGAGGACGAGGCCCTGGAGGGCGTCGAGTACCGCGAGTCCCTCAAGCCGCTCCTGGAGGACCTCCCACCACGCGAGAAGCGGATCCTCCTCCTTCGCTTCTTCGCCAACATGACCCAGTCCCAGATCGCCCAGGAGGTCGGCATCTCCCAGATGCACGTCTCCCGCCTACTGGCCCGCACCCTGGCCCAACTCCGCGAAAAGCTCCTGGTGGAGGAGTAACGAACCGCGCCCCTGAGACAGGGGCGCGGGCACCATGCGGTTTTCTTTCAGGGGCGCGGGGAACTGCGCGATCAGCCACAACGGACCCGCAGACGCAGTACGCCCTCAGCCCGCCCCGGCACACTCCGGCAGAACGCCCACAGCGCCCCCGGACCACTTAAGGCTCGCGTACCCCACCCGGCCCGGTGATCCCCAGGGCCCTGGTCGTCTCCGGGTTCACGATGAGCACCAGCGCCGCCACAGCCACCACCGCCAGGGCGATCCCCCCGGGAATGGCGAGACTGTCGGCCTGAAGCAGGTTGTACGCGACGGGCAGCGCCATGATCTGCGTGATGATCGCCGGCCCCCTGCTCCACCCGCGCCGCAGCAACAGCCCGCGCGCCGCCAACAGCGGAAGCAGCGCGAGCACGATCAGCGTCACGCCTCCCGTGACGGCCTGGCTCCGGTCGTCCGGGTGCCCCGTGAGACCCCTCACAAGCATGTAGCCGCCACCGACCACAAGAGCGAGCCCCTCCAGCGCGGCGAGCGCCGCCGCGACGGTCAGCCGCGTGGGACGGGGTTCGGCGTCGGAGGTGTCCGGGGTCGATTTCTGCTCAGAACTCACCCCTGAAGGGTAGCCCTCGCCCCGTACCCGCCAACGGCCCCGGGGCACCCCCGGGAATCCGCAGCGTGCTCCCCCTCACACCTGATCCTCACCTCGGTATGGGCCGAGTACCACGCGGTAGGTACGCTGCATCGCATGCGTGCACTTCTCGTGGTCAATCCGGCAGCAACCACCACAAGCGCACGCACGCGTGACGTCTTGATCCACGCCTTGGCGAGCGAGATGAAGCTCGAAGCGGTCACCACCGAGTACCGCGGGCACGCCAGGGACCTCGGCCGGCAGGCCGCGGAGAGCAAGGACATAGAACTGGTCGTGGCCCTCGGCGGCGACGGCACGGTCAACGAGGTCGTGAACGGTCTGCTGCACGGCGGCCCCGACCCCGACCGGCTGCCCGGCCTCGCCGTCGTCCCCGGCGGCTCCACGAATGTCTTCGCGCGCGCCCTCGGTCTGCCGAACGAGCCCGTGGAGGCCACCGGCGCCCTCCTCGACGCGTTGCGCGAGGGCCGCCAGCGCACGGTGGGCCTCGGCCTCGCCGCGGGCACCCCGGGCAGTGAGGACGAAGGCGTCCCCGCCCGCTGGTTCACCTTCAACGCGGGCCTCGGCTTCGACGCCGGCGTGGTCGGCCGCGTCGAACAGCACCGCGAACGCGGCAAACGTTCCACGCACTCCCTCTACCTGCGCCAGGCGATGCGCCAGTTCTTCGGGGAGACCCACCGCCGCCACGGCACGATCACGCTGGAGCGGCCGGACGCGGACCCGGTGACCGATTTGGTGCTGTCGATAGTCTGCAACACCTCTCCGTGGACGTATCTGGGCAATCGCCCGGTGTACGCGTCACCTAAGGCCTCGTTCGATACCGGGCTCGACGTACTCGGTCTCAGCCGCATGTCGACCACCGCGGTTGCCCGGTATGGCACCCAGTTGCTCACTTCGTCCCCCGAGCGCGGACCCCATGGGAAGCATGCGGTGTCCCTGCACGACCTGACCGACTTCACCTTGCATTCGAAGGTCCCACTCCCCCTCCAGATGGACGGCGACCACCTCGGACTGCGTACGAGCGTGACGTTCACAGGCGTTCGTCGTGCACTGCGTGTGATTGTGTGAGCGGAACGGGCTAAAGTCCTTCCACTCGAACGTTTAGGCCAGGATCCACCCCATGGAAGTACGGCTGTGACCTAGTCGACACCGAGGAATCAAAAAAACTTTCCGGTAGGGGTTGTATCCGTCGCTGAGGTTTGCGAGTCTCTTTGTGGCGCTCGGGACGGGCCGCAACATCGCCCCCACAGAGCGCCGGAACCCCTCCTCAATTCACAGGACCACACCAGTCCGTCTGGTAGTCGGCCCTTCACTTGTTGAGGGATTCGTGAAAGCGTTCACATTCACAAGCAACGTGCATGTAATACCAAGGAGAGGTAGCAGCCATGGACTGGCGTCACAACGCCGTTTGCCGCGAGGAAGACCCCGAGCTCTTCTTCCCCATCGGCAACACCGGTCCTGCGCTGCTGCAGATCGAGGAAGCCAAGGCCGTCTGTCGTCGCTGCCCCGTCATGGAGCAGTGCCTGCAGTGGGCGCTCGAGTCCGGCCAGGACTCCGGCGTCTGGGGTGGTCTCAGCGAGGACGAGCGCCGCGCCATGAAGCGCCGCGCCGCCCGCAACCGGGCCCGCCAGGCATCCGCCTGACAACCCACCCCACACGGTCCTGAGCTTGGCGGCGCGTACAGCGAGTACGCTTCTCCCGCCCCCGAGCCGCAGCGCGCAGTACCCCCGATGCGCAGATAGCAACGAGCACGATGAGCCCCGGACCGGAAATCGGTCCGGGGCTCATTGCTGTTTGCGGCTGCGTCTTCGTGGTGCGCCCGGCAAGCACTGGGCAGGCTCGGAAGCTTGTGACGATTACGCAGCGTGTGCGTGGAGTAATGGTGCGGATTGCCTGTGCGTCACTTGTGGGGCACCACCGGAATGTCCAGGACGACCTGCGTTCCGCGCTCGGGCGCACGGACCATGTCGAAGGTGCCGCCCAACTCCCCCTCCACCAGCGTCCGTACGATCTGCAGGCCCAGATTGCCGGAGCGGTGCGGGTCGAAGCCCTCGGGCAGACCGACGCCGTCGTCCTGGACGGTGACCAGGAGGCGGGCCTCCTTGGTGCTGCCGCCGCGGACCGCGGACACCTCGACCGTGCCACGGTCGCCCTCGCGGAAGCCGTGCTCCAGCGCGTTCTGCAGGATCTCCGTGAGGACCATGGAGAGCGGGGTCGCGACCTCGGCGTCGAGTATGCCGAAGCGTCCGGTGCGCCGGCCGACGACCTTGCCCGGGGAGATCTCGGCGACCATGGCGAGCACCCGGTCGGCGATCTCGTCGAACTCCACGCGCTCGTCCAGGTTCTGGGAGAGCGTCTCGTGCACGATGGCGATCGACCCGACACGGCGCACGGCCTCTTCGAGGGCCTCGCGGCCCCGGTCGGACTCGATCCGGCGGGCCTGGAGGCGGAGCAGGGCCGCGACCGTCTGGAGGTTGTTCTTCACCCGGTGGTGGATCTCCCGGATGGTGGCGTCCTTGGTGATCAACTCACGCTCGCGGCGCCGCAGTTCGGTCACATCACGCAGGAGTACGAGCGAACCCACCCGCGTGCCCTTGGGTTTGAGCGGGATGGCGCGCAGCTGGATCACGCCGTCGTTGCTCTCGATCTCGAACTCGCGGGGCGCCCAGCCGCTGGCGACCTTGGCCAGCGCCTCGTCCACCGGGCCGCGGGACGGGGCGAGTTCGGACGTGGTCTTGCCCAGGTGGTGGCCGACCAGGTCGGCGGCGAGGCCGAGACGGTGGTACGCCGACAGCGCGTTCGGTGACGCGTACTGGACGATGCCCTCCGCGTCCAGCCTGATCAGGCCGTCGCCCACCCGCGGCGAGGCGTCCATGTCGACCTGCTGGTTGGGGAACGGGAAGGAGCCGGCCGCGATCATCTGTGCGAGGTCGGACGCGCTCTGCAGGTAAGTGAGTTCGAGCCGCGAGGGGGTGCGCACGGTGAGGAGATTGGTGTTGCGGGCGATGACGCCCAGGACGCGCCCCTCCCTGCGCACGGGGATCGACTCGACCCGAACGGGAACCTCCTCGCGCCACTCCGGGTCGCCCTCGCGCACGATCCGGCCCTCGTCCAGGGCCGCGTCCAGCATGGGGCGGCGGCCGCGCGGGACGAGGTGGCCGACCATGTCGTCCTGGTACGAGGTGGGGCCGGTGTTGGGCCTCATCTGGGCGACCGAGACGTAACGGGTGCCGTCGCGGGTGGGAACCCACAGGACGAGGTCCGCGAAGGAGAGGTCGGAGAGCAGCTGCCACTCCGAGACCAGCAGGTGCAGCCACTCGAGGTCGGAGTCACCGAGGGCGGTGTGCTGGCGGACGAGGTCGTTCATGGAGGGCACGTGTGCGAGCGTACCCGCCGGGTACGACATGCTCCGAAATCGGCCACCCGCACGGGCCCCGGAAACACCCGCGGGCCGCGGCGCCTGAGAGGGACCCTCAACCCTCCCGGCACCGCAGCCCGGAGCAACATCGGCCGCGGGCTGTGCGGTCCCGTTCGGCCGAAGGATGAGGATCCGGTGCAGTCAGGGCAGAGAGCGCCGGCTCCTCGGTCCGTCTTCCTGTGCGGGGAAGACGGAGGCTTGGTCATTCGGACGGCTTGATCATCAAGTTGCGTTCTCAAGCTTTGTACGATTGTGGACTAGACCACTCTCGACTGTCCATGCGTTGGCGGATGTTTGTTGTTGTCTCTTTATCCAACAACTCACGTCCTACATCCACCACGCAGCCTATCCCCGAGCGGTTCACGAGCGGGGCCAGATTCGCATGGCGAGTTCGGCGAGTGCCTCCAGCTCTTCCTTGGTGGCGCCGTCGCGGGCCTGCTGGGACATGCCCTGGATCATGGCCCCGGTGTGCCGGGCCAGGGCTGCCGTGTCGATGTCCGCAGGCAGCTCACCTGCGGCGACGCCGGACCTTATGCGGCTCTCGATGGCGGCGATGTTCGCGTTGCGCCGATCGCGGAGGGACTCCTCCACCTCCGGGGTGGTGCAGTTGGTGGCCGCGTGGACGATCAGGCAGCCGTGCGGGCGACCCGGCTCCGTGTACTCGGCCGCGGCCTCGCGCAGCATCCGCTCGACCGCGGCACGGGCCGTCGGCTCCTCGGCTAGGGCGCGGTCGCCGAACGAGCCGTACCTCGCGCCGTACTCCCGCACGACCTCGTCGAAGAGCGAGCGCTTGTCGCCGAAGGCCGCGTAGAGGCTGGGGGCGCCGATGCCCATGACCTGGGTGAGGTCCGAGACGGAGGTCGCCTCGTACCCGTGCTCCCAGAACGCGAGGATCGCCTTCTCCAGCGCGGTCTCCCGGTCGAAGGAGCGGGGGCGACCGCGAGGCTTCGAGGCAGGACCGGCGGCGTCCTTGATGTCGTGGCTGCTCACCATGGAGTGAATTGTATAGCGGGTGCTAGAGAAATGTCCGCGGCGTGTTGTACGGTTTTTCTGTAGCGACCGCTAGACAAATGAGAAGGGGGCGTCGGCATGGGCGTGCTCACGGGCAGGACGGCACTCGTCACGGGGGCGAGCAGGGGTATCGGACGCGGGATCGCCGAGCGGCTGGGCCGCGACGGGGCGCGGGTCGGGGTGCACTACGGCAGGAGCGAGGCGGCCGCGAAGGAGACGGTGGCGACGATCGAGGCGGCCGGCGGCTCGGCGTTCGCGATCCGCGCGGAGCTCGGACTGCCGGGGGACGCGGCGGCCCTGTGGGAGGAGTTCGACCGGCACGCGGACGGGGTGGACATCCTGGTGAACAACGCGGGGATCGGTTCGACGCCGTCGATCGATGAGATCGACGAGGAGACGTACGACCAGGTCTTCGCGGTGAATGTGAAGGCGCCGTTCTTCATCGTCCGGCAGGGCCTCGGGCGTCTGCGCGACGGTGGCCGGGTCGTCAACATCTCCTCGGGGCTGGCACGGGCCGCGGCCTTCCCCCACCTGATCGCCTACGCGATGACGAAGGGCGCCCTGGACGTCTTCTCCCGGGACCTGTCCAAGGTGCTGGGCGCCCGCGGCATCACCGTGAACTCACTGGCGCCGGGCATCGTCGACACCGACAACACGGCCGAGCTGTTGCACGGCACCAGCGACGGGTGGGCGAAGGCTGCGGCGATATCGGCGCTCGGCCGGGTGGGCGAGACCGCCGACATCGCCGACGTGGTGGCGTTCCTCGCCTCGGACCAGGGGCGGTGGGTGACCGGGCACTGGATGGATGCGACGGGGGGTTCGCTGACCTGAGCCCCCGGACGGCCGGGGGCGGCCCGGGCGGCCGGGGGCGCCTCCGGATCGCTGGGGCGTCTTCGGATCAGCAGGGTGGCCCGGTCGAGCAGGGCAGCCGGGGCTCCTTGAGGTCGGCGGGGCAGCTTCGGTTCAGTGAGGCGGCTCGGGATCGGCGGGCGCGGCTCGCGACTGGCGGGGCAGCTTCGGTTCAGTGAGGCGGCTCGGGATCGGCGGGCGCGGCTCGCGACTGGCGGGGCGGCTCCGGATCGGCGGGAGGCTCGGGGTCAGCGGGTTTCTGTGACCTTCGCGAGGGCGCGGGGTGCGTCGGGGTCCTGGCCGCGGGCGATGGTGACCTCGTAGGCGAGGAGCTGGAGCGGGAGGATCTCCAGGATCGGCTGGACCTCTTCGGCCACCCCCTCGGTGGGCAGGACGAAGCCGGCGGAGGCCTGTTCGACCTGGGGGCGGGGGCCGATGACGACGAGGTCGGCGCCGCGTCCGCGCAGCCGGTCGAGCACGGGCTGGAGTGCCGCGCCGCCCTTGCCGTCGGTGACGACCGCGATGACCGGGGAGATGTTGTCGACCATGGCGAGCGGGCCGTGCAGCAGGTCCGCGCCGGAGTAGGAGAGGGCGGGGATGTAGCTGGTCTCCATGAGCTTGAGTGCGGCTTCCTTGGCGGTGGGATAGCCGTAGCCGCGGGAGGTGATCACCATGCGCTCGGCGAAGCGGTAGCGCGAGGCGAGGGCACGGATCTCGTCCTGGCGGACGAGCAGTTGCTCGGCGAGGTCGGGGAGCACCTTGGCCTGGGCGCCGTCGCCGCCGCGCAGTCCTTCGACGAAGAGATAGAGGGCGAGGAGGGAGGCGGTGTAGGTCTTGGTCGCGGGGAGGGCCTTCTCCGGCCCGGCCATGATGTCGATGTGGTACTCGGAGACGGCTGCCAGCGGTGAGTCCGGGTTGTTGGTCACCGCGAGCGTGATGGCGCCGGCCTCGCGGGCGGCCCGGGTCGAGGCCACCAGGTCCGGGGAGCCGCCGGACTGGCTGACCACGATCACCAGGACGTCGGTGAGGTCGGGGCGGGCACCGTAGGCCGTCGTGGTCGACATGGAGGCGAGGCCGCACGGCAGGCCGAGGCGGATCTCCAGGAGGTACTTGGCGTAGAGGGCGGCGTTGTCGGAGGTCCCTCGGGCGGTGAGCAGCACGAAGCGGGGCTTGCGGGCGGCGACCTGCTGGGCCACGTCCTGGATGCGCGGGGCGCCCTCCTCCAGGATCCGTCGCAGGACGGCGGGCTGCTCGGCCATCTCGCGGGCCATGATCCGGCCCGGGCGGTCGGACTCGGCGGATGCCGGCTGCGCGTCGGGCTGGGGGTCCGGCGGGGTGGCGGTCATGGCGTTTCCTCCTGGGGCTGTTGCATGGCGGGCGGAGCTGGGTCCGCGGGAGGGGGTGGCAGGGCTCGGTTGCGCGTGCGCAGGTTCCATTCCACTCCCCCGGGGCGAGCGGCGCCCGCTCGGGGTGGGGTGTCGGGCGCCTGCCGTGGCTCGGGCTGCCAGTCACCCGCCGCGGGGTCGGGCTGCCAGTCACCCGCCGCGGCTCGGGGTTCCGGTCACCCGCCGTGGGTCGGGGTTCCGGGCGCCCGCCATGGGGTCGGGGTGCCGGTCAAGTGTGGTTGGTCGGGGCGCCCCGAGCCGGGGGCGGCCGAGGTCGGCCGAGGGGCGACCGTGGAGAGCCGTTCTGCTAGATTGGTCTATACCACATGTTCGGTTGTGTCCCCTTCACCTTTCAGAACGGCAGGCCCAGCGTGGAAGTTGTCATCGTTTCGGACGCCAAGGCGGGTGGCGAGCTCATTGCCGAGGCCATGGCGGAGCTGCTCCGGCACAAGCCCGACGCACTGCTCGGGGTGGCCACCGGCTCGACGCCGCTGCCCATCTACCAGGCGCTGGCGGCGAAGGTGGATTCCGGGGCCGTGGACGCCTCGCGGGCGCGGGTCGCGCAGCTCGACGAGTACGTGGGACTGCCGGCCGAGCATCCCGAGTCGTACCGGTCGGTGCTGCGGCGCGAGGTGCTGAAGCCGTTGGGGCTGGACGTCGACGCGTTCATAGGACCTGACGGGACCGCCGAGGACGTGCGGGCGGCGTGCGAGGCGTACGACAAGGCGCTCGCCGAGGCCGGCGGGGTCGATCTCCAGCTCCTCGGGATCGGGACCGACGGGCACATCGGGTTCAACGAGCCGTGTTCGTCGCTCGCCTCGCGTACGCGGATCAAGACCCTCACCGAGCAGACGCGGGTGGACAACGCCCGGTTCTTCGAGGGCGACATCGAGCAGGTGCCGCATCACGTGATCACCCAGGGGATCGGGACGATTCTGGAGGCACGGCATCTGGTGCTGCTCGCCACGGGTGAGGGCAAGGCGGATGCCGTCGCGGCGACCGTCGAGGGGCCCGTCGCCGCGGTGTGCCCCGCGTCGGCGCTCCAGTTGCATCCGCATGCCACGGTCGTCGTGGACGAGGCGGCCGCGTCCAAGCTGAAGCTCGCGGACTACTTCCGGCACACGTACGCCAACAAGCCGGACTGGCAGGGTATTTAGGCGACTCGCTTCACGATACGAGTGCGTACGAAGGGGTGCGAGTAAGCACGAATACGAAGGTGCCGGGTCCCTCGTGGAGGACCCGGCACCTTCGTTCGTGCGGTGAGCCGGACATGCCCCGTCCGGCTCACGCCCCGGCGATGGCCTCCGCCGCCGCGAGGCCGCAGACGCGGGCCGCGCCGTGGGTGGCGATGTGGAGGGCGCCCCGGGGCGGTGACTGCGGCACGCCCATCTCGACCACGACCGTGTCGGGGCGGGCGGCGAGCAGGGTGTCGAGGGCCTCGGCCATCCAGGTGTGGCGGTGGGCGTCGCGGACCACCGCGACCACGCGGCGGGAGCCGGCCGCCGCGAGGGCCTCGGCCCCGGCGCGCTCCCCCGTGAAGCTCCCGGTCTCCGTGCCCGGCAGCATGCGCCGCAGTTCGGCGGCGACGCCCCAGGGGGTCTCGTCACCGACGGCGATGTTGGCGACGGGGGTGAAGGCGGCGACGTACGGAGCCTCGGTGACCGGTGCGAAGTGCGCTCCGCGCGTGACCGTCAGCGCCCGTCGGGCCGCCACCAGCCCGACGTCGGTCCTCGCGTCGGAGCCCGCAGCGGACCCCGCCTCGGTCCCCGCTGCGGAAACTGCCGACGCGGGTGTTGAAGGTGTCGGGTGCGTCGAAGCCGTCCAGGACGCCAGTGCTCTGACGCGGGCCGCCGCGTCCGCCAGGCGTTCCTCGGGGAGTTCGCCCGAGCGGACCGCCGCGACCAGGGCGTCCCGCAGTCGCAGGACCGTCGGCTCGTCGGAGAGTCCGCCGCCCACGCAGATGGCGTCGGCGCCGGCGGCGATCGCGAGGACACTGCCCCGTTCGATGCCGTAGGTCGCCGAGATGGCCTGCATCTCCATGCCGTCGGTGACGATCAGGCCGTCGTAGCCCAGTTCCTCGCGGAGCAGACCGGTGAGGATGCGGCGCGAGAGGGTCGCGGGGTGGACAGGGTCCAGGGCCGGGACCAGGATGTGCGCGCTCATCACGGCACGGGTGCCCGCCTCGATGGCCGCGCGGAACGGCACCAGTTCGCGGGACTCCAGGACCGCGAGGTCCGCGTCGATGCGCGGCATCGCGTGGTGCGAGTCGACCGCCGTGTCGCCGTGGCCCGGGAAGTGCTTGGTACAGGCGGCGACCCCGGCGGACTGCAGCCCGGAGACGTACGCGGCCGTGTGCCGGGCCACCAGTGAGGTGTCGGCGCCGAAGGACCGTACGCCGATGACGGGGTTGTCGGAGTTGGAGTTGATGTCGGCGGACGGCGCCCAGTTGAGGTTCACGCCACAGGCGGCCAGCCGGCGGCCCAGCTCGTGGGCGACCGCCTCGGTCAGCCCGGTGTCGTCGACCGCGCCCAGCGCGTGGTTGCCGGGGAACGAGGACCCCGTACGCACCTCCAGACGGGTGACGTCACCGCCCTCCTCGTCGATGGCGACCAGCACGTCGTCGCGTTCCGCGCGCAACTGGGCCGTCAGGGCTGCCACCTGGGCGGGCGTGGCGATGTTGCGGCCGAACAGGCCGACGGAGGCGAGGCCTTCGCCCAGCCGCCGCAGCAGCCAGGAGGGAGCCGAGGTCCCGGTGAAGCCGGGCTGCAGGACGGCAAGGGCGTCACGGGTCAGCGTGTCCGTGCCGGAGGCGATGGTGGTCATCGGGGGTGCTATCCCTTCACCGCGCCGGAGGTCAGTCCGCTGACAGCCTTGCGCTGGAGGAAGACGAAGAGGACCAGGATCGGGATGGCGAAGAGCGAGGCCGCCGCCATCGTGGCGCCCCAGTCGTCGCCGAACGTCGACTGGAAGCTGGAGAGCCACAGCGGGAGCGTCTGCTTCTCGGCGTCCTTGTTGAGGATCAGGACCAGCGGGAACTCGTTCCACGCTGTGATGAAGCCGAAGAGCGAGGTCGCCATCAGGCCCGGGGCGAGGAGCGGGAAGATGACCTTCACGAAGGCCTGCGGACGGGTGCAGCCGTCGACCATCGCCGACTCCTCCAGTTCCTTGGGCACGGCGGCGACGTAGCCGCGCAGCGTGAGGACCGTGAAGGGCAGCACCATGATCATGTAGAAGACGGTGAGCGGGACGAGGCTGTTCAGCAGGTCGGCGTCACGCACGATGATGTAGATCGCGATGACCATGACCTCCCAGGGCGCCATCTGCGCGATCATGAAGGTCAGGAGGAAGCCGCGCCTGCCCTTGAACCGCATCCGGGCCAGCGCGAAGGACGCGAGCAGCGCGATGACGAGGGAGAAGACCACCGCGAGGGTGGTCACCGTCAGGGAGTTGCCGACCAGCGTCCAGAAGTGGTCGGCGTCGAGAGCCCGTCGGAAGTGGTCGAAGGTGATGTCGGTCGGCAGGAAGACCGGGTCGTCCGCGATGATGTCGCCGGTCGGCTTCAGCGAGGTCGCGAACATCCAGTAGACGGGGAACGCGAAGACGACGAAGAGGACGAGGGCCGTCGCGTTGGGCCACAGCCGGGCCATCAGGGAGCGCTTCACAGCTCGTCCTCCTCTTGCTTGAGAACGGTACGCAGGTAGTAGGCGGTCAGGCCGAGCAGGATGAGGATCGTCAGGAACGAGATCGCCGCGCCCATGCCGTAGTGCTGGTTGCCGGGGCCCTCGACGAACGCGTAGATCGGCAGGGTCTCGGTGAGCCGGTCGGGTCCGCCGGCGTTCATCGCGAAGATCTGCGGGAACGCCTTGAAGACCCAGATGACCTCCAGGAAGGTCGTCGCCCACAGGAACGGCCGCAGGAACGGGAAGGTCACGTGGGTGAAGCTCTTCCACATCCCGGCCCCGTCGATCGAGGCGGCCTCGTACAGCTCTTTCGGGATGGTGGTCGTGGCGGCGTAGAGGTTGATCGCGACGAACGGGATGGACTGCCAGACGATCAGCAGGGTGATCACGGAGAAGGTGGAGAACTGGCTGCCGAACCAGTTGTAGTCCGACATCGACGACCAGCCGGCCTTGGCTAGCAGCCAGTTGACGACGCCGAAGCGCTGGGCGAACAGCCACTGGTAGACGGTGGTCGCGGCGATCACCGGCATCGCCCAGGCGAGCACCAGGCCGAGCATCAGCACGAGCCGCATGCGCTTGCCGAGCCGCGCGAGGAGCAGTCCGACGAGGGTGCCGAGCAGCATGATGAGGACGACGTTGGCCGTGGTGAAGACGACCGTCCGCTGGACGACCTTCCAGAAGTCCGAACTGCCGAGGACTTCCTTGTAGTTGTCGCCGCCGTTCCACTCGGTGAGGTGCAGGATCAGCTGGCGCGGGTTGAGGTTCTGGAACGACAGCATGCCGTTCTTGACCAGCGGCCAGCCGAGCAGCACCACGGTGACGAGCAGTGCGGGCACCAGGAGCAGGTAGGGGGCGGCCGTGCCGCCGCGCCGTCTGGCCTGCCCCGGACCGCCGGGCGGGGTTACGTCGGTCTTACGGACACCGGGCGCCGCGGCCGTGCCTGTGTCCGTGCGTTCGGTCTGCACTGACATGCTCGCCATCTCTTCCAGGTTCAGGAGTCGCAGATCGTTCGATGCGCCGGCGCGCCGGGGACGGACAGGGCCGCCCCCGGCGCGCAGGTGATCAGCTGCTCTGTGCGAGCCGCTTGTTGATCTCCGACTCGACCTGCTTGGCGGCCTCGGCGGGGGACTTGCCCTTCAGAACCGCGGTCATGTACGCCTTGATCGGGTTCGGGTCGTTCTCCACGGCGGCCCACTCGGGGATCAGCGGCGTGGTGCCACCGCCGGCCGCGGCCGGGGCCGCGGCCTCGGCGGCGCCGTTGCCCGCGAGGTTGGTCTGCAGCGACTCCTTGTTCGGGATGACGCCGTTCTCCTTGGCGAGCGCGCCCTCGAACTTGTCGGACAGCGCCATCTTCAGGAACTCCTTGGCGAGTTCCTGCTTCTTGCTGCCCGCGGCGACCGCGAAGTTGGAGCCGCCGAGGAAGACACCCTCGGGCTCGGCGGCCGACTCACCGGGAATGGTGAAGTAGCCGATGTCCTTCTCGATCTTCTTGTTGGCGGCGATGGCCGTGCCGGCCTCCCAGCCCATGCCGATGAAGGCACCGACGTTGCCCTTGGCGAAGACCTCGGCCTGCTGCGGGGTCGCCTCGTCCTTGTCCTTGGGCGCCTTGGAGAAGGCCTGGTACTCCTTGTAGATCTCCATGGCCTTGCCGACCTTCGGGTCCGCGAGGTTGGAGACGTACTTGTCGCCGTCCTTCTTCACCAGGTCGGCGCCCTGGCCGATGGTCAGACCGTCGAAGAAGTACCAGTTCTGGCCGGGCAGGTAGATCGGCTCGGCGTCGGTCTTCTTTTCGATGGTCTCCAGGGCGTCGAAGAACTCGTCCCGCGTCTTCGGGGTGTCCTTGATGCCCGCGTCGGCCCAGACCTTCTTGTTGTAGATGACGACACGGTTGGCGAAGTACCACGGGGCCGCGTACTGCTTGCCGTCGAAGACCGAGGACTCGTTCAGGGCCTTGGTCCAGTCGGCGCCTATCTCCGACTTGAGGTCCGACAGGTCCGCGAGACCGCCGGTGGCCGCGTACGCCGGGGTCTGGGTGTTGCCGACCTCCAGGACGTCCGGCGGGTTCTCCTCGGAGAGCGCGGTGGTGATCTTCTGCTGGATGCCGTTCCACTGCTGCGTCTCGAACTTCAGCTTGGCCTTCGTCTTCTTCTCGAAGGCGGCCGTGAGGTCCTTGGTCCAGCCGGGCGGCGTGGAACCGTCCATGGCCCAGACGGTCAGGGTCTGCCCCTTGAACCCGTCGGCCCCCGTCTTGCCGCCACTGTCACCGTCGTCGCCGCCACAGGCCGCTACGGACATCAACATGCCCGCGACACCGACAGCCGCAATGAGCTTGCGCTTCACGTCACCCTCCTCAGGGATTCCAGCAACCCCCCTGCCCACCGCGTGACTTACGACGAGTACTGCCCGTGGGGCTGGGACCTGGTCCTCAATGGTTTAGACCAGTAGGGGGGAGCTTGGCCTAGACCTAGAGGGGTGTCAAGGGTGGAAAACCCGCTCCAGGCCGTCCGTTACGCGACCTACATATGCAGGGACCTTTCACTACACGGGGAACAGAACGGGCATGCCTCGACGGGCGCATCGGCAGCCCCCTTGGAGCGCCCGTAGCAACCGCTCTCCGGCCCTGTGGACTAGACCAAAAGAGACCCCGACGGTATATAGAGGGGATCACGCAGCGTGCGGGGGGACACTCGCACGGCAAGCCGTGCCACGATGTGAGCCGCGGCCGACGCGCACGTCGGCCCATCGGCACCTGGAGCCGGGAAGGCAGAGTATGAGCACCGACGTCAGCAGTGCGGAGAACGAGGGTGGGGCCCCCATCCGTACCGCGCGCGTGCCCAAGTACTACCGCCTCAAGAAGCATCTGCTCGACATGACGGAGACGCTGCCGCCCGGCACACCGGTACCGCCCGAGCGCACCCTCGCCGCCGAGTTCGACACCTCGCGCACGACCGTGCGGCAGGCCCTTCAGGAGCTGGTCGTCGAGGGCCGCCTTGAGCGGATCCAGGGCAAGGGCACGTTCGTCGCCAAGCCGAAGGTCTCGCAGGCGCTGCAACTCACCTCGTACACCGAGGACATGAGGGCCCAGGGCCTCGAACCCACCTCGCAGCTCCTGGACATCGGCTACATCACGGCGGACGACACGCTCGCCGAGCTGCTCGACATCACCGCCGGCGGGCGGGTGCTGCGCATCGAGCGGCTGCGGCTCGCGAGCGGGGAGCCGATGGCGATCGAGACGACGCATCTGTCCGCGAAGCGGTTTCCCGCGTTGCGGCGGTCGCTCGTCAAGTACACCTCGCTGTACACGGCGTTGGCGGAGGTGTACGACGTTCATCTCGCCGAGGCCGAGGAGACGATCGAGACGTCGCTGGCGACTCCTCGGGAGGCGGGTCTTCTCGGTACGGATGTGGGGCTGCCGATGCTGATGCTGTCCCGGCACTCGCTCGACAGGGGTGGGTTGCCGGTGGAGTGGGTGCGGTCGGTGTACCGGGGGGACCGGTACAAGTTCGTTGCGCGTCTGAAGAGGCCTGTGGAGTAAGGGTTGTGGGGGTGGGCGGGCGGCTGCGGGCCCGGTGGGGGCTGATCGCGCAGTTCCCCGCGCCCCTGAAAGCAGGGGGTTGCGCCCGGTCTTTTGTCTTTGAGGGGCGCGGGGAACTGCGCGATCAGCCACGACGCACCCGCACGCCCCACCGCCCCAAGCCCACAACGGCGCAGGGGAGTTCACGTAAGCGCACATCGACTGGTGCGCATGGTGTAGCGCTGGTCCTCTTCCTGTTCTACGGTCCTCCCGTCACCCATGGACGGGAGGACGACCCGTGCGCACCGACAGCCCACAGACGGCATCGCCCCAAGGCCCTCGCAAGGCAAGTCCGCAAACCATCGTCATCTGGACCGTCGTCGCGCTGGTGTGCGCGGCCGGTTGGTCGGTCCTCGCGCTGTCCCGGGGCGAGGAGGTGTCGGCCGTCTGGATGGTGGCCGCCGCCCTCGGCTCGTACGCCATCGCCTATCGCTTCTACTCGAAGTTCATCGCCTACAAGGTCCTGAAGGTCGACAAGACCCGGGCCACGCCCGCCGAGCGGCTCAACAACGGCATCGACTTCCACCCCACGGACCGGCGCGTACTGCTCGGCCACCACTTCGCGGCGATCGCGGGTGCGGGTCCGCTGGTCGGGCCCGTACTGGCCGCGCAGATGGGGTATCTGCCCGGCACCATCTGGATCATCGTCGGCGTGATCTTCGCGGGGGCGGTCCAGGACATGGTCGTCCTGTTCTTCTCCACCCGCCGGGACGGCAGGTCCCTCGGGCAGATGGCACGCGAGGAGATCGGCCCGTTCGGCGGCGCGGCCGCCCTGCTCGCCGCCTTCGCCATCATGATCATCCTGCTCGGGGTGCTCGCGCTGGTCATCGTGAACGCGCTCGCCCAGTCGCCGTGGGGCACCTTCTCCATCGCGATGACGATCCCGATCGCCCTGCTGATGGGCTTCTACCTGCGGGTCCTGCGGCCCGGCCGGGTCAGCGAGGTCTCGCTGATCGGCGTCGGCCTGCTGCTGCTCGCGCTGGTCGCGGGCCGCTGGGTCGCCGAGTCGTCGTGGGCCGGCGCGTTCACGCTCGCGCCCTCGACACTGGTGATCTGGCTGGTGGCGTACGGCTTCATCGCGTCGATCCTGCCCGTGTGGATGCTGCTCGCGCCCCGCGACTACCTCTCCACCTTCATGAAGATCGGCACCATCGCGCTGCTGGCGATCGGTGTCGTCGTCGCGATGCCGACGCTGAAGATGGACCCGGTCACGGACTTCGCCACGCGCGGGGACGGGCCGGTCTTCGCCGGTTCGCTCTTCCCGTTCGTCTTCATCACCATCGCGTGCGGGGCCCTGTCCGGCTTCCACTCCCTCATCTCCTCCGGTACCACGCCGAAGATGATCCAGAAGGAGACGCAGGTCCGGATGATCGGGTACGGCTCCATGCTCATGGAGTCGTCCGTGGCCGTGATGGCGCTGATCGCGGCGTCCATCATCGACCCGGGTCTGTACTTCGCGATGAACGCGCCGGCGGGTGTCATCGGGGACACGGTCCAGAACGCCTCGCAGGTGGTGGGGAGCTGGGGGTACCAGATCTCCCCCGAGGACCTGGCCGCCGCGGCGAAGAACGTCGAGGAGGCGTCCCTGCTGTCGCGGACCGGTGGCGCGCCCACCCTCGCGATCGGCGTCTCGGAGATCTTCTCCGAGGTCACCGGGGGCGGTCTGCGCGCGTTCTGGTATCACTTCGCGATCATGTTCGAGGCGCTGTTCATCCTGACCGCGCTCGACGCGGGCACCCGCGTGGGCCGCTTCATGCTCCAGGACACGCTGGGAAACATCTACAAACCCTTCAAGAATGTGAGCTGGAAGCCCGGACTCGTCATCACGAGCGCGATCGTCTGCGGTCTCTGGGGCTACTTCCTGTGGGTCGGCGTCCACGAACCGCTCGGCGGGATCAACCAGCTTTTCCCGATCTTCGGTATCTCCAACCAGCTCCTCGCGGCGGTCGCCCTGGCCGTCTGCACGACCCTGCTGGTGAAGTCCGGACGCCTCAAATGGGCCTGGATCACGGGGATTCCGCTCGCCTGGGACGCCACGGTGACGCTGACCGCGAGCTGGCAGAAGGTCTTCTCCAGCGACCCGCGCGTCGGCTTCTTCAAGCAGCGCTCGGTCTACCAGGACGGCATCGACCGGGGCGAGCTCATCGCGCCCGCCAAGAGCATGGACGACATGCACACGATCGTCACGAACTCCACAGTCGACGGCGTCCTGTCCGCAGTCCTCGCCCTGCTCATCGTGATCGTGATCGCGGACTCGACGAGGGTGTGCATCCGGCACATACGCCGTCCCGCGCTCTCCACGCTCAGCGAGTCGCCGTATGTCGAGTCGAAGATCGTCGCCCCGGCCGGGCTGTTCCCGACCAAGGAGGAGAAGGAGGAGGAACGCGATGCGGTCGGCGCTGCTCCGGGCGGCTAGCCGGACGGTCAGGGGCGTGCGCTGGTACGTACGGGAGCTCACCGACGAATCGGCGTACGACCGCTATGTCGCGCATGTGCGCGAGGGGCACCCCGAGGCGGTCGTACCGTCGCGGCGGGAGTTCGAGCGGATGCGCACGGACCGTCAGGAAGAGGACCCCCGGCAGGGCTTCCGCTGCTGCTGAGCGCCATGTCCGCGGGCTGTCGGGCTCCGTGCTCGACAGCCCGCGGCCGTGAGCGGAACGCCATATCCGTTATGCGGACGGGGGTTCCATAAAGCGGAACCGTCCCTTAGATTTCCTGCGCGTTGCACAGGTGATCAGTGAGGGGACGGAGCCGCAGTATGTCTGAAGCGCCGGATGCGCCAAGAGCGCCCGAAGGGAAACCACCGGTGGCGACCCCGCCGGTCGTGACACCGCCTGTCGTCACACCGGTCCGCGTGGTGATCGCCGTCTGCCTGATCGCGCCGTTCGTGGCGATGCTCTGGGTCGGCTCGTACGCGAAGGTCGACCCGGCCTTCATCGGCATCCCGTTCTTCTACTGGTACCAGATGCTGTGGGTGTTCATCTCGACCGCACTCACGATGGTCGCGTACAAGCTGTGGAACCGTGACCAGCGCGCCCGCAAGTCCCAGAAGGAGGGCGCGTCCGCATGAACGACGGCGTGAACGGCGTGGCACTCGCCGTCTTCATCTTCTTCTTCCTGGCCGTCACGGTCATGGGCTTCCTGGCCGCGCGCTGGCGCAGGGCCGAGACCGAGAGTCTCGACGAATGGGGCCTGGGCGGACGGTCGTTCGGCACCTGGGTCACCTGGTTCCTGCTAGGCGGCGACCTCTACACGGCTTACACGTTCGTGGCGGTCCCGGCGGCGATCTACGCGGCGGGCGCGGCCGGCTTCTTCGCCGTCCCGTATACGATCCTCGTCTACCCGCTGATCTTCACATTCCTGCCCCGCCTGTGGTCGGTCTCGCACAAGCACGGGTACGTGACGACGTCGGACTTCGTGCGCGGCCGCTTCGGCTCGAAGGGCCTGTCGCTGGCCGTCGCGGTGACGGGCATCCTCGCGACGATGCCGTACATCGCGCTCCAACTGGTCGGCATCCAGGCCGTCCTGGACGTGATGGGCGTCGGCGGCGGCGAGGACACCAACTGGTTCGTCAAGGACCTGCCGCTGCTCATCGCCTTCGGTGTGCTGGCCGCGTACACGTACTCGTCCGGTCTGCGCGCACCCGCCCTGATCGCGTTCGTGAAGGACACGCTGATCTACATCGTCATCGCGGTGGCGATCATCTACATCCCGATCAAGCTGGGCGGCTTCGACGAGATCTTCGCCAAGGCGGGCGAGGCGTACAGCCAGACCAACCCGGCGACGGGCGCGCCGCGCGGTGCGCTGGCACCGGGTGAGGCGGGCCAATGGACCTACGCCACGCTGGCGTTGGGCTCCGCGCTGGCCCTGTTCATGTACCCGCACTCGATCACGGCCACGCTGTCGTCGCGCAGCCGTGAGGTGATCCGGCGCAACACCACGATCCTGCCGCTGTACTCGCTGATGCTGGGCCTGCTCGCGCTGCTCGGGTTCATGGCGATCGCGGCCGGAGTCAAGGTCTCCAACGGGCAGTTGGCGATCCCGCAGCTCTTCGAGGACATGTTCCCCGCGTGGTTCGCGGGAGTTGCCTTCGCGGCGATCGGTATCGGTGCGCTCGTGCCGGCCGCGATCATGTCCATCGCGGCGGCGAACCTCTTCACCCGCAACATCTACAAGGACTTCATCCGGCCCGACGCGACGCCGGCGCAGGAGACCAAGGTCTCCAAGCTGGTCTCGCTGCTCGTGAAGGTGGGTGCGCTGGTCTTCGTCCTGACCATGGACAAGACGGTGGCCATCAACTTCCAGCTGCTGGGCGGGATCTGGATCCTGCAGACGTTCCCGGCGCTGGTCGGTGGGCTGTTCACCCGGTGGTTCCACCGGTGGGCGCTGCTCGCCGGGTGGGCGGTCGGGATGCTGTACGGGACGGTGGCTGCGTACGGAGTTGCCTCGCCGACGCAGAAGCACTTCGGTGGTTCCTCGAAGGAGATTCCCGGGATCGGGGAGATCGGTTACATCGGTCTGACGGCGTTCGTCCTGAACGTGGTCGTGACGGTCGTCCTGACCTTCGCCCTCAAGGCCCTCAAGGCGCCCGAGGGCATCGACGAGACGTCCCCCGAGGACTACACGGCGGACGCGGGCGACAAGGGAGTCCAGGTCGAGCTGCCGCCGGCCACGGCGGGGGCCAACCACTAACCCCCGCTGCGCAGTTCCCCCGCGCCCCTGGGTATCCAGGGGTGCGGGGGAACTGCGCGACAAGCCCCCACCGGGCCCGCACCCGACAACTCCCCCTGGCCACACGGCAATCCGCGGTTACGCTGGTCGGCGTGACCGCTCGCGCGCCGATCGTCCTCGACAGTGACCCCGGCATAGACGACGCCGTGGCTCTCCAGTACCTGCTCGGCACGGGCAGGTGGGACCTCCGGGCCTACACCTCCGTCGGCGGCAACCTCCCCGCCGGGCAGACCTACCGCAACGCCCGCGCCCTGGCGAGAGCCCTCCGCATCGACACCGACGTCCCGGTCCACCGCGGAGCGGCCCGCCCCCTCACCCGTCTCCCGTACACGGCCGCCGCCCACTTCCACGGCCCCGAGGGCCTCGGCCAGGAGACGCTGCCCGACTCGACCGCCGGGCACCTGACGGAGTCCTCCGCACAGGCACTGCTGCGGCTCTCCCGGGAGCACGAGGGCGAGCTGACCGTGTGCGCCACCGGCCCGCTCACCAACGTGGCCATCGCACTCCTGGAGGACCCGGCCTTCGCCCACCGCGTGCGGAAGTTCGTGTTCATGGGCGGCAACGCGCAGGTGCCGGGCAACATCACCCCGGTCGCCGAGTTCAACATGTGGGCGGACCCGGACGCCGCCGAGGTGGTGCTCTCCTCGGGCATCCCGTTCACCATGGTCGACCTGGACGCCTCGCACCGCTGGCTCTTCGGCCCCGCCGACCTCGCCGCGCTGGAGGCGGCGGGGGCGGGCGCGGCGCTCGCGGCCCGGCTGCTGCGGGTCTACATCGACTCCTACCGCCGCCACGGCGGAGGCGACTCCTGCCCGCTGCACGACCCGCTCGCCGTGGGCGTGTGCGCGGACGAGTCGTTCGTGACGCTCGCGGAGGGAGCCGTCGTCGTCGAGTGCGCCAGCGAACTCACCCGCGGCCAGACCGTGTTCGTCCCCTCGGCCGCCCAACGGAACTACTACACCGAGTCGCCCGCCCTGACCGCCCGCACCCGCCACATGGGCCGCGTGGCCCTCGGCCCGGGCCCACGCGACTTCACGAAGGACTTCGTCACGACCCTCCCGCAGTGGCCCGCCGTGGGCTGAGCCCGCCCCCCTCGGACGTCCCTGGCACCGACGCGACGTCGTCCCCGGCACCGGTGCGCGAGAAACTCGGCAGCCCTTTGTCGTACCCCTCGGGCACACTGCCAGGCATGACCATCGTGATCAGACGGGCGAGGCCCGAGGAGTACGAGGCTGTGGGCGAGATCACCGCGCAGGCCTATCTCGGCGACGGGCTCCTCGACTTCGGGGAGAGCGACGAGTATCTGGGCGAGCTGCGGGACGTGGCGAAGCGTGCCGCCGCGGCCGACGTACTGGTGGCCGTGGTGGGGACGGGCGCGGCCGAGCGGGTCGTCGGCGGCGTGACCTTCGTCCCGTCCGGCGGACCGATGGCCGACATCGCGCGCGAGGGCGAGGCCGAGATACGGATGCTGGCGGTCGCGAAGGAGGCCCGCGGGCACGGGGCGGGCGAGGCCCTCGTGCGCGCCTGCGTCGAGCGTGCCCGGGCCACGGACGGCTGTGTACGCGTCGTGCTGTCCACCCAGCGCACCATGCACAGCGCCCATCGCATCTACGGACGCCTCGGCTTCACCCGCGCCCCGGACCGCGACTGGAACCCGATCCCGGACCTCGACGACATCATGCTGCTCACCTACGAGTTGACACTCTGACACCCTCCGAAGCCGACACGACACAAGATGTGGGGGTGCTTCCCGAGCCCGGCACAAGATGTATGCTCATGCTCGCTGTCGCCGCAGGGGAATCCGGTGCGAATCCGGAACTGTCCCGCAACGGTGTACTTGTGCATGTCTGTCCCCTGAGGAGAGCCGTGCGCCTGGTCAGTCCGAGGACCTGTCGACAGCGTGCCCAGGCCACCCGGCCCGGGTGCCATGACGTCCGGGCCTCGCGGAGTGGGCCGGTGGACGCGGCGTACCGCTGCGCAGAGCGTGTACCCCCGTGTGCCCCGAACCCCTCTCCCCGCAGGCCCCGTGCCGAGCGAGGGAGAGCCCCACGTGACCATCGCGCCAGCCGATCCGGTCTCAGCGAAAGCGCCCCAGTACCAGCAGGACAGGGCCGAGGCCGACGGACCGGGAACCGTGTTGCTGCGGACCCTGACCGACCTCACCGCCGACCTTCCCGACGCCGATCCCGGCAAGGTCGCCGCCGCCGCGCTGCGCGGCCGGTCCTCCGTCGGGGCCGACGGGATCACCGCGGAGCTGCGCGAGCTGGCCACGGAGTCGGCCGCGGGCCTCATCTCCGAGGACCCCGTGTACTCGAAGCTGGCCGCCCGTCTGCTGACGATCGGCATCGCCGAGGAGGCCGCCTCGCAGGGGGTCAGGTCCTTCTCCGAGTCCGTCGCGGTCGGCCACCGCGAGGGCCTGATCGCCGACCGCACCGCCGAGTTCGTACGGACCCACGCGGCCCGTCTGGACGCGCTGATCGACCTCGAGGGCGACGACCGCTTCGGCTACTTCGGCCTGCGCACGCTGCACAGCCGGTATCTGCTGCGGCACCCGATCACGCGGTCCGTCATCGAGACTCCCCAGCACTTCATGCTGCGTGTCGCCGCCGGTCTCGCCGAGGACGACTCGGCCAGGTCCGTCGACGAAGTGGCCGCGCTGTACCGGCTGATGAGCCGCCTGGACTATCTGCCGTCCTCCCCCACGCTCTTCAACTCCGGTACGCGGCACCCCCAGATGTCGTCCTGCTACCTCCTCGACTCCCCGCTGGACGAGCTGGACTCCATCTACGACCGCTACCACCAGGTGGCCCGTCTCTCGAAGCACGCGGGCGGCATCGGCATCGCGTACTCCCGTGTCCGCTCGCGCGGTTCCCTGATCCGCGGGACGAACGGACACTCCAACGGCATCGTCCCGTTCCTGAAGACGCTCGACGCCTCGGTGGCCGCCGTGAACCAGGGCGGCCGGCGCAAGGGCGCGGCCGCGGTCTACCTGGAGACCTGGCACTCCGACATCGAGGAGTTCCTGGAGCTGCGCGACAACACCGGTGAGGACGCCCGGCGTACGCACAACCTGAACCTCGCGCACTGGATCCCGGACGAGTTCATGCGCCGGGTGAACGAGGACCGCGTGTGGTCGCTGTTCTCGCCGTCCGACGTGCCCGAGCTGGTCGACCTGTGGGGCGAGGAGTTCGACGCCGCCTACCGCAAGGCGGAGGACCAGGGGCTCGCCAAGAAGACCATCCCGGCCCGCGATCTGTACGGCCGCATGATGCGCACCCTCGCGCAGACCGGCAACGGCTGGATGACCTTCAAGGACGCCGCCAACCGCACGGCCAACCAGACCGCGCTGCCCGGCCACACGGTCCACTCCTCCAACCTCTGCACGGAGATCCTGGAGGTCACGGACGACGGCGAGACGGCGGTCTGCAACCTCGGTTCGGTGAACCTGGGCGCCTTCGTCGACACGGACCCCGGGGCCACCGACGTCATCGACTGGGAGCGGCTGGACGCGACCGTCCGTACGGCCGTCACGTTCCTGGACCGGGTCGTCGACATCAACTTCTACCCGACCGAGCAGGCGGGCCGCTCCAACGCCAAGTGGCGGCCGGTGGGCCTGGGCGCGATGGGTCTGCAGGACGTCCTCTTCAAGCTGCGGCTGCCCTTCGACTCCGCCGAGGCCAAGGCGCTCTCCACCCGGATCGCCGAGCGCGTCATGCTCGCCGCGTACGAGGCGTCCGCCGACCTCGCCGAGCGCAACGGCCCGCTGCCCGCCTGGGAGAAGACCCGTACGGCACAGGGCGTGCTGCACCCCGACCACTACGACGTGGAGCTGAACTGGCCGGAGCGCTGGGCCGCGCTGCGGGAGCGGATCACCTCGGTCGGCATGCGCAACTCGCTGCTGCTCGCGATCGCGCCCACCGCGACGATCGCGTCCATCGCGGGCGTCTACGAGTGCATCGAGCCGCAGGTCTCCAACCTGTTCAAGCGCGAGACCCTCTCCGGCGAGTTCCTCCAGGTCAACTCCTACCTGGTGGCGGAGCTGAAGAAGCTCGGTGTGTGGGACGCGCAGACCCGGGAGGCGCTGCGCGAGTCGAACGGCTCGGTGCAGGGCTTCACGTGGGTGCCGCAGCACGTGCGCGATCTGTACCGCACGGCGTGGGAGATCCCGCAGCGCGACCTGATCGACATGGCGGCGGCCCGGACCCCGTTCCTGGACCAGTCCCAGTCGCTGAACCTGTTCCTGGAGACGCCGACGATCGGCAAGCTCTCCTCGATGTACGCGTACGCCTGGAAGTCGGGGCTGAAGACTACGTACTACCTGCGCTCGCGCCCGGCGACGCGCATCGCCCGTGCCGCGGGTTCCTCCTCGGCCGCGGCCGCCCCCATTCCCGTACAGGCGACTCCCGACGAGGACGCCGTCGCCTGCTCCCTTGAGAACCCCGAGTCCTGCGAGGCCTGCCAGTAATGACCACCGCTCCCGACAAGACCGTCAAGAACCTGCTCGACCCGGGCTTCGAACTGACCCTGCGTCCGATGCGCTATCCGGACTTCTACGAGCGCTACCGGGACGCGATCAAGAACACCTGGACCGTCGAGGAGGTCGACCTCCACTCGGACGTCACCGATCTGGCGAAGCTGTCACCGGGTGAGCAGCACATGATCGGCCGGCTGGTCGCGTTCTTCGCGACGGGCGACTCGATCGTGTCGAACAACCTGGTGCTGACGCTCTACAAGCACATCAACTCCCCCGAGGCGCGGCTGTATCTGAGCCGTCAGCTCTTCGAGGAGGCCGTGCACGTCCAGTTCTATCTGACGCTGCTCGACACGTATCTGCCCGATCCCGAGGACAGGGCCGCGGCCTTCGACGCGGTGGAGTCCATCCCGTCCATCCGCGAGAAGGCCGAGTTCTGCTTCAGGTGGATGGACTCGGTGGAGAAGCTGGACCGGCTGGAGACGAAGGCCGACCGCCGCCGCTTCCTGCTGAACCTCATCTGCTTCGCCGCGTGCATCGAGGGGCTGTTCTTCTACGGTGCCTTCGCGTACGTCTACTGGTTCCGCAGCCGGGGTCTGCTGCACGGTCTGGCGACGGGCACCAACTGGGTGTTCCGCGACGAGACGATGCACATGAGCTTCGCCTTCGAGGTCGTGGACACCGTCCGCAAGGAGGAGCCGGAGCTCTTCGACGACCGGCTCCAGGAGCAGGTCACCGACATGCTCCGGGAGGCCGTCGAGGCCGAGCTGCAGTTCGCGCGCGACCTGTGCGGTGACGGCCTTCCGGGCATGAACACCGACTCGATGAGGCAGTACCTGGAGTGTGTCGCCGACCAGCGCCTGGCGCGCCTCGGCTTCGCTCCGGTGTACGGCTCCGAGAACCCCTTCTCCTTCATGGAGCTGCAGGGCGTTCAGGAGCTGACCAACTTCTTCGAGCGCCGGCCCTCGGCGTACCAGGTGGCCGTGGAGGGTTCGGTCGGCTTCGACGAGGACTTCTGATCCTTGAGGTGTCCCTGCTCGGCCTCCCTGAGCTGACGGTCGATGCGCCGGTCGCGCACGATGCCGATCACCGACGGGAGGACGAGCAGGACCAGGATTCCGAGGACGAAGAGCATTGAGATCAGGCCTTCCAGCTGTGTCGTTTCCATGGACACCACTGTCGCGCCGATTGCTCCTTACCGTGAGTGGCAGTACTGCCGCACACCCTCGATTTCCTGCCAGATCGGGTGCACACTGGCAGCATGCTGAACAACGTGGCCGTCGTCCTGCTCGACGGGGTGCATCCTTTTGAACTCGGTGTGGTCTGTGAGGTGTTCGGCCTCGACCGCAGTGACGAGGGGCTGCCGGTGTACGACTTCGCGGTGGTCTCCGCGGAGACTCCGGGGGCGAGCCTCAGCACCCACGTCCCCGGGTTCACGGTCGCCACTCCGTACGGCCTCGACCGGCTGGAGGAGGCCGACCTGGTCGTCGTACCCGCCGGCAGCACCTATGCCGTACGCGAGTATCCGCCCGAGATGCTCGACGCACTGCGCCGGGCCGTGGACCGCGGGGCCCGGGTCCTGAGCGTCTGCTCCGGGGTCTTCGTGCTCGGCGCCGCCGGGCTCCTGGACGGGCGGCGCTGCGCCGTGCACTGGCAGCACGTGGACACGCTGGCCCGGCAGTACCCGCGGGCGAGGGTCGAGCCGGACGTGCTGTACGTGGACGACGACCCGGTGGTCACCTCCGCGGGCACCGCGGCCGGCATCGACGCCTGTCTGCACATCGTCCGCAAGGAGCAGGGCCCCGAGATCGCCAACGCCATCGCCCGCCGCATGGTGGTGCCCCCGCACCGGGACGGCGGCCAGGCCCAGTACATCGAGCGGCCGCTGCCTCGCTCGCAGTGCGACACGGTCGGCGAGGTGCTCGCCTGGATGGAGCGCCACCTCGACGAGGAGGTGACCGTCGAACAGCTCGCCGCTCGCGCGCTCATGTCCCCGCGCACGTTCGCCCGCCGCTTCCAGCAGGAGACTGGCACGACCCCGTACCGCTGGCTGCTGCGTCAACGGGTGCTTCTGGCACAGGAGTTGCTGGAGGCCACCGACGAGACCATGGACTTCATCGCGGACCGCACGGGGTTCGGGACCGCGGCCGCGCTGCGCCACCAGTTCGTCCGCTCGCTCGGGACGACCCCGAACGCGTACCGGCGCACGTTCAGAGGCTCCGAGGCCGCCTGAACGTGCGCCGCGCGCTCAGCGGGCCACCGCCCTCAGCAGCAGCCGGTGCGGCCGCAGTGTGATGCCGACCCGGGTCGTGTCGTCGGAGTCGGACACCTGCTCCAGGCGCCAGCGCGAGGCCACCGCCGCGGTGATGAGGCTGAGCTGGGCCATCGAGAAGTGGTCGCTCGGGCACTTCCGGTTGCCCACGCTGAACGGACTCATCGCGAACTTCGGCACGTCCTTGGCGCGCTCGGGAAGCCAGCGGTCGGGGTCGAACTCCAGGCTGCCGTCGTACGACCGCGGATCGCGCTGGATCGCGTACGGGCTGTAGACGATGTCCGCCCCGGCCGGAATGCGATACCCGCCCAGTTCGGTTTCGGTCACGGCCCGGCGCGTCAATATCCATACGGCGGGACGCAGCCGCATGGCCTCGACGACGACATTGTTCGTGTGGGACAGCTTCCGCACATCCGCGAATGCGACGGGACGGTCCCCCGCGACGGATTCGACCTCTTCGCGTACGCGGTCCGCGTGTTCCGGATGTTCGGTGAGGACTTGCAGCAGCCACATGATCGTGGAGGCGACGGTTTCGCTGCCGGGGGTGAGTATCGCGACGACCTGATCGTGGATCTCCTGTTCGCCGATCGGGTCGCCATTCTCGTCCTTCGCTTCCAGCAATGCCGTCAGCAAATCGTCCGGCTTTTGACCAGACGCCCGGCGTTCGGCGACGATCTCGTCGACCAGGAGGTGCAAATCGGCCAGTGCGCGGTCGAATTTGCGATTGGCCGGAAGCGGCAGCCGATAGAGCGGCCCCGCCGGGATCACCATCCGCCGGTACATGCCCCGGAACACCGTGGCGAGCGCGACGCTCAGCCGCTCGGCGCGCTCGTCCATGAAGTCGCCGCGCAGCAGACAGCGGGCGGCGATACGGACGGCGACCCGGAACGACTCCGAGGTGCAGTCGACCGTCTCGCCCGACCCCATGCGCTCGGCGAGGGCGTGCGCCTCCTCCTCCATGATCGGCCCGTACTCGGGGATGATGTCGAGCCGGAACGCGGGCTGGATGGTCCGCCGCTGGCGCCGGTGCCGCGGCCCGTTGGCGGTCGCCACTCCCTCCTTGCCGAGCAGGCCTTCGAGGGACTCCCACAGGGGTCCGTCGATCTTGAAGTCGGGGTTCAGCGCCAGCGCTCCGGTGAGGGCCGGCGTGGTGACCGCGTACACCGTCTTCGGGCCGAGCCTCAGCCGGACGACGTCGCCCTGGTCGCGCAGCCGGGCCAGGAAGCCCAGCGGGTCACGGACCAGTTTCAGGCCGTGACCGAGGCCGGGGACACCGCCCCCGGCGAGGGGCGGGGTGGACAGTTCTGCCGCCTGAGGTGCAGCGGGCCGCACGGACTCGACGGTCATTTCTCACCTGCCGCTTCGTTGTTGACGTACGGGGGTGTGGAGCGGTCGTCCCAGCTGTCGACCATGTACCGGCCGGACTCGTGGTGGAACCAGTACACGGAACTGAACCAGTTCCGCATATTGAACAGACACGCGCGCACGGCGTCCGCCAATTCGGCGCCCCGCACGGATCCGCTGTCGATCCGGTCGGCGTACCGCAATACCTCCTTCTCAACGTCGAGGAATTCGCTGATGCATTCCTCGACCCGACGCCTCACTTCCTTCACCGCTTCTTCGAGTCGCATTCCCTCGTGGTGAATGAGACTGATTCCGAGATTGTGGACCTCGTCGCCCGCTATTTCTTTCGGAAGCGAACACAGATCGTTGTACCAGGCGGCGAAATCCTGGCACAGCAGCGAAGCCCGCCGATATGCGGAGTTCTGCCGTACGGCGGCGGGCAGTTCGTACTCCGCGCTCGGCTCAAGCAGGTCGATCCAGATCCAGTGCGCGAAAGTCATCCGCCGCAGTTCGAGATATTCGTCGACGGTCGGGACAATGCCTTCCGTTCGGTTGCGGAATTCCCGGTCGTACGCCTCGATGACGGCGTGGAAGTCGTCGGCGAACCGGACGTTCCACCCCTCGCCCAGGAACGAGTACAGCCGCACCATGCTGTCCGCGAACCCCGCGACCAGGGGATCCCGGTGGTGCAGGTGGTCCCACGGGGAGTCGAGAGCCGTGTGCAGCCGGCGCCGGAGCCTGCGCCAGGCCTCCGGCCGGCCGTGTATGACGTCGCGGTCGTGGCGGTCGTCCCAGACGAAGAACCACGCGCTGTAGTCCGCTATCGCCTGGAGGACCTGGTCGGGCGCGCCAATGTAGTAGCCCGCCATGAGGTCCGTGTAGCAAAGCCCGTCGGCATATGCCTCGACCTTGTCCGGGGACATGAGGCGTTTTTCCAGGAGCCAGGCCCTGGTCTTCTCCTGAAGCCGGGGCCAATACGGATGGAGTTGACGGGGAAACTCCCTCTCGATCACCGGGAGAGAGAGCGCCGGTGGAACCGAGATCGCGGTGTGCGTCGTTGTGGTGCTCTGTGGGAAAGCAGGCACGAACAAACCCCTCTCAGCCGCCTGTTGGCGACACGCCCCTCCCGCTGTGCCGGGCGTGCGCCGTTGCGTATCCCCGCACTTCCCATTCAGCACCACAACTGACCGTTCTGGGAACGGATTTGCTTCACTCACTACCCCACCGTGCCGAGAATCTCCCCTCACGTGACTGAATATGGATCATTGCGTGCGCACAAGGGATCGAACGTGCGACGCACAGACGAACGACGCCTGGTCGGAAGGTGATCCGACCAGGCGTCGTGGATACGGGACGCTCACGCCCCGGCTGTCGTTCTCTGTCACAGCCGTTCACAGCCGTTCAGAGTTCTTCGCGGCCACCGGCGGCCACCGGCCGGCCGTTCGCAGCCGTCCTCGACTGTTCTCGGCCGTTCTCCGTGGCTTCGGCGGCGGTGGTTCAGTCGTTCGCGACGACGGGGTACCGCGGCTCGTTCTCGGCCATCTGCCGCAGCGCGTCCTTGCGCTCGCGCTTGGAGAGCCGGTCGATGTACAGGTACCCGTACAGGTGGTCCGTCTCGTGCTGGAGGCAGCGCGCGAAGTAGCCGGTGCCGCGCACCTTGATCGGGTTGCCCTTCTCGTCCTGCCCGGTGACCTCGGCGTAGTCGGGCCGGGCCAGCGGCGCGTACGCGGTCGGCACCGACAGGCAGCCCTCGTTGCTCTCGTCCAGCTGGCGCCGCTCGGCGGGCAGCTCCACGAGCACGGGGTTGCAGACGACGCCCACGTGCCGCTTGCCCTCGTCGTCCGGGCAGTCGTAGACGAAGACCTTCAGGTCGACGCCGACCTGGTTGGCGGCCAGCCCCACGCCCTCGGCGGTGTGCTGGCTGGCGAACATGTCGTCGACCAGCTTGGCGAGGTCGTCGCCGAACTCCGTGACGTCCTTGCACTCCTTGTGCAGTACGGGGTTCCCGACGACCGTGATGGGCCGCGAGGAGCCGCGCCCGCGATAGGCCGCCTCACGCTCCCCCGCGTCGTCCTCACTGTCGATGACGAAGCCCTCGTCGTCCACGGGGAGCACGCCCACGTGCTGCTGATCGGTGTCCTGCTGCGCCATGACCGACGTAAGCCTTCCTCGGAAAACAGGGTTGTGATGCTGAACAGGGTACGGGGCGCTTCCTGCCAGGAGCCGCCCCGTCAGGAGGCGCTCCTGACAGGGGCGCCCCTTCAGGGGCGCGGGGAACTGCGCGACCAGCCACGGACGGCCCGCAGCCTACGAACAGCCCACGCAGCCCTTAACAAACCTCTTCAAGATCCCGCCAGTCCCGGGAGTCGGGACTGTCGGCAACCCACCCGTCCAGCAACCCCCTCACCAATGAGGCGGGGGCGGCAAGCCCACACTCCCGCTCGGGCACCCACAGCTGCCCGTCCGTCCGGTGCCCCAGCGGCCCCGGATGCCCCGGCTCACTGTGATCGTGCGGATCGAGATGCTCCCCGTCCCCCTCGTCGGACGGCATCCGGGACTCGGAACACATCCGGCAGAGCAGCCGGACCGACGACGACCAGTCCTCCGCGGCGAACCCGGCGTCGGCCGCCAGCCGCTCCAGGGCGTTCCGGTCGTCCTCGGTCTCCGCCTCAAGGAGGACCACCCAGGTCGGCACGGGAGAGGGGGCCCACAGCTCGATCTCGTCGAACACGGGATAGGAGTGCCCCGCGGCGGTCGTCCGCTCACCGTGCGGAACCCCGTCGTGCAGCACGACCTCGCCCCAGCGCCGCCCGGAGGACGGCAGCGGGATGGAGAGGACCTCGATCCGGGCGGGGTCGAGCCGCCGCCCCCACACGACCTCGGCCTCGCCCTCGGGCGACAGCCGTACGGCCGCGCTGCCGAGGTCCATGCCCACCGGTTCGCCCGAGGCGGTGGCGCCGCCCGGCACCCGCAGTCCGTAGGCCTGCCAGGCCCGCCGCGCGAGCGGCCAGTCCTGGAGGGCGGTGGCCGCGATGCCGACGTTCCACCAATCAGGGGCCCCGGTCTCCCGGTCGAGCAGTGCCACGGCCCTCAGACCGGCCGCCCGCGCCTGCTCCCAGTCGTGCCGGAACTTGTGCAGGAGCGCGAGGTTGAACCAGGACTCGGACAGCCAGGGTTCCAGGTCCGCGGCGCGCGTGAGCAGCGCCCCCGCGTCCTCGTACCGGCCGTCGCCGATCAGCGTGAACGCACGGTCGGTGGCCTGCCGCCATGAGGCGGAGGGCCGGTGCCGTCCCTTGCCGAAGATCCTCACGATTCCCGCCTGCCAGTTCGTTGAAGAGCGTGCAGCCTCGGGCTGGACTGTGCCCCCTGATGTCCTCTTCCTCGCATCCAACCACGGACGGTCGGACGGGCGCTCATTACCCATGGGTTACCCAGCCAGGGGCAGCATAAGACTGCCCCTCGCCAGCACCCTGGCCAGCGACTCCACCACCTCGGGCTGATAGTCCCGGGCCGTGCCGAGCCTCAGCTCCTCCAACGCCCTGAGGGGCCCGCCGGGACCTGCTTCCCTGGCTTTCTCCTCGTACGCGTTGACCGCCCGTACGATTCTGGCGCTGACCGGCTGTTCGCGGTACGGGTCCGCCTGGCGCTCCACCACCACGGCGACCTCCGCGTCCACCCCGGTCCGGCGCACCACGGCACCGCCGAGCAGGGCGATGCGCCGCTGGTCGTCGGGGGCGAGGGAGGCCGTGGCCCCCGCGGGAACGGGATCGACGAGGGACAGCTGACCGATGTCGTGCATCAGGGCCGCGTACTCCAGAACGGTCAGTTCGGGCTCGGAGAGGCCCAGCTCACGGCCGACGGCCCGGCTGAGCGCGGCCACGCGTCTGGCATGCCCCGCCGGGGTGTAGCCGGCGATCTCGGTGGCCCGGGCGAGGGAGGCGATGGTCTGGCGGTAGGTGGTCCGCACGGCCGCGTACCGCCGGAAGGACAGCTGGGTGAGCAGCAGCGGCAGGGAGAACACGGGCAGCGCCCACAGGCCGGCGACGGCGACCGCGAGCGCCATCACGGCGCCGGTCGCGCAGACCGCCGACCCGATGCCGAGGGTGCCCCGCAGCTCGTCCCGCAGCAGCGGCCCGAACGGCCAGCGGGTCCGCGCGTGCGCCATGGCGGCGGCCAGTACGGCGTCCCACAGCGCGGACAGCACGAGCAGCGCGACGACGAGGGCCGCGTACGTGGGTCCGTCCGCGGCCCACTCCCTCAACCTGCCCTGGTTGTAGAGGGGTTGGAAGCAGACGGCGGCGAAGGCGACGGTCAGGACGCGCCGCGTGAGGTGGTCGGCGGTGGGCCCGTTCCCCTTGGCCACATGGGGCACGCACCCCGCCAACGAGGCCGCCACGACGACGGCGACGGTCTGCAGCACCCCGTGGTGGCTGCTCTGCCCGCCGTTCTCCCCGAGCAGCGCGTACGCGAGCGCCCCGGCCGCCCCGAGCGGCGCGGCCTCCCGCTGCTCCGCCCCACCCCACCGGGCCAGCTCCCCAACAGCGATCAGCACCCCGAAGGCGAGGGCCACACCACGTTCGTCGAGTCCGTGCCAGAGGGTGCCGACGAGCGCCACGACCGCGAGAAGGCCGGCGGCGACACGGGCGAGGGTGAGCACGGACAGGGGCCACGACCGATTCACGGGGACCTCCGGCGGGCGGTGCGGGCGGGTGCTCGGCGGCCCGGGTACACATGGCAGGCGGGGCTTGAGGAGGGAACTCGGCCGGGCAGGCGGGCGTGGGAGTCGGTGGTTTGTGAGGGCGGCGCGATGCCGGGGGTGGTCATCGCGTGGTCTCGCCGACGCTTTTGCGGTGACCGGATGGCGTGCTGGAAACGGGCGGAGTGGGTGGGTAAGGCTCGCCGCGCAGCGGTGTCTCGTCGGCGGTGACAACGGGATGCCACCCCCCGCGGGCAAGCCCCCGCACCAGCGCCTCCACCATCCGCGGATCGAACTGCGCCCCCGCACACCGCTCCAACTCCTCCAGCGCGGCCGCAACAGGCCGCGCCCGACGGTACGACCGAGTGGACGTCATCGCGTCGAAGGCGTCCGCGACCGCCACCACCCGCGCGAACTCCGGAATCTGGCCCCCCTTGAGCCCGTACGGATACCCGCTCCCGTCCAGCCGCTCGTGGTGATGCAGGATCGCCGACCTGGCCTCCCCCAGAAATCCGATCCCGCGCACCATCTCGTGCCCGTACTCGGGATGCAGTTCGATCACCCGCCGCTCCTCGGGCGTCAGTGGCCCGTCCTTGCGCAACAGCCGCGTGGGGACCCCGAGTTTGCCGACATCGTGGAGGATCCCGGCGAACCTGAGCACCTCGGCCCGCTCGTCGTCCATGCCCAGTTCGCGCGCGATCACCATCGACGCCTGCCCCACCCGCTCGCTGTGCCCGCGCGTGTACCCGTCCTTGATGTCGACGGCCTGCACGAGCGCCCGGATGGTCGCCTGGTGGGCGGCCCGTTCCCGGTGGTACTGCGCGAACACCCACCACGACACGTACATCGGCAACAGCACGAGGAGCGCGGCGACCGGCCCGTACGGACTGCGCCAGAGGACCGCCATCATCAGCCCGGCCAGACCGTGCACGGCGACGGGCGCGAGCGAGCGGAGAAAGAGCCCGCGCCAGGCGGCCCGTACGGGCACCCGCTCGGCGAGCACCAGGATCCCGCCGTCGAGCACGGTCAGCACCAGGCAGAACGCCACGACGGCCGCACCGGCGGTCACCAGGACGTACGGGAAGTCCGACGAGAGGACCGCGTCCCGCCCGCCGAGCGCCCAGTGCACCCAGGAGGCGGCCCACGCGGCGAGCGCGAGCTGCCCGGCCCGCCACACCCGGCGCAGCCACCGCGGCCGCTGCTCGACCCGGGTCAGCAGCGCCCCCGGCAGGGCAATGAGCGCCGCGGCCGGAGGCGGCAGCAGAAAGGCCGCGGCGAGGAGCACGGGCGTGTGCCACCTGGGGGAACCGCCCGGTTCCCCGGACACCCCCGCGCCCTCGGGTGCGCGGCCCGCCGCGAACCGGCTTCCGGCGAACAGTTCGCACCCCGCGCAGAGCACCGCGAAGAGCAGCACCGCACCCCACGGCGCGTGCGTGGCCGGCAGTGGGAGGGCGCAGCACGCCGCTCCGAGCGCGGTGCAGACGACGTAGACACGCGCCCACGGCGAAACCGGCCGCATGGCGCTCCCTTCCCTGTGGCCCGGCCCCTGTCGGCCGACCGGGCGGGGCGGCTCCGGCACAAGCCCCGTACAGGCCTTGGGACATGGACGATAGGACGGCCGGGCACGGCTCGGGGGAGGCATGGAACGATTCGTCGGGCCCAGGAGGCAGATTCGCCCGTTCGAGTGAGCCGGGTACGCGCGGGGCACCGCGTCGTCGTCAAAGCGCTGTCAGAGCGTCGTCGAAGCGCGCCGGATCGCCCTCAGAGCACCCTTCGAGCCTTGTCGAAGCCGTCAGTGCGCCACATCGGCCGCGAGCGCCCGGCTCAGCTGCTCCACCGTCGCCGGTGACTCGCGCTGGAACGCGGGGATGTCGAGGCCGTCGTCCCCCATGACGGTCAGCAGGGCCCGGTCGCCGACCGCCATCACGATGACGTGTCCGGAGCCGCACCTCGCCACCACCTCGCGGAGCGCGCCCACGCCCGCCTGGTCCGCCATCCGCCGCCCCACGCCGAGCGTCGCGGCGGCGAGCGCGGCGACGGACTCGGGGTGGACGGAGTCGGAGTCGTGGACGACGAGGAGGCCGTCCGCCGTGGACAGAACGCTCTGGGAGATCCCCATCACCCGGTCCCGCAGAGAGGTCAGGATCTCGGTCAGGGGACTGGGCGGCGGCTGTTCACTCATGACGAGCTCCTTGCTAAAGGCATATGCAATCCTGGTACGGTCCAACTGGTACGTTCCAACGGGTCAGTCGGATTCCGGCAGTCCCGTCAGGCCCCGGCGGACACGGCGGAGCATGTCGACCGAGGGTTGGTCGGCGGCAAGGTCCTCGGGCGAGAGCATGGGGAGAACGAACGGCTGCGCCCCCGGGGATTCACCGGCGGTGTCCCCGTCGGCCCCGGACGACGAGGCCGCGCCCCGCACGGGCAGTGGCGGCCTGCCGACCGGTGGTGCCGGTCGCGACGGCGGTGCCTGTTGTACCGGCTGTGTCTGTTGCACCGGCGGTGCCTGTTGCACCTGCGGCGCCTGTGGGAGCCGCGGTGCCTGTGGGAGCCGCGGTGCCTGTGGAACCTGCGACCGAGTGCCGGATTCGGTGGAGCGTCCGGGCCGCGCCTGTGGGGCGTCCGCGTCCGGTCCTCGCACCCGCTGCTTCGCGGCCCGCCTCGCTTCGGCCTCCGTGCTCCGTCGGCGCATCGCTGCCCGACGTCTGCGTGAGCTCACTACCCCCCCGTCCCCCCGTCGTTACCTGCGGCAAAAGCACTGCTTCCCCCCGCGGGCCGTTGGCCCGCCGGACCCTCGCGTGCCGGCCCTTCTCCCACCCTCGACGCACCGCCCGGCCTGCGCCTCGGCAGTGGTTCGGCCTTCGACTGCGACCCGAACCCGGCCTCTGATCCTGACCCGGCGCCGGACCTCGACGGCTGCGGTGTCGCGGAGCGCCGTTCGGGCAGTACGCGCGGCGCGGTGCTCGGCCTGCCGCCGGATTCCCTGCCCGCGTCCCACCGGACGAGGTCCAGCGCCTCCAGCCGGGTCAGGTCGAGCATGACCGCGTACAGCCCGCGCCCGAGTGTGAAGGCGATGTCCCGGGCCGTACGACGCCCGTTGACGGTGTTCAGCACGGACTGATGGCGGAGCGACAGCCAGCGGCCGGGCCCGGGGCCCGGAACCGGTGTGGGCCGCACGCGCGCGAGTTCCCCCGGCGCCCCCCACGGGCCGGAGAGCTGCGCCATGCGCCGGGTGGTCTCCTCGGTCAGCCGCCGCGGTTCCACACCCGGCGTGGCGAGGAGAGTGGGTTCGGGGTCGCTCAGTGTCCAACTGCCGGGCGGACCCAGCGCCATGGCGAAGGCCGCGTCGAACACGGCCGCGGTGCACACGACCTCCAGTTCGGCGGCGCCGATCAGGCCCGCGGCCACCAACTGCCCGCCCAGCCGGTCCACATCACGCTCCGCCGCACACGCGGCCAGCCAGGCCTCGTCGTCGATGCGGCCCGGTGTGAGCAGGACCGACGTGGCGGTCGGCGCGCCCGGTGTCTCGACCGCGCCGATCAGACCACGCCTCAGATGAATCGTTCCGCCCGGGGAACCGGAGACCCGCACCGTGCCGGTGAAGCCCTCCTCGTACAGCCCCTGCAGAAGCGCGGGCAGATTGCGCGCCGGGGCTCCCGTCATGCGAGCACCTCGGCGACCCGGTCGCCCAGACTCCGCGTGGCGAGCGCCAGGTTGGCCCGCTCCCGGTCCATGCCGGCCGCCAGCAGCAGGGGGTCGCCGGCCGGCCGTGCCACCGCGAGCAGCACCTGATGGCGCCGCGCGCTGGTCGTGATCACGCTCTCCAACTCCCCCTCGGCGCCCGCCTGCCCGAGCCGTTCGACGATGAGCGCGGCGAGTTCGGCGCACTCCGCCCCGCCCGCGGCCTCCTCGGAGTCCCCGGCCACCCCGTAGGTGAGGCCCGTGACCGCGTCGACCAGGGCGACACCCGTGACCCCGGGGGAGTCGAGGAGCCGGGCCAGGGAGGCTTCAACGGCCGTTGTCATTTCCCCGTTTCCCCCTTCACGTCCGAACGTCGCACAGTACTTTGAACATCAACTAACGCAACAGGTAACAAATTTGATGTTTTGTGACGCACAAGCCACTTGTGTTCGATCGTAGTTGTACGAGCAACGACCGTCAGCGTCACTGAGGAATTGGGGCAACGTGAACATCGAGACCGCACTCAAGGAAGCCATGACCGTGGACGGGGCGATCGGCGTCGCCCTCGTCGACTACGAAAGCGGAATGTCGCTCGGCACGCTCGGCGGGGGGCCGGCGCTCGACCTGGAACTCGCCGCCGCGGGCAACACCGAGGTGGTGCGCTCGAAGATGCGCACGCTGGCGTCGCTTGCCATGGACGACACCATCGAGGACATCCTGATCACGCTGGGCCAGCAGTACCACCTGATCCGCCCGCTCGGCAGCAGCAGCGGCTCGCTCTTCCTCTACCTCGCGCTCGACCGGTCGCGCAGCAACCTGGCGCTGGCCCGGCACAGCCTGAAGCGGATCGAGAACGGCCTGGAGGTCTGAAACGGCCCAGGACGTCGGAGGTGAGACGCCACTGCCCGCGGCCGGACCGGTCAACCCGGTCCGGCCGCGGGCAGCTTGGCGACCGGGGCCGGTGCCAGGACCGGCAGCGCGGAAGAAGGAACCGCGGAGGTGGGCACCGTGCCGAGGCGGAGACCGCGGAGGCAGGAACCGGGGCGCTCAGCCCTCCGTGGCGGCCGCTCCGCGGACGTCGGCGACGGTGACGTCGTGCTCCGGCACGGTCTCGCCGGAGCGGATCAGCTCGATACGGCCCATGACCTTCGCCCGGAGGTCGGTCGGCACGTCGTCATGGCCGCAGCACCGCTTGACCAGCTTCTTCACGGCCTGCTCGAGGCCGTACTTCTCCAGGCACGGGGAGCACTCCTCGAAGTGCACCTCGAACTTGGTGCAGTCGGCATCCGGCATCTCCCGGTCGAGGAACTCGTAGAGATGATCGAGTACTTCACTGCAGTCCGTCTCGTGCGGCTCTCCGCAGCTCATGAGCCCGAGCCTTTCGTTCCGTCCGACTCCCCGGCGCCCGCCGGGACCAGGCCGCGGTCCTTCGCGTAGTCCTCGAGCATGCCGCGCAGCTGGCGGCGGCCCCGGTGCAGCCGGGACATCACCGTACCGATGGGTGTCCCCATGATGTCCGCGATCTCCTTGTACGCAAAGCCCTCTACGTCGGCGAGGTAGACCGCGATGCGGAATTCCTCGGGGATCGCCTGCAGCGCTTCCTTGACGTCCGAGTCGGGCAGGTGATCGAGCGCCTGCGACTCGGCGGAGCGCAGACCGGTCGACATGTGCGACTCGGCGCGCGCCAGCTGCCAGTCCTCGATCTCCTCGGCGGCGGACCGCTGGGGCTCGCGCTGCTTCTTGCGGTACGAGTTGATGAAGGTGTTGGTGAGGATCCTGTACAGCCACGCCTTGAGGTTGGTGCCCTCACGGAACTGGTGGAAGGACGCGTACGCCTTCGCGTACGTCTCCTGCACCAGGTCCTCGGCGTCGGCCGGGTTCCGCGTCATGCGCAGCGCGGCCGAGTACATCTGGTCGAGGAACTCCAGCGCGTCCCGCTCGAAGCGCGCACTGCGCTCGGCGGTCGACTCGCCGCTGCCCGGGCCCTCGGGCTGCTCCGCCTGGCCGTGTTCGGTCCCTGCGTCGGTCCCTGTGACCGGACCCACCTCCTCCAGAGTCTGGGCAGGACCGAAACCGGACCCACCAGAATCGGAGGATAGACGACGATCCGGCCCGGCCGCCGCCCGAATAGGGGTGGTCTTTGCCGCATGCAGAACGGACCACTCCAGGTCAGCGCTGCTGCTACGGCTCGGGCAGATGGTCGAACCCATGCGGCGGACTTCCTCTCATGCGACTTCTCACAGCACGTGTCGTGCTGTCTGATCCGCACAACAGTGGCCCGGGGCTCAGCATTCCCGGGGGTCACCCGAGTGATGAGGTCCACTTCAGTACGCCATCGGTGACGATCTTCAGGGCCTCGCCCTGGTCGAGAGGAGCACGCTTCGGCACGGCGAAGCCATGATCGCCGTACGGCACCTCGACCATCTCGTACGCGCCCTCCGGGAACTCCTCAGGCCTGCCGAACGGGTCATTGCCGCCCTGGACGACGAGCGTGGGCACCCCGGCTCCGAGCAGTTCGTCGGCACGGGACTTCTCCGGCCTGCCCGGCGGATGAAGGGGGAAGCTGAGCGCGAGGACGGCGTGGGCGCCGAGTTCGGTGGCGGTGCGGCAGGCGACACGGGCTCCGGCGCTGCGCCCACCCGCGATCACGGGCAGTCCGGGCTTCACCAGTGCCGGCCAGATGCCGCGCCATCCCACGTCCAGCGTCTTCGGCGCGGGCGCGAGCTTCTTGCCCGCCACCCGCCAGGGCTGCTCGACCAGGGCCACGCTCACACCGTGCGCGGGCAGCTCGGCGGCGAGCGCCCGGAGGTCCCGCGCCTCGATCCCGCCGCCGGCGCCATGGCTGACGGCCAGCACCAGCCGCGCCTTCCTCGCCCGGTGCCATGTGACGCGGGCCGTACCCGCGTCGGTGTCGATGGTCTCGATGATCTCCGTCACATGATCCGTCACGTCAGAAGAGTGTGCCCTCTTCGGGCCCCTCCAGCTCCTTCAGCAGCTCCGGCCCGTTGTTGCGGACGTTGCTCACCGCGGTGGAGACGGGGTACGCCCGCATCAGCCCCTCCGGGGGAGGCGCGAGCAGGGAGCGCAGGTCCTCGACGTCCGTGCGGGACGGGTCGAGCCAGGAGTCCCAGCGGTCCGGGGTGAGCATCAGCGGCATACGCGGGTGGATGTCGGCCAGCGCGCGCGGCCCCTCCTCCGGGCCGACGGCGAGCGGCGAGGTCTCCGCCTCCGTGGTGATGACCGAGCACGTCACCCACCAGGCCCGCGGATGGTCGTCGGGCAGCGTCTTGTCCCGCCAGAACTCGTACAGCCCGGCCATCGCGAAGACGGAACCGTCGGCGGGAAGCACGAAGTACGGCTGCTTGCGCGGCCGCTTCTTCTTGCCCTCGACCTCCAGATCGCGCTCTCCGGAGCCGGTCACCCACTCGAAATAGCCATCGGCGGGGATGATGCAGCGCCGGGTGGCGAAGGCCCGCCGGTACGAGGGCTTCTCGTGGACGGTCTCGGCCCGGGCGTTGATCATCCGGGCGCCGCCCTCGGGAGTCTTCGACCAGGACGGGACGAGTCCCCACTTGAGCGTGCGCAGCTGCCGAACCGGCTTCGGGTCTTCCGCGTCCTTAAGAGGACGGTCCAGGACCGCGTAGACCTCTTTGGTGGGAGCCACGTTGTAGTCGGGGGCCAGAGCCTCCTCCGGCTCCCACTTCTCGATCTCAAAGATTCCTGCGAGATCCTCGGGCCTACGACTCGCTGCATACCGTCCGCACATACGTGCAACACTGCCAGATTCCGAGCCAGCCAGAGGAGCCCTCACCCACAATGGACAGCATCGCCGCCACCTCGCTGGCCACCCTCTGGGACGAGGTATTCGGGAGCCAGCCCGACCCGGACACCTGGGTGGTCATAGCCACGATGGTCGCGGCACTGGCCGTGATCGTCCCGCACAACATCTGGCGGCTCTCGCGCAACGCCATCACCATCGCGCACGAGGGCGGCCACGGTCTGGTCGCGCTGCTCACGGGTCGCAGCCTCAGCGGTATCCGACTGCACTCCGACACCAGCGGCCTCACCGTCAGCCGCGGCAAGCCGACCGGTCTCGGCATGATCCTCACGGCGGCCTCGGGCTACACCGCTCCCCCGCTGCTCGGCCTCGGCGGCGCCGCGCTGCTGGCCGCGGGCCACATCACGGCCCTGCTGTGGCTGGCCACGCTGCTCCTCGTGGCGATGCTGGTGATGATCCGCAACGCGTACGGCGCCCTCACGGTCCTCCTCACCGGCGGCACGTTCGTGGTGGTGTCCTGGCTGGCCGGCCCCCAGGTCCAGGCCGCCTTCGCCTACGCCGTCGTCTGGTTCCTCCTCCTCGGCGGCGTCCGCCCGGCCTTCGAACTCCAGATGAAGCGCAGCCGCGGCGGAGCCGGCGACTCGGACGCCGACCAGCTCTCCCGTCTGACCCACGTCCCGGCAGGCCTGTGGCTGTTCCTGTTCCACACGGTGTCACTGTGCGCACTGATGGGCGGGGGCAGGTGGCTGCTGGGGTTGTGAGCCGCGCCCCGTAAGGGGCGCGGGGAACTGCGCGACCAGCCACACACGACCCGCAGCCGCCCAACCACACAAATCCCCCGAGCTCTCAGGCGCACCCCACGGAGTGGTTCCGCCCCTTTCGATCAAGATCTCCGCAAGTGGCAAACCATTAAAGTGAGGGCATGCCCGTTAACGCCGCCCACACCGCCCTCTGGCCCGCCCCGCACGCGAGCGGAGCCGTCGACGCGACGGTCCACGTGCCCGGGTCCAAGTCGGTCACCAACCGCGCCCTCGTCCTCGCCGCCCTCGCGGCGGAGCCCGGCTGGCTGCGCCGCCCCCTCCGCTCCCGCGACACCCTCCTGATGGCCGGCGCCCTGCGTGCGATGGGCGTGGGCATCGAGGAGGGCGTGGGCCCCGACGGCTCCGGCGAGGCCTGGCGGGTCATCCCCTCGGGCCTGCACGGCCCGGCCACGGTCGACGTCGGCAACGCAGGCACGGTGATGCGCTTCCTGCCCCCGGTCGCCGCCCTCGCCGACGGCCCCATCCGCTTCGACGGCGACCCGCGTTCGTACGAGCGCCCCCTGCACGGAGTGATCGACGCGCTGCGCGCCCTCGGCGCCCGTATCGACGACGACAGCCGCGGCGCGCTGCCGCTGACCGTGCACGGCTCCGGGGCGCTGGAGGGCGGCCCGGTGGAGATCGACGCGTCCTCGTCGTCCCAGTTCGTGTCGGCGCTCCTGCTCTCCGGCCCGCGCTTCAACCAGGGCGTGGAGGTGCGGCACACCGGCTCCAGGCTCCCCTCCATGCCGCACATCCGGATGACCGTCGACATGCTGCGCTCGATCGGTGCCCAGGTGGACACCCCGGAGTCGGGCGGCGAGCCGAACGTCTGGCGGGTCACGCCGGGCGCGCTCCTGGGCCGCGATCTGACGGTCGAGCCGGATCTGTCGAACGCCCAGCCCTTCCTGGCGTCCGCCCTGGTCACCGGCGGCAGGGTCGTCATCCCGGACTGGCCGCTCCGCACCACCCAGCCCGGTGACAAGCTGCGTGAGATCTTCACCGAGATGGGCGGTTCCTGCGAACTGACCGACCGGGGCCTGGAGTTCACCGGCTCCGGTTCGATCCACGGCATCGACGTGGACCTGGGCGAGGTCGGCGAGCTGACCCCGGGCATCGCGGCGGTGGCGGCCCTCGCCGACTCCCCCTCCACCCTCCGCGGTGTGGCCCATCTGCGCCTGCACGAGACGGACCGGCTGGCCGCGCTCACCAAGGAGATCAACGAGCTGGGCGGCGACGTCACCGAGACCGCCGACGGCCTCCACATCCGCCCGCGCCCACTGCACGGCGGAATCTTCCACACGTACGACGACCACCGCATGGCCACCGCGGGCGCGATCATCGGCCTCGCGGTCGACGGCGTACAGATCGAGAACGTGGCGACGACGGCGAAGACCCTGCCGGACTTCCCCGATCTGTGGACCGGAATGCTCGGGAACTGACGGGCGGACCGGGATCATGCGCCGTTACGGCAAGCACACCGACGAGGACGACATCCGCCAGCGCCCGAACCGCAAGGGCAACCGGCCTCGTACGAACATCCGCCCCAAGCACGAGGAGGCGGTCGAGGGCATGGTCCTGACCGTCGACCGGGGTCGTCTGACCTGCCTGGTCGACGGCCGTGTCGTCATGGCGATGAAGGCCCGCGAGCTGGGCCGCAAGGCCGCGGTCGTCGGCGACCGGGTGGCCATCGTCGGCGACCTGTCCGGCGAGAAGGACACCCTCGCTCGCATCGTCCGCATCGAACCGCGCACCTCCGTGCTGCGCCGCACGGCCGACGACGACGATCCGTACGAGCGTGTGGTCGTCGCCAACGCCGACCAGCTGGCCATCGTCACGGCCCTGGCCGACCCCGAGCCCCGCCCGCGCCTCATCGACCGCTGCCTGGTGGCGGCGTACGACGGCGGCCTGGACCCCCTGCTCGTCCTGACGAAGTCGGACCTGGCCCCGCCCGACGAACTCCTTGAGCTGTACGGGGCGTTGGGCGTCCCGTACGTCGTGACGAGCCGTCAGGAGCTGGAGAGCGGCGAGGCGCTGGACCGCGTGCACAAGCAGCTGGACGGCAAGATCACGGCCTTCGTCGGACACTCGGGCGTCGGCAAGACGACGCTGGTCAACGCGCTCGTGTCACGGGAGCGGCGGCGCTCGACGGGCGTGGTCAACGCGGTCACCGGCCGCGGCAGGCACACCACGACGTCGGCGCGGGCGATCCCCCTGCCCGACAACGACGGCTGGGTCGTCGACACGCCGGGCGTACGGTCCTTCGGTCTGCACCATGTGGATCCGTCCCGGGTCATCAAGGCCTTCCCGGATCTGGAGCCCGGCACCGAGGGCTGTCCGCGCGCGTGCAGCCACGACGAACCGGACTGCGCACTGGACGCGTGGGTGGCCGAGGGTCACGCGGATCCGGCCCGCCTCTACTCACTGCGCCGGCTGCTCTCCACGCGCGAGCGGCGCGAGGGGGACTGATCTCCGGCCGATCCGCGACCGATCTCCGCTTGACCTCAGTGTTGTTTGCATCCCCGCTGCGACGGTAAAGGCATAATCGCACCAAGCGGGATGCAAGCGAGACGAAGCGGTCACGGAGCGTGGGAGGGCATCACATGGCGTGGCTGCTGGTTGTCGTGGCGGGGCTCCTGGAGACGGGTTTCGCCGTCTGCCTCAAGCTCTCCCACGGCTTTACGAGACTCTGGCCCACGGTGGCCTTCTGCATCTTCGCCCTGGGCAGCTTCGGCCTGCTCACGCTGTCCCTCAAGAAACTGGACGTGGGCCCCGCCTACGCGGTCTGGACAGGCATCGGCGCGGCCGGCACCGCCATCTACGGCATGATCTTCCTCGACGACCTGGTCTCCACCCTGAAGATCGTCTCGATCTCCCTGGTGATCATAGGAGTCATCGGCCTGCAGCTGTCGGGCTCGTCCCACTAGGAGCAGGCCACCTGTCTGTGGGCAGGCGTTCCGCGCATCAACTCACCGACCGCACAGTCGTCAAGGCGTCCCGAACCATCCCCGCCGTACCGCCCTCCCCGGCAGGGGCCAGCACACACGACACCCCCAGCCGCACCACGAGCTCACAGGCCCGGGCCAGCTCCGAGGCCTCGGACTTCGACGTCCCGGGCACGGTCAGCGATGCGACGGCCCGGTCCCGTACAAGACCCACGAAGTCCCCCGGCGACGGCAACGGCCCATCGGCCCTGCGCTGAGCGGGCACGGCCGACGAGGACGGCACCGCGGACAGGGTGGGAGAGGGCAGCCTCTCCGCCCAGCACCCCGTGAGCATCGCCCGCACCAGCGCGTTCCCCCGAGCCGCCGACACCGTCCACTCCGCCGCGGCGGCCAACCGCTCCCGGGGCTCGGCATGGCTCACCAGAGCCCGCTCGACGCCCGCGAGATACGCGTCGGCCTCCCGCCGTACGAGCGCACGCGCGAGCCCGTCCTTGCTCCCGAACTCGTTGTAGAGGGTCTGCCGCGAGACCCCGGCCGCGGCGGCCACGTCGACCATCCGCACGGCGGACCACGGACGCCGTCCGAGCGCCGTGTAGGCGGCGTCCAGTAGGGATTCCCGCGCTGCAGGCATCGTCGCCTCCCGGGGGCGATCGGCTCTGCGCTTCAGAGTTGACGCGCACGGAGGCACTGTCAAGGGTTCGCGGCACCGCCGGGGGGGGCGCCAAGCGCCGCCGAGGGGCGCGCGACCGTGCCGGACCGCGGCTCGCCGCGGGGGTGCGACCGGCCGCGGCGGGGTGCGACCGCCCGCATCCGACCCGTACCTGTAACACAACCCCCGGTCTCCCCCCGTTCCCCGCGGAGCGACCCGGAAGATACGGTTCGCTCATGCCCGACTATCGCGATGACCTGCGCCTCGCCCATGTCCTGGCGGACGCCGCCGACGCCGCGACGATGGACCGGTTCAAGGCGCTCGACCTCAAGGTCGAGACCAAGCCGGACATGACCCCGGTGAGTGAGGCCGACAAGGCCGCCGAGGAGCTGATCCGCGGCCACCTCCAACGGGCACGGCCGCGGGACGCGATCCTCGGCGAGGAGTACGGCGTCGAGGGCACCGGCCCCCGCCGCTGGGTGATCGACCCGATCGACGGCACCAAGAACTACGTACGCGGCGTACCCGTCTGGGCCACGCTCATCGCGCTCATGGAGGCGAGTGAGGGCGGCTATCAGCCGGTCGTGGGCGTGGTTTCCGCGCCCGCGCTGAGCCGCCGCTGGTGGGCGGCGAAGGGTCACGGCGCGTTCACCGGCCGCAGTCTGTCGTCCGCGTCCCGGCTGAAGGTCTCCCAGGTCTCGCGCATGCGGGACGCGTCCTTCGCGTACTCCTCGCTGAGCGGCTGGGAGGAGCGCAGCCTGCTCGACGGCTTCCTCGACCTGACCCGCGAGGTGTGGCGCACGCGCGCGTACGGCGACTTCTGGCCGTACATGATGGTCGCCGAGGGCTCGGTCGACATCTGCGCGGAGCCCGAACTGTCGCTGTGGGACATGGCGGCGACCGCGATCGTCGTGACCGAGGCGGGCGGCTCCTTCACGGGCCTCGACGGCCGCCCGGGCCCGCACAGCGGCAACGCGGCCGCGTCGAACGGCATCCTCCACGACGAGTTGCTGGGGTATCTGAACCAGCGCTACTGAAGCCGCCTAGGGCTTGACCTGCACGTTTCCCCTATCCTCACCCCTCCTGGGCCGTCGTGGGGCCGTCATCGGCCTTCGGGCCGTCCTCGAACGCGCGGTTCACCGCTTCCCGCGTGCGCTTCTCGCTGCTCGGCATCAGGTGCGTGTACGTCCGCAGCGTGAAGCCGGGGTCATGGTGTCCCAAGTACTCCGACAACGCCTTGATGCTCTCCCCCGCGTCCAACAGAACGGACGCGTAGAAGTGCCTCAGTGCGTGCATGCCGTTCTGCCTGCCGCGCGGGATGCCTGCCTTGTCGAGGGCGGGCCGCCACGCTTTGAGGTTGAAGGAAAAGCGATTCACCGCGCGCCCCTCGGCATTGGGGAAGAGAAGGGAGTGCGTGACCGGTGAACCGTCGACCGACCGCCAGGGCAACGGCACGGCCAAGGGCGGATGCTGCGCGATATGAGCCTCAAGCGCGCGAGCAACGCTCTCAGGCAGAGGGACCGTACGTGCCTTGCCGCCCTTGGGAAGCGCGAACACCTGCTTCGTGGCGATGAGTTTGACCTGCCGGACGATGTGAACGACTCCTTCGACGAAGTCCACATCGTCAACGGCCAGGCCAAGCACTTCGCCCTGCCGCATGCCGCACCCGCCGGCCAGATCCACCATGGCTCGGTACCGCTCCGGCAGTTCCGAGCGCATCGCCAGCACGCGCTCAGGTCCCCACGGAACGATCCGGCGAGGTTCCGGCTTCGGTGCCTTCACGGACGACGAACGGCACGGGTTGTGCGGGATCAGGCGATCGTCGACGGCAGCCGCCAACATCGCGTTGAGGTTCGCGAAGATGACCCGCTGATAGGCGGGGGCCAATCCCCCGTCTTCGAGCTTTCGCAGCCACTCGCGGATATGGATCGGCCGCAGTGAGTCGAGCGAGCGGCTGCCGAGGTGCGGCAGGACGTGAAGGCGGATGCGCGTCTCCGTGCTCACGAACGTACTGGGGTCCATGGTGAGAGACGCCAACCACCGTTCGGCGTGCTGCCGCACGGTGAGGCGACCGGCCCGAGGGTCGATGTACTGCCCGCGCGTCATGTCCGCCTCGATCCCGGACAGCCACTTCTCGGCGAGTCGCTTCTGCCCATCGGGGAAGCTCTTGGACTTCTCGGTGCCGTCGGGGCCGATGTACCGGGCCCGGTAGCGCAGGCCGCTTCCGTGGCGGTCACTCTTCACACGGGCGGTCTTGCCGTCGGCGTTGGTCTCGGTCTTGTACCAGCGGTCTTGGATGTGGCCTGCCATGTGGCGGCGGTCCTCTCAACACGCAGCAGGGAGAGCCGCCGGGTAGCGGCTCTCCCTGCTGTCTGCGGTGGGTGTTGGGTCAGGCGGCGTCTTGGTCGGTGCTCTTGCGTTCGGCCACGTGGGCGAGCACGTCGGCGGGGTCGTAGCGGATGTACTTGCCGATGCGGAATCCGGGCGGACCGATGCGCTTCTTGCGCCACTGGTAGACGGTTTCTTTGGGCACCTCGAAGATCTCAGCGATGTCGTCGGAGGTGAGGTACCGATCGGGCAGGCCGCCGCGAAGGGTGGCGCGCGGGTCGGACTGAGCGGAACTGGTTCGGCTCATGGGATTCCTCGGAGGTTGAGGCACGTCGCGTGGGGCCTCGGACTCCGTGTGTGTCCGAGGTTCGGATTTCTGCGTCACCGCGTCATCAGCGTCACTTGAGGCTCTGACCTGCGGGTTTAGGTGACGCGGCCGTTCGGGGCTGCGTCACCGGTGCGTCATCGGCTGCGTCATCTGGTGACGCAGGTGACGCAGGATGACGCAGAGCCATCCGTCTGCGTCATCGCTGTTAGCGCAGATCAGCGGCCGTTTTCCGGCTCGGGTGACGCAGGTGACGCAGCGTCTTCCTACTTAGGACAAAGAAGGGGCCGCCTGTAGTACCTCGGTGCGCCTTACAGAGCGAAGAAGGAGCCGCTGCGCGGCGCGACCTTGGGGCGGCGTTCCGCCGAACAGCAAGAGGAGCACGTGCTCCTCTTGCTGTTCGCTTGAGCGTGCGGGTCGCGGGTCAGAACGCGTGCGTCTGCTCGTGCGGAGGCAGGGTCAGGACGACTGTGCGGGTCATTTCGAGGTAGCGGCCCGCCTTGGTGCGGCCCGAGTCGATGAGGACGCCCCGAGCGGCCAGCGTGGGTTGGAGGCGCTTGAGGCGGTCGGAGAGGACTTTGCCGGTGGTGGGCCACCCCTTGGGCAGGGGACGGCAGTCGTCGCCGCTGTAGAGGCTGCTGAGGCAGGCCAGCCACTCCGTGGACGTCATCTGCTGCGCTGCACCCGGCTCGATGGTGTCGGCGTGCCGGAGAACGGTCTGCGCGAGGAGGTCACCCTCGATCACGTCGTCGTTCAGGTCGTCCAGACTCGCCCGGTAGGCAGGCAGGGCCCCGAGACCGGTCGCCGCGTCGAACTGCGCGCACAGGTGCGCGAAGTCCGCCATCCGCAGGTCAGTGGGCGTCTCCGCCGTCACCGCGCGGACCTTGACCGTGAGGTCCAGGAGCGAGCCCAGCACGACGGGCAGCACTTCCGCGTAGTCCGCCCACAGTTCGGCCTCGGTGCGCCGTACGCGGGGCCGCTCCAGCCGCAGCGGCAGGAGCCGTTCCGCGAGGTCGGGCCGGATGACGCCGACGTCGATTCCGGTGAGGAGGAGGGGGCGGCGGTAGCCGACGCGGAAGACGTCCCCGTCGGTGAACAGGGCCCGCTTGACGCTCTCGGCGCCGGTGACGATGCAGCACATCGCGTCGGACAGGTCGGGGGTCATGTGGGAGAGGTTGTCCAGCGCGGTGACCCAACCCGCCGCCACCGCCGCGATCAGGTTCTCTTCATCCTTCGGCGCCCTGCGCAGGTCCCCGCTCATGCCCTCGATGATCCGAACGAGCATGCGGCCCCCGGTGGACTTGCCCGCTCCTTGCGGTCCGGTGAGGAACGGCGCGGGCACCGGCACGGACGGACCGAGGCAGCCGATCAGCCACGCGATGGCCAGGCACTCGGTCTCGGCGTTGGCGAAGTTGCACAGCCGCATCAGCAGGTCGATGCCCTTGCCGTCGGTGTCCTTGACCGGCAGCGGCAGTTCCCCGGTGAGCTGCGTGCGCCGCCAGCACACCTCCCGGGGGTCGGGGGTGAGGATGTCCCAGCCGGTGGGGTGGATGCGGACGGACTGTCCGTCGTCGCGGCCCAGGTCCAGCCATGTCGCTCCGTCGAATCCGGGGGCCACACGGATGTTCACGGCGTGTGTGTCCGCGTCCAGTGCGAGGGCTTCGATCAGGTCCAACGCCTCTTTCATCGCGGACCCGTTGAACACGCCGCGTCCGTCCTTGAACAGGCCGACCATGAGTTCCTGCCGGTGGCTTCCCGTGGTGCCCTGGGAGCGCATCGGGCGGGCCACGGGGTGCCCGTTCTTCTGCGCGTAGACGGTTCCGTCGGGGGTGCGGAAGTACCGGAAGTGGGCCTGTGCGTAGTCCGTAATGACTTCGCGGCCGGGAGTCTTGTCGTCCTCAGACATGCTGAAGTCCCAACGTGGTCAGGGCGTTGGTCCACGCATCCGTGCAGTGCCGGGCGCTCTCGCCCTTGGCCTGCGCTGCGGTGAACAGCCGGGCGGTGTGAGCGTCGGTGAGGCAGCCGCACCGGCCGTGCGCGGACAGCACCGCGAGGAACGTCCGGTAGACGGTCGCGTGCACCGCAATGCGGGCTTCGGTGATCCGCTGTACGGCCATGGCAATGCCACGGTCCAGATAGGTGGGCGTGCGGTGCGGGCACTGCCCGCCACCGGCCAGCGCGGGCACCGCGACAGACGTTGGACGGGTCGAGGCCGACGCCTTCACGGTCAGCGCACGCACGGCATCCGGCAGGGCCGTCATGGTGCCGGTGCCGGGCCCGAGGTAGCGGGCGTAGGCCATGGTGGACTTGATGTCGACGCCGGTCCGTACGCCGTTGGCGCCCTGCATCGCACCCTGGTAGAGCCAGTGCTCGCCCCGGGTCGTCGGCACGATCCGGGTAGCGGGCAGGCTCGCACGGGCCCACACGATGGCGGCCTCGTTGTCGAGATCCACGACAGTCAGGCCTGCGCCGCCGGGGTGGTAGGCCACGCCCGCCGCTTCCCGCCACGCCCTCGCCCACGACGTCGAGTTGATGACGTGGGGGTTGGTGGTGGCGGCGGCCCAGCCGTGGCACGGCTGCGGGCAGGCACAGGGGCCGGGGATCTTCATGTTCGGTCGGCCACCGCACGCGTTGCGCGCGCAGGTCGGACAGTTCCCGAACGGCATCTTCCCTGCTCGTAACGGCATCGGGGGTACGCCGTGGGCTGCCAGCGATAGGGCGGTAGCGAGATGGTCTCGCCGAATGTCGGTGAGTTGGGTCATGCTGAAGGTCTCCAGTTCTCTTTGAGCGTGCTGGATTGGCGGCGGCCCCGGTTCTTGGTCGGATGGGGGCCGCCGTTGTCGTGACTAGGAGTTGTCGGGCGGTCATGAGCCAGAGCGCTGAGCCTGAGGCTCCGCCCGGTGCGTCACGGATTTTTGCGCCCTGACCTGCAGCGTTCATGTGGTCGTTTGTGTGTAAAACTCCACGGCACACGAACCAATGCGAAGGCAGGGCACATGCGTGGGGTGGGAGTGGCCGTGGCCGCGATAGCGGTGATGACGGCGCTGACAGGTTGCGGCGGCGGTGACAGTGTCGACGCAGCGGGCGAGCGGACGACTGCTCGTGCGGCCGAAAAGGCGGCCAAGGACGAGTTGACCGTGGATGCCGTGCGGGGTGATGTCCGGTCTGCGGCCAAGGCCGCGGGGATCGGACGGCTGAGTTTCCCCGACATGAGCAAGGCGGGCTCTCCGTGCCGTGTGCTGGGGGTCTTGCGGACTGAGGACGCGCCGAAGCGTGAGGTCGTGGATTCGGTGTCTGTTGTGCTGAAAGCACGGGGCTGGGGACGGATGGAGCGGATGTCAGCCGAGGACGGTGGCCAGGCTTGGCACCTGGAGAAGAACGGCTGGGACATGTTCCTGGGTGCGGGGAAGGTCCCCGAGGGAGCGGGGATCGTATTCGACGCGTCGGGGAAAGCGTGCGGGGTGCCCATGCCGTCGCGGCCCGCAGCCTCCGAGACTGCGCCTCCTGAGCGGCCCGTCCTGCCCTGAGCGCAGCCGCTCTCTGTGCTGCGGTGGGTCAGGCGGCGGCGGAGTCGTCGCGCGTGGTGGTCAGTCGGCCGTCCGTGGTGCGGAAGAGCGTGCCACCGGTGGTGAGAGCTTTGATCTCGCGCGAGACGGTGCCCTTGTTCAGGCCTGTCGCGTCGGCCACGTCCTTCGCGGTGCGGGCCCCGGACTGCACGGCGGTGAGCACCTTGTCCCGGTTGGACGCCGTCCCGGACGGTGCGGCGGTGCCCTTGACCAGGTGCAGCGGTCGCGGCGACTGCCCGCCGGTCGACTGGTCCGGGGTCCAGATCGACTTGGGCAGTGCGCGTACGCCCGCGTCGTCGAGGGTCCAAGTGCGCAGCATGCGAGGGCCGTAGCCCTTGAGGTATCCGTGCCCTCGGTACTCGCGGCCGTCGGGGATCTGGTGCGGGGCGTAGTGCGCGCAGTCGTCCAGCGCGACCTGAGCCTGTGTCGTGCCGGCCACCCGCAGCGAGAACCGCGTGAGGAGGTTCGGTGCGATCAGCTTGTGCACGCCCGGGGCCCCACCATCGGTGAGCGGGTACTGGGTGGCCCACCACAGGACGACCCCGCGCGAGCGGCCCAGCGAGGACAGTTCGATCAGCCGTTGCAGCCGGTCCTTGTCCTTGGTGATCAGGGCCAGGATCACCTGTCCCTCGTCCACGACGACGGTGAGCTGACGGCCGTCCCACACGCTGATCCCGCGCTGTTTCATGTCGACCTTGCGGCGGTTCATCTCCGCGTGCGCTTCATCCACGGCGTCGGTGATCTCGTCGCGTTCTACGGCGACGCGGCACGCGGACTCCCAGATGTTGGCCTCTTCGCCCTTGCCGTCGATGAGCAGCAGGTCACCGCGCAAATGGGCGGTCGCCATGAGCGGGCGGAAGGACCAGGACTTGCCGGTGCCGGACGCGCCGGACACCAACAGCCGCTCGTCGAACGGGATCAGGACCTCATCCCCGGTCTCGGTGTCCAGAGCGAGGCTCATCATCAGCGGGTCGGACGGGATGCGGTCCGGGGTCCACAGCGAGGAAACCCCCGCGGCTGCCGACCGGGTCGCCAACGTCACGACAGCCCACCCGCCGCGCGAGGCGGACGTGATCCGTATGCGCAGCGCGGTGCGGGCACCCAGCAGCGCACGGACCGAATCGGCCTTGTCCGCGAGCGTCTTGACCGTCCACGTCCCATCCAGCCGGATCTCACACCGGATACCTCCCGGCTCCATGCTCGGCGGCGTGGTGACCGTGCCGGACAGACCACGGTCCGGGGCGTGCTCGACCCAGTACGACGGGTCGAGCCGTTCCATGAGCTGACGCTCTTCCAGCGACAGCGACTCATCCACCACCACCCGCAGCTTGCGCCGCCCGAGCGCGAGGGCGGCCACGTTCGCCCCGACGAGTACGGCCGAAGTCGCGGCCGGCCAGATGGTCAGGTGTGAGGTGGACATGAGCGCGGACGCAATCGCGCTCGGCACGGCGTGCACCGAGTGTGCCTGAATCGCGCGGGCCTTGAGTGTGCTCGGGTAGTTCACCCGCGCGGCCTTGAGCTTGGCGCGGGTGTCGCGCTCGTGCCGCGCGGCTGCCTTGCTCGCGACGCGCGCGGCGCGGCGACCGGCCGCGAACGGATTGTTGGACGCGGCGCGCGCGGTGAGTTGCTGGCTCTTGGCGGTGGAGTGCGTGGACCGTGCGGCGTTGTGCTCCTTCTGCGTCGCCATGAGCGTCTTCAAGTGCTCGGGGGTGCGCAGCTTGTTCCGCCGGTCGGCCTCAAGGTCCCAGCGGGTGGCGAACGGCACGCACACCGGGGCGAGTGAATCCAGCGCGCTGTTGGTGGTGTTGGCGGTGGTCGACCATGCTTGTTTCCAGTCCACGAAAGGGTCCTCCAAGACCGTGGATGAGGGCCGGTGCGCCGTCGCATGGCGTCACCGGCCCGCCCGAGTTGCAGGGAGCAGTGCTGTCGGTTGCGTCGACAGCACCGGTTGAACCCCCGCAACCACATCTGACCTGCGAAGTTGCAGAGTTGAGCAGTGGGGAGGGGTGGGGCCCTACGCGCCCGCGCGCGTAGGGCGGCGGAAAAACCGGCCGTGCAACCCCATCGCGGGGCCCTGTATGGCCGTTCACGGCTCGGGGGGTCTCGACCCACACGGAAGGGGGTCCGGGCGCCCTGCGGGCCGCCTACGGCTCCTGGCCCGTTGCGGGGATGCGGAGTCGCAGGCGGATGGTGCGGAGCGCCGGGTCAGACCTTGGGGCGGGCGAGGCGGAAGGTGATGCCGCCGATGCCGATGGGTCCGGCGGTCTGGGCGATGACGGTGACCGTGTGGGCGGCGGCGTCGAGCAGCGCGCACAGGGCGGCCACCAGTCCCCAGCACCCCATGGCACAGGCGCCCGCGATGACCAGCGGGCCCAGGTAGTGGCCCAGCGGGCGCCCGCCCTGGTCGGTGGTGTGGACGACGATGACGACGGGTTGCCCGGTGGCTTCGGCGCGGCGGTAGGCGTCTGCGGGAATGTGCGGGGCGATGATCCCCGGAGGGTCACGATGGTCCATCAGGGCTCCTTCCTCGCGATCAGTTGGGGTAGGCGCAGGGAACGCAGGCACCGAGCGAGGCGGGGATGACGTATCCCGCGTCCGTGCGGCACTGCGGGCAGGTGCGGCGGGCGAGATTGGCCTTGGCCAGCGCCGCCCGTTTCGCCGGTGTCATCGGCCGGACCGGCTTCGCGTAGTCGAGGCGGTACAGGTAGGCGACCAGCGGGCCGCGCCGGTAGCGCGGGCGCAGGACCTGCGCGGCGATGGGCTGTCCGCCCGGACGCAGGCCACGCGCCCGCAACTGGCGGCGCGTGACCATGCCGTCCGGTGCCATCCGCCACGGGAAGGTGGGGATGCCGTAGCGGGCGCCGTTGGGGTCGAAGCACTTGCCGTACGAGCGGCCCATCACGGAGTGGTGGCGGCGCGTTCGGCGAGCAGGGTGTCACGCAGCATGCGCGCGTTGGCCGGAGAGGTGTGGACCTCGCGGCGGATGCCCTCAGCGGTCACCTTCGCGGCCGGCCAACCGGCCGTCACCGTACGCGCCTCGTCGAGCAGTTGAGCCGGGGTCCGCTTCGGCCGCGCCGATCGGGCGACGACGGGAACGGTGCCGGTCGCCCGACGCGGTCGGATCGATGCGGCAGCCGCCGCGCGCTTCGCGGTCACCTTGACCGGAGCCGGGGCGATGGCACGTACCGGCTTGAACGGCAGAGCCGACTTCAGGAAGTCGACCGCGACCGGAGCGGGCATCCGCAGCGGAGCCACGGTGATCGGCGCGGGGGTCGATACCGTGAGGTCAGCCGTAGACCGATTCCTCATAGTCTCGGTAGATTCCTCCGCATTCGCGACCAGGGTCGGAATCGGGGCGGGGCGGTGGTGCAGCACCTTGGCGACCAGGTCCGAGCCGAAGTAGATCGACCCGACCGGAAGCGATGTCGCGAGCAGGACCAACGCGTAGTTGGCGGGGTCCCAGTCGGCGAGTCGACCCCAGTCGACCGACGCGCCGTGCAGCTCGGGAACGAGTCCGTGGACGTAGTTGAGGACCAGCGAGGCGAGCGTGTAGGTGCCCAGCACCTTCAGCGCGAACCGCTTGTCCCCCTCGTCCGTCAGAACCAGGGTCGCGAGCAGGGCCAGCGCCATCAGTCCGTCGACCACGAACGGGTAGAGCGTCGCGGCCGTGCTGTCCGCGCCGATCGCGCTGGCCACGTCCCGCAGCGCGTTCCACGAGACCCGGAACGCCATGCCGACCACGCCGACCAGGGCTAGGACCAGGAGGGCTTTGCCCTTGCGGTTCAGGTTCATGCGCGCACCTCCGGGAGGACCGGAGAGGCCGCGTTCGCCAGCAAGCGGCGGGCCGCCAGGACGCGGCGGCGGGCCCGACGGACACGCCGGGCGTCCAGCTCCGTCGGCGTGCGGTCCAACATGATGATCTGCGCGTCCAACAGGTCGATGTCCGCCCGGATGGCGGGCATCTCGCGTTCGATGGCGTCCAGCTCCGCGTCCGTCGGCTCCATGAAGTCGGCGAACGCGGTAACAGCATCCTGAACAGTGACGATGGTGCTCATAGGGTCGTGGTTCCTCTCACCAGGAACGGCCCGAACAGCGGCCCCGGTGTTCCCGCACCGGGGCCGCCCGCCGTTGAAGTCGGTAGATCCGGCTCCCCTCAGCGCTGCTCGTACGAGACGAGCAGCGGAGGCAACCGGCCACAGCAGATGAGCTGCGGAAAGGTCGAATTCCGTTGCACTCACACGCGGGGCGAACCCCACTTGTGCCGCCCACTTGGTCGCAGAGGTAGGGCAGTCACCTCAGGCACGCTGTTCAGTTCTCAACCAATGCGCGCTCACTTCGTACTCACCCCTGCGGGCTTTCCTCCGGGCACATCCCTAAGGTTCCCTAGGGTTCCCTGTGGTGTCAAGCGGTAAGGTAGGGAACCTCAGGGAAGTGACGACAAGGAGCGAGCGACATGGCAGGCCAGGCCGACAATCGGGCCCCGTACGCGAAGATTGCCGCCCACTACACGGAGTTGATCGCGTCTGGTCAGCTACAGCCGGGATCACTCTTGCCGAGCATCAAGAACCTCGCGGAAGAGTGGAAGGTGAGCACTGCGACGGCCGAGAAAGCCCTGCGCAAGCTGCGCAACGAGGGGCTTGTTCGCGGCATCCACGGCATCGGAACCGAGGTTCTAGACCGGCCGGCTTCGATGTCGTCGGGGTCCCAACGCCAGGATCGAGGACGCCGGACCGGGTCCAGTTGGGGGCAGGGCGAAAGGTCCGACTCGCATCAGGCGGCAGTGGTGCCCGCACCCGCCGAAGTAGCCCAAGCGCTGGACATCGAGCTTGGCTCTGATGTGGTCCGCCGTAGCCGGGTCTACAGGGACCGGCACGGCATCGTGGCCCACAGCACGTCTTGGATTCCTGCTCGATACGGGAAGCTGATCCCTCAGCTAGCAAAGAGTGAGCGTCTGACAGGCGGAACGTCGCTCCAGCTCATCACCCAGGTGACCGGCCACCCGATCAGCCACAGAATCGACACCGCTTCGGCTCACCTCCTGACGCCGGAGTACGCACGGCTCTTGGAGCTTGACGCCGATGGCCCGCTGGAGGAACCGGTAGTCGTGATGACAGCGAGGTTCGTCGACAGCGAAGGCAACATCGTTGAGTACGGCGTGGACCTCGGGGGCCCGGGCCGTACATGGCGCACGGAATCGGAGGTCTCCGCGTGAGGGTCGTGGATGACACTCTCGTGAGCGTGCTCGAAGACCGCCTAGGAACACTGCTCGTCGAGCGCAGGACTGGCACAATCACGCCTGAAGCCGAAGCAGAGATAGAAGCCATCGCCCAGACCTTGACGAGACCGATGCAACCACGCCTGCCCTTCTGCGTCCTGATGGCCGGACTTCCCGGCTCCGGAAAAACCACCCTCTCCCGCGCCCTCACAGCCCGTGGGTTCGTACGGCTGTGCCCAGATGAGGAGATGTACCGCCGACATGGCGTCTACGGGGTGGACTTCCCCCGGGGCACCTTCCCCACCCTGGAACGGCCGGTCCTCGATGACGTGGCGGGGGAACTGAGCACACAGCTCAAGGCGGGACACGATGTGGTCGTTGACCACGGCTTTTGGACCCCCGAGGATCGGAAAAAATGGCGAGCCATCGCCACTGACGCCGGCGCCGTACCTGTGCTTGTCTACCTCGCGGCTAGCCACGATGAGCTTTGGGCAAGGATCAGCAAGCGCAACGAACTCCACGAGAACGATCCAAACTCGATCTACTTCGCAGAGAGCGACCTACAGCGCTACCGCATGCGATTCGTCCCCCCTGAGGCAAACGAATCGCATCTCACATACGACGGCGATGCAGCTGCCGTGATCGCGGCCCTGAACGACTCACACTCTCAACGCTTGCAGGACTGATACGAGGTCAGGCGGGCAGTGCTCCACCTCAAGCTCTGTCTCATTTGGCCTGCCGTTTTAACGTCGCCGCTAACCTCACCTGGGGGTGATTATGACTGAACCGGTGACGCTGATCACCATAGAGCAGCAGATCATCGAGTGGGAAGCGACCGTTAATGAACGGCTGTTCCAGAGAAGGCTTGCGAGGATATGGATCTTCGGCCTGATTCCATTGCTGGTGACAGGAATTGTCGCAGGAAACATCCTCATTGACTTCTCAAGGCCCGGCAATGGACGTGCAGCACTAAACTATTCACTATCCATTCCGCTCATTATCAGCCTTTTCGGCGCTCCTCCATCTTGGTGGACGGCCCGGAATAACCTACATACAGCACAATTGCGACTGAGACAGAAGCAGGCCCTAAGGGAGGCGATGCAGCCCAGGGCCAGTGATGCCGGGCGACAGACATCCGAAGCGTTTCGAAGTTACCGAGAAGCCATTCCTGCACTCCTTGATGACTATAGACGTGGGGCCGAGAAGTATAGAACTCGTCACAATTGGTTCCAGATTGCAGTTATCGTCGGATCGATCCTCACCTCTGTCGCGACAACGGCGGCAGCCGAACAGGGTTTTTGGAGTTGGCTCGCCGTGGCCCTCAGCTCAGTTGTAAGCGTCTCGGCAGGAATCATCTCGTACTTCAAGTTTCGAGAGAGAAGTATGAATCTTCAGCAAACTGCAGATTCCGTCGACCAGGAGATTCAAGCCTTCACTCTCGGAATTCGCCGTTATAAGAACTTGAACGCCGATCAAGCAGCCGCCGAATTCGCCGAAGAAATTGAACGCATCAAGGAAGAGCAACGAAAAAAGGAGCTACAGCTAGAGCAGCCACCTGAGGCGCAACAACAGGCTTCCGGAAGCAATGGAACGGTTCAGTCCTGAGCACTACAAGGCGCGACCATAAGGACAGCGACAGCCCTTCCCCGCCGGGCCGCCCCCGAGCCCCCACAGCTTGCGTTCGCAGCTTAAATCGTGGTCTCACTAATGGCCTCAATGCCCGATCGTTCCAGGGTGATAAAAGACCCGTTCCGCGGCTGGGCGGTTGACTCTATGACTCTACGGCATCCGACGGTTGCATAATCTCACCAACGCGCTTGACAAGAAAGTTGACCGACTGGGCATTGCGAATCTTTTCTACGTAGCCCTCTTGGAATTCGCAAAATCTCGCCAAGCAGAGTAGCACCATCAGCCTCAGGGATTCTGCCAGCCAGTACAACTCCACGGTTGACGCGCCAGGCCCCTTGCCTTTGTCGTGATGCACCATTCTGTTACGAGCGTCAGTCACAGCCTTGGCCCAATGTTGCGCATCACATTTCAAGACAGAAGGAAGATCAGCATACTCAGCAAGCTCGATTAGGCGATCCCGGAGGCGGGGTTCATTCGAATGCAGAAGTTGTTGGCTCAGCCATGAGCGATATTTCTTGGGAACATGACGTACGAGCATGCGCCTGAAGTGTTTATACTCATCTGCCGGGCGAAGTTCATTCGGAAACTCCATCCGGTGAAGTGTTTCAGCGGCCGAAACTGCGTTGAAGAATTTGTTCTCCGTGTACATCTGACTGTACTTCGATGAAAGCATCAGGCCAAGCACTACACGCCGTCCGCGAACGAAATTAAACCAGCGCGCTACGGACGGAATGTCTCCAATTTCCTTCAACTTGAGGACCATGTCACTGGGCTTCGACTCTTTCACTCTGGTGTACGCGGGTTGCTGCCCATAAGCCTGGACGAAACTGGGCTTACTGTCACCCTCGCCACTCCCTACCGGAATCTCCAGCGTAATATGCGTCGGCACTGAAACTGCATCGGTGGTCGCCGTCAGCAGATCTTGCAGTACGGTTACATCCCCCACAATGGATTCGAATCCAACGGGATCTTCGTACGCAATACTGATCGAGAAGTCTTGTTCGAATCCCGGATTCTGTTGATTACCAAGAATCTTCCAAACACCGCCAATGGAAATCTTGCACCCGTCAGCAGGATGTTCAATCTTTTCCATTGGCGTCAGCGTGAGTCCAGCTTTTACGAGCTTGTTCTGCGCATCGAAAACGTGCTCACGGGAAACTGATGAATACCCAATCCAGTCGTAGAGGTTGTTGAACCGAACTGAAACGCGGTTGAACACTACGGATTCAGGAGCCAGCAACGCTTGGCCGGCAAACATGTACTCAACCCGATAGTCTTCACGCATAAACCCTGGCGACTCAAATCGGCGTGAAGCTCGACTGGATCCGATAAGGGTCAGGAACCTCTTCCCTGCTACGCCATGGATGATTGAAGCCTCGGGCCCATTCTCCATATCACCGAAGGGCGTCTCTGAAAAACCGCCGATCAGTGAAAGCCTAGTCCCCGTTATGGGAGAAAAGGAAACCCGCCCGGCTACCTGGTCCTCCTCCTGGTTGGGCAACCAGAAGAGACCATCGCTTTCGAACGACTCCACAGGCTGCCTCGAAATCCTAGTTGGATATCAACTAGCACAGTTTAGGGAAGCCGTTGCTTCCCTGCGAGCAATTTACGGAGATCCGGCACTCAAGGCGGACTGCTCCGGAGCCGTCCGGGCCCAACACGAGGAGCACTCAGTCGATCAAGACACAGGGCCCCTCGTGTGGGACTCGCCCTCGGCCACCGGGCCGCCTGTGGGCCGTCCGGGGGCGGCCCACGACGACCAACAACGACCAAGAACAACAGCTACCAGGCAGCTCCCCAGGGGGATGCGGGACAGGGCTGCACCTCGCCGCAAGGCCAGTTCAATACCAGCGCTACTGAGGCGCCCGGGGGCAGTTGAGGCACTGACGGGCGAGAAGGCGCCCCAAATATCGCCCGCACACGCCCTCTTGTTGACCGTCTCTTTAACTGCGACTCTGAGAGTCCCCCCACTTGTGAACTTGTGAATCCGTTAACTAACGGATTCGTAGGAGGTGGCTCCGTCCATGCTCGTCCGCGACGCCATGAGCACGGTGGTCCTCACCATCGGACCCGCTCACACCCTCCGGCAGGCCGCCGCGCTGATGTCCGCACGCCGCGTGGGCGCGGCCGTGGTTCTCGACCCCGACGAAGGCGGGCTCGGCATCCTCACCGAGCGCGACATCCTCAACTCCGTAGGCCTGGGCCAGAGCCCGGACGCCGAGCGGGCCCATGCCCACACGACCACCGACGTGGTGTTCGCCGCCCCGACCTGGACGCTGGAGGAGGCGTCCCTCGCCATGACCCACGGCGGTTTCCGCCACCTCGTCGTCCTCGACCACGGCGAGCCGGTCGGCATCGTCTCGGTCCGCGACATCATCCGCTGCTGGGCACCACTGCGGCAGCACGCCACGGCCTGAGCCCACCGGGCTCGAGCAGTCCTGCTTGAGCCCGACTCTCCTTGCGCGCGACTCTTCTTGAGCACGGCCCGGAAGGCGAACGGGCCGGATCTCCGGTACGGGAGATCCGGCCCGCTCTTCGACGACAAGCGTTCCAGTGCTGGTGTCAGCCGCGCAGGGCCTGGACCGCGGCTTCCAGCCGCTTGCCGAAGTCTCCGTCGGCCTGACGGAAGTTGTCGATCGCGCGCTCGGCGATGTCGTCGCGCGAGACCTTGGCGATGAAGCCCGCGAGGTTGTCGACCAGCCGGCCCTTCTCGCCCTCGGACATCAGACGGTAGAGGTTGCCCGCCTGCACGAAGTCGTTGTCCTCGGAGTGGACCGGGGCCTCGTGATTACCGGTGCCTGCCGTGAAGTTCGCGGTCGCCCGCCACAGCGGCCGGTCCGTCTGGAACGGCCCGCCGAAGCTGTTCGGCTCGTAGTTCTTGGCACCCTTGTGGCGGCCGTCGTACAGAAAGCCGTCACGGGAGTGCGTACGCGCCTCGGTCGCGTGCGGACGGTTCACCGGCAGGTGGTCGGCGTTGACGCCGACGCGGTAGCGGTGGGCGTCGCCGTACGCGAACAGGCGGCCCTGGAGCATCTTGTCGGGCGAGGGTCCGATACCCGGCACGAAGTGCGCGGGGCTGAAGACGGACTGCTCGACCTCGGCGAAGACGTTCTCCGGGTTGCGGTTGAGCTGCAGCCTGCCGATCTCGATCGGCGGGTAGTCCTCGTGTGGCCACACCTTGGTGAGGTCGAACGGATTGAAGCGGTATGTCGCCGCGTCGGCCGCCGGCATGATCTGCACCTGCACGGTCCAGGTCGGGAAGTCGCCGCGCTCGATCGACTCGCGCAGATCGCGCTGGTGCGAGTCGGGGTCGAGGCCGGAGACGTTCACGGCCTCCTCGGTCGTCAGGTTCCTGATGCCCTGGTCGGTCTTGAAGTGGTACTTGACCCAGAAGACCTCGCCGGCCTCGTTGTTCCACTGGTAGGTGTGCGAGCCGTACCCGTTCATGTGGCGGTACGAGGCGGGGATGCCGCGGTCGCCGAAGAGCCAGGTCACCTGATGGGTGCTCTCCGGGCTGAGCCCCCAGAAGTCCCAGACGTTGTCGGCCTCCTGGGAGCCCGTGTACGGGTCGCGCTTCTGCGTGTGGATGAAGTCGGGGAACTTGATGGCGTCCTTGATGAAGAACACCGGGGTGTTGTTGCCGACGAGGTCGTAGTTGCCCTCTTCGGTGTAGAACTTCAGCGCCCAGCCGCGCGGGTCCCGGACGGCGTCGGCCGAACCGAGGTTGCCGGCCACGGTGGAGAAGCGCAGGAATGTCTCGGTCTGCCTGCCGACCTCGGAGAGGAAGTGGGCACGCGTGTACCGGCTGACATCTGCGGTGAGCGTGAAGGTGCCGTAGGCGCCGGCGCCACGGGCGTGCACCACACGCTCCGGGATGCGCTCACGGTTGAAGTGGGCGAGCTTCTCCAGGAGGAGCTGGTCCTGGACGAGAACAGGGCCGCCGATGCCCGCGGTCTCGCTGTTCTGGTTGTCGGCGACCGGCGCGCCGGCTTCCGTCGTAAGCGGTCCCTGAGTCACGTGCGCCTCCTGCGTAATTCCTTGCCGATCTCTGTCGGCCTGCTGATCCTGCCCCTCAGCCAAGGCCGAACTCGATCCTACAATAGACAATGTCTAAGTCAAGGAATGCTCCAAAGTCACACCTGTTCGGAAACTGGGCCTCCCTGCTGCTAGGCTTGGTGGTATGAGCGACCTGTTGGAACGACTGCGCGGACGCGGCTGGCGCATGACCGCGCAACGGCGCGTCGTGGCCGAGGTCCTCGACGGCGATCACGTCCATCTGACGGCCGACGAGGTCCATGCGAGGGCCGTGGCCAAGCTGCCCGAGATCTCCCGGGCGACCGTCTACAACACCCTGGGTGAGCTGGTCTCGCTCGGCGAGGTGCTGGAAGTCGCCACGGACAAGCGCGCGAAGCGGTACGACCCGAACGCGCACAGTCCGCACCACCACCTGGTCTGCGCCCAGTGCGGCGCGATCAAGGACGTCCACCCGGGCGGCAACCCGCTGGCGGACCTCCCCGACTCCGAGCGCTTCGGCTTCGCGGTCTCGGGCGTAGAGGTCACGTACCGCGGCGTCTGCCCGAACTGCGCGGCAGCCTGACCACCCGCCCAACACCCCCGAAGCCCCGGCCACGATCGACTCAGGCCGGGGCTTTCGACACCCCCGCCCCCTGCCTCACTCGCCCTCCCGCCCCCGAACACACCGAAGGCCCGGAACCATTGGTTCCGGGCCTTCGGTCTTCAGTAGCGGGGACAGGATTTGAACCTGCGACCTCTGGGTTATGAGCCCAGCGAGCTACCGAGCTGCTCCACCCCGCGGCGATGTCTGAACAGTACGTCACCGGCCCCGACCAGTGCAAATCAGTTCCTCTACCCTTCGAATCCCGCTCCTGGACGGGCTGTTTTTCAGCCCGTCCGGCGTTTGAGGACGAGCGCGGAGCGCGATACGGGGGTTCGGGGGCGGAGCCCCTGAGTCAGGGACGGGAATGGGTAGGGGCGGCGGGGGCGAGAAAGCCAGGCCCGCCACCCCCTCACGCCGACAACTCCTGCCGCAACGCATCCCGCAACCGAGCCGCCCGCTCGGAAACCTCACCGGGCCCGAGCGACACGGCCCGATCGGCCCACCGCTGCCCCTCCGCCAACTCCCCACGACGCGCGTAGACGAGGGCGAGCCGCAACGCCGCCCGCCCATGCCCCGCGTCAGCGGCCCGAGTCCACCACAAGGCAGCCTCCGGCTCACTCCCCTCCCGGGCAAGCAACAGCCCAAGATTGAACGCCCCGTTCCGAGACCCCGCCTCCGCGGCCTCCCGGTACCACCGAGCCGCGTCCACGACATCCCCGCGCGCGGAGGCGAGCATCCCCACCCGCACCTGAGCCCGCCGATGCCCCTGGGAAGCGGCCCGCTCGTACCACTCCTCGCACTCACTCTTCTCGGTAGCCGGCTCCCCCAGCTCATGCGCGGGCGCGGGCGGCCGCCGGGCGTCGAGCACGGTGGCCAGCCGATAGGCCGCCTCCGCGCTCCCCCCGCCCGCGGCACACCGAAGGTGCCGCTCGGCGGCCCGCTCGTCCCCGTCCCGAAGACGCGCGATCCCCACCTGCAGCGCGGCCTCGGTGTGCCCGGCGGCAGCGGCCCGCTCGTACCACCGCAGGGCCGCCGCGTCCTCGCCCCGTCCGGCGTGCAGGATCCCGAGGTTGAAGGCGGCGTCCACGCTCCCGGCCTCAGCGGCCTTGGAGAACCACGGCTCGGCCCCGGACGCGTCACCGACCTGCAGCAGCAGGATGGCCAGCGCGTTCGCCGCCTCACGGTGTCCCGCGTACGCCGCACGCCGGTACCACTGCTCGGCCTGCGCGGTCCGCGCCTGCTCGGCGCAGAGCAGCCCGAGGTTGTACGCGCCGTTCACATCACCCGCGTCCATCGCGGCCCGGTACCACCGCTCGGCGGTCTGCGTCTCGCCCCGCTCGGCGTGCAGCGCGCCCAGCGCGTTGGCGGCGTTCCCGTCGCCGTCCTGGGCGGCCCGCAGCCACCACACGGCGGCGCTCTCGGTGTCGCCCGCGTCCCGCAGCAGGAACCCGAGCGCGCAGGCGGCCCGCGCCTCGCCGTCCTTGGCGGAGGTCAGATACCAGCGCCCGGCCTCCTTGAGCTCCCCGCGCCTCTCCAGGATCGCTCCGAGGTGCAGCGCGGCACGGCGGTGACCGCGCGCGGCCGCCTGCCGGTACCACTGCTCCGCCTGCGCGGCGACGGTCGCCGCGACACCGTTGTCGCCCTCGTCCTCGCCCGCCTGCACGGCCTTGCGGTCCAGCGTCCGCGCGAGCCGGTACGCCGCCTCACGGTGCCCCCGCTCGGCGGCCGCCCGCATCCAGTCCACGGCACCGGCGTCGCCGCGGTGCTCCAGGAGGTCGGCGAGTGCGTAGGCGCCGAGGGCGTGGCCCTGCTCGGCGGACTGGCGCAGCCAGTACTCGGCGGCGGGCTCGTCCCCGCGCTCGCGGTGGTGGCGGCCCAGCGCGTGCGCGGCGGCCGCGGAGCCGGCGACGGCGGCGATCCGCCACCAGCCGGCCGCCTCCTCGGCGTAGCCGCGCTGGTGCAGGAGGACACCCAGATTGTTGGCGGCGGCCCGGTCCCCGGCCGCCGTGGCAGCGCGCAGCTGAGGCTCGGCCCCGTCGAGATCACCGCGGCGGAGCAGCATGGCTCCGAGAACACTCATCGCCTCGACGTCGCCCGCCTCCGCGGCGAGTCGTCGGCGAGCCTCCTCCGCAGCCTCGCCGGTCTCGTCCCGGTCGGAAGGCTGCACAAACCGCCCTGTCTCCAACAGAGTTGCCTTGTCCCCCATAACGTCCATCGTCGCACCACCTGCAACCTGGGTACACCTGGTATACCGCAGCCAGTGAGGTCACTTCAGCGTTTTGTCGACATGCCCACAGAGAGACAAGTGAAACACAGATTCCCCAACTCAAGGCGGATGGCGCAGCCTTCGCCGCAGCAGCACTGATGAACGATGGGCACACGCACGCGGTCCCGCACGGTCCGCACACGTAGAAGGACCCGGATCCTTTAAGGATCCGGGTCCTTCTACTTCAGTAGCGGGGACAGGATTTGAACCTGCGACCTCTGGGTTATGAGCCCAGCGAGCTACCGAGCTGCTCCACCCCGCGCCGTTGTGTTGCAACCGTACCACGGCGCGGGGTGGGCCTGCTCAACTGCCCTGGTCACCGTCCTGTTGACCGCTCTCTTCCTTGTTGGCCTCGCTGTTGGCACCACTGGCGGCGCCGGCCTTCTGCTCGGCCTCGGAGGCGCGCTGGAGTGCGTCCTGAAGGTCCTCCTGGGCCTTGCCGTACGCCTCCCAGTCGCCCTTCTTGAGCGCTTCCTCACCGGCCGTGTAGGCGTCCTGGGCGTCGGCGATGGCCTTCTCCAGGTCGGTGTCGCCCGTCGTCGGCGGCGTCGGGGTCTCACCTTCCTTGGGTGGTGGCTCGGTGGTGTCCTCGCCGTCCACTCCGAAGACCGTGTTCAGCCCTTCGGCGAGGGTGTCCTTGAAGACGGTCTGGTCGCCGTAGGCGACGCCCACCTTTCTCAGCAGCGGGTAGTTGGACGTGCCGCCTCGCGCGTACACCGGCTCGATGTACAGGAACCCGCCGTTGAGTGGCACGGTCAGCAGGTTTCCGTACTCGATGTCGGAGTCCGTGCCTCTGAGGTTGCGGACGAACTCGGCGACGTCGGCATTGCTGTTGAGCTCGCTCTGCACCTGTTGTGGACCTCTCACCGTGGAGGTCACTCTCAACAGCCTTATCGTGCCGTAGTCCTTACTGGCCGCATCCGCGTCCACCGCCATGAACGCCCCCAGGTTCGGGCGCCCGTTGGGCGTGAAGGTCGTGGTCAGCGAGAACTGCTGCGCGTTCTGCCCGGGCATCTTCAGGCTCAGGTAGTACGGCGGGACCGCACTGCTGTCCTTGTTGGTCGGGTCGTCCGGCACCTGCCAGGCGTCACTGCCGCTGTAGAACTGGGCGGGGTCGGTGACGTGGTAGCGGGTGAGCAGCTCACGCTGGACCTTGAAGAGGTCCTGCGGGTAACGCAGGTGCTCCATCAGCGACTCGCCGATGTCGGCCTTCGGCTTCACCGTGTCGGGGAACGCCTTCATCCAGGTCTTGAGGACCGGGTCCTTGGTGTCCCACTGGTAGAGCTTGACCGAGCCGTCATACGCGTCGACGGTCGCCTTCACCGAGTTGCGGATGTAGTTGACGCGGTTCTGCTGCGCCACCACCGCCCGCTGGTTGTCGGTCAGCGAGTCCGCCGTGGTGTCGCCCAGCGTCGTACGGGAGGCGTAGGGGTACCCGTTGGTCGTCGTGTAGGCGTCGACGATCCACTGGATCTTGCCGTCCACGATCGCCGGATAGGCGTCGCCGTCGATGGTCAGCCACGGGGCCACGGCCTCGACGCGCTCCTTGGGCGTGCGGTTGTAGAGGATCCGGGAACCCTCGCCGATCGCGCCCGAGTAGAACATCTGCGGCTCGCCGAAGGCCACCGCGTACGCGGCGCGGTTGATCGGGTTGGCGAGGTTGACGCCGCTCTTGCCCTTGTAGCTGGTGGTCTTCTCGCCGTTCTCCTCGTAGTCGAGCTCCTTCTGCGGGCCGCCCACGATGGAGTACTGCTCGGTCTTCTCCCCGTAGTAGATCCGCTGCTCGTACTTGCCGAGGTCACCGGTGGTCGGCAGCCCCGACTCGGAGAAGTCCGGGGAGCCCGGCGGATCGGAACCGGTCGCCGTGCCCCTGGCCGCGACCGCGCCGTAGCCGTGGGTGTACGTGAAGTGGTCGTTGATCCAGTTGCTCTTCGGGATGCCGTTCAGGTTCAGCTCGCGCAGACCGATGACGGTGTCCTGCTCCTTGCCGTTGGCGTCCGTGTACCGGTCGACATCGAGCGTGGAGGGGAACTGGTAGTACTTGCGCTCCTGCTGGAGCTGCTGGAAGGCAGGCGAGACGACGTTCGGGTCGATCAGCCGGTAGCTGGCGGCCGAGTCGGCGTCCTTGCGGATCTGCTCGGCGTTCTCGGTGCCGCCCTTGCCGGAGTAGTCCGTCACCTTGGCGTCGTCGATGCCGTAGGCCTCGCGCGTCGCCTTGATGTTCTTCTTGACGTACGGCGCTTCCTTGGCCTGCTCGTTCGGCTGGACCTGGAACTTCTGAACGATCGCCGGGTACAGACCGCCGATCAGGATCGCCGAGAGCACCATCAGGCCGAAGCCGATGACGGGCAGCTGCCAGGTGCGCCGCCACAGGGTGGCGAAGAACAGCAGGGCGCAGATGACGGCGATGCAGAACAGGATCGTCTTCGCGGGCAGATACGCGTTCGCGTCGACGTACCTCAGGCCCGTCCAGTTGTCCGTCGCCTTGAAGTCACTGGACTTCACCGCGAGGCCGTACCGGTCGAGCCAGTACGCGACCGCCTTCAGGGCGACGAAGAGGCCGAGCAGCACCGAGAGATGCCCGGTGGCCGCGGCCGTGGCGCGCGCTCCGGGACTGGTGATGCGCAGCCCGCCGTACAGGTAGTGCGTCAGCGCCGCGGCGATCACCGAAAGGATCGCGGCAGCGAATCCGAAGCCCAGCAGGAAGCGGTACCAGGGCAGATCGAAGGCGTAGAAGGCGATGTCCAGGTGGAACTGGGGGTCCTTCTGGTTGAAGGGCACTCCGTTCACCCACAACAGCCACGTACGCCACTGGCCCGCCGCGGAGGCGCCCGCGATCAGCCCGACCAGGGCGGTGATCCCGAGAAGAATCCACTTCTTGTACGGGGCCACGCCCATCCGGTAGCGGTCGAGGCTCTGCTGCTCCATCGACATGGCGCTCAAGGGCGGCCGCAACCGGTGGGCCAGCCAGATGTTCACACCGACGGCCGTGGCCATCAGCAGTCCGAAGACGGAGAACAGTCCGATCTTGGTCCACAGGGTGGTCGTGAAGACGGACGAATACTTGACCGACCGATACCAGAGCCAGTCCGTCCAGAACCCCGCGAACATGACGAAGGCCATGGCCAGCACGGCCAGTACGCCCAGTGTCATGAGCAGGGTCCGGACGCGCCGGGACGGTCGGCCCACTCTGATCCGTGGCCCCGTCGGGCCTCCGCCGCGGTCCGGCATCTGGAAAGCCAAGGTGCGCACCTCGAAGTTCGCTGTTGGTATCTGGGGGCCCCGCAAACGCCGGGCCACATCTATGCAACTTACTGATGCTTTACTCGGTTCCCGCTTCGGGGGCCGAACGAGGCAGGATTGTGACCATGTCCAACACCTCCTCCTCAGGCACACCCATGGCGGCCGGGCCCCTCACCCGTGCCGTCCTCGAGATCGACGAGTACGTATCGGGGCTCGGCTGGGACCAGCCCGCCCGTCTCTTCGCCCTGGTCGACACCGGCCGGCTGCGCTCCCAGGAACCGGGGCTCGCCGAGCGCCTCGGCCTGACCGAAGACGCCCCAGAGGGCACCCTTACCCCGATTGAGCAGGACGAACTCCCCGCGGGCAGCCCGCTGGACGAGTTCCTCGGCACCATCGCCTGGCCGGACACGGTGGTCGGCTGCGCCCTGTCCGTGGAGCGGCTGATGCTCCCGCCGTCCGCGGAGGCGTCCGTCCCCGACGGCCTCGACGAGAAGCGGCTGGCGAAGTGGGTCGCCGAGCACCCGGAGCGCCAGGAGGTCCGGATGACCGTCGCGGTGCTGCGCGGCGGGAAGCGCGAATCGGCGCTGCGGCTGCGCGAGAAGGACGCGGCGACGGACGTGCTCACCGGATCCGACCTCGTACCGGGCCTGGCCGAGGCCCTGACGGCGACGTTCGCGGAGTAGCACGGCGCGGGCCGACCCGCCGCGAGTGCCCTAGTTCCTGGTGCACTTCGGCAGGTCGGCCGTCTTGCCGCCGCGGATGTCCTTGAGGGCGCTCATCGCGTCGTCGATGGTGCCGACCTTGACGAGTGTGAGCCCCTCGGGGACGTCACGGGCGGCGGCCGCGCAGTTGTCCTTGGGCGTCAGGAAGTACTGGGCGCCCTTGTCGCGGGCGCCGACCGTCTTCATCTCGATGCCGCCGATCGGGCCGACCTCGCCGTCGTCGGTGATGGTGCCGGTGCCGGCGACGAACTTGCCGCCGGTGAGGTTGCCCGGCGTCAGCTTGTCGACGATGCCGAGGGCGAACATCAGACCGGCGCTGGGGCCGCCGACGTCGGCGAGCTTGATGTCGATGGTGAACGGCAGCGTGTGGTCGGTCCCGGCCGAGATACCGACGATCGCCCGCTGCTCGCCGGTGTCCTCGGACTTGGCGGTGGTGATCGTGATCTCCTCGGTCCTGGTCGCCGTCCGGTTCTCCTTCTCGGCGGCGGCCTGTTCCTTGGCGGGCACGATCGTGAAGACGACCTTCTCACCGGGCTTGTGCTTGGTGACCAGCTTCGCGACGTCGTCGGGTGCCTTCACCGTCGTACCGTCGACGGCCTTGATGACGTCACCGGCGTGCAGCCTGCCCTCGGCGGGGGTGTCCTTGACGACGGTGGAGACGATCACCCAGGACTTCACCGGGATGTCCAGTTCCTTGAGGGCCGCGACCTTGGCGCTCTCCTGGGACTGGCTGAACTCCTCGGCGTTCTCCTGTGTCGACTGCTCCTCCGTCTTGCCGTTCGGATAGAGCGTGTCGTGCGGAACGACCTTGTTGTCGTGGGCCAGCCACCCGTACACGGCCTCGACGAGGTTCATCTTGTAGTCGGCACTGGTGACCCGGACGGTGGTCATGTTCAGATGCCCGGTCGTCGCATAGGTCTTGCGGCCTGAGATCTGGAGCACCGGCTCGCCGTCGTGCTCCCCGAGTGTGTTCACCGTCGGACCCGGTGACATCTCCGAATACGGCACATTGATGAAGACTCCCGCGCACAGGAGCGCGATCAGCATCAGGGTGGAGGCGAGCATCGTCGCGGTGCGGCGTGGCATGGAACGACAGTACGGGACCGGTCTGTCAGCGCACCGTCAGGGCCGTCCGTCCGGGGAATCCGGGCCGGTCAGGCGTCCGTGTGCAATTGCGCCGACTTCTCCGGGTTCTCCGACTTCTCCATGGCCTCGCGGAAGCGTGTGTAGCCCGCGAGCTCGGTGCCGTCCCCGAGGGTCTTTCGGTTCCGTCCGGCCCAACTGCCCCACAGTCCGGCGCCGATCGCGGCCAAAAGCGGAATCAGCAACCAGGCGAGCGCCGCCATGCCGACCTCCCAACCCCATGAGCGACCGCAACTGACTGATCAGCAGATTAACCATCCGCATGTTCAACGCTCACGGCAGGGGTCGGGTTACGCAACCGGAACGGCGGACAGGAGTGCCCACTGGGACTGACGTGACCCCTGGGACCTCAACAGGCCCCGACCCACTCCTCCGTACCGTCGGAGAATGTCTGGTGCTTCCAGATCGGGACCTCGTGCTTGAGATCGTCGATCAGTTTGCGGCAGGCCTCGAACGCCTCGCCCCGATGCGGACACGAAACGGCGACGACCACCGCGAGATCACCCACCCGAAGATCACCGATCCGGTGCACCGCGGCGAGCGCCCGCACCGGATACTCGGCGACGACCTTCTCGGCGACCCGCCGCATCTCGGCCTCGGCGCTCGGATGACAGGAGTACCCGAGCGCGTCGACATCGGCTCCCCCGTCATGATTCCGCACGGTCCCCACGAACAGCGCGGTCCCTCCGGAGGCATCGTCCCCGACAGCCCGGAAAACCTCGTCCAAGGAGAGCGCGGTCTCCCGAATCGCCAGCAGCTTGATGGGCTCCTGAGCGGCCAGCTCACCGGGATGATCATTCATCGATGCCATACCCCCATCGTGCCCCACCCCGCCAACCCCACGGAATACGGTTTTCCCCCCGCACACACGCGTGCACGATTGGAGCCTCCTACAACCAGCCCGTCCGGCGTTTGAGGACGAGGCCGTTCAGGCCGATGCGGGGGCCTGGGGGCGCAGCCCCCGGAAAGGGTCGGGGATGGGAAGGGGCGGCGGGGGCGAAAACCCCCACGCCACAGCCCCACCGCCTCAGATCCGCCGCCTCAGATCCGCCGCCTCAGATCCGCCGCCGAGCCTTCCGAGCCCGCCGCACCAACGCAGCCGTACCCAACAGAGCAACAGTCGCCCCCGCGGCCCCCGCGGCCGTGGCATCCTTCCGCCCAAGCCGCCGCCCGGCCAACGTGTGCCGCCCGGCAACCTCCTCGAGCAGCTCCGCAAGAACCTCCTCATTGGTCCACTGCGGCCGCCACCCGGCATCATGCAGCCGGCTCCCGCTCACCACCCACGGATACATCGTGTAGGCGAGATCCCCCGCCGGAGACGGCGTGAGCCCGATCCGATGGAGCCGGGCCGCGGCCCCCAGCGCGACGGCCGACGGCAACTCCATCCGCCGGATCCCGCTGAGCTCCTCGACCTCCTCCTGCTCCAGCCACCCCTCGCACCCGACGGCCAGCTCCCCCTCGACCTTCTCCAGAACGGCGTACTCCAGAGCCCCGCACAGGTCCTCGACATGGCAGAACTGCCAGACGGGACGCGACCCGGCGACGACGAGCAGCCGGGGCGACTCGAAATACCGCGTGAGAGCGGTGTCGGTCCCTCCGACCAGCACGGCAGGCCGTACGACGGTGACGTTGAGCCCGGGATGCGCACGGGGCGCCCGCCGCGCGAGCCGCTCGACCTCCAGGAGGTCCCCCACCCCCGTGGCCTCCGCGGTCGCCCGCAGTTCGGCGTCTTCGGAGAGGGGCAGTTCGTTGTCGGGCAGCGCTCCGTAGACCATCGCCGAGGTGCACAGCACGACACGGTGGACCCCGGCCGCGGCGGCGGCCGTCAGCACGGTCTGTGTCCCCCGCACGTTGTAGGCCGTTCGTGCGGCCGGGTCCGTCTCCAGGTCGAGATCGAGCGCCAGGTGCACCACGACGTCCGCGCCGCGCAGCTTCTCGGCGATCGCCGGATCCCGGACATCCAGGATGTGCCACTGCGCCGCCGCGCACTCGCCGCGCCGCTCGTCGATGGCGATGACCTGCTTGATCTCGTCGCTGGCGGCCAGCCGCTCGGTGAGCATCGCGCCGATTCCGGCGGCGGCTCCGGTGATCGCGACGACCGGGCCGCGTAGAGCCGGATTGGTTGAAGGGTTTCGCGCTGCGCGAACCTGTGGATCTGGGGAACTCACCGGGCGTCTCCAGCGGTTGTCTTCAGTAAGAACGCGCGTGACGCGTACGTACCAGGTGGCATCCATCCTGCCGCAGCCGCTGTGTCGGCGAAGCACCGAGGCCCGAACCGGTTGTGGTGTCTACGCTGGGTGGTGATGTAGGGCAGCCGCCGTCGGAGCGAACCGGCGGCCTTAACAGCCGAGGAATCCCGTGAGTGACACCCCATTCGGATTCGGCCTTCCGCCGGAGGAGCCGGACGACGGCGACGAGGGCAAGAAGAAGGACCAGCAGAGCGGTGGTGGTCAGGGACCTGCCAACCCGTTCGGTTTCGGGCCCGGAGGACCGGGTGGCGACAACCCGCTCGCAGCCATGTTCGGTTCGCTGAACCCCAACGACCTGGGCGCCGCGTTCCAGCAGCTCGGCCAGATGCTCTCGTACGAGGGCGGGCCGGTGAACTGGGACATGGCCAAGCAGATCGCCCGCCAGACGGTGTCCCAGGGCACTCCCGACGGCACCAAGGACGCGAGCATCGGCCCCGCCGAGCGCACCCAGGTCGACGAGGCGGTGCGCCTGGCCGACCTGTGGCTGGACGACGCGACATCACTGCCGTCCGGCGCCGGCTCCGCGGTGGCCTGGAGCCGCGCGGAGTGGGTCGAGGCGACCCTGCCGGTGTGGAAGGAGCTCGTCGACCCGGTCGCCGAGCGGGTCGGCGCGGCCATGGGCGACGTACTGCCCGAGGAGATGCAGGCCATGGCGGGCCCGCTCCTCGGGATGATGCGCTCCATGGGCGGCGCCATGTTCGGCACGCAGATCGGGCAGGCCGTCGGCGTGCTCGCGGGCGAGGTCGTCGGCTCGACCGACATCGGCCTGCCGCTCGGCCCGGTCGGCAAGGCCGCGCTGCTGCCGCTGAACATCGAGTCGTTCGGCAAGGACCTGAGCGTCCCCCAGGAGGAGGTGCGGCTGTACCTCGCCCTGCGCGAGGCCGCCCACCAGCGGCTCTTCGCCCACGTGCCATGGCTGCGCTCGCATCTGTTCGGCGCGGTCGAGGGATACGCGCGCGGGATCAAGGTCGACACGGCGAAGCTGGAGGACGTGGTCGGCCAGTTCGACCCGCAGAACCCGGAGGAGCTGCAGCAGGCACTCCAGCAGGGCATGTTCCAGCCGGAGGACACGCCCGAGCAGAAGGCCGCCCTGGCGCGCCTGGAGACGGCGCTCGCGCTCGTCGAGGGCTGGGTGGACGCGGTGGTCCACTCGGCCGCGAAGCCGCGTCTGTCGTCCGCCGACGCGCTGCGGGAGACGCTGCGCCGCCGTCGTGCGACGGGCGGCCCCGCCGAGCAGACCTTCGCCACGCTGATCGGCCTGGAGCTGCGCCCGCGCCGCCTGCGGGACGCCTCGCGCCTGTGGGCCTCGCTCACGGACGCCCGCGGCGTCGACGGCCGCGACGGCCTGTGGGCGCACCCGGACATGCTGCCGACCGCCTCGGACCTGGACGACCCGGACGGTTTCGTGCACCGCGAGCAGCTGGACTTCTCCGAGCTCGACAAGATGCTCGGCGAGGCCGCGAGCGGCCCGTCCGAGAAGCCGAACCTCACGAAGGACGAGCCCAAGGACGACGAAAAGGGCGAGGAAAAGGGCGACGACGACAAGTGAGTCTGTACGACGACGCCGTCCTGGTCCTGAAGGGCATCGAGGGCCAGGAGGAGCTGCGGCAGGCCTATCTCGACCATCTGGAGGCGCATCCGGACGGCATGTGGAAGGCCTGCACGGCCGGACACGTCACGGCGAGCGCCCTGGTGATCGATCCCGGGCACGGCAGGGTGCTGCTGACTCTCCACAAAAAACTGCGGATGTGGCTCCAAATGGGTGGTCACTGCGAGCCCGGCGACGCCACGCTGGAGGCCGCCGCCCTGCGTGAGGCCACGGAGGAGTCGGGCATCGCGGGCCTGACCCTGCTCCCGGGGGGACCCGTCCGCCTGGACCGGCATCCCATCCCGCCCCCCTGCCACTGCCACTTCGACGTGCAGTACGCGGTGGTGGCCGAGCCCGGCGCCGTCCAGGAGATCAGCGACGAGTCCCTGGACCTGCGCTGGTTCCCGTACGACGAGGTGGCGAAGGTGGCCGACGACTCGGTCGTCCGTCTCCTGGCGGCGACACGGGCAAGGCTCTGAAGAGGCACGCGTAAGGGGCGGCCGCAGTGGCGACCGCCCCTTACACACACGCTGACAAGGGCGCTCCGTCAGGGGCGCGGGGAACTGCGCGCCCGGCCACGGCCGGCCCGCAGCCAACCACCGGCCCCGGACCTTTCGCGTGGCACTCCGAGGAGTGCCGAGCGAAAGGTCCTAACTCCAGGCGTTGCCCTGGTTCTGCCCCCGGGCCCCCTGCTGCCCCATCCCGTACTGGGCGGCAACACCCGATCCGATCGCCGCGTTCTGCGGCGGCAGCATCTCGCTGGGCTGCACGAGCGCGTACCCCTGGCCCATGAAGCTGAGCTCCCAGCCCTCACCGGTGTTGCCCCGGCGCCGGAACACCCCGGAGGAGTGGGTCTGGGCCTGCATCTGTACGCGCAGACTGGTGGACCAGGCGACGATCGCGTCGGCGTCGCAGTTGACGTACCGGTCCGGCGTGACCTGCAGCATCAGCGGCATGCCCGACGTCATCAGGGCGACCTTGCCGCGCCCGGTGATGTTGAGCTGGTACTTGCCGGAGCCGGAGATCCCGTACTGGCTGTCCACGGCGATCACCTCGTGGTGCAGCGAGGAGTCCATCGCGAGGACGTAGCTGCTGTCCACGGTGAGGCCGTCCTGGTCCACGTCCACCACATGGATGTGCTGGGCGAGGTTGGCCAGGTAGACGGTGCCCTGCCCGTGGCAGCGCATCAGGTCGAGGCCCTCTCCGGTGTGGGCGCGCGAACGCTGCTGACCGGAGTTCTGGTACTCGGCGTCGAACTCCACAAGACCCTGGTACGCGACCATGGTGCCCTTGCGGGCCAGCATGTCGTCGTGGCCCTCCAGGACGACGCGCAGCATCTGCTTGTTCTGCAGGCTGTAGCGCTCCTGGGACTGCTGGTCGTTGTAGGCGAAAAGCGGGCTCTGCATGGTGTGTGTGCTCCCCCTCAGCCCCGTACCCGGAGGCGGTCGGTGCTGTCCTCGCTGGGCTGGACGACGACGATGCCCTGTCCGGAGAAGGCCATCTGGAAGGCCTCGCCGCTGCCCCGCCCGATCAGCGACTGCGCCTTGAAGCTGCGCTTGCCCTTCACCTTGAGGTTCGGGGACCAGGCGACGAGCGCGTCCGGGTCGACGTACGTCTCGTCCTCGCCGCCGCCGCAGTCGACGACGATGGGCTTGCCCCGGGAGGTCAGGGCGACCCAGCCCTGCCCGGAGATCTTGGTGTTCCACAGGCCCTGTCCGGCGAACTTCGCCAGCCCCTTGACGCGCTCGACACCCCAGGTGAGGTGCGCGTCGAAGGCGAGCAGGTTGGTGGCGTTGACGGAGATCGCGTCGCCGTTGAGGTTGATGACGACGACGTTCGCCCCGTAGTCGGAGAGGTACAGCAGACCGTCTCCGGAGCACTTCATCAGGGGTGCGCCCTCGCCGGTCATCCAGTCCTTGGCGATCTGGCGTACGGCAGGCGGATTCGGCTCGTACTGGACGAAGCCTTCGTAGGCGACCATCGACCCCACGCGCGCGAGGAGGTCGTTTCCGGTCTGCATGGCGACCTTGAGCATGTGGTTGCCGTGGTTCTCCATGCGTGCGGCAACGGGTGCCGGGGCGAAGCCCGCGAGCTGCTGGTTCATAGGACGGGCTCCCTCAGACCTCGTACGGCTGGACGACGATGAAATTGCCGGGCGCGCCACGGAACTGGAGGTTCACGCTCTCCCCGGTGTCGCCCGGGTAGGCGTTGCGACGCATCCTTACCTGGCTGGAGACGATCACCTGGGAGGCGGCGGACCAGGCGACGACGGCGTTGCAGTCGGCGAACGTCGTCGGCGTCACGGGCAGCACGACGGGCACGCCACGCGTCTTGACGACGATCGTGCCGGTCCCCTGGAACTGCATCGTGAACAGCGCTCCGCCGGGGATGCCGTGTCCTTCGACGCGGCGCACCTCGTACTGGAGTGTCTCGTCGAAGGCGAGGACGTTCTCCGCGGAGACACAGACGGCGTCGCCCTGCAGTTCGATCGGGTGCAGCATCGCGGAGTTGTCCGCGAGGAACACCTGGCCGCGGCCCGAACAGCGCATCAGCTGCATCTCCTGGCCGGTCGCGTTGCCCACGATCCGCCCGGAGAATCCGGCGCCCTTGTAGCTGAAGTCGACCTTGCCCTGGTAGAGCACCATGCTGCCCTGGCGGGCCAGTACGGCCTGGTCGCCGCCCATGCCGAGGTCGACACGGACCATCTTCTTGTTCTGCTGGGTCCAGCGCTGCCCGGTGGGCGTCTCCTTGTACGCCTGCAGCGCCGCGGTGACACCGGCGCCTCCCTGGGGAGCGCCCTGAGGCACTCCGTAGGCGGCGGGCGCACCCGGCACACCCGGTGCGCCGGGCTGACCGGGCACCTGGCCGAACGGCGGCTGCTGACCGTAGCCGGGAGGCGGGGTCGGCTGGCCGTAGCCCGGGGGCGGAGCGGGTGCCTGGGGCGCCTGAGGTGCCTGGGGCTGTCCGTAGCCGGGCGGCAGGGGTGCGGTCTGGCCGGGGGCCTGACCGTACTGAGGCTGCTGGCCCGGCTGCCCGTAGGGCGCGGGGGCGGGAGCCGGAGGCGGTACCGGGGCGCCGCCGGGCGGGGTCAGGGGCGCGATGATGGTCGGCGCCGCGTGCACCGAAGGCACGGGGGCCGGCGGTGGCGTGGCTCCCTGGGGCGGTGCGAAACCCTGTGCGGCAGGCTGCGGAGCCGGCACGGCGGGGCCTGCCGGCGCGCCGAACGCGGGCGGTGCGGCTGCCTGGGCGGGCGGCGCGAACGAGGGCGCGGCGGCCTGGGGTGCCGGGGCCGCGGGCTCCTCCTCGGCGACCTCGCCGCCGAAGTTCTTCAGCAGCGCGTCGAGCCCGCCGTCGAAGCCCTGTCCGACCGCGGCGAACCGCCAGACGTCCTTGAGGTAGAAGTCGCCCAGCATCACGGCGCGTTCGGTGGAGAACTCGCCACCGTTGAAGGAGTAGCGGGCCACCTCCTCGCCGCCCGCGACGATGCGGAGGTACCCGGGGGCGACCTGCGACATCTGTCCGGTGCCGTCGATCGTCGCCGTGAAGGACAGCTTCTGGATCTGCGCCGGGATCCTGTCGAGCGTGACGCGGAAGGACTCCGTGTCGCCCGCCTGCGCACCGAGAAGCTGGATGGACTCTTCGGGGGTCTTCGGCTGGTTGAAGAAGACGAAGAACCGGTCGTCCGAAAGCTGTTCGTCGGCGTCGAGACCGAAGCAGCTGATGTCGAAGCTCAGTCCGGGGCCGGTGATCTGCACACCCACGTACAGATCGGTGCCCGCGGTGAGGTCACTGATCTTGGCCTTGTGGCCGCGTTGGAATTCCCTGGCCATGCGTAACGACCGTCCCCCATCCCGAATACGAGTGCGTCGCGTCAGGCTAACGGCAAAATCCAGCCGTGGACGAAGCCGGTACACACCCGGTACAGAATCCCTGCTTCGAGCGGTCCGGCCAGGGTTTCGGCGCCGGACGGGCGTCAGGCCGACGTCACTCGCCGCGGGTGGCGGGCAGGTGGGGCAGCCGGTCGGCGGCGACCACTCCTTCGAGGTAGCCGCGGGCCCGCTCGGTCCGCGGATAGGCCTCAAGAAGCCGCCAGAAGTCGGGGCCGTGGCCGGGCACGAGCAGATGCGCGAGTTCATGGACGAGGACGTAGTCGACGACGTATTCGGGCATGCCCTGCAGCCGGTGCGAAAGACGGATACTGCCCTCGGCGGGGGTGCACGAGCCCCAGCGGGTGTTCTGATTGGTGACCCAGCGGACCGAAGTGGGCCGGGCCCGGCCGTCGAAGTACAGATCGGAGAGCCGCGCGGCCCGCTCGGACAACTCCGTGTCGCCGAGCACCCGCTTGTTCTCCTGGGCGGCCAGCTTGTCGAGCATGACGCTCACCCAGCGCTGCTCCTCCGCCTCGGACATCCGGGCGGGGATGAGCACGACGGTGCGATCGCCTTCACGGTACGCAGAGACCGTTCTGCGCCGTCGCGCGCTCCTGCGGACCTCGATCGCGCTCGCCCCCGAGCCGCTTGGCGGCTGGCTCGTCGTGCTGCGCTGTGGGTTTCCGGCGCGGTGCAGTGGGTCGGCGGGCACAGCCCGACGTTACCCGTTGCACACGGGGGAAGTCCCGCCTCCGGGACGCATCGATGCCGAACCGCACCCCACGCGCTCGATTTGTACGACGAATATCCACTGCCTGTGGACAACTTTCGGCACGTGCCGGGCAATGCGGGCATGCTGACATTCGACCGGCGGAGCGGGACGAACACCCGCCGGCGCAACGGGGACGTACGGGGGTCGGTCATGCATCCGATGGTGAAACCCGCGCTGCGGCGCGGCTGGCGGGATCTCAACACCGTGCAGTTCGGGATGGCACCCGCACACGCGATGGTGCTCGGCCCGATGGACACGGCGACGGGCAGTCTTCTGACTTTGTTCGACGGCACACGCGGACTGCCTCTGTTACGCGACGAGGGACGCCGCATGGGTCTGCCCGACGGCCATGTCGACGGTCTCGTGGAGCGACTGGCCCAGGCGGGACTGCTGGACGACGCGACGGGCGGCGGCCCGGCCGCCGATGCTTTGCGCAAGAAACCGGCGGTCCTGGACCGGCTGCGACCCGACGTCGCATCGCTCTCCCTGGTCGCTCCCGAACCGGGCGACGCCATGCGCCGGCTGGCGGCCCGCCGCTCACTGCGCGTACAGGTGCGGGGCGCGGGCCGGGTCGGAGTGGTACTCGCCGCGGCACTGGCGGGAGCGGGCGTGGGCCAGGTCGACGTGCACGACGGCGGCTGCGTCGAGCCGTGGGACGTGGCTCCGGGCGGGCTGCCCGTCGAATCCATCGGCGAGCGCAGGGACGAGGCCGCACGCCGTGCGGTGCGCCGTGCGGCACCGAACCGCCCGCCGCGTCGCGGCAGCGCACGCCAGGCTCCCGAAGCCGAGGATCCGGGCCTCTCCCTCGTGATCATCACGCCCCGGGACGGTCTCGCCGTCCACGCCCCCGACCCATCGGCCGCCGAGCCCCTGATCGACTCCGGAACACCGCATCTGTACGCCGGGGTGGTGGAGGGCACGGGAGTCGTCGGCCCCCTCGTCCTGCCGGGCGACACGGCCTGCGCGGGCTGCCTGGATCTGGGACGCACCGACCGGGATCCGACCTGGCCACGGCTACTGGCACAGTGGCGTTCCGCTCAGTCCCGTCACGTACCGGCGTGTGATCTGGCGCTGTCCACCGCGGTCGCCGGCCTGGCCGCGGGGCATGCGCTCGCTTTTCTGGACGGGGAGCTGCCGTCGAGTGCGGGGGCCCGCTGGGAGGTATCGGTGCCCGGTTTCGACTGGCACTCGACGCCGGTGTGGGACCATCCCGCATGCCGCTGCGGGGCCGCGGAGAAAGCTAAGGGGGAGCAGACCTCGGACGACGAAGGGCCGCACGAGACAATGGCCGGGCAACAGCCGCACGCGGCACGGCTGTCCGGTACTTGGAGGGCGCATGTCTGATCTTCCCCGGAAGGCGGTCACCCGAACCGCCAAGCTCGCCGCGCTACCGCTCGGCTTCGCCGGGCGGGCGACCTGGGGACTCGGCAAACGAATCGGCGGCAAGTCGGCCGAGCTCGTGGGTCGCGAGCTGCAACAGCGCACGGCGGAGCAGCTTTTCAAGGTGCTCGGTGAGCTCAAGGGCGGAGCCATGAAGTTCGGACAGGCCATGTCCGTCTTCGAGTCGGCGCTGCCCGAGGAGGTCGCGGGCCCCTACCGCGCGGCGCTGACGAAACTCCAGGAAGCGGCCCCGCCGATGCCGACCCGCACGGTGCACTCCGTGCTGGCGGAGCGGCTCGGCGAGGACTGGCACGACCTGTTCCTGGAGTTCGAGGACAAGCCCGCCGCGGCGGCCTCGATCGGCCAGGTGCACCGGGCGGTGTGGCACGACGGCCGGGAGGTCGCGGTCAAGGTGCAGTACCCCGGGGCGGGCGAGGCCCTGCTGTCCGATCTGAACCAGCTGAGCCGTTTTGCCCGCCTGCTGGGGCCGTTGATTCCCGGCATGGACATCAAGCCGCTCATCGCTGAGCTGCGCGACCGGGTGTCCGAGGAGCTCGACTACGCCCTGGAGGCACAGGCGCAGCGGGCGCACGCGGAGGAGTTCGCCGACGACCCGGATGTACTGGTGCCGGCGGTGGTCCACCAGTGCGAGCAGGTCCTGGTGACGGAGTGGATCGACGGGATCCCCCTGTCCGAGGTGATCACCGACGGTACGCAGGAACAGCGCGACCGGGCAGGCCAGCTCCTGGCCCGCTTCCTCTTCTCCGGCCCGTCCCGCACCGGCCTGCTGCACGCGGACCCGCACCCGGGCAACTTCCGTCTCCTGCCGGACGACGCAGAGGACGCCCAGGACCCTGAGGACCCCGAAGGCTCCGGCGGCAAGGGCGGCTGGCGGCTCGGCGTCCTGGACTTCGGCACGGTGGACCGCCTGCCGGGCGGCCTGCCCCCGACGATCGGCGACTCGCTCCGCATGACCCTCGACGGCGACGCCGAGGCGGTCTACGACCTGCTCCGCGAGGAGGGCTTCGTCAAGGAGTCCATAGAACTCGACCCGGACGCCGTACTGGACTACCTGCTCCCCATTATCGAGCCGGCCCAGGCCGACGAGTTCACCTTCACCCGCGGCTGGATGCGCAGCCAGGCGGCCCGCATCGCCGACCCCCGCTCCCCCGCACACCAACTCGGCAAACAGCTCAACCTGCCCCCGGCGTACCTCCTCATACACCGGGTGACCTTGAGCACCATCGGCGTGCTCTGCCAACTGGGAGCGACGGTACGACTGCGGGACGAACTGGAGGAGTGGCTGCCGGGGTTCGTACTGGAGGACGACGAGACACTGACGGAGGGCGACTCAGTGGCTGAGGCGTGAGCTTGGGCTGCCGTTCTTTGAGCGGGAGGGGTGGAGGCGGGGGGAGGGGGGAGGGGCCCAAGAGGACTCCGGAGCTCACCACCAAGCCGAGTCCAGTCGGCCCTCGATCGCTCTGAGGTTGGCCCGGGCGCAGTTGTCGCAGATGTAGTGGCGGGCGCCGTTCTCCACGGAGAAGGTCCAGGTCAGTGGCGGGTCCTCTGATGTCGCGCCGCAGCGGGCGCACGCGATGGGCCGGGGCTCCGCGGTGGAGCCGTCGCTGTCACTGTCACTGTCCCCGGGAAGACTCGTCACGTGGTGACGATAACTCCGGGATCCGCGGTTGGAGAGGCACAACGCACCGCGGGGGCCGGTCCGTTCGGACCGGCCCCCGCATCAGCTGTTGCTTCTGTTGCCGTTGCGAAAACGGTTCTACTGCATGACCGCCATGGCCAGTGCGCGGCGGGCGCGGCGTGAGGCGCGCTCGGCACGGCGCTGCATGCGGCGCGCGGTCACCAGGCGCATCGCCCGGCGTTCCTGCTCCGCCTCATGCAGCCGGTCGTGCATATGCGCACGAGCCAGGGCTTCTGGGATGAGTTGCATCTCTCGGGTCCTGTTCTGGCGCGTGTCGTTCGCGCCGGTGGAGGTGAAGTCTGGGATCGCGGAGCCGGCGGGCTCGCTGGTGGACGGCTTCATCGGGACCTGCTTCTTGGGGTCGTGCGTCAGGGGGCGATCGATCGTTCCTAGGGTGTTCATGCCGCAACCGGGTTCTTGCGCGGGCGGCCACGCGGCCGCTTCCGGGCGACAACGACGCCCTGGACGAAGAGCTCGCCGCCCCAGACGCCCCAGGGCTCACGCCGCTCCTTGGCGCCGGCGAGGCAGGCCTCGATCAGCGGGCAGGTGCGGCAGAGGGACTTGGCGTACTCGACGTCGGCCGGCGACTCCGCGAAGAAGACCTCCGGGTCGTACGAGCGGCAGGGGACAGGTACGCCGAGGTTCTCGATGGCGTCGTCGAGCGCGGTGAGCGCAGTGAGCGGGGTCAAGGTGGAGTCCTCCGTGAGGCCGGGCGGGGAGATCGTTTCGGAAGGCGGTACGGACGGGGCGTGCGCTTCGAGTTGCACGATTGGTTCTTCCTCGTCTGGTCGTGCCGGCCGGTTGGCCGGTTGGCGGCTGGTACCGGGTTCTTTTCTTGTCCCGAGGCCCCTTCGCTCTGTCGTCCCTGGTCGGGGACAAACAGAAGGGCCGCGGATCCCGGGTGGGGTTCCGCGGCCCTGAAGGCGCCGGCCTGATCGTCGATCAGGCTGGATCACTCCAGGGTTCAGGCCCACGGAAGGCCCACATCGTGTGGTGCGTCTGCTTGGCGGCTCCGGCACCGGTGGCTGCGAAGGCATAGGCCTGCGCCTGTGCCTCTACTGCTTCCAGTGCCTTCATCGGTCGCTCATTGCGCTCACGGACAGGGAGGCCCGAGAGAGACACGGAGGACGCCGGCCGGACGGCGGGAATGCCGGACAGACCGGTGCCCAGGTTCGAGAAGCCGAGCAGGCACGTGGAGACGACCGAGCGATCGGTCAATTTGACGGAGCTGACGGAGCTGACGGAGCTGCTGGTGGTGCTGATCACTGGAATCGCCTCCTCTCGGCGTCTCTGGGACCGGGCGAGCCGGTCCGACGGTTATTAAGTACAGCACGGAACCAGGGCCTTCGAGAAGGCCGCCGTTTCCGTGCTTTAGAACCTATGGGGATTGCTGGGGCATGCGCAAACTATTTTTTCGACGAGTTTGAATCAGTCCTCGTCTGCGTCGTCCTCAAGTTCCTGACCTGCGCAGATGGCGAGTACGTCGGCCCCGTAGCGGTTGAGCTTGCGGGCGCGGACCCCTGGGATGCGGGACAGCTCGACCGGAGTGGACGGCACCGCTTCCGCGATGGCCATCAGGGTCTTGTCCGTGAAGACGCAGAAGTCCGGCTGCCCGCTGCGCTGCGCCTGGACGGCCCGCCAGTCGCGCAACCGCTCGTAGAGGCCCTCGTCCATGTCGGAGGGGCAGTCCTCGCAGCGCATCAGTTTCATCTCGCCGGCGTCGTTGAGGGTGCGGCCGCAGACCCGGCAGCGGGCGGGGGTGCGGTTCGCCCGTCGTGTGACGCCGGGGGCGCTGCCGGGAGCGCCGCGCTCGATGCCGCCCGAGCCGAGGGGGCCTGCGGTGCCGCCGCGGTTCGCCGTGGTGACGGAGCCGGGTCGCAGTCCGTCGAGGAAGCGGCTGGGCCGCCGGTTGGGGCGGCCGCCGGGTGAGCGGGACAGGGCCCAGGAGACGGAGAGGTGTTCTCTGGCGCGGGTGACGCCGACGTAGAGGAGGCGGCGCTCCTCCTCGATCTGTTCGTCGGTTTTCGCGTAGGTGATCGGCATCATGCCTTCGGCGACGCCGACCAGGAACACGACGTCCCACTCCAGGCCCTTGGCGGAGTGGAGGGAGGCGAGGGTGACGCCCTGGACGGTGGGGGCGTGCTGGGCGCCGGCGCGTTCGTCGAGTTCGGCCACGAGGTCGCCGAGGGTGGCGTCGGGTTTGGCGGCGGCGAAGTCCTGGGCCAGGTGGGCGAGGGCGGCGAGGGACTCCCAGCGCTCTCTGACGGCGCCGGAGCCCGCGGGGGGCTGGTGGGTCCAGCCGTCTCCTGACAGGACGGCTCGCACCTGCGAGGGCAGGTCGGGGGCGTCGTCGAGGAGTGAGTCGTTGCCTCCGAAGCGGGCTGCTCCGCGCAGGGCGTGGATGGCTCTCTTCACCTCGGGCCGGTCGAAGAAGCGCTCGGCTCCGCGCAGTTGGTAGGGCACCGCGACGTCGGCGAGGGCCTGTTCGTAGATCTCGGACTGTGAGTTCGTACGGAAGAGGATCGCGATCTCGCTCGCGGGGATGCCGGAGGCGATGAGGTCGCGGATGCGGCGGGCGGCGCCTTCTGCCTCGGCGGGTTCGTCGGTGTATTCGGTGTAGCCGGGTTCGGGGCCCGCGGTGCGCTGGGAGATCAGCTCCAGGCGGTGGTCGGCGGCGCGGCCGCGGGCCTGGGCGAGCAGGCCGTTGGCGAGGTGGACGACCTGGGGGGTGGAGCGGTAGTCGCGGACGAGTTTGACGACCGTGGCTCCGGGGTGGCGGGTGCGGAAGTCGAGGAGGTGGTCGGGGGTGGCGCCGGTGAAGGAGTAGATGGTCTGGCTGGCGTCGCCGACGACGCAGAGGCTGTCGCGCTCGCCGAGCCACAGTTCGAGGAGGCGCTGCTGGAGGGGGCTGACGTCCTGGTACTCGTCGACCACGAAGTGCTGGTACTGGGCGCGGACCGCTTCGGCGATGTCGTGCTGGTCCTGGAGGATGGCGACGGTCAGCAGCAGGACGTCTTCGAAGTCGATGACGCTGCGATCGCGTTTGAGGTCCTCGTACGCGGCGTAGAGCTGGGCGATCTCGGCGCGGTCTCGGGGGGCTTCGCGGCCGGCCTTGGCCGCGGCGGCGGCGTAGTCGGAGGGGACGGTCTGGGTGACCTTGGACCATTCGATCTCGGTGGTGACGTCCCGCAGCTCGCCGCGGTCGAGGCGGACGCGGCAGGCCGCCGCGGCGTCGGCGACGAGTTGGATCTTGCGGTCGACGATCCGGGGCAGGCTGCCTCCGACTGCTTTCGGCCAGAAGTACTGGAGCTGGCGCAGGGCGGCGGAGTGGAAGGTGCGGGCCTGGACTCCGGAGGCGCCGAGCTGGCGGAGGCGGCCGCGCATCTCTCCGGCGGCGCGGTTGGTGAAGGTGACGGCGAGCACGCTGGAGGGCTGGAGGATCCCGGCGCGTACTCCGTAGGCGATGCGGTGGGTGATGGCGCGGGTCTTGCCCGTACCGGCTCCGGCCAGCACGCATACCGGGCCGTGCAGGGCGGTGGCGACCTCGCGCTGCTCGGGGTCGAGCCCTTCCAGTACCGCGTCGGCCGTGTCAGGGGCCTGCGGGAAGAGGGTGGAATGCGTTGCTGCTGTCACCCCGCCATGCTGCCAGGTCGGCGGAGACGGGTGCGCCGGTTGTCCACAGGGAGGCGCTCGCAGTCGTACTAATGCGGCAGGTGCCCGGCCCGACGGCGACGGCACCGCCCCTTTCACCGGGGCTGCCCTCCGCCGTGTGCACCGGCTCTCTCCCTTGCCGCGTATGGGAATGGTGGCCAGGTCGCGTACGTTCCATCACTGCGAAGACGTACTCCCCTGCAGCGAAGGAGCATGAGAGACATGCTGGGCACTGTGACGATGTACAGCACCACGTGGTGTGGCTACTGCCGCCGGTTGAAGGGCCAGATGGACCGCGAGGGCATCACGTACAACGAGATCAACATCGAGCAGGACCCAGCGTCCGCGGCCTTCGTGGAGAAGGCGAACGGCGGAAACCAGACGGTTCCCACCGTTCTCTTCCCGGACGGTTCGACGCTGACGAACCCTTCGCTGGCGCAGGTCAAGCAGAAGATCGGCGCGTAGTCGGTACGTGCTTCAGGCGGCCGCCCCGCGTGTCGGCAGGGGCTTGCCGTACCAGAGCTCGATCAGGCGGGCCGCAATCGAGATGCCGTAGGGAGGCAGGACCTCCCCGGACTCGAAGGCGGCCCGCAGGTCTTCGCGGGAGAACCAGCGGGCTTCCTGGATCTCCTCGCCGTCGACGTTGATCTCCGCCGAGGTGGCGCGGGCCATGAAGCCCAGCATGAGGCTGGAGGGGAAGGGCCAGGGCTGGCTGGCGATGTACTCGACCTCGCCGACGGTGATGCCGGCCTCTTCGAAGACCTCGCGGCGGACCGACTGCTCGATGGACTCGCCGGGCTCGACGAATCCGGCGAGGGTGGAGAACCGGCCTTCGGGCCAGTGGACCTGGCGGCCGAGGAGGATGCGGTCGTCGTGGTCGGTGACGGCCATGATCACGGCGGGGTCGGTGCGCGGGTAGTGCTCGGCGCCGCAGGCGGGGCAACGGCGGATGTGGCCGGCCGCCGCGATCACGGTGCGTTCGCCGCAGCGGGAGCAGAAGCGGTGCAGGCGCTGCCAGTTCTCCAGGGCGACCGCGTGCACCATGAGGCCGGCGTCGCGCTGTGAGAGGAGCAGGCCGGCTTCGCGCAGGCCGGCCGCGCGCGCGGACTGGTCGATGCGGCCCGGAAGGGCGTCCTTCTGGAGTGCGAAGTAGCTGACGCCGTCGTCGTCGGTGCCCAGGAAGTAGCGGTGTGCTTCGGTGAGGGGCGCTTCGAAGGACGGGGTCATGACGAGTTCGGTGGTGCCGTCCGCCGTCTCGTCGATGAGGACCTGGCCGCCGGAGACCACGAAGGCGCGGGTGGTGGGGTGGCTCCACGCCGCGGCGAGCCAGGCCTCGTCGAGCCGGTGGTGGGCGGCCCGGTCGATGCCGCTCGGGGCGGTGAGCGAGATGGGACGGTCGGCGGTGTGGTCGGTCCAGGTGGTCACGGGTGCTTCCAACTCCCCCGGTGGAACGGTTGTTTCGGCGGGTGGTTCAGCGGCTGTACGGCAGGGCGTCTGCGACGGGGCGTCTTCAGTGTGCATCGCGCCAGTTCTCGGCCAGGTCGCCCCACAGGTAGGCGGTGGTTTCGACGCCTTTGAGGAGGAGGTCGAGTTCGACCTTCTCGTTGGGTGCGTGCCAGCCGTCGGAGGGGACCGAGATGCCGAGGAACAGCACGGGTGCGGCGAGGACGTCCTGGAGGTCCGCGGCGGGCCCTGATCCTCCCTCGCGGGTGAAGCGGATCTCCTGCTCGAAGGCGCGCCCCATGGCGCGTGCGACGGACTGCAGTGCCGGGTGGTCGAGGGGTGTGAGGCACGGGCGGGTGGCGGCGGCGAAGGTGATCTCGTGGCGGATTCCGGCGGGCAGCCGCTCGGCGGTCCAGGCGCGGACGATCTTCTCGATGTGGTCGGGGTCCTGTCCGGCGACGAGCCGGAAGGAGAGCTTCACCATGGCCGAGGAGGGGATGATCGTCTTGCTGCCGGGGCCTTGGTAGCCGCCTCCGATGCCGTTGACCTCTGCGGTCGGCCGGGCCCAGATCCGCTCCAGGGTGGTCCGTCCGGCCTCTCCGTGGGTGGCCGTCGACTTGGCGGTGCGCAGCCACTGCGCCTCGTCGAAGGGCAGTTCGGCGAAGAGTTCGCGCTCGCGGTCGGTGAGTTCGGTGATGCCTTCGTAGAAGCCGGGGACGGCCACGCGCGCGTGCTCGTCGTGCAGGTCCGCGACGAGGCGTGCCGCGGCGGTGGCCGGATTGGGTACGGCGCCGCCGAAGGCGCCGGAGTGGATGTCCTGGTCGGGCCCGTGGAGCTCGATCTCGCACTCGGCGAGACCGCGCATGCCGGTGCACACGGTGGGAGTGTCCTCGGACCACATGCTGGTGTCGGAGACGATCACGGCGTCGGCGGTGAGGCGGTCCTGCCGCTCTTCGACGAGTGCGCGGAAGTGCGGGGAGCCGGACTCCTCCTCGCCCTCGATGAGCAGCTTCAGGTGGACGGCGGGGGCGGTGCGGCCGGTGGCGGCGAGGTGGGCGCGGACGCCGAGTGTGTGGAAGAACACCTGGCCCTTGTCGTCGGCGGCCCCGCGCGCGCGGAGGCGGTTTCCGCGGACGACGGGCTCGAAGGGGTCGGTGTCCCAGCCGTCCTCGCGGGCCGCGGGCTGTACGTCGTGGTGTCCGTAGACGAGGACCGTGGGTGCCTGCGGGTCGTCGGAGGGCCATTCGGCGAAGACGGCGGGGGCGCCGGGCGTGGCCCAGACCTCGCAGGTCGGGAAGCCTGTCTCCTGGAGTTTGGCGGCGAGCCAGTCGGCGCTGCGCCGTACGTCCGCGGCGTGTTCGGGCTGGGCCGACACGGACGGGATGCGCAGCCACTCGGCGAGGTCGTCGAGGAAGGCTGCGCGGTGCTGCTCGATGTACGCGCGGACGGCGCTGTCCGGAGTCTTGCTCATGGTCACGAGCCTAGCCGTCCACGCGCGCGTGCTGGTCCGGCGGTTCCTCGGGGACCCCATCGGGTGGTTCTTCGAGGAGGAGCCGCTCCAGTGCGGCCCGGTCGGGCAGGCTCTCGGGGCGTACGACCTCGCCGCTGCGCACGTACAGGAAGGCGGCCTGTACGGAATCCAGGGGTACGCCGTGCTGCTCGGCCCAGGCGAGCCGGTAGAGGGCGAGCTGGAGTGGGTCGGCGTTGCGGGCGCGGTTGGTCTTCCAGTCGACGATCTCGTACGTCGTCCTGTCGCCGTCGTCTTCTTTGTAGACGGCGTCGATGCGGCCCCGTACGACGCGTCCGGCGATCGCGAGCTGGAAGGGTGCCTCGACGCGGTAGGGGGTGCGGTGGGCGTACGGGGTGCGTTCGAAGGCGTCCTTGAGGGCTTCCAGGTCGCGTTCGTCGGCGATCTCGGCCTCGCTGCCGGGCAGTTCCTCCGGTTCCAGCATCGGCAGGCGCAGCTCTTCGAAGCGGGCCTCGACCCAGGCGTGGAAGCGGGTGCCGCGGCGGGCGGCCGGCTGGGGCGGGCGCGGCATGGGGCGCGCGAGTTCCTGTGCGAAGGCGTCCGGGTCGGCGGCCAGGCGCAGCAGCTGGGAGGCGGTCAGGGAGGCCGGCAGGATGACGTCCGTGACGCTTTCGCGGGCGCGCAGGAGCTCTCCGGCGAGGGCGTCCAGGTCGCGGTCCCAGGAGGCGACGGTGCGGGCTTCCTCCGGGGTGAGGTGCCTCGTCTCGGAGGCGGGGCGGGGCGTCTCCGGAGGGTGTGGGCGCGCGTCCGGGGAGCGGGCGAGGTGTGCGTCCGGGGACGGGGTGGGGTGCGGAACCCTGGGACGGTTCGTGGTCCACGAGTCCCAGTCCCCCCGGGCTGACTCGTCTGTGAAATCGGTCTCTTCGTGGATGTCCTCCCCGAAGGGGGGCTCGTCGTGGAGCGGTTCGTCGTAGGGCAGTTCGTCGTCCTCGGGTGGAGGCGGCCAGTCCGGGTCGTCGCACGACTCCGGGGCGTCGTGGGACGAGGGGTGGGCCGTCTCGTGGGAGTGGCCGGATTCCAGGTGGGCCAGGACCGTCTGTGCGGCCGCGCGTCGGCGGGCCATGGCCGCGTCGTCGAGCGGGAGCGGCCAGGCGTGGTCGCCGCCCGCCTCGTGCAGCGCGGGGTTCTCCTCGGTCTCCTCGGGTTCGTCCGCCCAGGCCTCGATCTCGCCGTGCCCGGCCTCGCAGTGCTCGTACAGGGACTGCAGGAAGTCGGAGGGGCCGCGGGGCTTCTTCTGGGAGGGGCCCCACCAGTGGCCCGAGCCGAGCAGCAGGGAGCGGGGGCGGGTGAACGTGACGTAGCCGAGGCGGAGTTCCTCGGTGTGCTGGTGTTCCTTCATGGCCTCGTGGAAGGCCTTCATGCTGCGGGAGTCCCAGGCGCCGATGTCCGGCAGGGTGTCGGCGTCGCCGCGGAGTTCGTGCGGCAGGACCTTGCCCTGTGCGGTCCATTTCTCGCGGCCCTGGCTGCTGGGGAAGGTGCCGGTGACGAGGCCGGGGACCGCGACGACGTCCCATTCCAGGCCCTTGGACTTGTGCGCGGTGAGCACCTTGACGGTGTTCTCGCCGCCCGGCAGGGCGTTGTCGAGGCCCTTCTCGTACTGGGCGGCGGTGCGCAGGAAGCCGAGGAAGGCGAGGAGGGTGGCCTCGCCGTCGTTGGCGGCGAAGGAGGCTGCGATGTCGAGGAAGTTGGAGAGGGTCTCGCGTCGGCGGGCCGCCAGGGCGTGCGGGGACGCGGAGAGCTCCACCTCCAGGCCGGTGGTGGCGAGGACCCGGTGCAGGACGTCCATGAGCGGGTCGGAGAGCGAGCGGCGCAGGTCGCGCAGTTCGGTGGCGAGCCGTGCGAACCGTACGCGGGCGTCGGCGGAGAAGGGCAGGCCGTCGTCGTCCCCGTGGCCTCCGAGGGGTGTCTCCAGGAACGTGTCGAGGGCGTCCGCGAGCGAGATGATCTCGGCAGGGTCGATGCCCTCGACGGCGGCGGCGAGCCGCCGGTCGGGGTCGTCGTCGGCCCCCACGCGCGCGTGCGACACGAGAAGGCGGGCCCTGCGTCCCAGGAGGGCGAGGTCGCGGGCGCCGATGCGCCAGCGCGGGCCGGTGAGCAGGCGGACCAGCGAGGCGTTGGCGCCCGGGTCCTGGAGGACCTCGCAGACGGCGACCAGGTCGGCGACCTCGGGGAGGTGCAGCAGCCCGGAGAGGCCGACGACCTCCACGGGGATGTCGCGGGCGACAAGGGCGCCCTGGATCTCGGCGAAGTCGGTCGCCGTGCGGCACAGGACGGCGATCTCACCGGGCGCCTTTCCGGTGCGTACGAGATGGGCGATGGAGTCGGCGAGCCAGTCCATCTCCTCGGCGTGGGTGCGCAGCAGGGCGCAGCGCACCATGCCGTCCCGCTCGGCCCCCGGGGCCGGGCGGAGGGCCTCCACGCCCGCGTGGAGGGCGCGCAGGGGCTCGGCGAGGCCGTTGGCGAGGTCGAGGAGGCGGCCGCCGCTGCGGCGGTTCTCGCTGAGCGACTGGCGGGTCGCTGGGCGGCCGTCGGCGTGGGCGAAGTGCTCGGGGAAGTCGTCGAGGTTGGCGACGGAGGCGCCGCGCCATCCGTAGATCGCCTGGCAGGGGTCACCGACGGCGGTCACCGGGTGGCCCGTGCCGCTGCCGAACAGGCCCGCCAGGAGGATGCGCTGGGCCACGGAGGTGTCCTGGTACTCGTCGAGCAGGACCACGCGGAACTCGTCGCGCAGGATGCCGCCGACCTCGGGGCGGGTGCTGGCGAGGGTCGCGGAGAGGGCGATCTGGTCGCCGAAGTCGAGGAGGTCGCGCTCGCGCTTGGCGGCCCTGTAGCGGCCCACCAGCTCGGCCAGTTCACGCCGGGCGGCGGCCGTCTCGGGGACCTTGCGCAGGTCGGCGTTGGTGAGCTTGACGCTCTCCAGGTCCCGCAGCAGTACGGCGTCGTAGGCCCGCAGGTCCCGGGGGTGTACGAGGTGTTCGGCGAGCTCGCCGTCGAGCGTGAGGAGGTCGCTGACCAGGTCGGGGAAGGAGCGGGTGAGCGCGGGGTAGGGCCCCGGTGCCTCGCGCAGGACGCGTGCGGCGAGCTGGTAGCGGGTCGCGTCGGCGAGGAGGCGCGCGGTGGGTTCGAGCCCGATGCGCAGTCCGTGGTCGGTCAGCAGGCGGCCCGCGAAGGCGTGGTAGGTGGAGATGACCGGCTCGCCGGGCGGGTTGTCCGGGTCGATCACGTCCGGGTCGGTGACGCCCGCCTTGATGAGGGCTTTCCGTACGCGCTCGGCGAGTTCGCCCGCCGCCTTGTTGGTGAAGGTCAGGCCGAGGACCTGTTCGGGCGCGACCTGTCCGGTGCCGACCAGCCACACCACGCGCGCGGCCATCACCGTGGTCTTGCCGGATCCGGCGCCGGCCACGATCACCTGCGGGGCGGGCGGTGCGGTGATGCAGGCCGTCTGCTCCGGGGTGAACGGGATGCCGAGGAGCTCCTTGAGCTGCTCGGGGTCAGAGATACGGGCTGGCACGTCAGAGAGGCTAGCCGCGCCCACTGACAGCCGGTGCCGAATCGGTGTCCGGGCCGGAGGATGCGCTGGTCAGCACGCGTGGTGCGGTACGTCACTTCACGTACGGCGGGAGCCCTGCGAACAGCGGAGCCTCTGCTACGGCGGATGTCCGCACCCGCCCTTCGGAGGCCCGCGCCCTGTCACTCGGCCGTGGCCGTCACTCGACCACTCCCGTCACTCAACACCGCGCTCATCACCCGACCAGGCCTCTCACTCGACCACGTGCCGCCCTTCCGGCCGTGCGCTGCACGAGGCCCGGAACGCGCAGTGGGTGCAGTGCTGGCCGGTCGTCGGTGTGAAGCGTTCGTCGAGGACCTTGCCCGCCGCGGTGGCGAGGAGGTCGCCGACCCACTCCCCCTCCAGCGGCTGCTGGGCCTGCACCTTGGGCAGGGTCTCGCCGCCGTCCTTCTTGGGGGCGCCCTGACGGAGTTGGACGAGTTCGGCGCCGCCCGATTCGGGGCGTTCGCCCTCGAAGGCCTCGTCGACCGCGCCTTCGCTGACGGCGAGCTGGTAGACGGCGAGCTGCGGGTGGTGGGCCACGTCGGCCGCGCTCGGTGCCTGTTTGCCGGTCTTGAAGTCGACCACGTAGGCGCGGCCTTCGGCGTCCTGCTCGACGCGGTCCATGGAGCCGCGGATGCGTACTTCGTAGGAGCCCGCTTCGAGGGTGACGTCGAAGTCGTGCTCGCTCGCCACCGGCGTACGGCCCGCGCGGGCGCCGTTGGAATCGACGTGCCACTTCAGGAAGCGTTCGAGCGCCACGCGCGCGTGCTCCTTCTCCTGCGCCGACTTCCAGGGCGCGTCGAAGGCGAGCGCGTCCCACACGGAGTCGAGGCGCTCCATGAGGACAGCGAGGTCCGCTGGGGTGCGGCCGGAGGCGACCTCGTCGGCCAGGACGTGCACGACGTTGCCGAAGCCCTGGGCGACGGTCGCGGGGGCGTCGGCCTTCACCTCGCGGCCCAGGAACCACTGCAGGGCGCAGGTGTTGGCGAGCTGGTCGAGGGCGCTTCCGGACAGCACCACGGGATGGTCGCGGTCGCGCAGCGGCACCTTGCTCTCGGTCGGCTCGTACATGCCCCACCAGCGGTAGGGGTGGGCGGACGGCACGAGGGGGCGACCGTCCTCGTCGCCGAGCGCGGCGAGCCTGGCCAGCCGACGGGCGGCGGCCTCCCTGAGCCGGTCCGAGACGCGTGGGTCGACCGTGGTGGCGCGCAGTTCGGCGACGAGCGCGGCGACGGACAGGGGGCGACGGGGGCGGCCCGTCGTGTCCTTGGGCTCCACGCCGAGTTCGGTGATGAAGCGCGAGGGCTGGTCGCCGTCGTCTGCCGGGGCCTTCACGGCGGTGACGACGAGGCGCTCACGCGCGCGCGTGGCGGCCACATAGAACAAACGGCGCTCTTCGGAGAGGAGTGCTCCCGGGGTCAGCGGCTCCGCGAGGCCGTCGCGTCCGATGCGGTCGGCCTCCAGGAGGGAGCCGCGGCGACGCAGGTCGGGCCACAGCCCTTCCTGGACGCCCGCGACGACCACGAGGCGCCACTCCAGGCCCTTGGAGCGGTGTGCGGTCATCAGCCGTACGGCGTCGGGGCGTACGGCCCTGCGGGTGAGTGTGTCGGCCGCGATGTCCTCGGCGTCGATCTCCTCCAGGAAGTTGAGGGCGCCACGGCCTCCGGTGCGTTCCTCCGCGCGGGAGGCGGTGGCGAACAGCGCGCACACGGCGTCGAGGTCACGGTCCGCGTTGCGGCCGGCCGCGCCGCCGCGCCGGGCGGCCCGCTCCAGGCGCTGCGGCCAGGGCGTGCCGTCCCACAGCTCCCAGAGCGCCTCCTCGGCCGTACCGCCGCCCGCGAGGCGCTCTCGTGCCTTCCGCAGCAGGGCACCCAGACGCTGGGCTCCGCGCGCGTACGACGGGTCGTGGGCGACCAGCCGCTCGGGCTCGGCCAGCGCTCGCGCCAGCAACTCGTCGGAGGGCGGCGGCACATGGTTGCCCGCGGCACGCTCCTCCTCTCGCAGGGCGCGTCCCAGACGACGCAGATCGGCGGCGTCCATACCGGCAAGCGGCGACGCGAGGAGGCTGAGCGCGGTCTCGGTGTCGAGCCAGGGCCTGTCGGGAGATGGCGCTTCCGGCGCGGAGTCCCCGGAGGGATCGGAGTCCACGGAGAGATCGGGGTCCTGGGAGGAGTCGGGGTTCTCGGAGGAGTCAGGATCCTGGGAGGGATCGGGGTCCTCATGAGGCGCGTCGGCTCCCTCGGCCTGCTCGCCGACTTCCCCGACGGGTGGGTCGTCCTGGTGGCCTGCCTCCGCGCGTTCGTGCACGCCGGTCGCGTGTTCATCCACACCGGTCGTGCTTTCGTCCACCCCGGCCCGTACGCCCTCATCGGCCCGTACGCTCTCGTCCGCCCGTACGTCCTCGTCGGGACGCACGCCCTCACCCGGACGCTGGTCCTCGTCGGGTCGCACACCCGCCGCGGCGCCCACCGGGCCCGAGGTCTCCGCCGCGGCCACCGCCCTGAGTGCCGTCAGGAGCGGCGACACGGCCGGTTCGTGCCGCAACGCCAGGTCGTCGCCGTCGATGTCGAGGGGGACGCCGGCCGCGGTGAGGGTGCGGCGAATCGTCGGGATGGTGCGGGAGCCCGCGCGCACCAGGACGGCCATCTCGTTCCAGGGGACGCCGTCCTCCAGGTGGGCGCGGCGCAGGATGTCCGCGATGTTGTCCAGCTCCGTGCCGGGCGTCGGATACGTGTGGACCTCGACGCGGCCGCCGTCCCGTACGGGGGCCAGCTCCCGGTGGGCGCGTACTTTCTCCGCGGGGAGGCGGGTCAGGGGCATGCGCTGGGTCAGCAGCCGGGTGGCCGCCAGGAGGCCGGCGCCGGACCGGCGTGAGGTCCTGAGGACCTCCATCGGTGCCGATGTACCGTCCGCGCGCGGGAAGGCCTCCGGGAACTGGAGGATGCCGTTCACGTCGGCGCCCCGGAACGTGTAGATCGACTGGTCGGGGTCGCCGAAGGCCACGAGGGTGCGGCCGCCGCCCGCGAGCGCGTGCAGGAGCCGTACCTGTGCCGGATCGGTGTCCTGGTACTCGTCCACGAAGACGGCGTCGTACTGGGCGGCGAGGCGCTCGGCGACCTCGGGGCGGCGGGCGAGCAGGACCGCGCGGTGCACCAGTTCCGCGTAGTCGAGGACTCCTTGCATGTCGAGGACGTCGAGGTACTCGGCGAGGAAGGCGGAGGCGGCGAGCCAGTCGGGGCGGCCGATGCGCCGCGCGAAGGCCTGGAGGGCGTCGGGACCGAGGCCCAGTTCGCGGCTGCGGGCGAGGACCGCGCGGACCTCGTCGGCGAAGCCGCGCGTGGTGAGGCAGGCGCGGAGCTCGTCCGGCCAGCGCACATGGGCGAGGCCGAGCTTCTCCAGGCCGGGCTGGCCCGCGAGCAGTTCCCGTACCGCCACGTCCTGTTCGGGGCCGGAGAGCAGCCGCAGCGGCTCCACGAACAGGTCGCTGTCCTGGTGGGCGCGGACCAGGGCGTAGCAGAAGGAGTGGAAGGTCGTCGCCTGGGGCGCGCGGGCCGCTCCTATGCGCAGCGCCATGCGGTCGCGCAGTTCGACGGCGGCCTTGCGGCTGAAGGTGAGCACCAGGATCCGCTCGGGGTCCGCGCCGCGTGCGATCCGCGCCGCGACGGACTCCACGAGTGTGGTCGTCTTGCCGGTGCCCGGACCTGCGAGAACGAGCAGCGGGCCGTGCTCGTGGTCAACCGCCGCGCGCTGCCCTGCGTCCAGCAGAGGGGGAGCCACCCTGGCCGGCGGGGTACGCACCAGTCGGTAAGCGCCACGGGCCCCCTGTCGCCCCTGGGGGTGCGACAGGCGCCTGGTGGAGAAAGAGGAGCTCACGTGGTTCGCCGGTCCTGGTGGGTGTGCTTGGGTCTGTCTCTGTCGACGCGGAACGCCGTCATTCAGGGGTGGTGGTGGGGCTACGGGTGGATGGCCCCTCGCGCGTGGAGGGCGGTGGCCGCGGGGTGAACGGGATGCGCGCCGTCGACGCTACGCCGGTGGATGTGATGGAAGCAGCGCTTCCTCTTGTTCCCACCCGGCACACGCGTCTCCCGCCTCACGAACGTACGGCATGTCACGGGCGTGCCCCGCTTCCCCCGTACGGGCCATCGGTGCCCCTCCTGACAGCTCGATGCCGGAAGCTGTCAGGTGTGACCCTCCGTGCGCCCTCCGCCGTCCCACCGGGCCCGTTTCATGTCGACCCGCGGGAGATGGCCCTCGGAGGCCCTGCTCGCCTCCTTCAGGGGCGTGCCCTCGGCGCGGTAGTGGCCCAGCGCGTCCAGCTCGTGGCCGGGGAGCAGCTTGCCGTCCGCGCGTATGACCCGCCACCAGGGAACCGCTCCTCCGTAGAGGGCCATGACGCGGCCGACCTGTCGGGGCCCGCCCTCCTCCAGCCATTCGGCGACATCTCCGTACGTCATGACACGCCCGGGCGGGATCAGCTCGGCGACGTCGAGGACCCGCTCCGCGTACTCCGGCAGGGCGTCCGCCGGAAGGCTCTGCTCGCTCATCCGGCCCATCCTGCCCCAGAGCACCGACAATGTGACGTGGTGGCGACTGTGCGTATCCCTCGCCCCGGAGCAGCGCTTGGGGCAGACTGTGCGACCCCGCATTGCACCCTGATGCCCCCCTGTGTCGGCGGGGCATGCCACCATCGTGCGGGCGGTTACTGGTGATACGAGATCAAGAAGAGACGATGAAACAGCAGGGCGTGCACCCCGAAGACGCGGAGGGCACCTCTGAGGTTTCGTCGCGCCCGGACACCGACGACGGCACGGACGAGCGCGCTGCGAGCGCGTCCGAGAAGGCCGACCTGACCAAGAAAGCGGCCCCTGACGGGCGGCCCGACGGACAGGCGGACGCGCACAAGGAGAGGGGCGACGAGGCGGCGGACTGCGCCGACGACGACGCCCACAGCGAAGAGGTCGAGGGCGACGAACCGCTGCTCCCCGCGCGCGTGCACCGCCCTTCCGACCTGATGCGTCTCCTGGTGGGCGTGCTCGCGGTCGCCTTGTTGCTGGCGATCGCCGCGTTCGCGCACGGCACCACATCGGGGCTGGCGCAGGACATCAACAAGGGCACCGACGAGGCACCCGACCTGCTGATCAAGATCGCGGGGCTCGCGTCGAGCATCGCGATCCTGCTGGTGCCGGTCGCGTTCGCCATCGAGCGGCTGATCAAGCGTGACGGGCTGCGCATCGCCGACGGTGTGCTGGCCGCGGTCCTCGCGCACGGTGTGACACTCGCCACCGACCTGTGGGTCGCCAAGGCGGCCCCGGACTCGATCCAGAAGGCACTCACACAGCCCTCCCCCGGCGACATCCAGGCCCTCACCGACCCGGTGCACGGTTATCTCGCGCCGGTCATCGCGTACATGACGGCCGTCGGCATGTCGCGTCGGCCACGCTGGCGCGCGGTGCTGTGGGTCGTGCTGATGCTCGACGCCTTCTCCATGCTGGTCACCGGCTACACGACCCCGTTCTCGATCATCCTGACCGTGCTGATCGGCTGGAGCGTGGCGTACGGGACGCTGTACGCGGTCGGCTCGCCGAACGTGCGGCCCACGGGTCGGACCCTGATGGCGGGCCTGCGGCACGTCGGCTTCCACCCGGTGAGCGCGGCCAGGGACGAGACTCCGGAGGCCCTGGACGGCGATCGCGGCCGCCGGTACTTCGTGACGCTCCAGGACGGTCCACCGCTGGACGTCACGGTCGTCGACCGCGAACAGCAGGCGCAGGGCTTCTTCTACCGTGTGTGGCGCCGTCTGACGCTTCGCGGCATCACCACGCGCCGCAGCCTCCAGTCGTTGCGCCAGGCCCTGGAGCAGGAGGCCCTCCTCGCGTACGCGGCCATCGCGGCCGGAGCCAACGCGCCCAAGCTGATCGCGACCTCCGAGCTCGGCCCCGACGCCGTGATGCTGATCTACGAGCACACCGGTGGGCGCACGCTCGACTCGCTGCCGGACGAGGACATCACCGACAACCTGCTCCGGGACACCTGGCATCAGGTACAGGCACTGCAGTCCCGGCGCATCGCGCACCGCAGGCTCGCCGGCGACGCGATCCTGGTGGATCGTTCCGGCACGGTGATCCTCACGGATCTGCGCAACGGCGAGATCGCGGCCGGTGAGCTGCTGCTGCGCATGGACGTCGCCCAGCTGGTGACCACGCTGGGCCTGCGGGTCGGCGCGGAGCGCGCGGTGGCGTCGGCCGTCGGGGTCCTCGGCCCGGACGCGGTCGCGGACTGTCTGCCCATGCTGCAGCCCATCGCGCTCACCCGCTCCCACCGCGCGACGCTGCGGAAGCTGGCCCGGGAGCGGTCGGAGCGCGAGCGCGAGGCCGTCCTGGAGGCATCCCGGCAGGCCAAGCTGGCCCGCGCCGAGGAGCACGAGCACACTCCCGAGGCGACCAGACCCGTCCTGGAGAAGCCCGACAAGAAGGCCGTACGCGCCGAACAGCGGGCCGAAAAGCGCGCCATCGACGACGCCCTCGAGGAGGCGCGCGAGGAGGATCTGCTCACCCAGATCCGTCACCAGGTGCTCCTGATCAGGCCGCAGGCACCCGTCGAACCGGCCCGTCTGGAACGCATCCGGCCTCGCACCCTGATCAGTTTCATCGCGGGCGCGTTCGGCGCCTACTTCCTCCTGACGCAGCTCACGCACATCGAGTTCGGCACGCTCTTCGACAACGCCGAGTGGGGCTGGGTCGCCGCCGCCGTGCTCTTCTCGATGCTGAGCTACTTCGCGGCGGCGATGAGCCTGCTGGGCTTCGTGCCCGAGCGGGTGCCGTTCATGCGGACCGTGGCCGCGCAGGTCGCGGGGTCCTTCGTGAAGATCGTGGCGCCCGCGGCGGTGGGCGGTGTCGCCCTCAACACGCGGTTCCTCCAGCGCTCGGGGGTACGGCCGGGGCTCGCGGTGGCGAGTGTCGGCGCGTCGCAGCTGTTCGGGCTCGGCTGTCACATCCTGATGCTGCTGTCCTTCGGCTATCTGACGGGTACCGAGAAGACGCCCTCCTTGTCGCCGTCCAGGACCGTCATCGCGGGTCTGCTGACCGTCGCGGTCCTTGTCCTCGTGGTGACGTCGGTGCCGTTCCTGCGGAAATTCGTCGTCACGCGCGTGAGGTCGCTTTTCGCGGGTGTCGTGCCGCGCATGCTGGATGTGCTCCAGCGGCCGCAGAAGCTCCTCACCGGCATCGGCGGCATGCTTCTGCTGACGGCCTGCTTCGTGATGTGCCTCGACGCGTCGGTCCGGGCGTTCGGGACCGAGGGCATGCCCTCGCTGAGCATCGCCAGTGTCGCCGTGGTCTTCCTCGCCGGAAACGCGCTCGGTTCCGCCGCACCGACCCCGGGTGGCGTGGGCGCGGTCGAGGCGACCCTCACGGTCGGTCTGATCGCCGTCGGGCTCCCCAGCGAGGTCGCGGCGCCCGCCGTCCTCCTGTACCGACTGCTCACGCTGTGGCTGCCCGTGCTGCCGGGGTGGCTGTTCTTCAACCACCTCACGCGCAAGGGCGCGCTCTGACCCCTGGGCTCGCCCCTGAGCGGCCCCCGGGACACGAGAGCGCGCTCCACAGAGGTGCCTCGGGGCTCTCACCCGCACGGACCGTGTCCCGAGCGCCCCGCTCCGGGCGACCTCAGGATGGGAGCATGCCGAACCCTTCCCCGCTGCGGGCCGCCGCCCTGACCGCCACCGCCGTTCTGCTGTCGGCGGCCCTCGCCGGCTGCGGCGGCGACGGGGACTCCAAGGACGAGGACCTGTCGGCGCAGAAGCTGAGCTGGAAGGACTGCCCGGAGCCCTCCGAGGCCGAGGGTGGCGGCGATGCCCCGTCGCCCCTGCCTGACGGTGACACGTGGAAGTGCGCGACCCTCAAGGCGCCGCTGGACTGGGACAAGCCCAAAGGGGACACGATCGGGCTCGCGCTGATCCGCGCGGAGGCGAGCGGCGCCAAGGACAAGCGCATCGGCTCACTGGTCTTCAACTTCGGCGGCCCCGGCGGCTCGGGCGTGACCACGCTCCCCGCGTTCGGCCAGGACTACGAGCAACTGCGCACCCGCTACGACCTGGTCAGCTTCGACCCCCGGGGCGTGGGCCGCAGCGCGGGCGTGAAGTGCGAGAACAACGAACAGCTCGACGAGTACTTCCAGCAGGACGCCACCCCCGACGACCCGGCCGAACAGAAGACGCTCCTGGAGAACACCAAGGAGTTCAACGCGGCCTGCGAGAAGAACTCCGGCAAGACCCTCCCGTACGTACGCACCACCGACGCGGCCCGCGACATGGACCTGATGCGGCAGGTCCTCGGCGACGACAAGCTGCACTACTTCGGCATCTCGTACGGCACGGAACTGGGCGGCGTGTACGCCCACTTGTTCCCCAAGAAGGTGGGGCGGGCCGTCTTCGACGCGGTCGTGGACCCGACACAGAACTCGGAGCAGGGATCGCTCGGGCAGGCCAAGGGCTTCCAGCTCGCACTCGACAACTTCGCCGAGGACTGCACGTCGAAGACGGAGGACTGTCCGCTCGGCAACAGCGCCCAGGACGTCAAGGACCGGATCGCGAAACTGCTCACGGACCTCGAAAGCAGACCGATCCCGGGCGTCTTCCCCCGGCAGCTGACCCAGACCGCCGCCACCAGCGGCATCGCGCAGTCCCTGTACTCGCAGGACTTCTGGGAGTACCTCACCGAGGGACTCCAGCAGGCGTACGACGGTGACGGCCGGGTGCTGATGCTGCTGGCCGACTCGATGAACGGGCGGAACCAGGACGGCGAGTACAGCAACATCGCCGCCGCCAACGTCTCCATCAACTGCGCCGACGACAAGCCCCGCTACACCACCGCCGACGTGCAGGCGAAGCTTCCGGAGTTCCGCAGGGCCTCGCCCCTCTTCGGCGACTATCTGGCGTGGGGCCTGGTCGGCTGCACCGACTGGGCCGTGGCGGGCGCCGCCGACCACCCGGACGTGAGCGCGCTGGGCTCGGCACCGATCCTCGTGGTCGGCAACACCGGCGACCCGGCGACGCCGTACGAGGGCGCCCGCAAGATGGTGGACTCGCTCGGCAAGGGAGTCGGGGTGGAGCTGACGTACAAGGGCCAGGGGCATGGGTCGTACGACAGTGGAAACAAATGCGTGCGCGACACCGTGAACGGCTATCTGCTGAACGGCAAGGTCCCGCCGACCGGCCAGGTCTGCTCGTGAAATAGCAGGTCAGACGGTTATCCACAGGGCTTCACGGCGCTCGCGGCCATCTGCCTACTATTGCCTGACTGTCATCCGCGACATCCGGCGGACGACACCCGCGAGGGGGGAAGTGTTCATGGCGCGTATCGCACGGTGGACGGCTGTGGCCGCCGCCGCGTTGCTGGTGGCCGGCTGCAGCGGCTCGTCCGGGAGCGACGGGGACGAGAGCAAGGACGACGGAAGGCCGCCTGCCGCGGCGCCCTCCGACACCACTGGGCTGCCCGCCTCCCTCACGTCGCAGAAGCTCGACTGGGGCGGCTGCAAGTCGACGGAGACCGGCCCCGCCCCGGGCGGCGACTGGCGGTGCGCGACGCTCAAGGTGCCGCTGGACTGGTCGAAGCCGACGGGCGAGACCATCGGCATAGCGCTGATCCGCAGCGAGTCGAGCGGCTCCTCGGACGAGCGCATCGGCTCACTGCTGTTCAACTTCGGCGGCCCGGGCGGCTCGGGCGTCGACTATCTGCCGCCGTACGGACCCACGTTCGCCGAGCTCCACAAGCGGTACGACCTGGTGAGCTGGGACCCGCGCGGCGTCGCGGCCAGCGAGGGCGTGCGCTGTCGTGACAACAAGGAGATCCAGACGGCCGAGTCGGTCGACACCACGCCGGACACCTCCGCCGAGGAGACCACGTTCCTCAAGGACGCGGCCGACTTCGGCAAGGGCTGCGAGAAGTCGGCGGGCAAGCTCATGGAGCACGTCTCGACCACCGACACGGCCCGGGACATGGACCTGATGCGCCATGTCCTCGGCGACCAGAAGATGCACTACTTCGGCATCTCGTACGGCACGGAACTGGGCGGCGTGTACGCCCACTTGTTCCCCAAGAACGTGGGGCGTCTGCTCCTCGACGCGGTTGTCGACCCGAGCGCCGGCACGGTGGGCCACGCCAAGAACCAGGCAAAGGGCTTCCAGCGCGCCCTGGAGGACTACCTCAAGTCGACGGGCCAGGACCCGCAGGAGGGCTCCCAGAAGATCGTCGACCTGCTGAAGCGGATCGACTCCGAGCCGCTGCCGACGACAAGTGGCCGCGATCTCACCCAGCAGCTGGCCCTCACCGGCGTCATCTACCCGCTCTACAGCAAGTCGTCCTGGCCCGCGCTCACCAGCGCGCTCGAAGCGGCCGAGGACGGCGACGGTACGGAACTGCTCGCGCAGGCCGACGGCTACAACGACCGTGATGCGTCGGGGCGCTACGGCACGACGACGCATTCACAACGGGTCATATCGTGCTTGGACGACAAGGAGCGGCCGACGCCCGCCGAGGCGAAGGCGCTGCTCCCCGAGTTCCGGAGGATCTCGCCCGTCTTCGGCGATTCGATGGGCTGGGACACGGCGGGCTGGTGCCACGACTGGCCGGTGGCCGGCCAGCACGAGACGGCGGAGGTGAGCGCGCCCGGCGCGGAGCCCGTCCTGGTGGTGGGCAACACCGGCGACCCGGCGACGCCGTACGAGGGTGCCCGCAAGATGGCCGACGAGCTGGGCAAGGGCGTCGGTGTGCAGCTCACCTGGAAGGGCGAGGGACACGGGGCGTACGGCAGCGGGAGCGACTGTGTCGACAGCACGGTGAACGACTACCTGCTGGACGGGAAGGTGCCGCAGGACGGCAAGGTCTGCGAGTAGCGGTCCGGGCGGCCCCGACGGGAGCGAACCCGACCGGGGCAGCCCTGAGCGGGCCGGTTCCGACCGGAGCAATCCTGATCGGGCCGGTCCCGACCGGAGCGATCCCGACCGGGGCAACGAAAAGGGGCCCGGCGCACCTGGTGCCGAGCCCCTCGTCGCAAGGCCTGTGCCTGCGAAGCCTGTCCCTAGTAGATGGGCTTCTCCGGCTCGATCTGGTTGACCCAGCCGATCACGCCGCCGCCCACGTGCACGGCGTCCGCGAAACCGGCCGACTTGAGGACCGCGAGGACCTCCGCGCTGCGGACACCCGTCTTGCAGTGCAGGACGATCTTCTTGTCCTGCGGGAGAGTCGCCAGGGCGGTGCCCATGAGGAACTCGTTCTTCGGGATCAGCTTGGCGCCGGGGATCGAGACGATCTCGTACTCGTTGATCTCGCGGACGTCGATGATCTCGATGTTCTCGCCGTCGTCGATCCACTCCTTGAGCTGCTTGGGAGTGATCGTCGAGCCGGCCGCCGCCTCCTGGGCCTCTTCGGAGACGACGCCGCAGAAGGCCTCGTAGTCGATGAGCTCGGTGACGGTGGGGTTCTCGCCGCAGACCGCGCAGTTCGGGTCCTTGCGGACCTTGACCTGGCGGTACTGCATCTCCAGGGCGTCGTAGATCATCAGGCGGCCGAGGAGCGGCTCACCGATGCCCGCGAGGAGCTTGATGGCCTCGTTGACCTGGATGGAGCCGATCGACGCGCACAGCACACCGAGGACGCCGCCCTCGGCGCAGGAGGGGACCATGCCCGGCGGCGGGGGCTCCGGGTAGAGGCAGCGGTAGCAGGGGCCGTGCTCGGACCAGAAGACCGACGCCTGGCCGTCGAAGCGGTAGATGGAGCCCCAGACGTACGGCTTGTTGAGCAGCACGCACGCATCGTTGACCAGGTAGCGGGTCGCGAAGTTGTCCGTGCCGTCGACGATCAGGTCGTACTGGCTGAAGATGTCCATCACGTTCTCGGCCTCGAGCCGCTCTTCGTGAAGGACCACGTTCACGTACGGGTTGATGCCCAGCACGCTGTCGCGGGCCGACTCGGCCTTGGAGCGGCCGATGTCCGCCTGGCTGTGGATGATCTGGCGCTGCAGGTTCGACTCGTCGACCTCGTCGAACTCCACGATGCCGAGCGTGCCCACGCCGGCGGCGGCCAGGTACATCAGCGCCGGCGAGCCCAGGCCGCCGGCGCCCACACAGAGCACCTTGGCGTTCTTCAGCCGCTTCTGCCCGTCCATGCCCACGTCGGGGATGATCAGGTGGCGGGAGTACCTGCGGACCTCGTCTACGGTGAGCTCAGCAGCTGGCTCGACCAGGGGTGGCAGCGACACGGGGACTCCGTTGGTCGGTCAATCACTACAGTTGTTCTCCCCGTAACACTGCCACGCCCTTCTTCATTCCGAGACACCCGTTCCGATCCGCGAGACGATTTCGTCCCAGTAGCCGGGCATGCTCTCCCAGGGGTCGGCCGAACCGCCGCGATCCGTGCGGTCGGTGAAGTAGATCGTCGAGGCGCCCTGCCAGCGGGCGATGCGCAGTGCCTCGTCGAGATGGCCGCGCGGCACGCTGTGCACGAAGTGGCAGAAGCGCTCGGGCGGGTACTCGGCGGTCCACTCGGCCACCTGCGACCAGCGGTAGTCGCTCCAGGGCCCGGCGAAGGTCACCAACTGGTCGGCGGCCTCGGCATATCCGGGATACGGGTGGCTGCCGTGGCCGAGGACGACATGGCCCTCGCGGCCCTCGCCGAAGAGCGCGCGCAGGCTGGTGGCCGTGCGACGGATCTCGGGCAGCGCTGTCCGCTCCGTGGGACAGCGGTCCAGGAGGAAACCGTCGACCTGGTACCAGTCGCGATAACGGTGTGCGTCGGAGACGAGCTCGCCGAAGGCTCGTGCGCCGTACGTCACATCCAGGTGGCCCAGGACACGGACGCCCGCGTTGCGCAGGCGTCCGGCCGCTTCCAGACAGCGGGGGTCGGGGCGGGTGCCGGGGCCGTCGGCGACGTTCAGGACGACCCAGTGCAAGGGGGTGCCGGGGCGGGTGAGTTCGCCCCATTCGACCGGGGCGACAAGGGGGTGCGCATAGCCGGGGATACCGAAGCCGACCCGTAAGTCGGTGCTCGCGGTGCCCGTTGCGGTGCTGGTCAGATGCGGCATGCCGCCTCCATCCAGATGTCGGCGAGGGATTCCTCGAGGTTGATCCGGGGGCGCCAGCCGAGCCGGTCTCGTGCGGTGCGCACGTCGGCCTGCTGCCAGCTGCCGCAGCCGTCCGGGTAGGGGTAGGCGGTCGGGGCCGTGTGCTCGGGTTCGGAGCGGGGGTGGCCGATGGATGGCCTGACCGGGACGGGCGGTCCGTCGAGTTCGTGCAGGGCACCGCCGTAGCCGGCGACGCGTGCGAGGACGGAGGCGGCGTCGCGGAGGCGTACGGCACGACCGGATCCGATGTTGATGACGCCCTGTGCGGCGGAGAGGGAGGCGGCATGGACGGCACGGGCGACGTCGCGTACGTCGATGAAGTCGCGTTGGACACCGAGGCCACCGAGTTTGAGTTCGCCGTCGCCGGACTGCATGGCGCGGCGCATGGCCTCGGCGAGGCGGCCGAGGGGCGAGCCGGCCGGGGTGCCGGGGCCTGCGGGCGAGAACACCCGCAGGACGACGGCGTCGAGGCCGGACCCGAGGACCAGTTCGGTGGCGGCGAGCTTGCTGACGCCGTAAGGGCCGCCGGGGCGGGGCACGGCGTCCTCGGCCGTGGAGGAGCCGGGCTGGCTGGGGCCGTACTCCGCGCCGCAGCCGATCTGCACGAGGCGCGCTCCGCAGCCGCTGCGGCGCAGGGCTTCGCAGACGGTGGCGACGGCGACGGTGTTGTGCCGGGTCAGCTCGCGGGCGCCGCCGCGGGTGGCTCCGGCGCAGTTGACGACGACGCCGGGGTGTACCGCGTCCAGGAAGCGGGTGAGCGCTCCCGGGCTGCCGCTTGCGAGGTCGAAGCGCACGTCCGCGTCGTCGCCCCGGCCGAGCGCGGTGAGCTGCACGGCGGGGTCGGCGAGGAGGCGGTCTGCGACGAACCGGCCAAGGTATCCGTTGGCTCCGATCAGCAGCACCCTCATCGGGCGGCTCCCGGGGCGGATTCTCCGATGCGGAGGGTGATCATCTGGCGTTCTCCTTCAGGGTGTTGCCGTGGGTCGTGCGGAAGGCCCGCGGTGTCGGCCCCGCGGGAAGGGCGCTCGGCACGGAGGCCGGGCGCCGGGGGCGGTTCACGGTGTGTCTCCGTGTGCCGCGTGGGCCGAGGCCCGGGTGAGGGTCCTGGTCGCGTGGATCAGGAGGACGAGTGCCGCCCCTCCCCACACAAGGGCGGGGACGGATCCCGGCCCCCAGGCGGCGGCCGCGGTCTCGACGGGCCGGGCCAGCAGCGAGCAGCCGGGCAGGCGGCCGGCGAAGACGCTCACCAGTGCCAGCGCCTGGGCCGTGCCCGCGGCCGCGAGGATGACGGCGGGAGCGTGCGTGAAGCCGTGCACGGTGAGGAGCCGGGCGAGCAGCAGAAGCGCGCCGAGGGCTCCGGCCGCGGCGTACGCGGGAGGTTCGCCCAGCCATGCCCCGCTGCCGGCGAGCAGGCCGCCCAGGGCGCAGAGGAACAGTCCGAACACGCCCAGGAGCAGGGGCCTCACGGAGGAGGCGAACTCCTCCAGGCCCCGGCTGGTGGCGAGTCGGCGCCGGGCGCGTACGGCGAAGAGGTGTGCGCACCAGGCCGCCGGGACGACGGCCAGGGTGAGGGCGAGAACGGACGCGAGGGCTATCGGCCAGGGGCTGCCGGAGCCGCCGGTGGGCGGTCCGTCGGGGCCGCCCTCGATGCCCGCGGCGAGCAGGCCGTCGCCGAGAAGGGCGTAGGCGAGGAGCCCGCACGTCCACGCGCGCGTGGACGTGGTCGGGTGCCACGCGCGTGCGGCACTCAGCGGGCCGCGGCGGACGGCCGCGCGCAGGCCCAGGGAGATGGCGAACACGCCCACGACGGCCACCGCGAGACGCGGCCGTCCCTCCGTGAGCCGGAGCCCGGTCACGGTCGCCGCGCACAGGGCGCCCGGCAGCAGGGTGAGCAGAGCCCAGTCGGCGCGCACCTTCGGGCTGTCCGGCGCCTCGGACCGCGGTGCCGTGTCACCGGCGCGGGGCACGCGCGCGTACATCTCCTCGGCGAGCGAGAACACGTCCCGGTGCCGGAAGCGCGTGGCGGTCCGGTCGGTCACACCGTGTGCCTCCAGCCCCGCAGCGATCTCCAGCGGGTCCACCGCGCGTTCGCACAACTCGCGGTGGCGGTGCATGAGGGCCTTCACGGGGTCGACGGCACCGCGCCGGGCGGAGGGCTTGCGGTCCGCGGCAGCGCCTCCCCCGGCGTAGGCGGACGCATCGCGGTCGGACCCGGCCGACTCACTCCCGTGGACGGAAGCCCCGTGGACGACAGAAGCGGCCTGGCTCGCGTGAGACGTCGGCTTCCGGCCGGAAGCCGGCGCCACCCCGGCACCCAAGCCCGCACCCGCACCCGCACCCGCACCCGCACCCGCACCCGCACCCGCACCCAAGCCAACACCTGCGCCCAAGCCAACACCGGCACCGGCACCCTCGCGAGAGACGGCATCCCACGCGCGCCGGGCATCCGCCACCCTCGACTCCCCCAACTGCACGTCCACCACGCGGACTTCTCCGGGCTGGACGTCGACCACCCTCGTCTCGCCGACCTCGGCGTCCGGTGTCCCCGGCTCGTCGACGCCCATCAGCCACTCCTCGGACCTTGCGTCCCATGCCTCGGGGCTTCCCGGTGCCTGGGTGGCGTCCGCGCGCCCCGTCCGTCGCCGTCCGTTCACCACGCCCCCTCCCCCGCGGGCACGGGCTCGCCGGAAGCGGCCCCCGAGGCGTACCCGAGCGGGACACCCCGGACGGGCGGTCCCGCCGCCCATCCCGGCCCCGGTCTGCCCGCGACCAGTCGTGTGCCGGAGTCGGCCCACCGCCCCGGCACATGGGCCTCGGCCGGTATGGCGAACGGCAAGGGCTCACCCGAGGCGTCGACGACGACCCTCGGGACCGGACAGCGCGAAACGATCTCAAGGTAAATGCCGTGAAATGCCGTGATGTTCTGCTCGACGGTGAACAGTTCGAGCGCACGCGCGCGTGCCGCCGCGCCGAGGCGCGCACGACGCTCGGGGTCGCGCAGCAGGGAGACGCACGCCTCGGCGAGCGCCCGCGGATTGCGCGGCGGCACCACGAGACCCGTACCGCCGATGACCTCCACGACCGCGCCGACATCGGTGGAGACCGTGGCGCGTCCGCAGAACATCGCCTCGACGAGGCTGATCGGGAAGCCCTCGACGACGCTGGACAGGACGACGACGGACCCCGCCGCGTACGCCTCCGGGAGGGTCGGTACCTCCGGTCCGCCGATCTCCTCGAAGGAGACAGGGTTGTCGCCGACGGTGTGCACACCGTCCGCCTCGTCGGGGAAGAGCTGCGCGGCCAGCGCCTTGCAGTGCGCCAGATAGGTCGCGCCCTCCAGCCCCTCGGACGGTGCGCCGACGATGCGCAACCGCGTCTTCGGCTCGTCCTTGCGGATCTCCGCGAAGGCGTGCAGCAGCGAGATCAGGTCCTTGGCGGGCTCGATGCGCCCGACCCACACCAGGGTGTCCGCGTCGGCGGCTTCGGCGCTCTCGCCCACGTCCGAGAAGCGGGACGCCTCCATGCCCGGATAGACCGTACGGATCCTGGCGCGGTCGGCGCCGCAGCGCTCCTGCCAGCGGCGGGCGTGCGTGTTGCCGGGCGTGATGATCTCGGCCTGCCGGTAGGCCTCGGCGGCGAGCCGGCCGTGGAACGCGGCGAGCAGCGCCCGCGCCGAGGACGAGGCCGCACGGCCCTCCAGATCCTCCCGCGCACCCAGATAGTGCGCCCGCAGCTGCACGCCGTACTCGGTGACGAGCAGGGGCACGCCCGTGAAGTGCCGCGCCAGCAGCCCGGGTAGGGCCGCCGCGCCGCCGGAGGTGGCGTGGCACAGGTCGACCGAGCCGAGCCCGTCGTCCTCGTACCAGTCGAGGGACAGCGGTCTCAGCGTGCGCTCCACCTGGGCGGCGACGGTGAGCAGATCCGGTACGCGTGCGCCGCGTGCGGCACGAAGTGCGCCGGGCGCGCGGCAGGCCCGCTCCAGGGCGCGCACGGCGGTCTCGGAGCGCAGGGCGCCGACCAGTCCGCCCTCGTCCCGGGCGAGTTCCGCCAGCCCGTACAGCGCACTGCCGAAACGGTCCGCCACACCCGCAGAAGCACCCGCGGAGGCACCCCCGACCGCCCCTCCGCCCCCGGCCGCTCCGGCGGATCCGGCTGCCGCCGCAGACCCGGCCGCCCCCTCGAACGCGGCGGATCCCACCGGCGCGTCCCCGGCGCACACGGCCGCCGCCAACTCCTCGTAACACTCGGCGAAGCGCCGCCGTGCCCGTCGCCCGTATCCGACACCGTCGTCCTCGGCGGTCCACAGCGGTGCGGTGCGTACGCGGCTGACCTGGGGCGGGAGTTCGATCCAGCCCTCGTCCTCCTGTTGCTCGCTGCGGCTGAGCGCGTAGATGTCGAACTCGTGCTGCCCGAGCCCGCGTACGAGCCGGTCGCACCAGAGCCTGGCATCACCGCTCACATACGGATAGCCACCCTCCGTAAGCAGTCCGATGCGCACGAGCGCACCCCCGATCTCCCGTATGGGGAGCCGCCGTTGACCCGGCGGCTCACAGCGGGACGAACGTATGCGGACATGACGGTGGCGCGATGGACGGTTGTCCATCGCGCCACCAAAAGGGGTGAACGGTCGTAACTTTCCCGTGCGGGTCGCGTTCTGTCGCGCTAAGAGATCAACCGAACACGTTTCGTCATGTCACGGCCCGCCGGTTTCCGGCGAGCGGCCGCCAGCCCTCGGGAAAGCCGTCAGTTCCCGGGGAACGCCCAGGGGTTGGGCCGGCAGCGGATTCCGTCGTGGTCGAGGAACTTGGTCTGCTGCTGCATGACGGGGGCGAGCGCGCCGTCCACACTGCAGCTCACATGGCCGAAGCCGAGCCGGTGGCCGATCTCGTGGTTGATCAGCATCTGGCGGTACGCGTACATCTTGTCGCCGTACGTCTCGGAACCCTGGGCCCAGCGGTACGCGTTGATCATCACGCGTTCGGTGGAGGCCGAGTCGCAGGAGACGTTGTCCTCGGTGGTGTCGAGGCCCGACTTGGCACACCAGAACGCCGTCGTCCCGGGGCTTGCCAGGGTGATGACGAAGTCGGACTTCCCGGAGGAGACCCGCTCGAAGGTACGGCCGCCGTCGTGGGCCCAACTCCGGTCGTCGTTCAGGGTCTTCTGCACGGCCTCCGCGAAGAGCGCACCGTCGAGACCGAGGCCCTTCTCGACGTCGACGCGGTAGGTGTACTTCCGCCCGGTCCCCGGCGCCTTGTCGAACCCGGAGATCGCGTCGAACTCCCCGGAGCCCTTGAGATCCGCCGCCAGGGGATATTTCTTCGCCATCTGCTGGGAGTACGACAGCGTGGCCGCACCAGCGCCAGCACCAGCAGCCGCATCCGCCCCCGCCGATGAGGACGGGACCGGCCGGCTGTCGGTGCGCGACGCCGAGTCCTTGGCCTCCCGGTCGGCGCCACTCGCGGACTGCGGGCGTACGGAGTCGTCCTCACGTCCGCCGATGACCTGTCCGGCCACGACGACGGCCAGGACGGTGGTGACGGCGGCGGCCGCGATGCCGGTGAAGGCCCGGCCCTTGCCTCCCCCGGCCTTCTCGGGCCGCGCGTCCGGAGGTTCCTGATCGCCCGGAGGCGTCCTGCGCCCGCCCGGGGCCACCTTGTGCTCGACCTCGTCGTCCCAGACGGTGACGGAGGCGTAAGGGTCCGAGCGAAGCGCCGCCTCGGCGGCAGAACGGGGCGCGAAGGGGTCCTCGCCCCGGTCGAAGGCGTCCACGTAGGCCTGCCGGGGGCCACCGGCTCCCGACCTGGGCGGCGCGAACCGCTGCCGGGGAACCGTCGGGCCGGACCGGCCCTGCGGCAGGCCCTGGCCTTCCCCGGGCCCGGGCCGCACTGCCCCGGGAGGCCCTTGCGGAGATCCCTGCGGGGATCCCTGCGGCGCTCCGTACCCGACGCCCGCCCGCGGACCACCCCTCAACTCGCCCCAGGCACCGCCGTTTTCGCGCTGCTCGGGATGCCCACCACGGACCCGCGGTACGCCGTGCGCGGGAGTGCCGTCGGGATAGCGCGGCGCGCCACGGTCCGGAGTCCCGTCGGGCAGCCGGGGAAACCCGTGCGCCGGAGTCCCGTCGGGCAACCGCGGAAACCCGTGGGCAGGCGTGCCGTCCTGCGGCCTCGGAAAGCCGTGGGCAGGGGTGCCGTCCTGCGGCCGCGGGAAGCCGGCGGCGGGAGTGCCGTCCTGGAAGCGCGGAAACCCATGAGCGGGCGTGCCGTCCTGCATCCGCGGGAACCCGTGCGCCGGAGTCCCGTCGGGGAGGCGCGGAAACCCGTACGCGGGCGTGCCGTCGGGAAGCCGCCCGGTGGGCGCTCCTCCACCGGTCGCCCCGCCGGCCGCTCCTCGCGCCGCCGGACCGCCGGAGAACCGCGAAGGTCCCCCGGCCTGCGCGCCACCCGCGAATCCCGAAGTCCCACCCGGGGCCCTGCCGGGAGCCCTGCCCGGGGCTCCACCCTGAGGCATCCCGCCCCCGGCCCGCGGAACTCCCTGCCCCGGTACGCCCTCGGACCCCCGGGGTGCCCAGCCCTCGGGCAGCCGGGGCATGCCCTGGGCCGGCGTCCCGCCCGTGGGCGGCTGAGGAGCCTGCCGTTCGGCCGACCCCCGCCGGCGCCCGGACCACTTCCTCTTCTCCGGCTGCGGTTCCGACCGGGCAGCGGGAACCACGTGTATGTCGGCGGTGTCGCCCTTCGGGGCCGGCCCGCGGCGGCTGTGACGTCCCACGTCCCGCCTCAGCTCCTCGCGCTGGTAGGGCCGGTGTCGGCCAACTCGCCGGTGTCCGCGAGGAGTTCGCGGAAGGCCGTGGCCACGGTCTCCGGGTACTCCATCATCGCCACATGTCCCGCGTCAGGCAACGTCAGCAACCGCGAGTCGCGAAAGGCTCGTGCCGCCCGCTGGGCCATACGGTACGAGACGAGCTGGTCGCGGCCTCCGTACACGAGGAGCGTCGGCGCGAGCACCCGCTCGGCCTGGCGCCACAGTCCGTGCTGGCCACCCAGTGTGTACGCGTTCACGATGCCGCGTGCCGAGCGTGCCATGGCGTCCCAGAAGTAGGGGAGGGCGAGCCGCCGCTCCATCTCCTCGACCGCGTTGCGGAATCCCTCGGGCGTGACCATGCCGGGGTCGCCGTAACAGAGCGCCGTGACTCCCCGTACGCGCTGTTCGGCGGACCAGTCCTTGGTGAACCTGGTGAACAGGCCCGCCACGCCGGGCAGGGCCAGCAGCGCCGTCGGCACGGCCGAGCGCTGCACCCGGATCTCCGGGAGCGCCGGCGAGACGAGGGTGAGCGTGCGGACGAGATCGGGCCGTACCGCCGCGACGCGCGTGGTGACGGCTCCGCCCAGCGAGTTCCCGAAGAGATGCACGGGACCGCGCTCGGCCGCGTCGAGAAAACGGATGACCGCGCGCGCGTGCCCGGTCACCGAGTAGTCGCCGTCGTCCGGTGGCGGCGAGTCGCCGAAGCCCGGCAGATCGACGGCCTCGCTTTCCACGAGGCCGTCCAGGAGGGGCATCAGCGCCGACCAGTTCTGCGAGGAACCGCCGAGACCGTGCACGTACAGCGCGGGCGGCAGCCCCTCCCGCACCGGCGGTCTCGACCGGACCGTCAGCGTGATCCCGGGGAGCCCGACCGTGCGCAGCCGCTCCCCCGCGGCCACCCTGACGGTCCCGACCTTCGGAGCGACGGAAGTGGCCAGCACGGACGGCAGTTCGGTCGAAGACATGCGGCAATGTTACGAGACGATCACGCGCTGGATCGTGTGTTCGCAGTCACAGGACCCGGTGTCGCACGACGGCCCGGCGGCCGGACGGCGGCGCGATCGCATAGCGTCCCGATCTCGACTCTCATAGGCTTCATAGACGAGGGCACTCGTTACTCGCACGAGAGCGCGCTCGCACCCACTCGGGAAGAGGACACATGACCGTCGACCCCACCGACCCCGAGACCATCGAGGAATCCGACGACACCGAGATCGGTGTCGAGGCCCCCGAAGCCGACGCGGCCGAACAGCACGCGGACCTGGCACTCCACCGCGACGAACCGCTGACCGATGCGGACACGGACAGCGCCAACGAGGCGGACCTCGCGGAACAGGCGAGGGTCGTCGAACTCGACGAGGACGACTACCGCTGAGGCGAGGTGAGGCGAACCGGGGCGGGGTCGGAGAAGACACGACCGCCCGGTATGCCCCTTGATGAAGGTTTATGCAGGGTTTTCACCGGCGTCCGGTCCGTGAAATTCTGCGCTCGCACCGCGCACACCACGGTTACCGAAAAGTACGATGGCCGCGCGGCGCTCACCGCAATGTGGACGATTTTGGGAGGCGGCGTGACAGCCATCGAGCAGACAGAGGCGGCGCGCCCGCGGGGCACACGCCTGCCGCGCCGTGCCCGACGCAACCAGCTCCTCGGCGCTGCCCAGGAAGTGTTTGTCGCGCAGGGATACCACGCGGCCGCGATGGACGACATCGCCGAACGCGCGGGCGTCAGCAAGCCGGTGCTCTACCAGCACTTTCCCGGCAAGCTCGACCTCTACCTCGCGCTGCTCGACCAGCACTGCGAGTCACTGCTGCAGGCCGTACGTGCCGCCCTGGCGTCCACCACGGACAACAAGCTGCGGGTGCGGGCGACCATGGACGCGTACTTCGCGTACGTGGAGGACGACGGCGGCGCGTTCCGTCTGGTCTTCGAGTCGGACCTGACGAACGAGCCCGCGGTGCGCGAGCGGGTCGACAAGGTCACGTTCGAGTGTGCGGAGGCGATCTGCGAGGTCATCGCGGAGGACACCGGTCTGTCCAAGGCCGAGTCGATGCTGCTGGCCTCGGGTCTCGGCGGACTCGCCCAGGTGGTGGCCCGCTCCTGGCTGCACAGCGACCGCAGCGTGCCGCGCGACCAGGCGGTGCAGCTGCTGACCTCGCTGGCATGGCGGGGCATCGCCGGTTTCCCGCTGCACGGCAGCGAGCAGCACTGATCACGGGGATCGCGGCACCACTGGTCGCGGGGATCACCGGGGTCACCACGGGGGACGACCACCGACCGCCACTTTGTTCCCACCGGATGTTCGCTCCTGGCGTTCTCGGGCGGAACATGTACGTCCCCTCACCGGGCTAATGTGTGCTGCGTACGGCGCGGACGAACGCGCACATCAGTGACCGTCGGAGGGACATAGCCGTGGAGGTCAAGATCGGCGTGCAGCACGCGCCCCGCGAGATCGTTCTGGAGAGCGGTCAGACCCCGGAAGAGGTCGAGCGCGCGGTGTCCGAGGCGCTGGCCGGCAAGTCGCAGCTGCTCAGCCTCGTGGACGACCACGGCCGCAAGGTCCTGGTCCCGGCGGACCGCCTCGCCTACGTGGAGCTCGGCGAGCCGACGACGCGCAAGGTGGGCTTCAGCGCGCTGTAAGGCGAAGAAGAGGGGCTCGGTGGCAACTGCCGCCGAGCCCCTTTTCCATGCTCTCGCCCCTGGTGTCCGTGCTTCACGGATGGAGCACAACTCGCTCACAGAGGAGGATTGCATTCCGCAGGTCACGGGTATGCAGGGCTACGACCGAAGTGCACACGGCCGTGCGGGAGGGACCCCCTGATGTTCTTGGAAGCGCTCGGCTCCGCGATCCTCGGTCTGGCACTGGCCTGGGCCGCCGCGTATCGCCTGCCGCACCGCCTGCCCGCTCGCCGCCTGGTCCTCGGGACAGGCATCGCGGGAGGCCTCTTCGGCGCCTTCCTCACCCACACCGCCCTGGGCTCCGTCGGCTTCCTGCCCGTGATGCTCGGCGCGGTGGCGGTGGCAGCAGCATCCATCTCCCTGCTCCTACGCCCCGCGGGAAGACTGAGCCGCCACTCGGCAACGGTGTGAGCGACGGTCCCGACTAGCTTTTGGGGGCGCGGGGAACTGCGCGCCCAGCCCCCACGCACCCGCAGAAAACAAACGAGCCCAGAAAACGAACCGGCGCCAAAAAGGCTAGGCGGCCAGCCCGAGCGCAGCCATCCGCTTTGTGTGCGCCTCAGTGATCCGCGAGAACATCCGCCCCACCTCGGCGAGATCGAACCCGTCGGCCACCCCGCCGACGAGCATCGTCGACAAGGCGTCCCGGTCGGCAACCACCCGCTGGGACTGCGACAGCGCCTCGCCCATCAACCGCCGCGCCCACAGGGCGAGTCGCCCGCCCACCCGCGGATCCGCGTCGATGGCGGCCCGTACCTTCTCGACGGCGAACGACGCGTGCCCGGTGTCGTCGAGCACGGCCAGTACGAGCCCGCGCGTATCGGAGTCGAGCCGGGCCGCGACCTCCCGGTAGAAGTCGCTGGCGATCGAGTCGCCGACGTACGCCTTGACGAGTCCTTCCAGCCAGTCCGAGGGGGCCGTCTGCTTGTGGAAACCGTCGAGCGCGGCGACGAACGGCTCCATGGCCTGCGTCGGCTCCGCCCCGATCTCCGTGAGCCGGTCCCGCAGCTGTTCGAAGTGGTGGAACTCCGCCGACGCCATCTTCGCCAGCTCCGCCTTGTCCGCGAGCGTCGGCGCCAGCTTCGCGTCCTCCGCGAGGCGTTCGAACGCCGCCAGCTCCCCGTACGCCAGCGCTCCGATCAGGTCCACGACCGCGGCGCGGTACTGGGGGTCGACGGAGGCCTTGGCCCAGTCCTGGGCGGCGACTCCGGTGTGAGCGGCAGATGCGTCGGAAGCGTTGTCAGGCGTCGTCATGAAGCGCACAATAGCCCGCCCACCGTACGACGGAAGGCCCTGGTCAATCAGTGTGACGACGACTACGTGACCAAATCGGCCATCGCATATGCGCGATTCCGGGGTATGGTGGTAATGCGCTCGCTGAGTTGATCTACGTAACTCGACGGGCCGCACGAATGAGGATGCCCGGTCGGTGGCCCGATCGGCTCCGACCAGACAGCCCTCCACGTCGGTACGGCACATTGCGTACGACACCCGGAGGGAACCCTCAGCGGTACGAGAGCTCGAGCGTCGGCAGTGGTCCCATGCCACCCGGCCCGCTGGTCAAGAGCGGCCGACGTCCCCGGCACGGTCCCGACACGACCCCCGCGCTCGCCTCGCACCGCGTACACAGAAGAGGCAGCACCCTGACTACTTTCCGAGAGCTCGGGATTCTTCCCGAGACAGCCGAAGCCCTTGAGGCCGTCGGCATCACCAGTCCCTTCCCCATCCAGGAGATGACGCTCCCCGTTGCCCTGACCGGCACCGACGTCATCGGCCAGGCCAAGACCGGCACCGGCAAGACGCTGGGCTTCGGTCTTCCGCTCCTCGAGCGCGTGACCGTTCCCGCGGACGTCGAGGCGGGCCGGGCCAAGCCCGAGCAGCTCACCGACGCCCCGCAGGCCCTCGTCGTCGTCCCGACGCGCGAGCTGTGCACGCAGGTCACGAACGACCTGCTGACGGCCGGCAAGGTCCGCAACGTACGCGTTCTGGCCATCTACGGCGGCCGGGCGTACGAGCCGCAGGTCGAGGCCCTCAAGAAGGGCGTCGACGTGATCGTCGGCACCCCGGGCCGGCTGCTGGACCTCGCGGGCCAGCGGAAGCTCGACCTCAAGCACATCAAGGCACTCGTCCTCGACGAGGCCGACGAGATGCTCGACCTGGGCTTCCTGCCCGACGTCGAGAAGATCATCAACATGCTGCCGGCCCGCCGTCAGACGATGCTGTTCTCGGCGACCATGCCGGGCGCGGTCATCGGCCTCGCGCGCCGCTACATGTCGCAGCCCACGCACATCCGCGCCACGGCGCCGGACGACGAGGGCCAGACGGTCCGCAACACCGAGCAGTTCGTCTACCGCGCGCACAACATGGACAAGCCGGAGATGGTCTCGCGGATACTGCAGGCCGACGGCCGCGGTCTCGTGATGGTCTTCTGCCGCACCAAGCGGACGGCGGCGGACCTCGCCGACCAGCTGCAGCAGCGCGGTTTCGCCTCCGGCGCGGTCCACGGCGACCTCGGCCAGGGCGCCCGCGAGCAGGCGCTGCGCGCCTTCCGCAACGGCAAGGTGGACGTGCTCGTCTGCACCGACGTGGCCGCGCGCGGCATCGACGTCGAGGGCGTCACGCACGTCATCAACTACCAGTCCCCCGAGGACGAGAAGACGTACCTGCACCGCATCGGCCGTACGGGCCGCGCGGGCGCCAAGGGCATCGCGATCACCCTCGTCGACTGGGACGACATCCCGCGCTGGCAGCTCATCAACAAGGCGCTGGACCTCGGTCTGAGCGACCCGCCGGAGACGTACTCCACGTCCCCGCACCTCTTCGAAGAGCTGAAGATTCCCGCGGGCACCAAGGGTGTTCTGCCGCGTGCCGAGCGCACCCGCGCCGGTCTCTCGGCCGAGGCCGTCGAGGACCTCGGCGAGACCGGCGGGCGTGGCGCACGCGGCCGCGGTGGCCGTTCCGGCGCCCCGGCGTCGGCCGCGGCCCCGGTCGCCGAGCGCGACCGGGAGCGTCCCGCTCGTACGCCGCGTCGCCGTCGCCGCACCCGCAACGGCACGCCGCTGGACGCCACGGAGCAGCAGACCACGCAGGAGACCACGGAGTCGGCGCCGGCCGCCGCGGCCACGGAGGCACGCACGCCGCGCCGCCGTCGTCGTACGCGTTCCGGTGGCGCGTCGGAGGCTGCCGAGACGGCCGTCGCCACGGCCGAGGGCACGGTGGCCGAGGCCGCCGAGCCGACCGCGTCGGCCGAGCCGGTCGCCACGGAGGCCAGGTCGCGCCGTCGTCGTACGCGCCGGGCCGCGGAAGCCGCTCAGCCCGAGACTGCCGTCGTCGAGGAGGCCCCCGCGGCCCCCGTCGCCGAGGCCGTCGAGGTGTCCGAGCCTGCGTCCGAGAGCAGGCCGCGCCGCCGGACCCGCAAGTCCGCCACGGCTGCTGCCACAGCTGCCGAGGCCGCGGTGGACACCGCCGAGGGCACGGTCGTCGAGGCGGCGGAGGTCGCCGAGACGAAGCCGCGCCGCCGTACGCGGAAGGCCGCCCAGGCCCCCGAGGTCGTGGTGGAAGCCGCTGTCGAGCCGGTGGAGGCCGTCGAGGCCAAGCCGCGCCGCACCCGCAAGGCGACGACCACGGCCGCCGCGGAGGCCGCCCTGGACACCGCCGAGGCCGCGGAGGCCAAGCCGCGCCGCCGTACTCGTAAGGCCGCCGCGTCCGCCGAGGTCGCAGCAGCCGTCGAGGCCGTCGAAGCCGCCATCCCGGCCCAGGTGGCCGAGGAGGCCGAGGCCAAGCCGCGCCGCCGCACCCGCAAGGCAGTCACGGACACCACGGTCGCGGAGGCCGCTCCGGTGGACGAGGCGCTCGCCGCGGAGGCCAAGCCGCGTCGGCGTACGCGCAAGGCCGCCGAGGTGGCGGTGGACACCGCCGAGGGCACGACGGCCGAGGCGCCTGCGGCCACGGCGACGAAGCCCCGCCGCACCCGCAAGACCGCTGCAGCCGCGGAGGCCGCCGTGGACACCGCGGAGGCTGCGGAGGTGGCCGAGACGAAGCCCCGCCGCCGCGCCCGCAAGGTCGCGGTCGCCGAGGCCGACATCCCGGCCCAGGCCACCGAGGCCGCCGCGGCCGAGGCCCCGGTCAAGCCGCGCCGCACGCGCAAGACGGCGGCCACGGCCACGGCCACCGTCGCGGACGCGGTCACGGTCGAGGCCGCACCCGAGGCCAAGCCCCGCCGCCGTGCGCGGAAGACGGCTGCGGCCGCCGCCGAGACGACGGAGAGCTGACGCTCACACCTGAAGGCCCGGTCCCCCTCCGGCGGGACCGGGCCGTCGGCGTTCCCGCGCATGGTGGCTGGCTGGTCGTCGGTGTTCCCGCACGCGGCCGCGGGCTCGTCGTCGGCGTTCCCGCACGCGGTCGCAGGCCTGTCGTCGATGTTCCGGTGCACGATCGCGCGCCTGTCGTCGACGTTCCCGCACACGGTCGCGAGCCCTTCGCCGATGCTCCGGTGCACGGCCGTGGGTCCGGCGTCGGGGTTCCCGTGCACGGTTGCACGCCTGTCCTCGGCCTTCCCGTGCGCGGTCGCGGGCCCGTGTCCCCGGCCCGTCGTCCCGCGGTAGCCGCCCGGCATGCCGTTCGAAAGGTTCCCCGGATAGCCTCCTCCTCATGAGCAGGCCCGCCACCTTCGTCCCGCCCCCCGGAACCCGTGCGTATCGGCTCGCCACCGCGCGCGGGGAGTTCGCCGTGATCGAGGCGGGCAGTCCCGAGAAGGGCACCGCACTCCTGCTGCCGGGGTTCACCGGCAGCAAGGAGGACTTCATCTCGCTGCACGAACCACTGGCCGCGGCCGGGTACCGGACCGTCGCCGTGGACGGGCGGGGCCAGTACGAGTCACCGGGCCCGACGGACGACGAAACTCCTTACGCACAGGCCGAGTTGGCGCAGGACGTCCTCGCCCAGATCGACGCCCTGAGCGATGGCCTCAGCGATGGCCTGGCCAACGCCCCGACCCACCGCCCGCAGGAGCGCGTCCACCTCGTGGGCCACTCCTTCGGCGGGCAGGTCGCCCGGGCGGCCGTGCTGCTGGATCCGTCCCGTTTCCGGTCGCTCACGCTGATGTCGTCGGGGCCCGCCGAGATCTCCCCCTCCCAGCAGCAGCGCGTGAAGCTCCTGCGGGACGCGCTCGCCGTGATGGACATGGGCCAGGTGTGGGAGGCCATCCAGGCCCTTGAACCGCCGGAGGACGCCGAGGGCGACCTGGACGCCGGTCTGGACGACCAGGACGACCTGAAGCGCCGCTGGCTCGGCAACAGCCCGGCCCAACTCATCGCCGCGGGGCGGCAGTTGTGCGAGGAGCCCGACCGGGTGGCCGAGCTGGCCGCCGTCGGGCTGCCCGTCCACGTCCTGTCGGGCGAACGTGACGACACGTGGCCTGTGCCGCTCCTCGACGACATGGCGGTGCGCCTGAACGCGTACCGCACGGTTGTCGGCGGGGCCGAGCACTCGCCGAACTCGGATCGGCCGCGGGAGACTGCCGAGGCGCTCGGCTTGTTCTGGGATCGGGTGGGCTGACGCCCTGCCGGTGGGCTTTGCGGCCGCGGGTCGTTCGTGGCTGGTCGCGCAGTTCCCCGCGCCCCTGACGGGGCGCTCCTCGCCGGCCCCGCAACGAACGAACCGTCGCCTCCGCCCAGGCAGCGGCAAACGAGCCTAGTACTGCCCCTGCAAGTGCTCCCAGAACCCGTCCCGCAGGGACCGTCGCAGGTCTGCCTGCCCCCGCAGTGAGTACTGCAGCAGCCCCTCCGCCTCCACGAGCAGGTCCTGGTCGACCGGGCCGGGCAGGTAGGGATGTCCGGGCAGCAGCTCCGACAGCGCCTCGCGCCCCCGCGCGGCCAGCCACTTCGCGGCGATCTGCGCGCCCACGAACCGCACGTCCTCGCGCGTGGGCCGGCCCGCCGCCGACGTGTCGTACGAGGCGGCGGTCCGCCGGGCGACGTACGGCTTGAAGAACTCCAGGTCGAAGGTGCGCTGGCTGTCGACCTCCCAGAGCAACGGCTCCGCCTGGTTGCGCCCCTCCGGCGCCTCGATGCCCCACAGGTGCACGCGGGCCCCGTACCCCTGCGCCGCCTCGACCGCCGAGACCAGGTCCTCGTCACCGCCGATGAGCGCCGCGTCACTGATGGCGCGGTGCCGGGCCAGTGACTCCAGATCGGTGCGGATCAGGGAGTCGACGCCCTTCTGCTGATTGTTGGCGTTGAGGTTGCCGAGGCGGACCTTCACGTCCGGCAGCTCGGCGATGGACTGCTGCTCCGCGGTGTGGATGCGGCGCCGCGCCCCGTCGTACCAGTAGACGCGCAGCAGCCTGCTGTCCGCGAAGATCGTGCGGGCCCGGTCGATGAGCGCCTCGATGAGTCCTTCGGCGTCCAGATCGAAGGCCCGGCGGTCCTCCGTCCCGGCGACGAGCCGGCCCGCGGCCGCGTAGAGGTACCCCGCGTCGACGAAGATCGCATGAGTCGACGGCGTCTTCGCCACCTCGGCGAGCATGCGCTGGAGCAGCTCGTTCGTGCGGTCGATACGCGCACCGAGCACCGCTGGATCGAGGTCGTCATTCATATGCGCCTCATTGTCGCAGGCGGTCACGGGACGAACACAACCGGTCCGGAATCCCGTCCGAATACCGACCCGGCCACCGACCCGGACAGCGGTCGGATACCAGTCAGTAGTTAGCCGTTCGAAAAATTTCTTTAGCGTAGGGAATGTTTGTAACACGCATGCCGTTGGATCCCTATGTAACCAAGTAGTTCTCCTCAGGAGGATGACCAGACGAAGGGAGAAGCCTGTGCGCTTCGAAATCATGCGCCTTGACGACGTCGACGGAACCCCCGTGGACAGCACCGTCGTGGACGCCGCCTCCGTCAACCGGATCGTTCAGCAGGCCGCCGCCATCGGGCAGCGCCTCTGGATCCGCCCGGCCAACACCCCGGCGTCATAACGCCGGACACGCTCGGCAGACCACAACTGGCTGACCGACAGACTTCAGAACCCCCGTACGGCACCGACGCCGTACGGGGGTTCTGCGTGTACGACGCCCTGGACGGCACACGCGCAAGGGCCTTGAACTGCCGGCCTTCAGCTGTTCTGGATGACCTGGGTCACGCCGTTGATGATCTGCTGCACGGCGATCGCGGAGAGCATCATGCCCGCGAGCCGGGTCACCAGCACGACACCGCCGTCCTTGATGACCCGGATGATCAGCAGCGAGTACCGCATGACCACCCAGAGCACGACATGGATGGCGACGATGGCGGCCCACACCGACACCTGCGACGCCACGCCGTCGGCCTTCTGCACGGCCAGGATGACGGACACGATCGCGCCCGGCCCGGCGAGCAACGGCATGCCCAGCGGTACGAGGGCGACGTTCACGTCCTTCGTCTGCTTGGGCTCATCGGTCTTGCCCGTGAGCAGGTCGAGCGCGATGAGCAGGAGCAGCAGCCCGCCCGCGATCATCAGCGCCGGGACGGACACATGCAGGTAGTTCAGGATCTGGTGCCCGAGCAGCCCGAAGACGGTGATGACTCCGCCGGCCACGCAGACGGCCTGGAACGCCATCCGCTTCTGCACCTTGGCAGGCCGTCCGGACGTCAGCGCGAGGAAGATCGGCGTGATCCCGGGGGGATCCATGATGACGAAGAGGGTGAGGAAGAGAGAGCCGAAAACGGCGAGGTCGAACACGATGAGCCTTGCGAGAAGAGGGACGGGACGAGGGGTGGGGTGGGACGAGGGAGCGGAACAACGAGAGCAGGCCGTACGGCCCAGCGCCCACCGCCTGCCACCGCTACCGACAGGCGTTACGCAGCCCTGAAGCGCCAGCCACAGCCGGGAACCGATGGACACAGCCCGGGGCTCAGGCGCCTTCGGAAGCGATCGAGAGGGAACCCGACGGGACCGGTTACCGCTCGGCGCCCCCGCCGGCCCCCGGCACGGGAAACGCGCCGGTCGCCCGCCGGGTGATCTCCCCGTAGATCTCGGGATCCGTCGTGAACTCCCCGAGCACACACGTCTTCCGGCTGCCGTGGTAGTCGCTTGAGCCGGTCGGCAGCAGCCCCAACTCGCCCGCGAGGCCCCGCAGTCGGGCCCGGGTGGCCGGTTCGTGGTCCATGTGGTCGACCTCGATCCCGTCGAGCCCGGCCGCCGCGAGCTCCGCGATCGCCGACTCCGGAACGGTCAGTCCGCGCTTCGAGGCGGCAGGGTGCGCGAAGACGGTCACTCCGCCCGCGGCCTTGACGAGCCGGATCATCTCGAAGGGGTCCGACTCGTGCTTCTCGACGTAGGCGCGCCCGCCGTCGGCGAGCCACTCGGTCGTGAACGCGTCGGAGACGCTGCGCACGACGCCCAGCTCGACCAGCGCGGTGGCGATGTGCGGCCGCCCCACGGAACCGCCGGCCGCGATGCGCTCCACCTGCTCCCAGGTCACCGGCACGCCCAGCTCCTGGAGGTTGGCGATCATGGCCTGGGCCCGCGGCACCCGGTCGTCGCGTACGAGCTCGCGCTCGCTCAGCAGCTCGGGCTCCTCGGGATCGAAGAGGTACGCCAGCATGTGCAGCCCCACTCCGTCGAGGCGGCAGGAGAGCTCGGCCCCGGTCGCCAGCGTCAGCCCGGCGGGCAGGGCCGCCAGGGCCTCCGCGTACCCGCGTGTGGTGTCGTGATCGGTCAGCGCGACGACGTCCAGCCCGGCGGCAGCGGCGTTGCGCACCAGCTCGGCAGGGGTGTCCGTGCCGTCGGACGCCGTGGAGTGGCAGTGCAGATCGATGCGCACGACACGAACTCCAGACACAGACGAAACAAGAGGGACCGCTCAAGGATAACGGCAGCGAGGACACCCTCTGTCACACCCACAGCAGGGTTTCACCCCCTACAGGCAGCTCCCGTGACAGCACGCCCGCGCTCTTCAGGGGCGCGGGGAACTGCGCGACCAGCCACGAACAACCCGCACCCGGCAGACCACAGGCACCCCACCCGCAATAGCCGCCCACCCCACCAGCGGAGCGCTACGGCTCGAGAATCCGCGGAGACAACGCCCCACAAGGCAACAGATCCACTTCCGCCCCCGCGTCCCGCAGATCCGTCAGCACCAGCTCGTCGTACATCAGCAGCCCCGACTGCTCGGGCCACACGACGGCCCACAGCCACAACCCCCGTGCCTCCCCCGCGAAGACGGCCCGGTCGTCGGGCGTCCCGGCGACATGCCACAACGGCGTCGGCCGCCCCGCGGCGAGCAGCTTCGCCTGGGCGGGCTTCTCGACACTCATGTACGGCCCCGGATCGGGCCCGTCGATCCCCGCGTACCGCGCACCGAGCCCGACGCCGAGTTCCTCGGCGATGAGCACCAGCTCCCCTATGCCACCGAGCGGCCCCGGCCCGGAGCAGGCCACCGCCGTGGCGCGGCCGCCACTGCGGTCGTCGCCGGCGAACGCGGCACCCGTGAAGAGCCAGCCGACGGGCAGCGGCCACGGCATCCACACCGGTACGCGCGCACGGTGTACGACCACGCCGAGGGCTTCGACGCTGGGCGGGATCACGGGCTGCAGCGGATGCACGATGCCGTGCACATCGCACTGCCAGGAGTCGGCAAAGAGGCCGGGAGCCCTGACCCGGCCACCACACTTCGGGCAACTGGGTTCGCCCCTCATAGGGCCCAACGGTCCTCCCCCTATTTGGTTGCGTCAAGGACGATCACCCGTCCGGCGTGTGCCTGTCACCTTCCTCCCACCTCGGGAAACTAGATGTAGCTTGCATTTATTAGTGGACCTAACTTATTATGTGTATACACCAACGATCCCGATGCGAGGAGTGAGGGAGCCGGCATGAACAGCGGTACGGGAGATCACACAGGAGGTCCCGCCGAAGGGGACACGTTCGACGCGGGTGCCGGCGGCCTCCTGCGTCAGCCGAAGGCGGTCTGGGCGACCGCCGGGGCATCCGTCGTCGCGTTCATGGGCATCGGCCTCGTCGACCCGATCCTGCCCTCCATCGCCAAGGGCCTGGACGCCAGCGCGGGCCAGGTCTCGCTGCTCTTCACCTCGTACTTCCTGATCACGGCCATCGCGATGCTGGTCACGGGCTTCGTCTCCAGCCGTATCGGCGGCCGCAGGACCCTGCTCCTCGGTCTCGCCCTGGTCGTGGTGTTCGCGGGCCTGTCCGGCACGTCCGGTTCGGTCGGCGAACTCGTCGGATTCCGCGCGGGCTGGGGGCTCGGCAACGCGCTGTTCGTCTCGACGGCCCTCGCCGTCATCGTCGGAGCCGCGGCCGGCGGCAGCGCCGCGGCGATCCTGCTGTACGAGTCCGCCCTGGGCCTCGGCATGGCCTGCGGGCCCCTGCTCGGCGCGCTGCTCGGGGACGCCAGCTGGCGCTACCCGTTCTTCGGCACCGCGGTCCTGATGGCGATCGGGTTCCTGTGCATCACGGCGTTCCTGAAGGAGCAGCCGAAGCCCGCGCGCAAGACGGGCCTGCTCGACCCGATCAAGGCGCTCGGCCACGGCGGGCTCGCCTCGGCGGCGGCCTCCGCGTTCTTCTACAACTACACGTTCTTCACCGTGCTGGCCTTCACGCCGTTCGTGCTGAACATGAGCCCGTACAAGTCGGGCGCGGTCTTCTTCGCCTGGGGTCTGCTGCTCGCGGTGTTCTCGGTGCTCGTGGCGCCGCGCCTGCAGGCACGGTTCGGGTCACTGAAGGTGCTCGGCGGTTCGCTGGTGCTGCTCGCGGCCGACGTACTCGTCCTCGGCTACGGCAGCCACACCACGGCCGTCGTCTGCACGATCCTCTCCGGCGCCTTCATCGGTGTGAACAACACCGTCTACACGGAGCTCGCGCTCGGTGTCTCGGACGCCCCGCGCCCGGTGGCGAGCGCCGGCTACAACTTCGTCCGCTGGTTCGCGGCCGCCGCCGCTCCCTACTTCGCGCCGAAGATCGAGGAGTGGACCGACATCCACATCCCGTTCGTGGTCGCGGCGGTCACCGCGGTGCTGGGCGCCGTCGTCGTCCTCGTACGCCGGAAGTCCCTCACGCACGAGGCGGAGGAACTGGAGACGCGGCACGCGACCGAGGACAGTGTCGCCGTTTTTGCCAACTGACGGATTTCGGCCACGGGTTGGTGACGTTACTCACCCCCGGGGCCGCCCGGATCAGTCCAGTGGGACGGACTTGCGTGAGGGATCGCGCAGGTCCGTTCCGCTCGTGAGCCAGCGCTCCTGGAGGGCCCCCGCGCCGTGCACCCGCTTCCACGCGGCCTCGTTCGGGGTCATGGGCAGCAGCGGCAGGAAACGTACGGGATCGAGGGGGGCGTCGAGCTCCAGGTCCTCGATCAGGCCGCCCGCCTCGGCGACCAGTACGGAGGTGAAGGGGGCGCCCGGCCATAGGGGCTCGCCCACGTCGAGCGAGGCGCCCGGGGCCACGATCAGGCCCTCGACCTGCGGGGACGCGGCCAGTACGGCGAGGGGGCGGAGCACCTTGTCGGTGTCGGCGGCGCCGGGCCGTACGGAGAGGACCAGCTCCGCGCGCGGGCCCGCGACGGGATCGACGACGACCGCCGTGGGGTCGGCCATCGGCTGGGCGGACATGCCGAGCGTCGCGTAGCGGACGATCCCCTTGTCCGTTCCTCCGGCGGTTCCGTCGGTGAAACGGAGCACCTCGATGCGGTCGGTGCCGAGGAAGGTCACCGCGGCGCGCGCGTCCGGTTCGCCCAGCGCGGTACGCAACCGGGCCTCGACCAGAGGAAGAACATCAGCCATGCGCCGAGCATAGAACTCGTCAGTGACGGGCAAAGCGACGGCTTGACACTTCAGTCGGCTGATAGTCTTGGCCGCTGGTCGGGGCAGCACGCAGAAGCGTCGCTCTCGAGTCCCGACCCAAGTCTCGACAGTCTCGACGCATGAGACTCCCCTACGGGGGATGGACCTCCCCTACGGGGGACCGGCCGGAGGAGGTGGGGCTCCATGGATCGAAGTCGACCGTGCAGTACCACCCGCTCTTCCGGCGGCTGAGTCCCTCTCAGCTCCAGAGCTCACGCTCTACTGGCTGCCACCTCTCGCACTCGCGTCCTGGCCTCCGGTGCACAACGGAAGAGCACTTCGTTTTTCCTGATCTGTCTGATTTTTCTGATCTGTATCAGTAGCGAAGCTGCCACCGCGACGGTGCGGTGCTCCCCGCTTTGTGGACGTGCCAAACATCCGCAGTCAGGACGTCCCCATTCCGGGCAGTCTCAACCGTTGCCGGCGGCTCTCGTTCCGCGAAGGAGCCAGCCATGTCGATGATTCGTGACCTGCGTGCCGCGGTCCGTCCCTCGCTGCGCAAGGACGGCGGCGCGTACGACACCACCCGCGCGGCCGGGGACAGTTCGGCCGTCGTGGACTGCGCGGTCTACCGCGACGGCGTCCGCCTCCCGTCCGACGAAGGCCTCACGCCGCGTGCGGCGATCCGCCAGGCACGGCGGGACGGCGGATTCGCCTGGATCGGCCTGCACGAGCCGACCGAGGCCGAATTCGCCGGTGTGGCCGCCGAGTTCGGGCTGCACCCGCTTGCCGTCGAGGACGCCGTCCACGCCCACCAGCGGCCCAAGCTGGAGCGGTACGACGACACTCTGTTCGCCGTCTTCAAGACCATCCACTACGTCGAGCACGACGAGCTCACCGCCACCAGCGAGGTCGTCGAGACCGGCGAGGTGATGTGCTTCACCGGGCGGGACTTCTTCATCACCGTGCGGCACGGCGGCCAGGGCTCGCTGCGGGCGCTGCGCCACCGGCTGCAGGACGACCCCGAGCTGCTCACCAAGGGCCCCTCGGCCGTGCTGCACGCCATCGCCGACCACGTCGTCGACGGGTACGTGGCCGTCGCCGACGCCCTCCAGGACGACGTCGACGAGGTCGAGACCGAGGTGTTCTCGCCCGGGCCGCGGGGCGGGGTGTCGCGCGGTGTCGACTCGGCGCGGATCTACCAGCTCAAGCGCGAGGTGCTGGAGTTCAAGCGCGCGGTGTCGCCGCTGATGCGGCCCATGCAGCTGCTCAGCGAGCGGCCGATGCGGCTGGTCGACCCCGACATCCAGAAGTACTTCCGCGATGTCGCCGACCACCTCGCGCGGGTCCAGGAGCAGGTCGTGGGCTTCGACGAACTGCTCAACTCGATCCTCCAGGCCAACCTCGCGCAGGCCTCCGTCGCGCAGAACGAGGACATGCGCAAGATCACGTCCTGGGCGGCGATCATCGCCGTGCCGACGATGGTGTGCGGCGTGTACGGCATGAACTTCGACCACATGCCTGAGCTGCACTGGCGGTACGGCTACCCGGTGATCATGGGCGTCACCGTGGTGCTCTGCCTGGGCATCCACCGCACCCTGAAGCGCAACGGCTGGCTCTGAACTGCCCCGACCTGCCATGAGGGGCCCGGCACTAGGCTGACCCCATGACGGATCAGCTGCTCGACCAGGCCCTCGTCGAGGAGGCCACGAAGAAGTCCGGGCTCGTCTGGGTGCGGGGGCTTCCCATGCAGGGTCCCGTCCAGGGGTCCCTGCACGGGGACGGGGCGTCCTCCCAGGCCCTGTGGCACGTGTGGCACGACGGGGCGGTGTGCCTGGTCGGGGACGGGCCCGGGGAGCAGCCGTTGCCCGGGCTCGTGGACGGGGGCGAGGCCGTCGTCACCGTACGCAGCAAGGACAAGGGCGGTCGCCTTGTCTCCTGGTCCGCGAAGGTGGTGGAGCTCGCTCCCGGGTCGGAGGAGTGGGACGCGGCCGTCGGCGAACTGAAGGGCAAGCGGCTGAACGCGCCCGACGGGGAGGCGATGACCGGGCGGTGGGCCCGGGAGTGCCGGGTGGTTCGGCTGGCGCCGACGGGGTCGACTGCGTCGCTGCCGGACGGGTCGTTGGCGGCACCGCCGTTGCCCACGTCCGCGACGACGCGTCTGCCGATTCCGGCGGGGTTGCCGCGGCTGCTCTTCAAGAAGCGCAGGCGCGGCTGAGCGGTGCCGCTCCGCGGGGTGCGTCGTCGACTGCGGGTGCGTGGGGGCTGGTCGCGCAGTTCCCCGCGCCCCTAAAAACGGGCTCGTTTCAGGGGCGCGGGGAACTGCGCGATCGGCCACGAACAACCCGCGCTGGACCCACCGGCCTCAGCCACCCCCAAGGGGCGCGGGGAACTGCGCGACCAGCCACTACGCGCCCGCAGCCGAGCCGCAGGCGCAACTCCCCTCAGGACGACGGGAGTTGCTGGCCGTAGTCCACCGTTTCGTCCTTGTCCGGGGCCTCCAGGGCAAACCCCTTGCCCCAGTCGGTCAAGCGAAGCGTCCCCGCTCCGCCGGCGCGGACGAGGAGGAGAGGGTACGGCTTGCCCTCAAGGGAGACGTCCAGCTCGCCGCCGGAGCCCTTGTCACCGGTGATCCGGATCGTGCGGAGCCCGCGCTGCTCATGGTGGCCGTCGGTGGCGAGCTCGCCCTGGAGGGTGAGCAGGCCGTCGAGGAGTACGTCCTTGTCGGTGAAGACGCTGAGCTGCTTGTAGGCGGGGTCACCCTTGGGGACCTTCACGTACTTGCCCTCCAGCTTGCCCGCGGCCGTGGCGTCGGACGTGGCGTCGTCGCTCTTGCCGTCCTGGTGGTCCCAGAAGTCCGCGTCGGCCTTGATGAAGAGGTGCTCGTCGACCCGCAGCAGTTGGAACGTCACTCCCTTCGAAGTGACCGAGCCGGTGCCGCCGTCACCCTTCAACTGCATGTCCAGCTTGTAGGTGCGTTTGCCGCTGATCACGGCGCCGGACAGCCGTACCGTCTCCGCGGCCCGGGCGGCCGACTGCGTTCTGCTCTGGATCTTGGCCGGGGGCAGTTTCCCGACCCCGTTCGTGCCCGCGTCCGGGTCGTCACCGCCGCACCCCGTCACCCCTGTCCCCGTCACGACCAGCGCACACACGGCGCTCGCCAACGCGGCCCTACGGGTACGTCCCTGGGGAATCGCAGTCACAGGTGGCGCTGCCTCTCATGCGGGTGACCTCAACGGCGTACCGCAGCGTACCGGGGCCCCCTACGCCACTCGGAGTCAGTCCGTCCGCACCGCTCACCAGGGCGTATCCGACCGGGACGGGCTAGCCTGAAGCCCACCCGAGCGGACATGACACATCAAAACGCCCGTAGTGGAGCCCGTACGAACAAGGAGGCGCGGGCATGGCGGCAGGTGCCCCCAGGATCTTCGTCTCGCATCTCTCCGGCATCGCCGTCTTCGACCCGAACGGCGACCAGGTGGGCCGGGTGCGCGACCTGGTCGGCATGCTGCGCGTCGGGCGGAAGCCCCCTCGGCTGCTCGGCCTCGTCGTCGAACTGTCCACCCGCCGCCGCATCTTCCTGCCCATGACCCGGGTGACCGGCATCGAGTCCGGTCAGGTCATCACCACCGGCGTCCTCAACGTCCGCCGTTTCGAGCAGCGGCCCACCGAGCGGCTGGTCATCGGCGAACTGCTCGACCGGCGGGTCACACTCGTCGAGACCGACGAGGAGGTCACCGTCCTCGACGTCTCCATCCAGCAGTTGCCCGCCCGCCGCGACTGGGAGATCGACCGGGTCTTCGTACGGAAGGGGCGTACGGGCGGCGCGTTCCGGCGGGCCAAGGGCGAGACGCTGACCGTCGAGTGGTCGGCCGTCACCGGGTTCTCGCTGGAGGAGCACGGGCAGGGCGCCGAGAACCTCCTCGCCACCTTCGAGCAGCTGCGCCCCGCCGACCTCGCGAACGTGCTGCACCATCTGTCCCCCAAGCGGCGCGCGGAGGTCGCGGCCGCCCTGGACGACGACCGGCTCGCGGACGTCCTGGAGGAGCTCCCCGAGGACGACCAGATCGAGATCCTCGGCAAACTCAAGGAGGAGCGCGCCGCCGACGTCCTGGAGGCGATGGACCCCGACGACGCGGCCGACCTGCTCGGCGAGCTGCCGGAGGAGGACAAGGAGCGTCTGCTGGCCCTGATGCGTCCGGACGACGCGGCGGACGTACGACGGCTGATGGCGTACGAGGAGCGCACGGCGGGCGGTCTGATGACGACCGAGCCGATCGTGCTGCGGCCGGACGCGACGGTCGCGGACGCGCTCGCGCGGGTGCGCAACCCCGACCTCTCCCCGGCGCTGGCCGCCCAGGTGTACGTGTGCCGCCCGCCGGACGAGACGCCGACCGGCAAGTACCTGGGCACGGTCCACTTCCAGCGGCTGCTGCGCGATCCGCCGTACACGCTCGTCGGCTCGATGATCGACGACGATCTGCAGCCGCTGGACCCGGAGGCCGTACTGCCCGTCGTGGCGGGCTTCTTCGCGGCGTACGACATGGTCGCGGCGCCCGTGGTCGACGAGAGCGGCTCGCTGCTGGGCGCGGTCACCGTGGACGACGTACTCGACCACATGCTGCCCGAGGACTGGCGCGAGACGGAGTTCCACCTGAACGGGGAGACACCGCCGGAGACGGCCGGTGAGGGGGCTTCTCATGGCTCCTGAGCGCGAGGCCGCCCGCGAGCGGGCCGCCACCGGGGCGACCGCCGCCGGCCGGCCGCGCACCCGGCTCGACCAGCCGCAGCCGCCGCGGCGCCGGTTCCTGCCCGAGTACGACCCGGAGGCCTTCGGCCGGCTGTCCGAGCGGATCGCCCGCTTCCTCGGCACCGGACGGTTCATCGTCTGGATGACGTTCGTCATCATCCTGTGGGTGGTGTGGAACGTGTCCGCGCCGCGTGACCTGCGCTTCGACAACTACCCGTTCATCTTCCTGACCCTGATGCTCTCGCTCCAGGCCTCGTACGCCGCCCCGCTGATCCTCCTCGCGCAGAACCGGCAGGACGACCGCGACCGGGTCAACCTCGAACAGGACCGCAAGCAGAACGAGAGGTCGATCGCGGACACCGAGTACCTGACGCGGGAGATCGCCGCGCTGCGCGTGGGCCTCGGTGAGGTCGCCACCCGTGACTGGATCCGCTCGGAGCTGGAGGACCTGGTCAAGGAGCTGGACGAGCGGCGTCCCGAGGGTCGCGGCGACGCTCGTGTCGTATTCCCGGCAGAACACCCTCGGGGACGTGACGTAGACGACCGGTGACAGGCTTTCCTGGGCCGGTGGGAAGCGCCGTACCATCGACCCTATGGCTACGGAAGACGCGGTGCGTGAAGCACTGGCGACAGTGAACGACCCCGAGATCCATCGCCCGATCACCGAGCTCGGAATGGTCAAGTCGGTGGAGATCGGTGCGGACGGTGCTGTCGCGGTCACCGTCTACCTCACGGTCTCCGGCTGCCCGATGCGCGAGACCATCACGAAGAACGTCACGGACGCCGTCGCGGCGGTCGAGGGCGTCACCCACGTCGACGTCACGCTGGACGTGATGGGCGACGAACAGCGCAAGGAGCTGGCGTCCGCGCTGCGCGGCGGCCAGGGCGAGCGGGAGGTCCCGTTCGCCAAGCCGGGTTCGCTGACGCGTGTGTACGCGGTCGCCTCCGGCAAGGGCGGCGTCGGCAAGTCGTCCGTGACGGTCAACCTCGCGGCGGCGATGGCCGCCGACGGCCTCAAGGTCGGCGTCGTGGACGCCGACATCTACGGCCACTCCGTGCCCCGCATGCTCGGCGCCGACGGCCACCCGACCCAGGTCGAGAACATGATCATGCCGCCGTCGGCGAACGGCGTGAAGGTCATCTCGATCGGCATGTTCACCCCCGGCAACGCGCCCGTCGTGTGGCGCGGCCCGATGCTCCACCGCGCCCTCCAGCAGTTCCTCGCGGACGTCTACTGGGGCGACCTGGACGTGCTGCTCCTGGACCTCCCGCCGGGTACGGGAGACATCGCGATCTCGGTCGCGCAGCTCGTCCCGAACGCGGAGATCCTGGTCGTGACGACTCCCCAGCAGGCGGCGGCCGAGGTCGCCGAGCGGGCCGGCTCGATCGCCGTCCAGACCCACCAGAAGATCGTCGGCGTCGTCGAGAACATGTCGGGCATGCCGTGCCCGCACTGCGACGAGATGGTGGACATCTTCGGCACGGGGGGTGGGCAGTCGGTCGCCGACGGACTGACCCGCACGACCGGCGCCACCGTGCCGGTCCTCGGCTCCATCCCGATCGACCTCCGCCTCCGCGAGGGCGGTGACGAGGGCAAGCCGGTGGTTCTGACGGACCCCGACTCCCCCGCGGGCTCGGCCCTGCGAGCGATCGCCGGCAAGCTGGGCGGCCGCCAACGGGGTCTGTCGGGCATGTCCTTGGGCATCACGCCGAGGAACAAGTTCTAGGACGTCGCCCATTGCCCTGCGGCCGCGCCTTGCAGGGCGGCCGCGGGCCCGGTGGGGGTTGTTCGCGCAGTTCCCCGCGCCCCTAAAAAGCGCGGGGCTGCGCCCCTGGCTTTTATCTTCGGGGGCGCGGGGAACTACGCGCTCAGCCAGAACGCTCCCGCGCTCGACGCACCACGCCGGACCCCACTCACCCAGGGGCGCGGGGAACTGCGCGACAAGCCCCCACCGGGCCGCAGCCGACGAACAACGCCAAGGAGGGCACCGTCAGCAGACGGTGCCCTCCTCGCTCAGCCCGCCGCCTAGGCGTACGTAGCGATGTCCTTGATCATGGCGAAGCCCAACCCGTACGCGCTCATCCCCCGCCCGTACGCCCCCAGGTGAACCCCCTCCTGGGTGGACCCCGCGAGAACCCACCCGAACTCGGACTCCCGGTAGTGGAACGGCGTCGGAACGCCGTCCACGGGAAGCGAGAGCGTGGACCAGTCGGCGCCGTCCAGATCGTCCGCGAGGACCCACGCCGTCTCGGTCTGCTGGTCCAGCCAGTCGTCCCGCAGCGTGTGGTCCATCTGCCCGGGCCAGGTGAAGGACAGCAGCCCGACCCCCGCGAGCCAGGCCGCGGAGGACACCGAGGTGGCCTCCAGCAGCCCCGTGCCGTCGGCGCTGCGCCGCACCGGGCTGGCCGCCACGGTCACCACGACCGCGAACCGCTCCTTGTCCTCCGTGGTCTCGCCGCGTACCGAGGGCTCGTCGCCGTGCCCGATCGAGCCGTGCTCGATGGCTCCGTCGGCCGAAGCACCGACCTGCATCAGCCAGCGCGGTCCCGTGAAGGCCTCGTCGAGGCCGTACCACGGGAAGGGCGCCAGCAGGTAGCCGTCGACCGTGCGCCGGGCGGAGGGGACCTGTTGTCCGCCCTCCGCAGCCGGCGCCTGCGCGCCTACCCGACTTGTCGTCTCCATCGCCCGGACGCCTCCTCGCTCTCGTCGAACCGGGCGGCCCGCCCCCCTTCGGGCGTCCTTCCGGTCCGCACAACAACTAGGCAGGATAGCCACAGGTCCGCGGCGACCCCGGAAACCGGTCGGCTCGTGGGTCGCGTACGCGTCAGATCCGGCCCCCTTTGAGCAGGCAGAACGCAGGCTGCGTACGGGGAAAAGGGGTGCGGGCAACCCGGCTGGAGCGAGTTCCGGACGGCGGGCGTGCCGCACGTCGACGGCCCGCGGGCGTACGCCGCGGACCCGGGCTGTTCAGAGCGGCCCGGGTCGGCCCAGGTCAGGGCCGTTCGGCGCGAGCGGCCGGGACCGGCTCAGGTCGCGTCGGCGTCGAACGGCGGGCGTTCGTCCTGGTCGAGCTTCTCGCGCTTCTTCGTCATGTCGACGGTGCCGCCGGTGGAACCGGACGAGGAGGAGGACGACGAGGCGGAGGACTCGGACTCGCGGCCGTGCACCGCGTCCGTGACGTCGGCCATCTCCTTCTTCAGGTCGAAGCCGTTACGGATCTCCTTGAGCCCCAGCTCGTCGTTGTCCAGCTGCTTGCGGATGAACGTCTTGGGGTTGAGGTCCTCGAACTCGAAGTCCTTGAACTCCGGGCCCAGTTCCTCGCGGATGTCCGCCTTGGCGCTCTCCGAGAACTCGCGGACCTTGCGGATGGTGCGCGTGACGTCCTGGATCATCTTCGGGAGCTTCTCCGGGCCGAAGACGAGCACGGCAAGGACAACGAGCGTCACGAGCTCGAGCGGTCCTATGTCATTGAACACCTTCAGCTCCTTGCGATGTCCTCGGCCCTCGGCAGGTCGTTCCGTGGTCCGGGCCGGGTCCACGGTACCCGGCGATCCTGTCCGACCGGTACTGTCCCGGGCCCTCGGACCGCGTGTACACACCGGGTTTTCCAGGATGTTTGCCTGATGGGGTCCTGGTTCGGCCCGCTTCCTGTGAAGTTCCTGTCGGTTGCCCCGCGCGATCGCCCCGTCAGTCGCCGTCGGCGGAACCGAGGACGAGAGTGACCTTCTTCTCCTTGCCGTCGCGCTCCAGCGTCAGCTCCAGGCGGTCGCCGGGGCGGTGGGACCGGGTCTTGACGATGAGCTCCTCGCCGGAGCGCACGCGCTGTCCGTCGACCTCGGTGATGACGTCGCCGGGCTTGATGCCGGCCCGGTCGCCGGGGCCGTTCCGGTTGACCGGAGGGCTGCCGTCGTTGCCCTTGGTGCCGACGCGGGCGCCGTCGCCGCTGTAGTCCATGTCGAGGGTCACGCCGATCACCGGGTGCGTGGCCTTGCCGGTGTTGATGAGCTCCTCGGCGACGCGCTTGCCCTGGTTGATGGGGATGGCGAACCCGAGGCCGATCGAGCCGGACTGGCCGCCCTCCAGGTCCGAGCCGCTGTCGGCGGAGCGGATGGCGCTGTTGATGCCGATGACCCGGGCCTTGGAGTCGACCAGCGGGCCGCCCGAGTTGCCGGGGTTTATCGGGGCGTCCGTCTGCAGCGCGTCCACGTACGAGATGTCGCTGCCGTCGCCCTCCTCACCGCCCGCCGTGATGGGGCGCTCCTTGGCGCTGATGATGCCCGCGGTGACGGTGTTCTCCAGGTCGAAGGGGGCACCGATGGCCACGACCGGGTCGCCGACCTGGACGTTGTCGGAGTTGCCGAGGGCCAGGGGTTTCAGGCCGCTGACACCGCTCACCTTCACGACGGCGAGGTCGTAGCCGCTGTCGTGTCCGACGACCTTGGCCTTGGCGGTCTGGCCGCCGCTGAACGTCACGGTTATCTCGCCGCTGCCGTCCGCCGGGTCGACCACGTGGTTGTTGGTGAGGATGTGTCCGCGCTGGTCGAGCACGAACCCGGTGCCGGTGCCCTGCGCCTCCGACCCGCTCACATGCAGGGTGACCACACTGGGCAGCGCGCTGGCCGCGATCCCGGCCACGCTGTCCGCGGCCCGTCCCTCGGCCTCGGTCCCGGCCTGCGGCAGCTCGACGTCGTCGATCCCGCCGTTGCGCTCCAGATACGCCCCTACGGCCCCGCCGACGCCGCCGGACACCAGGGCGAGCAGCGCGGCCCCGAGGACCAGCGCCCGCCCCCTGCGCCGACGCCGCCCGGTCGTGGTCTCGACGGCCGCCCCGTTCTGCTGAAGGGGGGCGGCGGCCCAGGGGTCGTAGTTCTGCCAGGGGGTGTGGGGTGCTTGAGGGTGGTGGGGCTGAAGGTCGGGCTGAGGGTGGGGCTGGGGATGCGTCTGGGGGTGGGCCTGAGCGCCTGCCTGGGGCACGGGGGCGGGGGCGGCCGGGACGTGCGGGGTCAAGGCCTGCGGGGCCGAGGCGTGCGGTCCAGGGGCGTGCGGAGCCCCGGGGTGGGGAGCCGGGGCCTGCGCGGGGGCCCCGTGGTCCGTGGGGCCGTGGTCGGGAGTGCCGTGGAGGGGGGCCGCCGCCTGGTGGTAGCCGGAAGGCAGCGTCGATCCGAGGATGCCCTGTGTCGCGGCCGGTCGCGGGACGGAGTCCTCCGGCCCGGCTCCTGCCGGAGTGCCCTGGGGCGGAGTCACGGCATGGACAGCGGCCGTGCCGTGCGCGGGAGTCGTCCCCGGGTGCTGGACCGGGGGCGCGGGAGCCCAGGGACCGGGCCCGCCGTAGGGCGGCGTGCTGTAGGGATCCGGATCGTGCAGAGGCCTGGGCCGCCCACCCGGAGGCTCGGGCCTCACGTCCGAGGGCTCGGGCCGCTCGTCCAGAAACCTGGGCCGCTCGCCCGGGGGCTCGGGCCGCTCACCGGCCGCGTCGGCGCCACCGCTCGCGTCGGCCGACACATCGCTCGAAGCCCGGGTCGGCACATCGCTCGAAGCCCGGGCCGGTGCCTGGCCCGGCGTCCCGCCCGGCGCCACGGTGGAACCGGTCGGGGTCTCGGCGCTGAAGGCATCCGCGACGCCGGCCGCACCCGCGCCACCGAAAACGCCCGCGCCGCCCGAGGCACCAGCGGCACCGGAGCCACCCGGGCCGCCCAAGCTGCCCGCGGCACCCGACGCACCGGCAACCGCAGGCTTCTCCAGCTCGAAGTCGCCGTCCATGTCGCTCCCGTGGAACCCACTCGTGCCGTCCCCCGCGGAAACCGGGTCCGGCGGAGCGGATTCCGGCACGTGGGTCCGGGGCCGGCTCCACCACTTCGGCTTCGTGGGCTTCCCCTCGTCCATGCTCTCCCCACACCTGACCCGCGGCTCGACGCATCGGCGGTCACCGCGGTTTGTCCACTCCGAGCCCGGGTTCCTACCGCGGGCGCGGCCCATCCCTGGATTCAACCAGGTTCACGGGCCGCAGCGCAGAGGGCCGGTTCAGCCGGGGGAGGAAGGCGAAGGTGAGGCGGACGAGTCGGACGGTGGCACGAGCGGCAGCAGGGACGTCTCCAGCTCCGACGCCGTCGAGAACGCGGTCAGCGCGACCGGTGGGGCGGGGCTGAAGGGGCGTATGAGCGGGGACATGGCGGCGGCACCGGCCACCACGGGGGTGGTCAGCGCGTGCAGCGTGCGCGCGCCCTGCTCGGCGGGCGAGGGTGCGAGGGGCGCGGGCACCCCGGGAAGCAGCGGCGCGGACATCTCGGTCTGCGCGCCCCCCTCCGCGGTGAAGGTGCGCTGTCCCTGTGCGAGCAGCGGTGTGAGCGACCGGCGGCGCTGCGAGTCGGGGTTGGTCACCCCGCCCGCGTTCGCCGTCCGCATCGGGGTCACGTTGCTTCCCGTACCCGACCCGCCGCGCGCGTCCGTGGTGTCCGTCGGCATACCCGTCGACACCCCGCCGAGCGCGATCGCGGCGAGCGACACGGCACCGGCCGCGGCGGCCGCGAAGCGCAGGCCCCGTGAGGCCGAACGCTCGGCCTCACGCCGGCTTATGTCATGGATGCGGAACCCGCGCTGCTCGGAGGGCATCACTGCGGCATGGGGGCCGGACGGCACGTAACCGAAGGAGTCCGGCTTCATGCCGAAGACTCCGGACGTGCCGAACCCTCCCCCGCCCAGCGGAGAACCGTCGCCTTCCGGGTCGCCTCCTCCGGGGAGCCCCTGCAGACGGGCCAGGAAACTCTCCGAGGGGGGCGGTGGGGCGACCTCCGCGAACACGTTCTTCAGTCGTCGCTGCTCGTCGGCCTCGGCTTTGCACTTCGCGCACGTGGCGAGGTGTGCGAGGACACGCTCGCGCGCCTCGTGGCCGAGCTCGCCGTCCACGAGGGCGGAGAGCCGGTCTCCGAGGTGCTGCTCGGTAAGGGGCCGATCGGCAGGGTTAAGCCGTGATCCACTCACGCGCTCGCGCCCCCTCCTCCCAGAGCGGGCACTCCGGTGACCGCGAAACCGCGGCGCTCGGCACGGGCCTCGGGCGAGCGGTGGGCGAGCGCCTTGCGCAGCTGGGAGCGGCCGCGGTGGATGCGGCTGCGGACCGTGCCGAGCTTGACGCCCAGGGTCGCGGCGATCTCCTCGTACGAAAGGCCTTCGATGTCGCACAGGACCACTGCGGCGCGGAACTCCGGGGCGAGGGTGTCGAGGGCCTGCTGGACGTCCGCGTCGAAGTGCGTGTCGTTGAAGACCTGCTGCGGGGAGGGCTCGCGGCTGGGCAGTCGCTCGGCCGCGTCGTCGCCCAGGGCGTCGAAGCGGATGCGCTGCTTGCGGCGGACCATGTCCAGGAAGAGGTTGGTGGTGATGCGGTGGAGCCAGCCCTCGAAGGTGCCCGGTGTGTACGTCGACAGGGAACGGAATACCCGGACGAAGACTTCCTGGGTCAGGTCCTCGGCGTCGTGCTGGTTGCCCGTCAGGCGGTAGGCGAGACGGTAGACCCTGGTGCTGTGCGTGCTGACGATCTCCTCCCAGGTGGGCGGAGTCCACGCCTGCGAGTCCGCGTCGGACGTGAAGGTCGCGGTCTGAGCGGAGTCAGCGGTGCGGAAACGGTCAGCGGTGTCGTTCACAGATTTCGGCTCACCCGCCGATCTGAGCAGGCGCCTCAGCACCCCTCCCCGATCCACAGGCGCAGCCGCACCTCCCCTGTCGGCTCTGGTGGTGTCCGGTGGAGCCCCTACCATAGCCACCTCGCCCGTTAGCTCCGGATAAGCGGTTTTACGAGAAATTGATACGCGCTCATATGGCTGCGTCAGCACTTGCTCGGTGTCCTGATCCATCTGCTACCCCCGCGTAGTTCCCCACCCCCTCTAAACGCCCGGTCCCATCTGCGGGTTCCCGGCGGCAACGGATACAGTCACGCCCAGGCAACCACGGGGACAGGAGAGGGCCATTACCGGCAACCGGCTGACGAGCTGGGCGTTCGCCGACGCCTTTGTCGCCGAGGACGAAGCACTGCACTGGGCCCGGGACCGGGCCCGGGACGCAGGGCTGCGCTCTGTGTCGCCCGGCACGGGCGCCGCGCTGCGACTGCTCGCCGCCACCGTGGACGCCAAGGCGGTCGCGGAGATCGGGACCGGCACCGGGGTCTCCGGAATGCATCTTCTGCACGGCATGCGGCCGGACGGTGTACTGACGACCGTGGATCCGGAGCCCGAGCACCAGCAGTTCGCCCGCCAGGCCTTCCGCGCGTGCGGCTTCGCGAGCAACCGGGCCCGCTTCATCCCGGGCCGCGCGCTGGACGTCCTGCCCCGGCTGGCGGACGCCGGCTACGACCTCGTCTTCTGCGACGGCGACCGTCTCGAGAGCCTCGACTACCTCGCTGAATCGTTGCGCCTGCTCAGGCCCGGCGGCCTGGTCGTCTTCGAGGGTGTCTTCGCGAACGGCCGGACCGTGGAGTCGGGCCCGCAGCCCACGGAGGTCCTGCGGCTGCGCGAACTGCTGCGCACGGTCCGTGAGAGCCAGGAGCTGATTCCCTCGCTCCTGCCGGTCGGCGACGGCCTGCTGTGCGCGGTCAAACGCTGATCCGGCCCCTCGCCAGACCGCCCCTGAACCCCTGCTGACCTGCGCGAACACGCATGGCACAGGTCGCCGGCGTACCCCTGAAAACCCACTGCCCCGGCATCACTTTGGATGCCGGGGCAGTGGACAGGTATGGTCGCGTTCCGCGTCAGCCGACGACCTTCTTGAGGGCGTCGCCGAGCGCGTCGGCCTCGTCAGGGGTCAGCTCGACGACGAGCCGACCGCCGCCTTCGAGCGGAACGCGCATGACGATGCCCCGCCCCTCCTTGGTCACCTCGAGCGGGCCATCGCCCGTCCGCGGCTTCATGGCCGCCATGCTCGTTCCCCTTCCTGAAACCAGCTCATCGTCGCCGACGGCCCCACTGAAGGGCACGCATCCTCTCGTCGGACACGCGTCACCGGCATCGAACACATTGCTTCCAGGCCATTATCCCGCATCTCAGGACCCGATGACCAACATCAGTCGGCATCGCTTGCGCAACGCGCTTGAGCAAAACCACTCAATTCGCCGAAGTGGCTGCGATACTGCGCCGCTGTCGCGCCGCTGCATGGACTTTCGGACGCCGGAATTCTTTGACGCAGGTCACATGTCCGAACCCCGCCGCCGCTCATGATCTCCGCCATGCTGTCCTCAGACCAGAACGTACCGACGGGTACGACGGAGCCGCGAACCGGAGGGGACCCCCATGGCCGACACCGTGCTCTACGAGGTGAGCGACGGACTCGCGACGATCACGCTCAACCGCCCCGAGGCGATGAACGCGATGAACATCGAGACCAAGGTCGCCTTCCGCGAGGCGGCGCAGGCGGCCGCGGCGGACGATTCCGTACGGGCCGTGCTGCTCACCGCCGCCGGTGACCGTGCCTTCTGTGTGGGCCAGGACCTCAAGGAGCACATCGGCGGGCTGCTGGCGGCGCGCGAGTCCGGCTCTGGCGAGGGTGTCATGAGCACCGTCCAGGAGCACTACAACCCGATCGTGCGGGCCCTGACCGGGGCGGCGAAGCCGGTCGTGGCGGCGGTCAACGGGGTGGCGGCCGGCGCTGGCCTCGGTTTCGCCCTCGCGGCGGACTATCGCATCGTCGCCGACACGGCTGCCTTCAACACGTCGTTCGCCGGGGTCGCGTTGACCGCCGACTCCGGGATCTCGTGGACGCTGCCCCGGGTCGTCGGGCCTTCGCGGGCCGCGGATCTGCTGCTGTTTCCGCGCAGCATCACCGCGCAGGAGGCGTACGAGTTGGGGATCGCCAATCGGGTTGTGCCTTCTGCCGAGCTGGCGGCCGAGGCGGTGAAGGTGGCTCGGGGATTGGCCGAGGGGCCGACCTTGGCGTACGCCGCGCTCAAGGAGTCTCTTGCCTATGGGCTGACCCACTCGTTGGAGGAGACCTTGGAGAAGGAGGACGAGTTGCAGACTCGGGCCGGATCTTCCGAGGACCATGTGATCGCTGTGCAGGCGTTCGTCAACAAGGAGAAGCCGAAGTACTTGGGGCGGTGACCGTTTGTGGGGAGCTGCGGGCCGGTGGGGGCTGGTCGCGCAGTTCCCCGCGCCCCTAAAGGGCGGCGCCTCTGGCCACGCAGTCTGCCAAGTGGTCGTTGACCAGGCCGCAGGCCTGCATCAAGGCGTAGGCCGTGGTGGGGCCGACGAAGCGGATGCCTTGTTTCTTGAGGGCCTTGGAGAGGGCCTTCGAGTCGTCGGTGACCGCGGGGACGTCGGCGAGGGCCTTCGGGGCCGGGCGGGTCGTCGGGTCGGGGGCGAAGGACCAGATCAGTTCGTCCAGCTCGCCCGGCGCCCACTGCGTGAGTACGCGCGCGTTGGCGACCGTCGCCTCGATCTTGGCGCGGTTGCGGATGATGCCGGGGTCGGCGAGGAGGCGCTCCTTGTCGGCGTCCGTGAACGTGGCGACCTCGGAGATCTTGAAGCCCGCGAAGGCGGTGCGGAAGCCCTCGCGGCGGCGCAGGATCGTGATCCAGGAGAGACCCGACTGGAAGGCCTCCAGGCACAGCCGCTCGTACAGCGCGTCGTCGCCGTGGACCGGGCGGCCCCACTCCTCGTCGTGGTACGCCACGTAGTCCTCGGTGGACAGGGCCCAGGGGCAGCGCAGGGCGCCGTCGGGGCCCTTCAGGGCGTCGCTCACCGGTTGTCCTCCTCGGCGGGCTTGTCCAGGGAGGTGGACCGGGCCGCGTGGGCCGCTCCGGCCAGCGCGGCCTCCAGGTCGGAGATCCGGGCGTCCCGCTCGGCCAGCTCGGCGCCGAGGCGGCCCAGGGCGTCGTCCACGTCCGCCATGCGGTAGCCGCGCATCGTGAGCGGGAAGCGCAGGGCCTCCACGTCACCGCGGTGCAGGGGGCGGTCCAGGGGCAACGGATCCTGGAGGCGCTCCGGCGGGGTCTCAGGGAGGGCGCTGCTCTCGCCGCCGCCCACCACGGAGAGAGTCACCGCGCCGACCACGACGACTAGGGCGACGACCAGGAACAAGAACATGAACATCGCTGAGGTACCCCTTCTGTTGTGCTGTGCCTCCGGGACGCCCCAGCCGGTGTCGAGGGGGCGACCGTGCTCGACCCTTCGGGCCTCCGCGCGCTCACCCCTCGGCACCGGCGCGCCCCTCCGGCTCCGCCGCACTCTGGTGCCGACGCGGACGCGTCGGCGCGGAAAGTATCAGGCTCCGATCGTGCCATGCGACTCTGACAGTTAGGGTCGCAGGCGGCGGAACGGCGACATCCGCTGCCGACTAACGGGAGAGGTCACAGGGGATGCTCAGGCTGGGCAGGCGCGAGTTCGAGGCGCACGAGCCGGTGATCATGGCGATCGTGAACCGGACCCCGGACTCCTTCTACGACCAGGGCGCCACCTTCCGCGACGGGCCCGCGCTCGCGCGCGTGGAGCAGGCGGTGTCCGAGGGCGCGGCCATCATCGACATCGGCGGGGTCAAGGCCGGACCGGGCGAGGAGGTAACGGCCGACGAGGAGGCGCGGCGGACGGTCGGCTTCGTCGCCGAGGTGCGGCGCCGTTTCCCCGACGTGATCATCAGCGTCGACACCTGGCGGCACGAGGTGGGCGAGGCCGTGTGCGAGGCGGGTGCGGATCTGCTCAACGACGCGTGGGGCGGGGTCGATCCCCGGCTCGCGGAGGTCGCCGGGCGATACGGGGTGGGGCTGGTGTGCACGCACGCCGGTGAGACCCAGCCCCGGACCCGTCCTCACCGCATCGCGTACGACGACGTCATGGCCGACATCCTGCGGGTGACGCTGGCGCTGGCCGAGCGGGCCGTGGAGATGGGGGTGGCGCGGGAGTCCGTGCTGATCGATCCCGGGCACGACTTCGGGAAGAACACGCGGCACAGTCTTGAGGCGACGCGGCGGCTCGGGGAGATGGTGGAGACGGGGTGGCCCGTGCTGGTGTCCCTGTCCAACAAGGACTTTGTGGGTGAGACGCTCGATCGGCCGGTGAAGGAGCGGGTGGTCGGGACGCTCGCGACCACCGCCGTGTCGGCGTGGTTGGGGGCTCAGGTCTACCGGGTCCACGAGGTCGCCGAGACGCGGCAGGTCCTGGACATGGTCGCGTCGATCGCCGGCCATCGCCCGCCTGCCGTTGCCCGGCGGGGGCTGGCGTAGGGCCTTTTTCGCCCCCGCCGCCCCTGCCCATTCCCGTCCCTTTCGGGGGCCGGCCCCCGAACCCCCGCTCCTCAAACGCCGGAGGGGCTGGTTTTCAGCCCGTCCGGCGTTTGAGGACGAGGCCGTTCAGGCCGACAGCGGGGGTCTGGGGGCGGCAGCCCCCAGGGACGGGACGGGTAGGGGCGGCGGGGGCGAGGAAAAGGCCCCCTACCTCCCCGCCTCCTTCGACACCAACGCCACCGCCTCGTCCACGTCGTCCGTGAGGTGGAACAGGAGCAGGTCCTTCTCCGAGGCCTTGCCCTGGGCGATCAGGGTGTTCTTGAGCCAGTCCACCAGCCCGCCCCAGTACTCCGTACCGAAGAGGACGATCGGGAAGCGGGTGACCTTCTGGGTCTGGACGAGGGTGAGCGCCTCGAAGAGTTCGTCGAGGGTGCCGAGCCCGCCGGGCAGGACCACGAACCCCTGGGCGTACTTCACGAACATCATCTTCCGCACGAAGAAGTAGCGGAAGTTGAGACCGATGTCGACATACTGATTGAGCCCCTGCTCGAAGGGGAGCTCGATACCGAGCCCGACGGAGATGCCCTTCGCCTCGCAGGCACCCTTGTTGGCGGCCTCCATGGCGCCGGGACCGCCACCCGTGATCACGGCGAAGCCCGCCTCGACCAGCCCGCGCCCGAGCGCGACCCCCGCCTCGTACTCCGGAGAGTCCGCCGGCGTCCGCGCCGAGCCGAACACACTGATCGCGGGCGGCAGTTCGGCCAGCGTGCCGAAGCCCTCGATGAACTCCGACTGGATGCGCAGCACCCGCCAGGGATCGGTGTGGACCCAGTCCGACGGCCCGCCCGCGTCCAGCAGCCGCTGGTCCGTCGTGCTGGCCTGCACCTGTCCCCGCCTGCGCAGCACGGGGCCCAGCCGCTGCTCCTCCGGTGGCCGCTTCTTGCCCTCCGGGTTGCCAGTAGCCATGTCCGCTCCCTCCACACGTGCGGGTCGTTCCGCCCCAGCGTAGATCTACGCGGGTTACGGAGGGGGGACGCCGACATGTCCGCCATGAACAGCCGTCAGGTACGGGTCAGGCGGTGAGCCACGCCCTCAGCCGCTCCTCGCCCGCGAGGATCTTCGCGATTTCCACCCTTTCGTCCCGCTTGTGTGCCAGATGCGGGTTTCCGGGACCGTAGTTGACGGCCGGGACGCCGAGGGCGCTGAAGCGGGAGACGTCCGTCCAGCCGTACTTGGGCTGGGGGGTGCCCCCGACGGCCTCGATGAAGGCGGCGGCCGCGGGGTGGGAGAGGCCCGGCAGCGCCGCGCCGCTGTGGTCGTCGACCACGAACTCCTCGACACCGCAGTCGGCGAAGACCTCGTGGACGTGGGCCAGCGCTTCGGCCTCCGTGCGGTCCGGCGCGTAACGGAAGTTGACGGTCACCACGCACTCGTCGGGGATGACGTTGCCCGCCACCCCGCCCGAGATGCCGACGGCGTTGAGGCCCTCGCGGTACTCCAGGCCGTCGATGACCGGGTAGCGCGGCTCGTAGGAGGCGAGGCGCGCAAGGATCGGGGCGGCTGCGTGGATGGCGTTGGAGCCCATCCAGCCGCGCGCGGAGTGCGCCCGCTCGCCCGTCGTCCTCAGCAGCACCCGCAGGGTTCCCTGGCAGCCGCCCTCGACCTGTCCGTCGGACGGCTCCAGAAGGACCGCGAAATCGCCCTCCAGCCACTCCGGGTGTGCCTCGGACACATGCTTCAGCCCGTTGAGGTGTGCGGCCACCTCTTCGTTGTCGTAGAAGACGAAGGTGAGGTCGCGATTGGGGGCCGGGACCGTGGCCGCGATCCGCAGCTGGACGGCGACTCCCGACTTCATGTCGCAGGTGCCGCAGCCCCACAGCACGCCGTCCTCGTCGAGGCGCGAGGGCACGTTGTCGGCGATCGGGACCGTGTCGATGTGGCCGGCCAGGATCACTCGCTCGGCCCGGCCCAGGTTCGTACGCGCCACGACGTTGTTGCCGTACCGCTCGACCGTCAGGTGCGGCAGGGCGCTCAGCACGCCCTCGATCGCGTCCGCGAGGGGCTTCTCGTTGCCGCTCTCGGAGGGGAAGTCGACGAGCTGCGCGGTGAGCCGGGCGGCGTCCAGGGCAAGATCAAGTTGGGTGTCGGCCATGCCGTCGACCCTAACGCGGCGCACGCCGCGGCCCTGTCGGTGGCCTGATACCTCTGCCGTCACTGGCTTGTCCACAGTCCCACGGATGGCCGACAGTACTCTCCAGTACCTTGTACGCGTGCCAGAGCCGTCCCCCACCTCCGCCAGGTCCGTACGCCGTGGTCGTCTCCTCCGTTCCGGAGCCGCCTTCGCCGTGCTGCTCGCCCTCGCCGGCTATCTCGCCGTGCAGTACCTGACAGGGAGCACAGGAGAACCGAAGTGCACGGTCGTCTCCGGCAGGGGCGACGGAGCGTCGTACGAGTTCACGGCGGAACAGGCGGTGAACGCGGCGACGATCACGGCCGTCGGCACCAACCGCGGTGTGCCCGAGCGCGCCGTCACGATCGCCCTCGCGACGGCCCTCCAGGAGTCCGCCCTGCGCAACATCAGCCACGGCGACCGTGACTCGCTGGGCCTGTTCCAGCAGCGGCCGTCGCAGGGCTGGGGCACCGAGAAGGAGATCCTGGACCCGGCGTACGCGGCGGGCGAGTTCTACGAACACCTGGAGAAGGTGCCGGACTACACGAAACTGCCGCTCACCGTCGCCGCGCAGCGCGTCCAGCGCAGCGGCTTCCCGGAGGCGTACGCCAAGCACGAGCCGGACGCCACGCTCCTCGCCGCGGCCCTGACCGGGCGCGCGGCCGCCACCTTCACCTGCGAGGGCCGTCCGAGCACACCCCCCGAGGGCCCGGACGCGGTACGTGCCGCGCTCGTACGGGACTTCGGGCGCGACGCGTTCCAGGAGACGGGCGCCGAGGTGGCCGCCACGCCCTCGGCGTCTCCGTCGGCTCCGACGGCCGTGCCGTCGACCTCCTCGACCGGTACCAGTGGCCCCGGCGGCACCCGCACCGTGACCGTGACCGTCCCGAAGACCCCGGCCGCGCAGGGCGGGGAGCGGCGGCGCGGCTGGGCCCTGGCGCACTGGGCGGTGGCCAACTCCTCGGCGCTGCACGTCGAGCGTGTCTCGTACGCAGGCAGGTCGTGGACGGCCGGGAGCACCCGGAGCGAGTGGCGCGACGACTCGGGTGCGAGCAACTCCACGGGCGAAGTCCGAATCGTCACCGGGCAGTAGTACGGGCCGTCACCCGTTGGAGGCATGCCCGGCGCGGCACGTCGACGCTCGCCGGGTATTTCCTCCGGCCCTTCCCGCGTCTGTCGCGAATCAGCTGAATCCCTTGGGAACAAAGGGCCGTAGCCATTCGGCAGACTTTCTCACCGGACGTTCTTTGCCCGGGTTTCTCCACAGCTGATAATGCGACGCATTGCCAACTCTTTACGTTGGATCACCGCAACCTTCGCGGACTTCGAGCGGTAGTCACTGCGTCCGAGCCCGGAACGATCAACAGCCGGTCGATCGACGGCAGACCGACAGCCAGCCGGTCAACTGCCGGGCACGGCACGACACTTCACCGTTCTCTTCCGTCAAAGGAGCATCATGTCCCTCCCCCTGACCCGCCGGATCGCCCGTGCCGCGCTGCTCGTCGCAGCGGGAGCGGCAGCCGGGGTCGGTGCGGCCGGCTCCGCGAGCGCGGCCGAACTGCCGGCCACCCCCGACCTCGGCGGGCTGTCCGCGCTGGACAACGCGGGCACCACCGTCGACGGCGCCGCGCAGAACGCCACCGGGCTCGCGGGCAACGCGGGCAGCAAGGCCGTCAAGAAGGCCGTGCCGACCGCGGGCAAGACCGGCGGCAAGGCCGTCAAGACCACGACTCCCGCCGCGCAGAAGACCGCGGGGGATGCCGCGGGGACCGCGGGTGAAGTGCTCGGGGACGCGGCGGGGGCCACCGGTGGTGGGCTGCCCGGGGCGGGGCAGCTGCCGCTTCAGGGTCTGCCGCTCGGCTAAGCCCTCCGGGGGCTTTACGGAGAAGGGGTCCAGGGAGTTTCTTCCCTGGACCCCTTCTCTTGTGCCCGGTGGGTGCGTGCCCGGTGGGTGCGTGCCCGGTGGGTGCGTGCCCGGTGGGTGCGTGGGTGGGTGCGGGTGCGTCGTGGCTGGTCGCGCAGTTCCCCGCGCCCCTAAAGGGGCGCGAGCCGGTTTACCGCTGCCTGTACCCGGTCGTCCGTTGCCGTCAGTGCCACGCGTACGAAGGTGTCGCCCGCGGGGCCGTAGAAGTCGCCCGGGGCCACCAGGATGCCCAGGTCGGCGAGATGGGCGACGGTGTCCCAGCAGGGCTCGTCCCTGGTGGCCCAGAGGTAGAGGCTGGCCTCGCTGTGCTCGATGCGGAAGCCGTGGGCCAGGAGGGCGTCGCGCAGGGCGGTGCGGCGGGCGGTGTAGCGGGCGCGCTGTTCCTGGACGTGGGTGTCGTCGGAGAGCGCGGCGACCGTCGCGGCCTGGGTGGGCGCGGAGGTCATCATGCCGCCGTGCTTGCGGATCTGGAGGAGGTCGCCGAGGACCGCGGGGTCACCGGCCAGGAACGCCGAGCGGTAGCCCGCCAGATTGGACCGCTTCGAGAGCGAGTGGACCGACACGATCCCCTCGTACGAGCCGCCGCACACCTCGGGGTGCAGGACCGAGACCGGGTCGGCCTCCCAGCCCAGCTCGATGTAGCACTCGTCGGAGAAGACGAGGATGCCGTGCTCGCGCGCCCAGGCCACGATCCGGGTGAGTTCCGGGAGGGAGAGCACCCGGCCGGTCGGGTTCGACGGGGAGTTGAGCCACAACAGCTTCAGGCCGGTGGGGTCCAGGTCCGTCGGGTCGTCGTACGCCACGTAGTCCGCGCGGGCCAGCCGGGCGCCCACCTCGTACGTCGGGTAGGCCAGGCGCGGGTAGGCGACCCGGTCGCCGGGGCCCAGGCCCAGCTGTGTGGGCAGCCAGGCCACCAGTTCCTTGGAGCCGACCACCGGCAGGACGTTGCGGTGGGTGAAGTCCCGTGCGCCCAGCCGTCGCTCGCACCAGCCCACCAGGGCGTCCCGCAGCTCCGGCGTGCCCCACACCGTGGGATAGCCGGGCGAGTCGGCGGCCGCGACCAGGGCTTTCTGGATCAGGTCGGGCACCGGGTCGACCGGGGTGCCGACGGACAGGTCGACGATGCCGCCCGGGTGAGCGGCGGCCGTCGCCTTGAAGGGCTCCAGCTTGTCCCAGGGGAAGGTGGGAAGCCGGTCGGAGACTGCGGACACGGATTCTGGCTCACTTTCTCGTACGGACGGGGGTGTCCGCACGGACGGGTGGCACGTACGGCAAACGCCTCGGTCCCGTACGGCGGCAGGCCGTACGGGACCGAGGCGGCGCTTGTACCGCCGGCGGGGCCACAGCGTCGCTGGGTGGGGCCCCGGCGTACGTGCCGCTTACTGGTTCTGCGGCGGCAGCGCTGCGACGAAGGGGTGGTCGCGCTCGATGAGTCCCAGCTTGCTGGCACCGCCGGGCGAGCCGAGCTCGTCGAAGAACTCGACGTTCGCCTTGTAGTAGTCCTTCCACTCCTCGGGAGTGTCGTCTTCGTAGAAGATCGCCTCGACCGGGCAGACCGGCTCACAGGCACCACAGTCGACGCATTCGTCCGGGTGGATGTACAAGGACCGGGAGCCCTCGTAGATGCAGTCGACCGGGCACTCCTCGATGCACGCCTTGTCCTTGACGTCGACACAAGGCTGCGCGATGACGTAGGTCACGCTGTCGTTCCTCCTCGATAGGGCGCTGGCGAGCCGTCTTCAGGCTCCGCCACCTGGCGCGCGGGAGCGCGGCGTCGTCGATGCCCGCACCTAGTATCTCCGTTCTTGGGCATGATCCGAACAGGAGGGTTGGACTGAGCTGTGGAATTCTCCGCACACTTCCGTCTCGAAGTCCGTGTTACCCCCGCTGACGTGGGGAAACGCGTCTCGGTGCGACGGTTGCGCGAAGACCCTCCTGAGGGTGAGAAGTTCACCGACACGGTTGGCGTTCTCACATCATGGGACGACGGTGTGCTGCTGATCACACGACGGTCCGGGGAGAGCGTCCGTATTCCGGAATCGGCGCTGGTGGCGGGCAAGGTCGTCCCGACCGCCCCGGCCCGCCGCAGGGGCCCGGCGGCCTCGTACGAGGAGCTGGCGCGGGTCGCCGCCCGGGCCTGGCAGCCGGTCGAGCGGGAGCGGCTCGGCGAGTGGGAGCTGCGGGCCGCCTCGGGGTTCACCCGGCGGGCCAACTCGGTGCTGCCGCTCGGCGACCCGGGCGTCCCGCTGGACGACGCGCTGTCGCTCGTACGGGAGTGGTACGCGGCCCGGGAGCTGCCCGCGTACGTGCAGACCGCGACCGGGGCCGAAGGCACGCAGGAGCTGTTGTGCGCGGAGCTGGAGGCGCGGGGGTGGGTGCGCGAGGTGACCGCGGAGATGTGGATCGGCGCTCTGGCGCCGATCGGTGATCTCCCGGACCCCGCCCCGGACCGGACCGTCGTGCTGGCGCGCGAGGCGGACGAGGCGTGGCTGGGCCGCTATCAGCGCAAGGGCGTGAGCGAGGTGGCCCTGGAGGTGCTGGGCAGCGGACCGTCGGTGTGGTTCGCGACCGTGCCCGGCGCCGAACCGGGCATACCCGCGGCGATCGGCCGCTGTGTGGTCGACGGGCGCTGGGCCGGTTTCGCGGCGGTGGAGGTCGACCCGTCCCTGCGCCGCCAGGGCCTGGCCACCACGGTCATGGCCGCCCTGGCCCGCCGGGCCCTGTCCGAGGGCGCCTCGGCGGCCTGGCTCCAGGTGGAGGCCGACAACGCGGGCGCCCGGGCCCTGTACGCGGGGATGGGCTTCGCGGCGCATCACGCGTACCACCACTACCTCGGGCCCGCGGCAACGGACGGCGGGATCTCCGCCGGTGCCGACGAACAGGTCGGCCACCGCGCGGGCGGCGAACTCGGTGGCGGAGCCACAGAGCGGTATCGATCGGTGTGAAAGGGCACGAGGCAGCTATGCGTCCTCTTCATCCTCCCGGGCCCGAGCGGAGCGCCGAGTGGCGGCGGCGGTTCGGCGACGAGGCGCGGGCCGAGCGGCCCGATCTGTCGGCGTTGTGTCTGCTGGTGGGCGCCCAGGCGGACGGGGAACTGGACGAGACCGGGCTGGACGCGGCGCAGATCGAGCTGGACCGGCTGGCCGGGGAGCTGCCGTTCCGGCCCGGCGGACCGCGGTCCTGGGCCACTGCACTCGCCGAGCACCTCGGCGGCCGCTGCGGGTTCCGGGGTACGCCCGGTGACTACCAGCGGCTGGACTCCTCACTGCTGCACGAGGTGCTGCGGCGCCGCCGTGGGCTGCCGATCCTGCTGTCGGTGGTGTGGATGGAGGTCGCGAGGCGGGCCGGGGCCCCGGTGTACGGGGTTGCTCTGCCGGGGCACTTCGTCGTCGGGTTCGGGCCGCCGGAACAGCAGGTTCTCGCCGACCCGTTCGACGGGGGCCGGGTGCTGACCGGGACCGATGCGGAGTTGCTCGTGGCCGGGGCCACGGGGGCGCCGCTGGATCCTTCGATGCTGTCGCCCGCGGATCCGCTGGACGTCGTCCTGCGCATCCTCAACAACGTCCGTGCTTGGGCCGCGGCTCGGCCCGAACGGTCCGATGTGGCCCTCTGGGCCGTCGAGCTTTCCCTGCTGCTGCCGTCCCATCCCGCTCGTCTTCGGTACGAGCGGGCGCAGTTGCTCGTGGAGCGGGGGGACTTCCTCGCGGGGGCGGTGGAACTCGACGCGTACGCGGAGGTTGTGGCCGCGGTTGATGAGCCTGCGGCCGATCGGGTTCGGGGGCAGGCCCGGGCCGCTCGGGCCATGCTCAACTGAATCTCACGGATCGTTCGCCCAAGCGCCGCAGGGCTGTTGTCGTGGGGCGGGTGCGGGTGCGTTGTGGCTGGTCGCGCAGTTCCCCGCGCCCCTGGAGGGCGCCCCGCTGAAGGGGCGCCCTCTGACGGGGCCTACAGCCAGCCCTTCTCCCTCGCGATCCTGACCGCCTCCGCCCTGTTCCGTGCCGCCAGTTTCTGGATTGCCGTGGAGAGGTAGTTGCGGACCGTGCCGTGGGACAGGTGGAGGGCTGTTGCCAGGTCGGCGTTGGTGGAGCCGTCGGCCGCCGCGCGGAGGATCTCGCGTTCGCGGTCGGTGAGGGGGTTGGCGCCCTCGGCCAGGGCCGCCGCGGCGAGTGCGGGGTCGATGACGCGTTCGCCGGTGAGGACCTTGCGTATCGCCTCGGCGAGTTGGGCGGCGGGGGCGTCCTTGACCAGGAAGGCGTCGGCGCCCGCCTCCATGGCGCTGCGGAGGTAGCCGGGGCGGCCGAAGGTCGTGAGGATGACCAGCTTGAGCGCGGGGAACTCCCGGTGGAGCTCGGCCGCCGCCTCGATGCCGGTGGCGCCCGGCATCTCGATGTCCAGGAGCGCCACGTCCACGTCGTGCCCGCGTACGGCGGCCAGCACCTCGTCGCCGCGGGCGACCTGTGCCACCACGTCGATGTCCGGTTCGAGGCCGAGCAGGGCGGCCAGCGCCTCGCGGACCATCGACTGGTCCTCGGCGAGCAGGACCTTGATCGATCGGCTCATGCCCCGGATCCTACGGCCGCGGGGACCGCGGGAACGCGGGCCAGCAGCCGGAAACCGTGCCGTGCGCTCCCCGCCTCCAGCTCCCCGCCCACCTTCTCCAGCCGCTCCCTCAGTCCGGTCAGCCCGTTGCCCGGACCGCTGTCCGCGCCGCCGCCGTCGTCCTCCACACTCAGCTCCAGCACCGGCCCCTCCAGCGTCTGGCGCCGCACCACCTCGACCGTGCACCGGCGGGCCCCGCTGTGGCGTACGACGTTGGTGACCGCCTCGCGCAGCGCCCAGGCCAGTGCGGACTCGGTCTCCGAGGCGACGCCCGTGAGGTCCGGTTCGGCCGGCAGTTCGGCCGTGATGCCCGCCGCCGTGAGGGCGACCCGCGCGCCCGCGAGTTCGCCGGGCAGCCGGGGCCGCCGGTAGCCGGTGACCGCCTCGCGGACGTCGACCATGGCCTGCCGGCTGACGTTCTCGATGTCGGCGACCTGCTGGGCCGCCTTGTCGGGGTGCTCGGGCAGCATCCGGCCCGCGAGCTCGCTCTTCAGGGTGATCAGCGAGAGCGAGTGGCCGAGCAGGTCGTGCAGGTCGCGGGCGAGCCGCAGCCGTTCCTCGTTGGCGGCGAGCTGGGCGACGGTGGCGCGGGCCTCGCGCAGCTCGATCGTCGTACGGATCAGTGCGCGGACGCCGACCATGGAGAAGCCGCCGAGGAGTGCCGGCAGGAGCAACGAGGCCAGGTACTCGTTCCCCTCCGGTACGGAGAGGGCGATCACCGTCATCAGCGCGGACACGGCCGGGACGGTCAGCCGGGCGAACCGCGGGGGCAGTGCCGCACCGGACGCGACCGACACGTACACGAACAGGACGAGCCACTCGCGGCCGAGGGTGAGCGAGAGGATCGACGACTGGGCCGCGAGCACGGCCAGCGAACCGAGGACGACCCCGTCGGCCGCGCCGCGTCCGGCGCGGAAGACCAGGGCGAAGTACCAGGCGACGAAGGCGACCAGGCCGACGGCGCCCAGGACGCGGACGCCGTCGCTGTGCCCGCCGTGCAGCAGGTCGCTCACCGGCGCGCTCAGATAGGCGAGCCAGATACCGGTCCAGAGGAACTTGACCGCCCTCTGCCTGTTGTTCTGCGGGCGCTGCCCGATGCCGATCTCCACGCCGCTCACGCCTTCAGCGTGTCCTTCCTGTACAGCCAGGCCGCGCCGCCCGCGAACAGGACGAAGGAGACGGCGAGGATGGCGAGGTCCTTCGCGTGCGGGGCCTGGCTCTGTTCGATGGCCTGCCCGAGGGCAGCGTACGCGTGCGTGGGGAGCCACTTGGCGATGTCCTGCAGCCAGTCGGGGAAGGTCGTCGTGGGCATCCACAGGCCGCCCAGCATGGACAGGCCGAAGTACACGATCATCGTGATCGGGCGGACCGCGTCACCGCTCGCCATGTAGCCGATGGCGACGCCGAGCGCGGCGAAGACGAGGCTGCCGGCCCAGATCGCGCCGGTGAGCGCGAGCCACTGCCAGGCGTCCAGGCGTACGTCCTTCACGGCCGCCGCGACCACGAAGACGACGACGATCGACGGGAGGCTGATCACGGCCGCGCTCGCGGTCTTCGCGAGGACGTAGCCGCGTCCCGGCAGCGTGGTGAGCCGCAACTGCCGTACCCAGCCGCTCTCGCGCTCCTTGGCTATCCGCTCGCTGTTGCCCATGAGGACGGCGGTCAGGGCGCCGAAGGAGGCCATGGAGACCATGAAGAACGTCGGCAGGGTGAGCCCGGTGCCGTCGACCTTTGTCGTGCTGTCGGCGCTGCCCGCGATCAGCAGGAACAGGGCCGAGGGGTAGATCACCGAGAAGAACAGGAACTTGCGGTTGCGCAGGGCGCGGGTGATCTCCAGCCTGATCAGACCGTTCATGCCGGACATACCGCTCATGGGGTTCCGGGTGTTCGCGGCCTTGATGGAGTTCATGGTCTTCGTGGCGTTCATGAGGTGCGCGCCTCCTCGGCGGCGGTGATGGCGACGAAGGCCTGCTCCAGACCGAGCCCGGCCACTTCGAGGTTGCGGGGGTGGACGCCGAGCCCGTACAGGGCGTGGACGGTCGCGTCGGCGTCGGAGGACTGGATGCGGACCGTGTGGCCCGACACGTCGAGCGAGGTGAGGAAGGGCAGGTCGCGCAGCGCGGGCTCGTCGATCGGGCCCTCCAGGTCGAACGCGATCCGCCGGGCGCCGGCCTTCGCCTTGATCTCGGCGGCGGTGCCGTCCGCGAGCAGCCGTCCCCGGTGCAGGACGAGCACACGGTCGGCGATGGCGTCGGCCTCCTCCAGGTAGTGCGTGGCGAACAGGACCGTCCGCCCCTGGTCGGCCTGCTCGCGCATGGTGGCCCAGAAGGCCTGGCGCGCGGAGACGTCCATGCCGGTCGTCGGCTCGTCGAGGACGATGAGGTCGCTGTCCCCGGCCGTGGCGAGCGCGAAGCGCACGCGCTGCTGCTGGCCGCCCGAGAGCTTGTTGACCTTGCGGTCCGCCAGCTGGGTGAGGCTCGCGCGGGCGAGCACGTCCGGCACGGGGAACGGCTTCGGGTGCAGGGCGCAGCCGAGCCGGACCAGCTCGCCGACCGTGACCTCGTCCATCAGCCCGCCGCTCTGCAGCATCGCGCCGACCCGCCCGGCGACGATGGCGTCCCTCGGGCTGCCGCCGAACACCCGCACCGAGCCGCTGTCCGCCTGCTTGAGGCCGAGCAGCAGGTCGAGCGTGGTCGACTTGCCCGCACCGTTGGGCCCCAGCAGGGCCACGGTCTCGCCCGGGTGCAGGGCCAGCGTGAGCCCGTCCACGGCCCGTACGCTTCCGTAGGTCTTGGTCACCTGATCGAACCCGACCACCGAGCCGGTGGCCTCCGCTGTCGCAGTCGCTGTCATGCGACCCAGCGTGGCGGGAGACGGGCCCCGCCCGGCAGTGTCGGCCGTCGTCACTCCCGGATGACAGATGTCATGTGCGGGGACGCGACACTCACCTCCTGGCCCCCAGCACCTCCAGCGCGTCGGCCACCGAGCGGAGGAAGGCGGCGTACGCGTGGGCGCTGCACGGCAGTTCCGGGTTCCAGGGCGCCACGGCCGCGGTCGCGGTGAGGGCCTCCCACGCGGGCACGGACTCCAACTCCCCCGCCGGTACGGCGTTCGCGCGGGCGTCCGCGAGGACCAGGTCGGGGGCGAGGCCGAGGGCGTGCTCCCAGCTGGTCGTGGACCAGTTCGCACCACCGGCGCCGGGCTCGACCAACTCCACGCCCAGTTCGGCCAGATGACGTAGTTCGGGCCAGGTCCCGGGCCGGGCGAGATGCACCTGGCGGGTTCCGCCGGCCGACAGCGCGAGCACCTTCAGCGGAGCGGAGGCGGCGGACCGTACGGCGTCCTCCGCGGCGGCCAACTCGCTGTCCCCGCCCGCCGGTTCGCCGCCGAGGGCCACCGCCAGCTGGCCGAACCGCGCCAGGATGCCGGGCAGCGAGGTGTCGCCGCCGACCGCGAGGGCGAGGACGGGTGCGCCGGCCCGTTTCGCCGCCGCCTCCGTGACGGCGTACGGCTTCTCCCGGTCGTAGGTGACGTCGACGACGATGTCGGGCCGTACGGACCGTATCGCCCCGTCGTCGAGCCCCTTGCCCGCGCCCAGGTACGGGACGTCTGCCAGGGCGCCGGACTTGGCGCGGTCGGGCTCGTCGCCGTCGTGGCCTGATCCGTACACCCCGACGGGCCGGACCCCCAGATCCCACAGTGCCGCGCCCGCGCGGACGTACGCGGCCACCCTCTCGGGCCGCCCGATGCGCCGTAACGTGATCCCCCGGTCGTCCGTGAACTCCCAGCCCATACGGCACCCGCCCCTTCGACACCCGCCCGGCGCGGGCCACTCGGGCCACGATGAGCCGGACGCCGGAACGAGACAAGGGGACACCCGGCCATCACCGGGTGCCCCCTTCAACCAGTCCGCTCAACCGGTCCGCGACTAGCTGGGGTTGGTCTCGATCACTCCCACACGGTCCGCCGCCGTCTTGCCGAGGAGCGCCGGGCGCATCGCGCCGACCACGTCCTGGGGCGTCACGGGGGTCTTCTTGCCGTTGCCCCGGGTGATCAGTACGCCGTCGAAGGCGCCGCCGTACAGCTCCTTCAGCGCTTCCAGGTCGTAGTACTCGACCAGCTTGCCCTGGGCGTTGGCCTTGACGCCGAGGAACTTCCACAGGGAGTTCTCCGGGCTGAACGGGAGCTCCACCGCGCCCGCCTTGATCGTCACGTTGGCCGACATCGCCGGCTGCGCGAACGCCTTCATCATGCGGTCGACCTCGGCCTTGGTGACCTTGGGCTCCTTGGCCGTGGTGGGGACCTTGACGGTCGCCGCCTTGCCGGTCTCCACCTGCGCGCGGTAGGCCTCCTCGACGGCCTCCGTCGACTGTCCGGTGTCGATGCCCTTGCCCGCCTTGCCGTAGACGGCGACGGCCTTGCCCGACTCGAACTTGATCGTGCCCTCGGTCGCCGAGCCGGAGCCGCCCGCGGCGCGCTCCAGGGCGGCCGTCAGCTTCTCCTCGTCGACGGGCATCGCGGGGTCGACCACGCGATGGTTGCCGAACAGCGAGCCGATCACCGAGACGGGGTTGTAGTCGCTGCCCGCCGCGGACCGTACCGTCGCCTGGCTGTCGAGCTGGAGACCGGCCTGGTCCGGCCTGAGCGCGACGGTGTCGCCCTCGACCGAGAGCTGCAGCGGCTTGGCCGCCCGTGCCTTGAAGGCGTCGTCGAGCTTCTTGACGGCCTCGTCACGGGTGCCGCCGCCGATGTCGACGCCGAGCACGGTGGTGCCCTTGGGCACGTCGGAGTGGTTCATGAGCAGTCCGGCGCCGTACGCGATGCCGCCCAGCGTCACCACGCCGGTGACCAGGAGCACCAGCTTGTTGCGGCCCTTTTTCTTCTTGGTCCGCGAGGCCGCGGGCGCGGCCGGGGAGACGGGTTCGGGCAGCTTCGGGGGCTGGTGCGGCAGCGGTCCGTCGGTGTGCGCGCCCGGTCCGAACGGCGAGTTCGGGGCGGGCGGCACGACGGGGATGCCGCTGGTCAGCGTGTGTCCTGAGACGTTCTCACCGGCGCCGCCGTAGCCCGGCGTACCGGGTTCGGGGGCGGGCTTCTGCGGGGTGAGGATCGCGGTGTCGTCACTCATCCCACCGCCGGGCCCTCCGGTGAAGGACGAGCCGTGCTGGGCACCCTTGCCATCGGGGAAGCCGGCGCCGCCGGGACCACCAGGTCCGGCACCCTGACCGCCGGGGCCACCAGGGGCACCGGGTCCGCCCGGGAAGCCGGAGCCGTTCTGGGCACCGTTGGGACCAGGGAAGCCCGAGCCGTCCGGACCGCCGACGCCGCCTGGGCCACCAGGACCGCCCGGGAAGCCCGAGCCGTTCTGGGCACCGTTGGGGCCGGGGAAGCCCGAGCCGTCCGAGGTTCCGGGGCCGCCGGGACCACCAGGTCCGCCGGAAGCGCCGTGGAACGCGGCGGCACCCTGACCGTTCTGGTCACCCATGCCACCACGGGCACGCGGACCGCCAGGTCCACCGGGTCCGCCAGGAGCGCCCTGGCCGCCGGGACCGCCCGGACCGCCGATTCCGCTCGGGGCTCCGCCGCGCACCGCGCCGGGCGGTGTCAGCCGGCCGTCGCCGGTGGCCGGTCCGCCGGTCGGGCCCGAGGGTCCGCCCTGGCCGCCGCCGGAGAAGTAGGGAAGCCCGTCGCGCCGCGGCTCACCGCCGCCGTCGCCGGAGCCGTCCGTCGGATACGGCGAGTTGCCGGGGCCGCTGCCCAGCGGCCCCGCCGCCAGTGCCGCGGACACGTCGAAGGAACCGGTACCGCCGCCGTGGCCGGGCGCCACGGGCCCGGTACCGCCCGCGCCGGGCAGCCCGGCGCCGTTGGTACCGCCGGGCCGGGAGCCACCGGGCCTGGCTGCACCACCGGCACCGCCGTTGGGCGCGGCCGAACCGGAGGGCCGTGCACCGGAGCCGCCAACTCCCGCTCCGGCACTCGTGCCGGGGCCCGGCGCACCCGAACCGCCGGGCGTCCCGGCGCCGTTGGTGCCGCCACCGCCCGGACCGCCCTTGGGCGCACCGGACTTGCGTGGCGCGAACCAGTCGCTCGTCTTGTCCTCGGCGGAGGGCGTGGGCATGGGGTGGGATCCGGTGTCGGAGTCCACGGGCCCGCCCACGCCGGTGCTCGGCCCGGTGTCCACGGGGGCCGGTTTGGGCACACTCGTGCTGTCGGAGGACTCGCCGCCCCCGACGGGTGTGCGCACGACGACCGGCGGAATGGGCCGGGATCCGGGGATGTTGATGCGGATCCGCGTCGTCAGCGTGGTCTCGGTCTTGGGCTGCTCCGGCCGGTCACCGGCGGAACGCCCATTGTCGGCGGCGCCGTCGGAAGCCTTGGGCGTTCCGTACGGCGGAGTCCCCGACGGGTATGCGGTTCCGCCGCGCCCGTTGGGCCCGGAGGACGAACTGTCAGTTTCACGACTCAAGGCAGGTTCTCCTGGTTGGCTCCACCGCCCGTGTACTCGACCTCGATTCGGGCGGCTCGGCGGCGCGCACCACCATACTGGCCACTTGTCGTCCGCATCCTGCGGCCGCAGGGGAAACCCACACCGGACTTGCACCTGCGCACTGCGGCGAAGTGGTACGTCACTTGCCAAGTCGGGCGGCGAGCCCACCTGGTTGCCGCCCCGGGCCAAGGGTGGCGCACATCACAGCCACGGCCATTCCACCGAGCAGGAAGAGGTAGGAGCCCGCTCCCGCGGCGAAGAGGAAGTCCCCCTCGGGCCTGCTCGCGGTGAGCAGGACGACGGCGATCATCCAGCCGGCGGCGGGTGCGACGGCCCCGCCCCGGCCACCGGTCGCCCGTGCCCCGCCGATGAAGAGCCCCGCCGCGCCTGCCAGCGCGAGCAGCAGCCCGCCCGGGAACAGGCCCGCCTGGACCAGTCCGCCGGCCGCCCCGACCACGGCACCCAGCACGAAGAGCCCCAGGTGGACGAGGATCCGTCCGGCAGAGGGCGCTCGCGGGGGCTCGGCGAGCATGCTGCCCGCACCCGGCCTGTTCGCCGTACTCATCAGCCACTCACTTCATTACGTGTCGGACATCCACCACGACTCATCGGACACCCTCATCCTTTTCCGCCGTCCCGGCGAACAGGTCCGTCTCCCGTGCAGGTCCTTCGCGCCCGCCGCGCACCAACTCGTAGTACTCCACGACGAACAGCGGCTGCGCGAGCTGGTTGGAGAGCGCGAACCACGGCTCGGCGACGTCGATCTGGGTGGCGTGCGCCCGCATCGCGGCTGCCTTGGCCGCGGCGAAGGGGGTGCCGTCGATCTCCGTGGTGATCAGCGAGTCGTCCACCACGCCCGGCACGTCGTCGACGGCGGCGGAGGCAGGGAACGGCAGTTCGTCGAGCACGTCCTTCAGCCGGGCGAAGCCCTCCTCGGCGACCGTGCGAGGTACGCGGTTCCAGTAGATCTTTGCGATCGTCCACGGTTCGCCGAGCTCCGGACCGAAGCCGGACTCCGCGGCCAGGTCGGCGGCGCGCATGGCGACGCGGTGGGCCTGGACGTGGTCCGGGTGGCCGTAGCCGCCGTTCGTGTCGTACGTCACGAGCACCTGGGGGCGCACCTCGCGGATCACCCGGACGAGATCCGCGGCCGCCTCGTCGACGTCCGCCTGCCAGAAGCAGCGCGGGTCGTCGTTGTCGGGCAGGCCCATCATCCCGGAGTCGTGGTAGCGGCCGGGGCCGCCGAGGGAGCGGAAGTCGCTCACCCCGAGTTCGCGCATCGCCGCGCCGAGCTCGGCTTGGCGGTGATCGCCGAGGGCCTCGCCCGACAGATGGGCGAGACCGGGCGGGATGACCTCGCCCCGCTGGCCCAGGGTGCAGGTCACGAGCGTGACGTGGGCGCCCTCGGCCGCGTACCTGGCCATGGTCGCGCCGTTGTTGATCGCCTCGTCGTCCGGGTGCGCGTGCACCAGGAGCAGACGCCGGGAGGGCAGTTCCGTCATGGGCCCCACCCTACGAGGCGTGGGGCAGAACCCTACGAGGCGTGGGTCAGAACTTGATGTCTCCGATCATGCCCGCGATGTTCGTGGTCAGATCGTTGATCGTCGGTGCGATCGTCGAGCTGGCCAGGTAGAAGCCGAACAGGACACACACGATGGCGTGAGGCGCCTTCAGCCCTGATTTCTTGATCAGGATGAAGACGATGATCGCCAGCAGCACCACCGCCGAAATCGAGAGTGCCACGGCGGCTCACCTCCAAGGATCCCAGGGACGCGGGGGGTCGGATGATGGGGGCAGTAAATCCATACAGCGGCCAGCAGGTTGATACCCACACAGCAGTAGTGATCATAACTATTCGTACGTGCGCATTGATCGGCGCACGGCCGCACAAGGGGGCGCATGGCCAATATGGTCGGAGCATGACGACCGAGCCTCTCTCCTTTCCGCGCCGGCAGGCGCGCACCCTGCGCTTCACGCTCGGCGCGCCCCGTGCGTTCACCGTGGCGCCCGACGGTTCCCGGGTCGTGTACCTGCGGTCCTCGTCCGGTACGGACCGGGCGAACCAGCTGTGGGTTCTCGACGTGGCGGACGGCGAGGAGCGCCCCGCCGCGGATCCGGGCGCGCTGCTCGGAGGCTCCTCGGAGAGACTGTCGGCGGCGGAGCGGGCCCGGCGCGAGCGCAGCCGCGAGGGCGGGGCGGGCATCGTCGGCTATGCCACCGACACGGCCGTGGAGTTGGCGTCCTTCGCCCTGTCGGGGCGGCTGTTCACCGCGGAGCTGCGGGCGGGCACGGCACGTGAACTGAGGGTTCCCGGGCCGGTCCTCGACCCCCGCCCGTCCCCCGACGGACGGCTCGTCGCGTACGTCTCCGGGGGCGCCCTGAGGGTCGTCGGCGCCGAGGGGGAGGACGACAGGGCGCTCGTGCAGCCGGAGTCCGACACGGTCACCTACGGTCTCGCCGAGTTCATCGCGGCCGAGGAGATGGGCCGTTCGCGCGGTTTCTGGTGGTCGCCGGAGTCGGACCGGCTGCTGGTCGCACGGGCCGACGACGCTCCCGTACGCCGCTGGTGGATCTCCGATCCGGCGCATCCCGAGCGGGATCCGCAGCAGGTCCCCTATCCGGCGGCCGGGACGGACAACGCGGAGGTGCGGCTCTTCGTGGTGGGGCTCGAAGGGGCGCGCACGGAGGTCGCATGGGACCGCGCACGCTACCCCTACCTCGCGCGAGTGCACTGGTCGGCGGCCGGAGCGCCGCTGCTTCTCGTCCAGGCGCGCGACCAGACGAGCCAGCTCTATCTGGCCGTCGACCCGGACACCGGGGCGACCCGGATGGTGCACGCGGACGAAGATCCACAATGGCTTGATCTTTTCCCCGGGGTGCCGAGCTGGAGTCCGAGCGGACAGCTCGTGCGGATCGCCGACGAGGGCGGGGCGCGTGTCCTCGCCGTGGGCGAACGCCCCCTGACGGGACCGCAGTTGCATGTGCGAGCGGTACTGGACGTGTCGGACGACGACGTGCTGGTCTCCGCGTCGGCCGGCGAGGCGGCGGCCGCCCCGGAGACCGGTGAGGTGCACGTCTACCGGGTCAACGACCTCGGCGTGGAACGGATTTCACAGGAACCCGGCGTCCACTCGGCGGTGCGTGCGGGCGGGGTGACGGTCCTCGTGTCGGCCATGCCCGGCCAACCGGGCGCCCGGGTGCAGGTGCTGCGGGACGGCAAGCGCGCGGCGACCGTGGCCTCGTACGCCGAAGACCCCGGGCTGAGCCCGCGCGTGACGCTCACGGAGGCGGGCGAGCGCCGTGTGCCGTGTGCCGTGCTGCTCCCCACGGACTACACCGACGGTCCGCTGCCGGTGCTGATGGACCCGTACGGCGGGCCGCACGGGCAGCGGGTGCTGGCCGCGCACAATCCGTATCTGACCTCGCAGTGGTTCGCCGACCAGGGGTTCGCCGTGATCGTCGCGGACGGGCGGGGCATGCCGGGCCGCTCGCCCGCCTGGGAGAAGTCGATCAAGGACGATCTCGCGGCGGTCGTCCTCGACGACCAGATCCACGCGCTCCGGGCGCTCGCCGAACGCTTCCCGCTGGACCTGGACCGGGTGGCGATCCGCGGCTGGTCGTTCGGCGGCTATCTCGCGGGGCTCGCGGTGCTGCGCCGACCCGACGTCTTCCACGCGGGCGTGGTGGGCGCGCCGGTGACGGACCAGCGGCTGTACGACACCCACTACACCGAGCGGTATCTGGGCGATCCGAACACGCGGCCGGAGGTCTACGCGGCGAACTCGCTGATCGACGACGACGGTCTGGTGGGGGCCGCCGAGCCGGCCCGGCCGATGATGATCGTGCACGGTCTCGCCGACGACAACGTGGTGGTCGCGCACTCCCTGCGGCTGTCCTCCGCGCTGCTGGCCGCGGGCCGCCCGCACGAGGTGCTGCCGCTGTCGGGGGTCACGCACATGACCCCGCAGGAGCAGGTCGCGGAGAATCTGCTGCTGCTCCAGGTGGACTTCCTGAAGCGGTCCCTGAACCTGGCGTAGCGAACCCGCTGTAGCGAGCCTGCCGTGGACGTGCGACCGGCCGGGGAGACATGGCGCGCCCCGGCCGGTCTACGGCACCCGCACGGCCGTACGCTGTTCAGACTGACGCGTCCGTATATCGGTATCGGGTCGGCCAAGTTGCCTGCGTGTTAACGAAGTTGATGCGCATTTGTCATGCTATTTCGCGTCGTCCGTGGGCTCGTCCTGGATCTTGTCCACGGGCTCGTCAGGAGTCTCGTCCGCCGGCTCCTCCGGTGGGACCACCTGCTTCTCCTCCGCGAAGTGGCACGCCGAGTCGTGGGCCGCGGCACCGGCCGCCTCGAACCGGAACTCCGCGGGCACCGCGAGCAGCGGGACCTCCAGGGCGCAGCGCTCCTTCGCCTTCCAGCAGCGGGTGCGGAAGCGGCAGCCGGAGGGGATGTTCGCCGGCGAGGGCACGTCTCCGAAGAGGATGATCCGCTCCCGGTGCTCACGGGCCTCGGGGTCCGGGACGGGCACCGCGGACAGCAGGGCCTGTGTATAGGGATGCGTCGGGTGGTCGTAGATCTCGGCGTCCTTGCCGATCTCCACGATCCGCCCGAGGTACATCACACCGACCCGGTCGGAGATGTGCCGCACGATCGAGAGGTCGTGCGCGATGAACACGTACGACAGGTCGAACTCGCTCTGGAGCCGGTCCATCAGGTTGATGACCTGGGCCTGGACCGAGACGTCGAGGGCGGAGACCGGTTCGTCGGCGACGATGATCTCGGGGCGCAGGGCCAGGCCGCGCGCGATGCCGATGCGCTGGCGCTGGCCGCCGGAGAACTGGTGCGGATAGCGGTTGATGTACTCCGGGTTGAGCCCGACCACGTCCAGCAGGTCCTGGACCTTCCGGCGCCGGTCGCCCTTCGGCGCGACCTCGGGGTGGATCTCGTACGGCTCCCCGATGATGTCGCCGACGGTCATGCGCGGGTTGAGCGAGGTGTACGGGTCCTGGAAGACCATCTGGATGTTGCGGCGCACGGCTTTGAGGGCACGGCCGGAGAGCCTGGTGACGTCCTCGCCCTTGTACGCGATCTCGCCGGCCGTCGGCTTCTCCAGGTTGACCAGCATCTTGGCGACCGTGGACTTGCCGCAGCCGGACTCGCCGACGATGCCCAGGGTCTCGCCCGCGGCGAGTTCGAAGTCGACGCCGTCGACGGCCTTCACCGCGCCGATCTGTTTCCTGAAGACGATGCCCTGGGTGAGCGGGTAGTGCTTGACCAGGCCCCGCACCTGGAGGATCGGCTCAGCCATGGAGGCACTCCCTCCAGAAGTGGCAGGCGCTCACACGGTCCGTGCCCGCCTCGGTCACCTCGTACAGCGGTGGTACGTCGGTCCGGCAGACGTCCTGGGCCAGGGGGCAGCGCGGGTTGAAGGCGCAGCCGGGCGGGATGTGCATGAGGTTCGGTGGCAGGCCCTTGATGGCGTACAGCTCCTTGCCCTTCTGGTCGAGCCGCGGGATCGACTCCAGGAGGCCCTTCGTGTACGGGTGCGCGGGGGCCTTGTAGATGTCGTGGACCGGGGCGGACTCGACGATCCGGCCCGCGTACATCACGGCGATCCGGTCGGCTACGTCCGCGACCACGCCGAGGTCGTGGGTGATGAGGATGAGCCCCATGTCGAGCTCGCGCTGGAGCTCGGCGAGGAGGTCCATGACCTGGGCCTGGACGGTGACGTCGAGGGCGGTGGTGGGTTCGTCGGCGATGATCAGGTCCGGTTCGAGGGCCAGCGCCATGGCGATCATGATGCGCTGGCGCATGCCTCCGGAGAACTGGTGGGGATAGTCGCCCACGCGGGCGGCCGCGGCCGGGATGCGCACCCGGTCCATCAGCTCGATCGCCTTGGCCTTGGCGGCCTTCCTGGACATGCCCTGGTGGACGGTGAACATCTCGCCGAGCTGGGCGCCGACGCTGAGCACCGGGTTCAGGGACGACAGCGCGTCCTGGAAGATCATCGCCATCTTGGCGCCGCGGACCTTGCGCCGGTCCTCCTCCTTGTACTTCAGGAGGTCCTCGCCCTGGAAGAGGATCTCGCCCGCGGTGATCTTCCCTGGCGGTGTGTCGAGGATGCCCATGATGGCCTGGGCGGTCACGGACTTTCCGGAGCCGGACTCGCCGAGCACGGCGAGCGTCTCGCCCTCGTCGACGCTGTAGGAGACGCCGTTGACGGCCTTGGCCACCCCGTCCCTGGTCCTGAACTCCACGTGCAGATCGCGCACTTCGAGCAGCACGGCGGTCACCTCAGCTTCGGGTCGAGGGCGTCGCGCACCGCGTCGCCGAGCATGATGAACGCGAGGACGGTGACGGCGAGGGCCCCGGCCGGCCACAGGAGCGCGTGCGGCGCCGTGCGGATGTACTGGGACGCCGAGGAGATGTCGATGCCCCAGCTCACGGTGGGCGGCTTCAGACCGACGCCGAGGTACGAGAGGGTCGCCTCCAGCGAGATGTACGTACCGAGCGCGATGGTCGCCACGACGATGACCGGGGCGATGGCGTTGGGCGTGATGTGCCGCAGCAGCATCCGGGAGTTGGAGGCGCCCAGCGCCCGGGCCGCCTGGACGTAGTCGTTCTGCTTGGTGGTGATGACGGATCCGCGGGCGATACGGGAGATCTGTGGCCAGCCCAGCAGCACCATGAACCCGATCACCGGCCAGACCGTGGAGCTGGTGACGACGGACAGCAGCACCAGACCGCCGAGGACGACGGGGATCGCGAAGAAGATGTCGGTGATCCGGGACAGGATCGCGTCCCACACCCCGCCGAAGAACCCGGCGAGCCCGCCGAGCACCGAGCCGAGGATGGCGACCCCGAGCGTGGCGCACACACCGACGGTGACGGAGACCCGGGCCCCGTACACCGTGCGGGTGTAGACGTCGCAGCCCTGGCCGTTGAAGCCGAAGGGGTGTCCCGGCTGGGAGCCCTCCTGGGCCTTGGCGAGGTCGCACTTGAGCGGGTTCTGGTCGGCGATCACCCCGGGCCACAGGGAGATGAAGACCAGGAACAGGATGATGAGCGCCGAGATGATGAAGACGGGGTTGCGGCGCAGGTCGCGCCAGGCGTCGGACCAGAGGGAGCGCGGCTTCTCGGAGGGGCCGGTGCCGTCGGGTCCGCCCGGGGTCTTCTCCAGGGTCGTGGCCTCCGCGGTGGCCAGGTCCATCGCGCCGCCCATGCCCGTCGCGGCGATGGCGCCGTCCTCCGGGGCGCGGCCCCCGCCCGACAGGTGCGGCTCACGCGGCATCGGTTCAGGCATAGCGGATCCTCGGGTCGAGTACGGCGTACAGGAGGTCGACCAGCAGGTTGGCCACCAGGAAGACGAGGACCAGGACGGTCACGAAGCCGACGACGGTCTGGGTGTTCTGGCGCAGGATGCCCTGGTAGAGCTGGAAGCCGACGCCGTGGATGTTGAAGATGCGCTCGGTGACGATCGCGCCGCCCATCAGCGCGCCGATGTCGGTGCCGATGAAGGTGACCACCGGGATCAGTGAGTTGCGCAGCAGATGCCGGGTGATGACCCGGCGCCTGGGCAGTCCCTTGGCGACGGCGGTACGGACGTAGTCGGCGCGCCGGTTCTCCGCGATGGAGGTGCGGGTCAGCCGGGTCACGTACGCGAGGGAGACGGACGCGAGCACCAGGCCCGGCACGATCAGCTCGTCGAAGGGGGCCTCCGGGGAGACGGACGGACTGATCCAGCCCCATTCGACGCCCAGCAGCAGCTGGAGCAGCAGACCGGTGACGAAGGTCGGCACGGAGATGACGACGAGGGTCACCAGCAGGACGCCGGTGTCGACGGGACGGCCGCGGCGCAGTCCGGTGACGACGCCGAGTGTGATGCCGATGACGATCTCGAAGAGGATCGCGACGATCGTGAGCCGGATGGTGACCGGGAACGCGCTCGCCATCAGCTCGGTGACCTCCTGACCGTTGAACGCGGTGCCGAAGTCGCCGGTGAAGACGTTGCCCATGTAGGTCGCGTACTGCTGCCACAGGGGCTTGTCGAGGCCGAACTCCTTGCGCAGCTGGGTGGCCGTGGCGGGGTCGCACTGCCGGTCGCCGCACAGGCCCGCGATGGGGTCGCCCATCACGTTCACCATCAGGAAGATCAACAGGGTGGCGCCGAAGAAGACCGGGATCATCTGCAGCAGACGCCGGATCACATACCGTCCCATGAGGGCTCCGGAGGTAGGCGGGGGCACCCGTGTGTCGACGGGTGCCCCCGCGGCTCAGCTGACCTTGATCTCGTTGTAGACGGGGACGCTGAACTGGTTGAGCGCCACGTTGGAGACCCGCTGCGAGTAGCCGGCGCTGCCGTTCTGGTACCAGAGCGGGATGGCGCCCATGTCGTCCCGCAGGACCTCCTCGGCCTGCTGGAAGAGGTCGACGGCCTTGGCCTGGTCGGTCTCGGCGTTGGCCTCGTTGACGAGCTTGTCGAACTCGGCGCTGGTCCACTTGCCGTCGTTGGACGAGGCGTTGGTGTAGTACAGCGGCTGCAGGAAGTTCTGGATCAGCGGGTAGTCCATCTGCCAGCCGGCCCGGAAGGGGCCCGACATCTTGGACTGGGTGATCTGGTTGCGGAAGTCGGCGAAGGTGCCGATGGGGTTGCCGACGCAGGCCTTGTCGTTGTCCAGCGCGTTGTTGACGGAGTTGCAGACGGCGTCCACCCACTCCTTGTGGGAGCCGGTGTCCGCGTTGTACGAGATCTTGACCTGGCCGCCGGGCAGCCCGCCGCCCTCCTCGATCAGCTTCTTGGCCTCGTCGGGGTCGTACTCGCAGGCGTCACCGCACAGCCCCTCCTTGAAGCCGCCGGCCTCGCCGAGGACGGGCGAGGTCCAGTCGGAGGCGGGCGTGCGCGTCTTCTGGAAGATGGTCTCGGTGATCTGCTCGCGGTCGATGGCCCGGGACAGGCCCGTGCGGACCTTCTCCATGCCGTCCTTGTCCCAGGCCTTGTCATAGAACGGGAAGGCGAGGGTCTGGATGATGCCGGCGGGCGTGTTGATGTACCGGTCGCCGAGGTCGCTCTTGGCGTTCTTGAGCTGGGAGGCGGGCACGTCGTCGACGAGGTCGAGGTTGCCGGCCATCAGGTCCGTGTAGGCGGTGTTGTTGTCGGTGTAGACCTTGAGGTCCACCCCGCCGTTCTGCGCCTTGTCCTCGCCCGGGTACTGCACCCACTCACGCATCTTCATCACCGAGCCCTTGGCGTACGAGTCGATGGTGTACGGGCCGTTGCCGACCGGCTTGTTCAGCCAGGCCGCGTGGTCGTCGAAGAACGCCTGCGGCAGCGGGGAGAAGGCCGCGTAGCCCAGGGTGTCGGGGAAGGTCGAGAACTTCTGGTTGAGCTTGACCGTGAAGGTGTTGGGCCCGGTGACCTTGAGGCCGGAGAGGGTGTCGGCCGTCTGCTTGCTGCCGTCCTCCGGGTGCGTCTTGTCGTAGCCGTCGATGTACCCGAAGAAGTACGCGTTCTTCTGGTTGTTCTTGAGGCTGGCGCCGTAGTTCCAGGCGTCCACGAACGACTTGGCGTCGACGGCCTCGCCGTTGCTGAACTTCCAGCCGCTCTTGACGGTGACGGTGAAGTTCTGCGAGTCCGAGGTCTCGATCTTCTCGGCGAGCATGTCGTTGGCCTTGCCGGTCTTGGCGTCGTAGCGCTTCAGACCGCGGAAGAGCATGTCGAGGACCTTGCCGCCCTGCACCTCGTTGGTGTTCGCCGGCTCCAGGGGGTTCTGCGGGTCGCCCCACGAGGAGCTCACGATCCCGGAGCCGTCGCCGCCGCCACCGCTGTCGCCGCCCCCGTCGTCCCCGCAGGCCGTCGCGGCGAGAGCTACCGCCGCCGCGCATGCGGCCCATCTGGCGTGCGTGGCTCCACGCATGGAGTGCCTCCTGTTCAGTGCGCTTTCAGTGCACTTTCCGTGCGCTGTGGCTCCGGCGCCGGAGCGCTGTGCCTCAGCGCCCAATATCGGCGCATATGGGACTTGACGCCCATTCATCCCACTCTTACGAGTGGGAACACCCTCCGAATGCACGTATGCCGAAACATGGCGAACCGCATATCGGACCTCGCTTTGGTCATGGCAGTACCAAGCCACGCCAAGCGGGCGGCCTGGCTCGGGTCAAACGGCAAAAGACCAGATCAAAGCCGTCAACGTTTCATTGACGCTGCCTGAACGGCGTTGAAATGGTCGCGCTAGCCCGTGGGTCGCATCCCGCAGACCCGCATGACAGTTCGGGCCAGGAGCACGATGACCTCGCCTACACCCTCTGCCACGACCGCACCCATGGTGGTGGCCGAAGACGCCGTACCGACGGCGCCGAAGACCCCGCCCCGAGGCGGTGACAGCCGCTCCCCCGGCCGGCTCGCCTGGCTGCGCTTCAAGCGCGACCGCACGGGTGTGGTCTCGGCCTGTGTGGTGCTGGTCTTCTTCGTCGCCGGAATCGGCGCCCCGCTGATCGCGAAGCTGTACGGCAAGGATCCGTACACGACCTACGGTCAGAACACGGCGGGTCTGCTCAACGACTTCGGTTTCCCCGTCCGGCCCAACGGCGGCATCAGCGGCGACTTCTGGTTCGGCGTCGAACCTCAGCTCGGGCGGGACGTCTTCACGCTGCTGCTCTACGGCATCCGCAACTCGCTGCTGATCGCCACGGTGACGACCGTGCTGGTCACCCTGCTGGGCATCGTCGTAGGGCTCACGGCCGGCTATCTCGGCGGCCGGACCGACTACCTGGTCGGCCGGGTCATCGACATCCTGCTGGCCTTCCCCTCCACGCTCTTCTTCATCGCCTTCTGGCCCGTGATGATCTCGATCCTCGTCTCGCCGGAGGACGCCACCCCGACCTGGCTCACGGTGGTCAGCCTGATCTCGGTGATGACCGCGTTCGGCTGGGCACCGATCGCCCGGCTGCTGCGGGGCGAGGTACTGGCCCTGCGCGAGCGGGAGTTCGTCGAGGCGTCCAAGGTGACCGGGGCGTCGCCGGCCCGGATCATCTTCAAGGAGCTGCTGCCGAACCTGTGGACGCCGATCCTCATCCAGGCGACCCTCGCGCTGCCGATGTACGTCACCACGGAGGCGGCGCTCGCCTTCCTCGGGGTGGGGCTCAGCGACCCGACGCCCGACTGGGGCGTGATGATCCAGCGCGGGGCGCAGGTCTATCAGAACGACATCACTTACATGCTCTTTCCCGGGCTGACGATGGTGATCTTCGTGATCGCTTTCAACCTGCTCGGTGACTCCGTCCGGGATGCGCTCGATCCGAAGACCAGGCGTCGATAGCTCCGCTGAATTTGTCGGTTTGAACCTGCGGGTTCGTCGTGGCTGGTCGCGCCCACGCGGCGGAGCCGCAAATCGATACAGCCCCGCGCCCCTGAAAGACAGGGGGCGCCCCCCGCTTCTCCCCTCTCCCTCATTCAGGCAGGACACCCATGTCTATCTCGCGCAGAAACTTTGTCATCGCGACCTCGGTCGCGGCCGGTGGGTCGATGGTGCTTTCGGCCTGCAGCAGTGGTGGGGGCGGTGGCGGCACGGGAGGTGGCGGCTCCACGAGCACCGCCAAGTACTCCGCCGTCACCATCGGCACCGCGGACGACTCCACCGGGCCCGCGCCCGAGATCACCGGCGCGCGCAAGGGCGGGACGATCCACCCGATCGGGCCGGACGACTTCTCGCACCTCGACCCGCAGCGCATCTACTTCGCGTGGAACTCCACGGTCGGCAACCTCTACATCCGCTGTCTGACCGGCTACAAGATCGCCTCCGGCGGCGCCATGAAGCTGGTCGGCGACCTCGCCACCGACACCGGCACCATGTCCGACGGCGGCAAGACCTGGACCTTCACCCTGAAGGACGGGCTGAAGTGGGAGGACGGCAGCGAGCTCACCGTGGACGACGTACGCCACGGAATCGAGCGCGGCTTCGCGAGCTTCACCACCGAGGGGGCCACCTACCTCCAGTCCGCGCTGACCGGCACGAACGACTTCCGCTCGGTCTACAAAGGCCCGTACGGCGGCAAGCACCTCAGCTCGGTCGTCACGGACACCGCGAAGAAGACCATCACCTTCCACCTGAAGGAGGCCCGGCCGGACCTCAACTGGACGCTGGCGATGCAGTCCTACGGTGCCGTGCCCGTCAAGCACGACACCAAGGAGAAGTACGACAAGGACCCGGTCTCCTGCGGCCCGTACCGGATCAAGCAGCACTCGGTCGACAAGTCCCTGACGCTGGTGCGCAACACGCACTGGGACCCGGCGACGGACGCGATCCGCAACGCCTACCCGGACTCCTTCGTCTTCGAGTTCGGCCCCGAGGCACTCCAGGCCACGGACCGGCTGATCGCCGACTCCGGGACCGACCAGTACGCGGTCATGGCGTACAGCGGGGTGCCGGCCGAGCGCATCCAGAAGGTGCTCGGCACGGCCGACCTGAAGGCCCGTACCGTCGACGGTCTGCTGACCGGTCTCTACTACTACGCCATCAACTGCAAGCGGATCACTGATGTGAAGGTGCGTCAGGCGCTCAACTACGCCTGGCCGCTGGAGCAGATCCGCCGGATCTACGGCGGCCCGTCCGCGGGCGACTACGCGACCACGGTCCTCTCCCCCGATATCGCGGGCCGGGTGAAGTTCGACATCTACGGCAAGCTGACCAAGCCGCAGGGCGACACCGCGAAGGCGAAGGCCCTGCTCAAGGAGGCCGGAAAGCTCGGCCAGAAGATCGTCTACACCTATCCGCAGGGCGGGAACGACGCGTACGACAAGACCAAGGTCGTCATCGCGGACGCGCTGAAGCAGGCGGGCTTCGACCCGGTCGTGAAGCCCGTCGAGTCGACCAGCTACTACGACCAGGTCCAGCAGATAGACAACCAGTTCGACGTGATGTGGTTCGGCTGGTCCCCCGACTGGCCCACCGGCTACACCCTCCTCCAGCCCCTCTTCGACGGCACCACGATCGCCAACGGCGCCAACAACGTCTCCCAGCTGAACGTGCCCTGGGTGAACGCGGCGATCAAGAAGGACGCCGTCATCCCGGACGCGACCAAGGCCAACGCCTCCTGGGCCGCACTGGACCGGCAGATCATGGAGAAGGAGGCGCCGATCATCCCCGAGACCTACCAGCGCCGCTACTACCTGTACGGGGACAAGGTGGGCGGGGGCGAGTTCGACCCGCTGTTCTCGGCGTTCATCCTCTACAAGCTGTACGCCAAGGCCTGAGACCACCGGCCACCAGGGAATCGCCTCGCCATGTTCCGCTTCCTCGTCCGTCGGACGCTCGGCGCGCTGCTGATCCTGCTGATCATCAGCGCCCTCACCTTCGTGCTCTTCTACGTCGCCCCGCGGGACCCGGCCCGCGCCGCCTGCGGCAAGCTCTGCACGCCCCAGACGCTCGCGCTGGTCCGGCACAACCTCGGGATCTCCGACCCGCTGCCGGTCCAGTACTGGCACTGGCTCGTGGGCGTGTTCGCCGGCCGGGACTACACGGGGCTCGGGCACTGTCCCGCCCCGTGCCTCGGCTACTCGTTCACCAACCACGAGCCGGTGCTCGGCCTGATCACCGACCGCTTCCCGACGACGCTCTCGCTCTCCATCGGCAGCGCGGTGGTGTTCGTGCTCTTCGGCGTGGGCACGGGCATGATCGCGGCGGTCAAGCAGGGCAAGGCACTGGACAAGATCGCGTCCTCCGCCTCGCTGGTCGGCTCGTCGCTGCAGATCTACATCGTCGGTGTGGTCGCGATGTACTACCTCTCCGACGAGTGGCATCTGCTCCCCCGTCCGCAGGACAGCACGGGGTTCACCCAGGATCCGGGCGCCTGGTTCAAGGGGCTGCTGCTGCCGTGGCTGGTCCTCGCGCTGATCTTCACGGCCAACTACACCCGGATGACCCGCTCCCAGCTCGTGGAGACCCTCAGCGAGGACTATGTGCGCACGGCCCGCGCCAAGGGCCTGTCCCGTCGGACGGTCTTCTTCCGGTTCGCCTGGCGGGGTGCGATGGGCCCGATCGTCACGATCCTCGGCCTCGACATCGGCTATCTCCTCGGCGGCGCGATCATCACCGAGGAGACGTTCGGACTGCACGGCATCGGCGCGCTGTCCATCAAGGCCGTACGGGACAACGACCTGCCGCTGCTGCTCGGTGTCGTCCTCACCGCGGCCGCCGCGATCGTCGTCGCCAACATCGTCGTCGACGCCGTCTACGCCCTCATCGACCCGCGGGTCCGGCTCGCCTAGGAGAGGACGACCTCATGAGCACCCCTTTCCTCTCCGTACGCGACCTGCGTGTCGCCTTCTCCACCGAGGACGGCCTCGTCAGGGCCGTCGACGGGCTCTCCTTCGACCTGGCCCAGGGCAGAACGCTCGGCATCGTGGGCGAGTCCGGCTCGGGCAAGTCCGTCACCAGCATGGCGATCCTCGGCCTGCACGACCGTGAACACACCGACGTGGACGGCGAGATCCTGCTCGACGGCAAGGATCTGCTGACCGCGACCGAGCGGGAGCTGGAGCGGCTGCGCGGCAACACGATGTCCATGATCTTCCAGGACGCGCTGGCCTCGCTCTCGCCCTTCCACACGGTCGGCAGACAGATCGGCGAGACGTACCGCAAGCACACCGGGGCGTCCCGGCACCAGGCTCGGGCGAGGTCGGTCGAGATGCTCCGACGGGTCGGCATCCCGCAGCCCGACCTGCGCGTGGACGACTATCCGCACCAGTTCTCCGGCGGTATGCGCCAGCGCGCGATGATCGCCATGGCGCTGGTCTGCGACCCGCAACTGCTGATCGCGGACGAACCGACCACGGCCCTGGACGTGACGGTCCAGGCCCAGATCATGGACCTCCTCAAGGACCTCCAGCAGGAGTTCGGCACGGCGATCGTCTTCATCACCCATGACCTGGGTGTCATCGCCAACATCGCGGACGACGTGCTGGTGATGTACGGCGGCCGGTGTGTGGAGCGGGGCACGCGGAACCAGGTACTGCGCACGCCCCAACACCCGTACACCTGGGGCCTGCTGGGCTCGATGCCGAGCCTCGACGGGCCGGTCGACGTGCCGCTGTCACCGATCCCCGGCCTGCCGCCGTCCCTCCTCAATCCGCCGTCGGGCTGCCGCTTCCACCCCCGGTGCGCGTTCGCCGAGAAGGTCCACGGCGGGCTGTGCGCCACGGACAGCCCGCCGCTGGAGATCAACGGCGGGGGCCGCGGCACGGCCTGCCACCTGACCGCCGACCAGCGCCGCGAGTTCTTCGTCGACTACGCGACGCCCCAGCCCAACTGACGCCGCAGCCCAACCGACTTACAAGAGAAGGGATTTCACGATCATGAGCGCCACGGACCCTCTCCTGGACGTCACCGGACTCACCAAGCACTTCCCGGTACGGGGCGGCTTCCCCGTCCGCCGTACGGTGGGCGCGGTGCAGGCGGTGGACGGGCTCGACCTGACCGTCGCCGAGGGCGAGAGCCTGGGCCTGGTCGGCGAGTCGGGCTGCGGCAAGTCGACGACGGGCCGGCTCATCACCCGCCTCCTGGAGCCGACCGCCGGAAAGATCACGTACGCGGGGCAGGACATCACCCGCGCCTCGCGCAAGGAACTGGCGCCGATCCGCTCCGAGATCCAGATGATCTTCCAGGACCCGTACGCCTCGCTGAACCCCCGGCACACGGTCGGGAAGATCGTCTCCGGCCCCATGGAGATCAACGGCATCGACCCGGCGGGCGGCCGCGAGAGGCGCGCCCGCGAACTCCTGGAGATCGTCGGTCTCAACCCGGAGCACTACAACCGCTTCCCGCACGAGTTCTCCGGCGGCCAGCGCCAACGGATCGGCGCGGCAAGGGCGTTGGCACTTCAGCCGAGGCTGATCGTGGCGGACGAGCCGGTGTCGGCGCTGGACGTGTCGATCCAGGCGCAGGTGGTGAACCTCCTCCAGACCCTGCAACGGGACCTGGGCATCGCCTTCGTCTTCATCGCCCACGACCTGGCGATCGTCCGCCACTTCTCGCAGCGCGTCGCCGTGATGTACCTCGGCCGCATCGTCGAGACCGCCGACCGCGACGACCTGTACGGGAATCCGCGGCACCCGTACACGCGGGCGCTTCTGTCCGCGGTCCCGGAGGCGACGACATCGCACGTGCCGGCCGCGGCCCGCGAACGCATCCGTCTGACCGGAGACGTCCCCTCCCCTCTCAACCCGCCGTCCGGCTGCCGCTTCCGCACCCGCTGCTGGAAGGCGACGGAGCGGTGCGCGGCGGAGACGCCGGCGCTGGTACGGGTCGAGGGGAACGGGGTGGGGCACCTGACGGCGTGCCACTACCCGGAGGTACGGGACGACGCGCCGGGGCGGGTCGTGGTTTCGGAGGCGGCGGCCTGAGAGGCCGCTCCCCCGGCGGTCGTCGGGACCGGGGCTCGCAGGACCGGGGCTCGCAGGACAGGCCGGTCTTACGCGTCCAGGTCCAGCTCCCCCACGACCTGGTCGCCGCTCGTCTCTCCCGTACGGCGGAATCCGAGCCCCAGGTAGAACGGCTCGGGGCTGCCCTCGCCCTCCGCCCAGGTGACCGTCACAAGGCGGGTTCGGCCACGGCGGCGGATCTCGTCGCAGACGGACTGCACCGCGAAGCGGCCGTATCCGCGGCGCTGCTTGCCGTCGGCGATGTTGAGACGCCAGAGCCCTGAGCGGGGCCGGTCGTCGGGATTCTCGGGGTTCTCGGGGTCGAAGCGGACGTCGAAGAAGGCCATGACGAAGCCGACGAGTTCGTCGCCGTCGTAGACCAGGCGGGGCCAGGCGGTGTCGGGCTGTGCGTAGGCCTCGGCCAGGGACTGTGCGACCGGGGAGACGAAGCGTTCCTGGTCGGGGCGGACCTTGAGGGCGAGCGCGGCCTCGATGTTGTCGGGGGTGACCTTTTCCAGGCGGAGGGACTGCGGGCCGGTGGTGGCGGAGGGGGCGGGGGACGGCTGCGCGCGCTCCACGCAGAACTCGTTCCCCTCGGGGTCCGCCATGGTGACCCAGCCGCCGCCGCCGGGGCGGCGGAGGTCGTTGATCACCCGGGCGCCGAGGGCGATCGCGCGGTCGACCTCCTCCTCGCGGGTGCGGCCCTTCGGCTTGAGGTCGAAGTGGATGCGGTTCTTGGTCGTCTTGCCTTCCGGGACGCGGACGAAGAGCAGCCTCGGGCCGCCGTCCGGGTCCTCGATCAGCGCCTCCGGGTCACCGGGCTTGTCGTCGTCGGCCAGCGGCCGCCCGAGCAGTTCGCTCCAGAACAGCCCGAGGTCGTACGGGTCTCCGACGCAGTCAAAGGTGACGCTATGAATCCCCGGCCTCAACTGTCCCCTCCAGAGCTCTTGTCCTGCACGATCACCGCCCGAATTCCTCGCCCCCGCCGCCCCTACCCTCCCCCACTCTCGGCTTCGCTCGAGCGGGGGGACCCCCATCGTCCCTGACTCAGGGGCTCCGCCCCCGAACCCCCGTATCGGCCTGAACGGCCTCGTCCTCAAACGCCGGACGGGCTGAAAATCAGCCCCTCCGGCGTTTGAGGAGCGGGGGTTCGGGGGCCGGCCCCCGAAAAGGGACGGGAATGGGTAGGGGCGGCGGGGGCGAGGAAACGTCAGTTCTTTGTGGCGTCCTGTTCCAGGGCCGCCAGGGCCGGGTCGAGGACGATGTCCTCGTCGCGGGCCTCGGTCGTCGGGTCCTCCGGGAAGTGGCAGGCCGTCAGGTGACCGGCCCGGTTGCCGGAGATCTGGAGCAGCGGAGGCTCCTCCGTGGCGCACTTGTCCTGCGCCTTCCAGCAACGGGTCCGGAACCGGCAGCCGGACGGCGGATGGATCGGCGAGGGCACGTCACCGGAGAGCCGAATCCGCTCCCGGTCCTCGACCTCGTCGTCCAGCGCGACCTCCGGAACCGCCGACAGCAGAGCATGCGTGTAGGGATGCCGCGGCCGGTTGTAGATGGAGTCCCGGTCCCCGACCTCCACCACCTTCCCGAGGTACATCACCGCGAGCCGCTGCGAGAAGTGCCGCACGATCGCCAGGTCGTGGGCGATGAAGAGGAAGGCGATGCCCATCTCCTCCTGGACCTTCTGGAGAAGGTTCACCACCTGCGCCTGGATCGACACGTCCAGGGCCGACACCGGCTCGTCCGCCACGATCAGCTTCGGGTTGAGCGCCAGGGCCCGGGCCACCCCGATGCGCTGACGCTGACCGCCGGAGAACTCGTGCGGGAAGCGGTTGTAGTGCTCCGGGTTGAGCCCGACCAGTTCGAGGAGTTCGCGTACCCGCGTCTCCCGACCGCCCTTCGGGTCGATCCCGTTGACCTCCATCGGCGACTTGATGATCGTGCCGACGGTCTGCCGCGGGTTCAGCGAGGAGTACGGGTCCTGGAAGATCATCTGGATCTCGGACCGTACGGGCGCGATCTGCTTGCGCGAGGCGTGCGTGATGTCCTGCCCCGCGTACGTGATCTTTCCGCCGGTCGGCTCCAGGAGGCGGGTGATGAGCCGGCCCGTCGTCGACTTGCCGCAGCCGGACTCGCCGACCAGGCCGACGCTCTCGCCGACACCGACGGTCAGGTCGACACCGTCGACGGCCTGCACGGCTCCGACCCTGCGCTTGATCGGGAATCCGCCGTAGATCGGGAAGTGCTTCGTCAGGCCCTCGACGGAGAGCAGCGGTTCGCCGGCTCCGTCGACGGGGCCCTGCGGCTTCGGCAGGGTGAGTTTGTCGCTCATGTCTCGTTCTCCCTAGCCCAGCCGGGGTTTGATCTGCTCGATGAAAAAGGTCGACTTCTGCGCCGCGTCGAGATGGCAGGCGGCGCCCCGGCCCTCGGGCAGCTGCGGCCGCTCGTCCGTGCAGCGGGTTCCGCCGACCTCGGCGGTGAAGCCGCAGCGCGGGTGGAAGGGGCAGCCCGACGGCGGGTTCAGCAGGCTGGGCGGCGAGCCGGGGATCGGCGTGAGCGCCTGCGCGGTGTCACCGCCGAGTCGCGGCATGGAGCTCAGCAGGCCCCAGGTGTAGGGGTGCTGGGGGTTGCGCAGCACCTCGCGGACGGTGCCGCGTTCCACGGCCCGCCCGGAGTACATCACCAGCAGGTCGTCGGCCATGTTGGAGATGACGCCGAGGTCGTGGGTGATGAAGATGATCGCCGAGCCGAACTCCTGCTGGAGGTCCTTGAGCAGGTCGAGGATCTGCGCCTGGACGGTCACGTCCAGGGCCGTGGTCGGCTCGTCCGCGATCAGCAGGTCGGGGTCGCAGATCAGCGCCATGGCGATCATCGCGCGCTGGCGCATACCGCCGGAGAACTGGTGCGGATAGTCGTTGAAGCGCATGGCGGGCTGCGGGATGCCGACCTTGTCGAGCATCTCGATGGCCCGCGCCTTCGCCTCCTTCTTGGAGGCGCCGGTGTGCTTCATGAACGGTTCCGCGATCTGCCGGCCCACCGTGTAGTACGGCGAGAGCGCGGTCAGCGGGTCCTGGAAGATCATCGCGACCTTGTTGCCGCGGAGCTTCTCCATCTCCTTCTCGGTCGCGGTGACCAGCTCCTTGCCGTCCAGGACGATCTCGCCCTCGACGGTGGAGGTCTTCGGGTTGTGCAGGCCGAGGACGGTCAGGTTGGTGACGGACTTGCCGGAGCCCGACTCGCCCACGATGCCGAGCGTCTTGCCTCGTTCGACGTCGAAGGAGAGTCCGTCGACCGCCTTCACAATGCCGTCCTCGGTGGAGAACCGCACCCGCAGGTCGCGGACCGAGAGGAAGGCCTCCGGCCCGCTCGGGGCCTTCTCGCCTTCGGTCTTGGTCAGTGTGGTCACGGTATTTCTCCTAGGCGAGGCGCACGCGCGGGTCGATGTAGGCGTAGGCGAGGTCCACGATGATGTTCAGGATCAGGATGAAGAAGGCCCCGAACAGCATGACGCCCATCGTCAGCGGAAGGTCCTTGGTCAGCGAGCCCTCGACCGCGAGACGCCCGATACCGGCCAGGTCGAAGGTGAACTCCGTGACCACCGCGCCCGAGAGCAGCGCGCTGAGGTCCATGCCGATGATCGTGACGATGGGGATGAGTGAACCACGCCAGGCGTAGCGGAAGAAGACGTACCGCTGTCGCATGCCCTTGGCGCGGGCGGTGCGGACGTGCTCCTCCTGCAGCTGCTCGATCATGGTCGAGCGCGCCATACGCGTGTACTGGGCGGTGAAGATGGTGGCCATCACGGCCCAGGGGATCAGCATGCCCATGAACCAGCCGCCCGGGTCGTCCGTGAACGACACGTACTTGGGGTTCTCCAGCCAGCCGGTGTTGTAGACGAGGAGGCTGAGGACGATGGGACCCAGGAAGTAGATCTGGAACGAGCTGAGGACCATCGAGGAACCGCTGACCACCTTGTCGACGGCGGTACCGCGCTTCCAGGCGGCGAGCAGACCCGTACCGAGACCGAAGAGCAGGAAGATCACCAGGCCGCCGAGAGTCAGCGAGAGCGTCAGCGGGAAGCGGTCCATGATGGAGTCCCAGACGAAGTCGCCGCTGTCGAAGGAGACGCCCAGACACGGGGCGGAACAGTGGCCCTGCGGGAAGTCCCGGCCGGACACGATGCCCATCATGAATTCCCAGAACTGGGTGGTGATGGGCTTGTCGAGGCCGAGGTTCTCACGGATGACCGCGATGTTCTCGGGGGAACAGTTCTTGCCGCAGGACAGCTGCGCGAAGTCCTGGGGGATTGTGTAGAACAGGAAGAACGTGAAGGCGCCGATCAGGAACATGATCACGACGGCGCCGCTCAGCCTGCGGATGAGGAACTGAAGCATGGCGGGTGGGTGCTCTCTTCGGAACGCGGCGGCAGGAGGGGGATACCGTCCGCGGGGGTGCGCTCCGCCTGGCGCACACCCCCACGGATCAGCCGAGCTGAGGGGTTACGGCTGCTTCAGGTACAGGTCGTTGATGTCGATGTAGCTCGACTCCGTGCTGTACCGGGCACCGCCGATGTTCGACCCGTAGAGCTGGATCTGCTTCGAGTAGTACACCGGGGCACCGGGGTTGATCTCCTCCACGATGCGGTGGTGAGCCTGCTCCCAGGTCTTGGCGGCTTCCTCGGGCTCCTGCGTGACGGCCTTCTGGATGAGCTCGTTGACCTGCTTGTCGTTGATGTGCGAGTAGTTCGGCGAACCGTCGGCGACCTGCGTGCCGTCGTAGACCGGGGTGATGACCGTGCCCGGGGACGGCCAGTCCTGGCCCCAGCCGGTCATGTAGAGGTCGTACGGGTTCTTCAGCTTGCCGACCTGCTCGTAGAAGGTCGCGCGGTCGATCTCCTTGGCCTGGACATCGAAGCCGAGCTTGTTCAGCGCGTCCTTGATGATGAGCATCTGGGCCTGGCCACGCGGGGTGTTGGAGTAGGCGTAGCTGAGCTTGGTGCCCTCCTTGACCCCCGCCTCCTTCAGCAGCTCCTTGGCCTTCGCCGGGTCACCGTTGGGCTTCTTCAGCTTGCCGAACGGGTCGTACGTCGGGTCGAAGCCCGGCAGGGTCGGCGCCATCAGACCGCCGGCCACCTCGCCGCCGTAACGGCCACCGTCCGCCTGGACCATGGACTGGTTCGGGATCGCGTAGGTGATCGCGTCGCGGACCTTCTTGTCCTTCATCTTGGCGCTGTCGAGGTTGTAGGAGAGCTGCCACACGTAGGGCTGGTAGCCCTGGATGGTGCGCTTCTTCGCGGCCGCGTTGCCGATGACCGTGGACAGCTGGGCCGGGTCCACCGAGTCCGTGAACTGGATGGCGTTCTTGGCCTCGCCCTGGTCGGCGAGCAGACGCTTGGTCTGGCTGGCCTGGTCGATGGTGTTGCTGAAGTTGTAGCCGTCGACGTACTGGTGGCGCACCGAGTCCGTCTTCGGGTCCCACTGGGTGTTCTTGACCAGCGTCACCGACTTGCCGGCCTTGTACTCGGCGACCTTGTACGGGCCGAGGGAAGCCGGAGCCTTGTCGTACTTCTCCTTCGTGTCCTGCTTCTCGGGCACGATGGCGTAGCCGGCCATGGCCAGGGCCTGCGGGAGGTCCGGCTGGGCCGTCTTGAAGTGGAAGACGACGGTCTTGGCGTCCGGGGTCTCCAGGACGGAGTCCGGCAGGTGCTTGCCCTTGTACGGGCCGTCCGGCAGCGCCTTGCGGTACTCGGCGCCCGAGAGCCAGTTCTGGACGTAGGTCGGGCCGTCGAAGATGAACTTGGCGTACTGCCGCTCGATGGTGTGGCGGACGTCGGCGGACGTGATGGCGTTGCCGTCCTCGTCCTTGATGCCGTCCTTGAGGGTGTACGTCCAGGTCTTGCCGCCCTCGGACGACTTGCCGGAGTCGGTGGCGACGTCACCGACGACCGTCAGGTTGCCCTTGTCGTCCTCCTGGAAGTTCGTCAGACCGCGGTGGACCAGGTTGGCGAACTGGCCCGCGTCGCTGACGTAGATCTGGCCCGGGTCCATGTGGGTCAGGTCGGACTGCTGGTAGACGTTGATGGTGCCGCCGGTCTTGGCCCCCGCCACCGCTTCGGCCGGGCCGTTCGATGCCTGGGCATCACCGTAGGCGACAGGCGTCGACTGCGAGGCGGCATCTTCCTTGGACTTGGAGTTGTCCTTGGAGTTGTCCTTGCCGCTGTCACTGGAGCAGCCGGTCAGCGCCAGCGAACCCGCCGTGATGGCGACGGCTATGGCGCGCACGGTGCGCGTTCTGATGGGCTTCATGATGCCGATGCACCTACCTGTCGATAGTTGTCCACGAGTACTGCCTGACGGTCCGGTTGCCCGGAACGGGGGTGGCAGTCCCCCCACCACCAATGGACGGTTAGCGTCCGGTCTTGGGGTCGAAAGCGTCCCGGACGGAGTCGCCGAGAAGATTGAAGGCGAGCACGAAGACCACCATCGCCACGCCCGGGAAGAACATGAACATCGGGTCCTGCTCATAGATCTCGGAGCCGATGGCGAACATCCGGCCCCAGTCCGGCGTCGGCTCGACGAAGCCCACACCGACGTACGAGAGGAAGGCGATGGAGAGGATCGAGCTGGGCAGCATGTAGGTGCCCTGCACGAGGATCGGCGTGACGATGTTCGGCAGGATCTCCTTGCGCACGATGCGCGTCGGAGAGGCTCCCGAGACCTTGGCCGCCTCGACGAACTCCCGCTCCCGCAGGGAGAGTACGGAGCTTCGCACCAGACGGGCCATGCCCATCCAGCCGAGGAACCACATCACGAGGATGATCGCGACGGCGCGCAGATAGACCGGGGTCTCGTCCGTCGGGGAGACGAACAGCGCCGTGACCACGGGCATGAAGGCGATGAAGAACAGCTGCTGCGGGAACGCCAGGAAGAAGTCCGTGACCCGGCCGAGCCAGTAGTCGACCTTGCCGCCGAAGTAGCCGCTGACCATACCGATGACGACGCCCGTCAGAACGCTGAACACCGTGACCAGCACGGCCATGTAGAGCGAGGTCCGCATGCCGTACAGCAGCATCGTGAACACGTCGCGCCCCAGCTTGGGCTCGACACCGAACCAGAAGTCACCGGATATTCCCCCGAAGGAGCCGGTGGGCATGGCGAAGTCGTCGAGCAGGAAGGGGTAGTCGGGCTCCTGCGCGTAGAGCGTGTACGGATCCTTCCCGTACAGCTGCGAGATGACCGGGGCCAGTGCGGCGATCGCGAAGAAAAAAATCACCACGCACGCGGAGATGACTCCGGTACGGTCTCGCTTGAAGCGATGCCACATCAACTGCCCGGGGGAGCGGCCCTCGAGCTTCTCCGCCTCGACCGGCTCGGGTTTCGACGCGAGCTCGGGGTCCAAGGCCGCCGACGGCCCGGAGCCCTCGGCCTTGGTTGGACTGGTCATCTTTGTTCTTCCCCCGGGGGATGGAGAGTTGAGCGCAGCACAGATACCGGCAGGTTCTGTGGTTTCAGGGAACTTTCACCAAGTGGGTCAACGCGCGTCAAGGGCGGAAGACATAGGGATCTCCCTACCGTCGAAATTTTGAGCAAAAATTGCAAAGATTGACACCTGCGCGCGCTTGACAGGTGAGACGAGAATCCGGCAAATCAGACATGATTGTCGAAAATTTCGTTTACGTGTCCGAAACTTGATTGGCCAATGCCCGATATGCGAACGCCGCCGCTTCCACTGCACCGTTGCCCGAACTGACACGGTTTCGGCGTCCGGGTACGCCGAAGGCCCGGCTCCCCACCTTCGTGCGGAAACCGGGCGTTCAGCAGCCCTGAGAGGGCGTCAGCCGTGCTTGGCGCGGCTCGCGGAGCGGGCGCGCTCGCGGGCGTCCAGGTTCACCTTGCGGATGCGAACCGACTCCGGGGTGACCTCGACGCACTCGTCGTCGCGGCAGAACTCCAGGGACTGCTCCAGGGAGAGCTTGCGCGGCGGGACGATCGCCTCGAACGAGTCGGCCGCGGCCGACCGCATGTTGGTGAGCTTCTTCTCCTTGGTGATGTTCACGTCCATGTCGTCGGAGCGCGAGTTCTCGCCGACGATCATGCCCTCGTACACCTCGGTGCCGGGGTCGGTGAACAGCACACCGCGCTCCTGGAGGTTCGTCATCGCGAAGGCGGTGACGGCGCCGGCGCGGTCGGCGACCAGGGAGCCGTTGTTGCGGGTCGTCAGCACGCCGAACCAGGGCTCGTGGCCCTCGTGGATCGAGTGCGCGATGCCGGTGCCGCGGGTGCCGGTGAGGAACTCGGTCCGGAACCCGATGAGACCGCGGGACGGCACGACGAACTCCAGACGCACCCATCCCGAACCGTGGTTGGACATGTTGTCCATGCGGCCCTTGCGGACGCCCATGAGCTGCGTGACCGCGCCCATGTGCTCCTCGGGCACGTCGATCGTCATGCGCTCGACGGGCTCGTGGACCTTGCCGTCGATGACCTGGGTGACGACCTGCGGCTTGCCGATGGTCAGCTCGAAGCCCTCGCGGCGCATCTGCTCGACCAGGATGGCCAGCGCCAGCTCACCGCGGCCCTGCACCTCCCAGGCGTCGGGGCGCTCGGTGTCCAGGACCCGCAGCGAGACGTTACCGATCAGCTCGCGGTCCAGGCGGTCCTTGACCTGACGGGCGGTGACCTTGCGGTCCTTCACGGCCGCCTTCGCGGAGGCGCCCTTGCCGGTGCCGCCACGGCCGACCAGCGGCGAGGTGTTCGTACCGATGGTCATGGAGATCGCCGGCTCGTCGACCGTGATGAGCGGCAGCGCGATCGGGTTCTCGGGGTCGGCGAGGGTCTCGCCGATCATGATGTCCGGGATACCGGCGACCGCGCAGATGTCACCGGGGCCGGCCATCTCGGCCGGCTTGCGGGTGAGCGCCTCGGTCATCAGCAGCTCGGTGATGCGCACGTTGGACATCGTGCCGTCGCGCTTGATCCACGTGACGGTCTGGCCCTTGCGCAGCTCGCCCTGCTCGACGCGGAGCAGCGCGATACGGCCGAGGAAGTTGTCGGCGTCCAGGTTGGTGACGTGCGCCTGGAGCGGGGCCTCCTCGTCGTACGACGGGGCCGGGACGTGCGACAGGATCGTGGAGAAGAACGGCTCCAGGCTGTTGCTGTCGGCCGGGACGGTGCCGTCCTCCGGCTTGGTCAGCGAGGCAACACCGTCACGTGCACACGCGTAGACGATGGGGAACTCGATCTGCTCCTCGTCCGCCTCCAGGTCCAGGAAGAGGTCGTAGGTCTCGTTGACGACCTCGTCGATCCTGGAGTCCGGGCGGTCGGTCTTGTTGATGCACAGGATGACCGGCAGACGCTGCTGGAGCGCCTTGCGCAGCACGAAGCGGGTCTGGGGCAGCGGGCCCTCGGACGCGTCGACGAGCAGCACGACCGCGTCCACCATCGACAGACCGCGCTCGACCTCGCCGCCGAAGTCGGCGTGGCCCGGGGTGTCGATGATGTTGATCGTGATGACGTCGCCGCCATCCTTCGGGTGGTACTTCACGGCCGTGTTCTTGGCCAGGATCGTGATGCCCTTCTCACGCTCCAGGTCGTTGCTGTCCATCATGCGGTCGTCGAGCGACTCGGCGGCGTGCGCGGCGAAGGCACCGGCCTGCTTGAGCATGGCATCGACCAGGGTGGTCTTGCCATGGTCGACGTGGGCGACGATGGCGACGTTGCGGATGTCGTGGCGCGTGGCCATATTGAGGCGCTTCTCCCGGAGTGAGTGAACGGCCTCCGCTGCGCGGGGCCCTGCCGGGCTGAAACGTGCCACGGCCTTACCCCATCGTACGTGCACGCTGCCGCTGGGGCTTCGCGGGCTGGGCGGGCCGGTTCTCACAGTGCGGGCCGTGGGGGCCGATCGCGCAGTTCCCCGCGCCCCTCACGGGGCCGCGGCCCCGCTCAGGACGAAGGTCTCACCTGCGGCTTTGTGTTCTTCTTCAGGAAGCCCATGTCCTCGTAGAGAGGGGTCTGGAAGCCGAAGGCGCCTGCGTTGGCGAGGTTGGTCCGGGCCGCGGTGAGCTGGGGGCGCTGGTAGAGGGGGATCGAGCCGGCGGCGGCCCAGATGCGGGCGTCCGCCTTGCGGACCAGGGAGCGGGACTCGCCCGGGTCGAGTTCGGCGATGGCCTGGTCGAAGAGCTGGTCGACCTGGTCGGTGCCGACCCGGGTGTAGTTCTGCTCGACGTTCAGGGAGCCGTCGGAGGCCGGGACCGGCTTGGAGTAGATCGGGCGGGCGTCGGTCGCGGGGAACGCTGACGCGGGCCAGGAGTACAGCGCCAGGTCGTACTGGCCCGAGGCGATGTGGTCCTTGAAGTAGCTCTCGTCGGCGACCTTGGAGATCTCCGTGCGGATGCCGATACGTTCCAGCATCCGCGCGATCCGCTCGCCGACCGCCCGCAGCGACTGGGAGCCGGGGCCCGACGGGAGCACGAAGCGCAGCGACAGCGGCTTGCCGTTCTTGGCCAGCGGTCCGGCCGCGGCACGCCCCGGGGCTGCGGTGCCCTTCGGCGCGTACGCCCCGGGGGCGCCGCCGTGCTGGAACTGCGACTTGCCTTCGTGGGCGAGGTTCTTCTCCACCTTGCCGGACGTGCCCGGCCCGTCCATCCTCCGCTGCTTCTCCGTCTCGGCCCTCTGCTTCTGCCCGGCCTTCTGCTTCTGCCCCTTCTTCGCCTTCTCGGCCTGGCCGCGTACGCCCAGGACGTAGGCCTGGTCGAGGAGCGCGACCCGCTGCAGTTCGGCCAGGGGCGCGGGCACGAGCAGGGCCGGGGCGCGGTCGGCGCCCGGCTTGTCGTCACCCGGCTTCCCGTCCTCACCGACGATGTACGTACCGTCGTCCCCTGAGCTGTCGGAACCGTCCGAGCCGCTGGAGCTGTCGGAGCTCCCGGAACTGTCGGAACCCGTGGAGCCGTCGGAGCTGCTGGAACCTTCCGAGCCGTCGGAACTGCTGGAGCTGCCCGAGCTGCCGGAATCCTCGGAGCCGGTCGAGCCTTCGTCGGTGTCCGAGTCCGATTCCGATTCCGACCCCGAACCCGAGCCCGATTCCGCGGGGGTCCCCGACGCCTCGGACGCCTCCGAGCCGGCCGGTTCCTTCGAGGCTCCGGCGCCGGCCGCCTTCTTCTCCTTCTGCTCCTCCTTGACGGGACCGCCGGACACCCATCCGGCGTCGGCCAGCAGGGCCTGCGCCTCCTTGGTGTCCTGGCCGCCGAGCGCTCCGCTGTTGTCGGCGTACGCGTGCTGTCCGGAGAGCGCGAGATGGCTGCCGACCGGTTCGGCGGGCAGGCCGAGCGGCCGCAGGACCACCCTGGCGAGCTCGTCCCGGTCCAGGGCGCGGGCCACGGCCCGGCGGACCCGCTCGTCGGCGAGCGGCCCCTCCTCGCCGTTCAACGCGAGCTGGGTGAAGGCGGGTTCGAGGGACTTGCGGACCTCGAAGCCGCGCAGGGCCGACTGCTCGTCCGCGTACTTCGCGACGGCCTTGCCCCGCTTCTTGCGGGCCAGGATCTCCTCGTCGGCCGCCTCCTCGTCGGAGCCGTGCGCGATCGCCCAGGAGCGCAGCGACCTGCCGGGCGTGAGGGCGGCGCCGGGGCCGTGGGCGAGCGGCGCCCCGTTGCCCTTGCCCTTGCCCTTGTCGCGGGCGGCGAGCGTGATGCGGTGGGCCTCGGCGGAGTCGATCTCGGCCAGGTCGACCTTGCCCTCGGCGAGCGCGGCGGTGCGCTTGTCCCGAGGTACAGCGCGCAGGACCAGCTCGGAGAGCTTGGCGGGGCGGCCCCACCAGCGCGGGTTGCGCTTCAGCCTGACCTCGCCGGAGTCCTTGTCGACGGTGTCGAGGGCGAAGGGGCCCGCGGTGACCTTCAGCTTGCGGCGGGCGCCGTCGTTGAAGGCGTCCGGGGTGCCCATGACGTCCTTCGGGTACAGCGGCGAGAAGAGCGACTGCCAGTCGGCGTACGGCTTGCTGAAGGTGACCCGCACCTCCAGGTCGTTGGCACCGCGTTCGATCTTCTCGATGCGGTCGTAGCCGGCGTTGCGGGCGGTCCAGTACGCGGAGTCCTTGCCGGACAGGGCGCGCCACTGGGCGGCGAAGTCGGCGGCGCCGATCTCGCGGCCGTCGCTCCAGACCGCCTGCTGGTTGAGCTTGTAGAGCACGACCTGTCTGGGCTCGCGGTCGACGACCTTCGCGGACTCCAGGTAGTCGGGGTTGCGCTGCGGCCGGCCGTTCGCGTCGAGCCGGTACATGGAGGGCAGCACGGCGCCCGCGACCTTGGAGGTGGCGGCGTCCGCGTCGGCCTGGAAGGCGTTGAGGGTCTCCGGGAGGGCGTCCACGGCCCAGCGCAGGGTGCCGCCGTCCGCGATCCGGCCGCGCTCCGCGGGGGCGATCTCCTGACCCGCGGTGGGCTTGCCCGCCGGGTCCTTCTCGCTGCAGCCGGCAAGGGCGGGCACCGCGAGCACGCCCGCCGTGAGGAACGCGACCGAGCGCATCACCGCGCGGGGTCCGACGCCGTCGTGGGACATGACTGGTACCTCCGGGGCGGTGCTGATCACGAGGAGCAGAACGGACAGGGCAGGCCAGGTCAGGCACTGTGATGTAGATCACTTTTGGCGGTATAATGGAGTTGATCTGATCTATCGCCCCACTGAAGGGGAGAGTCGCCGCCCGCGGGCGGCGACACGGCGACCGGCCCACGGAAGCCCACCCGTGCGGCCCAACGGCTCGGCGCCACCGTGCGCGCCCCCTCCCGGCCGGGGGCGCGCGACCAGCGCGCAGAGAGCGACACGATCCGGTAATCCATGCAGATCCCTTCACAGGGGCCGATGTGACGCGCGACACTCGCAGGCGCATGAACGTTGCCGCCTTGGGCCGGAGGTCCGCGGAAGTGAGGGCAAGTCATGTCCGTGCACGATGACCTGACGTCAGTCCAGCGCTGTCTCGACGACCTGGTGAGGTCCGTGAAGCGACTGGAACAGCAGATGGGTGGCGGCGGCCTGGAGATGCGCAGGGTGCGCACCGACGCCGACCACCTCCGCGAGAGCGTTGCGCTGCTCCGCGAGGCCGCACCCGGCCTCGGCAAACCGCGGCGCCCCGACCTCGTGTCGATCCCCGACACCCCGTACGACAACACCCTGTGGACGGACTCCGACGACGAGGGTCTCGGCGCCCGCGACCGACGCGCTCCATGAACACGCCGGCCGACCGGCGAGCGAGGCGAACCGAGCCCTGAAAAGAAGGTGCGCTTTCCTTGGCCACTGGTACGGAACCTCAAATGAACAGCGGCGGCGTACGGACCCGTACGCGCGCCGCGATCGCCGCCCCGCATCTGCGGACCGACCGCTGGTGGCTGGCGCCCGCCGCCACCGCGGCCGGGCTGCTGGCCTTTGTCGTCTACTCGACCTGGCGGGCGTTCGCGAACAGCGACTACTACGCGGCCCCGTACGTCTCGCCGTTCTACTCGCCCTGTCTGGCGGAGAACTGCGAGCCGATGCGGAGCGGCCCGAACTGGGAGATCTTCGGCAGCTGGTGGGGCCTGTCCCCCGCGCTGATCGTTCTGATCTTCCCGCTCGGCTTCCGGCTGACCTGCTACTACTACCGCAAGGCCTACTACCGGGGCTTCTGGGCCTCGCCGCCGGCCTGCGCGGTCGCCGAGCCGCACAAGAAGTACACCGGCGAGACCCGCTTCCCGCTGATCTTCCAGAACATCCACCGCTACTTCTTCTACGCGGCGGTGCCTGTCGCCGGGATCCTCACGTACGACACCGTGCTCGCCTTCCGTGACGAGCACTACGAGTGGGGCCACATGGGGCTCGGCACGCTCGTGTTCCTGGTCAACATCACGCTGATCTGGGCGTACACGCTGTCCTGCCACTCCTGCCGGCACATCGTCGGCGGCAAGCTCAAGCACTTCTCCAAGCACCCCGTGCGCTACAGGACCTGGCAGCTGGTCGGGAAACTGAACGCCCGTCACATGCAGCTGGCCTGGGCGTCGTTGGTGAGCGTGGCGCTCGCCGACTTCTACGTGTACCTGGTCGCCTCCGGCGCTTTCGACGATCCGAGGTTCTTCTGATGTCCGTGGTCGACCGACAGGAGTGGGACGTCGTAGTGGTCGGCGCCGGTGGCGCCGGCCTGCGGGCCGCCATCGAGGCCCGTGAGCGAGGCGCCCGTACGGCCGTGATCTGCAAGTCGCTGTTCGGCAAGGCGCACACGGTGATGGCCGAGGGCGGCATCGCGGCGGCCATGGGCAACGTGAACTCCGGGGACAACTGGCAGGTCCACTTCCGCGACACCATGCGCGGCGGCAAGTTCCTCAACCAGTGGCGGATGGCCGAACTGCACGCGCAGGAGGCCCCCGACCGCGTCTGGGAGCTGGAGACCTGGGGCGCCCTCTTCGACCGCACGAAGGACGGGCGCATCTCGCAGCGCAACTTCGGCGGGCACGAGTACCCGCGGCTCGCGCACGTCGGCGACCGTACGGGCCTGGAGCTGATCCGCACGCTCCAGCAGAAGATCGTGTCCCTCCAGCAGGAGGACTTCAAGGAGACCGGTGACTACGAGTCACGCCTGAAGGTCTATCAGGAGTGCACGGTCACCCGGATCCTGAAGGACGGCAGCCGGGTTTCCGGGGCCTTCTGCTACGAGCGCGAGTCCGGCCGTTTCTTCGTGCTGGAAGCCCCCTCGGTCGTGGTCTCCACCGGCGGTATCGGCAAGTCTTTCAAGGTGACGTCGAACTCGTGGGAGTACACGGGCGACGGGCACGCGCTGGCACTGCTCGCGGGTGCGCCCCTGCTGAACATGGAGTTCGTGCAGTTCCACCCGACGGGCATGGTCTGGCCGCCGTCCGTGAAGGGCATCCTCGTCACGGAGTCCGTGCGCGGGGACGGCGGGGTCCTCAGGAACTCCGAGGGCAAGCGGTTCATGTTCGACTACATCCCCGACGTCTTCAAGGAGAAGTACGCGCAGTCGGAGGAGGAGGGCGACCGGTGGTACGAGGACCCGGACCACAACCGCCGACCCCCTGAGCTGCTCCCCCGGGACGAGGTGGCACGGGCCATCAACTCCGAGGTGAAGGCCGGCCGCGGCTCCCCGCACGGTGGCGTCTTCCTGGACGTGTCGACGCGTATGCCCGCCGAGGTCATCAGGCGACGGCTGCCGTCCATGTACCACCAGTTCAAGGAACTCGCGGACGTCGACATCACCGCCGAGGCGATGGAGGTCGGGCCCACCTGTCACTACGTGATGGGCGGGATCGCGGTCGAGTCGGACAGCGCGTCGGCGCGTGGCGTGCCCGGTCTCTTCGCGGCCGGGGAGGTCGCAGGCGGGATGCACGGTTCCAACCGGCTCGGCGGCAACTCCCTCTCCGACCTGCTGGTGTTCGGGCGGCGGGCCGGTCTGCACGCGGCGCAGTACGCCACCGGGCTCACCGGGGCCCGGCCCCTCGTGGACGACGTCCAGGTGGACACCGCGGCAGCGGAGGCACTGCGGCCCTTCTCCGCCGAGGGCCCCGAGCCCGGCGTGGAGAACGGCCGGCCGCCGGAGAACCCGTACACCCTCCACCAGGAACTCCAGCAGACGATGAACGACCTCGTCGGCATCATCCGCCGTGAAGCGGAGATGGAGGCGGCCCTGGAGAAACTCGCCGACCTGCGCGTACGGGCCAGGCGGGCCGGGGTCGAGGGGCACCGGCAGTTCAACCCCGGCTGGCACCTCGCGCTGGACCTGCGGAACATGCTGCTCGTCAGCGAGTGCGTGGCACGGGCCGCGCTGGAGCGTACGGAGTCGCGGGGCGGTCACACGCGGGAGGACCATCCGGCGATGGACCGGGCGTGGCGGCGCGTGAACCTGCTCTGCCAACTGGTCGATCCCACCGGCGGGTTGGCGGCGACCGACCCCGTGCGCGGGCAGATCGACCTGGTCCGTGAGACCACCGAACCCATCCGCCCCGACCTGCTCGCCCTCTTCGACAAGGAGGAGCTGGTCAAGTACCTCGCCGAAGAGGAGCTCTACGAGTGAGCAGCTATGAGGCCCGCTTCAAGGTCTGGCGCGGGGATGCCGAGGGCGGCGGCCTGGAGGACTTCGGGATCGAGGTCAACGACGGCGAGGTGGTGCTCGACATCATCCACCGCATCCAGGCGACCCAGGCTCCCGACCTGGCCGTGCGCTGGAACTGCAAGGCGGGCAAGTGCGGTTCGTGTTCGGCGGAGATCAACGGACGTCCGCGGCTGTTGTGCATGACGCGGATGTCGGTGTTCACCCGCGAGGAGACGATCACCGTGACCCCGCTGCGGGCGTTCCCGGTCGTACGGGACCTGGTGACGGACGTCGGCTTCAACTACATGAAGGCGCGGGAGGTGCCCGCGTTCGTGCCGCCGGAGGACCTCGGCCCCGGTGAGTACCGGATGATGCAGGAGGACGTGGACCGGTCGCAGGAGTTCCGCAAGTGCATCGAGTGCTTCCTGTGCCAGGACACCTGCCATGTGGTGCGTGACCACGAGGAGAACAAGACCGCGTTCGCCGGCCCGCGCTTCCTGATGCGGGTGGCCGAACTGGACATGCATCCCCTGGACGCGGCCGACGAGAGCGGTCTGGACCGCAAGAAGACCGCCCAGGACGAGCACGGCCTCGGCTACTGCAACATCACCAAGTGCTGCACGGAGGTCTGCCCCGAGGGCATCAAGATCACGGACAACGCGCTGATTCCCTTGAAGGAACGGGCGGTCGACCGTAAATACGATCCGCTGGTGTGGCTGGGCGACAAGATCCGCAGGCGGCCGTCCGGTTCGGTGTAGGAGGTCGGACCCGGCCGGGGTGGCGGGACCCGGCCGGGGTCAGAACAGGCTCAGCAGCGCCTCTGCCGGGTCCGTGAGGCCCTTCCCGCCGTTGGGGAGGGGCAGTTCGAACCACACCGTCTTGCCGCGGGGTGTGCGGCGGGAGCCCCAGGCCGCGCTCAGGAGGCCGACGAGCTGGAGGCCGCGGCCGCCCTCGTCCGTGTCACGGGCACGGCGGCGGCGGGGCTGCACCAGTCCTGCGTCCCAGACCTCGCAGACCAGGGTGCGGTCGAGGAGTAGACGCAGCCGGATCTCGCCCTCGCCGTAGCGCAGGGCGTTGGTGACGAGTTCGCTGACGAGGAGTTCGGCCGTGTCGACGAGCGGCTCCAGGTCCCAGCTGAGCAGCTGGCCCCGGGCGTACTCCCGGGCGCGGCCCACGCTGCGCGGCTCGCGCGGCAGCGTCCAGTCGCCGACGGACTCGGACGGCAGCCCCTGGACACGTGCCATCAGCAAGGCGATGTCGTCCTCGCCGTGGTGCGTGTCGAGCGTGTTGAGAACGTGGTCGCAGACGTCCTCCAGCGGGCTGGAGGGGTCGGTGAGGGCGCCCACGAAGGCCTGTAGGCCCTCGTCGAGGGGGTGGTCGCGGGATTCGACCAGTCCGTCCGTGTAGAGCGCCAGGAGGGCACCTTCCGGCAGTTCCACCTCCACCTCCTCGAACGGCTCGCCGCCGACGCCGAGCGGCATCCCCGGCGGTACGTCGAGCATGAGCGCGCTCTCGCCGGGCTCGACGAGGACGGGCGGGAGATGGCCCGCGTTGGCGAAGGTGCAGCGGCGGGTGACGGAGTCGTAGACCGCGTACACGCAGGTGGCGAGGTAGACCTCGGAGAGGTCTGCGTCCCGGGACTGGCGAGCACCGCGCGTAGACTGCTGGACTCCGCCGGGCGTTCCCAGGCCGCGGGCGATCTCGTCCAACGCGGAGAGCACCTCGGCCGGTTCGAGGTCGAGCAGCGCCAGGGTGCGTACGGCCGTGCGGAGTTCACCCATCGCGACGGCCGCGCGCAGACCGCGGCCCATCACGTCTCCGACGACCAACGCAGTGCGGTGGCCGGGGAGTTCGATGACGTCGAACCAGTCGCCGCCGACCTCCGTGGCCGCGTTTCCGGGAAGGTAGCGGCAGGCGATGTCCAGGCCGGAGGCCTCCGGGTCGCCCGGGGGGAGCAGGGAGCGCTGCAGTATCAGGGCGCGCTCGTGCTCCCGGCGGTAGAGGCGGGCGTTGTCGATACAGACCGCGGCGCGCGAGGCCAGTTCGACCGCGAGAGAGCTGTCGCGTTCCCCGAACGGCTCGCTCCCCTTCGTACGCGAGAACTGGACCAGGCCGACGACCGTGTCGTGGGCGACCATCGGCACCGCGAGCGTGGACTGGATCAGGCCGCCCTCCTCGGCGGCGACGCTCTGCGGGCGGGCGGTGCGCAGGGCGTCCGCGAAGGGCGAGTTGAAGGCGTAGTGGTGGACCGCGCCGACGTTCACGGCTTCCGGGCCACCGATGAAGGGCGCGTCGGACACGGCGCTGGCGTAGGCGACGCGGCGCATCTCGGCGCTGCCGTCGGCGAGGCCGGGCGGGGTCTCGTCGCCGGCCAGGAGGCCTTGGTAGAGGTCGACGGAGGCGAGGTCGCAGAAGCCCGGGACGGCCACATCGAGGAGTTCGCGGGCGGTGGTCTCCAGATCGAGGGAGTTGCCTATGCGCGCTCCCGCCTCGTTCAGAAGGGCGAGATTGCGCCGTGCGTGGGCGGCCTCGCGGGCGGCGGCGCGGCGCGCGGTGATGTCGGTGCCCAGCCAGGCGATGCCGATCGGACGGCCCGAACCGCTGTGTACGCGATAGAGGTTGATGGACCAGTGGCGGCGCTCGCTGGAACCGGGCACCGTACCGCTGACCAGCAGCTCGTTGACCGAGTCACCGGTCTCCAGGACCCGTCGCAGAATCGCGGAGACCCGCTCGGCCTCGCCCGGTGCCAGATAGTCCTTGACGGTGCGTCCGCGATGGTCGTCGACGGTGCCGCCGAAGACCGAGGCGAACCGCTCGTTGGCGCGGCGGATGCGCAGGTCCGGGTCGATCAGCAGGAAACCGAAAGGAGATTGGCCGAAAATGGCCTGCGAGGCGGCGAGATCGGTCTCGATCCTGCGCAGAATACGAACGTCCACGACTATGCAGACGGCGGCCCGCTCGCCCTCCTCCGTTCGCGTCGGCATGACGTAGACCTCGGCGAGTCCTTCGGCGGCCAGGCCGGTGCCTTCGGGGTCGGGCAGTCGGAAGGGGACGACACCGGTCCACTCCCTGCCGTCGAGGACTTCGGCCATCTTCCGCTGGCCCAGTTCGCGCTTGTCCTCGGCGACGAAGGCCTCGATGGGGTCCATGCCGACCGCGCGCTCGGTCGAGATGCCGAAGAGCTGCTCGGCGCGCAGACTCCACTGGTCGACGAGGCCGTCGGGGCCTATGGAGAACGAGGCGACCTTGATGTAGTCGTAGATCGATCCGGGCGGACTGCTCTGCCACACGACCTCGCCGGGCACCTCGCCCTGCGCCTCGACGGACGCACCGGATATTCCGGCGTGCCCCGCGCCCCGGGGCTCGTCCGGCACCGGCAACGCGCCATCGCCTGTCGTCGCATCAGCCATCGCGCCGCCCGACGGGTCCTCGGACTCCGTGGCCTTCGCTGGTATCTCGCTCACGCGAACCGTCCCCTCCAGCTCACCGCGTCCGGCACCGGTCACCGGAGGCGGCTGCCCGCAGTATCCAGCACTACGGTGCCGCACAACACGGTGTTCACGATCACAGCACGGTCCCGATGCTTTTAGGACCGGCCGCGACAAACACTCCCAGTCTTCTAACCATGTGGGACCCCGTCGAACCACGGACTTGGGGGTGGCTCGTGTGTCCGAGGGGTCGGGGGTGGTTCGGGGGGCACTTGGGGGCGGCTGTGGGACGGCCATGGATCGGCTGCGGGTCGGCTGCGGAATGGCTTGGGATTGGCCGGGGGGTGACCGCGGGGCGGGTGCGGATCGACTGCCTGGTCGGGGCGGATCGGCTGCTGATCGGCTTGGGGCGGCTGCTGATCGGCCTGGGGCGGCTGCTGGTTGGCTGCGGGGGCGGCCGCCGGCCGTCAGGTCGGGAGTGCCAGTTCGAACCACACCGTCTTGCCCTTGCCGCCCGGTCGGGTGCCCCAGCGGCGGGAGGAGTTCGCCACGAGCTGAAGGCCACGGCCGCTTTCGTCCTCGGGCTCCGCGTCGCGTTCCTGCGGTGGATCGGGGAGGGGGTCGGAGACCTCGACGAGCAGGACGTCCATCGGTTCCGTGGGGCGTACGAGGCGAACGCCGATGGGACCCGTCGCGTGCCGCAGGGAGTTGGTGACCAGCTCGCTGACCAACAGCGCGGTCACGTCACCGAGGGAGTCCAGGCCCCAGGCATGGAGCTGGCCCCGGACGACGGTTCGGGCGGTCCGGACGGCGCCTGGATCCGCGGGAAAGGTCCACTCGGCGATATCGCCCTCGGTGTGGATCACGCAGATCACTCCCAGGCCAGAAGCGGACCATGTCCGGTTTCATGGGGTTAATGGGCACATACCCGATATCCCGGGCGGAGTACCGTGCGCGAGGGCGCACTGTGGCGCGAACGGCGTACTCGGCGCTCGTCTCAGCCGCCACATGCGCCTCGCGAGCCCGAGCGTCCCACGTACGGTGTGCGTCCCGCACCCCGCAGACTCGAGTGCGCGAAGTTGTGATGGTCACACCTTTTCTTTCGCCCCCGCCGCCCCTACCCATTCCCGTCCCTTACTCAGGGGCTCCGCCCCCGAACCCCCGTATCGGCCTGAACGGCCTCGTCCTCAAACGCCGGACGGGCTGAAAATCAGCCCCTCCGGCGTTTGAGGAGCGGGGGTTCGGGGGCCGGCCCCCGAAAGGGACGGGAATGGGTAGGGGCGGCGGGGGCGAAAGAACCCCTACCCCGCAGCCGCCCCGCTCCCCCAAACCCCCCGCGCGACCTCCATCACGGCCGCTACGTCCTGGTCCAGCCACTCCACGTCCCAGAGCTCGTCGGAGGTCAACCAGCGAAGCTCGTCGTGGTCCTGGAGCGGCTTGGGCGCAGGCGAGTCGGCGAGGAGACGCACGGTCCAGACCTGAAGGACGTACGGCGACCGCAAGGCCCACTCACCCGGAACACGGGCAAGCACCTCCGACTCGACCCCGAGCTCCTCCCGAAGCTCCCGCACGAGCGCCCCCTCGGAAGTCTCCCCGACCTCCACCTTCCCCCCGGGCAACTCCCACCGCCCGGCCAACTCCGCGGGCGCACTGCGACGCGCGGCAAGGAGACACCCGTCGCTCAACACGGCGGCTCCCACCACCACGATCCGTTCGGTCATGCGCCGGAGCCTACGGGAGCCCCACGGACACACCCCCACGCGTCACTTCGAGCCGTTCTGCCCGATCCGCTCGACCCAGTAGAGCTGCTTGTGCCCACGGTCGTCGAGGCTGTCCGCGATCTTCTGGGCCTCGGCCCTCGTCGCGTACCTGCCGACGCGGTAGCGATTGCCGTTGTCGTCCTGTCGTATGACGAGCCAGGGAAGTGTGATGGTGCCGTCGTTCATCGCGCCCCTCCGCTCCCCGCCCCCGGCTCGCGTCCTGCCCCGCCACATAAGGAAACCGCAATCCGCATATGCCCGAGCCTACGCCTAACCTTCACGCAGCGAATACGCCTTTTCACAAAGAGGTATGCGCGGGATGCCCGAGAGGTACGCAATCGGCCAGCACGAAGGGGGCGCATCCTCACGGACACGCCCCCTCATCCCCTTCAGGCTCCCGCCGACAGCACTAAGACCGCGCCGAACACCCTCCAGGAGAACGACCGGATTCCACCGGCACGGGCCCCGCCAACCAGCCGCCGACAGCCGGCAACCGGCCCAAGTCGCAAGCAGCTACGACGGCTACGGTCTATTTCACCGGCAAGTGATACGCGATCCGATACCGGTCCGCCGGCACCACCACGTCCGCCGTCTCCACCGGCCGCCCGGACGCGTAGTACGTCCGCTGGATGACGACCACGACATGCCCGGGTACGCCACCCAGCGCCGACAACTCCTCGGCGAGGCCGGGCCGGGCGCCCACCTCCTCCGTGACGTTGTCCACGATCACGTCGATGGCGGCCATGCGCTCGACGACGCCCATGCCACCCAGGGGGCCCTCCTCGGGCAGCATCACCGGTGTGCGGCCCGTGACGGCGAGGGGCTCCCAGGAGGTGGAGAGCATCATCGCCTCGCCCGCGTCCCGGAAGACGTACTTCGTGCACATCACGCGGTCGCCGGCCTGGAGGCCGAGCCGTTCGGCGATGGCGCCGCTCGCCTCGGCCTGCGCGCTGTGCGACTCCCACGTACCGCGCGCGGAGACGTCGGCCTGCTCCTGGCGGAACGGCGTCGACCCGCTGTCCGGCCGGTACCCGGAGCGGGCGACGCGGCGCGGCACCGGGCGCTCGCGCACATACGTACCGGACCCGGAGCGGCCCTCGACCAGGCCCTCGGCCATCAGGACCTTGCGGGCCTCCAGGGCGACCGTGTCCGAGACGCCGTACTCCTCGCGGATTCTGGCCTGTGACGGGAGCCGTGTGTGCGGTGGCAGCGATCCGTCGACGATCTTCTTGCGAAGATCACCTGCGACGCGCAGATACGCCGGCTGCTCACCGAATGTCACTGGCCACTCCCGTCAGGTTGTACAGACAGCTACAGGGTGGCAACCGTGGGTTGTGCCAGGCAAGCGAAGGCCAGAGAATCACTCGATGTGATGACTTGGGGCCGCCCAAGGCTTTACGCAGGCACTTTCTCCCCGCTATGGCCGCCGTCACACCTCTGCACCGCTGCCTCCTGTGCCGCCTCCCGTACCGGCGTCCTCATCTCCGCCGTCCTCGTACGACTCCGGTGGCGTCGAGGCGAGGCCCAGAGCCTTGCGCGTGGTGACCGACTTCTCGGCGTCGGTGAGTTCCAGCGCCTTGTCGTAGTGCTCGTAGAAGACGTCCGCGTCGGTGGCCCTCGCCGCTGCCGACCACTCCCCCTGTGCCGTGTCCAGGTCCTTGACCAGCGCGGCGACCGGCTCCTTCGCGTCGGCGGGCCAGTCGTGGCCGCGCAGCATTCCGAGCTGCTCGGTGAGGGCGGCCGAGACCCTGGTCGCCCACTCCTTGTGGCCGGGCAGGTCGTCCTCGACGTACTCCTCCTCGGGCGCCGAGTCCATGGCCTCGTTGAGGACCTGGGCCGCCTTCAGATAAGTGAGCTGGTCGGCGTCGAGGGTCGTCTCGTCCTGGCGCAGCGAGCCGGTCAGGCTGCCCTTCTCGTCCACGTTGCCGAACAGGCAGCTGATCTCGCGGTCGCCGAGGCTCCAGCTGTCCCGGGTCGGCGTGAAGTAGTAGATGTCGACGTTGTCCGGGATGGCCCAGGTGTCCATGGCGTAGGCGTACTGGAGCGGGTAGCACTTCTCGTCGGCCGCCTCGGTGATCTCGCTGTCACCGGGGTAACTGCCGCTCGCCATCCTGAAGTTCGCGAAGACCTCGCCGTCGTGCTCCTCGTCGCAGGGCACCGTGTCGACGTCGTACGCCATGCCCTCCAGCGAGCCGCCCGGCGTGTCGAAGCACTCGCCCTCGTCCACGGAGAAGGTCGCGCCCTTCTCGCTCGCCTCGCGCGCCCCCTCCTGGAAGCCGTCCCAGAACTCGGACGCTCCGCCGGTGGCCAGCGCGAGGGCGAGGATCGCGGCGCCGATGCCCGACAGGATCATGCCGGCGATCGCCATGCCCTTGCCGCGCTCGCCCTTCCTCCTGATCTGCGCCAGCGCGAAGAAGCCGAGGATCAGGCCGACCAGGGGGAGGAAGCAGAGGATGCCGAGCACCAGCGCGGCTATGGCGAGGCCGTTGACCGGGGCCGGGGTGTTGTACGGGGAGTAGCCCTGTCCCCAGGGCTGATAGCCGTACGGGCCCGGTCCCGGGACCGGGCCCTGCGGCTGGCCCGGGTACGCGCCGTACGGGCCCTGCGGCTGGCCCGGTGGCGGGTACGGCCCCTGGGGTTGTCCTCCCTGAGGCTGGCCACCCTGCGGGTGCTGGGGCCCGGAGGGCGGGGGTATCTCCACTAGTACCGTGCTCCTCGTCCGAGTGCTGTGTCCAGGTGGTGCGGAACTGACGTACGACAGGGCGCATCGTAAGCGCGGCCCGGACAACGACGGAACACAGGGAACGATCCCGACGATTCGGTCGCCCCCACCTGTCTTCGCCCCCGCCGCCCCTACCCATTCCCGTCCCTGACTCAGGGGCTACGCCCCCGAACCCCCAAAAGACCAAAAGACTGCGCAGTTCCCCGCGCCCCTAAGTACCTGGGTACTTAGGGGCGCGGGGAACTGCGCGACAAGCCCCCACCGGACCCGCACCCGACAACACACCCCACGGGGCCTGGGGCGGAGCCCCAGAAAGGGACGGGAATGGGTAGGGGCGGCGGGGGCGAAATCCAACGCACCTCGCCCCCGTGGCGTGCCACGGGGGCGAGGGGAACTACCGGCGTACCGCTACCGCCGCGTAGCCGTCGGGTGGGTCAGAACTGAAGCCCCCACGAGTTGATGTACCCGGTGTCCAGCGAAGCGTTGTCGCTCACGCGCAGCGTCCACGTCCCGTTGGCGACCTCGGACGAGGCGTTCACCGTGTACGTGGTGTTGATGTTGTCCGTCGAACCCCCGGTCCCGTACGCCTTCAGCGTGTAGGCCGTCCCGTCGGGAGCGATCAACTGGACCTGGAGGTCACCGATGTAGGTGTGGACGATGTTCACCGGCACGCTCAGCGCGGCGGGCGCGTTGCCGGTGACGCCACTCACCGTGACCGGAGAGTTCGCCGTGGAGTTGTCGGCGATCGCGTAGTCCGCGGTGTTCTCGAAGAGGTCACCCGTCGGAGGCGGAGTGGTACCGCCGCCACCGACCTTCAGCAGACGGTTGGGCGAGCCCGTACCGGGGCTGGTGACGACCCCGGTGGTGGCCGAGTTGACCAGCGCGGTCTGGACGGCGGCCGGCGTCGCGGTCGGGTTGTCGGCCAGATAGAGCGCGGCGGCCCCGGCGACATGCGGGGTCGCCATCGACGTACCGGAGATGGTGTTGGTCGCGGAGTCGCCCGTGCCCCAGGCGGAGGTGATGGAGGAGCCGGGGGCGAAGAGGTCGAGGACCGTGCCGTAGTTGGAGTAGCTGGCCTTGGCGTCGGTGCTGGTGGTGGCGCCGACGGTGATGGCCTCGGTGACGCGGGCGGGCGAGCGGGTCGAGGCGTTCGTCGTCTCGTTGCCGGCCGCGACGGCGTAGGTGACGCCGGAAGTGATGGAGTTGCGTACGGCGGTGTCGATCGCCGTGTCGACGGTCCCGCCGAGGCTCATGTTGGCGACGGCCGGCTTGACGGCGTTGGTCGTCACCCAGTCGATGCCCGCTACGACCTGGGCGGTGGTGCCGGAGCCCGAGTTGTTGAGGACGCGGACGCCGACGACCTTCGCCTTCTTGGCGACGCCGTACGCCGTGCCCGCGACCGTGCCGGCCACGTGCGTGCCGTGGCCGTGGCCGTCCTGGGCGGTGTTGTCGTTGTCGACGGCGTCGTAGCCGTAGGAGGCCCGGCCGCCGAAGTCGGTGTGCGTGATGCGGACACCGGTGTCGATGACGTACGCGGTGACGCCCTCACCGGCGGTGTCGTCGTACGTGTAGCTCTGGTTGAGCGGGAGGGCCGCCTGGTCGATGCGGTCGAGACCCCAGGAGGGCGGGTTGGGCTGGGTCGTCTCGATGGAGAAGACGCGGTTCTGGACGACGGAGGCGACGGCCGGGTCGGCGGCGAACCTCTTCGCCTCGGCCTCGGTGGCCTCGACGGCGTAACCGTTCAGCGCCTTCTTGTACGTACGCTCGATGGTGGCGCCGTACTCCTTCGCGAGGGCCCTGCCCTCGGCCGAGCCGGACTTCGCGGCGTCCGGGTGGAGCGTCACGATGTAGCTGTTCGCGATCGTGTCGGGCGCGCCGGCGTACTGGATCCGGCCTTCGGGGCCCGCGGCGGCCTGCGCCGGGAGGGCGGAGACGAGACCGGCGACGAGGGCCGCCGTACCGATGCCCGCGATACCGGAGACACGGGAGATCCCGGCGAGTCTTCGCCGGGCATGACGCATCACTGCCATCTGAGGATCCTCCTCAATAGGTGGTGCGCTGGTGGTGGGGGGTGGTGCGGTCGTACGCACGCGAAGGCGACAGGGTCATGTCAAGAACTGGCCACTTCGCCCCTGCGCTCAGCCGAAAGATTGAGGGTTCCCAAGGAATTGCACAAGAGCCCTGCACAGACGTAACGCAGGTGCCATATGCCAGTCATGACACTCCGTCACCAATCGGTGCATCTAACCTGCCGACATGACTCCCTTGCCGGATTGTTTCTGCCCGGTGGACGGCACGCGCGTCCCCATGGACTCGCTCGCGTGGTGCTGTCCGGTCTGCCGCGGCCCGCTCGACCTGGACTTCGCGCCCACGCCCGCCTCCCTCAAGTCCCTCGCGGGCAGGGTGAATTCCCTCTGGCGTTACGCGGAGTGCCTGCCCCTGTCGTCCCCCTCGGTGTCGCTCGGCGAGGGCCGCACCCCGCTGGTCCCGCTCAAGGACGGTGTTTCGGCCAAGCTGGACTTCCTGATGCCCACGCTCTCCTTCAAGGACCGCGGGGCCGTCCTCCTTGCCGAGCTGGCCCTGCGGCTGCGACCGGGCCGGGTCGTCGCGGACAGCAGCGGCAACGCGGGCACGGCGGTCGCCGCGTACTGCGCCAGGGCCCAACTGCCCTGCACGGTCTACGTGCCCGACGGCACGTCCGCGAAGAAGCTGGAGCAGATCGGGGCGCACGGGGCCCGCCTCGAAGTCGTCCCGGGCGACCGGGAGGCGGCGGCGAGGGCAGCCCGGGAGGCGGCGGACGCGGACGGCACGTTCTACGCCTCGCACGTCTTCAACCCGTACTTCCTGCACGGTACGAAGACATACGTCCACGAGCTGTGGGAGGACCTCGGCGGCCGGCTCCCCGAGGTGATCGTCGTCCCCGTCGGCAACGGCACGCTCCTGCTCGGCGCGTCCCTCGCGATCGCCGAGCTGCACGCGGCGGGCATGATCGACCGCAGGCCCGCCCTGTACGCGGTCCAGTCCGCCGCCGTCGCCCCGCTCGCCCACGCCTGGCACGAGGGCGCCGACGACCTGGTCGGTGTCACCCCGGCGGCCCCCACGTTCGCCGAGGGCATCGCGATCCCCCGGCCGCCGCGGGCCCGGCAGATCCTGCGCGCTGTCCGGGAGTCCGGCGGCACGTTCCTCACCGTGACGGAGGACCAGCTCCGCCACGCCCAGCGGGACCTTGCCTCGCAGGGTCTGTACGTGGAGTCGACGGGGGTGGCTTGCTGGGCGGCCGTACGGGAGGGGGTGCTGGGGGCGCGCACGGCCGTCGTGCCCCTGTGCGGGGCGGGCCTGAAAACGGGGCTCGCGCGTTCGTAGGTCTTCGGGTTGTGACTCGGGTGCGGGTGGGTGGGGGCTGATCGCGCAGTTCCCCGCGCCCTTGCTTTTGAGGGGCGCGGGGAACTGCGCGACCAGCCCCCACCGGCCCGCAGGCGAAACACAACCTCACCCCGCGGCCAACCGCTGCTGCTCCTCCTCCACGATCCGCCGAGCAATCGTCCCGTCCGACACATCGACCGCATCCGGCGTCGCCTCGGCGACGTCACTGCGGCGGGCGTACGCGTCGAAGAGGCGGGACTTGCTCTCCAGGATGCGCAACAGCCGGTCGTCCACGCTGTCCGTGGCGAGGAGCCGGTGCACCTGGACCGAGCGGACCTGCCCCATGCGGTGGGCGCGGGCGACGGCCTGGTGCTCCAGGGTCGGCTTGACCTGCGGCTCGCAGAGGATCACGACGGACGCGGCCTGGAGGTTGAGGCCGACACCGCCGGCCTCGATCTGGCAGAGCAGCACGGCGTGCCCGGACGCGGCCGTGAACTCGTCGACGAGCTGCTGCCGCCGGGTGGCGGGCACACCACCCGCGATCGGCCCCAACACGCTTTCACCGACGGCCTGTTGGACGGTGGCGAGGACGTCCCGGAAGTAGGAGAAGACGACCACCTTCAGATCGTTCACGGCGGCTTCCGCCACGAGCTCGCGCAACCGCTGGAGCTTCGCCGACTTCTCGGCGTGCGCGTACGCGGCTCTGCGCATCGCCATGAAGTTCCCGGCGGCGACCGCCTCGCGGTAGGCGTCCATGTCGGCGGCGCTGAACTCCTCCCACTCGTCTACCTGGACGAGCGCGGGCAGTTCGGTGAGCACGTCCTGCTGGTTGCGCCGCAGATAGGCGGGGGCGACGGACCTGCGGAACGTGTGCGGGCCCGCGACGGCGTCGCTGCCCTGGATCTTCGGCACCAGCTCGGGCTGGAGGTAGCGGACGAGGGTGCGGAACTCCTCGACGCGGTTCTCCATCGGCGTACCCGTGAGGAACAGGACGCGCTCGCACCGGTCGGTCCACCGCGCGACGGCCCGGGACCGACGCGCCTCGGGGTTCTTGACGTAATGGGCCTCGTCGACAACGAGCGCGGCGGGGGCAGCGGGTACGGCGGCGGGGATCCCGGCCGGACCCTTCGCACCCCTACCGCCCCGCACCCCCTTCGCCGGGTCCGGCAGGCTGTGCAGCACGTCGAAGGTGGTGACCGCGACGCCACCGCGCTCGCGCCACTCGGCGTACGCCTCCTGCCGGTCGGGCCCGTGCACGGGCACCGCGCGCAGGGTGCTGCGGGAGCGGATCTCGCGCGTCCAGTTGATCAGTACACTCGCCGGGCACACCACCAGGAAGTGCCTGTGCCCGTCGGCGGCGAGGTGCGCGAGGACGGCGATGGCCTGGACGGTCTTGCCGAGGCCCATCTCGTCGCCGAGCACCACCCGGCGCTGGGCGAGCGCGAACCGCGCGCCGAAGGACTGGTAGCCGCGGAGCGAGACCCGCCGGTGGGTGTCGTCGAGCCCCTGCGCGTGCACCCGGTCCGCGACCTCGGCAGGCAGGAACCCCTCGGCGGCCTCGACGTCGGGCGCGCTCCCGGCGATCTCGGCGAGCTGGCTGTAGTACTCCGGGGACTTCAGCTCGAAGTCCACCCACGCCTCGGCGTCGGACGCGGACTCCCGCAGCAGGTCGGTGGACGCCTGCGTGAGCAGCATCGGTACGCCCCTGGCGACGGCGTCGCCCGTCAGTGCGCGCAGTTCCGCGACGGCGGCTAGGGCGCTCTGACGCCTGGCCCTGCCCGTGAGGGCCATCCGCAGCCGCCCGGTGGCCGGACGGGCCGCCGGGAGAAGCAATTTGAACCTGCGGTCGAGTTCTGTGGCGGCGTCCACGGCCCGGCGCAGGTCGGGGCCGGCCTCGACGAGCCTGCGCAGTGCGATGACGAGGGCGGTGGTCCGCGGTTCGGGGTGGTCGACGTCGATCCGTACGGACACGGTCTCCTCGACCGCGCGGGCGATCTGCCGGGCGGCGGCGAGCGCCTGGTCGGCGGTCTGTGCCCCGACTCCCGGTATCTGCCGCAGCTCGTACCGGCTCGCGTCGAACACGCCGCGCACCGATCCGAGCCCCGCCGCCTCAAGGGCCCCGAGCCTGAGCCGTCCCTCGGTGACGTCCTTCAGGCGTGAGACCGGGATGCCCTCCAGCTCCTGGGCGACCAGTTCGGCGAGGACCGGCGCGAGGGCCGTACGCACCTGGTCGACGGCCCGCGCGTGATCGTCGAGCACTCCGTGCGCGAGCCCGCGCAGCCGCTCGCCCCGCGCGACGACCGTTCGGGTCCTCCGCCCCACCGGTACGGGGCTGTCGACCGCCCCCTCACCCTCCGCCATGACGCCCCTCGTGTGCCGTACGCCGCGATGAGCGGTCATCCTTCCACGGGGGACCGACAGTCGCGCCGGACGCCGGACGGGCCGGGCGCCCGGTCCGCCGAGGCACCTCGGCTAGATGCGGGCGTCGCGGGGCCGGCGGAACACGAACGCCGAGGCCACTCCGCCGATGAGGCCGAAGAGATGCCCCTGCCAGCTGACTCCGGCCGTCGTCGGCAGTACGCCCCACAGGATCGAGCCGTAGACCGCGCCGACCACGAGCCCTATGACCACGTCACCGATACGGCGGTCCACGAAGCCGCGGACCAGCAGATAGCCGAAGAGACCGAAGACGACGCCGGACGCGCCCGCGGTTATGGAGTGTTCGGACGCGGTGAGCCAGACGCCCAGACCGCTGACGAGGATCGTCACGGTGACGACGGCGAGGAAGCGGCGGATCCCGGACAGCGCGGCGAGGAAGCCGAGGAGCAGCAACGGCACGCTGTTCGCCGCGAGATGGTCCCAGCCGAAGTGCACGAAGGCGGCGGGCACGATGTCCCGCAGCTCGCCGAATTCACGCGGCGTGATGCCGAACGTGTCCAGGGCGTGGCCCGTCGCCACGTCGATGGCCTCCAGCACCCAGAGCAGGGCGACCCAGCCGCCCGTCAACAGGGCCGCGTTCTTGACCCGCTCACCGCGCGACACCGGCGCGGGAACAGCCACGCCGTACGGCCCGTACGCCATGAGAACCTCCTGGCTTCCCTCGTGTAGTCCTCAACGTACGGAAGGCTCGGCCCGGTTCCCACCCCGTGGCCGGCCGAAGCGGAATCACGATGACCACTCTCGGTCTCGTACTTTTTACGCATTGTGAGCAGGTGCCCGTGGCCCCACTGTGATCTGCCATGGACAACGGATCACAGGCCGGGGAGACCCGCCTGGTCGAGCTGGTCGTGCCCGGCATCGGTCCGGTGGACCGCGCGGAGGCGCTGGAGCCACCGGTCGTCCACCGGATCAGTGGGGACGAGGCCGCCGGCTGGTACGGAGCGGTGGAGGAGGACGACACCGAGCCCGTCGTCGAACGGCAGGTCTACGACTGGAACCGGCTCACGATCGGCGGCGCGGGCCGTGCCATGTGGCTGCTCCTGTTGCCCTTTCTGCTGATCAACCTGGTGACGTGGATGCAGCCCAGGCTTCCGCGGCACAGCCGGGTGTCGGGCTGGCTGTACGACTTCGGGGCCCGGCTGCTCGGACTGTCGCTGACGGTGATGCTGGTGGGCGTGTTCGGGCAGGCCGCCATGGACCAGGTCGTGTGGCAGTGCGGGGCGCCCGCGCGCTCCGCCTGTGGTGCGGAGAACCCGTTGGTCGGCGCCGCACGCGACGTGGGCACCGGACTCGGGCTGACGCTCGCGGCCGTGGTGCCGCTGCTCGTCGGAGCGGTGATGGCGTTCAGCGCGCGGGACGCCAAGAAGGAGTACCGGCCGGTCCTGAAGACGGTGGAGGGCGAGGAGTACCGGCGCCTGGACCGGGCGGACAAGCTGCAGGCCCGGAGGGCCGGCAAGGTGCGGCGGCCGCTGGAGGTGCGCGGTTTCTGGGAGCACAACTGGCGGGCCGAGGGCCTCACTTCACAGCACCGGTGTGCGGGGCTGCTCACCGTCGCGATGCTGGTGATCGTTCCGGGGCTCCAGTACGACCTGCGCCGGGACGGCACGGTCGTCGGTCTGGTGCTGTTCGTGTTGATCCTGGTGCTGGCGGCGCTGATGGTCGCCGACGGGCCCTGGTTCAGAAGGGTGGCGTGGGCGAATCGGTGGCTGCCCAATCACCGGCGCACCACCCTCGGCGTGTGTCTCGGGGTGACGGCCGCCGCCATGCTCTACTGCGCGCTCCCCGAGCGGGACTGGCTCGCGGCGCGCGGCAGTTCCCGGATGCTGCCGGGAATGGGCGAGGAGGCCAACGACGTCGTGATCGCCCAGGGCGTCGGCGTGCTGCTGATGATCGTCGCCTGTCTGGTGATGTGCCTCAGGGACCGCGACCGTGCGGGAAAGACGTCCCTGTACGGACTGTTGGGGCCCGTGGTGGCAGTGGTGGCCTGCTTCATCGGGTGGCTCTACACGGCGGCGTTCTCTCTGTGGGTGCAGGGCTGGCTCACCCCGGACGGCGACCCGTACGCCACCGAACTCCCGCGCGCGGTACGGGTGATCGCCGCGGCCTTCCCCCTGGTGGTCGTGCTGGGCGGGCTCGCGGCCGGGGCCAACGCCCTGTGGAAACTGTGGAGGCGCAGGACGGGAGCCCCGGCCCACCCGGGGGAGGAGAAGGAGGACAGGAAACACCGCAGCGAGATCAACTGGGCCCGGAATATGGGAGAGGACGGCCTGAACTGGTACGACCAGGGCCTCGCCGCGCTGGCCTCCCTCATCGTGGCCCTGGTCCTCACCCTGTATCTGGCGAACTGGGTGGGCGACGGTTCCCTGACGACGAGCGTCCGCCGGACCACCAGCGACACGGTCAAACAGCTCACCACCCTCGGCGCCCTCGCCCTGATCGCCCTCGTGGCGGTCGCGGTGCTCGCGGTACGGGCCGTCGCGCTCCGCCCCGAGATGCGCAGGAACACGGGCATCGCCTGGGCCTTCGGCGTGTTCTGGCCACGCGCCGCGCACCCTTTCGCCCCGGCGGCCTGGACCGTTCGGACCGTCCCCGAGCTCGTGCACCGCATCGAGCATCTGCTCGACTCCGACAGCCGTACGCGGATACTGCTGCACGCGCAGTCCATGGGGTCGGTGATCGCCGTGGCCGCGTTGTGGCAGATTCCGCCCGGACTGCGTCCGCGTATCGGCCTGTTGACCACGGGAAGCCCGATCGGCGCGGTGTTCGCACGCCACTACCCCGGCTATGTCACGGCCGAGTCCCTCGACGCCCTGGTCCGCGACGAGAACGCCGGCGAGGACGACGGCGACCCGGACAGGACCCGCCTGCTCAGGACGTGGGTCAACATCCACCGCGAGACCGACGTGCTGGCCGGTCCGACCGGCGTCGGCGGTGTGGACCAGGAGTGGAAGGACGGGGTGGCGCCGATGGACCCCGACACCGGGCGGTCGCATGCCCGCACCCGCGCCCAGCCCGTCTTCTGGCCCCTGGAGCGGCACAACGGCTACCGCCGCGACCCCAGGATCGCGGCGGTCCGCAGAGCCATCCTCCACACCCTCGCCGAGTCGGCCCCTCCCCCGCCCACTCCCCCGGTGCCACCCGCTCCACGCCGGCCCACGCCCTCTCCCGCGCCGACGCCGAGGCCGACGCCGGCACCCGCACCCGCACCCGCACCCGCACCCGCACCGACTCGAAGGGGGCCGACCTCCTGATCGGACCGGCCCCGTTTGAAGCCCGCGGGGCCCCGTGCCGAGGCCGCCCCGGAATCCCGGGTGGCTCCGAACGAGTGGACTCGCCGGAACGATTACCGGACGGGGACCTCCGCCCGGGGCCCGGGTGGTGACGTATGCCGTCCGAGCCCCTGACCTGGAAGAGGCGCCCCGACATGCGACGTACCCCCTCCCGCCGGCTGTTCACCGCGGCGCTCCTCGTGGCGTCGGTGCTGGCGCCGATGACAGCGATTCCCGGCACGCCGGTCCACGCCGCGGGCGCCGACCGGCACGGCGGCGGCCCGTACGACGGCAACCGGCACTGCGTCGAACCGCACGACGTCGGCCGGCACGGCTTCGACCGGCACGACAAGGACGAGTGCCCGCCGAAGGGTCTCGGTCCCGAGCTGACGGCCCGGCTGGACAAGGCCATCGAGGACGTCCGCCAGAAGGCCGACATCCCCGGTGTCATCGTCGGGCTGTGGATGCCGGGCAAGGGAAGCTACGTACGCGCGACCGGGGTCGCCGACACCGCCACCGGCCGGCCGATGACCACCGACCCGTTCATGCGGATCGGCAGCGAGACCAAGACCTTCACGGTCACCGCGCTGCTCCAGCTCGTCGACGACGGACGGATCCGGCTGGACGACCCGATCTCCAAGTACATCCATGGCGTGCCGGGCGGCAAGCGGATCACACTGCGTCATCTCGCCGAGATGCGCAGCGGCCTGTACCCGTACAGCGCCGACCCGGGCTTCGTGCACGACCTGCTGAGCGACCCGAGCCGCTCGTTCACCCCGCGTGAGGTGCTCGCGTACGGCTTCAAGCACAAGAACACCTTCAAGCCGGGGAAGCAGTTCCAGTACTCCAACAGCAACCTCGTCCTCCTCGGTCTGGTGATCGAGAAGGTCAGCGGGCACAACCTCGTCGACTTCATCGACAAGCGGGTGCTCCGCCCTTCCCACCTGCACCACACGCTGTTCCCCCTGGACGCCGAGTTCCCCGAGCCGCACCCGCGCGGCTACACCGACCAGACGCTGAGCGGTGAGGTCGAGGACTCGACGGACTGGAACCCCAGCTGGGGCTGGGCGGCCGGGGCGATGATCTCGAACCTGCACGACCTGCGCCGCTGGGCCAAGATCGTCGCCACCGGGACACTGCTCAGCCCCCAGACCCAGAAGGAGCGGCTGAAGACGCTGCCGACCGGTTTCCCCGGCACGAGCTACGGCCTCGGCATCTTCAACTCCGACGGCTGGATCGGCCACAACGGCTCCATCCCCGGATACGAGAGCGTGACCGTCTACCTGCCGTCGAAGAAGGCCACCCTGGTGGTCCTCCTCAACACCGACATCTCCTACGAGGGCAAGGAGCCGTCCTCGGCCCTCGCCCGTGCGATCACCGAGATCGTGACCCCGGCCAACGTCTACGACCGCCCGGTCCCGCCGCGCTAGAGGTCCGAGAGGGCCTTACGGTCTGGCCCTGACCAGCCCGGCGTCGTACGCCATGATCACGGCCTGGACGCGGTCGCGGGCGCCGATCTTGGCGAGGACGCGGCCGACGTGCTTCTTGACCGTGGACTCGGTGAGGACGAGGTGCTGGGCGATCTCCGTGTTCGTCCAGCCCTGGGCGACGGCGACGAGGACCTCTCGTTCGCGGTCGCTGAGGGTCCGCAGCCGGGGATCGTCCGGGGCGGGCGCGTCGGCCGGTGCGAGGACCTGGTGGGCGTAGGCGTCCAGCAGCCGGCGGGTCAGGCGCGGGGCCACGACGGCGTCGCCGGTGGCGACCGCGCGGATGCCGGCGACGAGTTCCTCGGGGCGGGCGTCCTTGAGCAGGAAGCCGCTGGCGCCGGCCCGCAGGCCCTCGTAGGCGTACTCGTCGAGGTCGAAGGTCGTCACGATGAGGATGCGGGTGCGGCCGCCGGCGGCGACGATCCGGCGGGTGGCCTCCAGGCCGTCCATGCCGGGCATGCGGATGTCCATGAGGACGACGTCGGGGCGGAGTTCGGCGGCCATGCGGACGGCCTCGGCGCCGTGTTCGGCCTCGCCGACCCCTTCCAGGCCCGCGGTCCCCTCGATGAGCATGCGGACGCCCATGCGCTGGAGGGGCTGGTCGTCGGCGATGAGCACGGTGGTCATGGCAGCTGTTCTCCCGGCGGTACGTCGAGCACGACGTCCACGGTCCAGCCGTGGCCGGTGTCACCCGGCCCCAGGACGACGGTCCCGCCGTACATGGCGGCCCGCTGGCGGATGCCGACGAGGCCGTGACCGGGATTGTCGTCGAGTCCTCCCGGCCTCGCGCGCGCAGGTGCCCCCGGCGGTACGCCCGTGTCGGCGACCCTGATCCGTACCCGTCCCGCCTCGACGGCGATGGTGACTTCGGCGGACGTGCCGGTCCCCGCGTGTTTGAGGGTGTTGGTCAGTGACTCCTGGACGACGCGGTACACGGTGAGCTGTACGCCGCTGCCCAGGGCGTCGAGATCACCCACGGTCCGGTACGTCACGGACAGCCCGGCCGTGCGCACGCGTGAGATGAGGGGGTCCAGGTCACGGATCCCGGGCTGCGGGGCGAGCAGACGTTCGCCCTCCTGCTCCTCGCGCAGCACTCCCAGCACCCGGCGCAGTTCGCTCATGGCCTGGCGGCCGGTGTCTCCGAGGACGCGCAGCGCCTCGGCGGACCGCTCGCTCCGGCTGGCGGCGAGGGTAGCTGCGCCGTCGGCGACGCTGACCATGACCGAGAGGTTGTGGCCGACGATGTCGTGCATCTCGCGGGCGACCCGGGAGCGCTCGGCGGCGGCGGTGAGCCGGACGCGCTGCTCCTGCTCGATCTCCAGCCGTCTGGCACGGTCCTCCAGAGCCGCCAGGTACATCCGGAGGATGCGGAGCGCCAGGCCGATGGCGACGGCGGCCGTCGTCGTGCCCAGCAGGAAGAAGCCGCCGATCATGGGGTGATCGGCCTTGCCGGGGACCAGTACGAAGGCGGCCAGCAGCAGTTCGACGGCCGCCAGCGCGACGGCCCAGCCCAGCACCCGTACGGACCCGTAGCGGGCCAGGGTGTACAGGGCGACGAGTCCGGCGATCCCGGTGGGGAGCCACACGCCCAGCGACCACTGCGCGACGGACACGAACGAGATCACGAGGAACGTGGCCGTGGGGGCCTTGCGGCGCCAGAACAGGGGAATGAGGTGCGCGGCGACCAGGAGGCACAGGACGCCGGTCGACAGCTGAGGTCCGGGTTCGATGTCGCCGAAGGGAGACGTCGGGGCCGTGTCGTTGTGGATCAGGCTGGGCAGGGAGATGGCCAGGATGAACAGCACCACCGCGGCGTCGAGCAGCCACGGGTACCGGCCGAGCAGCCCCGGCCGACGCCTTCGGTCGCCCAGCAGCCGGTCCAGGAGCGGGTGGGCCCACGCCGCGTCGAACTCGGGGGGCGTCGCCGCCGCCGGGCCGGTCGCCCCGGCAGCTGCCGCGTGGTGCGGGCTCATGACCACCATTGTCCGGTACCCGATCAGGCGTCGGTACTGACGAGCCGGTACGCCGCCCCCGCGAGGGCCAGCGCCACCCAGCCCGCGAAGACGGCGAGCCCCGCCCCGGGCGAGAGCGCGTCGGAGGACTGCTGGACGGCGTAGACGGCCTGGCCCGCGGTGCTCGGGAAGTACGGGCTGAGGGTGTCGTACAGCGAGTCCGGCAGCAGCCCGGCCAGGCCGGGCAGGATCAGCAGGATGCCGACCAGGGTCGCGATGGCCCCGGCGGAGGAGCGGATCAGCATGCCGAGGGCCACGCCGAACACGGCGACCAGGGCGAGGTAGACGCCGGCGCCCGCCAGGCTGCGCAGCACACCGTCGTCGCCCAGGGACAGAGCCACGCTCTCGCCGTCCAGGCCCGGTGCTCCGAGCAGGAACGCGGCCAGGACGCCCAGGGCGGCGAGGACCAGGACGACGGGCGCGATCACGGCGACCTTGGCCCACAGGACCGGCAGCCGGCGCGGGACCGCGGTGAGCGTGGAGCGGATCATGCCGGTGCTGTACTCGCCCGCGGAGAGCAGCACACCGAGCACGCCGATGGCCAGCGACCCGAAGGTCACGCCGGTCAGGGCCAGGCTCACGGCGTCGGTGCTGCCCGCGTCGGGACCGAGCGGTCCGCCGCCGTCCGCAGCCTCCTGGGGGCTGTAGGTGTGGGCGGCGATCGTCCCGAAGAGCACGAGCAGGAACACGGCGACGCCGAGGGTGATCCAACTGGAGCGCAGAGTCCAGAACTTGGCCCACTCCGAGCGCAGGACGCGTGGGCCGGTCACCTTGCGCACGATCGTGCGGGGCGGGGCCGCGGACAGGTCGGTGACAGTCATCATGCCGCCTTTCGTACGGTGTCGGCCGGGGCGCTCTGGTACTCGACGGCGTCCCGGGTGAGGTCCATGAACGCCTGTTCCAGGGAGACGGCCTGCGGGGTGAGTTCGTGGAGCACGAGCCCGTGCGCGGCAGCGATGGCGCCGATCTCCCGGGCATCGCGGCCGTGGACCATGAGCTCGTCCCTGGAGGAGGAGGTGATCGTGACGTCGGGGCCGACCAGCAGTGAGCGCAGCCCGGCGGTGTCGGCGGTGGCGACCTTCACCCCTCCGCTGCCGGCGTCCCTGATGAAGTCGTCGACCGTGGTGTCCGCGAGCAGCCGACCGCGTCCGATGATCACCAGATGGTCGGCGATCTGCGCGGTCTCGCTCATCAGGTGCGAGGAGAGCATCACGGCGCGGCCCTCGTCGGCCAGCCGCCGCAGGAGGTTGCGCACCCACAGCACGCCCTCGGGGTCGAGGCCGTTGACCGGTTCGTCGAGCATGACGATCGCCGGGTCACCGAGCAGGGCCGCGGCGATGCCGAGCCGCTGGCCCATGCCGAGGGAGAAGGCCCCCACGCGCTTGCCGGCCACGCTGGCCAGCCCCGCCAGTTCGATGACCTCGTCCACCCGGCCGCGGGCGATGCCGTGGGTGTACGCGAGCGCCATCAGGTGGTTGAACGCGGTACGCCCCGGATGGACGGACTTGGCCTCCAGCAGGCTGCCGATCTCGTGCAGGGGCGCCGGGTGCCGGGCGTAGGGGCGGCCGTTCACGGTGACCGAGCCCGCATTGGGCGAGTCCAGTCCGACGACCATGCGCATGGTCGTGGACTTGCCCGCTCCGTTGGGCCCGAGGAAGCCCGTCACCTCACCTGACTTGACGGTGAAGCTCAGATTGTCGACGACCGTCTTGTCCCCGTACCGCTTCGTCAGCTGCCGTGCCTCGATCATGGGGGCGCCCTTTCCGCGTGGAACTCGGCCGCGGATACGCCGCGGTGTCTGCGTTCGACGCTATGAGCGGGCCGGCCCCGGACCGTGGGCCCCAGGGGGAATCTTCGGCGGGTGGCTGGTACCGCGGTACCAGCCACGAGGCGATCAGGCGCCCTCTGGCTCCGCGGCTATCGGGGCCGCCACGCCCGTACGAGGTCCTCCGGCCCCCAGTGCGCGGTGAGCGGCAGATCGTCGGCCACCCCGCAGCGGGAGACGGCGACCAGTGGGGTGTCCAGGGTGGTGCCGGGGACGGCGGCCATGTCGCGTACCAAGGCGTCGTACTCATGCCGGCCGAAGGGCTGGGTCTCCAGCCATTTGACCGACCCGACGAAGTGCACCTGCCGGGCGACCGGCTCGCGGTCCGCGCCGATGAGGTCGAGCTCGGGGTTGTTCTGACGGTTCCACCAGCCGCCGATGGCCTCGGTCTCGGGCCACTCTTCACTGGGCATCAGACGCAGCAGGGACTCACGGACCAGTGGCTCGACCGCCCGCCCGCGCCAAGTGGTCCAGGACCGCTCGATGCGTTCCAGTGCCAAGTCGCCCCGGCCACGCTCGATGAAGGGGATCGCGCGTGCCAGGAAGGCCAGCCAGAACCGCAGATACGGGTCGGCGATCCGGTACCGCTTGTTCTTGCTGTCCGACTTGGCGGACAGCGGGAGGTCGGCGGCCAGGGCCCGCTTGGCCTGCAGCGTGGCCAGCAGCGGGGAGAGCGTGCCGGACGGCAGGGCGCCGGCGCCGCCGGCCCGGGCCGCGATGGCGCTGAACGTACGCTCACCGCTGCCGACCGCTTCCAGCACGGCCCGCGAGTGCGACGCCTCGGGAAACTCGCCGAGCAGGGACAGCTCGCCTGCCACCAGCAGGGGCGAGAGAGGGTTGGCGACCGAGGCCCGCAGAAAGTCCGTACGTCCCATCCCCGGCCGCCAGGACTGCACGATCTCGGGGAATCCGCCGGTGATCAGTTGGGCGTCGACGGCACCTGCCGCGTCAAGCCCGGTCATGGCCTGCACGTCGGCCAGGTTCAGGGGCCGGACGGTCATCTTCGCGGCCCGCCCGAAGAACGGGCGCCCGTACGACTGCAACGCCTCCATGACCGACGTGTCGCTGCCGACCAGCACCAGAAGCACGGGCTTGGCGGACAGGTGCCGGTCCCAGACGGTCTGGAGCGCGCCCTCGAACTCCTGGTCCTGCTCGACCAGCCAGGGCACCTCGTCGATCACCGCGATGCTGGGCGAGTCGTCGGGCACCGCGAGTGCCAGGGAGCGCAGGGCCTGGTTCCAGTCCTGCGCCTGAAGACCGGCGACCAGCTCGGCCCCCGGCAGCAACGACTGCCCGAGGGTCGCGCCGAAGTCGGCACGCTCCGTGACCGGGTTTCGCCCCCGGGTGGCCTGAAACACCACGTACGGCGCCCCCGACCGGTCACAGAACTCCTGCACCAGCCGCGACTTCCCCACCCGCCGCCGCCCCGTCATGATCACGGCCCGCCCCCGGGTGGCCCCACGCCCCTCCACCACGGCCCGGAACTGCCCGGCCAGCAGCTCAAGATCTCCGGCCCGACCTTGGAACTCCACGAGGCACCTCACGGCGATTAACGTAGATAGATTCTTACGTAGATTGAATCTTACTTCATCTCCAGGCGGCCTGCCGGCCGGAAGTCGAAGGGGGCGCTGTGCTGGACGTCGAGGATCAGGGGGTGCCCAGGTACTTGGTGGCGTTGACGTCGTGCAGGTGGATGAGGACGTCGTGTGCCCGGCCGAGCGCGGTCGTGTACTGGGTGGGATCGGGCCATCCGGCACCGATGTTCCAGGTGACGCGCTCCTTGTCCAGCCACGCGCGTGCGGAGTCGGGGGCAGTGCGCATGTCCAGGATGAAGTCCCGCCGACGGGCCTTGTCGAGGGTGTGTTCGTTGGTGCCCGGCTTGGCGGCACCCACGCTGTAGGTCCGCATCACGTCGTCGTCGGCGCCGAAGGCCGCGAAGGAGCCCTTGTAGAAACTGAAGCCGATGCTGAGGTAGCCCGTACCCAACGCGTCGCGCAGGAAGGCACCTTGGGTCTTCGGGTACCGCACATCGAAGGAGTCGTACGACACGTGGGTGTTGTGCGCCGACAGCAGGATCCGGTCGCCGGTGTGCTTGTGCCACCAGGCCACGTTCTCGGCCATGACCTGGTCCCGGTATTTCATCATCTCCGGGATCTGGGTCTCGTCGGTGATGTCGAAGGAGAATCCCTCGGCCATCTGGTGGATGGCCCTGGCGTGCTGCACCGTCCACGCGTGGTCCTGCTTGTCGGCACCGGCAGCGGGGCGCTGTTTCCGCAGCAGCTCGTACACCTTCCGGGTCCGCTCCGCCCGCTCCTTGCGCTCGGCCAGCGGCAGCTGAAGGTACTGCGCGTAGTACGAGCCGGCATCGGTGGTCGGCGGCAGGCCGCGGTACAGCTCGGTGACGCGCTCCAGCAACCGCGGGTACTCGCGGGACACCTGGTCGACCACTCGCTCGTACAGCTCCGGCCCGGCGTAGCCCATGTCATTGCCCATGAACCGCACCGGGTCGTGCGGGTGCTCGATGTTGTAGTCGCGCATCCACTCGATGAGGTCGATGTAGTCCTGGTTGTTCCAGATCCGGTAGGAACCCTGGAACTCCTCGCGCGCTATGTCCTTCAGGTCGCCCTTCCCGTCCAGCACGTAGTCGTTGAGCCGCACACCGCTGCTCCAGGGAAGCTCCAGGGAGAAGGACCGAAAGCCCTTCTCCTCGACCAGGTAGCGGAAGACCCGGTGCTTCATACGGAAGAAGTCCTGTGAACCATGAGTGGCCTCGCCCAGCCCCACCACCTTGGCGTTCCTGACCATTCGGCCCAGCGCGTCCAGGTCCCGCAGGCTGCCTTCGGGGCTGGTGGTCTTCAACGTGTGGGCGCTGCGCTCGATGGCGGCGACCACACTCTCCGCGTGCTGACCGGAGGCCGACGCCCTCGATACCGAGACCGAGGTGGGTGACTCATGCGCTGTGTCCCCGACGGCCTGAGCGGCAACCGCCACCGCGCCGAGGGAGAGGGAGAGCGAGAAGGAGAGGAGGACCGAGGGAATGATTACCGCTCTGCGTCGCGTCATGGCTACAGATTTCCGTGGGCACGGGGTCCGTCACTAACCCATGCGCTGCCCAACTCCGGATACCGCAGGCACTACCGCCCGGACACCCGGTACCACCATGTACGACGTGGGTGTGCCGACCCGGCGAAAGCCGGGCCGGCCTCGGGCCACGCACTGTCGCCTCGGCAACCAGGAGGGCGTTGAGGCGATCTGCGAGCCTGTGACGGACCTGACCCCCGAACCTGCGGCTGGACAGCAAATCGCCCCCTGGCCTGCACAATCGCAGGCCAGGGGGCGATTCGAGGCGGAGCTAGACGTTGAAGCGGAACTCCACCACGTCCCCGTCCTGCATCACATAGTCCTTGCCCTCCATGCGGGCCTTGCCCTTGGCGCGGGCCTCGGCCACTGAGCCCGTTTCTACGAGGTCCTCGAAGGAGATGACCTCCGCCTTGATGAAGCCCTTCTGGAAGTCGGTGTGGATGACTCCGGCGGCCTCGGGGGCGGTGGCGCCCTTCTTGATGGTCCAGGCGCGGGATTCCTTGGGGCCGGCGGTGAGGTACGTCTGCAGGCCGAGGGTGTTGAAGCCGACGTGGGCGAGTGTGGCGAGGCCGGGCTCCTCGACCCCGACCGACTGGAGGAGCTCCAGTGCCTCCTCGTCGTCGAGCTCGGCGAGGTCCGCCTCCAGCTTGGCGTTGAGGAAGATCGCCTCGGCGGGAGCGACCAGCGCGCTCTGCTCGGCCTTGAAGGCGTCGTCGGTCAGCTCGTCCTCGTCGACGTTGAACACGTACAGGAACGGCTTGACGGTGAGCAGGTGCAGGTCGTGGAGGAGGGCCTCCTGGTCCGAGTCCTGCTTGATGCCCGCGGCGAAGAGGGTCTGGCCGCCGTCCAGGATCTCCTTGGCCGCCTCGACCGCCGCCACCTTCGCCACGACGTCCTTCTTGATCCGCGACTCCTTCTGGAGGCGCGGCAGGACCTTCTCGATGGTCTGGAGGTCGGCGAGGATCAGCTCGGTGTTGATCGTCTCGATGTCGTCCTTCGGCGAGACCTTGCCGTCCACGTGCACGACGTTCTCGTCCTTGAAGGCACGGATGACCTGGCAGATCGCGTCGGACTCACGGATGTTCGCGAGGAACTTGTTGCCGAGGCCCTCGCCCTCGCTCGCGCCGCGCACGATGCCCGCGATGTCCACGAAGTCGACCGTGGCGGGGAGGATCTTCTGGGAACCGAAGATCTCCGCCAGCCTGGTCAGCCGGGCGTCGGGCACGCCGACCACGCCGACGTTCGGCTCGATCGTGGCGAACGGGTAGTTGGCCGCCAGCACGTCGTTCTTGGTCAGGGCGTTGAACAGGGTCGACTTGCCGACATTCGGCAGACCGACGATTCCGATCGTGAGCGACACGTTGCGACTTCCCGTACGTAAGGGTGGAGGACGATCCAGACGATCCACCAGTCTACGGCGTTCCGCGCCCCGCACCGGCGACGTATCGAACGCTTGCCCAAGGTCGGCCAAAGCGCGTGTCCCAGGGCCCATTCCACACATAACCCGACCTAAGTTGGACCTGTGGAGCAACACAGAACTCGTCCCCCTCAGTCACCGCCGCTGCGACGCGGCGCGCCCCTTCCCCCGCAGGCCGGCCGGGGTGGGGCCCGTACGGCCCGGCAGTCCGGGGCCGGTGTCCCGAGGACCGCGCCGGCCGTGTCACCGCTGGTGCAGGCCGCACGCCGGTTCCCCAACCCCCGGCTCACCGGGCTGGGCAGCGGGCTGTTCTGCTCCGCAGTGATGTTCGCGCTCGCCTGTCTGGACGCGCTGCTGTTCGGCTCTTCGCTCGTCGTCTACGGGGTGCTGTTCCTGCCCGTGTGCGCGTTGACGGCGGTGTGGGTGCGGCGGGCCGACCTCGTCACGGCGGTCGTCGCCGTGCCGATCGCCTTCGCCGTCGGACTGCTGCCGATCGCCGACAGCGGTGGCGGGCTCGGCGGACGGCTGATGGGGCTGGTCACCGCCCTCGCGCTGCACGCGGGATGGCTGTACGGGGGCACGCTGGTCGCCGGACTCATCGTCACCGTGCGCAAGGTGCGGATGATGAGCCGCCGTGCGGCCCAGCGGCGCCGGGCGGCCGCCTGAGGTTCCCGGGCGACCGCCTGAGGTTCCATCCCCTGGGTCTCCCCGGGTCTCCCTGGGGGTGTTCCCGGGTCCCCCTGGGGCGGTCGGCGCCCGGCCTCGCCGGCGGTTGGTCGCTAGCCCGCCTTCGCCGCCCTCATCGCCGCGCCCACGATCCCCGCGTTGTTCTGCAGCTGGGCCGGGACGATCTCCGCCTTGATGCCCTCGATCAGGGGCAGGAACTTGTGGGACTTGCGGCTGACGCCGCCGCCGATGATGAAGAGCTCGGGCGAGAAGAGCATCTCCACATGGGCGAGGTACTTCTGGACGCGGTGGGCCCAGTGCTCCCAGGAGAGGTCGTGGTCCTCCTTGGCCTTCGTGGACGCGTGCTTCTCCGCGTCGTGGCCGTTCAGCTCCAGGTGGCCCAGCTCCGTGTTCGGCACGAGGATGCCGTCCACGAAGAGGGCGCTGCCGATACCCGTACCGAACGTGAGCAGGAAGACCGTGCCCTGGCGGCCCTGGCCCGCGCCGAACTGCATCTCGGCGACGCCCGCCGCGTCCGCGTCGTTCAGCACGGTCACCGGCAGGCCGCCCAGCCGGTCGCCGAGCAGGGCGCGGGCGTCCGTGTCGATCCAGTCCTTGTCGACGTTGGCGGCCGTACGGATGGTGGCGCCGCCGGTGACCACACCCGGGAAGGTGATCCCGACCGGGCCCGTCCAGCCGAAGTGGTCGACGACCTCCTTCACGCCGTCCGCCACCGCGTCGGGCGTCGCGGGGTGCGGCGTGAGCACCTTGTGGCGCTCCGCCGCCAGGTCGCCCACGTCCAGGTCCACGGGAGCGCCCTTGATCCCTGAGCCGCCGATGTCCACACCGAAGATCTGCATGGCTCTACGTTACGTCGTACGACGGACAGTCACTCCGCCGAGGGGGTGCCGGCGGTGCGGTCCGCCACCAGGGCGGCGGCCTCCGCGCGCAGGTCACGGCGCAGTTCCTTGGGGAGGGAGAACGTGATGGACTCGTCGGCCGTCTTGACCGTCTCCACGTCGCCGTAGCCACGCTCGGCCAGCCACTCCAGTACGCCGTCCACCAGCACGTCCGGGACCGAGGCGCCGGAGGTCAGGCCGACCGTGGTGACGCCCTCCAGCCAGGCCTCGTCGATCTCGGAGGCGAAGTCCACCAGATGGGCGGCGGAGGCGCCCGCGTCCAGGGCGACCTCGACCATGCGGATCGAGTTCGAGGAGTTCTTCGAGCCCACCACGATCACCAGCTGGGCGTCCTCGGCGAGCTTCTTCACCGCGATCTGGCGGTTCTGCGTGGCGTAGCAGATGTCGTCGCTGGGCGGGGAGATGAGCTGCGGGAACTTGTTCTTGAGCGCGTCGACCGTCTCCATGGTCTCGTCGACCGACAGGGTGGTCTGGGAGAGCCAGACCACCTTGGAGGGGTCGCGCACCTCGACCTTGGCGACGTCCTCGGGGCCGTCGACCAGCGTGATGTGCTCGGGCGCCTCGCCGGACGTACCGATGACTTCCTCGTGGCCCTCGTGCCCGATCAGGAGGATGTCGTAGTCCTCCTTGGCGAAGCGGACGGCTTCCTTGTGGACCTTGGTGACCAGCGGGCAGGTCGCGTCGATGGTGGCGAGCCTGCCGGCCGCGGCCTCGTCGTGGACGACCGGGGCGACGCCGTGCGCCGAGAACATGACGATGGACCCCTCGGGGACCTCCGCCGTCTGCTCGACGAAGATCGCGCCCTTCTTCTCCAGGGTCTGCACGACGTACTTGTTGTGGACGATTTCGTGGCGGACATAGATCGGGGCCCCGTACTGCTCAAGGGCCTTCTCGACGGCGATCACGGCACGGTCGACTCCCGCGCAGTAGCCACGGGGGGCGGCGAGGAGGACACGGCGGCCAGTCGAAGCAGTCATGCGTCCCATCGTAAGGCCGCGCCCGGCGCGTCAAAGATCGCCGCCTTGGGGAGACTGGTCGGGAGCTGGAGAGCTGGGAGGGGTGGGGCCAGACGCGACTCTCGGGAGGTACGGATGTCCGGCACGGAGACCTCGGCCCACGCGGCCGGCGACGAACACGACGAACGCGGCCTACGGCGGAATCTCGGCTTCCGCGATCTGGTCGTCTACGGGCTGCTGTTCATCGCCCCCATGGCACCGGTCGGCATCTTCGGGACCCTCGACGCCAAGTCGCACGGTGCGGTCGCGCTGGTCTACGTGGTCGCCACGGTCGCGATGGCGTTCACCGCTTTCAGCTACGCCCAGATGGTGCGGGTGGTCCCCCAGGCGGGTTCGGTGTTCGCCTACGCGCGCGCGGCCCTCGGAAAAGAGGCGGGGTTCATCGCCGGCTGGATGGCGATGCTGGACTACCTCCTCATCCCCGCGGTGGCCTACCTCTTCTCCGGGATCGCGATGAACTCCCTGGTCCCGGAGGTCTCGCGGTGGGTGTGGACGGCGCTCGCCGTCGTCGTCACGACGCTGCTCAACCTGTGGGGCGTACGGGCCGCCGCGCGCGTCGGTTTCCTGGTGCTCGCGATGGAGATCGTGGTCCTCCTTGTCTTCGTCGTGTCGGCGGTCGTCGTCCTCGCGCGCGACGGGGCCGAGCGGGGGTGGCTGTCGCCGCTGTCGGGTGACGGCTCCCAGGGGGCGTTCGCGCTGTCCGCCGTGGTCGGGGCCGTGTCGATCGCCGTGCTCTCCTATCTCGGCTTCGACGCGATCGCCTCCTTCGCCGAGGAGGTGACCGGGAGTTCGGAGAAGGTGGCCAGGGCGGTGCTGTTCTGTCTCGCCCTCGCCGGTGTGCTCTTCATCGCACAGACGTATCTCATCGCCCTGCTCGAACCGCTGTCGTCGGCGCAGCTCGCCGCCGATCCGGGCAAGCAGGGGTCGGCGTTCTACGACGCCGTGGACGCCTCCGTCGGGACGTGGCTGCACGATCTGGTGGCGGTGAGCAAGGCGATCGGGGCGGCGTTCGCGGCGCTGGCCGGGCAGGCGGCGGCCGGGCGGCTGCTGTTCGCGATGTCCCGGGACCGGCGGCTGCCGCGGGTTCTGTCCCGGACGGACTCCGGGGTGCCGCGGGTGGCTCTGCTCTTCGCTGCCGTCATCACGATGGTGGCCGCGGTGTGGGCCGCTCGGCGTGATGACGGGATGGACCATCTGGTGTCGGTGGTCGACATCGGCGCGTTGACCGCGTTCACGCTGCTGCACGCGAGTGTCGTGGGGTGGTTCGCCGTGCGGCGGCGGGGTGGGGCGGTGGTGTGGTGGCGGCATGTGCTGATGCCGGTGGTCGGGGCGGCGATCACTGTGGCCGTGATCTTCGAGGCGTCGGGGGCGGCGCAGGTGGTGGGGGCGGTGTGGCTGGTTGTCGGGGTGGGGGTGCTGGTGGGGCAACGGGGGCGGGCGCCCGCGGCGGGCTGACCCGAGGATTCCGCCCCCGCCGCCCCTACCCGTTCCCGTCACCAACTCAGGGGCTCCGCCCCCGAACCCCCAAAAGACTGCGCAGTTCCCCGCGCCCCTCAAGGGGCGCGATCAGCCCCCCACCGGCCCGTACCCGCCCGACTCGGCCGCCGCACGACCGCTCTGTCACAGCCTGCGGCTACGCTCGCCGCATGGCTCTCAATACGTCCTCGGACGCCCCCATCCCCGTCGGTGAGGTGTCGCGGCTCATCGGGGGATGGATCGACCGGCTCGGGGCGGTGTGGGTGGAGGGGCAGATCACGCAGTTGTCGCGGCGGCCGGGTGCGGGTGTCGTGTTTCTGACGTTGCGCGATCCGTCGTACGACATCTCGGTGAGTGTGACCTGCTACCGCCAGGTGTTCGACGCGGTCGCCGACGTCGTGAGCGAGGGCGCCCGTGTCGTCGTACTCGCGAAGCCCGAGTGGTACGCGCCGCGTGGGCAGCTGTCGTTGCGGGCCGCGGAGATAAAGCCGGTGGGTGTGGGTGAACTGCTCGCCCGGCTGGAGCAGTTGAAGAAGTCCCTCGCCGCCGAAGGGCTGTTCGCGGCCGAGCGCAAGAAGCCGCTGCCCTTTCTGCCCCAGCTCATCGGGCTCGTCTGCGGCCGTGCCTCCGCCGCCGAGCGGGACGTGCTGGAGAACGCGCGCCACCGCTGGCCCGCCGTCCGCTTCGAGGTGCGCAACGTCGCCGTGCAGGGCGTCCACGCGGTCCCCCAGGTCGTCCAGGCCGTGAAGGAGCTGGACGCGCTCGACGACGTGGACGTGATCATCGTGGCGCGCGGCGGCGGCAGCGTGGAGGACCTGCTCCCGTTCTCGGACGAGCAGCTCGTACGGGCGGTCGCGTCCTGCCGTACACCGGTCGTGTCGGCCATCGGGCACGAACCCGACAACCCGTTGCTCGACCACGTGGCGGACCTGCGGGCCTCCACGCCGACCGACGCGGCGAAGAAGGTCGTCCCGGACGTCGGCGAGGAGTACGAGCGCGTCCAGTTCCTGCGGGACCGCGCCCGCCGCAGCGTCCAGTCCTTCATCGACCGGGAGGAGAGGGGCCTCGCGCACGCGCTGGCCCGCCCCTCGATAGAGGATCCGCACCGGATGGTCGACGAGCGCGCGGACCATGTCGCCTCGCTGCTCGACCGCGGCCGCCGTACGCTCGGGCACCTCCTCGACCGTGCCGACTCGGAGCTGACGCACACGCACGCGCGCGTGGTGGCCCTCTCCCCCGCCGCGACCCTCAAGCGGGGTTACGCGGTGTTGCAGAAGGCCGACGGTCACGCGGTCCGGTCCCCGGACGAGGTGACGGCGGAGGAGTCCCTGCGGGCGCGGGTCGCCGAGGGCGAGTTCACGGTACGAGTCGATGTCCGAGACAGACCCTAGGGTGGGCGCATGACCAGCAGGACGGACGAGGCGCTCGGGTACGAGCAGGCACGGGACGAGCTCATCGAGGTCGTACGACGCCTGGAGGCGGGCGGTACGACACTTGAGGAGTCGCTCGCCCTGTGGGAGCGGGGCGAGGAGTTGGCGAAGGTGTGCCGGCGGTGGCTTGACGGCGCCCGCGCCCGCCTCGACGCGGCTCTGGCGGGGGCGGGGGATGACGCCGAGGAGGAGTCCGGCGACTCCGGCTCCGGTTCCGACACCCAGTAACCCCCTGGTGGCTCCCTTGTAGATCGCTTGCAGATCGCTTGCAGATCGCTTGCAGATCGCTTCCCGGACACACCCCTCACACTCTCGTTCACAACGGCTTCGCCAACCCTCGCCGCCTGTGAACCGGATCACCATGCTCCAGTTTTGGTTGAATACTAAACTTCATCGACGTACCTTCGGAAGTGCAAGGAGATCCCCCCACAGGGTTCGCCGCACTCCCCGAAAAGGTTGATTCATGTCCCTCGTTCTTGACCCCACCGCTCAGGACCTGCTCTTCCGCGAGGCCCGCACCGCGAACGCCTTCACCGACGAGCCCGTCTCCGAGGAGCAGGTGCAGGCGATCTACGACCTGGTCAAGTTCGGCCCGACCGCCTTCAACCAGTCCCCGCTGCGCATCACCCTGGTCCGCTCCGCCGAGGCCCGCGAGCGCCTGGTGCAGCACATGTCCGAGGGCAACCAGCCGAAGACGGCCACCGCGCCGCTCGTCGCGATCCTCTCCGCGGACAACGAGTTCCACGAGGAACTCCCGCACCTCTTCCCGCACTTCCCGCAGGCCAAGGACGTCTTCTTCGCCGAGCGTCCGGCCCGTGAGGGTGCCGCCTCCCTCAACGCCGCGCTGCAGGCCGCGTACTTCATCATCGGTGTCCGTGCCGCCGGCCTGGCCGCCGGTCCGATGACGGGCTTCGACTTCGCGGGCGTCCAGAAGGAGTTCCTCGACGGCGACCACACCCCGCTGATGGTGGTCAACATCGGCAGGCCGGCCGAGGACGCCTGGTTCCCGCGCTCCCCGCGCCTGGAGGCCGACCAGGTCATCACGACGGTCTGACGACCCTCGCCGCACGTATGAGGACGGCCCCCGGCACGAATGCCGGGGGCCGTCCTCATGCGTGCGGGCCCTACTCCGTCTTCAGGGCCTGCGCCATCTTCGTCAGCTGAGCGAAGGACGCCGTGCCGGTCACGACCGTCGTGGAACCCTTCTCCCGGAGGACGAGAGCGTCGTACTTCGCGCCCTCGTACCGCTCCCAGGAGCGCTCGCCTATGCGCTGCGTCGTGTTCGTCTCCTCGGCGCCCTGGCTCGCGTCGTCGATGAACGTGACGGGCTTCTGAGTCGACTGCTCGATCGCCACGTACTCACCGTCGGGATCGTGGAAGCCGAGGTGCCACGCGTCGAAGTCGGCGCCCTGGAACCGCACCGACGTCGCCTTCCACTCCTTGGACAGGCCCTCGGGCGCCGCCACCGGATAGGCGGCCGCACGGCGGGCCGTCAGGAGTTCCACGCGGTAGTCGACCCGCTTGAGAGGGGGCTCCGAGTCGTCATTGGGAATGAAGACGTAGATAAAGCCCGCGACTATCCCGATCAGGCCCAGGGACAACACCATGTCCCGGACCGTCTGCTTGCCTTTCATACCTGCCACGCCCCCATCGTCGCAGGTGTACTGGTCTGCTCATCCGTGGGCCCCCCTGCTCATTTTGTCGGACTGAGGATAGAGTCGGCCCGAACCCTCATCCGGCCGTCGTCGTATCAGAAAGGTGCGCTCCGATGACCGAGCATCACTTGCCGTCCGAACTCGAGGTCCCGTCCGAGGCCCCCGACCGAAACCTCGCCCTTGAGCTCGTCCGGGTCACCGAAGCCGCCGCCATGGCCGCGGGCCGCTGGGTCGGCCGCGGCGACAAGAACGGCGCCGACGGCGCGGCCGTACGGGCCATGCGGACCCTCGTCTCCACCGTCTCGATGAACGGCGTCGTCGTCATCGGCGAGGGCGAGAAGGACGAGGCCCCGATGCTCTTCAACGGGGAGCGCGTCGGAGACGGGACGGGCCCCGAGTGCGACATCGCCGTCGACCCGATCGACGGCACCACGCTCACCGCGAAGGGCATGACGAACGCGATCGCGGTGCTGGCCGCCGCCGACCGCGGCACCATGTTCGACCCGTCCGCGGTCTTCTACATGGACAAACTGGTCACCGGCCCCGAGGCCGCCGACTTCGTCGACATCAACGCGCCCGTGTCCGTGAACATCCGCCGGGTCGCCAAGGCCAAGCGCGTCACGCCCGAGGACGTCACGGTCGTCATCCTCGACCGGCCGCGCCACGACGGCATCATCAAGGAGATCCGGGAGACCGGCGCGCGCATCAAGCTCATCTCCGACGGCGATGTCGCGGGCTCCATCCTGGCGCTGCGCGAGGGCACCGGAATCGACCTGCTGCTCGGCATCGGCGGTACGCCCGAGGGCATCATCTCCGCCTGTGCGGTGAAGTGCCTGGGCGGCACGATCCAGGGCAAGTTGTGGCCCAAGGAGGACGAGGAGCGGCAGCGCGCGATCGACGCGGGGCACGACCTCGACCGGGTCCTGTTCACCGACGACCTGGTCTCCGGCGAGAACGTCTTCTTCGTGGCCACCGGGATCACCGACGGCGAGTTGCTGCGGGGCGTTCGCTATCGGCCCGAGACCGCGACGACCGACTCCATCGTGATGCGGTCGAAGTCGGGGACGGTTCGGCAGATCAACTCGGAGCACCGGCTGGCGAAGCTGCGGGCGTACAGCGCGATCGACTTCGACAGGGCGAAGTAGTTCTCTGTTCGAGCGTGCCATGCGGACCGTGGGTGACTGCGGGTCCGTGGGGGCTGGTCGCGCAGTTCCCCGCGCCCCTGAAGGGGCGCGTTCTGGCGGCGCGGCAGCAAGCTCTGCGCCGCAGACGTGACGCAACGGCAGAAGCTGCGGCGAAGCGGCTGATTCTTGTACGGCGATGGGGCGCCCCTTGTGCGGAGGGGCGCCCCATCGGTGTGAGTGTCAGCCGGCGGCGGCTATCGGGCCTGTGGCGCGGGCCGCCTTCTGCAGTTCGAGGTCGCGGCGGCGGCGCCGGGCCAGGACGACTCGGCGCTCGGCGGCGGTGAGGCCGCCCCAGACCCCGTACGGCTCGGGTTGCAGCAGTGCGTGCTCGCGGCATTCGACCATCACCGGACAGCGTGCGCAGACCCGCTTGGCCGCCTCCTCCCGGGACAGCCGGGCCGCGGTGGGTTCTTTCGAGGGCGCGAAGAACAGCCCGGCCTCGTCGCGGCGGCACACGGCCTCCGTGTGCCAAGGGGCGTCCTGGTCCCTCTCCCGCACCGGCGCCGGCTGGGGCGGAACGGCGGCGACCTGCAGGGACTGATGCGGCGGATGCAGCACGGTCTACTCCTGACGACGGCTTCGCGAGCGAGAGACGATGCAGCAAGGCCTACCCGCTGTACGCGCGCCTATGCACTCAGTTCCGAAGCGCGGGAGATCTCGACCGGCACTGGACCGTCACTACTGGACCAATACCCTCCGCTCGCCGCGAAATTCGCGACCGTCAATGCCCGAGGTGTTTGCGCAACTTGGCGTTCACCCGGTCCCCGACCCGGTCCAGGATGTCCTCGATCAGCTTGCCCCGCTTGGGTTTTGCCTCGATATTTCCCAGTACGGCCAGTCCGTCCACGTACACCACGGGTGCGTCGTGGTCGGTCGAATCGAGCGTGTCCACCTCGAAGTTGCCCAGGACCCCGCCGCCGTTGCCGCGCAACGACACGTTCTCCGGGACGCGGATCTCGACGTTGCCGAAGACCGCTATCGCCTTGATCACGACCTGCTGGTGCTCGAAGACCGCCTCGCTGAGGTCTATCTCGACGCTGCCGAAGATCGCGTACGCGTGCGTGCGGCGGCCGATGCGCCAGCGGCCCTTGCGGACCGCCGCGCTGAAGACCGCCACCACGTTCTCCTCGGCGACCGGGGGGACCGTGCCCGGGGTGGGGCGGTTCGGCGCCGGGGCGAACGTCTCCGACGGGCGGGAGCGGTGGGCCACCGGCAGGTCCGCCACGAGGGGCTCCAGCTCTCCGACGGTCTTCGCACGGAAGACGTCCTCGACCCGCTCGGAGTGCTCCTCCGCGGTGAGGCGGCCCTCGGCGAGGGCCTCGCGCAGGATGTCCGCCGTCCGGTCGCGGTCGGCGTCGGACGCCCGGAGGTCGGTCTGCTTCCGAAGGTCGGGTGCGGGTGAGGTGCGCTTCTCTAGGTCCACGACAGCAGCGTACCCAAACGCGATAGATCGCGACTAGGGGGTGTGGACGGCGAACTGAGCCTTACCTCACAAGCTTGGTGTCAGTAGCAGGTTCTACGCTGGTGGGCGCCCGCCAATGGAGGCCGGCCGCTGTCTGTCGATGAAGGAATGTGGGCGAGATGCCTGAGTTCGTGTACACCGATCTGCTCCCCCAGGGAGAGGACACCACCCCCTACCGGCTGGTGACCGCCGAGGGTGTTTCCACCTTCGAGGCCGACGGGCGCACGTTCCTCAAGGTGGAGCCGGAGGCTCTGCGCAAGCTCGCCGCCGAGGCCATCCACGACATCCAGCACTATCTGCGGCCGGCGCACCTCGCCCAGCTGCGGCGCATCATCGACGACCCCGAGGCGTCGGGCAACGACAAGTTCGTCGCGCTGGACCTCCTGAAGAACGCGAACATCGCGGCCGCGGGCGTGCTGCCCATGTGCCAGGACACCGGCACGGCGATCGTCATGGGCAAACGCGGACAGAACGTGCTCACCGAGGGCGGCGACGAGGCCGCGCTGAGCCGCGGCATCTACGACGCCTACCTGAACCTCAACCTGCGGTACTCGCAGATGGCCCCGCTCACCATGTGGGACGAGAAGAACACCGGGTCGAACCTGCCGGCCCAGATCGAGCTGTACGCGACCGACGGCGGCGCCTACAAGTTCCTCTTCATGGCCAAGGGCGGCGGCTCGGCCAACAAGTCGTTCCTGTACCAGGAGACGAAGGCCGTCCTGAACGAGTCCTCCATGATGAAGTTCCTGGAGGAGAAGATCCGCTCCCTGGGGACCGCGGCCTGCCCGCCGTACCACCTGGCGATCGTCGTCGGCGGTACGAGCGCGGAGTACGCCCTGAAGACCGCGAAGTACGCCTCCGCGCACTACCTGGACGAGATCCCGGCCGAGGGCTCCGAGCTCGGGCACGGCTTCCGGGACAAGGAGCTGGAGGAGAAGGTCTTCGAGCTGACGCAGCGGATCGGGATCGGCGCGCAGTTCGGCGGCAAGTACTTCTGCCACGACGTGCGCGTGGTGCGGCTGCCGCGGCACGGGGCGTCCTGCCCGGTCGCCATCGCCGTCTCCTGCTCCGCCGACCGGCAGGCCGTCGCGAAGATCACCGCGGAGGGCGTCTTCCTGGAGCAGCTGGAGACGGACCCGGCGCGGTTCCTCCCCGAGACGACGGAGGAGCACCTCGACGAGTCGTCGGACGTCGTCCGCATCGACCTGAACCAGCCGATGGACGACATCCTCGCCGAGCTCACCAAGTTCCCGGTGAAGACCCGGCTGTCCCTCTCCGGGCCTCTCGTCGTGGCGCGGGACATCGCGCACGCCAAGATCAAGGAGCGGCTGGACGCGGGCGAGGAGATGCCGCAGTACCTGAAGGACCACCCCGTGTACTACGCGGGGCCGGCCAAGACCCCCGAGGGGTACGCGTCCGGGTCGTTCGGGCCCACCACGGCCGGGCGGATGGACTCGTACGTGGAGCAGTTCCAGGCGGCGGGCGGTTCCAAGGTGATGCTGGCCAAGGGGAACCGGTCCGCGCAGGTCACCAATGCCTGTGACGCGCACGGTGGTTTCTATCTCGGCTCCATCGGGGGCCCCGCCGCGCGGCTCGCGCAGGACTGCATCAAGAAGGTCGAGGTCGTCGAGTACGAGGAGCTCGGGATGGAGGCCGTGTGGAAGATCGAGGTGGAGGACTTCCCGGCGTTCATCGTCGTCGACGACAAGGGCAACGACTTCTTCAAGGACCCGGCGCCGGCGCCGACGTTCACGTCGATTCCCGTGCGGGGGCCTGGGCTGGGTTAGCCGGTTCGTCGCGACAAGCTTTTTTCGCCCCCGCCGCCCCTACCCATTCCCGTCACTACTCGGGGGCTCCGCCCCCGAACCCCCGCTCCTCAAACGCCGGAGGGGCTGAAGATTTCGCGGCCCGGGCCGACAACTTCAGCCCGTCCGGCGTTTGAGGACGAGGCCGTTCAGGCCGAAAGGGGGGTCTGGGGGCGCAGCCCCCGGGGGACGGGAATGGGTAGGGGCGGCGGGGGCGCTGTATGTCTCATGAGCGACTACCGGATCGAACACGACTCCATGGGTGAAGTCCGCGTCCCCGCGGACGCGAAATGGCGGGCGCAGACCCAGCGTGCCGTCGAGAACTTCCCCATCTCCGGGCAGCGGATCGAGCGGGCGCACATCGAGGCCCTCGCCAGGATCAAGGCGGCCGCGGCAAAGGTGAACGCCGGGCTCGGGGTGCTCGACAAGGACGTCTCGGAGGCCATCCAGGAGGCGGCCGCGGAGGTCGTGGACGGGAAGTGGGACGAGCACTTCCCGGTGGACGTTTTTCAGACAGGCTCCGGCACCTCGTCCAACATGAACACGAACGAGGTCATCGCCACACTGGCGACGGAACGGCTCGGCAGGGACGTACATCCGAACGACCATGTGAACGCCTCGCAGTCCAGCAACGACGTCTTCCCCTCGTCCATCCACATCGCCGCGACCGCCGCCGTCACCCGCGATCTCGTCCCCGCCCTGGAGCACCTCGCGGACGCGCTCACCCGCAAGTCCGAGGAGTTCGCCGACGTCGTGAAGTCCGGGCGTACTCATCTGATGGACGCGACGCCGGTGACGCTCGGGCAGGAGTTCGGCGGGTACTCCGCCCAGGTGCGGTACGGGATCGAGCGGCTTCAGGCCTCCCTGCCGCGGCTCGCCGAGCTTCCCCTCGGGGGAACCGCCGTGGGGACCGGGATCAATACCCCGCCCGGGTTCTCCGCCGCCGTGATCGCCGAGGTCGCACGGAGCACCGGGCTGCCGCTCACCGAGGCGCGCGACCACTTCGAGGCGCAGGGGGCGCGGGACGGGATCGTCGAGACCAGTGGGCAGCTCCGGACCATCGCTGTCGGGCTCACCAAGATCGCCAATGATCTGCGGTGGATGGCCTCCGGGCCCCGTACCGGTCTGGCCGAGATCAGCCTTCCCGACCTCCAGCCCGGTTCGTCGATCATGCCCGGCAAGGTGAATCCGGTCATTCCCGAGGCCGTACTGATGGTCGCCGCGCAGGTGACCGGGAACGACGCGACGATCGCCACCGCCGGGGCCTCCGGGAACTTCGAGCTCAACGTGATGCTGCCGGTCATCGCCAGGAACGTACTGGAGTCGGTCCGGCTCCTCGCGAACGTCTCGCGGCTGCTCGCCGACCGGACCGTCGACGGGATCACCGCCAACCGCGAGCGGGCCCGCGAGTACGCCGAGTCGTCGCCGTCGGTCGTGACACCGCTGAACAAGTACATCGGGTACGAGGAGGCCGCGAAGGTCGCCAAGAAGGCGCTCGCCGAGCGGAAGACCATCCGCGAGGTCGTCCTGGAGTCGGGCTACGTCGAGCGTGGCGACCTCACCCGGGAGCAGCTGGACGAGGCCCTGGATGTCCTGCGGATGACGCGCCCGTAACGGCATTCGGCCCGGCGCGCGAACCGTGACGCGCGCCGCAGCGTCGTATGCCATGGGCACCTAATATCTGTTCATGGCAGAGGGTGGAGCGGTGACACAAGTGGAAGCGGGCGGGTCGGCGGCGTACTGGAACCCCGGGAGTCAGATCCTGTGGCGTTACCGGGAGAACGCCGGCGAGCGCTTCCACATCGTGCGCCCCGTGACCGTCGTGCGGGACGACGAGGAGCTGCTCGCCGTGTGGCTGGCCCCCGGGACGGAGTGTGTGAAGCCCGTCCTCGCCGACGGCACGCCCGTGCACGTGGAGCCGCTGGAGTCCCGTTACACCAAGCCGAGGACCGTGCAGCGCGGCCACTGGTTCGGCACCGGTGTGCTGAAGCTGGCGCGGCCCGGTGAGCCGTGGTCGGTGTGGCTGTTCTGGGAGCCGGGCTGGCAGTTCAAGAACTGGTACGTCAACTTGGAGGAACCGCTGGCCAGATGGGCCGGCGGGGTGGACTCCGAGGACCACTTCCTCGACATCTCGGTGCACCCGGACCGGACTTGGGGCTGGCGCGACGAGGACGAGTTCGCGCAGGCCCAGCGGGACGGCCTGATGGACGAGGGGCTGGCCGCGCGGGTGCGGGAGGCCGGCCGGGCCGCGGTGGAGGTGATCCGCGCCTGGGGCCCGCCGTTGTCGGACGGCTGGCAGCACTGGCGCCCCGATCCGTCCTGGTCCGTACCGTCACTGCCGGACGACTGGGATCGTACGCCCGCGCACGTGTCCACGTGAGACCCTTGATGTGCCCCCGTGGTAGAACCGTAGGATCGTCCTCCGCAACGAACAGTCACGGTCGGTGCGCAGCACCGTCGTTGAGGAGTGGTGGTCGGGTGGCGGGCGGGCGCGAGGCGACAACTCCCGGAGCACACGCTGGGCTTGACCGAACGTCACCGAGGGGCGGCAGGACGTGAGCGAGGGGTACGAGGGCCACAGCGGTACGGTCAGGAGACGGCCGGACGGGCTGTTCCCGCCGGTGCCCGACGGTCACTCTTCTGAGAGGCTGTCTGACCACGCGGTGATTCCGTTCCTGGGGCACGCATTCCGGGTATCGGGATTTCTGCGGGACGAACTGCACGCACGGCGCGCAGCACCGGACGGATGGATTCGACACGCGTGACGGAGCACCCCACCTCCCACGAGCGCCGCCAGCCAAGCGCTGCCCGGCCCACCGCCCCCGCGGACCCCCGCGGGGCGCTTCTGCGTACCCCGGAGCCGCCGGCGCAGGGTTCCACCGGTTTACCCGCACAGGGACGGCCGGCCGAGGCCCCCGCCTCGCCCGGGATCCCGGGTGCGCCCGCTTGCGACGGCCAGGGCCCGACCGGCTCCCCCACGCCCTCGGGCGCCCTCGCCGCCGCCACGGGCACGCCCGCCGCGTCCGGGACCCCGGCCGGCAGCCAGGGCCCGCCCGCGCCCTCCGGCGGTCACGGCCCGACGGACGCTCCGACCGGCTCGGGATCCGAGCATTCCCAGCCGTCCGTGACCGAGCCCGACCCGCACCGGCCGCGGCCCGCGCCCGAGACCATCCCGGCCCAGTCGGGTGCCGAGGCGGCCGCGGTCCAGAGCGGCAAGGAGCGGCGTACGGGACAGGGGCCCGCGCCGGGCACCCCCATGCCCATGCGCCGGGACGGCGACCGGCTGCGCTTCGTGGGCGCCGCCACCCGGCGGATCGCCCGCGGCATCGACCTCGACGAGATCGTGATGGGCCTGTGCCGGGCCACCGTGCCGACCTTCTCGGACGCGATCCTCGTCTATCTGCGCGACCCGCTGCCCGTCGGCGACGAACGGCCCACCGGGCCCGTCGTACTGCGGCTGCGGCGCACCGACCGGATCCCCGAGGACCGGGACACCGAGGGCTTCCTGCTGCCCGCGCTCCAGCCCGAGCCCGACCTCGGGATCACCGCCGAGCTGTGCACCGTACGACCCGGTGGTGCCCTGAACGAGGTGCTGCGCGGAGTGCGGCCCGTCTTCGCGGACGCGCCCGCCGCTCGGGCCGCGCTGCCCGAGCTGATCGGCGAGGACCTGACCGTGCCCGGCGGCCAGCGGGCGATCCTCGCCCCGCTGCGCGGCCGCCGCCGCGTGATCGGCGCCGCGCTGTTCCTGCGCCGCCCGGACCGGCCGGCCTTCGAGACCGACGACCTGCTCGTGGCGGCACAGCTCGCCACGCACAGCGCGCTCGGCATCGACAAGGCCGTGCTGTACGGGCGTGAGGCGTACATCGCGGACGAGCTGCAGCGCACGATGCTGCCCGAGACGCTGCCCCGGCCGACCGGCGTGCGGCTGGCGTCCCGCTATCTGCCCGCCGCGGAGACGGCCCGGGTCGGCGGCGACTGGTACGACGCGATCCCGCTGCCCGGCAGCCGGGTCGCCCTCGTCGTCGGTGACGTCATGGGCCACTCCATGACCTCGGCGGCCATCATGGGCCAGCTGCGGACGACCGCGCAGACCCTCGCCGGGCTCGACCTGCCCCCGCAGGAGGTCCTGCACCACCTGGACGAGCAGGCCCAGCGCCTGGGCACCGACCGCATGGCGACCTGCCTGTACGCGGTGTACGACCCGGTCGCGCACCGCATCACCATCGCCAACGCGGGCCATCCCCCGCCCGTCCTGCTCCACCTGGGCGGCCGGGCCGAGGTCCTGCGCGTACCGCCGGGCGCCCCGATCGGCGTGGGCGGGGTGGACTTCGAGGCGGTAGAGCTGGACGCGCCGGCCGGTGCCACCCTGCTGCTCTACACCGACGGTCTGGTCGAGTCACGGCTGCGTGACGTGTGGACCGGTATAGAACAGCTGCGCGAGAAGCTCGCCGCCACCGCGCAGCTGACCGGCGCCGACCATCCGCCGCCCCTTGAGGCGCTGTGCGACGAGGTGCTCGACATGCTCGGCCCGGGCGACCGGGACGACGACATCGCGCTGCTCGCCGCCCGCTTCGACGGGATCGCGCCGAGCGATGTCGCGTTCTGGCACCTGGACCCCGAGGACGCGGCGCCCGGCCGGGCGCGACGGCTGGCCCGCAAGGCGCTCTCCCGCTGGGGCCTGGAGGAGCTCACGGACTCCCTCGAGCTGCTCGTCAGCGAGGTCGTGACGAACGCCGTGCGCTACACGTCACGGCCGGTCACGCTGCGTCTGCTCCGTACGGACGTGCTGCGCTGCGAGGTCGGTGACGACGTGCCGCAGTTGCCGCGGCTGCGGCAGGCGCGGGCCACGGACGAGGGCGGGCGCGGGCTCTACCTGGTGAACAAGCTGGCCAGGCGGTGGGGCGCGACCCGGCTCAGCACGGGCAAGGTGGTCTGGTTCGAGCTGAACCACGGCTGAGTCGAACCGTGGATCGGTCGAACCATGGACGAGTCCGACCACGGCCGAGTCGATCCCTGATCGGGGGGTACCCACGGGAGACGCCCCCCGGCAGCCCGGTGAGAACCGAACCGGAATTGGACCGCGTCCAAATGTTGCCGACATCCCGTCGGCGGAGTTGACTGCTGGGGTGGCCGAAGCGACCTGACGACTCTCTTCCTGACGGGAGGACGCTCGTGACGCAGACACCCCAGAAAGCTCCGTACACCACGAACAACGTCGGAATTCCGGTGGAGAGCGACGAACACTCGCTCACCGTCGGTCCCGACGGTCCGATCCTGCTCCAGGACCACTACCTCATCGAGAAGATGGCCCAGTTCAACCGGGAGCGGGTCCCCGAGCGGGTGGTACACGCCAAGGGCAGTGGCGCGTACGGATTCTTCGAAGTGACCAATGACGTCAGCCAGTTCACCAAGGCCGATCTGTTCCAGCCCGGGAAGCGCACGGAGATGCTGGCGCGCTTCTCGACCGTCGCCGGTGAGCAGGGCTCGCCCGACACCTGGCGCGACCCCCGCGGTTTCGCGCTCAAGTTCTACACCGAGCACGGCAATTACGATCTGGTGGGCAACAACACCCCCGTCTTCTTCGTCCGTGACACGATCAAGTTCCAGGACTTCATCCGCTCACAGAAGCGCCACCCGGCGACCGGGCTGCGCAGCAACGACATGCAGTGGGACTTCTGGACGCTCTCGCCGGAGTCGGCGCACCAGGTGACCTGGCTGATGGGCGACCGGGGCATCCCGAAGACGTACCGCCACATGAACGGCTACTCGTCCCACACCTACATGTGGATCAATGGCGCCGGTGAGCGGTTCTGGGTGAAGTACCACTTCAAGACCGACCAGGGCATCGACCACCTCACACAGGACGAGGCCGACGAGCTGGCCGGTTCGGACGCCGACAAGCACCGCCGTGATCTGTACGAGTCGATCGAGTCCGGGAACGCGCCGAGCTGGACGCTCAAGGTCCAGATCATGCCGTTCGAGGACGCGGCGGACTACCGCTTCAACCCGTTCGACCTGACGAAGGTCTGGCCGCACGGCGACTACCCGCTGATCGACGTCGGCCGGATGACCCTCGACAGGAACCCCGAGGACTACTTCATCCACATCGAGCAGGCCGCCTTCGAGCCGTCCAACCTGGTGCCGGGCATCGGCCCCTCGCCGGACAAGATGCTGCTGGGCCGGCTGTTCTCGTACCCGGACACCCACCGGTACCGGATCGGCCCCAACTACGCGCAACTGCCGCCCAACCGGTCGCACGCTCCCGTCAACTCGTACGCCAAGGACGGCCCCATGCGGTACGAGCCGTCCAACGCGGCCCGTCCGTACGCGCCCAACTCCTACGGCGGGCCCGCGGCCGACTACGGGCAGTTCGGCGACCCGGCGAGCTGGCAGACCGCCGGGGAGCTGGTGCGCGAGGCGTACAAGCTGCACCGGGAGGACGACGACTGGGGGCAGGCCGGGACGATGGTCCGGCAGGTCCTCGACGACGCCGCCCGCGACCGGCTCGTGTCGAACGTCAGCGGGCATCTGAAGGCCGATGTGTCCCGGCCCGTGCTGGAGCGTGCGCTGCAGTACTGGCGGAACATCGACAAGGAGATCGGTGACCGGATCGCTCACTCGGTCAACGGGGACTGAGCGGTATCGGTTAGCGGGGGCTGAGCGGCGATTCTGTGATGCCGGTGGGGAGCTGCGGGCCGATTGGGGCTGGTCGCGCAGTTCCCCGCGCCCCTCAAAGGGCGCGGGGAACTGATCGTTACGGATCCGACTGTGGGTCGTCCGGGTCCGTCGGTAGTTCTATGCCGTCCGGTGGCGACGGGGCGCTCGTGGTCGGCGTCGGAGGTTCGTCGCTCTCGGTCGGGGTCTCCTCGGGAGAGCTCTCCACCGGAGGACTGGTCGTCGGCGGCTTCGTCGTCGGGTCCTCGGTGCTCGGCTCGTCGGACGGGGTCGCCGGCGGCTGAGTGGCCGTCGGCGTGATCGTCGGCTGGACGGCCGCACCCTGGTCGGTGTCCAGGTCGAACTTGGAGACACCGCCCATCGCGCCGAAGGTGTACGTCGCCCATATCTGGGCCGGGAAGCCACCGCCGTTGACCCGGCCGCCGCCGGCCGCGCCCTGCAGCGTGACCTGGCTGAACGCCTTGACCTTCACCGGCTTGTCCTTGCCGCACCGGGTCGTGCCCGCCTTGGCCGCCTCGCCGAAGACACCCACCGAGGTGACGAGCTTGGGCGTGTAGCCGGTGAACCAGGCCGACTTGTTGCAGTCGGACGTACCGGTCTTGCCCGCGACCTGCTGGCCGTCACGGGCCGGGTTGTCGCGTACGGACGTCTTGGCCGTACCGTCGTCGACCACGCCGGTCAGCACCGAGGTGACCGTGTCGGCGGCCTCGCGGCTGATGACCTGGTCGCCGATCGGGTCCGGGAGCTTGACCACGCGGTCCTTGTGCTCGACCGACTTGATGAGCGCCGGGGTGATCTTCCTGCCGTGGTTGTCGAGCGTCGCGTAGACGCCCGCCATCTCCAGCGGGCTCGCGCCCATCGTGCCGAGGGTCTGGGCGGGCACCGACTTGGCGCCCTCGACGTCCATGCCGAGGTCGCCCGCGGTCTTCATGACCTGGTCCATGCCGACGTCGACGCCCAGCTGGGCGAAGACGGAGTTGATGGACTTGTTCATCGCGGTCTGGACGGTGACGTCCCCGTAGTCGACGTCGTCCTCGTTCGGCGGGGCGAAGCCGACCTTCCTGCCGTCGTCGACGACCGGACGCTTGCTGGTGCCGTCGTAGATCGTCTTCGCCGTGACCGGGGTGCCGTCCTGCGTCTCGGCGTCCTTGTCGACGGCCGCGGCCAGGATCAGCGGCTTGAAGGTGGAGGCGGGCTGGTAGTCGCGGCGCGTCGCGTTGTTCGTGTAGTGCTTCACGTAGTCCACGCCGCCGTACATCGCGACGACCTTGCCGGTCTTCGGGTCCACGGACACGGCACCGGCCTGGACGTCGGCGTCGATGTCCCGCTTCTTGGCGTCCAGCTTGCTCGTCAGTTGGCTCTTGACGGCCTTCTCCAGCTGGTCCTGCTTCTTCTTGTCGACGTTCAGGGTGATGGTCCAGCCGCCGGCCTTGACCATGGTCTCGGCCTCGTCCATGTCGGCGGCCGTGCCCTGTGCGACGAGCTGCTTCTTCAACGAGGTGTCGGCGGCCTCCACCAGGTAGCCGGCCTGGCCCTGCAGACCGGGGGCGCCCTTGGGGTCCTTCGGCACCGGGAACTTCATGCCGTCGCGCTTGGCGGAGCTGAGCCAGCCCTCCTCCACCATGTTGTCCAGGACGTAGTTCCAGCGGGCGGTGACCAGCTTCTTGCTGGTGGGACTCGCGACCGCCCAGTCGTACTGGCTGGGCGCCTGGAGCAGAGCGGCGAGATACGCGCCCTGCTCGACCGAGAGGTCGTTCGCGTCGACGCGGTAGTAGGCCTGCGCCGCGGCCTGGATGCCCCACGCGTTGCGGCCGTAGTAGCTGGTGTTGATGTAGCCCGCGAGGATGTCGTCCTTGGACTCCTGGCGGTCCACCTTCAGGGAGATGACCAGTTCCTTCAGCTTGCGCGTGACGGTCTGGTCCTGCGTCAGGTAGTAGTTCTTGACGTACTGCTGGGTGATCGTCGAACCACCCTGCTTGCCCTTGCCGGAGAGGGTGTTGAGCAGACCGCGGGCCGTGCCCTTGAAGTCGACGCCGGCGTCCTCGTAGAAGGACTTGTTCTCGGCGGCGACGAAGGTCATCCGGACGCCCTTGGAGACCTGGTCCAGGTCGACGAGCTCGCGGTTGACGTCGCCGTCGCGGGCGAGCGTGTCGCCGTTGCTGTACTTGTAGATGTTGCTCTGCTGGACCGCGGCGGCGTTGCCCTTGGGAACGTCGATCATCAGGTACAGAGCGACGAAGGCCGCCATCCCGAGCAGACAGAGGCCGAAGAACGTACCGAGGAGCTTCCTCCAGGTGAGGAAGCGACGTATGCCACTTTTCGCACCGGCCTTGGCGCCGGTCCCGGCACCACCCCTGGCGCCGGCTCTGGACGAGCGCTTCGGCGCGGCACGGTGGCCACCGCCGCGCTGCCGCGCTCGTCTCTCTTCCGCTCGTCCCATGGGCCCGATCCGCTCCGCTTCCGTCTCTCGTGTCTCACAGGTTCACCGCTCAGGTCAGCTCAGCAAACTAACACCGCGCGTGGGGACATAGGACGGTCGATCCCGTCTTTTGCGGACGTGACAATCAGCACCTGTCACCACCTGTCCCTATGGAACCGACGATTCGGATGCGTAGAAGGTTGCCGTGGCGGGTAAAGTGATATCACTTAGTAAGCATGAAGCTAGGAGCTCGCAAAACGAGCCGTAGCACTACGAAACGCCGCACCACGAAACGGGGGATCACCCATGTCCACACACGACACTCCACACACCGCCGACGTACCCGAGATGCCCGCACCGCGCGTCCGGGAGTCCGTCGCGCACAGCATCGGCGGCGGACTCGCGCTGCTGCTCGGGCTCGTCGGACTGCTGGCGGGCGCCGGGATGATCGTCGGCGCCACCGCGGTGGACTCCACCGGCGGCAAGGCCGCGCTGATCGTGTCCGGCATCCTCATCGGCCTGGCGGCATTCGTCGCCATGTGCGGTCTGAACATGGTGGCGCCGGGCGAGGCCCGCGTCGTCCAGCTCTTCGGCCGCTACCGGGGGACGATCCGCGAGGACGGCCTGCGCTGGGTGAACCCGCTGACGTCCCGTACGAAGATCTCGACGCGGGTACGCAACCACGAGACGGCCGTTCTCAAGGTCAACGACGCCTACGGCAACCCGATCGAGCTGGCCGCGGTCGTGGTCTGGAAGGTCGAGGACACCGCTCAGGCGAGCTTCGAGGTGGACGACTTCCTGGAGTTCGTCGCCACCCAGACCGAGGCTGCGGTGCGGCACATCGCCATCGAGTACCCGTACGACGCCCATGACGAGGACGGTCTGTCGCTGCGGGGCAACGCGGAGGAGATCACCGAGAAGCTCGCCGTCGAACTGCACGCGCGCGTGGAGGCCGCGGGCGTCCAGATCATCGAGTCCCGCTTCACGCATCTCGCGTACGCTCCCGAGATCGCCTCGGCGATGCTCCAGCGGCAGCAGGCGGGTGCGGTCGTCGCCGCGCGGCGGCAGATCGTGGACGGTGCGGTCGGGATGGTCGAGGACGCGCTCGCCCGGATCACCGAGCGGGACATCGTCGAGCTGGACTCCGAGCGGAAGGCGGCGATGGTGTCGAACCTGTTGGTGGTCCTGTGCGGCGACCGCGCCCCGCAGCCCGTCCTCAACACGGGGTCCCTCTACCAGTGACCTCACCTTCCGAGGGGGCTTCCCCCCAGCGGCGGCCGCAGCAGCAGCGCAAGCAGGTGCTGTTGCGGCTGGATCCGCTCGTGTACGAGGCGCTCGCGCGGTGGGCCGGCGACGAGCTGCGCTCCGCCAACGCGCAGATCGAGTTCCTGCTCCGGAGGGCCCTGGCGGAGACGGGTCGCCTGCCGGGCGGGGCCGGACCGATACCTCGCCGGGGCCGGCCTCCCCTTTCCGGGGAGCCCGAGGAGTAGGTACGGCTTGGGGACAGCGGGTTCGTGGCGAGAGGCGCGGGTCCGGTGGGGGCTTGTCGCGCAGTTCCCCGCGCCCCTAGGTGCCTAGGGGCGCGGGGAACTGCGCAGTCTTTGGGGGTTCGGGGGCGGAGCCGCTGAGAAGGGGACGCCCCACCCGCCACCCCAGTGACAGAACCGTGACAATCGAGCCTGACCTGCGGACCCGTACGCCTCGAAGGCGACTATCCACGGTGCGTATACACGCGGTGTATACGCCCTGTGTACAGTGCTCCGCATGTCCATCGGTCACACGCTCCTAGGACTCCTGGAGTCCGGGCCCCGCCACGGTTACGACCTGAAGCGGGCCTTCGACGAGAAGTTCGGTCACGACCGGCCGCTCCACTACGGCCAGGTCTATTCGACGATGTCCCGGCTGCTGAAGAACGGCCTCGTGGAGGTCGACGGGATAGAGGCGGGCGACGGCCCCGAGCGCAAGCGGTACGCGATCACCGAGGCGGGCGTCACCGACGTCCAGCGGTGGCTCGCCACACCGGAGAAGCCGGAGCCGTACCTCCAGTCGACCCTCTACACGAAGGTCGTCCTCGCACTCCTGACGCACCGCGACGCGTCCGGGATCCTCGACACCCAGCGCGCGGAGCACCTGCGCATGATGCGCATGCTCACCGACCGCAAGCGCAAGGGCGATCTCGCCGACCAGCTGATCTGTGACCACGCACTTTTCCATCTCGAAGCCGACCTGCGCTGGCTGGAACTCACCGCCGCGCGCCTCGGCAAGCTCGCAGAGGCGGTGACTCGATGACCCCCGCAGGTTCCCTGCTCGTGGCCCACGACCTGCGCAAGGCGTACGGCCCCACCAACGCCCTCGACGGCGCCGAGTTCTCCATCCACCCGGGCGAGGTCGTCGCCGTGATGGGCCCCTCGGGCTCCGGCAAGTCGACCCTCCTGCACTGCCTCGCCGGCATCGTCACGCCCGACTCGGGCTCGATCATGTACGGCGGCCAGGAAATGGCGACGATGAACGACGCCCGGCGCAGCGCGCTGCGCCGCTCCCAGTTCGGCTTCGTCTTCCAGTTCGGCCAGCTCGTACCGGAGCTGACCTGCGTCGAGAACGTGGCGCTGCCGCTGCGGCTGAACGGCTCCTCCCGCAAGGACGCCGAGCGCGCCGCCCTGGCCCGGATGGAACAGCTGGAGGTCGACGACCTCAAGGCCAAGCGGCCCGGCGAGGTCTCCGGCGGCCAGGGCCAGCGCGTCGCCGTCGCCCGCGCACTGGTCACCGACCCGCGCGTGCTCTTCGCCGACGAGCCCACCGGCGCCCTCGACTCCCTCAACGGCGAACGCGTCATGGAACTGCTCACCGACGCCGCCCGCTCCGCCAACGCCGCCGTCGTCCTCGTCACGCACGAGGCCCGCGTCGCCGCCTACTCGGACCGCGAGATCGTCGTACGCGACGGCAAGTCCCGGGACATGGAGCGCGTCGTATGAATGCACGCCAATGGTCGAAAGACCTGGCCATGGGCGCCAAGTTCGCGTTCACCGGCGGCCGCGAGGGCTGGGTGCGCGTCCTGCTCACCGGTGTGGGCGTCGGTCTCGGCGTGGCACTGCTGCTGCTCACCACCGCGATACCGAGCGCGATGCAGGCACGCTCCGACCGCGAGACCGCGCGCACGGACATGACGTTCGGCGTGGACGAGGCGCCCAAGGCCGACAACACGGTGCTCGTCGCAGACGTCGGCACCGAGTTCCGCGGCCGGGACGTCCGCGGCCGCCAGCTGGAACCGGAGGGCCTGCGGGCGCCGCTGCCGCCGGGATTGAAGAAGTTCCCCGCGCCGGGTGAGATGGCCGTGTCGCCCGCACTCAAGGAACTGCTGGAGTCCAAGGACGCCAAGCTGCTGCGCGAGCGGCTGCCGGACCGGATCACCGGCACGATCAGCGAGGCGGGTCTCATCGGTTCGGCCGAACTCGCCTTCTACTCGGGTGGCGAGAACCTGGCCCGATACGGCGACGGCCCCGGCATCACGCGCATCAACACCTTCCAGGGGGAGAAGGCGCCCTCGGAGGAGATGGACCCGGTCCTGCTGCTGCTCGTCCTCACGGTCTTCGTGGTGCTGCTGATGCCCGTCGGCGTCTTCATCGCCGCGGCCGTACGCTTCGGCGGCGAGCGGCGCGACCGCCGGCTCGCGGCGCTGCGGCTGGTCGGCGCCGACGGCCGGATGACCCGCCGAATCGCCGCGGGCGAGGCGCTCTCCGGGGCGGTGCTCGGGCTGCTCTTCGGCACCGGGTTCTTCCTGATTGCCCGTCAGATCGCGGGCTCCGTCGAGGTATTCGGCTTCAGCGTCTTCCCGAGCTACCTCAACCCGACGCCCGTACTCGCCCTCCTGATCGCCGTCGCTGTCCCGGCGGCAGCGGTCGCGGTGACGCTGCTCGCCCTGCGCGGAGTGGTCATCGAGCCGCTCGGCGTGGTGCGCACGGCCAGGCCCGCGCGACGCCGCCTGTGGTGGCGGCTGCTGCTGCCGCTGGGCGGTATCGGACTGCTCGTCCCGATGATCGGGAAGGGCACCGAGAACGGGAACTTCAACGAGTACATGGTGGTCGGTGGCGTCATCCTGCTCCTCGTCGGCATCACCGCGCTGCTGCCGTGGGTCGTGGAGGCCGTCGTGGCCCGGCTGAACTCGGGCTCGGTCTCCTGGCAACTGGCGGTCCGCAGGCTCCAGTTGAGCAGCGGTACGGCGGCCCGCATGGTGAACGGCATCGCGGTGGCGGTGGCCGGCGCGATCGCCCTGCAGATGCTGTTCGCCGGAGTCCAGAGCAGCTACACGGAATCCACCGGCAACGACCTCTCGCGCGCCCAGATGCAGATGTCCGTACCGAGGACCGCCCCACTCGCCGAGGCCCGGCAGTCCCTCGCCGATACCCGCGGCGTGCGCCAGGCGATGGCGCTCTCCGACGGCTGGCTGGGCTCGGGCAGGAAGGACCCCGAGACGTCCACGCCGCTGACGGTCGGCGACTGCGCCTCCCTGCGCGAGGTGGCGAAGCTGCCCTCGTGCCGCGAGGGTGACGTCTTCGCGGTGCACGGCGCCGACTACGACACGGACACCCCGAAGCTCGCCACACCCGGCGGGAAGCTCTACATCGACCCCTCCTACAGCGGGGAAGAGAAGAGCAAGGAGGTTGCCTGGACGGTGCCGCGGGGCATCATGAAGGCCGCCCCGGGCAATGACCCGAAGGGCTGGGAGCGGGGCGGTTTCCTGTTCACCCCGAGCGCGCTGCCCGCCGCGGCGGCCTCGACCCTCGACGGGCAGATCTACCTCCAGCTCGACATGACGGTCCCGGACGTGCAGGAGCTCGTACGCAACGCCGCGTCGAAGATTGATCCGCTCACGGACCCCTGGACGTACGCGGCGAGCGAGCGGTCCGACACCTTCGACTCCATCCGCACCGGACTGTTCGTCGGCGCGGCCTGTGTTCTCGCGCTGATCGGGGCGAGCCTGCTCGTCTCCCAGCTGGAACAGCTGCGGGAGCGCAAGAAGCTCCTGTCGGTCCTCGTAGCCTTCGGCACCCGGCGCCGCACACTGAGCCTGTCGGTGCTGTGGCAGACCGCGATCCCGGTCGCGCTCGGTCTGCTCCTCGCCTCGGTGGTGGGCCTCACCCTGGGCGCGGTCCTGCTGAAGATGACGGCCACCAAGGTGACCGTGGACTGGCTGAGCGTCCTGGCCATGACGGGCATCGGCTCGGCGGTCGTCCTCGTGGTGACGGCCCTCAGCGTGCCGCCGCTGCTGCGGCTGATGCGCCCGGACGGGCTGCGCACGGAGTAGCGCGCCTCGGGGCTGCGCAGGGAGTTGACGCGCCTCAGGGCTGCGCACCGAGTTGACGCGCCTCAGAAGCGCGGGGCCGTTGCCGGTACGGGTCACACCACCCGTACCGGCAACGGCTCCAGCGCTTTCCGAAGAGCCGCGCCCAACTCCTCGTACTCCGCCCCGCGAGCCGCGCCCGCCCTCATGGCGAGGGCGATGCGCCGGGTCGGGGCCGGCTCCGCGAAGTAGCCGGTGAGCAGCTGATCGCTGCGGGTCGTCTCGACCCTGACGGCCGTACGCGGCAACAGCGTCACCCCGAGACCACCCGCGACGAGTTGTACGAGGGTGGAGAGCCCGGCGGCGGTCGTGGTGACCGGGGCGTCCGCGCGACCGGCCTCCCGGCAGATGTCCAGGGCCTGGTCCCGCAGGCAGTGCCCCTCGTCCAACAGCAGCAGATCGAGCCGGCGCAGAGCTTCCCTCGGGATCCCCTCCCTGCCGCCGAGCCAGTGATCCGGCGGCGTGACGAGCACGAAGTCCTCGTCGAAGAGGGGCAGTTCGACGACACCGGGCACGCCTTGGGGGTCTCCCCGGCCAAGTCTGTTCGAGTCCGGCGGAGGCACGGCGAGCAGCAGCAGGTCGAGCCGCCCGGTGGTGAGCCCCTCCAACAGGCTCACGGTCTGCTCCTCGTGGACCTGGAGGTCGAGGGCCGGGTAGCGGTCGTGGACCAGCTTCAGAACGGTCGGCAGCAGATACGGCGCCACGGTCGGAATCACCCCGAGCCGCAGCACCCCGGTGAACGGCGCCGACACCGCCTCAGCCTCCTCCATCAGCGCCCCCACCTCACCGAGCACAGCCTTCGCCCGCACAACCAGCCGCTCACCGGCGGCCGAGAGAAGCACCTTGCGCGTCGTGCGCTCCAGCAGGGTCACCCCCAGCGTCTCCTCCAGCGCCGACACGGCCCCCGACAGCGCGGGCTGACTCATACCGATCGCCGCGGCGGCGTCGCGGAAGTGCAGATGCTCGGCCACCGCGGCGAAGGCTCGCAGCTGCGAGAGGCTCGGCTGCCTCCTCTTACTGGGGGCCACTGATAGCCACCTCCGATCAGAACGACCGAGTGTAGCTATTTCACTAATCAATGCACTCTGTGCCACGATCATGAACGTCCAACCCAAGGGAAACCCCTACAAATAGGGGCTTTCTTCGCTTCAAGGAGAGCGCGTGCTCACTGTCGGTGACAAGTTCCCCGAGTTCGATCTGACTGCCTGTGTCTCGCTGGAGAAGGGCAGGGAGTTCGAGCAGATCAACCACAAGACGTACGAGGGTCAGTGGAAGATCGTCTTCGCGTGGCCCAAGGACTTCACCTTCGTGTGCCCCACCGAGATCGCGGCGTTCGGCAAGCTCGACGACGAGTTCGCCGACCGTGACGCCCAGGTCCTCGGCTTCTCCGGCGACTCCGAGTTCGTGCACCACGCCTGGCGCAAGGACCACGACGACCTGCGGGACCTGCCCTTCCCGATGCTGGCCGACTCCAAGCACGAGCTCATGCGCGACCTCGGCATCGAGGGCGAGGACGGCTTCGCCAAGCGTGCCGTCTTCATCGTCGACCAGAACAACGAGATCCAGTTCTCCATGGTGACCGCCGGTTCCGTCGGGCGTAACCCCAAGGAGGTTCTGCGGGTTCTCGACGCGCTGCAGACCGACGAGTTGTGCCCGTGCAACTGGAGCAAGGGCGAGGACACCCTCGACCCGGTCAAGCTGCTGGCCGGTGAGTGACCGATGTCCCTCGACGCGCTGAAGTCCGCGATTCCGGACTACGCCAAGGACCTTCGGCTGAACCTCGGTTCGGTGATCGGCAACTCCGAGCTTCCGCAGCAGCAGTTGTGGGGGACGGTGCTCGCCTGCGCGATCGCCTCGCGGTCTCCTCGTGTGCTGCGTGAGCTGGAGGAGGAGGCCAATGCGAAGCTCTCCCCCGAGGCGTACACGGCGGCCAAGTCCGCCGCCGCGGTCATGGCGATGAACAACGTCTTCTACCGCACTCGGCATCTGCTGTCCGATCCGGAGTACGGGAACCTGCGGGCCGGTCTGCGGATGAACGTGATCGGGAACCCCGGTGTGGAGAAGGTCGACTTCGAGCTGTGGTCGCTTGCCGTCTCCGCGATCAATGGGTGTGGGCAGTGTCTTGACTCCCATGAGCAGGTGCTCCGCAAGGCCGGTGTCGACCGGGAGACCATCCAGGAAGCGTTCAAGATCGCTTCGGTCGTCCAGGCGGTGGGCGTCACCCTCGACGCGGAGGCGATCCTGGCGGAGTAGCTCCGCCGGTTTGCCCCTCCCTCGTGGCCCCGTTCACCTTCGCGGTGGGCGGGGCTTCGGACTGTCCTCGCCCCCGCCGCCCCTACCCATTCCCGTCCCTTTTCAGGGGGCTCCGCCCCCGAACCCCCCAAAGACCAAAAGATTGCGCAGTTCCCCGCGCCCCTAGGTACCTAGGGGCCTAGGTACCTAGGGGCGCGGGGAACTGCGCGACCAGCCCCCACCGGACCCGCACCCGAAAACGCACCCGCCGGGGTCTGGGGCGGAGCCCCAGGGGACGGGGCACCCTACGAAGGCGGCCGGTGTTCCACCGGTGCCACCCCCGTCGCCGTAGCCCCCCGCGGCACAGGCGACGTACGCAACGCCGGCTCCTGGGAGTACGAGCGGAGGTAGCCGACCACCGTGTTGGTGACGGCGACGAGCGGGACCGCGACGACCGCGCCGCCGATGCCCGCGACCATCCCGCCCGCGGCGACGGAGAGAACGACGGCGAGCGGATGCACCCGCACGGCCCGGCCGAGGATGAACGGCTGGAGGATGTGGCCCTCGATCTGCTGGACGGCGAGCACGACGATCAGAGCCATCACCGCGGTGAAGACCCCCTGCGTCACGAGCGCCACCACGACCGCCAGCGCGCCGGAGACGACGGCACCGACCAGTGGGATGAACGCGAACAGGAAGATGAAGACGGCCAGCGGGACAGCCATCGGGACGTCCAGGAAGAAGATGCCCAGGCCGATGAAGATGGCGTCGATCAACGCCACTATCACCGTCCCGCGGACATAGGCCGTGAGCGTGCGCCAGGCACGCGGGCCCGCCCCGGCCACCCCGGGCCGTGCCGCCGCCGGCACCAGCTTGAGCGTCCACTGCCAGATGCGCTTGCCGTCGTAGAGCAGGAAGAGCGTGGAGAACATCGTGAGGAGGATGCCGGTGAGGGCCTCGACGATGACGGTGACGCCTTCCAGGCCCGCCGACGTGATCTCGTCGGTGTTGGCGCCGACAGCCTCGCGCAGGCTCTTGGCGATGTCCTTGATCTGGTCCTCGGTGACATGGAACGGGCTGTTGAGCAGCCAGCGCTGCAACTCGTCGATGCCGTCCTGGACCTGGTCGGAGAGGTTGTCGATGTTCTCCATGACCTGCCAGACGACGAACCATCCGACGAGCCCCATCACCACGAAGCCGAGGGTCGCGGTCAGCGCGGTGGCGAGCCCGCGCGGCACCCCGTAACGCCGCAGCCGTGCCACGGTGGGCTGGAGCAGCGCGGTGATGAGCAGTGCGGCGACGAAGGCGAGTACGACGAGCTGTACGGCGCTGATGACGCGCATCAACACCCAGACGGTGCCCGCGAGTACGAGCAGTCGCCACCCGGCCTCGGCGGCGACCCGCATGCCCCAGGGAACGGCCGCGGCGGGATCGGGGCGAGCGGCGGGGGCGGGGGCGGCCACGGGAGTGTCCGAGGGCGGGGAGGGGGGCCGGGGCGGTGTGCCGTTCGCGGTGGCGGTGGACGCGGCCGGGGTGTCGGCGCCGGCGCTGTCCTTGCCGCCCCGATCGGTGGCGTTGCTCCGGCCGAAGTCGTCGCCCTCGCCGAAGTCGTCGTCCTTCTCGGCCTGCGCGCGGCGCGCGTTCAACCGGTCGCCCATTGCGGTGAGTCCGGCGCCGAGCCGGCCGAGCCACCCTGGCACTCTCGACATGATCCGTCCCTTTTCCCCGTTGTGCCCCACCACTCCCCCCTGGAGTCGTCGGCATCGACCGTACATGGCAGAAGCCCCTCACCGTAGGACGGTGAGGGGCTCCGAAAAGGTTGAGAGGACCGAGTGGCTGTCGGCCTAGTAGTAGTTGTTGGACTGCCAGAAGTCCCAGGCTCCGCACGGGCTGCCGTACCGGTCGTTCATGTAGCCGAGGCCCCACTTGATCTGGGTGGCCGGGTTGGTCGCCCAGTCCGCGCCGGCGGAGGACATCTTGGAGCCGGGCAGCGCCTGCATCAGACCGTAGGCGTCCGAGGTGGGGTTGTCCGCCCGGTAGTCCCAGCTGGACTCGTGGTCCACGATGGTGCTGAAGCACTGGAACTGGTCCGCGGGGACGATCTGGCGCGCCATCGCCTGGATCTCCGCGACACTGTACGAGGACTGCGTCGGGAAGCTGGACGCGTCACGCGTGGCGGAACGGCTGGCAACCTTCTCGGCTTCCTTCCGCTCCTTCGCCTCCTGCTCGGCCTTCTCCGCGGCCTTCTGCTTGGCCACGGCGTCCTTGGCGGCCTGCTTGCGCGCAGACTCCTCGGCGTCCTTCTTGGCGGTCGCGTCGGCCGCGATGGCCTGCGAGTCGGCCTGCTGAGTCAGGGATGCGGTCTGCACCTGCGCCTGCGCACCCGCGGGTATGTCCGCGAGAAGCGTCGCGCCTGCTGCCGTTGCCTCCGCGTCGTCGCTCGAGGACGCGGTGTTGCCCGAGGCAACACCGGTGACAGCGCCGACAGCGGTGACCGCGGTGGCCGAGGCCACTGCGAATCCCCGGACCGAAATCCGGCTCACACGGTTTCCTTCCAGCATCGCCCGCTACAGGTGACCCTCGCGGACGCAATCGTGCCCTTGGCGCTGGCCTCCCAACTGCGGGGTCACGGGAGGCACGGGCCCGATGGGCAACTCCCATGAAGGGAGTGCCGCGTGGTGCTCGGGCGGCATACGACGGCTTTATGGAGTTCTGTTACTTCTGTGGTGCCGTACCGCTGGGGGCACAGGTGTGTCGTATGCGGGGCCTGACAGGAGTGAGACTCTGCCGCACCCCGACGCCGGAGGGCAATTCTGTGTCGGGTGTGAAAGCTCACACCTCGTTTGCCTCAGGAGTTTTCCGGAAACGAGCACACGCCAGGACGCCGCCCGGCTAGGCTCTTCAGCCTTTGCCGGACGGCGTCAATTACCGTGTAGCCACCACCCGTTGGACGGATGCCGCGAGGTGGGGCGCGCTGGATCAGATGTGTCCGTCCTCCAGCATTTCGGTCACAAGCGCCGCAATCTGGGAGCGCTCGGACCTGGTGAGTGTGACGTGCGCGAAGAGCGGATGGCCCTTCAGCTTCTCCACGACGGCCACGACTCCGTCGTACCGGCCGACCCTGAGGTTGTCCCGCTGGGCCACGTCATGGGTCAGGATCACCCGTGAATTCGCGCCGATTCGGGACAGAACGGTCAACAGGACGTTCCGTTCCAGGGATTGGGCCTCGTCCACGATCACGAACGCGTCGTGGAGGGAGCGGCCGCGGATGTGCGTGAGCGGCAGGACCTCCAGCATGCCGCGCGCGGTGACCTCCTCGATGACCTCGCGGCTGGTGACCGCGGAGAGCGTGTCGAAGACCGCCTGCGCCCAGGGGCCCATCTTCTCGGACTCGGAGCCGGGCAGATAGCCGAGCTCCTGCCCGCCGACCGCGTACAGCGGACGGAAGACCATCACCTTCTGGTGCTGGCGCCGTTCGAGCACGGCCTCCAGGCCCGCGCAGAGGGCGAGCGCCGACTTTCCGGTGCCGGCCCGGCCGCCCATCGAGACGATCCCGACGTCCGGGTCCAGCAGCAGATCCAGCGCGATGCGCTGCTCGGCGCTGCGGCCCTTGATGCCGAAGGCCTCCCGATCACCCCGTACGAGCCGGACGTTGCCCTCGGACGTCACGCGTCCCAGGGCCTTGCCGCGCTCGGACTGGATCATCAGGCCCGTGTGGACCGGATAGTCGGACGCCTCCGGGACGTACAGGGTCTCCTGGTCGAAGAGGAGGTCCACCTGCTCGCCGGAGAGCGTCAGTTCGGACATTCCGGTCCAGCCGGAGGAGCCCGTGATGGCGAGTTCGGCGCGGTACTCCTCGGCGAGGAGCCCGACCGAGGAGGCCTTGATCCTGAGCGGCAGGTCCTTCGACACGACTGTGACGTCGAACCCCTCGGCCTGCAGATTGCGGGCGACCGCGAGGATGCGGGAGTCGTTGTCCCCCAGGCGATAGCCGCTGGGCAGCACGCTGGGGTCCGAGTGATTGAGCTCGACACGTACGGTCCCGCCCAGTTCCCCGGTGGGGATGGGGGCATCGAGACGGCCGTACTTCACCCGGTAGTCGTCGAGCAGGCGCAGGGCCTGCCGGGCGAAGTAGCCGAGTTCGGGATGGTGCCGCTTGGCCTCCAATTCCGTGACCACCACGATCGGAAGCACTACTTCGTGCTCGTCGAAGCGGTTCATGGCGTGCGGGTCGGCCAGCAGGACGCTGGTGTCGAGAACATAGGTGCGCCGGTCTGGCATACGGCGCTTTGTGCTGGTCACCACGGAAGGACGTACCCCCTCGGATGAGGTCGGGGAGCGACGGAGGAGAGCTGGACCGGTGTCCGGCCGCGATGCACGGGCCGACTACCGGCCCTCTCCGCTTCGTCCGTACTGACCGCACGGTCGGGCTGGTGCAAAGGGCCTCCCGGGCGGACGGCCCCGTGCCGTCCGCTGAGATACGACACCCGTGGTTCGGGCGTCGACCTGCAAGGCTTATGCCCTCGAACGCGCGATGCCATGCCAAGGGCGATGACGGCGCGTTCGTTAACACCAGATGACGTACGTCCCTGATGGCGCCCCCTGCGAGCGGGGACCACCCGGAGGCTCAGCCGCCGTAGCGCCTGTGTCGCGCCGCGTAGTCACGCATGGCGCGCAGGAAGTCGACCTTGCGGAAGGCCGGCCAGAAGACCTCACAGAAGTAGTACTCGGAGTGGGCCGTCTGCCAGAGCATGAACCCGGACAGCCGCTGCTCACCGCTCGTACGGATCACGAGGTCGGGGTCGGGCTGGGCGCTGGTGTAGAGGTGCTTGCCGATCATGTCGGTGTCGACGCTGTCGGCGAGCTCCTCCATCGAGGTGCCCTTCTCGGCGTGGTCGAGGATCATCGAGCGCACGGCGTCGGCGATCTCCTGGCGGCCGCCGTAGCCGATGGCGCAGTTCACGAGTATTCCGTCGACATGCGCGGTGGACTCCTCGGCCTCCTTCAGGACGGTCTGCATCCGGGAGGGCAGGATGTCCGGCGTGCCGACGTGGTGCACACGCCAGCGGCCGTCGGCGGCGAGCGAGCTCACGACGTTCTCGATGATGCCGAGCAGTGGTACGAGCTCTTCCTCAGGGCGGTCGAAGTTGTCCGTGGACAACAGCCAGAGGGTGACGACCTCTACGTCGGTCTCGGAGCACCAGCCGAGGAATTCCTCGATCTTGTCGGCGCCGGCCCGGTGTCCCTGGGCGGCGGTGCTGCCCGCCGCCTTCGCCCAGCGCCGGTTGCCGTCCATGATGACCCCGATGTGCTTGGGCACCTGGTCGTGGTCAAGGTGGCCTTCCACCCTGCGTGCATAGAACCTGACCAGCAAGCGGCGCAGGTTGTCGCGCAGGTTCACGTTTTCGTCAGCCCCTCCGTGCAGATAACGGTCCCCCGAGGGCGACACCCTACCGCTGCTGAAGCCCCGCTCCCCCTTGGGGTGCAAGGCCTTCTGCTCTCCGGGCGGCAGGGGGCGGGGGCGGCCCGTGCGGGGCGACGGCAACTCGCCGTACGGGACCACGGCGCCCCGCCGTACGGGACGACGGCACCTCAGGGGCGTACGCCGGGCGCGTGCGAGGGCACAAAAAACGGGCCGGTCCGTGGGGGGGAGACGGACCGGCCCGAGGGGGGGTTTCCACCATAACCCTTCGTAAGTGATGCTGCGTGCATCGGCGTGCCACAACTACTCTCCGCAGTCGCCCGGCAACGCCCGGGTGGGTGCGGAAGCGTTCATTCAAGGGCGGATCGTGGCCGAATCACAGCGGATTCCAAGGCAGCGGAGGCGAATCCGGAGGGAACCAAGGGGTTTGCGAGCGGTTGTGGGGCACTGCGCCATCCGCCTCGGACGTACACCCCAAGAGTGACGCCCCCGGGAACGTCCACTTGACGCCAAGGATGGTTTCGCGGCCTCGGCCGCTTCGCGACTCCGATCGAACCGGAGCCCCGGTACGGAACTCCCGAACGCGCCCCCCGGCGCCGCAGGCAGGGCACCGCGCGGCCCCCTCCTCCGCGCGGTACCGTCCCGCGCAGATTTGCTCACGCGAATTACCTTGCTTCGAATTTACGTGAGCCGGAGAGGTGCCACGGACCATTCGGGGTAACGATGTGGAAACTCTGTGAGCGTTTCCGGGATTTTCGTGAGGGCCCTCACCCGGACTGCGTGGCGACCGGGGGCTCTTTGCTCAATCCTGGGTGTTTACGGGCGATAATTTCCTTCATGTGCAGATCACCCCATTCACCCAACGGCAGAAGTGCGGTGTTCAGCGCCTTGCCCAGCTCGGTGAGCGAGTACTCCACGCGGGGCGGCACCTCGCCGTACACCTCCCGGTGCACCACGCCGTCGGCCTCCAGCTCGCGCAGCTGCTGGCTCAGCACCTTCTCGCTGATTCCCGGGGAGTGGTCTCCCCCGATACTCCGGCGCAGCTCCCCGAAGCGCAGGGTCCCGCCCACGTGCAGCGCCCAAAGGATCATCGGCTTCCACTTGCCGCCCACGACGTCCACGGCCGCGTCCAGGCCACAGCTGTAGGGCCCCTTGCCCTTCGACATGGTCGACTCCTCCCAAGACCGGGGCAGCGGACAGGATCTGACCTAGTTCGGGTCTACCGTCGCCGCCATGACTTCGAGGATCACATGGGACGAGGCGAGCGCGCGGCGCCATGAGCGGCAACTGCTGGGGGCGCCCGCGCCGGCCGGCACCCCCGTCGCCGAGGTCGTCTCCACGCTGCTCGCCACGCACGCGCAGGTCCTGTCGGCGGCCGAGCTCTCCGTGGGCCTGCGGCTCGACGGCGCGACCCGCCAGGACGTGCGCGCGGCGCTGTGGGACGACCGGAGCCTGGTGAAGACGTACGGGCCGCGCGGCACGATCCATCTCCTGGCCGCCGCCGAGCTCCCCTTCTGGAGCGCCGCGCTGACCGCCGTACCGAGCGGTGCGAGCGCCCCTCCGGGCGTGCGGATGACACCCGGGCAGGAGGAGCAGGTCGTCGCCGCGATCGGGGACGCCCTCGACGGGCGGCAGCTGACCATCGACGAGCTGTCCGAGGAGGTCGTGGCCCGCACCGGCCCCTGGGCGGGGGACCTCGTGATGGAGGCGTTCCAGGGCAAGTGGCCGCGCTGGCGCCAGGTCATGCACCGCGCGGGCCAGTCGGGCGCGCTGTGCTTCGCCCCCAACCGCGGCCGCAAGGCCGCCTACACCCGCCCGCCGCACTTCGACCCGCTCCCCGCGGACGAGGCGCTCGCCACGCTCGTACGTCATTATTTGCACGCGTACGGTCCCGCGACGCCGCAGCACTTCGCCAAGTGGGCCGCCGCGCCCCGGGGTTGGGCCGCCGACCTGTTCGGCTCGCTGGCCGCTTCGGGCGGAATCGAGGAGGTCGACTTCGAGGGGGCGCCGGCGTGGGTGGTGGCGGGCGACACGGAGTTCCCGACGGAGGCCGTACGCGGGGTGCGGCTGCTTCCCTACTTCGACGCGTACGCCATCGCCGCGCAGCCCCGGGAGCGGATGTTCCCCGGTGCGGCGTACGAGCGGGCCCTCGCCGGCGGGCAGGCGGGGAACTTTCCCGTGCTGCTCGTCGACGGTGTGGTGGCGGGGGTCTGGCACCAGCGGCGGCAGGGGAAGCGGACGAAGGTGACGGTGGAGCCGTTGGGCCGGCTGACCCGGGCGCAGGAGCGGGAGCTGGGGCAACAGGTGGAGCGGGTCGGTGAAGTCCTGGAGGCCGGGCCGGAGTTGGTGGTGGGGAAGGTGACGGCGGGCCCGCACGCGTAGCCCGCGAACGTCAACTCCGCTCGCGCCTCGGGGACTTGTTCAGGCCACGCGCTCTAGGTCCGGCGGGCCTCGATGAGGTGGCGGGAGCTGTGGGCCACGAACGGGCCCTCCGCCACGATCCGCTCGTGCAGGTCCAGGAGGCGGGTCCGGTACTGGTCCACGGTGAATCCGGGCACCATCCACACCACCTTCCGCAGGAAGTGGACGACCGCCCCGATGTCGTGGAACTCCATCCGCAGCCGCTCCGCGCGCAGATCGACGATCTCGAGGCCGGCCGCCTCGGCTCCGGCGCGCTCGCGGTCCGGGTGGCGGGCGCCGCGGTTGGCCTCCGGCTGCGGGCCGAGGAAGTACTCGACGAGTTCGTAGACGCTGCTCGGGCCCACGTGCTGGGCGAAGTAGGTGCCGCCGGGGGCGAGGACGCGGGCGATCTCCGTCCAGTGTGCCGTCACCGGGTGCCTGCTCACGACGAGGTCGAACGCCGCGTCGGCGAACGGCAGCGGGGCGTCCTCGGGCGAGGCGACGACCACCGCGCCGCGCGGGTGGAGCAGGGCGGTGGCCTTGGCGACGTTCGGCGGCCAGCCCTCGGTGGCGACGGTCGGACGCGGCAACTGCCTTGCCGACGCGAGGACTTCGCCGCCGCCGGTCTGGATGTCCAGAGCGGCCTCCGCGGCGCCCAGCCGCTCGCCCATGGCCCGCGCGTATCCCCAGGAGGGCCGCTCCTCGGTGGCCCGCCCCTCGAACCAGGAGAAGTCCCAGCCCTCGGTGGGAACGGCTTCGCCTTCGGCGACGAGTTCTTCGAAGGAGGGGGTGGAGGGGGTGGCCGAGTTCATCGGGCGATGGTGACAGGCGGGGGTGGCGTACCGCGACCGAATTCCCGGGAGGGGCGTGGCCGCCGGGCGGTGTCACGTTCGCAGGTCCTGCCGGGGCGTGCCTCCGGCGGTACGTGCGGTTGTGCGTGCGGCCGGGGCGTGCCTCCGGCAGTACGTGCGGTTGTGCGTGCACGTCGTCGCTCATGGCGAGGGAGTGTGGCGCCGGGCACTGACAGTCGGCCCTGCACCGCCCCGCCGTGAGCGACGACGGCTCGGTCCCGCTACGGGACGAGGGGGCGTACGTCCTCGGCGGTGAAGCGCACGAAGCCCTCGGGGTCCGGTTCGTCGCCGGTGGGCTGGAGGATCACGGTGTCGGCGCCGGCGTCCACGAGGCGGCCGACGGCCTCGGCGACCGCTTTCGCGTCCCCGGCGACCCCGAGGTCCGGAACCGACGCCACGCCGTCCGCCTCCAGCTCGGCGCGGAGACGGGTGGCGGCGTCGGGGCCGGTGGCGGTGAGGAGGTAGACGACGACCTCGTGCGAGCCGCTGCGGGAGCCCGACTTCCGCCCCTCGTCGATGAGTTGGCGGGCCTTGCGTACGCCTTCCGGGGGCGTAGCGGAGGTGAGGATGGTGCCGTCCGCGAACTCGCCCGAGAGCCGCAGCGTACGCGGGCCGGTGGCTCCCGCGAGGATCTCCACCGGTGTCTGCGGGGGCCAGTCGAGGGCGACGTCGTCGAGCTTCACGTACCGGCCGTCCGTGGTCACCCGCTCGCCCCGCAGCAGCGCGCGCAACGCCACGAGGTACTCACGCAACAGGGTCACGGGCGACTCGGCCCGCGCTCCGACCTGCCCCATCCAGTCCTGTACGCCGTGCCCGACGCCCACGATCGCCCGGCCCGGGAAGAGCCGGTGCAGGGTGGCGGTCTCCATCGCCGTCACGGCCACGTTCCGCAACGGCACGGGCAGCAGCCCCACTCCCACTCTCAGCCGCTCACTCCACGCCAGCGCTGCCGCCGCCGCGGAGATCCCCCCTTCCAGAAAACAGTCCTCCCACAACCACAACTCCTCCAGCCCCGCATCCTCCGCGGCACGGACCATCACACGCAGACGCTCGGGGGGCAGCTGAGGCCGGAACACGGCACCTAGTGCAGTCATGCGGTCTTCCTACCCGGGCTCGGGGGTCAACTCTCACCCTTCGGGAACGTGACCTCCACTCGGCGGTTCTTGCGGCGGCCCTGTTCCGATGTGTTGTCGGCGATCGGGTAGTCCTCGCTGTAGCCGCGTACCGCGAAGGTGACGTTCGTGTCGCCGAGGGCCGCGGCGAGTTCCTCGTGGACGACTTCGGCGCGGTTCTTGGAGAGGGTCAGGCCGTGGGCGTACGAGCCGAGGTTGTCGGTGAAGCCGAAGACGCGGACGTTCGTGGCGTTCTGGGCCTTGATCTCGTCCGCGATCGCCTTGATGCGGGAGCGTGCCTCGGGGTTGAGCTTCGAGCTGTCCTTCGGGAAGAGGACCTCCGCCTGGAGCGCGAACGTCACGTCCTCGTTGGTGTCCACGCGGCGTTCCTCGCCGCCGAGGTCCTCGACGACCGACTTGATGTCCAGCACCCGCGCGGGCGCGAGCGTGGCGCCGTCGGCGAGCTTCAGCCCCGGGCTGTTCGCGTCCACTTCAGGGGGTGGGGAGCTGCTGACACTGCCCGGCGGAGCACTCGGGTCCTCGTCGTCCGCCTGGGCCGGGGTGAGGGGCGTCAGGAAGACGAGGGTGGTGAGGGCGGTGAAGGTGATCGCGGTGGTGCGGAGGGTGAGGGACATGGTCACTCGCCCTCGGAGAGCTCGACGGCGGCGGGGGGCATGGAGCCGACCTGGAAGGAGACCTTGGTGGTGTCCTCGGGCGGGGCGGGGAACTGGGCGAACCACTCCGCGGTGTCACCCGACAGGACGCCCCCGGTGAACCGGGTGCACAGGCAGCGCCCTTCCGTGTCGCGCAGGACGAGGTATTTCTTCTTGCCCGTCTGGTCGACCAGGCTCGCGCCGGCGATCGACCCGCCGTTCTTGGCCAGTTCGCTCTCGTCGCCCCGCCAGTCCGCGGCGACCCAGGGCTTGCCGCTGCCGTTCGTCACCGTTCCCTCGACGGTGACGAAGCCGCCGTCGTCGCGGACGGCCGATGTGACGGCCAGGGTCAGACCGCCGGCCTTGACCTCCGCCAGCGTCTCCTTGGCGGGAGGTGCCTGGGAGTCCTGCTTGTCGTCACCCCCGTCGTCGTTCTTCGCAGGCGACGAGGACGACGTCTTCTTGTCCGAACCGCCGTCGTCTCCCCCGCCGCCGCAGCCGGCCACCGTGAGGACAAGCCCAGTCGTGATCGCCACCGCGGTCATTACCGTGCGGCCCTTCGTGGTGCGCCGAATGTTCATCGGTACGGCTTCCTTTCACTCGGCCAGTTGCACAGAGAACAGCACGGACGCGTCGGGAAGGTCGTCCAAATCGAAATCTTCGGGGTCGATGTTCACGAGATCGCCGTCGCAGTCGAGTGTGACGAGCTTCGTGGGATCGGCGTCCACGGGGACATCACACCGCGGTTCGATGACGGCCGTGGCATCCGCGTTGGCATGCTGGTTCTCCGTGCCCGGGATGATCGAGTCCCCGACCGTGTAGTTCGTCTGGATCTCCACCTCGTAGCCGAGGAATCCGGCCACGGTCGTGTCCCCGAACCCCGTGACGGCAGCGTCGTTCTCGGCGGCCAACGCGGCGGCCGCGGCGGCGGCTTCGCCGCCTTCGAGCTCTTCGGGATCCAGCCAGTCCAGCCAGTCCGCGTCCCCGCCGACGGCTTCCCCCAGGTCCTCGATCAGGTCGTCCCGTGCGCTCTGTGCGGCGGCCAACGCAGCGGCGTCCGCCGCGGATTGAGCTCCGTTCCGGGCGGACGCCGCTTGAGCGAATGCGAAGAACGCGAACGCGGAGAAGAGCAGAATCCCCGTCAGCCAGATGTAGATGGGGAGAGTCGACCCTCGGTCGCTTCGCAGAGGTGCGGGAATCAGCCTCCGACGACGCTGGTGACCGCTGTGAGGATCGCACCCGAGATCAGGCCGTCGAGCCCGAGCCCGTCGATCAGGGTGAAGATTCCCGCGATCAGGATCATCAGGCCCGCGTACTCCACGAAGCCCGCGCCCGCGTCCCGGTCCCGTCCCCGTGTTCGGGAGGCCACGGTGCTGACCCACCCTCGTACCGCTTGCTTCGTCCTCATGGACGTCTCCGGCCGCAGGCTCTTGGTCACAGTGATCCCTTCCCTCCCACCCAAAACCACTACCTTCACGCGCACCGTACGTGAGAACACGCCTACTCCGGGTGGGTCCAGGGGCCCAACTTGGCGAGTTCGGAGTCACCGGTTCCACCCCCCGTGGGCCGTGCCCAGCCAGTGGGCTATCGCTTCGCTGCGTGTGGAACTGTGCAGCTTTGCGAAGATGCGATTGATGTGGTTCTTTACGGTCTTCTCGCTGATGAAGCACGTGGCGGCGATCTGCCGGTTGTTCATGCCGGCCGCGATGAGATCCATGACCTCCACCTCCCGTGAACTCAGCCCGAATTCCAGTGGGTTGCGGCCGCGGCGGTGGAGCCCCGCCGCGGAGGCGGGTCGAGCCTTTGACGACTGTGCCACAACCGATTGCAGATGCGAAGAGATTTCGTTCGGTTCGTACGAAACACCGAGTGAATCCGACACGGCGGCAGCCTCGGCGGCGGAGGCCGTGAAGGTGGCCCTTCCGTCACTCAAGTCACGGACGGCGGTGATGAGTTCGTCCGCCGTGAACTCGCCGTGGACGAGGTAACCGACGGCTCCCAGGCGCAACGCCCGTGCCACCACCTCGGGTTCACGGCTGTACGTCAGCATCATCACGGGAGCCAGCCCGGCCAGCGAAGGCAGTGCCGTGAGGCCGTCCGTGCCCGGCATGCGGACGTCCAGCAGGATCACGTCGGGGCGGTGGCGGGTCGCGGCCGTGAGCGCCTCCGCACCGTTCGACGCCAGGGCCGTGACCCGGATGTCGGGGTGGGCGTCGAGCAGAGCCGCCAGGCCCGCCCGGACGACGGGGTTGTCGTCGGCCACGAGCACTCGTAGGGGCGGGCCGGGAAGTGCCTGGTCAGGCATGTGCGGCCTCCTCTTGAGGAGTGTGTGAGGGGGATACCGGCAGGGCGGTGACCAGCGGAAGGTCGACCTTGACCTCCGTGCCGCCCTGCTCGGCTCGGTGCAGTTGGAGACCCGCGCCCATCGAGGTCGCGCGCTCCAGCATGCCCAGCAGACCGAAGTGGCCGGATTTCGCCAGGTGTCGTACATCGTCGAGGGATACGGACGTGCCGGTTCCGTCGTCCCGCACGGTCAGGTGGAGGGAGGAGGGCGAGGCCTGGACGGTGACGTCCACCCGGGTCGCCCCCTGCGCGTGGCGGTGCGTGTTCTCCAGTGCCTCCGAGACGATCGCCAGCAGGTGACGGGACGCCTCCGGCGGGAGTACGAGCGTGGGGGGCGCCAAGCAGGCGACGCTCGCCGTGATGCCCGTACGGCCGGTGAAGTCCGCCGCCCTCGTCGTCAGTTCCGTTCTGAGGTCCGTGGGCGGGGTCGTCAGTGCGGTGTGGTGGCGGAGGTCCGTCAAAAGCTCGCGGGACTCCGCCGCCGCGCGACGGGCCGCGCCCGCCACCGCTGTGGCCTGGGACTTGAGGGCGCGGGGGTCCGTGTCGTGGTCGGCGGCGACCGCGAGGGCCTCGGCGGCCAGGGCCAGGCCGTGCAGGGTCTTCGCCACGGAGTCGTGCATCTCCCGGGCGAGGCGGGCCCGTTCGGACTCGACGGCCTCCGCGACGGCCAGGCGGGAGTTGGCCTCGGCGAGGGCCTGGCTGGCCGTGCCGAAGTGGAACATCAGGTTGCGCAGGGTGACCCCGACAATGCCCGCCGCGATGCAGAAGCCGGCGACCAGGAGGGTGCTGGCGCCGGCGCCCGGACGGTGTTCCCAGGCTCTGAACACCGTGAGCAGCACGACGAGTTGGAGCCCCGTGAAGACCCCGGAGCCGCGCCAGCCGTACAGCAGGCCCGCCAGGAGCGGGGTGCAGACGGCCGCGTACGCGAGGGGGGAGGCGGGGGACGCGGTCAGCAGGAGTATCGCGCCGAAGACCAGGTCCACGGCCATGAGGGTGGGGTGGGCGAGGAGGCGGGGGGCGAAGCGGTCCCAGTCCCTGAGCATGGCGTACGAGCCCATGACGCCGAGGACCGCCGCGGCGAGGACGCCGTAGCGGGGCGGGCCGTCCGTCGCGTTGGCCGTCGCGAAGGGGGCGCCGATCGCGATCAGGGTGAGGCGGACCGCGAACGCCTGGCGGCACAGGGCCTGGAGGGCGTTGAGCTGGAGGCGGACGCTGCCGGGCGCTGCCGCGTCGTCTGCGAAGTAGCCTGTGGCCCACTTGGCTGGGCCGCCGCCCGGGGGAAGGGCTGGTCGTTGGCTGCGGGCCGGTGGGGGCTTGTCGCGCAGTTCCCCGCGCCCCTGAACGCGCCCCTCCAGGCGCCCTTGGAGGCGCCCCTCAAGGGGGTGCCATCGCCGCCGGTGCCTCCAAGTCACCCTCATCTCAGCGTCCCAGGATCGAGCCGAAGTTCGAGCCGGAGCCCAGGAACATGCCTGTGGCGATGAGGATCATCGTGGCGGGGAGCATGAAGACCAGGGTGACCATGGTGGCCTTGGGGATCGTCTTGGCGGCCCGGCGGCGGGAGTTCTGGGCGTCGGTGCGGCGCATGTCCGTGGCGAGCTGGATGAGGGTGTCCGCGATCGGGGAGCCCAGCTCCTCGCCCTGCTGGAGCGCCGAGACGAACTGGGCGACCTGTTCGGAGGAGTTGCGCTTGCGCAGTTCGTCGAAGGCCTGGCGGCGGCTGACGCCCATGTCCATCTGGCGCAGTGTGATGCGCAGTTCGTCCGCCCATGGGCCCTCGTAGTGGTCGGCGACGCGGTCCAGGGCCTGGCGGAAGCCGAGGCCCGCGGAGACCACGACCGCGAGCACGTCCAGGAAGTCCGGGAGGGTGCGGTCGATGACCTCCTTGCGTTCGCGGACGGCTTGCCAGATGAGGGCGTCGGCGGCGAGCAGGCCGAAGGCGAGGGCCATCAGCGAGAAGAGCGGCTGACCGTTGGTGAGGAAGATCAGGAAGAGCAGGACGCCGAAGACCCCGTAGACCGCCCGGCGGGCCGCGTAGCGGTTCAGGGTCAGGCCGCCGGGGTTGCCCGCCATGTCGATGCGGCGGCGTTTGGCGTCGACGCGGCGGGGGCCCATCAGACGCAGGACGAGCGGGGCGAACCGCATACCGAGGCGGTCGACGGCCGAGTCGGACTTCGAGACGCGGGTGGCGCCGACCTCAAGGGCGAGCGCCATGTCGCCGGGGAGCTTGGCCTCCGCGCGGTACATACGGATGCCCAGGAGCATGCCCCCGACGGCGAGGCCGGTCAGTGCGGCAAGGAGCAACGCCAGCAACGTGATCCCCTCCTCATACTTCGATCTTGCCGAGGCGGCGGATGACGAAGAAGCCGATGGTGTAAAGGCCCATGGCGATGAGCACCAGGGTCTGGCCGAGCGGGGAGCCGGTCACCTTGGCCAGGGCCCCCTCGTTCGAGGAGTTGATGAGGAGCAGGGAGCCGACACCGAGGAGGGGGACCGTGAAGGCGGTCGCGTTGACCTCGGAGAGCATGGTGCGGACCTCGCGGCGGGTCTCCTTGCGGTCCTCCAGGGTCTGGGTGAGGTTCCGCAGGGAGTTGACGACGGAGCCGCCCGCCTTGTTGGACAGGACGAGGGTGGTGACGAGGACGACCAGTTCGCGGGACGGGAGGCGTTCGGCCAGTTCACCGAGGGCGTCGTCGACCGAGCGGCCCAGGGTCAACTGGTCGGCCACCCGGGCCAGTTCTTCACCCGCCGGGGCCTCCAGCTCCTCCGCGGCCATCGCCAGGGCCGTACGCAGGGCGAGGCCGGCCGCCGCCGCGTTGGCCAGCAGGCGTGCCACGTCGGGGAGTTGGTTGATGAAGGCCTCGATGCGCTTCTGACGCTGCCAGTTGAGGAAGATCGCCGCGCTCCAGATGCCCGCCAGGCCCGCGATGGGGCCGAAGAACGGGGCCAGGGCGGCGGCCGCGATCAGCCAGAGGCCGACGACCACGGCGGCGACGTACGTGAAGAACTCGCCCGCGGTCAGGTCGAGTCCCGTCGCCGAGAGGCGCAGCTGGATCGTGCGGCCGAGGCGCGTGCGGCGCAGCCGGCGGTCGACGGCGGCGAAGCGGCGGGCGCGGCCGGCCGCGGTGCGCAGGGGGCCGCCGCCGGAGAGGCGGTCGACGAGGGCCTGGCGCTGGGCGCGTCCCGACGCGTACGTGTGCACGCCCGCGACGGCGAACGTGCCGCACAGGACGGTGCCGCCGAGGGCGAGCAGGGCCTGGTTGTTCACGGCTCGCTCCTCTCATCGGTCTTGTCGGTCTCGGTGGTGGAGGGCGTCGGGCGGGGCGTCCGGGCGGTCATCCGATCGCCTGCCTCGTGTTGAGGACGTCGAAGGCGTCCGCGACGCCGAAGGCTGGCGGCAGGGGCTCGTTGGCGACGTACAGCTTCTCGGCGACCGCGCGGGGCAGCGGGAGGTGTTCGAAGTGGCCGTGGACGACGCGGTCGGGGCCCGTCGGGCGGGGCACGAAGCGGGTGACCGGGACGACACGGAACTGTTCGCGGCCGTGCGAGACCAGCAGGGCGATCTCGGTGACCTTTCGGGAGCCGTCGGCGTGGCGGGTGAGCTGGACGATGACGTCGACCGCGGAGTTGATCTGGTCCTTGAGCGCCTCGAAGGGGATCTGGACCTCGGACATCGAGCCGAGGGTCTGGAGCCTCATCAGGGCGTCCTCGGCGGAGTTCGAGTGGACGGTCGCGAGGGAGCCGTCGTGGCCCGTCGACATGGCCTGGAGCATGTCGAGGGTCTCGCCGCCGCGGACCTCACCGACGATGATGCGGTCGGGGCGCATACGCAGCGAGTTGCGGACCAGGTCGCGGATGGTGATCTGGCCCTTGCCCTCCACGTTCGGGGGGCGGGATTCGAGGCGGATCACATGCTCCTGCTGGAGCTGCAGTTCGGCGGAGTCCTCGATGGTGATGATGCGCTCGTGGGACGGGACGAGGCCGGAGAGCGCGTTGAGGAGCGTGGTCTTGCCGGAGCCCGTACCGCCGCTGACGATGACGTTGAAGCGGGCGCGGACGAACGCGGCGAGCAGCATCAGCATCTGCTCGTCGAGCGAACCGAGGCCGATCAGCTCCGGGAGGGTGTACGCGCGGGGGAAGCGGCGGATCGTGAGGGTCGGGCCGGTGAGGGCGAGCGGCGGGATGATGACGTTGACGCGCTCTCCGGTGGGGAGGCGGGCGTCGACCATCGGATTCGACTCGTCCACGCGGCGGTTGACCGTGGAGACTATGCGCTCGATGGTCTGCATCAGCTGTTCGTTCGAGGCGAACCGGATCGGGAGCTGCTCCACGCGGCCCGCCCGCTCCACGAAGATCGAGTCCGGTCCGTTGACCATGATCTCGGTGATCGACGCGTCGGCGAGGAGCGGTTCGAGGACGCCGAGGCCCAGTGCCTCGTCGACGACCCTTCTGATCAGCTGGGAGCGCTCGGCGGACGACAGGACCGGGCCCTCGCGGCTGATGATGTGCCCGAGCACGCGCTCCAGCCGCATCCGCCGCTCGGCCGCCGCGAGGCTCGACATCTCGGCGAGGTCGATCTCTTCGAGCAGCTTGGCACGGTAGACGGCGACGAGGTGGCCGTCCTCGCGGCCTGATCCGCCCTCTTCGGGGGCGGCGATACGGGCTCGCAGGCTCATGGGGTCGCCTCCTCTCGGTCTCTCGGTCTCTCGGTGTCTCGGTCGGTCAGTCGTCGGTGGGCATGGTGGCGTCGCGTTGCACGGTCACGGCGGGCAGGAGGGGGATGACGGCGGGGACGTTGAGGGTGACCGTCGCGGTGGTGAGGTCGGGGCCCTCGACCGGCGACACCGTCAGGTTGTCGAACCATCCGCTCACCGCGGCCTGGCCCGCGGCCGCTCCGTCCTCGCCCTGCGAGGCCGCCCGCGCCGCGGCTCGCGCGCCCGTACCGGCCTGGTTGATGCCGTAGCCGATGAGGCCGAGCTGGATGGCCGCCATGCCGACGAGGAGGAGGATGGGGAGGAACCCGGCGAACTCCAGCATGGATACGCCCCGGTCGTCGTCCCGGACCCTCGTCCATATCTTCATCTTCCGGAGCACGCTCATCAGTCGTCCGCCCCTTCCAAGGCCGCGCCCGCCTCGCCCTGGACCTGCCAGTTCACGTCGAAGCCCGGGAAGAACAGGGGTACTTGAGCGGTGACCGTGGCTTTCATGACCGGCCCGGCGGGGTTGCAGTCGATCCCAGCGTCGCCCCAGGCACCCGGCAGGTTCTCGCCGCCGGCGGCAGCACAGGCACCCTGGTAGTCACCCTCGACGGCGTACGCCGCCGTCGCGGCCCTGGCCGCCTCGTCCGCCGCGTTCCCCGCGAGGGAGTACGTGTAGCCGTACAGCACGCACTGCCACAGGATCGTCATCACGACCAGCAGGATGGGGAACATCCCGGCGAATTCGAGGGTGACCGCTCCTCGGTCGCCGCCCTTGCGGCGCAGGGCCAGGGCCCCACGGTCCGAGGACGCCTTACGACGCCGGCCGCCGCCACCGCCCTCCTGCTGGACCACCAGATCCAGCTCGCCCGCCAGGGCCCACAGCGCCTGTTTGACCGTGGAGCGGGCGTCCAGGTCCTGCATGCGGCCGGCGTCGACCACCGACTGGAGCTCCTTGAAGGCGGCGGGCACCGTGGAACGGGCGACCTTCGTGCCGGTGACGCGTTCGACGAGGGAGGGCTGTATCTCCGTACCGCGCGAGAAGCGGTTGACGACCGTCAGCGTCTCCTCGGCCTTGCGGATCTGGAGGCGGTCCCACATGCGGACCATGCGTTTGGCGGCGCGGACGGCGACCACGTCGGGGGTGACCAACAGCAGGGCCTGGTCGGCCAGTTCGACGGCCGCCGCGTTCGCGGCGTTCAGCTGGGCGCCGCAGTCGACGACCACGACCTCGTAGCGGGAGCGCAGGGCGGCGAGGACCTGGCGGGCCACGCGGTCGGTGATCTCCTCGCCGCGTTCGCCCTCGGCGGGGGCGAGGAGGAGGCCGAGTCCGGTGTCGTGGGTGTAGACGGCGTCCTGGAGCACGCGCGGGTTGATGTCGCTGATCCCGGCGAGGTCGGCGATGGAGCGGCGGAACTGCACGTCCAGGTACGAGGCCACGTCCCCCGACTGGAGGTCGAGGTCGAGCAGGGCGACCGAGCGGCCCGACGCCTGGGCGGCCAGGGCGAGCTGGACCGCGGCGACGGTGGCGCCGACGCCGCCCTTCGCCCCGGTGACGGTGACGACCCGGCCGCCAGGTCCCGCGTACAACTCTGGTGTGCCGCTGCCGAGATGGCGCCGCATGCCCATGGACCAGGCGGCGGCCGCGTGGACGCGTTCGGCGAGGGCGTCGTAGCCGAGGGGCAGGCCGATGATGCCGCGGGCGCCGGAGTCCATGGCTGCGGTGAGCACGTTGGTGCTGGTGTCGGCGGTGATGAGGACGACGCCGACGGCCGGGAAGCTCATCACCAGGTCGCGGATGACGTCGAGCGCCGGGACCGGGCCGATCCGCTCGTGGACGAGGACGACCTCGGGCAGCTCGTCCAGCGACTCCGCGGCGAGCCGGGCCAGGGTGTCCAGCAGGGCCGTGGTGTCCGCGACGGGCGGCGCGGGTTCGGTGTCGGCGAGCTGGCTCAGCAGCGTGGTGAGCGCGCGGGCCGAGTCGATGTCGCCGACGGCGGGGAGGATGCGGATGGTCATCGGCCGGTCCCCCGGCCTGGCCCGGCGGGCTCTCGGCGCGGCCTGCCGGGCTCCCGGCCCGGACCGCCCGGCCTGCCCGGCTCTCGCTCCGGCCGGTCCGTCCCTCGGCCTGGCCACGTGGGGGCTGAGCGCATCACGGCCTCCTACTTGTCCTCGTCGAGGGTGTACGTGCGGTCGCCGGGGGCGACGGTGGCATCGGTGCCGCCCGCGACCAGCGCCAGGCGGACGTGTTCCGCGAACGACTCGGCGTACGCCACGCGCTGGGCGTCGGCGGTGTCGAGGGCGAAGGTGATCGGGACGGCCTCGTTCGCGGTGCGGCGGCGGTCGTTGCTGGACTGGCCCGGGTCGAGGGCGGTCAGCTTGCCGACGTCGATGACGCGGGCGTTCTCGACGATGACCTTCGACTGGTCCTTGCCGTTGTCGGTCTCGTCCTTGAACGTGGCGTAGATGTTGACCCGGGAGCCCGGGTTGATCTTGCCCGCCACACCGGTCGCCGCGTCGATCATGATCGCGATCTCCTGCTGGCCGGCCTCCAGTTCGGGCCGGTCCACGATCATGTCCCTCTGGAGCAGCGAGCCCTTCTCCAGCCGGGTGACCGCGATCTTGCCGCGGATCTGGGCGAGGTCGGTGACGGCGGTGGACGACAGCCACCGCTCGGGCATCGAGACCTTCTCGAACTGGTCGGACGACAGCTCCCGGTAGGGCGCGACGTCGTCCTTCAGGCGGTACGCCGCGACCTCGGGACCGACCTTCGAGTTCACGTCGCGGATCACCGAGAGCACTCCGGCGAAGGCGCCCAGGGCGCACAGGGCCGAGAGGACCAGCAGGATGACGCCGCGGCGCTGGCGTGAATTCATGACGCGGACAACCTCGATCGGGGGGCGGGGACAGCGGGGTCGAGCGGTTGTGCCTGGCTGTTTCGTTCTGCGTGCCTGGTGCTGCGTGCCTCGTATCTCGTTCTACGTGCCTGTTGTGCACCGTTATTCAGGTGTACGTACATGACTTACGTGGTTTACGAAGTCCCTCGGGGCAGGGCACGTACCGAAGAAGCTGCCCGCACCGTGGCCCTCGGAAGCTCCTGGGGCGGTGGCAAAGGTGCCGCACAGAATCCGCAGCGGTCGCCGATGAGTTCAAGACCGCACCAGTGACACTCCTCGCGCCGCACGGACGAGACGAGTTGGTAGAGCACGGAGACGTCGTAGAGCCCGGCGGCGAACTCGGCGACCTTGCCCGTGCCCCACCAGCGCCCGGACTCGGCGGGCAGCGGTACGGTCGTGACGCCCTGGACGCGCCAGGCGGGCGCGAGGGTCCCGGTGAGCCACTCGGCGGGCAGCTGTCCGGCCGCGACGAGCATCCGTGTCCCGAACTCGGGCCCGGTGAGCTCCTCCTGGCCGACGCGGACCAGTTGCGGCCGCGGATTGGCCAGTACGGCGAACTGGGCGCCCGGCACCCATGACTTGGCGTGCGACTTCAGGGACACGGGGATGCGGTCCAGCTTGGCGACCGAGCCGAGCAGGGCGCCCGCGTAGATGTAGTGGGCGAGCAGCCGCGCGGAGGAGGCGAGCACGCCGGGGCTGAAGTCGCAGACGGAGAGCTGGCGCAACTGCTGGGCGAGCAGGGCGAGTCCGAGCGGCGGCAGGTCCAGGGCGAGCAGCGCGATGCGGTCGCTCTCCAGGACGGAGCGCACGGCGTGCAGGCGCCGGGTGATGTCACCGGGTGTGGAGGCCGGGTACAGCGCGATCACATACCCGTGCTGCTCGATGAGCGCGTGCATCCCCGTGAGGGAGCTTTCGAGGCTTTCGAGGGGCTGGACGGCGGCGGGCGGGGTCTGCCGGTCGTGCGGTGGGAGCACCAGGTCGGAACTGGTGACGGCTATCGCGGTCGGCACGCTGCACACCACCCCGTTCACTGCGGCGGGGTGGTCAACCACCGCCTCAGATCGCCCCTGATTTCGCCATCGAACCTTCACGGAAGAACGCGAATCTGTCACTGTGCGCCCTTCCGCAACTGCACCTTATCCACGGCATGCGCCGCTCAACACCGGATCCGCGAGATCACCTCACACAAGGTGCGTAGGTGATCCACACAGAGTGAGGCGCATATGCCTCAACTCGACGGTACGGCAAGGGCGTTGACCTCCGTCAGAGGTCTTGACAACCCGATTGGTCTGGACCACCTTGGACCTCCAGCGGTGGCCACCGTAGTCGTCCCCCACTTTTGACTCCCACTCCCCCACCGGAGGCCCCAGTGGACCGCGTACCAGGCATGCCCAGACGCAGACGGACCTGGGCGGCAGCCCTCGCCACCGCACTCGCCGCGTCCGTCCTCTCCCTTGCCGGAGCCGGCCAGGCCTCGGCCGCCGACGTCAACAACACCAAGAACGCCGGCTACGAGTCGGGGCTCTCCAGCTGGACCTGCTCGGCGGGCAGCGGCGCCACCGTCTCCTCCCCCGTGCACGGCGGCGCGTCCGCCCTCAAGGCCACGCCCGCCGGGCAGGACAACGCCAGGTGCAGCCAGACCGTGGCGGTGCGGCCCAACTCGACCTACACGCTGAGCGCGTGGGTGCAGGGCGGGTACGCCTACCTCGGGGCGAGCGGCACGGGTACGACGGACGTGTCGACCTGGACCCCGGACTCCTCCTCCTGGAAGCAGCTGACGACGTCCTTCACGACGGGCTCGTCCACGACCTCCGTGACCGTCTACACGCACGGCTGGTACGGACAGGCGGCCTACTTCGCCGACGACGTCTCCGTGTTCGGGCCCGACGGGGGCGGGGGCGGCGACCCCGATCCGGTCGTCCCCTCGACACCGGCCGGTCTGAACGTGGCGTCCACGACCTCCTCCTCCGTCTCCCTGGCCTGGAACACGGTGTCGGGCGCGACCGGCTACAACGTCTACCGCGCCGGTACGAAGGTCCTCGCGGTGACCGGCACCTCGGCGACGGTCACCGGACTCGCCGCCTCCACCTCGTACTCCTTCCAGGTCACCGCGACGAACGCGGCCGGTGAGTCGGTGAAGTCGACGGCGGTCACCGGGACGACCAAGGCGAACTCGGGCGGCGGGACCGGCCTGCCCAAGCACGCGGTGACGGGCTACTGGCAGAACTTCAACAACGGCGCGGCCGTCCAGAAGATCTCCGACGTCCAGTCCCAGTACGACATCATCGCGGTGTCCTTCGCCGACGCCACGACGACACCGGGCGCCGTGACCTTCAACCTCGACTCGGCAGGGCTCGGCGGCTACACCGTCGACCAGTTCAAGGCGGACGTCCGGGCCAAGCAGGCCGCGGGCAAGAAGGTGATCATCTCGATCGGCGGCGAGCGCGGCACGGTCTCGGTGAACGACTCCGCCTCGGCGACGAACTTCGCCAACTCCGTGTACTCACTGATGCAGACGTACGGCTTCGACGGCGTCGACATCGACCTGGAGAACGGTCTCAACGCCACGTACATGACGCAGGCGCTGCGGTCCCTGTCCTCGAAGGCGGGCTCCTCGCTGATCATCACGATGGCCCCGCAGACGATCGACATGCAGTCGACGTCGAACTCCTACTTCCAGACGGCCCTGAACATCAAGGACATCCTCACGGTCGTCAACATGCAGTACTACAACAGCGGTTCGATGCTCGGCTGCGACGGCAAGGTGTACTCGCAGGGCTCGGTGGACTTCCTCACCGCCCTCGCCTGCATCCAGCTGGAGGGCGGCCTCGCCCCGTCCCAGGTGGGCCTCGGCCTGCCGGCCTCGACGAGGGGCGCGGGCAGCGGCTACGTCTCCCCGAGCATCGTGAACAACGCCCTGGACTGCCTCGCCAAGGGCACCAACTGCGGCTCCTTCAAACCGTCCAGGACCTACCCGGACCTGCGCGGCGCGATGACCTGGTCGACGAACTGGGACGCCACGGCCGGCAACGCGTGGTCGAACGCCGTGGGACCGCACGTGCACGGACTGCCGTAGCCCGGCGGCCGCCGCCCGGGCTTCCACAGCCCGGGCGGCGGGCCGGCCCTGGTCGGATCCTCGGATCAGAAGAACTCCGACCAGGGCTGGTCCCAGATCTGCTTCACGCACAGGACGACGAAGATCAGGCCCGCGATCGTCAGCATGGAGTTGCTCAGCATGCCGTTGCGCCATTCCGCGGGCGTGCGGGAGGAGTTGAGGAGCCAGACCAGGGTGAGGGCGAGGAAGGGGAGGAAGGCCGCGCCCAGGACTCCGTACAGGATGATCAGGCGGAAGGGCTCGCCCTGGAAGAGCAGGACGATGGGCGGGAAGGTCAGCCACAGGAGGTAGGCGCGGAAGGGCCAGGAGCGCTCGCGGGCGCCGGAGGCCACCTCCTCGCCGGACGTCGTCCCCTCCCCGGACGTCGCCTTCCCCGCCGGGGTCTTCCCTTCGCCGGTCGCTCGGCCGGCCCGGTCCTTGCGGTAGCGCTCCACGAAGTCCGCGAACATCAGGCTCACGCCGTGCCAGACGCCGATCAGGGACGTGAAGGACGTGGCGAAGAAGCCGATGAGGAAGAACTTGGCGGTCGCCGTGCCGTACTCGTCCTCCAGGATGTCGCCGAGCTGGATCAGGCCCTTGTCGCCGCTCGCGATGGCCACGTTGGAGGAGTGCAGGAGTTCCGCGCCGACGAAGAGCATCGAGATGACGAAGATGCCGGTGGTGATGTACGCGACGCGGTTGTCCAGGCGCATCACCTTCATCCAGCCGGTGTTCGTCCAGCCCTTCGCGTTGACCCAGTAGCCGTACGCGGCGAGCGTGATGGTGCCGCCCACACCGCCGATCAGGCCGAGCGTGTTGAGGATCGAGTCCTTCTCGTCGGGGAGGACCGGGAGCAGGCCCGCGAAGGCGTCGCCGAGGTTCGGGGTGACGCGGATCGCCAGGTAGACCGTGACGACGAACATCACGCCGACCAGGACGGTCATGACCTTCTCGAAGACCGCGTACTTGTTGAACCAGACGAAGGCCAGGCCGACCAGACCGGTCAGGACGGCCCACCACTCCAGGTCCATGACGTCCGGGAAGAGCGCCTGCAGTGGCAGGCCCGAGGAGGACATGGCCGCGGCTCCGTAGACGAAGCCCCAGATGACGACGTACACGACGAAGAACCACGACGTCCAACGGCCCAGGCTGGCCCAGCCGTCGAAGAGCGTGCGGCCGGTGGACAGATGCCAGCGGCCCGCCGCCTCGGCCAGCGAGATCTTGACGAGACAGCCGATGACGGCGGCCCACAGGAGCGTGTAGCCGAAGTTCGAGCCCGCGATGAGCGTGGCGACGAGGTCGCCGGCGCCGACGCCCGTCGCGGCCACCACGATGCCGGGGCCGATGTATTTCCAACTGGACTTGCGGGGAACGGAGAGGGCCTTCCCCGTCTCTCCCGTGGCCGTGCTTCCAGTGGTGTCCGCGTTCCCAGAGGTGTCAGCCATGCGGATCAAGAAAGCGTAAAGAGAACGGGGGCACAAGAGGGCGTGCGGCGATCACCACCCGATGTGCACAGGTGAGGAGTGCGCGCATCGGGGAGAAGACGTCCGGCGGGCCCCGGCGGCTGGGCGCGCCACCGGGGCCCGGGCTGTGGTTCCGGAGGTTGACAACGGTTCGTCCGGAACTCGCGGGGCACTACAGCTGTCGCCGACCACAGCCGTCGGACCCGCACGTGCCGAGTTCGAACCAGAGGGTCCGGCCCGGCCCGTCCTGGTGGCAGCCCCAGCGCCACGCGAGCGCATCCACCAGGAACATCCCGCAGCCGCCCACCGCGGTGCCCGCTCGGGACACCTCCGGAGGGCGGCGGCCCGCCTCGGAGACCTCGCAGCGCAGGACTCCGTGCGCGGCCGAGAGGGTGAGGCGGAGGCGACTCGCCGCGTGTATGAGGGCGTTGGTGACGAGTTCGCTGACGAGCAGCTCCGCCGTGTCGCTCTGTTCCGCGAGCCCCCAGCCCTCCAGCTGCCGCCTGACCTCCGCGCGGGCCTCGGCCGCCGCGACGGGACGGGGGTCGTACACGACGCTCGAGTGGCCTGCTCCCAAGGGTGGTTGGGGGTACCAGCCGTACGCGGCGTCGGGATCCGGAAGATGTCCTCCGGAGAGTTCCAGCATGTCCAAAGCTTCGGCTCCCCGCGGCTCGTGGACACGGGGAGGACTACCTGAATACCTACCTGAAAACGTGCGTTCGCACCGGTTACGGGTCGTGCGAGTGCCTTCGCCGTACGGGGCAGCGTACGAGGGCGCGTACGGGACCGTGCGGCGCCGGGTGCCGGGTGTCCGCCTACGCGTACTGGACACGGATCAGCGAGCCGTCGCCGGACTCCGCGTCCCGGAGGTCCACGTACGCGCAGACCTGGCGGGTGAACCACAGGCCCTGGCCCGGTGCCGGACCTTCGGCGGGCGGCGGGACGAAGCCGGCGAGCGGGTCGGTGATCCGCTCGGGGACGCGCAGCTCGCAGACGCAGGCGGGCGCCTCGCCCCACAGCAGGACCTCGGGGAGGGAGGGTGCGGGGATCGAGGGGGTGTACGGGCCGGCCGCCTCGGTGACCGCCGTCGCGAACAGGTCGGCGTCCGCGGGGGCGAGTCCGCGCGCCCGGGCCCGCTCGCGGAGGGTCTCGCGGTCCGGTGCGGTGAGGCGCTCGGCGTCCGGTGGCGGCGGGGGCAGGGCGACCGAGTCCAACTCGTGGACCAGGCGGGCCGGTTGCTCGTACACCGGGGTGTCGGGGTGCGCGCGGCGGGCGGCGTCGACGATGGCGGGGCCCGCGGTGCGGGTGTCGTACGCGCACAGGGCGGTCGTCGCGAACGGCGCGAAGAGGAGGTTGGCGAGCGACTCGTAGCGGATCCACTCGGTGGTCTCGCGCGCCGAACGCCCGGCGCGGCCGGCCCAGTGCGGCTCCATGAGGAGATGGATACGGCCGCCGGGGCCCGCGTTCGCGGCGAGGTAACCGGCGCTCTGCGCGACGGCGTTGGCCGCCGAGCCCGTGTACCACTCGGTGTGGGGCACGAAGCCGACGCCCTTGGCGTCCGTGCCCAGCGCGTCCCGCAGGAGGGCGAGTCTGCCCGGGTCGGCGATGGCCACCGGCGGCGGTTCGTCCGGTGCGGCGAGCCCTTCCGCGAGGAAGGGGAGCGCGGCCGCGACGAACCCGTCGTCGGAGCCGAAGACCGCCATGCGGTGGTCGAACGCCCCTTGGGACGGGGCTGATTGAGCCGGTCGGGACGGCTGGGCCGATTCGGCGGTCACGAGGGTTTCCCTTCTGTCGTATCCACCTGGTTGTGGGCGGGCCAACGGGTTGTGGGCGAGCCGGCTGGTTCCCGGGACCGGGGTTCAGCGGCGTGCCGAGACCCAGGCCGCGATCTGGCTGCGGTTGCTGAAGCCGAGCTTGCCGAGGATGCGTTCCACATGGCCTTCCGCGGTGCGGCGGGCGATCACCAGGCGGTCGGCGATCTGCTGGTTGGCGAGCCCGTCGGCGACGAGCTCGGCGACCTCTCTCTCGCGCCGGGTGAGCGAGGCGAGACGGGGGTCCCCGCGGCCGGAGTCCGGGGGAGGGTTCCCGTCGGCCCGGCGGGGGCCGGGGACGACCGGTCTCCCGGTTTCCTGGAGGGCGTACGAGACGATCGCGGTGAGCCCGAGCCCGCCGCCGCGCCGGTACGCCCGGTCGAAGACCCCCGCTCCGACGGCCGCCCGCACCCGCGTCTCGCTCTCCCTGCGCGCGGAGTTGTACGTCGTGGAGCCGAAGCGGTTGCCGTCGATGCCGGCCCAGACGCGGTCGGCGCCGCCGAGCAGGACGGCGGCGCGTTCATGGGCGCCGCGGGCCGCGGTGATGACCACCAGCAGGTCGAGGGTGAGACCGATGCCGATGACGTCGTGCACGGCGAGCTTGCGGCGCAGCGCGTCACGGGCATGGGGCTCCGCGCGGTCCCACTCCTTGCGTTCCGCGTACGCGAGGGCGAGGACGCGCAGGACGTACGAGCGGACCCATTCCTCGCCGTGCTCCTCACAGAGGCGGTGGGCGTCCTCGCAGACCTGGACGGCCCGGTCGGTGTGGCCCAGGAAGGCGAGGCTGGCGGCGAGTTCGACCTGGTCGAGGACGGCGAGGCTGGGGAGCTGGCCGTCGACGGGGTTGCGGGCGACGGCAGCCTCGTAGTGCGCCAGGGCGGCGGGGAGGTCGTCGCCGAACAGGGCCATCAGACCGAGCAGGTACTCGGCGTGCGCCACCTCGGCCGGATCACCCAGGCGGCGGGCGAGCGCGCGGGCGTCCTCGGCGCGGTGGCGGCCCCTGGTGAGGTCCTCGGGGCAGCCGGCGAGCAGACCCGCGACCCAGAGCGCCCTGGCACGCTCGCGGGTGGGCTCGGGGTGCGCGTCGAGCGCGCGGTCCAGCCAGTACCGGCCCTCGCGGGGCGCTCCGCAGGCGTGCCAGTAGAACCAGAGGGTCCCGGCGAGCCCGAGTCCGGCGCGGGCCTCGCCCGGCACGGTGAGGCTGAACTCCAGGGCGGCCCGCAGGTTGTCCTGGTCGGCCCGCAGCCGGGCCACGATCTCCCGCTGCCCCGGCCCGAACCACCTCCGCTCGCACTCCGCGGCCACCTCCTGGGCCCAGTCCCGCTGCCGGCGCCGGGCGGCCGACTCCTCCCCGGGCCGCTGCCGCAGCTTGTCGAGCCCGTAGTGCCGCAGCGTGTCGAGCAGGCGGTACCTGGCCGTGCCGGGGCCGCCTTCCCTGCACAGCACGGACTTGTCGACGAGTCCGGCCACGGCTTCCAGGACGTCCTGGGGGTGTACGCCCTCGGCCTTGTGGTGGCGTTCGTCCGCGCGCCCGTCCGGATCCGGGCCCGTGTCCGCGTCCGCGCACACCGCCTCCGCCGCCTCCAGGTCGAAGCTCCCCGCGAAGACCGAGGCCCGCGCCCACACCAACTGCTCGGCCTCCGTGCAGAGTTCGTGGCTCCAGTCGACCGCCGCGCGCAGTGTCTGGTGGCGGGGCAGGACGGCCGGGCTGCCGGTGGTGAGGAGGCGGTAGCGGTCGTCGAGCCGGGCGACGAGCTGGTCGACGCCGAGTACGCGCATACGGACGGCCGCGAGCTCGATGGCGAGGGGCAGGCCGTCGAGGCGGCGGCAGAGGCGGGCCACGGCGGCCCGGTTGTCGGGGGTGAGTTCGAAACCGGGGACGACGGCCGCGGCCCGGTCGGCGAAGAGCGCCAGGGCCGGGTAGGTCGCGGCGGCCGAGAGATCCGAGTCCGGGTCGGGCACCTGCAGGGGCCGTACGTCCAGGAGGTGTTCCTCCGTGAGGGCCATGCGGTGGCGGCTCGTCGCGAGGACCCGGACGCCGGTCGTGCCGTGCAGCAGCGCGGCCGCCAACTCCGCGCAGGCGGACAGCAGATGCTCGCAGTTGTCGAGGACCAGGAGCAGCCGACGGTCCCGCAGCTGCTCGACCAGTGCGCCCAGGGGCGGCTGTTCGGAGTGGTCGTGCAGGCCGAGCGCGTCGGCCGCGGCCAGCGGGACGAGCTCCGGGTCGTGCAGGCCGGCGAGGTGTGCGAAGCGCACGCCGTCCGGGAACGCCCGCTCGACCCGGGCGGCGATCCGCCCGGCCAGCCGCGTCTTGCCGACGCCGCCGGGTCCGGTCAGCGTGACCAGTCGCGCGGTGGCCAACAGTCGCCGCCCCTCGGCCAGTTCGTCCCGCCGGTCGACGAAGCTGGTCGTCTCGACCGGTGGCTGATGAACCCTTCGCGGCGCTGATCCGCCCATGATCAGCCAGTCCTCTGGGTGTGAGACGGGAGCCGGAGTGGGTGGCTCCTCCTGTGCCGGTCCCCAGCTTTCCGGCTGCGCCTCGGCTTCGCACGCGCGCGTCACACCCGTGGGTGCACTTTGGGTGGGTCCGCGACGTGTGGGGTGTGGGCGCGTACACTGCCGGGCCGCATATATGCATTGCGCCCGGCGCGTGCGCCCTGTGCCGCCCCGCGTGCGCCTGGCGCTCCGCGGGCAGGCCGTCCGATGCCTGCGGACCGGTGGGGGCTGGTCGCGCAGTTCCCCGCGCCCCTGAAGGGGCGCGGCCGGTTTGCGGTGGCCGGTTTCCTTCTGGTCTTGACCCGGACATGCCATAGCCCCACGATGAGCGCCACACCCGCACACGGGGTCCTGTCGGCGCATTCGGCGGACAGCCCCGGCACGTCGCACCGATCCACCCCCCGCTCCACTCCCCACACTTCCGGTGATCCCGGAATTTCTGGAGAATCTAGGAGAATCAATGCGACTTCGCATCAAAGGCGGCGGAACGCCCGCCGCACCCCCCTCACCCGGCAGACGCGGCCGGCGCACCGCCGCGCTCGCCACGCTGCTCGCCCTGGCTCTCGCGGCTCCCATCGCCGCCACGACCAGCGCGACCGGCGCCTCCGGGGCGGCTCCCGCCTCCGACACGGACGAGATCCGTCAGTACGAGATCCATGTCCACGGCAGCACCTCGGCCACCCGTACGGCGATCGCCCGGACAGGTGTCTCGATCGACGAGGCCGACGAGGAGACCGTCGTCGTCTCGGGACGCGCGGCCCAGGCGAAGAAGCTGAAGCAGCTCGGCTACGAGGTCACGCCCCTCGGCTCGGCCCCCGACCGGTCGAGCGCCGCCGACGTGGGCATCCTCGACTTCCCCTCCGCCGACTCGCGGTATCACAACTACGCCGAGATGAACACGGAGATCAACCAGCGCCTGGCCGCCTACCCGAGCATCATGAGCAAGCGCGTGATCGGGAAGTCGTACCAGGGCCGGGACATCGTCGCCATCAAGATCAGCGACAACGTCGCGACCGACGAGTCCGAGCCCGAGGTCCTGTTCACCCACCACCAGCACGCGCGCGAGCACCTCACCGTGGAGATGGCGCTCTATCTGCTGCGTGAGCTGGGCGCCGGGTACGGCTCCGACTCCCGCGTCACGAACATGGTGAACAACCGCGAGATCTGGATCGTCCCGGACCTCAACCCGGACGGCGGCGAGTACGACATCGCGTCCGGCGCCTACCGCTCGTGGCGCAAGAACCGCCAGCCCAACACGGGCAGTTCGTACGTCGGCACCGACATGAACCGCAACTGGAACTACCGCTGGGGCTGCTGCGGCGGCTCCTCGGGCTCGACGTCCTCCGAGACCTACCGGGGTACGGCGCCCGAGTCCGCGCCCGAGGTCAAGGTCGTCGCCGACTTCGTACGCAGCCGGGTCGTGGGCGGCAAGCAGCAGATCAGGACGGGCGTGGACTTCCACACGTACAGCGAGCTGGTGCTGTGGCCCTTCGGCTACACCACCGCGGACACCACGACCGGGATGACGGTCGACGACCGCAACGCGTTCGCCGCGGTCGGTCAGAAGATGGCCGCCAGCAACGGCTACACGCCCGAGCAGGCCAGCGACCTCTACATCACCGACGGGTCGATCGACGACTACCTGTGGGGCAGTCAGAAGATCTTCGCCTACACGTTCGAGATGTATCCGGGGTCCAGCGGCGGGGGCGGTTTCTACCCGCCCGACGAGGTGATCGAGCGGGAGACCGCGCGGAACCGCGACGCCGTGCTGCAGCTGTTGGAGAACTCCGACTGCATGTACCGGTCCATCGGGAAGGAAGCGCAGTACTGCAGTTGAGCCGGCGCGGTTTGAGGTCTGAGGCTTGAGGTGCGTGGGGAACTGCGGGGCCGTTGTGGCTTGTCGCGCAGTTCCCCGCGCCCCTTACGGGGCGCTCTCCTCGACCTCTTCCTCTTCGGCCGCCTCTTCGGCGTCCTCGAAGTACGTGTCCAGGACCTCGTCCAGCTGGGTCTCCCACTCCTTGAAGCGGGACCTGGCCGTCGCCTCGATCTCGATCGGGTACCAGCGGCGGTCGGGGGTGTGCACCGTGATGGTGAACCGCTTCCCGAATCGCGGTGACTCGGTCTCGACCGCGCCGATCTCCTCCCAGCGGAACTCGGCCTCCTGGTCGTCCAGGCTCAGCCGTACGCCACTGTGGTCGGCGACGATCTTCGCGCGGCGGTCGGAGGCCTCGAAGACGGGGCCTCCCTCGGGAGCCTCCTCCGGCTCCTCGGGCTCCTTCGGTTCCTCCGGCTCATCGCCGGAAGGTCCCTCGCCGGAGGGCTCGTCGCCGGAGAGCTCTTCGTCGGAGGGTTCCTCCTCTGCGGCTTCCTTCTTGAGGTCCGTCTGCTTGGCAGGCGTCCGCTTCTTGGAGGCCGTCTCCTCCTTCGAGGCCGTCTCCTCCGAGACGGCCTCGTCGGCAGGCGAAGCCGCCTCCGCGGCCTCCGTCGACTCGGCGTCCTTCGGCTCGGCGGGGCGCGGGCCCGTGATGCCGGGCACGAACGCCGGGTCGACCGCGGCGCCTTGCAGGGGCTGGATGTTGGGTCCTATGCGCTGCTCCACAGCGGGCAGTATGGTCGACGATCCTGTGCCAGGAACAGCCGGGCTCCGCTTCGTCCCGCTATATGAAGACGCTCAGCAGCGCCGCCATCGCGAAGCCCGCCACCGACAGCACCGTTTCCAGGACCGTCCAGGACTTGAGGGTGTCGCGTTCGGAGATGCCGAAGTACTTGGCGACGATCCAGAAGCCTCCGTCGTTGACGTGCGAGGCGAAGATCGAACCGGCCGAGATCGCCATGATGATCAGCGCCAGATGGGCCTGGGAGAGGTCCTGTCCCTCGACGAGCGGGACGACGATGCCGGCCGTGGTGACGATGGCGACCGTCGCCGAACCCTGGGCGACCCGCAGCACGACGGAGATCAGCCAGGCCAGCACGATGATGGGCAGGCCCACGTCGTTGAACGTGTCGGCCAGCGCGTCCGCGATCCCCGAGCCCTTCAGTACGGCGCCGAAGACGCCGCCCGCGCCGACCACCAGCAGGATGTTGCCGACCGGCTTCAGGGACGCCGTCGACACCGTCTCCAGCGACTTGCGGGACCAGCCGCGCCGGATGCCCAGCAGGTAGTACGCCATGAGCAGCGCGATCGTCAGCGCGACGAAGGGGTGCCCGAAGAACTCGATGACCGAGCGGAACGTCGACGGGTCCAACGCGATGGAGGAGAACGTCGCGGCGAGGATCAGCAGCAGTGGCGTACCGATGATGAGGAAGACCGTGGAGAGGGAGGGCGGTTGCTCGGCGGGGTCCCCGGCCGGGTCTTCGCCGATGGCGACGGCTACCGAACCGGAGCCTGTGCCTGTGCTCTTGGCCGTGCCTGTGGTCTTGATCGTGGTTGTGTCTGCGCCGTCCGTGGCTCCGCCGACCGCCGCGCGGCGCGCCGCGCGCTCCGCGGCCACCGCCGCCTTCGCCTCGTCCGCGGCCTCGACCATGTCCTGCGGTACGGGGACGAAGATGCGCTTGCCGATCCAGGCGGCGTACGCCCACGCGGCGAGCACGGCCGGGATGCCGACGACCACGCCCATCAGGATGACCCAGCCCAGGTCCACCTTGAACAGACCGGCGGCGGCGACCGGGCCGGGGTGCGGCGGCAGGAACGCGTGGGTCATCGACAGGCCCGCGAGGAGCGGCATGCAGTAGAGCAGGATCGACTTGCCGGAGCGCTTGGCGGCCGCGTACACGATCGGTGCGAGGACGAAGATGCCCACGTCGAAGAAGACCGGGATGCCGAAGATGAGGCCGGTCAGGCCCATGGCCAGCGGGGCGCGCTTCTCGCCGAACAGGTTGAGCAGGCGGGCCGAGAGCGCCTCGGCTCCGCCGGACACCTCCAGGATCGCGCCGAGCATCGTGCCCAGGCCGATGATGATCGCGACGTGGCCGAGGATGCCGCCCATGCCCGACTCGATCATCGAGACGGAGGCCGACCGCTGGACCGTGCCGAAGAGTTCGGTGACGGAGAGGCCGGCCGAGAGGCCGACGGCTATGGACACCGCGAGCAGTGCGACGAAGGGCTGCAGTCTGACTTTGATGATCAGGACCAGGAGCAGGACTATGCCGAGGGCCGCGACCGTGAGGAGGCCCGCGGTGCCGTCCATGAGGAGGAGCAGGCCGCCTGTGTGGGGTGGCGCTTCTGGGGTGGGGGTGGCTGCGAGGAGCAATGACATGGGGAGGTCCTCTGCTTAAGGGCATGGTGTTTTTGGGCAGGGGGGATCGCTGTTCGGCGTGCGGGGGTTTGGGGGTGTGGGGGTTTGGGTGCCGGTTTTGTGGGGGGTGGTGCTGATGGCCGGGCGCCGGTTGTTTGGGGCTGGGCGCGCCGTTCCCCGCGCCCCTGAAGGGGCGCGAGGGTGAGGCTCAGTCGTTCAGTACCGCGAGCGTGTCGATTTCGATCAGCAGGCCCGCCGGGAGGCCCACGTACACCGTCGTGCGGGCCGCGGGGGGTGCTGTCAGGCCCTGCTCCTCGAAGTACGCGTTGTAGATCGCGTTCATCTCCGCGAAGTGGTCCACGTCCGTGAGGTAGACGCGGATCATCATCGCGTCGTCCCAGGAGGAGCCGCCCTCTTCGAGGATGGCCTTGACGTTGGCGAGGGTCTGGAGCGTCTGCTCGCGCAGCGTCGGGCCGGCCGGCGTCGGCGGCTGGCCCTCCACGGCGGGCAGGAAGCCGACCTGGCCCGCGACCTGGAGGATGTTCCCCTTCCTGACGCCGTGCGAGAACTTGGCCGGCGGGGTGGTGTGGGTCTTGGGGGTGAGGGCGATCTTGTCGGTCATGAGCTGGTTTCCTTCGTCGGGGTCTTGCCTGAGTACTCGCCGCTGATGGCCGCCGCGGTACGGCGCACCAGTGGGAGCAGTGTGAGGAGTTCGTCGGCGGTGACGACGACGTTCGGGGCGGAGACGGACATGGCGGCGACGACTCGGCCGTCGGTGCCGCGGATGGGGGCGGCCACGCAGTTGATGGACTCCTCGTGGCCGCCGAGGTCCGTGGCCCAGCCCTGGTCCCGTACCTTCTCCAACTCCCTCAGGAACGCCGGGGCGTTGGGGGTCGAGCGGGAGGTGTACATCGGGTAGTCGAGCTTGTCCGCCAGGGTGTGGCGCTCGGTTTCCGGGAGGTCGGCGAGGAGCAGTTTCGCGACCGCGGCGACCGTGATGGCGACCGGTTTGCCGATACGGGAGTACATCCGGACCGGGTAGCGGCTCTCCACCTTGTCGATGTAGAGGACCTCGCCCTCCTCGTGCACGGCGAGGTGGACGGTGTGGCCGCACTGCTCGTTGAGGCGTACGAGGTGGGGGTGGGCGATCTCCCGGACGTCGAGGTTCTCGACGGCCTCCTGGGCCAGGGCGAAGAGGCGGGCGCCGAGGCGGTAGCGCTGGTCGGACTGGCGGTAGACGAGGCCGTGTTCGTGGAGCGTGCGCAGGAGGCGCAGGGCGGTGGACTTGTGGACGCCCAGGCGGTCGGCGACCTGGCCCAGGTCCGCGGGGCCCTCGGCTAGGAGCGGCAGGATGGACAGCGCTCTGTCGACGGTCTGGCTCATGGGGTGGGTACCTCCTCCTGGGCCCGGTCTGCGGTGTGCGTCCAGCCGGGGCCGAGTCGAAGTGTCCCCCACGCGTCGTCGTCCAGGGCGGCGAGGCGGTCGGCGTGGTCGCGGGAGGGGGGTGCGCCGAGGTCTCCGGGATCGGTGAGCGCGGCGGCGGCCATGAGGTGGCCGTGGCGGAGGCGGGTTCGTGGCGGGAGTCCGCGGAGGGTCGCCGACAGGAAGCCGGCTGCGAAGGCGTCGCCCGCGCCCACGGGGGCCACTACGTCCACGTGGAGGGCGGGGACGAACGTGATGGTGTCGGTCGGGTGGCTCGCCGTGGTTCGGTCGCCCTCGCGTGGGGTGGGCGAGTACCGCGCCGTCGTGGGGTCGCCCTCGCGTGGGGTGGGCGGCGGGTGCGCGCCGGGGGGTGTCCGTCCTCGGTCTGGCGTGGAATCGGTTGCCTTGGAAGGGCTACCGGTCGACACGCCATCCGCTGCGGGCGGACACCCCCCGACACGCCCCCTCGCGTCCGTACGCGGGTGCGGGTGCGTGGGAGACGCCGCCTCGAAGGCCGTGGCGCCTTGGCTGCCGTTCTTGACCACCAGTACGCGGGGCTCGGGGAGCGCGGCGCGGATCGCCGTGGGGCCGCCGGTGATGCCCCAGGCCGCTTCTGCCTCGTCCTCGCCCACGAAGACGAGGTCGGCGCCGCGGGCGAGGGTGAGGAGGGTGGCTCCTGCCTCGGAGGGGGTCGGCCAGAGGCCTGCGCGGTAGTTGACGTCGAAGGAGATCAGGGGGCGGGTGGGGGCGGGTGCCGTGAGGGCGGTCAGGAGGGAGCGGCAGTCGGGGGAGAGCGCCGCTGTGATGCCGGAGAGGTGGAGGATCCGGCCCGAGTGGACGGCCGCCATGTCGAGGGTGGACCTGGACATGGCCGAGGCCGCGGAGCCCGTGCGGTAGTACGCCACCTCGTGGGCGTCGGTGGAGCGGTCGCTCGCCGTGCGGAAGTAGATGCCTGTGGGGCGGGTGGGGTCGCGTTGCACGGCGGAGGTGTCGACGCCGTACGCGCCGATCGCCTCGGTCAGGTGGTCGCCGAAGCCGTCGGCGCCGACCCTGCTGACCCACTTCGCGGTGTGGCCGGCGGCGGCCAGGACGCAGGCCACGTTGGACTCCGCGCCCCCGATCGCCCGGTCGAAGGACGGCACGTCGGCGAGGCGGCCCGGGCGGGAGGGGAGGAACGTGACCATGGACTCGCCGAGGGTGACGACGTCCACGGCGGGCGCGGGGTGCGCGGCGACCGTGGGGGCGGGTCCGGTGGGGGTCACGATGGCTTGGGCTCCTTGGCCTCTGCGGGTCTCTGCGGCTTCGTTGACCCGGCGTTGGCCGAGATGTTAGACAGCAGTAAGCGCGATACGCAATGACTGTTGCAAGGAGTGCAACGGCGAATATTTGGGAGGCTTCATGGCCGCCGATTCCGTCTCCGGCACCGGTGCGGAGCGTCTTGCCTCGCTCGCGGACGAGCGTGTCGACCACCGCTTCAAGGGGCTCCCGCCCGATGCCGACGGGCTGACCGTCGGTGAGCTGGCCGCCCAGCGCCGCAATCTGTTCAGTGGTGGCTTCACCACTCCGGTGCTCGCCCTGTCCGCCGAGCGGCTCGATCACAATCTGCGGCTCATGGAGACGTACTCGGTCCGGCACGGGCTCGCCTTCGCCCCGCACGGCAAGACCTCCATGGCTCCCCAGCTTTTCCAGCGGCAGATCGAGCATGGGGCCTGGGGGATCACGCTGGCCGTGCCTCATCAGGTGCGGGTTGCGCGGGCGTTCGGGGTCCAGCGGGTCTTTCTCGCGAATGAAGTGGTGGATGCCGCTGCTCTGAAGTGGGTTTCGGCGCAGCTCGCCGCCGATCCCGAGTTCCGTTTCGTCTGTTACGTCGACTCCGTGCGTGGGGTGGAGTTGATGGACTCCGCGCTGCGGGGTGCCGTTCGGCCCGTGGACGTCGTCGTCGAGCTGGCTGCCGGTGAGGGTGCCCGGACCGGTGTGCGGACCGAGGAAGAGTGCTCCGCCGTCGCCGATGCCGTCGGTGGAGTGGACACCCTGCGGCTCGTGGGTGTCGCGGGGTACGAGGGAGAGGTGCCGGACGCCGATTCGGAGCGGGTGCGTGGCTGGCTTCGGCGGCTTGTCTCGCTCGCCGTCGACTTCGACAAGGACGGTCGCTTCGAGGGGCTGGATCAGGTCGTGGTGAGTGCGGGCGGCAGCGCCTGGTTCGATGCCGTGGCCGATGTTTTCGCCGGGATCCCCGAACTGTCGGTGCCCGTATTGAAGTTGCTGCGGTCCGGCGCCTATGTCTCACACGACGACGGGCACTATCGGAAGATCACCCCGTTCAACCGGGTTCCCGAGGAGGGTGCCCTCCAGCCCGCGTTCCGGCTCTGGGCCCAGGTCGTCTCCCGTCCCTCGGCCGAGCAGGCCTTCGTCAACGCCGGCAAGCGGGATGCCGCGTACGACCTTGATCTGCCCGAGGTGCAGGTCGTGCGCTCGGGTGCCGATGCGGGTGCGGGTGAGCGGTCGGCGGACGGTATCGCTGTCACGGGGCTGTCCGATCAGCACGCCTGGATTCGTACTGCCGAGGGAGTCGAGCTCCAGGTCGGTGACTGGGTGGGTATGGGGCTCTCGCATCCCTGCACCTCCTTCGACAAGTGGGAGCTGATTCCCGTGGTGGAGCAGGACGGCACGGTCGTCGACTACATCCGCACCTACTTCTAGGAGCCCGCCGTGATGGATCTGGTCATTCGGGACGTGGAGGTTGTCGACGGGAGCGGAGGGCCCTCCTACCGGGCCGACGTGGGGATCGAGGGCGGCAGGATCACCGCCATCGTCCAGGAGGCCGCTGCCGCTGGGTGCCTGCGGCCCGTGGCCCGGCGCGTTCTGGACGCCGAAGGGCTCGTCCTCTCCCCCGGCTTCATCGACATGCACGCCCACAGTGATCTGGCCCTGCTCCGGGACCCCGACCACAGCGCGAAGGTCGCGCAGGGCGTGACGCTGGAGGTCATCGGGCAGGACGGGCTGTCATACGCGCCCGTCGACGGCCGGACCCTCGCCGAGGTGCGCAGGGCGATCACCGGGTGGAACGGCAACGGGGACGACATCGACTTCAGCTGGCGGTCCGTGGGCGAGTATCTGGACCGGCTGGATCATGGTTTTGACGGTGAGGGCATCGCCGTCAATGCCGCCTATCTGATTCCTCAGGGCTCGGTGCGGATGCTCGCCGTCGGCTGGGACGATCGCGCGGCGACGCCACAAGAACTGCACCGGATGCGGCAGTTGGTCGCCGACGGCATGCGGGAGGGTGCGGTCGGGATGTCGTCGGGGCTCACTTACACCCCGGGCATGTACGCCAAGGACGCCGAACTCACCGAGTTGTGCCGGGTGGTTGCGGAGTTCGGCGGCTACTACTGTCCGCATCATCGGTCGTACGGAGCCGGGGCCCTGGACGCGTACAGAGAGATGGTGGAGCTGACGCGCGAGGCGGGCTGCTCCCTTCATCTGGCCCACGCCACCATGAACTTCGGTGTGAACAAGGGAAGAGGGCCCGATCTGCTGGCGCTCGTCGATCAGGCGCTCGCCGGTGGGGCCGACATCAGCCTGGACACGTATCCGTACACGCCCGGCTGTACGACTCTCGTGGCCATGCTGCCCAGTTGGGCCAGCGAGGGAGGTCCCGAGGCGATTCTCGGCCGGTTGAAGGACGACGGGACCGCCGAGCGGATCCGGCATCACATGGAGGTGGTGGGCGCGGACGGGTGCCACGGCGTTCCCATCGAGTGGGACACCATCGAGATCTCGGGTGTGGCCGATGCGGCGCTCGCGGAGTATGTGGGCCGGACCGTGCAGGAGTCGGCCGACGCCCGTGGCGAGGCTCCCTGGGTCACCGCGCGGCGGCTGCTCCTCGACGACGGGCTCGGCTCGACGATCCTCCAGCACGTCGGTCACGAGGAGAACGTGCAGGCGATCATGCGGCACCGCGTCCACACCGGCGGCTCGGACGGCATCCTGCGCGGCGACAAGCCCCACCCGCGGGCGTACGGCACGTTCCCGCAGTACCTCGGCCGGTATGTGAGGGAGTTGGGCGTCCTCGGTCTGGAGGAGTGCGTCGCCCATCTGACGTCACGGCCGGCGGCTCGGCTGCGCCTGCCCGACCGGGGGCTGGTCCGTGAGGGGTACCGGGCGGATCTGGTGCTGTTCGATCCGGCCACGGTGGCGGCGGGGTCGACCTTCGAGAATCCCCGTACGCTGCCGACCGGCATCCCGCATGTCCTGATCGACGGGCGTTTCGTCGTGGAGGACGGGCGCCGGACGGATGTGCTCGCGGGGCGGGCGGTCCGCCGAACTGCTCCGTGACCGCCCGCCTCGGGATCACGGCTTGGGCAGGGTGCACCCGCTCGCGCTCAGGTCGAGCTTGTTGTCGATGCCGAAGCACGCCGGGATCTGGTAGGTCTCCTGGGCGTAGTTGATACCCGCGCGGACGGTCACGTTGCCGCTCTCGTCGACCTCACAGGGGTTGTTGTCGGTGCAGCGGCCGCCGTCCTCGTTGCCGGTGTTGTTGACGGCGACGACGTTGCCGGTGGCGTTGTCGACGACGGGCGAGCCCGAGGTGCCGCCGATGGTCTGGCAGGCCGAGGTGTAGCGGACCGAGTCCTTCCAGGTCCAGGCGCCTTCCTTGAGGCGGTAGGCGAAGCCGTCGACGTTGCAGGCGTAGGTCCGCTTCCAGTAGCCCGAGACGACCGTGATGGCGGTCCCGGCGACGGGGTGCGTGTCGTTCAGCGTCAACGGGCTGATGTTGTACGAGCTCTTGATCTGCGCGTACGTGGTGGTGAGCTGGTACAGCGAGACGTCCGTGTCGGTCATCGTCGCGTACGCGATCTTGCTGGCCCGCAGGGTGGCGACCCGGGTGCCCGCGGCGTTGAGCAGGCCGAAGGTGCGGCTGGACGCCCGGTCGACGATGACCTCACCGGCCGCGGGGAAGCCGGTCTCCAGACAGTGGCCGTTGGACATGACCATCGCCGGGTCGTTGTCCTCCGAGTCCGGGAAGCGGACGACTGAGCCCGAGCAGTTGCTGAGCGAGACGGTGCCGGCGAAGTTGACGGCCTGGACGGTCGGCGCGGTGATCCTGGACACGGCCGCCGTCGTGGAGGTGACGGCGTCTCTGACCACCGACGTGGCGGTGTCCGTGTCCACGACGGCCGCCGACTGGGGGTCGGGCGCCGCGACCGCGGGTGCCGCGCCCGCCCCGGCTATCACCAGGGCGAAGATCGCGGCGCCGAGAGGCTTTCTCATGTGGGGGTCCCCTCATTGTGACTGGGGCGGCCGGAGAATCTCCGGCCGCCCACGGGTCTGTCATGCACATTGTGAAGCGAGAGGGGGGTACGGGCAAGGAGTCGCCTCAGGCGCGACGTTGGCCGATTCCCTCGCATTCCCGGACTGCTCCTGCCCATCCCCCCGGCACAGTGAGCGTGAACGGGGTCGCCCTCCCGGTCACTTGGGCCCCTTGGTGCCGCCCTGGCCGCGCCCCGGATTGCCGTCGGAGTTGCCCGGGCCCCTCGGGCTCGTGGTGGCGGTGGGTGTGGCGGGGGCCGAAGGGGTGGTGGGGGATTTGGCCGAGGGGTCCTCGGTCTCGTCGCCCGTCGGGTCGAGGCTCGCCGAGTTGCTCGGGTCCCCTGTGCGAGACGGCTCCCCGCCGTCGGACGACCGTGCGACGGGGGCTCCGCCCGAGGACCTGGCGTCCGTGGGCGACGCGGAATCCCCGGCCGTCGGGCTCGTGCGGTCCTCGTTGCCTCGCCCTCCGCCGTCCGACGGCCCGAAGGCGAACCCGGCCATCACGGCGGCCAGGGACACCGCGCCCACCGCCCCGGCGGCGACCACCACACGCCGTGACGGCAAGGCTCTGGGCTTCCGCCGGGAACGACGGCCGCCGGCCCGGTGGCCGTCGCTCGTTCGGTCACCGCCGACCCGGCGGCGATCCTCCGCTCCGGCGGCCACCGGTGGCAGCTCGCGGGTCACGTCGTACGCGTTCTGCCAGCCGTGGGCAGTCGCCGGGTCGGCGTACTCGTCGTACGCCGGGGTCTCCTCGGCCTGCGGGTGGTACACGATCGGCGGGACCACGGGCTCGTCGCCTTCCCGACGCGCACCATGGGCGGCCGGCGCGCCGGCCGCGTTGTTCGCGGCGTTCGCGCCGGACACCCCGTTCTCGTTCTCAGGTGGCCTCGACATGGCCGCGCATTGTAGGGACGGGAGAGGCCGACGGGACAGCTACCGACGATAACCACTCAAACCACCCGTCTCACGTGGTGGAAAACACGCCGCGGGAAGCGTTACCCGGCCGTAAGCTCACGGACATGCAGGTGATCCAGTCGACCAAGCTCGCCAACGTCTGTTACGAGATCCGGGGCCCGGTGCTCGAGGAGGCGATGCGGCTCGAAGCGGCTGGGCATCGCATTCTCAAGCTGAACACGGGGAATCCGGCCGCGTTCGGGTTCGAGTGCCCGCCCGAGATCCTGGAGGACATCCTCCGCAACGTCTCGTCGGCACACGGGTACGGCGACGCGAAGGGCCTGCTGGCGGCGCGCCGGGCCGTCGTCATGCACAACCAGACCCTCGGCATCGAGACCGACGTCGAGCACGTCTTCATCGGCAACGGCGTCTCCGAGCTGATCGTGATGGCGATGCAGGGCCTGCTGGACGACGGCGACGAGGTGCTCGTACCTGCGCCCGACTACCCCCTGTGGACCGCCGCCGTGTCACTGTCAGGCGGTACGGCCGTGCACTACCGGTGCGACGAGCAGTCCGACTGGATGCCCGATCTGGCCGACGTGGAGCGGAAGGTCACCGACCGCACCAAGGCGATCGTGATCATCAACCCGAACAACCCGACGGGCGCGGTCTACGACGAGGCGATGCTGCGGGGGCTGACCGACATCGCCCGCCGCCACAACCTGCTGGTCTGCTCGGACGAGATCTACGACAAGATCCTGTACGACGAGGCCACGCACACGCCGACCGCGAAGGTCGCCCCGGATCTGCTGACGCTCACCTTCAACGGCATGTCGAAGGCGTACCGGGTGGCCGGGTACCGGGTCGGGTGGATGTCGATCTCGGGGCCGCGGGCGCACGCCGACTCGTACATCGAGGGGCTGACCATCCTCGCGAACATGCGGCTGTGCGCGAACATGCCGGGTCAGCACGGTGTGGTCGCCGCGCTGAGCGGGCGGCAGACGATCAACGACCTCGTACTCCCCGGCGGGCGGCTGCGGGAGCAGCGGGACGTGGCGCACGCGCTGCTGACGCAGATCCCCGGCGTGACGTGCGTGAAGCCGAAGGGCGCGCTCTATCTCTTCCCGCGCCTCGACCCGAAGGTCTTCAAGATCAAGGACGACCGGCAGATGGTGCTGGACCTGCTGCGGACCGAGAAGATCATGGTGGTGCAGGGGACGGGCTTCAACTGGCCGGAGCCCGATCACTTCCGGGTCGTCACGCTGCCGACGGCACGGGACCTGACGGACGCCGTGACCCGGATCGGCAACTTCCTGGACGGATACGGCCAGCCCTGACGCCCAATCAGTCACGCTCCGTGGTCACCCGGCCCGCTTTTCCGAATCTGCTCAACTTTAGACGAAATCCAAGCTAGGATGGTTTCCTGTCAGAGCACAGGAGGCCATCTCCCATGTACGAACCGATCCGCACCAAGTCGGTCCACACGATGGCCGGCACCGCCGACTTTCCCCATCGGTCGCGCGAAGAGGAGCTGGACATCCAGCTCGCCGGCCATCTCGCGGCACTGCTGGCCGTGACCGACGAGCTGCGCGGGATCGAACCGTCCGCCGAGCTCGACGTCGCCGCCGAGCGGCTGACCGGGCAGGTCGCGCGTCTTCGCGGGGGCCGTGCGCCGGTCCGCGCTTCGGTGACCGGTGCCGGTACCACCGCCGGGTCCGACAAGATCGTGGCGCTCCACGAGCGGGCGCACGCCCTCGCGGGCCGCGCCCTCGTCGTCGCGGCGTCCCGCGCGGACACGGCGGCCGCGATCCTGGCCGCCGAGCGCATGGACGCGCACACGGCGGCCACCGAGGCCCGCCGCGCACTCACCACCCACTGAGCCCTCAGGGCTCCCCCGGTCGGCCCCGGTCCGCGTGCACCCGCAGCGACGCGCGGGCCGGGTGCCATTGCGCTCCGCCATGTGCCGGCACGAAGCTGCGGTCCGTATGAAGTCGCGGATCCATGGCGGCTGGTCGCACAGTTCCCCGCGCCCCTGAAGGGGCGCCCCGAACGGGGCGGCCGGAACGGGCCGGTCCGGTTGCGTACTGGGATGGGGTCGTCACCCCGCGTTCACCCGGAACCGTGGGGAACGTTGGGTTCCGGGAGCAGGCTCCAGGTGTGAGACGAATAGTCGCCATCGTCCTGGCGGTGTTCCTGATCGGCGGAGTGGCAGCAGCCGTCGTCGCGGGCCGCGAGAAGCAGGACAAGAGCACGGCAACGAAGACCGTGCTGGGAGTGATCGGTTCGGAGAAGGCTGAGTTCTTCGCCGATCCGGATGTGGTGAAGGCCCTCGCTGCCAAGGGCTACACCCTGAAGACGGAGACCTCCGGGTCCTGGGCCATGGAGGGACTCGACCTCAAGGGGTACGACTTCGCCTTCCCGTCCAGCCAGGCCCCCGCCGACGAACTGGCCGCGAAGTACGACGTACGGCAGCCCCTGCCGCGTCCCTTCTACTCGCCCCTCGTCGTCGTGGCGCACCGGAGCGCCGCCGCGGTGCTGGCGGACAACGGGCTCGCGACCCTGCCGGCCAAGGGCAACGGCACGTTCAAGATGGCCGCCTACCTCAAGGCCGCCGGTGCCGACAGGACCTGGCAGCAGCTCAAGGGGGCCGAGCGGCACGGTGAGTTGAGCGGCACGCTCTTCATCTCCACCACGGATCCGACCAGTTCGAACTCCGGCGCGCTCTACCTCGCCGCCGCCTCGTACGTCGCCGACGGCGGCCGGGTCGCCGACGGCACCGCGGCGGTGAACCGCACGGCACCGCTGATGCGCAAGCTGATCAGCGTCCAGGGCGCCCAGCAGACCAGTTCGGACGCGGCGTTCAGGGACTTCATCAGCGGCGTCGGCAACCCGCTCGTCCTTGTGTACGAGTCGCAGGTCGCCTCGCTGCTCGCGCAGGGCCAGGACGTCGGCGACCTGACCGTCCTCTACCCCGACACCACCGCGAACAGCGACCACACCGTCGTCCCCCTCACGGACGAGGGCCGGGCGCTCGGCGAACTCCTCGGCACGGACAAGGAGTTGCGGAAGCTCGCGGTACGGCACGGGTTCCGTCCGCAGGGCACGAGCGCCGAGTTCACGGCGGCCACCGCCGCCCACACCACGTACCTCAACCAGAAGCTGACCGGTGTCCGGCAGTCGCCCGTGCCCGCCTCCAAGGTGCTGCACGAGATGGCGCGCCGGGCGCGGGGCTAGGGGGAACAGCAAGTGAGCAACAGCGAAGACACCTTTGTCCTGACACCTCCACAGGCCGTCGCGCCCGTGCCGAGGGAGAAGGCCGGCGGACTCGTACCGGTCGACGAGTCGGTCCGCACCGACATGGCGCGCAAGGCCGCCGAGTACGTCGACGGGCTCGCCGCGCTCGACGCCCGCTCCCCCGAGTTCGCGGGGAAGATCGGGGAGATCGTCGGCCTCGGCTCCGGTGAGATGCGCGGCGCCGCCGCCCAGTCGAACCGCATGCTGGAGCGCACGATCCGCAGCCTGCCCGCCAACGGCGAGGACGCCCAGTCCCGCGTCTCGTCCTCGCTCGTCGAACTACGGCGTACGGTCGAGGACCTGGACCCGCGCGACATGCCCGGCGGCAAGGCCCGCAAGCTGCTGTCCCGGCTCCCCGGCGGCAACAAGCTCCGCGACCACGTCGCCAAGTACGCCTCCGCACAGGGCACATTGAACAAGATCGTCGGCTCGCTCCGCGGCGGCCAGGACGAACTGCGCCGCGACAACGCCGCGTTGCAGACCGAACGCGTCCGCCTCTGGGACTCGATGGGCAAGCTCCAGGAGTACGTCGTCCTGACGGAGGCCCTGGACGCGGCGGTCGAGAGCCACATCACCGGCGTGGAGGCCCAGGATCCCGCGCAGGCCGACACCCTGCGCGCCGACGTCCTCTTCCCCGTCCGGCAGAAGCACCAGGACCTGCTCACCCAGCTCGCGGTGTGCGCCCAGGGCTATCTGGCGATGGACGTGGTCCGGCGCAACAACGACGAGCTGATCAAGGGCGTCGACCGCGCGGCCACCACGACCGTCTCCGCGCTGCGCATCTCCGTGATGCTCGCCTCCGCCCTCGACAACCAGCGCAAGGTCGTCGAGCAGGTCAACGCCCTGCGCGGCACGACGGAGGACCTCATCCGCGGCAACGCGGAGATGCTCGCCACCCAGTCCGGCGAGATCCAGCGCATCGCCGCCGACCCGGCCGTCGGCGCGGAGACCCTCCGCGCGGCCTTCCAGCAGATCTACCGGACCCTCGACACCATCGACACGTACAAGGCCCAGGCCACGGAGTCCATGGCGGCGACGGTCGAGTCCCTGACGACGGAACTACAGCACGCGAGCGCGTACTTGGACCGCAGCCGCTCGCGGGGAGCGTTGGAGGGCGGGCTCGCATGAGACGAGATGACCTCGAAGCTCGCCGGTGGTCTGTGCCCACCCACCGGGCCGCAGCTGCCATCGCACTGATATTGGTGACGGCAGGATGCACATCCGTCACCAAGGAAGAGCCCGACCCTTCCAACAAGGCCGAACCCGGCACCCTCCGCATCCTCGCCTCCAGCGAACTCTCGGACATGAAGAGCGTGCTGGACCAGATCCAGCAGGACACCGGAATCAAGGTCCGCCCCACCTACATGGGCACCCTCGACGCGGTGAACCTCCTGGGGAAGGGCAGGGCCAAGGGCACGTACGACGCGATCTGGCTCTCCTCCAACGACTACCTGCGCCTCAACCCCACCGCGGCGAAGCAGATCGTGTCGGAGACCCCGGTCATGTCCAGCCCGGTGGCCATCGGCGTGAAGACCGCCACCGTGCAGAAGCTGAACTGGAAGCCGGAGAACGTCACCTGGGCGGACATCGAGGAGGCGGTGGCGGACGGCAACCTCACCTACGGCATGACCGACCCGTCGCGCTCCAACTCCGGCTTCTCCACCCTCGTCTCGGTGGCCTCGGGCCTCTCCGACGCCCAGTCCGCGCTGACGGACAAGGACGTCAAGCAGGCGACGCCCAGGCTGGCGGAGTTCTTCAAGGGACAGAAGCTGACGTCCGGTTCGTCGGGCTGGCTGGCGGAGGCGTACGACCGGCGCGGTGACGTCGACGCGCTGCTCAACTACGAGTCGGTGCTGAAGGCGCGCAAGGATCTCACGGTGATCCGGCCGCGCGACGGCGTGGTCACCGCCGACTACCCGCTCTCCTCGCTCGCGTCCACGGACCAGAAGGTCCGTGACGACGTCCGCCGCCTCACCGAGGCGCTGCGCGCGCCGGCGACCCAGCGGCTGATCACCGACCGCACGTTGCGCCGCCCGGTGGTCGCCTCGGTCCCACCCGCGACGGGCCTGGACACCACCCGCCGGCGCGAACTCCCCTTCCCGGGCAGCCGTTCCGTCGCCGACGGACTCCTGGACGCGTACGAGAACAAACTGCGCAGGCCCTCGCGGACCGTGTACGTCCTCGACACCTCGGGCTCGATGCGGGAGGACGGTCGGCTCGACCGGCTGAAGAAGGCGCTCACCGATCTGACGAGCGACTTCCGCGACCGGGAGGAGGTGACGCTGATGCCGTTCGGCTCGGCGGTCAAGAGCGTACGGACGCATGTGGTGCGGCCCGAGAACCCGCGGTCGGGGCTCGACGGGATCCGCCGCGACACCAAGGCGCTCACCGCCGACGGGGACACCGCGATCTACACCTCGCTGGAGAAGGCGTACGAGCATCTGGGCGCCGACGACGACACGTTCACGTCGATCGTGCTGATGACGGACGGCGAGAACACGGCGGGGGCGAGCCCTGCGCAGTTCGACGGCTTCTACGGCGGTCTGTCGCAGACCGAACGGGAGATCCCCGTCTTCCCGATCCTCTTCGGCGACTCCGACCGGGGCGAGCTGGAGCACATCGCCGAACTGACCGGCGGCCGGCTCTTCGACGCCCAGAAGGGTTCGCTCGACGGCGCCTTCGAGGAGATCCGTGGCTACCAATAGGAGCAGCGGGCTCCTCGGCTATCTGGAGTCCCGCAAGAACCTCACCGGCAGTGCGTGCGGGATCGTCGGTCTGGTGCTGACGTTCGTGGGGGTGGCGGGGCCGTACTGGCCGGTCGTGGTCGTGGGCCTGTACGGCGCGGGGGCGCTGGTCGCGCCCCCGGAACGGCCCCCGGTGCCGGACTTCCCGGACCCGTCCGCCCAACTGGAGGAGCTGCGGGAGGACTTCGGCAAGCTGCGCGCGTATCTGGCCGACATCGAGTTGCCGCCCGCCGCGGCGGGCCGCCTCACCGAGCTGACGGACCTCCTGGCCGCGCTCCTGGACCCCGGCTGGGTCGCCGAGATCCTGGCGCAGGATCCGGAGGGGGTGCATGCGGTGTCGCGGGCCGTGCGGCAGGACGTGCCGGAGGCTGTCGACACGTTCGTGCGGACTCGGTGGTGGACTCGGCTGACGCCGGGTACGGAACCGCCGGAACGCCACCTTGAGCGTCAACTCGCCGTCCTCCACAACGAGGCGCAGACCCTGGCCACCAGCCTCCACGAGGTGGAGGCCCGCCGCCAGGAATCCCACACCCGCTACCTGGAGGACCGCTCGTAGGGTCCCTTTTTTCGCCCCCGCCGCCCCTACCCATTCCCGTCACTTACTCGGGGGCTACGCCCCCGAACCCCCAAAAGACCAAAAGACTGCGCAGTTCCCCGCGCCCCTAACTACCTAGGTAGTTAGGGGCGCGGGGAACTGCGCGACAAGCCCCCACCGGGCCCGCACCCAAAATCGCACCCGCCGGGGTCTGGGGCAGAGCCCCAGAAAGGGACGGGAATGGGTAGGGGCGGCGGGGGCGAGGAAGCCACCACGGCGCCCAAGCAGGCGTCAGCCCAGGCGCTTGACCAGGGCCCGGTACTCGTCCCACAGCTCCGTCGGCGTGTGATCACCGAAGGTGTTGAGGTGTTCCGGAACCAGTGCCGCCTCCTCACGCCAGACCTCCTTGTCGACCGTGAGGAGGAAGTCGAGGTCGGAGTCGGAGAGTTCGAGACCGTCCGTGTCGAGGGCCTCCTTCGTCGGCAGGATGCCGATGGGCGTCTCGACGCCCTCCGCCTTGCCGTCGAGGCGGTCCACGATCCACTTCAGGACGCGGCTGTTCTCACCGAAGCCGGGCCAGACGAACTTGCCCTCGTCGTTCTTGCGGAACCAGTTGACGTAGTAGATCTTCGGGAGCTTGGAGGCGTCCTTGTCCTTGGCGACGTCCACCCAGTGGCCCATGTAGTCGCCCATGTTGTAGCCGCAGAAGGGGAGCATCGCGAACGGGTCGCGGCGCAGCTCACCGACCTTGCCCTCGGCCGCCGCCGTCTTCTCCGACGCCACGTTCGCGCCGAGGAACACGCCGTGGTTCCAGTCGAAGGACTCGGTCACCAGCGGGACCGCCGTGGCACGACGGCCGCCGAAGAGGATCGCCGAGATCGGTACGCCCTTGGGGTCCTCCCATTCGGGCGCGATGATCGGGCACTGCGCGGCCGGCACGGTGAAGCGGGCGTTGGGGTGAGCCGCCGGGGTCCCCGACTCCGGCGTCCAGTCGTTGCCCTTCCAGTCCGTCAGGTGGGCCGGAGTCTCCTCCGTCATGCCCTCCCACCAGATGTCGTTGTCGTCGGTCAGCGCGACGTTCGTGAAGACGGAGTTGCCCCACAGCGTCTTCATCGCGTTGGCGTTGGTGTGCTCACCGGTGCCGGGGGCTACCCCGAAGAAGCCCGCCTCGGGATTGATCGCGTACAGCCGGCCGTCCTCGCCGAACCGCATCCACGCGATGTCGTCGCCGATCGTCTCGACGGTCCAGCCGCCGACCGTCGGCTCCAGCATCGCGAGGTTGGTCTTGCCGCAGGCCGACGGGAAGGCCGCCGCCACGTACTTCGACTCGCCCTGCGGGGGCGTCAGTTTGAGGATCAGCATGTGCTCGGCGAGCCAGCCCTCGTCACGCGCCATCACGGACGCGATGCGCAGGGCGTAGCACTTCTTGCCGAGCAGCGCGTTGCCGCCGTACCCGGAGCCGTACGACCAGATCTCGCGGGTCTCCGGGAAGTGCGAGATGTACTTCGTGGAGTTGCACGGCCACGGCACATCCGCCTCGCCCGCCTCCAGCGGCGCCCCGAGCGTGTGCACAGCACGCACGAAGAAGCCGTCGGAGCCGAGCTCGTCCAGCACCGGCTGCCCCATGCGGGTCATGGTGCGCATGGACACGGCGACGTACGCCGAGTCGGTGATCTCGACGCCGATCGCGGAGAGGTCGGAGCCGAGCGGGCCCATGCAGAACGGGACGACGTACATCGTCCGGCCCTTCATCGAGCCGCGGAAGACACCGCCCTGCCCGTCGGTGCCCTGGAAGATCTCCCGCATCTCGCCGGGGGCCTTCCAGTGGTTCGTCGGGCCCGCGTCCTGCTCCTTCTCGGAGCAGATGAACGTCCGGTCCTCGACCCGCGCGACATCGGTCGGGTCCGAGGCGGCGTAGTAGGAGTTGGGGCGCTTGATCGGGTCGAGCTTCTTGAAGGTGCCCTTGCGGACGAGCTCCTCGCTCAGTCGCTCGTATTCGGCCTCTGAGCCGTCACACCAGACCACGCTGTCCGGCTGCGTCAGTTCGGTGATCTCGTTGACCCACGAGATCAGTTCCTGGTGATTGGTGGGAACGGTTGAGGGAGCCGCGATGTCGCGCGCCACGATTGCTCCTAGATGAGGGGTTTTGTTTGTTTGTGCCCCGTGGGGGCTGCGACCCGGATGCTTCACGTGGTGACGCTTAGGCGCTCATCCGGTGCCGACCGCACTCATTTGATCATCCGACGGGTCCGCGCATATGTCCAGAGGGCCTCACACGTGAGCAGCGTGAGCATCACCACTTATTGCCGGTCATTTACCCGGTCATTCACCCGGGCCCTTCCCCGCACACCAGCCGCTCACCTCGCACGCCGGCGGGACCCGGCCTCGTACACCAGTGAGACCATGGCCACTTGGCGCCCTTCATACGCCCGGACTGATGTGTAACTTACGGTTCCGTAGGTACGATGCCCCTCATGACTGCGTCCGTCCCCGACGCGCCCTCGGACACGCCGGTCGTAGACCGCGTCGCCGAAGCGCTCTCCCTGCCGCATCCGGTGAAGCCGAAGCTTCGCGGCTGGCTGCACGCCGGGATGTTCCCGGCCGTACTCGTCTCCGGCCTCGTCCTGACGGCACTCGCCGACTCGACCCGCGCCCGCATCGCCTGCGCGATCTTCGCGCTCACGGCATGCCTGTTGTTCGGCGTCAGCGCGATCTACCACCGGGGCACCTGGACGCCACGTATGGACGGCGTGCTGCGCAGACTCGACCACGCGAACATCTTCCTGATCATCGCGGGCTCGTACACACCGCTGACGATGCTGCTGCTGCCCGAGGCCAAGGGGCAGTGGCTGCTGTGGGGCATCTGGGGCGCGGCCGTCGCGGGCATCGCCTTCCGGGTGTTCTGGATCGGGGCCCCGCGCTGGCTCTACACCCCGTGCTACATCGCGATGGGCTGGGCGGCCGTCTTCTTCCTGCCCGACTTCATGCGGGCGGGCGGGATCGCCGTACTGATCCTCGTGATCGTCGGCGGACTGCTCTACAGCGCGGGCGGTGTGATCTACGCACTCAAGCGCCCCGACCCGTCACCGCGCTGGTTCGGCTTCCACGAGGTCTTCCACTCCCTCACACTCGCCGCGTTCGCCACGCACTACATCGGCATCTCGATGGTGGCCTACCAGCACGGATAGCCACCGCCGCGCCTCAGCCGGAAGGGCCCCACCGCATCACGCGGTGGGGCCCTTCCGCATGTCCGGCACGACACGCCCGGCACGGCGCCGCACGTCCGGCACGGTTCAGCGCGCCCACCCCGAGGCCCAAGTGTTGACAGTAACCATCTTTTGAGAGTTACTCTCATTTCATGGCTACTGTCACTCCACACCCCGAAACACACCTCGACCCACGCCGCTGGTGGGCCCTCGGCGCCCTGGTCGCGAGCATGCTCGTGCTCGGCTTCGACATGACGATCCTCAACGTGGCGCTGCCGACGATGGCCGGGGAGCTCGGCGCGAGCACCGGTGAGCAGCAGTGGATGGCGGACGCGTACGTCGTCGTCTTCGCCGCGCTGATGCTCCCGGCCGGGCTGCTCGGCGACCGGTTCGGGCGGCGCCGGATGCTGATGGTCGGACTCGGCGTCTTCCTCGCCGGTTCGCTCGTCGGCGCCCTGGCGGGCGATGTGACCTGGGTCGTCGTCGCCCGTGCGGTGATGGGCGTGGGCGGTGCGCTGGTGATGCCGCTCGCCCTGTCCGTGCTGCCCTCGCTCTTCCCGCCCACCGAGCGCACCAAGGCGGTCGGCGTCATCTCGGCCGCGTCCGCGCTCGGCATGCCGCTCGGCCCGATCATCGGCGGCTGGCTGCTCGACCACTTCTGGTGGGGCTCGGTCTTCCTGATCAACGTCCCGATGGCCGCGATCGGCATCGCCGCCTGTCTCTTCCTGCTGCCGGAGACCCGCGACCCGGCCTCGCCCAAGGTCGACGCCGTCTCCACCGCGCTCACCGCGGCCGGGCTGGGCGCGCTGATCTACGCGATCATCGAGGCGCCGAACCGCGGCTGGGGCGACCCGCTCGTGCTCGCCCTGATCGGCGGGTCCGTCTTGCTGCTGGCCGCGCTCGTGGTGCGCGAGCGCCGGTCCGTACGCCCCATGCTCGACATGTCGCTGCTCGCCCACCGCGGCTTCCTGCTCAACGCGGTCGCGGCGACGCTCGTGATGTTCGTCCTGTCCGGCCTGATGTTCGTGCTCCCGCCGTATCTGCAGGCCGTCCTCGGCAACGACGCCTTCGGTACGGGCATACGGATGCTGCCGATGATGGGCGGGCTGCTGGTCGCGGCGAGGGCGGCCCAGCCGGTCGTGGAACGGTTCGGGTCGCGTGGGGTGGTGTGCGCCGGTCTGGTGGTGCTGGCCTTCGCCGCGCTGCTCGGGAGTCGTACGACGGTCGAGTCCGGGTACGGCTTCACCGCGCTGTGGCTGTCGATCGCGGGCCTCGGCTTCGGCTTCGCCGTCGTCCCGGCGATGGACGGGGCGCTCGGCAGTCTCCCCGCCGACCGGGCCGGCAGCGGCTCCGGGCTCCTCATGACACTGCGCCAGGTCGGCGGGGCGATCGGTATCGCGCTGCTCGGCAGTCTGCTGGCCGGTGCGTTCCGGGACCGGCTCGACGTGACCGGGCTGCCCGAGGGGGCGGCGGACACGGCCCGGGAGTCCGTGGTCGCGGCCCATCTCGTCGGTGACCGCGCGGGCGCCGCCGACCTGGTGACCTCCGCGGACGCGGCGTACGTGCACGGCATGGGCCTCGTCCTGCTGGTGTGCGGGATCGCCTCGCTCGTGGCGGCGCTGCTCGCGGGGGCGTTCCTGCCGAACACCGGGTCGCGGGACGTCACGGGGTCCGTGGAGGGCAAGCCCGCCCCGGACATGGCACCGGCCCCGGCCGATGGCCGACAATGACCCCCATGACGGCCGCACGTACCTCCATCCCCGCCGACCGCCCCCAGCTGGGACTTCGTGAGCGGAAGAAGATCAAGACACGGACGGCGATCCGTGACGCGACCTACCGGCTGATCGAGGAGCAGGGGTACGACGCCACGACGATCGAGCAGATCGCCGAGCTCGCCGAGGTGTCGCCGTCCACGGTCTTCCGCTACTTCCCGACCAAGGAGGACATCGTCCTCACGGACGAGTACGACCCGCTGCTGGAGTCGGAGCTGCGGGCACGGCCGGCGGACGAGCCGCCGATGGACTCCCTGCGGCATGTGCTGAGGAAGGCCGTGACCATCGGGATGGCCGAGGACGCCGAGGTCACCCGGCTGCGGACCAGGCTGATGGCCGAGGTGCCCGCCGTGCGCTCGCGGATGATGGAGAGCATGTCGGTCACGAGCCATCTGCTCTGCCAGGTCATCGGCGAGCGAACCGGCCGGGGGCCCGACAGCTTCGAGGTGCGCGTCTTCGCGATGTCCCTCATCGGCGGTCTGATGGAGGTGTCCCTCTACTGGGCCCAGCACGACCACGAGGACGACTTCGCCGACCTGGTCGACCGCGCCCTGGACGTCCTGGAACACGGGCTCACGCCGCGAGGCGAGTAGTGGAAGACGGTTGCCCCGCGCCCCTCGAAAGGGGCGCGGGGCAACCGCGTGTCACGAACTCACTGACTCACGCAGACGCACTCAGCGCCTCGTCACGTCACCCTTTCCGCACGCCACCCCGTCCTTGTTGCGGTCCAGACGCAGTGGGTCGTCCTTGCCGTTGATCTTGAGGCGGCCGTAGTCGTTCTCCTTCAGCCAGGCGCAGCGGGCCGCCGTCGTCTTCTTGACCTCGTCGGGGAAGACCGTCGGGACACAGACGTTGGCGGAGCCGTAGTGCCGGTCGCAGCCGGCGACGGTCGGGCTGACCTTCGCCGAGGCACGCTTCTTGCCGGGCTTCTTGACCTTGCCCTCAAGGGAGTCCGCGAAGGAGTGCTCGTGCGCCGAGGGGGTGTCCTCGGCCGCCGCCGCCATGGCGGACGGGCCCTGGAGGTGGACCCACTTCGCCACCGACGGCACGCCGTTGGCGTCGACCGCGAAGAGCATGTACCAGCCGGGCGGGGCCAGGTTGGGGTTGCTCGTCACGTTCAGGTCGACGTTGTTGCCGTCGACGGAGAGCGGCAGGTCCACGAAGCGCTGGTTCGGGTCGGAGGAGTGCGTCACCGCGGCCGGGCGGATCAGCTCCGCCTTGGCGATGGGCCGGTCGACCGTGATGCGCTGCGTGTCACCGTACGTCCACTCGTTGTCGATCACCGAAGTGATCGTCGGGCGGGCGCCCTTGAGCAGATACGGCGGGGTGTAGATCGACACGTTGTGGTTCCAGGAGCCGTTGCCCGGGTTGTCGCCGGTGGCCATGACACGGCCGTCCGGGAGCAGGAACGCGGAGGAGTGGTAGCCGCGCGCCTCGGGGTCGGCGGCCACCGGGTCGAAGGTCTCCGTCGCCGGGTCGAAGATCGACGACTCGTAGACCGGGTTGGCGCGGTTGTGCAGGGCGCCGCCGGTCTCCAGGACCTTCCCGTCGGGCAGCAGCACGGCGGAGACGTACATCTTGCCCTGGTTGCCGGTCTGCGGGATCTTGCCGTTGCCGAGGTCGACGGTGCCCTGCGGGAGCGGCGGTCCGGCGACGTACGCGGGGTTGGCGGACTTCAGGTCGATGATGTCCGTCAACCGGTTCGCGTCCGGGTTCGAGTCGATGTTGCCACCGCCGATGGTGAGGACCTTCTGGTCCTGGGCCGGGGGCAGCAGCACGCTCGCCGACTGGTCGCGCTCGTCCTTGTTCTGCAGGCCGGGCACCTCGGTGGTGGTGTTGGCGTCGTAGTCGTAGATCGCCGAACCCGTGCCGGGGATGTTGTTGCCGAAGGTGTGGCTGCCCGTGTAGAAGAGGCGGCCGTCCTGCATCAGGACCATCGACGGGTACAGACCCCAGTACGACCAGGTCTGGTTGACCTGCCACAGCGGCAGCCACTTGTTCTCGGCGGCCGACCAGCGCTCGGCCGTCACGGACCCGGTCGAGTCCTCCTTCAGCCCGCCGAAGGAGATCACGTCACCGTTGCCGAGGATCGTCGCCGACGGGTACCAGTGACCGTCGTTCATGTCGTTCGTCTTGCTGTACGTCTCGGTGACCGGGTCGAAGATGTACGAGTCCTTGTAGCCCTGGTAGCCGATCGTGCCGTCGGCGGACGGGTAGCCCTTGTTGCCGCTCATCACGAGGACCCGGCCGTCCTGCAACTGCACATGCCCGGCGCAGAACATGTCCTTCGGCGTGGGGATCTGCTTGTACGTGCCGTTCACCGGGTCGTAGACCGCGCTGGTGAACGTGCCCGCGTTGAACATCTCCTCGCTGTTGCCGGAGCCCGCGATCAGCAGCACCTTGCCGTTGTTGAGGACGACGGAGTGCATGGAGCGGACCGGGTTCTGCGTGGGCAGCACGTCCCACCTGCCGTTGGCGCACTCCTCGGCCGTGCCGGTGCACACGGGGTCCGGGATCGGGTCGGCGACCTGGTCCATCGTGTAGTCGTCGGTGGTCACCGAGCCGGTGCCGTAGACGGAGACGCCCCAGGTGATGCGGTCGGTGCCCGCGGGGACCTCGGGCGTACGGACCGTCGCCTCGGCCCAGCTGCCGCTGATCGGCAGGGTCTTGAGGTCGGTCCAGTACTGCCAGCCGGCCGTCGTGTCGTGCCGGAAGAGAGTGAGCGAGGTGTCCGGGGTGGTCGACTTGTACCAGAGCCCGAGGTCGTACTGCTTGCCGACGGAGACCACCGGCGCGCACTCGGCGGACTCGGTGATCAGCGCCTTGCGGTCGCCCTCGGCGCGGCGGGTCAGCTCGACCTTCATGGCCTTGGAGCCGGAGTGGGCGTCGGCCACGGTGGAGAAGGTGAAGTCGTTGTCGCCCCAGCCGGACTTCTCCCAGCAGTACGGCATGTCGTCCGTGCCGGCGGTCTCGAAGCCGGGGTTCTTCACGAGGTTGGCGGCGGAGGCGGGCTGGGGCGCGATGAGGAGCAGCCCCGAGGTGAGGGCGCCCACGGCCAGCAGGGCGGTACGGCGGCGGGGGCGGGCGGATCTTCTGAACTTCGGAGCGGGTCTACTGAACATCAGCTGGGTCTCCTTGCTGTGCGGCTCCCTGAGTGACGGCCGGTCTCGACGGCCGTCGTGTTTCCTGCGCGCCCTCCCTTCCGCGGCAGATAGACGAGGGCCTCCGTGCCCGCGAACCGCAGGACGAAGGTGGTGACCAGAGCGAGCGCGGTGGCGCCGAGGACGGACATCCCGAACCGGCCCACGAACAGCGCGATGAGCGGGATGCGCAGCACCAGGTCGGCGTTGGCCAGCAGCGCGAACCGGCCCACGCGGTCCCACCAGCGCCGGTGCTGCCGGCGGTCCCGGAAGCAGAGGTGCTCGATGAGCAGGAAGTTCCAGGCGACGCCGAACTGGTTGGCGACGATCTCCGCGGGCAGGTAGTGCATCCCAGCGGCCGTCAGGGCCCACAGCGCGGCGAGGTTCGGCAGGAACCCGGTCGCGCCGATGAGCCCGAAGACCACCATGCGGGCGACGGGCGAGGCGGTGCGCAGTCCGGCGAGGTGCCGCAGGAAGCGGACGCCCTCCTTGGCGGTCGACTTGGACTCGCCCGCGAACCGGTCCTGGAAGACGAACGGCACCTCGGTGACCTGGCGAGGGCGGGCGCGTACGGCCATTTCGAGGAGGATCTTGTAGCCGAGCGGCTTGAGGACGTCGGCGGTGACCGCGCTGCGGCGGATCGCGAAGAAGCCGCTCATCGGGTCGCTGATGCCGCGCAGTCTCCGCGGGAACAGCGTCTTCGTCAGCCAGGTCGCGCCGCGTGAGACGGCGATGCGGTAGCCGCCCGCGAGGCCGGCGCGGCTGCCGCCCTTGATGTAGCGGGAGGCGACAACGAGTCCGGCGTGCTCGCGCTCGCCCGCGGCCACCAACTCCGGCACCAGGGCCGGCGGATGCTGGAGGTCGCCGTCCATGACGACGATCCAGTCGGAGGTCGCGGCCCGCAGTCCCTCGACGACCGCGCCGCCGAGCCCGCCGACCGGGGTGTCGCGGTGCAGCACGGTCACCGGGAACGGGCAGTCCCGCGCCGCGTCCCGGATCACCTCGGGCGTGTCGTCGGTGGAGTCGTCCACGAACACGACCTCGCAGGGCAGCCGCGAGGGCACCGACTCGGTGATCCGGTGCAGCAACTCCCTGATGTTCGCAGACTCGTTGAAGGTCGGCACGACGATGGTGACGGCACCCGGTTCGGGGACCGTGGAGGCCGCGCGAAGGGCGGGGTCGTGCAACTCCCCCGGGACGGTGGACTCGTACGTCATCGGTCGCCTCCGGTGTTCGCCGAGCCGGCGGTGTCGGCCGTGCCCGTCGTGCCGGCCGTGGAGCCGCCCTCGACCTGCCGGATCTCGATCCGGTCCGGGCCCTTGCCGAAGGTGGCGACGGGGGTCGAATGCCTCATCGCCTGCTTGACGTTGGGCAGGTCGGCCGCGTCGCGCCGCACGGTCGGGGAGGCGACGACGTAGTCGATGTCGCGCCAGCCGCGCGGCATGGTCTTGGTCACCGCGGGGTCGAGGTCGGCCTTGTAGAACCAGATGACGCCGAGTCCGGGCTCGTAGCCGGCGTGCACGAGGTCGAGCCAGAGTGCGTCGTCGACGAGGACGCGGGTGTCCTCGGGGTTGTCGACCTCGCTGGCCAGCCACTTGGAGGCCGCCCGGTAGGGGGCGTTGGCGTCGGCGGTGACGGCGGTGCGGTCGCCGTCGTACCAGCGCGGTACGACGTACGCCGCCGAGGCCGCGACGAGCAGCGCCGCGACCGCGTACCGGGCGCGGGTGACGTACTCCTTCTCGTCGGTGCTCCGCCATCTGCGCAGCACCCCGTGCGCGACGCTCGCGGCGCCTCCGGCGAGGACGAGCGCGAGGAACGGCAGGGCCTGGATGACGTACATCGCGGGCAGGTAGCCGGTCGGGCGCAGGGCCACCAGCGCGAGGATGGCGACGGTGAACGCGGGTCCGGCGAGGGCCCGTGCGGTCACCGACCAGCGCCAGGTGACCAGGAGGAGCAGCGCGCCCGCGAGGCCGCCGAGGGGCAGCACACGGTCGTAGTAGAGCCAGGACTGCAGGACCCCGTAGGAACCGGAGCCCTGGTCGAGGATGAAGCCCGAACCGGGCCTGGTCAGCTGGTATTCGAGGCCGTCCCACAGCGACACATGTCCGCCGCCGGGGAAGAGCTCGCCCTTGAGGAGGGCGAAGAGCGGGTACGACATGCCGATCAGCACGCAGGCCGTGATGGCTCCGGTGAGTGCGAACTTGCGGGTGTCGCGGTGGCTGTGGCGCCACATCGTGATCATGACCGCGGGCAGCACGAAGATCATCGTCTCTTTGGTGAGGACGGCCGCGGCGGCCGCCATGCCCGCCCCGAAGTGGTGCCACAGGTGACGGCTCGGGGAGGCGGCGAGGCAGAACGCGACCAGGGTCCACATCACCGCGATGTTGTCGAGGAAGATCTCCCGCTGGAGGACCACGGACAGCGGCGAGAGCCCGAAGAGCAGCATCGCGAGCCCGGCGGCCCAGCGGGGCAGCCACAGGCGGCGGGCCAGTACGTAGACGAGGACCGCGCTGATGGCGCTGACCAGGAGCATCACGATCCGCATCGAGCCGACCGTCATCGACTCGGGGCTGATCAGGGACGGTATCCAGGTCAGCAGGGCTATCTGTATCCAGCCGAGCGGCGGGTGGTCGTACCAGTAGGTGTAGTGGGCGAGGCCGTTGCCCTGCTGCACGGACCAGGCCTGGGCGAGGTAGGTGCCCTCGTCGTCGCTGAGCGCCGGGTAGTCGGCGATGTTCCAGCCCTGCACGGTCATGACAACCACGAGGAGTACGCCGCACAGGATCAGGTCGGCGCGCGAGGTGCGCAGGCGGGACGGGAGCGGGGTCGTTCGAGGGGTCGAACCGGTCTTGGGGACAGGTGTCCGCTGCGCGGGGACCGTTGGGGTGGTCACCGCGGGAAGGGTGGAGGTCACGCAGGAACGTCCTCTCGGGACCCGCGGGTCGCTGCGGCCGCGGCTTCGGTGGCTTCGGTGGCTGCGAGGGCGTCTACGGCCTCGACATCGGTGAGATGTGCGCCGACATGGCTGGTCAGCTCCCAGTCGTTCCGGCCCCGCTGCTCACGCCACACGGCACGGACGGCCGCTCCGGCGAGGAGCACCTGGTAGAAGGGGCCGCCGACGATGAGCTTGAGGTAGTGGACGAATCGGACGCGAAGCCCGTACTGCTTGCCGAAGTCGTGCAGTCCGACAAGCTCGAAGACGAAGGTGACCAGAGCGGTGACGGCCGGCAGGAAGGTGATGAACGCGATGCCGACCGGGACGTCGAGGAAGAGCGCGACGGCCACGTTGAGCGGGATGATCACGCCGGAGATCGCCTGGAGATACGGCGTCATCAGCGTGTAGCGGGCGAGCAGCCGCTGGCCGAAGCCGGGCAGTTGCTTCCAGTCCTTCTTCCGGTAGACCTGAAGGAAGCCCTGGTTCCAGCGGGTGCGCTGCTTGAGCAGCGACATCAGGCTGCCGGGGGTCTCCTCCTTGGTCACCATGTCGGAGTCGTACGCGACGACGACCTTCTTGCCGATGCTGGAGAGCCGCACGCCCAGGTCGCAGTCCTCGGCGAGGCAGTCGGGGTCCCAGCCGTCGGCGGCCCGCAGGACGTCCGTGCGGACGAAGACGGTGTTGCCGCCGAGGGGAATGAAACCTTTCTGCGCGTGCAGGTGGAGCCGCGAGCGGAACCAGAAGAAGTACTCCAGGCAGTTGCGCAGGCTGTACCAGCTGGAGTTGAAGTTGATGAGCTGGACGCCGCCCTGGACGACGTCGGCGTCGGTCGACCGGAAGGCGTGGTCGACATGCGCGAGGAGCTCCGGGTGGACCTGGTCCTCGGCGTCGAAGACTCCGACGACGTCACCGCGGCAGTGCGGCAACGCCGTGTTCATGGCCTTCGGTTTGTTCTTCTTCTCGTGCGTGTCGACGACGACGCGTACGCGCGGGTCGCGCGCCTCGGCCTTCCGGGCCACCTCGGTGGTGTCCGGGTCGTCGTGACCGACGATCACGATGATCTCGAAGTCGGTGTGGCTGGATTCCAGCAGTCGCTGGATGGTGTGGTCGAGCACCGCCTGCTCGTGTCTCGCCGGCAACAACAGCGAGAACGACAGGTGTTCACCACCGTCAGGACTGCTGAACCGTGTGGAGGCGAGCACTTCGGGCGTACGCCACGCGTGCATCTGCCACCACAAAGTGAAGGCAGCCATCCCGAAAAGGGCAAGCGAAACGGCAGCAATGAGCACAGACGTAAGCAACAGATCCCCCCAGATCCCCAAAACCCCCTGTCGCGACAGCGAGTCACTCCTGTCGCGTCCCGGTGGAGAGACTAAGGGGGTTCTGTGAAGTCCGGGAACTGTTCTGATAAATAACGTGTTTCGGAATGGTCGGTCGACTTGTGGGGCATGTCCGAACACATGCTCACATTAACCCCCACTGAGCAGGCGTTTCCGCCGCTCAGCGCCCCAGAGCCTCCCGGAGACGGTCGACATCGGTCGTCGGAGCGTCACATGTGAAGTTACGGCAGACATAGGCCGTCGGTTCACCGCTCACAAGCAATCGTTCCGCGAGCAAAGGAAGTTCGTCACTGTCAGGAGCGCCCATGGCGACGACCGCGCCGGGCGCGGTGGCGAGGAGCGCGGCCCGGTGGAGCTCCTTGGTCGCCGGATCGTCGACCGGGCCCACGACGGCGACCTCGCGCGGCCCGTCGAGCAGGGCCTCGGCCGTGGCGAGACCCCAGCCGATGAAGCGCGGGGCGCGCGGGCCGAGCGCCTTGACGACTCCCAACGCCCGCTCCGCGGCGGCCCGGTGGGGCTCGGCGCCGGTCTGCGCGGCGTAGCCGAGCAAAGCGCCGGCGGCCGCGCTCCAGCCGGAGGGGGTGGCGTTGTCGGTCGGATCCTGCGGTCGGCGGATGAGCTTCTCGGCGTCGGCGGCCGTGTCGTACAGCGTTCCTGACTCCTCGTCGGTGAACTGCACGAGGACGTGGTCGAGCAGAAAACCGGCGAATTCCAGCCAGACGCCCTCACCGGTCACCGAGGCGAGCGCGAGGAAGCCCTCCGAGACGTCCGCGTAGTCCTCCAGCACGCCCGCGTTGGCACCGACGCGGCCGTCCTTGCTGGTGCGGGCGAGCCGGGCGTGCTCGTCCAGGTGGAGCCGGACGAGGAGGTCGGCGGCGCCGAGTGCCGCCTCGATCAGGTCGGGGCGGTCGAAGTACGCGCCGGTCTCGGCGAGGGCGGCGACGGCGAGACCGTTCCAGGCGGCGACGACCTTGTCGTCCCGGCCGGGGGCGGGGCGTTCGCCGCGCGCTTCGAGGAGCCGGACGCGGATGGAGGCGATCCGTTCCGCGTCGAACACGCCCTCGCGCTGCGGGAGCTGGAGGACGGAGGCCCCCTCCTCGAAGGTGCCCTCCTCGGTCACGCCGAAGTAGTCGGCGGCGAGTTCGGCGTCCCGCTCGCCGAGGACCTCGCGCAGCTGCGCGGGCGTCCAGACGTAGTACGCGCCCTCGACATGCCTGCCGGATCCGTCGTCGCTGTCGGCGTCGAGCGCGGAGGCGAACCCGCCCTCGTTCGTACGGAGTTCACGGACCATGAAGTCGGCCGTCTCCAGGGCGACGCGGCGGGCGAGGTCGGAGCCGGTGGCCCGCCACAGGTGCGCGTACACCCGGCACAGCAGGGCGTTGTCGTACAGCATCTTCTCGAAGTGGGGCACGACCCACTCGCGGTCGACGGAGTAGCGGGCGAAGCCGCCGCCGAGCTGGTCGTAGATGCCGCCGCGGGCCATCCGCTCACAGGTGTCGGCGGCCATCTGCAGCGCGCCCTCGGCGCCGGTGCGGGCGTGGTGCCGCAGCAGGAACTCGATCGCCATGGACGGCGGGAACTTGGGCGCGCCGCCGAAGCCGCCGTGACCTGAGTCGTAGTCCCGGGTGAGGCCGAGCAGCGCCCGCGCGAGATCCTCCTCGCCGGGCACCTGGGTGTCGCCGAACGCGATCTCCCGGCCCGCCAGGTCCCGCACGATCTTCTCGGCGACCTCCGCGACCTCGTCCCGCCGGTCGGTCCACGCGCTGTGCACTCCTTCGAGGACCTGCCGGAAGGAGGGGCTCCCCTGCCGGGGCGCGGGCGGGAAGTAGGTGCCGAAGTAGAACGGCTCGGCGTCGGGCGTGAGGAAGACCGTCATGGGCCAGCCGCCCTGTCCGGTCGCCGCCTGCACGGCCTCCATGTAGACGGCGTCGACGTCGGGCCGCTCCTCCCGGTCGACCTTGACGCTCACGAAGTGCGCGTTGAGGTAGTCGGCGGTCTCCTGGTCCTCGAACGACTCGTGGGCCATGACGTGACACCAGTGACAGCTGCTGTATCCGACGCTCAGCAGCACGGGTTTGCCGCTCTTGCGTGCCTCCTCGAAGGCCTCGGCCGACCAGGGCCACCAGTCGACGGGGTTGTCGGCGTGCTGGAGGAGGTAGGGAGACGTCTCATGGGCCAGTCGGTTCGGCATGGGGTCCATCCTGCCGCAGTACCCGGTGGGCAATGCGGATCACCCGTGCGCGCCGGGGGTAGGTGATGGGTCCGACGCATTCCGGATGGGCGTGGACATGACAGAGGTTGAGTCTCTCGCCTTCCCCGCCCATCCGCAGGACACTTGACCAAGAAAGCCGTTACCGGCGGAGGGGGACGCGATATGCGGGACAGCCATCGGGCGGAGGCCGAACGGCTGTTGGTGCGGGCCGTGGAGGAGGAGGTCCGTCGCTCGGGCGGGCGGGCCGACGGGGGCGCGCTGCTGTCGCGGGCCCGGTCCGCTCTGGACACGATGGCCCAGACCGCCACGGAGGAGTACGAGGCGTTCACCTCGGCGCTGGACGAGGCGGAGGCGGGCCGCCTCACCTTCGGCCAGCGGTACGCCCGCGAGGGCGCCGGAACTCCCCTGCTGGTGGCCGCCGTTGCCGCACTCGCGGCCTGCGTCGCGGACCTGGCGCTCGGCACCGGCACGGGCATCGCGCTGGGCGCCGGCGCGGTCGTCGGCGTCGCGGGCGCCGCGGCCACGGTGGCGAAGGTGACGGCCTCCCATCTGCCTGCCGCGAGCCGCCGGGCGGGGGCCCTCGGCCAGCCCGGCGGCCCGGAACAGCTGCGCCTGGCCTGGCTGACCGCCCTGGAAGTGCGCGGTATCCGGCCGTTCTTCGACCAGCAGCGCGTCCTCATCGCGTCCACCGGCGCGAAGAAGGGGGCGCCCCAGCTGCGGCGTACGGACAAGAGCGCGGCGGCCCGCAGACGGAGCGTCCTGGAGCAGTCGTTCGGTCAACTTCCCGAGCCGGTCGGTCCGTTCGCGGGCCGTCGGCAGGAGCTGTTGCGGGTCGCGCAGTGGGTGCACGCGGCCCGGGCGAGCACGGAGACCAGACCGACGGTGGTCGTGCTGTACGGCTCGCCCGGCTCCGGCCGCAGCACCCTCGCCGTCCGGGCGGCGCACGAACTGAAGGACCAGTTCCGCGGCGCGTGCGTGGTGGACCTGCGCGGCGACAGCCCGGAGGAGTCGCCGCTGACGACCCGCGACGCGCTGCTGCATCTGCTCAACCGGCTCGGCGCGCCCCGCGAGCAGCTGCTGTTCCGTGAGCGTTCCTCGCAGGACCAGCAGGTCAGGCGGCTCGCCGAGCTCTACCACCAGCATCTGACCGGCCTCCCGGTGACGATCGTGCTCGACGACGCGAGCGATGTGGAGCAGGTGCGCACGCTCGTGCCGGAGCGCTCCGACAGCCTCGTCGTGGTCACCGCCCGCAAACCCCTCGACCTGCCCGCCGACCTCCCCGCCTGGGTGCACCAGCTGGCCGTGGAGCCGCTGACCGCGCCGGGCGCCGAGGAGCTCCTGAAGGCGGCGGCACAGGACAGTTCGGCCCCCTACGACGCCGAATCCACCGACCGGGTGCGGGAGTTGTGCGGCGGCCTCCCGCTGGCGCTGCGCATCGCGGGTTCGTCCCTCGGCCCGCGCACACCCAGCCGGCTCGCCACCGACCTGGCGGCGTACGGACCGGTCGAGCCGGTCGAGCGGGTCCTGTGGCTGCGCTACACCGACCAGTCGGACACGGGCCGGCGGCTGCTGCGACGGCTCGCGCTGGCGGGCCGCGCCTCACTGGGCGCGGCCGCGGCGGCCGCCCTGCTCGCGACGGACGAGCCGGAGGCGACCCGCCATCTGGAGGCTCTCTCCCGCGCGGGCCTCATCGACCATGTACGAGGCAGCCGTTACCGCCTGCACGACCTCGTACGCGCCTTCGCCCAGGCCCGCCTCCTCGACGAGGAGGAGCCGTCCGAGCGCACGGCCGCGCAGGAACGTCTCATCGCGAACTACGCCGAGCTCGCGGACTCGGTGATCCGCCTGGTCGACGGCAAGACGTCCACCCGCGCCGACCAGTTCGGCCCGCACGGCTTCACCTCGCTGGACGCGGCGCTGCGCTGGCTGGACGACGAGTCGAGCTTCATCACGGCGGCCCTGCGGCACGCGGAGGGCGTCAACCAGGCGACGGTGCTCAACCTCCTGGGCGCGCTGTGCGACTACTGCCTGCTGCGCGGCGACCTCTACCGCCTGGGCGAGATCAGCGAGTTGACGCAGGCCGTCGACCAGGGGCTGCTGGTGCGCTCGGTCCAGTGGCGTACGGGCATCGCGGCCCGCCAGCTCGGCGAGCTGGACAAGGCGCGTACGCAACTGGCCTCCGTGGTGGACCTCTACTTCGAGGCGCACCACGACGCGGGCGCGGCCCGGGCGCTCTGCTCGCTCGGGATCACCCTCCACCACCAGGGCAATCTCACGGAGGCGGCGGCGAAGCTCCAGGAGGCCATGGACCTCCAGGCCTCCCCCGACCTCTCGGCGGACCGCGCCTGGACGATGCACGCGCTGGCGGCGGTGGAACGGGACCGCGCGAGACTGCGCGAGGCGCTCGACCTCCTGACCCAGGCCCTGGTCCTGCACCGCGAGGGCGAGTCCGTGCACGGCGAGGCGTGGGCCCACTTCCAGCTCGGCCAGCTGGGTCTGCGCATGGGAGACGTACCGCGCGCCGAGTCCGAGCTCCGCGAGGCCCTCGATCTGTACGGCCGCACGCGCGACGCCCGCGGCGAGGCCTGGGCCCTCACCCAGCTCGCCCGCGCCCGCCTGGTCGACGGCGACCCGTCGTCCGCGGTGGACGGCCTGCGCCAGGCGGCCTCCCGCCACCGCGACAACGAGGACTCGCGCGGCGAGGCCTGGACGGTCTACTACCTCGGCCAGGCCCTGGAGGAGACCGGCAACCTCGACCAGGCGGTCCGTGAACTGGAACGCTCGCGCACGATGTTCTCCCGTATCCGCGATGTGTACGGCCTGGCGTGCGCGCGCCACCACTCGGCCCGGGTCACCCGCGACCAGCGTGCCGCCCAGACCGGCTCACTGCGGAACTCGGGTTTCGCCCGCCAGCTCCTGGTGGACGCGCGGGCCGACTTCCAGCGCATCGGCGTCGCCCACGGCGAGGCCTGGACCTGCCTGGAACTGGCGGTGGTCGACGCCGGCAACGCCCGCACCCAGCCGGCCCTCGCCCTCTGCGACGAGGCCGCGTCCCTCTTCGCCTCCTACGGCGACCGCCGCGGCGAGGACTGGGCCCGCTTCCTGCGCTGCACGCTCCTCCCCTACGCCTCCCCCGGCGGCGTGGAGGTCGGCACGGCGGTGGCCCAGGAGGAACTGACCCAGCTCTCCCGCACCGGCCACCCGACCCGCGACGGAAAACTGGACGACTACATCGAGGCGTACCAGCTGCTCCTGGAACGAGGCGCAGACCTGGAGGCCGGCTGGCAGGCCTGGCGGCTCGGGATGGTGCCGAACCGGCATGCGCGGGAGGTTATGGGGGTGGCGGTCTCGGCGCAGCGTGGCTGATCGGGACCGGGCATCCGTTCGCATGGATGGAGGCTCGACTTCCCGGGAACGTAAGGGTGTTGGGGGGCATCGATGGAGGACGTGCTGCGTGGGCCCACACCGCCGCCGGGGGTTCCGGTGCCGTTCGTGGGGCGGGACTCGGAGGTCGAGGCGCTCTCCGGGCGGCTGAACCGGTGGTCGGAGCCCGGGACAAGCGAAGAGAACCCGAAGGTGGTGGTTCTGCACGGACCGGCCGGTGTCGGGAAATCGGCACTGGCGGCCGCACTGGTGGAGCGGCTCGGTCTCCGTCACGTGCACTGGCTGTCGCTGAGCGATCTGGCGCGGGCGGAGCCGACGCTGCTGCGGCTCCTCGCCGAGCACGGGGCCCCGCGATGGCCAGTCGTCGAGGCCGCCCTGACGGCCGACCGGACCGGAGACCAGCGAGAGTTCGCCCGTGAGCTGCGGGACCAGTGCCGTGAACACATCCAGGGTTCGGCGCTGGTCCTGGACGGAGTGCACCCCACGCTGGGCCGTGAACTTCTCGAAGTGCTCCACCAGGGCACCAACCTGGTGATCATCACCTCGCGTCAGAAGGCCCGGTGGGGCGACCTGGGGGCGTATCTGCACACGGTACGGCCCCTGGGCGCCCGAGACTCCGTGCAGCTGGCCCAGGGCGTCGCGGCCACGCGGTGGGCCGGCTTCAGCCCGAGCCCCGAGCACCGCAGGCTGGTCTCGGCCGCACGGGGGCTGCCGCTCTGGGCACGAGTCGCCGGAGCCGTGCTGGCCGGGCTGGAAGGGGCAACGCCGCTGCCGGTCAAAGGGCCGGGCGAGTTGCTCACACTCGCGACGGACCTGCTCGACCCCGCCGTGGCGGACATGCTGCTGCGGCTCGCGGCACAGGAAGAGGGCAGCGCACCATTCAGCGCCCTCACGGTCGAGGCGCTGCTCCCCGAGGACACCGACCCGTCGGACGTACCGCACATTCTGAGCAGCCTCCGGTCGTACGAGCTTCTGCTGGAGCCGAGTGACGGACGCCTGGTCCTTCCCTCACCGGTCGCGACCGCCGCGCTCCTGCGTATGCCGCAGATCGACAGGGACCTGCTCACCGCCCGCGTGCAGGCGGACGTGGAGGAAGCGGTCACACACAGCGCTCTCGGGGTGGCACGCCTGCTGGACGGCAGGGAGGTTCCAGGCGGCAGATGGGAGACCCGATTCACGCCCGCCGAACTCGTGGAGCACGTCGACGAGTTCATGACCCTGCTTGATCGGCACCGCTACCTTTCGGGCAACCGGCATGAACTCGCCGACGCGCTCGCCACGCTGCTGGCCGTCCGCGGAGACGCCCACCGCCTCGTGGCGCTCCATCGGGCGTCGGGGGATCTCACGCGGCGAGGTCTGAGCCTGCTGCTCCGCACTCTCGGTATGTCGCAGACGCTCCGAAGCGGACAGGTCGAGGAATCCCCTCAACGTGCCGCCCTGGGGGAGGCCGACGCCTCCTACCATGCGGGCGAGTTGAGCCGCGCCCTGACGACGTTGGACAGCGCGCCGGAGGCACTCGGGGCCGACTCCGCCTGGCTGTCCACGATCCGCGGTGCGGCGCTGTGCGACCAGGGCAGGCCGCTGGCAGCCGAATCGGAGCTCGCCGAGGCCGAAGAGATCTGTAGGCTGATCAGTTTCGTCCGTGGCCGCGGCTGGGCACTACTGCACCACGCCCGGGCCTGCCTGCTGATGAGCCGCGCACAAAAGGCGGACCATCTGCTGGGGCAGGCCACTCAGGCGCTGCGCACCGCGGGCGACATACGCGGGCTGAACTGGACAGCCACCGAGCGGATCCGGTTGCTCCTCCTGAGCGGCCCTGCCGAAGCGGCCCTCGTCGCCGCCCAAAAGACGCTCACCGCGCACGAACAGGCCGAGGACATCCGCGGTATGGGGTGGACGTGTCACCTCCTGGCCCTGGGGCACGCACGGTTGGGCCACTCCGCGGACGCCCGGGTGGCTCTGCTGGCCTCTGCGGACCACTTCCGGACCTGCGACGACCAACTGGGAGCAGCGTGGACCCGCCACCGGCTGGCTATTCTCACTCCGGACCACTGGCAGGTGCCTGAACTACGGTCCACCGCTGCCGAGTTCACCGAGCTCGGCTGCGATCTCGGCCAGGCGTGGTCCTTGCTCGAATGCGCTCTACGGGCCGGCCCGTCTCCGAACGAGCCCAACGAGCTGGCCCAGGCCGAAACACTCTTCACCGGCCTGAACGACCAAGGCGGCCTCGCCTGGGCCCAGGCGGTCCGCGCCCGACGCCTGTTGCCCGACGAGGTCGCCTCGCTGGTCGACCTCGCATGGAATCACCCCCAGGACATCCACAACCGGGAACAACTCGACGAGGACATCAGGACGTTCTGGCGTGCCTCGGAAGCGGAGACCCGCCCTGTCATCCCCTTGCACGCCCGCGACACCGTGGCCGTCTCCGATCCCCGCAGGCACAAAGCCCTCGCCAAGTACCTCGCCACCGGCGCGACACCGCCCGCCGCTCCCCGCTGTCACACCCGGCTGACGCTCCTCGACGACTCACCCACCACCCATGCCACCGCCCGCATCCTCCTGCGCGTCACCCCGGAGACCAGCCACCCGTGGGCTTCCTCTCAGGACGACCGCCCATGGCTCACCGTGGTGGCCGTCCCTCTGACCGCCGCCTCGGTCGAACCGCCCACCGCCCTTCTGCGGCCGTCCCCGCGCGAGGTCCACGGCACCGAGTTCGCGCTCACGGCCCATCGGCCCGGCATCCACGTCATCCGCTTCACCATCGCGCTGGAACACACCGGCACCGTCCTCCAACAGGTGGAGACGGAGCTGGAAATCCTCGACACCGGCCACCCCGCCGGCCTCGCGGCACCGCACGCGACCTCATTGCGGGGGCGGTGACCGGCATGACCACGGAACTCCGCGTCCGCATCGTCCAGGATCCCAGCCGGGGCTTCACGACCCTCCCCGACGAGCTGACCCGGGGCCCGGACATCACGGTCTGCCTCGACATCCTGGCCGGTGACCGCATCAGGGCACGGCTGTACGGCCCCGCCGTACCGTCTCTCTACGGCACCGAACACCGCGCAGACCTGACGGCCCGCCCCAGCGAGGTGCGTACGGCCGCGGCCCGCCTGTGCCGGCTCTGGAAGGAACTCCTCGTCGACTTCCGCCCGTTGACGGACGACGGCCGCCCCGCGCCGGACACTCCCGAGCAGCCCTACGCCGCCCTCGTGGACTTGGGCACGCGCCCGCCTGCCGAGCTCTACGCCATCCTCGAGGAACTGACCCTCTCGGGCTCGGAGTTGCTGTTCGAGACACTACTGGGCGGCACCGACCCGCGCGTCCGCCGTTTCCGTACGTACCTGGCCGAGGCGCTCTCCGCCCGCGAGTGCCTGCGGGTCCGCTTCGATTCGGAGCTGTACATACCGTGGCCGATGGTGTGCCTCCGCACGGAGGAAGCGGCACCGCCGGACCAGGACTACGACGAGGACCCGGCCACGCTCCTCGCCCGCTTTCTCGGCCACCGCCACCAGATCGAGCAGACCGGCGGCGCCTACCCTTGGCTGGTCGGCCGTCACGAGCCCCCGGCCGTGCCCTCCGTCAGCCTCAACCACGACACACGGGTCGACCGCCAGGGCCGTACCAAGGCGGCGGAAGTCGCCACGGTTCTCGCCACGAACACCCGTTTCGTGGAGCGAACCACGCGCGCCGAACTGGTGCGGGCGCTGGCGGATCACGGTCTGGACGAGCACCTGATGTACTTCTGGTGCCACGGCCACTTCATACCCAACGGATCCCAGCCAGCCTGCCTGGCGGTGAAGTTGAGCGACCAGACCGCCATCGACGCCCAGACCGTGCGCGAACGCCGACGACGCTTCGGCGAGGACAGCCCGTTCCAGCCGTTCGTCGTGCTCAACGCCTGCCACGCGGGAGTGCCCGAGGGCGGCGGCGACCTGGCATTCCTGGGCCGTGCCCTGATCCACGCGGGTGCGCGCGGCGTGCTCGGCCCTCAGATCGAGATGCCGCAGCGCTTCGCGGCGGAGTACGCGCTGGAGTTCTTGACCCGCTACCTGCGCGGCACGGAGACGGCCGGGGAGATCGCCCACGCGGTGGCCCGCCACTTCGCCGACAAACTGCTCAACCCGCTGGGCTTCGCGTACGCGCTGCATTGCGGCATGGACACCCGCCTGGAGCGGGCTGCGGAGAAGGCCACCGAGAGCGGCCGGGAGATAGCCGTATGAGCGGTCCGGCGCACGCGGCGCACGCCGTGCACACAGTGGATCTGGACACCGACGGCTGGCTGATGGAGAGCACACCGACCGGCCCGCGCCCCGTCCCCGCAGGCCGCCTGGACGACCACTTCGCCGAGGAATTGTCCCCACCCGGCTGGGCGACGGATCTCCTTGTCTATGTCCACGGCTGGCAGACCGGCCCGGAGTCCGCGCTGAGGGCGGTCACCCGGCTCCTGGACCTGGCCGCCGCCCAGTACGAGCGCAGCCAGATGTACTCCCACGGTGGCCTGTACCCCGGCCTCCGGCCCTGGAGACCCTGGACCGTCCTCGTCCGCTGGCCCTCCCGCTCACTGCCGTCCCTGGGCGGTTACCGGCGCATCCGCGACCGGGCACACGCCATGAGTACGGGCAACGGTCACGCGGCCCGCGTCATCGGCCGGTTGCTGGGCTACCTGGACGCCCACCGCGGAGACCCGTCAGCCGCACCGGTCCTCGCCAACCGCGAGGGTCAGTACCTGCACCTCGTCGGCCACTCCTTCGGATGCCGGTTCCTGTGCGAGGCAGTGCAGTGGGCGGCGGACGCACCGGTCACCCTGGGCTGGACCACACCGGAGCCGCCGGATCGGCCCTTCACGGTCGATTCGATGCTGCTGTTGCAGATGGCAGCCCCGCGCGACGCCTTCGCCACGACTTTCATCGCGCTCGCCGAGGCGCCGCTGCGCGGCCCTGTGGTGGCCACGTACTCCCAGCACGACCGCGCCACCGGCTTCTGGCACCTACGTGCCGAGAAACGCGCCGGCATCGGTCACGCGGGCATCGGCACGGCCCCCGCACCGGTGTCCTTCCTGCGCATGTTGCGCCCGGAGGACCCGTACCCGCGCGCCGCGCTGGACCACCGCTTCGTCAGCGTCGACGCGAGCGGTGTCTTCGCGCGCGGCAACGGGCCGGCGGGGGCGCACTCCGACCACCTGCACCCGGAGTCCGCCCACCTGCTGCTGTCCTTGGCCGACCATTCACGCTGAACGGCGCCACAGCCCCGGCGGACCGGGGCCCCGCCTGCCTCAGCCCTTGGCGGGCGAGGCCTTGCCTCCGGAAGCGGCCGGGTCGGCCGTCTGTTCGGAGGGGGGTGCCTTCGGGTCGGCCTCCTCCGTGAAGTCGACCCTTCCCAGCTGCCGGTTCATGGACTTCATCAGCCCCCACACGGCCAGGGCCATCACCGCGAAGACGATGAAGCCGAGGACACCGGGGGTGACCTTGTTCTCGTCGACCTCCTTGGCGAGGGGGACGAGGTGTGTCAGTGCCAGGCTTGCGCTCATGTCAGGCATTGTCGCGGATGCCCGCGAAGAGGTCGTCCTCGGGGAGGGAGGTATCGACGAGGGACTTCGCGAGCTCGTACTCCTCCGTGGGCCAGACCTCCTTCTGGAGGTCCAGCGGCACCCGGAACCAGCCGCCGTCGGGGTCGATCTGCGTGGCGTGGGCGATGAGGGCCTTGTCGCGGATCTCGTAGAAGTCGGCGCACGGGACGTGCGTCGTCAGCGTGCGCTCGGTGCGCTCGAACTCGTCCCAGCGCTTCAGCCAGTCCCCGTACGGCGACTCCATGCCCCGATCCAGCAGGGCGTGGTGCAGTGCCTCGGTGCGCGGGCGGTTGAAGCCCTGGTTGTAGTAGAGCTTCCGCGGCCGGAAGGCCGGGCCGAACTCCGACTCCGGGTACTTCTCGGTGTCCGCCGCGCCCTCGAACGCCACCATCGAGATCTTGTGGGTCATGATGTGGTCCGGGTGCGGATACCCGCCGTTCTCGTCGTAGGTGGTGATCACCTGCGGACGGAAGGCGCGGATCTTGCGGACCAGCTCACCGGCCGCCTTGTCGACGTCCTCCAGGGCGAAGCAGCCCTCGGGCAGCGGCGGCAGCGGGTCGCCCTCGGGCAGGCCCGAGTCCACGAAACCGAGCCACTCCTGCTTGACGCCGAGGATCTCGCGGGCCTCGTCCATCTCCTTCTTGCGTACCTCGTGGATGTGCTCCTCGACGTACTTGTCCCCCTGCAGCTTCGGATTGAGGATGGAGCCGCGCTCCCCGCCCGTGCAGGTCACGACCAGCACGTCCACCCCCTCGGACACGTACTTCGCCATGGTGGCCGCGCCCTTCGACGACTCGTCGTCGGGGTGGGCGTGGACGGCCATCAGTCGCAGCTGGTCAGTCAAGACTCAATCCTCGTAAGTCGGCGCCCCTGTGTGAAACGGCGCGATCGGCGCTTCTATAGTGACCGAATCGGGGGGCGAATAATTCCGGGCCCGAACCCCGCCCGCTCCCCGCGGAGAGGACGATCATGAGTACGGTGCAGCTGCCCGAGGGCCGGTACGGCCGCTCCACGGACGGGCGCGCCGACCGCAGGCTCAGGATCATCGGCGCAGTGCTGGGGGCGGGCCTGCTCGCCCTGGTCGGCTATTTCGCCTACTACTACGTCGGCGGCAACAAGATCAGCGCCGAGATCATCACCTACGACCTCTCGGACACCTCGGTGAAGGTGCACCTGGAGGTCCGCAAGGACGCGGACGCGAGCGGCTACTGCACGATCCGCTCGCAGGCCGAGAGCGGTGCCGAGGTGGGCCGCGCGGACTTCCGCTTCGACCAGGACTCCACCCGCATCGACAAGGTCGTCACCCTCCGCACGACGGCCCCCGGCACGACCGCGGAGCTCCTCGGCTGCCACGCGGACTGAGTCCTGTCGCGCGGCTGACGGATGTCACCCTGGACAACTGGCCGCTGACCTGCGTTGACGTATTTCTGATGGCTTATGTCCTCCCCCTTTGGGCCGTGAATTGTTAGGCTCGTGGTTTCGCCCACCCGTGAAGGAACATTCTTCTGGGTAGGGCGATGCTTTGTATTCCCAGTACCTACGAGGAGCACCTGTGACCCAGACCAGCGAGAACGTCACCTGGCTGACCCAGGAGGCGTACAACCAGCTCAAGGCCGAGCTGGATCACCTGTCTGGTCCTGCGCGCACGGAGATCGCCGCCAAGATCGCGGCTGCGCGCGAGGAGGGCGATCTGCGCGAGAACGGCGGGTACCACGCGGCCAAGGAGGAGCAGGGCAAGCAGGAGCTCCGCGTGCGCCAGCTGACCCAGCTCCTGGAGAACGCCAAGGTGGGCGAGGCCCCGGCGGCCGACGGCGCGGTCGCGCCCGGCATGGTCGTGACCATCGCCTTCGACGGCGACAAGGACGACACGCTCACGTTCCTGCTCGCCTCCCGTGAGTACGCGAGCTCGGACATCGAGACGTACTCGCCGCAGTCCCCGCTGGGCTCCGGCGTGAACGGCAAGAAGATCGGCCAGGACGCAGAGTACGAACTGCCGAACGGCAAGCTGGCCTCGGTGACGATCCTGGAGGCCAAGCCGTACGCCGCGTAGTTCCTCCCGCGTCGCGTCGCGCACTCGCTGCGCCTCGCGACCCGTCCAGCGCGTCGCCCCTGGTGAGCCCCCGGTGCCCATGCTCCGGGGGCTTCACCATGTTCCGGGCGGGCCCGAGACTGTGTCCCGGGCCGCGACCGCATCTCAAGCAGTCGCCCTGCCTCAGGCCGCCGCCGAGCGGTACTTCCGCACTGCCAGCGTCCGGAAGATGACGACGATCAGGACCGAGTAGATCAGCGAGGCCCAGACCGGGTGCTGCATGGGCCAGGCGCCGGACGTGGACAGGCCGGGGTCGCCGAAGAGACTGCGGCACGCCTGAACGGTCGCGCTGAACGGGTTCCAGTCGGCGATGTGACGCAGCCAGGGCGTCATCTTGCTGGAGTCCACGAACGCGTTGGACAGGAACGTCACCGGAAAGAGCCAGATCAGACCGCCCGAGGTCGCCGCCTCGGGTGTGCGCACGGACAGTCCGATCAGCGCGCCGATCCAGGTGAACGCGTACCCGAGCAGCAGGAGCAGGCCGAAGCCGCCCATGATCTTCCCGAAGTTGGTCGGCTCCATGGAGCCGGGACGCCAGCCCACGAGCAGCGCGACCATCGCGAGGACCAGCAGCGTCAGAGCAGTCTGGACGAGATCCGCGACGGTGCGGCCGGTCAGTACCGCGCCCCGTGCCATGGGCAGCGAGCGGAACCGGTCGATGAGGCCCTTGTGCATGTCGTCGGCGATGCCCGCCCCGGCGCCCGCGGTGGCGAAGGTGACGGTCTGCGCGAAGATGCCGGCCATCAGGAAGTTCTTGTAGACGTCGGGATTGGTGGTGTCCCCGATCTGCATCGACCCGCCGAAGACGTACGTGAACAGCACCACGAACATCACTGGCTGGATCAGCCCGAACAGGATCATCTCGGGGATCCGGGTCATCCGGATCAGGTTCCGCTTGGCCACGACCAGGGAGTCCCGGACGGACTGGCCGAACGAACCCCCCGGGGCAGCGGTCCGCACGGCGTCGGTGACGGCGCTCACTTGGCGGTCTCCTTCTTGTTCTTGCCGGCCTTGGCGTCCTCGCCCGTGCCGTTCTCCTGGTCCTCCGCCTCGGCGTGGTGTCCCGTCAGCGAGAGGAAGACGTCGTCGAGGGTGGGACGGCGCAGACCGATGTCGTCGATCTCGATACCGCGGGTGTCCAGCTCACGGATGACCTCCGCGAGAAGCTTCGCGCCACCGGTGACGGGGACGGTCAGCTTGCGGGTGTGCTGCTCGACGGTGGTGTCGCCCTTGCCGAAGCCGCGCAGCACCTCGGACGCCGTCTCGATGTGCTCGCGCTCGTGCACGACGACCTCGACTCGCTCGCCGCCGGTGCGGGCCTTGAGCTGGTCGGCGGTTCCCCGGGCGATGACGCGGCCGTGGTCGACCACGGCGATCTCGTGCGCGAGATGGTCGGCCTCTTCGAGGTACTGGGTGGTGAGCAGCAGTGTCGTGCCGCCCGAGACCAGGTCCTTGATGACCTCCCACAACTGCTGGCGGTTGCGCGGGTCGAGGCCGGTCGTCGGCTCGTCCATGAACATGACCGGCGGCGAGACGACGAGCGCCGCCGCGAGGTCGAGCCGGCGGCGCATACCGCCGGAGTACGTCTTGGCGGGGCGGTCGGCCGCGTCGGTGAGGTGGAACTGCTCCAGCAGTTCGACCGCGCGGACCTTGGCCTGCTTCGCGCGCATCTGGTAGAGCTGGCCGACCATGTGGAGGTTCTCGCGGCCCGTCAGGTATTCGTCGACCGCGGCGAACTGGCCGGACAGACCGATCGAGCGCCGCACCTCGTTCGGCTGCTTCAGAACGTCGATGCCCGCGACGACGGCCTTGCCGCTGTCGGGCCGGAGCAGGGTGGTGAGGCAGCGGACCGTGGTGGTCTTCCCCGCGCCGTTCGGCCCGAGCAGGCCGAGGACGGTGCCCTCCGGGACATCGAGGTCGACGCCGTCCAGAGCCCTTACGTCGCCGAAGGTCTTCACCAGGCCTTCGGCGTAGATGGCGCCTGGCATATGAGTCTCCGAAAAGTGGTTGGTGATCCTACGGAAAGAAGCTAGTTTTCTCAGGTTTGCGCCGCCCGACGAGCCCGTTCGGCACGGGGCGGATCTGTGACCGGAGACACACCATAACGCGATGTATCGCGTTTCTCAACGGATTATTCCAACCGGGGCGACAGCCGATCCGACCTCAGTCGATGATCGTGTAACCCGCCTTCCGCAGCGCGGAGTTCACCTCGGCACAGTGCTCCGGTCCCTTGGTCTCCAGGTGCAGTTCGACCTCCACCTCCGTGAGTCCGAGCCGTGGGTCGGTCCGTACGTGGCTCACATCGAGGACGTTAGCGTCCACCACTGACAACACCCCGAGAAGTGTGGCCAGAGCGCCGGGCCGGTCCGTCAGCCGCAGTGTGACCGCGAGGTAGCGGCCGCCCGCGGCCATGCCGTGGCGCAGGATGCGCTGCATCAGCAGCGGGTCCACGTTCCCGCCCGACAGCAGCGCCACGACCGGGCCCTCGAAGGCCCCCGGCTCGCTCAGCAGCGCGGCGACGGGACTCGCGCCGGCCGGCTCGACGACCAGTTTGGCCCGCTCCAGGCAGAGCAGCAGCGCGCTGGACAGATCGTTCTCCGAGACCGTACGGACCTCGTCCACCAGGTCGCCGATGATCCCGAACGGCACGTCGCCGGGCCGCCCGACCTTGATGCCGTCGGCCATCGTCGCGGGGTTCTCGATGGACACCGGATGCCCGGCCGCCAGCGAGGGCGGGTACGCGGCGGCGCCCGCCGCCTGCACGCCCACGATCCGTACGTCCGGCCGCAGCGCCTTCACGGCGACCGCGATGCCCGCGGCGAGACCGCCGCCGCCGATCCCGACGACGATCGTGCGCACCTCGGGGCACTGCTCCAGGATCTCCAGGCCGACCGTGCCCTGCCCGGCGATGATGTCGGGGTGGTCGAAGGGGTGGATGAAGACGGCGCCCGTCTCGGCCGCGTACTCCTGCGCGGCGGCCAGCGTCTCGTCCACCACCGTGCCGTGCGCGCGCACCTCGGCGCCGTAGTGCCGGGTCGCCGCGACCTTCGGGAGCGGGGCGCCCTTGGGCATGAACACCGTGGAGCGCACACCGAGCAGCGAGGAAGCGAGGGCGACGCCCTGCGCGTGGTTGCCCGCGCTCGCCGCGACCACGCCGGCGGCCCGCTCCTCGGGGAGCAGCCCGGCGATCCGCACGTACGCGCCGCGCAGCTTGAACGAACCCGTCCGCTGGAGGTTCTCGCATTTGAAGTGGACCGGCGCGCCCACCAGCCGGGACAGGTGCCTGCTGCCCTCCATGGCGGTCATCCGCGCCACGCCCGCGAGCATCTTCTGTGCGCCGCGTACATCGTCGAGGGTCACCAGCGGCATGGAGTCAGCCGTGCGGTAGCTCATGACCACCAGTCTCGCAGTTCACGCGGCGCCACACCGGCTGTGACCAACGTCCGAGACCGGTTTGCTCAGCGCAGGTACGGCCCGCCCCCCGTCCGCGTACTCTGTCCCCCAACCCAGCCCCACGCATGAATAGAGCCTCCGGCCATGCCCACAACACCTGAAATGTCGATGGACATGACGACCGTCGGTGACACCGGTCTTCTCGAATCGCTGCAGCACGAGGTGGCGGTGTTCGCCCGCCGTGCCGAACAGACCCGGCTCGGCGGGGTCGGCCAGGTGCGCAACTCCATGGACCGTGCCGCGTACCTGCTGCTCAACCGCCTCGACAAGGAGGGGCCGATGGGCGTCAAGGCACTCGCCGCGAGCATGGGCATCGACTCGTCGACGGTCACCCGGCAGGTCGCCCCGCTCGTCGACACCGGGCTCGTCAAGCGCACCTCCCACCCGGAGGACGGACGCGCCGTGGTGCTCCAGCTGTCCCCGCGCGGACTCTCCCGCCTGGAGGAAGTGCGCTCCTCAAGGCGCCAGTTGATGGCGGAGCTGACCCAGGAGTGGGCCCCCGAGGAGCGCGAGGCCTTCTGCACGCTGCTCACCCGGTTCAACCTCGCGCTCTCCGCCCGCATGGCCGCATCGCCCTCCGCGGAGGCACGGGAGCCTTCCTGAAACACCCCGCGCGCACCGCATCGGCCCCGGCCTCTTGACCGGGGACCCACGCCTGGCCTCATATGAGATCGGGTCCTGTCGTACGCGGCTGTTCTCGGCGTACGTCTCAAGGGCCCGGTTTCCCCCAGCCGGGAGGCGCGGTGCGAGAGCGGCAGGCGTCCCAGAACGCCCGCCGGGCCCGGGAGTTCGAGGCGTTCGTCGCGGGCGCGGCAGGGCGGCTGCTGCATGCCGCCACACTGCTCACCGCGGAGCCCCCTGACGACAACCCACGCGCGCGGCGCCTGCTCATGGCCGCCCTCGCCCATACGTACGCCTCCTGGGACCGGCTGCGCGGCGAGGACCCGTACGACCGGACCAGGCAGCAGCTTGCCGTGCGCTTCGCGCGCGGGGCGTGGCATCAGTACGGCGGTCTGGGCTGGGCACACCCCCGGAGCCACCCGAAAGCCGGCAGCGTCCTGTACTGCCTCACGCCCCAGGAGCGGCTGATCCTCGTGCTGCGCATGTACGAGGGCGTCGCCGAGGAGCAGGCCGCGGCGCTGCTGGGGCTGCCCACCGAGCGCGTACGGGCGATCTGCGCGCGTGCCATGGCGACGCTGCTGCATCCGCCGCGGGAGGCCGCTCCGGTGATCGCGAAGGTGGCCCCGTCGTGAGCTCGATGAGCCGCAGGGAGGCGGACGTCCGCCGGATCCTGGAGGAGCCGCAGCCTCCCGTACCGCCGGATCTGTACGGGGAGGCGCTGCGCCGGGGCGGGCGGATGCTGCGCCGCAGGAGGGCGGCGCGGCGGTTGTTCTGGCTGCTGTTGTTCGCGGCCGTCGTGGCCTTCGTGGTGTGGGCGTCGCTGACCCAGCCGTGGGTGGAGCCGCCGTCGGAGACGACTCCACCGCTGACCGGGTGGTGAGCGCGTCGGCGAGTCCGTTGCCTCGCAGATGAGCCCGTCGGCCGGGTGACCCGTTGCCCGGCCGGTGAGCCCGTCGGTGACTAGCCCAGGGCCTGCTTGAGGTCCTGGAGGAGGTCGTCGATGTTTTCGATGCCTACGGAGAGGCGTACGAGATCGGCGGGGACCTCCAGGAGGGACCCGGCCACGGACGCGTGCGTCATGCGCCCCGGGTGCTCGATCAGGGACTCGACACCGCCCAGGGACTCGCCGAGCGTGAACACCTTGGCGCGGTTGCAGACCTCGACGGCCGCCTCCTCGCCGCCCTCGACCTGGAAGGAGACCATGCCGCCGAACGACTTCATCTGCTTGGCGGCGATCTCGTGACCGGGGTGCTCCGCGAGGCCCGGGTACAGAACGCGCGTCACGCGCGCGTGCCGGGTGAGCATCTCCGCGACCTGCGTGGCGTTCTCGCTGTGCCGGTCCATGCGGACGGCGAGCGTCTTGATGCCGCGCAGCACCAGCCAGGCGTCCATGGGACCGGCGACCGCGCCCATCGCGTTCTGGTGGTAGGCGAGCTCCTCGCCGAGCTCCTGGTCGGCGACCACGAGCGCGCCGCCGACGACGTCCGAGTGGCCGCCCATGTACTTGGTCAGCGAGTGCACGACGACGTCCGCGCCGAGCGCGAGCGGCTGCTGGAGGTAGGGGCTGGCGAAGGTGTTGTCGACGACCAGCTTCGCGCCGGCCTCGCGCGCGATCTGCGAGAGCGCGGCGATGTCGGTGATGCCGAGGAGGGGGTTGGAGGGGGTCTCGACCCAGACGGCCTTCGTCTTCGGGGTGAGGGCGGCCCGTACGGCCGCGGGGTCGCTGGTGTCGGCGACCGACCACTCCACGCCCCACCGGGAGACGACCTTCGCGAAGAGGCGGAACGTACCGCCGTACGCGTCATTGGGGATGACCACGTGGTCGCCCGGGCTGAGCAGCGTACGCAACAGGCAGTCCTCGGCCGCCAGTCCGGACGCGAACGCGAGCCCGCGGCGGCCGCCCTCCAGGGCGGCGAGGTTCTCCTCCAGGGCGGTCCTGGTGGGGTTGGCGCTGCGGCTGTACTCGTAGCCGCCGCGCAGACCGCCGACGCCGTCCTGCTTGTAGGTCGAAACCTGGTAGATCGGCGGGACGACCGCGCCGGTGAGGGGATCGGCGGTGTTGCCCGCGTGGATCGCCACGGTTTCGAAGTGCTGGCTGATGTGCCTGTCGCTCATGGGCACCGAGGGTAATGCGCTCGCGGGGAAAGTGACGGCATGGGGCGTGGGTGGGGGCATGGTGGGGGCGGGAGTACGGGGCGAGGCGCGGGCTGGGCGGGGTTCGTACGGGCCCGGTGCGGGCCTGAAGCGAGCCCGGTGCGGGGCTGGTGCAGGCCTCGTACGGGCCTGGGGCGGGCCCGGGGGCCAGGGTGGGTCCGGCGGTTTTCCACAGGAGGCGGCGCACGTTTTCCACAGGAGCGGTGACCAGGTTCGCCAATTGTCGGACGAGTCTGGTTCGCTTGAGGCATGGAGATTCTCTGGGTCCTGATGGCGCTGCTCATGATGAGCTTCGTCCTCTGGCCGATCCTTCTGCGCAGGCGTGCCGGTGGTATCCAGCAGGTCGCCCCGGGCGACCCCGACGCGGCCGACCCGGCGAACTACGGCTTCCTGCGGCAGGAGGAGCTGGACATCCGCATGCCGGGCCCCGACCAGGACCTGCTGGAGGTCCTGGACCTGGTGCAGCGCACCCAGGACTACCGGGCTGCGTCGCAGCTCCTGGCCGGCACCGAGATCGAGGGCGAGCGGCGCTGGCAGCGCGTGCAGGCCTTCGCGGGCGCCGCGTCGCTGGAGCTGCAGCAGCGCCCGGGCGGGGTGAGCGACTCCCCCGGCGGGCAGTGGCTGCGGGTGTGGCGGGCCGAGAACCTCAAGGACGCGGGAGGCGCCGCCGTGCACGCGGAGTTCCTGGTGCAGCAGGCGTGGCGTACGTCGTCGCCGGGGACGGACGAGTTCCGGATCATCATGGAGGAGGCGAGGGCGGCCTGCGGCGAGGCGGCGCTGCTGTCTCCGGGTGACCCGATCCCGTACATCATCGAGCTCTCCGTGGGCCGGGGACTCGCCTACCCCCAGGCGGAGTTCGAGAAGGTCTGGCTGAAGATCCTGGACCGGGCGCCCGCGCACATGGGGGCGCATCTGGCGGCGCTGCACTACTGGTGCGAGAAGTGGCACGGCTCGCGCGAGACGGCGTACTCCTTCGCGGAGGCGGCGGCGGCCCGGGCGCCCCAGGGGTCCCTCCTGGCCGCGATGCCCCTCTTCGCCGTCTTCGAGCACCTGCCCGAGGTGAACCTGGTCAGCGGCTTCTACCAGAGCGAGGTCGTGACCAAGGCGGTCCACGGCGCCCTCTACGCGGTCCACTCGGCCCGCGCCGACGACCCGATGCTCGCCCACGTCCGCCACCTGCTGGTCTTCTTCCTGGTCCGCGGCGAGCGCTGGTCGGAGGCGATGATCCAGCTGGTCCACGTCGACGGCCACGTGGGAGCCCTCCCCTGGACCCTGACGTCCGACCCGGCCGCGGACTACGCGGTGTACCGCGCCCTTGCGGTCGGCGGGTACGAGGCGAACGGAGGGAGCCCGGCGACGCTGCCGCACTGAGCGCGCCGAGGGTCTCGGGGCGGCACGACGGTGCCGGGCCAGTGACACGGCCCGGCTGCGGAGCCTCGGCCAATCGGCCTCCACCCTCCGCCGGGCCGCCTGGCGGTCAGCCCTCCGCGCGGGCGGGCAGCCGCCAGCCCGGGCGCGGGAAGTGGCAGGTGTAGCCGTCCGGGTAACGCTGCAGGTAGTCCTGGTGCTCCGGCTCGGCCTCCCAGAAGGGGCCGACGGGCTCGACCTCGGTGACGACCTTGTCCGGCCAGAGTCCGGAGGCGTCCACGTCCGCGATCGTGTCCTCGGCGATCCGCTTCTGCTCGTCGTCCACGTAGTAGATCGCCGAGCGGTAGCTGAGGCCGATGTCGTTGCCCTGGCGGTTCTTGGTGCTCGGGTCGTGGATCTGGAAGAAGAACTCCAGAAGTGCGCGGTAGTCCGTCTTCTCGGGGTCGAAGAGGATCTCGATGGCCTCCGCGTGCGTGCCGTGGTTACGGTACGTCGCGTTCGGCACGTCCCCGCCGGTGTATCCGACCCGGGTCGCCGTCACACCCGGGAGTCGGCGGATCAGCTCCTCCATCCCCCAGAAGCATCCGCCCGCCAGCATGGCCCTCTGCGTCTGCGCAGCCATTGCGATCCCTTCCACTATCTGAATCTGTCAGCTCGGTCAGTCGGGGGCATCGGCTCACACACCACCGGCTCCCCACGCCCACTCTCCTCAACGCGGAAGGGTTCCGGGCGATTCCATGCCCGTCCAGCCGGCAGTGCGGTCGTCGGCCGTCGTCCCTGCCCGACAGACGTTGCCTCCGGCGCCGGAGGCAACGGAGGCAACGGAGGCAACGGAGGCAACGGAGGCAACGGAGGCAACCGAAAAGTGGCCGGTGGCGCTCCGCCGCACGCTTCAGGAAGTCGGTCGTGACCTGGATCGGTCGGGCAGGTTCGTCAGCGGTCCGCTCCATGGATCCAGTCACACCGTGTGAGCCGTCCGGCGGCTCGTCCGCCATGACTCGTCCCGCCCTTGGGACGGGACGAGCGGTCAGCCACATCGCTCCGAACAGCGTTTGCCAAGTGTCACGGAGTTCTATGTGTCAGCGGAGTTCGCAGCTGCCCAAGGGCTCACCTCGGTCGCCCCTGCAGAAGTCCCGCCCGAGGCCGCCATGGACACGGTCGTTGGCTCGGCCATCGCGTGCGTTCAGGTGGTCGGCCCCCGCGAAGCCGGACAGCAGATCACTCTTGCCGTTGTCGACGGGCGAGGTGAGCACGTCGTTGCCGGCGCTGCCCCTCATCGTGTCCGCACCGGTTCCGCCGTACAGCCTGTCATTCCCCCAGTTCAGCGACCACGCGTGGCCGTCGCCCCCTTCCAGCGAGTCGTTGCCCGCACCGCCCCACAGCACGTCATTGCCCCAGAACCCGCGCAGACGGTCGTTCCCGTTCCCGCCGCTGAGGGCGTCCTTGCCGCGCTCGCCTGCGATGAGGTCGTCACCGTCACCACCCACCAGGTAGTCGTCACCGTCATCGCCGCAGATGATGTCGTTGCCCCCGCCGCCGACAATCGTGTCGGAGCCCCCGAGACCGGCGATGACGTCATTCCCGGAGCCGGCGTTGATGGTGTCGTTGCCCGGGCCTCCCCATACGGTGACGACCCTGCCGTAGCACTGGGGTGCGGCGGCCGTCGCCACGTCGCCCTGGGCAACGGTGGCGGCGAAAAGGCTCAGAGCTGAGCCCGTAACAAGGAGGAGCCTGCGAGGCACCGATACGGCCATGGCCCGAGCCGTCCGGTCGATCCCCGACTGTGATCGCTCATTCATGGTGATTCCATCCCGTCCGTCGGATCGGATATGTCCTCACCCACGGTGTCCTCGCACGGTCCGGACCACCATTCGTCATATGACGAATCCCGCCTGCCCAGCGGCGTAGTGTTGAACCGTCAAGACTGATACGGAGGGCGCCATGAGCCGCCATTCGATCACCGAACGCCACATGCGAGCGATGCTCGATGTCGTTGACGAAGCGCGACACACCACTACCGGCGAGATCCCGCCGCTGCCGCTGCTAAAAGGTCTGGGGCAGCTGATCCCTTGCGATATCGCGGAGTTCAGTGAGATCGACCTCCCCACCCGCCGGGTGCTGGCAAGTCAAGCCGTGGAGTACGGGGGTCACTATCCGGAACCCGACGACACTTTGTGGTGGCGGTGGAAACACCAGCACCCACATTGCGCGGACGTGGAGCGGAGCCATGGCTACATCGATGTCGCCCAGTTGTCGGACTACATGGGAATGCGGGACTTCCGGAACCTCGCGCTCTACAGCGAATACATGCGGCCTTTCGTCAACATGATCGTCCTGGCGTTGCCGACCGCACCCGGACGCATTCGCATGTACCACTTCTCCCGCGAACGCACACAGCCGTTCACCGACCGCGACCGGCTCACACTGCAACTGCTGCGCCCTCACATCAACACCATCTATCGCGAGGCCGCTCGACGCCGTCGCGAGCCGGTACAACTGACGCCGCGCGAACTTGACGTACTCCGCGCCGTGGCAAATGGGCTCAGTACCGAGGCCATCGCACGACAGTTCGTGGTCTCGACAAGCACCATCCGCAAACACCTGGAGAACGTCTTCCGCAAGCTCGACGTCTCCAGCCGTACTGCTGCCGTCGCGCGCATCTTCCCCGAACCTGATCCCGAGGCTTACGGCCCCTGACTAATGGTTTCCGAAGGCGGTCGGTATCTCCAAAGGCACATTAACCGCAATTCACGCGCTGCTACCACCAGCCGTTGGAAGTAGCGACTCCCAACGGCCGACAGCTGACAGCTGGCCGCATGAAGCCTGACTCCACATCCGATCAAGGAAACTGATGCGGTGACCAATATCGCGATGGACGAAGACGAGCTCCTGCACCGCTACGGACTGCACCCCGTCGGCGCGAATCTCGACGAGGTACGAGGTCTGCTCGCCGCGCGGACTCAACTGGAGAGGCGCGCGCAGGGAGACGGTGACACGGAGCTCATGAAGCTGTGCTGCGTGCAGCTGTTCAACGCCGGGAATCTCGAGGACGTGCTCCTCATCTGGCAGGCCAAGTCCGCGGGCATGGACGCCGACTGCTCGATCGACATCCAACTGCTGTGCGGAAGCGGACTGGCCGCGACCAAGGCGTACCTGTCGAGACAGCAACTGCCCGAAGCCGAGAGGGCACTGCAACGACTGATCAGCTGCGAAGCGGCCGGCGACTTCGAGGAATTCTCCGTCGAAGGCCATTCGGCCTGGTACGCCGCCTACTACGCGGTGTGATGACGAAGTCGAGGTCGGCGAACGAGCTACAGCAGGACAGAGATCTCCACGGCAACATCGTCCCCGGCCGAGATGCCCTGCCGCTTGCGTACAGCGGCCTTGAGCGGCAGCAGATAGCGGCCGTCCTTGGGGAAGAGCGAAGTACCGAAGACGACTTCACCGATCCGCGCCTCAACCGGGATCACACCCCAGCCGTACGAAGCCATCGCGGCCACCTCTCGGATGTCGGCGGACTCCTCGTCCGACACAGGGACGAAGTAGTACGGCGACGGCCCGCGCCATTCCATCACCCGTCCCGCGAAGACGAACTCCACCTTGCCGGTCCCCTTTCGCAAGTACGACCAAGTCGCGCTCGGCGTACATACCGTGCCACCACTCCTCCTTGAGAGCGACCGGCAGCCGAAATCCAGTGGCCGACCGCACCGGTCGACCCCACGCTGGAGGCCATGGAAGAACCCCACCGCAGAATCCGAGCGGCCCACACCACATCCACGATCACCGTCTACCAGGCATACCGCCCACAAATCGGCCAACCTGCCGCCCGGGAGGGGCGTTTCCCGCCGGCGTGGAAACGGGATCGGATGACGTGGGTCAAGGAGCGTTCGTAGCCTATTTCTATGGCCGAAGACGACAGGAACCAGCAGGCAGACGCCCGGTTACGGCGAGCCCTCCGGGCCAGGCAGGCAGCCGGTCCGCAGCGGGCCAGGAAGCACCGTTCCGACTGGAAGGGCGAGTCCGCAGCGATCTACTGCCGGATCTCGCACGTGAACGATGACGATCAGACGGGCGTTGAGCGCCAGGAGCGCATCTGCCGAGAGGTCGCCGAACGTCTTGGACTCGCCGTCACCGAAGATCAAGTCTTTGTGGACAACAACCGGTCCGCATGGCAGCGGAAGCGCAAACGTCCGGGGTGGGACGCGCTTCTGGCCGAGGCCAGCAAGGGCCGTGTCCGCCACGTCCTCACGTACCACCCAGACCGGTTGATGCGTCAGCCGCGCGATCTCGAAGAGCTGTTGCAGATCGCTGACGATCACGACATCACGTTGCACGGGCAGGCGAACCGGCGCGATCTCGCGGACCCCGATGACCGGTTCTTCCTGCGCATCGAGGTGGCCCACGCATGCCGCTCCAGTGACGACACATCGCGCCGACTGATCGATTCCATGATCGACCGTGCCCAGGACGGGAGGCCGCACACCGGCAAGCGTCGCTACGGCTACGACAAGACCGGCACAGCGATCGTTCCCGAAGAGGCCGCCATCGTGCGGGAGATCTTCACTCGCTATCTCGACGGCGTGAGCCCGGTCCAACTGGCCAAGGAGTTGTACGGCCGCGGTGAGAAGACCGCCGAAGGGCGAACCTGGAGTGCCCCGCGAGTCCGGGATGTTCTCGACAGCCGCCACGTGGCAGGGATTCGTGTCTTCCGGGGCGAGGAGATCGGCGATGGCGAGTGGCCCGCGATCATCGATCGTGGGATGTGGCGGGAAGTCCGGGAGCGCCGCGCCTATCGCGCCGCGAAGTTGGGGGACGGCAAGCGGCCGAGCAGGTTCTACCTGTTGCGCGGGGTGGTCACCTGCACGGGATGCAGCAGGATCATGGGCGGATCTGGGGGAAGCGGAGCCAAGTACGTCTGCAACCGCCACACCCATCGCCTCGATGTCCCACGCTGCAACAGGGTGGTGTCCGCTCCCATCGTGGAGGAGTTCGTGACCGAGGCCGCGATCAACCTCCTTGAACGTCTCGACCTCACAGAGGCGCCGACGCCTTCCGAGTTGTCGGAAGAGGATCAAGCAGCCGTTGAGGCCGATTGCCAGGAACTCGACGATCTCAAAGACATGTGGGACAGCCAGGAGTTGAAGACACGGGAGTACCGCGAGATGCGCAGGACGGTTGAAGCGCGCATCGCCGAAGTGGAGCGCAAGATGATCGTCCGCCCCGCCGCAGACGTCTTGGACGGTCTGGTGGGCCCACACGCGCGAGCGAGCTGGGAGGAATTGAAGACAGCGGAGGACTACCCGCGCATGAACGCTGTCATCCGCTTCCTGTTCGCCGCTGTCAAGATCAAAGAAGCAAAGAGGAAGGGCCGTCAGTTCGACTACGGCAGGATCGACATCGAGCAGAATCCCATCTGGACCTGACCGAAGGCCTGGTCAACTCACGGCGAGCAGAAGGACCCACAAGACACCGGCGAGAGCCGGAATGGTGTAAGCGATGAACACAGCCGCCTTTGGGCCACGTATGTGCACCGCAGCTTGAGTCTCTGCGAAGTCGGGCACTTTGGCCACGAGCCGCCTGCGGAGACCGTCGGTATACCTGATCTGTCTGTGGCCTACATAGAGCCATATAACAGCAAGCGCAACTCCGAAAATCGCGATCACATGCGCGGTGAGATTGGCGCTTTCTGCCTGACGGCCTACTGCACCGCCCGCAGACAAGATCGCAGTGTAGGCGACAAGCTGAAGCGACTGAGCAACGAGAAACAGATTAGCTCGCTGCATAATCATGGTGTCTTCGTGGAGGAAGTACTCCCAGAGTCGCAAGAGAGCATCCGTCTCTTGGCGCGTCCTCGGATCGCCTAACGGTTGAGTCATGACTCCGTGTTGCCCGGCCGCTAGCCTCCCCACGCCCCCTGAGAGAAGGTCAGCGAAACGGGTTCATTCGATCTTTCCACCAGGTTGGCGCTCCAGAAGTCGAGCCAGACGCCGGGCCGATTCGGGGCCGATCTTGGTGGAGAATGTTCGACAGACTCTGTCCAGGTGGCGCTCTCTCTCCGCCTCGCGATCAGGTGCGGTCAACTGCTCACCCCCGCCCCGTGCGTCGCTCAGCATTCACCGCTAAGTTCATCGCGAGATCGTCCGCAATTCCTGCTGCGATCAATGCCGCGCCGAGAGAATGACCTGAGCCGACGTAGCGCCATTGCCGTTCAGTGACAGCCTCGGCGATCTCGGCGTGGCTCACGTGATGAGCCCGCTCAGCTCTTAGCGCTGCGTACGTGGTCGAGTAGGCTCGGGACTTGGCGAGGATGTGGCCTCGGTAGCCGAGGGTGTGGGCCCAGCTCCGCAGGTGCAGGGGCGCGAACTCAGGTAAGCCGCCGAGGCGCCAGCACGTGGACATGAGCGCCCGAACATGGCCGGACACACGAGCCGCCTCAACGTCACCCCAGGTCGTGAGCCGGTAGTCCGTGCCGGCGCCTGTCTCACTCGCTCCCTTGGTGACGTACTTGGCGACATACGCGGCCACCGCATCGTCATCCGGTCCATCGCCGTCGGCGTGTAGGGGGCGAGCGTCGACCTGGACGCCCCAGCGGAGGGCAAGTTCACCGACAGCGGGACTGTAGGGACTGCGGACCACGACCTGACTCGCGGAGGCGCGCACCGCAGCGGTCAGGCGGTCGACGGTGCCCCAGTCCGGGGGTTCATCCGTCGGTCCGGCCGGGCCGTCGAGGCGGACGATGGCGTGGATGTGGACGGCCGCCCGCTTCTGGTACTCAGCGACACGGGCGAAGGACAGCCGCGCGTGATCGGGGAGGCGGGACTGTACGACGCCTGCGGCCGAGGCGAGTTGGCGACGGACACCGATGACGAAGCGGTCCCACAGCTTGCCCGCGTGTGCGTGCCAGAGGGCATGGGCCGGGTAGTCGTAGCAATCGGCGCACAGGGGTTGGCCGACGAGGGAGTCAGGCGTGTCGTGGATGGCACCGCAGCCGAGAGGGCGACCGTGCTCGCACTCACTCCTGTCACGCCGGGGGCGGCAGCGGTCCTCCCCGGCACGGTGGACCGCGCCGAAGGACGGAGCGGTCAAGGTGATGAAGAGCCGAGGACGTTGGCGAACGGTGCTGGGGACGTTCTTGCCGCCGCTCAGGCCCGCGCGGACGAGGTGGAAGGTGTCGCCCGCGTGGAGGCGGGAGCAGGGCGCGCAAACAGTCGCGCGTCTGTTGCGGCAGCGGACGAGAAGGCGTTCGCCGGGTTGGTCACGGGTGTCGTAGTGGCGGAGGATCTCGCCGGTTGTCGCGTCCAGGGTGGTGGTCGAGCCGAACAGGTGGACGGGATGGGAGCAGCCGCCAGTGGCGGTGATCTGGTCCAGCCAGCGGGTGAACTGGGGGTCTTGGGCGATGCGGATTGCGTCGCGGTCTGCTTCGGGGAGCTGGCGCAGGCGCGCCGCGCGGTCGAGGGCGGCGCGCCTGTCAGCCGGAGTGGATTCCGGGGGAATGGTGGTGACCTTCCAGGGTGGGCCGCCGCAGCGGCTCGGGTGATGGTGGGTGGCGCGCTGTTGGCCATGTGGATCACTCCTTGCTGGATCGGGCATGTTGTGGGTTCAGCGGATGGTTCCGGCGCCCCGGCATACTCGGCAGCGGCGAAGCCGTCCGGTCCAGGTCCTGCGGGCTCCGTCGCCCTTGCAGACGGGGCATCTCACGCGCGGCATGGGCATGGCGTACGTCCTTTCTGCTCAGGTGTGGGAGAAACCGCTGATGACCCAGGTGACGAGCCCGTGGACGGTGAAGATCACGGGGGTCTGGCCGAGGTAGACGCCGAAGAGGCCGACGCAGACCGCTTCCCAGGCGCGCACGTCGCGGGAGCGGACGAGGAGGACGGTGATGATCCCGAAGATCACCGCGAACGTGAATGCCGTGCCTTCGCTGATCACTTGTCGTCTCCTTCCAGGGCCACGAGAGCGCGGCGGATGGCGGGCAGTTCCGGGGTGATGCCGGAGTTCCGTTGGGCGATCGCTATGGCCTCTTCGGTCGGTGTCAGGTGCGAGCGGGCCCGGCTCCAGCCGCCGTCCGGTCCGGTGCACACGGCCACACCCCGTTCCGTCGCAGTGATCGACTGAGCGACGGTCACCGCGTCCTTGTTGAGGTCGCCCAAGGTCATCTCGGCCGTACCGGGGTCGTTGACGCGATGGCAGATACGGCCACCGAGCTGGGCCCTCAACGCGGTGACACCGGGGCCGAGGTCGGATCCGACGCGTTGGCCGGCGACGACCAGGTGCAGGCCGAGCGCGGCCCCGAGTTGGGCCAGGCGCAGAAGGAGAACGGAACACTGCTCGGCTTCCGCCTTGCTCTCGCGGGTGCCGTCGGACAGATAGAGCTCCGCGATCTCGTCGACGATCACGACGACGGGGACCGGTCGCAGCGTGTCGGGGAGCTCCCAGATGGATCGGACGCCCGCCGACCGGCACGCGCTCATGCGGTCCTGCATGTCGACGACGAGCGCGGCGAGGACCGCGACCGCTTCGCGTCGACACGTCGCCAGCGCGCTCAATCGCCCGGCGAACAGGCCGAGTTCCATGCCGCCCTTGCAGTCGATGCCGATCAGGGCGACGGGTTGTGGGGCGAGTTGGGTGATGAGCCGGGCCAGCAGGGTGGACTTGCCGGACCGAGTGGCGCCCGCGATGAGCCAGTGCGGGACGAGCCTCAGATCCATGACCCAGGCGCCGCCGCTCTCCAGCGCCCCGATGAGCGCGGACAGCAGCGCGGTGGGAGCCGTGGCCAGGCCCGGCCGTTCCAGCGGGTCACTGGCCGTCGCGGTCAGGAGCACGAGCCCGCGTTCCGGCGACGTGACCCGTACCGCGTGCACCTTCCACGCGTGCACGAACGCCTCAGCCGCCTTGAGATACGTCGCCGGAGTCTGGCCCGCATGCAGCCGCACGACCACGGTCAGCCCCAGGGGGGTAGCGCGCGGGAAGGAGATCCGCGGAGCCACCGGCCGCAGCGGATCACCCTTGACCACCAGATCCCCGAGCAGCCCGCGGTGCGGACGGCGGGAGACGGAGAGGTCGTTGAGCATGGCGACCTTGCGCCAGGTGAACAGCACCCGGCACGCGGTGAGCGGGTAGCCGGTGAGGTACCAGTGCCAGGCCGGACGGTGCCGCCGCAGCAGATCACCGACGACGAGCACCCACGCCAGCAGAGCAAGCCCGAAGGCGAGCGCGATCGCACCGTTCATCACGCACCACCGGCCTTTAAGGCCGTGCCGTGCACGGGCGTGATGGCATCAGCGCGGAAGCTGATTCCGTGCCGGTCGCCCATCGCCCAGGCGAACGCCATCAATCCGGTGACCTTGAGGATCTGTCCTTCCTCGATGCCTTTCGGTTCACCGCTCACGGCGATCTCGATCACGGAGATCCGCCGCCGGTCCTGCCGCACCGTCACGGCCACCGTGTAGATGGTGTTGCCGTCGCGGTCCTTCTTCACCTCCTGTGTCTCGGAGTTGCTGATCTTTGCTTCGGGCGCGATGGCGCACCGCAGTACGCCGAGCCGCGCCGTGTCCACGGGAATGGACTGCATTACGTGGCCTCCCTGGCCAGTCGGGACGCCTGACATATTCAGACGTCACTTGTCCTTACGAGTTATAACTATGGAGCTCTGTACGACGAGAGGGCAAGTACTTATGCTGACGAGTGATGTCGCGCGTGCGACGTGCCTATGACTTCAACCCGAAGGTGCCGCGATGACGGAGATCCAACGCCCCGGAGCGCTCTACCAGCAGGTTGCCGCCGCGATCCGGGAAGCGATCCTCTCTGGCGAGTTCGAGCCGGGCGCCCCGCTGCCCTCCGAGGCGCAGCTCATCGAGCGCTACAAGGTGTCCCGCCCAACCGTCCGCAACGCTGTCGCCGCCCTGCGCGCGGAAGGGCTGATCGAGGTGCGGCACGGCAAGGGGAGCTTCGTACGCTCCGACGGCCAGCCCGCCGTCACCATCGAGCGCCGCATCAGCCACACCCGCGACGGCCAGTTCGCCCTGCCCGACGGTTCGGTCTGGGAGGAGGCCGAAGAGCCCACCCCGTACCGCGCCCGCTCCACGAAGGCCAACGGTCCCTTGCTCGGACTCGGCGTAGAGGAAGAGCTTTTCGTCTGTGATCGTCTGCTCACCGACCCCGCCAGCGGTACCCGCGCCATGCTCCGCACGGTGACGCCGCTCGCGGTTGCCGCAGACGTCCCGCTCCTCGGTGAATCGCCGGGCCCGCCTCCCGCCGCCGCGTACGCGATCCTGACGCAGGCCGGGCACAAGCTGTGGTGGTCCGAGACGGTCCGCGCCCGCATGCCGCTGCCCGACGAGCGCACCACGCTCCAGCTCCCGGACGCGACACCGATCCTGCACCTGGCCCGCGTCACGCACGGCACCGACGACCGCCCCCTGATGCTGGAAGAGTTCCGCGTCGGTGCGGACCGTGCCGAACTCGCCTACCGGATCACCGCCGACAAGCAGCCCGCGCGGCGCGCCCGCGCCTGAGGGCCGATGGCAATCGGTCGAAACCCGCTTCACTTCCTCAAGGGCGCGCCTGCGGCGCGCCGGGCAGCCCGGCCGCCCCGGCCGGGCGTGCGGCGTGGCCGCCGGTCCCGTCCGGTCGCCCGACTGCCCACACCCCAGCACACCCAAGGCCAAGAAGCATCGACCCGTCGAGCCGGGCTGGGGCCCGTGTGGCTGGGGGTCGACGGCCTCCGAGACTTTAGGCAGCTCCCATGGGGCGAGCCTCGAAGACCAGGGGGCCAATCGGGCACACCAGCGGGCAGGTCCAGTACCTGCCCGATTCGCCGGGCGAGCGTAAGGCCCCCTGGTCACTCGCCCCATGGCAGCTACCGCCCAAAGTCTCTGCGGCCGGCGACGTGCCCACCCGCGCCACTCACCAGGCAAGACACCCCTCACGCCGCACCACCGTCGCCATGAGTGAGCCTCTCCAGGAGCCCGGCGAGCCGGTCCACAGCGTCCGGCCAGCCCGTGACCCGTACGACCCCGCGCCCCTCCTCGTTCGTCGAGGCGACCGCCCGCGCCTCCGACAGCTCCAACCCGGCACCCAGGAGTGCCCGGTTCAGCCGGTCCGCAGCCTCCCGCGCACCACGCCAGCCCGCCACATAGTCGACCCCGGGCACCCACAGACCGCAGTCCGCGCCCGCGACATCGAGACCGTCACTCAGCCAGTCCTCACCCGCGCCAGTCACCTTGCCCACCTCTGCCCTGATCTAGGTAACGGATCGTCAACTTCCTTTGGCCCAGGGCAGAACGCAGAGCAACGGCCCCAGTACCATCAGGCACCGGGGACCGTCGCGTCCCCTCCCGGACCACCCCAGTTGCTGCCAGGCGCGGGGGTGGTCCGGTCTCGGTATGAGGTTGTGAAGCGCGGCCCCCTGATCCGGGTGGGGAACCCGGCGGATCAGGTCCAGGGGACCGCGCCCCTTGGCCGGAGACGTGAGGCTCCGGCCCCGATGCCGTCACCCACTCCCTCTCTCAAGGGAGCGAAACAGGTGGCGACGGCTCGGAGATCAGCGAATCGGTGAGTTCTCGGCCCCGTCGTCGAGGTCAAGGCGGCACCACACGGTCTTGCCGCCCTTGTCTCCTGGTGTCCACCAGACCGCCGCTGCCAACCTCTGCACGATCAGCAGCCCACGGCCGCTGTCGGGTAACACGGCCTCGGACAGCTCCCCCATGAGCCCAGGGCAGAACGCCTCTCCCGCCGGAAGCAGTGGGGGCGTCGAGTCCTCATCAGTGACGCCGATGAACAGCCATTTGGGCCACATCTTGAACGTCACATCGATACGCCGAGCAGCACCGGGATGCGCCAGACGACGATCCGGCACCGCATGATTCACCACGTTCCCCACGAGCTCCGAGACGGCCAGCCGGGCATCATCCACGACCTCGTTCGCACCCGTGCCCCGAAGGAACTCGGCCGTCATGTCACGGGCGACGCGTGCCGTGTCATGGAATTCGGCGAAGAGCGTCAGAGCCAGGTAGTGCCCGGCGGAAGAAGGGTCCGGCGCCACGTACCAGTGAGCGAACGCATCCAGCTCGTTCGCCAGGTGCTCACGCCTCCGGGTTTGCCTCGCATCCATGGCACGACCCACCGTCTCCGGTCACGTCTGCCGAGGCGGTCCCGGCAGGGTGGACCGAGGGTGCACCCCCTGCACCGCTTGTCGCTCCCCCCTCTTGGGGACCCCCCTCGTGGGTACACTCGCGAGACGGACACAGTAGGAAGATCAGGTCAGTCACAATGGGGAAGTGAAATGACCGAAGCTGCTCCGACACCGGCCGCTCTGCCGCCGCACGTGCTGGAACGCGCAGACGTGCGCTCCGCGATCGCCAACCACGATTTCGGCGAAGTCTTCAGACTCGCCAGGCTCCACGGCAAAGTCAGCTACGCCAAGATCGCCGAGGCCGTCGGCTACAAGCGCGAGCACATCGGCAAGATGGCTCGGCCGGAGACCGACGGCAAGGGCGTACGCCCCCGGATCACTCAGCACCGCAAGATCCTCGAAGTGGTGGACGGTCTACGCATCCCCGGTCACCTTGCTGGCCTAGCTCCCCGTCCATGGGAGGTGGCGCGAGGAGCGCGAATCTCCGTGTCGGAGGACCCGAGCACCTTGCTCACACAGGGCGGTGCGGGACTGTGGGACGTCCCCGAACTACTACGGCGAACTGAGATGTCCAGCATCAACAGCGCGGCCCTGGAGTCGATCGAACAGGGCATTGACCAGTTGGCCCGCGCCTACCCGTACGCCGATGCCAACTACCTGCACGAGCGCACCCGGAACGGATTGCAGTACGTCACCAAGCAGCTTGAGGGCCGAATGACCCTGCGTCAGCACCGGGAACTTCTCGTTGACGCCGGATGGCTGTTCCTCCTGAATGCATGCGTCCAGTACGACCGAGGGCAGCGCGAGGCCGCCAACCTCAGCAAAGCCGCAGCACTCCGGATCGGTGACGAGGCCGGGCACGGCGAAATCATGGCTTGGGCGTGGGAGATCGAAGCATGGTTCGCCCTCACCCAAAGCCGCTGGCAAGACATGCTCGATGCCGTTGAAGCCGGCCATGTAGCCGATCAGACGCATTCCGTCGGCGTGCAGTTGTATGCGCACAAGGCACGAGCCGCCGCGCGCATGGGAGATGCCCGCCTGGTCCGCGATTCTCTGGACGCCGGACGCGCGAGGTTGGATCGGTTGCCCCGCCCGGACCACCCTGAACACCACTTCATAATCGATCCAGACAAGTGGGATTTCTACGAGATGGACGCCTACCGTCTACTCGGAGACGACGAGCGCGCCGCCACCCACGCCAGATCAGTAATCCGAATCAGCACCGGACCCGACGGAACCGAAATATCTCCCATGCGCTCTGCAGAGGCACGCCTCACGCTCGCAGTCACCGCCGCCCGTACCGGCGACATAGACGAAGCCGTAGGTATGGGGACCATGGCACTCGCAGCCGACCGAAAATCCCTCCCATCCCTACTATTGGTCGCCGACGAGTTGGACAGGGAACTCCGCTCCCGCTACCCGCGCGAGCCCGCCTCACGCGACTTCCACGAGCGGATCACGACCGTCAAGCAAGGTGCAGCCAAGGCGGATCTTCCCTTCTGATCCCTTTCCTCAGTCCGGCGCCCCGCTATGGGAGTATGCAGCTTAGAAGTTTCTAACTAAGCGATCAGCACCAGCTTGGAAGCGTCGATAGTACGGTTACAACGCCCCGATTGAGAAGATGCCCGATGAAGGTACGGTTTGCGATGAAGGCTCAATGAGCGCTATCTCTTTTTGTGCAGTGGGCGATACATGGTTTCAATCTTGGGGTGAAAGCTATAATCCGAACCTGGCGCCCCTCTTTCGACTTTCTGATGCCACAATAGACGCAGAGGGCGAGCTGGACTATTTTTCCGTTACTTCACATCAAATGCGCGACCGGATGGAACTTCTGGGTATTGATCTCGCAGCAACTCGCATAGCTTTCACTAATGGCTACACCGAGACACCAGATGAGCACCGACCTGAAACTTTCGATTTCTGCGATTGGATGGCCAAAGGTCGAGAAGTGGTAGCGAGTTCAGGTTTCTTTGACTATGAAATAGATAATGCGTGGATCGACCATGCGGTCGATATTCGTTACATCATGCGTGCTCTCATTGAGATGCACCCAGACGACGCCCCAGTGGTTTGGAACCTCGCCGACGTGATTCTCCGAGGTCACGTTTCTCCGGATCCCGCACTGTGCGAGCGAGAACTTGAAAGTATACGAAAAATTTCAGTGTCCAATTTCCCAGTAGTGGTACTCACGGAAGGTTCCACTGATGCCACACTACTCGCAGGGTCCCTTAAGCTGATCCACCCTCACCTAGTGGACTTCATTAAGTTCATGGATTTTGGACCTGGCGTTGAAGGAAGCGCCAGTGCCCTACTGCGTAACGTCCGAGCCTTCGCTGCATCAGGAATCGCCAATCGCGTAATAGCGATTTTCGACAATGACACAGCTGCGTCCGAGGTTCTATCGTCCCTGAAGACATCAATGCCTGACAATTTCAGAATTTCCCGTTACCCAAACATAGAAATGGGAATCTCATACCCAACTGTCGGGCCAACGGGCTGGGAAATGGCAGAAGTGAATGGTCGTGCAGGTTGCCTGGAACTCTATTTCGGCGAAGATGTCCTTCGACAGGATGACGGGTCTCTAACGCCGGTACAGTGGACAAGTTTTTCAAAAGGCCAGCGCGAGTACCAAGGAGAGATTAGAGATAAGACTCGAGTGCAGAAATCTTTTCGTAAAAAATTGGAAACTGCCCTGGATCGAGATGGCATGGCACCTCATGAGGACTGGTCCGGGATGACTGCGATCCTTGATGTGATCCGTACAGCCTTCTCGAATAACGGAGCGGGGTAGCCGCCTCCCCTTCACCCGTGGACGATATTTCGATGCTTTTACACCTGCGAGGAGAGGGACTCTAGTAATCCGGCAGTGGGCCAGAAGTGTTGCTCTAGCCAGATCGCTGCACCTGCATGCCCACCGTGTTTGCTTTCGTTTCGCTCCCTCAGTAGCGACCTGAGAAGTTGCTGCGGCGTAAAAGCCTTCTTGGGGTCTTGATAAGCAAACGTCATCATCGCTGCAGGTAGAAGACATTGACGTCTTGCCGCCTTGATTAGATCGGGGAACTTGGTCCGATCTGGCATCGCAGTCATGCGTTTCAACATCAACTCAGCAGCCGTGTGGAGTTCCTCGATCACTACTTCAGCGTCAACTTCTTGCACACACCAGGCCGCCATCACCGTTTGTGTCACACACAATCGATTACCGAGTTCCCTGTCATCGCTAGCCGGCCAGAGAGAATGGATTGGCCATACGGAACTATTCTGAATAGCGCGCAAGGTCGGAACGTAGAATTCATTCCTTTTATAATACCGCTCATACCAAGAGCAGCGATATTTAGTGAGGATGTCGACGAATCCGTTCCCGAGTCTCCGTCGATAGGAAGGGTTCCGCGAGCTCGACGTGGCCTCAGCAATGGTAGGTATGTCTCTGCGTAGCCGCTCCAAAAACATGTCCAGACCGTAACTCCAGCCGTCCATCGCGGCGTATCCAGATCCGTCGATAGTGGCGCGACTCCGCCAGTGGATATGCATTTGACGTGCCCTGCGTTGAGCAGCCCCGTTCATTGCTCGTACTACATCGATATTGGCCGGGTGGAACGTGAATGAGGCATCAAACCCTGCCAATGCATTTCTCCTATACGAACCTACGACACTCAGAATTTCTCGCCAGAGACCATAGTTTTTCGACTACGCAAGAACACGATCACTGACAGCCACACGGCTTCTACTGCTGTTATTCCAAATCGGAAAATACGCTACGAGAGGAGTCAATATTTTGCTTATATTCACCGGCTGACGAGAAGAGGATCTCTTGATCGTCTGACACGGTGACCGGGCAAGCCCCTAGATGAAGTTCAATCGCCGACTTAAACTTCCGCGCTGTTGCCATCTCACCTAGATCTTCAAACACTCTGTAATATACCAATAACGCATGGCCTAGTGGATCCTTGGATTGGGCAGAATAACCCCAGCCGCTTGTGGGATCTTCTTGAACTATTTCTTCCAAGTACGGCACTAAAGAAGATTGCACGAGGCGAATCAGCCGTTCACGGTCGCGCTTTGTGAGCAGTTGCTGCCAGGGAGCATCTGTGAGCCATCCGGTTTCTAATTCGTCTACAGCCAGGCGATTCATCTGCTCGATAGCGCGATGCCTATACAACTCGGGGAGCGCACCCTTTTTGTGGAGCCGAGCGAGTAGTAGAGGTTCAGGGGCAAGAGAAACGGAAGAGAAAAAGTCCATGAGACGCGAGGGAAGGGACGGATACACGGTGAGGAAAATGCTTAGCATCTGGTCGCTGCATTTTTCTCCCAAATAGCTAGTAGCGTCTCCGGTCCAGCATGACCCTCCCGGCCACGCTTCAAATAGGTTTGCAAGACGCACCGCCACGTCATGATAAAGGGCCGTGGGGATTCTCAGAAGTACCCCATCACCCTGATCGTCTCCTGCTGGTAGGCAGTGAGTTTGATCCAGGAGTGTCGTGTCATCCATACCGGCAAGGATTACTGACAGAAGGTGCGGCTGATCAATCAGCCACGCTGCGAAACCCTCCCGCAGGGTGGGGTGCTTGAAGGACCACGACGTCTTTCCACTTTTCTCGACTGAATGCTGCAAGAATGTTCCGGCCAGTGATGTTAATGCTCTACCCGCATCGGCGACTGTTCCTCCTACCAGCTCAATAACGTCCCTATGTGTTGCATCTAGGGCTAGTGGAGCGAGCAGTCCGTCGGGCGAAATATAGACCAGTGCAAGAGCGGCTTGAGAGGCGGCATCTAGTTGACTGTATAGATCTGACAGGAATCGATGAGGGCAAGAAATAAATGACTCGATCGATGACCGACTGAGGCGTAAGTTGCGAGTGAAGGCAGTAAGACCAAGCCGACGTGCAGCTTCAGGCCGAAACGGCTCTACGTTTGCAGCCGCTTCCAAGTGTGGTTTCATTCGAGAAATTGCCTGCGGCGTTTGATCACCAGCGGCGATGTGATTGTAGACGATCTGCTTCCGTTCCTCCTTTGTGATGTCGGCGACATCCACGCTAACTTGCTGTTCGTGCAGCAGCGGGTACGCGTAAGCCTTCAGGAACGGGCGAGCTTCATTATAAATGTAGCTGCGTGAGGTAAGGACAACGCGTGCACCACTCTTGATCGCATGCATCACAAAGGGGAGATCTCTCGCCCATTTATCGGTGAGATGCCTCTCGTGGCGCACTGCACCGAATGCGTCATCCACCCAAAAGAATTGACCTTTCTCATGCGGATTCCACCGCTGCACGAGTTCCTCGGAGCTGCGCGCCTTGATGCTCGCGCATTGCCAATTATCTGCTGCCCCGAGGGCCAACATAAGCGCGATGGAGGATTTACCAACGGCCGGCTCGCCGAGGAGGAGCACGAACCCGTGATCATTGAGCGCCTGGGCGGCTTTGCGGTACGTACTGGTGACGACGAATGTCGCAATTTGCTCTCTCGACGATTCAAGTAGTGCTAACGCTTGGCTATAAGCACGGTCGTCGAGAATTTGAGACAGGTCCCCCAAACCGTAGACGCGAGGGACAAACATCCGCAGCGACCTATTGGCTGCAATGGTGTCGCTTAGCCATTGCCCATCTAAGACAAGCGGATGTGTAACGCCACATTGAAGCAGTCGCTTCCGGATAACTTCTTCGGATGCTCCGGTCACGCGAGCATTGGTCAATAGAACATATGACTTGCAAACTCCACGCTCGACGAGGCCCCTTACCTTGTCAAACTCGTCTCTAAGCATTGAGATTGACAAGGTGGCATCTTCGCTCTTTGTATGCTTGCACTGAAGAACGAATGGCCCGGTGGGCAAGTCCTTCCGCGTGCTCATATCTGGGTGCTGCCAAGTGCCGTAGAAAGCCCCGTCCCTTCCTGCGTCATTCGAGTCCGCGAAAGTGTGGACAGATTGTCCCCATACCTGGCGGAGTACTGCTGCGGACAGGTCTTGGAAGGCACGCCAACCTAGCGTGTGCAATGCGAAGCGGGGCGAACCGGGAGCGACGACTTGCCTGGCATCCTTACTGGTCACTTTGGCCTCCCACTGACCTGCTAGGGCTCAATCACGGTTCGGCGAGCCCACTCAAAAGGAACCTACAGAACACCACTTCGTGCAGCAGTGCTGCACGAAGCAGTCCTGCATGCATTATGAGGTCTGACGGTGTTACCGGGCTGGGTATCGGGGAGGCCGCAGGGATGCTGGCCGCGCAGATCCGCTCGTTCCATGGGTTGAAGGAGGAGCAACATGTGCCAGGCCCCGTGGGGGTGGTGGCCGCGTCGAGGCTCCGTACCGGCGAAGAACGGTTCGACCATCGCCTCATTCGATCGAGGACACGACTGTGTCAAGGGACCCCGGTCCCTCACCGCATGCGTCGTGTGAAAGGTCTGTGAGCGAGGCTTGACGTGGATCGTCGTGCCGCGTTCACAGACCTGTGCTGCCATGTGACACATGGGTGATGCTGGCTGTTGGTCAGGGGCGCAGGTGGGCCAGCGGTTCCTCACCGGCGGGGTATCCCTGCTCCCGGGGGAGCAGTCCGGTAGCTGAGTCCAGTTCGCCGTCCCTGACGAGTCCGTGGATCTCGTGGGCGAGCGGAGTCACGTCGCTGATGGACACGATCCACTCGTCCGCGAAACGCGACGATGCCTCACCTGAAATCCCCAGTTGCAGCGAGCGGTGCGGCAGGGGACGCAGGTGCAGATCACGTTCGGGATCCCACTGGACACGGGCCGGTGCCCGCTTGAGGTCACGCTGCCAGGTGCCGCGATCGGGATGCAGTCCGCGAACGTAACTCGACAGGCAGGCATGGCGCAGCGCCCACTCGAAGCCGTCGCGAGTGATCTCGACAGCAAGGACGGTCTCCTGCCCCTCCTTCGTGCCCCAGCCGGAGCGATACATCATCCACATGAAACTGGGCTTGATCCACGTCATACGGCCAGGCCTCCATGCGGCGGGAAAACGGCCGTCTCGGATGGCAGGCAGTCCGATCTCAGGGGAGTACGCCTGGTAGACGGTGATCGTGGACACCGTGTGAAGCGCGCGAATCCTGTGAAGCGGTTCTTCCATGGCGTACAGCGTGGGCCCGGCCAGCTCAAGTGACCACCGATTTTCGACCCGTTGCTCGATCCGACGGAGCACGTCAGCCGCAGGCAGTTGGCAAGCCTTGACTGGATCATCATTGCCGGAATCAGTAGCTCCGCCAACAAAGGGTTTGTGAGCACGGCTTGACATGGGTCATCAAGCTGCGTTCACAGGCCCTTGTCCATCGCCGTTAGGGGATGCTGTGGGTGGTTGCCCGCGCGGACCTGAGTGCTTGGATCACTCTGGTCGAGGACGGATCGAGCCAACCGTCGCCTCGAACCTTGGCTGGCCGGGCACCTGGGCCTGGTCCGGCCTCTGAACGAGCTGTCTGGTACTTCGGACCGACAGCTCTTAGCTCTCCGGTGTCACCAGCCCGAACCGCGGGCATGGATAGCCCGCAACGGCATGTTGGGAGTGCGACGCTCGGGTGTCCTCGTCAATTTTACTCAGCGTCGCTGACTCGGTTAGCTCCCGCAGGTGTGCCTACCTCGGCCGGGTGTTGGGGATCACGGGCCTGCTGCGCGGGCGCCACGGTCCCGTCGCGAGGACCCAGGCAGCTCAACGTCTTCCACTGCTTGTTGTCACCGCGGCTCTCTCGAAGCCGCCTGTTCCTCGACTCTGCGGGCGAGAGGTTCGGCAACAGTACGACTCCCATCTCTCGCCGCGCAGTTCGTACGATCGACACGAGGTGAGGGGGCCATGGACAACTTCCAGTTGCGCAACCCATACGACTACCGGAACCCGGTGCGCGATGCCGCCGTCTTTGCCGGGCGAGGCAAGGAAGTGACGGCGATCGAGTATGAACTCGCCCAGGCGGACGTCGACCGGCCGTCAGTCTGCATCGTATTGCATGGTCCCCGTGCCGCCGGGAAGACGAGCCTGCTCTATGCCACGGAACGGGTGGCCGCGGCTGGCGGGCTGACGACCGCGAGGGTGGAGTTGATCCAGGGCGACGGGGAGCCGGTCACCTTCTTTCGCAAGCTGTACGACGAGTTGGTCCTCGCTGTCGTGACCGCGGCAGAGCAGAGCGGGAAGCCACTCCCCTTCGGCGTCTCGGCTGTACGGCGGGTCATGGCCGGAGCCGGCGACGCGGCATCGGTGTCGCCGCTGCAGTTCCCGGAGGCGGTGTCCCTCGTGGCGGCTGGGGGGCGAGTGCCGGAGGCGGCGCTGCGGACCGATCTCTCCTATTTCGTGCGGTGGCTCGGACATCCGATCGCTCTACTGGTGGATGAGGCACAGCTGATGGTCGAGGACGCCCAGGCGCTGTCGGTTCTGCGCTTTCTCGCCACCCGCGTCGACGGACTGGTCCTGGTGCTCGCGGGGACGTCCGGGCTGATCAACCGGATCACGGAAGTGCACTCACCGATCCTGCGGCAGTTCAAGGAGTTCGAGGTCAGGGGATTCGCCGAACGGGACGACGTCCGGGACTGCATCGTGCGCCCGCTGCATAGTGCCGGCGTCTTCGGATTGGGCGACGATGACCTCGTGTCCTCCTTGAGCCAACTCACGGACGGCAATCCGTACGAGATCCAGCTGTACTGCCATGAGATGTTCGCCCGTATGCAGCGCGGCCTCGCCGACGACCTGGAACTTACACCCGAGGTGCTCGAAGACATCCGGCGACGCATGGAGTCGGGCAGCCGTGACGTCCTCGACCGTCCGCTGATCCGGGCCGTGCGCGCGATGAACCCGCGCGAGCTGATCGCCTTCAACGTTCTGACATCAGCGCTGGGGCACGCGACCCCGGACGAGGCCTGGTTCGCCTACTGCATGACCGGGCCACCGGAGATCAAGCGGGCCGAGTTCGACGAGTCCAGGAACGCGCTGGTCGCGCAGGGCATCCTCGCACCAGGGCAGATCCTCCGGTTCGCCATAGACACGGAGCTCTTCGACGAGATCTACGCACGGCTGTGGACAGTCGGCATCCTCGCAAAGTCGCAGCACACCCGGGCCATCACGAGCCGGACCGACGTTCGGGGCATGCTGATCGACCAGCTCTTCGGCCTCCTTCAGGGCTTCGCCAACGAACATTTGCAGATCTACCCGACATTCGGTTCTCAGATGAACGCGGAGCACCTCGAGGAGAGCTTCCGCGCCCTGGAGACACTGCCCGGCGCCGGACCCGACAGCGTCCCAGCGGTCAGTTTCCTCCACTACGCGATCCTCAGCGCGGGCGAACCCGCGGCCCTCGACGTCACCACCCTGACCTGTACGTTCCGCAACCACACGGTTGAACGCTGGCTGTTCGCGGCGGACAAGGAAGACATCGCACTGGCGCAGACCGCTAGCTTCAGGGCGGCTTCCGACCGGATCGAGGCGCTCGGCGGTCGGCTCACCGCAGAGCAGGTTCGCCTGCCTTTGCGGTCCTGGCCAGCCGAGGACTGGTTCCAGATAGCCACGGGGGACCTGCGGACAGAGCTGGCGAAAAACCATTGCCTGGTCGCCTACGACGCGTACGAAAGCAGTGATGCCACCCGTGCCTGGACCCAGTTCCAATCGTCCTACGCTCTGCACCAGGGCTGGGAAGAGGCCAACTGCCTGGCTTACCTCAGCCTCGCCACCCGTCGCTGGAACATCGCAATCGAGTGGTCCCTTCGCGCCCTTGAGCTGGCAGACAAACCGTGGGACCGTGCGCTGAGCCACTACAACACCGCGATGGCCTACCACCTGGCCGGCGATAAGGACGGCGTGGCCGAACAACTTGCCCATTCCGCAGCGGTGTTGGACAGCATATCGATGCCCACCCACCTGATCTTCTACCTGTTGCTGCCGGATCCCGACGACACCCGCAGGCTGCGCGAGGAGAAGTCTGTCGACCTCGTCGAGGCGGTGCAACGCGCCCGTACGGCACTCGGCGTGACACAGGCCACGGACCCGCAAGACGTCCCCGATACGACGGCGCGCGTCGCTCGGCCCCCAGTCGTTCTGTCCGTGGCCACCGAGTGGACCTCCTCCCACGGCGGCCTCAGCACGTTCAACCGTGATTTGTGCGTGGCGTTGGCCGCCGCTGGCGCGGAGGTGTTCTGCATGGTGCTCGACGCCACGGGCGCGGATATCGCCGATGCCGACGAGCTAAGGGTCAAGCTCCTGCTGGCCCGCAAACGGCCGGGGGCCTCCGATGACCTGCGGCTCGCTGGCCGGCCCGAGCTGCCGGACGGAACCTTGCCCGATCTGATCCTGGGCCACGGCCGGATCACCGGGCCTGCGGCGCAGGGACTGGCCGACAATTTCTTCCCCGCCGCCCGGCGCCTGCACTTCGTGCACATGGCTCCGGACGAGATCGAGTGGTACAAACCGGCCCCGGAAGGCGGTGCGGGGCTGAAGGCTGATAGGCGCACCGGCATCGAGCGGGAGCTCGGCAGAACCGCCCATCGCGTGGTCACAGTGGGGCCTTGGCTGCACGATCAGTTCCTCGCCGAGGTCAAGAGCCCCGCAGGGCTTTCCCCGCTGCAACTCGACCCAGGGTTCGACTCCGGGCCGCCTGGAGCGGCGGATCGCGAACCGCCCAAGGGGAGGGCCCGGGTCCTCCTGCTGGGCCGCGTCGAGGACGCCGAGCTCAAGGGCGTCCCCCTCGCCGCTGCGGCCTGCGGCATGGTCGAGAAATGGTTGCAAGACGAGGCCCTGCGGGGCATCCAACTGCTCGTGCGTGGTGCCCCAGAAACCAGAGTGGACGAAACGCGCGAGAAGATCCTGGTATGGGCGAAGAGTCCTCGATTGAGTGTCGTGGTCCGCGCCTACACGACGGAGCAGGACCGCATCGAGGACGATCTGAACAGCGCCAGCTTGGTAATCATGCCGTCCCGGAAGGAAGGGTTCGGCCTGGCCGGTGTTGAGGCCATCACGCGGGTCATCCCGGTTCTGGTCGGCTCGGACAGCGGACTGGCCGAGTTGCTGCGCGACAAGCTCGGCCGGGAGCGGGCGAGCCAGTGCGTCGTCGAGCTGTCAGGAGACGACAAGAAGGACACGCAGCGATGGGCGCGGGCCATCGAACGAAAACTGCGGGACCGCGAAGCCGCCTTCAAACGGGCGGCGCAACTCCGTAAAGAACTCGCCCGACGGGTGACGTGGGCGGACGCAGCTGCTCTGGTGCTCGGCGAAATCCCGGACCAGTGAGCGGCAAGTCACCTCACTGCCCAAACGCGGCTGCGGAGACCTCTCGTTCCAGCGCCGCCCGGTGGAACTCGTACGTGCCAATGCCGGAGACCCTGATCAGCACGCAGAAGCGTTCCAATGAGGACAGTCGCCCAGCCACGTGCGGGTACTGTCGCCGCAGAAAGTGGATCGCAGCGAGGTTGGCCACCGACGTCTGCCCGGACACCAGGAACACGGGGCTGGTGGATTCCGCGGGCGTGAACTTCGCCACGAGAGCGTACTCCTGGTTGCCACGGTCGAAGAGATACTTCTCCCCGCCGACCTCTATGGCCACCGAGTTCGGTCGAGTTCCGTCGAAAGGATGGATGGTGACTCCGGGGAGATGCGCGGCGAGATGACCGCCAGTACGGATGTTGGCGCCCCCGGTGGGCCCGCCTACACAGAACTCGGTGCGATCCCCGTTGCCGCCGCGAAAGTCACCGGACTCCACGGCGACTTTGCAGCCCAACTCTCCTGCCAATAAGGACAGTTCGACCACCGCACGTACGTCCCGGTAATGCACGGTGCCGGGCGCGTTGTATTTATTGCCCAGCACTATCAGGCAGGTCTGCCCCGGCCGGACGCCGAAGAATGCCGCCCGCCGGTTCACCTCACGTATGCGCTTGGCCCGGTCCCACAACCAGACGAAGACACCGCCAAGCAGGCTGGTCACCAGCCCGAACCCGATGTTCGCGACCACCGACAGAATCGCGTCCCCCTCTCCCCGCCCGGCATCGTGTCATGACCGCGCGACCCACACCACACGAACCGGGAACGACACATCATCAGCGCAGGTAAGCAAGGACGGTAGCGGTGGCGAAGGTGACGTCGTGGCTCCAGGTGCGGCCTTCGAAATGTTCCTCGCCAACTTGCCCCTCGTTTTGCCCACATTGCAATACCCGTTCTCGTGTTTGCACTGCTGGTGGTACCCCTCCACTGTGCCGAACGTGCCGTCCTCCGATAAGGAGGACCTCGACGCGATCGTCCTGGTTGCGGTCTGTGAGCACTGCTTGACGTGGATCATCAAGCAGCGTCGGCAGACCGTATCCGTCACTCGACGGGTTCGTGCACGCTCTTCCTTCGATCAAGTGTCGGCGTACATGCCGAAGGGTCAGGCAGGTGCATGGCGCCGCGCCGCACACGATGACGATCCCGCGCCCCGTGCTACCGCTCCGGCGGTACGGCCAGCGTAGGAAGGTCCAGAGCGCGGGCGAGGGCGACTGCGACGCCAGAGCAGTGGTCCGGCAACTGCTTGGAGGCCCAATCGGCTGCCAGCGCGAGAAAGCCGGCCAGGTCGCGCTCGGCTCCGGTAAGCAGGAGACGGAGCTCAGTGGTGGGCAGCTCGATCACCGGGCTGTCGCTCTGCTCAGCATTCACGGTGAGCCGGACGATGCTGCCGAAGCGCTCCGCAATCGGTGACACAGGGTCGTGGCCGAACCCGAGCAGGCCGCCGTCGTCGACGAGCCGCTGCCAGTCGCGCCAGTCCTCCAGCCCATCGCAGCAACCGGGCAGGAAGGTGACGCCCGTGGAGTTGTCGGTGACCCGCAGACCGCCGGCCACGAACAGACAGTCGAAGGTCAGCAGTCCATGAAGGAAGGAGTCGAGTGCGGCGACCGGCCGAGGCGGACGATCACCGTCAGGGTCGACGTCATTGCAACCGGCAATGCGCATCACCGCTGTCCCGACCTCAGCAAGTGACAGCCCGCCGCTGAGCGGCAGGAAACCGAACGACTCGAACTCAGCGACAGGCCAGAGGTCGAAGCCGTCAGTAGTCGTCATCTCCAAGACGGGCTGCATCACGATCACCTGGCGCAGTGTTCCGCATCCTCCGCCCGTCGCGCCTCCCGGTTACGCCGAGCCCTCTCGCACACGCGCGGGTCACCGGTCCTGCCCATGCTGACGCAGAGCCCCGGAATGATCTCCGTGCTTCCCATGCTGCTAGTGGAAGACCACGAGGACTCACGACCCGGGAGCAGGAGCCACCTTCTCGAACACTTGCCACATAAAGGTCTGTGAGCACGGCTTGACCTGGATCAAGCCGTCGTTCCTGTGGATGATGTACCGCTGCGGCTGGGGCGCGAAGGACGGGCAGGAAACCGTCTTGGCGGTCGAGATCACCCGCGAAGGCTTCGAGTGGGCGCTGCGCCGCGCGTGCCTGTCCAGCTACGTACGTGGCGTGCACGCCGACCGGGCCACATGGCAGCGACAGGTCAAGCGGGCCCCGGCCCGCGTCCAGTGGGACCCCGAGCGGGATCTGCGCCTGCGCCCCCTGACGTACCGCTCGCTCCAACTCGGGCTCTGCGGTGAGGCCGTGCGGCGTTACGCGGACGAGTGGACGGTCGGCATCAGCGACGTGACTCCGCTTGCCCACGAGATCCGCGCGCTCGTCAGGGGCGGCGACCTGGACTCCGCGGCCCGGCTCCTGCCGCAGGAACTCCCCTACCCTGCGGCTGACGAACTACTGACCAACCTGCGCCCCTGACGAGGCACTTCACTGCGCGGCCGACTACCGGCCATGGGGCACATGGCAGCGCAGGCTCACCGGCACCGCTGTTCCCTCAATTCGGCCTCAGCCGAAATGGACAGCGTTCGCGTACTCCCCGTCCTACGATCCCCCGCATGCTGATTCGTCGGACATTACGGATGATCATCGTGCTCGCTGTGGCCCTCGCCGGTGGGGTCGGGGGTGGTGTGGGGACGGCGCAGGCGGAGGAGAGTCGATCGTCGAACGGTCGGCAGTTGCTGTTCTACAACCACTCCTACGGAGTCCTCGACCGGGAGACCGCCGACGCCATCGAACACTCCGAGTACCTGCGGGACTTCGCCAACTTCCAGGTGCGTACGACGACGGGTACCGGCGGACAGACCTGGACCGGTCGCTATCTGATGGGCCGCGAGACCTACGTCGAACTGTTCGGAGTCGGTGACCTCGCCGGCCAGGACGGCACTCTCGGCTCCGCCGGGCTCGGCCTCTCGACCGAGCGTGCGGGAGATCTGGTGACGGTCACCGAGCGGCTGAAGGACGAGGGCGTCGCCGACCCTGTCGAGTTCCTCCAGACGCGTGACTTCGGTGACGGTGTCCCGGTGCCGTGGTTCGACGCCATCCTCACCACCACCGAGTACGACGCCTTCGGGGCCTGGGCGATGGAGTACCGGCCCGAGTACTTCGCCGACCCGCGCGGCAAGACCGAGCCGGCGAGCTTCCCCGGTGACGTCGGCCGCGAGCGCTACCTGTCCGACGACTACCGCACCCATCTGATGCGTGACGTGACCTCTGTCCGCCTCGCGGTCACCGAGGCCGACCTCGCCGACAACGTGCCGCTGCTGCGGGCCGGCGGGTTCGCCGTCCGGACCCTGAGCGACGGTGGCGTCGTCGCGAAGCGCGGCGGCACCACGATTCGGCTCGACTCCGTCCCGCGCGCCCAGGCGGGGCTGCAGCGGATCGAACTGTCACTCAATCGACCCGTGAAGAACCGCCACGTGGAGCGGATCGGCCACTCGACCCTCACCGTCGGCCCGGGCAGCCACGCCGTGTGGACGTTCGCCGCCAACGGCACCAAGTAGTAGGCCGCAGGCGGTAGTCAGTGGGCGCGCCCTTGGCCAGGGCGCGCCCACTGGGGCCTGGAATTGGCGCCGGCCACTTCGGGCAGAAGCTGAACCTCACGTTCCCCTCAGCGTTTTCGCTCGGATCTTGTCTGCCCAGGTGACTCGCTGCAAGATCAGGTGACCGCGGGCGGGGGCATCACGACCGGTTGCCCTCACTCGTCTGACCCGGGGGAACCGTCATGCGAATTCCAAGAGCGGCATCGCTGCTGATTGCACCAAGTCTCGCGACGGCAGTGCTCGCGCTTGCAGTTGCCTGCGGGGCCGATCGGACGGACGCCGCAAGTGCTCCGGAGCCTGCTCCTCCCGGCACCACGGCACCCGCCACGTCTCCCAGCCCTGGACGGGACACAGCCCCGCATTCAGACCCGGACCTTTACCCGGACTCCAACTCCGTTAAGTCCCCACCCAAGTTGGACGACTCCGAGACCGTCGCCGGCCGTCAGGGTGAGACCCGTGGTGGCGGCACATTCGAGTTCGGCGAGGGCGAGAAGGGTGATGCCCTGATCATCGCCGTCCGATGCCAGGGGAAAGGGGAGATCAAGGTCTCCGTGAAGCCGGTGAACGTCGGCTTCCCGCTGGAATGCGTCGACGGCGAAGCAGGCACCACCACGAGCACCACCTACAACCAAGTGGGCGTCGCGGGCGTAGAGAAGAAAGGCACCGTCTCGGTTCTGGCGCCCTCGTCGGTGCGCTGGTCCATGACGATCGGCCGCGGCAAGCCCGCAGAAGCAGAAGCGCTCGGGCCCAAGCCCCAGCCCGGGCCTTCAGGCGAAACGGAGTAGGGCCGCACCCGCCACTCCAACTCCCGCTCGCCTGCGACCGAGTCGGAGCACTATCACTGCCCCGCTGTCACTCGCCCGCTGTCGCCCTCTCTCCGTCACCCGCCCGCCGTCACCCGCCCGCCGTCACCACTCTGAGTTCCCTGAGTGATTCGCGCAGGAAGTCCGACAGGGGGCGTTCGCCGTTGTCGCCGACCCAGCGTTCGAAGCCGACCTTGAAGACGGTTATGCCGGCCTCCGCGGTGAGGGTCGCGGCGGGGTCCTTGACGCCGCGTCGGCGGAGTGTGGCGGCGAGTGCCGCGGACAGGGACGCGAGTTTGATCAGCTCGCGCTCGCGCAGCTCCGCGTTGGCGACGATGACGGCCTGGCGCTGCCGGGAGTGCTCGTGGCGCTCCAGGAAGAGGGTGGCGACGGTCTCCAGCGTCGTGGCCATCGCGTCGATCGGCATCGCCGTGTCCGGGGTGCCGGCGAGGGTGTCCACGAAGAACTCCTCCAGCAGGCTCGAACCCCCGAAGAGCACCTCGCGCTTGTCGGCGTAGTGCCGGAAGAAGGTCCGCTCCGTCAGCCCCGCGCGCTCGGCGATCTGCGCGGCGGTCGTCTGTTCGTACCCGCGCTCGCTGTAGAGATCCAGCGCCGCCTTCTCAAGCCGTCCGCGCGCGTCCGGCTCCCATCGACTCATACCCCCGATCGTACGCGATGACAGTGACTGACATCAGGTGCTACGGTTGATGTCAGTCACTGACATCGGCATACCCGGAGGTTCTCCTCATGCGTGTGTTCATCACCGGTGCGTCCGGCTGGATCGGTTCAGCCGTTGTTCCGGAGCTCATCGGCGCCGGCCACCAGGTCGTCGGACTCGCCCGCTCGGACGCCACGGCCGCCGCTCTCGCCGAGGCCGGCGCCGAGGTGCGCCGCGGCACGCTCGACGACCTCGACACCCTGCGCGACGCGGCTGCCGAGTCCGACGGCGTGATCCACCTCGCCTTCAAGCACGACATCGCGTTCAGCGGCGGCTTCGAGGACGCCGCCCACGCGGACCGGCGCGCCATCGACACGTTCGGTGAGGCGCTCGCCGGATCCGACCGCCCGTTCCTCATCGCGTCCGGGACGCTCGGGCTGGCGCCGGGGCAGATCGCCACCGAGCGGGACGGTCAGGCGTCCGCCCCGATACGCGGCCACTCGGCCGCCGGCCCGATCAGGCGGCTGGCCAACGCGCACGCCACGGTCGCCCTCGCGGACCGCGGCATCCGCTCGTCCGTCGTCCGGCTTCCTCCGACCGTGCACGGCGACGGGGACCACGGATTCCTTGCCACGGTGGTGGCCGTCGCCCGCGAGAAGGGCGTCTCGGGCTACATCGGCGACGGCGCCAACCGCTGGCCCGCCGTGCACCGGTCAGACACCGCGCACCTCTTCCGCCTGGCGCTGGAGAGCGCTCCGGCCGGCTCCACGCTGCACGCGGTCGCGGACGAGGGCGTGCCCATACGTGCCGTCGCCGAGGTCATCGGGCGGCACCTCGGTCTGCCCTCGGCCTCGGTCTCCCCCGACGACGCGGCCGGGCACTTCACCTGGCTGGCCGCCTTCCTCGGCATGGACAGCCCCGCCTCCAGCGCGTACACGCGCGAACTGCTGGGGTGGCAGCCGACCGGGCCCGGGCTCCTCGACGACCTCGACAAGGGCCACTACTTCGCCGCCCCGTCCGTCTGACCGCCCCGCCGTTTCTGGCCGACGGAACCGCCTGACCACCGGCACCCACCCGCCTGACCACCAGCATCGGCCGACCACCGACCCCGCCGGGGGCCTGTGCCGCACCCGATCCCCCGTACACGCCAAGGGAGTTGACGCCGTCGGACGATTTCTATACTGGCCCAATGATCACCGTTCCGCTCAGCGCGCTCGAAGTGGCCATGGTTCAGACGGGTACTCCGGCCGAGGACACGTTGCGAGACACCACCGAGTTCGCCCGACGCGTCGAGGACCTCGGTTATCTACGGCTCTGGTACGCCGAGCATCACCATTCCCCGGCCATCGGAGCGTTCCCGCCCGTCGTGCTGACCGCCCACGCGGCCGCGTTGACGGCGTCCATCCGCCTCGGCTCCGGGGGCGTTCTCGCTCCGAACCACGCCCCGATCATGCTGGCGGAGCAGTTCGGCACGCTGGCCGCGCTGCACGGGGGCCGGATCGACCTGGGCATCGGCCGGGGCCCGGGTACGTTCGACGACGCCACGGCTCGGGCCCTGCGCCGCGGGGCCGGTCCGACGACGGACGACGAGTACCGCGACGACGTGTCGTCGACGCTGCGTCTCCTGGTGGACGAGGTCGGGCTGGACCCGCTTCCGGAACCATGGCTGCTGTCCTCCAGCACGGCCGGTGCCGCGCTCGCCGCGGAACTCGGACTGCCGATCGCATTCGCCCATCACATCCGTCCCGACAACACCCTGGCCGCGCTCGCCCACTACCGCGAGCGTTTCTCCCCGTCCCGCTGGTGCGCGAGCCCGCGCGTGCTGGTCTGCGTGGAAACGGTGTGCGCCGGGACGGACGAGGAGGCGGCCCGGCTCGTCGGCCCGATGGACGTCATCAAGGCCGGGCTCCTCAAGGGACAGGGCGGCATCCCCTTCCCCACGCCCGAAGAGGCAGCTGCCCACTCGTTCACCGCGGAAGAGACGCAGCTCCTGGCCGGCTTCCGCGCCCACCAGGCCCAAGGCTCACCCGAGACCGTCGCGAAGCAGCTGACGAACCTGGTGGACCTGACCGGCGCGGACGAACTCATGCTCGTAACGCCCGTCTACGCACTGGCCGACCGGCTGAGGTCGTACGAACTGGTCAAGCAGCACGTCATGATGCCGACGCCGACAGCCTAAGTCGGCGGCGGCACCGGTTCCTCAAGGCCCTGGGTCCTCAGGGACTTCGGTCGCCGAGGACTTCGGTCCTCAAGGACCTCACTCGTCCAAGACATCCACCGCCCACCCCGTCGCCTGAGGCAGGAACACATGCTCGGCCGCGTACGCCGCCATGCGGGCGTTCCTTGCCTGGGCCTCGGGGCCGTCCGGCAGGTGGAAGTCGTCGCCCGCCCGGGCGGAGTTGGCCTGCATGGTCGTGGCGGTGGCCAGGCGCCGGCGTACGTACCGGTCGAGCGCGTCGGGTACGTCGGAGGGGGTCGCACCCGTGAGGACGTCGCCGAGTACGGCCGCGTCCATGATGGCCTGTGCCGCGCCCTGGGCCTGGAACGGGACCATCGCGTGGGCGCTGTCGCCCAGCAGGGTCACCCGGCCGATGTTCCACCGCGCGAGCGGCACCCGCGTATGGATGCCGTAGCGGAACACCTGCCCCGCGCGTTCGAGGACGTCGATCACGCGGGAGTCCCAGCCGTCGAACTCGCGCAGCTGTTCGCCCGGTTCCGCCCGAGCGGTCCACGACTCCGCCGCCGTCCCGCCCTCGCCCTCGGCCTCCGCCGTGACGACGGCCACGACGTTGAGCAGTTCCCCACGACGCACCCAGTAGTGGACGAAGTGCCGGCCCGGACCGAGCCAGATACCGAGGTCGGGGAGGTCCAGATGGGCCACCTCGTCGGCCGGGAGGAGCGCCCGGTAGGCGGCGGTCTTCGAGAAGACCGCCTCGTCCGCGCCGAAGAGCCACTGCCGGGCGGCCGACCGTATGCCGTCGGCGGCCACGACCAGGTCCGCGGTCAAGCGCTCGCCGCTCGCCGTCGTCACACAAGCGGAGTCGTCGTCCTGGTCGATGCCCACGACGACGGTGTTCAGCCGCACCGACGAGGGCGGCACCGCGGCGGCCAGGGCCTGATGCAGATCGGCCCGGTGGAGCAGCAGATAGGGCGCCCCGAACGCGTCCTCTGCCTCACGCCCCAGCGCGTAACGGCAGATCTCGGCCCCGTCGGACCAGGTACGGAAGCTCACGTGGGAGGGGCGGGCGGCCTGTGCGGCGACCGCGTCGAGAAGGTCCAGCCGGCGCAGCAGGCGCGTGGCGTTGGGCGCGAGCTGGATCCCGGCACCGATCTCGGTGAACCGCGCCGCCTGCTCGACCAGCGTGACCTCATGCCCGGCCCGGCGCAGGCTCAACGTCGCCGCCAGCCCCCCGATACCCGCTCCCACGACGACCGCTCGCATGCCAGGCCCCCATGACGACCGCTCAACCCCCACGACCTCACATCGGCACGAACCCGCACCCAAGTACCGGCCATCGGTCCGCGCAGGCTATCGAAGACAACTCCCCGGTTGTACGGGGCATTTCGGCCCACGTTGTGCGCAACGACCCACGGCCGCCGAGCGCGACGGCCCGCGACCGCCGAGGGGGATGCGGGAGACGGAAAACGGAAGACGGGGTGCCGCGTACGGGACATGGGGATATGGGGACACGGCAGAGTCGCGGGCACATCAGGAGACGGCCGAGGTGGCAGCTCCGGCCCCCTACACTCGTCGCCCGTGACAGGCACAGCGGTACCGGAGCGGATCAGGCGGGCGGTTGCCGCGCTGGATGTGCGGGCCGGCGACCGGCTGTTGGAGATCGGCTGTGGTGGCGGGGTCGCGGTCGGGCTGGTCTGTCCGCTGCTGACCACGGGCACGATCACGGCCGTCGACCGTTCCGCGACGGCCACGGCACGGGCCGTACGCCGCAACGCGGACTCGATCAGGGACGGTCGGGCCACGATCGCCACGGCCGCCTTCGCCGAGCCCGGCCTGACGACCGCGGGCCTCGCCGACCGGCGCTTCGACAAGATCTTCGCGATCAACGTCAACCTGTTCTGGACCGGGCCCGCCCAGGCCGAACTGGCCCTCGCCACACGCCTCTTGGCCTCGGGCGGCGCTCTGTACGCGTTCTACGAGCCGCCGGGCGAGCGACTGGACGAACTCGCCGCGAAGGTCACCGGCACGTTCGAAGCGGGCGGCTTCGCCACGCAGGTGCTGCGCCTGTCGGCACCGGTCGTGGGCATCGTGGGCCGCCCCTGAGCGGCCCGCCCACCGGACCACGGCCCCGCCACGCCCTGCCCTGCCACGCCACAGACTCGGCACAAACGCGGCACAGACACGGCCCAACACGCTCACTCGGCACACCTCCCCGCGCCCCGCCAACTACGCTGCTCCTCGATTCAACTACCAGGCCGCGACGTGTTGTTGGAGCGGTGGTGCCGATCCTCGGGGTGCAGCTTTCATGAAGAACCTTCAGCCTTCGGATCCGTCGTCCATCGGCGGATATCCGTTGTTGAGCCGGCTCGGGGCGGGAGGCATGGGGCAGGTGTTCCTGTCCCGTACGCCGTCCGGGCGGCTGCTGGCGTTGAAGACGATCCGTGAGGATCTCAGCAGTGATCCGGGGTTCGAGGAGCGGTTCGCGCGCGAGATACGCAACAGCGACCGGGTGCGCTCGCCGTGGACCGTGACCGTCGTGGACTACAGCCCGCCGGGCCAGCGTCCGCAGTGGCTGGCCACCGAGTACGTACCGGCGCCGTCGCTCGACGAATGGGTCTCGCGGCACGGCCCGCTGCCGGAGGCCGCGGTCCTCTCGCTCGCCGCCGAACTGTGCGGCGCCCTGCAGTCGGTGCACCAGGCCGACCTCACGCACCGCGATGTGAAGCCGGGCAACGTCCTGCTGGCGCGCGACCGCCCGCGGCTGATCGACTTCGGCATCGCGCGGGCCGCCGACGACCCCCGGCACACCCAGGTCGGCGGAGTGCTCGGTTCGCCCGGCTTCCTCGCACCGGACCAGGCCGTCGGTGGTGTGCCGGCCGAACCCGCCGACGTGTTCTCGCTGGCCGCGGTCCTGGTGTACGCCGCCACCGGGCACGGCCCGTTCACGCGCCCGCAGGAGAACAACGTGGCCATGGCCGCCCTGGTCTACCGGGCCGTCCACGAGGCGCCCGACCTCCAGGGCGTTCCGCCGACCCTGGTCCCCGTACTCGCCTCATGTCTGGCCAAGGCCCCGGCCGACCGCCCCACCGCGGCCGAGCTGGGCAAACGCCTGGAGGAGATCGGCGCCCGCACCGGCAATTGGCCGGACGTCCGCCCTCCCGCCCTCGCCACGGAACTGACGGCACACGAGCAGCCGACTCACACCCTCGTCGACCCGAGGCCCGACCTCCCGCCCGACCTTCAGACCGGACTCCAGCCCGACCTCCAGCCCGACCTTCGACCCGGCTCACAGCCCCACCCGCAGCAGCACCACCACCCTCAGTACAACCAGCACCACCAGCAGACCCAGCCCCTCACGGCTCCCGGCCACGGCCCCGGCCCCGGGCACCCGGCCGCCGGGCAGACCCAGGACAGCACCCTCCTGGCCGTCCCCGGCACGCCCGAAAGACGCCGGCGCCCCCGCTGGCTGATCGTCGCCGTCACCGCGGCGGCCGCCGTCGCCGTGGCCGCCGTCTCGGTCGCCGCGTACGCAGGCATGCGAGGCTCCGGTTCCGGTTCCTCGGACGACTCCTCCGACGCCTCGAAGACACGCCCCTCGGCGTCGGCCGAGGCCACGAAGCCGACGACCCCGGCGACCCCGGTACGCAGGATCCTCCAGGCCGTGTACGACCTGGGCGTCGGAGAGTCCGTACGGACCGCCAAGACGAAACTGATCATGCAGCGGGACGGCAACCTCGTCATCACCGACAAGCAGGACCGCCCCCTCTGGGCCGCCATGACGTCCGGCACCGGCAACACCGCCCGCTTCCAGGACGACGGCAACCTGGTCGTCCACAACAGCGCAGGGCGGCCCGTGTGGGCCTCGCAGACGTTCGGCCACCCGGGAGCGGTCCTGGTCCTCCAGGCCGACGGCAACGTCGTGATCAAGGCCGGTGACGCGGTGCTGTGGGCGGCGAAGACCGTCCACTGACCGCCCGGCCCGGCCGCCGCCGATGTCGCCTACCCCTGACTCCCACTCCCGTAGGGCCGCGTAAGAATCTCCAGGTTGTGGCCGTTCGGGTCGTCGAAGTACGTGCCGCGGCCACCGTCGTTCGTGTTGATCTCGTCGACGTGGTGGTGGAAGGGGTCCGCCCAGTAGGTCAGACCCGCGTCCCTGATGCGGGCGAAGATCGTGTCGAAGTCGTCCTCCGAGACCAGGAACGCGTAGTGCTGGGGCGGGATGGGCCCGCTCACGTCCATGTAGTCGAGGGTCACGCCGTTGGGGATGTGGACCGGGACGAACGGGCCGTACTGCGGACTCACCGCCAGGCCCAGGATGTCTGCGAGGAACCGGGCCGAGGTCTTCTTGTCATGGGCGGCGACGATCGTGTGGTTCAGCTCGACGGTCATCGTGCGTACCTCCTTGGCGCGTTGCTCGCCATCGGCGACCTTTTCCTACCTGTTTCACATATCTCTTCCAGGTACCTCTTCCACGCTAGGTGCCCGTGTGACGGGTGCGCAGCCCCGGAAGTGGCCACTCCGGAAAGCGAGATAAGGTAAGCCTTGCCTTATAGATCGAAAAATCGGAGTGAGTCGTGCGCACATCGGGGTTGAGAGCCGTCCTGGCCATGTCCGTGGTCGGCGGACTGATGGCCGGATGCGCGTCGTCGGAGAGCGGCGGGAGCAGCGAGAGCGGCGGCGGCAAGAGCGACCGCAACCTCGTCGCCGGCGCCTCCGCGGGCCCCTCCGCCGCCCCCAGCGCCCTCGCCGACGGCATGGGTACGAAGGCGGCCGACGGCGAATTCCCCCGTACTGTCAGCCACTTCAAGGGCAGGACGGAGATCGCGGCGGCGCCGAAGCGAATAGCCGTACTCAGCACCGGGCAGCTCGACGACCTGCTCACCCTGGGAGTCGTACCGGCCGCCACCACCCGCGCCGACAACGCCGGACTCGTACCCGGCTACCTCGCCGACGCATTCCCCCAGTACAAGAAGCAGCTCGCGAAGATGACCGACGCGGGGACCCGGGCCGCGCCCAACCTCGAAACGCTGGCCACCGCCAAGCCCGACCTCATCCTCGCCAACGACTCGCTCGGCGACCTCTACCCCAAGCTGTCGAAGATCGCCCCGACCGTCATCACCGCGGGCAACGGCATCAACTGGAAGCGGGACCTGCTGCTCGTCGGCGACGCCGTCGGCAAGGGAGGGCAGGCGCGGAAGCTCCTCGACGAGCACGCGGACGAGGCCGCCGCCGCGGGCACGAAGGTCGACGGGAAGAACACGGCCGTCTCCATGCTGCGGTTCACGCCCGACCGGACCCGGATGTTCGGCGTCTCCTCCTTCACCGGTTCGATCGCCGTCGACATGGGGCTCGGACGGCCCAAGTCCCAGCAGTTCAACGCCATTTCGGAGGACATCGGCGCCGAGAGCATCGACACCGCGGACGGCGACTGGATCTTCTACTCCGTGCAGGGCGCGCAGGACAAGACCGACGCCGGCAGCGTTCTCGCCGGGCCGCTCTGGAAGTCGATGAAGGCCGTCGAGGCCGGGCACGCCGTCAAGGTCGACGACGACCCCTGGTACCTCAACGCGGGCCCCACCGCGGCCGACCTGGTCGTGAAGCAGCTCACCGAGTCACTCGGCAAGTAGATTCGCGAGCACGTGACCACGCGCACCGCGACCGTACGCACCTCCTGGCTGGTGGTCGCCCTTCTCCTCACGCTCGTCGCGGTGGCCCTGAGCCTTGCCGTCGGCACCCGGCAGGTGCCGCTGTCCGCCGTGCTCGACGCGCTGGTGCACGGCGGCGGTTCACGGGACGCGCTGGTCGTACGGTCGCTGCGGCTGCCCCGCACCGCCGTCGGGCTCACCGCGGGGGCCGCGCTCGGGGTCGCGGGGGCGGCGTTGCAGGCCGTCACCCGCAATCCGCTGGCCGATCCGGGGATCCTCGGACTGAGCCAGGGTGCCGCGGCCGGAGTGGTGTTCGCGATCACGGGCGGACTGGCGAACGGCTTCGGCGGCTACGTCTGGTTCGCCTTCGTGGGCGCGGTCGTCGCCGCCTGTCTGGTGTACGCCGTCGCCTCGCGCGGCCGGGGCGGCGCCTCGCCGGTCAAGCTCGCGCTCGCCGGGACCGCGCTGTCCGCGATGGTCGGCGGCGCCACCACCGTGGTCCTGACGTCGAGTTCGGCGACGCTGGACCAGTTCAGGTTCTGGCAGGTGGGCGCGCTCAGCGGACGCGACGCGGGGACGGTCGGGCAGATGCTGCCCTTCCTCGTCGCGGGCGCGCTGCTGGTGCTCGGCTGCGCCCGCGGCCTGGACGCACTCGCCCTCGGCGACGACACCGCGCGCGCACTGGGCCACAAGGTCCGGCGCGTACGGGTCTGCGCGGCACTCGGCGCGACCGTCCTGACCGCCGCTGCGGTGGCCGCCGCCGGGCCGATCGCCTTCATCGGCCTCGCCGTACCGCACCTGGCCCGTCGCCTCGTCGCGGGCGGCCACCGCTGGACCCTGCCCCTCTCCGCCCTGCTCGGCGCGGCCCTGCTGCTCGCGGCGGACGTCGCGGGACGGGTGGTCCGCGCGCCCGCGGAGGTACCGGCCGGGGTCATGACGGCACTCGTGGGCGTACCGGTCCTGGTCGTTCTCGTACGCCGGAAGGGAGCGGCTTCATGACAACGGCATCCCGGCGCCCGACCAAGCGGACGACACCCCCAGGACCGTCCCCGGACCCGACCTACCCCCACTCGGCAGGCCTCTCCGTACTCCGCCGCCGCTCCTTCTCCCTGCTCCTGCACCGCCGCTCGGCGGCCGTGGTCGCCGTACTGCTGCTCCTCCTGGCCGGCGTCGTGGTGCTCTCGGCGTGCGTCGGGCAGACGTACGTGTCGCCGGGCGAGGTCTGGCGGGTCCTGCGCGGCCACGGCGGCCCGTACGACCTGATCGTCGGGGAGCTGCGGGTCCCGCGGATCGTGCTCGGCGCGCTGGTCGGCGCCGCGTACGGGCTCTCCGGGGCCCTCGTGCAGACCGTGACCCGCAACCCGCTGGCCAGCCCGGACGTCATCGGCGTCGGCCACGGGGCGGCCGCAGCCACGGTCCTGGCGCTCGCCACGGGTACGGTCGCCTCCCCCGGCGCGCTCCCGGCGGTCTCCGTCGCGGGCGGGCTCGGGGCCGCGGCGCTCGTGTACGCACTGGCCTGGCGGCACGGCATGCAGCCCAGCCGGTTCGTGCTGACCGGGGTCGGCATCGGGGTGGCCCTCTCCGCGGTCGTCCAGCTGTATCTCACGGAGAGCGAGCTGGCCGCGGCCGAGCAGGTCAAGCTGTGGCTGACCGGCAGCCTCAACGGCCGCGGCTGGGAGCAGGCGGGCCCTCTGGCCTGGGTGCTTCTCCTCGCCCTGCCCGCCCTGGTGTGGGCGAACCGGGCCCTGCGCCCGCTCGGCCTCGACCCCGACACGGCCGCCGCGCTGGGTGTCCGCGTACACCGGACCCAGCTCGCCCTGACCGTCCTGGGCGTGATCCTCGCGGCGACGGCCACGGGAGCGGCGGGCCCGATCGGCTTCGTAGCCCTCACGGCCCCCCAACTGGCCCGCCGCCTGACCCGCACCCCCCAACTACCGCTGGCGGCATCGGCGTTGACGGGGTCGGCGATCCTGGTAGCGGCCGACCTGGCGGCCCGCACGCTGATGCCCCCACTGGAAATCCCAGTGGGGGCACTCACGGCGCTGGTGGGCGGCCCGTACTTGCTGTGGCTGCTGGCAGGCGGCCAGGGTCGTGGCCGCGCGCTCTAGAGGACAGGGGCGCAGCCCCGTCCTCCAGGGGCGCGGGGAACTGCGCGACCAGCCACAACGAACCCGCAGCCAAACAAGCGCACCCCAGCGGAGCGAACCCGTGGAACTAGATCGTCGCGGCGTCGATCACGAACCGGTACCGCACATCGCTGTTCAGCACCCGCTCGTACGCCTCGTTGATCTCACCCGCGCTGATCAGCTCGATCTCCGCCCCGAACCCGTGCTCGGCACAGAAGTCCAGCATCTCCTGGGTCTCCTGAATGCCACCGATCCCGGACCCCGCAAGGGTCTTACGGCCACCGATCACCGAGAAGAGGTTCAGTGAGACGGGCTCCTCGGGCGCGCCCACGTTCACGAAGGCGCCGTCCGTCTTGAGGAGGGACAGGAAGACGTCCAGGTCCAGCGGGGCGGACACGGTGGACAGGATCAGGTCGAAGGAGCCGCGCAGTTCCTGGAAGGTCTGCGGGTCGCTGGTCGCGTAGTAGTGGTCGGCGCCCAGCTTCAGCCCGTCGTCCTTCTTGCGCAGGGACTGCGAGAGAACGGTCACCTCGGCACCCAGGGCGTGCGCGATCTTGACGCCCATGTGGCCGAGACCGCCCATGCCGAGGACGGCGACCTTCTTGCCGGGACCGGCGTTCCAGTGCTTGAGCGGGGAGTACGTGGTGATGCCGGCGCACAGCAGCGGCGCTGCCTCGTCGAGGGCCAGGCCCTCGGGGATACGGACGGTGAAGGCCTCGTCGACGACGATGTGGGTCGAGTAGCCGCCGTAGGTGGGCTCGCCGTCCTTGCCGATGGCGTTGTACGTGCCGACGTTGCCCTGGGTGCAGTACTGCTCAAGGCCCGCCTTGCAGTTCTCGCACTCACGGCAGGAGTCGACCATGCAGCCCACGCCGACGCGGTCGCCGACGGCGAACTTGGTGACGCCCGGGCCGACCTCGGTGACGATGCCGGCGATCTCGTGGCCGGGGACCATCGGGAAGATGGCCTCGCCCCAGCCCTCGCGGGCCTGGTGGATGTCGGAGTGACAGATGCCGGCGAACTTGATCTCGATCAGAACGTCGTGCTCGCCGACCGGGCGACGCTCGATGGTCGTGCGCTCCAGCGGAGCCTTGGCGGCGGGAGCGGCGTATGCGGCGACAGTGGTCATGCCGGGGGTTCTCCTAAGGAGGGGTTCTGCGCCCGGCCTGCCTTCCGGCCGGGCACGGCGTCCAGCCTGCTCCTGATCACGGCGGTCACCCAGACCACGGCTTTGCGTACGTTCGCTGGTCCTACTACTGATAGGGGCAGGTTCGTATGCGTACGACCGTGAATACTGGACGTATGGATGAACAGCCCTCTCAGGAGTCCGCGGGGCGGTCGGGACAGGCGGGGCAGGAGTCGGGGCGCCCGCTGGACCGGCGTGCCGAGCTCAGCGAGTTCCTGCGCACGCGCCGGGCCCGGCTGAAGCCGGAGGACGTGGGGCTGCCGGACTTCGGGCGGCATCGCCGGGTGCCCGGGCTGCGCCGCGAGGAGCTGGCGCAGCTGGCCGGGGTGTCCGTGGCGTACTACACCCGCCTTGAGCAGGGCAACGGGCGGAACGTGTCCGCGGAGGTGCTCGACTCGATCGCGCGCGCTCTGCGGCTGACGGGGGCCGAGCACGCGCATCTCACGCATCTGGCGAAGCCGAAGCAGCACAAGAAGAAGCCGTCGGTCCGGCCGCAGCAGGTGCGGGTCGCTCTGCGGGAGCTGATCGACACGTTCGACGGTGTGCCCGCGTATGTCGTGGGGCGGCGGTCGGAGATTCTCGTCTGGAACCGGATGGCCGCGGCCGTTTTCGGGGACTGGTCGGAGGTGCCGCCGCAGGAGCGGAACTGGGCGCGGATGGTGTTTCTCAAGCCGGAGTATCGCGAGCTGTTCGTGGAGTGGGAGCAGAAGGCTTCCGACATGGTGAGTTTTCTGCGGATGGACGCGGGATGCCACCCCGACGATCCGCGCCTGTCGGCCCTGGTCGGCGAGCTCTCCGTGAAGAGCGAGGAGTTCCGGCGGCTCTGGGCGAACCACGACGTCAAGGAGAAGAGCCATGGCGTCAAGCGGCTGCACCATCCTCTCGTCGGCGAACTGACCCTCTCCTTCGAGTCCTTCCGCCTCGTCGACGACGACGAACAGTCGATGATCACCTACCACGCGGAGCCGGGTTCCCCCTCCGCCGAAGCCCTCCGCCTCCTCGCCAGCTGGGGCAGGGACGCGACCCGCGCGGGCACGTCAACGCCGCAGGCGTAGCTTTTTCGCCCCCGCCGCCCCTACCCGTCCCGTCCCTGGGGGCTGCGCCCCCAGACCCCCGCTGAATTCAGCCCCTCCGGCGTTTGAGGAGCGGGGGTTCGGGGGCTGGCCCCCGAAAAGGGACGGGAATGGGTAGGGGCGGCGGGGGCGAAGGAAATCCCGGTCGGAGCGGCGTCAGCCCTGGTACGGCGGGGCCGCGCCCCATGTCCACTTGGGTACCGGCTGCTCCGCCGGAGGCACCGCGTCGGGGCCGGAGAAGTAGACGGCAAGCCGAGTCCCCCACTCCGCGTACGCCACGAACGCGGAGCGGAACTCGGCATCGGAAGGAAGCCCCGCATCATCCGCCGCGTCCTGGAGAAGGTTCACCCACCTCCGCCGCTGCACCTCTGTGATCCCCCTCCCGAGATGCTTCGCGACCATGTGCCCATGCCCACCCTGCGTCTCGGAGTACCCGGCAGGCCCCCCGAACACCTCCCCGAGCCACAGCGCGACATGCGACGCGTGCTCGGGAGCGAGGCCCTCGAAGACCGGCGCCAGGACGTCGTCCTTGAGGACCTTGTCGTAGAAGACCTCGGTGAGCCGGTCGAAGGCCTCGGCACCCCCGGCCCAGACGTACAGCGTCGGCACGGACGCCCCCGTACCCCGTACCGTCGTCGGTTTGTAGTGCCGCATCTCCTCGATGGAGCTGATGTACGGCCGGATCTCGGCGAGGAATTCCTCGAAGAGCTCGGACTTGCGGAAGCCCTCGATGTGGTCCTCGGTGGAGGTCCAGGTGATGCGGAGCACGAAGTGCTCGAAGTCCTCCTCGCAGCGCGCCAGTTCGTAGTCGACACACTGCGGGGCCGCGGCGAGCTGGGCGGCGGCCCGGGTGTAGGCGGCGAGGAACTCCGCCGACTGCTGCTCGGGAATGCGGTACCGGATGTACTCAACGGTGTGCGCTGTCATGCCCCCACACAAACACGGACGGCCCGCGGAAGCTGCACTTCCGTCGGGCCGTTCGCGTATGTCAGCGTTCAGCGAACCACGGGACCGTGGATCAGAGATCAGAGATGAGAGATCAGCCTTCGGGGCCGGCCCTCAGGACCGGCCCCGCCGGCTCACTTCCCGTAGTACGCGTTGTAGATCGAGATCGTCGACTTGTTGTTCTTCTTGTCGGTGATCTTCGCGTGGAACGAGATGCCCTTGCCCTTGGCCGGGTTCGTCACGCCGATCTTGCCGTTCTTGACGGTGACCTTCTTCCAGGTCTGGCCGTAGTCGTAGGACACGTACACCGACAGCGACTTGAGGTTCTTGCCGGCGGCCGAGCCCTGGACGGTCACCGGGATGGAGACCTTCTTGCCGGCCGGGGCCTTGCTGTCCAGTCCGACGGCCGCGTTGAAGCGGACGGAGGAGGTGGGCAGCGCTGCGCTGGTGACCTTCTTGGAGCGGAAGGTCCAGCTGGCGTCGATGCGGGTGGAGGCCGCCGCGACCTTGACGCTCCGCTTGACCGAGGTGGTCAGCTTGTACGAGGCGTCGCCGGCCGGGACCTTGAAGACTCCCTCGCCGAACAGCGGGTCCGCGTTCGAGCCGACCTTGGTGCCGTTGCGGTAGAGCGTCGTGGTGACCGACGAGAAGAGCGAGGAGCCGGCGTGGGTCTTGCCGTCGGCGAACAGCGGCAGGTAGCCGTAGATCTCGTTGCCGTCGCGCTGGATGCCGAAGCCGGAGCCGACGCGCGGACCGAAGACCGCCGTGTTGTAGATCTTCTCGTAGCTCTTGCCCGCCTTGAAGGTCTGGGCGCTGCCGAGCGTGTAGTAGGCCTCGGTGATCGGGAAGCCGTCCGGGTCGACCCCGCCGTGCTGCTCGAAGTCCTGCTCCCACTTCACGCCGTTCGCGGTGGAGACATGCACCTTCCGCGTGCTGGGCAGCGTCTGCGAGACCCCGATCGAGGAGGCGCTGAAGCTTCCGGGCAGCCAGCCGGTGGTGTTGACCGCGCCCTTCTTGCCGCTCGTCGAGGCACCCAGGCCGACCTTCAGGGTGGCCAGTTCGCTCGCCTTGTAGTGCTTGGTGTAGCCGGTGGCGACCTTCTTCACCTTGCCGCCCGCGACGGTGTTGTACTCCTCACCGTCCTTGGCCCAGTGACCGCCCCACTGCTGGAACAGCGAACCGTCCGTGATCTCCGGACCGGCGTGCGCGGTACGGAAGTTGGCGTACGTGTCCAGCCACCAGCCGAACCCGTAGGCGTTGTTGCCCACCTCCACCATGTAGTCCGGCGACGCGAACTCCGACTTGGCGGCCGTGTCGGGCACGGTGACGTCCACCGGCTTCGCGGTCCGCGCGTCCACCGTGATCGTGACGTTCTTCGAGATGCTCAGCTTCGGCTGGGCCACCCAGTCGGCGCCCTTGGTGAAGTCCTCCGGGTCGACGAAGAACGCCGAGTTGAGGATGAATCCGCCCTTGGGCACGCGGACCTTGACCGTGCCGGACTCGTCGTACGGCGAGAACCACTTCTCAGCGGCCGCACCGGAGACACCGGTCAGGCTGGCGTCGTAGTACTTCGCCGGGTTGCCGTCACGGTCGATCATCTTGAGCGTGACGTCGTACGACTCCACCTCGCGCTGCACCGCCGCCGCCGTGCGGACGCTCTGGCCGCCGCCGGTCGCGGTCACGTACGCGGAGTAGCCGCCGTCGAGCGTGCCGCCCAGCTTGGTGTTGACCGTGAGGTCGGCGGAGGCCGTGCCGCCCGCCGGGACGGTCAGCGTCTTGGCGCCGAGCGTGAAGAAGCCGGCCGGAGCGGCCTGGCCCTTCGGGTTGGTGGCGGTCGCGGAGAGGCTCAGCGTGACATCGGCGGTGCCGAGGTTCTTGTACGTGATCTTCTTCGTGACCGGGGTGTCGTCGGTGTGCGGCCACTGCTGGATGCCGAAGCTCACGGACGACGGGTCGGCGAGCACGGTCTGCTTGATGGCCTTGTCGACCTGGATGCGGCCCGAACCCTGCTGGAACGGCGTGTACTTGCCGCCCTTGGTGGAACCGGTCAGCGCGGCCTTGAGCTCGGTGTACGTCCAGTCCGGGTGCTGCTGCTTGAGGATCGCCGCGGCGCCCGCGACATGCGGGGTGGCCATCGACGTACCCGAGATCGTGACGTAGCCGGCGGGCTTCTCGCCGACCTCCTGGGCGATGATGCTGCCCTTGGCCGAGGCGGCGGTGGTGTCCACGCCGGGTGCGGTCACGTCGGGCTTGATGGCGCCGTCGAGGCCGGGGCCGGTACTGGAGAACTCGGCCAGCTTGTCGGTGTCGTCGACGGCGCCGACGGTGAGCGCGGCGGCCGCGCTGCCCGGGGAGCCGACCGTCTGCTCGCCGAACTCGCCGGAGTTGCCGGCGGCTATCGCGAAGAGAATGCCCTTCTCCTCGGACAGCTTGTTGACCTGGGCCTCCAGTGGGTCCACCTCGGGGGTGTCGCCGCCGCCGAGGCTTAGGTTCACGACGTCGGCGCCCTGTTCGGCCGCCCACTCCATGCCGGCGAGGATGCCGGAGTCGTCACCGAAGCCGGTGTCGTCGAGGACCTTGCCGTTGAGCAGCTGGGCTCCCGGCGCGACGCCCTTGTACTTGCCCGCGGACTTGGCGCCCGTACCGGCGGCGATGGACGCGACGTGCGTGCCGTGGCCGTACTTGTCGGTCGTGTCGGGGGCGGCGGAGAAGTTCTTCTCGGCGACGACCTGGTCCTTGAGGTCCGGGTGGGTCGTGTCGACACCCGTGTCGAGGACGGCGATCTTGACGCCCTTGCCGTCGAACCCGGCGGCCCAGGCCTTGTCGGCGCCGATCTGCTTGACGGACTTGTCGAGGCTGGCCTTGCGGACGCCGTCGAGCCAGACATGGGCGATGCCGGAGGCGGTCCGCGCGGTGCCGCCCTGCGCGTCGGTGACCGCGGCCCAGAGGTCGGTGGCGTCGGCCTTCGGCGTCAGCACCGCGTCCGCGTTCAGCGACTTGAGGGTCCGGCGGATCTTGGTGTCGCCGGCGTCACGGACGTCGGCCTTCGCCGCCGCGGCCGCGCCGCGGTATCCGACGATCAGCTTGAGGCCCTGCTTCTGGGCCTTGCGGTTGGCCGACTTGTTGAGCTCGGTGACGTCGAAGAGCCGCTGGTCGAGCTTGCCGGTGGCGATCAGCCGCGCGGCGTCGGCCGGCACGACGAGGGTGTGCCCGCCGGCCGTGCGGATCTGGACGGGTATCCCCTCGCGGCCCTTGGCCCGCTCCAGGCCGACGACGCGGCCCTTGGCGTCGACGACCACGCGGTCGCCGGTGATCAGGGTGATGCGGTGCTTGGGCGTGGTCGGCACGGCCGAGTCGGCTGCCGCGGTCCTGGCCTCCGCCGACGCCGGGCTGGTCATGCCCGCCGCCAGGGCCACGGCTGCCGCCGCGGCGATCGTGGCCACGCACGCTCTTTTCACTTGTCTGCGCAAGTCTCCCCCTGGAGATGCAGGTCCGGGATGAATCCCCGTTCATCCGGCCGGGGGACGTCCCGTACGCATGCTCGCGCGTAACCCCCCGGAATACTCAGTATGCCGGGGGGTGAACAGGCGCTCAATAGTGAGACGGCTGTTATGAGTTCGCGTTTTCCTTCACGGTGATCCTTCCCTTGCGGATCGTGGCGAGCCGGGGGGCCTTTTTCGCGATCGCCGAATCGTGCGTGACCATGATGAAAGTGAGCCCGTGCTCCTTCCACATGGTTTCGAGTACGTCCATGATCTCGTCGCGCATGGACTCGTCGAGGTTTCCGGTCGGTTCGTCGGCGAGGAGCACCTTGGGCTGCTTGACCAGGGCACGGGCGATCGCGACGCGCTGCTGCTGACCGCCGGACAGCTCGGCCGGCAGATGCCCGAGCCGCTCGGCGAGCCCCACGGAATCCAGTGCCGCCGCGGCCCGTTCACGCCGGTCCTTGACCTTCAGCTTCAGGGGTACGAGGGCGGTTTCCACGTTCTCCTGGGCGGTGAGCGTGGGAATGAGGTTGAAGCTCTGGAAGACGAAGCCGATGTTCTCGCTGCGCACCTTGGTGAGCTTGGTCTCGGACAGTCTGGCGAGATCCGTACCGTCGAGCTCGACGCTTCCGGCGGTGGGCCGGTCGAGTCCGCCGAGCATCTGCAGAAGGGTGGACTTGCCACCGCCGGTGGGGCCCTGGATGACCAGCCGGTCACCGTCCCCGATGGTCAGGTCGACCCCGTCGAGCGCGTCGACGGACTCCTTGCCCCGCTTGTAGCGCTTGGTGACGCCTCTGAGTTCGTACATGGTGCAACTCCTGGGATGCGTAAGGGGGTTGGCGCCCGCCGCGACGCGCGGCCGGGCAGGCGCCCGAGGCGGCCGGCTATTCGACGCGGCGCAGGGCGTCCGCGGGGCGCAGGCGGGAGGCGCGCCAGCCGCCGAAGGCGCCCGCGATCAGGCCGCCGGTGACGGCGAGGCCGACCGCGAGGGCGATCGTGCTGAGGGCGACGGGCGCGGTGAGCGCCACGTCCAGGGCCTTGGACGCCGTCTCGCGGGCGGGTCCGCCCATGCCGCCACCGGGGCCACCGCCGCCGGGGCCGCCGAGCGCCCCGCCCGTGGAGCCGACCTCGGCCTGGAGCGTCGGGCTGATCGCGGTGACGACATAGGCGCCACCGAGGCCGAGCGCGATACCGAGGGCGCCGCCGACCAGGCCGTTGACGACGGCCTCGCCGACGACCTGCCGGGTGACGCGGCCGGACTTCCAGCCGAGCGCCTTGAGGGTGCCGAACTCCCTCACACGGCGGGAGACGGCGGAGGAGGTGAGCAGGCCCGCGACCAGGAACGCGGCCACGAGCACCGCGATCGACAGCCACTTGCCCACGTTGGAGGCGAGATCGGAAGCCGTGGAGAGGGAGCCGGAGACCGTGTCGGCGAGGTCGGCGGAGGTGGTGACGGTGGTACCCGAGATGTTCTTCTGGATGGTCGACTTGACCGCGCTGATCTGCTGCGAGTCGGACGCCTTGACGTAGATCGTGGTGACCTTGTCCTTGGAGTCGCTGAGCGTCTGCGCCTGCTTGAGCGGGATGTAGAGGTTGGCCGCCGCGTCCCCGCTGTCGGGCGTCGCGATGCCGATGACCTTGTACTTGACGCTCTTGATGGTGACCGTGTCACCGAGGGCGAGCTTCTTCTCCTTGGCGTACGACTTGTCGGCGACGACGACCTTGGCGTTGGTCTCGGAGGACTTGAAGGTCCGGCCGCTGGTGATCTTCGAGGAGGTCAGCGGGCCGAGCGCGGGCTTGGTGACGTCGGTGCCGTAGACGGAGTAGTTGTTGACGTCGAAGTCGGCGCCGCCGCCCTCGACCCGGCCCTCCGGGGACTGCTGGGCGCCGGGCTGGCCGCCCTGCTGGTTGCCGCCACCGCCCTGCTGGTCCTGCTGGAACTGGCCCTGGCGGAACTGGCCGCTGACCTTGATGACTTGAAGGCTGAGCCCCCCTACGGCGTCCGAGACACCGTTCTGTGTGCCGACCTTGGAGACCGTGCTGGTGGCCAGGGTCTGGAAGCCCTGCACCATGACGCGGTCGCTGCTCTGTTCTTCGTCGGAGTCGCTGCCCCGGGCGTCGAACTGGAAGCGCGGGCGCTCGCCCGTGCTCGACTGTGCCTGGGCCGCCTTGGTGACCGTCATGTCCGTGCCCAGTCCGTACAGCGACTGGAGGACCTTGCCCTGCGCCTTCTCCATGCCGGACGACACGGAACTGACCACGATGACCAGGGCGATGCCCAGGGCGAGTCCGGAGGCGACGACGAGCGCCGCCTTTCTGCGGCGGCGCAGTTCGCGCCTCAGGTAGGTGAAGAACATGGCCGAAAGCTAGGGACACCGCGTGATGGCGGGATAAGGCCCGCATAAGAGAAGGATGAGAACACTGTGCGCCGCCACGGAACCCTGTGAGAACGCCGAGGGCGGTTGTCCGTACGAGTCGTACGGACAACCGCCCTCGGGACGGGAAACGGGTTCGGTCAGACGGCCGAACCGGCCTTCCACGCCGCCCAGTCCAGGTTCCAACCGTTGAGGCCGTTGTCCGGGGCGATGGTCTTGTCACCGGTGTTCCGCACGTCCACGACGTCACCGACGATCGAGTGGCTGAAGAACCAGCCGCCCGGCGTGTTCGGGTCGTTGGCGCCCTTCGTGTCCGACAGGCCGACGCAGCCGTGGCTGGTGTTGACGCTGCCGAAGATGGACTTGGCGCCCCAGTAGTTGCCGTGGATGAAGGTGCCGGAGTTCGACAGACGCATCGCGTTCGGGACGTCCTTGATGTCGTACTCGCCCTTGCCGTCGTCGTCCGTGAAGCCCACGGTCGCGCCGTTCATCCGGGTCTCCTTGAACTTCTCGGAGATCACCATCTGGCCCTGGTACGTCTTGTTCTCGGGCGAACCGGCGGAGATCGGGATCGTCCGGATGGTCTTGCCGTCCTGCGTGACCTTCATCGTCTTGGTCTGCGCGTCGACGATCGAGACCTGGTTGCGGCCGATCTTGAAGGTGACCGTCTTCTGCTGCACGCCGTAGACACCGTCGGCGCCCTCGACGCCGTCGAGGTTCAGCTTGAGCGTGACGGTCGAGTTGCCCTTCCAGTACTCCTCGGGGCGGAAGTCGAGCCGGTTGGCGTTGAACCAGTGGCCGACGACCTCCTGGCCGCTGCTGGAGGAGACGGTGATCCCCTTCTGCACGTCGGCCTTGTTGGTGATGGCCTTGTCGAAGTTGATCGAGACCGGCATGCCGACGCCGACGGTGGAACCGTCCTCGGGCGTGAAGTTGCCGATGAAGCTGTTGGCCGGGGAGACCGTCGTGAACGACGCGTTCTCGTGGGCGGCGCGGCCGTCGGAGTCCTTGGCCGTCGCGGCGATCTTGTAGGCGGTGGCGCGCTCCAGCTGGGCGCTGGGCTTCCAGCTCTTCTTGTCCGCGGATATCTCACCCGCGACAGCCGCGCCGGCCGCCGTCTTCATGGTCACGTCGGTCAGCGTGCCCTTGGTCACAGTGACGGCCGCGGCGCTGTTGATGGAGGCGTTGTCGGAGCCGTCCTTGGGTGTGATCTTGATCTGGGCCTCGGAGGACTTCTTGGCCGCCGCCTCGTCGACCTTGGCCTGCGAGGTGCTGTCACCGCCTTCGCCCTTGGGGTCGTCGTCGCCGCCTCCGCTGCACGCAGAGAGCACCAGCACCCCGCCGAGCAGTGCGGACGCGACCGTGAGGCCCTTGCGCCGCTTACTGTCCGTCATCACACGCTTCTCCATCGTTGCCGAATCCCCAAAACCCCGAGAGTCCCCGTAACACCTGTAAACGCTACGACCGGTTCGTCCCGTTCCACACCCTTCCCAGGTGTGGGGCACACCACGTCGATCCATTTCGGCCCACGTCGGATCGTCCTCGATCCGGCCGGTGCGGCTGTTACGACTGGTGCGGGTGTCGGTCACTGCGCCCCTTGAGACGACAGAACCCCGGATGGCGGTTGCCGCCCGGGGTCACGATTCTCCCAAGCCGCCTCAGCCGACCAATTCTTCCTCGTCTCCGGCCTCATCATCCTCGTCGAGGTCCCAGTCCGGCGAATCGGGGTCGTAGTCGATCAGTTCGGTGCTCCAGGAGGCCTGCGCGAGTTCGACCCCGGCCACCTCGCTGACCAGGTCGAACGGGTCGACGAGGTACGCGAGGGCCTCGGCAGTGTCTTCCGTCACTGCGCTCTCGGCGTGCGCCCGCTCGTCGCCGGGGAGCTCGGGGTCCTCCGCGATGCGCCCCAGCGCAGCCTTGGTGAGCGCGTTCTCGTCGTCGACCTCGACGACCAATTCGACGCGCAACCGCACAAAACGTGATGTCTCAGGAGTGCTCATACGTCGGAGAGTACGGCTCATCGCCACCGTGACTTTCCTGTGACCCGCACCTTTCACTAACATCGCCCCACACGGCCAATTCGCCAGCGTCACAAGGGGATCGATATTCCGTGTCCGCACGTCGATCGTTGCTGACCGCCACCGCCGCGGGGACCCTGCTGGGCGCCCTGTGGTTCGTCCCGTCCGCCAATGCGACCGGGGACGGGACGGCAGAACACAGAACACAGACAACGACGACCACGACCCTGCAGACCAAGGCGGGGGACGAGACCGGGACGTCCGACGCAGAGGACGCGGTCGGCACAGAGGGCGGAGAGGCCGCGGAGGGCGCGGCCAAGAACACCTCCGTCCGCACACAACTGGCCGACACGGGAAGCTTCGACACGACCCCGTACGTGGTCGGCGGCACCCTGCTCCTCGGCCTGGGCGCCGGTTTCGTGGTGTATTCGGTACGCCGGGAACGTATGACCTTGTACTGAGAGCCCCTGCCGCACGGGTGCCCGTTCGCCCCGGCACAGCGATATCCGCCCCCTTTCAGCCATTTCGCGGCATCCTCGAAGGAAGACCGGCGAGAGAGGGTCGGACCCGTTTACAGTCCGTGGGGTTCACGCACGCACTCCCTGTCGCTTCTCCGTACCGCGTGAACAGGGAGTGGCCCACGTGAAGATCGTCTTCCTGCTGCACAACGCCTATGCCATCGGCGGCACGGTGCGCTCGACGCTCAACCTCGCCGGTGCGCTGGCCGCGCGGCACGAGGTGGAGATCGTCTCGGTCTTCCGCAGCGAGGACAGACCCCTGCTCGGCGTGAACCGCAAGGTCCGTCTCGTCCCGCTCGTCGACGAGCGCCCCGCCGCGCCGACGTACGACGGCGGAAACCCGCTCATGGCGCGCCCCTCCACGGTCGTACCCCCCGCCGAGGTCCTCGCCCACCGCTACAACGAACTCACCGACGAGAGGCTGCGCGACTTCCTGGAGGGGACGGACGCGGACGTCGTCGTCGCGACCCGCCCGGCACTGGTGGTCTTCCTGGCCCGGCACGGCTCACGCCGCTTTCTGCGCGTCGGACAGGAGCACCTGTCGTACGACAACCACGTCCCGGACGTACGCGCCGCGCAGAACGAGGCCTTCCGGCACCTGGACGCCTTCGTCACCGTCTCCGCCCAGGACGCGGCCGACCACCGCGCCCACCTGCCCGGGCTGCGGACGCGGATCATCGACATCCCGAACGCCGCGCCCCGCCCGAAGGCCGAACGCTCCGACGTACAGGCCCCGTTGGTGATCGCCGCGGGCCGGCTGATGCCGGTCAAGCGCTACGACCTGCTGATCGAGGCCTTCGCCCGGGTCGTCGCCGTACGGCCCGAGTGGCGCCTGCGGATCTACGGCCAGGGGCCGGAACGCGCCAATCTTCGCGCAGCCGTCGACGCACACCGGCTGAACGACCATGTGTTCCTCATGGGACCCCACCCGACGATGGAGACCGAGTGGCCCAAGGCCTCCGTCGCCGCCGTGAGTTCGGACTGGGAGTCCTTCGGCATGACGATCCTGGAGGCCATGCACGCCGGCGTCCCGGTGGTGGCGACCGACTGTCCGCACGGCCCCGGCGAGATCATCACCGACGGCTCCGACGGACTCCTCGTACCGCCGGGAGACGCGGACGCGTTCGCGGCGGGACTGCTGAAGCTGATCGAGGACACGGACCAGCGCCGGCTCTTGGGCGAGGCCGCCAGGGAGACCGTCCAGCGGTTCGCACCCCGCGGGATCGCGGACCGGTACGAGCGCCTGTTCGCCGAACTCCGCGAGGCCCGCACCTCGACGACGACAAAGGTCACTCGCCGCGTACGCCGAGCGCTCACGGCGCTGCTCCCCCAGAACTCACGCCCCCGCCCCGAGGAGGCGCCCCCGGCCGCCCCACCGGCCGCGGACGACCGACCGCGCGCCCTGCGCCCGAAGGCCGGCTGCACGACCGACTCCACCGGCGGCGTACGGATCACGGTGAACGCGTCGGGGGTGTCCGGCGAGAGCCTCACCCTGGTCCTGCGCCACCGGCACGGAGAAGACGAGGAACGCGTTCCGCTGAATCCCCCGACGGGCCCGAAGTCGCCCTGGACCGCGGAACTGCCCCACGCTCGACTGGCTCTGGCGGAAGGCCGTTGGGACCTGCACGTCGAACGCGTGGAGGACGGCACACGCCGTCGCCTCAAGGCAGGACTCGTCGAGCAGCGCGGCCTGCTGAGCGCGAGACCGGTTCCGGGGAAAGCCTTCGCCTGGTGGATCCCGTACGCGACGAAGGACGGCTACCTGGCCCTGCGGACCTTCCGCCGCCCGGCCCACGCGGAAGCCACCGCCCTGCGCACCGACGACGACTCGCTGTCCGTCGAAGGCACGCTCCACGGGGCGGTCCTGGGCGAGGACGCGGTCCTGCTCGGCGTCTCCCGCGAAGGCGAGGCCCACAACTTCACCACACCGGCGAGAGCCACCGGGGAACAGACGTTCCGGGCCCGCATCACGACGCTGCCCCGCCCCGGCGAGGCGGACAAGCCCCTGTGGGACCTCTTCCTGCGCCCCTCCGAAGCCGCCGCCCCCGTACGAGTGGGCCGCATCACCGACGACATCGTCGACCGCAAGCCCACCACGAAACACCCGAGCACGACGCTGACCACCCCAACGGGCAAGTCAGTGCGGGCCCACTACTTCTTCACGACGACGAACGACGTGGCGATCAGCGCCCCGTAGGGGGCGCGACGAACTGGGCCCCGTAAGGGGCGCGGGGAACTGCGCGACAAGCCACGAACAACCCGCAGCCGCCAACCCACATCCCCCGCCGAACTGTCAGGCGGACCGACGCCCGCCACCCTGGCCTCCGCGCGCACGCGAAGAACCCGCACCACCACGCCCCCGCGAACCCCCACCGGTGCCGACGCCGGACCGCGTCCCGGCAGGCGCCCCACGCCCGCCCCCACCCCGCCGAGCCCGCGGCTGCGACTTCGGCTGAGCCTGCGCGGCAACCGGCTCGGGTACGGGAATGACAACAGGAACCCCGGACGGCTCCCGAGCCCCCGTGATCCGTACGAGCTCCTCGTCGCTCGACCTGATCTGAGCCGTCCGCGGACTGATCCCGGCGTCGGCCATCAGCCGGGTCATCTCCCGCTTCTGCTCGGGCAGGACGAGCGTGACGACGCTCCCGGACTCCCCCGCGCGAGCGGTACGCCCGCCCCGGTGGAGATAGTCCTTGTGGTCGACCGGCGGATCGACGTTCACGACGAGGTCGAGATCGTCGACGTGGATCCCACGCGCGGCGACGTTCGTGGCGACGAGCGCGGTCACAAGACCGGTCTTGAACTGGTCGAGCGTCCGGTTGCGCTGCGGCTGCGAGCGCCCGCCGTGCAGCGCGGAGGCCTTCACACCGTTGGCGAGCAGCCGCTTGGCGAAGCGGTCGGCCGAGCGCTTGGTGTCGACGAAGAGGATCACGCGTCCGTCGCGGGCGGCGATCCGCATCGCGACGGCCTTCTTGTCGGTCTCGTCGGCGACGTGCAGCACGTGGTGCTCCATCGTCGTCACCGCGCCCGCGGAGGGGTCGACGGAGTGCACGACGGGGTCCGTGAGGAACATCCGTACGAGCTTGTCGATGTTCTTGTCCAGCGTCGCCGAGAACAGCATGCGCTGGCCGTCCGGCTCGACCTGGTTGAGCAGCGCCGTGACCTGGGGCATGAACCCCATGTCGGCCATCTGGTCGGCCTCGTCGAGGACGGTGATCCCGACCTGGGCGAGGGTGCAGTCGCCCCGGTCTATCAGGTCCTTGAGGCGCCCGGGCGTGGCCACGAGCACCTCGGCGCCGCGCCTCAGCAGACCGGACTGCTTACCGATGGAGAGCCCGCCGACGACGGTCGCGAGCCGCAGGTTCACGGCCGTGGCGTACGGCGTGAGCGCGTCGGTGACCTGCTGCGCGAGCTCGCGCGTGGGCACGAGGACGAGCGCGAGCGGCGCCTTGGGCTCGGCACGACGGCCGGCCGTGCGGGCCAGCAGCGCGAGGCCGAAGGCGAGGGTCTTGCCCGAGCCGGTGCGGCCCCGGCCGAGGATGTCGCGCCCGGCGAGGGAGTTGGGGAGCGTCGCGCCCTGGATCGGGAACGGCTCGATGACCCCCTGGGCGGTGAGGGTCTTGGTCAGCGCGGCCGGCATGTCCAGCGCGTCGAAGGACTCGACGGCGGGCAGCGCGGGCGTCAGCGTCTGCGGCAGGGTGAACTCCCGCGGCGCCGTCGACTGCTGGGACGGCTTCTTGCGTACGTTCCTTGCGCCGCCGTTGGCGGAAGCCGCAGGGGCTCCGCCGCGTGTGCCACGAGAGCCACGGGAACCCCGGGAATTCGCCGGGCGTTTGCCGGCGGGTCGTTCAGGACGTTCGGATCGAGTCATGCTGGATCTGGAATTCCTTCCTGGGCCTCACGGTTTTCCCGTGTTCAAGGACACACGGACAGCACAAGCCGGGGCCCGCACCCGAAGGTGCGGGCCCCGGCTCGCGTGTTACGCGTCCCGGAATTAGGCGGGGACGATGTTCTCCGCCTGCGGGCCCTTCTGACCCTGCGTGACGTCGAAGGAGACCTTCTGGCCCTCCTGCAGCTCACGGAAGCCCGAGGTGGCGATGTTCGAGTAGTGGGCGAAGACGTCGGCGCCGCCGCCGTCCTGCTCGATGAAGCCGAAGCCCTTTTCCGCGTTGAACCACTTCACGGTGCCAGTAGCCATGTCATTTCTCCAAGATAGGTGGCTCCCATCCGGAAATGACCGGAAAAACAAAACGCGCCTGAGAGAGGATTCCTTTCAGGCGCACAAAGTTAATGGGTACCAAAAACGTTTCGTTAGGAACCCTAGCACAGATTTCGGTGGGGGCGTCGCGACGCCCCGGCGCCCCCACCTCGTACACCCGAAGGAACCCGGGAAATTCCTATGCCAGCGGGCCCGTGACGGGTTCCACGGCCTCGACCAGGTGGCCGCCGCGCACGAACGTGTCCGCGGCCGCCAGGTCCGGCGAGAGGAAGCGGTCGGGGCCCGGGCCCGCGACACCGGCGGCGCGGGCGGCGGAGATCGCGGCCTGCGAGGCGGGTGCGGGGGTGAGGCCGGTGCGCAGCTCGATGGCGCGCGTGGCGGCGTACAGCTCGATGGCGACGATCCGGGTCAGGTTGTCGACGGCCGTACGGAGCTTGCGGGCGGCCGACCAGCCCATCGAGACGTGGTCCTCCTGCATGGCGGAGGACGGGATGGAGTCGGCGGAGGCCGGGACGGCGAGCCGCTTCATCTCGCTGACCAGGGCGGCCTGCGTGTACTGGGCGATCATCAGGCCGGAGTCGACACCGGCGTCGTCCGCGAGGAACGGCGGCAGGCCGTGCGAGCGGTTCTTGTCGAGGAGCCGGTCCGTACGGCGCTCGGTGATGGAGCCCAGGTCGGCGGCGGCGATGGCGAGGAAGTCCAGGACGTAGGCGACCGGGGCGCCGTGGAAGTTGCCGTTCGACTCGACGCGGCCGTCGGGCAGGACGACGGGGTTGTCGACGGCTGAGGCGAGTTCGCGGTCGGCGACCAGGCGGGCGTGGGTCATGGTGTCGCGGCCGGCGCCCGCGACCTGCGGGGCACAGCGCACGGAGTAGGCGTCCTGGACGCGGGGGGCGTCGTCCTGGTGGTGACCGGTCAGCTCCGAACCCTTCAGCACGGCCAGCATGTTGGCGGCGCTGGCGCCCTGGCCCGGGTGGGGGCGGATGGCGTGCAGTTCGGGGGCGAGGACCCGGTCGGTGCCGAGGAGCGCTTCGAGGGAGAGGGCCGCGGTGATGTCGGCGGACTTGTAGAGGGTGTCGAGGTCGGCGAGGGCCATGACCAGCATGCCGAGCATGCCGTCGGTGCCGTTGAGGAGGGCCAGGCCCTCCTTCTCGCGCAGTTCGACGGGCTCGATGCCGTGCGCGGCAAGGAGTTCACCGGCGGGGCGAATCGTTCCGTCCGGGCCCTCCGCGTCCCCCTCGCCCATGAGCGTCAGGGCGCAGTGGGAGAGCGGCGCGAGGTCGCCGGAGCAGCCGAGCGAGCCGAACTCGTGGACGACCGGGGTGATACCGGCGTTCAGGATGTCGGCCATGGTCTGCGCGACGGACGGACGGACGCCGGTGTGGCCCGAACACACGGTCTTCAGCCGCAGGAACATCAGGGCGCGGACGACCTCGCGCTCGACGTGCGGGCCCATTCCGGCGGCGTGCGACCGCACGATGTTGCGCTGCAGCTGGGCGCGCAGCTCCGGGCTGATGTGCCGGGTCGCGAGGGCTCCGAAGCCGGTGGAGACCCCGTACACGGGCTCCGGCTTGGCCGCCAGCGCGTCCACGATCTCGCGGGCCGCGGCGAGCGCGGACACCGCCTCGTCGGAGAGCTCGACCCGGGCGCCGCCGCGCGCCACAGCGAGAACGTCGGACGCGGTGACACCCGTCGTCCCCACCACCACAGTGTGCATATCCATATTCAGGAGCGTACGCAGTGAATGCCTTGGTGTCACTAGTGGGTGGCGGGTTGGGTCCTTACACACAGGACCCCACAGGGACCAGAAGGGACGGACGGGGCCGCCCTACCGGCGGCCGCGGAAGCGCCGGCGTTCGGCCGCCGCGGGCGGGGGTGCGTCGGCGAGGCGTACGACGGGGTCGTCCGGCCCCTCGCGGCCCGCGACGACGGGCTTGGCGGAGCGTACGGCCTTGGCGCGGTACTGGGCCGCGTCGGCGAGCCGGAAGAGCCGCCGGGCCGAGCGGACGGGCCCGAGCGGGTCCTCGGTGGAGGCGACCCCGCACGCGACGCCCTCGCCGAGCTCCAACTCGGCGGCGCGGCGGCACAGTTCGTCGGCGACGCGCACGACCTCGTCGGCGGCCGGGCCCACGGCCAGCAGACAGAACTCGTCACCGCCGAGGCGGGCGGCGAGCGTGCCGGGCAGCATCGCGCCGCACAGCGAGAGGACGGACCCGAAGCGCTCCAGGAGCCGGTCGCCGACGGCGTGGCCCCGGGTGTCGTTGACGCGCTTGAGGCCGTTGAGGTCGCAGACGACGAGGCTCACGACCACGCCCTCGGCACGGTGGCGTTCGATGGCCTCGTCCAGCCGCATGTCCACGGCACGGCGGTTCGCGAGGCCGGTGAGCGCGTCGGTGAAGGCGAGGCGGCGGGCCTCCTCCAGGCGTTCGGTCTGTGCGATCCCGGCGGCGACCACGGAGGCGAGGACGGTCGCGAAGTCGGCGTCGGCGCGGTCGAAGACGGGGGCTCCGGCCGGGCGGGCGACGTACAGCTCGCCCCAGGCGCGCCCGTGCATGACGATCGGCGCGACGACACAGCACCCGCGGCCGCGTCTGCGCAGGGCGGCGACGCGCTGATGGCAGTACCCGGCGTGCCCGGTGGCCGGCCCCTCGGCCGTCTCCACCCAGGCGTTGGGTCCGCCGCCGCCGACCCAGCGTTCGTGCAGGAACTCCGTGATCTCCGGGAACTGGTGCACGGGGTAGGCCTCGTCCTCCGGGAACTCCTCCTCGTCCCGGGCCCGGTCCCCCACGTTCGCCAGGACCCGCAGCCGGCCGAGCTCCCGCTCCCACACGGACAGCGCGGCGAAGCTCCCGCCCAGTGCCCGGCAGGCGCCGGCCGCCGCCGCGCGCCACGACTCCCGCGGGGCGTGCGCGGCGGCCATGCCCTGCGCCAGCGCCACCACGGCCCTCAACCGCACATCGTCACCGCCCATCACTCCAGGTTAGGTATGTTTGTAATGATTTGGGACATTGATGCGGCGAACAGGGGTCCGGGGCGGGCCTTTCCCTCCAGGCGACCGGCTGCGATGATCGGGACGCAGGGAAGTTAACCGCCGTTAACGTGGACCGTGAAGTGGACCGGGAGGGCCTCATGTCCGAGCAAGGCGCGGAGCAGCGGTTCGGGGAGTACGTCGTGGTGCGACGCCATACGTCGTCGTACGTCGCCGAGCTCGTCCTGGACCGGCCCAAGGCCATGAACGCCGTGTCGACGGACATGGCCCGCTCCATCGCCGCGGCGTGCGAGGCGCTGGCCGCTGACCGGGACGTCCGGGCGGTCGTCCTCACCTCCACCCACGAGCGGGCCTTCTGCGTCGGCGCCGACCTCAAGGAGCGCAACTCCCTCACGGACGCCGAGCTGGTCCGTCAGCGTCCGCTCGCGCGGGCCGCGTACACGGGCGTACTCGATCTGCCGATGCCCACCATCGCCGCCGTGCACGGGTTCGCGCTGGGCGGCGGTTTCGAGCTGGCCCTGGCCTGCGATCTGATCGTGGCGGACGGTACGGCCGTGGTGGGGCTGCCCGAGGTGTCCGTCGGCGTCATTCCCGGGGGCGGGGGTACGCAGTTGCTGCCGCGGCGGGTGGGTGCGGCGCGGGCGGCGGAGCTGATCTTCACGGCTCGGCGGGTGGAGGCGGCGGAGGCGCGGGAGCTGGGGCTGGTCGATGTCCTGGTTGCCGTGGGCGAGGACCGAGCGGAGGGGTTGGCCGTGGCCGGCCGTATCGCCGTCAACTCGCCCGTCGGGCTGCGGGCCGCCAAGCGGGCGCTTCGGCTCGGGCACGGGCTCGATCTCCGCGCGGGCCTGGAGATCGAGGACGCCGCGTGGCGCTCGGTCGCCTTCTCGGGCGACCGGGCGGAGGGGGTGGCGGCGTTCAACGAGAAGCGCCGCCCGGAGTGGCCCGGGGAGTAGTTCTTCGCCCCCGCCGCCCCTACCCATTCCCGTCACTTACTCGGGGGCTACGCCCCCGAACCCCCAAAAGACCAAAAGACTGCGCAGTTCCCCGCGCCCCTAAGTACCTGGGTACCTAGGGGCGCGGGGAACTGCGCGACAAGCCCCCACCGGGCCCGCACCCAAAATCGCACCCGCCGGGGTCTGGGGCGGAGCCCCAGGGGACGGGAATGGGTAGGGGCGGCGGGGGCGGAAGAAACCTTCGCGAACCCACAACCACCCCCGAACCGTCGGAGACGCCCCGTTCGGGTGATGGCGCACCCGACTCACCCCCAACCACCCCAGGACACGCATAACCTGCGCACCGCGACAGCGCGCCGGGGGGCGCCCTCGCATCGGGGAGGGGAACCGCATGCCACACACGGCAACGAAGCCGGCACCGGTCACACCGGAGACGACACCACCGGAACCGGTCACCGCCCGCCCCCGAGGACGCCACCGCAAACCCCGCCCCCGCCGAATCCTGTTCGCGGTGGGCGGCCTGGCCCTGGCCGCAGGAGCCCTGAGCCTCCTGCGAATGGCACCCCAGCCCACCGGCGGAGGCACCGGCGTGGAGGCAACGGACATCGACCCCAGCGCGGCCAGTTCGGCGGACAGCCCGACTCAGGACGACGCGGGAGCGGTACCCGTAGCCGCACCACCCACCGCAGGCGCGACCCCCTCGACCACGGCCACCACGGGCCCTTCGGGAGCCACATCAACCACCGAACCGAACGGACCGAACGGGCTGGACAACCCCAACGACTCCTACGGGCCGAACGGAGCGTCCGTCCCGGGCGCACAGCGCGGAGCCACAGGTCCGGCCGGAGTCCCAGGACCGGCGGCAGGCACCCGCAACCCCGCCCCCAACCCCTCCGACGCCCTCCAGGGCGCCCTCCCCATCACCACAACCCCACCCGCCCGAGCAGGTCGGCAACCGGCAGCGCCCCGACCCCCCGCCGCCACACCCTCGGCACCCGCGCCGACCCCGACATCGCCCGGCGCACCACAGAACCCCGCCCGCCCGGGCGCGGGCCTGTGCGTCCCGGTCGTGGGCCTGTGCTTCGACGGAAACGACAGCAACGACAGGTAGGAACGGGCAGGGAGAGGCCACCAACCGCTAGTTGCTGCGCCGCCTGAGCTGCCACGGCTCGACCACTCCCAGGCCTCGCACCGCCCGCTGCCACATCGGCTGAAGCGCGAAGCGGTAGGACGGCGGCTCCTCGCCCTCCTTCTCCGCGGCGGCGGCCTCGTCGGCGGCAGCGGTCTCGGAGGCGGGCGCGTCGCCGGTCCGGGTGAGTTCCTCGGCGAACGCCCCGTCCACGAGGACGGCGTCCTTCGGAGCTATCGAGGTCAACCGGGACGCGAGGTTGACGGTCGTACCGAAGACATCGCCCATACGGGTGGTCACCGTGCCGAAGGCGATACCGACGCGCAGCTCGGGCATCGTCTCGTCACCGGCCATGGTCTCGATCAGCCGCAACGCGATCTCGGCGGCGACGCCCGCGTCGTCGGCCGCGTACAGCACCTCGTCGCCCAGCGTCTTGATCAGGCGCCCGCCGTGCGCGGCCACCAGGTCCGCCGCGGTGGTCTCGAAGGCCTCGACGAGTTCGCCGAGTTCCTCCTCCTCCATGCGCCGGGTCAGCCGTGTGAAGCCGACCAGGTCGGCGAAGCCGACGGCGAGACGCCGGTCGACCATCTCCTCGTCGTCCGCGGCCTGCACGACGCGGCCGGTCGCGGCGGCGAGCTGGCGCCGCCAGACATAGACGAGGAACTCCTCCAGCTCGGGCAGGAGCAGCTCGACGAGGGGGTACGTGACCTCGGTGCGCGTCATGCCCGGTTCCGGGGGCTCGGTGAGGCCCTCCAGGAAGGAGTCGATCTGCCACTCGGCCAGCCGCGCGGTGGTCTGGCCGGTCGAACGGGCCACCTGGACCGCCATCGCCTCGCTGAGCAGCCCCGCCTCGACCAGTCCGGAGAGCCGGCGCAGAGCCAGTACGTCGGCCTCGGTGAGCGCCTTGGCCTGGCCGATGTCCGCGAAGCCCATGGCCCGCCAGAAACGGGTGGCCAGCTCCACGGAGACGCCCGCGCTGCGGGCGGCCTGGAAGGGGGTGTAGCGGCGCTCGGCACCGAGGATGAGCTGTTCGAGCCGCAGGGCCAGCGGATCCTCCTCGGAGGCGGCAGCCTGCGCCTCCGCACGGTCGGCCCGCTCACTCCGTCCAGCAGCCTCCGCCCGGCCCGAGGTCTCCGCCCGACCAGCGGTCTCCGCCCGGCCCTCGGTCGACGTCCCGCCCAATGTCTCCGCTGCTTCCGCCGCCTTCGCCCGATCCACCTGATCCGACGTCTCGGGCGCACTCGGCGCCCCATCCGGCGTCTCCGTCCGGTCCGGCGTCTCCGCCCGGTCCGTTCGGCCGTCCTGCGCGTCCACTCGGTCCTGTTCCTCCACCCGCGCGTGCGCCTCGGCCCGATCGATCCGTGCGGCCGCCGTGTCGGCGACAGACCCGGTGGTACGCCCCGGCTCACCGTCGGAGGCGGTGTCACCCGTGCCGGAGCCCGTGTCGTCGACGGTCACGCCTGCTGCCCTTCCGATCTGCCGCGGTCAGGTATCGACCGGCCTCAACTCTACGGCAGGTGTGCCCTGGGTCACTCCCGACCGCCGAGGCCGGACGGCCCGAGGCCCACTCCTCCCGCATAGGTCCGGCGGCCCACCCCCACTCGTACGGCCCGTACGCGCTCCTTGCTCACCACCAGGCACGAAGTGTCCCGCGCGCCCCTGTGGACACGTCCGTCACCGGTCCCCCGCGTCTCCCGTGTCCCCCGCCGGCCGCAGATGCACGATGTCCCCCGCCCCCACGGGCTGCTGCACGCCCTCCGCCGTGGCCAGGACCAGTCGTCCGTCGCCGTCCACGGCCACCGCCTCCCCGGTGATCGACTTCCCGCCGGGCAGTTCGGCCCGCACGACCCGCCCGAGCGTGGCGCATCCGGCGGCGTACGTGTCCTGGAGGCCGGACCCGGCCGGGTCGCCGCCCACGCTGCGCCACTTCTCGTACCACTGGCCGAGAGAGCGGAGCACGGCCCGCAGGATCGTGTCACGGTCCGTGGTCGTCGCTCCCGCGAGGACGAGCGAACCCGCGCCGGGCACGGGCAGCTCGTCCTCGCGGAGCGTGACGTTGATGCCGATGCCGACGACGACCGCGTCGGGCCCGGCACGCTCGGCGAGGATGCCGCCGGTCTTGCGTTCCCGGCCGTCCACCGTGACCAGCAGGTCGTTGGGCCACTTGAGTGCCGTGTCGACCCCGGCCGCCCGGGACAGCGCGGTGGCGGTCGCGACCCCGGCGAGCAGCGGCAGCCAGCCCCAGCGCTCGACCGGCACCTCGGTCGGTTTCAGCAGGACCGAGAAGAAGAGGCCCGAGCGGGGAGGTGCCGTCCACCGCCGGTCCAGACGCCCGCGCCCGGCGTCCTGCTCCTCGGCGACGAGGATCGCCCCCTCCTCCGCCTCTCCCTCCGTGGCGAGGGCGACGAGGTCGGAGTTGGTGGAGCCGGTGCGCTGCACCACGTCGACATCACACCAGAGACCCTCGTGCCCACCGTTGCGTACGAGCGCGCGGCGCAGGGCCACGGCGTTGAGCGGTGGACGGTCCAGGTCGGACCACCGATTGCTGTTCGCGTCTGAGTCGTCTCGCGGCGTCATGCAACCCACCCTAGGTGTGGTAAACGCCGCACTGCCGAACGGTAGGCACGCCACTACGCTACGGATGAGTAGCCAACCCCCCTTCTGAGCACCACCCAGCACCGTTCAGCACGTCCGAAGCACCTCGTGTCACCTCACCCTCACGTCCCCACTGAGCAGGCAGGGAGCCGCATCCCGATGTCCGAGCCGGAACAGCAGCATGAGATCGACATCCACACCACCGCGGGCAAGCTCGCGGATCTGCGGCGCCGCATCGACGAGGCGACGCACGCCGGCTCGGCGCGTGCCGTCGAAAAGCAGCACGCCAAGGGCAAGTTGACGGCTCGTGAGCGGATCGAGCTGCTGCTGGACGAGAGCTCCTTCGTGGAGTTCGACGAGTTCGCGCAGCATCGCTCGACGGACTTCGGCCTGGAGAACAACCGCCCGTACGGCGACGGGGTCGTGACCGGCTACGGCACGGTGGACGGGCGCCCGGTCGCCGTGTTCTCCCAGGACTTCACGGTCTTCGGCGGCGCGCTCGGCGAGGTCTACGGCCAGAAGATCATGAAGGTGATGGACTTCGCGCTGAAGACCGGCTGTCCGGTCATCGGCATCAACGACTCGGGCGGCGCCCGTATCCAGGAGGGCGTCTCGGCGCTCGGCATGTACGGCGAGATCTTCCGCCGCAACACCCACGCCTCGGGTGTCATCCCGCAGATCAGCCTGGTCGTCGGCCCGTGCGCGGGCGGCGCGGTCTACTCCCCCGCGATCACCGACTTCACGGTGATGGTCGACCAGACCTCGCACATGTTCATCACAGGCCCGGACGTCATCAAGACGGTCACCGGCGAGGACGTCGGCTTCGAGGAGCTGGGCGGCGCGCGCACGCACAACGCGGTGTCGGGCGTGGCCCATCACATGGCGGGCGACGAGAAGGACGCGATCGAGTACGTCAAGTCGCTGCTGTCCTACCTCCCGTCGAACAACCTCAGTGAGCCGCCCGCCTTCCCGGAGGAGGCGGACCTGGCCCTGACGGACGAGGACCGCGAGCTCGACACGCTGATCCCGGACAGCGCGAACCAGCCGTACGACATGCACACGGTGATCGAACACGTCCTGGACGACGCCGAGTTCTTCGAGACCCAGCCGCTGTTCGCGCCGAACATCCTCACCGGCTTCGGCCGGGTCGAGGGCCACCCGGTGGGCATCGTCGCCAACCAGCCGATGCAGTTCGCGGGCTGTCTCGACATCGACGCGAGCGAGAAGGCGGCCCGCTTCGTCCGCACCTGCGACGCCTTCAACGTCCCGGTCATCACGTTCGTGGACGTCCCCGGCTTCCTCCCCGGCGTCGACCAGGAGCACACGGGCATCATCCGCAGAGGCGCGAAGCTGATCTACGCGTACGCGGAGGCCACGGTCCCGCTGATCACGGTCATCACCCGCAAGGCCTTCGGCGGCGCGTACGACGTCATGGGCTCCAAGCACCTGGGCGCCGACCTCAACCTCGCCTGGCCGACCGCCCAGATCGCCGTGATGGGCGCGCAGGGCGCGGTGAACATCCTGCACCGCCGCACCATCGCCGCGGCCCCCGCCGACGAGCAGGAGGCCACCCGGGCCCGCCTGATCCAGGAGTACGAGGACACGCTCCTCAACCCCTACACGGCCGCCGAGCGCGGCTACATCGACGGCGTGATCCTGCCGTCCGACACCCGCTCCCACCTCGTACGCGGCCTGCGGTCGCTGCGTACGAAGCGGGAGTCCCTGCCGCCGAAGAAGCACGGCAACATCCCCCTGTAGGACGCCGGTCGAGAGTCGAGAGCGGGAACGTTCATGATCAAGGTCGTAAGGGGCAACCCGACCCCCGAGGAGCTGGCCGCCGCACTGGCGGTGGTCCAGGCCCGCGCCGCGGCGGCGGCAACCACCCCGCCCGGCGCACCACAGGAACGCCCGGCATGGTCCGACCCGTCCCGGGTGGCCCAGAGGCGCCTACCCGCACCGGGCCCACGCACATGGGCCCGCACGTTCTGGCCCGGTTAGAGGGCAGCGCCCCTCAGGGGCGCGGGGAACTGCGCGACCAGCCACAACGCACCCGCGGTCAAACGGTCAAAGAACACGAGCAACGGCTTCGGCCATCACCGCGTACCCGACATCATTCGGATGCAGGTGATCGCCGAAGTCGTACGCACCCCGCAGAACATCCGGCGCGCCGGGATCGCCCATGACCCGGTGAAGATCGACAACCGCGTCGTACTCCCCCGAGCAACGAATCCACTCGTTCAGCTCGTGACTCACCTTCGCCGCCCGCTCCCCCCAGTGGTCGGAGCCCCCGAACGGCAGCAGCGTCGCACCGACGGCCCGCACCCCACGAGCCCGTGCGAGCCGTATCAACTCCCGGTGCCCCGCGACGAGTTCGCCCACCTCCACGCGCGGCGCGGGCCGATACGTGGGCTGCTCGTCCGTCTCGCTGAATCCGATGTCGTTGAGCCCCAGCAGAACGACAAGCGTGTCGACGCCCGCGAGCGCGAACACGTCCCGCTCCACCCGCCGGACGCCCTTCTCCCCGTACCAGGCGGAGTCGTTGAGCAGCAGGTTCCCGCCGATGCCCGCGTTGAGCACGGGCCGCCCCGTGCGCTCGGCGAGGGCGTCGGACCAGCGCCGGTTCGCGCCGGGCGTGGACCCGAACCCGTCGGTGATCGAGTCGCCGAACAGGGCGACGGCGTCCGTGCGCCCCGCGGAGACCTCGACGCCGGACAGGAAGTACCAGGACTCACTGACCTCGTCGAAGGCCTCGCCCCCGGTGTCCTCCAGGAGGTCTCCCGCGCCCCGGTAGCTGGTGGTGAAGGCCTGCGCGTGGAAGGTCGCAGGCCCGGTTACGGCGTCCAGGTGGAGGGTGACCGTCACCGATTCGCCTGATTCCAGGGCGAGTTCGGCCGCGTCACCGATGATCTCCCCGCGCGCCGGCACTTCGACGGAGGCGGACCCCGCGAAGGTGAGCCGCCGGACCGAGTCCGGCCGCACGGCGGCTCCGCGGGCCGTACGGGCGACCGTCGCGCCCGCGATCCGGAGCGGCGAGGTCCCGTACGCGTTCGTCAGGCGGACACGGATCCGGTCGCCGCCCGCGCCGAGGCGGACGACCTGACGCAGGGACTGCCGCCAGAAGCCCTCCTGCGACCAGTTGGGCGTGAAGCCCGTGCCGGGCAGCTGGGGCGAGGCGGTCCAGGCGGTGGTGAACACGGCACATCCCTCCCTGAGAGGATCAGGACCCCATCCCCTAATGGAATCAGAGTCCCTTTAGTGATGCCCGGAACGGTAGCAGGGAGACAGCCACTAATGGAACCCTGGACCCTTTTACTCAAAATGAGTACGCGTACTCAGGCGCCCGCGCCCGCGCCGGAGTCACGATCGTTGACATGCTGTGGTCCGACCCGGAGAACGAGCCGCCCAAGGAACTGCGCGACATGCAGGACATGTTGCGGCGGCTGGGCGTTCTCCTGGCCCTGGCCGCGGTGCTCGCGATGATCGTGCTCGGCGTGATGTGAGCCGCCGCGGCCCCGCCGATACCCTGGCCGCATGACTGATCAGCCACGCCGCCGACTCGTCCTCGCCTCCCAGTCCCCCGCCCGGCTCGGGCTGCTGCGCCAGGCCGGACTCGCCCCCGAGGTCATCGTCAGCGGGGTCGACGAGGACGCCGTGACCGCCCCGACCCCCGCCGAACTGGCACTCGCGCTGGCCGAGGCGAAGGCGTCGGTGGTGGCGGCGAGGCCGGAGGTCAAGGGTGCCCTGGTGATCGGCTGCGACTCGGTGCTCGACCTGGACGGCGAGGCGCTCGGCAAGCCCGCCGACGCCGAGGAGGCGACCGCCCGCTGGAAGTCCATGCGCGGCCGCGCGGGCACGCTCCAGACCGGGCACTGCGTCTGGGACACGGCGGCCGGGCGCCACGCCTCGGCGGTCGCCTCCACCGTCGTCCGCTTCGGCGAGCCGAGCGACGCGGAGATCGCCGCGTACGTCGCCTCGGGCGAGCCCCTCCATGTCGCGGGGGCGTTCACGCTCGACGGCCGCTCGGCCCCGTTCATCGACGGCATCGACGGCGACCACGGCAACGTCATCGGGATCTCGCTGCCGCTGGTACGCCGCCTGCTGGCCGAACTGGGCGTCGGCATCACGGAGTTGTGGACCCCGCGCGAGAAGTGACGCGCGGGGCGGGACGGACGGGCGGTCGGGGAGTCAGGAAGTCGAGGGCGCCGGAGGCGGGATCACCGGCGTCCCGCCGCTGCCGTCACCCACGGCGCCACCGCCCGTCGTACCACCGTCCGCGGTGCCACCACCTGTCGTACCACCGCCCGTCGCACCGCCGTCCGGCTTGACGTCGTCCGGCCCGGCGTCGGAGAGGGTGCCCTCGCGACGGTCGTACGTCATGAAGATGAGCACGATCAGTCCGAGCACCACCATCATGAAGGCGAACGCGCCCCAGCCCACCAGGCCCACCGTGAACGCGCCCAGCAGGGCGTGCACCACCGCGGCACTGAACAGCAGGATGCGGCCGACGCCGGCGGGCGCGCGGTCGCGCAGGGCCACGCGCAGCGCGACGACACCGCAGAGCGCGAAGTAGAGGCCGAAGAGCAGGCCGGCGACCTTCGAGGACGTCGACATCACGTCCGAGTCGAGCCCGGCCAGGGACATGTCCTGCCGGTCGACGACCACACCCATGAACCAGTTGACCAACGCGATGCCTATCGCCTCCACGAAAAGCACGATCGCGGTCACCCATGCCACCGGTCTGCGCACCACCGGTCCCCACCCACTTCCGACTGCCGCTCGACCAAAGCTGCTGTTACCTCAAGTACGTTCGAGACAGCCTGCACGCTACTAACGGGTAAACCGCGGGACAAGGGATCTACGGAGGGCAAAGATTCGTTGGGCCATTCGTAGGGACTCCACAAAGAAACGGAGTGGGGCGCAGCACGCTCTCACAGAGACCTTGGCCACATCGGAGGGCTAGGGTTCTTGGGAAGCCCCCTGCGTACCGCGGTGCGACAAGGGATTTCGCGGATGAGCGGACCTTGTATCACGCTCCGTGTGGGAAAGCTCACCACCGGGGACGGGTCGATACGTCGTGTCGGCAGTCCCTAAACTCGGCTTGTTTCAAGGAGAGGGAGCCAACGTGCGCAAGGTGTTGATCGCCAACCGTGGCGAAATCGCTGTTCGTGTCGCCCGGGCGTGCCGAGACGCCGGTATCGCGAGCGTGGCGGTGTACGCCGAGCCGGACCGGGACGCACTGCATGTGCGGGCCGCGGACGAGGCGTTCGCGCTGGGCGGTGACACCCCCGCGACCAGCTACCTCGACATGACCAAGGTGCTGCAGGCAGCCAAGGACTCCGGCGCGGACGCCATCCACCCCGGTTACGGCTTCCTCTCCGAGAACGCCGACTTCGCGCAGGCGGTCCTGGACGCCCAGCTGATCTGGATCGGCCCGCCCCCGCAGGCCATCCGCGACCTCGGTGACAAGGTCGCCGCCCGCCACATCGCCCAGCGCGCCGGCGCCCCGCTGGTGGCCGGCACCCCGGACCCGGTGTCCGGCTCCGACGAGGTCGTGGCCTTCGCCGAGGAGCACGGGCTGCCGATCGCCATCAAGGCGGCCTTCGGCGGCGGCGGTCGCGGCCTGAAGGTCGCCCGCACCCTGGAGGAAGTCCCCGAGCTGTACGACTCGGCCGTCCGCGAGGCGGTGGCCGCCTTCGGCCGCGGCGAGTGCTTCGTGGAGCGCTACCTCGACAAGCCGCGGCACGTGGAGACCCAGTGCCTGGCCGACAGCCACGGCAACGTGGTCGTCGTGTCGACGCGTGACTGCTCGCTGCAGCGCCGGCACCAGAAGCTGGTCGAGGAGGCCCCCGCGCCGTTCCTCTCCGACGAGCAGGTCGCCGAGCTGTACTCGTCCTCGAAGGCCATTCTCAAGGAGGCCGGTTACGTCGGCGCGGGCACCGTCGAGTTCCTGGTCGGCACGGACGGCACGATCTCCTTCCTGGAGGTCAACACCCGCCTCCAGGTGGAGCACCCGGTGACCGAGGAGGTCGCCGGCATCGACCTGGTCCGCGAGATGTTCCGCATCGCCGACGGCGAGGAACTCGGTTACGGCGACCCGGAACTGCGCGGCCACTCCTTCGAGTTCCGCATCAACGGCGAGGACCCCGGCCGCAACTTCCTGCCCGCCCCCGGCACGGTGACGGCGTTCGCCCCGCCGTCGGGTCCGGGTGTGCGGCTGGACGCGGGCGTGGAGAGCGGCTCGGTCATCGGCCCGGCCTGGGACTCCCTGCTCGCCAAGCTGATCGTCACCGGCGCGACCCGCGAGCAGGCCCTGCAGCGGGCCGCCCGCGCGCTGGCCGAGTTCAATGTCGAGGGCATGGCTACCGCGATCCCCTTCCACCGCGCGGTGGTGAAGGACGCGGCGTTCGCCCCCGAACTGACCGGCTCCGCCGACCCGTTCACGGTCCACACCCGCTGGATCGAGACCGAGTTCGTCAACGAGATCAAGCCGTTCGCGGCTCCCGCGGACACCGAGGTCGAGGACGAGCCGGGCCGCGAGACGGTCGTCGTCGAGGTCGGCGGCAAGCGCCTGGAAGTCTCCCTGCCGGTCTCCCTGGGCATGTCGCTGGCCCGCACCGGCCTCGCGGCAGGCGCCAAGCCCAAGCGCCGCGCGGCCAAGAAGTCGGGCCCGGCGGCCTCCGGCGACACCCTCGCCTCCCCGATGCAGGGCACCATCGTCAAGGTCGCCGTCGAGGAGGGCCAGGAGGTCAAGGAGGGCGACCTCGTCGTCGTCCTTGAGGCCATGAAGATGGAACAGCCTCTCAACGCCCACCGCTCCGGCACCGTCAAGGCCCTCTCGGCCGAGGTAGGCGCCTCCGTCACCTCCGGCGCCGCAATCTGCGAAATCAAGGACTGATCCCCACCTACCGTCCCGAGGCGCCCGGCCGCCAGGCTCAGCTTGGTGGCCGGGCGCCTCGGCCTTTAGGGGCGCGGGGAACTGCGCGACCTGGGGGCACCTCCCGGCCGAAGGCTGGGGGACCACAACGCACCCGCAGCCCCCGAGCAACAACAATGGGGCAGACGAGACGCACATCGGGCACCCCATCCCACCCCCGCCAGGCAGGAGAGGCCAGGTGATCCACATGGCCAAGCCGCCGGCAGGCACACGCATGCGCGCCGACGCCCGCCGCAACCACGAACGACTCGTCTCCGAGGCAAGAACGGCATTTGCCGAGTTCGGCGCGGACGCCTCCCTGGAGGACGTGGCCAGACGAGCCGGCGTAGGCATCGGCACGCTGTACCGGCACTTCCCGAACCGCCACGCACTGCTGAGCTCGGTCTTCTCGGACGCGGTGAGCGATCTCCTCGACCTCTCGCGCGAACTACTGGACGACCCGCAGCCGTGCACGGCGCTCGTGGCATGGCTGCGCGCCATCATCACTCATGCGAGTGAGTACCGCGGTCTGGCGCGTGCGCTCATGGCGGCCTCGCACGACGACGCGTCGGAACTGGCCCGGTGCAGCGGTCCGATGCGTGAGGCGGGCAGCGTCCTGCTCGCCCGGGCTCAGCTGGCGGGCGCCGTGCGCTCCGATGTCTCCATCGGCGACTTGCTCCAGCTGACCAACGCGATCGCGCTGGCGGCCGAAGAGACCCCGGACGATCCGGAGTTGGCCGACCGCCTGCTGACACTGACCCTGCGGGGCCTCAAGGCCTGACGCCCCGCACACCGAGCACACGTACCGCCGTGGCCGCGCTTCCTGACGTACGAACTGGACCGTCGTCCGTCAGGACCAGGGCCGAGTGGCCCTGCCGTCAGCGTCGGCGCAGGTCCGCGACCCGCGCCCGCTCGCTCTGGGGCTGTTCCCCCAGAACCGCGGCCGCGCTGCGCAACTGCGGTCCGCCGGGGACCTGGCCACGCCTAGGGCCGGGGAGAGGCACGTCCCGGCGTGGCGGCTGACGCCCCGCCGGGACCGTATCCCCGCCCGCACCGCCGGCTCCGGCCACCGCGATCTGTACGCCCTGGTCCGCCAGAGCCTGCAGTTCGGTGCCCGCGCGGTCGTCATGGGCGGGCGGCTCGTCGGTGACGAGCCGGGTGATCACGTCGGTCGGCACGGTCTGGAACATCGTGTCGGTGCCGAGCTTGGTGTGGTCGGCGAGGACGACGACCTCGGCGGCCGCCTGCACCAGCGCGCGGTCGACGGACGCCGACAGCATGTTGGAGGTGGACAGGCCGCGCTCGGCGGTCAGTCCGCTCCCCGACAGGAAGGCCCGGGAGACCCGCAGCCCCTGGAGGGACTGCTCGGCCCCGCTGCCGACCAGGGCGTAGTTGGAACCGCGCAGGGTGCCGCCGGTCATCACGACCTCCACGCGGTTGGCGTGGGCCAGCGCCTGGGCCACCAGCAGCGAGTTGGTGACGACGGTCAGACCGGGGACCCGCGCGAGCCGGCGGGCCAGCTCCTGTGTCGTGGTTCCCGCCCCCACCACAATGGCCTCGCCCTCTTCGACGAGACTTGCGGCGAGATCGGCGATGGCCGTCTTCTCGGCGGTCGCGAGATGAGACTTCTGCGGAAAGCCGGACTCCCGCGTGAACCCGCCCGGCAATACCGCACCGCCATGTCGGCGGTCGAGGAGTCCTTCTGCCTCCAGTGCGCGCACGTCCCGCCGTACGGTCACTTCGGAGGTCTGGACGACGCGGGCGAGCTCACGGAGCGACACGGCCCCATTCGCTCGCACCATTTCGAGGATCAATTGGCGACGTTCTGCAGCGAACACGAAACTGACAGTAACCCCAACGACCGTCTGCTTTCAGCAGTTTGCGCCGAATAACAGAAGTTGTTCGCACCGCAGGGCACGGAGTGGTATACGCGCCTAATCGCGGCGCCTATGCCGCACGAATGGGCGGCGACTCACCGTCACCAAAGGGCCGACGATCCCCGTGACCAGCGGGGAACCGTCCTACGCCGTCAGGATTCGCCCTCGGTCTTCCGGGTGTGCAGCTGCCGGGCCACCTCGGCGATCGAGCCCGACAGGGACGGGTACACGGTGAAGGCGTTCGCGATCTGTTCGACGGTCAGGTTGTTGTCGACCGCGAGCGAGATCGGGTGGATCAGTTCCGAGGCGCGCGGCGAGACGACCACACCGCCGACGACGATCCCGGTGCCCGGGCGGCAGAAGATCTTGACGAAGCCGTCGCGGATGCCCTGCATCTTGGCGCGCGGGTTGCGCAGCAGGGGCAGCTTGACGACCCGGGCGTCGATGACGCCGCCGTCGACGTCCGCCTGGGAGTAGCCGACGGTGGCGATCTCGGGGTCGGTGAAGACGTTCGACGAGACCGTCTTGAGGTTCAGCGGGTTCACCGCGTCGCCGAGGAAGTGGTACATGGCGATGCGCCCCTGCATGGCGGCCACGGAGGCGAGCGCGAAGACGCCGGTCACGTCACCGGCGGCGTACACGCCCGGGGCGGTGGTGCGGGAGACCTTGTCGGTCCAGATGTGGCCCGACTCGTGGAGCTTGACCCCGGCCTCTTCGAGGCCCATCCCGCTGCTGTTGGGGATGGCGCCGACGGCCATCAGACAGTGCGAGCCGGTGATGACCCGGCCGTCGGCGAGCGTCACCTCGACGCGGTCGCCGACGCGCTTGGCGGACGCGGCGCGCGAGCGGGCCATGACGTTCATCCCGCGCCGCCGGAACACGTCCTCCAGGACGGCGGCCGCGTCCGGGTCCTCGCCCGGCAGCACGCGGTCGCGGCTGGAGACGAGCGTGACGCGCGAGCCGAGGGCCTGGTAGGCGCCGGCGAACTCGGCACCGGTGACACCGGACCCGACGACGATGAGCTCCTCGGGCAGCTCGTCGAGGTCGTAGACCTGCGTCCAGTTGAGGATCCGCTCCCCGTCCGGCTGCGCGTCGGGCAGCTCACGGGGGTGCCCGCCGGTGGCGATGAGCACGGCGTCGGCGACGAGCGTCTCCTCGCTGCCGTCGGCGGCCCGTACGACGACCTTGCGCGAGCCGTCCAGGGCCTGCATGCCTTCGAGCCGCCCGCGGCCGCGGAGCACCCGGGCACCGGCGCGCGTCACGGAGGCGGTGATGTCGTGCGACTGGGCGAGCGCGAGCCGCTTCACACGGCGGTTGACCTTCCCGAGGTCGACACCGACGACCCGCGCGGGCGTGTCGATGTGAGGAGTGTCATCGGCGACGATGATCCCCAGCTCCTCGTACGACGAGTCGAAGGTGGTCATCACCTCCGCCGTCGCGATCAGGGTCTTCGACGGGACGCAGTCGGTGAGCACCGACGCCCCGCCCAGACCGTCGCAGTCGACGACGGTCACCTCCGCGCCGAGCTGGGCGGCCACCAGGGCCGCCTCGTATCCGCCGGGTCCGCCACCAATGATCACGATCCGAGTCACGTACTCCATTGTCCCGCACGCTTCAAGGTGCTTCCGCCCGGGGGCTGTTTTTTGCGCCTGAACCGGCGCCGCTCGCGCGGACCGAATGGCTCACCGTCGTGGTTGCTCGATCGATGGTTGCGGTGCGCGAGGGGTCTTTGTCATCGGGCGAGGCCTGCGCGCCGCCTGCCGTACTCTCGATCCATGTCGCTCTACGCCGCGTACGCCGGCAATCTCGACCCGCGGCTCATGACGCGCCGCGCTCCGCACTCGCCGCTGCGCGCCACCGGGTGGCTGAACGGCTGGCGGCTGACGTTCGGCGGCGAGCACATGGGCTGGGAGGGCGCACTGGCCACCATCGTCGAGGCCCCGCGCTCGCAGGTCTTCGTCGCCCTGTACGACATCGCGCCCCTGGACGAGGAGTCCATGGACCGCTGGGAGGGCGTCGGCCTGGACGTCTACCGGCGGATGCGGGTACGGATCCACACGCTGGAGGGCGAGGAGGCCGCGTGGGTCTACGTCCTCAACGGCTACGAGGGAGGGCTCCCCTCGGCCCGTTACCTCGGCGAGATCGCCGACGCGGCCGAATCGGCGGGGGCCCCGCACGACTATGTGATGGAACTGCGCAAGCGTCCCTGCTGACCGCCGGGCGGTCTTCGGCGGAAACAACAAGACAACGATCGCAATCCCGTGACCATCACCATCTACGCGCGTAGGCCCGGACCGGCTACCCTCGTGCGCGTGAACGCATCTCTTCTTCCGGACGACATCCAGGGCGACCCGTACGCCGCCGCCGACGCCGCCGCCGTGCGCGTACGGGAACTGACGGGCGCCGAGACCCACGACGTCGCTCTCGTGATGGGCTCCGGCTGGGCACCGGCCGTGGAGGCCCTCGGCGACCCCGCGGCCGAGTTCCAGGTCACCGAGCTGCCCGGGTTCCCGCCGCCGGCGGTCGAGGGGCACGGCGGCACGGTCCGCTCGTACCAGATCGGCGACAAGCGCGCGCTCGTCTTCCTGGGCCGCACCCACTTCTACGAGGGCCGCGGTGTCGCCGCCGTCGCGCACGGGGTCCGTACCGCCGTGGCCGCCGGCTGCAAGACGATCGTGCTGACCAACGGCTGCGGGGGGCTGCGCGAGGGCATGCGGCCCGGGCAGCCGGTCCTCATCAGCGACCACATCAACCTGACGGCGGCCTCGCCGATCGTCGGCGCGAACTTCGTCGATCTGACGGATCTGTACTCGCCGCGGCTGCGCGCGCTGTGCAAGGAGATCGACGGGACCCTTGAGGAAGGGGTGTACGCGCAGTTCCCCGGGCCGCACTATGAGACGCCCGCGGAGATTCGGATGGCGCGTGTCATCGGGGCGGACCTGGTGGGGATGTCGACGACTCTTGAGGCCATCGCCGCGCGTGAGGCCGGGGCGGAGGTGCTCGGCATCTCGCTGGTCACCAACCTCGCCGCCGGTATGACCGGCGAGCCCCTCAACCACGAGGAGGTCCTCCAGGCGGGCCGCGACTCGGCCACCCACATGGGTGCGCTGCTGACCCAGGTCCTGGACCGTCTGTAGCCGCTCGGGGGCTCCGCCCCGAACCCCTGCTCCTCAAACGCCGGAGGGGCTGAAGAATTCGCGGCCGGGCCGAACCTCAATAGCCCGGTCCAGGCACATCCAGCCCGTCCGGCGTTTGAGGACGAGGCCGTTCAGGCCGATAACGGGGGTCTGGGGGCGGAGCCCCCAGGGACGGGACAGCTACGCGGCACCACAGGACAACAGGCAAAGAGAGAGGTTGACCCGACGTGCAGGACGGACTCACCGCACGGGCCAAGGCATGGCTGGCCGAGGACCCCGACGCGGAAACCCGTGAGGAACTCGCCAAGCTGATCGACGCCGAGGACACGGCGGAGCTCGCCGCACGCTTCAGCGGCACCCTCCAGTTCGGCACGGCGGGCCTGCGGGGCGAGCTGGGCGCCGGCCCGATGCGCATGAACCGCTCGGTGGTCATCCGCGCGGCCGCCGGCCTCGCCGCGTATCTCAAGGCCAAGGGGCAGACGGACGGCCTCGTCGTCGTCGGCTACGACGCCCGCCACAAGTCCGCCGACTTCGCCCGCGACACGGCGGCGGTCATGACGGGCGCGGGCCTGCGCGCCGCCGTGCTCCCCCGCCCCCTCCCCACGCCCGTACTCGCGTACGCCATAAGGCACTTGGGCGCGGTGGCCGGTGTGGAGGTCACGGCCAGCCACAACCCCCCGCGCGACAACGGCTACAAGGTCTACCTCGGCGACGGCTCCCAGATCGTGCCCCCGGCGGACGCCGAGATCGCCGCGGAGATCGCCGCGATCACGAGCCTGGCCGACGTTCCCCGCCCGGACAGCGGCTGGCAGACCCTCGACGACGGCGTCCTGGACGCCTATCTGGAGCGTACGGACGCGGTACTGGCCGCGGGCTCCCCGCGTACGGCCCGCACGGTCTACACGGCGATGCACGGCGTCGGCAAGGAGACCCTCCTGGCGGCGTTCGCCCGGGCCGGCTTCCCCGAGCCGGTCCTCGTCGCCGAACAGGCCGACCCCGACCCGGACTTCCCGACCGTCGCCTTCCCCAACCCGGAAGAGCCCGGCGCGATGGACCTGGCCTTCGCGAAGGCCCAGGAGACGGACCCGGACCTGATCATCGCGAACGACCCGGACGCGGACCGCTGCGCGGCGGCCGTGAAGGAGGGCGGCGCCTGGCGCATGCTGCGCGGCGACGAGGTGGGCGCGCTCCTCGCCGAGCACCTCGTCCGCCGGGGCGCGCGGGGCACGTTCGCGGAGTCGATCGTCTCGTCCTCCCTCCTCGGCCGGATCGCCGAGAAGGCGGGCCTCCCCTACGAGGAGACGCTGACGGGCTTCAAGTGGATCGCCCGGGTGGAGGGCCTGCGGTACGGCTACGAGGAGGCGCTGGGCTACTGCGTGGACCCCGAGGGCGTACGGGACAAGGACGGCATCACGGCGGCCCTCCTGATCACGGAACTGGCCTCGGAGCTCAAGTCCGAGGGCCGTACCCTCCTCGATCTCCTCGACGACCTCGCGGTCGAGCACGGACTGCACGCCACGGACCAGCTCTCGGTCCGCGTGGACGACCTGTCCCTCATCTCGGACGCGATGCGCCGTCTGCGCGAGCAGCCGCCCACGCACCTCGCGGGCCTGGCCGTCACCAAGGCCGAGGACCTGACGCGGGGCACGGACACGCTCCCGCCCACGGACGGCCTGCGCTACACGCTGGACGGCGCCCGCGTCATCGTCCGCCCGAGCGGTACGGAGCCGAAGCTCAAGTGCTACCTGGAGGTCGTGGTCCCGGTGGGCACCCACGACAACCTCCCGGCGGCCCGCGCGAAGGCGACGGACCTGCTGACGACGATCAAGCGGGACCTGTCGGCGGCCGCGGGCATCTGACGTCCGGACGGACACCCGACGGGGGCCGTGTCACCACGGCCCCGTCGGACACCCCTGTCAGCGAGCAGCCCTGTCAGGGCCGGGCGTCACAGGCCGTACCGGCTCTTCAGATGGCGCCAGAAGTCCCGGAACATCCACTTGTCGAACTCCGTGATCTGCGCGGCGCTGCCCGCCTTCATGAGGAAGCAGCACTGGCCGGTCGGGGTCCAGTCGTAGAAGTCGTCGAGGCCGAAGGTGTGGCCGACCTCGTGCAGGTAGATGTGGATGTTCTCCTGCGACAGGGCGCCGGTGAAGTACTCCTGGCCGACGCGCTGGCCCCAGTCGCCGCCCGCGCCGCCCTGGAAGCCCTTGGTGAGCCAGAGGGACTGGTCGTAGTGGCGGGCCGCGCCGCCCGGACAGCGGGAGTAGTTGCCGTCCTGGTGGAAGAAGCGGCCGCAGTCGGGCGCGCACTGTGGGGCGCCGCCGCCGTCGAGGTTGTTGGTGTAGACGTCGACGGAGTTGTCGGTCCACTGGAGGGTCGAGCGGTTCTTCACCGCCCAGCCGACGATGTTGACCGGCACGCTGGTGTACGGCCAGGCGTTGTGGCCCGTGCCGTTGTCCAGCATGGCCGCCGTCCACTTGCCGAACTGCTTCTTCAGGGCCGCGTGGATCCGGTCGCGCAGATCGGTGCTGACGGGGGCGTCGGACTCCCAGCGGACGCAGTAGTTGATGCTTCCCCGGTTGGCCATGACCTGGTCCCAGCCGTAGTTGCGGAAGCCGTAGAGGTCCGGGTAGGTCGTCGAGACGTGGTTCCACACCTCGCCGAGCGGCTGTACGAGGTTCGCGGGCGGGTTCCACTGGTCGGCGGCCTTCGCCGGGGTCACCGATGTGAGGGGCGAGGCGACCAGCGCGACCAGGGCTGCGAGAACGGTGACCAGACGCGCCAAGTGTCTGTGCACGGTGAACTCCCTTGGTGGGGGACGGGATTTCACCCTCAGGTCGCCACCGACCGCCGCGGAGGTTGCCGGTCGGGCGCACCCGGCCCGAACGGCTCCAGCTGTTTTCGGCCGTGGGCGTACTCGCCCTGATTCACCGGGAGTTGGGCCGCCGCATCCTTCCCGGCTGCCTGTTCCGGCCCCGTCCGCCCCACTATGGAACCGGTGTTCGGCCGCCTCCGCATCCCCCCGTGGCGGCGACCGGCACGTGTGCCCCGCCTTCCCCTGTCCCACGGCGGGTGCGTCACAGGACCGGACACGGGGGTGTCCCGGCGCCGGCCCTCCCGGCGCCGGACGAGTCAGACACGCATCAGATAGCTGAAACCCGTGTCCGGTCCCACACAGGACTGCAGGGTGAGGTCGCCCCAGTACAGACCGGCCGCCGGGGCGCCGCGGCCGGGGGTGACGTGGGTGGCGTACACGCGGTACGTCCAACTCCCGCGCGGGGAGCGGACCGTGACCGTCGAGCCGACCGGGAGCGTCGCGAACCGGTCGAAGCCGCAGTAGTCGTGGCCGACCAGCACGGCGGTGCGGAGCCGGTAGCCGTTCTCGGTGCCGAGGGCGGGTCCGGTCCACTGGACGGCGTCCTGGCAGGCGTCGACCGCGTCCTGGCCGCCTCGGACGACCCGCGCCGACCAGTTGCCGATGGTGATGACGGTGTCCGTGCGGGCCCGGGCCGGTACGCCGGGTCCGTCCCGACGCTCCTGGGAGGGCGACGGGGCCGCGGTGGTGCGCGGTGCCCTCGTCCCGGTCCCGGTCCGTGAGGGGGCGGGGCGGGACAGGTCGGGGCCACGCACCCGGCCGGTGGCGGACGGCGACGGGCGGCCTGGGTCGCGCTCCCGGCTCGTCGTGGACTGCGGGGCGGGCCCGGTGGCGGCCGGGCTCCGCGCGGAGGCGGACGGCAGCGTCGCCGTCGGGGGCGCCCCCTCGGGCGTACGGGCGTTCCCGTCCGCGGACGCACGGCCGCTCCCGTCTCCCGGGGCGCAGCCGGTCAGCACCAGCGCCGCGAGGCAGAGGGCCGCGGCCGCGCCACGCCCGTACGAGCGGTCCCGGCCCCTCGGCCGAGTCACGTGGATCGCCCGGATCACCCGGATCACCCGAACCGGCCGTTCACGTAGTCCGACGTCCTTTCGTCGCGGGGGGAGCCGAACATCGCTTCCGTGTCCCCGTGTTCCACGATCACCCCCGGTGTGCCGTGGGACGCCAGGAAGAAGGCACAGGTGTCGGAGACGCGCGCGGCCTGCTGCATGTTGTGGGTGACGATGACGATGGTGACCTCGGACTTGAGTTCGGCGATGGTCTCCTCGATGCGCCGGGTGGACGTCGGGTCGAGGGCCGAGCACGGCTCGTCCATCAGCAGCACGCGGGGGCGGATCGCCAACGAGCGTGCGATGCACAGGCGTTGCTGCTGTCCGCCGGAGAGGGCGCCGCCCGGCTGGCGGAGCCGGTCCTTGACCTCCTTCCACAGTCCGGCCTTGGTGAGGCACTCCTCGACGAGGTCGTCCCGGCCGTCGCGGGACGCCTTGATGCCGTTGAGCTTCAGGCCCGCCAGGACGTTGTCGTACAGGGACATCGCGGGGAAGGGGTTGGGCTTCTGGAAGACCATGCCGATCTCGCGGCGGGCCCTGGTGATGCGGCGGCCGCGGTCGTAGATGTCCTCGCCGTCGAGCAGTACGCGCCCGGCGAGCGAGGCCGAACCGATCAGCTCGTGCATGCGGTTGAGGATCCGCAGGAACGTCGACTTGCCGCAGCCGGACGGTCCGATGAGGGCGGTGACCTGACGTGCGGGCATGGTGAGCGAGACCCGGTCGAGGACCTTGTGGTCGCCGAACCACGCCGAGACGTCCTCGGCCTCCAGGTTCGCGGGCCCCTGCCCGACGACGATCCGCGGCTGGACGACGGTGTCCGTGAGGTCGGCGACGGCAGTGGTTTCGGTGGACATTGCGAGTGTCAACTCCCGTACGGGACTGGGTTTCGGCGGAGGGTCAGAGGACGTTCGGCAGCAGCGCGGTGAGCGCCGCGGAGTCGGCGAGGCCGAGTGCGGCCAGTACGGGCGCGGCGCAGATCCAGGTCTGCCAGCGGCCCCACACGCGGTACAGCCAGACGGTGATCAGCGAGGCGAGGAGCAGCCCCTGTGTCCACAGGAAGACGGCGAGCCAGGCGTCGTTCTGGCCGGCGAGGGCCTGCTCGGAGGGATCGATCCAGCCGGACCTGATCGCGCGCGGCGGGTTCGGCTGGATGTCGGAGACGAGTTTGGCGTCCACCCGCAGCAGGCCGCTGGGCGTGTACGGGGCGCCCTTGGCGGTGATCAGGGTGAGCCGCCCCTGACCCTGGCCCAGTTGGACGGGCAGTTCGTCTCCGGCGTGCCGGATGCCGGTGACCTCGTACACCGACTTGCCCTGGCCCGTGGTCAGTTCGAAGCGGGTGCCGGTGGGCAGGCTGTGCAGGTTGTTGAAGGGGCTGCCGTAGCCCCACTGGCGGCCCATGATGACGACGGTGCCGGCCTGTCCGGGCAGCGGGGTGTCGCGGCGGTGGCCGGGCCCGGACATCAGCACGCTGGAGGTGGTGCCCTCGGCGACCACCTCCTTGAGGCCGAGTGCGGGGATGCGCAGCAGCGCGACCGGCGCGCCGAGCGCGAGGGGCTTGCCGTCGAAGGTGCGCTGGCCCACCGGGGCGGTGCCCAGGGCGAGTTGCTCGCGCAGATCGTCGTACGCGGTCTGCTGGTCGCGGGAGTGCTGCAGGTGCCCGACGATCGTGAGGTTCGCGGCGAACCCGAGGAGCACGGCGGCCAGCACGCACAGGGTGGCGCCGGCCAGCGCGAGTCCTGGACGGGCGGGCGGCCGGGCCTCGTCGTCGTGCCGCACGGGCGGGCGCGCCCCGGGAGCGGGCGGCGGCGGGGCGGCGGGCTGCGTCGGAGGTGGTGGGGCCAGCACGGACACGGTGGGTGCGCTCCTCGGGCGGACGGGCGGGCTGGTTCGGTGGACGGGCGGTTCGGTGGGTGGCCTGGTTCAGTGGGCGGGCTGGTTCAGTGGGCGGTCGGTTCGGTGGGCGGGGTTGCGCCCGAAGGCTGGGGCCATGGGCCAGCAGAGTTGAAGCCGACGGCCCGGAGACGGCGAGGGAGCCACTGGCGCCACCGGGACCCGACGGCGGCCTCCGGGACCGACGGCCGCCGCCACCGGGTCCGGTGGCTGAGCCCCGGGACCCGGTGGTCGGCTGTCGGCCGTGGTCGGCGGGGCCGGTCGGGCCGTGCGGTCCGTCAGAGGTGGTTCGGGGTGTCGCCGAAGGTCAGCAGGCCCTTGCGGCGGACGTGGACGACGAGGGCGGCACCCGCGCAGAGCAGCGCGAGCCCGGCGAGGCCGATGGCGCCGACCTGGGCGCCGGTGGAGGCCATGCTGCCGCCGCCGCCCGAGCCGCCGGTGTCGCCGCCGGAGCCGCCCGCGCCACCGGAACCGCTCGTGTCACCCGAGGTGCCGCCGTCGGCACCGCCGACCGTGCCCGAGTCGCTCTCCGAAGGACTGGGGCTGGGCTCGTCGCTCGGGTCGTCGACGACTCCGGTGGTGAACGCGAACTGGACCTTGTGGCCCTCGGTCTTGTCCTCCGCGAGGGTCAGCGTGTGATCGCCGTCCGCGAGCTTCTTCGGCAGGGTGAACGCGTAGTCCTTGACGGTCCCCTCGGCGTCCGCCTTGGCGTCGGCGTACTTCTCCTCGCTGTCGGCGAGCGCGACCTTCACCGTGGCGTCCTTGGTGTAGCCACGCGCCGTGATCTTCACCGTCTGCCCGGCCCTGAGGTTGGGGTTGGCCTCCAGCACCGTGCCGCTCTCGTCGGTCACTTCGAGGTCGGCGGGGGTGGAGGGGCTGGGGGACGGGTCGGTGGGCGACGGGGTGGGCGAGGGGGACTGGTTCGCCGCGGTGATCTGGATGACCTTGGTCGACTGGGCCGCGCTGAAGGCGTCCGCGTCGGTCGGCGTGAAGGTCGCGGAGTAGAAGTGGTTGCCGGCGGCGGCGGGGGCCGTGGTGGTGAACTCGGCCTTGCCGTTCACGACGTCGGCCGTGCCGACCGGGGTGGACGTGTCGTTCGTGGTCCCGGTGTAGGCGAACTCGACCTTGCCCGCGGCGGCGGCCGGGGTCATCGTGGCCGTCAGCTTGAGGGAGCCGCCGACGGGGGTCGAGGGTCCGTCGAGGGCGACGGTGGTCGTCTGCGTCTGGACCAGCGTCCAGGTCTCGCCGGTGACCTGGACGATCGCGGTGAAGGCCGGGACGTTGTTGGTCAGACCGGCGCCGCAAGCCAGAGCAAGGGTGTACTTGCCGTCGAGGGAGCCCTCCGTCACGTAGGAGCGCAGCTGGGCCTCGACGGTCGCGGTGCCCGGGGTGAGCGGGACCGTGAAGGGCGCCGTCTTGGAGATCGTGTCCGCCGAGGTGCTCTTGGCGAGCTGCTTGGCGACGGTGGTGCTCCCCGGCTTGAGCAGCCAGAGGAACATGGCCGTGGGGTTGCTGGTCTCGGGGCACCCCGCGTCCGTACTGGCGGAGGTGGCGCTCAGCGGGGCCTTGATGCTGCCGGTGGCCGGCGCGAGCGTGAACTTCCCGGAGGAGGTGACGGCCTCCGCCCGGCCCGCGAACGCGAGCACTCCCGACAGGGCCCCCAGCAACAGGGCGCAGCACATCAGCAGTGCCGCGGGTGATCTGAGCAGTGTCTGGCGGTTCATGTGGTGGTCCCCCCACAGGGTTCGGGTCGGTTCGGTTCGGGGTCGGATCGAGTCGGTTCGGGGTCGGATTGGCGTGCTTCCGGGTCGGTCGGTGACCGGATACGCCGCTGAGCCGGGCACCCTGGGGGTGCCCGGCCGTTGTGCGGTCAGGTCGTGAAGCCGGTGATCAGCGCTCACCCTTGAGGTCGGGGTCCGTCGTGTCACCGCAGTTGGTGATCACGCCGAAGCCGTAGAGCTGGATCGTGTCGGCGTCGTTGCAGACCTTCGAGCCGGAGCCGGCGAACGTCGACGCGATGGTGGCGTTCGACAGCTTCGAGGTCGGAACGACGTTGTAGACGTCGCGGTTGTAGGTGAAGTCGACGTTGAGCGTGCCGTCCGCGTTCTGCGGCGCCGAGCCGTTGACGCGGCCGAGGACCGTGGCGCCGTGGCGGTCGTTCACGATGCCGCCGGTCTGCGCGATGTACTGGGCCACGGAGTACGGGGCGATGTCGCCGGCGCTGTCCAGCGCCTCGCCGTTGTGCTCCTGCATCGAGCCGACGCAGGTGCCGACGGCGGACTCGGCCACACCGATCTGGCCGAGGAAGAAGGTGCGGGTGCCGGAGTTGGTCTGCGGCAGCAGCGGGGTGAGGGCGACACCGTTGACCGAGGTCAGCGAGCAGGTGTAGACGTCGTGCAGCTGGGCCGTGGTCAGGTTCAGGCCGTTGCTGAGCGCGCTGTCCCCGCGGACCGCGACGGTGACCGCGTCCTTCGCGAACGGGATCCAGGTCAGGTCCGTGGTCGAGGTGTCGGCAGGACCGCGCGAGGAACGGGCGAAGTCGAGGCAGCCCGTGTTGTTGTCGACGGCGTTGCGCAGCGCGTCGATGCCCGCGGAGGAGCCGTTGGGGCGGTTGATGACACAGCCGGTGGCACGGGTCTTGACGGTGGCCGTGCCGGTGGCGTCGTACGAGGCGACCGTGTTGCCGCCGTCGACCGAGTCACCGAGGCCGTTCAGGACATCCTGGGTCGTGTCGGAACCGGCGCCGGCGAGCACCCGGAAACCGTTGGACGGGTCGGCGACGGCCGGGGCGGCCATGGCACCGACGGCGAGGGCGGCCGCACTGACAACGGCACCGATACGTGCACGGGACTTGACGTTCACTACTGTTCTCCTCCGTCAAAACGGATTGCGAGGAATGGAGCGTGAAGCAGAATGGAGCATCAAGCAGGATCCGGATTCTGTTTCCCGCCGACCCGTCGGCCGGCCGCGGCAAACAATTCCGCACACCGCTTCACAACGGCCACCAAATCCAGCCACCCATTGAGTTAAGAACTCATTTCCAAGGTGACACCTAGAGAATTCGGTGACGGGAAGAGCGATTTCCCGGAACCGCCGGATCCCGGGAAATCGGACTCCGCCCTGCGGCCAGGTCCTGTCGGACAGGCCCTAACCCCCTGCGGGGACCCGCCGCGAGGACAGCCGGAGCATCACGGGACCGGCCAGCGCGGCGACACCGCCGGCGATCAGCACGGCGAGCAGCACCCACCGGACGAGACCGATCACCTCCGAGGGAGTGAGCCCACCGGACTCGGCCACGTTCTGTTTCGCCGGGTCGGTCGACGCGACGGACGGCCTGCTGGTGTCCGCCGTGTCGGGATTCGCGCCCGCGGACGCGCCTTCCGTACCGCTTCCGCCTCCGGCGCCCCCGCCGGCCGCCGAGCCGGCACCCGCGCCCGAGGCCGTCCCGTCGCCGCCGGAACCGCCGGAGCCCTGCCCGTTCTCCGCAGGCCCGCCCGGATCGTCCGAGGAGGCCGGCGCCACCCAGGTCTCCAGCGTGGTCGCCGCCCGCAGCGCCTGGTCGCGCAGCGCCTTGGGCAACGGCGCGTAGCCGTACGGAAGTTCGCCGCGCGCGGTGCCCTGCGTCTGGCCCGCGCCCGCCGCGTACCTGATCACCTTGGCGTAGTCCTGGCGTGCCGCCTTCGCCTGGTCGACGGAGGAGGCCGCGTAGACGACGGCGGTGAGCGGATAGGCGCCGTTCCGGGCCTTGGCCGGGTCGGGGGTCCTCACTCCGGCCACCGACGAGTCGGGCATGCCGGCGACGGCCTTGAGCATGGCGTCCGCGGTGGGCTTCACATATGTGCCGTCGGCGTTGGGCAGGGCGGCGACATCGAGCTGGTAGCGGGTGCTGGACGCCGAGTCGACGACCCCGAACTCCCGCGCGTTGGTGGCGGCCGGGCGTTCACCGCTCAGCTTCCAGCCCGAGCCCGACTGCGCGCACAGGTACAGCTGCCCGCCGTAGCCGTTGCGGACCTTCTGCGCGGCGTCGTGCATGTCGTTGGTGTAGGGGACGAGGTCGGTGCCGTCGAACGGCAGGGAGTTCTCCGGGGTGCCGCAGGACGCCTTCGACGTCGTCGGGTCGGCCTTGGGGAAGTAGTCGAGGGGTGTCGTGCCGAGGTCCATGTCCCGGTACGAGGTGTTGACCTTCATGCCCCACGGATCCGCCTTGCCCGTGAGGAATTCCCGTGCGTCCTTGTTCTGCTGGACATAGCGCCAGATCATGGTGGCCGTGTCGGAGTTCTCCGTGGACAGGAGCAGCCCCCAGGGGGAATACGTTCTGCCGCTCGCGGCGGGGAAATCGGGGTTGAGTCTCTGGAATTCCGGGTCGGCCCCGATGGTCTCCGGGTTCGACTTGATGTAGGCGGGCAGGTATTCCGCCGTGGCCACGCTCTTCTGGTACGACTGGGTGAGCAGTTTGGCGAGCAGCCGCTGGTTCAGTTTCACGTCGTGCAGCTGACGGTTCGCGATGTACGAGCCCGAGCCCTCCCCCACAGTGACGTCGTACCGCCAGTAGAGGCCGACAGTGAGGCCGCTGATCGCCACCGGCGCCTGTACGACCGGCGGCCCGTCCTCGACGGCCTCCACCGGCTGCACGGTGAAGCCGAGGCCCGGCGAGGTGTCGCTCGGCGCGGTGACGCGCTCCCGTGCCTCGCCCTCGCCGGACTGGGTGAACGTGAACCGTCCGGCGCCGGAGCCGCACAGCGCGCTCTGCCACGACGTCATCGCGTCGGTGATCAGCTCGGAGCCGATGGTGCGGCGCTCGGCCCGGTCCTGGGAGCAGTTGCTGCCGACGGGCAGGAAGTCGAGCCGGAAGACCAGGCGTTGGTTCCAGTTCGACTGGCTCAGCGCGGAGCTGCGTACCGAACCGCTGTTGCCCTCGGTGCCGTTGGTCTCGTGCTCGCCCCGCGGGACGACGACCAGCCAGCAGGGCCTGACCGTGCCCGACGACGTGGTCCGCGCGCCACAGCCCAGATGTGGGGACTCGACCGACGAGCGCATCTCGAACACGGTCTCGCCGTTGCCGTCGGAGTCGTTGGGCAGCCAGGTCTGGGAGTTGGTGTCGAGGCTGTTGAAGTAGGTCCAGTCCGTTCCGGTGGTGGTCGTGGCGCCCTCGACGGGCTTGAAGGGGATGAAGGGGATGTTGTCGGCGTCCGTCGCGTGGTCGGTCTCCAGCGGGTCCCTGGTCGGCGAGACGAGCCGGCCGCCGCCCGCCGGGGCGCCGTCCACGGCACCGAACTCGCACTGTGTGCGGTCCGGCCCCTTGTCCGCGTCGTCGCCCCAGCACTCCATGATCTGGAGGTAGTTGTTGTACTTGGCGCCGGTCGGCGCCGCCTTGCCGCCGGACCAGGTGACCCGTACGCCCTGTCCGCGCAGGTTCTTCGTCTGGTGGACCGTGACCTTCAGCTTGGAGAAGTCGTCGTGCGGTCCGGCGGATCCGGTCTTCGTCACGGCCGAGTCCTCGGCGGTCGCCGCCTGGGCGTCCTGCGGCAGCGGCACCAGCCCGAGCACCAGGGCCGCAAGGAGCGAGCCGACGCCCGCCGCGACCCGTCTGCGCCCGCTCATGCCTCGCACCGGCTCTCGCACCGGACCTCGTATCAGCTCTCGTATCGGCCCTCGGGCGGGTCTCATGCGGCTTCTCCCTTGCGGCGGGCACGGGCCGACAACATGCGGGCCGTGAGCGGTGGACCGACGACCACGGCGAGGAGCAGGACCGCGGACAGTGCCATCAGCGCGCCGCGCAGGCCGAACTGCTGGCCCGAGGCGAGGTTGACCGGGTTGGCGACCACCGCGTTGTCGCCCAGGCCGGTGCCGTCGCCGCTGACGAGTTCGCCGGTGTCGGGGTCGACGGTGCCGCCGCCCGTCGTGGTGGCCGCCGCCGACTCCCGGGCGTCCGGGGTGCCGTCACCGTCGCTGTCGGCGCCGGTGCCACCCGCACCGCCCGTGCTGCCCGACCCGCCGGTGCTGCCGGAACCGCCGGTGGCGGAACCGCCGCTCGTGTTGCCGCGGCCCTGGGCGCCCGGGTTGACCGGCGTGTTCGACTTGGCCCCGGCCGTGCCGTCGGAGCACTGCGTGGAGCCCTTCTTGTCGCAGTCCTTGGGCTGGGGGGCGTTGTCCAGCAGGGTGTTCCTGCCGCCCGAGAAGGTGGGGTTGCGGCAGTCGTTGATGTCGACGCCGGACGTGGGGGCGCCGGGGACCCGGCGGACCTGGTCGAAGCCCGCCTGGACGAGGTTCTTGGGCAGCGGCGAGTAGCCGAGTTCCTCCGCCTGTTGCTGGCCGTCGCAGAGGAAGTACCGGGCGAAGGTGCCCAGCGAGTTGCCCTTGGCCGCGTTCATCGGGTTCTTGTCGCCGCCGACGGAGGTCGGCAGGATCATGTAGCTGTAGCTGGAGAGCGGATAGGTCCGCTTGTCGCCGTTGCGGTAGACGCCGTCCAGGATCTGCGTCAGGTAGTTCGGCGAGTTCTTGTCCTGGTTGATCCGCGCGCCGGTCAGGGCCACGGCCACGCTGGAGGCGGTCGGCTCCACGTAGTAGTTCGACCTGTTGAGGACCTTGGCCACCGGGAAGCCGGTCTTGATGGCGTACGAGTACTCGACGTAGGTGATCGAGCCCTCGGCCTGCGGCTGCCGTACGAAGCCGGAGACGCCCAGCGAACCGGACTTGGCGATCATCGAGGAGCCGGACAGGACCGGGTAGTACGAGGTCATCCCGCAGGAGCCGCCGCGGCCGGTCCGCCCGCAGTAGTCGTTCCAGACCGCGCCCTGCTCCTTGGCCAGCCAGGTGGTGAACTGGGCCGTGGTGCCCGAGCCGTCGGAGCGGACGACCGGGACGATCCGGCGGGCCGGGAGGGTCAGGCCGGGGTTGTCGGCGCGGATCTCCGGGGCGTTCCACATGGTGATCGCGCCGGTGAAGACCTTGGCGAGCACCGGTCCGGAGAGCCGGAGGTTGGTGACCTTCTTGCCGCCGATCTTGAGGTTGTACATGAAGGCGGTCCCGCCGGCCACGATCGGCATGTACGCGTAGCCGCGGGCGGGCGGGTTGTCGGTGACGCCCTGCTCGGTCAGCCCGTACGGGATCTCGGAGACCGCGAAGTCGACGACGCCGTTGCGGAACTGCTCACGTCCCTGGGAGGAGCCGACGGCCTTGAAGTTGACCGTCATGCCGAGGTTGGCGGAGATGTTGCGCCGCCACTGGTCCAGGGCGTTGGAGCTCCAGGTCGAGCCGGAGCCGGTGATCTTCGTATAGGACGCCGCCTCGGCGGCGGGCGGCCGGACGGCGACCAGTGCGCAGAGCAGCGCCAGCCCCGTGGCACAGAGGCGGAAGGCGGTTGCGGGTCTCACGACGAACTCCTCGGATCCTGAGCCGACTTGCGGAGGGAAATGCCGGGCCGGACGGCCGAGCGGGTGGCCGGGGCCCCGGCCCGGTCGTCGGACGCCCGTCGTTCGCCCGAAGGGCGGACCTCGCGACGTCCGGCGCCGTACAGCGCCCCGTAAGGGGCGCGGGGAACTGCGCGACCAGCCCCCACCGGCCCGCGGCGAACGAACAACACACCCAGCGGAGCGCGCAGCATCCGCGCCAGACGCCCTGCGGCAGGCGGGGAGGTGACATCCGGGCCCACCTCCGGGGGCCCCTGGTGGGTCCGGGTCGAGAAGCGCCGGGCGTCCTTGCGGGAGGCCACGACCCGGCGGTGCTGCTGGCGGCGGGTCAGCTGTCCGGGGCCGCGTCCGCCGATGCTCCGGGCGACGACGAACAGGGCGAGCACCACGACGAGCAGCGTGGCGGCGGCGCCGAACCCACGGGCGATCATGTTCGGCTCGGGGGACTCGACGAGCTTCAGCGCGGCCAGCGGCAGCGACACCATGGGGTCGGAGAACGCGTTGGCGTTGAACTCCGCGCCGAAGCCCGCGGTGATCAGCACCGGCGAGGTCTCCCCGATACCGCGGGCGGTGCCGAGGATCACCGCGGTGGCGAGGCCCGAGCGGGCGGTCGGCAGCACCACGTGCCAGACGGTCCGCCAGCGCGAGGTGCCCATGGCGTAGGCGGCCTCGCGCAGCGTGCCGGGGACCAGACGGATCACCACGTCGGAGGCGCGGATGATGATCGGCAGCATCATCACCGAGAGCGCGAGCCCGGCGGCGAACCCGGACTCCGGGAAGCCGAGGGTGAGGATGACGGTGGCGTAGATGAACAGGCCGGCCACGATGGACGGCAACGCTGTCATCGCCTCGACGATCGTCCGTACGAACCGGGCGAAGCGTCCCGGGACCTCGTTGAGGAAGACCGCGCAGACCAGTCCGGCGGGGACCGTGATGATCAACGCGATGGTGATCTCGATCAGGGTGCCGGCGATCGCGTGCTTGATACCGCCCGTGCTGAGCGGCTCCAGGGGCCCGGCCAGCCGCATGTCCTCGGTGAAGAAGTTCAGATGGGGCAGCGCCTTGCGGCCCTCCCAGAGGGTGTACGACACGACGAAGACCAGCACGCTCAGGAGCACCGCGCCCAGCGAGCGGACCACGGCGGCCGCGATCCGGTCGGCGACGGCGGGCCCGTCCTCGTCGAAGGAGACGAGCAGCGCGTACAGGCCGAGGAAGAGGGCGTACGCGACGACGACGAAGCCGACCGCGCCGTTGAAGGGCAGCAGCCGGGCGAACAGCAGCCAGGTCAGGGCGAGCGCGGCGGCAGCGGCGCCGGACATCGCGTAGACGTCGGTGGCCCTCAACTGGGCGACGGAACGCCTGCGTTCACCGCCGGGGGCGGCGGCGCGCACGGCGGGTGGAATGGTGGTCCGGGGTCTCGCGCGGGTCTCGGTCTCGGGGGCTGCGGTCATCGCCGTTCTTTCCTTCGGGGACACAGGTGGCCGCGACATCGGGGGGCCGGCCGGTGGGCCGGCGGGGGTGTCATCGACATGTCACGTCACGCGTCACTGGCCGCGCCGGAGCGGCTGCGGGCGACGATGGACGAGGCGGCGAAGTTGACGATCAGGGTCATCACGAACAGGGCGAACCCGGCGGCCATCAGGGCGGACAGGCTGAACTCGCTGGCCTCGCCGTAGCGCAGGGCGATCAGCGAGGAGACCGAGCTGGTGCCCGACTGCAGGACGTGCCACTGGACGGTGAAGACCGGCGAGATGAGCATGAAGACGGCGATGGTCTCGCCGAGCGCCCGGCCGAGCCCGAGCATGGTGCCGCCGATCATGCCGCCCTTGCCGAACGGCAGGACGACGCTGCGGATCATGCCCCAGCGGGTCGCACCGAGCGCGTAGGCGCCCTCGCGCTCACCGGCCGGGGCCTGCGAGAAGACCTCACGCATGATCGAGCAGATGATGGGCGCGACCATCATGCCGACCACCAGGCCGGCGATGAACGTGGACGAGGTGTAGACGGTCTCGGGCGCGAGCGGGTCGCGCGGATCCGCGCCGTCGACCTCGAAGACCGGGATCCAGCCGAAGTAGGTGGCGATCCAGCGGGCGGTCGGGAGCACCTTGCCCTCGAGGAAGAAGACCCCCCACAGGCCGTACACCACGGACGGGACGGCGGCCATCAGGTCGACGACGCTGATCAGGGTGCGGCGCAGCCGCGGTGGCGCGTACTCGGAGATGTAGAGCGCCGCGCCGAGGGCGAGCGGCACGGCGACCGTGATCGCGACGAGCGCGATCAGGACGGTGCCGACCAGGATGGCCGCGATGCCGAAGTTCCCGGTGTCGGGCTGCCAGGCGGCGGTCGTCAGGAAGGACCAGCCCGCGCGGTCGAGTGCCTGCCAGGCCCTCAGCAGCAGAAAGCCGCCGACCAGGAGCATGACGGCGAGCACGAACCCACCACCGCCGCGGGCGACGGCACGGAAGACCCGGTCCGGCACACCTGAATCCGCGTACAGCCGACGGGGTACGTCATCGGCGAACGCGAGTGGCCCGGGCGCGGCGGGCAGTGGGCCGCCGCGCCCGGGTCCCGCTCTTCGGACTCTCCGGAGCAGGGGAGATCTCGGGGATCTCGGAGGTTTCGGCTGAGGCACACACCGGACGTTCTACGTCCTCGATTGACATGCCCATCCCGATGCGTGAACGAGAGGTTCCCTGGGGGCAACTTCCACCCCGGCGCGCCCTCCACACCTCCGCCATCACCCGCCGCACCTCATGTCTCACCCCATAACTCCGGCCGCTCCGGGTCGAGTTCGGGTAACAACGCGCGAAAGCGGTCATAGGCGGAACGGCAGGTCGCATGGCGTTCGTACGTACGTGCCGCCGCCGCGACGGGACGGTTCGCCGCGTCCCAGAGCAGCCAGACCCAGCCGCCCCCCTCCGAGCTGTGCTGGATCCCGCCGACCAGCTCGTCACGCCTCGCACAGAGTTTGGTGAACGCCGCTCGACACTGTGTGTGCGAGTCGTGCGAGTCCGCCGAGACCGCCACGGTCCGCCCGTTCGGGGCCACCAGGCGCCAGCCGTAAGCGCCTTCCGCCGTGAAGTCGATCTGACATCTCATCCCCGCCGCGACGGCGGCAGGTCTTGCCGCCCCCCTGGGCTGCTCCATCTCCCCACCCCCGCCGCCCTTCGAGACAGCAGAACCGCAGGTACGGCCCCCTTGTGAGCGACATGAGCAATCTACTGAGACAGCTGTGACGCAAGGCAGGCAAAACTAACTGCCCGACGCACACTTCATGGGCTGGTATCCCCTTGGTAACGCGTAGGAAAGGCGGGGCGGAAAGCGCTGTCGCCCGGCTGGGCGGAGATATCTGACTTGCCGTCAGGAAGGGTGCAGGAGTGCGGAAACCGGGTCGGCCCGGTGGGGACCGGACGCGATCCGAAGGGCTGGAGCGGTCCGAGGAGTTGTTTCTCCCCTCAGCCCCTCAGCCCCACACCACCAACACCGCCGCCCACACCAGCCCCAGCAGCAGGACCAGCGGCCAGAGCGGGCGCCCCCGTTCGGGTGCGGTGCTCTCCCCGGTGGGCCGGAGTGCGGGATCCGTACGCATGGCGGTGAGTTCGGCGGCCAGGGCGTCGTAGGGATGGACCAGGCCCTGGCGTCGCTCGAACCAGGCCCAGCGCGGCGCGGCGACCGACCAGTCGTCACCCCGCCAGCGGAGCTTCAGTTCGAAGGACTGACGGCGTACGGAGCGGATGTCGTCCCAGGGGACGTGCCGGGGGCCGCGCAGTCCGGTGACCCACAGACCCGAGCGGTCGGCGGTGATGCGCCAGGCGAGCTTGAGAGGGACGCGTACGACTCCGTAGAGACCGAGTACGCCGAGGAGTGCCAGCTTCCAGAGAGGCGCCCCGGACTCGGAGAGCCACATCGCGACGAACCAGGCACCCCAGAGCACGAGGAGCGCCGCGGCCACCCAGTCGAGCCAGCCCGCACTCCAGCGGCGGACCGGGACGGGCGGCCGGTCGACGACCAACTCCCGCGCCTGTTCCTCCAGTTGGCGGTTCTGCTCCTCGCGGGCCTTCTCCTTGGCGACCCGTCTCATGCCGGCGCTCGGCGACAGCGGCCGGACCGGTCCCGTCGACCACTCCGTGAGCGGCGGCTGGTCCGGGTCCTCGTCGGCGCTGACGACCACGATCTCGGCGCCGTCGAAGGGGGCGCCGTAGAGGACGGCCTCGCGGACCGGCCCGGGGGTGTCGTCGTCCACCGCGTCGAGGAGCCGCTCCAGTTCCTCGTCGCCTCCTTCGCCGTCCTCGTCGTCCTCGTCCTCGTCGTCGTCCGGCTCCTCACCGTCGTACGACGTCAGGTCCACCGTGAAGAGCGGGCGCACCGCGGCGAGGTCGTCCGCCGCGTACACCTCCGTGGTGCCCTGCGCGTCGTCGCGTACGAGGACGCGCAGTACGGGCACGGGGGTCCGGCGCAGGGCGAGGGCCCGGCGGCGGCCCAGCCACGCCGAGGCCAGGGCGGTCACGGCGAGCCCGGCCAGGTAGATGGCCATGACCCAGGAGCCCCGCTCGTCGTCGGCCGTGCCCCACAGGCCCGCGGTGGCGCCGATGAGCGCACCGAGCCCGAGCACCGTGAGGCCGAGCGGGAGCAGGAAACGGCCGCGCAGGAGCACGGCGTCCGCGTCCGGGGTCCGTGCCGTGACGTCCCCGGCGGCCTCCAGCGCCCGTTCGAGCTGACCGCTCCGGGCCCGCAGACGTACGGCGACGGCGGCCCAGGTGACCACCACGGCGAACGCCAGGACGGCGGTCAGGGCCCAGGGCAGCGACCGCGCCTCCAGGGCGAGCGCCAGCAGCAGGACGGGCGCACCGCCCCAGACCAGCTCCGGCCGTGCGAGCACCCAGAGGATGTACACCGCGAATCCCGCGGCGACGAGCGGCCACAGTCCGCCGAGCATCGCCGCCCAGGCGCCCGCGCACAGCGCGAAGGTGGACACGGCCGCCGCGATCGACCTGCGCACCCGCAGGAACGACCAGCGCGGAGGCAGCGCGGCCGACCAGTTGCCGGCCCGCCCGGCCGTCCAGTCCCGGCAGCCCTCGGGTATCGCGGCCACGGGCAGTCGCAGCGGCTCGTCGTACGACACATGCACTCCTGGATCGCGTGGGAACGCCGGTGGTGACACCGGCGCCGGCACAGGTGGTGACAGTAGCGACCGGACGCCCCTGCCCGGGCCACCGGACCGCCTCCGCCCCCACCGAGGTGCTGCCCTCTCGTACGGCCGGACGCGCCCATCGCCTCAAACCCAGGAGGAGGTCAAGCCACGAAAAGCCGTGAGATGGCTCAACAAATCACAGGATCCGAAAGCACGGACCGACAGCCTTGCCTCAGCGGATCTGGCCGACCTCAGCCGACAGCGAGCAGGATCGCCAGCAGCACGGCACCGGCCACCGCCGGCGCCACGATCTCGTACGCCCAGCGCACCGACACCTCGCCCTGCGCCCGCGGATCCTTGCCCCGGGCGTCCAGGAGCTCGCGCAGCTCCTCCATGATCTGGTCGCCCGCGGCCCGCACGGGGCCGGTGGCCACGGCCGCGGCATGGTGCTGCTGACCGCCCCGGGCGGCCGCCGCGGCACCGCGGGCCTCCCCGCGCGCCTCCCGCCGGGCCGCCCGCTTGCGGCCCCGCAGCGAGACGGGCACGGCCCACACCTGGTACTTGGCGCCGACCTTGTCGAGCACCTCGTTCGAGTAGCCCGACCTGAACGCCTCGACCGTCCCCCAGGGCAGCACGATCACCCGGAAGGGGTTACGGATACGCAGCCGCTGCTCATTGGCGTACACGGCCGGACGCACGGTGAACGCGAGCACCAGCGGAACCAGGAAAAGCAGCGCGGCCAGCGATACCCACGGCGCCCGCCCCTCACCCGTGACCAGCGCATCGATCCCGAGCCACCCCGCGATCGCGAGCAACAGCACCCCGCCCGCGATACCGGAGGGCGACCGATAGACCCGATCCTTGAACTGAGGATCCGGCGTCTCCGGCACGGTCGGCTGCTGGTCGGGCGTCGTCATACCCTCGATTCTGCCCGACGCCGCCCGAAGCCGATTTCCAGCCCCTCCGACACTGAAGCATCCAGCCCTCCGGCACTTGGCTTTTCAGCCCCTCCGGCGTTTGAGGAGCGGGGGTTCGGGGGCGGAGCCCCTGAGGAAGGGGCGGGAATGGGTAGGGGCGGCGGGGTCGATATTCCAGACACCCACCCCCACCCTCCCCGCCCCTCCCCCAAACCCGGGGCTGTACAGCCGCTACGCGCGTAGATATGCTCGTCTGGTGACCATGCCCACCACTGCACCCGCAGCACACGCACTCACAGACGTGACCACGTCCGACCGCACACTGCGCCGCTTCCTCCACGGACTCCCCGGCGTGGACGCGGTCGGCCTGGAGGCCCGCGCCGCCTCCCTCGGCACCCGTTCCATCAAGACCACCGCGAAGGCGTACGCCATCGACCTCGCCATCTCGATGGTCGACCTGACGACGCTGGAAGGCGCGGACACCCCGGGCAAGGTCCGGGCGCTCGGCGCCAAGGCGGTCCGCCCCGACCCCACGGACCGCACGGCCCCGTCGACCGCCGCCGTCTGTGTCTATCCGGACATGGTGGCCACCGCGAAGGAGGCCGTGGCCGGCTCCGGCGTGAAGGTCGCCTCGGTCGCCACCGCCTTCCCGGCCGGCCGCGCCGCGCTCGACGTGAAGCTGGCGGACGTGCGGGACGCGGTCGCCGCGGGCGCCGACGAGATCGACATGGTCATCGACCGCGGAGCGTTCCTCGCGGGCAACTACGCGAAGGTGTACGAGGAGATCGTCGCCGTCAAGGAAGCCTCCGGGGCGGCCCGCCTCAAGGTCATCTTCGAGACGGGCGAGCTGTCGACGTACGACAACATCCGCCGCGCGAGCTGGCTCGGCATGCTGGCGGGGGCGGACTTCATCAAGACGTCCACCGGCAAGGTGGCGGTGAACGCGACTCCCTCGAACACCCTGCTGATGCTGGAGGCGGTCCGCGACTTCCGCGCCCAGACCGGCGTGCAGGTCGGCGTGAAGCCCGCCGGCGGCATCCGCACCAGCAAGGACGCCATCAAGTTCCTGGTCGTGGTCAACGAGACCGCGGGCGAGGACTGGCTGGACAACCACTGGTTCCGCTTCGGCGCGTCCTCGCTCCTGAACGATCTGCTGATGCAGCGGCAGAAGCTGGCCACCGGCCGCTACTCCGGCCCCGACTACGTGACGGTGGACTGATCACCATGACCACGGAAAACACCGAGAAGCGGTCGTCCGCGTTCGCGTACGCACCGGCGCCCGAGTCCCGCTCGGTCGTCGACATCGCGCCCTCGTACGGCCTGTTCATCGACGGCGAGTTCGTGGAGGCGGCGGACGGCAGGGTCTTCAAGACCGTCTCCCCCTCCACCGAAGAGGTCCTCTCCGAGATCGCCCAGGCGGGCGAGGCGGACGTCGACCGCGCGGTGAAGGCCGCCCGCAAGGCCTTCGGGAAGTGGTCCGCGCTCCCCGGCTCCGAGCGCGCCAAGTACCTGTTCCGCATCGCCCGGATCATCCAGGAGCGCTCCCGCGAGCTTGCCGTCCTCGAAACCCTCGACAACGGCAAGCCCATCAAGGAGACGAGGGACGCCGACCTCCCCCTGGTCGCCGCGCACTTCTTCTACTACGCGGGCTGGGCGGACAAGCTCGACCACGCGGGCTTCGGCGCGAACCCCAGGCCCCTCGGCGTCGCGGGCCAGGTCATTCCCTGGAACTTCCCGCTCCTGATGCTGGCGTGGAAGATCGCCCCGGCGCTGGCGACGGGCAACACGGTCGTGCTCAAGCCGGCCGAGACGACCCCGCTCTCCGCCCTCTTCTTCGCGGACATCTGCCGCCAGGCGGGCCTGCCGAAGGGCGTCGTCAACATCCTTCCGGGATACGGCAGCGCGGGCGCGGCCCTCGTCGAGCACCCGGACGTGAACAAGGTGGCCTTCACCGGCTCCACGGCCGTCGGCAAGGCCATCGCCCGCCAGGTGGCGGGCACCAGGAAGAAGGTCACGCTCGAACTGGGCGGCAAGGGCGCGAACATCGTCTTCGACGACGCCCCCATCGACCAGGCCGTCGAGGGCATCGTCTCCGGCATCTTCTTCAACCAGGGCCAGGTCTGCTGCGCGGGCTCCCGGCTGCTGGTCCAGGAGTCGATCCAGGACGAGCTGCTGGACTCCCTGAAGCGCCGTCTGTCGACCCTGCGCCTCGGCGACCCGCTGGACAAGAACACGGACATCGGCGCGATCAACTCCGCCGAGCAGCTCTCGCGCATCACCTCACTCGTCGAGCAGGGCGAGGCCGAGGGCGCCGAGCGCTGGTCCCCGGCCTGTGAACTCCCCTCCGCCGGCTACTGGTTCGCCCCGACGCTCTTCACGAACGTCACCCAGGCGCACACCATCGCCCGCGACGAGATCTTCGGCCCGGTCCTGTCCGTCCTCTCCTTCCGCACGCCCGACGAGGCGGTCGCCAAGGCCAACAACAGCCAGTACGGCCTCTCCGCGGGCATCTGGACGGAGAAGGGCTCCCGGATCCTGGCCGTCGCGAACAAGCTGCGCGCGGGCGTGATCTGGTCCAACACGTTCAACAAGTTCGACCCCACGTCACCGTTCGGCGGTTACAAGGAGTCGGGCTTCGGCCGCGAGGGCGGCCGCCACGGCCTGGAGGCGTACCTCGATGTCTGAGAAGCCCAAGAACACCGAGAAGCCCAAGAACACCGAAAAGGCGGAGCGACAGCGCCTGAGCGTCTTCAAGACCTACAAGCTGTACGTCGGGGGCAAGTTCCCCCGCAGCGAGAGCGGCCGGGTGTACGAGGTGACCGACACAGAGGGCAACTGGCTGGCCAACGCACCGCTCTCCTCCCGCAAGGACGCCCGTGACGCGGTCGTCGCCGCCCGCAAGGCCTTCGGCGGCTGGTCGGGCGCGACGGCGTACAACCGCGGCCAGGTCCTCTACCGCGTCGCGGAGATGCTGGAGGGCCGCAGGGACCAGTTCGTACGGGAGGTCGCGGACGCGGAGGGCCTGTCGAAGTCCAAGGCGGCCATGGTCGTCGACGCGGCGATCGACCGCTGGGTCTGGTACGCGGGCTGGACCGACAAGATCGCCCAGGTCGTGGGTGGCGGCAACCCGGTCGCGGGCCCGTACTTCAACCTCTCCACCCCCGAGCCGACGGGTGTGGTGGTCGTCCTCGCCCCCCAGGAGTCGTCGTTCCTCGGGCTGGTCTCGGTGATCGCCCCGGTGATCGCGACGGGCAACACGGTGATCGTGATCGCGAGCGAGAAGTCCCCGCTCCCGGCGCTGTCGCTGGGCGAGGTGCTGGCCACCTCCGACGTTCCGGGCGGGGTCGTCAACGTCCTCTCCGGAAAGACGGCAGAGATCGCGGCCCCGCTGGCCGCGCACCAGGACGTCAACGCGATCGACCTCGCGGGCGCGGACGACGTGCTCGCGAAGGAACTGGAGGTCGCGGCCGCGGACAACCTCAAGCGGGTCGTCCGTCCACAGGCTGTGGATTACCCGGACTACTTCGCGAATCCGGGCATCGAGCGCCTCACCGCCTTCCTCGAAACGAAGACGGTCTGGCACCCGACGGGCGCACTGGGCGCCTCCGGCTCGTCGTACTGACGGCCACCGCGTTCGTCGTACCGACGGCCGCCGAAGACGGAGAGCCGCGCTTCCCCACCGTCCGGGGGAGGCGCGGCTCTCTCTTGGCCCTTCGCGCGACTCGCGGCCGCACTACGGGCAGTTGTACGGCTCAGCGCAGCAGGCCCGTCGCCGGTCCCAGGACCGGAACGGCGCCCAGCGACTGGGCCTGGGCGACCGGGGCCGTCAGCATGGTCGTGGCCAGCGGCGGGAAGTCGGCGACCTGGGTGGCGAGTCCGTTGTCGAGGGGGTCGACGCCCGTGCCGGCCAGCGGGTTGGGCTTCAGACCCGCGACCGGACCGGTCACGTAACCGACGGTCCCGGTCAGCGCCTGGACACCCGCCTGCGGGTTGACGTTGCCCAGCGAGGTGGGCCGGGTGCGGACGACGTCGACGACGGGCTCGGTGTCCGCGGCCGCCGAGGTCGCTCCCACGCCCACCGCGATGCCCGCGGTCGTGAGGGCCAGCAACGCGCGCCGGGCGGTCGGGTTCTGGGAGGCGGGGAATCGTGCCATGGCTGCTGCCACCTTCTGCTGCGCAAAGTAATCAGGTCGACACGAAGGGTAGTTGAGGTGTGATGCCCGCTCCAAAGGCGACCCGCGGGGTCGGCCGGGGGCGCTCGATGCGTCAGACTGGTGTCTCGTGAGTTCACATCTCCCGAATTCCGCGACAACCGCCCGCGTCGTGCTGCTGTGCGGCCCCTCGGGCTCCGGCAAGTCCCTGGTGGCGGCCCGCTCCGGCCTTCCGGTACTGCGGCTCGACGACTTCTACAAAGAGGGCGACGACCCGACGCTGCCGCAGGTGGCGGGGAGTTCGGACATCGACTGGGACCACCCGCTGTCCTGGGACGCGGACGCCGCCGTCGCGGCGATAGCCGAGCTGTGCCGGAACGGGCGTACGGGCGTTCCGATGTACGACATCTCCCTCAGCGCACGTACGGGCGAGGAGAGTGTCGACATCGAGGGGTCGCCCGCCTTCATCGCGGAGGGCATCTTCGCCGCGGAGATCGTGGAGCGGTGCCGTGAGGCGGGAGTGCTCGCCGACGCGCTGTGCCTGAACCGGGGGGCGGTGGCCACCTTCCGGCGGCGGTTCCTGCGGGATCTGCGGGAGGGGCGCAAGTCCGTGCCGTTCCTGCTGCGTCGCGGCTGGCGGCTGATGCGGTCCGAGCGGTCGATCGTGGCCCGGCAGACCGCGCTCGGCGCGTACCCCTGCGACAAGGACGAGGCCCTGGACCGGCTGGCCGCCGCGACCGCCGGGCACCGCGCGGCACCACGCCGGACGACGGCGTAGCGGCACCCGCCCCGGCGGCGCGGCTCACCGTCAGCCCGCGGGACAGCCCGCGGTCGCGCCGCTCCAGCAGTGCGAGGACGGCGTGTTCTCGAACGAACTGGAGAAGTTCGTGTTGGAGCCGGCCGGCAGGCCCCACGAGTCGCCCGTCCAGTTGGTGCCCGAGTAGAACCACAGGTTGCTGTCGGGGTCACGGTTCTTGGCCGAGCTCACCGAGTTGTCGGTGGCGGTCGAGGTGCCGTAGTAGGTCATCCCGCTGTAGGTCTTCTTGCTGTTCAGCGTGTCGTAGACGCCACCCGCGTAGTCCAGGTTGCGGTAGAGGCACGCCTCGTCCACGTTGCAGCTGCCGTCGTAACTGGCCGCCTGCGCGGGCGTGATCGCGGCGAAGACCGCCGCGACGGACATCGCCGACGCCGCCAGAAGACCTCGTGCTCTTGTCATTTCCTGCCCTTCGTTGCGGAGCGATTGCGCAGATGACCTTGGCACAAGGGCCGACACGCCAAACGATCACTTCGAACAATGGCCGAAATGCCGATGATCATGACCAGAACACATATGTTCGAACCGCCCTGCGCCTTCAGCCACTTGACCGGTTCGCATCACGAATGATCATCTGAAACATGCGTAACAGGACGAGCCCGGTGACCGGAGCCCGCGCGATGATCCCCCTGGCGGCCGCCACCGCACTCCTCGCCACCGGCTGCGGCGGCAGCGGCGACACCGCCCGGGACGAGCGGAACTACAAGGACACCGAACCGGTCGTCGCCACCTCGTTCGCCAACGCGCCCAAGGCCTATCCGCTGGACGCCTACCGCCCGACCACCGCGGAGACCTCGACGGTCGACCACGCGGTCCGCGTCCTGGCCGGTCCCTGTCTGAAGAAGTTCGGCGTGAGCTGGCCCGCGTACGAGGCGTCCGGGGCCGGCATTCCGCTCAACGCCCGCAAGTACGGGCCCACGGATCTGGATTCGGTCCGCGTGTACGGCTACAAACCGCCGCTGCCCGACGGCGTCACCCGGCAGGAGGCCGTGGCGGCGCAGCGGGAAGCACAGGCGCGGGACAGGACGATCACTCCCGCCGCGGCCGCCGTCTACACCGGAACGACCCAGGAGGCGCGGAAGAAGGGCGGCACCTCCACGGAGGTCCCGGCCGGCGTCCCCGAGGGCGGCTGCCACGGACAGGCGCGGCGTGCGGCGCTGGCCGACCGGGCCGCCGACGATCTGACGAAGGTCCAGACGCTGTTCTTCGAGGCGTCCGCCACCACGAAGAAGGACCCCGGGAGTATCGCCCTCGACAAGCGGTGGAGCGCCTGTATGCAGAAGGCCGGACTGACGTATCCGGACCCGCTCGCGGCGGCCGACGACGAGACCTGGCGCACCACGAGGACCAGCCCGAACGGCCCGCACCCGAGCTTCCCCGCACCCTCCGCCAAGGAGATCGCCACGGCGGAGGCCGACGTCCGCTGCAAGGCCGCGACCGGCTATGTCGCGAAGCGGCACGCCATCGAGTCCGGCCACCAGAAGCAGCTCATCGAGAAGAACGAGGCGATGCTCACCGCGGTGAACGACCGCAAGCGGCGCATGATCGAGCGCGCGGAGACCGTCGTGGCGAAGGACAAGAAGTAGGACAGGAAGCAGAAGGACCACAAGCAGCGGAGTAGCGGAGAAGCACGGAAGAGCCCGAGGCACGGAAAGGGCGCGAAAAAGGGGCGAAAACGAAAGGAGGCCCAGTCAGACCCCCCGGTCTGCCTGGACCCACTCTCGTTTTCCCCCGTGGTCCCCCGTGACCCCGTTGGTTCCCCCCGGTACTGCTCCCCCGTGCTGTCCGCCGCCTCCCCCCGGAGTGACGAACACCCTGCCCGCTACCTCCCCCCGGAGTGACGGGCATCCCCCCACATCCCTCAGGCGACAAGCTCCCCGAAGGACTCTTCCTCGTCACGGCCGAAGCTGAGGACCTGGTCCTCGCGCAGCCGGCGGAGCGACCGCCAGATGCTGGACTTCACCGTGCCGACACTGATGTCGAGGATCTCCGCGATCTCCGGGTCCGTGCGGCCCTCGTAGTAACGGAGGACCAGCATCGTGCGCTGGAGTTCGGGCAGCCGGGCGAGCGCCTGCCACAGGACGGCGCGCAGCTCGGTGCCGCGCATCGCGTCCGTGTCGCCGGCCGTCTCCGGCAGCTCCTCGGTCGGGTACTCGTTCAGCTTGCGGCGGCGCCACGCGCTGATGTGCAGATTGGTCATCGTGCGGCGGAGGTAGCCCCCGACCGCGGCCTTGTCGCTGATCCGGTCCCAGGCCCGGTAGGTCGAGAACAGTGCGCTCTGCAGCAGGTCCTCGGCCTCGAAGCGGTCACCGGTCAGGTGGTAGGCGGTTGCGTACAGGGAGGCGCGGCGCTCCTGGACGTAGGCGGTGAACTCCGCCTCCGACACCGAGCGACGCTCCCCCGTGACCTCCCCGTACGCTGCCCCCGTTCCCCCGTGGGCAACCCCCGTGTTGCTTCCCCCCGTGTGTGCGTCAACCACCGTCATGTACCCGGTGTGCTGACGCCCGGTGCCGCGAGCGCACCCCCGCCCGCTCACGGCACCGGACTTCTCCGTGCTCCTCGTGACGTCGTGGAGCCGCGTGACAACTGCGCCAGTGCTTGTGCTGTGCAGCGTGTTCATCTCGCGCCCCCCGTCGTGGAGTTCCGGTGATTCGGTACTTCGCTGTGGTGCTTCCTTGCCTGTGACCAAAAGCTTGCCGGGGCCACTTCATGACGGTGTCCGCCGACTGTCACAGACCTGTCACAGGGGCTCGGCCCAGCCGGCCCACAGACCGATCACAGAGAAGCGTCGTACGGCTACTCATCCGACACACGGCCACCCACTCGTACGCGGGACATGTGTGGGAGCGCTCCAACAGTCGATACACGCCCATGTCATGGGACAGAATGACGTCCGTGCCTTCCCTGTTGCTGATCGAGGACGACGACGCCATCCGGACGGCCCTGGAGCTCTCTCTGACGCGCCAGGGACACCGGGTGGCCACCGCTGCCACCGGCGAGGACGGACTGAAGCTGTTGCGCGAGCAACGGCCCGATCTGATCGTCCTCGATGTGATGCTGCCGGGCATCGACGGATTCGAGGTGTGCCGCCGCATCCGGCGTACGGACCAGCTGCCGATCATTCTGCTGACCGCGCGCAGCGACGACATCGACGTCGTGGTCGGGCTGGAGTCCGGCGCCGACGACTATGTGGTGAAACCCGTGCAGGGGCGTGTGCTCGACGCCCGTATCCGGGCCGTGCTGCGCCGCGGCGAGCGCGAGGCGAACGACGCGGCGACCTTCGGTTCGCTGGTCATCGACCGTGCGGCGATGACCGTGACGAAGAACGGCGAGGATCTGCAGCTGACGCCGACCGAGCTGCGGCTGCTCCTCGAACTGAGCCGGCGGCCCGGGCAGGCGCTGTCCCGCCAGCAGTTGCTGCGGCTGGTGTGGGAGCACGACTACCTCGGCGACTCACGGCTCGTCGACGCGTGTGTGCAGCGGCTGCGCGCGAAGGTGGAGGACGTGCCGTCCTCCCCCACCCTGATCCGTACCGTTCGGGGAGTCGGCTACCGGCTGGACAGTCCTCAGTGACAAAACCGCAGGACAAGCTCCGCGGCTGGGCCGCGGCGCGCAAGACGATACTGGCGGGTCTGCGCTTCACCAGCCTGCGGCTGCGTCTGGTCGTGGTGTTCGGGCTCGTCGCGCTCACCGCCGCCGTGTCGGCGTCCGGGATCGCGTACTGGCTCAACCGCGAGGCGGTGCTCACGCGTACGCAGGACGCGGTGCTCGGCGACTTCCAGCAGGCGATGCAGACCCGCGCGAGCACGCTGCGGCCGCATCCCACTCAGGAGGAACTGCAGCGCGCCGCCGGGCAGATGGCGAACAGCAGCCAGCGGTTCAGCGTGCTGCTGATCGCCGAGGACGAGAGCGGCAAGCCGGTCCGCGGGAACTCCGACCTGGACACCTTCACGCTGGAGGACGTACCGAAGTCCCTCCAGAAGGCGGTGAACAAGGAGCAGGAGATCTCCTCGAACAACAAGTACACGTACCACCTGTACTGGCAGCGGACAGTCCAGGGCGACAAGCCGTATCTCGTGGGCGGCGCGAAGGTGATCGGCGGCGGGCCGACCGGATACATGCTCAAGTCGCTGGAGCCGGAGGCCAAGGACCTCAACTCCCTCGCCTGGTCGCTGGGGATCGCGACCGGGCTCGCGCTGATCGGCTCGGCGCTGCTCGCGCAGGCCGCCGCGACGACCGTACTGAAGCCGGTGCACCGGCTGGGCACCGCGGCCCGGCGGCTCGGGGAGGGCAAGCTGGACACCCGGCTGCGGGTGTCCGGCACGGACGAACTCGCGGATCTGTCACGGACGTTCAACCGCACGGCGGAGTCGCTGGAGAAGCGGGTCGAGGACATGAGCGCCCGCGAGCAGGCGTCCCGGCGGTTCGTGGCGGACATGTCGCACGAGCTGCGGACGCCGCTGACCGCGATCACCGCCGTGACCGAGGTGCTGGAGGAGGAGCTCGACGCGGAGACCGGCAGCGTCGACCCGATGATCGAGCCCGCGGTCCGGCTCGTCGTCAGCGAGACCCGGCGGCTGAACAACCTGGTGGAGAACCTCATGGAGGTCACCCGCTTCGACGCGGGCACGGCCCGGCTCGTCCTCGACAACGTCGACATCGTCGACCAGATCACCGCGTGCATCGACGCGCGGGCCTGGCTGGACGCGGTGGACCTGGACGCCGAGCGCGGCCTCATGGCGCGGGTCGACCCGCGCCGGCTGGACGTGATCATGGCGAACCTGATCGGCAACGCCCTCAAGCACGGCGGCTCCCCGGTGCGCGTGAGCGTGCGTGACGAGGGCAACGACCTGGTCATCGAGGTCCAGGACCACGGCCCCGGCATCCCCGAGGACGTCCTGCCGCACGTCTTCGACCGCTTCTACAAGGCGAGCGCCTCCCGGCCGCGTTCGGAGGGCAGCGGCCTCGGTCTGTCCATCGCCCTGGAGAACGCCCACATCCACGGCGGTGAGATCACCGCCGCGAACTCGCCCAAGGGCGGCGCGGTCTTCACCCTGCGCCTGCCGCGCGACGCCTCGGAGGTGGAGGACCCCGAGAACCCCGACAACTCCGGGGGCCCTGGTGCGGCCGTCGCCGACGACCGCACCGAGGGGGGCGCGTGATGTCCGAACGCCACACATGGGGCGTACGCCGGACGCGTGCGGCCCGTCTCGCGCTCGCCGTGCCGTTGCTCGCCGTGACGCTCGCCGGGTGCGGGATCCGGGCGACGGAGGTGCCGACCGACTTCGGTCCCGCGCCCTCCCGGGTGCCGTGCACGCTCAACGAGCCCGACATCGGTACGCAGTCCTCGCGCGGGATCCTCGTCCAGGTCTTCCTGCTCTGCTCCTCGCAACTGGCGCCGGTGGACCGGACCGTGCGCATCGGGGCCGGACCCGCGGCGACGGACCGCGTACGGGCCGCACAGGCGCTTCTGGACGAGCTCTCCGAGTCCCCGTCGGACGCCGAGAAGCAGGCGAACTACACGACGAGCGTGCCGCAGGGCCTCACGGTGAGCGGCCCGGGCCGCGGTGAACCGGACGACACACTGCGCCTGAGCACACCGCCCGCGGACCTGACGCCGTACGCGCTGGCCCAGATCATCTGCACGTTCAGCGACTCGGCGGCCGCCTCCGACGGCGACTCGGTGACGCTCGGCGGGCCCGGCACGGAGGCCCCGCGCCGCTACGAGTGCACGGAGTCGGTGCGCTCCCGCCCCGGTACGGAGACCCCGCCGCAGTCGGAGGCCGAGGGGGCCTGAGCCCCCTCGGCCGGACCCCGTCTGTGGCGCACGCCTCACCCGTGCGGGCCAAGCGCCGCCGTCACACGGAACCGATCCTGCCGGTGGCCGCGTCTTGGGGATCGTGCAGCGTCAAGGCTCGAACGGCAGCAGCGCCGTGATCCGCTTTCGTGCGGCGGGGGGTGTCCTCCTCGTCGCACATCTCGCGCTTGTTGCCTGGTTCACGCTGCGGCCCCTGGACGTGCCGTGGGTGAGCGCCGCGAATCTGCGTCCGTTCGCGAGCATCCGGGCCGATCTGGCGCTGGGCCCCGAGGCGGCCGCCCGCAACATCGGCAAGGGCCTGCTGCTGCTCGCCCCGCTCGGAGTGCTGCTGCCGCTGGCGGGCGGCAGGCTCGTCGTCTCCCCGCTGCTGTCCCTGATGCGTACGGTCGCCGCCGGCGCCCTGCTCTCGCTGGGCATCGAGCTCCTGCAGACCGGGGTGCCGGGGCAGGTCGTGGACGTCGACTCGCTGCTGCTGAACACCGTGGGCGTGGCGCTGGCCCATGTCGCCGTGGTGCCCGCCGCCCGGTCCCTGCTGCGCCGCCGGGCCGAGAGCCGGCGCCGGGTCGCCGCCCTACGCCGCAAGCAGGCGGCCGAGGAGGCGACTCAGGGTCGGACCCCGACGATTCCCAGGGTCGGGATCGCCCCCTAGAGCGACGCTTTGCACCCTTCGTCTCCGTAGCGTTGACGACAGATGAGGCAGCCACACGGGAAGCCTCGGACCGACGCTCACGAAGGAGCCGTTCATGAACCGCCTTGCCCGCCCCACCAACGGCCGGATGATCGGCGGAGTGTGCGCAGCGCTGGCTCGGCGCTTCGGCACCTCCGCGACCACGATGCGGGTGATCTTCCTGGTGTCCTGCCTGCTGCCGGGCCCGCAGTTCCTGCTCTACATAGCGCTGTGGTTCCTCTTCCCCTCCGAGGGCAAGGCGGCGCGCACGGCCTGGTGACGCACCGGCACGAACAGCACGAACACGAACGCCGATGGGGCGCACCCGGACCGGGTGCGCCCCATCGGCGCGAGAAGGGTGGTGCTCGGGTGCCGGACTCAGCCCAGCGGAATCCCGTTCACCGGCAGGCCGTGCGTGGGCAGGCCCTGGACCGGCAGGCCCCCGAGCAGACCGGCGACCGGCGCGGCCGGACCCTCGGCGAGGAGGTTCGCGACGGCCGGCTGGGCGGCGGCGAGGCCACTGCCGAGCGCGTTCTCACCCTGGGCGAGCGACTCGCCCGCGCCGGGCAGGGTCTTGGTGACCCCGTCCACCGGCAGCGCGCTGGTGGCGGTGGAGAGCGCCGAGGTGGCGTCCGGGACCGCCGGGGCCGCGTTGGCAGCGCCCGCGCCGGCGGCGGCGAAGGCGGCACCGAGAGCGGCGACACCGAGGGTCTTGGCAGCAGACTGCTTCATCTTCGTCCTTGCATGCTGTGACGGGGATTTGAGCGGTCCGAAACGGTAATCACGTGCGAGCTCGCCTCGCAAACATCGAAAAGCGGCCGAGTCGTCATCACCCGGCCGCTTCCCGTCCTTCTTCTTCAGCCCTCTTCGCGCACAGAACCGCTGGTGGAAGCGGTTTGCTGGAACAGCCATTCGGACTTCAGCTCGGCATAACCGGGCTTGATGACGTCATTGATCATGGCCAGTCGTTCATCGAAAGGAATGAATGCTGATTTCATCGCATTGACTGTGAACCACTGCATGTCGTCGAGCGAATAGCCGAAGGCGTCGACAAGGTGCTCGAATTCCCGGGTCATGCTGGTGCCGGACATCAGACGGTTGTCGGTGTTCACCGTCGCCCGGAAGTGCAGCCGCCGCAGCAGCCCGATGGGGTGTTCGGCGTACGAGTCGGCGGCGCCCGTCTGGAGGTTGGAACTGGGGCACAGCTCCAGGGGGATCCGCTTGTCGCGTACGTACGAGGCGAGGCGGCCGAGCTTCACCGAGCCGTCCTCGTGGACCTGGATGTCGTCGATGATGCGCACGCCGTGGCCGAGCCGGTCGGCGCCGCACCACTGGAGGGCCTGCCAGATGGACGGGAGTCCGAAGGCCTCGCCCGCGTGGATCGTGAAGTGGTTGTTCTCCCGCTTCAGATACTCGAAGGCGTCCAGGTGACGGGTGGGCGGGAAGCCGGCCTCGGCGCCCGCGATGTCGAAGCCGACGACGCCCAGATCGCGGTAGCGGTTGGCGAGTTCGGCGATCTCCAGGGCACGGGCCGCGTGCCGCATGGCGGTCAGCAGGGCGCCGACGCGGATCCGGTGACCGTTCTCGCGGGCCCGCTGCTCGCCTTCCCTGAAGCCCTCGTTGACCGCCTCGACGACCTCTTCGAGGGTGAGCCCGGCTTCCAGGTGCTGCTCGGGCGCGTACCGCACCTCGGCGTACACGACGCCGTCCTCGGCGAGGTCCTCGGCGCACTCTGCGGCCACGCGGACGAGCGCCTCGCGGGTCTGCATGACGGCACAGGTGTGCGCGAAGGTCTCCAAGTACCGCTCGAGGGAACCGGAGTCGGCGGCCTCGCGGAACCAGATGCCGAGCTTGTCGGGGTCCGTCTCGGGGAGGTTCTTGTAGCCCGTGTCGCGGGCCAGGTCGACGATCGTCCCGGGGCGCAGGCCCCCGTCGAGGTGATCGTGCAGCAGGACCTTCGGCGCCCGGCGGATCTGCTCCGAGCTCGGGGTGTTCTTGATCTGGCTCGTCATCTCCGCACTCTACCGCCTACGCGCGTAGATCTCCTGTTGTGCGGAACCGTCGATACGTAACGGTGACCGTGCGGACGGATGGCGTACACCATCGCTTCTGACACTGTTCTGTCATGGCACAGCAAGCGACGCCGGTTCGCACGGCCCGGCTCGGGCGGGCACTCGGAACGGAACCGACGGCGGTGAGCGGCGTGGTGCTGCTGCTGCCGGGCGGCGAGGAGACCTCGGCCCGCAGACCCTCACCGATGATGGCGACCGCGTCCGTACGGGGGTTGGGGCGCCGGCTCACCCGCGCGGGGCGGGACGACGGCCTGGTCGTGCACGTGGTGCACTACCGGTTTCGGGGCTGGAACGGCACCCAGGCGGATCAGGCCCGGGACGCCGCGTGGGCCGCGGACGAGGTCGTACGGCGGTACGGAGACGTTCCCGTGTGTCTCGCGGGCATGGACATGGGCGGGCGGGCCGCTCTGCACTCGGGCGGGCACACCGCCGTCAACTCCGTGCTGGCGTTGTCCCCTTGGCTGCCCGAGGAGGATGTCGCCGCGCCGCCCGAACCGGTGAAGCAGCTCGTGGGGCGGCGGGTGTTGATCGTGCACGGCACGAACGACGAGCGGACCGATCCCGAGTTGTCGTTCCGGCTGGCGTCCCGGGCGAAGAAGGCGAACCGGGATGTGTGTCGGTTCGAGGTGCATTCCGATGGGCATGCGTTGCACGCGTTTCGGGATGAGGTCTATGCGTTGGCGGAGGATTTTGTGATGGGGGCGTTGTTCGGGCGGGCTTTTGCCCGGCCCGTGGAGGACGCGCTTGCGGCTCCGCCGCCTTTGGGGTTGCGGATGCCGCTTGCCTCCGGCTTTGGGCGGTCCCTTCGCCGTTAGTTGCCCGGGTTGTGGTGGCGTGCGGGTCGGTGGGGGCTGGTCGCGCAGTTCCCCGCGCCCCTAAAAGAATGGCGTGCCCTCGTGGGGCTCAGTCGAGAAGAGATCTCAGTCGGGGAGCAAGGTGCCCCTCTTTGACAGGAGAAACTTCTTGAAGGCTGCCACTGGAGGCGTGTCGGGGTGGCCGTCCAGCCAAGCGACGCCGATTTCTCTTGCCGCTCTTGGAGCCGTGACCGTCAGTTCCACAACTCCTGGGCGGGGGACGGCCGGTGGGGGGAGGAGGGCCACGCCCAGTCCTGCGGCCACCAGGCCTCGCAGGGTTTCCGCCTCCTCGCCCTCGAAGGCCACCCTCGGGCGGAAGCCCGCCTGTTGGCAGAGGTCGTCGGTGATGCGGCGGAGGCCGTAGCCGGGTTCCAGGGTGACGAAGGTTTCGTCGGCGGCCTCCGCGAGGCGGATACGGCGGCGGGAGGCGAGGCGGTGGTCCGCGGGGACGACCAGACGGAGTTTCTGTTCGTCGAGGCGGCGGGCGACGAGGTCGGGGGCGTCCGGGACCGGGGACGTGAGGCAGAGGTCCAGTTCGCCGGAGCGCAGCCGTTCGATCATGGCCTCGCCGTAGTTCTGGACGAGGCTGAAGCGGACGCGGGGATGGTCGACGCGGAAGGCGCGGATCAGGCCGGGGACCGTCTCGGAGCCCATGGTGTGCAGGAAGCCGAAGGCGACCTTGCCGGTGGCCGGGTCGGCGTCGGCGCGTACCTCGTCGGCGGCCCGCTCGATCTCGGCGAGGGCCCGCTCGACGGAGGACAGGAACGTGCGGCCCGCCGGGGTCAGGGAGACCGTGCGGCCCCTGCGGGCGAACAGGTCCACGCCCAGGTCCTGTTCGAGGCGGACCATCGCGCGGGACAGGGTCGACTGCGGGACCTGCATCTCCTGCGCGGCCCGCGTGACGTGCTCGGTGCGGGCGACCCCGGCGAAGTACGCGAGGCGAGGGGCGAGGATCGCGACGATGTCTTCTGTGTCACTGGACGGTGACAGGTGAGGCTCTGACCTCTGCTGATGCATCACGGGAACGATTATGACGATTCCATGCATTGGACGGATGAGCGGGACGGTTTTAGGTTCGAAACATGCCTTCCGCAAGTACCGGGGCGTCCACCACCGTGGGCGCCCCCGCAGCCACCGCCGTTCGCACCGAAACCGCTCCCGCCCGAGCCGCTTCCACCGAAGCCGCTCCCGTCGATTCCCGTATGGCCCCGGGCGGACCCGGCTATCGCCGGATGAGCCTCGCGCTCTTCCTCGCGGGTGTCGCGACCTTCGCGCTTCTCTACTCCACCCAGGCCCTGCTGCCGCTGATCTCCGGCGACTTCGGGGTCACGGCGAGCACGGCGAGCTGGACGGTGTCGGCGGCGACCGGTGCGCTGGCGCTGTTCGTCCTGCCGCTGAGCGCCCTCTCGGAGCGGTTCGGCCGGCGTACGTTGATGACGGTGTCCCTGGCGATCGCGGTGAGCGTCGGACTGCTGGTGCCCTTCGCCCCGTCGGTCGGCTGGCTGGTCGCGCTGCGGGCCGTGCAGGGTGCGGCGCTGGCCGGGCTGCCGGTCTCGGCGATGGCCTATCTCGCGGAGGAAGTGCGGCCGAAGGCGCTGATCACCGCGATCGGTCTGTTCGTCGCGGGCAACAGCGTCGGCGGGATGAGCGGCCGGGTCATCACCGGCTGGGTCGCGCAGGAGTGGGGCTGGCGGGTCGCCGTCGGGGTCATCGGGCTGATCGCGGTCGGCTGCGCGGTGGCCTTCCGGCTGCTGCTCCCGGCGCCGAAGCACTTCAAGGCCGGTTCGCTGCGGCCCGCGGTGCTGGTCCGTACGGTCCGCGGTCACCTCGCGAACCCGCTGCTGTGCAGGCTGTACGCGATCGGCGCGCTGTTCATGACGGTGTTCGGCGCCGTCTACACGGTGATCGGCTACCGCCTCACGGAGGCCCCGTTCTCGCTGCCGCAGGGCATCATCGGCTCGATCTTCCTCGTCTACCTGGTCGGCACGGTCTCGGCGTCGACCGCCGGGAAGCTGGTGGGACGGCTCGGCCGGCGCGGCGCGCTGTATCTGGCGGGCGGTACGACGACCGCGGGGCTGTTGGTCTCGCTGGCCGACTCCCTGCCGCTGATCCTGCTCGGCCTGGTCCTGATCACCGCGGGCTTCTTCGCGGGGCACGCGGTCGCGTCCTCCTCGGTCAGCCACACCGCCAAGGAGGGCCGCGCGCAGGCCTCCGCCCTCTACCAGTCCGCCTACTACCTGGGCTCCAGCGCGGGCGGCACGCTCGGCGCGGTCGCCTTCCACTCCGGCGGCTGGGCCGGGACGGTGGCGCTCGGTCTGCTGGCGGTCCTCGGGGTCGTGACGATCACGGTGGTCGGGTCGCACGCGGCCCGGACCCAGCGGCGACTGGTGGCCGTGCGCCACTGAGGCACGGCGGGTCGACTTTCGAACGTACGGGTGCAGGTCAGGACATTAACTGTCCTGACCTGCACCTTTTGCATCTCGGGGGGCCATTGTCAGTGGGCTGCGGTAGCTTCCGAAGTGCCGGCATCGCAAAGAGGCGGTGAAGGTGACGACGAACATGCCACAGGGGTGGGTTGGCCATGAGCGACGGAACGGCGACGGTGGAGGACCTCGACGTCCGGCTTGAGAAGCACCGGGTCGAGCTGACGGGGTACTGCTACCGCATGCTCGGCTCGTCCTTCGAGGCGGAGGACGCGGTCCAGGACACGCTCGTGCGCGCCTGGAGAAGCTACGACAAGTTCGAGGGCCGCTCCTCGATGCGCTCGTGGCTGTACCGGATCGCGACGAACGTGTGCCTGGACATGCTGTCGGCGGGGAACAAGCGGGCCCGCCCGATGGATCTGACGGACTCGACACCGCTCACACAGGCGGCGCTGAATCCGCGCCCCGACCACACCTGGCTGGAGCCGATGCCGGACGCGCGTGTGCTGCCCGTGGTCGAGGACCCCGCCGAGGCCGCCGTCGCCAAGGAGTCGGTGCGCCTCGCCTTCATGGCCGCCCTGCAGCAACTGCCGCCCAAGCAGCGGGCCGTGCTCATCCTGCGCGAGGTGCTGGCCTGGAAGGCGAGCGAGGTCGCCGAGCTGCTCGGCACGACGGTCGCCTCGGTCAACAGCGCGCTCCAGCGGGCCCGTGCGACGCTCGCCGAGAGCGACGGCGCCGCGGCCCGGGCCGCCACGTCCGACCCGCTCGACGAGGAGCAGCAGAAGCTCCTGGACCGCTATGTGGCGGCCTTCGAGGGGTACGACATGACGGCCCTCACGGCTCTCCTGCACGAGGACGCCGTGATGACGATGCCGCCGTTCGACCTGTGGCTGAGCGGCCCCGAGGACATCACGGGCTTCATGACGACCCTCGGCGCGCCCTGTGCGAACTCGCATCTGGTGCCGGTCGCGGTGAACGGCCTGCCGGGCTTCGCCCAGTACAAGCCGAACCCGGAGACGGGCGGCTACACGGCGTGGGCCGTGCAGGTCCTGGAGACCTCAGAGGGCCGGATCACCGGGTTCCACTGCTTCCTCGACACGCAGCGGTGGTTCCCGCTGTTCGGGCTGCCCCTCGACCTCGAAGGGGATGCCGACAAGACCGAGTAGCGCGCGCAGGGCGGGGTCCGGGTCGCGCAGTCTGATCCGCCCCCCGGCGCGACGGGCGGCGAGCTGCATCCTGGCGAGCGCGTCGACGGTGGTCAGACCTGGTGGTCCGAGACCGGCGACATCGCAGACCAGGACGCCGGCTCTGCTGCTTTCGAGCCGTGCGCGCACGTCCTCGCAGAGCCTCGGCACCTCGTCTCGGGTGACGGGGCCGGGCAGTACGAGTACAGCAGGTGTCATGGCGTCCACGTGCGGTAGACCGGTGGGCGGCGCGGAACTCATCGCTGCGTGCTCACCGAGCACGAAGTTCAGGTGGCGCAAGGTCACATTGACCTGGGCATGGCCTACCCAAGAGGGTTCGGTGTATGCCCCATGAATCGGCGCCCGTCCGCCTGCCCGCACTCCGCCCCGACCGAATACGCGACCGCCTCCGCGCCGCCGCTCCCGGCCACCCCCGGGAGCGCCGCGAGCTCCAGGAGGTGCCGTGCAGGGGGTGCTGAACGGCTTCGCGGTGATCGCCGTCGTCATCGGCGTCGGCTATCTGATCGGGCGCCGCGGCTATCTCGGGGACAACGGCCGCGAGGTGCTGACCAAGCTCGCGTTCCATGTGGCCACCCCCGCGCTCCTGTTCACCACGCTCGCGCAGGCCGACCTGTCGGTGATCCTGTCCAACCGGCTGCTGGTGACGGCGATCAGTACGTTCGCGGTGGCCGGGGTGTTCGTCGCGGTCGGTGCCGTACGCCGCTGGGGCGTGGGCCGTACGACGATCGGCGCCCTGTGCTCCAGTTACGTCAACGCGGGCAATCTCGGCATCCCGATCGCGGTGTACGTGCTGGGCGACGCCTCACTCGTGGCCCCCGTCCTCCTCTTCCAGCAGATCGTGATGACCCCGGTGGCCCTGACGGTCCTCGACCTCTCCGGCCCGGGTGAGAAGACCTCCCTGTGGCGGCGGATCACCACTCCCGTCCGCAACCCCGTCGGCATCGGCTCCCTGTCCGGCGTCGCCGTCTCCGCGTCCGGCCTGACGGTCCCGGGCCCGGTCCTCGACCCGCTGACCCTGATCGGGAACATGTCGGTCCCGGCCGTCCTCCTGGCCTTCGGCATCTCCCTGTGCGGCAGCACGATGCCGGGCCGCGGCCCCGACCGGACCCCCGTCCTGCTCTCCGTCGCCCTGAAGTCGGTGGGCCAGCCCCTGACGGCCTGGGCCCTGGCCGCGGGCGTCTTCGGCCTGCGCGGCGCCCCACTCCTGGACGTGGTGGTCACCTCGGCCCTCCCCGCCGCCCAGAACCTCTTCACGTACGCGTCCCGCTACCGCGTCGGCGAGGTCCTGGCCCGGGAGTCGATCCTGCTGTCGACGATGCTGGCGGTACCGGTGTTGGTGGTGGTCGCGGCGACCCTCGGCTGAGGCCGGGCCCGGTCCGCCTCCGGGCAGACGAACACGAAGGGGACCGGCGACGGACGCCGGTCCCCTTCACGCGCGAGTCGAGCCGAGCCTGAACGGATCAGGTCGGTCAGGTCAGGCGATACGTTCCAGCACCACCGGCGCCGCCGTGAAGTCCGTGCCCGGCGCCGCCACGTCGTACGAGCCCTCGACGGCCTCAAGGGCGTACTCGAAGCGCTCGGGCGTGTCCGTGTGGAGGGTCAGCAGGGGCTGGCCCTCGGTCACCGTGTCGCCCGGCTTGGCGTGCATCTCGACGCCTGCGGCGGCCTGGACCGGGTCCTCCTTGCGGGCGCGGCCCGCGCCGAGGCGCCAGGCCGCGATGCCGATGTCGTAGGCGTCGAGGCGGGTCAGTACGCCCGAGGAGGGGGCCTTGACCACGTGCTGCTCACGGGAGGTGGGCAGCGGGGCGTCCGGGTCGCCGCCCTGTGCCGCGATCATGCGGCGCCAGGCGTCCATCGCCGAGCCGTCGGCCAGTGCCTTCGCGGGGTCGGCGTCCTTCACGCCCGCCGCGTCGAGCATCTCGCGGGCCAGGGCGAGGGTCAGTTCGACGACGTCCGCGGGGCCGCCGCCGGCCAGCACCTCGACCGACTCGCGGACCTCCAGGGCGTTGCCCGCCGTCAGGCCCAGCGGGGTCGACATGTCGGTGAGGAGCGCGACCGTCTTCACTCCGTGGTCCGTGCCCAGCCCGACCATCGTGGAGGCCAGTTCGCGCGCGTCCTCGATCGTCTTCATGAAGGCGCCCGTGCCCACCTTCACGTCCAGGACGAGCGAGCCCGTGCCCTCCGCGATCTTCTTCGACATGATGGAAGAGGCGATCAGCGGGATCGCCTCGACCGTGCCCGTCACGTCCCGCAGCGCGTACAGCTTCTTGTCCGCCGGGGCCAGACCGTCGCCCGCCGCGCAGATGACCGCGCCGACCTCGTCGAGTACGGAGAGCATCTCCTCGTTCGAGAGCAGGGCGCGCCAGCCCGGGATCGACTCCAGCTTGTCGAGGGTGCCGCCGGTGTGGCCGAGGCCCCGGCCCGACAGCTGCGGGACCGCCGCGCCGCAGGCCGCGACCAGCGGGGCCAGCGGGAGGGTGATCTTGTCGCCGACGCCGCCGGTGGAGTGCTTGTCGGCGGTCGGGCGGGACAGGGACGAGAAGTCCATGCGCTCGCCGGAGGCGATCATCGCGGCCGTCCAGCGGGCGATCTCGCCGCGGTTCATGCCGTTGAGCAGGATCGCCATGTTCAGGGCGGCCATCTGGTAGTCGGCGACCTCGCCGCGTGTGTACGCGTCGATGACCCAGTCGATCTGCTCGTCGCTCAGCTCGCCGCGGTCGCGCTTGGTGCGGATGACGGAGATGGCATCCATCGACAACAAAGCCATGGCCTTTCCTTCCGAAGTGCAGCGGCCCCTCCCGGTGCCCTGGAGGCACGCGACGCGGAGGGGCCGACCGTGAACTACTTGCGCAGATGCCCCGGCCCGAAGGCCTGCGGAAGCATCTCCGAGAGGGGCAGGATCCCGGCCGGCGTCTCCAGGATCAGATCGGGGCCGCCGAACTCGTACAGCAGCTGGCGGCAGCGGCCGCAGGGGACCAGGATCTCGCCGCGGCCGTCCACGCAGGTGAAGTGCGTGAGCCGGCCGCCCCCGGTGTTGTGGAGCTGCGAGACCAGTCCGCACTCGGCGCACAGCCCGAGCCCGTACGAGGCGTTCTCGACGTTGCAGCCGGAGATCACCCGGCCGTCGTCGACGAGGGCCGCGACACCGACCGGGAAGCCCGAGTACGGGGCGTACGCACGGGACATGGCCTCGCGGGCCACCTCCCGCAGGGCCTCCCAGTCGACCTCGGCGGCGGACGTCACTTGCCCTGCCCCCGCCGGTACGGCATGCCGTCCGCCTTCGGCATCCGCAGCCGTTGTGCGGACAGCGAGAGGACGAGCAGCGTGATGACGTACGGCGTGGCGGAGACGACCTGGTTGGGCACCTCGTCGGTGAGCGAGTACCAGGTGAACACCAGCACGCCGACGGCCAGGGTGATCACGCCGGGCACGTACTTCTTCCTGACCAGCAGCCAGACCGCGCCGATGGCCAGCAGGATGGCGCCGAGCAGCAGCAGCGCGTGGACGTTCTCGGCGCCGCCGCGCAGGTTGAGGCTGTCGGTGTAGCCGAACAGGCCCGCGCCGAGGGCGAGTCCGCCCGGCATCCAGTTGCCGAAGATCATCGCCGCGAGACCGATGTAGCCGCGGCCGCTGGTCTGGCCCTCCAGGTAGAAGGGGTTGGCGACGATGGAGAGGAAGACACCGCCGAGGCCCGCAAGACCGCCGGAGATGATCACGGCCAGGTACTTGTACTTGTAGACGTTGACGCCGAGCGACTCGGCCGCGACCGGGTTCTCGCCGCAGGACCGCAGGCGCAGGCCGAAGGCGGTGCGCCACAGGATCCACCAGGTGGCCGGGATCAGCGCGACGGCGATCAGGGTCAGCCAGGAGACGTTGGTGACCAGACCGCCGAGCAGACCCGCGACGTCCGAGATGAAGAACCAGCCCTTGTCGTTGAGGTCGACGAGCGCGTCGGACAGTCCCGGCACCGTGAAGTTGCCGATCGACTCGACCGGCGGGGACTGCTTGGCCGAGCCGCCCTGCACGCCCTCGAAGGCCAGCGGGGCGAGATAGCGGGTGGCGCCGAGGGCCAGGATGTTGATGGCCACACCGGAGACGATGTGGTTGACGTTGAAGGTGACCGTGACGATCGCGTGCAGCAGACCGCCGATGCAGCCGCCGATGATGCCCACGAGGATGCCGTTCCAGGGGCCCCACTGGTAGCCGGCCCAGGCACCGAACCAGGTGCCCAGGATCATCATGCCTTCGAGGCCGATGTTGACGACGCCCGCGCGCTCGGCCCACAGACCGCCGAGACCGGCCAGGCCGATCGGGACGGCCAGTTCGAGCGCGGTCGACATCTGGCTGACGTTGGTGATGCCGTCGGCGCCGGTGATGATGCGGACGATCGAGGTCAGCGCGAGGCCGCCCGCGATGACCAGCAGGAGGACGGGGAGCGTGAGCCGGCGGCCCTTGGGCGCCGTGGGCTGCAGCGAGGGCTGGTTGAGGTCGGTCACGGTGGTCATCGTCCGGCCACCTCCTTCTGGATCGAGTTGTCGGAGGTGGCGCCGAGGACGTGCCCCGCCGCGAGTTCGGCGCCGACGCGGCGCTGCTGGCGGCGCAGACCCCACTCGCGCACGGCCTCGTACGAGACGACGACCGCGATCACGATCAGGCCCTGCATGATGACCGCGATCTCCTTGTCGTACCCGTGGAAGTCGAGCTCGGGCGAGGCCTTGTCCAGCCAGGCCCACAGGAGGGCCGCGAAGGCGATGCCCGTCGGGTTGTTGCGGCCGAGCAGGGCGATGCCGATACCGAGGAAGCCGATGCCGGTCGGGAAGTTCAGGCTGTACGTGTGCGAGTCGCCGAGCAGGATCGGCAGGCCCGCGAGACCGGCCAGACCGCCGGAGATCAGCATGGCGGTGAGCACCATGCGCTTGGGGTTCACACCGCTGGCCGCGGCGGCGGTCTCCGAGGCACCGGAGGCGCGCAGGTCGAAGCCGAAGCGGGTGCGGTTGAGGACGACCCAGTAGCCGATGCCGAGCAGCGCCGCGAGGACGACGAGGCCGTAGATCTCGCCGGCGTCGCCCATGTCGAAGCCGGGGATCCAGCCGGACTCGTGCATCTCGCCGGTGGTGTTGTTGTTGCCGACCTTGACGCCGAAGACGCTGGGCAGCCAGAAGTAGGCGATGAGGGAGGTCGCGATCGCGTTCAGCATGATCGTCGCGACGACCTCGCTGACCCCTCGGGTGACCTTGAGGACACCGGCGATGCCGGACCAGAAGGCGCCGGTGAGCACGGCGGTGAGGAGCAGCAGCGGAACCTGCAGGACCGCCGGCAGGCTGGCGTGGGCGCCGACCACCGCGGCCATCATTGCGGCGAGCTGGTACTGGCCGTCCACGCCGATGTTGAACAGGTTCATCCGGAAGCCGATGGCCACCGCGAGTGCCGCGATGTAGTACAGCGAGGCCTGGTTGATGATCAGGACCTGGATGTCGGAGAACGTGGCCTGCTCGAACATGATCGAGTACGGCTCGATCGGGTTCTTCCCCGAGGCGATCAGCACGACCGAGGTCAGCGCCACGGCCACGACGAGCGCGATGACCGGCCCGGCCACCGCGAGGAGCAGTCGCTCCTTGTCGAACTTCTTCATCAGCGGGCCTCGTCTTCCGGGGCGTCTGCCGGGCCGTCCGCCGGCGTCTCGGCATGCTCTTCGAGCTCTGCCTGCTCTTCTTCCAGCTGTTCCACGAGCTCTTCGTTCTCCAGGTGTCCGGAGGCGGCGCCGGTCATGGCCGAGCCGAGCTCCTCCGGGGTGATGGTCGCCGGATCGGCGTCCGCGACCAGCTTGCCGTTGTAGATCACCCGGAGGGTGTCGGACAGACCGATCAGCTCGTCCAGGTCGGCGGAGATCAGCAGGACGGCGAGGCCTTCGCGGCGGGCCTCGCGGATGTGGTCCCAGATCGCGGCCTGCGCGCCGACGTCCACACCCCGGGTGGGGTGGGCGGCGATCAGGAAGCGCGGCTTGTGGGTCATCTCTCGGCCGACGATCAGCTTCTGCTGGTTGCCGCCCGACAGCGAGGCGGCGGTGACGTCGATGCCGGGCGTGCGGACGTCGTACGCCTCGACGATGCGGCGCGTGTCGTCCTGGGCGCCCTTGATGTCGAGCCAGACGCCCTTCGCGTTGGGCTTCTCGGTGACGTGGCCGAGGATGCGGTTCTCCCAGAGCGGAGCTTCCAGGAGCAGGCCGTGGCGGTGGCGGTCCTCGGGGATGTAGCCGATGCCCTGTTCACGGCGCCTGCGGGTGGCCCAGGAGGTGATCTCCTCGGCGGCCAGCGTGATGGTGCCCGAGTCGGCGCCCTTGAGGCCGATGAGGGCCTCGATCAGCTCGGTCTGGCCGTTGCCCTCGACACCGGCGATGCCGAGGATCTCGCCCTCGTGGATGGTGAAGCTGATGTCGTCGAGGAGGGCCTTGCCGCCGGGGGCTACCAGGCGCAGGTCCGCGACGGTGAGCACCGGCCGGTCGGTGACCGTGGACTCGGCGGTCTCCGGGGTGGGCAGTTCGCTGCCGACCATCAGCTCGGCGAGCTGGCGCGGGGTGGTCTCGGACGGGACGGCCGTGCCGACCGTCGTGCCCCGGCGGATCACCGTGATGTCGTCGGCGACCGACAGGACCTCGCCCAGCTTGTGCGAGATGAAGATGACCGACAGGCCCTCGGACTTGAGCTCGCGCAGGTTGGCGAAGAGCGCGTCGACCTCCTGCGGCACGAGGACCGCGGTGGGCTCGTCGAGGATGAGGATCCGGGCGCCGCGGTAGAGGACCTTGAGGATCTCCACGCGCTGGCGGTCGGCGACACCGAGCTCCTCGACGAGGGCGTCGGGGCGCGCGCCGAGGCCGTAGCGCTCGGAGAGCTCCACGATCCGGCGACGGGCCCTGGCGCCGATGCCGTACGACTTCTCGCTGCCCAGGACGACGTTCTCCAGGACGGTGAGGTTGTCGGCGAGCATGAAGTGCTGGTGGACCATGCCGATGCCGCGGGCGATGGCGTCGGCGGGCGACGAGAAGGTGACCTGGTCCCCTTCGACGGCGATCGTCCCCTCGTCCGGCTTCTGCATGCCGTAGAGGATCTTCATCAGCGTCGACTTGCCGGCGCCGTTCTCGCCGACGAGCGCGTGGACCGTGCCCTTGCGGACGCTGAGGTGGATGTCGTGGTTGGCCACGACGCCCGGGAACCGCTTGGTGATCCCGGCGAGTTCGACTGCGGTCACCGATCCGTTGACCGCGCCGGCCGGAGGACTGCTGGACGCGTTGATGGCGCACTCTCCTGAAGGGAAAGGGGGTCGTCTACGCGCGTAGCGCCCCTACGGCAACATGAGGGGCCGACGCGCCGCGAGAACGGGGTACGGGGAGCCAGGCTCCCCGTACCCCGTTGAGCGGACGTAACCCCGCGGTTACGAGCGACTCCGGGGAAGATCGGTGCGCGAACTTCCCCGGATCACTGAGCTGCTCCTGAGGTACTGCTGTCAGCTGGACTTGACCTTGATCTCGCCGCCGATGATCTTCTCCTTGGCCGCAGACACGGCTTCCTGGATCGCGGTGTCGCTCTTGAACTTCGGGTTGGAGTCCGCGAGGCCGACCTCACCGGACTTCAAGTCGCCCCTGACGATACCGGTCTCGGGCTTGCCGTCCTCGACCGACTTCGCGAGGTTGTACACCGCCTTCGCGACGTCCTTCGTCGCGGAGGTGAGGATGGCGTCCTTGTACTTGCTCAGAGCTTCCTGCTTGTACTGGTCCGAGTCGACACCGATGGCCCACACCTTGTTGGCGGAAGCGGCCTCGATGACACCCTGGCCCGACAGACCGGCCGCCGCGTAGACGACGTCGGCCTTCTTCTCGATCTGGCCCTCGGCGGCCGTCTTGCCCTTGTCGGGGCTGGAGAAGCCGCCCTCCTCGGCGGTCTGCGTCAGGTACTGCGAGAGGACCTTCACGCCGGGCTTGGTGTCCTTGACGCCCTGCGCGAAGCCCGCCCCGAACTTGTGGATCAGCGGGATGTCCACACCGCCGACGAAACCGACGGTGTTGGTCTTGGTGGCCTTGGCGGCCGCGACACCGGCGAGGTAGGAGGCCTCCTGCTCGGAGAAGACCAGGTCCGCGACGTTCTCCGCCTCGATGGTGGAGTCGTCGACGATGCCGAAGGTGGTGTCGGGGTACTTCTCGGCGGCCGCCTTGACGGCCGGCGCGTAGGCGTAGCCGATGCCGATGACCGGGTTGTGGCCCTGCTTGGCGAGCGAGACGAGGCGCTGTTCCTTGTCGGCGTCCGTCTCACCGTCGGTGGGCTCGATGTCGGCGGTCTCGTAGCCGAACTCGCCCTTCGCCTTCTTCAGGCCCTCGTACGCGGCGTCGTTGAAGGACTGGTCGCCCCTGCCGCCGACGTCGTACGCGATGGCGAGGCCCTTGTCGCCCTTCGAGTCCGCCGAGCCGGAGGAGGTCGAGGTACCGCCACAGGCGGAGAGGACGAGGGCGAAAGAGGCGGCCGCTGCGCCTGCGAGCGCGATGCGGGGAACCCGGCGCATGTGTTGTGCTCCTGTCGTACAAGCTCGTGCTGGGGCGTGCTGTGAAAGTCCCGTGCGGTGCCGGTGCGTGCCGGGCGCCATGGGTGCTGTGCGGGACTTCCACAACACCCCCCAGCGCCGGGCGGAACACCTTCGGCGCTGGCTTCGCCGCAGATTAACGCGCGTAGACCCGCGAGAGAACCCCCTCTGTCCACCTTGTTATGCGGCTGTGCCCGAGGCCTCCCGCCGACCGGGTGCGGGCTTGCCGACCGCAAAGGTCCGTGCACGGCGGATGACCTGCGCGGGGAACACCTGAGCGGGCGGGCATCGAGGATGCCCGCCCGCTCTGTGTGGCTTCGACTGCTTCGCCCGTTCGGGCGGTGACGGGCCCGAGGGCCCGCCCCCTGGACTACTCGGTCTTCACCTTGATGGTGCCGTCGATGATGCTCGCCTTGGCCTTGGCCACCGCGTCGGTGAGACCGGCGATCTCGCCCATCTTCGGGTTGCTGTCGGCGAGGCCGACGCCGTCCACCTTCAGGTCGAAGGTCTGGACACCGGTGAGCGGCTTGCCGTCCTCGACCGACTTGGCGAGGGAGTACACCGCGCCGCCGACGTCCTTGAGCGCCGACGTCAGGATGTAGTCCTTGTACGCGGCCAGCGCCTCCTGCTTGTACTGGTCGGAGTCGACACCGATCGCCCAGACCTTCTTCTTGGCCGCGGCCTCGATGACACCCTGGCCGGACAGGCCGGCGGCCTGGTAGATGACGTCCGCGTTCTTCTCCAGCTGGCCCTCGGCGGCGGCCTTGCCCTTGTCGGGGCTGGAGAAGCCGCCCTCCTCGGCGGTCTGCGTCAGGTACTGCGAGAGGACCTTCACGCCGGGCTTGGTGTCCTTGACGCCCTGCGTGTAGCCGGCCTCGAACTTGTGGATCAGCGGGATGTCCACGCCGCCGACGAAGCCGACCGTGTTGGTCTTGGTGGCCTTGGCGGCCGCGACACCGGCGAGGTACGAGGCCTCCTGCTCGGCGAAGACGAGCGAGGCGACGTTGTCGCCCTCGACCACGGAGTCCACGATGCCGAAGCTGGTCTTCGGGTACTTCTTGGCGGCGGCCTCCAGCGCGGGGCCGTAGGCGAAGCCGACGCCGACGACCGGGTTGTAGCCCTGCTTGGCGAGCGAGACGAGACGCTGTTCCTTGTCGGCGTCCGTCTCACCGTCGGTGGGCTCGATGTCGGCGGTCTGGTAGCCGAACTCCTTCTTCGCCTTCTCCAGACCGGCGTACGCGGCGTCGTTGAAGGACTGGTCGCCCTTGCCGCCGACGTCGTAGGCGATGGCAAGACCCTTGCCACCCTTGCTCTCGCTGCTGTCACTACTGCTGCTGTCGCTGCTGGTGCCGCCACAGGCGGTCGCCGCCAGTGCCAGCGACGCGACCCCCACCGCGACGCGGGTCAGGCTGGATATCCGACGCATCTGAAGTTCCCCATTCTCCAAGCCCCGCAGTGGGTGCTGAGTTCGGCGCACATTAACGCGCGTAGACCCTTGAGGGAACGGGATAGCGCTTGGCCGTTATCCATTCGTGCCGATGGCCGGTTACGTCCTTGTGAACCCTGGGATCAAAAGGTGCACATGGGGACGCAGCACCCACTACGGCAGTCACGCTCCGCACGGGGCGGTGGAGTCCGCGTGACGACACGAGTGGTTGTTGACAGTGCACCACGCTACTGCGCGGGGGTACGCGGCGCGACCGGAAGGACCGGCCGCGCCGACCGCTCAGGCCCCGGCGTCGAGGAGGGCGGCCGCGGTGAAGAGCTCCACTCCCGCGGTGATCGCCGACTCGTCCGCGTCGAAGTCGCCCTGGTGCAGATCCCGTACGGTCCGCTCCCCCGGGGTGCGCACTCCGAGCCTGGCCATGGCGCCGGGCACCAGCTCCAGGTACCAGGAGAAGTCCTCGCCGCCGAGGCTCTGCTCGGTGTCCTCCACGGACTGGATCCCGCGCCGGGCGGCCATGGCGTCCCGCAACAGGTCGGTGGTGTCCGGGTCGTTGACGACCGGCGGCACCCCTCGGATGTAGTTGATCTCCGACTTGGCCCGGTACAGGTTCGCGATCTCGTCGATGGCCGCGTGCACCAGATCGGGCGCGGCCCGCCAGGAGGCGAGATCCAGACACCGTACGGTCCCGGAGAGCTCGGCGTGCTGCGGGATGACGTTGCAGGCGTGGCCCGACTCGATCCGGCCCCAGGTCACGGCGAGTCCGGACCGTGCGTCGACCCGCCGGGCGACCAGGGCGGGCACGTCCGTGACGACGCGGGCGGCGGCGGTCACGAGGTCGGTGGTGAGGTGGGGCCGTGCGGTGTGCCCGCCGGCCCCGTCCAGCGACACCTCGAGACGGTCACAGGCGGAGGTGATGGGTCCGTGCCGGAGCCCGATCCGGCCCGCGTCGACCCTCGGGTCGCAGTGCACCGCGACGATCCGGCCGACGCCCTCCAGCGCCCCGCACTCGATGACGTCCGGAGCGCCGCCGGGCAGCACTTCCTCGGCGGGCTGGAAGATCAGGCGCACGGCCCTGTCGAGCAGGCCCTGCTCGTGCAGCTGGGCGAGGACGAGTCCGGCCCCCAGGACCACGGTGGTGTGGATGTCGTGGCCGCAGGCGTGGGCCCGGTCGGGCACGGTCGAGCGGTACGCGCACTCGGTCTTCGTGTCCGGGATGGGCAGGGCGTCGATGTCGGCACGCAGGGCGAGCATCGGACGCGCGGGGTCCGGGTCGCCGATGTCACAGATGAGCCCGGTTCCGATGGCGAGCACGCGGGGGCGAAGGCCGGCCCGCTCCAGCCGCGCCTTGATGGCGGCGGTGGTGCGGAACTCCTGGTTGCCGAGCTCCGGGTGCATGTGCAGGTCGCGGCGGAAGGCCACGAGTTCGGCACGGAGCGCCTCGGGCAGCGTGCCGGGGAGTGCGCCGGGCAGGACGCCTTCGGGGGCGCCCGGAAGCGTGGCTTCCCCGGGCTGGTCGGCCTCGGAATCTCGGGACATCAGTTGGTTCACCCTCTGAAGGGTAGGGCGACGCGACGGCCAACTGACCCACGATCAACAAAACTTCAACCCGTAAGGGGAAGAAAACCTGGCCGCGTGGCGCATAGATATTGACTGGGATGGGTACACTCGCCCGGCTTTTCAGCCGTGTGGATCTTGAGTGGCCGAATGGATCGTGATCCAGGTCTCCTGATGGGAGAACCTCCGGGCGGCGATGCCCATTCCCGGGTCTCCGGGGACAGGCTCTCTACGCATACCACGCATACGTGGCCCTGGCCGGTTCTGTTCACCTGACGGACAGGCGGGCCTGGCGGGCCTGTCGTGGCTCGGCTCCGGATGGTGTGCCGGGTGCGGGTGGGTGGGGCTGGTCGCGCAGTTCCCCGCGCCCCTGAAAAGCGGGGCTGCGCCCCTGGCTTTTCGTCTTTAGGGGCGCGGGGAACTGCGCGACCAGCCACATCCGGCCCGCACCCCGCGTACGGCCAGTGACCCCCCGGGGTACCGGATCAGGTGGCCGTCGAGACGGCCGACAACCGGTGGACGTCCCGGGCCGTGCCCGTGACACCCGAGAGGAAGCCCTGGGCCCGGGGGGAGGCGCTCTCCGTGAGCCAGGCCGGGTCGATGTCGCACACCGCGACCTTGACCTCCGTGCCGACGAGAGCGAGGGGCAACGTGTGCACCACGGTCGACGGGAAGCTCAGGATCGTACGGCCGATGGGGCCGCGGCGGGCGATCAGTTCGAGCGGGAGGTCCGGGCGGACGATCTCCAGGCCGGTCTCGACCGCGAGCCGGTGCAGCTTGTCCGGGCTCTCCCTGCGGTGGGCGAAGTACCGGGTCGCGCCATAGGTCGTCGCGAGCCCCTTCACCGCCTCCAGATAGCGGTCGGGGTCCACGACTCCCGTCTCCACCAGGGACGTTCCGACCAGGTCGGCGCCCTTCGTGATCCGGGGAGGGCCGAACCGGGACCTCGTCCAGGAGAAGTCGTTGGCCGTGATGGTGACGCCCTCGGGCGTCTCGGTGATCGGCATGGAGGAGAAGACCTCCACCCGCCGTCCGTTCCCCGGCGTGAGCCGTCGGCGGGCCCGGGCCGAGACCGGTGCGAAGACCAGGTCACGGGCCCCGGGACGACCGCCGCGCCGGTGCCAGCGCACCAGCCGCTCACCCTTGGCGAGCTGGGAGACGAACTCCATGGTCGCGGTCCCGTCGTCGACGACGACGAGGTCACGGGCCCGGGTGATGGTGAGCAGCAGTTGTACGTAACGGGAGAAGGGGTCGCCCATCACGATCCGCTCGGCGCGCCGCAGAAGCGGGGCGAGTCCGCCGACCGTGTGGAAGGGGGCTGTCGTGCCGCCCCGCGCCTCCTCCCAGCGCACCTCGTACCCCTCGTCGCGAGCGAGCTCGGCCATGCGCCGGAGCTGTCCGCGGGTCATCGGGTCGGTGGGCGAGAGCACGACAAGGGTGAGTCCCGCGCCGGGCCGGGGCCGCCCGCCCTCCAGCTCCGGACCCGGGGGTCCGGAGGGCTCCGCGGCCGTCCTTAGGGCGTGGACATGTGCCCACTCCAGGACGTTGAGGAGCTGCACCGGGCTCTCTACGAAAGCCAGTGTGGCGGGTGCGGGTGACTGGGAGCCGGTGGACCCGGCGCGGGGACTCATCGACGTACGACCGTCGCTTTCCCTTGATCCTGATCGGGATTCGGAGGTGACTCAGACCGCGACGGGCTCGCCCGCCGCCGCAGCGATCTCGGCCTCGGCGACGACACCCGGGACGCGGCGCAGCTTCTTCATCGGGCCGAGCTCGGACTCGTAGACCTTCTTGACGCCGTCGCCGAGGGAGGCCTCGATGGTGCGGATGTCGCGGACGAGGCGGGTCAGGCCCTGCGGCTCGACGGAGGCGGCCTGGTCGGAGCCCCACATCGCGCGGTCGAGGGTGATGTGACGCTCGACGAAGGTGGCGCCCAGGGCGACCGCGGCGAGGGTGGTCTGCAGGCCCGTCTCGTGGCCGGAGTAGCCGATCGGGACGTTCGGGAACTCGGCCTGGAGGGTGTTGATGACGCGGAGGTTGAGCTCCTCGGCCTGCGCCGGGTAGGTCGACGTGGCGTGGCACATCAGGATGTTGTCGCTGCCGAGGACCTCGACCGCGTGGCGGATCTGCTTCGGCGTCGACATGCCGGTGGAGAGGATGACCGTGCGGCCGGTGCCGCGCAGGGCGCGCAGCAGCTCGTCGTCCGTGAGGGAGGCGGACGCCACCTTGTGGGCCGGGACGTCGAACTTCTCCAGGAAGGCGACGGCCTCGGTGTCCCACGGGGAGGCGAACCAGGCGATGTTCTTGCTCTTGGAGTACTCGTCGATCTGGCGGTACTCGTCCTCGCCGAACTCCACGCGGTGGCGGTAGTCGATGTAGGTCATGCGGCCCCAGGGGGTGTCGCGCTCGATGTCCCACTGGTCGCGCGGGGTGCAGATCTCCGGGGTGCGCTTCTGGAACTTCACGGCGTCGCAGCCGGCCTCGGCGGCGGCGTCGATCAGCTTGAAGGCGTTCTCGAGGTCGCCGTTGTGGTTGATGCCGATCTCGCCGACGACGTAGACGGGGTGACCCGGGCCGGCGGTCTTCGAACCGAACTGGCGCAGACGGGAGTTGGTGCTCATGGTGGAGAAGTTCCTTACTTGTCGAGGGAGTCGAGAGAAGGGCCGAGGATCCAGCTGGCGATCTCTCGGATCGCGCCGTCGCCGCCGGGAACGGTGGTGACCGCGCGCGCGGCGCCGCGTACGACGTCGTGGGCGCTCGCGACCGCCACGGGCCAGCCCACGAGGGCGAAGCACGGGAGGTCGTTGACGTCGTTGCCGACGTAGAGCACGCGCTCGGGCGCGATGCCCTGTTCCTCGCACCACTGCTTCAGTGCGAGGTCTTTCCGGTCGATGCCGTGGAGCACCGGGATCTGCAGCTTCCGGGCTCGGGCGGCGACGACCGGGTTCTGCTCCGTGGACAGGATCAGCATCGTGAGGCCGCTCTTGCGGAGGGCCGCGATACCGAGTCCGTCCCCGCGGTGCACGGAGACGAACTCCCGTCCGTCGGAGTCGATCAGCACCCTGTCGTCGGTCTGGGTGCCGTCGAAGTCGAGGACGACCGCGTCGATGTCTTCGGCGGTCGGGAGGGTGCCGGGGCGGTTCGCGTCGAAGAGCGGCGCGAGGGCCCGGGCACGGGCGAGGTCGTGCGGGTCGTCGATCTCCAGGACCCGGGCGGGGTCGGTGCGGACGAGTTCCGTACGGCCGAAGAAGCGGTGCTTGTGCTCGCGCAGCCCCGCCGCGTTCATGGCGTAGGCGGCGCCGGTCTCCAGGAGGTCCTGGGGGCGGTCCTGGCGGCGCGGGCGGAAGGACTTGTCGTGGTTGACGCCGTAACCGCCGTCCGTGGCCGTGGTGTTGGCGACGGTGGTGGTGCCGCCGACGGCCTGGGTGCGCCCGGTGTCGACGGCGGTCGGGTCGTCGTCCGCGTCCCGCCAGATGAACCCGTGGAAGGGCGCCACGGTCAGTGCGGTGTCCGCGCCGTTCTCGACGACCGCTCCGGCGACCCCGTCGATGTCCTCGCGGATGATGAAGGGGCTGGTGCACTGCACGAGGAGTACGGCGTCGACGACCGAGCCGTGCAGCGCCTCGTGGGCGTCCATGGCGTGCAGGACGGCCGCCTCGGAGGTGGCGGTGTCGCCGGCGATGGCGGCGGGGCGGAGCACGACCTCCGCGCCGGCCTCGCGGGCGGCGGCGGCGATCGCCTGGTCGTCGGTGGAGACCACGACGTCCGTCACGAGCCGGGCCGCGACGCACTCGCGCACCGCACGGGCCACCAGCGGCACGCCCCCGACGGGGAGGAGGTTCTTGGCGGGGACGCCCTTGGAGCCGCCCCGCGCGGGGATCACCGCGAGCACCCGGCGCACCGGCTTCACGCGGCCCGCTGTCGCCTGGCCCGCTTGCGAGTTGGTCATTGGCTGTACTCCTTGAGGAGGGTTCTGGACGCCCGCGGCTCGCGGATCCGTCGGGAGGGCGGTCACAGCTCGCCCATGCGCCGGATGACGGGCGCCACGCGCTGCACGCCGTGCCGGTAGGCACCCCGGGCCGCCCGGCGCACGATCTGCCGCACGGGGCCCGGTTCCTTGTCGGCGTCGGGGGCGCCGGGCAGCGGGCTGCCGTCCGGGCCGAGGTGGTGGCGGGCGAGGATGCCGGGCAGATAGCCGGGCGCGGTGGCGGGCGTGTAGTAGGGGGCGAGGGCAGTGAGTCCGCCCTGACCGAGCAGCTTCGCGATGCGCTCACGGGCCGCGTCGAAGGCCGTCTCGTACGATCCGTCGGCGGCGACCCCCTGCCGGCCCACCCACTGCTCGTCGGGCGACGGCTCGTGCCCGGCGTCCAGCTCGTCCCAGGAGGCGAGGCACCCGGAGCCCACGAAGTGGTGGTTGCCGAGCGACTCGCGCACACCGAGGTCGGTGAGGACGACGGTGGGGATCCGGCGGTGCAGGGACTCGAGGGCCGCCGTGGAGCTGACGGTGACCAGCAGGTCCGTACGGTCGAGGACCTCGCCCATGTGCCCGTACACGAGGCGGAAGTTGGCGGGCAGGCCGCCCGGGATCCGCTCCGCGAGGCGCTGGTAGGGCTGCTCCTCGATGTGCGTGGTGTGCTCGCCCGGCTTGGAGCGCAGCTTCAGCAGGACCTCGCGGTCCGGGTGCAGCCGTGCGTGCTTCACCAGCCGGTTCAGCAGGTACGTACGGTCCTTGCGGCTCTCCGGGACGGAGGGCTGCGCGGCGAAGACGACCGTGTACGGGTCGTGCTTCTCGTAGGCGGCGCCGCCGAGGAACGGCAGCGCGACCTCGGTCACGGAGGAGGCGTCGGCGCCCACTCCCTCGTACACGGCGGTGAAACGGTCCGCGTCCTGGCGGGAGTTGGCGAGGACGAGGTCCGCGCCGTGCCGCAGCAGCAGCCCGTCGGCGAGCTTCTCGTAGACGACCCCCACATAGCCGGTGACGACGACGGGCCGCTTGACGCGCCCCGGTCCGAAGCGCTCCCGCCACTGGTACGAGAGTCCGTGCAGCATCGCCTGGACGGCGCCGCCGACGAGCGAGAGCACGACGAGGTCGTACGCGGGCTCCCCCTCGGTCCCGTCGGCCCCCTCGGAGGCGCGGGACATCTCCCGCAGGAACTCCACGGCGGTGACCTCCCGGAGGGAGTCCGCGCGCACGCCGACCTCTTCGAGCTGTCGGGCGGTGGGGGTCGCACGGCCTCGCAGGAGGTAGCCGTCGAGCCGGATGTCCGAATCGGCCGGTGCGATACGGTTCGCGGTGAGCGCGCCCCATTTCCACCGGGTGTCGGAATCGGCGAGGACGGCGACTCGCAGGGACTTCGAGGTACTTGCTGGCACGTCCAAGACGCTAGGAAGCGATTCCGATGTGCGGCCCAACCAGAATGCAACAAAGGGTTAACAGCACATCGCCGAATGGCGAATCAGCCCCGGATCGGCAGCGCAAAAGACCTGATTCACCAATCCGCCACGCGTCGTTCACCTTGTATCTCACCAGCGGTCAAGACGAATGTCGGGCCGCCGCCTAACGTCACTCGGGTGGTCAAGCTCTCCGTCATCGTGCCGTTCTACAACGTGCAGCAATACGCACCCGACACCCTGAGGAGTCTGCGTGCGAACGCACGCGAGGACTTCGAATTCATTCTCGTCGACGACTGTTCGCGCGACGAGACCCCGGACATCCTCGCGCGCGCGGAGCGCGAGCTCCCGGGCGCGGTGCATGTCAGACACGAGCAGAACGGAGGGCTGGCCACCGCGCGCAACACGGGAATCGACGCGGCACGCGGCGAATATCTCACGTTCCTCGACGGGGACGACTGGCTGGCCCCCGGCTATTACGAGCAACTCCTGGGCGCCATCGAGGACTTGGGGTGCGACTTCGTCCGTACCGACCATGTCCAGTGCACCGCGCGGGCCCGTGCCATCCACCGCGTGCCGCACGGCAGGCGCGGTGTCGTACTGAATCCGCGCGAGGCGATCCTGCCCGCCGACCGGTCCACCTCCGTCGACTACGCCTACGCCTGGGCGGGCATCTACCACCGACGGCTGGTCGACCGTGGCCTGCTGCACTTCACCGACGGGCTGCGCACGGCCGAGGACCGGCCGTGGATCTGGAAGCTCCACCGGGAGGCCGAGTCCTTCGCCACGGTGGGGCTGCTCGGCGTGTTCTACCGGCGCGGTGTCGCGTCCTCGCTGACCCAGATCGGCGATGTGCGCCAGCTCGATTTCATTCGCGCGTTCGACCAGGTCGTCGTGGAAACCGCGCAGGACCCGGACGCGGACAAACTGCTTCCCAAGGCCGTGCGCACATATTGCGCGATTATTTCCCATCATCTGGGATCCATCGAAAGGTTCGAGCCACAGGTGGCACGGAAACTGAAGTCGATGAGCGCCGCGGCATTGCGCCGTATGCCGCAGAACGTCCTCGACGAGGCCCTCGACTCCATGGACATCCAGCGCGCCACCCGGCTGCGCCGACTGCGCCGCCGCCCGGCCGCCGCGGGGGTCGCCGCGTGACCACGCAGATCTTCCTGGCGTCGACGCTGTACGGCACGGCCACGCTGGCCGCCGCCCTCGACTCCGACTGTTTCGCGCCGGCGGACCGCCGCATCCTGCTCGTCTGCAACAACACGGCGACGCCGGAGACGACGCCCGGTGTCGACGAGATGCCCGGGTTCGACCGGCTGCGCGAGCGGTTCGACGACGTGGTGTCGTGGAACGAGACCATCTCCCCCTTCCACCCGGGCGGCTGGGCTCCCCGGCTCGACGACGTCCCGATCTGGGAGCGGCACCTGCGGCTCGCGTGGGGGCTCGGCGACGATCCCGTGGAACTCGCCGTCGAGTCGATCCAGGTCAATCCCGCGCTCGGCGTCACGCAGATCTTCACCGGCGCGCCCGTCACCGTGTACGCCGACGGTCTGATGAGCTACGGCCCCACGCGCAACAAGATCGACCCGCTGGTCGGCACCCGCGTGGACCGGCTGCTCCACCTCGACCTGGTTCCGGGTCTGCGGCCCCTCCTGCTCACCGAGTTCGGTGTGGACTCGGAGATCGTGCCGACGGACGCCTTCGTGAAGGTGCTCGCCGAACTGGTCGACACGGGCGACTCGTTGCCGTCGATCGACGAACCCGCCCTGCTGCTCGGCCAGTACCTCTCCGCGCTCGGCATCCTCACGCCCGAGCAGGAGGAGGACCTCCATGTGCGGATGCTGAAGGGTGCCGTCGAACTCGGCCACACCCGCGTGGTGTTCAAGCCGCACCCCTCGGCGCCGGCCCGCTGGACGCGCGGTCTGGAGAAGGAGGCCGAGAAGCTGGGCGCCGACCTGACGGTGCTCGACACCCCGGTCCTCGCCGAGGTCCTCTACCAGCGGATGCGTCCCGCCCTGGTCGTCGGCTGCTTCTCCACGGCACTGCTCACGGCCTACGCGCTGTACGGCCTGCCGGTCGCCCGGGTCGGCACCGCCACCCTCCTCGACCGTCTGACGCCGTACGAGAACAGCAACCGCGTGCCGGTGACGGTCGTCGACGCGCTGCTGCCGGACCTGACCGACCGCAAGGCGGTCACCGAGCAGCGCCGGGGCACGGACGAGCAGGGCCTGACCGACCTCGTGCGGGCCGTCGGCTACGCGATGCAGCCGAAGATCTACCCGGACCTGCGTCCGGCCGCCGAGGCCTATCTGACGAAGCATCTGAACACGCACACCTGGCGGTACTTCAAGCGCAAGCGCCTCACCTCGCTGGCGCTACCGGGCGCGGTCCCGGCGCAGCTGGCGTTCCTTCCGCGCAGCGCCGCGGTGCGCCGGGTGGCCCGCCGCGCCCGCTCCCTGAAGAAGGCCGTGCGCCGCTGAGCCCCGCTCTTGATCGCTCATCCACGCAAGCGTGTTCGGGGCCGGTTCCTCTGGAACCGGCCCCGAACGCGTGTCTGGCGGCCATCGGCCCGTCCGTGCGAGAGCCGTACGTGAGGAAAGTGGAAATCGAAAACAACGGACGGGTGAACTCATCGAGTCCGGGTGGAGAAGGGTTGACCCGTGGGCCGGGAGTGGCCTGTGAGTCGGACTAGTGTGCTGTGAATTAACTGAGGCCCTCGGAGGCCCCGGGTCACGGAATCCACGGCCCGCAGTGCGCACGACTTCACAGAACGGCCGTTGAGGGGACCCGTGACCGACATTCCCGAGGACACACGTACGACGTCCGTGGGCACGGTGGTCCGTGCCGTCCTCCCGGCGGCCGACAGGCCCAGCCCGCCGCAGCCGAAGAAGCCCCGGGAGAACCGGCTGCGGGCCCTGGACGGGCTGCGGCTGATCGCCGCGCTGATGGTGGCCGCGTACCACTACGGCGGTCGTGGCGGCGAGGTCACACAGGCCTGGGGGACCTCGGCGAAGGCGCAGTTCCCGACGATGCACACGTGGTTCGCGTACGGCTGTCTGGGTGTGCAGGTCTTCTTCGTCATCAGCGGCTTCGTGATCTGCATGAGCGGCTGGGGAAGGCCGCTGCGCTCGTTCTTCGCCTCCAGGGCGTCCCGGCTGCTGCCGTCCTACTGGGCGGCGATCGTCATCGTGACGGTGGTGTTCGCGCTGCCCGTGGTGGCGTACAAGACGGTCTCGCCGAGCGACACCCTGGTGAACCTGACCATGATGCAGCAGCCGCTCGGTGCGGACCGGGTGCTCGGGGTCTGCTGGACGCTCTGGGCCGAGGTCCGCTTCTACGCGCTGTTCGCACTGTGCGTCGTCATGCCGGGCGCCACCCGGCAGCGCGTGATCATGTTCTGCGCGGGCTGGACCCTGGCCGCGGTCCTCACCCAGGCCGCGAACGAGCCGCTGCTCGACCTGGTCCTGATGCCCGAGTACGCGCCGTTCTTCATCGGCGGCATCGGCCTCTATCTGGTCCACCGCGACCGGCACGACGCGTACGCCTGGGGCATAGTGATCGTGAGCTGGCTGATCGGCCAGCACCAGGCGGTGCGCGGGCTGTGGCACGCGCCGAACCCGGACTTCTTCTCCTACCGCACCTCCTTCGGAATCGTCCTCGTCGTCACGTTCGGCTTCGTCGCGGTCGCCGTGATCGCCCTGGGGTGGCTGAACTGGGCGAACTGGCGCTGGCTGACGGTCGCGGGCGCCCTGACCTACCCCTTCTACCTGGTGCACGAGCACCTGGGCTGGGTCGTCATCGAGGCCTACCACCAGAAGCTGGACATCCCGGCCTACGCGACCCTGCCCCTGACGGTTCTGTCGATGCTCACCCTGGCCTGGCTCCTCAACCGGTTCGTCGAGGACCCGCTGACACCACGTATGCGCAAGATGCTCTCCAAGCCGCGCTGACGCCGGGTTCCCCACCGACGGCGCGCGCTCTGTTCACCGGACATTCAGGTTCTCGAAAGTTCGCCACGTACCGAGGGAGAAGACTCATCACATGGCCAACTCACAGCAGACCCCCAGCCACCCCGGCGAGCTCAAGGACGTCCCGGGCTGGTTCCCGCCGCTGGACCAGGTGCTCTTCACCTGGCTGCTCGAGCAGCAGGAGACGGAGGGGATACAAGGCGATCTGCTGGAGCTCGGCGTCTACATGGGCAAGAGCGCGATCCTCCTCGGCCACCATCTGAGGGACGGCGAGACGTTCACCGTGTGCGACCTGTTCGAGGGGGACGCGCCGGACGAGTCCAACCGGGCCGAGGCGACGAAGTCGTACTCGTCACTGACGAGGCAGGCCTTCGAGCGGAACTATCTCTCCTTCCACGACACGCTGCCGACGGTCATCCAGGGACCGAGCTCCGTGATCTCCAAGGAGGTCTCCGACACGACCTGTCGCTTCGTCCACATCGACGCCTCGCACCTGTACGAGCACGTCCACGGCGACATCGGCGCGGCCCACGACATCCTGCTGCCCGGCGGCATCGTGGTCCTGGACGACTTCCGCTCCGAGCACACCCCCGGGGTCTCGGTCGCCGCGTGGGAGGCCGTGCTCAACCGCGGTCTGCGGCCCATCTGCCTCAGCACCCAGAAGCTGTACGGGACCTGGGGCGACCCGGAGCCGATCCAGGAGAAGCTGCTCGCGATGATCAAGGAGCGCGAGGACTTCGGTCTGAGCGTGCAGATGGCCGCGGGGCACCGGTTGATCCGGACCAGGTCCCAGGGCATGAAACCGCCGCCGTTCCCCCGCTCCCGGCACTTCGTGGAGCCCGTCGCCGCCGCTCCGGAGCCTGTGCGGCAGCCCGCTCCGGCCGCCGCGCGGCCCCCGGCCCGTCGTACCGGGCGGTCCCGTACCCGGCGTATCGCGCTCGACCTGCTGCCGCCGGTCGTCACGCGGGCCGTGCAGCGCAGTCGTGCCGCCAAGCGGGCTGAGCGCGGCTAGCCGCTTCGCTCGCTCTGGTGGGGGTGGTGTGTCGGCTGCGGATTCGTTGTGGCTTGTCGCGCAGTTCCCCGCGCCCCTTTCGGGGCGCTGCCCCTCACGGGGCCCGGTAGCGGGTCTCGATGCCTGTGATCACCAAGTCCAGACCCTCTTCGAAGTGTTGGTCGTAGTTCTCGAAGATCTCCGCGCCCGCCTGAGCCGACAAGGGATAGTCGGCCATCAGGCGGGCGCGTTCGTGTACGTCGTAGCCCTCCCTGCGTTCGCCGGGCAGTGGCTCGACGCCCTGTTCCTCGGTGACGAAACCGAGGGTGTAGAGGTACGTCGTCGAGGTCGCGCGGACCGCCTGGGCCAGGGTGAAACCGGCGGCCGTGAACAGCCGCAGGCTCTCCTCCATCTGCCCGGCGTGCTCGATGCCGGTGAAGCGTGAACCGCTGAACACCTTCGCGCCGTCGCGATAGCCGAGCAGCGAGGCCCGCAGGCCCAGGTTGGTCCTGCGCAGCCGCTCCTGCCAGGTGTCGTCCGGGTCGAGGGCGGTGCCGGCGATCATCCGGCGGTACATCTCGGTCGCCATCTCGTCGAGCAGCGCCTGTTTGTCCTTGAAGTGCCAGTACAGAGCGGGCGCCTTGACGTCCAGCTCCTTCGCGATGGCCCGCAGGCTGAGGCCGTCCAGGCCCACCTCGTTCAGCAGCTTCAGAGCGGTGTCCGCGACCCGTTTGCGGTCGAGGGGCGCTCGGCGTTCCGTATTCACACTTGACAGCTTAACGGCGTTAAGGCCACTCTCGAAGGGAAGCGAACTTAACAGCGTTAAGGAGTGCGGGCATGACCACGCGTACGCATGAACAGATGGACATGACAGACACCGATGTGCTGGTCGTCGGCGCGGGGCCCACCGGGCTCGCCCTCGCGGTCGACCTGGCCCGGCGCGGGGTGCGCGCCCTCGTCGTCGAGCGGGCCGGCGAGCTCTTCCCCGGCTCGCGCGGCAAGGGGCTCCAGCCGCGGACGCTGGAGGTCTTCGACGACCTCGGTGTGCTGGACGCGACCCGGGCGGGAGGCGGCGCGTATCCCGTCGGGATGATCTGGCGGAACGGGACCCGGCAGGGCGAGCACCGGATGTTCGACGAGACGGAGGTGACGGAGGCCGAGCCCTACGCGGGCGTCCCGTGGATGGTGCCCCAGTGGCGCACGCAGGAGATCCTGTTCGCGCGCCTGGAGGAGCTGGGCGGGAGCATCGCCTTCGGCCGCGAGCTGACCGGCCTCTCCCAGGACGCGGACGGCGTGACCGCGGCCTTCGCCTCCGGCGCCCCGGTCCGGGCCCGCTGGGCCGTCGCCGCGGACGGCGGCCGCTCGGCCGTGCGGCGCGCACTCGGCATCGGCATGACCGGGGAGACCGTGGACCCGGGTCCGGCGATCGTGGCGGACCTGCGCATCAGCGGACTCGACCGCGACAACTGGCATGTGTTCCCGCCCGCCGACGGCGAGGGCTTCCTCGCGATCTGCCCGCTGCCGCACACGGAGGACTTCCAGCTGGCGGGCGGCTTCGAGGATCCGGCCGCCGAACCGGACCTGTCCCTCGACGGCATCCGGAAGCTGGTCGCCACGCGGACGCACCTCGCGGCCGACGACGTGACCGAGGTGCGCTGGGCCTCCGACTTCCGGCCGCGTGCCGCCATGGCGGACCGTTTCCGTCAAGGGCGGGTGTTCCTCGCGGGCGACGCGGCGCACATCCACTCGCCGGCGGGCGGACAGGGCCTGAACACCAGCGTCCAGGACGCCTACAACCTCGGGTGGAAGCTCGGGGCCGTCCTGCGGGGCGAGGCTCCCGAGTCCCTCCTCGACTCGTACGAGGAGGAGCGGCTGCCGATCGCCGCGCACATGCTCGGTCTCTCCACCCGCGTCCACCGGGGCGAGGTCCGGCGTGGCACGGCCACGCAGCAGCTGGGCCTCGGCTACCGGGACTCCTCACTCGCGCGGGAGACCCGGGACGACCTGCCGGAGAACGCCCTCCACGCGGGCGACCGCGCCCCGGACGGCATCCGAGGCGGCGTACGCCTCTTCGACGCCTTCCGGGGTCCGCACTGGACACTGCTCACGGTGGGCACGGACACCGACCTGCCTGAGCTCGCGGCCCGCACGGTCCGGATTCCGGCGTACGAGGCGTACGGAACCGGGGTGTTCCTCGTCCGGCCCGACGGTTACGTGGGCTGGGCGGGCGGGACCGAGCAGGGGCTGGCGGAGTACGCGGCGCGGGTGGGAGTGGGTGCGGGCGCCGTCGGCCGGGCCGTGTCGGGGACTGTCGGCCAGGCGGTGTCGGGGACTGCCGGCTAGGCGGTGTTCGAGAGGGAGAGCTTCACCGCGAAGCCGAGGAAGAGGGCGCCGGCCGCGGAGGTGGCCCCGGCGGAGAGCCGCCTGCGCCGCCGGAAGGCCGCCGCCAGCTTCGTACCACCGAATATCAGCGCGCTGAGGTAGAGGACGCTCGCCAGCTGGGCGAAGGCGCCGAGCACCACGAAGGACAGGGCGGGGTACGCGTATCCCGGGTCGACGAACTGCACGAAGAAGGCGACGAAGAACAGGATCGCCTTCGGGTTGAACAGGCTGATGACGAGCGCCCGCCGGAAGGGCCGCTCCTCGGCGGCCGGGGCGGCGGCCTCCTGTGACTCGGTCCGCTCCTTGCGGGTCCGCCACATGCCCCACGCGGCCCGCAGCATGCCGACCGCCAGCCAGGTCAGATACCCGGCTCCCGCGTACTTCACGATCCCGAACAGCAGTGCGTTGGCCTGCAGCAGCGAGGCGACGCCTGCTGCCGACAGCGTCATCAGCACGGCGTCCCCGCACCAGACGCCCGCGGCGGCCCGGTATCCGGTCCTGATGCCCCGCCGCGCGGCGACGGACAGCACATAGAGGGAGTTGGGCCCGGGCAGCAGGACGATCAGCACGAGGCCCGCGAGGTACGTGGGGAGGTCGATTACGCCAAGCATGGGACGAAGTGTGGCACGCGGGTACGACAATCCGCCCGGGGGTTTCACCTTGCGGGACGGCCGCCGTGCGGGCCGGGCGAACCGCCCCTCCGCGACGCCTTGAACGGCGGCCGGGAGCGGTGTCCGCGAACGGCATCCGGGAGCGGTGTCAGAAGGCGTCGCTCGGCACGTAGGTGCCCCAGACCTCCCGCAGGGCGTTGCACACCTCGCCGACGGTGGCCCGGGCCCGCAGCGCGTCCTTCATCGGGTAGAGGACGTTGTCGTCGCCCTCGGCGGCCTTCTTCAGGGCGGCCAGGGCCAGGTCCACCGCGGGCTGGTCGCGCCCGGCACGGAGCGTGGCCAGGCGTGCGGCCTGCTGGGCCTCGATCGCCGGGTCCACCCGCAGCGGCTCGTACGGCTCCTCCACATCGAGCCGGTACCGGTTGACGCCGACCACGACCCGCTCCCCGGAGTCGGTCTCCTGCGCGATCCGGTACGCGCTGCGCTCGATCTCGCCCTTCTGGAACCCGTGCTCGATCGCCGCGACCGCCCCGCCCAGCTCCTCCACCCGGCCCATCAACTCGACCACGGCCCCCTCCACGTCGTCGGTCATCCGCTCGACCACATACGAGCCCGCGAACGGATCCACCGTCGCGGTCACATCCGTCTCATAGGCGAGGACCTGCTGGGTGCGCAGCGCCAGACGCGCCGACTTGTCGGTGGGCAGGGCGATCGCCTCGTCGAAGGAGTTGGTGTGCAGCGACTGGGTGCCGCCCAGGACCGCGGCCAGACCCTGCACCGCCACCCGCACCAGATTCACCTCCGGCTGCTGCGCGGTCAGCTGCACCCCCGCCGTCTGCGTATGGAAGCGCAGCATCAGCGACTTGGGATTGCGGGCCCCGAACTCCTCACGCATCACCCGCGCCCAGATCCGGCGCGCCGCACGGAACTTGGCGACCTCCTCCAGCAGCGTCGTACGGGCCACGAAGAAGAACGACAGCCGGGGCGCGAAATCGTCCACCTCCATGCCCGCCGCGACCGCCGTCCGCACATACTCGATGCCGTCCGCGAGGGTGAACGCGATCTCCTGCGCGGGCGAAGCACCCGCCTCCGCCATGTGATAGCCCGAGATCGAGATGGTGTTCCACCGCGGGATCTCGGCCCGGCAGTACCTGAAGATGTCCGCGACCAGCCGCAACGACGGCCTGGGCGGAAAAATATAGGTACCGCGCGCGATGTACTCCTTCAGCACATCGTTCTGCACCGTGCCAGTGAGCCTGTCGGCCGGCACCCCCTGCTCCTCGCCCACCAGCTGATACATCAGCAGCAGCAGCGCGGCGGGCGCGTTGATCGTCATCGACGTCGACACCCGGTCCAGCGGAATCCCGTCGAACAGCACCCGCATGTCCTCGACCGAGTCGACCGCCACCCCCACCTTGCCCACCTCCCCGTGCGCGATCGGAGCATCGGAGTCATGGCCCATCTGGGTCGGCAGGTCGAAGGCCACCGACAGACCCGTCGTACCATTCGCGATCAACTGCCGGTAGCGGGCATTGGACTCCACCGCCGTACCGAACCCGGCATACTGCCGCATCGTCCACGGCCGACCCGTGTACATGGAGGGGTAGACGCCCCGCGTGAAGGGATACGCACCGGGTTCACCCAGCTTCACCGCCGGATCCCAGCCCTCCAGGGCCTCCGGACCATAGACCGGCTCGATGGGCAGTCCGGACTCCGACTCGCGCGCCATGACGTCTGCCTCCCACTGGACCGGGACGGGCCTGTTGCCCCCAACAATGCCGCGTAGTTCGCAACCGGGCACGCGCGGGAAACATCTCAGGGGACACGACGCACCACCGGGGGTCGGTGAGCAACGGGGGGTTCGGATGCGTATTCCGGTCATGTGGCGAACAGGCGCGGTGGCGACGACGGTGGCGGCGCTCGTCGCGGTGAGCGGATGCACCGTCCAGACCCTCGGCCCGCCCGCCGAAGGGACCACCGACGGACCGACACCCGCCGGACAGACACCCTCCGGTAAGACACCGGGCGGTACGTCTCCGACGCCCGGCTCTTCCCCGGACGACGCCAAACCGTCGAAGCCGAAGCCCACCGCCCCGCCCGCGCCCGCCCCCAGGACCCTGTGGTCGAAGGGTGACCGGGGCCGGGACGTACGGGAGCTGCAGGCCCGGCTGCGACAGGTGTTCTGGCTCTTCGAGGGGCCGACCGGGACGTACGACGGTTCGACCGTCACCGCGGTGAAGGGCTTCCAGGGCAAGCGGGGCCTGCCGAAGACGGGCAAGGCGGACACCGTGACGTGGCAGCGGCTGCTGAAAATGACGCGCGAGCCCGGCAAGTGGGAGCTGTACGCGTCGGGCGGTCAGCCGGCCGCGACGCCCGACCCGCGCTGTATGACGGGCCGGGTGCTGTGCGTCAGCAAGACGAGCCGCACCCTGCGCTGGATGATCGACGGCCGCACGGTCTCGACGATGGACGTGCGCTTCGGCTCGCAGTACACGCCCACCCGGGAAGGTGTCTTCAACGTCTACTTCAAGTCGCGCCACCATGTGTCGACGATCTACGACTCACCCATGCCGTACGCGATGTTCTTCAGCGGCGGCCAGGCGGTCCACTACTCCTCGGACTTCGCGGCGACGGGCTACTACGGAGCCTCGCACGGCTGCGTGAACGTACGGGACGAAGGGAAGATCGCGACGCTGTTCTCCCAGGTGAGGAACGGCGACAAGGTCGTCGTCTACTGGTGAGGAACCGGCGGCGGGAAGAGTGCGTGGGCACGGGCGGGACCGGGGGAACGTGTCCCGCCCGCGCCACTGTGCACAGAGCCGTGGGTACGGGGGGAACCCCGGCTCGTGCGACAGCCGATGACCAGTCGGCTCGCTTACTACTGCGTCAGCGCGGCTGAAAACGTCACACCCGGCGGCCGGCAGCCGGGCAGCGGAAGGAAACCGCAGGTCGAGCGACGGGCGGACGATGCTCAAGCGGTGATCAGGCGGCGATCAGGAGGGTGACGAGAGCGCGGGGAGTGTCCGCGGGGAGCGCGGGGCGGATGCCTTGGGCCCGGTGGAGGGGGCCGAGGCGGACCGGGCCGGGGCGGAGGGCGCGGCAGTGGCGGCGGTCACGGGCCGCGTCGGGGCGCCGGCATCGAGGGCCAGTGCCCGAATCGGCGCTTGAGGCTGTGCCGGGGCCGGTGCCTGAGTCTGTGCCCGGGTCGGCGCCTGCGCATGTGCCCGGGTCGGTGTCTTGGCCGGGGCCTGGAGCAGCGTCCGCACGGGTGTCGGCGTCCGTGTCGCCGAGGGCCGGGCGGCGGGGGCGAAGGCCGTGCGTTCGGCCGCGCCCGTGGCGAGGCGGACCGTGCCGTTGTCGCCCCGGAACGCGCCCGCGCCTATGTGCGAGCCGTCGCCACCCCCATCGCCGTCGTCGTCGTTGTCCCTGCCGTCTCGGTCGTCTCGGTCGTCTCGGTCGTTGTTCCAGCCGGAGCCGCCCCGGCCCGACTCGCCCCTGCCCGACCCACTGCCGCTCCGGCCGTCACCGGAGCCGCGGTCGTCCCAGTTCTTCAGGATGCCGTTGCAGTACCTCTTCACCTGCTCGGCGCCGTTCGCCGCGTCCTCCAGGCCGCGTCTGCGCTCGGAGTCGAGGTTCTTGCCGTCGTGGAAGTCGCGGCAGACCGAGGCGAGCCAGCGCCACCCCCGGCCGGTCCGCCCCTCGCGCCGGTCGTCGCCGGAATCGGGCCGCGCGCCCGGGTCCGTACCGCCGCGCGCCTCTCCGCGCGGGACGGAACCCTTGCCGGTCAGGCCGCCCGCGCTGCCGTCGGGCCTCGGCTTGTCGGGGCCGCCGCCCGGCTTCTTCTCGGGGGACGGCGAGACGAGTGGGCGGTCCGGGGTGACGGCGACCGTCGCGGACGAGCCGGGTTCCGGTTCCTCTCCGCCGAACGGCAGGACACCGGAGGTCGCGGCCATGGCGGCCCCGCCGATCATCCCCGCGGCCAGCGCGGCGGCGAGTCCGTATCGCACCGGGCGGCCCCAGCGGGAGGGGGCGTGCCGATGAGCGGTGGGGCGGCCGAGGTGGATCAGGCCCGCGTCGGAGGAGATCTGGGAGGCCGCGGAGGAAGCGGCGGCGGCCGCGGCCGCCGAGCGGGGACGCGTGCGCGGGCCGAGGCTCGCCTGTTCGCCGTTCTTGCCGGTGCGTGCTTTGCGGAACGCGGCCAACGCGGCGGCCTCACCCGGGAGTTCGGCGTCGGCGGGCGTGGATTCGGCGGCCTGCGTGCCCAGCGCGTCGAGGGCTTCGAGCGCCTCGGTGAGGCGGTCGGCCTGGTCACGACTGTCGGCGTCGACGGCGTCCAGCGGCTCGCCGCGCAGCAGCCGCTCCGCCGTGTCGCGGTCCAGCCACCTGTACTGCTCGTCGGCCATCACATGTCCTTCTGCGTCCGCGAACGCGTATGCGTCACACCGGCGGACGTCACCGCGCGGGTACGCGGTTCTTCGTGTGGGGGTCTTTGTGGGGGTACGGAACTCAGGGATCCGACCGATTCCGGATCCGCGCCGATCAGCTCCGCGAGCCGCTTCAGACCGCGATGCGCGGCCGTGCGGACGGCGCCCGGCCGTTTGCCCAGGGTCTCGGCGGCGGTCTTCGCGTCGAGGCCGACGACGACGCGCAGCACGACGGCCTCGGCCTGGTCCTGCGGGAGCTGGGCTATCAGGGAGAGCGTGCTGCCGGTGGCGAGGGCCTCGATGGCCTCACCGGCGGTGTCGGACTCGGCCGCCCTGCCGGTGAGCTCGGTCTCGTCGCCGCCTATCGCGGGGCGGCGGCCGCGCATGCGTATGTGGTCGAGGGCTCGGTTGCGGGCGATCCGGGCCGCCCAGCCGCGGAAGCGGTCGGCGTCGCCGCTGAACCGTTCGAGGTCGCGGGCGATCTGCAGCCAGGCCTCGGACGTGACGTCCTCCGCGTCCGGGTCGCCGACCAGCGTCCGTACATACCCGAGCAGCCGTGGATGCACGGCTCGGTACACAGTCCGGAACGCGGTCTCGTCTCCGTCCTGTGCCGCAAGCACCGCGGCGGTCAGCTCCGCGTCGTCCCCCAGCACCGAACGCCCCTCTTTGCGCCTGATCCGGCGCCGCTCTCGCGGACCGGGTTCTCGCCGTCGTGGTTGCTCAATCGATGGTTGCGGTCGTGGAGCCTTGGTGGGTTCCGCTCCGCCTCAGTCCGGCGCGAATGGCACGTTACGGCGTGAAACCGTTCCCCGTCCATGTCCGTACAACGTGCAACTATCGCGTTCCGGCGTGGGGTGTGACACAAAACGCACCTCCGACGCTGAAGCAAGTACGGGCCGCCGCGCGGCCCGTGCCGCGCGACGGCCGGGGCCTCTCCTGTGGGGGGTGGCGGCCCCGGCCGTTGCCATCGGCACACTGAGGCTGGGACTTTGTCCCGCTTTTCACTCTTTGTCGGCCACCCTCGGCCACTCCCGGTCAGTCGGCCTTGCTCTTCGGGCTCTTCGTGGTCTTCGGATTCTTCGTGGCACCGCCGCCGGGAGTCGTGGACGCCTTGGGTGATTTGCCCGCCTTGTTCGCGTCGGCGCTCCCCTCCTCCTTCTTCTTCCCCTTCTTCTCGGCCAGCTGCTCGGCGCAGTACGCCTCGACGTTCTCCTCGCCGCCCGCGGCTTGTATCAGTCGCTGCCAGGCGGTCGAGTCGAGGGCCTTGCCGCGCTTCCTGACGGAGTCGTACGCGCGACAGTGGGCCTCGGTGTCCTGGGCGGTCGTCGGACGGCGGACACCGCGGTCGGCCTGCGCGGGCGCGGACGGATCCGGCACGGCGGCGGTCGGGCCGGTCGGAGCGCTGCTCGTGGGCAGCGGCCTGCCCCGCTCGGCACCCTCGTCACGCGTTCCGCCGCCTACCGAGCCGATGGCCGCGACCGCCACCCCGCCGAGCGTCACGCTCGCCACCAACGCGACCAGGGTCGCCCGCACCGGCCGACCGCCCCGCCGCTCCCGCTCCGGCCGCCAGTCGTCCCGTCGCCGGTTGCGCGCCGCCGCCCGGTGCGCCCCCTCGTCGCGCGCCGCCCGGAACGCGGCGAGCGCCCGCTTCTCGGCATCGACGTCGACCGCGCCGCCGCGCACAGCGGCGGCGAGCAGTTCACCGAGATCGGGCGGGTTCGCGGCAGGGAGGTTCCAGGGGCCGTCGGGGTCGTGTCGTTCAGGCATGTCCGTATCCACCCTCGCCGGCCAAGGACCGCTTGCCGTTCATCTCGACTCCCCCAGCGTGCTGGGCCCGTCATCCGTCACACCCTCCGCGCCCAGCCGGCTCGCGAGGCGTTTCAGGCCCCGGTGCGCGGCGGTGCGTACGGCGCCGGGGCGTTTGCCGAGGACGCGCGCGGCGGCGGGGCCGTCGAGGCCGACGACGACACGCAGCAGTACGGCCTCGGCCTGGTCGCGCGGAAGACTCGAGACGAGTTCGAGCGCGTACTCCGTGGAGAGGGACTCCAGAGCCTGGTCATGGGTGCTGTGCGGGCCGGGCAGATCGAGCATGTCCTGTTCCAGCGCGGACGCCCGCGGCCGCACCTTCAGCCGCCGCAGATGGTCGAGGGCCCGGTGCCGGGCGATGGTCGCGGTCCAGCCGCGGAACCCCGCCCCGTCGCCGCGGAACCGCCCCAGGTCCCGGGCGATCTCCAGCCAGGCGTCCGACGCCACGTCCTCCGCCTCGTCGCCGACCAGCCCCCGCAGGTAGCCGAGCAGTCCGGGCTGCACGATCCGGTACGCGACGGCGAAGGCCGCCTCGTCACCGTCCTGCGCCCGTGCGACGGCCGCGCCCAGCTCACCGTCGGACGCCCGCCCGCGGTGGGGTTCCCCTCCCTGGCCCAACAGTGTCCTCGTTCATGCCGAGTTCGTACCGGATCCGCACCACGGGGCGCGGGTCGCCTTGCCCGCGCGCCTCCAAGGTCATCAGCGTCGGACGGCACGGAAATGTCACAGCCCGTCAGACGCCGCACCGGTCCCACGGCTGGCACGGTCGCCGGTCCCGCCGGTCCGGCGGCCGGCGCGGGCACTGGTTCCGCCGGCCTCACGTCCGGCACGGTCACCGGTCCCGCCGGTCCCGCGCCCGGCGCGAACAACGGTTTCGCCGGTTCCGCCTGTCTCGGTGGGCCCGGGCTGCGCGGGCAGTCCCGGCAGTCCGGGCCGCGCCCGCCCGTGCAGTTGCAGATAGAAGGTCCGCAACGACTCCCGCTCCCCCGCCTCGAACCGCTTCACGACCTTGCCCAGCGGATTCCAGAGCCGCCCGTCCGGCATCCGTACGCCCACCGGCCGGCCGAACAGCTCCCGCTGCTCCTCGTCGAACTCGACCCACACGGCACCGGCCCGGCGGACGAGCACCTCACCGGCGTACACCCCGAGCCCGAACAGCACGTGCCCCACGGCCGTGCGGTCGCGGCCGCTCTTGCGCAGCCCGTCGACGATGAAGTCGACGACCCGCAGGCTCTCGACCGAATAGTCCAACGGCAGCCGACTGCGGGCCGTGACGTCCCGTACGAACTCCGCCGCGTGCCGCCGCATCCGCAGATCAGCCGACAGCCTTGTCCCATCCACCGCTTCCGCCCCCCTGGCTCACCGCTCACGCATGTGCCTCTGGCAGACCAAGCGGGGCGGGCTCCAGGAACATCACACGTCACCACGGTGACAAGGGTCACGTGACAAGTCGGCGATACCCGTACAACCATCCGACCCGCTCGGACGTCTGCGCGAAAGCGAAGTGACGTACCCCACACCCCTGTTGGGTGATGTTTAACCTCGTCTTACCGCTGAATTAGAAAGCCACCCCAGTGACGGGTGGGTTTTTTGTGAGGCTTTTCTAGGGGTGGGGTAATTGAGTCGCCGGACGACCCATGCGTACAAGCCGCTGAGTCTGAAGCGGAGAGCGTGGCTGACGATTGGGGCCGTGGTGCTGGGCGGGACGGGTGCCGTGACGTACGCCGTCGCGAACCCGAGCACGGACCCGGCCGTGGACACCGCGCGCGGCAAGCGGCCCGTGAAGGTGCACGAGCTCACGATGCAGAGCGACGGCACCGGCCGGCGCGAGGTCGAGCGGACGAGCACCGCTCAGTTCTCGCTGCTCGGCGTCACCTGGACCGGCGCGAAGACCGAGCTGGACGGCACCGCCCAGGTACGCACCCGCGACCTGGCGACGGGCGAGTGGACCGGCTGGCAGAACCTGGATCTGGAGCCGCACCCGGTCGACAAGGCCGAGCCGGGCGCCAAGGAGGCCCGCGGCGCCTCCGACCCGCTGTGGGTCGGCCCGAGCGACGGCGTCGAGGCACGTGTGGTCGCCGCCGACGGCTCGACGAGTTCCCCGCTGCCCAAGGGCCTTGAGGTCAGCCTGGTCGACCCGGGTGTGACCTCGGCCGAGGCGAAGAACAAGGCCCTAGGCACGACGACCGGCGCCTCCCTGGAGAACGCCGCCTTCGTCGCCGAGGACCCGACCGACTCGCCGACTCCGACCGACCCGGCCTCGGAGTCCCCGTCGCCGACGGAGTCCACCGGTACGGAGCCCACGACCAGCGCGCCGGCGACGCCCACCGAGAGCACGTCGGAGAGCCCGTCGGAGTCCGCGTCTCCGACCCCCGACCCGGTGCCGTCCCCGCCGCCGTCCACCGTGGCGCAGCCGCCGATCGTCTCCCGCGCCCAGTGGGGCGCCGACGAGTCGATGGTCAAGGACCCGCCGGAGTACATCGACAAGGTCAGCGCGGTCTTCGTGCACCACACGGTCGGCACGAACGACTACAGCTGCGCCGAGTCCCCGGCGCTGGTCCGCGGCATCATGGCGTACCACGTGCAGAGCGAGAAGTGGAACGACCTCGGCTACAACTTCCTGGTCGACAAGTGCGGCCGGATCTTCGAGGGCCGCGGCGGCGGCATCGACCTGCCGGTGCGCGGCGCGCACACCTACGGCTTCAACGGCGACTCGGCGGGCATCGCCGTCCTCGGTGACTTCGAGGGCGCTGCCGCCACCTCCACCACTCCGGCGAAGGCCGCGGGCAGGCCCAGCCGCGCCGCTCTTGAGTCCGTGGCGCGCGTCGCCGCGTGGAAGCTGGGCCAGTACGGGGGCAACCCGAGCGGCCAGGTCACGCTGACCGCCGCCGCCGACACGGGGGTGTGGAAGGCGGGCCAGCAGGCCACGCTGAACACGATCTCCGGCCACCGCGACGGCTTCGCCACCGCGTGCCCCGGCAAGAACCTGTACTCGAAGCTGAGCGAGATCCGCCGGTACGCCTCCAGCCCCGGCAAGAACTCCGCGATCCCCACGGCCGACTTCAACCGGGACGGCATCAGTGACGTCGTCGCCGCCACGCCCAAGGTCGGCAGCGGCTGGCTCACGCTCGTGCCGGGCGGCCTCAACGGCCCCGTCTCCGCCTCGAAGGTGAAGCTCAACCAGGGCAGCGCCGGTGTTCCGGGTGCCGCCGAGTCCGGCGACCAGTGGGGCACGGCCACCGCCTGGGGCGACATCAACGCCGACGGCTACGCGGACCTCGCGGTCGGCGCGCCCGGCGAGGACGACACGACCGGCCACGCGGACCGTGGCGCGGTGACGATCCTGTACGGCCCGAAGTTCGACACCGGTGCCGACACCATGGCGCTGGGCGACGACTACGAGCCGGCCGGTGCGCGGTTCGGCGCGACGGTCGCGGTCGGCGACTTCAACGCCGACGGCAAGGCGGACGTCTTCACGGCGGCCACCGGCACGGGCGGCAACTGGGCGGCCCGCTTCAACGACGGCCACGAGGTCGCGGGCGACCTCACCACCGTCTCCGGCTCCCTCTCGTACGCGGACGCCACGAGCGGTGACTTCAACCGGGACGGCTACGCGGACGTGGCGCTCAACTACCGCGACGCGTCCGGCGTCGGCAGGGTCACCTGGTTCAAGGGCTCCAAGTCGCTCGGCCTGTCGAAGGTTTCGACGATCTCCGTGAAGGGCGGCCGGTCCATCGCCTCGGGCGACGTGAACGGCAACGGCTACGACGACATCGTCATCGGGCAGCCGTACGCAACGGAGTCCGGCGCGATCTCCGGCGGCCAGGTCACCATGGTTCCGGGCACGTCGACCGGCTTCACCACGACCGGGATGACGAAGATCACTCAGGACACCGCGGGGGTTCCGGGTGCCAACGAGTCCGGCGACGCGCTGGGTTCGTCGGTCTCCGTGGGCGACTTCAACGCCGACGGTTACGCGGACGTCCTGACCGGCGCCCCGAACGAGGACATCACCCGCAGTGGCAACCGCGCCAACGCGGGTGCGGTCTGGCTGTTCAAGGGCGCCTCTTCGGGCCTGACAGGTACTGGTTCGCTGTCCTACTCCCAGGACACGACGGGTATCGCCGGCTCCACGGAGAAGGACGACAAGCTGGGTTCGTCCGTCTCGCTGACGGACGTCTCGGGCCACGGCCGCGCGCATCTGCTGCTCGGTGCGGAGGGTGAGGACGCGGGCAACGGCACGCTCCTCTACCTCCCGACCACAGCCTCGGGCGTCTCCGTCACCAAGTCGGCCTACTACGGCGTAACCCAACTCGCCTCGCCGACGGCGGGCCGCTTGGGCCAGTTCCTGACTCCGTAGTCCCACGGGGGGAGAGCCGGGGCCCACGCGTGTGGGTCCCGGCTTTTTTCGCCCCCGCCGCCCCTACCCATTCCCGTCACTACTCGGGGGCTCCGCCCCCGAACCCCCGCTCCTCAAACGCCGGAGGGGCTGATTTTCAGCCCGTCCGGCGTTTGAGGACGAGCGCGTTCAGCGCGATACGGGGGTCTGGGGGCGGAGCCCCCAGGGACGGGACGGGTAGGGGCGGCGGGGGCGAGGAATCCTCAGACCCGCCCGCGGGCCCGGCGCGAGACGACCGCGCGCAGCACGCGCCGACCCTCCGTCGACAGGTCGAGCGCCTGGCGCAGCCCCGCCGGACCGTGGGCGGACAGCAGCTCCAGGATGGCGATCTGCCGCCGCAGTTCGGCCGCGACAAGCGGCGACATGTCCTGCGTACGCCCCTCACGCCGAGCCGTCACAGAGGACGCACCATCGCTCGCGGCATCGAGCAGCCGATGGATCTGAAGCGCCGCGACGGAACAGGCATCCGCCCACTCCCGCAGTTTCCCGCCGGCCCGGTCCACCGGAACGGCACCGAGCATCCGCTGAGCAAGCACGGTGGCCTCCCCCTCGGCAAGCCCCCCGCCCTCCGGAACACCCGGCACATCGAGCTTGGCGCGCGCCTGCTCGACCCGCTCCCCCCAGTCCTCCCACCCCTCGCTCTCGGCAAGGCTCGCCCACAGCGGCCGCAGGATCTCGTCGTCCCCGCCCAACAGCGGCACGCACCGGTCCAGACACGCCAGACCGCTCGCCGCCAGACCACGCTCGTCGGCCTGAGCGATCAGTTCCACCAGGCTCATCACGCCTCCCTCGGTGGGGCCGCCTCTGGTAACGGAGCCCGCACTTCCCCTTACTGCGTGCACTGTGGCCGGAACGTCACACTGCGAGTTGGCCGAAATCTACATGGGGACAACGCCGAGCCGGTCCAGAAATCGGAAGAAAAGCATCTCGGCCGACGGATCGGCGTCGGCGGTGAGCACGTCGAGGAGGGGTTCCTCGGGCACGGGACGCCCCGATTCGGCGGCCCAGGCGACGGCACGTCCGACGGCGTCGTGCGGTTCGAGGAAGAAGTCGTCGACGGCCAGCCCGTCCTCGTTGCCGCCGAGGTACCCGGCCATCGCGTCCCTGTCCAGGCAGGTCGTCCAGGCGCCGCTCTCGGGCGCTGCCGCCTCGACGACCACGCAGTCGCTGTCCATCACGTACCCGAAGAGCGCGGGCGCGCCCGTCTCCTCGGCCAGGTCGTTCATGTTGCCGACGTCACCCTTGGCAGGGTCGTCGGGAGCGTTCGGGTACTCCCACACCTGCCAGCCGTCGTCCGCCGTCTGGTGCAGCGTCAGACCCGTCGCGCCCGACAGCGCCTCCAGTTCCGCGAGCGGCTGCTCGCTCCTGCCTACGACGAAATATCCCCAGTAGCCCATCCCGCTCCCCCGGTGTATCGGTTCGGCCAGCGTGAATACACCACACACGCACGGCAGTTCGCCACCGAAACGGGCAAGCCGCCGCAACTACACCACACCGGCGCGTGATCCAGGCCAGGCCTTTCGTCCTGCATACCGCCACCTGGGTGTTGACGTCCACGCGACACGACCGTCACGTCCGCACGGCCCGCCTCATCCGTACCGTCCTCAGCCCAATTTCCCCGCGAGTCCCTTGAACTCCGCCCACGGCATCCCCGGCTTCCGCGGATCCCACAGCTTCTGGGTCAGCGCCCGCAGCGGCATCCGGATGCCTGCCGCCACCTGGTCCTGCGTCTGCGAAGCTGAAAGGTCGCACCAGACGGCGAAGTAGCCGCCGAGGATCTGGTCGTCGTACTCCCGTGGCACCGGCGTCGTGCCGCGCACGACGAGCGGGGTCCACTGCTCGTAGATGCGCTGCCCGGTCGGGTAGACGAAGGCGTTGGGCTGCCCGAGCACGTAGTACAGGTACTCGTCGTTGTAATTGATGACCTCGCGCCCGGCGCGCAGATACTCGGCCGGCTGCCGCGCGCCGATCTCCTTGCCCGTCCAGTACGCGACCTGGATGTCGTCGTCGGCCTGCACGGTGCCCCCCGCGAAGAACCCGTCGTTCCAGGCCCGCGGGGTCCGGTCGTGCCCGCGCATCACGTCGGCCCGGTCGTTGAGCCACCCGGTCGCGAGGTCGGCGATCCCGGCGCCCGAGCCGTACTTGTCCTTCGCGGCGGCGGCCAGCTGCGGATACGAGGCCGCCGGGTTCGACACCGTCAGCGCCCGGTACTCGTCGGCGCCGAGATGCCAGTACCGCCCCGGGAAGAGGCCCGCGTACTCGTTCAGCAGGTCGTCCACGATCTTCGCGGACGCGGGCTTGGAGATGTCGAGCGAACCCTGCGAGACCACACCCCGCGCATTGCGGAGCTGCAGGTCCGGGTGGGCGGCGAGCACCGCGCCCAGGTGGCCGGGCGAGTCGATCTCGGGCACGACGGTGATGTGCCGGCTCGCCGCGAGCGCGAGGATGCGCCGCACCTCCGCCTTCGACAGATGCTGCTTCGACACGACCTCGGGATGCGAGTCGGAGGCGATCCGGAAGCCCTGGTCGTCGGAGAAGTGCAGCCCGAACTGGTTGTACTTCAGGTCCCCCAGCTCACGGATCCGGTCCTCGATCCACCCGGCCGTGAAGTGCTTGCGCGCGATGTCCAGCATGAACCCGCGCTGCGGCTTGGCCGGCGAGTCCCGTACGACTCCCTCGGGTGCCGTGCCGCCCGCGCGCACCTCCTGCTTGAGCGTGCGCGTGCCGTAGAAGACGCCCGCCTCGGCCGTCCCGCTGATCCGCACGCGCCCGTCCTTCACGGTCAGCGTGTACGACTCGGCGTTCGCGTCCTCGTCGGTGAGGCCCAGCTCCACGTCACCGGCCCGCGCCCCGCCGGAGCCCGCGTAGGCCAGGCCCAGTTCCCCGGCGAGCAGCCGTCCCTCGTCCGCGAGCGCGTCGTCGCCCACGACGACCCGCCCGCCCTTCGCGGGCCGCCAGCCGGGTCCGCGCGCCGGGGTGTGTTCCCGTACGGCCGGGATGGTCCGAGGAGTCTTCGACAGCGGATACGTCCGACTGGGTGACGGAGTGGGCGAAGCGGACGGTGTCGGCGCCAGGGCGGTTCTCCCGCCGGAGGGCCGCTGGGACGAGGGCGAGCCGGAGTCACCGCTCGGCCAGAGCCCGACGGTCAGCGCGGCACCCGCCGCGACCGCCACGCCCGCACCGACCAGCAGAGTCCTCCTGCCGCCCGGCAGGGACCGCGAAGCCCTGCGCCCACGCCCGTTCACCACAGACCACTCACCCTCCTGCGATCACTCTCGTACGCTGTACCTTCACTGTGAACCTAGGCCCCGTCACCCGGGGCCGCCGTCCACCGCCCGTTCTTAAACTCTCTCTTACGGGTGATATTCGGGCATCCGTCGGACAGGTCGCGTCACACCTCGATAGCGTGATGACACATCTCTCACTTGACCCCCTGCCGAACCACGCGTGGCGCACATCCGAGCGTCACCGAACCGCCGAGGAACCCACGCTGCCCGCGCACCGTCCTTCCCGCCTCCCCGGCCAGGCCGTCGCCATTCCGGAACCGTCCGAACCGACCGAACCGACCGACCAGTCGGAGAGCTCGACGCTCGCGGAGTTCCCGGAGCCCTCGGAACTGCCGGGGCAGACCCGATCGGCGCCGGATCCCACCGGACCCCGTCCCACCGGCCTGGACCGGTTCAACGGCATGCCCGCCGACGAGGCCGAGCGCGCCCTCCTCGCCTGCTGCGGCAGCCACCACTGGGCCCGCCGCGTCGCCGCCCACCGCCCGTACCCCGACCTGGACGCCCTGCTGGCCGCGGCCGACGAGGCGGCGTACGACCTGACCCCCGGCGATCTCGCCGAGGCCCTGGCCTGCGAATCCCTCACGCTCCTCCCGGAGGGCGCCTACTCCGCGGCCCACACCGCCCTGAGCGCCGCCCACGCCGCCTACGAGAGCCGTTTCGGCCACGTCTTCGTCATCTGCCTCGACGACACGGCCCCCGAGGAGTCCCTCGACCAGGTCCTGGCCGGAATCCGATCACGATTGACAAACGATCCCGACGAGGAACGAATCCTGACGGCCGAAGAACTCCGCCGCCTGGCAAGAGGCCGCCTCACCAGGTCTTTCAGACCGGCGGGAAACTGCGCGGTCTCTTAGCGACACTTCCAGGGGCACGGGGGCCAGCTCCAGGGGCACGGGGGCCAGCCCCTTGGGGCGCGGGGGAACGGCGCAGCCCTTTGGGGGCACGGGGACCGGCGCAGCCCTTTTGGGGGCGCGGGGAACGGCGCAATCTTTTAGGGGCGCGGGGAACTGCGCGACCAGCCACAACGAACCCGCACCCGGCAAACCACCCAAAGCCCCACCCCCGTAGCCGCCCCGCCCAACCCACGGAGTAGCCCGTCCGTGTCCCATATGACTGCCGGTTCGATCACATCGGTAGGCCCGCCGTAAACGTTCCGACAACACGTCGCTACGATGGCCAGGGCCGGTGGACCGTACCCGGCCGGGCCCGTCCGACACAGAAGCCGGCGCGGCCCCAATCCCCGCTCCCGGAGGGTTCTTCCGTGCCGGCTGGAACGCTGTACCGCGGCCGGGAAGGAATGTGGTCATGGGTGGCTCATCGAGTCACCGGCGTCCTCATCTTCTTCTTCCTGTTCGTACACGTGCTGGACACCGCTCTTGTCCGTGTCTCCCCCGAGGACTACGACAAGGTCGTAGCCACCTACAAGACGCCGATCGTCGCGCTGCTGGAGTACGGCCTCGTCGCCGCCATCCTCTTCCACGCGCTCAACGGCCTGCGTGTGATCGCCGTCGACTTCTGGTCGAAGGGACCGCGGTACCAGAAGCAGATGCTCTGGACCGTGGTCGGCATCTGGGTCGTGCTGATGGTCGGGGCCCTGTACCCCGTACTCGGCCACGCCGCTCGTGAAGTCTTCGGGAGCTGACGCCAACAATGTCCACCACTGAGAAGACCGCCGCCTCCGGCATCGGCCCCGTCGAGGGTGCGTCCCTCTACAGCGTCGACAACCCGGCGCCCCTGATCGAGGCCCCGCGCAAGCGGACGAAGAAGACCCCGAAGTCCACTCGTGGCAACTTCGAGATGGCCGCATGGCTCTTCATGCGTCTGTCCGGCATCGTCCTCGTCGTCCTCGTCATCGGCCACCTGCTGATCCAGCTCGTCCTCGACGGCGGTGTCTCCAAGATCGGCTTCGCCTTCGTGGCGGGCCGCTGGGCGTCCCCGTTCTGGCAGACGTGGGACCTGCTGATGCTGTGGCTGGCGATGCTGCACGGCGCCAACGGCCTGCGCACGGTCATCAACGACTACGCGGAGCGCGCGAACACCCGGCTGTGGCTCAAGGGCCTGCTCTACACGGCCACGGTGTTCACCATCCTGCTGGGCACGCTGGTGATCTTCACCTTCGACCCGAACATCCGCTAGATCCGGGGCTACGAGAATCATGAAGATCCACAAGTACGACACAGTCATCGTCGGCGCGGGCGGCGCCGGCATGCGCGCCGCGATCGAAGCGACGAAGCGCAGCCGTACCGCCGTGCTCACGAAGCTCTACCCCACCCGCTCCCACACGGGCGCCGCGCAGGGCGGCATGGCCGCCGCGCTGGCCAACGTGGAGGAGGACAACTGGGAGTGGCACACCTTCGACACGGTCAAGGGCGGTGACTACCTGGTCGACCAGGACGCCGCCGAGATCCTGGCGAAGGAGGCCATCGACGCGGTCCTCGACCTGGAGAAGATGGGCCTGCCGTTCAACCGCACGCCGAACGGCACCATCGACCAGCGCCGCTTCGGCGGTCACAGCCGCAACCACGGCGAGGCCCCGGTCCGCCGGTCCTGCTACGCGGCCGACCGCACCGGCCACATGATCCTCCAGACGCTGTACCAGAACTGCGTGAAGGAGGGCGTGGAGTTCTTCAACGAGTTCTACGTCCTCGACCAGCTCATCACCGAGGTCGACGGCGTCAAGCACTCGGCCGGTGTCGTCGCGTACGAACTGGCGACCGGTGAGATCCACGTCTTCCAGGCGAAGGCCGTGATCTACGCGTCCGGCGGCACCGGCAAGTTCTTCAAGGTGACGTCGAACGCGCACACGCTGACCGGTGACGGCCAGGCAGCGGTCTACCGTCGCGGCCTGCCGCTGGAGGACATGGAGTTCTTCCAGTTCCACCCGACCGGCATCTGGCGCATGGGCATCCTGCTGACGGAGGGCGCCCGCGGTGAGGGCGGCATCCTCCGCAACAAGGACGGCGAGCGCTTCATGGAGAAGTACGCGCCGGTCATGAAGGACCTCGCGTCCCGTGACGTCGTGTCCCGCTCCATCTACACGGAGATCCGTGAGGGCCGCGGCTGCGGTCCCGAGGCCGACCACGTCTACCTCGACCTCACGCACCTCCCGCCGGAGCAGCTGGACGCCAAGCTGCCCGACATCACGGAGTTCGCACGTACGTACCTGGGCATCGAGCCGTACACGGACCCGATCCCGATCCAGCCCACCGCGCACTACGCGATGGGCGGCATCCCGACGAACGTCGAGGGTGAGGTCCTGTCGGACAACACCACGGTCGTCCCGGGCCTGTACGCGGCCGGCGAGGTCGCCTGTGTGTCCGTCCACGGCGCGAACCGCCTGGGCACGAACTCGCTCCTGGACATCAACGTGTTCGGGCGTCGCGCGGGTATCGCGGCGGCGGAGTACTCCGCGAAGACGGCCGCGCACGTCGAGCTGCCCGAGGAGCCGCAGTCCCTGGTCGTCGAGCAGATCGAGCGGCTGCGGTCGTCGACGGGCAACGAGCGTGTGGCGGACATCCGCCGCGAGCTGCAGGAGTGCATGGACGCCAACGTCATGGTGTTCCGCACCGAGCAGACGATCAAGACGGCCGTGGAGAAGATCGCGGAGCTGCGCGAGCGCTACCGGAACGTCTCGATCCAGGACAAGGGCAAGCGGTTCAACACCGACCTGCTGGAGGCCGTCGAGCTCGGCAACCTCCTGGACCTGGCCGAGGTCATGGCGGTCTCCGCCCTCGCCCGCAAGGAGTCCCGCGGCGGTCACTACCGCGAGGACTACCCGAACCGCGACGACGTCAACTTCATGCGCCACACCATGGCGTACCGCGAGGTCGGCGACGACGGCACCGAGTCCATCCGTCTCGACTACAAGCCGGTCGTCCAGACCCGCTACCAGCCGATGGAGCGTAAGTACTGATGGCTACCCCCACCCTGGACAAGGCGGACAGCGCCGGCGCGCCGGAGGCCGGCTTCGCCGACACCCCGTACATCACCGCCACGTTCCGCATCCGCCGCTTCAACTCCGAGGTCTCGGCGGAGGCGGTCTGGGAAGACTTCCAGCTGGAGATCGACCCGAAGGAGCGCGTCCTGGACGCGCTGCACAAGATCAAGTGGGACCTGGACGGCACGCTCACGTTCCGCCGGTCCTGCGCACACGGCATCTGCGGCTCGGACGCGATGCGGATCAACGGCAGGAACCGCCTTGCCTGCAAGACGCTGATCAAGGACATCAACCCCGAGAAGCCCATCACGGTCGAGCCCATCAAGGGCCTGACGGTCCTGAAGGACCTGGTCGTGGACATGGAGCCGTTCTTCCAGGCGTACCGCGACGTGATGCCCTTCCTCATCACGAAGGACACGAACGAGCCGACGCGGGAACGTCTCCAGACGGCGGAGGACCGCGAGCGCTTCGACGACACGACGAAGTGCATCCTCTGCGCGGCCTGCACGTCCTCGTGCCCGGTCTTCTGGAACGACGGCCAGTACTTCGGCCCGGCCGCGATCGTCAACGCGCACCGTTTCATCTTCGACTCGCGTGACGAGGCGGGCGAACAGCGCCTGGAGATCCTGAACGACAAGGACGGCGTCTGGCGCTGCCGCACGACGTTCAACTGCACGGACGCCTGCCCTCGGGGCATCGAGGTCACGAAGGCGATCCAGGAAGTGAAGAGGGCGCTGATCACTCGACGGTTCTGACTCCTGTTGAGCAGTACCGAGAGCCCTGTTTCCGCTGTGACGCGGAAGCGGGGCTTTCGGTTATAGCGGCGGGTTTCCACCGCTACTGAAGGGAGCATTCCGCGGTCACACTCCTTCCCGGAAGCCGGTGGGCTTGGGGAGGGGAACCATGGCGCTGCTGAAGGCACCCGTGCCACTGGGATACGCGCAGGCCTCGAAAGAAGCCCATTCCGTCGCCGCCCCGCTGCTTACAGGGGCCGCACTGGCCCTGGCGGGAGTCGTCGCCGGAGCGAACGACAAGATCTTCCGCTGGCCCGGGATAAGTCTGCTGATGCTCGTCTCCACATCTTTGGCCCTGATTGCCAGCATCCAACTCCACTACTACTCCCGCCAATATTTCTATTCACGCCAGGACATACACGACTGGTACGACATCGGCGACGGGCTGCGTCACAAGGCGCAGCGCGCCCGGCTGTACGCGTGGCAGGGCGACGACTACGACAAGTGGGCACGCAACAACGACCGAGCCGTCCACTGCTTCAACGCGGGGACCGTCCTGTTGGGGCTAGGTATCGTCGCCGCCCTGAGTCCCCCGGACGGCGGCCGACAGGCCACATGGCGCTGGGCAGCCGCTGGGCTGGTACTGCTCTGCACCGTGGCGGAAGCGGTGTGGACGCTCGCCATCTACCGCAAGAACGTGCACCTGCGGCGAACGCGTGGAGTTGCGCTCAGCGCGATCACCGAACCGAGGGAGACCGCATGACCACCCATGCCATGACCCTGCCGGGCCATCCCGATATCCACGACCCACGCAGCACAGATTGCCGGGGCACCGACTGCCATCTTGTGGTGGGCCCCGCCATCGCAGGTGACACGGCGTCTGCCTGGCACGCCGCACTGGAGGGCGGTGCCGAGGCAATGGACACCTATCTGAAAACGTACAACTCCCAGTTCAAGGGCAAGCACGAGGAGCACTGCGAATTCAGCGACCTTCCTCCGTCCATCCATGTGGCATGCCACGGCTCCTACGAGGCCCTTGTAGAAGAGCTCAATTCGGCGAACGACGCACTGAACGAGTAGCCGCCCCACCCCGAAGGCCCGCCCGATCACCGCACTACGATGACGCGCGTGGCGGGCACAGGGGGTCGAGTGGGGCAACGCTCCCGGCTGTGGCTCGGTCTGACCGTCCTGGCCGTCGGCAGTTTCACCGTCGGAGACACCGCGCACCGGGTCCGGGCCGCCATGGACTGGCTCAGCGCATGGTGGCCCTGGCTGTTGTTGGCCCTCGCCCTGCTGAACCTGCTGCGTTCTGCCATCACCGCCGGCTCGCTCATCGCGCCGGGCCTGCTCGCCGCCGTGGCCCTCGGCGGACTGGCGGCGGCGCACGACATCAGTACGCACACGCTGACCGACCTCGTCGCGCCCACCGCGCTGATCTTCCTGGGCCTGGCGCTGCTGCTCTCCTCTCGCGAGAAGGACTCCCACCGGTGGACGCGCGTGCTGGCGACCGGCCGGGTGCGCACGACGGGTACGCTCGGAAGTCGCACCGGCAACCGCCAAGTGATACTCCGAGCCATAGCCGGTGAAGTGCGTGCCGACCTGACCGGGTCCGTCCTTGACGGGAGCCTGACCGTCCTGGTGACGGCGGTGGCCGGCTATGTCCACCTGACCGTGCCCCACGACTGGCCCGTCACGGTTCGTACGGCAGGTACCATCCTCACTCACGTCAGCGACACGGGTCCGCGCGCAAGCACCGAGGACAACGCCGCTCGCGAGGTCGGTCTACACCTTCTCGGGCTGGTCGGGGCCATCAGTCTCGTCCGGGCGTGAACTCCCGTGTACGTACGGCAGGTTCACCCGACGCCCGGCGAACCGGTCCGAGAGCCGCTGGAAGAGTGCCCACTCTCCGTCGCGGTCCGGCAGCGGGTGGTGCAGGGCGTCAACCAGGTCGAACCTGTGCAGGTCGTAGACGACATGCATGAGTCCCGCGTAAGCCTGCGCCGCGACCACAGCTCCCTTGTACGCCACCGCGGCCAACACCAGCGCGAGTGCGACCAGCCACCACTCGTCCGGTTCGTCGTAAAAGGCGGCCATCATGACGCCGGCGCAGACAAGGAAGGCGTGGCAGAGGTTGACCGCCGTATCCAGCATGTCCCGAGCCGAACTCAGCGCCTGAGCAAGCGGGGCGGACACCTGGGGATAGATACGCGGCCACGACGAGAGGGTCGTCAGTCCGTAACGCTCACCCGCGCTGAGCTCACCCGCCCTGAGGGCATTGCCGAGCGCGGTGGGCAGCAGCGCATGAGCCGGCGGTGCGGCCGCCAGGCGCCTGGAGGCGTCTGCCGCGACCCGCTGAGCGTCAGGACCGGCATCGGCCGCCGCGTCGGCTCGATCGGCGAGCGTCTGCCCGCGGCGGCGCTGGAATTCCATCAACACGCCTGCCATTCCCGCCGTGACCGGCCAACGGTCCCAGTACCCCTCCAACACCCGCACCGCCCGCACCTGAAAGGGCTGCAGAAGCATCCCGAGTACTGCAGCGCAGACACCGATCAGAAGCAGGGCCCCTACCGTGGCAGCCGGGTTCGACGGCAGGACGGCGGACCAGTTGGCACGCCCCGAGAAGCTCCCCGCCCGGAGCAACCCGCCAAGGCAGGTGACGAAGAGCGCACACGGCACGAAGTGCACCGCCAACAGTCGTCGCACGAAATCGGCCCCCTTGCCCCGCGTATCCCCATCACCTCACACACCACCGAGCACTCTCCAGTATGGACTCCGGGCAAAACCCTTCGCTCGAGTCACTGAAGCGTCGACGGCATGGGAGAACAAGGACGGAGCGCGGCGCTCACCCGCCCAAGCTGGCACGATCCCCGCCCATACCGATCCGCAATCGGATGAAGTGGCTGGTACGGGACACCCCGGGCCACCCGCTCCACGGTGATGTTCTCGACTCCAGCCCACGGGAGGCAGGTGATGTCTGCAGCAGCTGAGCGGCCTTCCGGGAACCGGCCACTGACGGTCCTGACCTACGAGATCATGGAGAGCCGTCCGGGCTACCGGGTCGAGATCATCAGAGGCAGATTCTCGTGACACCGTCCCTGGACGCTGCTCACGCTCGGGCGTTGGCTCGGCCGACTCGCCCCTTCGTCGCAGCCGGACTGGAGAGCGGCGAGACCGAGGGTTCTCCAAGGCGTCGGCAACGGTCGGCCTGCCCGGGCTCGATGGCCCGTCCCCCCGAATTCCGCGGCGAACTCGTCGAGGCCGATCTGTCCAGGGCGAACTGGGTGATCACCCCCGCCCAGGACTTCCTCGTGGACTCGGCCACTACGAATACCCGGTGTTCATCGACCCGTCGGTGAAGAAACACACGCAGAACCAGACCACGACGTATAGTCGCCGCCCGAACGCCACCTTCTACAACGGCAAGGGCTTCGACAAGGGCGGTACGCACGAGGCCCGCGTCGGCTTCGAGTCCGACACCTGGGGCCGTAGGCCCAGTGGAAGAGCCGGTCCCAGGGTGATGGCCACGATCGGCCAGACCGGTCAGCGGTCGAACCGTCGAAGGTCCCCGGCGCCGTACGCGGCCCACAGCCCGCCACCCGCCAGGAGAACAACAGGCCCGGCCAGCAGCCCCCTTGGCACGGCCGCTCGCAGGATCAGCAGAAGACCCGCCGCAGCGAGTGCGTACGGCAACGCCGACAGTGCCCACCGTCCGCCCGACCGGACCGCCGACCCTCCCCCCAGCAGCCAGACCGTGCCGACGACAACCACCAGCAGCCCGAAGGCAATTCGCACGCGGCCCACCGGCTCCCCCTCCCGCAATCAGCCTGAAGAGTACTGAAGCCTCCATGACAGGTCAGGTCCCGGGCCGGGCAGGGACAGGGTCGGGGTGAGGTCAGGGTCTTGTCCGGGTGATTCCCCATGGAAGCGGCGGATGTGCGGCGCGAGGCTGGTGTGCATGGCGAACTTACTTGGGCGCAAGAGGTGTTGGAGGACAGCGGCGGCCGCCGGGGCAGTGGCGGCCGTGCTGGTGGTGGGGACCGTGCCGGCGATGGCTGCGGGCGACTCCGGGGTGGGCGCGGGCGACCCCGGGCACGGTGTGGTCCGTGGTGACCGGGGGCTCGACAAGGAGGCGTTGCGGGCGGCCCTCGCCGGGCTGCCCGACGCGAATGTCACGGGCGGGCTGATTCGGATGTCCGGGACGGACGGCCGTTGGTCGGGTACGGCCGGTCCGTCCGTGCCGGCCACCGACGCGCACTTCAGGATCGGCAGTGTCACGAAGATCTTCACGTCGACGGTGCTGCTCCAACTGGCCGCCGAGGGACGGCTGACCCTGGACGACACCGTGCAGGAGCTGATGCCGGGCCTGCTGCCGCCCGGCTACTACCCCGTCACCGTGGGCCAGTTGCTCAGCCACACGAGCGGCCTGCAGATCATGACCTGCGCCACGGAGGACATGTCACCGCGCGAGGCCGTGGACGCCTCCCTGGCCTGCGGAGAGCCGACGGAACCGGGCAAAGCCACGCGCTACAACGGCATCAACTACTTCATCGCGGGTCTGATCATCGAGCAGGTGACCGGCCACTCGTACGGTTCCGAAGTCCGCTCCCGCATCCTGAAACCCCTCCGGTTGCGTGACACGTACGTCCCCGCCCTCGACGACTGGTCGATCCCGGCGCCCCACACACGCGGCCTGGTGGCAGTGCCGGACTCCGGCGACCTCAAGGACGTGAGCGTCCAGAACCCGTACGGCTGGGCGGAGGGCGGCATGATCTCCAACGCCCCCGACCTGGCCCGCTTCTTCACCGCCCTGTACCGCGGTCACCTCCTCCCTCCGGCCCAGCAGAAGGACCTCTTCCGGATGCCCGCCGCGGCCGGCGGCGACAAGCAGTTCAGCTATGGCGGCCTCCAGCGCACCGAGTTCCCCGACGGCACGGTCGTCTGGGGCAAGAGCGGACACGTCCCCGGCTACACGAGCGGCGTCTTCGCCACCCGCGACCTCCGCCGCGTCCTGGTCTACGCCCTCAACCCGACGGATCGCTACCCGGAACTGCCGTACGTCCTGCGGATAGCGGGGGCGGCATTCGACGTCCCGGCACCGGCTACAGCTGGCTGAGGATCGTCGGGTCCGTGATCTCCGTGTCCTTGGCCAGCATCATCGCCTTGCTGAGGATGACGGCGAGGGTGCGGTCTCCCTCGTACGGCAGGTAGCCGGTCTGGGGAGACGTCGGCGCGGACTTCGGGACTATGCACAGGTACTGGTCGTTCGGGGTCATGAGGATGTTGCCCGAGCCGAGGTGGATCTTGTACGTGTGGCGCTCGCCCTTCACGTGCAGGAAGCGGCCCTCCAGGGTGCAGCGGTCGGCTATCGCGAGGCGGGGGATCAGGCGGTCGAGGAGGGCCCGGCGGGTCTCGGCGCTCTGGTTCAGCTCGCCGAAGCTGTAGCCCGACCAGTACTCCTGGAAACGGCCGCCGGGGCCGCCGTCCTGCCAGGTCGGGTCGTTGCCGACGCTCGCGACACCCACGAACAGGTCGACGTCGCGCAGGACTTCGGAGAGGGCGAGGGGCGGGATCTCGGTGAGGGGCAGCGGCTCGACCGGGTCCTGTCCGTCCCTCAGCCACATGCTGTACTCGCCGCCGTAGCAGTGCGCCGAGTTCTCCGGGGCGGCGATCGGGTAGAAGCGGACCTGGTCGGTGCGCAACCGCAGGTAGCTGCCGGATTCCGTGGTGTCCTCGCCGTACTCCTCGCCGTCGCCCTCGATCCAGTACTCGGCGCGCAGGCCCCACTGGGGCAGTTCCCGGACGGCCGGCGGAGCCGAGTCGTCGACGCACAGCCGGAGCTTGTTGCGCCAACCCCTGATCGCGGCCAGCGAGTTGAACTGGTGCTGTCGCAGCACGTGCGCCGCGAAACGGTTCGAGTACGTGCCCGTGGCTCGCTCGGCGTCGGTGAGGAGGTACACCTCGCGGTGGGCCTGTTTGAACGGCTGGGTGATCTCGTGCCGCTCCAGCCAGTCGCGCCAGGCGACGACCTCGGCGGGTTCGCGCCCCACCGGATGCCAGAGCTCGACCTCCGAACCCGTGGTCACCGGGTCGTCGGTGAGCGTGCGCAGCTCGCCGTCGGCGAACCCGACCGGTCTGCCGTCGACCGTCCACAGGAGGCGTCGGGCGAGGGTGCCGACCAGTGGGTGGTCGATGTAGCGCTCGCGCCAGGCGTCGTACGCCCAGGTGCGCCGGGCCAGGAACTGGCGGTCGAGCCGCTCCGCCTGCGCCGAGAGCATCTTGTCGATGTCCTTGGCGGCGGCCTTGAGCTCCTTGAGCTCGTCGGCATGGTCCCGCTTCACCGAGGCGGGCACGCTCTTGACCTCCTTACCCGCCGCGTTGCGCCAGCCGAACACGGACTTGGTGCCGTGGATCTCGATGAGGGCGGTGACGTCCCCGAGCTGGTGCCGGGCACGCCCCACCTCGGTGAGCCCGTACGCCGGGACGGCGAGCTCCTCGATCTCCTCCCGGCTCAGGCCGAGCGCGGTGGCGCGCGCCTCCAGCGCGACGTCGAGCAGCTTCGCCGTGTTCTTGTACGTCACCCGGGTGGCCAGGCGGGCGAGTTCGGCGAGGGCCGCCTCGCTGTCGACGCGGGAGAGCGCGATGACGCCCGCGTTGGCGACCTTCGGGTTGCGCGGGCCCATTCCGGCGACCTTCTTGAGGGAGGTCTCGACGAGCGCGCCGAGCGCCCGGGCCGTGTCGGGGTGCGGCGGGAGGATGGACAGCAGCCAGGCGAGGCCCCGCAGGGCGTTGGCGTTGTACGGGTCGTAGCCGTTGTTGATGTCCGGCTCGTACGTCTGGCGTTCCAGCGGGATGGTGCGCGGGCGGCCGACGAGGGCGAGCCAGGACAACACGGTCCGCCCGACCCGGTCCGCTCCGATGGTGCCGATGAGAGCCTGCGCCTGCTTGTCCCACTTGGCGCTGGGCTTGGAGGCGGTGGCCGTGAGCGCGTGGACGAGCAGGGCGTGCCAGGGGTCGTCGTCCGAGCCGGTGACCTGCTCCATGGCGTGATCGGCCCACGCCTCGCCGACGTTGAGGACTGGGGTGGTGAGCTTCTTGACCAACTCCACGAGGTGCTCCGCGCGGTAGGCGGCAAGGGCCGTACGACGGAAGACGGCCACGACGGAGGGCGCGAGCTGTCGACCGGTCGCGAGCTCCGCCTCCGCCAGGAGGTCGAGGCGCGTGGCGTGCCAGAAGGAGTGCCGGGCACCGAGCGCTTCGAGCTCCGCCAGCCGCTCGGTGGGGAGGAAGAAGTCGTCGGGCAGGTCACGGGCGATGATGCCGAGCAGCGTCAGCACCTTCTGCCGGGTCTCCGGCTGCGTGTCGAGGGAGTGGAAGCGCTCGATGAGCGCGTGGGCGAGCCGGCGACGCTCCTCCAGGGGCAGGTCGCGCAGGGCGTCGAAGATCTCGCTCCAGTCGTCACCCCAGAAGCCGTGGTTGGCGGCAGCGGCCTTCAGCGCCTCGTCGGCGAGCCTGCCCATGTTCCCCGCGGCGATCTGGTTGCGGATCTTCTGCTTGTTCGATCGCATCGACGTCATCAGCCACCCACCAGCGCGACGAGCTTCAGGAACGTGACCTCGGTACCGAGCGCCAGCTCGATCTCCTCGTCGAGGTCGGTGAGCTGCCGGTCCCCCACCAGCACCAGGAACCCGTTCCCCGCGAAGGCCTTGAGCGCCAAATCCGTCTGGGCCTCGGGATCTATCCGGCGGGGCGTCCGCAACGCGTATCCGTTCAGCACGCGCTCGGTGTCCTTGGGCTGCACCAGTCCCTGGAACACCTCCGGCGTACGCGCGTTGAACTCGGCGACCTCCTGAAAGACCCGCCGCCGGATCAACTCGCGCAGTGCGAGCCGCTCCTCGGCGATCTCCAGCCCCCAGCCCGCAGCGCGGTCCCCGCTTGTCGTCTCGTCGACGAACGTCACCATTCCCATGCCCCCGACAGTACGAGGCACCACTGACAATCAGTCACCGCGGGGGGAAATCAGGCGGCGGGGCCCCGGTTTCAGGACCCCGCCGCACCGCGGGCCGTACCCTCCGCTGCGGGCCGCACCCTCCGCGCTACCTGCGGCGGCGCAGCGACGGGTCCGTCAACGCGGGCTGCTCGACGAAGTAGTTGTCGGCCCGGTTCAGGTCCGTGCCGGGCGGAACGATCTCGTCGATGCGGTCCAGGATCGCGTCGTCGAGGGTGACGTCGGCGCCCGCCAGCAGGTCGGTGAGCTGGTCCATCGTGCGCGGGCCGATGATGGCCGAGGTGACGCCCGGGTGGGCGCGCACGAAGGCCAGGGCCATGTGCGGGAGCGGGAGACCGGCATCGGCGGCGACCTTCTTGAGGTCGGCGACCGCGGCGAGCTTGGCCGCGTTGCCGGGCAGGGCCGGGTCGAACTTGAAGCCCTCCAGCTTGGCGCGCCCGCTGGCCGCGAGGTCGCGGCCGGAGAGCCAGCCGGCGCTGAGCGGACCCCAGGTCAGCGTGCCCATGCCGTAGCGCTGGGCCGCCGGGAGGATGCTGCCCTCCGCCCCGCGGGCCAGGATCGAGTAGGGCGGCTGCTCGGTACGGAACCGGACGTGGCCGCGCCGCTCGGCCGTCCACTGGGCCTCCACGATCTGGTCGGCCGGGAAGGAGGAGGAGCCCACGACCCGTACCTTTCCGGACCGTACGAGGTCGGACAGGGCGGACAGGGTCTCGTCGATGTCCGTGAGCGGGTCGGGACGGTGCATCTGGTAGAGGTCGATGTAGTCGGTGTCCAGGCGTCGCAGGCTGTCCTCGACCGCGCGCATGATGTAGCGGCGCGAGCCTCCCGCCAGGTTGGGCTCGTCGCCCATGGGCAGCCGGAACTTGGTGGCGAGGACGACCTCCTCGCGGCGCCCCTTGAGTGCCTTGCCGACGATCTCCTCGGACTCGCCGGTGCTGTAGATGTCGGCGGTGTCCACGAAGTTGATGCCCGCTTCCAGGGCCGCGTGGATGATCCGTACGGAATCGTCGTGGTCGGGGTTGCCGATCTCCCCGAACATCATCGCGCCGAGGGCGTACTCGCTGACCGAGATGCCGGTGCCGCCCAGAATCCTGCGCTGCATAGGGGTCGAGCCTCCTTGGGCTTCACATGGCTATGAATTGATTCATGTAGGTATGGCGTGCTTCACGTGGCAATGACTTGCTTCACGTGGCTGTGTGGATACCTTTCGACCCTCCCTCCCACCGCGGATCCGGACCAGGCCCGGTCCAGCCTGGGTCTGCCAGTACCAGGAACCGGCGGCGCAGGAGCCGCGGGCGGATCCGGCGACGGCATCGGCATCGGCATCGGCATCGGCATCGGCCATGGTCCGGCTGGGCGATACTCGGAGCATGGTCACGCGTCCCGAACCCGACATCAGCGGGTTCCTCAAGGCCCGCCGTGCCGCTCTCGACCCGGCCGAGCTGGGACTCCCGGCGGGGATCAACCGCAGACGGGTGCCGGGCCTGCGGCGCGAGGAGGCCGCCCAGCTGGCGGGGATCAGCGTGGACTACTACACGCGCATCGAGCAGGGTCGTACGCCCAACATCTCGGACTCCGTCCTGGACGCCGTCGCCCGCGCGCTGCGGCTGACCGACTCCGAGTACGCCTATCTGCGGGACCTGACCCTTCCCGGACGCAGGACGCCGTCGACGGGGACGACGGCCTCGCAGCAGGTGCGGCAGGGCATCCGGCTGCTGATGGACGCCATGGGGGACGTGCCCGCGTACGTGTGCAGCGCGGCCATGGACGTCCTGGCCTGGAACACGCTCGGCGGGCGGATCTCCTACGACTTCGCCGCGCTGGAACCGCGTGAGCGGAATCTGGCCCGGCTGTACTTCCTGCACGAGGAGCAGTCCAGGTCGCTGTATCCGGAATGGGAGGCGGGCGGCGAGTACATGGCGGCGACGCTCCGCGCGGACGTGGGCCGGCACCCCGGCGATCCCGCCCTCGGCGCGCTGATCGCCGACCTGCTGGAGCACAGCGCGCTGTTCCGCCGCTGCTGGGACCAGCAGCACGTACGGGGCCTGTGCTACGGCGTGAAGCACATCACCCACCCGGTCGTGGGCGAGCTGTGGCTGCACTACGAGTCGCTGCCGCTGCCCTCCGATCCCGGCCAGACGCTGGTCACGTACACGGCGGAGCCCGGCTCCGCGACGGACAGGGCGCTGCGGCTGCTCGCCACGCGCGCGACGCCGCAGCCGGTTCCGTCGCCCTGAGCGGACGGCGACCTATTCTGACGGTATGTCAGATGACGAGTCGTACGAACTGCTCGGTTTCGACAACGTGCTGCTGCCCGTCGGGAATCTCGAAGAGGCGCTGGGCTTCTACGGACGGGCCGGGTTTCCGGTGGCCTTCCGCCTGGACGAGGCCGGGATCGCCCTGCTGAAGGTCGGGAACGAGACTCCGGGCGTGCTGCTGCGCGTGGACGAGGAGCTCGGACAGCGGGGGCCGTCCTGGCCGGCGTGCCGCGTGTGGCTGGAGGTGCGGGACGCCCGGGTGACGGCGCGGGCGCTGACCGCGGCAGGGATCCAGCCCCTGGACGAGCCCTTCCCGGTCGCCACCGGCTGGACCGTCGAGATCGCCGACCCCTGGGGCAACGTCATCGGCTTCACGGACTACGGCAAACGCCCGGAACTGGCACGCACCGGCTGAGCCGCACTCGCGGCACCGACCGGGCACGCCCCAGCCACCCGACCACCCGGCACACCGGCACTCAGCCCCCTCCTGGGCCTCTCCCCCACCCCCTCGCGGCCTGAGCCGCACGTCACACACGCACGCCCCGCAATCCACTTGAACACGTTCAAAAACAGGTCTACATTCTTCCTCGACAGCGCGTTTTGAACGCGTTCAAGAAGTCGGGAAGGGGTGGGGACATGGACCTCACGGTCGTCGCTTACGTCATATATCTGCTGGTCAGCGTGGCGCTGACGATCTGGGTGGCACGGACGCTCAGCCAGAACGGGCGGATCTTTCTGGCGGATGTGCTGCACGGGAACGAGAAGCTCGCGGACGCCGTCAACCACCTGCTGGTGGTGGGCTTCTACCTGGTGAACCTGGGCTTCGTGGCCCTCTATCTGAGCCAGGACGAGGAGATCGCCGACGCCCGCGGGGTCTTCGAGGCCCTGTCGACGAAGCTCGGCGTGGTGCTCCTGGTGCTCGGCGCCATGCACCTGGGCAATGTGTACGTCCTCAACAAGATCCGGCGCCGGGGCCTCATGGAGCGCGAGCAGCAGCCGCCCGTGCCGCCGCAGGACTGGGTCGCCCCGGCGGTCGGGGCGTGACCACGATGGCCACCGCCGCCACCCCGGACCGGGACGCCGCGCGCGTCCCGGTCCGCGGGCTCACCGTCCTGTACGACGCGCAGTGCTCGCTCTGCGCCTTTGTCCGCGACTGGCTCGTACGGCAGCGCCAGTTGGTGCCCCTGGAGCTGGTGCCCGCCGGCTCGGAGGCCGCCATGCGGCGCTTCCCGGGGCTCGACCACGCGGCCACGCTCGACGAGATCACCGTGATCGGCGACTCGGGCCAGGTCTACCGGGGCACCGCCGCCTGGATCGTCACCCTGTGGGCGCTGGCCGAGTACCGCCCGGCGGCCCACCGGTTCAGCACGCCGGCCGGGGCACGGCTCGCGCGCGGCGCGGTCCTCGCCGCCGCAAAGTGGCGCGAGGGCCAATGGGCCCGCAGGCACGGCGCCTGGGGCGGAGGCGCGTACTACGGGGCCGACGGATGGCAGTACTCCCCGGCCACGGGGTGGACCTACAACGCACCCGCCTGCGACAGCGACACCTGCGCGCCTCGTTAGGCTCTCTCCCGTGCCAGCAGAGAAAGACAGCGCCAGTCGTCCGGACGGTCCCGCGGAGCCGGACGGCCCCGCCCGGCCGTCCCGTACGCCCGCCAAGAGCGAGCAGACCCGGGCCCTGATCCTGGAGACGGCGATGCGCCTGTTCCAGGAGCGGGGCTACGAGAAGACGACGATGCGGGCCATCGCCAAGGAGGCCGGGGTCTCCGTAGGCAACGCGTACTACTACTTCGCCGGCAAGGAACACCTGATCCAGGGCTTCTACGACCGGCTCGCCGCCGAGCACCGGGCGGCGGTCCGTGAGGTCATGGACCAGGAGAAGGATCTGGAGGCGCGGATCGCCGGGGTGCTGAAGGCGTGGCTGGACGTGGCGACTCCGTACCACGAGTTCGCGGTGCAGTTCTTCAAGAACGCGGCCGATCCGGACAGCCCGCTCAGCCCGTTCTCCGCCGAGTCGGAGCACGCGCGCGTGGAAGCCATCGGGGTCTGCCGAGAGGTGCTGGCGGGCTCCAAGGCGAAGATCCCGGAAGAGCTGCGGGAGGTGCTCCCCGAGTTGCTCTGGCTCTCCCAGATGGGCCTCGTCCTGTACTGGATCTTCGACCGTACGGAGGGTCGCGAGCGCAGTTACCGCCTCGCCGAACGAGGTGCCCGCCTCACCTCGCTCGGCATCTCACTGGCCCGCTTCCGGGTGCTGCGGCCCCTGGTCCGTGAGGTCCACGGGCTGTTCACGGACTTCCTGCCGGGGATGACGAACGCACTGCCCGACCCCGCCAAGAAGTCCGCGAAATAGCGCCCCCGCGCGGTCAGTTCACGGCGTCCACCTCGTCCTCCGCGAGTTCCACGTCGTACACCAGGGGCTCGGCACCGACCATCACGTGCCGGGCGCGGGAGGGGTGCTCGGCGGCCGTCACGGCCAGCAGGTACGAGCCCGCGGAGGGCACCGAAACGATGTACGAGCCGTCGGCCAGGGACGTCACCCGGTCGAGCTGACGGCCTCCCTTGGAGAGCAGGGTCAGCGCGGCGCCTTCTACGGGTGCGCCGTCCGGGGTGCGGACGAAGCCGTGGATCACGGTCGAACCGCCGTCGGTGTCGTCGGGCACGCGCGCGTGGGGCTCGGAGACCTCCTCCTCGCGGGGCTCGACGGCCAGATGCGGCAGCCGCTTCTCCAGACCGGCGGGCAGCCACCAGTTGGAGTTCCCCAGGAGGTGCATCGCGGCCGGCACCAGCGCCGTACGCAGGATGAACGCGTCCAGCGCGACCGCCGCCGCGAGCCCGATGCCCGCCATCGCGCCCTCCATGTCGCCGCTGAGGACGAACGCGGAGAACACGCAGATCATGATCAAAGCCGCGCAGTTGATGACCCGGCTGGTCTCGGCGAGGCCGACCCGGACCGCCCGCGCGTTGTCCTTGGTGTGCACCCATTCCTCGTGCATACGGCTCACCAGGAACACCTGGTAGTCCATCGAGAGCCCGAAGAGCAGCGACAGCATGATGACCGGCAGGAAGGCGGTGATCGGCCCCTCCTTGCCGATGCCGAGCAGTTCCGTGCCCCAGCCCCACTGGAAGATCGCGACGAGCACTCCGAAGGACGCGGCGGCCGCGATGAGGTTCATCAGGGCTGCCGTCAGGGGCACCACCAGGGAGCGGAAGGCCACCATCAGCAGCAGGAAGCCGAGCGTGATGATCGCCGCGACGAAGTACGGCAGCCGGTCCCCCGTGACGGCCGCGAAGTCCTTGAAGACGGCGGTCACTCCGCCCACATGGGCCTCGGTTCCGGACTCCGGGATCACGTCGTCCCGCAGCCGGTCGATCAGCTGGTCCGTCTTCTCGGACTGCGGTGACGTGGTGGGCACGACCTGGATCACCGTGACGCCCTGGGAGGGCGGCGCGGCGGCGACCTGGGCGACGCCCTCGGTCGAGCGGATGGTCGACACGAGCGCGTCCGTGTCGCCGCCGTCCACGACCACCTGGAGCGGGCCGTTGAAGCCGGGCCCGAAGCCCTCGGCGAGCAGGTCGTACGCCTGGCGTGTCGTCGTCGAGTCCTTGTGGTTGCCCTGGTCGGTGGCGCCGAGCCGGATCGACAGGACGGGCAGCGCGAGGATCACCATCACGACCAGTGCCCCGGCGGCGATCGAGCGCGGCCGCTTCTGCACGTACATGGACCAGCGTGCCGCAAGGCCGCTCGCCTCGGCCGGCTCCGGTCCCGTCTCGGCGAGCCTGCGCCGCTGCTTGCGGCTGAGGACGCGCATGCCGAGCAGGCCGAGGAGCGCGGGCAGCAGGGTGGTCGCGGCGAGGACGCTGAGCACGACGGTCAGCGAGGTCGCGACGACCACGCCGTCCAGGAAGCGCATGTTCATCACGAGCATGCCGGCGAGCGCGATGCACACCGTGCCGCCCGCGAACAGCACGGCACGGCCCGAGGTGTTGAGCGCCGTGACGGCGGCCTCCTCGGGCTTCATGCCGCGCAGGATGCCCCGCCGGTGCCGCGTCACGATGAACAGGGCATAGTCGATGCCCACGCCGAGACCGATCAACGAGCCCAGCAGTGGGGCCACTTCGGGTACGTCGGTGACATGGCTGAGCAGTGAGGTCGCCATCAGGCCGGTGCCGAGGGCCGCGATCGCGACGACGAGCGGCAGCAGCATCGCGAAGAGCGAGCCGAAGGCGAGGAAGAGGACGACGGCAGCGGCCAGGATGCCGACCATCTCGGCGATACCGGTGGGCGGTTCCTGGATCCGGGTGATCGCCTGGCCGCCCAGTTCCACCTGGAGGCCGGCGCGTTCGGCGTCCTGTGCCGTGTCGACGACGTCCTGGACCAGCTCCTTGGGGACGCCGTTCGCCTGCTCGGTGAAGGTCACCTGGGCGTAGGCGATCCGCCCGTTCTCGCTGATCTGGGTGGCCCCCTGGGCGGCGTACGGGCTGCTGACGTCGCCGACGCCCTTCATCCGCCCGATCTCCTCCAGGGCGGGCTCGATCCGGGAGCGTACGGAATCGTCCCGTACGGATCCGTCGTCGACCTTCCACACCACCGTGTCGGTGTCGCCGGAGCGCTCCGGGAAGGCCTTCTCCATCAGGTCGTACGCGCGCGTGGAGTCCGTGTTCGGAAGGGTGAAGGTGTCCGCGTAGTTCGTGCCCGCGGCGGATCCCGCGAAGCCCAGCCCCAACAGCGCCCCCACCCACAACAACAGGACCACCAGCCGGTGCCGATAGCACCACCGTGCCAATGTCGTCACGCCTCAACGCTCCTTAGATCGGTCGTCGGTCGGTCCCCCAGGTCCTGCGGCTCAGCATCGGGGTGGCGCGCACCCGTGGACACGACTCGGCCATGACTCACAAGGAACTCCAAGGCACGACCCGGCCCCGTTGTCAGTGCCCGCGCCGATACTGGGGACATGACCGCTCACGAGGGGGCGACCGTCCTGGTCGTCGAGGACGAACCGAGCATCGCGGACGTCCTGGCCATCGCTCTGCGCTACCACCGCTTCGAGGTGATGACGGCGGGGACCGTGCGCCAGGCGCTGACGCTGGCCGAGCGCACCCGCCCGGACGCCGCGCTCCTCGACGTGATGCTCCCGGACGGCGACGGCCGGGCGCTGGGCCGCGAACTGCGCGCGAAACAGCCCGACCTGGCCCTGGTGTTCCTGACCGCGCGGGACGCACCCGCGGAGATCGTCGGCGCGCTCGCCTTCGGCGACGACTACATCACCAAGCCGTTCAACATCGACGAGGTGATCGCCCGCATCACCGCGGTCCTGCGCCGCACCCGCCCGGCCGACGTCCTCCCCGAGCGCCCGCCCCTGCGCTACGGAGACCTGGAGCTGGACGAGACGACGTACTCGGTGCACCGCGCGGGCCGCTCGGTCGAACTCACCCCCACGGAGTACGCGCTTCTGCGCTTCCTCGTGCGCAACGGCGGCCGGATCGTCCCCAAGGAGCAACTCCTGCGCCACGTCTGGCAGTACGAGCACTCGGCCGAGTCGACCGTCGTCGAGACGTACATCAGCTATCTGCGGCGCAAACTCGACGCCCTCGGCGCCCCGGTGATCACGACACGCCGGGGCGTCGGATACGGGCTCGCATGATCTTCCGCCACCACCACAGCCATGGCATCCACTCGCTGCGCGGCAAGCTGACGCTGGCCAACGTGGCGCTGCTGGCGCTCGGCATCATCGTGGCGACGGCGGTCAGCCTGATGGGCATGCGGTACTACCTGCTGGACCAGGTCGACTCGGAGCTGCTCAAGACGCGGGACTCACTTGGGAGTACGCAGCTCACGGCGCGGCAGATCGACTCGATGAGCGCGCTGGCCTTCGTCCGCGACGGGAAGATCCCGGAATCGCAGGGGCCGCCGAACTCGGACTCCCTCTTCGCCATGGTCGACGCGAAGGGAAAAACCCTCACGATCGGCACCTTCGAACCGACGGAGAACCAGCGGGCGCTGGCCGCGGCCGTGGACGACCCCCAGTCCCTCACCGGCGACGCAGAGCCGCGGGACGTGAGCGTGGACGGCGCCCCGTTCCGGGTCATAGGTGTCTCCCTCACGGACGGCACGACCATCCTGCTGGCCACCTCGACGGACGCCCTGCACAAGGGCATGGCCAAGGCCCTCAAGCTCGATCTGACCTTCGGTGTCCTGCTGTTGGCGCTCCTCGCCGTACTGACCATGCTCAGCGTGAGCCGCCGGCTGCGGCCCCTGGAGGACATGGTCGAGACGTCGTCGGCGATCGCCGAGGGGGATCTGGCCCGGCGCGTGCCCTCCAGCCACCACCCGACCCAGGAGGTCGAGCAGCTGCGGCTCGCCCTCAACTCGATGCTCCACCAGGTCGAGTCGGCGTACCGCACCCGTGAGCGGAGCGCCACGCAGCTGCGCCGCTTCGTCGCGGACGCCTCCCACGAACTGCGCACGCCGCTGTCGGCGATCCGCGGCTACCTCCAGCTGTACGACAAGGGCATGCTGCGCGAGCCCGGCGAGCGCAAGCGGGCCTGGGACCGGATGACCGGTGAGGCCGACCGCATGGCCCGCCTGGTCGACGAGCTGCTCACCCTGGCCCGCCTCGACCAGCAGCCCGAACTGCGCTTCAAGAACGTCGACCTGAGCCGTCTCGTGCGTGACGCGGCCGAGGATCTGCGGGCCCAGCAGCCCGAGCGGCCGGTGTCCGTGGGCGCCGACGGGGCCCTGCTGATACACGCCGACGAGTCGGGCCTGCGTCAGGTCCTGGGCAACCTCGTGGCGAACGTACGGACGCACACGCCGGCGGATGTCGCGGTCACGCTCGGCCTGGAGCGGGTCGACGGGGTTGTGCGTCTTTGTGTCTCCGACGAGGGGCCCGGTCTTGAGGAGGATGACGCCTCGCGGATTTTCGACCGGTTCTTCCGGGCGGGTGGGGGCGCAGGCAGCGGGCTCGGGATGGCCATCGTTCAGGGCGTGGTCGTGGCCCATGGGGGTGAGGTGGAGGTGCGGACGGCTCCGGGGGAGGGGTTGGCGGTGACGGTTACGTTGCCTGCGAAGGCTTGTGCGGGGTGATGTTCATGGGGCTTGCGGTGCGTTGTTGGCTGCGGGCCGGTGGGGGCTTGTCGCGCAGCTCCCCGCGCCCCTGAAGGACGGGGCTGCGCCCCTGTCCTTCGTCCCCCACACAGGCGCTATGCCGCCGGGACCAGTGCCCATACCGTCTTGCCGTATCTTCCTCGGCTCCATACTCCCCAGGCGGTTGTGAGGTGTTCCACCATGGTCAGGCCTCGACCGGACTCCTCGTCGTACTCTCCGACCACCCGCAGGCGGGGCTGGACGGGACTCTCGTCGGAGACCTCGATGAGGCAGGAGCCGTCCGCGAGTACGGTGACCGCGACCTCGAACTCCCGCTCCAGCAGCGGCCCGTGGCGCACCGCGTTCGTCGCCAGCTCGGACACGAGCAGCACGACGTCCTCGAACGCCTGCTCCCCCTTGCTGTGCCCCCAGTTCGACAGATGGTCACGCACCCGGCGCCGGGCGAGCCCGACCGAAGCCGGATGCCGGGGCAGCCGGAAGGAGTTGCGTCTCAACACATTTGCTCCTCACCCCACGCACACCTTCGTCACAAGGTGCTGCGTGGGGTGAGCCCATCGCGTCACTGACGCAATCGTCAACCCCGCGCGAACGCGTCAGATCCGGTCGAGGCTCCACAGCCGGAAGACTCCGGTGCCGTCCGACAGGTACTGGCCGCCGCCCACGGCCTCGCTGCTCAGTACGTAGTCCTTGCGCTGCCACAGCGGAACCAGCGGAACATCGCGGGCGACGTCGTCCTGTACCGCCCGGAAGTCCCCCTCGGTGCGACTGCGGTCCGCGTACTGCCGACTGTCCTGAATCCGCCGGTCCACGTCCTTGCTGCTGTAGCCGTTCTTCATGCTGCCGCCGGTGCCCACCAGCGGCGCGGTGAAGTTGTCCGGGTCGGGGAAGTCGGCGACCCACCCGACGGCGTACGCGTCCAGCTCGCCGTCCGCGTACCGCTTCTGGAAGTCGGTCCACTCGTAGCCCTTGAGCGTCACCTGGAACAGTCCGCCCCGCTCCAACTGCCGTTTGAGCTCGGCGGCTTCCGCGCCTGCCGCGTCCTTTCCCTTCGCGTAGCCGTAGGTGAAGCGCACGGGCACCTTCACCCCGGCTGCCGCGAGCAGTGACTTCGCCCGCGCGGGGTCGGGTTTCGGGTAGGCGTCGAAGAAGGAGGCCGTGTGCCCGGTGATGCCCGCGGGGATCAGCGAGTAGAGCGGATCCACCGTGCCCTGGTACGTAGTCGCGGCCAGTTCGTCGCGATCGACCAGCAGGGCCAGCGCCTGCCGTACCCGGCGGTCGTGGAGCGGCGATCCCGCTCGCACGTTGAGGTACAGATTGCGGGTCTCGGCACCGGCCGCCTCCGTGACGCGATGGCCCGGGTCGCTCGGCGACAGCCCGGCGAGCACCTTCGGCGGCAGCGTGCGCGAGACGACGTCGACCTTCTTGGCCTTCCACGCGGCATCGAGTTTCTCAGGGGTCGCGTAGTAGCGCACGACGGCGGATTCACCCTTGCTCTGCGCCGCCCCCCGATAGCGGGAGTTGGGCGTCAGAACGGCCCGCTGATCCTTCGTGTAAGTCTTCAGTGTGTACGGTCCCGAACCGTCGACCCCGTTGTCGGTACGCAGAGAGTGCCCGGAGTAGCGGGTGTGGTCGACGATCGAACCGGCGCCGGTGGCGACCTTGAACGGGAACGTGGCGTCCGGCGACGACAGATGGAAGGTGACGGTGAGCCCGCTCGCGTCCACCGAAGCCAGCGTGTCGAACAACGAGGCGGGTCCCACGGCCGAGTCGATGGACCTGACCCGGTCGAAGGAGAACTTCACGTCCTGGGCGGTCATCCTGTGCCCGCTGGGAAACGTGATGCCCGCCTTCAGCGTGCACCGATACGTGGTCAGGCCCGTACCGACGAATCCACAGCTCCGGGCGGCGTCCGGCACGGGGTCCGCGCCGCCCGGCTCGAAGGTCAGCAGCGACTGGAAGACGTTGCTGAACAGGTCCCAGGATCCGGCGTCGTAGGCGCCCGCCGGATCGAGGGCCGTCACCGCGTCCGTCGTACCGACGGTGATGGACCCGCCGCCGCCCGTCGGCAGCAGCTGCCAGCCGCCCACACCCACGGCGACCAGCACCAGAACCACCGCGAGAATCCGTATGCGAACCGATCGCATCGGCGCCCCTCCTGGAGCCACTGTCCCGTGGCTCGATCCCGCCACTCCCCCAGTGGCTCCTCATGCCACTCCCCGGTGGCGCGAGGCACTCAACCACAGGGGTTTCGGGCAGGGAAAGGCTTATGGGGAGTGTTGGGAGAAAGCTGACCAAGCGATGGTTTCCGGCCGCTTCCACAGCTCGCTCCCCGGCGTGACGTGTGCGCCTCAGGCCTGTCTGGAAGCCAGCTCCACGACCGTGATGTCCGACGGCGCGCCCACCCGCGTGGGCGGCCCCCAGGCACCGGCGCCCCGCGACACGTACAACTGCGTGTCCCCGTACCGCTCCAGACCGGCGAGGGTCGGATTGGCCTGATCCGCTATGAGGCTGCCGGGCCACAACTGGCCGCCGTGCGTGTGCCCCGAGAGCTGAAGATCCACGCCATGGTCGACGGCATCATGGATCTGCACCGGCTGATGTGCCAGCAACACACATGCCCGCGACCGGTCCCGGTCACCGAGCGCCTTGACGAAGTCGGGTCCCTGCCCCTCGTCCTCACCGGCCACGTCGTTGACCCCGGCGAGATCGAAATCGGCCAGTTCCGTACGGGCGTTCTCCAGCGGGCGCAGCCCCAACTCCCGTACGCGCGCGACCCACTCCTCGGCGCCGGAGAAGTACTCGTGATTGCCCGTGACGAAGAACGACCCGTGCCGTGCCCTCAACTGGGCGAGGGGCGCGGCCGCGGGCCCGAGATCCTTCACGCTGCCGTCGACGAGGTCTCCCACGACCGCGATGAGGTCGGGCTGCGTCGAGTTGATCGTGTCGACCACCTTCTGCGCGAACCCACGCCCCAGTACGGGCCCGAGGTGCACATCACTGACGACGGCGATCCGGTATCCGTGAGCCGACCTGGGAAGTTTGGCGAGGGGCACGGTCACCCGCTTCACCTTGGGCCCGCGCAGGACGCCGTACGTCCCGTATCCGACGGTCCCCACAGCTGCGGCGGCGGCGGCCCCGCCGACCACGCGCGAGACGAAGAGGCGACGCGAGGGACCGGTGGCCGCGGGCTCCGGCTTCTCGGCACGATCGGGCTTGGCCTCGGCCTCGGCCTCGGTTTCGATTCCGGCCTCAGCCTCGGCTTCGGAGGAGGACTCGGCTCGGGAAGAAAGCTCGGCTTCCCGGTCGGGGACTCGCGCGGGTACGGGTGCGCTCTCGCGTACGCCCACCGGCTCGACCGTGGGTGTCGAACGCCGCTCCAGCACCCGCCGGAGCAACGGCCGCACGACCTCCCCCACCAGCAGAGCCAGCAGGAGATAGAGCGAGAAGGCCATCCACAGGAACCCGGGCCAGGCCAGCACCTGCTGCAGCCAGAACGGCGCCCCGGCCCGCTCGGACGCGATCGCCGCGAACATGACCAGCGGTCCGCCGACGACCAGGGCGGTGCCCACCCGACGGGCCACTCCCGGCCGCGCCGTCGTGTCGCGCACCATCCGACGCCACACGTACCAGTGCAGGCCGCCGAACACGGCCAGGACCAGGACCACGAACACGATGATCACGCGGAGACTCCCCGTTATGACGTATGACGCAAGGCTCGAACACCGCGCAACCCGATGCCCCCGACGACCGTCCCCAAGACAAAGGAGACAACGGCGAGCGTCAGGTGCACCCAGAAGTACCCGGTCGGATCGCCCGCGTCGTCGAACGCGAGCCCACTCCCGTCCTTCCACAGGTTCTTGACGAAAGTGATCCAGATGACCCAGCTCCACACTCCGAAGGCGAGCAGGAACCAGGAGACGGGACGGCTGAGCTTCATGGGTTCAGTATCGCCGCCGTCGAACGGCACCGGCGCCCGGGGTGGGGAGGGCCACAGCGGGAACGACCGCAATCGTACGAGCCACGGTGAGGAGGGCCGCGCGACTTCCCGCCCCTCGCCCTGTACGTTCTCGACCGTGCCCGCCATGAAAAAGACCGCCAAGTCCTCCTTGCTGGTCACCTCCGCCACCCTGTTGTCGTTCTCGCTCGCGCTCACCGCGACCGCCACCGCGCCGGCCCTCGCGGACGACAAGCCCTCCTCGACTCCGTCGGCGACTCCGTCGACGTCGACCTCGCCGTCCGGCAAGTCGTCGACCAGTCCGTCGGCCACGCCCCCGGCGAACATGTCGACCGTGGGCGGCACCCAGCTCGGCCGGTCCGGCACCCAGGCGAATCTCGGCACCGGCGCCCCGGTCCTCCCGAAGGACCTGAGCGCCCGGTCCTGGATCGTCGCGGACGCCGAGTCGGGCGATGTCCTCGCCTCGCACAACGCGCACTGGCGGCTGCCTCCGGCGAGCACGCTGAAGATGCTGTTCGCCGACACCCTGCTGCCGAAGTTCCCGAAGACGGAGAAGCACAAGGTCGTGCCGTCCGACCTGGCGGGCATCGGCTCGGGCTCCAGCATGGTGGGCATAAAGGAGGACGAGACGTACACGGTCCACGATCTGTGGCTCGGCGTCTTCCTTCGCTCCGGCAACGACGCGGTCCACGTCCTGTCCGCGATGAACAAGGGCGTCGACCAGACCGTCAAGGACATGAACGCCCACGCGGAGGAGCTCCAGGCCCTCGACACGACCGTGGTCAGCCCGGACGGGTACGACGAGAAGGGGCAGGTGTCCTCGGCGTACGACCTGACCCTGTTCGCCCGCTCCGGCCTGCAGAAGAAGGACTTCCGGGAGTACTGCTCGACGGTCCGCGCGAAGTTCCCCGGCGAGACCAAGAAGAACAAGAAGGGCAAGACGACCCGCGGGTCCTTCGAGATCCAGAACACCAACCGGCTGCTCACCGGCGACTACGGTCTCGACGCCTACAAAGGCATCGCAGGTGTGAAGAACGGCAACACCACGAACGCCGGTTCGACCTTCACGGGTGTCGCCGAGCGCGACGGCAAGGTGCTGCTCGTCACGGTCATGAACCCCGAGAAGGAGGAGCACGACCAGGTCTACAAGGAGACCGCGAAGCTCCTCGACTGGGGCTTCCAGGCGTCCGGCAAGGTCGACCCGGTGGGCGAGCTGGTGCCGCCGAAGAGCGCGGACACGGACGCGCAGCCGGGCGCGAACGCCTCCGGCGAGGCGGGCGGTTCGGGCGACGGCGAGGCCTCCTCGAAGCCCGTCGCGGCCTCGGCGGAGACGGAGGGTTCGAGCGGCGTCGGCATCGCGCTGGCGATCACGGGCGGCGTCCTCGTGCTCCTCGCGGCCGGTGTCTTCGTGATCAACCGCCGCTGGCCGCTGCCCGACCTGATGCGCCGCCGCCGCTGACACCGGCGGACTTGCCGATGCCGGTGGGTTTACCGATGCCGGTGGATCCGCCGGAGTCGGCGACCGTGCCAGCTCCGGTGGGCCCGCCGGTCCCGGCCGTTCCGTCCTCCGGGGTGGACTCGTCGGGCTCGGCCGACTCCTCGGACCCGGCCGGCTCCTCGTGCTCCGTCGCAGTCCAGGCGGCGCAGTACAACAGCAGCTTCGAGGTGAAGTTGATCCACAGCAGCAATGCGATGGGCACCCCGAACGCCCCGTACATGCTCTTCGACGCGACGCCCTGCATATAGCCGCTGAGCAGCAGTTTCAGCAGCTCGAACCCGGCCGCCCCGATGAGCGCGGCGACCACGAGCCGACGCCGCCCGGGCTGGACTCCGGGCAGCAGCGTCAGGACGTACAGAAGCAGCAGGAAGTCGGCGAGGACGGCCACTGCGAACGCGGCGGTCTGCAGCAGCACCCCGCCCCAGCCGTCCTCGTCGATGCCGAACAGCCGTGCCGTCCAGCCGACCGCGCTCGACGCGACGGTGGAGGCGGCGAGCGTGACGAGCACGGCGCCGCCGAGGCCGACGAGTACGCCGCCGTCCTTGAGCTTGCTCAGGAAGGGGTTCTCCTCCTCGTCCGGCAGCTCCCAGACCGCGCGCAGGCACTCGCGCATCGAACCGACCCAGCCGATGCCGGTGAACAGCAGCAGCGCGCCGGCGATGAGTCCGACCGTGCCGGCGTTGTCGACGAGGCCGCCGATGTCGAGTTGGTCGGAGATGCCCGGCACCTGCTCGGCGATCTTCTCCTGCAGCTTCTCCTGCCCCTCCTTGTCGAGCGTCGCGGCGGCGATCGCGGCGGCGACGGTGATCAGCGGGAACAGCGCGACGAAGCTGATGAAGGTCATCGCGGCGGCGAGCCGCGTCCACTTCACCCGGTCCAGCCGTTCGTACGAGCGCCACGCGTGCGTGGCCATCAGACGTGTGACCAACGGGCCCACGCCGGGGAGCTTTTTCAGCCAGTCCATGATCCGACTCTGCCCTCGCCTCGGAAAACCAATGTCCGGGTACCCCAAAACCGCAGGACAGTGGCGAACGCCATGCCGATTCCCGAACCCGACACCGTGTCCGCGCGCGGGGAGGTGAAACCGAGGCCGTAGTGGCTGATGAGGATGCACAGCAGCTGGACGAGGGCGCCGGCGATGTTCACCGCGAAGAAGACCGCGTACCGGCGCAGGCCCCCCGTCGTCGTGTGGCGGTAGGTGCCGAGCGCGTTGCCCGCGTACGCGACCGAGCAGCCCGCCACGAACGACAGGGCCTTTGCGGTGAGCGGGTCCAGTCCGACGGGGCCGCGCAGCCAGACGAAGAGGGCGAGATCGGCGGCGTACGCGAGGAGCCCGGCGGCGGCGAAGCCGAGCAGTTCCTGGGCTCCGGGGCGCCGGGCCCGCGACCTCGGCAGTGACTGGGGGTGGGCCTGGAGCCGAGGCTGGGGCCCGGGGGTCTTCAGCCGCTGTGCGTGGCTCACCAGTTGGCCACCGCCAGGCCGTACATCGCGAGCCACACCACGCCGATGAGGGCGAGCGCGCGGTCGCGCAGGACGACGTCCTCGGGTTCGCCCGCGGTGCCGCGGTCGGCGAACACCGCGTATCGCAGGACCGCGAGGATGAAGGCGACCATCGACAACTGCCGCCAGGGCAGGACGCTGGTGTGGGGTACGCCGCCCTCCTCCAGGGCCCACAGGCAGTAGCCGAGGACGGCGACCGAGGCCGCGAGCTGCCAGACGAAGCGCAGGTAGCCGGTGGTGTACTCGGTGAGCAACGCGCGCGTGGCGCCCGCTTTCCCGGCCATCTGCACGGCTTCGGAGTAGCGCTTCGCGGAGACCATGAACAGCGCGCCGAAGCCGGTGGTGATCAGGAACCAGCGCGACAGCGGGATCCCGAGCGCGAGGCCCCCGATCATGGCCCGCATCAGGAACCCGGTGGTCACCACGACGAGGTCGATCACGAGGACGTGCTTGAGGCTGATGCAGTACGCGAACTGCATGCCCAGGTAGGCGGTCAGCAGGGCCGAGGTGAGCGGGGAGCACAGGAACGCGGCCACGGTAGGGGCGACGACGGCGAGCGCGATCCCCACGGAGTAGGCGACCGGTACGGGCACCTGTCCGGCGGCGACCGGCCGGTGGCGCTTGACGGGGTGGGCACGGTCGGCGTCGGCGTCCCGGGCGTCGTTGACCAGGTAGACGCCGGCGGCGCAGGCCGTGAACAGCACGAAGACGAGCGCGATCTGGGTGAGCGCGTGGCGCGAGAAGAGCTCACCGGCCGCCGCCGGGGCGGCGACCACGAGGATGTTTTTGACCCACTGTTTCGGACGGGCGGTCCTGATCAGCCCTCTTAGGAGGCCACTTTTCTCCAGAGCGGGCTGTTTCTCGTGCTTCTTGCGCGTGCTCTCCAGAAGGGCCGTGTCAGCCATGGTCCCGACCTCCGGTCATCCAGCGGGCCCCGAGCCGGGCCGTCATCGCGCCGAGTGCCGCGCCCGCGGCCACGTCGGAGGGGTAGTGGACGCCGACGACCAGCCGCGAGAGGCACATCGCGGCGGCCAGCGGGGGCACCGCGTGCGCGCCGAGCGCTCCGAAGGCCACGGCCGCAGCCGCCGCGGAGGTGGCGTGCGAGCTGGGGAAGGAGTGCCGGCCCGCGGTGCGGACCAGGGGTTCGACGTGTCCTGGGCGCGGGCGGCGCACGAGCCGTTTCACACCCATGCTGGCCAGGTGCGCGCCCGCGGTCAGAGCCGTGCCGCGCAGCCAGGCGCCACGCCGCTCCCGGTCGACGGCCGCTCCGGCGAGGCCCGCCGCGAGCCACAGCGCGCCGTGCTCGCCGGCCAGGGACAGGGCCCGCGCGGCGGCGGCGACACGTGGGGCGGCGCCGCGGGCGTGGATGGCCGTGAGGATCCGGTGGTCCAGGTCGGGGACGTCGTCGTGGTGGTCCATGTGGACTCACTGTTCACGTCAACACGGCTGGAACTCCGGCAATATTGAGCGACATCCCATTAATCACCCATTTCGGGGAGAGCGTGGATGTTAGGGAACTAGCCGTCACTTTCGGGCGATACGGTCGCGTGCATGCCTGCCGACACGGTTTCCGTCACGGGGTGGGGCCGCACCGCCCCCACCACCGCCCTTCTGATCCGCCCTCGTTCGTACGAGGAGGCCGCGGCGGCCGTCCGGGAGTGCGGGCCCCGCGGGGGCATCCCACGGGGCCTGGGACGGGCCTACGGGGACGCGGCGCAGAACGCGGGCGGGGCCGTGTTCGACATGACGGGCCTGGACCGCGTCCACGCCATCGACGCCGACGGGGGGACCGTGCTGTGCGACGCGGGCGTCTCGTTGCACCGCCTCATGGAAGTCCTGCTGCCGCTGGGCTGGTTCGTGCCGGTGACGCCCGGGACGCGCTATGTGACGGTCGGCGGGGCGATCGGCGCGGACATCCACGGCAAGAACCATCATGTGTCCGGCTCGTTCGCCCGCCATGTGCTCTCCTTCGAACTGCTGACCGCGGACGGCGAGATCCGTACGGTGAGCCACGGCACGCCCCTCTTCGACGCGACGGCGGGCGGTATGGGCCTGACCGGTGTCATCCTCACGGCCACTGTCCGGCTGCAGCCGGTGGCGACCTCGTTGATGTCGGTCGACACGGAACGCGCCACGGACCTGGACGACTTGATGGCCCGCCTCACGGCCACCGACCACCGCTACCGCTACTCGGTCGCCTGGATCGATCTGCTGGCCCGCGGCGCGTCCATGGGGCGTTCGGTGCTGACCCGGGGCGATCACGCTCCCCTGGAGGCGCTGGCGGAACGCACGCGCGCGCGTAGAGCCCCGCTGGAGTTCCGTCCCGGCCGACTGCCCGCCGCCCCCGCCTGGATGCCCGAGGGACTGCTGGGCCGGACGACGGTCGGCCTCTTCAACGAGCTCTGGTACCGCAAGGCGCCCCGCGCGCGCAGCGGCGAACTGCAGCGGATCTCCACCTTCTTCCACCCGCTCGACGGCGTGCCGCACTGGAACCGCGTCTACGGGCGCGGCGGTTTCGTGCAGTACCAGTTCGTCGTCGGATACGGCCAGGAGGACGCCCTGCGCCGGATCGTGCACCGCATCTCGCAGCGCCGCTGCCCCTCCTTCCTCGCCGTCCTGAAGCGCTTCGGGGAGGGCGATCCGGGCTGGCTGTCCTTCCCGATGCCCGGCTGGACCCTCGCCCTGGACATCCCCGCGAACCTGCCGGGGCTCGACGGCTTCCTGGACGAGCTGGACGAGGAGGTGACCGCTGCAGCCGGGCGTGTCTACCTCGCCAAGGACTCCCGGCTGCGGCCCGAACTGCTCTCGGCGATGTATCCGCGGCTGGGCGATTTCCGGGCGCTGCGCGAGGAGTTGGACCCGCGTTCCGTCTTCACCTCGGACCTGTCCCGCCGCCTCGGCCTCTGAGACGAGCCGCTCGGTGAGTTCGGTTTTCCCACTCTCTCTGAATCTCTCCATCTGAATCTCTCCATAGGAGTTCGGTCTCATGAAGGACGCCTTCGGTGCCCCCCAGTCCATGCTCGTCCTCGGCGGCACGTCCGAGATCGCGCTGGCCACCGCACGGCGGCTGATCGCCCGCCGTACCCGCACGGTGTGGCTCGCCGGCCGCCCCTCGCCCGCCCTGGAGACGGCCGCCGCCGACCTGCGCGTCCTCGGCGCGGACGTCCGTACGGTCGCCTTCGACGCGCTCGACCCCGACGCCCACGAGACCGCCCTCGGCAAGGTCTTCGCCGAGGGCGACATCGATCTCGTACTGCTCGCGTTCGGTGTCCTCGGCGACCAGTCGCGCGACGAGAACGAGCCCGGCTCGGCGGTCCGGGTCGCGCAGACCAACTACACGGGCGCGGTGTCCTCGGGCCTGGTGTGCGCGCGGGCCCTCCAGGCCCAGGGCCATGGCTCCCTGGTCGTGCTCTCCTCGGTGGCAGGCGAGCGCGCCCGCCGCGCCAACTTCATCTACGGCTCCAGCAAGGCAGGCCTCGACGCCTTCGCCCAGGGCCTGGGCGACGCCCTGTACGGAACGGGCGTCCACGTGATGGTCGTACGCCCCGGTTTCGTCCGCACCAGGATGACGACGGGCCTGCCGGAGGCCCCACTCGCGACGACCCCCGAGGCGGTCGCCACAGCCATCGAGACGGGCCTGCGCCGACGCTCCGAGACGGTGTGGGTACCGGGGGCACTGCGGGTGGTCATGTCGGCACTGAGGCACGTACCGCGGGCGGTGTTCCGCCGCCTGCCGATCTAGGAGCACGACGTTCGGCGGGGGGAGCGGCCCCGTAAGGGGCACGGGGAACTGCGCGACAAGCCCACACAGCGCCGCACTCCGAGTACTGCCCCGCGCGGAGAGCGCTACCGCTTGAGCGACACGATCACGGACTTGCTCATCGGATTCCCGCTCTGGTTGACCTGGACGTGCCCCACACCGAGAACCCGGTCGCTGCCCGGCACAACCTCCACGGCCGACAGCCACAACGACTGCCGGGAACCCGCCCGCACCCCACCCTCGCTGGGCAACCGCGGCCGATTGATCTTCGTACAGGCGCCATCCCTGCCGACGTACCAGTTGCCCTCCAGGAAGAGCCCATGCGTGCCGTCGACCGCCATGGGGTCGCGTCCGGCGCAGTCCCCCGCGGCGTCGGGCCGCTTGGTCCAGCGGGAGCCGTCCCAGGCCAGGCGTACGTCCTCGTCCTGGGGTTCGTTCTCCATCTCCCCGTGGTTGAAGCTGTGCGAGCCGTAGCCGCGGACGTCGTCGGCGGTGAGGGCGAGGACATGGTCGAGCGACGCGCCGGGCTCGGGCGGCACCGGGTGGGGGAAGCGATAGACGGGGGTCTCCACCAGCTGCCAGGACGTGCCGTCCCAGTGGACGGCCGCGGGCTGCGTGAGTTCTTCGTTGTCACTGCCGTCGCTCGTCTCGCGGTGGCCGACGGCCCACAGGTCGTCGGGGGCGACGCCGTCGATCGAGGTCACGTTGGCGGGCAGGGACGTGGTGATCCGCCGGGTGCCGTCCCAGTGGTTGATCTGCGACTCGCCGCTCACGGTCCAGATGTCGTCGGCCGCGAAGGCTTTCATGTCGACGAGCCGGGCGCCGCCCGGCATCTCGGGGAGCGCGATCCAGCGCGTGCCGTCCCAGCGGACCGTCCGTGGCCCTTGCTCGTTCGGCTGCGAGGCCGTCAGCAGGAAGCCGTCGGAGCCCAGGGTGTCGAAGCGGGCCGCGTGGACACTGGTGCCGAGTCCGGCCGGCATCGGCTGCCGCTGCCAGCGCGTGCCGTCGTGGCGGAGCAGGAAACCGTCGTCGCGGGACGGAATCGCGCTGTTCGTGACAGCGCCCGCGACCCAGACGTCGCCGTCGGCCGTCGCGATCACGTCCGACAGCTTGCTCTCGTCGTCGAGGATCTCGTCGTAGGCCCAGGTCGGCCCGGACGTCTCACTGCCGGTCGACGAGGACGGCTTCGCCCTGCCGTCGTCGCCGTCGGCCTCCGTACCGCATCCGGTCAGCGCGAGGCCGATCGCAGTGAGCCCCGCCACGATCCTGCGCATGATCCCCCTGATCGTCCGATCCCCCGCCCGCCCGGGCCGCGGACTGCCCGACCGGCGGACGGTGCACTCAGCGGGCCGGGAGCGGGCCCCGCTCCGCGCGGGTGGCCTGCGGCGGTACGACAGCGCCGCCGAAGGCGTAGTCACGCAGCCTGCGCCACACGCCGTCGGCCCCCTGCTCATAGAGCGCGAAGCCGGTGCACGGCCACTCGGCCCCGTACTCGGCAAGCTCCTCGAACGCCCGGTCCATCGCCTCGTCGTCGATGCCGTGCGCCACCGTCACATGCGGGTGGTACGGGAACTGCAGCTCGCGCGCCACCGGCCCGGACGCGTCCCTGACCTGCTTCTGCAGCCAGGTGCAGGCCTCGGCCCCCTCGACGACCTGCACGAACACGACGGGCGACAGCGGACGGAAGGTTCCCGTGCCCGACAGCCGCATCAGGAAGGGCCGGCCGGCGGCCGCGACCTCGACGAGATGCGCCTCGATCGCGGGCAGCGCCGAGTCGTCGACCTCGGTCGGCGGCAGCAGTGTGACGTGCGTGGGGATGCCGGAAGCCGCGGGGTCGCCGAAGCCCGCGCGCCGCTCCTGGAGCAGGCTGCCGTGTGGCTCCGGGACCGCGATCGACACACCGATCGTTACGGTCCCCACGTCGTCTCCTGTCGTTGTGTTGATGTTCCGCCGTGTCGGCGTACTTCTCGGGCAGGGGTTGCTGCCGGTTCGGCTATCGACTGTACGGCCGTACGACCCCGTTCCGGTTGTCGTACCGGTGTTGTCCTGGTCTCGTCCTGGCCGTCGTCCCGGCAGTCAGTGCTTCGCCGGCAGGAAACCCACTCTGTCGTACGTCTGGGAGAGGGTCTCCGCGGCGACGGCGCGGGCCTTCTCGGCCCCCTTGGCCAGGATCGAGTCGAGCGTCTCCGGGTCGTCCAGATACTGCTGGGTACGCTCCCGGAACGGCGTCACGAAGTCGACCATGGCCTCGGCGAGGTCGGTCTTCAGCGCACCGTAGCCCTTGCCGACGTACTTCTGCTCCAGTTCCGCGATACCGGTTCCGGTGAGGGTGGAGTAGATGGTCAGCAGGTTGCTGACGCCCGGCTTGTTCTCGATGTCGTACCTGATCACCGTGTCCGTGTCGGTGACCGCGCTCTTGACCTTCTTGGCGGTGACCTTCGGATCGTCGAGAAGGTTGATGAGGCCCTTCGGAGTCGACGCCGACTTGCTCATCTTGATCGCCGGGTCCTGGAGATCGAAGATCTTCGCCGTCTCCTTGAGGATGTACGGCTTCGGGACGGTGAACGTCTGACCGAAGCGGCCGTTGAAGCGCTCGGCGAGGTCGCGCGTCAGCTCGATGTGCTGGCGCTGGTCCTCACCCACCGGGACCTCGTTGGCCTGGTACAGCAGGATGTCCGCGACCTGCAGGATCGGGTACGTGAAGAGGCCGACCGAGGCGCGGTCGGCGCCCTGCTTGGCGGACTTGTCCTTGAACTGGGTCATGCGGGACGCCTCACCGAAGCCGGTGAGGCAGTTCATGATCCAGGCGAGCTGCGCGTGCTCGGGGACATGGCTCTGGACGAAGAGCGTGCAGCGCTCCGGGGCGAGACCGGCGGCCAGCAGCTGGGCCGCGGCGAGCCGGGTGTTGGCGCGGAGGTCCGCAGGGTCCTGCGGAATGGTGATCGCGTGCAGGTCGACGACCATGTAGAACGCGTCGTGGGACTCCTGCAGGGCCACCCACTGACGGACGGCGCCGAGGTAATTGCCGAGGTGGAACGAGCCGGCGGTGGGCTGGATTCCAGAAAGCACGCGAGGACGGTCTGAAGCCATGCTCACCATTCTCTCAGGTGTCAGGGGCCGTTCCGGAACTGGTCGGAAACAGATGTGACACGGGTGGGAACCGATCTGCCTCGGGCGGTGTAACAAGAGCGTGAGGACGCGGGAGGGGGGCCGCATCGTCGATGAGGCCGCGGTGATCGCACGCGTGCGCGCCGGAGAGCCGGAGGCGTATGCGGAGCTGGTGCGTGCCCATACGGGCCTCGCGCTCAGGGCGGCCGCGGCACTGGGGGCGGGTGCGGACGCGGAGGACGTGGTGCAGCAGGCCTTCTTCAAGGCCTACTGCTCCTTGGGGCGCTTTCGGGACGGCGCGGCGTTCAAGCCGTGGCTGCTCTCGATCGTCGCCAATGAGACGAGGAACACAGTGCGGACGGCGGTGCGCCAGCGGACGCTGGCCGGCCGTGAGGCCGCGCTCGTGGAGGCCGAGCCGCTGATACCGGAATCGGCGGATCCGGCTGCCGCGGCCCTGGAGGTCGAGCGCCGGACGGCCCTGCTGACCGCCCTGGAAGGACTGGGCGAGGACCACCGCCTGGTCGTCACCTACCGCTATCTGCTGGAGATGGACGAGTCGGAGACCGCCCAGGCCCTGGGCTGGCCGCGGGGGACAGTGAAATCCCGGCTCAACCGCGCCCTGCGGAAGCTCGGCAGACTGCTGCCGGACTTCGAGCCGCGGGAGGGGTCGGGGGATGCGCAGGGCGCGGCAGGTGCGGCGCGTCCGGTGGATGGGACTGATGTGGGGGATGCGGAGGGCCTGGGCGGCCCGAGAGGTCGGAGAGCGCGGGGAGGAGGTGATGAGCATGGGTGAGTCGCACGAGTCGCACGAGTCGCACGAGGAGTACGAGGCGGGGGGTACGGGGTCCTCCGGTGACCGGGGCCGTGGTGAGGGCCGGCACGGAGGTCAGTACGGGGCCGGGGACGGACTTGGGCATGGGCGCCGGCCGGGGCCGGGGCAGGGGGATGGGCACGGGCAGGGTGCTTCCCGGTTGCCCGAGGAGTTGCGGGCGCTCGGGCGGTCGCTGGACCGGCCCGGGGCGGTGGGCGGTGAGTCGATGGTCGAGCGGGTGCTGGAGCAGATACTGGCCGAGCACGTGCCGGTCCCCGTGGCCGAGCCACCGGGCCTCGCGGAGCGACTGCGGATGATTCGCCGCTGGGCCCGGGCGCGTCGTCGCGCGCTGGCCGCGGGGCTGTGCGGCCTGCTGACGGTCCTCGTGCTCACGCCTCCGGTGCGCGCCGCGGTCGTCGAGTGGTTCGACTTCGGCGGGGTGGAGGTGCGGTACGACCCGTCGGCGACGCCTTCGCCGGGGGCCGAGGTGCCCGGCTGCGGTGGCCCGTCACTCACTCTCGCCGAGGCCGAGCGAAAAGCGGGCTTCGCGCCCCTCGCGTCCCCTGCGCTGGGGACCCCGGAGGCGGTGACGGTGACGCGCGAGCCGAAGGGTCGGTTCCTGATCACCCTGTGCTGGCGCGAGCAGGGACGCACGATCCGGCTGGACGAGTATCCGGCGGTGCTGAGTCCCGGCTTCATCAAGTTCGTGCGGGAGCAGCCGGAGTATGTGCCGCTGGGCAAGGACGCGGACCTCGTCGAACGTACGGCGCTGTGGTTCCCCGACCCTCATCTCCTGCGCCTCTGGCTGATGGACGGGGACGGGGAGTTCACCCGCTCCAAGCGGACCGCCGGACCGACGCTGCTGTGGATGCACGGGGGCGACATGACGCTCCGGCTGGAGGGCGTGGCGTCGAAGGCGCGGGCGGTGGAGATCGCGAAGTCGCTGGGCTAGAGGGTCCGTTGGCCGGGGCGGGATGGGGGGCCCGGCTGCGAGGGCGGAGCAGGCCGGGCGCGGCAGGGCGGGGCGGATGTCTCGAGATTTTGGTCGGTGTCGAGTGGGAACCCCGCCGGGTCGAGCGGTGTACCAGAAGTGACACGCAGGTGCGGGCGGACCGCATCGGGGCCGATTGGGGGGTGTCGGGATGCGCAGGGTTCGTGCACGGGTGACGGGGAGCCCACGAGTGACGGGGAGGCCGCCGGTGACGTGGAGCCGGGGATGGGCGGCGATCTCGGGGTGGGCGATGGCGCTCGGTCTGGTCGTGATGTGCGCGCCCACCGCGGCGGCCGGCGGTCCGACGAGCGTGCTGGTGGTATCGCCGGAGAGCGGCCAGAGCGCGGCGCTCTACAACTCGAAGGAGGAGTACGGGGAGTTGGAGCGCCTCCTCGGACAGCCGGGCAGCGGCACCCGCGAGGAGCCGCCCGGGCTTGGCGTGGGCAGCGGTCGGCAGATCAACGTCACGTGGATGATCCATGACGTGTCGCCCTGGCGGGTCGACCGCGTCTATCCGGAGACACCGCGCACCAAGGACGTCTGGATACACACGGCTGCCAACGTTCCGAAGTCCATGAACGGCTACTGGCACAAGGCCGAGCAACCGGCCGCGGTGCGCGCGTTGTTCAAGAAGCTCGGCGTGCTGGGCGAATCGTCCGGCGGGGGCGCCGGGGCCATCTATCCGGCGCCCTGGGAGACGACGGAGGATGCCGCCGCGGCCGCGCCCGCTCCGGGGCCCACTCAGCGGTCCGGCACGGCTGCGGCCGCCGCGGCGGCGGGTGACGACGGCACCGACTGGTGGTGGGCGATACCTGGGCTGGCGACCGGGGCCGTGCTGGCCCTTGTGCTGCGGCCGTTCGTCGGGCGGTTGCCGGGAGTACGGCAGTTGGGCCGTCCGCGGGTTCGGGAGGCGGGTCCTCGGCAGGAGCTGAGGGATGTCTGAGAGGGGCGTAGGAGTTGTTGGGTCCGGGCGCGTGACGGGCGGGGCCGATCGCGTGGGCGGCCCGGAGTGGGCTGTGGCCGGGCTCGCGGCGGGGCTGGTCCTCGGCTCCTGCGGCACCCTGCTGATACGCCGCGCGGCGGCCGGGCGTGAGCCTGGGCCGCCGCGGGAGTCACGACAGGACTTGATCGACTTGTGAGCCGGTCTGTGGGTCGACTTGTCAGTCGGCCTGTAAGTCGGTCTGTGAGTCGGTCTACGGATCCGCTGGTTCGGCTGGTGAGGCGGTTGCGGCCGGGACCGAGTGTCGGTTCTCGGTCCCGATCTCGGTCTCGGCGCCCGTGTCCTCGCCCGCGGTCTCGGTCCAGGGCTCAGCCGAGGTCGATCTCCGGGTAGAGCGGGAAGCCGGTCAGGAGGTCGGTCGCCCGGTGGGAGATCTCGTCGGCGATCTTCGGGTCCAGGATGTGCTGGGCCTTGGAAGGGGCGCCCTTGGCGGTGGTGCCGGGCTCCGTGGTGGCGAGGACGCGGTCGATGAGGCCGGCGATCTCGTCCATCTCGGTGGCGCCGAGGCCGCGGGTGGTGAGCGCAGGGGTGCCGATGCGAATGCCGGAGGTGTACCAGGCGCCGTTGGGGTCGGCGGGGATGGCGTTGCGGTTGGTGACGATGCCCGAGTCGAGCAGGGCGGACTCGGCCTGGCGGCCGGTGAGGCCGTAGGAGGAGGCGACGTCGATGAGGTTGAGGTGGTTGTCGGTGCCGCCGGTGACCAGCGTGGCGCCGCGTCGCATCAGGCCCTCGGCGAGAGAGCGGGCGTTGTCGACGACGGCCTGGGCGTAGTCGCGGAACTCGGGGCGGCGGGCCTCGGCGAGCGCGACGGCCTTGGCGGCCATGACGTGCGGGAGGGGGCCGCCGAGGACCATCGGGCAGCCGCGGTCGACCTGGTCGGCGAGGGAGGAGTCGCACAGGACCATGCCGCCGCGTGGGCCGCGCAGCGACTTGTGGGTGGTCGTGGTGACGATCTGGGCGTGCGGGACCGGGTCGAAGTCACCGGTGAGGACCTTGCCGGCGACGAGACCGGCGAAGTGCGCCATGTCGACCATGAGCGTGGCGCCTACCTCGTCGGCGATCTCCCGCATGATCCGGAAGTTCACGAGACGGGGGTAGGCGGAGTAGCCGGCGACGATGATCAGGGGCTTGAACTCACGGGCGGAGGTGCGCAGGGCCTCGTAGTCGATGAGGCCGGTGGCGGGGTCGGTGCCGTAGGAGCGCTGGTCGAACATCTTGCCGGAGATGTTCGGGCGGAAGCCGTGGGTGAGGTGGCCGCCGGCGTCCAGGGACATGCCGAGCATGCGCTGGTTGCCGAAGGCCTGGCGCAGTTCGGCCCAGTCGGCGTCGGAGAGGTCGTTGACGTTGCGGACGCCGGCCTTCTGGAGGGCGGGGGCCTCGACGCGGGCGGCGAGGACGGCCCAGAAGGCGACGAGGTTGGCGTCGATGCCGGAGTGCGGCTGGGCGTAGGCGTGCTCGGCGCCGAAGAGCTCGCGGGCGTGCTCGGCGGCGAGGGCCTCGACGGTGTCCACGTTGCGACAGCCGGCGTAGAAGCGGCGGCCGACGGTGCCTTCGGCGTACTTGTCGCTGAACCAGTTGCCCATCGCAAGGAGGGTGGCCGGGGAGGCGTAGTTCTCGGAGGCGATCAGCTTGAGCATCTCGCGCTGGTCGGCGACTTCCTGCCCGATGGCGTCGGCGACGCGGGGCTCGACGGCGCGGATCACTTCGAGGGCGCTGCGAAAGGCGGTGGATTCGTTGGAGAGGGGCTCTGGCATGACGGCCTCCGGACGTGGCGTTCGGCGTTCACGGTTCGGCCCAGGCGCACGGCACACAGTTCTTGGGCCGCTCCCCGATGGTCGTTCCCATCCCAGCGCGCCAGTCACGGCCCGTGGATCAGCGTACCGGGCGCGCCGGACCGTCGGGGTCCGCCGTCCACCATGCGAGCGACGATAGGAAGGGGCCACATGCAGTCGGACGGCCGGAAGGGAGCCGGGCCGGAGCTCTGGCACAGAAGCGGGAAAAGAAGCAGGTCACGAGCCCTCGTGCGGCCGGAAACGGAGACCCCGTGAGCACCACAGAAGAACTGATCGCCTCGGCCGAAGCCCACAGCGCGCCCACCTACCACCCGCTGCCCGTCGTCGTGGCGACAGCGGACGGGGCCTGGATGACGGATGTCGAGGGGCGCCGCTATCTGGATCTGCTGGCCGGGTATTCGGCGCTGAATTTCGGTCACGGCAACAGGCGGCTGATCGAGGCGGCGAAGGCGCAGTTGGAGCGGGTGACGTTGACGTCGCGGGCGTTCCACCACGACCGGTTCGCCGAGTTCTGCGCGCGGCTGGCCGAGTTGTGCGGCATGGAGATGGTGCTGCCGATGAACACGGGCGCGGAGGCGGTCGAGTCGGCCGTGAAGACCGCCCGAAAGTGGGGGTACCGGGTCAAGGGCGTGCCCGAGGGGAGGGCGAAGGTCGTCGTGGCGGGCAACAACTTCCACGGGCGTACGACGACGATCATCAGCTTCTCCACGGATGCCGAGGCGCGGGCGGACTTCGGTCCGTACACGCCGGGCTTCGAGATCGTGCCGTACGGGGATCTCACGGCGATGCGCGCGGCGGTCACGGAGAACACGGTGGCCGTGCTGCTGGAGCCCATTCAGGGCGAGGCGGGGGTGCTGGTGCCGCCGGCCGGTTATCTCGCGGGCGTACGGGAGCTGACGCGCGAGCGGAACGTGCTGTTCGTGGCGGACGAGATCCAGTCGGGCCTCGGGCGGACGGGGCGGACCTTCGCGTGTGAGCACGAGGGGGTCGTGCCGGACATGTATGTGCTGGGCAAGGCGCTCGGGGGCGGGGTCGTGCCGGTGTCGGCGGTGGTGTCGTCGAGCGAGGTGCTCGGGGTGTTCCGGCCGGGTGAGCACGGGTCGACGTTCGGCGGGAATCCGCTGGCCTGTGCGGTGGCGCTGGAGGTGATCGCGATGCTGCGGTCGGGCGAGTACCAGCGGCGGGCCACCGAGCTGGGCGAGCATCTGCACCGGGAGCTGGGGCAGTTGGCCGGTTCGGGCCGGATCACTCAGGTGCGGGGGCGCGGGCTGTGGGCGGGTATCGACATCGACCCGGTGTACGGAACGGGCCGGGAGATCTCCGAGAAGCTGATGGACCGGGGTGTGCTGGTCAAGGACACCCATGGGTCCACGGTCCGCATCGCGCCGCCGCTGGTGATCAGTAAGGAGGACCTGGACTGGGGGCTCGCGCAACTGCGGGGCGTGCTGGGTGTGTGACCGGCGTCTTTGGCATCTTCGGCCTCGCCGGACCGAGGGCGTCCGGCGAGGTGTCGTGGAGGTGGGTCACAGGATCACGTGCGGCAGGAAGCGGGCGTACTCGTCCGTGATCAGGCCCGAGGATTCGCGGATGCCGAGGCCTGCCGACTCGTTCTCGACGACCCAGGCTCCGAGGACGACCCGGTTGCCGTCGAAGGAGGGGAGGGGTGCCAACTCCTGGTAGCAGCAGGGTTCTTCGCGGAGTACGGGAGCGGAGCCCGGTTCGTGGACCGTGACTCCGGCGCCCTCGCGGCCGAGCAGGGGCTTGGCCACGTATCCGCGGGTGGTGGCCAGTTCGCGTGGGCCGTCGAGGAAGGCGGGGAGGAGGTTTGGGTGGTCCGGGTACAGCTCCCAGAGGATGGCGAGGAGGGCCTTGTTGCTGAGCAGCATCTTCCAGGCCGGCTCGATCCACATCGTGGTCCCCGTGCCGCCGCCGTTGTCGAGGGTGGCGAGGACGTGCGGGGCGAAGCGGTCGGTGGTGAGCCATTCCCACGGGTAGAGCTTGAAGCAGCTGCGGATGAAGCGGAGTTGCTTGTCGACGAAGCGGCCGGAGAGGCGGTCCCAGCCGATCTCCTCCATGGCGATCCAGGCGGTGTCGAGGCCGGCCTGTTCCGCCGTCTCCTTCAGATAGGCGACGGTCATCAGGTCCTCGCCGAGTTCGTCGGCGGCGGAGTGCGCGAAGTAGAGGGGGCTGCCGGGCGGAAGGAGGCCGGACTGTTTCTTCCAGGCGTCGATGAGGCGTTCGTGGAGGGAGTTCCACTGGTCGGCGCCGGGGAAGCGTTCCTCCATCCAGAACCACTGGGGGCTGGCGGCCTCGACGAGTGAGGTCGGGGTGTCGGCGTTGTACTCAAGGAGCTTGGCCGGGCCCGTGCCGTCGTGGCGGAGGTCGAAACGGCCGTACAGGGAGGGGAGTTCGGTGCGGCGGTGCCAGGCCTCGGTGACCGCCTCCGCCACTCGCGGGTCGGTGATGCCGAGGTCGGTGAGGCGGTTCTCGGTGACGATGTGCTCGGCCGCCGCCAGGCACATCGTGTGGAGTTCCTCGACGACCTCCTCCAGGGCCTCGACCTCGGGGAGGGAGAAGACGTAGTACGCGGACTCGTCCCAGTACGGGCGCAGGGAGTCGTCCGGGTGACGGGTGAGGGGGTAGATGAGGCCCTGTTCCTCGACGGTCTGCTGCCAGCCGGGGCGAGGGGTCGTGGTGCGGCGTTCCATGACGACGGTCCGGTTCCTCGGAGTTGCTCGGGGTTCTCGGAGTGCTTGGAGTTCCTGGGCTCCTGGGTTCCTGGGTTGCCCGTGGTCAGCCGCCGCCGCTGCCCGAGCCTGAGCAGCCGAAGCCGTCGCGGTCCACGGCCTCGCTTCGGCTGAAGGTGCCGTAGTCGGCATGGCCGGCGCTGACGTCGGAGTCGTAGTACCAGGCGGCGTCGACCGTGTCGGTCCGACTGCCGCCGCTCTTGCGGTTCTTGCCCGACGAGGAGGAGGTGGAGCCCGACTTGCAGTTCTTGTCGGCGACGATCTTGTAGCCGTTTACGTACTCGTAGCTGTCGCGGTCCACGCAGCGGCGGTCGGGGTCGGAACCGCACGAGGTGAGGGCTGCGGCGAGGACGCCCATTCCGCCGAGTACGACCGTGCTCGAACGCAGTTTTCTGCGCTGGTCCGCCATGTTCTCTCCCCCGTTGGGCCCGTCCGGCGGGCTCGTCCATGGCCGGTTCGCTCGTCCGGCCCCGGACAGGTTAAAGATCAGGTGAGTGGGTTGTACAAACGGCTCTCCCCAACTCTCGCTCCCCTACAGTCGCTTTGTGCTCTTTGGAATGGTGTGCGCCCTTGGTGCGGCGGTGTGCTTCGGCACGGCGACGGTGTTGCAGGCGATCGCGGCGCGGGCGGCCGCGCGGGGACCGGAGAGTTCCGGCTCTTCGGGGGACTCCCCCGACGGATCGTCCGGCGGGGCTTCCGGCGGGACTTCGGCCCGGGCTTCAGGGCGGGCTTCCGGTGTGGACGCCGCCCTGTTGCTGCGGGCGCTGCGCGAGTGGCGGTACATCGCCGGGCTCGCGCTCGACGGGGTCGGGTTCGTCCTGCAGATCGCGGCCCTGCGGTCGCTCCCGATCTACACGGTGGGGGCGGCGCTCGCCGCGAGCCTCGCGGTGACGGCGGTGGTCGCGGCCTGGCTGCTCCATGTGCGGCTGAGCGGGGTCGAATGGGGCGCGGTCGCGGTGGTGTGCGCGGGGCTCGCGATGCTCGGGCTCGCGTCGGGAGAGGAGGGGGACGAGGCCGGGTCCACCGCGCTCAAGTACGCGATGCTCGGCACCGCCGTGGTCGTGCTGCTCCTCGGCGCGCTGGCCGGGCGGCTGCCCGATCGGGGGCGGGCGCTCGCGCTCGGGCTGGGTGCCGGGTTCGGGTTCGGGGTGGTCGAGGTGTCGGTCCGGCTCATCGACGGCCTCACTCCCTCGGCGCTCCTCACCAACCCGGCGACGTACGCCCTGCTGCTGGGCGGAGGCGCGGCGTTCCTGCTTCTCACCTCAGCGCTCCAGCGGGGCTCGGTGACGGCGGCCACGGCGGGGATGGTCATCGGCGAGACCATCGGGCCCGCGGTGGTGGGCGTGGTGTGGCTGGGCGACCGTACGAGGGAGGGGCTGGCCTGGCTGGCCGTCCTCGGCTTCGCCGTCGCGGTGGCCGGGGCGCTGGCGCTGGCCCGCTTCGGGGAGGCGCCGGTGGAGGCGGACGAGTCGGAGCCGGTCGCGCCGTAGGGCTCCACGGGTCGGTTCCGTTCCGCGCGGTTTCCGTGCCTCGCGGGGCCGTTCCGCGGGGCCGTTCCGCGTGGCCGGGCGGTGCGCCCGTGTCTCGGACCGTGCCTCGCGGAGCCGTTCCGCGCGCGGCCGGGCGGTGCGCCCGTGCCTCGCAGGGCCGTGCCTCGCAGGCGCATCGCCCGGCCGCTCTAGGGCAGCGCCCTGACCAGTGCCTCCAGTGCTCCTGGCCATGCGCTGTCCGTAGGCGTGCCGTACCCGACGACCAGGGCGTCCAGGGGTGGGGCCGTGGCGGACGGGTGGCGGTAGCGGGTCAGGCCGTGGACTGCCAGGCCCTGCCAGACCGCCGCGCGGACGACCGACTGCTCGGTGCCTGGCGGGAGTTGGAGTACCGCGTGGAGGCCGGCCGCGATGCCGGTGGCCGTGACCGACGGGGTGTGGGCGGCCAGCGCGGAGACGAGGTGGTCGCGGCGACGGCGGTAACGCAGACGCGAGGCGCGCACATGGCGGTCGTACGCGCCCGATGTGATGAACTCCGCCAGGGTCAGCTGGTCCAGGACACCGCACGACCAGTCCGCGCCGCCCTTCGCCGCCGTGACCTCGGCCGCCAGGTCCGGTGGCAGGACCAGCCAGCCGAGGCGCAGGCCGGGGGCCAGGGACTTGCTGGCGGTGCCGAGGTACACCACGTGGTCCGGGTCGAGGCCCTGGAGCGCGCCCACGGGCTGCCGGTCGTAGCGGAACTCCCCGTCGTAGTCGTCCTCCAGGATCAGCCCGTCCGTCCGCCGCGCCCAGTCGACCACGGCGGCCCGGCGGTCGGGATGCAAGGGCACACCCATGGGGAACTGGTGGGCGGGGGTCAGCAGCACCGCCCGCACACCACCGTGCCCACCTTTGCCCCCACTCCCACTCCCGCTCCCGCTCCCGCTCCCGCCCCGGGATCCCTGCCCGCCCCGACTCCCCGGCCCGCCGCCACTCCCACTCCCACTCCCACTCCGGCTCCCACTCCGGCTCCGGCTCCGGCTCCCGCGCCCACCCCCACTTCTCTCCCCGCTCCAACCAAGCCCTCCCCCGGTCAACTCCTCCGTGCGTGTGCCCAGTTCGTCGAACGGCAGGGTCACCGATCGCAGTCCCGCCCGTTCCACCAGATTCCAGTGCACGTCGAGCCCGTACGACTCCATCGCCAGCGCACTCGCGCCCCGCTGTCGCAGTACCGCGCCGAGCAGCATCAGGCCGTGTGCGAATCCGGAGCAGATGAGGATGCGTTCGGGGTCGGCGCGTACGCCGCGGGCCCGCGCGAGGTAGCCCGCGAGCGCGGTGCGCAGTTCGACCCGGCCGCGCGGGTCCCCGTATCCGAGAGCGTCGTACGGGGCCGCCGCGAGGGCCCGGCGGGAAGCCTTGAGCCACTCGGCGCGCGGGAAGGACGCGAGGTCGGGGGTGCCGGGGACGAGGTCGTACGCCGGGCCGCCGGGCGTACGCGGCCGGGGCGGGGCGGTGGCCGGTGCCACCACCGCGCGTTCCGCCACCCGCGTGCCCGAGCCCTGGCGGGCGGTGAGCCAGCCCTCGGCCACGAGGTCGGCGTAGGCGTCGGCGACGGTGTTGCGCGCGATGCCCAGATCGGCGGCGAGGGAGCGCGACGACGGCAGCCGGGTCCCGGGCGCGAGCCGTCCGCCGCGCACGGCCGCCCGCAGCGCGTCCGTCAGGCCTTTGCGCAGGCCGGAGCCAGTGCGCGTCACGTCGACATGCAGATCCACGCCAAAAGTGGCCCAGGATTTCACCATGGAAATGGACCATACTCCTGGGCTACTCCGAACATAGGCTCATGATCATGACGACGAACACCGCCCCCACGGGCAGCACCCCGACCGACACCGCGGCCAAGACCGTCGCCGGCATCCCGCAGGACACCCCGCTCGCCCGCGAGCACGCCCCCCGGCTCCAGTGGACCGAGTTCGCCCCCGAGGTCTACAAGGCCATGGTCAGGCTGGACGCGGCCGCCCGGAAGGGCGTCGACCCGGTGCTCCTTGAGCTGGTGAAGATCCGCACGTCGCAGCTCAACCACTGCGCGTTCTGCCTCGACATGCACACGAAGGACGCGTTCGCGGCGGGCGAGAGCGTCGAGCGGATCGTCCAGCTCAGCGCGTGGGAGGAGTCACGGCACTTCTACACGGAGAAGGAGCTCGCCGCCCTCGCGCTCACCGAGGCCGTGACGGTCCTGACGGACGGCTTCGTGCCGGACGAGGTGTACGAGGCCGCCGCCCGCCAGTTCGACGAGGCCGAGCTGGCCCAGCTGATCGCCGCCATCACGGTGATCAACGCCTGGAACCGCTTCGGCGTGACCTGCCGTCTCGTGGCCGGCCACTACACGGCCGGGCAGTACAAGTAGCAGCGCGAGCAGCTGCTCAGCACGACAAGCGGCGGCACGGCATACGGGAGTGCCGGGTGCCCTCGTCAGGGAGACACCCGGCCCCCGTACAGGGAGGGCCACTTGGACGGCCCGCACGGCAGACGGCCCGCACGGCAGACGGCCCGTACGGCAGTGACCTACTGGCAGTGACCTACTTGCGCAGCCACGCCTTCCACGTGGACTCATGGCCCTTGGCCCACTTCCGCGCCGCCTCCTCGGGCGTCAGCTTCTGGTCGGCGATCATCAGGGAGACCTCGTTCTGGTCCTCGGTCGTCCACTTGAAGTTCTTCAAGAAGGCCGCCGCCTTGCCACCGCTCTTCGCGAAGTCCGTGTTCAGGTACTTCTGCAGCGGGGTGTGCGGGTAGGCGCACGCGACCTTCTCCGGGTCGGCGTCACAGCCCTCCTTGTAGGCGGGCAGCTTCACCTCCGTCATGGGGACCTTCTTGAAGAGCCACTGGGGTGAGTACCAGTACGTGAGGAACGGCTTCTTCTCCTTGGCGAACTGGCGCATCTGGGTGATCTGGGCCGCCTCCGAACCGGCGAACACCACCTGGAGGTCGAGGTCCAGGTTCTTCACCAGCGCCTTGTCGTTCGTGACGTAGGAGGGTGAACCGTCGAGCAGTTGCCCCTTGCCGCCGCTCTCGGGAGTGCGCAACTGGTCGGCGTACTTGTTCAGGTTCTTCCAGTCGGTCACGTCCGGGTGCTGCTTCGCGAAGTACGTCGGTACGAACCAGCCGATGTGCCCGGTGACGCCGAAGCCGCCGCCGTTCACGATCGTCTTCTTGTCCTTGACGTACCGCTGTTCCTGCTCGGGGTGACCCCAATCCTCCAGGATCGCGTCGACGCGGCCCTGGCTGAGCGCGTCCCACGCGGGGACCTCGTCGACCTGGACGGTGTCGACGCGATAGCCCAGTTCGTGCTCCAACAGGTACTGCGCGACGGCCACGTTGGCCTGCGCGCCGACCCACGACTGCACGGACAGGGTCACGGTCTTGGCCCCCTGCGCGTTGGCGAAGGGCGAGGCCTGCTTGGTCATGTCGGCGGCTCCGCAGCCGGCCGTCGTCAGCACCAGCAGGGAGCAGCCGACGGCCAGAGCGCCCGTCATGCGCGTACCACCGGTCATACCGGACGTGCCGGACGTGCCGGTCGTGCCGGTCCTACGACGTATGCGCGTACGCATCTCAGGCTCCCTTCTTCGTGCGGCGGTCCGTCGGCTGGGTCACGCGGTCGAGCATCAGGCCGAGGCAGACGATCGCCGCGCCGGCCACCAGACCCGTGGCGAGGTCGCCCTGGGCGAGCCCGAACACGACGTCGTAGCCGAGTGCGCCACCGCCGACCAGGCCGCCGATGATGACGACGGCGAGGACGAGGACGACGCCCTGGTTGAGCGCGAGCAGCAGTGCGGGACGGGCCAACGGCAACTGGACCTGGCGCAGTTGCTGCCAGCCCGTCGCGCCCATCGAGCGCGAGGACTCCATGGCCGCCGGGTCGACCTGGACGGTGTCGACGCGATAGCCCAGTTCGTGCTCCAACAGGTACTGCGCGACGGCCACGTTGGCCTGCGCGCCGACCCACGACTGCACGGACAGGGTCACGGTCTTGGCCCCCTGCGCGTTGGCGAAGGGCGAGGCCTGCTTGGTCATGTCGGCGGCTCCGCAGCCGGCCGTCGTCAGCACCAGCAGGGAGCAGCCGACGGCCAGAGCGCCCGTCATGCGCGTACCACCGGTCATACCGGACGTGCCGGACGTGCCGGTCGTGCCGGTCCTACGACGTATGCGCGTACGCATCTCAGGCTCCCTTCTTCGTGCGGCGGTCCGTCGGCTGGGTCACGCGGTCGAGCATCAGGCCGAGGCAGACGATCGCCGCGCCGGCCACCAGACCCGTGGCGAGGTCGCCCTGGGCGAGCCCGAACACGACGTCGTAGCCGAGTGCGCCACCGCCGACCAGGCCGCCGATGATGACGACGGCGAGGACGAGGACGACGCCCTGGTTGAGCGCGAGCAGCAGTGCGGGACGGGCCAACGGCAACTGGACCTGGCGCAGTTGCTGCCAGCCCGTCGCGCCCATCGAGCGCGAGGACTCCATGGCCGCCGGGTCGACCTGGCGCAGGCCCTGCGTGGTGATGCGGACGACGGCGGGCAGGGCGTAGACGACCGCGGCGGCGACCGCCGGGGCGCGGCCCACGCCGAACAGAGCCACGACGGGGATGAGGTAGACGAACTGCGGCATCGTCTGGAAGACGTCCAGGAAGGGACGCAGCACGCGTTCGCAGCGCTCGCTCCTGGCCGCCGCGATGCCGGTCGCGAAGCCCAGGACCAGGGTGACGGCCACGGCCGCGAGGACCTGCGACAGCGTGTCGAGGGACGGCCCCCAGACGCCGAGCACGCCGATCGCGGCCATCGCGAGGACGGCGGTGAGCGCGGTGCGCCAGGTGCCGATCAGCCAGGCGAGCGCGGCGACGATCAGCAGGACCGACCACCAGGGCAGCCACTGCAGGCCGTCCCGCATCGGGTCCAGGACCCAGGTGGTGAAGTGGCCCGCCCAGTCGGCGGTGCCACCCACGTAGGGGACGCCGGAGTAGAGATGGTCCGTCATCCAGTCGACGGCCCTGTTGACGGGCTCGGCGATGTTCACGAGCCAGGCCTCGGGCCAGTCGAGACGGCCGGTGAGACGTCCGGCGACCGCGACGGCGAGGGCCACGACGGCCGCGTAGGCCCAACCGGTCCAACCGGTCCAACCGGTCAAACGGGTCCAGCGGGATCCGCTGCTTCTGCCGAGCCCCTCGCCGCCCGTTCCGTCCGTTCCCACCGCTCCCGCCGCGCCCGTCACCCGGTCGAGGACGACCGCGAGCAGCACGATCGGGATGCCGGCGGCGAGCGCCGCGCCCACGTCGACCGAGGCGAGCGCCTGGTAGACGCGGTCACCGAGACCGGCCGCGCCGATGACGGACGCGATGACGGCCATGGACAGGGCCATCATGATCGTCTGGTTGAGGCCGAGGAGGAGTTCCTTGCGGGCGAGCGGGATACGGGCCGTGAGGAGCCGCTGCCGAGCCGTGGTGCCCAGGGACTCGACGGCCTCCATCACCCCGGCGTCGGCGCCGCGCAGACCGAGCGCGGTGAGCCGGGCCATCGGCGGGGCCGCGTAGACGACGGTGGCGAGTACCGCGGCCGGCACACCCATGCCGAAGACGAGGACGACCGGCAGGAGGTACGCGTAGGCCGGGAACACCTGCATGGTGTCGAGTACGGGGCGCAGCGCGCGGTACGTACGGTCGGAGAGCCCGGCCGCGAGGCCGAGGAACACGCCGAGCACGACGGACGCGAGGACCGCGACCACCATCAGCGCGAGCGTCTGCATGGTGGGGATCCACATGCCGAGCAGCCCGCAGGCCAGGAACGCGGCGCCCGTGCCGAGCGCCAGCCGTACCCCCGCGACCCGCCAGGCGACCAGTGCCGCCGCGGCCGTGACGCCCGCCCAGCCGGCGGCGAGCAGGACGAGGTAGACGGCGCGTACGGAGAGGACGACCGCGTTGGAGACGTACCCGAAGAAGTAGAGGAACAGCGGGTGGCTGTCGCGGTTGTCGATGACCCAGTCGCTGGCCCTGCCGAGGGGTTCGGAGAGGTCGACGGTGAGGGCGTTCGGCCAACTGCCGCTCGCCCAGCGGGCGTCGGCCAGCGGGACGAGGACCGCCGCCGCGACGGCGAGCAGCAGGAGCTTGCCGGTGGCGGGGTGCCTGAGGAAGCCGGGGAGACCGCTCCGGGGAGCGGCCGCGGTGATCGTGGCCATCAGGCCGCCCCCTCGCGAGTGGGCGCGGCCGTGCCGTCGCCCTTGCCGCGAGCGGGCGCGGCCGAACCGGTACCCGGCCCCGAATCGGCACCCGAACCAGCGGCCTCACCAGTCGCCTCATCGGTGGCCGAACCGGCCCTCGGACCGGCAGCCGAACCGGCAGCCGAACCACCGGCCGAACCGGCAGCCGAACCACCGGCAGAGCCGTCGGCCGTATCGATGGCCGCATCGGTGGCCGACCCGGCGAACTGTCCACCCGTCCCCGCCACCACCCCCAGCAGCGCGTCCGAGTCAACGACTCCGAGGCAGCGCCCCTGGTCCACCACGCGGGCGGTCTGGCCGGTGCGCGCGACCGCCTCGATGGCCTCGGAGACCGTGGCCTGGGGCGCGAGGGCCGGGCCCTCGCCCGCCTCCTGCGCGGACGCGGCCCGCATGGCCCGCCGTACCGTCATGACCTGCTCGCGCGGCACGTCCCGTACGAACTCGCGTACGTAGTCGTCGGCGGGCGAGCCCACGATCTCCTCGGGCGTGCCGAGCTGGACGACGCGGCCGTCGCGCATGAGGGCGATGCGGTCGCCCAGGCGCAGGGCCTCGTTCAGGTCGTGGGTGATGAAGACCATCGTGCGGCCCTCCTCGTGGTGGAGCCGGACGACCTCCTCCTGCATGTCGCGCCGGATCAGCGGGTCGAGCGCGCTGAACGGCTCGTCGAACAGCAGGACCTCGGGGTCCACGGCCAGCGCCCGCGCCAGTCCGACGCGCTGCTGCTGACCGCCGGAGAGCTGGCCGGGACGCCGCTGTTCCATGCCTTCGAGGCCGACCTTGGTGACGACCTCCTGCGCCCTCTCGCGGCGTTCGCGCTTGCCCACGCCCTGGACCTCGAGCCCGTACGCGACGTTGTCGAGCACGGACCGGTGCGGCAGGAGGCCGAAGTGCTGGAAGACCATCGCGGCGCGGTGGCGGCGCAGTTCGCGCAGCCGGGCCTTGTCCATCGCGCGGACGTCCTCGCCGTCGATGACGATCGAGCCGGCCGTCGGCTCGATGAGCCGCGTCAGACAGCGTACGAGCGTGGACTTGCCCGAGCCGGACAGGCCCATGACGACGAAGACCTCGCCCTTGCGCACATCGAAGCTCACGTCCCGGACGGCGGCCGTGCAGCCGGTACGGGACCGGAGTTCGGCCGGGCTGAGGGCCGCGAGCTCGGGGTCGGCGGGGACACGGTCGGCCTTGGGGCCGAAGACCTTCCACAGCCCGTCGACGGCGAAAACGGGATCGGCACCCGAGCCCCCGGCACTCGTGTGCCCGGCATCCGCGCGCTCGGCAGCGGTGTTCTGAACATCGGTCGACGTACTCATCACGCATCGCCTCCCAGCAGGTCCACGCACTTCTCGCCGACCATGAGCACCCCGATCATCGGGTTCACGGCGGGCATGGTCGGGAAGACCGACGCGTCGGCGATCCGGATGCCTTCGAGGCCACGGATGCGCAACTCGGGGTCCACGACGGCCAGTTGGTCGTCGGAGGCGCCCATGCGGCAGGTTCCCGCCGGGTGGTACACGGTGTGCGCCACCGACCGGGCGTACACGCTGAGTTCCTCGTCGCCGGTGATGTCGGGCCCCGGACACACCTCGCGCTTGAGCCAGTGCGCGAGCGGCTCGGACTTGGCGATCTCGCGGGCGATCCTGATGCCGTCGACGAGGGTGCGGCCGTCGTAGTCGTCCTCGTCCGTGAAGTAGCGGAAGTCGAGGGCGGGCTTCTCCGCCGGGTCGGCGCTCGTCAGATAGAGGCGGCCTCGGCTGCGCGGCTTGGGGATGTTCGGGGTCATCGAGACTCCGTGCGCGGGGCGTTCGTAGCCGATGCGCTCCGGATTGTCCGTGAAGGGGACCTGGTAGAAGTGGAACATCAGGTCCGGGCCCGCGTGTTCGGGGTCGCGCCGCACGAACAGGCCCGCGTCGGAGTCCATCGCGGAGTTCTCGGGGATCGGCCCGTCCGTCTCCCAGACGATGACCGACTCGGGGTGGTCGAGCAGGTTCTCGCCGACGCCCGGCAGGTCGTGGACGACGGGGATGCCGAGCGCTTCGAGGTCCTGGCGCGGCCCGATGCCGGAGTGCATGAGCAGCCGCGGTGAGTCGACGGCGCCGGCGCACAGCAGCACTTCGTTCCTGGCCTTGACGAGGACTTCCTCGCCGTCCTTGGTGCGTACGTGCACACCGCAGGCGCGCGTCCCGTCGACCTCCAGCTTGTACGCCCACGTCTCCAGGAGGATGTGGAGGTTGGGCCGTTCGTCCATGAACGGATGCAGGTAGGCGACCGACGCGCTCGACCGCTTGTTGTTCTCCGGGTGGTACGCGAGGTCGAAGAAGCCGACGCCCTCGGTGAACGGCTGCTTGTTGAAGCCCTCCACGCGCGGCACTTCGAGCGTCGACTGCGCGGCGTCGACGAAGTCGCGGGCGATGGCGTTCCGGTCCTTCTCGTCGACCGGCACGATGTTGTTGCGCAGCCGCGGGAAGTACGCCTCCATCGGTACCGCGCCCCAGCCCTTGGCGCCCGCCGCCTCCCACTCGTCCCAGTCGGACGGCAGCGGCTTGAACGCGATGAGCGTGTTGTGCGAGGAGCAGCCGCCGAGGACACGGGCGCGGCTGTGCCGGATGTGCGAGTTGCCACGCGGCTGCTCGGTCGTCGGGTAGTCGTAGTCCAGCTCCCCGCCGAGCAGGCCCATCCAGCGCCGCAGGGTCAGGACGTCCTCGCGGTCGACGTCACTCGGGCCGCCCTCGATGACGGCGACGGTGACGTCCGGGTTCTCGGTGAGCCGGGAGGCGATGACCGATCCCGCGGTGCCGCCGCCTATGACGACGTAGTCGTACGTGTTCTGTTCTTCGGGCATGGCGTGTTCAGGCATGGCGTGGCGCTCCAAGGTGCCTTGTGCGGTGGGGAGTCCGGGGAGTCGAAGGTGGTACGGGGCGGGGGTCAGCCCGCGAACCACCGGACGGGCTTCGGCGCGAGGTTCTGGTAGACGTGCTTGGTCTCGCGGTACTCGGCGAGCCCCGCGGGCCCGAGTTCGCGCCCCACACCGCTCTTGCCGAAGCCGCCCCACTCCGCCTGCGGGAGGTAGGGGTGGAAGTCGTTGATCCAGACGGTGCCGTGCCGCAGCCGGCCGGCGACGCGCCGGGCGCGCCCCGCGTCGGCGGTCCAGACGCCGCCCGCGAGCCCGTACTCCGTGTCGTTGGCGAGCGCGACGGCCTCGTCCTCCGTGCGGAAGGTCTCGACGGTCAGGACCGGGCCGAACACCTCTTCCCGGACGACCCGCATGTCTCGGTGGCACTGGTCCAGGACGGTCGGCTCGTAGAAGTAGCCGGTGGCGGGCCGCTCGGCGGACGGCTCGGGGCGGGCGCCGCCGGCTCGCAGCACCGCGCCCTCGGCGAGCGCGGAGGCGACGTACGACTCGGTCTTCTCGCGCTGGTCGGCGGAGACGAGCGGTCCGCACTCGACGCCGTCCTCGGTGCCGCGGCCGAGCCGTATCCGCTCGGCCCGCCGCGCCAGTTCGGCGACGAAGCGCTCGCGCACGGACTCCTCGATGATGAGCCGGGAGCCGGCGGAGCAGACCTGCCCGCTGTGGATGAAGGCGGCGTTGAGGGCCTGGTCGACGGCGGTGTCGAACCCTTCCTCCGTGGCGCAGGCGTCGGCGAAGACGACGTTGGGGTTCTTGCCGCCGAGTTCGAGGGCGACCTTCTTCACGGTGACGGCGGCGGCCTGCGCGACCTTCGTACCGCTGACGAGCCCGCCGGTGAACGACACGAGGTCGACGTCCGGGTGCTCGGCGAGCCGGGCGCCGACGCTGTGGCCGGGCCCGGTGACGATGTTGGCGACACCCTCGGGAAGACCGGCCTCGACCAGCAGCTCGATGAGGGCGACCGTGGTCAGCGGGGTGATCTCGCTCGGCTTGACGACAAAGGTGTTCCCGGCGGCGAGGGCGGGCGCGATCTTCCAACTCGCCTGCAGCAGAGGGTAGTTCCAGGGCGTGATCATCGCGCAGACGCCGACGGGTTCGTGCACGACGACGCTGTGGATGTCGTCCGACCCGGCGTCGACGACCCGTCCGCCACCCTCTCCGACGACGAGATCGGCGAAGTACCGGAAGGCGTCGGCGACACAGTCGATGTCGACGCGCCCCTCCTCCAGGGTCTTGCCCGCGTCCCGGCTCTCCAGGAGCCCGAGCTGTTCGCGGTCGCGTACGAGGAGGTCGGCGACGCGGCGCAGGAGCGCGGCCCGCTCGGTGACGGGCGTGTGTGGCCACTCTCCGTGGTCGAAGGCGCGCCGGGCGGCCTCGACGGCGGCGTCCGTGTCCGGTACGCCGCCTTCGGCGACCACGGCGAACGTCTTGGCGTCCGCCGGGTCGAGAATGTCGCGAGTGGCCCCTGAGGCGGCCGCACGCCACTCTCCGCCCACGTGAATCGTCTGCTGCGCCTGGTGTCCCGACATGATCGGTGCTGCCTTCCGTTCCTGTTCCGTGCCCCTGTGTCACACGCGTGTCACTCTCGCGGGCCGAGTGCACCTGCCCCGGGACCCGGTTTGCATGCACAACCAGTGACGGATAGTGCGCGGGGTCACTGAAAAATCACCGGAAAGAAGACCAGAAGGTGCGAAACGCGGGGCCGGCCCGACCCATGACCACCTGGCCATCCCCCATGGACACCCGACCGTCCTTTGACTAAAGTCAAAGAAATATGGAGCCAGTGAAAGCGTCAGTGTCCGCGGAGCACGTGACCACCCTGCGCCGCTTCAACCGGTACTTCACCCGCCGGATCGGTGTGCTCGACGATCACTACCTCGGGCAGGACCGGCCGCTCGGCGAGGCGCGCCTGCTGTTCGAGATCGGGACCGGCGCGTCACTGAAGGAGCTGAGGACCCGACTCGGCCTGGACGCCGGGTACTTGAGCCGGATGGTGCGCGCGCTGGAGGGCCAGGGGCTCGTCCGGGTCAGCGTGCACCCCTCCGACAGCAGGCTGCGGCTCGCGGAGCTCACGGAGGCCGGGCGGGCGGAGCTCGCGGAGCAGAACCGGCGGGCCGACGGACTCGCCGAGGGGCTGCTCGACGGGCTGAGCGAGGAGCAGCGGGGGCGGCTGACGGAGGCCGTCACGGTGGCCGAGCGGCTGCTGCGGCTGGCCGCGGTCGGTGTCAGGGCCGTCGACGCCCGGTCGGCCGACGCGCGCGCCTGCCTGGCCGGCTTCGCCGCCGAGCTCGACGAGCGGTTCCCCGAGGGATACGCCACCACGGATCTCGTACCGCCGGAGCAGATCGCGGTCCTCCTCGTCGCGTACGAGGAGGAGCGTGCCGTCGGCTGCGGGGCGCTGTGCGCACTCGACGCGGACACCGCCGAGATCCGGCACCTCTGGGTGCACCCGGACGCCCGCGGACTCGGCCTCGGGCGGCGGCTGTTGACCGCCCTGGAACATGCGGCCGCCCGGCGCGGGCATCACGTCGTACGCCTCGACACGCACGAGGTCCTCAAGGAGGCCGCCGCGATGTACCGCACGAGCGGGTACGTCGAGATCCCGGCGTACGACGCGAACGAGCACGCCAGTTACTGGTTCGAGAAGGTCCTGGTCCCGCCCGGCTGACGTACGGCCCGGCGCTGTTGTCCCCGTCCGACCCGCCCCGGAAAGCTCGTTCCATCGGCCGGGACCTGCTGCACAGGGGAGGGCAGGTACCTACCGGACAGCGGCGTGGTGCGCGAGAAGCCGCCCCCGGGAACTGCCGGGGGCGGCTTCAGGCTTGGGCTTCGGCCCTAAGAGCCTCGGCTCGGTGTGCGGCTCAGAGGAGGCCGAGTCCGCGGACCGCCTCGCGCTCCTCCTCCAGCTCCTTCACCGACGCGTCGATGCGGGCGCGGGAGAACTCGTTGATGTCGAGGCCCTGGACGATCTCGTACGAGCCGTCCTTCGTGGTGACGGGGAAGGAGGAGATGAGGCCCTCCGGAACGCCGTACGAACCGTCGGACGGGATGCCCATCGAGGTCCAGTCGCCGTCCGCCGTGCCGTTGACCCACGTGTACACGTGGTCGATGGCGGCGTTCGCGGCCGAGGCGGCCGAGGAGGCGCCGCGCGCCTCGATGATGGCGGCACCGCGCTTGGCGACGGTCGGGATGAACTCCTCGGCCAGCCACTTCTCGTCGTTCACGGTCTCGGCGGCGTTCTTGCCGGCGATCGTGGCCTGGAAGATGTCGGGGTACTGGGTGGCGGAGTGGTTGCCCCAGATGGTGAGGCGCTTGATGTCCGCGACCGTCGAACCCGTCTTCTTCGCGAGCTGCGTGAGCGCGCGGTTGTGGTCCAGGCGGGTCATCGCGGTGAAGCGCTCGGCCGGTACGTCCGGGGCGGCGGCCTGGGCGATGAGGGCGTTGGTGTTGGCCGGGTTGCCGACGACGAGGATCTTGACGTCGTCCGCGGCGTTGTCGTTGATGGCCTTGCCCTGGGGCTTGAAGATGCCGCCGTTGGCCTCCAGGAGGTCACCGCGCTCCATGCCCTTGGTGCGGGGGCGGGCGCCGACGAGGAGACCGACGTTCGTGCCGTCGAAGGCGACGTTCGGGTCGTCCGTGATGTCGATGCCCTGAAGGAGCGGGAAGGCGCAGTCGTCGAGCTCCATGGCGGTGCCCTCGGCGGCCTTCAGCGCCGGCGTGATCTCCAGGAGACGCAGCTTGACCGGCACGTCCGCGCCGAGCAGCTGGCCGGAGGCGATGCGGAAGAGCAGGGCGTAACCGATCTGGCCGGCCGCGCCGGTGACGGTGACGTTCACGGGAGTGCGGGTCATGGCGTTCTCCGTATGACAGCTGACGACGGTGGGGCGTCCCTGCCCCGGGGTACGGGATCCCCTGCCCTGACGCCGGGATGATCGATCACCTGTGTCGATGATCGATCTCTTGGCGTCAAGAGAGATCCAGCGGTCAGGCTATCGCGCATCCGGGATCCCGTACGGCCGGGGCCGATGTGGCCCGCCCCACAGGGCGCTCCGCGCGGCGCTCAGCCGGGTTTCGGGCACGGGGTGGGGTGTGCGTGGGGCATGGGAAGGCGGCCGTCGTTCCGGGAGAGAAGGACGACGGCCGCCTTGGTGGGGGTGCCGGTTGGCCGGGAGGCGGGGGAACCTCCCGGGCGGCGCCGGACTCCCGTGGGGGTACGGTTCGCCTGCCCCGGCGGGGGGAGGGCATTCCTCTTGCGCGGCGAATTGTTGCGGGGCGGGTTGGATCGCGTGGGGAGGGCTTGGGCCGGTGGGTGCGTGCGGGTTGTCTTGGGCTGGTCGCGCAGTTCCCCGCGCCCCTCAGGCGCCACGGGTGCCCCCGGAAAAACAGGTGCCCGCCTCTGGTGAGGCGGGCACCTGCTGAGGCTCTGGTTCGGTGAGCCTCTGTTGTTACTTGGTGCAGCCCTCCTCGCCCGAGGTCTGCAGGGTGGCGCAGGCCTTGGCCTCGGTGGCGTTCTTCACGGCGACCATCGGGGTGTAGGCGTCGGTGTCCGTGTCGACCTCGGCGGTCTGGGCGGCAGCCTTGCCCGCCGTGATCCGGACCTCGTCGCCGGGCCCCGCCGCGGTGATGCGGGCCCAGGCGGCCCCGCACGTCTCGCTGTAGCGGACCTCGACCTGGGCGGTGCCGACGACGGCCTTCTCGACCGTCGTCGCGAGCGTGCCGCCGCAGCCCATGTTCTCCGGGTCCTTGCCCGCGCAGTCCGCGCCGAAGCACTCGACACCGGCCGGCAGCTCCTTGCTGGCGGTCGGCGTCGGCGACGGCGTGGTGTCGCTCCCGGCCTTGTCGTCGCCCCCGCCGTCCGTGAGGAACACGGCCGCGGCTATCACCACGAGCGCGCCCACGACCCCCGCGAGGAACATCGTGAGCCGCCGCTTCCCACGCTTCCCGTCGGGCGAACCGCCCGAACGCGGACGCGCGTCCTGAGGCGGCCCCCCGGCCGAACCGGACGCACCTGCCGGACCGGCCGTGCCGGGCGGCCCGAAGGAACCCGACGGACCGAGGCCCGACGCACCGGAACCACCGGACACACCGGCGGAGCCGGACGCACCGGCACTCGACGCACCCAGACCCCCGGGGTATCCGTACCCCCCGGCCGACCCGGACGCCCCCGAAGGCGTGGCGACGGCTCCCCAGCCGCCACCGCGCGAACCCGAGGCCCCGCCGGAGGCGTTGCCTGCACCGGCGCCGTGCGGCGTCCGCCGCTCCTCCCCCTGCACCGGAGTCTGCGGCGGCACCGTGGGAGCCACCCCCGCAGGCCCCGCGATACCCGGCGTGGGCGCCCCCGTCGCACTACCCCCGGCGCGCGCCTGCTTCCCGTTCCGTCCCCCCTTGGCCGGAGTCGACCCGAACTCTCCGAGCGCGGCACGCGCCTGGGAGATCCGGATCGCTTCCATGGTCATGTCGTGGCGCATCTCCGAGCGGCTCCAGGCCCTCTCGGCAAGCTCCCACATCGTCGTCAGATGGACGGGATTGGTCCCGGTCACCTCGGCCAAAGCCACGATCGCGCCCTTCGGCGCGAGCAGTCGGCCGTTCAGATACCGCTCCCAGGACGTCTTGCTGTACCCGGTGCGGTCGGCCACGGCGGCGACACTCAGTCCGCCACGGTCGACCAACCGGCGCAGCTGGCTGGCGAACTCCCTGACCTGCGGATCGAGTTCATCCGGCAAGGCCCTCCAACGAGGCATTGCTACCCCCCTCTTTCCCCCCGTACATGCTGGCTTTTCCCGCGCGTGAAGCCCTCTGCCGAGTCCTCGTTCTGGCTACCCACAGGGATGCGCACAGTAAGGATCTCAGTTCCCGGGATGGGGGCGCACGGGAGCATTCGGGCCTGTGGGCATGCACCGTTGCACGCCCGTTGGTCTGCGGTCCAGTGTCCCACCGACTTCCCCCTCGGCCGACGGGATCGCCTGGTCAGCGCACGGGACGTCCCGGAGCGTCCCGATTGCCCACGTTATCCCTGGTGTCGGGGGTGATCAGCGTAAATCCTCGAACTTGTCAACACATCGACACGTGGGGAACACATGCGCGACCCCCTGCGTCACTCGCGACGCCAGGGGGATCACATGCGCACCAGGGACAGATCGAATCGTCGACCGCTCGCTGTCGTGACCGGGACGGCGACCGCGGGACCCGCGCCCGGCGCGAGGGCCCGCCCCCGGCGACCACGTGCGGGTCCACCGCCTCTCCGCAGGTCATCGACGGCACCGGCGACCCGTACAACAACTGGGTCACGGCGCCGGATGGAGGGCGACAACGGCGTGAAACACCCCCTCACGAAGTACGACATCGACGGCATCGCCGGTCGGCGGACGCGTTCGGTCACGGAGTGGCAACGGGTACACGAGAAGCCGGAGGGCGTCCACGGCATCGCCGGAAGAGAGACTTTCAGCCATGCAGACGACTTCCTCGACGGCCCGTAACGGGGCGGCAAGGTTACGTACAGCGGCTACCGGCGGGACGTCATGTCCGAGCGGCTGAGCGGGAAGTACTACGTCAAGATCGGTACGCAGTGGAAGGTCGCGGCGTGCGGCCGGCGCGGCCGAGCCCGTGGGCCCCGAGCCCTCGGACTGTCACTCCGACGTGTGATCACGCCAGGGTGATGGCACCGATCACCGCGGTCAGCAGCAGGACGAGCACGAGCACGAGGGCGTAGAGCAGCAGACGGTGCGAGGCGGGCCAGGAATCCCTGGCGGGGACGGATTCCGGTTCCGGTGTCTCGGCGAGCAGGTCCCACCAGGGGACCGTGGGGTCGTCCTCGTACCCGCCGTCGTCCGCCGCCCCGCGCGCACCGGCGCTCATGCCCGCGCCCCCGGTCACGCCTGCGGGAGCCGCCGCCGGAGCCACCGTTCGTGGCCACGCCCGCACCGCCAGCTCCCAGCGGACGCCGAAGCGCTCGGCGTCCGCCCCCGCGACCTTGCACAGGGCGACGACCGCCTGCCGGGGCGGGGGCTGTGTCGCGTTCAGGTAGCGGTGCCAGGAGGACTTGCTGTACGCCGTGCGCTCGCCCAGGGCGACCAGGCTGAGCCCCGTACGGTCCTTGAGCAGCCGCAGCTGCTCCACGAAGTGCCCCACTTCCGGCGGAAGGTCCGCAGGCAGTGGCTGCCAGGCGCTCATCCCTCTCCTCGCCCCCTCACCGTCTCCTCGTACATCCCCCGCTATGACCGGGTGACGGCACCGACGGCGGTTTGGTTCCCACCGGACGCGTCCCGGGACGCACGCCACACGGCACCGCACGAGGGTGTGCGAGGGCGTTCGGCGGCGCCCTGACGGGTGGGACGTACCGGAACCGTCACCTCCGTGCCACAGGCGACTGACAGGCATTGAACCGCCGTTGGCACGTCCATGACTCTGGAGTCCAGGCGGCGCCCGTCCTCGCTCGGGGGAGTGGACGGGCGCCGCTCCCGTCCACGAAGAAGCCCGCCTCCTCGGCGAGAGGGGGCGGGCTTTCGTCGTACGGCACCGCGTTCGCTAGGTCCTGATCGTGAAGTGCAGCGTGTCGTCCAGGAACGGGATCTCCAGCCACGGGTTGGGCTGCGCCATCATCGCGAGCAGCGCGATCGTCACGCCCAGGACGCCGTACGTGACGAGGTCGGTGAACCTGGAGCGGACGGCGAGCATGCCCACGTCGGGCAGCATCCAGCGCATGACGCCGCCCGCGAGCAGCGCGAGACCGATCAGCAGGGTGCCGAACTTGAAGGCGTCGAGCGCGGTCAGCAGCAGACCGAGTCCGACGGTGCCGATGACCGCGAGGATCGGCCACTGACGCGCGGGGGCGGGCGCGTCGCGCGGAGCCGCCCTGCCACCGCCCTCGGGCCGCGCGGTGTCCCGCGTGAACAGCGGAAACCGGCGCGTGGTCCGCTGCGGCTCTCCGTCCGGTCCGGGCGCGCTGACGGCGTCCCGCACGGTGGGTTCACCCTCGCGCACGGCATCGGCACCGGCTTCGGCGCCCTCGGTCGGGTTCCCGCCGGAGCCCCCGTCCCCAACATGCACGGGGCGCGGCTCACTGCCGACCGACTTCGCGGCCGACGCCTGCCCGATCGTCGGCTCACTGCCGGTCGGCCCTGCGTCACTCGGCTCGGCGCCGGTCGGATTCGCGGTCCGCGCCTGTCCGACCTCCGGCTCGGCCCCGGCTGGCTCGGCGCCCGCCAGCTTTGCGTCCGGTGTCCGTCCGACCTCCGGCTCGCTGCCGGTCGGCCCTGCGCCACTCTGCTCGCTGCCGGGCCGCTCTGCGTCACTCGGCTCCGTGCCACTCGGCTTCGCGTCCGGCGCCTGTCCGGTCTCCGGCTCGACACCGGACGGCTCGGCGCCACTTGACTCAGTGCCGGGCCGCCCTGCGCCACTCGGCTTCGCGGCCGACGCCTGCCCGGCCTCCGGCTCGGCGCCGGTCGGCTCCCGTTCCGGTACGGATGCCCCGGAGGCGGACGCCCCCTGCGACTCGGTGTCCTGGACGACCGGGGCGCTCTCGGCACCCTGGCCCCCGGCCTCGCTCCGAGCCCGGCCGTCCTCCCGGCGCCCCCCGTCGCTCTGATCCGCAGCCTCGACCCGTGTCGCGGCGTCGGCCTGCGCCGGAGCCTCAGCCCGCGCCGGAGCCTCGACCCGCGCCGCAGCCTCGGCCCGCATCACCGCGTCAGCCGTCGTCGAGGCATCCCCCTTCGCCAACGTGTCCGCCTTCGCGGAGGTGCCCGCGCCCGCGGAGACGTCCGCGTCCGCGGAGACGTCCGCGTCCGCGGAGGTGTCCGCCCTCGCGGACGTGTCCGTCTCGTTGTCCCGCCCCGTGGCGGCCCGGTCAGACGGCACTGCGTTCCGCCGCCTCGACCACGTTGACGAGGAGCTGGGCGCGGGTCATCGGGCCCACTCCGCCGGGGTTCGGGGAGATCCAGGCGGCGACCTCGGCGACGCCGGGGTGGACGTCGCCCACGATCTTGCCCTCGGCGCTGCGGGAGACGCCGACGTCGAGGACGGCCGCCCCGGGCTTCACGTCCTCGGGGCGGATCAGATGCGCGGAGCCCGCCGCGGCGACGATGATGTCGGCCCGGCGCAGATGCGAGGCGAGGTCGCGGGTGCCGGTGTGGCACTGCGTCACCGTCGCGTTCTCGGAGCGGCGCGTGAGCAGCAGCGGCATCGGGCGGCCGATCGTCACGCCACGGCCCACGACCACGACCTCGGCGCCCTTGATCTCCACGCCGTACTGGCGCAGGAGGGTCAGGACGCCGTTGGGGGTGCAGGGCAGCGGGGCCGGCTCGTTCAGGACGAGGCGGCCGAGGTTCATCGGATGAAGCCCGTCCGCGTCCTTGTCCGGGTCCATCAGCTCCAGGATGCGGTTCTCGTCGATGCCCTTGGGCAGCGGCAGCTGGACGATGTAACCGGTGCAGGCCGGGTCCTCGTTGAGCTCGCGGACGACCGCCTCGATCTCCTCCTGCGTGGCGGTCGCGGGCAGTTCCCGCTGAATGGAGGCGATACCGACCTGGGCGCAGTCGCGGTGCTTGCCCGCGACGTACTTCTGGCTGCCGGGGTCGTCGCCCACCAGGACGGTTCCGAGGCCGGGCGTGATGCCCTTCTCCCTCAGGGCCGCCACGCGGACGGTCAGATCGGACTTGATCGCGGCTGCGGTGGCCTTGCCATCGAGAATCTGGGCGGTCATGGACCCATCCTCGCGGATGACGGGGCCCTGGTTCCAATCCGGCCCTCCACGGCCACTTCCCGCCTCCCCGACGCGCCTCCCCCGCCCGCTCCGTCCGGTCGTCGTCCGGTCACCGTCCGGCCCGCGGCCATGATCGGCGATGTTGCACTTGCACAACACACGCGGTATCCGGCTGGACAAATAAGCGACGCGTTAAGGACGATGAGCGGCACAGTGCCGCGGACAGTACCGGGGGGACGAACCGCATCTGTAGAACTTTCCTCCGAAATGTGCCGCGTCGTCCCCGCACTTACGCAACGACGGAGGAAAGACGCCATGAGTTTTGGCGACCCGAACAACCCCTACGGTCCGCCGCAGGGCCAGCAGCCCGGCTACCCTCCCCAGCCTCCGCAGGGCCAGCCCGGCTACCCTCCCCAGGGCCAGCCCGGCTACGGCTATCCGCAGGGCGCCCCGCCGCAGCAGCCCGGCTACGGCTACCCGCAGCAGCCCGCGTATCCCGGTTACCCGGGCGGCAACCACATGACGATGGAGATGCCCGGTCTGATGAAGACCGCGCGCGTCCTGCTGTTCATCATGGCGGGCCTCCAGATCCTGTTCGGCATCATCGCGGGCATCGCCGTCGGCGCCGTCCAGGACGTGTCGAACGGCGTCGGCAGCGGTGACGAGACCGACACCCTCGCCGGACTGGGCTTCGTACTCGCGGCGTTCCTGGTGGGCCTGGGCGCCCTGTCCATCTTCCTCGGCGTCAAGTTCAAGAACGGCGGCAGCGGGATCCGCGTCACGACCATCGTGTACGCGTCGCTGATGATCCTCGGCGGCCTCGTCAACACCGTGCAGGGCGCGGGCGGTTCCGGCACCTTCGGCGGGCTCATCTCCCTCGCCATCGCCGGCATCATCCTCGCCTCGATGGTGAACAGCGCCGCCTCGGCATGGTTCAACCGCCCGCGGTACTGACCTCGGAGTCCCCGCGGCACCCGCCCCGGAGTCCCCGGGCTCCGACTCCGGAACGGCACGTTCACGCCATTCACGCCAAGGGCCGTGTTTCACCCCGCTGAGGGGGAACACGGCCCTGCCGCGTCGCCATACCCTGATCCGGTAACCGCGTGCGGGACTGGGAACGGGGAGCGGGACGGGGAGAACGGCCTTGTACAGCATCATCGTGGTACCTCCGCCGACCACGGAGGACGGACACAACGGCACGTACGGCGGCGCGAGCGGTGGCACCAGCGGCGACGCGCACGGCGGCACATACGCCGCGAAACGCACCAGCCCCCAGATCCGGCTCGCGCCCGGCGAGCGGCTGCCCTTCGGGCGTTCCGCGACCGGCAACGGACTTGCAATCGCACACGAAGGCGTTTCCCGGCACGCCGGTGAGATCACCGCGCAGGGCGCCTTCTGGGTACTGAGCAACCTCTCGGCCCGCCAGACGTACGTGGTGGAGAACCCGGAGGGCGCGGGCGAGCACATCAAGGTCGGACCCGGGCGGCTGGACGCACCGGTCCCCTTCGAGTTCTCCCGGATCGTGCTCCCGGCGGCGGGCGACCTGCTGCCCATCGAGGTGTGGGCACCCCGCCACGACTATCTGCGCTCGCCCGGGGGCCTGGACGGGGCGACGACCACGCCCGCGTTCTCCGTCGACCGCACCAAGCGGTACTTCGCGGTCCTGGCCGCCCTCTGCGAGCCCCGACTGCGCGGTGAACCGCACGCCCCACTGCCCACGGTCGACCAGGTCGTGGAGCGGCTGCGGCCCCACTGGCCCGCCGCGTCCCGCACCTCGGTCCAGTGGAACATCGACTACCTGGCCGTGAAACTGCGGCTCAAGCCGGGCCCAGACACGGCGGACACGGGCCCGCGCCTCAACGGCAAGAAGGAGTCCCTGGTCTCCCTGGCCCTGCGTTTCGATCTCGTACGGGAGGACGACCTGCTCGTTCTGACGGAGCCGGCGAGCCGGGCGGCGCGGTGACCGAGGCGTACGCGGTCTCGGTGCCCAAGGGGTACCGGGTGGGGGCCTGGGAAGTGCGGGACCCGATCGCCACGGGCGCGTTCGGCAGCGTCTACGAGGCCCGGTGCGCCCACCCGCGCGAGGGCCTGCCGAAGTCGGCCGCGCTGAAGTTCCTGCCCACCGGCACGGGTACGCCCCGGCAGCTGACGCATCTGCGTGAACTCGCCGAGCGCGAGGTCGAGTTGCACCGAAGACTCACGCGCCCGCGGCTGATCCGGATGTACGAGACGCTCACCGTGGACGACCCGGGCCACCCCGAACTCGACGGCGCCACCGTCCTCGTACTGGAACGGGCCGAGGGCTCGCTCGCCGCGCTCCTCGCCCGCTCCCCGCACCCGCCGCACGGACCCGCGCTGCTCGCGCAGACCTGTGAGGGGCTGGCCCAGCTGCACAGCGCCGGCTGGGTGCACGGCGACCTCAAGCCCGCCAACGTCCTGCTGATGAAGGACGGTTCGGCCCGCCTCGCGGACTTCAACATGGCCGCCGAGCTGGAGGGCACCCACGCCTACACCCCCGCCTTCTCCACCCCCGACTACACCCCGCCCGAACTCCTCTGGTCGGAGATCGGCGAACGCGGCCGCCAGATCCGGCCCTCGGCCGACGTCTGGGCCTTCGGTGTCCTCGCCCATCTCGTCCTCACGGACACGTTCCCGCTGCCCGGCGGCACCCCCTCGGCCCGCCGGGACGCCGCGGTCCGGTACGCGCGCGGCACGGACGAGCTGCGGCTGTCCCCTCAACTCCCGGACGGCTGGCGGGAGATCGTGCGGGACTGTCTGGCCCGTACGCACACGGAACGGATCTCCTCGGAGACGCTGCTGCGGCGGGTGGAGGAGGCGGCCGGCACCGGCCCGTCGCCGCGCCTGCCGAGGCTGCGCGCCCGGCGCGGACGCCGCTCGACGCTGGTCCTCGCCGCCGCGGCCGCCACGGTCGCCGTCTCGGGGCTCGCGTACGGCATCACGACCTGGGCGGGCGACGACGCGAGCGGCACCGAGGGGGGCGGGGGCGGCGCTCCCACGCCCGAGAAGGTCGTCCAGGCTTCGTACGGCTCCGGCGAACTCCGTACCGACAAGGGCGTACCGGCCGCCTACCGGCCGCTGATCGTCGACTCCGCGCACGACTGCGTGCAGGAGAAGGTCACCCCGGCGCTCCTCGCCGCCATGCTGAAGGTGGAGAGCGACTTCGACCCGGAGCTGTCCGACCCCGCCAACGACGAGTACGGCATCGCCCGTTGGACCCCGCGCGTGCTGCGCTGGTGGATCCGGTCCGACGGCGTCACCGCCAAGACCATCCCCGAGCCGCCCTTCTCCCCGGCCGAGTCCATCCCCGCCATGAGCAGATACCTGTGCTGGATCGCGCCACGACTCGATCCCAAGCTCGACGGCGACCACCGCGTGCTGATCGCGGCCGCCTACCGGACGTCGTACGAGAAGGTGAACGACGCGGCCGGTGTTCCCCCGAAGTACCGCGACTACGCCGCCCGCGTCGCTCACTACCTCAAGGAGTACACGCCCGCGGAGAAGAAGTGACCCTGAGACCTCCGAGGTACCGCTCGCGGGCGTCCACCCGCAGAGTGGGCGGTATCGGTCCATGGTGAACGCGGCGGTCTCCGGCCCCCTCGGGGGAGGGCCGGAGGCCGCCGTCGCCATGCCCTCCCCCGTCGCGCCGCCGTGACATGTCCCCGGTAACTCGCCCTACTCTGGCCTCCGTTGAGGCAGGAGGAGGGGGACGACTCCATGTACAGCGTCATCGTGGTGCCACCGTGCAGTGGCGGATCCGGCGCCGGATACAACGACCAGATCAGGCTCGCGTCGGGCGAGAGGCTCGCCTTCGGCAGAACCGCGCGGGACGGCGGACTGAGGATCGCCCACGACGGGGTGTCCAGGGTCGCCGGTGAGATCACCGCCCACCGGGCCTTCTGGATTCTCAGCAACCTCAGCGAGGACCAGACCTACGTGGTCGAGAACCCGGAGGGCGCCGGCGAGCACATCAAGGTCGCGCCGGGCCGCCTGGACGCGCCCGTGTCGTTCGAGTTCTCCCGTGTCGTCCTGCCCGCGGCGGGCGAGCTGCTCAGCTTCGACGTGTGGGCGCCGCGCCACAGCTACGGCGCCGCGGCCCGCTCCGGGCTCTCCGGAACCACCACGGCACCGGCGTTCACGCTCGACCGCACGAAGCGGTACTTCGCCGTGCTCACCGCCCTGTGCGAGCCCCGACTGCGCGGCGAGCCGCACGCCCCGCTGCCCACCGTCGACCAGCTCGTGGAGCGCCTGCGGCCCGGCTGGCCCGCCGCGAACCGCTCCTCCGTGTACTGGAACATCGACTACCTGGCGGTCAAACTCCGGCTGCGGCCCGGCCCGGAGGCGGCGGAGCCCGGCCCGCGCCGCTACGGCAAGAAGGAGTCGCTGGTCTCCCTGGCCCTGCGTTTCGACCTGGTACGGGAGGACGACCTGGTCGTTCTCGCGGCCGCCCCGAGCGAGGTGGGCCAGTGACCGCAGGCCCCACCGTCCCCGTCCCGAAGGGCTACCGGGTGGGCCCCTGGGAGGTACGCGAACCCCTCGCCTCCGGCGCGTTCGGGAGCGTCTACGCGGCCAAGTTCACGGGAGACGGCGACGAGGGCGGGGACCGGCCCGCCGGGGCCGGGGAGGGGTCTGCCGGGGCCGGGGAGGGGTCTGCCGGGGCCGGGGAAGGGTCCCCCGGGACCGGGGAGAGGTCCGCCCGGGCCGGGGAGAGGCACCCCGGGGCTGGGGGAAAGTCCCCCGAGCCGGGCGGGGTGTCCCCCGAGGCGGGCGAGAGCCACGCCGAGGCCGGCGCGACGTCCGCCGAGGCCGGTGCGGCGTCCGCCGAGGTCGGCGAGAGGCCCGCCGAGGGGACCGTCGTCGGCCGAGGCGCCGGGCCGCCGCCCCGGTACGCGGCGTTGAAGTTCCTGCCCACCGGCACCCGGACCCCGCGTCAACTCCGGCATCTGCGGGAACTGGCCCACCGGGAGCAGGAGTTGCTGAGCCGGCTGCGCTCGCCGCGGCTGATCCGGATGTACGACGCCCTCACCGTGGACGACCCCGACCACCCCGAACTCGACGGCGCCACCGTCCTCGTACTGGAGCGGGCCGAGGGCTCCATGGCCGCCCTGCTGGACCGCTCGCCGCGCCCGCCGCACGGCCCCGCCCTGCTGGCCCAGGTCTGCGAGGGCCTGCACCAGCTGCACCACGCGGGCTGGGTGCACGGCGACCTCAAGCCCGCCAACGTCCTGCTGATGAAGGACGGTTCGGCCCGCCTCGGCGACTTCAACATGGCGGCGGAGATGGAGGGCACCCATGCGTACGCGCCCGCCTTCGCCACCCCCGACTACACCGCGCCTGAACTCCTCTGGTCCGAGGTCACCGAACGCGGCACGCAGATCCGCCCGAGCGCCGACGTCTGGTCCTTCGGCATACTGGCCCACCTCGTCCTGACCGGCACGTTCCCGCTGCCCGGCGGCACCACGGAGGCCCGCTCCGACGCGGCGGTGCGGTACGCGCGCGGCACCGAGGAACTGCGCCTGTCCCCCGAACTCCCCGCCGTTTGGCGGGAGATCGTCACCGACTGTCTGGCCCGTACGCACGAGGAGCGGGCCGCCCACGACACCGCCTCGCTGCTGCGCCGGGTGGAGCGGGCCGCGGGCGCCTCCCGCTCGGCCCGGCTGCCGAGGCTGCGGCCCCGACGCCGGTGGCGTCCGGCGCTGGTGGGAACCCTCGCGACCGCGGCGCTGATCGTGGCGACGACGGCACTGGTGTACGCGACACGGGACGAGGAGCAGGGTCTGACATACGGATACCACCGCTGCCCGGCCGACTCCGTCTGCTTCTTCAGCGAGCCCAACGGTTCGGGCGAGATGTGCAGTTGGGACGAGGACGACGCGGACTGGCTGTCGGGGGCTGACACCTGCCGGTGGACGCGGGGCCAACCGGTGAAGTCCATCTTCAACAACAGCAGCGACGACGAGAACGGCCTCGGCGCGGTGGCGTACTTCAGGGGCCGCGACTTCACCCCGGTCGGCGCGGACGTCACCCGGAAGAACTCCCGCAACCGCACGGGCTGCACCTCCCAGCGAAACCAGGGAAACCTGGCGGGCACGTACGCCCCGCTGTCCCACAGGTGGATCGCACGCTGCTGACGCTCGGGGAGGGACTGGGCCATCTTCTGTGCGGTGTCCGCCGTCGTCAGCGTCCTGGCCATGTGGACCGGCCTCTTCCCCCTGGGCGCGGGCTGCTCCGCGGCGACCGGCTGACTCGTCGGCACGCCGGCACGCCGGCACCCTTGAGCGCCCCAAGGGCACCGACAGGACCCGTATACCTCGCCGCATACCTGAAACATTCCAGGTTCCCCGGAAGGTCCGCCCCGGCCAGCATGGCCATGGCGAGAACGGACCACCGAATGAGGGGGAACATGAAGACCTTGCACACTCTGCGGGCCAAGGCGGGAATCTCCGCAGCCGCCGTCCTGCTGTCCGGCGTCGGGCTCAGCCTGGCCACCGCCTCGCCTGCCGCCGCCTACGCGGGTTACTGCAACAAGTCGGTGACCAGGAGCAGCGCGCTCGGTTCCGTCAGCTTCGTCTTCGACGCGAAGATCCCCGCCTACAACGGCACCATGGACTGCTACATGAACCAGGGCGCGGACAGCGCGGCCGTCGAGGCACTCCAGACCACGCTGAACGAGTGCTACGGCCGGAGCCTGACCGTCGACGGAATCTTCGGCCCCGCGACCAAGACCGCCCTCGAATACGCGCAGGGCAAGGCGGACATCGGTGTGGACGGCAAGTACGGCACCGAGACGCGTAGGGGCCTCAAGTGGTACTGGGACCAGCGGTACGGCTCCCGCTGGGGCTGCGCCCGGCTGGGAGACGTCATCCACATCGGTGTGTGACGCAGACCGGCCGACAGCGCGTCGGCCGACCGGACGAACGGGGAGACGAGTCGAATGAGGATGTCCAGGATGTCGCGGCCGAAGTCAGGTCTCGTGGCCGGGGCCGTGCTGCTGTCGGGGCTCGGGCTCGGTCTGGCCACCGCTTCACCGGCCGCCGCCTATGACGGCTACTGCAACTCCTACGTGGAGAGGACCAAGACCTTCAGCGGCACCACGCACACCGCCTACATCCCGTCCTACAACAGGAGCACCAACTGCTACATGAACTCGGGTGCGACGAGTTCCGCGGTCGGCGTGCTCCAGCGGTCGTTGAACGTCTGCTACGGCCGGAGTCTGACCATAGACGGAATCTTCGGCCCCGCGACCAAGGCGGCCCTCGAGTACGCGCAGGACAGGGAGGGGATCGGTGTGGACGGCAAGTACGGCAACCAGTCACGCGACCACCTCAAGTGGGAGTTCAGCCACATCGGCTCCCTGAAGTGCGTCCGGCTCTGATCCTGTGGAGAAGTCCCGATCGCTGCGCGCCAAGGCAGGCTGCGCGGTCGGCGTGAGCTGCCGGCCGGCCCGGGAGTGGCCGGTGCCGGTACCTCCGCGCCCGCCTACGGCAGCACGGACAACTGCATCGCCGGACGGGGCGTACGGCACCCATGTGCAGGCGATCCAGAGATCCTTCCGTAGCGTCGACACCACGATGAGGCGAGTTCGCTCGCTTCGTCGTGTACGGCCGCGGTGACCGTCACGGTCACCGCGGCCGGCTGTTTCCGCCCCGGCTTTCCGCAGGTCCGGCTGCCGTGGTCCCAAGAAGCCGCGGGGCGCACGGGGCCCGCGATAGCCTCGTGCCAACTGGGCTGGTGGCACAGCCCTTTGTGAAGGAACGGCTGCGAAAGAACAGCGCATCGGGGGACCCATGCCGGACCAGCGGTCCACGTCTCCGTACTCTCCGGAGTCCGGCGACGCCGCGTTGGAGCAGGCGGGGGCCGGTCGGCTACGGCCGAAGGACCCCGCGCGCATCGGGCCCTACGTGTCCCTCGGGCTGCTCGGCAAGGGCGGGATGGGGCGGGTCTATCTGGCACGGCCCGCCGACGACGGCCCGGGGCTCGCCGCGGTGAAGGTGATCCGGCCCGAGTACGCCGAGGACGCCGACTTCCGGCGGAGGTTCGAGCGGGAAGCCGCCGTGCACGCCCGGGTCAGTACCCCGCACGCACCGCGATTACTGGGCACCGGCTTCCAGGACGAGCTGCTCTGGATGGCCACGCAGTACGTGCCCGGCCTCAACCTTGCGGAGGCCACCCGTGAGTGCGGCGGGCTCGAACCGGCGGGCGTGTGGCGGCTGGTCGGCGAACTCGGGCAGGCCCTCTCCGCGCTGGCCGCCGCCGGGATCGTGCACCGGGACCTCAAGCCGTCGAACGTGATCCTTTCCACGTGGGGCGCCCACGTGATCGACTTCGGCATCTCGCAGGCCGCCGACAGCAGCGCGATCACCACCACCGGGAGCCGGGTCGGCACCCCCGCCTTCATGTCCCCCGAGTACCTCAGGGAAGGCCGCTGCGACACCGCCTCCGACGTGTTCTCGCTCGCGAGCACCCTCGTCTACGCGGCCACGGCACGCGCCCCGTTCGGCGACGGCACCGGTGTGGACGTCATGCACCGTGTCGCCTTCGAGGAACCCAGGTCCGAGATCATGGACGAGCTGGCGGAGACTGATCCCCCGCTGGCCGCGCTGCTCCTGGCCTGCTTGTCCAAGGACCCGGCCGGACGACCCACACCCCGGCAACTGATCGACGCCGCCCCGGCAGATCCCCGTACGGTGTGCAAGCCGCGTGAGCCGGGCGAGCTGCGTGAGCCGGATGAGCCGCGTGCATCGCATGAACCGCATGAGCCGACGTGGCAGGAACCCCTCGGCTCGCTGCTGCTCGCCCGCCGTGCGGCCCACGAAGTGCTGGGGCACGCCTCCGCGGAGCAGCTGGGCCACTTCCGCGCGCCCGCACAGCGCACGGCGTCCCCCGGCCCCGCCCCCGCCCCGCTTCCGGCCTTCGGGCCCCCGCCTGCGACTCCGGTCAGCCCATACGGCGCGGCCACGCCCGCGCCTGCCCCACCTCCCGGCTTCGGCCCGGCCACGGCCACGGCCGACAGCCCGTCGGTAGGCGGACCGTCGGCAGACGGGCCATCGGCAGGCAGCCCGGTCCCCGGCGCTCCACCCGACCCCGCACCCGACCCCGCCCCCGCCCCCGACACCACACCCGCACCCGCACCCACACCCGCCCCGGACACCGCCCGAGGAACGGTCGTAACGCGCCGCAGGAAGCCGTACTTCGTCATCGCCGCGGTGCTGGCCGTGTGCGCCGTCGCTGTGAGCGCCTTCCTGCTCACCCGCCCGGGCACCACCGACACCGCCTCCCCCGCGCCGACCGTCGAACGTACCGCCTCCGAGAAGCGGGAGAACTCTCCGTCGCCCGACTCCTCCGCCTCGGCGTTCCCTTCCCCATCGCGCGAGGAGAAGGACGACAAGGACGGCGGTACCAAGGGCGACGCCCCCGGAACGGGAGGTGAGGGCGAGGGTGACGGCGGTCGGGGCCCCGGGCAGGCCGAGCCCACCCGGACGGCGACCACCGCGGCCGGCGGCAGCGGCGGATCCGGAGAGGGAGACGGCGGCAGCGGAAGCGAACCCGCTCCGAGCAGGACCACGGCCGAACCGGCCACACCCCCGTGGATCTCCCAGTGCACGTACTACTCCGGGACCCAGCTCACGCAGTCCGGCGACAGGGGCCAGCGCGTCGTGCAGGTGCAGTGCATGTTGGACAAGCGCGGCTACAGCGTCGGCGGCTCGGGCGTGGACGGCCAGTTCGGCAGGGACACCACGGCCGCGGTCAAGCTCTTCCAGCGCGACAAGGGGCTGGAGGTCGACGGCCAGGTCGGCCCCAACACCTGGGCCGCGCTGCGCAGTTCGACGTGACATCGCGACACGACGACAACGGCCCGCCGGTGTACTGGGTGTACTACCGGCGGACCGCCCTGCGCGTACGGCTCGGTGATCCCGGCGATCCCGGTGGGCTCAGTGGAAGAAGTGCCGCGTACCCGTGAAGTACATCGTCACGCCCGCCTTCTTCGCGGCCTCGACGACCAGTTCGTCACGGACCGAACCACCGGGCTGGACGACGGCCTTGACGCCGGCGTCGGTGAGGATCTCCAGGCCGTCGGGGAACGGGAAGAAGGCGTCCGAGGCGGCGAAGGAGCCCCGGGCCCGCTCGGCGCCCGCGCGCTCGACGGCGAGCTTGGCGGAGTCGACGCGGTTGACCTGGCCCATGCCGACGCCGACGGAGGCGCCGTCCTTGGCGAGGAGGATCGCGTTGGACTTCACCGCGCGGCAGGCCCGCCAGGCGAAGGCCAGTTCCTCCAGCTCGCCGGGCGACAGGGCGTCGCCGGTCGCCAGGGTCCAGGAGGCAGGGTTGTCGCCGTCGGCCTGGAGGCGGTCGGCGACCTGGAGGAGACGGCCGCCGTCGATCTGCTTGACCTCGACGGAGGCGGCTGGGCCCTGGTGGGCGCGGAGCACGCGGATGTTCTTCTTCTTGGTGAGGGCCTCCAGCGCGCCGTCCTCGTACTCGGGCGCGACGATGACCTCGGTGAAGATCTCGGCGACCTGCTCCGCCATCTCCTTGGAGACGGGACGGTTGACGGCGATCACACCGCCGAACGCGGAGAGCGGGTCGCAGGCGTGCGCCTTGCGGTGCGCCTCGGCGACGTTCGCGCCGATCGCGATGCCGCACGGGTTGGCGTGCTTGATGATCGCGACACAGGGCTCGTCGTGGTCGTACGCGGCACGGCGCGCGGCATCCGTGTCCGTGAAGTTGTTGTACGACATCTCCTTGCCGTGCAGCTGCTCGGCGTCGGCCAGACCGCCCGTGCCGTCGACGTACAGCGCGGCGCCCTGGTGCGGGTTCTCGCCGTAGCGCAGGGTGCTGCGCTTCTCGAAGGTCGAGCCGATGAAGTCGGGGAAGGCGGAGTCGTCGGCGGGCGCGTACGAGCTCGCGAACCAGGAGGCGACGGCGACGTCGTACGCGGCCGTGTGCTGGAACGCCTCGGCCGCGAGCCGCTTGCGGGCGTGCAGGTCGAAGCCGCCGTCGCGGGCGGCGGACAGCACGTCCGTGTACCGCTCGGGGCTGGTGACGACTGCCACGGACGGGTGGTTCTTGGCGGCGGCGCGGACCATCGAGGGGCCGCCGATGTCGATCTGCTCGACGCACTCGTCGGGCGTGGCGCCCGAGGCGACGGTCTCGCGAAACGGGTAGAGGTTCACGACGACCAGCTGGAACGGCTCCACGCCCAGTTCGCCGAGCTGCTGCCGGTGGGACTCCAGACGCAGGTCGGCGAGGATGCCGGCGTGCACGCGCGGGTGCAGCGTCTTGACCCGGCCGTCCAGGCACTCGGGGAAGCCGGTGAGCTCCTCGACCTTGGTGACCGGGACTCCGGCGGCGGCGATCCTCCCGGCGGTGGAGCCGGTGGAGACCAGCTCGACACCGGCAGCGTGCAGGCCGCGGGCGAGCTCTTCAAGACCGGTCTTGTCGTAGACGCTGATGAGCGCGCGGCGGATGACCCGCTTGGTGTCCTGCGTACCTTCGGCGGTCACGGGATAACTACCTTTCGTCCCTCAATGCGATAGCCGTTGCGGGCGAGCCGCCCCACGACATCGACGAGCAGGCTTCGCTCGACTTCCTTGATGCGCTCGTGCAGAGCGCTCTCGTCGTCCTCGTCCCGGATCTCGACCACGCCCTGAGCGATGATCGGGCCGGTGTCGACGCCGTCGTCGACGAAGTGGACGGTGCAACCGGTGACCCTCGCGCCGTACGCGAGGGCGTCGCGAACGCCGTGCGCCCCCGGGAAACTCGGCAGCAGCGCCGGATGGGTGTTCACGGTCCGGCCGCCGAAGCGGGCCAGGAACTCCTTGCCCACGATCTTCATGAACCCGGCCGAGACGACGAGATCCGGCTCGTACGCGCCGGTGGCCTCGGCCAGTGCCCTGTCCCACTCGTCGCGCGTGGCGTGGTCCTTGACCCGGCACACGAAGGTGGGAAGCCCGGCGCGCTCGGCGCGCTCCAGGCCGGCGATGTTGTCGCGGTCCGCGCCGACCGCGACGATCTCGGCTCCGTAGGCGGCCGTCCCCTCCGACGCGATCGCGTCGAGGAGAGCCTGCAGATTCGTACCTGATCCGGAGACCAGCACGACGAGGCGCTTGGCCTTGGCCACGGCGGGGCCCTTTCTCGGGGGTTTTCGGGGTTCCTGGGGGTTCATGGGGTTCTTGGGAGGCGGCTCTCGGGGAGAACGCGTCCGCGGTCGGCGTTTGTACGGTCGTACGAATGCATCGAGCCCCCGGATACGGGGAAGTCTACGAAGCGGCCGACCGTCAGCAACGATACCGGCACACCGAGCGGCCCCCACGGGACGGGGGCGTGGCCGGAAGGTAGCGTCTGGGGAGGATCCGCCCGGGGAACACGGTGCGCACAGGGGAACGCCTTTTGCGCACGGGACGTTGACCAGGGACGGGTACGAACGCTTGGGCGCGAGCCCCGGACACGTAACCAGCTCTGTGGACACGTTGCCGCCAGAGACCATCAAGGGGAAGACGCACACCTGATGCCGGACCGCAGTCTCCGACTCCCTCCACTCCTGCTGCGCGAGCGGCGCCCTTCTCCCACTCCGCCGCGGGAGAGCGACGACGTGCCCGAGGGCGGGCAGGGCTCAGCGGGCGGCCAGGGTTCCGCAGGTGGGCAGGGCTCCTCGGGTGGCCCGGGCGGCTCCGGTGACACGGGCGGCTCCGGGGCGCCCGATTCCGGCCGACGGCCCGAGCCGCCGCAGCCTCCCGCCGACGACAACCCGTTCGCCCCGCCGCCCGAGGGCACGCCCGACCGGCCCTGGCAGCCGCGGCGGCCCGCGGGCGGTCAGGGCGACGGCCAGGACGGCCGGGGCGAGGGCGACAGCTCCCCCTGGGGCAGCCAGTGGAGCGACCGCCAGCCGGGGCCCGCGCAGGGCGGCCGGTTCGGTGACCGGCCCGGTTCCAACGGCGGCGGGCCCGGCGGCGGACAGAACGGCCCCGAGGGGCCCGGCGGCCCGGGGTCCGGCATGCGCTGGGACCCGACGGACCCCGCCCAGCGCCGCGCCCGGTTCGCGCTGCTGTCCGGCATGTGGGCGTTCTTCTTCGCCCTCTTCAGCTGGCCGTACGTGGCGCTGCTACTCGGCGCGCTGGCCATGTACTGGGCGATCAGCGCCCTGCGCAGCAAGCCGCCGCGCGCGCCGGATCCGAACACCCCGGCGCCGCCGTCCTCGGGCTCCAGGCCCCAGACCACGGCGGCGATCAGCGGCCTGGTCACCGCGTCCCTGGCCCTCGCCATGGTCGCGGCCACGTTCACGGCACAGCTCGTGTACAGCGACTACTACACGTGCGTGAACGACTCGCTCACGAACACGGCGAAGAAGTCCTGCGACAAGCTGCTGCCGGAGGAGCTGCGGGGGCTGCTGGGCACGCAGGGCTGAGGGCCCGCGCCGTACGTGCTGCGGTGGAGGGGCCGTACGTGTGCGGCCGTGGACCGTACGTGGTGCGGTAGTTGGGCCATCCGTGGTGCGGCCATGGGTTGACTTGGAGTGCGCTTCAAAATCCATGCTCCTCTCGACGCCCGCCGCTCGGCGGGCCGTAAGGGGAGGACACCCGCATGCGCTACCGCACGATCGGAACGGCCCCCGGCACCCGCCGTGAGGTGAGCGTCCTGAGCCTCGGCGCGATGCTGTTCGGGACGGTCACGGACGAGGCGACCTCGTTCGCGATCCTCGACCGGTTCGTCGAGGCGGGCGGCACGTTCGTCGACACGTCCGACAACTACGCGTTCTGGGTCCATGGCACACAGGGCGGCGAGAGCGAGGCCCTGCTCGGCCGCTGGCGGCGCAGCCGTGGCATCGGCGACGAGATCGTCATCGCCACGAAGCTGGGCGCACGGCCGCTCGCCCCGGGCACGAGCTACACCGACAACCCGGAGGGCCTGTCCGCCAAGGCGATCCGGGAGGCGGTGGAGGGCAGCTGCGAACGGCTCGGCGTCCCGAAGCTCGACCTGCTGTACGCCCACATCGAGGACACGACCGTGCCCCTGCGGGAGACCGTCGAGGGCTTCGCCGAACTCGTCGCCGAGGGCACGGTCGGGCTGCTCGGCGCGAGCAACCACTGGACCTGGCGACTGGAACGGGCCCGCGGCCTCGCGGCGGCGGCCGGCCTGCCGGGTTACGAGGTCCTCCAGTACCAGCACAGCTATCTGCGCAAGCGCGCCGACCTGCCCGGGCAGCTCTCGCCGGACGGCGACCAGGGCGTGACCGGCGGCGACCTGCTCAGCTATCTGCGCGCCGAACCGTCCCTCACACTCGTCGCCTACACCCCGCTCCTGTCCGGCCGTTACGTCCGCGAGGACAAGCCGCTCGGGCCGGAGTTCGACCACGCGGGCACTCCGGCCCGGCTGGCCGCGCTCCGCTCGGTCGCCGAGGAGACCGGCGCGACGGTCAACCAGGTCGTCCTGTCCTGGCTGATCGACGGCGAGGTCCCGGCGATCCCCCTCGTCGGCTGCTCCTCGGTGGCCCAGCTCAACGAGAACCTGGCAGCGGTCGACCTGGAACTGACGGCGGAACAACGGGCCCGCCTGGACGCGGCCCGCTGACCCGCGTCAGTCCCTCCGGTCCCCCTGCCCCGGGGGATCGGCAGGGCCGGACGCCTTCTTGAGAGCGGCCCAGCGCGCCTCACGCGAGACATCGTCGTGCCAGAGCGATCCGAAGGAGTCGGAGGGAGGCAGAAAGTCGTACGGCTCGAAGTCGGGGTCCGGGGCGGCACGGCGAGTCTCGACGGGCGTGACGGGGACAACAGCCGCCCCCTCCGACCGCCACCGAATCCGCATACGCCCGAACCAACTGGTTCGCGGGGTGGGTTGAGTGCCTTGGAGGCCCTGAGTGCCCTGAGTGCGCGGGGGCGGCGGGGGTTCGGTGGGGAGTTCGGGGGATGTCCGGGGGTGGAAGGGGGATGCGGGCGGCTCGGGGGCGAGGGGCTGGTGGGCGAGGCGCTCGGGGGCGATGGACTCGGGGCGAAGGGCTTGCTCGGAGGGCCCGTCGGTCGGGAGCCTCCCTCCTGACCGCTCGAAGTCCGAGGGCACGGTTCCCGACGGCTCGTGGGCGTGGGAGGGGAACAGGCCTCCCGTCGGCTCGGAGCTCGGAAGGTGTGCCTGCGGAGCCTTGGCCGACGGCTCCCGGACCAGCGGCTGATGAGCCGGGGTCGCCCGACCCGAAAGCTCACCGGCCGAAAGCTCATCGATCGAAGGTTCATCGGCCGAGAGCTTCGTGCCCGAAGGCTCGCGAACCGAAGGCCTCGCACCCGCAGGCTTCACGTCCAGAGGGTCACGAGCTGCGGGATCCGGTACCAGAGGCCAATCCGCCGAAGGCGCCGAGCCCAGAGGTTCATGCACCGGAGTCATCCCGCCCACAGGCTCATGGACCGAAGCCTTCGGGCCCCCATGTGTCCGGCCCACATGCGTCTGGCCCGCCTGTCCCTGAGCCCCGTGTCCCTGAACCTCATGTCCCTGAACCCCATGTCCCGGCACCAGCGGTTCCTGCGCCCCCGCCCCCGCCCCCAAGGCCTCCGCACCCGGCCGGCCCACCCCCAGAGCCCACCGCCGCGCGCGACCCGTACTCGGGGCGCCCGCGGCACCCGTACTCGCGGCGCCCGCGGCACCCGTACTCGCGGCTGTCGGAGTCGCCAGGTGCGCAGGATCAGGGCGGCCGGGACGCCCGCCACCGCGGTCCACGCGGCCGCCGCGGGCCCCGTCTGCCACCAGACGGGGCCGAAGTCGGTGAGGGCGTCCGAGCCGAGGGGGCCGCCCGACAGGGCGGCGAGCACCGTGAGGGCCAGTCCGCAGAGGAGGGCCGCGAGGGCCGCGTTCCCGGCGGTCCGGCCGGGCGACCAGGCCTCACCACGGTGGGCCGCCACCGGAACCCGGACCGTCCCGTTCCCGTTCCCCTTCCCACTCCCCTCGCCCTTCGCCTCTCCCCCCTCCGCGTCCTTCCGCCCCGGCACCCCCGCCCTCACCGTGAACCAGGCCACCACCACGCCCGCCGCCAACGGCACTGCCCCCGCCGCCCAGTTCAGCGGGGTGCCGGGACCCGCGCCCGGAACCGCCGCCAGCAGGGGAAAGGGCGGCAGCAGCGGACCGGGGGACGACATCAGGGGATCGGCCGCGTGCCCCGCGCCGAGGACGAAGCCCGGGCCAAGGGCGTACGCGGCCCCCCACACCGCCGCGTTCGGCACGAGGGCCAGCGCCAGCAGCAGTACCGCGAACCGTCCCGACCAGCTCTCCGTGAGATGCAGGAACGACGCGCGGGCCAGACCTCCGTGCCAGACCAGTGAGGCGCCGACCAGCACGGCCCCGCCCCCCACGAGCACCGCCGCCCCCGCACTCGCCGCGCGCACGGCGGCCGGGAGCCGGAACCCGGGGGCGGAGAGGACGAATGAGGCGAGGGGGAGGCCGCGAAGAGCCCGGCGTACGCGTGGCGGCAGAGGCCCCCGGGGGCGCCCGTACGCCGTCCACGCGCCCACCCCCGCCGCGGTCACCGCGAGCAACGGCAGCCATACGGCGACCGACGCCCAGGACGGCCGCAGCGCACCGCCCGAGGCGTACAGGGCCGCGGCCGTGCCGACCGTCAGATAGCCCGCGACGACACCGACCCACGCCGTACGGACGGCGGGCGGTGCCGACTCCTCGTCGCCGTCCGCCGCGTCGCGCCCCGCGCGGTGCAGCAGCCACGCGGGCAGCACGACCAGGAGCAGCGGGGTCACGCCGACCGGCGCGGGTACGCCCGACAGCGTGTCCGTACGGACGAGTTCGCAGCCATGGGCGAGCAGCCACAGCCCGGCGGCGACATGCAACGCCCCGTCAGGACCACTGTCCGGGTAGGGCGAACTGATCCAAAGGACCGTCACCAGTACGGTGAACGCGGCCAGTCCGAGCCCCGCGGCGAGCGCGCCGCCGACCAGGCTCGCGGCCAGTCCGGGCGACCTCCCGCGCCATCGGGCCAGCAGGGCCGGCTTGGTCAGCAGGGTCGGCGGGGACGGGCTGCGGTCCGGACTGCGGTCGGTCGTCTGGGTCACGCGGCCATGCTCCCAACGACACGCGCTTTCTCCTCGTAACAGGCGAACCCCGGATGTGTCGCTCAATATACGTTTTATGTACTTTTACGTACGAAGGGGCGCCCGGTGACGCAGACCCCTGCCTGCCCGCCGCCGCTTCCGGAGGCCGAGGCCGAGGACGGGACCGAGGTGAACACCGAGGCGAAGAAGCAGGCTGAGAAGCAGCCAGAGAACCAGGCGGAGAACCCGGCCGAGAGCCAGACGGAGAACCCGGACGGGATCGAGGCGGAGGACGACTTCGAACCCGCTCCAGCCGCCCCCGCCCTGACGCCAGGTCAGGCGTTCGACGCGCTCTACTCCTACGCCGCCCCCGCCCTCGTACGGCAGGCCTATCTGCTGACCGGGCGGCGCGAGTTGGCGCGCGAGTCCGTGGAGCGGGCCTTCCAACTGGCGTGGCAGCGCTGGCCGGAGGTGGCGGTCGACCGGGATCCGGCGGGCTGGGTACGGGCGGCGGCGTACGAGTACGCGACGTCCCCCTGGCATCGGCTGCGTCTTCGGCACCGGACTCCCGAGCCACCGCCCGCCGCCCTGGACGACCGCCGGCTGCTCTCCGTGCTGCTCAGCCTGCCGCCCGCGTACCGCCGCACCGTGCTTCTGCACGACGGTCTCGGCATCGGGCTGCCGGAGACCGCGGCGGAGTCGGAGGCGAGCACGGCCGCGGCGGCGGGCCGGCTGCTGCACGCGCGTGACGTCGTCGCCGCGCGCGTGCCCGAGCTGGCGGACCCCGAGGAGCTGCGGCTCAGGCTGACGGAGCTCGGGAGCAAGGAGTCGCTGCGGACCGCCGCGAAACCCGTCGTGGTGCGGTCGGGAAGCGAGCGCCGCGCCCGGCGCTGGACCCGCGCGGCCATCGCCTTCACGGTCCTGCTCATCGGGTCCACCGCGTTCACGCTCCGCACGGCTCCCGACCACTACGAGGCCCCGCAGGCGCCCGCCGCGACGATCAGCGGGGTTCCGCCGCGGTCGGGTCCCGGTCCGCTGTCCGCGGAGGAGCAGGAAGTCCGCACCAAGCTGCGCTCGACGTTCCAGAACGGTCCGGAGAGGCTCCGCCCGGAACTCCGCTGAGGAGCGTGCGTACGAGAACTTCCGGGCATACGGGGACGCGGACGGGCCCGCACCCCTGGAGAAGGGGTGCGGGCCCGTCCGCGTACAGGCTGCGCATCAGCCGTCCGGAAGCTGTGCCGGACGCTGCGCCAGAAGCCTTGCCGGGAGCCGTGCTCAGCCGGCGAGGATGGCGCGGGCCAGCTTCGCCGTCTCGGTCGGGGTCTTGCCGACCTTGACTCCGGCGGCCTCCAGGGCCTCCTTCTTCGCGGCGGCCGTGCCGGAGGAGCCGGAGACGATGGCGCCGGCGTGGCCCATGGTCTTGCCCTCGGGCGCGGTGAAGCCGGCGACGTAGCCGACGACCGGCTTGGTCACGTTGGCCTTGATGAAGTCTGCCGCGCGCTCCTCGGCGTCGCCGCCGATCTCACCGATCATGACGATCAGGTCGGTGTCGGGGTCGGCCTCGAACGCGGCGAGCGCGTCGATGTGCGTCGTACCGATGACCGGGTCGCCACCGATGCCGACGGCCGACGAGAAGCCGATGTCACGGAGCTCGTACATCATCTGGTACGTCAGCGTGCCGGACTTCGAGACCAGGCCGATGCGGCCCGGCTTCGTGATGTCGCCCGGGATGATGCCGGCGTTGGACTGGCCCGGCGTGATGAGGCCGGGGCAGTTCGGGCCGATGATGCGGGTCTTGTTGCCCTTCGACTTCGCGTACGCCCAGAAGGCGGCGGAGTCGTGGACGGCGATGCCCTCGGTGATGACGACCGCGAGGGGGATCTCGGCGTCGATGGCCTCGACGACGGCGGCCTTGGAGAAGGCCGGCGGCACGAAGAGGACGGACACGTTGGCGCCCGTCTTCTCGATCGCCTCGGCGACCGTGCCGAAGACCGGGATCTCGGTGCCGTCGACGTCGACCGACGTGCCGGCCTTGCGCGGGTTCACACCGCCGACGATGTTCGTGCCGTCGGCCAGCATGAGCTTGGTGTGCTTCATGCCCGTGGAGCCGGTCATGCCCTGGACGATGACCTTGCTGTCCTTGTTGAGGAAGATAGCCATGGCTGTGGTTTTCCCTCGTCCCTTACTTGGCCGCGGCCAGCTCGGCGGCCTTGTCGGCCGCGCCGTCCATGGTGTCCACGCGCTGCACCAGCGGGTGGTTGGCGTCGGACAGGATCTTGCGACCCAGCTCCGCGTTGTTGCCGTCGAGACGGACGACCAGCGGCTTGGTGACTTCCTCGCCCTTGTCGGCGAGCAGCTGCAGCGCCTGGACGATGCCGTTGGCGACCTCGTCACAGGCGGTGATGCCACCGAAGACGTTGACGAACACGGACTTGACGTCCGGGTCGCCGAGGATGATCTCCAGGCCGTTCGCCATGACCGCGGCGGAGGCGCCGCCGCCGATGTCGAGGAAGTTGGCCGGCTTCACGCCACCGTGGTTCTCACCGGCGTACGCGACGACGTCGAGGGTGCTCATGACGAGACCCGCGCCGTTGCCGATGATGCCGACCTCGCCGTCGAGCTTGACGTAGTTGAGGTTCTTCTCCTTGGCGGCGGCCTCGAGCGGGTTGGCCGCGTCCTTGTCCTCGAGCGCCTCGTGCCCGGGCTGACGGAAGTCGGCGTTCTCGTCGAGCGAGACCTTGCCGTCCAGCGCCAGGATGCGGCCGTCCTTGGTCTTCACCAGCGGGTTGACCTCGACGAGGAGCGCGTCCTCGGCGACGAAGGTCTCCCACAGGGTCACCATGGCCTCGGCGACACCCTCGGCCACCTCGGCCGGGAACTTCGCCTGGGCCACGATCTCGCGGGCCTTCTCGATGTTCACGCCCTCGACGGCGTTGACCGGGACCTTCGCGAGGGCCTCGGGGGTCTTCTCCGCGACCTCCTCGATGTCCATGCCGCCCTGTACGGACGCCATGGCGAGGAAGGTGCGGTTGGTGCGGTCGAGGAGGTACGAGACGTAGTACTCCGCCTCGATCTCCGGGGACAGCTCGGCGATCATCACCTTGTGGACCGTGTGGCCCTTGATGTCCATGCCGAGGATGTCGGTCGCACGGGCGACCGCCTCGTCGGGCGTGGCGGCGAGCTTGACGCCGCCGGCCTTGCCTCGGCCACCGACCTTCACCTGGGCCTTGACGACGGACTTGCCGCCAAGCCGCTCGGTCGCCTCGCGGGCTGCCTCAGGCGTGTCGATCACTTCACCGGCCAGCACCGGTACACCGTGCTTGGCGAAGAGGTCCCTCGCCTGGTACTCGAACAGGTCCACGCGCGTCCGTCCCTATCAGGTATCTCGCGGTTCGTTGTCTGCGTGGGCGTGCCGCGAAGGGCAACGTGACTGCGCGGTCACAAGGAGGGCGTGGGCACGGTGGCCGGCACGCGGCATGTCCGCCTCGCAGGTTATCCCCGCTCGTGGTGGGGTCGTAAATCGCAGATCACACCTGGGCGGTGATTACGGTCACAGATTGCCAGTTTAAAGGGCCTCACCAGGCTGGGGTTTGCCTGGTGAGGCCCCTCGAACAGCCCCTAACAGTGACCTAAGGGGCGTAGGGCGGGCGGTCCCCACCCCAATGAGGACCGCCCGGCCCTGACCGCAGGGTTTCGGTCGCACGGACCGACGGATTTCGGCCGTACGTGGCCGTCGCCCTGCGGGGTCGGGTGGGTGCCGTACGACCGGCCGCCGGGCACGGTCGCAGGGCGGGGGCGTCCGTCAGACGCCGTAGGGGGAGCCGTACTGCCCGTACTGCCCGTGCTCCCCGTGGTGGGTGGTCGGCGCGTGGTTCGGGTTGACCTCGTACTGGGCCGTCGGCAGATAGCTCGGGGTGACGGACCCGGCGACGTCCTCGACCCCGTCGACGGCGTTTTCGGCCAGCGGGCCGGCGGCCGACCCGACGGTTCCGGTCACGTTCCGCCCGAAGGGCCCGACCTGTCCGGTCACATCGGCCGCGAACGGGGCGACCTCGCCGACGACACCGTCCGCGAAGGGGCGTACGTCGCCCGTGACGCCGTACGCCAGCGTCGTGGCGCTGCCGCCGACCCCGTCCACTACGGGCCGGACGTACTGGACGACCGTGTCCACGACCGGCCGCACCGCGTCGACGGCACCCTCGGCGAACGGCGGCACCTGGCCGACGACTCCCCGCGCGAACGGGTCGACCTCGCCGACCACGCCGTACGCGAGCGGCGGCACCTCTCCGACGACACCGGTCGCGAAGGGCCGCACGTCGCCGACGACACCGTCGGCGAGCACGGTCGCGTCACCGACCGCCCGCCCGGCGACGGGCACCACACCGTCCACCGCCGTGGCGACGACGGGCGGCAGGACGGATTCGACGGTCTCGTCGGCGACCTGGGCGACCACGGCCGTGGCGTACGGGGGGACGTCCGCGACCACGCCGATGGCGTACGGGGCGACCTCGCCGACGACACCGGTCGCGTACGGGCCTACGTTCCCGACCACGCCCGTCGCGTACGGGGTCACGTCACCGGTGACTCCGTCGGTGTACGTGCGCACGTCGGCCACGACCTCATCGGCGAGGCCGGTGGCGTTGCCCACGGCCCGACCGGCGACCGGGACCACTCCGTTCGCGGCGCCGGTCGCGACCCGCGTAACTCCGGTCACGGCCTGGTCGGCGACGGGGGTGACCCCGCCGACGGCCCGACCGGCGATCGGGGTGACCCCGTGCACGGCGGTGGCGGCGACGGGCGGCACGGCGGTGGCGGCCGTCTCGTCGACGACCGGGGTGACGGTCTTCTGGATGTCGCCCTGGACGCCGCGGACCGTGGAGGGGAGGCCGGTGACGGTGGCGGCCGCGTCGGCCTTCACCGAGGTCACGGTGGCCTGGGCCCGGCCGCCGAGCGTGGCGACGGTGCCGTGGACTTCGGCGGTGGTGCCGTGGACCTGGGTCCTGGCCCCGGCGACCGTGTTCTGGAGATGGGCGGGGGTGGTGTCGAGGGTGCCCTGGAGCTGGGCGGGCACTCCGTTCACGGTGTCGCGGGCGCCGGGGACGGTCCGGCCGGCGGTGGCACCGGTCCGGCCTGCGGTGGCGACGGTCTGCCGCATCTCGGCACGGGCGCCGGAGGGGACGCCGGTGGCGGTGCGCCGGGCCGCCCCGAGCTTCGTCTGCGTGGCGGCGAGTGCCTGCTCCAGCTCCGGCGCGAACGCGGAGAGGGGGCCGAAGAGGTAGTCGACGTCGCCGTGGGGGTGGGGGTGGGGGCGGGGGCCGGTGGCGTCGGACAGTGCGTCGGTGGCCGTGGCGGTCGCTTCGGAGGTCGGGTTGGCGGTCACGTGGGGGGTCTCGTTGGGGGTCACGTTGGGGGTGGCCGTCCGCACGGTCCCAGCGACGGGGGTGGTCCGGGCGCCCTGGGCGACGGACTCGGTCCGCGTGACCTGCTGCGCCGACAGTTCGGCCTCGACGTACCGGCGGGCCTGGTCGGCCGCCTTCGTCTTCGCGTCGACGGTCGGCTTCGCCTTGGCGGTGGTGTCGGCGACCGTGTCCTGCGCCTTGACGGTCGTACCGCCGGTGACGTCTGCGACGTCGGTGAGGGTGTCCGCGGTCGTGTCGGTGACCGTGCCGACCACGTCGTTCACGTCGTCCACGGAGAGGGACGCGTCGGGTACGGAGGCGGACGTGGCGGGGAGTTCGTCCGCGCTGGCGACGGCTGAGCCGAGCGCCCAGGCGCCGGTGACGCCGGCGGCTATGACGATGGAACGGCGAATGTTCTTGTGCATGCGTGCGTCAGTCCTTCGGAAGACCGAGAGTTCGGGACGGTGTGTGGGGGGGGGAGGGACCGGGCGTCCGGAGGGGCCGATGCACCGCGTCGGTTGGGGAGTCGAGCACCGACGGCCTTGGCAGCGGCCAGCATCCGGGGCGTGTCCGGCCGATCGCGTCCGGAGGCATCGGAGGGATGTCGGATGTCCGGACGGGCACGGGCAGACCTGTTCCGCCCCCGCGCGGCAGGTCTCAGCGGGGGAAGGCCGGCCCTAGCCGGGGAATGCCGGAATGTCCCGGTGCCTGTCCCGGGTCCCGGCCGCGGTGACGTCCGCGGCGGCGCCGGGCACCAGCGTCGGCCGGGCCCTCTCGTTCAACGCGACGGCCTGCGCGTCGCCGTGCCGCGGCGACCCGTTGTCGCCCGCGGAATGACGCCCCAACGCACCCGTGGGGTCGCCGTCGGGAACCTGGTGCACGGGCGCCTGCACGGCCCGCGTGCCCCGGGTGCCCGCGTGGTGGCGCACATCGTCACCGGCCGCCGCGAGACCACCGGCGAACCGCGGCCCGTACGCCGTCGCCACGCTCTCGTCGTGTGACTGCTTCTCGGCCGCCCGGTGGTTGTCCGTCGCCCCGCCGGGCTGCTGCGGCGCCGCACCGGCCGGCAGGGTCTGACCGGGAACCGCGGGCAGCGGCAGCCCCGGCAACTCGGGGAGCCCGGGAAGGCCCGGCAGCGTGGGCAGTTGAGGCAGCGACGGCCACCACTGCGGCGGAGCCGGCCGCTCGCCCATCCCGCCCGTGATCCCGCCGGTGACCTGATCCACCAGATCACCGATGGGCCGGACGACGTCCTCGGTGACCGGGCGCACCACCTGCTCGGTGACCGGCCTAACAACGCGCTCGGTCACCGGCCGCAGGACAGGCTCGGCAACCGGCCTTACGACTCGCTGCACTTCGTCGGTCACGGGCGTGACCGCCTTGGGAAGCCCAGGCTGTTCGGAACCGGAACCAGAACCAGAACCGGAACCGGAGCTGGTTCCTGGGCCGGAGGCCGCGGTGGAAGCGGTCGGCAGCGGGGCGGTCGGCGATGGCGAGGTGGCCGACGAGGCGATCGCGGGTCGGGAGTTCGAGTCCGGGGACCGCTCTCCGATCCGCGGCTGCTCCGTGCCCTTCGCGAGCTGGATCCGAATCCGCAACTGGGTCTGCGTCTGCTCGGCCGAACCCGTCACCACGGCCCGCACAACCTCTGCGTGCTGCGAGGCCGGCGCGACACCGTCCGCCGCCCGGGACTGCTCCCCGTAGAGGAGCCCCAGCACGAACAACCCACCCACCAGAAGCGCCACTTGCAGCGCACGCCGCCCCGCCACCGTGCGCGTCACGCGCAGAGCGGCATCGGGCAGTACGGCTGACAGGGCCAAGGCGGGGAGAGCCTCCCGTGCGGAGGGACGAGGTGAAGCGAGAGGGGGTGAGGCAGGGTGGAGTGGAGCGGACTGGGGCGCGGCTACGAGGCTGCGCGCCCCCTGAAGACGCGCCGATCCTTGCACGGGACTCCCGAGGTCGCGCAAGTCCCCTGTTACCGATGGATACTCATGTCCGCTTTTTCCGTCGTCTTTCGGCTCCCCTGCGTCGGCCCCGCCTCCGGCCGGCCTCCGACCCGCGTCCGCCCCCGTCGCCGCCCCTACTGCCCCGGGCTCCCGGTGTCCGGTATCGGCAGCGGGCGCTTCTCGATCGCCGCCGCCATCACCTCCGGGAAGAGGTCGGGCGTACAGGCGAACGCCGGTGCGCCCAGCGCCGCGAGCGCCGACGCGTGCTCACGGTCGTACGCGGGAGCCCCCTCGTCGGACAGCGCGAGCAGCGTCACGAACTGCACCCCCGACGCCTTCATCGCCGAGACCCGCTTGAGCATCTCGTTCCGGATGCCGCCTTCGTAGAGATCGCTGATGAGGACGACCACGGTGTCGGCGGGGCGTGTGATCTGCGACTGGCAGTACGCCAGTGCCCTGTTGATGTCCGTCCCGCCGCCGAGTTGCGTACCGAAGAGCACGTCGACCGGGTCGTCGAGCTGGTCGGTGAGGTCGACGACGGCCGTGTCGAAGACCACGAGCCGGGTGTTGATGGACCGCATGGAGGCGAGGACCGCGCCGAACACCGACGCGTACACGACCGACGCCGCCATCGAACCCGACTGGTCGATGCAGAGAATGACCTCCTTCTTCACCGACTGCGACGCCCGCCCGTACCCGATGAGCCGCTCGGGCACGATCGTGCGGTACTCCGGCAGGTAGTGCTTGAGGTTGGCCGAGATCGTTCGGTTCCAGTCGATGTCCTGATGGCGGGGCCGGTTGATACGGGCGCTGCGGTCGAGGGCGCCGGTGAGCGTGGCCCTGGTGCGGGTCGCGAGCCGCTTCTCCAGGTCCTCGACCACCTTGCGCACGACCGCCCGTGCCGTCTCCTTGGTCGTCTCGGGCATGGCCTTGTTGAGCGAAAGCAGCGTGCCGACCAGGTGGACGTCCGCCTCCACCGCCTCCAGCATCTCCGGCTCCAGAAGCAGGGTGGACAGGCCGAGCCGGTCGATGGCGTCCCGCTGCATCACCTGGACGACGGAGGACGGGAAGTACGTCCGGATGTCCCCCAGCCAGCGGGCGACGGACGGCGCGGACGCCCCGAGCCCCGCCGAACGCTCCCGCCCCGCCCGCGCCTTGCCCCCCTTGCCGTTCCCGTACAGCGCGCCGAGCGCCCCGTCCATCGCGGCGTCCTGCCCGGTGAGCGAGCACCCGGTGCCGTCCGCCTCCTCCCCACCGAGCACGAGCCGCCAGCGGCGAAGCCGCTCGTCGCCGGCAGTGGCGCCGACAGCGGCACCGCCACCCGCTGGATCAGGCGCGCTGCCCGGCTCGGGCGCCGCGGCTCGATCGGTCGCTCCCGTGTTCACCGCTCCCTCGCTCATCGGCCCACCCCCACAAGGTCGTTGTCATTGGTGCTGGTGCCATTGGTGCTGGTGCTGGTGCCATTGGCGCCGGTGTCATCGGCGCCGGTGTCGTCGGCGCCGGTGTCGTCGTCCGGACCCAGCAGCAGCCGCAGCACCGGCAGCACCGCGTCGGCGCGTGCGGCGTCGAGGTCGGGAGCGAAGCCGGGTATGCCCGAGGCGGTGGCCGTGGCGCTGCCGCGGGTTCCCGGTCCGCGTCGGACCAGTTCGCCGAGGGTGCGGCGCACTCCGGGCTCGTACGCGGAGAAGGTACGCCTCAGCAACGGCAGCACGTCGGTGAACGCGTCCCCCGGCACGCCGGTCAGCCAGGCGTCAACCAGCCCGAGCAGCCGCTCGTCGTGCACGAGCAGCATCCCGCCCCCGGAGCCCCCGCCGACGAAGCCCTCGATCCACGCCGCCGCGTCCGCCGGCTCCGTCCCCGGCGACAGCACGAGCCCCATGAGCCGCGCCGCCTCCTCCTGCCCCAACTCCCCGTCGTCCAGCAGCAACCGCACGGACCGCCCCCGGATGATCCCGGGAACCGTGTCCCGCCCGGAGAGCGTGCGCAGAACACCGTGCCAACGGCCACGTATCCCGCCACGGTGACCCGGATGGAATCCGGGACGGGGCCCGACCGAGCCTCTCGACACGCCTCCCTCTGCCCCATCGACTTCCTCTGGCTCCTCTGGCTCCTCTGGCTCCTCTGGCTCCTCTGGTCCGTCTGGTCCCTCGGAGTCCTGATGGCCTAGCGCGGAGCCCACCTCGTCCCGCGCGGGGTTGCCCTCGCCCCGTGCGGAGTCATCCTCGTCCCCCTCTCCCTCCCCCAGCAGCCCCACCGCCCCGTGCACCGCGTCCACATGCCCGCGCATCTCCTCCGCGGCGTCCGCGTCGAGTGCGGCGCAGGCAGGGGGCAGCCCCACGAAGACACGCTCGGCGAGCCCCGCGGCGACCTCGGCCAGGGCCTGCGTACCCGTGCCGCGCACGTCGCCGTATCGGAGGGAGCGGACCAGGGCGGGGAGCGCCTGGGCGAGGTGCCCGACATCGGCGTCCAGGGCGGCGCGGTCGGCGAGGATCCGCATCACCACCGGGAGCGCGTCCGGGAGTTCGGCGAGGAGGCAGCGCTCGGCGAGGCCCGTGACGTCGGCGAGGGACCGGGCGCCGACGGCGTCCGCCTCGGCCTTCGCGGTCGCGGCGGCGAGCACGGTCGTGCCCCACACGCCGGCCTCGGCGACGCGCACCGCAAGCTCCGGCTCCCAACGCAGCCGCCAGGTCTCCCGGAACGTACCGGTGCTGCCGCGCGACGCGGTCGGCTCGCCCCACTCGATGCCCAGGAGCCGCAGCCGGTGCAGCAGCCTGCTGCGCTCGGCGTCGTTCTCCTTGCGCAGGTCGAGCTCCAACTCCCGCTCCTGCGCCTCCGGTTTGAGCCTCAGCCGTCGCTGGAGCCGGTCGAGGTCGCGCTGCAGCGGCACGGCGGGCGCCGCCGCGGGCACCTCGCCCAGGACGTCACCGACGACGAGCCGGTCGTGCACGAGCGCGAGCGGCACGTCCGAGCCCTCGCACATCACGGCCCGTACGGCGTCGGTGGTCTCGGTCAGGCCCGGCAGGGGGCGGCCCCGCATCGCGGCGAGCGTGTCGGCGAGCCGCACCGCCTCGATGACGTGCGCGGACGAGACGAGCCGGTCCTCGTCGCGCAGCAGCCGGGCCACCTTCGTCATCCAGCGCTCGATCGGGCGGTCGGCGGCGCCGAACAGGTGCCCGTACCAGCCCGGTGAGTCGATCCCCGCGCCGTAGCCGCTCATCCGCGACAGCCGCCGGTGGGTCCAGGGCACCCAGGTCATGTCGGCCTTGGCCTTGGGCAGCCCCTTCAGCAGTGCCCGGTCGGCGGCGACGGTGGTCCGCTGCCGCAGTGCGGGCACGTGCCAGGCGCCGCACACCACGGCCACGTCGTCCCCGAACTCCCGCTGGGCCGCCCGCACCTGGAGCCGCATGTACGCCTCCCGCACGAGGTCCCGCTCGTGTCCCCCGGTCCCGAACGCCTCCCGCAGCGCCTCCATCGCCTCGCCGAGCACCTCGAACGGCGCGAACGCGTCCCCGTCGCTCGCCCCCCGGTGCTCGATCACGTCCTCCCACCACCGCTCGGCGTCGTCGTACCCGGCGGTCTCGGCGAGGACGGCGAGCGGGTCGATCCGCACGGCCTCCTCGGGCCCGGACGGAAGTCCGCCCGGCTCCCCCTCCCCCTCTTGATCCCCCGGCCGCTCCCCCTTCTCCAGTGCTTCCTCCGGTGCTTCCTGCTTCTGTTCCTCCCTCTCCTCCCGTCCCCATGCCAGCGTGTGCGCGGCCGGGAGGTCGATGAAGCGGGCCGGCACCCCGTGGTCCAGGGCCCAGCGGATGGCGACCCACTCCGGCGAGAACTCGGCGAGCGGCCAGAACGCCGACCGCCCCGGTTCGTCCACGACATGCGCGAGAAGGGCGACGGGCGGCCGCATGTCCTCGTCGGCGGCCAGCGCGATCAAGGCGTCGGCCTCCGGCGGCCCTTCGATGAGTACGGTGTGCGGGCGCGCCGCCTCAAGCGCGGCCCGTACGGCCCGGGCCGAGCCGGGCCCGTGGTGCCGCACCCCCAGCAGCAGGGGCCCGGTCCCCCCGTCGCGGTCGCTCACGCGCTCACCTCCCGGCAGGCGCGGTAGAAGTCCTTCCAGCCGTCGCGCTCGCGGACGACCGCTTCCAGGTACTCCTGCCAGATGACGCGGTCGGCCGCCGGGTCGCGGACGACGGCACCGAGGATGCCCGCGGCGACGTCGCTCGCGCGCAGGACGCCGTCCCCGAAGTGAGCGGCGAGGGCGAGCCCGTTCGTGACGACGGAGATCGCCTCCGCGGTGGAGAGCGTGCCGCTGGGCGACTTCAGCTTCGTACGGCCGTCGGCGGTGATGCCGTCGCGCAGCTCGCGGAAGACCGTGACGACTCGGCGGATCTCGTCGACACCGTCGGGCACCGCGGGCAGATCGAGGGAGCGGCCGATCTGGTCGACGCGGCGCGAGACGATGTCGACCTCGGCGTCGGCGCTCTCGGGCAGCGGCAGGACCACCGTGTTGAAGCGGCGGCGCAGGGCACTCGACAGGTCGTTCACCCCGCGGTCGCGGTCGTTGGCCGTGGCGATCAGGTTGAAGCCCCGGACCGCCTGCACCTCCGAGCCCAACTCCGGGATCGGCAGGGTCTTTTCCGACAGGATCGTGATGAGCGAGTCCTGTACGTCGGCGGGGATGCGGGTCAGTTCCTCTACCCGGGCCGTCATCCCCTCCGCCATGGCCCGCATGACCGGGCTGGGCACCAGCGCGTCCCGGCTCGGGCCGTTCGCGAGCAGCTGCGCGTAGTTCCAGCCGTAGCGGATCGCCTCCTCCGGAGTGCCGGCCGTGCCCTGCACGAGGAGGGTGGAGTCGCCGCTGACCGCCGCGGCCAGGTGCTCGGAGACCCATGTCTTGGCCGTGCCGGGCACGCCGAGCAGGAGCAGGGCCCGGTCGGTGGCGAGCGTGGTGACGGCGACCTCGACGATGCGGCGCGGGCCGACGTACTTCGGCGTGATCACCGTGCCGTCCGGCAGTGTGCCGCCGAGCAGATAGGTCGCGACGGCCCACGGCGACATCCGCCAGCGGACGGGGCGAGGGCGGTCGTCCTGCGCGGCCAGGGCCGCGAGCTCGGCGGCGAACGCGTCCTCGGCGTGCGGCCGCAGCGCCTCGCCCTCCGCTGCTTCTCGTGTGTGCGCGGAGTGGTGCTGGCTCGGTTCGACGGACGTCGGGTCGACGGACACGGACATGGAGCGGTCCCCCTTGCGGCTCGGCCGGTTCGGATCTGGTTCCACCGTGCCCTACGCCACTGACAATCGGCCCTGACCTGCGAAAACGCCCTCGTCGCGGCCGATTGTCAGTGGTGGGATCTACCTTCGATGACATGACTCAGCAGGGGGTGCGCTGGACTGCGGATCAGGTGCTGGCACTGGCGCCTGACGCAGCGTCACGCAAGGCGGGCAGCAAGCTCGGCGCGGCAGGGCCGTGGTCGGAGGCGGGCAGTTCTGACGAGGGGACGGTGTGGGGACTGTGCAGGGGAAGCGGCAGCAGGCCGTATCGGACGGTGATAGACATCGCGGACTCCACCGGGCCCGCGTACAAGTGCAGTTGCCCGAGCCGCAAGTTCCCGTGCAAGCACGCGCTGGGGCTGCTGCTGCTCTGGGCGGGCGAGGACGGCACAGTGCCACGGGGGCAGGTGCCGGACTGGGCGGAGGAGTGGACGGAGGGGAGGAGGAAGCGCGCGGACGACAAACGGGCGGCGAGTGCGGCGGGTTCCCCGGCCTCGGGTGATCCGGAGGCCGCGCGGCGCAGGGCTGAGCGGCGGGCCGAGCACATCACCGCGGGGGCCGCGGAGTTGGAGCAGCGACTGGCCGATCTGCTCCGGGGCGGCCTGGCCACGGCGGAGCAGGCGGGGTACGGGCTGTGGGAGGAGACGGCGGCCCGGATGGTCGACGCGCAGGCGTCCGGACTTGCGGCGCGTGTGCGGGAGTTGGGGTCGATACCGTCGTCGGGCCCCGGCTGGCCGGTGCGATTGCTGGAGGAGTGCGCGCTGCTCCATCTCCTCGACCAGGGCTGGCTGCGCCGCGAGCGGCTGCCTGACGGCCTGGCCGCGACGGTCCGTTCACGGATCGGGCTGACCGGCTCGGCGGCCGGCCCCCCGGTCCGCGACCACTGGCTGGTCCTGGCCCAGTACGAGACGTCGGACAGCCGCCTCACCACCCGTCGCATCTGGCTGCACGGGACGGAATCGGCGCGCCCGGTCCTGCTCCTGTCGTACGGGGCGGCCGGCCGCGCACCCGAACTGGCCCTGCCGGTCGGGCTCGCGCTCGACGCCGAGGTGTCCGCATATCCGGGGGCGGGACAGCTACGGGCCGCGCTCGGCGAGCAGTTCACGCCTCCGGCGCCCACGGCGATCCGCCCACCGGGTGTGAGCGTGGCGCAGGCGGCGGCCCGTTACGGCGAGGCGCTCAGGGACGACCCATGGCTGGACTCCTACCCGGTGACGCTCGGCCGCGTCATACCCACCCCGGACGGCGACACCTGGCAACTGGCCGACGCCGACGGCGAGCTGGCGCTTCCGCTCACCCCGGCGGCCCGGTCCGGCTCGGGCCTGTGGCGCCTGGTCGCCCTCTCCGGCGGCACACGGGTAACGGTCTTCGGAGAGTGCGGCCACCGTGGCTTCACACCCCTCACGGCCTGGCCGGAGGGCCCGGGCGAGGCGGTGCCCCTGTGCTGACGACGACACCCGACACCGCTCCCGGCCCCTCACCGCCTACGGGCCTGACCGATGCGACCGACCCGACCGATCTGACCGATCTGACCGACGTGACGGACCTGGTGGATCCATGGAAGGGACTCACATGAACAGGACCCCCGCTCCCACCGGGACGGCCTCCGACACGGCCTCCGCGGACGCGTCCGGCGGAAGCCGCTGGGAGGAGCTCGTGACCGCGGCGCTCCTCGGGACAGCGCGGCGTACACCGTCGGGGATCCCGGCCGGACGGGAGGCACCGACGGCACTGCTGGACGCGGCGGCCGTGGAGACCGTGCGGCGGCGGGCCGGTATGCGGCCGGGCCGGGCCGCGGCCCGGGTGGAGCCCGCGGCGGCGGACCCGCGTCCGCCGTTGCCGCCCGCGGCCGCGCGCAGACTCGCCATGCTGCTCGCCGACCGGCCCGGGACGGGCGGCGGCAGTGGCGGCCGCAGAGGGTCGGCTCCCGATCTCATGGAGCTGCTGCCCCAGTGGCTCACCACGGCGAACCGGCGTGGGTTCGCGCCCCGCCCGGAGTCACTGCCCGCGCTGCTGGACGCGGCCCGGGGGCGTACGGATCTGCGGCCGGCGGTGCTGGCCTTCGCGGGGCCGCGCGCGCTGTGGCTGGCCCGGCTGAACGCGGACTGGCGGTTCGCGCTGCGCTCGACGCCGGGCGGCGGGGCAGCTCTGCCCGGGCCCGAGGAGCCCGATCGCATAAGGGAGTTGTGGGAGGAGGGGCTGTTCGCCGAGCGGGTCGCGCTGCTCTCAGGGATACGGGCCCGGGACGCGGCGGCCGCGCGGGACCTGTTGGCCACCACATGGGCGACGGAGCGGGCCGAGGACCGGCTGATGTTCCTCGACTCGTTGCGGACGGGGCTGTGCGCGGCGGACGAGCCGTTCCTGGAGCGGGCGTTGGCCGACCGGAGCCGCAATGTGCGGGCCACGGCGGCGGAGTTGCTGTCCGCGCTGCCCGGTTCGGCGCTCGCCGGGCGGATGGCGGAGCGCGCGGTGTCCTGCGTGGCTGTCGACCACACCCAGAGCACGCCGACGATAGCGGTCGAGGCGCCGCACGAGTGCGATCCGGGCATGGAGCGGGACGGAGTCGTCCCCAACGCTCCGGCAGGGCGGGGTGAACGGTCCTGGTGGCTGGGCCAGTTGGTCGAGGCGGCACCACTCGATACGTGGTCGAGGCGGCTCGGGGGACGTACGCCGGAGGAGATCGTGGCGTTGCCCGTGGCGGACGACTGGCAGAGCGAGCTGCATGCCGCGTGGTGCCGGGCCGCGGTGCGCCAGCGCGACCCTTCCTGGTCCAGGGCGCTGCTGGGAGTTCCCGCCGCACCGGAGGCGGGCGGACCGGGGGCGGTGTCACTGGCCGAGCGGGCCAAACTGCTCGGCACGCTGGGGGCCGCGGAGCGGGCCGACTGGGTGGCCGGGTTCATAGCCGTGCACGGTCTGTCCGAGGCGTTCCAGCTGCTCGGAGTGTGCACGGTGCCCTGGTCGGGCCCCTTGGGGCGGGCCGTGGTCGACGCCCTCAACATCGCGCGCGACGCGGGCAGTTATCCATGGAGTTTCAGCGGAGTCATGGGCCTGGCCGAACGCTGCCTGGACCCTTCGGAGGCCCCCCACCTCGAAACCCTCACCGCCATCCCCGACGAACCGGAAAACGCGGCCCCCGGCGCCGGCGGCTACTGGGCGGAATCCTTCCAACGCCTGGTCACAACCTTGCGCCTACGAGCGGCGATGCAGAGAGAACTCACGGAGGAGTAAGCACCCAGGCGTCGGCCGAACCACGACACCGACTCGCAGCACCCTGCAACGGCCTCACCCCACCCACCTCCAAGGGGCGCGGGGAACTGCGCGACCAGCCCCCACCAACCCGCACCCACAACACAAGCCAAGCCACCCACGCACCCCCCGCCCACCTAGCGGAGCGCTACCGCACGTTCGTGCGAACCCACTCCACAATCGACGCCGTCGTAGCCCCGGGCGTAAAGATCTCCGCCACACCCAGCTCCTTCAACGCCGCGATGTCCGCCTCCGGAATGATCCCGCCCCCGAACACCTTGATGTCCTCCGCATCGCGCTCCTTCAGGAGCCGAATCACCGCGGCGAACAACGTGTTGTGCGCGCCGGACAGGATCGACAGCCCGATCGCGTCGGCATCCTCCTGGATCGCCGTGTCCACGATCTGGTCGGGCGTCTGGTGGAGACCGGTGTAGATGACCTCCATGCCCGCGTCCCGCAGCGCCCGCGCGATCACCTTGGCCCCGCGGTCGTGGCCGTCGAGCCCCGGCTTGGCCACCACCACACGGATCGGACCGGCTGCCACACCCATCACTGCCTCCATGAACCGACTTCACCGATCTACCGACCCGGGGAGATCCACTCGGACCTGTATCGACTGATAGCACCCGAGGGCCGAGACGGCGACTCGCCGCCACCGCCGTCACGTCAGATATGCCCCGGTGGCACAGCGGCCCCGCGCGACACGGCCCGGGAAAGTGAACGAACGTTATCGCCACCATCCCGCAACCGGCAGTTTCACGGTGTGGACCGAGGGGGAAATCACACGGTGGGACAAGTTCGCCGCGCACCGGTCCCGCATCACGCGGCACATGGGCCGCAGCCTGCGGCCGATGGACCGCAGCCGAACCGGGGCGCAAGGGGAGCCGCTACGAGGTCGCCGCACCGCCGCGCCGTCAGCCGCGCGGCACGGTGGTGCGGCGCATCGGCGATCGCACGACGACGGGCACGCCCGCCGCTCCACCGGCGTCACACGCGCCGCACGTGCACCTCGCCATCCTCGTCACCGGCTTCCCACTAGGGCACACGGGGGACGGAGTCGTACCCCCGTGCGCCGACGGGAGGTCGGCCATGAAGGTCACCAGGGCAGTGTCGCCCCTTCTTCCGCTCTGCCAGCGCCTGCTCCCCGGCAGAATCGCCGGACTCTCGCTGGCTCTCCTGAAGGCGACAGCCCTGGAGATCGCGATCCTCGCGGGCCACCTCCTCCTCTATCCGACCGGCATCACCCCCGAGCGCCGCCCGGCCCCGAACCCACCCGGGACCCCGACCGACCTGACCGACTCGACCGACACAGGCACACGTACGGGCACGGACACACGTAAGGGCACCGGCACAGGCATCGACGGCACCCCCGACACCACCCGGCTCCCCACCCCCACCAGGCCCCCGGTCGTCCTGCTGCACGGCTTCATCGACAACCGTTCCGTCTTCGTGATGCTGCGCCGCTCGCTGGCCCAGCACGGCAGGCAGCAGATCGAGTCGCTCAACTACTCCCCGCTGACCTGTGACATTCGGACCGCCGCCGAGCTGCTCGGCCGGCACATCGAGGAGATCTGCGAGCGCACCGGCCGTCACGAGGTGGACATCGTCGGGCACAGCCTCGGCGGACTGATAGCGCGTTACTACGTGCAGTGCCTGGGCGGTGACGTCCGCGTCCGGACCCTCGTCACACTGGGCACGCCGCACTCGGGAACGCGGGTCGTCCCGCTGATGAACGCGCACCCGATCGTCCGCCAGATGCGCCCCGGTTCCGGAGTGCTCGACGAGCTGTGCCAGCCGGCGCCGCACTGCCGTACTCGGTTCGTGAGCTTCTGGAGCGACCTCGACCAGTTGATGGACCCGCTGGAGACCGCGTGCATCGAGCACCCGGACCTGCTTGTCCAGAACGTGCGGGTGAGCGGGATCGGGCATCTCGCCCTCCCCGTGCACCCGGCCGTCGCGGCCGGCATCCGACAGGCACTGGACGCCGAGGAGACGGAGGCCCGCCCGGCCGCCGCTCGCCCCGCCGCGCACGCCGACGGCCTGACGGTGGCGTGACCGACTGACCGTTGCGTGACGGTGGCGTGACCGACTGACCGTTGCGTGACGGTGGCGTGACCGACTGACGGTGGCGTGACCGAGAGCGTCACCACGGGGAGTGCGCCAACCGGAAGCGGCGGAGCGCAAGCGGCGCAAAAGGGAACCGGCACAACCGGAACCCGCCGCCGAACCCGTTCAACCGGCTCCGAGGACCGACGTTTCTTCGAACATTCATCGAACGCCAGGCCAAAGCTGTGCCCGCCCTCCGCCGAAAGACGGCCGAATGCCCGTTTCCTGAGAGGAGGAAAGCCGCCGAAGATTGTCGCGCCCTCGTACCGCCGGGTACAGTCGCCGCACTGCTCTGCCAGCCCCTGTCGTCGAGGCGAAAGAGAAGTTGGTGAACGACCGTCACCCGTCGGGGACCGCAACTCCCCCGGCTCCGGCTCCCGAGGCCGCCACGACGCATTACGCGTCCTATGGCGAACAGGGCGTCCAGTACGGCGACTTCACCACGTACGACGGCTACTCCGCCACCGGTTTCGACGCCAACGCCACCGGTGCGTACGGCGCGACGGGCAGCTACGACACGACGGGCGCCTACGCGACGACGACCTTCGACACCGACCCTCTGTTCGGCGACCTCCCCGGCAACGGCGGCGGAACCGACGGCAGCGGCGCGGGCACGGGTTCGTACGACGCCACCCAGTGGGCCACCGGCAGTCACCAGACCCTGAACTACGACCCGTACGCGGCCCAGCACCACGCCGCGTTCGAGACCGGCAGCTATGACACGAGCGGTGTCTGGCAGAACGCCGGTTACCAGCAGCTCGGCGAGATCCCGACGCAGGCCGGGAGCCCGGACGGCACCGGTCAGTGGGACGCGAACGCCTGGCTCCAGGCCGATCCGGTCGACCCCACCCAGCAGTGGACCGCGCCGACCTTCGAGACCGGCACGTACGACGCGACGGCGTGGAACTCGGACGGCGGCGACCAGAACCGGACCCAGGTCCAGCCGCAGCCCCAGGTCCAGCCCCACCATCAGGCGCAGGCCGAGCACGAGTCGTATCCGACCGACCAGCACACGTCGTACGACCACCACGAGGCCTACGACGGGCACGAGTCGTACGAGCAGCAGGCCACCACCACCTTCGAGCAGGTCCCGTACGAGGAACAGGCCACCGCGGACGGCGAGTTCACCCCCTCCGACGACGCCGACGCGGACTCCGCCACCGATGGCCACAGCCACGCCCACGACGAACCCGCACCCTTCGACGACGTCGAGGAGACCGCCTCCGTCGCCACCGCCGCCCCGGCCGGCCGCTCCGCGTCACGTGCGGCCGGCCGTTCCGCGCCCCGTTCCCGCCGCCGCACCCCGCCGAAGCGTTCCGCCCTGCTGACGGTCGCCGTGCCCTCGGCGTGTGTGATGGGCGTGGCCGGAATCGCCGCCGCGTCCGTGACCGGCGGAAGCAGCAGCAACGACGACGTGCAGACGACGGCCGCCGCGCCCGACGCGAGCGCCGTGAAGCCGGCGGCAGCGAACAACCAGCTGGACACCCAGCTCGAGAACCTCTCCGCGGACGCGGACGACTTCGCCGACCGGGCGAGCCGTACGCAGGAACGTATCGACTTGAAGGCCCAGCAGGCCGCCCAGAAGCAGAAGGCGGCGGCGGAAGCGGCCCGCAAGGAGCGGCTGCGGCCGAAGTTCGCGCTGCCGGTCGCGCAGCACGGGCTCAGCGCCTACTACGGACAGGCCGGCATCAACTGGATGTCCGTCCACACCGGCATCGACTTCCCCGTCTCGTACGGCACGACGGTGATGGCCGCGACCGACGGGACCGTCCGGACGCAGTGGAACAGCGCGTACGGGAACATGGTCATCGTGACGGCCAAGGACGGTACGGAGACGTGGTACTGCCACCTCTCCACGTACAAGGTCGCCTCGGGTGCCGTCGTGAAGGCCGGGGATCCGATCGCGTACTCCGGGAACTCCGGGAACTCGACCGGTCCGCACCTCCACTTCGAGGTGCGTCCGGGTGGTGGCTCGGCGATCGACCCGCTGCCGTGGCTGCGCAGCCACGGGCTGGACCCCTCGTAGGGGAGCGCCGACCGGAGCCGGAGTCCTGGGGGCTGCGCCCCCAGACCCCCGAATCGGCCTGAACGGCCTCGTCCTCAAACGCCGGACGGGCTGAAAGTGATGGGCCCGCCCTTCAAGTAGCCCCCGTGGCCATTGCCCTTGAGAGCTACAGCTTCTCCACCGGCGCGTACCGCAGCAGCAGCCTCTTCGGCTTCTCCTCGCCGAAGTCGACCGTCGCCTCCGCGTTCGCACCGGTGCCCTTCACCCCGACGACCGTGCCGAGGCCGAACTGGTCATGGGTGACGCGGTCGCCGACCGCGAGGGACACCACCGGCTTGTCGGTGGCGCCGCGTCGGGTGGCGAAGCCGGACGCGCCCGAGGCGGCCGAGCGGGAGCGCGAGGAGGACAGGGAGGCCGCCACGCCGGACACCGGGCCGGAGGAGACCGGGCCCAGGGAGCCCGTGCGCTTCCACTCCAGATGCGTGTCCGGGATCTCCTCCAGGAAGCGGGACGGCGGGTTGTACGAGGGCTGGCCCCAAGCGCTGCGCATCGAGGAGCGGGTGAGATACAGCCGCTCCCGCGCGCGCGTGATGCCGACGTACGCGAGCCTGCGCTCCTCCTCCAGCTCCTTGGTCTGGCCGAGGGCGCGCATGTGCGGGAAGACGCCGTCCTCCATGCCGGTCAGGAACACCACGGGGAATTCGAGGCCCTTGGCGGTGTGGAGGGTCATCAGCGTTATCACGCCGGACCCGTCCTCCTCCTCGTCCGGGATCTGGTCGGAGTCGGCGACGAGCGCGACCCGCTCCAGGAAGGCGGAGAGCCCGCCCGGTGCCTCACCCTCGCCGGCCTCCTGCTCGAACTCCAGGGCCACGGCGGCCAGTTCCTGGAGGTTCTCGATGCGGGTCTCGTCCTGCGGGTCGGTCGAGGCCTGCAACTCGGCGAGGTAGCCGGTCCGTTCGAGAACCGCCTCAAGGACCGTCGCCGGGCCGGCGCCCGACTCGACGATCGTGCGGAGGTCCTCCATCAGGGTGTTGAACTTCTTGACGGCGTTCGTCGAGCGGGACGCCATGCCGTACGCCTCGTCCACGCGGCGCAGCGCCTGCGCGAAGCTGATCTTCTCGCGCTGGGAGAGCGCGTCGATCATCGCCTCGGCGCGGTCGCCGATGCCGCGCTTGGGGACGTTGAGAATGCGCCGGAGCGGTACGGAGTCCTCGGGGTTCGCGAGCACGCGCAGGTACGCGAGGACGTCACGGACCTCCTTGCGCTCGTAGAAGCGGACGCCGCCGACGACCTTGTAGGGCAGGCCGACGCGGATGAAGACCTCTTCGAAGACACGGGACTGCGCGTTCGTACGGTAGAAGACGGCGACGTCGCCCGCCTTCGCGTCGCCCGCGTCCGTGAGCCGGTCGATCTCGTCGGCGACGAACTGGGCCTCGTCGTGCTCGGTGTCGGCGACATAGCCGGTGATCTGGGCGCCCGCGCCCGCGTTGGTCCACAGGTTCTTGGGGCGGCGCGACTCGTTGCGCTCGATGACCGCGTTCGCGGCGGTGAGGATCGTCTGCGTCGAGCGGTAGTTCTGCTCCAGCAGGATCGTCGTCGCGTTCGGGTAGTCCTCCTCGAACTGGAGGATGTTGCGGATGGTCGCGCCGCGGAAGGCGTAGATCGACTGGTCCGCGTCACCCACCACGCACAGCTCCGCCGACGGGAGGTCGTGCTCACTGGGCGGTACGTCGACCGGGTGCTCGGAGGTGCCGACGAGCTCGCGCACAAGGGCGTACTGCGCGTGGTTCGTGTCCTGGTACTCGTCGACCAGGACGTGCCGGAAGCGGCGGCGGTAGTGCTCGGCGACGTCCGGGAAGGCGCGCAGGAGGTTGACCGTCGTCATAATCAGGTCGTCGAAGTCCAGCGCGTTCGCCTCGCGCAGGCGTGACTGGTACATCGCGTAGGCCTGGGCGAGGGTCTTCTCGAAGCCGTCGGCGGCCTGGGCGGCGAAGTCCTCCTCGTCGATCAGCTCGTTCTTCAGGTTCGAGATCTTGGCGCTGAACGACTTGGGCGGGAAGCGCTTGGGGTCGAGGTCCAGGTCACGGCAGACCAGGGCCATGAGGCGCTTGCTGTCGGCGGCGTCGTAGATCGAGAAGGAGGAGGTGAAGCCGAGCTGCTTCGACTCGCGCCGCAGGATCCGTACACACGCGCTGTGGAACGTCATCACCCACATCGCGTTGGCGCGCGGGCCGACGAGCTGCTCGACGCGCTCCTTCATCTCGCCCGCGGCCTTGTTCGTGAAGGTGATCGCGAGGATCTGGCCCGGGTGCACCTTGCGCTCGCCCAGCAGGTGGGCGATGCGATGCGTGAGCACACGGGTCTTGCCGGAGCCCGCGCCGGCCACGATGAGCAGCGGCGAGCCGTGGTGGACCACCGCCGCGCGCTGGTTCTCGTTCAGCCCGTCCAGGAGCGCGGCCGGGTCCACGTGCGGCCGGGGGGCGCCGTCGCGGTAATACCCGTCCCGACTCGGCGGCACGTCGAAGTGGCCGCCGAACAAATCGTCCGGAACGGGCTCCGACTCCGGTGCCTCGTCCTCGGGCGGCGGCGGGGGCTCCTCCTCGTGGGCCCGCGAGGGCTTGAGGTCCGCCAGGAAGCTGTCATCAAAGAGGCTGCTCATCGCTCTCCGAGTCTAGGCGTCCCCACTGACAGCGTGCCGCCACCCTTGAAACTTGGCGGATCGCTCCAGCGGGGCTGCGGGTATGTCGGGCCGCCCGCCACCGGCCCCGTCACCCTCCGCAGGATGCCCGTGACGATCCGCGATCAGGCGGTCGACCTGCGGCTTCGCCGGAAACCCGGAACGCCGTATCGCGGGTGCGGGTCGGCTGTGGCTGGTCGCGCAGTTCCCCGCGCCCCTTCGGGGGCCACCGTCGGCCCACTTCGGACAACTCTCCGTAGATCATCCCTAATTGACCACGGGGAGTCGGCCTCAAAGCTAAGGTCACGAAAATGTATCGGGCATATCGCGCATCAAACTTCACAGGGGCCACAGGAATTAGCTAACTTTTATGTGGGCCGCACGACCCGCACCGGCGAACACGCCGGGCCGAGCGGCCTCCGCCGAGTCCGGTACGCCCTCGTGGCCGACGGAGCCGGGGACCCAACCGAACTTGGGGTGAATCGGTCCAACTCCCTTCGGGGAAACGGACCGTAGGGCAAACCTTCCGGAGCACCCGCCCGAACCCGACAGCTAACTCGGTAGGCGGATGACGGAAGGAGACGCCCTCGTGGCGCCACACCGCAAGTCCCGGCCCCCCAGTCCGATGGGCATACGGACTCCGGCCATCGCCACCGCGGCCCTGACCTCGGTGGCCCTTCTCTCCCAGACGGCGAACGCGGCCCCCTCCGAGGAGCCCAGGCCGAGCCTCGAGGAAGTCGAGAAGAAGGTCGACGACCTCTACCGCCAGGCGGAGACGGCCGGCGAGAAGTACAACGCGGCCAAGGAGAAGACCACCAAGCAGAAGAAGCGCGTCGACACCCTGCTCGACGACGTGGCGCGCCGCACGGAGAAGCTCAACGACGCGCGCGAGGAGCTCGGTACGTTCGCCGCCGCGCAGTACCGCACCGGGGCCGCCGCCCCCGACACCGCCTCCCTGCTCCTCGCGGACAACCCGCAGGACTACTTCGACCAGACCCAGCTGATGGACCGGCTCACCAGCCGCCAGAAGCAGTCCGTCGACGACTACGTGACGCAGCAGACCGCCACGACGGAGAAGCGGCAGGAGGCGTCCGAGAGCCTGGAGACGCTCACCAGGACGCAGAGCTCGCTGAAGACGTCCAAGGCGGACGTCCAGCGGAAGCTCGCCACGGCGCGCGACCTCCTCTCGAAGCTGACCGCCGAGGAGAAGGCGCGCCTCGCCGCGATCGAGCGGCAGAAGCAGGAAGAGGCTCAGCGCAAGGCGGACGAGCTGGCCCGGCAGCAGGCGGCCGACGCCGAGCGGCGGCGCCAGGAGGCGGCGCAGGGCACCGGGACCTCCACGGGCTCCGGGAGCGCCTCGGGCACCTCCGGGTCGGGCTCCGGCTCCGTCGCCTCCACCGCCAAGGCCGGCAAGGCACTCGCCTTCGCCCGCGCCCAGATCGGCAAGCCGTACGTCTGGGGCGCGAGCGGCCCCGGCTCGTACGACTGCTCCGGGCTCACCCAGGCCGCCTGGAAGGCCGCCGGTGTCACGCTCCCGCGGACCACCTGGGACCAGGTCAAGACCGGCACGACGGTCTCCGTGAACAGCGCCCAGCCCGGTGACCTGGTCTTCTTCTACGACGACATCAGCCACGTCGGCATCTACATCGGCGACGGAATGATGATCCACGCGCCCAAGCCGGGGGCGTACGTCCGCGAGGAATCGATCTTCTACATGCCGATCCACAGCGTGGTGCGCCCGGCGTGAGGGGCTTTTCGTAGACCTGTTCTCCGCTCAGGTCCCTCAGATCCTTCAGGCCCTTCAGGCCCTTCAGGTCCAGAGCACCGCGATGAAGATGTTCGCCGTGGTGAGGCCGCCCACCAGGCCGAACAGGCTGTTCTCCACCTTCTCCTCGTCCCGTTTCACGTACACGAGGCCGAGGATCACGACCAGCAGGGCGAGCTTCACGCCGATCTTGATGTTGTTGACGGTCTGGTCGTCGGCCTGGTTGAGGCCGACCAGGATCGCGCCGGTGACCAGCATGGTCAGCGCGCCGTGGAGCATGGCGGGGCTGAAGCGGGCCGTGCCGTCACTCATGGCCTTCAGCTGCGTGAGAAAGCCGCCGAGGAGGGACGCGATGCCGATGATGTGCAGGGCGACGAAGACATGAATGAGTACGTCCATGAGCCCGGACACTAACCAAACGCCTCCACACCACCGCGCACCGCCCCCGGCCTCGCACACCCGGCCCCGCGGGCCCCTGGCGACTCCCACGCCACACCCCGGCGGAGCCCATAGCACCGGATCGGCGGCCGTTTCCCCACAACCCGCTCATCGGTCACCGCATCACGTCAAGTCGGTGGCCCCGGGCCCGGATCGTGGTCGTACCCGGTCAGCTCATGTCCGAGTCCCACCACTTCCGTACATGCCGTTACCCCCGCCGCGGTCCCAGGTTTAGCGTCCTTCACCAGGTGACCGGCTCCCCACCACCGCCCGGGTCAGGGGCGGCATCCGGACACCACCGCCGAGAAAGGTCCGGCGGCGGCCCGCTCCCCCTGTGCGGGCCGCCGCCGGACGTGCAACCGGCCCCTGAGGGGCCGCCGCCGCGGGACGCACCAAATCCACGGCGGCCGTACGGAAGGACGTGGATCGCACGTGGCAGCGCACCGCAAGCCGAGACAGCGCTCAGTCGGCGGCAGTACGGCCCGCACCGCCTTCACCATCGCGCTGGCGGGCGCGGCGAGCGCGACCGGGTTCGAGGGGACGGGAACCGCCGCCCCGGAGCTGACACCCGCTCAGGTCAGGGCGAAGGTCGACAAGTTGTACCAGGAGGCGGAGGTCGCCACCGAGAAGTACAACGGTGCGAAGGAGAAGTCGACGAAGACGCGGGGCCGCCTGGACACCCTTCAGGACGAGGCCGCGCGCAGGACGCAGCGGCTCAACTCCGAGCGGGACGCGCTCGGTTCGCTCGCCGCCGCGCAGTACCGGGACGGCGGCGTCGACCCCGCACTGGGGCTCATGCTCTCCTCCGACCCGGATCAGTACCTGGAGGGGGCCGCGTTCGCCGAGCGGGCCGGCAGCAGGCAGGCCTCGAAGGTGTCGCGCGTACGCCGACAGCTGCGCGAGATCGAACAGTTGCGCGGCGCCGCCCATGTCGAACTCACCTCGCTCAAGGAGCGGCAGGCGGAACTGAAGCGGCACAAGACGACCGTCACGGGGAAGCTGGGAGAGGCGCGGGATCTGCTGTCGCGGCTGTCGGACTCGGACCGGGCCCGCATCGGCGCCGACGACGCGGACACCGCCCGCGCCTCACGTTCCGCCGCGGGCCCGCGCGACCTGGGCGGCGGCGCCGGTTCGTCGGCCACCGCACCCAACTCCCGTGCGGCGACCGCCATTTCATACGCGTACGGGAAACTCGGCAGCCCGTACGTGTGGGGCGCCACCGGACCCGACGCCTTCGACTGCTCGGGGCTGATGCAGGCCGCGTACCGCGCCGCGGGGATCGAACTGCCCCGCACGACGTACGCGCAGATCAACGCGGGCCAGCGTGTGTCGCGGTCCGAACTGCGCCCCGGCGACCTGGTGTTCTTCTACTCGGGCATCAGCCATGTGGGGCTGTACGTGGGCAACGGGCAGATGGTCCACGCGCCCAATCCGTCGGCGCCGGTGCGGGTGGCGCCGATCGACGAGATGCCGTTCGCGGGTGCCACGCGCGTGGCGTGAGCCGGCCGGCGAACAGGCAGGGGCTGCAGGCAGGGCTACAGGCGGGAACAGGCAGGGATCAAGTGAAGAGAGCGGGGGAGTTCAAGCCGTTCGGGCATCGGTCCGGCTTGGATGGGCATCGCAGGGGTACTGCGGCGGGTAGCGTCGGCGTGGCACTGTTCGACATGCCGCACCGCACGGTCGCGATCCGCTCCGGTCTCATCCGCCTCGCTCCCTTCCGTTCCGTTCCGCCTGGTTCGCCGTCGCCCTCCCGAAGGATTCAATGCCCGGCTCCACGCTGCCGCCGCCTCCGCCGCCGCCCGCGTACATCAGCGGCTGGCCGGACAGGTCGGCGCTGCTGGCGGACCGCGGGCGGGCGTTGGAGGAGCTGCGCAGACGCAGTCTCGGAGTGCACCGGGTGCTGCTGCTGTGGCTCCTGGCGGTCGCGGCGATCATCGGATGGGCGCTGCTGGTACTGCCGTTGCAGCAACTGGAGCAGCGCGATCCCACCGGGTTCATCCTGGGTCCGCTCTTCGCGGTCCTCGGTCTGGCCTCGCTGGCACCCTCCGTCGTGGCCGTCGTACTCGCCGTCCGGCGGGACCGCCATATCAGCCAACTTCTCGACGCCTGGCTGCGGTTGGACAGCCATCCGCCCACCGACGACCGCCTGCGCTCCTCCGGCCTGAGTCTCTTCTGGCTGCTCTCCTCGCTCACCGTCTGCGCGTTCGGGCTGTGGACGTCGTTCGCGGGGGTGGCGGAGGCGAGGCCCGAACATGACGCGTACAGCGATGTGGTGCTCGTGATGGGGATCGGCTTCATCCTCTGGCTGACCGGTCTGATCGGCGTGGTGAAGGCCGTACGGCACTATCGGTGGGCCGTGCGGGTGTTGGGACCCCGGGTACCGGTCGGGCAGCGGACAACGGCCTCGCCCAGCACGGCGATCCCCTCCTCGATCGCCGACACCGAGGACGCCGCGTAGCCGAGCAGCAGCCCCGGCGGGCCGCCCGGCCGTTGACGGTGCCAGGAGAGCGGGTGCACCTTGACGCCACGGGCCAGCGCGGCGGCGGCGAGGTCGGTATCCCTGAAGTCCCCGGTTCCGGGTCTGTCGTCGGTTCCGGCGCTGTCGTCGGTTCCGACAGTGCCATCCCCGCCGAACGTGATCAGCAGATGCAGTCCGGCCGCGGCCCCGTGCACCACCGCCCCCGGCAGACACTCCCGTATCGCCGCGATCATCGCGTCCCGCCGACGCCGATGGCGCCGCCGTACGAGCCGCAGGTGCCGTTCCAGTTCGCCCGACTCCATCAGCCGGGCCAGCACGAGCTGGGGCAGAACCGCGTTGCCGAGGTCGGCGTACCGTTTCGCGGCGACCAGGGCCTCCCGGTATCGCGCGGGCGCCACCACCCATCCCATCCGCAGGGCGGGCGCGAGCAGCTTGGACACGCTTCCGGCGTAGCAGACCCGCTCCGGGAGCATCGACCGCAGCGCGGGCACGGGCGCCCGGTCGTAACGGTGCTCGGCGTCGTAGTCGTCCTCCACCACCAGCCCGCCGTCCCCGGCCCACCGCATCAGCTCCCGGCGCCGCGCGCCCCCGAGCACGACCCCCGTCGGAAACTGGTGCGCCGGGGTCAGCAACACGGCCCGGTGGTCCCGCAGTTCGGAGACGAGGACGCCCTCTCCGTCGACCGCCACCGGGGGCGTACGCATCCCCTGGTTCCGCAGATGCTGCCGGACCCCGAGCGACCCCGGGTCCTCCACGGCGATCTCCTCGATGCCGTCCTCCCGCAGCACCCGCCCGATCAGCGCGAGCGCCTGCGCGGTCCCGGCGACGATCAGTACGTCACCGGCGTCGACCCTGATCCCCCGGTACCGCCCCAGCCACCGGGCGACAGCGCGCCGCAGCTCCTCGGTCCCACGCGGATCCCCGTACCCGAACCCGCCCGCCGCCAGCTCCCCGAACACCCCACGCTCGGCCCGCAGCCAGGCCGCCCGCGGAAACGCCGCGAGATCCGGCACCCCGGGCGACAGATCGATCCGCGCCGCCGCCGTACGGATCAGATCGAAGACGTCATCACCGGGCGGGTTGCTGAAGGGGGAGGACGGAGTGGAGGGGGACGGGGACAGGGACGGAGGGTACGGGAAGGGGGCGGACGGGGAGGGGGCGGACGGGGAGGGGGCGTACACGGGCTCGGCGTAAGCGAGCTGCCCCGAACCGACCTCATGATCCCCGGCACCGGAGCCCGGAGCCCTCACCGTCCCCACCACCGTCCCGCCCCTCCCCCGCCCTTCCACCTGCCCCTCCTCCGAGAGCCGCCGGTACGCCTCGGTCACCACCCCGCGCGATACGCGCAACTCCGCGGCGAGCACCCGAGTCGCCGGAAGCCGGCTGCCGACCGGCAACCGCCCGTCGGCGACGGCCTGTCGCAACTGCCCGGCCAGCCACTCGGCCCGCCCACCGAACGGCGCCTCACGCACATCGAGTTGGAGAAAGTCGGAGCCGGAGACAACCGAACCCGAGCCGAAGCCCGACTCCCCCTCTATGGCCCCATCAACAGCACCCTCTTTGGACCTGTCCACAGGACCATTCTCGAACAAGGCTCGCAGCCATGACCACAAGCGCCGACCCCATCGACTACGTCCACGGCTACTCCCCTCACGAGTCCCGCCGCCTCGGCAACCAGGCAAACACCCTCGCGGAACTGCTCCACGCCGGCACGGCGTACCCACCGGGCAGCAAGGTCCTGGAGGTGGGCTGCGGGGTGGGTGCCCAGACGGTGCACCTGGTCGCGGCGAGCCCGGAGGCCCGCTTCACGGCGGTGGACATCTCGGCCACCTCGCTGGCCCAGGCCCGCGCCCGCGTCACGGCCGGGTTCCCGGACGCGCTGGTCACCTGGCACCGGGCCGACCTCTTCGAACTCCCTTTCAAGGGGGACGAGTTCGACCACGTCTTCGTCTGTTTCGTGCTTGAGCACCTGCCCGACCCGCGACGGGCCCTGACCGCCCTGCGCCGCGTCCTACGTCCCGGCGGCACCCTCACCGTCATCGAGGGCGACCACGGCTCGACGTTCTTCCACCCCGACAGCACGTACGCCCATGCCGCCATCGACTGCCAGGTCCGGCTCCAGCAGGCGGCGGGCGGAAACGCGCTGCTGGGCCGTCAACTGCACCCGCTTCTCACCACCGCCGGGTACGAACACGTCGACGTCCGGCCCCGGCCGGTCTACGCCGACAGCTCCCGCCCGGCCCTGGTCGAGGGCTTCACCCGCAACACCTTCATCGCGATGATCGAGTCCGTACGGGAGGACGCCCTGGCCGCGGGGCTCATGACCCCCACGGACTGGGATCACGGCCTGGCGGACCTGCGCCGCACGGCAGACCCGGACGGCACCTTCCACTACACGTTCTTCAAGGCCGTGGCCGTGAACCCCTCGAACGTGGCCGTGAACCCCTGACGTCAGACCAGCCGTCGGGCCGTCGCCCACCGCGTCAGCTCGTGCCGGTTCGACAGTTGCAGCTTCCTCAGGACCGCCGAGACGTGGGACTCGACCGTCTTGACGGAGATGAACAGCTGCTTGGCGATCTCCTTGTACGCGTACCCGCGGGCGATGAGGCGCAGGACCTCCCGCTCGCGCTGGGTGAGGCGGTCCAGGTCCTCGTCGACCGGCGGGGCGTCCGTGGAGGCGAAGGCGTCGAGGACGAAGCCGGCCAGGCGGGGCGAGAAGACCGCGTCGCCGTCCTGGACGCGGAAGACGGAGTCGACGAGGTCCGTGCCGGTGATCGTCTTCGTGACATAGCCACGGGCGCCGCCCCGGATCACCCCGATGACGTCCTCCGCGGCGTCCGACACGGACAGCGCGAGGAACCGCACCGGCTGCTCGGCGTCCGCCATCAACGGCGAGCAGCGGCGCAGGACTTCGACCCCGCCGCCGCCCGGGAGGTGCACGTCCAGGAGGACGACCTCGGGGCGGGTCGCGGTGATGACCGTGACGGCCTGGTCGACGTCGGCGGCCTCGCCGACCACCTCGACGCCGGTCCGCTCGGTCTGCCCGATCTCCGCCTGGACTCCCGTACGGAACATGCGGTGGTCGTCGACGAGGACCACGCGCACGCGTCGTCCGGGCGCGGCGGCCGCCTGATCGGGGGCGCCCGCAGGGTCGGGGGCCGTGGCGGCCCCGGACGGCGCGCCGGCCCCGAGCGGCGCTTCGGCTCCGGCCGAACCGGCCGCACCGGTCGGCGTGGCAGGGCCGCCGGCCGTGCCCGCGCCGGTCGTGCCGGCGTCCGGCCCGGCCGCTCCGGTCGGTTCGTTCGCGTCGCTCATGTCTCCGCCCTCTCCATCTCCAGCTCGACCTCCGTGCCGCCGTCCGGCACCGCGCGCAGCCGCGCCGTACCGCCGTTGCGCTCCATACGGCCGATGATCGATTCTCTGACGCCCATGCGGTCGCCGGGTATCGAATCCAGGTCGAAGCCCGGACCTCGGTCGCGGACCGACACGAAGACGGTTCTCCCCTCGACCTCGGCGAACACCTGCACCGCGCCGCCCTCGCCACCGTACTTGGCCGCGTTCACCATGGCTTCCCTCGCGGCCTGCATCTGCGCGCCGATCCGGTCGTCGAGCGGGCAGTCGCCGACGACCACGACCTCGATGGGGACGCCGTGCTTGTCCTCCACCTCGGCGGCGTTGCGCTTCACGGCCTCGGCGAGCGTGCCGGGCTCGTCGTCCTCGTCCTTGCCGGTGCCCTCGGGCTTGTAGAGCCAGTTGCGCAGGTCGCGCTCCTGGGCGCGGGCGAGGCGTCGCACCTCGTTCGCGTTCTCTGCGTTTCGCTGAATCAGGGTCAGGGTGTGCAGCACCGAGTCGTGGACGTGGGCGGCGACCTCCGCCCGCTCCTGGGCGCGGATGCGCATCAGGCGCTCCTCGGAGAGGTCCTGGGTCATGCGGACGAGATACGGGCCGGCGAGCAGCGCTATACCGACGAGGACCGCGAGCGCGGCCTGGAGGACAGATCCGAGGTGGGCGGCGGAGCCCTGCAGGACGAAGATCGCGGAGACGCCCGTGGCGACGAGCAGGACACCGGCCGCGGAGCGGAGCAGGGTGATCGTGCGCTTGCGGCGGCCGACCTCCATCCAGCGGGCCCGCCGCGCGTTGTCCGCCTGGCGCCAGACCAGGGCGACGCCCGCGCCCACAAGGACGGTGGGCCAGAGATAGGCCTTGGCTCCGCCGCTCAGGTCCACATTGCCGACGAAGATCATGGCCACCACGACCATGGCGAGCAGCGCGACGATCTGGCCCTTGTCGGGCTTGCGGGCGACGAGTCTGCGGCGGCCGTCGGGCGCGGTCTCGGTGGCGAGGGCGGGGGGCCGCTCGGCGTCCACACCGCCGATGCCGAGCGGGACGAAGAACCAGAACGCCGCGTACAGCAGCGCGCCGAGGCCGTCCGCCATCATCAGGCCGACGAAGACCAGCCGCACCCAGATCACGGGCAGCCCGAGGTGGCCCGCGAGCCCCCGCGCCACCCCGCCGAGCCAGCGTCCGTCACTGCTGCGGTAGAGCTTGCGCGGCGGCCGCGGGTCCTCGACGGTCAGGGTTGCGGCTTCCGGCATGCCATCGATGTTCACACGCCGGACGGCGCCGGGCATCAGGGTCGACCCCCTAGACTCCCCTGATCTTCGAATCGGCTCGGGGGTCTCCTCCGAATCGGCGCGCCATCCCCTCGGTGATCACCGCGTGAGGGTCCGGCCCAGGGTCGATTTCAGGGTTCGGCCAGGGTCGTACCGACTCCCTTCCGGCCGTCGCGGCCGTCACCATGGACACATGACAGATCACCAGCACGCCGCGGCGGGTCCGGGACCCGGCTCCGGCCCGGCCGGGGGCTCGATCCCGGGGGCGGAGCCGCAGGACGCCGTGCCCGCGGCGGGCGCCCGGGCGACCGCGGGTGAGGAGCCGCGCGCGCCCGGGGAGCCGCCCACGCCGGGGAGTCCGGTCACGCCCGGGGAGCCCGGTGTGCCCGGGGTCCCGCGGAAGTTCCGGCGCGACCCGCGGCAGAAGATGGTCGGCGGTGTGTGCGCGGGGCTCGGGCGGCAGTGCGACATGGACCCGGTGATCTTCCGGATCGTGCTCGCCGTGCTCTCGGCGACCGGCGGCCTCGGCCTCATCTTCTACGGCTTCGCCTGGCTCTTCGTCCCGAACGACGACGAGGACGAGAACGAGGTGCGCAAGCTCCTCACCGGCCGGGTGGACGGCCAGGCGCTGGCGGGCGTGCTGTTCGCCCTGGTCGGCTGCGGTGTGTTCCTCTCCATGCTGAGCAACAGCGGCGTGTTGACGTTCGCGACAACGCTCTCGCTGCTCCTCGCGGGCGCCGGGTACTGGTCGCGGCAGCGCGCCACGGAGGACCCCGACCCGCTCGCCGCGCAGGCCGTCGCCGACGCGCCGCCGGAGGCGCAGGCACCGCCCGTCCCCGCCTCGTTCCCGCCCTGGTGGCGCGAGCCCATCGTCAAGGACGGCACGTATGTGGGCGGCACGGGCTATCTGTGGGGCCCCAAGGACGTGCGTGACCGCGACATCGCGGCGGCGATCACCATCGCGCACGGCGGCGGCCATGTCCGGGACATACGGACCCGGGCGCCCAAGCCGCCGGGGCCTCGCGGCATCGGTGGCCGGGTGTTCCTGTTCGCCCTCGCGGCGGGCCTGCTCGGTACGCGCCTGACCTGGGACGACCGCGCGCTGGGCGCCAGCCTGCAGACCGGCCTGGCCTGCGCGCTCGTCGTGCTCGGTCTGGGCATCGCGCTCAGCGCGTTCCGGGGGCGCACCGGGGCGGGCTCGATCTTCCTCGCGATCGTCACGGCGGGCCTGCTGGCCTGCTCGGCGGCACTGCCGAAGGACATCAGCACCCACTGGGTGCGTACGGACTGGACACCCGCGACGGCCGCCGCAGTTCAGGAGCACTACGACCTCGGCACCGGTGTCGGCACGCTCGACCTCAGCCGGATCGACGTGGCCAAGGGCAGGACCGTGACGACGAACGCCGAGGTGGGACTGGGACAGCTCAAGGTGATCCTGCCCAAGGACGTGACGGTGAAGCTGGTGATCGAAGTGGGCGTGGGCGACATCCAGTTGCCGGGCGACGACCAGCAGGACGTGGACGTGGCCCCGGGCAAGCACAAGCAGCTGACGCTCTCCCCCACGGGAGAGGGCACGGACAAGGCCAAGGCGGGCGGCACGCTCGACCTCACCCTCGAAGTCGGCATCGGACAGGCGGAGGTCACCCGTGGCACGTCATGAGTTCCAGCCCGGCCGCCTCGTCGCGGGCTTCTTCCTCACGCTCACGGGCGTCGTCTACGCCGGAGACGCGGGCGACGCCTGGGACACCCCGTGGTTCGTGGTGATCCCCCTGGTCACGGCCGGCCTCTGCCTGGCAGCCGCGGCAGGCACCCTGTCCCACGAAATCCGCCGCCGGCGGCGCCGGGCGCTTCTCGCCCGGGAGACGCAGGGCTCCCGGGCGGACGAGCAGATACCGGGCCGGTAGTCCCTCGCGCACCCCGGCGCAAGCACAGCGACGCGCCGACGGCTGCGGCTGCGGCTGCGGCTGCGGGGAATGCGGTACCGCGCCCCTTGAGGGGCGCGGGGAACCGCGCGACCAGCCCCCACCGGCCCGCGGGTTGATCACCTCGCCGACGGAGCGCCTAGTAAGCGCTGCTGGTCCGGCGCCTCCGCCGGGCCCGAAGCATCGCATCCACCGAGAACACCGACGCACCGGCCAGCACGAGCGGCAGCCAGGCCATCAGGTAGGGGAGGTCATTGCCGTAGTAGTACGGGTCCGACGCCCAGCTCACCGTCAGCCAGAGGCTGAGGGAGATCAGTGCGCCGCCGAACGCGGCGAGACGGGCGAGGAGTCCGATCAGCGTGCCGATACCCACCGCGAGCTCACCGAAGGCGATGGCGTAGCCGAAGCCGACGGGGTTCTTCAGGGCGAGATCGACGAGCGCCGGAATGGCCGAAGAGTCGCGCACGGTCCGCATCAGGTCGCCGACCGACCCGGCCCCGGCGTCGTGCATGAAGGCGCTGTCGGTCAGCTTGTCGATTCCCGCGTAGATGAAGGTGACGCCGAGGAAGACCCGCAGCGGAAGCAGGGCGTACCGCGTCGCGGTGTCCCGCCAGTCACCGCCGCCGTCGTCCATGTACCCGGAGTGCGTGTCCATTCGCATGCCGTGAGCCATCGCTCTCCGCCGCCTCTCGCCCGCCGAACGGTTCACCCCTCAACAGACGATACGTACGACGGCCAGGTCCCGCTCAAGAGCGGACGCACAAATTTTCACCAGGTCCGCCCGAACATCCCTTTTGAGACCGTACGGGACCGGATGATCCGCGTCCGCGGGCCGCTCTCCGCGGAGACGTCCATGCGAGTGGCGGGCGGGAGCCGTGGGCCGGGCGCCCTCGTCACTCGGTCACATCGATGCCCACCCGGTTCGTCTCCAGCCCCGCCGCGGTGACGACCTGTACGTCGACCCGCCCGGGCTCCACATCCGCCGGTACGGGCACGGTGAGCACCGCGTCGGACGGGTTGCTGAACCCGCCGGGCACCGGGACCAGTGGCACATGCACATGCACGGCCCCGATCCGTACGACCATCCGCGACAGCCGGTCGGCGCCCTGGGCGCCGGGCGGCACGAATCCGGCGCCCCGGATCTCGATGTCGTCCCCGGTCCGGATCGGCGCGTCCAGATCCCCCGCCTCGCGCGAGCGCACGACCGAGAGGATCACCGGCCGCCCGCCCTCCGCGTACTTCCCGGCGACATACGTGGCGGCCGACACCAGCACCATCACCGCCAGCCCCCACGGCAGATCGGGCAGCTGCTCGGGCCGCCGGGCCAGCCGCACCGCCGAGAAGACGAGTGCGACGGCGCCCACGACCACGTACTGGATGTCGGCGAAGCTGCCCCGGCCGGAGTCGTCGGTGAGCAGGTCCGCGGCCCGGGGCCGGTCGGCCCGTACCTTCTGCAGTCGCTGTCCGAGGACGCGCAGCCCCACGACCCGCCGTACGAGCACGGCGATCGCGCACACGACGGCGAGCACGGTCACGATCCCGGCTCCCCGCGCAAGTTCGAGCCCGGCGATCAGGGAGTCCCGCTCGTCGGGGGAGGACGCGCCGGCCAGCCGTCCGGCCAGCACGAGCACGGCGTAGACGACGAACAGCACCCAGCCGACCGCCACGGCACGGGAGGTGGACAGCCGGTTGTCCTCGCCGATGACGGGCGCCAGCACCCCGCCCCGCGCCCGGTGGAACCACGAGGCCCCGGTCAGCAGCGCGCTCACGACCACCGCGGCCACCAGCCCCGCCGTCCGCGCGGCCGTCCAGCCCGCCCCGATCGCGGTGAGCGTCTGCACCAGGAGCAGGACGAGGACAACTCCCCATACGGCGATGACGGTTCGCCGCCACACCAGGCCGAGCCAGACCTCGCCCTCGGCCCGCCCGCGCTCCGCGACGACGTCCGCGGACTGGGTCAACTCGTCCGACACCCACTGCCTCGACGCCCCGGCCGAGTACGCGACCGCCGCGGGCAGCCCCCGCCCGGACGCCAATTCATCCCGCTTGGAAAGGAATTCGGCAACGGCACGCCGATGCCCCTCGCGCGCCCCGTGCGGACAGTTGCCGCAGGTGCAGCCCCCCTCGTGCCCGCTCCGACCGGCGCCGCGCCCGGCGTCACGCCCCGCGCCCTGTCCAGTCTCCTGCACCGCCACGCCCGTTGCCGCCTTCCAGACCATTGGGTCGAACCCTCATTTACCGCACGCCCCCACGAACCGACCGCACGCCCTACCGATATGTCACGTTCGCACGCCACCGCCGCACCAAGGACAGCGGCACGACCAACGGCCCCGAGGCCACCGGTCGCACAATCAACCCCCGCACATCTGCACAGCCGCACAACTGCCTCGCGACGACAGCGCATTGTGCCGTACCCCACACCCCGCGCGTCCGCCAGGTCTGGTCAGCGCGGGTGAAGCGCCCACCCCCGTGTTGACCCGGCTGCGAGAATTCCCGTATGGCCGAGATCATCCAGCGCGACGGGACCTGGGCCTTCGACGGCAGCACGGTCCGGATCACCCCGGGACTGCACCGCTCCGTGCCGCTGTTCCGGCAGACGTACGGAGAGATCGCCGTGCCCCTCGAAGCGGTCGCGGGCGTCGCCTACGAACCCGAACGCAAGCGGGGCCGGCTGCGCCTGAGACTCCGCGAGGGCGCCGATCCGCTGCTCCAGGCGACCGGGGGCCGACTGCCCGAGCCCGCGGACCCGTACCGGCTGACGGTGGACATCGACCGCTCGGGCGTCGCGGAGTACGTCGCCGAGGAGATCCGGCGCGCCCTGCTCCTTGAGGAGATCCCCAAGGAACCGGCCAGAACCTACCTCCTGCCCGGCCCGCCCGTCCCCGTCTCGGTCCGATCCAGCGACGGCACGGTGTCCTTCGACGGCACCCAGGTCCGTATCGACTGGAGCGACACCTCGGACCGGGTGAAGCGCGCGACGGGCCCGCGCATCATCGAACTGCCGGACCTGGTCCAGGTGGAGTGGCTGCCCAACTCCGGTTACGAGGACGGCTTCCTGCGCTTCGTGACCCGCGACTCGGTGTTCTCCAAACTGCCGCCGGAGAAGGACCCGTTCGCCCTCGATCTGTGGGGCAGCGCCCGGCGCGATCTGCTCACGGCGCTGGTCGCCACCGCGGTCATGGCCCGGCTCCCGCACCCGTCCACGCGTTCCGGCGAGTACGCCCAGGGCGACCCACCCCGCCTCCCGCCCGCCCCCGAGGACTCCGTACCGCGGCCGCCCCAGCAGGGGCACCACGACGTACTCCTGCGCCGCCTCAGGGAGTTGGGCGAACTGCACCGCGACGGCGTGCTCACGGACGAGGAGTTCGCGACGACGAAGGCGGCGGTGCTGCGGGACTTCTGACACAGGTGACTCGGGAATTCCGACTCGCGCCTTCCGACTGGGGAGATCGGGCTAGCTGAGGAGATCGGGTTCGCTGCGGCTGATGTCCTGCCACAGCGGCTGGTAGTTGATCCACGCCACCAGATCCCCGCCGAGCTGCTCCCGCGTCGCGACCGCCTGCTTGTGGTCGATGAGCAGGGGACGGCCCGCCGCGCACGCGGTCAGCTGCACCTGGCACGAGCGCTCCATCGACAGGAACCACCAGGCCGCCGCGTCCACCGAGTCGCCGACGGTCAGCAGCCCGTGGTTGCGCAGCACGAGCGCCTTGCGGGTGCCGAGCGCGGAGGCGATCCGCCGCCCCTCCTCGGCATCCACGGCGACCCCCGAGTACGCGTCGTACAGCGCGTGGTCCTCGTAGAACGCGCAGCTCTCCTGGGTGATCGGGTCGAGCAGGTCGCCGAGCGCGGACAGCGCGCGGCCGTGCACCGAGTGGCAGTGGGCCACCGCGACGACGTCCGGCCGGGCGGCGTGCACCTGGGCGTGCACGGTGAACGCCGCCTGGTTCACGTGATAGCGGCCCTCGATCACCTGCCCGTCCTCGTTGGCCATGACCAGATCACCGACCGTGACGTGCTTGAACGGCATTCCGAACGGATTGACCCAGAAACAGTTGCTGTACTCCGGATCGCGCGCGGTGATGTGACCGGAGACCCCGTCCTCGAACCCGAGCCGGCCGAAGAGCCGCAGCGCGCCCGCCAGGCGTTCCTTGCGGTGCCGCCGCTCGTCGTCGAGCGACTCGTGCATGGGCGGCATGGCGAACCGCAGCCGGTCGGTGGGAAGCGGCAGGGGCGGTGTGGGCCCGTGCATATGTCCTCCAGCCCTGAGGTACGGACTCCGTACGTGTTTACGGGCGGGAAGTTACCGGCGGTCAGCGCAGGAGAACAGAGATGTTCGTGAAGAGAGTGCACAACCGTTGCACGGGGTCGCTGGTCTGCCTGTCTGGAGCCAACTATTCGGTCGGGCACCTGCACCGACGCCCCCTGGAGGACCCCCGTGCGCAGTCACCCCCCTACGCTGCGCGGACCGCGTCCCGCGACCGCACCCCCCACCAGCCCATGAAGAGAAACGAGCGCCTTGTCACAGGCATGCTCAGACAGATCGCCACGCGCGACGTGGTCGTCCTGGACGACCTCGGCGGATCACCCCGCCGCCTCGCCGCGCTCACCTACATCGCCGTGCAGTACGGATTCCGGTACGAGGAGACGAGCAGACTCGGCCAGACACTTCAGGTCCGCCTGACCCGCGACCCCCGCCCCGAGGCCCGTGAACGCAGCACGGCCGCCCTCGGCCGCCTCGCCGCGGGCCGCGCTCCGGGCATGCGCCCGGGCACGCTCAAACCGCTGCCCGACGTGGCGCCCGCGGTCGGGCTGCTCAAGGCCCGTATCGAGTTCGACTCGCTGGCCGACGACCTGGACTGGCGCCGCAAGGCAGTCTTCATGACCGCCAGCGCGGCCCTCATGGCGCTACTGCTGATCCCCGCGGGCTGGAGGGCCTCGCTCGCCGCGAGCGCCACCATGGCCGCGGTGTTCGCGGTCTTCCTGCGCCTGGAGGTGATACGGAAGGACCGGCTGGCCCGGCGGCTGCGCTCGGCGGGGCTGATCTGAGCGACCCGCCCGGGGAATCCGCCGCCGCAAAGGCGACAGCAGATGTCCGGTATCGGCGCCAGACTCGTCGTATGACTCGCACGACATCGAACTGGGCAGCCGTCACCGCCGCGGAACCGGACCTCGCCAAGACCGTCGAGGACCGGTTCGCGGCCTTCACGCACCACATCGTGGCGACCCTCCGCAAGGACGGGTCGCCACGCACCTCGGGACTCGAAGTGCGTTTCCTGAACGGGGAGTTGTGGCTCGGCATGATGCCGGACTCGCTCAAGGCGCTGGACCTGCGCCGCGACCCGCGCTTCGCCCTGCAGGCGAATCCGGGTCCGGGCACGGAGATGGCGGGCGGCGACGTACGGATCGCGGGCCGGGCCGTCGAGGTCGAGGACCCGGCGGAGCGCTCCCGGTACGCCGAAGAGGTGGAACCGCCGGAGCCGTTCCACCTCTTCCGCACCGAGCTGACGGAGGTCGTACGGACCTACATCGAGGACGACACGTATCTGGTCGTCGAGATCTGGAAGCCCGGAGAGCCGGTGCGGACCCTCAAACGGACGTGAGCTTCACGGCCTGCGGGTTCACTCCCACTCGATGGTGCCCGGCGGCTTCGACGTGACGTCGAGGACGACCCGGTTGACGTCCGCGACCTCGTTCGTGATGCGCGTCGAGATCTTCGCGAGCACGTCGTACGGAAGGCGCGACCAGTCGGCGGTCATCGCGTCCTCGGACGAGACGGGCCGCAGCACGATCGGGTGGCCGTACGTCCGGCCGTCGCCCTGGACGCCCACGCTGCGGACGTCCGCGAGCAGCACGACCGGGCACTGCCAGATGTCGCGGTCGAGGCCGGCCGCCGTCAGCTCCTCGCGGGCGATGGCGTCGGCCTCGCGGAGCAGGTCGAGCCGCTCCTTGGTGACCTCGCCGACGATACGGATACCGAGGCCGGGGCCGGGGAACGGCTGGCGCTGGACGATCTCGTCCGGCAGGCCGAGCTCCTGGCCGACCATCCGGACCTCGTCCTTGAACAGCTTGCGCAGCGGCTCGACGAGCTCGAACTCCAGGTCCTCGGGGAGCCCGCCGACGTTGTGGTGGGACTTGATGTTCGCGGTGCCGCTGCCGCCGCCGGACTCGACCACGTCGGGGTAGAGCGTGCCCTGGACCAGGAAGGACACCTCGGGACCCGCGTCCGCGATGATCTCCGCCTGCGCCTGCTCGAAGACCCGGATGAACTCGCGGCCGATGATCTTCCGCTTCTCCTCGGGGTCACTGACCCCCTTGAGGGCGGTGAGGAACCGCTCCTCCGCGTCCACGACCTTCAGCTGGACGCCGGTGGCCGCGACGAAGTCCTTCTCGACCTGCTCGGTCTCGCCCTTGCGCATCAGACCGTGGTCGACGTACACGCAGGTCAGCTGCGATCCGATGGCCTTCTGGACGAGGGCCGCGGCGACCGCGGAGTCCACTCCGCCGGACAGGCCGCAGATGGCGCGCCTGTCGCCGACCTGCTCGCGGATCACCGCGACCTGCTCCTCGATCACATTGCCGGTGGTCCAGGACGGGGTCAGGCCCGCGCCCCGGTACAGGAAGTGTTCGAGCACCTGCTGGCCGTGCGTGGAGTGCATGACCTCGGGGTGGTACTGGACCCCGTACAGCCGCTTCTCGTCGTTCTCGAAGGCCGCGACCGGGACGACGTCCGTGGAGGCCGTGACCGAGAAGCCCTCGGGGGCCGCGCTGCACGCGTCGCCGTGGGACATCCACACCGACTGCTCGTCCGGGGTGCCCTCGAAGAGGGTCGAGCCCGACTTGGAGACGTGCAGCGGCGTACGGCCGTACTCGCGGGCGCCCGTGTTGTCGACCGTGCCGCCGAGGGTGGTCGCCATCAGCTGGAAGCCGTAGCACATGCCGAAGACCGGGACGCCGGCCTCGAAGAGCTCGCGGTCAAGGCGGGGGGCGCCTTCCGCGTACACCGACGAGGGGCCGCCGGAGAGGATGATCGCCGCCGGGTTCTTGGCGAGCATCTCCGCGACCGGCATGGTGCTCGGCACGATCTCGCTGTAGACCCGGGCCTCGCGGACTCGGCGGGCGATGAGCTGGGCGTACTGCGCACCGAAGTCGACGACCAGGACGGTGTCGGGGGCGACGGGGGACGCTTCTGGCACGGTTTGCCTTCCGGCGGTTCAGCAGGGATGTGCCTCCGAGTCTAACCGGGCCTCCGGAGCCGACGTCCCGTCCCTGGGGGCTCCGCCCCCCGGCCCCCGTGTCACACCGGGGCTCCGCCCCGGACCCCGTGAGGTGCGACTTCGGGTGCGGGTGCGCTGTGGCTGGTCGCGCAGTTCCCCGCGCCCCTGAAAAACTCAGCCCCTCCTGCGGCCCCCTAAGTCTCAGCCTCTCCGGCGTTTGAGGAGCGGGGGTTCGGGGGCGGAGCCCCTGAGTCGGGAACGGGTAGGGGCGGCGGGGGCGAGAGAACCGTCTCAGCATCCGAGCGCGCTTGGCCGACGGCCGCCCCCCGGGCATACTGCTCCCATGCTCACGCACAAGACCTTCGTCTTTACCTATGGCAACCGGCCCACCGGCTGCCATGGTCGTGCTGCTTGAGCAACTGACAAGCGACTTCCGAGGCGCCCCGGGCCGACAAGGCCCGGGGCGCCTCGCGGTTTCCGGACCTTGCCGCTCCGGGGCACCCCACCCCAAGAGGAGCCCCAAGATGAGCACAGCCGCCGACACGACCACCCACACCTCCACGGACCGGACCGGCGCCCGAACAGAAGAGGCCGCCGACGTCATCGCCGGCGCCCGCGAACGCATCGACACCCTCGACGACCGGATCATCGGCCTCGTCCAGGAGCGCATGGCGATCTCGGCGGTCATCCAGGAGGCCCGGATCGCCTCCGGAGGGCGCCGGGTCAACCTGTCCCGCGAGATGGACGTACTCGGCCACTACAGGGACGCGCTCGGCAAGCCGGGCACCTCGCTCGCGATGACCCTCCTGGAGCTGTGCCGGGGCCGCATCTGAGAACCGCGCCCGACGGCCGTGCCCGAGGATGCTGAGGACGGGCGGGACCCCCGTACGACACCCGCGTACGACGGACGTCCGGTGCACGCACGTACGCATGTCCTCTCACCCGTACGGCGCGTGACCGCCCCTCGGCGGGCTTCGTTGGTCCCGGTGTCCGTGTCAGCCAGGGGCGGGCCCGAAGAACCACGCGTGGCTCCGCTGGAACGATGAGGCGTACGGATGTGCGCCGTGGGACCTCGTTCCAGAGAAGTGACCGGACGGCAGGGGACAGCAGCCCGGTCACCCAAGAGAGGTCGGCTCCGGGGACGCTCGGAGCCGACCGGCGGAATCTGTGCAAGGGCGGTCGAAACGGTTGCGGAGGCCGCGGCCCATCGAGCACGATGTTCGGAACTACCCCCAGGTTCCAGAGCAGACAACAGCATTGGATCGTCTTACCGCCATTGGTCGAGACCATGCGCACTCCCCCCGTGCGCCGGGGCGCCGACCGGGCGGAGAAGCCAGTAAACGGCGCACCCCCCGGCGCCGTCCCGCAGGCACCGGCGCTGCCCTGACGTCGGTGCTGACCACGAAGGGCCCCGCGGTTGTCCCGCGGGGCCCTTCGCCTGTCCCGTACGCCGTGCGGCCGGTCCCGTGTCCCGGGCCGTCCGGTCAGGCGGTCGTCCTCTTCAGCTTGGCGAGCTGCGCCTCGACGAGTTCGGCCGGGACCTCGACCTCGTCGGCGTCCAGCATGTTCATCGAGCTGAAGGCCACCAGCGTCGAACCGTCACGCACGACCGTGTACGCGGCCGGGACCTCCGCCCCCTCGATGGAGGCGACCAGCCGGAAAGCGACGGACTCGTCGCCCAGCTTCGGATCGTCCAGCGCCTCGACCTCGGAGTAGTCGTAGCCGACGTACTGGTAGGCAGTGCACTCGCCCGTCGCCTTGCGCAGCCCGGCGAGCACGTCGTCGGCCTCGCCCGATCCGTACGAGAGCAGCGCGAGCGTGGTCACCGAGGCGTTCGTCTCGTCCTTGGCCGTGACTCCGCGGCTGAGGGAGGTCCGTGAGACCGGGTCGGTGGTGAACAGGAACATGTCGGCGACCGGCTGGCACTTGGCCGGGCCCGCCGGGGAGGACGCCCCCTGGAGGTCGGCGGATCCCGCCCCCTCGACCTTGTACCCCTTGACGTCACCCGTCGTGAGCGCCGCCTTCTTCAACTGCGCCCGGGTCAGGGGCCCGTCCGCGTCCGGGGCGACCGAGGAGCCGTCCTTGCCCGGCGCCTTCGCCTTGTCCTCGGCCCCGTCCCCACCCTCGTTCTTGTCCTTCGCCTGCTCCTTCGCCCCGCCGGCCGACTGTGCGGCGGCCGGCGTCCGTGCCGCCTTCTTGTCCTTGTCGCCGCCGCCCGCGCACGCCGAGGCGCATCCGAGGCCTGCCACGACCGATGCGGCCACCAGGGTCCGCACGATCCTTCTGCTCACGCCCGTACTCATGTCCGTACTCATGTCCTGGACACGGTTCCACACTCTTCCGTCCCGGACTTCCCGATGTCCCGGCTGCGGTCGTACGGGTCGGTCGTGGGCCCGCTCGGCGGCGCGCCCGTGGGATCGGCCGAGTCGAACTGCGGGTGCAGGAAGCCGTCGTAGATGTCGCAGGCGGAGTTGGCGAGGTCCTGGTCGTGGCGGTTGACCGAGAGCCGGCCCGGGGTGACCTCGTACTTCGCCGGGTCGAGGAGCTCCAGGTCGAGGACGCGGCGGACGATGGTGCGGGAGACCTCGGTGGAGTCCGGGTCGGCGGGGGCCAGCGCGTAGACGAAGGTGTAGTCGGCGTGGATGGCGACACCACCGTCCCGGCCCGCCTTGAAGGTCGTACGACCACGGGTCTTGACCACGTCGCCGACGAGCCGCACCTCGTCCGGGTCGAAGCGGCTGAAGAGCCAGAGCGGGTCGCTGTTCTTGCCGGGCTTGCGGAGCCAGGACCTCGCGTCGGCGATCATGTCCGGCTGCTTGGGGTCGAGGATCTTGTCGAGCGTGGTCTCGGGGGTGCCGCCGAGCAGGGTCTTGCGGTCGAGGTTCGCGTCGACGAGCAGGGACTTGGTCTGCGCCAGGGCCTTGGCCACCTGGTCCTTGCCGAACGCGCCGACCGGCTTGGCCTCCGGCAGGACGATTCCGGCCACGCCGTCGGCGTACCGCACGGCCGGGGAGCCGGCGAACGGCTTGTCCAGCGTGGGCGTTCCGGGCGCGTTCGAGGGGGCGTTCGTCGGGGCCGCGGTCTCGTCGGGCAGCGGGTTCGCCGACTGCGTGTCCGTGCCGGTGCCGAAGGGGTCACCCGGCAGCAGGGACGGCTTCATGGCCACCACGGCCAGAGCGATCGCCAGCACGACGCCGATGATCGTCCACACCTTGCGCCGCCGGGCCTTCTGCCCGTTCATCTCCTGCCAGGCGGGCCCGGTGCGCCACCCCGGGGGCAGCTCGCCGCGCGCCTCCTGCTGCCGCAGCCGTTCGGTCACCATGCGGGCCCGTGCGGACGGCTCCTTGGGTGCCTCGGACGTACGGATGTCCCGCTCGCTGTCCTGGACGAACTGCGCCCACACATCGTCGGGTATGGACTCCCCGGACTGCCCGGATCTCCCGGACCCCTCGGGCTCCTCGGGTGACTTCTCCGACGGCTTCTCGGCCACGGCGCTCGCGCCTCTCCCCCATGATCGACCCGCGGATCGACGTGTTCTTCGAACTACTCGACGGATTACTCGACAGACAAACGATGGACAGTTCTAAGGCGTGCGCAAGGGAGTTCACAAGTCCGGGCCTGCTGTGACCCAGCCCACATAAAAATTCTGTGAGTTCGGGGACAACCCTTTACAGGAGTCACAGGTCTCACTTGCGGAACCAACGGCCGTACCCGCGTACCCCGCACGCGGAGGCCTCCCAACCTCTCGTACCGCAACGCTGCGGTACGCCGGACTCTCCGAGGTCTTCATGAAGCTTCGCCGTGTCATGGCCGCCGCGGCCACGACGGCCGTCATAGCTCCGCTCGCGCTGCTGTCGGCTCCTGCCGCCTTCGCGACCGACCCGACGCCCACCGGCTCCGAGTCCGCGTCCACGACGCCGAGCGCGACGCCGTCCACCACCGAGACGACGACGCCCAGCGCGACGCCCACGACGACGCCGCCGAGCACCGAGATCCCCTCGGGCACGCCGACCCCGAGCACCAGCACGTCGCCCACCGGGTCGCCGTCCACCTCGCCCGAGCCGAGCGAGGAGCCGACCGACCCGGACGTCCCGTACTGCGAGGACCTCGACGAGAACTACGGCGACGCCAAGGTCTCCGCGGACATCAAGGGTCTGCCCGGCAAGATCGTCGCGGGCGACGGCTTCCACAACTTCAAGCTGGTCGTCACCAACGACTCGAAGGCCGACATCAAGGGTGTCGCCTTCTACGCCGAGATCGAGAACTACGAGCTCGACGAGGCGAAGTTCCTGAGCCCGTACGTCACGCTGGAGTTCAAGAACACCGAGTCCGGCAAGTGGGAGCGGATCGGCGACGAGAACTGGGCCGGTGACTACTTCTTCTACGTCGAGTCCCTGAAGGCGAAGGCGAGCGAGAAGGTCGACCTGCGCTTCAGCGTCGACAAGGGCGCCCCGGCCGGTGACTCGTACTCCTTCGGCTCCGGCGCCTACCTGGACAACATCAAGGGCCAGGACTGCATCGCCGAGGGCTGGGCGCAGTACGACTTCGAGGTGCTGAAGGCCGGCTCCGCCAACCCGAGCCCGGGCACCGCCCAGCCGGGTGACAACGGCAGCAAGGACCCGGTGAAGAAGCCGCAGGGCAACGTCTCCGAGCTGCCGACCGGCAACCTCGCCGAGACGGGCTCCAACTCCGCCCTGCCGACCATCGGTCTCGTCGGCGGCGCGGCCGTCGTCGCCGGTGTCGGCGCGGTGTTCGTCGTCCGCCGCCGCAAGGCCGGCGCCGACGCGTAAGCGCTCCGATGGGTGCGTGTGATTCGTCTGCGGGCCGGTGGGGGCCGGTCGCGCAGTTCCCCGCGCCCCTGAAGGGGCACGGAACGCGTAAGGCGTGATGCGCTTCACGCAAGACACGAAGGACCTGCACTCGGAGGGGGGTGCAGGTCCTTCGTCGTTACTTCTTCGGTGGGACCGTCGGGATTCCCAGGAACGGCAGGCGCAGCGCGCCGAAGGCGTCCGCGGGGACGGCGGGCGCCAGGGGCTCGACCGGCTTCAGGCGCTCGTACGCGGCACCCTGCGCCGGACGCGGGTCCTCCTCGCCCTTGTTGGGCCAGTACGACATCGCGCGCTCCGCCTGCGCGGTGATCGTGAGCGAGGGGTTGACGCCCAGGTTCGCCGAGACCGCGGCGCCGTCGACGACCGAGATGCCGGGGTGGCCGTACAGCCGGTGGTAGGGGTCGATGACACCCTCCTCGGCCGACGCGCCGATCGGGCAGCCGCCCAGGAAGTGGGCGGTCAGCGGGGTGCCCATCAGCTCGCCGACGTTCGAACCGGCGAAGCCGTTGATCTCCGAGGCGATCGCGGAGGCCGACTCCGAAGCGGCCTTGATCTGCTTGGGGTTGGGGGCGCCGTGGCCCTGCCTGGCCGTGAGCAGGCCCTTGCCCGCGCCCTTCGGCTTCAGGTACGTCGTCAGGGAGTTGTCGAGGGACTGCATCACCAGGCCGATGATGGTCCGCTCCGACCAGCGGCGGTTGGAGAGCGAGCGGGCCACGAGGGTGGGGTGCCTCACCGCGTTGACCAGCCAGCCCAGCACCCTCGACGAGCCCTCCGCGTAGGGGACTTGGAGGATCGACAGACTGCCCATCGAGTTGGAGCCCCTGCCGTAGCGGACGGGCTCGATGTGCGTGTTCTCGTCCGGGTGGATCGACGAGGTGATCGCGACTCCGCGCGTGAAGTCGACCTTCGCCTCGCCGGTGGCCTTGCGGTAGCGGCGGTTGTCGGTCTGCGCGCCGACCAGGGCCTCGGAGTTGGTACGGGTCAGCTCGCCCAGCCTGCCGGACAGGTAAGGGAGTTGTCCGCTCGACTTCATGCGGTGCAGCAGGGTCTGGGTGCCGTACGTACCGGCGGCGAGGACGACCCGGCGGGCCTTGAAGGTCCTGCCCTCGCCCTTGCGTTTCTCGTCCGTCGGGAGCGTCGCGACGGCGTAGCCGCCCTGCGAGTCGTCCGTGACGGACACGACGGTCGTCATGGGGTGGACGACCGCGCCCGCCTTCTCGGCGAGGTAGAGGTAGTTCTCGTTGAGGGTGTTCTTCGCGCCGTGCCGGCAGCCCGTCATGCACTCGCCGCACTCGGCGCATGCCCTGCGGGCGGGCCCCGCCCCGCCGAAGTACGGGTCGTCGACCTGCTGTCCGGGCCCCGCCTTCGCGGTTCCGTCGGCGTCCTCGCCGTCACCGAAGAAGACACCGACCGGTGCCATGTGGAAGGTGTCGCCCACGCCCATCCGCTGGGCGGCCGCCTTGAGATGGACGTCCGAGGGGGTCATGGTCGGGTTGAGCCGTACGCCGAGCATGCGCTGCGCCTGGTCGTAGTACGGCTTCAACTCCTCCTGCCAGTCGGTGATGTCCTTCCACTGCGGGTCCTCGAAGAACGGCTTCGGCGGTACGTAGAGGGTGTTGGCGTAGTTGAGCGAGCCGCCGCCGACGCCTGCGCCCGCCAGGACCATGACGTTGCCGAGGAGGTGGATGCGCTGGATGCCGTACATGCCGAGTCTCGGCGCCCAGAGGTAGTTCTTGAGGTCCCAGGAGTTCTTGGGGAGGGACTCGGGGGTGAAGCGGCGGCCCGCCTCCAGGACGCCTACGTGGTAGCCCTTTTCTGTCAGGCGAAGGGCCGTGACGGATCCGCCGAAGCCGGAGCCGACGACGATGACGTCGTAGTCGTAAGCGTCCTGAGGCACGTGCTTTCTCCCCTTTGAGTGTGCAGTGCGGGTGCTCTGTGGTTGCTCGCGCCCACGCGGCGGAGCCGCAAATCGATACAGCCCCGCGCCCCTACGGGGCGCCTACCTGAACCGGAACGCCTTCATCAGGCGGAGGCTGCGGCTCATGAACTGGGCGTAGCCCTCGTCGTCCATGCCGAGGGACGGGGCCATGGGCAGCAGGCGCTGCTGGGCGACCGTCTGGGCCTCGGTGTACTTGAGGATGCCCTCGGAGCCGTGGCGGCGGCCGAGACCGGAGTCCTTCATGCCGCCCATCGGGGACTGGACGCTGCCGTAGGCGGGCGCGTAGCCCTCGTTGACGTTGACCGTGCCGGTGCGCAGGCGGGCCGCGACCTTGGCGCCGCGGCGGCCGTCCTTCGTCCACACCGACGAGTTGAGGCCGTAGGGCGTGGAGTTGGCGAGTTCGACCGCCTCGTCCTCGTCCTTGAAGCGGTAGATGGAGACGACCGGGCCGAAGGTCTCCTCGTTGCAGACCGCCATCGGCGCCTCGACGCCGTCGAGGATGGTGGGCTCGAAGAAGTACGGGCCGATGTCCGGGCGGGCGACACCGCCCGCGACGAGCTTGGCGCCCTTGGAGACCGCCTCCTCGACATGCCGGGTCACCGTCTCCAGCTGGCGCTCGCCGACCAGCGAGCCCATCTCGGCGCCGTACGCGAGGGACTTGCCGAGCCGCATCGCCCTGGTGCGCGTGGCGAACCGCTCCACGAAGGCGTCCGCGATCGACTCGTGGACGTACAACCGCTCGATGGAGATGCAGAGTTGGCCGGCGGACGAGAAGCAGGCGCGGACCGCGCCGGCCGCCGCCTTGTCGATGTCGGCGTCCTCAAGCACCAGCATCGCGTTCTTGCCGCCGAGTTCGAGGGAGACGCCGACCAGACGGGCCGCCGCGCTCTGGGCGACCTCGCGGCCCGTGCGGGTGGAGCCGGTGAACGAGACGTAGTCGGCGCGCTTGACGACCTCCGGGCCGACGACCGGTCCCTCGCCCAGGACGACCTGGAAGACGTCGGCCGGCAGGCCCGCCTCGATCAGCAGGTCGCGGGCCCACAGGGCGGTGAGGCAGGTCTCGGTGTCGGGCTTCATCACGACGGCGTTGCCCGCGACGAAGGCGGGGATCGCGTCGCCGACGGAGAGTTCCAGCGGGTAGTTCCAGGGGGCGATCTGGCCGACGACACCCCGGGGGTGGCGCAGCTCGGTGACCTTGGTGAGGGTCGGCACGGCACCCGCGTGACGCTTGGGCCTGAGGTACGAGGTGGCCTTGCGGCCGTAGTGGCGGGCCGCCACGGCGACGGCCTGCACCTCCTCGTGGGCGTGCAGACGGGCCTTGCCGGTCTCCAGCTGGATGAGGTCCAGCACCTCGGCCTGGCGGGCGAGCACCAGGTCGTGGAAGCGGAGGAGGACGGCGGCGCGCTGCCTGACGGGGGTCTGGGCCCAGACGGCCTGGGCGGCGCGGGCCTTCTCGTAGGCCCGCTCCACGTCCTCGGGGGTGGACTCGGGCAGGTCGGCCAGCTTCTCGCCCGTGAACGGCGTGTGGTTGGCGGTGCGGCCCGAACCGACCACGCCACGCGTGAGCTGCGCGATCAGCTCCGGCGTGACCACGTCAGCAGCCGTGCGGGCGCCCTCGGGGGCGGGCGCGAGGGGGTTGGTGCCGGTCTTTTCCGGGGCCTGTACCGGGGCCTGCGAGTCGGTCATGGGCCGCAGCGTATGCCCGGGCCCGCCGCTTTGGGTACCCGGCGGTAATAGGGTTTCACCGACTGCACACACGACGCCAGCGATCACTGGCAATGAATGGCCTGATCAGGGGGTTGTCCGGCGACGATCAGGAACCGGCCGAAAAATCGGAGCGCGGCGACCACTTCCTCGACCCGCCGATCTCCAGCCGGTCGCGCGCCCCCTTGAACACCTCCGTGCCCCTTTTCTCGTCCGCCGTCCCCTTCGGCATGTCGACGCGCAGCTCGTACAGCCGGCTGTCGTCGGTGAGGATCATCAGCTCCATGACGCGAACGAGCCTGCCCTCGGTCTCGTAGGTCGTGTCGACGAGCACGGCCTCGTTCCCGTCGAGGGACGTCTTCGTGTACTGCGTCTGCGACCGGCCGTAGCCGGCCCATGTCTCGGCCGAGTCCTTCGCCTGGCCCATGGGCGAGCGCGGCGCCTCGTCCCACTGGGTGAGGCGGACCTGGATGACCTCGTCGTTGTCGTAGATGGCCATGCGGGGCTGGTCGTCGGGGCCGCCCTGCTCGTGGAAGCGCACGTACTGCCTGGGGAGGGAGAGGACGGCGTTCAGGTCCTGCTCCTCGTGGGCAACCCAACTGTCCCTTGTGGTCGGCGAGTTCGGGGTCACCGACGGCTCGCCCCCTACCGCGGTCGCCCTGCCGTCGGTGAGCGAGGTCCCGGCCCAGACACCACCCGCGACGAGGACGGCACCGGCCAGGACTCCGGCCACGAGACGCGCGGTGGAACGCTTGCGCCCGGGGCGTACGGGGATGGAATCGGCCCGGGTGTCCTCCGAAGGGGCGGGCGACTCGGACGGCTCCGGCGAGCTCGGCTTCTCCGGTGCCTCGTCCGAGGCGGGGGGCCTCACGAGTTGGACCGTCCCCGAGTCGTCCGCGAACTCCCGTAGCGCGGAGGCATCCTGAGGGATCGTCAGGTCTCCCTGTGGAGCCGGGGCCGGCACCGGCCACCGTTCCGCCACCGCCTCCAGTGCGACGACCACCTCGTCCGCGTCCGGTCTCTCGTCCGGGTCCTTCGCCAGGAGCCGCACGATCAGGGCGCCGAGTGGCCCCGCCTGCTTGGGTTCCGGCGGCTCGGCGGACAGGATCGCGGCGAGGGTGGACTCCAGCGTCGTACGCCGGAAAGGGGACCAGCCCTCGACGGCCGCGTACAGGCAGACGCCGAGCGACCACAGGTCCGCGGCGGGGCCCGCGCCGCGGCCGGACATCCGCTCGGGTGCGATGAACTCCAGGGAGCCGACGAACTCCCCGCTCATGGTGATGGATTCCTCGCCCTGGATGTGGGCGATGCCGAAGTCGGTGAGGACCACGCGGCCGTGCTGTCCTAGCAGCACGTTGGCCGGTTTCACGTCCCGGTGCACGATGCCCTTGGCGTGCGCGGCCTTCAGCGCGCCCACGACGGCGAGCCCGATCCGGGCGGACTCGGCGGGCGGGAGCGCGCCGCGCTGCAGCACCTCGTGGAGGGACTCGCCGCGGATCAACTCCATGACGATCCAGGGCAGTCCGTCCTCCACGACCACGTCATGGATGGCGACGGCCGCCGGGTGCTCCACGCGCGCTGCCGCCCGCGCCTCCCGCTGGAGCCGGTTGTACGCGCGCCGGTGGGCCGCGTCCTGCGGATCGCCGGGCAGCCGCGGCTCCTTGACCGCGACGTCCCGCTCCACGAGTTCGTCGACGGCCCGCCATACGGTGCCCATCCCGCCGGAGCCGATGCGCTCGGCCAGCCGGTAGCGGCCGCCGATCAACCGCCCCCCGTCATCACTCATGCCCCATCAGTACCGTGCGGGGCCTGAGCTTGTCGATGTCCTGCGGTGGGTCACGCGGTGGGCGGGGTCCGGTTCTCCGGCAGAGGCTCGTTCCTGGGCAGGGCCCGGTGCTTGGGGAGTGCCGTACGGCCCACCGCCGCGGCGAGTTTGCGCAGTCGGCGCCAGTCCATCGGCGGCTTGGTCTCCGGCACGCCCGGCCGGTTCCGGGGGACGCGCACGCGCAGCGCGCCGGGCTCGATGCGGCACCGTACCGGGGTGGGCAGGACGAAGGCCTCGCCGTCCACACCGACCTCGATCTCGGGGCGGTCGGCGTCGACGACCACCTCGCGGGCCGTGAGCACCGTGAGCCCGGTGGAGTGCACCCCAAGGAGCAGCCCGGCGGCCTCGGCAGCGTTCTCCACCTTGATGCCGAGGACACCGAGCAGACCGGACTCCAGCCGCTCGCGGTAGCCGAGGCCCGCCGGATCGTCCATGCGGTAGGGGTTGTTGCTCACGAGAAGGGCCTGGGGCGCGTCGATGACGGCCGCCTCGGCCGCCCCGGCGCCCGTCCCACCGGTCCCACTCGTCGTGCCGGTCCCGGCGGCCCCGGCGGTCGCGCCCGGCTCCTCGATCCGGGCGCTCAGCCGCGGCCCCCGCTGGTGCGTGAGCAGCTCCGGCAGCAGTTCCAGCGTCGTACGCACCTTGTCGTCCCGGTACTCGGGGCTCTGCACGACCACCGCGTACGCCCCGAACGAGGCGTTGTTGACGAAGGGGTGCCCATCGGCGAAGCCGAGGTCGACACGGACCTCGACCCCGGCCTCGGTGAGCGCGTCGAGGCAGGTGGCGGGGTCGGTCCGGTCGAGTCCGAGATCCATGGCGAAGTGGTTGCGGGTCCCGGCGGAGACGACGAGGAACGGGATGTCGTGCTCGGCGGCGATCGCCGCGACCAGCGCCTGGGTGCCGTCACCGCCCGCGACGCCGATCAGATCGGCCCCGTCGGCGACTGCGCGCCGGGCGAGTTCGGTGACGTCCTCCTTGTGCTCGGGGTCGAGGAGGTGGACGCGCGCTCCGAGCCGCTCGGCCTTCTCCTTCAGCCCGAACTGCTCGACCTTCCCGCCGCCGGACCGCGGATTCATGACGAGGAAGGGCCTGGCGGGTGCGGGGGTCCGCCGCTCGGACACGCGCACGGCGTGCGACTTGGTCAGGCTGAGCGCGAACTTCCCGGCCCAGACGGCGAAACCCCACAGTGCCAGGGACACCACGACGACCCACAGCAGGTTCGCGGCGGCGAAGAGCCCGATGACCGTGGCCGGTGTCGCGAGGGCCAGCACCCCGGCCGCGGCCCGGGCGGGCCCCCGGAGGGTCAGTACCCACCAGAGCGCGGCGACCGTGACTGCCGTACCGAGCACCCCGACCACGACGAGCAACACGCTCGCGGCCCTGGCGAATCCGAGCGGCAGCAGCACGGCGAGGCCGGCGGCCGTCAGGGCACCGCGCGCCGCCCAACGCTGGCGGGCGTGCGCACGCCCGTCGAGATCCAGGCCCACGCCCGTCACCTCTCTCCACAGAGCCGCGGGGAGGGTCGGCGGCTGTCGTCCCTGTTGTCCGTCGGTGCAGAGCAGTATGCCGTTTTCGGTACCGGCTTGACGTTTTCTTGACCGGCCCTCAGACTCCCAGCTTCACCGCAATACCACCGAAGGAACATTCGAATAATGAAGAGACTCGCGCTGCCGCGTCCCGGCGCCGCAGCCGTTGTGTCCGTCCTCTCGCTCGCCCTGGTGACCGGCTGCTCCGACAGCGGTTCCGACTCCGTATCGGGCAAGGACGACAAGGCCGCGGGCAAGGAGCCGGCCGCGGCAGCGAAGACCCTCAGCGAGGGTGAGCTGGAGAAGCTCGTCATCGCGACGGCCGACGTCAAGGGCTTCAAGGTCGGCCCGGCCGACCAGTCCGAGCAGTTCGCCTCCTCCAAGGAGGAGATCAAGGTCGACGACGAGAAGTGCAAGCCCGTCGCGTACGTCCTCACCGGCTTCGCGCCGGGCGACTCGGCCGCGGCTGTCAACCGCATGGCCCAGGAGGACCCGACGGCCAAGGCGAGCGCGTCTCCCACCAAGGACCTTGAGGACATGACCGAGGAGGAGATGGAGGACGCGATGAACTCGATCACCGACGCCCTCGGTTCGACCGTCACCCTCGTCGCCCTGTCCTCGTACGAGGGCGACGGCGCGAAGAAGACCATGTCCTCGCTCTCCACCGCGATCGAGGGCTGCGGCGGCGGCTTCACGGCCACGGCCAAGGACGAGCCGCAGAAGTTCAAGAAGGTCGAGGCGGAGAAGGCCTCCGGGAACGGCGACGAGTCGCTGGCGTTCGCGGTGACCGCGGACTCCGAGGGCAGCCCGGTCGTGCACGCCGAGGTCGCGCGGCACGGGAACACGATCGCCACGTACTACTCGATCAGCATGGCGGCGTTCGCCGACGACGCCAAGGTGTCCGACTACGACGTACCGGCCGCCCTGATCAAGGCCCAGGCGGCGAAGCTCGGCTGAGCCGACGCCCCTTGGGGCAACACCGACGAAGAGGGCGGGCCGGGGTCACCGGCCCGCCCTCCGTCGTTCGCGGGCGGCAGCGGCATCCCGGCCGGCCGCTTCACGGGACCGCGCCGGCGAATCGAATCGGTCGGGCAGCGGGCCCGGGCGTGTCAGCCGATGGGCTGCGGCATGGGACGGACGTCGTAGGCGAGGGCGATGGTGTCGCCGCCCGCCGGGTCGGCCAGCTCGACGCGCCAGCCGTCGGCGAACTGGTCCACGCCGGGAGCCATCGGGATGGTGCCGGAGATCAGAACCGTCCCGGGCGTCAGCTCGCCGCGGGACCGCAGGACGTCGACCCAGTAGCCCGGGGTGAGGAGTTCGGCGAGCGTCCCGGTCTGGATCTCGGTCTCGGTGCCGTCGTGGCTGACCCAGGCGCGCAGGGTGAGCTCGTCGATACGGGACTCCACGTCGGCCAGCCGCCAGGCGCGGCGGGCGAGGACGTCCGGACCGGCGTTCTTGCTCCACGCCACCCCGTGCACCTCCAGGTCGCGGTCGGTGTGGTCACAGGCGGCGGTCAGCAGCAGTTCCCCGTCCTGAGCGACGACCAGCGCCCATTCGGCCTCGCCCGAGGTGCGTCCGTGCTGGACCGCGACCCGCTCGGTCTGCTGGGCGAGGTACGGGGAGACCGGGTAGAGCGCCGGCGTCACGGACGGACCCGGCACGCCCAGCTCGGCGAGCTCCGCTACGTGCGCGGCGACGTCGTCCTGGCTGCGTCCGGCGTACCCGGCGTTGAGGACCTGGACGACATCGACCTCGCGCGTCGATCCGTCGGGCAGTTCGAAGGTCAGCAGGGCCATGAGGGCACTCCCAGGGATCGGGGAACAGGAAACGGGATCGGCGAACGGGATCAGGAACGGGACCGGGGAACGGGTCCGCCGATCGTGATTTCTCCGCGGTTGACTTCCGGCGCAGGGCTTGCGCATACGACCTGTATACAAGAAGTATGCCGGAAGGTCGATGTCCCCGAGCAAGGATGGGCACCATGCACGACACCCCGAAGAGCGACGCCGGGGCCGCGGAGAAGCGCTCCGGCGTCCGCCGCGCCTTCGTCGCCAGCCTCACCGGCACGGCCCTGGAGTGGTACGACTTCGCCGTCTACTCCGCCGCGGCCGCCCTGGTCTTCGGTGATCTGTTCTTCCCGTCGGAGGACCCGCTCACCGGCACGCTCCTGGCGTTCTCCACATACGCGGTCGGCTACATCTCCCGTCCCCTCGGCGGATTCGTCTTCGGCCGCCTCGGCGATGTGATCGGCCGCAAGAAGGTGCTGATCGCCACACTTGTCCTGATCGGCGTGGCGACCTTCCTGATCGGTCTGCTGCCCGCGTACGGGACGATCGGTGTGGCCGCTCCGATCGCCCTGGTCGTGCTGCGCTTCGCCCAGGGCGTCGGCGTCGGCGGCGAGTGGGGCGGCGCCGTGCTGCTGTCCAGCGAGTTCGGCGACCCGCGCCGCCGGGGCTTCTACGCCTCCGCCGCACAGGTGGGCCCGCCCGCGGGAAACCTGCTCGCCAACGGTGTGCTCGCCGCCCTCGGCGCGCTGCTGACCGAGGCGCAGTTCGAGTCGTGGGGCTGGCGTGTGGCCTTCCTGCTCTCCGGCGTACTGGTCGCCTTCGGGCTGTGGATCCGGGCCAAGCTGGAGGAGACCCCGGTCTTCAAGGCGATGGAGGCCGAGAAGTCCCGTCCCGAGGCCCCCATCCGCGAGGTCTTCACCACCCAGCCCCGCGCCCTGACCGCCGCGATCCTGTGCCGGGTCGGCCCCGACGTGCTGTACGCCATGTTCACCGTCTTCGTGCTGACCTACGCCACCCAGGAACTCGACATGTCGCGGGGCTCCGCCCTCACGGCCGTCCTCATCGGCTCCTCCGTCCAGGTCTTCCTGATGCCGCTGGCCGGCGCGCTCTCCGACCGCGTCAACCGGCGTCTGCTGTACGGCGTCGCCGCGGTGGCCGCCGCGGTGTGGCCGTTCGTGTTCTTCCCGATGGCCGCCGGCGGTTCCTGGCTGCCGCTCGCCGCCGGAGTCCTCGTCGCCCTGGTGATCCACTGCTGTCTCTACGGACCGCAGGCCGCCTTCATCGCCGAGCAGTTCTCGCCCCGGCTGCGCTACACCGGCTCCTCGCTGGCCTACACCCTGGCCGGGATCATCGGCGGCGCCATCGCCCCGCTGCTGTTCACCACTCTGCTGAGCGCCTACGACAGCTGGGTACCACTGGCCCTGTACATCGCCCTCGCCTGCGCGGTCTCCCTGGTGGGCGTCCTCCTGGGCCGCAACCCCGAGGCCGCCGTCGACGAGGACGAAGAGCTCGCCGCGCCGAAGACCCCGGCCGCGGCGGACGTCCCCGTGCCCCGCTGACAACAGCCACACAACCCCGCCCCGGACAAGGAGGCACCGCAGTGCAAATCGCCATCGGCCAGCTCACCAGCGGCCCCGACCCCGAGAAGAACCTGCGCCTCGTCGAGGAGTGGACGCGGCGCGCCGCGGACTCCGGAGCCCGCGTCGTCGTCCTCCCGGAGGCGTCGATGGCCTGCTTCGGCACGCCACTGGCCCCGCTCGCCCAGCCCCTCGACGGGCCGTGGGCCGACGGGGTCCGCGAGATCGCCCGGGCGACCGGCACGGTCGTCGTGGCCGGCATGTTCACCCCCGCCGACGAGGGACGGGTGGCCAACACCCTGCTGGCCACCGGCCCCGGCGTCGAGGAGTCGTACGACAAGATCCACCTCTACGACGCCTTCGGCTTCCGCGAGTCCGAGACGGTCGCCCCGGGCTCCCGCCCCGCCGTGATCGACGTGGACGGCGTCCGGCTGGGCCTGGCCACCTGCTACGACGTCCGCTTCCCGGAGCTGTTCCGGGCGCACGCCGACGCCGGGGCCGTGGGAACCCTCCTTGCGGCCTCCTGGGGCGCCGGGCCCGGCAAGCTCGACCAGTGGGAGCTGCTGGTGCGGGCCCGCGCGCTGGACGCCACGGTCTGGGTCGCCGCCGTCGGCCAGGCCGATCCCGGCACCCCTCCGGGCCCCGCGCCGACCGGCATCGGGCACAGCCTGGTAGTCGGCCCCGACGGGACCGTACGAGCTTCCCTCGGCGCCGATCCTGAATTGCTGGTGACGGACCTGGACGTCGACGAGGTCGGCGCGGTCCGCGAGAAGACGTCCGTACTGGCGAACCGGCGGCCGGAGGTGTGGCGATGAGCGGGCCCGAGCTGGAGTTCCACCGGCCCGACGGGCCCTGGCGGCCCCCGGCGGGCGCCGGACCCGGCGTCGAGGAGTGCGTGCTGGCCGAGGACCCCGAGAACGGCCGGCGCACCGCGCTCGTCCGCTGGGCGCCGGGCACCGACACCTCGGCCGCGGGCGTGTCCCGGCACGACGTGTGGGAGGAGGTCTATCTCGTCGAGGGATCGATGTACGACCTGACGCTGGAGCGCACCTTCACCGCGGGCATGTACGCCTGCCGTCCCCCGGGCATGCCGCACGGGCCCTGGACCTCGCCGGACGGCGTGACGATGCTCGTGATCACGTACCCCTGATCCGGGCGGGCACGGGAGCGTCCCCCGGCGGCGGGTGTCCCTCGGCCGCGGGCGTCCCCGGGCTGCCGGGAGGCGCGCCGGGGGCGCCTTCAGGCGTCTCAGCCGCCAGCCGTCAGCCGTCGAGGAGCACCTTGAGGGTCGACTCCAGGTGGTGGTCGATGGCCGCGCACGCGGCCCGCGCGTCACCGGCGGCGAGGGCGTCCACGATGGCCTCGTGCTCGTCGAGCACCGCCTTCTGCCGCCCCTGCTGGTTGAAGACGGCGACCACTCCGGCGCGGACCTGGCGGCTGCGCAGACCGTCGTAGTGCCGGTCCAGCAGGGTGTTGCCGACGGCCGCGACCAGGGACGCGTGGAACCGGTGGTCCACGGCGATGAACTCCCGGGTCTCCTCGGCACCGGTGAGCGCGCGCTGCTGTTCCAGCAGGGCGCGCAGCTCCTCCAGGGGCACCCGCCCGGCCGCGACGAGCCGCTCGGCCGCGTACCGCTCGACGAGGCCGCGCAGCTCCATCAGCTCCCGCACCTCACGTCCCGTCAGAGGGGCCACCCGGGCACCGCGCTTGGGCACGAGCTCGACCAGGTCCTCCGCGGCGAGCAGCAGCAGCGCCTCCCGGATGGGGGTGCGGGAGACACCGATACGATCGGCGAGCTCCTGCTCCGACACGAAGGCCCCCTGCATCTCGGGGTCCGTCAGCACCGTGTCCTTGAGATACGCGTAGGCCTTCTCCCGACCGGACGCCACGGCAACCCCCAGACATCGCATACAGTTTGTATACCGACGCTACCACGCGCGTTCCCGCACGACACCGGGCCGTGAGCCGTCACGAACCTGCCGTGGAAGCCTGCACGAACCCGCCGTAGGAGCGCGAGCGTCCCGTCCACGCGGCGGGCTCAGAGCGTGTCGATGTCCAGGTTCGCGATCGCCGTCCTCGCGACCTCGCGCCCGCGCTCGGTGAAGTCGCCCTTGCCCGGATAGCCGATCATGAACTTGTACATGTCGCCGGACTTGGTCTTGTAGTAGAGGACCTGGATCTCGCGCGGACGCGGGTATTCGGTGTCCGTGGTCGAGTAGGTGATGGTGTTGAGGGCCGCTTTCCGGTCCTTGTACGTCGTCGGGTCGGGCTTGCTCTTGGGAGCGGGCTCGGAGTCCATGTCCATGCCGTAGCTGCCGCTCTGACGGTAGCTCGCGTCGTCGTCGTACATCTCGGCCGCCGCCGACCCGGCGATCTCACCGCTGGTGTCCTCGGCCTTCTTGGCCAGGGTGAGGCTGATCCAGAGGCTGCCGCTCAGGTCGGTGAACTGGACCCAGTGTTCGTCCTTGGCCGCGTCGGGCTTGGGCACGGTCTTCTGGTAGCCGGCCGGTACCGCCACCGTCGCGCCCAGTGCCTTGAGGTCCTTCTTCTCCCAGTTGTCGGGCAGGGGCCCCGCGAACGGGTCCGCGACCACCAGGTACGCCGCCAGCACGGCCGCGACGACCACGGCACCGATGCCGATCCACCCCTTGCGGCCGACCCGGATCGACCTGCCGCCGGGCTCCGCAATCCGTACGACCTGCGTGGGCGCGGGCTCGGGCGGACGCGCGGCCTGCTCCAGGAGCGTGCGCACCCGCGCGGCGTCCGGGCGGCGGGCCGGCTCCTTGTCGAGGAGGCCGTTGATGGCGTCGGCCAGTGGTCCCGTGGCGGCGTTGGGCGCGGCCGGCGTGGCGTTGAGGACTGACTGGAGCGTCGCGGGCGTGTTGTTGCGGCGGAACGGCGACACGCCCTCCGTGGCCGCGTACAGGACCACGCCCAGGGACCAGAGGTCCGAGGCCGGACCCGGGCGCTGCCCCACCACCCGCTCCGGCGCGATGAATTCGGGCGAGCCGACGAAACCGCCGGTGTCGGTCAGGTTCGTCTCGCCCTCGATCTGGGCGATGCCGAAGTCGGTGAGGACGACCCGGTCGCCCGTGCCGAGCATGACGTTGTCGGGCTTGACGTCGCGGTGCAGGATGCCCGCCGCGTGCGCGGACTCCAGCGCGCCGAGCACCTCAAGGCCGATTCTCGCCGCCTCGCGCGCCCCGATCGTGCCCTCCTGGAGGGCGTCACCGAGCGAACGCCCCCGTACGAGCTCCATGACGATCCACGGCTGGCCGTCCACGACCGCGACGTCGTGGACGTTCACGACGGCCGGGTGGTCGAGCCGGGCGGCGGCGCGCGCCTCGCGGCGCATCCGCTCGAAGACATTGGCCCGTTCGCGTTCGGGAAGGTGGTCCGGTACGCGCGGCTCCTTGACGGCGACCTCCCGGTCCACCGTCTCGTCCTTCGCCCGCCACACCGTGCCCATACCGCCATGGCCGAGTTTGCCGAGCAGCCGGTAGCGGCCCGCGATCAGCCGACCGGTGCCGGGCTCCTGCGGCGCCTGCCGGTCGGGCACCACCTGGGTGGGCGCGGCGTACGGGTTCCCGGGGTGCGGCACGGCGACCGGCGGCCGCGGCGGTTGCAGGCCGAAACTCGTTGGTTCGTCGGGTCCGTAAGGGGCTCCCCCGTTGTTGCTCATGGGTCCATCCCTATCGCGGCAAGCGCTTCGTGAGCCACCCTGGGCGCTTTCCAGTCACAGACCCGTGACGCACGGCGTCGCTTATGTTCCTTTTACGCCGCCGCGCTGCTCAGGTGTCCGAGGGGGCGGGGCCAGAGGGCGCGGGGCCGGTGGTGGCCGGCATCGTGGCCGGGCCCGGGGGCTCGCTGGCCGTCGGGCCGGTCGTCGACGTGGTCGAAGTGACTGTCGCGGTCGTCGTCGCGGTGGTCGTCGCCCGGGACGAGGGCACGGAACTCGTCGGCGACAAGGGCCCGTTGCCCCCGTCGCCGTTCATCAGCAGCGCGGCCGCCGACACACCCGCCACGGCCATCGCGGCGACGAGCGCGACCGCGATCAGCACGTTCCGCGTGGCGGAGCGCGAGGAGGCGGCGGGCCTCATCGGCGAGGTCACGGGCGAGTCCGACGAAGTCGACGGCGCACGCAGTGGTTGCGGCGGCTTCGGCGCGTCCCGCCGGGTCGGTCTGTAGCCGGGCGACACGGGTGGCATACGGCCGGTGTCGAGAAACGCCCGCAGCAGCCGCTCCGCCTCCACCGCGTCGAGCCTGCGCTCGGGATCGCGCTCCAGGAGACCCCGTACGACGGGAAGCAGGGGCGCGGCGGCCGCGGGCGGACGTATCTCGTCGACCACCACCGCGTGCAGGATCCCGCCCAACGAGTCGCGGCGGAACGGCGATTCGCCGCTCAGGGCCGTACAGAGCAGCGCGCCGAGCGACCACAGGTCGGACTCGGGCCCGGTCCTGACGCCGGACATCCGCTCGGGCGCGGTGTACTCGGGCGAGCCCACGAACGACCCGCTCTCGGTGAGTGTCGTCGACCCCGCGACCTGGGCGATCCCGAAGTCGGTGAGGACGACGCGGCCGTCCCCGGTGAGAAGTACGTTCGCGGGCTTCAGGTCCCGGTGCAGTACGCCCGCGCCGTGCGCCCTGCGCAGCGCGCCGAGCAGGTCGATCCCCATCCGGGCCGCCTCGGCCGCGTCCACGGGCCCGCTCCGGGAGATCCGCTCCGCGAGCGAGCCGCCCTCGATCAACTCCATGACGATGCAGGGGCGTTCGTCCTGCTCGACGACGTCGTGCACGACGATGATGTGCGGGTCCCGCAACTGGGCGATCGCACGCGCCTCACGCAGGGCCCGCTCGCGCTGCAGCCGGGACTCCTCCGCGGAGAGCGAGGTGTCGAGGACGAGTTCCTTGACCGCGACCTGCCTGCCGAGCAACAGGTCCGTGGCCCGCCATACGACGCCCATACCGCCCCGGCCGAGTCTGGCCTCCAGCCGGTAACGGCCCGCGATGACACGGACGTTGTCCCCCTCGGTCACCATGCGCCCCATCATGCCGCACCGGACGGAGGCCTTCCGGGACGCCTCGGCGCGGGTGGCCGACAAGCGACGTACGCGGTCGTGTGTCGGGCCGGCCGTACTCACTCGGCGTTCGGGGTCACTGGGCGCCCGGGGGCCGCCAGCTGCGCAGGATCGTGTCGAACCGTTCCTTCGCGGTGTCCCAGTCGGCCACCGGCGAGGACATGTAGATCACGTACTCGACGCCGTCACGGCTGAGATACGCCTGCTCTATGGCCCGGCGCGGGCCGGGAAACTCCGTGTCCTTCGACAGCGCGGTCCAGGTGAAGTCCCAGAGCGCGCCCGGACGGTCGCGGAAGGTGTTCTCCTCCAGACCGACCCGCCGGTAGTCCTGCAACCGCCCCAACTGCTCCTCCAGGTCGAGCAGATGCGTGTACGGGGTGTCGAAGTCCGGGGAGTCGTCGACGGCGATGCGGACGAAGTGCTCGCCGTTGTCGGGCGTGTAGTCGACCTGGGTGTTCTCGACCTGCCGCTTCCAGCCCTTGGGCAGGGCAAGGCTGAAACCCTGGGGGTCGTCGACGCGCTCCCAGCCGTCCGGCACACCGCCGGTGCCGGTGTCCGGGGTCTGGTTTCCCTTCCCGTCGTCCGTCGCACCCGCCGAGGACGACGGGGTGGAGGAGGACCGGTCGGGTGAGGACGGGTCGGACGAGGACGTCGAGTTGCCGTCGCTGCCCCACCGGTCCGCGTACAGCAGCGCCGCGACGCCTCCGCCGCCCACGAGCGCGGCCAGAATGACGACGAGGACGAGCGTGCTGACCTTGCGGCGCTGCGTCCCGGCGACGGTCGGCTGGTTCATGGTGGCGACGGCCGGGTCGTGCGTGGGACGGCCGTGGCTGTCGTAGGTGTCGTGGCCGCCGTGGCTGCCGTGGCTGCCGTAGGTGTCATGGCCGCCGGAGCCGCCTGGAACGCCGGGGCCTCCCTGGGTCCCGTGAGCACCCTGAGGGCCGTACATGCCGTGCGCCCCCGGGACGCCCTGGGGCCCGTAGGCGGCATGGGCGGGCCCGTAGGTGCCCTGGGGTGCGGGGGACTCGGGAGACTGAGGGGTTTCACCGGACTGGTGTGAGGCGGCCACATGTTCCGTCGGCACATAGGCCTGTGCCGAACTCGGTGCGCGCCCCTCCGCGGCCTCGGCGAGCATCTGCTCGGTCTCCTCGGGCCCGGGCCGCTCGGCGGGATCCTTGCGCAGCAGCGCGGCGATGACGGGCGCGAGCGGACCGGCGTGCGTCAGCTCCTCGGGCTCCTCGCCGACCACGGCCTGCATGGTGGTCAGCGGGGTCGTCCGCCGGAACGGGGACCTTCCCTCGACCGCCGTGTAGAGCGTCGCGCCGAGCGCCCACAGATCGGAGGAGGGACCCGGATCGTGGCCGCGTACACGCTCCGGCGCCAGATAGTCGACCGAGCCGACGATCTCCCCGGTACGCGTGATCGTCGTGTCGCCCTCGACCTGCGCGATCCCGAAGTCGGTGAGCAGGACGCGCCGGTCGTTGGAGATCAGTACGTTGCCCGGCTTGACGTCGCGGTGCAGTACGCCCGCGGCGTGCGCGGCCCGCAGCGCGCGCAGCACCCACAGCCCGACCCTCGCCGCCTCCCGGGGCTCGACGCGCCCGGAGTCCTTGACCGCGTCGGCGAGCGAGTGGCCCTCGACCAGCTCCATCACGATCCACGGGCGGCCGTCGTGCTCCAGCACGTCGTGCACGGTGACGACGGCCGAGTGGTTGATCCGCGCGGCCGCGCGCGCCTCGGCCCGCGTCCGGGCGAGGAGCACGGGCCGGTCGCTGTCCGCCACATAGAGCGCGGCCGTCAACTCCTTGATGGCGACGGCCCGGTGCAGCACTTCATCGTGCGCCCGCCACACCCGGCCCATGCCGCCACTGCCGATGGAGTCGACGAGCCGGTAGCGCCCCGCCAGCAGCAGGCCCTGCATCTGATTCACGTTTCCCCGCAATGCTCTTGACAGGGTCAGACTAAGGACCGGCCCTCGCCCAGGGAACCGGCGGGGCCCTACGGAGACAGCACTGTGACGGTTTGCCCGGACGTGAACGGGCGTTTGCCGCCCGGCAATCGGACGTCTGTCGAACCTGAGTCGGACGTCAGCCGGACCTCGGCCGAACCTGGATCGGACGTCAGCCGGTGGCCTGGTAGGTCGCCGACGCCTGCTCGTAGAGCCGCGTCACCTCGTCCCGCTCGGCCTCGGGACCGAGCACCTGCACCACGTGGTACCGCCCGTCGACGATGATCGCGAGATTGCGTACGAAGACCTCGCGCCCCTGGGAGTCCTGCCAGGTGAACTGCCCCTCGGCCATGGTCCGTCCGCCCACCTCGATGCGCCGCATCCCGCTGGAGGTCGCCCACGTCGAGTCGCGGAACGGCTGCAACTCGCGCTCGTCCTCGCGCTGGTACGTCATCGGATCGGTGCCGTACTCACTGGTCGTGTCGCGGCCGGGCACGACCAGCAGCTCGAAGTCGCCCTGGGAGTAGACGATCTGGCCGCGGCCGTTCTTCCCCGTACGGTCCCAGCCGTTGGCGACCGCCACGCGAAAGCCCTCGGAGTCCTTGCGCAGGGTGAAGCCCTGCGCGACCTCGGGTCCGGTGGTCTGGGTGCTGGAACTGGACGACTGCGTCGGGCTGTTCTCCTTGCTCGGCGACTTCTCGTCCTGCGGATCCGTGCCCGCGTTCCCGTCCGTGCCGGTGTCCGTGTCGGCCGAGTGCCCGGGGTTCGGACTGACGACGTCCCCCGCGGAACCGGTCCGCTCACCGGCGCTGTCGGACTTGGGCATGAAGGCCACGGCATACGCGACGGCCGCCGCCATGGCCAGCAGTATCAGCAGAAGCAGCGTGCGGCCGAGCCTGCGGGGCTTGGCCTCCCTGCCCCGCTTGGACCGCTTGTGGCGGCCGTGCGGGCTGGTGTCGGGCAGCCCCGCGCGGCGCCTTCGCACGAGCTCGCCCCGGCGGCGAACGACGGGCAGCCGCTTGGGGTCCACGGGCGGCGCGGCCACGACGTACGTCCCCGCCTCCGGCTCGGGCGCCGACCGCACCAGCGAACGCAGCCAGCCGCGCAGCTCCTCGAAGTCCAGCCGCTCGGTGGGGTCCTGGCGGAGCAACGACTCCACGACCGGCCGGAGCGGCCCGCACTCCTCGGCGAACGCGGGCGGCTCGGCGCACACCAGCTGCACCAGCTCGGCGGTGTTCTCCTCGGGGTAGGGCGCGTGCCCCTGAACGGCCCGGAAAAGCAGTGCCCCCAGCGCCCACAGGTCGGTCGCGGGCCCGATCGGCGCCGCCAACTGCCAGTTCTCGTGCACGGGCCCGGCCTGCTCGGGCGCCCAGCGCTCGGTGACAGGGCCGACGACAGCCATCCGCGCCTGCCGCGCCCGCTCGGCCGCCAGCGCGGTGGCGGGACCCCGATGAGCTGCGGGTGCGGAGTCGGCGGTCAGCCGGCTCCACTGGGTGGGGGCTTCGGTGGCGGCGGTGCTGGTGGTGTGAGCGGGGTCTGCGGCGTGGGCGGGGTCCGTGCCGTAGGCAGGATCCGTGCCGTGGGCGGGGGCAGAGGTGTAGGCCGGGTCAGAGGTGTTGGCGAAGTGGCCGGCGATGCCGTTGCCGTGCCCGGTGTGGGACACGCCGTTGCCGTTGCCGGGGAATCCGGTGCCGTCACCGTGACCCGGTACACCGCTTCCGTTGCCCCCGTTGCCCCCATTGCCGCTGCTTCCGGTGCCGGGCCCGGGCAGCGCGGGAGGCTGGCTCTGTCCGTTCCCGCCCAGCGCGGGCGCACCGTGACGCGGCGCCGCGCCGTGCCAGGAACTGGACCGCCCCACCCCGTACGGGTCGGCGATCTGCCCCGGCGGCGAGGTGCGCTCCACTCCGAGCCCGGAGGTCTGTCCGGCCTCGGCCTCGCCCTCGGCGGGCTGGGACCGCGGCGCGGGCAACGCCGCGTTCCTGCCGCCCCGCTGTTCCTCCTGCACCCGGGCCGCGGCCCGCGCGCCCGCGCGGTAGGCCGCGATGGCCCCGGCCCGCGCGGCCCGCACATCACCGCCGGCGTCCAGCGCCCGCTGCCCCGCGGCCGACGCCTGTGCCCGAGCGACGGGCGACAGCCCTCCGCCGCCCCCGGGCACAGCCTCGACGGCGGCACGACCGCCACCGGAACCGCCCTGCTGGGACTGCCCGAGCTGCCCTTGCCGACCGAGCTGGCCATGAGGCCCGGACGAGCCCGTGGGACCAGCCGAACCGGCGGAACCGGTCGGCCCTGTCCGCCCTGGCGGACCGCCCGCCGTTCCGGAGCCGCCCGCCTCGCCCTCACCGTCGGCGGCCGGCACCGGGTCGTACCCGCACAGCGCCTCCTCCGCGGCCCCGGCGGCAAGCCCGGTGAGCATCACGCGCCCGTCGTCGCAGACGAGCACCGTGCGCGCGGTGATGTTCCGGTGCACCCATCCATGGCCGTGCAGCACCCGCAGGGCGGTCAGCACATCGGAGGCCACCTCGGCGGCCCGGTACGGACTCAGCGGCCGCTCGGCGAGCAGCGCCGCCAGTGGCCGCGCGGCCACCATCTCACTCACTATCCACAACGACCCGCCCTCGGCGAACACGTCGAAGACCTGGTCGAGCCGCGGATGGTCGGGGATCTGGGCCGCGGCCTGCGCGGCCTCGATCGCACGCCGCACCGCCGGTTCGGTGGGCCGCCGTGTGGTCCGCGCGGACGGCCGCCGCACTCCGGCGTCCCGGGCCACGAACCCGTCGGGCAGCCCGTCCGCGTCGAGCACCTCCGCCTCGACGATCTCGGGCAACGGCACCTGCCGGACCAGGACTTCCTGCCCGCTGTACGTGTCGAAGGCGCGGGTCTCGGCCAGTTCGTACTCGTCCGACGGCGGCAGCGGCAGACGGTAACGGTCGGCGAGTACCCGTCCCGCATAGTCGTCCACGATGCCTCCCCCGGCCGCCCGGTTGGTCAATTCCGTTCGCCATGCGTCCCGTTGTGGCTGCAGATGTGGCTGCGTACGGTCCGCAACCACTCACGATACGTGCCGTAGGCAACCCACAGTGAGGAGATACGAGATCTCAGGAATCTCGTGCCCCTCAGGACTTCGGTTCGAACGACTTCGTCAGCGTCCGCCACGTATTTTTACGAAGCTCGGTGTCCCACTTCGAGCCCTTCGCGGTGTACATGAGCCCATATCCGAGGCTGTCGTTGACGACGAACCCTCGGTCTATCGACCGGTACTGCGTACCGCCGTCCACGTAGGTGAACTCCCAATCGGCCGTGTTCCAGCCGCGGTAGTCCACCTTTTCTATTCGGATGCGCTTGTACTGCGACCGCTGCATGAACTGCTCTTGGTTCTTCCAGTCCGCCACCGGGTCGCTCTTGGGCGTCGTGGTCCACCCGACCAGCAGCTTCTGCCCGTCAGGACCGGCGAACCGGGACCCGGCCGCACTCGTGGACTCGTACTTCCACCCCTTGGGCAACCCGATCGAGAACCCCTGCCCGCTCTTGTACGTCTCCTCGGCGCCGTCTCCCGAACCACTGCCGGAGTCGTCGTTCGAACCGCCGGTCCCGCTCGTAGCGCTCGCGGTCGGCGAACTGCCGGTGTTCGCGCCCCCGCCGGCGGAGTCGGTCTTCTCTCCGCTGTCCTTTTCGGTACCGCTGTTCTCGTCCTGCTTGGTGTCGCTGCCCGCGCTCGCCCCGCTGGACGCCGACTTGTCGTCGCCGCCCTTGTTCTCCTTGGCCCCGGAGTCGTCGCCACTGAGCGTGACGGCGAGGATCGTGCCCAGCACGGCCAGCACGACGACCACGGCGGCGATCACCAACGCCCGCCGGGGCACCACATCGGTGAGCGAGGCCCTGGGCGCGACGGTCCGCGGATGCGTCTCCCCGGCACCACCCGAACCCCCGCCCACCGAACTGAAGTTCACCTCGGAGGCAGCAGAAGCCCGCCCCTTGGCCGAACCAGCCGCACCCGCGGAAGCAGAGCGAGAAACAGCCTCGGAGTCCGAGCCAGAAGCAGCGGCAGCCGCCGCGGGGGAAGAGGAGGGCGAAGCGGGGGCGGAGGCAGAGGGAGAAACCGCAGGAGCGGTCGGGGTAGAGGGCGAGGCCTTGGCGGTCTTGGCAGCCTTGCCGTCCGACCCGTCCGGCGTCGTCGCCGGCGCCTCGGCGTCCGCGGGCTTCCCGGCACCGGCCTTCTCGGTTCCGGCCTCCTCCGCACCGGACTTGCCGGTTCCGACGACCGCGGCAGCACCCGCCGCCACAGCGGCAGCGGCCGCCCCCTTGCCCTTCCGCACGGAACGCAGCGCCCCGCGGAGCCGCTCCACCGGCTCCTCGCCCTTCTTGTTCCCGCCCGTGGCCCTGCCGCCCGAGCTCTTCTTCTTGGCGGGGGCGTCCACCGGAAGCTCGGGCAACGGCACGACCTTCGTCGCGTCCACCGGCTCCGGCTCGTCCTCCTTGGGCTCGGGCGCGTGGATCACCTCGGTGAGCATCGCCCGGGCCCCGGCGTCGTCGAGCCGCTGCTCGGGGTCCTTGACGAGCAGCCCGTAGATGACCTTCTCCAGCGGCCCGGCGTTCTTCGGCTGCTCCAACGGCTCCGTCATCACCGCGGTGAGCGTCGCGATGGCGGACCCCTTGTCGTACGGCGGTACGCCTTCCACCGACGCGTACAGCAACCCGCCGAGCGACCACAGGTCGGCCGCGGGGCCGGGCTTGTGCCCCCGGGCGCGCTCGGGCGAGATGTACGAGGGCGCGCCGACGAGCATGCCGGTCGAGGTGATGGACGGGTCGCCCTCCACCTGCGCGATACCGAAGTCGGTGAGCACGACCCGGCCGTCCTCGGCGATGAGCACGTTCGACGGCTTCACGTCCCGGTGCAGGATGCCCTCGCGGTGCGCCGAACGCAGCACGTCGAGGATGGCCAGCCCCACCTCGGCCGCGCGCTTCGGCGTGAGCAGCCCGTCCTCTCGGATGACCTCGGCGAGCGACTTGCCCTCGACGAGTTCCATCACGATCCACGGCCGGTTGTCCTCGTCGACCACGTCGAAGACCGTCACCGCGCCGTTGTTCCGGATCCGCGCGATGGCCTTGGCCTCACGGAAGGTCCGTGTGATCAGCCGCCGCTTCTCGTCCTCGTCGATCCGCGCCGGCAACCGCAGTTCCTTGACCGCGACCGTCCGGCCCAGCGTCTCGTCCTTGGCCCGCCACACGGTGCCCATGCCGCCGCGGCCGAGGACTCCTCCCAGCCGGTATCGCCCGGCGAGAAGACGATCGCTCTCGTCCTGCCGGGATGCTCCCGCGCGCTCCGCCTCCGACATGCGTCCCCTCATGCAACCCGCCCTGACAGAGCCTCCATTGTCACCCACCCGACCACCGTCCGACGCCCCGGGTGCCCCCTCGCGGAGGCATTCCTTCCCCGCGCCGCCCCTCACCTGCCCCGCCTGTCACCCGGCCGAGCCCGTCCCTCATGATGAGCGGCGACAAGGAAGGACCTCATGCCACCTCTGAGGACGCTACTGACCCTTCCTGTGTGCCTGACCCTCCTCGCCCTGACCTCGGCCGCCTCGACAACTCCCGCGCCCCCGGCCGTGGACACCGCCCTCACCCGGCTCGTCACCCAGGGCAAGGTCCCGGCCGCCGCCCTGCTGGCCGCCGAGGGATCCGCCTCCCGCTTCGCCCACGCGGAAGCCCCCACAACCACCGACCCGGCCGCCGCCGGCAGCTCTGCCGACGCGATCCGCCACACCGACGCGACCCTCCCTGCCGACGCGATCCGCCACACCGACGCGACCCTCCCTGCCGACGCCATCCGCCGCACCGACCACTTCCGCGCCGGCAGCATCACCAAGTCGTTCGTCGCGACGGTCGTCCTTCAGCTGGCCGCCGAGCACCGCCTGTCCCTGTCCGACTCGGTCGAGGATCATCTGCCGGGCCTGGTGCACGGCTCGGGCAACGACGGTCGCGCCCTGACCCTGCGCACCCTGCTCACCCACACCAGCGGCCTCGCCGACTTCACCGCCGACACCGCGGGCACCGTCTCCCTCACGCCTCTCCAGGCCGTCCGTATCGCAATCGCCCACCCCCCGGCCGAACGCGGCCGCTTCGAGTACTCCAACACCAACTACGTGCTGCTCGGCATGGTCGTCGAGCAGGTCACCGGCCGCTCGTACGCCGCCGAGGCCGAGCGCCGCATCATCACTCCCCTCCATCTGACAGGCACCTCGTTCCCGGGCGCCCGTCACTCCCTGCCGGACCCGCACGGTCGCTCGTACACCGCCGACGGATCCGATGTCACCGATCTGGACCCGCGCGTGGCCGGCGCGGCGGGCGAGCTGGTCACCACGCTCGCCGACCTGAACCGCTTCTACGCGGCCCTGCTCCGCGGCAACCTGCTGCCGCCCCGCCAACTGCGCGAGATGCTCGACACCGGCACCGCACACGGCTTGTACGGCATGGGCCTCTATTCCGAGAAACTTCCGTGCGGCACCACGGTGTGGGGGCACAACGGCCGCATCACCGGCAGCTACGTCCGGACCGCAGCCACACTCGACGCCCGTCGTGTCCTCACCTTCCGCGTGAACACGGATGCGATCGCAGACCCCGACCTCGAACCGGCGCTGCTCGCCGCCGAGTTCTGCCCCCGCACCCCGTAGAACGACCGGGTTCCGAGCAAAGATCCCAGCTCAGGACACTCGTTCGGGTGACACCCGGAAACCATCCGCTCGGACTCCCGGGCCGCCACCACAGCCCGGCAGCCACCACGGCCACGCCACCATCACGGCCAAGCAGCGACCACGGCTGGCTGCCGCCACCGCCGCCAAGCCCCTCAGCGCACGCACACGTGAACGCGCGCCTTCCACCACCGCGCCTTCCACCACCGTGCCTACAACGGCACGATGTCCGGCGCCCCCAGCCGAGCCGCGTCGGCCGTCAGATCGTCCGGCTGCCGCTGCGACTCCCGCTCCGCCTCGACCCGCTTCTCGTAGTGCTCGACCTCGCGCTCGATCTGGTCCTTGTCCCAGCCCAGCACCGGCGCCATGAGCTCCGCGGCCTCCCGCGCACTGCGCGTGCCCCGGTCGAAGGTCTCGATCGAGATGCGGGTCCGCCGTGTCAGCACGTCGTCGAGGTGTCGTGCCCCCTCGTGCGAGGCGGCGTAGACGATCTCGGCGCGCAGATAGTCCTCGGCGGCGGGCAGCGGCTCGCCCAGCGAGGCGTCCGCGGCGATGAGGTCGAGCAGCTCCTCCGCGAGTGCCCCGTACCGGTTCAACAGGTGTTCCACGCGCACCACATGGAGTCCGGTCCTCGCGGCGATGCGCGCTCGCGCGTTCCACAGCGCCCGGTACCCCTCGGCGCCGATCAGCGGGATGTCCTCGGTGACGCACTCCGCGACGCGCTGGTCGAGCCCGTGCACAGCCTCGTCCACCGCGTCCTTGGCCATCACCCGGTACGTCGTGTACTTGCCGCCCGCCACGACCACGAGCCCCGGCACCGGATGCGCCACGGTGTGCTCGCGCGACAGCTTGCTCGTGGCGTCCGACTCGCCGGCGAGCAGTGGCCTCAGCCCCGCGTACACCCCCTCCACGTCATCACGTGTCAGTGGCACCGCGAGCACCGAGTTCACATGCTCCAGCAGGTAGTCGATGTCCGCGCTGGACGCCGCCGGGTGGGCCTTGTCGAGGTCCCAGCCGGTGTCCGTCGTCCCGATGATCCAGTGCCGGCCCCAGGGGATCACGAACAGCACGGACTTCTCCGTACGCAGGATCAGCCCGGTCGTCGAGGTGATCCGGTCCTTCGGTACGACCAGATGGATGCCCTTGGACGCCCGGACGTGGAACTGGCCCCGCTCGCCCACCATCGCCTGTGTGTCGTCCGTCCACACCCCGGTGGCGTTGACGACCTGCTTGGCGCGGATCTCGTACTCCCCGCCCCCTTCGACGTCCTGCACCTTGGCGCCGACGACGCGTTCGCCCTCGCGCAGGAAGCCGGTCACGCGCGCGCGGTTGGCGACCTTCGCTCCGTACGCCGCGGCCGTGCGCACCAGGGTCGCCACATAACGGGCGTCGTCCATCTGCGCGTCGTAGTACTGCAGCGCCCCGACCAGGGCGTCCTTCTTCAGGGCGGGGGCTACACGCAGCGCGTGACGGCGTGACAGGTGACGGTGCATCGGCAGTCCGCGGCCGTGGCCGCGCGCCATCGACATCGCGTCGTAGAGCGCGACGCCCGAACCGGCGTACAGCCTCTCCCAGCCCTTGTGCTGCAAGGGATACAGGAACGGGACGGGCTTCACGAGGTGCGGCGCGAGCCGCTCCAGCAACAGGCCGCGCTCCTTCAGCGCCTCCCGGACGAGTGGGAAGTCGAGCATCTCCAGATAGCGCAGACCTCCGTGGATCAGCTTGCTCGACCGGCTCGACGTGCCCGACGCCCAGTCACGCGCCTCGACCAGGCCGGTGGACAGACCGCGGGTCACGGCGTCCAGTGCCGTGCCCGCACCGACCACGCCTGCTCCCACGACCAGCACATCCAGCTCGTGCTCGGCCATTCCCGCGAGTGACTCGGCGCGCTCCGCCGGTCCCAGTGTCGCTGTCCGCACAGTTGCCTCCCGCTGTTCTGTCGCGCCGGGCTCACCCGTCCGGCGAGGCCCGGCTCACATCCCCCATGCCCAAATTCTCAACCCGTTGCCCGCCTTCGGCCACCACCAGCCGTCCGCCTGTGGATATCTCTCGATGACTTCCGGAGAAACACAGCCGAACAATCCCGCAAATCGGTCATATTTACTCCTAGTCTGACATTGCGCTCGCCCGTTCTGTCCACAGGGCTTGCGCCCTTGTCCCCCTTCGGTTACTGGGAAGGACGGCCCACCGCCATGCCCGCAGATCTCGCCGTCATCGGTCTCGGCCAGTTCGGCCTGCCCCTGGCCCAGGCCGCCGTCAGCGCCGGCATCTCCACACTCGGCTACCAGTGCGGCGACCCCGCACCGCTGGCCGCCGCCGACCTGCGCCGGATGCTCTCGACGGGCTTCCGGCCGGCCACCAACCCGGCCGAACTCGGCCGGGTCCGTACCGCGGTCATCTGCGCGCCGACCCCGCGTGGCGCGGACGGCGCGCTCGACCTGGGCCAACTGGCCGACGCCGCCCGCACCCTGGCCGCACACCTGCGCCCGCACACCACGGTGATCCTTGAGTCCCCCGTCTACCCCGGTACGACGGAGGAATTCCTCCGGCCGCTCCTCGAAGAGGGCTCCGGTCTCCGTGCGGGCCGCGACTTCCATCTCGCGTACTCACCCAGCCGCGTCGACCCGGGCAACCGCGACCACACCCCCGCCAACACCCCGAAGGTCATCGGCGGCCTCACCCCCGCCTGCACCGAGTCGGCCGCCGCCTTCTACGGGCGCCTCACCGACAAGGTCGTACGCGCGCGTGGACCACGGGAAGCCGAAACCGTGCAGCTCCTGGAGACCAACTACCGGCACGTCAACATCGCCCTCGTCAACGAGATGGCGGTCCTCTGCCACGACCTGGGCGTCGACCTGTGGGACGTCATCCGCTGCGCCGAGACCAAGCCGTTCGGCTTCCAGGCCTTCCGCCCCGGCCCCGGCGTCGGCGGCCACGCCGTCCCCCGGGACCTCGCCGGCCCGCGAACCCGCTCCCTGCGCATGGTCGAACTGGCCCAGCAGGTCAACAACCACATGCCGCAGTACGTCATCCAGCGCGCGGCCACGCTCCTCAACGAGCACGGCAAGTCCGCCCGCGGGGCACGCGTGCTCCTCCTCGGCATCACCTACAAGCCCGACCACGCCGACCAGCAGGGCTCCCCCGCCAAGGAGATCGCGACCCGTCTGATGGAACTCGGCGCCGCCGTCAGCTACCACGACCCGCTCGTCCCGTCCTGGAGCATCCTCGACCGCCCGGTCCCCCGCGTGGACTCCCTCTACGAGGCGGCAGCCGACGCGGACCTGACGATCCTCCTCCAGCAACACCGCACGTACGACCTGCAAGGGCTGTCGGTGAAGGCGCAGCTGCTGCTGGACACGCGGGGAGCTACGCCCACGGGGGCGGCGCACAGGTTGTGACCGGGGGCGCGCGGGGCGGTCCCGAGCCTCTGGGGCTGGTGGCACGGAGCGCTCCACGCCGGTACCGTACAAGAGGTGGAGCCCACCGCAGCGGCCACTGCGGCAGGCTCCAGGATGGATCACGGAGTGTCCGCCCCTACTGTGTTTGGGGGCGGCCGCTCACCAAAGGTGGAGCCCACCGCAGCGGCCACTGCGGCAGGCTCCAGGATGGATCACGGAGTGTCCGCCCCTAGTGTGTTTGGGGGCGGCCGCTCACCATCCGAAAATTCGCAAGACCCACCTCCTCCGGCACTTCACCATCCGCAGACGGATCCGGTCCCAGCGGGTGGGCTTGCGATGGCGGCCCATGGGCGCCCCCTTCCACGACGCCACCCAGAGGCCCGGTGGGCAGCACGTCGGAACTCGGGCCGGGCCCCGACGGCCGGGGTCCGGAACCATGTCCTTGGAAGGGGGCGCCCCACACAACTGGGGCGCCGAACAGGGACGTTACCGCCCCGAAACGGCCTTCAGACGCGCATTCGCCCCGAACGCAACCACGCGCCCCCCATCACAAAACGCGCCCCATCAGGCCCAGTTGGGCACACGAAAGGGCCCGGACCACCCCGGCCCGGGCCCCTCGAAGCGCCGTGCGGCTACCGCTTGTGCTGCGAGTCCGCCACCGTGACCTCGACGCGCTGGAACTCCTTGAGCTCGCTGTAGCCGGTCGTGGCCATGGCGCGCCGCAGCGCGCCGAAGAAGTTCATCGAACCGTCGGGCGTGTGCGAGGGTCCGGCGAGGACCTCCTCGATCGTGCCGACCGTGCCGAGGTCGACCTTCTTGCCGCGCGGCAGCTCGTCGTTGACGGCCTCCATGCCCCAGTGGTGGCCCCGGCCGGGCGCGTCGGTGGCGCGCGCGAGCGGGGAGCCCATCATCACGGAGTCGGCGCCGCAGGCGATCGCCTTGGGGAGGTCGCCGGACCAGCCGACACCGCCGTCCGCGATCACGTGCACGTACCGGCCGCCGGACTCGTCCATGTAGTCCCGGCGGGCGGCGGCCACGTCGGCGACCGCGGTGGCCATCGGGACCTGGATGCCCAGCACGTTGCGCGTGGTGTGCGCGGCGCCGCCGCCGAAGCCGACGAGGACACCGGCCGCGCCCGTACGCATCAGGTGCAGGGCCGCCGTGTAGGTGGCGCAGCCGCCAACGATGACCGGGACGTCCAGCTCGTAGATGAACTGCTTCAGGTTCAGCGGCTCGGAGGCACCGGAAACGTGCTCGGCCGACACCGTCGTACCGCGGATGACGAAGATGTCGACGCCCGCGTCCACGACGGCCTTGGAGAACTGGGCCGTGCGCTGCGGGGAGAGCGCTGCCGCGGTGACCACGCCCGAGTCGCGCACCTCCTTGATGCGCTGCCCGATCAGCTCCTCCTTGATGGGAGCTGCGTAGATCTCCTGGAGACGGCGGGTCGCGGTGTCCGCGTCCAGCTCCGCGATCTCGTCGAGGAGCGGCTGCGGGTCCTCGTACCTCGTCCAGAGGCCTTCGAGGTTCAGGACGCCCAGTCCGCCCAGCTCGCCGATACGGATGGCGGTGGCCGGCGAGACGACCGAGTCCATGGGGGCGGCCAGGAACGGCAGCTCGAAGCGGTAGGCGTCGATCTGCCAGGCGATCGAGACCTCCTTCGGGTCTCGCGTACGGCGGCTCGGGACGACGGCGATGTCGTCGAAGGCATACGCCCGGCGGCCGCGCTTGCCGCGCCCGATCTCGATCTCAGTCACGTGTGTGGCCTTTCCCTCTTCGCTTCTGCGCCTCCCAGTATCCCCGACACCCACGACGAGGGCGGTCCCGGATGCTCCGGGACCGCCCTCGTCTCAGGTGTCGGCTGGGTGGCGACTACTGGTTGCGGCTGTAGTTCGGTGCCTCGACCGTCATCTGGATGTCGTGCGGGTGGCTCTCCTTGAGGCCCGCGGACGTGATCCGTACGAAGCGGCCCTTGGTCTCCATCTCGTCGATGGAGGCGGCGCCGACATAACCCATGGTCTGGCGCAGACCGCCGACGAGCTGGTGCAGCACATTGGCCAGCGGGCCGCGGTAGGGCACCTGGCCCTCGATGCCCTCGGGCACGAGCTTGTCGTCGGAGGCGACCTCGGCCTGGAAGTAGCGGTCCTTCGAGTACGACCTGCCCTGGCCGCGGGACTGCATGGCGCCGAGCGAGCCCATGCCGCGGTACGACTTGAACTGCTTGCCGTTGATGAAGAGCAGCTCGCCGGGCGATTCCTCGCAGCCGGCGAGGAGGCTGCCGAGCATCACCGTGTCGGCGCCGGCCGCGAGGGCCTTGCCGATGTCTCCGGAGTACTGCAGTCCGCCGTCACCGATCACGGGGACGCCCGCGGCGCGCGCCGCCAGAGCGGCTTCGTAGATGGCGGTGACCTGCGGGACGCCGATGCCGGCGACCACGCGGGTGGTACAGATCGAGCCGGGACCCACGCCCACCTTGACGCCGTCGACACCGGCGTCGACCAGGGCCTGGGCGCCGTCACGGGTGGCGACGTTTCCGCCGATCACGTCGACGCCGACGCTCGACTTGATCTTCGCCATCCAGTTGAGGGCGTTGCTGTTGTGCCCGTGGGAGGTGTCGACGATCAGGAAGTCCGCACCGGCCTCGGCGAGCGCCTGCGCCCGGTCCAGAGCCTCGGGGCTGGCGCCGACGGCGGCACCGACGAGGAGGCGGCCCTCGCCGTCCTTCGCCGCGTTCGGGTACTTCTCGGCCTTCACGAAGTCCTTGACCGTGATGAGGCCCTTGAGGATGCCCGCGTCGTCGACCAGCGGAAGCTTCTCGATCTTGTGGCGGCGGAGCAGCTGCATGGCGTCGTTGCCCGAGATGCCGACCTTGCCGGTGACCAGGGGCATCGGGGTCATGACCTCGCGCACCTGACGGGAGCGGTCGGTCTCGAAGGCCATGTCACGGTTGGTGACGATGCCGAGCAGCTTCTTGTTGCCGTCGGTGACCGGCACGCCGCTGATGCGGAACTTGGCGCACAGGGCGTCGGCCTCGGCGAGCGTCGCGTCCGGGTGCACCGTGATCGGGTCGGTGACCATGCCGGACTCGGAGCGCTTCACGAGGTCGACCTGGTTGACCTGGTCCTCGATGGACAGGTTCCGGTGCAGTACGCCGACACCGCCCTGCCGGGCCATGGCGATCGCCATGCGCGACTCGGTCACCTTGTCCATCGCCGCGGACAGCAGCGGAATGTTCACGCGCACGTTGCGGGAGATCCGGGACGAGGTGTCGACCGCGTTGGGCAGCACCTCGGATGCGCCCGGCAGCAGCAGCACGTCGTCGTAGGTCAGCCCGAGTGTCGCGAATTTCTCGGGCACTCCGTCGACGTTTGCAGTCATGACACCTTCCCCAAATGGCCTTGATCGGTGCGGATGTCCATGCTAACGGGAAGCATGGCTCTCTCATTCCACGGTTACGGGTGCCCCTGGGCTTCGTAGCTTCGTACGTGGAGGACGACCGCCGCGTTCATCCGGCGCCCGCCCGCCGGGGGCACGGGCCTTGGGCGGGCCACGCACTGTGTCGCCGCCCCGCGCCTCGCCCGGGGCGGCGGAAAAAATTTGCCGTACTCATGAGAAAGCCCACCCTGCCGGGAGGCTCACGCGGCGATCCACGGACCCCGGCGGACCGGCGCGCCGACGGTCGGACCGCACGTCCACTCGGCCCACCGACTGTCGGACCGCACATCCGCTCGGCCCATCAGCCGACCAACCGCACGCCGGCCCGGCTCGGCCGACCGCTCACCGGTCCGGCACGTCCATCCGCACACCGGCCCGGCACGTCCGAACGCACCGCGACCCGATGTCGTCCGCCCGCGTGTCGGGCCCGTTTTCGTCCGGCCGCGCCTCGAACAGGCACCCCGCCCAGCGGCCGCACTCCGAAGCCCACGAAGCCCGCGAAATCCGCCGATCGCACCTCGGCCAGGCGCACCCCACCCAGGGAACACACCCAGAAGTCCGCCTACTGCTCCGCCAGTGCCCGCAAACGGCTCAGTGCCCGGTGCTGGGCCACCCGGACCGCGCCCGGCGACATCCCCAGCATCTGGCCCGTCTCCTCGGCCGTGAGGCCCACCGCGATCCTCAGCAGGAGAAGCTCCCGCTGGTTCTCGGGGAGGTTGGCCATGAGCTTCTTGGCCCACTCGGCGTCGCTGCTGAGGAGGGCACGCTCCTCGGGGCCGAGCGAGTCGTCGGGCCGCTCGGGCATCTCGTCCGACGGCACCGCCGTCGAGCCGGGATGGCGCATCGCGGCGCGCTGCAGATCGGCGACCTTGTGCGCGGCGATGGCGAAGACGAAGGCTTCGAAGGGGCGCCCGGTGTCCTTGTACCGCGGCAGTGCGAGGAGCACCGCGACACAGACCTCCTGCGCCAGGTCCTCCACGAAGTGCCGTGCGTCACCCGGCAGTCGGGACAGCCGTGTGCGGCAGTAGCGGATCGCGAGGGGATGGACATGGGCGAGCAGGTCGTGCGTGGCCTGCTCGTCTCCGTCGACCGCGCGATGGACGAGCGCACCGATTGCCCCTTGGGCAGTGGCCGCCTCGTCGTCACGCATCGGTCCATGGTGCCTTGGCGTCGTCCTGTCCGTGGCACCGCGTCCGTAGTTGTGCACCGAAGCGTTATGAGCAGGTGCGCCGGAACTCATCTCCTGCGCCCTCCCCTCCCGCTCGACCGACTCGTTCCCGAGGAACTCCACACCTCAAGGATGCGGCATCCGCCGGGAAACGGGGATCGGGCGCCCGAACGGCCGATTTCGATCCCCCGTCGGGTCCGGCCCCACCCGCCGTGCGGCGGGCGGGGACACCCGTACCCCCGCGGCGGTTCACCTAGCGGACCAGGCCCCATCGGAACCCGAGCGCCACCGCGTGCGCGCGGTCCGAGGCACCGAGTTTCTTGAAGAGCCGTCGCGCGTGGGTCTTGACGGTGTCCTCGGAGAGGAACAGCTCACGGCCGATCTCCGCGTTCGAACGGCCGTGGCTCATGCCCTCCAGGACCTGGATCTCACGCGCGGTGAGCGTCGGCGCGGCACCCATCTCGGCCGACCGCAGTCTGCGCGGCGCGAGCCGCCAGGTCGGGTCGGCGAGAGCCTGGGTGACCGTCGCACGCAGCTCCGCGCGGGAGGCGTCCTTGTGGAGATAGCCACGGGCACCGGCGGCGACCGCGAGCGCGACACCGTCCAGGTCCTCGGCGACGGTGAGCATGATGATGCGCGCACCGGGGTCGGCGGACAGCAGCCGCCGGACCGTCTCCACGCCGCCCAGACCGGGCATGCGTACGTCCATCAGAATCAGGTCCGAACGGTCGGCACCCCAGCGGCGGAGGACTTCCTCGCCGTTGGCCGCCGTGGTCACGCGCTCTACGCCGGGCACGGTCGCCACCGCACGGCGGAGCGCCTCTCGGGCAAGCGGGGAGTCGTCGCAGACGAGGACGGATGTCATGGCCGTCCTCCGCAGCTGATGCGCGTCACCTTGAGCCTCCAGGCTGGTACGAATCGTCACCTGTGCGGTTGACGCTCTCGGACGCTTGCCCGAGCGCTTGTTCTTTCAACCGCCTCCGCACTCTCAACGACGGTCACCCGAAAGAGTTACGGGGCGGTGAGCCACGTTCGGCACTCTACGTGAGGGTGCGGACACGGTGGAGACACCCACGGTGGACCCTCAAGGTTTCATCACAACCCATGCCCCATTTAGCCGCTTTTCTTCCCATTTACTGGTGTCTGAGGCTAGATTCGCAATGAGTCATATTTTCATCTCCTTAGATCGTAGATGTACGGTCATGGGCACGTAACCGCCCAGAACGGCTACAAGGGGACAACGCAATGGCAGATTTCTCCCGCCTTCCCGGACCGAACGCGGATCTGTGGGACTGGCAGCTCCTCGCGGCCTGCCGCGGGGTCGACAGCTCGCTCTTCTTCCACCCCGAAGGCGAGCGCGGTGCGGCACGGAGCGCTCGTGAGAACTCGGCCAAAGAGGTCTGCATGAGGTGCCCGGTACGCGCGGAGTGCGCGGCGCACGCACTGGCGGTGCGCGAGCCGTACGGCGTGTGGGGCGGCCTCACCGAGGACGAGCGCGAGGAACTCATGGGGCGGGCGCGCAACCGCCTGGTCTCGGCGTCGGCATCGGCGTCCGGCGGAGGCACTCCGTCACATCACTGAAGGAACGTTTCTTCGAACGGGCACGCGCGCGTGCCCCTACTTTCCGACGGGCCGGCCCTCCGACAGGCCGGCCGCTTCCGGCGGGTCAGCGCGTCGCGGCCCGGGCCAGCTGGTCCAGCGTGGCCGCCACCGCGGGCACCTGGGCGAGGTCCGGCAGCGTGAGCGCGACGATCTCCCGTCGCAGGGCCGGCTCGACCATCACCGTGCGCGCACCCTTGGGGCGTACGGACTCGATGGCGAGCTCCGGCAGGACCGCGACCCCGAGACCCGCTCCGACCAGGCCGACCACGGCCGGGTAGTCGTCGGTCGCGAAGTCGATACGGGGTGTGAAGCCAGCGCGCTCGCAGACCTCGATGAGCTGGCCGCGACAGCGCGGGCAGCCGGCGATCCACGGCTCGTCGGCGAGTTCGCCGATGGCTACCGTCCGGGCGCGGGCCAGCCGGTGCCCTTCGGGTACCAGGCCCACGAGCCGGTCCCTGAGCAGGGGCCGTACCACCAGGTCGTCCCACTCCTCGGCGCCCGCCGCGCCCTCGTACCGGAACGCGAGTGTCACGTCGCAGTCGCCCTCGCGCAGCATCTCGACCGAGCGCGGCGGCTCGGCCTCCTCCAGGGAGACGCGCGTGCCGGGGTGCGCGGCGCGCAGGGCGGCGAGCGCGGCCGGAACGAGCGTGGAGCTGCCGCTGGGGAAGGAGACGAGCCGGACCCGGCCGGCCCGCAGGCCCGCGATCGCGGCGACCTCCTCCTCGGCGGCCGTCAGCCCGGCGATGATGCCCGCGGCATGCCGTACGAGAGCCTCGCCGGCCTGGGTCAGCCGCATCTCGCGGCCCGTACGGATCAGCAGGGGTGTGCCGACGGAGGCTTCGAGGGCCTTCATCTGCTGGCTGACGGCGGGCTGGGTGCAGCCCAGTTCGCGCCCCGCCGCCGAGAAGGAGCCGGTGGCGGCGACGGCGCGCAGCACACGGAGATGACGGGCCTCGATCACCCCCCGAGCATAAGCGAATCTTGGACATGGCGGCGAATATTGCGTCGAGGCTTTGGCCCGCATCGCCTAGCGTGCAGTCATGAAGCTTCTGTCTCTGAACCTCGGCCGCCCCAAGGCCGTCGACTACACGGACCAGGCGGACGGCGTGACCGGGATCGACAAACGGCCGGTGGACCGGCCGGTGCGGGTGTCCGCGCCGGGGCCCAAGGGGGTCGGCGCGAGCGGGCTCGCCGGGGACGCCGTGTGCGAGCTGCGGCATCACGGAGGCGACCACCAGGCGGTGTACGCCGTCGCCCGCGAGGACCTCGACGACTGGGAACGCGAACTGGGCCGCCCCCTGGCAAGCGGAATGTTCGGGGAGAACCTCACGACGGAGGGCGTCGACGTGTCCGGCGCGCGGATCGGTGAGCGCTGGCGGATCGGCTCCGAGGTCGTTCTCGAGGTCACGTCCGGGCGGATTCCCTGTCTCACCTTCCAGGGCCATCTGGGCGAGAAGGGATGGGTCAAGCGGTTCACCGCGAAGGGCGCGCCGGGTGCGTATCTGCGAGTGATCGAGCCGGGTGAGCTGCGGGCGGGCGATCCGATCGAGATCGTCCACCGGCCCGACCACGAGGTGACCGTCGCCCTCCAGTTCCGCGCCGTCACGACCGAACGGGCCCTGCTGCCGAAGGTGTTGGAGGCGGGGGACGCCCTGCACCCGGAAGCGCTGAAGAAGGCACGGGAGTACGTGGAGAAGTACGGCCAGGCCGCGAAGTGAGCCGAGACGGCCGTCCGGCCGGGCGAGTTGACGGAGCCCGGCACGGACGGGCGGTCGATCCGGACACTCCGTGCAAATCACACCACCGTCCGCCGCACCGCGAAGGCCGGGAGATGACAGGGCAGTTCGTCGTTGTGGAGGTTGTGGGGAAGGCACAGCCGACGGGTGCACTTTCGGGTCATTCGACGCACGGACAGCATGAGACAGGTCACTAATCTTGGGCCATGACAACGGCTCTGATTACGGGATCGACCGCGGGCATCGGTGCCGCCTTCGCGCGGCGGCTCGCCTCCGACGGGCACAACCTCGTGCTGGTGGCGCGTGACAAGAAGCGGCTCGGCGAGCAGGCGACCGAACTGCACGACCGGCACGGCATCGAGGCGGAGGTGCTGACGGCGGATCTGGCGACGGACGAGGGAATCGAAGCGGTGGCCGCCCGCCTCTCGGACCGCAAGAACGCGGTCGACCTGCTGATCAACAACGCGGGCTTCGGCAACAAGGGCCTCTATCTGGACGTACCGATGGCGGACGAGCTGAAGATGCTCAAGGTGCACTGCGAGGCGGTGCTCCGGCTGACGTCGGCGGCGGCCGAGTCCATGCGGGCGCGCGGGCGCGGCGGTGTCGTCAACGTGGCCTCCACGGCCGCGTTCGTGCCGCGCGGTACGTACGGGGCGTCGAAGGCGTGGGTCGTGCAGTTCACGCAGGGCGTGGCGAAGGACCTGTCCGGCAGCGGCGTCCGGCTGATGGCGCTGTGCCCCGGGTTCGTGCGGACCGAGTTCCACGAGCGGGCCGGGATGGGCACGGACAACATCCCGAACTGGATGTGGCTGGACGCCGACAAGGTGGTCGCGGCCGCGCTGGCCGACCTGGCCCGGGGCAAGTCGCTGTCCATTCCGGACCCGCGCTACAAGGCCCTGATGGGAGTCGCGAAGGTGACTCCGCGGGCGTTGCTCAGCGGGATCAGTTCGAAGACGGGGCGGAAGTACGGGCCGAAGTGAGCGCGGTGGCGCGTGGTGACACGGACGGACACTTAGGCAACGGCACGGACGGCGCGGACTGCACGAGCACAGGCACAGGTGGAATCCCCTTCGGCTGAAAAACGGCCGGAGGGGATTTTCACTAAAATGGGCGTATTCAACCGGACTCGAAGTGCCGGGAGGCGGCGCCATGACTTTCGTACAGCTGATCGACTGCAAGACCAGCAGGATCGACGAGATGAACCGGCTCATGGACAGCTGGGTCGAGCAGACCAAGGGCAAGCGGACCGCGACGCACAACGTGATCGGGAAGGACCGGCACGACGCGTCGCACTTCGTCGAGATCGTGGAGTTTCCGTCGTTCGAGGTGGCGATGCGGAACTCGAGCCTTCCGGAGACCGACCGGATCTTCCGGGAGATGGTGGCGATCTGTGACGAGATGCCGACCTTCACGGATCTCGACGTGGTGCGGGACGAGTGGCTCTACAAGGCCAGCGTCCGCAATCTCTTCGGGCTGTTCGCCGGGAAGGGCAACATGCCGACGTGGGACCAGACCGTCGCGGAGAACTACCACGACCATGATCCGGCCAACGAACAGGGCGCCATCGGGCTGGACGCCATGCGCCGCGAGGTGGAGATGTGGCGGTCCGGCTTCGACTTCGTGTTCACCATCGAGGACCAGATCTCCGACGGTGACCGGGTCTGTACGCGCTGGACCTGGAACGGCACCCACAAGGGTGACTTCATGGGGATACCGGCCAGCGGCAAGCAGGTCACCATGACCGGTACGACCATTCACCGGTGCCGCGAGGACGGCAAGGTCGTCGAGGGGTGGTGGCAGTACGACCGGCTGGGGCTGATGGACCAGCTCGGAGTGCTGGACCAGCTGGAGGTCTGACCGCGCCGGGCCGCGCCGGCGACAGCACGAAGGCCCGGTCCCCCGCGACGGGGTACCGGGCCTTCGCCGGGCGCTCAAAGGGACCTACGCCCCCTCGGGCCGCCCGGAAGCGGCTTGCGCCTAGTGGGAGTGGCCGTGACCGTGGCCGCCGCCCGCGTCGCCCTCTTCCTCCGCCGGCTTCTCGACGACCAGGGTCTCGGTCGTGAGGAGCAGGGAGGCGATGGAGGCGGCGTTCTCCAGGGCGGAGCGGGTGACCTTGACCGGGTCGATGACGCCCTGCTTGACCAGGTCGCCGTACTCGCCGGTCGCGGCGTTGAAGCCCTGGCCCTTGTCGAGCTCGGCGACCTTGGAGGTGATGACGTAACCCTCCAGGCCGGCGTTCTCGGCGATCCAGCGCAGCGGCTCGACGGCGGCCTTGCGGACGACGGCCACACCGGTGGCCTCGTCGCCGGTCTTGCCGAGGTTGCCCTCCAGGACCTTCACGGCGTGGACGAGCGCGGAGCCACCACCGGAGACGATGCCCTCCTCGACCGCGGCGCGGGTCGCGGAGATGGCGTCCTCCAGACGGTGCTTCTTCTCCTTGAGCTCCACCTCGGTGGCGGCGCCGACCTTGATGACGCACACGCCGCCGGCCAGCTTCGCGAGGCGCTCCTGGAGCTTCTCGCGGTCCCAGTCGGAGTCGGTGTTCTCGATCTCGGCCTTGATCTGGTTGACACGGCCGGCCACGGCGCCGGTGTCGCCACCGCCGTCGACGATGACCGTGTCGTCCTTCGAGATGGTGACGCGGCGGGCGGTGCCCAGCACGTCGAGGCCGACCTGGTCGAGCTTGAGGCCGACCTCCTCGGCGATGACCTCGGCGCCGGTGAGCGCGGCCATGTCGCCGAGCATCGCCTTGCGGCGGTCACCGAAGCCGGGGGCCTTCACGGCGACGGCGTTGAACGTGCCGCGGATCTTGTTCACGACCAGGGTCGACAGGGCCTCGCCCTCGACGTCCTCGGCGATGATCAGCAGCGGCTTGGAGGAGTTGGTCTGGATGACCTTCTCCAGCAGCGGCAGCATGTCCTGGATGGAGGAGATCTTGCCCTGGTGGATCAGGATGTACGGGTCGTCCAGGACGGCTTCCATGCGCTCCTGGTCCGTCACGAAGTACGGCGACAGGTAGCCCTTGTCGAAGGCCATGCCCTCGGTGAAGTCCAGCTCCAGACCGAAGGTGTTGGACTCCTCGACGGTGATGACACCGTCCTTGCCGACCTTGTCCATCGCCTCGGCGATGAGCTCGCCGACCTGGCTGTCCTGGGCGGACAGACCGGCGACGGCGGCGATGTCGGACTTCTCGTCGATCGGGCGCGCGGTCGCGAGGAGCTCCTCGGAGACCGCGGCGACGGCCGCGTCGATGCCCTTCTTCAGGAGGGCGGGGGACGCGCCGGCGGCGACGTTCTTCAGGCCCTCGCGGACGAGCGCCTGGGCCAGCACGGTGGCGGTGGTCGTACCGTCACCCGCGATGTCGTTGGTCTTGGTCGCCACCTCCTTCACCAGCTGGGCGCCGAGGTTCTCGTACGGGTCGTCGAGCTCGACCTCGCGGGCGATGGTGACACCGTCGTTGGTGATGGTGGGTGCGCCGAACTTCTTGTCGATGACGACGTTGCGGCCCTTGGGGCCGATCGTCACCTTGACCGTGTCGGCAAGCTTGTTGACGCCGCGCTCGAGGGCGCGACGGGCGTCCTCGTCGAACTTCAGGATCTTCGCCATGGGAGCGGTTCAGCCCTCTCGGAAAACGTGGGTGAAACGAACTGCGCCCCCGACGCCCGGCTTCATAAGGTCGCGGGGGCCAGGGGCGCAGTTCACTGCAATGCTGGTAATGCCGGGTGAATTACTTCTCGACGATCGCGAGCACGTCGCGAGCCGAGAGGACGAGGTACTCCTCGCCGTTGTACTTCACCTCGGTGCCGCCGTACTTGCTGTACAGCACGACATCGCCGGTCTTGACGTCGAGCGGAAGACGCTCGCCGTTCTCGAAGCGGCCCGGGCCAACGGCCAGGACGACGCCCTCCTGGGGCTTCTCCTTGGCGGTGTCCGGGATGACCAGGCCAGAGGCCGTGGTCTGCTCGGCGTCGAGCGGCTGGACCACAATGCGGTCCTCAAGCGGCTTGATGGCAACCTTGGAGCTGGTGGTCGTCACGATCCGACCTCCCCCTTCGGAGATCTCACGGGGTTAACTGTCTGAGGTGGCGACCAGGTGGATCCGTCGTCGCGGGTGCCGGACCTGCCCGTCGCTATTGGCACTCTCCTGCGGTGAGTGCCAGGCCTGAGACTATGACTGCGATTAGCACTCGGTCAAGCGGAGTGCCAGTTGCCTCCGGCGGTCAGGGGATGTTCGGCGCCCGGTGCCACGGGTGAACGCCCCTGGGGGCTGCCGCCCCCAGCCCCCCGCTCATCGGCCTGAACGGCCTCGTCCTCAAACGCCGGACGGGCTGAAAATGTCGGCCCGGGCCGCGAAGTATTCAGCCCCTCCAGCGTCCGAATCCTCAGCCCCTCCGGCGTTTGAGGAGCGGGGGTTCGGGGGCCGGCCCCCGAAAAGGGACGGGAATGGGTAGGGGCGGCGGGGGCGAGAAATCGCTAGAGGTAGTCCTCCAGGCGGGCGACCGTGAAGCCCTGGTCCTGGACCCGGTTCAGGATCTTGGCTGTTGTCCGAGTGAGACTCGCACCGCCACGGCCCTCCGGGCAGTGAAGGACGTCGCCCGGGCGAAGGCGGTCGGCGTCACGCCAGAGGACGACGGCGGCCACCCCGCAGTCGGCGGCAGCACGCAGAGTGTCGGTGTTGTAGTCGCCGTAGGGCGGCCGAAAGAGCCGCGGCCGGATACCGAAGCGCTGCTTGAGCTTCTCCTGCTGCCCACAGATCTCGGCCCGCTGACCGGCGTACGGGAGACCCGGCAGGTACGGATGGTCGAGCGTGTGGTTCTGCACGGTCGCACCGACCGCGCGGAGCCGGCCGAAGTGGGCGTACCCCGGCCCGACGACACTGTCCGTGAGGAACATCGTGACCGGCAGCCGCAGCTCACGGACCATGTCGACGAACCCCGGGTCCTTCTCGGCACCGTCCTCGAAGGTCAGGAAGACGACCCGGTCGCGGGTGGGGACACGGTCGACCACGGGCGGCAGGCCCGGTCCCGCGCTACGGGCGGAGGGCCGCCGGCCGGGCGGCTTCGGCGCCGGCGCGAGCGGGGCGGACAGCCCCCAGCGGCGGTACGGGTCCTCGGTGGGGCCGTACGTGCGCACCTTCTCCGCGGCCTTCTTGCCCAACCGCTCGATGGGGTCCACGGACTGGGCGCAGCCGGCCAGGCAGACCAGGCCCGCGAGCAGTGCTGCGGCGGCGGCCGGCCGCTTCCTCACAGGTAGTCCTCGATGCGTGCCACCGCGTACCCCTTGTCCGTGACCAGTTTCAGGAACCGTCGGACCATGTCCGGCATCGTGCCCTTCCAGTGCTCCCTGCCGCGGAAGTGGCTGAGAACGATGTCTCCGGGGTGCAGGTCGCGGTCCAGTTCGCGGTAGTCCCAGCGGTCGACGAAGACCTCCTCGTTCCACAGCGGGGCCGCCTTGATGCCGCAGGCCCTTGCCGCGCGCAGGGTGTCCTCGTTGTAGTTGCCGAAGGGCGGGCGGAAGAGGGTCGGGCGCTTGCCGTAACGCTTCTCGATCACGTCCTGCATGCCGCAGATCTCCCGCTTCTGCCGTTCGTAGGAGAGGTTCGGCATATAGCGGTGATTGAGGGTGTGGTTGTTCAGGACCACACCCCTGTCCTGCATCTTCCTGAAGTAGCCGTAGTCCTCTTTGATCAGGTAGTCGCTCAGGAAGGCCGTGTACGGGATCTTCAGCTCGCTCATCATCCGCAGGAACGCGGGGTCCTTCTCGGCGCCGTCGTCGATGGTGAGGAAGACGACCTTGTCCTTGGTGGGGATCGTGGTGAAAACGGGTGGCAGGCCCTCGTGGTCGTCCACCTCGAAGCCCTTGCGGGTGCTGATACGGGGCTTCTGCTCGGGGGCGGGGGGTGCGGGGAGTGGGGGCTCGGACAGCCCCCACCGCTTTGCCGCGGTGGCGCGGGCGCGCTGCTCCTGACGGAGTTTGGTGGCGTAGGTGTCCATGGCTCGCGCGGGTGGGGCCTTGAGGAGTTGCTGGCCCGCGGCGGGCTTGGGGGTGGTGGATGGGGTTTCTCCGCAGCCGGCCGCCAGTGCGGTGACGGTCAGTAGCGTGATCGCGGTGCGTGCGGGGCGTGTGGGCCGGTTGTTCGTCCGCGGGCGCGTGGGGGCTGGTCGCGCAGTTCCCCGCACCCTTGAAAAGGACCCCCCGATTACACCGTTACTGTAATTTTGTCGTACAAGTCGCATGGGTCCGGATACTCACAGGTCGGGCCCCTCACCAGGCGTCGACACCGCCGTCCTGCCCGTCCCGTCCACCGACTGGCCCACAATGGGGCGGTGAACGACCTCGATCCTCCCTCCCGCCACCCGACCACCGCCCCTCATCGACGGGCTGCGCCCGACACCCCCTTGTCGTCATTCGCTGCCCTGCTCACCGACCAGGGCCGTGCCCTTCTCGAAGAGGTGCGGGACACCGAACCCGCTCAGGAGCTGGCCGTCGCGACCCGGCTGCGGCGGGAGCATCCCGTCGGGCTCGTGTCGGCGGCGCTCGGGCAGGCGCGGTTGCGGCAGCGGGCCGTGGCGAAGTTCGGCGCGGCGGACGCGGGGCGGATGTACTTCACGCCGAACGGGGTGGAGCAGTCGACCCGGGCGAGTGTCGCCGCGTACCGGGCCCGGCGTTTCCAGGAGCTCGGCGTGCGGTCCGTGGCGGACCTGTGCTGTGGGATCGGCGGTGACGCGATCGCGCTCGCCCGGGCCGGGATCCGGGTGCTCGCCGTCGACCGGGACCCCCTGACGGCGGCCGTGGCGCGGGCGAACGCCGACGCGCTCGGGCTCGGCAAGCTGATCGAGGTGCGCGAGGCGGATGTCACGGAGGTCGCGACGGACGCGTACGACGCCGTGTTCGTGGATCCGGCGCGGCGGGGCGGGCGCGGGCGTGTCTTCGACCCCGAGGCCTATTCGCCGCCGCTGTCGTGGGCCGTGCGAACCGCCCTCGAAGCGCCCCTCGCCGCCCTGAAGATCGCACCCGGGATTCCGCACGAGACCGTCCCCGCCGAGGCGGGGGCCGAGTGGATCTCGGACTCCGGGGACGTGAAGGAGGCCGTGCTGTGGTTCGGCACGGGAGACGCGGGATCCGTACGCGCGACTCTGCTGCCCGGGCCGCGGACTCTCGTCGGCCGGGGGCTGCCCGATCCTCAGGTGCGGCCCCTGGGACGGTACTTGTACGAGCCCGACGGGGCCGTCGTCCGGGCGCATCTGGTCGCGGAGGTCGCCGAGGAGCTGGACGGCGGCGGCCTCATCGACGAGACGATCGCCTACATCACCGCGGACTCGCTGAAGGCCACGCCCTACGCCACCGCCTACGAGATCACCGATCAACTTCCCTTCGGCGTGAAGAAGTTGAAGGCACTGCTGCGGGAGCGCGGGGTCGGTGTCCTCACCGTCAAGAAGCGCGGCTCGGCCGTCGAGCCGGAGGAGTTGCGGCGCAAGGTGAAGCCGCAGGGGCCGAACTCGGCGACCGTGTTCCTGACCCGGGTGAAGGGCGCCCCGACCATGCTGCTGGGGCACCCCGCACCCGCGTAACCGCTCCCGACCGTCGCGTAACCGCCGTACCTAGCCGTCCAGTTGGTCCAGGGTGGCGTTCGACGGGCCCCTGCGGGACTGCTCCTCGCGGGCCACGTCCTCCGCGGCGCCCAGCACCCGGACCGCGTTCTGCCAGGTCAGCTTGGCGAGGTCGGTGGAGGACCAGCCGCGGTCCAGGAGTTCGGCGATGAGGTTCGGGTAGCCGGAGACGTCGTCGAGGCCGTCGGGCGTGAACGCCGTGCCGTCGTAGTCGCCGCCGATGCCGATGTGGTCGACGCCCGCCACCTCGCGCATGTGGTCGAGGTGGTCGGCGACCGTCGGAACGGTCGCGACGGGGCGGGGGTTGGACTCCTCGAAGAGGCGGTGGACCTTCATCGCCTCGGTGGTCGTGTCGAGGTGGTGGAAGCCCTGCTCGCGCATGTTCTCGTCGGCGGCGGCCGTCCAGTCGACGGCGGCCTGGAGGACGAACTTCGGCACGAACGTCACCATCGCCACACCGCCGTTGACGGGCAGGCGCTCCAGCACGTCGTCCGGGATGTTGCGCGGGTGGTCGCAGATCGCGCGCGCGGAGGAGTGGGAGAAGATCACCGGCGCGACGGACGTGTCCAGCGCGTCCCGCATGGTCGTGGCGGCCACGTGGGAGAGGTCCACGAGCATGCCCAGGCGGTTCATCTCCCGTACGACCTCGCGGCCGAACGCCGACAGGCCGCCGACGGACGGCTTGTCCGTCGCCGAGTCCGCCCAGGCGATGTTGTCGTTGTGGGTGAGGGTCATGTAGCGGACCCCCAGCTCGTACAGCCCGCGCAGGGTGGCCAGCGAGTTGTCGATCGAGTGGCCGCCCTCGGCGCCCATCAGCGAGGCGATACGGCCCTCGCCGCGGGCCGTCTCCATGTCGGCGGCCGTCAGCGCGGCGCGCAGGTCGGCGGGGTAGCGCGCGATCAACTGCTGGACGCAGTCGATCTGTTCGAGCGTCGCCGTGACCGCGCCGGGCAGATCGGAGCGTACGTACACCGACCAGAACTGCGCGCCGACACCGCCCGCCCGCAGCCGGGCCAGGTCCGTGTGCAGATGGGCGCTCTGGTCGGCGGCGATGTCACGGGCGCCGATGTCGTAGCGGACCTGCTCGCGCAGCGCCCAGGGGAGGTCGTTGTGCCCGTCGACCACGGGGAAGTCGGCGAGCAGGGCGCGGGCGCGGTCCAGGGACGACATGCGCGTCACTTCCCGAAACCGAAGCCGTTGCCGGCGCCGGCCTCGACCTTGGAGCGCAGGCGCTTGCCCTTCTCCGTGGCCTGGTCGTTGAGCTCCTGCTGGAACTCGCGCATCCGGCCGAGGAGTTCGGCGTCCTGGGTGGCGAGGATGCGGGCGGCCAGCAGGCCCGCGTTGCGCGCGCCGCCGACCGAGACCGTGGCGACCGGGACACCGGCCGGCATCTGGACGATCGAGAGCAGCGAGTCCATGCCGTCGAGGTACTTCAGCGGGACCGGGACGCCGATCACAGGCAGCGGGCTCACCGAGGCGAGCATGCCCGGCAGATGGGCCGCTCCGCCCGCGCCCGCGATGATCACCTTGAGGCCGCGCCCGTCCGCCTCCTCGCCGTACGCGATCATCTCGCGCGGCATCCGGTGCGCGGAGACCACGTCGACCTCGTACGCGATCTCGAACTCGTCGAGGGCCTGTGCGGCCGCTTCCATGACGGGCCAGTCGGAGTCCGAGCCCATGACGATGCCGACTACGGGCGACTCGGAGGACACATCTGCGGACGTGCTCATTCGGTGATCGTGCCTCTCAGGTAGGCGGCTGCGTGACGGGCGCGGTCGAGGACGTCGTCCAGGTCGTCGCCGTAGGTGTTGACGTGGCCCACCTTGCGGCCGGGCTTCACGTCCTTGCCGTACATGTGGATCTTGAGCTGGGGGTCGCGGGCCATGCAGTGCAGGTACGCGGAGTACATATCGGGGTAGTCGCCACCCAGGACGTTCACCATGACCGTCCACTTCGCGCGCGGGCGCGGATCGCCGAGAGGCAGGTCCAGGACCGCGCGGACGTGGTTGGCGAACTGGGAGGTGATCGCGCCGTCCTGGGTCCAGTGGCCGGAGTTGTGCGGGCGCATGGCCAGCTCGTTCACGAGGATGCGGCCGTCACGGGTCTCGAAGAGCTCGACGGCGAGATGGCCGACGACGCCGAGTTCCTTCGCGATGCGCAGGGCCAGCTCCTCGGCCCGCAGCGCGAGCTCGTCGGAGATGCCGGGCGCGGGCGCGATCACCGTGTCGCAGACCCCGTCGACCTGCTGGGACTCGACGACGGGGTAGGCGACGGCCTGACCGTGCGGCGACCGTACGACGTTGGCCGCCAGCTCCCGGGCGAAGTCGACCTTCTCCTCGGCGAGGACCGGGACGCCGGCGCGGAAGGGGTCCTCGGCGTCCGCCGCGGACCTCACGACCCACACGCCCTTGCCGTCGTAGCCGCCGCGGACGGTCTTGAGGACGACCGGGAAGCCGTCCCCCTCGGCCGCGAACGCGGCGACGTCCTCCGGATCGCTCACGATCCGGTGCCGTGGGCACGGCACGCCGATCTCGTCGAGCTTCGCGCGCATCACGCCCTTGTCCTGGGCGTGCACGAGCGCGTCGGGCCCGGGGCGCACGGGAATGCCGTCCGCCTCCAGGGCACGCAGATGCTCGGTGGGTACGTGTTCGTGATCGAAAGTGATCACGTCGCAGCCCCGCGCGAAGGCCCGCAGCGTGTCGAGGTCGCGGTAGTCGCCGATGACGACATCGCTGACCACCTGCGCCGCGGAATCCTGGGGGGTGTCACTGAGGAGCTTGAATTTGATGCCGAGCGGGATGCCCGCCTCGTGTGTCATACGAGCGAGCTGACCCCCGCCGACCATGCCGACTACCGGGAACGTCACGCCCCCAGGGTATCGGCCATATCGGGGCACCCCTGTCGCGCGCATGATCATCGGAAGTTCCGCATGTTCATCACATCCCGGCCACATATTCGAGTCCAAGCCAGGCACTGAAGGGAACCGCTGGTTAGCATGGCGGAGTCGACGAAGGTTGACGAAATTGACGTATCCGACGAGACGGGGGCTGGGCGACACCATGGGCAAAGGTGGTAAACGCAGGGCTCATGCCAGGCCGCCCAGTGCTGTCCGCATGCGAATCGACCGGCTGACCAGGGAAGTCGCCAAGTTCGGCGCGGTCGGCGGGGCGGGTCTGCTGGTCAACCTGATCGCCTTCAACGTGGTGCGCAGTACCACGGATCTTCAGGTCGTGCGGGCCAGTGTGATCGCCACGGTCGTCGCGATCGTCTCGAACTACATCGGTTTCCGGTACTTCACGTACCGCGACCGCGACAAGAGCGGCCGCACCAAGGAGCTGACGCTGTTCGTGCTGTTCAGCGCGGTCGGCCTGGTCATCGAGAACGGCTTCCTCTACGCCGCCACGTACGGGCTCGGGCTGGACAGCCCGCTGGCCAGCAACGTCTTCAAGTTCGTCGGCATCGGGATCGCGACGCTCTTCCGCTTCTGGTCCTACCGCACCTGGGTCTTCCGGGCGGCTCCGGCACGTGAGGCCGTGGCCAGCGCCGAATCGTTCCTGGAGAACCCGGAGCCCTATCTCGACCAGGAGCGCCAGGCCTACCTGCAGGACGAGGACCGCCCGACCCGCCAGTTCCGCCAGGTCCAGCGCGTCCGCTAGAGGCCTTTCCCTTCGAGGCGCCGCGCACCCCCGCCCCGCCAGGGGCGCGGGGAACTGCGCGACCAGCCACATCCGGCCCGCAGCCTCCCGACGACCCCGGACCCGGCCTCAGCCTCAGCGAACCGTCTGCTCGTCGCCGCCGTCCTGCGGCCGTTTGAGAGGCGTACGCGACAGGAAGAGCCCGAACACCGGAGGCTGCGCCTGGAGCATCTCCAGGCGCCCCCCGTCGGCCTCAGCGAGGTCACGGGCCACGGCGAGCCCGATCCCCGTGGAGTTCCGCCCGCTGATGGCCCGCTCGAAGATCCGGGCGCCCAGATCGGCCGGGACACCGGGCCCCTCGTCGGTGACTTCGATCACAGCCTGGTTGCCGGTGACGCGCGTGCGCAGCGCGACCGTGCCGCCACCGTGCATCAGGGAGTTCTCGATCAGCGCGGCGAGCACCTGGGCCACGGCTCCGGGCGTCCCGACGGCCTGGAGATGGTGCTTGCCGGAGCTGACGATCGCGCGGCCCGCGTTGCGGTAGGCAGGGCGCCACTCCGCGAGCTGCTGCTTGATGACCTCGTCGAGGTCGAAGGTGACGGCGGAGCCGGTGCGCGGGTCCCGGGAGTTCGTCAGGAGCCGTTCGACCACGTCCGTGAGGCGCTCGACCTGGCCCAGCGCGATGGTCGCCTCCTCCTTCACGATGTCCGGGTCGTCGGTGAGGGTGATCTCCTCCAGCCGCATGGACAGCGCGGTCAGCGGCGTACGCAGTTGGTGCGAGGCGTCGGCCGCCAGACGCCGCTCGGCGGTCAGCATGCGGGCGATGCGCTCGGCCGAGCCGTCCAGGACGTCCGCGACCCGGTCCAGCTCCGGGACGCCGTAGCGCTTGTGGCGCGGCCTCGGATCCCCCGAGCCGAGCCGCTCGGCGGTCTCCGCGAGGTCGGTCAGCGGAGAGGCGAGCCGGTTGGCCTGGCGCACCGCGAGGAGCACGGCGGCGATCACCGCGAGCAGGGCGACGGCCGCGATGATCAGGAGCGTACGGCCGACCTCGCGGGTGACCGCGGAACGGGGCTCCTGGACCGTGACCGTCTCACGCTGCTCGCCCTTGCGGGTGGACTTGATGACGTCACCGGTGGGCTTGTCGCCGATGTGGATGTCGGCGCGGCCCGGGATCTCGATGCGCGCGTACCGGTCGCCCGTGACCTGGTCCTTGAGGACACCGGCGCTGATCAGCTCGTCACCGAGGATGCGGCTGTCGACGATGCTCACCAGCCGCACCGCCTCGGAGTCCACCCGCTCCTGGGCGCTGTTGCTGATGGTGCGGGTCTCCACGATGACGAGCGAGACCCCGAACACGGCGATCACGACCAGCACGACGGCCAGAGTGGAATTGATGAGACGGCGACGCACGGGGCCCTCCGGGCAACTGATCGATCAGGGGCTAGGGGCGCCCTTCAGGGGCGCGAGGAACTGCGCGACCAGCCACACACGACCCGCGGCCGCGCACTCACCGACGCCACAACGGCGATGAGGCGCAGCCCAACAGCAACGAGCTAACTCTTCTCGAAGCGGAAACCCACTCCACGTACCGTCGCGATGTACCGCGGATTCGCCGCGTCGTCGCCCAGCTTCTTCCGCAGCCACGAGATGTGCATGTCCAGCGTCTTCGTGGACGACCACCACGTGGTGTCCCACACCTCGCGCATGAGCTGGTCGCGCGTGACGACCCGCCCGGCGTCCCGGACGAGAACCCGCAGCAGGTCGAACTCCTTGGCGGTGAGCTGGAGCTCCTCGTCGCCCATCCAGGCCCGGTGCGACTCGACGTCGATGCGCACGCCGTGCGTGGCGGGCGGCTGCTGGGGCTCGGCCGCGCCGCGCCGCAGCAGGGCCCGGACACGGGCCAGCAGCTCGGCGAGGCGGAACGGCTTGGTGACGTAGTCGTCGGCGCCGGCGTCCAGGCCGACGACCGTGTCCACCTCGTCGGCGCGCGCGGTCAGAATGAGGATCGGCACGGTGTGCCCCTCGGCGCGCAGCCGCCGGGCCACCTCCAGGCCGTCCATGCCGGGCAGCCCGAGGTCGAGCACACACAGATCGATGCCGCCCTGGATGCCGGCGTCGAGCGCGGTGGGGCCGTCCTCGCGTACCTCAACCTCGTACCCCTCCCGGCGCAGGGCGCGGGCCAGGGGTTCCGAGATGGACGCGTCGTCCTCGGCGAGCAGTACTCGGGTCATGAACTGATGGTAGTCCGCTGCGGACCAGTGCAGACAGGGTGATCGACACCCGTGATTCGCCCGCACTCCGCGGGAGATGCCACCCTGTGGGTTGGGGATGTAAATCTATGAACGACCTTCGATTCAGGCGCATAGTTCCATCCATACCTGTGATCCATCTCTCAAGTCATGTCATATGCGGCAATGCCATGCCGTGGGGCCTTATGGTGACCAGACGCCTGTAGCACCACGCAGGGACCTTTGGCGGGAGCTTGACGCCGAAGGTCTCTTTTGTGTGCGGGCTGGTGTCTACCAGCCTTGAAAGGAATGACCTGTGGCCGGGCCCCGAGCGCGAGGACGCGCGCGGGGCGTGGATCCCGGTGGTCGCCGTCCACCGCTCCGACGATCAGGAGCGGACTCCCCGTGGGCGTGGGGCGGGACGGGCCCCCGCCGGTGCCGGCCGCCTCCCCCACCGGGCGCGCGACGCTCTGCAGCGCGTCCCGACCAGCAAGGAACGACCATGGCGTCCAGCCTGACGAAGGACTCGGTCTCTCCGGGCACCCCCGGTTCCGAGAAGACCTTCTTCGGCCACCCCCGCGGACTGGCCACTCTCTTCATGACCGAGATGTGGGAGCGCTTCTCCTACTACGGCATGAGGGCACTCCTCCCGCTGTACCTGGTCGCACCCGGCGGCCTGCACCTGAGCGCGACCGCCGCGACGGCGATCTACTCGGTGTATCTGTCGCTCGTTTACCTGCTCGCCCTCCCCGGCGGCTGGTTCGCGGACCGCGTGCTCGGCCCCCGCAAGACCGTCGCCGTCGCCGGCCTGGTCATCATGCTCGGCCACCTGACGCTGGCGCTGCCCTCGTCCGGCACCTTCTACGCCGGTCTCGGGCTCGTCGCGATCGGCTCGGGTCTGCTGAAGGCCAACATCTCGACGATGGTCGGCCACCTCTACGACGGCCCGGACGACCCGCGCCGTGACGGTGGCTTCACCGTCTTCTACATCGGCATCAACCTCGGCGCGTTCGCCGCTCCGCTGGTCATCGGCACCATCGGCGAGAACGTCAACTGGCACCTGGGCTTCGCCCTCGCCGCGCTCGGCATGGCGCTGGGTCTGGCCCAGTTCCTGATCGGCCGCCGCCACCTCGACACGCGCTCCGACGTCGTCCCGACGCCGCTGTCCGCCGCGGAGAAGGCCTCGACGCTGCGCAAGGGTCTGCTGTGGCTGGCCGTCGCCGCGGTCTTCTACTCCGTCGTCGGCTTCTCCGGCCACTACACGCTGAACTGGGTCCTGGTTCCGCTGACGGTCCTCGGCCTTGTCATCCCGGTCTGGGTCATCGCCCGTATCAAGCGGGACAAGTCCCTGGACCGTGTCGAGCAGTCGAAGATGTCCGCGTACATCTGGTTCTTCATCGCCGCGGCCGTCTTCTGGATGATCTACGACCAGGGCGGCTCCACGCTGTCGATCTTCGCCGAGTCGTCGGCCGAGAACAGCGTGTTCGGCTGGGAGTTCCCGGTCTCCTGGTACCAGTCGGTGAACCCCGTGCTGATCATGGCCCTCGCCCCGGTCTTCGCCTGGGCCTGGCTGGCGCTGAACCGCGCCGGCAGGGAGCCGAGCACGATCGTGAAGTTCTCCTCGGGTCTGGTCCTGGTCGGCGCGTCGTTCTTCCTGTTCCTGGCGCCCCTGTCGATCGCCGAGGGCGGTCACAAGGCCGCCGCGATGTGGCTGGTCGCCATCTACTTCGTCCAGACCGTCGGCGAGCTGACCGTCTCCCCGGTCGGCCTCTCCGTCACCACGAAGATGGCTCCCGCGAAGTACGCCTCCCAGATGATGGGCGTCTGGTTCCTCGCCGTCACCGCCGGCGACGCCACGACGGGCCTGCTCTCCATCGCGGGCGTCGACCTCAACGGCATGGGTGTGGTCGCCCTGGAGGCCACCCTCGCCGTGATCGCGGGCATCGCGGTCTACATGTACCGCAACAAGGTCAAGTCCCTGATGGGCGACGTCCGCTAGCCGCTCCGCCGAGGTCCGGCAGATCAACCGCGGGACCGTTGTGGCTGACCGCGCGGTTCCCCGCGCCCCTGATCAGGGGCGCGGGGAACCGCGCGGTCTTTGGCTTCAGGGGCGCGGGGAACCGCGCGACCAGCCATGACGCACCCGCGGCATCCGAACGGCGACGCTCCCCTACGGCGCCCGGCGCGAAGCCTGCCGCCGAGGCATGAACGTGAACACGGCCCCGCCGAGCAGAATCGCGGTCCCGGCAACAAACCCGAGCGCCCGCAACCCCCCACTGTCGTCGGCCCCGGTGTCCGCCAGCCCACCGCCGGAGTCACCGGACCCACCGGCCCCCGACGTACCGGTTCCCCCGGCGGAGCCACTCCCACCGGCGGCACCCCCCGGCTGCGCCGACGTGTCCAGCGTCAAGGACACCTCGGACTTCTCCGGCGTACACGTCGTGGTCGTCCCGAGCGCCTTCACCGTCAGCACACCCGGCGAGAGCGTCGACTCCCCGTCGGCGCCCGGCTTGTACGTGCCGGTCATGTCGGAGATCACCATCGGATCCCCGGACTTGATCGCCTCGGGGTTCGTCGGGCCCTCCACATGGACCGTGCCCTTGTCGGCACCGCCGAGCACGACCTCCATCGACGGCTTGACCGAGTCCGCCGGGATGTCGGCGGGGCTGTCCATCACGGACCCCTTGAACTTCACGGTGAGGTCGTAACTCCCGCCGTCCTTCTTGGCGTTGATCTGCACCGGTGAGGTCGCGTTCTTGTCGCCGATCGGCGTCTTGCACGCGTAGGGGATCTTGACCTCCTTGCCGGTGAAGTCGGTCTCACCGCCGCCACCGGTGGTACCGCCCGTGTCGCTGCCCCCGGTCTCGCTCTCGGTCGGGGTCGGCTCGCCGCTCGTCGGCGGCGGGCTGGTGGGATCAGGGGGATCGGTGGGATCGGGAGGCGGAGTCCCCTCCCCTGCCGTGACGTTGATCGTCGCCGCGGGCTTCACCGTCTCCGTCGGTGTGCACTTCGTGTCCGTCGAGAAGGCGTTGATGGCGTACGCGTCCGGCGTCAGCGTCACCTCGCCCGCCGTCGTCAGTTTCAGTTTGCCCTTCATGTCGGACAGGACCATCGCCCCGCCCTTGGGGATCGCCGGGTTCTCGCGCGGCCCCTGCATCGCGATGGAGGCGGCCTGCGCACCGGCCGCCTTGAGGGTGCCGGACGGCTGGACCGAGTTCGCGGGCAGATCGATGAGATCGGGGTTCTTCGACGCGGCCTGTGTGAACTTCCAGACCACCTCGACCTCGTCACCGACCTTCGCCGTGGCCGGCGCGGTGATCTCCACCTTGGTGGTGCCCTTGACCGTCGGCAGCCCGGCGGCCGGAGGCGGTACGCAGTCGGTCGCGTAGGACACCTCGGCGGCCTGGGCCGGCGCCGCGGCCACGCCCAGCAGGACTCCCGCACCGCCGAGCATCATCGCGACCCCGGCCGCGCCCGCTCTCCGGCTGCCTCTGGGCCGTTTCGGCCCCGGCCGGACTCTCCGTTGCGTGCTCACGTGTTTCCCTTCCTGGTGGGGGTCGTCGGACTGTTCTCGTGCGGTGCGGAGAGCGGATCGGCCTCGGCCGCCCCCGGATCGGTGTCCGGGGTGAACCAGGGCAGGGTCGGGTTCGTACGGGATCGCGTACGTGTCGTGGTGTCGGCCTCGGACTCGTCCGGGGAGGCCGACGTGAGGCTCAACCTGGGCATCCGCAGGGTGACTTCGGGCAGCCGGAGACCGCCGCGCCGCACACCGTGCGCACCGCGGCCGGGACGCCCCGGGCGCGCGGAGCGCCCTGTGCGCCCGCCGCCGCGTCCTGCGGAGCCGCGCGGCCGGATCCGGTCGACCACGGCCATCCCGATCCGGAACAGCGCGGCCGGTACGACGACGCAGACCAGGATCCAGAAGAGCGTCACGCCCCAGGGGCGCCCCACGCCCCACGGCTGCTCGGCGAGCACCTTGCCGCCGAACTTGAGCGAGACCGTGTAGTCGCCGTGCGCGCCGGCGGTCAGCTCGACCGGCAGGGTGATCCGTTCCTTCTCGCCGGGCCCGATGGTGCCGCGCCACTGCTGTTCCTCCCACTGCGGGGCGAACACGCCGTGGGAGGTGCCGACCTGGAACACGGGGTTCTTGACGGCGGTGGTGCCGACGTTGCCCACGGTGAAGACGAGCTCGCGGGACGGCGGCGCGCCGAACCAGGCGAGCAGGCCGCTCGATCCGTCCAGCCGGGTGTCGGTGAGCACCGAGAGCCGTCCGCCGCTGTCCTGCTTGGGCAGTGGCTCGACATCGTGTCCGGCGACCAGGAACGGGGCGTCCGCCTCCGCCTTCTCCCCGGTGACCGTCGCCACGTGCACCACGCAGGGACACGGTTTGGGCGGCTCGGCGACCGGCAGCTTCTTGCTGAAGGCGCCCTTCGCGTCGGTCGTGACGGCCCGGCCGTCCGCGTTGGCACAGGAGTTGGTCCCGCCGATCACGCCCCGGTCGGTCGAGGACTGCCCGCAGATCAGCATCATCAGCAGCGCGTTCGGCCGCCATCCCGTACCGCTCACGGTGATCGAACCACCCGTCCCCGCCTGGGACTTGGACAGCTTGACCACCGGTTTCTCCGCCGCCGAGGCGGTGGCCCCGGCCATGGGGAGCAGAACGAGTGCGAGCACCACGACAACCGCCGGAATCCGTCGCACCCCTGTTTTCGCGCTCACGTCACCGCTCCCGTCAACTCGGCTTCCGTACGCGGCTGTCCGGCGTCCGGTGTCTCCCGCGGCCGCCTACGACGTCGTACGAACCAGTGGCCGCCGGCCGCACACACCGCGAGCCCGGCCGCCGTGCCCGCCACCGCTCCCCACGGCACGAACCGGGCCGACGCGCCCGCCTCGTCGTGGGCCCCGCCCGCCGCGGTGACCGTGACCTCCACGTCGACGGAGTCGATCGCGGGCGGGTCGGGCCAGGGTTCGGTGAGCGCGACGCGGCGCCCGGGGAGCAGTTCGACGGGCAGGGCGCGCGGGGCCCGGTCCAGCACCTCGCCGAAGAGCCCCTCGGCCCGTACGGCGAGTTTCGGGGTCAGCACGGTGGTGCCGCGGTTGACCAGTTCGTACGAGATGCGCCCGCCGGTGACCCGTACGTGCTCGACGGTGAGCGCGGAGAGGGTCGGGCCGGCGACCCGCAGATGGACACGTACGGCCGCGGTCCGGCCGGCGGCGCTCGCGACGATCGCGCCGGGGTGGTCGCCGGGCGTGGCGCCCGCCGGGACGCTCACGGTGAACGGCACGTCCGCGCGGGTACGTGCCGGGATCCGCACCGTCCGCTCGGCGAAGGTGATCCAGGCACCGGTGTCCCTCGCCCTGGTCCGCACGGAGAATCCGCCGCTCCTCGTGTTGTCGGCGTCCGCGCCCCGGAGCCGAACGGTGAGCGGCCTGCCGCCCGGGTTGAGCACCGACACCGTGTCCTGCAGGACCGTGCCGGGCGCGCCCTCCGCGTAGAAGTACGGCCGTAAGTCCCGCCCGCCGGCCGACGGCACGACGGACCAGCCGCCGTCGGCCGCGGCGGTGGGAGCGACGGCCAGCAGTGCGACGGCGGCGAGACAGAGCACACGGGCGGCGGGCGGTACGAACGGCATCGGCGGCTCCGAATGGCGTACGGGTCGTGCGAGACGTGCAGGCCGTGCGGTTCGCACGGGTCGCGCAGTCGTACGAGACGTGCGGTTCGCACGGGTCGCGCAGTCGTACGAGACGTGCGGTCAGCGGTGGGCCTGGTTCCTCCGGGTCAGCCACAGCACTCCCGCCGCGCCCGCCAGCAGCACCGTGCCGCCGAGCGTGCCGAGGGCGATCGCGGAGTCCTCGGGGCCGGTCTGCGGGAGTTCCTCGCCGCCCGCGGGGGCGTCCTGCGAGGAGCCCGTGGTCCCCGTCGTCCCGCCGCCGGCCGCCGTGACGTCCAGGGTCAGCGAGACCTTCGGGCTGTTGGAGGGCGTGCACGTGGTCGTCGTACCGAGGGCCTTGATGGTCAGCACACCCGGCGTGAAGGTGACCTTGCCGGACTTCTTCGGGGTGTACGTGCCCGTGAGGTCGGTGATCTTGATCGGGGTGTTGGCGGGCACGGTCTCCGGGTTGGCGGGCCCCTTGACCGCCAGCGTGCCGGTCTCGGCGCCACCCAGTTTGATGACCGCGCTCGGGTTCATCGCGCCCTTGCCCAAGTCGACGGGGCTGGACGAGACGCCCTTCTCGAAGGTCATCGTGATCTGGTAACCGCTGCCGCTCTTGACGCCCTTGATGTCGATGGGCGAGACGGCGGACTTGTCACCGATGGGTGTCTTGCACTGGTAGTTGACGTCCACCACGTCGGCCCGGGCAGCGGGGGCGGCCATCAGCACCGCCGAGCCGGCCAGAGCCGCGGCGGACGCGAGCGCGGCGGTTCGTTTCGGGTACATCCGGTATGACACGGTCCCCTCATTCCTGAAGGCTTTCCTGATGGCGTTCCTGACGGCACATCAGATCGGCCGTCAAGGTACGCCCGGGGCCTTGCCGAGGGAAGACAAAGTGCGCGCCGGATCCGTGGGGATCCAACGCGCATCAAGTGAGGAAAGGGCAAGCACCCGAACCGCGGGTAACCCAAGAGACGCCCAGCGGCAGGCGCCCCCCGAAGGGGCGCGGGGAACTGCGCGACAAGCCACAACGCACCCGCGGACGAAGAAACCCGCAGGCCACGCCAGAACAGCCGAACCCAGCCGAGCGCTAAGCCGGCGCCCCGAGCTCCGCCCAGACCGTCTTGCCCGCAACCCCGTTCGTACGGATCACACCCCAGTCCAGACACAGCCGCTGCACGATGAACATCCCGTGGCCACCGGGCCGCCCGGCCCGGTGCGGGGTGCGCGGAGCGGGCTGACCCGTCCCCCGGTCGGAGACCTCGACGCGGAGCACCTTGTTCTCGCAGGCGATCGAGAGCTCGTCCGGGCCCTCGGCGTGCAGACAGGCGTTCGTGACCAGTTCGGAGACGACCAGCAGGACATCCTCGGCCGCGGCCCGTTGGTCGGCGGTGGCCGCGGGCAGCCAGCCCCACTCGTACAACGCCTGACGGGCGAAGTCGCGGGCGAGCGGGACGACCCCGCTCGCGCCGTCGAAGTTCAGCCGACGGGCCCGACGCACGACAGGCGTGCCGCCCGGAGGCGTCCCGGAAGCGCCGCCGTCGCCCGGTTCCGGGCCGCGGTCGCCCGGCGGGTAAGGCCGGGTGGTGCTCATCAGCGCTTCACCTCACCGATTCACCAGTTCACGATTCAAGACTCAGTACTCAGCACATTCAGGACATTCGGAAAGCTCGGGGACACTCGGGATCCGGGAGTCGTCCGGGGACTGCCGCGCGCTTGCCGTTCGGTCTGTTGACATATTCAGGATGTCTCCTGCCCGACCGAACCGTCAGAACACCCACTTATTCGGCATGGATGCTGTGACTCTGGTAACGCGCTGATCACACGGACACAACCGAGGCATAACTTTGCCTCAGAGGAGTGCCTTGCGGCGACTAGTCGCCCCGGTCGGGCTCGGGTTTTCCCGCCTCGGACCCGTCGGACCCGGGGTCGCTCAGAGCTTCTTCGAGCGTGTCGTGGAGGGTGAAGACGGCTTCCGCCCCGGTGATCTCGAAGACCCGGGACACCACCGGCAGCATGCCCGCCAGATGAACCCCGCCACCCGCGGCCTCGGCCTTCAGCCGGGCACCGAGCAGCACGTTCAGCCCCGTGGAGTCGCAGAACTCCAACCGCGAGCAGTCCACGACGAGCCGCGCGAACCCGCGGTCGAGGCATTCCTCGATCGGTTCGCGCAGTAGATCCGCCGTATGGTGATCCAACTCACCTGCCGGGGTCACGACGGCGCTAGCGCCCTCTTCCCGCACCTCGACCAGAAGCCGGCCCGACTGTGCGCTGCCGACCGTCCCGCGGTCCATGCCGTGTCTCTCTTCCGACCGTCGTGGCTGTTGATACGCCCTCGAACCCTACGCCTTCCTTGCACCCTTCCAACACCCGAACAACCGCCAAGAAACGGACATTTCGCAATGAAACACACTTGCGGGAGAGTCGCGAAAGCGGGTAGGGCTAGTAGAGACAGTTTTCGACACGGCCGGCTTTGGAGGCGCCGCACACCGCAGTGCACGTATTGGCATCGGCAGCCATATGCCGAGAACGATGGAGGACATCATGTCACCCCGGCTCGACGCATCGCAGACCCAGAGGGCGACGTCGACACCCCCTCTGGAACGACTGGAAGACGAGTCCGCCGACGAGAACGTCGGCCTCGCCGGACTTCCGGAGATCCCGCCTTTCGACGAGGTCGGGCCAGTGGACGCACGGGCCCTGTCCAAGACCCTCTTCGAGCGGCTGGAGTCGCTGGAAGAAGGCACCCACGAGTACTCGTACGTACGCAACACCCTGGTCGAACTCAATCTCGCCCTGGTGAAGTTCGCCGCCTCCCGGTTCCGCTCCCGCAGTGAGCCGATGGAGGACATCATCCAGGTCGGCACGATCGGCCTGATCAAGGCGATCGACCGGTTCGAGCTCAGCCGTGGCGTCGAGTTCCCGACCTTCGCGATGCCGACCATCGTCGGCGAGATCAAGCGCTTCTTCCGCGACACCTCGTGGTCCGTGCGGGTACCGCGCCGACTGCAGGAACTCCGCCTCGACCTGGCCAAGGCGGGCGACGAACTCGCGCAGCAACTGGACCGCGCTCCGACGGTGGGAGAGCTGGCGGAGCGTCTGGGGCTGTCGAACGACGAGGTCGTCGAGGGCATGGCCGCGTCGAACGCCTATACGGCAAGCTCGCTCGACGCCCAGCCCGAGGAGGACGACTCCGAGGGCGCGCTGGCGGACCGGATCGGCTACGAGGACCACGGGCTCGAAGGCATCGAGTACGTCGAGTCGTTGAAGCCGCTGATCGCCGAACTCCCGCCGCGCGACCGGCAGATCCTGTCCCTGCGGTTCGTCGCCAACATGACGCAGTCCGAGATCGGTGACGAGCTCGGCATCTCGCAGATGCACGTCTCGCGGCTGCTCTCGCGGACGCTGGTGCGGCTGCGCAGGGGACTGACCGTCGAGGAGTGACGGTCGCCGTCGCCACCTCCACCGCACGACCGCGCAGGGCTTGCGGTCGTGCCGGCGCACGAGGCGCGTAGGTGTGCGCTCGGGGCCGGGCCGGATCATCCGGCCCGGCCCCGAGTGCGTTGTCCGCCGGTCACGCGGGTTCGCGCCCGCGGATGACGCGCCTGCCCCCCGCGGCTCACGCGGGTTCCGGCCCGCGGCTCACGCGGCTTCCGGCTCGCGGATCCCGCCGCTTCACGCTCTCCGAGCACCCGGGTCCGGCCCTCGTGTCCCCCGAGTTACCCACGGGAACCCCTTTCTTCACTGTTCACCTTCCATCACTATGGTCACTCGCCAAACTGGCTGGTATGTCAGTTGTCCGGCGGGTGAGGCACGGGGGTGCAGGGAGGCACGTGGATGGTTCGGGGCGAGGGGCAGGGAGCCGGCGATGGCGCCGGTAACGGGGGCGGGGGCGGCGTGCACGCGGGTGCGGCCGACGCGCGGCTCACCGAGTTGCTGCGCGCGGACACCAAGACCGCGTACGCGGCACTGCGTGAACTGCGCGTGCGGCACCGGCCGGCGGTCCTCGCGTACGCCCGCCTGTGCACCACCGTCGACTCCGCGGCGCGGCAGCTGACGGACCGGGCGTTCGCCCTGGCGGCCCAGGAGACCGCTCGCGGTTCCGACCCGGGCGGCCCCTGGCGGCACCAACTCCTGCTGTTGACGGGGCGGGTGGCCGTCACCTGGGCCGGGGACGAACGGGCCGGCCGGCTCGACCCCGGTCTGCTCGCGCGGCTGCGCACGGCCGGTCCCGAGGGCCCGACGCCGCCGCTGCTCGACGCGTTCCGGTCGCTCCCCTCCCGGGTCCAGGGCCTCGCCTGGTACGGGATCGTGGAGCAGGAGCCCGAGGAGAACACGGCAGGCCTGCTGGGACTCACCCGCGAGGACGTGACGTACGGAACGGAGCCGGCGCTCCAGGCACTGCGCGCGTCCTTCCTGAAGAGCCATCTCGCCGCCTCCGGCGATCGGCGCTGCCAGGACTTCCGCCGGCTGATCGAGGAGTCGGTACGCCCCGACAGCCCCCGCCACAGCACGGATCTGCGCGCCCACATGGCCGAGTGCGCGCACTGCGCCACCGCCTACGAGGAGTTGTCCGCGCTGCGGGACGACCCGCACACGGGCCTGGCCGAGGGCCTGTTGCCCTGGGCCGGCACGGCGTACGCCACGGGCGCGGCGGCCCGCTCGCGCGCCACCCTGCGGACGGAGTCGGCCACTTGGGGGTCCCTGGCGGCCTGGCCGCCCTCCCGTCGCCTCGTGCTGGCCTCCGCGGCACTCGGGGTCGCCCTGGCCCCACTGCTGCTCTTCCTCGTCCCCTCGGGCGGCTCAGGGCCCGACACGGCGGGAAGCGCGGGGAATCCGGTGCCCCCGCCGGCGGTCACGGTGACGGCCACGGTCCCGACGGCACCCTCCGCGTCCCCCACGGGCGGCACCGACTCCCCGTCCCCGACGAAGAGTTCGCGTCCGTCGAAGTCGGCGTCCCCGAGCCCGTCCCACCCGACGTCCAGCCCGCCGGCCGCCCCTGCGCCACCTCCGAACGGCGGTTACGCCCAGGTCGTGAACCGCTCCACCGGCCGCTGCCTGGACATCCTGCACGGCGACATGGAGAAGGGCTCGGACGTCATCACGGCCCCCTGTTCCTCGTCCGGCACCCAGCGCTGGCGCGTCGACACCGACCGGGGCGCGCTGCAGTCGTACGCGGACCCCGACTTCTGCCTGGACAGCCGCGGCGCAACGGACGACGGCGTGGGCATCTGGGAGTGCGACTCGCTCGGCGGCCGCAACGCCGTGAACCTGCGGTTCGCGGTGTCCGCCGACGGCGCGATCCGCCCGGCCGTCGCCCCGGACCACGCGCTGACTCCGTACGGCGACGACGGCCTCGACCTGGCCCCCGACACGGAACGGACTGAGCAGTTGTGGCGGGCGGGGGCGGGGCCTGCCTGAACCTCCGGGCGGGGCTCCGGGCCGGGATTCCGGGCCAGGGTGCCTCGCCGGGATTCCTCGCCGGGGGCTGACCGAGGGGGCGTTCGGCGGCGACTTTGGTCGCGGTCCTCCGGCTCGGTGTCATCCCTTGGTCGGTCGGTGCTGGACCGCCGACCGATATCGCGCAGGTCAGGCCCTTCCTAGCGTGGGGTCATGACGACCACGAGCGAAGAGACGCCGGTACGACGCGGGGGCGTGCGGGCCGAGGAGCGGGCGCTCGCACCCGACCTCGCACGCGGGATCATGCTGTTGCTCATCGTTCTGTCCAACACCGCCTTCCACCTCTGGGCGGCCCGGCGCGGCCCCTCGGGCTGGCAGCCCGTGGACGGCTCGTGGCTCGACCACGCGGTGCAGTTCACCATGATCATCGTGCTGGACCTGCGGGTCTATCCGCTCTTCGCGTTCCTTTTCGGCTACGGGATGATGCAGCTCTTCCTCCGGCAGACCGCGGCCGGCAACTCCGAGCGGGGCGCCGCCAGGATCCTGCGCAGGCGCAGTCTGTGGCTGATCGTCATCGGGCTGCTGCACTCCACCTTGCTGATGGCGGGCGACATCGTCGGCTACTACGGAGTGCTGAGCCTCGTCCTCGGCCTGGTCTTCCTGCGGCGCAGCGAGCGCGCGCTGAAGCGGTGGATCTGCGTCGGCGTCGTACTGATCGTGTTCTTCGCGGCCCAGCCCGTCGTGTCGGCCCTGCTCCGGGGCGAGTTGGGCACGCTCGGGGACGCGGGCGCGGAGCCCGGCTTCATGGCGTATGCGGCACAGGAGGGAAATTGGCTCACAGCGGCTCAGACCCGGCTGGAGACCGGGCTGTTCGTCACGTTCCTGGCCTCTGCGCTGGCGATGGTCGCCGGCGGGTACGTCGTCTTCCTGCTCGGCTTCTGGGCGGCCCGCCGCCGTGTCCTGGAGGAGCCCGGACGCCATCTGACTCTGTTGCGCCGTACGGCCGTCATCGGCATCGCGGTCGGCTGGCTCGGCGCGCTGCCCACCGCGCTCGCCCACGTCGGCGCCCTGGAGGTACCGGCCGACGCGCAGAGCGAGGAGGGGGCGCTCACCCTGCTCCGAGACGTCACGGGCAATGCCGCCGGGCTCGGTTACGTCGCCGTCGTCGCGCTCTTCGTGCACTGGTGGAGCGGTCGCGGGGCGGCGCGCGTGGGTGCGGGTGCAAGTCAGGGTGAGGTTGCGAGGGCCGGGGCGCGCACGGGGGTTGGGGTTGGGGTTGGGGTTGGTGCCACGGTCGTCACGGCGGTGTCGGCGGTCGGCAAGCGGTCCCTGTCCTGCTACCTCGCGCACTCGCTGCTCTTCGCGCCGGTGCTGGCCGCCTGGGGGCTCGGTCTCGGCGAGCACCTGTCCAGCTGGACCATGGCGCTCTTCGCGGCCGGCGTGTGGCTGCTGACGGTGGCGGGGGCGTACGCCCTGGAGCGCGGGGGGCGCCGGGGCCCGGCCGAGGCGGTGCTGCGGCGGCTGATGTACGGGTCCCGGGCCAAGGCGGGCTGAGAGACCGCCCGCCCAGGACCCGCCCTCGGTGCCCGCCTCAGGCCACGCGTACGCCCCGCCGCCACACCTGGTCGACCAGCGGTACGCCCGGCCGGTAGGCCAGGTGGACGTGGCTCGGGGCGTCGAGGAACGCGAGGTCCGCGTACGCGCCCGGGGTGAGGCGGCCGACATCGGTGCGCCGAAGTGCTGTCGCGCCGCCCGCCGTCGCCGACCACACGGCCTCGTCCGGCGTCATCCCCATGTCCCGTACCGCGAGGGCGATGCAGAAGGGGACAGAGGAGGTGAAGGACGAGCCGGGGTTGCAGTCGGTCGACAGGGCGACCGTGGCCCCCGCGTCGAGGAGACGGCGGGCGTCCGGCCATTCGGCGCGGGTGGAGAACTCCGCGCCGGGGAGCAGGGTCGCCACGGTGTCGCCGCTCGCGAGGGCGTCGACGTCCGCGTCCGTGAGGTGGGTGCAGTGGTCCGCCGAGGCGGCGTCCAGTTCCACGGCCAGCTGCACTCCGGGGCCGTACGAGAGCTGGTTGGCGTGGACGCGCGGGTGCAGGCCCTTCGCCTTGCCCGCCGTGAGGATCGCGCGGGCCTGGTCCCCGTCGAAGGCACCCTTCTCGCAGAAGACGTCGACCCAACGGGCGTACGGGGCACAGGCGTCGAGCATCTCGCCGGTGACGAGCGCGACGTACGCGGCGGGGTCGTCGGCGAAGTCCGGGGAGACGATGTGGGCGCCGAGGTAGGTGACCTCGTCGGTGTGTGCGGACGCGATGCGCAGGGCCCGGGCCTCGTCCTCGACCGTCAGCCCGTAGCCGGACTTCGTCTCGAACGTGGTCGTGCCCTGGCGCAGGGCCTCGGCGAGGTAGTGGGTGAGGTTGCGCTCCAACTCCTCGTCGCTCGCCGCCCGGGTGGCGGCGACGGTCGTACGGATGCCGCCGGCGCTGTAGGCCCGGCCGGACATCCGGGCGTTGAACTCCTGCGTGCGGTCGCCCGCGAAGACGAGGTGCGAGTGGGAGTCGACGAAGCCCGGGATCACCGCGCGGCCACCGGCGTCGACCCGATTGTCAGTGGCGGGTGCTTCTCTTGAATCACCGGTCCACGCGATGCGGTCGCCGTCGATGACGACGGCCGCGTCCTGGATCAGACCGAGAGGAGACCCGTCGCCGAGGGAGGGATCGTTGGTGACCAGACTGGCGATGTTGGTGATGACGGTCGTCGTGCCGTTCGCAGTACTCATGGCGTCCTTGTCGGGGCTCGGGCTCGGGCGGGGCGCGAGGATCAGGCGCGCAGGGCTTCGACGGCGTCGGCCAGGGCCCGCGGCACGTTCGGCACGAGGGCATGGACCCCGTCGCGTACGACGTGCCGGCCGCCCACGACCGTATGGCGCACGTCCGCCGCGGTCGCCGCGAATACGGCCGTCTCGGCGCCGAGCCGCGGCACCGGCCCCGCTGTTCTGACCGAGTCGAGCGCGATCGTCGTGAAGTCGGCGAGCGCGCCGGGTTCGAGGGTGCCCGCGTCGTCCCAGCCCAGGGCCGCGTGACCGTCCGCGGAGGCGGCGCGCAGGAGCGCCGCCGCCGTCCAGTGGCCGCGGGTGCGGGTGCGCAGGCGCTCGTTCAGCTCCATGGCGCGTGCCTCTTCGAGCAGGTCGATGACGGCGTGGCTGTCGGAGCCGAGGGACAGCGGCGAGCCCGCCCGCTGGAGCGCGACGGCAGGTCCGATGCCGTCGGCGAGGTCGCGCTCGGTGGTCGGGCACATGCAGGTGCCGGTCGTGGAGCCGCCGAGCAGCGCGATGTCCTCGTCGGTGAGGTGGGTGTTGTGGACGCCCGTCGTGCGCGGGCCGAGCACCCCGTGGTCGGCGAGCAGCCGGGTGGGCGTGCAGCCGTGCGCCTCCAGGCAGGCGTCGTTCTCCGCCGTCTGCTCGGACAGGTGCACATGGAGCGGGGCCCGCCGCTCCTCGGCCCACCGAGCCACGGCCTCCAACTGCCCCGCGGGCACGGCCCGTACGGAGTGGATGGCGGCCCCGATCCGAGCGTGATCCCGGTCCTTGAGAACTGAACAGCGTGCGGCCCAGGCCTCCGCGGTGCCGTCGGAGAAGCGGAGCTGGTGCCGGTTCGGGGGCTGCCCGGTGCGCTTGTTGAGGAGGCCGGAGGCGAGGTAGGCGGTGTCGAGGAGGGTGATGCGGATGCCCGCCTCGGCGGCGGCCTCGATGAGGGCCTCGCCCATGGCGTTCGGGTCGGCGTACGGGGTGCCGCCGGGCGCGTGGTGGACGTAGTGGAACTCACCGACGGCCGTGATCCCGGCGAGGGCCATCTCGGCGTACACCGCGCGGGCGAGCGCGTGGTACGTGTCCGGGGTCAGCCGGTCCGCGACGGAGTACATGATCTCGCGCCAGGTCCAGAAGGTGCCGGAGCCGACCTGGACCGTGCCGCGCAGGGCACGGTGGAAGGCGTGGCTGTGGGCGTTGGCGAGACCGGGAAGGGTCAGTCCGCGCAGGATCTCGGCGCCCGGGGGCGGGGCGTCGACGCCCGTGCGGACGGCGGCGATCCGCCCCTCCGAGTCCACGTCCAGGGCCACACCCGGCTCGACGAAGGAGTCGAGCCAGGCGTGCTCCAGCCAGTAGGTCGTGCCTCGCGCGCTCACGTGCAGGCCAGCCCTTCCAGTACGTCGGCGAGTGCGGTCACCCCGGCCACGCAGTCGTCCTCGGCGGCGTACTCGGCCGGCGAGTGCGAGACGCCCGTGGGGTTGCGTACGAACAGCATGGCGGTGGGGATGGTTCCGGAGAGGATCCCGGCGTCGTGTCCCGCGCCCGTTCCGAGGACGGGGACCTTGAGGTCCGCCTCCTTCTCCCTGCCCAGGATGCGCGCGATCTCGTCCCGCAGGGCGTGCTCGAACTCGACGACGGGGGTGAACGACTCCCTGACGATGTCCAGTTGGACCCCGTGCTCGTCGGCGTACTCGCGGGCCGCCTTCTCGATGCCGCTCACGACCGTGTCGAGGGTCGCCTGGTCGGCGGCGCGGGAGTCGAGCCAGCCGCGCACGAGGGACGGGATGGCGTTGACGCCGTTCGGCTCGACGGAGATCTTGCCGAAGGTCGCCACGGCACCCGCGAGTTGTGCCTCCCGCCGGGCGGCGAGCACGGTCTCGGCGTAGGACAGCATCGGGTCGCGGCGGTCCACCAGTCGGGTGGTCCCCGCGTGGTTGGCCTCGCCCCTGAAGTCGAACCGCCACCGCCCGTGCGGCCAGATGGCGCTGGCGATGCCGACCTGGTCGCCGGAGAGGTCGAGGGCACGGCCCTGCTCCACGTGCAGTTCGACGAACGCGCCGATCCGGGCCAGGCGCTCGGGGTCGGCCCCGATGACGTCCGGGTCGTAGCCGGCGGCCTCCATGGCCTGCGGCAGGCTGACCCCGTCACCGTCCCGGAGCTGCCGTGCCCGCTCGACGGTCAGCTCCCCGGCCGCGAGCCGTGACCCCACACAGGCGAGCCCGAACCGGGCCCCTTCCTCGTCACCGAAGTTCACGATGGCGAGGGGCTTGGTGAACCGTGCGTTTCTGCTCCGCAGCTCATCCAGCGCGGCGAAGGACGACACGACACCGAGGGGACCGTCGAAGGCACCCCCATCGGGCACCGAGTCGAGATGCGACCCGGTGACGACGGCGTCCCCCGCGGCGGGATCACCGAGCCAGGCCCACTGGTTCCCGTTCCGGTCCAGCTCATAGCTCAGCCCCCGCCCCCGGGCCTGCTCCTCGAACCAGTCCCGACAGTCCCGATCGGCCCCGGTCCAGGCGAACCGCCGGTAGCCACCGGAGTCGGGGTGGCGCCCGATGGGCTGCAACTCCCGCCACATGTCGTGGAAGGAGGGAGGCGCTGAGCGAGGCTGAGTCTTCGAGTCCGGTCCAGGCATTTTCAGCCCGTCGTGGGGGTCCCCCCGCTCGAGCGAAGCCGAGAGTGGGGGAGTTTGAGGACGAGGCCGTTCAGGCCGATCGGGGGTCTGGGGGCGGAGCCCCCGGCGGGGTCCAGGGGCAGAGCCCATGGTTTCGGGAAGGGGCGGGGTGGGGGAAGAGGAGTCCCGCTCTCCACCGAACGGCAGGCTCACGCGGACTCGCCTTCCCGCATGGGAACCCGGACGCCCCGCTCATCGGCCACGGTCTCCGCGATGTCGTACCCCGCGTCGACATGCCGGATGACACCCATCCCGGGGTCATTGGTCAGCACGCGCCGGATCTTCTCCCCGGCCAGCTTCGTACCGTCCGCCACCGACACCTGACCCGCGTGGATGGACCGCCCCATCCCCACACCGCCACCGTGGTGGATGGACACCCAGGACGCCCCGGAGGCGACGTTCACCATGGCGTTCAGCAGCGGCCAGTCGGCGATCGCGTCGGAGCCGTCGAGCATGGCCTCGGTCTCCCGGTAGGGAGAGGCGACGGACCCGCAGTCGAGGTGGTCGCGCCCGATGGCGAGGGGAGCCTGCAGCTCACCGCTGGCCACCATGTCGTTGAACCGCTCGCCGGCCTTGTCCCGCTCGCCGTAGCCGAGCCAGCAGATCCGGGCGGGCAGGCCCTGGAAGTGCACACGCTCACCGGCCAGCTTGATCCAGCGGTGCAGGGACTCGTTCTCCGGGAAGAGGTCGAGGATCGCCTTGTCCGTCTTGTGGATGTCCGAGGCCTCACCGGAGAGCGCCGCCCAGCGGAAGGGGCCCTTGCCCTCGGAGAAGAGGGGCCGGATGTAGGCGGGGACGAAGCCGGGGAAGGCGAACGCCCGCTCGTACCCTGCGAGTTGGGCCTCACCGCGGATGGAGTTGCCGTAGTCGAACACCTCGGCGCCGGCGTCCATGAAGCCGACCATGGCCTCCACGTGCCGGGCCATGGACTCACGGGCACGGGTCGTGAAACCGGCCGGGTCCTTCGCGGCGTACGAGGCCATGTCGTCGAAGTCGACGCCCACGGGGAGGTAGGCCAGCGGGTCGTGGGCCGAGGTCTGGTCGGTCACGATGTCGATGGGAGCGCCCTCGGCGAGCATGCGCGGCAGCAGTTCGGCGGCGTTGCCGAGGAGCCCGATGGAGAGCGGGCGGCGGGCGTCGCGGGCCTCGACGGCGAGTTGGAGGGCGTGCTCCAGGGAGTCGGCCTTCACATCGAGGTACCGGTGCTCGATGCGGCGCTCGATGGCGCGCGGGTCGACGTCGATACAGATCGCGACGCCGTCGTTCATGGTGACGGCGAGCGGCTGGGCGCCGCCCATGCCGCCGAGGCCGGCGGTGAGGGTGATCGTGCCCGCGAGCGTGCCGCCGAACTTCTTGGCGGCGACGGCGGAGAACGTCTCGTAGGTGCCCTGGAGGATGCCCTGGGTGCCGATGTAGATCCAGGAGCCGGCGGTCATCTGCCCGTACATGGTGAGGCCGAGGGCCTCCAGGCGGCGGAACTCCTCCCAGTTCGCCCAGTCGCCCACCAGGTTGGAGTTGGCGATGAGGACGCGCGGGGCCCACTCGTGGGTCTGCATGACGCCGACGGGCCGGCCGGACTGGACGAGCATCGTCTCGTCCTGCTTGAGGGTGCGCAGCGTACGGACCATGGCGTCGAAGGAGCGCCAGTCGCGGGCCGCCTTGCCGGTGCCGCCGTAGACGACGAGCTTGTCGGGGTGCTCGGCGACCTCGGGGTCGAGGTTGTTCTGCAGCATCCGCAGCGCGGCTTCCTGCTGCCATCCCAGGGCGCTCAGTTCCGTACCGCGTGGTGCTCGGACGGGGCGGGGTCCTGACATGGTCTGCCTCCTGGCGGCTGGTGAGTGCTCCGGGTGGTGCCGGTCATTCAGTCGATATTCACATCCTGATCGCCTGAATAGAACTAGTCAATACCTTCGTGGCCCAGCACGGGCGCGGCGCGGATGTTTGGCTGGATGTATGGCGGCATACACAGGCACGGGAGACGCGGACGCGACGGGCGAAGAACCGGACGGAACTCCGAAGGGTCCGGACGGGGGCCTACGACGGGACGAGGCCGTTCGCGCGGCCGTTGAGCAGGGGCTGGTCGGTCCCCTCAGTCCCATCGTCGGGCTCCTCGACATCACCGGCATCCGGGCCTCGGCGGCGGCCCTGCACGCGGCCTTCGACGCGGTGACGGCACCGGGGACGCCCGTGCTGCACGCGTTCGCGGTGAAGGCGACCCCGCTCGTGCCGGTGCTGCGGCTGCTGCGCCGGGAGGGCATCGGCGCGGAGGTCGCGAGCCCGGGCGAGCTGGCCCTCGCCCGCGCGGCCGGGGTCCCGCCGTCCCGTACGGTCCTCGACTCGCCCGCCAAGACCCCGGCAGAGCTGCGGGAGGCGCTCGCCCTGGGCATCGCGGTCAACGCGGACAACCCGCAGGAGCTGTACCGCCTCGACGCCCTCGTGCAGTCGGCCTCGACCCGCTCCCCCATCGGGATCCGGGTGAATCCGCAGGTCGGCGGGGGTTCGATCGGCGCGCTGTCGACGGCGACGGCGACCTCGAAGTTCGGGGTGGCGCTGCGGGACGAGGGGGCCCGCGAGTGGGTCGTACGGGCGTATCTGGACCGGCCGTGGCTGACGCGGCTGCACGCGCACTCCGGTTCGCAGGGGATGCCGCTGGAGCTGATGGCACGGGCGGTCGCGGAGACGTACGGGCTCGCGGAGGAGATCAACGAGCGGGCCGGGCGGCGGCAGATCGACACCCTCGACATCGGCGGCGGACTGCCGGTGAACTTCGGGTCGGACACGCACACGCCCACGTACGAGGAGTACGCGCGGCTGCTCGCGGCGACCGTGCCGGGGCTGTTCGACGGGCGGTACGGGCTGGTCACGGAGTTCGGGCGGTCGCTGCTCGCCAAGCACGGGGTGGTGCTGGCGCGGGTCGAGTACGCGAAGTCGGCCGGCGGACGGGCGATCGCGGTGACGCACGCGGGGGTGCAGGTGGCGGCCCGCACGGTGTACGCGCCGCGGTCCTGGCCGCTGCGGGTGGCCGCGTACGACACGAAGGGGCGGCCCAAGGCGGGGCCCGACGTGGTGCAGGACGTGGCGGGTCCCGCGTGCTTCGCGGGCGACCTGCTGGCGGAGGAGCGGTCGATGCCGCTGCTCGAACAGGGCGACTACGCGGCCGCGTTGGACACGGGGGCGTACTACTTCGCGCACCACTACGCGTACAACTCCCTCGCGCGGCCCGGGATCTACGGCTTCGGTCCCGACAAGGCGGGCGGGGTGCGGTTCGCCGTGGTGCGGACGCCGCAGACGCTGGACGAGATCGTGGCGGAGTCGGGAGGGGCGCACGCGGAGTCGCTGACCGGCACGTTCTGAGGCGCCCACGCCGGGGCGGAGCTCTGATGAACCTCTGAGCCGGTGCCCGAGCGGCATCCCGCGCGCGCCCCAGGGAACACGTCCCCGGACGGATCACCGATCGGGGGAGGTTCTCTTGTCCACCGCAGAATCCACCGCGGGCACACCGGCGCCCGCCGAGGAGCCGGGTCTCAAGCGCGTCCTCGGCCCCAAGCTGCTGATCCTCTTCGTGATCGGCGACATCCTCGGGACCGGCATCTACGCCACCACCGGCAAGGTCGCCGGGAAGGTCGGCGGGGCGCTGTGGCTGCCGTTCGCCATCGGCTTCGTCGTGGCGATCCTGACGGCCGCGTCGTACGTGGAACTCGTCGGCAAGTATCCGAAGGCGGCCGGGGCGGCGCTCTACACACAGAAGGCGTTCAAGGTCCCCTTCCTGACCTTCATCGTCGCGTTCATGGTGATGTGCTCGGGCCTGTCGTCGGCGAGCGCGGCGGCCCGCGCCTTCAGCGGTGACTACCTGTCGGAGCTGACGGGCGACGCGCTGCCGCCGACACTCATCGCGATCTGCTTCATCCTGCTGCTGGCCGCCCTGAACCTGCGGGGCGTGTCGGAGTCCGTGAAGACGAACGTGGTCCTGACGCTGGTGGAGCTGACGGGCCTGGTGATCATCCTCGCGATCGGCGCGTGGGCCGTGCTGAACGGCGACGGGGAGCCGTCCCGGCTGGGCGAGTTCGAGGCGAGCGGCACCGGATATGCCCTGATGACAGGGGTGTTGGGCGCGACGGCGCTGGGCTTCTTCGCGTTCGTCGGGTTCGAGGACTCGGTGAACATGGCCGAGGAGACGAAGGATCCCGTGCGCACCTTCCCGCGGGCGATCTTCATCGGTGTGGCGGTCACGGGCACGATCTACGTCCTGGTGGCGCTGGTCTCGTCGCTGCTGGTCGACTACAAGGTGCTGGAGGGTTCGAGCGGCCCTCTGCTGGAGGTCGTGAAGGCCGGCGGCGTCGACTTCCCGCACAAACTCTTCGCGCTCATCGCCCTGTTCGCCGTCACCAACTCCGCGCTGATCAACATCATGATGGCCTCGCGCCTGTGCTACGGCATGGCCAACGAACGCATCCTGCCGCGCGGGATGGCCCGCGTCCTGCCCACGCGTCGCACACCCGTGGTGGGCATCGCCTTCGTGACGCTGCTCGCGATCGCGCTGGTGTCCACGGGCGAGATCGAGGGCCTGGGCGACACGACGTCGTTCCTGCTCCTGTGCGTGTTCGCGGTGGTCAACATCGCGGTTCTCGTACTGCGCCGCGACCCCGTCGACCACCAGCACTTCCGTACGCCGACCGTGCTTCCGGTGCTCGGCGCGATCACCGCCCTGATCCTCGCCGGTCCGCTGGCCGACCGTCCCGCGGACGTCTACATCCGCGCCGGGGTGCTGCTGGCTGTGGGGGTGGGCCTGTGGGCACTGAACAAGGTGGTGCTGCGTGTAAGGAACGAGGACTGAAAGGGAAAATCCACACACTCTAGCCAGCGGCTGGCATGTTCCTCAGGAAAATGCCAGAACCATCACTCCTCGCGCACACGTTGCGTAGTTTCGGCGTCACTCAGCCGAACCACAACGGGCGGGAGGGAAGCACCGTGCCCGGAATCGACGAGTGCCTGCTGGAGGCCATGAGACTGCCCGGAGCCCGGGGAGCCTCGGTGGTCGACTGGACCAGCGGACTGGCTCTTGGCACGGTCGGGGACTCACCCAACGGAGACCACGAGGCCACCGCGGCCGAGGCGGCGGAACTCGCCCGCCTGGCCGCGGAGCACAAGGCCTTCGCCCCCGAGGAAGGAGCCGACTGGTCCGGCGGACAGCCGCCGGTCGAAGATCTCATCATCTGCAACAAGGACAGCTACCACGTCCTGCGTTTCGTCCGTACGACGTTCGACAGCAGTGTGTTCCTGCATCTGTGGCTGGGTCGTTCGGACGGCAATCTCGCCCTGGCCCGCATACGCCTGGGCGAGATGGCGGAGCGGCTGGTGGTGGGGTGACCACGGTGGAGGCACGCCCCCTGCCCGGCCGCGACAGAGCCGACGACGACAGAGCCGGCGGCGACACGGCGGATCCCGTCAGGACGGACCACGTCCCGGCGGACCGCACCACCCCGGACCGCGGCTCCCCGAACCGCGCGGAACCACGGTCCGGCATCCCGCCCACCCTCAGCCCGATGCTCAGCCGTCTCGCCGAGGAACGCGCCACCGGCGTCCTGACGCGGGAGCGCGGTGTGCTGTATCTGGTCGAGGGCCAGGTGGTGCACGCGGAGAGCCCCGCGACACCCGGGCTCGACGTGCTGCTCACCACCCGCGGCGCGCTGGGCTCGGAGGGCTGGTGGGAGGCGGTCTCGGAGGCGGGGGCCGAGCGGCGGGTCGGACGGTTCCTGGTGGACAGCGGGCGACTGACGGCGGGCGCCCTCGAGCTGTGCCATCTGGGCGCGCTGTACGACGCGGCGTTCTTCACGCTCGGCCCGAGCAGCGGTCCGGCGCGGTTCCGGTACGGGGTCGCGCACTGGATCGGTCCCGTGCGGCCGGTCTCCGTGGACGCGGTGGAGCGGGAGACGCTGCGGCGTCGCGATCTGCTGCACCGCATCTGGCCGGAGCCGGGCACGGACACCGAGCCGCTCGTACGGACCGGCCGTGCCGTCGACTCGATCCTTCCCCCGCGTCAGCGCACGGTCCTCGACCAGGTGGACGGTGAGCGCACGGCGTCGGACATCTCGCTGGTGCTCGGCCGTCCGGGATTCCACACCCTGGTCGACCTCCGGCGGCTCGCGGCCGCCGGAATCGTGACGCCGCGATCGCCGACGATCGCGTCAGGGCCACTCCCGTCCGGTTCCCTCGCGTCCGGACCGGACGAATCCGGGCCCGCCGAATCCGGGCCGGTCCCGTCCGGACCGGACCGAGCCCGGACGCCGGAAGCACCCGCAACCCCCCTGTCCCCCGTCTCCACGGTGGTCGCGCAGGCCGCGGAGGCGGCGCAGGCGTCGGCCGATCCCGACGTCGCCCTGCTGCGCCGTCTCAGAGACGCCTTGGAGGCCTTGTGATCCGCGCGCTCCGACAGCGTGCCGAGAGGAGACAACTGATGGCGGCCGAGGCCGAAGTCCTCGACGAACTACACCGGTTGCGGGCGCGAGTGCCCCAACTGACGGGTGCCCTCGCGGCCAGCGTCGACGGCCTCGTGCTGGCCCAGGACACCCCGGGCGTGGAGCCGGAGGGGCTCGCCGCGCTCACCGCCGCCGCGCTGGGAGTCGCCCTGCGCATGGCGGACGCGACCGGACGGGGCGATTTCCGCGAACTGCTGCTGCACGGCGAGCACGGCTATCTGGCGACCTACGCGGCGGGACCCTCCGCCGTGCTGACGCTGCTGGCCGGTGACCGGGCGAACGTCGGCCGGCTGCACCTCGAAGGGCGCCGCTCCGGCACCCGGATCGGGGAGCTCGTCGAGGCCGCGGTCGAGAGCCGGCCCGCCCCGGCCGCGCGGGCCCCGGCGAAGCCCTCCGCGCCCCGCACCCGAACCGCGCGCGTCGCGCGCACCACCACCACCGAGCCGACCGGCAAGAGCCGTTGAGCACGGATCCACCGGACCGAACTCGCCGGTCCGAACTCACCGAACCGAAAGGACAGTCACGACCATGGCGAACACCGAAACCTCTCTGAAAGAGGCCCTGGCCTCCATCGAGGGCGCGACCGGAGCCGCTCTCGTCGACTACACCAGCGGTATGGCGCTGGGCACGATCGGCGGCAGCAAGGGCTTCGACCTCACGGTCGCGGCGGCCGGCAACACCGACGTCGTACGCGCCAAGATCCGCACCATGGAGCACCTGGGTCTCAAGGGCGAGATCGAGGACATCCTGATCACGCTGTCCGACCAGTACCACCTGATCCGCCTGATGAAGGGCCGCGGCGGCAACGGTCTCTTCCTGTACCTGGTGCTCGACGCCAAGCGTTCCAACCTCGCGATGGCCAGGCACCAGTTGAAGAGGATCGAGGCCGATCTGGAGGTCTGACCCCGCCCCGGGGCTCAGACGAGCACGCCACCCCGACGCCGCGCCCCACCGGGCGCGGCGTCGCCCGCGGCGATCCCCGTGGCGCGATAGCCCTTGACCCGCTTGCCCGCCGGAACGCCGGCCCCGCGCCCGAGCCAGTCGACACGGACCCAGACGAGCGACTCGGCCGCCCGTTCGAGCCGTCCGATCCGGGCCGCCTTGAGGCGAAGGCCCGTTCCGGCCCCGGCGAGCAGCATGCCTCCGGCCGCGGGGACGGCGAACGCCGAGCCCAGTGCTCCCACGAGGGCGAGCAGCAGCCACCACCGGTGCCCGCGCCGCCAGTTCCGTACCGTCACGGCCCGGTCCTGGAGCACATCGTGCTTCCCGGCCCGGGCGGCCCCGCCGACCAGCGCCACGTACCGCTTGTGCCGTACCAGGGCCACCACGGCCGCGGTGATCAGGAAGAGCGCGGCTCCCGCCATCACCCCGATCCGGCGCCCGGTGATGCCGGGCACCAGTACACCCACACCCGCCGAGATCACTCCGAGCCACCACAACGGTGCCGCCCCGGCCCGTACGACGACGGCCACCCGCGCCAGTCCCTGCCCTCCGCGCGTCACGATCCGCTCCTCACCGACTCATCGACGCCTCTTTTGGGCACGCAGGCTAGCGAGCGAAAGTGAGACACGTCTGAGAGCGGACCCAAAAAAGGCGACTCCGTACCCGACGCGGTACCGCTACTCGACGAACAGGCCCCGTGCGGCGGCCCGCGCGTCGAACTCCTCCAGGCGTGCCTGTGCCTGGGGCAGCCCGTCGCACATCGCCTCAAGGAGCACCCGCCCGAGCAGCATCGGCGCGCACGCCGTGTCGAAGGCGAGCCCGGTCCCGACGGCGGCGGGCAGCAGCAGGTCGGACACCTTGGCGACCGGTGCGAACGCCGAGTCCGCCACGGTGACGACGGTCAGCCCGGCCTCCTTCGCGTAGGCCAGCGTGTCCACGACCTCCCGCGGGTGCCGGGGCAGCGCGAAGCACAGCAGGGTCGTGGCCCCGGCCCGTACGGCCGAGTCGATCCGGTCGTGGACCATCGTGCCGCCCTCGTGCAGCAGCCGTACGTCCGGATGGACCTTGGCGGCGAAGTACGCGAAGCCGTAGGCCTGGGAGGCGGCGGCCCGCAGTCCGAGCACGGGCAGCGGCCGTGAGGCGGCGAGCAGCCGTCCGGCCCGCTCCACGGGACGCGGGTCCGCGAGCACGGAGGCGAGATGGCGCAGGTTCTCGATCTCGGCCTCGACGGCCTGCTGGTACTCGTTGTACGAGCCCGTGTCCGCCGCGGGTTCGGCGGGCGTGACCTCGCGCAGGTGCTTGCGGAGCGCCGGATAGCCGTCGAAGCCGAGGGCCACGGCGAAACGGGTGACGGACGGCTGGCTGACCCCGGCCAGCTCCGCGAGCTCCACGCTCGACAGGAACGGCACGTCGGCGGCCCGCCGCACCATGCTGTGGGCGATGCGTCGCTGCGTGGGGGTGAGCCGGTGGCCCTCGAAGAGCGTCTGCAGACGCCCGGCAGGACTGTCCGTCACACCCGCGCTCCCGTCGGCCGCGCCCGACTCGCCGACCGGGCCCGTCTCCATGCTCGTGTCCATGTCACTGTCCATGCCCATATTCACGCTCATGTTCCCGTCCACGCTCATGCCGTGCTCCCCCTCCAGATGTCCGTGAACCGGTCGAGCAGCGCGGCCGCCGCCGTCACGTCGTCCGTGAGCGGCCGGTCGGTCGGGTCCGCGTCGAGCACCGACTCGGCGAGTTCCAGCGCCCGCGCCACCGGCAGCTCCGGGTCGGGCCGCAGCTCGCGCTGGCGCAACGCCCGTACGGCGGCGACGAGTTCGCAGCCCACGACGAGCCGGTACGCATCGCACGCGCGCAGCGTCTGACGGGCTGCGAGCGAGGCGAAGCTGGCCTGCTCCTCGACGCCCCGGGAGAGTACAGCGTGGCCGAGCGAGGCGGGCGCGGAGAAGGCCCGCAGATCACCGAGGGCGGCCCCGGCGGCGTACTCCAGGATCATCACGCCGGAGGAGGCGGGCTCGTGGTCGGCGAGGAAGGGGCGCAGCCGGGTGTAGGCGGGTTCGTTGAGGGTCGAGAGGCGGGAGGTCGAAAGGCGGGCCACCTGGGTGAGGGAGAGCCTGAAGTGGTCGAGGGCGAGGGCGAGTTGGGCCTGGTAGAAGCCGCCGTGGTGGTAGGCGGCCATGTCCTCGGCGCAGATCAGCGGGTTCTCGGCGGCCGCGTTGATCTCGACGGCGAGGACCTCCTCCAGGGCGTCGGCCGCGTCGTGCGCGGGCCCGTGGATCTGCGGCAGACACCGGAATCCGTACGGGTCCTGGATCCGGCCGAGCGGCGGCGTCGGGTGGTCGGCGGCGCCGATCAACTGCCGCATGCGCCGGGCCACTTCACTCGAACCGCGGTGCGGACGCGCGGCGTGCACGGGCGCCGCGTACGCCTCGTACGAGCCGTCCACCGCGACCAGTGACAGTGCGGCGACGACCTGCGTGGCCCCGATGAGCCCGCGCAGTTCGTGCAGCGCGAGGGCCGCCTGTCCGAGGGTGAGGGCGTTGCTGCTGATCAGCGCGAGGGCGTCGTTGTTGTCGAGCGGCTGGGGCTCGGGCGCGCCCACGGTCTCCGGCGTACCGGTGAGCGCACCCGTGGCCGCTCCCGCGATCGCCCCGCCGAGCACGCCGCCGCCCACGCTTCCCGAGGCACCGGCGCCCACGACCGCGCGCACTCCGGTCGACGCGTCCGCGCCCCGCCAGGGGTGCTCCCCGGCCAGCGCCAGCCCGAGCTGCGCGAGGGCCGCGATGTCCCCGGTCCCCACCGAGCCGAACTCGTTCACGACGGGGTACGCCCCGGCCTCCAGCGCCTCGCACAGCGCGGTGACGACGGTGGGCCGCAGACCCGCGCCGCCCGCCAGGAGCTGGTTCGCGCGGACGGCGAGCATCGCCCTGACCTGCCGGGCGGGCAGTTCCTCGCCGATGGCGCCCGCGTGGCTGCGCAGCAGGCGCAGACCGTGCTCGGCGGCCGCCTCGGTCGGCACGTCCTCGTTCCGGTTGGCGCCGACTCCGGTGGAGCGGCCGTACACGCGCCCGGTAGCGGCGATCCGCCGGGCGGCGTCCCAGGATTCCTCGACGCGTTTCATCGCCTCGGTGCCCGGAACCGGCCGTGCGGTCCCGTCGGCGAGCCGTACGACGTCGGCCACTCCGGTGCTGCAACCGTCCAGCACCACGAGGCCGGTGGTCACCGCACCCGGTGTGTCCACATCCCGAGACGACATAGAGCGTGAACTCCCCTCAATCCGGACGTTGGATCTTGCCTGACGGCCATAAGTAACCGGTGATTAACACCGAACCGTTGACAACCTATTCAGATACAGAGAACTCTGCATGACGATATGCAGCCGGGCAAGGGACACCTCATGATCCAGTTCGACGCGGTCCACAAGCGCTTCCCGAACGGCACCACAGCGGTCCACGACCTCTCCCTGGAGATGCCAGAAGGCGGCGTGACCGTCCTCGTGGGATCTTCCGGTTGCGGCAAGACGACCACCCTGCGAATGATCAACCGAATGGTCGACCCGACCTCCGGGACCATCCGGGTCGGCGGCCGTGACGTGCTGGACCAGGACGCCGCCGACCTGCGCCGCTCCATCGGTTACGTCATCCAGCAGTCGGGCCTCTTCCCGCACCGCACGGTCCTCGACAACATCGCGACCGTGCCGCTGCTCCTCGGCCACGGCCGCCGCAAGGCACGGGCCAGGGCCGCCGAGCTCCTGGAGACGGTCGGCCTGACCGCCGAGTCCGGGAAGCGCTACCCGCACCAGCTCTCCGGCGGCCAGCAGCAGCGCGTGGGTGTGGCCCGCGCGCTCGCCGCCGACCCGCCGGTGCTCCTGATGGACGAGCCCTTCGGTGCGGTCGACCCGGTCGTGCGCACCCAGCTCCAGGACGAACTGCTGCGGCTCCAGAAGGAGTTGAGCAAGACGATCGTCTTCGTCACGCACGACATCGACGAGGCGGTACGGCTCGGCGACCAGATCGCGATCTTCCGCACCGGCGGCCATCTCGTCCAGTGCGCGACCCCCTCCGAGCTGCTGGCCCGCCCGGCCGACGACTTCGTCGCGGACTTCCTGGGCGCCGAACGCGGCCTGAAGCTCCTGTCCCTGACGCCCCTCAAGGGCATACCGCAGGCGCCGGCCCCCGAGGGCGGCACCTGGGAGCTGACCCTCGACGAGGCCCGCAGGCCCCTGCACTGGCGCACCAAGGACACCGGGGACACCGAACTCCCCGTACGGCCGCTGCGCGACACCGACTCCCTGCTGGCCGCCCTCAACGAGTCCATCGCCTCCCCGACCGGACTCGTGGCCCGCGTCGACGCCGACGGCGCCCTCACCGGCGTGACCTCGCGCGACGAGATCCACCAGCACGCGGGCCAGGCCCACGCGGAAGCCCGGGTGGCCTCGTGACCGTCGACTGGTCGTGGATAGGCGACCACACCGACGACCTCACCACCCTGACCTTCTCGCACCTCCAGGCGGCCCTGTCCGCGGTCTTCTTCGGCCTGCTGATCTCCCTGCCGCTGGCCGTGGTCGCCCACCGGATCCGCCCCCTGCGCGGCGTGCTGCTGGGCCTCTCGAACGTCCTCTTCACGATTCCGTCGATCGCGGTCTTCGTGCTGCTCCTCCCGGTCTCCGGCCTGACCCGCACCACCACGGTCATCGGCCTGACGATCTACACCCTCGTCGTCCTCCTGCGGAACACGGTCGAAGGCCTCGACTCGGTCCCCGCGAAGACGAAGGAGGCCGCGAAGGCCATGGGCACGCGCCCCCTGCGCGCCCTCCTCACGGTCGAGCTCCCCCTCGCGCTCCCCGTGATCATGGCGGGCGTCCGTATCGCCACGGTCATGTCGATCTCGCTGGTCTCCGTGGCCACGTACATCGGCGACGGCGGCCTCGGCCAGCTCTTCACGGACGGTTTCCAGCGCAACTTCCCGACCCCGGTCATCGTCGGCGTCGTCCTGACGCTCCTGCTGGCCCTGGTCGCGGACGCGCTGCTGGTCGCCGTCCAGTACGTACTCACCCCGTGGACGAGGCGGCGAGCCTGACATGTACGAACTCTTCAAGGACCTCGGCGACTGGCTGGTCAGCGGCGAGCAGTGGACCGGCCCCGACGGCATCGGCCACCGCCTCGCCGAACACCTCCAGTACTCCCTCCTCGCCACCCTCGTGGCCGCCGCGATCGCCCTCCCCCTGGGCCTGCTGATCGGTCACACGGGCAAGGGCGCGTTCCTCGCGATCAACCTCGCGTCCTTCGGTCGCGCGCTGCCCACCGTCGGCCTGGTCGTCCTCGTCTTCCTGGCGAGCGGCCTGTCGATGTGGCCGGTGTACGTGGCGCTGGTCGCCCTCGCGGTCCCGTCGATCGTGACGAACACGTACGCGGGCATGACCGCCGTCGACCCGGACGTGAAGGACGCGGCGCGCGGCCAGGGCATGCGCTGGCACCAGGTCCTCTTCCAGGTCGAACTGCCCCTCGCGCTCCCGCTGATCATGACGGGCCTGCGGCTGGCACTGATCCAGGTGGTGGCCACGGCCACGATCGCGGCGTACGTCTCCTTCGGCGGGCTGGGTCGGTACGTGTTCGACGGACTCGCCCAGCGGGACCTCGTGCAGGTGCTGGGCGGGGCGGTGCTGGTGGCGCTGGTCGCCGTTGTGCTCGACCTGGGCCTGAGCGGGCTGCAGCGGGTGCTGTTCCGTCATCGCCCCGCGTAGACGCTGCCGCTGGCCGCAGTTCTGAATCTGCGGGCCGGCCGTGGCTGGTCGCGCAGTTCCCCGCGCCCCTTACGGGGCGCCCCTGATCTCAGCAACTCCCCTCAGGAGCTTCCTCCCATGAATCGACGTACTCTCCTCGGCGGGCTCTTCGCCGCCGCGTCCGTTCCCGCTCTCGCCGCGTGCAGCAGCGGGATCACCTCGCTCGACGGCGGGGGCAGTGCCGGTGGCGGGGCCGGGTCCAGCAAGGACGGTGTCACCATCGGCACCGCCAACTTCACCGAGAACCAGGTGCTCGGCTTCCTCTACGCGGCCGTCCTGGAGGCCGCCGGTGTGAAGACGAAGGTCCGCCCGAACCTCGGCACCCGCGAGATCCTCATCCCCGCCCTCAAGGGCGGCGACATCGACCTGCTCCCCGAGTACCAGGGCGCCCTCCTGCACTACCTCTCTCCCAAGGCGGAGGCGACGGAGGAGGGCGAGATGCAGAACGCCCTCGCGATGGCCCTGCCCGCCGGGCTCCAGGTGCTGCCGTACGGCATGGCCGAGGACTCGGACGCGTTCGTCGTCACCCAGGAGACGGCCGACAAGTACGGACTGGTCTCCCTCGCCGACCTGAAGAAGGAGAACGGCAAGCTCGTCATCGGCGCCGCGCCCGAGGTGAAGAAACGCGAGGTCGGCTCGGTGGGCCTGAAGGACGTGTACGGGGTGGAGTTCAAGGAGTTCAAGTCCCTCGACTCCTCCGGGCCACTGGTGAAGGGCGCCCTGAAGAAGGGCGACGTGGACGTGGCGAACCTCTTCACCACGGACACCGACATCGTGGCCAACAAGTGGGTCGTCCTCACCGACCCCAAGAACCTCATCCCCGGCCAGCACATCGTCCCCCTCATAGCCGACCGCAAGGCCGACTCGACGGTCCGCAAGGCCCTCGCCGAACTGGGCAACGTGCTCACCACCGCGGATCTGACCGAGCTGAACCGCCAGGTCGACAAGGACAAGAAGGACCCGGAGGACGTGGCGAACGCGTACGCGAAGGAGAAGGGCCTGACCGAGCAGGCCTGACGAAGCAGGGCCCCACCTGGTGGGGAACAGCCCAGCGAGGACAGGGGGGCTAACCCCCGTGCCAACCGGGCTCCGGCTCTCTACCGTTGGATTATGACCGGTATGGAAGCCCGCGACGCCGAACTCAAGAAGGAACTCGACGCCACCTTGCACGCACGCAAGGAACTGGGCGAAGAGTACGAGTCCGCGCTGGTCGACTCGTTCCTGGAAAAGGTCGAGCAGCGCCTGGACGGCGCGGTCGACCGCCGGGTGCGTCGTCAGCTCGCGGAACAGCAGATGGTGGTGGCCCGGGGCTCGCGCTCCCCGCAGGGATCCTCGGATTCCTTCGGCGAGCGATTCGGCTTCGGCATCGTCTCGCTGGTCCTCGCGATCCCCCTGTCCGCGATCGGCGGCGGGGTCGCGGACCTGCCCGGCCTCCTCGTCGCCTGGGCGGGCATCGTGGGGGTCAACGTGGTCCAGGCCGCACGCAACTCACCGAACTTCTTCACCCGCCGCCGCAAGTCCTCCCAGAACAGCGATTGGGAAGAGTGAGCCACCACGCCCCGTAAGGGGCGCGGGGAACTGCGCGACAAGCCCCCACCGGCCCGCAGCACGGCAAACGACCCGCACGCGGAACACCCACACGCAAAAAGGGCCCGGTACCGCAAGGTACCGGGCCCTTCGCGGGCTTGCGCGGGGACCGCCGCACCCCCGTTGCCGGGGGGCGGGACGACGGCGGTCCCCGCGAGGGACGCGGGCCGGGTCAGGGCCAGGCTTACGCGTCCGTGGCGTCCATGGAGGTCCGGGAGCCGCTCCGGAGGTCCTTGGCGCCGTTTCGGTGCCGGCCGGGGCGGGGAGCCGCTCCCGCCCTTGCCGACATCCACCAATGTGCCGGACGCGTGTTAAGCGTGTGCTGCGCGGACGTGACGCGCTCGTACCACTTCCACGAAGTTCCGCCGTGATCGCTCACACCGGAAGTTCCCCTCCGGGGCACGCAGTTCACCGGACGTTCCTACTGGCGTCCACCCTTGGCCAGGAAGGACAACAGGTCCTGCCGGCTGACGACACCGGTGGGCTTGCCCTCGACCAGGACGATCGCCGCGTCGGCGCCACCGAGCACGGTCATCAGGTCGCCGACCGGCTCACCGGAGCCGACCTGGGGCAGCGGCGCCGACATGTGCTTCTCCAGCGGGTCGGAGAGGGAAGCCCGCTGGGTGAACAGCGCGTCGAGCAGTTCCCGTTCGACCACGGACCCCACGACCTCGGCCGCCATCACGTCCGGGTGACCCGCGCCCGGCTTCACGATCGGCATCTGCGAGACGCCGTACTCCCGCAGCACCTCGATGGCCTCGCCGACCGTCTCGTCCGGGTGCATGTGGACGAGGGACGGGATGGCCCCGTGCACCTTGTCGCTCAGGACATCGGCGACGCGGGCGCTGGGCCCCTCGTCCTCCAGGAACCCGTAGTCGGCCATCCACTCGTCGTTGAAGATCTTGCTGAGGTATCCGCGCCCGCTGTCGGGCAGCAGCACGACCACGACGTCGTCGGGGCCCAGCCGCTCGGCGACGCGCAGCGCGGCCACGACGGCCATGCCGCAGGAGCCGCCGACGAGCAGCCCCTCCTCCTTGGCGAGCCGCCGGGTCATCTGGAAGGAGTCCTTGTCGGACACGGCGACGATCTCGTCGGCGACGGTCCGGTCGTACGCGGTCGGCCAGAAGTCCTCGCCGACGCCCTCGACGAGGTACGGGCGCCCGGAGCCGCCGGAGTACACGGACCCCTCGGGGTCGGCGCCGACGACCTGGACCTTCCCGTCGCTGGCGTCCTTGAGGTACCGCCCGGTCCCGGAGATGGTGCCGCCGGTGCCCACGCCCGTCACGAAGTGGGTGATGCGCCCCTCCGTCTGCTCCCACAGCTCGGGGCCGGTGGAGTGATAGTGGGAGAGGGGATTGTCGGGGTTGGAGTACTGGTCGGGCTTCCAGGCTCCCGGGGTCTCCCGCACGAGCCGGTCCGAGACGTTGTAGTACGAGTCGGGGTGCTCGGGGTCAACGGCGGTGGGGCAGACGACGACGTCGGCGCCGTACGCCCGCAGAACGTTGATCTTGTCGGTGCTCACCTTGTCGGGGCACACGAAGATGCACTTGTAGCCCTTCTGCTGAGCCACGATGGCAAGGCCCACACCTGTGTTTCCACTGGTCGGCTCGACGATCGTGCCGCCCGGCTGCAGTGCGCCGCTCTTCTCGGCTGCCTCGATCATGCGCAGGGCGATGCGGTCCTTCACGGAACCGCCGGGGTTGAAGTACTCGACCTTCGCGAGGACGGTCGCCTGAATGCCGGCGGTCACGCTGTTGAGCCTCACCAGCGGGGTGTTGCCGACGAGACTGATCATCGAGTCGTGGAATTGCACCGTTGTCTCCGGAGCTGAAAAAGAAGTGATTGGGGTGGTGTCGTCAGCCTAAGCCCCCTCCTGGGCGTTCACGTCTCGTTGAGATTGGCCGACGGTCTGTACGGGGCAAGCAGTGGGTGTACGGCAAAGAGGAGGTGGCGGCTACGCATGACGAGCTTGTCGAGAGCGAGGGTGGCACGCCGGATCGCCGCGGGCGCAGCGTACGGCGGCGGTGGGATCGGTCTGCTGGGCGCGGCGACGGTCGGAGTGGTACTGGCCGAGGTCCAGCTGGCGAAGCGCCAGGTGGGGAACGGCCACAGCCCCCATCCGCCGAGCGCGGACGGGCTGTACGGGTATGTGTACGCCGGCTCGGAGGAACCGCTGCGCCTGACGATGCTGGGTGACTCCACGGCGGCGGGGCAGGGCGTGCACCGGGCCCGCCAGACACCGGGGGCGCTGCTCGCGTCCGGGCTCGCGGCGGTGGCGGAGCGGCCGGTGCGGCTGCGGAACGTGGCGCTGCCCGGAGCCCAGTCCGACGACCTGGACCGCCAGGTCGCGGTGGTTCTCGGGGAGCCGGACGGGATCCCCGACGTATGCGTGATCATGGTCGGCGCGAACGACGTGACGCATCGGATGCCGGCGACCCGCTCGGTCCGTCACCTCTCGGCGGCGGTACGGCGGCTGCGTACGGCGGGTGCCGAGGTGGTCGTGGGCACGTGCCCCGACCTGGGCACCATCGAGCCGGTCCAGCAGCCGCTGCGGTGGCTGGCACGGCGGGCCTCGCGGCAGCTCGCGGCCGCCCAGACCATCGGGACGGTGGAGCAGGGCGGGCGGACGGTGTCGCTGGGCGACCTGCTGGGCCCGGAGTTCGCGGCGAATCCGCGGGAGCTCTTCGGGCCCGACAACTACCACCCCTCCGCCGAGGGCTACGCGACGGCGGCGATGGCGATGCTGCCCACGCTGTGCGCCGCGCTGGGCCTGTGGCCGGCGGAGGAGGAGCGGCCGGACGTCTCCCGCCGGGAGGGGTTCCTGCCGGTGGCCCGGGCCGCCGCGGAGGCCGCGTCCGAGGCGGGTACGGAGGTCACGGCGGCCATGCCGACCGGGCCGCGTGCCCCCTGGGCCCTCCTCAAGCGCCGCCGCCGCCACCGCGTCCCGGCCACGGACCCGTCCCCGACGACGACGACCCGGGAGCCGTCCGCCTGACTCGGGGGCGCTGCCCCCGAACCCCCGCTCCTCAAACGCCGGAGAGGCTGAAGATTTCGCAGCCCGGGCCGACACCTTCAGCCCGTCCGGCGTTTGAGGACGAGGCCGTTCAGGCCGAAAGGGGGGTCTGGGGGCGCAGCCCCCAGGGACGGGACGGGAAGGGGCGGCGGGGGCGAGGAAAGCAAGCGCTTAGACAAATGCGGCCCGAGTCACACACCCACACCCGTGACCTCGCCCATACGTACGGGTAACTTCCCAACCAGGTCCGCCTACACCCTCGTAGCCAATGGAGCCGTAGATGCCCGAAGCCGTGATCGTCTCGACCGCCCGCTCCCCCATCGGCCGCGCTTTCAAGGGCTCCCTCAAGGACCTGCGCCCCGACGACATCACCGCCACGATCATCCAGGCGGCCCTGGCCAAGGTCCCGGAGCTCGACCCCAGGGACATCGAGGACCTGATGCTCGGCTGCGGCCTCCCCGGCGGCGAGCAGGGCAGCAACCTCGGCCGCATCGTCGCCGTACAGATGGGCATGGACCACCTCCCGGGCACCACCATCACCCGCTACTGTTCCTCCTCGCTCCAGACGACCCGCATGGCCCTGCACGCCATCAAGGCGGGCGAGGGCGACGTCTTCATCTCGGCGGGCGTCGAGATGGTCTCCCGGTTCGTGAAGGGCAACTCCGACAGCCTCCCGGACACGCACAACCCCCTCTTCGCGGACGCGGAGGCCCGCACCGCCGAGGTCGCCGCCAGCGAGGGCGCGAGCTGGCACGACCCGCGCGAGGACGGCATCGTGCCCGACCCGTACATCGCGATGGGCCAGACCGCGGAGAACCTCGCCCGCATCAAGGGCGTCACCCGCCAGGACATGGACGAGTTCGGCGTCCGTTCGCAGAACCTCGCCGAGGAAGCCATCAAGAACGGCTTCTGGGAGCGCGAGATCACCCCGGTCACGACCCCGGACGGCACGGTCGTCTCCAAGGACGACGGCCCCCGCGCCGGCGTCACCCTCGAAGGCGTCCAGGGCCTCAAGCCGGTCTTCCGCCCGGACGGACTCGTCACGGCGGGCAACTGCTGCCCGCTGAACGACGGCGCCGCCGCCGTGGTGATCATGTCCGACACGAAGGCCCGCGAGCTCGGCCTGACCCCTCTCGCCCGGGTCGTCTCGACCGGCGTCACCGGCCTCTCCCCCGAGATCATGGGCCTCGGCCCGGTCGAGGCGTCGAAGCAGGCCCTGGGCCGCGCCGGCCTGACCGTCGACGACATCGACCTGTTCGAGATCAACGAGGCGTTCGCCGCCCAGGTGATCCCCTCCTACCGCGACCTGAACATCCCGCTGGAGAAGCTGAACGTGAACGGCGGCGCGATCGCGGTCGGCCACCCCTTCGGCATGACCGGCGCCCGCATCACCGGCACGCTCATCAACTCCCTCCAGTTCCACGACAAGCAGTTCGGCCTGGAGACGATGTGCGTCGGCGGCGGCCAGGGCATGGCGATGGTCATCGAGCGCCTGAGCTAGTACCGGGAGCCACCACGGCAGCCACCACAGGAGCCGGCGCGGAACCGAAGCCCCGCACCTGTAACCGCAGTTGAACTCAGCGTGACCGAATCGGCCCGGAATCCCGCAACCACCGGGGCTACGGGCCGATTTGTGATCCAATCTCCCCCAGGATGTGACCTATCTCCCTCCGGAGAGGGATTTACGCAGGTCAGAGCCGTTACGCAACCAAACATCAGGGCTAAAGTCCTGTCCCTTTCGTGACGTTACGCACTGACAGCTGGTTAGTCCGCCCTTCAAGCTGATGTAGGAAGTCGGGGGTCGACTTTGAACCGGGAGTACGTCAGTGAGCACCACGTCTCTTGCTCTGCTGCTCGCCACAGCCACCACCACGGCTGTGGGCGTCGCCGTTCTGCGCACCCTGCTGGCGCTGCGCCGACAAGTGGCGGCACTGCACACACAGCTCGCCGAGAGCCGCGCCACCGCCGTCCGCGGTCTGGTTCCGTCCGCGCGCTCGACCACGGACACGGACGAGATACGCGCCGCAGTGGCCGAGGCGCTCGCCGAGGAGCGGGAGCGGGAGCTCGCCGAGGCCCGGGCGTTCTGGGCCGCCCAGGAGGCGCGTGACGCCTCGGACGCGCCCACCCTGCTCGGCCTGCCGGACAGCGATCTGTTCCTGCCGCGCCAGTCGGACTTCGCGGGCCTCGAACACCTGGAGCCGGTGACCGAGCCCGCCGCCGACGCCGACGAGTTCGCCGGGGACTCCCCCGAACTGGCCGCGGCCCGCCGCCGTCACCCCTCGCACCCGGACTTCGTACCGGTCCAGTCACCGGTCGTGAACGACCATGAGCGCACGGTGTCCTGTCTTGAGGAACTGGCCGAGTCCCGCACGGAACTCACCGACATCCGCCCCGGCCCTCTCGGCACCCTCGACGTCTACGTCTTCGCCGACGGCACCACCCTCTGCATGACCCCGGGCCACCGCGAAACCGCCGAACGCCTCGCGGACTCCCTCCGCACCGGCCACCCCCCGGTCCTCCTGGGCGGCTCCGGCGTCTCGGGCGCCTACGCCCTGACCTTCGAATGCGCAGACGAAAACGTCTACGTCCTGGCGGACAGGGTCATAGCTTCCCTGTAAAGCACGCTCCAGCGGTGGCGCCCCTCCAGGGGCGCGGGGAACTGCGCGACAAGCCACATACAGCCGGCAGCCGCCAACGAACACTCAAACCCCCGCCCTCTTCTGCGCCTCCTCAACAACCCGCACCGCTTCCGCGACCCCATCCTCGGAAGTCAGCACAACAGCCAAGTCATTCCCAGCCAGAGTGATCTGATCCGCCGCGGCGAACATCCCCGCGTCCGGCATCTCCAGAGGCTCCCGCGAGGGATCCTCCAACCGCTGGGCACGCAGTGCCAACTCCCTGGCCAGCCCCAGCGCTTCCGCGGCGGCCCCCCGTTGCAACCGACTCTGCGGAGCGGCCCGCAAACGGTCGGCGAAATGTTCCACGGCCCGCGTCAAAGGCGTCGTATCAAGCACGCGCCGACCCTACGCGCCTCATCTGGACTGTTGCCAACAGGCCAACGCTCAGGCACGGTGACTTGAAGGACCGGCTTACATCCCATGCGTCCGGAGGCGCCGATGTCCCAAGTCTTCTCCGAGGAGACCCATCGCAATCTGCTCGCCCGCATCCCCCATTGCACCGGTCGTGAGATCTCCGACTGGCTGCGCACCGTCGACGAAGGCCCCGCCCTCTTCCGCTTCGAGGAGAAGGTCAGCTGGCTCCGCGCCGAGCACGACCTCGCGTACGGCCACGCCAAAGCCATCATTCACGAGTACGACCTGAGGAGGGCCGCGCGCAAACTGCGCTGAGCGGTTTCGCTCTGCTCCTGCACCCGACAAAAAATGGAAGGGCCCGCGAACCGTGGTTCGCGGGCCCTTCCGACTGCGGTCCCGCTAATCGTTGCCGCTGAAGATCGCGACCAGGCGCAGCATCTCCAGGTAGATCCAGACGAGGCTCATGGTGAGGCCGAAGGCGGCCAGCCAGGACTCGTCGCGCGGGGCGCCGTAGGCGATGCCGTCCTCGATCTGCTTGAAGTCGAGCGTCAGGAAGAACGCACCGAGGACGATCGCGAGAATGCCGACGATCGCGCCCAGCGGGCCCATGCTCCGCAGCCCGCCGTCATCGGCGACACCGAAGACGACCAGCAGCAGGTTGACCGCCATGACGAGCACGAAGGCGATGGCGATGGCCATGCCGATGCGCGCGTACCGGGCGGTGACGCGGATCCAGCCCGCCTTGTAGATCAGCAGGGTGGCGCCGGACACCGCCATGGTGCCGAGCACGGCCTGGAAGGGCGCGCCGCTCCACCGGCTGTTGAACATCTCGCTGATCACGCCGAGGAAAACGCCCTCGAAGGCGGCGTACGCCAGGATCAGCGGGGGTGAGGCCTTGCGCTTGAAGGCCTGGACCAGCGCGAAGACCATCGCGATGAGCGCGGAGCCGATGGCCAGGCCGAAGCTGCTCGACGTGACCGGCAGCAGGGCCCATGCGAGCACGGCACCGACGGTGACCGTGCCGAGCGTCATGGCCGTACGCGTGACGACGTCGTCCATCGTCATACGGCCGGCGGCGGGCGGGGCCTGCGGCGGCGCGCCGTGCTGGAGGTCCTGCGGGGCGTAAGGATTCTGCGCGTACGGGTTGCCGCCCTGCGGGGCGTGCGGGGTGCCCGCGTACGGGTTCCCCTGCGTTCCGACAGCGGGGCCCCCGGCCTGCGGCGCGGTGTTGAAGCCCGCGTAGCCGTTGTCGCGGCTGAACCCCCGTCGCGAGAAGACCGGGTTGCTGCTCCTCATTTCACTCCTCCATGGCCACCCTGCGTGGCCTTGGCTCAAGAGTAATGGGTAGGCAAAAGAAAGCCTCTAGTGCCTGGGGAGGATCTTTCCCCTCTTGTGACCGGGAACACCGGGTCGGGACCCGTCATTCCCCGCACCGTTACAACGCCGGTACGCACTGTTCCGGTTCCCTCTTCCGGGGCATCTCACTCCAGCGGGAAGCCGGTGTATCCCTCGGCGAGGTCCTGCTCGGCGGCCCGTGAGGCGGCGATCCGCGCCAGCCGGGCGAGCTGGATCCGGTCCTCGAACGGCGTCGCGTCGGCCGTGCGGTGCAGCAGGGTCGTCATCTCGTACGAGAACCGCTCGGCCTGCCAGACCCGCCGCAGACAGGTCTCGGAGTACGCGTCGAGCCGCTCGGCCGACCCGGTCTCCTTCTCGTACGCCAGAGCCCGCGCGAAGGTGACGACGTCACCGACCGCGAGGTTCAGCCCCTTGGCACCGGTGGGCGGCACGATGTGAGCGGCGTCACCGGCCAGGAAGAGCCGTCCGTACCGCATCGGCTCGTGCACATGGCTGCGCATGGGTGTGACGGACTTCTGCGTGATGGGCCCCCGCTCCAGCCGCCACCCGTCCCCGGTCTCGAACCGCCGCTCCAGCTCGTCCCAGATCTCGTCATCCCCCCAGTCCGCCGCATCCGCGCCCTCGGGCACCTGGAGGTAGAGCCGAGAGACGACGGGCGACCGCATGGACAGCAGGGCGAAGCCACGGTCGTGCCGGGCGTAGACGAGCTCGTCGTGCGAGGGCGGCACATCGGCGAGGATCCCGAGCCACCCGAACGGGTACGTCCGCTCGAAGACCCGGGTGAGCTCGGCGGGAATGGCCTTGCGGGCGACCCCCCAGAACCCGTCGCACCCGACCACGTACGAGCACTCCAACACCTCCTCACGCCCTTCATGCCGAAACCGCACCCGCGGAGCGTCGCTGTCCGCCCCCTCCACGGCGAGGGCCTCGGCCTCGAAGAGCAGCGGCCCGCCCTCCTTGAGCTGAAGCGCGATGAGGTCCTTGCACACCTCGGTCTGGGCGTAGACCATCACGGACCGCCCACCGGTCAGCGCGGGAAAGTCGACGCGGTGCCGCCGCCGGTCGAACCGCAGCTCGATGCCGTCGTGCCGCAGCCCCTCACGGTCCATGCGCTCGCCGGCGCCCGCGGCCCGCAGCACGTCCACGGTGCCCTGCTCCAGGATCCCGGCCCGCTGCCGATGCTCCACATAGGCCCGGTCCCGGCTCTCCAGCACGACGGAGTCGATCCCCGCGTTGTGCAGCAGCCGCGCCAGCAGCAGCCCGGCCGGTCCGGCCCCGATGATCCCCACGGTGGTACGCATCGACTCACTCCGTTCGCCCAGTGAAATTTAATTCACCAAATCACTACACTGAGTTTCCGACGGACAGAACCCACTGTCAACGGTTGCGAGGTGAAGTCTTCAATGAAGGGTGCACCCTTCATTGGGATACGCTGGAAAAAGCGGAAGTGTCGGAGGTGCCCGGAACCGGACTTGAACCGGTACGCCCGCGAGGGGCAGCGAGGTTTAAGCTCGCCGTGTCTGCATTCCACCATCCGGGCAGGCCATGGGCTCCGCGTCGAGTGTTCCGAGCCTATCGGGACAGATCCCCCGAACAGCGGAAGGGCAGCCCGATGTTGTCTTATTTTATTGACGTCTGAGGGTGCATCAGCCCACGGTACGCGCCATCCGCACATGCCAAATGCCCTTCGACCGAAGCTTGACGGCGTATGGGGAATGACGTGATTTCACCGCCCGAACGAGCGGAACCTGACGAACCGTCGCCGATTCCCTCTCAGGGACGGACGTCATCCCCAGGTATGACACGGGCCCGCCGGGTGCGACCCAAGGCTGTCTTCGGAACCAGAACAGCGGGTGACTACACGGCGCCGATCGGCACAGACGATGGAACGGTCGTCCTCACTCGTCGTCGTACCGACAAGGAGCACCCTCCCGTGACCACCATGCCCCTCGCCGACCGTGCCACCACGGTGGCAGCCCGCGCCTCGGAACTGTCCAAGGTCTACGGACAGGGGGAGACCCAGGTGGTCGCCCTGGACCGGGTCTCCGTCGACTTCCGTCAGGCCGAGTTCACCGCGATCATGGGCCCCTCCGGCTCCGGCAAGTCCACGCTGATGCACTGCGTGGCCGGCCTGGACAGCTTCTCCTCCGGATCGGTCCGCATCGGCGACACCGAACTCGGCTCCCTCAAGGACAAGCAGCTCACCAAGTTGCGCCGGGACAAGATCGGTTTCATCTTCCAGGCGTTCAACCTCCTTCCGACCCTCACGGCCCTGGAGAACATCACTCTTCCGATGGACATCGCGGGCCGCAAGCCGGACAAGGCGTGGCTCGACAACGTGATCCGGATGGTGGGCCTGGCCGACCGCCTCTCGCACCGCCCCTCCGAGCTCTCCGGCGGCCAGCAGCAGCGCGTCGCCGTGGCCCGCGCGCTGGCCTCCCGCCCGGACATCATCTTCGGCGACGAGCCGACCGGAAACCTCGACTCCCGCTCGGGCGCCGAAGTCCTCGGCTTCCTGCGCAACTCCGTACGCGAACTGGGCCAGACCGTCGTCATGGTGACCCACGACCCGGTCGCCGCCGCGTACGCCGACCGCGTCATCTTCCTGGCCGACGGCCGCGTGGTCGACGAGGTGCACGCCCCCACGGCGGACGCGGTCCTGGACCGCATGAAGCAGTTCGACGCCAAGGGTCGCACCAGCTAGGCGCGCTCTCCCCTTCTTGCGTTCCGTCCGCGGGCCGTCAGTGGCTGATCGCGCAGTTCCCCGCGCCCCCAAGGGGGCACGACCCGCAGTGGTGACGCGATGGGCCACCGGCCCGCAGCCGCCGGCGCACGGGAGGGGACGGTCCGGGGGTGTCCGCCCGCAGCGGATGGCGTGTCGACCCGGGCGCCCTCTCAAGGCGACCGATTCCACGCCGGACCGAGGACGGATACCCCCGGACCGGCCCCGCCCCCGCACCACCGGCAGGCGCACCACCCACCGGCGCACAGACACCCGGACCCGCACCCCCGACGTGCCCCTGGGCGCCCCACCAAACCTCGTACACCTCGTACACCTGGACTGAGAAGACATGTTCCGAACCGCCCTGCGCAACGTGCTGGCGCACAAGGCCAGGCTGCTGATGACCGTGCTCGCCGTGATGCTGGGCGTGGCGTTCGTCTCCGGCACCCTGGTCTTCACCAACACCATCTCCGACGCGTACCAGAAGAGCTCGGCGAAAGGCTTCGACCAGGTCGACGTCGCCGTCCAGCCGGAATCCACGAAGGCCGAGGGCGACAAGCTCGGCAAGGACCCGGAGCTCACCCAGGCGCTGCTGGACAAGGCCGCCAAGGCCCCCGGCGCCGAGTCGGCCATAGGCGTCGTCACCGGCTTCACCGCGATCGCCGACAAGGACGGCAAGCTGATCGGCGGCGGCTTCCAGTCGCAGGGCGGCAACTACTGGGGAGACAAGGACCCCCGCTACCCGCTCGACAGCGGCAAGGCCCCGACCGGCAGGAACGAGGTCGCGATCGACGCCGAAACGGCCGAGCGCGCCGGCTACAAGGTCGGCGACACCATCCGGATCTCGATCGACGGCCCGGTCCTCACCCCCACCATCACCGCCGTCTTCACCACGGACGACGGCAACGTCGCCGCCGGCGGCAGCCTCGCCCTCTTCGACACCGCCACCGCGCAACAGCTGTTCCACAAGACCGGCACGTACGACGAGATCGACGTGAAGGCCGCCCCGGGCACCAGCCAGACCGCCCTCCGGACGAGCCTCGACAAGGTCCTCCCGAAGGACACCGTCGACACCACGACGGGCCGGCAGCTCGCCGATGACCAGGCCGCCATGATCGAGTCGTCGATGAGCGGCCTCAAGACCGGCCTCCTGGTCTTCGCCGGCATCGCCCTGTTCGTCGGCACGTTCATCATCGCCAACACCTTCACCATGCTGGTCGCCCAGCGCACCAAGGAACTCGCGCTCCTGCGAGCGGTCGGCGCCTCGCGCAAGCAGGTCACACGCTCCGTACTCCTCGAAGCGTTCGTGGTCGGCACGGTCGCGGCCGTCACGGGACTGATCGCCGGCATCGGCATCGGCGCGGGCCTGCGCAGCCTGATGGGCATGCTGGAGGCGACCGTCCCGGCGGGCCCGCTGGTCATCACCCCGGGCACGATCGTCACGGCGTTCGCCGTCGGCATCCTCATCACGATGCTCGCCGCCTGGCTCCCGGGCCGCCGCGCCGCGAAGATCCCCCCGGTCGCGGCGATGAGCAGCGTGCACGCGACGGCGACGACCAAGTCGCTCGTCCTGCGCAACACCCTCGGCGCCCTGTTCTCCGCGGCGGGCATCGCGGTGGTCCTCTTCGCGACGACGATGAGCGGCTCGGACGGTCAGGCCCCGATGGGCCTGGGCGCGGTTGTGCTGATCATCGGCGTCTTCATCCTCACGCCCCTCCTCTCCCGCCCGCTGATCGCCGCCGCGGCCCCGGTCCTGCGCATCTTCGGCGTCTCGGGCAAGCTGGCCCGCCAGAACTCCGTACGCAACCCGCGCCGCACGGCCGCCACCGCCTCCGCGCTGATGATCGGCCTCACGCTCATCACGGGCATGACGGTGATGGCGGGCAGCCTGCAGACGTCGATCGACAAGATGGCCACCGCCGCGCTGAAGGCGGACTACGTGGTCTCGATGGCGAACATGAGCTCCCTCTCCCCCGACGTCGAGAAGAAGCTCGACAAGGTGGAGGGCGTCACCGCCACCAGCCCCCTGCGCAACGCGCCGGCCCGCATCGACGACCGGACCGAGTACCTGACGGGTGTGAAGGGCTCCACGATCGGCGAGCTGACCGACCTGAGGGTCGACAACGGCTCGTTCAAGGTCGGCGGCACGCAGGTCGTCGTGGACGACGAGACGGCCAAGGACCACGGCTGGAAGGCCGGTTCGACGTTCACGGCCTCGTTCGAGGACGACAAGAAGCAGCAGCTGACGATCTCCGGGATCTACGAGGGCAACGAACTCATCCGGGGCATCATGATCGACACCGCGACGCTCGCCCCGCACCAGGCGGACCAGGCGGACCCGGCCGACATGCAGGTCATGGTGAAGACGTCCGGCGGCGCGTCCGACGCGACCAAGGACGGTCTGGAGAAGGCGCTCGGCAGCAACCCGGCCATCAAGGTCCAGGACAAGCAGGACGTCTCCAACGAGATCGCGCAGATGTTCACGCTGATCCTGAACATGCTGTACGGCCTGCTGGCGATGGCGGTCATCGTCGCCGTCCTCGGCGTCATCAACACGCTCGCGATGTCGGTCTTCGAGCGCTCGCAGGAGATCGGCATGCTCCGCGCGATCGGCCTCGACCGCAAGGGCATCAAGCGGATGGTCCGTCTGGAGTCCCTGGTCATCTCGCTCTTCGGCGGCGTGCTCGGCGTGGGGCTGGGCGTGTTCTTCGGCTGGGCGGCCGGTGAGCTCCTGGCCGGCAAGATGCCGACGTACGAACTGGTCCTGCCCTGGGCCCGGATGGCCGTCTTCCTGCTCCTGGCGGCGACGGTCGGCATCCTGGCCGCCCTGTGGCCGGCCCGCCGCGCGGCGCGCCTGAACATGCTGACGGCGATCAAGTCGGAGTAGCGGCAGCCACCGCCAAGCACCAGGTCGGGGCCCGTTCCACAAGGAACGGGCCCCGACTCCGTGCGGCTACAAAACGCAGCCCGACTCCCTTACTCCTACGTCTGCTCCCGATTCCAGGTACGAGCCCGAAGAGGCATCCCAGACGCCCCCGACTCGGGAGTCCGCACCGCCAGCACCTGGTTCACCCCGATCCGGTTCCGCTCGAAGGCAAGGGCGGAGGCGGCCATGTAGAGCCGCCAGACCCGGGCCCGGCCGGGGCTGGTGAGCCGGACCGCGTCCGGCCAGTGCGCCTCCAGGTTGGTGACCCAGCGGCGCAGCGTGAGCCCGTAGTGCTCGCGGATCGACTCGACGTCACGGACCTCGAACCCGGCCGCCTCCAACTGGCCCACGGTCCCGCCGATCGGAGCGAGCTCGCCGTCCGGGAAGACGTACGCGTCGATGAACTCGTCGATCTCGTACCCCGATTCGTCGCGCCACGGCCGACGGCCGATCTGGTGGTTGAGGAGCCGCCCGCCCGGTTTCAGAAGGGCGAACAGATCCCGCGCGTACTCCAGATAGCGGTCGCTGCCGACATGCTCGGCCATGCCGATCGAGGAGATCGCGTCGTACGGACCGTCGGTGACGTCGCGGTAGTCCTGGACGCGGATCTCGATCCGGTCGGTGAGCCCCTCTTCCGCGACGCGCTTACGGGCGTACGCGGCCTGTTCCTGGGACAGGGTGACGCCGACGACGCTCACGCCGTACTCGCGGGCGGCGTGGATGGCCATCGAACCCCAGCCGCAGCCGACGTCGAGCAGGCGCATGCCCGGCTTCAGGCCGAGCTTGCGGGCGACGAGTCCGAGCTTGTCGCGCTGGGCGTCCTCCAGGGTGCCGTCCGGGGAGTCCCAGTAGGCGCACGAGTAGACCATGGACGGTCCGAGGACGATCTCGTAGAAGTCGTTGCCGACGTCGTAGTGGTGGCTGATCGCCCGTCTGTCGGTGCGCTTGGTGTGCAGGTGGGAGCGCCTGCGTACCTCCTCGCGGGGCGGGGCGGGGGGCAGTGGCGGCCCCGCCATCCGCACGAGCCCCCACACGGCGGCCCGCACCTCGGGATCCCGCAGGGCCTCGCGCAGGGTCCGGGCGTCCTCGCCGCGCTCCCACACCAGCCCGGCCATGACGTCCAGGACGGCGTACAGATCGCCGTCCACGGTCAGGTCTCCGGCCACCCAGGCGCGGGCCATGCCCAGTTCGCCAGGCTTCCAGAGCAGTCGGCGCAGGGCCCGGCGGTTCCGTACGACGAGTACGGGGCTCTCGGGCGGGCCCGCCTCCGAGCCGTCCCAGGCGCGAATGCGCACCGGGAGCGGGGCTCCCAGCAACTGCTCCATCAGCGCCTTCAGCCGCAGCGCCGCGTCCTGCATGACGCACACCTCCGTGACGACGGATCCCACAGACTCCAACACCACGTAAACACCAACGGGCCCGATGCGCAGTCCCGCCAAAGCGTTACATCTGAGCAAAATGCATGCAGCCAACACGCACTCTGCGGCCGTGACCGCCCCTACTCAGGGGCTCCGCCCCCGAACCCCCGCTCCTCAAACGCCGGAGAGGCTGACGGTCGGGCGGGCTGCTTGCCTGACATCGAGTGCGGGTCGCGTGTGGCTGATCGCGCAGTTCCCCGCGCCCCTAAAAGCTCCCGGCCCGCCCACCTCTCAGCCCGTCCGGCGTTTGAGGACGAGGCCGTTCAGGCCAATCCCCCAACCCGCCCGTCTCTCAGCCCGTCCGGCGTTTGAGGACGAGCGCGGTGGCGCGATACGGGGGTTCGGGGGCGGAGCCCCTGAGTCAGGGACGGGAATGGGTAGGGGCGGCGGGGGCGAGGAAGAGACGCCGAAGGGGGCCGCCCGCACCACGGATGGCGGGAGGCCCCCTTCGGGGTAAGCAGGTGACCGGAGGTCAGGAGGCCTTGGCCTTCTCCTCGGTCTTGGCGGCGGACGGCGCGGACGCCGGCTCGGCCTTCGCGGCAGCAGCCGCAGGCGCCGGCTTCGCAGCCTCGTAGAACTCCTCACGAGGAGTCTCCATGGCCCCGAGCGACACAACCTCACGCTTCAGGAACATCGCAAGAGTCCAGTCCGCGAAGACCCGGATCTTCCGGTTCCACGTCGGCATGGCCAGCCCGTGGTACCCCCGGTGCATGTACCAGGCAAGACGACCCTTGAGCTTGATCTTCATCTTGCCCATGACGATCATCGCGACGCCCTTGTGCAGACCGAGCCCGGCGACCGCACCCTTGTTGGCGTGGCTGTACTCCTTCTGCGGGAAGCCCCGCATACCGGAGATCACGTTGTCACCGAGGACCCGGGCCTGCCGCAGCGCGTGCTGCGCGTTCGGCGGGCACCAGGCGTTCTCGTTGCCGGCCTTGCGGCCGACGAGGTCCGGCACCTGGGCGTTGTCGCCGGCGGCCCAGATGTAGTCCGTGCCCTGCACCTGGAGCGTGGTCTGCGTGTCCACGTGACCACGGGGACCCAGCGGCAGACCGAAGCGGGAGAGCACCGGGTTGGGCTTGACGCCGGCCGTCCACACGATGGTGTTGGAGTCGACCTCGAGGCCGTTCTTCAGCACCACGTGGCCGTCGACGCAGGAGTCCATGGAGGTGGAGAGGTAGACCTCGACCCCACGTCCTTCGAGGTGCTCCTTGCCGTACTGGCCGAGCTTCGGACCGACCTCGGGAAGGATCTTGTCCGCGGCGTCGACGAGGATGAACCGCATGTCCTCGCGCGACACGTTGTTGTAGTACTTGGCCGCGTCCCGGGCCATGTCCTCGACCTCACCGATGGTCTCGGCACCGGCGAAGCCACCACCGACGAAGACGAAGGTGAGCGCCTTGCGCCGCACGTCCTCATCCGTCGTGGAGTCGGCCTTGTCCAGCTGCTCGAGCACGTGGTTGCGCAGGCCGATGGCCTCCTCGATGCCCTTCATACCGATGCCCTGCTCGGCGAGGCCGGGGATCGGGAAGGTGCGCGAGACCGCGCCCATCGCGATGACGAGGTAGTCGAAAGGCAGCTCGTACGCCTCGCCCACGAGGGGGGCGATCGTGGCGACCTTGCGGTCCTGGTCGATGGTCGTGACCCGGCCGGTCAGAACTTCCGCCTTGGGCAGCACGCGTCGCAGCGGGACGACGACGTGCCGAGGCGAAATGCTGCCGGCGGCGGCTTCGGGGAGGAAGGGCTGGTAGGTCATGTACGACCGGGGGTCGACGACCGTGACGGTCGCCTCGCCATAGCGCATCTTCTTGAGAATGCGCCGAGCTGCGTACAGGCCTACGTACCCACCGCCTACTACGAGGATCCTGGGACGCTCCGTGGTGCTCATGCCATCGAGTATCCACCTGCCCCAGGGGGGTCGCTCGTGCGCCCCTTCACAAGCTTCTTCACACCCTCTGCTACACTGCGCGGCCCACGTGAGCGAGGTCATGGTCCGGCAGGGGAACCAGCGCCTGGTGCGGCCCGTTGTCAATGCCGCGTGAGCTGCCGCTCCGGCCGTTCGACCCCTCCGAACCGGCCCCCTTTTTCATACGATCGCAGCACTCGCGGAACACCCTGTTGATCATGCTCCGGAGCCGCTCGGGGGCCCCGGGGGACCCGTAGGGACGAAAACCTCGCTCAACAGGGCCGATTCTCTTGTGAAGAACTTCACGAAGTTTTCCGACGAGGTGTTCCCAGGGCCGTTTCCAAGACCGTTCAGAGGCCCTCCAGGGCGCTCAAACGTTCTCCGACCTGCTCAGTCGAGGGAGGCTCCAGGCCGGCTCTAGGCAACGGACCACGCGATCCCGTCGAGGATGTCGTGCTCGCTCACGACCACCTCGTCCGCCCCGATCCGCTCCATGATCGAGAGCAGTACGAGGGCGCCGGCGCCGATGACGTCGACCCGGCCCGGGTGCATCGAGGGGATCGCGGCACGCTCGGCGTGGGTGGCGGACAGCAGCCGCTCGGTGATCTCGCGGACCCGGCCGTAGGAGACCCGGGAGTGGTGGATGGCCTCGGAGTCGTACTCCGGGAGGTCCTGGGCGATCGCCGAGATCGTGGTCACCGATCCGGCGAGCCCGACGAGCGTACGGGCCTCGCGCAGCGGCACGGACTCCTCGGCGAGGTCGAGGGCCGCCTCGATGTCGGCGCGGATCGCCTCGACCTGCTCCGAGGTCGGCGGGTCACTGACGACGCCGTCGTGCACGAGGTGCCGTTCCGTCATCCGTACGCAGCCGATGTCGACCGAGCGGGCGGCGCGGACGTGGTCCTCGCCCACCACGAACTCCGTGGAGCCGCCGCCGATGTCCACCACCAGGTAGGGCTTGGCCAGATCGTCGCGACCTGTCAGCTCCTTGGTGGCGCCCGTGAACGAGAACTCCGCCTCCTGGTCGCCTGAGATGACCTCGGGCTCGACGCCCAGGATGTCCAGGACTCCTCGTACGAACTCGTCGCGGTTCTCCGCGTCGCGGGAGGCGGAGGTTGCCACGAAGCGGAGGCGTTCCGCGCCGTGTTCCTTGACGATCGCGGCGTATTCGCGGCAGGCCGCGAAGGTTCGGTCCAGGGCGTCCGGGGCGAGGCGGCCCGTTCGGTCGACGCCCTGGCCCAGCCGGACGATCGTCATCCGTCGGTCCAGGTCCACGAGTTCGCCCGTCCGGGGATCCGCGTCCGCGACGAGCAGGCGGATCGAGTTGGTACCGCAGTCGATGGCGGCGACGCGAGTCATTGGTGGTGGTCTCCTGTTGCGATCGTGGCTCCGGGGGCGCCCGAGCATTCTCTCGCCCCCGCCGCCCCTACCCATTCCCGTCCCCTGGGGCTCCGCCCCAGACCCCGTGGGGTTCGTTTTTGGCTGCGGGCCGTCGTGGGTTGCTCGCGCAGTTCCCCGCGCCCCTAGGTACCTAGGGGCGCGGGGAACTGCGCAGTCTTTTGGGGGTTCGGGGGCGGAGCCCCTGAGTAAGGGACGGGAATGGGTAGGGGCGGCGGGGGCGAAATCACACCTCGGTGGGCACCACGCACGCCCCCTTGCGCCACCACTCCGGCAGCATCGCGAGGGCCTCGTCGCCCAGGGGGTTCACCCCCGGCCCGGCGGCCAGGGAGTGGGCGACCAGGACGTGGAGGCACTTCACCCGGTCCGGCATACCGCCCGCGCTCGGAAAGCCCGCGAGCACCTCGATGGAGTCCCGCCGAGCGATGTAGTCCTCGTGCGCCGCCCGGTACGCGGCCGCCAACTCCGGATCCGTGGCGAGCCGGTCCGTCATCTCCTTCATGACGCCGTTCGCCTCCAGCGTCCCGATGGCGGAGGCCGCCCGGGGACACGTCAGGTAGTACGTCGTCGGGAAGGGAGTCCCGTCGGGAAGACGAGGAGCCGTCTCGACCACGTCCGGCTGCCCGCACGGACAGCGGTGCGCGATCGCGCGCAACCCGCGCGGCGGCCGCCCGAGCTGCTGCTTGAAGGCCTCGACGTCCGCGTCGGTGGGCTCGGTGCGGGGGGTGGGCGGCGGGGGCGTTTCCATGCCTGTGGGTAAGTCTCTCTAGTCAGTTCTCTGAGTGGATCACCGGCGAATCACCGGCTGGATCACCTGTCGGGTGACCGATCGGGTCACCTGTCGGCGGCGTCTGCCTTGTCGACGCCGTCCCAGACGTTGGCGTACCAGGCCCGGTCGGCCGCCGTCTGATCCGTACGCGTCTTCTTCGCCGCGTCGGGGTCGATCACGATGTAGCCGGTCTCGCCCGGCATCACGTAGTGGAGCCGCTCCCGGATGCGCTGCTCGGCGTACGCGTCGTCCTGCCACCGCGCCTTGAGGTCGCGCAGCTGCTCGACCCTCAGGCGGGCCTCCTCCCGCTCGCGCTGGAGGTCGGCGACCTCGGCGCGCTGGGAGACGTACTGCCTTATGGGATAGGCGAGGGCCACCACGAGCGTGCACAGGACGAGGGCGAGGAGTGCCGCCCGGCCGGTCAGCCGTGAGCGGCGGGCCTGCCGCTTGGTCTGCGAGCGGTAGACACGGGCGGCGGTCTGCTCACCGAGCAGCCGCAGCCTGGTCGAGGTGGAGAACCGGTCGCGGTCCTTCACGGCCATCTGTCCCGCCTCCCCGGTACAAACCCGTCGAGTACACCGAGCCCGTCGGGCCCTTCACGTGCGTACGTCCCCGCACACGGTACGGGACCGAGTACGGGGACGTACGTACGACGGGGCTGTCACCCCGGCCGAAGGGCCGTGCTCAGCCCTTGAAGCGCGGGAAGGCCGAACGGCCCGCGTACACCGCCGCGTCGTCGAGGATCTCCTCGATGCGCAGCAGCTGGTTGTACTTGGCGACGCGGTCCGAGCGGGCCGGGGCGCCGGTCTTGATCTGACCGCAGTTCACCGCGACGGCGAGGTCGGCGATCGTGACGTCCTCGGTCTCGCCGGAGCGGTGGGACATCATGCACTTGAAGCCGTTGCGCTGGGCCATCTCGACGGCGTCCAGGGTCTCGGTCAGCGAGCCGATCTGGTTGACCTTGACGAGCAGGGCGTTGGCGGAGCCCTCCTCGATGCCGCGGGCGAGGCGCTCCGGGTTGGTGACGAAGAGGTCGTCGCCGACGATCTGGACCTTGTCGCCCAGCTTCTCGGTGATGACGTTCCAGCCGGCCCAGTCGTCCTCGTACAGCGGGTCCTCGATGGAGACGAGCGGGTAGGCCGCGACGAGCTCCTCGTAGTACTCCGTCATCTCGGCGGCGGAGCGCTCCTTGCCCTCGAAGAGGTACTTGCCGTCCTTGTAGAACTCGGAGGCGGCGACGTCGAGCGCGAGGGCGACCTGCTGGCCGGGGATGTAACCGGCCTCCTTGATCGCGTCGAGGATCAGGTCCAGGGCCTCGCGGTTGGAGCCGAGGTTCGGGGCGAAGCCGCCCTCGTCGCCGAGGCCGGTGGACAGGCCGCGGCTCTTCAGGACCTTCTTGAGGGTGTGGTAGACCTCGGCGCCCCAGCGCACGGCCTCGGAGAAGGACTCCGCGCCGATCGGGGCGATCATGAACTCCTGGATGTCGACGTTGGAGTCGGCGTGCGACCCACCGTTGAGGATGTTCATCATCGGGACCGGCAGCAGGTGCGCGTTCGGTCCGCCCAGGTAGCGGAAGAGGGGGAGGTCGGACGCCTCGGACGCGGCGTGGGCGACGGCGAGGGAGACGCCGAGGATGGCGTTGGCGCCGAGCGAGCCCTTGTTGTCGGTGGCGTCCAGGTCGATCATGGCCTGGTCGATGAGGCGCTGCTCGGTGGCGTCGTAGCCGACGAGCTCCGGGCCGAGCTGCTCGATGACGGCGAGGACGGCCTTCTCGACACCCTTGCCGAGGTAGCGGTTGGGGTCTCCGTCACGGAGCTCAACAGCCTCGAAGGCACCTGTGGAGGCGCCGGACGGAACGGCGGCACGACCCGTGCTGCCGTCGTCGAGGCCGACCTCGACCTCGACCGTGGGGTTGCCTCGGGAGTCCAGGATTTCCCGGGCTACGACGACGTCGATGGACGGCACGAGCATCTCCTTCTGGGATGTGACGCAAGCTGTTCCGGGCCGGAGGCCCGGTTGGGTGCGGACCTGTGGTGGCCCCGCGGCATGAGCCTAACCGGCTGCCGGGGTTCGGCCAGCCCTCGACCGCCTCCTGGACAGAACCGAGAGTAAATTGTTTCCGAACGGAACAAAGCGAGAGGGAAGCGCGGGAACGCCGAAGAGGCGAGCGCGGGAACGAAAAAGCCCCGCCCCGGTGCGTACGGGGGAACACGCACCGGAGCGGGGAGCCCGTGGGGGACGGGGGTGGCCCTCACGAGGCCTCCACTATGGGGGACACGGATGTGAGGGCGCTGTGGTTCAGCCGCGATTCGAATATGGACCGGAGATCCGGCCGAGGCTGAGCGGCCAGGGCCTCGGCCGTCACATGAGATGACATGACGTCCGGACGATCGAAGTGGGGGTCGCGGCCGACGGGTGTCAGCTGAGGTGCAGCTGCTGGCCCGGGAAGATGAAGTCGGCGTCGTCGACGATGTCGTCGTTCAGCTTGTACAGCTTCTCCCAGCCGCCCTTGACGTTCTTCTTCTCGGCGATCTCGCTGAGGGTGTCACCCTTGACGACCTTGTACTCGCCGTCACCCTTCTCGACCTTCTTGCCGGTCGGGGTCTCGACGGTCTTCTTCGCGGTCGAGCGCTCCTGGGAACGCGAGGCGCGCTCCTCGGAGGACTTGGTGCTCTGCTGCGGCTGCGACTGCGAGGTGCCCTGGCCGGAGTTGCCCGAGTTCGAGGGAGCCGGGGCGCCACCGGTCGAGGCGCCGGACAGGCCCACGCCACAGCTCGGCCAGGCACCCTTGCCCTGGCCCGCGAGAACCTTCTCGGCGACGGCTATCTGCTCGGACTTGGAGGCCTGGTTGGCGGTGGAGGCGTACGCCGAGCCGCCGTACGCGGCCCAGGTGGAGGCCGAGAACTGCAGGCCGCCGTAGTAGCCGTTGCCGGTGTTGATCGACCAGTTGCCGCCGGACTCGCACTGGGCGACGGCGTCCCACTCGGAAGCGGTGGCGGCGGAGGCTCCCGTGGCGCCCATCAGCGGGACAGCGACGGCGGCGGTGGTGACGCCGGCCAGCGTGGCGATACGGCTGGCCTTGGACGGGCGGCGGTGCTTGCCCTTGCTCGAAAGCAGCATGAAGTGATCCCCTCACCGACGCCTGCGAGGTGAGCTGTCGGGTTCGGGCCGAGTGAGTTGCCCGGCCGCGCGACACTGCTGTCACGCGGCTTAACCCCAAGCCGTACCTGGCCTCAACGACCGGGTCCGGCACTTACCTTGGGTCCCCCGCTCCTGCCTACGGCGCTTGACGCGACGACTGTTCCCGTACGGCCGCTGGCAGGATTCGGCGTTGCGACCGTCGGGGCTCACCAGTGGCGAGCGGTCACGACCGTAGACACGCGATCCGCCGAATTTCAAAGACGATCAGGGTCTTGAGATCCATGTCTCACTTTCACCAAATCGGACATTCGGCGCGAACTACCGCTGTTTTTCGCCCGATTCGACGCCTTGATGACCACATGGCACACCGCGCGGACCGCTACTTGTCGGCCGTCTGCAGGCCCTCCACGTCGAGGCTCTGACCGGGGATGATGAAGTCCGGGTCGTCGCCGACGGCTTCCTTGTTCTCGGCGTAGAGCGCCCGCCATCCGCCCTCGACACCAAGGGAGTCGGCGATCCCCGAGAGGTTGTCCCCGGAACGCACGGTGTACGAGCCCTCGGCGGCGACGCGCGACTCGCTGTCGCTGCGCGAGGCGTGCCGGCCGGCGGAGTCGTCCGCGCGGGAGTCGGTGGCACCTTCGTCGGCACTGCCGCCGCGGTGACGGCCCGAGCCGGTGTCTTCCGTTCCCGAACCCTCGGCCGAAGCCTCCCCGTTCTGGGACGACTTGTCCGGGTCGTCACTCTTTGCGGTGGCGTCCGTGGACGAGCTGTCGGAATCCTGTGAATCGGCACTGTCGCCGCTGCCGCTGGACGAGTCGGACGAACTGGATGAACCAGACGTGTCGGACTTCGTCCCACTGCTGTCACCCATACCCAAGCCGGACAGCGGGGTGGAGGATTCCTCCGCGACCCCCGTGTCGACGTCGGCCGAGTCGGAGTTCTGCGTCAGACCCGCGACGAGACCGCAGGTCGCCCAGGCACTCGTGCCCTTGGCCGCGAGGATCTTCTCGGCGACGGCTATCTGCTGCGAACGACTGGCCTGGTCGGCGCTCGGCGCGTAGTCGAGGCCGCCGTTGTCCTCCCAGGTCTCCTGGGTCATCTGGAGGCCGCCGTAGTACCCGTTGCCGGAGTTCGCGCTCCAGGAGCCGCCGCTCTCGCACTCCGCGACCGCGTCCCAGGTGGTACCGCTCGCGGCGCTCGCGCCGGTCGCGCCGAGCAGAGGGATCGCGATGGCCGACCCGGTCACGCCCGCCGCGACGAGGAGAGCCGGAGCCTGACGGGGGCGACGGTGACGACCGTTCCCGGAGAGCATGCGGTTGCCTTTCGCGTGACAGCAAGGACTGCGCACAGCGCACAGCCCGACGACTGCGCTTGTGACTACTGCGGCAGGTGGGACCGGCCGCATTGATGGGTGAACGTATAGGCAGTCGAACTCTTGTCACAAGTCGATGCAGCGCAGATAACGTGAAGATCACAAACTTGACGGAGTCTCATGTTCCGTCGACCCGTCTGCTAGTCCGTACGGACCTTCCCCGAAGGGGCGAACTCCACCGGAAGCGTGCGCAATCCCCGCATGATGAGCCCTCCACGCCATCGCAAATCGGCGGAATCTCCCGCGAGTTGCAGATCCGGGAGGCGGGTGAGGAGCGTGGCCAGCGCGGTCTGGCCCTCCAGCCGGGCGAGGGGTGCGCCGAGGCAGTAGTGGATGCCGTGGCCGTAACCGAGGTGCTGGTTGTCACGGCGGGACAAGTCAAGGGTGTCAGGCTCGGCGAACCGGGCGGGGTCGCGGTCGGCGGCGGCGAGCACGACGAGTACGGGATCGCCGGCGGCGATGTCCTGCCCGCCGACGCTCAGCGGTTCGGTGGCGAACCGCCAGGTGGCCAGTTCCACGGGCCCGTCGTAGCGGAGCAGTTCCTCGACACCGGTCGCGAGAAGGTCCGTACGGCCGGCCGCGAGGGAGTCCTGGAGCTGCTTCCGCTGCTCGGGGTGGGTGAGGAGCGCGTACGTGCCGTTGCCGATCAGGTTCACCGTCGTCTCGAACCCGGCGAACAGGAGGATGAAGGCCATCGCGGCGGCCTCGTTCTCGGTGAGGTGCTCGCCGTGGTCGGAGGCCCGGATGAGACCGGAGAGGAGGTCTTCGCCCGGGGCGGGCACCTCTGTCAGCTCCTCGCGCTTGCGGTGGATGAGCTCGGCGAGATAGCCGCGCATCTTCTTCACGGACCGCGCCACGCCCCCGCGCGGCCCTCCCCCGTGCCGGATCATCATCCCGGCCCAGTCCCGGAAGTCGTCCTGGTCCTCGCTCGGTACGCCCAGCAGATCGCAGATGGCGTAGATGGGGAGCGGAAACGCGAACTCGTGAATGAGGTCGGCCTCCCCCTTCTCCACGAACCCGTCGATGAGCCGGTCGGTCAACTCCTGCACCCGGGGAGCGAATTCGGCCACTCGCCGAGGTGTGAACGCCTTGCTGACGAGCCGCCGGAGCCTGGTGTGGTCCGGCGGGTCGATGTTGAGGAGGTGCGTCATCAGCTCGGCCTTGCGCTCGCCGGGGATACCGGTCTTCCCCTTCGCGTGCGCGGGCTCGTCGTGATGGGCGGGATTCTTGCTGAGCCGGCCGTCGGCCAGGGCCTGCTTGGCATCCGCGTACCGGGTGACCAGCCAGGCCTCCACTCCGCTGGGGAGTTTCGTCCGGTGCACGGGGGCGTGCTCCCTGAGCCAGGCGTACGCCGGGTAGGGGTCGGTCGCGAACTCCCAGGTGAAGAGTTCCGGGGCAGGTTCCCCGGCGGGGGGCTTGGCAGGTGTTTCCGTCACACCTCGACCGTATCGGGAGGGGTGGGGGGAGGCGGTTCGGTGGGCGGCGAGGGCCGGGCATGGCCCGACTCGGCCACTCTCCGAATCGGGCTCCGCTCCGCAGCTTGCACTGTTTGTTGCAGAACGTCCCTGAATCACCTGCTCCTTGACCCCATGAGCCGGAAACTCCATACATTCGCGCCCGTGGACCCCGATCTCCTCCGGACCAGTTTCGCGGTCGTCGAAAGGCGAGCCGAATTCGCGGCCAAGTACTTCTACTCGCACCTCTTCTGGCACCACCCCGATGTCCGCGCCCTGTTCCCGCTGGATTTCCCGGAGGACATGGAACGTCAGCGGGACCGTCTGTTCGCCGCGTTGACGCTGGTCGTGGGGCGCCTGGGGGAACCGGGGATGCACGAGTACCTGTGGGAGCTGGGGCGGGACCACCGGAAGTATCTGGCGCGGCCGGAGCACTACGCGGCGGTGGGCACGAGCCTGATCGCCGCGTTCGCCGCCGTGTCGGGAACGGCGTGGAACACCGAGGTGGAGAAGGCCTGGGACGAGGCGTACGCCGTGATCGCGGACGCCATGATGGACGGCGCGTGGGAGGCGGAGAGCCGGGGGGAGCCGCCCTGGTGGGACGCCGAGGTGCTCGACCGCACCAGGCACGGGGACGACCTCGCCGTGCTGAAGCTGCGCCCCCACCGCCCCCTCCCCCATCTGCCCGGCCAGTACGTCAGCGTCAACAGCCCTCGCGTCCCGGGCGTCTGGCGCCCCTACTCCCTCGCCAACGCACCCCGTCCCGACGACACCCTCGACCTGCACGTCAGCCTCGTCGAGGACGGTGTCCTGTCCACCGAGCTCATCCGCCGCACCCGCGCGGGCGACGTCCTGCGGCTCGGCGCGCCCGGTGGCCGGCTGACCCTGCGTACGCCGGTGGAGCGGCCCGTCACCTTCATTGCCGCCGGTACCGGGTGGGCCCCGGTGAAGGCGCTGCTGGAGCAACTGGCGTGGGAGCCGGGCTCGTACGACGAGGCCCGGCTCTTCGTGGTCGCCCGGGACACCGCCTACTTGTACGACCGGGCCGCGCTCGGGGAGTTATGCACGCGGCTGCCGCATCTCGATGTCACCGTAATAACGCCCGCGCCCGGCCGGCCGAAGGCCCAGGCCACCGGCCGGCTGCTGACAGCACTGGGCAATCGGGCCAACTGGGCCCGCCATGACGTCTATCTGGCCGGTCCGCCCAGGCTGGTCGACGAGACCGCCGAGGTCCTCCCCGTACTCGGCGCCGACCCCGAGCGCGTCTTCTGCGACGACCTGCCGCCCACCGACCGGGGACAGGCCCGCCCGCTGGGCCCGGGCGAATGGCTCCTCCACCGCCCCCGCCCGCACTGGCACAACCCGTCGGCGCGCGCCCCGGACTGAGCCCGCCATGAGCGCCCCAAAAGGGCGCGGGGAACTGCGCGACCAGCCACAGTCGGCCCGCACTTCTCAGACAGCACTCAGCGGAGCGTCTCGCGTACTCGTATCGCATCCCGGTAGGCCCGCGCCGCCACCCTGAGCGCCGCCTCCGGGTCCACCCCGTCCGTCTCGGCGCGCACCGCCAGTGCCAGTAGTTCGTAGCCGACGCCCTCGCCCTGGGGCAGCGGCACTTCCAGGCCCGCCGTGCGCGCGCGGGATGCCAGCTTGGCGGCGAGTGCGAGGCCGGGCTGGCCGAGGGGGACGCCCTCGGTCACGGATGTCCGCTGCTTCTCGACGGCCTTGGTGCGCAGCCAGTGCTCCTTTACCTCCTCGGGGGTCGAGGCGGTCTCGTCGCCGAAGACATGCGGGTGGCGGTGGATGAGCTTGGTGACGATGCCGCCCGCCACGTCGTCGATGGAGAAGGGCTCCTCCCCGTCCTCCGGGCGGCCCTCCTCGGCGATCCGGGCGTGGAAGACGACCTGGAGCAGAACGTCGCCGAGTTCCTCGCGCAGTTCGTCGCGGTCGCCCTCCTCGATGGCCTCGACGAGTTCGTACGCCTCCTCGATGCCGTATTTCGCCAGGCCCTTGTGGGTCTGCTGGGACGACCAGGGGCACTCGACGCGGATGCGGTCCATGACCTGGACGAGGTCGAGGAGGCGGGCGCCCGGGAGGTCGTACGACGCGGGGAGCAGTTCGAGGTCGGGCATCTGGACGCGCCCGGAGCCCGCCAGCCGGGCCAGGCCGTCGGTCAGGCGTGGCTCGCCCTCGCCGGTGGCCACGACGACGACCGTGTGCCCGCCTGCGCAGGTGTCGACCAGGTCCTCGGCGGTCGGCGCGGACTCGTCGACCCGGATGCCCGCCTCGCGCAGGTACGGCAACTGGGGGTGTGTGCCGTCCGCGCACAGGACGCGGTCGGCACCGTGCAGCGCCTGCCAGGCGGGCCAGGACAGGAGTCCGGGCGCGACTCGGTGGCTGGTGGTGAGCAGGACGATGCGCCCCGGGCTGGATGCGTTCACACACCGAACGTAACCCACGCCACCGACATCAAGGTCACGTGTCGTGAACAGGGCAGGGTCACGACATGACCGGACCGGTTACGCCGTTTCCTTGCTTCCCGACGAGGTGACCTCGCGCAGCCAGGGCAGCTTGGCGTCGACGCGGCTGCTCTTCTCCACGTCCCAGTCGCCGTAGCGCGGGTTGAGGTCGACGTCCATCTTCTTGGACGCCTCGGACAGTGCCTTCCAGAAGGCGGGCTGGCTGGTGTCCGTGCCGAGTGCGGCGGCGAGCTTCTGGGCCTCGATCTGGACGCGGAGGTTGTCGTCGAGCCGCTCGGGCGCGACCCCGTACTGCTGGAGCCAGGCCACTTCCAGTGCCTTCGCGTCGCCCGCCTGCTTCTCCAGGTCGCCGCGGAAGCTCTGGACCTCCTTGCGGGTGACGGTCACGCCGGCGTCCTGTGCGGCCTGGTGCAGGACGCGGTCGAGGACCATGCCGTGCAGGGTGTCGCGGGTGAGGCCGCCGGACTTGGCGATGGCCTGTTCGTACTGCGCTTCGCCCGTGGTGGCCGCCCGCTGCGCGGACCGTACCTCGTTCACCCGGTTCTCCAGCTGGGAGACGGTGATGCGGTCGCCGCCGACGACGGCCGCGGCACCGGGATGCGCGTCGTTGCCGCAGGCGGAGAGGAGGGGGGCCGCGGTGACGAGCGCGGCGGAGAGGAGGAACGCGGTGCGACGGCGGCGGTGCAAGGAGACCTCCTGTAGGAGCTTGTGCGACGGTGCACAAAGTCTTGCGGTGATCGATGGTAGGCAGGGGACCGGCTCTCGGCCACCCATTCGACCCAACGATTCGCCAGGACTTCGGGCACCGTCCCCGGGCCGTCTCCATCCTCACGCCGCACAGCGGTCTCAGCCGGTGATCGCCACCGGCGCGTCCCAGGCATCGCGGACCCGTCAGGTCCGGGCGCCGCGGAACCGTCGCGCGCGGCCGGCGGGGTCCCGTCGGACGGGTGCGGTCAGCCGCGGACCTGTCCCAGCCATTGCAGGGTCCGGCTGATCTCGGCGACCAGCGGATGGCCGGGGCCCCGCAGCCGTTCGACGTCGTACTGGAGGCGGGCCAGTGTGTCGTGGGCGGCGGCGCGGTCTCCTAGGGCGAGCAGCAGGTGGCCGATACGGCGGCGGACTTCGAAGGACAGCTCGGCGTCCTGGGCGACGTACTGGTTCTCGTAGTACGGGAGCAGCGCGCGGTATTCGGCGAGCGCGGCGGCCGGTTCGCCGAGCTGTTCCAGGCACTGGGCGGCCTCGTAGCGGAAGCGCAGGGACTGCGGGTCGGCCTGGCCGGCCTCGGCGGCGCGTTCGTCGGCGAGGTGGCGCAGTTCGGGCAGGGCGCGGCGGTACTGGCCGTCGTCCATGAGCGTGGCCGCGTACTGCTTGCGCAGGGTGCGGACGACGGGTGAGTGCTCGCCGTGCTGGGCGGCGGCGGCCGGGAGGATGCCGCCGAGGATGTCGACGGCCTGGGTGATGCGGCCCTCGCCGAGGAGGCGCTTGACCTCGTCGACGGCTCCCGCGACATCGGGCTTCTCGGCGGCCGGGGTGGCCTGCGGCTGGGCCGCGGGGGTCCTTGCGCGGTCCGGCCAGGGGGCGTGCGGGCGCAGGAAGGGTCGGGTGGGGTCGAGCGGGCCGCCGGACGGGATCCCGCGCGCGGGAAGCAGGGGCAGCAGTTGCTCGTACGTCTCCTGTGCGGAGTCCGGGCGGTGCTGCGGGTCCTTGGAGAGCAGCCGCAGCACGAGCGCTTCGAGCGCCTCCGGGACCTCGGGGCGCAGTCGGCGGACCGGGAGGGGCGGTTCGTAGAGATGGCGGTGGAGGACGCCGAGGGCGGTGGAGCCCGAGAACGGCACGTCTCCGCTGAGGAGTTCGTGCATCAGCACCCCGAGCGCGTACAGATCCGTGTACGGCCCGACGGCGCCGCCCATCGCCTGCTCGGGGGCCATGTAGGCGGGCGAGCCGATGGGTGAGCCGGTGTGGGTGAGGCGGGTGGTGTCCGTGTCCATGACCGACGCGACGCCGAGGTCGAGGACGGTGACCGTGCCGTCCTGCTTGACCATCACGTTCCGCGGCTTGAGGTCGCGGTGGACGATCGGCACGGCGTGCACCGCGGACAGTACGGCGCACAGCTGGGCGGCGACCGAGACGGCCCACTGCCAGGGGTACGGGTCGTGTTCGGCGAGGTGGTCGGAGAGGTCCGCGCCGTCGACGTACTGCATGACGAGGAACAGCTCCTCGCCCTCGCTGCCCGCGTCATGGACGGTGACCAGGCCGGGGTGGTCGACCTGGGCGGTGACACGGCACTCGCGCACGAAGCGGCGGCGCAGTTCGTCGGCCTCGGCACCCGCGACCTTGTCCGGGCGCAGCAGCTTCACGGCGACGCGCCGGTCGAGGCGTTGGTCGTACGCCGTCCACACCTGGCCCATGCCGCCCTGTCCGATGAGCGTGGACAGTTCGTAGCGGCCGGTGATCACACGTCCCGACGCCACGGTCACCTGCCGTCCTCGTGCTTGCGGAGATAGTCACTCAGCTCGTCGAGCTCGGCGCGCACCTGGTCGATCCGGGCGGGCGCGGGGCGCTGCGGCGGCGGGGTCGGGGTGGGCGTGCCGGGCTGGGGCGTGGCGGGCTGCGGTGTCGGCGCCATCGGGGGCACCGGGGTGTGCGGGCCTGTGGAGGCGGTGTACGGCGACTGCTGCTGCGGGTAGCCGTACACGGGCGACGGGGGCTGCTGGTGCTGCGCGTAGCCCGCCGTCGCGTAGTTGAGCTGGTGGAAGTGGCGGATGTCCGCCGCCAGGTAGTACGAGATCACGACCACGAGCGAGCCGAAGAGCAGGGCGAGGCCTAGCCAGCCGCCGACGGTGTGGACCTCGTCGCCGGGCTCGGTGCCGAGCAGGACGAGGCCGAGGATCTCGGCCGCGAGGGTGGCCACGAACAGGCCCCAGTCGAGGGACTTCCGGGTCACGAGTGCCAGGCGCAGCATCATCGTCCAGCCGAGCAGGCCGAAGCTGCACACCGAGATCACCACGAAGAACACGCGCAGGAAGACCAGCAACCCGGTCGAGGGTGGCGGCTTCACCGGCTGCGCCTGGCCGTGGCCTTGCATGGTTGCTCCTGGAGGCCTGATGAGGACGGACGAAGGTCGGACGGAGGACGAACCTACGAGTTGGAAGTCCGAGCGTATAGGCCGACAAGGACAACTGTTCCCGGGTTGTACCGAACCGTTGTCGTGCTGATCACTCCGTCCGCCCCAAGCGTCTCAGGCGGGCTCGACCGTGCCGTCCGTCAGGCCGTCGTACATGCCCCGCACCAGCTGTTCGCCGAGGCGGCCGGCCAGTCGTAGCGCCTCCTCGAACTCGGCGAGCGCCCGGAACCGTTCGCCGTACGTGCGCTGCTGGTCCAGTGGCAGCCGGGGCACCTGGAGGCGGCGGACGTCGAGGCGGGTCGCGGTGGACGCGTAGCTGCTGGCCTGGCGGTTGTTGGCGGTGCCGCGCAGGAAGCCGGCGAGGAACCACGGGTCGATGGCGACCGGGTCGGGCCGCAGCAGCGCGAGGTTGCGGCCGAGGGCGGCGCCCGCGGTCGCCTCGTCGACCACGCGCGCGATGGCGCCGCCGCCGAGCACGGGGACGACGACGTCCCCGGGTTCGGTGAGGACCGGTTCCTCGTCGCTCTCGGGCAGCGTTCCGGAGGGCGCTGTTCCGGCGAGGACGTCGTGGTCGGTGAGAACGGGCACGCGCGCGTGGCCGCCGTTTCCGCCCGTACGCAGCTGGAGTGCTCCTCCGCGCGCGAGTTCGCCGATCGTGGTGAGCGGCCAGCGGGTGGGCGGGCGCGGGTCGGCGGCGGGCGGGGTGAGTTCGCCGGTGAGCCGGAGGGTCTCGCCGAGACGGTCGCGTACGTCGGCGAGCCGCTCGGTGCCGCCGCCCGCCGCGGGGGGCGGCAGATGGCGGGCCGGGGCCAGGTCCACGTCGTCGTCGAGGAGTTCGATGACCGGCAGCGAACGGCTGAGTCCCGGCTGTTCGGGCGCGGTGCCGGTGCGGTCGAAGGGACGCCAGGCGTCGAGGACCGCGGTGCGCACGGACTGCCAGTCGAGGCCGCCGCGACTGTCGGCCGTGAACACACCGGTGTCGGCGAGCAGCACCTCGGGCTGCGCGGGATGCGCCGTGAGGGCGGGCCTGCGCAGCACCCACAGATGCAGCGGGAGGTTGTACGGGGGCGCCGCGCCCGGCGGCAGGGCGATCACCGCGCGCAGGGCGCCGCGGCGCAGCAGGTCGGCGCGGATACGGCGGCCGGAGCGGCGGGAGGCGGCGGCCGGGGGCATCAGGAGGACGGCGATACCGCCTTCCTTGAGGCGGGCCAACGCGTGCTGGACCCAGGCCAGTTCGGACTCGGTGCGGGCCGGGAAGCCGTACTCCCAGCGGGGGTCGTAGGCGAGCTCGTCGTGGCCCCAGTTGCGCTCGTTGAACGGCGGATGGCACAGGACCGCGTCGGCCCTGAGGGTGCCGTACGTGTCGTCGCGGAGGCTGTCGGCGGCGGCGGTGCGCACGGTCGTCACGGTGGCCTCCGCGTGGAGGGCGAGGCGCAGTGCGGTGAGGGCGGCCAGTTCGGGGGCGCTGTCCTGGCCGTACAGGTGCTGGTCCTCGATGCCCGACGCTCCCTGCGCTGCGGCCACCGCGCGCAGCAGGGCGCCGGTGCCGCACGCCGGGTCGAGGACGGTACGGGCGGTGCCCGCGAGGTCGGTCATCAGGGCGGCGAGGCCGGTCGGTGTGAGCGTGTACTGGCGCGGGTTGGCGTCGAGGTGCCGTCCGAGCAGGAACTCGTACGCCTTCCGGGTGCCCAGCTCGGCCGCGAGGTCGGCGGCGCCGCGCAACAGGGGGGCGGACGGGAGCAGTTGGGCGGCGGTCGGCGTGTCGACGGCCCGTTTGCGGACCAGGCCGAAGCGTGGGGTGAGTACCTGGTCGAGGGGCGCGGGCAGCAGTTCGGCGAGGCGCGCGTCGGAGCCGGCGCTCAGCTCCAGCCAGACCGTGGGGCGGTCGTTGACGAGCAGGAGCGCGCAGCCGACATGGACGAGGGCGGTGACCGGGCCCTCCGGGTGACCGGCGAGCTGCTGCCATACGCGCTCGCGCAGGGGCACCTCGGCGAGCTTGCCCTGGGTGCGCAGCCAGGTCTCGACCTCGGTGAGCGCGAAGGAGGGGCTGGTCTCGGTGCCGCCGACGGGTTTGGGGAAGTCTGCGTGGCGGCGGCGCCAGTTGCTGACGGCGGCCCGGCCGACTCCGGCGAGCCTGGCGATGCCCGCCGCGGTGACCTCTGTCGCGTTGTCCTGCACCCGCACGGCTCCCCTCGTCCTGGTGTGTGGCGTCGAGCATACCGACGCACGTGACAACAACCCATTCACGGCCGTGTACTCACTCATCCTTGTGAACCGTGTTGACTCGGTTCACAAGCTCTGCTGTGATTGACCCATCGGATGAACGGCGGCCGAAAACGGCGGCCGTCACCTCTGGGGGAGGGGACTGTCATGGGCGCCAAGGGCAAGATCGCGCTGGGGGTCGTCGTGAGTGTCGTCGTCATCGGCGCGGTGTCGGCGAACGCGGGGGACGACGGGGACAGCGGTTCCGGCGGCAACGGCAAGGACTCCGCGGCCTCCGCGGAGCGCGAGTCCGGCACGAAGTCGGACACCAAGGCGGACACGGGAACGAAGAAGGACGCCAAGGCGGGCAAGGCCGGGACGAAGGTGGCGTTCCAGGGCGACGGCGACTTCGAGGTCGGCACCGACGTCAAGCCCGGCACCTACCGCACCACGGGCAACGCGGGAGGCCTCTGCTACTGGGAGCGCGCCAAGGACGCCTCGGGCGAGATGGACTCGATCCTCGCCAACGACAACGTCAGCGGCACCAGCTACGTGACGATCCCGGCGGGCGACAAGCTCTTCAAGTCGAGCGGCTGCAAGGACTGGGAGGCCGTCGACGCGAAGGCCACCGGCACACCGGCCGCGCTGGTCAAGGGCGACGGCGGGATGCACAGAGTCGGCGTCGACATCGCTCCCGGCACCTACAAGTCCACCGGCAACACCGACGACCTCTGCTATTGGGAGCGCACCAAGGACGCCTCGCACGCCATGGAGTCGATCCTCGCGAACAACAACGTGTCCGGCACGGCCGTCGTGACCGTCGCCGCGGGCGACGCGTACTTCAAGACCACGGGCTGCAAGGACTGGAAGAAGACCGGCTGACACCGCCGCACACCGCCGTCCCCGCAGAGCGGCCGACACCCGCCGCGTCCGCGCCCGCGCGCCTTCTCTCCACCGCTCCGCGCGCCCTCGCGCCTCGCGCCTTCGCGCCGTCTCCTCTTCCCCTCTCTTCTTTCTCTTCTTCTCTTCACCTCGACACTTCAAGGAACTGTCATGCGTCGCACCGCACTTGCCGCTCTCTGCCTCGCCGCCACGGCCGCCGCCTCGCTCACCGGCTGCCTGCCCGGGGAGGAGAAGGCGGACAGCAAGCCGAAGGGCCCGTTCGCCGGGCAGACCGGCGGCGAGATAGCCGACCAGGCCGTGAAGGCCACCTCGAACGCCTCGTCGCTGCGCATGAAGGGCGACATCAAGGACGACGACGGCAGCCGCGTCGGCCTGGACATGGCCCTCGACAGAAAGGGCGAGTGCGCGGGCACGATGAGCGCGAACGGCCAGGGCAAGGCCGACCTCGTCAAGACCGGCGACACCCTCTACATGAAGTACGACGAGAAGTTCCTGCGCGCCCAGAGCGACGGCGCGTCCAAGGAGGAGACCGACGGAGTCGTGGCCATGCTGGCCGGCAAGTGGACCAAGATGTCCGCGACCGGTTCGGACGCCAAGGACATCGCGAGCTTCTGCGATCTCGACACCGTGCTCGCGGACTTCAAGGACGTCAACTCCGACGCCACCCGCGGGAAGACGACCACGGTCGACGGCACCCCGGCGATCGTCCTGCACGAGAAGGACGGCAAGGACACCTACACGCTCTACGTCGCCACCGAGGGCAAGCCCTACCTGCTGAGGGTCGTCAGCAAGTCCGCCGAGGACCCGGGCACGGTCACCTTCGGCGACTTCGACACCCCGGTCCCGGCCGAGAAGCCCGCGGGCAAGGTCATGGACCTGGACGCGATGGGCGGCTGACGGAAGCCGCCGCCCGGTCCGACCGAATCCGATGGGCGCGCCTTCAGGGGCGCGCCCACGAGGCGTGCCCCCTCTGAAGGCACACGCCTCAAAGCGCGTGCCGCACCCACACGTTGGGCTCGACGTACACCGCGTACCCGCGGCGCGGTTCGCAGTGGACCGGCACCAGTGCGCCGGGCACCTCGACCTGGCCCTCCTCGTCGAAGGGCAGCCCCGTCCACGCCCGCCACTCGTCGAGCGACGCCGCCACGGTCATCGACGCCGGTGCCACCGCCTCGATGCGCGCGCCCGCCCGGACGTGGACCCGCAGCCACGGGTCGTGCGGCAACCCGTCACCGCGCGTCCGGAACGCGTACTCCGCCATCTCCGTACGCGGCTCCAGATGCTTCGCGCTCGGCCGCACCGGGGCGACGACCTCGTCGAAGCCCTGGGCCCGGGCGTTGTCACGCATCGCGGAGAGCATGCGGGCCGACAGGCCGCTGCCCTGGGCGTGCGGGGCGACGACGATCGAGATCGCACTCACCGTGTCCGGGGCGACGCCGTGGCGCCGGTCGGAGAACGCCCACACCAGCACCTCGTCCCAGCCCCGCGCCGGCAACTCGCCCCGGTCCTCGTCCGCGAGGGCGAACGGCACGCTGTAGGCGTGCGCGACCACCTCTCCGCGCTCGTCCTCGGCGAACAGCACGTACTCCGGCAGCTCGGTGGCGATGCGGCCGTAGTGCGCGTTGCCGACGGGGTCGTTGCGCAGGAACTCGGGCCAGGTGTCCGCCATTCCCGTCACCCGGCCGTGCATCTCGGGCCGCTCGGCGAGGCTCGATACCTTCAGCTCCATGCGGGACACGGTAGGCGCCGACTCGGCCGGTGCGGAACGGATTTATCTCCGCGGATCCGGCCCAACCACGCGCGCCGGCCCACTCGGCCGCTCACCCGGCTCGGCCCACTCACCCGGCTCGGCCCACTCAGCCGCTCACCCCAGTCGGCCCACTGCCCCCGCTCGGCCCCTCAGCCCGCGTGGAACCGCTTCGGTGCCTGTGTCGAGGTCCCGCCGGAAGGAAGTTTCTGTCCCGGGCAGCCGGACAGCACCCGCTTCATGGCGTCCCTCTCGGCGCCGGTGACCCACAGCTCGTACTTCTTCTTCACGGCCACCTGTCGGGCCACATACGTGCAGCGGTACGCCTTGTGGGGCGGGAGCCAGGTCGCCGTGTCCCCGTCGCCCTTGCTGCGGTTGCGGCCGGCGTCGACGGCGAGGAGGTTCAGCGGGTCGTTGGCCAGCGCTATCCGCTTGCTCGGGTCCCACTTCTGGGCACCCTTCTGCCAGGCGTCCGACAGTGCGACGAGGTGGTCTATGTCGACCTCGCTGCGGCCCCCTCGTACGAAGGTGACGTCCTTGTCGGTGTACGGGTCGGGGTCGAGCTTCCCTGAACTCACCTCGCAGTCGCCGTCGCTGAACTTCACCTCCTTCAGGTCCCGTTTGAGGATGTCGTCGCGGGTGTCGCAGCCGTTCGTGTCCGTGTCGGCCCAGGGGCTGCCGAACTTGTCCCGGTCGTATCCCGTCATGGGCGCCCGCCCCTTGACGGTCAGTCCGTCGACGGCGGTGAGGGCGGCTCCACCGGCGCCCGTGCCCGCGCTCGCGCCCGCCGCCGAGTCCTCGGGGCCGGCGGAACCCGGTGTCTCCACGGTGCAGCCGGTCGCGGCGAGCAGCAGTACCGCGGCTCCGGCGACCCTGGTCCAGAGCGTCACGGCGCTCCCTCCCCTTGCTTGCCCCGGTCCGCCCCGAGCGGGCGGTCCCTGAGCCTCACCGTACTGGCGGAAAGGGTGGCGCAATAACAGGCAGCGAACGGGCTTCTTCGGACTTCAACGGGCAAGTGGTGTACGACCGGCGTGACAGCGGTGGTGACCGGTGGTCGGAACGTGCGCCGGGCCCCCTCAGCCCTCCGCACACGGCCACAGCGCCGACCCCGCCGCCGAGCCCCACCCACCTTCCCGCCCCACCCACCTTCTCGATCCTCACACCTTCCCGATCCCCAACGTCGTCTCCGAAGGCAGCAGCCCCGACCCGAGGACCGCGACCCAGAACTCCCCCAGCAGATCGGCGAGTCGACCGGTGTCGTCCGGGCCCAGCGCCCGCCAGGGTGCGGCGGCCAGTTCGTCGGTGTGCCGCTCCACCTCCTGGCGGAGGGCACGGCCGGCGTCCGTCGCGGTGCCGTCGGCGGCCAACAGTCCGCGCGCGACCAGCCGTTCACTCGCCGCAGCCCACTCCCCCGCGTTCCACCCCCGGCTCACGAACCGCTCCACGGACGCGGCACCTATCGCCGCGAACGAGACGAGCGACTCGACGGGGTCGAGGCCCGCGACGAGCAGCGCGGCCAGATGTCCGTCACCGCGGTGCTCGCGCAGGATCGTCGCCGCGTGCCACAACTGCTGATGAGGGGCCTCCGGCCAGGACAACTCGGCGTTGGCTGCGGCCAAGGGCCGGCCGGCCGTGTTCACCGACTCGGCCGCGCGGCGGGCGAGCGCGGCGGCTTCCGCAAGCTCGGGACTGTCGACCCGGTCGCCGAATATCGCTCGATACGCCCGATCGATGCCCCGCCCCCTGGCGCCCAGCACCTTCCCGGGTTCGGCCGTCCGCCACGCACGATCCATGTGCTCGGCGACCATGCGAGGGCTGAAGCTGTAGAAGGCGGAGGCCACACGCTCGCTCCCGACGGCGCCCAACGGGGCTGCACGCAACGGAAAGTAGCTCGGCCAGCGGTCCCCGACGTCGAAGCCGAGCGCGGCCGCCTCCTCGAAGACCTCCGGCGCGTAGTAGAGCACGGCATGCAGAGGCTCGATCAGATGCCACATCTGCCGCACCCTGCCGAGCCCGACCCCACCGCCGCCCAGCACCGCCTCGCCCGCGTTCACAGACATGACGTACCCCCTTCGCCCGTTTCGGTCGTCCCCCGACCGTCCGACAACTTGACACTGTCCAGATTGCCCGACCTCACCAAACTTGTCAATGCCTAGATTGGGCGTACGCTGCTGACCATGACGAAGAGCCCCCGCACGCCGTCCACCGGGCGCACCAGCCCCTCCGGACCGGCCGAGCCCTCCGAACCGTCCGGACCCGCCGAGCCGTCAGCCACCAAGCCCGGCGGACGCCACGCCTACCACCACGGCGACCTGCGTCGCGCGATCGTGACGGCCGCGCTCGACGTCATCTCCGCCGAGGGCCCCTCCGCGCTGAGCCTGCGGGACCTGGCCCGCCGCGCCGGCGTCTCGCACGCGGCGCCGGCCCACCACTTCAAGGACCGCACGGGTCTGCTGACGGCGATCGCGGCGGAGGGCTACGGACTGCTGGCGGCCACGCTCGCGGAGGCCGCGGATCTGAAGGACGCGGGCGTGCGCTACGTCCGCTTCGCCCGCGAGCACCCGGCCCACTTTCAGGTGATGTTCACGCCGGAGCTGCTCCGCGGCAACGACCTTGAGTTGACGACGGCCCGCGCCCTCGCGGGCGAGCGCCTGCGCGACGCCGTATCCGAAGTCTCCACCGCGTCCGAAGTCTCCACCGCGTCCGCCGCCTCCGCCGTCCCGCCCGAGGGCCGCGGCGCCGACGCCCGCCTCGCCGGTGTGGCCGCATGGTCCCTGGCCCACGGCTTCGCCACACTCCTGCTCAGCCACAACCTGGACGGACCGGTGGGCGACCAGGACCCGGAGGACGTCTTCCGCACGCTCAGCGGAATGCTCTTCCGGGCCACCTGACCTTCCGGCCGCACCCTTCCGCCGACGTAGTCCGGCGGGTCTCGTCAAGACCCCAGAATCGAAGCCAGGAACTCCCCGGTCCACCCCAGCAACTCCCGCCCGACCAGCGGCTTGCCGCCCACCTTCGCCGTCTTCGGGCGGGGCACCAGCAGCTGATGTGCGGCCGGCTTGATGACGGTCCCCGGATACAGCCGCTTGAGGCGCAGCTCCTGCGACTCCCTCAACTCCGCCGGTGCGAAACGGATGTTGTTGCCCTGGAGGACGATCTCGCCGACACCGCACGCACGCGCGAGCATCCGCAGACCCGCCACCAGCAGCAGGTTCTCCACCGGCTCGGGCAACTTGCCGTAGCGGTCGACAAGTTCCTCGCGTACCGCCTTGACGTCCTCCTCGGAGTTGACCGAGGCGATCGAGCGGTATGCCTGGAGGCGCAGCCGCTCGCCGGGGGCGTAGTCGTGCGGGACGTGCGCGTCGACCGGAAGCTCGATCTTGACCTCCAGCGCCGGCTCCTCCACGACGCCGCCCTCCAGAGAGGCGCGGTAGTCCGCGACCGCCTCGCCGACCATGCGTACGTACAGGTCGAAGCCGACGCCGGCGATGTGGCCCGACTGCTCGCCGCCCAGCAGGTTTCCGGCGCCGCGGATCTCCAGGTCCTTCATCGCCACGTACATGCCCGCGCCCATCTCGGTGTGCTGGGCGATGGTGGCGAGACGCTCGTGGGCGGTCTCCGTGAGGGGCTTCTCCGGCGGGTAGAGGAAGTACGCGTACCCGCGCTCGCGGCCACGGCCCACCCGGCCGCGCAGCTGGTGCAGTTGGGAGAGGCCGAAGTTGTCGCCACGCTCCACGATCAGGGTGTTCGCGTTCGAGATGTCGATGCCCGATTCGACGATCGTCGTGGAGACGAGGACGTCGAACTTCTTCTCCCAGAAGTCGACGACGACCTGTTCCAGGGACTGCTCGGACATCTGGCCGTGGGCGGTCGCGATGCGCGCCTCCGGGATGATCTCGCGCAGTCGCGCCGCCGCCCGGTCGATGGACTCGACGCGGTTGTGGATGTAGAAGACCTGGCCCTCGCGGAGCAGTTCACGGCGGACGGCCGCGCCGATCTGCTTCTCCTCGTACGGGCCGACGAAGGTCAGGACCGGGTGACGCTCCTCCGGGGGTGTCGTGATCGTCGACATCTCCCTGATGCCCGTCACCGCCATCTCCAGGGTGCGCGGGATCGGGGTCGCGGACATCGTCAGTACGTCCACGTTGGCGCGCAGCTTCTTCAGCTGCTCCTTGTGCTCGACGCCGAACCGCTGCTCCTCGTCGACGATGACGAGCCCGAGGTCCTTGAACCTGGTCTCGGAGGAGAAGAGGCGATGCGTGCCGATCACGACGTCGACGGAGCCCTCGCGCAGGCCCTCCAGGGTCGCCTTCGCCTCGGTGTCCGTCTGGAAGCGGCTCAACGCCCTTACGTTCACGGGGAATTGGGAGTAGCGCTCGGAGAACGTGCCGAAGTGCTGCTGCACCAGCAGGGTGGTGGGGACGAGGACGGCGACCTGCTTGCCGTCCTGCACCGCCTTGAAGGCCGCGCGGACCGCGATCTCCGTCTTGCCGTAGCCGACGTCGCCACAGACCAGGCGGTCCATCGGGACCGTCTTCTCCATGTCCTCCTTGACCTCGGCGATGGTGGTGAGCTGGTCGGGCGTCTCGACGTACGGGAACGCGTCCTCCAGCTCGCGCTGCCAGGGCGTGTCGCCGCCGAAGGCGTGCCCGGGGGCGGCCATCCGGGCGGAGTACAGCTTGATGAGGTCGGCGGCGATCTCCTTGACCGCCTTCTTCGCGCGCGCCTTGGTCTTCGTCCAGTCGGCGCCGCCGAGGCGGTGGAGGGTCGGGGCCTCGCCGCCCACGTACTTGGTGATCTGTTCCAACTGGTCGGTGGGGATGTAGAGGCGGTCGCCGGGCTGGCCGCGCTTGGCCGGCGCGTACTCGACCACCAGGTACTCGCGGGTCGCGCCCTGGACCGTCCGCTGCACCATCTCGATGTAGCGGCCGACGCCGTGCTGCTCGTGGACGATGTAGTCGCCGGCTTCGAGCGTGAGCGGGTCGATCGTCTTGCGGCGGCGGGCCGGCATCCGGGCGCCGTCCTTGCCGGCCGCCTTCTGGCCGGAGATGTCGGTCTCCGTGAGCACGGCGAGCTTCAGCGCCGGGTCGACGAATCCGTAGTCGATGGAGCCGCAGGCCACCTGGACGATGGAGGGGGCGAGCGCGGCGAGGTCCGACTCCAGGCGGGCCGCGATGCCCTCGCCGCCGAGCACCTCGGCCGTACGGGCCGCCGGGCCGTGGGCCTCGGTGACGAACACCGTGCGCCAGCCGTCCGCGAGCCAGCCCTTGGTGTCGGCGAGGGCCTTCGCGGTGTCGCCGCGGTATGTCTCGGGCGCGTGCATGCCGAGCTTCAGCGTGTCCGCGTCCCCCGCCGCGCCACCGGCATCCGTGAACGTCTCGTCGGCGGCGAACGGCGACACCGACCACCACATCATGTCCAGCTCGCGGGCCCGGTCCCGTACGTCCGCGATGCCCCACAGGGACGCCGCGTCCACGTCGATCGGGGCCTCGCCGCCGCCCGCGGTGGCCGCCCAGGACGCCTGGAGGAACTCCTGCGAGGTCGCCACCAGGTCCGAGGCGCGTGTACGCACCCGCTCCGGGTCGCAGACGACGGCCATGGAGCCCTTGGGCAGGACGTCGATGAGCAGTTCCATGTCGTCGACGAGGACGGGCGCGAGGGACTCCATGCCCTCGACCGCGATGCCCTCGGCGATCTTGCCCAGCAGTTCGCCCAGCTCGGGGTGGGCCTCGGCCAGCCGGGCCGCTCTCTCCCGTACGTCGTCCGTGAGCAGCAGCTCGCGGCAGGGCGGCGCCCACAGTCCGTGCGCGGCGACCTCCAGGGACCGCTGGTCGGCGACCTTGAAGTAACGGATCTCCTCGACGTCGTCGCCCCAGAACTCCACGCGCAGCGGGTGCTCCTCGGTGGGCGGGAAGACGTCCAGGATCCCGCCGCGTACGGCGAACTCGCCGCGCTTCTCGACCAGCTCGACCCGTGCGTACGCCGCTGCCGCGAGGGCCGCCACGATGTCACCGAGGTCGGCGGTCTGGCCGGTCCGCAGGGCCACGGGCTCCAGGTCGCCCAGGCCCTTGACCTGCGGCTGGAGGACCGATCTGACGGGAGCGACCACGACGGAGACCGGACCGGTCTCCGGGTCGTCGGGGCGCGGGTGCGCGAGCCGGCGGAGGACGGCGAGCCTGCGTCCCACGGTGTCACTGCGCGGGGACAGGCGCTCGTGGGGCAGCGTCTCCCAGGACGGGTACTCCACGACTCCGTCGGCCGGCAGCAGCGACCGCAGTGCCGCCGCCAGGTCCTCGGCCTCGCGGCCCGTGGCCGTCACGGCCAGCACCGTGCGGCCCGCCTCGCGGGCCAGCGCCGCCACGGCGAACGGGCGGGCCGCGGGCGGGCCCACCAGATCGACGTGCATACGGTTGCCGTCGCCGGCGGCCTTCACCGCTTCGGTGAGTGCGGCGTCCTTGACGACGGCGTCGAGCAGACCGTGCAGGCTCATGAAGAGGTTTCCATCCGAGGATCCGAGGGAGCAACGCGAACCGCCCGACACGTCTGACGGGCCGGGGGTGTCCAGGGTACGACGCCGGGGTGCGCCCCGCCCGCGCCTGTGGACACCACGGGATTCTTCGCCCCCGCCGCCCCTACCCATTCCCGTCCCTGACTCAGGGGCTCCGCCCCCGAACCCCCGCATCGCGCCACCGCGCTCGTCCTCAAACGCCGGACGGGCTGAGATGTGGGCGGGGGCTGATGGGGGTGGGTGGGTCGACCGTGGGTGGGTGGGTGATCGGCCTGAACGGCCTCGTCCTCAAACGCCGGACGGGCTGAAGGCAGGGGCGCGGGGAACTGCGCGACCAGCCCCCACCGGACCCGCACCCGACACATCGCGGCAAGCAGCCCACGGCCCCGGAAAGGCCCGGTGCCGGCCAGTCCGAAGACTGGCCGGCACCGGGCTCCCCGCCCACCAAGACCCCCGTCCGTGGTGGGCCGCTCAGCCTGCGGAGCTAGTCCGTGGCGATCGCGTTCAGGACGTTCATCCGGCCCGCCCGGAACGCCGGGACCAGCGCGGCGAACAGGCCCACGAAGGCCGAGCCGATGAAGACGCCGATGATCGTCGGCCACGGGATCTCCAGGACCTTCAGGCCCTCCAGGGCGAGGAGCTTCTGGGCGGTGGCGCCCCAGCCCATGCCCAGGCCGAGGCCCAGCAGCGCTCCGAAGAGGGCGATGACGACCGACTCCAGGCGGATCATGCGGCGGAGCTGGCGGCGGGAGAGGCCGATGGCTCGCATCAGGCCGATCTCACGGGTCCGCTCCACCACCGACAGCGCCAGGGTGTTCACGACACCCAGGACCGCCACGATGATCGCGAGGGCCAGCAGGCCGTAGACCATGTTCAGGAGCTGGCCGATCTGGTCCTTGAGCTCCTGCTTGTAGTCGGTCTGGTCACGGACCTGGTACTGCGGGTACGGGTCCAGGGACTTCTTCAGGGCCGCGTACGCCGTCTTCTCCTGGCCGTCCTTGGCCTTGGCGAACATCATGTCGTTCGGCGGGATCTTGTCGGCCGGGACGTACTTCTCCACCGTGGAGATGTTCGTGTAGCGCGCGCCCTTGTCGATGGCCACGTCGTCGTTCGTGATCGCCGCGACCTTCAGCTCGGCGGTCCGGCCGTCCTTGAAGGCGACGGTCATCGTGTCGCCGACCTTCACACCGTGGTCCTTCGCGTAGCCGGAGCCGACCGACATCGCGTCCTTGCCGTACGCCGCCGACAGGTCACCGGCGGTCGTCTCGCGGCGCAGGTCGCTCGCGTACGTCGGGTCCGCGGCGGTCACGTCGCTGTCCTCGGTCTTGCCGTCGGGCGAGGTCAGCTTGGCCTCGACCTCCTTGTAGCTGGTGACGTGCTCCATGCCCGGCGTCGACTCGATGGCCTTCTGGGCCTGCGGCACGATCCGCTGGTTGCCCTGGACGATGAAGTCCGTGCCGACCGACTTGTCGAGCTCCTCGGTCGCGGAGGCCACCATCGAGGAACCGACCACGGAGAGGCAGGCGACCAGCGCGAGGCCGATCATCAGGGCCGCGCCGGTGGCGCCGGTGCGGCGCGGGTTGCGCAGCGCGTTCCGCTCCGCCAGCCGTCCCACGGGGCCGAAGCCACGCAGCAGGACCGCGCTGAGGGCCCGGACCACGCCGCCCGCGAGGAGCGGGCCGATGATGACGAACCCGATCAGCGAGAGCACCACACCGGCGCCGAGCATCATCGAGCCGTCGCTCGCCTTGTCCGCGCCTGCCGCCGTGAAGAGCGCGGCGCCGCCGGCTCCCGTGAGGAGGAGGCCGATGATCCCCCGGATCCAGCCGGCCTTGCCGTCGGCCGGCGTACCGGCGTCGCGCAGCGCGGCCATCGGGGAGACCTTGCCCGCGCGCCGGGCGGGCAGATAGGCGGCGAGCACCGTGACGACGACACCGAGGATCAGGCCGATGACCGGGGTCGTGGTCTTCACCGTCAGGTCGGCGGTGGAGAGGTTCATGCCGGCCATGGACATGAGCTTCATCAGGCCGATCGCGATACCGACACCCGCGGCGACACCCAGGATCGAGCCGATCACACCGAGGAACAGCGCCTCGATCAGCACGGACCGGTTGACCTGCTTGCGGGAGGAGCCGATCGCCCTCATCAGGCCGATCTCACGGGTGCGCTGGGCGACCAGCATCGAGAAGGTGTTGATGATCAGGAAGATGCCGACCAGGAAGGCGATTCCGGCGAAGCCGAGCATGGCGTACTTGATGACGTTCATGAACTCGCCGACGCCCTCGCGGTTCTCGTCCGAGAACTCCTTCTGCGTCTGGATCTTGTACGCCCCCGTGGCCTTCTCGGCACCGGCGAGCGCCGTGGTGACGTTCTGCTTGAGCTGCGTGTCGGTGACGCCCTGCGCCGCCGAGACGTTGATCTGCGTGAACCGGCCGGTGGAGCCGAGCAGTTCGCGCTGTGCGGTGGCGGTGTCGAAGTAGACGACGGCGGCACCGGGGTTGGTCACCTTGAAGGTGGCTATGCCGACGATCTTCGCCTTGAAGTCACCGGTGACGGCGATGGTGCGCAGCTCGTCACCCATCTTGAGGTCGTGCTTGTCCGCGGTGTCGGCGTCGACCATCACCTCGGTGGGCCCGCGCGGGGCGTGTCCGGAGGTGATCTCCATCGAACGCAGGTCGTTCTTCGTCCAGTTGCCCGCGATCGTCGGGGCGCCGGTGCTGGACCCCATGTTCTTGTTCTTGCTGTTGACGACGGTCACGTTCATCGAACTGACCGCGCCCTCGGCCGACTTGACGCCCTGCGCCTTCTGCGCCCGGGTGACGGTCGCCGCGGGCAGCGACTCCGGCTTGCCGTTCTGCGGGGTGTCGTCGGCCTTGGCCGCCTTGGGGGAGACCGTGACGTCGGCGGAGGTCGTCGCGAAGAGTTTGTCGAAGGTCGTGTTCATCGTGTCGGTGAAGACGAGCGTGCCGCACACGAAGGCCACCGAGAGCAGGACGGCGACGGCCGAGAGGGCCATCCGCCCCTTGTGCGCGAAGAAGTTGCGCATCGAGGTCTTGAAGACGGTCATGACGTGCGCCCCCGGGCGTCGAAGTCCTTCATGCGGTCCAGGACGGCGTCCGCGGTGGGCCGGTACATCTCGTCGACGATCCGGCCGTCGGCGAGATACAGCACACGGTCCGCGTACGAGGCGGCCACCGGGTCGTGCGTGACCATCACGATGGTCTGGCCGAGCTCGTCGACCGAGCGGCGCAGGAAGCCCAGCACCTCGGCGCCGGCGCGGGAGTCGAGGTTTCCGGTCGGCTCGTCACCGAAGATGATCTCGGGCCGGGCGGCCAGCGCCCGGGCCACGGCGACGCGCTGCTGCTGACCGCCGGAGAGCTGGTTGGGCCGGTGCTTGAGCCGGTCCTTGAGCCCGACGGTCTCCACGACCTGGGCCAGCCAGCCCTTGTCCGGCTTGCGGCCGGCGATGTCCATCGGCAGCGTGATGTTCTCCAGCGCGCTCAGCGTCGGCAGCAGGTTGAACGCCTGGAAGATGAAGCCGATGCGGTCCCGGCGGAGCTGTGTGAGCTTCTTGTCCTTGAGGCCGGTGATCTCGGTCTCGTCCAGGTAGATCTGCCCGGAGGAGACGGTGTCGAGTCCGGCGAGGCAGTGCATCAGCGTGGACTTGCCGGAGCCCGAGGGGCCCATGATCGCGGTGAACTGACCGCGTGCGATGTCCACGTCGACCTGGTCGAGGGCGACGACGCGGGTCTCACCGGACCCGTACGCCTTCACGACCTGCCGCGCCCGTGCCGCGACGGCCGTACGTCCTCCAGTGCTGCCGTGCCTGGGAATGGTTACAGCCGATGTCACGGTATGTCTCCTAAGTCGGACGCCCTTGAGGACGACGGGATCTGCGGTTGTCGTGTATGCCGTGCGGTCGTGTCGTGCGAAGTTCGTTCGCACCGCGCGGTGACGGTGTTCGTTCACGCCGTGCGGTTACAGCGATAAGTCTGGTGGCGGCAGGCGGTCCACCGCGCTGGTGCCCAGCGCAGTCTTCTGCTGGGGAAAACCCCACCCCGGCAGGTGCGGTACGCCGCCCCCCAGCGGCATAAAGCCAGGTTAAGGAGCGCTTTCGCCCCTCTCCTCCTCCGGCAGTACGAACCCTCCCCGGGCCGTAGTACGGAGGGCCCCCTAGGGGATCTCCACCCTTCGGTGGACCACCTCTCAGGGGCGCCTCCACCCACCGGCCAAGTCAGCGTCCACCCTCCCGTGGCGTGAGGATCAAGTGGGAGAGTGACTTCCGGCAGATAGATGCAGGGGGAAGGAATCCAGTGGGCCAGGGGGAAGACACCGATATAACCGCCGCGAAGGAGGAGGAGCCCGCCGCCGTGCGGGCCGGGGCCCGCGGCCGCCGAGCCGTCGTCGCCTCCCTCATGCTCTGCATGGGCCTGGCCGCGCTCGACTCCACGATCGTGTCGACGGCCGTCCCGCAGATCGTCGGCGACCTGGGCGGCTTCTCCGTCTTCTCGTGGCTGTTCTCCGGCTATCTGCTCGCCGTGACGGTCACCCTGCCCGTCTACGGCAAGCTCTCCGACACCTTCGGCCGCAAGCCGGTGCTGATCGCCGGCTCGATCCTCTTCCTCCTCGGTTCCCTGCTCTGCGCGCTGGCCTGGAACATGGCAGCGCTGATCGCGTTCCGGATCGTCCAGGGCCTCGGCGGCGGCGCCCTCCAGGGCACGGTCCAGACCCTCGCCGCGGACCTCTACCCGCTCGAACAGCGCCCCAAGATCCAGGCCAGGCTGTCCACGGTCTGGGCCACTTCAGCAGTCGCGGGCCCGGCGCTGGGCGGGGTGCTCGCCGCCTACGCGGACTGGCGCTGGATCTTCCTCATCAACCTGCCGCTCGGCGCGGTCGCCCTCTGGCTGCTGATCCGCCACCTCCACGAGCCCCAGCGCGCACGGAAGACCGCCGAGCGCCCCCGCATCGACTGGGCCGGCGCGCTCACGGTCTTCGCCTGCGGCGGCGTACTCCTGACGGCGCTGGTGCAGGGCGGGGTGGCCTGGCCGTGGCTCTCGCCGCCCTCAATGGCCCTGTTCGGTACGGGACTTGCCCTGATCGCCGCTCTGGTCCTCATCGAACGCCGGGCCGCCGAACCGATCATCCCCGGCTGGGTCTGGCGCCGCCGCACCATCGCCGCCGTGAACCTGGCACTCGGCGCGCTGGGCCTCCTGATGGTCGCCCCGACGGTCTTCCTCCCGACGTACGCGCAGTCGGTGCTCGGCCTCGCCCCGATCACCGCCGGATTCGTGCTCTCCGTATGGACGTTGAGCTGGCCGGTCTCGGCTGCCCTCAGCCAGCACGTCTACCGTCGTATCGGCTTCCGCAACACGGCGATGCTCGGCATCGGCACGGCCACGCTGATCCTGTTCGCGTTCCCCTTCCTCCCGTACCCGGGCGAGGCCTGGCAGCCCACGCTCCTGATGCTCCTGCTCGGCGCGGCGCTCGGTCTCTTCCAGCTCCCGCTGCTCGTCGGCGTCCAGTCGACCGTCGGCTGGTCCGAGCGCGGCACGGCCACCGCGTCCGTACTCTTCTGCCGCCAGACGGGCCAGACGATCGGCGCCGCCCTCTTCGGCGCGGTCGCCAACGGGGTACTGGCCGCCCGGCTCGGCGGCGCGGGCGACCTGGACTCGGTGACGAAGTCCCTGGACTCGGGCACCCCCGACGAGCACGTACGCCGAGCGGTCGCGGAGGCCGTCCACTCCGTCTACTTCGGCGCGGCCTGCGCGGCCGGACTCGCCTTCCTGGTCCTGCTGCTGGTGGCACCGCGCCGCTTCCCGGTGCTCAAGAACCCCGGCGACTGACCCCGAAGGGACATCCCCGACACCACGTCCGGGGTACGCCCCTCCTCACGCAGGACGCCCGGTATCGGCCCGCCCGGGTCTGCTGGACGGATGGGACTCAACAGGCGCACGGCGATGAAGGCCGGCCTCCTGACGACCGCGGCGTCGGCACTGGGGCTGAACTCGGCGCACTCACAAGGGACTTCGGCCCCGCCGCCCATCACCGTCCAGGGCGAGGCGGCGGTCCGGACGAACATCCCGGTCGTACGGGACCGCCGCGCGTCCGGGGGCAGTTACCTCGCCCTGAACACCAAGAAGAGGCCCCCGAAGGAGGGTTGGTACGCGACCTACACGGTCCGGGCCCCCGAGGCGGGTGTGTACGCGCTGACCGCGGTCGCCACGGCCCCGGTCGAGACACCTCACACCGAGGCGACGGCGTCGTACCTCCAACTCGCGCTGAACAACAGCGAGTTCGCGGAGGTCGCTCGCTCCCAGCCGTACTGGTACGAGTCGAAGCCGGCCTGGGGCGGACTCTCGGTCCTCGACCTCGGCGAGCTCGAACTGCGGCGCGGCGAGAACACGTTGACGTTCCGGGTGACGGAACCGACGGTCCTGGAGACCGGGACGGCGTACGCGCTCGCGCTGGACCGCTTCACGCTGCGACGGCGGGAGGGGGTGGAGCTGCGCGAGGTCCACGCGGGCGGCGACGGCACGCTGGGCACATACCGGTTCGGGCAGCCCGCGAGCCTGACCCTCGGCCTCGACGGCCGCCCCGACCGCCCGCACCGCCTGCGCTACACCGTCGTCGACCACTTCGGCGAACGGGTCGCGGAGGGGTACGCGACGATCGCGGCCGGCGAGACGACGGTGAGGGTCCCGCTCCCCCAACTCCCGCCCGGAAACTACCGAGTCGCCGCATCCGGCGCCGACGCCAGTACGCACGCCAGTACCCAGGCCGGTGATGCCGACGCCGTGGTGGGCCACTTCGCGTGTCTGCCCGCGCTCCCCGCCACGTCCGGCGACGCCAACCGCTTCGGGGTCAACGTCTGGGCCACCTCCCTCGTACCCCCCTCCCGCCTGGACGCCTTCGCCGCCGCGATGCGGGACATGGGTGCGGGCTGGATACGGGACGGCCAGGCCTGGCCCGCGGCCGAGCCGACACCGGGCGCGTACGACACGGAACACCACGACCGGGTCACGCGGACGATGCGCCGCCACGGCCTGTCTCCTTTGGAGGTCGTCTCGCCGGCTCCCGAGTGGGCCATGACGGCCGCCTCGCTCCCCCTCCCCGCGGACCTGCGCCACGCGTACCGCTACGCCCGCCGCCTGGCCTCCGGCCACGCCTCCGCCGTCCAGCTCTCCAACGAGCCCGACGTGGACGTCACCAGCAGCACCGGCGACGCCCACGCGGCCTTCGTGAAGGCGGCCGCCCTGGGCGTCGCGGACACCCCCGACCCGCCTCTCGTCGTCCTGCCGGGCATCGCGCAGGCGGGCCACTTCCAGGACCTGCTGCTGGCGAACGACGTCGTGCGGTACGCGGACGTGTGGGCGTTCCACGGCTACCCGGACCCGGCCGAGCAGGACGAACCGGCCTTCCCCGGGGCGGCGGACGAGCAGCGCGAGCTGGCCGAGCGGCTCGGTGCGGATGACGTACCGCGGTGGATGACGGAGTGCGGCGCGTTCTTCGGAGTACGGCCGGGCATCGACCTCACACAGGCACAACAGGCCGTCCAGGCCCGCTACTTGGTCCGCTCGATGGTGGAGGGGCTGGCGGCGGGGAACGTGAGGCAGTTCTGGTTCGCCGGTCCACCGCTCCACGACGACGGTGTGTACTTCGGGCTGCTGAGCCGGGAGTTCCAGCCGCTGCCCGCGTACAGCGCGTGCGCGGCGCTGACGTCGTTGCTGGGCGAGGCCCACTTCGTCGGTCCGGTGAGCGGGTTGCCCGACGGGGCCGTCGGCCTCGAATTCGACTCGGGCCGGGGCGAGTCGGTGAGGGTTCTCTGGTCGTCGAAGCCGGTAGGGATTCCGGTGCCGGGAGAAGCGACCGTGCACGACATCATGGGCAGGCGGACGGCAACGGCCACCGCCGAAGTGACCGTGTCCCGAGACCCCGTGTACGTGGTCACGACGACCGCCAACCCCCCGGGGGCCCACCCCGCCCCGCGCCGCCGAACCCCCCTCTCCCCCGCCGAACACATCGTCCTCAGCCAGCGTTACCCCGCCCGGAACGCCGCCCCCAACAAGGACAACGGCGACGCCGAACCCCCGCTGGGCTACCGCCTCTCCCGCCGCACCCGGATGTCCCTGGACGTCTACAACTTCACCTCCACCTCACGGACAGTGACCGTGAACGCCCGTCCCACCGGGGGCTGGTCGGCACGGGCCGAGGGTCCGACCCGGGTCGAGGTCCCGCCCCAGGGCCGTAGGACGGTCGACTTCACCGTCACGGCGGCCGGTGGGGTGAAGCGCCGGACCGACCACCGCCTCGCGTTCACGGCGACCCTCGACGGCGACGAGGTGCCGCCGTCGGTGTCACTGGTCCAACTCAAATGAACGGGCCGCACCTGGGGCATCGGCACAGCGGGTAGCGCGTCGGCGACTCGATGAGCGGGGCCTCACGCGCGGGCTCGTACGTCACGCGCGGGCCCCAGGTCCGTCCGCCGTCCCGGGAGACCCGGAGGGTGATGTACGGGCCGGGGGCCTTCTCATCCGTCGCTGCCACTGCTGCCGCCTTTCACTGTCAGTGTCGATCAGGACACAGAGTGGCGTCACCGTGAGTACGCTCGACAGATAGCGGAGCGTGACAAGCAAACCTGCACGTACGGGAGTTGCACACATGGCGATCGAGGACAATCCGCAGTCTCGGGTGAAGTACGGCGAGGAGTTGCGACGGCTCCGGGAAGCGGCGGGCCTCACGCAGGAGGAGCTCAGTCAACGGGCCGTGATGTCGCGGACGCACATCGCCCACATCGAGGCGGGGCGGCGCCGACCGGACGTGGATGACGCACGGCGACTGGATCAAGTGCTGGGCACGGGTGGGTTCTTCGTACGGTTCCTGCCGACGCTGGATGGCAGAAAGGTGGCGGAACACTTCGCGGAAGCAGCAGAGTTGGAACTGCAGGCCACCGTCATCAGGCAGTACGCGGGCACGTTGGTGCCGGGGTTTCTGCAGACGGAGGCTTACGCCCGCGAGGTTCTCGGTTCTGGGCACCCGGCCAAGGGGATCGAGGAACGTGACAGGCTCCTTGTCACACGTCTTGAACGAGCCCGCATCCTTGACGACTTCGAGTCACCGCAGGTGTGGATTCTGCTAGGCGAGGCGGTGCTGCGCCAGATGATCGGCGGTCCGGCCGTCATGTGCGAGCAGCTTCGTCACATCGTGGAGCTGGGCGAGAGCCGCCGCATCCGCGTGCATGTGCTCCCCTTCCGGGTCGGAGCCCACGCCGCCCTGGAAGGACCGGTCAAGCTCATGTGGTTCCAGGACCTCCCGCCCGTGGCATACGTGGAAGGCCTGAAGTCGGGCCGGGTCTGGGAACTCCCGTCCGTGGTGCGGCAATGCGAAGAGGTCTACAACCACGCGCTTGGCGATGCGCTGTCGCACCGTAAGTCCCTGGCGTTGATCAGGTCCGTCGCGGAGGATTACGAGCATGAAGCGCAGTGAGCACATGGTCCCGGACGCCTCAGTACTACCCGCGTGGCGAAGGTCCAGCTACAGCGGCGAGAGTGGCGGCGACTGCCTAGAGGTCACCGACTCCACCGCGTACGCAGCCTGGCGCAAGTCCACCTACAGCGGCGGCAGCAGCGACTCCTGCCTGGAAGTGAACGACTCCGCCCTCCCCGCCCGCATCCCCGTCCGCGACAGCAAGAACCCCTGCGGCCCCGCCATCACCTTCTCCGCCCCCGCCTGGACGGCCTTCGTCACCGCCCTCCGGTGAACCACGTGCTGAAGCCTCGCGGGCGGCATACCAACTGGTCATACTGGTTGGGGAGTTGCCCGTAGGGCGACAGTCGACCGGGGGTGTGATGACAGCGAGTACGGGCACCACACGCGGCGGCACCCTCTTCGGCGCGGCCGCCGCACTCGCGGTCGTGGCGGGCGGCGCGGTCGCCGCACTCGCCCCCGTGCACGACACCGTCTGGCCGGACGGGCCGGTGCTGCTCATCGAGTGGGTACTGCTCGCAGCGGTCGCCGTGTGGTGCACCGAACTGGCCGTCGCCCGCGCCGCGCAGACCCGTACGTACACCGATACCGACGGACCCCGCGCGCTACGGCTCGGCGCCACCGGCATCCTGGCGACAGCCCTGACCGCGGAACTGATCCTGATCACCGCCAGATGCGCCGAGGACCAGGCCTACGGGATGGCCTGGGCGTCCGGTGGCGTACTCCTCGCCCTGTTCGCGGGCGCCACGTGGCGCAGCTCCGTCCTCAGCAGCGAAAACGGCTCGGGCTACACCCCGTCCGACACGTTCCTGGTCGGTGCCGCCTTCGTACTGGCCGAGGCGTGCGGCGCCTGGCTGACCGCGCGCTTCGCCGTGGAGGGGCCACTGTGGGCGGCCTGGGCCCTGGGGTGCGCGATGGTGGCGCTGGCCGCGGGCTTCTGGCTGTCCGACTCGCCGTCCTGGGAGGCCGAGTCGACGTACCAGAAGGTGTTCGGGTCCGTCGCGGTCCTGGGCGTGGCGGGTGTCGTGGCACGGTCCGCCGTGCGCGGGGAGACTGTGGCCGCGTGGTGGGTGGGCGGCGTCGTGGTGGGGGTTCCGCTGATCGGCTTCGGGGCGGTGTTCCTCTGGGCCTTCCTCGCGGCGCTGCTGGACGCGGGCGGGCGCGGCAGGGCGGTCTCACTGGAGGCGCAGCTGGCCGGAGTCCTCGTACCCGTGGCCAGTGTGGGGTGGGCGAAGCCAGGCACGGAATTGTGGGGTGGGCAGGGATCCGGCGCCGAGCGGCTCCTGGGCGCGAGCTATCTCGCGGGCACGATCGCGGTCATGCTGGTGGCACAGAGCACCGTGCTCGCCTGGACGGGCACCGCCCCACCACGGCGATGGGTGGTCGGACTGGTTGGGGGCGTACGCAGGTTCGCACCTCCTGATGCCGAGCGGTCGACGTCTCCGAACTACCCCTACGGATCGAACCCCGCGCGCAACCTGCACTACGAGCGAGGGCGGCGGGAGAGAGAGGAGCGCCTGCGCAACCACCTCGCGGACTTCCACGACCCGATGTCCACCGCGTGGCTCCGCCTCACGCATCCCCTGCAGTCCGCGGCCGTGCTGGAAATCCACCATCGCACCGCCGCCGCGACCGGACTCGCCATCGACGAGGTCTGGTCCCGGCTCGCCCTGATAGTCCCCGATCAGGCTGGTTCGCAGGCGCAGCGCCGGGAACGCAATGTGCTCGCCTGGCGGCTCGTCGTCGCGAGTGCCCTGTGCACGGCAGGCGTGTGGCTGGTCATCGCGCTCACCGGCGTCGGAGGCTTCGACCTGGAGGGCGGCTCGCCCGCACTGCTCGTCGCGGGACCCCTGCTCGTGGCGGCGGTGGCTCTGCGACAGGCGCGCAGCGCGGTGATCGACATGTACGCGGCCAAAGCGGAGGCCGTCCGGCTCTACCGATACGACCTGGCGAGGTCCCTGCGCCTCCCCGTTCCGGATGACGACACGGGCATGATCCGTCTGGCCTCCGAGCTGAGCGGCAGCGACGACGACCCGTACCTGAACCCGTACCCGTACCCGGAACACCGTCCGTCACCGCCGGGTGCGGCGGACCCGTCGCGGCTCGCCGCCGACGTGGCCGCCCTGGTCCGCGGCGACATCCGCGCCGACGTACGCCAAGCGGTCCGCGACGAGTACGCCTCCCTGGTCCGGCAGAATCCTGCCCGCGCCGAACTCGCCGCCCCCGACCTCGCCCAGCTCGCGCGGGACATCGCCGAGAGCGCGGCCGAGCCCGTGAGTGCCCATCTCAAGAGCCATCTGACGGATCTGCAGCAGAAGTTCCACCAGGACGTCCGGGCCACGATCCGCTCCTCGCTGGAGGAGTCCGTGTCGGGTGCCCCCCTGACGAACTTCGTCGGCTATCTCGCGATCGAGCTGGACCGGAGCGCACAGGAGGGCGGCGAGCAGTCACCCGTACGGGCCGAGGGCGGGACGATCAAGGCACCCGCGGGCCGCCGCGTGGACCTGGTGGTCTCCGTCGTGCGCGACCCCCGCGCACAGACCCTCGCCTCGGTCGTCGCGAGCCGCCCGGGTACGGACTTCTTCGTCTTCGAGCCGGTACGGGTCGAGGGCGGCCGGGACGCCGAGACCGTGTCGTTCGACGCGATGGCCGACAGCTCGACGCTCACGCCGCTGCCCCAGCGCAAGAATCTGCTCGTCACCGACGAGCGGCAGACGGCCTTCGGGTTCCGGCTGCCGGCGGAGGCGGGCAGCCACGAGGTGTGGGTCCAGCTCTACCAGGCGGCCCACCTCGTCCAGGTCGTCGCCCTGAAGATCGAGGCGGAAGCCGCTCCGCCGGACGAGGCGACGGACGAGGCGCCGAGCGCGAGTGAGGCCACGGACGAGGCGACGGTCGACGAATGAACGAAGCACGGCCGCCGGATGTCTCCGTGCGTGTTCTGGCCACCGGTGAAGCGACCCGGCTGGAGTTCACCGCCCGCCGCCGGGGCGTCCCGCCGGTACGCGCCACCCTCGTCGGCAGCGACGCGCTGCTCAGGGTCCGGCAGGAACTGGACGCGGGACTGACCCGGCTCAAGGACGAACTCACCGCGTTCTCCGTCGAGGACAAGGACCTCAACCGGGTCTTCCAGAGCCTGCACGGCCTCGGCCGCACCCTGCTCTTCATCCTGTTCGGCTCACAGCAGGCCGTCCTGAAGGAACTGCAGAGGTTCTGGAACGAGGCTCTGCCCTTCGGCATGAACCCGGAACTGCCGCCCCCGCTCGTCGAATGCGTCGGCGGCAGGGAAGGCTTCCTGCCCCTGGAGTTCCTGCCGCTGTTCCGGATGTTCCCCGGGCCGACCGTCGAGACGCCGGGCGACTTCGCCACGGCCTGCCACTCACTCGTCGGCTTCTCGTGCGTGGTGCGCCGCGCCATGCTGCCCGCCCCGGTCCACGGCGGGACGACACTGGACACCGGACCCCGGGGTCGCGTCCCCGCCCGCTATCTCTACTACGAGCACCTCGAAGGAGCCGTCGAGGAACTGGCCTGGTTCGCCGAGGCCGGAGTCTCGCACATCGACCTCGAAGGCCCGTACCCCGACGGCGCGGACCACGGGCCGGGCCTCGCCGAGCAGATCTTCGACCCCCGGCTCCTCCTCGACGGCACACAGCGTGAACTGCCGGACCAGGTCCAGCACTTCGCCTGCCACTGCTACACCCGCTCCGACGACACGCTGGCCGCCGAGATCGAACTCAGCGGCGCCGGCAGGCACTCCCGCACCACGCTCGGTGCCCTCGGCGCGGACCTCGTCGCCCTGGGCGCGAGCCAGGAGCTGCGCGCCTTCGATCTGCCGCTGGTGATGATGAACGCGTGCGGCTCGGGCCGGATGCGCGCCCCGGGGGCGCCGTCGTTCCCGTACCTCTTCCTCATGAACGGCAACCGCGGCTTCATCGGCACCGAGACGGAGATCCCGGACGACATCGCCGCCGCGTTCTCCAAAGCGCTGTACGACCGTTTCCTCGTCCGCAGGATCCCGCTGGGCCGCGCACTCCTCGAATCCCGGCGGCACCTCCTGCACACGCTGCGCAATCCGCTCGGCCTCACCTACGCCGCGTACGCCGATCCCGGCCTGCACGTCCGTCCGACCCCCGAGGAGAACCCGCATGTCGCAGCCCCAGCCCTCCCCTGACACCTCGGACACCCCGGACACCCCGGACACCATCAGCGTTCTGGGTCTGGAGGACACCGATCAGGGACGCACCGACCGGCTGGCCTTCCGGCGGCTGGAGGAATGGCGGGCCGCCCGTACGGAGATTCCCGCCGAGGAACTCCAGTCCCGCCTCGGCGACTTCGTGGCCACCATGCGCGGTGTGATCGCCTCCCTGCCCCAGAAGGCGGGCGAGTTCCAGCTGAACGAGGTCACGTTCAGCGCCGAGGTGAGCGCCAAGGGCACGGTGTCGCTGCTCGGCTCCGGCGGCGAACTGGCCGGGCAGGCGGGGATCACCTTCACGTTCACCCGGGCCGAAACTCCGGGCTGAGTCCGGGCCGAGTCCGAGCCAGCCCGGAGGTGAGTCCGAATCACCCCGAGCCGACTCCGAACTACCCCTGTCCGAACCCGAGTTGACGACGGACAAATCAGGAACAGAAGCACTACCCACGTAAACGTGGTTAACGGCGGTAACACCCGAGGTCAGCGAAGTAAGCGCATACCGACCAGACAGTTTGGCGAAACCCTCGCGCAGGCCTGCTACCTGCGAGTAGCGTGCGTCCTCGCTCACCCCCCGCTCCCTGCGGTCCGCACCGGGCCCGAGCCACGCAAGGAGAACCGGGATGTCTTACGACACGTCCCCGTCGTACCCCGTTCCACCGCACCATCCGCCCCACAACTCATCACCGTCCTACTCGACATACCCGTCACAACCGACCTATCCCTGGGCTCCACAACCGCCCGAGCACGAACCCGCCAGACAGCCGAACCGGCATCGCCACACCGCTCTGGGGCACCACAGCGACCTGCGGGTGCTGCGCACCGCGTACCGCTGGCAGCGGCGCGTGGCGACGCTGACCGCACTCGGTTACTTCACGCTGTTCCTCGTCCTGTCCGCGTCGGCGCCGTCGTTCATGACGAGGGAGGTGGCCGAGGGGCTGCCCCTCGGCCTGCTGCTTGGGCTGTTCCAGATGCCCGTCACCTGCGTGGCGATCGCGCTGTACGAGTACACGGCCCGCCGGGGCGTGGACCCGATCGCCGAGCGGATACGGAAGCAGGCGGAACTGGACACCAAGCGGGCGGAGTCCGGCCGATGACGGGTTTCAGCAGTTCCGCCCAGGCGATGTCGCTCGTGGCGTTCACGGTCGTGGCGACCATCACGCTGTTGCTGTGCGTGATGACGGGCCCGGACCGGGACGACCTCGACGAGTTCTACACGGGGTACGGCTCCCTCTCCCCCATGCGCAACGGCCTGGCCATCGCGGGTGACTACATCTCCGCGGCCACCGTGCTCGGCACGGGCGGCGTGATCGCGTTCTTCGGGTACGACGGTGTCGTACTCGCCCTCAGTACCGCCCTCTCCCTCATGCTGCTGATGTTCCTGCTGGCCGAACCCCTGCGGAATGCGGGCCGGTTCACCATGGGCGACGCGCTGGCACGACGGATGCCGGGACGGGCGGTACGGATCACGGCGTGCGCGGCGACGCTGGCCGCGCTGCTCCCGCTGATGCTGGTCCAGCTAGCCGGAACCGGCGATCTGCTGGCGTTCATCCTCGGCTTCTCCAGCGAGGGGCTGAAGACGGGCTGCATCATCGGGCTCGGCGCGCTGATGATCAGCTACGCGGCGATCGGCGGCATGAAGGGCACCGCCCTCATCCAGATCCTGAAGATCGTGATGCTGCTCGGCTCGGGCGCCGTCATCGCCGTACTCATCCTGAACAAGTTCGACTGGAACCTCGGCGGCCTGTTCAACCAGGCGGCGCGGAGCAGCGGGGCCGGATCCTCGTTCCTGAGCTCGGGGCTGCAGTTCGCGGGCGGACCCAATCCCCGCCTGGACATGATCAGTTCGGAGCTGACGGTGGTCCTTGGCGGGGCCTGTCTGCCGCACATCACGATGCGTATGTACACGGCGGGCAGCGCGCGTCAGATACGCCGCTCGATGTCCTGGGCGGTGCCGGCCGTGGCGCTGTTCGTGCTGATCATCACGGTCGTCGGGTTCGGAGCGACGGCGCTGATCGGGCGGGAGGCGATCGCGGCGGAGGACCCGCAGGGCAACACTGCGTATCTGCTGGGCGCGCGAGCCGCGTTCGGGGCGGACGTCTCGACGGCCGAGACCTTGCTGTTCACCACCGTCACTGCGGCGATCTTCCTGACCGTGCTCGCCTCTGTCGCCGGGATGATCCTCGCCTGCGCCAACTCCCTTGCGCATGACGTCTTCGCGCACGGCAAGAAGCAGTTGTCGCCGCGACGGGAGATGACGCTGGCGCGGGCGTCCGCGGCGGCGGTCGGCATCCCGGCGATCCTGCTGGCCACGCTGGTCCAGCACCACAGCCTGCAGCCGCTGGTGACGCTGTCGTTCTGCCTCGGCGCGTCCGCCATCGCGCCGGCGCTCGTCTACAGCCTGTTCTGGCGGCGGTACACGCGGGCCGGGCTGATGTGCACGCTCATCGGCGGCTCGGTGAGCACGCTCGTTCTGATGACCGGTACGAATCTGGTGTCCGGGTCGCCCATATCGGCCTTCCCCGGCCACGACTTCACCTGGTTCCCCTTCACCACGACCGGGATCGTCTCCATTCCGCTGGGCTTCCTCTTCGGCTGGCTCGGCACGGTGGCCTCCGGCCGGGGCGCGGCCGAGGAACAGCGGAAGCAGTACGAGGCTGTGGAGGGGTGGATTCTCGCGGGGGCTGTTCGGAGGGGCGACTGAGGGGGCGGGGCCGAGGGTGGTGTGTCGGCTGCCGGCCGGTGGGGGCTGGCCGCGCAGTTCCCCGCGCCCCTAAAGGGCGCTTTTCAGGGGCGCGGGGAACTGCGCGCCCAGCCACGGCCGACCCGCACCCGACACACAGACCTCAGCCCCGTCCTTCCAGGGGCGCGGGGAACTGCGCGGCCAGCCCCCACCGGGCCGCAGCCGAAAAGAACCCGCTACTCCGCCGTCGCTCGGCCCGTCAGGGCTGTGAGGCTGTTGCGGACGTGGGTCATGTGGGCACTGACGTCGTCCCACTCGTCACCGTGTTCGCGCAGGACACGTTCCGTCTCGCGCGAGATGCGGTCCTCGTGGAGCCGCGCCTCGGCGAGGAGTTCGGCGGCCCGGGCCTCGGCGTCCTCCTGGAGGTGCCGGGTGGACTCGTGCGCCTCGGCGAGGGCCCGCTCGGCCTCGGCCAGCTCCGCCACCGCGCGCGAGGCCCGCTCGTCGTGGCGCGCGTCGAGCGCCGCCTCCCGTTCGGCCGCCTCGCGCGCAACCCGCTCCCAGCGCTCGGCGTGCTCCTTCTCCTGCTCGGCGAGAAGCGCCTCGCTGCGCCGCCTCGTCTCGCGCAGCGCGGCCAGCGCCTCACCGCGGTTCTCCTTCACATCGCGCCGCGCGGCGATCCGCATCTCGTCGGCCTCGGCCTGCGCACCGAGCAGCCGGTGCCGGACCCGCTCCTCGGCCTCACCGCGCACCGCGTCGGCGTACGCGCCCGCGGCCGCGCGCAGTTGACCGCCCGTCGTCTCGGCCTCCTCCACGACCAGCCGGGCCTCCCGCCGCGCGCCCTCGCTCACGGCCGCGGCCTCCTCCTCGCCCAGTTCGAAGAGCCGCCTGGCACGGTCGCCGAGCGTCTCGTACGTCTGGGGAGCCAGCCCCGCGACGACCTCGTGCAGCCGGTCCGCCTCGGTCTCCATCTCCCTGGCCAGTACGGTCAGCCGGGCGGCCCGTTCCCAGGCGGCGTCACGCCCCCGGGAGAGCGCCGCGGCGTACGCGTCGACCTGGTCGGGACGGTAACCGCGCCCCCGTACGGCCTCGAAGCCATGAGGCGACACCGATGCGTTGCTCATCCTCGAATCCCCTCTCCGGCATGCGACGTACGACATGATTTGCCGCACATCTTGGTGGATCAGACGGAAGTGTTCATAACGCGACACTCCGGACAAGGGTCGGACAGAGATGTGACGCAAAAGGGCCGGGCCCGGTCAACCGACCGGGCCCGGCCCCCTCAGGACGTGCGGAGAGCTCAGCGACTCGACGTCACAGCAGGCCGTCCCACATCTGTTCCAGCAGCACCGACCACCAGCTCTCCGGCGAACCGAGCGCCGCCGGGTCGAGCGCGGCCAACTGCGCCTGGAAGTCGACGGTCCAGCGCCCGGCCTGCTCCTGGTTGAGCCCGAAGCGAAGACGCCACATACGGCCCAGCAGAGCGAGGCTGCGCGCGAACTCGGGCAGCCCCGTGTTCACGAACTGCGGCGGTACGGAAGCGCCGCCGGGACCCGCCTCCACGGGCACGGCCACGATGTGCGCCGTCCCGTACTGGACACAGATGGCCTTGCCGAAGTCGCTGCCCATGACGAGGTACGAGCCCGCGTCCGCGGACGGCTGGACGCCCCGCTCCTGCGCCAGTTCGGCGAGCGTCGGCACCGGGCGGCCCGGCTGGGCCTGCGCCCAGAAGAACGGGTTCATGTCGACGGGCAGTCCGGCCACCACCAGCGTGTGCGCCACGATCGGCGGCACACCCTGCCGGGACACGGCCGCCTGGTCGAACCGGAACAGTCCCGGTCCGAACGCCGCCGCCAGCTCCTGCCCGATCGCCTCCGGCGGGATCGGCGGCGCGGGCTGCACCGGCGGCAGCGGCGCCCGGATCGGTCCGGGCCTGGCCGGACCGTCCGCGACCTGGTGCAACTCGCCCTGGTGCGCGAGCAGTTGGGCCATGCCCTGCTGACGGCTCGCGTGGTCCGTGCCGTACGAGGCGATGCTGGTGATCCGTGCCTGCGGCCAGCTCTCCCGGATCATCCGGGCGCAGTACGCACCCGGCAGCTCACAGGACTCCAGCTCCGTGTGGAGCTCCAGCACCTGCTGCGGCGGCACGTTCATCGCGCGCAGCTCGTGCAGGATCTGCCACTCCGGGTGCGGGGTGCCCGGCGCGGAACGCCGGATGAGCTGCTGCTCGCTCCCGTCCTGGGCGCGGTAGCGGAGAACCGCCTGGTAGCCGGGGCCGACGGTCGGCTGCCCCTGCTGGGGGTAGCCGTAGGCCGGCGGCTGCTGGCCCGGCATCGGCTGCCCGGGGAAGGGCTGCTGACCGGGCGGCGGCATGCCGGGGGCGCCCGGCATGCCGGGAGGCGCCTGGGGCGGCGGAGCCATGCCCGGGCCACCGCTCGGAGGACCGGACAGCATGGTTTCGGCATGGTGGACGCCACCGGGGGCACCCGGCCCGCCAGGACCTCCAGGTCCACCCGGAGCGCCGGGAGCACCGGGAGGCTGTGGCGCGCCGGGGCCGCCCACCGACGGACCGGCGAGCATGGTCGCGGCATGGTGGACGCCACCGGCGGGCGTACCGCCGGGGTTGTTGGGCGCACCCGGAGCGCCGGGAGGCTGCGGGGCACCCGGAGTACCGGGCGCGCCAGGAGGCTTGGGCGCGCCGGGCTGGTTCGGGTCGGCGAGCATGGTCGCCGCGTGGTGGACACCGCCCGGAGGCGTACCGCCCGGGGTACCCGGAGCGCCGGGGGCACCCGGGGCTCCAGGAGGCTGCGGGGTCCCGGGCCCGCCCGGCCCGTCGGGGCCGAGCTGCGAGACGAGCTGCGTCGGTACGTACCCACCGGCCGACGCCCCCGGCGCACCGGGACCGGACGCGGGAGCCGCACCACCCGGACGCGCGCCGGGCGTTCCGGGCGCACCCGGAGGCGGCGGCGTACCGGCCGCACCCGAACCACGGGCACCGCGCGGCGGAGCCTGCGCCTTGCTGGTGGCGGCGTCGGCGATGTCACCGGCATTGGCGGGCAACGGCCGCCCGGACGCACCCGAACCGGGAGGCGGCTGCGGCGGATTGGGCCCGGCGGGCGCCTGCGGAGCACCCTGCGGGAAGCCGTACGAGGGACCACCCGGAGCACCCGGAGGCGGCGTCCCGGGCGAACCGGGAGGCGGTGTGCCCGCACCGGCCCCCTGCGGATAGCCGTACGAAGAGGGCGCACCCGGCGGAGGCGTACCAGGCGCACCGGGCGCACCCGGAGACGGCGTCCCGGCACCAGAACCCTGCGGATAGCCGTACGACGAAGGCGCCCCGGGCGGCTGCGTACCTGGTGCACCAGGCCCTCCCGGCGCACCCGGCGGGGGTGTGCCCGGCGCGCCGGGACCCTGCGGATAGCCGTACGAGGACGGCGCCCCGGGCGGCGGGGTGCCCTGCGCACCAGGACCGCCGGGACCACCGGGTCCGCCAGGGCCGGCCGGAGCCCCCTGGCCTCCCGGGCCCTGCGGGAACGAGGGCGCGTTCGGGCCGCCCACCGCGGGGGCGACGGCCGTGCTCGGGAGCTGGCTGCCGCCCGAGATCAGCTTGGTCTTGGCCTCGGGTGGCGCGTCGGGCTCCGACGGCCTGCCACCGGCGCCCACGTCACCGACGTCCCTTATCTGCGGCGCGTACACGGTCGCGGGGAGCGGTACCGAACGGTCGTCGCCCGTCTCGGCGTTGGTGTCGGTCCCGGCCCACGGCGTCGCGTCGGCGGGAACCCCGGAACCGCCCGAGGCCTCCCCGCCGGCGGCGGGCCACGACGTACCGCCACCGGGGGCGGAGGATGCCCGAGGGCCACCCACGGGCCCGGGCAACGTCTCGGGAATCGCCCCTCCGGCCCCGGCCCCTCCATGGGCGGGACCGGCAGGACCGCCGGGCGGAACCGCGTCACTGGCGGCGGCAGCGGCGGCGGGCCGGGACCCGGCCCCGTCCGACGCCCTGTCCGGGGTCCTGTCGGACGGCCGGGGCGACCCGATGCCCGAGGAACCGCCGGAGGACCCGCCGGACGTCCGGTCCCGTCGGTCGGGAATGCCCATCCGGTCCGCCGCCTCCTGGAGCCACTCCGGAGGAGTCAGCAGGAAGGACGTCTGGTTGAGGTCGACGCGCGCGGGAGGCGCGGGCGCCGGATCGGGCGCCGCGTCCGGCAGCCCGTACTCCTCCTCGTACCGGCGGATCACCTCACCCACCGGCAGCGAGGGCCACAGCGTGGCCTCGCCGCTGTCACGGGCGATGACGAGCCGCTGGGCACCGCCGTCGGACCGCGGCCCCTCGGCCCGGTCCTCGGCCCACACCACGAATCCGAGTTCGAACTCCCGGACCCGCACCTCGCGGTGCTGGTAGCCGGGCACATCCCCGTTGATCCACTCTTCGGCGCGCTCCTGCGCCTGCGCGAAGGTCACCATCGGACGCTCACTCCCCCACCGAAGACACCGCGGACACCGACACAGCCCGCGCGAAGCCACCGTCCACCATCAGGTTCGCCACGGTCTCCAGCTCCGGCGGATTGCCCGCGAGCCGGGCCAGGAACTGGTCGAAGTCGTCCCCACAGGGCAGCAGCAGCCGCTGCACACGCTCCGGGGGCGCCCACAGGTCCTGGTCACGGGCGTCGTCGTACGCGCAGAACCACACCGACCCGACCTTCTCGCCCTTGACCTTCACGGCGAGCAGGCCGCCCTGGACGAAGCCGACGCCCAGGTAGTCCTTGGTGAGGTGGTCCCGCAGGCATTTGTTGACGTACACGAGGTCGTTGACGGCGGCCTCGTCGCGCACGGTGAAGAACGGCTGGTCGACCAGCAGGCCCAGCTCGGCGTCGAGCGCGGCCCCCATCGGGGCGCACCCGCCGGCGGCCTTAAGGAACGACCGGTACGCGCCGGGCAGCCGGTAACCGAGGTCCTCCTCGACGCCCAGCACCTGCTGCTCGGTCACCGCGACGACGGCCTTGGGCAGCCCGAAGTGCGCGGGCCTGGTCTCCTGGAGGGGCCGGGTGCCGCGCTTGTTCTGGTCGACGGCGGCGGTGGCCAGTCCACCGTGGTGCCGCAGCAGCGCCTTCACCTCGACCGGCACGAGCTCCAGCCGCCGGGTTCCCGGCACGTGGTGCCAGGTCCAGCCGTGCGGAGTGGCGACGGGCGGGATGGTGTCCCACAGGTCGTGGCCGTCCGCGGCCAGGGCGGCGTTCGCGGACACGTAGTCCGTCAGCCGGAGTTCGTCGACCCCGAAGCCCTCGGGCGGCTCGGCGATCTCCGCGGCGGCACGCGCATAGAACGAGAAGTCGGGATAGCCGCGCTCGTCGACACGTACACCTCTCGGGTGACGCGCCGCCCGGACCGGGTCCGGGAAGTGCACGACCTGCCCGGCGTAGGCCGCGTTCGGCGGCGCGGCTTGCTGCCCGAGCCGACCTGTCGTCATGGCGGTTGCCCCCTGCGGCGTTCTGAAGGATCGCGGATATCGACAGCCTATGCGGTTGAACGACACCGGTCACCGGGCCTCCGGTTCCGTACCGGCCAGCGCGGCTCCGGTTCCGTGACCTGCCGTCATCGCGCCGTGACGGTGCGGCGAAGACCGCGCGTGTCGCGACGCCCCAGCTTCCGCACCAGCCACGGAGTTTGGCACTCTGTCGGAGCACCGGGGGATGCGGTAAGGGGAGGAAACAGGACGATGAACTCAACGCAGACAGGCAGATCTGGTGATCCCAGGGTGGGCTGGAGCAACACCGAGGCGCCGGTCACTCCCACCCTCCTCCACCGCCGTGACGGCATACTTCCGACCATCGCCGCCGCGCTGTCCGTACGGGGCGCGACGCTCACCGGTACGGCGGGCCGGGGCGACCAGCCGCCACCGCTCCATCCGCTGGTCCGGGACTTCCTCGACACGCTGACGAGCGGACAGCGCGACCGTTTCACGGGCCGCTGTGCCGAAGTGATCCTCATCTCCCGGCACATCACGGCGGTGGACGCGGACCGTTCCAAACGGGCCGCGCGAAAACCCATGACCAACGGAGAGGCCCGCAAGTCCCTCAAGCAGGCCAAGCTCACCGCCCGCCGCATCCGCGAGGACGGCGACCCGCTGCACGGCAGTTTCGCGCCGCCCTGCCGCTCCTGCACGGCGCTCAGCGCCCACTTCGGCGTACGCATCGTCGATCCGACGGCACCGGGGGACTGACAAACCCCTCTTCCCCCACACAGGGCGTCACCGGCGCCCCTTGCCGAAGCCGCCGAACCACAACAGCCGCGGCAGCTCAGACGAACGCGAAGGGCCGATGCACACCGACCGCACCTCTCCCTCCCCCACACCGACCTCGACCCGGTTCTCCGCCGTGGTCGACGCCGCGCTGCGCTCCGCGGGGTGGCAGCCGGGCCGCTGGGACATAAAGCAGGCCGAGATCTGGGCCGACGCCCTGCGCAGCCACGAGTCGCCGGCCGGTCACCGTCACTCCGTGTTCCCGGCGGCGGTCGAGGCCTGGGCGGAGTTCGGCGGTCTCCACATCCCCGCCACCGCCACCGGCCGACAGATCGCCCCGACCCCGCTGCACCTGGACCCCCTGCACGGCCTCCACATGGCCCGTACGCTCGTGGACCTGGGCCGGGCCCTGGACAGCGAAGTGGCCCCGCTGGGCGAGGAGTCCGACACCAGAGCCCTGCTCGCCATCGACGCGGAGGGCCGCACCTACACCCTCGACCACACGGGCGACTGGTACCTGGGCGCCACCATCGACCAGGCCCTGACCACCCTCGTCTCAGGCCTGGAACCAGAACGCCTGACGGCCGTCTGAACCGCCCCGGGCTCGCCACGACCCGCTGACCGGACCGGCTCACGCCGTCCCGGTGGCGGTCACGCCTCCGCCGGAATCACCGCCGAGACTCGGAAGCCGCCCGCGTCGGTGGGGCCGGAGACGAAGACTCCTCCGAGGCCCAGGACGCGCTCCTTCATGCCCACCAGGCCGTTCCCCCCGCTGGGCAGCCGGGCGTCGGAGGCGGCGCCGGGCTCGGGGGGCGGGCCGTTCTCCACCTGCATGGCGATCTCGGCGCCGCGATGCGCGACCCGCACCCGGGTCTTCGCCCCCGCCGCATGCTTGTGGACGTTGGTCAGCGCCTCCTGCACCACGCGATAGGCGGTCTGCTCCACCGCCGCCGCATAGCCCCGGGCGTCCCCCTCCACGGACAGGTCGACGACCATTCCCGCGGCGGCGGACTGCCCCACCAGCTCCTGGAGATCGTCGAGGCAGGGTCCGTCCCCCGTCTCCTCGTCCACGGCCCGGGACGCCGCGGCGGCGGCCGCGACCCCCACCGCCGCGAGCGGCACGGTCTGCAGCCGCACGGAGGAACCCCCGTAACCCCCTTCGCCCGTACGCAGAACCCCCAGCATCTCCCGCAGTTCGGTCAGCGCCTGCCGTCCCATGTCGCCCACGAGCGAGGCGTTCTTGACGGCCTTCTCGGGGTCCTTGCGCGCGACGGCCTGCAGCGCCGCCGCGTGCACGACCATCAGACTCACCCGGTGCGCGACGACGTCGTGCATCTCGCGGGCGATCCGGGTCCGCTCCTCGTTGCGCGCCCACTCCGCCCGCTCCTCGGCCCGCTCGGCCAGCAGCTGCAACTCCCGCTCAAGGGAGTCGGCCCGCTCCCGCAGGCTCTCCATCAGCCGCCGCCTGGCCCCCACGTACAACCCGAGCAGAATCGGCGGCGCGGTCATCCCGAGCGAGGTCGTGATGGACACGAACGGCACGAACCAGTCGCCCACCATCTGCAGGTCGCCCCGCACCATCCCCTGGTGCGCGCGCACGTACGTGACGATGAGCATGCCCACCATCGACATACCGGCCAGCGCCCCGATGATCCGCCGGGGCATCTCGGACGCGGCGAGCGTGTAGAGCCCGACGAGCCCCATCAGGAACCCCATCTGGGCCGGTGTGATGGCGATCGACACCAGCACAACGGCGATGGGCCACCGCCTCCGGAACAACAGCACGGACCCGGCGACGGCCCCGAACACCATCCCGGCGGGCACCGGCAGGCCCGCCGCGTCCGCGAACGGATACCCCTCGATCGCACATTCCACGGCGGACACCAGCGCGAGGCTCCCGTCGAGCACCGCACTGCGCCACCTCGCCCACCACCACGGCCCGGTCAGGGTCGCGGTGTGGTCTTCCCCCGTCGTGGTCATGCCTCCAGCCTACGGTCGCCCCCCGCCGCTTTTCCGGTGAGTTTCGCGTACTGGCCTACACCACTCGCCGTAATCGAACAGACACGAAACCGGCCGCAATCCGCCGAAAACCCAGAACCACCCCAAGCCGCCCCCGAGTCGCTCCACACCCGCCCCGCACCACCCGGCACGACCCGGCGGCGTCGAAGTACCGTCGCACCGAAGGCACCCGGTACGGCATAGTGTTGGATGTCGACTCGGCAGTCCGACCGGATCTCCGGTCCCGTCGAGTTCCATCCCCCGTGGTGTAATTGGCAGCACTGTGGCTTTTGGTGCCATCTGTCCGGGTTCGAGTCCTGGCGGGGGAGCCCTACACGAACCGGGCCCCGACCGCACTGTCAGGGCCCGCTCCCATTTCTCCCTCACAACGCCCCGGTATCCTGCGGATGTCCACTCCCCAAAGGCACCCCAGCCATCCGAAGCCGAAGGGCATCCCCGTGAGCGCCAACCGCCCGGCAGCCGTCGTCGTTCTTGCAGCGGGTGAGGGCACCCGTATGAAGTCGGCCACACCCAAGGTCCTGCACGACATCTGTGGCCGTTCTCTCGTCGGCCATGTACTCGCCGCCGCACGCGAGTTGGAGCCCGAGCACCTGGTGGTCGTCGTGGGCCACGCCCGCGAGAAGGTCACCGCGCACCTCACCGACACCGCTCCGGGTGTACGGACCGCCGTGCAGGCCGAGCAGAACGGCACGGGTCACGCCGTGCGGATGGCCCTGGAAGAGCTCGGCGGCGGTATCGACGGAACCGTCGTGGTCGTCTGCGGGGACACGCCCCTGCTCACCGGCGAGACCCTGCGCGACCTCGCCTCCAACCACACCACCGACGGCAACGCGGTCACCGTGCTCACCGCCGAGGTCCCGGACGCCACCGGCTACGGCCGCATCGTGCGCGACGGCGTCTCCGGTGCCGTCACCGCGATCGTCGAGCACAAGGACGCCTCGGAGTCCCAGCGCGCGATCCGTGAGATCAACTCCGGTGTCTTCGCCTTCGACGGACAGCTCCTCGCGGACGCGCTCGGCAAGGTCCGCACCGACAACAGCCAGGGCGAGGAGTACCTCACCGACGTCCTCGGCATCCTCCGCGAGGCCGGACACCGCGTCGGCGCCTCCGTGGCGGGCGACCACCGCGAGATCGCCGGCATCAACAACCGCGTCCAGCTCTCCGAGGCCCGCCGCATCCTCAACGACCGGCTGCTGGAGCGGGCGATGCTCGCCGGCGTCACGGTCGTCGACCCGGCCTCCACCTGGATCGACGTCACCGTCACCTTCGAGCAGGACGCGATCGTGCACCCCGGCACCCAGCTCCAGGGCGCCACGCACCTCGCCGAGGGCGCCGAGGTCGGCCCCAACTCCCGCCTGAAGGACACCAGGGTGGGCGCGGGCGCCCGGATCGACAACACGGTCTCCAACGGCGCCGAGATCGGCCCCCGGGCGAGCGTGGGTCCGTACGCGTATCTCCGCCCCGGCACCCGCCTCGGACTGAAGGCCAAGGTGGGTACGTACGTGGAGACGAAGAACTCCACGATCGGCGAGGGCACGAAGGTCCCGCACCTCTCGTACGTGGGCGACGCGACGATCGGCGACTACACGAACATCGGCGCCGCGAGCGTCTTCGTGAACTACGACGGCGAGGCCAAGCACCACACCACCGTCGGCTCGCACTGCAAGACGGGTTCGGACAACATGTTTGTGGCGCCTGTCACGGTCGGGGACGGTTCCTACACCGCCGCGGGCTCCGTCATCACCAAGGATGTGCCGCCCGGTTCACTGGCCGTGGCCCGGGGCCAGCAGCGGAATATCGAGGGCTGGGTGGCCCGTAAGCGTCCGGGAAGCGCGGCCGCGAAGGCGGCGGAGGCGGCTGCCCGGGAGTCGGCCGACGAAAGCTGACCGGAAAGCGGTGGGTCGGACTCGGCGTACCGTGATAGATGCACACCCGCACACCCAGCTGGGACCGCATCTGAGAACACATCTCAACATCCAGCTGAGACACCTCTGAGGAGACAGTGCTGTGACCGGGATCAAGACGACCGGCGAGAAGAAGATGATGTTCTTCTCCGGCCGCGCCCACCCCGAGCTTGCCGAGGAGGTCGCCCACCAGCTGGGTGTCGGGGTCGTCCCGACGAAGGCCTTCGACTTCGCCAACGGCGAGATCTACGTCCGCTACGAGGAGTCGGCCCGCGGCGCCGACTGCTTCCTCATCCAGAGCCACACCGCTCCGATCAACAAATGGATCATGGAGCAGCTGATCATGATCGATGCTCTGAAGCGGGCCTCCGCCCGGAGCATCACCGTGATCATGCCGTTCTACGGTTACGCCCGGCAGGACAAGAAGCACCGCGGACGTGAACCGATCTCGGCCCGTCTGATCGCCGACATGATGAAGACGGCGGGCGCCGACCGCCTCCTGACGGTCGATCTGCACACCGACCAGATCCAGGGCTTCTTCGACGGCCCGGTGGATCATCTGTTCTCGCTGCCGCTGCTCGCGGACTACGTGGGCCACAAGGTGGACCGCACCAAGCTCACGGTCGTCTCGCCGGACGCCGGCCGTGTGCGCGTGGCCGACCGCTGGTGCGACCGCCTGGGCGCGCCCCTGGCGATCGTGCACAAGCGCCGCGACAAGGACGTCGCGAACCAGGTCACGGTCCACGAGGTCGTCGGTGACGTCGAGGGCCGGGTCTGTGTCCTGGTCGACGACATGATCGACACCGGTGGCACGATCTGCGCCGCCGCGGACGCGCTGTTCGCGCACGGCGCGGAGGACGTCATCGTGACGGCCACGCACGGTGTGCTCTCCGGTCCGGCCGCCGACCGGCTGAAGAACTCCAAGGTCAGCGAGTTCATCTTCACGGACACGCTGCCCACCCCGGGCGAGCTGGAACTCGACAAGATCACCGTGCTGTCGATCGCGCCGACGATCGCCAACGCGGTGCGCGAGGTCTTCGAGGACGGCTCGGTGACCAGCCTGTTCGACGAGTAGACAGGAAGCAGGTCCACCGGTCCCGCCGGGCCGCGTAGATCGATTTCTTGTACGGCCTCCCCGCCCCGTAAGCTGTCACAGTTGCTCGGCGAGGGAGGCCGCACTCTTTGGTGCGGCGGTCCGTTATCGACGCGCTCTTCGTAGCAGGCCGATGTTTTGGCCGGGTGACCAACTTCCCCAGATCTACGAGGAGTGAACATGGCCGACGTCAAGATCGCCGCCGAGACCCGCACCGAGTTCGGCAAGGGCGCCGCCCGCCGCATCCGCCGTGAGAACAAGGTTCCCGCGGTCGTCTACGGCCACGGCGCCGACCCCGTCCACATCACGCTCCCGGGCCACGAGCTCCAGCTCGCCCTGCGTACCCCGAACGTCCTGCTCACCCTGGACATCGAGGGCAAGACCGAGCTGGCGATCCCGAAGGCCGTCCAGCGCGACGCCATCAAGGGCTTCCTGGAGCACGTCGACCTGCTCACCGTGAAGCGCGGCGAGAAGGTCACCGTCGAGGTCTACGTCCACACCGAGGGCGAGCTGGCCCCGGGCGCGTTCCTGCTCGAGCACGTGCTGAGCACGCTGACGGTCGAGGCCGAGGCCACGCACATCCCCGAGTCGGTCACCGTGTCCATCGCGGGCCTGGAGGCCGGTGCCTCCATCCTCGCCAAGGACATCCCGCTCCCCGACGGCACCACGCTGGTCATCGACGAGGACGCCGTCGTGCTCCAGGTCCTGGCCGCCCAGGCGGAGGAGCCCACCGAGGACGCCGCGGGCGACGAGGCCGCCGAGGCCTGATCCCGCACCGGATCACCGTGTGCCGGCCGCCGCTCCCGAGGGGGCGGCGGCCGGCGCGTATCCCTGATCCGGACAGCCCGCCGATCGAGGACCCATGGGAGACACGGACGTGACCACGGAACCAGGCGCCCCCTGGCTGATCGTGGGGCTCGGCAACCCCGGCCCCGAGTACGCCAGGAACCGCCACAACGTGGGCTTCATGGTGGCCGACCTCCTCGCCGAGCGGATCGGCGGGAAGTTCAAGCGGGCCGGCAAGGCGCAGGCCCAGGTGATCGAGGGCCGCATCGGTCCGCCGGGACCGGCGAACCGCCGGGTGATCCTGGCCAAGCCGATGTCGTACATGAACCTGTCGGGCGGACCGGTCACGGCCCTGCGCGACTTCTACAAGGTGCCGACGGCGAACATCGTCGCCGTCCACGACGAACTCGACATCGACTACGGCGTGCTGCGGTTGAAGCTCGGCGGTGGCGACAACGGCCACAACGGTCTGAAGTCGATGACGAAGGCGATGGGCCCGGACTACCACCGCGTGCGCTTCGGCATCGGCCGCCCGCCGGGCCGGATGCAGGTCGCCGACTTCGTCCTGAAGGACTTCTCCGCGACGGAGCGCAAGGAACTGGACTACTTCGTGGACCGTGCCACGGACGCGGTGGAGTGTCTGGTGATCGAGGGCCTGGAGCGGGCTCAGTCGACGTACAACTCGTGAGCGGCCCGGCGGGACCGCCGGAAGGTACGTACAAAAGGTCCGTACAACACGGGACTTGTCCCCCGATGGAGCCCCATCGGAGCCCCACCGGAGTTGACCGAGCGCAGGGCCATGGCCAAGGATCGCCGCCATGCCTGCCCTCGCCTCCCGTCAGAACGCGGTCGTGGCGCTCCGGTTCGGGCAGCTCGCGGCGATGGGTACGGTCGCGGCGCTGATCCTGATCGCGGGCGTCTGGGCCTCCTGGGGCACCGCCCAGCACGTGATGCTCACCAAGGGCCGTGAGCGCGGCACGATGACGGTCACGAGATGCGTCGACGACCGCTGCACCGGTCCCTACCGACCGCTGTCGGACGGTTCCACCGCCCGCGACCGCGTCGTCCTCGACAGCGAGGTCGCGGTGGACAAGGGCCGCACCTACACGGTCGCCGTGAAGCCCGGCAGCGACGAGGTCGTACGCACGGGCACCGGCGGCCTCCTCTACGCCTGGGCCCCGCTCGGCGGCGCACTGCTGCTCGCCTCGATGGTGGTAGCGGGCGGCCTACGCCTGCCCCGCCTCGCCTGGGCCCTGGGCGGCGCGGGATTCACGCTGCTCACGGCGGCGTTCGTAACCCTCTGAAGCCCCGCGCCCCAAGAGGCGCCCCGAAGGGGCGCGGGGAACTGCGCGACCAGCCCCCACGCCCCCGCAGGCGACGCACGACTTCAGCCGGTGTTGCGCAGCCCGGCCGCCACCCCGTTGACCGTGAGGAGCAGGGCCCGCGACAGCAGCGGGTCGGCCTCCTCGCCGGCGGCCGCCGCATCACGCTGCCGCTTCAGCAGAGCGACCTGAAGGTACGAGATCGGGTCAAGATAGGCATCCCGGACGGTGAAGGTCTGCTTCAGCACCGGGTGGGCATCGAGAAGCCCCGGCTCACCGGTGATGCGCAGCACCTCGCGCACGGTCAGCTCGTGCTCGGCCCGGATGGTCTCGAAGACGTGCTTCAGCTCGTCCGGAACGAGTGTGTCGACGTAGTGCCCGGCGATCCGCAGGTCCGTCTTCGCCAGCGTCATCTCGACGTTGGAGAGGAAGTTGCGGAAGAAGTGCCACTGCTCGTGCATCTCCTCCAGCACGCTGTCGAGACCGGCCTCGCGCAGCGCCTTCAGACCGGATCCGACACCGAACCAGCCCGGCACGATCTGCCGCGACTGCGTCCAGCCGAACACCCACGGGATGGCGCGCAGACCGTCGAGCGAGACGCCCGAGCCGGGGCGGCGGGAGGGCCGCGAGCCCAGGTGCAGGTCGGCGAGCTGGTCCACCGGCGTGGAGGCGAGGAAGTACGTCGGAAGGTCCGGGTCCTCGACCAGCCTGCGGTAGGCCGCGTGGGCGGCGTCGCTGACCACGTCCATGGCCGCGTCCCAGCGGGCGAGCGCCTCGTCGGACTGGCGGGGCGAGGTGTGCAGGGCGGAGGCCTGGAGGGTGGCCGCGACCGTCAGTTCCAGGTTCTCGCGTGCCAGCGACGGCACGAGGTACTTGTCGGAGATGACCTCGCCCTGCTCGGTCACCTTGATCTCGCCCTCCAGCGTGCCCCAGGGCTGGGCGAGGATCGCGTCGTGCGAGGGACCGCCGCCACGCCCCACCGTGCCTCCGCGGCCGTGGAAGAGCCGCAGCCGCACGCCGTACCGGTGGGCGACGTCGCGCAGCCGCCGCTGCGCCCGGTGGATCTCCCACTGCGAGGTCGTGATGCCGCCGAACTTCGACGAGTCGGAGTACCCGAGCATGACCTCCTGGACGTCACCGCGCAGCGCCACGAGCCGCCGGTAGGACGGATCGGACAGCATGTCCTCCAGAATCGTGTCCGCGGCCTTGAGCTCGTCCGTCGTCTCCAGCAGCGGCACGATGCCGATCTTCGCCCAGCCGGCGTGCAGATCGATGAGCCCGGCCTCGCGGGCCAGCACCGCCGCGGCGAACACGTCGTCCGCGCCCTGGCACATCGAGATGATGTACGACTCGATCACCTCGGGTCCGAACACCCCGAGGGCCCGCTTCACGGTCTCGAAGACACCGAGGGTCTTCTCCCCGGCCGCGTCCAGCGGTGCCGGGGTGGGCCCGAGCGGCCGCCGGGACCGCAGCTCCTTGGCGAGCAGCTTGTGCCGGTACTCGCGCGGCATGTCCTCGTACCGCCACGACTCCTCGCCGAGCCGGTCGAAGAGCTGCCCGAGCGCCTGGTGGTGGGCGTCCGCGTGTTCCCGTACGTCCATGGTGGCGAGCTGGAGGCCGAAGGCGGCGAGCGTACGGATCGTACGGTTCATGCGGCCGTCGGCGAACAGCGCGCCCCGGTGCTCGCGCAGCGAGGTCTGGACGAGGGTCAGGTCCTGGAGCAGCTCGGCGGTGCCGAGGTAGTCGCGGCCGTCCTCGTGCGGGGTGCCCTTGGCGAGGCGCTGCTTGGTGTTCTCCAGCTTCTGCCGGATGCAGGTGGCCTTGAGCCGGTAGGGCTCCTCGGCGTTGAGGCGCTTGTAGCGGGGGCTGATCTCGGGAAGCAGCTCCAGATCGGACCGCAGGGAGTCCAGGAGCTCCTCGGTGGCGCCCGTGTAGCGGATGGAGTTCGACAGGAAGCCGCGGAGCTCGTCGATCAGCTCCAGCGCGTCGTTGATGCCGTGCTCGTGCTGGAGGATCAGGACGTCCCAGGTGACCTGCGGGGTCACGTTCGGGTTGCCGTCGCGGTCGCCGCCGATCCAGGTGCCGAAGGTGAGGGGGCGGGTCTCGACGGGCAGGGTGACCCCGACGCGCTCCAGCTCCGCCGTCAGGTCCTCAAGGACGTCCCCCACGGCGCCGGCGTGCAGTTCGTCCAGGTAGTAGATGGCGTTGCGGGCCTCGTCGGCGGGCTCGGGACGCACCACGCGCAGCTCGTCCGTCTGCCAGACGAGGTCGATGTTCTCGGCCAGACGGGTGTCGTAGCGGCGCCGGTCAGCCTCGATGACGGGCGTCTCCAGCAGGGCGGCGATCCGGCGCAGCTTGTTGAGGACCGAGCGCCTGGCCGCCTCGGTGGGGTGCGCCGTGAAGACCGGGCGAACGTTCAGGTGCTGCACGGTCGCGCGCAGGTGCTCGGGGTCGGCGTCCTTGAGCCGGTCCGCCGTGCGGGCGAGCAGTCCGCCCTCGGCGGCCCGCCTGGCACGCAGCTCGCGGCCCCGGTGCACCTGCTCGGTGACGTTGGCCAGGTGGAAGTAGGTCGAGAAGGCGCGGACCAGCTTGGCCGCGGTCTCCAGTTCCGTGCCGCGCAGCAGCTCGGCGGCGGCTTCACCGTCCTCGCGGGTGAGGCGGCGGACCTTCTCGACCAGTTCCAGAAGCTCGGGCCCCTCCTGACGTACGAGGGTCTCGCCCAGCAGATCGCCCAGGCGGCGGATGTCGGCGCGCAGCTCACTGCCGGTTGTCGTGGTCTGGTCGTCGGCACTGCTCACAGGTGCGGCTCCTTGCAGTGTTGAAGCTCGTCTGGAGGGGAACCCGTCACCTTGGCGGCGGGCGCGCATCGGCGACGGGGCATCCGGGAATGAAACAGAGCGGACCGCGCTGTCCGACCGACCTTAAGGATAGGTGTCCATACGGACGCGCAGTCTCTCGGGCTCTTGCCGCCGGGCGAGGCACTGCCATACTTACGACGCCGTAGGTTACGGAACCGTAAGCGCGGTTTCCGGCAACTCGGCAGGCGCGATTACCGGCCACTCTCACAACCCTCGACCCCACAGGGGACGCTCCCATGACCACGAGTTCCGATGTGATCGATGACGCCCCCGAGGCGAACAACGACGACACCGCACTCCCCTCCGCCACGCTGGGCGGCGAGAAGAAGCGCTCGATCGAGCAGATCACCCTTCTCCTCTTCATCATCGTCCCGTTTCTCGCGGTCCTGGCGGCAGTACCGCTGGCCTGGGGCTGGGGCGTGAGCTGGCTGGACCTCGGTCTGCTGGTCTTCTTCTACTACCTCGGCTGCCACGGCATCACGATCGGCTTCCACCGCTACTTCACCCATGGCGCCTTCAAAGCAAAACGCCCTCTGCGCATCGCCCTCGCGATCGCGGGCTCGATGGCCGTCGAGGGGCCGCTGGTCCGCTGGGTGGCCGACCACCGCAAGCACCACAAGTTCTCCGACGCCGAGGGCGACCCCCACTCGCCGTGGCGCTTCGGAGAGACGGTGCCGGCGCTGATGAAGGGCCTGTGGTGGGCCCACATCGCCTGGATGTTCGACGAGGAGCAGACACCGCAGGACAAGTACGCGCCGGACCTGATCAAGGACAACGCACTCCGTACGATCTCGCGCCAGTTCCTCCTCTGGGCCGGGCTCTCCCTGGCGCTCCCGGCACTGATCGGCGGCCTGGTGACGATGTCCTGGTGGGGCGCGTTCACGGGCTTCTTCTGGGGCTCGCTCGTCCGGGTGGCACTGCTGCACCACGTCACCTGGTCGATCAACTCGATCTGCCACGCGGTGGGCAAGCGCCCCTTCAAGTCGCGTGACCGCTCGGGCAACGTGTGGTGGCTGGCGGTCCTCTCCTGCGGCGAGTCGTGGCACAACCTCCACCACGCCGATCCCACCTCCGCCCGGCACGGTGTGGAGCGCGGCCAGGTGGATTCCTCGGCCCGTCTCATCCGCTGGTTCGAACTGCTCGGCTGGGCGTACGACGTGCGCTGGCCGTCACGCTCGCGTATCGATTCCCGTCGCAACCCGGACGGGAAGGGCTCCCGACGCAAGGCGGAGACCGTCGACGCGGCATGATTGACGGCGTGGCCGACTCCAGCACACCCAGCAATGAAAAGCCGCGGCGCGCCCGCCGCACCCGGATGACCGGTGCGGAGCGGCGGGCCCAGTTGCTGGAGATCGGCCGCACCCTCTTCGCCGCCAAGGGCTTCGAGGCGACATCGGTGGAGGAGATCGCGGCAAAGGCCGGCGTCTCCAAACCGGTGGTCTACGAGCACTTCGGAGGCAAAGAAGGTCTCTACGCCGTAGTAGTGGACCGAGAAATGCGCCGCCTGCTGGACGGCGTGACAAGCTCACTCACCGCAGGCCACCCACGCGAGCTCTGCGAACAAGCAGCGTTCGCCCTCCTTGACTACATCGAGGAGTACACGGACGGCTTCCGCATCCTGGTCCGCGACTCCCCCATCCCCCAGTCCACAGGCTCCTTCGCGTCCCTGATCTCGGACATCGCGACCCAGGTGGAGGACATCCTGGGCCGCGAGTTCAAACGCCGCGGCTTCGACCCGAAACTCGCCCCGCTGTACGCCCAGGCCCTGGTAGGCATGGTCGCCCTGACCGGCCAGTGGTGGCTGGACGTCCGCCGCCCCAAAAAGGCCGAGGTAGCAGCCCACCTCGTAAACCTCGCCTGGCACGGCCTGGACGGCCTGGAGGCCAAGCCCCGCCTGATAGGGCGCCGAAAGTCATAGCCGGGATTCAGATTCGAGTGCGGCCGAGCGAGGGCTGATCGCGCAGTTCCCCGCGCCCCTGAAAAGCCGATGGCCAGGCAGCCACAACGGCCCCCGAGCCCCTGATGGCACTAAGACGACAGGTCATCCGCGGATGATCCACGGGGCCGCAGCCGCCGTACAACCGGGCGGGGCCGTGCCGGTGTGTCGCAGCCCGCCGCATACGGCTCCCGTAACCGCGCTCACCCCACTACGCGGGGCAGTACGCCCCGCCGCGGCGGGCTGGACACACCGGCACGGCCCCGCCCAACCCACGGCCCGCAGGCGCACGAGCCGAACGAACCGCCCCCGAGCTACCCCTTCCGAGCGACCACGAACAGCCGCCGGAACGGAAGCACCGTCCCGTACGGAGCAGTCGGGTAGGCCCTGCGGAGCAGGTCCCTGTACTCCTCGACAAAGGCGTCCCGCGCCTCAGGGTCGTCCGCCAGGGCAGTGAGAGCGGGCCGCAACCCCGTGCCCTTGGACCAGTCGAGCACCGGATCCTCACCCTGCAGGAGCTGCATGTAGGTCGTCTCCCAGACATCCACAGCGCACCCCAGACGGGCCAGACGGTCCAAGTACAAGAGGGGCGGATGGACGGAGTCCGCGCGCCGCAGAACCCCGTCGAGACGACCCTTCCACCGCGCGGACGCGGCAAGTTCACGCATCAGCGAATGCAGCGGCGCATCGATATTGTTCGGAACCTGAAACGCGAAGGTCCCACCGGAAGCCACCGCGTCGACCCAGCCGGACAGCGCGTCCAGATGCCCCGGCACCCACTGCAGCGCCGCGTTCGAAACGATCAAGTCGTAAGTCTCCGCGGGCACCCAGTCCGTGAGATCCGCATGGGCGAAGTCCAGCCGCCCACCCCCCACCGTGGCCCCCGCATACTCAACCGTCCGGCCCAGCATCTCCGCGGAGTTGTCGTACCCCGTGATCCACGCCCCCGGCCACCGCTCGGCGAGCTGGACGGTGACATTCCCCGGCCCGCAGCCCAGATCCGCGACACGCGCCGGTTCACCGGGCAGCGCCGGCACCCGGGCGAGAAGCTCGGCGAACGGCCGGGCACGATGCTCCGCGTGCCGCAGATACTGGCCCGGATCCCAGGTGGGAGCAGTGGTGGCGGACATGGAGGGCCTCCTCGAAGTCACGATCGACGCCGCACCCGACGTCCCGAAGGAACTCCAGCCTCACACCCCAACTCTCTCGACGTCAAGAGACTTCACATCAAGAGACTTCATGTCGACACAACCACTACACTGATCGCCATGGAGGACGAGGTCGATCGGCTGGTCGCTGCGTGGCGCCGGGAGCGCCCTGACCTCGACGTGGAACCGCTCGAGGTACTCAGCCGCGTGAGCAGACTCGCCAGGCACCTGGACCGCGCACGCCGGATCGCGTTCGCCGAGCACGCCCTGGAGCCCTGGGAGTTCGACGTCCTGACGGCACTGAGGCGCGCAGGCACCCCGTACCAACTCTCCCCCGGCCAGTTGCTCACCCAGACGCTCGTCACCTCGGGCACGATGACGAACCGCATCGACCGGCTGGCGAAGAAGGGCCTGGTGGAGCGCCTCCCCGACCCCAGCGACCGCCGCGGTGTACTCGTACGCCTCACCGAGGACGGCCGCGACCGCGCGGACCAGGCACTGGCCGGACTCCTCGACCAGGAGCGCGCCATCCTGGCGGAACTCAGCAGGGCCCAGCGCGGCGAACTCGCCGGGCTGCTACGCCAGCTGACCGCCCCGTTCGACAACATCCCCGGCTAGGTCGACGGGCCCGACCCCAGCCCGCCGGGCGAGCGCCACGGCGGCGAGGGTCGAGTGCACGCCGAGCTTCCCCAGCACGTTCTGCATATGCGTACGGACGGTGTGCGGCGAGAGGAACAGCCGCTCGGCGACCGCCTTGCGCCCCAGCCCCGCGACCATGCACCGCAGCACTTCCCGCTCCCGCGGAGTCAACGACTCCACCAACCGCTCGCTCTCCGTACGGTGTTTCCGCGCGGCGGTCAGCTCGCGCAGCACGCCGGTGAGCAGCGCCGGCGGCAGATGCGTCTCGTCCCGCAGTACGCCCCGGATGACGGTGAGCAGCCGGGACAGCGAGCAGTCCTTGGCGACCCAGCCCGAGGCACCGGCCTGCAGGGCGAGCGCCGCGCGCCGCGGGTCGTCCTTCTCGGCGAGCACGACCGTACGGACGGTGGGCTGGCCCGAACGGACGCCCGCGACCAGCGAGATGCCGTCGACCAGGCCCTCTTCGTTGTTGTCGTGGACAGGCACGGCCGGGCGGGCGCCCGGCACATTGCCGCCCAGGTCGGCGTCGACGAGGAGCACGTCGAATCTGCGGCCTTCGGCGGCCGCGCGCTCCAGGCAGCGCAGCGCGGCGGGGCCGCTGCCGGCCGCGGAGACATCGACGTCGGGCTCGGCGGCCAGGGCGGCGGCGAGCGACTCGGCGAAGATACGGTGGTCGTCGACGACCAGGACACGGATGCGAACCACTGAAACCCCCACTGCTCGGGGGACGGCCGACGCAGGTACGGCGCCCGGAGATCCCGAACTTCTACGCTCGGAAAACGGGGTGCCGCAGCCGCACGGCCGCCGCCGTGCTGGAACTGCTACCCCCACTCCGGGCGTCGTACCCGACTGTCTCGCCCCCTGATCAGCACCGGCCCCCACCGGTGCTGCTCATCAGAGTACGGCCGGGCAGCAGGAGCGGAAGGTGATTTGCAGAACTGATTGGCCAGCGCGTTTATGGTGAGCCGTATGTTTCGTATTGAGACAGAAGTCGACAAAGAGCGTAGTCAATTCCTGCGTTCACGGCTACGGGACGCGAACATGATTGCGTCTCCCCTGCTGCGTTCTCTGCGCGGAACCCCTGGTGAACGGGAGGTTCCGCTCCAGGTGTGGGCGTTGGATCAGGGTGGTGAGGTCGCGGGAGGGCTGATCGGGCACGTCTGGGCCACGTGGCTCCATGTGCGGTATCTCTGGGTCGACGAGCGTCACCGGGGGGCCGGTCTCGGTTCGCAGCTCCTGTCCCGGGCGGAGCATCTGGCCCACTCGTCCCATGGGTGTGTCAGCGTGCGGCTGGAGACGTGGGACTTCCAGGCGCCCGAGTTCTACAAGAAGCACGGCTACGAAGTGGTGTGCGTGATCCCGGACTATCCCCCGGGGATCACGGAGTACACCCTGACCAAGCGTCTCCCCTGAAAACAGCTCCTCGCCCCCGCCGCCCCTACCCGTCCCATCCTTCTGGGGCTCCGCCCCAGACCCCGTGGGGTGTGGTTTCGGGTGCGGCCCGGCCGTGGCTGATCGCGCAGTTCCCCGCGCCCCTTTAGGGGCGCGGGGAACTGCGCAGCGGGGGTTCGGGGGCGGAAATCCCCAGGTCAGCCCACCCGGCGTGCGCCCTCCGAAGGCACCGCCGGAAACACTCGCGGCGCGGTGAAGCCCGCGGCGGCGAAGGCCTCCTCGACCGCCTTGGTGACCGTGTCCGCGTCCGACGACTCCACCAACACGATCGCCGAACCGCCGAACCCACCCCCCGTCATACGAGCGCCAAGCGCCCCCGCCTCGTTCGCCGCCGAGACCACGAGGTCCAGCTCCGGACAGGAGATCCGCAGATCGTCCCGCAACGAGGCGTGCCCGTCCGTCAGGACGGGCCCGATCGCACGGACGTCCCCGGCGTCGAGCAACGCGATGACCTCGTCGACCCGGTGGTCGTCCGACACCACGTGCCGTACATAGCGCCGCACCCGCTCGTCGGACAGACGGGCGAGGGACGCCTCCAGGTCCTCGAACCGGACGTCCCGCAGGAACGGGACACCGAGCTGCCGAGCCCCCTCCTCGCAGCCCTCCCGCCGCTCCGCGTACTCCCCGTCGCCCAGCGCGTGCTTCACACGGGTGTCGACCACGAGGAGCCGCAGCCCGTGCGCCGGCAGGTCGAAGGGGACCTGGCGGATGGACAGGTCACGGCAGTCGAGGTGAAGGGCGTGGCCCTCCGTGGAGCAGGCGGACGCCGTCTGGTCCATGATTCCGCAGGGCACGCCCACGAAGTCGTTCTCGGCGCGCTGGGAGACCCGGGCCAGCTCCGGACGCGTAAGGCCAAGGCCGAACAGGTCGTTGAGCGCCAGGGCCGTGACGACCTCCAGCGCGGCCGAGGAGGAGAGGCCCGCGCCCGTCGGGACCGTGGAGGCGAGGTGGATGTCCGCGCCGGTGACGGCGTGGCCGGCCTCGCGCAGGACCCAGACGACCCCGGCCGGGTAGGCGGCCCAGCTGGTGTTCGTCAGCGGCGCCAGCTCGTCGACGTGCAGTTCGACGACCGGGCCCTCGATGTCGGCCGAGTGGATGCGCAGTACGCCGTCGTCGCGGCGCGAGACCGCGGCCACCGCCGTGTGCGGCAGCGCGAGGGGCATCACGAAGCCCTCGTTGAAGTCGGTGTACTCACCGATCAGGTTGACCCGGCCGGGTGCCGCCCAGACACCGTCGGGGGCAGCCCCGAAGAGCGCCTCGAAGCCTTCTCGTACCTGCTGTGCCCCCACTAGCTCTCCTTCGACTTCTGCTGCGCCGACGACTGCGACTGCGCGATGTTCTGCGCGAACTCCCACGCGTCCGCGACGATCCCCGCGAGATCCGCACGGGACGGGTTCCAGCCGAGCCGCTCGCGGGCCGTGGCCGCGGAGGCGACGAGGACGGCCGGGTCACCGGCGCGGCGCGGGGCCGCGACCTCGGGGATCGGGTGTCCGGTCACGCGGCGGACGGTCTCGATGACCTCGCGGACCGAGAAGCCGTTGCCGTTGCCGAGGTTGCAGATCAGGTGCTCGCCCGGCTGCGCGGCGGCGACGGCCAGCAGGTGGGCCTCCGCCAGGTCCGCGACGTGGATGTAGTCGCGGATGCAGGTGCCGTCCGGGGTCGGGTAGTCGTCGCCGAAGACGGAGATGGCCTCGCGGCGGCCCTGGGCGACCTGGAGCACCAGCGGGATGAGGTGCGACTCGGGGTCGTGCCGCTCGCCGCTCGCGCCGTACGCGCCCGCCACGTTGAAGTAGCGCAGCGACACCGCCGCCAGTCCGTGGGCGGCCGCCTCGCCGGTGATCATGTGGTCGACGGCGAGCTTGGAGGCGCCGTACGGGTTGGTCGGGGACGTCGGGGCGGACTCGACGATCGGGCTGGTCTCCGGCTCGCCGTACGTCGCCGCCGTGGAGGAGAAGACCAGTTTGCGGACGCCCGCCGAGCGCATGGCCGCCAGCAGGGCCATCGTGCCGCCGACGTTGTTGTCCCAGTACTTCTCGGGCTTCACGACGGACTCGCCGACCTGCGAGAACGCGGCGAAGTGCAGCACGGCGTCGAAGGAGGGGTCCAGCCACTTGGCGGCGTCGCGGATGTCGCCCTCGATCAATTCGGCGCCCGCAGGGACGCCCTCGCGGAAGCCGGTGGAGAGGTTGTCGAGGACGGTCACCTCGTGGCCCGCCTCCAGCAGATGCCGGGCGACCACACTGCCCACATAGCCCGCACCGCCGGTGACCAGGTACTTCCCACTCATGAACTCGCTACCTCTCGCAGTCGCTGGGCCGCGGCCTCCGGCGGCACGTCGTTGATGAACACACTCATGCCGGACTCGGAACCCGCGAGGAACTTCAGCTTGCCGGAAGTGCGGCGGATGGTGAAAAGCTCGAGGTGGAGCGCGAAGTCGTCCCGCACCACACCGTCGAACTCCTCCAGCGTGCCGAACGGCGCCTGGTGCCAGGCCGAGATGTACGGCGTGCGCGGTTCACCCTCACCGAAGATCCGGTCGAAGCGCCTCAACAGTTCCAGATAGACCTTGGGGAACTCTGTGCGTGCCGCCTCGTCGAGCCCCAGCAGGTCCGGCACTCGGCGGCGCGGGTAGAGGTGCACCTCGTACGGCCAGTGCGCGGCGTACGGCACGAAGGCCACCCAGTGCTCGGTCTCCAGCACGATCCGCTCGCCGGCCAGTTCCCACGCCAGCACGGCGTCGAAGAGGTTCTCCCCGCCCGTCCCCTCCTTGTGTGCCGCAAGTGACCGCAGCATCAGGGCCGTTCGAGGCGTCGTGAAGGGGTACGCGTAGATCTGCCCGTGCGGATGTCCGAGCGTCACGCCGATCTCGGCTCCGCGGTTCTCGAAACAGAACACCTGCTCCACGGAGGGGAGATGGGACAGCTCTGCCGTGCGGTCGGTCCACGCCTCCAGGACCAGACCCGCCTGCTCCTCGGTCAGATCCGCGAAGGACGCGTCGTGGTCCGAGGTGAAGCAGACCACCTCGCAGCGACCGGAGTCCCCGGCCAGCGACGGAAAGCGGTTCTCGAAGACCGCCACGTCGTACGAGGAGTCCGGGATCTCGCTCAGCCGGTCGCCCTCGGAGGGGCACAGCGGGCATTCGTCGGCCGGCGGGTGGTAGGTGCGGCCCTGCCGGTGGGAGGCGATGGCCACCTCGTCACCGAGCAGCGGATCGCGACGTACCTCCGATGTGGTGACCGTCCGGTCGAGCGGGCGCCGGTCCACCGCGTCGCGCACCGTGTCGTCGCGCGAGTCGTAGTAGATGAGCTCACGACCGTCGGCCAGCCGGGTCGAGGTCTTCTTCACGCCGGACTCCCCATCCGTACCCGATCAAAGCATTCAACAGAACCAAACACATCAAACCACAAATCCCCACGTCCGTCATCACCACAACCAAACAAAGAACACCAAAGTGAAGTGAGTGCTGAATGCATACCCCCACATATCCAGCCCCCACATCGCCCGTGCACCTGGCGGCGGAGCTGCGGCTCCCCACCAACTGGCTCGACTACACGATCCTGGCGATCTACTTCGTCGTCGTGCTCGGCATCGGATTCGCGGCCCGCCGCTCGGTGAAGACCAGCCTCGACTTCTTCCTGTCCGGGCGTTCGCTGCCCGCCTGGGTGACCGGTCTGGCGTTCATCGCCGCCAACCTGGGCGCGACCGAGATCCTCGGCATGGCCGCCAACAGCGCCCAGTACGGCGTCTACACCGTGCACTGGTACTGGATCGGCGCCATCCCCGCCATGGTCTTCCTGGGCCTGGTGATGATGCCCTTCTACTACGGCTCGAAGGTCAGGTCCGTCCCCGAGTTCCTGCTGCTGCGCTTCGACAAGGGCGCGCATCTGCTCAGCTCGATCCTGTTCGCGTTCGCCGCGATCCTCATCGCCGGGGTGAACCTCTACGCGCTCGCGATCGTCGTCGAGGCGCTGCTCGGCTGGCCGCAGTGGGTGTCGATCGTGGTCGCGGGCTTCTTCGTGCTCGGCTACATCACCCTCGGCGGTCTGTCGTCCGCGATCTACAACGAGGTGCTGCAGTTCTTCGTGATCCTCGCCGCGCTGATCCCGCTCTCGGTGCTCGGGCTGAAGAAGGTCGGCGGCTGGGACGGCCTGACCGACTCCCTGACCGCGTCCCACGGCGCCGACTTCACCACCGCGTGGGGCGGCACCGGCATCGGCAGCGACAACCCGCTCGGCGCCAACTGGCTCACCATCGTCCTGGGCCTCGGCTTCGTGCTGTCCTTCGGCTACTGGACGACCAACTTCGCCGAGGTGCAGCGCGCCCTGTCCGCGAAGAACCTCTCCGCGGCCCAGCGCACCCCGCTCATCGCCGCGTTCCCGAAGATCTTCATCGTCTTCCTGGTGATGATCCCGGGTCTTGTCGCGGCCGTGCTCGTACCGAAGATCGGGACCTCCGGGTCCGACCTCCAGTACAACGACGCGATCCCGTACCTGATGGAGGACCTGCTGCCCAACGGCGTCCTCGGCATCGCGGTGACCGGTCTGCTGGCGGCCTTCATGGCGGGCATGGCGGCCAACATCTCGTCCTTCAACACCGTCTTCACCACGGACATCTGGCAGAAGTACGTGAAGCGCGACGAGGAGGACACGTACTACGTGCGCTTCGGCCGTCTCATCACGGCCGTCGGCGTGCTGGCGTCCATCGGGACGGCGTTCCTCGCCTCCTCCTTCTCGAACATCATGAGTTACCTCCAGACGCTGTTCTCCTTCTTCAACGTGCCGATGTTCGTCGTCTTCATCATCGGCATGTTCTGGAAGCGCGCGTCCATGAAGTCCGGCTTCTGGGGCCTGCTGGCGGGCACCACGGCCGCGATGATCAACTACTTCGTCCTCTACAAGCAGGACATCATCGGCATCCCCTCCGACCAGGGCGCCAACTTCGTCTCCGCGATCGCCGGGTTCGTGGCCGGCGCGGTGGTCATGTTCGCCGTCTCCCTCTTCACCGCGCCGAAGCCCGCGGAGGAACTCCAGGGGCTGGTGTACGGGACGACCTCGCCCGGCATGGAGGAGCCGCCGGCCAAGGGCGACGACGCCTGGTACCGCAAGCCGGCCCTGCTCGGCTGGGGCGCGATCATCCTGGCCGCCGCCTGCTACATCCCCTTCTCCTTCTGACGACCGGAGGCCTGATCACCCATGCCCGAGCACTCTGGCTATTCCGACCGCGACCTCCAGCGCGAAGTCACCGAACTGCAGGGCAAGTCCGCCACGGCGGCCCGCCTGTTCGACATCCGCCGCATCATCGGCGGTCTGTTCGTCGTCTACGGGATCATCGTCACGATCGCCGGCATCACCGAGTCCGACGCCGACATCGCCAAGGCCCAGGACGTCAACATCAACCTATGGACGGGCCTGGGCATGCTGGCCCTCGGCCTGTTCTTCCTGGCCTGGCTGTGGCTGCGCCCGGTGGCTCCGCCCACACCGGACCAGGACACCACCGAGCGACCCGCCGAGTAACCGCCGGGCACGGCGAGTTCGGGTACGGGGCCGGAGCCGCACAGAGCGACTCCGGCCCCCACACCTGCGCCAGGACGCGGCCTGGACCGGGACTAGACCTCGGACCCCGCGTCCGACGCCGGGTGCGGGATCGGCCCCGCACGGTCCAGCAGCCCTGTACGGGCGGCGAGCGCCGCCGCCTCCAGCCGTGAGCCGACGCCCAGCTTCATCAGTACGCGCTGCACATGGGTCCGCGCGGTGCTCGGCGCTATGCCCATGCCGGCCGCGATGAGCCGGGTGTCCTCGCCGTCGGCCACCCTCACCAGCACCTCGACCTCTCGCGGCGTCAGCATCTGGAGAAGCCGCTGGCCCTCGTCGTCGGGCTGCGCGGCCGGGTTGAGCAGTTCGCTGAAGGCGCCCTGCAGCAGCTGCGGCGCCACGGCCGCCTCCCCTGCCCGGGCCTTCATGATGGCCCGCTCGACACCCTCTATGCGCTCGTCGTGCCGTACGTAGCCGGACGCCCCGGCGGCGAACGCCGCGGCGATTCCGCGCGGGTTCGGCACCGGTCCGAGGACCAGCACCGCGACCTGCGGCCGCTCCCGTTTGATCCTCACCACCGGGTCGAATATGCCCGGTTCGGCGGGCGTCGCCGTGCCGATCAGGCACACCTCGGGCGCCCTTGTGATCACCAGCTCCGCCGCTCCCGCGGCAGGCGCGGCCGCGGCCAGCACGCGGTGCCCGCGCAGCTTCAAGGCCGAGGCCAACGCCTCGGCGAGCAGTCGGTGGTCGTCGACCACCATGAGCCGCACTCCCATCGAGCCCAACCCCCCAGTCCCCCCAGGATCCCCACTGGTACCCCATGGATAGGAGCCCCCCGGCTCTCCATCCCCCGGAAGCTACACGCTTGTTCGACGTTGCGCTTCCCCTACTGGAGAGAAGTGCCCCGGATTTCCGAAATTCCTCGCATTCGCGAGCGATGGGCCGTACGAGAACGACCCCGCCCCTGAGCAGGGACGGAGTCGTGATCGACAGGCGAACGCTTGATCGGCGTACGACCTGCCCGGGGCCTCTCGAAGACCCCGGGCGGCCGTGGGACGCCTACTTGGCGCCGAAGCCGATCGCCGCGTACTCCTTGTCGTCCGCGGAGTACGGCGCGCTGATCAGCTCCTGGGCCATGAAGAGCCGGCCGCTCGTGTACCGCATCTCCGAGCTGCTCGGGACGATGCTGCTGATCGCGCTGCGGACCTGGGCCTCGGCCGGGGTCTCCAGGAGCTTGGTCTCCTTGAAGGTCTTGCCGTCGAGGGAGACGACCTGGGAACCCTTGTCGTACGGGCCGCTCTTGAACGCCAGGACGTTGCCGCCGTCCATCCGGATCGGCAGGATCTCGTAGCCGTCGCCGGCGTCGGCCCGGTCGCTCGTGGGCTTGCCCGTGGCCAGCGAGAAGGACACGATCTCGTTGACCCGGGAGTACTGCTCGGCGCCCTCGTGCTGCTTGGTCGGCACGTACAGCCTGTCGTTGCCGACCGCGATGGACCGGCAGTTGTGGATCTTGTTCACACCGCAGTCGTGCTCGTACTTGCCGTCCTCCAGTGTGATCTTGGTGCGCAGCTTGCCGCTGTCGTCCAGCGAGAAGACGTCCGTGGCGCCGGACGCGGTGATCTCGCCGGAGTCCACGCCGAAGACGACCGGCTTGGTGGAGATGACCTTGGCGTTGTCGATGCCCGCGGGGAGCTTGTAGCTCCACTTGACGGTGCCCGCCTTGGGGTCGAGCAGCTGGACCTCGTACTTCTCGTTGCCGTAGTCGCCGCACTTGCGGACCGCGACGAGCTGCTCGCCGCCCGCGTAGCCGACGTCCTCGCAGGTGCCGACCTTCGGCTGCCAGAGGATCTTGCCGTTGCTGATGTCGAAGGCGGCGCCGCCGTTGAGGCCGGAGCCGGCCGCGACCGTGGTGCCGGTGATGCTGACTTCCTTGAACGCGGCCTTCTCACCGCCGTTGGGGGCCACGGACTTCGTCCAGAGCGCCTTGCCGGTGTTCAGGTCGAACGCGGTGACCTCGGTGCACTCCGGGTACGGGTTCGCCTTGGTGCGCTTGGCGTCCTCGGCGACCACCACGGCGACGCCGTCCTTGGTGACCTCGGGGGAACCGGCGCAGGTCAGACCCGTCAGCGGCAGCGTCCAGGACTCCTTGCCGGAGTCCGGGTCGTAGCCGATGACCTCGCTGACGCCCGCCTTGGCGTACACCTTGTCCGTCAGCCAGGAGCCGGCGACGCTCCAGACGTCCTTCTTGGGCACCTCCGCCGCGGGCAGCTGGAAGAGGACCTTGGCGCTGGTGCTGGAGGGCACCTTCTCGGTGCCGCCGCCTCCGCCGACGTCGTCGCCGCCGTTGTTGTCGTCCTTGCCCTCGGTGCCGCCGGGGCCCGCGGAGGTGTCCTTCTCGTCGCTCTTGCCTGACGAGTTCGCGTACCAGACACCGCCGCCGACGATCAGCGCGATCGCCACGACGGCCGAGACGATGATCGCGACCTGCGGGTTGACCTTCCGCCCGCCCTGCGGAGCCTGCGGCTGCATCGGCATGGTGCCCGGCTGCTGGTAGCCGTACTGGGGCTGCTGGCCCGGGTAGCCGTAACCGGGCTGCTGACCGGGGTAGCCGTAGCCCGGCTGGGCCGGCGGGGTCTGCGGGCCGCCCTGGGGCGCGCCGGGCGCCTGCGGGTAGCCGTACGGCTGCTGCGGCGGGGCCGACGGGGGCCCGGCCGGGGGCGGGGTCTGGGGTGCCTGACCCGGTGCCTGCGGGTAGCCGTAGCCCGGCTGCGGCTGCGGCTGCTGCGGAGGCCCGGCGGGCGGAGTGGCCGGCGGCGGAGTGGGCGCACCGAAGCCACCCGGAGGCGGGTCCTGCGGGGCGCCGAAACCGCCTCCCTGGGGCGGCTGGTTGGGCGGCGGGGGCGGCGGCTGACTCATGACGTGTGTACCTCGGATACGAAGGGGACGAAGGTCTGGTGGCCGTGGAAGGGCCGGACGGGACGAGCGGGCGGTGCCTGGAGGAGAGCCGGCCGGATCACTTGCCGAACGCCAGCATCAGCTTCTCCTTGGACTCGTCGTTGCCCGTCAGGCGAGTGGTGGAGAGGTAGAAGCGCCCGTCCACGTAGTCGACGGCCTTCGAGAAGAAGCCGTCCTCGATGTCCGCGGTGCCCTGCGGGTTCTGCAGAAGCTTCTGAGGCGTGTGCGAACCGCCGCCGGTCGGGATGGAGACGACCCGCCCGCCCGAGTCGTACGAGGGCTGCACGTACGCGATCAGGTTCGTGCCGTCCAGCTTCATCGGCATCATCGCCTCGTCCGCCGGGGACTTGACCCGCCACTTCTCCTTGCCGGTCTCCAGGCTGACGGCGACGACCTCGTTGGCGCCGCTCTTCGCCTCGGTCGGCAGGTAGAGGGTGTTCGCGTCGGCCGCCACACCCCCGCAGCCCTGGAGGTCGCGCGAGAGGATCGCCCAGCCGCACTCGGGCGCGAACGACTCGTCGACGTCGACCTCCGAGCGGACCGTGCCGTCGTTCTTCAGCGTGGTGACGTTCCACTGCTTCTTGTCGGCGTTGGTGAGGTAGATGACGACGGGGTCGACGGAGTACGTCCGCTCGACGCGCCAGCCCTTGGGGAACTTCCTGGTCCACTGGGCCTTGCCGGTGGCCGGGTCGAGTTCCTGCACCTCGTCGTGCTCGTTGTCGCCGCCGGCCCCGCAGGACGAGACGGCGAGCAGCTTGGCGCCGCCGGTGAACGCCGACGGGAAGCAGGAGGCGCCGTACTTCTTCTTGTCGTAGAGCTTGTCGCCGCTGGTCACGTCGTAGGCGACGCCGGACATGGAGCGGCCGACCATCAGCGTGTCGCCGACGATGTTCAGGCTGAGGCTGAGGGCGCTGTCGAAGAGGTCGCCCTCCGGGATCTCCTTCGTCCAGCCCTTCTTGCCGGTGGCCAGGTCGAGTTCCACGACCTGGTTGCACTCGGCGGTGTCCTTGGTGCCTTCCTTGTACGCCACGAAGACCTTGTCCGCGGACGTCTTCTGCGGGGACACCGCGCAGATCTTCTCCGGGAAGGAGACCGCGGGCCAGGCGACCTTGCCGTCGTCGACGTTGTAGGCGAAGACCTGCTTGTACGCGGCCTTCACGGCGACCTTGTCGGTGACCCACATGCCGGGGGCGTCGGCGCCGGAACCGGGGGCGTCGGGCGCCTCCTTGTACCAGAGCACCTTCGACTCGCCCGCCTGGCGGCCCTCGTTGAGGTCCTCGGTGCCCTCGTTGCCGTCGCCGTTGCCGTCACCGGGGTTGACCGGGGCGTCCGAGTTGGAGGCCTTGCCGTCCTGGGACTTGTCGGCGACGGGCTTCTTCTTGGAGTCGTCACCGCTGCCGGAGACGGCCCACACGGTGCCGCCGATGACGAGCGCCGCGGCCAGCGCCGCCCCGATGATCATCGCGGGCTTCCCCTTGAAGGGGCTGCGCGAGCCCCCGCCCGGCGGCGTCCCGGGCGCACCCGGGAACTGCGGCTGCTGCGGGTAGCCGTATCCGGGCTGCCCGTACGGACCGGGCTGCTGCGGATTCCCGTACGGACCGGGCTGGGTGTACGGACCCGGCTGCTGGCCGTACGGACCCGGCTGGGCGTAGGGGCCGGGCTGCTGCGGGTAGCCGTAACCGGGCTGCGGCGGGGTCCCCGGAGCGCCCTGCGGAGGCGGCGGCGGAGTCCCCGGCGGCTGGGCGGGCGGCGGAGGCGTGGCTGCGTGCGGATCCTGCGGCGGGCCGAAGCCTCCCTGCGGTGGCTGGCCCTGCGGCGGCTGGTCCTGCGGCGCTCCGAACCCGCCCTGCGGCGGCTGGTTGGGCGGCTGAGTCATCAGCGCGTTCCCCCTCTTCACTGATTTTTAGCCATGCCCTGCAGTACGCACCGCAGTAGGCGATGCACTCACAGTGGTTGTCAGACTGCCCAAGAGTGTTCTCGGACGGCTCTTTCTATCACCATGACGCGCTCGAACAAGGGGCCGGTTCCTCCCCTGTTCCCAAGGGAGGACCGGCCCGTGATGCCCTCGTTATGCTCCTTCACGCAGCCTTCACGCGTCGTCTGCGAGCTCCAGCCAACGCATTTCCAACTCCTCGCGCTCGGTGGCCAGTTCGCGCAGGTCGGCGTCCATTTTCGCCACCTTCTCGAAGTCCGTGGCATTGTCGGCGATTTGGGTGTGCAGCCGGCTCTCCTTGTCGGAGATCTTGTCCAGCTGCCGCTCGATCTTCTGGAGTTCCTTCTTCGCCGCGCGGGCGTCCGCGGCGGACACACCGGACTTCTCGGCCGATTGGACGGGCGCGGGGGCGGCGGCCGCGGCGGCCTCCTCCATCTTGTGGCGCCGCTCCAGGTACTCGTCGATCCCGCGCGGCAGCATCCGCAGGGTCGCGTCGCCGAGGAGCGCGAACACCCGGTCCGTCGTGCGCTCGATGAAGAACCGGTCGTGGGAGATCACGATCATCGAGCCGGGCCAGCCGTCGAGGACGTCCTCCAGCTGGGTGAGGGTCTCGATGTCGAGATCGTTCGTCGGCTCGTCGAGGAAGAGGACGTTCGGCTCGTCCATCAGCAGCCGCAGCAGCTGGAGCCGCCGGCGCTCACCACCGCTCAGATCACCGACCGGCGTCCACTGCTTCTCCTTGTTGAAGCCGAACGTCTCGCAGAGCTGGCCGGCGGTCATCTCGCGGCCCTTGCCGAGGTCGACACGGTCGCGCACGGCCTGGACGGCCTGCAGCACCCGCAGCGTCGGGTCGAGCTCGGCGACCTCCTGGGAGAGGTAGGCGAGCTTGACGGTTTTGCCGACCGCGACCCGCCCGGCGGCGGGCTGTGTCTCGCCCTCGGAGAGGGCGGCGTCCCTCATGGCCCGCAGCAGGGAGGTCTTGCCCGCGCCGTTCACACCGACGAGACCGATCCGGTCCCCCGGTCCGAGCTGCCAGGTCAGATGCTTGAGGAGCACCTTGGGCCCGGCCTGGACGGTGACGTCCTTCAGGTCGAAGACGGTCTTGCCGAGCCGGGTCGAGGCGAACTTCATCAGCTCGCTGCTGTCCCGCGGCGGCGGCACATCGGCGATCAGCTCGTTGGCGGCCTCGACACGGAAGCGCGGCTTGGACGTACGGGCGGGCGCCCCGCGCCGCAGCCAGGCCAGCTCCTTGCGGACGAGGTTCTGCCGCTTGGCCTCCTCGGTGGCGGCGATGCGCTCCCGCTCGGCCCGGGCGAAGACGTAGTCGGTGTAGCCGCCCTCGTACTCGTACACATCGCCCTTCTGCACGTCCCACATGCTGGTGCAGACCTGGTCGAGGAACCACCGGTCGTGGGTGACGCAGACGAGCGCGGACCGGCGCCGGCTCAGATGCTGGGCGAGCCAGGCGATGCCCTCCACGTCCAGGTGGTTGGTGGGCTCGTCGAGGATGATCAGGTCCTGCTCCTCGATGAGCAGCTTGGCCAGCGCGATCCGCCGCCGCTCACCGCCGGAGAGCGGTCCGATCACGGTGTCCAGCCCCTGCGGGAAGCCCGGCAGGTCGAGACCGCCGAACAGCCCGGTGAGTACGTCCCTGATCTTGGCGTTGCCCGCCCACTCGTGGTCGGCCATGTCCCGGATGACCTCGTGGCGGACGGTGGCCTCGGGGTCGAGGGAGTCGTGCTGGGTGAGGACACCGAGGTGCAGGCCGCCCGAGTGCGTGACCCGGCCGGTGTCGGCCTCCTCCAGCTTGGCGAGCATCCGGATCAGCGTGGTCTTGCCGTCACCGTTGCGGCCGACCACCCCGATCCGGTCGCCCTCGGACACGCCGAGGGAGACTCCGTCGAGCAGCGCACGGGTTCCGTACACCTTGCTGACTGCCTCGACATTGACCAGATTGACGGCCATCGCACTCCTGACAAGGGGGATCGATCGACCTTCCAGGGTAGTCGCCCGAACGGTTGATCCTTCCGCCCGTCCAGTGGGCGGCGCCCCGTAAGGGGCGCGGGGAACTGCGCGACAGGCCACATCGCACCCGCGGACGACACCCAACCGGCCGCGCGCAGCGTCTACTGCCTCCGCTGGGGCGGTATCAGCGCCGAAGCCGGGGCCAGAGAACGACCCCCCACCCCCGACTCGGCCAGAGCCCGATCATGCACGGGCATGTCATCCCGAACCAGGTTCTCCGGAATGAGCACGGCCGCCGTGACACCCCCGCTCCCGGAGGACCGCAGCTCCACACTCACCCCCTGCCGCTCGGCCAGCCGGTTCACCACGATCAGCCCGATCTGCTTGGCGTCCAGCAGATCGACCTTCTCGGAGCGGATCTTCCGGTTGGCCTCGGCCAGCGCGTCCTCCTTCATACCGAAGCCGCTGTCCTCGACCTCGATGAGCAGCCCGCCCCGCACCCGCGCGGCCCGCAGCTGCACCTGCGTGCTGGGCGGTGAGAAGGCGGAGGCGTTCTCGACGAGCTCGGCGAGCAGATGGATGACGTCGGCGACCGACCCGCCCGCGACGGAGACACGGGGCGTGGCCCAGATCCGTACGCGGGAGGCGTTCTCGATCTCCGCGACGGCGGCGCGCAGCACCTCCGACAGCGGGATCGGATCGCGCCAGCCACGCCCGGGCGCGATGCCGGACAGGATGAGCAGGCTCTCGGAGTGCCGCCGCATCCGGGTGGCGAGGTAGTCGATCCGGTACAGGTCCTGGAGCTCGGTCTGATCGCGCTGCCGCTGTTCCATCCCGTCCAGCAGATCGAGCTGCCGGTGCAGCAGGACCTGGCTGCGGCGCGCGATGCTGACGTACACGCCGGAGATCCCGCTGAGGAGTTCGGCGCGTTCGGAGGCGGCCTTGAGGGCGGCCCGCTGGACGGCGGTGAGGGCGGTGCCGACCTGGGCGAGTTCGCCGCCGGCGAGTCGGCGCATGGGTGCCTCGGCGTCGATGTCGACGCCCTGCCCGGCGTGCAGCCGCCGCATGGCCTGCGGCAGCCGGCGGCCGGCCACTTCGAGGGCGGAGTTGCGCAGGTCGAGGAGTTCGACGATGAGTCCGCGCCCGACGAGCACGGAGACGAGCAGCGAGAGCAGCACCCCGACGAGGCCCAGGACGACGGCGACGCCGGAGGCGCCGAGCGTGTCCCAGCCGAAGGCGTCGACCTGCGAGACGGCGGCCGTTCCGGCGCCCTTCTCGGCCCGGGCCAGCCCGTCCAGGACGGTCCTCGCGGAGCCGTCCCACCGCGTGAGGAAGCCCGCGGACACGGCCGAGGCGCCGGGCCCGGCGCTGCGCACCCGGTTCTCGATGGCCTGGAGGTTCTCGTAACTCCCGCTCTGCAGAACGGTGTTGTACGCGGTCCGGTGTCCGGGCCGGAGATCGGCGACGGCTGGTGCGAGCAGTTGGCGCTGGGTGGCGACGGCGCCGACGAACAGCGCGTACTGGTCCTTGGTGAGCGTTCCGGCTGCCCGGCCGGCGGCGAGGATCGCCTGTTCCTGGGCCAGTGCCTCGCGGGCACGGGCGAGTTCGAGGACGACCCGGGCCTCGGAGGCGCCGCTCGTTCGCCCCTCGCCGGTGAGCGCGCCGGAGACGGCGAAGGCGTGCTCGATCGTCGTGGAGTACGCCGTGTGGATGTCCGTGACCTTCGCGCTGTCGCCGGACGCCTCGGCGCGCAGCGCGGCGAGGCCCTCCGCGTCGGTCTCCAGGCGGTCGATGCGACCGGGCAGCGCGGAGTCGAGCAGTCCGGCGTCGGCGCTGCTGGCGTTGGCGCCGTCGAGGAGCTTCTTGGCGGCGGCGTCCGAGGTCCGCCCGGCGGCGCGCAGTTCGGCGGGGTCGCCCTTGCCCGGGGTGGCGGCGTACCGCAGGGCGGCGGTCCGCTCGGCCTGTACGGCGGTGACGAACCCGTCGACGGGGACGAGGAGTTCGGCGTTGACCTCCTTGGCCCGCTCGGTGGCGCCGATGCTGGAGGCGGTGGTCACCGCGGCGAAGCCCCACAGGGCCATCAGCGACACGATGGGCAGCATGAGCAGGGAGACGATCTTGGCTCTGACCGACCGGGGTCGCAGCCGGTCGGGCGTGCGTCGGACACGCATGGGGGCACCTCGTTCAGGGAGGGGAACGTACGGCGGCCGGCTCAGGCGGTGGAGAGCTCGACCTGGCGCAGGAGTTCGGCGGCCACGGCGGACTCGGCGCGCTTGCCGGTCGGGGAGAGCGCCACATACGCGGCGGCCAGGAAGAGGAATGAGCCGAGGACGACGGCGAGGGGGAAGATGAACTCCGTGGCGGTGGCACCCGCCAGGGCCGCGCTGCTCGGCGTGAGGGAGATGCTCACGGCGTACATCGCGGTGTAGTGCATGCTGCTGACCGCGAGGCCCATCACGAGGGCGGACGCGGTGGCGACGACGGGCCCGCGTACGACGAGGCTGAGCGTGAGCGCGGCGGTCGCGGCGACGACTGCGATCGCGACGGAGGCGATGACCAGGGCCGGGTCGTAGCGGACCGAACCGTGCAGGTTGAGGGCCGCCATGCCGATGTAGTGCATGGCCGCGACGCCGAGACCGGTGCCGAGCCCGCCGAGCAGCACGGCGCGTACCCGGGACCGGCCGTAGCCGGCGGTGAACACGCCCGCGCCGACGACCAGTACGGCGACGACCAGGCTGAGCACGGTCAGCGGGACGTCGAAGCGGATCGGCGTGCCGTCGACACCGAAGCCGAGCATCGCGACGAAGTGCATGGTCCAGATTCCGGAGCCGATGGCGGCCGAGGCCAGCAGCAGCCAGTTCCGCTTGGAGGAACCGTCCGCCTCAAGTGCCCTGACCGTGCACCGCAGTCCGAGTGCCGCGCCGACGCAGGCCATCGCATAGGACAGGACGGGAGTGACCCATCCGGCGCTGAAGTGGTCCATGTGACCCATGGGGAAACCCCTCTCGCCCGCCGCACGGCCTGACCGTACGCACGGAAGTACCGCCGGTAACAAGACACCGGAGGCGGCCGATAATGCCAGCCCGAGATGAGCGGCGGACCCGGACGAAAGGGGCCCAGCCGGGAGATAGACGTGAATTGAACTACGGTGACCTGCATAACACTTGACCTGCATTTATATGCAAGCGACCGGGCCGGGCGGAATCCGCCGACTACCTCCACACGGCCCACACAGGCCCGCCTGGAACCGGTAACTCCTTTTGTGTAAGCGGTTTCCGAGGGCACCTTTCAAGCCAGGTTGAACCTCAGCCACCCAGGGGCGCGGGGAACTGCGCGACAAGCCCCCACGCACCCGCAGCCGACGCACGACCTCAGAGCACAACAGCCCCCGGCACGGGCCCCGCGGCAACGCGCGCGGCGCGACAGGTCCCGGAAACAACAAGCGCATCCGCAACCTTCACCGCCGCCTCGGCATCCCGCACGAGAAACGCGGTCGTCGGCCCGGAGCCCGACACCAGCGCGGCCAGCGCCCCCGCGTCCGTGCCCGCCGCCAGCGTCCGGGCCAGCGAGGGCCGGAGGGACAACGCGGCGGCCTGCAGGTCATTGGAGAGGACGGCGGCCAGCGCCGTGGCGTCCCCCTTGGCCAACGCCTCCAGCAGCCCGCCGGAGGCAACCGGCTCGGGCACCTCCACCCCTTCGTTGAGGCGGTCGAACTCCCCGTACACGGCCGGCGTCGACAACCCGCCGTCGGCGACGGCGAACACCCAGTGGAAGGTCCCCCCGACCTCCAGAACCCGCAGCTTCTCCCCCCGCCCGGTCCCGAGCGCCGCACCGCCGACCAGGCTGAACGGCACGTCGCTGCCCAACTCGGCGCAGATGTCGAGGAGTTCCTCGCGCGTGGCCCCCGTACCCCAGAGGGCGTCGCACGCGAGCAGCGCGCCCGCGCCGTCGGCGGAGCCGCCCGCCATGCCCCCGGCGACGGGAATGTCCTTGTCGATGTGGATGTGCACATGGGCCTCGCGCCCGGTCCTCGCGGCGAGCTTCTCCACCGCGCGGGCCGCCAGGTTCGTACGGTCCAGGGGGACTTGGGCGGCGTCGGGCCCTTCGCAGGTCACCCGGAGGGTGTCCGCCGGGGTCACGGTGACCTCGTCGTAGAGGCCGACCGCGAGGAAGACGTTGGCCAGGTCGTGGAACCCGTCGGGGCGGGCACCGCCCACCGCGAGCTGCACATTGACCTTGGCGGGGACCCGTACCGTCACGCTCACTGCTTGCTCTCCGCGATCCGTGCGAACTCTTCCACCGTCAGGGACTCACCGCGTGCCTGGGGCGAGACGCCCGCCGCGACGAGGGCGGCCTCGGCCGCGGGGGCCGAACCCGCCCAGCCGGCGAGCGCGGCCCGCAGGGTCTTGCGGCGCTGGGCGAAGGCCGCGTCCACGACGGCGAAGACCTCGCGCTTGGACGCGGTCGTCCTCACCGGCTCCTCGCGCCGCACGAGCGAGACGAGCCCGCTGTCGACGTTGGGGGCGGGCCAGAAGACGTTGCGGCCGATGGAACCGGCCCGCCTGACGTCGGCGTACCAGTTCGCCTTCACGGACGGCACGCCGTAGACCTTCGAGCCGGGCGGGGCGGCGAGGCGGTCGGCGACCTCCGCCTGCACCATCACGAGCGTGCGCTCGATGGTGGGGAAGGTGTCGAGCATGTGCAGGAGTACCGGGACGGCGACGTTGTAGGGGAGGTTCGCGACGAGGGCTGTGGGGGCGGGGCCGGGGAGTTCGGTCACCTGCATGGCGTCGGAGTGGACGAGTGCGAAGCGGTCCGCGCGGTCCGGCATGCGGGCGGTGATCGTCGCGGGGAGTGCGCTCGCGAGGACGTCGTCGATCTCGACGGCGATCACGCGGTCGGCGGCCTCCAGCAGGGCGAGGGTCAGGGAGCCGAGTCCTGGGCCGACCTCGACGACCACGTCCTCGGGGCGGACGTCGGCGGTCCTCACGATGCGGCGCACGGTGTTGGCGTCGATGACGAAGTTCTGGCCGCGCTGCTTGGTGGGTCGTACGCCGAGGGCTTCCGCGAGTTCGCGGACGTCGGCGGGACCCAGGAGGGCGTCGGAGGTGGGGCTGCTCACGCCCCAAGGGTACGGGTGGGATGGGGCGGGGCCATTTCTCGCCCCCGCCGCCCCTACCCATTCCCGTCCCTTTCTGGGGCTCCGCCCCAGACCCCGTGGGGTGTGTTGTCGGGTGCGGGTGGGTGGGGGCTTGTCGCGCAGTTCCCCGCGCCCCTAGGTACCTAGGGGCGCGGGGAACTGCGCAGTCTTTTGGTCTTTGGGGGTTCGGGGGCGTAGCCCCTGAGTCAGGGACGGGAATGGGTAGGGGCGGCGGGGGCGAAGAAAGGGCCTCAGCCCTGCAGCCGTCCCCCGCAATGCGGCCAAGGGCTCGCCCCCCGCCGGACGTACAGCTTCTTCGCGCGGAAGGTCTGTTCCGCGGCTGGGGCGTCCTGGGGGCGCCCGGAGCCGCCGAGGCTGCGCCAGGTCTGGGTGTCGAACTGGTAGAGCCCCCCGTACGTCCCGGAGGAGTCGACCGCACCGGGCCGCCCACCCGACTCACAGTGCGCCAACCCCTGCCAGTTCAGCCCGTCCGCCCCCTGCACGGACGTGGGAAGCGGCCTCGTCCCCACCTTCACCACCTGCTCCCGCGGCTGGTCCACCACCTCGACCCCCAGCCGCCGAGGCCGCTGCTTCACCCCGTTGACCGTACGAAGGGCGTACGTGACGCGCCGCAGCCCCGGCCGCCCGGCCCGCTCGACGACCTCGGTCCCCCGGAACAGCCCGGGATCCTCCGTGCGCCGCACCTCGAAGGGGATCGGCTCCTCGCGGACCTCCTGCGTGGCGGTGATCCGCATGACCGTCACGGTCTGACCGTCCCGCGGAAAGCTCCCGGGCGGCACGGACGTGGTGTCCTCGCCGCGCAGCGTGATCCCGGCGTCCGCCACGACCTCGCGGACGGTCGCCGCGTTCGTCCGGACCGTCCGCGCCCGTCCGTCCGCCATGACCGTCACGGTCCGCTCGGTACGGACGTCGAGCGCGATCCCCTCCCGCCCGATCCGCCGGGAGCGCGGAACGGACACGTACGCGCCCTCCGCACGCACCCCGAGCTCCCGCAACGCGCCGTCCACGGTGTGGGCCGTGGTCCACACCCTGCTCCGCTGTCCGTCGAGGGTGAGGCGCAGGGGCCGCCCGTACCGTACGGCCACCTCGTCCCCGCTGGTCAGCGCGGCACCGGGGCCGGGCGCCACGATGTCGTGGGCGCCGATCTCGACACCCTCGTCGGCGAGGAGTTCGGTCACGTCGTCGGCGAAGGTGTGCAGCGTGCGCGGCTTCCCGTCGACGTTCAGCTCGATCGCCTTGTCGTCGGCGACGAACGCGGTGGTGCCGCCCGCGAGGAACGCCACGACCAGCGCCTGCGGCAGCAGTCGGCGCATGTCGGGCCGCTCGGCGCTCCGGCGCCGCCGGGCGGCCCGCCTGGCCTCGGCTCGGCCACCGGGCAGCGGCATCTCCAGCGTGGGCGGAACCTGCCGGGGAAGCGTCGGAGCCTCCGGCCCGCGCCACCCGTCGGGGGCGTACTCGCCGCCGCCCCCGCTCCGGTCACCACTCCCGCTCACGCCTCCGCCCACGTCCTCGTACGCGGGCCGGTACGTGTCCGGGTCCATGTCCGGGACCGCGTCCATGTCCGGGTGTCCGGGACCGTACGGCTCAGGGATCTCGTACGTCGGGCCATACGTCTCGTACTGCGAATTGCTCACTACGACACGCTCCAGGGATCCGATCCGGATCGGGCCAGAGGAACCTAGCGGAGCACTCGTCACTCTCCAAAGCAGCACGACTACGCTGTGTCGCGGGACGTCCCCCGGTCGGACCCCCGCGAGCGGGCCGGTCGTTACGGCTCAGAAATCGAACGCGCGGGCAGTGTTCGCCGAGATCGCCGTCGCCAGCGCGTCCTCGTCGAGACCCCGCACGGCGGCCATGGCGCGGACCGTGACCGGAATGAGATACGGGGCGTTGGGCCGTCCGCGGTACGGCGCGGGGGTCAGGAAAGGCGCGTCCGTCTCGACGAGGACCAGTTCGAGCGGGGCGACGGCGAGGGCGTCGCGCAGCGGCTGGGCGTTCTTGAAGGTCATGTTCCCGGCGAACGACATGTAGTAGCCGGCGCGGGCGCAGATCTCCGCCATGGCGGCGTCGCCCGAGTAGCAGTGGAAGACGGTCCGCTCGGGGGCGCCCTCCTCCTTCAGGACCCGCAGTACGTCGGCGTGGGCGTCGCGGTCGTGGATGACCAGCGCCTTGCCGTGCCGCTTGGCGATCTCGATGTGGGCGCGGAAGGACCTCTCCTGGGCGGCCTTGCCCTCGGGGCCCGTGCGGAAGTAGTCGAGGCCGGTCTCGCCGACGCCCTTGACCTGGGGCAGGGCGGCGAGCCGGTCGATCTCGGCGAGCGCCTCGTCCAGCGCGCCTTCGCCGCCGGGCTGCCGCGCACCTTGCCGGGACCAGCCGTCGGGGTCTCCGTGCACGATCCGGGGGGCCTCGTTCGGGTGCAGCGCGACGGTCGCGTGGACGGCCTCGTGGTCAAGGGCGGTCCGGGCGGCCCAGCGCGAGCCCTTCAGGTCGCAGCCCACCTGGACGACCGTGGTCACACCGACCGACGCGGCCTTGGCGAGGGCCTCCTCGACCGTGCCGGACTGCATGTCGAGGTGGGTGTGCGAGTCGGCGACCGGCACCCGGAGCGGGGCCGGCGGGGGCGGGGCTTCGGCGTTGGAAGGCATGCCCCGATCCTACGAAGCCCGATCCTGCGAAGGGGGCGGGAGGTCTTGGGAAGAGGGATGCCGGGCCCCACGTCGCGGGAGGCGGGGGGAGGCGCCGCTGCACGCGGAGCCCGGCATCAGTGGGCGGAGCGGAGGATCAGCTCGCCTTGCGGTGGTGGAACGGGTGCAGCAGATCGGAGAGGTGCCAGTGGTGACGCTCCTCGGCCGCCGCCGACTCCGTGCTCCCAGGCGCCTGTGCCGCCGTCCCCGCCGTCTCGGCGTCCGGGGCCTTCCGCTGCCGTACGGGCGTCGGCCGGCGCAGCGAGTTCTGTGCCGAGGAGACCTGTCCCGCGCGCATGATGCGGACGACATGGCCGTCGCAGTTCTGACAGCTGGGCCGGCTCAGCGGCGACGGCACGACCCGGCCGTCGGCCACGTACATGACGAATTCGGTGCCCTCGGCGTCGAGGTGGTGCTCGATCTCGTACGACTGCTCCCAGCCGTGCCCGCAGCGCATGCAGGCGAAGGAGTACGACTCGTGGACTATGTCGGTCGCCGTGGTGCGGTGGCCAGGATCTCCAGTGATCTGCCCGGTCTGACCTGCGATCTCACTCATGCCAGCTCCTCTTGTCCGCTGGACGAGGACGGGTGCGTCCTTCAACCAGTGGACGCTTCCGCAGGCCGATGCGCACCAGACCTGTCGAGTGTTGGAGCCGTCTTGGCCTTTCCTTGTCGGAGCGCCCTCAGAACACGGTCCGAGCTTTGCTTTTCGCGATCGTCCTTTGCCCGCTCATGGGGTCGGGCGCGGCCGCCCAAACAGGGATTCGGGTGCTCAGGGATTCGGGTGCGCCGCGTTCTTCGAGGCGACGACCGCGTCGAAGACCTCGCGCTTGGGCAGCCCCGCGTCCGCGGCGACGGCGGCGATCGCCTCCTTGCGCCGCTCCCCCGCCTCCTCCCGCACCCGCACCCTGCGCACCAGTTCCTCGGGGTCGAGCGACTCGGTGATCTCCGGGGCGCCCTCCACGACGACGGTGATCTCGCCGCGCACCCCTTCGGCGGCCCAGGAGGCGAGTTCGCCCAGCGGCCCGCGCTTGACCTCCTCGTACGTCTTGGTCAGTTCGCGGCAGACGGCGGCCCGGCGCTCCGCGCCGAACACCTCGGCCATCGCGGCGAGTGTGTCGTCGAGGCGGTGCGGCGCCTCGAAGTAGACGAGCGTGCGCCGCTCGACCTCGTTCTCCCGCAGCCGCGACAGCCGCTCGCCGGCCTTCCTCGGCAGGAATCCCTCGAAGCAGAAGCGGTCGACGGGCAGCCCGGACAGCGCGAGCGCGGTGAGCACCGCGGAGGGTCCGGGGACGGCCGTGACCTTGATGTCCTTCTCCACCGCGGCGGCGACCAGCCGGTACCCGGGGTCGGACACGGACGGCATCCCGGCGTCCGTGACGAGCAGCACGCGCGCCCCGCCCATCAGCGCCTCGACCAGCTCGGGCGTACGCGCGGTCTCGTTCCCCTCGAAGTACGAGACGACCCGCCCGGACGGCTGTACGTCCAGCGCCTGCGTCAGCCGCCGCAGCCGCCGGGTGTCCTCGGCGGCGATGACATCGGCCCCCGCCAACTCGGCCGTCAGCCGGGGCGGTGCGTCCGCGATGTCCCCGATGGGCGTGCCTGCGAGTACAAGGGTTCCTGTCACGGTTCCATCCTCGCAGGGGCGGCCCACGGGACTCACACAGACCTGTTCCCTACGATGGCGCGGTGACCAGTACCGCGTCCTCCACGGACACCCGGCAGGGACAGGGCGTCGAAGACCAGCGGCCGTCGTGGCAACTACGGCTGCGCCGGTTCGGCTACACGGCCCCGCCCAGAAGCGATGTCCGCGAACGCCTGGTGCCCGCGTACACCGAGCCCAGCCCCCGGCTGTGGGCCGCGATCGGGCTCCGCAGGGAGGCCACGGAACGCCTCGTCCGCTGGTCGGCGTGGGGCGGCCCGCTGCTCGTCACGCTGATCGCGGGCGTGATGCGGTTCTGGAACCTGGGCAGCCCGAAGGCGGTGATATTCGACGAGACGTACTACGCCAAGGACGCCTGGGCGCTCATCCACCGCGGGTACGAGGTCAACTGGGCGAAGAACGCCAACGAGCTGATCCTGCAGAACGGCGGGAACGTCAAGATCCCGACGGAGGCCGCCTATGTGGTCCATCCGCCCGTCGGGAAGTACGTCATCGGGCTCGGCGAGTGGATGTTCGGGTTCACGCCGTTCGGCTGGCGGTTCATGACGGCGCTGCTCGGCACGCTGTCCGTGCTGATGCTGTGCCGGATCGGCCGCCGCGTCTTCCGCTCGACGTTCCTGGGCTGTCTGGCGGGCGCCCTGATGGCCGTCGACGGCCTGCACTTCGTGATGAGCCGCACCGCGCTGCTCGACCAGGTGCTGATGTTCTTCGTCCTCGCGGCCTTCGGCTGCCTGCTCATCGACCGCGACAAGGTCCGTGAACGCCTCGCCGCCGCGCTCCCACCGGACGCCGACGGCCTCGTACGCCCGGACGCGCGCGTCGCCGAGGAGACGCTCCTGGGCCGCCGCCCCTGGCGCCTGGCGGCCGGTCTGCTGCTCGGCCTCGCCATCGGCACGAAGTGGAACGGCCTCTACTTCCTCGTCGCGTTCGGTCTGCTGACGGTCCTGTGGGACGTCGGCTCCCGTCGGGTCGCGGGCGCCCGCCGCCCCCATCTGGCGGTCCTCAAGCACGATGTGGGCTGGGCGTTCCTGTCCACGGTCCCGGTGGCGATCGCCACGTACATCGTGTCGTGGACCGGCTGGTTCCTGTCCGGCACGGACGGCAAGGGCGGCTACTACCGCGACTGGGCCTCGGCCGACGGCCGCACCAGCGACTGGTCCTGGCTGTTCCCCGACTGGTGGCGCAGCCTGTGGCACTACGAGACGCAGGTGTACGACTTCCACGTCGGCCTGCACTCGCCGCACACCTACCAGTCGAACCCGTGGAGCTGGATCGTCACCGGGCGCCCGGTCTCGTACTTCTACGAGTCGCCGCTGCCCGGCAAGGACGGCTGCCCGACGGACGCGGGCGAGAAGTGCGCCCGCGAGGTCCTCGCCCTCGGCACGCCCATGCTCTGGTGGGCGGCCGCCTTCGCGGTCCTCTACGTCCTGTGGCGCTGGCTCTTCCGCCGCGACTGGCGCGCGGGCGCGATCGCCTGCGGGGTCGTGGCCGGCTATCTCCCCTGGTTCCTCTACCAGGAACGCACGATCTTCTTCTTCTACGCCGTCGTCTTCCTCCCCTTCCTGTGTCTGGCGGTGGCAATGATGATCGGCGCCATCCTCGGCCCACCCGGCTCCACCGAACGCCGCCGCGTCATCGGCGCCGCCACAGCGGGAGTCCTGGTCCTCCTCATCGCCTGGAACTTCATCTACTTCTGGCCGATCTACACCGGAGAGGCCATCCCGATCGACAGCTGGCGGTCACGGATGTGGCTGGACACCTGGGTCTGAGGGCCCGGAGCAAGCCGGCACGACAGTGCTCCTGACCCGCGACGGCGGGGCAGGAGCACTGTGTCGATCCGGGTCCGGAAGCCTGCGGCTAGCTCAGGCCGAACGCCTCCATCACATTGCCGATCGATTCGATCACCGGTGCACCCGTCGCCCCCAGCAGGGCCGCGATTCCGCCGATGGCGCCGAGGGCCTGGCGGAAGCGTCCGCGGTCCACGGGGCCGTCGGTGTCGAGGATGCTCAGGGAGTCGTCGATCACCGCTCGGTCCGGCTCGGGGACGTGCGCCCGGATGGCCAGTACCGCGTCGATCATCTGCTCGTGGGCCGCTCGCTGGTCCACCGGCCCCTGGCTCTTGACCATTCCGATGTTGAAGTTGCCGAACTGCATGACGCTGTCGCCGGTCACCCGATCACCTGTCCCGTGTTGTGGTCGCCGAACTGGTAGATGCTGTCGCCGTTGATGTTGTAGGTCGGCATTTCGTAGCGGAACTGGATTTCCGGGTTTTCCATCGCTTCCATGAGCTGGTGGAAAATCTTGTCCATCAGTCCCTTGTCGTCACTTGTCAGTGCCGTCTGCGGGGACCCCGACGTCGTGATCTGCAGTACATACAGCGTCGGGGCGTTCAGTACCTTCTGGAGCCGCTGATAGCCGCGGGCGATCAGCCCGGCACCGACGATCAGCAGCAGGAACCCGATGAAGGTGGACGCCGACATCAGTCCGAGCCCGGCGAACACCAGGAACAGCTGGAGCACCAGCTTTTTCACGAACTCGGCCTTGGCCTTGGCGTAGTCGGGCACGATTTCCCGCATCGACGTCCTGGCGATGTTGCGCAGCGGATAGGTGTCCGAAGCAACCCACAGGGCGCCTCTGCTCACTTGGACTTCTGTAATCCCTCGCGAATACCCCACTCGTCCCCCTCGTTTTTCGGTGCGAAGCACGACACTCAAACACACGGAGGGAATCGGCGAACCGCAAAAAGAATGGTGATCCGATATTGAGAACGCGGTGAGCGAAGTCGATCTCTTTCTGACTGGTTTCCCGTCGGCGTCGATCGTTCCGATGAGGTGCGCGAGCAGACCCGAAGGGTCACATATGTGAACCGCACCGGAGTCCTCGTCTCTGTTCGGACAACTTCTGGAGACTGCCGCCCCAGCCGCCACTCCTCCCGCATACAGTGCCAGCATGGACACCTTTCTGAACGCGTTCAGAAAGGTTCACGGGGTACGGGGAGGGAACGCGCGATGCGCAACGGGGCCAAGGCCGCCATTGTGGGCGGGGTGTTCGCTGTGATGGTGGGGGGCGCCGGGTACGGCGCGTACAACATAGTCAGCGCGGTCAGCGGCGACAGCGGCTCGGCCGGGACCAAGGCGGAGAAGAAGACCGGGCCGCCGTCGGGGGACGAGGTCGAGGAGACCAGCAGGAAGTTCTTCGCGGCCTGGGAGAAGGGCGAGGCCGCCGCGGCCGCGGCGGAGACGAACAACTCGCAGGCGGCCGGGCCCCTGCTGGTCGCCTACGGCGGCCAGGCGCACATCACCAAGGTGAAGATCACGCCCGGTACGCCGGCGGGCACGACCGTTCCCTACTCGGTGTCGGCCACGGTGTCGTACGAGGGGAAGAGCAAGCCCCTCGCGTACAAGAGCGAACTGACCGTCGTGCGCGGGAAGACCACGGGCAAGGCGCTGGTCGACTGGCGGCCGTCCGTCGTGCACCCGCAGCTGAAGACCGGCGACACTCTGGTCACGGGCGAGGCCGCGAGCCCGCCCATCGAGGCCGTGGACCGGGGCGGTGTTGTCCTGACCAAGGAGAAGTACCCGTCTCTCGGCCCCGTCCTGGACACGCTGCGCGACAGGTACGGCGACAAGGCGGGCGGCACGCCCGGTGTCGAACTCGCGATCCGGCACGAGAGCGAGAGCGCGGGAGACACCTCGCTGGTGACCCTCGCCAAGGGCGAGGCGGGCAAGCTGCGCACGACGCTCAGCGCGAACGTGCAGGCGGCGGCGGAGAAGGCGGTCACGCGCTTCGCGGAGTCGTCGGTGGTCGCCGTGCAGCCGAGCACCGGGCAGGTGCTGGCGGTCGCGAACCACCGCGGGGACGCGTTCAACGCGGCGTTCCAGGGCGAGCTCGCACCCGGCTCCACGATGAAGATCATCACCGCGGCGACCCTCATCGACAACGGCGTGGCCTCGATGAACGGCCCGGCGCCCTGTCCGCCGACCGCGACCTGGCAGAGCCAGACGTTCAAGAACCTCAAGGGCATGGAGCCCAACGAGGGTGCCTCGCTCGCCAACAGCTTCATGCGCTCGTGCAACACGGCCTTCGTGAAGCTCATCGACGGCACGGAGGCGAACCCGCTCACGGACGAGTCGCTGACGACCGAGGCCCAGGAGCGGTTCGGTCTGGGCAAGGACTGGAAGACGGGCATCGTCTCCTTCGACGGCAGCGTCCCCGCGTCAAGCGGCCCGAACCGCGCGGCCAACGCGATCGGCCAGGGCGAGGTCCAGATGAACCCGCTGAACATGGCGTCGGTCACGGCGACCGCGATCACCGGCACGTTCCGGCAGCCCTATCTCGTGTCGCCGAAGCTCGACAACCGCCAACTGGCCACCGCACGCGGCCTGTCGAGCGACACCGCCGCCCAGCTGAAGCAGATGATGCGGCTCACCGCGACCGGCGGCACCGCCCAGGAGGCCATGCGCGGGCTCGGCGGGGACATCGGCGCCAAGACCGGCTCCTCCGAGGTCGACGGCCAGAAGACCTCCGACAGCTGGTTCACCGGCTTCCGCAACGACGTCGCGGCCGCCGCCATGACGGAGGAGGGCGGCCACGGCGGCGACGCGGCAGGCCCGATCGTGGCCCAGGTCCTGCGGGCGGGGGGCTGAGCACGAGGGGGCACCGCTTCAGAGGGGGGCACCGCTTCACAGGTGTTCGAACTCACCCTCACAGGGCGGGACTCTAGGGTGGTGACTCTCGTTCTTGTAGGGGACCGTGAGGTAACCGGGGAAGCAGCGAAGGAACGGAAGCCGTGGGGAACAGAAGGCGCGCGCCTGAGCGTGGCAGGACGAAACCCGCCGTCATCGGCGGGATGATCGCCGTTGTCGTGGGCGGCGCGGGGTTCGGTGTCTACGCCCTGTACGGGGGCGGGGCCGCGGCCGACGACTCGAACTCGGCCTCCGACGCGAAGCCCGTGAAGAAGGGCCCGCTGTCGGCGACCGAGGTGAGGTCGACGGCCACGGCGTTCCTCACGGCCTGGCAGAGCGGCGATGTCACGACCGCCGCGGCCGCCACGAACGACACGGCGGCGGCCCGCACCCTGCTCACCGGCTACGGCAAGGAGGCGTACATCAAGGATGTGACGCTCACCGCCAAGAAGCGCTCCGGCGACGCCGTCCCGTTCTCCGTCAAGGGCACGGTCGCCTACAAGGGCGGCCTGACCAAGCCTCTCGCGTACGAGTCCGAGCTCACCGTCGTCCGTCGCGCCAAGGACGGGAAACCGCTGGTCGACTGGCACTCGGCGGTCGTGCACCCGGACCTGAAGGACGGCGACAAGCTGGTCACCGGTGAGGCCGGGACGCCGCCGGTGAAGGCGCTCGACCGGGACGGCGGCGAGCTGACCACCGCGAAGTACCCCTCGCTGGGCACGGTCCTCGACGGTCTGCGGGAGAAGTTCGGCAAGACGGCGGGCGGCAAGGCGGGCATCGAGCTGCGGGTGATCCGCGCCGAGGCCAAGTCGAAGGACGCCGAGGGCTCCGCCAAGACCGCTTCCGACGAGAACCCCGACAAGCCGCTCCTGGAGCTGAGCAAGGGCACCCCGGGCACGGTCCGTACGACGCTCAGCCCGGGCCTCCAGGCGAGCGCCGAGCAGCAGGTGGCCAAGAAGGCCAAGTCCTCGGCCGTCGTCATCCGGCCGTCCACCGGTGAGATCCTGGCCGTCGCGAACGCCGGACACGGCTTCAACACCGCCTTCCAGGGCTCGCTGGCCCCGGGCTCGACGATGAAGATCATCACGGCGTCGCTGCTCATCGACAAGGGGCTCGCCTCGGCGAACAAGCAGCACCCCTGCCCCAAGTACTCGACGTACGGCGGCTGGAAGTTCCAGAACGACGACAAGTTCGAGATCAAGGGCGGCACGTTCAAGGCGAGCTTCGCGCGGTCCTGCAACACGGCCTTCATCAGCCAGGCCAAGAAGCTGAGCGACGACGACCTGACCAAGCAGGCCCAGCAGGTGTTCGGGCTCGGCATGGACAACTGGGCGATCGGCGTGCCGAGCTTCGACGGCTCGGTGCCGGTCCAGTCGCAGGCCCAGATGGCGGCCTCGCTGCTCGGCCAGGGCGGGGTCCGGATGAACCCGCTGAACATGGCGTCGGTCGTCGCCACCGCCAAGACGGGCACCTTCCACCAGCCCTACCTGGTGGCCCCGACGGTCGACAAGCGCACGCTCGCGAAGGCGTCCCGGTCGCTGTCGGCAGGCACGCAGGCCCAGCTCAAGGAGCTACTCCAGTACACGGCGGCGGCCGGCACGGCGGCCGAGGCCATGGCCGGTCTCGGCCCGGACTTCGGCGCCAAGACCGGCTCCGCGGAGGTCGACGGCCAGAAGAAGCCCAACGGCTGGTTCACCGCCTGGAAGGGCGACCTGGCGGCCGCGGGCGTGGTCCAGCAGGGCGGCCACGGCGGCGAAACAGCGGGCCCGATCGTGGCGGCACTACTGAAGGCAGGCAGCTAGAGCATGGGGCGGGGGCCGCGGCCCCCGCCCCATGGGGGCGCGGGGAACTGCGCGACCAGCCACAACGAACCCGCAGCCGAATCCGCACCCCCAACGGCAACCCCTGTCAGCTGCTGACGGGGGTGGCCGTATACGTACGCCGCAGGAAGCGGATCAGCGTCTTCGAGTCGAACTGCACGACGTCCACTCCCTTCGGCGAGTGGAACTCCATGACGGCCTGGACCCGCCCGCACGGCCAGATGCGTACGTCACCGGCGGCGGCCGGAGCCCGTAGGCCCTGTTCCAGCAGGTCGCGGGCGAAGACCCACTCGTGATGGCCGGGCAGCATGATGTGCACCCGTCGGGGGTCGGCTTCTGGGTCGTATCGAAGGGCCACCGGAACGGCGGGCGGATCCTGCGCCGCGTCCGTCACGATGTGGGCGCGCGCGTACTGCTCGACGGCGGACATCGATCGCTCCCTCTGTGAGCTGCTCCGTGTTTGAGCTGCTTCCTCTCCAATGTCGCATATTTTCCGAAATGCGCTCCCGGATTATTCGAGGTCACCTCGCTCTTGCAAGCTGTTCGCATTAAGCCACTATCATCGAACGGTTATAGCCAGCCGGCCTGCCCCCGGAAGCGGAGCCCTCATGCACGTCCCCGACGGTTTCATCAACGCCCCCGTGTCCGTGGCCACCGGAGTGGTCGCCGCGGCGGCCGTCGCAGTGAGCCTGCGCGGTGCCCGGCGCGAACTGGACGAGCGCACCGCCCCGCTCGCGGGTCTCGTCGCCGCCTTCATCTTCGCCGTGCAGATGCTCAACTTCCCGGTCGCGGCCGGGACCAGCGGACATCTGCTCGGAGGCGCGCTGGCCGCGATACTCGTGGGCCCCTTCACCGGGGTCCTCTGTGTCTCGGTCGTGCTCCTCATGCAGGGCATCCTCTTCGCCGACGGCGGGCTCACCGCGCTCGGTGTGAACATCACCGTCATGGCGGTGGTCACGACGGTCGTGGCGTACACCGTCTTCCGCGGCCTTGTAAAACTCCTTCCCAAGAAGCGCCGGTCCATTACCGTCTCGGCGTTCGTCGCCGCCGTGCTCTCCGTGCCGGCCGCCGCCGCGGCCTTCACTCTGGTCTACGCGATCGGCGGCACCACGGACGTCCCGATCGGGCAGGTCCTCACCGCCATGGTCGGCGTCCACGTCCTGATCGGCATCGGTGAGGCCGCGATCACCGCGCTCACGGTCGGCGCCGTCATCGCCGTACGACCGGACCTCGTGTACGGGGCCCGCGGTCTGACCGCGCCGCTGAAGCTGCGGGTCGGCGGGGAGCTGGTGGACACGCCCGCCGCCGAGCCCGTCCCGGTCGCCGCGCGGTCCCACCGTCCGGTGTGGCTGGCGGGCCTGGCCGCCTCCCTCGTCCTCGCGGGCTTCGTCAGCTTCTACGCCTCCGCGAACCCCGACGGCCTGGAGAAGGTCGCCGCCGACAAGGGCATCGACGCCAAGGTCGAGGACCACGCCGCCGCCGACTCCCCGCTCGCCGACTACGGCGTCGAGGGCCTCACGAACTCCCGGATCTCCGGCGGCCTCGCGGGCGTGATCGGCGTGGGTGTCACGGTCGTCGCGGGCACCGGCGTCTTCTGGGCCGTACGCAAGCGTCGTACATCCGAGACCTCGCCCTCGCAGATCGGGGAATCCGTCTGACATGGGCGCAGGACACGCGCACCGGCTCTACCGGCACGGGCATTCGCCCGTGCACGCCCTGCCGCCGCACACCAAGCTCGCCGCCGTCTTCGCCTTCGTGCTGGTCGTCGTGTCGACCCCGCGCGAGGCGATGTGGGCCTTCGGGCTGTACGCGCTGCTGCTGGCAACCGTGGCGTACGCGGCCCGCGTCCCGGCCGGTTTCCTGCTGAAGCGGCTGCTGATCGAGGTGCCGTTCGTGGCCTTCGCGGTGCTGATGCCGTTCGTGGCGCAGGGCGAGCGGGTGGACGTACTCGGCCTGTCGTTGAGCGTGAACGGGCTGTGGGGCGCCTGGAACGTGCTGGCCAAGGGCACGCTCGGCGTCGCCGCGTCCGTCCTGCTCGCCTCGACGACCGAACTGCGCGAACTGCTGCTGGGGCTCCAGCGGTTGAAGCTCCCGCCGCTCCTCGTACAGATCGCGTCCTTCATGATCCGTTACGGGGACGTCATCGCGGACGAGATGCGGCGGATGAGGATCGCGCGGGAGTCGCGCGGTTTCGAGGCCCGCGGTGTCCGGTCCTGGGGCGTTCTCGCCAAGTCCGCGGGCGCGCTCTTCATCCGCTCGTACGAACGCGGGGAGCGGGTGCATCTCGCCATGATCAGCCGGGGGTACGCCGGTTCGATGCCGGTCATCGACGAGGTGACCGCGTCCCGGGCGCAGTGGTCGTACGCGCTCGCCCTGCCGTCCGCCGCCCTCGTCGTGTGTCTGTTGGGATGGACCCTGTGACCGCACCCTCTCTCGAAGTCTCCGGGCTCGCCTTCGCGTACCCCGACGGCCATCAGGCCCTGTTCGGCGTCGACTTCACCGTCGGCCGCGGTGAGCGCGTGGCGCTGCTCGGGCCGAACGGCGCCGGCAAGACGACCCTCGTACTGCACCTCAACGGCATCCTGACCGGCGGCGCCGGGAGCGTGACGGTGGCCGGGCTGCCCGTCGGCCGCAAACACATGGCGGAGATCCGGCGGAAGGTCGGCATCGTCTTCCAGGACCCGGACGACCAGCTGTTCATGCCGAGCGTGCGCGAGGACGTGGCCTTCGGGCCCGCGGCCGCCGGGCTCAAGGGTCCCGAGCTGGAGGCGCGGGTGCGCACCGCCCTTGAGCGGGTCGGGATGGAGGCCTTCGCCGACCGTCCGCCGCACCACCTCTCCTTCGGGCAGCGGCGCCGGGTGGCGGTCGCGACCGTGCTTGCGATGGAGCCGGAGATCCTGGTCCTCGACGAGCCGTCGTCCAACCTCGACCCCGCCTCGCGGCGTGAACTCGCCGACATCCTGCGGTCGTTGGACGTGACCGTGCTCATGGTCACGCACGATCTGCCGTACGCCCTCGAACTGTGCCCGCGTGCCCTGATCCTCAGCGACGGTGTGATCGCGGCGGACGGCAGGACCGGCGAGCTTCTGTCGGACGACGAGCTGATGCGGGAGCACCGTCTGGAGTTGCCGTTCGGCTTCGACCCGCGCTCCGTGACAATGGGCGCGTGACGAACGAAGAGGTTCCGACGGCGGGTTCGCCCGACGGGGGTCCGGTGGCGGATTCGCCGGACGAGGGCGCGCCGGACGGTTCGCTGCTGCTCGACGACCAGTTGTGCTTCGCGCTGTACGCGGCCCAGCGTGCTGTGACCGGCGCGTACCGTCCGCTTCTCGAAGCACTCGGGCTCACCTATCCGCAGTACCTGGTCATGCTCGTCCTCTGGGAGCGCGGTGAGCTCACCGTCAAGGAGCTGGCCGGGACCCTGCGGCTCGACTACGGGACCATGTCGCCGCTGCTCAAACGGCTGGAGTCGGCCGGTCTCGTCCGCCGGGAGCGTTCCGCGCTGGACGAGCGGTCGGTGCTGGTCGCGGTCACCGGGCGGGGCGAGGGGCTGCGGGAGCGAGCGGAGTGCGTGCCGTCGGCGCTGCTGGCCGGGACGCGGCTGACGGCGGACGAGGTGGCGCGGCTGCGCGAGGATCTCCGGCGGCTGACCTCGATGTTACCGGCGGTTCCTACCCCCAAGTAATAAGTGGCCGGAATCGGTGGATACATTGTGTGCGATGTGTTTGTGCACTCTGTTTCTGCACTCTGATTCCGCGTTCTCGCGTGCCTGGGGGTGAGGCGATCCATGACCGACGCCGCTGTTGAGCTCGACAGCCGTCCCACGAAGATCATGTACGTGGCCGAGGCCACCGCACACGGGGGCCGCGAAGGGTATGTGACCAGCCAGGACGGCCAGCTGGAGCTGAAGGTCGCGATGCCTCCGGCCCTTGGCGGCGACGGTGACGGCACCAATCCTGAACAGCTGTTCGCGGCCGGCTTCAGCTCCTGCTTCCACAACGCGCTGGTCCTGGTCGGCCGCCGCGAGGGCCTCGACCTGACCGGTTCGACGGTCGCGGCGAAGGTCGGGATCGGCCCCAACAAGCAGCGCGGGTACGGACTCGCGGTCGCCCTGAGCGTCTCGCTGCCGATCCTCGACCAGGAGGTCGCGTCGAAGCTCGTGGACGCCGCCCACCAGGTCTGCCCGTACTCGAACGCGACCCGCGGCAACATCGAGGTCACGATCCTGCTCGGCTAGGAATCGCGGACCGTGGGTGGGTGTTGCACCCACTGTTCGCGGAGCAGACCGTTATCGGAGCGGGCTGGACAGGACTGGACTGGACGGAGCACGGGCGTGGACGTGAACGGCACTGTGGCCGAGGGCTTCGAGCCGGTCGGGGAAGCGTTCGTACGGAACTTCGAGGTGCTCGGGGAGCGGGGTGCGGCAGTCGCCGTGTACCGGGACGGGCGCCGGGTCGTGGACCTGTGGGCCGGCACGAAGGACGTCGACGGTACGAAGGGTGCCGACGGTACGAAGGATGCCGACGGCGGGGCGGGCTCGGCGCCCTGGGAACGTGGCACCGCCCAGATCGTGCGCTCGGCCACCAAGGGGGTCGCCGCGGCGGCGCTGCTTCTGCTGCACCAGCGGGGGCTGCTGGACCTGGACGCTCCGGTGGGCGAGTACTGGCCCGAGTTCAAGGCGGCGGGCAAGGAGCGGGTGCTGGTGCGGCACGTGCTGTCGCACCGGGCCGGACTGCCCGTCCTGGACCGGCCGTTGACGCCCGAGGAGGCGCTGGACCCGCTGCGCGGTGCCGAGGCGGTCGCGCGCCAGGGTCTCGTGTGGGAGCCCGGCACCGATCACGGCTATCACGCGCTGACGTACGGCTGGCTGATCGGTGAGCTGGTGCGGCGCGTCACGGGCCGTGGCGTCGGTGACTGGATCGCCGAGGAGATCGCCGGGCCGGTGGGCGCCGATCTGTGGGTCGGGCTGCCCGCCGCGGAGGCGGGCCGGGTGGGTGTGGTCGGCCGCGTGGAGGCGCCGGGGAACGCCGGGGGGCTGCGGTCGCGTCCGAAGCGGTCGGTCGCCGAGGCCTATGACGATCCGGGCTCCCTCACGCGTCGGGCCTTCGCCGCGATCACTCCGTTTCCCGACCAGAACGATCCCGCGTACCGGGCGGCGGCGCTGCCCGCGACGAACGGGATCGCCACGGCGGAGGGGCTGGCCCGCTTCTACGCCTCGCTGATCGGTGAAGTGGGCAGCGGGCCGCGCCTGTTCACTGACGGGACTCTGGCGGCGGCCCGCGCGGAGGAGTCCGCGGGGGCGGACCGGGTCCTGGTGATCAACACCCGCTTCGGCCTCGGCTACATGCTCCACGGCTCGGCCTCCCCCTTCCTGGACGCCGGTTCCTTCGGCCACCCGGGCCGCGGCGGCTCCCTCGGCTTCGCCGACCCCGAATCGGGCATCGCCTTCGGCTACGTCACGAACGGCTTCAGCAAGACGGTGACGGCGGATCCCCGGGCCCAGGCGCTGGTACGGGCGCTTCGCGCGGCGTTGTAATCGGGGGTGCGTTTGGCGGTTCTGCGCTGGCTGGGTGCGGGTGCGCTGTGGCTGCTCGCGCAGTTCCCCGCGCCCCTGGGTGAGTGGGGGCCGGCGTTGTCGATTCGCTACCGGCCGCATCGGGCTGATCGCGCAGTTCCCCGCGCCCCTGGGTGAGTGGGGGGCTGATGTTGTGGATCCGCTGCCGGCCGTATCGGGCTTGGCGCGCAGTTCCCCGCGCCCCTAAAAGACTCGGGGCGCAGCCCCGTCTCCAGGGGCGCGGGGAACTGCGCGAGCAACCCCCACGGACCCGCGGTAAGCCCACAACGCCAGCCCCCACACACCCAGGGGCGCGGGGAACGGCGCGATCAGCCCCCACCGGCCAGCGGCCAGCGGCCAGCGGCCAACCCACAACGCCAGACACCCGCCCCCCTCAGGGGCGCGGGGAACTGCGCGATCAGCCCCCACCGGGCTGCGGTGAACCGAGAACGCCAGCCCCCACCCCGCCCCGTCAGGGGCGCGGGGAACTGCGCGGCACGCCCCCACCGGGCCGCGGTGAACCCGCAACATCAGCCCCCGTACACCCAGGTGCGCGGCCAACCGCAACGCACCCGTTCAGGCCGCGTGGAGCATCAAGCCGATGCCCACCACCAGGAGGCCCGCCGCGGCGATGCGTGGTGCGCCGAATCGTTCCTTGAAGAAGACCGCTCCGATGGCGGCGCCGACGATGATGGACGATTCCCGGAGCGCCGCGATCGGCGCGAGTTCCGCCTTGGTCTGGGCCCAGAGGACCAGGCCGTAGGCGGCGACGGAGAGGGCGGCGCCCAGTAGGCCGACGGCGGCGAACGGGCGTAGGACGCCGAGCAGTTCGCCGCGCCAGCGGTACAGCGCGTACGCCGGGACCGCCACGCCCTCCACCGCCATCAGCCAGGCGATGTAGGAGAGGGAGGAACCGGCGGCACGCACGCCCAGGCCGTCGACGACGGTGTACGCGGCGATGGACAGACCGGTCGCCAACGCCGCACCGATCGCGGCCCAGTTGGGCCGACGCCCCCGCAGGCCCCACAGCGCGACACCGGTCAGCCCGGCGCAGGACACCGCGATGCCGGCAGCCGCCCACCCGTCCGGCACCTCGTGTGCGAAGACGGCGGCCAGCGCGGTCACGACCAGCGGAGCGGTGCCGCGCGCGATCGGATACGCCTGCCCGAAGTCACCGAGCCGGAAGGACTTCATCAGCAGCACGTAGTACACGACGTGGATGACCGCCGAGGCGATCAGATACGGCCACGCCCCCGCCGCCGGGAACGGCACGAACGGCACCATCGCGAGCCCGATCAGCATCCCGCCGCCCGCGATCAGCGTGAACCCGACGAGCTTGTCGGTGATCCGGTGGGCGATGGCGTTCCAGCTCGCGTGCGTGACCGCGGCGAGCAGGACGGCGGCGGTGACCAGCGGGGTCACGCGGTCTGCTCGCGGACGTCCACCAGCGTGCCGCCCGCGTGGGCGATCAGGGTCTTGGGGTCCATGGGGAACACGGTGTGCGGGGTGCCCGCGGCGGCCCACACCGTTTCGTGGTCCAGCAGCGAGCGGTCCGCCAGGACACGCGTCCGGGTGCGGTGCCCGAAGGGCGGTACGCCACCGATCGCGTACCCCGTGGTCTCCCTGACCAGCTCCGCCCTGGCCCGGGTGACCTTCTCGGCGCCCAGCTCCCGGCGGACGAGCTCGACGTCGACCCGGGACGCGCCGTCCATCAGCACCAGGACCGGCACACCGTCCGCCGCGAAGATCAGCGACTTGCAGATCTCGCTCAGCTCGCACCCGATCGCCTCGGCGGCCTCGACGGCCGTACGGGCGCCGTCCGGGAAACGGCGGATCCGCGGGTGCAGATCGTCGAGACCCAGCTCGCTCAGGGCTTCGGCGAAACGGGGGTGTGCTCCGGACTCTTCAGCTGCGCTCGTCGTCATGCACGGCACGCTAGCGGTGGGTGTACGGGACACGCGAACGAGTTCCACGGCGGCGCACACCCCCGCCTCCGCGCGCCCCCGCAAGCCCCGCGCTCACGTCACCCGTCCCGCCCTGCCACCGTGCCGTCGGGCGCCACGACGGCGACGATGGAACCGCCGTGTGCGAGGAGCACCGTGCGTGAAGGAGAGGCCTCCCCCATGTCCCGCTATGTGTTCGACAACAGCGCCGACCAGGCCCAGGGCCGCTTCTTCGCGCTGGAGTCCTGCTACGACCCGTTCTCCCGTCGCCAGGTGGAACTGACCGGGCTCACCCGGGGCTGGCGGTGCCTGGAGGTCGGCGGCGGGGGCGGCTCGCTGGGCGACTGGCTCGGTGAACAGGTCGGCCCGGACGGCGAGGTCACCGTCACGGACCTCGACCTGCGGTGGGCCGAGTCCCGCCCCCGCCCACCGCACGTACGTCTCCTGCGCCACGACATCGTCAAGGACCCGTTGCCCGCCGACGGCTACGACCTCGTGCACGCCCGGCTGGTGCTCCAGCATCTGCCGGAGCGGCTGGACGTCCTGGCGCGGCTCGCGGGGGCGCTGCGGCCCGGCGGATGGCTGGTGCTGGAGGAGTTCGACATCAGCTGGACCCCCGTGCTGGCCGCCCCCGGCGAGGAGGCGGCCGCCCTCTTCGAACGCGTCCACACCGCCCTGCGGACCCAGTTGGAAAAGGTGGGCCTCGACCCCGTGTGGGGCCGCCGTGTGCCCGGCGCGATGCTGGGTGCCGGTCTCGCGGACGTCACGGCGACGACGTACGCGGAGTCGTGGGCGGGCGGCGGTACGGGCATCGGCCTGCACCGGGTCAACGCGCAGCAGATGGCCGACCGGCTCCGTGCGGAGGGCCTCACGGACGCCGAACTGGACCGCTTCCAGGCCCTGACCGCGGACCCGTCCTTCGTGGTCAACTCCCTGCCACTGGTCAGCACACGGGGCCGCCGCCCCTAGGCCCTGTCCGACAGACAGGCTCCGGCTCAGTCGCTGAACGTCACGTCCTTCGTCTCGACCACCCCGGCCTTGCGTGCCGGTGCCGACTGTTCCTGCCAGTACAGGTTCGTGTGCGCGATGACCTGCTCCGGCGGCGGGGCACCCCACTGGCTCAGGTCCTCCGTCGTGTGGGCGTCGCCGACGAGTGTCACGTCGTAGCCCCGGACGAACGCTCCGTGGATCGTGGACCGTATGCACGCGTCGGTCTGGGCGCCGGTGACCACCAGGTGTCCGACGCCGGCCCCGGCCAGGACCTCCTCCAGGTCGGTGCCCTCGAAGGAGTCGCCGTACGTCTTGTGCACCAGCGGTTCCGATTCCCGGCGGGGCAGCTCGGGAACGTACTCCCAGTCCTCGCTGCCCTTCTCCAGGCCCTCGTCGGAGTGCTGGACCCAGACGACCGGGGCGCCCTGGGCGCGTGCCGTGTCGACGAGGGCGGCGATGTTCGCGACAACCGTGTCGCGCTGGTGGGCTCCGGCCACGACGCCCTTCTGGACGTCGATCACCATCAGGGCCGTACGGGGTCGTTCGGAGAAAGTCGTCATGCCCTCACGCTAGACCGCGCCACTGACAACCGCCCCGGCCCGGTGTACCGCGTACGCCCACGGCACACATGGAGCCGGTGAGGGCCGCCCGTCCCCACGGAGCCCTCACCGGCTGGTTCTTCACGGGAGCCGGCACATCATCTGTGCGTCGGCCGCACTTCGGACGCGTACCGGCTCCCGTGCGTGGGAGGCGTACCGCCTCCCGGTTCTCAGACGCGCACCAGTTCCCGGTCCTCGTCGGAGCCGGAGCCCGAGTCCTTCGTCCGGTCGTCGTTGGCCCGCAGGCCCTCGCCCTCGACGTCGACGTTCGGCAGGGCGCGGTCCAGCCACTTCGGCAGCCACCAGGCCTTCTTGCCGAGCAGCGCGAGGACCGCCGGGACGATCGCCATACGGACGACGAAGGCGTCGAAGAAGACGGCGATCGCGAGACCGAATCCGATCATCTTGATCATGGACTCGCCGGAGCTGATGAAGCCTCCGAAGACGGCCATCATGATGATCGCGGCGGCGACGACGACCCGGGCGCTGTGCCGGAAACCGGTCACCACGGCCTGGCTCGGCGTCTCGCCGTGGACGTACGCCTCCCGCATCCGGGTCACGAGGAACACCTCGTAGTCCATCGCGAGACCGAAGACCACGCCCACCATGAAGATCGGCATCATCGACATGATCGGACCGGTCTCCTCGACACCGATCAGGCCGGAGAGCCAGCCCCACTGGAAGACCGCGACCACTGCGCCGAGCGCGGCGAGCACGCTGAGGAGGAAGCCGAGGGCCGCCTTCAGCGGGACCAGGATGGAGCGGAAGACCACGATCAGGAGCAGGAAGGCGAGACCGACCACCAGTGCCAGGTACGGGACCAGCGCGTCGTTCAGCTTCTGCGAGAAGTCGATGTTCATCGCGGTGGTACCGGTGACCAGTACCTCCGCGTCCGTGTCGGCCTTGATGTCGGAACTGGTGTCACGGATGGCGTGCACCAGGTCCTCGGTCTGTGTCGAGGACGGCTTGGAGTTCGGGATCACGGTGATCGTCGCGGTGTCGCCGGCCTTGTTGGGCGCCGGCGGGGTGACCGTCACGACGTCCTTGAGGCCCTTGATGCCGTCGGCCACGTCGCCGAAGGCAGCCGTCGGGTCGTCGCTGTTCTTGGCGTCGACCACGATCATCAGCGGGCCGTTGAAGCCCGGGCCGAAGCCCTCGGACAGCGTGTCGTACGCCCGGCGCTGGGTCGTGGACGTCGGCTGCGAGCCGTCGTCGGGCAGGCCCAGTTCCAACTGGGTGGCGGGGAGGGCGATCGCGCCCAGACCGACCACGCCGAGCACCAGCACGGCGACCGGACGGCGGATGACGAAGCTCGCCCAGCGGGTGCCCATGTTGGGCTTGGCCTGCTTCTCGGACGTGGTCTGCTTCCCGGACTTGGCGGCGTCGGACGCCTTGCGCTTCTCGCCGGCCGGCCTGATCTTCCTGCCCGCGTATCCGAGCATCGCCGGGATCATGGTGAGCGCGATGAGGACGGCGATGACGACCGTGCCCGCCGCCGCGAGACCCATCTTGGTCAGCATCGGGACGTTGACGACCGCGAGGCCCGCGAGGGCGATCACGACGGTGAGCCCCGCGAAGACCACGGCCGAGCCGGCGGTGCCGGTGGCGCGGCCCGCGGCCTCCTCACGGTCTCGGCCCTCGGCCAGTTCGTTCCGGTAGCGGGAGACGATGAACAGCGCGTAGTCGATACCGACCGCGAGGCCGATCATCAGGGCGAGCGTGGAGGTGGTGTCGCCGAGGTCGAGCGCCTTGGCGAGTGCGGTGATGGTGGAGACGCCGATGCCCACGCCGATGATCGCCGTCAGCAGTGGCAGTCCGGCCGCGACCAGCGAGCCCAGGGTGATGACGAGGACGACCGCGGCGATGGCGATGCCGATGATCTCGCCGACCGCTCCGGGCTCGGCGCCGGCCTCCAGCGCGTCACCTCCGACGTCGACGGTCAGCCCGGCGGCCCGGGCGTCGTCACCGGCGGCCTCCAGGGACTCCCTGGTCGAGTCCGCGAGCTCCATGCCGGGGACCTCGTACTTCACCGACGTGTAGGCGACGGATCCGTCCTTGCTCACGGCGTTCGTCGTGAACGGGTCGGTGACGGAGACGACTTCGGTGCCGCCGCCCAGTTCCTTGACGGTCTTCGCGACGACGGCCTTGTTGTCGGCGTCCGTCATCTTCTGGCCGTCGGGCGCCTTGAAGACGATGCGTCCGGTGGCTCCGTCGGCGCTGGCGCCGGGGAACCGCTGTTCCAGCAGGTCGAAGGCCTTCTGCGCCTCGGTGCCGGGGATCGAGAAGGAGGTGGTTCCGGCGGCGGGTGCGCTCGCCGCTCCGACGCCCGCGAGCGTCAGCAGCGCCACCCATATCAGTGCGACGAAATGCCGTCGCCGGAAGGCGAGTCGGCCGAGGTTGTAGAGGAACGTGGCCACGAGGGCGTACTCCCGGTCAGGTCGGTGATGGCAGGGCGTGAGTCATCGGCCCGACGACGTGAGCGGTCGCGTCAGGTGCAACTGGGGTCGTGCGTAAGGGGATTGAGCCTCGGGGCGGGAGGCTCGGGGAATCGAGGGACGGGATCAGGCGCTGAGGGCGGGGATCACCACAGCGTCGATGTACGAGGCGACGAAGGCCTGGGTGGGTGGCTCTTCGTCGATCAGCGTCCGCGCCACGAAGGCGCCGATGATCATATGCAGCACATAGTCGATCGCGGGGTTGTCCGCACGGACCTCACCGCGGTCGACGGCACGCTGCACCACGCGCCGCATCTCCGCCATCTCAGGCTCGATCAGCCATTCGCGCAGAGCGGTCAGCAGCTCGGGGTTGGTGTGTGCCGCCGTGCCGAGGACTCGCATCAGCGCGGAGTCCTGTTCCATCTGGCAGTCGTCCTGGCGATGTGTCATCGCCTGGAAGTCCCCTCGCAGGGACCCGGTGTCGATCGCGGAGGGGTCGACCGGCTTGTGGTGCCGGATCGCCCTCGCGACCAGTTCGGCCTTGCCGCCCCACTGGCGGTAGAGCGTGGCCTTGCTGGACCGGGTGCGGGTGGCGACCGCGTCCATGGTCAGGGAGTCGTAACCGACCTCCCGGAGCAGGTCGAGCACGGCCTCGTACAGCTCGGCCTCGCGCTCGGGCGTGATCCGGCTGCGACGCGTCGTTGCTGTCTCAGCCATGCCACTCACCATTCCCGCTCGAACGAAACTGTCTCGTACTCCTATGAAGGTACCCCATCCCCAAGCGAAACGAAACCGTTTCGTACGTGTGCTGCGTCACGGATTCTCACCGGTCTCTCACTCACCTCTGGCCGACCCTTCACCGGCGTCCCCGCTCGCGCCCCACCGGCGTCCCCGCCAATGCCCTCAACCGACGCCCTCGTCCGGGCTGCGGCACGCCCGTTCCGCCGGACCACGAGTTGCCGGGCCCCGCACACCGGAAAAGCATTGGGTGGGTGAGCGACGAGTACGAGAACGCGACCGGAGACGGGCCCCCGGCAGGAGAGGCCGCGGACCGCGGGGCGGCCGGGGACGGCCACGGCTCCGCCGCCTACCTGCGCTTCCCGCACCTCAACGGCGACCGCCTGTGCTTCGCGGCCGAGGACGACCTCTGGGTGGCCCCCCTCGATGCCCCCGGCCGGGCCTGGCGGCTGACCGTCGACCGCACGAAGGTGAGCCACCCGCGCTTCTCGCCCGACGGCCGCCACCTCGCGTACACGACCTGGCGCAACCTCGTGCCGGAGATCCATCTGGCGCCGGTGGACGGCGGTCCGGCCCGGCGGCTCACCTACTGGGGGAACGCCGACACCCAGGTCTGCGGCTGGTCCCCCGACGGCGACATCCTCGCCGTCGCCTCGCACGGCGAGCCCTTCTCCTACTTCACCTGGGCCTACAGCGTGCCGGTGGACGGCTGCCCCGGCGGCAAGCTCCCGTGGGGCCCGGTCTCCCGCATCGCGGTCGAGGACTTCGCGGGCGAGCGCCTGACCCTGCTGCTCACCGGCACGCCCCCGCACGAGCCCGCCGCCTGGAAGCGGTATCGCGGCGGTGCCACCGGCCGGCTCTGGCTGCACGGGCGGCGCATCCTCGCCGATCTCGACGGACACCTGGACTCGCCGATGTTCGTCGGCGGCCGCGTCGCCTTCCTCTCCGACCACGAGGGCATCGGCAACCTCTACTCCTGTCTGCACGACGGCTCCGACCTGCGCCGCCACACCGACCACGACACCTTCTACGCCCGGCACGCGTCCAGCGACGGCACCCGGGTCGTCTACCAGTGCGCGGGCGACCTGTGGATCGTCGACGACCTGTCCCCCGAATCGCTCCCCCGCCGCCTGGACGTACGCCTCGGCGGGCCGCGCGCCGGACGCCGTACGTACCAGGTGCCGGCCGCGCAGCACGTCGACGGGATCTCCGTGGACGAGACGGGCCGGGCCGGCGCGGTCGTCGTACGCGGCAGCCTGTACTGGCTCACGCACCGCGACGGCCCGGCGCGCACGATCGCGGACACCCCGGGCGTCCGGGTCCGGCTGCCCGAGATGCTCGGCTCGGGCGGGCAGGTCGCGTACGTGACGGACGCGGAGGGCGAGGACGCCGTCGAGATCGCCTATCTGCCGCGCGCCAGCGGCGAGCGTCGGCCGCGCCGGCTGGCTTCCGGCGAACTGGGCCGCGTCCTGGAACTCGTCTCGGACCCGAAGGGCGAGCGCCTGGCGATCGCGTCGAACGACGGGCGACTGCTGCTGCTCGACGCGACGGAGGAGTCCGGCGGAGGAGACGTCACCGAGCTCATCCGGTCCATCAACGGGCCGGTGCGCGATCTGGCCTTCTCCCCGGACGGGGCCTGGCTGACGTGGTCGCACCCGGGCATCGGCCGCACCCTGCGCCAGATCAAGATGGCCCGGATCGAGGGGCCCGGCGCGCGCACGATCGTCGACGTCACCAACGGCCGCTTCGAGGACGAGAACCCGGTCTTCACCCGGGACGGCCGCTTCCTGGCCTTCCTCTCCTGGCGCGGCTTCGACCCGGTGTACGACGTCCACACCGGCGACCTCTCCTTCCCGCTGGGCTGCCGCCCGTACCTCGTCCCGCTGTCCTCGGCGACGCCGTCCCCCTTCGCGCTGACCCCGGAGGGCCGCCCGGCGGCGGGCGGCCTGGACCCGGTGGAGGACGAAGCCGGCGACGGCACGGTGACCGTGGAGATCGAGGGCCTGGAGAGCCGGGTGACCCCCTTCCCGGTCACGGCGTCCAAGTACTCGGCGCTGTACCCGGTCGCGGGCGGCGGCCTGGTCTGGCTGCGCTGGCCGATCTCGGGGGCGCTCGGCGAGACGTTCGCGAACCCGGACGACACGAGCGGGCGTCCGACCCTGGAGTACTTCAACATCACCAAGGCGAAGAAGTCCGAACTCGTCGAGCACCTCGACTGGTTCGCGCTGAGCGGCGACGGCAGCAGACTGGTCGTGGTCGACGAGGGCGACCTGCGCGCGGTCCCCTCCACGGAGTCGGGCGACGGCGACACGACCGTCTGGATCGACCTCCGCCGCATCCTCCACGAGGTGGACCCGGCCGCGGAGTGGCGCCAGGCGTACGCCGAGGCGGGCCGTCTCATCCGCGCCTACTTCTGGGCCCCCGACATGTGCGGCATCGACTGGGACGGAATCCTGGAGCAGTACCGTCCGCTCGTCGAACGGGTCGCCTCCCCCGACGAGTTCGCCGACCTGCTCCGCGAGGTGCTCGGTGAACTGGGCACCTCGCACGCGTACGTCACCGCAGCCCGCCGCAACGAGGGCCCGCCCCACTATCAGCGGGCGCAGGGCCTCCTCGGCGCCAACTTCGTGCGGCGCGACGAGGGTTGGCTGGTCCGGCGCATCCTGCCCGGTGACTCGTCCGACTCCAAGGCCCGTTCCCCGCTGGCCGGTACGGGCATCCGCGAGGGCGCGGTCCTCACCCATGTGGACGGCCGCCCCGTGCACCCCGTCTCGGGCCCCTTCCCCCTCCTCGCGGGCGCGGGCGGCACGACGGTCGAGCTGACGTTCACCCCGGCGGAGGGTGAGGGCCGCTCGCGCCGGGTCGCGGTGGTCCCCCTGGTCGACGAACGTCCGCTCCGCTACCAGGACTGGGTCGCCAAACGCCGTGAGGTCGTACGGGAGTTGAGCGGCGGCCGCTGCGGCTATCTGCACATCCCGGACATGGGCGGCTCGGGCTGGGCCCAGTTCAACCGCGATCTGCGCATGGAGGTGTCGCGGCCCGCGCTCATCGTCGACGTACGCGGCAACGCGGGCGGCCACATCAGCGAGCTGGTCGTGGAGAAACTCACCCGCACGATCCTGGGCTGGGACCTGACCCGCAACGCCCAGCCGGTGTCGTACGCGTCCAACGCCCCGCGGGGCCCGGTGGTGGCCCTGGCCGACGAGATGACCTCGTCCGACGGCGACATGATCACGGCTGCCTTCAAACTCCTGAAGCTGGGACCGGTGGTGGGCCAGCGCACCTGGGGCGGCGTCGTCGGCATGACCGGCCGCCACCGCCTGGGCGACGGCACGGTCATCACGGTCCCCATGAACGCCGCCTGGTTCGACGCGTACGGCTGGTCCATCGAGAACCAGGGCGTCACCCCCGACCTCGAAATCCTCCGCACCCCCCTGGACTGGGCGGAAGGCCGCCACGCCCAACTGGACGACGCGGTCCAACTGGCCCTGGACCTCCTGTCCCTGCACCCCGCATCCACCCCACCCACCAACGAACCAACCCCCAACAGAGCCCGCCCGAAACTCCCACCGAGGGCTTCTTCATAGGGGGACGTGAGGGGGTTCCGCTTTTCGCTTCAGGTTGCCCGCCACGGGGGATCGGGCGAGCCCTTCGCTTTGAGGGGCGCGGGGAACTGCGCGACCAGCCCACACACACCCGCACCCGACGAACAACCCGGCGCACACAAAAACGCGGGGTGCCCTCCCAAAGAAGGACACCCCACGCTCAGACCACTCGATCAGATGTCCTGATCGAACCGCTCCCGCGCATCGCGCGAAGCCCGCTGCACCTCGTCAGGCGTCTGCCGCCCCGGCTCCTGCCGCTCGCGCTGACCCCGCTCACGCGGCTCGCGCGGCTCACGCGGCTGCTGCCCGCGCTCACGCTCTTCGTCCCGGCCCTGGCCGGCACGCTGACGCGCCTGCTCGTCGAGCTGGTCGGCCTTGTCCTGGAACTGGTCCTTCATGCCCATGAGATTCACTCCCGTAGTGGGTGGGGGATTGGGGGCTCAACCAGATTCACACGGACCGACAAAGTGCGCATTTCGATCAGTAACGGTCAGTTACCCACAGTGTTCCGTGCCTGCTCATCGGCCTCTCCCCCGGCCCCGACGAGCCCCTTGGACACCTGCCCGACCCGCGGAGCGAACCGCCGCATCTCCCGCTGCCCCACCGACCCGATGATCCCCGGCAGATACCCGCGTACGCCCTGCATCCCCCGCAGCCACCACTGCCCGTACACATGGCTGGACCGCCGCTCGATGCCTGCCACGATCCGGTCGACGGCCGGCCCGAGCGGATACGTCTTGTTCGCGGGCCAGGGCAACCGCTGCCTCAACTCCCGCATGACGTCGTCCTGATCGGCCCCGCGCACCATGTCGGTGTCGGTCCACGACAGATACCCGACCCCCACACGTACGCCCTTGTACCCGACCTCGGCCCGCAGGCTGTGCGCGTACGCCTCGACGCCCGACTTGGAGGCGCAGTACGCGGTCATCATCGGCGCGGGTGTGATCGCGGCGAGCGAGGCGATCTGCAGCAGATACCCGCGGCTCTCCATCAGCACGGGCAGGAACGCCCGCGCGGTCATCGCCGACCCGATGAGGTTGACCTCGATGACCCGCCGCCACGCCTGGGGGTCGGAGTCGACGAACGGCCCTCCGTTGGCGACCCCGGCGTTGGCGACGACGATGTCGACCTTCCCGAAGCGCTCCTTCACCTCCGCGGCGACCCGTGTCATCGCCTCGTGGTCGGTGACGTCGGCGTACCAGTGCCCGCTCTCGCCGTGCAGCCGCTCGGCGACCTGCTTCAGTACGTCCGGCTCAAGACCGACGAGCGCGACCGTGGCACCGCGGGCGGAGAGCTTGCGGGCGAGGAGTTCCCCGACGCCCCGCGCGGCCCCCGTGACCACGGCGACCTGCCCTTCCAGGCTGACCCTGCTCATGCGCCCTCCTTCTGCTGGATCCGTACGTACGTGGAGACGAGTTCCCGTATCCGGGTGATGACCAGCTCGGGCGCCTCGACCGGGGTCATGTGCCCGAGCCCGGGCAGTTCGGTGGAACCGACACAGTGCGGCAGCGCGGCGACGAGTGCGCGCGCGTGCACGACGGGCGTCATCCGGTCGGCCGTGCCGACGACCACCGCGGCCGGCACGCTCAACTCCCTTACCCGATGGTCGAGATCGAGGGTGTCGAGCACGTGCGACCAGGCGTACCGCACCTTGCGCGGGCAGGCGTGCACGATCCGCGCGCACGCCTCGACCATGCCGGGCGCCGAACCGGGCCCCATCGTCGCGTACTTGAGGATCCGCCGGGCGAGCGGTGTGACGGGCCCGAGCGGAGCCCGCGAGCCGAGCACCTTCCTGGTCAGCCAGGTCCGCGACCGCCCGGCCCGCATCGGCACCACCAGCGATTCGGCGACCAGCCGCGAACTGCCCGTACTGCACAGCAGCACGGCACTCGCGTGCTCCCGGAACCGGTCCCGCCCGGCCGCGGCCATCAGCGTCATCCCGCCCATCGAGTGCCCGGCCAGAACGGCCTTCTCCCCGGGCGCGAGCGTGGCGGCGAGCACGGCCTCCAGATCGTCGGCGAGCGCGTCCGCGCTGCACACGGGGTTCACCGGACTGCGGCCGTGCCCCCGCTGGTCGTACGCGATCACGCGATGGTCGGCGGCGAGGTCCCTGATCTGTGCCGCCCAGAAGGCGGTCGAGCACGACCACCCGTGCGAGAGGACCACCGCGGGCGCGTCCTCGGGCCCGTGCACCTCGACGTGCAGCCGGGCCCCGTCGGCGGAGACGGCGGTCAGCTCGCACACGGGAACGGGCGGCGCGTACGGACCGGACCTCACATGCGTCAGCCTGCTCACGCGCCCGCCTCCACCCTCTTCTTCGTACGACGCTTCGGTGCCGCCTCCGGCTCGGGCGGCGGCCGCAGCAGGTCGTACTCCGCCAGATCCACGCGCCGGGTCGCACCGCGGAACTCCGTGGTCGTACCGGGCCAGATGGTCGTGTTGACGCCGTTGTCGTCGAGGTACCAGCTGGTGCAGCCGCCGGTGTTCCAGACCGTACGCTTCATGCGCTCCTGGACGCGGTGGTTCCAGGCGTCGACCGCGCCGGGCCGTGCGTCGAGGGCGGCCCGCCCGCCGAGCACATCCAACTGCCGCAGGTAGTCCGCCATGTAGTTGAGCTGGGACTCGATCATCAGGATCATGCTGGAGTTCCCGAGGCCGGTGTTCGGCCCGATGATCGTCATCCAGTTGGGGAACCCGGCCGCCGTCGCACCCCGCAGGGACTTCATGCCGGAGCCCCATGCCTCGGCAAGCGTTTTGCCCTCCGCCCCGACGACCCGATCGGCGATCGGCATGTCGGTGACGTGGAAGCCCGTGCCGAAGACGATCGCGTCGACCTCGGCCTCGGTGCCGTCGGCGGCCACGACGGTCGACCCGCGGACCTCGCCGAGCCCGCTCGCGACCACGTCCACATTGGGCTGCGCGAGGGCCGGGTAGTACGTGCTGGACAGCAGGATGCGCTTGCAGCCGATGCGGTACGAGGGGGTCAACTTGGCCCTGAGCTCGGGGTCCTTGATGGCCCGGGCCATGTTCCGCTTGGCCAACTGCTCCACCAGTCCGAGCTCGTTGGGCCGTTTGGTGAACGCCTGGACCTGCAACTCCCGCAGGCCCCACAGGAGTCCGCGCCGGGCCTGCGAGGTGAAGGGCAGCTGACGGTGCAGCCAGCGCTCGGCGCCGGTGATGGGCCGGTCGACGCGGGGCATCACCCAGGGCGGGGTGCGCTGGAAGAGGGTGAGCTTCGCGACGTCCGGCTGGATGCTCGGCACGATCTGGATGGCCGAGGCCCCCGTACCGACCATCGCGACCCGCTTGCCGCGCAGGTCGTAGTCGTGGTCCCAGCGGGCCGAGTGGAAGACCTTGCCGGGAAAGGTGTCGATGCCGGGAACATCCGGGGTCTTGGGGTCGGAGAGCGGCCCGGTCGCGGACACGACGACGTCGGCGGTGAGGGTCCCGCTGCTGGTCTCGACGACCCAGCGCAGCCGCTCCGCGTCCCAGGTCATCATCTTCACCTCCGAGTTGAAGCGAAGGTGCGACCGGAGCCGGAAGACGTCGGTGACGTGCTCCAGATAGGCGCGGATGTGCTCCTGCCCGGAGAAGGTGCGCGGCCAGTCGGGGTTGGGCGCGAACGAGAAGGAGTAGAGGTGGGACGGCACGTCACAGGCGCAGCCCGGATAGCTGTTGTCCCGCCAGGTCCCGCCCACGCTGTCGGCCCGCTCCAGGACGACGAAGTCCGTGACGCCCTCGCGGCGCAACCGCACAGCGGCTCCGAGCCCGCCGAAGCCGGAACCGATCACCGCCACCCGTACATGCTCGTGCTCGGTCATCCCGACGCCTCCATTGCCGCGTACGACGCTACCGACTCCGCCAGTGAACACTGGCGCAATGGGAGCGTAGAGCAGCTCCTTACCGATGGGTAGGGGTCGGGGGGAAGGAAAGTTACCGACGGTACGACATAGGCTTCCGGGCGTGGCGGACAAGCGGGAGTACCGAATGGAGGAGCTGGCCAGGGAGGCCGGCATCACCGTGCGCACGCTGCGCTTCTACCGCGAGCGCAAGCTGATCCCGCCACCGCGCCGCGAGGGCCGGATCGCCTGGTACGACGAGGACCACCTGGCCCGCCTGCGCACGATCGCCGCCCTCCTGGACCGCGGCCACACCCTCAACGGCATCGCCGAACTCGCCGAGGCCTTCGACCACGGCCGGGACGTCGGTGAACTCCTGGGCCTCGGCGCCCCCACCGAGGAGACCCCGGTCCGCCTCTCGCCGGAGGAACTGGCGGACGTGTTCGCGGGCCAGGCCACCCCGGAGAACCTCGCCGCGGCCCTCGACCTCGGCTACCTCGCCACCGACGGCACGGACCTGGTCCACATCAGCCGCCGCCTGCTGGACACATCGGCGGCACTCGTCCGCGAGGGCATCCCCCTCGCGGACGTCCTCGCCGCGGCCCACCGGGTCCGCGAACACGCCGACGCCCTCGCCGAGTTGTTCACCACCCTCGTCCTCACCACCGGAACGGCCGACCGCACCCCGGAGGACCTGCAACGCCTGCGCCCGCTGGCGAAGAGCGTGGTGGAGGCGGAGCTGTCGATGGCGCTGGACCGGCGCCTACGGGGTCAGAGGTCGTAGACCACGGTCACCGGCGCGTGGTCGGACCACCGCTCGTCGTGCGTGGCCGCCCGCTCCACGAACCCCTTGACGGCCTTGGTCGCGAGGCCCGGCGTGGCGACCTGGTAGTCGATCCTCCAGCCGGTGTCGTTGTCGAAGGCCCGGCCCCGGTAGGACCACCACGAGTACGGCCCCTCCGCGTCCGGGTGGAGGGCGCGGACGACGTCCACGTACCCGCCGTCCGTCCCGTCGAGGACGCGGCCGAGCCAGGCGCGCTCCTCGGGCAGGAAGCCGGAGTTCTTCTGGTTGCCGCGCCAGTTCTTGAGGTCGGCCTGCTGGTGGGCGATGTTCCAGTCGCCGCAGACGACGACCTCGCGTCCGTCGGCGGCGGCGCGCCGGCGCAGGTTCTTCAGGTGGACCAGGAACTCGTCCATGAACCGGATCTTCTCGTCCTGCCGCTCGGTGCCGACCTCGCCGGAGGGCAGGTACAGGCTGGCGACGGTGACGCCGGGCAGGTCGGCCTCGACGTACCGGCCACTGCCGTCGAACTCGGCGGACCCGAAGCCGACCTGGACGCGGTCGGGCTCGCGGCGCGTGTAGAGGGAGACGCCGGCCCGGCCCTTCGCGGCGGCGGGCGCGTGCACGACATGCCACCCCTCGGGCTGCCGCACACCCTCCGGGAGCTGCTGGGCCTCGGCCCGCACCTCCTGGAGGCACAGCACATCGGCGGACGTCTCCGCCAGCCACTCCACGAAGCCCTTCTTGGCGGCGGCCCGGAGCCCGTTCACATTCACAGAGGTCACAGTCAGCACCCGGGCACGATACCGGCACACTGGTACGTGCACAGCGCCCGCCCGAGCCCTACGCATGAAGGGCGGACGCACCGCATGCCCGCCCTTCCCACTCACCGCATAGAAGTACAATGGTCAGCATGAATATACGCCGGGTCTCCTTCGACCACCCTGACGCCGTCAAGCTCAACGACCAGGTGCAGGCCGAGTACGCCGTGCGCTACGGGGACGAGGGTGACGTCACCCCGCTCGACCCGTCGATGTTCGAGCCGCCGGTCGGCCTGTACCTGATGGCGTACGACGCCCAGGAGCGCCCGGTGGCCACGGGCGCCTGGCGCACCCAGGACGAGAACGACGAGGGCTACTCGGACGGCGACGCCGAGCTGAAGCGCATGTACGTGATCGACGAGGCCCGGGGCAACGGGCTCGCCCGCCGCATCCTGGCGGCCCTGGAGGACGACGCCCGCGCGGCCGGCCGCGTCCGCATGGTCCTGGAGACCGGCAACAAGCAGCCCGAGGCCATCGCCCTCTACGCCTCCAGCGGCTACGAGCCGTGCGTCAAGTTCGGCCACTACCGCTTCCACGAGGACAGCCGCTGCTTCGCGAAGCTTCTGTGAGGACTCCGGCCCGGCGTGCGCAGGGCCACTAGCCTGTCGTGATCATTCACAGCACTTCACGACAGGGGACCCATGACTTCGCGCCGCCGCACGCCCGGACTTCTGCGAGCCGCAGTGCCCGTCACCGCCCTCGCACTCGCCCTCACCGCGTGCTCCGACGGCGGAACCGAGGCGTCCGGCGCGGACGACAAGGGCGGCTCCTCCGCCACGGCGGGCGTCATCTCCCTCAAGTCGGCGCAGGCCGTCCTGCTCAACTACGCGAAGGTCAACAACGCGGCCAACGCGGCGCAGGCCCCGGACAGGACGGCCGAGGTGGAGGGCGGCGCCCTGCTCCAGCAGAGCCAGGCGACGTTCACCCAGTTCAAGGCGCTGCCGAAGGAGGAGCAGGCGAGCTTCAAGACGCCGTTCCACTACCCGGTCGAGGGTGCCCGCTTCTACATCCCCCGCAAGGGTTCGCCGCAGGTCTTCATGGTCGACACCCGGGTCACCGGCGAGGACATCGAGAAGGACCGCCGCCGTCTCCTGGTCTTCGAGCACGTGAAGGACTACGAGAAGAGCAAGAACAAGGGCACCGAGTGGAAGGCGGTGTCGGTCGGCGAGGCCGACGGCAGGCTGCCGGCCGTCGCCCGTGACGACGACGGCTTCGTCACGGTCCTCAAGGCCTCGGACACCGTCGGCAAGGTCAAGCTGGACGACCTGCGCGACCTGTCCAAGGACTTCTACGTCACGGGCGGCAAGAAGGCGGACGCGAGCTTCGTGAACACCGCGTCCGTGAAGGCCTGGAAGAAGTCGTACACGAACCGCGCCGCCTTCGACGACGGCTGCGTCGACGGCGAGTACGAGCCCGGCTTCACGGCGGCCGAGACGGCATACGGCCTGAAGACCGCCGACGGCGGCGCGCTCGCCCTCTACGACTTCGGCATCGACTACCGGAACTGGCCGAAGGCCGAGGGCCCCCGCTGTGCCACCCAGCTGAACATCGACGACCTGCCCACGGTCACGGACATCTACCTGGACGGCAGGACCAGCACGAGCGGCCTCACCCGCACGAACTCCCTGATCACCATGGCCGTCGTCCCGGCGTCGGGCACGGACATCCGCGTCACGGGCCACCACCTGCAGCTGGTCAACGCGAAGTAGCGAACCGGGCCGAGCGGCGAACGCGTCGGAGCCCCAGTCGGTGATACCGACTGGGGCTCCGATCTGTGCGTGGACCTGTGGGGATTTGAACCCCAGACCCCCTCGATGCGAACGAGGTGCGCTACCAGACTGCGCCACAGGCCCTTGCAACGAGTGAAACTCTAGCATCCCGGTCAGGGTGCTTGGAAATCCGTTCCCGGGCCCTCACCCGCTGGTCAGGAGCGGGCCCATGGCGGGGCTCCTGAGACATCGTCACTCGTTGGCCGCGCGCGGCCTGTCGCCGTCCTCGTACTGGTCGAAGAGGGGCGTGCGGCCACGTTCACGGGCGCGCCGGGCCGAGGCCGCGCGCCGGGCGTCCGCGGCGCTGCCCGACGCGTCGTCCGCGTCATCGGCGCCAGACTCGCCGAACTCCTCCCCCGCCTCGGCCGTCGAACTGTCGGCGTTCGGTTCGACCGTGCTGGACCTGGCCGAGCTCCAGGCGTCGGGTCCGCCCAGGTCGACGTCGGACGTGGCGCGCGGGGCGACCGGCGCGGTCACGTACGTCGGCAGCGGGACCGGGACGGGGTCCCAGCTGTCGCCGCCGGAGGGGCCGCTGCGGCGCTCACGCTGCTGGTCGACCCACTCGGCGTGGTCGGTCTGCTCGACGAGGGCACGACGGTCGGCGGCGAGCGCGGACAGACCGGGATCGGTGTCGGCCTCGGGTCCGTCCTCCGGCTCGTCCGCGGCACCCGGGTCGGCGGGCGGCCGCCGCCTGGGCTGCCGCTCCCGCAGCCGCTGCGCCGCGACCTCGGCCCGCCTGCGGTCCATCACGTAGGTGAAGCGCCGACGCTCCTGGGAGCGCAGATAGGCGATGTAGACGCTCAGCATCACCGCGGGCACGCCGGGCGCCCACAGGAACGCGAGCCCGCCGACCGCCGCGACGACCGCGCCGAGCGTGAAGGCCATGAAGAGCATCATCGTCGTACGCCGCCGGCGCGCGAGCACCTTCGAGCGCCGGGCGCGCGCCGCGGCCTCCGCGGCCGCGGCCCGCCTCGCGGGGGACGACGCGGAGCCGGCGGAGCCGGACGACGCGGACGCTCCGTTCGACGACGGCTTGCCGCCCTGCCGGGGCACCGGTCGCCCGTCCGCCGCACGGCCGGATTTCGCCGCGGGATGGGCGGCGCCGGCCGGGGAGCCGGGCTTCGGCACCGCCGCGGACACCTGTCTCGACGCCTGCCGCGCCGCCTGTGCCGATGCGTGTTTCGAGGCCTGCTTGGGCGCCTGCTTCGATGCGGGCTGCACCTGCGCCTGCCCCTCGGACCGCGCTTCGTCCCGCACGTCCCGACCGTCACGCACGTCTCGTGCATCCCGTGCGTCGTCGACGTCGGCCCGTGCCTCGCGACGCGTCGGAGGCATGGCGAAGGCCCGGACGTCCACCGAGTCGGTGACGCCGTCCGGGTCGGCGTGGTGCTCCCCCTCTTCGGCGGAGCGCGCCCGCAGGTCCTTGGCGTACCGGCGCTCCATGCCCGCCCGGCCGGACAGAAGCCGGATGGCGGTGCTGAAGCGTTCCGTCGGACGGGCCTCATTCAGCTCGTCCTGCCTACGGAGCCACATAGGCACCAAGTAGGCGGCCCAGGCCCCGACAATGACTGCGTAGATGAGGCCGCTGCTGCTCACGCCTCACACGGTAGAGGGGTTTGCGTGAGGCCATCTGCCAATTGAGCCGGTGTGTCGCACGATCTGGCTGATATTTCGAGCTTTTTTTGTGACCGATGCGATCAGCAGGCCGCCGGGAGCGCGAAATTAATGCCCGAGGATGGTCGATCGCCGATCATTTTCGAACACTCATTTCATTTACGCGGTGTTCCGGGGCGTGTCCCGCGGTGAGTTTTCGGACGTGTTCCGCGAGCGTGTCCGGCGCCAGCGGGCCAGCAGTCCCTCGGGCACCTCTTCGGCCGTGAGCGCGAAGACGAGGTGGTCACGCCAGGCGCCGTCGATGTGGAGATAGCGCGGCCGAAGGCCTTCGTCACGGAATCCGAGTTTCTCCACGACCCGTCGGCTCGGCCCGTTCTCGGGCCGAATGCAGACCTCGATGCGGTGCAGACCAACGGTTCGGAAGCAGTGGTCGGACGCGAGCGCCACGGCCGTGGGCATCACTCCGCGACCGGCGACCGCCTCGTCCACCCAGTAGCCGATATGGCCCGAGCACATCGAGCCCCAGGTGATTCCGGCGACCGTCAACTGCCCGACGAGCCGCCCCTGGTACTCGATGACGAACGGCAGCATCCGCCCCGAGTTCGCCTCGGCGCGCAGATGCCGGACCATCTGGCGATAGGTCGGCCGGTGGGCGATCGGCCCGCTCGGCGTGGGCGGCGGAATGGTCGCCTCCCAGGGGCGCAGCCAGTCCCGGTTGCGGCGGTTCACATCGCGCCAGGCCCGCTGGTCGCGCAGCTTTATGGGCCGGAGGACCACATCGCCGTCCACCAGCTCGACCGGCCAGGATGGGCTGTTCAGCTCACACCCCCACTGCCGCCGGGTCTGGGGTGGTCGCCGCCGCGGATCTGCTCGACGGCGTGGATCAGGAGGGGTTCGAGGACGGCGAGACCGTCCCGCACCCCGCCCGTGGAACCCGGAAGGTTCACGATCAGCGTCCTCTCCGCGACCCCGGCGAGCCCCCGGGAGAGCGCCGCCGTCGGCACCTTCTCTCTTCCGAACGCCCTGATGGCCTCGGGAATGCCCGGCACCTCGTACGTGATCAGCTTCCGCGTGGCCTCGGGGGTGCGGTCGGTGGGTGAGATGCCCGTGCCGCCGGTGGTCACGATGACGTCGTACCCGGCCGTGACGCCCACCCGCAGGGCGTTCTCGACGGGGTCCCCGTCGGGGACCACCCAGGGCCCGTCGACCGCGAAGCCGAACTTCAGGAGCCCCTCCGCGATCAGGGGCCCGCCCCTGTCCTCGTAGACACCCGCCGCCGCCCGGTTGGAGGCCGTCACGACGAGCGCGCTGTACGGGGCGGTCAGGGCGCCGCCGATCGGCGGCTCGGCAGGTGCCGCCGGGGTCGCCGTCATGCCCGGCTCCAGTCGCCCGACTTGCCGCCCGTCTTCTCCTCCACGCGCACGTCCGTGATGACCGCCCCCTTGTCGACCGCCTTGACCATGTCGATCACGGTGAGAGCCGCGACGGTGACCGCGGTGAGGGCCTCCATCTCGACGCCCGTGCGGTCGGTGGTCTTCACGGTGGCCAGGATCTCGACGGCGTCGTCCGCGACCGACAGATCAAGCTTGACACCCGACACCGACAAAGGGTGACAGAGCGGGATCAGATCGGGGGTGCGCTTGGCGCCCATGATGCCCGCGATGCGCGCGGTGGCGAGGGCGTCGCCCTTGGGGACCCCCTCGCCGCGCAGCAACTCGATCACGCGGGGCGAGACGAGGACGCGACCGCTCGCGCGGGCCGTGCGGGCGGTCACGTCCTTCTCGGACACATCCACCATGCGGGCTGCGCCCGCCTCGTCGATGTGGGTCAGTCGGTCCTGCGTACTCATGATGGCTGGGGCGCTCCCGGTCGGGCCTGTTGTGCGCGACACGGTACCCCCAAGTCGGGGCCTTCAGCCGAGGAGGACCACGTCGACCTCGGTGCCGGGCTCCACGGACTCGTCGGACTCGGGGACGACGATCAGCGCGTTCGCGTGCGCGAGGGCCGCGATCAGGTGGGATCCGGCACCGCCGACGGGGGTGACCTCCCCGTCCGCGTACCGTCCGCGCAGGAATTGACGGCGTCCGGCGGGCGAGGTCAGCGCCTTGTCCGTACGCAGGGTCGCCCTGGTCATGGACCGGTGGACGTCCTCGACGCCCATCAGCGTGCGGATCGCGGGGCGCACGAACAGCTCGAAGGACACGTACGACGACACGGGGTTGCCCGGGAGCGCGAGCAGCGGGGTGTGGTCGGGGCCGATGGAGCCGAAGCCCTGGGGCTTTCCGGGCTGCATGGCGAGCTTGCGGAACTCGATGCCGCTGCCCTCCTCGTCCTCGTCGCCGACGGAGGACAGGGCCTCCTTGACGACGTCGTACGCGCCGACGCTGACGCCGCCCGTGGTGACCACGAGGTCGGCGCGGATGAGCTGGTCCTCGATGGTGGCGCGGAGTGTCTCGGCGTCGTCGGCGACCGCGCCCACGCGGTAGGCGATCGCGCCGGCGTCACGGGCGGCGGCGCACAGCGCGAAGCTGTTGGAGTCGTAGATCTGGCCGGTGCCCAACTGCTCGTCGGGCTGGACCAGTTCGCTGCCGGTGGACATGACGACCACACGCGGGCGCGGGCGCACCCGGACGGTTCCCCGGCCGATCGCGGCGAGCAGGCCGATCTGCGGCGGGCCGAGGACCGTGCCCGCGGAGAGGGCGCGGTCGCCGGCCTTCACATCGCTGCCCTTGGCGCGCACGTGCGCGCGTGCCGGTGCCGAGCGGTGGACGTGGACCTGGCCGGAGGCGCCCTCGGGGGACGCGCTGCGGGCACGCATCCCGGAGACGGGGCCCTCGCCCAGGCCGCCGTCGGTCCACTCCACGGGGACGACGGCCTCGGCGCCGGGCGGCAGCGGGGCGCCCGTCATGATGCGGGCGGCCTGGCCGGGTCCCACGTGGAGCAGCTCGGACTCGCCCGCCGCGACGTCACCGACGACCGTGAGCACGGCCGGGTACTCCTCGCTCGCGCCCGCGACATCGGCGACCCGGACCGCGTACCCGTCCATCGAGCTGTTGTCGAACGGCGGCAGGGAGACCGGCACCGTGACGTCCTCGACCAGGACGCAGCCCTGGGCGTCGAGGAGCTGCAGCTCGATGGCTTCGAGGGGGCGGACGGTCGCGAGGATGTCCTCCAGGTGCTCGGACACCGACCAGAGGTGGTCCTGGCCGGTGACGCGGGTAGCGGCGCTGCTCAAATTGCTACATCTCCTCGGTGACGTAACTACGAAGCCAGGTCCGGAAGTCCGGGCCCAGGTCTTCACGTTCGCACGCGAGTCTGACAATGGCACGCAGGTAGTCGCCGCGGTCGCCGGTGTCATAGCGGCGGCCCTTGAAGATCACGCCGTGCACCGGGCCGCCGACCTTCTCGTCGGCGGCGAGCTGCTGGAGGGCGTCGGTGAGCTGGATCTCGCCGCCGCGGCCCGGCTCGGTCTTTCGCAGTATGTCGAAGACGTGGGGGTCGAGGACGTAGCGGCCGATGATCGCGTAGTTGCTCGGGGCATCCGCGGCGGCCGGCTTCTCGACGAGGTCGTGGACCTTGACGACGTCACTGTCGTCGGTGAGGTCGACGGCCGCGCAGCCGTAGAGGTGGATCTGCTCGGGCGCGACCTCCATGAGGGCGATCACGCTGCCGCCGTACTGCTCGTGGACGTCGACCATGCGCTTGAGCAGCGGGTCGCGCGGGTCGATCAGGTCGTCGCCGAGGAGCACCGCGAAGGGCTCGTGGCCGACGTGCGGGGCGGCGCAGAGCACGGCGTGGCCGAGGCCCTTGGGGTCGCCCTGGCGAACGTAGTGCATGGTGGCGAGGTCGCTGGACTCCTGCACCTTGGCGAGCCGGTCGGCGTCGCCCTTCTTCTGAAGGGCCGATTCCAGCTCGTAGTTGCGGTCGAAGTGGTCCTCGAGGGGGCGCTTGTTGCGGCCCGTGATCATGAGGACGTCATCGAGGCCCGCGGACGCGGCCTCCTCGACCACGTACTGGATCGCCGGCTTGTCGACGACCGGCAGCATCTCCTTGGGAGTGGCTTTGGTGGCCGGCAGGAACCGGGTGCCGAGGCCTGCTGCGGGGATGACAGCCTTGCTGATCCTGGGGTGTGCCTGAGTCATGCCCGACACCATATCCGGTGCCTTTGTATGGAATCTGTGGCTCCGGTTAATTCGCTCTCATATGAGCGCATTATGAAGGGTACGGAACAAGCCTATGAGCCACCTGGGACCCGAACCCGAGTCTGGCAAGCGAGTGTTGCGGCGAGAGTTCCTCACGGTGAGAAGCCGGTATACGGCCGATGACGTGCGGGAAACCGGGGCCGCACTCGCCACCCGCGCCCTGGAGCTGCCCGAACTGGCGCACGCGCGCACCGTGGCAGCTTACGTGTCCGTGGGGAGCGAACCGGGCACCCGTGCGCTCCTCGACGCACTCCACGCGCGCGGCGTGCGCGTCCTGCTCCCGGCGCTCCTCACGGACAACGACCTGGACTGGGGCGCGTACGCCGGAGAGGGCTCGCTGGTCTCCGTACAACACCGGGGAAAGATGGCCCTCCTGGAGCCCGCGGGCGAGCGCCTGGGCCCGGACGCCGTGCTCGCGGCCGACGCCGTGCTGCTGCCCGGCCTGGCCGTGGACGCGCGCGGGATGCGGCTCGGCCGCGGCGGCGGATCGTACGACCGGGTCCTGGCGCGACTCGACCGCGCGGGCGCTGATCCGGCCCTCGTGGTGCTGCTGTACGACTCCGAAGTGGTCGACCGCGTCCCCGAGGAGCCGCACGACCGGCCCGTGCACGCGGTGGTGACCCCTTCGGGAGTGCACCGCTTCCGCCGGCCCTCTCCGTAGAGGCCCCTTCGCGTCCGTAGGGGCCCGTTGTGCGAAACGGCCCTCCACGCGCGTGCGTGGAGGGCCGTTCTCAGATGGCGCTCAGGGCTTCAGGACCAGCGTGTCCGACGTTTTCGCGTCGACCGCCCGCTCCTTGAAGGCCCAGGGCAGCAGCTCGCCCTTGACCCATTTGCCGGTCTGGTCGATGTAGTGGGCGCTGTAGGCGTGCCCGGAGGCACCGGTGAGGTTGATCCACTTCGACTTGTCGAAGTCCTCCAGGTTCACCACCATGCGCATCGACGGCACCCAGACCACGGAGTAGCCGCCCGCGGCGTTCCAGCCGGTGGCGTTCACCGCCGCCTCGCCGCCGCCCATGTTGTACGGGCCACGGTTGAGCATGTACTGGAGGAAGCCGGGGCCCTCGATGCCCAGGGTCTGGTTCTTGAGGTAGAGCCGGTGCAGCCGGCCCCAGTTCCAGCTGTCGATGTCCTTGCCGAGCTTGGCGGTGAGCTCCCAGCGGGCGTCCGTGAGGGCCCGCTTGAAGAGCTCGTCGCGGGTGTCGACGGCCTTGTCGGTGCGCGTCTTCGGCGCCGACCACCAGGCGTTGTCCTCGTCGTCGAGAATCTTGCGCACCACCTCGAACCAGCGGTCGCCGCCGTCCGGCTGCGCGCTGTCGGCGTCGCGCTGCCCGCACTCGCGCACCCGCCGGTCCTCGTCGGCCGGTCCGGTGGAGTCGATCGGCTCGACGTTCAGGCACTGGCCCTCGACCCGCAGCTCCTTGGGCAGCTTGTTGCCGAAGGCGAGCTTGAGGATGTTGCGCCAGGTCGCGTTGAAGTACGCCGCCGCGGCCGAGTCGGCGTCCTGGGTGTAGTTCCAGCCCTCCAGGAGCTTCTGCGCCTCGCGGACGTCCTTGTCCGCCACGTCGATCTTGAGCAGCTTGGGCACCAGGAGCTTGGCGATCTCACTGCTGTTGTCGAGCTGCATCTGGCGCATGTCGTCGGTCGAGATCTTGCCGCCGCCCTTGATCTTCGACTCGATGAGATCGGCGATCCGCTGGCTGCGCGTTCCGTAGCCCCAGTCCGTGGTGAGCGTGTAGGGGTACTTGTCCTTGTCGACGACGGCCTGGTTGGCGGTCACGATGTAGCCGCGGTCCGGGTTGTACTCGTAGGGCAGCTCGGCCTGCTTGATGTAACCGGTCCAGCGGTACTTGGAGTCCCAGCCGGGCGAGGGGAGCGAGCCGTCGCCCTCACCGCGGATCGGGATCCTGCCGGGCAGCTGGTAGCCGATGTTGTCGTCGGTGTCCGCGTAGATCAGGTTCTGCGAGGGCACGTCGAACAGGGCGGCCGCCTTGCGGAACTCCGTCCAGTCGGTGGCCTTGTTCATCGCGAACACGGCGTCCATCGAGTTGCCCGGGTCCAGGGCGGTCCAGCGCAGGGAGATGCCGTAGCCGTCACCGCGGTCGGGTGCCGCGCTGTCGACGGTGGCCTTCTTGCCGACCTTCACGAGTTCGTCGTTGCGGTCGGACAGCAGCGGTCCGTTGTTGGTCTCCCGCACGACGATGGTCTTGGAGTCACCGCCCGCGACGTTGATCTTCTCCTCGCGGGTGGTGAAGGCCTTCACCTTGTCGTCGTACTCGTAGCCCTTCCCGGTGAGCTTCTCCAGGTAGAGGTCGGTGACGTCGGCACCGGAGTTGGTCATGCCCCAGGCGATGGACTGGTTGTGGCCGATGACCACGCCCGGCATGCCCGCGAAGGTGTACCCGGAGACGTCGTACTGGCACTTCTCGGAGACGCTCCTGCAGTGCAGGCCCATCTGGTACCAGACGGACGGCAGCGAGGGCGACAGGTGCGGGTCGTTGGCGAGCAGCGGCTTGCCGGTGATGGTGTGGGTGCCCTTGACGACCCACGAGTTCGAACCGATGCCGTTGCCGTTCACGCCGACGGCCTCAGGGACGTCGTCGAGCACCTTGTAGAGGCCCGACAGCTGGCCCTGCAGCCCGGAGGGGGCCTCCGCGTTGTTAGCGAGCCCGGTTCCCGCCGAGGACTGCGTACCGCCGGTACCCGTGCCGGTGTCGCCGCCCTGCCGGTACTCCCCGGTGGCGCTGTCGTACTGACCCTCCTGCACGATCGGCTTGTTCCGGTCGTACGGGTACTGCGGGTACAGGTCGGCGATCTGCTGGGGACCCAGGCGGCTGGTCATCAGGGAGCGGTCGATCTCCTCCTGCATGTTGCCGCGCAGGTCCCAGGCCATCGCCTTGAGCCAGGCCACCGAGTCGACCGGGGTCCACTCCTTTGGCTTGTAGTCGTTGGCGAAGCCGAGGGCCGCGTACTCCAGCGAGATGTCCTCGCCGTCCTTGCCCTTCAGGTACGCGTTGACCCCCTTGGCGTATGCCTGCAGGTACTTCTTCGTCTCCGCGGAGAGCTTGGTCTCGTACTCCTTCTTCGCCACCCGGTCCCAGCCGAGCGTGCGCAGGAACTCGTCCTCGTCGACCTGGCTCTCGCCGAACATCTCGGAGAGCCTGCCGGCCGTCATATGACGGCGTACGTCCATCTCGTAGAACCGGTCCTGCGCCTGGACGTAGCCCTGCGCCATGAACAGGTCCGCGTCGGTCGAGGCGTAGATCTGCGGGATCCCGTAGCCGTCGCGCTTGACGTCCACGGGGCCCGACAGGCCGTCGAGCGTGATGGAACCCTTGGTCTGGGGGAAGGAGGCACGGACGGTGCTGATGCTCCAGAACGACCCGTAGGCGATGCCGCCGACAATGGCCAGAACCAGGACGATCAGGATCAGACGGGCTCTGCGCCCCTTCTTCCTGCCGGACTTGCCGGGCTTTTGACCGGAAGATGCGGTGGTGTTGGGGGGCATCGCTGTCCTTGCTGTCCTCACGCGAGCGGCAGGCGGGCTTGTCCATTTGACTGAGCGCTGGAGCAACCATAGGCGCAGGGCCAACTCGGGCTTGACGCGGAGTCGGGAACCCGGGCGGACGGGAGTTCGATCTTGCCTTGCCGAGTGTCAAGAAAGCGTCAAGAGTTAGGTAAGGTAACGAAGTAGTTGAACCATCGAGCCGGCTGAACCGGCCACGGTTGTACCGAACCAGGTGATCCAACCGATCGAAGCGGTCCAACTGGTCAAAGTGATCCACTCGGAACGGCGAGAAGGGAAACAGCCGCTGACTGTCCACCACCTCAACCAGCTCCTGCTCGTTTGCTCGCTCGTTCTGCTCGTCGCGGTGGCAGCGGTTCGGATCTCGTCGCGCAGCGGGCTCCCCAGCCTGCTCGTGTACCTGGGCATCGGCGTCGCCATGGGCCAGGACGGCATCGGCGACATCCACTTCGACAACGCCGAACTGACCCAGGTCATCGGGTACGCGGCCCTGGTCGTGATCCTGGCCGAGGGCGGCCTCGGCACGAAGTGGAAGGAGATCAAACCGGGGCTGCCGGCTGCCTCCTCACTGGCGCTGGTCGGCGTCTCGGTGAGCGTCGGCATCACCGCGACAGCGGCCCACTACTTGATCGGGCTGGAGTGGCGGCAGGCGTTCATCATCGGCGCGGTGGTGTCCTCGACGGACGCGGCGGCGGTCTTCTCCGTGCTGCGGAAAGTGCCCCTCCCCGCGCGCGTGACGGGCATTCTGGAGGCCGAGTCGGGCTTCAACGACGCCCCGGTGGTCATCCTCGTCGTCTCGTTCTCGATGGCAGGACCGGTGGAGCACTGGTACCACCTGCTCGGCGAGATAGCGCTGGAGCTGTCCATCGGAGCGGCCATCGGTCTCGCGGTGGGCTTCCTGGGGGCGTACGGGCTGCGGCATGTGGCGCTGCCCGCCTCCGGCCTCTACCCGATCGCGGTGATGGCGATCGCGGTCACGGCGTACGCGGCCGGGGCGCTGGCCCACGGCAGCGGCTTCCTCGCGGTCTATCTGGCGTCGATGGTGCTGGGCAACGCGAAGCTGCCGCACTGGCCCGCCACACGCGGCTTCGCCGACGGGCTCGGCTGGATCGCCCAGATCGGCATGTTCGTACTGCTCGGGCTGCTGGTCACACCGCACGAGATGGGCGACGACATCTGGCCCGCGCTCGTCATCGGGCTGGTGCTGACCATGGTGGCGCGGCCGCTGAGCGTCGTGGTGGCGCTGGCGCCCTTCCGCATGCGCTGGCAGGAGCAGGCCCTGATGTCGTGGGCCGGGCTGCGCGGCGCGGTGCCCATCATCCTGGCGACGATCCCGATGGTGAGCGGCGTCGAGGAAAGCCGTCGCATCTTCAACATCGTCTTCGTACTTGTCGTCGTCTACACCCTCGTCCAGGGGCCCACGCTCCCCTGGGTGGCGCGGAAACTGGGCGTGTCCAAGGCCCCCTCGGAGACCGCCGACCTGGGGATCGAATCGGCACCCCTGGAGCGGCTGCGCGGACATCTGCTGTCCGTCGCGATCCCGGAGGGGTCGAAGATGCACGGCGTCGAGATCAACGAGCTGCGGCTGCCCGCGGGTGCCGCCGTCACGCTGGTCGTCCGCGGTGGAGAATCGTTCGTTCCGCTTCCCACGACCGTGCTGCGGCGCGGCGACGAGCTGCTCGTGGTGGCCACCGATCCCGTCCGGGACGCGGCCGAACAGCGGCTGCGCGCGGTCGGGCAGGGGGGCAAGCTGGCGGGGTGGCTGGGGACGGGTGGGAACGGGAGCGAGGACTGAGCCTCGGCTCCTTGGCTCTCCGACTGCTCGGCTCCTTGCGCTTTGGGTGCCTGGCTTTCGGGCTCCTCGGCTCGGTGAGTATTCACAGGCGTCGGCCAGAAGAGTGCTGGGTTTCACAGGGGTGGAGTCGCTTGGGCCTGTATCATCAAGGCGCATCTTGATCTAACCAACTCTGCCTGACGCAGAGCTGGCGCGACCGTATGGCGGCCGCGGTGCCCTCTCCGGCGGGCGGCCCGGCATCTACCGCAGTTCCGCGCAAGAGGACAGCTCTCGGCGCCTCCAGCCCCGCAGAAAGGGCGCGCTACCAGGCGGCAGAAAGGCACGGGCCGTGGCATCCACGGTCACCCCGGAGTCCCCCGGGACTCCTGTCTCCTCCCGCCCGGGATACGGACAACTGCTGCGTACGCGCGGCGCGTGGACGTTCCTGCTTCCCGGCTTCGCCGCGCGGCAGCCGTTCGCGATGCTGACCATCTCCATCGTGCTGCTCGTCCAGCACACCACCGGCTCGTACGGGGCCGCCGGCGCCGTCGCCGCCGTGACCGGTGTCTCCCTGGCACTGTTCGCGCCCTTCACCGGCCGCCTCGCCGACCGTCACGGCCAGCGGGCCGTCCTGCTGCCCGGCGTCCTCGTCCACACGCTGGCGGGACTCTCCCTGACCGCGCTGGCACTCTCGGACGCGCCTCTGTGGGCACTCTTCGTGGCCGCCGTGCCGACGGGTGCCTCGGTGCCGCAGATCGGGCCCATGGTGCGGGCCCGCTGGGGCGTCAAGCTCCAGGACTCGCCGCTGATGACGACCGCGGCGGCCTTCGAGTCCGTCACCGACGAGCTCACCTTCGTGTTCGGGCCGCTGCTCGCCACCGCGCTGTGCACCGCCATTGATCCGGCCGCCGGCCTGCTCACGGAGGCCGCGCTGACCCTGGTCGGCGGTCTGCTGTTCGCCGCCCAGCGCGGCACCCAGCCGGCCGTGGGCCTCAAGGGGCACGCGCGCGTGAAGCACGCCTCCGCGCTGTCCGTCCCCGGCGTGCGTGTGCTGATCGTGGCCTTCCTCGGCATCGGCGCCGTGTTCGGCGGCATGCAGGTCTCGCTCGCCGCGTTCAGCGAGTCCATCGGCGAGCCCGGTCTGAACGGTGTCCTGTACGGGACCTTCGCCGCGGGCAACATGCTCTCCGGCGTCGTCTGCGGCGCGATCGCCTGGAAGGTCGCCCCGCGCCGCCGCCTCGTCGTCGCGTACGCCGCCCTGGGGCTGACCGCCTCCGGACTGTGGGCCGCCCAGTCGGTGACCGTCCTCGCGGGCATCGGCCTCCTCGTCGGTGTGTGCATCGCTCCCGCCCTGATCACCGGCTACACCCTGGTCGACGGACTCGTGCCGGCGGGCGCCCGGACCGAGGCCTTCACCTGGCTCACCGGAGCGGTCGCGCTCGGGCAGGCGGCCGCCGTGACGATCGCCGGACAGATGGAGGACCGCCTGTGGGACGGTGCCGGATTCCTCGTCCCGATGGGCGGCACGCTGCTGGCCCTGGCGACCCTCGTGACCCTGCGTTCACGGCTCTCGCCCCGGGTCGTGAGCCGGACCGTCGCACGTGGCGTGGGTCACCGAGAGCCGGTGGCAGTGGACTGATCCCGAGGAATACGTCACTATGGACCGTCGTTAGCACTCACTGAGTGAGAGTGCCAGGAGGAAGACAAGTGCCGACCTACCAGTACCAGTGCACCGAGTGCGGCGAGGGCCTCGAGGCGGTGCAGAAGTTCACCGATGACGCCCTCACCGTGTGCCCGAGCTGTGACGGACGCCTGAAGAAGGTGTTCTCCGCGGTCGGCATCGTCTTCAAGGGCTCCGGCTTCTACCGCAACGACAGCCGCGGTTCGTCGTCGAGCAGCAGCCCGGCGCCGGCCACGAAGACGTCGACCGGATCGTCCGACTCGAAGACGTCGTCCTCGTCGGACTCCTCGTCCTCTTCGGGCTCCAAGTCGTCCTCGGACTCGAAGTCGTCGTCCACGAGCTCGTCCTCCGGCAGCAGCAACGCCGCGTAACGCTCTCGCGCACAACGGTTCTTCGCCCACGAACCCTGTCGTCGTACGACGACAGGGTCTTCGGCGTTTCCGGGCCCCGGCTAGGGTGCCGTTCATGGTGAACACGGAGAACGTCGAGATCGGCGTCATCGGCGGGTCGGGCTTCTACTCCTTCCTCGACGACGTGACCGAGATACAGGTGGACACGCCGTATGGAGCGCCCAGCGACTCTCTGTTCCTCGGTGAGATCGCCGGGCGGCGGGTCGCCTTCCTTCCCCGCCACGGGCGCGGCCATCATCTGCCGCCGCACCGCATCAACTACCGCGCCAATCTGTGGGCGCTGCGGTCCGTCGGGGCGCGTCAGGTGCTCGGGCCGTGCGCGGTGGGCGGGCTGCGGCCCGAGTACGGGCCGGGGACGCTGCTCGTGCCGGACCAGTTCGTGGACCGTACGCAGTCCCGGGCGCAGTCCTACTTCGACGGGCTGCCGTTGCCCGGGGGCGACGTGCCGAACGTCGTGCACGTGTCCCTTGCCGACCCCTACTGCCCCACCGGGCGCACGGTCGCGCTGGACGCGGCGCGGGGGCGCGACTGGGAGCCTGTGGACGGCGGGACGCTGGTGGTCATTGAGGGGCCGCGGTTCTCGACCCGTGCGGAGTCGCTCTGGTATCGGGCGCAGGGGTGGTCCGTGGTGGGGATGACCGGGCATCCGGAGGCTGCGCTCGCTCGTGAACTGGAGCTTTGCTATACGTCGTTGACGCTGGTCACCGACCTCGACGCGGGGGCCGAGAGCGGGGAGGGCGTCTCGCACGACGAGGTGTTCAAGGTGTTCGCGGCGAATGTGGATCGGCTGCGGAGTGTTTTGTTCGATGCGGTGGCGGGGCTGCCTGCGAACGCTTCGCGGGATTGCCTGTGCACGACTGCGTTGGGTGGGATGGATACGGGGGTTGCGTTGCCGTAGGTGGGTGGTGTGGCTCGCTGTCGCGTTGTCTCGGAGCGCGGGCCGTGCCGGTACGTCGAGCCGCTGCCGGTGCGGCTCGCTGTCGCGTTGCCTTGGAGCGCGGGCCGTGCCGGTACGTCGAGCCCGCCGCTGCCGGGTGTACTGCTGCGGTTCTTAGGGTTCTGTCTTTTGGAGGAGCCGTACGCGGCGGGCTTTCGACGTACCGGCACGGCCCGCTCCCGTGCGTCCTTGGCTGCGGGTGCGGCATGGTCCGCTCCCCTGCTTTTTCGGGTGCGGGTGCGTTGTTCGCGGGGCGGAACTGTTCCTTCGGGTGAGGGAGTTGTCCACAACCTGGTGGTCGTCCACTGGGCTCGGTGGGATTCCGGAGGAGGGCGCAGGCTGGGGTCGCAAGCCGATCTTTCGACCACAGGTGGTGGTACCCGTGTCGCAGCTCTCCTCCTTTCCGCGTCCGTTGGGCACGGATGTGCCCGGCACGTGCGAGGTGCCGCATTTCGCTCCTGTGCGGGTGCGTGGTGGGCGGTATCAGGCGCGGCGGCTCGTTCGGCATCGGAGGCGGGCCCTGGCGGTCGGTCTCGCGGTGTCCGCGGTGGCGCTCGTCGCCGCGGGGCCCGGGGAGAGGGATACGGAGGCGCGCGGGGGCGGGTCGCCCCGGGGGCGTCCGGTGGCGGATGCGGGACGGGAGCGACGGGCCGTCGAGATGGTTTCGGCGCCGGTGCGGATCGCCGATGGTGCGACCGTGCGGTTGCTCGGGCCCGGTGACCGGGTCGACGTCGTCGCGGCCGAGCAGGGTGCGGTGGGGCCGGGGGACGCTCATGTGGTTGCGCGTGGTGCGCGGGTGACGAAGGTGCCCGAGTCGCCGGACAGTGTCTCCGAGGGTGGGGCGCTCGTCGTCCTGTCCGTGCCTCGGCGGACGGCTGCGTTGCTGGCCGGGGCCGGCGCGACCTCACGGTTGGCGGTGACCCTGTGCTGACCATGGCAAGGATGGCTGCCGTCAGGCTGTCAAGTCCCTCGTTGGAGTTACAGAATTGGACAGCGCTGCCGCGCCCTGACGTAGGTTGCGGAGCTGTTGATTCCACAGTTTTTGCGGCTGAAGAGGGGCTCCCTGGTGAGCGAGCAGAAGAAGGATCCGAGCGTCTGGGACGGCTTCAAGGCCTTCCTGATGCGCGGGAATGTCGTCGATCTGGCTGTCGCGGTGGTCATCGGCGCCGCCTTCACCAACATCGTCAACTCCGTGGTGAAGGGCGTGATCAATCCACTGGTCGGCGCCTTCGGCACCAAGGACCTCAACCAGTACAGCTCGTGTCTGAAGGACCCGTGCCGGTTCGACGAGGCGACGGGGACCGCGACGAGCGGTATCCCCATCATGTGGGGCACGGTCCTCAGCGCGACGCTGACCTTTCTGATCACCGCGGCCGTCGTCTACTTCCTGATGGTCCTGCCGATGTCCAAGTACCTCGCCAAGCAGGCGGCCCGCCAGAAGGCGAAGGAGAGTACGCAGGAAGTGATCGAGGTGAGCGAGCTGGAGGTTCTGAAGGAGATCCGCGACGCCCTGGTGGCCCAGCGCGGCTCGGGGCACAACGAGCAGTAGCCGCGGTAGTCCGGGGTCAGATGTGGTGGGGCGGCTTTTCGTCCAGGAAGCGGGCCAGGTCCGCCGCGCTGTCGCCGGTGGGCCGCTCGCCCCAACCACGGTCCGTGTCGTCGTCGGACGGCCGGCTCAGGGGGTCGTCGAAGACCAGCGCGGCCTTGGGGTCACGTGGTTCGGCGTCGGGGCGAGGGGGCGGGGCGGGGGTAGAGCTCATACGTCCAGGGTACGGGTCCGGCTCCGGGCTCGGTCCGGACTCTGGGGGCGGCCTGGCCTCTGGGTGCGGGCACGGTTCCGACTCCGGGGGCGGGCACGGTTCTGGGCCCGGTCCGGACTCTGGGGGCGGGTCTCGGCGTGCTTCTGGATTTTCGGGGCGTTTCTGCTGTGCTTGGTCGCATGACGCCCGATGCCTCTTCCGAATCTGCTCCGCGCCGCTCCCGAACCGTCCCCTCCCCTCGGCCGCTGCGCAGGATGACCGCGCGCGGGCGGAACGAGGCACACCGGGTCGCGTCGCCGCTGGAGCTGTTCTTCGATCTGTGTTTCGTCGTGGCCATCGCCCAGGCGGGAGTGCAGCTGGTGCACTCCGTCGCGGAGGCGCACGCGGCCGAGGGCATCCTGAACTACGCGATGGTGTTCTTCGCCATCTGGTGGGCGTGGATGAACTTCACCTGGTTCGCGTCGGCGTACGACAACGACGACGCGCTGTACCGGGTCGTCACCCTGATCCAGATCGCCGGTGTGCTGGTGCTGGCCGCCGGGGTGTCCAAGGCGTTCGAGGACCACGACTTCCTGTTGGTCCTGCTGGGCTATGTGATCATGCGGATGGCGCTGACCGTGCAGTGGCTGCGCGCGGCCCGGAACGCGGACGGTGCCGAGCGGCGGATGGCGTTGCGGTACGCGGGCGGGGTCGTGGTGTGCCAGATCGGCTGGGTGGGGCTGGTGCTCCTGCCGGAGTCCGCCCGGCCGTGGCTGTTCCTGGTGATGGCGATCGCCGAGATGTGCGTCCCGCTGTTGGCGGAGAGGGAGTTCAACACGGTCTGGCATCCGCACCACATCTCCGAGCGGTACGGGCTCTTCACGATCATCGTCCTCGGCGAGACCATCGCCGCGGCCACGATCGCGGTGAAGGTGGGGGTGGACGAGAACGACGCCTTGGGCGAGCTCCTCCCGATCGCCTCGGGCGGGCTGCTGATCATCTTCGCCGCGTGGTGGATCTACTTCGTCGTACCGATCCACGGCCATCTCAGCTCCAGCAGGAAGGCGTTCCTGTGGGGGTACGGCCACTATGTGATCTTCGCGTCGGCGGCGGCGATCGGTGCCGGGCTGGAGGTCGCGGTGGAGCAGGCGGTCGGCAAGGCGCACATCTCCACGCCGGCGGCGTCGGCCGCGGTGACGCTTCCGACAGCGTTGTTCCTCCTGACCGTGTGGGCGCTGCACGCCCGCCACTACAAGGTGGGTACGGCGCAGCAACTGGTGCTGCCGGTCACGGCGTTGGCGGTGGCCCTGTGCACGTTCCTGGGTGACTGGGCGGTGCTCGCGGCTGGTGTGGTGACCGCGCTCGCGGTGGCCGTGGGGGTGACACTGACCGCCCGGATGGCCGCGCGGGAGGAGCGCGAGGAGGCCGTGGCGGGCGCGTCGGCCACGTAGGTCGGGTCGACACTGGGCGTATGACAGTTGACGCTCTGACGGATGTGGCCGGGTTGCGCGTGGGGCATGCCACGAGGATCGGTGACGGGTGGCTCACCGGTACGACGGTTGTCCTCGCACCGGAAGGTGGCGCGGTCGCGGCGGTGGACGTGCGCGGTGGCGGGCCGGGTACCAAGGAGACCGACGCGCTCGATCCGCGCAATGTGGTGCGGAAGATCGAGGCGCTCGTACTGACCGGTGGCAGCGCGTACGGGCTGGACTCGGCGACGGGTGTGATGGCCTGGCTGGAGGAGCGAGGGCGCGGGGTGCGGGTCGGGCCCGATCCGCGGCAGGTGGTGCCCGTGGTGCCGGCGGCCTGTGTGTTCGACCTCGGCCGGGGCGGCGACTTCCGGGCCAGGCCGGACGCGGCGGTCGGCCGCGAGGCGGTGGAGGCCGCGGCGGCGAGCGAGGCGGGCGCGCCTGTTCAGGAGGGGTCCGTGGGCGCCGGGACGGGGGCGGCCGTCGGAATGATGAAGGGAGGGGTCGGCACCGCGAGTGCCGTGCTCGAATCGGGTGTCACGGTGGCGGCGCTGGTCGTGGCCAACGCGGCGGGGTCGGTGGTGGAGCCGGAGACGGGGGCGTTGTACGGGGAGTTGGTCCAGGGGCTGTTGAGCTGTCCGGCCGCGGAGGTTCACGAGGCTGCGCGGGCGCGGCTCGCCGAGGCCGCCGCGAAGAACAGCCTTCCCCCGCTGAACACCACCCTCGCGGTGGTCGCCACCGACGCCGACCTGTCGAAGGCACAGGCCCAGAAGCTGGCGGGCACGGCCCACGACGGCATCGCACGCGCCGTCCGGCCGGTACACCTCCTCCACGACGGCGACACGGTCTTCGCACTCGCCACGGGAGCGCATCCCCTGGCAGAAGAAAACCCGCTCGCCCTGAACGAGGTCCTCGCCGCCGGCGCGGACCTGGTGACCCGCGCAATCGTCCGAGCGGTACGCACCGCCGAGTCGGTGGAGGGCCCGGGAGGACTGTGGCCGTCGTACGGGGAGCTGTACGGGCAGCGGTAGCGGGAGGGGATGCAATGGGCGGAGGCGGGAGGGGGTGTTCCCCATGTCCTTGGTCGACCGCCGACGTCCAGACCGAGGAAGGCGTCGATGTCGTCGAAGTCGATCACGTGCAGGCCGTGCATCTCGCTTCCGTTCGGCTCCAGTCGGCACGACACAGCGCTGAACTGCCACATCCACGTTGCAGAGAGCTCTTCCGGCTCGAGTGAAGGCGGTGCTCTAGCGCCGAATCCGCGGTCCGTCGATGCCTCCCGAGCCCAGTGACACCACCCCACCGATCTTCAACAACAGGAGGGGAAGTCATCCCGGAACCGACGGCCGGAGGCCTCATTGCGGGGCCTCGAAAACGGTAACGGGAGGGGAGAGGTGAGGCCGCCGGTCTGGAATGACCCGACTGGGCCGGCCGTCATGGCCAACCCAGCCCGGCCAACCCCACCCACTCACCCACTCCCCCGAAGGCTTCTACGGCCCCGGCGCGACCGCCTTTCTGAGGGTGTGTAGGCACAGGGTCAGGGCTTCGTGTTTGGTGCCGGTGGTGCGGCCTCGTTGCCAGGCCACGTAGAGCAGGGACCAGAGGGTCTGGACGATCCAGTCGACGTCCAGGGTGGGGTCGAAGGCGCCTTCGGTGTGGCCGCGTTCGATGAGGTGGGCGAGGGCGCGGTCGGCGTCGGTGTCCTCCTCCCAGCCCTCCCAGTTCCAGGTGGCGACCAGGGACTCGTCGAAGACGAGGGTGAGGGCGTCGCCGAGTTCGAAGAGTTCCTGGCACAGCCGTTCCAGGGCTGCGAGGGCCGGGCCGTCGTCCAGGCGGCTGCGGTCGGTCGCGGCGGCGACCTTTTCGAGGACGTCGGCGCCCAGGGCCTTCAGGAGGTCGGTGCGCTCCGCGAAGTAGCGGTGGACCGTGGTGCGGCCGACGCCCGCCGCGGCGGCCACGTCGCCGAGGGAGGCCCCGGAGTTCTTGGCCAGTACGGCGGCGGCGGCGTCGAGGATGGCGCGCCTCGTGCGACCTCGCGCGCCGCTCCGGTCGCTTACTGCGGTGTCCATGGGCACACACTGTAGCGCCGTTCCATAATAAAACAGAGTTGACACTTTTGGAACATCGATGTTCCACTCGTGAGCATGGTTGCTCCGGAGAGTCTGCGGGTTCTTGCTTCGTTCGCCCGGCCGCACCGGCGGGCGCTGACGGTCGGGCTGGTGCTCGCGCTGGCCGCGTCGGCGCTGGGTCTGGCCACGCCGATGGTGACCAAGTGGGTGCTGGACGCGCTCAACGACGGGAGTTCGCTGCGTGGTCCGGTGGTCGCGCTGCTCGTACTGCTGGTGATCGGCGCGGTGCTGTACCGCGTGCAGTGGGTGCTGCTCGGCACACTCGGCGAGAAGGTGGTGCTGGACGCCCGGGAGTCGATGGTGCGGCGGTACTTCCGGGCGACGATCCCCGCGGTGACCGCGCGGCCGCCGGGCGAGCTGGTCTCACGGGCGGTCTCGGACACGGTGCTGCTGCGCGAGGCGGCCTCGTCGAGTGTGATCGGGCTGATCAACGGCGTGGTGATGCTGGTCGGCACGCTGGTGCTGATGGGCTTCCTGGACCTGGTCCTGCTCGGCACCACGGTGGCGGCCGTGCTGGTGGTGATCGTCCTGTTCGCGGTGCTGATGCCCGGCATCGCGAAGGCGCAGGAGCGGGCGCAGGAGCACGTGGGCCGGGTCGGCGGCACCCTGGAGGGCACGCTGCGGGCGATCCGTACGGTCAAGGCGAGCGGTGCCGAGGACCGGCAGGCGGAGCGGATCGCGGCGGACGCGCGGGCCTCGGCGGAGTACGGCATCCGCGCGGTGCGGCTGGAGGCCACCGTGTGGACCATCGCCTGGACCGGGATCCAGCTCGCGGTGATCCTCATCCTCGGCGTCGGCGCCTGGCGGGTCGGGGAAGGGCAGTTGGAGGTGTCCAGCCTGATCGCCTTCCTGCTCTACGCCTTCGGGCTGATGGAGCCGATCACGGAGCTGTCGCAGAACCTCACGGCGCTGCAGTCCGGCATCGCCGCGGCGGAACGGATCCGGGCGGTGGACGAGTTGGACGCGGAGACGGACGGACCGCCCGCCGTGACGGACGGGCCGCCCGTGACGGACACGCGGGCGACGGACGTGCGGGCGGAGCCGTCGGGCCGGCGGCGGAGGAGCGGTCCCGTGCCGAGTACGAGCGGTCCCGTGCCGGACACGAGCAGCACAGCGTTGGACACAAACGGTCCCGTGCCGGACACACGCGGCCCGGTGCCGGACACGAACGGCGTGGCGCTGGACACGAGCAGCAGGGTGTTGGACACGAACGGCCCGGTCCTGGAGCTGAAGGGCGTCACGGCCTCGTACGGTCCCGGTCGGGAGCCTGCCGTGCGCGGGGTCGACCTGGCGGTGCCGGCCCGCGGGCACACCGCGATCGTCGGGCCCTCAGGGGCGGGCAAGACCACGGTCTTCTCCCTGCTGTTGCGCTTCCTGGAGCCGCAGGAGGGTGCGCTGCTGCTGGACGGTGTCCCCTACCACCGGCACAGCCACGCGGCGATCCGTTCCAGGCTGGCGTATGTGGAGCAGGACACCCCGGTCGTCCCCGGCACCATCCGCGACAACCTGCTCATCTCCCGGCCGGACGCGGACGAGGAGGAACTGCGTCAGGTGCTCGCGGACGTGCGGCTGACGGAGAAGGTGGAGTCGCTGGACGAGGGGCTGGACGCGGAGTTGTCGACCGCGGCCGTCTCAGGCGGGGAGCGACAGCGCATCGCTCTCGCGCGGGCGCTGCTGCGGGAGCCGGACGTGCTGCTGCTCGACGAGGCGACGGCACAGCTCGACGCGCTCACGGAGTCGGCGGTCCACCACTGTGTCCGGCGGCGGGCGCGGGAGCACGCGGTGGTGACGATCGCGCACCGGCTGTCGACGGTGATCGACGCGGACACGATCGTGGTGATGGACGCGGGCGGTGTCCGCGCCCGGGGCACCCATGACGAACTGCTCGCCACGGACTCCCTCTACCGCGATCTGGTCGAGGCGCTGCGCATCGCGGACAAGGCCCCCGCCGCATAAGGCGATTGTCCCGAATCTGTCACGCGATGGTGTTGATGGCGGGCTGTGGGAACCCGGGCGGGCGATGTTCCCCTCCTTCTCCATGGATCCGATCTTTCTCCACGGAACGGAGCGGATCACCCCTAACCGCGAGAACTGGAGCAGCCCGTGACAACGCCGGACACAACAGCGAGGCGCGCGCTGGTGGCCTGTGCCGCCCTGATGGTCGGCGCCCTGACCCTCACCGCGTGCGGCGGCGACGCCAAGGCCGACAACAAGTCCGAGGACAAGAACGGCGACACCAAGACCTCGGCGGCGAAGATCCTCATCTCCGCCAAGGACGGCTCGACGGCGGCGTCGATCAACTCGACCGGGGTGAAGGTCAGCGACGGCAGGCTGACCGAGGTGGCGATGAAGGAGTCGGCCACGGGGGCGGCCGTACCGGGGTCGATCGCGGCGAACGGGAAGAGCTGGAAGCCGAAGGAACAGCTGGAGCGCGGGACCAAGTACCAGATATCGGCCACCGCGAAGGACGGCGACGGAAAGCCGGCGGCGGCCAACTCCATCTTCACGACGGTGTCCACGGACAACAGCTTCATCGGTACGTACACACCGGACGGCGGCACGAAGGTCGGCGTCGGGATGCCGGTGTCGTTCACCTTCGACAAGGCGATCGGCGACGGGAAGTTCAGGAAGGACGTCCAGTCGCACATCACCGTCACGTCCAGCAGTGGACAGAAGGTGGTCGGGCACTGGTTCGGCGCGCAGCGGCTGGACTTCCGGCCCCAGGCGTACTGGAAGGCCGGTTCCGAGGTCACGATGAAGATCGACCTGGACGGCGTCGAGGGCGCGAACGGCGTCTACGGCGTGCAGGACAAGACGGTCACCTTCACGGTCGGGCGCTCCCAAGTGTCCACGGTCGACGTCAGCACCCAGACCATGACGGTCGTACGGGACGGCAGGACCGTGAAGACGATCCCGATCTCGGCGGGCAGCCCGGACAACAGCACGTACAACGGGCAGATGGTGATCTCGGAGAAGTTCCGGCAGACGCGGATGAACGGGTCGACGGTCGGCTACGGCGGCGAGTACGACATCGCGGACGTGCCGAACGCGATGCGGCTGACGACCTCGGGGACCTTCATCCACGGCAACTACTGGTACAACAAGGGCAATCCGCCCTTCGGCAAGCAGGGCACCAGCCACGGCTGCGTGGGGATGGCGGACGTACAGGGCGCGAACGGCGACACGGCCGCCAAGTGGTTCTTCGACAACTCGCTCGTCGGGGACGTCGTGACGGTCAAGAACTCCCCCGACAAGACGGTCGCACCGGACAACGGGCTCAACGGCTGGAACATGGCATGGAGTGCCTGGACCGCAGGAAGTGCCGTCTGACCAAGGGGTTTTGAGGTTTCGGCGGGCCGTGTGGGAACTCCTCACACGGCCCCGGCGTTTTCCGTGCGTACGTTTTCTCGGTTCCCGGACATGATGTCCGCCCGAGGGGCTACGGTATGCACCCACAAGGTGACATGCAGCAACGCCGGGAGAAGCCTTGAGCGTTCCGTACGAGACGACAGCGTACGAGTCAGCCGAGTCGCCCGAGTCTCCGGAGGAGCATCTCGCGCGGCTCCTCGGCCGTGCCCTGAACTCCTTCGAGCTGCCGGACGAGACGATACGGCGGCTGGACCGGGCCCTGGCCCACGACAGTTCGCTGCACTCCGCGCACCACAGCGCGGGGCTGCACCGCGAGACGTACCGGCACACCTGGCTGCTGGCCGATGGGAGCGCGCTCACGCTCTGGGAGCTCGTCCACAACACCGCACCGGGCCGCGACACGCAGCACGAGGTGTACGAGGACGAGGAGGAGCTGCGCACCGCGACGGGGCGCCTGCCGCTGCCGGCGGACGCGCCGGACTTCGAACTGCCGGTGCTGGTGCGGGTGTCGCACGTCCCCGAGCCGCTGCACGCGTACGTTCCCGACGACTCCGCGGATCATGGGCGGCGGCTGCTGCGGCGCGCGGAGAACTCCGACCGGCCCGGCGAGGACATGGCCGATCTGCTGCGGACGGCGTTCGCGCACCAGATCACCCAGGCCTTCGGGCGGCCGTGCCGGGCGGGTGAGCGTGGGTTGTGCTTCGCGCTCTACGAGCACGCGTTTCTGCTCCACGACGGGCGGGAGCTGTCGCTGTGGGAGGTCGAGCACACGGCTACGCCCGATGGGCGGCACATGTGTGAGGTGTATCCGTCGGAGGAGGACGCGCGGTCGGCGATGGAGCGGCGCGCGGCTGCCTCCGGCGGTTAGCGGGGATTCGGCCGGTTCGTAGTCTGCGGGTTCGTTGTGGCTGGTCGCGCAGTTCCCCGCGCCCCTGAAGGCACACGACGGTGGGCCGGGACTTCACGAGTCCCGGCCCACCGTCGTTCTCGCTCCTCAGCGGAGCGTTCAGGCTGCTATCGGTTCCTTCTTCTGTGTGGCCGTCGGGGTTTCCGGGGTCTTGTCCGTTTCGCCCTCCGGGGTCGTCCTGCGCATGCCCTTCAGGACGATGACCAGGCCTGCCGTGACCGCTGTGCCGATCGCGATGGCGAGCAGGTAGAGGAAGGGCTTGCCGATCAGGAAGGTGACCCAGATGCCGCCGTGCGGGGCGCGCAGGGTCGAGCCGAACGTCATGGTCAGGGCGCCGGTGACCGCGCCGCCCGCCATCGAGGCGGGGATGACCCGCAGTGGGTCGGCCGCCGCGAACGGGATCGCGCCCTCGGAGATGAAGGAGGCGCCCAGTACCCAGGCCGCCTTGCCGTTCTCCCGCTCCGCCGTGGTGAACAGCTTCTTGCGGATCGTGGTCGCCAGGGCCATGCCCAGCGGCGGGACCATGCCGGCCGCCATGACCGTGGCCATGATCTTCATCGCGGACCCGCTCGGGTCCTGGACCGCGATACCGCCCGTGGCGAAGGCGTACGCGACCTTGTTGACCGGGCCGCCGAGGTCGAAGCACATCATCAGGCCGAGCAGCACACCGAGCAGGACGGCGTTGGTGCCGGAGAGGCCGGAGAGCCAGTCCGTCATGGCCTTCTGTGCCTCGGCGATGGGCTTGCCGATCACGATGAACATCAGGAAGCCGACGATGATCGAGGAGATCAGCGGGATCACGACCACCGGCATGATGCCGCGCAGCACCGGTGGGATCTTGATCCGCTGGATGGCGAGGACGACCCCACCGGCCAGCAGACCCGCGGCCAGACCGCCGAGGAAGCCCGCGGCGATGTTGGCCGAGATCATTCCGCCGACGAAGCCGGGCACAAGACCTGGCCGGTCCGCCATGCCGTACGCGATGTAGCCGGCGAGTACGGGGATCAGGAAGCCGAAGGCGACGCCACCGATCTGGAAGAGCAGCGCGGCCCAGCTGTCGACCTGTCCCCAGTTGAAGACCTCGGTGACCGGCTTGGCCTCGTTGATCTGGTAGCCGCCGATCGCGAACCCGAGCGCGATCAGCAGACCGCCCGCGGCCACGAACGGGACCATGTAACTCACGCCGGACATCAGCCACTTGCGGAGCTTCGTGCCGTAGCCCTCACCGGGCTCGCCGGCCCGCTCCACGGGCGTACCGCCGCGGGGCCCGGCGGCCGCCGTGACCTCGCCGCGCTCTGCCTTGCCGCGCACCTGGGAGATCAGCTCGGCCGCCTTGCTGATGCCGGCCTTCACGCCGACGTCCACGGTGGGCTTCCCGGCGAACCGGTCCTTCTCCCGTACGGGCATGTCGTGCGCGAAGATCACGCCGTCCGCCGCGGCGATGACGGCCGGGTCGAGCCGGGTGAAACCGGCCGAGCCCTGCGTCTCGACGACGATCTCGACGTCACCGGCGTCCCGGCCCGCGTTCTCCAGCGACTCGGCCGCCATGTAGGTGTGCGCGATACCGGTGGGGCAGGAGGTGACGGCGACGATACGGAACGGTCGCCCGCCCTTTCCGTCGGCGGCACCCTTGTCGTCCGTACCGGCGGGTGCGGGGGCCGGGGCAGACCCGGGGGCGGTGCCGGATGCCGCCTCGGAGGCATCCGTGTCACCGGAGCCCTCGGAGGAGCCCTCGGCACCCGACTCGGCGGCCGTGGTCGCAGCCGCGGGCGCTGTCTCGGGCTCCTCGCCGCTGATCAGGGCGGCAGCCCCCGCCGCGTCGTCCACCGACCGCAGCGCCGAGGTGAAGTCGGCGTTCATCAGCTGGCGGGCCAGTGACGACAGGATCGTGAGGTGGGCGTCGTCCGCTCCGGCCGGGGCGGCGATCAGGAAGATCAGGTCGGCCGGTCCGTCCGGCGCGCCGAAGTCGATCCCGTCCGTGCTGCGCCCGAAGGCCAGCGTCGGCTCGGTGACGTGCTCGCTGCGGCAGTGCGGGATGCCGATGCCGCCGTCGAGGCCGGTCGGCATCTGGGCCTCGCGGGCGGCCACGTCGGCAAGGAAGCCGTCCAGGTCGGTCACCCGGCCCAGGGACACCATGCGCTCGGCGAGGGCGCGGGCCGCCGCTTCCTTCGTATCGGCGGACAGGTCGAGATCGACCAGGTCCGCGGTGATCATCTCGCTCATCGCGGGCTCCTTCGCACGCGTATCGCCCGGGGAGATCTGTGGGCGAGGGTGGGGACGGGGGTGCCGCGGTCGGGAACCGCGACGGTTACGGGGACTACGGGGTGTGCTGAGACGGGGCCGGGGCCGGGGAGGTCCCGCCTCCGTGCGGCGGCTGCGGCGGGTAAGGGGAGTCCCCGCCGCATCAGGGCCGGTTCAGGGGTTGCGCGCAAGCCCGTGCGCGGAAGTGGAGGGCCCGTACGCGGGAGTCGGCGGCCGGTCATGACACCGGCTCCGTCAGTACGCGGTCCACGGGGATCTCGGAGGTGACGGTCACCGCGGACGGGTCGAGGTCCGCCGGGCTCGGCATCACGCTGCCCGGAAGCTGGACGGCGGCCGCGCCATGGGCCACCGCGGAGGCGAGCGCGCCGGGACCGCTGCCGCCGGCGATGAGGAAACCGGCGAGCGAGGAGTCGCCCGCGCCCACATTGCTGCGTACGACGTCGACGCGCGCGCCCGCGAACCACGCGCCGTCCTCGCTGACGAGCAGTTGCCCGTCGGCGCCGAGGGAGGCGAGCACGGCTCGGGCGCCCAGCTCGCGCAGTTCCTCGGCGGCCTTGACCGCGTCGCCGACCGTGGCGAGGGGGCGGCCGACGGCCTCGGCGAGTTCCTCGGCGTTGGGCTTGACGACGTCGGGCCGTTCGCGGAGGGCCGCGAGGAGCGCCGGTCCCGAGGTGTCGAGCGCGATACGGACGCCCGCCCGGTGGGCGCGGGCGACGATCTCGGCGTACCAGGAGGGGGCCAGGCCCCGCGGCAGGCTGCCGCAGCAGGCGATCCAGTCGGCGTCGCCGGACTGCTCGCGCACGGTCTCCAGGAGCAACTCCTCCTCGGCGGAGGTGAGTTCGGGTCCGGGTGCGTTGATCTTCGTCAGTACGCCGTCGGCCTCGGCGAGCGCGATGTTCGAGCGGGTCGCCCCGGCGACCGGGACCGGCGCGACCTCGATGCCCTGTGCGTCGAGGAGGTCGGCGACGAGCGCGCCGGGCGCTCCGCCGAGCGGCAGCACGGCGACGGTGCGCCGGCCGGCCGCGGCGACGGCCCGCGAGACGTTGACGCCCTTGCCGCCCGGGTCCATGCGCTCGCCGGTGGCCCGTATGACCTCGCCGCGGTCGAGCGAGGGGACCTCGTACGTACGGTCCAGCGACGGGTTCGGGGTGACGGTGAGGATCATGCGCGCACTACTTCCGTGCCGCCGCGCTCGATGGCGGTCGCGTCTTCGGGGCTCAGCCCGCTGTCGGTGATCAACAGGTCCACTTCACCGAGGTCGCCGAAGCGCGCGAAGTGTTCCTGGCCGTGCTTGGCCGAGTCGGCGAGCAGCACCACGCGGCGCGCGGCGGAGAGCGCGGCGCGCTTCACGGCCGCCTCGGCGAGGTCCGGGGTGGTCAGTCCGTGCTCGATGGAGAAGCCGTTCGCCGCGAGGAAGACGACGTCCGCGCGGATCTCCCCGTACGCCCGCAGCGCCCAGGCGTCGACCGCCGCGCGCGTACGGTGCCGGACGCGGCCCCCGATGAGATGGAGCTGCATGCCGGGGTGGTCGGCGAGGCGGGCCGCGATGGGGAGGCTGTGCGTCACGACGGTGAGCGTCGCCTCCAGGGGGAGGGCCCCGGCGAGGCGGGCGATGGTCGTGCCCGCGTCGAGGATCATCGTGCCCTTGTCCGGCAGTTCGGCCACGGCCGCCTTGGCGATGCGGTCCTTCTCGTCGGCCGCGGTGGTCTCGCGCTCGGCGAGGTCGGGCTCGAAGTCGAGCCGCCCGGCCGGGATGGCGCCTCCGTGGACCCGGCGCAGCAGACCCGCCCGGTCGAGGGCCTTCAGGTCCCGCCGGATCGTCTCCGCCGTGACCTGGAACTCCTCGGCCAGCGACACGACATCCACACGGCCGCCGTCACGTGCGAGTCGGAGGATCTCCTGCTGTCGCTCCGGTGCGTACATGTCCGTTCGCCTCCGCTCTGTGCCCGAACCTGTGGTTTCAGCGTGAGGCTACGCCCAGATTTCCGCAAAGTAAACAGGTTCGGGCATGGATGTGGGCATGAACGGACATCGGACCGGGCATGGGCGGGCATACGGCGAGGCCCGGCCCCCTGAGGGGCCGGGCCTCGCGATGCCGGATCCGGTCGACCGCTGCCGTGAACGGTGTCGTCGGATGCCTTCGTCAGCCGACGAGTTCGGGCGCCTTGTCGAGCGGCGTGATCCCCGGGGTCTCGGCGGTCTCCGCTCCCTCCACGTGCTGGGCGGGGCGCTTCGGAAGGGCGAACATCAGCAGGAAGATGGCCGTCATCACCACGGCGACCCAGATCAGCGCGTTCTGGAAGGCGTCGACGAAGGCGGGACCCACCTCGGGTCCGGGCAGATGGTCGGACATCGTGCCGAAGAAGACGACGGAGACCAGGCCGAGGCCGAGGGCGTTGCCCATCTGCTGGACCGTGTTGATCAGGCCTGATGCCGAACCGGAGTGCTCACGCGGCACCTCGGAGAGGATCGCGTCCGTCAGCGGGGCCACGATCAGGCCCATGCCGACCCCCATGACGACCAGCGGAAGCGCCATCTGCCAGGAGGCGATGGACATGCCGTACCGCTCGGCCTCCCAGATGTAGATCACGACGCCGGCCGCCATGGTCAGCGCGCCCGCCTGGAGCACCTTCCGCCCGAACCTCGGCACCAGCTTCTGCACCGACATGCCCGCCGCCACCGAGACCGCGATCGAGAAGGGAACACCGGTCAGACCGGCCCGCAGCGCGCTCCAGCCGAGGCCCACCTGCATGTAGAGCGTCCAGACCAGGAAGAAGATGCCGAGGCCGACCCCGAAGACCGTCTGCACGGCGATGCCCGCGGCGAAGCTCTTCACCTTGAAGAGGGAGAGCTCGACGAGCGGGGACCCGTCCCGCGCCGCCTTCCTCTTCTCGTACGCCACCAGCGCCGCGAAGACGACGAGGGCGCCGGCCATCACGACGTACCCCCACACCGGCCAGCCCAGCTCGCGGCCGCGGGTCAGCGGGTAGAGGAGCATCAGCAGACCGAGGGTGACGAGGACGACGCCGACGAGGTCGAGCTTGAGGGCGTGCGGGGCCTTGGACTCGGTGATGAACTTCCGGCCCAGGATCAGGCCCGCGATGCCGACCGGCAGGTTGATGAGGAAGATCGGCCGCCACTCCAGGCCGAACAGGTTCCACTCGGTGAGCAGCGCGCCCAGGATCGGGCCCGACACCGCGCCGAGACCCACGATCGCGCCGAACATCCCGAAGACCTTGCCCCGCTCGTGCGCCGGGAACGTGGCGTGCACGATCGACAGGACCTGCGGCACCATCAGCGCGGCCATGGCCCCCTGGAGGATGCGGGAGGCGACGAGCATGTCCGGGTTCACCGCGAAGCCGCAGAGCGCGGACGCGAGTGTGAAGCCGCCGATGCCGACGAGGAACACCCGCTTGCGGCCGTGGATGTCACCGAGCCTGCCGCCGGTGATCAGGCCGGCCGCGAAGGCCAGCGCGTAGCCGGCCGTTATCCACTGGATGTGGCTGAAGGACGCGCCCTCGTCCCGCTGGATCGAGGGGATCGCGACGTTGACGATCGTGACGTCGACCAGGTCCATGAAGGCCGCGGTCATCACGATGGCCAGCGCGAACCAGCGCCGGCGGTCGGCCTCCGGCCGGGGGGACGGGAGAGTGCTGCTGGAAGAGGTCATGCATTGAAGGTAGGGGGGATGTAGGTCAGGTCATGTCCTAGTGGTGGGGCATCCTCGGAGGAGTTGAAGAAGGCTGCGGTGCGTTTGGGGGTGCGGGTGCGTTGTGGCTGGTCGCGCAGTTCCTCGCGCCCCCGAAGACTGCGCAGTTCCCCGCGCCCCCAAAAAGATGGCGCCGTTCCTCGCGCCCCCAAGAGAGTGCGCCGTTCCTCGCGCCCCAAGAAAAGACTGCGCGGTTCCCCGCGCGCCTGACCAGTTCTACGAGAGGGAGACCCAATGAGTACCGACACCCCCGCCCGGCTCCTTCAGTTGTTGTCTCTTCTCCAGACTCCTCGGGAGTGGCCCGGCGGGGAGCTTTCCGAACGGCTGGGTGTCTCGCGGCGGACCGTGCGTCGGGATGTGGACCGGCTGCGGGAGCTCGGCTATCCGGTGCAGGCGACGATGGGCGCGGACGGCGGGTACCGGCTGGTCGCCGGGAAGGCCATGCCGCCGCTGGTCCTCGACGACGAGGAGGCGGTGGCGATCGCGGTCGGGCTGCGGGCCGGTGCGGGGCACGCCGTGGAGGGCGTGGACGAGGCGTCCGTACGGGCGCTGGCCAAGCTCGAACAGGTCCTGCCGAGCCGCCTGAGGCATCGCGTCTCCACCCTGCAGGCCGCCACCACTCCCCTGACCAGCGGCGACGGTGCGAGCATCGCGCCCGAGACGCTGACCGTGATGGCCTCGACCATCGCGGGGCGGGAGTTGCTGCGGTTCGCCTACCGGGCGAAGGACGGGGCGGAGAGCCGGCGCCGGACCGAGCCGTACCGGCTCGTGTCGACCGGCCGCCGCTGGTACCTCGTCGCGTACGACCTCGACCGCGCGGACTGGCGTACGTTCCGGGTCGACCGGGTGGCCGACCCGTTCGCGACCGGGGCCCGTTTCACGCCGCGCGAGCTGCCGACGGGGAGCGCGGCCGAGTATCTGCGCCAGTCGATGCACGGGCGGCAGGAGACGTACGAGTTCGCGGTGACGTTCGCCGCCCCCGCGGAGTACATCGCGGCGCGGCTGCCGGGGTGGCTCGGGGTGCCCGAGCCGGTCGACGAGCGGAGCTGCCGGCTGCGGGGGTCCTCCGGGGATGCCGTGGAGTGGCTGGCGGTGCGGCTCGCGATGGTGAACTGCGAGTTCACTGTGCATGAGCCGGTTGAACTCGTGGAGTATGTACGGCAGTTGGGGGGCCGCCTGAGCCGGGCGACGGCGTCGGGCTGAACGGCGCGGGGCGTGACCGAGAGGTGGCGGGTTCGTGACGAGAGGTGCGGGTCCGCTGTGGCTGGTCGCGCAGTTCCCCGCGCCCCTAAAAGACTGCGCAGTTCCCCGCGCCCCTTAGGTAGATCGGCCCTGAGGTATCTCGCGCTCCTGAGGTATCTCGCGCCCCTGAGGTCTTTCAGCCCCTCCGGCGTTTGAGGAGCGGGGGTTCGGGGGCGGAGCCCCTGAGTAAGGGACGGGAATGGGTAGGGGCGGCGGGGGCGAAAAAAGCCCGCCGGTCCGGCAGCCGTGAGGGCAGGGTTTGCCCTCGTGGCACAATGTGCCACCCGGGTCACCCCGGGGTTCAGGTCCGGGGTGGCCCGGGCAGCCATGCCCAGGCACCCACCACACACCCGCACCCCAAAGCCCGCACCCACACCCCAAAGATGGAGCCGAGCCCCGGCGCCAGGGGGGGGAGGCGCCGGAGCTCGGCTCTGGGAGAGTCCCGGCGCCGGGGGGGTGTGCGTCGGGACTCGGCTCTGTGGGCCCTGGAGTCTTGTGCCCCGGGGCCGATGTGTTGAAGCGGCGGTAAACGGACTTCTGTACGACTGCGTTCGAGACCTGCCCCGACCGCCCGACGAGGCACGGTCACCCCCGGTCCGTCCGAGGTACCTGGTCGGGTAGGGGCCGCCTGCCCCGGCGGAGCGAGACCAATCCTCCCGACGGCGGTGAGTTTCACCGCCCGGTGCTGCTCGGTACCGCCCGCCCGGGACGGTCCCGCTGCCGTCGCGGGAGGCGTCCCGCCCGCTTCCGGCAGACAGTACACACCCGCCCCCGCGAAACCGGTCACAACCGCCCGGCGCGCGATACGCGCCCCCGGCCGGAAGCCACCCGTCGCGGGCCGGGCCGCCGGCGGCCGGAGCACCCGGCCGCCAGGAGCGGCCTACGCGGCGGCGTCGAAGCCCGTGTCGCGGGCCAGCTTCTTCAGTTCCAGCAGCGCGTGCTTCTCGATCTGGCGGATGCGCTCGCGCGTGAGGCCGTGCTCCTTGCCGACCTCGGTGAGCGTGCGCTCCCGGCCGTCCTCGATGCCGTACCGCATCTTGATGATCGAGGCCGTGCGCTGGTCGAGACGGCCGATGAGGTCGTCCAGCTCCTCGCTGCGCAGCAGCGTGAGCACGGACTGCTCGGGCGAGACGGCCGAGGTGTCCTCCAGCAGGTCACCGAACTGGGTGTCGCCGTCGTCGTCCACCGACATGTTCAGCGAGACCGGGTCACGGGCCCAGTCCAGCACGTCGACCACGCGCTCCGGCTTCGTGTCCAGCTCCGCGGCGATCTCCGAGGGCTCCGGCTCACGGCCGTGCTCGCGGTTGAACTCGCGCTGCACACGGCGGATCCGACCCAGCTCCTCGACCAGGTGGACGGGGAGGCGGATGGTGCGGGACTGGTCGGCGATGGAACGGGTGATGGCCTGACGGATCCACCAGGTCGCGTACGTCGAGAACTTGAAGCCCTTGCGGTAGTCGAACTTCTCGACGGCTCGGACCAGGCCCGCGTTCCCCTCCTGGATGAGGTCCAGGAGCGGCAGGCCGCTGCGCGGGTAGCGGCGGGCGACCGCCACGACCAGGCGGAGGTTCGACCGGATGAAGATGTCCTTGGCCCGCTCGGCGTCGGCGACCAGCGCTTCGAGCTCCTCGCGGGAGGCCTTCACCTTTGTGTCGGAGACCTCGCCGTCGAGGATCTGCTGGGCGTACACGCCCGCCTCGATGGTCTGGGAGAGGTCCACTTCCTTGGCGGCGTCGAGCAGCGGTGTGCGCGCGATCTCGTCGAGATACATGCCGACCAGGTCGCGGTCGGCGATCTCGCCGCCTACGACGCGAACACTGCGTGCCGCGTCGGTCCCGCCTGAGGCGGACTTACGACGGGCGACGGCACGGGTTGCCATGCGTGCTCCCTTGCGATGGTGGGCTTGCGGGTCCTAGTGGGTCTGGTGGTGGCTCGGACACCCTCCCGGGTGCCCTGCATCCGATGGAAACAACGACTGGAATCCGGACAGAATTCCCAACCTGTCACTCGATTTTTCTGATCTTGCAGTACCCTGTGCGGCCACCGAGGGAGGGCAGATGTCGTCGGAACGTACAGAGGTGCAGGTCAGGCCAGGAGTCGAGAGCGACCTCGACGCCCTCACGGACATCTACAACCACTACGTGCGTGAGACGCCGATCACGTTCGACACAGCGACCTTCACTCCGGTAGAGCGCCGCCTTTGGCTGCTCTCTCACCCTGAAGACGGCCCGCATCGGCTGATGGTTGCCACGGCCGGGGACTCACAGGAGATTCTGGGCTACGCCACATCCAGCGCTTTCCGGCCGAAGCCCGCGTACGAGACGTCCGTGGAGGTGACGGTCTACCTCGCCCCGAACGCCGGCGGCCGGGGTGTCGGCACGCTGCTCTACAAGGCCCTGTTCGCCGCCCTCGCGGACGAGGACCTGCACCGGGCCTACGCGGGGATCGCCCAGCCCAACGAGGCGTCCGTGCGGCTGCACGAGCGGTTCGGGTTCCGGCACGTCGGTACGTACCGGGAGGTGGGCCGGAAGTTCGGGCGGTACTGGGATGTGGCCTGGTACGAGAAGGAGCTCTGAGGGCTCCGCACCGCGGCCGGGGCCCGTCGCCGGGGCCCCGGGCGGCCGAAGTCCCGGGTGACCGAGGTCCCGGCAGTCTCAGCCGAACTGCACCGACCTCTTCGCCAGGCCCAGCCAGAAGCCGTCGATCACCGAGCGCTGGGCTTCCAGCTCGCCTGCGGCGTCCGCCGCGCCCATCGTCACGAACAGCGGGGCGAAGTGCTCGGTGCGCGGGTGGGCCAGCTGTCCCGCCGGGGACTTGTGGAGGAAGTCGAGCAGGCCGTCGACGTCACCCGAGTCCAGGGCCCGGTGGCCCCACTCGTCGAACTCCGCGGACCAGCCGGGGATCCCGCCCTGCCGCAGGGCCGCCAGGTTGTGGGTGAAGAAGCCGGAGCCGACGATGAGGACGCCCTCGTCACGCAGGGGCGCCAGCTTGCGGCCGATGTCCATGAGGCGGACCGGGTCGAGCGTGGGCATCGAGACCTGGAGGACCGGGATGTCGGCCGCCGGGAACATCTCCACCAGCGGGACGTACGCGCCGTGGTCCAGGCCGCGGTCCGGGATGCCCTGGACGGGCATACCGGGGGCGCGCAGCAACTTGCGGACGGACTCGGCGAGTTCGGGTGCTCCGGGGGCCTCGTACCGCACCTTGTAGTAGTGCTCGGGGAAGCCCCAGAAATCATAGACGAGGGGGATGGTCTCGGTGGCCCCGAGGGCGAGCGGGGCCTCCTCCCAGTGCGCGGAGATCATGAGGATCGCCCTGGGGCGGGGCAGGTCCGCGGACCAGGCGGCGAGCTGGCCGGGCCAGACCGGGTCGTCGGCCAGCGGCGGGGCGCCGTGGGAGAGGTAGAGGGCGGGCATGCGCTCCACGACGGCACGTTCCTCGGTGGCGGCGGACATGGCGGCGGCTCCCTTGGGCACTCGTTCGACCGGCTCGACCGGCTGCGGTCGGGCGCGCTTGCTTGAAGTCTCAACTTCTACGATGCGAGGTTACTCCCCATTTGTTTAACATTCAAGGAGGGGTCTCGTACAGTAGATGCATGAACACGGCATCCGCTGACGAGCCGCGCTGGCTCAGTGACGAGGAACAGCGCACGTGGCGTGCGTACATTCATGCCACCACCCTTCTTGACGACCATCTCGACCGCCAGCTGCAGCGTGATGCGGGCATGCCTCACATCTATTACGGCCTGCTCGTCGGTCTCGCCGAGGCCCCGCGTCGGCGGCTGCGGATGACCGAACTGGCGATGAAGGCGAAGATCACCAGGTCCCGGCTCTCGCACGCGATCGCGCGGCTTGAGAAGAACGGGTGGGTGCGGCGGGAGGACTGTCCTTCGGACAAGCGGGGACAGTTCGCGGTGCTGACGGACGAGGGGTACGAGGTTCTGATGCGGAGTGCGCCGGGGCATGTGGCCGCGGTTCGTCAGGCGTTCTTCGACCGGCTGACCGTCGATCAGCAGAAGGCTCTCGGTGAGGCCATGCTGCTCATCGCGGAGGGGCTGCAGCCGGAGGGGACCGGGGCGGACCTGCCCTGGCTGCGGTAGGGATTCGCCGTTCTTGCTCGGGTGCGGGTGCGGGTGCGCTGTGGCCGGTCGCGCAGTTCCCCGCGCCCCTTGACGGGCGCTCACGCGGCGGAGCCACAAATCGAAACAGCCCCGCGCCGCTGAGAGCCGCTCACGCGGCCCCGCCCAGGACATGGATCTGCCCCGGCTCCACCGCTCTCGGAGCCGGGGCAGATCCCGGTTCGTACGTATGAAGGCGTCCCCACCCCTGCATACGTACGAGGTCAGTGGGTGACCTCGTGCGGGCCGGTCGCGCTAGTGGGCGATGACCGGGACCTTCAGGTCGTCCTCCGTGCCTTCGAGGGAACCCGCGGCCGCCGTGGCGTCGGGGCTTCCGGCGTTGATGAAGGTGAAGGCGATTCCCGCGGCGACGACAAGGATGCCGACGGCGAACCAGATCGCGTTGGTGTAGCCGTGCACCTGGGCCTGCAGCTGGACGAGCTGCTGCTGGGGCTGGGTGGTGGCACCGGCGATGTGGTCCTTGACGTACGCCGTGGTGGCCGAAGCGGCGATCGTGTTCAGCAGAGCCGTACCGATCGCGCCGCCCACCTGCTGCGAGGTGTTGACCATCGCGGAGGCGACACCGGAGTCACGCGGCTCGACGCCCAGTGTGGCCAGGGACATGGCCGGCATGAACGCCGTACCCATACCGAGGCCGAGCAGCAGCATGGCCGGCAGGAGCAGGGCCGCGTACGAGGAGCCGATCTCCATCTGGGTCAGCAGCAGCATGCCGGCCGCGGCGACCAGGAAGCCCGGGCCCATCAGCAGACGCGCCGGGAGGCGGTTCATCAGCCGGGCGCCGATCTGCGTGGAGCCCGCGATCATGCCCGCGATCATCGGCAGGAAGGCGAAACCGGTCTTGACCGGCGAGTAGCCCTTCACGATCTGCAGGTAGTAGGTCAGGAAGAGGAACAGGCCGAACATCGCGATGATCGCGAGGCCGAGCGAGAGGTAGACACCGCCACGGTTGCGCTCGGTGATGACGCGCAGGGGCAGCAGCGGGGCCTTGACCTTGGACTCGACGAGGACGAAGGCCGCGAGGAGCACGGCCGACGCGACGAACAGGCCGATCGTCATGGAGTCGCCCCAGCCCTCGGACTCGGCGCGGGTGAAGCCGTAGACGAGCGAGACCAGACCGACGGTCGACAGGACGACACCCGGGATGTCGAGCGGCGAGCGGTTGCGGCCGGCCGGCTCACGGATGACGAAGTACGCACCGGCAGCGGCGACGACCGCGAACGGGATGTTCACGAAGAACGTCCAGCGCCAGTCCAGGTACTCGGTGAGGAAGCCGCCGAGGATCAGGCCGACGGCGCCACCGCCACCGGCGATCGCACCGTAGATGCCGAACGCCTTGGCGCGCTCCTTGGAGTCGGTGAACATCACCGCGAGCAGCGAGAGCGCGGCGGGCGCGAGCAGTGCGCCGAAGGCACCCTGCAGGGCACGGGAGCCGAGCAGCATCGCCTCGTTGGTCGCGGCACCGCCGAGGGCGGAGGCGCCGGCGAAGCCGATGAGGCCGGTGACGAAGGTGCGCTTGCGGCCCCAGATGTCGGCGATCCGGCCGCCGAAGAGGAGGAGTCCGCCGAAGGCGAGGGCGTAGGCCGTGATGACCCACTGCCGGTTGCCGTCGGAGATGCCGAGGTCCTGCTGGGCCGAGGGCAGCGCGATGTTCACGATGGTCGCGTCGAGCACGACCATGAGCTGGGCGAGCGCGATGAAGGTCAGCGCTTTCCAGCGGTTGGGATCGGGGGCCTGCGCCTTGTCGGCGGCGACCTGGACTGTTTCAGACATGGAGGTACCCACTTCGGGACTTCGGATCGAAAAAGGCAGTAAGGGAGCGCGGCACGTCGTCGGTGACGGCCGGAAGGTTCGGTGCGTAAGTGGGGTTACGCGAGCACTGGTCGGGTCATCGCTGGTACGGACCGCCGCGAGAGGCGGAACTCATCGGTCAGGATTTGCGCAGGTCCTCCATCGTCGCGGTGGTACCCGGCAGTTCGGATGGGGCCGGGGCCCGCAGACCGTCGAGGAACAGCTGCAGGTGGCGGTGGACGAACCGGTCGAAGCACAGGGCCGCGGTGCCGGCCGGGGGCCTGCTGAGCTGGGCCACGGCGATCATGATGTCGCCGACGCCCACGTCGGGTCGGAGCTGTCCGGCTTCGCGGGCGCGTGCCATCAGCCGCTCGGTCAGTTCCTCGATCCGCTCACGCGCCGCTTCCATGTCCGGGTGGTGCTGGTCGAAGGTGCTGGACATCATCGGGCAGAGGGCCGAGAGCCGTTCGTCGGCACAGGCGTGCACGAAGCGCGACAGCGCCTCGAACGCGTCACCCGTCTCGGCGAGCGCGATCTCGGCCGCCTCCGACGTACGGTCCATGACCGAGCAGACGACCTCCCGCACCAGTGCGTCCCGGTCCGGGAAGTTGCGGTACACCGTGGCGTTGCCGACGCCGGCCCGGCGAGCGATCTCGTCGAGCGGCACATCGGGGCCGAACTCCACGAACATCACGCGGGCGGCGGTGACGATCCGCTCCCGGTTGCGCAGGGCGTCGGCGCGCGGCCGGGTCACCTTGTGCTGTACGTGGACTGCGGTCTCCACGGCGTACTCCTTGAGCCGGTGGGTGCGATCCGGGGATCGACTCCCCGTTTCGCTCGGACACATGGCTAAACGGGGAAACGATCCCCAGTTATTTCCCAACCTCGAAGAGATTTGATGTGACCCGCGTCACACCTCCAGAAGGCTCCCACGGGCAAGAAACCCACGATCGGGCTCCTCCAGCGCGCGCCCTCGCATCCGGCGGCACAGGGTGATCGAACAGGGTGCAGCCACACCGGCCGGCTGCCTGGAGCGAAAGGCCCCTGCATGCAGCCGACCAGCCGTCGGATATCCCCGCGCCGCCGCGCCGCAGCCTTCGCCTCGGTCACCGTCCTCACCCTGGCGGTCAGCACCTCGGCCGGGACCGGACATCTGACGACCGGTTCCACCACCGCTGCGGGACCCGTCGCGCCGGCGCGCTCCTCCCCTCTCGGTCCCTGCATGATCAGCGGCTCGATGGGCGTGCAGATGTCCGAGGGCATCCCCACCCCGGCCGGCTACTCACGGTCCACCGGCACCGTCCGCGCCCTGAACCTGATGGTCGACTTCTCCGACGCGCCCGGCCAGGGCAGCGCGCTCGACCGCTTCGGCGAGTTCTTCCCGCAGACCACCGACTGGTTCCGCACCAGCTCGTACGGCCGCCTCGACTACCGCCCCGAGACCCCGATAGGCGGCTGGCTGCGGATGCCCAAGTCCTTCGAGGAGTACGGGATAGAACGCGGGGCCCCCTTCGACCCCGGCTACCGCGAGCTGGTCCAGGACCTCGTGGCCGCGGCCGATCCGAAGGTGGACTTCCGGGAGTACGACCTGCTGAACGTCCTGATGACCCCGAACGCCGGCCCCTCCGCCCTCGACACGGTCCTGTCGGTGACCTTCGCGGGCAACACCGAGGCACCGGTCGCGGACGGGGTGCCCGTGGCGAACGCGTCCTTCGTCTACAGCCGCCAGGACGACGGCTCCGGCTCGTACGACGAGACCGGCTATCGCGTACTCCCCCACGAGAACGGCCATGTCTTCGGGCTGCCCGACCTCTACACCCAGGACGGGGGCGGCGCGGTCGGGCACTGGGACATCATGAGCGAGGACTGGGGGGCCGACAACGACCTGCTGGGCTGGCACAAGTGGAAGCTCGGCTGGCTCGACGACTCCCAGGTCGGCTGCGCGTCCGCGGCCGGCACCACCCAACACGTCCTGACCCCGCTGACCGAGCCCGGCACCGGCGGCAAACTGGTCTTCGTCCCGGTCGACTCGAAGACGGGGTACGCGGTGGAGCTGCGCACCCAGGCCGGCAACGACGAGGCGGTCTGCAAGCGGGGCGTGCTCATCTACAAGGTCGACGCGACCGTCGACACCGGCCGGGGCCCGATCACGGTGATCGACTCCACCAAGGACAGCGGCGGCTGCACACGCAGCCCGAACGTCCACGCCGAACTCTCCGACGCGACCTTCTCCCCCGGCCAGTACTTCAAGGACCTCAGAACCGGCATCCGCATCACGGTCGCGGGCATGGACTCCAAGGGCAACCACCAGGTGTACGTGACCCGGGACCGCCAGGCGGCGTCGTAGGCCTGGGGCGCCCCTTCAGGGGCGCGGGGAACTGCGCGACCGGCCCCCACCGGCCCGCACCTTCGATGCGGCCCTTCCCGCGGAGCGACCCTCATTCATTACCGTGGTCCGCACACCGTAATGGGGAGCCCATGCCACCGACCCACCTCACTCCGACCCACCTCACCCCCGCCGAGCCCGACGCAGTCGTGCCCGTCGAGGCGGTCGCCCCGCTGATGCGGGGCATCACCGTGCTGCAACGGCTCACCGAGGCAGGCGGCACGTCGAGTCTCAGCGCCCTGGAGAAGGCCACCGGCCTCGCCAGATCCACGGTGGACCGCATCGCGGCAACGCTGGCCCGCATGGGATACGTACGTCTCGACGGCCGGGACGCCGTGCTCACGCCGCGGCTGATGGAGCTGGGCAACGCCTATCTGGGCGCGCTGCGGCTCCCCCGGCTGCTGGACGGGCGGGCCGACTCGCTCGCCGACGAGCTGGACGAGTCGGTGTCGCTGGCGGTCGGCGACCGGGACGGCATCCGCTTCATCCACCAGGCGACCCGGCGGCGCGCGATGTCGCTGAGCTTCCGCATCGGCGATCTGCTCCCGGCCGAACGGACCGCGCCGGGCCCGCTGTTCGCCACGGAGTGGACCGAAGAGGACTGGACGCGCTGGCGCGAACGGCGGGCCGCCGATCCCGAGGACCACGGTTTTCCCGACGTGCCGCCGCGTGAACACCCCACCGGGGACGAGGAGTTCGAGGAGCGGACGCGTGAGGCGGCCGCCCGCGGCTGGGCGCTCGACGACCAGTTGATCGAGCCGGGCCTGGTCGCGGTCTCCGTTCCCGTACGGGATCGCGGTGGGCGTATCGCCTGCGTGGTGAGCGTGGTGAGCCACACCAGCCGGCACACCGCCGACTCCCTGCGGGACACCCTGCTGCCCCGGCTGCGGGCGACCGTACGCGCGATGGAACGGGATCTGCGGGACGCCCCCGCCCAGCAACCCGCAGTACCCGCCACGCCCGCCGGGCTCGCCACCTGGACCGGAGCCTCGAAGCATGAACTGGGCCGGGAGTTCATCGAGTCGCTGGCCCGCGGGCTGACCGTGATCACGGCGTTCGGCGAGGGCCGGGCCGAGCTGACGCTCACCGAGGTCGCGCAGGCCACCGGGCTCGCGCGGGCGACGGCCCGGCGTGCGCTGATCACGCTGGAGCACCTGGGCCAGGTGACCGCCCACGGGCGGACGTTCACGCTGACGCCGCGCGTCCTGGCCCTCGGCTTCCCGCCCCTCTCCCGTACGACGCTTCCGCAGATCGCCGCCCCGCATCTCGCCGAACTCGCCGACCGGCTGCACGACTCGGCGTCCCTGGCGGTCCTCGCGGGCGACGAGATCCAGTACACGGCCCGCGTCGCCACCAGCCGCATCATGAGCGTCAACATCACCGTCGGCACGCGCTTTCCCGCCTACGCGACCTCTCTGGGCCGGGTGATGCTCGCCGGCCTCGGCGCGGGCGAGCGGGGCCCGTTTCCGACCGGCCTGCACGCGCTGACCCCGCACACGGTCACGGACCCGGGTGCTCTCACGGCCGTCCTCGACCGCGTCCGGGAGGCCGGATACGCGCTGGTGGACGGGGAGTTGGAGGAAGGGCTGCGGTCGATCGCGGTTCCGGTGCGGGATCGTACGGGGCAGGTCGTGGCGGCCGTGAACGTGGCCATGCACAGTTCTCGGCGGACGGTTGAGCAGTGCGTGGGTGAGGTGTTGCCGGAGTTGGCCGCGGCGGCCGGGCGGATCGAGGGGGATCTTCGGGTGGCGGGGCGGTTCGCTCGGGTGTCGGTCGCCTAGCCTGCGGGACGCCCGGGGCCTGCGGGAGCAGGACTCGGGGCGGGTGGGCATCTGCGGGTCGTGCGGGCCGGTCGGGGGTGTCCTTGCCGCCCCGGACCTACGCCTCAGGTACCGGTGACACCTGGTCCGCGGGCCCGATCCCCTTGGGACACACGGCAGTTAGCGTCGGCGGCATGCGAATCGGGATTCTCGGCACGGGCAATGTGGCCCGTGCGCTGGCAGCCGGCTGGTCCACCGCGGGGCACGACGTCGTGCTCGGCTCACGCAGCCCGGAGGAACGTACGGATGTGACGGGGGCGGGCTTCACCGTCGTGGGGCTCGACGCGGCGGTCGCGGACGCGGAGGTGGTGGTCAACGCGACTCCGGGAACGGTGTCCGTGGAGCTGCTGGGTTCGGTCGGGGCGGCGGCTCTCGCCGGGAAGACGCTCGTCGACGTGGGGGTCGGCCTGTCCGACGACTTCACCGAGCTCTCGCATCCCAACAGCAGCCTGGGAGAGCTGATCCAGAAGGCGTTCCCGGAGACACCCGTGGTCAAGACGCTGTGCACGATGGACGCGTCGGTGATGGTGCGGCCGGGCGCGCTGGAGGGCCGGAGCACCGTCTTCCTGTCCGGTGACAGCGCGGCGGCCAAGCAGCTCACCGCCCGGCTGCTCACCGACCTCGGCTGGTCCGCGGCCTCACAGCTGGACCTCGGCGGCATCGGCACCGCACGCGGTCAGGAGCACTTCGCCCTGCTCTTCATCGGGATCGCGGAAGGCCTGGGCAGCCACACCTTCAACATCGACGTCGTCACGCTCCCGAGCGGGCCGTGACGCGGAACGGCGGGGGCACGCCGTCGACCCCCGCCGTTCCCTCCCGCCGCCCAGAGGCAACCAGCCCCTTGAGCGCCGCCTCCGTGGCGAGCCGCGGCAGCAGCAGCGCCCAGAAGCGGGTCAGCATGGACTGCGACAGCCACTGCGCGTTCCGGCTGCCCAGGGCCCCGAAGCCCACGGTGGCCGCGACCACGGCATGGGCCGCGTCCTGCGGTGACACATCACGGGCCAGCGCGCCCTCGCGGGCCGCCTCGGCCAGTACGCCCTCCACCCAGGTCTGCCACCGCCGCCGCAGATCCGCCCCGGCCGCCACGGGCACCGGGCTCTCGCTCAGGTCGAACCCGGCCCGCAGGATCACGTCGTGCCGCAGACCCCGGAGCAGCGCGTGCGTGGTGTCGACCAGCACCTGCAAGGACCCGCCGGAACCGGTGGCCCCAGTGGTCCCGGCGGCCTCGCTCCTCGCCCGGCCCTCGACCGTGATCCGCCGGAGCCGCTGCGCCGCCGCCTCCCACACCGCCACGGCCAGTGCCGCCTTGCTGGCGAAGTGGAAGTGCAGCGCGCCGTTGCTGACCCCGGCCCGGGCACTGATCGTGGACAGGGACACGACGTCGAAGCCGTCCTTGCAGAAGAGCTCGGCCGCCGACTCGATCAACGCGTTGCGCGTACGTACCGCGCGTTCCTGCTGGGCCATCAGAGCGCTCCGTTGCTGCGGGGGGCGTGCCAGAGAGGCGCCCTCACGATAACAAACCGCACGAGCGGTTTCTATTGTCGTGTCATTGCGATTGTGATTGCCTCTGCTGCTGCTCCTGCCCCCGCTCCTGCTGGGTCCGGAGCACGGGCAGCGATCCGTGGCCGTTGACGATGAAGGACTCCACCGGCTCGATGCCGTCCACCGGTACCGCCGGGGACAGTCCGGGGAAGCGGTCGAACAGCCCCGCCAGCGCCACGCTCGCCTCGATCCGGGCGAGCGGCGCCCCCAGGCACCGGTGCACTCCGAACCCGAAGGCCAGGTCCTCGCGGCGGCCCGGGCGCAGCAGGTCGAAGACGGCGACGTCGTCCCCGTACGCCTCCGGATCTCCTGACGCGGCGGCGAAGGAGACCAGGATCGGGTCGCCCTTGCGGATCAGCACACCGCCGGATCCGCCGTCGGGCTTCCCAACGGACTCGGCGTCGGCCGGTGCGGGGTCCCCCAGTGCGATGTCGTCCACCGCGAACCGCATCGGGGAGTACGCCGCCGGGCTGTGCACGCGCAGTGTCTCGTCCACCACGTCCATCCAGGTGGCCCGGCCGGCGCGGACGTGCGTGAGTTGCTCCGGGTCTGTGAGCAGGGCCCCGACGGCGTTGGTGATGAGCGTGCAGGTCGTCTCCTGACCCGCGGCGATCATGAGGTAGAGGGTGCCGAGGAGTTCATCCTCGGTGAGCCCGCCGTCCTCGTCCTGGTCGCGGGCCTCTATCAGCGCGGACGTCAGATCGCCGCCGGGTTCGGCCCGTTTCTCGGCGACCAGCCCGGCGAGCATCCCGAAGACCTCGATCTGCGCGGCGGCCATCCGCTCGGCGGACACGGCCGTGCCGAACACCAACTCCAGCGCGGCGCACAGGGGTTCACGGGCCTCCTCCGCCACCCCGAACAGTTCGCAGATGACCCGCATCGGCAGCAGCCGGGCGAAGTCGGCCCGCAGATCGATCCGTTCACCGGCCGGCACGGCGGCCAGGTCGTCCAGCAGCCCGGCCGTGAGCTCCTCGATCCGCGGTCGCAGGGCCTCGCTCCGGCGGGTGGTGAACGCGCCCGCGACCAGCCGCCGCAGCCGGGAGTGGTGCTCCCCGTAGGCGAACAGCATGTTCTCGTTGGCGACCCACGGATACAGCGGCCACTCGGGGCCTATCCGCCCCTCGACGAAGGCGGGCCAGTGCTGCCGGGCGTCCTTCGACACCCTTGGATCCAGCAGGAGTTGCTTGACGTACTTCTGCCGTACGGCCGCCCAGGCGACCACACCGCCGGGCAGTTCCACCTCGGCCACCGGCCCTCGTGAGCGCAGCTTCTCGGCCTCCGAGGCGAGATCGCGCCCGGTCACGTCCAGCGCGTACGGGCAAGCAGGCATGTCCATCCGTGCACTCCGTTCGGTCGGTCGTCGACGCGCCCCCGACGCGAGGGCGCTTACTGAGCGGCGGTCGCGACCTCCTCGGGCGCCCCAGCCCCAGCCCCAGCCCCAGCTCCGGCACCGGCACCGGCACCGGCACCGACCTGCGGACCGGTCGCGATGTCCGCCTCCGGGCCGCCCTCGGGGCCGCCCTCGATGCCGTCCTCCAGATCGCCCTCCGCCTCGGTCTCGGCCGCGTCCGCCTCGCGCAGTTCCATGGCCTCGCGGTGGATCCGAGCCGCCCGCTCCGGGGTGAAGTCCAGCCGGACGAGCACGCCCGGCACCGCGATCGACGGCATCAGATGCCGGTAGAGGTCGGCCACCCGCTCCGCGAGATCCGCACGGCCGGTCATGATCCGCGACAGCACCTGTACGCCGGTGAAGGCGCCGACGAACAGCTTCGCGAGCGAGTCCACATCGGCGTGCGGCAGGACCTCGCCCTTCGCCTTGGCCTCCTGGAAGAGGGCCCTGGTGTGGTCCTGCCAGGCCCGCATCGGCACCCGCCGGTTCAGGTGGTCCTTGGGCGACCCCTGGTCGACGGTCAGCCGCACGCTGCCCTGGACGATCGGATCCCCCGTGTCCCGCTTGAGCAGATACGCGAGCAGCAGCGCCTCGTCCAGCGACTGCTGGAGCTTCAGCTCCTGTTCGGGCACGCGCGGCAGGGACTCGACCTGCGCGGCGAGGACCGCCTGGGCGAGCTCCTCCTTGGACGTGAAGTGGAAGTAGAGGGCGCCTTTGGTCATGCCCGACTTCTTGAGGACGTCCGAGATGGTCGCCGCCTCGTATCCGACCTCGTCGAACACCTCGGCGGCCGCGACGAGAATCGCCCGTCGCGTCCGAATGGCCCGCTCTTGCCGCGCCACGAACAACCTCCGTACCATCCCGCTCATCGGGAAAAGAGACCATGAGGTCTGTACCGGGCAGCTGCGACCTCGCGGCCCAGAATAAAACCAGCTGAACGGTTTCTCAAGGATTCACCCACATCGAACTCGTGACCCCCGCGTGAGCTGCACCGAAGCCTCTGCCGCGCCGTGAGCGCCCCCCGAGGGCTCCCCCAGTAAGCGCCTTCACCCCCTGAGCACCCTTGAAAACAAAACCGGTTGGTACGTATCTTCGATGAGCAGTGGTTCGTACCTGACCGGTTCCCACACCCAGGGGAGTTCGATGGCCGTGCCCGCACACACCAGGACCCACCCCGTCGCCGACGAGCTGGCCCAGCTGCTCTTCGAGGGCGCCGATCGCGAACGCGTGCACGGGGTCTGGCGTCGGCTCGTCTCCGGCAAGGAGTTCGCGTACCGCCCGGGGCTGCTGCCCGAGGAGCGGACGGCCCTCTCGTACGAGCGGCTGCGGCTCCTCAACGACGCGGCCGGTGATCCGGTGGAGCTGGCGGCCGATCCGTACCGCCTCGCCGGGCTGCACGAGTGGACGGGACCGGTGGACGGCGGACTGACCACGCTCGCGAGCATCCACTACAACCTGTTCCTCGGGAGCGTCCTCGACCACGACGGCGGCCGGGGCAGGGACCTGTCCGCGTTCACCTCGCTCCGGAGTACAGGAACGTTTCTCTGCACGGAGCTGGAGCATGGGAACGATGTCGCGTCGATGGAGACGGTCGCGGTGTTCGACCGCGCGACGGGCGGCTTCCACCTCACCACCCCCACGCCGGGCGCGCGGAAGTTCATGCCCAACACCAGCCTGACCGGCGGCCCCAAGACGGCGGTGGTCGCCGCACGCCTCGTCGTCGACGGCGAGGACCAGGGCACCTTCCTCTTCCTGACCCCGCTCAGCGACGAGAACGGCCACCTCCCGGGAGTACGGGTCCGGCCGCTCCCCCAGCGCACCGGCACCCCGGTCGACCACTGCCTCACCTCGTTCGACCGGGTGTGGCTGCCGCGCGAGGCGCTCCTGGAGGCCGAGCACGGGCGGCTCGGCGCCGACGGGTCACTGGCCAGCACCCTCGGCAACAGGCGCAAGCGGCTGCTGCGCTCCATCAACCGCGTCACCATGGGCAAGCTGTGCATGAGCGCCGGCACGCTCGGCATGTCGCGGGCCGCGCTGACCATCGCGGTGCGGTACGCCCACAGCCGCTTCCTGGCCGGACCGAAGGCGGGCGAGCGCATTCCGCTGGCCGCCCACCGCAGCCACCACGGCCGGCTGCTGCACGCACTGGCGACGGCGTACGCGATGACGTTCCTGCACCGCTCGCTGGTGAGCCGTTTCGCCGTGCACGCGGAGGAGGACCGGGCCGAGGTGGAGCGCGAGGTGGCCGTGGCCAAGGGCTGGATCACCTGGCAGGCCCGCGCGATCACCACCGAGTGCCGCGAACGCTGCGGCGCCCAGGGGCTGTTCCCCGCCAACGGACTGGCCGACCTCCCCCTCAACATCGAGGGCGGCATCACCGCCGAGGGCGACAACCTGGTGATCTGGGTGAAGGCCGCCTCCGAGATGGTCTTCGGCCACCAGGGCGTACGGGCCGGCCAGTCCGGCGACCCCGAGGGCCGGGAGCTCACCGAACTGCCCTTCCTGCGCGGCCTGTTGGCCGAGGCCGAGCGCATCTGGCAGGACCGGGCCCGCACGGCCCTGCGCGAGGGCCCCTCGGGCGACCCGGTCGGCCGCTGGAACGCGACCTCGGACGCCGCCCTGGAGATGGTCTCCGCCCACGCCCGCCTCCAGGCCGCCGACGCGTTCCTCGCCGCGGCCGCCCGGGCGCAGGACCCCCGGGCCGCCTTTCTGATGCGGAGCCTGTGCCGGCTGTTCCTGCTGAAGCAACTCGGCGAGCACACGGGGGATCTGCTCGCCGAGGGGCGGCTGACGCCTGATCACGTACGGGCCCTGCCGAAGGCCGTCGACACGGTTGTCGGGGAGCTCGCTCCCCATCTCATGACCCTGGTGGACGCGTTCGATCTGCCTGCGGCGGTGCTTTCGGGCATTCCGATAGCGAGTGGGGGGTCGGTGGGCGGGGACGAGGCCGACGCCGAATGGGAGGGGGAGGAAGCCGCGGCGGTGGGGGTGGAGGTGGCGGTTGCGGGGGTGTACTGAGGGGCGGTGCGTGGAGGCGGGGCGGCGGGGTGCGGAACAGTGTTCGCAGCACCTTCAGTGCGTACGCTGGATGCGTACGGTGTTCGCACATGTAGCCGCCGAGCGACCACCGAGCAGGAGCGATGTCTGCCACGCCCGCAGAGAAGCAGCCCATTCAGTCCGTGTGGACCCGGCCGCGGGGCAAGCGGGAGCAGCCCGCCCTGAGCCGGGACCAGATCGTCGCCCAGGCCGTGCAGCTGCTCGACGCGGAGGGCATCGACGCGCTGAGCATGCGCAAGCTGGGCACCCGGCTCGGCGCCGGCGCCACCTCTCTCTAAAGACGCCGGGGCACAGCCGCGCTGTCAGCGGCACGGGCAGGTGCGCGATCAGCCACAACGGTTTGGGGGCGCGGGGGACTGCGTGATCGGCCACAGTGGGCCCGCAGACGTACGACGCGCCGCCCTTGGTCCTACCGGACCAGACAAGGTCGCTTGGGGTCGAACTGCCAGTCGGGGATGAGGTATTGCATTCCGGTGGCGTCGTCCCGCGCGCCGAGGGCCTTCTCGTTGTAGAGGTCGTGCGCGGCGAGGAGGCGGTCCATGTCCAGGTCGAGGCCAAGCCCGGGGGCATCGGGGACGGAGATCTCACCGTCGGAGATGCGGGGCGGCGCGACCGTGAGCCGCTCCAGGCCCTCCTGCCAGATCCAGTGGGTGTCGAGGGCGTTGTACTCGCCGGGGGCCGCCGCACCGCAGTGGGTGACCATGGCGAGCGAGATGTCGAAGTGGTTGTTGGAGTGGCAGCCCCAGGTCAGACCCATGGCGTTGCACAGCTGGGCCACCCGCACAGACCCCTGCATGGTCCAGAAGTGCGGGTCGGCCAGCGGGATGGAGACCGACTGGAGGGCGAGGGCGTGGGTCATCTGGCGCCAGTCCGTGGCGATCATGTTCGTCGCGGTCGGTAGGCCGGTGGCCCGGCGGAACTCGGCCAGGATCTCGCGGCCCGAGTAGCCGCCCTCCGCCCCGCAGGGGTCCTCGGCGTAGGCGAGGGTGCCCAGCAGCGGCGTACACAGCTCGATCGCCTCGCGCAGCGACCACGCGCCGTTCGGGTCGAGGGTGATCCGGGCCTCGGGGAAGCGGTCCTTGAGCGCGCGCACCGCCTCAACCTCCTCCGTGCCCGCCAGGACCCCGCCCTTGAGCTTGAAGTCCCGGAAGCCGTAGAGGTCGTGGGCGGTCTCGGCCTGGCGGACGATCGCCTCCGGCGTCAGGGCCTCCTCGTGTCTGACGCGGTACCAGTCGACGTCCGAGTCGGGCTCGCGGACGTACTCCAGATCGGTGCGGTCGGGGTCGCCGACGTAGAAGAGGTAGCCCAGCACCCGTACGGAGTCCCGCTGTTGGCCGTCGCCGAGGAGGGCCGCGACCGGGACGTCGAGGTGTTGGCCCAGGAGGTCGAGCAGCGCCGACTCGACGGCCGTGACCGCGTGGACGGTGGTGCGCAGGTCGAAGGTCTGGGCGCCGCGCCCGCCCGAGTCGCGGTCTGCGAAGCGGGCGCCGATCTCGCGCAGGACCCGCTTGTAGTCGCCCACCTTCGCGCCGACCACCAGGGACTCGGCGTCGCGGAGGGTCTGGGTGATCTTCTCGCCGCCGGGCACCTCCCCCAGTCCCGTACGGCCCTCGGAGTCCTTGAGGACGACGACGTTGCGGGTGAAGTACGGGCCGTGGGCGCCGGAGAGGTTCAGCTCCATGCAGTCGCGGCCGGCGACGGGATAGACGGCGAAGCGGGTGACGGTCGGCTGGCTCATACGAGTCGAAGTCCCTTGTGTGTGGAGGCGGTCGGGGCCGGTGGTCGAAGGCTTCAGAGGCTGAGGACGTCCAGGGCCCACTCCAGCGCCAGGACGCCGCCCAGGCCGATGATCGCGAGCACCGTCGTATAGGTCGTACGGACCTTGATCGCCTCGATCACCGAGAGGTTGAAGTACTCCTTGAACAGCCAGAATCCCGGGTCGTTGACGTGGGAGAAGGCGATCGACCCGCACGACACGGCGAGCACCATGATCTCGGGGTGGACGCCGCTGCCCGCGAGGAGCGGGAGGACCACCCCGGAGGCCGTGACGACGGCGACCGTCGCCGAGCCGAGGGCCACCCGGAGGATGACCGCGATGAGCCACGCCAGGATGATCGGCGAGATGGACCAGCCGTCGGTGGCGTCCTTGATGTAGTCGGAGATGCCGCCCTCGACGAGGACGTTCTTGAAGGCGCCGCCCGCTCCGATGACCAGCAGGATCATCGCCATCGCCTTGGCGGCGGAGGTGCACGAGGCGCTGACCTCCTCCATGCTGCGGCCGATCCGCGGTCCGAACGCCCAGATGGCCAGCAGCAGCGTCAGCATGAGCGCGATCGGCGCCGAGCCGATGAACGCGACGAAGTTCAGGAACGGGCTCTCGCCGGACGTGGCCATGTCGGTCACGGCGGCGCCCGCGATCAGCACCACGGGGAAGAGCGCCACGAACAGCGACCAGCCCATGCCGGGCATCTCCTCGTCGGCGAACTCCCGCTCGCTGACCAGGCCCTTGGGGATGGACGGGTTCATCCTCTTGATGAACGGCAGCCGCGGCCAGGCGAGTGCGATGAGCGCGCCGGCCGGTACGGCGATGAAGAGGCCGTAGAAGAGAGTGTGGCCGACGGACGCGTGGAAGGTCGCGGCCACGGCGGTGGGGCCCGGGTGCGGCGGCAGGAAGCTGTGCATCGTGGACAGCGCGATCGACATCGGCAGGCCGACCCAGAGCAGGTTCGCGCCGGTGACCCTGACCAGGGTGAACGCGATCGGCACGATGATGATGAACGCGACCTCGTAGAACATGGTCACGCCGATGAGCATGGACGTGACCACCATGGCGACCTGGACCCAGCGGGGGCCGAAGGCGTCGAGGAGCTTGCCCGCGATGCGTTGGGCGGCGCCGGAGTCGCCCATGACCCGGCCGACCATCGCGCCGAGGCCGATGGTGAGCATCGTGTCGCCGATCTGGTCGCCGATGCCGGTGGAGAGGACGTCCGGGATGTCGGCCACGGGTATTCCGCGGACCAGGGCCACGCCTATCGCCACGAGGAGGAGTGCGGCGAAGCCGTTGAGTTTCAGGCGGGTCATGAGGAGCAGCAGGATCAGGACGCTGATCCCCACTACGAGGAGAGGCATGGCAGTTCCCCTTTGAACTGTTGGCTCTTGTACGGGGTGGCTCCGCCGGTTCGGTGCCGGGTGCGGGTGGGTGGGGGCTTGTCGCGCAGTTCCCCGCGCCCCCAAAAACGGGGCCGGTCAGCGTTGGCGTTGTGCGCCGACCAGGGCCAAGCCCGTGTCGAGGATCTTTTCCAGGGCCGCCAGGTCTGTTGGGCCGGGGTCCGTCAGGGGGGCTCGGACCGGGCCCACCGGGAGGTTGCGCAGGCGGGCGGCTGCCTTGATCAGCGAGACGGCGTAGCCGGGGACTTGGTCGCGGAGTTCTACGAGGGGGACGTAGAAGTCGCGCAGGAGCTTGGTCGTTGTCGTGTGGTCGTCGGTGCGCAGGGCCGTGAAGAAGGCGTTCGCGATCTCGGGCGCGAAGGCGTGGACGGCCGACGAGTAGGCGGGGACGCCGACGGTGGCGTACGCGCGGGCCTGGATCTCGGCGGTGGAGGCGCCGTTGAAGAAGAGGAAGCCGTCGGGGGCGGCGAGAGTGAGGCGCTGGAGCCGGTCCAGATCGCTGTGCCCGTCCTTGAGGCCGATGACGGTCGGGATCCCGGCGATCCGGCGCAGCCCCTCGGCGGTGAAGGCGACCTGCCCCCGCTGGTACGCGATCAGCGGGAGCGTGGTGCCGGAGGCGATCCGGCGAAGCTGCTCGACGAGTCCGTCCTGCGGGGCCGCGACCAGATAGTGCGGGAGTACGAGAAGGGCGTCGGCGCCCGCTTCCTCGGCGATCCGGGCGAACCGGCGGGCCTGCGCCCAGCCGTAGCCGATGCCCGCCACCACCGGCAGCCGGCCGGCGGCGACCTCGACCGTGACCCGCACGACCTCGCGGTACTCGTCCTCGTCCAGCGAGAAGAACTCACCGGTGCCGCAGGCGGGGAAGACCGCGCCCGGGGCCTGAGCCGCCGCCAACTGGCCGGTCAGATACGTCCGGTACGAGTCGAGGTCGAGGCCGCCGTCGCTGTGGAAGCTCGTGAGGGGGAAGGACAGCACCCCGCCCGCCATGCCCTCACGCAGCCGCTGGACAGTGCCTTCGGCCTCCGCGCTGATCCCTGTCATGAACTCTGTCTCCATATGCAGATGCCGTCTACGTATGAAGATGGAGGCTAAGTTGGTGAACGCGCGGGGTCAATGGGTGCGGCACCGCGGATTTACGATGAGCCCCATGCCGGAGAGCGAAGAGGTGCGGGGTGAAGAGGCCCGGGGCGGAGGGGCGCAGAGCGGAGGGGTGCTCAGCGGAGAGACTCCCGCGCGGGTCCGTACCGGGGTCTCGGGTGTCCGTGAGGTGAAGTCCGCGGCCCGTACCGTCGCGCTGCTCGAACTGCTCGCCGCGCGCGGCGACCGGCCCGCCCGTCTGGACGAACTCGCCGAGGAGCTGGGCGTACCGCGCAGCAGCATGTACCAGCTGCTGCAGACCCTCGTCGACCGTGGCTGGGTGCGCTCCGACACCACCGGCTCCCTGTACGGCATCGGGATCAGCGCGCTGCACACCGGCACGAGCTACCTCGACAGCGATCCGCACGTCCGCACGGTCCGCCCCTTTCTCGACGAGGCCTCGGACGCGCTCGGCGAGACGATCCACCTGGCCCGGCTGGACGGCCCGAACGTCGTCTACCTCGCGACCCGCGAGTCCCACGAGTACCTGCGGACCATCAGCCGGGTCGGCCGCCGGATCCCGGCCCACGCGGGCGCCCTCGGCAAGGCGCTGCTCGCCGAGCGCCCCGACGACGAACTACCGCTCCCCGAGGGGCCGTTGGCCGCCCTCACGGAGAACACCCACACCGACCGCGCGACCCTGCTCACCGACCTGGCCGAGGTGCGCGAGCGCGGTCACTCCGTCGACCGCGAGGAGACGGTGACCGGCATCGCGGGCTTCGGCTTCGCCCTGCGGTACGACTCACCGGCCATGGACGCCATCAGCTGCTCGGTGCCGGTGGCCCGGCTCGACGCGGCGCACGAGGCCGGGGTCGTCGCGGTCATGCGGGAGATCCGGACGAAGATCGAGAGTGCTCTGTCGCCCGCGTCAGGTGCTCCCGACTGGCGTTGACCCGCCGTTGTCCTGCTGTCCCGGGTCTCCTGGATCTCCCGGTTCCCCCGGGTCCTGTTGCCTCACGTTCTCTTGCTTCACGTTCTCTTGCTTCACGTCCTTCTGGCTCAGCGGCAGTTCGGCCACCACTTCGAAGCCGCCCTCGGGGCGGTGGCGGGCGAGGAGGCTGCCGCCGACGGACTGGGCCCGTTCGCGCATGCCGAGGAGGCCGAAGCCGCCGGTCCCGGTCCCGGTGTCACTGTCGCCGGAGGGCCGGGGAGGAGTCGCGCCGCCTCCGTCGTCGGTGACCGTGATGGTCAGCCGGTCGTCGGAGTGGGCGAGCCGGACCCGTGCCTCGCGCGCCGCCGCGTGTTTGGTGACGTTGGTGAGGGCTTCCTGCACGATCCTGAACGCCGTGTGATCCGCTCCCGGTGACAGCCGGTGCGGCGCGCCCTCGGTGGTGACGGTGACCGCGAGTCCGGCGGACCGGAACGACTCGGTCAGGGCGGCCAGCCGGGCGAGTCCGACGGCGGGCACCGCGTGCGGCGCTTCCGGGTCGTCGTCCGTCTGTCTCAACAGGCCGACGGTCGCCTTGAGTTCACGCAGCGCCGAGGACGTGGAGACAGCGAAGTCGGCGAGGATCCCGTGGGCCCGGTCGGGGTCGGTGCGCATGAGGTGGGTGATGGCACCGGCCTGGGCGTTGGCCAGCGCCAGATGCTGGGCCGTGACGTCGTGCAGCTCGCGGGCGATGCGCATCCGCTCCTCCGCGACCCGGCGCCGCGCCTCCTCGTCACGGGTGCGCTCGGCGTGTTCGGCACGGGCCCGCACGGCGTCCACGTACGCCCGTCGCAGTCGGACCCAGCTGCCGAGTGCGGTCGGCAGCAGGACCCAGGCGGCGGGGCCGACCGTCTTGAGGTCCAGCGGGCGGTCGGCGGGGCCCGCGATCAGTTCGGTGGTCATCAGCAGGGCCGCGACCCCGATGGCACAGCACCTGCGGACGCCGTCGCGGTCGGTGCGCAGCGCGAACGAGTAGAGCGCCGCCATGAGCGGCCCCAGCGACAGGACCGTCTGCAACTGGCCGAGACCGGCCGCCGTCACGGCACAGGCGGTGGTCACGGCCACGGTGACGTACGGATGGGTGCGGTGCAGCGGCAGGGCCGCGCAGGAGACACCCGAGAGCAGCAGCACGGCCCACCACGGGAGCGGGGGTGCGGCGCCCGTGGAGACGTACAGCGCGCCGGGCACGGAGACGGCGAACAGAAGCAGGGCGATCGAGGTGTCGAGGACGCGGGGGCTGTTGCTCACGAGTCCGCGTACGGGTCTGCGTACGAGGCTGTGTACGAGTCCGCGTACGGGTCGCTGCCGGCTGGTGGTCATCGGCGGATTCCTGTCGGGTGCTGGGCTCTGTACCGGATGCGTACGGGGGTGCCCGTACGAGGTTGCGTACGGGCCGAGGGCCGCCCCTGGGTGGCGGGCGGCCCTCGGTGGGTGACGGTCAGACGGTTGTGAACTCCGGCCTTGTCTCGTCTTCTTCGGTACGGGCCTCGGTGTGGCCCTCGTCCTTTTGGGCCTGCGGTGTCGCGGTCCGGTGGCTGAGGGCCTCGCCCTCCACGTCCACGCGGGGCAGGATCCGGTCCAGCCAACGGGGCATCCACCAGGCGGCCTTGCCGAGGAGGGCGAGGACGGCCGGGACGAGGGCCATGCGGACCACGAAGGCGTCGAAGAGGACGGCGATGGCGAGCCCGAAGCCGATCATCTTGATCATGGATTCGCCGGCGCCGATGAACCCGGAGAACACCGCCATCATGATCAGCGCGGCGGCCACCACGACCCGGGCGCTGTACCGGAAACCGGTCCGGATCGCCTGGCTCGGGCTGTCCCCGTGGACGTACGCCTCACGCATCCGGGCGACCAGGAACACCTCGTAGTCCATGGCCAGTCCGAAGACGATGCCCACCAGGAAGATCGGCATCATGCTCATGATCGGGCCGGTCGTCTCGACCCCGATGAGCTCGGCGCCCCAGCCCCACTGGAAGACCGCGACGACGGAACCGAGGGCCGCGAGCACGGAGAGGAGGAAGCCGACGGCCGCCTTGACCGGGACGAGTACGGACCGGAAGACGACCATCAGCAGCAGGACGGCCAGGCCCACGACCAGGATCAGGTACGGGATCAGCGCGTCCTGGGTCTTCTGGGCGACGTCGATGTTCAGTGCGGTGGTGCCGGTGACCTCGAACTCCGCGCCGGTGGAGGCCTCGGTCGCGGGACGGTCGGACCTGATGCTCTTGACCAGGTCCACGGTCTGCTCGCTGGTGGGTGCCGTGGACGGGATCGCGGAGAACACGGCGGTGTCCCCGGCCGAGTTGAACCGGGCCGGTGAGACGGACACGATCCCGTCGGTGGCGCCGATCCTCTCCTCGATCGTACGGACGGCGGTCTTCGGGTTCTCGGCGTTCCTTGCGTCCACGACGACCGTGAGGGGCCCGTTGAAGCCGGGGCCGAAACCTTGGGCGAGGTCGTCGTAGGCGCGGCGTTCGGTGGTGGAGGTGGGCTTGGCCTCGGCTCCCGGCATGCCCAGTTGGAGGTCCATGACGGGTATCGCGAGGGCCCCGAGTCCGACGACGGAGGCGATCAGGACGGGGACGGGGCGGCGCAGGACGAAGCGGGCCCAGCGGCTGCCGCCGTTGTTCTCGCCGCCCTCCTTGATACGTCCGCTCCTGCGGGCTTTGCGCGAGAGAACGGCGTTGGGCCAGAACCCGAGCACGGCCGGGACCAGCGTCAGCGCGATCAGCACACCGACGACGACCGCGCCGGCCGCGGCGAGCCCCATCTTGGTGAGCATCGGGATGCCGACCACCGAGAGTCCGGCCAGCGCGATGACGACGGTGAGCCCGGCGAAGACGACGGCGGATCCGGCGGTGCCGGTGGCGAGCCCTGCCGCCTCCTTCGGGGCGTGGCCCTTGGCGCGCTCCTCGCGGTAGCGGGAGACGATGAATACGGCGTAGTCGATGCCGCAGGCCAGGCCCAGCATGGTGGCGAGGGTGCCGGTCGTGGACGACAGACCGAACGCACTGGCCAGCGCCATGATCGACGCCATGCTGACGCCGACGCCGAGGACCGCGGTGAGCAGCGGAAGACCGGCGGCGGCGAGCGACCCGAAGGTGATCAGCAGTACGAAGGCGGCGATGGCGATACCGATCGCCTCAGCCGAGCCGCCGGCCGAGGGCTGGGTCTCCAGGGCGGTTCCGCCGACCTCGACCGTGAGGCCCGTGTCCCGGGCCTGCTCGACCGCGCTCTCCAGCCGGTGCTTGGCGGCGTCGGTCAGGTCGTCCGCGTCGGCCTTGTAGGTGACGGTGGCGTACGCGGTCGTCGCGTCCTTGCTGACCGCCTTCGCCTGGAAGGGGTTGACGGCGCTCGCGACCTGCGGTCCGTCGGCGGCGCGCTCGACCAGGGTGTCGACGGCCTTGCGGTGGTCGGCGGCGGTGATCTTCTGCCCGTCGGGCGCGACGAACACGATACGGGCGGTCGCGCCGTCGGCATCGGTCCCGGGGAAGCGCTGCTCCATCAGGTCGAACGCCTTCTGGGACTCGATGCCCGGCATGCTGTTCGTCGCGTCGGGGACGGCGGGCGCCTTGGCGGCACCGAACCCGACGGCGGCGAGCACCGCCACCCACAGCAAGGTGACGTACCAGCGCCTTCGGAAGGCCAGCCGGCCGAGTCGGTAGAGGAAAGTAGCCACGGGGGGTCTCCAGGGGTCGCGTACGTCGGGAGGTGTGGGGCGAGGCATGGCTGTGCTTCGGGCGATGGGCCAGGTAGTGCGTCAGGCAGTGGGTCGTTGAGGCAGTGGGCCGGGGTTGCCCCGTGGCCCGGCTCCCTCCGGGGGACCGTCGGCCCTCCGGGGGAGCCGTCGACTTCCGAGATCAACGATCCCGGCGGTGGCCCGGCGCCACGAGAGAGCGCGCTCCCGAACCGTGGTGTAGCGGGCTACACCATCAGGACGGGGCCCCGCTCTCCCGCGCTGGGCACCCCGCGGCTCCTAGCCTGAACGGCATGAGGAAGACGACGCGGCAGGCGGCCGGGGCAACGGTCCAGCTGGCCGGGGCCGCGGTCCTGACCTTCGGCACGATGCTCTTCCTCACGGTCCTGCTGATCACGGCCACGGCCACCCTCGCGGTGGTGGGCGCGGGGCTGCTCCCCGAGACGGTGACGCTGGTGCGCCGGATCGCCGGGGCCAAGCGCCGCCAGGTGACGCGGTGGACGGGCGAGCGGATCCCGGAGGCCTACCTCCCCCTGGACGACGGCCCGCTCCGCGCCCGTCTGCGTACCGCGGTCCACGACCCCGGCACGCTCATGGACCTGCGCTGGATGTTCGCCGAGTACGGCTACGGCAGCGTGCTGCCGATCCTGGTGCTCCCGCTGTGGCCGGCGGCGCTGCTGGTGGACGGAGTGCGCTGCGGACTCCTGAACCGCGAACCGCTCGTCCTCCCCCTGATCATCCGACTCGCGGACCTGGAAGCGAGCTGGTCCACCGCCCTGCTCAGGCCCTCCCCCAGGGCACGTCTCAGCGAGCGGGTCGAGGAACTGACCGCGACGAGGGCGGGAGTGGTCGCCGCCCACGAGGCCGAACTGCGCCGCATCGAACAGGACTTGCAGGACGGCACCCAGGCCCGTCTGGTCTCCCTCTCCATGCGCCTGGGCCTCGCGAAACGCGCGTACGAACGCGACCCCGCGGCGGCCCGCAAGCTCCTGGACGACGCCCAGGACCAGGCGGAGGAGGCGCTGACGGAACTCCGCCACGTCGTCCGCGGGATCCACCCGCCGATCCTCACCGACCGCGGGCTGGCGGGCGCCGTACGGGCCCTCGCCGCGAGCAGCGGCCTCGACGTCACCGTCGACACGGGTGACCTGGAGAGCAGCCCCAGGGCCCCGGCGGGCGTCGAGGCAGCCGCCTACTTCACCGTGGCCGAAGCCCTGGCCAACGCCGCGAAACACAGCGGTTCCAACCGCGCCTCGGTCCGACTCGCCCGCGTGGCAACGGGGTTGACCGTGACCGTCTCCGACGAGGGCCACGGCGGCGCCGACGAGACAACCGGCTCGGGCCTCCTCGGAATGCGCCGCCGCATCGCCGCCCTCGACGGCACCGTACGCCTGACAAGCCCCACGGGAGGCCCGACGGTGATCGAGGCGGGTCTGCCGTGCGGGTGGTGAGCGGGGTGCACGGGATCCGGGGCGGCGACGCTCACCGCCCGGTGTGCACGAAGGCCGCCCAGGACGCGACGGCCGACCGGTCGTGGCCGCGGAGCTGGGCGCGCATCCTGCCGGGCATGGCCTCAGGCGGTTTCCGGCGGCCGACCATGCACAACTGTGCCGTGCGCAGGGCGTCCGCCGGTGCCAGGCCCTCCTCCTTGAGGAAGTGGTGGAACATGAACATCAGCACCGAGGTCGCCTCGTCCGGCACGCTCCAGGTCGCGCTCACCACCGACCGGACCCGGCCGGCCAGCAGCGTGGTGCTCAGGCTGAACGCCTCGTCGTAACCCCGCCCGGACCGGCCGCTGCTGCACGCGGCCAGGACGGCGAGCGCGATGCCGCGGTCCGGGTCGGCGCCCAGGGTCCGGACCAGCAACTCGGCCGCGAGGTGTTCACCACGGTCGAGCAGCAGATAGGAACTGTCCCTCGCCGAAGTGCTCTGCTGGACGATTCCGTGGCAGGCCAGATGCATCATGGTGCCGCCGTCGGGATCCGCGAGCCAGCGCAGCACCTCGTCGCGGGTGCCCGCTCCTTCCGGGCTCGGCTCTCCGTCGGGCAGCCTGCCGACGTATCGCGCGTCCGGATAGAAGCAGTCCTTGATCGCCAGCGCTTCGAGGCGAGCGGCGGGCAGGTCCGCCGCCTTCCCGGCGGGATCGGGGTCGCCGATCACCAGCCCCTGCTCGGTGAGGGGCACCGGGTCGCGCCAGGCCGACTCGCACAGCAGCCGGGCGGACGGCGTGTAGGAGAAGACGACGCGCTCCATCGCGTACCGCCATGTCCCGTCCGCCGACCGGGTGCGCGCCGCGTGCCACGGCACCCGGGCCAGTTCCCGTACGGGAATCAGCACCAGCCGCGCCGGGCGGTCCGCGGGCAGGTTCAGGTGGCGCTCGACGAGCGGCCCGATCGCGGCCTCCCACGCCCACTCGCAGATCTCCTCGAGCGCCTGCGGGGCCTTGCCCTGTGCGGTCACCAGGGCGCTGTCCCGGGTGCGCGCGTCCCTGTCCGTCATGCCCTGGGCCGCGTCGGAGACGAAGGCCTCGAACGCCGCCATCCCGGTGTCGTTCAGCTTCGGCAGCAGGAGCCGGCTCGGGGGTGCGTCGGCCGGGATCACCACCGCGGCGCCGTTGAGCTCGTCGCCCGGCACCAGGTAGACCAGCGCGTCCGCGCCGAGCGCGCGCAGGGCCGCCCTCGTCTCGTGGGGCTCCGGCGGGTCGAGCAGCCGTGTCGTGCCCGCGGCCGGACTGGCCGTCGGCGAGCCGTCGGCCGTCAGCTCGACGCCCGCCAGCGCGCCGATGACCCGGCGCCGCAGCTCGCCCGGCACGTCGTCCGGCGTGTGGCTCCGCTGCGCCTGGGCCCATTCCCGGGCCAGTGCCGGATTGCCCCCGGCGGTGAGCCGTGCCTCGATGCCACGGGTCTCGGTCGTGGCGTAGAGGATCAGTCCGCGGCCCGCGTCCAGGGCGGTGGCGGCGCCTTCCGGGTCATGGTCCATCAGACACAGTCGCGCCGTGTCCAGGGCGTCGCCGGCCGCGTCGCGTGCGGTGGCCTGCATCTCGTCGGGCGTCGACTGGAGCAGCACGCTCCACGCGTGGCCGCGCAGTCCGCTCAGGGCCGTCGACCGGCCCAGCTCGTTGCGGCCGGCGAGCCGGTAGGCGTGGGCCAGCGGCATGGCGGTCATGGTCCACAGCGCATGGGTGCTGGACTCGGCCCGCCGCCAGGCCTGTTCGAGCAGTTCCGTGCCGGTCCTGAGGTCGCGCCTGCCACCCGACATCTCGACCCGGCGCAGATGCGCGACCCCGGCGAACATCAGGTAGTACGTCCGTCGCGGGTCGTGTTCGGTGGCGACGGACAGAGCCTGGGTGAGGTGTTGAACGGCGCTGTCCACCGACTCCGGTGTGTCCGTGGCGAGTTCGGCGGTGCCGAGCTGGGACAGCCGAAGGGCACGTTCGTTGTCCGGGATTCCTTGCTGGTCGGCCATCTCCTCGAACATGCGCAGGTGATCGCCACTGGCCGGATTCACGTACTGCCCGCGACGGGGGTTCCCGCCGCCTGCCGTACTGCCGGTCTGAAGCATCTCCAGAAACGGGACGAGCTGGTTCCACGCCTCGTCCACCGCCGCCCGCAGCGGATCGCCCACGGGCAGCCGGAGCGAGGCCTCGCGGAGTTCCTCCAGCTTCTCCATGGCGCCCTCGGGGTCGCCACGCATGGCCTTGGCGTTCGCCTCCTGCAGCAGTGCCATCACCGTGCCGCGGTCGAGCAGCGGCGACTGTGGGCCCAGGCCGTCGGCGAACGCGCGGACGTCCTTGGCCAGTCGTTGGGCTCCGGCCACATTGGCGTCGTCCTGGGTGACCAGGTGCTGCAGTCCCATCCGCGCCGTGTCGACCAGGGTGGCGTGGGGCTGGGTGTCGCCGACGATCCGCGCGTACCGCTCCAGTTCCTGCAGCGCGGCGCGCGGGCTGAACCCCGGCCGGTTCTCCTGCCAGGCCACCAGCAGGTCCGCCGCCCGCAGCGCGGCGGATGTCGTGGGCCAGTCCGGCAGCGGGGACGGGTCCGTGTCGGCGATGTCCGCGAGAGTCATCGCGCGGGGCATCCGTACGGATCCCATGAGCCCTCCCGACCTGAGGAGAGCGGTCGCCAGCACGGACGCCAGTTTGGCCCGGCCGGGCAGATCCGCCGGCAGGGTGCCGAAGTCCGCGAGGGCGCTGTCGATGTCCGCGGGGTCCCTGCCGATCTCCTCATAGCGGCTGGCCCGCATCCAGCAGCGCGCGAAGAGCCATGGCGCGCGGTCGTCCGCGCCGACCGACTCGATGGCCCGAGTGGTGCGTGCGATGACCGTGGCCAGCGCGTCCACCGACGCCGTGTCACTCATGTCGGCTCCTTTGCCGATAGAGACCAGAACACATGAACGAAACCGAAGGGAGAAAGGAGGAAGGAGAAAGAGAAAGCGGAAGGGGAAGGGGGCAACGAGGGCGAGTGCGGGAAACCGGTCAGCCTTCGCCCGCGGAGCGCATCGCACGGACCCACGCGACTGCGGTGAAGTTCTTGGCCGCGATCTCGATCTCCACCTTCTCGAAGCCGACGGCCGACAGTCCCTCGTAGCCGGTGTCGACGAGATCCTGGTAGAGCGTGTCCGAGAAGGCGGCCACAAGGTCGGTGCCGGGGGATTCGGCGAGGACGCGGCGTACGGGGTCGGAGTCGAGTACGCGGAAGAGGGCGACCACGGCGGAGCCCGCGTATCCGCTGTCCGCCTCGTGCACGATGCCCTGGTGCAGGCTGGCCCGCATGCGGACGCTGCCCAGGTCGCCCGGCGAACTCTCTTGCCCGGCAACGGAGTTCGCCTCCGTGGCCCGTTCGTTGGCCGCCGCCAGGCCTGCCGTCAGTCCGTCCAGGAGCCCGGGTACGACTCTGGTCTCGTCGACGTCGGGTTCGAGGACGAGCAGATAGCCGTCGCCCTGGGCCTGCCTGCCGCAGCGCTCCCAGACCACGCCGACCCGCTCGCACGCCGCGCGCAGCGTGCGAAGCAGAACGCGCTGCAACCGGACCATGTCGGCGTTGTCGCGGGCGCTGTACTTCTCGATGTCGACCGCGAGGCACAGCCGCCGAAGCCCCGGAGGCAGCCTCTCGTCGTCCGGCTCCGGCCCATCGGACTCCCGCATCCGGTCCTCGTACGTGGCCAGCGCCCAGGCTCCGGGGAACGCCCCTTGGTGCATGAGCGGGGTGACCGCCGGCCATGCCTCCGCCGCCCTGACGCGGAACGGCGTGTCGTAGGGGGTCTGTGCCGCCCTGCGCCGAAGGGCGCCGCCGAGCACCGGCTGCACGGTCGTCGTGCTCAGGCTGACCCGGCCGGACACGTCTGCCGAGGACGCCGGCATCCGCACCACAGCCTGGGCCCACCGTCCGTCGGGGCGGAGCGCGCCGCCGCGCCCCGGGGCCCTGAAGGTCCAGCGGAGCCGTTGGCGTCCGAGTCCGAACACGGAGATCTCCGTCCCGTCGGCGGCAACGGTGCCGGGAGCGGGGTCGAGGCTCAGCGCGTGCATGCCGTCGGCCAGGTGGACGGTGAGGGTGACCTGTTCGTATCGGCGTCCGTCCGGCAGTTCCTCCAGGTCGAACGGGAAGCAGACGAGGAACTCGCGGTCCGGGTCCGCCGTCGCGGGCCGGCGGGCCTGGTTCCGGAGGGCGTAGGCGAGCGGGCGGCCGAGGGAGACGCCGCCGATCCGGTCGTGGACGGGCTGTCCTCCGCCCTTGGGAACCACTCCGTCGAGGGCGAGGAGGTCCGGCGTGCCGAGCACGTCGCCGTGCGCCGCCCCACCGTCACCGCGGCCGTCGTCCGCACCCGTGTGTGCCGTGTCGTTGTCCCGCATCCGTCCGGTTCCCCCTCGTTTCCGTGCCGTGCGCGTCCGGTACCGGCTCCGGTCAGCCGTCGGGCTCCGTCAGCCGGGCGGCCGTGCGCAGCCCGGCGAGAGACAGGACGGTCGTCCGCCCGTAGCCGACCTGTATGACTCCCCGCGCGGCCAGTTCTCCGAGCACGTGGTGCACCCGGCGCTCCCTGGCGCCGACGAGTCCGGCGAGTTCCGCCTGGGTGAGTCGTGGCCCGATCAGCACGCCGCCGTGCCGCGGCTCTCCGTAGTCCTCCACCAGGTCGACGAGGACCCGGGCGACGCGGGTCGCCACCGGACAGCCGCTGAAGTCGCCCCGGCGCCGCACCGACCACCGGTTCTTGCGCACCAGCATCCGGCTGACGGCCAGCGCCGCGGCCGGATGCCCGTCCAGGCAGTCCAGGAACTCCCGCTGTCCGATGCGCCGGGCGGTCACGGCGCCTGCGGCGGTGACGGTGGCCGACCTGGGCCGGTTGTCGAAAGCCGCGAACTCCCCGACCAGATCCCCGCCGAGCCGGATCGCCAGCAGCGCGGTGTCCCCGTCCTCGGCGGTCGCGGTGACCTTGGTGACGCCGTTGAGGAGGAGCAGTACGAACGTCTCCCGCAGGCCTTCGATCAGGAGGTGTTCGCCCGCTTCGTACGGACGTGGTGTCCCCAGGGAGAGCAGGGTCTTCGTGACGTCCGGGGAGCCGGCCAGATCGGCCAGGAACGTGCCGTGCGGCCACCGGTCGACAGCCCCCGGGCCTTCCGTGCACTTCTCCGACATCACGGCACCTCCCCACGCAACCAGGCCTTCTCCGGCATTGGCGGCGTACGGCATCGTATCCGTCGAGTGGCCAACACCCCTTTCCTTTCGCGCAAGTTGGGGCACGGCGACGGCCGCCCGGCGGGCCGGGACGGAGCCGCCGGAGTCTCCGCCCACATTCCGCACTGCTGCGGGGAGGGTGCCGCCGCGTTTGCTGCACTCTGGCTGCTCGGGGGACAGCACGGGGGCCCGGCCCGTCACAGACAGCCGGGTCCCCGTAGCTCGCACCACGGCGTGCACCGGCCCGGGACGACGACTCCAGGTCCCCCGCATCGCGCCGTCGGCGGCCGACGGGATCATGTGCCGGCCTCCCGCCGACGGGATCATGCGCCGGCCTCCCGGGGCCGGGGCAGCGCGTCGGCGTGCACGGTCCACACGCGGTAGTGGAACTCCTCGCCGACGTCCAGCCGCTGGTCCCGCACTCCGTCCCAGACCTCCTGGAGCAGTGCGCCCAGGGCGGTGTCGGTCGTCCGCGCGGACCGGTCGCGGGCCTCGCGCGAGGCGAGGCCACTGAGGTCCATCCGACGGTCGCCCACGATCAGGTGCACCGTCTCGGGGCGGGGCCCCGACTCGGGTACGTCCGAAGGCCAGTACAGCCGCACGGGGGCGGTCGCGCGCTCGGTGTGGGGCTCCACCCGGTAGCCGCTGGGCTGGTCGTTGGTCACCAGTGCCGTGCGACCGCTCAGTCCGACGCCGATCACCCAGAAGTACAGAGGCGTGCCGGAGCGGTTGTGCACAGCGGCCCGGTAGACGTCACCGTCGTAAAAGCGCTCACCCATGGGCCTGAGCGCGCGCCAGTCGCCGTTCCCCGTGGGGCGCCGGGCCTCGAACAGGACGTCCAGCCCGGCGTCGAGGCGGCTCGGGTCCCGGGGGTCGCGCAACCACCGGACGCGTTCGCCCCTGGCCAGCTCTTCCAGGAGCGCAGTCAGCCCGGAGGCATCGGAGTACGCCGGATCGGTCGGCCTGCGCACGGGCTGCCCCGCGCGGTCCAGTACCTCGGGCCTGCCGTCGCGGACCCGTACGACGGCGAAGGCCTTGCCGCTCGCCTCGCGTGTCTCCACCAGGCGTGGAGAGCGGGCGAGTTCCTTGCGCAGAGCGTCGGCGAACGGGCCTGCGGCGTCGATCAGCACCTGCCCCCGGTCGCGCACCCGCACGGCGAGCGCGTACGAGCCGACCGGCACCACCGCGCTCGACAACTCGTCCGACAGCGGCCGGGGAACCGCTGCGAGCGTCACGCGCAGCACCGCGTCACCCGCGTCCATCTCCTCCACGGTCGCCGGTACGGACGTCTCCCGGCCCTCGCTCCGCGGAGTGTCGTCGGGAAACACCATCCTGACCTCGTCCTCGGGACCGAGCCCGAACAGGGCCCCGCCCGGGACGCGGAACCGGCCCTCCCGCCGCAGCAGGGGAAGCCGTTCCGGCTGGGCGGGCTCCTCCAGGGAGAACGGCAGTCGCCCCGAGGGGCCGCCCGCGTCGGGCGACTGGAGCACCTGCTGCTCCTTGATCCGGTCGCGGGCCCGGGCCACCAGCACCGACCAGGGGACACGGCGGCCCGCGGTGGCGTCGAGCAGATCGGCGAGGGCCGCGGTGAACACCCCCTGCCGGCCCGCCCCGGGACGGAGTTCGGCCTCGTACGCCGAGCCGTGCTGCTCGCACGCCGTCAGCCGTACGACGTTCGGCACCAGCGAGTCGTCGCGGCCGGCCAGGAGTGCCGCGCGGGCGAGCGCCGCGTCCGGGGGGACGCGTGGCAGCCGTACGGACTTCAGCGCCCACGAGCCCGATTCGTACGCCGCCTCCCGTACCGCTCCGCCCGAGTGACAGGCGTCGAGGACGCAGGTGACGTTGGGGGTGACCGCGGTGAGCGCGCGCACGGCAGCGGTGAGTTCCTCCGCGAGGTAGCCGCGGAAGTCGGTGGCGGTGCTCTCGCCCATGTCGACGGGCACCAGGTACTGCAGTCCGTCCGACAGCCCGCCGTGCCCCGAGTAGTAGACGACCGCCCCGTCACCCGGGCGGAGGTCACCCCGCAGCCGGTCCAGGGCCTCCCTGATGTCCTCGTAGCGGGCCCGCTCCCCCGTACGGACGTCCAGGTGGGTGAAGCCGCGGTCCTCAAGGACGCGGCACATCAGCTCGACATCGGCGTGCACACCGGTCAGACCGTAGGTCTGGGCACCGATCACCAGGGCTCTCAAGGTCATCTCACACCCCCACATGGATGAACGGCGCCCAGTGATACGGGTGCCGGTCGGCCGCGGCCGGTCGCCGCGCCGTTTCGCTGTCGCGGGACGGGCCGGAGTGCTCGTCGGCGGCCCATGAGCGGGCCCGGGGACGCGGGCCGGGGTCGATCCCGGCCCGGCGGGCGAGCAGGCGGAACTCCTCGTGCCGTTCCGTGCCGGACAGGGCGCGCACCTCGCGTTGTGCCAGGGCCAGCGCGGCGCCGACGCGAGCGGCCGGGTCGTGGACGAGGTGCCGGTACATCCTGGTGATCACCAGGCAGCCGACACTGTCGTGCACCGGCCACAGCGACACCACCGCGTGCCGGGCACCGGTGATCAGGGCGGCCCGGGTCAGCCCCAGGACGTCGCCGCCCGCGGTGGCCCTGCCCCGGCCGGTGTCGCAGGCGGAGAGCACGAGAAGTTGCGGACCGCGGGCGACGGACAGGAGGTCGGCGAGGCCGAGGGAGTCGTCGCCCGCCAGCGGCAACCGGCTGCGGTTCGGGGCGAGTTCGTCGACGAGGCCGTGAGCGGCGAGATGCAGCACGTCATGGCCGGGCGCTGCCTCCAACACTCCGGCGCGGGTCGCCCCGGCACCGGTGAGCAGCCGGCTGCGGGGCAGCAGCCGGGCGATCTCCGCGGTCTCGACGGCGGTACCCGGGAGCTCCGGCAGTCCGCGGCGCGGATCGCTCGCGGGGGCGCCCACCAGGAGGGCCCCGAGTTCGGTCCACGGCCGGTCCGGCTGCTGCGCGAGTCGCCGCGTGAGCCCGGCCGCGGCGGGCAGGTACGACACCTCGTGGGCAGCACCGAGGACGTCACCGTTCCAGGGCAGCGCGTGGAACGGCAGCAGGGCGAGCGTCGCGGGCGGCACCACGATCACCCGCCGGCACTGCTGGAGCGACGCCGCGAAGGGCCGCAGCAGCCACTCGGCGAGCCGGCGCCCGTCGGCTTCCGCGGGACCGCTGCCCACCGCCGCGGCGCACCAGTCGCGGAAGCGGCGGGCGGTCGCCACCACGTGGTGGGCGAGCTTCCCGTGGTCGGGCGGACTCGTCACGTGCTCGACCAGCAGCCTGTCGCGGGTCATGGCCCAGCCGACCAGCGAGTCGTCGAAGAGGTGGTGGGCGAGCAGCACGGTGTCCAGGGGCAGCGCCTCGGCCACGGCCGCCGCGTCGGGCAGCACGTCGGCGCCGACGGCGGTGAGCGCGGCCGGAACCCGCCGCCGCACCACCGTCTCGGCGGCACCCAGCGCCTGATCCACCGCCTCGATGCGCATACGCCGCTCGGTCGCCTTCGGCTGCGCGTCCTCGGACAGCCGCTCTCCGGTGGCGGCCGCCCGGTCGCCGCGCGAACCGACCGCCTCACGGCGGATGGCGCCCACGTGCTCCTCGAACTCCGCGGCCCAGCGGACCTCGGCCGCCAACCAGTTCCTGACGGCCGTACGGTCCTCCCGGTCCGTTCCCGCGGCGTCGAGGGCGCGGACGGCGCCGAGGAACCCCGCCCGGCCCCGCTCGGCCTGCGTGAAGGCGGCGGCCTCCGCGTCCCTGCCACCGGGCAGCAGCGAGGCGATGACGGCTGCGTGGTGGAGCCCGGCCGGCACCGGGTCGTCGGCGAAGGAGGCACGCAGCGTGTCCCTGGCCAGCCTGAGACGGTGTTCCTCGTACGCGGCGAGACCGCGCGACGCGTGGTCGGCGGCGTCGCCGTAGGCGCCCTCGGCCAGTGCCAGGTCGGCCTGCAGGGCGGCGAGTTCCCACGAGTGGTCCTCGTCGGGGCCGACGACGCCGACGAGCGGCACATGCCCGCGCGCACGCTCGGGCCGGCCCAGCCGTGTCCAGAGGGCGGCCGCCTGAACGGCCGAGAGCCGTGGCTCGATCGCTCCGGCCTCGGCGCGGGCCTCCTTCCACCGGCCCAGATCGGCGAGGGCGGAACAGCGCACGACACCGCGGAAGATCTCGTGCGGAATCTGCCCGGCCTTGACGAGCGCCTCGCCGGCGAGGCGGTCCGCCTCCTCCTCCAGCCCCGCCGAACGGGACCGACGGGACCGGAACAGTGCCTCCTGGGCCGGGCAGGCCGCCAGATCGGAACGGAGGCCGTCGAGGACCTCCGTCAACGGCCCGGCCGCCACGAGGAGTCCACCGATGCCGAGTGCGCGTTCGATGCGTGAGCGCGCGGCGGCCATCAGATCGGGATCCCGCGAGGCGGAGGCCTGGTCGTGGAATATCTGGGCGCTCTGGATGGCACCGAGGCAGTGCGCGAGCTCGGGCGGCTCGCGCAGGTCGGTGCGGCGCCGGATCCGTTCGATGTGGTCCCGCTGCTCCAGGTCGGCGACGACGACGGCTGCCAGCCGGTGCCGCGCCGCCACATAGGTGCCCGCCGTCGGCGGGGCCTTCGTGTCCCCGGAGTTGTCGTCCCGGTCGGGGGTCAACAGCCGGGCCAGCGACGCGGCACGGTCGCTGCGCACGACGTACCCCTGCGCGCTCCAGGACTCCGCCCGGTCCTGGACGAGCCGGGCCAGTCCGCGCAGCCAGGACGTGCTGCCGACTGTTCTGGCCCAGGCGACGACGGTCGCTGCGGTGTCGGCCTCGGTGCTGGATTCGGTGTCGGACTCGGTCCCGGATTCGGTGCTGGATTCGGTGTCGGTCGCGGATTCGGTGCTGGACTCGGTCCCGGATTCGGTGTCGGTCGCGGATTCGGTGCTGGACTCCGTCCCGGATTCGCTGTCGGTCGCGGATTCGGTGTCGGGCTCGGTATCGGCTGCGATCAGGTCCAGAACCTGATGGATCCGGAGCAGCGCCGCGCAGGCCCCGTCACCGGCCGCCACTGCCGCTGCGAGCGCCGCCGACACGGTCGCGCGGCATGGCTCCGCCTCGCCGCGGAGTCGGTGGATGTGCGCGAGACGCAGCAGCGCCGCGGCTCGTCCGCGCTGCGAGCCCGCCACGCGGTAGGCGGCTTCCGCAAGTTCGTACCGTTCGGCGGCCCGGGTCAACTGCGGAGGGGTCGGCGGGACGTGTGGCAGGCCGAGGGCGCATTGTTCCGCCGTACCAGGAGGGCCAAGTTCCCAGTCGCCCCTGAGGAGTTCGGCCAGACCGGTCGGGGCGGGGCGCCCGGAGGCGTGCCGGAGTGCCGCGTGCAGCAGCGGGACGGCCGCCTGCCGATCGCCTGCCCGGACACGCAGATCCGCGGCGAGCAGGAGATGACAGGCCACGGCCTCTTCGTGGCCGGCCTCGGCAATCGGCTCGTACAGGCCGTCGTACCACCTCAGCGGTTCGTCGATGCCCTCCGAGACGTCCCATTCCGCGCCCTCGGTCCGCGCTCCGTAGCGGGATGCGCGCTCACGCGCGGCCTGGGCGGTCATCGCGTGTCCCAGTGTCATGCGCGCGGAGAGGAGAACGGGAATGAACCGGCCGGCGAGGTGCGCGCACAGCCGCAGCCGCTCGTCGGCGACGAAGACAGGCCCCCCGGACCCCGGGGTTCCGGTTCCGGTTTCGGCCCGTAACGGTACGAGGCACGCTCCGGGCTGCCAGTTGGCGTCCATGGCGAGCCCGGCTGCCCGCATCGCACGGGTGAGTGCCTGGGACGGTGACGGTGACGGTGGCGGGTGGTCGTGGGAGGCCGAGGAGCCGACGACGCCGCCGCCGACGACGGCAGCGGGTGACAGCCCGTCCAGGAACGCCAGGGCCCTCTTCGGTTCCCCGGCGGCGAGCGCGGCCGCCGCCGCGAGCCAGGTGTCGAAGGGCTCTCGGTGGTCGCTGTCGGATGGGCCCGGCGAGCCGGCCACGCGGCCGTTGCCCCCGTGCTCGGTCCACGTCTCGGCGGGATCGACACCTCGCTGCTCGGTGAGCAGCAGCGCGGCCAGCCGAGCGACACGGAATCCGTCCCCCATACTCCCTTCGACCCCGCCCTTCATGATCTTGGCCACGCTTTCCCCTCCCCCATTTCCCCTCCCCATTTCCCCGCCGCCGCATCCCCGGACCCCGACGGTAACGGCGATCAACAGGAATGCACCATGCCTGTTTCACCAACGTCAAGAACAGTAAATTTCCGATCCACCATCCGATCGATTACGAACAATTCTTAGCAAGCGGGCAGAGAAACAAGGTAGATGGAGAAGCCGCAGGCCAAACCAGCTGTGCGACGCGGACCGGTGCGGTGCGGTGCGGCGGTGCTGTACGGCGGTGCGGTGCGGCGGTGCGGAGGCTTCACGGCCGAGCCTGCCCAACCAGACCTTTCCGACCGTCACGGAATTTCGCCCTGCAATGGGTATCACGGGCTGCCCGAACCAATTCCGCACCAGAACTGGTTTTCCACGTGCGGCGATGATTCCAGTGTTGGCGGCGTGCGCGGCGTCGGCACCACCGGAACGGCCGTCCACGCACAGCTCGAAGCCTCCCTGCGGAACGGACGCCTCATCCACTACGGCATCAAGGCGCAGCAACAGCTGACGTTCGGCCTCGGCTCAGCTTCAGCTTCGGCTTCATGCAGAACTCGACTCGACCAGTCGGGCACTGCACGAGGCGTGAGGAGGAAGGAGCCTCCCTCCTCAGACCCACGGCCTGCCACCCTCGTCCAGCCTCCAGACACCAGCGCCCGCCTGAGTCCAGATCCGGTACCCTGTGGACCGAGCGCTCTCGGCGGGCGCTGCGGCGTGTCACGCGGTCCACCGCGCGCCTCGTCCCCGCAGCGACATGGTCCAGAACGCTCAGGGCTTGACCGCGAGACCAGGCACGATCTGTTCACCAGTTCCGTACAAGGTTTCGCACAAGCCCCGCCTTCGTAGCTCAGGGGATAGAGCACCGCTCTCCTAAAGCGGGTGTCGCAGGTTCGAATCCTGCCGGGGGCACACGACTAAGGGCCAGTTCAGAGGCTTGATCCTCTGCAACTGGCCCTTTGCTGTGATCACGGCCGCGCCACACCCGCGCCACAAGTGTCGGCTAGGCCGTGTCTCTCTGATCAGGTCAGGCCCGGGGCGCCCGGCATCGCAGGCTGATCCGAAGGACACCGTCCCAGGCGGACCGAATGCGCGGGCAAGGGCGCCGAGCCAGCCGTTGACAGCCGTTGACAGCCGTTGACAGCCGAGTTTCGTAGGCAAACCGTTGTCGGCGCGTCGTTGCCCGGTGGGCCCGTCACCCGCATCCTGACGGCTGAGCACGATCACGATGAAGAGAATGAGGGTTTCCCGCACATGCAGCAGATCCCTGACCTCGGAAAGAACTCGCTCGGCAAGCCGGATCCGTGGGCCAGGGTCCGAGGGCTCGCCTGGTGGCAGTTGGTCCTCTCGATCGTGCCGATCCTCTTGCTGTCGGGCGGCGGGGCGATAGGCGGGGCCATCGGTACGGCGGGCCTCTTCGCGAACCTCTCCCTCGCCCGTAAGCCGTTCGGGACGCCGGTCAAGCTCCTGGCGATGCTGGGCGTGGTACTCGCCTCTTATCTGGGGTACCTCGTCGTGGGTCTCGCCTACAACCTGCTCAAGGGCTGACCCCCTCCGGCCGGGATTCCTGATCTCGGCGGCCTGGGCGATGGGCCCGGGGCGTCCGGCCCTGATCCGCCGGACCGCCCGCGTCCGACTTGTGGCACAGCCCCAGGGCGTGGCCCAGTTCGTGTGCCGCGGTCTGCCGACGTTTCCGCTATCGGCGAGGCCGTCACGGCGGCCGCCCACCCGGCTTCGACCGCGAGGCTTACAAGCAACGGAACACCGTCGAACGCTGCATCAACGGCCTCAAGCAGTGGCAGGGCCTGGCCACACGAACCGACAAACTCGCCATCGCCCATCAGGCCGCGCTCCACCGCGCCAGCATCCTCATCTGGACCCGACACTGAGAGGCCACATTTTCTCGTCTGCGGTCGGCCAGGCCGAAGGCTCGTGCCGTAGAAGGGGCTGTCGCCGATCAACGATCCCAGCCGTCCTCGCCGCCTGGACCAACCATGAGAGAGGCGACACCGTGGCCGGTCAGATGCCAGGACTCGAACTGAGGGTCCGGACCAACCCAGAGCCCTGCGCCATCCTGAAAGTCGATGACCAACACACCCCGGTCGCGCACGTCGACCGCAGCGACCGACTGCCCGTAGAGCGCTAGAACAGGTGCGAGACGCACGCCTGTGCCAGGATCCAGCTCGTGCCACTCGCCAGCGGCGTCCCGGAACAGAAACGGCGCCTCCAGTACCAACTCGGCGTCCAGCCGGTACCCCTGATCCGGATCCAGGGCACACAAGTTGAGCCTCACCTGCTGATCAAACGCTGTGCGCTCTACCCGAGAGCCAATCAAGGCCACAGGAACCTTCACGCCGTCCCCCCACATCCCGTAACAAGCCGACAGCCCGACGGCCAGAATAGGGCTGTGGATCAGAGGGCGCCCGTGCCACTACCGTGCCAGAACGGGCGGGGACTCACGGGGAACGGGGGTCCGCAGGGGGAGTTCGGCCGGGACTCTGCCCACGGTACGAATCTGCAGGTCACTCACGGGATCGCCCAACCTCGCTCACCCCGTACGCTGACCGCATGACGAGGTTGATCGTCGCAGCAGGAGGAGGGGGCGACGCAGTCGCCGCCGCCATGCTCCACACCGCCCTCTACGGCGACGAGGAGCAGACGGTGATCCTCACGTACGCGTGGGACCGCCTCCTCATCGACCCGGTACCGGGCCCGCGGGGGCTGGACAACTTCACCGGCCTCGAACAGCTCACCCCGGCAGTCTGGACAGTGCCGGCGGACGCCCGCCCGATCGCACCCGCGGGCTCCACGCTCCCCCGGCTTGCGGCAGAGCTCCCGCACACCTTCGCCCTGATCGACCCTCACCACGGCGCCGAGGGCATCACACGCCAACTCGAAGAGCTCATCGCCCACTTGTCACCGGAGACGATCGACCTGCTCGACGTGGGCGGCGACATCCTCGCCCGGGGCGACGAGCCGACCCTGAAGAGCCCGCTCGCGGACGCCCTCACGCTTGCCGCGTGCTGCCAGGTGAACGCAGCCATCCGGCTACTGGTCGCAGGCCCCGGACTCGACGGCGAACTACCCCTCGACGACCTACGCGACATGCTCGGCCCCCTCGTCCACACCTTCACGGCCAAGGACGTCGAGGCAATCGGCTCCGTTCTGGAATGGCACCCGTCCGAGGCCGCCGGAATGCTCGCCGCCACCGCCCGAGGCGTACGCGGCACCTGCGAGGTCCAGGACGCCGGCCTACCCGTCACGCTCACGGACGAAGGCCCCACCGTCCACGAGGTCGACCTGGACGACGCCGTCACCCGCAACCAACTGGCCCGCGCCATCATGGAGACCGAAACGCTCGACGAGGTCGAAGCGCACAGCCGGGAAGTCTGCGGCTACTCGGAAATCGACTACGAACGCAACAAGGCCGCACAGCTCAAAGACCAGCAGCACACGGACCTGGTCCCACAGACCGTGCTGGCCCAACTCGACCAGTTCGAGGGCGAAGCCCGGCGCCACGGAGTCACCCACACAACATTCCGCCACCTCACCGAAGCCCTGAACCTCAACGGCTCCCAGCGCGAGGACCTACGCCAACTCCTCATCGGCAGCCGCCCCCAACAGTACGAAGCGCCCCTGTGGCGGTTGACGTGAGAGACGAGGACACCCCTTCGTCCAGCCTTGAGCCACCCGACCCGAACCGGGTCCTCACTCGAACCAACTGGGCCGCGTTGCGTCACGCATACGGGCCGGCGACGGACGCGCCCGAGATGCTGGGCGCGCTACTGAACGCTGATCAGAGCGTGAGAACCAGGGCGCTCGACAACGTGCACGGAATCCTGCATCACCAGAACACGATCTACGAGGCGACAGTGCCTGCGGCCCGGTACGTGGCAGCGGTCCTGTCCGACCCGAGGACATTGCTGCCGGTGGACAAAGCTCGCGGATCCTTCCCTGGCTGCATGCGTGCCGAACTGCTCACGTGGATTGCGTCGGTCGCCGACGGCGTGAGGGATGCCATTGCCTTCGACGACTATCCACCGGCCGTTGCAATGCGTGGGATGCGACCGCTGCTCTTCTCGGCCGCTTCAACATACGTTGATGACATCGATCGCCACGTCAGTGAAGCAGCGCTCGCCGCATGTATCCCGCTCCTGGATGATGCCCGGTTGGTGCACCACCGAGCGGCGCTGGTGCCCTCCGTTCGCGAGGTCCTTGGAACAAGCGAACTCTGGCAGCACCGAGAACGGGCCATCGACGCCCTCGACGATTGGGGCGAGGACTCCTCAGGACTGGAAGGCCAACGGAACCCCTTCCTGTTCTGCGACACCGACCTGTCGCCAGATGACTTCTCGTGGCATCCAGGGTCAAGAGAAGGGCAGCACGAAGAACCGCCTTTCTGACATGAGCGACGTGGGACGCGGCCGAGGCGAAGGGTGCGGGCTGGTTTGTTGGCTCCAGCCCTGGTACATCACTTTGTCATGAGCATGAATGCGATTGAACTGCACAGCATAAATCGTTGGGAGGCGTCCTTCCTGCGCGAGGAGGTGGACGGCTACTTCACTCACGGCATCGAGTGCACGCCGGGCGCGACGGTACTCGACGTGGGCGCCAACATCGGTGTGTTCTCGGCCGCCGTCTATGAGCGGCTGGACGGAGACGTGCGGATCTACGCCTTCGAGCCGATGCCGCCACTCCACGCGACACTGGAACGCAATGCTCGTGAGTTCTTCAACGGGCGTCTGACCGCGCTCCCTTACGGCCTGGCGTCCCGTGACGACGAGCTCGATTTCAGCTACATTCCGGCCGCCACGATCTTCTCGTCCTCCTCGCGGGATCAGGGGAACATCGAGGACGAGCGGCGCCGGGTCACCGCCAGCGTTGTCGAAATGATCCGCCAGGGCGGCCTGGGACCGGTCCTGCGCCGCGTACCCGCCCCCGTCCTCACTCCTCTCATCAGCCGCAAGCTGCGGGTGCTGCGGCGGCTCGAGACGCACCGGGTGAAGGTCAGGCCCCTGTCATCGGTGCTCGACGAGCAGGGCATCGACCACATCGACCTGCTGAAGGTCGATGTGGAAGGCGCCGAACTCGAGGTACTCAGAGGCATCGAGGAACGGCATTGGCCGCTGGTCCGCCAGGCCGTCGTCGAGGTGGAGGGCTGGCAGCAGAACCGCGACACAGTCCGCGAGGTCCTCCTCACACACGGCTTCAAAGTCAGCACCGAGCAGGACTCGGTGCAGCGGGCCGGCGACATCGGAATGGTGTTCGCGGTCAGGCCCTGACCACGCGCAGCACCCGGCACTCAAGGCGGTAGGGGATCGTGGAATCGATCCGCTACCGGGCGATCCAGTAGTGCCGGCTCACAGCATGATGTGCGTCCCCGACTGGCGCATGTCCTGCTCCGCACCACGGATGACGTGATCACGGTGACCATCCACGAGTTCCCCGACATCGCCGTCAGCCCTGACTATCCGGACGCCGGCGGCACCGATTTGGCAGTCGGGCTATCCACGTCCGGCGTTCGCTCACACTGTGTGGATTGCCTCCGGCACTGTGCTCAGGAGACATGGTGAGGCTCGCTATCGCGCCGAGTGGGCGATGCATCCGTGCCCCTTCGGATTGGTCCAGGGCCTCTGCAGGCTGCACATCCGGGACGACGTCTGCGACCTGTCCCACGACCTGCCACGCCCGTAGGCAGCACGCGCGGCCGTCTCAGTTTCCGTCCCATTCAGCCCCGTTCACGGCCGTTCAGACGGGACCAGGACCAGGGTGGTCCTCACACAACCGCCGATGAACCCAGGCGAACGTCCCCGTACGCACCCCAACTTCCCACCCCCACAGTTGGAAAGCGTGTTGGTAGGCAGGTCAGGTTTCCTCGTCGCTCGGATACGTCCATGGCCTGATCTCCCACTTGTCGTTCGGGGCCGTTTGTGTGAGCGGGAGGGTGTCGCCGTCGTGGTGGGCCGGAGGCTCGGCCGACCCGGGTTGGGACGACGGGCCATAGACACCTGACACCCACACGTGTTCCCGCGTGCTCAGGAGGACCACGCCGCGAGGAGTTCCGCCGGGCCGTACGCGGCGTCGAGCCCCGCGCAGTCGGTGCCGCTGCGCGAGAGCGCGATCACAGGCACGGGAGCAGGCGTGAGCGCGGCGCGGTGTCGGTGCAGCGCCGCGAGATCGTGCCGGTCGAACGGGGAGTTCTCCAGCCATTTCACCGAGCCGACGAACAGCAGTTCCTTGGCGACCGGCGCGCGGTCCGCTCCTACGACGTCGATCTCCACATCGTTGGTGCGGGTCCAGTAGCCGCCGATGGCGGGGGCGGCGGGGAGGTTCGCGTCGGGCAGCAGCCGTGCCAGCGCCTCGCGCACCAGAGGTTCAACGGCCCTGCCACGCCAGCTGGTCCAGTTTTCGCGGATGCGTCGCAGCGTCAGGTCGCCCCGGCCCCGCTCGATCTCCTCCATCGCCGGGCCCAGGAGCTTCAGCCAGAAGCGGAGGTAGGGGTCCGCGACCCGGTAGCGACGGTCCTTCGAAGGTCGCGTGGACACGGGAAGCTCCGCCGCGATCACCCGTTTGTCCATGAGGATCGCCAGCGACCGCTGCAGCGGGGTCGCCCCGATCCCGCCGGCGGCGCGGGCGATGTTGGAGAACGTCCGCTCACCGCTGCCGATCGCCGAGAGGACGGTGCGGGCCTGGACCTGCTGGGGGAACTCCGCGGCGAGCGAGCGCTCCGCCGACACCAGCAAGGCCGAGACCGGATCGCTGAGTGCCGCTTGCAGGAACTCCCACATCCCGGCGCCGTGCGTCCACTCTGCGCAGATCAGCGGCAGTCCACCGGTGATCAAGGCCGCATCAAAGGCCGAGGCGGGATCGAGGTCCAGCATCTCGCCCACCTCCGCCGGGTTGAGCGGACCCAGCACCATCTCCCGTCCGCGCTGGTGGAACGGGCGTCCATAGTCGTTCAGCGCCTCCATCATCGACAGGTCGGAGCCGATGAGAACCAGCAGAACCGGTTTCGTCTCCAGCACTCGGTCCCACGCCCGCTGAAGCATGCCCTCGAAGGCGCCCTCCGCGTCCATCAAATAGGGCACCTCATCCATGACCACCAGGCTCGCCCGGTCGTGCGGCAGTGCCGCCGCCAGTACATCGAAGGCGGCGTCCCAACTCGCCGGGCGGGCAGCGGACAGCAGATTCGACAGCGGAAGGCTGGATGACTGCGCATCCTGGCCGAGGCGCTCCAGATCCGCCCCCGACGACGCCCCCGTGGCGGCGTAGAAGAGGAACGGCGCACCGGACCTCTCGGCGAATCGCTCCACCAACCGCGACTTACCCACCCGGCGGCGCCCCCGAAGCATCACGCACCGCCCGGGTCGCTCCCCACCGAGCCCGGCCGTCACCTTGCCCAACTCGCGATCCAGCGTCTCGAGCTCGTGCCGCCTGCCCACGAAATCTGCCATGCCGTCACCTTTCAGCTCCAAGCAACACCCCAGAGGCTAACATCAATGTTAGTGACATTATTGTTAGTTTCGGAGGGATGGGAGACGCCGCTCCTCGGCCCACCCGGACGCCACCCCCTCGGCCCACCCATGGGAGAAGGTCAGTCTTCCGCACCCAGCGCGGTCCGCCATTAAGCGCCCCACGGTCACCAGATGCGTAAGCGGAAATCGTCGAGCAGGAACGCGCCGATCAATCGCTTTTCCGCTGCGCGTCCCAATCCCAGGAGTCGCGCCAGTTCCCTCCGCACCCCACCTTGCGGACGAATCGGATTCGCCAAAAATCGGTTGGCCCCGGCTAATAGGTTTGATATAACCTCATCAACAAGGAACAGCTGTAAGGGGACAGCGGATGAGCGCGAGCACCAGCCTCAAGCACGAAATAGCCAATCGGCTCATCGAAAGCGACCTCATGTTCTCTCGCCGCTTCCTGGAGGGCGGGCTGACAGATCAGGGAAACACGGTCATCCCCACCTTTTGCATGAACAATTACCTATCGCTCTTCATCTACGAGTCACATAGAACCCTAAAGGTCATCGACCCGCAGCGGGCAGCGCTCTTGGCTTACAACCACGAGGCGGTCATCGAGAAGGCACGGCACAGCGTCAAGATGTTCGATGGCTCAAAGGCCGGACACGTAGGCGTTCTCGGTGAGTTTTCCGGCATCATCGATGCCGGCCGGGAGAAGTACCTCAACAACACCTGGTTTCCACCGGCTCGGGTGCTGGAGACCGACCTCGGCGAGTGGCGCTACCGCGGCCGGCTGGTGAGCACAACCCAGGTGGCCAGCTTCTTCATGGGTATCCCCACCATGGCTGTGTCCGACATCCCTGCCATCGGTCAGGTCCTCTTGGCCGTAGCGGAGACCCAAGCGCGCTACATCGACCAGGTGACCCGCTCGCTCCCATGGCATGGGTCGTCATTCATGGCCGCCATGAGCTTCAGCGAGCTCAAGAGCCGGGACCGACGATCCGAGCGGTACTTCAAACACCTCTTCGATGCGGCCTTGTCCGATGAGCTGGCGGCATCGCTGTCGGCCTTTCAGTGCTCGCTCAACTTCCTCGACGTGATGGTCGCGGCCGACCAGAACGCCGCCTCAGCCGAGACCATATTCAAGCTGAGGTTCATCACGCTCTACCACGTGCTTTCAAGCCTTACGGAACTGAAGGCCGAGTACGGCAGCAAACTCGACAATGCGTCTCTCAGCTTCCTGGACACCATCCTCACCCACCGGGCGAGCGCCGTCATCATGCACACGGACGGACGAGGTTTCCGTAACACGCTCGTTCACTACACACCCGAGAAGCGGGTCGTGGCGCAGTTGTCCTTGAGCGCGTCTTACTACGGCCTGGTTGAGGCGTACTACCCCGCCTACGACTTCCCCACTCTCAGCCAGGAGGTCAGTGACCATACGACACGAGTGGCGACGCTTCTCAATGAATGGGCGAAAGGCTAAGTAAATGGCTCACCCCGGCTCCGCTCCGCGCGACACTCCTGCCCCCGGCGGAGATCCCGTCCACCTCCGCCCCAGACAGAGCCGAGCAGTCGCGGCCCAGGGCGTCAAGGTCGTTCGTACAGTGGTGGATTGAGGTACGGGAGAACGTGATCCCTCAGAGGTAAGGTGCCACGATGTTGACGCAGGCCTTCTCAAGGGTCCGGGAGATCATGCGGTGACTCGAAAGGTCAACCTGGTGGATCTGCCAGTGGCTTTCGCGCGGCCTCTCCGGTTGTTCACGTACATCATCGGACACAGTCAGCTGTTGCTCAGAGGACAGCAGGACAGCGAACAAGGCCACTCGACAACGCTGGAAGTGCTCTTCAAGGACGTCAGTGCCCTGTCGGTCCGGGACCACTACCCCTCTCTGACCATCCGCGCGGCATCCAGCGAGGAAGAAGAGGAACTGCGCGGAGCGGTATCCGGCCCCTGGTACGACGCGCGGGCCTTCGTCCTGGGCGAGCGGTTGCTGGGCGGCTTCGTAGTCGCCGGCACCGTGTCCTGGGGCGAGTCCTCCGCTCCGGAGACGTACGGCAGCTTCCTCGTCCCTGAATACGACCTGCCGCGATTCAATCCGGACCAACCGCTCCCGACCGAGCCCCAGACGATTCACACCCCCTACCCTCAACGCCGATAAGGGCGTGCCCGCTGTGTGCGGGGCTGACACCGACAAGCACGGACGTCCGGCGCTTCAGTCGGAGGGTCGGTGAGGCCCGGGCTTCTCGTCGTTCAATGCGTTGCTGATCTCCAGGAGATGGGCCTTGGGTATGGCGAAGGCGTTGTGGGGGTTTCGGTAGGAATGGCCGCCGTCGTTGATCCGGATGCCGTCTTCCAGCCTCCAGTGCGCACGCGCCCATTGCCCCTGCTTCTCGAGAAGCGTCCTCGCCACTTCGGCGGGCTCCTCGATCACAGTGAGAGCGGCGAGAGCGGCTGTCAGAACAGTGGGCGCGTCGTCGGGGAGTTGCGCATCCCCGAGGGTCGGGAACAGCAGCAGGAGGCGGGCGTCCGAATCGTCAACGCCCTCTGTTGCCGGCTGTCGAGCCGCGGACAGCAGTTCCGGCCATGCCGTACCGGGCCCCATGAAGTGGCCGTCGTCCACGGCGAGGATTTCCGCTGCGGGCCAAGTCGGGTGGTGGATGAGGTAGTCCACCCCTCGGTCGCCCTCGAAGTTCCGGTAGACGACGTGGATGGTGTGACCGGAACGCAGGGGCAGGCCGAACACCGGCCACTCACGCACGGCGGTGAGCCTGCGGTTGAGCTCAATGGCCGCGTCCCAGTCGGCACCGAACGCTGCTCGTTGCGCGTCCTCTCCACGCAGGCAGGAACCGAGGTGCACGGGCCAGAACAACGGATCGTCCAGATAGGCCCCGCCCTCGACCAGAGGGCCATGTTCGTATCCGGGGATCTTCAGCACGCGAGGATGGTCACACGAGGCACTGACAGCGCCTCCGGGTGCGGGAGCAGCCCTGCCTCGTCTCGGATTCCGCCTACGCCCGTCACCTCATGGCAGGGATCCCCGGCGCGACCGGCCGCCAACGGATCGCCCGACCGACCAAGCAACGAAGCAACCAAGCAACCGACCAACCGGCTGACCGGCTGACCGGCTGACCGGCTGACCGTTCATCCACCCCCTCCACCCCTCGACCCCGGCACCCCTCCACCCCGGGCACCCCGCACCCCCCACCCACCATCCGGCCCCCACCCGTCAAACCAGCTCCACCTGCGGTTCCCGTTCCACTGGCCGCACCGACGTCGGCCCCCGCTCCCACAGTGCGACCGTCCTTGCGTATCCGTAGATCACGGACGTCATCGTCAGCACGAGGAGTGGTCCGTACAGCCATGGATGGCCGGCCATCTCCAGTGGCAGATAGCGGTACGACACGAGGAGCGCGGCGAAGACCGTCGTGCCGTAGGCGACCAGTCGGAGCCCCGGGCGGTCCCAGCCGTGGTCGAACGAGCGCAGGGCCGCCTCGATCGTGAGCGTGAACACCACGCCCGCGATGAGATCCACGCCGTAGTGGTAGCCGAATCCCAGTGTTGCGCCGAGTGTGGCGACCAGCCAGAACGTGCCCGCGAATCGCAGAGCCCGCGGCGCCTTCCGGGAGTGGATGAAGATCGCGGTGGCCCACGCCGTGTGCAGGCTGGGCATGCAGTTCCGTGGGGTGATCGCGTCGAACGGCATGGGGTGCGGGGTGCTGATCGGCGGCAACGTCTGCGGCCACAGGTTGGCCACCGCCCACTGCCCGCTGGGCGGCGCTTCCGGCCACAGGCCGACCGACGACCAGTGCTCGACACCGGTGCCGTAGGCGAAGACCGGTCCGACCACCGGGAAGATCAGGTAGGTGGCGGGCCCGAGGAGGCCGATCACCAGAAACGTACGCACCAGGTGGTGGCGCGGGAAGCGGCGCTCGGCCGCCACGTGGCGCAGTTGGTACAGCGCGACGACGACCGCGGCCACCGCGAGCTGGCCGTAGACGATGTTGAGAAGGTTCGAGCCGATCGGGCCGGTGGCCGCGACGAGCCGGCCCACCAGCCACGACGGGTTGCCCAGCGCGTGATCGGCGGTTGCCACGTACTGGTCGAGCACCCCGGGGCGGGTCTTGGAGGTGATGAGCAGCCAGATGTCGCCGGTCTTGCGGCCGGCCACCAGGAGCAGGCCCAGCCCGACGCCCTTCAGCAGCAGGACGCGTTCCCGGCCGGTGCGGCGGGTCAGGGCGACGACCCCGCAGCCCAGGATCACCCACAGCGCGCCGTTGCCGAAGGGGTGGCCGTCGGTCACCCTGGCGTCCGCCGCCCAGCGGACCGCCGCGAAGGCGATGTCGATGCCGATCGCGGCGCCGACCGCGATGAACCGTTGCCGCCAGGTGAGAACCACCATCGTCAACGCCATACCGGCGTACAGCAGGAAGCCGGATTTGGGGGCGAAGATCACCTCTCGCGCCTGATTGGTGATCGGCCCCGGCTGGCCGTAGTGACGTGCGGCGATTTCCAGTGCCACGAGGAATCCGAGGCCCACGACACCTGCCGCCGCCCAGAGTCCCGCCCGTGGCCCACGCCGCCCGGAGAGCGTGATTCTGCTTCTTGATCGCGCAGAATCACGCCAAGGTATGTATCTCAATTTTCAGCCGATTTAATAGATTTTGGTCAACGGGCAGGGTGAGTTCCGTCCGCCGCCTTCCCGTCCTGGCTGCGTTCTCCCTCATGGAGAACAGCCCGCCCGACGAGGGAAGACGGAAAGATCGCGGTCCGGGTTCCGCGGAACCCGGACCGCGCCGACGGCCGTGTGTCCTTACATCTGTCGGAGGCGGTGCGCGCCGAGGGCCAGGACGACCAGGGCCGCGTCCTCCGGGCGCCTGGGGTCGCGGCCGGTGAGTTCGGCGAAGCGGTTGAGGCGCTGTTGGATCGTGTTGCGGTGGCAGTACAGCGCGGCGGCCGTGTCGGTGATGGAGCCGCTGCCCGACAGGTGGACCTGGACGGTCTCCAGCAGCCGGTCCGCCTCCGCCGGGGGAACTCCCGTGTGCAGCCCGCCCAGCACGTCGGCCGCCAGACCGCGGCCGAGGTCGCCGGCCCGGTGGACACGGTGGGATTGCGGCCGCCGCTGTCCAGGAGCCGGCTGAACCACAGCCGCCGCTCGTCCTCCGTCCGCCGCCCCATCTCCAGCACGGTGCGCTGGTAGGCGGTCATGATGCCGGTGACATGGTGCTCGACCGCCTCCCACACGTAGTAGGCGGAGGTGACCAGCCGCGCCCGGCCCTCGTCCCCCGCGCGCCGCGCCAGCGCGGCCCGGACGACCCGGAAGTCCACACGGGCGGCCTGCATCAGCGCGTCCAGCGGAACGCCCTGCCGGGCGCGCTGTTCGCCGACCCGCCCGGAGACACCGGCGACATGCTCCGGCACCGGCAACCGCGCGACGGTACGCAGCAGGAGTTCGAACGCCTGCCAGGCGCTGTCGCGGAACTCCTGCTGCGACACCATGTCCGAGTAGGAGGCCCGGACCGGCCCCACGTACTCGGCCCACTCGTCGACCAGGCTGTCGATCTCCTCCAGACACTGGCGCGCCAGAGCGACGACGTGCGGGTCCGGCGGAGGCAGGGCCGAGTGCGGCGCATTCGAGGTCGGAGGCGGGGTACACATGGGCTCCATCGTCCCTCGTCCTCAACCGGCAGAACCCGGGGGTCAGCCCGTCCGACCTGCCCGTCCCGCCTCTCCCCGTACGCGTACGACCTTCCGGTTGACGAACTCGGCCATTCCGTACGCGCCCAACTCCCGCCCCACGCCGAACAGTTCGACCCCGCCGAAGGGGAGGTCCTCCTGGGTGCCGGAGGGGCCGTTGATCGAGATCATGCCGACGTCGAGCGCGTCGGCGACCGCCTTCGCGGCGGCGATGTCCCGGCCGAACACGACGCTGCCGGAGGCCGCCTGCTGACCGAGGCGGTCCACCGGCTGATGTCGGGCGCTCTGGACCGAGCCCGGACCGATCACGGACTCACCACGTCGTGGCGAGCCACGCGGCCGCGCCGGCGAGCGCGATGAGGGTGACGTTGAGGCCGGTCTCCTGCACCTCTCCGCGGGACAGGTGCAGGGCGGTCGCCAGGATCTGGAGTACGAGGAAGCCGAGTGCGGCGAGTATCGCGAGGACGGGGGCCGTCCCGGTGAGCGGCGGCAGTACGAGGCCGGCGGCGCCGAGGATCTCGACGGTCCCGATGGCCCGGACGGCCCCCATCGGAACCGTGTCCACCCAGCCCATCATGGGCGCCAGTCGCTCCTTGCTCTGCGCGACCTTCTTGCCACCCGCGTACAGGTAGAAGGCGGCGAGGAGTCCGGCGACGATCCAGTAGGCGATCTCCATGTTCTGCGTCCTCCGTCATGGTTACCTCTTGTAAGTAGGCACATGGTCGGTGACTATCGAGACCCTTACAAAAGGCACACCGGTGTGCGTTGCGAACAGGGGACGCCGATGTCGAAGTACCGCAGGACCTGTCTCATCCGCGGCGACGGCGGCCGGGCGATCCGGGGCATCCTGGACCGCGTCGGCGACAAGTGGACGCTGCTGGTGGTGGCCACCCTCGACGGCGAGCGCATGCGCTTCACCGAGCTGCAGCAGCGCATCCCGGGCATCTCGCAGCGCATGCTGACCCGCACGGTCCGGCACCTGGAGCGCGACGGCCTGGTGTCCCGCACGGCGTACGCCGAGGTCCCGCCCCGCGTCGAGTACGAACTCACCCCGATGGGCCGGACCTTGATCGAGCCCGCCGTGGCACTGGCCGAATGGGCCGTCGACAACAACCCCGACATCGAGCGGAACCAGACGGCGTACGACACGGAGCGTCCCTGAGACCCCGGCCGCGGTGGGCCGGAGTCACTCGGGCTGCTGACAGGCGCTCACCGGCCGTTCACTGGCCCAGCGGCGCCGGTGGTGTGGCGTCCGGGACGGCGGCGGTCGGAGCGGGCGGGTGGGCTGTCCTCGTCCGTTCTCTCGTGAGGGCGGCGGTGAGAGTGCGGGCCTGGAGGGGATCGGCCGGCAGGACGTGGGAGGCGAACCAGCGGGCGGACGACGGGTCGGGGGACGGTTCGACGAACTCCGCGCCCGCGTAGTCGTCGAGCGGGGGATCGTAGATGTAGCCCGCGACCACTCCGTGATTCACCAGGCGCTGCACCAGGGCGTCACGGTTGTGGACCAGGAGCGGGACCCGGAAGAGGGGCAGCGGGCCGCCCCGTGCCGCGCGGTCGCGGAGCGCCGGTGAGGCCCAGGCCGTGCCGGAGAGGACGCTGACGCCTGCCCGGCGCCGGGTGAGATTCTCGTCGAGCAGCGCCATGCGGAGTTTCAACTGGCCGCGCACCAGGGTTCCGTGGCGGGTCCGGAAGTCGTGGAGGTCGACGCGTATCCATGGTTCGTACGCGGTCAGGCTCGGCGCCCGCAGTGCACTGGCGGAGAGCCGGGGCGCGTGCAGGGCCATCCGGAAGTCGTCGCGTTCCAGGAGGCCGAGGCGTTGCATCGTGCGCCAGGCCGGGCGCACCAGGTGGAGGCCGCGGACGGCCGAACGCGCCAGTGGGCGCAGGGCGGTTGCCAGGTCGCCGGCCAGGCGGCCCGGGACCAGGAGGTCGTCGCGCAGCAGCTCCAGCTCCCGGCGGGTGCGCGCGTCCTCCACGACCAGGAAGCCGCCCGCCATCGCCGCCACGTGCTTGGAGAGGCTGAAGGCCGCCGCCGTTCCGAACGTCCCGATCGGCCGCCCGTCCAGGTGCGTGCCGATCGCGTGCGCGGCGTCCTCGATCAGGGGGATCCCCAACTCCTCGCAGCGCAGGCGCAGTTCCACGACCCGGTCCGGCATGCCGTACAGGTTCGTGGTGAGGACGGCGTCCACTCCGCGCCAGGTGGACTCCGGTACGGCGGCCGGGTCGATGTTGCCGTCCCAGACGGACACGGGGGCCATGACCGGGCGCAGTCCGGCCGCGAGGACGACGAAGAGGATCACGTCGTCGTTCACCGGCGACATCAGCACCCGACCGCCCGGGCGGCACCAGCGTCGTAGTGCCAGGTACAGGGCCAGGCGTGCCGAGGGTGTGTAGACGCACTCCCGTCCGAGCCGGCGTGCCATAGTCGCGGCGAGCCGCGATCCGTACGGCATCGTCACCTCTTCCGCTGCGGGGCCGCATTGCCCCGCGCGCTCGCATTCCGCTGTGGTTTCGAGGTGCCTTGCGCGTTCGCGGTGCCCCGCAGGTCCGCGTTCCGTCGTGGGGCCGGGCCGGAGTCCATGCGGCCCGACGTGCGCAGCGTGCCGACCGTCTTGAGCAGCCGGTCGGCCGGTTCCCTCAGCCGCGGATGGGCCAGGACCGTGTTCCGGAGCCCGCGCACGGGCCTGCGCCACAGCCGGTGTGCCGTGGCCACCGGGTGGGGGCGGGCCGCGAAGCCCTCGCCGACGCGCAGTTCGCGGGTCTTGAGCCAGTCCTTCCACTCCTTGTCGCCGCGCCCCAGGTCCATGAGCCGCACACCGTCCCGCCCGGCGGCCTCGGCCATGCGGAGGTGCATGATCAGGCCGGGCGAGTAGTACTGGAGGTCGGGGTCGTACGCGGTGAACCACGGCGCGAACACCGTGCGCGATCTGGGCCCGAAGTGCGCGGCCACCGGCCGGTCCCCCGCGTACACCACGGACAGCACACCGGTGAAGTGCTCCTCGCGGACCTGGAACAGCTGGTCCACGAGCTCCACGATCCACGGTCGCGCGAACCTGTCCATCCGTCCCGTCCTGCGGTACTGGGCGGACTTCCACCGCATGAGCGTGCGCAGCGCCCCCGGATCGCGCTCGTCGAAGACGAACCGCATCTCGCCCAGGTCGCGCGCCAGCCGGCGTTCCTTCTTCAGCGTCGTCTTGGCCAGCCCCGGGTACGCGCCGCGCAGCCACTCCGCGTAGCCGGCGTCGTCGCCGTCCTTCAGGTCGATGGCCGGTGAGGCGAACGTCCCCGTGACATAGGGCCCGAAGGGCTTCTGCTCCTCGACGAGGTGGTCGAACTCGAAGACGGAAAGACCGCAGGCCCGCAGCAGTTCCCGGGTGTCCCAGGTGACGCCGGGCCGGTGCACGAGGGCCTGGGCGTCGGAGAGACCGAGTCCGATGGCCCGGCCCACCCCTAAGGCGTTGCGCTCGTACGGGAGGAAGCCGACGGCCTCTTCGCCCTCGTGCAGGACCGCCACCCGCGCCCCGCCGCGGTGCCGGCCGATCCCCGCCGCGAACTCCGGTGCCAGGAAGGGGTTCGCGTAGTCCGGTGACTCGTCCATCGCGCGGTGCCAGGCCCGGCGCAGCGGGCCGCTCAGTTCCTCGGGTCTGTGGATCGTGATGGTGCTCATGGACCGCACGGGCGCCCCCCATTCCCCCATGACGCGCTCTCCGCGTCCTGCCCCCGCCTCGAACTGTTCGGCGGGGCTCAAACGTCGCGAAACAGTACGCACGCTGTCAAGGGTGGTGTGGGTAATGGAATCGTACAGATCGGACTGCCCCGGTCCGCCTCCGGGACGAGCCGTCGCCGGCCGCCGGCCGCCTCAGGTGAACGGGTGCCCTGATTGCCCTACAGTGTGAGGATCTTGTGACATCACGGTCCGGTCCGCATCCGGTTCCACACATCCAACGGGGGCACATCATGGCGCTGTTCGGAAACGCGCACACCATCGATCCGGCGAAGGCGCAGCACGACTACGCGCGACTGCTCGGGCAGGACGAGCAGGTGTACGCGGCGTACCTGCTGATACGCGACACCATCCTCTTCACCGACCGCCGTCTCATCCTGGTCGACAAGCAGGGCATCACCGGCAAGAAGACGGAGTACCACTCCGTCCCCTACCGCAGCATCACCCACTTCTCGGTGGAGACCGCGGGCCACTTCGACCTCGACGCCGAGCTGAAGATCTGGATCTCCGGCACCCCGGCGCCGATCGAGAAGACCTTCACCAAGGGCGTGGACATCTACGAGGTCCAGGCGATCCTCACGCAGTTCGTGGCGCGCTAGCCGCAAGAGGCACGGGGCGCAGCCCCGGCACCAGGCTCACCGTCACGGCGATCGACACCAGCGCCATCACCGTCATCGCCGTGCCCGGTGACGTCAGTTGGGCCGTCGCGCCCGCCAGGGCCGCCCCCACCCCCTGCATCGTCAGCATCCCGGACGAGTGCAACCCCAGTGCGTGGCCTGACAGTTCGGGCGGGGTCACGGCCATCAGGCGTTCCTGCTGCAGGAGGCTCGCCGCGAAGCCGGCCGAGGCGAGGGTGGCGAGGGCCGCCGCCAGGACGGGCCCCGGGCGCAGGAAGAACAGCACGTACGGGGCCGCCAGCAGCAGAAGCAGTGGAACCCCCAACTTCGGGCGCAGCCGGGACGGCACGAAGCGGGCCGCCGTGACATCCCCCGCCAGCATGCCCAGGGCCGCACAGGCGAAGAGCAGGCCCGCGTGGCCGGGGGCGTACGAGACATAGAGGGACTCGCAGCCGACGATCAGGCCGTTGGGGATCCAGAGGGCCAGGAACAGGTGGCGGCGGGGGCCGGAGGCGAGCAGGGTCGCGTTCGTGCGCCGGGTCTCGCGCACCGACGGGCGGCCCGTGGCTCTCGGCGGGCGGGGGGTCAGGGCGAGGCGGGACACCGCGGCGGCCGTCGCGTACAGGGCCGCCGCCGTGAGCAGCGTGCCGCGCGGGGACAGGAACGCGATGAGGACGCCTCCCGTCGCGAACCCCACGACCTGCGTGATCCCGTTCGCCATGTTGAAGACCGAGCGGCCGAGGATGTAGCCGTCCTCGCGCAGGATCTCGTTCAGCAGCCCCCAGCGGACCCCGCCGCCCAGGGACGCCACCAGGCCCAGTACGAGGATCAGGGCGAAGATCCCCCACAGGGGCAGCGGGGCCGCCAGTGCCGCCGTACCCGCCGCGAACGCCAGCGCGGTGCCCGTCAGCGTGGCCCGGGGCGGCAGTCGGTCGGCCGCCGACAGAAGCGTGGTCGCGCCCAGCACCTGGGCCAGTGACGGGCCGAACATGCTCAGGGCCGAAAGCAGCGGCGAGTCCGTGGCCCGGTAGACCAGCGTGCCGAGCGCGAGCCCGCTCATCGTCTGGGCTGCCACCTGCGCCGAGGAGGCCAGGAAGAGCGGGGTGAACTCGGGGGTACGGAAGAGGGACCGGTACGACGTCATGGGCATGCCCGGAGTCTCGGACCGGGGCCGGAGCGGCCGGTAGAGTTTCGTGCCCGCGCGAAACAGACAGCCGGACCAGAGGGCAGAAGCAGGGCGAACGGACACGGAGGAGGCCGTCGACATGGGCTGGTGGCAGGTCAACGCCGACACCCTCGCGGGCAGCCGGTTCGTGCTCTCGCCGCTCGCCGAGACCTTCGCCTGTCTGAAGGCGCTGCGGGCGGGGACGGCCGCGCACCCGGGCGAGCGGGCCTGGCTGGCGGCCCATCTGCCGGACCACGAACGACGGCTGGCCGCCGATCCCGTCACGTCCGCCCTCGTCCGGGCCGGGCTCGGGCCCGAGTGGATCGCCGACTTCCTCACGCCGACCCCGCGCGGCGAGGAGGAGTTCGACACCGAGGTCGCCCGCGTGCGCGAGACCTCCCCGGAGGCGGCCCGCGCCCACCTCGCCGTGGCCCTGCGCGGCCCGCTCCCCGGCATCCTCCAGGACCGCGACGACCTCCCCGACCGCGCCGCCGACCTGCTCACCCGCGTCTGGACCGAGGCCGTACGGCCCTACTGGCCCCGTCGCCGCCGCGTGCTCGAAGCCGATGTCGTCGCCCGCGTCGCCCAGTTGAGCCAGGGCGGCTGGGCGGCGGCCCTGGACGCGATGCGGCCGGGCATGCGCTGGCTCGGCGAGAACCGGCTGCAGATCAACCTCCACGAGTACCCGCCCCGCGAGATCTCGGGCGCCGAGCTCCTCTTCGTACCCGTGACACCGCAGCGGCAGGGCTGGGTGTCGTGGGAGGAGCCCGACCGGTACGCGGTCGTGTATCCGTGCTCGGGCGCGCTCGCGGACACCGGGCCGACGGCCGCGGGCGCCCCCGAGAGCCTCAGCCGGCTGCTCGGGGCGGGGCGGGCGGGCGTTCTCGTCCTGCTCGACTCCCCCATGAGCACGAGCCAGGTGGTGGCCGTCACCGGCCAGGGACTCGGCTCGGTCGGCCGCCACCTCAAGGTCCTCCTGGACGCCCGGCTGGTCGAGCGGCGCCGCTCCGGGCGGTCGGTCCTCTACTACCGCACCCCCGCGGGCGAGGTTCTCGTCGGGGCCCAGGGTGACCGGGGCGCCGCCCGTGACCCTTCGGAGCGGAGTTAGCATCCGTTTATGACTACTGACTCAGTTCTCGACGTCGACATCGATGCCCTGCAGGGCGGTTCCGCGGACCTCGGCCAGTACAAGGGCCAGGCCGTGCTCATCGTCAACGTGGCCTCCAAGTGCGGACTCACCCCTCAGTACGGGGGCCTGGAGCGACTGCAGGAGCGGTACGCCGCACAGGGCTTCACCGTGCTCGGGGTGCCCTGCAACCAGTTCATGGGCCAGGAGCCCGGCACGTCCGAGGAGATCGCGGAGTTCTGCTCGGCGACGTACGGCGTGACCTTCCCGATGACCGAGAAGGTCGACGTGAACGGGGACGGACGGCACGCGCTGTACGAGCGGCTCACCGGTTTCGCGGACGGCGAGGGCCACAGCGGCGACATCCGCTGGAACTTCGAGAAGTTCCTGATCGGCCGGGACGGCACGGTGGTCGCCCGCTTCTCCCCGCAGACCGAGCCGGAGTCGGCCGAGGTCGTCGCGGCCGTAGAGGCACTCGTCGCCTGACACGGCGGCTCCCGTCGGTTGCCGTCGCCCGAAGGGGCGGCTCCCGTCGGTTGACCTTGCCCCTGGGGCAAGGAGCACCGTCCTCCCCGCCGGGCGGCAGTCGCCCGGTGACGGAGGATGGGCCCGTGGAACCCGTGACCGACACGACCAACGCGTTGCCCCCGGCCGAGGGCCTGCTCACGATCGGCTCGTTCGCCGCCCGTGCGCGGCTCTCGCCGAAGGCACTGCGGCTGTACGACCGGCTGGGCCTACTGCGCCCCGCGCACGTCGACGACACGACCGGCTACCGCTACTACCGCGCCGCCCAGGTCGAACGGGCACGCCTGGTCTTCCTGCTGCGCGGACTCGACATGCCGCTCGCCAGGATCGCCGAGGTCGTGGAGCGGCAGGAGACCGACGGACAGGCGGCCGCGGACCTCGTGACCGCCTACTGGGCGGACGTCGAGGAACGCCTCGCCGGGCAGCGGACACTCGCGCACTACCTCCGTGGACGGCTTTCCGGAAGGAGTTCCGAGTTGTACGCGACATTCGAGGTCCACACCGTGGACGTACCGGAGCAGTGGGTCATCACCGAGAAGCGGCACACCCTCGTGGAGGAGCTGCCCGTCTGGATCCCGGCGTCACTGGCACGACTGGAGGCCGCCGCGGAGGAGTGCGGCGGCACGACCGGCTCCCCGTTCGTCGTCTACCACTCCGAGGTCTCCCAGGAGAGCGACGGCCCCGTGGAGTCCTGCGTCCCCGTGGCCGACCCGGAGGCCGCCCGCACCTGGGCCGCCCAGCACGCCCGCGCCTGGAACACCACGGCCCGCCTCGAACCCGCCCACCGCCTCGCCTACACCCGCATCACCAAGGCCCAGGTCGCCAACCCCCAGATCCACGCCGCCTACGAAGCAGTAGAGGCCTGGCTGACCGAAGAAGGCCACACCTACGCAGGCCCCTGCCGAGAGATCTACTTCACGGATTGGGACACGTCGGGCCCGGAGGACGAGGTGTGCGACATCGCCTTCCCAATCCAGCCGGGCTGACGGCGGGCGCCCCTTCAGGGGCGCGGGGAACTGCGCGACCAGCCCAATCGAACCCGCACCCGAAATCGGACCCGCGGATGCGCTACCCGCCACTCCCGCGGACGGCGTCCCTCATCTCCTCAGGACACCCAGTCCCCCGGGGCAACTGATAAGGCGCAGCCAACCGATACGTGCCGGCCCGCGGAGCGAGCAGCTCCGTCCACTTGTCCCCGTTGACATCCTCCTCCGTCTCCATCAGACACCCGTTGACGTTCTCGTACGCCTTCGGCATCTCGTCGTCCTCCTCCCGCAACCGCTTCGACTCCTCGGTCTCCTGCGGCGGCTTCACGCTCTTGCCCTCCGCGTCGACAAGCCCGAGCCACGGCGAGTAGGGGATCCGGATGAGCACCCGCCCCGCCCGCTTCACCTCGATGGTCAGCTCACCCTGCTCGGCCCGGTCGACGACGGCGGGCGGGTCGGCCATCGGGGTGGGGTCGGTGACCTTGAAGAGCTGCCAGTTGGCATCGCCCCAGACCTGCTTCAGATACGGCATCCCGCGCTGCACGAGCTCCCGCTCGCGCTCACCGCCGTCGCCGTCGGGCTCGCCCTTGGGGACGACGACGAAGTGGACGGCCCAGCGCCGCAGCCACTCGTGGTAGTTCGCGGAGTTGAGGGTGTCGTCGTAGAAGAGGGGGTTGCGCTCCATGTCCGCCTGACGGTTCCAGCCGCGGGCGAGGTTGACGTACGGGGCGAGGGCGGACGCCTCCCGGTGGGAGCGGGCCGGTACGACCTCGACGCGGCCCTTCTCGGCGCCGGCGACCTGGAGCTGGTTGACCAGCGGGGCCAGTTCGCGGGCCCAGGAGGCCGCGGGCGTCGTGTGCACTATGTCGTCGACGGCCTTGAAGCCGATCCAGGCGTTCATGCCCACGAAGGTCACGAGGATCGCGTACCACTTGCGCGAGCGCGGCACCGTGAAGGGCAGCGCGGCGATCAGCACGACCCCCGCCAGGAGCATGGGCAGGCGGCTGATGTTGGAGCCGATCTGCGAGCTGATCAGCCAGACGAGGAGGACGGAGAGGCCGTACACCGCCGCCGTGATCCGGACCGTCTTCCACTCCTTGGGGACGAGGAGGAAGACGAACACCGAGTACGAGAACGGCAGCAGGACCGAGGCGAACAGCATCGGCTGCGTACCGGAGAAGGGGAACAGCCAGGCGGAGACGCCCACGACGGCGGCGGGCGCGAGGCCCAGCGCGTACGCGCCCGGGCGGCGCTTCTGCAGGAAGAGCGCCACCGCGACGAAGCCGACGAAGAGTCCGGCCACGGGTGACGCGGCGGTCGCGAGCGCGGCGAGGGGCGCGGCGCACAGGGCCTTGGCCCAGCGTTTGTAGCGCCAGCGGTACGGCCAGCAGAAGACGACGGCGGTCGCGCCGAGCGCGAAGACCATGCCGAGGCCGAAGGTCACGCGTCCCGAGGCCGCGTTGCACAGCAGCGCGAACACTCCGGCGAGCGCCGGCCACACCGGGTTCCGTACGGCCCTGGTGCGCATCAGGATCAGCGTGAGCAGCCCGGCGGAGATCGTCCCCGCGATCATCAGCGTCGTACGCACGCCGAGCACGGCCATCAGATACGGCGACACCACGCTGTACGACACCGGGTGCATCCCGCCGTACCAGGCCAGGTTGTACGCCGAACCCGGGTTCCGTCCGACGAACTCGGCCCACGCGTCCTGCGCCGCGAGGTCGCCCCCACTGTTCGCGAACGTGAAGAACCAGATGACGTGGAGGATGCCGGAGAGTGCGGTGGCGAGGGTCGCGGGGTGCCGGAGGAAGCGGTGGAGACGAGTGGTCCCGTGAACGCCGTCGGGCTCCGCGAGGTACTCACCGTCCTCGCGGTCCGTGTCGTTCCCGGGGCTCTCGGGACTCCCGGGCGGCTCGGAGGCCTCGGGGAGTTCGGCGGACCGGGAGGTCTCCGGAGCCTCGGCCGACCCGGAGGAGTCCGAGGAGTCGGACGTGTTCGGGGAGTCGGACGAGTTCGGGGAGTCGGCGGAGCCGGGGCGTTCAACGTGCCGCGTACGCAGCCGTATTCGCTGGCCGGCTTCTTGGCCCGGCTCGGCGTCGTCGGCGTGCGTCGGCTCCGCTGTCGCCACGTGAAGGCACTCCCGTGTCCCGTTGTTTTCGCTCTCGGCCGGGCCCCGCGGCGGGCGACCTGCCCTTCTCGCGACGCTAGCACGCACCCCGGCGCAGAGCGCCGGGGCGGTACTCCGTCGGTGACGTACGACCGTTTCGGCACGGCTTGGGAGCGTTACGCCCCCAAGCCGCCGCGGCCCTGTACGTACGTCAGCTCACCCGGGTGAGCTTGGACCCGTAGCCCGGTTCGACGAGGTCCGACTGGAGCGCCACGGGCACCTCGACCGCGTTGCCGCTCGTGCCGTCACCGACGCTCAGCGAGCCGACCTTGGTTCCCGCCTTCGCCGCGTGCGGGATGGCCGTGCCGTCCTCGCCCAGCTTCAGCTTGACGGTCTGTCCGGCCCAGCCCACCGCGGAGACGTCCTTCGTGGCGACGACCGGCGTCCGGCCGCCGAGCCCGTCGTCCACGTACCCGACGACGTCGCCCTTCTTCAGGATCTTCTGCGAGGTCAGCGCCTCCTGGGCGGCGATCATCGCCTCCTTGCTGACCGCGTTGACCGTGTCGATGATCGGCGGCTTGTGCTGGCCGAGGACCGCGCCGACGACGATGACGTTCTCGCCTCCGACCTCCTGGGTGGCGGCGAAGAGCAGGTTGCCGCCGGCCTTGGTGGTGGAGCCGGTCTTGATGCCGATGGCGTTGTTGTACGGCACGAGGCGGTTGTAGTTGTCCCACTTCTTGCCGGACGGGTCCACCCAGGTCGGCAGCTTGGTGATGTCCACCAGCGCCTGCATCCGCACCAGTTCGTTGCCGAGCTTCACCTGGTCCTCGGCGGTGGAGACGGTGGTCTCCTTGAGGCCCGAGGGGTCGGTGTACGTCGTTTTGGTCATCCCGAGGTCCTTGGCGGCGTCGTTCATCTTCTTGACGAACTCCTCCTCGGAACCGTTCGAGTCCCAACGGGCCAGCAGCCGGGCGATGTTGTTCGCGGAGGGGATCATGATGGCCGCGATGGCGTCCTTCTCGGTGAGGGTGTCGCCCTCCTTGACGGTGTTGAGCGTCGACTCGCCCTGCGCGTCGTAGCCGCCCTCCGTCTCCGCCTTCGCGTCGACGGGGATCTTCGCGCCGTCCTCGCCGGGCTTCAGCGGGTGCTCCTTGAGGATCACGTACGCCGTCATGGCCTTGGCGACCGAGCCGATGGCGACCGGCTTCTGCTCACCGAACCTGTCGACCGTGCCGATGCCGTTCACGTCCATCCAGCCCTGGCCCTCGTCGGGCCACGGGAGGGAGACCTTGTTCCCCTCGAAGGCGTACGACTCGTCGGCCGTCAGCGCGAGCGTGGGGGTGGGCAGCGGGCGTACGGCCTGTACGACTGCAAACACCACGGCCAGCAGCAGCACCAGCGGGGTCCAGATCTTGACCCGCCGTACGACGGTCCGCACCGGGGTCTGCCGGGGCGGCGGCGTGTTCGTCAGCTCCGCCAGCAGGTCCAACGGGGGCTTCGGCGGCAGGGGTTGCTGGGTCGTCCGCTCGGGGCCGACCTGCGGGACGGCGGCCGTCTCGGCGGCCGGCGGCACCGACGGCGGCGCGACCGGCCGCGCCTTCGGCGGCGCAGGCTCGTCGAGCGGCTTGAGCGCCACGAATTTGCTGGTGCGCTCGGACTCCGCCTCGGCGGAGGGCTTGGCGGCCCAGGCCGGACCGGGCTTGCCTTCGGCACCCTTGCCGGGGTCGGCGCCCTTGCCGGACTCGGCATCCTTGCCGGGGTCGGCGCCCTTGGCGGGGTCGGTTGCCGTGCCCTTGTCCGCTCCGGCAGCCGCTCCGGCGTCCGGCTCGGTCGTGGGCTTCTCGTCGGTCCCGGCACCCGGCTTGGCGCCGCCCCACTTGAGCATGGTGGTGGGCTGATCCACGGCACGCGCCGGCATCTTGAAGATGGCGGTGGGCTGATCGACGGGGGGCTCCGGGTCGCCGCCGGAGTCCGCGTCACCGCCGGCTGCTGCGTCGGACTCGGCGTCGGCGCCGGCATTGCCCTCACCGGGGCCTTCACCTGCGGCGGCATCCGCATCGACGACAGCGCCGACCTTCGCGGCACCGGCGGGGACTTCGTCAGCGGGTTCACCCGTGGGACTGGCCTTCACAGCGTCAGCCTTGGCCCCGGCGGGAGCTTCGTCAGCGGGCTCGCCCGCACCGGACGCAACACCGGCCTCAGGCACAGCGTCGGCCTTCACAGCGTCAGCCTTGGCCCCGGCGGGAGCTTCGTCAGCGGGCTCATCCGCACCGGGCGCAGCACCGGCCTCAGGCACGGCGTCGGCCTTCGCGGCGTCGGCCTTGGCAGGGACCTCGTCAGCGGGTTCGCCCGCGCTGGGGGCAGCATCGGCCTCGGAATCGGTGGCGACCTTCGCGTCGCCGTCACCGTCGCCGGAACCGTCACCGTCGGACTCGTCGGACGCATCAGACGCGAGCGCCTCAGGCGCTGCGTCGGCCTTCGTGTCGGCTCCGGCCTCCGGCTGATCCTTCGCCTCGTCGGTCGCCTCGCTCGGCGACTCGCCCTCGGGCTCCCGCTCGGCGTCGGCGCCACCAGCGGGCTTCGCGCCGTCACCGTCGGTCTCGGAGTCGGAGTCGGAGTCGGAGTCGGAGTCGGAGTCGGAGTCGGCAGGAGCGTCATCCTCCGCCGGGGTCTGCGCGGCAGCGGCATCCTTCGGCTCGGCGTCCTCGTCCGTGGACGCGTCGTCGGTCTCGGCCCCGGCCGTCCCGCCCTTCACCCCGGACTCACCCTCGTCGTCCGAGTCACCGCCACCGGCGGCACCCCCGGCGCCACCCCCGGCCGAACCGGCCGAATCCGATGTGGCCGATTCCGGACCGTCGGACCCCTCCGCGGCACCGGGAACCTCCGCGCCGTCGGATCCATCGGAGCCCGCGGCGTCAGAGGCGCCCTCAGGGGCCTCGTCGTCCGCGGTCGCGACCCACGCGGCCACCACGTCCCGCAGTCGCGCGTCACCGCCCTCGGTGCCCTTGGCGGGGCCCTCACCGGCGGACTCCCGGTCCGCAGAACCGTCACTCCCCTGGGAACTCCCGGCGACGGACCCCTCCGACTCCGCCGACCCCGCGGAGCGCTTCGTCGAGAACACCGCCGTGGCCGTGTCCACCCGGGACGCCGCCGTCACCGCCTCCCTGGCGACCGCCAGCCGCGGATCCGGAACCGGAGCCTTGCTCCCCGACGTCGGTTCTGCCGACGACTCGTGCTGCTTCGACCTGTCGGGGGACTCGCCCGCCACCGATGCCTCCTCCATGCGCCACAACTCAGTGCGGCCAACCGAACCATGAACCCGCCAAGCCATGCACACACGCCCGGACATCCCGTGTCCGAACCATGTACCAGTGTCCTGTGTGCGGGCTTAACCCCCGTGGTAGACGAGAACGACATACCTATCGGTTCCACTACATTCCGGTCACGCACTCTCGACAGACCAATGTGAGAGGGGTCACCCTGTCATTCATCCACGCGGGGAGGCATGGATGGGCAGGAGCCGCAGAACACTTCCGGAGGAGCTTCTGCTGCTGGCGCTGGACCCGACCACGGGTACCACCGCACAGCCGCAGTCGCTCGACCTAGGTCTGGCCGGAGCGCAGCTAGTAGAGCTGGCGCTGGCCGGACGGATAGCCCCAGACGGGGATCGTATCGCCGTGGTGGCACCACGGCCGACCGGAGATCCGACCTTGGACTGTGCGCTGGAACTACTCCGCAGGCGGGGTGCTCCAGTACGCGCTGTGAACTGGATCGGCGGACCCCGACTGGGGCTGCGCCAGACATATCTCTCGCATCTGGAGCGGTGCGGCATGGTGCATGCCGTGGCGGGACAGATGTGCGGGGTGCTTCCGACGACTCGCTATCAGGCGACGGACACGGAGATCAGCCGGGAGATCAGGGCCCGGCTGGACAGCGCGATCCGCACCGGCGTACCGCCGGACCCGCGGACCGCCGCGCTGGCCGCGCTGGCGCACGCCGTCGGCCTGGGCAAGCACCTCTACCCGGGGAACGAAGGGCGTTCGTCTCGCTCCCGTCTCCGGGACCTGATCAGGCACGACCCCATGGGCGGCCTCGTGGCGCACGCCGTGATGGACGTCCAGAACGGTGTGGCCGCTCAGCCACGCCGCAGCCCGGCACCGGCCGGCCGTCAGGCCGCCCCCGGAGCCAGGCCCGCACCGGAGCCCGCCAGGGGCGTCCCGATGCAACCGCGCCGCGGTTCGATGGCGCGTGCCGTGGCTCACTGAGCCGCAGTCCCACGGCACTCGCCGGCACGACCGCGGCACTGCAGGACCCGTAGGACCAGCAGGACCCGACAACCGCAGCACCCACCGTGCAGCACGCATCGCGCGTCACGCACGTCAGCGCCGCACCGACGTCCCCAAGACCCGGTTCGGGAGCCGCTGGGCCGCGCGGGGCGGTGGGCCGTACGTCCGGACGACGACACGGCCCACCGCCCCGCGCGTCCGCATGTCCACTCATGTGCCGCCAAGCCGTATGTATCGCAACGTCACGTGTCTCCACGTACAACCGCGCGTCTCATCACACTTCTCACCACTCTTCCACGCAAGGTGGCGTGAGGTGGCGACAAGTGGCGGGTACGCACGGCATATCCGCTGTTTCCCAGCGGTAGCAAGCACCTTGGTGGCAATCTGCTCAACAGCAGATACGCAAAGTACAGACAGTACGCAGCCGGAGGTGCACGTCCCGTGGCGTCCAATGTCAATCCCACCGTCAGGCGACGCCGGTTGGGCCAGGAGCTGCGCCGGCTCCGCGAGCTCAAGGGCATGACGGCAGAAGAAGTGGCCGAGCGGCTGCTTGTCTCGCAGTCGAAGATCAGCCGCCTGGAGAACGGGCGGCGCAGCATCAGCCAGCGCGACGTCCGTGATCTGTGCGGGGTGTACGAGGTCGAGGACGTCCGGATCGTCGATTCGCTGATGCAGATGGCCAAGGACTCGCGCCAGCAGGGCTGGTGGCACTCCTTCGGCGACATCCCGTACAGCGTCTACATCGGTCTGGAGACGGACGCGGCGAGCCTGCGCGTGTACGACCCGCTGGTCGTCCCGGGCCTGCTGCAGACCCGTCCGTACGCCGAGTCCCTGATCCAGGGCGCGCTCCCGGAGGCGGCTCCCGGCGACATCGAGAAGCGCGTACAGGTACGGCTGCGGCGACAGGAACGTATCTCCGACCTGGAGAACCCGCTGCGGCTGTGGGCCGTGCTGGACGAGGCCGCGCTGCGCCGGACCGTCGGCAACAAGCAGGTGATGATCGAGCAGTTGGAGCATCTCGTCGAGATGTCCCACGTGCCGCATGTGACGGTCCAGGTCATTCCGTTCACCATGGGCGCCCACCCCGGGGTCAGCGGGCAGTACGCGATCCTCGAGTTCCCGGACGCGGCCGACTCCAGCGTGGTCTACATCGAGGGCGTCACCAGCGACCTGTACCTGGAGAAGGCGAACGACGTCCAGAAGTACAGCGTCATGTACGAGCACCTGCGGGCGCAGGCCCTGAACGCGGACCAGTCCCGGGAGTTCATCGCGGACGTCGCCAAGGACTACGCCACCGAAGCGATGTCCTGAGGCAGGGCGCCACCGGTGGGACAGGGCGTCACCGAGTGGCGCACGAGGCGGTGTTGGGCCGATTTCCACCGCTCCCGGCGAGAGGGCGCCGGACAATACACCCTCGCGGTATCTCGACGGAAGACTCCACTGGTATATGCCACCCGGTCGAGTGAATAGTCGCTTCGTACGCCGATGTTGGCGAGTAGCGTCGATCACGCCAAGCAGCAACAACCTTGGCGCAATCCGAACCGTGGGTTCCGGAACGAACCCGCAGTGCGGTGACAGCAACTCAGCAACTGGCTACCGGAGCGAACATGGCAATCAAGCAAGGCGCCACGGATACGTGGACGAAGTCCTCGTACTCCCAAGGCAACGGCGCGTGCGTCGAGGTCAAGTCCCCCGTCCTGACGGCGCTGGCCGTCCGCGACTCCAAGGTCCACGAGGGTCCGACGCTGGCCTTCGCGGCCGGCTCGTGGAACGCCTTCGTGGCAGAGGTGAGCCGGGGCACCGTCTGACCCCACCACCGGATGCCTCGCGCAGCACGAGCACCAACGCGGCAAGAGCACCGACAACGGGATCGACAACTGCTCCGAACAACCGGATCAACAACTGCACAAGCACCACGAAAGAGCCCTCTCGACCGGCCCGCCGTCCTGGCCGAGGGGGCTCGGCCTTTTCCGGATTTCCCATCCTTCAAGACCTCCAAAGATGATCAGTTCCCCTAACTGTTCGCAAACCGCTCCGACCTTCAACCGACCGTTCCCGTTCGATTACAGTGCTGGACTGTCGGCCGTACCGACGGAATCGGCACGGGAGCGGATCGGGATCTGTAGGAGGCCTCGGTGGGTGCGACAGCCGGTGCCGTCTGGGGCCGTGCCGAACAGCAGGACTTCCGCAGCCGGGTGCGTGGCACGCTCCTCGGCGCGGCCGTCGGGGACACGCTGGGCTCGCCCGTCGCGGGTCTGTCGATGGACGGGATCCGCGAGGCGCACGGGGCTCAGGGGCTCACTGATCTGGCCTTCGGGCACGGCAGACGCGGAGCCGTCTCCCATCTCACGCAGCTGACGCTGTTCTCCATGGACGGGCTGATAAGGGCCCAGGTGCGCCGGGACACCGGAGCCTGGCACCCGCCGACGGACCTGCACCGGGCATATCTGCGGTGGGCCGCCACACAGCGCGACTGGGGTCCCGACGAGCGGCGCAAGGAGGACGGCTGGCTGGCCCGCGAGGAGTGGCTGTACGCCCGGCGTGAGCCCCCGCGCGCCTGTCTGGTGGGGCTCGGCGACGAGATGATGGGGACGCTCGACGCGCCCAAGAACCCCGATGAGCGGGGCCCGGAGGCGGCGGTCCGCTCCGCGCCCTTCGGGCTGCTCGTCGGCTGGGAGCCGCAGCTGGTGATGCAGCTCGCGGTGGAGTGCGCCGCACAGACCCACGGGCATCCGACGGCCTACCTGTCGGCGGGGGCGTACGCCGTCGTGGTGCACGGTCTGGCGCGCGGTGAGAGCCTCGACGCGGCCGTCCAGCGGGCGCTGCAGCTGCTCGCCGGGCGCCCGGGGCACCAGCCCGTCGCGGACGCGCTCCAGCAGGCGCTGGGGGCCGTACGGCAGGGCATGCCCACTCCGGCCCGGGTCGAGGACCTGGCCGGGGCCGGTACGGCGGAGGGGCTGCTCTCGGTCGCCGTCTACTGCGCCCTGGTGGGCGAGGACACCCGCCACGGTCTGTGCCTGTCGGTGAACCACGGCGGCGACTCGGCGGCCACCGGCGCGCTCACGGGCGCCCTGCTCGGCTCGCTCCACGGCGAGACGGCCCTGCCGCCGTCCTGGCTGGCCGAGCTGGAGGGCCGCCCCACCATGCTCGTCCTCGCGGACGACTTCGCGATGGAGATGACCCAGGGCCCGGCCCTGCACGGCCCGGCGGGCTCCTCACCGGGTTGGCTGGCCCGCTACCCGCGCGGCTACGCGGCCCTGGCGGGCGCCACCCCGGTCCCGGCGGGCTGACCACCGCCCACCGACACTCGATGTGACCGGCGCCACAGGGACGAGGGACGCCGGGCGGACAGGGCTGGTCGTGGAACTTTCCCTACGTGCCCGGATACGGGCCGGTGACCCGGAGGCGTTCGCCGAGCTGTTCACCGCGCACGCGCGGGCCGTCTACAGCTACGCCGCCCGCCTGACCGGAGACCGCACCGCCGCGGAGGACGTGGTCTCCCTGACCTTCCTGGAGGCGTGGCGCCTGCGGGAGCGGCTGAGACCCGATGCCGGGCCCCCCGAGGAGGACGGCGCCCGGGACGGCCCCGGACTCCCCGAGGGCGACGGGCTGCGGCCCTGGCTCTACGGCGTCGCCACCAACGTGCTGCGGAACACCCGGCGGGCCACGCGGCGGCACGGTGCCGCGCTCGGCCGCCTCCACGGGAGCAGGGCGGACCACGACATCGTGCCGGACTTCGCGGACGAGCTGGTCGGGCGTCTGGAGGACACCGAGCGGCTCGCGGCGGCCCGGGTCGCGCTGAAGCGGCTGCGCAGGTCCGAGCGCGAGGTGTTCGCGCTGTGCGTCTGGTCGGAGCTGAGCTATGCGGCCGCCGGTGAGGCACTGGGGGTGCCGGCGAGCACCGTACGGTCGCGGCTCGCCCGTGCCCGGCAGCGGCTGCGGCGCCTGGCGGAGGCGGAGTTGGCCCGCCGCGGGCCCGGGCGGGGGCCGAAGCGGGCCGCCCAGGAAGAAGAGCCTGAAGAAAAACCGAGACACCGTCCCCGTACCGGACAGGTCCCCAGCAGCCGCCCCGAAGCGGCCCGGTCGACACAGGAGAAGTACCGATGAGGCCCGAAGAGCGCGAGGAACTGGCCAGGCTGCTGCCGAGCCCGGGTGACGCGGTCCTGCCGAGCGACCGCCATGATCTGATGAAGGACCATCTGATGCGAGAGCTCACCCGGGACGACGTCACGGCCACCGCGGCCACCGCGCGGCCGAGGACCGCCGCCCGCCGCCGGTTCGCCGTACCACTCGCCGCCGCGACCGCCGTCGCCGCCGTCACCGCGGCCGTCGTCACCGCCACCGCCGGACCGGACGCCCCGACCACCGACCAGGAGGCCGTCGACCTCCTGAACCGCATCGCCACGGTCGCCGCCGCGAAGAAGTCCGTGGCCGTCCGCGACGACCAGTACGTCTGCATCAGCGTCCAGGGCTCCATGGACATGGAGGAGATGGGCACCCAGGTCTTCCGCCGGACGGACTGGACCGCCGTCGACGGCAGGCGCTCCGGACTGGCCCGGACCACGGTGGTGTCGGGCCCGAACCTCCCGGGGGAGCGGACCCCCAAGGGCGTCCCGGCCGACATGACGCTGTCTCCCGACCCGAACGTCACCACGTACCGCGAGCTGGAGGCGCTGCCCACCGACCCCGACCGGCTGCTGAAGAAGATCTACGCGGACGCCGCGGGCGAGGGGCAGAGCCGGGACGAGTCCGCGCTGGAGGCGATCGGCGACATGCTCGACACTGCCACCCTCCTCCCCGAGGTGGGCGCGGCCCTCTACCGCGCCGCCGCGAGGATCCCGGGCGTCAGGGTGGTCGAGAACGCCGAGGACCTCGCGGGACGCCCCGGTATCGGCCTGAGTTTCAAGGACCGCGACGACCCCGACGTGTGGGTCTTCGACAGGAAGTCCCTCAACTACCTCGGGTCCGACGAAGTGGCCCTGCTCGGTGCCGGAGTCGTCGACAAGATCGGTGACACGCCGAAGAGTTGACGCTTCGTCAGCGTGGACGCCCGACGAGAAGGGCGACCGCTCCCAAGGGAACGGTCGCCCTGCCTCATGCGCCCAACTGCCCTACCACCGTACGAAGTTCACTCCACGCCCGCCGCCCCCGCGGGAGCCGGTACCGCAGTGGACGTCGAGCCGGGGTCATCGTTGTTGATCTTCTCGATGAGCGCGTCCCGTTCAGGCGTGTCCTCCGGTTTCACGTACCCGATGAGGATGTAGAGGACGAGCGAGACCGCGAGCGGGATCGACACCTGGTACTGCAGGGGTACGCCGCCGTCGACGTTCCAGCTGATCGGGTAGTTGACCAGCCAGAAGGTGAACAGGCCGAGCCCCCAGCTGATCAGCGCTGCCGTCGGACCGCTCTTGCGGAACCAGGGCAGCAGGCCCAGCATCAGCGGGATCGCGATCGGACCCATGAGCCCCGCGACCCACTTGATGACAACGGTGATGATGTCGTCGAAGAAGCCGGAGTTGACCTGCGTCGCGATGGCCATCGACAGTCCGAGGAAGAGCAGCGTGGCCCAGCGTGCGGCCAGCAGCCCCATCCGGGTGTCCCACTCGCGCACCTTGCGCGAGACGGCGGGCATGATGTCGCGCGTGACGACGGCCGCGATCGCGTTGGCGTCGGACGAGCACATCGCCATCGTGTGGGAGAAGAACCCGACGATGACCAGCCCCAACAGCCCGTGCGGCAGCAGCTGTTCGGCCATCAGGGCGTACGAGTCGGCCGGCACGTCCGTCTTGATGATCAGCGGCGCGACCCACATCGGGAAGAACAGCACGAGCGGCCAGACCAGCCACAGCACGGCGGACAGGGCGGCCGACCGGGTGGCGGACTTCGCGGAGTCCGTGGCCATGTAGCGCTGGGCCTGGTTCCACATTCCGCCGTTGTACTCGAAGGTCTTGATGAAGAGATAGGCGATCAGGAAGACCATCATGTACGGGCCGGCCAGCGGCTTGGTGTGGCCGTCGAGCGCGGGCTCGTCCCAGACGCTCCACAGCGTGCTGAAGCCGTTGAGCTCGGCCATGACCGCGACGAGCATCGCGATACCGGCGATGAACTGGATGATGAACTGGCCCAGTTCGGTGAGCGCGTCGGCCCAGAGCCCGCCGACCGTGCAGTAGACGGCCGTCACGGCGCCGGTGATCAGGATGCCCATGTTGAGCGAGACACCGGTGAAGACGGACAAGAGGGTCGCGATGGCGGCCCACTTGGCGCCCACGTCCACGATCTTCAGCAGCACGCCGGACCAGGCGAGCGCCTGCTGGGTGGGCAGGTTGTAGCGGTTCTTCAGATACTCCAGCGGCGAGGCCACGTGCAGCCGTGAGCGCACCCGGTTGAGCCGGGGCGCGAACAGCTTCGCGCCGATCGCGATGCCGATGGCGATGGGGAAGGACCAGGTGACATAGGAAGTGATGCCGTACGTATAGGCGATGGCGGCGTAGCCGGTGAACATCACCGCGCTGTAGCCGGACATGTGATGGGAGATGCCCGACAGCCACCACGGCATCTTGCCGCCGGCCGTGAAGAAGTCGCTGACGTTGTCGACCCGTTTGTGGGACCAGACACCGATCGCGACCATCACACCGAAGTAGCCGATGAGCACGGCCCAGTCGAGACCGTTCATATGCCCCCTCCCAGGGTCGTGTGACGCCCGCTCATCGTGGGTTCGATGGCATGACTCCGACAACAGCCCGGACTGCCAAGAGGAGGTAAAATAGTTCTGCTCACTGACCTCGGTTCATGTCCATGAACAAGGTCGGATCGGGCTACCGCATCAGCTCCCCCGCGTTGACCAGCAGCGACTGCCCGGTGATCGCGCGAGCCCGGTCGGACGCCAGGAACGCGGCCGCGTCCGCCACGTCCGAGTCCGTGGCCAGCTCCGGCAGGGCCATCCGCGAGGTGAGCCGCTCCAGCACCTCGGCCTCCGGCACGCCCTCGGTGTGCGCGGTGAACTTCACGTACGCCTCCACCGGCGGCCCCCACATCCAGCCCGGCAGCACGGTGTTCACCCGGATCCGGTGCGGGCCCAGCTCCCGGGCCATGGAGTACATCGCGCTGGTCAGAGCGCCCTTGGAGGCCGCGTACGCCGCCTGTCGCACCTGGGAGGGGGCGGCGACGGACGACTGCGTGCCGATCACGACCACGGACCCGCCGTGCTCCTTCAGGGCGGGCAGACAGGCGCGGGTCATCCGCAGTGTGCCGAGCAGGTTCACGTCGAGGACGGACTGCCAGGTGGCGAAGTCGGCGTCCTCCAGACCGCCGAAGTAGCTGTCCCAGGCGGCCACATGGACGACGGCGTCGATCCGCCCGAACCGCTCCTTCGCAAGCGCGGCGAGCGCCTCGCACTGGCCCTCGTCGGTGATGTCGGTGGCCCGGAAAGCGGTGTGCGCGCCGTCCGGGTCGAGCTCGGCGGCCGACTTGGCGAGATTGGCCTCGGTGCGGGCGCCGAGCACGGCGTTCCCGCCGTCCCGCACGACGGCCGCCGCGACCTGGTGACCGAGCCCGGCCCCGACCCCCGAGACGACGACGGTCTTGCCCTGGAGCAGTGACATTGCAGGCCTCCCGGCTCTGGCGGTTGATCTGACGGTCCGTCAGAGTAGGTCCGTCCGGAGGAGGAAGGAAGGCCGGACGAGGAAGGAAGGGGAGTGCCATGCTCGATGACACGCCGAACGACACCCGGAGCGAGGTGTACGCGGAACTGGCCGGCGTCGGCCCGTACGGCGTCCACCCCGGCCATGCCCTGATCACGATGGTGGAGCCGCATCCGGGCCACGAGTACGCGTACAACCGCTGGTACGAGGACGACCACTACTACGCGGGCGCGATGGCGATGCCGTGGATGTACGCGGGCCGGCGCTGGGTCGCGACCCGGGACCTCCAACTCCTGCGCTACCCCGAGAAGTCGGCGGTCGCCCAGCCGGTCACCGCCGGCTGCTACATCTCGACGTACTGGGTCACCGACGGCCGCTACGACGACCACATGAAGTGGACCGTCGGCATCAACAAACGGCTGAATCGGGACGGCCGCGTCTACCAGGACCGCACGCACGTCTTCACCGCGTTCCAGGACCACGAGGCGAGCGTCTACCGGGACGGGGCCGCCGGGCCGCGCGACTTCCACGCCCTAGACCACCCGTACGCGGGCCTGGTGGTGGAGGTCATCGACGCCGAATCCCCCGCGCAGCGCGCCGAGTTGCTGGAGTGGCTCCGCTCGCGCCACCTCCCCAAACGCCTCGCGGGCTCCCCCGCCTCCATGGTCACGATCTTCCGCCCGACCCCGCTCCCCGGCGACCGCATGACGTACGTGAAGCAGGTCGAGGGCGTCGATACGCGGCTGACGCTGCTGTGGTTCCTGGAGGCGGATCCGCGGGAGTGCTGGGATCCGTACTTCACGGGGCTGGACGCTCCCGTGGCCGAAACAGGTCTGGGGCGCGTCGAGTTGGTGGCGCCCTTCATTCCGACGGTGCCGGGTACGGATCGGTACGTCGACCGCTTGCGGTGACCCGCCGCGGCATATACGCAGGTCCCTCGCGGTTGACCAACGCACCTACGCGAAAGGGGACTTGAGGAATGGCCGCAGCACGCGCGCTTCCGCTCACCGCGACCCTGCTCACCGGCACGGTCGCGCTCTACATCACGCTCGTGGCGTTCGGGAACATCACCGACTTCGGCACCAACCAGCAGTTCGTACAGCACGTCCTGGCCATGGACACCACCTTCAAGGACGACGACCTGATGTGGCGGGCCGTCGAGTCCAAGGGGCTCCAGGACGCCGCGTACATAGCGATCATCGTGTGGGAGACGGTCGCCGCGCTCGTCCTGATCCTGGGCACGTTCCAGTGGCTCCGCCGCGACCATGTCCGGGCGCGGCGGACCTCCACGCTCGGGCTGCTGATGTTGATGCTGCTCTTCGGGGCGGGGTTTCTCGCCATCGGTGGCGAGTGGTTCGCGATGTGGCAGTCGGAGGACTGGAACGGGCTCGATGCGGCGATGCGGGTGTTTTTGTTGAGCGGGGTTGTGCTGGTGGTGATTCACCTGCCGGTGGAGCGGGTCGGGAGTGACGACGTGTAGGAGTCGCTCCGTGGGGGGTGTCGGGGGTTGTTCGGCGGCCGCGGGCCGGTTGTGGCCGGTCGCGCAGTTCCCCGCGCCCCTGACGGGCTGCGCCCGTCATCGGGCGTGCCTGGTTCGGATCGCGTCGCGGGCCGCCGTGAGCTCCGTGAGGCGGGCGGTGACGCGGTCCCGGTCCGAGCCGGGGCTCTCCAGTACGTCGGTGAGGACGGCGGCCAGGTTCGCCAGGGCGTCCCAGTCGGGGGTCATGGCCAGGAACTCGGCCAGGCCCCGGTCCGCGGCGGGCCAGTCGGCGAGGGCGCAGGCGACGAAGCAGCGGCCCTGGGCGCGCTCCGCGTCGTCCAGTCCGCCGCCCTCCTCGATCGTCCGGGCCAGCTCCCGCCAGAAGGGTTCGGCGGCCGGCAGGCCCTCGGATCTGCTGACGGTGACGGCCAGTTGGAAGGTGCCGGGAATCGGCTCCGCCTCCCGCATCCGCTCGGCCAGTCGGCGGGCCTCGGTCCACCGCCCCGCGTGCCGGTGGGCCTCGATGCGCAGGTCGTCCAGGTCGTCGTCGGGCGTCGGCGCCCGGTCCGCGTCGGTCAGGCGGGCCGATGCCTCGTCCCAGCGGTCGCAGTGCATCAGCAACTCGATGGCCGTACGGCGTGCCCAGTCCACCTCCGTCGCCAGCTCGACGCACCGGTCCAGGTCGGCCAGCGCCCGCTCGGTCCGTCCGGTCGCCAGGCCGACCCGGGCGCGTGAGGCGTACGCCCATCCGTAGTCCGGGTTCAGCTCCAGGGCACGGTCCAGGTGGCGGAGGGCCTGGTCGTACTCCTTCATGGCGCGGTAGGTCCCGCCGAGACCTGCCCGTGTGACGTGGTCGTCCGGGCTGCGTTCCAGTATGCGGCCGAAGACCGTGACCGCCTCCTCGTACAGGCCCACGTTGCGGTACTCCACGCCCAGTTCGTGACTGGTCCAGTCGACGTGGGGATCCGTGTCCACGGCTCGCCGCAGGTCCTCGAACTTGCCCTCCGGGTCGCCCAGTTCGTGCTTGGCGTGGGCCCGCATCACCAGCGCCCAGGAGTAGTCGGGCTCCAGCTCGACCGCGCGGTCCAGGTCGGCCAACGCCTCCTCGTACCGCCCCAGTTCATGGAGAGCCTGACCTCGACTGGCCAGGGCCGAGGCGTAGTCCGGTTCGAGGGAGACGGCCCGGCCGAGCTCGGTGACGGCTTCCTCGTAGCGGCGGGCGCGCCGGTAGGCGTCACCCCGCTCGGACGCGACCCAGGCCTCGTCGGGCGCGAGCGCGACCGCACGGTCGAAATCGGCGAACGCCTCGTCCTGTTCCCCTCGGACGCGGCGCAGCCGGGCCCTGCGCACCAGCGCCCACACATACTCCCCGTCGATGCTCAGCGCACGGTTGAAGTCGGCGAGCGCCTCGTCGTACCGCCCGAGGGCCTGTCGGCACACGGCTCGCCCGGTCAGGACCTCGCCATCGGTCGGGTCGAGGGCGACGGCGCGGTCGAAGTCGACGGCGGCCTCCTCGAAACGGGCCGAGAGCCGATAGGTCTCCGCGCGCTCGGCGATGATCCACCAGGTGTCGGGGGCCAGTTCGGCCGCCCGGTCGAAGGCGGCCAGCGCGGCCGGGAGGTCGTTCATCAGCCGGTGGGTGAAGCCGCGGCCGTAGTGGGCCCGGGCCATCTCCGGATCGAGTTCGAGCGCGCGGGCGTACTCCTCCAGCGCCCGCCCGTACTCCCCGCCGTGGCGCAGTTCCCTGCCGCGCAGGGTGTGCGCCGCCGCCCGCCCGCCGGTGTCCAGTCCCGGCCGGGTCACGAGCAGGGCCATCGCTCCCGCCACCCCGGCCTCGTCGTCCGCGAGCGCCTCGCCCAGCTCCCGGCCCCACTCCCTGAGGGCCGCGTTGTCCGTCACGTCGCCCGCCTCCGCCAGCATCCGTGCCCAGCGACGGCCGGCGACCGCGTCCTCACGGCAGGTCTCGACCAGCGACCGCAGTGCCCCGCCGAGCGCCGCGGGCGGCCGGGCGCAGAGCAGGTGGTACGTCTCCTCCAGGCGCAGCCCGCGCCACTCCTCGTCCTCCCACAGGTCCTCGGGCTCCCGGCCGGCCCCCACGTCGTCGCCCCACCGGGCGAACGCCTCCGCCAGCCGCCGGTGCCGCCCGGCCCACTCGCGCGGGGACCTGCGTCGCTCCATGCGCAGCATCGGCGCCCGTACGACGTCGTGGTACTGCACCCGCTCCCCGCGTTCGCCGACGAACGGCAGCCCGGTCAACCACTCGTACAGCGCGTCCAGTTCGTCGTCCGGGCGGTCGACGACCAGGATCCGGAAGACATCGGCGTCGAGCCACCGGGGCAGGGCGCAGATCCCGGCGACCTTGCGGCGGACGGCCGGCTCCGACCTCAGGAACCGTTCCACGGCGGTGGCGCTCGGGTCGCTCACGGCGTCCGGGTCGCCGGGGCGCTTGTTCGCGAGCGTCGACACGAGGACGGGCAGGCCGCCCGTGAGGCGCAGCACCTCCTCGACGACCGGCTCGGCCACGACCCCCTTCCCGGCGAGCAGCCGGCGCGACTCGGTCTCGGTGAACGGCGCGAGCGGAACCTCCGCCACCGAGTCCAGGCCGCTCCAGCGGGCGGGGTCCAGCGGGCGCTGTCCTGCGGTGACCACGACGACGGTGGCGGGCAGCCTGCTGTCGGCCGTGCCGCGCGTGATCATCTCGTGCAGCCACGGGTCGAGATACGGCCCTGTCCGCTCGTACGTGTCGAAGAACAGGACGATCCACTCCGAGGTGGAGGAGGAGAAGGCGGAGGCCGAGGCGGAGGCGGCGGCGCGCAGTTCGCGGAGCAGGATCGGGGTGAGCACCTTCTCGGGTGACGTCACGAGTTCGATGTCGTCGGGGTTGCGGAAGCGGGCGCCGAGGCCGGCCCGCAGGCGGTCGGCGCCCTGGGCGAGCCGGTCCGCGGGGAGGGCGCTGGTGAGGAGGCTGCCGCCCGGCAGGGTGGCCTCCACGGCGGCGAGGCCCAGCCCCACCGCGGCCCTGCTGCCGGTCGACGCCGCCTCCGGCTCCGGTGCGGGGCCGCCGGCGAGCGCGGCGAGGGCGGCCGCCTCCGCCTCGTGCCGCCGCTCCTGGTACGCGGTCAGCCGCCGCTCCAGGTCCTTCAACCGCCGTCCCTGGTCCGCGAATTGCTCGCAGATCTCCGACAGCGCCTCCGGGACGCTTCCGGCACGCTCGTCCACGTACGCCGTGAGCGCCCCGCGTTCGCGTGCCAGGTGCCGCAACTCCTGGACCAGGAAGGTCTTTCCGACGCCCGCGGTGCCGTGCACGTGGAAGCGGAAGCGCTGTCCCGGGTCGCCGGGCCGGAGGTCGAAGTTCCGCAGGAACGCGGCCCGTTCGGTGTCCCGGCCGACGAATCCGGCGCGGTTGCCCTGCTGGATCAGCTCCTGCCTCGACGGTCCTGCCTGCGCCACCCGTCCGCCTCCCTGCCGCTCCCGGTCCCGCTTCTGGTCCCGCTCGTGGTCCCGCTTGTGGTGCGGGACCCAGTCTGGCCCAGCCCGCGGAAAATGACCTAGGAGTCGGCAGGCGGGGTGGTCCTTGCGGTCATCCGCCTTCCGACGGAGCGAGCCGCGAGCCGGTCCGTCCCGAGTACCGCCGGCCGGGACCGAGGGGTACGCGCGATGGATCCTTCCCCCGGAACTCAACTGTCCGCCTGACCGCTCACGTCCCTGAAGTGGTACCAACTTCCGTCCGCGCGAGCCGAGTTCGCACGGAACTGTTGTCATCCCCAGGGGGAGACGTGAACAGACAGCTGAAGAGGGCGTACGCCACCACGGTCGCCGCGGCGGCCGCGGTGGCGCTGACGGCGGGCATGACCGGTCCGGCGTCGACCGGCGGGTCCACGGGGGCCGGGAAGGCCAGGGAGGCCGGCGAGGTCGGGCAGACCGCTGAGGCCGGGGCGGGCGCGGCCGCGAAGGGGCCGGCCGCGAAGAGGCCGGTCGCGCATCGCGTCACGCTCATCACCGGTGACCGGGTCGCCGTCGACGCGAAGGGCCGGGTCCTCGGCGTGGAGCGCGCCGAGGGCCGTGAGCACATCGCGTTCCGCACGCTCACGGAGTCCGGGTCCGGACACTCGCTGGTCGTGCCGGCCGACGCACAGCGTCTGATCGCCTCGGGCAGGCTCGACCGACGGCTCTTCGACATCACCGAGCTGACCGGGAAGGCGGTCCGGGCCTCCCACGGGCGGGCCCTGAAGGTGATCGTCGGCTACCAGGGCACGGCGAGGGCCGCGAAGGCGGACGTACGCGCGGCGGACGACACCGAGGTCCGCCGCACACTGAAGTCGCTGAACGCCGAGGCCGTCACCACCCGGGACCCCGCCGGTCTGTGGGCGGCGGTCACCGACACGCAGGGCGGTGGTACGGGAACGGGCGACGCGAGCCCCGGCAGCACGAGGGCCGCGTCCGGCATCGCCCACGTCTGGCTGGACGGTGTGCGCAGGGCGAGCCTCGACAAGTCCGTCCCCCAGATCGGCGCGGACAGGGCCTGGGCGTCCGGGTACGACGGCAAGGGCGTCAGGATCGCCGTCCTCGACACGGGCGTCGACACGACCCATCCGGACCTCAAGGACCAGGTGGTGGCCGCCAGGAACTTCACCCCGTCCCCCGACGCTGCCGACCACTACGGCCACGGCACGCATGTCGCGTCCATCGCCGCCGGTACGGGCGCCAAGTCGGGCGGGGCCCTCAAGGGTGTCGCGCCGGGCGCCGAGCTGCTGAACGGCAAGGTGCTCGACGACGAGGGCTCCGGCGACGACTCCGGCATCCTCGCGGGCATCGAGTGGGCCGCCGAACAGGGCGCCGACGTGGTGAACCTCAGCCTGGGCGGCGGCGACACCCCCGGGCTGGACCCCCTGGAAGCGGCAGTCGACAAGCTCTCCGCCGACAAGGGCATCCTCTTCGCCGTGTCGGCGGGCAACGACGGCGAGTCCGGTGAGCAGACCATCGGCTCCCCCGGCAGCGCGGAGTCCGCGCTCACGGTGGGCGCGGTGGACGGCGACGACGAACTCGCCGGGTTCTCCGGCCGCGGGCCGCGCGTCGGCGACGGCGGCATCAAGCCGGACGTCACCGCGCCCGGCGTCGACATCACGGCCGCGGCGGCACCGGGCAGCGTCATCGAGCAGGAGGTCGGCCAGAATCCGGAGGGCTATCTGACGATCTCCGGCACGTCGATGGCGGCCCCGCATGTGGCGGGCGCCGCCGCGATCCTGAAGCAGCGGCACCCTGACTGGACGTACGCCGAACTCAAGGGCGCGCTGACGGCCTCGACGACCGGTGGCGCCAACTACCAGCCGTACCAACAGGGTTCGGGCCGAATTGCCGTCGACCGGGCCCTCGCGCAGACGGTGGTCGCCGAACCGGTGTCCGTGAACTTCGGCGAGCAGCAGTGGCCGCACACCGACGACACCCCGGTCGCGAAGGAGATCACGTACAGGAATCTCGGTACGACGGACGTCACGCTCGACCTCGCGGTGACGGCGACCGGCCCGAAGGGCGAGCCCGCCCCGGCCGGCTTCTTCACACTCGGGACGAGGACGCTGACCGTCCCGGCGGGCAGCAGGGCTTCGGTGAGCCTGACGGCGGACACGAGGCTCGGCGGGACGCTGGACGGCACGTACTCGGCGTATGTCGTGGCGACGGGCGGTGGTCAGTCCGTGCGCACGGCCGCGGTGGTGAAGCGGGAGGCCGAGGCGTACGACGTGACGCTGAAGTTCGTGGGCCGGGACGGGCGCCCGACGCCCGACTACTGGTCGTTCCTCGCCGGCATCACCGGCGCGGCGCAGGGCAGTTACCGCGAACCGCACGACGCGTCGGGCACGGTCAAGGTCCGTCTGCCGAAGGGGACTTACCTCTTCGACACCACGATCTCCGAGGACCCGGAGGACTCCCGCGCGGGCACGGACTGGCTGGTCCAGCCGCGGCTGGACGTCACCGGCGCCATGACGGTGACGGCGGACGCGCGCGTGGCGAAGCCGGTCGACATCACCGTGCCGGACAGCGCGGCGAAGCCGACGTGGGTGGCGCCCCGGTACTGGTACGCGGGTGAGGGCCACAACATCGAGACGGGCGTGGACGTCGACACGTTCGACAGCCTCCGGACGGCGCATCTGGGTCCGGAGGTCACCACCGGCGCGCTGAACCAGCAGTGGATAGGCGTGTGGCAGAAGGGCACCGACACCGAATACGACGTCATGCTGGGCGGCAACACCCGCAAGCTCGCGACCGGTTACCGCAAGCAGCTGCGCCCCTCGGACCTCGCCACGGTCAAGGTCGGCATGGGCGCGTCGGCACCGGGCAAGCAGGGCCGCCTCTACGTGGCCGGCTACTTCCCGGAGCTCGGCGGCATCTCCCCGATCACCGACCCGCAGGACCTCCCCCGCACCCGCACGGTCCACCTCTCCACGCCGGACAACGCCAAGTGGGACATCGCCTTCGAGCAGTCCGGCACCCCTGACGAGGAGGGCACCGCCCCCACCGAGTCGTACTACGCCTTCGACGAGCCGCGCGCCTTCAAGGGCGGCGCCACGTACGGGACACGCTTCAACACAGGCGTACTTGGCCCGCGCCTAAGCCTGGCCGAGGGCATCTCCAGGGACGGCGACACGCTCACCGGCGACCTCCCCCTGCACGCGGACGGCGACGGGCATGCGGGCTGGACGAGGTACGAGTCGGTCCGGACGACCCTCTACCGCAACGGCGTGAAGCTCACGGAGAACGCGGACGCGCTCGACGGCAACGGCGAGGGCTTCACGGTCCCGTCCGAGGCGGCGACCTACCGCCTGACGACGTCGGTCCGCCGGGACCTGGCCCTAGCCACGACGTCCACCCGCGTGGACGCGACCTGGACGTTCCGCTCCTCGAAGACCACAACCCGCACGCAACTACCCATATCCACGGCCCGCTTCACAGCAAAGACGGACCTGACGGGCGGGGCCCCCGCGGACAGGCAGTCGGTCATACCGGTGGTAATCCAGGGCGCAGCAGCGGGCGACAACCTCAAGTCGCTCGCGGTGTACGTCTCGTACGACGGGGGGAGCACCTGGCGGAAAACCCCGGTGAAGAACAACCGCATCACGGTGAAGAACCCGGCGAAGTCAAAATCCATCTCCTTCCGAGCCAACATCACCGACAAGCAGGGCAACAGGTCGTCGGTGACGGTGTACGACGCGTACTTCGGCAAGTAGCAAGAACGCGGCATGCCCTGAATGGTCCGCCGGTGCTCAATGCTCCGGCGGACCATTGATATCCGTTCGCACTTCCGTTGTCCTTTGGCTGAAGGCACATCGCCAGCCCTAGAGATCGACACGTCCCGGACGGGCATCCTCGCGCCCGTACGCCAGCACCTGCGCGAGCACCTCACGCAGCCGCTCGATGTCCTCTTCCGGAGCGTCGAGCAATGCCTCGATCTCCGCGTTCTCCAACTCCAAGTCATCCAACGACGCAGGGTCCAGCGACAGACTGAGCACGTTGTCCGACAGGGACACCTCGCGGACACAGCCGTAGGCCGTGCCCTGGTCTTGAGTCACCAGGCAGTAGGTGTCGAGGCCGAGCGACACGTTCTGACGCGACGCTTCGCCGATGTTGCTCATGAACAGGAGTAAGAAGCCCTCGCCGCTGTCGTGCTCGGCGACACCCGCCTGCATGACGTCGTTGGCGTGGTCGACTTCTGCAGCTATCGCACGAGCCGTGAATCTGTAAGCCATGCCTGGGTTCTAGCAGGAGCCCCGAAAGCGACCAGCTCCGGGAGGGCCACCATCGGAAACGGTGTCTCACTTGTTGCCGTCCAGGTCCAGGGCGGGCGGGTGCGGCATGTCGTTGTCCATCGTCGAAATCTCCGGCTCCGACGCGGGCTCACTGGGCATGGAGTTGTCGAGCATAGTGACGATCTTCTCCGGCGGGGCCGGCATGGGGTTGTCGAGCATCCGGACCTCATCATGCCGCGGCTCAGACCTGAGGCCGTCCAGGCTGTCGGCCTTGGCTACCGGGGTCTGGGCGCGGAGCCGGCTCTCGGGTGCCGAATCTCCCGGTCCCTCTGCGTGCCGCCGTTCCGTGGGCTTGGTTTGGGCGGCGGTACTCCGAATCGGCGTCACCGTCGAGTTGGGAGGGGCACCGGTGATGGCTGCCAGACCAATGGCCATATCGAGTGCGTCCTCGATGCTCTCCAGAATCCGGTCGTCCACCGAGTGCAGGAGGTCGTCCAGTTCGCGATCGCTGTAGAAGTGAGTCACTGCTCGCCTCCTTCCGCTGTTCCAAGACTCTGCTTGAGCTGCTTCCGAGCTCGCTCCAGGTTTTTCCTCACCGCTTCCTGGGATATGTCCAACTCTTCAGCAATCTCCTTGGTTCTGTATTTGTCCAGGTGCCAAGCCATCACCCGCCTTTGGGTCGGCGACAGTTCGGAGAGTGCAGCAAGAACGCGCTCTTCTTCCTGGCGTATCTCCACGTTCCGTACTGGACAGTGGGGTGACGCCGTATCGGGAAGCTCGCCGGGCAACACTTCGCGTATGGGCTGGCGTAGGAGGAGACGGAAGGCAACACGTCGCAGCCATGGGCCGGGATGCTCGATCTTTCTCCACGTCGCGTAAGCCTCCACGAATGCCGCCTGGGCCGCCTCCGCAGCCTCATGCGGTTCGGCGCCCTGCCGCATGAGGTGACGGATCAACTTGCCCATGTGCTCTGCGTAGTACTTGGAGAAGTCCTGCTGCTTCTCCACATCCGGCGCTTCCGGCTTCACATCCGGCACTTGGGGTAGCGCTAACCCCTGAGCGGCTGTCGTGCGCGTCTGCTGCAACTCATCCACGTCCACCTCCACCGATCTCGATACGCACTTCTTCGCCTTCGCGCAGTTCGTTGAGGACGCTCCCCGGAGGGAGCACGCGCACCCGGTCGCTGGTTCCCTCTTGCCGGGCGCGCACCAACTGGATGCGACTCCGCTCGATCAGCCATCGATGCAGCAACCGCAACAGCCCCGCGGCCACCATGCCCGCAGCCACGATGAGTGCCTCTTGCATCGCATCCCCTTGTCGACTCCTCCGTGGCGCTCATGCACCGCAGCACTAGATAGGTGCGTCGAGCCCTTCAAAGCGTGACATCGGGGTGGGGCGGCGTGCTGCGGTGCCGTTCGATTCCTACGAAGACGGCCCACGAGTGCACGAAGGCCCGTAGCGCTTCGGGAGTGGCCTCGGGCATCGGGATCAGGGGTCCGTGGCCGTCGTTCATTTCCTACGCCATTCCCTACGCCGCTGCCGCTCGGGCCTGGTGGGCCGTGTTGCAGCCCCGGCAGCGGCCCGGTGTCGCGGACCGGAAGGCTCGGTCGCAGTCGTCGCAGTTCTGGAGGGGGGACGGGCGGGGTGGTTCTGGGAGGGCCGGTGGGAGGGGTGGGGAAGGAGTGCCGTGAGGCGGTGGGCCAGGAAGCCTGCTGGGTGGCGTACGCCGTCCTGGGGCATTCCTGCCGCGAGCGTTCGGCTTACGTCGTCCGGGGCTACGCCTCGTTCCAGCCAGGTGGCCACCGCGGGGGCGAGGCGGCGTACGTCCTGCTCGCTGAGGTGGAGTCGGGGGTCGTGGTTGCGAAGGACTGCGAGGACGTCGCGGGCGGTGCGGTGGGCGGGGAGGTCGTGGGGGCCCGGCGGGGGTGGTGTCGGCACGACCGGGGTGGGGGGCGGGGGCGGAGTCGTGTCGCCGTGCGGCTTCCGCGGGCGCGGGGCCGTGCGCGTTCTCGGCTTGTTGTACGAGATCGTGCGCGTCACGATGCGGCCCGAGGGGAGGCGTTCCTTGGTGCGGGCCAGGTAGCCGTGGGTCTCCAGCTCCCGCAGGGCCGAGGCGATCCTCGTCTCTCCCTCGGGGAACCTCGCCGCCAGTGCCTTGATGCCGACGAGCGTGCCGCTGCGGAGCGAGTGGATGTGGACCGCCAGACCGATGGCCGTCAATGACAGCTCCGAATGCTGGGCCAGGTGGTTTCCGACCACGGTGAATCGTTCATCGTGGTGCTCGTCGACGTGGCCCACTCCTTGGTGGGAACGGCCGGTCCGGGCGCGCGTGCGCGCGCTAAAGTGCTGATCAGTCATCGGGAAGGTGCTACTTCCTAGGTGGTGAGGCCCTCGTTCGGGATGCCAGTCCCGGCGGGGGCCGTTTCATGTTTGCGGTTGTGTGTCCGGGCTGACGCTGCCCGACCAATCCGCCTTTCCGCCAGCCGAATTGGCCGCGATCACTCGACCGAGTGATCAGGCGGCGGAGACGCGGGATTGCCAGGGGTGCGGTGGATGACGGGCCGGGTTGGGTGGGTTGGGTTCTTTCCCCGGTTCCTTCTCTTTGGCGTCGGGCCCCACCGGGTCACGTCCGTCCACGATCCGGCCTCACCTCGGCCCACACCGTCTTGCAGCCCGGCCCCGGGCCGTCCACCACGCCCCACCCGTCCGCGTACGCCGCCACGAGCAACAGACCGCGCCCCGACTCCTCCCCGTCACCGACCGGGTCCTTGATACGCGGGTGCCGGTCGCCCCGGGCGTCGGTCACCTCCACGCGCAGCACGCCGACCTCGTCGAGCCTGAGCGTCAGCCTGAAGTCCCGGCCGGGGACGCGTCCGTGGAACACGGCGTTCGCGGCGAGTTCCGCGACCACCTGCAGCGCAGGCTCGGACTCGGCTTCCCATTCCACGAGTTGGCGCTCCGTGAGCAGGCGGGCCAGGCGGGCGCCGCGGCGGGTCACGGAGAGCAGGATCGTGAAGTGCCGGGCGGCGAGGACCGGTTGGGCGGGGGCTTGGATTCCGTAGTTCACGTCACTCAGCGTGGCCGCCTGCATCTACGCTGAACAGCGGCGAAGCCGGTACGCAGCGTGACTGTCCGGGTGCGGTACGGATGCGGTGCGCAGTTGTCCGGTCCGTAGTTGTCCCGTCCGTACGCGCGAGAGGTGAGCTTGTGGAGGACGAGGAGGCGACAGCCGTACTCAAGGCCGTCGGGCGTCAGATCAAGGCGTGGCGGGAAGCCGCCGGGATGCGGCAGTCCGAGTTCGGGGCTGCCATCGGATACGGCGAGGAGATGGTCTCGTCTGTGGAGCGGGGGCGGCGGGTGCCCCAGCCGGAGTTCCTCGACAAGGCGGACGAGGTTCTCGATGCGGGCGGCAAGCTCTCGGCGATGAAGAAGGACGTGGCCGAGGCCAGGTACCCCAAGAAGGTGCGGGATCTGGCGAACCTGGAGGCCGAGGCGGTCGAACTCGGCGCGTACGCCAACCACAACATGCACGGTCTGCTGCAGACGGAGACCTACGCGCGGTCGCTGTTCGCGATGAGACGGCCCGCGTACACCGAGGACGAGATCGACCGCCAGGTCGCCGCACGCATGGCCCGGCAGTCCGTCTTCGAGCGCGTGCCCGCACCGCTGCTCACCTTTGTCCAGGAAGAGGTGACGCTACGGCGGCCCATCGGCGGCAGAATGGTGCTGCGACAACAGCTCGAACGCCTGTTGGAAGTGGGAAGGTTGAGGCACGTGGAGATCCAGGTCATGCCGACGGATCGTGAGGATCACGCGGGCATGGGCGGCCCGCTCCAGTTGCTGAAACTTCAGGGCGGCAAGGCGTTGGGGCACTCGGAAGGTCAGCTGCACAGTCGCCTGATCGCTGATCCGAAAGAGGTTCAGATCGTCGAGATGCGCTATGGCATGATCCGGGCGCAGGCTCTCACGCCGCGGGAGTCACTGGCCCTGATCGAGAAAGTTCTGGGAGAGACATGACCCCCACCGCCGCCTCCGCCGAAGCCGACTCCTCACTGAAGTGGTTCAAGAGCAGTTACAGCAGCAACGACGGCCCCGAGTGCGTCGAGGTCGCGATAGCCCACGCCACCGCCGCCCGTGTCCACGTCCGCGACTCCAAGGACAAGCACGGCGCCCAGCTCGCGTTCGCGGGCCCGGCGTGGGCCGAGTTCGTCGGCCACGCCCGTCGGTCAGCGTGACTGGAGGGCGTCCAGGGCCACGGCCTGGGCGATGGCCAGGCGGCGGTCGAGGTCCGGGTTCGCCATGTCGAGTACGTAGCGGTCGCGGAGGCCGAACTTCTTGTCGACCGCCATCGATCGCTTGTCGCCCTCGGTGAAGTCGAAGTGGTACGGCCATGCGAAGGGCAGGAAGTCGACGAGCGGCAGGAACTCCCAGACTCGGCGCAGCACGGCCACGAACCTGTTGCGCTCGCGTCCCGTGAGCTGTGTCGTGCCCGGTTGGTCCAGGGTCCACGTCGAGCGCAGGAGGGAGGCGGCGAACTCCTTGCGGAACGTGCCGATGGGGTTGCCCGCCTCGTCGCGTACGTCGTAGGTGGCGCCGACGTCGAGGAGCTGACGGGCCTTGAAGGTGAACAGGACAGTCTTCTTGGACTCGTCGGAGTAGACGGTCATCTCTTCCTTGATCGCGGTCCGTTTCTGCTGGGCGTAGGCGACGACCTCGCCCTCGGAGCCGTCCGGACGGGCCACGGTCACCACGTACTGGTTGGCCATGAAGGTCATCTTCTGCCGGACGTTGAACCGCTCGTGCGCCTGCAGCTGTGCGTTGTCCATGTGACGTCTCCCGTTTTCGTCCCCTGCGCTGTTTCCTGCCGAACCATCGTCGCCGCGACGGCCGGTCCGGATCAGTCCTCGAAGGTCGCGGCCCGCAACGACCTTCGGCTACGGCGCCGACAGCCCCAACAGCGCCCGCCCCGGCCGGAGTCGTCCCGCGGTCGTCCACTTTCGTCGTTCTGCGGCGCGACGCAGGGATGATGCGGGCGCCCCCGGGCACTGCCTATCGTCGGGCCGTGGAACTGGACGAAGCGAAGACCGCCCGCATCGCATTGCCGCTCCGACGCCGCCTTGCCGCCGCGTCGCCCTGGAGCCGCGGGCGGATCGCCGGGGAGACCGCACTCATCGTTGTACTCGCCGGGCTCGCGGGGCTGTTCGACGCCCTGGGGGCCGGGTTCGGCGTACGGACCTTCGTCGTCGTCGCGGGTGTCGCCCTGCTGTCGCTGATCCGGCGGTCGCTGCCGGCGACGGTGCTGGTCGTCTCGGCGGCCGCGGCCGGGGAACTGGCGGGCGCGGCCCCGCTGCTCATCTACGCGAGCTGGTCGGCGGGCAGCCGCATCATGAAGCCCTGGCGGGTGGTCGCCGCCTTCGCCGCCGCGTTCGTACTGCATGCCGCGCTGTCGTTCCGCAGTGAGCTCAGCGCGGGTTCCGATCTGTCGCTGTCCTTCACCGGCGCGCTGAGCGCGGGCGTGTTCCTCACGCTGTCGATCGTGCCCGGGCTGGCCTCCCGCTACCGGGCACAGCGTCACTCACTGCTGGACGCGCTGCAGCGGAACAACGTCCAACTCGTGCGCGAGCAGACGATGGTGGCACGGCAGGCGCGCCTGCTGGAGCGGGGCCGCATAGCCCGGGACATGCACGACAGCCTCGGCCACCAGCTCGCCCTGATCGCCGTGCACGCGGGCGCGCTTCAAGTCGATCCGGATCTCACCGAACGACAGCGGGAAGGCGTACGGATCCTGCGGGACGCCTCCGTGACCGCGATGGGCGAGCTGCGCGAGGCCGTCGGCATCCTCCACGAGGAGCGGGACGAGCAGAAGAACTGGCCCGACGCGAGCACCGCCAGCGAGTCCGGGCACACCGGGCACACAGAGGCCGGGCACAACGGGTTCACCGGGCACACCGAGGCCGCCGACACGGACGGCGGGCGTCCGGGCTCACGCGCGGTCGCCTCCATCGACGGGCTGGTCGAGTCGTCGCGGGCCGCGGGCGCGGCCGTGGAACTGCTCCGGTCCGGCGCCTTCCGCGCGCTGGCCCCCGCCGCCGGTCACACGGCGTACCGCATAGCCCAGGAGGGCCTGACCAACGCCCACAAGCACGCCCCGGGCGCCCCGATCACCCTCGCCCTGCGCTACGAACCGGACAGCCTGGTGGTGGAGGTCGCCAACGGGCCCGCGCCTGCCGGGGCACCGGGCGTCCCGGCGGCGATCAGCGGGGGCCAGGGGCTGAGGGGCCTCCAGGAGCGGGCCCGGCTCATCGGCGGCATGGTGCACACCGGTCCCACCGCGGACGGCGGCTTCCGCATCGCGGGCATGCTCCCCTACAGCACAGGCGCAGACGCGGGCTCAGGCACCAGCGCCACCCCCGACACCGGCACCGGCACCGGCACCGGCACCGGCACCGGCGAACCCCAGCCCCGCCTCCCCCACGGCGCGACCTCCGTCGGCCCGTACAACGACTTTGTGGGGCAGCCCGGCGCCGGCGCCGCGGACAACAGTGGAGCGGTCATCAACCGGTCCGATCCGCAAGGGGAGTTCGCCGCCACCATGAGCAAGAAGAAGAACGTCGCCATCGGCTGTGCCGTCACCGCCGTCGTCCTCGTCGTGGGCATCGTCGCCCTGGGAATCTGGGGGGTGACGGCGTTCATGGACGAGGTGGACAAGGCCATGATCCCACCGAGGGTCTACGCGTCGGCGACGGTCGGCGATCCCGAGGCCGACGTGCAGGACCAACTGCCCGACGGGGACTCGATCATGACCGCCGCCTGGGAGGACCAGGGCCCGCCGATACCCAAGGGCGCGACCTGCCGTCACTTCGCGTCCGACGACCCCGACGACACCACGACCCTCTTCAGATTCTGCTTCCGCGACGGAAAGCTGATCGAGAAGAAGACCTTCAAGGACGAGAGCTGACCCGTAGGACGCCGTGACAACCGCGAGGCCGCGAAACGACCCGGCCCGCGCCCGCACCGGCGCCCGCACCCGCACCCGCACCTCCTCACACCGTCTCCGCGACGCACCCGGCCGGATCAGGGCATGATGGCGAGGCCATGCCATCAGCTCCCGACCGACACCGCGCAGGAGGCCGTGTGATCCGGGTCCTCGTCGCCGACGACGAGCCGCTCATCCGGGCCGGCATCAGGATGATCCTCACCTCGGCCGACGACATCGACGTGGTCGCCGAGGCGGGTGACGGCCGCGAGGCGGTGGAGAACGCCCGGAGCACCGCCGTCGACGTGGCCCTGCTGGACATCCAGATGCCGGTGATGGACGGCCTGACGGCCCTGGCCGAACTGAGCCGCGCCGCACCGGACGTACGGGTGCTGATCCTCACCACGTTCGGCGAGCGCGACAACGTACTGCGCGCGCTCGGCCACGGCGGCGCGGGGTTCCTGCTCAAGGACTCCGCGCCCGACGAGCTGATCCACGCGGTGCGGGCGGCCGCGGCCGGGAACGCCTATCTCTCGCCCGCGGCCACCCGGCACGTGGTGGACGCCCTCTCCTCCCCCGGGGCCACCGCCCGCGCGGAGGAGGCCAGGAACCGCCTCGACGGGCTGACCGCGCGGGAGCGTGACGTCCTCGCCCTGCTCGGCGAGGGCCTGTCCAACGCGGACGCGGGCCGGCGGCTGCACATGAGCGAGGCCACCGTGAAGACGTACGTCAGTCGCATCCTGACCAAGCTCGACTGCGACAACCGGGTCCAGGCGGCCCTGCTCGCCCGCGACGCCGGTCTGCACCCGGGCACCGCCTGACCGCTCCCGCGCCGCGCCTCACGTTTTCGTGGGCCGTCTCGTCATAGGGGCATGAACACGAAAATCCGGTACGCCAACCTCGGCTTTCTGGCCGTGACCGCGCTGTACACAGGCGCCTGGGCCTATTTCTCGCCGAAGGAGTGGCACGCGAGCTTTCCCGGCTTCGGGCTGAGCTGGCTGCCGCAGCTGGGCCCGTACAACGAGCACCTCGCCAAGGACGCCGGGGCCATGTTCCTGGCGCTGGCGATGCTGACGGCCATCACCCTCGGTTCCGTACGGAACACCCGGCTCGTGCAGACCACGGGCGCGGTGTGGCTGGTCTTCAACGTGCTGCACCTCAGCTATCACATGCAGCATCTCGGCATGTACGGGACGCGCGACCAGGTGCTCAACGTCGTCCTGCTGACGGCGCTGGTGCTGTCGTCGGCCCTTCTCCTCGTGCCGGTGCTCCCCGGGCGGCGAGGGGACACATGATGGCGTACGGGATCAGGATGGACAGGGACAAGGCGGACAGGAACACGGTGGAAGAAGGAGGTCCGTCATGCGGATCGCGGTAGCGGGCGGGACCGGGCTGGTCGGACGGTATGTGGTCGACGAGCTGGTCGCCGCGGGGCACGAACCGGTGGTACTGGCCAGGTCGCGGGGTGTGGACCTCGTCTCGGGCGCCGGACTCGACGCCGCCATGACGGGCGTGGAGGCCGTCGTCGACGTCAGCAACCTCCAGACCACCAGTGCCAAGAAGTCGATCTCGTTCTTCGAGAGCACCGGCCGGAACCTCCTGGACGCCGGTGCCCGGGTCGGCGTACGGCACCACGTGCTCCTGTCGATCGTCGGCCTCGAACGGGTCGCCCTCGGCTACTACCAGGGGAAACTGCGGCAGGAGGAGGTCGTGGCCAAGGAGGGCGCCACGCCGTGGACGATCATGCGGGCCACGCAGTTCCACGAGTTCCCGCAACAGGTCCTCGACCGGATGCCGGGCCCGCTCGCGATGGTGCCCCGGATGCGTACGCAGCCGGTGGCGGCCCGCGAGGTCGCCCAGCATCTCGTGCGGCTCGTCCTCGGGGCGCCCCAGGGCATGGCGCCGGAGCTCGCCGGGCCGCGGGTCGAGGAACTCGTCGACATGGTGCGCAAGGTGCTGCGGGCCGGGGGCCGGCGCAGGCTGCTGGTGCCGGTCACGCTCCCCGGCGCCGTCGGGCGGGCCATGAAGGGCGGCGGCAACCTGCCGACCGGACCCGGGTCCCGCGGCACCCAGACCTTCGACGAGTGGCTGACCGAGAACGTCCGGCACATCGCGCAGGACGGGCAGTACGGGCAGGACGGGCAGGACGTAAACGGCGGGCACGACGGGCACGGCGGGCGCCCCGGAGAGGGAGGCTGAGCGACCCGTGCCCACCCCGCCCGACTCCGACCAGGGCCCCGACTCCGCCCCCGAATCCAGCTCCGGCTCCGGCCCCAACTCCGGCTCCGACTCCGGTCCCGACTCCAGCCCCAACCCCGGCTCCGGCTCCGGCCCCAGCCCCAGCCCCAGCCCCAGCCCCAGTCTCGGTTCCCTCATGGCCGAGCGGCGGCGGTTGCTCAATCTCGGCTACCGGATGCTCGGTTCGGTGCAGGATGCCGAGGACGTCGTACAGGAGACGTACGCCCGGTGGTACGCCCTGTCCGAGGCGCAGCAGCGGGTGATCGTCACCCCGCTGGCGTGGCTGACCCGGGTCGCCTCGCGGATCTGCCTCGACCAGCTCGCCTCCGCACGGGTCCGCCGGGAGCGCTACACCGGGGAGTGGCTGCCCGAGCCCGTCAGGGGCGGCACCACCTGGACCAGCGCGGCCGGAGCGGGGCGGACGAGCGGCACGGGCGGGGACGATCCCGCCGACCGGATCACGCTCGACGAGTCCGTCAGCATGGGCATGCTCGTGATCCTGGACTCGGTCACGCCCGCGGAACGCGTCGCCTTCGTCCTGCACGACGTCTTCGGCACGCCGTTCACCGAGATCGCCGAGACGGTCGGCCGCTCCCCCGCGGCCTGCCGACAGCTCGCCTCCTCGGCCCGTCGGCGCCTCGCGGAGCGGCGGCCCGTCGGCGGTACGACGACGGAACACCGGCAGGTCGTCTCCGCGTTCCGCGAGGCGTGCGAGACCGGTGACCTCGACTCGCTGGTCGCCCTGCTCGACCCCGCCGTCGAGTCGCGCAGCGACGGGGGCGGCAAGGTGCGCGCGGCGCTGCGCCCGATCGCCGGCGCGGACAAGGTGGCGCGCTTCCTCCTCGGCCTCCTGCGCAGGGAGCCGGACGTGGAACTCGTCGAGGAAGACATCAACGGCACCCCCGGCGTCACGGTCGCCATCGCCGGTACGACCATCGCCGTCCTCGCCGCCGACGTCCGCGACGGCCTGATCACCGACCTGTGGCTCGTGGTCAACCCGGACAAACTCCGCGCGTGGACCGGTACATCGACCGATACACCGACCGCCCGATGACTTTGCCGGCTCTTTACAACCCGGTACGCCGCTGTCTCGTCTCTCCGCTCGATCCGTACCCCAGTCCGCCGGGACACCGGGCGGGCGGGCCGACGAAAGAGAGCGATTCATGCGCCGAACTGTCCTCAGCGCCATAGCACTTGCCTGCACCGCCGTACTGGCGAGCACGGTGCCCGCGTTCGCCGCCGGGACGACCCCGACCGTGGCGCCGAGCGACGCCCCGACCCAGGCCCCCGCCGAGACCGCCCCGTCGCCGGCTCCCAGCAAGCCCTCCGAAGGGGACCCGACGCCGGCTCCGAGCCAGCCCGCCGAGACGGCCCCGACGGCGGCGCCGAGCCAGGCGCCGGGCGACGAGGTCTCCGTCGTGCCGAGCGGGGCGCCCGACACCGGTGCGGTGCCGCCGTCGTCGCAGTCCGGGTCCAACGGCGAGCTGGCCGCCGGGAGCGCCGCCGCGGCGTTCGCCCTCGGCGGGGCGGCGTTCTTCGTCGTACGTCGTCGGCGGGCGACCGGGGCATGACCTTGCCCCCAAGTCGAGTTCCCTCCAGGCGTGTGCCGTCCGAGCGTGTGCCCTCCAGGCGCGCGCTCTCCCGGCGCGCGTTCGTCACCGCGGCGGTGGCCTCGTTGCTCGTGAGCTGCGACGGCCAGCAGGCCGACCGGACCACGGACGACCGGGCCGGAGCCGAGAAGACCGGAAGCGCGCAACCCCCCGCGAACGCGGCGAAGGCCCTGGGACGTTCGGTCCCGGTCAGGTTGCAGGTCCCGGCCATTCAGGTCGACACCCCTGTCATGCGGCTGGGGCTGGCCTCGGACGGCACCGTGGAGGTGCCGCCGATCGCGGCGGACGACAAGGCGGGCTGGTACGAGCACTCGCCGACGCCCGGCCAGGTCGGCCCGTCGGTGCTCCTCGGCCATGTGACGGTCGGCTCCTACGGTGACGGGGTCTTCCATCACCTCTCGCGGCTGCGCCGCGGCGACCGGATCGTGGCGCGCCTGGAGAACGGCAGGGCGGCGGAGTTCGCGGTCACCGACGTACGGACGGTCGCCCAGGCGCAGTTCCCGACGGACGACGTCTACGGGGACGTGGGCCGTCCGGAGCTGCGGCTCATCACCTGCGGGGGCCCCCGCACCGGTGAGGGGTACCGCGACAGCGTGATCGTCTTCGCCTCGCTGAGCTCCGGCAACCCGTAGTGCCGGGCACATAGCCCGTAACCCGTAGCTTCAGGGTCCTGGGCCGACGGACCGTACGTCGATGGACGGTACGCCGACGGCCCGGGATCCTTCCTACGAGTCCATCACGACCATGGAGAGCGTTGAAACGGTCCCGCGAGAAGGCAGCGTCCGAGCTGTTCGCCGCCCTCTACCCGCGCCTGGCCGGCTGGTGCCGCCGCCTGGTCGACGACGACGAGACGGCCCACGAGATCGCCTCGGAGGCGTTCACCCGGCTCTGGGCCCGCTGGACGAACGTGGCCGAGCCGCGAGGGTTCCTCTACGTCACCGCCGCCAACCTCGTCCGGGACCACTGGCGCAAACTGGAGCGCGAGCGCAGAGCCGTACGCCGTGTCAGCGACGAGGTCGCGGTCCGGCCGCGGAACGAACAGGCCGACCCGTCGGTGCGCCTGCTCGTACAGTCGCTGCCGGAACGGCTGCGCGTACCGATCCTGCTGCACTACTACGCCGACATGCCGATCCGGGAGGTGTCCGCGCTGACCGGGCGCAAGGAAGGAACCGTCAAGGCCGACCTCCACGCGGCCCGAGAAATGCTCCGCGCCCACCTGAGGAGAAGCCTTGATCACACCCTCTGAGGACGGTCCCGACCTGGAGCCCGACGACCCCCTCGCCGTCATCCTGCGGCCGGCCACCGGCTATCTCGCCCCGCCCCCGGGCGGATACGAGGCGATCCGCCGCGACGCCTCCCGCCGCCGGGTGCTCCGCGCCGCGGCCGGGGTCGGTCTCTCCTGCGTCGCCGCCGCCCTCATCGCGCTGCCGTTCCGCCTGGCCTCGTCCGACGCGCCCGTCACCCCGTCGGTCCCGCTCGCCCCGCCGCCCGCGAGCAGCCCCTCGACCCCGCCCACTCCGTCACCGACGCCCAAGCCCGTCAGTCCGGCCCCCAGCAGCGGCCCCAGCGACCCTGGACCGAGCGTCGGCTCCAGTGTGCCTGGCGACTCCGGCACGCCGGCCAAGCCGACCGCCCCCAGCGAGGCGACGCCGACACAGGCACCGCCGACCCCCGAGTCGACGACCGAGCCGTCACAGGCTCCTGACGCCGCGGCCAGTACCCCGGCCCCGTGAACAGCAGCCTGCCGTGGGCGAGGCCCCGGGACAGGCGCTAGTCGACGACCGCGACCTTCGTCCCCGCCGTGCCGAACTTCCAGACCGCGTCGCCGTCGGCGGCGCGCATGCGGATCCCGCCGGTCGGTACGCCGGACGCGGGCGGCGGCGGGGAAGAGCCGTCCACGGCGTTCGAGAAGGCGATGTTGGTGCCGGAGCTGACGGTGAAGAAGACGATGTTCTCGATCTCCACACCGTCGCTGCCCGTGCCGCCCTCGCGACGGGTGCCGACCGTGTACGAGCCGGGTACCGGGTTCACCGTCCCCGGCCACACCTTGAAGCTGCGCCGGGACGCGTCGCTCGCGTCGACGAGCCATACGCGGCGCTGGTCGAGGGAGTAGACGATGCGCCGTCCGGTGCCGGAGCCGTCCGGCACGGCCACCGGCTCGGACTCGTCGGGCGAGGCGGAGGGCTTGGCGGTCGCCGAGGCGGAGGGCTTCGGCGAGGCCGAGGCCGTGGGCTGCGGGCCCTTGTCGGCCTTGACGGCCAGGAACGTCACCGCCACCAGTGCGGCCGCGGTCAGACCGGAGACCCAGACCCACGAGGGAAGCCGTCGGGCAGGCACGCGCACGCATCTCCTCAGCTGTGATTCACCCCGTCGGAGGGTCGGATCATCCTACTCCGACGAGGTCCTCGGCCGATCCTGGCCCACCCGCCCCGAGCCCGCTCCCGCGGGCCCGGGAACCCGCGCGTCCGCGTCCGTCACTCCAGCACGGGCAGCAGCTCCGGCAGATGCCCGTCGGAGGCCGCCGCCGCCCGCTGCCGCTCCTCCGTCACCTCGCCGTAGAGCGTGGTGCGGGGCCGGGACGGCCGTCCCGCCGCGTCCGCCACGGCGATCAGTTCCTTGACGGACTTGTACGAGCCGTACGACGAGCCCGCCATCCGGGAGATGGTCTCCTCCATCAGCGTCCCGCCGAGGTCGTTGGCGCCCGAGCGGAGCATCTCCGCCGCGCCCTCCGTGCCCAGCTTCACCCAGCTGGTCTGGATGTTGGGAATGTGGGGGTGGAGCAGGAGCCGTGCCATCGCCATCACCGCGCGGTTGTCCCGCGTGGTCGGCCCCGGGCGGGCGATCCCCGCCAGGTACACCGGCGCGTTGGTGTGGATGAAGGGCAGGGTCACGAACTCCGTGAAACCGCCGGTCTGTTGCTGGATCCGGGAGAGCGTACGGAAGTGGCCGAGCCAGTGGCGGGGCTGGTCCACATGCCCGTACATCATCGTGGACGAGGAACGGATGCCCAGTTCGTGCGCGGTGGTGATCACCTCGATCCAGGTCGCCGTGGGCAGCTTGCCCTTGGTGAGGACCCAGCGGACCTCGTCGTCGAGGATCTCGGCGGCCGTGCCGGGGATCGAGTCGAGGCCCGCCTCCTTGGCCGCGGTCAGCCATTCACGGATCGACAGGCCGGTGCGGGTCGCGCCGTTCACGACCTCCATCGGCGAGAAGGCGTGGACGTGCATGCCGGGCACCCGCTCCTTCACCGCGCGGGCGATGTCGAAATAGGCCGTCCCCGGCAGGTCCGGGTGGATGCCGCCCTGCATGCAGACCTCGACGGCACCCAGGTCCCACGCCTGTTGGGCACGGTCGGCGACCTGGTCGAGCGACAGGGTGTACGCGTCGGCGTCCGTGCGGCGCTGGGCGAAGGCGCAGAAACGGCAGCCGGTGTAGCAGACGTTGGTGAAGTTGATGTTCCGCGTGACGATGTACGTGACGTCGTCGCCGACGGCCGCCTTACGCACGTCGTCGGCGATCCGGCAGAGCGCGTCCAGCGCCGGGCCGTCCGCGTGCAGCAGCGCGAGCGCCTCGTCGTCGGTGAGGCGGGTCGGGTCGTCGGCGGCCGTCGCCAGCGCGGCCCGTACGTCCGTGTCGATCCTGGACGGCACCATGCCGGGCGCCGCGGCCTCCCGCAGGGCGTCCCAGTCGCCGTACACGTGGTCGTAGTCCTCGCGCCGGTCGGACGTGCGCCCCTCGGTGTCGATCGCGGTGTGAAGATCCGTACGCCCCGACGACGTGAACGCCTCCTCGGGCTCCTGCCACGGGTGGCCCTCCACGACCGCGTCCGGCACCGCGAGGCCCGTCTCCGGGTCGGCGAGCGCCCGTACGTGCGGGAGCAGCCGCGGGTCCAGCCACGGCTCGCCGCGCTGCACGAACTCCGGGTACACACACAGCCGTTCGCGCAGTTCGAAGCCCGCCTCCGCCGACTGCTCGCGCAGCAGGTCGATCTGCGGCCAGGGGCGCTCGGGGTTGACGTGGTCGATGGTGAGCGGCGAGACCCCGCCCCAGTCGTCGATACCGGCGCCGATCAGCCGCCCGTACTCGGAGTCCACGAGGTTCGGCGGTGCCTGGAGGCAGGCCGAGGGGCCCATGATGTGCCGGGCGACCGCGACCGTCGCGACCAGTTCGTCCAGTTCGGCGTCCGGCATCCCGCGCATCGCCGTGTCCGGCTTGGCGCGGAAGTTCTGGATGATCAGCTCCTGGACGCCGTGGTAGGACCGCGACACGCGCCGCAGCGCGAACAGCGAGTCCGCGCGCTCCTCGTACGTCTCGCCGATGCCGATCAGCACACCGCTGGTGAAAGGGACCGACGAGCGGCCCGCGTCCTCCAGGACACGCAGACGGACGGCCGGCTCCTTGTCGGGCGAGCCGTAGTGCGGGCCGCCCGGCTCGCTCCACAGCCGGGTCGCCGTCGTCTCCAGCATCATGCCCATGCTCGGCGCGACGGGCTTGAGCCGCTGGAAGTCGGTCCACGACATGACACCCGGGTTGAGGTGCGGGAGCAGGCCCGTCTCCTCCAGGATGCGGATCGAGATGGCCCGTACGTACGCGATCGTGTCGTCGTAGCCGTGTGCGTCGAGCCATTCGCGGGCCTCGGGCCAGCGGTCCTCGGGCTTGTCGCCGAGGGTGATCAGGGCTTCCTTGCAGCCCAGTTCGGCACCCTTGCGGGCGATGTCGAGGACCTCGTCCGGGGACATGAACATCCCGTGGCCCGCCCGGCGCAGCTTGCCGGGGACCGTGACGAACGTGCAGTAGTGGCACTTGTCCCGGCACAGCCGGGTGAGCGGGATGAAGACGCTCTTCGAGTACGTGATGACGCCGGGGCGGCCCGCCGCGGCCAGGCCCGCGTCGCGCACCCGGGCGGCGGACGCGGTCAGGTCGTCCAGGTCGGCGCCGCGTGCCTGGAGGAGGACGGCCGCCTCGGTGACGTCGAGGGCGACGCCGTCGCGGGCGCGTTTGAGGGCGCGACGCATGGCGTTCGCGGTGGGCCCGGTTCCGGAGGTCGCGGAAGTCGTCATCCTTCGAGCATACGATCGCATTGATCAGGCCCCGTTACGGATGGGCCGCGTCACGAGCGGCACACCAGCGGCGCACCAGTGACACACCAGCGGCCGACTACAGGTACTTGGCGTATTCGTCCAGAACGCGCAGTACGTCCCCCTCGCCGGCCGGCGGCAACTGGAGGACGACCTCCTCGATGCCGAGGTCCGCGTAATGCGTGAGCTTGCCGGGGGTGGGCAGCACCGCGTACGGCACGACCTGGAGGGCCTCGGGGTCGCGGCCGGCCTCGGCCCAGGCGGCCCGCAGCACAGGCACGGACTCCGTAAGACCGCGGCCGCCGATCGGCATCCAGCCGTCCGTGTACTCGCTGATGTGCGAGAAGAGCTTCGGCCCCGCCGCTCCCCCGACGAGCGTGCGCGGCCCGACGACGGGTCCGCGCGGCTTCTGTACGGGCTTGGGGTGGGCGTGGCTCGGCCGTACGGAGCCGAACTCGCCCTCGTAGCCTGTCGGTTCGGCGGACCACAGGGCCCGCATCAGGGCCATCCGGTCCCGGACCAGCTCCCGCCGCGTGCGCCAGTCGACACCGTGGTCGGCGGCCTCCTCGACGTTCCAGCCGAAACCGAGGCCGAGGGTGAAACGGCCGCCGGAGAGGTGGTCCAGGGTCGCGATCTGCTTGGCGAGGGCGACCGGGTCGTGCTGGGCGACGAGGGTGATCCCGGTGCCGAGCGCGAGCGACTCGGCGACCGCCGCCGCCTGGCCGAGCGCGACGAAGGGGTCGAGGGTGCGGCCGTACTCGGGCGGCAGCTCACCGCCCGCCGGGTACGGGGTGACGCGCTCCACGGGTATGTGCGTGTGCTCGGGCAGATAGAGCCCGGCGAAGCCCCGCTGCTCCAGCTCACGGGCGAGCAGCGTCGGGGTGATCGTCTCGTCGGTGAGGAAGATCGTCACAGAGATGCGCATGGCACCTCCCTACCGGCACGAGCCCCAACTGTCCATACCGACCGGTAGGCATTCCGCCTGCTTGTCACGAATGCTTCCTACGAATGCTTCTCATGAGTGCTCCGAACCCGAAACCCGCCGACCCCCTTCCCTTGCACCACAGTTCACGGCTGAATACCAGAGTTGTCGTACCACCTCCGCAGCTACTGAACCGCTACATGCCACTCAGCCACTCACGAGACCCGGGAGCAGCAGACATGTGCGAGGACGACCACAGCGGTGACCACGGCATCGGCAGACGCGCGCTGTTCGTGACGGGAGCCGCCGCCGCGCTTACGTTGGGAAGCGTGAGCTTTCCGAGCGAGGCCGCCGACGCGGCACACGCGTCCGAGACCCGGACGGTCCGCGGCACCCTGCCCACCGGTTCGCCGGACTTCGTGTACCTGCCCGTCGAAGTCCCGGACGGCGTACGGGAGATCAAGGTCGCGTACACCTACGAGAGGCCCTCCATGCCGGCGGGCACCGCGGGCAACGCGCTCGACATCGGCATCTTCGACCAGCGCGGCACCGAACTGGGCGGCAAGGGCTTCCGCGGCTGGTCGGGCGGGGCCCGCACGGAGTTCTTCATCCGCGCCGACGACGCCACGCCGGGCTACATCCCGGGCCCGGTCAAGGAAGGCACCTGGCACATCGCGCTGGGCCCGTACACGGTGGCCCCGCAGGGACTCCCGTACGAGATCACCATCACGCTGACGTACGGCGAGCCGGGCACGGCCGTGAAGCCGGTGTACCCGCCGTCGCGGGCCAAGGGCCGCGGGCGTGCCTGGTACCGGGGCGACTGCCACCTGCACTCCTGGTACTCCGACGGCCGCCGCACCCCCGCCGAGATCGCGGCCCTCGCGCGGGCCGCGGGCCTTGATTTCATCAACTCGTCCGAGCACAACACGCACTCCGCGCACGCCCATTGGGCCTCGGAGGCCGGTGACGACCTGCTGATCATGCTGGGCGAGGAGGTGACGACGAGGAACGGTCACGTCGTCGCGCTCGGCACCGACCCGGGGACCTTCGTCGACTGGCGCTACCGGGCGCGCGACAACCGCTTCGGCAAGTACGCGCGCCGGATCCGCGAGGCCGGCGGTCTGGTCGTGCCCGCCCATCCGCACGCCACCTGCGTCGGCTGCAACTGGAAGTTCGGCTTCGGCGAGGCGGACGCGGTCGAGGTGTGGAACGGTCCGTTCGGCCCCGACGACGAGGTGTCGCTGGCCGACTGGGACAGCATGCTGGTCGCCTCCGTGCGCGAGGGTCGGGGGGACGGTGGGGGTGGGGGTGGCCGGGGCTGGATTCCGGCGATGGGCAGCAGTGACGCCCACCGGGATCCCGACCCGATCGGCACCCCGCAGACCGTCGTCCTCGCCGACGACCTGACCCGCGAGGCGATCCAGGAGGGCATCCGGGCGGGCCGCTCTTACGTCGCGGAGTCCAAGAGGGTGTCGCTGTCGTTCTCCGCGACCGGGCCGAAGGGCGAACACGCCGGGATCGGCGGGCGGTTGAAGGTCGACCGCGACGACCCGGTGACCGTCACGCTGGAGGCGTCCGGGGTGCCGCGCTGCACTGTTCGGTTCGTCACGGACCAGGGTGTGCTCCACACGAGTGCGGTGCTGCCGGTGTCCGGGGCCGGGACGGTGGAGTGGCGTACGACTGCGCAGTACGCGGCGTATGTGCGGGCGGAGGTGCGGCATGAGGCCGCGGTTGGGCCGTTGCCCGGTGCGATGGCCGGGTTCACCAACCCGATCTTTCTCGGGCGGGGGTGAGCGGGGCTCGGCTGAAGGCTGGAGGTCAGGGGCTTCTGGGGTCGGTTCGTTGACTGCGGGTGCGTGGGGGCTGGTCGCGCAGTTCCCCGCGCCCCTGAGGGGCGGCTGAGGTTCGGTGCTCGGGTGCGGGTGCGTTGTGGCTGAGCGCGCCGTTCCCCGCGCCCCTGAGGGGCGGCTGAGGTTCGGTGCTCGGGTGCGGGTGCGTTGTGGCTGAGCGCGCCGTTCCTCGCGCCCCTGACGGGGCGCTGCCTGTTATGGGGCGCGGTCCGGGCTTGTTGAGAAGGCCTTGTTGCCTGCCACTGCCACTATCGCGTCCTTTGTCAGGAGCAGGCTCGGGATTGTTTGTTCGGCCGAGGAGCCTGGGTCCTTCAGCTTGTCGGTGGTCCATTGCTCGGTGCCGGTGGTGCGGTCGAGGGCGAGGAGGCGGCCGTAGCGGTTGGCGAAGTAGAGGGTGTTGTACTTCTTGGACAGGACCGGCGCCGACAGGTTCTCGACCTGGGTCTCCCGCTGCCACAGCCGGGTGCCGTCGGTCGCCCTGTTCGCGGTGACGGTCCCGTCGGGGCGGACGAAGTACACCACGCCGTCGATCACGGTGGCCGTGCCGCGCGGGGTGCCCGCCAGGGGGATCCGGACGGCCGCGCCGGTGGTCGGATTCACCTTCTGCAGAGCCTCGTACGCCTCGTCCCGCCCGTCGCTCGACTGCCAGTCCACCTGCCGCGGAAGCGCGAACAGCGGCTGCCCGCCGACGGCGCCGAGCGGTGCCGCGCCCCGGGGCGGCGCCTTGAGTTCCCGCGGTGTGCCGTCCGCCGGATCGAGGCGCAGGAAGCCCATCGGACCGTCGGCGGGGCCGTCCTCGTCGCTGCACATGCCGTAGGGGGCACGGCCCATGACCACCACGGTGCAGTCGGTGCCGGCCGACGACTTCGCCGGTGTCCGCCACATGTCCTCGCCCGTCCTGGCGTTGACGGCGACGAACTCCTTCCCCCCTTCCGGCATCACCAGGATCCCGCCGCCGTCGAACAGCGCGGCGGGACGGCCCGCGTCGACCGGTCGGGTCCAGAGCCGTTCCCCGGTGTCGGCGTCGATGGCGAGCAGCCGCAGGGCCGCCCCCACCTCGTCCGCGTCCGGCTCGTCGGTCGTGTACACGATCCCGTTCTCGACGCCGAGGGGCCGCCGGGTGCTCTGAGGGTTGCTGCCGAACCGCCACAGGACACGACCGGAGGCGGCGTCGACGCGGGCGACCGTGAACCCGGTCCCCGCGCAGTACACGGAGGACCCGCCGGGCACACAACCGGAGTCCAGGCCGTCCACGTCGACGATCACGGAGTCGCTCTTCACGGCTCGGACGAGACTCGTCTGCCAGGGCCGCCACCCCGCGGGAAACGCCGGGGCGGCAGCGGCGGAGCCGGACGCGGACGTCCCCCCTGCGGACGTGTCCTCGGTGGTCCTCGGCCGCGTCACCAGATACACCGACGCGCTCACGGCCACGGCCAGGGCCACGCCCGCGGCGACCAGGAGACGCACCCGGCGGCCACGGCGGCCGGAGCCCGTCGAGGTGGCACCCTCGGTTTTCCGAGCGGCCCTTCGGCCCTCCGGAACGGTCGGCGGGCCCGACGCGGACGGGGCCGTGGACGTCTCCGGCAGCTCCCTGAACAGCCAGTGCAGCTCGGCGAGTTCGGGCCGGACGGCCGGGTCCTTGTCCAGGCAGCGCTCGACGATGCCCCGCAACGGCTGCGGGACTCCGTCCAGGGACGGCGGCTCGTTCATCACCTGGTAGCCCGTCACATACGGGCTGCCGCCGTCGAAGGGCCCGTTGCCGGTGGCCGCGAACGCCAGGAGCGAGCCCAGCGAGAACACGTCGGAGGCCGCGGTGACGTCCCGGGGCGAGGCGAACTGTTCCGGGGACATGAAGGGCGGCGTGCCGATCAGCCGCCCGGTCACGGTGAGGGCCTGGCTGTCGGCGGCGCGCGAGATGCCGAAGTCGATGACGCGCGGGCCGTCCCCGGCCATCAGGACGTTGCTCGGCTTCAGGTCCCGGTGCACCACACCCGCCTGGTGGATGTCCTTCAGCGCCTCGACGAGCCCCAGCGCGAGCGCGCGCAGCTCGCGCCCGCCCAACGGCCCTTCCCTGTCCACCATTTCGGACAGCGTTCGGCCCGGCACGTACAGAGTTGCCATCCAGGGCAGTTCGGCGTCCGGGTCGGCGTCCACCACCGGGGCGGTGAACGCCCCGCTCACCCGGCGGGCCGCCGCGACCTCCTGCCGGAACCGGGCCCGGAACTCCTCGTCCAGCGCGTACTGCGCGTGCACGACCTTGACCGCGACCTGCCGCCCCGAGACCGAGCGCGCCAGGTACACGACCCCCATGCCACCGCTGCCCAGCCGGTCGACGAGCTCGTAGCCGCCTATGGACCCGATGGACCCCTGCTCCCCGGTGTGCTGCGGCATGCTAGGCGCCTCCTGCCATGCGGGCCCGCTGGAGGTTCGTGAGCCGTCGCACGAAGAGGATGGCCAGTACGGCGGTCACGATGCCGAGGACGTTGGCCGCCTGCGAGGTGACGATGGTGTCCGTGGCCGCGACGGCGAGGTCCCTGTCGTACCAGCTGGCCCACGAGTCGTTCGCGTACGCCAGGAAGTAGGCGAGCCAGAACCACCACCATGTGTGCAGGAGCCACCGTCCGGCGCCGGACGGCCTGCCGGTCGTCGCCGTCCAGATGTCGTTGCCGATCTGCTTGGGCATGTAGAAGTTGACGACCGGGATGAACCACGAACCGGCCGCCATCCCGGACGCGTGGCGGATGTGGCCCGGCGCGAAGGCCTCGGCGTTGAGCCGGCTGCGCTGGAACCAGAAAGCCCACACGATCACCACCGCGATGCCCACGAACACGGTGAGCACCTCGGTCCCCAGCGACGCGACGCTCAGGTACTTGTAGTCCTTGATGAGGTCGGTGGCTGACGTACTGGCCGCCGCGGACAGCCGGGAGTAGGCCACCCCGAGGACGGCGATCCGCAGCAGCAGCGGCACGACGAAGAGGGCGAGCAGGAGGGCCAGCGCGATCGAGAGCCCACGGGTCGAGCGAGGGGTGGGCAACCGGGAGCCGTAGGCGGGAGCGGAGAAGTGCGGGGCCTGCAGATGCCCCGGGGGCGGGCTGTGGGGGTGGAGACCCCCGGGGAGCGGGCCCTGCGGGTGGAGGCTGCCGGGCAGCGGACTGTGCGGGTGCTGACTGCCGGGCTGCGGGCTCTGCCACGAGGGGGCCGTCGGGGAGTACGCGAGGGGAGGGCCGAAGCCCGGTACGGGGCTCGATACCGGTATGGGGCTGGATGCCGGTCCGGGGTTCGATGCCGGTGCAGGGTTCGATGCCGGTGCGGGGCTCGGTATCCGCGCAGAGGCGCTCGCCCCGGGCACGGGACTCGGCGTCGGCGCGGGGCCCTGCGGGTCCTCGCTGTCCAGGAGGCGTACGGCGTGTCTGCCCAGCTCCGCCAGCACCTCGCCGGGCAGCCACGCGCCGCCCCTGCCGTCTCTGCCGACCGGTGCGCCCGGCATCCCCTCGGCCGACGCCAACAGCGTGTCCAGGGAGGGCCGTTGGGCGGGGTCCTTCGCGAGGCAGGCCGCGATCAGTCCCTGCCAGGCATCGGGTATGTCCTCGAGATCGGCCTCCTCCTCCGCGATGCGGAAGAGCAGCGAGTGGATCCCGCCGTCGGCGGTACCGAAGGGCAGCCGCCCCGTGGCGGTGTACGCCAGCACGGCACCGAGGCAGAAGACGTCGCTCGCGAACGTCACCCGCTCGCCGCGCACCTGCTCGGGCGCCATGAAGCCCGGGGACCCCACGAGGGCCCCGGGCTTGGTGAGCCCGTCGGCGGACTGCACGGCCGTGTCGAGGGCCCGCGCGATACCGAAGTCGATGACCCGGGGCCCGTCGATCGTCACCAGCACGTTGGAGGGCTTGAGGTCGCGGTGCACGAGACCCGCGCCGTGGATGGCCTGGAGCGCGCGGATGAGCCCGATCGCCAACGCGCGCACGGACTGCGGCGGCAGCGGTCCGTACTGCTTGTCCACCACCTCGGCGAGCGAGGGGCCGGCGACGTAGCCGGTGGCGACCCAGGGGGTCGGCGCCTCGGTGTCGGCGTCGAGCACGGGTGCCGTCCAGTCGCCACCGACCCGCTGGGCCGCCTTCACCTCCTGCGCGAACCGCCGTCTGAAGTCCGGCTTGCGGGCCAGCTCCTCCTTGACGACCTTGACCGCGACCGTACGGCCGCGCTCGGAACGGGCCAGGTACACCCGCCCCATGCCGCCTTCACCGAGTCTGCCGAGCAGTCGGTAGCCGCCGATCCAGCCCGGATCCGCCGGGTCCAACCCGTCCATGCTTGCTCCCTCTCCCCCGGCGCCGCGTTCGCCTGAGGATAGGGGAGGTGCGCGAGTGACGTGTGGGAGACCGGTGTCTGTCCGGCGGTCCTGTGCCGGTGAACACCCGTGTGCCCCATGGCAGTTCCGTGCCTATCGGCAGTACGTGTCCCTGGCGGGCCGTTCCCCCGTGGCCAGGTAGCGGGTGACGGCCGTGTCCCCGCAGGCGTTGCCGTTGCCCAGGTAGGCGTCGTGTCCGGTGGAGTCCACGGTCACCATGACGGCGCGCTTGCCGAGGGCCGCGCGGAGTTCGCGGGCGCCGGCGAGCGGGGCGGCGGGGTCCCGCTCGTTCTGGACCATGAGGATGGTGGAGGGTCCGCGGTCGGTGATCCGTACCGGGTCCTGCTTCGGCGGATACGGCCAGGCGGCGCAGAGGGTCGCGTTCCTCGGCATTCCGGCGGTCAGCGGGTATTTGGCGCGGCTCTCGTCGACCTCCTTCTGGTAGCGGGCGGCCGACGTGGGCCACTTCCCCTCGTTGCAGAAGGTCGCGGAGGCGACGGCGAGGCCGTTCTGCAACAGCGCCTCCGGGGGCGCCTCGGGCGCGGGCGGGACAGTGCCCTTCCGGGCGGCGAGGATCAGCCGGGCCGCCGCCGGGAAGCCCTCGGGGTCGTAGAACGCGTCGAGCAGGCTCTGCCGCAGCACGTTGCCGTTCAGCTCGGCCGGATTGGCGCCGGGCCAGGGAATCGGCTCGCGGTCGAGGCGTGCGGCGAGCCGCAGGAACATCGGCCGCACCCCGGCCGCCGTATCGGCCAGCCGGTACGGATTCCCGGGCGCCGAGGCCCACTTGGCGAACTCGGGGAAGACGTCCTCGACACCCCGCTCGAACCCGGCCCACAGACCGCGGGCGACCTGGCCGCCGTGGGCGTCCGCGTTGGCGTCCAGATTGCTGTCCAGCACGAACCGGTCGGTGCGGTGGGGGAACAACTGGCTGTAGACGGCGCCGAGATACGAGCCGTACGAGACACCCCAGGCGGACAGCTTCCGCTCGCCGAGCGCCGCCCGGATGCGGTCGACGTCATGCGCGTTGGCGACGGTGTCGATGTGCCGCATCAGCTCCCCGCCGTTGCGCTCGCAGGCGCCGGCCATCCGTGTGGCGGCAGCCATGTTCGGGGCGACGGACCCGTCCGGACCGCCGGGCCACGGCCGGAACGCGGTCGCGGCCAGATCCCGCCGCTCGAACCCGCAACTCACCGGCGCCGAGCGCCCGTTGCCCCGGGGATCGAACACGACCAGGTCGTACGCCTCCCGCACCTCCCGGGGCAGGGTCCGCGCCTTCGCCGACTGCTCTTCGAGACTGCTGCCACCGGGCCCTCCGGGAATCAGCAGCAGGACCCCTCGGCGTACGGCCGGCTTCTCGCTCCGGATCCGGGAGACGGCGACACCGATCTCCTCGCCCCCGGGGTCGGCGTAGTCCATGGGCACGTCGACGGTCGCGCACTCCTGCCCGGGGCCGAACCCGCTCCCCTCGCACTTCGCCCAGTCGAGGGGCTTGTCCCGTAGGGCAGTTGGAGCGGTCGAGGCGGTCGCGGTGAGCGGCAGGGCGAGCCCGAGCACCACGCCGGAGACGGCGGTCAGGGCGATGTTTCGCTTGCTCTTCTTCATCATGGGAAGAGCCTCGCGAATCCGCGTCGACCCGCCCATCCGGCCACCCGGCCTCTCCGCACGGCGGTTTCCCGAACCGGCGGCATCGCGGGAGAGGTGCCCGCGCCGGCCCGGCATGGCGTGCTCAGTGGCTGAGCAGGTCCTCCAGTTCGGCCGCGTACAGCAGTGCGGGGTCGAAGCCCATCCCGGTGAAGTGGCCGGCGAGTTCCAGGGACAGGACGCCGTGCAGCCGGGTCCAGAGGGCCAGGCCCCGGTGGAGGGCCGCGGGCGGGGCGGGGTGGCCGCCCGCCCACTGGCGGTGGCTTTCGAGGTGGGTGTCGAACGGCGTCGCGGGACCGTCCGAGGGCAGCGCGACGCAGGCGTCGAGCAACGTCACCATGATGCCCTGCGCGATTCCGGTGACGTCGTCCGGCGCGTGGTAGCCGGGCACGGGCGTGCCGTAGATGAGGAAGTAGCGGTGGGGGTCCGCGAGGGCCCACTCGCGCAGGGCGTGCGCGAGCGCGGGGAGGTCGGCGCCGGATTCGGCGGCCGCGTTGAGGGTGTCGGCGAGGCTGCTGTACGCGTCCCTGATCAGCTCGGTGATCAGCTCGTCGCGGCCGGCGAAGTACCGGTAGAGCGCGGGGCCGCTCATGCCCATCTGCTTGGCGATCGCGTTGAGGGAGAGCGCGGTCGCGCCCGCCGTGGCGATCTGCTCCCACGCGCGTTCCTTGATCTCCGTACGCACCTGGGTGCGGTAGCGCTCTCGCGGGGTCGTCGTGCCGGTCTCCGCCATGACCTGCCGCCTTCCGTGATCGTGGGGGCGCCTGCGAGATACAGGCTCAAGATTTAGTTAGAGGCTATCACTGAACCTCTTGACGTCACCTTTCTCGTGGAGTTATAACTTCTAACAGAAGCGAGAGCGAGTAACTCCCGCGGAACCCGAATCACAGAGCGCAGAGCGCAGTGGAGGCAGTCATGAACGCCGAAGGACTCGTCGAGGTCGTCCTGCCGGGCAAGGTGGAGCCGGAAGGGCTGGAGATCCGGCACGGAGCCGTACCCGTCGCGGGCCCCGGTCAGGTCCTGATCCGGATGGAGGCGACCGGCGTCTCCTTCGCCGAGCAGCAGATGCGCCGCGGCCGCTACTACGACCAGCCGGCGTTCCCCTTCGTCCCCGGCTACGACCTGGTCGGGACCGTGGCCGCCACCGGTGAGGGCGTCGAGCCGGGCCTGGCCGGCACCCGGGTGGCCGCACTGGTCAAGGTCGGCGGCTGGGCCAGCCACGTACTCGTCGACGCGGCGGACGTGGTGCCGGTGCCCGACGGGGTCGGCGCGGCGGAGGCGGAGACGCTGGTGCTCAACGGCATCACCGCCTGGCAGATGCTGCACCGCAAGGCCCGCGTCCGCGCCGGGCAGACCGTCCTGGTGCACGGCGCCAACGGCGGCGTCGGCTCGGTCCTGGTCCAGCTCGCAGTGGCCGCGGGCGCCAAGGTGATCGGCACGGCGTCCGCGCGCCACCACGACGCGCTGCGGGCCCAGGGGGTCACTCCCGTCGACTACCGCACCGAGGACATTCCCGCGCGGGTCCGTGAGCTGGCCCCCGGCGGAGTGGACGCCGTCTTCGACCACGTCGGCCTGCGCAGCGCGATCGACTCCTGGAACCTCCTCGCCCCCGGCGGCACGCTCGTCTCCTACGGCAGCGCCGCCACCCGGGACGACGAGGGCTCCAAGCAGCTGCCCGTGCTCAAGCTGCTCGGCCGGATCTGGGTGTGGAACGCGCTGCCCAACCGCCGGCGCGCCTACTTCTTCAACATCTGGGCCGGGCGGGCCTTCGCCAAGAACCAGTTCCGGGCCCGGCTGCGCGCCGACCTCACCCAGGTCCTCGCGGCCCTCCAGCGCGGTGACATCACCCCCCGGATCGCCGCACAGCTCCCGCTCTCCCGCATCGCCGACGCCCTGCGCCTGGCCGAGTCGGGCACCGTCGCCGGAAAGATCGTCCTGAACCCGTAGCGCGCCGCGGCCGCCACCCCGGCGGGCCGGGCCGGCCGGCCGAGCCCTATCCTCACGACCGACCGACGGCTCGGCCGACAACCGCCGCCCAGGACGAGGATCACAACGACATGTCACGCCACCACGAGACCAAGTTCCGCGTCGTCACGAAGCTCCAGCGGTGGGTCGTGAACCCGGTGTCCAGACTGCTGCCGTTCCAGACGCTGTTGGAGACCACCGGACGCAAGTCGGGGCTGCCGCGGCGGACTCCGGTCGGTGGGCGGCGGGTCGGCCGGGAGTTCTGGATCGTGTCCGAGTACGGCGAGAAGTCGCAGTACGTACGGAACATCCAGGCGAACCCGAGCGTCCGCGTCCGCGACAAGGGCCGGTGGCACCACGGCACCGCCCACCTCCTGCACAAGGACGACGCCCGCACCCGGCTGAAGTCCCTCCCCCGCATGAACAGCGCCGCAGTCCGGGCGTTCGGCACGAACCTGCTGACCGTACGGGTGGATCTGACGGACTGAGGGCGGCCGGACGGAACCGCCTAGGCCGCCCCTCGCCAGACCGTCATCTCGCCGGACACGAAACCACTGTCCGGCAGCGCGGTCGACTTCACATCGACCACGAACAGAGCGATGTCTCCGGAGGGGTGTTCGAAGCAGATCTCGCTGCCGGCCGCCACAATGGCGAGCGGGAGCCTGTGTTCGGCGTCGGCGAGGGTTGCGCGACAGGATTCCAGGGTGGCGCCCGGCTTCTCGGAAGGCACCCAGTCGATCAGACTCGTGTCGCTCTCCAACGCGCAGGTCTGCCCGCAGACGAAGCGGATGTCCGCCTTGCGTTCCTTCGCACTCCTGTCGTCCTTGACGTCTTTGGCGTCGTTGAGGAAGCGGTAGGGATCCTTCATATCCAGGGGTATCGTCGCGTTCAGCATCTGCACGGGGTACGGGATCGGTTTCGGCGGCTTGGACGCGGTCGAGGAGGGGCGTGAACCTCCTGATGTCCGGCCCCCGGCTCCCGACCCCGAGGACGCCCCGGACGTCGATGAGGAAGTCGACGACCGTGCCGAGGACTCCTGACCGGACGTCGAGGACTCGGCCGCATTCCGGTCACGCAGCCGCTCCGACATATCCAGGTTCGTCCATGCCACGCCCACCGACAGCAGCGAACCCACCGTCACGACGACCGCAAGCATCCTGGTACGCCGCCGACGGGCCCGCCGCTCGTCCGGCACCGTCGGCTGCGGACGCCGCTGAAGTTGCGGCTGCGCGAGCAACGGCATCGTGTGCACCGGGGTCGGGTGGGGGACCGGGGACGGAACCGTCACCTCGGGTCCCATGACCTCCCGCCAGACGGCCGGTCCGGCGCCCGCGTCGGCGTCCCGGCCCAGCCGCTGCCGACACCACTCGACGATCTCCGCCGGAGTGGCCCGCTGCCCCGGATCGGCCGCGAGGCACCGGGCCATCAGCGGACGGAGCTGCGCGGGCAGCAGGGACAGGTCGGGTTCCGAGTGCACGATCCGGTACAGCACGCCGACCGAGTTGCCGTCCCCGTACAACGGTTCGCCCAGCGCCGCGAACGCCGCTGTCTGGCCGAGCGCGAACACGTCGGTCGCCGCCGTGACCCCACCCCCGGACGCCTGCTCGGGAGCCATGAACTGGGGCGTGCCGACAGTGGCTCCCGTGGCGGTGTGCGAGGTGATGCCCGAGGCCAGCGAGATGCCGAAGTCGATCACCCGCGGCCCGTCGGCGGCCAGCAGCACGTTCGACGGCTTCAGGTCCCGGTGCACGATTCCCGCGGCATGGATTGCCTGCAGGGCCTCGGCCACCCCCGCCATCAGCCACAGCACCGCGGGCACCGGCAGTGGTCCGCGCCGGGCGACGGCCTCCGCCAGCGAGGGGCCGGGCACGTACAGCGTGGCCAGCCAGGGCGGTACACCGTCCGCGTCGCCGTCGATCAGCTCCGCGGTGTACGCGCCCCGGACCCGCTGGGCCGCCTTTATCTCCCTGCGGAACCCCCGCCGGAAGGTCGGGTCGTCGGCCAGCTCCGGCCGGATCACCTTGATCGCCACCGGTCGGCCGCCCTGGGTGTGCGACAGATAAACCCGGCCCATACCTCCCGCACCGAGCCGGGCGGCGAGGCGGTAACCGGCCACCATGGGCGGATCGTCCGCCTGCAGTGGCTGGAACACCTCAGTCGCGTGGTCCATCGGCCCTCGTCCCCCACCCGCCGGTCGGAGCGGCAGGCTCGGTGCTCGGCCACCCCGTCAAGATCGTACGAACTGGAGATTCAAGCACGACGGCGCCGAATTCGTTACCCGGTTCGAGAGTCGGCCTGGCGTTCCCACGAAGGTCGTCGGGTCCGGCAGGGAGAGGAGAAGGGAGCGGAGAGCTGCCTAACTCCGGGACTCGTTCGAGATACGGTCCAGCCACTCCGTGAGCAGGGCGTCCTCGGCGGGGCTGAGGGTCGGTACCGGGGACTGGCGGAGGAGGGCGTTCAGGCGGGCCGCCGTGGCGGGAAGACGGGACTCGTCCGAAGCCTCTGCCCTTTCTGACGCATCCCTCTCCGTCTCTGTCCCCGTCCCCGTCTCAGGCTGGGCGGTCACGTCCGGTGTGAAGACCGTGGCGTGGACCCCGTCCCGTACCCGGCGGGACACCGAGACGTCGGTGAACGTCGCAGGGCGGGAGACGAGCATCAGGGCCACCCCTACGTTCGCGGACATGATGATCTGGGCGGCCAGTTCGGGGGCGAGGCGCAACTTGCCGTGTTCCGCGGCCCGTTGGAGGTCCGCCGTGAGGATGCGGTGGGACTCCAGGGCCGCCGCCGGGGGCTTGCGCATCGCCGGTGAGTTCATCAGGCGGTACAGGTTCGGATTGTGCAGGGCGAACTCGACATGGGTGTCCCAGCCGTCCCGCAGGTCCTGGACAGGGTCCGTGCCGGGGGCGCGGTCGCGCTTGGTCGCGAGGTACCTGTCCCAGCCGTGGTCGACGACCGCCGACAGGAGGCCCTCCTTGTCCCCGAAGTGGCGGTAGAGGGCCGGGGCGCCGACCCCCGCCGCCTCGCACACGGCCCGGGTGGAGACGTCCCCGTCCGGCGACTCGGCGACGAGGGCCGCCGCCACTTCGAGAATGCGCGCTTTCGTACTCACGGAAGCGACGCTAACCGACGCGGTACGGGCCGGTGCGGGGCGGGCCGATACGGGGCGGGCGGCCGACGTGGGGCGGGCCGTTGCCGTGCCGGGCGTTATGGTGTCGGCCGTTGCTGTGCGGGCCGGCGTCGTGCCGGGCGTTGCCGTGCCGGCCACTGTCGTTCCGGACGGGGTCACGCCGCCGTCCCGTGCGGGGCGAGGAGGTCGTCGAGGCCTATTCGGGTCAGGAACTCGGCGCGGATGCGGTCCGCGACCCGGCTGACCTCCTCCGACCCGTCGTTCGCCGGGTCGACGTGGACCCGGAAGGGCCGCTCGCCGGGCGGGGTGTCGACGACCTCGACGATCGCGTCGGCCACCAGGGAAGCCGGGGCGTCGGCGGGCGCGAGGGCGGCGAGGCGCTGGGCGACCTGGTCCATCAGGCCCGCGTACCGCTCCTCGTACGCGGGGAGGACCCCCTGCTCGGCGGGATGGCCGCCGGTCGCGAAGTGGTTGGTGCCCGAGGTGAAGGCGCCGGGCACGACGATGGTCGTCTCTATGCCGAAGCGGGCCAGCTCGGCCGCGTACGACACCGCGAGCGCGTCCATCGCGGCCTTCGCTGCGAAGTACGGCGCGAGGTAGGGCGGGGTGCCGCCCCGGGTCGAGGTCGAACCGATCCAGAGCACCAGGCCGTGCTCCTGGGCCCGCAGGTGGGGCAGCGCGGCGCGGTTGACCCGCTGGGTGCCCAGCACATTCGTGTCGTACACCGCGGCCAGTTCCTCGGGGGTGAACGCCTCGGTCGGGCCGGTCACCATGTGGCCCGCGTTGTGGACGACCACGTCCAGCGTGCCGGCCTCGGACAGGACCGTGGCGACGGCGGCATCCGCGGACGCCTGGGAGAGGACGTCCAACTCGACCGTCCGCAGGTCCACTTGGTGCTCGGCCGCGTACGCCTCGGCCTCCGCGACCCGGCTCGCGTTGCGCCCTGCCGTGTCGCGCATCGCCGCGTAGACCGTGTGACCCGCTTCGGCCAGTGCCCGCGCGGCGAGCGCGCCGAATCCCGAACCGGCGCCCGTGATGACGATCGTCTTGCCCATGACGGAACTCCTTAGGAGGGAGGAATGGAGGAGAGGAATGGAGGAAAGGGAGACAAGAGTGATGAGGGCTTAAGCGATGCCGCCGTTGGCGCGGAGCACCTGGCCGTTGACCCAGCGGCCGGCCGGGCCCGCGAGGAAGGACACGACCCCGGCGATGTCCTCCGGGGTGCCGAGGCGCTCCAGCGGCGGCTGGGCGGCCATCCTCGCGATGGTCTCCTCGTCCTTGCCGTCCAGGAACAGGGCGGTGGCGGTCGGGCCGGGGGCCACCGCGTTCACCGTGATGTCCCGGCCGCGCATCTCGCGGGCCAGGATCAGCGTCATGGCCTCGACGGCGCCCTTGCTCGCGGCGTACGCGCTGTAGCCGGGGATGGCGAGGGCCAGCACGGAGCTGGAGAAGTTGATGACCGCGCCGCCCTCGCGCAGCCGGCGCACGGCCTGCTGGTCGACGACGAACGTGCCGCGGATGTTCGTGCGGTGCATCCGGTCCAGGGCGTCGAGGTCGAAGTCGGCGAGCGGGGCCAGTGTCATGACACCGGCCGCGTGGACGACCACGTCGACCCCGCCGTACGTCGACTCCGCGGTGTCGAAGAGTGCCGCCACCTCGGTCTCGTCCGCCACGTCGGCCCGGAAGGCGAGCGCCTGTCCGCCCGCCTCGGTGATCGCCGCGACGGTCTTGTCGGCCTCGGCCTGGTTCCCCGCGAAGTTCACGACGACCGCGAATCCGTCGGCGGCGAGCCGCTCCGCGGTCTCTCGCCCGATCCCACGGGATCCGCCGGTGACGACCGCGACGCGGTCAGTGGTGGGGGTGATGGGCTGCTGGTCGCTCATGACGGGGCTCCTGTCGTGGCGGGGGGAACGCGTTTCGCTCCCCGACAGAAACAACGCTAACACTGATTCGATAGCAACGCTACCCTTGACCGTAACGTCGCTACGGTGTCGTGGCCCGAACGGATTTCGCCCCCGCCGCCCCTACCCATTCCCGTCCCTGACTCAGGGGCTCCGCCCCCGAACCCCCAAAAGACTGCGCAGTTCCCCGCGCCCCTAGGCACCTAGGGGCGCGGGGAACTGCGCTACCAGCCCCCACCGGGCCCGCACCCGAAATCGCTACGGACGGGAACGGGTAGGGCGGCGGGGGCGAGGGAATCCTCAGCCCGGCCACACCAGTGACTGCACCTCCGAGTACGCATGCAGCGCGTACGAGCCGACATCTCGGCCCACCCCGCTCTGTTTGAAGCCGCCGAACGGCGCCTCCATGTTGCGCCCGACCGTGTTGATGCCGACGCCCCCGGCCCGCAACTGCCGGGCCACACGGAAGGCGCGGGCTACGTCACCGGACCAGACGTAGTCGATGAGGCCGTAGTCGCTGTCATTGGCGAGTTCGACGGCCTCCTCCTCGTCGTCGAAGGGGAGGACGACGACGACCGGGCCGAAGATCTCCTCGCGGACGACCCGCATGTCGGGTGTGCAGTCGGCGAGGAGGGTCGGGGCGACGTAGAAACCCCGGTCGGACGGCGGCCGTTCACCGCCCGCGACCACCCGCGCCCCCTCCTTGCGGCCCAGTTCGACGTACGACTCGATCCGGTCCCGGTGGGCCGCGGAGATCACCGGGCCGACGACCGTGTCCTCCGCCCGCGGATCGCCCACCTTCAAATAGCCGATGTACGCCGCCAGTTGGGACACCAGGCGGTCGTAGACCGGACGCTGCGCGAGCACCCTCGTCGGGGCCGTGCAGATCTGGCCGCTGTAGAACGAGAAGGTGGTTCCGATGCCGCGGACCGCCGACTCCAGGTCCGCGTCCTCGAAGACGACCGCCGCGCCCTTCCCGCCCAGCTCCATCAACTGCCGTTTCATACCGCGCCCGCACACCGCGGCGATACGCCGCCCGACGGCGGTCGAGCCGGTGAAGCTCACCATGTCGACGTCGTCCGAGTCGACGGCCGCCTCGCCGACCTCGGCGCGCGAACCGCTGACGACGTTCACGACCCCGGGCGGCACACCCGCGGCCTCCAGCGCCTGAGCCATCCGGTACACGGACAGCGGGTCCTGCGGGGCCGGCTTCACGACGACCGTGTTGCCCATCGCGAGCGCCGGGGCGATCTTGCCGGCCGGGTTCGCCCAGGGGTTGTTGTACGAGGTGATGCAGGTGACCACGCCTACTGGTTGGCGCACGGCCAGGGCGCCCATCACCGCCGCCCTGCCGAACGGGCCCGCCTCGTTGATCTGCGGGGGCAACGGCTCCTCGACCGGCTCCACGCGCGCGTACCGCTGGAATCGGGCCGCCCCGACCCCCACCTGCATCCCGCGTGCGGTACCGGTCGTGGCCCCGGTCTCGGCCTGGGCCAGCTCGGCGTACGGGACGAGGTTGCGCCGGATCTCCGCGGCCGCCCGGTGCAGGACGGCGGCCCGCTCCTCGGGTGCCGTGCGCGACCATGACCGGAAGGCCTCGCGGGCCGCGGCTGCCGCCGCGTGCACCTGATCCCGCGAGGCCTCCGGAGCCGGCCCGACGACTTCCTCGGTCGCCGGGTCGATCACCTCGTAGTGGCCGCCGTCCGGCTCCACCCACGAGCCGCCGATGAACAGCCGCTGCCCGTCCGTCACCTGTCCCCCAACGTCCGCCGGCACCGTCGCCGTCACGTCACTTCGTGCTTACCGTTCGCGTGTCACGGCCCGAGCGCAGCACCTTGCCCGGTACGGCCCCGGTCACCACGTCGCCCCGTATCGCCTCGACTCCGTTGACCCAGACGGCCGTTATGCCGATCGCCTTCGAGTCGAGGCGCGGGCTGTCTCCCGGCAGGTCGTGCACCAGGGTGGCCTTGCCGGCGTCGATGCGGTCCGGGTCGAAGAGCACGAGGTCCGCATGGAAGCCCTCCGCTATCCGTCCGCGCTCGCGCAGCCCGAAGAGCCGGGCCGGGTCGTCCGTGAGCATCTTCACGGCCTGTTCGAGAGTCGTCAGCTTCCGGCCCCGCAGACAGTCCCCGATGAACCGGGTCGTGTACGGCGCCCCGCACATCCGGTCCAGATGGGCGCCCGCGTCCGAGCCGCCGAGCATCACGTCCTCGTGCCGCCACGTCTCCTGGCGCAGCGCCCACGAGTCGGGGTCGTTGTCGGTCGGCATGGGCCAAAGGACCGTACGCATACCGTCGTTGGCGCAGATCTCGACGATGCACTCGAAGGGTTCCTGGCCGCGCTCGGCCGCGATGTCCCGTACGACCCGTCCGGTGAGCCCCTCGTTCTCCGCGCTGTAGGTGTCGCCGATGACGTACCGCCCGAAGTCGGCGAGGCGCCGGAAGACACCGGCCTCCTTGGAGTCGGCCCGCCGCAGCATCTCCGAACGGACCACGGGGTCACGGAGTTTCGCGATCCGCTCGGGTACGGGGAGGCCGAGCACCTCGCCCCAGCCGGGAATCAGGTTCAGCGCGCAGAAGGTTCCCAGCGACATGTTCATCGGCGTGAGGATCGGCATCGTGAGCGCCACGATCCGCCCACCGGCCTTACGGGCACGCTCACTTGCCGCCAGCTGACGCGGTACGCGCTCGGGGACGGACGCGTCGATCGTCAGGACGTTCCAGTTCAGCGGACGGCCCGCCGCCGCGCTCATCTCCACGAACAGATCGATCTCGTCGTCGCTGAACTGGTCGAGACAGCCCGCCACGATGGCCTCGATCTGCGTGCCCTCGTGATCGCCCACCGCCTGGGAGAGCGCGAGCAGTTCGGCGGGCTTCGCGTGCCGCGAGGCGACCGGCTTCCCGTCCCCGTCGGAGTGGGTGGACGACTGCGTGGTGGAGAGCCCCCAGGCACCGGACTCCATCGCCTCGTGGAAGAGCGCCAGCATCTGCTCCAACTGCTCGGGCGAGGGCTGCCCGCCGACGGCGTCCGGCCCCATCACATACCGCCTGAGCGCGCAATGCCCCACCATGAAGCCCGCGTTGACCGCGATCCGCCCCTCCAGGGCATCCAGGTACTCCCCGAAGGAGTGCCAGCTCCACGGCGCCCCCTCCTCCAGCGCGACCAGCGACATCCCCTCGACCTTGGACATCATCCGCCGCGTGTAGTCGGCGTCCTCGGGCCGCGCAGGATTCAAGGGCGCGAGGGTAAATCCGCAGTTGCCCCCGGCGACCGTCGTCACTCCGTGGTTGAGCGAGGGCGTCGCATACGGGTCCCAGAACAGCTGCGCGTCGTAGTGGGTGTGGGGATCCACGAACCCCGGCGCGAGTACGAGCCCGGAAGCGTCCTCCGTCGTACGAGACGGTTCGGTGACGTCACCGATGACGGCGATCCGCCCGTCCCGTATCCCCACGTCAGCGGTATAGGAGGGCGCACCCGACCCATCCACGACGGTCGCGCCCTTGATCAGATGGTCAAGCATGCTTACGCCCTTTCCGGCTCTCTGCCCTGTCCGGCCGGCTGCGCAGTCTGCGTCCACATGGGGCGCCCCTTCAGGGGCGCGGGGAACTGCGCGACCAGCCACGACAAACCCGTGCCCTCCGACGAACCTCAGACCGCCCCGCGGAACCGAGTCGTCCGATGCACAGGATCCGTATCGATCTTCGGAATCACGTGCTCCCCGATCAGCCTGATCGTCTGAAGCGTCTCCTCCTTCGGCACCCCGACCGGCAGGCCGAACGACAATTGGTCGGCCCCCGCCTGCTCCCACCGCTTGCACTGCGTGAGCACCTCGTCCGGGTCCCCGCAGATCAGCAGCTCCTCGGAGATGAGCAGTTCGATGAACTCCTCGTTGTACTCGGGCAGCGTCTCCGGCCAGACGGGGAACCCCTCGGGCCGCGGGAACGTGTCGTGGTACCGGAACACCAGCGACGGCAGATAGTGCAGCCCGCCGCCCACGGCGATCCGTATCGCCTCGTCGTGCGTGGGCGCGCAGATCGCCGTCGTCGTCACCATCACGTTGTCGTTGACGAAGTCCCCGATCGGCTCCGCCTCCACGACGGCCGTCTTGTACTGCTCGAGGACCCACTCCATGTCGGAGACCTTCTGCACGCTGAAGCCGAGCACCCCGAGCCCCTTGCGGGCGGCCATGGAGTACGAGGGCGGCGACCCGGCGGCGTACCACATGGCGGGGTGCGACTTCCCGTACGGCTTGGGCAGGACCTTGCGCGGCGGCAGCTGCCAGTGCTTGCCCTTGAACCCGACGTACTCCTCCTGGAGCCACATCTTCGGGAACTCGGCGATGGTCTCTTCCCAGATCTCCTTGGTGTAGTTCATGTCGGTGATGCCGGGGAGGAAGCCGAGGATCTCGTGCGAGCCGGCCCCGCGTCCGCTGCCGAACTCAAAGCGGTTCTCGGTGAGATGGTCGAGCATGGCGACCTTCTCGGCGACCTTCACCGGGTGGTTGACCTGGGCGAGCGGGTTGAAGATGCCCGACCCGAGGTGGATGCGCTCCGTCGCGTGCGCGAGATAACCGAGGAAGACGTCGTTCGCGGAGAGGTGGGAGTACTCCTCCAGGAAGTGGTGCTCGGACGCCCACGCGTACTTGAAGCCGGACTTGTCCGCCTGGATGACGTACTCGGTCTCCTCCATCAGCGCCTTGTGCTCCGCGAGCGGATCGGTCTCGGCCCGCTTGCCCACGTATCCCTGTACAAAGAGCCCGAATTCCAAGGAGGTTCACCGTCCCCTGTCCGTCACCCTGCCGAACCTGACGCACCGTCAGATTCATCTGCCGCCGACTGTTGCACCGCGCCCGCGAGGCGTCAATACCTGATGGACCGTCACATGACGCTCACACCCGCCAGCCAGCCCCCGTCGATCACGAACGGCTGCCCGGTGATGTACGAGGAGTCCTCCGAGGAGAGGAAGAGGGCGAGCCTGGCCACCTCCTCGGGCTTCCCGATCCGGCCCATCGGCACGAGCTTGCGGTAGAGCCGTTCGACACCGGCCGAGGACGCCTCGACGTCCGCCGTCGGATCCAGCAGTGCCGGGTTGCTCATCGCGGTGTCGATGGCGCCCGGACAGACGGCGTTGACACGGACGCCCTTGGGCGCCAGCTCCAGCGCGGCCACACGCGTGAGGCCGACTATCGCGTGCTTGGTCGCGCTGTACGCGCCGACGTACGCCATGCCGGTCACCCCGGTGTACGAGGCGGTGTTGACGACGGTCCCGCCGCCGGCCGCCTCGATCTCGGGGGCGAGGGTCTTGATACCGAGGAAGACACCGACCTGGTTCACCTGCACGACCTGCATGAACTCGTCGAGGGGCGTGTCGACCAGCGAGTTGAACCGCAGGATGCCCGCGTTGTTGACGAGCCCGTCGACCTTCCCGTACGCCTCCTTCGCGGCGGCCACCGCGGACGTCCAGTCCTCCTCCCGGCTCACGTCGAGGTGGACGTAGAGCGCGCCCAGTTCCTTGGCCAGCTTCTCCCCCGGGTCGTCGAGCACGTCCGCGACGACGACCCGGGCGCCCTCGGCCGCGAAGAGCCGCGCCTCCTGCTCGCCCTGGCCTCGTGCGGCGCCGGTGACGAGTACGACCCGCCCGTCGAGCTTGCCCATGGGTTTCTCCTTCGGAGACGCGGACGCGTGGACCACTTCTGACACACCGTCACACAAGTGACAGGCATGCCCATGGTCGTATCTGACGGATCGTCAGGCAAGGGGTCGATGGCGAGCGCCGAGCAGGCCCCGGGCGTGCGTGGGGGTTTCGGGGTGTGTCGCAATGCACACGTCAAGTAACCGGCCGGTAGGGACATTTGACTCTGTCGGGCCTGTCGGCGCGGACCAATAATCCTTTCTCGGCAAGGCAAAGAAGCCCCCAAGGACGGAGCAAGTCATGGCCAAGAGGGCCTTGAAGAACAAGAAGATCCGGCTCGTCGCCATTGGGTCCGCGCTCGCCACCGGCGCGGCGGTCGTCACCCTGCTGCCCTCGGCGAACGCGGCGGAGGAGAAGACACCCGAGCAGATCATGACGATGTGCGAGAGGTCCGCGGTCGTCAGCGGCAAACAACGGTCGGTGCGCGATTTCGGGGGCGCCTTCGCGGACGGCTTCCAGGCCGACAACTGCGATTTCGCAGAGACGAATTTCGAGACCTTCGACGGCCCCAAGGAAAAGGCCTCGATCGACTTCCCGAACTGCGAGCCGAACGCCACCGACCCGGCGAAGGTCAGCATCACCTGGAAGGCGACCGTCGGCCAGGGCGAGGGCAAGTACACCTCGACACAACAGGGCGCCGGCGGAGGCCTCTTCGGCTTTCTGAGCGGGTCCTGGCTCAAGCACAAGGGAACGACCGACCTGACCGTCAGGTCGGTGACCGCGGGCGACACGGAGACGAGGGAAGTCCCGGTCGGCAAGGTCCTGCACATGGAGTTCACGCCGAAGATGCAGCGCATGACGGGCGAATGGCGCGTGCGGATCGACGCCGATCCGGGGAGCTTCGCCGTCAATCCCAGCCCCGAGCAGAACTTCGTGGCGCCCGAGGTCATCGAGGGACCCGTCGTCCTGGCGGGAGCCGCCGGCGCCCCCGGAATCGCGGACGGTGTGGCCAAGCCCGTCCTGACGGACTGCTGACGGACGGCTGGGACAGGCCCCCTCACCGGCCCACCCGAACCCGACACACCCGACGCACCCTCCCCCACAATTCCCCCAAGGAGACGCACCATGACACGCACCGGCCGCAAGGGACATCACCGGAGCAAGAAGAAGCGCATCGCCCTCATGCTGGCCCCGGTGGTCGCCGCCGCGGTGGCCGTTCCGCTGATGAACCAGGCGGGTGCCGCCACCCCCTCCGAGGTGTCCAAGGACTGCGCGGAGGACTCCGCGAAACTGGACAACTGTGAATTCGTCGACGTCCAGGTGAAGCGGAACAGCCTGGGCGCGAACAAGCGCGTCTCCACCGTGACGGACAACTGTGGATCCACGACCGCCGCCACGAAGGACTTCAGCGTGTCTGCCTCGGTGACGAGGTCCATCACCCTCGAGGACGGGTTCACCGCCGCCGCGGACTCGAAGCTGGGCAACTCGTTCTTCGAGATCGGCGCCAAGTTCAACACGACGGAATTCAGCATCAAGCGTGACGACACGGGAACCGGATTCGACTTCTCCAGGACCGACACCGTGAAGGCCGACCATCTCGGGTTCTTCATGTGGTCCGAGAAGCGCACCGATGTGAGCGGGTTCCTCAAGGCCACGTACAAGGAGGAGCAGAACGGCCAGAAGGTGTTCTTCTCCCCCAGCGAGGGCGGCACGAGCGTGCACGTCTTCTATCCGCAGCTGCTGAAGAACGGCACCCCCGACGGCCGCCTCTGGCTGCGCAACGTGAAGTGCGGGACTCCCGAGGCGAGCGGAATCCAGAACTCGTCGAACAGCATCCGCACGGAACCCGGCTTCGAGGAGGGCGGCACGAACGTCTCGGACGTCGAGATCCCGCTGTCCGAGATCCCGGCGCCGTAGACGGGAGCGACAGCCGTACAGCGGAAGCACCCGCCGTAATCGGGAGCGACCGCCGGTGAAGTACGGCAAGAGCAACGGCAACAAGGCACGAACGGCCCCCGCGCATCACGCGGGGGCTTCTCCGTGCCGTGAGGCGACGGACACCTTCCGTGCCGCCCGCCCCTCAGTGCGCGGTCGACCCCAGGGCGCCCAGGCTGTCGCTGTACGGGGCCCCGAGCCACCGCAGCACCGCGTCCGTGCCGCCGCGGGCGTCCAGCTTGGCGTAGATGTTGCTGAGGTTGTTGCGCACGGTCTTCCCACTCAGCCCCAGTCTCAGACCGATCTCCTGCGCGCCGAGCCCGGTCGAGAGCAGTTCCATGATCTCCCGTTCCCGGGGCGAGAGCAGGGCGCGCATCCGCTCCGTCGCCTCCCCGCCGCCCGGCATCCGCCGGGCCGCGTCGCGCAGGGCGGCGCACGCGGTCGGCGAGAGGTAGGTGTGGCCGACCGTGGCGGCCATCACCGCCGAGGACAGCATGTGGGTGCAGTACTCGCCCTCGACCAGATAGCCCGCGCCGCCCCGGAACACCTCGACCACCGTCTCGGTGTCCCGCCGGGGGCTGAGGACGATCACCGGGGCGCTCATCGCGCCCATGGCCTTCAACAGCCCCGCGAAGGCGGTCGACGGGTCCTCGCACCGGAGAACGACGACGTCCACCGAGCCCTCCGACGGACCTTCCCGGAGCGCGCGGTAGGGCGGCGACAAGGACAGCACCCGGCCGACGTACGGATCGTCCGGGGCCGGCCAGTCCTCGTGCGGCCAGTCGCCGTCGGCGCAGGCCAGGGCGACGGACAGCTTGCTGGAGGAACCCGCCGGAGCGGTGGTGCCGACGTGCTCGGAGCCGTGCTGTGCGCTGTGCTGCGTGCCGTGCTGTGCGCTGTGCGTGGAAGTTCGGACGTGCCGGGGGGATCGCACTTCGCGTGTCCTTCCGCCGTAGCCATGACGTCCTTGCATACGCGGCGCGGGCGGAAGTTGTTCGAAGTTTCAATAAAGAACTGTCTGGCTGTCAGACAGGTTCCCCGGGGGCGGCCTACAACAACGGGGCGACCTCGGCGCCGAACGCGGCCATCTGGTCGGTGAGTTCGGTGCGGCTCCGGCTGCGGAACCGTACCTGGATCTGGTGCACCCCCATAGCCCGGTACGCGCGCAGCGACTCGGCGAGCGCCTCGGGAGCCCCGGCGAGAGTGCGGCGGCCCACGCTCCACTCCGGCTCCCCCACGTACAGCGGCTCGGTGATGGCGCCGACGGTGAGGGGCTCGACGACCCCGGCCTCCTCCCTCAGCCGTCGGACACGGGCGATCTGCTCGGGCAGCCGCTCCCGCGGGTCCCCCTGCGGGAGCCACCCGTCCCCCTTGACCGCGGCCCGCCGGACGGCGGCGGGCGAGGACCCGCCGACCCAGACGGGCACCCGTTCCTGCGCGGGCCTGGGCCGCTGCCCGAGCCCTTCGAAGTCGTACAACTTCCCGTGGTGGGTGGGAAATTCATCGGGCCCGAGCGCGGCCCGCAGCGCGTCGACACACTCGTCGAGCACGGCCCCGCGCCGCTCGAAGTCCACCCCGAGCACCTCGAACTCCTCCTGTACGTGTCCGGCGCCGACCCCGAGGATCAGGCGCCCGCCGCTCAGGTGGTCGAGGGTCGCGTACTGCTTGGCGGTGAGCAGCGGGTGCCGCAGCCCGACGACCGCGACATGGCTCAACAGCCGTATGCGCTCGGTGACTCCGGCCAGGAAGGCGAGGGTGGCGACCGGGTCGTACCAGACCGTGCTCATCGCGGACGCGAGGCGGCGCGGTATGGCGACGTGGTCGCAGCTCGCGATGTAGTCGAAGCCTGAGCGGTCGGCGGTGCGGGCGATCTCGACGAGGTCGGCGGGACCCGCGTCCGCCTCCCAGGCCTCCGCGTAGAGGGTGCTCTGGGACTGGACGGGAAGCTGGATCCCGTAGCTGAACGCCGTACTGCCGGAAGTTGTGTTGCCGGAGGACGCGTTGCCGGGAGGGGTGCTCAACTGGCACCGCCCGGTCCGGCCCACAGCCCGTCGTCGGTCAGCCCGAGGAGCTCGATCGCGTTGCGCCGTACGATCCGGTCGACGACGTCCGCGTCCAGGTGGCCCATCTGTGCCTCGCCGACCTCGCGCGACTTGGGCCAAGTGGAGTCGGAGTGGGGGTAGTCGGTCTCGTACAGCACGTTCCCCACACCGATGGCGTCGAGGTTCTTCAGCCCGAAGGCGTCGTCGAAGAAGCAGCCGTAGACGTGCTCGGTGAAGAGTTCGGACGGCGGGCGGTGGACCTTGTCGGCGACGCCGCCCCAGCCGCGGTTCTCCTCCCACACGACGTCCGCGCGTTCGAGGATGTACGGGATCCAGCCGATCTGGCCCTCGGCGTACATGACCTTGAGGTTCGGGAAGCGCTCGAACTTGCCGCTCATCAGCCAGTCCACCATCGAGAAGCAGCAGTTGGCGAAGGTGATGGTGGAGCCGACGGCAGGCGGGGCGTCGGCGGAGGTGGAGGGCATCCGGCTGCTCGACCCGATGTGCATGGCGATGACCGTGCCGGTCTCGTCGCAGGCGGCGAGGAACGGATCCCACTCGTCCGTATGAACGGAGGGCAGTCCGAGGTGCGGAGGTATCTCGGAGAAGGCGACGGCCCGTACTCCGCGGGAGGCGTTGCGCCGCACCTCCTGCGCGGCGAGTTCCGCGTCCCACAGAGGTATGAGGGTGAGCGGTATCAGCCGGCCCCGGGCGTCGGGGCCGCACCACTCGTCGACCATCCAGTCGTTGTAGGCGCGCACCGAGAGGAGTCCCAGTTCCCGGTCCTTGGCCTCGGTGAACGTCTGGCCGCAGAAACGGGGGAAGGTGGGGAAACAGAGGGCGGACTGGACGTGGTTGACGTCCATGTCGGCCAGCCGCTGCGGGACGTCGTACGAACCCGGGCGCATCTGCTCGTACGTGATGACTTCGAGTTTGATCTCGTCCCTGTCGTAGCCGACGGCGGTGTCGAGACGGGTGAGGGGGCGGTGCAGGTCCTCGTAGACCCACCAGTCGCCGATCGGGCCGTCGTCCCCGGGGTTGCCCATGACCGGGGCGAACTTGCCGCCCAGGAAGGTCATTTCCTTGAGCGGGGCGCGGACGATGCGCGGGCCCCGGTCCCGGTACTGCGACGGAAGCCGGTCCCGCCAGACGTTGGGGGGCTCCACCGTGTGGTCGTCCACCGAGATGATCTTCGGGAAGGTCTCCATGGGTTTTACGGTAGCGCCGATCTGACGGCCCGTCAGCTATCGTGCGGCGGCTCTCTGGAATGCGGGAACCTCGTCACGGGGTTGCGAGGAGGGGGTGTGGGCCCTGTGAGGGCTTGCGCCACTCGGCACGGCGGCCTGTGATCGGTATCTCCCACGGCTGACGCATCCGCCATGAACAAGGCAAACTGGCCTGGTTGTCATGACGTTTCGGCAGGGGGCAGCGATGGACGGTGTACCGCGAGTACCGGAGCAGTGGCGTCCCGATGATTCGGCGGCGCTCCGCTTCAGCGTGCTCGGCCCGGTGCGCGCCTGGCGTGGGGCGGATTCCTTGCCCACCGGGTCCCCCCAGCAACGTGCCCTGCTGGCGGCCCTGCTGCTCCGCGAGGGCCGCACGGCGACGGCGGGCGAACTGATCGACGCGCTGTGGGGCGAGGATCCGCCTTCACAGGCGCTGGCGGCGGTTCGTACGTATGCCTCGCGGTTGCGGAAGGTTCTTTCGCCGGGGGTGCTGGTGAGTGAGTCGGGCGGGTACGCCGTCCGGCTCACCGACGAGTCCGGCGTGGGTGCCTCGCTGGACCTCGCGCTGGCCCAGGAGCTGGCGGCCGACGCGGAGAAGGCGAAGACGACCGGGGATCTGTGCCATGCGCGCGCCCTGCTGAACAAGGCGCTGAGCCTGTGGGACGGGGAGGTCCTGGCGAGCGTTCCCGGCCCGTACGCGGAGACCCAGCGCGCCCGCCTGGAGGAGTGGCGGCTCCAACTCGTCGAGTCCCGACTGGACATGGACCTGGAACAGGGCTGCCACGCGGAGGCGATCTCCGAACTCACGGCGCTCACGGCGGCCCATCCCCTGCGGGAACGGCTGCGGGAGCTGCTGATGCTGGCGCTGTACCGCTCGGGCCGGCAGGCGGAGGCCCTGGCCGCCTACGCGGACACCCGCCGGCTGCTGGCCGACGAGCTGGGCGTGGACCCGCGGCCCGGTCTGCAGGAACTGCAGCAGCGCATCCTTCAGGCGGACCCGAGGCTCGCGGAACCCTCGGCCCCGCTGGCTCCCGAGACCGCGGCCGCGCCGGTTCGGCCCGCCCAACTCCCCGCCACCGTCTCGGACTTCACCGGCCGGTCGTCCTTCGTGACCGAGCTGAGCGAGGTACTGGCGGCGGCGTCGGCGGCCGAGGGCCAGGTGATGGCGGTATCGGCGCTGGCCGGTATCGGCGGCGTGGGCAAGACGACGCTGGCCGTCCATGTCGCGCACCGGGCCCGGAGCGCCTTCCCGGACGGGCAGTTGTACGTGGACCTCCAGGGAGCGGGCTCGCGGGCGGTCGCGCCCGAGACGGTCCTCGGCGCCTTCCTGCGCGCCCTGGGCACGGCCGACGCGGCGATACCGGACTCCCTGGAGGAGCGGGCGGCCCTGTACCGCTCGACCCTGGACGGCCGCCGGATCCTGGTGCTGCTGGACAACGCACGGGACGCGGCCCAGGTACGGCCCCTGCTGCCCGGCATGGAGGGGTGCGCGGCGCTGGTGACGTCGCGGATGCGGATGGTCGACCTGGCCGGGGCCCATCTCGTCGACCTCGATGTGATGTCGCCGGAGGAGGCGCTCCAGCTCTTCACGAAGATCGTGGGCGAGGAGCGGGTGGCCTCGGAGCGCGAGTCGGCGCTCGACGTGGTGGCGGCGTGCGGCTTCCTGCCGCTCGCCATCAGGATCGCCGCCTCCCGCCTGGCGGCCCGGCGTACGTGGACCGTCTCGGTCCTCGCCGCGAAGCTCGCCGACGAACGACGCCGGCTGGACGAACTCCAGGCGGGCGACCTGGCCGTCAAGGCAACCTTCGAGCTCGGCTACGGACAGCTGGAGCCGGCCCAGGCCCGCGCGTTCCGGCTGCTCGGACTGGCGGACGGCCCGGACATCTCCCTGGCCGCGGCCGCGGCGATGCTCGATCTGCCCGTCGAGGCGACCGAGGACCTCCTCGAATCCCTCGTCGACACCTCACTCCTGGAATCGGCCGCGCCCGGCCGCTACCGCTACCACGACCTGGTCCGGCTCTACGCGCGTGCCTGCGCGGAACGGGACGAACAGCCACCGAGCGAGCGGGCGGCCGCGATGTCGCGGATGCTCGACTTCTACCTGGCCACGGCCGCCGGGGTCTACGCGATCGAACGGCCGGGGGACCGGCTGGTGGATCACCTGGAGCCCACGGAGTACCCGGGGCTGCGGTTCACCGACGGCAGCGCCGCCCTCGACTGGCTCTACAACGAGGCCTCGCCGCTGCTGGCCTGCGTGCGGCAGTCGGCGGACACCGACCGGTTGCGACGGGCGGTGGATCTGCTGTGGGCCGCCAAGGACCTCACCGAGTCCGGGGCCAACTCCCACCAGTACGAGACGACCGCGCGGGCGATGTGCGACGCCACGCGAATCGCGGGGGACGCGCGTGCGGAGGGCAGAGCGCGGACGACCTTCACCAATGTCCTTCTGGTCTCCGGCCGTATCCAGCAGGCCGCCGAGCAGGCGCAGCTCGCCATGGACCTCGCCGCCTCCGCCGAGGACGCCATGGCCATGAGCTGGGCGGCCAACGACCGCGGGCTCACCCTCATGCACCAGGAGCAGTACGCGGACGGCAAGCCGTTCTTCGAGCGCGCGATCGAGGGGTACGCCACGATCGGCAACCGGCCCCTCGAAGCGCTCAGCCTGTGCAACCTGTCGCGGGCGCACCTGGGCATGGGGAACATCGCCATGGCGGTGGAGATCGCACAGCGCGCCCTCGCGGCATACCTGGAGATCGGTCAGACCCTGCGCCTCGCCAACGGTCATTTCACCCTGGGCATCGCCCTGACGAGGGCCGGCCGTCACACCGAGGCCCTCAGCCAGTTCTCCGACGCCCTGTCCGTCTTCGGCAGCCACCGGCAGCGGCTGTGGGAGGGGACGACCAACTTCCGGATCGCCGAGGTGCACCTGGCCGCCCGCCGCCCCGCGCAGGCGGCCCAGCACGCCGAGCAGGCCCTCGCGCTCGGCTGCATCGGCGGCGACCGGATGCAGGGCACCGTGCTGACGCTGCTGGGCCGGGCCCTCACCATGCTGGGGCAGGTGGACCGGGCCAGGGTCTGCTGGCGCGAGGCGCTCAACCTCTACGAACAGCACGGCGGTGCGGCGCAGGCCGAGGAGGTACGCGCGCTGCTCACACCCGCCACCGCGGCGTGAACGGCGTGCCGGCGACCGGGCAGTAGCGGACGTTCAGCATTCGTTTATCTCCGCCCGGCACTCTCGTACGTGTCACACCGTCGCGTCGGGGGGCAGACGGTCTGACCAGGAGCCCAACGGCTAATGTGCGGCTCCGAACGCCCGTCCAGCGACCCTCGGGGGAGTTTCTGGGCGGGCGTTCCTTACTCGTCACCACAACGGAGGGATTCAGGCCCATGAGCGAGACGAAGAAGGAAACGGACCTCACCACGCAGGACAACGGCATGCCCACGCCGCCCGCCAAGGACCCGGTCGTGACTCCGCTCGACAACGGGATGCCGACGCCGCCCGCGAAGGGCTCGGACGCCACCACGCAGGACAACGGGATGCCCGCGCCGCCGGTCAAGGACCCCGAGGTCACCCCGCTCGACAACGGTATGCCCAGTGAGCCGGCCGACATCCGGACGATGGACAACGGCATGCCCTCCCCGCCGGCGCTGGACCTCGACGGCAGCAAGTAAAGACCTTCATCCCGACGGGGATCGGCCGCGGTGGCGCGGAGGGGGAGCCACCGCGGCCGAGGTCTGTCCGGGCACCGGCACGGGTACGGGCCAACAGGCGGCCCGAACCGTTCGATGCCGTCGAACGAACATCCCGCCTGTCGCCAGCGTCCCTTGATGTCCGGAAGTCCCCTCTCCCACAGGAGCCGGCATGACCCGAGCCAAGAAGATCCTCACCACGATCGCCCTGATACTCACCGCAGCCGCGGTCTCCGCGAGCCCGGCCCTGGCCGACAACTCCATGCCTGCACCCGCGCCGAACTCGCCCGCCTCCGTGACCACACCGGCCGACTCGGCACCGTAGAAGACCCGATGGGGGCCGACCTGGGCGGGCTCGGCCCCCATCGCCTTGAACCGGTTCAAGGCCGCGACGACCCCGGAGGGTGGGTCGTCGCGGCCGGGGCAACCCGGTCTCAGGCGCAGAGTTCGCCGTCGATCAGGTCGTTCTGGGCCTGCTCGGTGGACAGGTCGGAGGCGCCGTCGCCGGTCGCGTGCAGGACCACGGCCCGGCGGCCGTCGGGGCTGACGCCGTTGCGCGTGGTGTAGCCGGGGAAGTCGCCCGCGTGGCTGTAGTAGGAGCCGCCGCAGGTCAGCGGGACCTTCAGCAGGCCCAGGCCGTAGCGCGCACCGGGCCACACGGGGTCGAGGTCGGCGGCCCGTACGGTCGTCTTCATCTCCGCGAGCTGCGCCGGGCGCAGCAACTTGCCGCCCAGGAGCGCCTGGTAGAAGCGGGTCAGGTCGGCCGTCGTACCGATCATGGCGCCGGCCGCGCCGGCCGCGGACGGGTTGAACCCGGTGGTGTCGATCGTCGGCCCGGTCTTCCCGAAGTCGGAGTAGCCGTGCAGGTGGCGGCCGGGGATACGGGAGTCGGTCGTCGGTGCGGAGGTGTCGCGCAGGCCCAGCGGGCGGATGATGCGCTTGGTGACCTGCTGCTCCCAGCTGTGCCCGGTGACCTTCTGGATGATCATTCCGGCGAGGATGTAATTGGTGTTGGAGTACGCCCACTTGGCGCCGGGCTCGAAGTCCGGGGCGTGCCCCATCGCGATGCCGACCAGCTGCTCGGGGGTCCAGGTCGTGTAGCGGCCCGCCTGGTAGTCGTCCACGCTGGCCAGCACGGGGAGGTCCGCGGTGTAGTTGAACAGTCCGCTGGTGTGCTGGAGCAGCTGCCGCACGGTGATCGCGCTGCCGTCGTTGCCGTTGCCGGACACCACTCCCGGCAGCCAGTGCTCGACCGTGTCGTCCAGCGACAGACGTCCCTCGCCCACGAGTTGGAGTACGACCGTGGCGACGAACGTCTTGCTCGCGCTGGCCATCCGGAACCGGTCGCCGGAGCGCGCGGCCGCGCCGGTGGCCTTGTCGGCCACCCCCGCGGTGGCGTACCGCGAGCCCCGCGGCCCCGTCGACTGGGCCACGACCCCCACGGTCCCGGTCTTCAGGATCGCGTCCACGCCGGCCTGCAGCGCCTTGTCGTGCGCCTTGCCGTACGTCTTGTTGAGCGTCCTGTCGTGCGCCGGCTTCGCCGCCTGCCCCGTCGCGCCCGCCGCGGGCAGGGTCAGGCCGATACCGGCCAGGGCGGTCACCAGTGTCGTGGCCACAATGCGGGACGTGAGCTTCGTCTTCATGCGGGCGGGCTCCTTGCGGGTCGGTCGTCGTACCGCCGTTGCGGTGTGATCACCAACCTAGGAATTCCGGCCCCGCGTCACGATCCGGCAGCCTGGCCGTTCGGTACGGGTGCCCACTCCCCCTCGGCGGTAGTGCCTGCTGTACAGAAGCCGCCCTGACCTCGGCCAACTCCGCCCACATCAAAGGTCAGTGACTGTACGTCAGGTGCGTCGGCGTGCGTCGTCGAGGTAGCGCAGGACCGCCGCGACCCGCCGGTCCACCTGGTCGGCGGGCGACAGGTCGAGCTTGGCGAAGATGCTGCGGATGTGTTTGTGGACGGCGCCGTCCGTGACGACGAGCCGCTCGGCGATGGCGCCGTTGCCCAGCCCCTCGGCCATCAGCCCGAGCACGTCGCGCTCGCGCGGGCTGAGCCGCTCCAGGCGGGTGTCCTGGCGGCTGCGTGTGAAGAGCTGCGCCACGACCTCCGGGTCGATGGCCGTGCCCCCGCCGGCCACCCGGTTGAGCGCGTCGAGGAACTCCTCGACCCGGCCGACCCGTTCCTTGAGCAGGTAGCCGAGCCCGGTGACCCCGCCGACGAGCAGCTCCGTGGCGAAGGACTGCTCGACGTAAGCCGACAGGACGAGGACCGCGAGATCGGGCCTGCGCCGCCGGGCCTCGACGGCCGCCACGATCCCCTCGTCGGTATGCGTCGGCGGCATCCGTACGTCAAGGATGGCGACGTCGGGCTTGTGGGTGTCGATGGCGTCCAGGATGCCGTCGGCGGTTCCGGCGGTGGCCACCACGTCGAGGCCCTCGGCGCGCAGCAGCAGCGCGAGCCCCTCCCGCAGCAACGCGTCGTCCTCGGCGATCACAATCCGCATGGCAGGTCCACCTTGAGAGTCGTCGGGCCGCCGGGCGGGCTGGCCAGGTCGAGGGTGCCGTCGTGGGCCGCGATGCGGCGGCGGATGCCGGTGAGCCCGGAGCCGCCCGCCTCGTCGGCGCCGCCGCGGCCGTCGTCGGTGATGTCCAGTCGCAGCCGGCCGCCACGGCTGCGGACCGTGACGGTGGCGCTCTTCGCACCGCTGTGCTTGGCGATGTTGGTCAGCGTCTCGGCGACCACGAAGTAGGCGCTGGCCTCAACGGAAGCGGCGCACCGCTCGGGCGCCTCGACGTCGATCCGGCAGGGCACCGGGCAGCTCGCGGCGAGTCCGGTGAGCGCACCTTCGAGGCCGCGGTCGGCCAGTACGGGCGGCAGGATGCCCCGGGCGACCGAGCGCAGTTCGGCGAGGGCCTGCTCGGCGGCGCTCTGGGCGCGTTCGAGGAGTTCGTCGGCGCCCGCCGGATCGCGGGCCACCATGCGGCGGGCCGCGCCGAGCAGCACGGTGACGGTGACGAGCCGGTTCTGGGTGCCGTCGTGCAACGAGCGCTCGATACGGCGCAGTTCGGTGGCGTGGGCGTCCAGGGCGGCCGCCCTGGTGGCGGTGAGTTCCGCGACGCGCAGGGACAGGTCGGTGTCGGGTCCGGCCGCGAGGAAGGCGCGTCCCGGGCGCGCCTGGAGCCGTGCCATGGCCGGGGTGAGGCCCAGGATGATCGCGATCCAGCCGAGCCCCAGCAGAGTCACGCCCAGGGCGTCGGCCCAGCCCTGGGCATGGCCGAGGCCCACGGACGTACTGGTCGAGCCCTCCGGCATCAGGCGCCAGTACAGCGGGAACAGCGCGTCGCGTACGGCCATCAGCGGCAGCAGCAGCGCGATCAGGCCGAGCAGCAGCCCGAGCGTGCCGTGCCGTGACAGCCAGCGCAGCTCCCGCCGGGTGGTCGGGTCGACGAGGGCGAGCCGCAACCGGGTCGGGCCCGGGTCGGGCGCGATGATCTCGGGACCCCACCGGGCGAGCCGGTGGCGTTCACGGTCGGCGAGGGAGTGCAGGACGCGCAGCGCTGCGGGGGCCATGAGCAGCCCGACGCCCACGACGGACGTCACGGCGGCGACGGCCAGCCAGACCAGTACGGCCAGCGCGAGCATCGCGGTCCCGAGCCCGCCGATGAGCTGTCCGAGCGCGCCGCCGGCGGCCTCGGCGGTCCGGATCGCGCTTGCCCTGATCCCGGGCCGGCCCGCGTCGGCCGGCTCACCGTGCCGGGTCGTGGAGGTCGACATTCCGCCCCCTCCCTTCCTTCTTGCCTTCACACCTTCGCCAACGGCCTTCTACGGTCGTGCGGTTCTGACGGCCCACAAGCCCGGGGCTCGGTCGGGAGCGAGCCGGGGGGCTCGGTCAGGAGCCTAGAGGTACAGCCTGCTGTACCCCGAGTCGGGCTGCTGGCGGGCTCGGCCGCGCAGGGTGCTGATCCGTAGCTTCGGTGCATGACAGCGGGACCGGTCAAGGTCCCCCGGAACGCGACGAGTTCGGAGAGAACAACGATGACGGCCACGGACCCCTACCGCCTCACCATCGGCACCGAGACCCCGGACGAGAGGGGGCCCGGCGTGCAGCGGGCCGACATCGTGCGTACGGTGCTCTGGCTGGTGCTGGTCATCAGCACCGTCGGCAACATGGTGGCCTCCTACGGCGCCGCCTCCACCCAGCTCCACCTCGCCTGCGGCGTCGTCACCGCGCTGTGCGTGACCGCGCTCGTCACCCGCCACCTGCGGGGCCGGCGATGAGCGGCGCCCACGCGGGAGCCGGCCACCCGATGGTGGCCCGGACCGCTCCCGCCATCGAGCTGGCGAACGTCAGCAAGACGTACGCGGGGGGCGTCCACGCCCTCGACGACGTGTCGCTGGCCGTGGAGCACGGCACGTTCCTCGCCGTGATGGGGCCCTCGGGGTCCGGCAAGAGCACCCTGATGCACTGCGCCGCCGGTCTTGACTCCCCGACCTCGGGGAGCATCCGCATCGGCGGCCAGGAGATCGCCGGGCTGAACGAGACCCGCCGCACCGAACTGCGCCGCGAGCACATCGGGTTCGTGTTCCAGTCCTACAACCTGGTCCCCGCCCTCAGCATCGCCGACAACATCACGCTGCCGCTGCGCCTGGCGGGGCGGGCCCCCGACCGGGAGTGGCTGCGGGCGCTGGTCGAGCGGGTCGGTCTCGCCGACCGGCTGTCGCACCGGCCCGCCGAGCTCTCCGGCGGCCAGCAGCAACGGGCCGCGATCGTACGGGCGTTGGTGGCCAAGCCGGCCGTCGTGTTCGCCGACGAGCCGACCGGCGCACTGGATCTGCGCAGCGCCCACGAGGTGCTGGGCCTGCTGCGCGAACTCGTCGACGAGCTGCGTCAGACGGTGGTGATGGTCACCCACGACCCGGCCGCCGCCGCCCAGGCGCACCACGCCGTGGTGATGGCCGACGGCCGGGTGGTCGAGCGCCTGTACCAGCCCACCGCCCCCGAACTGGCCGACCGTCTCGTCAAGCTCGGAGAGGTCTAGAACCATGCTGCATCTCGCGGTCCGGATGGCCGGACACCGGATCACCGCCCTGCTGGCGGTGGCGTGCGCGGTCCTCGGCGGAGCGGCCCTGATCACCGGCACCGGAGTGATGGCCGAGTCCGGGTTCCGCTCCCAGCTGCCGGCCGGGCGACTCGCGGGCGCGGCGGTCGTGGTCTCCACCGAACAGAGCTTCAGTTCGGGCCCCGACCTGCCGATCGCTCTCCCGGAGCGCGGCAGGGTCCCGGCCGAGCTGGTCGACGAGCTGGCCCAACTGCCCGGCGTCACCGCGGCGGTCGGCGACATCGGCTTCCCCGCCGCCCTCGTCGACGCCGACGGTCGGGTCGTACCGACCGAGGACCCGCGGACGGCCGGGCACGGCTGGTCCTCGACGAAGCTGCTCGTGGACGGGAAGGTCGACGGATCCGCTCCGGCCGGCACCGGCGAGGTCGCCCTCGACAGCGCGACGGCCGGAGCCGCGGGAGTCCGGGCGGGCGACAGGGTCGAGGTCGTCGTGGCGGGCCGGGCCGCAGCCACGTACCGCGTCACCGCGCTGGTCGACGCACCGGACGCCGGAATCCTCTTCGCCGACCCGACGGCCGTACGGCTGTCCGGCCGCGCCGACGGAGAGCGCGCCGGAACCGTGGACCTGGTCGCCCTGCGCACCGAGCCCGGCGCCGAGAACTCGGTGGCCGCAGCGGCCCGCGAAAAGATCAAGGACACCGCCAAGGACACGGACACCGGCGTCGGCACCGACGCCACCACCTCTGCCCCCGCCCCCGCCGACCTGATCGTCTCCACCGGCTCCGAGCGCGGTGACATCGCCTCCCCCGGCGCGGGCGCCGCCCGCTCCCTGCTGATCCTGCTGGCCAGTTCGCTGGCCGGGGTCATCATGCTGATCATCGGATTCGTGCTGGCGAGCGCGCTGGCCGTGTCGGTCGGCGGCCAGCGCCGCGATCTGGCCCTGATGCGGGCCGTCGGCGCAACTCCCAGGCAGATCAGGCGACTTGCGGCCGGACAGGCCTCCATCATCGCCGCGGTCGCGGTCGTGCCCGGAGTCGGCCTCGGCTATCTGCTGGCCGGGCAGTTCCGCCGGATGCTCGTCGACCGCGGAGTGATCCCGGAGGCCCTGCCGCTCACGTTCAGTCCGCTGCCCGCGCTCGCCACCGTGCTGCTGCTCGGTCTCGCCGTGCAGGTGTCGGCCCGCAGCGCCGCGTGGCGCACCTCGCGCATGCCGGCCACCGAGGCGGTCGCCGAGTCCCGCAGCGAACCCCGCACGCCGTCGAGGATGCGGGCCCGGTTCGGGCTGCTGCTGATCGTCGCCGCCACCACGCTGTCGGTCGTACCGCTGCTGAGCCGTACGGTCCTCGGCGCCACGGCCACCTCCATGGCCGGCATCATCGGCGCGATCGGTCTGGCCCTGGCGGGACCCGCGCTGGTCCGGGGCATCGGCGACGCGGCGGGCCGGCGGCTGCGGCCCGGGGTCTCGGCACCGACCTGGCTCGCCGTGTCCAACATCCGCGGATACGCGCTGCGGCTCTCGGGGGTCGTCAGTGCCCTGGCCATGGCGGTCGTGTTCGTCCTGACCTACACCCTGGCCCAGACGACCGTCATGAGCGCCACCGCACAGGACACCCGCACCGGCACCCTCGCCCAGCAGCGCCTGACCGCGCCGGGCCTCGGTGGTCTGCCCGCCGGCACCCTCGCCGCCGTCACCAGGACCTCGGGCGTCGAGGCGGCGGCCCCGGTCAGCGACACCACCGTGATCCGGGAGTACAAGCAGTTCGGTGACCCGGTCGTCGAATCCGGCTCGGCGATGATCCTGACCCCGGCCGCGTCGGGCGTCCTCGACCTCGGCGTACGGAACGGCAGCCTGGCCGAGCTCACCGGCGACACGGTCGCCGTCAGCACCGAGGTCGCCCGCTCCCCCGGCTCGGGACTCGGCAGCCGCATCACCCTGGTCCTCGGGGACGGCACCCGGGTCAGCCCCAAGGTCGTCGCCGTCTACGACCGCGGCCTCGGCTTCGGCCCGATCGCCCTCTCCCACGACCTCGCCGCGGGCCACACCACCGCGGGCCTCGACCAGAGCGTCCTGGTCCGCACCGACGGCACCGACGCGGCCCAGCAGGCTCTCACCGCCCTCGCCACGACCCGCCCCGGCCTGGCCCTTGAGCCCACCGACACCGGATCGGACGTCGGCCTGAGCGACGCGCCGCCAGAGGTCTGGATCAACCTGGCCCTCATCGTCGTACTCCTCGGCTACCTCCTCCTCAGCATCGCCAACAAGCTCGTCGCCACCACCGCCCAGCGGCAGGGCGAGATCGCCACGCTCCGCCTCAACGGCACCACTCCGCGCCAGATCCTCTCGATGATGCGCCGCGAGGCCGCGGTGATCGGGGCCGCCGCCCTCACCACCGGCCTGCTGCTCTCCGCGATCCCCCTCGCGCTGCTCGGCATCGGCTTCCTGGACAGGCCGTGGCCTTCGGGCCCGGTGTGGCTGCTCCCCGCGGTCGCGCTGACCGTGATCTGCACGGCCTTCGTCACGGTCGAACTCCCCACCCGACAGGCACTGCGCACGGCACCCGCCCATGCGCTGTCCGCCCGCGAATAGGCAGGACGACGGAACCAGGAGTACGGGCAGACGCGCGGCCGGGACGATCCGGCCGCGCGTCTGCCCGTACTCCCGACCGGACCAGCCCTCAGTGCCGCTCAGCGGCCCCGCAGCTCACCCTTGACCACCTTGCCGCTGGCGTTCCTCGGGAGTTCGCCCACGAACTCCACCGTCCTGGGCACCTTGTAGTTCGCCATCTCCCGTCGGGCCCAGGCGATGAGGTCGTCCGCGGTCGCCACGGCTTCCGGCCGCCGCACGACGTACGCCCTGCCGACCTCGCCCAGCCGCGAGTCCGGTACGCCGATGACCGCCACGTCGGCCACGTCCGGGTGCAGGCCGAGGAGTTGCTCTATCTCCGCCGGGTACGCGTTGAAGCCGCCGACGATGAACATGTCCTTGAGGCGGTCGGTGATGCGGAGGTTGCCGGCCGGGTCCAGGACGCCGATGTCGCCGGTGCGGAGCCAGCCGTCGGGGGTGAGGACCTCGGAGGTGGCCCGGGCGTCCTCGTAGTAGCCGCCCATGACGTTGAAGCCGCGGACCAGGACCTCGCCCTGGGAGCCGGGAGCGACGGAGGCGCCGGCCGCGTCCACCACCCGCACCTCCGTGCCCGGGATCGCACGGCCGGACGTCGACGCGATCACGCCGGGCTCGTCCCCGCGTCGGCACATCGAGACGATCCCGCTCGCCTCGGAGAGGCCGTAGGCGGTCAGCACGGTCCCCACCCCGAGTTCCTCCCGCAACCGCTCCACCAGGCGCAACGGCACCACCGCGGCGCCCGTCACCACCAGACGCAGGGGCGTGAGGTCGTACGCGTCACGGCCCGGGTGGTCCAGGAGCGACTGGTGGAGGGTGGGCGGGCCGGGCAGGACGGAGATCCGCTCCGAGGCCACGTTCGCGAGGACCGTGTCCACGTTGAACACCGGCTGCGGGATCATCGTCGCGCCCCGCATCAGACAGGCGATGACACCGGCCTTGTAGCCGAAGGTGTGGAAGAAGGGGTTCACGATCAGATAGCGGTCGCCCTCGCGGAGGCCCGCGAGATCGCTCCACACCTCGTAGGCCCGCAGTGTCTGCGCGTGGGTGATCACCGCACCCTTGGGGCGGCCCGTCGTGCCCGAGGTGTAGACGATGTCCGAGGGGGAGGACGACTCGACCGCCGAGGCCCTGGCCCGTACGTCCGCCGCGTCCACGCCGTCCCCGCTGGCCAGGAAGTCCTTCCAGGTGCGGAAGTCGGCGGGGGCGTCGTCCGAGAGGACCACCACCTGTTCGAGATCCGGAAGCCCGGCGAGCGGACCCACGGAACCCGACCCTCGACCCGCGGAATCCAGTCCGTCCCCGGCCGCCCGCCGCAGCGAAGCCACGTACGAGGTCCCCAGGAACGTCCCCGTCACGAACAGCAGTTTCGCCCGGCTCCGGGAGAGGATGTACGCCGCCTCCGTGCCCTTGAAGCGGGTGTTGAGCGGGACGAGGACCGCGCCGGCCGACACCGCGCCCAGCGAGGAGACGATCCAGTCCAGGGTGTTGGGCGCCCAGATGGCCACGCGGTCACCGGGTTCGACGCCGTTCGCGACGCAGGCCGCCGCCGCGCGTTCCACCCGGGCGCCCAACTCCGCGTACGAGACACGGGTGCGGCCCTCGACGACGGCCTCCACATCGGCGTACCGCTCGGCCGCCCCCCGCACCAGCCCGGGAATGGTGCCCCACTCCATGTCACCGCGCACGGCGAGCCTCCCCACGGTCGACACCCACTAGCTGACTACCCGTCAGATTAGCTGTAGCCTGACGCCCTGTCAGCATTCGTGGACCACGGTGGAGGTGCGCCCATGACAGGGGCAGGACTCAAGGACGCCACGGCCGTCGTAGGGATCGGGCAGACCGCCTTCGCCAAGCAACTCCCCGAGAGCGAGAAGGCGTTGGCCTGCCGGGCGATCCTCGCCGCTCTCGACGACGCCGGGATCTCCCCGGCCGAGGTGGACGCGCTCGCCTCCTACACGATGGAGGAGACCGACGAGGTGGAGGTGGCGAAGGCCGTCGGCTTCGGCGACCTCACCTTCTTCAGCAAGGTCGGCTACGGGGGCGGCGGTTCGTGCGCCACCGTCGCGCATCTGGCCGCCGCGGTGGCCACCGGGCAGGCGACGGTCGGGGTCGCCTGGCGCTCACGCAAGCGCGGCAGCGGACCGCGCCCGTGGAAGAACACGGCCGTCCAACTCCCCACCCCCGCCCAGTGGACGCGCCCTTTCGGCCTTCTCCGCCCGGCCGACGAGATAGCCATGCTCACCCGCCGTTATCTGCACGAGTACGGGGCGACCCGCGACCATCTCTTCAACGTCGCCCTCGCCTGCCGCAACCGGGCCAACCAGAACCCCGCGGCGATGATGTACGAGCGCCCGCTGACCCGGGACATGTATATGACCTCGCGGTGGATCAGCGAGCCTCTCTGCCTCTTCGACAACTGCCTTGAGACAGACGGCGCGTTGGCCTGCGTGGTGGTCTCCGCCGAACGGGCCCGCGACTGCCGCCGCCGGCCCGTGTACGTCCACTCCGCCGCCCAGGGCCTGCCCGCCCAGCACCACGGCATGGTCAACTACTGGAACGACGACCCGCTGACGGGCCCCGCCTGGGCAGCCGCCCGCCATCTCTGGAAACACGCGGACTTCACCCCCGAGGACGTGGACGTCGCCCAGATCTACGACGCGTTCACCCCTCTGATCCCTCTCTCCCTGGAGGGCTACGGCTTCTGCGGCCGGGGCGAGGGCGGCGCGTTCACGGAGGGCGGCGCCCTGGAGATCGGCGGACGGCTGCCGCTGAACACGAGCGGCGGGGGCCTCTCGGAGGCGTACGTCCACGGCTTCAACCTCATCAACGAGGGCGTGAAGCAGCTCCGGGGCACAAGCACCGCACAAGTCCCGAACGCGGCCACCTGCCTGGTGACAGCGGGCGAGGGCGTACCGACGTCAGCCCTCCTCCTGAGAACCTGACCGCCCGAGCATCCACCCGACCAAGTATCCGAAGGGCCGACATGCTGACACCTGTCGTGGACGACGACGGCGCCCCCTTCTGGGAGTACGCCGCCCGGGGCGAGCTGCGCGTCCAGGCCTGCGCCGAGCCCGACTGCGGCGAACTCCGCTTCCCGCCCCGCCCCTGCTGCCCGCACTGCCACTCCTTCGACAGCGAGTGGCGCAGGATGACCGGCAAGGGCCGCGTCTGGTCGTACGTGATCCCTCATCCCCCTCTCCTGCCCGACTACGCGGCGCAGTCCCCGTACAACGTGATCGTCGTCGAATTGACAGACGCCCCCCGCATCCGGCTCGTAGGCAACCTGGTCAGCGCCCCGGAGGCACCGCTCAACTCCGTAGCCCAGGAGCGAATCAGAATCGGGGCGAAGGTACAGGTGGTCTTCACAGACGGCGAGGGGCTGCCCCGCTGGGTACTGGAACGCCCATGACCCTTCACCTCTCCACCGACAAGGACACCGGCGTCGCGGTCGTCACCCTCGACCGCCCGAAGAAACTCAACGCCATCGACCTGGACACAGCGGCCGAATTGACGTCCGTCTGGCGGGAGTTCAGATTCGACGACTCCGTGCGGGCGATCGTGCTCACGGGCGCGGGCGGACGGGCCTTCTGCACGGGTCTCGACCGCGGCGCGGACGTCCCGCAGCCCAACTCCCCCTACATGGTGGACGATCCGCTGATCGCCATCGGCCCGAAGGCGTGCGACCTGTGGAAGCCGGTCATCGCCGCCGTGAACGGGATGGCCTGCGGCGGGGCCTTCTATCTGATCGGCGAGGCGGACTTCGTGATCGCCGACGAGACGGCCACGTTCTTCGATCCGCACACGACGTACGGCATGGTCAGCGCGTACGAGTCCATCCTCCTGGCACAGCGGATGCCGGTCGGGGAGGTCGCCCGGATGGCGCTGATGGGTACGACCGAGCGGGTCTCCGCGCGGCGGGCGTACGAGATGGGGCTGGTCAGCGAGCTGACCACGCACGGTGAGGCCCTGGCCGCCGCCGTGCGGTGCGCGGACGTCATCGCGTCGTACCCGACCGAGGCCGTGCAGGGGACGGTCCGGGCACTGTGGGCGGCGAAGGAGGCGACGCGGACGGCGGCGCTGGCACACGCCCCGCATCTCGTGTCGATGGGCAACCTGCCGAGCGAGGCACAGGCGGACCTGTTCGCCGACCGCCACGGCGAGTACCGGACCCGCTGACCCCCACGCCGAGCCTCCCCCACCCCGACCGTCACCGAGCGTGGCCGTCGCGTGGCGGAGGTCGGCCACCCGGCGTAGCGTCTGCACCGAGAGCCCGGGAACGGAGGTCCGCGCATGGTCCGCAACCTGCTCGGGGCCGTCCTCGCTCTCGCCGGAGCGACGGCCGCCGTATGGAGCCCCTTCCGTGCCTGGTACGACGGCCGTCACGGTCGGCACTACCGGCTCGGGGACCTCTTCTCCTCGGGCGGCGTCACGAACGTCCCCGCGGAGCTCTTCGCCTCGCTCTTCCTGCCCTTCGTGGGCGCCGCGCTGGTCACGCTGGCCGGGCTGCTGCTTCGGTCGCGACTGCTGGTGGCTCTGGCCGGCGTGATCGTCCTCGGCTTCACCGTGCTCTGGCTCATCCGGGTAGGCCAGGCCGCGGGCAGCCTCGTCATCTCCGGCGCCCCGTCCAACGGCCTGGGCCCCGGCACGGGCCTCGCCTTCGGCGGTGGTCTGGTGCTGCTCCTGGCTTCCCTGGTCCTACGCGGACGGGGGGTCCGGGCGGAGCCCGTATACGCACCTCCCCCAAATCCGACGGTACCGACACTCGACGGTCCGACCGCGGACTATCACTGAGCGCAGCCACCGTTTGATGGTCTGTGCGGGTCCGGTGGGGGCTGGTCGCGCAGTTCCCCGCGCCCCTAAAAGCCAAAAGATTGCGCAGTTCCCCGCGCCCCTGGGGGATGGGGGCCTGAGGCCGGTGCGTAAGTGCGGGTGCGTCGTGGCTGAGCGCGCAGTTCCCCGCGCCCCTGACGGGGCGCGGCCCCTCCTGCAAGTTGCCCCACCCAGCGGCAGTCGCCCCTCCGGCCGAAGGGGTCGTGTCGGGGTTTCCGATCGCAGCACGACCTCCCGAGGGCGCCCAACAGAACAGGGGATGACACAGCTGCGATCGGATGCCCCGTCGCGGCCCCGACCCGACGACGAACGGCAGGCGCATCTTTCAGGGGCGCGGGGAACTGCGCGACCAGCCACAACGCACCCGCACACACCCCTCAAGAACGGGCAGTCCCCGTCCCCTTCTCCGCGTCCAGCGCGTACACACACCGATCCTTGCTGCACGCGTACACCACCCCGTCCTTGACAACGGGCGCCCCAGTGATCTCCCCACCGGTGGCCAACTTCCACCGCAGCCGCCCATCGTCGGCCTTCAGCGTGTACAGCAGATGATCGGTCGACCCGAAGTGAATCCGCCCGTCGGCAACGGCGGGCGCACCCACCACGTCACCCCCCGCCTGGAAACGCCACTTGGGCGTACCAGTGACGGCATCAAGCGTGTAGAGCCCCTTCCCGGACCCCACATGGACATGCCCCGCGGACACGAGCACAGGATCGAGCGAGGACCGCGCCTCCGTGGCGATACGCCACCGATCACGCCCATCCGTCGCATCGAGCGCGTACACCGTGCCGAGATAGTCGGCGAGATAGATCCCACCACCCGTGACAGCGGGCCCAGGCGCGAAGGTAGGCGGGCTCAGGAAGACCGCCGGCGCCTCGAAATGCCAGCGCACATGCCCACCGGCGACATCAATGGCAAGCACCCGCGTACCGGCGGACACGTACACGTACCCGTCGTCGGCATGGGTGATACGGACGGGCACGCCACCGCAGGACGCAGCGTCCCCGATGGGATACGACCACCGCTCCTCACCGGTACGCGCCTCCAGGGCCCGCAGCCGCGCGTCCTTCCAGACATAGACCGTGCCGTCGTGGACGGCGGGCCCGGCCTCGGGCGACTCGAAGTCGGTCTGGGCGCCGGTGATCTCCCAGAGCTTCTGCCCGTTGGCGGCCTCCCAGGCCTGTACGCCACCACCGCGGGTGCCGGTGACGACCGTGCCGCGGTCGGCCTTGAGGGAGTACACCCAGGCGTCGGTCGGCAGCCGCCACAGGTCGGTGCCCTCGCGGGCGTCGAGGGCGAAGAGGGTGGGGCCGTCGGAGGCGTGCACGCGACCTCCGGCGACCGCCATCGACCAGGCGACGTCCCGGGTCTTGAAGCGGCGCCGCCCGGTCGCCACGTCCAGGGCGTGCACCTCGAAGGACGTGACGTAGACGAGGTCGCCGGCGACGGCGGGGGTGCCCCACACGTCGTTCGACATACGGAACCGCCACGGCCGCCAGGAGGTGGCGGAGTCGGCGCCGGGGGCCGCCGCGGGCGCGGGTACGGGAACGGGCCCGGCGCCGGGTACGACGGGGTCGGCGCCGTTCACGCCGGGGCGCGGCCGGGACCAGGAGGCGGCGAGGCCGGCTTCGGGAGGAGGTGCCTTCACGGCGGCGGCGCGGGCGTCGGCGACCCGCGGGCCCGGCCCGATGGGCACCTGGGCGCCCGCGAGGCGTACGGGCCCGGTGTCGGGCGCGCCGCCGTGCCGGCCCGTGCCGACGCCGACCGGGACGGGAGGCGGGTCGTGGGGCGGCGGGGGCGGCACCACGGGGGCGCCGCGTCCGCCGCTGCGCCCGGAGGACGGCTTGGCCGCCGGTCGGCCCCCGCGGCGCTGCTCGATGAGGCCCACGGCCCGCTCGGGCAGCCACGCGGACGCCGTACCGCTGTCGTCGGAGCCGGATCCGAAGAGGTGGGGTGCGAGCTGGGCCTGGAGGTCGGCCGGGTTGGGGCGGCCCGTCGCCTCCATCTGCATACAGGACTCGATGAGCGGGCGCAGCTCGTCGGGGAGGCCTTCGAGGTCCGGGCCCTCGCGCAGGAGCATGAAGACGGTCTCGACGGGGTTCGCGCCGTGGAAGGGCGCGTGGCCGGTGGCGGCGAAGACGAGCATCGAGCCGAGCGAGAAGACGTCGCTCGCGCCGGTCACGCTGCGGGAGTCCTTCGCCTGCTCGGGCGACATGTAGGCGGGGGTGCCGACGGCGACGTTGGTCATCGTCAGACGTGTGTTCGACACCCCGGAGGCGATACCGAAGTCGATGACGCGCGGCCCGTCCTCCACGACGAGGACGTTCGAGGGCTTCAGGTCGCGGTGGACGAGACCGGCCCCGTGGATGGACTGCAGGGCCTCCGCGACACCCGCCGCGAGCCAGCGGACCGCCTGGGCCGGCAGCGGCCCGCACTCGGTCACTATCTCTTCGAGGGAGGGCGCGGGCACATAGGCGGTGGCCAGCCAGGGCACGGCGGCGCGCGCGTCGGCGTCGACCACGGCGGCCGTGTAGAAGCCGGAGACGGCACGGGCCGCCTCCACCTCGCGCGAGAAGCGGACCCGGAACAGCTGGTCCTCGGCGAGCTCCGTCCTGACCGTCTTGATCGCCACCCGCCGGCCCGAGGCCGAGCGCGCGAGATAGACCAGCCCCATGCCGCCGGCTCCCAGCCGTCCCAGCACCTCGAACGGCCCGATCCGCCGCGGATCGTGCTGTGTCAGCTGATCCACCACTTGCCTGCCACCTCCCCGTACGCGGCCGCGCTTCCAGCCACCGCTCCAGCCGCAGCTTCAGCCACTGCGCAGCGTCTCACCACCGAACCGCTCCGGCGGCACGCACCCCCGATTCTTCCTGGCCGCGGCTCCGGTTGCGAACCCGGGCCCGAATCGGGATGTCTCAGCGCGTCCCGGGACAAAAGACCCGAGCTTGCCTTGCTTTTCAACGCCGCCCGGGGTTTTTCGACGCCTTTCGCAGCTTTGCGCACGCCGTTCGTAGGCCCTTCAGTGCTGAAGCACCGCGAATTTCAAGTTTGCAGCAGGGCAAAGGACGCCCCCTGGTTGTCCGTGACGACGGCCACGCGCCCGTACGAGGCGTCGAAGGGCGGCGCCTGGACCCGTCCGCCGAGCCGTACCACCGTCCCGAGCAGCGCCTCGCAGTCGTCCACCCCGAAGTGGACGAGGAAGTGGGGCGGCATCTCGGCCGGGAAGGCCTCGGTGACGAGGACCCGGCCGAAATCCCGGGTGGTGCCGGGGCCGAAGAGGGCGTCGTGGAAGAGACCGGCGTAGAAGGAGTCGGCGACGGCCGTGTCGCGCGCGTACAGCTCGACCCAGCTGAAGGAGCCCGGCCCGTGCCGTCTGCCGAAGCCGGGGAGCGTGCCGCTCTCCCAGAGCCCGAAGACCGCGTTCTCGGGGTCGGCGGCGAGCGCCATCGTGGCGTACGGGCCCACCGGCACCGGTGTCGTGATCACCTGGCCGCCCGCCTCCCGGATCCGGCCGGCCAGGTCGTCGGCGTCCGGGGTGGCGAAGTACACCGTCCACACGGTGGGCATCCGGCCGTCCCTCTTCGGTACGAGGGCGGCCACGGGCTCGCCGTCGAGGTGCGCCCGTACGGAGCCGGCGTACGGGGACGGCCCCGTCGGCTCCGCCGTCTTGTCGAAGGGCTCGAAGGTCCACCCGAACAGCTCGCCGTAGAAGCGCTTGCCCGCCTCGACGTCCGGAAGCTGGGCGTCGATCCAGCAGGGGACGCCCTCGGCGAAAGCGGCAGAGCCTTCAGATCCAGCCATGCGGCCAAGCTAACGGCCTTTCACGCATCCCGCAGAGCGGGCGGCACCTCTCCCCCACACCCTCTCCGAAGGCCCGCGCACCCCATTTGCAGTCGGCCGAATCGCGCTCCGATCACCCCTCGGTAAGCTGACGGCATGACAGGACAAGTGCGTACCGTCGACGGCCGTGTGGCCGGTCGGCGCGGGCAGGCGACGCGGCAGAAGCTGCTCGACTGCCTCAGCGAGATGCTCAGCTCCTCGCCCTACCGCGACGTCAAAGTCATCGACGTCGCGCGGAAGGCGGGCACTTCACCGGCGACCTTCTATCAGTACTTCCCGGACGTCGAGGGCGCCGTCCTGGAGATTGCAGAGCAAATGGCCGCGGAGGGCGCCGGGTTGACCGAGCTCCTCGAAGGGCGCTCCTGGGTCGGCAAGGCAGGCTGGCAGACCGCGCAGGAACTCGTGGACGGCTTCCTGGAGTTCTGGCGCAAAAACGATGCCATCCTCCGAGTCGTCGACCTGGGCGCCGCCGAGGGCGACAAACGTTTCTACAAGATCCGTATGAAGATCCTGAACTCCGTGAACAACTCCCTCACGGACACGGTCAAGGAGCTTCAGGCGAAGGGCAAGGTCGACAAGGACGTCAGCCCGGCCGCGATGGCGGGTTCCCTCGTCGCGATGCTCGCGGCGGTGGCCTCGCACCAGAAGGGCTTCCAGACCTGGGGCGTGAAGCAGGCCGAACTGAAGCCGAACCTCGCCCTGTTGGTGCATCTGGGTGTGACCGGCAAGAAGCCGACCAAGTAGTCCGCCGCACCCCGCGCCGGACGCCGGGTTTTTCCAGGCACAAGTCCTGTCACGCAGGCGGCAGTTCACTCAGGTGGGCTGCCGCCTGTCGCGTTCCCGGGACTACCGGGTGCGTCCCGCCGGACGATCCGGAACAGCCGGATCTCCCGATCGACCCGCGCCTGGTACGTCGCGTACGGCGGCCAGAACTCCAGCAGCGCCTTCCAGACCGTGTCCCGCTCCTCGCCCCGCAGCAGACGCGCGGTGACCGGGATGTCCCTGCCCTTCCAGCTGACCTCCGCGTCGGGATGGGCGAGAAGGTTGGCGGTCCAGGCCGGATGGTCCGTACGCCCGAAGTTGGACCCGATGAGGATCCAGCTCGCGCCCTCCCTCCCCTTTCCTCCCTCCGGCATGCAGGCCAGTGGCGTACGCCTGGGCAGTCCGCTCTTCGCGCCGCGCGCGGTGAGGATGACGCCGGGCAGCATCTGGGCGCTGAGCAGGACCTTTCCGCGGGTGAGCCGGTGCACGGCACGGTCCATCGCGGGGATGAGATGGGGTGCGATCCTCGCGAACGCGGGTGTCGAGGACACCTTCTGCACGATCCGGACTCCGGCACCCATCAGACCGCCACCTCTCCGCCGCCGAACAGCCGGGCCGCGTCCGCCGCGTGCTCCCGCAGCCGGTGCCCCGGCCCGAAGAGCAGCTCGTCGCCGGCCGCCCGCTTGAAGTACAGATGCGCCTCGTGCTCCCAGGTGAACCCGATGCCGCCGTGCAGCTGCACGGCCTCGGAGGAGGTGATGCGCAGCGCCTCCAGCGCCTGGGCCAGCGCGAGCCCGCCCACCCGTTCCTCCCCGGCGCCCGTCGCCCAGGCCGCGTAGTACGCCGCCGAGCGTGCCGCCTGCACCTGTACATAGAGGTCGGCGAGCCGGTGCTTCACGGCCTGGAAGGACCCGATCGCCCGCCCGAACTGCTCGCGCTGCTTGACGTATTCGACGGTCCGCTCCAGTACGCGGTCGGCGGCGCCGACGGCCTCCGCGGCGAGGACGGCGGCGGCCGAGTCACCGACAGCGGCGAGCGCCCCGGCCACATCGGCGGACCCGCCCTCCTCACCGAGCAACTCGGCTTCCACATCCCGCAGTTGCACCCGCGCCTGCGACCGCGTCCCGTCGAGCGAGGTGAGCCGCACACGAGTCGCCCCCGCACTCCCGGAACCGCCCCGGCCGGGAGAGTCCCGTACGAGAGAGCCCTGCACGAGGGCGTCCTGCACGAGGGCGTCCCTCACGAGAAAGAGAAGGGTGCGCGAGCGGGCGAAGCCTCCGGTGTGCGCGGGGACGACCAGCAGGCCCGCGCTGTGCCCGTCGAGCACCTGGTCGGCCTGCCCGTACAGCCGCCACCCGCCGTCGGTCCGCCGCGCCTGCACGCCCCCCGCGCGTCCGCCGCCCGCCCAGTCACCGCGGTTGTCGCCGGTCAGCCCGAGGGCGGTGGTCAGGCTCGCGCCAGACACCGCGAGGGCGGCGGTGAGTTCGCCGGAGGCGATCCGGGGCAGCAGCGCGGCCCGCTGCTCCTCGCTTCCCAGGGCCAGCAGCAGAGGCGCACTGAGCACGGCCGTGGCGAGAAGCGGCGAAGGAGCGAGACTCCGCCCCAACTCCTCGCTGGCGAGGGCGAGTTCGGTGACGGAGCAGCCGACCCCTCCGTACGCCTCGGGAAACGCGAGCCCAGGCAGCCCGAGTTGCTGCGCCAGGGTTTCCCAGAGCGCGGGGTCGTACCCGCCCTCGGTCTGCACGGCGGTCCTGACCTCCTCAGGGCCACAGCGTTTGAGGAGGAGCTCACGGAGGGTGCGGCGGATCTCGTCCTGCTCCGCGGTGAAGGTGGCGTCCATGGGCAGCACACTCCTTCGCATCTGACGGCGCGTCATGTTAGAGCGGCGACGGCCAGATGCACAGAGGTGTGACGCCCTGTTGCACCCTGCCGAAGGCCACCGGATCTGATGTACCGTCAGATTCATGACTGGGACCCGGACTCGAACCCGGCCGCGGCCGCGGCCTCGGCGGAAGGTGGCGGTCGTCGGCGTGTCCCTCTCCGACTGCGGCCGGGTGGACGAGGCGACGCCGTACGCGCTCCACGCCCAGGCCGCCCGCCGGGCCCTGGCCGACTCGGGCCTGGACCGCTCGGTGATCGACGGCTTCGCCTCGGCGGGCCTCGGTACACTGGCGCCGGTCGAGGTGGCCGAGTATCTGGGCCTGCGGCCCACCTGGGTCGACTCCACCTCCGTCGGCGGCTCCACCTGGGAGGTCATGGCGGCCCACGCGGCCGACGCGATCGCCGTCGGGCACGCCAACGCGGTCCTGCTGGTGTACGGGTCCACCGCCCGCGCGGACATCAAGGCGGGCCGCCGCACGGGCAACCTGTCGTTCGGCGCGCGCGGCCCCCTGCAGTTCGAGGTCCCGTACGGCCACACGCTGATCGCCAAGTACGCGATGGCCGCCCGCCGCCACATGCACGAATACGGCACCACGCTGGAGCAGTTGGCGTCCGTGGCGGTGCAGGCGCGGGCCAACGCCGCGCTGAATCCGGACGCGATGTTCCGGGACCCGATCACGGTCGACGACGTCCTGTCGGGCCCTATGATCGCGGACCCCTTCACCAAACTGCACTGCTGCATACGGTCCGACGGCGGGGCGGCGGTCCTGCTGGTGGCCGAGGAGTACGTCCAGGACTGCCGTACGGCTCCTGTCTGGGTCCTCGGCACCGGGGAGCACGTCTCCCACACGACGATGTCGGAGTGGCCCGACTTCACGGTGTCACCGGCGGCGGTGAGCGGCCGAACCGCGTTCCAGCGAGCGGGGGTTGCTCCGCAGGACATCGACTTCGCCGAGATCTACGACGCCTTCACCTATATGACCCTCGTGACGCTGGAGGACCTCGGCTTCTGCGAGAAGGGCGAGGGGGGTGAGTTCGTGGCGAAGGACCGCCTGAAGGTCGGCGGCGACTTCCCCGTCAACACGGACGGGGGCGGCCTCTCGGCCCAGCACCCCGGCATGCGGGGCCTGTTCCTCCTCGTCGAAGCGGTCCGCCAACTCCGCGGCGAGGCGGGCACGCGCCAGATCCACCGCCCCGACGGCCACCTACCGGAACTGGCGGTGGCCTCAGGAACGGGCGGCTGGTTCTGCTCGTCGGCAACGGTGGTACTTGGCCGATGACCGTCCTAGTACAACCTGCGGGCCGGTGGGGGCTGGTCGCGCAGTTCCCCGCGCCCCTGGGTGAGTGGGGGTTGGGCGTGGTGTGTTGGGTGCGGGTTCGTCTGGGCTGAGCGCGCAGTTCCCCGCGCCCCCAACGACGAAGGCCGGGGCTGCGCCCTCCGGCCTTCGTCGTTGGGGGGCGGTAGCCCCTGCTTTTAAGGGGCGCGGGGAACTGCGCGACCAGCCCCCACCGGCCCGCACCCGACAACCGCCCCCTACTCGCTCTGCGGGAGATGGCCCTTGGCCTCCTCATACGTGCCGCCACCCGCGGCCCCCGCCTCGTCCGGCCCATAGACCAGGCTCACAACCCCCGTCTCAAAGGTCTGCGAAGAGAGCAGCTTCAGCGGAATCGAGGAGTCGCTCTCCTCGAACAACCGCATCCCCTTGCGCACGGCAATCGGATGCACGAGCAGATGCAACTCGTCCAACAGCCCCGCCGCCAGCAACTGCCGTACGACCGAAACAGAACCGCTGAGGGCGATATCCCCACCCGCCTCGTTCTTCAGCGCGGCGACGGTCTCCACGAGGTCCCCCTCCAACTGCTCGGAGTTCCGCCAGGTGAACGCCAGCTTCTGCCGGGACGCGACAATCTTCCGCACATCACCGAGCTGCTTCGCGAACCCCGCGTCCTCACCGCCGGCGGCCTCCCGCTCGGGCCACGCCCCGGCGAAGCTGTCGTACGTCGTACGGCCGAACAGCATGGTGTCGGCCGTACCGAAGGTCGCACCGACGGCCGCGCCCATCTCGTCGTTGAAGTATGGGAAGTGCCACTGGTCGGGCGCCTCGACGACGCCGTCGAGCGAGATGAACAGCCCCGCGGTGATCTTCCTCATGAGGTTCCTCCAGGTTCCGCCAGAGCTGGTCGGTCAACTCTGTGTCGTCGGGTTGGACCCCGAGGGCGGGAGAAACTAATCGGTGAAACCCTCGACTCGCAATCCGAAGCTCATGATCCGACCGCGAACGCCGCGGGGGTGAGGACACGGTCCGGCAGGCGTGTCGGCACGGAGACCACCCGACGCCGGGCCACGGCGCCCGTGCGGACGAAGGCCCGCTCCTGGCCCCGGTCCCAGTCCGGGTTCCGGTCCTGCTCCTGGTTCCGGCCGCCCGCGAAGACGAACAGCCGCAGCACCAGGAAGCGGCCCATGCCCGCGAGCCCGGAGGCGCCGAGGTAGACGACCTGCTCGGTGACCAGGCCGGGCGACGACTGCACGAGGTGCAGGATCAGCATCGCGAGGGAGGTCACCGCGTACGCGGCCGTGGCCGACCCGGCGGACTGCCAGTGCTGACGCCAGCCGGCCCGCTTGCCGGTCCCGAAGGTGAAGAGCGCGTGCAGCTCCGTGCAGAGGACGGTCGAGGCGACGGTGATGACCGCGTTCGCCACCACCCAGGGCATCGTCCCGGCCAGCAGGGCCACCGCGCCGCTGGAGAGGACCCCGATCCCGCCGCCGCACACCACGAACCGGACGAAGGAGGCGAACGGTCCCGGAGCAGCTTCGCCCACCGTCTTCGCCTGCTGCGCGAGCTGCGGCTTCATGGGGATTTCCTTCCGGGCGGCGGGGCCGTGAACCCCTGCGATCAACTGGGTTCAACAATGCCGTCGCCCGCCCGCACCCACGAGACAGCCCACACCCGAACCCATGGTGGTGCTGGCTCCACCATGGAAGGGGGGTCCGCCCACCGAGCGGCCCCGAACGCCCTCCGCGCGGCACCACGTTTCCGGACCGCGGAACCGGAATACGGGACTGGACAGAACACGCTGAAACGACTGGACGGAACACACCGAACCGGCTGGAGGACCCGCATGGCCCTGACCCGTGAAGAGCGAGAGACGTTCCTCAAAGAGCCGCACATCGCCGCGTTCGCGGTGGACGCAGGGGCGGGCCGCGCCCCGCTCACGGTGCCGATCTGGTACCAGTACGAGCCCGACGGCACCGTATGGATCCTGATCCAGGCGGACTCCCGCAAGAACCAACTGATCGGCGCGGCGGGCCGGTTCTCCCTCATGGTCGACCGGGTCGAACCCACCATCCGGTACGTGTCCGTCGAGGGCCCGGTCCTCGACACGACCCCCGCCACCCGCGAGCGGCTCCACGAGATCTCGGCCCGCTACCTCCCGGCCGACAAGGTCGACGGGTACGTCGACTTCTCCTGGAAGGAGCACGGCACCCAGGTGGTCGTCAGGATGCGTCCCGAACACTGGCTCTCGTCGGACCTCGGGGCGGTCTGAGCCGGAGGCAGGCGCGACAATCGCCCCATGAGCACCGAGCCTTCCTCCTCCCCGCCCCCCTCCGAGTTCGTACGGCTGCTGAGGACCCAGCGGGTCTGGGACACCGAGCTGCCGGGCTTCACCCCGGACACCGCCCCGGCGGAGCCGTTGCCGCTGTTCGAGCAGTGGTTCGCGGAGGCGGTGGCGGCCGGGCAGACCGAGCCGCACACGATGTCCCTGGCCACGGCGGACGAGGAGGGCAGGCCCGACGTACGGATCGTGATGCTGCACGGCGCCGACGAGGAGGGCTGGCACTTCGCGTCGCACGCGGGCAGCCGGAAGGGACGGCAGCTGGCGGCCCGGCCGTACGCGGCGCTCGGCTTCTACTGGCCCGTGCAGGGCCGGCAGATCCGGGTGCGCGGCCGGGTGACCGTCGCCCCGCCCGAGGTCGCCCACGCCGATCTGCACGCCCGCTCGACCGGCGCGCTCGCCTCGGCGCTGGTGGGCCGCCAGAGCGAAGTCCTCGGTTCCTCCGAGGAGTTGGAGCGCGCCTCGGAGGCCGCCTGGCGCCGGGCCCAGGAGGAGCCGGGCGCCCCCGCGCCCTCATGGACGGTGTACGTCCTCGCCCCCGACGAGGTCGAGTTCTTCCAGGGCGACCCCCACCGCCGCCATGTACGCCTTGCGTACCACCGCACCAAGTCCACTTGGCACCGGGAACTGCTGTGGCCGTAGCCGCGACCACGTTTGTCCTTCGCCTGCAGGCCGGTGGGGGCTGGTCGCGCAGTTCCCCGCGCCCCTAAAAGATAAAAGCCCGGGGCGCAGCCCCGCTTTCAGGGGCGCGGGGAACTGCGCGCTCAGCCAAAACCCACCCGCAGCCGCCCAAACAACCGAAGCCCCCTGCCCGGGGCGTCACAAAACAACAGCGTCCGTCGCGAGCCGCGCATGCAGGTGCACATCCCGAAACGCATCCTGCCGCCCCGCCTCGAACATCGCCCCCCGCAAAGTCCCCTCGTACAAAAACCCACACCGCTCAGCAACCCGGCACGACACATCGTGCCCAACCGCATGGCCCAGCTCCAGCCGATGCAGCCCGAGCCCCTCGAACCCCCACCGCCCGGCCAGCGCCAGCGAACGCGTCGCGACCTGCCGCCCCCGCGCCTCCGGCAGCACCCAGTAGCCGACCCGCGCAACGCGTATGACGTGGTCGATGTCGTTGAGCCCGATGTGCCCGAGCGTCACGCCGCTCTCCGCGTCGGTGACACGGAAGGAGGCCCCGACACCTTCCGCGGCCGCCTTGGCCCGGGCGCGCAGCGACTCCCGCGCGCTGTCCAGGTCCTCGATCGCCCTCAGCGGGGTGTTCCACCGCTTGAACTCGGGGTCGGAACACCCCCGCAGCCACGCCTCGACATCCGAGTCGGCCTCCGCGTCCCACGGCCGCAGCCGCAGACCGTGACCGTGGAGTTCGGGAAAGGGACGGGCGGCGTGGGACTCGTACAAGTCGGTCATCGTTCCATTCAACAACGGGCGCCCGGGCTAGCCGGAAGCGGGCCGGAACACAGGAACCGCGACCGCGCCCTTACCCTCCCCCTCCCCCTCGCCCGCGCCTTCGGCGCCACCGGCCCGGAAGGTCACCTCCAGCGCCATCCCCACCCGCAGCGACTCCTCCCCGCACCCCACCACCTCGGTCATCATCCGCGGCCCCTCCGCGAGATCGACGACGGCGGCGACGTACGGCGTGCGGGAGCCGAAGGGCGGCAGGTCGTTGCGGTGGACGACGGACCAGGTGTAGAGCGTGGCGCGGCCACTGGCCCGTTCCCAGGTGACGTCCTCGCTCCAGCAGCGCGGGCAGAACTCGCGGGGGTAGTGGTGGGCCCGCCCGCACGCCCCGCACCGGCGCAGAAGCAGCAGCCCCTCGGCGGCCGCGTCCCAGTACGGCTGCGTAAAGGCGTCGGCCTCCGGCAGATCGAACCGCGCCCCGCTCACGACAGCACCCCCATCAGAAGAAGCCCACCGCACTGTCCAGCGACCACGTCTGCCACGACATCGCGAAGAGGGCGACGAGGGAGATCAGCGCCATCATCGCGTTCTGTCCCTGCTCGGCCCAGTCGTGGATCATCAGCACGAGGTAGAGGAGGTTGAGGAGCAGCCCGCCGACCAGGGCGATCGGGGTCAGGAAGCCCACGACCAGGCCGAGCCCGAGGGCGAGTTCCGCGTACACGACGACGTACGCCATCGTGCGCGGCCGTGGTGCGACCACCACCTCGAAGCCGCTGCGCACCGTGTTCCACCGGTGCTTGGCCGCGACGTCCGCCGCCCACGCGATCCCGGTCCCGCGCTCGAACCAGCCCTTTTTGTCCTTGTGCCGCCAGCTCTCCAGCCACCACAGCCCGAGACCGATACGGAGCACGGCGACCCATTCCGCCCCGGTGAGCCAGATCGTGTCCATGAACTCCCCTGCCGCCGAACGGGATCTGACGGTACGTCAGTTCAGCGTACGGACGGCGTACGCGCAAGAGCCGCGTCTCACCAAGCCCTCACAACCAGACGCCCTACGCCACGAGCCCCACGCACTCCTCCTACAGCCGTGATCAATCCGCAACCAATTCCGGGCTTGACCGAGACCCATCAAGTGAGCACATGAATACGCTCTGGCACATGGCCGACTCCACAGCGCCCGCGGACCCCGCGGCACAGCCCCTCGCCGACCGCCCCGTGTACGTCATCGGCGGCGGCCCGGGCGGTCTCGCGGCGGCGCACGCGCTGCGCGCCCAGGGCGTACGCGCCGTCGTGCTCGAGAAGTCCGAACGTGTCGGGGCGTCCTGGCGAAGGCACTACGACCGGCTCCATCTGCACACCACACGGCGGCTGTCCGGGCTGCCGGGGCTGCCGATGCCGCGCTCGTTCGGGCGGTGGGTGTCGCGCGACAACGTGGTGCGGTATCTGGAGAAGTACGCCGAGTACCACGAGCTGGAGATCGTCACGGGTGTCGAGGTCTCCCGCGTGGAGCCCTCCGCGGACGGCAGCGGCTGGCTCCTGCACGCCACCGGCGGGCGGGAGCTGACCGGCAGCGCGGTGGTCGTCGCCACCGGGTACAACCACACGCCCCACGTGCCGGACTGGCCCGGCCGCGACGCGTTCAAGGGCGAACTCCTGCACGCGGGCGAGTACCGCAACCCCGCCCCCTACGCCGGACGCGACGTCCTCGTCGTCGGGATCGGCAACACCGGCGCCGAGATCGCCGTCGACCTCGTCGAGGGCGGCGCCTCGCGCGTACGGCTCTCGGTGCGGACCGCGCCCCACATCGTGCGCCGGTCGACGGCCGGCTGGGCGGCCCAGTTCACCGGGATCCTCTGCCGGCGGCTGCCGGTCGGCCTGGTGGACCGGATGGCCGGGCCGCTGGCCAAGGTCAGCGTGCCCGACCTGTCGGCGCAGGGGCTGCCGCGACCCGACACCGGGCTGTACTCCCGTGTGAACGAAGGGGCCATCCCCGTGCAGGACGTCGGCCTGATCGACGCCGTCCGCAAGGGGCGCGTCGAGGTCGTGTCCGCGGTCGACGGCTTCGAGGACGGCAAGGTCGTCCTCGCGAACGGCGACCGGGTCGGCCCGGACGTCGTGATCGCCGCGACCGGTTACCGGCGCTCCCTTGAGGGCGTCGTCGGCCACCTCGACGTCCTGGACGCCCGGGGCCGCCCGGTGGTACACGGCCCCCACACCCCGAAGAACGCCCCCGGCCTCTACTTCACCGGCTTCACCAACCCCATCAGCGGCATGTTCCGCGAACTCTCCATAGACGCCGAAAAGATCGCAAAAGCGATATCCCGAGACAGAGACCACCGACTCCCGTCCCGCCTCACACACTGACCCGCGCCCTTCAGGGGCGCGGGGAACTGCGCAGTCTTTTGGCTTTCAGGGGCGCGGGGAACTGCGCAATCCTTTCGCTTTCAGGGGCGCGGGGAACTGCGCAATCCTTTCGCTTTCAGGGGCGCGGGGAACTGCGCGACCGGCCCCCACCGGCCCGCAGCCAAAGAACAACCCCTCCCCACCCCCCGCGGAGCGCCTAGTTCACAACAAGGCTCGCCGAGTTGTTCGAACCGACCGGGTCGAACGGGAAACTGTCCCCCCGCTCCGGACGAACCGTGACCGCCCCACTCGCCCCGGGCACCACCGCATCCACACGCAGCTTGAACGCGTACGCACGCTCCGCACTCTCCGAAACCCAGTACGGCAGGTTGCACACATAACGCGGGGCCCCCGTGGACCCCGGGTAGTAACCACCGTCCAGCGTCCGCGGGAAGCAACCGGAAGGCACTCCGGTCACCGTCGTGCCCTGCGGAACACGCAGGTCGACACTGGCCACCGGGTCACCGGAGCCGAGGTTGCCGACCCAGGCCGGCCCATTGTTCCGGAAGGCGATCGAGGCCGTCACCGTGTCACCGGCGGCACCCGAGACCGCGGCACCGCGCACCGCGAAGTCCGCCGTGTTGGCGGCCCCGATCTGCAGCGCCACATAGTTGTCGTCGTTCCAGAGGTCGGTGGCACCGCCACCGGGCTCGACGCTCAGGTCCAGCCGCTCGTTGAACGCGTGCTCCGCGATCGCCACCTTCAGCGGCTCGGGCAGCTCGAACGACTCACCGGGCGCGAGGACTTCGTCGAACGTGCAGGTGGCGTGCGCGACCGGAACGATGTCGGTGTACTCGCACTCGGGGTACGTCGACACGAAGTCGAGCCCGTAGGACGCGTACATCGTCAGCGTGAAGCCGTTCGACGCCTCGTTGCCCTTGTTGGACAGCGCGAACGGGATCGTCTCGGTCGTCCCCGGCTCGGTCTCGCCGATCGGCGGCTCGTCACGGATCGAGAGGTCGGGGCCCGACGCCACGGTGAGCGTCGTGTCGAAGCTGTCGTGCGGCGCCACGAGGGTGCCGTCCGGACCGCCGGTCGCGGTCGCCTCGTACGTGATCCGCCCCTGCGCACCGCCCGCGGCGCCGTCGGCCGCCCGCACCCCCAGATGGATCTGCCGGCTCTCGCCCTCCCCGACGACGGGCACGTCCGGTACGACGCACACGGCGGTCGTGCCGCTCGGCGTGCAGTTGTCCGGCCAGGTCACCTCGGCGACCCCGGCGAGCCCCGAGACGTCAACGGTGAGCCTGCCGTCGGTCACGGTGAAGTTGCTGTTGTCGTGATACATGCCCAGGTCGAGCGTCCGGGTCGGTGGCTCACCGCCGTCCGTGCCGAGCGGCAGGCTCTGCTCGTACGGCGCGTTGATCCACAGCTGGTCGGTCTCCGGTTCGTCGGCGGCCGCAGGCAGGGCCAGGCCCACCGTCAGCAGGCCGGTCATCGCACCGGTACAGGCTCCGAGGCGCAGGGCGCGCCGGACGGAGTCGGGTCTCATGTCTCCCCCAAGGGACTCGGTCGTGTCTCCTTCGACATGTGCAACATCTAGACCAGCGTGGGTGGTTGAAGGTTGCGCCCGGACTGTGCGGAACCTGTGCGCCGGGTCCAGGACCGGATGCACCGGACCGGATGCGCCGGAGCGGACACGCCGAGCCGGTTGCGCCGTACCGAACACGCCGGACCGGACGCGCCGAGCCGGATGCGCCGGACCGGATGCGCGGACCGCGCGGGTTCCCGGGCAGGCGCCGCCGGGTACAAACCCTGTGCTCGCCACAAGTTCTTTGCGTGCAGACCCGTTCCTGACGCGCCGTCAGTTCAGTAATCTGACACTGCGTCAGTTATTGGCAGCCACACAGGAGCGGGCGGACCGATGCTTGGATCAACCCACGGCACCCTCACCACCGACTCCCGCCGGGCCCGCGTCATCGCCTGCGGCGAGCAACCGGCCCCTGCCGTGCACGGCAGGCCCGCCGCCACCGACGACCTCGACGTCAGCGGCCGGCCGCTGTACGCCGGCGTACCCGATCTGGACCGCTTCTTCCGCCCCGAACGCGTGGCCGTCGTCGGCGCCTCGGACGCCGAGGGGCGCCCGAACACCGGCATCACCCGGCAACTGCTCGCCTGGTCCGAGCGGGTCGGCGCGCGGCTGTATCCGGTGCATCCGACGCGTGAGTCGGTCTTCGGCATCCCGTGCGTCGCCGCCGTCGGGGAGCTGCCCGAAGAGGTCGACCTGGCCGTGCTGCTGGTCTCCGATCCGCTGCCCGTGATCGAGGAACTCGCCGAGGCCAAGGTGAGGTTCGCGGTCGCGTTCGCCTCCGGGTTCGCCGAGACGGGCGCGGAGGGAGCCGCCGCGCAGGCCCGGCTCGCCGCCGCCGTGGAGCGGTCCGGGCTGCGGCTGCTCGGCCCGAACACCAACCTCAACGCCTTTGAGAAGTTCCGAGAGGATCTGGACGGTCCCGCGATCGCGCTGATCACCCAGTCCGGGCACCAGGGGCGTCCCGTCTTCACCATGCAGGAGCTGGGCGTACGGCTCTCGCACTGGGCGCCCACCGGCAACGAGGCCGATCTGGAGTGCGCCGACTTCATCTCCTACTTCGCCGAGCAGCCCGAGGTCGGTGCCATCGCCTGTTACGTCGAGGGGCTCAAGGACGGGCGGTCCTTCCTGCTCGCCGCGGACCGGGCGGCGCGGCGCGGGGTGCCGGTGGTGGCGGTGAAGGTCGGCCGCACCGAGACCGGCGCCCGTACGGCCGCCTCGCACACCGGCAAGCTGACCGGCGCCGACGCGGTGGTGGACGCGGCGATGCGGCAGTACGGCGTGATCCGTGTCGACGGTCTCGACGAACTCCAGGACACGGCCGCGTTGTTGGCGCGGGCCCGCCCCCCGTCCGCCGACGGGGTGGTCGTCTACTCCATCTCGGGCGGCACGGGTGCGCACTTCTCGGACCTGGCGTCGGAGGCGGGGCTCTGTCTGCCCACGCTGTCGGCCGGCAAGCAGGCCGAACTGCACGAGTGGATACCCGAGTATCTGGACGTGTCCAACCCCGTCGACAACGGTGGGCATCCGGTGGGCGACTGGCGTGGCCGGAAGATCATCGACGCGATCCTGGCGGACCCGGCGGTGGGGGTGTTGATCTGTCCGATCACGGGTCCCTTCCCGCCGATGAGCGACAAACTGGCGCAGGATCTGGTGGACGCGGCGGAACAGACGGACAAGCTGGTGTGTGTGGTGTGGGGGTCGCCCGTCGGCACGGAGGCCGCGTACCGGGAGACGTTGCTCGGGTCGTCCCGCGTGGCCACGTTCCGTACGTTCGCGAACTGCATCACGGCGGTGCGGGCCCATCTGGAGCACGCGCGGTTCTCCTCGTTCTACCGCTCGCCGTTCGACGAGGCGCCGCGTACGTCGTCTCCCTCGTTCCGCAAGGCGCAGGCGCTGATGCGGCCGGGGCAGCAGTTGAGCGAGCACGCGGCGAAGCAGTTGCTGCGGGCGTACGGGATTCGCGTGCCGCGGGAGCAGTTGGTGACCAGTGCCGCGGCGTCCGTCCGGGCGGCGGGGCTCGTCGGGTACCCCGTCGTGATGAAGGCCTCCGGGGCGCAGCTCGCCCACAAGACCGAACTCGGCCTGGTGAAGATCGGGTTGACCTCCGCGAGTCAGGTCCGCGACGCGTATCGCGACCTCACGGACATCGCGCGGTACGAGGATGTGCCGCTCGACGGGGTGCTGGTGTGCCAGATGGTGGAGCCCGGTGTCGAGATGGTCGTGGGTGTCACGCAGGACGCGCTGTTCGGGCCGACGGTGACGGTGGGGTTGGGCGGGGTGCTCGTGGAGGTGCTGCGGGATACGGCTGTGGGGGTGCCGCCGTTCGGGGAGGATCAGGCGCGGGCGATGTTGTCGGAGCTCCGCGGGCGGGCGCTGCTGGATGGCGTCCGCGGGCGGCCTCCGGCCGACCTCGACGCGCTCGTCGAGGTCGTGCTGCGGGTTCAGCGCATGGCGCTCGAACTGGACGGGGAGCTCTCCGAGCTGGACATCAATCCGTTGATGGTGCTGCCTCGGGGGCAGGGGGCGGTGGCCTTGGACGCGCTGGCGGTGTGCCGCTGAGGGGGCGTGCGGTTTGTGTGTCGGGTGCGGGTGCGTTGTGGCTGGTCGCGCAGTTCCCCGCGCCCCTAAAAGATGCGCCTGCCGTTCGTCGTCGGGTCGGGGCCGCGACGGGGCATCCGATCGCAGCTGTGTCATCCCGGGCCTACGGGGTGCCCTCGGGAGGTCGTGCTGCGATCGGAAACCCCGACACGACCCCTTGCGCCGGGGGGCGACTGCCGCTGGGTGGGGCCGCGCCCCGTCAGGGGCGCGGGGAACTGCGCGCTCGGCCCCCACCGGGCGGGAAGGTGCGCACGGTCCTCAGCCAGGCTCTTCGGGGGCGCGGGGAACGGCGCAATCCTTTGGCTTTTAGGGGCGCGGGGAACTGCGCAGTCTTTTGGCTTTAGGGGCGTGGGGAACTGCGCGATCAGCCACAACGAAGCCGCACTCGTCCACGACCGGATCGGATCACCCCTTGATACTCCACACCACCACCAACCACGTCTCCTGGATCACCCTCAACCGCCCGGAAGCCATGAACGCCCTCACCCCGGACCAACGCGACCACCTGATCCGGCTGTTCGAGGAAGCCTCCGCGGACCCGGACGTAAGGGCGGTCGTAGTCACGGCAACAGGCCGAGGCTTCTGCGCAGGCGCAGACCTCCGCGGCGGCGGCCCACGAACGGACCGAGTGGCCGGAGACGTAGCCCGAGTGATCAGGCAGGGAGCCCAACGCCTGATCACCGCAATCCTGGACTGCGAGAAACCAGTGATCGCGGCGGTGAACGGCACCGCGGCCGGCATAGGCGCCCACCTCGCCTACGCCTGCGACCTGGTCATAGCGGCCGAATCGGCAAGGTTCATAGAGGTGTTCGTACGCCGAGGCCTCGTCCCGGACGGCGCCGGCGCCTACCTCCTCCCCCGCCTGATAGGCCCCCAGCGGGCGAAGGAGCTGATGTTCTTCGGCGACGCCCTGACGGCCTCGGACGCGGAACGCCTCGGGCTCGTCAACAGAGTCGTACCGGACGAGGAGTTGGAGAAGGCGGCCCGCACCTGGGCCGAACGCCTCGCAGCCGGACCCACCCGCTCGATCGCCCTCACCAAGCAACTGGTGAACGCGTCCCTGGACACCGACCGCTCGACCGCCCTCACCGCCGAGGCCACCGCACAGGAGATCAACACGACGACGGCGGACGCGCAGGAAGGGGTGGCGTCGTTCGTGGAGCGCAGGGGACCAAAGTTCCACGGCCGCTGAGCGCAGGCACCAGGCGAATCGCCTGTCAGCCCGCCCCAGAAGCAAGTAGCGTGACCCACGACACAACGGCTTTCGGGGGAGGCACCATGAAGCTGGTTGTCGAGGCGGGGAGCCCCGCGTCAGCGGCGGACGAACTGGTATCACTGGCGGACTGGCTGCGCCACGAGGACGAACTGCGCGGTCGGATCGGGCTGGAGCGGGCGAAGATCGAGGAAGGCCGGATGGGTGGGCTGCCCGAGGCCGTCGTCGTGGCGTTGTCCGGGGGAGGAGCCGCAACGGTACTGGCCAGGGCCGCCGTCGAGTGGGTCAAGCAGCGCCGGAGCGATGTCGTGCTCAAGGCGGTCCGGCCCAACGGGGAGACGTACGAGATCGAGGTACGCGGCACGAGGTCCCCCGAAGAACTGATCAGCGGATTCCACGAGTTCGTCCAGCGGAACCAGGCCGCCGCCGACAACTATGAGACTCCCTGACGGCGAGCGATCCCGTGTAGTCCTGATCGGCACGGCGAGCTACACGGCGGACCCCGAACTGCCTGGCCTCCCCACGGTGGTCAACAACCTGGCCGACCTCGCCCAGGCGCTCGGCGAGCCGGTGCACGGCTGGCTGTCCCCGCGCACCTGCACGATCATCCAGGATCCCGGCACTCCGTCTGAACTGGGCCGGCAGCTGGGTGAGATCACGCCTCTGGCCGAGGATCTACTGCTCATCTACTACGCCGGACATGGCCTCCTCAACCGGGCTGGAGACCTCTATCTCGGGCTGTCCGAAACCCATGCGTCCGACCTGCAACTGCGATACACGGCGATGCCGTTCGACGGCATTCGGGAACTGGTCGCCAACAGCCCGGCCAGTAACCGGGTCGTTGTCCTCGACTGCTGCTTCTCCGGGAGAGCGATCGACGTCATGGCCTCGGTCGACAACCTCGTCATGAGTCAGACCGGCATCACCGGTAGCTACACCCTCACCGCCACGCCCTCGGGCGTCACAGCCCTGGCCCCTGCCGGCCAGCGCAACACCGCTTTCACGGGAGAGCTCCTGGACCTGCTGCGGAGTGGAGATCCGGACGCGCCCGCCGAACTGACGCTGGATCACATCTACCGATTCCTGTATCGCCGACTACGAACTCGAGGCCTGCCCAAACCCCGGCGGCAGGGCACGGACACGGTCGCCGACCTGGTACTCGCGCGCAATGTGGGCTACCAGCCACCGCCCGAGACGAAGCGGAGATCGACCGCTGGCGGCGGCAACGACACACCGTCCCGGCTGCTCCTCGACGAGGAAGAGCTCCTCGGGCGGGACGGTGATCCCGCCGAGGCCGCCCGTCGCTACGGCGACATCGCCGGAGTGCTGGTACGGCTGTACGGCACCGACCACCCCGACGCCCGGGCCGCGGAACTCAGCCGTGCCTACTGGATGGTGTACCGGACTCCCGCGGAGACTCGGACACCTTCTTCTGAGGAGGACCGGGCCTTCGCGGGCAAGCGGGCCGTCGGCATCGACCTCGGCGGCGCCAACTCGGTGATCTGTGCCATCGACTTTGGCGAGCCGGAGGTCGTCCTCAACGCGGAGGGTGCCAGGACCACTCCGTCCGTCGTCGCGTTCACCGAGTCCGGTGAGGTGCTGGTCGGCGAGGCCGCCCGACGCCAGGCCGTCACCAACCCCGACCGGACCGTCCAGTCGTTCGTACGTCACCTGGGTACCGACTGGCGTTTCACCATCGGCGGCAGGGAGTTCGGCGCGCCGGAGATCGCCTCGTTCGTCCTGCGGAAACTGAAGCAGGACGCGGAGGCCCGACTCGGCCAGGAGATCACCGAGGCCGTTGTCTGCGTGCCGGCGGGAGCGAACTACGACGTGATCCTGGCGACCCGCGAGGCCGCCCGGCTGGCCGGGCTGCAGCCTCTGATCGTCGCTCCCAACGAGTGGCTGATCGCTCTCGGGCACGGACGGTGGGAGGACGAGGATCTGATCATGATGGTGCTGGACCTCGGAGCCACGTCCTTCGGAGTATCGGTGATCGAGGTCGGTGACGGTGTGGTCGAGGTGAAAGCCGTCGGGGGCGACAGCCGACTTGGCGGTGACGACTGGGACCAGGTCCTTGTCGACCACCTGGTGGAGCGGTTCAGGTCCCACCATGGTGTGGACCTGACCCAGGACAGGATGGCGCTGCGGCGCCTGCGCGAGGCCGCGGAGAGGGCGAAGATCGAGCTGTCCTTCTCAACGGAGACCTCGATCGACCTGCCCTACCTCGTGGTGTCCCCCGAGGGGCAGCTGCATCTGGAGGAGAAGGTCACCCGAGCCTGGTTCCAGGAGCGGACGGCGGACCTGCTGGCCCGCTGCGACAGCGCGATCCAGCAGGTGCTCAGGGACGTCGGCATCCGGCTGTCCGGGCTCGGCCATGTGGTCCTGGTCGGCGGTTCGACACGAATGCCGGCAGTCGCCGAGTTCGTGAGGAAACTGACCGGCATGGAGGCCAACAGGGGGGTGAACCCGGACGAGATCGTCGCCATCGGCGCCGCGCTCCGCGTCGGCGTCCTCAAGGGTGAGGTCAAGGGCGTCCTGCTCCTCGACGCGGCCCCACTGTCCCTCGGCTTCGAGACCAAGGGGGGAATCATGACCAAGCTCATCGAGCGCAACACCACGATCCCGACCAAGCGCTCGGAGGTCTTTACCACCACCGAGGACGACCAGGTGTACGCGCAGATCCCGGTCTACCAGGGCGAGCGCGAGATCGCGGCGTACAACAGGATGTTGGGCCTGGTCGAGCTGACCGGTCTACCGAGGGCCGCGCGCGGCGTCCCGCAGATCGAGGTCTCCTTCGACATCGACGGCTGGGGGATGCTCTCCGTCACTGCGAAGGCCTTGCCCGACGGCGAGGCGCAGTCCGCGTTCGTCGGTGACACCGACAGTTGGAGCACCTCGCCCCGGCGCCCTGACGCCCTCCTGGCGTACGCGCTCCCGCCTGGAGCCGAGGACGCGAAGCCGCACGACCCGTACGGCGCCGCACAGGAGGCTCAGGCACGGGACTCCCAGGGGCCGGCCGGACAGGGCGGGAGTTCGTCATCGGAGAACACCACACGAAACAAACGATGGTGGTCACGCTAGGACGGCCTCCGCGGCTCCCCGGAACCGAGAAGAGCGAAGACCAGCGGGTGACACGACTTCCAATCTGACACCCCGTCAGCTTCAATGGGCAATGTGATGGGACACGCAGGAATGGCCGCCGCGGCGGTCCGCTACCTAAGGTCGGCCGGAGCCCCGGGCACCGAGGGCCGGGTCGAACCCCTCCCGCGCCCGGACCTGCGAGCGGTCGGCGACGACGAACGCGCACCGATCGACCCGGCCGAATTCCGCCGCGTACTGGGCAACTTCGCCACGGGCGTGACCGTGGTGACCGCCCCGGCGGGTGAGGGAGAGTCGGCAGGACCGGCCGGCTTCGCCTGTCAGTCCTTCTCCGCCCTGTCCCTCGACCCACCGCTGATCGCGTTCATGGTCGCGCGTACGTCGACGACCTGGCCCCGCATCGCCCGCGCGGGTGTCTTCTGCGTGAACGTCCTGGGTGCCCACCAGGGCGACCTGTGCCGCGGCTTCGCGGTGAGCGGCGCCGACAAGTTCGCCGGGGTCGCCCACGATCCGGCCCCGGTGTCCGGCTCGCCCCGCCTCGTCGGCGCCCCCGCCTGGATCGACTGCACGATCCACGCCGTCCACACGGGCGGCGACCACCTGATCGTGGTCGGCAGGGTGGACGCCCTGGGCACGGCCGACGGCGACGGCGCGCCCCTGCTGTTCCACCGCGGCCGGTTCGGCCGCCTCACCGACTGAGGCCGGGACACACTTCGTCCGCACTCAGGCGAGAACCGCCACCGGCCGCCGCCTGATCACCAACGCCATCAGCGCCGCCGCCGCGCACAGCGCGCCCGAGGCGTACCACATGACGTCGTACGAACCGAAGGTGTCGCGGGCGACTCCGCCGAGGAAGGCGACGAGGGCGGCGCCGACCTGGTGGGAGGCGAGAACCCAGCCGAAGACGATGGCGCTGTCGTCGCCGTAGTGCTCGCGGCACAGGGCGATGGTGGGCGGGACCGTGGCGACCCAGTCGAGGCCGTAGAAGACGATGAAGAAGATCATCGGCGGGTGGACGGACGGGGCCAGCAGCATCGGGAGGAAGAGGAGGGAGATGCCGCGCAGGGCGTAGTAGACCGCCAGCAGGCGGCGCGGTTCGAAGCGGTCCGTGAACCAGCCGGAGGCGATCGTGCCGATGACGTCGAAGACGCCGATGACCGCGAGGAGCGACGCGGCCGCCGTGATCGGCATGCCGTGGTCGTGGGAGGCGGGCACGAAGTGCGTCTGGATCAGGCCGTTGGTCGAGGCCCCGCAGATCGCGAAGGTGCCGGCGAGCAGCCAGAACGGGCCGGTGCGCGCGGCCGAGAAGAGGACCTTCACCGCACGTCGTGCCGCGCCGGGTACGGGTGGCGGCTTCTCGACGAACTCCGTTGCCCCGTACGGCTTCAGACCCACGTCCGCCGGGTGGTCGCGCAGCAGCAGCCACACGAAGGGGACGACCGCGAGGGCCGCCAGGGCGACGGTGACGGCGGCCGGACGCCAGTCGTGCTCCGAGACGATCCAGGACAGCACCGGCAGGAAGATCAGCTGGCCGGAGGCGGAGGCCGCGGTGAGGATGCCCGTGACCAGGCCACGCTTCTCGGTGAACCAGCGGTTCGTGACGGTCGCGGCGAAGGCGAGCGCCATCGAGCCCGAGCCCAGCCCGACGAGCAGGCCCCAGCACAGCAGCAGCTGCCACGCGGTCGTCATCCACACCGTCGCGCCGGAGCCGACCGCGATCACGATCAGGGCGACGGCAACCACCCGGCGGATGCCGAACCGGTCCATCAGCGCCGCGGCGAACGGCGCCGTGAGCCCGTACAGCGCGAGGTTGACGGAGACCGCGAGCCCGATCGTGCCGCGCGACCAGTGGAACTCCTGGTGCAGCGGGTCGATCAGCAGCCCCGGCAGTGAACGGAAGGCCGCGGCCCCGATGATCGTCACGAACGTCACGGCGGCGACGAACCAGGCCCGGTGTATCCGCCGCCGGCGCTTGCCGCCGCTGGGCTCCTCGACGCCTGCGGATGCGACCGTGGTGGCGGCTGCGGGTCCATCCGCGACTGCGTCTGCGGCATCGGTTGTCTGTGTCACGTCATAGAGCTTCCGGCCTGCGGACTCTTCGAACGAGTGGCCAGAAGGACAGCATTCGTTAGAATCGGGCCATGGGTACGCACTCTCCCGTCCACCCCCACCGCGTGGTCGTCCTCGCCCTGGACGGCCTCCTCCCCTTCGAGCTGGGCATCCCGCAGCGGATCTTCGGCCGCGCCAAGGACGCCGAGGGGCGCCACCTGTACGAGGTGGTGACCTGCTCGATCCGGCCGCCGGGCCCGGTCGAGGCGGAGGCGGACTTCTCCATCCTCGTGGAGAACGGCCCCGAAGCCCTTGCCACCGCCGACACCGTCGTCGTTCCGGCCTCGTACGAGCTCGGCCCGGTGCACGACGAGGGCGTACTCACGGAGGAGCTGGCCGCGGCCCTCGCGCTGATCCGGCCGGGCACGCGGCTCGTCTCCATCTGCACGGGCGGGTACGTGCTGGCCGCCGCCGGCTATCTCGACGGGCGCCCGGCGACCACGCACTGGGCGTCCGCGGAGCACTTCCAGCGGGTCTTCCCGAAGGTGCGGGTGGATGCGGACGTGCTGTTCATCGACGACGGTGACGTGCTGACGTCCGCCGGGGTCGCGGCCGGAATCGACCTGTGCATCCACATCGTGCGCCGGGATCACGGCACGGCGGTCGCCAACGAGGTGGCCCGCCGTACGGTCGTGCCGCCGCACCGTGACGGCGGGCAGGCGCAGTACATCCAACGCCCTGTTCCGGAGCCCCAGTTGGCGTCCACGACGGCTGCCCGCGCCTGGGCGCTGGCGCGTCTGCACGAGCCGATCCAGCTGCGCGACATGGCCGAGCAGGAGTCCATGTCGGTACGCACCTTCACCCGGCGCTTCCGCGAGGAGGCCGGCATCAGCGCCGGCCAGTGGCTCACCCAGCAACGCGTCGAACGCGCCCGCCACCTCCTGGAATCCACCGACCTCTCAATCGACCAAATCGCCCACGCCGCAGGCTTCGGCACCCCCCAATCAATGCGCCAACACCTCCAATCAACCTTGGGAGTAACCCCCACGACTTATCGCCGAACCTTCCGCTGACCACATTTACTGTCCAGGCGGCCGGCCCACTGTTTTTCAGCCCGTCCGGCGTTTGAGGACGAGCGCGGAGCGCGATACGGGGGTTCGGGGGCGGAGCCCCCGAAAAGGGACGGGAACGGGTAGGGGCGGCGGGGGCGAAAACCCCTCCGGCGACGCGGCGCGACACGGCTCAGAACGTAAGAACGGCGCGGGCAACCCGCCCGGCCCCCGCATCGGCCGCAGCCTTCTCGAAGTCCTCCACCGGATACGTCTCCGTCACCAACTCGTCCAACAACAACCGCCCCTCGCGATAAAGCTCCGCGTACAACGCGATATCCCGCTGCGGCCGAGCCGACCCGTACCGACACCCCAGAATCGACTTGTCCAAGTACATCGAGGAGACAAGAAAGGACGCCTCGGCCGTAGCCGCCGGAACCCCGAGCAGAACCGCCTGCCCATGCCGGTCGAGCAGATCGACGGCCTGCCGAACCAGCTCCACCCTCCCCACACACTCGAAGGCATGATCGGCCCCCGTGGGCAGAACCTCCCGCACCCCCTCCGTAGAAGTCAGAAAGTGAGTCGCCCCGAACCGCCGAGCCACCTCCTCCTTCGCCGGATTGGAATCCACCGCCACCACGGTCAGCGCCCCGGCGATCCGCGCCCCCTGGATCACATTGAGCCCGATCCCACCGGTACCGATGACGACCACGCTGTCCCCGCGATCCACCCGCGCCCGGTTGAGCACGGCCCCGACCCCCGTCAGCACCCCGCACCCGATCAGGGCGGCGGAGGTCATCGGAATGTCTTCGGGAATCCGCACGGCCTGCACGGCCTTCACCAACGTCCGTTCGGCGAAGGCGGAGTTGGAAGCGAACTGGTACAACGACTGCCCCGCCCGCGTGAACGGCCGCTGCGGCATCCCGATGGCCTTGCGGCACATGGTGGGCCGCCCCCGGTCGCACTCCGCGCACGTACCGCAGTTCGCGAGTGTGGACAGCGAGACATGGTCTCCGGGCTGGACATGGGTGACGCCCACACCCACCGCCTCCACGACCCCCGCCCCCTCATGGCCGAGGACCACAGGTACGGGGAAAGGTATGGTCCCGTCCACCACGGAGAGATCGCTGTGGCACAGCCCCGCCGCGGAGATCGCCACCAGCACCTCCCCCGGCCCCGGCTCCCGTATCTCCAGGTCGTCGACCACCTGGGTCTGCCTGCCGTCGAAGATCACACCTCGCATCCCGCCCACCTCAACCCTTCGGTTCCCTGGGAAGGCCGAGCACGCGCTCGGCGATGATCGTGCGCTGAACCTCGTCCGAACCGCCGTAGATCGTGTCGGCCCGGCTGAACAGGAACAGGTGCTGCAGCGCGTCCAGTTCGTAGGGCGCCGAGGCGGACCAGTCCGCGGGCCCCACCGCCGCCCCCGCGCCCCTCACGCGCATCGCCAGCTCCCCGAGCCGCTGATGCCACCGCCCCCACAGCAGCTTGGCCACACTGGGAGCACCCTGGACCTGGACCTGGTCCGCCGAACTCCCCAGCGTCCGCAGCGCGTTCCACCGCATGACGCGCAACTCGGCCCACTGGCGCACGAGACAGTCCCGTACGACGGGATCATCAGCCGCACCCGTCGAGACGGCCGCCTCCACCACCCGCCCCAACTCCTGGGCGAAGCCGATCTGCTGGGCGAGCGTGGAGACACCCCGCTCGAAGCCGAGCAGGCTCATCGCGACCTGCCACCCGTTGCCCTCGCCCCCGACGACATGCTCCACGCGCGCGTGCGCCCCGTCGAAGAAGACCTCGTTGAACTCGCTCGTCCCCGTCATCTGACGAATCGGCCGCACCTCGATCCGCCCCGGCTGATCCATCGGTACGAGCAGAAAACTCAGCCCGCGATGCCGCCGCGACCCCGCCTCCGTACGGGCCAGGACAAAACACCAGTCCGCCTCATGGGCGAGCGACGTCCAGATCTTCTGCCCAGTGACCCGATACACGCCCGCGTCGCCGTCCCGCACGGCCTCCGTACGAATCCCCGCGAGGTCCGACCCGGCCCCAGGCTCGCTGTACCCCTGACACCAGAGCTCGTCACCGGACGCGATCGCGGGCAGAAACCGGGACTTCTGCTCGTCACTGCCATGAGCGATGAGAGTGGGCGCAAGCAGGTTCTCCCCGATGTGCCCGGAGCGCGGAGGGGCCGCCGACCGCGCGTACTCCTCGGCCCACACAACCTGCCGACTCAGCCCGGCCGGCCGATTCCCATACCCACCCTCACCCCACCCGAGCCCGATCCACCCGGCCGCACCGAGCGTCCGTTCCCACGCCCCGCGTTCCCCGGCTCCGGCTACGTGCTCGGCGAGCCAGGCATGCGCTTCGGCCCGAAACGCCGCGTCCTCCGGCGTGAACCCGAAATCCAAGGTGTCCTCCCACCGCCCCGAAAGGGGCGCGGGGAACTGCGCGACCAGCCACAGCCAACCCGCACCCGCCCACCACCCCAGCCCCTACGGCGCCTTCTTGGAACGCGCCGCGCGAGCCATCTCCTCCACCTGCGCAAGCAACGGCATGGGGTCCGTCCCCACACTCCCCGGCAGAAAGTCCGCGATCCGCTCGGGCGTCCAGGACCCCTCCGCGTACCCCGAACGGAGTTCCCTCGGCTGCGCCCACACCGCGATCTTCGGCCCGGCGATCGTGTAGACCTGCCCGGTGATCCGCTCCTCCCGCGCCCGCTCGGACAGCAGGTACACCACGAGCGCGGCAACGTCCTCGGGTTCGCCGATCTCCTTCAACTCCATCGGCACGTTCGCGGACATACGCGTACGCGCGACGGGCGCGACCGCGTTCGCGGTGACCCCGTACTTGTGGAGCCCCAGCGCGGCGCTCCGCACGAGCGAGATGATCCCGCCCTTCGCGGCGCTGTAGTTGGCCTGCGAGACAGAACCCTGGTGGTTGCCGCTGGTGAACCCGATGAGCGTGCCGGAGCCCTGGCGCCGCATCACGGCGGACGCGGCCCGGAAGACGGTGAACGTGCCCTTCAGATGCGTGGCGAGGACCGGATCCCACTCCTCCTCGGACATGTTGAAGAGCATCCGCTCGCGGAGGATCCCGGCCACGCACACGACGCCGTCGATCCGCCCGTACGTCTCCAGTGCCGTGTCGACGACGCGCTGTCCGCCCGCCATCGTCGAGATGTCGTCGGCGACGGCGATCGCGTCCCCGCCGGCCGCCTCGATCTCCTTGACCACGGCCTCGGCTATCCCGCTGGTCGGCTCCGCGCCCTCGATGGACACCCCGTAGTCGTTGACGACGACCCGTGCGCCCTCGGCCGCGGCGGCCAGCGCCACCGCGCGCCCGATGCCCCGTCCCGCTCCGGTCACGGCGACGACCTTGCCTGCCAAGAAGTTCCCCACGCCCCGGCCCCTTCCCGCAGTTTCTGACGGTCCGTTAGATTCGACTCAGATTCTACGACCCGTCAGATACCTGGAGACAAGCCCCGGGGAGCACTCATGTCGATGCCGGCCGAGTTCCACGAGATCGCCAAGCGCGTGAACAACTGGGGGCGTTGGGGCGCCGACGACGAGATCGGCACGCTCAACCTGATCACCGACGAGGTGGTGCGCGAGGCCGCCACGACCGTGCGTACGGGCCGCCGCGTCCCGCTCGCACTCCCGCTCCGGGAGGACGGCGTGCAGACCGGGATGATCCCGGGCCGGGTCAATCCGCTGCACGCGATGGTGCAGATCAACCAGGAGTTGTTCGGGCCCGGCACGGTCGCGTGCAGCGACGACGTCGTGACCATGGGCCTCCAGACGGCCACCCACTGGGACGCGCTCACCCACGTCTCGCACTCGGGGAAGATCTACAACGGCCGCCCCGCGACCACCGTCACGGCCCACGGCGGCGCCGAGTTCAGCGGCATCGACAAGCCCCGGCACATCGTCTCGCGCGGCATCCTCCTCGACGTGGCCCGCGCGCTCGGCAAGGACCGCCTCGACGGCGGCCACGCGGTGACCCCGGAAGACCTCGAAGCGGCCGAGGAACTGGCCGGGACGAAGGTCCGCGCGGGCGACATCGTCCTCGTACGCACCGGTCAGATCCAGGTCTGTCTGGCGGGCGACAAGCACGCGTACGCGTTCCCGTCGCCCGGCCTGTCCGTCCGTACACCGGAGTGGTTCCACGCACGCGATGTGGCCGCCGTCGCGAACGACACCCTCACCTTTGAGATATTTCCGCCTGAAATAGAGGACTTGTGGCTTCCCGTGCACGCCCTCGATCTGGTCGAAATGGGCATGCTCCAGGGCCAGAACTGGAATCTCGAAGAGTTGTCCACAGCCTGTGGAGAACTTGGCCGTCATACGTTCCTGCTGTCGGCGATGCCCGAACCGTTCGTCGGCGCCACGGGAACCCCCGTGGCACCTGTCGCGATCCTCTGAGACACCCTGCCGACTCCGCCGGCCCTGTCGGCCCGGTCGGTGGAGGGTCGGCTGGCGGCGCGCCTCCCCCAGACTCGGCCGCGCCCGGGCGGGAGGGACCCCACCTCCCCCGAGCACGACACCGCGCGCCGCCATCCGGCTCCGGCGTACCCGCCCTGCTCCCGACCCTGGAGGAGCCGACGCCGATCGCGACCCACGCTCGCCAAGGGCTCCCGTCACCGGAACCCTCGCCGTCCCCTCACGGCGAATCGCTGACCACAAGCGTGATCAAACGGACACGAATCGTCAACACCTGTTCGGGGATTCACGGCTTACGCCCCTCTTTGTGCCGCGACGGGTGGAAGCACGGTACGGCGCATCGGGCAGCACGGGACGGGTGGGGTGCGGCTCCTGTGCTTCCGTGCTCCGCCTGGATGTCCGGATGTCATGTGCGGGTCGCGGGGGGCCGGTCGCGCAGTTCCCCGCGCCCCTGAAGGGGCACGGCCGTTCGGCCACGTAGAAACATGACGGCCCGGTCGCCGTGAAGGGACAACGCCCCGCTCAGACCACCTCGAACGCCAGGTCCCCGTAAGCGGCCGGGGCCGCGTCGCACGTCACCGCGGTCGCCGCCGTTGCCGAACAGCGGTCCACCTCGCACCAGATGCGCTTGCCCGCGCCCTCGCTGCTCCAGCCCCAGCGGTCGGCGAGCCCGTCGACGAGGGCCAGGCCGCGGCCGTTGGTCTCGTCGCCGTCCGCGCAGCGGGGGCGGGGCGGCCGGGCACTGGCGTCGAGCACCTCTAGGCGGACGGTGGCCACGGCCTCCGCCACGGCACGCTCTCCGGCGGTCGGGCCCGTCGCGAAACTCGGCAGCGACAGGCGCAGCACGGCCGGACGGCCGGTGTGCACCACCGCGTTGGTGACCAGCTCGGAGACGAGCAGGATCAGCGTCTCGGCAAGCGGCTCATCGGCCTCTATCCCGGACCCCGCGAGCCGCGAACGGGCCCACCTCCGGGCCCGCCCCACCTCTGCGGGGTCGGGCCGGATCTCCAGCTGCACTTGAAGCACCTGCACCGCTCACACCATCCGAACCGGCGGACACATCGCCTCGCGCCTCGCAAGGGCCACGATCGTGGTCAGAAAAGGGTTCACGGAACGTGATTCCCTTAGGAGACAGCATGGTTGACGTACAGTCACCCCAACAAGCGCTTCGGGCATATTCCAGCGCGAAGGAGTACGCGTGCGGCATACTGTGCGACGCTCGTCACGGGGAGTCGAACAGGCAGGAACGGTCCTGCTTCCCGCCTCGCGAGCGGTACGCATCGCCGGATCCGGAGCTGCCTCAGGGGCAACACCGTGATGGCCCGGCCTCAGAACCACTCGCATCCCACACAAGGTACCGGAGCACAGCTCCGACTCCAGGCCGTGACGAGTCACGCATAGGACACAACCCGATATCAACGCTCGGTAATTCCGGTATGCCACGTTCGGTGACATCCGTCCGTTCGGGCCCGTTCCGTCATGCCACGATCGACGGCAATGGACGTGCACAGTTCACGTCCGGGGCCCCGGGGCGGCAGCCACCAGATCCTCCGCGAGTGCCTCCTCGGCCTCGGCCGCGCTCTGCCCGCGACGGGCCCGCAGCCAGGCACGTTTGAGGTGAAGGTGCACGTCGGACTCCCATGTGAAGCCCATGCCTCCGTGCACCTGGAGGCAGTCCCGGGCGCCGAGCTCGGCGGCCTCGTCGGCCAGCAGTCCCGCCGCCGCGATGTCGAGCGGATCGGCCGTGACGGCGGCCGCGTACACCGCACCACGCGCCACCTCCACGCGCACCAGCATCTCGGAGCACAGGTGTTTCACCGCCTGGAAGGCTCCGATCGGCTGCCCGAACTGCTCACGGGTCCGGGCGTGTTGCACGGCCAGTTCGCAGGTGCGGGCGGCGGAGCCCAACTGCTCGGCGGCGGTCAGCAGCGCGGCCACCGGGTCGGGCGGCGCGGGGCGGGACACCCGGTGCAGCGGAGTGAGCGGGTCGGCCGAGCGCATCGGGACGGCTCCGGTCACATCTCCTCGTACGACGTCGGCCTCGTCCAGCCATTCGACGAGCGTGCCGTCGACGGCCGCGACGACGCTCTCGCCGGTGGCCGCTCCGGGCACCTCGCCGGCCGCGAGGTGCGTGGCCACGAGCGGTCCGGTGAGCAGGGCCCGGCCGGCCTCCTCGAAGGCCAGCACCGCCTCCGGGAGCCCCAGTCCGACCCCGCCCTGCGCCTCGGGCAGCCGCAGCGCGAAGAACCCCGCCTCGCCCAACTCCCGCCAGAGCGCACGGTCGAGCTCCGGAGCGTCCACGGCGGCCCGCAACTGCTCGCGTCCGAAGCGCCGGACCAGCAGTTCGCGTACCCCCGCCCGCAACGCCCTTTGATCATCAGTGAGTTGGAAATCCATACGGTCATCGCCCCTTCGGGAGGCCCAGGATCCGTTCGGCCACGATGTTCCGCTGGATCTGCGAGGTGCCGGCCGCGATGGTGTACGAGAGGGAGGACAGCCGGTCCAGCGTCCACGGGCTGTCGAGGTCGAGCGCCTCGGGGCCGAGCACGTCGGCCGCCGCGTCGTACAAGTCCTGCCGCGCGCGCGAGTACCTCAGTTTGAAAACCGAACCCCCGACACCCGGCACTCCGCCGGACCGCTCCGACTCGCTCACGTTCCACTGGGTGAGCCGCCACAGCGCGCGGAACTCCGCGTTCAGCCGCCCCAGCCTGCGCCGCAGTGGCACATCGTCCCAGCGGCCGTTCTTCCGTGCCTCGCGCGCGAGTTCGCCGAGGACGCGCCGGCAGGCCACCACCTCGCCCACGAAGGCCGTCCCGCGCTCGAAGGACAGCGTCACCATGGTCACGCGCCAGCCGTCGTTCTCCTCGCCGACCCGGTTGGCGACGGGCACCCGCACCTCGTCGAGGAACACCTCGGCGAACTCGGTCGAACCCGCGAGCGTACGCAGTGGACGTACCGTGATCCCCGGCGCGTCCATCGGCATCGCGAGCCACGAAATCCCGCGGTGCTTGGGCGCCTTCGCGTCCGTCCGCACCAACAGCTCGCACCAGTCGGCGACTTCCGCGTGGGAGGTCCAGATCTTGGAGCCGCTCACCACGTAGTCGTCGCCGTCCCGCCGCGCGCGCGTGCGCAGTGCCGCGAGGTCCGAGCCGGCGTCCGGCTCACTGAACCCCTGGCACCACACCTCCTCGCCGCGCAGCACGGGCGGCAGCCAGCGCGCCCGCTGCTCGGCGCTCCCCTCGGCCGCGATGGTGGGCCCGGCGTGCAGCAGCCCCACGAAATTGGCCCCCACGTAGGGCGCGCCCGCCTTCTCCGTCTCCTCCAGGAAGATCAGGTGCTGGGTGGGCGTGGCCCCGCGGCCCCCGGCGTCGGCGGGCCAGTGGAGCCCCGCGTACCCGGCGTCGTACAGCATGCGCTGCCATCCGAGGTCGTACGCGCGTCTGCCGGGCCAGTCGTCGGGCGAGGGTTTCGGAGGGAGTCCGGGGAGCACCTTCGCGAGCCACTCCCGCAGGCGCGCCCGGAACTCCTCCTCCTCGGGCGTGTAGGAGAGGTCCATTACTTGTCGAGGTCCAGGCCCAGCATGCGGATGGCGTTGCCGCGCATCAGCTTGTAGATCGTCTCGTCGTCGAGGCCCTTCACATGGTCGAGGGCGACCTCCTTGGTGTGCGGGAAGGTCGAGTCGACGTGCGGGTAGTCGGTCTCGAAGGTCGCGTTGTCCCGGCCGACCACGTCCAGCGAGGCGACGCCGTGCTTGTCGCGGAAGAAGCAGCAGAAGATCTGCCGGTAGTAGTAGGTGGAGGGCGGCTCGGGGATCAGGTCCCTGACCCCGCCCCAGGCCCGGTGCTCCTCCCACACGTCGTCGGCGCGCTCCAGGGCGTACGGGATCCAGCCCATCTGCCCTTCGGAGTAGGCGAGTTTGAGCTGCGGGAACTTCACCAGCACCCCGCTGAACAGGAAGTCCATCATCGAGGCCATGGCGTTGTTGAAGCTGAGCGAGGCCTGGACGGCGGGCGGCGCGTCGGGCGAGGCGGCGGGCATCTGGGAGCTGCTGCCGATATGCATGTTGACGACCGTGCCGGTCTCCTGGCAGACGGCGAAGAACGGGTCCCAGTAGCCGGAGTGGATGGACGGCAGCCCGAGGTGGGTGGGGATCTCGGAGAAGGTCACGGCCCGCACGCCCCGGGCGGCGTTGTGCCGGATCTCGGCGACCGCGAGGTCGATGTCCCACAGCGGGATGATGCACAGCGGGATCAGCCGACCCCCGCTGCCCCCGCACCACTCCTCGACCATGAAGTCGTTGTACGCGCGCACGCAGGCCAGCGCGACCTCCTTGTCGTGCGCCTCGGCGAAGGTCTGCCCGCAGAACCGCGGGAACGTCGGGAAGCACAGCGACCCCTCGACGTGGTTCGCGTCCATGTCCTTGAGCCGCTCGACCGGATCCCAGCACCCCGGCCGCATCTCCGCGCGCGTGATGCCCTCGAGCGTCATCTCGTCGCGATCGAAGCCGACGGCGGCGATGTTGCGCTTGTACGGGAACTTCAGGTCCTCGTAGATCCACCAGTCGGTCGGCGGCCCGTCCGGGTCCATCGTGATCTGGTACTTGCCCGCCACGTAGGCGAGTTCGCCGATCCCGGCCGTCAGCGGCTTGGGGCCGCGGTCCTGGTACTTCTTCGGCAGCCAGGTCTCGAAGAGGTTCGCGGGCTCGATCACATGGTCGTCGACGCTGATGATGCGGGGCAGTTCGGTCATGAGTCCCCTCCGCCTTGGCCAATCGCAGATATCTGACGGACCGTCAGTTGTTGCTCCCCTAGAAGGCTAGCCCCGCACCTCTGGACCGACAAGGCACCGAGCCCTACGCTCTCCAGCCAATCTGACTACCCGTCAGCTGTGAGGAGTACCGGGCAAATGACCGACACCGCACACGCACTGGGCGCCTCCCGCACCTTCTGGGAACTCGTCGAGCGCCGCGCCGCGCTCACCCCCGACCGCCCCGTCCTCCTCCAGGACGACCGCACACTCACCTTCGAGGAGCTGCGCTCGGGCGCCGAGCGGACCGCGGCCGGCCTCCACGACCTGGGCGTACGCCCAGGCACGGTGGTCGCCTGGCAGCTGCCGACCCGCATCGAGACGGTCGTACTGGCGATGGCCCTGGCCAGGCTCGGGGCGGTCCAGTCCCCGGTGATCCCCTTCTACCGCGACCGCGAAGTCGCCTTCGCCGTACGGGAGTCCGGGGCCGCCCATTTCGCCGTGCCGGGCGAGTGGCGCGGCTTCGACCACACGGCGATGGCGGAACGCATCGGCGCACGCGGCGTCTTCGAGGCGTACGACTCCCTCCCCGAGGGGGACCCGTCCGTCCTTCCCCCACCCCCCGCCACGGGCACGGACGTGCGCTGGATCTACTGGACCTCGGGGACGACGTCCGACCCCAAGGGCGTACTGCACACGGACCGTTCACTGATCGCCGGCGGCTCCTGCCTCGCCCACGCGCTGCACCTGACGGCCGACGACATCGGCTCGATCGCGTTCCCCTTCGCGCACATAGGCGGCCCCGACTACCTGGTCATGCTGCTGCTGTACGGGTTCCCGGCGGTCCTCTTCGAGAAGTTCGCGCTGCCGGACGCCCTGGAGGGCTATCGCAAGCACGGGGTGACGGTGGCGGGCGGCTCGACGGCGTTCTACTCGATGTTCCTGACCGAGCAGCGCAAACAGCCGGACACCAAGCTCATCCCCACCCTGCGCCTCCTCGCGGGCGGCGGGGCACCGAAGCCACCGGAGGTGCACCACGCCGTCGTACGGGAGATGGGCGTCCAACTGACCCATGGATACGGCATGACCGAGGTCCCGATGATCACGATGGGCTCGCCCGACGACTCGGCGGAGAACCTCGCGACGACCGAGGGAAGGCCGCCGGAGGGCATGGAGATCAGGATCGTGGACGGAGAGGTCAGACTGCGCGGGGAAGCCGTCTGCACGGGCTACTTGGATCCCGCGCAGTCCACAGAAGCCTTCGACAAGGACGGTTTCCTGATCACGGGCGACCTCGGACACCTCACACCAGGCGGCCATCTCGTCCTGACGGGCCGCCTGAAGGACGTCATCATCCGCAAGGGAGAGAACATCTCGGCGAAGGAGATAGAGGACCTGCTGCACCGCCATCCGGCGGTCGGCGACGTAGCGGTGATAGGCCTGCCGGACGCGGAACGCGGCGAACGCGTATGCGCGGTGATCGAACAACCGGACAAGACCCCGCAGTTGACGCTCTCCGCCATCACCGACTACCTACGCGCGGAAGGACTGTCCGTGCACAAGCTGCCGGAGCAGCTGGAGGTGGTGGACGCCCTTCCGCGCAACGAGACCCTGCGGAAGGTACTCAAGTACAGGCTCAGGGAACGCTATTCGGGCACCGTGAAGTAGCGGGCGAAGGCGCTCACGATCTCCGGCTCGGTGACCTGGCCGTCGGCGTCCGCGTCGAGCGCGCCGGCCGCGGCGGTGGCGACGGCCTCGGGCGCGCCGAGGGCCTTGAGGGCCCGTGCGATCTCGTCGACGGTCGCCGCCGAGTCCCCGTCGCCGTCCGCGATGGCGAGCGCCGCGTCCAGGAAGGGGCGGGCGATCTCGGCGAAGCGGTCGGGGTTGTCCCGCAGTCGCTTCACCGCGCCGCCCACGAACTCCTCGCGGGTGATCCGCTGGTCGCCGTCCCGGTCCGCGATTCCGGCCATGCCCTGCCAGAAGGCCTCCGCGCCGATGTAGAGGGCCTGGCCCTTGTCGGACCGGGCCGCCGTGTCGAACTCGGCGAGCAGCGCCTTGGTCGCCGCGTTGAAGTCCTCGCGGTCGATATAGCCGTTGCCGTCCTGATCGAAGGTGGCGAACCGGGCGGCGATCTTTCGCTCGTACTCGGTGCTGACCATGTCTTTTCGGGCCGCCTTACATCACGTGGGTACGTCTGGCAGGGAGCGTACGACGACCGGGGCCCTCGGGGAGCGGGAAAACGACGCTTGTGCCAAGACCGGGGGAATTCCGCGACAACCGTGTCGCGGAGTCACGGGACGATCTTGCCCTGCACGCGACCCGCACGTGACGCGAATCACGCCGACAGGGAATCCGGTTCGTCGTCGACGGCGGCACCGACATCGGGATAGACATCGAAGAGTCGGCGCACACCCAGGGCGCCCAGCACCCTGTTGACGTGGGATCCGTCCACGGCGCCCTGCGCGGGAAGGATCAAGCGGAGGCGTCCCTGACAGGAGCGGAGCAGTCGCCGGCTGGCGATCAGCACCCCCACACCACTGGAGTCGCAGAACAGGACTCCGGAGAGATCGAGGACAACACTGTGCCGCCCGTCGGCCACGGCGTCGTGCACGCGCTGCCGCAGCACCGGTGACGTCACCAGATCCATCTCGCCCGACACCCGGAGCACGGCCCAGCCGCGCTGCTCGCCGTCGGTCACCCTGAGCGTCACGCGCCTGCCCCTCGCTCGACGTTGTGGACCCTGACGGCCCGACGACGTCGGACCCGGAAACGGAACCGGAAGTGGTCCTGTCACTTCCCTGGTGCGCGGCTGCCCCACCCTCACTCCATGAAACACCGGATGCGGAATCGAAGCGTGCCCCAGTTGGGCTGTTTCGGTCGAGAACGGTCTAGTACGGTCGATCCTGATCGGGCCGAGCCACGGCAGACACACGCACACCGTGAGGAGCCGCACGCACAGCGTGATCGGGGCACTACCATCCGCAGCTCCGCGAGGGGCGCGCATTGCCACAAAGGGGCGTGCGTTGTCAGGGGTGCCGACTACATTCGGGAGGAAGCCGGAGAGGAGAATCCGGTGGACACAGGGACAGGCGCACCGCACGACCGGGGGTGAGGGGCCGCATGACCAAGAAGGACGCGCCGCCCCGCTGGGACCGCAAGATGCAACAGCGGCTCGCACGCGGGGAGGCGGCCGCGCTCGGTGAGCTCTACGACCGATTCGCTTCGCTCGTGCACGGCCTCGCCCACCGCGTGCTCGGAGACGACCGGGCGGCCGACGGCGTCACCCGCGAGGTCTTCGCCCATGTCTGGGAGAACCCCGAGGCGTACGACCCCAAGCAGGGCCCCCTGCGCTCCTGGGTCGCCACGCTGACCCACCGCCTCGCCGTGCAGCGCCTGCGCGCGACGGAGACCGCCGCGCTCGCCCAGGACGGCTCGGGCAGTACCGAGGAGCTGGAGCGCAAGGTCCGCCGCGCCTCGGTGGCGGCCCGCGCCGACTACATCGTCACGTCCATGCCGACCCCGCTGCGCACGGCCCTTGAGCTCGCCTACTTCCAGCGCCGCGACTACCGCCAGACCGCCGCCGACCTCGGCGTCACCGAGGACGAGGCCCGCCGCCGCCTGCGCCTGGGCCTCCAGCTCCTGTCCACGGCCCACGACACGGGCTCCGGGGGTGCGCGATGAGAGGCATCGAGGCGCACGACGGATACGAAGAACAGCCGGACCCGGAGGACCACAACAGCCGAGTGGGCCCCCAGAAGGACACCTCACCCCCGGGGAACGGCCCGTCCGGCCCAGAACCCCCCGAGCCGCCCAGCAGCTCTCGCACCCCCGACGAACCCCAGCCCCCACGCATACCCATGCCACGCTCGTCGGTCGAGGACACGGGCCTCCCACTCCCGGAGCCGGCCCCGGCCCCGCTGTTCCTCGAACACCGGGTCCTGAAGGCCCTGCTCGGCGCCTGGGCGCTGGCGGCCTGCTCCCCCGAGGAGACGGCGGCGGTGGAGGACCACCTGGGCACCTGCGGCGCGTGCGCGGACGAGGCGCTGCGCCTGCGCGACGCGGTGGGCCTCCTGCACCCGCCGGAGAGCCTCGACCTGGACCCCACCCTCCGCACCCGCGTCCTGGAGAGCTGCCTGGACCGCCGCCCGCCCCGCATCCCGGTCCCCGAATGGGCAACACCGTACGACGCGGAGACGGCCCGCCTGGACGCCCTGCTGCAGGACATCGGTGACGCGGAGTGGCACGCTCCCGTACGCCTGCGCTGGTTCGAGGGCGACGAACAGACCAGCCGCCGCACCACCGTCGCGGGCGTGATCGCCCACCTCCTGACCGTGGACGGCCTGGTAGCCGTGACCCTGGGCCTGGACGACCCCCTCGAAGCCCAGGCGAACACCCCCACCCCCGAGGCCCGCACAGAGGCCTTCTGGACAACCTCGCACTTCCCGCCCACCCGTTCCGTACGAACCCCCTGGCGCGAGCAGGCCCACAACCTGGTCCGCACGGTCGCCTTCGCGGGCGGCGGCTCGGGCCGCCTCCCGGTCTCGTACGGCGCCTTCGAACTCCCCCTGCGGGACTCGATGCTGGACCGTGCCTTCGAGACCTGGGTCCACGCGGGAGACATCGCCGAGGCGGTCGACTACCCCTACGAACCGCCGTCGCCCCGCCACCTGCACGCCATGATCGACCTGGGCGCCCGCATGCTCCCCACAGCCCTGGCCGCCCGCCGCCAGGCAGGCCTCGCCGCCCCCGGCCAGACCCGCCACCTGGTCCCCGCCGGCGCCCCCGGCCGCAGCCTCCGCCTGGAGATCGAGGGCCTGGGCGGCGGCGAATGGCTCATCCCCCTGGACTCCCCCGGCGCCCTGCCCTCCCCCGACCACGAGGTGGCCCACATAGCCCTGGACGGCGTCGAGTTCTGCCAACTGGCAGCAGGCCACGTACCACCCGAGGAAGCGGCAGCAGGCCAGGTAGGAGACCGAGAGGCAATCAGAGACGTCCTCTTCGCAGCAGCATCACTGAGCCGCATGTAGCGCGCAGCCCCTGCCCAGACCTGCCCGCACCCGCCCCACGCACGGGAGCGGGCCGTGCCGGTACGTCGAAAGTCCGCCGCATACGGCTCCTCCAGGAACGGTCTTCCTGGAAAACCAACAGCCGTACACCCCGCCGCGGCGGACTCGACGTACCGGCACGGCCCGCGCCCCACGACAACGCGAGGCGCGACGCACCTCGGCCGAAGACGACGGCCGGGCTTCAGTCAAAGACGACGGTCCGCCGCCCGTTCAACAGAATCCGCCGCTCCGCATGCCACTTGACGGCCCGGGCAAGCGCCTGGCACTCCACATCACGCCCCACAGCGACAAGCTGCTCAGGCGTGACCTGGTGCCCCACCCGCTCGACCTCCTGCTCGATGATCGGCCCCTCGTCGAGGTCGGCCGTCACATAGTGCGCGGTCGCACCGATCAGCTTCACACCACGAACGTGCGCCTGGTGATACGGCTTCGCGCCCTTGAAGCTAGGCAGGAACGAGTGATGGATATTGATGATCCGCCCGCTCAACTGCTTGCACAGATCATCGGAGAGCACCTGCATGTACCGAGCGAGCACAACGAGCTCGACGCCCTGCTCCCGCACCAGCTCCAACAACTGCGCCTCGGCCTGCGCCTTATTGTCCTTGGTGACCGGAATGTGATGAAACGGCACATCATAAGAAGCCACAAGCTCGGCGAACTCCGTGTGATTCGAAACCACAGCCGCGATCTCAACAGGAAGCGCCCCGGTCCGAGCCCGGAACAGCAGATCGTTCAGGCAGTGCCCGAACTTGCTGACCATCAGCACGACCCGCATCTTGTCCTCGGCCCGGTGGATCTGCCACTCCATCTGGAACGAGTCACCGATCGCCGCGAAGCTGGCCCGCAGCTTCTCCACCGTCACCGGCGACTCCGCCGAGAAGTGGACGCGCATGAAGAACAGCCCCGTGTCATGGTCACCGAACTGCTGACTGTCCTCGATGTTGCACCCGGTCATGAAGAGATAACTCGACACGGCGTGCACGATGCCCTGCTTGTCGGGACAGGAAAGCGTAAGAACGTACTGCTCGGTCACGGACTGCTCATTCATGCACGCCAGGGTCCCACAAATGGAACCGCACCCGGCCACACGTCCCGCCTGCCGGACGCCCAAGGCCTGGACCCTTCAGGGGCGCGGGGAACTGCGCGACAAGCCCCCACGGCGCCGCACGCACAACAGACCTCAGCAGCCCAGCCCTCAGGCAGACCGAGTCATGATCCGCAAAACCTCAAGCGTCCGAGGCGGCACATCAGGATCCTCCCCATCACTCACCGCCATCCGAACGTGCGCATCCCGAGCAGCCCGCACAGCCTCAGGCCACCCCTGATGATCGAGATAGACGGAGACGGCGGCATCAGGCCCCACCTGATGCATGATCCGCAGCACCCGAAGCACGGCGCTGTCGACGAGCGCCGCCTCCTGCGAGTCCCGGAAGATCGTCCCCACGTATTTCTCGGCGGACCAGTTGTCCAGCCAGGTGTCCTCGACGAGGCGATAGACGGCGTCGGTCACATCCCCGTACCCGTCGACCCCCGCGAGCCAGACCCCTCGCTGGAACTCGGTGTCGGAAAGCATGTGCAGCGCGGAGCGCACATTGCTGCGCCAGCGCCACCACGGCATGTCGTTCAGTGGCATGCCGCCCATGGTGGATGAGCGACGCCCGCGACGGGAAGAGTTCTCCGAACCTTGCACGGTCACCGATCGTACGTTCTCGCCGATTCGTCCCGCCCCGCACCCCGGAGTTCACCTTCTGGTCACCAAGCGTTGACCATGGGTCACACCGGCCGTAGCGATGTGACGGAATCGTGCGTGTCCATGACCGGCAGGCGACGCACCCGCACCTTCCTCCCCGCCCACCATCGTCCCGCCAAGGCCAGAGTGCTGTCCGCGGGCGCGTTGGCGGCGTGTGCGTCCATAGCCGTCGGATGCGGTGTCGTCCCCGGTACCACGGGGGGTTCCGGGGACGACCCCATAACGGTCATGACGTGGGCGCCCGAGGGGACGAAGGCGACCAACAAGCCGGGCATGCCCGCCATGGCGCTGGCCTACGCGCGCTGGATCAACTCCAAGGGCGGCATCAACGGCCGCAAGCTCAAGGTCCTCACCTGCAACGACCACAACGACACGGTGGCCGCCGCCAACTGCGCCCGCCGCGCGGTCGACGAGAACGTCGTCGCGGTCGTCGGCTCGTACAGCCAGCACGCCCGCTCCTTCTTCTCCCCGCTGGAGGCGGCCGGCATCCCGTATCTCGGCGGGTACGGCGTCACCGACGACGAGTTCACCAGCCCGCTCTCCTACCCGGTCAACGGCGGCCAGCCCGCCCTCCTGGCCGGCCTCGGACAGCAGCTCGCCAGGAACTGCGGCCCCGTCACCCTCGTACGCCCCGACACGATCGCCGGCGACGAGCTGCCCGTCCTGCTCGACTCCGGCCTCAGCGCCGAGGGGCATTCGGCCGCCGTCGACCAGCGGGCCGCCGAGGACGCCACGGAGTACTCGAACCACGCCGACCAGGCGCTGCGGCGGGTCACGGCGGATCCGACGGAGGAGGGGTGCGTGGTGCCCGCGCTCGGGGACCGCACGGACACCTTCATGGACTCGTTCCGGCGTGCCCGCGAGGCGTACCCGACGGTGCGGACGGCGTCCGTGCTGGGCAGCGTCGACCAGTCGGTGATCGACGCGACGGGCAACGCGTACGAGGGCTCGTACGTCACCGGCTGGTACCCGGCGTCGCGCGACAAGCGGTGGAAGCCGATGCGCGCGGTCATCCGCGAGGAGGCCTTCGGCGACAACCGGATCGACGCGTCCGACCCCGGGGTGCAGACGACCTGGGTCGCCTACACGGTGCTGAAGAAGGCCGTCGAGTCGCTGGGCGACGGCGAGGTGTCCTCGCGGACGCTCCGGCGGACGCTCGACGACGGCTTGAAGATCAACACGGGCGGGCTGACGCCGACGCTCAGCTGGAGCTTCGACGATCTGACCGCGGCGAGCGGCTTCCCCCGGCTGGTCAATTCGGACGTGTCGTTCCAGGTGGTGCGCAAGGGTCAACTGGTCTCGGCCCGCAAGGGGTTCGTCAACGTGTCGAAGGTGCTGGAGAACACGGAAGCGTCGTAAAGCAGGCCGGTACCGACCAGGTACCGGCCGCCGCCAACGCCGTAGTAGACCCCGGTCACAGCTGGCCGGGCTGGCGCTCCGTCAGTCCGTACGTCTGGGCGATGGAGTTCCACAGCTTCGCGGCCTTGGCCTTCTGCGTGGTCGCGGTGCCGCTCTCCCGGTTGCCCGCCGCGGTCTGGCCCGTGTTGCGGGCCTGGCCCTTGCGGCAGCCCTTCTTGTCCGCGGTCTGGTCGGCCCAGGCCGCGTAGTGGGTGTCCGCCGCGGAGGACGCCTTCCAGGCGCTGTTGAGCGCGGCGGTCAGCTGCGCGTGGTTCGGCAGCTTGTCGACCGCGAGGTCCCCGAGGCTGGTGACCAGGCCGTCGCGCTGCTTGGCCGCGTTGCGCAGATCGGTGGCCGCCTGGCCGAGGTTGGCGCACTTGCGTACGTTGCCGACGGCCTTGACCACCGAGTCGCGGCTGTCGCCGCTGTCCGCCAGGAGCTTGTCCAGGGCCACGGCCTGCGCCTTGGCCGGGTCGGCGGACGCGGAGGCCGATTCGTCCGTGGCGGGCGCGGTCGCCGCCACCGTCTTGTTGTCGTCGCTCTTGTCGCCCCCGCCGCCGCTGAGCAGGGCGCCCGCGCCGATGCCGAGTACGGCGATGCCCACGCCGACCGCGGCGATCACGGGCACACGGGAACGGGAGCGGCCGCCGCGGCCGTTGTCACCGTCCGCCGCGCCTCGGCGTGCGCCGCGGCCTGCGGGTCCCTCGGGTGCGCCGGGGCCGCCGGGGGCACCGGGACGGTTCGGGGAGCCGAAGCCGGCCGCGGCGCCCTGTCTCCCCCGCGGCTGGTCGACTCGGGGCAACTGCTGCGTGGAGCCTCCGGCGTCGGCCCGGAAGAGGTTGTCGAACTCGGCCGGCGGCTGCTGCTGCCGCTCCTCGGGTACGCCCGGGCGTACGCCGTACTGCGCCGCGCCGGGCTGGGCCGGTACGGGCGCGATGAACTGGGTGGGCTGGGCGTCGGGGTCGACGGCGGGCGGCAGGGGGCCCGCGCCGCTGCCTCCGGTCGCCGGTCCCGGCCCGTCCGGCCGGACCCGGCCGAGGTACCGCGTGGACTCGGAGGACATCGCCGCGGGGGCCGCACCCGCGGGAGGCATCTCCGGCGGCAGCGCGCCGGGGCCCACCGGGGGAAGAAGCTGCGTGGCACCCTCGTCGACGGCCGGCGCGGCGGGAACCGGCGGCAGGTACTGGGTCGCACCCTCGTCCATGGCGGCAACGGGCGGCAGCGCACCGGAGCCGGCACCGGCGCCCGCACCAACGGGCGGCAGCGGCGCGGCGGTCTGGCCACCGGGGGCGTACGGCGCGGGCGTCTGGCCACCGGGAGCCTGCGGATAGCCGTAGCCACCCGGTGTCTGCGACTCGGCGGAACCGCCCTGCGGCTGCTGCTGAGGTGCCGCGTGGCCCGCGGGAGGCTGGGGTGCCGCCTGGCCGCCGTGGGCCTGCGGATAGCCGTAAGTACCCGGAGCCTGTACCCCGGCCGGGCCCTGTGCCTGTATGTGTGCCTGTGCGTTCTCGGGGGCGTACGGTCCCGGCGTCTGCGGAGCGCCGTACCCGTTCGTCGGTGCGCCCTCGTGCGGGAGAGGTGTCCCGCCGCCCGGCTGCTGCTGGGGCACGGAGCCCGCTCCGGCGGTCTGCGGCGGAAGCTGGCCGCCGCTGTTCGGCGCCTGCGGACCGCCCCACGGGCCGCCCGCCGTGCCCTGTGCCCCGTACTGGACCGTCGGCTCGGCGTACTGCGACGGCTGGCCGCCGTAGCCGACCTGCGCACCGGGGCCCGGGGCCGACCCGTCCCAGCCCGGAGCCTGGGCTCCCGAGCGTCCCTGGCCTTCCGGTCCCGAAGCGGTCGTGCCCCAGCCCGACGGCTGCGCTCCCGCGTCCGGAGCCTGGGCGGTCCAACTCGAAATCTGCGGGGGCGCCTCGGGCGTCGGAGCGGCCCCGCCCTGGTCCGCGTGCTGCGTGCCCCAGCCGGGCGCCTGCGCACCCTGGTCCTGCCCCGCATTACCCCATTCACCGGTAGGCGTCCAACCCTGTCCGGGCTCCGGAGAGGCCCCCGGGGCGGGTCCCGGACCCCACGGCTGGTCCCAGGCCTGACCGCCCGCGGGGACGGCGCGATCGCCCGTCTGGCCCGGCAGGAGGGGTTCGCCGCCGTCGGACGGCAGCACGATGCCTTCGTGCGCGGGCCGCGCCGAGGGCTCGTCGCCCTGTCCGTTGTGCGTCACCGGGACTCCTACGAATGGGGGACCTTCGGAATCGTCGGTTCACGCTACCGGGTCCCCACAACCCGGTGCCACGCAGCACAGGTCGTGACAGCCGTCTCCGGGGGCGGCAGTAACGAATCCGCCCCCCAAGACGCTGTTCATGCCTCCTTTCGCCTCACAGCCCTCCGTTCACCCCGCGTTCACTCCCGCGTAGAGCCCAGCCCGTCCGGCGGATCAGGCCGCCGCCTGCAACTCCATGCGCGCCCCGAACTCCCGTACCACCGGCTCGTCCCGGTAGGGATCCAGGCGCTGTTGGAAGTCGTCCAGATACTCCGCCCCGCGGTTGGACCGCAGCGTGCCGAGCAGTTCGACCGCGCGCAGGCCCGTGTTGCAGGCCTGCTCGACCTCGCGCTGCTGGACCTGCGCGGTGGCCAGCAGTACGTACCCGATGGCGCGGCGCCTCGCGCGCGTCTCGGGGTGCCCGGCGAGGGACTCCTGGGCGCATCGCGCGGCCGCCTCCGACTGCCCGAGGTCCCGGTGACAATGCGCCAACTCGTCGGCCAGATACGCCTCGTCGAAGTGCGCGATCCACCGCGGGTCGTCGCCGGAGTCCGGATCGGCCTGCTCCAGCGCCGCCACGGCCCGCCCGGACGCCGCCTGTGCCGAGCGCGCGTCACCCATCAACGCATGCCCCCGCGCCTCCGCGGCGTGGAACATCGACTCCGCGCGCGGTGTGACCCGCCCGCGCGCCCCCTCCTGCGCCGCCCGCGCCAACTGCGCGATCTCACGCGGATTCCCGAGCTGCGCCGCCAGGTGGCTCATGGACGCGGCGAGCACGTACCCGCCGTATCCGCGGTCGCCCGCCGCCTGCGCGAGCCGCAGCGCCTGGATGTAGTACCGCTGCGCGAGCCCCGGCTGTCCGGTGTCGACCGCCATGTAGCCGGCCAGCTCCGTCAACCGCGCGACCGCCGCGAAGAGTTCACGCCCGACCGCTTCCCGGTACGAGCCCGCCAGCAGCCCGGAGACGACGCTGTTCAGGTAGTGCACGACGACCGGGCGCACATGCCCGCTGCCGTACTGGTGGTCGAGGTCGACCAGCGCCTGGGTCATCGCGGTCACCGCCGCCACGTCGGACTGCCCGACCCGTGGCCCGGCCGCACGCGACACCTGCGCGTCCGGCGAGGAGATCAGCCAGTCCCGGCTCGGCTCGACGAGCGCGGAGGCCGCGACGGACGAGCCGGACAGGAAGTCCCGCCGCCCCACGTCGCTGCGCCACAGCTCGCAGACCTGCTCGATCGCCCCGAGGACGGTCGGTGAGAACTGCAGCCCCACACCGGAGGCGAGGTTCTTGCCGTTCGCCATGCCGATCTCGTCGATCGTGACCGTCCGGCCCAGTTTGCGGCCGAGCGCCTCGGCAATGATCGCGGGCGCCCGCCCACGCGGCTGCTGTCCTCGCAGCCAGCGCGCCACGGACGTCTTGTCGTAACGCAGATCGAGACCGTGCTCCGCGCCGCACATGTTGACCCGGCGGGCCAGCCCGGCGTTGGAACAGCCCGCTTCCTGGATGAGCGCCTGCAGTCGTTCGTTCGGCTGCCGCGCGACGAGAGGCCTTGCGGCCATTGGCGTACCCCCTGTGGCTGCGGTGCCTGCCCACGCACCGAGTTGACGGTCCTCAGTGACCGGGACCTCCCGCACCCCTGCGGGGAGCGAAAAGATCCGGCCTCGAAGATCAATGCCCCGCGGACATACCGAAGATGCGAGACATGTGAGGATTGCCGGGGTAAAGGCTGCTGCCCGCCCCTCCGGTGGCTACCCACCCCCCGCTGCCGCCTCCCATGCGCGCCCCCACAGATGCATCCATGCGCCCCACGTGTGGAATCGGTGCTCCTCCCCCGCGCGCGTGTGAGCCGTAACCCCTGGTGGGTGCGGGAGTTGAGTTCAGCGTGGAAGAGACGATCGCAGGCACCGAGACCGCCCAGATCCCGAAGCAGCGAGGCGAGTCGCTGCAGGACATCGCCGTGCGCTATGCCGAAGAGCGCCATTGGGACGTGTTCCCAGGCACTTGGCTGGAAGCCGCCGACGGGGTGCAGCGCTGCTCGTGCGGCGAGCCCTCGTGCGCCCTGCCCGGCGCGCATCCGGCGCGGGAGGACTGGGCGACGCAGGCCACGGGCAGTGCGACCGTCGCGCGTCGGCTGTGGGCGAAGCAGCCGTCGGCGTCGATCCTGCTGCCCACGGGGCGGACGTTCGACGCGATCGACGTCCCCGAGACCTCGGGGTTTCTCGCGCTCGCCCGGATGAGGCGGATGGAGCTGACGCTCGGGCCGGTGACGTGTACGCCGGATCGGCGGATGCAGTTCTTCGTGTTGCCGGGTGCCGCGGTGAAGGTGCCCGATCTTGTGCGGAAGCTCGGGTGGCCGCTTGCTTCTCTTGATCTGAATGTGCTGGGCGAAGGTACGTATGTGGCTGCGCCGCCTACTCGGTTCGGGGCGCGGGGGGCTGTGCAGTGGGCCTGTCGGCCGACTCCGGCGAATCGGTGGCTGCCGGATGCGGAGGAGTTGATCTCGCCCTTGGCTTACGCCTGCGGGCGGGATGCTCGTCGGTAGGGCGCCGTTTCAGTCTGGTGCGGCTGCCGTCTGCGGGTCCGGTGGGGGCTGGTCGCGCAGTTCCCCGCGCCCCTGGGTGGGTGGGACTTGAGGTTGTGTGCCGTCTGCGAGGCCGCTTGGTCTGAGCGCGCAGTTCCCCGCGCCCCTAAAGGGGCACGGCCCCCCGTATCGTGCCCTGCATGGTGGAGGGAGTGCGGGTGAATGATGCGGTGGCCGTGCGGGTGCGGGGGCTGTGGAAGCGGTTCGGGGAGCAGGTCGCCGTCGCGGGGATCGATCTGGAGTTGCCCGCGGGGCAGTTCATCGGACTGGTCGGGCCCAACGGGGCGGGGAAGACCACGACTCTGTCGATGGTGACCGGGCTGCTGCGGCCCGATCAGGGGTCCGTGGAGGTCGTCGGGCACGATGTGTGGCGCGACCCCACGGAGGTCAAGGCCCGGATCGGGGTCCTGCCCGAGGGGCTGCGGCTCTTCGAGCGGCTCTCGGGGCGGGAGCTCCTCGCGTACACGGGGCGGCTGCGCGGACTGCCCGGTACCGAGGTCGACAAGCGGGCCACCCAGCTGCTCGACGTGCTCGACCTCGCCGGCGCCCAGCACAAACTCGTCGTCGACTACTCGACCGGTATGCGCAAGAAGATCGGGCTCGCGGCTGCCCTGCTGCACAACCCGGAAGTGCTGTTCCTGGACGAGCCGTTCGAGGGGGTCGACCCGGTCTCCGCACAGACGATCCGCGGGGTCCTGGAGCGCTACACCGCCTCCGGCGCGACCGTCGTCTTCTCCTCCCATGTGATGGAGCTCGTCGAGTCGCTGTGCGACTGGGTCGCCGTGATGGCCGCGGGCCGTATCCGCGCCCACGGTCCGCTCACCGAGGTGCGCGGCGAGGCGCCCTCCCTCCAGCAGGCCTTCCTCGAACTCGTCGGGGCGAACGCCCGCGACACCGGCTCCGACCTCGACTGGCTGGGCGGCGGCGCCCGATGAGCACCGGAACCGCCACGAAGGCCGCCACCACCTCGACCGCGTCCATCACCCCCGTCGTCGTACGCCTCAAGGTGTCGCTGCTGCGCAACGGGCTGCGGCAGTCGTCGGGGCGGCGGGCGGTGTACGTGGCGTCGCTGGTCATCGTGCTGCTGTTCGCCGCGCTCCAGCTCATCGGGCTGATCGCGCTGCGCGGCAACACCTACGCGATGACCGTGACGGTGCTGCTCACGGCCGTGCTGGCGCTCGGCTGGGCCGTAATGCCGCTCTTCTTCTCCGGCGGCGACGAGACCCTCGACCCGACCCGCCTGGTGATGCTGCCGCTGCGCCCACAGCCGCTCGTACGCGCGCTGCTGGTGGCCTCGCTGGTCGGCATAGGCCCGCTGTTCACGCTGTGCCTGCTCGTCGGTTCGGTCGTCGCGATGGCGCACGGGGCGGCGGCGTACGTCACCGGGGTCGTCGCGGTCGTCCTCGCGCTCCTGGTGTGCGTGGCCCTCGCGCGGACCGTCGCGACCGCCAACACCCGGCTGCTGACCAGCCGCAAGGGCCGCGACCTGGCCGTCCTGAGCGGTCTGGTGATCGCGGTGGGCGCGCAGGTCGTCAACTTCGGTGCGCAGAAGCTCAATTCGTCGGGCATGTCCACGCTGGACCCGGCGGCGGACGTGGTCCGCTGGGTGCCGCCCGCGTCGGCGCTCGGAGCGGTGGACTCCGTCAGCGAGGGCTCGTACGCCGTCGGCCTCGCCCAGCTCGCCGTGAGCGGCGTGGCACTGGCGGTGCTGCTGGCCTTCTGGCAGCGGAGTCTGACCCGGCTGATGACCTCGCCGGACGGCTCGACACTGCAGGCCGCCGAGCCCTCCCGGGACAAGGCGGGCCGTTCCTCCGGACTCGGCCGGCTGCTGCCCGCGGGGCGCACGGGCACGGTCATGGAGCGCAGCCTGCGGTACGTGTGGCGGGATCCGAAGACCAAGGCCGCGTGGGTGACCTCGCTCGCGATCGGTCTGATCGTGCCGGTGTTCAACGCGCTGCAGGGCACCGGCTCGGTCTACTTCGCGTGCTTCGCGGCGGGCATGCTCGGCATCCAGATGTACAACCAGTTCGGGCAGGACACGTCCGCGTTCTGGATGGTCGCGATGACGATCTCGTCGACCCGGGACGCGTATGTCGAGCTGCGGGCACGGGCGTTGGCGCTCCTGGTGATCACCCTTCCGTACGCGGCCCTCGTGTGCGTCCTGACGACGGCGCTGCTCGGCGACTGGGCCGCGCTGCCCGAGGTGTTCGGCCTGTCGTTCGCTCTGCTCGGCGCGATGCTGGCGACCGGGGCCTGGTCCTCCGCCCGCTTCCCGTACTCGATCCCGCAGGAGAGCTACAAGAACGTGGCTCCCGGCCAGGCCAGCCTCGCCGGATTCTCGATCTTCGGCGGCATGATCGCGGCGGCCCTGCTGTGCGCGCCCGTCATCACCCTCACCATCTGGCTGAACGTCTCGTCGGACGGCCAGGACTGGACCTGGCTCCTCCTCCCGATCGGAACCGCCTACGGAGCGGCGATCGCCCTGGCAGGCCTGCACCTCGCCGCACCACGAACAGCCCGACAACTCCCGGAGATCCTGGCGGCGGTGAGCAAGGGCTGAGCCCCCAAGGGGCGCGGGGAACTGCGCGACCAGCCCCCACCGGGCCGCGGGCGAAGGACAACCCGCGGCGCACCGGCGCCATCCTGTCCAGGCGCCTAACGGAGCGCCTCGTCCAAGAAGGGCTCAACGGCCGCGCGCCACGCCTCCGGCTGGTCGTAGTGGACGAGATGCCCCGCATCGGCCACCTCCGCATACTGCCCGTTGGGCAGAACCCGGACCATCTCCTGGGACTCGGCCCGACCCAGCTCACCGTCCAGGCCACGCACCACGAGGGCGGGGCACCGGACTTGTGTGAGCTCCTCCCAGTGCGCGTCGTACACCCACGTCTCGCGGGACTTGAGCATCTGCTCGGGCTCGAAGACGGGCCGCCAGCCGTCCGGCGACTCGGCCATCACCTCGGCGTAGAACTCACCGCGCGACGGGTTCGGGCGCTCCACCCAGGGGTCGTCCTCGCCGAACCACTTCCGCACATCGGCGAGTGTGGCGAACGGGACCGGCCAGGCCTTGAACCAGTTCTCCCACTCGCGCTGCGAGGCGGCTCCCAGCGCCGAGGCCCGCATGTCGCAGATGACCAGGCCGCGCACGAGGTCGGGGCGCTTGGCGGCGAGCTGCCAGGCGGTCAGGGCGCCCATGGCGTGACCGATGAGGACGGCCGGGCCGAGGCCCAGCTGTTCGAGGGCGGCCTCGGCGTCCTCGACGTACGCCTCGCGGGTGTAGGACGCCTCGGGCGGCTTGTCGCTCTGGCCGTGGCCCCGCTGGTCGAGCGCGACGGCACGGTGCCGCTCGGCGAGCCAGCGGGCGGTGGGCGCCCAGTGGGATGCACGGCCCATGAGGCCGTGCAGTAACAGCACGCCGGGTGCACGCTCGATCTCTCCCGACGCGGTGCCGGTCGCGGCCCCGGACGCATCGGCCCCTGTGGGATCGGTCCTGGGCGGATCGGTCTTGGGAGAGTCGGCGAACTCCCAGGCGGCGAGGCGTACGCCACCCGCACCGCTCACGTCGATGCGCCGCACCATACGTTGGCACCCCCCTTGATCCGCTCGGCCGGGTCGTCCCGCACGAACCGGCCGGCCCACTCGTACCGCTGGTCGTACCGGTGCTTCTGCTGGTTCTTCCTGCGTAATCCGTAGTGGTTCCGTCACCCATACGCTATCGAATGCGCATTCGAAGATGGGGGTCTTGGCGGCAACACCCCTCCTTCGAGTGACGTCGCTCAAGGATTGACCGCCGCCGAGGGGAGATCTTCAACGGGAGGCGGGCCGCTCGGGGAAAACGGTCCGTGGGGAATGACCCTGGGAGCTCGGGGCTCCGGGTCAGCACAGGGGAGGACAGGCCCCGGCGCCTCAGGGCGCCGGGGCCCTCCTCATGTCCGCGGCACATCCTCCCGCCCCCTCCCCGACCGCGCACCGGCGCCGCTGCCGCCACGGTCAAGAGCCCTCAGGTCATATGCCTCTCGCGACAGCCTCGCACGCAAACGGCCCGACCGCTGCGATTCCGCGCACTGAATCTTCATTTCTGAGCGAACAACGAGGTGGGACAACTGGGTTGTGTGTTACGGGAGTTGATGACGGTCCCGCAAACAGCCAGGGCAGCACAGGGGCGCCCCGAAAGGGGCGCGGGGAACTGCGCGACAAGCCCCCACCGCCCGCGGACGAAGAACCCGCAGCCAAGCGGAGCGCTACCGCTTCGCGACGAAAACGTGCGAAGCCACGTCCGCCTCCAGCTCCGCCGCTTCACCGCCACTGCCGACCAGCACCCCGCCCGCGGACTCCGTCACACTGACGACGGACCCGGGCTGCACGCCCGCCCTCCGCAGCGTGTACATCAGCTGCGCGTCCGTCTGGATCGGCTCACCGATGCGGCGGACGACGACCGTCTTGCCGTCGAGCCCGGGGTCGAGATCGGCCAGCGACACCATGCCCGCGTCCAGGAAGGGGTCCGCCCCGTCCTTCTCGCCCAGCTCCTCCAGGCCCGGGATCGGGTTGCCGTACGGCGACTCGGTGGGGTGGCGCAGTAGTTCGAGCACGCGCCGCTCGACCGCCTCGCTCATCACGTGCTCCCAGCGGCAGGCCTCGGCGTGGACCTGCTCCCACTCCAGACCGATCACGTCGACGAGCAGACACTCGGCGAGGCGGTGCTTGCGCATCACGCGTGTGGCGAGCCTGCGGCCCTCGTCCGTGAGCTCCAGGTGCCGGTCGCTGGCGACGGACACCAGGCCGTCGCGCTCCATGCGTGCCACGGTCTGGCTGACCGTCGGCCCGCTCTGGTCGAGCCGCTCGGCGATCCGGGCGCGCATGGGGACCACACCTTCCTCCTCCAGCTCGAGGATGGTGCGGAGATACATCTCCGTGGTGTCGATCAGTCCGGACATACGTGCCCCTCGATTAGCTCTGCCGGAGGCTGAGTGGCTCACCGGCGTGTGCGCTGGCCCTGGCACCAATTCTGACGCATCCCACTGACAACCGTGCCGCGCAGGTGAAACCGCGTGGTGACGAGTGCCGGCGCGAACGGCCGGACATGAGCTCGGCCGGGCGGGAACGGGGGCCCTCAGCACCCAGTGTCGCCCCTGCCGACCGTATTGACACAGCACTGGTCCAGACCGCAACGTGATCCGCGACACGAGCGGGTGTGGACGGGGAGAGAGGGCTTCGCGCATGGGCGACAGCAAGCTGGCCGGGCAGTTCTTCGACGCCGCGATCGGCCTGCTGCAGCGGGTGCGGGACGAGGAGGCCGGGGCCGTCGAGGCTGCCGGGACGCTGATCGCCGACACGGTCGCCGACGGCGGACGGCTCTTCGCGTTCGGCGCCGGGCACTCGTCGCTGGCCGCGCAGGACCTGGTGTACCGGGCGGGCGGCCTCGCGCTGATGAACCTGCTCGCCGTGCCGGGTGCCGTCGGGGTGGACGTCGTGCCGGCGACGCTGGGCTCCGCGCTGGAGCGGGTCGACGGCCTGGCGAGCGCCGTCCTCGACACCAGCCCGGCGCGCGCCGGCGACGTACTCGTGATCGTCTCCCTGTCCGGGCGCAACGCGCTGCCCGTGGAGATGGCGATGAACGCCCGTGCGCTGGGTCTCAAGGTCATCGGGGTCACGTCTGTGGCGTACGCCTCCGAGACGAAGTCCCGGCACACCTCGGGTACGTATCTGAAGGACCACTGCGATGTGGTCCTCGACTCGAAGATCGCGATCGGTGACGCGGAGCTCACGCTCGACACCGTTCCGGCGCCCTTCGCGCCCGCCTCCACGGTGGTCACCTCCGCCCTCCTCCAGGCCGTCATGGCCACGGCGGCGGGCGCCCTCGCGGACCGCGGCATCGAGCCCCCGCTCCTGCGCTCGGGCAACGTGGACGGCGGCCACGAGTGGAACGGCCGCGTGTTCGAGGAGTACGGGGACCGGATCTTCTACCGCCGCTGAGCGCCCCGTGGAGTGCCCCGCGAAGCGCTCCACGGGAAAGGGCGTATCGAACCTGCGGGCCGCCCGTGGCTGATCGCGCAGTTCCCCGCGCCCCTAAAAGCCCCAGCCCGCCCGACCACTTCCAGCCGGTCCGGCGTTTGAGGACGAGACCGCTGAGGCCGATCTCCCACGCACCCACCTCTCAGCCGGTCCGGCGTTTGAGGACGAGGCCGTTCAGGCCGATTTCCCACCCACCCACGGTCGACCCACCCACCCCCATCAGCCCCCCGCCCACCTCCCAGCCCGTCCGGCGTTTGAGGACGAGCGCGGTGGCGCGATGCGGGGGTTCGGGGGCGGAGCCCCTGAGTCAGGGACGGGAATGGGTAGGGGCGGCGGGGGCGAGGAAACCCCCGCTCAACCCCTCCGTTCCAGCGTCTCCCCCAGGTCCAGGGCCGTGGCGATGCGGACGGCGACGTCCTCGGCGTACGTGGCGTCGAGCCGCTCGAACTGCGTACGACTGGCCCCACGCAGAAACGTGACGACACCCAACGTCCGCCCCCGACTGCGCAGAACCGCACACAGCGCATGGACGGAGTCCGCGGGCCACTGCCGGGCAACGGCCCACTCCCGCGCCCGCTCGGGCTCACCGGCCCCCGCCCCCGCACGCGCAGCCCCCGCACTGGCCCGCACGGACCCGATCCGCTCCACGCACTGGAGCGCCGGATGCCCGTCGGCGTACCGCACGGGCAGCCCCGCCCGCCCCGCGGGAAGGCTCGGCCCCGGCGCCCCGGAGGGCGTGGCGGCGGCCCGTACGAGCCGGACCGGCCCCTCGCCGTCGGGCACGGAGCCACCGGCCACCCGGTCGATGAGCGCGTGGTCGGCGAAGCCGGCCAGCGCGAAGTCGAGGTGGATGCTCGCCGCCTCGGCCGGGTCCTCGCACTCGGCGGCGGCCCGCGCGGCCCGGTGCAGCTGGTTGGTCCTGAACCGCAGGAGCGCCGCCTCCTGCTCGGTCTGCTTGGCCTCGGTCACGTCCTGGAAGAGCCAGCCCACCCCGAGCGGAACCGGTTCTTCCGCGAGCGGCGAGGCGAGCCGCAGGAACCCGCTGCGCCAGCACCGCCGCTGTTCGCCCTCGGCGGTCCGCACGGTCACCCACATCTCGGCGGGCGCGGGCGGAGCGCCCTCCGCGAGGACGTGCGTGAGCGCGCTCTCCAGCTCCTCCACGCCCTGCGCGAGGAGCTCACCCAGGGGGCGCCCCAGTACGGCCGTACGCCCCGCGCCGAACGCGCGCGCCGCGTGCGCGTTGACGACGGCGGGCCGCAGATCGGCGTCGACGAGCACGACGCCCCAGGAGGCGTCGTCGAACAGCGCCTCGCTCAGCGCGATCGACCGCTCCAGATCGATCTGCGCGTGCACCTCGCTGAAGGCGCAGTACACCCCGGCCGGTTTCCCGTCGGGACCCGGCACCGCGGCGGACTGGGTCCGTACGAGCACCCGGCCGCCGTCCTTGGTGAGCAGCGCGAACTCATGGACCTGCCGTCCGGGTGCCTGCATCGCGGAGAGCAGCCGGCCCTCGACCTCCTCGGCGTCCGCGGGCCGTACGGCCCAGCCTGCGAACCCCTGCCGTCCGACCGCCTCGGCCGCGCTCCAGCCGAGGATCCGCTCCGCCTCCCGGTTCCAGTGCGTCACCACTCCGTCGGCGTCGAACGCGCACAGCGCCGCGTCCATCCCGTCGAGCAGAGCGGCGAGCAGATCGGCCCCGTCCCGCTCGGGCTCCTGCGGCCCGAGCTCGTCCGTGGTCCCGCTACGCCGGGAAGCACTCACCTGGCACCCCCTGCAGGCCGTGTCGGCGTGTCCTGCGCGGTGTGCCCGCGCGTCTGATCACTCACTTCACTCACTACGAATCACTCACTAGGAATCATTCAACTCGAACGTGACGCAGCCCACATCTGGTTCCCACAAGATTGAGGAAATCGTTGTGTGGACCCCATCGGACCCAGGTCGGCGGCGCGAACGCTGTCGGCGGCTCTCACCAAGTACGGGGTGAGACCGCCGACCGGCGGTCCGGAGACGGAGGTCCCATGACACCCGGCCTGGGCGACGAGGAGCTGCTGGGCCGCACGGCGCGCGACCCGGCCTCCTTCGAGCCACTGGTGGAGCGGCATTCGGCTGCCCTGCACGGATATTTCGCGCGCCGCGCGCCCGGGGCCGCCGACGATCTGCTCGCCGAGCTGTGGCTCCAGGCGTACGCGACGCGACGCGGTTTCGACCCGGCCCGCGGTTCCGTACGGGCATGGCTGTTCGGCGTGGCCAGGAACGTGCTCTCCACCCACTGGCGGCGGCTCGCGTCGAGGCGCCCCGACCTCCCGCGGTCCACCGACGACGACCCCTGGGAGGCCGTGGACGACCGGCTCGTCGCGGAGGCCGTGGCCCCCAGACTGCGCGAGCTCCTCGCGAGGCTCCCCTCCGACGAACGCGAGCTGCTGCTCCTGGTCGCCTGGGAGCAGCTGACGCCCAGCGAGGCCGCGGCCGTGGTCGGCATCCCCGCCGCGACGGCCCGCACCCGTCTGCACCGCGCCCGCAACCGCATGCGCGCGGGCTCGCCCTTCGACCTGACCGGAGACCCGAAATGACCGATACGACGGAACGCGACGACTTTCTCGACTTCCCGGGCGCCGACGAGCTGGTCGGGGCCGGATCCGTGGCCCCGCCGTCACCCGGCAGGATCGCGGCCGTACGCGAAATACTGGCCCTCGTCGCGGATCGCGAGACCGAGCGGATGTCGGCCTCGGCGCCCGAGGGAGTGCTGCCGACCGCCGTGGCGGGGCGAGGGGGCCCCAAGGCATCCCTCCCGCCTCCGGAGGATGCCCTGGTCGTCCTCCGGCCCGGAGACGGAGACCCGTCGTGGACCGCGGCGCGCGGGAGCCGCGGCGCGCGGCGCCGGCGGGTGCTGATCGCCGCCGCGGCGGTGGCCGCGATCACCGTGGGCGCGGTCCTGTATCCGGTGCTGGACGTGGGCGACAAGCCGCCGTCCACCGCCTCGGCGGCGGCCACGTTCCTGAACGAGATGGCGGAGGTCTCGGCGGAGTCGTCGGCGACGCACGCGAAGTACTGGAAGGTGGGCACGGAGGGGGAGAAGGCCGGCACGAAGTGGAAGTCGACCGTGTACTTCGACCGCGCGGGCCGCACCTGGGAGCTGAACCAGGCAACCGGCAAGCCGGAGCCGAAGCGGGACAGGACCAAGTGGCCGGTGGGCGACAAGTACCTCGCCTGGTCCGAACTCGACAAGCTCCCCACCGACCAGAAGCGGCTCACGGCCCTCTTCCCGAAGGATGCCGCCATGCGCTTCTCCCAGGCCGCCGAACTGCTGGGGGACTCGCCCGCGCGCCCCGAGCTGCGTGCCGCGCTGTTCCGGATCATCGCGGACAGTCCGTCGGTGACGCTGACTCCCCGGGCGAAGGACCACAAGGGGCGTCGGGGCACCGCCGTCCAATACCGGCGGATGAGGACGGAGACCTTCCCCGACGGCCGGACGGTGACGTACCTGGAGTACCGGCACTGCATCGTCGATCCGAAGACCGCCCGCGTGCTGGAGGCCTCGTACGCGCCCAACAAATCCCTGGTCTACAGCCTCTGGCTGGAGGTCGGCCCGACCGATCGCCTCGGCTGACCTGCGGCCCTGGGGCGGTGGACGTCCGGCCGTCCGGCCACTGTCCCGAAAAACAGTTGAGGGATGCGGATCGGGTTCCTAGTGTGTGTCGCACGCCGAAAGGAGGTGATCGGGTACATGTCTGAAACCCGGACCAGCGAGGTGGCTGCGGGCTAGCGGCCCGTCACCACATTCAGTGCGGTGCCGGACCAGCGCGTGAGACGAGCGTGCAGCCGGCCCAATCTCAAGCAGTCACCCGACCCGCGAGCTCGCCGGTAAGTCCGGCCGGCTCCCTCCTCGGAGGGAACCAGAGTTCGCGGGTCGTCTGCGTCACGGGTCATCTGGGTTTCGAGTCATCTGGGTTTCGCAGGTTTGTGAGGCACGGCACTGGCGTATTGGGCGAGCCGGAGTACGCTTGCGCCATGCTTCCGATGCTCGTTCGACGCCGACACGTGGACTACGTGCGCGTCACGAGCATGGGCTGTCGGCCTTCCGCCTGACCTCAGCCCCCTTCAGCTCTCTCACCTGGCACCCGTGGCCCCCGCCCCACCCTCGGCGGCCGCCCCGGGCCCGTAACCCATGCGGACGCACACCATGACGAACCCGTTGAATCAGCCGTATCAGCAGCTTCCGATCATTGATCTCTCCGCGGCCGGCCGCGGGCCGCAGGCGCGTGCGCTGCTGCACGCGCAGTTGCACAGTGCCGCGCACGACGTGGGGTTCTTCCAGCTCGTGGGGCACGGGGTGAGCGAGGCCGAGACTGCCGCCCTGCTCGACGCGATGCACCGCTTCTTCGCGCTTCCCGAGGCGGACCGGCTCGCGATCGACAACATCAACTCGCCGCATTTCCGCGGCTATACGCGGACCGGCGACGAGCGCACCGGCGGCAGCCGGGACTGGCGCGACCAGCTCGACATAGGGGCGGAACGGCCCGCCCGGAGGCCCGGTCCCGGTGAGCCCGCGTACTGGTGGCTGGAGGGGCCCAACCAGTGGCCCGCCGCGCTGCCGGAGCTGCGTACCGCCGCGCTGGCGTGGATCGACCGGCTCAGCTCCGTCGCGGCGCGGCTCCTTCGTGAGCTGCTCACGGCCATCGGCGCGCCCGCCGGTTTCTACGAGCCCGTGTTCGGCGAGCGTGCCCATCCCCATCTGAAGCTGGTCCGGTATCCGGGCAGTGCGGGGGACGGCGCGGGTCAGGGGGTCGGGGCGCACAAGGACTACGGGTTCCTGACGCTGCTGTTGCAGGACCAGGTGGGCGGGTTGCAGGTGCAGCGCGAGGACGGGCTGTTCCACGACGTGCCGCCGATCCCGGGTGCGTTCGTGGTGAACCTGGGCGAGCTGCTCGAAGTGGCCACCGACGGGTATCTCGTCGCCACCAATCACCGGGTGGTGAGCCCGGCAGGAGCCACCGAGCGGTTCTCCGTTCCCTTCTTCTACAACCCCCGGCTCGACGCCCGGATCGAGCCGCTGCCCTTCCCGTACGCCTCCGCCGCACCCGGGGTGACGAGCGACCCGGCGAACCCGCTCTTCGCGGAGTACGGACGCAACGAGCTGAAGGGCAAGCTGCGGGCGCATCCGCTGGTCGCGGCCCGCCATCACGCGGAGCTGCTGGTCCCGGCGTGACGCGCATGACCCCCATGCCCCGCGCAGGACAGGTGTGGCGGCTCCCCATGGAGAGCCGCCACATGGGCCGTGCGCACATGTGCTGGGCACACACGAGAAATCAGTGGGCGATGTCCTCGTAGCCCTGGATCTCGCCCGGGTTGCGGGTGCCCGGTCCTACATAGCGTGCGGAGGGCCGTACGAGCCGGCCCGTGCGCTTCTGTTCCAGGATGTGCGCGGACCAGCCGGCGGTGCGGGCACAGGTGAACATCGACGTGAACATGTGGGCCGGGACCTCGGCGAAGTCCAGGACGATGGCGGCCCAGAACTCGACGTTCGTGGCGAGGACGCGGTCCGGGCGGCGGGCGTGGAGCTCCGCCAGAGCCGCCTTCTCCAGGGCCTCGGCGACCTCGAAGCGAGGGGCGCCGAGCTCGCGGGCGGTGCGGCGCAGGACGCGTGCGCGGGGGTCCTCGGCGCGGTACACACGGTGTCCGAAGCCCATCAGCCGCTCGCCCTTGTCCAGAGCCTGCCGGACGTAGGCGTCGGCGTCGCCGGTGCGCTCGATCTCCTCGATCATGCCGAGGACTCGGGAGGGGGCGCCGCCGTGCAGCGGTCCCGACATGGCTCCGACGGCGCCCGAGAGGGCCGCCGCCACGTCGGCGCCGGTGGAGGCGATGACGCGGGCCGTGAAGGTGGAGGCGTTCATGCCGTGCTCGGCGGCGGACGTCCAGTACGCGTCGACGGCCGCGACGTGCTTGGGGTCGGGCTCCCCGCGCCAGCGGATCATGAAGCGTTCGACGACGGACCTGGCCTTGTCGATCTCGCGCTGCGGGACCATGGGCAGGCCCTGGCCACGGGCGGACTGGGCGACGTACGAGAGGGCCATGACGGCGGCGCGGGCGAGGTCCGCGCGGGCCTGCTGCTCGTCGATGTCGAGGAGCGGCCGCAGGCCCCACACGGGCGCGAGCATGGCGAGCGCGGACTGGACGTCCACGCGGATGTCACCGGAGTGGACGGGGATCGGGAACGGCTCGGCGGGCGGCAGGCCGGGGTTGAAGGCTCCGTCGACGAGCAGTCCCCAGACGTTGCCGAAGGAGACGTGGCCGACCAGATCCTCGATGTCGACGCCCCGGTACCGAAGGGCGCCGCCCTCCTTGTCCGGTTCGGCGATCTCCGTCTCGAAAGCGACGACTCCTTCGAGCCCGGGTACGAAGTCGGACATCAGGCGGCTCCTCATGATGTGTGCGACAGATGGTTTGCGGGGTGTGCGAGGGTGCTCGTGACCATATGTCTGTGATGGTGGTGGCCGTCCGGTTCCGCGGTCGCCTCGTGGACTCGCGGTCCGTACGTCACCCCGGTGATGCCCCGTCCGGATGGCGGTCACCCAACCGTTTCGGAAGCAGGACGATATCCCTTGGTGTCACCTTTGGGGAGAGTACGCGGCACTGAGTGCCATGGCGTGATGAAGGCCACGCCCGTCGGGTGCTCCTCTGCCGCCGTTCGGAATACGGCAGGATGACCGCGTGACCGACCGTGAACCCGTCCTCGACCCGGCGTTGATGCGCAAGCACTACCGGGCCGAGGGAATCGACGAGACAGAGCTGGCCGACCACCCGATGGAGCAGTTCGGGCGCTGGTTCGCCCTGGCCGCGAGGGACGGCCTGCTGTACGAGCCGAACGCCATGGTCGTCTCCACCGCGGACGCCGAGGGACGGCCCAGCTCCCGCACGGTCCTCATGAAGCAGTACGACGAGCAGGGGTTCGTCTTCTTCACCAACTACGAGTCCCGCAAGGCGCGCGACCTCGCCGCCAACCCGCACGTCTCCCTGCTCTTCCCCTGGCATGCGGTGGCCCGGCAGGTCATCGTCAGCGGGACGGCCCGGCGCACGGGCCGCGACGAGACGGCCGCGTACTTCCGCACCCGTCCGCACGGCTCCCAGCTCGGCGCCTGGACCAGCACCCAGTCCGCGGTGATCTCCTCCCGCGCCGAACTGGACTCCGCTTACGCCGAACTGGCCACCCGCTACCCCGAGGGCGAGCAGGTCCCGGTCCCTCCGAACTGGGGCGGATTCCGCGTCGCCCCCCGATCGGTCGAGTTCTGGCAGGGCCGCGAGAACCGCCTCCACGACCGCCTGCGCTATGTGACGCGGGAGGACGGGTCGTGGCGGGTGGAGCGGCTCAGTCCCTGAGACCACGGGGCCGGCGTCCGGGTCAGAGCTTGCCCCAGACGTGGCCCGTGCGGTGGCCGCCCAGCAGGCGGGATATCTCCTGGATGAAGTCCGGCCTTAGTTCCGGCCAGTTCCAGAACTCCAGGCCGAGATGGCCGAACGCGTAGTAGTCGTCCTCCCAGATCCAGTCCGTGAGGGCGACGGGACGGGCGCACGCGGGGCAGTCGACGGTCGCCGCGCCGGTCTCGTGCCAGGTGCCCATCGCGGCGGCGAAGTTGGGCCATCCGCCGTTCTCCGGCTCGTCCTCGCCGGAGTCCGCCCCGTCCGAGTCCGCCCCGCCCGCCCGGCTCTCCCCGGAAGCCTCGTAGTCCTCGTCGTAGGGCTCGTCGTAGGTCTCGCCGCTCAGTGGAGTCGTCGCCCTGCAGCGGGGGCAGGTGACGGACTCGGGGCCGCCCTGGCCGCTGTCGAAGACCGTCCGCCCGGTGTGCACGGCGAGACCGTCCCACGGATCCCAGTCCGGGGACTCCTCCACCGCGCGCCGCCAGTTCGGCCCAGGCGGATGTCCGAGCGGCTGCCCAAGCACGCAGTCCGTGCGCTCGCCGAGCACGATCCCCTCCGCGACCAGCCACTCCACGACCCGTGCCGCGAGCGCCCGCGCCTCGTCCGCCGTCGCGTCGACGTCCACGACCGTCTGGAAGTGGTCCCCCATGCCGCTGCCCCCGCTGTCACCGATCCGCCACCGGTCTCGAACGCTACGCGCCGCCACTGACAACGCCCCTCGGCTCTCCCGGAAGGGCCCTCAGCCCAGCACCCCGTCGAGGATCTCCGACCACTGGGCGACCACTCGTTCGCGGCGGGCCTTGTCGTCCGTGAGGAGGTTGGCCAGGCCCAGGCCCCGGGACATGTCGAGGAGGCCCTGGACGGTCTCCCGGGCGCCGGGGCGGGTTTCGTCGGCGTTCAGGAGCTCCACGGCTATGCGGTGGGTCTCGCGGCCGACGCGCGCCTCCAACTCCGTTACGCGGGGCCGTAGTTGCTCCTCGTTGGAGGCGGCCACCCAGAGGTGGAGGGCGGCGCGGAAGAGGGGGCCCGTGTAGAGGTCGACGAGGGCGGCGACGACCGCGTGGCGGTCCGTGGGGCCGTCGGGGAACAGGTCGCGCAGGGCGGTGGAGCGTTCTTCGGCGACGTACTCGACGGCTGCCGTGAAGAGGTCCTCGCGGGTCGGGAAGTGGTGCTGGGCGGCGCCCCGGGAGACGCCGGCGCGTTCGGCGACGACGGAGACCGTGGAGCCCGCCCAGCCGTGTTCGGCGAGGCAGGCGACCGCGGCTTCGAGGAGGCGCTGCCGGGTGGCCCGGCTGCGGTCCTGCTTGGGGACGCGCTCGACCGGCGGCGCGCCGTTCACCACGCCGCCGTTCACCACGCTGCCGGTCGTCGCGCCGTCCGTCGTCGCGCCACCGGTCGTCGCGCCGCCGTTCACCACACCCATGAGGGATCCCGTCGTTCGAGGAAGGCCGTCATTCCCTCGCGGGCCCCCGCGGAGGAGAACAGCCGGGCCGAGAGCGCGGTGAGGTCGGCCGCGTCCCGGTCAAAGGTGTCCAGCACCTTAGCCGTGAGCAGCCGTTTCGTCTCGGCGAGCCCCTGCGGGGAGGATCGCCGCAGTCCGTCGAGCACGGGCGCGAGTACGTCGTCGGCGTCCTCGCCCGCCGCGGTGACGAGGCCGATCCGGGCGGCCTCGTCCGCGTCGAACTTCTCCCCGGTGAGGTAGTAGCGGGCCACCGCGCGCGGGTCGAGCCGCGGCAGCAGGGGCAGCGAGATCACGGCCGGGGCGACCCCGATGCGTACCTCCGTGAAGGCGAACGTGGCCTCCTGGGAGGCCACGGCGATGTCGCAGGCGCCGAGCAGTCCGAGGCCGCCCGCGCGCACATGGCCTGTGACGCGGGCGACGACGGGTTTGGGCAGTTCGACGATCTGGCGCAGCAGGGCGACCAGGACGTCCGGGTCCGGCGGGTCGCGCAGGTCCGCGCCCGCGCTGAAGGTGTTGCCGGTGTGGGTGAGGACGACGGCTCGTACGTCGCCGTCCTTGCCGCACTCCGTGAGCGCGTCCGCCAGCTCCCCCACCAGCTGGGCGGAGAGGGCGTTGCGCCGCTCGGGCGCGTCGAGCGCGAGGGTGGTGATCCCGCGCTCGTGCGCCCGTCGTACCACCGTCATGCGCGCTCCCTCAGTTCCCGCCGCAGGATCTTGCCGGAGGCCGCCCTGGGCACGCCTTCGATGAAGACGACCTGCCTGATCTTCTTGTACGGGGCGACGCGCTCGGCGACGTACCCCATGACCTCGTCCTCGGTGAGGTCCTCCGCGGCCGGCTGACGCACCACGTACGCGTGCGGGCGCTCGTTGTTGTCGCTGTCGTAGACCCCAATGACGGCGGCGTCGGCGATGCCCGGGTGGGTGAGCAGGAGGGCCTCCAGTTCGGCGGGGGCCACCTGGAAGCCCTTGTACTTGATGAGTTCCTTGACGCGGTCGACGACGTACAGCCAGCCGCCCGCGTCGACGTGCCCGACGTCCCCGGTGTGCAGCCAGCCGTCCTCGTCGATCATCGCGGCGGTCGCCTCGGGGCGGCCGAGGTAGCCCTTCATGACCTGCGGTCCGCGGATGACGATCTCGCCGCGCTCGTCGACGCCGACGTCCTTGGCGGGGTCGTCGAGGGAGACGATGCGCATCTGGGTGCCTGGGATGAGTTTTCCGACGCTTCCGGGCGGCGGGTTCACGCTGTCCCGGGGTACGACGTGTGTGCCGGGCGACAGTTCCGTCATGCCGTACGCCTGGCCGACGGGCGGCAGTCCCAGCCTGCGCGAACAGGCCTCCGCCAGCTCGGCGTCCAGGGGCGCGGCCGCGCTGATGATGTACTCCAGGGACGACAGGTCGTAGCCCTCGACGGCCGGGTGCTTGGCGAGGGCGAGGACGATCGGCGGGGCCACGTACAGGCCCGTGATGCGGTGTTTCTCGATGGCCGCGAGGAACGTCTCCAGGTCGAATCGCGGCAGTACGACGACGGTGGCGCCCTGCCTCAGCGGCGCGTTCATGAGCGCGGTGAGCCCGTAAATGTGGAAGAACGGCAGGACGGCGAGGATACGGTCGCCGGGGCCCATCGGCATGGTGGGCGACAGCTGCGCCAGGTTGGTGGCGATGTTCCGGTGGGTGAGCATCACGCCCTTGGGGACACCGGTCGTCCCGGAGGAGTACGGGAGGGCCGCCACGTCCTCCACCGGGTCGATGTCGATCTCCGGCTCGGGGGCCGTGGAGCCCAGCATGTCGAGCAGCGAGCGGTGTCCGGGTGCCTGGTCGCAGACGAAGATCTCCCGTACGCCGCCCGCGAGTTCGGCCGCCGTACGGGCCGTGTCGAGGAGCGGTGACACGGTGACGATCCACTCGGCCTTGCAGTCCCGCAGCTGCTTGGCGAACTCCTCGGGCGTGGCGAGCGGATGCACGGTCGTGACCGACGCCCCCGCGCGCGTGGCGGCGAAGAACGCCACCGGGAACGCGACGGTGTTGGGGCTGTGCAGCGCCAGCACGTCCCCCTTGCCGACGCCGAGGTCGGCGAGTTCGGCGGCGATCCGCCGGTGGAACGTGTCGAGTTGGGCGTAGGTGAGGGTCATCCCGTCCACGCCGTCGATCAGCGCGGGGGTGTCGCCCCGGGAGGCGGCGCGGCCCAGCACCGCCTCGTGGATGGGTTCTTCGACGGCGGGGACGTCTTCGTACTCGCTGCGGAACACCATGGCGGGCCCTTTCCAGGAGCCGGAAGTTGTAGAGGAGATAGTGCTAGTAGGACTTCGGCAGGCCCAGGGTCTGGTGCGAGACGTAGTTGAGGATCATTTCCCGGCTGACGGGCGCGATCCGGGCCACCCGGGATGCCGTGATGAGGGACGCGAGGCCGAACTCGCCGGTCAGGCCGTTGCCGCCGAGGGTGTGCACGGACTGGTCGACCGCTTTCACACAGGCTTCGCCGGCCGCGTACTTGGCCATGTTGGCGGCCTCTCCGGCTCCCGCGTCGTCCCCGGAGTCGTACAGGAAGGCCGCCTTCTGCATCATCAGACGGGCGAGTTCCAGGTCGATGTGCGCCTGCGCCAGGGGGTGGGCGATGGCCTGGTGGGCGCCGATCGGGTCCCTCCAGACGGTGCGTTCGCGGGCGTAGGTGATGGCCCTGGAGAGGGCGTAGCGGCCCATGCCGATCGCGAAGGCCGCGGTCATGATGCGCTCGGGGTTGAGGCCCGCGAAGAGCTGCAGCAGGCCCGCGTCCTCGTCTCCGACGAGTGCGTCGGCGGGCAGCCGTACGTCGTCGAGGGTGAGCTCGAACTGCTTCTCCGCGCCGTGCAGTTCCATGTCGATCTGCCGCCGCTCGAAGCCGGGGGCGTCGCGCGGGACGATGAACAGGCAGGGCTTGAGCTTGCCCGTACGGGCGTCCTCCGCGCGGCCGACGATGAGCGTGGCGTCCGCGATGTCCACGCCGGAGATGAAGACCTTGCGGCCGGTGAGGATCCAGTCGGTGCCGTCCCGGCGGGCGGTCGTGGTGATGCGGTGGCTGTTGGAGCCGGCGTCGGGTTCGGTGATGCCGAAGGCCATGGTGCGGGTTCCGTCGGCCAGGGCCGGGAGCCAGTCCTGTTTCTGGTCGTCCGTGCCGAAGCGGGCGATCACTGTGCCGCAGATGGCCGGGGAGACGACCATCATGAGGAGGGGGCAGCCCGCGGCGCCCAACTCCTCCAGGACGATGGAGAGTTCGGCGATGCCGCCGCCTCCGCCGCCGTATGCCTCCGGCAGGTTGACGCCCAGGTAGCCCAGCTTGGCTGCCTCTGACCAGAGTTCGTCGGGGTGGGCGCCGGCGGCGATGACCTTGGTGAGGTATTCGCGGCCGTAGCGGTTGCCGAGGGCCGCCACGGCTGCTCGGAGGGCCTTGTGTTCGTCTGTTTCGAGGACGGTTGTCATGGGGCTCCTCAGGGGGAGGGGTGTCCTGTTGTGTGGAGGGTGCGGGTTCGTTGTGGCTTGTCGCGCAGTTCCCCGCGCCCCTAGAAGCAGCCGGTCTCGACGCCTCTAAAGGGGCGCCTCTTGCTGGACGACCGCCAACAAGGCGCCCACCTCCACCTGTTGGCCGGGGGCGGCATGGAGGGCCGTGAGCGTGCCTGTTGTCGGGGCTGTGATCTTGTGTTCCATCTTCATTGCCTCCAGCCAGATGAGGGGGTCACCGGTCTTTACGGCGGAGCCTGTGGTCAGGCCGTCTGCGATTCGGGCGACCGTGCCGGGCATGGGGGCCAGGAGGGAGCCGGGGGCCTGTTGGGCGGTGGGGTCCGGGAAGCGGGGCAGCGCGGTGAGCGTGGTGGTGTTCACATAGACGCGGTCGTCGTGGCGGGTGACGTCGAACTTCCGGCGTACGCCGTCGATTTCGAGTACGACGAGATCCGCGGCGGCGCTCAGCACGCGGACGCCGTCTGCGGTCAGGCCCTCGCGGGTGTGCCGGTAGTGGACCTCGTGTTCGCCGTCCGCCGAGGCGTAGCGCTTGGTCTGGGGCCGGGAGGGCAGGTTGCGCCAGCCGCCGAACCGGGAGCGGCCGTGGGCGTCCGCGAGGGCGGCGGCCAGAGGGGCGTACGGGTCCGGGGCGGCCGTGGTGAGGTCGGCCAGGTGGCGGTCGTAGAACGCCGTGTCCATGCGGGCCGTCGTGAACTCCTCGTGGCGCAGGGAGCGTACGAGGAGGTCGCGGTTGGTGACCGGGCCGTGGATCGTGGCCCGCTCCAGAGCTCCGGCCAGTCGGCGGATCGCCTCCGCGCGCGTGGGGGCGTATGCGACGGCCTTGGCGAGCATGGCGTCGTAGTGGACGCCGATCGTGTCGCCGTCCTCGTAGCCGGTGTCCAGGCGGATGCCCGGTACGGACAGGCGGTGCAGGGTGCCGGTCTGCGGGGCCCAGTTCCGGGCGGGGTCCTCGGCGTAGAGGCGGGCCTCCACCGCGTGGCCGGACGGCTGCGGTGGTTCGCCGTCCAGTCGTGCTCCCTCGGCGACGCTCAGCTGCAGGGCGACCAGGTCGATGCCGAACACGGCCTCCGTGACCGGGTGTTCGACCTGGAGGCGGGTGTTCATCTCCAGGAAGTGGACGTCGTCCCCGGAGACCAGGAACTCGACGGTGCCCGCGCCCGCGTAGGTGATCGTGCGGGCGGCGGCCGTCGCCGCGGAGTGCAGGCGTTCCTCGACACCAGGGGCGAGGCCGGGCGCGGGTGCCTCCTCGATCACTTTCTGGTGGCGGCGCTGGAGGGAGCAGTCGCGGGTGCCGTAGGCCCATACGGTGCCGTGGGTGTCGGCGACGATCTGCACCTCGACATGGCGTCCGTGCTCGACGTACGGCTCGACGAATACCGTGCCGTCCCCGAAGGCGCTCCGGGCCTCGGCCGACGCGGCCTCCAACTCGCCCTTGAGGTCGGCGAGTTCGCGGACGATCCGCATGCCGCGGCCGCCGCCGCCCGACGCCGCCTTCACCAGGACCGGCAGATCGGCCCCGGTCACCGCGTCGGGGTCCAGGGGGGCGAGCAACGGCACCCCGGCGGCCGCCATCAGCTCCTTGGCACGGGTCTTGGAGGCCATCGCCTCGATCGCCTCGGGCGGCGGGCCGATCCAGACCAGGCCCGCGTCGAGGACGGCCCGCGCGAAGTCGGCGTTCTCGGACAGGAAGCCGTACCCGGGGTGCACGGCCTCCGCGCCGGCCGTCAGCGCGGCCTTCACGATCAGCTCGCCGCGCAGATACGTCTCGGAGGGTGTCGATCCCGGCAGGCGTACCGCGGCGTCGGCCACGCGCGCGTGGAGGGCGTTCTCGTCGGCGTCCGAGTAGACGGCGACAGTTCGGATGTCCAACTCACGGCAGGTTCGGAAGACTCGGCAGGCGATCTCGCCCCGGTTGGCGACCAGCACACTCGAAATCATGGGACCTCTCACATCCGGAAGACGCCGAAGCCGCCGCGTGCGCCCTCGTAGGGCGCCGTGTGGATCGCGGACAGACACAGGCCGAGGACGGTGCGGGTGTCGCGGGGATCGATGACCCCGTCGTCGTACAGCCGCCCGGACAGGAACATCGGCAGGGACTCGGACTCGATCTGCTGCTCGACCATGGCGCGCAGGGCGGCGTCGGCGTCCTCGTCGTAGGGCTGCCCCTTCGCGGCGGCGGACTGCCGGGCGACGATCGACAGGACGCCCGCGAGCTGCTGGGGGCCCATGACGGCGGACTTGGCGCTGGGCCAGGCGAAGAGAAAGCGGGGGTCGTAGGCGCGGCCGCACATGCCGTAGTGCCCGGCTCCGTACGACGCGCCCATGAGCACGGAGAGATGGGGCACGCGGCTGTTGCTCACCGCGTTGATCATCATCGCGCCGTGCTTGATGATGCCGCCCTGCTCGTACTCCTTGCCGACCATGTAGCCGGTGGTGTTGTGCAGGAAGAGGAGCGGGATGTCCCGCTGGTTGGCCAGCTGGATGAACTGGGCCGCCTTCTGGGACTCCTCGCTGAACAGCACGCCCTGGGCGTTGGCGAGGATGCCGACCGGGTAGCCGTGCAGGGTCGCCCAACCGGTGACCAGGCTGCTCCCGTACAGCGGCTTGAACTCGTCGAAGTCGGAGGCGTCGACGAGGCGCGCGACGACCTCGCGGGGGTCGAAGGGCGTGCGCAGATCCCCGGGGACGATGCCGAGGAGTTCGTCCTCGTCGTACTTGGGCGGGGCGGCCGGGCCCGGATCGCCGTACGCCTTGCGGTGGTTGAGACGGGCGACGACGCGCCGCGCCTGCCGCAGGGCGTCCTGCTCGTCGACGGCGAAGTAGTCGGCGAGGCCCGACACGCGCGCGTGCATCTCGGCGCCGCCCAGCGACTCGTCGTCGCTCTCCTCCCCGGTGGCCATCTTGACGAGAGGCGGACCGCCGAGGAAGACCTTCGCCCGCTCCTTGACCATGATCACGTGGTCGGACATGCCGGGGATGTACGCGCCGCCCGCGGTCGAGTTGCCGAAGACGACCGCGACGGTCGGGATGCCGGCCGCCGACAACCGTGTGATGTCACGGAAGATGGCGCCCCCGGGGATGAAGATCTCCTTCTGGGAGGGCAGGTCGGCGCCGCCGGACTCGACGAGGCTGATGCAGGGCAGACGGTTGGCGAGCGCGATGTCGTTCGCCCTGAGCGCCTTCTTCAGGCTCCAGGGGTTGCTGGCACCGCCGCGCACGGTCGGGTCGTTCGCCGTGATCAGGCACTCCACGCCCTCGACGACCCCGATGCCGGTGACGAGCGAGGCGCCGACCGCGTAGTCGCTCCCCCAGGCGGCGAGCGGCGACAGCTCCAGGAACGGTGTGTCGGGGTCGAGGAGCAGCTCGATGCGCTCGCGGGCGAGCAGTTTGCCGCGCTTTCGATGCCGGGCGACGTACTTCTCGCCGCCGCCCGCGAGGGCCTTCGCATGCTCGGCGTCCAGCTCGGTGAGCTTGGCGAGCATGGCCTCGCGATGGGCGGCGTAGTCCGGGGAGGCGGTGTCCAGCGCGGACGCCAGGACCGTCACAGCAGTACCTCCGGGATGTCGAGGTGGCGGGAGCGCAGCCATTCGCCGAGGGCCTTGGCCTGCGGATCGAAACGGTGCTGGGCGGCGACGCCCTCGCCGAGAACGCCCTCCACCACGAAGTTGAGGGCGCGCAGGTTCGGCAGGACGTGCCGTACGACGGTCAGGTCGGCGGTTTCCGGTAGGAGTTCGCGGAACCGGTCGGTGGTGAGGGTGTGCGCCAGCCAGCGCCAGGCGTCGTCCGTGCGGACCCAGACGCCGACGTTCGCGTTGCCGCCCTTGTCGCCGCTGCGGGCTCCGGCGACGAGGCCGAGGGGGGCGCGGCGGGTCGATCCCGGGGGTTCGGGCAGTGGCTCCGGCAGCGGGGGTTCCGCCGGCGGCTCCAGTACGCGGGTGTCCTGGGCCGGCATCACATGGATCCGGTGCCCGTCGTGGAGGACGGCCATATGGTCCACGTCGCCATGGGGGACGTACACGTCCTCGAAGACCCCATAGGGCGCGCCCTTTCCGGGTGGCGCCAACACATGGAATCCGGGGTAGCTGCCGAGCGCCAGCTCTACGGCGGCTCCGCTGAGGGTCCGGCCCACCATGTCCTGGTCGGGGTCGCGGACGACGAGCCTGAGGAGGGCGCTGGCCGTCTCCTCGGTGGGGGCGTCGGGCTGGTCGGTGCGGGCGAGTTCCCAACGGACGTCGGCCGGGCGGGACTTGGCCGCCATGAGCGCGGTCTCCAGCTGGGCCCGTACGAGCGCGGCCTTCTTCTCGATGTCGAGCCCGGTCAGGACGAAGACGACCTCGTTGCGGAAACCGCCGAGCCGGTTGAGCCCGACCTTGAGGGTGGGCGGCGGGGCCTCGCCGCGCACACCGTCGATCCGTACCCGGTCGGGGCCCTCCTGGGTGAGCCGGACCGAGTCGAGACGCGCGGTGACGTCGGGGCCCGCGTACCGGGCGCCGGACGTCTCGTACAGGAGCTGGGCGGTGACCGTGCCGAGGTCGACGACGCCGCCGGTGCCGTCGTGCTTGGTGATGACGCTCGTGCCGTCCTCGTGGAGTTCGGCGACGGGGAAGCCCGGGTGGTGCAGGCGGTCCGGGTCGTGCTCGGCGAAGAAGGCGTAGTTGCCGCCGGTGGCCTGCGTGCCGCACTCCAGGACGTGCCCGGCGACGACGGCACCCGCGAGCCGGTCGTACGCGTCCGGTGCCCAGCCGAAGTGGGCGGCGGCCGGTCCCGTGACCAGGGCGGCGTCGGTGACTCGGCCGGTGACGACGATGTCCGCGCCCTCGCGGAGGCAGGTGGCGATGCCTTCGCCGCCCAGGTAGGCGTGCGCGGCGAGGCTCTTGGGATGGCGTGCGGTGAGGTCGTCGCCCTCGACGTGCGCCACCCGCGCCGGGATGCCGAGCCGCTGGGCCAACTCCCGTACGGCGTCGGCGAGTCCGGCCGGATTGAGGCCGCCGGCGTTGGCGACGATGCGTACGCCCTTCTCGTGCGCGAGCCCGAGACACTCCTCCAACTGCCGCAGGAAGGTGCGCGCATAGCCGCCTGCCGGGTTCTTGAGGCGGTCGCGGCCGAGGATGAGCATGGTCAGCTCGGCGAGATAGTCGCCGGTCAGGACGTCCAGGGGGCCGCCGGTGAGCATCTCGCGCATCGCGTCGAACCGGTCGCCGTAGAAGCCGGAGGCGTTGCCGATACGGAGGGTACTGGCCACAGGGGCCGGTGTTGATCCTGTCGTGGAACGGACCCCTGAGCCGGTCATCCCGTGGCCCCCTTCGGTGCGCGGCCGGTGCCGGGCGGACCCGCGAAGGCCTGCGCGATGTCGAGCCAGCGGTCGGCGTCGGGGCCCTGCGCCCGTACGGCGAGATCGGCGCGGTGGGCCCGCCGGGTGACGAGCAGGCAGAAGTCGAGGGCGGGGCCGGTGACGCGCTGGGTCGCGTCCTCGGGGCCGTACGTCCACAGCGCGCCGTCGCCGGAGGGTGCCGTCAGTTCGACCCGGAACTCCTCCTCCGGCGCGTCCAGCCCCTGTACCCCGAAGGCGAAGTTCCGGGCTCGCACCCCGATGCGCGCCACATGCCGCAGCCGGTCGGTGGGTGGCCTCATCACATGCAACGCGTCGGCGATGTCCTGGCCGTGGGCCCAGGTCTCCATCAGCCGGGCCGTCGCCATGGAGGCGGCGGACATCGGCGGCCCGTACCAGGGGAAGCGCACTCCTCTGGGTGCCGAACACAGCACCTTGTGCAGGGCGTCGCGCCCCGCGCGCCACTCGGCGAGCAGCCGTTCGGGCGGCAGTCCGGCGCCTTCCTCGGCACCCTCGTCGACGAACCGGTCCGGGGCGGCGAGCGCCTTTTCCACCTCCGCCCCGAAGGCCGCCAGGTCGGTCGCCGCGAGCAGCGCCGACCGGTCGGTCCAGGTGAGATGCGCGATCTGATGGGCGACGGTCCAGCCCACCGCCGGGGTCGCGAGCGCCCAGGCGTCCTCGCTCAACTCCCCCACCAGCCGGTCGAGTTCCTCGCTCTCGTCGCGCAGGTCGTCGAACACGGGCGTCGGATCGGTCACGATGCGCTCCCCTCGGACACGGCGGTGTGCGGCGCGGTGTGCCCAGGAGCATGGCAGCGACCGAAGAAACAATCAAGCGTGCTTGGATTATTGAAACCGGGATGGCGGAGGGCAGGTCTGGAGGCGGGGCCGGGACGGAGGCCGGGGCCGGAGCCGGGGCGGAGGCCGGGGCCGGAGCCGGGGCGGAGGCCGGGGCCGGAGCCGGGGCGGAGGCCGGAGCCGGGGCGGAGGCCGGGGCCGGAGCCGGGGCGGAGGCCGGGGCCGGAGCCGGGGCGGAGGCCGGGGCCGGAGTCAGGGCCGGGGCCGGAGCCGGGGCCGGGGCCGGGGCCGGAGCCGGGGACGGAGTCGGAGTCGGGGCCGGAGTCGGAGTCGGAGTCGGAGTCGGGGCCGGGGAGAAGCGCATCGGCCGGAGGGAACCCTCGTCGGCCGGGGAGGAGCCCGCCGACTGGCGCCCGTCGGTCGGGGAGAAGCCCATCGGTCGGAGAGAACCCCGCCGGCTGGGGAGAAGCCTGCCGGTCGAGGGGAAGCCCGCCGGGCGGAGAGAAGCCCGTCGGTCTGCGGCCGGGGCAGGCCCCTCACCGGCGGGGCGGCGCGTCTAGGAGTCGAGCCCCTTGGCCCTGCCCCGGCCCACCTGGGTTCGTACCGCCCCCATGCTTGCCGCGATGACGAGTGTGATCGCCAGGGCCTCTGTCATGGACAGGGTCTGGCTCAGGACCAGGAAGCCGGCGATGGACGCGACGGCCGGTTCGAGGCTCATGAGGACGGCGAAGGTGGAGGCGGGCAGGCGGCGCAGGGCGAGGAGTTCGAGGGTGTAGGGGAGCACGGAGGAGAGGACGGCGACGGCCGAGCCCAGCGCGAGCGTGGTCGGATCCAGCAGCTTCGAGCCGGACTCGACGAGCCCGAGCGGCAGGAACAGCACGGCCGCGACCGCCATGGCCAGCGCCAGCCCGTCGGCCTGCGGGAAGCGCCGCCCCGTACGGGCACTGAAGACGATGTACGCGGCCCACATCGCACCGGCCGACAGGGCGAACGCGACACCGACCGGGTCGAGGCTGTCGAAGCCTCCGCCGCCGAGAAGGAAGACGCCACCGAGGGCGAGGCCGGCCCAGACGAAGTTGAGGGCGCGGCGGGAGGCCACCACCGAGAGCACGAGGGGGCCGAGCACTTCCAGCGTGACGGCGGGGCCGAGCGGGATGCGGGCGACCGACTGGTAGAAGAGGCCGTTCATCGCGGCCATCGTGATGCCGAAGACGACGACGGTCCCCCAGTCGACGCGCGAGTGCCCGCGCAGCTTGGGGCGGCAGACCACGAGCATCACGATCGCGGCGACCGCGAGGCGCAGCGTGACCACGCCGAGCGCTCCGGTGCGCGGCATGAGCGTCACGGCGAGGGCGCCGCCGAACTGGACGGAGATGCCCCCGGCGAGCACGAGTCCCACGGGGCCGAGGGCCCGGATCCCGCGCGGACCGTCCGCCGGGCTCCCCGTCGAGCCCTCCGCCGAACCGGTCGTCGGGCCGGCCCCCGGGTCGGACACGGGGGCCGGCCCGGCGACGGCGGCCGTGGGGTCGGCGACCGACGGGGACCGGTCAGCGCTGGGGATGTTCACGGGGCCGTCCAGGAAGTTCGGGTCGAGAGCTGTTGCACGTTGCAGTGCATCGTAGTGGACTTTCCGGTCCAGGGTAATGGACTCAGTCAGGTCTGTACAACAGTTTTGCAGCTTACGACGCGGTGAAATGTCCTGGGTGACCCGGCGCCGGAATCAGTTGGCGGGCCTGCCGAACCAGCGGGCGAGGTGGTCGTCCAGGTCCCGCTGGTCGTCGCCGATCCAGGCGACGTGGCCGTCGGGGCGTAGCAGGACGCACGGAACGTCCAGTGCCGCGGTGGGATCCGAGAGGTGATCGACCCGGTCCGACCAGCCGCCGACGGTCAGGCGTTCGGTACGGTCCAGCAGCAGGCCTCGGCCTCGGTGCAGCAGGCCGAAGAGGTGGCCCTGTCTCACGTCGATGTCGCGCAGGCGGCGGCCGAGCAGGTCGGGGCCTTCGCCGAAGTCGTAGCGGATGCCGATCGCGGTGATCTTCTCGATCAGGTGGCGGTTCACCTCGTCGAAGTCCATCAGTTCGGTGAGCAGCCTGCGCAGGGCCTGCGGGCCCGGTTCGGTGGAGTGCAGTTCCATCTGGGCGCGGGTGTTGTCCAGCACGTCCTCGGCGACCGGATGACGTTCGGCCTGGTAGGTGTCCAGCAGCGTTTCCGGCGCCCAGCCGCGGATCTGTGCGGCCAGTTTCCAGCCGAGGTTGAACGCGTCCTGAACGCCCAGGTTGAGACCCTGTCCGCCGACGGGTGGATGGATGTGTGCCGCGTCGCCGGCCAGCAGCACCCGCCCGACCCGATAACGCTCGACGAGCCGGGTGGCGTCCCCGAAGCGGGACAGCCAGCGCGGGGAGTGCACGCCGAAATCGGTTCCGGCGATCGCCCGCAGCTGCTGCCTGAAATCCTGGAGGGTGGGCGGTTCCGCGCGGTCGCCGACTCCCGCGGCGGGAACTACGACGCTGTACGCCTTTTCGCCGAAGGGCCTGAGCCAGAACCGCTGATTGGTCCCGCCGATTTCGGCCACCTTGGCGGCGACCTCCTCCTGCGGCACACCCACTTGCATCTCGCCCATAAGCGTCTCGGTCCGCGAGGGCTCGCCGGGGAAGCCGACGCCGAGCAGTTTGCGTACCGTACTGCGCCCGCCGTCACAGCCGACGAGATAACGCGCACGCACCTGCTCGCCGTCAGCAAGGTCGACGGTCACGCCCTCGTCGTCCTGTTCGAGACCAGCCACCGCACAACCGCGCCGGACCCGCGCACCCAGTTCGATCGCGTGCTCTTCGAGCAGGCGGACGACGACCGGCTGCGGGATGCCCAGCAGATAGGCGTGCGCGGAATCCAGGCCCTCGGGCGCGGGTTTGTGGATGGCGGCGAAGAATCCGGCGGCCGGACGCTTTCTTCCGTGTTCGAGAACGCGATCCAGCAGTCCGCGCATTGCCATCAGCTCGACACTGCGAATGTGCAGACCGACGATGCGGACGAACGAGGCGGGCTCGGTTTCCTTCTCCAGGACGAGTACCCGCACATCGTGCAGCCGCAGTTCGGCGGCCAGCGTCGCGCCGGTCGGCCCGCACCCGGCAATGATCACGTCGAACGTGGCCGTATCCAGATCCGTCGCCGTATCCGTATCCGCATCCATATCCGTATTCGGATCCGTATTCGGATCCGTCGGCGACGGCTCGGCGGTGTGTGGAGAGTGCATAGGTGTTGCCTTTCGGGAGTGCCTCGTTGGCAAGGCGCTCCCGGCGACACCTACGTCAATCGCCCGGCCGTGACGGGAAGGGGGAGCACCCACGTCGATACAGCGTTCATGGGTCTCACCTCCTCGGGCGGTGTCACGGTCGCCTGGAAGCTACTGGCCCGAGCGTCATCCGGTCCAGCCCTTTTCGGCGCGGGGCCCGGCTGGTCCCTGCCACGGTCGACGAACCGGGTCGCGTCGGCGGTCGTGCAGTGGGCCTGAGCGCGTCCCTAGATCTCGGGGTCGTCGAGACCCTCCGCCAGCACCTCCGCCAGGTGTCTGCCCTTCCGGCCTCCGAGCTGTTCCAACTGTTCCAGCTGGGTGCGGCACGAGAAGCCGTCCGCCAGGACCACCGGTTCCTCCCCGGCTGCCCGGACCGCAGGCAGCAACTGCTCCTCCGCGCAGGCCACCGACACTTCGTAGTGCCCCTTCTCGAAGCCGAAGTTGCCTGCCAGGCCGCAGCAGCCGCCGGAGAGTTCCCCGGTCAGGCCCGCTGCCGTGCGAAGGCGGCGGTCCGGGGCGTCGCCGAGGATCGCGTGCTGGTGGCAGTGGGTCTGGCCGACGACAGGGCGGTCCAGTCGGGGTGGGGTCCAGTGCGGGGCGTGGCGTTCGAGCGCCTCCGCGAAGGTCAGGACCGCCGACGCCACGCGCCGGGCGCGCGGATCGTCGGGCAGCAGCTCGGGCAGGTCCGTACGCAGGGCCGCGGCGCAGCTGGGTTCGAGGACGACGATGGGCGGGGGTTCCCCGGGGATGGACGGGTCCACGAGCGGATGCAGCAGGTCGAGGGTCCGGCGCATCACCTTGCGGGCGCGGTCCAGCTGCCCCGTCGAGACATAGGTCAGCCCACAGCAGACCCGGCCACGGGGAGCCGCCCGCGGGCCGACCGACAGGTTCGGGACGACTGGCGGGCCCGGGGCGTCCTGCGGGCCCGGGGCGTCCTGCGGGCCCGGAGCGCTTGACCGGCTCGGGACGGCCGACAGGCCCGGAACAGTGGGCGAGTTCGGGGCGGTCCGCGGGTTCGGAGCGCCCGACAATCCGTCGCCGGGCTCCCGGCCCCACGGCTGCTGCCGCCCACCCATGCCCGGTACCCACCGAAGCCACCCGCCCACGGCCGGCATCCACCGAAGCCACCTGCCCATGCCCGGCACCCGCAGAAGGCGTTTCTCCCTCGGAGGCCACGGCAGCACTCTCAGCCCCGCCGCCTCCAGGACCCGTGCGGCCGCCTTTCCGACGGACGGTGACAGGTACTCCGTGAAGGTGTCCGGCCAGAGAACGACCGTCCTGGGCAGGCCGTCCGGGTGCTCTTCGTACGCGACGCCCGCGCGCGTTTCCCGCCGTACCCGCGCCCTGGCCCTGCGGCCCCACCATCGGGTGAAGGTCTCCCCCGCCACCCGTGGAATCTCCCGCTCGGGCGCGATCCCGCCCAGCCGCTTGGCGACGGCCGCCAACGGACGTACCGAAGCAAGGAAGTTGACCGGCCCGGCCAGGCGCAGGCGGGACACCGTGCCGAGCCAGACCGGCAGCCACCCCATCGCATAGTGCGCGGCCGGTCGTCGACGGCCCGCGTAGTGGTGGTGCAGGAACTCCGCCTTGTACGTGGCCATGTCGACGCCGACCGGGCAGTCGGAGCGGCAGCCCTTGCAGGACAGGCACAGGTCCAGCGCGTCCCGGACCTCCGTGGACGCCCAGCCGTCGGTGACGACCTCACCCGCGAGCATCTCGTGCAGCAGCCGGGCCCGCCCGCGCGTGGAGTGCTCCTCCTCGCCGGTCGCACGGAAGGAGGGGCACATGACGCCGGAGCCCGGACCGGCCGTCTCCGTACGGCACTTGGCGACGCCCACGCATCTGCGGACCGCCGCCGAGAAGTCCCCGCCGTCGTGCGGATAGCCGAAGGCCACGTCCACCGGCTCGCGCGGAAGCACGGCGAACCTCAGGTTCTCGTCCAGCGCGGCGGGCCGGACCAGCATTCCCGGGTTGAGCAGGTCGTCCGGGTCCCACACCGACTTCGCGCGCTCGAAGAGGGCGACCATCTCCTCCCCGTACATCTTCGGGAGCAGTTCGGCCCGGGCCTGTCCGTCGCCGTGCTCCCCGGAGAGCGAGCCGCCGTGGGCGACCACCAGCTCCGCCAGCTCCTCCGAGAAGCGGCGGAAGCGGCCGATGCCCTCGCGGGAGAGCAGGTCGAAGTCGATACGTACGTGGATGCAGCCGTCCCCGAAGTGCCCGTACGGCGTGCCGCGCAGTCCGTGGGAGGTCAGCAGCCCTCTGAAGTCCCGCAGGTACGGGCCGAGTCGGGCCGGGGGCACCGCGCAGTCCTCCCAGCCGGGCCAGGCCTCGGTGCCGTCCGGCATCCGCGTCGCCGTGCCGCTCGCGTCCTCGCGGACGCGCCACAGGGCCCGCTGACCGGCCGGGTCGGTGACCACGAGGGAGTCGACGACGTCCGCGGCGCGCACGATCGTGTCCGCACGCGCGCGTGCCTCCGCCGCCGTCCCGCCGCCCGTCTCCACGAACAGCCAGGCACCGCCCCTGGGCAGGCCGGCGTCCGCCCGTACGAGATCGGCCGCCATGCCCTCCACCGTCAACGGCCGTCCCCCACGCTCGGCTTCGCTCGCGCGGGGGGACCCCCATGGCAGCAGGCCCGCCGCAGCCTCGGCCGCCGCGCTCTCGTCCGCGTACGCCAGCACGGCCAGCGCACGCGCGCGTGGGGCCTCGACCAGGGCGACGACTGCCTCCGTCAGCACGCCCAGGGTGCCCTCGGATCCGCAGAAGGAACGGGCGACGTCGGCGCCCTTCTCGGGGAGCAGCGCGTCCAGCGCGTACCCCGAGATACGGCGGGGCAGGTCCGGGAAGCCGGTGCGCAGCCGCTCCAGCTCGCCCTCCACCAGGGCCCGCAGCCCCTCCGGAGCGCCCGCCCAGGATCTGCCCGGTGACAGGAACTCGCCCCTCGCCGTCACCACGGACAGCTCGCGCACGCTGTCGGCCGTCGTGCCCCAGGCCACCGAGTGCGACCCGCACGAGTTGTTGCCGATCATCCCGCCGAGCGTGCACCGGCTGTGCGTCGACGGGTCGGGTCCGAAGCGCAGGCCGTGCGGCGCGGCGGCCTCCTGGAGGCGGTCCAGAACGACCCCCGGCTGGACCACGGCCGTGCGCTCCTGCGCGTCCAGGGACAGGATCCGGTTCATGTGGCGGGTGAAGTCCAGCACCACACCCGTGCCGGTCGCCTGTCCCGCGATCGACGTACCACCACCGCGCGCGACGACCGGCACGCGGAGACGGGAGCAGACGGACAGCGCCGCCGCGACGTCGTCGGCGTCTCTCGGGGCGACCACGCCGAGCGGCACACGCCGGTAGTTGGACGCGTCCATGGTGGTCAGCGCCCTCGCCGTCACGTCGAAGGCGACCTCTCCGCGCACGGCTTTGCGCAGCTCCGACCGCAGCTCCCCGAGATCCATTTCCGTCATGCCTCCAAGAATGCCCCCCGTCACTGACAGTGACCCCCGGCACGCGAAGCAGGGTCTGCCCCCGGATTGGGGACGACTTGTGAAAGCGGGCACGAATCCTGCCCGGTCCGATCACGAACTCCCATATAGTGACCGCCAGTTGAGCACCAGGTGTCGCATCCCGCCCAGGACACGACCGAGGACACGATTGATGACCGCGCCCACCCCGCAAGCGCGCCCCACCCCGGATCGGCCGTCTCCGGCACACCTCGGCGGGGAACGACCTCGTCTGCGTGCCGTCGTGCTCGCCCCGCTCCTGGCCGCCGTACCCGCGGCGCTCGCCGTCGGCGCCGCGGTCGCCCTGGCCCCCGCGTCGGTGCGCGTGCCCCTCGCCTGGGGCGGCAGCGCGGCCGTCGTCCTGCTCTGCGCGGCCGTCGCCCTGGCGAGCCGCGCCACGGCGACGTCGCGATTACTCGTCCGCCGCCTCGAAGCGGTGTCCCAGGAGGCCGGCCGGCTGCTCCAGGAGCACGCCCGCCTCACCGAGGAGTCGGCCCGCGAACGCGCGCGTCTGACGGACGAGTACACGCGGGAACGCGCCCGCCTCGCCGAGCAGAACACCCACCAGAAGGTCCGTCTGGCCGCCGAACTCGACCGGGAGCGCATCCGCCTCGGCGCCGAGCACGCGCGCGTGGCCGACGAACTGCGGCAGGCGAGAACCGACCGCGCCGCCGCGATCTCGGCGGCCGCGAACACCGCGGGCCGGCTGCAGGCCCTGGCCACGAGCATGCTGGCCGACCTGCGCGCCATGGAGGAGCGGCACGCCGACGAGGACGTCCTCACCGACCTCCTCCACCTCGACCACCGCACCGCACAGGCGGGCCGTCTCGCCGACTCCGTCGCCGTCCTCGCGGGCGCGCGTTCGGGCCGCCGCTGGGCGCGGCCCATCGTCATGGAGTCGATCCTGCGCGGCGCGATGGGCCGTATCAGCGGCTACCAGCGCGTACGCGTGCACTCGTCGAGCGAGGCCGCCGTGGCCGGGCACGCCGCCGAAGGCGTGATGCACGCACTCGCCGAAATCCTCGACAACGCCGCGAACTTCTCTCCTCCGACGGCCGAAGTGCACGTCTACGTAGAGGAGGTTCCGGCCGGAGTCATCATCTCCGTGGAGGACAGCGGGCTGGTGATGGGCGACGTCCAGCTGCGCCGCGCCGAACGCGCCGTCTCCGGCGAGGAGGCGGAACTCGGCGGCCTCAGCGGCACCCGGCTCGGCCTCGCGGTCGTCGGCCGCCTCTCCCGCAAGTACGGCCTGAAGGTCTCCTTCCGCCCCTCCGCGCGCGGCGGCACGGGTGTGCTGGTGCTCATCCCCCAGGACATCCTGGCGAGCGCGGCGTCGACCGCGGCACAGACGCCGCCGCAGGCTGCGGCTTCGACGCAGACCTCGGGTTCGATGCCGACATCGGGTTCGACGTCGGCTTCGGCTTCGACGTCGGCTTCGATGCCGGCTTCAGGTTCGGCTTCGATGCCGACTTCGGCGACTGGCTCGGCTCCGGATGCTGCCTCGACGCCGGCTTGGGCCTCCACCGAGACTCCGACGCCGGCCTCGACAACTGGCGCCGCCCCGACGCCGACTTGGGCTCCCACCGAGACTCCGACGCCGGCCTCGACGACTGGCGTCGCTGGCCCGACGTCGGCTTGGGGCTCGTTCTCGTCTTCGGCCTCGTCCTCGGCCCCGGCGCCTACCCCGACGTGGGCTTCGGCGTCGGACCCGGACCTGGCATCGGCATCGGCATCGGCATCGGCATCGAGCCACGTACCGGCCGTGCCCCAGGTACCCACCGCGAACCCGGCCTCGACCCCTGCCTCGGCACCCGGCCCGGCCGTGGCCTGGGTCCCGATTCCGGCCACGCACGACGCCCCTGAGGTCAATGGGACCCATGAGACCAATGGGACCCACGGCGCTCACGACATCCGCGACACCCACGCCGCCCTCGACGCCCACGCCTCCCGTCACGGTCACGAGCCCGAGGCGTCGGCCCCGGCGCCCCAGTCCTGGCCCCAGCCCCAACCCTGGCCCCGCCCCCAGGAGTCGTACGCCGCCGCACACGCCCTGACCGACCTGGACCCGGAGCCCGTGCCGGCCCACGGCTCCCCGCTCCAGCCGGTGGTCGCCGACCCGCTCGTCAGCCTCCCCAAGCGCCACCGGGGCCGCACCCTCGCCGAGGCAGAGGCCGAAGTGGAGGCCCAGCGCTCCCGCAGCAGACCCCCGACCGCGCGCGACAGCCATGACGGCTCCGCCGGTTCCGACCGCTCCGGCGCCCTCTACCCCCCGGAGGCCACCGGCTCCGCGCCCGACGACGTGATGACCCGCGCCGCCCGCTTCAGCAGTTTCCGCCAAGCCGTCCGAGGGACGTCGGCGGAGGAGCCCGTCCAAGCCCGTACGAGCCCTGCCACCTCCCACCCGGAAAGCGACCCCACTTCATGACCGGCCCCACCGGCCCCATCGGCAGCACGGCCACGGCCGCCATCGCCGCATCCGCATCCGCCTCCCCCACCGCCTACTCCTCCGCCTCCACCGAGGAGAAGCTGACCTGGCTCATGCAGGGCATGCTGGCGCGCACCCCCGGCGCCCGGCACGCGCTCGTCCTCTCCCGGGACGGCCTGAAGCTGTGCCGTACGCCGGAACTCTCCGTCGACCAGGCCGACCAGCTCGCCGCCATCGCCGCCGGAATCCAGTCGCTGTCCCACGGGGCGTCCATGGAGTTCGGGGACGGCACCGGGGGCGTACGGTCGGCGATGGCCGAGTTCTACGGCGGGGTCCTGTTCATCGTGGAGGCGGGCGAGGGCGCGCATCTGGCCCTGGTCACGGCCGAGGAGGCGGACCCCGGGCTCGTCGGGCACAACATGGCCGAACTCGTGGAGCAGCTCGGCGAACACCTGAGTTCACAGCCTCGTACGTCACTGAGCGCGCAGCCACGTACGTCATGAGCCGGCCGGGCAGGGACGACGCCCCCGACCGGCTCTACACCGTCACGCAAGGACGCAGCCGGTCCATGCCCGGAACCCCGTTCGACCTGGTGACCCTGGTCGTCGCCGAGTGCGACGCGGTCCCCGGCATGCAGTCGGAGCACGCGGCGATCCTGCGCCTCGCCGAACGGCCCACCGCCGTCGCGGAGGTCGCCGCGGAGCTGCGGCTGCCGGTCAGCATCACGAAGATCCTGCTCTCCGACCTCCTCGCCGAGGGCCGTGTCAGCGCCCGCCACCCGCGCAGGGCCGCAATCGCCGGCCGCCCCGATCCCGACATCCTGGAGCAGGTGCTCGTTGGACTCCGCAACCTCTGAACCGACCGCCGCCGCCCGTACACCGGACACGGGTACGGCCGACACGGGTGCGCCCGACGCCGGTACGCCCGGCTCCGGTACATCCAGCGCCCGTACGCCCGAGGCCCGTACGGCCGAGGAGCATGCACCCGAGGCCCGTACGCCCGCAGACCGTGCGCCCGACGCGCGTGCGTCCCAGGACCGTGCGCCCGACGCGCGTGCGTCCCAGGACCGTGCACCCGAGGCTCGTACGCCGCTGGAGGCGTCCGCCGACAACGGGCTGAAGATCGTGGTCGTCGGCGGTTTCGGCGTCGGCAAGACGACGATGATCCACTCGGTGAGCGAGATCCGCCCCCTCAGCACCGAGGAGACGATCACGCGGGCCGGCGAGACGGTAGACGACGTCAGCGCGGTGCCCGGCAAGTCCCAGACGACCGTCGCCTTCGACTTCGGCCGCATCACGCTCAGCGCCCGCACGGTGCTCTACCTCTTCGGCGCGCCGGGCCAGGAGCGCTTCTGGTACCTCTGGGACCGGCTCTTCACCGGGGCGCTCGGCGCGGTCGTCCTCGTCGACACCCGGCGCATCGACGACTCCTGGTACGCCATCGACCGGCTCGAACGCCTCGGTACGCCGTTCATCGTCGCCCGCAACGACTTCGGCGGCCCCGCCCATCCACTCGAACAGGTCCGCGACGCCCTCGACCTCGCCCCGCACATCCCGCTCGTCGACTGCGACGCGCGTTCCCGCGACTCCGGCAAACGTGTCCTGATCACGCTGGTCGAGCACATCAAGAGCCTGTACCTCGCCGAGGACCCGCAGGTCATCGAAAGGGTGCGGGCCGCCAGGAGTCCGTACGCGGCCGAGGGCGCCGCCGGTACGCCGCAGGAGCAAGTCACCGCACCCGCGGTCACCGCACCCGCGCCGGAGTTGACGCAGTGAACCCCGCCCCCGTACGTCTCAACGGGCCCCGGTTCCTGGCCGAACCCGCCGAGTTGTACCGGGAGTTGAGGCGTGAGCACGGTGCCGTGGCGTCGGTGCTGCTCGACGGGGACATCCCGGCCTGGCTCGTGCTCGGCTATCGCGAACTGCACCAGGTCACCGGGGATCCCGTGCTGTTCAGCCGCGACTCCGGCCTGTGGAACCAGTGGGACCGGGTCCCCGACGACTGGCCGCTGCTGCCGCTGATCGGCCGCGGCCAGCCGTCCATCCTCTACACCGTCGGCGAACGCCACCGCGAGCGGGCCGCGATGGTCAGCGACGCCCTCGAAGCCGTCGACGCCTTCGAACTGCGTACGCTCGCCGAGCGGTTCGCCGACGAACTGATCGACGCGGTGTGCGCCAAGGGCGCCACGGACCTCGTCGCGGACTACGCGGCCCTGCTGCCCGTACGCGTCCTCGCCACGCTCTACGGCTTCGCCGACGAACAGGGCCCCGGGCTCGTCGCCGCCCTGAACGACATGGTCGACGGGCACGAGGGCGCCATCACCGGGCAGTTGCACGTGGCCGCCGCGATGGCCCGCCTGGTGGCGGACCGGGCTGCGCGGCCCGCGGACGACGTGGTCAGCCGGATGCTCGCGTGGGGACACGCGGGAGGGCATGCCGTCTCGCCCTTCACGCACGAGGAGATCACCCAGGACCTGATGGTCATGATGGCCGCGGGGCACCAGCCGACCGCCGACTGGATCGGCAACTCGCTGCGGCTGATGCTCACGGACGAGCGGTTCGCGGCCTCGCTCTTCGGCGGTCGGCGCAGTGTCGCCGAGGCCATGAACGAGGTGCTGTGGGAGGACACGCCCACGCAGAACGTGGCCGGGCGCTGGGCCGCGCGCGACACGCGGCTCGGGGGGCGGGGTGTGCGTGCCGGTGACCTCCTGCTCCTCGGCCTCCAGGCGGCCAACCACGACCCACAGGTCCGCACCCACAGCTCCGCCCTCACCGGCGGCAACAGCGCACACTTCTCCTTCGGCCACGGCGAACACCGCTGCCCGTTCCCGGCCCAGGAAATAGCGGAGGTCATAGCCCGCACAGCCATCGAGGTAGTCCTGGACCGCCTCCCGGACATAGACCTGACGGTCCCCGCCACGGCTCTGACCCGCCGCCCCTCCCCCTGGCTCCGGGGCCTGACCTCCCTCCCGGTCCACTTCACCCCGGCCCCACCGCTCGGCGGCACGCGCGCATAGCAACGGCTTTTCCTCGCCCCCGCCGCCCCTACCCATTCCCGTCCCTTTTCGGGGGCCAGCCCCCGAACCCCCGCTCCTCAAACGCCGGAGAGGCTGAAATACCAAAGGGGCGCGGGGAACTGCGCGACAAGCCCCCACCGGGCCCGCACCCGAAAACGCACCCACGGGGCCTGGGGCGGAGCCCCAGAAGGATGGGACGGGTAGGGGCGGCGGGGGCGAAGAAAAACCCGGCGGCACCCCCGGAGGGCGTCTCATCGGCCGGACGACGTTTCACCCACGTTTCCGGAAACGGCTACGCTCCCGTCGTGGCTGATATCCAGATCCCCGCTGACCTCAAGCCCGCCGACGGCCGTTTCGGCGCGGGCCCCTCCAAGGTGCGTACGGAGTCGCTCACCGCGCTCGCCGCGACCGGCACGTCCCTGATGGGCACGTCCCACCGCCAGGCCCCGGTGAAGAACCTCGTGGGGAAGGTCCGCGAGGGAGTGCGCGACCTCTTCCAGCTCCCCGAGGGCTACGAGGTCGTCCTCGGCAACGGCGGCTCCACCGCGTTCTGGGACGTCGCGACGCACGGCCTGATCGAGAACAAGTCGCAGCACCTCACCTTCGGTGAGTTCAGCTCGAAGTTCGCGAAGGCCGCCAAGCTCGCCCCCTGGCTCGCCGACCCGGACGTCATCACCTCCGAGCCGGGCACGCACCCGGAGCCGGTCGCCCAGTCGGGCGTGGACGTGTACGCCCTCACGCACAACGAGACCTCCACCGGCGTCGCGGCCCCGGTCAAGCGCGTCGCGGGCGCCGACGAGGGCGCGCTCGTCCTCGTGGACGCGACGAGCGGCGCGGGCGGCCTGCCGGTCGACATCGCCGAGACCGACGTCTACTACTTCGCCCCGCAGAAGTCGTTCGCCGCGGACGGCGGCCTGTGGATCGGGATCTTCTCCCCGGCCGCCATCGAGCGCGCCGAGCGCGTCCACGCGAGCGGACGCCACGTCCCGGAGTTCTTCAGCCTGCCCACGGCGATCGACAACTCCCGCAAGAACCAGACGTACAACACCCCGGCCCTCGCGACCCTCTTCCTGCTGAACGACCAGCTGGAGTGGATCAACGGCCAGGGCGGCCTCGACTGGTCGGTCCGCCGCACGGCGACCTCCTCGCGCACGCTGTACGGCTGGGCCGAGGACGTCAAGTACGCGAACCCGTTCGTCACCGACCCGGCCAAGCGCTCCCAGGTCATCGGCACGATCGACTTCACCGACGACGTCGACGCGGCCGCCGTCGCCAAGGTCCTGCGCGCCAACGGCATCGTCGACACCGAGCCCTACCGCAAGCTCGGCCGCAACCAGCTCCGCGTCGCCATGTTCCCCGCGATCGACCCGGCGGACATCGAGTCCCTCACGAAGTGCATCGACTACGTGATCGAGAAGCTGTAGCAGTCCTTCGTACGGCAACTGGGGCGCCCGGCACGGCAATCGTGCCGGGCGCCCTTGTCTGTCCTGTCTCATATCGCCCGGCCTAAGTCACCCGGCCTACGTCGCCATACAGCTCACCGTCGGTGTCCCCCCGCCGCCCGGCGTGCCCCCGAACCCGAAGCTTGCTGAAGCGCCCACCGCGATCGTTCCGTTGTGGGCGGCGTTCGACGCGGTCACCGTCGAACCGCTCTGTGTGTACGAGGCGTTCCACATGTTGGTGATCTTCTGGGTGCCGGGCCAGGTCCAGGTGGTCTTCCAGGACTTGAGGGGGGTGGTGCCTGAATTCGTTACTTTGACCTCGGCGTTGAAGCCGCCGCCCCAGTCGCTGCTTACGGTGTAGGCGGCGGTGCAGGCCGCCGTGCCCCCGCCAGGGTCACCAGGGTCGCCGGGATCGCCCGGGTCACCCGGATCGCCCCCTCCGCCCGCGAAGCCCGGTGCCTTCACGCTCGCCAGGTAGCCGTCCTTCACCGTGTCCACGGTCGTCCAGTCGTCCTTGAGGATTCCGCCCGTGTCACCGGAGTTGGGGTTCCAGGACCAGAAGGTCCAGGAGATGCTGTCGGCGCCGTACGTGCCCGTGGGCCGGAGGTAACTCACCAGAGCGGCAAGCCACTTCTGGTCGATCGTCGACTGGAGTGTCGTGCCGAACTCGCCGATCCACACCGGAGCGATGTTCTGCTTGAAGATGTAGCCCCAGTACTTGTCCCAGATGCCCGGCATGTTGGCGGGGAAGGACGGGTCGCTGAACCAGCTCTGCTGGGCCACGCTCGTGGCGTAGTCGTGGGCCGAGTAGACGACCCGGTTCGGGACGTCCAGCTGGACCGGATACTGCGCCACGCCCATCAGGTTGCCGCCCCACCAGCCCGACACTCCGTTGAAGGTCTGCACGCCCTCGACGAAGACCAGCAGCTCGGGGTTGACCGACAGGACCGCGTTGCCGGCGCGCTGGGCGGCCAGGCGCCAGTCCCTCGTCGTGTCTCCGCAGCCCCAACAGGCCGGATCGTGCGGCTCGTTGTGGAGGTCGATGCCGATCACCGTGGGGTTGCCCCGGTAACGGGTCGCCAGCGCCTTGAGGTTGGCGATCCACGTCGACTCCGGGACCGCCGACGTGTACCAGAGCGCCGACTGGCCCGCCGCGTCCGGACGATGCCGGTCCAGTACGACCTTGAGGCCGCCCTGACCCGCGTACGCCACGATCCTGTCCATGATCTGGAGGGAGCCGAGGCCCTGGAGGTCGGCGTTCTTGCCGCCGGAGAAGTCGATGCTGTTGGGTACGGTGCCGCTCTTGAAGAGGTCGTCGCTGTACGGCAGCCGGATGGTGTTGTAGCCGAGCGACTTCATCTGGTCGATCATGCTTTTGTAGTCGCGCGCCCAGAGGCCGTGGGGCGTGTGGTTGGCGGTCTCGAAGCCGAACCAGTTGATGCCGGCGATCCGTACGGGCTGACCGGCCGCGTCCAGGATCTGCCGACCGCTGGTGTGCCAGTAACCGGCTCCGGGGGCCGCCGCCGCGGCCGCCCGGTCCAGGGCGTCCGCCGGGTCGGCGTGGGCGGCCGTCTGCACACCGGCCAGCGGTAACAGGAGCGCCGCGGCGGCAGCACACAGCGCTCTTCGCAAGCTGCGGAACATGTCGCTGCTTCCTCTCGGGAGGCGCGGGCCCGGAACGCATGGGAGCGCTCCCACCACCCCACGCACCCCCATGGAAGAGATCCTGCGTGGACACGTCAAGAAGTCGTGCGGTATTCGGGACACTTGAGGTCCCGAATACCGCACGCCGCCCACAACCGCGCAAGCGCGACCGACTACTACTTGCTGAGCTTCTGGAACCTCCGTACCGCCAGCGGAACGAAGATCAGCGTGAGGACCAGCGGCCAGACGGCCGCCATCAGCAGCGCGTGCTGCTCGACCCACGAGTCGCCGCTGCCCACCGGCGTGCCGAACAGTTCGCGGGTGGCCGCGGCCGTCGACGAGATCGGGTTCCAGGCCGCCACATGGCCGAGCCAGTCCGGCATCAGCTGCGGGGCGACGAAGATGCTGGAGATCATCGTCAGCGGGAACGCGACCGCGAACAGACCGCCCGCCGCCTCCGGGTTGGGCACGAGCAGCCCGAGCCACACCCCGAGCCAGATCAGCGCGAACCGCAGCCACAGCAGCAGCGCGAAGGCCCCCAGGAAGGCGAAGCCACCATCCGGCCGCCAGCCCATGGCGACCGCGGTGAGCATCAGGATCGTCAACTCCGCGCAGGCGACGATGAGATCGGTGACCCCGCGCCCCGCGACGACGGCGGACGGCGCCATCGGCATGGAGCGGAACCGGTCGATGACGCCCTTCGTGGAGTCGTACACGACGAGTGTCGCGGTGTTGATGAACCCGAAGGCCATCGTCATCACGAACATGCCCGGCATCAGGAAGTCCCGGTAGTCACCGCCGCCGGGCACCTGCATCGCACTGCCGAAGACGTACCCGTACAGCAGCACCGACAGGATCGGGAAGCCCAACTGCCAGGCGATGTTGATCGGTTGGCGCTGGTAGTGGGTGAGCCCGCGCCGGACGACGTTCCAGCAGTCGGCCAACACCCAGTACGCGCGGCCGTGTTCGTCGACGGCCGACGTCCCGGTCGGCGTCCCGGTCGCTTCGAGCGTGCCGCTCATGCCACGGCCTCCTTCGTGTCCTCGGCACCCTGAGTGCCCTTCACGCTCTTCACGTTCGGCTCGTCCTCGGTGACGTCCGTGCGGTGGCCGGTCAGGCGCAGGAACACGTCGTCGAGGCTCGGCCTGCGCAGGCCGATGTCCTCCACGCGCACGCCCTCGTCCTGGAGGGTGCGGGCCACCTCGGTGAGCGCCGCGACCCGGTCGGTCACGGGCGCGTGCACCCTCAACTCTGTCTCGTCCGACTCCGGTTCGCCGTCCGAGACCCGGGCGACGACCTTCACCGCCCGCGCGATGTCGGCCCGCTCGGCGACGACGACCTCGATCCGGTCGCCGCCCACCGTGCTCTTCAGCCCGTCCGGGGTGTCGTCGGCGATGGACCGCCCCTGGTCGATCACGGTGATGTGCGAGGCGAGCTTGTCGGCCTCCTCCAGATACTGCGTGGTCAGCAGCACGGTGGTGCCGCCGGTCACCAACGCCCGTACGGAGTCCCAGACTTCACCCCGGCCGCGCGGGTCGAGGCCGGTCGTCGGCTCGTCCAGGAACAGCACGCGCGGGGTGAGGATCATCGACGCGGCGAGGTCCAGGCGCCGCCGCATGCCGCCGCTGTACTTCCCGACTCCCTTGTCCGCGGCGTCGGTCAGGTCGAACTGCTCCAGCAACTCGCCCGCCCGCAGCCGCGCCCGGCGCCCGCCCAGGTGGAACAGTCGCCCGAACATCTCCAGGTTCTGCCGGCCGGTGAGCACCTCGTCGACCGCCGCGTACTGACCGGTGAGCCCGATCCGCGCCCGCACCTCCCGGGGCTGCCGTGCGACGTCCAGGCCCGCCACCCGGGCGCTTCCCCCGTCCAGCTTCACCAGCGTGGAGAGGATGCGGACGGCGGTCGTCTTGCCCGCGCCGTTCGGCCCGAGCAGGCCGTGCACCGTGCCCTCCCGCACGGCCAGGTCGAAGCCGTCGAGGGCCCGCTTCTCCCCGTACCTCTTCTCGAGCCCCTCGGCCCTCACCGCATAACCGCTCACAGCACTCCCCCATCCATTGAAGCCCGTTCCTGAAACCCGTTCCTGAAGTCGATCCCTGAAACTGGGTACGCCGTACCCCATTGAGAGTACACCGTACCCAGTTTTGACCCAAGGGATTATTCTGAGATCCATGACAAGCGGCTCGGGCGGCACGGAGACCAGCGGGAGCGGAGACATCGTCCGCACCCTTCACCTGCTGTGGGACACGGGCCCCCGGCGCAGTCGCGGGCCGAAGCCGGGCCTCACGCTGGACCGGATCGTGGAAGCGGCGGTCCGGATCGCGGACACGGAAGGTCTGGAGGCCGTCTCGATGCGCCGGCTCTCCACGGAGCTCGGCACCGGCACGATGTCCCTCTACCGGTACGTTCCCGGCAAGGGCGAGCTGCTCGATCTGATGCTGGACCGCGTCCAGCGCCCGAACGGCGACATGTCCGCCTACGGCGAGAACTGGCGCTCGGCCCTGGAGGCCGTCGGCCGCGAGAGCCTCGCCCTCTACCAGCGCCACCCCTGGCTGCTGAAGGTCAACCAGTCCCGCCCGGTCCTCGGCCCCAGCGCCATCGACGGCATGGAGAAAGTGATCTCCTGCATCAAGCCCATGGGCCTGAGCGACCCCGAGCTGGTCTCGGTGGTCATCATGATCGACTCGTACGTCACCGGGGCCGCCCGCTCCCAGCTGTACACGCAGGAGGCGGAGCGCAGGACGGGCCTGACGGACGCGGAGTTCTGGGCCGCCCAGAGCCCCATCCTGGAGAAGGTCATGGCCGGCGGCGACTACCCCGTGATGGCCGCACTCTCAGCAGAAGCCTTCGGCCCGGACTTCGACCACTTCGACTTCGGCCTGCAGCGGATCCTGGACGGCTTGGAGACACTGGTGGACCGCAGGGGCGCCCCGTAAGGGGCGCGGGGAACTGCGCGCTCAGCCCCCACGAACCCGCAGCCGTCGAACGGCCCCTCCAACGGCGTACTCAGTCGCGCCGCAGCAGTCGCTTGAGCCCGTAGATGACGGCCAGGGCGACCACCAACGCAACCGCACCCATCTTGATGTCGGCGTTCATGCCGTCGCCACCCCCACCCCCGTCGGCCGAACTGCCTTCCCCGGAAGGCGACTTACCGTCTCCGCCACCCCCGCCCGGTACGTTCCCCGGCTCCACGGAACTGTCCGAGCCCTCGCTCCCGTACAGCAGTGTGGATCCGTCGGGGGTGTACGCCATCGACTCGCCCTGCCCCTGGAGCGGCACGCTCAGCCGCCCCTCGCGCTTCACCTTCCCGCCGTTCCAGTCGTACGCGAGGCCGCCGAAGTAGCCGCGTACGGCGAGCTGCTTGCCGTCGGGGGAGAAGGCGCCGTCGGTGACCCAGAGGTCGATGGCGCCGATGCGTTTGAAGGTGTTGGTGCCGGAGGGGGTGAGCTTGGCGGGCCCCTCGTAGAGCCCGCCCCCGTCCTCGTTCTTCGAGACGATGTAGACGCGCCCGGTCTTCGGGTGGACCATCAGCGCCTCGGCGTCGCGTGCCCCGTCGGCGTACTTCACGTCGTACTGCGTGGCGCGGACGGTCTGGTTCTTGAGCTGCTTGGGCTCGGGCAGCTCGTAGATCCAGACGTGGTCCCAGGTGCCGCCGAGGTTGTCGCCGATGTCGCCGACGTAGAGGTGGCCGTTCGGGCCCATGGAGATGGCCTCGACGTCCCGGGGCCGGCCGACGCCCGTCATGGTGACGGTGGCGACGGTCTCACCGGTCTTGCTGTCGACGGCGTAGAGGAAGGCCCCGTCGTCGCTGTCGTTGTGGGTCCAGTAGATGCCGGGGTGGGCGCGGGAGGCGACGAGCCCGCTGGACTCGGTGATCCGGGGATCCTTGATCGTGAACCCGTCCGCCCCCTCCGAACCGGCGCTGTCGGCGGCAACGGCGGGCGCGACGAGCACCCCGGCGAGGAGGGCCCCGAAAAGGAGCGCAAGCGAGCGACGCATGCCCCAAGCCTGCCATCCCCGACGCCGGTTCAGCGGGCGTGTCCAGCCTCACACCCTGCCTCTCACGCTGATCGTCCATGATGAGCGGATGCTCAGGTTCATGCCCGTAGGCGATTCCATGACCATCGGAAGCGCGGGCGAACACACATGGCGCTACCGGATGTGGCAGCACCTGCGCGCGACGTACGGCGGCCCCTTCAAGATCGTCGGCCCTCGCGAGACGCTCTACGACAAGGCCACGGAGACCGCCGACTCGTACGAGTACGCCGACCAGGACTTCCCCCGCGCCCATCTGGCGGGGTGGGGCGAGGGCTGGCACCACCTGACCCCGCTGATCGCGGACACGGTCCGCAAGTCGCGCGCGGACGTGCTCCTCGTCTCCCTCGGACTGATCGACCTGGGCTTCTACACGAACGCGGCCCAGACGGCGGAGAACGCCCGCGCCTTCATCGCCGAGGCCCGCTCGGCGAACGCCCGCGTGGCGATGGTCCTCCTGCCGGTGATCCCGAACGCGAGGGCGGAGACCGACGCGCCCTTCGCCCGCGAGGTCGCCCTCTTCAACGAACTCCTCGCGAAGACGGTCGCGGACCTGGACGAGCCCGGGTCCCCCCTCCTGCTGGCCTCGGTCCCGCCCTCGTACGACATCAACCACGACACGTACGACGGCACCCACCCCAACGCCTCCGGCGAACACAAACTGGCGGCGGCCTTCGCCGAGGCGATGCACCAGGCGTGGGACGTGGGCGCCCCGTACGAGGCCGAAACCGCCTGACCGAATCGGGGCGTGGCCTGGTCACCGTGCGTATCGTTGTACCGCGCGGCTGCACTCGTCCGAGGAGCGGCCGGGGAGGAGCGCCACGATGACCGTCCTGGAAGACAGGATCGAGATGGCCGACACGAACGTCGATCGCCTGGACGAGTGGTTCGAGCGACTTGAGCGGATGCCCGTCCCCGAGGGAATCAAGGTTGAGATCGTCGGGGGTAACGTCTTCATGACGCCGCAGCGAAGCGTCCACTGGCACGTCATCCGGAGGATCATCCGGGCGTTGGAAGACAGGTTCGGCATGGACGTCGAGGCGTTGTCCGACGTGCGGATCGACTTCCCCGGTCACGAGAACGGCTTCTGCCCCGACGTGGTCAAGATGCGTGACGGCGCTACGGATGGCACCGAAAGCCGCTGGCGTCACGATGATGTCGAATTCGTCGCCGAGGTCATCTCAAGGGGAACGGCCCAGAACGACTACGGCCCCAAAAAGGACGCCTACGCCGCCGCCGAAGTCCCCGTCTACCTCATCGCCGACCCGTACCAGGGCAAGTGCCACCTCTACACACAGCCCAAGGACGGGGAGTACGTCATCGAAACCTCCGTCGCCTTCGGCGCGGACGTCGACATGACGGGCACGGTTCTCGACCTCACCCTCAAGACGGACGAGTTCCCCCGGGACTGACGCCCCGCCTCGCCCTCGGCCCTCTTGACCTCAACCAAACTTGAGCTCCTACGGTCGGCCCATGACCACACAGCAGCTCACCCCGTACCCCCGTCAGCAGCTCGCCGCCCAGCCCATCGGGTACTGGACGGGCGCCGCCCACCGTGAGGTGGTGGGCCGGATCCGCAGGGAGCTGGCGACGGAGTCGCTCACGCAGCCCCACTGGTGGATCCTCAACCACGTCGCCGCGGCCCCGGCCCACTGGACCCGCTCCGCACTCGCCGCCAAGCTCACCCGCTACGACGACCAGGGCATCGACTTCGCCGAGGTCTTCGCCGACCTGGCGAGCCGCGGCTGGACGACTGAGGACACCACCGGCACCCTCACCCTCACCGAGGCGGGAGAAGCCGGTCGCGTCCGCGCCAAGGAGCGCAACCTCCGGGCCCACGAGGAGACCCACGCCGGGATCACCGAGGAAGAGTACGTGGCCACGCTCGATGTGCTGCGTCGGGTGATAGCGAATCTGGGCGGGGACAGCGACCTGCCGGAATGACCGGCCGGAGTGACCGGCTGGAAGCGTCGGCCGGGATAGTCGGCCGGAACGGGCTTCGGCGGTGCGTCAGGAGCTGTTGCCGTCGTCGGTGAACCCGAACCGGCGGTTGAGACTGTTCATGTCCCAGTCGGCAGGTTCGCCGGCTTCGTCCGTCCAGGAGAGGGTGCCGGGGAAATCGGCGTCCTCGTGCGTCGCCTCCCACTCTTCCCCGCCCGGCAGCATCGCGATCCACGGCGGGGAGGAGTCCAGCGCGTCCGCCACGAATGCCAGCAGGGCCGAGAACGACGCCCCGAGCGGATCGTCGTCCCGGACGTACCCCTGCACGGGGTCGTAGCTCCCGATGTGTCCCGTCCTCGTGTCGACCGTCATCTCCAGCGGGCCGAGGCTGCCGATGGGCACGTACACGGGCTCGTCGCTCTTGAGGACGTGCCACTCGGTGTAGGAGCGCGCGATCTCGTCGACGCCGTACAGAACGAATCCGGGCGGGACGACCGTGACGAGCCCCGAGCCGTTGTGCCGGAGCAACGACTGTTCGATGTCCGGCGGAAGGCGGATGCCGGCCTGCTCCGACAGTCTCGCGAGGTCGTCCCGCCCGGCCGGCTCCGGCAGTTCGTCCTCGGGCGCATACCGCGCCAGCCACCGCTCGACCTTCTCCCACGACTCGTCGACCGTCACGAGACCGCCCCCTTCAGTCGCGCGTCGCCGCCCCGCTCTCAGCATGCCCTCGGCCACGGCCCCCGGTGCGCGAACTCACGGGCCCAGTACGGCCGGAGGCGCTATGCACCCGCGGCACACTCCTGTACGCGCGTCCGCCACTGTTCCGAGAGCGGCTGGAGTTGGAGTGTCGTCTCGAAGGCGGCGGCTGTGCGGCAGCGGAGGCAGTGGGTTTCGTCGTTGCGGGGGCGGAAGACGTGTTCGGTGCCGGGGCCGGGGCAGGTCACCAGGCCCCGCCTGGCCGGGGGAGCTGCCCCGGCCTGCTCGGGCGGTGGGGTGGGAGTCACCTGGCACCTCGCCGCCGGGAGCTTCTGGATCAGGCGGTGGCGCAGGAAGCCGACCGCCGAGCGGATGCCGTCCGCCGGAAGGCCGGTCGTCAGGGCGCGGCGGAGGTCCGGCACCGAGACGCCCCGCCGCAGCCACTCCGCCGCCGCGTCGGCCAGCAGACGGGCCTCGCGTACGCCGAGGAGCAGGTGAGGGTGCGCGTGACGAAGAGACAGCAACACGCCTTCTGCCTCGGCAAGTTCGGCGGGAGCGGACCCGAGTTCTTCCTCGGGTCCGGGTCCGGGTCCGGGTCCGGGTCCGGGTCCGGGTCCGGTCTCGGTTCCTTGGGGTGGTGGGTGGGGAAGGTTCTTCTCTCCCGAGTCTTCTGTCAGGGGAGAGTCACCGACCGTCCGCTCGCCCGGCCGACCGACCGTCGGCGGACGCCCACTCGGTACGCCGTCACTCATGCCCAGGTCCGCGTCCACGCCCGCGTCCATGTCCGCCCCTCCCTCTCGGGCCCGGGACGCCTCGTCACGCGTGAGGGTGACATTGGTGAGGAGTTGTTCCGTGATCCAGCGGCCACGCGCGCCCTGCTCCCGCCACTCGTGCAAGTAACCGCAGTCGGCGAGGAGTTGCTTGGCCTTCTGGTAGGCCCGGCCCTTCAGCCCCAGCCTGACCGCGTGTTCGCTGAGCGGCTTGGGGGCGGCGGCCTCGGACTCGGGGAGCCCCTGTACGTACAGCAGCAGAACCTTCGCGTCACTGTTGAGCCGCGAGTGCCGTACGACGTCGTGCGAGGCTTTCGTGTAGCGCCGAACCGGCGCGATAGCATGCCGAAGCATTTCTGGTGGAGTTCCCGTCCACTGGTGGTGAAGGTCCTCGGGCGGTGTTGGTAGCACCTCCGGGGACCGCTCCGTACACGGATGCGTACGGAGCGTGATGTCGCGGTCACCGTACAGCACCGATCAAGCGACTCACCACTTCGTGCAGCAACCCCACCTCCACGAACGGCACTTCAGCCGTCGGCTCCGACCGCCACTCCAGCGGCCAGGTCAACCCACCCAACGCGGGCACCCCCACGTACGCCCATCCCTGCGCGTCCCGGCCCAGGGCGCGCACCCCGGCGGGCCAGCGGTGGCCCGTGGCGCTTTGCGGGGGCAACAGGAAGTACATGTACCGGCACCCCGTCGCCTCCCGGACGATCGGGCCCGCCTGGAAATCCGTGAACTGCATGAGCTCGTACGCCACTTGCTCTGCGAGTACGCCCGCGATCCGTACGGCGTCGAAGTGGATGCCCGCGTGACGGAGCCCGTGTCCGGAGGCCGGGATCCAGGCGTGAACGGTGGCGGGGGAAGTTTTCGGGTTCATGGAGCAAATGCTTACGGGCCGTCACATACTGTGACCAGGGTTACGCAAGGTCCGTGCACCTCTGTGCACTTGGGGAGGTCGTTGTGCACTCCGGTGATCAGGGTTCGGGGAACCAGGAGATGTTCGGCTCGTTGCTTCGGTTCTTCCGCGAACGGGCCGGTCTGACGCAGGAGGGGTTGGGCGGGCACGCCGGTTACTCCAAGTCGCAAGTCGCCATGGTGGAGCGGGGCGAGCGTCCGCCCAAGGGCAGGCTCGTCGAGATCGCGGATGAGGTGCTGGGTGCACAAGGTGCACTTCTTGCGGCGGGCAAGAAGCTGAGGGCCAGTCGCTTTCCCGCATGGTTCGAGGACTACGCCGAGTTGGAGGCCAAGGCCGGCGTCATCAACATGTACGCGAACCATGTGGTCCCCGGCATGCTCCAGGCGGAGGCGTATGCACGGGCGATCATCAACTGCCACTGCCCGCCCTTCGAGGACGAGGAGGTCGAGGCCCACGTGACAGCCCGGCTGGAGCGTCAGAAGGTACTGCAGCGCAAGCCCGCGCCACTCGTGGCCTTCGTACTGGAGGAGCACACCTTGACCCGGCCTGTCGGCGGCCCCACGGCTCTCAAGGAACAGCTGAGCCACATCCTTGAGATCGGCCAGCGGCGCAATATCGAGATCCAGGTGATGCCGCACAACCGCGAGGTCCATGCCGGGCTCAACGGTCCGATGATTCTGTTGGAGACCGCCGAGCGCAATCAACTTGCCTACGTGGAGGGACCGGGCGGAGGCTACTTCGTGGACCAACAGCCCAACCTGGGTGACCTGTTCGCGCAATATGGCATTCTGCGAGCTCAGGCCCTCAGCCCAGAGGAATCCACGAAGCTGATCGAACGGGTGGCAGACGCGCTATGAGCACTGACCTGAACTGGTTCAAGAGCAGCTACAGCGGCAGCCAGGGCGGCGAATGCCTAGAGATAGCCATAGCCCAGACCGCCCCCGCCGCCATCCCCACCACCATCCACGTCCGCGACTCGAAAACCCCCGCCGCCCCCACCCTCAGGGTCACCCCCGCGCCATGGACCGCCTTCCTCGCCCACGTCACCGCGTCGTGAGCGATTCGGGCGCACTCTAAGTCGCCCGTCCGGGCCGGACCTGCCGTCACCGGATCTTCCATCCGGACGAGGTATCCGCCCCCTGATTCCCGCCCGTCGTACCGCCCCTCACATGAAGCTTGGGCGTCATGGAGATCCGGATCACGATGGACGGAGCTCGGCACGACTCCGAGCGGCGTTCCCTCTACAAGTGGCTGCGCGACGACCGGGAGTTGAGGGGGGTCGTCGAGGTCGCGATGGTCGGCTCGGAACCCGAGGAGCCGGACACCGACACGATGGGGGCCGACTTCGAGACCATCGCCGTCGTCCTGAACACCGCGCTGCAGCTCGGCAGCCTCACCGTGGCGATCGCGGCGTGGCGGCAGGGACACGCACCCCGTTCGACGATGGTCATCGAGCGCGACGGAGTGAGGATCACGCTCCCCGACGGCCGTCTCGACGACGCCGAGGCACTCCTGCGCGCCTTGGAGGACCGGGGCGAGGACGGGGAGGGTCGCCGATGAGCGGGGAGACCAACTCCCGGATCGATCCGGCGCGTTCGGCCTGCGTGCTCATCGGGGTCGACGCGTACACCGCCCTGGATCCGCTGCGGGCCGTACGGAACAACCTCACCCGGCTCGAAGAGGCGTTGACGGACCCGGGTATCTGGGGCGTAGCCCGGGAATCGTGCCAGGTCGTGTCCAATCCGGCGACACAGCAGGAGCTGATCGGCCCGGTCCGCAAAGCGGCCACGGCCGCTCAGGACACTCTGATCGTCTACTACGCGGGCCACGGGTTCATCGACCACTCGGACGGCAGTCTCTATCTGACGCTTCCCGGGACGGAACCCGGGGAGATCGACGGGGCGGTGCCCTACGAATGGCTGCGCCGCGCCATTCGCGACAACGGCTCGGCCAAGCGTCGCATCGTGGTGCTGGACTGTTGCTACAGCGGCAAGGCGCTCGACGGCATGTCCGCCGCGGGGACCCTGCAGGTCACGGCCCTCATGAACGACGTCGAGGGGTCGTACGTGGTGGCGGCCTCGGCCGCGAACCGACTGGCGCTGTCCCCCCGGGGCGAGGAGTGCACGGCTTTCACCGGTGAACTCGTGAACGTCCTGGGGCACGGCATCCCGGGCGATCCGGAGGTGCTGCCCCTGGGCAGGGTCTTCCACCACGTCCGCACCAGTCTGCAGCGCAAGCGGCGGCCGCAGCCCGAACTGCAGGACCGCAACGGCATCGGCTCGCTGCTCTTCGTCAGGAACCGGCAGCACGTCGCGCAGGCCGTCCCACCGCCGTCCGAAGGGGCACCGACCGCACCCGGGCGCGGGCGGCGCGGATACCTGGTGGCAGCCGCGGTGGCGGTGGTCGCGGCTCTCACGACGGCGGGGGCCATGTTCTGGTGGCCCGCCGAGGAGGCGGCCGGGCCCTGCTCGGAGACCGCGTCTCTGCTGAGCGTCTCCGACGCCCTGGGCAAGGTCGACGATCCGAAGTACCAGCGGGCCCCTCTGGACGGCCTGTCCGCGATCGCGCTGGACGGACCGGCTCACGCATGGGTATTGGCCGACAACGACCCGGGCCGGATGTTCCACGTCGCGCTCGGCACCCCCGACCGCCTCGATCCCGATCCCGAGAGCGGCGAGGGAATCCGGACCCTCAAACGCAAGGACGGCACCCCGTACAGGCGAGGCTTCGACGGTGAGGGCCTGGTCGTCGAGAAGGGCGCCGACACCATGCTGATCAGTGCGGAGCGGGACTCGGCGATCCATCGGTTCCGGATCGCGGACGGCAAGGAGCTGGGCACCCTGCCCGTCCCCGGACCCTGGCGGAACATCCCCTCCGGAGGGCGGGCCGACGGAAACCGCAACGTCGAGTCCCTGACCGCCACGTCGGACGGCCGCCACCTCTACACGGGCCTCGAAGGGCCGCTCGCCGGCGACGGCGACTCGGCGGGCCGCAACCTGTTGCGCATCCAGCGCTACACGGGCTCGCCGGGCGGCTCGTACGCCCTCGACGGCCAGTACGCGTACGAGGCCGACGCGGGCGCCTATCTGGCGGAACTCGTCGCGGTCGACACCGACCGGCTGCTCGCACTGGAGCGCACGTACGCCGCGGGCATGGGCAACAGGATCCGCGTCTACGACGTCACGCTCACCGGCATGAAGGACGTCACGAAGGTCAAGTACCTGACCGACGAACTCCCCGACACCTTCGCCACCGAGAGCAAGCGGCTCGTACTCGACCTGGCCGACTGCCCCTCCGGAGACCTCAAGGCACCCGAGGGACAGACCCAGCCGAACCCGCTCCTCGACAACGTGGAGGGCATGGCTCTCGGCGGCCGCCTCACCGAGGGGGAACACCGTGGCCGCCGCCTGCTCTATCTGATCAGCGACAACAACAGCAGCCCGAAACAGGTCACCAGGGTGTACGCCCTCAGCGTGTCCCTGAAGTGACTCCCGCGCCCGGCAAGGTGTCCGGAACTCCTGGCCCCGAAGGCGAAGGAACAGCGCCGCGCGTCAATACACCCGGCGTCCGCCCGCTGTGGTGATCTTGGCGGTCAAGCCAGGCATTCAGGTGATTTCGGTGGGACAACCGGTTTTAGGCTACTTAATATCTGGTTCCGTGACAGACGGGAAGAGTCGGCGGCGAGCGGCCGAACACGCGACCGGTGTGGTCGTCCTCGGGGCCGGGCCGGCCGGGCTCGTGCTCGGCAACATCCTGGTGGACAGGGGGATCGACTGCGTCGTCCTGGAGCGGGCGGAGCGCACGCATGTGCAGACGCGGGCGCGTGCCGGGTTCCTGGCCGCCAACACCGTGCGGATCCTGGAGCGGCACGGTCTCGCCGACGGGCTGCACCGGCGCGGGCAGCTCCACAGCACCTGCGAGTTCCGTACCGAGGACGGCCGGTTCCGGCTGGACTACGGCGGGCTCGGGCAGGGGGAGCCGCACACCGTCTACCCCCAACAGGACCTGGTGACCGACCTGTTGACGCGGTTCCTGGACCGCGGCGGACAGATCCGTTTCGGCAGCGAGGCCGTGGCCGTGCGCGCCGCCGACAGCGAGCGGCCCGAGGTGGCCGTGCGTGAGGCCGACGGGCGGCCCGCCCTGTGGCGGGCACGGTACGTGGCCGGCTGCGACGGGCGGCACGGCGCTGCCCGGCGTTCACTGCCGGCCGGTACCGTCCGCCACCACCGCGACCACGGCGTCACCTGGCTCGGCCTGCTCGCCGAGGCGCCGCCCAGTCTGGACGCCGTCGGATACGCGGTGCACGAGCGCGGGTTCGCCGGGCACATGGCCCGTACCAGCGAGGTCACCCGCTACTACCTGCAGTGCGAGCGCGGCACCCCCGCCGACGCCTGGTCCGAGGAACGGATCTGGGACGAGCTGGAGCTGCGGATGCGGGCGCGCACATACGGTCCGCTGCACCGCGGGCGCCTCGTGCAGCGTTCCGTCGTCGACCTGGAGTCCGACGTGCTCGAACCGCTGCGCCACGGCGCCCTGTTCCTCGTCGGCGACGCCGCCGGTCTGATCAGCCCCTCCGCCGCGAAGGGCGCCAATCTCGCGGTCCTGGAAGCGGAGGTCCTGGGCCGCGCCCTCATCGACGACCTCGTCGTCGGGGACTCCAAGGGCCTCGACGCCTACTCGGCACGGTGTCTGACGCACATCTGGCGTGCGCAGGAGTTCTCGCACTGGATGATCGGGCTGCTGCACGGCCCGTCCGGCGCGGACGGCGAGTCGCTGTTCCACAACTCCCTGCGCCGCTCCCGCCTCACCTCGCTGCGCACCTCGCGCAGCCAGCAGGACTGGTTCGCCGAGCACTACGTCGGCGTGTAGCCCCCCATATCCCGTCGCTGCTTCCCCGTACCCGGTCGCTGCTTCCCCCCTGTCCCGCCACTGCTTCCCAACTCCGCACCCGCGTACGTCCGTACGTGTACATCCGAACCCCGGAATGAGGATCCACCCGCAATGATCACAGCATTGTCGGGCGATACGTCCCGCCTGCGCGCGACGGTCGGCTTCGTCAAGGAACAGGACACCGCCACACTGCTCCAGCTCCTGCTCCCCGGGCTCGACGGCCCTGAGCTGCGGGCCCTGGCGGAGCGCTGCGACTTCTCGCACGCGGCGCTGCTCGTCTTCCCGCCCGACGAGGCGGCGCTGAGCGCCACGCTCGCCGCCTGCGGGCTCGAAGCGGACGCGCCACCGCGGCCCAGTGTCATCGTGCGCGAGCGTCTCGCCGTACGGCACAAGCGCAGTGCGGCGGAGCTCGACGTCGGCATTCTGCGCCCCGCGGTGGAGTGCCTGGACGGGGCGCGGCGCATGGTCGAGGTGTTCGCGCTGACCGTGCCGCCGGGGTCGGACCTCGACTCGGTCGCCGCGCACGAGCGGGAGCAACAGCACGAGACGCATGTCGCGTTCGAGGTCGCCACACCGGACCCGCTGGTGCTGCGCGGCCTGTGCGCGGCCTTCGGGCGGTACGGCGCGTCCCCTGACGGCGGCGGCTACAACCCGCACGAGAACGGCACGGTGTTCTACTTCAGCGCGCCCGCCGAGGCCAAGGCGGCCGGGTACCGGCGCGTGGAGCTGTACGTCCCCGGCGACCACCGCGACGTCCTCGCCGCCCACCTCGACGAGCACCGCAGGCGACAGCCCGCCGAGACCCTGCTGCGCCTGCTGACCGGGGCGTGGACGACACAGGCCCTGGCCGCGTTCGCGCGCCTTGGGGTGGCCGACGCGATGGACGAGGAACGGGCCGTCGGCGTGGACGAACTGGCGCGGGACATCGGTGCGTCGGCGCCGAACCTGGCCACCCTGCTGCGCTATCTCGCCATGCTCGGCGTGGTGGGCGAGGACCGCGACGGTTTCCGGCTCACGGACACCGGCGGGCTGCTGCGCACGGACGCCGAAGGGTCGATGCGGGCGCTGGCGCTGATGTACGGGGGACCGTTCTACGAGTCCTTCGCCGGGCTCGACCACACCGTGCGCACCGGACAGGTCGCCTTCGAGCAGCGCTTCGGCGAGAACCACTTCGACCACTTCGCCCGCGATCCCGAACTCGCCGAACTCTTCGACCGGTCCATGGCCGCCGGTTCACGGATGTTCGACCCGCTGCCCGTCCACCCGGTCCTCACCGCGGCGGCGGAAGGGGACACCGTGGTCGACATCGCCGGCGGCAACGGGGAACTGCTCGGCCGAATCCTTTCCGCACATCCCCGCCTGCACGGCATCCTGCTGGAGCGCCCGCACACCGTGGAGACCGCCCGCCGCCTCCTCGGCGCGGCCGGCCACGCGGAGCGGTGCGCCTTCCGGGCGGGCGACTTCGCGGACGTACCCGCGGGCGGCGACGTCTACGTCCTGTCCCGCGTGCTGCACGACTGGGACGACGACCGCTGCGTCGAGATCCTGCGCCACTGCGCCCGCGCGATGCCCCCCGCCGCCGATCTGCTCGTCGTCGAACGCGTCCTGCCCGCCGACGGCTCGGCCTCGCTGGCCACGGCCTGGGACCTGCACATGATGTGCAACGTCGGCGGCCGCGAACGGAGCGCCGACCACTACGCCCGGCTGTTCGCCGACGCGGGCCTCACCCTGGTGGGCGTGTCCGCACTGCCCCTGGACGGCAGCGTGCTGCACGTCCGCAGGACAGGGGCGACGAACACCGGGTCCAAACCCTAGGAGTTGAGCTCCTTCTCGCACGCGGGGCGGACGTCCGCCCCGCGTGCGAGCACGCGTGCGCGACATGATCGGCCGGACGTGTCCCAGGAGTGGTGTTGCCTAGAGCGCACTCCACCACGTTGGCTATGAGCCATGAAGTACACGCAGCTGGGACGCACAGGACTCAAGGTCAGCCGACTCGTGCTCGGCACCATGAACTTCGGTCCGCAGACCGACGAGGCCGACAGCCACGCGATCATGGACGCGGCGCTGGACGCGGGGATCAACTACTTCGACACCGCCAACGTGTACGGCTGGGGCGAGAACAAGGGCCGTACCGAAGAGATCATCGGCAACTGGTTCGCCAAGGGCGGCGAGCGGCGCGACAAGGTCGTGCTCGCCACCAAGGTGTACGGGAACATGGCCGCCGACGGCGACGCCTGGCCCAACCACGACAAGCTCTCCGCGGTCAACATCCGCCGTGCGGTCGACGCGAGCCTCAAGCGGCTCCGGACCGACTACATCGACATCTACCAGTTCCATCACATCGACCGCCGCACTCCCTTCGAGGAGATCTGGCAGGCCATCGACGTGCTCGTACAGCAGGGCAAGATCCTCTACGTCGGGTCCTCCAACTTCCCCGGCTACAAGATCGCCCAGGCCAACGAGATCGCCGCCCGGCGCGGCGGCACCATCGGGCTCGTCAGCGAGCAGTGCCTCTACAACCTCGCCGAGCGCCGCGCCGAGATGGAGGTCATTCCGGCCGCGCAGGAGTACGGGCTCGGTGTCATCCCGTGGTCCCCGCTGCACGGCGGTCTGCTCGGCGGGGTCATCAAGAAGGAGGTCGAGGGCGGACGCCGGGCGAGCGGCCGGGCCGCCGACTCCCTCGCCAACACCGCCATCCGCGCACAGATCCAGTCGTACGAGGACCTGCTCGACAAGCACGGCATCGAGCCCGGCGAGGCCGCCCTGGCCTGGCTCCTCACCCGCCCCGGCGTCACCGGCCCGATCGTCGGACCGCGCACCGCCGAGCAACTGGAATCCGCCCTGCGGGCCGTCGAACTGGAACTGACCGACGACCTGCTGACCGGCCTCGACGAGATCTTCCCGGGCCCGGGCCCGTCCCCGGAGGCCTTCGCCTGGTAGTGGCACGTGGAAAGGGCGCCCCGGCGGGGGCGCCCTGAAGGGGCGCGGGGAACTGCGCGACCTGGGGGCACCTCCCGGCCGAAGGCTGGGGGACCACAACGGGCCCGCGGCCAACAACCCGCCGCCGGAGGCAAACGGCTACCTACCGACCGCGGCCGCCATCGCCACCACAACGAACATCAGCACAAGAACACCGGCCATGATCCGGTTACGCGTCTTCGGGTCCACACCACCGAGCCTAACCGCCCCTCCCTCAGCCACCCCCGGCGAGGGGTCCGTCGACCGGCCCGCCGAGGGGCCACCGCCCGTGCACCTCGTACCGCGGCTGCTCCCCGGGCACCCCCGAGACGGGCAGCCGACTCCGCATCAGACACAGATCGGCAACCGTCCACGCCCGCCCCTCGAACCCGTCGAGCAAGGACACGTACGGGGCGAGGTCCGCCTCCTCCCGGCTCCGCGCCAGCGTGAGATGCGGCCGGTACCGCCGGTGCTCCTCCCGCTCCACCCCCGCCTTGTGCCCGGCCGCCCCCGCCCGCTCGGCGAGCAGCCGCAACGTACGTACGTCCCCCGCGGCGCCCGCCCACAACGCGCGGCCCCCGAAACGGCCGCCGCCCCGCAGGGACAGGGGGAAGGGGTCCGTCCGCCGCGCCGCGCGTTCCAGGCGGGCCGACAGATCCGGTACGAGCCCGTCGTCGACCTCTCCGTAGAACGCGAGCGTGAAGTGCCAGCCGGGCAGGCCCGTCCAGCGCAACCCCGGGCCCGGCTCGGGCAGGTTCCTCAACTCATCGACCACCGAGGCGAGTTCGGCGGTCACGTTCTCCGGGGGCAGCACGGCGGCGAAGAGTCTCATGGCGTCACCCTTCCAGGGAATGGATCACCGGGCACACGGCCCCGCACCATGGATGTGCAGGCGTACACGGACGTGCAGGCGTACACCGACGTGCACTCGTCTGCGGGGGACTACGGGGGGACGTCCACATGCCGGTGCTCGGGCTCTTGCTGATCATGGTGTGTTCGGCCGCGGCGACGGCCGTCGTCTTCGTGGTCGCCCGTGTCGTACCGGTCGCGCGGCGGAAGGCGCACAACGACGTTCTGGGGTTCGTGTACGCGGAGATCGGCGTGATCTACGCCGTGGTGCTCGCGATGGTCGTGGTGGGGGTCTGGGACACCCGGTCACAGGCCCACGAGAACACGTACACGGAGACGAACGCGCTGCTGCAGATCGCCTGGTACGGCCGTACGCTCCCGGCGCCGGACCGCGACCGCCTCGGCGACCTCACCGAGCGGTACACGCGGACGGTGATCGACGACGAGTGGCCGCTGATGGGCGAGCAGCGTGACGCCGCCGCGGCGTGGACGCTGTTCACCGAGATCCGCGAGACGGTCAACTCCGCCCAGCCGGACACCCTCGCCGACCAGGCCCGTTACGACGTCGCCCTCGAAGCGGTCGCCCAGCTCGGCGACGCGCGCCGGGAGCGGGTGAACGAGGCCGCGACGGCGGGCGTGCCCGACCTGCTGTGGGCCGTGCTGCTCATCGGCGCCGCGGTCAACATCGGCTTCGTCTTCCTCTTCGGCATGGAGAGCCTGCGCGCCCACGGAGGCGTGGCGTTCGCCCTCACCGTCACCGTGGGCGTCATGCTCCTCATCGTCTACGAGTTCAACTATCCGTTCAACGGGCCGCTGAAGGTCGAGCCGACGGCCTTCCGCCTCGCCCTGGAACGGATACGGGCGATCGCCTAGGCGGCAGTCGCCAGCGCACGCTCCCTCGGCACGAAGCGGACCTGCGGATGGCCGTGGTGCCAGCCGACCGACAGGCGCAGGCCGCCCACGCGGGCCAGGGCGAGGCCGACGGTGACCGCGGCCAGGGCCGAGACGACTCCGCCGACGGCGAAGCCGACCCGGGGGCCGTAGGCGTCCGTGATCCAGCCGACGACGGGCGCCCCCAGCGGCGTACCGCCCATGAAGACCATCATGAACAGGGCCATGACGCGGCCGCGCATGGCCGGGTCGGTGCCCATCTGGACAGCGGTGTTCGCCGTGACGTTGACCGTCAGGCCGGCGATCCCGATCGGGACCATGAGCAGGGCGAACAGCCAGTAGGACGGGGCCAGGGCGGCCACGATCTCCAGGACACCGAAGGCGACGGCCGCCGCGACCAGCACCCGCGCCCGGGCCGTGCCGCGCCGGGCGGCGAGCAGCGCGCCCGCGAGCGAACCCACGGCCATCAGCGTGTTGAAGAGGCTGTACGCGCCCGCGCCGGCGTGGAAGACGTCGTCCGCGTAGGCCGAGAGCCAGACGGGGAAGTTGAAGCCGAAGGTGCCGATGAAGCCGACGAGGATGATCGGCCACATCAGGTCGGGGCGCCCTGCGACATAGCGCAGGCCCTCGCGGAGCTGGCCCTTGCCCCGCGGGGTGCGCTCGACCTGGTTCAGCTCGCGGGAGCGCATCAGGAGCAGACCGGTGATGGGCGCGACGAACGACAGTCCGTTGAGCAGGAACGCCCAGCCCGTGCCGACGCTCGTGATGAGCAGGCCCGCGACGGCGGGGCCGACGAGACGGGCGGACTGGAAGTTGGCGGAGTTGAGGCTGACCGCGTTCTGCAGCTGCTCGGGGCCGACCATCTCGGAGACGAAGGACTGCCTGGCCGGGTTGTCCATCACCGTGGCGAGGCCGACGGCGAAGGCGGCGACATAGACGTGCCAGACCTGGACGTGGCCGGAGATGGTGAGGAAGGCGAGCGCGAGGCCGGTGAGGCCCATGGCGGTCTGGGTGGCCAGCAGCGTCGGGCGCTTCGGGAGGCGGTCCACGAGGACACCGCCGTAGAGGCCGAAGAGCAGCATCGGCAGGAACTGCAGGGCCGTGGTGATACCGACGGCGGCGGAGGAGCCGGTGAGGCTCAGCACCAGCCAGTCCTGGGCGATTCGCTGCATCCAGGTGCCGGTGTTGGAGACGACCTGGCCGGTGAAGAACAGCCGGTAGTTCCTGATCTTCAGCGAGCTGAACATCGAGGAGCGGGGCTTGGGAGCGGACGGGGAGTTGTGGGCGGCAGGTGCGGGGGCGGAGTCTGCTCCGGGTCCCGTACTCAACGGCGTTCGCCTCCTTGGACGGGGATGGGTTCGGTGCGCGCGGCGTGCGGGTGCGCGCGGTTACAGATGCGCGAGCTTCTCCAGGACGGGGGCGGCCTCGCGGAGCTTCGCCCAGTCGTCCTCGTCGAGGCCCTCGACCAGTCCGGCCAGCCACGCGTTCCGCTTGCGGCGGCTCTCGTCGAGCATGGCCTCGGCCCGCTCGGTCTGCGTGACGACCTTCTGGCGCCGGTCCTCGGGATGCGGCTCCAGCTTGACCAGCCCCTTGGCTTCGAGGAGCGCCACGATGCGGGTCATCGAGGGCGGCTGCACATGCTCCTTGCGGGCGAGCTCGCCCGGGGTGGCCGTGCCGCAGCGGGCGAGGGTGCCGAGCACCGACATCTCGGTCGGGCTCAGCGACTCGTCGACCCGCTGGTGCTTGAGTCGACGTGACAGGCGCATCACGGCGGATCGCAGGGAGTTCACGGCGGCAACGTCGTCGCCATGGGTGAGGTCAGGCATGTTCCTTAGAGTAACTCATTACTCTCGCTAAAGACCACCCGGGTGCACGCCTGATGCCCGTGAAACGGGCCACTGACGCATTTCATCACTCATACGAGTGAGACCGCTCCGGAAAGTGACCCGAGGGGCGGCCGGATACGGCAACCCTCGACCGCATGGGGACCAGTGTGCTCAGCCTGCGGATAGACGGGGAGCTGCTCGATCGGCTCCGGCACCATGCGGCGAAAAGGGGAATGAGCGTCCAGGACTACGTCGTCCGGACGCTCGTGCGCGACGACTTCGACGAGCGGTTCCAGACCGCGGTCGAGGAGACGGAAAAGTTCTACGGCGTCACCTGAGGCTCAGGTCAGGCCCAGCGCCGGCATCAGGTAGTAGAAGACGAACACCGCCGACACCACGTACATCGCGACCGGTACGTCCCGCCCGCGCCCGGCCGCGAGCCGCAGCACGACGAACGTGATGAAGCCCATGCCGATGCCGTTCGTGATCGAGTACGTGAACGGCATCATCAGCATCGTCACGAACGCCGGGATCGCGATGGTGTGGTCGCTCCAGTCGATCTGGCGGATCGAGCCGGACATGATCAGGAAGCCGACCGCGAGCAGTGCGGGCGTGGCGGCCTGGGACGGGACCATCGCGGCGACGGGGGTCAGGAAGAGCGCGGCACCGAAGAGCGCGCCGGTGACGACGTTCGCGAAACCGGTGCGCGCGCCCTCGCCGACGCCTGCCGTGGACTCCACGAAGCAGGTGGTGGCGGAGGACGAGGTGGCGCCGCCCGCGGCGACCGCGATGCCGTCGACGAAGAGCACCTTGTTGATGCCCGGCATGTTGCCGTCCTTGTCGGTCAGCTTCGCCTCGTCGCCGATGCCCATGATCGTGCCCATCGCGTCGAAGAAGCACGACAGCAGCACGGTGAAGACGAACAGCACACCGGTCAGTACGCCGACCTTGCCGAAGCCGCCGAAGAGGCTGACCTGGCCGACGAGTCCGAAGTCGGGGCTCGCGACCGGGCTGCCGGGCCACTTCGGGGTGGTCAGACCCCAGGAGGGCACCGTGGCGACGGCGTTGATGACGACCGCGACGACGGTCATGGCGACGATCGAGATCAGGATCGCGCCCGGCACCTTGCGCACGATCAGCGCGAGGGTGAGGAGCGTGCCCAGGACGAAGACGAGTACGGGCCAGCCGTCGAGGTGACCGGTCCCGCCGAGCTGCAGCGGCACGGTGGTCTGGGCGGCGTCCGGGATGCGCGAGACGAAGCCCGAGTCGACCAGGCCGATCAGCATGATGAACAGGCCGATGCCGATCGCGATGCCCTTGCGCAGGCCGAGCGGCACGGCGTTCATCACGCGCTCACGCAGACCGGTGGCGACGAGCAGCATCACCACGAATCCCGCGAGCACCACCATGCCCATGGCGTCCGGCCAGGACATCCGGGGCGCGAGCTGGAGCGCGACGACGGTGTTCACGCCGAGACCGGCGGCGAGCGCGATCGGTACGTTGCCGATGACGCCCATCAGAAGCGTGGTGAACGCCGCGGTCAGCGCGGTCGCGGTGACCAGCTGGCCGTTGTCCAGCTGGTGTCCGTACATGTCCTTCGCGCTGCCCAGGATGATCGGGTTCAGCACGATGATGTAGGCCATCGCGAAGAAGGTGGCGAAACCGCCACGGATCTCGCGCGACAGCGTGCTGTGGCGCTCGGAGATCCGGAAGTAGCGGTCGAGCGCGCCGGAGCCGGACCGGGGGTCCGGCTGCTTGGGCGCGGAGGCCTTGGCGGGGGCCGAGGTGGGCATGCGGGGACCTCATCGCCGGCGGACATCCCCGATGCCCAGGTGGCGTTTCGTGATTTGGAGTTTCATACGAACAGAACTGGCCAGAAACAAACAGTTTCAGTATGAACATACGTCATCGAGAACGCTATCTCCGCGCGTAGACATGACCGCCCGCGCATGGTCCTGATCACCTCGTAAGCTGTCCCCCATGGCAGGGTTTTTTTCGGGATCCCCGAAACACGAGGCGCCGGAGCCCCTGGAGGGTCCCGTGGTCGCCACCATCACGGGTGGCACGATCCTCTGGTTCGTCCTCTTCCTGGCACAGCTCCCCTTCTACAACTGGTTCGACGACCACGGACACCTGTGGTGGCTCTGGACCTGCCTGGCCGGCGCGGGCCTCGGCCTGATCGGCATCTGGTACGTACGAGGCCGCGAAGCGGCGCTGAAGAGGGACGAGGCGACGCCCCGTTAGGGGCGCGGGGAACTGCGCGACCAGCCCCCACCGGGCCGCGGACACATCCCCGCCCCCCGCCCCAGCGGAGCGCCTCCGTACAACCACGGAACCATTCCGTGTCCTCCCCTGGTCGGATCTTTGCCGCACTCGGCGGGTGAAGCCGTATATCCCCCCGTACCGTCGGATGCATGACGCACATCGACGCGGGTGCCGAACTCGACCCTGTGCATCCCACACCCATACCCGCCCCCGCCCCGAGGCCGGTGGGCCTCACCGCGGCCGAGGTCGCCGAGCGGGTGGCGCGGGGCGAGGTCAACGACGTACCCGTGCGCAGCAGTCGCTCCATGGCCGACATCGTCCGGGCGAACGTCTTCACCCGGTTCAACGCGATCATCGGCGTGCTCTGGCTGATCATGATGTTCGTCGCGCCGTTCCAGGACAGCCTGTTCGGCTATGTGATCCTCGCGAACACCGGGATCGGCATCATCCAGGAGCTGCGCGCGAAGAAGACCCTGGACTCGCTGGCGGTGATCGGGGAGGCGCGGCCGACCGTCCGCAGGGACGGGGTCGCCGCCGAGGTCGGCACCTCCGAGATCGTGCTCGGGGATCTGATCGAGATCGGACCCGGCGACAAGATCGTCGTGGACGGCGAGTGCGTCGAGGCCGACGGTCTGGAGATCGACGAGTCGCTGCTCACCGGTGAGGCGGACCCGGTCGTCAAACAGCCCGGCGACCAGGTCATGTCGGGCAGTTTCGTGGTGGCGGGCGGCGGCGCGTTCACCGCGACGAAGGTGGGGCGCGAGGCGTACGCGGCGCAGCTCGCCGAGGAGGCGAGCCGCTTCACCCTCGTCCACTCCGAGCTGCGGACCGGTATCTCCACGATCCTCAAGTACGTGACGTGGATGATGATCCCGGCCGCGATCGGCCTGGCCATCACCCAACTCGTCGTCAAGAACGACGACTTCAAGGACTCGATCGCGCGGGCCGTCGGCGGCATCGTGCCCATGGTCCCGGAGGGGCTGGTCCTCCTCACCTCCGTCGCCTTCGCGATCGGGGTCATCCGGCTTGGCCGGAAACAGTGCCTCGTCCAGGAACTACCGGCCATCGAGGGCCTCGCCCGCGTCGACACCGTCTGCCTCGACAAGACGGGCACGCTGACCGAGGGCGGCATGGACGTCACCGAGCTGCGCCCCCTCAACGGCAGCGACGAGTCGTACGTACGGAAGGTGCTGGGCGCCCTCGGCGAGTCGGACCCGCGGCCGAACGCCTCGCTCCAGGCGATCATCGACGCCTACCCGGACGGCGAGGGCTGGCGCTGCGTCGAGTCGCTGCCCTTCTCCTCCGCGCGCAAGTACAGCGGGGCGTCCTTCAGCGAGGGCGACGGCGCGTCGAGTACGTGGCTGCTGGGTGCCCCGGACGTGCTGTTGCCGTCCGAGGACCCGGCGCTCGCCGAGACCGAGCACCTCAACGAGCAGGGGCTGCGGGTGCTGCTGCTGGCCCGCGCCGACAAGGACCTCGACGACCCGCGGGTCCAGGACGGCGCCCGGCCGGCCGCGCTCGTCGTCCTGGAGCAGCGGCTGCGGCCCGACGCGGCGGACACCCTGCGGTACTTCGAGGAGCAGGACGTACGGGCCAAGGTGATCTCCGGCGACAACGCGGTGTCGGTCGGCGCGGTCGCCGCCAAGCTCGGGCTGCCCGGTGCCTCCGCCACCGTCGACGCGCGGCGGCTGCCCACCGAGAAGGAGGAGATGGCCAGGGCGCTGGACGAGGGGACGGTGTTCGGGCGGGTCACTCCGCAGCAGAAGCGGGACATGGTGGGGGCGCTCCAGTCGCACGGGCACACGGTCGCGATGACCGGTGACGGCGTCAACGACGTGCTCGCTCTCAAGGACGCCGACATCGGGGTCGCGATGGGGTCCGGGTCTGAGGCGACCCGGGCCGTCGCCCAGATCGTGCTGCTGAACAACAGCTTCGCGACACTGCCGTCCGTCGTCGCCGAGGGGCGGCGGGTGATCGGGAACATCACTCGGGTCGCGACGTTGTTCCTGGTCAAGACCGTGTACTCGGTGCTGCTCGCGGTGATGGTGGTGTGCTCGCAGGTGGAGTACCCGTTCCTGCCGCGGCACTTGACCCTGTTGTCGACGCTGACGATCGGTGTGCCGGCGTTCTTCCTGGCCCTGGCGCCCAACAAGGAGCGGGCTCGGCCGCACTTCGTGCGGCGGGTGATGCGGTACTCGATTCCGGGCGGGGTCGTCGCGGCGGTGGCCACGTTCGCCACGTATCTGATCGCTCGTCACCACTACACGGGGGAAGGGGCGTTGGACGCGGAGACCAGTGCGGCCACGTTGACCTTGTTCCTGATCGCGATGTGGGTCCTTGCGATCATCGCGCGGCCCTACACGTGGTGGCGGGTGGGGCTCGTTGCCGCGATGGGGCTCGGGTTCGTGATCGTGCTCGTCGTGCCGTGGCTCCAGGAGTTCTTCGCGCTCAAGCTGGTCGGAACGACGATGCCGTGGACTGCCGTCGGCATAGCGGTGGTGGCCTCGGCATCACTGGAACTCGTGTGGAGGTGGGTCGACCGGAGGTTCCCCGCGTAGGGGTGGGTGGATCGGTCGGTTGGCGGGGTGCGGGTTCGTCGTGGCTTGTCGCGCAGTTCCCCGCGCCCCTGGGTGGGTGGGGGTCGGTGTCGTGTGTCGAGTGCGGGTGCGTTTCGGCTGAGCGCGCAGTTCCCCGCGCCCCTAAAGACAAAAAGCCAGGGGCGCAGCCCCGCTTTTTAGGGGCGCGGGGAACTGCGCGGGCAACCCCCACCGGCCCGCGGTGAACCCAGTACGTCAACCACGCACCTCCCAGGGGCGCGGGGAACTGCGCGACAAGCCCCCACCGGGCCGCACCCACAACACACCCCCCGCCAGCCCCCTCAACGCCACTGGCCCCACGCCTGTCGAGGTGTGGGGCCAGTGGCTGGTGAGGCGGGAGGGCTAGTTCACGTCGACGAAGTCGCCTGCGGCCTTCACGGCCGGAGTGGTCGTCGTGCCGGCGAAGTTGTAGCGGAAGTAACCGTCGGCCGCAGCCTTGACAGTGGTCTTCAGGGCACCGGCCGAACCGGACTTGACCGTCTTGACATCCACGTACGTGGACGTGCCCTTCTTCTTGAACTGGAGCTTCACCGACTGGACGGTGTACCCCGCGTACTTGTTGGTCTCCCAGTTGGCCCGCGTCAGGTTGCCCTTGACCGTGATGGTCTTGCCCTTCTTCACGGGCTCCGGCGAGGCGTTGACGGTCAGCTTGGAGAAGCGCTGGACCTTGGTGGTGCCGACCTTGGCGACCTCGGCGACACCGACCTTGGTGACGTCGAAGTCCTCGGCGGACGGGTCCTGGCCGTTGAAGGCGACGGCGTAGGCGTTGGCGTTCCACGTACCGGCGTGGGAGTTGAGGAGTTCGCCGTCGCCCGGACGGACATCGATCGTGCCCTTGCAGGACGCGACGGTGGTGGAGACCGGCGTGCAGGTCGGGTACAGGTCACCGAACAGGTAGTTGTCCGGCGACTCGTAGGAACCGCGGTAGATCTCCAGGTCGACGACGAAGTCGGCCGCGGCGATGTCGACGTCGGCGGCGTGCGTCAGCGTGAACGTCGTCGGGACGGTGACCTGCTTGCTGGTACCGGCGACGATCGCCTTGCCGCCATTGATCTTGACGTTCGAGAAGCTCGCGTCGAGAGCGTACGGCGCGTCGGCCTCGGCGGCGGCGATACGGGCGCCGCTCTTGCCGGAGACGGCGTGGGCGGAGTCGAGCACCTTCGCGACGTCCGCGCGCGAGATGGCGGAGTCGTCGGCCTGAGCGGCCGGAACGGCGAAGGCGGAGAGAGCCAGGGCGCCGGTGACGGCGGCCACGGTGGCACGTATGCGCATGCGTTCCCCTGATGGAGAAAGGGCCCCGGACGGCATCGTCCTCACGTCGGGGCCGAAGTGATCAAGAGTCTGTTGACCCGAGTGATCAGATGCGTGACGGGGGTGAATGGTTGTACGCGAGGTGAATCTTTTGCGTACACGTGACCAAGGTCATCTTCACCACTCACCCCGACACACCCGAGGGGCCTACTGCACGTCGATGAAGTCACCCACTACGCCACCCTTCTCGGCGCAGTCGGCCCTGCTGAAGTTGGCGTCCGGGGCTTCCCGGTCCACGCCGTCGCCGAAGAGGATTTGCGCCAGCTCGTCGTACGAGCCGCGGTAGACCTCGACGCTCCGGGCTTGACGGTGAACGTCACCGGGCGGTCACCTTCTGGCCGGTGCCCGCCACGATCGGCTTGCCGAATGCGGCCTCATGGTAGTGCCCGGGCGTCGGATACGGCGCCCCAGACGGGCCCGCCGGAGGTCGAGATTCCGCACCCGAACCGGCCACATGCAGGCAGGTTTCGGCCGTTCGTCGACCAAGATCTTCACTTTTCACGGACCGCCAACATATCAATGGCGTCGACCGATAAAAACATTCCGGGGGGAAATCCTGTGCATTCGCATGCACGCATTAGAAGCGTATACTGCGCAACCATCCTTTCTCTCGCGACCATTGGTCTCTCCGCACCTCACGTCGAGGCGGCACCTGCCCCGGCAGCGCTTTCGAGCGACGACACCGCGGGAATGATGGACATCACGTCCGAATATCTCAAGGAACGCGCGAACGTCATCACCGCCGAGGGAGCAGAAAAGGCGAAGAAGGCGGCACCAGCAGCGTCCGCAAAGGGAAAGATGACCGCTGCGCTCGCGGCCAAAACCGCAAGGGAATATGCAGCATTGGCGCTCCTGCGCGCGCAACTCAATCGGGATAACGGCGGCTACTCTCGTGCTGAAGTGAGCGTCACTGCGGTGACAACCACAGTGGAGGCCGATACGGCCACCATGGAAGCCACGGAGGATGCGCGGCTCTATTATCCCAACGTGCCGGCCGGGGATCCCGAGTACGAGGAGTATTCGGTGCCTCATACCCTGACCTTCGTCCGAGCGTCCGACGGAGGCTGGCTCCTGGACAGCGACACGATCGATGCGAGCCTGACCGGGCCAGGTCCGGTCACCCAGCCCGGCCAGCCCGGAAGTGCCACACCCTCAGACGCTGAGAGCGAGGGCCAGTTGGAGGCAGGGGGCAGCACTGTTCCAGTGACTGACGTCGAGGACGACAAACCACTGGAGACCGACCCCGCGGAGGGATCGGTCCGCACAAGGGCTGCCAACGCCGGCTACAGCTACGGCAAGATGGTGAGCTACGCGAACAAGTACTGGAAGACCGCGAACTCGGACTACCGGAAGTACGGCAGCGACTGCACGAACTTCATATCGCAAGCCATGCGCTCGGGCGGCTGGAACACCACGGCCGGGAGCTTTGTCACCCGCAAGGACAACAAGAAGTGGTTCTACGGCTCATTCGAGTCGACGACCAGTTACACCTGGGCAGGGGCGGAGAACTGGTACTGGTTCGCCAAGAAGCACTCCAAGCGGACCAGAATACTGAGCAACGTTTGGCAGCTTCTTTCGGCCGATGTCCTCCAGGCCGACTGGAAGCGGGATGGCATCATCGACCACACCATGATCGTAACCAAGCGCGGAAGCAAGGGAGAAATCTATCTCACGTACCACACTCCGAGTAAGCACAATGTGAAACTGAGCACTCTCCTGAGAAAGTACCCGAACGCCGCCTGGTACGCGCATCGCACGTGACAAGGGAGCAGCACATGACTTTCCCGAAGGGCACACTCTGGGTTGCGGCTCTGGTCGGAGGTGTTGTGCTGAGCGGCTGCTCCAGTGACGGTTCCTCCGATGTACAGCGGACGGAACAGGAAACCGCCAAAGCCTATATCTCCGCTCTCAACGACCAGAATGTCACCAGTCTGGTGGGACTGGCTCCATCGGGGCACGAAGGAACAGAGCAGGAAGCCCGGGACATCATCGCGGAGCACGGCGGACGTGGTCTGAAGATCAAGAGCATGGACGTGTCCCATGATGTCGGCCCTGACGAGGCCAGTACACAGGTCTCGGGCACGGACCGTCAGGGGAAGAAGTTCAGTACCTACATCCAGATGTCGCGCGAGAAGGACACTTGGGTTGTTGTCCTCGGGCAAGCGTCTGGTTTTGACCAGAGCGGCAAGAGCCCGGCGTCCACCGATCCCGCGGCTGGATAGAACGCGATTCCGGCCACGCAGAGGCCCCCACGGTGGGAGGCCTCTGCGGCTCAATCTCAAGTCGGTGCCATCGTGGCATCACGAAAGCCGCACGGCGGTGGTCAGTCGAACCAGCGGTCCCGTGCCAGTTCCTCCGTCCTGGACGGGTCCTCCAGGAGGGCGCCGACCTCGAAGCGGCGGGGCCACTGGCCGGCCGCCCAGGCGAGGCCCGCGGCGACGCCCTCCACGGTGGCGGCGTGCAGTACGCCGTCGCGGGTGCGGCGCCAGTCGAGTTCGGTGTCGTCGACGAAGAGCTCCTCGTGCTCGACGTACGTCGTCGGGGTCGAGGGGCCCAGCAGGACCCGTACGGACTCCGGGACGTCGTGTTCGACGCCCTCGCTCGTGACCTCGCCGGTCACGGACTCGCTCAGCCGCCGGACCTGGAACAGCTCGGCGAGGTCGGCGGCTCGGGACGGGCGGACGGGGAGCAGCGGGGTGCCGGTGGTGAAGGGCAGCAGGTCGGGCGAGTCGACGACCACGGCGTCGGCCGCGTCCACGACGGTCACCCGGCCGTCCACCACGGCCCGCAGCTCGTCCGGCAGGGTGACCTGCTCGGGGTCGAGATCCGCCAACGCGCTGTAGAGGGCGTGCAGTTGGGACGAGGTGACCTCACGGTCGAGGTCGGCCAGGCGGTCCAGGAGCTCGGCGGCCCCGCCCGGTTCGGCGAGGAGGGCGGCGACGGACGTGCGGACGCCGAGCGCCCGCAGGACCTGCTCGTCGTTGAAGCCGGTGGCGTCGGCGGCGTCGTACAGGCCGTGCAGGAGCGGGTCGCCGCCCTCGGCGCGCAGGCCGGCCGGGCGGCGGCCGTCGAGGACCGGGTTCCCGCGCAGCCACCAGGCTGTGTACGGCCGGACGATCTCGTGCGTCCCGTCGGGCAGCAGGATGCGGACCGGCTGGGTGAGGGCGTCCCGCAGCGGCGGCCGGGAGAGCAGGGCGAGGGCCTCTGGCCAGCGGTCCTCGTCCACCAGGTCGAGGTCCCGTACGGCGACGAGTTCCGTGGCGACGGGCGGCACCGGCGAGTCGGGCAGCCGGTCCAGGACGTCCTCGCACCACACGTCCACGGCATCGAGGAGCCCCGCGTCGTCGGGCTCGGCGAACTCCCCTTCCCGCGGCTCCAGTTCGTCGGGGTCGAGAACCACGTCCGTGGCGCGTACGAGGGTGAAGTTGGCCAGCACACCACAGGCGGCGAGCGGCTGTTCGCCCCAGCGCTCGGCCAACTCGGCGTCCACGGAGGCGAGTTCGTCCTCGCGCATCACCTGGGCGAACGGGCTGCCGGGGAGGACGAGTTCGCCGGCCGGGGCGAGTTCACCCTCCTCGTCTGGGAGGGCGAGGGCGCCGAGCCAGGGTTCGTCGCCGGGTTCGAGGCGTGCGTCGCGGACGAGCGCGAGGACGGTGTCGGCCAGTTCCTCGGCGTCCGGGGCGTCCTCGTCCCAGGCTCCGCCGTCGTCGTCGAGGGAGGCGGCGACGGCCGCGCGGACCTGCGGGGTGGTGAGGACGGCTCGCGGGGTGGCGGGCAGGGCGCCCAGCTTCTCCAGGAGCGGATGGGCGGCGTCCGGGTGGGCGACCTTGAGGCCGAGGCGGGCGAGGCGCACCAGGGCCTCCGGGGCGGCCCGCTCACCGTCCGCGGCGGGCAGCAGGACCTGCCGGGGCCCGATCGTCGTACGCCCGTCCGCCAGCGGCACCGGGAGCCCCGTGAGCCGGTCCGGGTCGACACCGGCGAGGCTGTCGTAGAGCCGCCGCCACCACTCGGGGTCCTTCTCCAGTCCGGCCAGCCGGTCGATCGCCTCGGTCAGCGGCACGCGCGCGACGCCCAACGTCCGCAGTTCCGCCCGGCGTTCGAGACCGGCGGGCAGCAGGCTGGGCAGCACCTCGGCGAGGACCTGCACGGTTTCGGCGCCGGCCCCCTCCACCACCTCGGCGTCACGGGGCCGCAGGGCCTCCGGAAGGTCGGAGTCGTCGTCCTCGTCGCCGGTCGGCTCGACCGCGGGCGGCAGGAAGGCGGTACGCGGCAGCCGGTCGAGGATCGCCTGCCGCAGCGTCCCGTCGAGCTCGCCCTTGCCGAGCGAGCCCGGCACCAGGCCGATGATCCCGGTGGTCACCGGCCGCCAGTCGGCCAGCAGTTCGGCGTACGCGTCCGCCGCGCGCTGCATCAGGAAGTCGGTCAGCGGGCCGGGAGCGGCGTGCCGGCGAGTGGTGTCGAGCGGGAGCGAGGCGATCAACAGCGCGGGCACGCCGAGGGGTTCGTCGCTGGGCGTGGGCGCGTGCACGACGGGGCTGGTGCGGGGCTTGGCCGGTGTCCCGTCGGCGTCGACCGGGACGGCCCAGGTGACCGACCAGTGGGGGCGCAGCCGCTCCTCGACGGGCCGGTCGGCGAGCAGCGCGGGCTCCAGCGCGCCGTGCGCGGAGACGGTACGCCAGCGGGTCGTGCCGTCGCGGGAGTCCTCGACGACCACATCGCCCTCGGCGTCCGCGTCGACGCGGCGCCGGATCGTCCGTACGCTCCCGTCCCCGGCCTCGACGACGACTTCCGTCAGCCCGGGCAGGGCCAGCAGCAGCGCGTCGTCGACGCCCCCGAGGAGCCGCTCGGCGAGATCCTCGGCCGCCGCGTCCCGCAAGGGCAGGATCACGACGCTGTCGTACGAGTCCGGGGCGGTGCCCTCGGCCGCGAACGGCAGCCTGAGCAGCGGCACATGACCGTCGCGGCGCCGCAGTTCGTCGCCGAGCCCGGGGCTGTGGCGGGCGATGTCGGTGGCGAGTTCGCGGGCCTCGACGAGAGACCAGCGGACGCCTCCGTGCCGTCCCACGAGGGCGGGTTCGTCGGTCACGGCGAGCACGGCCGCGAAGCCGACGCCGAAGCGGCCGACCGCGCTGTCGTGGTCGTCGCGCTTGGCGGAGGCGCGCAGCGTGGAGAGGGACTCGACGCCCGTCGCGTCCAGCGGGGCGCCGGTGTTGGCGGCGACGAGGACGCCGTCGCGGAGGGTGAGCCTGAGCCTGCCGGGTACGCCGGCGCGGGCGGCGGCGTCGGCGGCGTTCTGAGCGAGCTCGACCACCAGCCGGTCCCGGTAGCCGCCGAGGACCAGGTCCTCCTCGGCGTTGGCGTCCTCGCGGAACCGGGCCGGGCTCGTCGCCCAGGCGTCCAGCACGCCGCGCCGGAGCCGCGCCGTCCCGAACGGGTCCGCGCCCTCGGCAGCCGGCCGCACGAACTTGCTCACGGTTCACTCTCCCTCTCACGTTGTACGGCCGCACGCGGTGGCTCGGTCGCGGCACGAAGGTACCGCGCGGGTCCCCTGCGGGGGGCTCGGCGGGTGGGGTGGGTAGTCGGGTGCGGGTTGCCTGTGGCTGATCGCGCAGTTCCCCGCGCCCCTGGGTGAGTGGGTGGCTGACGTCGGGGGTTCACCGCGGGCCGGTGGGGGTTGCTCGCGCAGTTCCCCGCGCCCCTGGGTGAGTGGGTGGCTGATGTCGGGGGTTCGCCGCAGGGCGGTGGGGGTTGCCCGCGCAGTTCCCCGCGCCCCTGAAGAGCGGGGCTGCGCCCCTGGCTTTTTGTCTTTAGGGGCGCGGGGAACTGCGCGCTCAGCCGAAACGCACCCGCACTCGACACACGACACCGACCCTCACCCACCCAGGGGCGCGGGGAACTGCGCGACAAGCCACGGGCAACCCGCACTGAACAGCGAGCCGGCGGCAGCCTAGGAGTGACCGAACTCCGACGACGGCTCGTCCGGGCCCACCGACACCGACCCCGAGTCCGGCGAAGGTCGCAGGGGGAACGGGTCCACCCGGGTCTCGTCGATCACCGGCGGCGCGGGCCGCGGCGGTTTCGGCATGACCGCGGCCTCCGAATGGCCACCGCACCCGTAGGACAGCGACACCACACGCCCGTCCGCCGGCGAGAACTCATTCGCGCACAGACCGAACGCCTGCCCGAGCGAGCCCCCGATGGGATTGAGGAAGCCACAGCTGACGCAGGTGGCGGGAGCGGCCTGGGCCATCGCCGTCTTGGGCCCGTACGAGTCCTCCCAGCGGTCGGCGGCGACATGCAGCCCGTACCGCGACAGCACCCGCGCCCGCCGCATCCCGAGCTCCTCGGCGACGGAGGCGATCGACCCACGGGTCGGTACGGCCGGCAGCGTGGCCGGCGTCCCGGCCGTGACGTCGGCGTCCTCCGCCTCCACGAGCTCGGCCATCTCCTCGGAGATCGGCGAGTTCGGTGCGGGCTCGTCCTCGCCGGAGAACCCCGCCTCCAGGCGCAGATCCTCCGCGTCCGTGGGCAGGAGGTCCCCGGGGCCCATGTCCCCGGGCCGGAGCCGCTCACTCCAGGGCACCCACTCGGGTGCCTGCAGCGCGTCCGGTCCTGGCAGCAGAACCGTCTCGTCCAGGGTGACGAGCTTCGCCCGCGAGGCCCGGGCCACGGTCACGGCCCAGCGCCACCCGCGATAGCCCAGGTCCTTGCACTCGAAGAAGTGCGTGACGACGCGATCCCCCTCGCTGACCATCCCCGCGTGCTCCCCGACGACGCCGGGCACGGCGGCCTCCTCGGCGGCGGCCCGGGCGAGGTCGACGGCCTCGGCACACAGACGGTCGGGGGTTCGGCTTCGCGTTGTCGCGCTCACAGGTATCGCTTCTCTCCTACGCCGTCTCACGAGTGCGCCGTCCCTCGACGGGGGTGCGGACGGAGCGGACCGGAGGGCCGCGTCGACGTCCGCGCCCGATCGCACTCGGGCGCACCTACGTCATCCATTCTGCGGGATGGCCGAGAGGCGCGCGGCCGAGAACAACCGCCGCGGGCGCGCTACGCACGCTACCGTCTCGTCGGCGCCTGGCCTACACCGCGGTCTCTTCGCCGCTCATCGGCGTGGCCTTTGCGGGCTCCGCGATGGGTGCTTTGCCCGCTCCCGCGACGGATGGCTCCGCCCACCAGCCAGGCCGTTCTTCGCCGCTCAGTGGCGAAAACTCGCCGGTCCGCCCGTCCGCAGCAGCTCCACAATCCCCCGGAACCAGCCGCTCAGCGGCGAACTCACAGCGCCCACTCAGCCCCTATACGCGCGGTAACCGCGCTACATGAGCCGTTCTCGGGGCACTATTGCGGAGTGGCAGCCGCAAGGTCGCCCCATGGTGCCACCGGGATCGGTGGGGCCGGGGCGGGACGAACGAGCGGATCGGGCCCGGTGCGAGGGGCCGTCCGTTCCGTCGGGCGTGCCCTGCACCTGCCGTTCACGGGGACGGCCAGGGGCATCAGAAAGGCGACACACGCGCACGGCGCGGGCGAGTCGGGCCTCGGCAAGCTGATCGAACTGCACGGGGTGAACGGCGCCGGCGACATGATGATCACCGTCGCGCTCGCCTCCACGGTCTTCTTCTCGGTGCCGACGGACGAGGCCCGAGGCCGCGTGGCGCTCTACCTCGCGATCACCATGGCCCCGTTCGCACTCCTCGCCCCGGTCATCGGGCCGCTCCTGGACCGCCTCCCGCACGGCCGCCGCGCCGCGATGGCGGGCGCGTTCATCGCCCGCGCGTTCATGGCCCTGCTGCTGTCGAGCGCGGTCGTCACGGGCAGCATCGAGCTCTACCCGGCGGCCCTCGGCGTCCTGGTGGCGTCGAAGGCGTACGGCGTGGTCAGAAGCGCCGTGGTGCCCCGGCTCCTGCCACCCGCGTTCTCCCTGGTGAAGGCGAACTCACGGGTCACGCTCGGCGGCCTCCTCGCCACCGGTGTGGCCGCCCCGATCGGGGCCGGACTGCAGGCCCTCGGGCCGCGCTATCCGCTCTACGGCGCCTTCGTGATCTTCGTGGCCGGTACGTTCCTGTCGTTCCAGCTCCCGCACAAGGTGGACTCCGCCAAGGGCGAGGACAAGGCCCTGCTCGCCGCGGACGAGCAGCACCTGCACGGGCCGCACCTGAAACCGCCGAAGCGCCCGGGGCTGCGTACGGTCGGCACGGCGGTCACGCACGCGCTCGCCGCGAACGCGGCGCTGCGCTGTCTCTCCGGGTTCCTGATCTTCTTCCTCGCGTTCCTGCTGCGCGAGCATCCGCTGGCCGGTGCGAGCGCGGCGGTCTCGCTGGGGATAGTGGGTGTCTCGGCGGGCGCGGGCAACGCGCTCGGCACGGCGGTCGGGGCGGCGCTGAGAACCCGGTCCCCGGAGCTGATCATCGTGACGGTGATCGCGGTGGTGCTGGGTGTCGCGATCACGGCCGCGGTGTTCTTCGGGGTGATCCTCGTCGCCATACTCGCCGCGTTCGCCGGGTTCGCGCAGGCGCTGTCCAAGCTGTCGCTGGACGCGCTGATCCAGCGGGACGTGCCGGAACTGGTCCGGACGTCCGCGTTCGCCCGCTCGGAGACCATCCTGCAGATGGCCTGGGTGGTCGGTGGGGCGATCGGCATCGCGCTCCCGCTCAACGGCACGCTGGGGTTGTCCGTGGCCGCCGCGATCGTCGCCGCCGGCTGGCTCACCACGGTCCGGGGACTGCTGGTCGCGGCCCGCCGCGGTGGACGGCAGCACGCACGGGTGGCGTGAGGGCCTCGGCCCCTGAAGGGGCGCGGGGAACGGCGCGGTCTTTTTAGGGGCGCGGGGAACTGCGCAGTCTTTAGGGGCGCGGGGAACTGCGCGACCAGCCACGACGGGCCCGCGCCTCTCATCACGGACCCGCCACCCCCCAGCCCGTCCGGCGCGAGGACAAGCGCGGCGCGCCGCGTACCCCACCCGCGTAGGTGGGGCGCCAGGGCCGCCCGATAGCCTTCGGGCATGAGCTCCCAGCGTCCCCTTGCGCGCCGTCGCCGCGCCGTCGCCGCCGCAGGCGCCGTTTCCGCCGGACTTCTCGTCCTGTCCGCCTGTGACAAGCCGACGCCGATGGCCACCGTCACGATCGGCAACGACTCGGTCAGCACCGAGGCCGAGTGCTACAAGGACGGCGACAACATCGGCCGCGCGGAAGCCGCCAAGTGCGCCCTCAAGAAGGCCTCCGACACGATCAGCGTCCCACAGGGCGAGACGCTGCGGATCGGTGTCGACCCGGAGATCGCGGACGAGGGCTGGGCCCTGTGGATCAACGGTCAGCGCGTCACCGACCCGTTCAAGAAGACGTACTACTCCTTCGAGGGCGTCGACCTCTTCGCGAGCCAGCAGGGCCAGCCCGCGCCGAAGACGCTGAACATCAGCATCGTCCAGCAGAACAAGGCCGACTCGAAGTTCGCGGGCGTCTGGAACTTCAAGCTCGAGAACGCCGACGCTTGAGCCGCCCGGTCCGCCGCCCATGCGTGTCCTCGTAGCCACCGCGGTCCTCGTCGAACGGGACGCGGTGGCCGCGGCGTTCGCGCCCTCACCGGCCCGGGAGTACGCGATTCCGGGGGCGACCCTGAGCAGGGTGACGCCCGCGGAGGGCGGCCCCGTCGTCCTCGATCTGCTCGCCGCGGGCGTGGGCCCGGCGGCCGCCGCCGCCGCGACCGCGGCGGCGCTGACGGCAGCCGCTCTGGATGAGCAGCCCTCCGGACCGTACGACCTGGTCGTCTCCGCCGGTATCGGGGGCGGCTTCCAGCCCGAGGCACCCGTCGGATCGCTCGTCCTCGCCGACGAGATCACCGCGGCGGATCTCGGCGCCGAGACCGCGGACGGATTCGTACCGGTCACCGAACTGGGCTTCGGGGCTGTCACCCACCGTCCGCCGGAATCACTCGTACGAGCGGTCGCGGCCGTCACCGGAGCGCGTACCGGTGCTGTTCTCACCGTCAACACCGTGACCGGAAGCGCCGACCGCGCCGCCGAACTGCGCCGGCGCCATCCAGGGGCGCTCGCCGAGGCGATGGAGGGATTCGGGGTCGCTGAGGCCGCCGCCGCGCACGGTGTGCCCGTACTGGAGCTCCGTGCCGTGTCCAACCCCGTCGGGCCCCGCGACCGCGCCGCCTGGCGGATCGGGGACGCCCTCGCGGCACTCACCGGGGCGTTCGGGAAGCTCGCGCCCGCATTGGAGAGTTGGAATCCACATGACCGCACTCAATGAGAACGAGACCGACGCCGACGCCGGTGCAGGCACCGGCGGCTCCGGTGGCACCGAGCCGCTGAAGATCGCGTACTCGCCCTGCCCGAACGACACCTTCGTCTTCGACGCCTGGGCCCATGGCCGGATCCCGGGGGCGCCCGCGCTGGACGTGACCTTCGCGGACATCGACATCACCAACGGCATGGCGGAACGCGGCGAGTTCGACGTCCTGAAGGTGTCGTACGCCGTCCTGCCGTACGTCCTGGACGAATGGGCCCTGCTGCCCTGCGGGGGCGCGCTGGGGCGGGGCTGCGGGCCGCTGGTGCTGACCCGGGAGCCCGGCGTGGACCTCACCGGCCGCACGGTCGCCGTGCCGAGCGAGAGGTCGACCGCCTACCTGCTGTTCCGTCTGTGGGCCGCGGACACCGTGCCCGGCGGGGTCGGCGAGATCGTCGTCATGCCGTTCCACGAGATCATGCCGGCGGTGCGGGACGGCAAGGTCGACGCGGGCCTGGTGATCCACGAGGCGCGCTTCACCTACCAGAACTACGGGCTCCACAAGCTCGCGGACATGGGCGAGCACTGGGAGTCGACGACGGGGCTGCCGATCCCGCTCGGCGCGATCATCGCCAAGCGGTCGCTGGGCGAGGACACGTTGCGGCTGCTCGCCGAGTCCGCCCGTACGTCGGTGCGGGCCGCCTGGGACGACCCCGAGGCGTCTCGGGCGTACGTCATGGAGCACGCCCAGGAGATGGACGTCTCCGTCGCGAACCAGCACATCGGGCTGTACGTCAACGAGTTCACGGCCGACCTCGGGGAGGACGGGTACGCGGCGGTTCGGGGGCTGTTGACGCGTGCGGCGGCCGAAGGGCTGGTGCCGGCTCTTGCGCCGGACGCGCTTTCGTTTCCCTGAAAAGCTGCGCCCGCTCCCCTGAAGGGGCGCGGGCGCAGAAACCCCGTACCGGGAGTCTGCGAAGCAGGTCCCTAGACGTCCAGTTGGTCCGCCACCGCTCGGAGCAGGCCCGCGATCTTCGCGCCGGAGGCCTTGTCGGGGTAGCGGCCCCTTTCCAGCATGGGCGTGATGTTTTCGAGGAGGGTCGTCAAGTCCTGCACGATGGACGCCAGTTCATCCGGCTTACGGCGCTGGGCGGCCGCGACGGACGGGGTCGGGTCCAGGATCGTCACCGAAAGCGCCTGGTCACCGCGCTGTCCGGCGACCACGCCGAACTCCACGCGCTGACCCGGCTTGAGAACATCGACTCCGGCGGGCAGGACCGAGGAATGAACGAAGACGTCGCCGCCGTCGTCGCGGGAGAGAAAGCCGAAGCCCTTCTCGCTGTTGAACCACTTGACCTTGCCGGTAGGCACGTCTGTCCTCGTCCTCGTACTCGTCGGGAAACTGCGTCTGAAAACTGCGGCCGAAACTGCTCGGGAAACGGGTCCGTATAGCACTACAGCGGGTCGTCGGACCCGCCGGTACCAAGGCTAATGGTCCGGCGGCTGCTGACAAGACGTCGCCGGATTGTTCCTCCGCGCAGGGAACTACCCTGGTCGGGTGCGTGACAAAACCCAAACGAATTCCGCCGCGGCCGGAGACGGACTGATCCGTGCCGGTGCCATCGTGTTCTTCGTCGGCGCCTTGGCCACACTGGTCACCGTTGCCCCACTGTTGCTGGGTACGACGCCCTTTCCCACGTACATGTTCGGGTTGAGCATGTTGATGGGGGTCGGGTTCCTGATTGCGGGGGCGGGGGTGTTCCAGTCGATTGCCAGTGGGCGGCGCCAGGCGCGTGAGGGGTCCTGAACGGTCGTTCGTCGACCGCGGGCCGGTGGGGCCGGTCGCGCAGTACCCCGCGCCCCTATCGGGGCGCGCCCACGTATCCCACCAGCCAACTCGGGAACTCCGTCAGGTCCGTGAGGATCACGTCCGCGCCCGCCTGCCGTAGTTCGTCCGCGTCGCACGGGCCCGTGGCGACGGCCACGGACAGGGCGTTCGCGGTGCGGGCGCCCCGTACGTCGCCGGTGTGGTCGCCGACGTAGACGCCGGCGTCGTACTCGCGCAGGGCCTCCGCCTTGCGTTCGGCCCACAGGTCACCGATGACGGCGTCGGGCTCGATGCCGAGGTGGCTGAGATGCAGCTTGGCATTCGGCTCGTATTTGGCGGTGACGACGATGGCCCGGCCGCCGGCCTCCCGTACCGCCGCTATGGCCTCGCGGGCGCCGGCCATCGCGGGCGTCGCGGCGATGGCGTGTGTGGGGTACATCTCCCGGTAGACGTCCGCCACGGCCGCGACCTCCTCGGCCGGGAACCAGTTCACCAGCTCCTCCGCAAGCGGCGGCCCGAGCCGTGTGATGGCCAGATCGGCATCGATGTACGTCCCGGTCCGCGCGGAAAGTGCCTGGTAGCAGGCGTGGATACCGGGCCGGGAGTCAATGAGGGTCATGTCGAGATCGAAGCCGACGGTCAGCACACGAGAAGTCATATGGACCATTGTGCCCAGCAAAGATGGCTCTCCTGTGATGCCCCGGTGACCATCAGCGCCCCTTCAGGGGCGCGGGGAACTACGCGATCAGCCCCCACCGGCCCGCGGCCGACAAGCGCCCCCAACCGGCCACATACACTCAGCCAAGCCTTACCAAACCAGCCAGCCAGCCACGCACTCCCCGGAGCACCAGCCATGCAAGCCAGACGCCCAGTCGCCCTGGCGGCAGCCGTCCTGGCCCTGCTGCTGGCGATCCTGTTCAGCCTGGCCTTCGGCGCCCGCGCCATCCCACCCTCCGCCGTGCTGGACGCCCTCCTGAACGGCGGCCACAGCGACGCCGCCGAAGTCGTACGCGGCCTCCGCGTCCCCCGTACCGCCATCGGCCTCATGGTCGGCGCGGGACTCGCACTCGCCGGCACGGTCCTCCAGGGCATCACCCGCAACCCCATCGCCGACCCCGGCATCCTGGGCATCAGCCAGGGCGCATCGGTCGGCGTCGTCCTCGCCATCGCGTTCGCGGGGATCCACACGCTCACGGGGTATGTGTGGTTCGCCTTCGTGGGCGCGGCGATCGCTTCGGTCGCGGTGTACGCGATCGCGTCGAGCGGGCGGGGCGGCGCGACGCCGGTGAAGCTCGCCCTGGGCGGCGCCGCGATCAACGCGCTGCTCGTGTCGGTCACCACCGCCGTGCTCACCACCAAGGCGTCCGCGCTGGACGAGTTCCGCTTCTGGCAGGTGGGCTCGCTGTCCGGGCGGGACGCGGAGATCGTCGGACAGGTGTGGCCGTTCCTGCTGGTCGGGGCCGTGCTCGTGCTGTCGGTGGCCCGCGGGCTCGACGCGCTCGCGCTCGGCGAGGACGTCGCCCGGGGGCTGGGGCAGCGGGTCGCGACGGTACGGATCGTCGGCGGGCTCGGAGCCACCGTCCTCACCGGGGTCGGCGTCGCCGCGGCCGGACCCCTCGCCTTCATCGGGCTCGCCGTTCCGCACATCGCCCGCGCGATCGTGGGGCCCGACCACCGCTGGGTGCTGCCGCTCGCCGCGCTCCTCGGCCCGACCATGCTGCTCGTCTCGGACACCGTCGGCCGGGTGCTGTTCCCGCCGAGCGAGGTCCCGGCGGGCGTGATGACGGCTCTGATCGGGGTGCCGTTCCTGGTCGGGCTCGTCCGCAGGAAGGCGGTACCGGCGTGACGACGGCCGCGACGAGCCACAAGACCCCAACGCCCCCCACGACCAAGACCTCCACGGCCGGAAGGGCGACCACCACCGCCTCCGCCGGCTACTCCGTACTCCGCGTCCGGCGGGCCACCTTCCTGCTGCACCGGCGGGCGGTCGCCGTGGGCGCGGGCCTCGCCGTGCTGCTCGCGGCGACCTGTCTCGCGTACCTCTGTGTCGGCGAGAGCTTCGTCGCGCCCGGTGAGGTGCTGAAGGTCCTGGCCGGGCGGCCGTCGGCGGACGAGCTGGTGGTCGGGACGCTGCGGGCGCCCCGGCTGGTGGTCGGGCTGCTCGTCGGGGCGGCCTTCGGGGTCGCGGGCGGGCTGATCCAGACCGTGGCCCGCAATCCGCTCGCCAGCCCGGACATCATCGGGATCAGCCAGGGCGCGAGCGCGCTGACGGTGGGCGCGATGACGTTCGGGGTGACGTCGTACACGGTCCTGCCGTATCTGTCCGTCGCGGGCGGGCTGCTGGCCGCCGCGCTCGTGTACGTCTTCGCCTGGCGCGGCGGGCTGCACGCGACACGGTTCGTGCTCATCGGGATCGGGTTCGCGATCGCGCTGCGCTCGGTGACCACGCTCTTCATGACGAAGGGCGACTATCTGGTCGCGCAGCAGGCGCAGATCTGGATGACGGGCTCGCTGAACGGCCGTGGCTGGGCGGAGGCCGCGCCGCTGGGCTGGACGCTGCTGGTCCTCGTACCGGCCGTCGCGTGGGCGGCCCGGGCGCAGCGGGCGGTCGGTCTGGACGACGACACGGCGACGGCGCTCGGTGTGCGGCTGAACCGGGTGCGGCTGGGGCTCGTGGTGCTCGGGGTCGTCCTCGCCTCGGTGGCGACCGGGGCGGCGGGGCCCGTCGACTTCGTGGCGCTGCTCGCTCCGCAGATCGCCCGGCGGATGACCCGTACCGCGCAGATCCCGCTCGTGTGCTCGGCGTTGCTGGGTGCCGTCGTCGTCGTGCTCGCCGATCTGCTGGGGCGGAAGCTGTTCTCGCCGACCGAGGTGCCGGTCGGGGTGTTCACGGCGGCCGTGGGGGCGCCGTATCTGATCTGGCTCATCGTCCGGAGCCGTACCGTCCGTTCTGGGGTCAAGGCGTGAGGCAGAGCATGGCAATGGGCAAGAGGGGCAGGGCATGAGCAGGCTGGCTGCGCGTGAGCTGACGCTCGCGTACGAGGACCGCACGGTGGTGCGCGAGCTGGATCTCGCGATTCCGGACGGGCGGGTGACGGTCGTCGTCGGGCCCAACGCGTGCGGCAAATCGACCACTTTGCGTGCGCTCGGGCGGCTGCTGAAGCCGAAGGGCGGGGCCGTGCTCCTTGACGGGACCTCGCTCGCCAAGCTGCCCACCAAGCGGATCGCGCAGCAGATCGGGCTGTTGCCGCAGACGCCGGTCGCCCCCGAGGCGATCACGGTCGCGGACCTCGTCTCGCGCGGCCGGCAGCCGCACCAGAGCTGGTGGCAGCAGTGGTCGGAGGCGGACGAGCGGGCCGTGACCGAGGCGATGGAGCGTACGGACGTGGCCTCGCTGGCCGAGCGGCCCGTGGACGAGCTGTCGGGCGGGCAGCGGCAGCGGGTCTGGATCGCGATGGCGCTCGCGCAGGAGACCGAACTGCTGCTCCTGGACGAGCCGACGACGTACCTGGACATCGCGCACCAGGTGGAAGTCCTCGACCTGGTGCGCCAGTTGAACCATGACCGCGGCCGCACGGTCGTGGTCGTCCTGCACGACCTCAACCAGGCCGCCCGCTACGCCGACCACCTCGTCGCCATGAAGGAGGGCCGGATCGTCGCCTCCGGGACGCCGTCGGAGGTCGTCACGGCCGATCTCGTACGGGAGGTCTTCGGGCTGGAGTGCGTGGTCGTGCCGGATCCGGTGACCGGGTCGCCGCTGGTGGTGCCGGGGGCGCCCTGGCGGGGCGGCGATGCCGGTGTTCCGGGCGCGACGAGCGGCACCGAGGCCCCGGTCCCGGCGGGCGAGGCCGGAGCGCCGAGCCCGGAGGGCACCGCGGAAGTCCCCGGCCCTGCGGGCGGGGCCGAGACGGCCGGCCCCGCGGAGGTCCCGGACGACCCGGAGGTCCTGGAAAGCCCCGGAGTCCCGGTCCAAGGTGGTGCCCCGGAGGGGGACTCCGCTACCTCGGGCGCTGAGACCTCCACACCAGATACAGCGCCGAAGCGATAGCCGCGCCGCGCAGGACCCAGGGCCAGGTCTCGGCGACCGCGTCGTTCATCCGGCCGTCCGCGATGGGCGTGCCCCAGCGGCCTTCCGTACGGCCCCAGAGCCAGACGATGCCCGCGGTGGCGGCCAGGCCGGGGACGCCGAGGACGGCCCACTTCGACTCGGTGGGGCTGAGGCGGCGCGAGAGGTAGGCGATGAGCCAGCCGAGGCCGAGCATCACGAGGTTGCCGATGGCGGCGCCGGCGACCAGGAGGGCCGCGGCGAGCAGCAGGAGCGGGTTCGTCCAGCCGCCGCCGACGGGGCGCAGCCGGGGGACGAGGCGGCGGGTCTTCTTCCCGGCCGCCGCGTCCGCCTCGGCCGCCTCGACGGGCGCGGCGGGCGCGGCGGGTACGACGGGCGCCGCGGGCTTCGGGTCCGGCTCGTCCGTCTCCCGGGGCGGCGGCTTGAGCAGTTCGGGGATCTCGATGCCGCCCGTGAACCCGGGCACGCTGTCCACCGACCCGAACGGGCTGCTCTCCACCCGCCACCAGTCGGGCTGCCCTGACCCGAGTTCCTCCGCGCTCGCGAGGTGCGGCGGGGAGGGCGCGGCGTCGGCCGTCGCGGGGACGTCCGGCTCCGCGGGGCGCGGCCGGGGGACGACCCGGCGCAGGCGCTTCGACCGCGGCTCGGGCTCCTGGGCGCGCTGGGTGGGGACGGCCGCCCGGGGCTCGGCCGGGCCCTCTCCCCCGCTGGTGTCGGCGTTCGCGGCGGCGACGACCGACTCGGGGGTGCCGAGCCGTTCGAGGATGCGGCGGACCGCGGCCGGACTGTCGATCGTCGCCTTGGCCCGGCGTCTGTCGATCTCGTTGCGCAGCTCCGAGACCAGGCGCATGCGGACGCCCGACGGCAGCTGCCGTTGCTGGGCCACGTCTCCGACACGGCTCAGATACTCGTAGACGACCTGGTCGCTCTCGATACCCACGAAGTCCCCTCCGGGGCGGGTGCGTCGAATACCCCGTGGGACGACGTTAGCGCAGGGGGACGGGCACGGACGCGGGTCAGGTCGGCTCCCACACGCGTCGAAGTCGGGGACGGCCCCCGGATCCCCCAATCCCCTTGACCTGCCGAGCAGTTGAACGAGAGCCCGGAGTGACCGGTGGGGGTGGAGTGTCGACAGAAGTGCCGTGTTCCTCCTGACGATGGTCGTCCCGCGGCCGTCCGGGAAACGTTCGGTCCGCCCGGCGTCCGCCCGGCACACGGGTTCCGCGCCCTGGTACACGGCCCCTGGCGGGCCCGCCACCCGCTACCGTTGAGCGGATGAGCAGCGATGAGAAGCAGGTGGCCCCGCGGTCCCTCGCGGAGGCGCTCCGCGCGAAGGACGACGGTTCCCTCGCCGCGCTCCTGCGCGCCCGCCCGGACCTCATCACGCCCGTCCCCACCGACCTCACGCAGCTCGCGACCCGCGCAGGCACCCGTGCCTCGGTGATCCGCGCCCTGGAGCGCCTGGACCGGTTCACGCTCCAGGCGGCGGAGGCGCTGGCGGTGGCCCCGGAGCCGGCGGACCGCGAGACGCTCCTGGCGCTGCTGGCCGGCGACGAGAACGACCCCGCGGTCGTCGGTGCGTTCCCGCACGCCCTGGCCGCCCTGCGCGAACAGGCCCTGGTGTGGGGCCCGGACGACCGGCTCCGCCTGGTCCGCACGGCCCGCGAACTGCTCGCGCCCTCGCCGCAGCACCCGTCCCCGACAGGTCTCGGGCCGACGGTCGCGGAGGCCACCTCGGGCATGTCCCCCGGCCGGATCCAGGAGATCCTCACGGCGGCGGGGCTGCCCACGACGCACGACGCGGTGTCGGCGGTGGCTTCCCTGACCGCCCTGTTCACCGACCGCGCCCGGATGGCGGAGCTGCTCGCCACGGCCCCGCCCGACTCCCTGGACGTCCTGTCCCGGCTGGTCTGGGGCCCTCCCTACGGCCAGGTGACCGCCGATCCCGCCTCGCGTCTGCGCTGGCTCCTGGACCGCGGTCTGCTCCTGCCGACGGCACCCGGCACGGTCGTACTGCCCCGCGAGGTCGCCCTCCATCTCCGGGCGGGCCGCGCCCATCGCGACACCGAGCCCCTGCCACCGGCGGTCGAGCCCGCCGCCACGCACCGTCCACAGGTTGTGGACACGACGGCGGCCGGCCAGGCGTACACCTCGCTCGCGACCATCGAGGAGCTGCTGAAGGACTGGGACGAGGGCGGCCCGACGGTCCTGCGCGCGGGCGGCCTGAGCGTACGGGACCTCAAGCGCACCGCCGTGGCCCTGGACGTCCCGGAGCCGGTCGCCGCGTTCTGGGTCGAACTCGCTTACGCGGCAGGCCTGTTGGCGTCGGACGGCGAGGCCGACGAGCGGTACGCGGCGACCCCGGCGTACGACGAGTGGCTGGAGCTTCCGTCGGCGGAGCGCTGGACGCTGCTGGCCACGGCCTGGCTGTCCGCCACCCGCACGGCGGGCGTGATCGGCGGCCGGGACGCCAAGGAGCGCACCCTGTCGGCGCTGGGCCCTGGCCTCGACCGCTCGGCCGCCCCCGAGGTCCGCCACCGCGTCCTGACACTCCTCGCCGCGCTCCCCGAGGGCGCCTCCGCGTCCCCCGACTCCCTCGTCGCCCGCCTCCACTGGGAGCGCGCGCTGCGCGGGGCCGCCTCCTCGGACGACCTGCGGGCCCGGCTCGCCCGGTGGACGCTGTCCGAGGCCGAGTCGCTGGGGATCACCGGGCGGGGGGCGCTGTCGGCGCACGGCCGGGCGCTGATCGGGGCGCAACCGGGCGCGTCCGCCCCGGAGACGAGGCCGGGAACGGAGCCGGGGACGGGAACGGGAGCAGGGACGGGGACTGAGACGGGGGCTGAGGCGGACTCCGGCCCGGGCGACAAACTGCCCGTCCACCACCACAGGCACCACCCCGCGCCCCCTCCGCAACCCCGCTCGCCCGCCGAGCTGGCCTCCGCCGCCGCCCGCGCAGGCAAGCTGCTCGCGCCCCTGCTGCCCGAGCCCCTCGACCACGTCCTCCTCCAGGCGGACCTGACGGCGGTCGCCCCCGGCCCGCTGCAACGCCCGCTGGCGGACACGCTGGACGTCCTCGCGGACGTGGAGTCGAAGGGCGGGGCGACGGTGTACCGCTTCACACCGGGCTCCGTACGCCGGGCCCTGGACGCGGGCCGCTCGGCCTCGGACCTGCACGCCTTCCTCTCCGAGCACTCCCGTACGCCGGTTCCGCAGCCGCTCACCTACCTGATCGACGACGTGGCGCGCAGGCACGGGCATCTGCGGATCGGCTCGGCGTCGGCGTACGTGCGCTGCGACGACGACGCCCTGCTGAACGAGATCATCGCCGACAAACGCTCCCAGGGGCTGCGTCTGCGCCGTCTCGCGCCCACGGTGCTGGCCGCGCAGGCCGACCCGGCGACACTGCTCGAAGGGCTGCGCTCGATGGGCTTCGCACCGGCCGCCGAGTCCGCCGAGGGCGATGTACTGATCACCCGCGCGCACGCCCACCGCACGCCCCCGCGCACGGCGCCCGAGCCGGTCCCCGACGGTCCGCCGTCCCCCGACACCACCCTGCTGGGCGCCGCGATCCGGGCCATCCGCGCGGGCGACCTGGCCTCCACGACCCCGCACAAGCCCACCGCCTCCGCCGCGCCCGGCCGCAACGGCACGCTCCCGCGCACCACCTCCGCCGAGACCCTCGCCACCATGCAGGCCGCCGTCCTGACCGGCGACACCCTCTGGATCGGGTACGTCAACGCCGAGGGCTCCGCCAGCCAGCGCGTCATCGCCCCGATCAAGGTGGAGGGCGGCTTCGTCACGGCGTACGACCACACCGCGGACGAGGTCCGCACCTATCCGCTGCACCGGGTGACGGGCGTCGCGGAACTGGCGGACGAGCAGGCCTGAGCCCGGCCCCGGCCGGAGCTCCGCCCCGGTCTCACTCGTCCGGGTGTACGCGGCGGTTCATGCACGCCACGCCGGACGCTTCCCACCCATGAGGGACCTTCGGGGACCTCCCGCATCGCGGCGCGAGTCGCGGGGCAGCCACTGGACGTCCTGATCGGGCACCGGCCTGATCACACCACCAGGAGGTAGTCCCATGCGCACTGCTCGCCGTGTCGCCACCGTTCTGATCGGTACCGCCGCGCTGCTCGGCGCACTCGCGTCACAGGCCGCCGCGATCGGCATCGATCTGGGCGGGGGCCTGACCCTCTGAGGCCGCCCCCGCACGTCCCGTACGCCCCGCGGGCCGGACTCGGCACCCGAGTCCGGCCCGTCCCCTCCGAGGGCCCCCACCCCCGCTCAGCAGCGTTCGAAAGGCTTCAGAAACCCCATGCGTTCCACGCTCCGGACCCGCACCGCGATCCGTACCGCCGCCGCCACCGCCACGCTCTTCGCCTCGGCCGCGCTCATCGGCGTGCTCGCCCCGCAGGCCGCCGCCGCGCAGCCCGCGCTGCCGCTGCCCATCCCGGTCGCGGCCGTCGAACCGCTCGTCACCGAGGGGGTCAGCATCGAGGGACCACTGGTCAACAACATCACTCTGCCCACGCTGAAGTAGCCCGGCGCATCCGGTAGCTGTCCCCTTCGAGGCGGACGATCTCCGCGTGGTGCGCGAGGCGGTCGACCATCGCGGGGGCGGCGGCGCCGAAGATCTCGTCCCAGCGGCCGAGCGGGCGGTCGCCGGTCACGATCAGCGAGGCCCGTTCGTAGCGGTGCGCGACGAGCTGGAAGAAGAGGTGGGCGGTGTCCGCGTCGAACGGGGTGTAGCCGACCTCGTCCACGATCAGCAGCGGGTGGGAGTCCAGCGCGGCCAGCTCCTCGGCGAGCCGCCCGGCCGCCCGCGCCTCCCGCAGCCTCGCGGCCCACTGCGCGGCGGTCGCGAACAGCACCTGGTGGCCCGCCTGGCAGGCCCGCACGCCGAGGCCGACGGCCAGATGCGTCTTGCCGGTGCCGGGCGGCCCGACGAACACCACGTTCCGCCGCGCGGCGACGAAGTCCAGCTTGCCGAGCCGGGCCAGCACCTCCCGGTCGAAGTCCCGCGGATGATCCTCGTCGAACTCCTCCAGCTGCTTCCGGGAGGGAAAACGGGCGGCACGGATCCGGGTCTCGGCCCCCGTTTCGTACGACGAGGAGTTCTCGTACGAGGGCGGGGACAGGTACGAGCCCGTCGCCTGGGCCGGGATCGGGACCTGCACCTGAGCCGGGACCGGGGCCTGTGCGGCCGCCACCGAGGTCGAGAACTCGGCGGGGACGGCCGTCGGGGCGCAATGCCCCCCGCCGCATCCGTCCTGCCCCGGCGCCGGCCCGTGCCCCTTGTGCGCGCGGTCCCCGTGCTCCGCCATCGGCCCCGACATGTACGCCAGGATCGCCGCCGAGGCGATGAAGGCCATATGGATCACCGTCCCCCACAGCAGCGAGTGCTGCGAGGTGTGGTGCACGTCCACGAACATCTGGAGCAGATGGACGGAGGAGATGCCCACGATGGCGGTGGCGAGCTTCACCTTCAGAACGTTGGAGTTGACGTGCGAGAGCCATTCCGGCTGGTCACGGTGGCCCTGGAGACCGATGCGGGAGACGAAGGTCTCGTACCCCCCGACGATCACCATGATCAGCAGGTTCGCGATCATGACGACGTCGACCAGCTTCAGCACGGCGAGCATGACGTACGTCTCGTTCGCCTGCCCGGTCACGCACCGGAGAATTAAATTCCACAGCTCGTTGAAGAACTTGTAGACATACACGCCCTGCGCGGCCACCAGCCCGAAGTAGAGCGGGGCCTGGAGCCAGCGGGTGGCGAAGAGTGCGTACCCGAGCGTCGTGGACGGCTGGGAGACGACCGGCAGCGGAACAGTCGGTGAGGCCGGCGGAGGCGCGTGCGGCGGGGCATGGATGTGGCTGTGACCGGGTCCGGACAACGGTGGCTCTCCCTGGGCGGGACCTGGGGCAGTGACCTGCGGGGATCGCCATTCTTCGGGTCCGCGGCGGTAAATCTGAATTCCCACCACTCATTGGAATGAATAGACATCCAGTAGGACAGGACGGGGCGCCACCCGGTTCGAGGCGTGCGACGTGGACGATCAGGCACACTGGACGTTTGGCCGTGCACACCGCACAGCTGTGCAGAAGGGGACGCACGCGTGAATGGTCCACTCATCGTCCAGTCCGACAAGACGCTGCTCCTGGAGGTCGACCACGAGCTGGCCGACGAGTGCCGTCGTTCCATCGCGCCCTTCGCGGAGCTGGAGCGGGCGCCGGAGCACATCCACACCTACCGGCTGACGCCGCTCGGGCTGTGGAACGCGCGGGCGGCCGGGCACGACGCCGAGCAGGTCGTGGACGCGCTCGTGCAGTACAGCCGTTACCCGGTGCCGCACGCGCTGCTGGTCGACATCGCCGAGACGATGGACCGCTACGGCCGCCTGACGCTGAGCAAGGACCCGGCGCACGGGCTCGTCCTCACGACCACCGACCGGCCCGTGCTGGAGGAGATCCTCCGCTCGAAGCGCGTCATTCCGCTGGTCGGCGCCCGGATCGACCCTGACACGGTCGCCGTGCACCCCTCCGAGCGCGGCCAGATCAAGCAGACGCTGCTGAGGCTGGGCTGGCCGGCCGAGGACCTCGCCGGGTACGTGGACGGCGAGGCGCATCCCATCGAGCTGGCCGAGGACGGCTGGGCGCTGCGGCCGTACCAGAAGCAGGCGGTGGAGAACTTCTGGCACGGCGGGTCGGGGGTCGTCGTACTCCCCTGTGGCGCCGGAAAGACGCTGGTCGGCGCCGGGTCCATGGCCCAGGCCAAGGCCACCACGCTCATCCTCGTCACGAACACCGTCTCCGCCCGGCAGTGGAAGCACGAGCTGGTGAAGCGGACCTCGCTGACCGAGGAGGAGATCGGGGAGTACAGCGGTACGCGGAAGGAGATCCGGCCGGTCACCATCGCGACGTACCAGGTCCTGACGACGAAGCGGAAGGGTGTCTATCCGCACCTGGAGCTGTTCGACTCCCGCGACTGGGGTCTGATCGTCTACGACGAGGTGCATCTGCTGCCCGCGCCGGTCTTCAAGTTCACGGCGGACCTGCAGGCGCGTCGGCGGCTGGGTCTGACGGCCACGCTGGTGCGGGAGGACGGCCGTGAGTCGGACGTGTTCTCGCTGATCGGCCCGAAGCGTTTCGACGCTCCTTGGAAGGAGATCGAAGCGCAGGGGTACATCGCGCCCGCGGACTGTGTGGAGGTCCGCGTCAATCTCACGGACGCCGAGCGCCTCGCGTACGCGACCGCCGAGACGGAGGAGAAGTACCGCTTCTGCGCGACGACCGCGACGAAGCGGAAGGTGACGGAGGCGCTGGTGCGGCGGTTCGCCGGGCAGCAGATCCTTGTCATCGGGCAGTACATCGACCAACTCGACGAGCTGGGCGAGCACTTGGACGCGCCCGTCATCAAGGGTGAGACGTCGAACGCGCAGCGCGAGAAGCTCTTCGAGGCGTTTCGGCAGGGCGAGATCAGTGTGCTCGTGGTGTCGAAGGTGGCGAACTTCTCGATCGACCTGCCGGAGGCGACCGTCGCGATCCAGGTGTCGGGGACGTTCGGGTCCCGCCAGGAGGAGGCGCAGCGGCTCGGGCGGGTGCTGCGGCCGAAGGCCGACGGGCACCAGGCGCACTTCTACTCGGTGGTGGCTCGGGACACGATCGATCAGGACTTCGCGGCGCATCGGCAGCGGTTCTTGGCTGAGCAGGGGTATGCGTATCGCATCGTGGATGCGGATGAGTTGCTTGCGGACAGCTGAGCAGGGGGTTCGTGGGGAGGGGTTCGTCGGGAAGGTGCGGGTCGGTGAGGGCTGGTCGCGCAGTTCCCCGCGCCCCTAAAAACCAAAAGCCAAAAGACTGCGCCGTTCCCCGCGCCCCTGAAGGGGCATCGGCGTGCTTACCGGCGGCGTACGCCTGCTTCCTCTTCGTATTCGCCCAGGAGCACCACGCTCAGGGTGGCGGTTGCGAAGACCTTTACGGCGCGGAGGGCGTCGCCCAGGCGGTGGCGGTGGCTGCCCTGGAGGGCGGTGGCTCCCGAGGGGGGTCCGGGACTGACGGGGGCTGGGGTGAAGGTCGCTGCACTCATGTATCCATAGTGGAATTTCCGCCCTCCGCTTTCATCGGCCTGTGGACCGAACCTCCGTCGTCGCCTCGTACGACTCCGGAGTGAGCCGTCCCCCGTAGGGAGGGGGACCGCGTCCCCTAGGGGATGCCGCGATAAATGGTTGGCCCCCGCCGCCTCCCCTCGCCTAGGATCTCCGCTCTTGCCCGCCTCCCTCGCGGAGTGCCGCCGACCGGACGGAAACCGGTCGGCACACAGCCCGGCCATACGGCGGCAGCCCCGCCCTACGGCGACGAGGCACACCCACGCAGCAGGCTCCAGGCCCCGGAGGCATCACCCGTGTCCACCCCGCCCGACTCCGCCATGCCGGTCCCCGATCCGTCCGACGACCCGCTCTCCCGCGAGCGCGCCCACCTCACACACTCCCGTGCCGCCCTCCGCTCGATGCGCGAGGACGTCGAGTCGCTCGACATCCGGGACGTCACCGCGAACTGGGTCAACGCGGAGGTCCTCACGCGCCAGATCGACGAGCGCATCAAGGCCCTCGCCGACCTCTCGCACACCCCGCTCTTCTTCGGCCGCCTCGACTATCTGCACTCGCCGGGCGCCGACCGGGCGGAGGGCGCGGAGGGCGAGCGCTTCTACATCGGGCGCCGGCACGTGCACGACGCCGACGGGGACCCGATGGTGATCGACTGGCGCGCCCCGGTGTCCCAGCCCTTCTACCGGGCCTCCAAGAAGAACCCGCTGGACATCGCGCTGCGCCGCCGCTTCGGGTACACGGCCGGCGACCTCACCGCGTACGAGGACGAGCACCTCTCCGACCCCTCCGAGGCGGCCGCCACCAGCAAGCTGCTCCAGCAGGAGATCGAGCGCCCGCGCGTCGGCCCGATGCGCGACATCGTGGCGACGATCCAGCCCGAGCAGGACGAGATCGTACGGTCCGGTCTCGGCGGCTCGGTCTGTGTGCAGGGAGGTCCGGGCACCGGAAAGACGGCGGTCGGTCTGCACCGGGTCGCCTATCTCCTCTACGCCCACCGCGACCGGCTCGCCCGCACCGGCACCCTGGTCATCGGGCCGAACGCGTCCTTCCTCCACTACATCGAGCAAGTGCTCCCCGCCCTGGGCGAGTTGGAGGTCAAGCAGGCCACGGTCGACGACCTCGTCGCACATGTGGAGGTGCGGGGCAGGGACGAGGCGGCGGCCGCGGTCGTCAAGGGCGACGCACGGATGGCCGAGGTGCTGCGCCGGGCAGTCCGCTCGCACGTGACCATGCCCACCGAGCCGGTCATGGTGGTCCGCGGCTCACGCCGCTGGCGCGTTCCGGCGTACGAACTCGAAGTCATCGTCCGTGAGTTGCTCGACCGGGACATCCGGTACGGCGCCGCCCGCGAGGCCCTTCCGCAGCGCATCGCGCACGCCGTGCTGGTGCAGATGGAGCGGTCGGGCGAGGCCCCGGACGACCGCGTGCAGGACGCCGTGGCCCGCAACACCGCGGTGAAGACGGCGGTGAAGGCGGTCTGGCCGCCGGTCGACCCGGCGAAACTCGTGCTGCGCCTGCTCTCCGACGCCGACTTCCTGGCCGCCCACGCCGAGGGCATCCTCACCGAGGACGAGCAGAAGACGATCCTGTGGGCCAGGCCCGTACGGTCGGTGAAGTCCGCCAAGTGGGCCGCCGCGGACGCCGTGTTGATCGACGAGGCCACCGATCTCGTCCAGCGCACGCACTCCCTGGGGCATGTAGTACTCGACGAGGCGCAGGACCTCTCGCCCATGCAGTACCGGGCGGTGGGGCGGCGCTGCACGACCGGTTCGGCGACCGTGCTCGGGGACCTGGCACAGGGCACGACCCCCTGGGCTACCCGGAGTTGGGAGGAGGCGCTGACCCATCTGGGCAAGGGGGACGCGGTCGTCGAGGAGCTGACGGCCGGTTTCCGTGTGCCGACGGACGTCATCACCTACGCGTCCCGGCTCCTCCCCCACATCGCGCCCGGCCTGACCCCGGTGGCGTCGGTCCGCGAGAACCCCGGCTTCTTCGAGGTCCGCCCGGCCACCGCGGACACCGAAGTGGTCGCCGCCTGCGAGGAGTTGCTGCGCAACGAGGGTTCGGTCGGCCTCATCGCGGCCGACGCGCGCGTACCGCTGCTGGCCGAGGCCCTGACGGCGGCCGGGCTCCCCTATCTGGGCCCCGGCGAGGAGACGACCCTCACCACCCGCCTCACCCTGGTCCCGGCCTCGCTCGCCAAGGGCCTGGAGTACGACTACGTGGTCCTGGACGAGCCCCGGGCCGTCGTCGACGCCGAACCGGACGAGCGCACCGGCCTGCGCCGCCTGTACGTATCCCTGACCCGAGCGGTCTCGGGCCTGATCGTCACACACACGGCCCCACTGCCGCCCCAGTTGTCACAGGGTCGTTAGGGCCCGGGGAACTGCGCAGCCTTTCGGCTTCCAGGGGCGCGGGGAACTGCGCAGTCTTTGGCTTTTAGGGGCGCGGGGAACTGCGCGACCAGCCCCCACGGACCCGCAGACGAACACCCGCACCCCAGCGGAGCGCTCACGCGTCCAGCGCGGCCCGCCACTCCCGTACCGCCGCCGCCGAGACCGGTACGTCCCAGCCGCCGGGCCGGGCCGCTCCGCCGATGTGGAAGGCGTCGACGCCTGCGGCCCGCAGCCGCGGTACGTGGTCGAGACGCAGGGCACCGCCGACGAGGAGCCGCGGCTCGTACCCCGGTTCACCGCGGCGGGCCGCCTCCGCGAGGAGCGTGGCCAGGCCCTCGTCCACGCCCGCCGCGGACCCCGCCGTGAGGTACGCGTCCAGGCCGGGCAGATCGGCGAGGCTCTTGCGCAGCGCGTCCCGGTCGGCCGCGCGGTCGATCGCCCGGTGGAACGTCCAGCGGCAGCCGTCCAGTTCGGCGAGCACCGCCTCCAGCGCGGGCAGGTCCGGGTCACCGGTCTCGTCCAGGAACCCGAGCACGAACTCGTCCGCCCCGGCGGCCCGCAGCTCCCGGGCCGCCCGCCGGAGTTCCCGTACGTCCCCGGCCTCGAAACCGTCGGCCAGGCGCAGCATCACCCGCAGCGAGATGCCGACGGCGGCCCTGATCTCCGCGAAGGTCGCGACCGGCGGGGTCAGCCCGTCGGCGGCCATGTCGGTGACCAGCTCCAGCCGGTCCGCGCCTCCGGCCTCGGCGGCGACCGCGTCCTCGACACCGAGGGCGATCACCTCCAGGACTGCACGCTCACTCATAGGACCTCTTCCCTCGGGCGGCTACAGGTCTAGTCCAATAGTCAGCCTACGCGCTCGACGCCGCGGACCGACGGACCGGGCCCGGCCGGCCGGGCCGGAGCCCGGAACCGCCGCCGGGGGCTCAGTCGAACAGATCGAGCTCCGCCTCCGTCGCCCCCGCCAGCTCGTACCGCGTCCCGGTCAGCGGGCGCCCCGCGTGCAGCCGTACGAGGGTGGCCGCGTCGCCGAGGTAACGGGCGGGCGGCCGGTCGCCCGAGGGCGCGCCGAGCAGCAGCGGCTCGTCCATGTCGTCGAGGTCGGCGTGCAGGGCGGGCCGCCCCCGGTCGCGGGTGATCCACGCCAACAGGTCGAGCGCGGGCCCCACTTGGGCACCCGCGTACGCTCCGGGCTCGCCCCAGGCGTCCCGTACGTCTCCCGCGTGCACCCACTCACCGAGCCCGACCCCGTCCAGCGCGCCGCCCGCCTTGGCGATCACGGGGCCCGCGTCGGTCATGCCCCGCTCCAGCTCGTCGACGATCTCCGCGAGGGACCGGCCGGACCGCTCGGCGATGTCCCGGTCGTTCGCCTCGGGGCTGAACACGTCCTTCTCGTAGCGGCTCTCCACGACCCGCGACAACGCGGCGGAGCAGTGTGCGAGGAGGTGTCTCACGGTCCAGCCCGGACAGCAGGTCCTGACCTCGAAGTCCTGCTCGGGTCGGCCTCGCAGAAGGGGGATCAGGACGTCCCGTTCCGCGGCCAGCAGCTTGCCCGGCAGTTCCGGGTCACGTACGGGGTGCGTGTCTGCAGCAGTCATGGATCCACGCTAGGCGCTCCGCGGGGAGCGGGGGCATACGGTCGTGGAAACCTGCGGGCCGGTTGTGGCTGGTCGCGCAGTTCCCCGCGCCCCTACGGGGCCGGAGCGCGATGAACAATGGGCCCATGGCCGATCTCGACTCCCTGCGTGCCCGCTGGTTCCGTGCTCTGGAAGGAGCCCGTGACGCCGACGCCCGGGCGGACCCCGCCCCCTACGCCGACAACCTCATCTCCCGCTGGTCGGAGCCGCAGCGGCGGTATCACACGGTGGAACATCTGACGGCGGTTCTGGACCACGTCGATGTGCTGGAGGCGCACGAGAAGTACGCGGCGGACGCCGACCTGGTGCGGCTGGCCGCGTGGTTCCACGACGCCGTCTACCTCCCCGACCGTTCCGAGAACGAGGAGCGGTCCGCGCGGCTCGCCGAGCGTGCGCTGCCCGAGGCCGGTGTCTCCGCGGCCGGCACGGCGGAGGTCGCCCGGCTCGTCCGCCTGACCGTCACGCACGCCCCGGCCGACGACGACCCCAACGGCCAGGTCCTCTGCGACGCCGACCTCGCCATCCTTGCGGCGCCCCCGGCCGCGTACGCCGACTACACGGCCGCCGTCCGCGAGGAGTACGCCTTCGTCCCGCCCGAGGCCTTCCGCGAGGGCCGCGCGGCGATCCTGCGGCAGCTCCTGGAACTGCCCCGGCTCTTCCACACCCCTTACGGGACAAGGGAATGGGAGGGTCCGGCGCGCCGGAACCTGGAGGCGGAGCTCAGCCTGTTGACGGGCTGAACGGCACCCGATGGAATGACAGGCCCATCCATGAGGTTGGCACCTGATATGCCCGTCCCCACGAGCGTCGGCTCCGCCACGCCCACCCGCACCCGCACCCGTATGCCCCTGGCGGTCTACGTCCTCGGGCTCTCCGTCTTCGCACTGGGCACCAGTGAGTTCATGCTCTCCGGGCTGCTGCCGGCCGTCGCGGACGACATGAACGTGTCGATTCCGCGCGCGGGACTCCTGATATCCGCCTTCGCCGTCGGCATGGTCGTGGGCGCGCCGCTGCTGGCCGTGGCGACGCTCCGGCTCCCCCGCCGTACGACCCTGATCTCGCTCATCGCGGTCTTCGGGGTGGGCCAGATAGCGGGCGCACTCGCCCCGAACTACGCCGTGCTCTTCGCGTCCCGTGTCGTGAGCGCGCTGGCGTGCGCCGGATTCTGGGCGGTCGGCGCGGCCGTGGCCATCGCCATGGTCCCGGTCAACGCCCGGGCCCGCGCCCTCGCCGTGATGATCGGCGGCCTGTCCATCGCGAACGTCCTCGGTGTCCCGGCCGGCGCCTTCCTGGGCGAGAGCCTCGGCTGGCGGTCGGCGTTCTGGGCGGTCGGCGCGGCCTCCGCGGTCGCGCTGGTCGGAGTGGCCACGCTCATCCCCCGTATCCCGCTCCCCGACGAGAAGCCGCAGCTCAGGCGGGAGCTGCTGATCTACCGCGACCGGCAGGTCTGGCTGTCCATCTCGCTGATCGCGTTCGCCGCGGGCGGTGTCTTCTGCGCCTTCAGCTATCTCGCGCCGCTGCTCACCGACGTGTCCGGGCTCGACGACAGCTGGGTGCCCGTGGTGCTCGGGCTGTTCGGCGTCGGGGCGCTGATCGGCACGATGATCGGCGGCCGGATCGCGGACTCGCACCTCTTCGGGGTGCTGCTCTCCGGTATCGCGGCCTCGTCCGTGCTGCTGGTCGCGCTGGCGCTGCTCGGGCAGCACGCCGTCGCCGCCGTGACCCTCGCTTTCCTCCTCGGCGTCTCCGCCTTCTACACGGCCCCGGCCCTCAACGCCCGGATGTTCAACGTCGCGGGCAAGGCCCCGACCCTGGCCGGTGCCACCACCACGGCCGCGTTCAACCTCGGCAACACCGGCGGCCCCTGGATCGGCGGCGCCGTCATCGACGCGGGCCTCGGCTTCGCCTCCCCGGCCTGGGCGGGCGCGGCCCTGACGGTCACGGCGGGCGCGGTGACGGCGGTCTCGCTGCGCCTGCACCGGCGTACGGCGGCCTCACGGGTGGTGATCACCGGAGCCCCCGCCTCCACGTCCACCGCCACGGCACCCGGCGAGCCGATTAATCAGTCTCGCTCGGCGAACTGATCACCTATCCTCACCGGCATGCTGGCCATGGGCGGGGATCAGGTGGAAGAGGCGGTCGCGGACGCGGTGGCGACGCTGCGGGGGGTGGCCGACCGGGACTGGAGCGTCAAGGCGGGCCGCCTGGACTGGAGTTGCCGCAGGACGGCGGAGCACATCGCGTCGGACTGCATCGCGTACGCGGGCCAGTTGGCGGGCCTCCCGACCGACCGTTACGTACCGTTCGACATCACCTTCGACGAGTGCGAGAGCCCCGAGGACGTCCTCCAGGTCGTCGAGGCGACCGGCACCCTGCTCGCGGCCGCCGTCCGGACCGCCCCGCGCGAGGCCCGCGCCTTCCACCCGTACCCCTTCCGCAGCGCGAACCGCGAGGGCTTCGCCGCGATGGGCGTCACCGAGGTGCTCGCGCACACGCACGACATCGCCGAGGGTCTGGGCATTCCGTACGAGCCGCCGGCGGCGCTCTGCGAGGCGGTGCTCACCCGGATCTTCCCGCACGTCCGGCCCGCGCCCGGCGACGCCCACTGGCGCACGCTCCTGTGGGCCACGGGCCGCGGCGACCTGCCCGGCCGCGCGCCCCTCACCGAGTGGCGCTGGAACAACAACCTCGTCATACCCGCCGACCGCCTCACCCTCCAGGGCGTCACCCCCGCGGCCGCCGCCGACCTCGGCGCGGGCGGCACCGGCGGCTTCGAGTGGACCGAGGACGGCCCCTTCGAGGGCACCCGGGACGCCGCCGGCATGGTCACGAAGGCGTACGAGGCCGGTGTGCACCGCCCGGAGTTCGGCCTGTTCGTCCTCGTACGCCGCGAGGACGGCCGCGCGGTCGGCGGCATGGGCTTCCACGGCTCCCCCGACGAGGACGGCCGCGCCGAGGTCGGCTACGACCTGGCCGAATCCGCCCGCGGCAACGGCTACGCGGCCGAGGCCCTGCGCACCCTGTCCGCCTGGGCCCTCTCCCGCGACGACGTCACGTCCCTCTTCGCGACGGTGGACCGCGTCAACGCCCCTTCCCAGAGCGTGCTGTCCCGCGCGGGCTTCACCCGGGTGAGCGCGGAGGGCTGGGACGGCGACGGCGAGCAGTACGCGTACGAGCTGAAGGGCTGAGGCGGAACGTCGTCGGGGCCTGTCAACTCCCGGGCACGGCACGGCCCTTGGGTCTGCGCAGACCGGAGGCGAGCAGCAGCCGCACCACCTCGCGGCTGCGGACCTGCACGGCTCCGGCCGCCACCGCGTCCTCGTACCGGTGCGAGGGGATGTCGTAGTGATCACGCTCGAAAGCCCGGGCGGGGGCGCCCAGCCGGCGGGCGAAGTCGTGCAGTTCGTCGTACGAGACGTCGCTGACGAGGTGGGACCACATGCGGCCGTGCCCCGGCCAGTCGGGCGGGTCGATGTAGACGGTCACGAGGAGTGCGTCCCTCCGCCGGACCCGTCGCCAGGGCCCGCGCCGGCCGCCTCGAGCGCGCCGACCGCCGAGACCTTCACCCCCGCCTTGTGGCACACCCAGTGCGGGTCGGGCCCCAACTCCGGCTCCACTTCCAGGGCGTGGGGGTCACCGGCACCACAGACGGGACACAGCGGCCACCGTCCGTACCGCTCGAGAAGCGCGTCCTGTACGTCCTGGGCGACGAGCCCCGCCACGTAGTCGACCCCCTCCGGCCACTGCTCCACCCACCAGCGCCGCTGCACCACCGACTCCTCGACGAACGAGACGACATCCGGCTCGGCGACCTCACCCGCGGCAAGATCGGCCAGCACAAGCGCCCGCGCCGCGTGCAACGCCTGCTCCAAGGGGCTGATGGGATGGGGAGAGGGCGGAGAATCCATAGGTCCATTGTGCGCCACCCGAGCCGCGCCATGCCGGGCCCCGTAAGGGGCGCGGGGCTGTATACATATGCGGCTCCGCCGCGTGGGCGCGACCAGCCCCCACCGACCCGCGCACGCAGGACCCACCCCTTGACCCTCCCCCGTGGCGAAAATATCTTTCATACGTGACCCATGAAGTGAAGGAAATTTTCGCGGGCGAAACCCCGCCGGCCCCCGCGGCCCTCGCCGCCAAGGTCCGCACACTCGCCCCGTCGATGACCCGCTCCATGCAGCGCGTGGCGGAGGCCGTGGCCGCCGACCCCGCCGGCTGCGCGGCCCTCACGGTCACCGGCCTCGCGGAACTGACCGGCACCAGCGAGGCGACGGTCGTCCGTACGGCCCGTCTCCTCGGCTACCCCGGCTACCGCGACCTGCGCCTGGCCCTCGCCGGACTCGCCGCCCAGCAGCAGTCGGGCCGTGCCCCCGCCGTGACGGCCGACATCGCGGTCGACGACCCGATCGCGGACGTGGTCGCCAAGCTCGCGTACGACGAACAGCAGACGCTCGCCGACACGGCGGCCGGGCTGGACACGGTCCAGCTGGGCGCGGCGGTCGGCGCCCTCGCGGCGGCCCGCCGTATCGACGTGTACGGCGTCGGGGCGTCCGGCCTCGTCGCGCAGGACCTGACCCAGAAGCTCCTGCGGATCGGACTCATAGCGCAGGCGCACAGCGACCCGCACCTCGCGGTGACCAACGCCGTGCAGCTGCGGGCCAAGGACGTGGCGATCTCGATCACGCACTCCGGGTCGACGGGGGATGTCATCGAGCCGTTGCGGGTCGCGTTCGAGCACGGGGCCACGACGGTCGCGATCACCGGGCGTCCGGACGGTCCCGTCACCCAGTACGCGGATCACATCCTCACGACGTCCACGGCCCGGGAGAGCGAGCTGCGGCCGGCGGCGATGTCCTCGCGGACGAGTCAGCTGCTGGTGGTGGACTGCCTGTTCATCGGGGTCGCGCAGCGGACGTATGAGACTGCGGCGCCCGCGTTGTCGGCGTCGTACGAGGCGTTGGCGCATCGCCACCGGAGCGCTTCGCGCTAGCGCTCGCTGGGTGCGGTTGTTTGTCTGCGGGTGCGTGGGGGCTGGTCGCGCCCACGCGTCGGAGCCGCATATGTACACAGCCCCGCGCCCCTCAAAGACAAAGACCAGGCGCCCCGGCACTCTGAAGTCCCGCGGACGAAACCTCAGCACCAGAACCGCCCCGTACCAGAAAGAGCCGTCGTACATGACCTCCAGCGCCGATGCCACCGACGCCCCCTCCCACTCCTCGCGTTCCTCTCACTCCTCGCGCTCCGAATACCGTGATGTGCGGGCCGAGTTGGAGAGTCTGACCACTGAGGCTTTTCGGCCTGAGTTGTCCGAGATCGATCAGTTGCCCACGTTGGACATCGCGAAGCTCATGAACGGGGAGGACGCGACCGTGCCGGGGGCGGTCGCCGCGCAGTTGCCTGGCATCGCGGCGGCGATCGATGCCATCGCGGAGCGGATGGGGCGGGGCGGGCGGCTCGTCTACGCGGGTGCGGGCACGGCCGGCCGGCTCGGGGTGCTGGACGCGTCCGAGTGTCCGCCCACCTTCAACACCGACCCCTCCGAGGTCGTCGGACTGGTCGCGGGCGGCCCGGCGGCGATGACGACGTCGATCGAGGGTGCGGAGGACTCGGCGGAACTGGCCGTGGAGGACCTCTCCGCCCTGAACCTCACGGCGGACGACGTGGTCGTGGGCGTCTCCGCCTCGGGCCGTACCCCGTACGCGATCGGGGCGGTGGAGCACGCGCGGGCGCTCGGTGCCCTCACGGTCGGCCTGTCCTGCAACGCGGACAGCGCCCTGGCGGCGGCGGCCGACCACGGCATCGAGGTGGTCGTGGGTCCCGAGCTGCTGACCGGCTCCACCCGTCTGAAGGCCGGTACGGCCCAGAAGCTCGTCCTCAACATGCTCTCGACGATCACGATGATCCGCCTGGGCAAGACGTACGGGAACCTGATGGTCGACGTACGCGCCTCGAACGAGAAGCTGCGCGCCCGCTCCCGCCGTATCGTGGCGCTCGCCACCGGCGCCTCAGACGAGGAGATCGAGACAGCCCTCGCCGCAACGGACGGCGAGGTCAAGAACGCCATCCTCACCATCCTGGGCAACGTGGACGGCCCCACGGCGGCCCACCTCCTGGAGGAGAGCGACGGCCACCTGCGCGCGGCACTGGCGGCGGCGCTCCGCTGACCGGCCCGCTCCCCTGCCGCCGGAAGGAGCAACGCCCGTGACCGGGAAGCCGGGAACCGACCGAACGACCTGCATGGCCTGCCGGCTCACCTCCGGCACCGAGCACCTCCCGGGCGGGACGGTCCACCGCACCGCCCTGTGGGTCGTCGAGCACTGCGTCGGCCCCCTGGGCGTGGGCACGCTCGTCGTCAAACCGCTGCGCCACGTCCTCCACGTGGCCGACCTGACACCGCCGGAGTCCGCCGAGCTCGGCCCGCTCCTTCGACGGGTCTCCGCAGCCGTCACCGCGGTGACCCGCCCCGAGCAGGTCTACGTCTGCCTCTGGTCCCACGCGGGCGCCGTGCCGGGCCATATCCACTTCGTCGTGCAGCCCGCCCTCAAGGCCGACCTCGACCGGTACGGGGTCCACGGGCCCGCCCTGCAGATGGCCATGTTCGACGCGGGCGCCGTACCGGACGAGGAGGCGGTGGCGGAGGTGTGCGAGCGGATGCGGGCAGAGCTGGACTGTCAGTGGGGCGTGGGAGTCTAGGGAGGTCGAACAGGAAGGGGTACGAGAACCGTGAACCACGCGCAATTGACCGCTCTGGGGCGCGCTCTGCGGGTGCTCGGTGAGCATGGGGACGCCCTGTCCTCCGATACGCGGGACGCGAAACTGCATGAGGTGAAGGCCGATCTCAAGCGGGCGCTCGACCTGCTGGAGGAGACGGTGACGACGGCGGCGCCGACCACGCGCTGCTCGGAGCACCCCACGGGCCCGGTCGACCAGGACGCCCCGGACCTGTGCCTGCTCTGCGAGACCCGTCGCCGCCTCGCCCGCCGTTCGAAGGTCAACGACTCGTTCCCGCAGGGCCGTCCGACCGCCCCGGACGAGATCGTGGAGCGCACGAAGTCGCGTTACGGCGTGCGGGGCGACCGGCCCCAGCCCCAGCAGCGCTGGCTCCCCGAGCTGTGGACCGGCCAGACCTGGCAGCTCTGCGGCACACCCCGCCGCGACAAACAGGAGGCGGAGCTGTATCTCGCCGCCCAGCGCCGGGGCCCCCGCCCGAGCATGGCCTACCGCCTGGTGCACGAGTTCACCGACTACGAGGTGCTACGGATCTGGGGCACCCCCGTGAAGATCGACATCGAGCCGATGGGGAACCTCTAGCCCGGCACCCCGGTTCTCACCCGATCCCCCGGCTCCAGCCCGACACCTCCGCGATCCACTTGATGAAGTCGCCCGGGTCCTGGTCGGCGCCATGACCGGCGTCCCAGTAGTACGCGGTGTCCACGTCGTCGCCCAGGCTCGTCAGACGGGCGGAGAGGTTGCCCGCGACCGAGAGCGAGGTGTCACTGTCCTTGGTGCCGAGGCGGATCCACCAGTGCTTCGACCACGCCCGCACCCACTCTCCCGGGTGCATACCGTTTCAATCGATACCGTATCGATCGAACCAAGAGCGGTAATATGCTCCCATGACCGCCGACGCTCCCCACCCCGCCACCACCGCCTCGCGCCCCTCCACCACCACCGCCTCGCGCGCGACCGACCGGCCCGGGGACACCTCACCCTTCGCCCTCGGTCTGCTGCTGCGGCAGGCGCACTGGCGGGCGGCCGCGGTGATGTCGGAGGCGCTCCGGCCGCTCGGCATCGAGTTGCGGCATTTCGCCGTGCTGATCGTGCTGGTCGACCGCGGACCCACCGTCCAGCGGGACCTGGCGGCGGCGACGGGGACGGACAAGGCGGGAATCATGCGGGTCGTCGACGACCTGGAGCGCAAGGGCCTCGCCGTACGCAAGTCCGTTCCGGGGGACCGACGGGTGCGGGCGGTGGAGATCACGCCACAGGGCATAGACCTCTTCGACGCGGCCCACGCGGGGGCGGCGCCAATGGCCGAGGGCCTGGTCGCCGACCTGGCACCCGGCGAGCCCGAGCAACTGACCGACCTGCTGACCCGGTTCGCCTATCCCACGGACGGCAAGGCGTAAGCACTCCCACGCCCCACGCCTGACGCCTCACGGCCCACGGCCCATAACCCCCGACCTGCGGGCGGGCTACGCGGCGAGGCGTTCCGCGAGCGCCTTGGCCTTGGCGGTCGCGTCCATGAAGGCGCGCTCGCGGGAGGCCTCATAGAGGGGGATCAGCTCGGACATGGCCGGGTTGCGGGGGGCCATGGTGAGTTCCGGGACGATGAATTCGAGGTCCAGGCCGAGGGCGCCCTGGAGGACGGCCCCCAGGTAGTTCTGCACGAACTCGAAGCCCTCGCGCGGGGTGCCCGGCGCGTAGGAGCCGCCGCGGCTGGCCACGACGACGACCGGGGTGCCCTTGGCGGACGGGGTCTCGCCCGCGGTACGACCGAGCAGGAACACGTTGTCCACCCACGCCTTGAGGGTCGACGGGATCGAGTAGTTGTGCATGGGCGCGCCGATCAGGACGACGTCCGCCCGCTCCAGTTCCTCGATGAGCTTCACGCGCCCGGCGAAGGCGGCGGCCTGCTCCGGGGTGCGCTCGGACGGGGCCGTGAAGCCGGCGGACCAGGCGGCGGCGGTGATGTGCGGGACCGGGTCGGCGGCGAGGTCTCGGTGGATCACCGTGCCCTCCGGGTGCTGCTCCTCCCAGGCCCTGCGGAAGGCGTCCGCGACCGAACGGGACGAGGACGCCTCGCCGGGAAGCACGGACGAGTCGATGTGCAGCAGCGTGGTCATGCGCTTTCTCCAAGGAACGGTGCCCGGGCGGGGGCCGGGGGCAGAGGATTCGTACTCCACGACAGTTAAACACGAGAAGGTATCGAATGATACCGTCGCGGGTAAGACGAAGACGGTGACGCCGAGCAGCGGCGAGCGGATGGGAGGTAGGCGGCCTTGGACGTCTATAAGGCGGTCACGAGCCGACGGGCGGTGCGCGGATTCACCGACCGGCATGTCCCGGGGGAGGTACTGGAGCGGGTGTTGTCCGCGGCGGCCCGGGCGCCCTCCGCGTCGAACCTCCAGCCGTGGCACGCGTACGTGCTGACCGGCGGTCCGCTGGCCGAGCTCAAGAAACGCGCCGGTGAGCGCCTGGCCGCGGGCGACCCCTGGGACGAGCCGGAGTACGAGATGTACCCGCCCGCGCTCAAGTCCCCGTACCGGGAGCGCCGGTCCGCCTTCGGCGAGCAGCGCTACGGCGCACTCGGCATTCCGCGCGAGGACCTGGAGGCACGCCAGCGGGCCGCCGCCGCGAACTGGGAGTGCTTCGGCGCGCCCGCCGCCCTGTTCTGCTACATCGACCGCGACCTGGGCCCGGCCCAGTGGTCCGACGTCGGGATGTTTCTGCAGACGGTCATGCTGCTGCTCCGCGCCGAAGGGCTGCACAGTTGTACGCAGATGGCGTGGGCGAAGTACCACCGGACTGTCGCGGAGGTTCTGGCACCCCCGGACGAGCTCATCCTCTTCTGTGGCATGTCGATCGGGTTCGAGGACACCACATTGGGATACACCCGTACGGGCCGGGCTCCGCTCGACGAGACGGTCGTCTTCGTCGAGCCTTGAGTCCGACGGGAGCAGAGAGCCGAGAGCCGCGAGCAGTAACCGGGACAGCGGCGAGAGCAGCTGGGAGGTCCGCGATGGCGACGATGGGGAACCTGCCCGAGGTGGTGTCGCGCGAGGAGTGGCTCGCGGCCCGCAAGGAACTGCTGGCGAAGGAGAAGGAGCTCACCCGGGCACGCGACCGGGTGAACGCCGACCGGCGGCGCCTGCCGATGGTCCGCGTCGACAAGCCGTACACCTTCGAGGGCCCGGACGGGACCAGGTCCCTGCCCGACCTGTTCGAGGGGCGGCCCCAGCTGGTCATGCACCACTTCATGTGGACGTACGACATCGACGCCGACGGCAACGAGCACCCCCGCGACACGGGGTGCCCGAGCTGCTCCTCGGCCGCCGACGGCATCGCCGGACTGCGGCAGCTGCACGCCCGCGACACGACGCTGGTCGCGGTGACCCGCGCGCCGTACGCGAAGCTCGCCGCGTACCGCGAGCGGATGGGCTGGACGTTCCCCTGGTACTCCTCGGCCGGCGGCGACTTCAACTACGACTTCCACGCGACGGTCGACGACCGCGTCGCGCCCGTCCAGGTCTTCCACTACACCGAGGCCGAACTCGCTTCGGCCGGAATGCCCTGGTCGGAGAGCCTGCGGGGCGACTGGCCGGGCATCAGCGCGTTCCTGCGGGTGGGCGACGAGGTCTTCCACACCTACTCGACCTTCGGCCGGGGCATCGAGGAGTTCCACAACGGCTACCCCTACCTCGACCTCACCGCGCTCGGCCGCCAGGAGGCGTGGGAGGAGCCGAAGGACCGCGCGACGCCGCGCGGCATGCAGGTCGGCGGCCCCGGGATGCGCATTCCGGACGAGTACGAGGTCTGAGGCGGGACGAGTACGAGGTCCGAGACAGGATGCCGATGCGTCTGCACCCGGGCGAGACCGAGGCCACCGGCCGGCGGACGGTGACCGTGCTCGACGCCGTCCGGCAACTGCGCGCGGCATCGCCCGGCGTCACCGGACGTCCGCGGGTGATCGCGATCGACGGCCGGGGCGGCGCGGGCAAGACGACCCTGGCCGAGCGGCTGTGCGGGGTGGCGCCCGACTCCGCCGTCGTGCACACCGACGACATCGCCTGGAACCACGCCTGCTTCGACTGGGGCGCCGTGCTCGTCGAGAACGTCCTGCGGCCCCTGCACCGGGGTGAGTCGGTGGACTTCCGCCCCGATGCGTGGATCGCCCACGACCGGCCCGGATCGGTCACCGTCCCCGCCGGTGCCGACTTCGTCTGGGTCGAGGGCACCGGCATCATCCGCGAGGAGCTCGCCCCGTGGCTGGACGCCTCGGTGTGGATGCAGGGCGACCTCGACGAGCAGGAGCGCCTGCTGGCCGTCCGCGACGGCGACTCCCCCGAGCAGCGGGAGCACGTGGCGAACTGGCTGCGGGAGGAACTGCCGTTCATGCTGCGGGAACAGCCGTGGGCACGGGCCACCATGATCGTCGTCGGCCCTCCGTGGACCGGCCACGACCCGGACACCGAGTTGACCGTCGCCCCGCCGACCGGCCCACCGACCGGCCCGCCTGTGGAGCTACGTGTCCGAGGCGCGGGCGGTTGAGCGGGAGCCGCCGGCCAGGTGCTCGACCGAGCCGAGGAAGTCGCGGAAGGCCTGGTCGGTGCGGGTGGAGTCGCCGGTGGCGTCGAGGTCCATGAGGAGACCACGGATGACGGCGAGAACGAGCGTCGCGAGATCCGGCCGGCCGATGCTGCGCAGACCGTCCTCCAGCGGCCCGAGCCAGTCGGTCGTCGCGGTACGCCGGAAGTTGGGCCACAGCTGCTGCTCCGCACTCTCGCGCAGCTGACCGAACATCCGCAGATATGGCTGCCCGTCCGGGCCGGTGATGGCGGTCCAGGCGCGGTTCAGGGTGACCGTGTACGGCTCGTCCGGCCGCACCCGCAGGAGGTCGCCGAACGTGTCGAGCTGACGTTGCCGCGCGCGCCCGAGGACGGCCCGCAGCAGGGCGTCGCGGGTGCCGAAGTGGTAGATGAGCATGCGGGCCGAGGTGCCGGTGGCGCCGGCCAGCGGTTCGAGCCGGTCGGGGAGGCCGTGCGCGAGGGCGTGATCGGCGCAGGCGTCGAGCAGCTTCTCCTTGATGTGCGGCTGCGGTCGTCTGCCCATGCCCCTACTTTTTCACGTAACAACTACTACGTCTATCGTCGCCGGGGAGGCAGTGAAGTCCGACGTGGAGGTGGCGATGAGGGTCGTGTTCGTGCACGGGGCGTGCGTGCGGGACGGGTCGTGGTGGTGGCACCGCACCGCCGAGCTGCTGCGGGAGCAGGGCGTGCCGAGCGTGGCCCCGGCACTGCCGAGCTGCGGCGAGACGGGCCCGCCCGGCGGCGCCGACGGTCCGGGCCTGCCCGAGGACGTTGCGGCGGTCCGCCGGGTGCTGCGGGCCGACGACGAGCCGACCGTCGTGGTCGCCCACAGCTACGGCGGCATCGTCACCGCGGAGGCCGCCGCGGGAATCGATTCGGTACGCCATCTGCTGCTGGTCTCCAGCTACCTGCCCGAGGTCGGGCAGAGCCTGTCGGATTTCGGGGACGGCAGCCCAGCCCCGTTCCTCGACATCGACCCCGGGGCCGGCACGTTCGGGGTCCGCCCCGAGCTGCTCGCGGACACGTTCCTCCAGGACTGCGACCCCGAGATCCGGACGCAGGCGGCGGACCACCTCGCCCGGCAGAGCGTGCAGGTGACCGGGCAGCCGGTCGGAGCGGCCGCCTGGCAGCACCTGCCCTCGACGTACCTCGTCTGCACTCAGGACCGGGGCACCCCGCCACGCCTGCAACACGAGTTCGCCCGCCGGGCCTCCAACGTCGTCGAACTCGAAACCGGCCACCACCCGTTCCTGTCCCGGCCCGCGGCGGTCCGGGACTTGCTGCTGAGCCTGTGACGGGCTTCGGATCCTCGACGCCACCGTCACCGTCGTCCATGTGCTGAAGGTCGGCCGCAGCGCGTGACCGACCCGCGCAACGCCGAGGGCGGCGCCCCGTGAGAAGGGGGCGCCGCCCTCGGCGTACAGCAGCGAGCAGTGGTGGTCAGCTCAGGGAGCCCAGTGCCGCCGCGTCGTATGCCCCCAGTTCGTCGAAGCGGCCGTCGAGGATCTTCGCGGCCCACTGCGGGTCCTGGAGGAGGGCGCGGCCGACGGCGACCATGTCGAACTCGTCGCTCTCCAGGCGGTCCAGCAGGTCGTCGATGCCCCTGGCCGGGGCGCCCTCGCCCTGGAAGCCCTTGAGGAAGTCGCCGTCGAGGCCGACCGAGCCGACGGTGATGACCGGCTTGCCCGTCAGCTTCTTCGTCCAGCCGGCCAGGTTCAGGTCCGAGCCGTCGAACTCCGGGAGCCAGTAGCGGCGGGTGGAGGCGTGGAAGGCGTCCACACCGGCCGCGGCGAGCGGGGCCAGCAGCGCCTCCAGCTCCTCCGGCGTCTCGGCGAGACGTGCTTCGTAGGCCTGCTGCTTCCACTGCGAGAAGCGGAAGACGATCGGGAAGGTGGGCGAGACGGCGGCGCGCACCGCGGCCACGATCTCCGCGGCGAACTGCGTCCGGGCGACGAGGTCACCGCCATACGCGTCCGTGCGGCGGTTCGTGCCCGACCACAGGAACTGGTCGATCAGATAGCCGTGCGCGCCGTGCAGTTCGACTCCGTCGAAGCCGATGCGCTCGGCCGCGGCAGCGGCCTCGGCGAAGGCCTGGATGACGTCGTCCAGGTCCTGCTGGGTCATGGCCCTGCCGGTGACCTCGGCGCCCTCCGTGTGGATACCGGACGGACTGACGGACGGGGCGTCCGTGAACGGCGGCTCGCCTGCCCTGCGCACACTCCCGATGTGCCACAGCTGCGGCACGATCTTCCCGCCCGCCGCGTGCACGGCCTCGGCGACCTTCGCCCACCCGGCCAGCTGCTCCTCACCGTGGAAGCGCGGGATGCTGTCGCTCTGCCCCGCCGACTCGTGGCCCACGTACGTGCCCTCGGTGACGATCAGGCCGACCCCGGCGGCGGCACGGCGTGCGTAGTACGACGCCACGTCCTCCCCCGGAACACCGCCCGGCGAGAACTGCCGGGTCATCGGCGCCATCGCGATCCGGTTCGGAACGGTCAGGCCGTTGATGGAGACGGGCCGGGAAAGGATCTCGGCCGCGCGGGAGGCGGAGGTGGCGACAGTCACGTAGGGGCTCCTCGTGGGGTGGAGTGATCGAGCGGTCGGTCAGTCGGTCAGTCGGTCAGCGGATCCATGCGTACATACGCGCATTCCCGTTGGTATGTGCACACGCATGGATCACTCCTCGCATCAACCACCCCGGTGACCAGGACATTCCTCCACCCCGCCGCCGACCCCCCGTGATCCCGGCCACACCCCCGCGCCCCGATCAAGGCCGACCTGCTGCGCGCGAGTGATCTATAAAGTGTGGTGGCCATCAACACCATTCGAACGCAAGGGAACAGATGGGTAGACAGATACGGTGGGCGGCCGCTCTCGCCGTCCCCCTCGCCCTCGGAGCCACACTGCTCGCTCCGACGACCACCGCACAGGCGGAGACGGTCGTCTCCGGGAACTACACCTCGGTCTTCAACTACCCGAGGCCCACGAGCGCCTACGACTACTCGATCAGCACCGGCGCCGGTGAACTGATCGACCTCGCGGCGCCGGACTCGACCCTCTACATGGGGATGTACTGGTTCAGCAGCGCGGCCCTGCGGGAGAAGCTCGCCGCCGCGCAGACGCGGGGTGTGACCCTGCGCATCGTCGCGGAGGGCGTGAACTCCGGCGACCTGAGCCAGCTGCCGCTGACGGGCGACTCGACCCTCACCCGGTGCAGCAACGGCTGTCTCGGCAACGGCTCGGGCGACACACGCGCGATCAACCACGACAAGTACATGGTGCTCGACGCGCTCACCGACGGCCGCAAGAACGTCGTCTGGCAGAGCTCGCAGAACCTCGCGGGCGGCCAGGACGGCGAGATCAACAACGCGGTCGTCGTGGCGAACAACGCGGCCCTCGCCACCCGGTACCGCAACCACTTCAACGACCAGGTCGAGCACGCAGGCGACAGCCTGCACACGACGTACGACCACACCACGGGCGACCCGAACTCCCCGGTCGAGGCGTACTTCTCCCCGCGCGACACGGCCTCGGACGCCACTCACTACGGCAACGCCGACATCCTCGCCTCGTTCATCGACCAGGTCGACTGCACGCACGACGGCAAGATCAGGATCGCGGCGGCCGAGCTCGACCAGCGCTCCACCCGCCCCGCCGTCTACGAGGCCCTGGAGACCAAGCGGATCGAAGGCTGCGCCATCGAGGCGAACGTCCGCGACCTCAGCGACGGCGGCGGCAACAACGGCGTCAACGAACTCGCCGGCCTCGACATCCCGGCCTACGGCAACCGCCCCGGCGGCTGCCGCTACAAGGCCACGGCGACCTCGTCCTGCAACCGCGGCACCGTGCACTCCAAGTACCTGCTGACGGAGTGGAAGAAGGACGACGGCACCCAGGTCCAGCACGTGTACACGGGCTCCCACAACTGGACCGCGGGCTCGCTGAAGACCAACGACGAGACGATCCTGCGCATCGACGACGCGGGCACCTACCAGGCGTTCGTCGCCAACTTCAACAAGGCCCGCGCCCTCGTGGTCGACATCGACGCCACGAAGTACGGCTCGACGTCCCAGCACTACTCCCGCGTCAACGTGGAAACCAAGGGCGACCAGCACTACAGCGCCGTCGCCTCCGGCGGCACCTCCGCCGTCTACACGGCGGTCGTGTACGAGCAGGGCGACCGGCACGACCCCTCGGACACCGAGCTGGGCACCGACGTGTACATCCGCATGTACAAGGACGGCGTGGCCCTGTGGGACGAGAAGCTGCTGAGCAACAGCGGGACCGGCACCACCTGGTCGCACCAGAAGCCCGACGTCGGCGTGGACGACCAGGGCAACGCGATCGTCGTCTGGGCCAAGGACGACGACGGCAACAAGTACGCCGACATCGCCGTACGCCGGATCACCCCGGCCGGCACGGTCACCACCCTGCCGCGCCCGCACGCCTCCGGTGACGGTGACCAGCTGCGGCCGACGGTCGCCGTGGCCGGTGACGGCTCCTACGGCGTCGCCTGGGAGTCCACGGCCGACGGCTCGACCCTCAACCAGGTGTACGCGAGCAGCTGGTCGCCGACCGGCGCCGCGCGCTACCAGGACGTCCAGGTCAGCACGATCAACTCCGGTGCTGCCGGGTCCAACCGCCGGCCCGACGCGGCGATCGACGACGCCGGGAACATGGTGGTCGCCTGGGAGGAGGACGCGGACGGCAACGGCGGCCTCAACATCGGGGTGGCGAAGCTGACCACCTCGGGCGGCTTCGCCGTGGCCCGCAAGGTGGCCAACTCGCTCACGGACGGGCAGCAGACCAGGCCCGCGGTGGCGTCGGCCGGTGACGGCCGGTTCGTCGTGGCGTGGACGGACGAGTACACCACCGGCACCGGCACCCTGGTCCGGGACCAGCGGATCCAGCACCGCGTCTTCTCGGCGGCCGGCGCCGCCGCGGCGGCCGACCGGCGGACCACCGAGGACGCCACCGTGGACGGCCCCTTCGTCGACGGCAAGCGGCCGATCTCCGACCAGGCCGACGCCGATGTGGCGGTCGCCGACGACGGCAGCTTCGTCGTGGCGTGGAAGGAGGCCTTCGACGCGTTCGTCGGCAACCCCGCGACCCTGCACGCCGGCCAGGACGACGTCTGGGCCCGCGGCTTCAACGCGGACGGGACCGCGACCGACCGGCTCGTTCCCACCCGGATGAACGTGGTGACCGGCGGGGGCCAGGGCGGCCCGGCCGTGGCCCTGGCCGCGAACGGCCGTCTGGCGCTGACGTACTCGGACGACTACGACGGCAACGGCCACAACGAGATGCGCCTGCGGGACGCGTTCAAGAACGCCTGATCAAGGCACCGCCGACGGAAACGCCGGCGAAAACGCCCGAGGGCGGCACCCCTGGAATGGGGTGCCGCCCTCGTTCGCGTAATGCGAAGTACTGCGTAATGCGAACTGCGATGAACTACCGAGCCTTGGCTGCTTGCGCAGGGGCTCAGAAGTCCATGTCACCGCCCGGCATGCCGCCGCCGGCGGGCGCGGACGCCTTCTCCGGCTTGTCGGCGATGACGGCCTCGGTGGTGAGGAACAGCGCGGCGATGGACGCGGCGTTCTGCAGAGCGGAGCGCGTGACCTTCGCCGGGTCGATGATGCCTTCGGCGATCATGTCGACGTACTCACCGGTCGCGGCGTTCAGGCCGTGGCCGACGGGCAGGTTGCGCACCTTCTCGACGATGACACCGCCCTCAAGGCCGCCGTTGACGGCGATCTGCTTGAGCGGGGCCTCCAGGGCGAGCTTCACGGCGTTGGCGCCGGTCGCCTCGTCACCCTCCAGGTCCAGCTTCTCGAAGACCGAGGAAGCCTGGAGCAGAGCCACGCCACCACCGGCGACGATGCCCTCCTCGACGGCCGCCTTCGCGTTGCGAACAGCGTCCTCGATGCGGTGCTTGCGCTCCTTGAGCTCGACCTCGGTGGCGGCACCGGCCTTGATGACGGCCACGCCGCCGGCCAGCTTCGCCAGGCGCTCCTGGAGCTTCTCGCGGTCGTAGTCCGAGTCGGAGTTCTCGATCTCGGCACGGATCTGGTTGACGCGACCGGCAACCTGGTCCGCCGAACCCGAGCCGTCGACGATCGTCGTCTCGTCCTTGGTGATGACGATCTTGCGAGCGCGACCGAGCAGCTCCAGGCCCGTGTTCTCGAGCTTGAGGCCGACCTCCTCGGAGATGACCTCGCCGCCCGTGAGGATGGCGATGTCGTTCAGCATCGCCTTGCGGCGGTCACCGAAGCCCGGAGCCTTGACGGCGACGGACTTGAAGGTGCCACGGATCTTGTTGACGACCAGGGTCGACAGGGCCTCGCCCTCGACGTCCTCGGCGATGATCAGCAGCGGCTTGCCCGACTGCATGACCTTCTCCAGGAGCGGGAGCAGGTCCTTGACGTTGGCGATCTTCGAGTTGGCGATCAGGATGTAGGGGTCGTCGAGGACGGCCTCCATACGCTCCATGTCGGTGGCGAAGTACGCCGAGATGTAGCCCTTGTCGAAGCGCATACCCTCGGTGAGCTCGAGCTCCAGACCGAAGGTCTGGGACTCCTCGACCGTGATGACGCCTTCCTTGCCGACCTTGTCCATCGCCTCGGCGATGAGCTCGCCGATCTGGGTGTCGGCGGCGGAGATGGAGGCCGTCGAAGCGATCTGCTCCTTGGTCTCGACATCCTTGGCCTGCTCAAGGAGGGCACCGGAGACGGCCTCGACGGCCTTCTCGATACCGCGCTTGAGAGCCATCGGGTTGGCGCCGGCCGCCACGTTGCGCAGGCCCTCGCGGACGAGTGCCTGGGCGAGGACGGTCGCGGTGGTCGTACCGTCACCGGCGACGTCGTCCGTCTTCTTGGCGACTTCCTTGACCAGCTCAGCGCCGATCTTCTCGTACGGGTCCTCGAGCTCGATCTCCTTGGCGATGGACACACCATCGTTGGTGATCGTGGGGGCGCCCCACTTCTTCTCGAGGACGACGTTGCGACCCTTGGGACCAAGGGTGACCTTGACGGCGTCGGCGAGCTGGTTCATCCCGCGCTCGAGACCGCGCCGTGCCTCCTCGTCGAACGCGATGATCTTGGCCATGTGAAGTGGTCCTCCCGGACTGGGGTGGAATCTCCAGGACCGCGCCCGCGCCCGCGACGGACGGCCTGCCGACCTCGTGGTTCCTTGCCCCACCCGGCCAGCGGGCCTCACCGACCCGGTCCTCGTTATCACTCTCACCTTCAGAGTGCTAACGCCAATGATTAGCACTCGACCCATGCGAGTGCAAGCGGCTCAGGATGATCCGCAGGTGGGAGCAGGTGGGGCGAGAGTGGAAAGAGGGGGCATGGACGGCGCGCGGGCGTGCCGAAGGGCCCGCACCCCGTGGGGTACGAGCCCTTCGGAAGAAGAACGTCGCTGCAGTAAGTCGGCGCGTGCTTCAGCCGGTCGCCAGTCGGACCATGTCCGCCTGCGGCCCCTTCTGGCCTTGCGAGATCTCAAAATCGACCCGCTGACCCTCTTCCAGGGTGCGGTAGCCGTCCATCTGAATCGCGCTGTAGTGGACGAAAACATCCGCACCACCGTCGACCGCGATGAAGCCGTACCCCTTCTCCGCGTTGAACCATTTGACGGTGCCCTGAGCCATGCCTAACTCCCCTATTACTGGCCCTTGCACAGACCCGCACTTCGCGGATCCGGGTCAGACCTCACCCCCCAACGGTTGGGGGTGTGCGCCGGAACGCGTCGACCGCGGCTGAATGTATCCGTCCAACTGCCGTCTGCAACAGGTCAATCCGACGAGAATTCCGGGCACGACCGATCGGGAATATGTGAAGAATTCACGAAGATTCAGGGCAAGTCGGGCCCCATGAATGCCATAAAAGGCTCAAAAAGGCGGGGCACTTTGGCTACTTCTTGTCGGGCTTCGGGCGGGATCTCAATGCGCCCGGCGTGCAGATCGAAGCAGGTTCCCCAACTGTACCGCGCTCAACCATACAGAATTGCCCCTTCCGCTTCTCTCACGGAGGGGGCAATTCGATGAACTCTCGGTGACGGCCGTTACCGAAGGTAATGATCAGCCCTCGGGGCGCCGCCCGGCGGTCAGCCGCCGGCGACCGCGGGAATGATCGAGACCCCGGCCCCGTCCGGCGTCGCCGTCTCAAGACCCTGCTCGAAGCGGACGTCGTCGTCGTTCACGTACACGTTGACGAACCGGCGCAGCTGCCCCTGGTCGTCCAGGACCCGGGCGGCGATCCCGGCGTGGTTCTTCTCCAGATCGGCGATGACCGCACCGAGAGTCGCCCCCTCGGCGGCAACCTCGGCCTGACCGCCCGTGTAGGTACGCAGGATGGTGGGGATACGAACGTTGACGCTCATGGGGTTGGACCTCCGTCGGAGTGGGTGGCCCCTCCAGGGGCGCGGGGAACTGCGCAGTCTTTTGCTTTCAGGGGCGCGGGGAACTGCGCGACCAGCCCCCACGGCCCGCAGCGAAGGAACAACGACTAACCGAGCCCAGCCTCACGGAAAGAGTCCAGGTTCGGCCGGATCGTCGCAGTCAGCCCCGTGTCGGAAGCAACCGCGTCCAGGGTCTTCAGACCATCACCGGTGTTGAGCACAACAGTGGTCAGACTCGGATCCAGCAGACCGTTCTCGATCAGCTTCTTCGCCACCCCCACCGTCACACCACCGGCGGTCTCCGCGAAGATCCCCTCGGTCCGCGCGAGCAACTTGATCGCGTCGACCACCTGCTCGTCGTTCACGTCCTCCACGGCCCCACCCGTACGCCGGGCGATATCGAGAACGTAAGGACCGTCCGCCGGGTTTCCGATGGCGAGCGACTTGGCGATCGTGTTCGGCTTCTGCGGCCGTACGACGTCGTGCCCGGCCTTGTACGCCACGGACACCGGCGAGCAGCCCTCGGCCTGCGCACCGAAGATCTTGTACGGCTTGTCCTCGACGAGCCCGAGCTTGATCAGCTCCTGGAGCCCCTTGTCGATCTTCGTGAGCTGCGACCCGGAGGCGATCGGGACGACGAGCTGGTCCGGCAGCTGCCAGCCGAGCTGCTCGCAGATCTCGTACGCCAGGGTCTTGGACCCCTCCGCGTAGTACGGCCGCAGGTTGACGTTGACGAAGCCCCAGCCCTCGCCGGCCGGGTCACCGATCAGCTCGGAGCAGAAGCGGTTCACGTCGTCGTAGTTGCCCTCGATGCCGACGAGCTCGCCGCCGTAGACCGCGGCCATGACGACCTTGCCCTGCTCCAGGTCGTGCGGGATGAACACGCAGGAACGGAAGCCGGCGCGCGCGGCGGCGGCGCCCACCGCACCGGCGAGGTTGCCGGTGGAGGAGCAGGAGAGGGTGGTGAAGCCGAAGGCACGCGCGGCCTCAAGCGCCTGGGCGACGACCCGGTCCTTGAAGGAGTGCGTCGGGTTGCCCGAGTCGTCCTTCACGAAGAGCTTGCCGGCCTCGACACCCAGCTCGCGCGCCAGGTTGTCGGCCTGGACGAGCTTGGTCCAGCCGGGGTTGATGTTGGGCTTGTCGGCCACGTCCGCGGGGACGGGCAGCAGTGGCGCGTAGCGCCAGATGTTCGCGGGGCCCGCTTCGATCCGCTTGCGGAGCTCCTCGGTGTCGTAGGCCGAGAAGTCGTACGCGATCTCCAGCGGGCCGAAACACTCCTCGCAGGCGAAGACCGGACCGAGCGGGACGCGGTGGCCGCATTCGCGGCAGGAAAGCGCGGCGGCCGGGCCGAGGTCGACGGAGTTCGCGGCGGGGGTGGAGTTCGTGGTGCTTGCAACTGTCTGCGCAGCCATGGAGGCGAGGCCCTTTCTCCTCATCTTCCTCACGACGCACTTCGCCGTGAGACGGATTTGGCACCTTCCCTAGCCGGGAGCCTCGCTGCGCTGATCGACGATGATCAGGACGAGACCGGCTGGAGGGTTGCCGGGGCTTCAACGGGCCGTATCCCTCTGCCCCTCTGGATGAGCGGTATTCAGTTGTGGTTTTGGTCGTGCTTCTGGTCGTGCTTTTGGTTGTACACGCAACGACCCCCGACATGCGATGGTCATCAGCGTTGTTCAAGACTGTAACCGAAGGCCTGGATGGTGGAGAGAGCCGTCCGAACCGCGAGATGACAGTGACGCAACCCACACTGCAGGCCGCGGCGGGCACACGCATCCCAATGAACGCAAGGGAGAGCCGCACGTGCTGGAAGACGTCGAGCGCTGGCTGAGCACGCGCTCCTGGTCCGTCGAGGACCGCCCGCTCAAGCAACTCATCGCCGCGAAGCGTGCCACCGGCTCCACGGTGAGTGTCGTACTGCCCGCGCTCAACGAGGAGGAGACCGTCGGCGAGATCGTCGCGATCATCCGCCGTGAGCTGATGACCAGGAAGGTGCCGCTCGTCGACGAGATCGTGGTGATCGACTCGGGTTCGACGGACCGTACCTCCGAGGTCGCCGCCGAGGCGGGTGCTCGTGTCGTGCACCGGGACGAGATCCTGCCCCGGCTGCCGGCCGTCCCCGGCAAGGGCGAGGTGCTGTGGCGCTCGCTCCTCGTCACCCGCGGGGACATCGTGGCCTTCGTCGACGCGGACCTGAAGGAGTTCTCGGCGGACTTCGTCTCCGGGATCGTCGGCCCGCTGCTCACCGAACCGGGCGTGGACCTCGTCAAGGCGATGTACGACCGCCCGCTGGGTTCCGCCGCAGGTCAGGGGGGTCGGGTCACCGAACTCATGGCCCGCCCGCTCCTGAACATGCACTGGCCGCAGCTGGCCGGCTTCGTCCAGCCGCTGGGCGGGGAGTACGCGGCCCGCCGCTCCCTCCTCGAACGGCTCCCGTTCCCCGTCGGGTACGGCGTGGAGCTGGGCATGCTGGTCGACTCGCTGCACCTGGTGGGCCTGGACGCCCTGGCCCAGGTCGACGTGGGCGTCCGCAAACACCGCCACCAGGACGGCCAGGCGTTGGGCCGCATGTCCGCCGCGATCTACCGCACCGCCCAGCTCCGGCTGGCCCGCGGCCACATGATCCGCCCTTCCCTGACCCAGTTCGAACGAGGCGAGAAGGGCTTCGAGCCCCGCACGTACTCGGTGGACATGGAGGAGAGGCCGCCGATGGCGGAGATCGAGGAGTACGTGGAGAGGAAAGCCGCATGAGGAGCGCCCCGTAAGGGGCGCGGGGAACTGCGCGATCAGCCCCCACCGGCGGCCGGGCGAGGCACACCTCACGCACCACGGCGAGTGGGAACGTTTGAGCGTTTACACCGGGGGCTAGATTTCGAGGCATGGTCTCCACCCGCGCCACCCACAACATCCTGGTCGCCTCCAACCGCGGCCCGGTCTCGTACACCCTGGACGAGACCGGGGCGCTCACGGCCAAGCGCGGCGGCGGCGGCCTCGTGTCCGGGCTCTCCGCGATCGGCCCGGACGCGGGCGCCCTGTGGGTGTGCTCGGCCCTCGGCGACGGCGACCGCGAGGCCGTACGACGCGGGGTGGGCGAGGACGGCGTACGGATGCTGGACATCGACGCCGACACCCACGAGGCCGCGTACAACGGCATCGCCAACTCCGCGCTGTGGTTCGTCCACCACCTGCTCTACCAGACACCGCTGGAGCCGGTCTTCGACAAGGAGTTCCGGCGCCAGTGGGCGGCGTACGAGACGTACAACCACGCCTTCGCCGAGGCACTGGCCGAGGAGGCCGCGGAGGGCGCTGCCGTCCTCGTGCAGGACTACCACCTGACCCTCGTCCCGCGGATGCTCCGCGAGCTCCGCCCCGACCTGCGGATCGGGCACTTCTCGCACACGCCGTGGGCGCCGCCGGAGTACTTCCGGCTGCTGCCGGACGACATCGCGGCGAAGGTGCTCGGCGGGATCCTCGGGGCGGACCGGGCCGCGTTCCTCACCCAGCGGTGGGCGGACGCGTTCACGGACTGCTGTCACGCCGTCCTGGGTCCCGGGATCCCTTCCGGTACGCGGATCGGGGTGCACGGTCTCGGGGCGGACGCGGACTTCCTGCGCGAGCGCTCGCACCGGCCGGACGTGGACGAGCGGCTGGCGGTACTGCGCGAGCAGATCGGCACGGCTCCTGACGGCAGTGCCCGCAAGGCGATCGTGCGGGTGGACCGGACCGAGCTGTCCAAGAACATCGTGCGCGGGCTGCTGGCGTTCCGGGAGCTGCTGGAGGAGCGGCCGGAGTGGCGCGAGCGGGTGGTGCACGTGGCGTTCGCGTACCCGTCGCGGCAGGACCTGGCGGTCTACCGCGACTACACGGCCGAGGTGCAGCGGGTCGCGGACGGGATCAACTCGCAGTACGGGACGCCCGGTTGGACCCCGGTCCTGCTGAACCTCAAGGACGACTTCGCGCGTTCCCTGGCCTCCTACCGGCTCGCGGACGTGGCCCTCGTCAACCCCATCCGGGACGGTATGAACCTCGTCGCCAAGGAGGTGCCGGTCGTGTCGGACGACGGGTGCGTGCTGGTGCTCTCGCGGGAGGCGGGGGCGTACGAGGAGTTGGGCGAGGATGCGGTTGTGGTGAACCCGTATGACGTTTCGGGGACGGCCCGGGCGTTGCATGAGGCGTTGACCATGCCGGTGGGGGAACGGGCCGAGAGGACCAAGCGGTTGGCTGCGGCTGCCACCGCCTTGCCTCCGGCGCAGTGGTTCTTGGACCAGCTTCACGCGCTGGACTCGTAGGGCTCGCCGGCGCGGGGTTGTTTGGACCGTGCGGGTTCGTTGTGGCTGGTCGCGCAGTTCCCCGCGCCCCTGAAAGCAAAAGATTGCGCCGTTCCCCGCGCCCCTTATCGGGCCAGCTCAGTCGCCAGTGCTGCCAGTAGGCGGACTACCCCCTCCGGGCCGTCCACCACCAGGTCCGCGCGGTCGGAGAGTTCTGTCACCTCGTTGCTGCCGCTGCAGACGAGGAGGCCGTGGATGCCGTCGGAGCGGAGTTTGTCGACGGCGGCGAAGGCGGGGAGGTCGCCGAGGTCGTCGCCGCAGTACATGACCGACTCGGCGCCGACGTCTCGGACGTACTCGCCCAGCGCGACGCCCTTGTCCATGCCGGGCGGGCGCAGTTCCAGGACCATTCTTCCCGGTTCGACGATCAGGCCGTGGCGGGTGGCGAGTTCGGCGAGGGGTTCGCGGAGGGCCTCGAAGGCGGCCTGAGGGTCCTGGGCGCGGCGGGTGTGGACCGCGACCGCCCGGCCCTTCTCCTCGATCCACGTGCCCTGCCAGGCGCCGATGGCGTCGAGGAAGCCGGGGAGTTCGGCGCGGGCCTCGGCCACGCCGGGGTGGGCGGCGGGGGCCTGGACTGTGCCGGTGACGGCGTCCCAGCGTTCCGCCCCGTAGTGGCCGAGCACGACCAGGTGCTCCAGGCCGGGGACTCCGGCGAAGCCGCCGTGGCGTACGGCCACGCCGGCCGGTCGTCCGGTGACGACTGCGACGGAGGCGACCTTCGGGGCTAGTGCCGCCAGGGCGGGTACGGCGTCCGGGTGGGCCCTGGCCTGTTCGGGGTCCGGGACGATCGGGGCGAGGGTGCCGTCGAAGTCGAAGGCGAGGACTGCCCCGGCGGGGCGCGTGATGATGGCTTCGAGGCCGTCTCGGCCCGCCGGGGTCACGGGGGTCGGCATCGACGATGACTCGGGGTGACTGGCCATGCTGCGACCCTATCCGCGGGCACGAAGTCTTTCGCCCCCGCCGCCCCTACCCTCCCCCACTCTCGGCTTCGCTCGAGCGGGGGGACCCCCATCGTCCCTGACTCAGGGGCTACGCCCCCGAACCCCCAAAAAGACCAAAAGACTGCGCAGTTCCCCGCGCCCCCAGGCGCCTGGGGGCGCGGGGAACTGCGCGACAAGCCCCCACCGGACCCGCACCCGAAATCGCAACGGACGGGGTCTGGGGCGGAGCCCCAGAAAGGGACGGGAATGGGTAGGGGCGGCGGGGGCGAGGAAAACCCTCACCCCTCCCTCTCGTCTCGGCGCACATCCCTCACCCGTCGCAGCCGATTGACCGTGACGGGGTCGTGGGCCAGGGCCCGCGGCGCGTCCAGGAGGGCGTTCAGGAGTTGGTAGTAGCGGACGGGGGCCAGCCCCAGTTCCTCCCGTATCGCCCGCTCCTTGGCCCCCGGCGTGGCCCACCCCCGCCGCTCCAAAGCAAGAACGGCAAGCTCCTGGGAGGTCAGCTCCGAGTCATCCATGCCCGGCACGCTAGCCGCTGCCACCGACAGAGCCCCGCCCCGACAGGGGCGCGGGGAACGGCGCAGTCTTTCAGGGGCACGGGGAACGGCGCGACCAGCCCCCACGGACCCGCACCCACCCAGCCGGCGGACAGACCTACGCCGCGTTCTCCTCCGCGGCAGCGGCCCGCTGAAGTTGGCCCAGGATCGCCGCCGGGTTGCCCTTCGGGCCCACGGCCTTGCCTATCTGCTGCTTGATGTCCGCGCTGACGGACGCCCAGGACGTCTTGGCCACGGGATACAACTCGGCGTTGGGCAACTCGTCGAGGAAGCCGACAAGATCCGCGTCGGACTTGTCGGCGGCCATGGCCTCGGACGCCGACGTGGTCACCGGCAGCAGGTCGTACTCGTGCGAGAACTCGAGGACGTTCTTCTCGCTGTAGACGTAGTCGAGGAAGTCCCCGACCTGCTCGGCGTGCCCGGGCTTCTTGAAGGCCATCATCCAGTCGGCGACGCCCATCGTCGCCTTGGACCGCCCGTCGACCCCGGGCATCGGCACCATGCCGAACTTCACGCCCTTCGCCGCGGCGGCCTGCATCAGCGTGGGGTGGCCGTTCAGCATTCCGACCTCACCGCGAGTGAACGCCGCAAACGCCTCCGCACGGTTGAGATTCGCGGGCGCGACGGGTCCGGTGAGTCCCTTCTCGACCAGTTTCTCCTTGAGCCAGGTGAAGGTCTCGACGTTCTGCTTGGAGTCGATGCCGTACGACCCGACCGTGTCGGTGTAGCCGTCGCCGCCGCTCAGCAGCCACATCATCGTCTCGGCCTGCGCCTCCTCGGGGCCCAGCGGCAGCGCGTACGGATACTTCACGCCACGCGACTTGAGGACCTCGGCGTCGGACGCGAGCTGGCTCCAGGTCTGCGGCGGGGTGAGGCCCGCGTCGCTGAAGAGCTTCTTGTTGTAGAAGAGCAGCCGCGTCGAGGAGGCGAACGGCATGCCGTACTGCGTCCGGTCTATCTCGCCGGCCTCGGTGAGCCGGCCCACGAAGTCGGCCTGGGTGTTGATGGAGAGCAGGTCATCGGCCTTGTAGAGCTGCCCCTTCGCGGCGTAGTCGGCGTACGCGCCGATCTGTGCCATGTCGGGTGCGTCACCGTCGGCGACCATGTCCTTGACCTTGGCGTCCACCTCGTTCCAGGAGTAGACGCTCACCTCGACCTTGATCCCGGGGTTCTTCGCCTCGTACGCCTTGGTCAGCGCGTCCCAGTACTTCTGGGAGCTGTTGGCCTTGGAGTCGCCGTAGTCGGCCGCGACCAGTCGCAGCGTGACGTCCCCGGATTCGGTGGAACCGCCGCAGCCGCCGAGGGCCGCCGTCATGCCCAGCGCGGACACCACCGCGATCAGACCTGTCACTCGCCGCTGCACCGCTGCCGCCCCAACCTTCTCGTCCCGCACTGCCGATTCACACTGCCGATTCACACTGCCGGTTCACCCGGCCCGCCCGCACGGCTCGTTCACACGTGCGATCGCATGCTTTCGATTCGCAATTTCGCTCTAAGGTCTACACCACGTGAGTGGACTAGACCTCTCACGGGGTAAGGGGCGACACTGTACCCGTGAGACATGTCATCGCCCTGGACGTGGGCGGCACCGGGATGAAGGCCGCCCTCGTGGGGGCGGTCGACGCCGCGCCCTCCGGAGGGACACCCCCCGTGCTGCACCGGGCCCGCCGCGCGACGGGCCGCGAGCACGGTCCGGACTCCGTCGTCGAGTCGATCCTCGCCTTCGCCGCCGACCTGCGCGCGCACGGCGAGCGCCACTTCGGCGAGCCCGCGGCCGCCGTCGGCGTCGCCGTGCCCGGCATCGTGGACGCCGACCGCGGCATCGCCGCGTACTCGGCCAACCTCGGCTGGCGCGACGTACCCCTGCGGGATCTGCTCAGCGCACGGCTGGACGGGATCCCGGTCGCCCTCGGCCACGACGTACGCACCGGTGGCCTCGCGGAGGGCCGCATCGGTGCGGGCCAGGGCGCGGACCGCTTCCTGTTCGTGCCGCTCGGCACCGGTATCGCGGGCGCGATCGGCATCGACGGCCGGGTGGAGGCGGGCGCGCACGGCTTCGCGGGCGAGATCGGCCACATCGTCGTACGCCCCGGCGGCACCCCCTGCCCGTGCGGCCAGCGCGGCTGTCTGGAACGGTTCGCGTCCGCCGCGGCGGTCAGCGAGGCCTGGGCCGAGGCGTCCGGCGACCCGGAGGCGGACGCGGCGGACTGCGCGAAGGCCGTCGAGTCCGGGGACCCCCGGGCCCTGGTGGTCTGGCAGGAGGCCGTGGACGCGCTGGCCGACGGGCTCGTCACCGCACTCACCCTGCTGGACCCACGCACCCTGATCATCGGTGGCGGTCTCGCCGAAGCGGGGGAAACCTTGTTCACACCGCTACGAGCCGCGGTCGAGCGACGCGTCACCTTCCAGAAACTCCCTTCCATCGTCCCCGCGGCACTGGGCGACACGGCCGGCTGCCTGGGCGCGGGCCTCCTGGCCTGGGACCTGCTGAGCACCCTTTCCGCTTCCACCCCCGCTTCGGAGGTAACCACCCGATGACCATGAACCGGGTTCACGACAGCGCCCCGCAAGGGGCGCGGGGAACTGCGCGACCAGCCCCCACCGACCCGCACGTAGTGGTCCTCTCCGGTGCCAACGTCGTACTCCCCACCGGGACGGTGAACGGCGGCCGCGTCATCGTCGAGGGCACGCGCATCGCCGGGAGCGCTCCCGTGGGCGCTCCGACGGTGAACCTGCGAAACCACTGGGTGGTCCCGGGCTTCGTCGACATGCACAACCACGGCGGCGGCGGAGCCTCCTTCACCTCGGGCACGGTCGAGGAGATCCTCAAGGGCATCCACACCCACCGCCTGCACGGCACGACGACCCTCGTCGCCTCCACCGTCACCGGCGACATGGACGGCCTCGCCCAGCGCGCCGGGCTCCTCTCCGAACTGGCCGAGCAGGGCGACCTCGCGGGCATCCACTTCGAGGGCCCGTTCATCTCCCCGTGCCGCAAGGGCGCCCACTCCGAGGAGCTGCTGCGCGATCCGGACCCGGCGGAGGTCCGCAAGCTGATCGACGCGGCGCGCGGCCGGGCCAGCATGGTCACGCTCGCCACCGAACTGCCGGGCGGCATCGACTCCGTACGCCTCCTCGCCGAGCACGGCGTCATCGCGGCGATCGGCCACACGGACGCCACGTACGAGCAGACGGTGGAGGCCATCGACGCGGGCGCGACCGTGGCGACGCACCTCTTCAACGCGATGCCCACGCTCGGGCACCGCTCCCCCGGTCCGATCGCCGCCCTCCTGGAGGACGAGCGGATCACGGTCGAGCTGATCAACGACGGTGTCCATCTCCACCCGGCCTCCCTCCAGTTGGCGTTCCATCACGCGGGCGGCGACCGAGTGGCGTTCATCACGGACGCGATGGACGCGGCGGGCTTCGGCGACGGCCGGTACATGCTCGGCCCGCTGGAGGTCGAGGTCAGCGAGGGTGTGGCGCGGCTCGTGGAGGGCGGTTCGATCGCGGGCTCCACGCTCACGCTGGACCGGGCCTTCAAGCGGGCGGTGACCGTGGACCGGCTGCCGATCGAGGACGTCGTCTCGGCCATCGCGGCCAATCCGGCCAGGTCACTGGGTCTGTACGACCGGGTGGGCTCACTGGAGCCGGGCAAGGACGCGGACCTGGTGGTGCTGGACGCCGACTTCGAACTCAAGGGCGTGATGCGCCGGGGCGAATGGGTGGTGGATCCCCAACTGGGGTGATTCACACACCTGTTGCTGTACGGCGGTCGGCCCCCGGGACTGGGCCGACCGCCGTTCCCTTTGGCATGATCAGGCCTCCGGAACAACCGGCAGGCGCGTTCCACGCGTCCACTTCACGAATCTCTTCGAGGGAGGCCGGCCCAGGTGATCCTCACGGTCACGCTGAACACCGCTCTCGACATCACCTATCGCGTACGGGGGCTGCGACCGCACACCTCGCACCGCGTCACCGAGGTGATCGAACGGCCGGGCGGGAAGGGTCTGAACGTGGCCCGGGTGCTCGCCGCCCTCGGTCACGAGGTGACCGTGACGGGCTTCGTGGGCGGTGCGACCGGGCGGGCCGTCCAGGACGGGCTCACGCACACCCCGGGTGTCGTGGACGCGCTGGTCCCGGTGGCGGGTGCGACCCGTCGCACGATCGCGGTGGCCGACACGGCGAGCGGTGACACGACTCAACTCAACGAGCCGGGCCCCTCGATCGCCCCGGCCGAGTGGTCCGCCTTCCAGGAGGCGTACGAGGATCTGCTGCGGTCCGCTTCCGCGGTGGCCCTGTGCGGGAGTCTGCCGCCCGGGGTGCCGGTGGGGGCGTACGCCGGGCTCGTGCGCGTGGCCCGGTCGCTCGCCGTGCCCGTGCTGCTCGACACGAGTGGGGAGCCGCTTCGGCGGGGGGTCGCCGCGCGGCCCGACATCGTCAAGCCGAACGCGGACGAATTGGCCGAGCTGACCGGGGCGCATGAGGTGTCGCAGGCGACCCGTGATGCTCGGCGGCGTGGTGCCCATGCGGTCGTTGCCTCGCTGGGCGCGGAGGGGCTTCTCGCGCGTACGCCCGACGGTGACTGGCGGGCCGCTCCGCCTCGCCGGGTGCGCGGCAATCCGACGGGGGCGGGGGACTCCGTCGTCGCGGGGCTTCTGTCGGGGCTGGTGGAGCGGTTGCCGTGGCCGGAGCGGTTGGCTCGTGCGGTGGCGTTGTCGGCGGCGACCGTGTTGGCGCCGGTGGCCGGGGAGTTCGACCGGCCGGCTTATGAGGAGTTGGTGGGGCGGGTGTCTGTGACTGGCGAGACCGCGGCGGCGTGAGCGCTCCGCTCGGCCGTGGGATGTTCGGCTGCGGGGCGGTGGGGGCTGGTCGCGCGGTTCCCCGCGCCCCTAAAAGCCAAAGACTGCGCCGTTCCCCGCGCCCCTTGAGAGGCAGAGTGTCGGCTGCCGGCCGGTGGGGGCTCGTCGCGCAGTTCCCCGCGCCCCCGAGGGCTGCGCCCCTTGCGGGGCGCTAGTCCTTGACCTGGCCCGCCTTCAGGCGTAGTTGGTCCAGGAGGACGTTGCAGTCGTCGCCCTGTTGGCAGGAGATGGAGATGGTGTTGGTGCCCTTGGTGAGGGTGGGCCAGGAGTAGGTCTCGGTCCAGCCCTTCTCCCACTCGTTGTCCTTGGCGCCCGTGAAGTTGCCGAGGTTCAGCTTGCTGCCGAACTCCTTGCCGTTCACGGTGAGCGTCATCTTGGCGTCCTTGCCGGCGACGCTGTACCGCGTGAAGACGGTGTAGGTGCCGGCCTTGGGGATGCCGTTGACGGTCCAGGTGACCTCCGCGCCGACCTGGTTCATGCCCGTCACATAGATGCCGCCGCCGGAGCTCGCGCCCTCCACGTCGGAGGCGGTCGTCACACCGGGGCCCAGCTTCAGGGCCTTCGCGTCGATCTCCGGCAGCTCCGCCGGGTCCGCGGCCGGCTTCGACGCCTCCTTGCTCGGCTCGACGCTGTCGGCGGCCGACGGGGTCGAGCCCGCCGCATCGCCGCCCTTGTCGTCGTCCGAGTCGCCGCCGAGCATCGCGATGCCGATGCCGATCACGACGGCCGCCACGACGGCGACGGCACCGATCAGCAGACCCTTGGTGTTGGGACCGCGGCCCCGACCGCCGCCACCACCGTGGCCATGGCCGTGGTCGGGCAGCGGCTGGTAGGTGGTGGGCTCGCCGCCGTTGAAGGCCTCGGGCGCCGAGTAGTTCGCGTTCGGCTGGCCGTACGTCCCCTGCTGCTGGGGCACCTGTCCGTACTGCGCGGTGGGGGCGGTCGGCGCGGCGGGCTGGCCGTACTGGCGCTCACCGACCGGCCGCACCCTGTTGACCGAGCCGGGGTAGCCATAGCCACCACCGCCGCTCGGCGGCTGGGCTCCGGCGGCCTGCCCGTCGGCGTACAGATAGCCGAACGGGTCGTCGTCCTCGGGCGTGCTCGCGCCGTTGTTGCCGGGCGTCATCCCTAGGTCTCCTAGCGGGTGCGGTTCAGATGCGGTACGGGGGATCGAAAGGCGAGCCTACCCGCTCCCGCTGCCCCAAACGGGTGACTCCGCTCGCATCGCATCGCTGACCTGCGGATCAGCCCGCACGCCTGTGCGCTTTGGGACGAGACCGTTTCTCTATGTACATCCGCTCGTCGGCGGACTGCAAGACCTCGTCCGCCGTCATGCCGCAGTGTGCCCACCCGATACCGAAGCTGGCACCGACCCGCATGGCCCGGCCGTCGACCCTGATGGGCTGGATGATCTCGTTCCGCAGGCGTACCGCGAGGTCCTGCGCGTCGGCGCGGCCGAGGCCGTCGGCGAGCACCACGAACTCGTCGCCGCCGAGCCGCGCGACCGTGTCCCCGTCGCGCACCGCGCCGCCGAGCCGCCGGGCCACCTCGATCAGCACCGCGTCTCCGGCGTTGTGCCCGAAGCGGTCGTTGATCGACTTGAAGCCGTCCAGGTCGCAGAAGAGGACCGCGAGCCCCTTCGTCCCGTCGTCCCGCTCGCCCTCCGGGGCGACGGTGTGCACATGGTGGTCGTAGGCGTCGAAGGCCTCGGGGCCCGGCCGGTAGTCGAAGCCGTGTCCGTTCGCGTCGTACACGCCGACCGCGGTGTGCTCGGCCGGCCCGTGCCCGTACGCCGCGTCGATCGTGTCGACCACGCCGGGCTCGATCGCCGCGGGCCGCGCGCACAGCCGGGCGCCGAGCCTGGAGCGCAGTTCGGCGGAGTTGGGCAGGCCGGTGAGCGAGTCGTGCGAGGCCCGGTGGGCGAGCTGCAACTCGCGGCGCTTGCGGTCCTCGATGTCCTCGACGTGGGTGAGCAGGAACCGCGGCCCGTCGGCGGCGTCCGCGACCACGCTGTTGCGCAGCGACACCCAGAGGTACGTGCCGTCGCGGCGACAGAGTCTGAGTTCGGCGCGCCCGCCCTCGGCGGAGGTCCGCAGCAGGGTGCCGATGTCCTCGGGGTGGACGAGGTCGGAGAAGGAGTAGCGGCGCATCGAGGAGGCGGGACGGCCCAGGAGGCGGCACAGGGCGTCGTTCGTGCGCAGGATCCGGCCGTGCTGGTCGCCGCCCATCTCGGCGATGGCCATGCCGGACGGGGCGTACTCGAAGGCCTGCCGGAAGCTCTCCTCGCTGGCACGCAGCGCCTGTTGCTCCCGCTCCAGGCGGACGAGCGCGCGCTGCATATTGGCTCGTAGACGCGCGTTGCTGATGGCGATGGCGGCCTGGAACGCGTACATCTGCAGGGCCTCGCGGCCCCAGGCGCCGGGGTGCCGGCCGTTGCGCGGCCGGTCCACGGACAGGACGCCGATCAGCTCGCCGCAGGAGCCGCCGGGGACTCCCGGGGTGTACATGGGCGCGAAGAGGCGGTCGGCGGGGTGCCACTCGTCCTCGAAGCGCGGTGCGGGTCCGTCGGTGTACCACTGCGGGACGTCGTCCTCGTCGAGGACCCAGCCCTCCGTGTGCGGTATGAAGCGCAGATCGCCCCACGACTCGCCCATGGTGAGCCGGCGCTCCCAGGAGGCGCGGGAGCCGACGCGTCCGGTGATGAGCGCCTCGGCGGCGGAGTTCCCGGCGAGGGCGGCGACCACGAGGTCACCGTCGGGCTGTACGAGGTTGACGCAGGCGAGTTCGTAGCCGAGGCCGGTCACGACGCCGTCGGCGACGGTCTGCAGCGTGTCGGCCAGGCTGCGGGCCGTGTTCATGTCCGCCATGACCTGATGCAGCTGCCGCAGGGTCGCAAGACGGACGTACGGCTCCGACTCGGTCTCCATGCTCGCTCTCCCCGAGACGCTCGACAGCAACTCCAGAGTTATCCAGGCTTCTCGTCGGTACTCATCGCCTACTGATCGCCTACTGGTCACTCACCGGCCTCTTGCCGGCCGGTCCCACTGATCGCCTACTGCTCGCAGCGTCCCCGCCACTGAATCACAGCGCGCTGCCCACTCGGTACACAGGGTCAACAAAATATGGCACCTGTGACTCAAGTCACAGGTGAAGATGAACAATTGAGTAGAGTTTCTGTGTTTTCGCCGTGCGTTTACTGAACGCAAATTGGTGGGAGATGTGCGCGCGCCTGATAGGAGGCACAAGTCACACTCCTTCCTCGGTCCTAGGACCCGGTTCGGCCCCTGGCCCGATGTGTCGCACGGAGGCCGGAGAATAGCGTCTTCCCGTGCTGAACACTCCCTCTGCCGCTCCTCCCGCCCCGCCCGTGCATGCTGAGGGGGTGAGCAACGACGAGTTCCGCGCCGCCATGTCCCGGCTGGCCGCGGGTGTGGTCCTGGTGACCGCGCACGAGCCACAGCCGGACCCGGACGGCCCGAGCGGCGAGGACGTCGGCATGACGGCGACCTCGTTCATGTCCGTGTCCCTGGACCCGCCCCTCGTCATGGTCGGTCTGCGCGAGGGCTCCCGCATGGACGACCTGCTCGACGAACAGCCCCTGTGGGCCGTCTCCGTCCTCGCCGAGAGCCAGCGCCGGATCGCGGGCCGCTTCGCCATGAAGGGCCGTATCTCCGACCGTCTCCTCTTCGAGGACCTCCTGTGGGTACGCGGTGAGGCGTCCGGGGCCCCGCTGATCGGCGGCGCCCTGGCGACCCTGGAGTGCCGCACCGAACAGCGGGTGACCGCCGGGGACCACACGCTGGTCATCGGCCGGGTCCTGACGTCCTCGGCACCGAACACGGAGGGCGGACCGCTGACGTACTTCCGCGGCCGCTACCGGCAGTTGGGGTAGGCCTCACCCCTCCAGGAAGGTGACGTCGAGCCCGGCCAGTCGCTCCGGCTCCCGGACGATGTCGATCGCCGCGATCCGGCCGTGTACGACTGTGAAGGACAACACGCTGACCAGGCGTCCCTCCATGAGTCCCACGACGCCGACGGACCCGTTGACGAGCGCGGGCCGCCCGACCGCGGCGAGCCGTCCGAACGTGATCGCGCCGGATGCCACGGCCGCCGCGCCGGTCGTCACACCGGCCCCGGACCGTGCCACCACATCCGGGTCGAGCACCGCGACGAGACCGTCGAAGTCACCGTCGCGCGCGGCGGCCAGGAACGCGTCCACGACCTCCCGCTGCCGGTCGGGATCGGCATCGGCCGCGGACGCGCCGCCCTGGACCCGGCGCCGCGCCCGGCTCGCGAGCTGACGGGTCGCGGCGGGCGAACGCCCCACCACGGTCGCGACCTCGTCGAAGGGCACGGCGAACAGATCGTGCAGCACTAAGGCGAGCCGCTCGGCCGGACCCAGGGTCTCCAGGACGACGAGGAGGGCGAGGCCCACCGAGTCGGCCAGCAGGGCCTCCTGCTCGGGGTCGGCCCCGGTGATCGGTGCGAGGAGGGGTTCCGGCAGCCGCACGCCCGGCTCGTCCAGTGGCTCCTCGCGGCGCGTCCGGCGGGAGCGCAGCATGTCGAGACAGATCCGGCCCACCGCGGTCGTCAGCCAGCCGCCGAGGTTCGCGACCTCGCTGGTGTCCGACCGGCTGAGCCTGAGCCAGGCCTCCTGAACGGCGTCGTCGGCCTCGGCGGGCGAACCGAGCATTCGGTGGGCTACTGCCCGCAGACGGGCACGGTGTGTTTCGAACCGCAGGGCGAGAATTTCGGTGCCGACGGCACTCCCGGGGCCGTTCCGGCCGCCGTCCTCGCCGCCGTTCCCGTGCTCGTTCCTTTTGCCTTGCGGCCAGTCTTCCGACTTTCCTTCAGCCTTTTCTTCCGGCGTCAGGAATTCGTCCCCGCTCATGCGCCGCGTCTCCTCTGCCACTGCTGTTTCCGCGCTCTTCCGCGGCCCGTCGATGAGTTGACGGGCCGCGGAGGGCGGATGTGACAGAGGACGCGGGTGCCGGGATCCGGGACGCGGCGGACCCTCAGGTCCAGTCGCGCCCGGAGCGCCCCCGCTTCATGTCCCCGCGCTGCTTCTTCTCGCGCAGCCGGCGCTCGTTGATCCCGCGAGGGATGCGGGTGGCACGGCGGGCCCGCGGCGGCGGGGCGGTGGCCTCGGCGAGCAGCGAGGCGAGCCGGACGGCCGCGGTCTCGCGGTTGCGCCACTGGGAGCGGTGCTCGGAGGACCGCACGCTGACGACGCCGTCGACGAGCCGCCCGGCCAGCTTGGCGAGGGCACGCTCCTTCCACACCGGCGGCAGCGCCTCCGTCTTCGCCAGGTCGAAGCGCAGTTCGACCTGGGAGTCGGAGGTGTTGACGTGTTGCCCGCCCGGCCCGGAGGACCGCGAGAAACGCCACATGAGCTCGGCCTCGGGCAGCGAGACGGAGCCACGGATGACGTAGGGACCGGACATGCCCCCATGGTCCCTTGTCTGTCCGGTCCACGTCACCCGTTTTTCGGCGCGGCGACCGCGCTCCGGGACGAGTAGGTAAAGAAAGTAAAGAGGTGCGGAACCCTGGGGACCCCCTTCGGCGTTCATAGGGGTGCCGGTAGCTTCGTCCCGTACGAAGCCCGACGCGCAGGACCGCACGACCCGTACGTACGTCAAACGAGGGAAGGACTCCCAACAATGGCTGTAAGCCTGTCCAAGGGTGGCAACGTCTCGCTCACCAAGGAGGCTCCGGGCCTGACCGCCGTCACCGTGGGCCTCGGCTGGGACGTCCGCACCACCACGGGAACCGACTTCGACCTGGATGCCTCGGCCATCGCGGTCAACCCCCAGGGGAAGGTCTACTCGGACGGACACTTCGTCTTCTTCAACAACAAGCAGACCCCGGACCAGACCATCGTCCACACCGGCGACAACCGCTCGGGCGAAGGCGAGGGCGACGACGAGGCGATCAACGTCAACCTGGCCGGCCTCCCCGCCGACATCGACAAGATCGTCTTCCCGGTCTCCATCTACGACGCGGAGACCCGCTCGCAGAACTTCGGCCAGGTCCGCAACGCGTACATCCGCATCGTGAACCAGGCCGGCGGCACCGAGATCGCCCGCTACGACCTCTCGGAGGACGCGGCCACCGAGACGGCCATGGTCTTCGGCGAGCTGTACCGCAACGGCGCGGAGTGGAAGTTCCGCGCGGTGGGCCAGGGCTACGCGTCCGGCCTGACGGGCATCGCCCAGGACTTCGGCGTCAACGTCTGACAGCCGAACCCCGCCTGAACGGCACCGAAGGAGCCCCCGATCCGGCACACCCGGACCGGGGGCTCCTCCGCGTCCGCACACCCCGCCCGGGCGCCCCGGCCCGGCTAACCTGCCGCGAGTGATCATCGAACCCCTCGCCCTGACGCCGGACCACGACCTCCCCGGCCCCCTCCTCACCGAACTGACCGCGCTCTACGCGTCGAACCACGAGTTCTACGCCCTCAGCGGCGACTTCCCGGACCCCCACGACATCCGCCCGGAGCAAGTGGCGGCAGCCCTGGCCGACGAACTGACGAACCCGGACGTGGACGTCTTACTGGCCCGCAGCGCCGGCCGGCTCGTCGCCGTGGCGATCACCCTCGCCCACCACCCCGACCCGGCCGACCCGGACCCCTGGATCGGCCTGCTGCTGGTGGACGCGGAACAGCAGGGCAAGGGATACGGCAGACAGCTGGCGGCCCACATCGAGGACCGCTTCCGCGAGACGGGCCAGGACGCCGTCCGCCTGGCCGCCCTGGACAACAACCCCGCGGCCCTCTCCTTCTGGACAGCCATCGGCTACGAGACCATCGGCCACCGCAAGGACCGCCAACTGGGCCGCCCCTGCGCGGTACTGCGCAAGATCCTGCGCTAGCGAGCCCGCGGACTTCCTCGCCCCTGGGCTCCCCGACTCCCTCGAACGATGTAGCCGAAGCTCGTTCACGCGGCCGACGACCCGCTGACCTCGGCGTTCCTACGATGAGACGTGTCCAGTCCGGGCCTGCGTCCAGGCAACCGGTGCATCGGAGCGTCTCCGGGAAGCGAGTCCACCAGTGAGTCCTGCCTCCAAGAACATGGCCGAAGGGGCCGCGACCCTTCTCGCCGGCCTGGCCCTGAAACTGTTCGCCGACGGAGTGGAGATCTCGTTCGTCTCCCTCACCAAGGCCGGGGTGGTCATGATGGTCATCGGTGCGGTCCAGACACTCTTCGGCCTGTTCCAGGCGACACGGACGAGCAGCGCAAGGGGCTGACCCTGCCTCAGGGCCGGTCCGGCCTGCCTTCCCCGTAGAGCCAGTCGGCCCAGATCCGGGAGAAGTCCTCGCCCGGTGCCTTCTTCTCCACGTACGCCGTGAAGTCGTCCGTGTCCGCGTTGCCGTGACGACGAGAGGCGGCCCAGCCCTGGACGATGTCGTAGAAGGTGTCGTCTCCGACCTTCTGGCGGATCTTGTGGAGCACCATCCCGCCCCGCTCGTAGACGGGACTGTCGGAGATACGAGCCGCGCTCGGGGGCTTCGCGGGTGGAAAGGCCCAGACGGCGTCGTTGTCCTCGCGGCTGTCGAAGTAGTCGCCCTCATACAGGGCATCGAAGACGTCCTGGGCCGAGTCACCGCCGTGATCCTCCGCCCACAGCCACTCGGCGTACGTCGCGAAGCCCTCGTTCAGCCACATGTCCCGCCACGTCTTCGGGGTGACGGAGTTCCCGTACCACTGGTGGGCCAGCTCATGCACGAGCAGCTCGACACTCGGGGCACCGGGAAAAACGGGCCGGTTCTGCGTCTCCAGCGCATACCCCGCGTCGTCCTCCCGCTCGACGATCGCCCCCACGGACGAGAACGGGTACGGCCCGAAATTCAGCTCGCCCCACTCCACAACCTCGGGAATGCGCCCGAGCACCTCGCGACTCGCCTTGGCCTCTCCGGGATCCACGGCCACATACACCGGCAGCCCGTGCGGCCCCTTCGACCGGCGCACCTCGTACTCCCCCACGGCAACCGTCGCCACGTACGACGCCATCGGCTCCCCCACGTGCCAGGCGAACGAAGTCCGCCCCCGCTTCGTCACCTCACTCCGCAACTCCCCGTTGGACACGGCCTTCACCCCCTCGGGCACGGTGACGGTGATGTCATAGGTCGCCTTGTCGCTCGGATGGTGACTGCCGGGAAACCAGGCCATGGACCCGGTCGGCTCCCCCAACCCGAGGGCCCCGTCCTCCGTCCGCAGCCAGCCCTCCTCCGAACCGTCCGGGTCGGTGATCGTCTCCGGCGAACCGGAGTAACGGACAACCGTGGTGAACACGGACCCCTCATCGAGATCGTCACGCGGCCGGACGACCAACTCCTGCCCCCCACTGCGGTTGAAGCGCGCGGCCTTCCCGCCCACCTCCACCGACTCGACCTTCATCCCCTTGAGATCGAGGTCGAACGCACTCAGATCCTGCTCCGCCCGAGCCGTGATCTCCGCCTTCCCCGTCAGCCGACGCGCCTTCGGCTCGTAATCAAGGATCAGGCCGTAGTGCGTGACGTCGTACCCCCCGTTCCCGGCCTTGGGAAAGTACGGATCCCGCACCCCGGGCGCACCCGCACTCCCCCGCACTCCCCCGTCACAGCCGACGAGAGCGAGCACGAGCAGAACGGCGACGGTCGCTGGACCAACGGGCACAGATCGGGGCACGACGGTGATCCTAAGACGACGTGACACCATCACCCACGTGCTCGACATCGGCTACGCCCTCTCCGCCCGGTTCCCGGACCCCCCGCAGACCGACTACCGCCGCGCGGACGTCCACGCCCTGCGCCACGACCTCTTCTGCGGGGACGTCTATCTCGCGGACACGAAGGCGGACCGCGAGCTGTCCACAGGCTGGGGATGGGTGCCCGTACTCGACTTCGCGTGGGCCCTGTGCGACATCGTCGAGCAACTCGACAAGGACCCTCTCGGCAGCCGCGCCTCCCGCCCCCAGCGTGCCGAACTCGACTTCACCGAGTCCACCGACCGCATGCTCTTCGAGCGCCGCTTCGGCTGGGTCGACATCGAGTCCGACTGGATGCCCGGCGACGAGCCCCCGCTCACCTTCTCCCACACCGAACTCCGCCGCGAGGCCCGCGACTTCCTCCACGACCTCCTGGCCGACCTCACCGACCTCCACGAGGCGCTCCGCGAAAACCCTGCGATCTGGAGCCTCGAGGCGCGCTTCCCCAGATTGCCGTAACCCTCAGCGTGCCACCCCTGGGGGCTCCGCCCCCAGACCCCCAATCGGCCTGAACGGCCTCGTCCTCAAACGCCGGACGGGCTGAGTGTGCGAGGCCACACCCGAAGCCGCCGGACGGACTCACAACGCAAGCCCCCACCCGCCCCCGGGGACGGGAACGCGCCCGCACTCGTAGCCGCGCCGCCGCCGAAGCCACAAACACACCCGCAGGCGCGATCGCACGGGAGCGGGCCGTGCCGGTGCGTCGAAGTCCGCCGCATACGGCTCCTCCGGTGGGCGGAACTGTCGATGACCGCGGTCGTACACCCGGCAAGCGGCGGGCTCGACGTACCGGCGCGGCCCGCGCCCCACCCCCAACGCCAGGCACCAAGCGACCCAGGCACGGTCAACCGTCCAACCCCACCACCCGAACCCCCATCTCCGCCGCGAACACCCCCGCCAGGTCCATCAACTGAGCCGGACTGATCACGGCCCCCGCCAGCCGCTCGACCCCCCGCGTGAACGACACCTCGGCCGCCCGCCGCAGATCCACGTCCACGAGCGTCGCCCCGCTGAGGTCCGCCCCCTTCAGCACGCAGTCCACGAACTCCACCCGCTCCAGCCGAGCACGCCCGAAGTCCGGCTCGACGAGCACACACCCCTCGAACACGACATCCCTGAGCCGGGCCTCCCGCAGATTCAGGTAGTCGATCTTCCCCCCACGCACGACGACCCGCTCCAGCACGGCCCCGTGCCACTGCACCCCACCCAGCCGGGCATCGACAACCTCCACGTCCCGGAAGGTCGAAGACCCAAGATCCGTACCCACCCCCCGGATCCCGGTCAGCACGGAATCCAGCACCCGCGCCCCGTGCAGCCGAGTCTCATCCACCGCGCACCCCATCAGCGCGCAGTCCATGAACCGCGCACCCCCGCCGTCCTGCCCCACGAAGTCGACGTCGCTGAACCGCAGCCCGTCATAGTCCCCGTCGGGCTCCAGCTCCCCACCCCCAAAAGCCTCAAGCGGCGGCAACCGCACCTCGGGCCGCCGAGCCGCCTTGACCCCCACCTTCGCCACGACCCCCACCTTCGCCACGTTCCTCACCATGCCCCCCATCCTGCACCCACCCACTGACAGCCCACCCGACCAGCCAAAACACCCCCCGATGTCACATTCCGACGCCCCCGAGGAGTCATAGGGACAGAGAAAACACCCACCGGACCCCAGGCACCCGAACCACAGCCCCGGCCCAGAGGAGACCCAAGCCAATGCACAACACGCACCGCACACACCGCACACACCGCATCACCGTCGTCGGCGGCGGCTTCGCCGGCCTCACCGCGGCCATCACCGCCGCGGAAGCAGGCGCCAAGGTCACCGTGTACGAGGCCCACCACACCCTCGGCGGCCGAGCCCGCACCAGCGAGGGCCCGTACAAGACGAACGAGGGCCCCCACGCCCTCTACAAGGGCGGCCCCCACTGGACCTGGCTCAGCCAACGCGACCTGATCGGCGAACTCGCCCCGCTCCCACCCCTGGAGGCCGCCCGACTCCGCCTGCGCCACAAGGGCGTCCTCCGCCGCACCCCACCGTTCGCGATGCTCAAACTCCTGCGCCGCACGGCCGAACGCGCCCCCGTGGACCAGGATTTCAAGACCTGGGCCACGAAGATCGCAGGCGAGGAGGGCGCGACCGCGGCGGCCCACTACTCCGCCGTCGCCGTCTTCCACCACGACCCGGGCGCCCTCTCCGCCGCGTTCGTGCAGGAACGCCTGCGCCGAGCGACAAAGTTGCCCCCCGAGGCGCACTACCCGCGCGGCGGCTGGGCGAGCGTGATCGACAGGATGGCGGCCCGGGCCTGGAACCTCGGCGTACGAGTGGAGACGCTGGCCCGAGTCGGCGAACTCCCGGGCGACCACGGCCCGGTCGTCGTCGCCACCTCCCTCGACGCCGCCCGCACCCTGCTCAAGGACAGCTCCCTGACCTGGACGAGCGGCCGCACGGCCCTGATCGACCTGGCGCTCCGTACCCGCAGGGGCGACGCGTTCGCCGTCTCCGACCTCGACGCACCGGGCTGGATCGAGCGGTTCACGGCCCAGGACCGGACGCTCGCCCCGGCGGGCGAACAGCTCCTCCAGGGCCAGATCCCGATCGCACCGCACGAGTCCCGCGCGGACGGCATCGCCCGCGCCGAGGAACTCCTGGACCTGGCCTTCCCGGCCTGGCGCGACCGCGTGACGTACCGCCGCGAGGCGCTCGCGAACGGCCGCACCGGCGCGGTGGACCTGCCCGGTACGAGCTGGCGCGACCGCCCCCGCATCGACCGGGGCAACGACGTCTACCTGGCGGGCGACCAGGTCGCGGCGCCGGGCGTGCTCTCCGAGGTGTCGTTCAACAGCGCGCTGGAGGCGGTGTCGCTGGCGCTGGGCACGCGAACCAGGTCGGGCCTTGACCTGAAGCACGCTTGAGGTTGAAAGCTGATGACAACGCACCGCGCTCCAGCTCCAACCTCAACCCCAGCCCCATCCCAGGCCCCAGCAAAGCCGAGAGCCCCACCCCGCACCAAGCCATTCCGCCCCGCCCGCCCGAGGAGCCCCATGCAAGCCATCCGCCTCCACACCTTCGGCCCGGCCGAGAACCTCACGTACGAGCGAACGGACGCCCCCCGCCCCGCCCCCGGCCAGGTCCGCATCCAGGTCGCCGCCGCGGGCGTACACCTCCTGGACACGGCGATCCGGGCGGGCATCAAGGGCCCGCTCCCGGAGTTGCCCAGGCTGCCGACGATCCCCGGCCGCGAGGTCGCCGGCACGGTCGAGTCCCTCGGCGAGGGAGTCGCCGCCCTCTGGCTGGGCAAGCGCGTGGTGGCCCACCTGGGCTTCAACCCGGGCGGCTACGCCGAACTGGCCGTCACGGACGTGGACCGGCTCCACGAGATCCCCGCGAACCTGGACTTCGCAGCGGCCGTCGCGATGATCGGCACGGGCCGTACGACGATGGGGATCCTCCAGTTCGCCGACCTCACCGCCGACTCCGTGGCCGTGATCCCGGCCGCGGCGGGCGGCATCGGCACCCTCCTCGTGCAGTACGCGAAGCACGCGGGCGCCACCGTGATCGGCCTGGCGGGAGGCCCCGAGAAGGTGGCACGGGTCGAGAAGAACGGCGCGGACCTGGCCGTCGACTACAGGGACCCGAACTGGCCGGACCAGGTGAGGCGGTTCCTCGGCGACCGCCCGGCCACGATCGTCCTGGACGGCGTGGGCGGCGACACGGCCCGCAAGTCGGTCGCACTGCTCGCCACCCCGGGCACGGCCACGGCCCCGCACACCCTCACCGGCAAGCACCTGGTCTTCGGCTGGTCGGGGGCCGGCCTGCACGACGGCACCCCGTACCTCGTCGAGGGAGTGTCCGAATCGGTCCTCGGCCCCGTGATGACACAGAGGACAGGCGGCCCCAACCCCATCCGCACCCTGGAGCTCCGCGCCCTCGCCGAGGCCGCCGAGGGCCGCCTCACCCCGGCCGTCCAGCGTTTCCCGCTCTCGCAGGCGGCAGCCGCACACCGGGCCCTGGAATCCCGGGACACCATCGGCAAGGTGGTCCTGGAACCGTGACCCCGCCCAGCCCTCGCCCCTCAACGTCGAGCGCCCAGCCCCAGCTCCGCGAGCGGCCCGTCCGTGAGCCGGTACACCGTCCACTCGTCCTGTGGCCGGGCCCCCAATGCCTCGTAGAAGTCGATGGACGGCTTGTTCCAGTTGAGGACGGACCACTCCAGCCGCTCGTACCCCCGCTCCACACAGATCCGCGCCAGCTCCCCGAGCAGCGCCTTCCCGTACCCACCGCCCCGCGCCTGCGGCCGTACGTACAGGTCCTCCAGGTAGATCCCGTGCACACCGCGCCAGGTCGAGAAGTTCAGGAACCACAGCGCGAACCCGACCGGCTCGCCGTCCGCCGACTCCGCGATGTGCGCGAACGCGGCCGGCCGCTCCCCGAAGAGCGCCTCGCGCAACTGCTCCTCGGTGGCTCCGGCCTCCTCCAACGCCTTCTCGTACTCGGCCAGTTCACGGACCATGGAGTGGATCACGGGCACATCTGCGGGAGTCGCCGTACGAATCATGCGGGCAGGCTACGACAGCGCCGCCGCCGGCCAGAGCCGATATTCCGGCGGTCGGCCGGAGCCAACACCCAAGCCCCCCGGGCCCGGCCGACTCCAAAGCCCAAGGCCCAAGCAGCCCCCCACCGCCTCACCGCCTCACCGCCCGAGCAACTCCCGTGCGATGGCAACCTGCTCGTCGTCCAGCCCCTCCCCCTCCTCCACCTGCCACAACGAGTTCTGCAGTACCCGCCCGAGCGTCCAGGCCCGGGCCCGCTCCCGGTCCAGGCCCAGCGTCTCCGTCAGCAGGTCGAAGCGGCGCGTCAGCTGCCCCTCCTCGCAGCGGTTCCAGAGGGCGGGCAGCAGCTCGAAGCCCGGGTCTCCCGCCAACGGCTTGGGGTCGATGACGAGCCACGGTTCGCGCTCGGCCGCCAGGACGTTCTCGAAGTGCAGATCCCAGTGCAGCAGCCGGTCCCCGGGCTCGTCCGCGACCTCGCGCAGAGCCGCCGCACAGTCCTTCAGCAGCCGCCGGTCGCCCTCGTCGCCCTTCCCCTCAAGGGACGCAAGGACGGCCGGCAACCGCTCGAACATCCCCGCGACGACGCCGTCCAGCCGCCGCAGTCCCTCCGGCGCCGGCACGGCCGAGAGCCGGGCCAGCAGCTCCGCGAGGATCGTGGTGGCCTTCATCACGTCCGGCACGGCATCCAACGGCCGCCCCTCGTCGAGCCGTTCGAGCAGCAGGGTGCCCGTCTCCGCGTCCTCGTCCAGCAGCCGTACGACGCCGTCGCCGCCCCAGGTCCGCAGGGCGAGCCCCTCGCCCACGGTCTCTTCGTCCACGTCCTGGAGCTTCAGCGCGGCCCGTGTGCCGTCCCCGAGCACCACTGGCAGCACGACCGAGACCTGCCCGCTCATGGGCGTCCCCTCCTGCCGCAGCCCCCATCGCTCCAGGAACTCATCGCCCCGCTCCAGCAGCCGTGCGTACCGAACCATGACCATCACCTCACGCAACCATGGAATCCGAAGGAGACACCCGCCACCCGGAGAAGCTAACGTCCCGCGCATGAGCAGCACGGAGAACGCGGACCGCGCGACCGACACGGCCCGCGCGGCGCACGCGCCCCGCACCGCCGACGCGCCCCGCACCGTCGTCAACGGCGGCATATCGTTCTGGTACGCGCAGGACGGCCTCCCCGCGCCCCGTGAGCCCCTCCCGGGGGACGCGAGTGCCGATGTGGTGATCGTGGGCGGCGGCTACACGGGCCTGTGGACCGCGTACTACCTGAAGAAGGCCGCGCCCTTCCTGCGGATCACGGTCCTGGAGCAGCGGTTCTGCGGCTACGGGGCGTCCGGCCGCAACGGCGGCTGGCTCTACAACGGCATCGCGGGCCGCGACCGGTACGCGCGCCTGCACGGCCACGAGGCCGCCGTACGCCTCCAGGAGGCCATGAACGCCACGGTCGCCGAGGTCGTGCGGGTCACCGAGGAAGAGCACATCGACGCGGACGTCCACCGCGGCGGCGTACTCGAAGTCGCCTACACCCCGGCCCAGTTGGCCCGACTGAAGGCCTTCCACGAGACGGAGCTCTCGTACGGGGAGAAGGACCGCGAGCTGTACGGCGCGCGCGAGACCGCCGAGCGGATCCGGGTCGCGGACGCGGTGGGCTCGACCTGGACCCCGCACGGCGCCCGGCTGCACCCCGTCAAGCTGCTCAAGGGCCTGGCTGCGGCCGTCGAGGCGCTCGGCGTCACGATCCACGAGTCGACACCCGTCACCGAGATCAGACCGAAGCACGCCGTCACGCCGTACGGCACGGTCCGCGCCCCCTACGTCCTGCGCTGCACGGAGGGCTTCACAGCCTCCCTGAAGGGCCAGCGGCGGACCTGGCTCCCCATGAACTCCTCGATGATCGCCACCGAGCCGCTGACCGCCGAGCAGTGGGAGTCCGTCGGCTGGGAGGGCCGCGAGACCCTCGGTGACATGGCGCACGCGTACATGTACGCCCAGCGCACGGCCGACGGCCGCATCGCGCTGGGCGGCCGCGGAGTCCCGTACCGCTTCGGTTCGCGGACGGACAACGACGGCCGTACGCAGGCGTCGACGGTCCGCGCCCTGCGGGAGATCCTCGTCCGGTTCTTCCCCCAGCTCTCGTCCGTCGCCGTGGCGCACGCCTGGTCGGGTGTCCTCGGTGTCCCGCGCGACTGGTGCGCCACGGTCACCCTCGACCGCTCCACGGGCCTCGGCTGGGCCGGCGGCTATGTGGGCTCCGGTGTCGCCACCGCCAACCTCGCCGCCCGCACCCTCCGGGACCTGATCCAGAGGGATTCCGGCCAATCGGGGGCGACCGACCTCATCACCCTCCCCTGGGTCGAACACAAGGTCCGCAAGTGGGAACCGGAGCCTTTCCGCTGGCTCGGGGTACACGGCATGTACGCGACGTATCGAGCCGCCGACCGCCGCGAACTCACCACCCATGCCGCACAGTCGTCCCGGATCGCGCGTATCGCCGACCGGGTCGCGGGCCGCTGATCCGCCCAGAGACAGGGAGTACCCCCATGAGCACCGCAGTCATGGACACCGTCCGTTACTCCTCCGACGGTCAGCTCCTCGACATCCATCGCGCCGCCGCCACGGACGCCCCGACGGTTCTGCTCTGGCACGGGCGCGGCCCGGCCGAGCGGGACGTCCTGGGCGCCCTGGCCGCGGAGGTGGCCCGCCTCGGCGCCACCGTCATAGTCCCCGACTGGCACCCGGACGCCCCCGACGGCGGCCGCCCCCACCTGGAGGCGTCCCTCCGCTTCACCTGGGACTTCGTACGGGACCCGTCGGAGGTCGTCCTCGTCGGCTGGTCGCTCGGCGGCCGGGCCGCGATGGCGACGGCCCTGCGTCCCGACCCGCCGGAGGGCTGGCGTCCGGCCGCCGTGGTCGGCATCTCCGCCCGCTACAACCAGCCCGAGCCGCTGCTGGGCCTGCCCTCCCCGATGGCCGTCTGTGCCTCCGCCCCGCCGCTGCCCATCCATCTGGTGCACGGCACGGCGGACCGGGTCTGCGACTTCGCCAACGCCCACGAGTTCCAGGCCGTCCTGGCCGCCTGTGGCCGTCCCGCGCCCCTCACGGTGCTCACCACGGACCACTCGGGCGCGGTCATGGCCGAATACGCCTCCGAACTCGGCCGCTGTCGCCCCGCACACTCCGGAAGCGCCCACCGCGAGGGCCTGCGCACGGCCCGCGTCATCGCGGAGGCGGCGGGGCTGCGTACGCGGGAGGACCACGTCAGCGGGTGACCCATACCCCTTGGAGCATCGGCAGCACGGTCGCGGTCGCCCGGATCGTCCTGTCGCGGTAAAAGATGCCCCGCCGCGCAGCCTCCCGACGAACCGGAATGCGCTCCCGCACAGAGGTGGTCACGGCAGTGCTCACGGGCACCCCGATGACGACGGACCACCACTGACCCCTCCGGTCACGCTCGCCCCGCTCGTGCCAGATTTCCCCCTCCTTAACGGAGGAGGGGCCTCTGGAAGCGGAACGAGGCAACCCCGCGTGCCACCATCAACCTCCTGAACGGCATGGACCACTTGGGTTCCCGAATGGGGGGCGAATGCCTCAGCAGGTACTCACAGACACCGTGCGCGTGGCGATCCACGCACCCGACGCCATCGTCCGGGCGGGACTGCTCAGCTATCTCCACAACGACCGCCGCATCCGCGAGGTCCCACCGGACAGGATCCGCGAAGCGGACGTCATCGTGGTCACCGTGGACGTCGCCGACACCTCCACCCTCGACCTGCTGCGCGGCCTGTGCGACAGACCGGACGCACGGTTCGCCGTGGTGGTGGGCAAGGAGTGGCACGCCGACGTCTCGGCCGCGGTCGACCGCGGGGTCCGCGCCGTGCTCTGGCGCGACTCCTTCAGCCAGGCGGCCTTCATCCGGACCCTGCACACCATCGCGGACGGCGGCGGAAGCCTTCCGCCCACCCTCCAGGGCACCCTGATGGAACAGGTCCGCTGGGCCCAACGCGAACTCCTCGCCCCCCGAGGCCTCACGGCATCCGGCATCAGCCCCCGCGAGGTGGACGTGCTGCGCCTGGTGGCCGAAGGCAAGGAACTCGCCGAAATAGCGACGAAGCTCTCCTACTCGGAACGCACCGTCAAATACATCCTCTACGGCGTGATGAAGCGCCTACAACTACGAAACCGCGCCCACGCGGTCTCCTACGCAATCCGGTCCGGCATCATCTGACCCACCACGGACCCGTCCCCACAAGCTGGAGCCCCCTGTCGGATTCGAACCGACGACCTACGCATTACAAGTGCGTTGCTCTGGCCATCTGAGCTAAGGAGGCGGGGCCCGCGCACGGGCGGGCCGGGTGCGTGCACGCATGCACGCCCGAGCAGTGTACCCACGTCACAGCGGGCCCCTGTCGAAAATTTCCTCGAACTTCATCGCTCGCGGAGTACTGACAGAACGTGTGAACGCGAGGTAGCGTCCTGACCCAGTTCACTGGCGTGGACTACACCACTACGGACCGTTCCGTAGTGGTCACACCACCTTTACAACGGATCGTCCGGCACGTTCCTGCCGGTGAAGGGGGCCTACGACCCATGGCCACTGTCTCGTTCAACAAGGCGACCCGCATTTACCCGGGTGGCGACAAGCCCGCCGTCGACCAGCTCGAGCTCGACGTCGCGGATGGCGAGTTCCTCGTCCTCGTCGGCCCCTCCGGCTGCGGAAAGTCCACCTCCCTGCGGATGCTCGCGGGTCTCGAGGACGTCAACGCCGGCTCGATCCACATCGGTGACCGCGACGTCACGCACCTGCCGCCCAAGGACCGGGACATCGCCATGGTGTTCCAGAACTACGCGCTGTACCCGCACATGACGGTCGCCGACAACATGGGCTTCGCGCTCAAGATCGCCGGCGTCAACAAGGCCGAGATCCGCCAGAAGGTCGAGGACGCGGCGAAGATCCTGGACCTCACCGACTACCTGGCCCGCAAGCCGAAGGCCCTCTCCGGTGGTCAGCGCCAGCGTGTCGCCATGGGTCGCGCCATCGTGCGTGAGCCCCAGGTCTTCCTCATGGACGAGCCGCTGTCGAACCTCGACGCCAAGCTCCGCGTCTCGACCCGTACGCAGATCGCGTCGCTGCAGCGCCGCCTCGGCATCACCACCGTGTACGTCACCCACGACCAGGTCGAGGCCATGACCATGGGCGACCGGGTGGCCGTGCTCAAGGACGGTCTGCTCCAGCAGGTGGACAGCCCCCGCAACATGTACGACCGTCCGAAGAACCTCTTCGTGGCCGGCTTCATCGGCTCCCCGGCCATGAACCTGATCGAGGTCCCGATCACGGACGGCGGCGTGAAGTTCGGCAACAGCGTGGTGCCCGTCAACCGCGAGGCCCTCAAGACCGCCGCCGACAAGGGTGACACCACGGTCACCGTCGGTGTCCGCCCGGAGCACTTCGACATCGTCGAGCACAACGGCGGCGCGGCCGCCTCCCTGTCGAAGGACACCGAGGACGCCCCGGCGGGCCTCGCCGTCACCGTGAACGTCGTCGAGGAACTCGGCGCCGACGGCTACGTCTACGGCAGCGCCAAGGTCGGCGACGACCTCAAGGACCTGGTCGTCCGCGTCAGCGGCCGCGCGGTCCCGGAGAAGGGCGCCACGCTGCACGTCGTGCCGCGTCCGGGCGAGACCCACGTGTTCTCGACGTCCTCGGGCGAGCGCCTCTCCGACTGACCGGGTCGGTCGAACCGGCCGGTCCCGACCCGGCCGGTCCCGGAGATTTCACCCAAGTTGACGAAGAAGGCCCCGCAGACTGCTGCGGGGCCTTCTTCGTTGTCGACAAATACCCCGGCAGAACGGGCATTTCGATACCCGTACGTCAACATCAAACTCGAAAACGACGGTTTACCCGTCCCCCGAATTGATTACTAAATGTCGCCAAATCATCACCCCGCGCTACCCTCACTCGCGTGAAGCACTCCACTAACCACTCGACGCGACACGGCCGTGGTCCCGCCGGCCGACCGACACGGCACGGCCGCGGTCCGGCCCGCCGGATCGGCCGTACTCTCGCCCTCGTTCTGCCCGTCGTCCTGGTGCTCTCCGGGACGCTCGCGGTCACCCGAGTCAACTGGTCGGGAAACAGCTCCTCGACGTCGGTGCTCGCCGCATCCGCCGAGGACGTCTCCCGACGCGCCCCGTCCCGCGCCCCGCAGGACATGCTGCGCGACAAACTCCTCCTCGAACTCCAGGAGAAGAACCCGGGCGTGGCCCTCACCCACCTCCAGGAGGCGGTGAACGGCCGTCCGTCGCTCGCCAAGCACTGCGCGTCCATCGCCCGCGCCCTGGGCCGCGCCGCCGTCCGCGCCTACGGCCCGACCCGAGCCCAGTCGTTCGCCCGCCCGGTCTGCGACACATCCTTCGCCACGGGCGTGGCAGCCCAGCACACCTGAGCCGCCAGGAGGGCCCCCCGGGCCCTCTAAGGGGCGCGGGGAACTGCGCGACCAGCCCCCACCGGCCCGCAGATCCCCACCGCACGCACCCCACGCACCCCGCACAAGCCCACCCGCAAAACCCGCGGGGCGCCACGTACAGTTCGGGTCATGACCGATCCGAACGCCGCGTCGCGCCCCGTTCAAGCCGTCGTCCTGGCCGGCGGCCAGGGCTCCCGGCTGCGTCCCTACACCGACGACCGTCCCAAGCCGATGGTCGAGATTCCCGGCACCGGGACCCCGATCATCGGCCACCAGCTGGCCTGGCTCGCCGAGGAGGGCGTCACCGACGTCGTCGTCTCGTGCGGCCATCTCGCCGAGGTGCTCCAGCAGTGGCTCGACTCGGCCGAGCTGCCCGTCTCCGTGACCACCGTGGTCGAGACGGAGCCCCTGGGCCGCGGCGGCGGCCTCAAGTTCGCCGCCAAGCACCTGCCCCACCCGGACCGCCCCTGGTACGCGACGAACGGCGACATCTGGACCCGTTTCTCGCTCCGTGAGATGGCGGACTTCCACACCGAGCGCGACGCGGTGGCCACCCTCGCGCTGGCCCGCCCCCGCATCCCGTGGGGCGCCGTCGAGACCGACGACTTCGGCCACATCACGGACTTCATCGAGTCCCCGCCGACCGCGTACGGCATCAACGCGGGTGTGTACGTCTTCTCCCCCGAGTTCGCCGCCCTGCTGCCCGACCTCGGCGACCACGAGCGTTCCACGTTCCCCCGCCTGGCCCGTGAGCGCCGTCTGGCCGGCTATCCGATCCCGCAGGGCGCCTACTGGCGCGCCATCGACACCGCGAAGGACCTCACCGAGGCCGCCAAGGAGCTGGCGGCACTGGGACGTTGAGGCACTTGTCCCGGTCCACGACCGTGGCATGTACGACGATGGGGCCCGGCACCTGAGAGGTGCGGGCCCCATCGTCGTACGGTCTGCGCCGCCGTACCGGCTGTACGGTCCTGGGCCGCCGTACCGGCTTGGCCGTGCCGCCCTGTCGGCGGGCGGTGTCAGCCCAGCAGGCCGCCCACGAGCCCGGAGCCACCGCCGGAGCCGGAGCCGCCACCGCTGCCGCCGCCCGTGCTCCCGCCGGAGCCGGAGCCGCCGCCACTGCCGGAGCCGCCGCCCGAGCCCGTACCGCCGGTGGTACCGCCCGAGGAGGACGGACCGGCGCTGGTGCTGGGGGCCTGCGGCGGGGCCGACTGCTGGGGCGGGGCCTGACCGGAGCCCTGCGTCTGGCTGGGCTGCCCGGCACCGGCGCCCGCGGTCTCGCGGGCCGCGCCCGGGGTGGTCGCGGCACCCGAGGGGCTCGCGGAAGTGGCTCCCTGGGTGGGCGAGTTGGCCGCCGAGGGGCTCTCCTTGTCCCGGCGCTGGCCGGGCTCCTCCGGGAGCGGGGAACCGGGCAGTTCGTTGCGCGGGGCCTCGCCGGGGCCGGGGACGACCACGCGGTCGGCGTCACGGACGGCGCCGCCGAGCAACGAGCCGATGAGCAGGGTGAGTCCGACGACGATGGTCGTGACGAGCGCGCCCCGGCGCAGTACGCGGCTGCGCAGCTCCCAGATGTCGGCGCGCGGCCCGAGCGTGCGCCAGGCCTCGCCCGCGAGGCGGCCGTCGATGGAGTAGACGGGGGCGCCCGCGATGATCAGCGGGGACCAGGCGGCGAGGTAGATGATGTCCGGCGCGTCGTAGGCGGGGACGGACTTCCAGCTGACGGTGAGGAGCAGCGCCGCCGAGAGCAGCGCGCCGACGACCGCGGCGACCCGCTGCCACAGGCCCAGCACGGTGAGGACGCCGACGATGACCTGGAAGAAGGCGATGAGGAGTCCGGCGCCGACGGGGTGTTCGAGGGCGAACTGGCGCAGTGGCTCGGCGAGTTCCCAGGGGTGCAGGGAGTTGAGCCACTTGACCATGGAGCCGCGTTTGCCGCCGTCGAAGTAGACGGGGTCGCAGAGCTTGCCCATGCCGGCGTAGATGGAGATGAAGCCGAGGAAGACGCGCAGCGGGAGCAGGACGACGCCGAGGTTCATCCGGCGGCCGGGGTAGTACCCGTGCCGGACGGGGGCGGCGCCGTGCCGCTTGAGCGCGCCGTCGTCCTCGTCCCGGTACTCGTCGGCGTCGTAGGAGTCGTCCTCGAACTCGCCCTCCGCGTACGGGCGTTCGTCGATCTCCTCGTACGCGCTGCCCGCGCTGCGCATCTGGGGCAGGAGGCGGGTCTCGGGGCCGCGGACGGTCGGTGTCTCGACGGTGGCGTCGACGTCGAACCCGGGGGGTCCGCCCTCGCCGACGCGCGGGATGACCTGGGTCGCACCGCCGTCACCGGCGGGCGCCTCGGCGCCGTGCCGCAGACTCGTGCTCCGCACCGCCTGCAACAGCCGGGTGGCGCCGGTGTCGTCGGGGGCGGACTTCCCGCTCCAGACGACGGGCGCGCGGCGGCGGGTGCCTGCGGTGGTTCCGACGACGGGGATGCGCGCGGTGTCCTCGCCCGAGCTCAAGTGCCGCGCGGCGCGCGGGGACTGGGCCCGCGGGGCGGCGTTCAGCTGCACGCGGAAGCTCGCATGATTGACGATGACCTGCGCCGGATCGCTCGGCACCTTCACCATGCTCAGCGCGGGAGCGTCGTCGAATCCCAACGAGCGGTCCCCCGTGGGTGTGCGGGGTGTTCTGGTGTCCACACTCATCTAACCGAGTGACGTGTGTTTAGGACACTGCTTTGACCGGCCCGATCTGTCCGGACCCCGTCAAGATCAAACAGCCGCGCCCCGGACCGCGTTCAAGGGCGCGGAACCGGGCCCCGTAAGGGGCGCGGGGAACTGCGCGACCAGCCCCCGCGCACCCGCGGATCACCACGACCCGGCGTCAGCCGAGCCCGTACTAGGCCCGCTTCCGCGAAGCCTCGTACAGCACAACTCCCGCAGCCACACCCGCGTTCAGAGACTCCGTGCCACCCGGCATGGGAATCCGCACCCGGAAGTCACAGGTCTCACCGACGAGTCGGGAGAGCCCTTTGCCCTCGCTGCCGACGACGATGACGACGGGCCCTCCGAGGGCCTCAAGGTCACCGACCTCGGCTTCCCCGTCCGCGGCGAGCCCGACCACGACGAGGCCGGCCTTCTTGTAGGACTCGAGGGCCCGCGTCAGGTTGGACGCACGGGCGACCGGCGTACGGGCGGCCGCACCCGCGGACGTCTTCCACGCACCGGCGGTCATGCCGGCCGCACGGCGCTCGGGCACGACGACCCCGTGGCCGCCGAACGCGGAGACGGACCGCACGACGGCACCGAGGTTGCGCGGGTCGGTCACACCGTCGAGCGCGACGATCAGCGGGTCCTTGCCCTCGTCGTACGCGGCGGCCGCGAGGTCCTCCGGGTGCGCGTACTCGTACGGCGGGACCTGGAGGACGAGCCCCTGGTGGTTGAGGCCGTTGGTCATGCGGTCGAGCTCGGGGCGGGGGGCTTCCATGAGGTGGATGCCGCCGCGGTCCGCGGCGAGCTGGAGAGCCTCGCGCACCCGCTCGTCGTTGTCGATGAACTGCTGGACGTAGAGCATCGACGCCGGGACGCCCTCGCGCAGCGCCTCGACGACGGAGTTGCGCCCGACGACCATCTCGGACGTGCCCTTGCCGCCCCGGCCGCCGCGCGGCGACGGGCGGCGCACGGTCTGCTTCGCGTTGGCCTTGGCGACGGCGCCGGCGATGCGGTTCTTCTTGTGTCCCTTGCGCGCTTCGGCGGGCGGGGTCGGACCCTTGCCTTCCAGGCCCCGGCGTCGCTGGCCGCCACTGCCGACCTGCGCGCCCTTCTTGCCGGACATGCGGCGGTTGTTAGCGGCCATGACCTACCTGTCTGTGTGAAGGCGTACACGCGTACGCCTGTGGTGTACGTGTCTGTGAAATGTCGTGCGTCTACGAGTGTGCCGCCCGGAGACCCGAGCGGCACAATCGATCAAGGAAACGGTCAGCGCGGGCCGAGTGTCCAGCGCGGCCCCTGGGGGCCGTCCTCGATCACGAGCCCGGACTGGTTGAGCTGGTCACGGATGGCGTCGGCGGTGGCCCAGTCCTTACGCGTACGGGCGGACTCGCGCTGCTGCAGCACCAGCCGTACGAGCGTGTCGACGACCCCGTGCAGGTCCTCGCCGCGGTCGCTCTCGCCCGCCCAGTGCGGGTCGAGCGGGTCGAGACCGAGGATGCCGAGCATGGCGCGGACCTCGGCCAGCCGTGCGACCGCCGCTTCCTTGTCGTCGGCGGCCAGCGCGCTGTTGCCCTGGCGGACCGTGGTGTGCACGACGGCGAGGGCCCCCGGGACGCCCAGGTCGTCGTCCATCGCCTCGGCGAAGGCCGGCGGGACCTCGGCCGCGGGCTCGACGGCTCCGGCCTTCTCCATCACCCGCTGCACGAAGCCCTCGATCCGCGCGAACGCGGACTCGGCCTCGCGCAGTGCTTCCTCGCTGTACTCGATGGTGGAGCGGTAGTGCGGGGTGCCGAGGTAGTAGCGCAGCACGATGGGCCGCCACGCCTTGACCATCTCGCTGACGAGTACGGAGTTGCCGAGCGACTTGGACATCTTCTCGCCGCTCATGGTGACCCACGAGTTGTGCACCCAGTAGTGCGCGAACTCGTCGCCGAAGCCCCTGGCCTGGGCGATCTCGTTCTCGTGGTGCGGGAAGATCAGGTCGATGCCGCCGCCGTGGATGTCGAAGACGCGGCCCAGGTACTTGTGGGCCATGGCGCTGCACTCCAGGTGCCAGCCGGGCCGCCCACGGCCCCAGGGCGTCTCCCAGCTCGGCTCGCCGGGCTTGACGGCCTTCCACATCGCGAAGTCCCGCGGGTCCCGCTTGCCGGTCTCGCCGTCCTCGGCGGGCTGGCGCAGCTCGTCCAGGTCCTGGTTGGACAGGGACAGATAGCCGGGCAGGGAGCGCACGTCGAAGTAGACGTTCCCCTCGGCCTCGTACGCGTGCCCGCGCTCGATGAGCGTGCGCATCATCTCGACCATCTCGGTGATGTGGCCGGTCGCGCGCGGCTCGTACGTCGGCGGGAGGCAGCCCAGTGCGGTGTAGCCGTCGTTGAACGCGCGCTCGTTCTCGTAACCGATCGACCACCACGGCCTGTTCTGCTCGGCGGCCTTCCTGATGATCTTGTCGTCGATGTCGGTGACGTTCCGGATGAACGTCACCTCGTAGCCGCGGTGCTCGAACCAGCGGCGCATGATGTCGAAGTTGAGGCCGGACCTGATGTGCCCGATGTGCGGGGCCGCCTGCACGGTGGCGCCACAGAGGTAGATCGAGACACAACCCGGCGTGATCGGGGTGAAGTCACGGATCTGCCGGGCGCTGGTGTCGTACAGGCGAATAGTCACCCCTCCAGGGTAGTGGGCGACGACGTATGCCCCGAGACCCTTCCGACACATGACTCACGATTCGTGACATCCACTACGAGGCCGACCCGCCCGGTCTTTTCTCGCCCCCGCCGCCCCTACCCATTCCCGTCACTTACTCAGGGGCTCCGCCCCCGAACCCCCGCTCCTCAAACGCCGGAGGGGCTGACTATTAGCCCGTCCGGCGTTTGAGGACGAGGCCGTTCAGGCCGATGGCGGGGGTCTGGGGGCGCAGCCCCCAGGGATGGGACGGGTAGGGGCGGCGGGGGCGAGAAAAAGCCCTCAGCCCACCCGGGCCACCAACGCCGTGGCCACCGCCATCAGCCCCTCGTCCCGCCCGGGGAAGCCGAGGCCGTCCGTGGTCGCGCCGGACACCGACACCGGCGCCCCCACAGCCGCGGAAAGAACCTTCTGCGCCTCGTCCCGCCGCTTGCCGATCTTGGGACGAGGCCCCACGACCTGAACGGCCACGTTGCCGATGGTGAACCCCCCGGCACGAACGATCCGCGCCGCCTCCGTCAACAGCACAACCCCCGACGCCCCGGCCCACTCGGCCCGCCCGGTACCGAAGTGCTGCCCCAGATCCCCCATCCCCGCCGCGGAGAAGAGCGCGTTGCAGGCGGCATGCGCGACGACATCCGCGTCGGAGTGCCCGGCCAGCCCGGGCCCCTCCCCCTCCCACTTCAACCCCGCACACCACAGCTCACGCCCGTCCTCGAAGGCGTGAATGTCGGTACCGATACCGACCTGCGGCAGCACAGGCCCTCCGGAAGCCCCCGAACCCTCAGCCCCTTCAGACCTTTCAGAACCCATCGTTCAACCTCCGCCGCGCCAGAACGGCCTCCGCCAGCACCAGATCCAGGGGACGCGTCACCTTGAACGCCTCCTCGTGCCCGGGCACCACGACCACCCGAAGCCCAAGCTGCTCGACCATGCTCGCGTCGTCCGTGACGTTCTCCGTGACGGTCTCGTGCGCGCGCACGAGCGTGTCGCGGTCGAACCCCTGCGGAGTCTGCACGGCGCGCAGCAGCGCCCGCTCCGGCGTGGCGACGACAGGCTCGGGCTCCCCGGCCACGACCGCGGGCTCGACCTGCTTGACGGTGTCCGCGAGCGGCAGCGCGGGCACGACGGCGGGAGCGCCCTCCCGTACGGCCTCGATGACGGCGTCGACCGTGTCGACGGGCACCAGCGGACGGGCCGCGTCGTGCACGAGCACGATGTCGATCCCGGGCGGCAGCGCGTCGAGCCCTATCCGTACGGACTCCTGCCGGCTGTCTCCCCCGGGCACGACGAGGAACTCGGTCCGCTCGGGCAGGGCGTGTGCGTCGAGAAGTGTCTTCACCTCGGCGGCCCCGTCGGGCGGAGCCACGACGACGACGAGGGAGACGGCACGGGACGCGGCCATGGCGCGTACCGCGTGGATGAGCATGGGGGTGCCATTCAGCGCGCGTAGCGCTTTGGGAGCGCCCGGACCAAGGCGTACGCCCCGGCCGGCGGCCGGAATCACGGCCGCCGTACGGGCCCCGGACGGCGAAGGGCGCGAATCGTCAGACATCGGTTCCTGTCAGGTTTGTATGCTCGGCCGACGTGGGTATGGCCTGGGCGTGGTACCCCCGACCGAAGGTTGGGGGAGTGCCGGGCGCGACGCCTTGACCGGACCCTTCCGTGACATCCGGTCGAGCCGCTGCCCGGGCCCGGCACACCAAGTATCGGGGCCGTGAATGTTCGCCGAGAAATCATCGGCAATGAATGTTCTGGGGCACCGAGAGCAAGGTATCCGGGTACGAACATGCCGCAGCGCCCGGCGACAATGGATACGTCATCGGGCACCGCGGCATTTCATTGCGCCGAACCGCTCGTTTCGCCTCTGGTCAGAAAGCGATCAGAGCGCAGACGGGCGTCAGGACGCGAGGACCTCGTCGAGCAGTGCCTCGGCCTTGTCCTCGTTCGTGTTCTCCGCGAGGGCGAGCTCGCTCACCAGGATCTGGCGGGCCTTGGCGAGCATGCGCTTCTCGCCGGCGGAGAGTCCACGCTCGCGCTCACGACGCCACAGGTCACGGACGACTTCCGCGACCTTGATGACATCACCGGAGGCGAGCTTCTCGAGATTTGCCTTGTAACGACGCGACCAGTTCGTGGGCTCCTCGGCATACGGCGCGCGCAGTACCTCGAAGACCCGGTCCAGCCCGTCCTGACCGACCACATCACGTACGCCGACGAACTCCGCATTGTCCGCTGGCACACGCACCGTCAGGTCGCCCTGGGCGACCTTCAGCACCAAGTAGGTCTTGTCCACGCCTTTGATCTGGCGAGTTTCGATGGCCTCGATCAGCGCGGCCCCGTGATGGGGATAGACCACGGTGTCGCCAACCTTGAACGTCATGTGACAGGTACCCCTTCCGTGGCTATCCAGGGTAACACGGAAACCGCGTGTTCTGAATGGCGTTTTCGCAGGTCAGGGCATATCTCGGGGCTTGACAATCGCGACATGAACGTGCTGCGGAGGGGTAGCGGAGGACGGTATTCGCAGGTCGGAGCGGCTCTCCACGCGGAGGGAAACGCGCACGTTACAACACCCCGAGACCCCGCTCACGTGCCTGAACGTCCAGATTTGTCGGGTTCCGAGAGCCCACGTTCCGCTACTCCGTTCGGTGAGCGGAGTCGAGTACGAGGGGAATCCGGAATTGATCACGGCGACCGAAGGCGCGTCGAAGATCGGCCGGAGAGTCGACCCGAGAGTCGGCCCGAGAGCCGACCGGAGATCGACGGAAGATCACCGGAAGATCGACCGGGCATCGGCCGAAGATCGATTTCCGGGATCGCCATGCATTCCTTACGTGATTTCCGCGAGAGCCGGACGGGGGGCTTACCGATGCTTCTTATGTGAATGGCAGACCAATGTGCGCCCAATGGAACCGCCGAGTGTGTTGAGCGGCCGGTGACGGGCCCGGTGACAAGGGAGGCACGACCGGGCCGGAGCGCACCCACCGGCCGCTTGAGGCGGGTCGGGTGCGGTGGCGCGGGAACGGCTCGGTAACCTAAGGCCGCTGACAGACCCTTAGGGCGGCTTTATGCAGGAGCCGCTCTGCTTCGCCCACGTTCAAGGAGTTGCCGCCGCCGTGAGCAGCAGCCTTCGACGCGGCACACTCGCCGCCGCCGCCATCGCGTTCTCGGTCGCCTCGCTCGCCGCGTGCGGTGCCGGCAACAAGGCCGAGACGCTGGAGATCAAGCCGGACAACGCCGCCACCAGCGTTGGTGACATCAAGATCCAGAGTGCCGTCGTCGTCACCCAGCCCGAGCTGGAGTCGACAGGCCCCGCCGTCGTCTCCGCGACCCTGTTCAACGAGGGCCCCACCGCCCAGACGCTCGACTCCATCGCCGTGGAGGGCATCTCCGCGCCCGCCAAGCTCAAGCCGGCGAAGGGCTCGGGGGCGCTGACCATCCCGGCCGGCGGTTCGGTGATCCTCGGCGGCAAGGGCAACGCCTCCGCCGTACTGGAGAGCAGCCGTGAGGCCTTCGAGGACGGCGACGCGCAGCCGGTCACCTTCACCTTCAGCAAGACCGGTGACGTGACGCTGAAGGCGTTCGTCGTGCCCGCCGAGAGCTACTTCTCCAAGTGGGGCCCGACCGAGATCCCGACGACGCCGTCCGCGAAGCCCTCCGGTTCGGGCTCACCGACCGGCTCGGCGAGCGGGACGCCCTCGGGCTCCCCGTCCGGTTCCGCGTCGGGCGAGACCGGCGAGGCGGGCTCCGAGCCCTCCGACACCGCCGCCTCGTCGAGCGCGACGTCCTCGGAGTCGGCCGCGGGCCACTGACACCAGTACGACGTAAGGGCGGGCCCCCTCTGGAGGGGGCCCGCCCTTACGTCGTACCCGTTCTCTCTAACGCTCCCAAGCGGTTTACGGCTCGAACTTGTAGCCCAGGCCGCGGACCGTGACCAGGTAGCGAGGCGCGCCCGGGTCCGGCTCGATCTTGGCGCGGAGACGCTTGACGTGGACGTCGAGGGTCTTGGTGTCGCCCACGTAGTCGGCGCCCCAGACCCGGTCGATGAGCTGCATACGGGTCAGGACACGGCCCGCGTTGCGCAGCAGCATCTCCAGGAGGTCGAACTCCTTGAGGGGGAGGTCGACCTTGGAGCCGGAGACGGTGACCACGTGGCGGTCCACGTCCATACGGACCGGACCGGCCTCCAGGGCCGCCGGGGTGACCTCCTCGGGCTCGCCGCGGCGGCGCAGGACGGCCCGGATACGGGCCACCAGCTCGCGGGACGAGAAGGGCTTGGTGACATAGTCATCGGCTCCTATTTCGAGCCCCACGACCTTGTCGATCTCGCTGTCCTTGGCGGTGACCATGATCACCGGGACGTTGGATCGGCTGCGCAGCTGGCGGCACACCTCGGTGCCGGGCAGTCCGGGCAGCATCAGGTCGAGGAGGACGAGGTCGGCGCCGTTGCGCTCGAACTCGTCGAGTCCGTCGGGCCCGGTGGTCGCGATGGCGACCTCGAAGCCCTCCTTGCGGAGCATGTAGGACAGAGCGTCGCTGAAGGACTCCTCGTCCTCGACGACGAGCACTCGGGTCACGGAAGGACCTCCGGGGCAGAAAACGGTTCGTACGGGGATGAGACGGTGGTCGTCCCGTCGGTCTGACCGGTCTCGTCGTCTTCGTCGAGTCCGGGCGTCTGGTCGTCGGTCGCGCGGTCGCGGGCCGCGCCCGCCTCCGGCAGCCTCAGGGTGAAGGTGGAGCCCTGACCCTCGGAGCTCCACACCGTGACCTCCCCGCTGTGCGAGGCTGCCACGTGCTTGACGATCGCGAGCCCCAGTCCCGTACCGCCGGTTGCGCGGGAGCGGGCCGGGTCGACGCGGTAGAAGCGCTCGAAGATGCGCTCCTTGTCCTTGTCGGAGATGCCGATGCCCTGGTCGGTCACGGCGATCTCGATGAGGTCTCCGCCGGGCGCGGTCACCCGGCGCGCGGCTATGCCCACCCGGGTGCGGGCGGGCGAGTAGTTGACGGCGTTCTCCACGAGGTTGCCCAGCGCGGCGGCCAGCTGACCCCGGTTGCCCCAGATACTCAGATCGGCGGTACCGCCGGCGGCCATGGTGATCTGCTTCGCGCCGGCCTGGTGGCGGCAGCGGTCGATCGCCTCGGCGACCAGCTCGTCGATACGAACGGGCTCGGCGTCCTCCAGCGGGTCGTCGTTCTGGACCCGGGAGAGGTCGATGAGCTCCTGGACGAGGTTGGTGAGGCGGGTCGCCTCTATCTGCATCCGTCCGGCGAAGCGTTCCACCGCCTCCGGGTCGTCGGAGGCGCCCATGACCGCTTCGGAGAGCAGCGAGAGCGCGCCGACGGGGGTCTTGAGCTCATGGCTGACGTTGGCGACGAAGTCGCGTCGTACGGCCTCGATGCGGCGGGCCTCGGTGAGGTCCTCGACGAGGAGCAGTACGAGCCGGGAGCCGAGCGGCGCCACCCGGGCGGACACGGCGAGTGCCTCGCCGCGGCCGGTGCCCCGCCGGGGCAGATCCAGCTCGACCTGCCGTATCTCGCCGTCCCTGCGGGTGTCCCGAGCCATCTGGAGCATCGGCTCGACGGCCAGTTTTCCGCCCCGGACAAGACCGAGGGCGTACGCTGCCGAGCTGGCCTTGACCACGGCGTCGGCCTCGTCGAGGACGACCGCGGAGGAGCGGAGCACGGACAGGACCGTGTCCACGCCCGGCGGAAGCACCGGGTCCGTGTGCAGGGAGGTGCGGGTGGGGCGTTTCTGTTCCCGCTCGCTCCAGCGGAACGCCAGCATGGCGATGACACCGGTGAGTACACCGGCGATCGCTGCCGCTGCGGCGACCGCCGCGTTCACGTCCATGGCTCCAGGTTAGGCACGCCGTACGCCCCGGTCACAGCCGTCCGAGGGTGGACTCGAACACTCGTCGCCCAGAGTTCACCCTGGAGACCATGCTGGTTCACTTCGTACGAGCGGGATGCATACGCCTCCCACCTGGGAGAAGAGGCAGTGTCGCCCAGAGTTCACCTGGGGGCCAGTGATGGTTCATTTGAGGGGGCGGAAACCGACGCGTTCAGGCCGGACCGTGGGAGCGTGGGGTTCGAGGGCCTGTGCCGAAAGTGGCGCCGTCCGTCCGAAGCCCGGCAGACGACACTTTCGACACAGGCCCTAGCCCCCTGAACCCCCGAATGCAGACGTAGAGAGGGACACCCTGATGCGGGACGCGTACCACGAGGAACTTGACTCGATCGGCGAGGGCCTGGTCGAGATGGCCCGGCTCGTCGGCTCGGCGATCGGTCGCGCGACGACGGCGATCCTCGACTCCGACCTGAAGCTGGCGGAGAGCGTGATCGCCGCCGACCAGAAGGTCGACGATCTCCAGCACGACCTCGAGGCACGGGCGATAGCCCTGCTGGCCCGGCAGCAGCCCGTGGCCACCGACCTGCGGATCGTCGTCACCTCACTCCGTATGTCCGCCGACCTGGAGCGCTCCGGCGACCTCGCCCAGCATGTGGCGAAGCTCGCACGGCTCCGCTTCCCGGAGCGCGCGATTCCGCACGACCTGCACGCCACGATCCTGGAGATGGGCCAGCTCGCGCAGCGCCTGATGGCGAAGGCCGCGGAGGTCATCATCACCAAGGACGTCGACCTCGCGCTGCAGCTGGAGCAGGACGACGACGCGATGGACCTCCTCCACCGCACGCTCTTCCAGCACCTGCTGGACGACCGGTGGAAGCACGGCATCGAGACGGCCGTGGACGTGACGCTGCTCGGCCGTTACTACGAGCGTTTCGCCGACCACGCCGTGTCCGTGGCCAACCGCGTGGTCTACCTGGTGACCGGCGAGCACGCGGACGAGCTCCAGTCCGCACCGCAGGTGGAAGGGGCGTAGGCCCCCGGCGGTGGGGCGGGCGCATCGAATCGTCGCGGGAGCGCGCGAGCCTCTGTGCGCCGTTGATGCGCCCGACCGGGTGGGCATGCAATGGGTGTAGGCACAAGCCTTCGAGGAGGGACCCATGGCCGAATCCCCCACCACGCCCGACCCGACCCAGGAACGCGACACCGAACAGCCCGCCGAGATCAAGAGCCTGCCGCTCTTCGGCGCCTGCGGCTGCGGCTCGGGCTGCGGATGCGGGTGCCAGTCCGGCAATCCGTGCCAGTGCGGCTGATCACGCCGGTGCGGACGGTCGCGCCGGCGCCGCCGATCACGTACGACGTTTGACTGCGAATGACTGCGAACGGGCCCCACTTCAGGTGCGGGGCCCTTTCGTACGTATGGGCGCCGGCGCTCGTACGACGGCGAGGCGGCCTGCTCCTCCGGCCTCCACGGCAGGCTGCGGGTCGGGGCCTTCCACACCAGCCAGTCCGTCGTCGCCCGGACCGAGCCGTCGCCCGTACGCGGGCGAGCCGCCCGGTGTCGGCACGATCACCGCGGCAGTGGTGGCTGCCGCCGTCGCGGGCGATGCCGTACAGCCAGGCGTAGGGCGCCCCGCGCTTCGGGTCGTACTGGCCGGCGGTCTCCAGCGCGGGGACGAAGAAGTCGGCTGTGAGGTCCGCCGCCACCTGCGGACGACTCGTACGCCGGGTCACGAAGCCGAGCACGGCGTAGAAGTTCTCCTCGTGGAACAGCGCGAACCCGGCGGCGTCCGCCCGCGGCGGCGCGGCCCGACTCGCCCATCGCCCGGGCCCTGCGGCCCGTTCAGGTATCAAGGGCACCCGTACCTCCAAGTGGTCGACGGTCCCTTCACCCCCTGGTCGGCCGACCGACCGCGAACCGTTGCATCGGTTCCGGGCGCCAACTCCTCCGGGTCCAAGAACTCAGGGACAGGATGAGAGCGGACCGGGCTCACCGCGGTAGGCGCTCGCACGGGGCCGACCGGGCCTTCCCCCTCGCACGACCCTGTGATCCGTAGTTCGAGACGGACGAAGTCGTGCCCCGGCCTCGGAATGCCGACCTGGTGACGTCGTGCCACGCTGAGATCGGGGATCGAGTCGGTCCGGGTGCTCCGAGCTTGACCGGACGACTCTGCGACCCGAGGAGGCCGGCATGGCCAGTTACGCCACCCGAAGCAAATCGGCCGACGCGGCGGATCCACGCCCCTGGCACGGGCCCACATCCGGAATCACCATCTTCGCGGCAGTGCTGATGATGTTCGGCGGAGCGATGGCGATCTTCGAGGGAATCGCGGCGATCGCCAAGGACGACCTGTTCATCTCGACCCGCAACTACGTGTTCGAGTTCAGCCTGGCGGGCTGGGGCTGGGTCCACCTCATTCTGGGAATCGTCCTCGTCTTCGCGGGGTGCGCCGTGCTCACCGGAGCGCTGTGGGCGCGCTTCTTCGGTGTACTCGTGGCCGGTCTGGGCGCACTCGCCAACTTCCTGTGGGTGCCGTACTACCCCCTGTGGGCCCTGTCGCTGGTCGCCGTCAACATCTTCGTCGTCTGGGCGCTGTGCACGGGTATGCACAGAGAGGCCGAAGACGGCCGGGTGACGTGACCCGGGGATGCCCGATCAACCGGAGATCCTCCCCACGACCGGAGGCCCTCCCCATCGCCGGAGAGTCTCCCCACGCCAAGAGCCCCCGCCCCGCGAAGAAACCGCGGGGCGGGGGCTCTGAGGTGTGCGCTTACTTCTTCTTGCCCTGGTTCTTGACGGCCTCGATCGCGGCCGCGGCCGCGTCCGGGTCCAGGTACGTGCCGCCCGGGTTCACCGGCTTGAAGTCGGCGTCCAGTTCGTAGGCGAGGGGGATGCCCGTCGGGATGTTGAGGCCCGCGATGTCGGCGTCCGAGATTCCGTCGAGGTGCTTGACCAGGGCGCGGAGGCTGTTGCCGTGGGCCGCGACCAGGACCGTGCGGCCCGCCAGGAGGTCCGGGACGATGCCGTCGTACCAGTACGGGAGCATGCGGACGACGACGTCCTTCAGGCACTCCGTGCGGGGGCGGAGCTCCGGGGGGATCGTCGCGTAGCGCGGGTCGTCCGACTGGGAGAACTCCGTGCCGTCCTCAAGGGCCGGCGGCGGCGTGTCGTACGAGCGGCGCCACAGCATGAACTGCTCCTCGCCGAACTCCGCGAGGGTCTGCGCCTTGTCCTTGCCCTGCAGCGCACCGTAGTGGCGCTCGTTCAGGCGCCAGGAGCGGTGGACCGGGATCCAGTGGCGGTCCGCCGACTCCAGCGACAGCTGGGCGGTGCGGATCGCGCGCTTCTGGAGCGAGGTGTGGACCACGTCGGGGAGAAGGCCGGCGTCCTTCAGGAGCTCGCCGCCGCGGACTGCCTCCTTCTCGCCCTTCTCGTTGAGGTTGACGTCCACCCATCCGGTGAACAGGTTCTTCGCGTTCCATTCGCTCTCGCCGTGGCGGAGGAGGATCAGCTTGTACGGTGCGTCGGCCATGGCCCCGAGCGTAATCGAACCCACAGATCGCCCGCTCCCCCGCCCGGAACCCGGACAGCGCGAGGGCCGGCCAGAGGGCCGAAGGCCGGTCGCGACGCCCACAGTTGACGGCTTCTGTTAATTGAGTGGACCCCACCGGAGCCGTACTCGTAAGTTGCGCTCATTACCTGAGCCACTTACAAGCAGCCGCCTGCGCGCAGCTGTCGACACGCACCCGGGGGTCCCGATGTCACTCACGTCCATGAGACGTGCCGCCCGCGAGACCGTCTCGGGGCTCCCCCGCGAGTTCTGGTGGCTGTGGACCAGCACGCTCGTGAACCGGCTCGGCGCGTTCGTCGCCACCTTCATGGCGCTCTACCTCACCCTGGACCGCGGCTACTCCGCCTCGTACGCCGGACTGGTCGCCGCACTCCACGGGCTCGGCGGAGTCATCTCCTCGCTCGGCGCGGGCGTCATGACGGACCGGCTCGGACGGCGGCCCACCCTCCTCGTCGCCCAGTCCTCGACCGCCGTCTCCGTCGCGCTGCTCGGCTTCGTGCACCATCCGGTCGCGATCGCCGCCGTCGCCTTCCTGGTGGGGATGGCCAGCAACGCCTCCCGGCCCGCCGTCCAGGCGATGATGGCCGACATCGTCCGGCCCGAGGACCGCGTCCGGGCCTTCTCCCTCAACTACTGGGCGATCAACCTGGGGTTCGCCGTCTCCGCCATGGCGGCCGGGTTCATCGCCGAGTACAGCTACCTCGCCGGCTTCCTCATCGAGGCCGGGATGACGATGATCTGCGCGATCCTCGTCTTCGCGAAGCTGCCCGAGTCGCGGCCCGAGCGGGTCTCGAAGGGGGTCGACGAACCCGAGGTCGGGCTCGGGACCGTGCTGCGCGACGGGCGCTTCATGGGTGTCGTCGGGCTGTCCTTCCTCGTCTCGCTGATCTTCCAGCAGGGGTATCTGGGCCTGCCCGTGGCGATGGGCGAGGCCGGGTTCACCCCCGCCGACTACGGCATGGCGATCGCGGTCAACGGCGTCCTCATCGTCGTCCTCCAGATCCCCGTCACCCGCTTCATCGAACACCGGGACCCCAGGCGTCTCCTCGTCCTCTCGTCCCTGCTCGCCGGGTACGGGTTCGGGCTCACCGCCTTCGCCGGCTCGGTCGGCGTCTTCGCGCTCACCGTCTGCGTCTGGACCCTCGCCGAGATCGTCAACGCGCCCACCCAGACCAGCCTCGTCGTCCGCCTCTCCCCCACTCACGGCCGGGGCCGCTACCAGGGCATGTACACCATGTCCTGGTCCGTCGCCGCCCTCGTCGCGCCCCTGATGTCCGGTTTCGTCATCGACCGGTACGGGGCGGAGTGGCTGTGGGGCGCGTGCGCGGTCATCGGTACGGTCGCGGGTCTGGGCTACTGGGCCCTGATGCGCCACCTGCCGACGCACGACCCGGAGGAGACGGAGAAGCCGGAGAAGCCGGAGAAGCCGGAAGTCGAGGCCCCGGAAGCCGCCGAGGCACCCCTCGCCGCCCCCAAGCCCGAGGTCAGCGCGGCGTGAACCAGCCCGCCGTACGAGTCACGGATGCATCCGCGCCCCCTTGAGCACCTTGTCCACCGCGTTGCGCGGCCCGTACACAGCGAGCCCCACCAGGTCCAGCTCCGCCGTCGGTACGGCCCGTACCGCCGCCCGGTTGTCGCGGTCGTTGCCCGTGGTGAACAGGTCGGACGTGAAGACCGCCCGGGGCAGCGCCCTGGACAGCACGCGCGCGTGGGCCGCCGTCAGCGTCTCCTTCGTGCCCTGGAACACCAGGACCGGCTGGCGGAACATCGGCAGGTAGCCGGTCCCGTCGGCGTCCTCGTACGGCTCGCCGATCACCTCGGGCACGGACGGCCCGATCCCGCTCACGAGGAACGCGGTCACGTTCAGCCGCTGCCACGGCTCCAGATCCTCCCGCAGCAGGACGGCGATCTTGGTGTCGAAGCGGACGGGTTCGGCGCGAGCGGGTTCCGTGGGCAGGGATTCCGTGGAAACGGATCCCGTGGGAAAGGGTTCAGCGTTCATGCAATGAGACTGCCGAGCCGCGTACGCCCCCGTCTTGTACGTTCTTTGCATGGTCGCCCAGCGTGAGGTCTCCGCGTGGCGCCCGCGTGTACCGGGTGTCGTGGAGGTGTTCCACGCCCATTTCACGGAGTACGCGTATCCGATGCACGTGCATGACGCGTGGACGCTGTTGATCGTCGATGCGGGGGCCGTGCGGTACGACCTCGACCGGCACGAGCACGGCACCCCGCACGACACGGTCTCGCTGCTCCCGCCGCACGTCCCGCACAACGGCTCGCCGGTCACCTCGTCCGGCTTCCGCAAGCGGGTGCTGTACCTGGACCTCAGCCGGCTCGACGAGACCTATATCGGCCCGGCGGTGGACACCCCGGACCTCGTCGACCCCGTACTGCGGACGCGTGTCGGGCAGCTGCACACCGCTCTCGCCCACCCCGGCGACGAGTTGGAGGCGGAGAGCAGGCTGACCCTGATCGGCGAGCGGCTGCGCGGCCATCTGCGCCCGCGGGCAGGGGAGGACCTTCCGCCTCGGCCCGACCACCCCCTCGCCCACGATCTCCGCGAACTCCTCGACGAGCGGCTCGTCCAGGGGGTGAACCTGGAGGAGGCCGCGGGTCTGGTGCACGCACACCCCGCCCACCTGGTGCGGGCGTTCAGCGGTGCCTTCGGGATCGCACCGCACCAGTACCTGATGTCCCGCCGCGTCGACCGCGCCCGCCGTCTCCTCCTCGACGGCCGCACGCCCGGCGAGGTGGCGGCGGAGACCGGCTTCTACGACCAGTCGCATCTGACCCGGCACTTCAAGCGGCTGGTCGGGGTGGCTCCGGGGCGCTACCGCCTCAGCGCGCGCTGAGGTGATCGCCGAGGTGATCGCCGAGGTGATCGCCGAGTTCCAGCTCGCGTTGGGCCTCGTACAGGTTCCGCGGGCGTACCGTCCCCGAGGTCCCGTAGAGCTCCAGGCGTGAGTGCAGGTCTCCGGAGAAGTCGGGTACGTCGATCTGGTCGAACTCCGTCACCTCGTTGATGCCGACCGTGGCGCTGTAGGGGGCGAGGCCGTCGATCCTCGTCAGGCCCGCGCGGGCGTTGGTGACGCGGATGTTCCAGTGGGTGAACCGGGCGCCGAAGAGCGGTCCGGCACTGGCGTCACCGCCGTGGCGGCCGTTGTTGGTGACCGTGATGTCGGTACGGACGTTCGCGAAAGGCATGCCCCGGTGGGTGTCGAAGGTGCCCATGCCCATGTCACCGCGCGACCAGACGTTGTACGAGGACAGCCCCTCCACGTTGATGCCGTGGAGCTGGGTGCCCGCGGGGGCAGGCGTGGTGCGCCGCTCGATGACGAAGTCCTCGACGAGGTTGTCGTGCGAGCCCTCGCGGCAGAAGTACGGGTGGTGCGAACCCCGGCCCGCGACCCGGGTGTTGCGCAGGGTGCAGGCCGAGGCGGCCACCAGGCCGAAGCCGTTGTCCATGTGGCGTACGACGATGTCGTCGGCCCAGCAGTCGTACGCGCACTGGAAGGCGACGCCGTTGTGACCCCGGTCGAGGAGGTGCGGGGCCTGCGAGGTCTCGACGGCTTCCAGGGTGAGGCCCTCCACACCCGAGCCGGTCAGCGCCTCCACGTGGGTGGTGAGGCGCGGGTCCCACTCGGGGCGGGTGTCGAGCGGGAGCGGTCGCTCCAGGGTGACCTTTCTGCCCCGCACGCGCGCGATGCGCACGGGCCACTCGTACGGGACGTAGCTGGTCAATTTTGTCTTGTCGTCCCAGTGGTAGGCCTCCGGGCCCGGGCCGCCGCCCGCCATGTGCTCCAGGAGGGTGTGTCCGGCGTCGTCGGCGAGGCGGAGGAGGACGAGCCGGCCGGGTCTGAGTCGTCCCGGGTCCGCGACCGTCACCGTCCAGGAGCCGCGCCGGGCGGGCTCGACCTTGGTCAGGGTCTCCCACTCGTCCCGCTTGTTGCCGGTCCAGCCCTCGAAGGGCCAGGCCTTCGCCCGGATGGCGTCCGTCAGGCTGTCGAAGCGGTCCGACGGGCAGAACCAGATGAGGCCGCCCGCCCATGACCAGGACGACTTGTCGCCGCCGTAGCGCGAACCGTAGGCGCCGATCAGCTCGCTGAGACTGCGGGTCGCGTACAGCTTCGTACGGGCGCTGCCGGCGCCGCGCAGGACGACGTTCGAGTGTCCGACGTGGATCAGGCCGTCGAGGCGGTAGGTGCCGGGCGGGATGAGGACCGTGCCGCCGCCGGCCCTTCCGGCGGCAGCGACGGCACGGTTGATCGCGGGGGCGGAGTCGGCCGAGCCGTCCGCCGTGGCGCCGTACACGCGGACGTCGGCCACGACGGGGCGGCGGGGGAAGCGTGTCGCCCCGGCGCGTTGACCGGCCCTGCCGATGTACGGGATCTGCGGGTGCGTGAAGGGGGTGCGGGTGAACTCGCGCCAGAGGGCGGGCACTTGCCCGTGGACGCCACCCGGGGCGCCACCCGGGACCGCACCCGGGACAGCACCCGGGTCGCCGGTCGGGACGCCGGCTGCGGCTTGCGCGGTGGCGGCCGTCGCCCGGCCGCCGGTGACAGTGCCGGTCACGGCGCCTGCCGCCACCGCGGTCGCGCCGCCGAGCAGGGCCCGTCTGGTGGGGCCCTCGTAACGGTCACTCATGCCCGAACCGCCTTCCAGGGATGGGAATTTCCATGGATGTGAACGACGTTCAGATGTGCGTTGGCGGTGAGCATGACACGCGACCCTTGCACGGGGAAAGAGTCGCGCAAGGGTTGATTGATGGAACGCTGATGGGGAGTTAGTACGGACCAGTTGGTCAGTCGGTCGAACGGCGAGTCAGGTGACTGAACGCGTCGAGGTTGCGCGTGGACTCGCCGCGCGACACCCGCCAGGCGTACTCCTTGCGGATCGCGGAGGCGAAACCGAGCTCCAGGAGGGTGTTGAAGCTGCCGTCGGCGGCCTCCAGGACCGAGCCGAGCAGCCGGTCGATCTCGTCGGCGGTGACCGCGGCGAGCGGGAGCTTGCCCGCCACATAGATGTCGCCGAGGGAGTCGACCGCGTAACCCACGCCGTAGAGCTTGAGGTTGCGCTCAAGGAGCCAGCGGTGCACACCGGGCTCGTTCTCGTCCGGGTGGCGGATGACGAAGGCGTTGAGCGACAGGGAGTGCCTGCCGACGATCAGCGAGACGGTCGTGGACAGCTTGCGGGTGCCGGGCAGCTTCACCACGAAGTGGCCGGGCTCCGGGCTCTCCCACTCGATCTCGGCGTCCTTCAGGACCTCCTCGATGGTCCCCGCCGCGCTCTCCACATCAGCCATGGTGGGAGCGTACGTGACGGCGGTGCTCGTGCATCGCCGCCGTGTAGACGTCCGCGGTGGCGGCGGCGGACGTGTCCCAGCCGAAGGACTTGGCGTGCCAGGCGGCGGCCGCGCCCATCCGGTCCGGGAGCGCCCGGTTGTCGGCGAAATCGCGCAGCACGCGCGCGTAGTCGACGGGATTGTGGCCCGGGACCAGAAAACCCGTCTCCTTGTGCCGGACCGCGACGGGCAGACCGCCCACCGCGGCCGCGAGCACCGGCGTGCCGGCCGCCTGCGCTTCTATGGCGACGAGCCCGAAGGACTCGCTGTAGGAGGGCATCACGAGGACGGACGCGGCCCGGAACCAGTCGGCGAGCTGCTCCTGTCCGACCGGCGGCCGGAACCGCACGACGTCGGCGATGCCGAGCCGGGCGGCGAGTTTCTGCAGGCCCTCGGGCTTGGCGAGGCCGCTGCCGCTCGGACCGCCCACGATGGGCACGACGATGTTCGAACGGAGGTCGGGTCGCTCCTCCAGGAGGACGGCGACCGCGCGCAGCAGCACGTCGGGCGCCTTCAGGGGCTGGATGCGGCCGGCGAAGAGAGGTATCAGGGCGTCCTGCGGCAGGCCGAGCCGGTCGCGCGCGGCTGCGCGTCCGTCGGCCGGGCGGAAGCGGTCGAGGTTCACACCCGGGTGCACGACCGCGACCTTGCCGGGCTCGGCCTCGTAGTGCCGTACGAGTTCGTCGGCCTCTTCGGAGGTGTTGGCGATGAGGCGGTCGGCGGCACGCACGATCTGCGTCTCGCCGATGACCCTGGCGGCGGGCTCGGGGGTGTCGCCGTCGGCCAGGGCGGCGTTCTTGACCTTCGCCATGGTGTGCATCGCGTGCACCAGGGGGGCGCCCCAGCGCTCGGCGGCCAGCCAGCCGACGTGGCCGGAGAGCCAGTAGTGCGAGTGCACCAGGTCGTAGTAACCGGGCCGGTGACCCGCCCAGGCCTGCATCACCCCGTGCGTGAAGGCACAGAGCTGCGCGGGCAGATCCTCCTTGGCGAGCCCCTCGTACGGGCCCGCGTCCACATGCCGTACGAGGACTCCGGGCGCGAGTTCCACCTTGGGCGGCAGGGCCCCGGTCGTCGCGCGCGTGAAGATCTCGACCTCGATGTTGATCGCGGCGAGGCGCTGGGCCAGCTCGACGATGTAGACGTTCATGCCGCCCGCGTCGCCGGTGCCCGGCTGGTGCAGCGGTGAGGTGTGCACGGAGAGCATCGCGACGCGGCGGGGCCGACGGTGCAGCCTCAGCCTCGAAGGGGCCGCCGGGGAGCGGCGCCCGAGCCTGCTCACGTACTGGCTCACGTGGCGTTCCTCCTTGCTGCGGACCTGCTCTGACCGTGGTGCGGGCATGCCTGACGGAGGACGTGAAGCGCCCTCCAGCTCCTTGAACGCCGGAGCACTCTGCTCCATTTCCTCTTTGCCGAATCATTACTGGGGGTCGCTCAACCGTTCGATGGTGTGATGCGTGGGGGCGCCCTCTCAGGGGCTCCGCCCCCGCTGCGCAGTTCCCCGCGCCCCTAGGTTTTTAGGGGCGCGGGGAACTGCGCGACCAGCCACAACGCACCCGCACGTACGTCTCAGCCCGCGCCGCCGCCGCAGGCACACGCACCGCATACCCTTGCCCCCATGAAAGCCCGCGCAGCGACCCCCGTCGGGACGGTGACGCGCGGCACCACCAACCCCAACCGCCTGCGCCGCATGGACCGCTGGATCGCGACGACCCACGGCGCCGAACTGCGCAGGTCGGACGCCCCCGTAGCCGTGGACCTCGGCTACGGCGCGGCCCCCTGGACAGCGGTGGAGCTCCTCCACCGCCTCCGCACCACCGCCCCCCGCACCCGCGTGGTCGGCGTGGAGATCGACCCGGCCCGGGTCGCGGCCGCGAAGCCGTACGAACGCGAGGGGCTGGCCTTCCGCCACGGCGGCTTCGAGATCCCCCTGCCGGAGCGGCCGTCGCTGATCCGCGCGGCGAACGTGCTGCGGCAGTACGAGGAGGCGGAGGTCGCCGAGGTCTGGGCGCGGCTGTGCGCCCGCCTCGCTCCGGCGGGCGCCGGCTCGCGGGGCGGACTCCTCGTCGAGGGCACGTGCGACGAGATCGGCCGCAGGCACGTATGGGTCGCGCTCGGCCCCGAGGGCCCGCGGACCGTCACGTTCGCCACCCGCCTCGGCTCCCTGGACCGCCCGTCCGACCTGGCCGAACGCCTCCCCAAGGCCCTCATCCACCGCAATGTCCCGGGCGAACCGGTGCACGCCTTCCTCCGCGATTTCGACCGCGCCTGGGCGGCCGCGGCGCCGTACGCCTCGTACGGCGCCCGTCAGCGCTGGATCCGGGCCGTACGCGATCTGACGGCGGACTGGCCGGTCACGGACGGGGCGAGTCGCTGGCGGCAGGGCGAAGTGACCGTGCGCTGGGAGGCGTTGGCGCCTCGCTCATGAGTCGGCCGGACCCACGGACATGAGTTCGGCCGAGCCGTAACCCGGTGGGAACGATCTCGGTGAGTCGTTCGTCACATTGGCGGGGAACGCGCGGGAGATCATCGTCGATTGGGCAGTGAGGGGTGGGGAACGGGCAGTGCCGGGGAGGGAGTTCCTGCCCGCCTCTGTCACATTGCGCGCCGACATGGCACGATCCCCGAGGCCTTCGTAAGTTACTGACGGTAAATCAACTTGGGGGTTGGTCCATGGGATCCGGCAAGCGGAGCCTGACCACTACGGCCATGGCCCTGGCCTGCGCGGCAACCATCCTGTCCGCGCCGGGAGTGGCCTTCGCGGCCCCGACACCGACCCCCACGCCGACGCCGACACCGGCCCCGAGTTCAACGCCCGCGAGCACCAAGGACCTTGAAGCGGTCCGCAAGAAGCTGGACACGCTCTACCACGACGCGGCGGTCGCCACGGACGCGTACAACCTCGCGGAGGAGCGTGCCGAGGAGCAGTCCACGCAGATCGTCGGGCTGGCCCGCTCGATCGTCGAGGGGCAGGCGCGGCTGGACCACCTCAAGGACCGCGCGGGCGCCGCGGCCCGCGCCCAGTACCGCAGCGGCGGACTGCCGGACGAGGCCCGGCTGATGCTCAGCGACGACCCGGCGCAGTTCCTGGACGGCGCGGGCCGGATCCGCGAGGGCGCACAGGCGACCAAGGGCCTGCTCGCCGAAATGAAGCGCACCCAGGAGGACTTGGAGCAGTACGCGCGTGACGCGGCGGCCCAGTGGAAGAAGCTGGAGTCCAACCGCGAGGCGAAGGAGAAGGCCAAGAAGAAGGTCAAGCAGCAGATCGCCGCCGCCGAGAAGCTCGAGTCGCAGCTGGAGAAGGAAGAGAAGAAGCGCCTGGCGAAGCTGGAGCAGCAGGCCGCGTACAAGGCGCAGTCGGCCTGGCTGGGCTCCGGAGTCCTCGACGAGATCAGCGGCAAGGCGTCGGCCCAGGGCAAGAAGGCCGTGGAGTACGCGACGAAGCAGATCGGCAAGCCGTACGAATGGGGCGCCGAGGGGCCCAACACGTTCGACTGCTCGGGCCTGACCTCACAGGCGTGGGCGGCAGCCGGGCAGGGCATCCCGCGCACGTCCCAGGAGCAGTGGAAGCAGCTCGACCACATCGCCGTCGAGGCCATGCGCCCCGGCGACCTCATCATCTACAACTCCGACGCCAGCCATGTCGCCCTCTACATAGGCGACGGCGCGATCATCCACGCCCCCCGCCCGGGGCGCACGGTGACGATCGCGGGGGCGGGATCGATGCCGATACTCGGGGTCGTACGCCCCGAGCAGTGACACCGCCTGTCCGCCGGTGGGGCCGGCTGTCCGCAGGTGAAGCCGGCCGTTCGCCGGTGACACCGCCGGTCCGCCGGTAATGGCATCGCTCCACTGGTTCGCCGGTAACGGCATCGGTCCACTGGTTCGCCGGTGACGCCGTCAGCCCGCCAGTGGCTCCGCCGGTCCGCCCGGACCGGTCGTCCGGACGGGGACGCTCACCCGTCCACCGGGGTCGTACGTCCCGACAAGTGACGCTTGGTCGCTTTGGTGACGTCGGGGGCGTGACCTGTCGCACGTGATGCGCGGCACGTTCCGGGCTGCCCGGCAACCCCCGGGGCGTGATGTACGTCATCCCGGACAAGAGCGCATCCTGCCCAATTGCGGTACGGGATGCGGCATATGACGGTGGCTGTTTTGGACGTGCCCGGGCCTCCGCCATTCCTTTGTGGCGGCGGCTGACGCTATGGTCCCCGTCGGTGGACCGAGACCCCTCGGTCCACCATGCCCTCGGGGGGAGGGAAGGAACCCAGACGATGCCCGTACCCGTACCGCGGCAGAGAGCGATCCCCGCCGTGGAAGGTGGTCAGGCTCGCGCCGCGTCCTCAACCGGCGGACCGGCTCAGGCCGTGCCCGCACCCGGCGCCCTGCCCAGCCAGGCGCCGCCTTCGACGAGCCGCGAAACAGGCGGCGACAACTGCGACGACCCCGGCCACGGGAGCGACGCCCACCACGGCGGCTTCCACCACGACGGCGTCCACAACGGCAGTGCCCCCACCGGCACGGCCCCGCTGACGCTGCTCGTGATCGAGGACGACCCGGCCGGCTCGCTGAACGTGCCCACGCTCCTGGACTCGGCCGGCAAGCCGATACGTATCCGTACCGCCCGCAACCTCACCGAGGCCGAGCGGCTGCTGACCGACGACGTCCAGTGCATCCTGCTCGACCTCGCGCTGACGACCGGCGGCCGGACGGCCGCCGACACCGAGGCGGAGGACGAGCTGGCCACGCTCAAGCACGTGCTGCGGCTCGCGCCGCGGCATGCCGTCCTCGCGCTCACCGCGTCCGAGGACGCCGAGCACGGCGCCGAGGCGGTGCGCGTCGGCGCCCAGGACTACCTCTTCCGCGACGAGCTGGACAGCCGGCTGCTGAGCCGCGCGATCCGGTACGCGGTGGAGCGGAAGCGTTCCGACACGGCCGAGCGGCGGCTCACCGAGTCCAAGCTGCGCGCGCAGGAGAACGCGCGGCTCGAGCGCGGCCTGCTGCCCACGCCCCTCCTCGAGGGCTCCTCGCTGCGGTTCGCCGCGCGCTACCGGCCCGGCCGCTCGCGCGCGCTGCTCGGCGGCGACTTCTACGACACGGTCCGCACCCCCGACGGCACCGTGCACGCCATGATCGGCGACGTCTGTGGTCACGGCCCCGACGAGGCGGCGCTCGGTGTGGAGCTGCGGATCGCCTGGCGCGCGCTGACGCTGGCGGGCCTGTGCGGCGACGAGCTGCTGTCCACGCTCCAGCAGGTCCTGGAGCACGAGCGCGACAACGACGAGATCTTCGCGACGCTCTGCACGGTGGACATCGCGCCGGACGGCCGTCGCGCGGGTCTGTGCCTGGCCGGTCACCCGGCCCCGCTGATCTCGCGCCCGGCCCGCACGCGAGCCGTCGTCGGCGGCGCGGACGGCGCCGGGGACCCGGCGCCTCCCGTAGCCGAGCTGCTGCCGTACGAGAACGGCGGCCCGGCACTGGGTCTGCTGCCGAACGCCCGCTGGCCGCGCCAGCAGGTGGAGCTGGGCGGCGAGTGGAGTCTGATGCTGTACACGGACGGCCTGATCGAGGGCCGGACCGGTGAGGGCCGGGAGCGGCTCGGTCAGGACGGGATGGTGGACATGGTCCGCCGCCAGTTGGCGCAGGGGCTGCGGGGCGAGGAGCTGCTGCGGGCCGCGGTGAACGAGGTCCGGGCCCTCAACGGCGGGGAGCTCACGGACGACGTGGCTGTGCTGCTGCTTGACCGGGTGGCTTAACGGGCCGCTCCGCGGGGTCCCGCTGCTCGCTGGCTGCGCGGGCCGTCTGTCGGCCGTCCGCGGCTGGGCACGTATGTGCCTGCGGGCCGTCCGTGGCTGGTCGCGCAGTTCCCCGCGCCCCTGAAGGGGCGCGCCGACGTGCGGGCGGCTTGAAGGGAAGGTGTGGGGGCTCAGCGGCCGCCGTTGTACGGGCCGTACGGGCCGTCGCTGCTGCTTCCGCCTCGGCGGCCGCCCCCACCGCCGGAAACCTGCTTGAGCGCGGGCCGGACGTCGACGAAGAAGACGATCGTGGCGATGAGGCCGGCGATCTGCAGGAAGACCATCGGGACCAGCAGATTCACGGCCACCGTGACGCCCAGGATGATCAGCCAGAACATCTTGCTCTGCTTGTTCGCGGCGCGGTACGCGTCGTCGCGCGCCAGGCCTGCCATCACCAGCGCCACCACCGCGAGCACCAGCATGCCGAGGAAGATCAGCGACATGAAGCCGCCGAACGCGGTCAACAGCACTTGGCCCACCTACCCGATTCGAGTCCTCGTCCCTACGCGGTCACCGTACCCGCAGAACGGGTCGGGGACTCCGATAGTGCCCGGAGTCCCCGACCCGTTTCACAACACCCTGCCGCCGTCGACCCGGCGGCTGCGCCGCGCCTACTTGGCGGGCGGCGTCGTCTTCTTCGCGGTGGTCTTGCGGGCGGCCGGGGCCTTCTTGGCCACGGGCTTCTTCGCCGGGGCGGCCTCGGCCTTGGCCTCGGCGGGCTTCTCGGCCTTGACCTCGACCGGCTCCGGCTTCGGCTCGACGGCCACGGCCAGCTCCTCGATCTCCTCGGCCGCCTCGCCGCGCCAGGTCTTCACGGTCTGCTCGCCGCGCTCGGCGACCTTCTCGTACGTCTCGCGCGCCTTCACGGCGTACTCGGCGGCCACGCCGACGCTGCGGAGGGCGAAGTCCTGAGCCGTCTCACCGATCTTCTTCAGGTCGGTGTCCAGGGTCCCGATGAACTCGTTCACCTTGGTCTGAAGGGTCTCCTGCGCCTCCTTGGCGCGGGCGGTTGCCTTCTCCTGGACCTCGTTCGGGTCGATGCCGCGTACGGCGTCGATACGGGCCGGGGCCTCGGCACGCAGCTGCTCGACGATGCCGGGCACCTTCTTGGCCTGCTGAATGGCCAGGTCGGCGGTGCCGGCGGCGAAGTAGAGCGGGGTCGGGTCGCTGAAGGTCTTGCGCAGGTCGTCGGTGATGGCCATGGCGATGGTCCTCCCGGAATCGCTAGTGCTTGAAGCGTGAGGGTTTTTTGGTGCGGTACTCCGCCGCCGGCCGGGCCGTTCCATGCCGTGCCCGGCCGTGCCGTACCGGCAACGCCGTGCTTGTCATGACGTGCCCGGTCAGCTCGCGGAGGACTGCTGGTCGTGAGGGTCGTTCTTGTCGTGCTGGTCCTGCGGATCGTGCTGGTCGTGCGGGTCCTTCGGTGCGGCATCGCTGCCGTCGGCCGTGCGGGCCCTGTCAACGACGGTGTCCGGGCCATCCGTCACGTCCGTTACGCCGGTCGTGCCGGTCGCGTCCGGTGCGTCTGCCGCACCGGGGACGCCCAGAGCCTCCTCGACCGCCTTGATCTCGATCTCGAACCCGTTCTCCTTGCGGAAGGACTCGTAGATCTGGAGCAGCACCTGCTTCTGCCGCTCGTTGAGCGTCGGGTCGGCGAGGATGACGGCACGCGTCTCCACCTCGTCCCGGTCGCGCTCGGCGTCGAGGATCCCGGCACGGACGTACAGCGTCTCGGCGGAGATCCGCAGGGCCTTGGCGACCTGCTGCAACACCTCCGCGCTCGGCTTGCGCAGCCCGCGCTCGATCTGGCTCAGATACGGATTGGACACCCCGGCGGCCTCGGCGAGCTGCCGCAGGGACAGCTGCGCGTTGCGCCGCTGTTCACGCAGATACTCACCAAGATTGCCGACGTTGAGCGATGCCATGTCCCTACCCTGCACCACCCCCGCTAACTATTGCAAGCACCTGCTTGCAAAAGTGCGCCACGCCACTTGCGACTGATCACTGAGCACTGAGGCTGGTCACTCGTTGCCCGTTCCCAGCGGAAGTGACCGAGTCGACGCCGCCGGAGCCCGCAGGGGTACCCGATTGTGCGGAGGGCGACTCCTTCGGAGCCCGGTCGGCGTTGATCGGGTCGGCGTGCTCGCGTAGGAGGCCGATCAGGGCGTCGCGCCTGCCGTCCGCCGGCTGGAGACGGTTGATGAACACCACCGTGGCCGTGTTCTCTCCTGGAGAGAATCTTCAGAGGGCCTCGGCGCCCAAGGCGATGTCGAAGCCGGCGCCGTTGCGTGCCAGGCCCACCAGGAGGATGCCGGCCCATTCCAGGGCGTGGGCCATCTCGAGCCCTCCTGCGTCGAGGGGCCGCATGTCCAAGCTCTCCAGAAAAGCCGCGACACGTGCCTTCGCCTCGGCGCTGTCGCCTGCGAAGAACACGTCCAGGGGCCTGTCTTCGGCAAGGACGCCGCGGAGTATCGAATTGAATGCCTTCACGACGTGTGCGCCCTCGGGGGCAGCGGCGGCGATCTGCTCGGACACCGAGTTGCCCGGGGCAGTCACGAGTCCACTTACGTCGGCGTTGAACGGGTTGGTGATGTCGACGAGGATCTTGCCGGCCAGCGCATCGCCGTAGTGCGCGACCACTTCAACCGCGCTGGCGTACAGGACGGCCACGATGACGATGTCACCCGCCGGCCTTGCGCCGAACGTGCCGACGGTGGCTCCGTTGCCGATCCGGTCGGCGAGCGCCTGAGCCTTGGCGGTGTCGCGGCTCATGAGCTCGATCGTGTGGCCGTGCTTCGCCGCCCGGGTGCCGATGGCGGTGGCCATGTTGCCCGAGCCGATGATGCTGATGATGGTCATGACGCGTGTTCCCTTGTTGTGTTGCGCATGGATCAGTTGGCCGTGGGGGGGCTTGCTGGCGTCCTGGCCCAGCGCCGAGCAGAGCTGCTGGGAGACGCTGTCGAGCGCGCCGGCCCTACCCGCGTCGCCGCGCCCAGCCGGATGCGCGGTATCAACCTGGGCCGACTCGGGTACCCGCCGGCGCGGTGCGGCGCCGCGCCGGACCGCCAGGCCGGCGCCCGGCCTGCGCGGCGCGGCGCTGACGCCCTCCAGCGACGCGCTCAGATCACTGTGGTGCCGCCGTCGGCGACCAGTTCCATGCCATTGACGTAGCTCGAGTCGTCCGAGGCGAGGAACAGCGCGACCGACGCGATCTCTTCGGGGCGGCCCATCTCCCTCCGCGGGATCACGGATTCGAACTGCGCCTTCATCTGCTCGTCCATCACCTCTTCCAGAATCGGCGTGGCGACCTGGCCGGGGGTCAGCACGTTCACCCGGATCCGCCTGTCCCTCAACTCGGACACCCACACCCGTGCGTAGGCGGGCAGTACGGCCTTGCTCGCCGCGTACACGCTCCAGTCGGGGTAGCCCCGGAGCGACGCGTTCGACCCGGTCATGAAGATCGAGCCTCCGTCGTTGAACAGGGGCAGCGCCTTCTGGACCGTGAACAGCGTGCCGCGCGCGTTCAGCGAGAAGGCGGCATCGAACTGCTCCTCGGTGACCTCGCCGAGCCTGCCCTGCTCGCCCGTCCCGGCACTGGCCCACAACACGTCGACCGAGCCCTTTTCCCGCTTGACCGTCTCGAACAGACGGTCCAGATCAGCGAGGTCGGCCGAATCGCCCTGCACGCCGGTCACGTTCCGGCCGATCAGCTTGACGGCCTCGTCCAGCGCGTCCTTCCGCCGGCCCGAAATGAAGACGTGAGCTCCTTCATCGACGAACAACTTCGCACCGGCCAGCGCCATCCCACTTGTCGCGCCTGTGATCACCGCAACCTTGCCATCGAGCTTTCCCACGACCACTCCATTCATATGCCGCGCCGACGTTATGTACACCGGTCTGCGTACTTAACGTAGCGAGCAGCCGCATGGGGCGCAAGCTATGTACACCGAGCCGTACCGAAGCGGGCTACACTGAGGGGGTGACAGAGTTGGAGAAGGGGCCGCGAGGCGTGCGCCGCGGCAGGGGCGCACGAGAGCGCATCGTCAGCGCGTCGCAACAGCTGTTCCGCGATCAAGGCATCAACTGCACCGGCATGGACCAGCTCTGCGCGGTGGCCGAGGTGTCCAAGCGCACGCTCTACCAGCACTTCACCGGCAAGGACGAGCTGATCGCCGAATGCCTACGCCGTTTCGACCCCGACATCCTGCCCGAGGTGTTCGACCGCACCGACCTCACACCTCGCGAGCGACTCCTCGCCACGTTCGACGTGCACGCGCCCCTGTGCCCGTTCATCGCGGCGGCCGTCGAGATCCCCGACCCGGACCACCCGGCACGCGTGTACGCCCGCGACTACAAAAAGGCCTTCGCCACCCGGCTCACGGATGCCGCCCGCGAGGCCGGCGCCACCAACCCCGAACAGCTCGGCGAGCAACTGGCGCTGCTCCTGGACGGCGCCTCGGCCCGCAGCCGAGTCCTCAACACCGAAGCGTTCAGCACCGCCGCCGCGATCGCAGCCGTCCTCGTCGACAGCGCCATCCCCACGGCAGCGGCACAGGCACAGGCACAGGCCGGCGCAAGCGCTGTCTAACAGCACGGCCAGGATGACGAAGGCGCCGGCCGGGGTGGCGCCCCACGTTTCCGAGATCAGCGGTCCCAGCGGTCCCATCCCAAGTGAAGGACCCCGGATCAGGACCACAGCGGCAGATCGCTTCCGCTGAGAACGGACACCTGGTTGCCCGACCCGTCGACCAGAGTGCCCAAGGCCGAAAGCCAAAAAAGTGCCGGCCGACACGTCCATCGGGCGTGTCGGCCGGCATGGTCGCCGGGGCGGGGTACGGCCCCCGCGGGCGGTCAGCGGGTGGTGAGGAGTTCGAGTGTGTCGATCACTCGGTTGGAGAAGCCCCACTCGTTGTCGTACCAGGCGACGACCTTGATGTGGCGGCCCTCGACGCGGGTGAGGGCCGAGTCGAAGATCGACGAGGCGGGGTTGCCCACGATGTCCGACGACACCAGCGGGTCCTCCGAGTACTCAAGGACGCCGGCGAGCGGTCCCTCCGCCGCCGTGCGGTAGGCCGCCAGGACGTCGTCGCGGGTCACGTCACGGGCGACCGTCGTGTTGAGCTCGACGATCGAGCCCACCGGCACCGGTACGCGGATCGAGTCGCCCGACAGCTTGCCGTCGAGATTCGGCAGGACCAGGCCGATCGCCTTGGCGGCGCCGGTCGTGGTCGGCACGATGTTGACGCCGGCGGCCCGGGCGCGACGGGCGTCGCGGTGCGGACCGTCCTGGAGGTTCTGCTCCTGGGTGTAGGCGTGCACCGTCGTCATGAACCCGTGCTCGATGCCGGCGAGGTCGTCGAGCACCTTGGCCAGCGGGGCGAGCGCGTTGGTCGTGCAGGAGGCGTTCGAGACGATCGTGTGCACGGCCGGGTCGTACGCGTCGGTGTTGACCCCGAACGCGAGCGTGACGTCGGCGCCGTCCGACGGCGCGCTGACGAGCACCTTGCGCGCGCCCGCGTCGAGGTGGGCCTGGGCGGCCTTGGCCGAGGTGAACCGGCCGGTGGCCTCCAGGACGATGTCGACGCCGAGTTCGGCCCACGGCAGCTGCGCCGGTTCGCGCTCGGCCAGCACCTTGATCCGACGGCCGTCGACGACGAGGACGTCCCCGTCCACGGTCACCGGGCGCCCGAGCCGGCCGGCCGTACTGTCGAAGGCGAGCAGCCTGGCGAGAGTGGCGGGCTCGGTGAGGTCGTTGACGGCGACGACCTCCAGGGCGCTGTCGCGCTCCAGCAGTGCGCGCAGCACATTGCGTCCGATGCGGCCGAATCCGTTGATGGCGATGCGAGTCATGAGTGAGGTCCCTTCCCTTCGCCACCAGGCTCGCGCGCGGCCGACGCCGCTGACAGTGGCGGGATCGCCATGGTTCAAAAGGATCCCGCCAGACCGGAATGCCGTACGCGGGCCGGACTACTCGCCCCGCGTGAACGTGCGCCGGTACTCGCTCGGTGTCGTCCCGAGGATCCGCTGGAAGTGCAGGCGCAGGTTCGCGCCGGTGCCGAGCCCGATGTCGGCGGCGATCTGTTCGACGCCGCGCTGCGAGCGCTCCAGCAGTTCGCGGGCCAGGTCGATCCGGGCACGCATCACCCACTGCATCGGCGTGTAGCCGGTCTCGTCGACGAACCGCCGGGAGAACGTACGCGGCGAGACCCCCGCCTGCCGCGCCAGTACGTCGAGGGTGAGGGGCTCGTCGAGCCGGTGCAGCGCCCACTCGCGGGTGGCGGCGAACCGCTCGCCGAGCGGCTCGGGGACGCTGCGCGGCACGTACTGGGCCTGGCCGCCGCTGCGGTAGGGGGCCGCGACCAGCCGCCGGGCCGCGTGGTTGGACGCGGCCACCCCGAGGTCGCCACGCAGGATGTGCAGGCACAGGTCGATGCCGGAGGCGGCGCCGGCCGAGGTGAGCACGCTGCCCTCGTCGACGAACAGGACGTTCTCGTCGACCCGGACGAGCGGATGCCTCGCCGCGAGCGCCCGCGTGTAGTGCCAGTGCGTCGTGGCGCGCCTGCCGTCGAGCAGGCCCGTGGCGGCGAGCGCGAAGGCGCCCGTCGAGATGGCGGCGAGCCGCGCGCCCCGCTCGTGGGCGGCGATCAGCGCCTCGACGACGGCCCGCGGCGGATCGTCGCGGTCCGGGTGCCGGTAACCGGGTACGAAGACGATGTCGGCCCAGGCCAGCGCGTCGAGGCCGTGGGCGACGGAGTACGCGAGACCGTCGCCGCCGGTCACGAGGCCGGGCGTCGCCCCGCACACCCGCACCTCGTACGGCATGCTCGCGCGGGTCGTGAACACCTGCGCCGGAATTCCGACATCGAGCGGCTTCGCACCCTCCAGCACAAGGACGGCGACGCGATGCAGGCGGGGTGCGGGCACAGGAAGAGGTTACGCGGGGAGGCGGGGCGTGCCCTCGCTACGCCCCACCCGGCACCCGGCACCCGGCACCCCGCATCCCCCACCACCCCGCACCCCCCATCCCGCGCGGACAGGGCGGGCGCTCGCCGCGACCGGAGCGGATTCAGACCGGGTCAGGCCGGGTCAGGAACCGGCGGGGCGGTGAAGTCCACATCGGCCGCGGGCAGGACACGGATGCCGCGCGCCGGGAAACCGATGTGCCGGTAGATGGCGTTGTGGTGCATGACGGCCCGGTCGGAGGCGACGAACCCGTCCACGTCAGGGCGGGCAGAGGTGGTGTGCCCGTCGGCGACGAGCACGAGGTCGTACCCACGGCTGAGTGCCTGCCGCGCGGTCGTGTCCACGCAGAACTCGGTGGCGAACCCGGTCACGACCACCTCGGTGACGCCGAGTTCCGTGAGCAACGGGCCGAGGTCGCTGTCGAGAAAGGCGTCGGCGGAGCCCTTCCTGACCGTCTTCTCGCCCTCTCCGGGGGCCAGTTCGAGCACGATCTGCCATCCGTCCGTGCCGGGCTCCAGCCCCGGGCCGTCGTGCTGGACCGTGATGACGGGCACGTCGGCCGCACGGGCACGTTCCCGGAGCAGGGCGATCGTGGTGACGGTCTCCTTCGGCCGGTGGGAGATGGCCACGGCGGCGTTCTGCATGTCGAGGACGAGGAGCGCGGGTACATGGGACATGAGGGCACCGTATTGGGGTGCGGACGGATGGGGAGGCGGTTTTCGCCGGAGGGCCGACACCCCCGACCCTGTTCCGGCCGAGGTCGCCGAAGCCGTACCGGAATTCCGTAGTGCCGTTCCCGCGGCACGCCGCACAGCGCTAGCGTCGGATCCCATGATCGTATGGCTCAACGGCACCCATGGCGCGGGCAAGACGACGACCAGTGCACTGGTGCAGCAACTGATCCCGGACTCACGGGTGTTCGACGCCGAGAAGGTCGGCGAGACACTCATGGACATCACGCCGGGGCTGCCCGGGCCCGGGACGGACAACTTCCAGCACTGGCCACCGTGGCGGCCGCTCGTGGTCGAGACCGCCCGCCGCGTACTCGACTACACCGGCGGCACCCTGGTGATGCCGATGACCGTGCTGGTCGAGGAGTACTGGCGCGAGATCAGCACGGGCCTCGCCCAACATGCCATTCCCGTACGGCACTTCGTCCTCCACGCCGACCAGGACACCCTCCGCGGGCGCATCGCCGGCGACACTGTTCTCGGCCCCGACTCCCCGTTCCGTCTCAAGTATCTGGAGCCCTACGCCGAGGCGGCCCGCACGTGGTTGCACGACGAGGCCGAGGTCGTCGACACCACGCACCTCACGCCCGCCGAGGCCGCCCTGCGGATCGCGGAGGCCGTCAAGAGCTGAGGTCCGCCCACCCCGTTCCCGCCCCGACCCCGCAGGTCGTCGGGTACCCGAGCGCCGGCTTCGACTCGGGCTCGGTGACCTCGCTGGCGATTTCAGGACAACGGTCGCGGCGCCGATCGCCGCGGTCCCGGCGGGGAGGCCCGAGCAACTGTGCGGAAGTCCCGCCGCCTCGCCCTGGCGGAAAAGCACGGGGCGCACCTTCAACCTGGGGAACCATGAGGCATGCGCCCAGATGACTGGCACCTCACCGAAGACGTCGACGAATTTCTCGCCCGGGCCGGAGACTTCCTGCGCTCGCGGCCCGGCCCACATGTCATGCAGCTGACGTGGGCGGAGAGAGTGCGAAAGCGCGGGGCGGCCTCGTTCGGCGCCGAAGCCCCCGTCTTCGGCGTACTGGAGCAGGCGGGCGAGGTCAGCGCCACCTTCTACCGGCTCCCGCCCCGCGCGCTGGGCCTCTCCCCGCTCACGCCCGGGCAGGCCGACTCCCTCGCCGCCCGCCTGGCCGCCCTCGGGCACTCCCCTTCCCGCGTCAACGCGGACCACGGCACCGCCACCACCTTCGCCGAGGCCTGGCAGCGGCACACAGGCGCGACGCCGAAACTCCACGACACACAGGTCCGTCTGTACGGCCTCGGCACGCTCACCCCACCGGATCCGCTACCGGCCGGCCGGAGTCGTGTCCTGGGCGAGCAGGACCTCGAGGAGGCCATCTTCTGGTGCGGCGAGTTCGCCAAGGCGGTCGGGGAAGACGTCTCCATCAACGCCGACACCTGGGCCGAAACCCGCTACGCCGACAAGCGCTACACGCTCTGGGAGACCCCGGACGGCACCCCCGTCTCCATCGCGGGCATGAACCCGTTGATCGGCGGCCAGATCCAGGTGGACATCGTCTACACCCCGGCCCACCTGCGCGGTCACGGCTACGCGGCTGCCGTGTCGGCGGAGGTGAGCCGGGCCGCGCTGGCCGCGGGCGCCAAGGACGTCGTCCTGTTCGCGGACGTGTCCAACCCCACCAGCAACGCCCTCTACCAGCGCCTCGGCTATCGCAAGCTCAGCGACTGGGCCGCGTACGACTTCTCGGGTGCCGGTCAGTAACGGAGAAGCCAAACCCGCCGCCGGTCACTAGCGTGATGGGCATGGATCTCAAGCTTGCACAGTGTTTCATCGCCGTCGACGACCACGACAAGGCACTCGCCTTCTACCGCGATGTGCTCGGTCTCGAAGTGCGCAACGACGTCGGATTCGAGGGGATGCGCTGGGTGACCGTCGGCTCGCCCTCGCAGCCGGACGTGGAGATCGTCCTGGAACCGCCGCTCGCGGACCCGAACGCCACGCCCGCCGACCGGCAGGCCGTCGCCGAGCTCATGGCCAAGGGCCTGCTGCGCGGTGTCATCTTCCGGACCGACGACTGCGACGCCCTGTTCGAGCGGATCCGCGCCGCAGGCGGCGACGTACTGCAGGAACCGATGGACCAGCCGTACGGAGTACGCGACTGCGCCTTCCGCGACCCGGCGGGCAACCTCCTGCGGTTCCTCCAGCCGCGCGGCAAGTAGTACGGCGAGGAGTACGGCACGCGGCAGGGCGCGGCGAGTGGCTCGGCGATCACAGGGGAAGCGGTCGCCGAGCCGCTCGGCGCAAACCGGTCACCGGTCTCAGGTCCCAGTCACCAGTCACCAGTCACCAGTCACCAGATGATGACCCCGCCACGGAGACCCAACGCCCGTCGGGCCGCGTTCACGATGTTGTCCAGGCGGCGGCTCACGTCGTCGGCGTGCTCGGCGTGGGACTTGCGCGACGCCGCCCCCGTTCCCGCCTCCGCCTCCGTCGCAGCCTGCGCCATCATGTGATCGGCGATCCGCGACAGATGGGTGCGGAGCAGGTCGCACTCGGCGAGGAAGTCGGACATCTCGTCCGGTGCCACCGTCAGGTCCTCGGTGGCCAGCCGCGGGAAGAACCGCGCGCCGAGCGAACGAACCGGCTCCGACCCCCACACCTCCGTACGCCACCGCTCCCAGCCGGCCACGTCGGAGGACTCGGGCGGAACGTCCAGCACCTCGATGCCGCCCTCCGCTCTGGGCACGTACACATCGACCGACAGACTCATGGCAGGGAGTCGACCACGGACGGGCCCCGCCGGTCCACCACACCCGAGCCACGCGCCCGCCGCTCCACGGACCGGCGAGGCGTCAACGGCCCCTGGAGTCGGCCGCCTTGTTATTCGGACGATCCCTGAACAAGGCCTGAAAACACGCATTGCCTTGCCGCACCCATTCCATTAACCTTTCCTCCGTGACTGCCGGGTCGGCCTTGGGCCAACAGCGAGTAGGGTTCCCGGCCTCCGAGTGAGGCCCGGGCGGGCCAGAGGGCCGCCCTTTCTGATTCAAGCGCGCCGAGCGCTCGTACGGAGTTTCCTGTACGAGTGCCATGCCGCGCCGCACGCGTCATGCCACGCCACGCCATGCCACGCGAGATCACAACCTCCGCGTGCCGTTCCGCATACCGCGCACGGCGTACCGCGTGCCACCACGTATCCGCACGTCTCCCCACCGGTGCCGCCGCAGGCGCATGCCCGGCCGACGTTCGCCCTGTCGACGTTCGCTGTGTGCGCATTCGCCCTGTCGGCATTCGCCCCGCCGGGAATTCGCGCGCCTTCATCTCGTCATCACCGCACTGCTACCGCGGGCGTACCCGAATTCGCCCCGTGGCGATTCCCCATGCCCCGATCCAGTAATCACCCTCCAAAATTACCCACCAGTAATCACCAAGAGGAAGAAGAGAATGCCCATCGATTTCAACCAGCAGGTCATCGAAGAGTTCCGTGCCAACGCGGGCCAGGTCGGCGGCTATTTCGAGGGAGCCCGGCTGATCCTCCTGACCACCACGGGAGCGCGCTCGGGCAAGCGGCACACGGCCCCGGTCGCCTACTACCCCGACGGCGGCGCCAGTGTGCTGGTCATCGCCTCGGCCGCCGGAGCCCCGACACACCCGGACTGGTTCCACAACCTCCTCGCACACCCCCAAGTCACCGTGGAGACCGGGGTGTTCACGTACGAGGCGACGGCGGAGCCGCTGGCCGGCGCCGAACGGGACAAGGCCTTCGCCCGTCTGGTCGAGGCCGAACCGGGCTGGGCGGACTACCAGGCGAAGACCACGCGGGTGATCCCGGTCGTCGCCCTCCAAGAGATCCCCGTCGACGGCCCGCCGAACGTGAACGCCACCTCGATGGGCCAGGGACTCAAGGTCATCCATGACGCGTTCCGCCGTGAACTCGCCCTGATACGAAAGGAGTTCACCACCGCCGGGCCCACCCTCGGCGCCCAGCTCCGCGTCAACTGTCTGACACTCTGCGCGGGCCTGCACAACCACCACACCGGCGAGGAACTCGGCATCTTCCCGTTCCTCGGCGGCCGCAGCCCCGAACTCGCCCCGGTCCTGGAACGCCTGCGCGAGGAACACGAGCGCATCGCCGCCCTGACCGCGGAGTTGAAACGGATCATCGGCGACGACTCCGCGGACCCCCAGCACGCCCGCCGGGAGGTCGAACGCCTCACCGCCGAGTTGGAGACCCATCTGGCCTACGAGGAGGAGCACTTGATCCCCGCCCTCGACGCACCCCTGACCGAGCCGACCCCCTAGTCCGGCCTGCCGCTCGCGGCGCCTGCCCAGCGCCGCGAGGGTCACGGTGACGGTAGCGGCCGCGGGCCGGTGGAGCGGCGGCGGGCCGCCGGTCGGTCGGTGTCGTACGTCCGGACGCCGGCCGGGGATGTCCTCATACAGGCGTCGGGGGCCGGACCCGGCGGCCGGGAGCCGGAACCTGGGATCCGCTGGGCACCGCCCGACGGATCCTGGTGGTCCTGTCCTGGACAGTCCCCAGAGCCCCTCGACTCCTCGGCCCCTTGGCTCCTCGGCTCCTCGGCTCCTTGGCTCCTTGGCTCCTCGGCCCCTCGGCCCCTCGGCCCCTCGGCCCCTCGGCCCCTCGGCCCCTCGGCTCCTCACTCGAACGGCAACGGCCGCGCGTGCACCACGTCCAGTCGTGACACGGCCCGGGTGAGCACGACGTACAGCCGATGCAGGCCCCGGGTCTCCCCCTCCGCGATCGCCGCAGGCTCCACGGCGACGACATGGTCGTACTCCAGGCCCTTCGCGAGCCCGGCCCCCAACACCGTGACGCGCGCGCCCAGTTGGTCGACCTCGGCCGCCTCGATGCCGGCGCCGCCGAGCGCCTCCCGTACCCGTACGACGTCCGAGTCGGCGGTGATGACGCCTACCGACCCCTCGTACGAGAGGGCGCGTCGCACGGCCTCGACGGTCTCGCCGAGCACGTCGTCCGTGCAGCGGATCCTCAACTCGCCGTCCTTGCGCAGGGATTGACCGGCGGGAACTCCCACGTCCAGCTTCGCCAGTACCCGGTTCGCCAGCTCGACCACCGCCTGCGGCACACGGAAGCCGGTGGTCAGCGGCACGACCACCGCCTCCGGTCTGCCCAGGTGGCCGAGGAGTTCGCCCCACTCCCGCGCGGCCCACGGTGTGGTCCCCTGTGCGAGGTCGCCGAGTACGGTGAGCGACCCGTAGGCCGCCCGCCGGCCGATCGCCCGGCACTCCATCGGGGAGAGGTCCTGTGCCTCGTCGATCACCAAGTGGCCGTAGCCTTCCGGGTGTTCGACGAGACCGGCGACCTCGTCGAGGAGGACGAGGTCGGCCGCCGACCACCGGGCGGACTTCCACGACCGGGGCGGCCGCGCCCACAGCAGTGCCTTCTGTTCGTCCGCGTCGAGCACCCCGTCCGCCGCCGCGCCCAACACATCTGGATCGGCGAGGAGTTCGGCGACGACCTCCTCCGGCCGCGCCTTGGGCCACACGGCGTCGACGTACGCACCGACGGGCCGGGCCCGCGAGATCTTCTGGACCCAGGCGCTGGACTGGGGCCCGGCACGCCGTTCGGCCCGCTCCCGCACGTACCGCACGATCCGCGTCCGGACCCGCTCACGCCCGACGGCGTACGGCAGTTCCTCGGCCCGTACGCCCGCCACGATCCGCGCGAGTGTCTCGCCGGGCACCCGCCACCGGTACGAACCGTCGGGCACCGCAAGGCCGTTGACCCCCTCGGCCCCTTCCGGGTTCACCCTGGCGTAGAGGGCCCGCCGCAGCACCTCCGCCATCCGGGCGTCGTGCTTCACGACCGCGGTGGCCTCGTCGTCCTCGCCCGTGACCGGGTGCCGGCCGATCTCCTCCCCGACCGTGGACTGCCGTACGCCGGTCTCGCCGAGCGCGGGCAGCACCTCCGAGATGTAGGAGAGGAAGGTGCGGTTCGGCCCCAGGATCAGCAGCCCACCGCGCTGGACGCGCTGCGGGAACGTGTAGAGCAGATACGCGGCCCGGTGCAGCCCGACAGCCGTCTTCCCGGTGCCGGGCGCGCCCTGCACACAGACGGAGACGGTGAGGTCCGCCCGTACGAGCTCGTCCTGGTCGGGCTGGATGGTGGCGGCGATGTCGCGCATCGGGCCGACGCGGGGCCGCTCGATCTCGCTCGCGAGGATGCGGCTGGCGGCGGGGGTGCCGGTGCGGTGCCCGTCCGGCGCCCCACTGCGGTGCCCGTCCGGGAGCCGCTCGTCCTCCAGGAACTCCCCCTCCAGGTAGTCCCGCTCCAGGTGCTCGACCTCCAGCCGCTCGTCCTCCAGACCGGTGAGGTCGGTCGAGTCGCCGCGGCTCCCCGGTGCCCAGCCGAACCGCCGCCGCACGCGCACACCCTGTGGATCGCGGGCGCTCGCCTGGTAGAAGGCGCGCGAGACGGGAGCCCGCCAGTCCACGACGAGGGGCGGGGCGGAGGGGTGCTCGGTGATCCTCCGGCGCCCGACGTGATAGCTCTGCCCGGCGTGGTCACCGGCGCCGCCGCGCTCTCCCCCGAAGTCCAACCGCCCGAAGAACAACGGCCCTTCGGGCAGTTCCCGCATCTCCTTTGCCCGACTGCGCAGCCGGTACCCGAGCACTTCGGCGTCGGCACCGGACGCGGACACGTCCTCTCCGGTGACGACGTGTTCCTGGGCACCGTCGACCATCGCGGCGAGAGCGGCACGGCAGGTGTCGTGGTAGGCGCGTTCCTGAGTGAGGGAGGTGATGAGTACGGGGTCGGGTGACGTCATTCGAGCAAGAGTAACGGAATAACGTAACCGAGTTAAACTTTTTACTTGGTTATGGAACGGGCGCGGCTCAGCGACCGAGCGTCACACGCAGCGGGGCAGGCCGGCCTCAAGCCTCGCGAACGCGCGCTGCGCCGCGACGACGGCATCGCGCCGCACGTCCGCGACCGGCTCGCCCTCCGCGATCCGCCGCCAGTTCTCCTGCGCGAGGATCCGCTGCACGGCGACGATCTGCCCGGCGGCGAGCCTGGCCTCAAGGCCACCGCCGAGCGCCTCGGTGAGGGCGTCCTCGGAGCGCTCCAGATACTCGTACAGCCGCGCGACCAGCGAAGGGGTCCCGTAGAGCAGCCGGTGGAAGGCGAGGATGTGCGGGTCACCGTTGACCCCGGTGATGGGGTCGCTCCGCTCGATCCCGGCCAGGAAGTGCCGGCGCAGCGCGTCGACGGCGGACTCCCCCGACGCCCGCGCGGCGACCACCCGCGCGGCCTCGGCCTCGTGATCGGCGAACCGGTGCAGAACCAGGTCCTCCTTCGACGAGAAATACCGAAAGAGGGTCGGCTTCGAGATCTGCGCGGCGGCGGCCACCTCGGCGACGGAGACCCGCTCGAACCCCTTCTGCAGGAAGAGCGTGATGGCAACGTCCGAGACGTCCTGGTACATGCGCAGCTTCTTACGCTCACGCAGCCCCATGGCACCCGCGGCTCCTGCCACACCCGCCGCCCCTGACACACCCACCACACCCGCCTTACGCGGCGCGCCCACGGCACTCGCACCACTCACCGCCCGCGTGACCCCGGTCGCACCCGGAGCACCCCTCGCACCCGTCTCGCCCATGCCCCGAGCCTACGCACTTTCCGGACTCCCGCCCTCCCCTTGAACGCCACTACCTCAGCCCCGTGGCTGGTTCCGACCCCTCTTGCCGGCTCCTCTTGACCTCAACCGAACTTGAGGTCGAAGACTCGGTGCTCCACCCCCTCCCCTCTGGAGATCCCCGTGCGAGCAGCCCAGGTGACACGGTTCGGCGACCCGTCGGTCCTGATCACGACCGACCTCCCGGACCCGGCCCCCGCCCCCGGCGAAGTACTGATCGACGTCGCCTACGCGGACACGATCTTCGTGGAGACGCAGATACGGGCCGGCGGGGGCGGCGACTACTTCCCGGTGACCCCTCCGTACGTACCCGGGGGCGGCGTCTCGGGAGTCGTGAGCGCCCTCGGCCCGGACGTCCCCGATGAATGGCTGGGCCGCCGGGTCACTGCGTTCGTGACGGGCGCGTACGCGGAACGGGCCGTCGCGGCCCCCTCCGCCCTGACGGTCGTACCGGACTCGCTGGATCTCCTCGACGCGGCGGCCCTGATCCACGACGGAGTGACATCGACGGGCCTTCTGGAACTCACCGAGGTGACCGAGACGGACCGGGTCCTGATCCTGGGCGCCTCGGGCGGCATGGGCACACTCCTGGTCCAGCTGGCCCATGCGCGGGGTGCCCGGGTGGCGGGCGTGGCCCGAGGAGAGGCGAAGCTCGCCCTGGTACGGGACCTGGGCGCGGACGCGGTGGTCGACGCGACGTCCCCCGACTGGCCGGCCCTGGCCCGCCACGCCCTCGGCGGCTCCGACGGCGCGGCGGACGTGGTCCTGGACGGCGTCGGCGGCCAACTCGGCGCGACGGCCTTCCCCTTGACGGCAGACGGCGGCCGCTTCTCGGCCCACGGCGCCCCGACCGGCGGCTTCACCACCGTGGACACAACCGAGGCAGAACGGCACGACATCACCCTGTTCGGCATCGCAGACGTCCAGTTCAGCCCACCCGACGTCAGCCGCCTGACCACCTACACCCTCGGGGAAGCGGCGGCGGGACGGTTGCGGCCGGTCATCGGGGAGGTGTTCTCGCTGGAGGAGGCGGGGGCGGCACATCGGGCTGTCGAGGGGCGGGGGCTGGTGGGGAAGGTGGTGCTGAAGGCGTGAGGGAGGCCGAGAGCCCCGCTCAGGCCGACGCTTCTCACCGCCAGTGCGGGACTGCCGCCAGACTCCACAGGTCGTCGAGGTGCTTGTTCCACGTGTCCACGACGGCCTTGGAGTCGTCATTGCCGTCACGGACCCACACATTGAGGTCCGTGCGATACCCCTTGGGATCGTAGAACTCGGGGTCCGAGCTGCGCTGCACTGTCCGGGCGACCACGTCGTAGAGCCCGTGCAGCACCTGCTCCCGGTTGAAGATGCAGATCTTGTCCCGCGGTATGCCGGGGTAGAAGCGGTACTCGCACTCCGCGGTCACCCGTCCCACAATCGTGAGCCGCTCGGCGAGCACCGACAACGTCTGGTCGTACTCCTGGCATTTCAGTTCCAGGCGCCTGCGGAAATCCGGGTCATCCATTGGCGCGCCGTCCGGCCCCACGCGTGAAGGGACGGTCATCTGCTGCCCGAAGTCCGGAATCAGCACCCGCACGGAGACGTGTCTGGTCGGCCCTGGATCGTCGAGGAGACCCTCCAGACGGTGATAGAGCTCGTTGTAGAGCGTCTCCCCGGTGTAGCCGAGAAACCGGATCTCCACCTCGCGGGCACGGAACGCTTCGCTCACGAAACTGCCCAGGTCCCGTGACTGGACCCGACCCTGCGGCGGCAACCGAAGCGACGCGGCCAGTTCCCTCACCGAGTCGTACAGGACGTAGCCGACCAGGCTGAGCAGGGCGCCGCCGAGGGCCGCCTTGCCTTCCAGCGCGTCACCGACCGGCTTGACGAACTGTGCGGTCAGCCCGACGACAAAGATCCCGAGAAGCAGGGCCCGCGTGACAAGGGGCTCGAACCGCGCCTGATACCGCCTCAGACGTTCACCACCGCTTACCGCGGGACCGCCTCGCGCGCCGGACATGGCCAGCCCCTCTCCCCCGAGGCCAGACAGTTCGACGCACCGCCTCACCTACCGGCGGACAACCCGACCTGTCTGGTGGAGCCATGGTCCCCATCCGGCAGCGCGCGGGCAAGGTAGGGGTTCGACAGTTCCCGAAGAGGCAGCCCGAGCGAGCCCTTCGCGGCTCTGAGGGTCATCCCGTACGTGTCCACCGCACGGCTGACGTTGGGAGCGTCAAGGCTTGCGCCCGTGACCATGCGGTCGAGGTCCACGTAGGCGGAGCGGATGTTCTCCATCCACCGATACAGGTGCCAGTCCCGCTCCCAGTCCTTGGTGTGGGTGACGGGTAGAGCCTTGCTCCAGCGCTGGAACATGCGGACACGGATCTCGGGACGCGTCGGTGTGAGGTGCATGTGCCGGACCAGGTCGTAGAGCGGGTCGCCGACCATCGCCATCTCCCAGTCGATGATGGTGAGCGCCAACTTGTCGTTCCGGCGAACAAGGTTCCAGGGGTTCAGGTCCCCGTGCAGCAAGGCTGCCTGACGTGGCGTCATGTGGTGTCGGGCCAGAATCTCCTGCAGGCGGCCTGCGTTGGGCAGCCCAAGAACTCTTGCCAGTTGTTGTGTCTCCTTGGGCAGCTCATCCACCAGGCGGACGAGCAACTCCCTCAACCAGTCGAAAAAGCCGACGGCATCGGCGGTCGGGTCCAACGGTCCGTAGTCCACGTAGGCCAGGGCCCAGAGCTGGTCGACGAGCCCGTCAGCCTCGTGCGGCAGCAAGCCGTGCACGGGATGGCTGGGAGCCTGGCCGCTGTCATGCGGCCCGACGTACGTGTGAATCGCGAAGGGATCCTGCGCATGGCTGGTACCCAAAGCCAGCACTCGCGGTGCGGCGACGGCCGCTCCGGACTCCTCGATGGCCCGTAGCACGGCGTGCTCGCTGAGAAAGGTGGGCTCGCGACGGCTGACAGCGGCGACCTTGCGCCGCACCATGACGGGGATTTCGACGCCCGGCACACGCACCACTGTGTTGAGGTGCGCAGTGCCCTTGAACACGTGGGCGGCCGGCGCGGCGCCCTCCGCCCTCAACGCGTCCAGTACAGCGGTGTGCGGGAAGTCCGAGGCCTCCAGGAGCCGCCCGTCGGGTTGCCAGTTGATGGTGGTGACGGCTTGGCGGTCCTGGCACCATTCGTTTCGGGACAGCTGCCACCGGTGCAGGACACGCTCGATCTCGGCCTCGTCCGGCACGGTGACGAGGCCCAGCGGTTCGGCCGCGGCCTCCAGTGCACGCCGCACCGCCTGTGTCGCCATCTCCAGGTACTTCTGGTCGAGCGAGACCTTCAGGGACTTCGCCGCTCGCATCACATCCGGATACAGGGACTGTGCCCGTTCGAAAGCGACATAGTGACCGAGATCCTGGCCAAGGCCCGCGACAGCCGTCGGCCTGACCCCTTGCATGGCGTTCGCCCAAGATTCAACGACGTCGTCCCACTGATCCTTCGGGTACTGCATGCGGACCAGGTGGGTGGCCAGATCGTGCAAAGGGTCGCCGTAGGTCGCAAGCTCCCAGTCGACGCAGATCAGAGGCGGCTCGCCACGGTAGGTCACGATGACGTTGTCGCGGTGCAGATCCGTATGGAGCAGGCTGTATGGGCGCCGGGCCATCGCGGGCACTCGGTCCGCCAGCCGGATCAGGGCGTCCTCGGGAACGCCGAGAGCGGCAAACAGTCCACCGAACTCGTGCCAATTGGGCTGACGGATCTGCCGATCGGCGAGACGCGCCAGCGTACGCAGGAACCCTTGGCTGTCCTTGTCGCTGCGCGGCCAGCCGTCCGGGAGCGGTGGTAACGCCTCCCGCCGCACCCGTGACATCTGGGCCAGCAGACCGGTCATCGCCTCGACCAGCATGGAGTCCACCCGTTTGCCGTTCGGGCAGGCCATGGAGAGCGGAAGGCCCTCCACATAGCTGTGCACGGCTGTTTCACCACGTCGACGCAGACAACGCGGCACATGCGGCAACGTGCCCTCGATGGCGTCAAGGATGTCTGCTTCGCGCCAAGTCCTGATCACCACGGGCAGAGCTTCCGGTCGGGGCATCCGTACGGTCACGGAAGTACCCGGATCGCAGTTCACATGGCGCGCCATGGCCTCGGTCAGCGGCAACACATAGTTCCGGTTGTGATGGCCACCGCTCATCAAGCCGCTCTGCATCGCCACCCGTACGAAGGTGTCATACGCGTCGTTGGCGATACGTTGCTCCCTGGGCACAGGCCCGGGCGCCGGAGATGCGCCCACTGGCCACTCCTGGGGGTGAAGGTGAGCAAACCTTAGCCGGGTCCTAGATCACTCACGACCGGAGACCGAAAGTGGCTGGTCTCAATGTGGTAACTGAGGTGTACGGGACATCCGAGGTGGGCATTAGGCATGCCTTTCCTCACTGCGCGAGCATGTCCCAGATCGAGTCGAACCAGGACTGCATGCTGCCGACGAAGACGGTTCCCGGGGAGTTCGGGTCGTCATCCCTCTCGTAGTGCGTCAGAGTCGCCCCGAGTCCCAGCACGTCCAACGCCACGACCTCCGCCCCGTCATCCAGCTCGATGTTCCGCTCGATCACCTCGTACGGACCGTGCAGCGCCTCACTGCCGTTGAGCAGGTAGAGCTTGAAGGTCGGCACCAATGGAACGTGACGAATCCCGATGTCGACCGCGGGCACCAGATCGTCGGTCCGCAAGTCCCGCAGCGCTCCCCTCAGCGAGGCGGAGTGCCGCCTGGTGATCTCGTGCAGGCGATTCTGCAGGCGCAGGTCAGTCGGGTCGTCCTTGGTCCTCGGGTAAGGCAGCCTCAGCTCCTCGGACGGCAGCAACATGCGCACGGCGATTCGATCGGGAGAGATATCGCGGTCCCGTATCCGCTCCGCCTGCATGCGGATGTGGGCGTCCAGAGACTCCGACGTCAGCGTGTAGACGTCCAAGGTCACCTCGGGAGCCTCGAACGCTTCGTTGATGAACGACCGCAACGTCACCGCCTGCGCGGGGCGCACGGTCCTCGTCGCCGAGGAGTGGATTCGCTGCGCCTTGATCACCCTGGATCCGCTGCCCTGGCGGGTCTCGATCCAGCTCTCGTTGCCCAGCGCTCTCAGGACTCGCTGCACGGTGTCCCTGGAGACCCCGAACTCCTGGGCCAGAACACGCTGGGGCGGCAGAAGCGTTCCCAGGGGGTAGACGCCATTGGCCATACGGGCCCGCAGTTCGTCCGAGACTCTCTCGAACTCCCTGCCGCCACCGTCTACAACTCCCTCTCCACTCACAGCTGGACCGTACCTCTTCCGGACGGCAGGCAAACCAATTTCAGTCAAGTGACCAGACCAACAGGCCTGCCAGTTAAGGGATCTAGAGATGCGGGGAAACCAACCTCAAGCCAACCAGTCCAATTGGTAGGCAAGTTGGCCGCTTCACTGAATGCGGCCAGAGGGGTGGGGTCCATGTTCCTTCAAATCCTGCTGAACGCCGTTACGGTCGCCCTGACACTGGCGATGCAGTACGCGCTCGAGGCCTTGAGGCAGTGGCTCAGCAACCGCCGCTCCACTGCGGCAGCGGAATAGCCTTCGCGGTGCCGGGGCGGAGGGTGTCGAGCCCGCTTCGACACACCGGCGGAGCCGACCTCCGCGCGTCCGGGGCAACCGATCAGGTAAGGGCACGAACGCTCCGCCAGCGCAGTAACGCGGCCTCGGTCGCGAGCGGGCCCGGAACGGTCTCCAAGCCCAACGGCTCGGCGGCACTGCTCAGCACCCCCCACACCTTCAAGGCGGCTGAACGGAGTCGCCGTCGATCGAACTTCCCGTCAATGTCCATGGATTGCGACACCCGGATGACATCGGTGAAGACCGACTGGGCCTTCTTGAAGTCGAGCAGCCGCGGAAGATCCTCACGCCACCCCTGTGCACTGCCAGGTCTGATGTCCTCGACGACCTCGCACCAACGCCGGATCATCTGCCGTTCCTGCGCGGGCGGATACCGCATCAGATACAAGTGGGTGGCCAGGTCGTAGAGCGGGTCGCCGAACATCGCCAACTCCCAGTCGATGGCCCAGAGCTTCCCGTCCCGATCGAAGATGAAGTTCTCACGGTGCAGGTCGGCGTGCAGGAGACAGAACGGCCTGTCGTGCAGACCGGCCACCCGCGTCCTCAGCCGGCGAAAGGAGTGTGGTTCGAGGCCGAGAGCGGCGAACAGGTCTTTGTACTCGCTCAGATTCCGTTCATACACCTGGTCCTGCGTGAACGAGATGAGCGTTTCGAGGAAGCCCGCACTGTCACCTTCCGTCGCACGGTCCTCCGGCCGGCAACGGCGCTCCGCGACCAGAGTGGACGATGTGACGGTCACCAACTGGCGGAACAGTCCGAGAATCTGGTCGAACACGAGGGACGGAAGAGCATCTCCGGACGGATGCAGCGCACCCAGCGTCGAGCCCTCCACGAATCGCTGCAGGTTCACACCACTCACCCGGGCGACCTCGGGAATGACGTCGATCCGCCGCTGCAGGTCGTAGAGCAGGCGTTCCTCCGACCCGAAGCAACGCCGGTCGAACCACAACAGCCGCTCGCGCGGCTCCCGGATCTTCCATCGCCCCTGGAGACCGGATCCCTCCTCGGCAGACAGAGGGAAGACATAGGTTTCGTGGTGGTAGCCGCTGAGGGGGCCTTCAACTGCGTCCAGGGCAGCACTCATCGCTGCGACACGGGGCGGAGGTGCAGGTGCTTCGGGTGCCATCGCCCCGTTTCTCTCTCAGACCGGTCGACGGGAGGTGGAGGCACGCTACTCCTCCGATACGCCGTAGCGTGTCAGAACCGTTTCAACTGGCCCCGACGTCATTGTGGGCGAGCACGGGAACGCCCCCGGCTCACGGCCCGTCACGCACGAAGCATGTCAAGTACCGGTTCAAGAGAGCCGACGACCACCTCCGCGCCCGCCTTCCTCAGTTCCTCCCCCTTGTCCTCGTTACGCGCGTAGCCGAGGAACGACACCCCGGCCTCCTTCGCGGCGACGAAGTCCGAGGGGGCGTCGCCGATCATCAGGGCCGCGGCGGGGGCGGCTCCCAGTGCGCTGAGGGCGCGGTTGAGGCAGTAGGGGTCGGGCTTGAGCCGGTTGAGTTCCTTGGTTCGGCCGTAGATGTTGGGCGCGAAGCAACCGATGAGGCCTCGGCTCTCCAGGTAACTGGCCGACGTGCGGGCCGAGTTGTTGGTGGCGATGGCCAGCCGGGCGCCCACCGCGCTCCAGGTTCGTATCAGCGGGTCCGCGAACTCGGTGGGCCAGGCGGAGGGGACTGCCTTGAGTTCCTGCTGGGTGAGGCGTTCCTCGAGTTCGACCACCAGATCGCTGTGCGGATGGCGGCGGTTGACGGCGTACAGGACCGCCATCGGGTCGGGGTGGACGCGTTCCTCCTCGGTCAGCAGTTCGCGCAGCCCCTGCCGCTCCAGCCACTCCACCAGATCCTTCGCCACCGTCTCCGCCGAGTGCCCCGCGAACAACCGACAGATCGGCCCGTCGAAGTCGAAGAGGATGAAGCGGGCGCGCTCGATCACTTCCTGGAGGTTCGCTGTCTCTGCTGCCACCGGACCAGTCTGCTTCGTATCAGGAGTCACTAGGAGAGTGTCAGGTCCGTCGTAATGGTTTCCCAGAGGGCGTCGAACCACTTTTGGGACTGCTCGACGAAGGCGGCGTCGCGTTGGCCTGCCCTTTGCTCGAAGGAGAACAAGAGGGATGTGGAGCCCAGGGCGTCGTACATGTCCAGTGTGCCGCTGTCGCCGGCCTCCTCGCGCCTGGTGATCATGTAGTACGCGATCAGCGCCTCGACGCCGTTGAGCAGGTACAGCTTCACCGGCGGGGTGAACGGGAGTGCCCGGAAGGTCACGTTGACGTCGATGCCGTGGGAGGAGCGCAGCGACCTGAGGTTGTGGCGCAGGACGTGGCCCTGGGCATTGCGCATCTCCAGCCAGCGCTGGTGGACCGGATCCTCGGCCCCCTGCGCGTCCACCGAGACGGGGAAGGCGAGGTTGATGTCACGGGAGGGCAGGAGGATACGGACGCTGATCGACTCCGGGCGGAGCTTGCCCTCGTGGATCAGGCGGACCGGTTCGCCGAGGGCCAGCATCAGGGTCTCGGCGGTGAGGCACGCGGCGTCCACCCGGACATGCGGCACGGCGAACGCCTCGACCAACTGCGGTGCCAACCCGACCATCGTGGGCTGAGGTTCGTCCCGCGCGGGGGTCACGTCCGCGATACGCGGGGGGCTGCCCTTGCTGACGTTGCTGAGCCGGCCCTCGTCCTGAAGTGCCCGCAGGGCCTGGCGGATCGTGCCGCGCTCCACGCCGAACTCCTCGGCGAGCTCCGCCTGAGTGGGCAGGCGGTCGCCGGAGCGCAGGTCACCCACGCGGATGCGGTCCCGCAGGATGTCGGCGATCTCCTGCGGCGAGAGCTTTCTGCTGCCGTTCACTGCCACGTTCTCCTGGGTCACGACCAAACGCTACAACTCCGCTCCATCTTAGGGGAGTTGTTTGAAAGTTGTTTTGAGGTAGGCACCAACTGGGGATATCTTAGTCAGAGTTGGCAACCAACTTAGCGAAGATGGTGGAAGGTTTGCCTCCTCTCGCAAGTAGTTGGCAAATGGGAAGGCTCCGCGCCTCTCCAGCATCGTCCCGCACCACCGCACCACACGCCCCACCCCATCGCACCCCGCCGCATCGCGCTCCACCGCCCCACACCGCCCGGCCCTCGCCCCGCCTCCGCCCCGCCCCCGCACAGCCCGAAAGACCGAAGGAGGATCCACCATGCCCGTCATCGCCTTCCTCTCCGCCGTCTTCGTCGTCACCTTCGAGCAGCTCGTCCAGTGGCGGTACGGTCCCAGCGGCGTCGTCGGGCTGCTGCTGCTCACCATCGGCATCAAGGCCAAGAGCCCGACCTGCAGCTCGATCGGCGCCGTGATCCTCGCCCTCATGGTCTCCGGGCCCGCCCTATGACCCGTACGAACTGCGAGGACGAAGCCCCACCCGAAGATCAGGTACCCATCTGTGGGAGACCTCAGCCCGTGAGCACCAGCTCGGAGCTGATGGTCTCCCACAGTGCGTTGAACCACAGATGGGACTGCTCGACGAACGTCGTGTCCCGCATCCCGTCACCCTGCTCGAAGGGGAACAGCATGGACTGGGTCCCCTCGGCGTCGTACATCTCCAGGTACTCGTGGTCGATCTCCTCGCCGCGCCGCGTCAGCGTGTAGTACGCGAAGAGCGCCTCCGCGCCGTTGAGCAGGTAGAGCTTCACGGGCGGGGTGAACGGCAGGGCGCGGAAGGTGATGTGTACGTCGATGCCGTGCGTGGCCCGTAACGCCAGCAGGTTGTGCTTGAGGACCTGGCCCTGTGCGTTGCGGTGGGCCAGCCAGCGGCGCTGCAGCCGGTCGTCGACCGTGTCGTCCACCAGCGCCGGGAAGGCGAGGTCGATGTCGCTGGACGGCAGGAGCACCCGGACGTCGACCCTGGCCGGTTTTATTCGGCCCTCGTGGATGAGACGCAGCGGCTCACCCATCGCGAGAGTGAGGGAGACCGCCGTCAGACACAGGGCGTCGATCTCCACGTGAGGGGCCGAGAAGGCCGCCGTGATCCGCGACGCGAGCGCCACCATGGTGGGCTGCGGCGGGGCTCCGGGCCCGGTCAGAGCGGGTCCCACGTCCTGGGCGACGGTCGCCGGGCTCCCTTTGGACACGTTGGACAGCAGGTGTTCCGACTGGAGGATGCGCAGCGCCTGGCGCACCGCCCCGCGCTCCACGCCGAACTCGTCGGCCAACTGGGCCTGTGTGGGCATGCGCTGCCCAGGCCGCAGCTCACCGGACCTGATCCGGGTGCGCAGCTCGTCGGCCACCTCGCGGTGTGACCGCTGTGGCTGTTGTGACCTCTTCCGCCCATTGACGGCGACGTGTTCCGGGTCCACAACCAAACACTACAACTTCGCGCCATCTTTGGGCAGTTATTGAGAAGGTGGTTATGAGACGCATCCAAGAGGAGATAACTTCAGTGAAGTTGGTAACCAACTTGAGGAACATGGTCAAGCTTCCCAGGGGTTGGCCACCAGAGTCGGAACTGTCGACCAGGTGGACGGTCCCAACGGGGGTTCGCCTCCCCGTCCCGAAGGAGGGACCGCATGCCGCTCATCGCCATCATCGTCGCCGCCCTCGCCATCGGTTTCGAGCAGCTGATCCAGGTGAAGTTCGGGGCGATGGGCGTCATCGCCTTCGTCGCCCTCGCCGTCGGTATCAAGGCCAAGAACTCAATGATCGGCGGCATCGGGGCCGTGATCCTCGTGATGCTGCTCGCCCAGTCCGGCTGATCGGGCGCCACCGTCCGGCAGTCCGGCCGACCGGGCTCCCTTCCGGAGGGGAGCCGGGAGCCCGGTCGGTCCGCACCATCGCGGATCGTTCTCGAGATCCGCTGCAGAACAACTGAATCGCTGGAAAAGACAACTGAACAGCTACGGATCACAACTGAACAGCCACACGCAACAACGGAGGAGAAGCCGCCGACACGGAACGGAGTACCAGGGACAAGCGAATCAGAAGATGTCCGGGCACCACGGTCGCCTGGACGTGCGCAGCAGGGCGTCGGCCAAGGAGGCGGCGCCCGCTCGTTCTTCCCGCACCCGCCCCAGCGCCGCAAGCCGCACCGCGGACTCGTCCCCGAGCCAGAGAGACCCCAACTCACTCACATCCAGGGTGAGTTCGGCGTCGGCAGTGGTCCGCGCACAGCTCGCGCCCGCCTCCGACGCGTCCAGCCGGTACCGGCCCCCGCTCAGCCCTCCCCGGTCGACGACCTCCAGGACGAGCGTCCCCGTCGCCCCGTACGTACGCGCCTCCAGTGCCGCCACGACATCCAGGACCCGCACCCACAGCAGGTCGGCCTGCGTCAGGATGCGTGCCGCGCGCGGATCCGGCAGCAGATGCGGCAGCAGGTCGTCCGGTGCCCGCCACCCCGTCCTGACCTTCGTGACCCAGTCGACCGAGCACACGTACTGCCACAGGGCGCGCTCCGCCGCCGGCGTGACCGCGATCATGTCCTTGACCTTCGCGGTCTCCAGCGGCTGCTTCACGTCCCCCCAATGGTCGTCCACGGTGTACGTGAGCAGCCCCTCGGCCTCTCCCTCCGCGTTGCGGTACACGGCGTGGAAGGGCTCGGTCCACGATGCCGGGTCGACCACCAGCGCGCCCGTACGGACCTGCCACCACCGCTCGTCGCGGTCGACCACGCCCGGCTGCGCCCGCCTGAGCCGCTCGTGGAGCTCCGGGCCGGTCTTCCGTACGTCGTCGCCGTCCACGAGGTCGATACGGCCGCCGTCGTCCGGGCCCGACCAGCGGGGGTCGAGCCCTGCCCTCGGCACGTCGATCGTCCACTCGGCGGTCGTCGTGGCCACGCCGAACCCGTACCGGCCGTAGATCGGGTACTCCGCGGCGATCAGCGTCGCCACGGTGTCGCCCCGCTCCTTCGCGGCCGCCAGGTCCTTGGCCATCATCCGGGTGAGGATGCCTCGGCGGCGGTGGGTCGAGGTGACGGTCACGTTCGAGATCGCGTCGGCCCGGACGGGGGTGCCGCCCACGGCTGTGACCTCCTGTGGGAACGAGCGGAACGTGCCTACGCATCTGGTGCCGTCGAATGCGCCCAGTGTTCGTTCGGGGATGATGTAGGTGGTGCGGTCCCTGACGTCTGCGTCCGACACGGTCGGGGGGAACTGGAATCCCGTGTTCAGCGCGCGGATCCAGTCCCTGGTCTCGTCCTCGTGGATGGGGCGTATGTCGATGTCCTGGCGGGGGGTCATACCGTCACGCTAGGCACACGTGGTGTGGGGTGTCGCGCCGTTTTTCTCTCCCCCAACCCCACCCCTTCCCGAAACTGGGAGCTCCGCCCCCAGACCCCCGGGTGGGTGGGCTCAGGATCGCGGGTGGGTGCGGGCCCGCCGTGGCTTGTCGCGCAGTTCCCCGCGCCCCTAAAAACACCGGTGGCCGCCGCCGATCTGCCACGTACCGGCCCGTCCTGGGTTGCTCGCGCCGTTCCCCGCGCCCCTGATGGGGCGCTGTCCGGCGTTCCCCTCACCCCCCTCGCTGGGGCCGGATGGTCCGTCGGCCGGAGGGGACGTGGCGGGATGTGCGGCCGCAGCTTACGAGGACAACAGTGGGCGGCCACCGTGCCGCAACTGCGCTTTACGTCACCGGCTGCGGACGCACATTCCGACGCGGCCCCGCACCCAGGCCACGAGCCGAAGCCCCCACTCACCCAGGGGCGCGGGGAACTGCGCGACCAGCCACAACGCACCCGCAGACGTCGAACCCACAGAAGGCGACGTCACATCAGCAAGTCGTCCACCTGCGCCTCGCCCTCGCGATAGCGACGAGCGATCTCCGCACTGCAATCGTCCGCGGTCCGCTGCAACTCCTGCCGCCGCCGAGAAACCTGCTGCTCGTACCGCACGAGCCGCCCCATCGCCGCGTTCAGCTCCAGATCCGTACGCGCCTCCAGATCGGACAGCTCGACCTCGGCGAGCATGTCCGAGGCCAGCCGCCGGAACTCCTCGCTGTGGGGCGTACCCACAGTGACGTGCCGCGCCGACGACCGCTGCCGCGCCGGCGCATCCGTCAGGATCTCCGACAGGCGCTCCACGACGGACGCCTCGGCCGCGATCCGCGCCTCGCGCCCCCGCCGCGGGGCACCCCGCCGCCCCAACTCGGCCCGCAGGATGTCGATCCGCCCCTGCAGCAGCCGCCGCACATAGCTCAGATCGGCCTCGTCCCGCTGCGCGTCCCTCCGCAGGGTGCGCAGTTCGGGCAGCCGCAGGACGCCCAGCCCCGGTTCGGGCTCGGGCGCCGACTCAGGCATGGGCATGGGACTGTCCGTACGCTGGGTGGGCGGCCGCGCCGCGACCGGGCGCGCTGACGACGACGGCGAAGACTGCGGCAGGGACGCCTCCGGCGATGGCGACTGCGATGACGGCGGCTCCCCCCGAATCAGCGATACGACCCCGGGTGACTGCCCCGTACTCGGTGTGCTCATGTGCCTCAACCGTCCCCTCGACCGGCGCGTGTGAGCATCGTGCCACCCCAAGTGGCCGCTATGTGACCGAGTGCCCCCGATCGGCCCCAGATGGGGGGTTAAGGATCAATAAGAAAGCCCCGTACGGACGTCGGTGCGGAGGCCGACACCGTCGTCAATCCGACGCACGGCATGATGGTCCGTATGCGTGCGGTGGTGCAGAGAGTGGACGGCGCGAGTGTCGTCGTCGAGGGTGAGACCGTCGGGGAGATCAACGGCGAGGGCCTGTGCGTCCTGGTCGGGGTGACCCACGAGGACACCAAGGAGAAGGCGGCCCAACTGGCCCGCAAACTCTGGTCGATCCGCATGCTGGCCGACGAGAGGTCGTGCTCGGACATCGACGCCCCGCTGCTCGTCATCAGCCAGTTCACGCTCTACGGGGACGCCCGCAAGGGCCGCCGCCCCACCTGGAACGCGGCCGCCCCCGGCGATGTCGCGGAGCCCCTCGTGGACGAGGTCGTGGCCCAGCTCCGTGCGCTGGGAGCGACGGTGGCGACGGGCCGCTTCGGCGCGCAGATGCGCGTCTCACTGACGAACGACGGCCCGTTCACGGTCCTGCTGGAGATGTAACGGCCAGACTGCCGGAGACACAGCCGCAGCCGCACCCACCGGGCGGGCCCTCCACAGATCCGCCCGGCAGCCCCTGGTGGGCCCTACGGCTCGACCACGACCTCCTGCGCCGCGGCCGTCGTGTCGGCCACCAGTCGCGCGTCCAGCGGTACGTTCCGCTTGACGAGGCCGAGGGCGATCGGCCCGAGCTCGTGATGGCGTACGGCCGTGGTCACGAAACCGATCTTGCGCCCGTCGGGTCCCTCGTCCGCGAGCCGGAGCTCCGCGCCGTGCGGCGGCAGATGGACCTCGCTGCCGTCCAGGTGCAGGAAGACGAGCCGGCGCGGGGGCTTGCCGAGGTTCTGGACGCGGGCGACGGTCTCCTGCCCGCGGTAGCAGCCCTTCTGCAGATGCACCGCGCTGCCGATCCAGCCCAGCTCGTGCGGGATGGTCCGGTGGTCGGTCTCGAAACCGATCCGCGGCTGGTGGTGCTCGACGCGCAGCGCCTCGTACGCGAGCAGCCCGACCGCCGGACCGTGCTGGTCGACGTCGGCGGCGTACGACTCCAGGTCCGTGCGCGGCAGGAACAGATCACGTCCGTACGGCGTCTCGCGGACGACTACGCCCTCGGGGACGTCGGCGATGGAGCCGGCGGGCAGGTGGACGACCGCGAACTCGGCAGTGCGGTCGGTGACTTCGACGCGGTAGAAGAACTTCATCGACTCCAGGTACGCGATCAGCGCGTCCTGGCTGTCGGGCTCCACATGGGCCCAGGTGGTCGTCCCGTCGTCGACGAGATAGAGCGCGTGCTCGATGTGGCCGTGCGCGGAGAGGATCAGCGCCTCGGTGGCGCGGCCCACCGGGAGGTCGCTGACGTGCTGGGTGAGCAGCAGGTGCAGCCAGCTGAGCCGGTCGTCGCCGGTGACGGTGACCACACCGCGGTGCGAGAGGTCCACGAAACCGGTGCCGCCGGCGAAGGCACGCTGTTCTCGGAACAGGTCCCCGTAGTGGGCGGCGACACCTTCGTCCACACCCTCGGCGGGCACGGCACCGGGCAGGGACAGCAGAGGGCTCTTCATATCCACACAGCCTACGACCGAGTAGGGGCGCTTTTTATTTCCGGCGGAGTGCCGCTTCCCACTCGCGGCAGGGAGCCGCTCCGCCGCACCCTCCCCCGCCTACTCCCCCTTCGCGGCCTTCTTCGCCGCGCTCGCCGTGCAGTCCTCGCAGCGGCCGAAGATCGCGAAGTGCTTCATGTCGGTGGAGAAGCCGAACGTCTCGCGGAGCTTGGCCGTGAAGTCGGCGGCGATCTCGACGTCCGCCTCGATGACGTTCGTGCAGTCGCGGCAGACCAGGTGGAGATGGTGGTGCCGGTCCGCGAGGTGGTACGTGGGCGCCCCGTGCCCGAGATGCGCGTGCGAGACGAGCCCGAGCTCCTCCAGGAGCTCCAGGGTCCGGTACACCGTGGAAATGTTGACCCCCGACGCCGTCTTCCTCACCTCGATGAGGATGTCGTCGGGGGTCGCGTGCTCCAGGGTGTCCACGGCTTCGAGCACGAGTTGTCGCTGCGGTGTCAGCCGGTAACCGCGCTGCCGCAGATCGCTCTTCCAGTCAGTGCCTTCGGTGCTGCTTCCAGTGCTCACCACACCGAAAGTCTAGAACTACTTGAAGAAAGCGATCCCGTCGTCCGGCATGTCGTCCGGCAGGGCCTTGGCCCAGCGCTCGACGTCCTCCGGGCTGACGACCTTCTTGAGCTGGGCGGACATGTACGGGCGGAGCGGGACCTCGGGGGTCTGCTTCTCGCCGACCCACATGAGATCGCTCTTCACATAGCCGTACAGACGCTTGCCGCCGCTGTACGGGCCCGAGGCGGCCGTACGGGCTACCGCGTCCGTGACCAGGTCGATCTGGGGCTTCTTGTCGGCCATCTCGCCGTACCAGATCTCGACGACGCCGTCGTCGCGGACCATGACGACCTCGACCTTGCGGTTCTGGTCGATCCGCCAGAAGCCGGACTCGGACTCCAGCGCGCGCACCTTGTTGCCCTCGGAGTCGAGGACCCAGGTGTGCGAGTGGTACTCCAGGAAGTCCCGCCCGTCGTGGGTGAAGCTGACTTCCTGGCCGAAGTTGCACTTCTCGTCGCCGGGGAAGTCGTGGACGCCCGCGCCGGTCCAGTTGCCGAGCAGGAAGGCAAGGGGGACGAGGTCCTTGTGCAGGTCGGACGGGATCTCGATCATGAGGTCGGCAGTTCCTTGATGGGGGTCAGCGCTGGCCCTGGTACAGCTTCTTCACGGCCAGCCCGGTGAAGGCGAGAACGCCGACACAGACCAGGACCAGCAGGGCTTCGAAGAAGTACTCAAGCACGGGGTGCTCCTCGGGGGTGACGCGGTGGTGGGCAGTACAGAGCCGCTCCCCACTCTAGTGGGGGTGGGGAGCGGCTCTCTCTCCGAGGTCCGCCGGTCAGCTCAGGAGCTGGCTCTGCAGGACGACGGTCTGCTGGAAGGGGACCGCCCCGGCGGTGCCCTTGCGGGACTGGACGATCACGGCGACGGTGTCGCCGGCCGAGAGGTAGGCCTGCCGGACCTGCTCGGCACCGTACGGCTCCGTCTCCACGTACGGCGCTCGGGTGACGTGGGCGAACTCCGTCTTCTCCGGGAAATCCTCGTCCCGGTCGAACTCCTCGGCACCGCGGACGGCGTACGTCGGGCTGTCGTAGTGGATCAGTTCGGTCGCGTACAGCTCGTCCGCGGCGGCCGCGGTGTCGAAGCGCAGCAGGTAGATCCGCGTGTGCGTGCCGTCCTGCGTGGTCCAGCCGCGGGCGGCGATGTGCCGCAGCCCGTTGTCGGTCATCACCTGGCCGGCGGCCTTGCGGTCCTCCTTCGACGTGAACTCCGCCAGGAAGCGGTCCGTCGCGAGCCAGCCGCCCTTGCCGCGCAGCGCCTCGTCCGCCTTCGCTCCCTCGGGGGCGGGCAGTACGAGCGCGCGCAGGTCGGCGTGGTGGGTGGCAGCCCCGTTGGCCTCCGCGAAGGGGGCCGGACTGCCGGCGGGCAGGGGCGGCCTGACGATCTCCGGGTAGTCCCAGCGCCCGTCGGACTCGGTCGCGAGACCTGGCAGGTCCGTGCGCTCCTGCCGCGTGATGCCGTACGCCGCAGCCGTGCCGACCGCCGCGAACACCACCGCGACGGCGGTCCACCGCAGCACGGCACGCAGGACCCGGCGGTCTTTCCCCGCCGTGGGCGGCACGAGCGGTGTTCCTTCGGGGACTGCGGGCACTGCGGGGAGCATGTCGGGCGGGGTAGACACGGGTGCCTGCCGCTCCTCGGTCTGCTGGGTCTGCTCGGTCATACCGCCTCCCCCGGATCGGTGATGCGGTCGAGCTGGGTGCGCAGCAGCAACGCGACTCCCTCGGTGTTCAGTGGCCTGATCCCGGACGCGGTGGCGCTGACCAGCACGTCTCCCTCGTACGCGGAGCAGAACATCGCCTCGATCTCCTCGCCCGTGGTCTTCGGCTGCAGAAAGCACTTGGCGTTTTTGTGGCCCTTGACGGCGGGGCCCGCGCGGAAGACGTCCATGGCGTCGAGGAACTCGTTCTGGAACGTCGCGATGTCCCGGACGGCCGCCTTGTTCTCCATCCGGGACAGCACGACGCTCACCGCGAAAGCGGTCTTCGAGTCGGCGTAGGAGTTGCCCGCCGTGCTGATGTAGCTGCGCATCGCCATGCCCTGGACGCGCTGCTTGTCGATCTGTTTCTCCAGCCGCAGTCGCTGGGAGCGGGGCAGGCCGCGCAGCGACTCCTTGCGCAGGGCGACGGCCTCGGCACCGCTGAGGCGGGCGTCGTAGCCGTACTCGTTGAGGTCGGGGCCGCGGCCCCAGTCGTCCTCCCCGTACGGGACGAGCAGACCGGCCAGCCCTGTGGCGGCGGCCGGCTTCCTGTCGTCCGCCTTGTCCGCCGGGATGTCCCAGACCGGCGCGCCCGCGTCCCGGTCGGCGTCGTTCACGGTCACGACGGTGTAGCCGGTGCCTGCGAGGACGGCGGCGACCAGGAGGCCGGCACCGACGAGGGCGGCGATCCGGCCACGGCGTACGGGTACGGGCTTCTTCGCGTCCGGCGCCACGGGCTCGGCCGCCAGTGTGGCGTCCACCGGCTCCACCGGCACCTCGGGCTCGACCGACACCTCGGGCTCGACCGGCCCGGCTTCCCCCGTGGGGACACTGCTCGGGTCGTCGCTCACAGCCGCTCCATCTGCCGCTCGGCCAGGTCCATGATCTTCGCCTTGGCGATCGGCCTGCTGTCGTTCACGAAGATCTGCATGGCGATGTCGCCCCGCCAGGCATGCGCCTCGGCCGTGTACATCGGGAGGTATCCGGCCTTGTTCTCGGGCTGCTTCCGTACGTACGCCATGCCGTCGCCGGTGCCGGGGACGGCCCAGCTGTCCGTGTCGTACTCCGCCTCGCCGTACTGCTCGCCCTCCACCCGTTCACGGGCGGCCAGGCGCTCCTCCTGGCGGTACTGCACGAGCCGGATCACGACCGAATGCGTGCCGCCCGTCTGCCAGGCGGTGACGGCCGCGCGCCGGAACTCGTCGTCGATGAGGGTGCTGTAGGCCGCCGTCGGCTCGGTGTACCCGTCCGCGTACGTGTCGAGACCCACCCACCCGTCGACGCCTTCGGCGGAGGTTATGTCCCGCGCCCCGCCCGGCCGCTTGATCAGGAGTTTGCGCAGGTCACCGTCGGTCCTCACCCTGCGGTCCTGTGCGGCCGACAGGGGCTGGGGCCCGTTGCCCTCGGCCTGCGGAAGCGACGGCTGCGAGAGCGACGGCAGCTCGGTGGGCTCGCGGTCGGCCTGGATCAGGTATCCGGCACAGGTGCCGGCGACCACCCCGAGCACGGCAGCCGTGGCGATCAGGACCGTCGTACGTCCACGTCGGCGCACACGAGCCGCAGCCGCCGGTTCCTCCACCGAACCCACCAAACCTGATGTTTCGGGCACTTCAGGTACTTCCAAGACGTCCCCCACAGAACGCGAAGTGCGGATTCCGTATCCGCGCGCACAGGAGACCCATGGCCAACACGTGGGGTTGCAAGGGAGTTGATTACGATTCGACCATGGCGAAGAAGCTCGTGATCAAGGTGACGGCGGGGGCCGATGCTCCCGAACGCTGCTCGCAGGCGTTCACGGTGGCGGCGGTCGCCGTGGCCAGTGGGGTGGACGTGTCGCTGTGGCTGACGGGCGAGTCCGCGTGGTTCGCGCTGCCGGGCCGGGCCGCCGAGTTCGAGCTGCCGCACGCGGCCCCGCTCCCCGACCTGCTCGACTCGATCCTGGCCGGCGGCCGCCTCACCCTCTGCACACAGTGCGCCGCCCGCCGGGACATCACAGAGAAGGACGTCATCGAGGGCGTACGCATCGCAGGCGCCCAGGTCTTCGTCCAGGAGGCCATGAGCGACGAGACGCAGGCACTCGTCTACTGACCCGGGACCGGGACGGTCACTGCCGGCGTTTCTTGCCGTCCAGTTCGTCCCACCAGTCGTCGGACTTGGGGTCGCCGGACGGGTCGTCCCACCAGCGGTCGTCGGGGCCTCGGCGGTTGGCCGCCATGGCCGCGATCGGGGGAATCACCATGGCCACGACGCACATACCGACCGCCACGGGCACCGACCAGAGCCGCACGACTCCCCAGGCCAGCACGAACAGCCCGATGCACGTCCCCATCATGGCGAAATACACGTGACGCCTTCGCGCGTACATACATCCAGCGTAGGCCTGGGCGAGCCGAAGGGCCGCACCCCTTTACCGGTAAGCGTCCAACCCCCGGGGGTGCGGCCCTTCGGCCGTTTATACGGTGTCTGCCGTCAGGTGGTTCAGACGGGTTCAGACGGTGATGGCCACTTCGGCCAGGCCGCCGGTCTGGGCGACGACCGTGCGGTCGGCCGTGCCGCCGGGAACGAGGGCGCGGACGGTCCAGGTGCCCTCGGCCGCGTAGAAGCGGAACTGTCCGGTCGCCGAGGTCGGGACCTCGGCGGTGAACTCGCCGGTCGAGTCCAGGAGGCGGACATAGCCCACCACCGGCTCGCCGTCCTTGGTCACCTGACCCTGGATGGTGGTCTCACCGGGCTTGATCGTCGAGGCGTCCGGGCCGCCGGCCTTCGCTCCACACATGTTTCGTTTCCGTCCTTCAGGCCTTGTCTTCGAGGATTACTTGTTGGCGCCGAGCTCGATCGGGACGCCGACGAGGGAGCCGTACTCGGTCCACGAGCCGTCGTAGTTCTTGACGTTCTCGACGCCGAGCAGCTCGTGCAGCACGAACCAGGTGAGCGCGGAACGCTCACCGATGCGGCAGTACGCGATGGTGTCCTTGGCGAGGTCGACCTGCTCCTCGGCGTAGAGCTCCTTGAGCTCGTCGTCCGACTTGAAGGTGCCGTCGTCGTTGGCGTTCTTCGACCACGGGATGTTGCGCGCGGACGGGACGTGGCCCGGACGCTGCGACTGCTCCTGCGGCAGGTGGGCCGGCGCGAGCAGCTTGCCGCTGAACTCGTCGGGCGACCGGACGTCGACCAGGTTCTGCGAACCGATGGCCGCCACGACGTCGTCGCGGAAGGCGCGGATCGCGGTGTTCTGGGCCTTCGCCTTGTAGTCGGTCGTGGCGCGGGTGGGCACCTCGGCGACCAGGTCGCGGGAGTCGAGCTCCCACTTCTTGCGGCCGCCGTCGAGAAGCTTCACGTTCTCGTGGCCGTACAGCTTGAAGTACCAGTAGGCGTAGGACGCGAACCAGTTGTTGTTGCCGCCGTAGAGGACGACCAGGGTGTCGTTGCCGATGCCCTTCTCCGACAGGAGCTTCTCGAAGCCGGCCTGGTCGACGAAGTCACGGCGGACCGGGTCCTGGAGGTCCTTGGTCCAGTCGATCCGGATCGCGTTGCGGATGTGGTTCTTCTCGTACGCGGACGTGTCCTCGTCGACCTCGACGATGGCCACGCTGGGGTCGTCCAGGTGGTCCTGGACCCAGTCGGCGTCTACCAGGACGTCGCTGCGGCTCATGCTCGTTCTCCTCCGGGGCAGTTGCGGCGGGGCGTTGCGTCAGAAATGGGGTGCGATACGCGCTCGACGATCGGCTGCGATGGCGTACGCGGCGCAGGGGTGGCCCCGACGAGAGAGGTCGAAGGGCCCGGCTCGCGGAAGTACGGCGCTTCCGCTCAGAAAGTGCGACAGAGCATGGCGGCGACGCGGCACAGGTCTACTGCCCGCCGCTTCGTGAGATCCGCCTGTCGCTTCATGACGTCGATCGTAGGGACGGACAGGCGGGCATGTCACCGGTGTGTCGTATTCTGAGACGCGATCGTCCGCGATGTGGGATGAGGAGGGTGTCCGGCCCGTTTTCTCCCGGCCCCGGAGGCGCTGCAGCCGTCGTCACATCTCTCGCACATCTGCTGTGCGGACGGGGGTGTCTCGCCTTTCGGACGGACCCGGACGGTCACTCGATCGGGGCCAGGGTTCGTCCTGGCCGGTGGCCGGATGCCCTGACTCCCTACCCGACCAGGCTGACGTCCGAACCCTTCACCTTGATGTCGACGCCCTTCGGGGCCGCCTCGACCTTGTCGAGCTTGATGCCGCCGGGCAGGCCGTCGATCTGCTGCCGGAAGTCGGTGATCAGGCGGACCTTGTCCTCGGCGAGCTGGACGCCCAGGTTGGGGAGGGAGTCGGCCTGCACCTCGACGGTGTCGCCCTTGACGCTGACCGAGCTGAGCACGGAGACCGGGCGGGGGAGCTTGGTGCCGAGCACCGTGGCCTCGACCTCGACCTTGATCTTGCCGTTGCCGCCGTCGGAGAGGCCCACGACCTTGGCGGTGACTCCACTCGCGACGTCCACGGGTTCGGCCTTCGCCGCCTTGAGGAGTTCGTCGTACGTGATCGTCGCCGTGCCGGTCGCCGTGGCGGCCTTCGCGGAGCTGTAGTCGCCGGAGAACGCGACGCCTCGCATCTGGGCGGTGAGGTCGTCGATACGGATCTTGTCCGGGGCGGTGCCGCTGGAGGCGCCCGTGCCGCCGGTGGCGCCGCTCGTGTCGGCCTCGTAGTTCTTGATGCCGACCTCCACCTCGTCCAGTTCGCCGCCGACGACCTGAGTGAGGAAGGGGAAGCCCTTGATCGAGACGCTGGGGGTGGTGGCCAGGCCCTCGTTGGTCTTCAGCCTGTCCGCGGCCTCGTCCTCGGCGAAGCCGACGGCCACGCGGTCGGCGATGATGAAGAGGCCGCCGAGGATGACGGTCACGATCAGAAGTATTCGTAGTGCTCGCATGGTTTTCGTGTTCCCCCACCTTGGCGGTCTCCTGGCGCGAGGGTAACCCTGCCGGGGCCTCCGGCCGGGGGGACGGGGGGAGTTGTCGATCAGCTGTGACAGGGGTGACCGCGGGACCAGCCCTTTTCCTCGCCCCCGCCGCCCCTACCCATTCCCGTCCCTTACTCAGGGGCTCCGCCCCCGAACCCCCGTATCGGCCTGAACGGCCTCGTCCTCAAACGCCGGACGGGCTGGTAGTCAGCCCCTCCGGCGTTTGAGGAGCGGGGGTTCGGGGGCTGGCCCCCGAAAGGGACGGGAATGGGTAGGGGCGGCGGGGGCGAGGAAGGGCGGTCTCGTCAGGCCAGCGCGCGGCCCAGTACGTAGATTGCCGGGGCCGCTGCTGCCAAGGGGAGGGCGACCCCCGCGGTGAAGTGGACGAAGCGGGACGGGTAGTCGTAGCTGGCTACTCGGTGGCCGATCAGGGCGCAGGCGGCGGCACCCGCGCCGAGGAGTGCGCCGGACGGCACACCGAGGTCGGTCGGACCGCCCGCCACAGCCCCCGCGGCCGCGCCCGCCACCAACGCCACAACCACCGAGACGACCGTCGGCAGAGGCAGCGCGCGGGCCAGCACCGCCGCCCCGACCGCCACCGCCCCCACCGTCACCGCGTCCGGCTCCGCCGCCAGATGCCCCGTCGCCACGATCGCCAGCGCCGCCGAGACGACCGTGGCCATCAGCCCGGACATCCGCTCGTCCGCCGACGCACGGCTGCGGAGCTGGAGGACCAGGGTCAGCAGCACCCAGACGCCCAGCGTGCCGAGGATCGCGGCGGGAGCGTTCTCCCGCCCGGCCGCGAGCAGCGCCACGTCCGAGGTGAGCGCGCCCGCGAAGGCGAGCACGATGCCCTGCCTGGCAGGCCACATCCCGTTCAGCCGGAACCAGCCCGCCGCGGTCACCGCCTGGAGGATCACCAGCGGTACGACCAGTGCGTACTCCCCGATTGCCGCCGCCCCTGCCATCAGCAGCCCGAGGACCGCCGTCAGCGCGGCCGGCTGCAGGCCGGGCTCGATGATCGGCGAACGCCCCTCCGCACGGGCCCGCTGGGCGGCGGTGAGGCGGGTGTTTCCGGTGACGGTGGCCGGCCCGTACTCCGGCGCGGAGGCAGGAGAGGGAGCCTGTGCGCCTGGCACGGGCGCGTGCGCCTGGTTTCCGTAGCCGTGAGCGTCCTGGCCGCCCAGACCGTCCTGATGGCCCTGATGCCCCTGTGGTCCCTGCGCGCCCTGGTAGCCCTGCGGCTGGGCCGCCTGGCCCTGCTGGTTCCAACCCGTCTCCGCAGGCATCGGCTGCCCCACCACCCCGTACTGACCGCCCTGAGCCCCTTGAGCGGCTTGAGCGCCGTACTGAGCCGCGTACTGCTGCTCCCCCGGACCGTGCGGAGCCTGCTGCGGCAAGTACGCCGTGTCCGCGGCCGGGGCAGGCGCAGGTGCCGTCGGTGTGAGCGGTGGCTGGACCTGGGTCTCCCAGGTCTGGCCCTCCCACTGCTGGGTGTACTGCTGCTGGTCGGGCTCGGCGTCGGCCTCGTACTGCTGCTGATGGCCCGGCCACCCGGCCGGCGGCTGCTGGTAGGGGTCGTAGCCCTCGTACGGCTGGTTGCTCATCGTCCCGTCACCCTCCTGCGAACGGCGGGAGCACTTCGACCGTGCCGCCCTCGGCCAGCCGTACCGTCTCATGTCCTCGGGTGCCCACGGGGTCACCGTCGATGAGGAACGAGCATCGCCGCAGGACGCGGACGAGTTCGCCGGGGTGTCGCTCGCGTGCCGCGTCGAGCGCGTCCGCGAGGGTCTCCGCCTCGTACGGCTCCTCGGCGACGCCCGCTGCGGCCTTGGCGGCGGCCCAGTAACGCACCGTGCCCTTTGCCATCTGAATCCTGATTCCTGATTCCTCGGTCGACGGGTCGACCGTCGGTCGGGTGAATGGGTGACAAGCTGACAAGCACCGCCCAGGCTAGCCCGCGGGCGCTGCCGCCCCGGCCGCCCACTGCCCGATGCGGGCCAGCAGCGCGTCGTCCGCCGCGTTCTCCGCGTGGCCCATTCCCGGCTCCAGCCACAGTTCGGCGTGGCCGTCGGAGGCGTCGGCCAGCATCCGGGGGTGGTCCACCGGGAAGTAGCCGTCCTGCTCGCCGTGGACGATCAGCAACGGCGTGGGCGTGATCAGCGGGACCGACTCCACCGGGGAGGAGGGGACGGGGTCCCACTCGCGGTGGTGGATGCGGGTGCGCAGGCCGTAGCGGCCGACGGCACGGCCCATCGGGCGGGTTACCAGCCAGTGCAGGCGGCGCATAGGGGCCGTGCCCCGGTAGTACCAGCGAGCGGGTGCGCTCACCGAAACCACGGCGTCCGTATGCGCTCCCGTGCGCCCCTCGTGCTCCTCGCCGCCGGCCGAGTTGATCGCCGCGTGCCGCAGGACGACCGATCCGCCCATCGAGAACCCGACCGTGGCCACCCGGGTGTGACCGAGTTCTCGTGCCCACTCCACCGCCGCCGCCAGATCTAGCACCTCGCGGTCGCCGACCGTCGAACTCCCGCCGGAGGCGCCGTGGCCCCGGAAGGAGAACGTGACGACCGCCCCGTACTGCGTGAAAGCGGTGGCCGCCCGCCGTACGTGCAGCCGCTCCAGGTCGCCCGTGAAGCCGTGCGCGACGACGATGGCGAGGTCGCCGGGGGCGTCGCCGAGGACATCGTCCGCGGTGTCGGACGTACCCCTTCCGGGGTCGTACGCGGCATCGATCGTGACCCCGTCGACCGTGCGGAGAAATCTCCGCAGAGGTGGCCGCAGGGTTGTCTCAAGGCGTGGACGAATCAAAGATCGCGTCACATGACCTGCCGGACCTAGGTTCATGTGGGCTATTCTGCTGGGCAGAGGACTCGGGCAGCGAAGCCCCCGGGTCCTTTTGCGCTTTCTGGAGCGTTGTATACGAACGCTGTATACGACTCTCCGGAGAAATGTCGCGACACAAAGTGCGACGTGGGAGCGCAATTGCGGCGCCCAGGGGCGCGGGAGCCGCGAGCAGTACGAAGCAGTGCCGCAAACGTCCTCGCAGGGACCGAGGAGGAACCAGACGTTATGGGCAAGCAAACCGTGCAAGACCGTGTGACGACCCAGGCAGGTGGGGCGCGATGAGTTCTCTGCTGCTCCTTACCAATGCTCTCCAGCCGTCGACGGAGGTGCTTCCCGCTCTCGGTCTGCTGCTGCACAACGTGCGCGTGGCTCCGGCGGAGGGCCCCGCTCTCGTCGACACCCCTGGTGCCGACGTCATCCTGATCGACGGGCGGCGCGACCTTCCTCAGGTCCGCAGCCTCTGTCAGCTGCTGCGGTCCACCGGACCCGGCTGCCCTCTCATCCTCGTCGTCACGGAGGGCGGTCTCGCGGCCGTCACCGCCGACTGGGGCATCGACGACGTCCTGCTCGACACCGCGGGTCCTGCGGAGGTCGAGGCACGGCTGCGGCTGGCCATGGGCCGCCAGCAGATCGTCAACGACGACTCCCCCATGGAGATCCGCAACGGCGACCTGTCGGTCGACGAGGCGACGTACTCGGCCAAGCTCAAGGGCCGGGTCCTCGACCTCACCTTCAAGGAGTTCGAGCTCCTGAAGTACCTGGCGCAGCACCCCGGCCGCGTCTTCACCCGCGCCCAGCTCCTCCAGGAGGTCTGGGGCTACGACTACTTCGGTGGCACGCGGACCGTCGACGTCCACGTACGACGGCTGCGGGCGAAGCTCGGGCCCGAGCACGAGTCGCTGATCGGAACCGTCCGCAACGTCGGCTACCGCTTCGTCACGCCGGAGAAGGCGGACCGTGCAACGGACGAGGCGAAGGCCAAGGCGGCCCGGCCGAAGCCGGAGGATGCGGACGAGTCGGCACACCTCGACGCCACCGGGACTGCCGAGGTCACGGTGGAAGCACAGGAACCCGTACGACCTGCACAGAGGTAGGTCCATCCGCGTAGACTCCGCGCCGTGGCCAAGGTGACTCGGGATGACGTAGCACGACTGGCAGGGACGTCGACTGCCGTCGTCAGTTACGTCATCAACAACGGACCCCGGCCGGTTGCCCCGGCCACGCGCGAGCGTGTCCTCGCCGCGATCAAGGAACTGGGGTACCGGCCCGACCGAGTCGCCCAGGCGATGGCATCGCGGCGCACGGACCTGATAGGCCTGATCGTCCCGGATGCGCGCCAGCCCTTCTTCGGGGAGATGGCGCACGCGGTCGAACAGGCCGCGTCCGAGCGCGGGAAAATGGTGCTCGTCGGCAATTCCGACTATGTCGGCGAGCGCGAGGTCCACTATCTGCGGGCCTTTCTCGGTATGCGGGTCTCGGGGCTCATCCTCGTCAGCCACGCGCTGAACGATCTGGCCGCCGCGGAGATCGAGGCGTGGGACGCCCGGGTGGTGCTGCTGCACGAGCGGCCCGAGGCCATCGACGACGTCGCCGTCGTCACGGACGACATAGGCGGCGCCCAGCTCGCCACCCGTCATCTTCTCGAGCACGGGTACGAGTACGTCGCCTGTCTGGGCGGTGTCGCGGAGACCCCCACCGTCGGTGACCCCGTCTCCGACCACGTGGAGGGCTGGCGGCGTGCGATGCACGAGGCCGGGCGGTCGACGGAGGGTCGCCTCTTCGAGGCGCTCTACAACCGGTACGACGCCTACAAGGTCGGGCTTGAGCTGCTGGCCGGGCCTGATCGGCCGCCGGCGATCTTCTGTTCCACGGACGACCAGGCGGTCGGGCTGTTGCGGGCCGCGCGCGAGCTTCGGATAGATGTGCCGGGGGAGTTGGCTGTCGCCGGGTTCGACGACATCAAGGAAGCGGCGTTGACTGATCCGCCGCTCACCACGATCGCGAGCGATCGGTCTGCGATGGCTCGGGCTGCGGTGGATCTTGTGCTTGATGATGGGTTGCGGGTTGCCGGTGCTCGGCGGGAGCGGTTGAAGTTGTTTCCGTCTCAGTTGGTTGTGCGGCGGTCTTGTGGGTGCGGGTAGCTCCGCTGGGTGGGTTGTTGGTCGGGTGCGGGTGCATCGTGGCTTGTCGCGCAGTTCCCCGCGCCCCTAGAAGCCAGAAGACTGCGCCGTTCCCCGCGCCTCCAAAAGCCAGAAGACTGCGCCGTTCCCCGCGCCCCTGACAAGTCGGCCCCCGCCAAGTGGCGGGGGCCGATGTCTGTTCAGGGGTTTCTAGAACAGCAAGTTGTACTGGTTGAAGCCCGTTCCCAGGCTTGTGCGTGCCGCGAAGAGGTCGCTGGACGCCTTGTTCGTGCCGCGGTAGAGCCAGAGGGTGCCGCCGGAGTCGCGGGTCATGATGTCGGCCACGCCGTCGCCCGTCACGTCGCCGTTGGAGACGTACGAGGTGAAGTTCCAGCCGGTGCGGGCCTTGATGCGGGCCGACCAGGGGGTCTTCTCCTTGCCGGTGCCGCGGTAGAGCCAGAGGGTGCCGTCCGTGGAGCGGACTAGGAGGTCGGGCTTGCCGTCGCCGGAGAGGTCGCCGTGGCCGAAGATCTTCACGTTCTTCCAGGAGCCGCTGACGACCTTGACCTTGCCGTAGAACTCTCCGTTGCCGCGTCCCGGGTAGAGGTAGACCGAGCCGTCGGCGTCGACCGCGAGCAGGTCCGGGCGGGCGTCGCCCGTCATGTCGCCGGGGATCGCGTACGACTTGTAGCCGCCCCAGACCGAACTGATCTGCATCCAGGTCCAGTCACCGGCGGCGTGGTCCATGTAGCTGCGGTACAGCTTGCCGTCGGTCTTGTCGCGGACGATCAGATCCTGGTAGAAGTCCCGGTCCAGGTCGGCCTGGAGGACCCAGGTGGCGGTCTGCCAGCCGTTGCCCTGGTAGGCGCGCTGCGCGAGCGAGGTGCCCTTGCTGTCCTGCTGGAAGAGGCCGCCCGAGGGCGTGCGGGCCAGCAGGTCGGCGCGGCCGTCGTACGTCAGGTCGGTGTCGTCGACGCGCGGCTGGGCCGCCCAGGCGTACGAGCTGACCTTGGTGAAGACCGGGTAGGCGCCCTTGCCTGTGCAGCCCGCGACGCCCCAGGAGACGATGCCGACGATCTTGTTGGCGACGACCAGGGGGCCGCCCGAGTCGCCGTTGCAGGGGCTGTTGGTGCCCTCGTCGGCGCCGGTCGCGGGGGTGCCCGCGCAGGTCATCGAGCCCTCGATGAACTCGTCGCTGCCGAGGACCGCCTGCATGGCGCTGTTGCAGGTCGAGTCGGCGACCAGCGGCAGGCTCGCCTTCTTCAGCTTCGTGGAGAGGGTGGCGTCCTCGGCGCCGGAGGTCAGGCCCCAGCCATAGACGGTGGCGGCGGTGCCGGCCTTGTAGAGCGCGCTGTCGTCGGACGCGGCCAGGCGCAGCCACTGCTGTTCCAGCGGGCGGTCCAGGGTGAGCACCGCGATGTCGTTCTGGGCGGTGGCCTCGTTGTAGCGGGGGTGGGTCCACTGGCGGTAGACGCCCGCGGGGGTGCCGGTGGCGTAGTCGTCGAGGTCGGTGGTGCCGGCCAGGACGGCGCCGTTGCTCACCCAGTCGAGGCCCGCGACGCAGTGGGCGGCCGTGAGGACCTTGTTGGGCGCGACGAGGGTGCCGCCGCAGAAGTAGCCGTCGCCGGTGGCCGGGTCGGAGTAGCCGAGCTGGACCATCCACGGGGCACTGGCGATGGTGGTCTCACCACCGCCGATGATGAACGGTGACTTGCTGGGCGAGGCGTCCTCGGGCGTCTCGCCGGTCGCCTTCGCCGCCGCGACGATCCGGTCGCGCAGCTCCTTGGCGGAGGCGGCCGGCTTCGCGGGCTGCGAGAGGTTCGCGTCGGGCAGACCCGCGGTGGGGTCGTCCGCCGCTGTCGCGGGCTGCGCCGCGAGGACGCCGGCGCAACTCAGCGCCAGCGCGAGAGCGGCCGCCGGGAACGCCGTGGCGGGGCGTCTCCAACGGTCGCGCAGGGCACGTATCACTCAGGGCTCCTGAGGTGGTGGTGTGTCGTGAACCCACCAAGATTGCGCCCCTGGTTTCCCGTTGCACACGTTCTTCACAGTGGTCCGACAAGTATTCGTCCGCCGCTTCCCGCACATCACCGTGCCGCAACCCCCTGTTTCACCGATTTCAGCGGCCTCCGGCGGCTTTATATCGGGCATACGCGGTTCTGTCGGGCTTCTCAGGGAGCACTCAGGGAGCTCTCATGGTCGGGCGTCAGAGTCTGAGTCATGACCGAGAGCTTCCGCCGCAGCGGCGAGTACCCCCAGGGCGACCAGCACCAGTCCGCGTACACGCAGGGCGACGCGCAGTCCGCGTACCCCCAGCAGCCGTACGCCTCCGCGCACCCCGCGAGCTCCTCCTCCGACTCCTCCACCCCCTCCTACGGCTCCTCCGTGAACCCGGAGTGGCCGCCCCCGCCGGCGTACGAGCCCGCGCAGCAGGGCGCCGCTCCCACGGCTCTTCTCACCGAGCCCGTCTCCCCCGCTCCCGCCGCTCCCCGCAAGCGCGCCAAGGGTCCGCTGGCGCTGCTGGCCGCCGTCGCGATAGCCGCCGCGGCCGTGGGCGGCGGTACCGCGTACGCCTTCCAGGAGCTGACCGGCAGCGACACGGTGGCGAGCAGCAGCACCAGCACCAGCGTCGTGCCCACCAGCGAGAAGGGCACCGTCGCCGGGGTCGCCAAGGCGGTCAGCCCGAGCATCGTCGAGATCAGCGCCACCTCGAACGCCGGCGAGTCCACCGGCTCCGGCGTGATCATCACCAGCGGCGGCGAGATCATCACCAACAACCACGTGATCTCGGGCGCCTCCGAGATCAAGGTGCAGCTGAGCAACGGCAAGTCGTACACCGCGAAGGTCGTCGGCACCGACAGCAAGAAGGACCTCGCGCTCATCAAGCTGGAGAACGCGCCGTCCGGTCTGACCGTCGCGACGCTCGGCGACTCCGCGGGCGTCAAGGTCGGCGACCAGGTCGTGGCGATCGGCTCCCCCGAGGGCCTGACCGGCACGGTCACCAGCGGCATCGTCTCCGCCCTCAACCGTGACGTGACCGTCTCCACGGACGAGAGCCAGGGCCAGCAGCAGCAACAGCAGGGCGGCGGCAGCGGCCAGTGGCCGTTCGAGTTCGGCGGCCAGGAGTTCAACGGCGACACCGGCTCGTCCACGACCACGTACAAGGCCCTGCAGACCGACGCGTCCCTCAACCCGGGCAACTCCGGCGGCGCGCTGATCGACATGAACGGCAACATCATCGGCATCAACTCCGCGATGTACTCCGCCGCGGACGCCACCTCGTCGAGCGCCGGCAGCGTGGGCCTCGGGTTCGCCATCCCGATCAACACCGTCAAGGCCGACCTGGACACCCTGCGGGCCGGCGGCTCCGACAGCTGACCGTCCGTCCGGCCGCCCCCTCCACCCACACCCTTCGAGCCACCCCCGCGCACCGACCCACCCGGAGTTCGTCATGAAGATCAGGAACGTCTCCCACACCCTCACGGGCGCCGACCCGGCCGGCTTCGCCCTGGCCCTCGAAGTGGCGTACGAGCTCCACGCGCCGGCCCCCCGCGCGCCCGAGGTGGCCCCCGCGGCCGCTCCGCGCGGCGCCCGCCGTGGTGCCGGCGCCCGCGCCGGCCGAACCGTACGAGGCTGATCCTGCCGGGCCCACCGGCCCGGCAGGCGTTACGAGAACAGCCCTGAGCAGCCCTGAACCGCTCTGAACGTGCGAGGCTGAAAGCGCCCCGACCACGTCCCACCGCACCCGAGGAACTGACCGCGATGAGCCCCGCCGAAGGCGACCGTGAACCCCAGCGCATCCTGATCGTCGACGACGAGCCGGCCGTGCGCGAAGCACTCCAGCGCAGCCTCGCCTTCGAGGGGTACGACACCGAGGTCGCCGTCGACGGTGCGGACGCCCTGGAGAAGTCCACGGTGTACCAGCCCGACCTGGTCGTCCTCGACATCCAGATGCCCCGGATGGACGGCCTGACCGCCGCCCGCCGGATGCGCGGCGCGGGCACCACGACGCCGATCCTCATGCTGACCGCCCGCGACACGGTCGGCGACCGCGTCACCGGCCTCGACGCGGGCGCCGACGACTACCTGGTCAAGCCCTTCGAACTCGACGAACTCTTCGCCCGCGTACGGGCGTTGCTGCGCCGCAGCTCCTACGCGGCCGCGGCCGTCGGAGCCCCCGCGGACGACGCGCTCACCTTCGGCGACCTGCGCATGGACCTCGCGACGCGCGAGGTCACGCGGGGTGGGCGGGCGGTCGAGCTGACCCGTACGGAGTTCACCCTGCTGGAGATGTTCCTGGCCCATCCGCGCCAGGTCCTCACCCGCGAGCAGATCCTGAAGGCCGTCTGGGGCTTCGACTTCGAGCCGAGCTCCAACTCGCTGGACGTGTACGTGATGTACCTCCGCAGGAAGACCGAGGCGGGCGGCGAGCCGCGCCTTGTGCACACGGTGCGGGGTGTGGGGTATGTCCTGCGGTCGGGTGGGGCGGAGTGAAGAAGGTGGTTCGCCGGTTCCGCTCCCTGCCGATCCGGTCACGACTGGCGCTGCTCGTCGCGGCGGCGGTGGCGTTCGGAGTGGCGGCGGTTTCGGTCACCTGTTGGTTCATCGTGCAGGGGAAGCTGTACGAGCAGGTGGACAGGCAGGTCGACAGCGCGGGCTTCAGGCTGAAGGAGCAGGACATCACTGCCCTGTTGGCCGCTTGCCCGAAGTCCGTGACCCCGTCGTCCGACGCCATGCAGCCCAGGGACTACTACGTGCAGGTGGTGAAGTCGGACGGCAACTCCTGTGTCTTCCCCAGCTCCGCCGGAGTCGTGAAGCCCACGGCCCAGGACGAGGAGGTGGCGACGGACCCCGACCAGGGCGGCTCCTTCCACAACACCACGGACGAGGACGGCAACAACGTACGGGTACGAACTGTCCCCGTCCTCGTGGGCTTCGGCCCCACCAGTGAGCCCTATCCCGACGTCGCCCTATTGGTCGGCGTCTCGCTCAAGGACACCGAGAAGACCCTCAACGACCTCGCCCTGATCCTGCTCCTCGTCTCCGGTATCGGGGTCCTGGGTGCCGGGGCCGCAGGCCTGGCCGTGGCGCGCGCCGGCCTCCGCCCCGTCGACAAGCTCACCGACGCCGTCGAACACGTGGCCCGCACCGAGGACCTGGGCATCCGCATCCCGGTGGACGAGGACAGCGAGGACGAGATCGCCCGGCTCTCCCGTTCCTTCAACTCGATGACGGCGTCGCTGGCGAACTCCCGTGAGCTGCAGCAACAGCTCATCGCCGACGCCGGTCACGAACTGCGGACCCCGCTCACCTCCCTCCGTACGAACATCGAGCTGCTCACCCGCAGCGAGGAGACGGGGCGGCCCATCCCCGAGGCGGACCGCAAGGCGCTGCTCGCGTCCGTGAAGGCGCAGATGACAGAACTGGCCTCGCTGATCGGGGACCTGCAGACGCTGTCGCGGTCGGACGCGGGGACGCCGGCGGACCGCGTACAGGTGGTGTCGTTGCAGGACACCGTGGAGGCGGCCCTGCGCCGGGCCCGTCTGCGCGGCCCGGAGCTGACGATCACGGCGAACGTGGACCCCTGGTTCGTACGGGCGGAGCCCTCCGCGCTGGAGCGGGCCATCGTGAACATCCTCGACAACGCGGTGAAGTTCAGCCCCGAGGGCGGCACGGTCGACGTCACCCTCAAGGACGGCGAACTGACCGTACGGGACCACGGCCCGGGCATCCCCGCCGACGAACTCCCGCACGTCTTCGACCGCTTCTGGCGCTCCCCGAGCGCACGGGCCCTGCCGGGCTCGGGACTCGGCCTGTCCATCGTGGCCCGTACGGTCCAACAGGCGGGCGGCGACGTGGCGTTGGGCCCGGCCGAGGGCGGCGGCACGGTGGCGACGATCCGGTTGCCCGGCGCACCGACACCGCCGCCCGCGCTGGACTGAGACGGCCCTTCCCCCGAGGGCCGGTCTCAGCCCGCCTGGGACGGGGCCTGCTTCATGCCGTCGACCACGGCACGGTTCTTGATGGCCATGGTGAAGTTCACCGTGCCGGGCTTGATCAGGACGCCCTCTTCCTTGAGCTGCTTCACCTGGACGTTGCGCGCACCGAGGTAGACATGGGTCTTCTTGTCGAAGATCCACTCCTCGCGCTGCCCGCTGGTCTCGTCCAGCCGGGCCACCGCCACCCCGTGCCGGCCGGCGGCGTCCACCGCGTCGTCGACGACGACGACGCCCGGGATCTTCGCGGCGGCCTCGAACAGCGCCGGGTAGAGCTCGGCCGGCGGGTAGCTCTCGGCGAGCAGGTCACCGATGGTTGTGAAGGCCTGCTGGTCGGGGGTGTTCCCCTGGCCCTTGGTCTCCTTGTAGATCTTGGCAAGCAGTGCGTCGGGGTCGGTGGTCAGCTTGGTCAGGTAGTCGTACGACGGGCTGCCCAGGTGCGCCTTCGGGGTGTTGCCCTGCTCGTCGGGCAGGCTCAGGGTCTCGCCCTCGGGGCTGTCGTTGACGGCGGGGTCGATCAGCCAGCCCTTGACGCCGTCCGGGGACTCCCAGATCTGCCGGCGGTGCAGTTCGTGGCTGGCCAGGCTGGACTTGTCGTCGACGGTCTTGACGAAGGTGTCGGCCAGCACGGACTCGATGTAGATGTACTGGCCGGGCTTGACCGTCGGGTGGTCGCCCTCGGCCGCCGCCAGGGAGATCTGGTCGAGCAGCTGGGGCACGCCCTTCGTGGACGCGGTACCGACGTCCGTGGTCAGGGCCGGTCCGGTGGCGACGCCGCTGTCCCGCAACCCGGTACCGCCGTCGCCGAGTGTCACCATTCCGGCGATGACCACCGCGGACAGGGCGGCCGCCATCGCGGGCAGCGTGATCGCGGGGCGCGGCAGCCGGAATCGCCGGGCCTTCTGAGGGGCCGTCGTCGTCGCCGTGTGCTCTTCCCGCTGGACCTGCTCGTGGATCTGGGCCATCAGACGCTCCTTGTGGAACTGGTGGCGGCCCGTCGGCAGGTCACGCGCCGTCTGGGACAGGAGCTGTGCGTCCTGGTCCCACTCGGCAGGGTGCTGCCGGGACGTGTTCGCGTTCATCGGTTTCCTTCCTGTGCGGGCCGGATCGCATTTACGTGATCGCCTCTTGTCTGTCGTACGGGGCCGGCGCCTTCCCGTTTCTCGCGAACTTTCTTGAACGCGATGCCGGCGACAGGGCGGCCCAACTCGCCCTGGCCCACGGCGACTTGGGGAAGGGAGAGCTGGGCCTCGGCGATCGAACGCAGCTTCTTGCGGGCGCGCGAGAGGCGGGAGGCGACCGTCCCGACGGGAATGCCGAGCGCCTCCGCCGCGGCCTCGTAGTCCAGGCCCTCCCCCAGGCAGAGCGTGATGACCTCGCGCTCCGGTCTGCGCAGGGTCGCGAGCGCGGTGAGTGCGGTGGCGAGCCGGTGCCGGTCGTCGACGCGGTCGGCGACCTCCTCGGCGTGGTCGGGCACGGCGAGCTCGGCCGCGGCGGCCGCGTTCGCGGCGCGGCGGTAGCGCCGGTTGCTGCGGTACTGGTTGCGGGCCGTGTTCGTGGCGATCCCCAGCAGCCAGGGCCGCAGCGAGCCGCCCTCCGGGTCGACCCTGTCGCGCAGCCGCCACGCCTCCATGAAGGTCGCGGCCATCACGTCCTCGGCCGTCGACCAGTCCGCGGTCAGCCGGAACGCGTGGTTGTAGACCGCACGGGCGTACGCGTCGAAGAGTTCGGCGAAGGCGCTCGAATCCCCGGCCCGTATCCGGGTTCGCATATGAGTGGTCACCTCTATGAGCTGTACGGCGGGAGGGGCCGCCTTCCCGTGAGCTGCGTCACAGGGGAGGAAAAGGGGGATCCTGGTTTGCCCGTCCGGAGGAGACCGTGCGAGTCTCGGGCATCATCTCTCCGAAAGGCTGACCGTGATGCCCGGCATGGTTCCAGGTCTGGTCCTCGGCGACTTCTCCTCCCGCGCTTCGACGCGGGAGCGGTAGCCCTTCCTGCCGGACCTGCCACAGCTGTCAGATCTGCCATAGCTGCCGGATCTGCAACATCTGTCCGATCTGTCCGACCCGCGAGCCCGTACGCCGGTATCCGATACCCGGTACCGCGAGACGGGCCGTCTGCCACGCACGGCGGCTACCTCACTTCCCCGCTCCTCGTCGAAGTGCTCTTCGTGCCCACCGCACGCTCGAACACGAGGAGTACGTCGTGTCCACGACGCCCACGATCAGCTGGTCCGAAGACGGATCCGCCCGTACTGATCAGCCCACCCGATCCGCCCACTGGCACTCCGAGAGTGCCATGCCGCCTCCACGCCGGGTCGTCGTCGCCGACGACAGCACGAAAGCCGCCACCGCATACCAACTGGCCTGCGAGGGAACGGCGTTGCTGTGGCAGGGCGACTTCCACAACGCGCGCCAGTTGCTGCGGGCGATGAGCCGCCGTATCGACCGGAAGTCGAACCCCGTCCGGCCCGATGCCATCGCGGCCGAGTCCTTCCACCTCCACCGCCGGGCCCGCGGCCACCGCGCCCGCGTACTGGGCAGACTCCTGGTCCTGCTGGATGACGACCACTCCCTGACCCTGCGCCGAGCACCCGACGTACGCCGGGCATGCACCGAGGCGTACGGGCCACCGCGAGGCGATCGGGCGGTCTCCCTCACTGAGCTGCTGGGTGTCATCGGGGCACATCAGTGGCGCAAGAAGGGTGTGGAGGTTCCGGCCCTTGGAGGCGGCGTCCGCATCCATCCCCACTACGGTGTGTTCTCCCCGGTCAGAGGTGAGTACGTCGACCTGGTCGCACGGACACCGCTGCCCGCGCATCCGCGTACGGCGTTCGACCTCGGTACGGGAACGGGGGTGCTGGCCGCCGTACTGGCCCGCCGGGGTGTCGCCCACGTCGTGGCCACCGACATCGGCCCGCGCGCCCTGGTCTGCGCCCGCGAGAACGCCGACCGGCTGGGCCTCGCCGACCGCATCGAGGTCACCGGCCCCGCCCTCTACCCCGAGGGCCGCGCCGACCTGGTGGTCTGCAACCCGCCCTGGCTCCCGGCCCGTCCGACCTCCACCGTCGAACAGGGCGTCTACGACCCGGACGGCACGATGCTCCACGGCTTCCTGCACGGCCTGGCCGCGCACCTCCACCCGGGAGGCGAGGGCTGGCTCATCCTGTCCGACCTGGCGGAACACCTGGGCCTCAGAACCCGCGCGGACCTGCTGACCGCCATCACCACGGCGGGCCTGCATGTGACGGACCGCCTCGACACAAGCCCCCACCACCCCCGAATCCACGACACCACGGACCCACTCCACAGCGCCCGAGCCGCCGAAGTCACCTCCCTGTGGCGCCTGACCCCCGACTGACGTTCCCGAGGAAGAAGCCCCGGGCCTCCGCCCCGAGAACCGGGGCGGGGCCGTCTCCCTCACAGCCCCCGCCTCCGGTCGGCTCTGAGCACCAAGCCCGCGAACGCGGCCGCACTCGCGCCGAAGACGCCCGCCGCGAAGGCCGGGGCATCATGGTCCACCAGGTGTTTCGTGAGCCAGAAGACGCCGGTGACGCCCGTGCCTCCCAGCACCGCGCCGAACATCCGGAAGCGGACCTCCACCCGGTCCAGCCGGCGGCGGTGTTCTTAGTCCGCCTCGACCTGGCGCAGCATCCGCTCCGCGCTTCCCGGGACGGCCGTCTCCCAGGAGTCGATCTGCTGCTCGACGGGAAGGTCGCGCCAGCTCCTCCTGGTCTCCGGGGTCGCCTCCGGCCCTGGAGAGGCGCCGGGAGGGGCGGTGGGAGAGGGAGCCGGCGGGGGCGTGGGCTCGCTCATCGGGTGTCTCCCGTGGGCGGTGGGCCGAGTCGGTTGTACGCGTCGTGCAGGTGCTCGTCCCTCGTCGACCGGTCGGGCGGAGCGGCTGTGGAGCGGGGGCCGAGCGATGTGGCCGCGCTGATGACGCCCGTCACGAAGGCCTCGCCCCTGCGCCGGGAGGCCGTGGAGAGGGCGCTCCTGCGGCGAGGGGGCACCATCCCGCCGCCCGCCGTCGCCGCGAGGCTCTGCTGGAGTCGTAGGTGACGGAACTCGTAGAGCGCGCCCGACTGGCGCAGCACCCCGCGGCGGTGGGCCTCGTCGAGGAACCCCATGAGCCGCCACGGCGCCCGGCCGGTCAGGGCCAGCCAGATCCTGGCCGTGCCGAGCCGGCCCCAGGCGCTCAGCGCGAGCGAGGACGTACCGACCTGGACCCACACCTCGGTGTGCATGGTGCCCACCGTGCCGCCGGGTGGCATCGCCGAGATCAGCACCAGACAGACCCCGCCCGCGAGGAGGGCGGCGATCGCGCTCCTCGCGAGAGTGGCGTCGCGGTCGGTGCGCAGGGTGCTGCGCGGACCGGCCGCACGCATGGTGTCGGACGGGGTGTTCAGGGCGCGGTAGACGCCGGAGGCGCACCCGCCGATGGCACCGATGAGCACGCCGAAGGCCACGAAGGGCACCACCGCGTCGAGTACGACGGTCCCGACCGGGCGGTGTACGAGCCAGACCTCGGCCTCGTACGGCAGGGCGACCACCAGGTTGTGGGCGTCGACGGGCCTGCCCTTCCACTTGCCTCCCCCCTTCCAGACGATCATCCACTGGTCCTGCTTCTCCTCGATCCGTACCGTCCCCGTGAACCTCCCGAGTTCGTCGTCCCAGGAGATCCGGGCCCCCTTCCTCACGGCGAACGGCTTGTCGAGTCCCGTACGACCCACCAGCAGGAACTCCTCCCGCACCGTCGAGTGGACCGTGCGATCGCCCTCGTCCGTCTCCTGGAGCCGCCAGCCCTCGGTCGACTCGCCGTTCACGCGTGGGTCGGCCGAGTGGATCCGGTACGCGGCGAAGGCACCGGTGACACAGCCGACGACCGCCCCCACGCAGACACCGATGAGCGTGCAGGCGACGAATCCCCGAAGCAGTCCCCTCCTGAAGCCGCGCAGCACGGCGGCCGGGCCGGTGTACGGAGTCGCCGTCCGCTCCCCGCGCCGCAGCCCGGCCAGGAAGAGCAGCAGCCCGGCCGCGAGACAGGTGATGGCGGGGACGGCAGGGACCGGCTCCCTCGCGTAGCCGTAGATCGCGAGACCGACGAAGAAGACGAGGGCCCCCACCGCGCGCACGGCCCGTGGACCGCCCGGGCTGCCCGCCCACGGCAGGCCCAGCGGGAGGGGGCGTCGGGGCAGACCGGCGACACCGAACATCATCGACAGAATCAGCCCGAAACAGCAGCCGTTGAGGAACCAGGAGGGTCTCGGTGTGAGCACGGCACCGAGCCGGGAACCGACCAGGGGCGGCACGAGCAGACCCATGGCCACCGCGACGACCGTGGCGGCGCCGGTCATCCTCAGGGCCGTCCGCGCCAACTGCCGTGGCCCGTGCGGGGATCGAGCCGTGGCGGGCAGCAGCCGGGCGAGTCCGAAGCACAGGCCCAGCAGAATGCCCGCGTAGTTGAGGACGGTCGACGGCCGGCTGTCCCAGTTGGCGACCACGCCGGGCCCGTACTCGGCCAGCGGCACCAGCAGCGCGGCCGAGGCGATCAGCGCCAGTACGGCGGGACCGGTCACACGCAGCGCCCGGGGCATCGCCGCCGGAAACTCCCACCAGGCCAGCCTGCCGGTGCCGGCGGTGTCGACGTCGCGGGCGAGACGGCGGAGCCAGCGGTGCGCCGCGTCCGGACTCCAGGTGCCGTCGGCCCCGCCGAAGGCGGCCGGGACGAAAGCCTCCAGCAGGTGTTCCTCGACTCGCGCCGCCGTGGGGAAGCGGGCCGGGTCCCGCAGCTCGGCCGGGTCACGGGAGTCGTCCCCGTACACCGTGCGGGCCAGCGCCACCATCAACGGCGACCCCAGCACCTCGGCCAGCGGCGGGGGCGGGTCCCGCAGGACCGGCGTCCAGGGGGTGGAGCCGCTGCCGTCCGGTCGCGCGGTGCTCTCCAGATAGCGGCCCGCGGTGGCGAGGTCCAGCGGCCGCAGCCGTACGACCTCGGCGGCGGTCAGCACATCGCCGCCCTGCACGGCCCGGGCCCAGACCCCGGCACGGCAGGTGAGCAGGACGGGCAGCCGTTCGTCGAGTTCGACGTTGAGGCACCGCAGCGCCTCCTTGTGCGCCGAATCGGGAAGTTCGTCGAACCCGTCGAGTACGGGCAACAGGAGCCCGGCGTCCAGCAGTTCGCGAGCCATGGTGCGCTCACCCGCGACGGCGGCCAGCGGCCGGTACTCCGTCGCCAGCCGCTCGGCCAGCCAGTCGCGAAGGCCGACGGACCGGGGATCCCAGCCGGCCAGGGGGAACAGCACCGGCACCGGGTCGCCCGGCTGCCGGGCGGCGAGCGCCCCGAGCACGAACCGCACGGCGAGGACGGTCTTTCCCGCACCCGGCTCGCCCAGCACGACCAGCCGCCCGCGGGGAAGCGCGCGGAACGTCTCGACGATCCGGTCGAGCCCCTGGTCGCCGTCGCGCGGCTCCGGGAGCACGGCCCCTGGCCGGATGTTGCGGCCGTGGTCGGCGAGCGGCGGACCGACCCTGGACCAGTGGACGTTCAGCGGCTCCGGGTCCTGCAACCGGCGCAGCCGGGCCTCCGCCATCCATTGGGCGTGCACCGCGTCGGCGAGTTCGTCGGCCGCCCGCTGCCGTCGGTCGGTGCCGGTGCCGGTGTCCGCCGGCTCGCGCAGCAGGTCGGCCAGGAAGGCGCAGAGCGAGACGAACGCCGAGACCGCCGAGATCCACATCGACGTCCCGTCGGGACCGTCGCCGCGGGCCAGCGCGACGGCCAGCGCGAGCAGCGCCGCGGCGGCCATGCCAAGACCGACCCGTCGTTGTACTCGCGCCTCCCGCAGTGGCACCCTCATGACCCGACCCCCGTGTCCCCGACCCGCCGTCCGAAGGTGAACGACGAGCCGGTCGGTCGTGTACCGGCCGCACGGGCAGGCGCACGGGAGCACCCCGGGAGCACATCGTGGCTGCGTTTCCCGCTCTGTCCCCTCAGCCGACGAACAGCCGCCCCATGGATGCCCCACAGACAAACCGCCTACTGTCACTTTCAATCAGCAGGTGGCACGGACGCGGGCGCGGAAGCGGCCGTGGACAGGCACAGGCACAGGCACAGGGCGAGCAGCCATGAGGGAGAACAGCCATGGGTGAAGAACTGCACGACCACGACAGGGGTCTCTCCTTCGACCTGCCCACGCTTCAGCGACGGAAGATGATCCGGCTGCTGGCCGGTGTCGGCCTGGTGCCGCTGGTGGGATGCAGCAGCGACGACTCGGACAACTCGGCCTCCTCGTCCGACCCCTCCACCAGTTCCTCCTCCGCCGCCTCCTCCGGGAGCGCCGAGTGCGAGACCATCCCCGGCGAGACGGCCGGCCCGTACCCCGGTGACGGCTCCAACGGGGTGAACGTCCTGAAGGAGAGCGGTGTCGTCCGCAAGGACATCACCTCCAGCTTCGGATCGGCGAGCGGCAAGGCGGAAGGGGTGCCGCTGACGGTCACCCTCACCGTCGTCGACGCCGCCTCGGGCTGCGGTACGCCCAAGGAGGGCGCCGCCGTCTATCTCTGGCACTGCGACCGGGACGGCAACTACTCCCTCTACTCCGAGGGCGTCACCGAGGAGAACTACCTGCGCGGCGTCCAGGAGACCGACGCCAAGGGGCAGGTCACGTTCACCAGCATCTTCCCGGCCTGCTACACCGGCCGCTGGCCCCACATCCACTTCGAGGTGTACGGCAGCCTGGAGGACGCCACCAACGCCACGTCCATCACGGCCACTTCACAGCTCGCCTTCGCCAAGGACGTGTGCGACACCGTGTACGCGACGGACGGCTACGACCGCAGCGTCCAGAACATGAGCCAGCTCTCACTGGAGACGGACAACATCTTCAGCGACGGCTACGACCAGCAGCTGGCGACGACGAAGGGCAGCGTCGAGAAGGGCTACACGGCCACGCTCACTGTGCCGGTGTAGGCGTACCTCCGCCGGTACGGTCGCCGACGCATCCACCGGCACATCTCTTGACGATCTCCAGGGACAACCGCGGGCGGAGGAAGCCGCCCAGGGGCCGGCTGCTCGACATCTACGACATCCGTGTCGAGCCCACCCCGCGCGGCGGGGGCCTCTCGGCCCGCCGTCACGTCACCGTCCTGTACGGGAACGACGGCCGCCGCCCGGGCCTTCCGCACCTCGACGACCGGCAACTGGACGACCCGCACGCCGAAGTCGCGGACCTTCTCACCGCCGCGGCCCGGCATCGCGGCATGCCCTGGGACCGCCGCCCGGAGGTCGAGGCGCGCATCCGGCGCCGCGCGGGCCACCGCAAGGCCTGGGAGCACGCGTGGACCGGCGCGATCGTCGTCCTCCTCTGCATGCTCGCGCTCCTCGTGGCGCTGGTCGTCGCCAACGGCGAGGCACCGGTGGTCCTGCTGCTCGTATGCATACCGGCGGCATCCTTCGTCGCCCTCGCGGCCCTCCTCAACTGGCGCTGGGAGTCACAGGTTCCGCGCTCGCCCAGGGAGCCGGAGCCACCGCAGGCCGTCCGCCGCGCGTAGCCGGATCCGAGGACCTTCCGAAGACCTCCGCCGAGCAGGCGGATTCCCGGCAACCTTTCCGTGCGGGGCGGCGACTCACCAGCGATCCGATTCCCCCCACCCCCGCACGGAAGGTACGCCGCATGAGCGAGCGCCGCGGCAAGGCGACGGCCCGACCCCGCCACCGCAGACGGAGTACCGCACTGACGGTCGGCATCCCACTGGCCCTGACCGCCGCCGTGACCACGACCTACGGCACCGGCCTCGGCGTCTTCGGCGAGGGCGCCCGACAGACGGCGTCCGCCGCCACCGCGGCCACAACGGCCACCACTGCCGCCGCGCCGGCCTGGGCCGCCGACACCGCCGACGGGTTCGCATCCGTCAACTCACTCGGCCAGAACGGGACTTACGGCGGCCGGGACGGCCGGACGGTCACCGTGAAGACCCTCGCCGACCTGGAGAAGTACGCGACCGCCGAGGAGCCGTACGTCATCGTCGTGGCCGCGGCGATCACCATGGACCCGGTCGGCAAGGAGATCAAGGTCAGGTCCGACAAGACCATCGTGGGTCAGGGCACGTCCGGGCAGATCGTCGGCGGCGGCTTCTTCCTCGGCACCGGTGTGCACAACGTGATCATCCGGAACCTGACGATCCGCGACTCCTACCAGGGCGTCTGGAACGACAAGGACCACGACTTCGACGCGGTCCAGATGGACGGCGCCCACCACGTGTGGATCGACCACAACGACCTGCGCCACATGGCCGACGGGCTCATCGACGTCCGCAAGGACAGCACGAACGTCACGGTGTCCTGGAACAGGCTCAGCGACAACAACAAGACCTTCGGCATCGGCTGGACCGAGAACGTCGTCACCGACATCACGATCCACCACAACTGGTTCCGCGAGACCGAGCAGCGCAACCCGTCCACGGACAACGCGGCCCACGCGCACCTCTACAACAACTGGCTGCAGGACGACCCGGGCACCACGATCAAGTCGTCCTACGGCAACTACTCGCGGGGCAAGACCAAAATGGTCCTGGAGAACAGCTACTTCCAGGGCATGAACAACCCCGTCACCAAGGACTCCACGGCCGCGATCGTCCAGCGCGGCAACACCTTCTCGGGCACCAGCGGCCGCAACGAGAGCGGCGGCACCGCCTTCGACCCCGGGTCGTTCTACGGCTACACGCTCGACAGGACGGCGGACGTGCCCGCGCTGCTCACGGCCGGTACGGGTCCGCGTACGACGATCGGCACCGCGGTCGGCACCGTCACGACGGCAGGCACCAAGGCGGCGGCCGCCACCCTCACCGTGGCCAAGGACGGCTCGGGCCAGTTCACGACCGTCCAGGCCGCCGTCGACGCCGTCCCCGCCAACAACCCCTCGCGCGTGGTGATCTCGGTCAAGCCGGGCACGTACCGCGAGACGGTCAAGGTGCCGGCGAACAAGCCGCACGTGACCATCCAGGGCGCGGGGGCGAGCCGCAAGGACACGGTCATCGTCTTCAACAACGCGGCCGGTACGGCGAAGCCCGGCGGCGGCACGTACGGCACGAGCGGCAGCGCGACCGTCGCCGTCGAGGCCGACGACTTCCAGGCCCGCAACCTGACGATCAACAACGACTTCGACGAGGCGAGGAACCAGGGCCTCAGCGGCCACCAGGCCGTGGCGCTGCGCACCGCCGCCGACCAGGTCCTCCTCGACGGGATCATCGTCGACGGCGACCAGGACACCCTGCTCCTGGACACCGCGGCCAAGGACAGGCTCGGCCGGGTCTATGCCACCAACTCCTACGTCAGCGGCAACGTCGACTTCGTCTTCGGCCGCGCGACCGCCGTGCTCGACCAGTCCGTCATCACCCTGAAGAAGCGCTGGGACGGCACGTCGGCGGGCTACATCACCGCGCCCAGCACCCCGGCCGACCGCAAGGGCATCCTCATCAACCGCTCGGTCGTGAACGGTGACGTGTCCGCCGGGAGCTTCTTCCTCGGCCGCAACTGGCACGCGGGCGGCGACGCGACCCTGCGCCCGCAGACCACGGTCCGCAACTCCACGCTCGGCGCGGCCATCAAGTCGACGCCGTGGTCGGACATGGGCGGCTTCTCCTGGAAGAACGACCGTTTCGCCGAGTACAGGAACACCGGCCCCGGCTCGGGGCCCGCGAGCGGCGACCGCCCGCAGCTGACCGACGCCCAGGCCACCGGCCAGGAGGTCGCGGACTGGCTGGGCACCTGGAACCCGACCGCCTGACGACGGCCCGGCGGCCCGACGTCACGCCGTCACGCCGTCACGCCGTCACGCCGGTCGACACCCGTCCGGCTGGGGAGTGCGAGCCAAGAGCCGCTCCCCAGCCGGCGCCCCAACTCGGCCACGCCCTCAGGGGATCGGCTGCGGAAACAGCCTCATCGTCGTCTCCGCGTCCGCCGGCATCGGCCCCGCGAGCCCCGCGTACACCCCGCCCCGCGCCATCAGTTCCTCGTGCGTGCCCTCCTCCACCAGCCGTCCGCCGTCCACGACGAGGATCCGGTCGGCGTCGGGGGCCAGCGTCAGATCATGGGTGATCATGACGGTCGTACGGCCGGAGACCAGTCGCCGCAGCGGCTGGACGACCCGGCGGGCGGCGGGCCCGTCGAGGCCGGTGGTCGGTTCGTCGAGTACGAGGACGGGGGCGGCCCGCAGGATCGCGCGGGCGAGGGCGATGCGCTGGAGCTGGCCGCCGGAGAGGATGGCCGTGCCGGGAGCGATCTCCGTGTCGTACGCGTCCGGCAGCGCGCCGATGAACGCGTGGGCGTCGGCGTCCCGCGCGGCCCGTTCGATCTCCTTCTCGTTCGCGCCCGGCCGCCCGCACCCGATGTTCTCGCGGATCGAGCCGTGCAGGATCAGCGTCTCCTGGGGCAGCAGGGCGACGTTCTCGCGCAGGAACTCCAGGGGTACGTCCGTGAGCGGGACGCCGTCCAGGCAGATCACGCCCTCGGTGGGGTCGTAGAAACGGGTCAGGAGCTTGGACAGCGTCGACTTTCCGGCGCCGCTCGGGCCGGTGACGAGGACGAACTCGCCGGGCCCCGCGGTGAACGTCACGTCGTGCAGGGCGTCGTGCTCCGGCCCGCCCGGGTAGCGGAAGGAGACGCCGTGGAAGCTGACCCAGCCGCGCACGGGCCAGGGCCGGACCGGTTCTGCGGGGTCGGTGACCGCGGGCTCGGCGTCCAGGATCTCCTGGAGCCGCTGGGCGCCGGCCGTCGCGGCGGTCAGTGTCAGACCGAGCTGGCCGAGGTCCCGGATCGGGGGGTAGAGGTAGCCGAGGAAGGCGGCGAAGGCGAGCAACTGGCCGAGGGACATGCGCCCTTGGGAGATCTCCCAGGCACCGAGTCCGATGACCGCGAGCACGCACACCGTCTCGACGACCTCGACGAACTGCTCGTACAGCTCACTCGCGCGGGCGCCGCGCACGCTGGCGCGCAGCCAGGCCCTGGCCTCGCGGTCGAGGCGCTTCTCCTCGGCGCGGCGGCGGTTGTAGGCCTGGGTGAGCACGACGTTGCCCAGTGACTCCTCGACCACCGAGGTGATCGCGCCGTCGGCGGTGCGCTCGTCCTGGGCGGCGGTCCTGATCCGGCCGGCGAAGCGGCGGGCCGAGACGAGGAAGAGAGGGGCGAGGAGGAAGGTGACCAGGGCGAGGTCCCAGCGGAGCCAGAGGGCGGCGGCGGAGTAGAAGAGCGCCGAGAAGAGGGCGGAGACCGTGCCCACGACCCCCGACACGACCATCTGCTCGATGGCCTCGACATCGCCCGTGAGCCGTTCGACCAGATCGCCCTGCCGGTGCTTCTGGAAGAAGTGCGGCGGCAGTTCCTGGACATGCCGGAACACGCTCGCGCGCAGCCGCAGGACGAATCTCTCGGCCGTCCAGACGGCGAGCGAGTTCCCGAGGTATCCGACGATCGCGCCGAGCACGGCGACGCCGAGCCAGGCCCCGGCCGGGCCCCAGAAGGCGGCGAGCGAACCGGCTTTGAGCGCGTGGTCGGTCAGCTCCGCGAAGAGCAGGATCGAGGCCGTCTCCGCCAGCGCCGACACGATCACGCACGCGATGATCAGCAGCAGCCATCTGCGGTCGCCGCGCGTCAGCGGCCAGAACCGCGCGAATGCCTCCCGGACTTCCCGCATGCCGTCACATTCCCTTTCCTGACTACCTGAGTCGCCGAGTCACTGATTACCCGAGTCGCCGAGTCGCCGGTTCCCGGCAGCAGATCCGGAAAATGGCCGAGGCGGGGTCTCCGGAACGAATCCGGAGACCCCGCCTCGTGGCAGTGGCTACTTCTTGCCCACCGGGCGACGCTGCGGCTTCTTGGCACCGGGCTTCGGCGCGGGCTTCGCGGCGTGCTTCTTGGGGGCGGCCGGCTTGCGGTTCTTCTTGACCGGGGTGATCTTGTGGAAGCTCATGAGACGTCCTCTTTCTTCTGCGGTTTCTTCTGCGGTGTATTTCCCTTTGTCGTGAGCCCCGTTCGGCTTCGACATGGAAAACACTACGAGACCACGGAAGCGAAAATCGCCAAATCCGCTGAGACCTCAATTAATTGCGACTGAGATGGATTTTCAGGAACCCGCGGGAACCGAACCGCAATTCACACAGACTTTATTACGCCGCTCACCCGGAACTTATTTACCGCGCGGCCTGCTCGGCGGGCTACTTGCCGATCGCCAGGCCCTGCCCGGTGACCCGCACTCTGATCCCGTCCTTCTGCACGCGCACGTCCCGCAAGGTCAGTTCGCCCTTCGGGGGCTTCGGGAGGCGGAAGCCGATGGAGAGGCGGTCGACGAGGGCGGGGCGCGTCAGGCGGGAGAGGCCGTCGAGGAGGGCCAGGTCGAAGCCGAGGCGCTTGAGGAGCGCGGGGTTGGCCACGGCGAGGTCGATGAGGTTGACCTTCATCAACTGGCCGGCGAAACGGGGAGAGCCGGTGAACTCCTCGAACTTGGAGTCGTCGCTCAGCGCCTCCTTGACCGCGGAGTCCGGCACGCCGATCCGCTTCGCGATCGACGGCACCGACAGCAGCTCCTTGGCCTTCTTCTTCTCCTTCGCCAGGCGCGTGGCGGACTTGCGGGTCAGGTGCAGTCCCTGGGACTCGCGGGTGCCGGGACGGAAGGTGGCCAGGTCGCCGATGTCCAGGCGCATACCGCCGACCTCGGTCGAGATACCGCGCTCGCCGTCGCGCTCGATCCGTGCGTCGGCCCGCATCCGCAGGTCGTGCCCGGCGACGGGCAGCACCCCGCGTGCGCGCACCTCGTCGCCGCCGTGACCGGTGAACGTCATCTGGGACGCGCCGAGTTCGCGGTTCAGGTCGTCGAAGGAGAGCAGCACCTCGCCGTGCAGCTCCGGGATCCGGACGCCGCGCAGGGAGGTGGGTCCGCCGTCGACCCGTACGCCCGTCGCGGTGGCGGAGACCTTCGCCAGGGAGACCCGGTCGGCCGCCACGTCCGGGACGGTGACCGACACGGAGTCGAGCCGCTGGTCGAGGATCTGGGTGACGAAGGGGAAGCCGTCGATCTCGACCTCGGGGGACGCGCTCAGCTTCAGCTGGTCCCGTACCTTCTCGGCCGCGGTGCGCTCGGCGTACAGGAGCGCCCAGCGGTCGCCGAGGGCGAGGAAGGCGGCGAGAACGAGCACCGCGATGACGGCCTTGACGGCGAGGGACAGTCCGGCGAAGGGACTTCGCCCGCGCCGGCGGGTGCGACGGCGGGGGCGGGCCCCGGAGCCCCGGCGGTCGCGGGAGCCCCGGCGGTGGTTGGGCGGTGCCCACTCCGCCTCCTGCTCGGCCCCTTCGATCACGACCGGCTCCTCCACCTGGAGGAAGTCCTCAAGGGGTCCGTCGTCGAGGGCGGCGAGATCCTCGTACGGGTTCGGAGGGGAGTGGGAATGCGCCGAGATGGGATGGGGGGTACGCATCGACTGATTCGACCATGCGTACCAACCCCACCCGCAACTCCAATAGGCCCTTTGCGATCTACCTCACGGACAGATCGCCGTTACCGGGTGGCTACTTCACGACGGTGATCCGGTCGGCCGCGGGCGGCGCGATCGGGTTCGTGGCCGAGGAGTTCGCCAGCAGGTACTTCTCCAGGGCCGCGAGGTCGTCGTCGCCCACCAGGTCGCCGGTGCCCTGACCCAGGGTGGTGAAACCGTCGCCGCCGCCCGCGAGGAAGCTGTTCGTCGCGACGCGGTAGGTGGCGGCCGGGTCGATCGCGGCACCGTTCAGCTTGATCGAGTCGGTGACGACACGGTCGGCTCCGGCCTTCGTCAGGTCGAGCGTGTAGGTCAGGCCCTTCGAGATCTGGAGCACCTTCGGCGAGGCCGCGTTCACGCCGGTGACCTGCTCCTTGAGCACCTGGACGAGCTGGGCGCCGGTGAAGTTCTGCAGGTTCACCGTGTTGGCGAACGGCTGGACCGTGAAGCCCTCGGCGTAGGTCACCACGCCGTCGCCCTCGCCGCCCTTGGCCGCGTAGGTGAGGGGCGCCCGGATACCGCCCGGGTTCATCAGCGCGAGGTCGGTCCCGGGGTCCAGCTCCTTGCCGTACGCGAGCTGCGCGTCGGCGATCAGGTCGCCGATCGGGGACTCGGTGCCGGCGTTGGAGATGTCACCGGAGATGTAGCCGATGGGCTTGTTGCCGATCGGCGCGGCGAGCGTGTTCCACTTCGCGATCAGCTCGGTCATGTCCGTGGCCTTGGGCACGGTACGCGTGACCACGTGGTTCGCGGAGGCGACGGCGGTCCGGGCGATGTCGCCGGTCCAGCGGTCGTACGTGAGCGTCGTGTCGGTGTAGAGCCGCCCGAAGGACGCGGCCGAGGTGACCGTACGGGGCTTGCCCGACGGATCGTTGATCGTGCACGCGTACGCGGCGTGGGTGTGGCCGGTGACCAGCGCGTCGACCTTCGGCGTGATGTTCTTGGCGATGTCCACGATGGGGCCGGATATGCCGTCGCCGCCACCGGGCGAGTCGCAGTCGTAGTTGTACGCCGCCGAGGCGGGCAGCCCGCCCTCGTGGATCAGCGCGACGACGGACTTGACGCCCTGCTTCTCCAGCTCCTTGGCGTACTTGTTGATCGTCTCGACCTCGTCCTTGAACTTGAGGCCCTTCACGCCCTCGGCGGAGACGACACCCGGGGTGTCCTCAAGCGTGACGCCGATGAAGCCGACCTTCACGCCGTTCTTCTTCCACACCCAGTAGGGCTTGAGGATCGGCTTCTTGGTCTTCTCGTCGAGGACGTTCGCCGCGAGGTACGGGAAGTCGGCGCCCTTGAACTTCTTGCCCTCCACGTAACAGCCGTCCGTGGGGTGGCAGCCGCCCTTCTGCAGGCGGCCCAGCTCCTTGGCACCCTCGTCGAACTCGTGGTTGCCGACGCTCGTCACATCGAGGTCGAGCTTGTTCAGCGCCTCGATGGTGGGCTCGTCGTGGAAGAGCCCGGAGATCAGCGGGGAGGCACCGACCATGTCGCCGCCGGCCGCCGTGACCGAGTACTTGTTGCCTTCGCGAGCCTGGCGCAAATGCGTCGCCAGGTACTCGACACCGCCCGCGTCGATCGTCTTGCTGGTGCCGTCCGGCTGAAGCTCGGTGACCCGGCCGGAGGAACCGGCCGGCGGCTCCAGGTTGCCGTGCAGGTCGTTGAAGGAGAGCAGCTGGACGTCCTGGTAGCGGCCCGGCTTCTGGTGGCCGGGCTTCTTCTTGCCCGTCTCGCCCGCGGACGCCGGCATCGCGGCGACGAGGGCGCCGACGGTGGCGACGCCCGCGGCCGCCGCGAGGAAGCGGGTCGTCCGGCGTCTGCGTCGGTACGGATGAGGTGTGGCTGACATGTGCCCCCCTGTGGGTCGGCTGATATGTGGGCCCCGTCCCGGCGCAGCCTAGAGTCAACGCGCGTAGCGCGACAGGGGGTTCAGGGTTACGGACTGATTGCCGCGCGGGGCGATTCGCCGCGAACCGGACAGGTTGCAGGCCCCCGGCGCACTCACGGCGCAGTGGCCGTGTCCTCACTCGCCGGGCCACTTCGCCATGAACCGGACACGTCGTACTCTCGTACTCATGACCAGCGAAGACACCGCACCGGCTGTCCCGGCCCGCTCCCTCGACATCCTGTCCGCACTGAGCCCCGAGCAGACCGAGGCCGTGCTCGACCTCCTCGCGGAGGCCGCCCGGGCCGACGGCCAGCAGGCGGTGTCCGAGCAGGGCCGGCTGCAACTGCGCGGTGGCGCCCGGGAGGGCGTCCGGCATCTGCTGCTGACCTCCCAGGACCGGCTCGTCGCGTACGCGCAGCTGGAGGACACCGACCCGGTCGAGGCCCCGGCCGCCGAACTGGTCGTCCACCCGGCGCACCGGGGGCACGGGCACGGGCGGGCGCTCGGCAACGCGCTGCTCGCCGAGTCCGGCAAGCGGGTGCGGGTCTGGGCCCACGGCGGCCACTCCGCGGCCCGCCATCTCGCCCAGGTCCTCGGCCTCACGCTCTTCCGCGAACTGCGGCAGATGCGGAGGCCGTTGACGGACCTGGACCTGCCCGCGCCGAAGCTTCCCGACGGTGTGCACGTACGGACGTTCGTGCCCGGTGAGGACGACTCGGCGTGGCTGGCCGCGAACGCCGCCGCCTTCGCGCACCACCCCGAGCAGGGTTCGCTCGGTCAGCGGGACCTCGACGACCGCAAGGGTGAGCCGTGGTTCGATCCGGCCGGGTTCTTTCTCGCCTTCCGGGGCGAGGAGCTGATCGGCTTCCACTGGACGAAGGTCCATGCGGAGGAGGGGCTCGGGGAGGTGTACGTCGTGGGCGTACGGCCCGGGGCTCAGGGGGGTGGGCTCGGCAAGGCCCTCACCACGATCGGGCTTCGGTATCTGGAGGGGCGGGGGGTGCCGACGGCGATGTTGTACGTCGATGCGGACAACAAGGCGGCGGTGGCTGTTTATGAGCGGCTGGGGTTCGTCACGCACGAGACCGACTTGATGTATCGGACGGAGTCCTGAGCGGAGGGGACGACGGACCGATTCGAAGTCACGGCCGGTGGGGGCTGGTCGCGCAGTTCCCCGCGCCCCTAAAAGGGGCGAAACCGCAGCCCAGTCCGTAGAGGTTCCACGCACGCCCTCGATCCCACCACCAGTGCCACCGTCAGGAGCATGGCCCAGCGTTCGTGGGTGTCGGTCCAGCGGGGGTCGTCCGGGGTCACCAGGAGGGCCCAGCCGTCGGGCAGGAGGAGGAATGCGGCGGCCGCGGTGGACAGGAGCCAGGCCGACACCGCCACTCCCGGCTCGGTGACGGTCGAGCGCCGGACGACCAGGGCCGCCGCGGAGAGAGCGAACACGGCGGTGGCGACGGCCTCCAGGGTGAGGGCGCCGACCGGCGGCCGGACCTCCTCGGGTACGAGGAACAGCGCGGCCGTCCAGCAGAGCGCGGCCCACGGGGCGGCGAGTGCCACGCGCAGGCCGACGCGCAGCGGGCGCCTCACCGGCACCGCCGAGGTGATGTGCCGGGCCGGGTCGTCCAGCAGGAACGCCAGGCCGAGGGCCAGGGCGAGCGCGGCGCCCCGCAGCGCGAGGAGGCCGAGCCACGGGTCGGGGGCGCCGGACAGCAGGCGCGGGATGCCGGCCAGCAGCAGCCCCGCGGCACCGCCGGCCGCGAGCGCGCGCCAGGGCAGCGTGCGCAGCACGGGGGTCAGCAGGGCGCGTGTCGTGACGGTCATTCGTCGCACGAGCCACCGTCCGCTCCCGCGCCGGCCGCCGACTTGTCCGCGGCCGGTACTCCCAGGAGTTCCGCAACCCGCGCGGTCGGCGTCTTCGGCGAGGTGAGCTCCGTCCAATTGGCCTTCACCTTGCCGACGACGCTGTATCGGGGCTTCTTGAGCAGCTCCACCACGATCCGGGTCTGTTCGGCGCTCATGCTCAGGGGTTCCGTGGGGGACAGGACGATGGCGGAGCCCGAGACGCTGTCGTCGAGGCGGACGTTGCGGAGCGCGGTCATCGGGTCGGACTCCCCTCCCAGCGCCAGCCACATGATCGTCACCATGCGGGCGTCGCACACCTCGCTGCCCGCCTTCTCGTTCCCCGCCACCAGCACGGACGCGGCGGCGGCGGCGAACTCGGGGACGCGGTTGCCGCCCCACTCCGTGCCGACGGTCACCTGGCCGGGCGTGGTGGCCGGGGAGATCGCGGTGTCGGAGGTCAGCCCGTAGGTGGCGTCGACGCGCTGCCGTACGGTCAGCCGCTCGCCCCCGGCGCTGCCACCCGCGAGGTTCTGGACCCGGTCGACGACCTCGGCCCAGTCGGCGGTGCGGCCGGTCCACTCGGGGAAGGCGCAGTACGTGGATCCGCCGTGCTTCAGACACGACTGGACCTTCGCCGGAGAGTTGGTCGCCCGCTCGCGGGCCGGCGTCGACCCGGCCGGAGTGCCCCCGGACTGGCCGACAGCGCCCACCAGCGTGAGGGCGAGCGATCCGGCGACGGCCGCCTTGACGACCGTCGTACGCCCGCCGCTGACCAGCACCGCGACCAGGGCCGCGAGCAGGACGAGCCCGACGAGGTACAGGACGTGCCAGCCGGCGGGGCGGCCCAGCAGGTCGGAGGGGAACGGGGAGGAGCCGCTCTCGGTGACGACCGGAACCAGCCAGCTCGTCCAGTTGGAGCCGGACGAGGGCGCCACGAAGAGCATCCCGAAGAGCAGGAGGACGAGGATGACCGGCGCGGCGAAGACCGAGCGGACCAGTCGGGCGAAGAGGACACCGAGCGCACCGAACAGCAGGACCGTCAGCGGGCCGACGGCGAGTTCGGCGGGCGAACCGTGTCCGGCCGCGCCGGGCTTGAGCGCGGCCCAGGTGAACTGGACGAGGACGCACACCGCCGTGAACAGGACGGCCGGGACGATCGACAGCGCGTGGGCGACCGTGCGCCGCCACGGCTCGACGACCAGCGCGTCGAAGTGGCGGTCCGTGTCGTGCCGGTGGGAGCGGACGACCGCGCGGTTGACGCCCAGCATGACGGCGAGCCCGACCAGCATCGGCATGGTCTGCGTGGCCCGGTCGACGTCCTGGAGGACCGGGTAGTCGCCCTGGCTCTGCGTGCTCTGCCACACGATCCAGGCGATGTACAGGGCCGCGATGCCGAGGAAGGAGACGGTCATGCGCAGCTCGCGCGCCTCGAAGCGGGCGAGTGCGAACACGGCGGCCCAGGAGCGTGGCGGGTGCGTCGGCTCGACGGCCCGGACGGGTGTCTCGAGAACGGTGCTCATGCGGCCGCCACCTCCGAGGCCTCGCCGTCGAGGGTGAGCAAGTAGCCGTCCTCCAGGGTCGGTTCGACGAGGTCGGCGCCCTCGGGGGGCTCGCCTACGTTGCGGAAGGAGCCGGTGCCGGTGCGCCATCCGGCCCACGCGCCCGGGTCGCGTTCGGTGCTGCTCCACACCCGGCCCGCCGCCCGTGCGGTCAGCTCGGCCGGGGTGCCCTCGAAGCGGACACGGCCGCGGACCATGACGATCACACGGTGGCAGAGCATCGCGACGTCCTCGGTCTGGTGGGTGGAGAGCAGCACGGTCCGCCCCTCCCCCGCCCGGGCGATCAACTCCCGGAAACGCATGCGCTGTTCGGGGTCGAGGCCGACGGTCGGCTCGTCGAGGACCAGGAAACCGGGGTCGCCGACGAGGGCCGCGGCCAGCGCGACCCGCTGCCGCATCCCGCCGGAGAGCTTCTTGATGCGCTTGCCCCGTACGTCGGACAGCGCGACGTCCTCCAGGACCCGCCGCACCTCGCGGTGGCGGGCGGTGCGGTCCGTCAGCTCCTTGAGGATCGCCACGTAGTCGACGAACTCGAAGGCCGTGAAGTCCGGGTGGAAGCCGGGTGACTGCGGCAGATAGCCCAGCGCGCGCCGCACCTCCTGCCGTCCGGCGGTCGTGGCGGGGTCGTTGCCGAGCACCGTGAACGCCCCCTTGTCCGGGGGCACGGCGGTGGCCAGTACCCGCAACAGGGTTGTCTTTCCTGCCCCGTTGGGACCGAGCAGCCCGGTGACGCCCTCGCCGAGCCGCACCGACACGTCGTCGAGCGCGGCCGTGCCGCCGTAGCGGAGGGTCAGCCCGGAGGCGGACACCGTCGGCGTCGTAGGAAGGTCAGACATGCGTGACTCCTGTGGAAGAGAGCGGAAGCAGGGGGAGACGGCGGCCGGGGTACGGCACCGGCGCCGGAGGAAGGGCGGTGGCCCTCACCCGTCGCCCCCGTCGTAGGAGGAAGAAGAGGAACTGCGGTTGCCGGAGCTCTTCGGGAGCAGGACGGCGATGAAGTGGAGGACCCGCAGGACGACCGAGGCGGTCATCAGCAGCCCGGCCTTCAGCAGCTTGAGCCTCCTGCGCGTGGCGTCGGACATCACGCGGCACCTCCGTCCGTGTGGCCCGCGAACGGTGTGTGCGCGGACGTCGAGTCGAATCGGTCGCGGCCGAGGTAGAAGAGCCCGGCGGCGAGTGCGGCGACCGCGGCCGCGACGCCCTGCCCCGCCGCGGTGTACGGCGCGAGGGTCTCCTGGGCCGTCTGCTCCGCGACCACCAGCAGGGCGACCCACGTTCCGCCGACCAGGCCGGGCGCGAGGACCGGGCCGAGCCGGGGCGTCAGCGCGAGCCCGGTCGCGGTGAGCGCGAGCGCGGGCAGCAGCCAGGCCAGCGCCCGCAGTCCGTACGAGGGAAGCGCCAGCGTGGCAAGGCCGTTGAGGACGAGCGCGACGGCCAGCACGGGAACCGTGCGGATCATCAGCAGCCGGAACCCGTGCATCGGCGACACCACGGCCATCTCGTACGTCGGGTCGAGCACCGGCCCGTACGACAGCGCGACCCCGGCCAGGGGCAGCAGCGGTGCGAGGGCCAGGAACATCGCCGGGGACTCGGGCGTCCGGGCGGCGTTGGCGACGATCACCGTGATGACCAGCACGGCGACGACCGCGCCCAGCCAGGACCTGCGCAGCACCGGTGTCGCGGCGAGCAGCCGGGCGGTGTGGTCGGCCACGCCGATCCGGACGAGCAGCGACTCCAGGAACCCCTGCCGTGGCGCGTCCAGTTCGGCGTCGAGCCGCTCCCATCCCGCGTCCAGGGCGACCGGGTCGCCCACCTCGGCGAGCTGTGCCCGGCAGCGTGCGCAGGCGAGGAGATGTGTGTCGGCCGACCAGAGCATCGGCGCGGCCAACTCGCCCCGCGCGTACGCCCGGAGGTCGTCCTCCGCGACGTGCCAGGTCATGCCGTCCGCCTCGCTCGTGCCGTTCGTGTCGCTGCTCATGCCAACTCCTCCCGCAGCTGCTTGCGGGCCCGCAGGGCCCGTGTCTTGACCGTCCCCGGCGGGATGCCGAGCAGGACGGCCGCCTCCCTGGTGGTCAGCCCGTCGATGACCGTGGCCTGGAGGACCGCCCGCAGCTCCGGCGACAGCCGGACGAGGGCGCCCGCGAGGTCCCCGTGCTCCACCCCCGCGAGCACGCGCTCCTCCGCGGACGCCTCGTCCCGGTGCCGCAGCCGGGCCAGCGCCTGCCGCAGCCGGCCCCGGGCGCCGTCGCCGCGCAGCGCGTCGATCAGCCGCCGGGAGCCGATGCGCCACAGCCAGCCGGCCACATCGCCCTCCTCGCGGTAGCGGGCACTGCCGCGCCAGACCGCGAGGAACGTCTCCTGTACGACGTCGTCGACGATCCCGGCATCCGCGCACCGACCGCGCAGCCGTGCTCCGAGCCACGGCGCGTACCGCCGGTACAGCTCTTCGAAGGCGCGCCGGTCACCGTCCGCCGCGATGGCCCGCAGCAGATCCCCGTCGCTTCTCGTTTCCCTCACACCCCCTCATCGCACGAGCCCCACCGATCGGTTCACGTCTGCGCGAGAACTTTCCGGAACCCGGCATTCACCTTGACAGGTCCCCGGCCATCCACCACCCTTTCACTACTCAATTAGTGAAAGGGTGGTGGTCGGTTGTGGTCGAGTACCGCATCGACCGGCGCAGCGGTGTCGCCACGTACGTCCAGATCGTCCAGCAGACCAAGCAGGCCCTGCGGCTGGGCGTCCTCGAACCGGGCGACAAGCTCCCCACGGCCCGTGAGGTCGTGGAGGCCACCGCGATCAATCCGAACACCGTTCTGAAGGCCTACCGCGAGCTGGAGCGCGAGGGCCTGGTCGAGGCCAGACGCGGCCTCGGCACATTCGTACGGCGCTCGCTGGGCGCCGCACCCGCCGACCACACCGCCCTGCGCTCGAAGCTGACCGCCTGGGTGGACGAGGCACGCAAGGAAGGCCTGGAGCGCGAGGACATCGGCGCGCTCTTCGCCTCCGTACTGGACGAGAAATGCCCTGAGGGGGAGCGATGAACAGGGTTGGGGACGGGACCGCGCTGACAGCGGCCGGGCTGGGCAAGCGGTATCGGCGCCGACGCGGCCATGTGCTGCGGGACTGCTCCTTCCGGCTGCCGGCCGGCCGGATCTGCGCCCTGGTCGGACCGAACGGCGCGGGCAAGTCGACGCTCCTGCAACTGGCGGCCGGTCTGATACGCCCCACCGAGGGCACCTTGACCGTCCTCGGCACCAGCCCCGCCGGGGCCCGCGAGCGCTTCGCCTACGTCGGCCAGGGCAAACCGCTGCCGCCCCAGCTCACGGTCGCCGCCACGCTCCGCCTCGGCGCCGAGCTGAACCGCGCCCGCTGGGACCGATCGGCCGCGGAACGCATCGCGTACGGACACCCCACCGCCCAGGGCGCCCGGGACGGCGCCCTCGACCCCACCGCGAGGATCCGCTCCCTCTCTGGCGGCCAGCGCACCCGCGTCGCCCTGGCCCTGGCCTTCGGCAAACGGCCCGAGCTGATGCTGCTGGACGAGCCGATGGCCGACCTCGACCCGCTCGCCCGGCGCGAACTCCTCGGGGCACTGTTGGGCGAGGCCGCCGAGCACGGCACGACGATCGTGATGTCCTCGCACGTCGTCGCCGAGCTGGAGGGCGTCTGCGACCACCTGCTCCTCATGGGCGGCGGCCGGATCCGGCTCGGCGGCGACCCGGAGGAGCTGCTCGCCGCGCACACCCTGGTCACCGGCCCGCCGCGCGACCTCACCGGCCACACCGTCGTCGAGTCACGCGACACGGGCCGCCAGCTCACGGCCCTGATCCGCCCGGACGGCCCACTGTCCGACGACTGGCAGACCGCCGCGCCCTCCCTGGAGGAACTGCTCCTGGCCCATCTGCGCAACCCGAAGGCACCCGACCTGTTCACCGAGGACGCCGCAGCGGGCGAGGAGAAGAGCGGGAGCGAGGCGGCAGAGGCCGAAGCGGCCGGCGAGACCGGAGAGGCCGAAGAAGGCCAGGAGAACGAGGAGAACGCGCGCGCATGACGACTCTCCTCGCCTCCGACGGCACTTCCACCGGCAGCTCCCCACGCGCCGGCCGCGGCCTCGCCCGGTCCGTGCTGCGCCTGCACCGGTCGGCCCTGTGGTTCTGGCTGCTGCTGGTCGTGGTCCTGTCGGCGACGATGCTGTGGGCGTACGGTCCGGGCTACGACGCCGCCGACACGGACCTCCGGGAGAGGTGCCGCGCCAGCGTGGAGGCCTGCCACTTCCCCGACGGCTCCGCGTTCCACAGGTACGACAGGGCCTTCTCGTACAGCACCCTCGTCGTCACGTACTTCCCCTTCCTCGTCGCCGTCTGGGCGGGCGCGGCCCTCATCGCCCGCGAACTGGAGACCGGCACCGCGCACCTCGCCTGGACCCAGTCCGTCTCCCCCACCCGCTGGCTCACCGCGAAGCTCGCCGTGCCCGCGCTGATCATCACCGCGGGCTCGGCCGTACTGGTCCCGCTGCACCGTCTGATGTGGACCCAGGACGTGGGGCTGCGCTCGATCGACTGGTACGACCGGAGCATCTACCCGTCGAGCGGAACCGTCCCGCTCGCCTACGCCCTGTGCGGCCTGGCCCTCGGCGCGCTGGCGGGCCTGGTCGTCGGCCGCGCGCTGCCCGCTCTGGGCGTCGCCTTCGCGGCCCTGCTGGCCGTGTTCTACCTGGGCGCCGAGTACCGCCTGAGCCTGTGGCCGACGGTCACGGTCACCGGCGCCAAAGCCCTGAACCTGCCGGACGACGCTCTTCAGCTCGACCGGGGCGTGATCACGGACGAGGGCACCCGGATCGCCAACAACATGGCCTGCACCGACGCCGACGGCGCGGCCGGCCTCCGGCACTGCCTGGCCGACAGCGGCCTCGACGAGATCTGGGCCACCTACCACCCGAAGTCCCACTTCTGGCCGCTCCAGCTCGCCGAGACCGGTGTCGTGCTGGCCGTCGCCGCCCTCGCGGTCACCGCCGCGTTCGTCCTGCTCCGCCGCCGCACCGCCACAGAAGGGGTAGCCGTATGAGTGCCTTCGCCGTGAAAGGGACAGCCGAGACCCCCGGAGTACCGCCCGGCGGGCCGGTCAAGGGGCTGCCGTGGGCCGTGCTGCGGCTGCACCGCGCGGCGCTCGCCGTGTGGGGCGCCTTCCTGCTGGCCACCATCGGCATGCTGGTGTGGGAGGCCGGGATCAACGCGGACTCCGTACGGGACCGGATCGCCGCCTGCGGCCACGACCCCGGCCTGTGCCGTATCAGGGCGGTGGTCGACTACGGCGGGACCATCGGCTGGGCCTCCACCCTCGTCTACTACAGCTTCTTCGCCGTGGCCGCGTTCGCCGGCGGCGCGCTGATCGGACGTGAGCTGGAGAACGGCACCGCGCAGCTCGCCTGGACGCAGTCCGTCTCGCCGACGCGGTGGCTGGCCGCCACGCTCGCCGTTCCGGCGGTGCTGCTGGTGGCAGGCGGCACGGTGTTCGTGTTCGTGTTCCGGTGGGCCTGGGCGGCCAACCGGGACCTGATGGGCGACGACTGGACCTTCAACGACGTGTTCGCCGCGCGAGGGCCCGCCCTGGTGGCGTACGGGCTGTGCGCGCTGGGCGTGGGCGCGCTCGCCGGGGTCGTGCTGCGGCGGTCGCTGCCCGCGCTGGGGGTCGCCTGCGGGGTGATGTACCTGATCAACCACAACCTGGAGAAGTCCCGCGAGGATCTCTGGCCGACGGTTGCCTCCGGCGGTTCCGGCGGCCAATTCCATCCCGAGTCCCACTACTGGCCGATGCATCTCGTGGAGACCGGGATTGTGCTCGGGGTCGCCGTTGTTGCCACCGGGGCGGCATTCTGGGTGCTTCGGCGGCGTACGGGCTGAGCGGTTGGATGTACGTGCGGGGTGTTTGTGGCTGATCGCGCAGTTCCCCCGCGCCCCTGAAGGGGCGAAGCCCCTTCAGGGGGGTGCGGCCCGACGCCGGGGAGCCGCCCCCCGCTATCCCGCACGTCATGTCGCCGTAACCGGTCATTCAGACGGGCTTGCGACGCTCAGGCAATGAACCCCGCCGCGCCCGAGCCCTCGCCTCCACCGGAGCACGAGCCCTCGTCCGTGAGGGAGAACGGAAGCCCGCACATCCCCGTACAGCTCCCGCCCGCCCTCTCCGACGCGCCCGTTTCGGCCCCGGCGCGGAAGAATGGGTTCATGAGTCAGCCCAACGCCAGCGCACAGGTCCAGCACCCGCAGCCGTCCGTCGGCTCCATAGCCGCGCACCGCCCGCACACGGTGGCGGCGAACGTCTCCGACCTGGAGCCCGACCTCGACGCTGACCTCGACGCGTACGAGGACACGGTGCAGGACGGCGTCCAGCTTCCGCAGGGCCGGTTCCTCGACCGGGAGCGCAGCTGGCTCGCGTTCAACGAACGGGTCCTCGAACTCGCCGAGGATCCGAACACACCCCTCCTCGAACGGGCGAATTTCCTGGCGATCTTCGCCAGCAACCTGGACGAGTTCTTCATGGTCCGCGTGGCCGGCCTGAAGCGCCGCATCCACACCGGCGTGGCCACCCGCTCCGCCTCGGGGCTGCAGCCCCGCGAGGTGCTGGAGATGATCTGGGCCCGCTCCCGTGAGCTCATGGCCCGGCACGCCGCCTGCTACCAGGAGGACGTGGCCCCCCAGCTCGCCGAGGAGGGCATCCACCTCGTCCGCTGGAGCGAGCTGACCGAGAAGGAGCAGGCCCGCCTCTTCACGCTCTTCCGCCACCAGATCTTCCCGGTGCTGACGCCGCTGGCGGTCGACCCCGCGCACCCCTTCCCATACATCTCGGGCCTGTCGCTGAACCTGGCCGTGGTCGTGCGGAACCCGGTCTCCGGCCACCGCCACTTCGCGCGCGTCAAGGTCCCGCCGCTGCTCTCCCGCTTCCTGGAGGCCTCCCCGAACCGCTACGTCCCCATCGAGGACGTCATCGCGGCCCACCTGGAGGAGCTCTTCCCGGGTATGGAGGTCCTCGAGCACCACGCGTTCCGCGTCACCCGGAACGAGGACCTGGAGGTCGAGGAGGACGACGCCGAGAACCTTCTCCAGGCCCTGGAGAAGGAGCTCATGCGGCGTCGCTTCGGACCGCCGGTGCGCCTGGAGGTCGAGGAGTCCATCGACCGGTACGTCCTGGACCTGCTGGTACGGGAGCTGAAGATCACCGAGGCCGAGGTGTACCCGCTGCCGGGTCCCCTGGACCTCACCGGTCTCTTCGGCATCGGCAAGCTCGACCGGCCCGAGCTGAAGTTCCCGAAGTTCATCGCGGGCACCCACCGCGACCTCGCGGAGGTCGAGTCCGCCTCGGCGCCGGACATCTTCGCGGCGCTCAGGGAGCGGGACGTACTCCTCCACCACCCGTACGACTCCTTCTCCACCTCCGTCCAGGCCTTCCTGGAGCAGGCGGCCGAGGACCCCGACGTCCTCGCGATCAAGCAGACCCTGTACCGGACCTCCGGCGACTCCCCGATAGTCGACGCGCTCATCGAGGCCGCCGAGTCCGGCAAGCAGGTGCTGGTCCTGGTCGAGATCAAGGCCCGCTTCGACGAGCAGGCCAACATCAAGTGGGCGAAGAAGCTGGAGGAGGCCGGCTGCCACGTGGTCTACGGCCTCGTCGGCCTGAAGACCCACTGCAAGCTCTCCCTCGTCGTGCGCCAGGAGGGCGAGACCCTCCGCCGCTACAGCCACGTCGGCACGGGCAACTACCACCCCAAGACCGCCCGGCTGTACGAGGACCTGGGACTCCTGACCGCGGACCCACAGGTCGGCGCGGACCTCTCGGACCTCTTCAACCGGCTCTCCGGCTACTCCCGCCGCGAGACCTACCGCCGGCTGCTCGTCGCACCCAAGTCCCTGCGCGACGGCCTGATCGCCCGTATCAACAAGGAGGTCCAGCACCACCGTGCCGGACGTCCCGCCTACGTCCGCATCAAGGTCAACTCCATGGTGGACGAGGCACTCATCGACTCCCTCTACCGCGCGTCCGAGGCGGGCGTGCCGGTGGACGTGTGGGTGCGCGGAATCTGCGCCGTACGACCGGGAGTCCCGGGCCTGTCCGAGAACATACGCGTACGGTCCATCCTCGGCCGCTTCCTCGAACACTCCCGGGTCTTCGGCTTCGGCAACGGAGGCGAGCCCGAGGTGTGGATCGGCAGCGCCGACATGATGCACCGCAACCTCGACCGCCGTATCGAAGCCCTGGTCAGGATCACCGACCCCGCTCACCGGGCAGCCCTGAACCGGCTGTTCGAGACCGGCATGTCCGACACCACTTCCTCCTGGCACCTCGGCCCCGACGGCGAATGGACCCGGCACGCGACCGACGCCGACGGCCAGCCGCTGCGCAACGTCCAGGAGATGCTCATAGACGCCCGGAGGCGCCGGCGTGGCACAGCAACACCTTGACCCCACGGCCGGACCCGTGGCCGGGGACGCCCTGGCGGCCTATCTCCAGGCCCAGGCCACGGAGTTCCTCCGCGCGCTGCGCCAGCACCGCGAGACCGGCGGTGCGACGGCGACGGCGACGAACGGCACGGAGGAGGCCGTGGACGCGGCGCGCGCCCTGCGCCGCTCGGCCCGCCGCATCAGCGGCACGCTGCACACGTTCCGGCCGCTCCTCGACGAGGGCTGGTCGGAGGGCATGCGCCCCGAACTGGCCTGGCTGTCGGGCACGTTGGCCCGCGAGCACGCGTACGGGGCCAGGCTGGACCGCCTGCTGGCGGCCCTGCACCGGCTGTCGGGCTCCTCGGCGCTCCCGGCCCAGGCCTCGGATCCGGACGCGCATCCCGGCACCCATCCCGGCGCACGCGCCCAACTCCCGTCGGAGAAAGGCGCCCTGACCGTCGGGGCGGCCAAAGCGGGCGCCCTGCTGGAGCGCCAGCTGACACTGGCCCGCACGAGGGCCCACTCCGCCGCACTCCAGGCACTCGGCTCCTCCCGGTTCCACGCCGTCGCCGACAACGTCGCCGTCCTCGCCAGCGAGGTCCCGCTGACCGCGTCCGCATCCGCGTCCGTCACCGGCCTCAAGCCCCTGGCCGCCGCCGCGGAGGAACGCCTCTGCGACGCGGTGGCCGGACTGCCCCTGATCACCGCGGGCCACCCCTACAACGCGGAGGCCCTCGTCCACGGCCTCTCCGCCGACACGGCCCCGCAGCCCCAGGACTCCCCCTGGCACCAGGTCCGGCTCCTGCTGCGCCTGCACCGCTATGCGCGCGAGGTCCTGTTCGGCGACGAAGCCCCCGTGGACGTACGCCTGCTGACCGCGGGTCAGGCCCTGGACCGGCACCGCGACGCGGCCGAGGCCGCAGCGGCGGCGGCCTCCGCGGCCCGCACCCCGCGGATCGCCCCGGCCACGGCGTACGCGCTCGGGGTGCTGCACGCGGACCAGCGACACGAGGTGGAAGCGGCCAGGTTCGCGTTCCAGCGGGCCTGGCTGAGGGAGACGGTCGGCACTCCGTAACCCGCGGAGGCCCCGTACACGCGATGGGAGGCCCAGTGCACGCGACGAACGGAGACCCCGTGCTCGCGGCGGGCTGCGTACTGTGGCGCCACTCGCCGTTCGACGGCGAACTGGAGATCTGCCTGGTCCACAGGCCGAAGTACGACGACTGGTCGCATCCGAAGGGCAAGCTGAAACGCGCCGAGGACGCGCTCGCGGGCGCGGTGCGCGAGGTGGAGGAGGAGACCGGCTACCGGTGCGCCACCGGACCCCGGCTGGCCACGCTCCACTACATGGCCAACGACCGCCCCAAACAGGTCAGTTACTGGGCGGCCGAGGCGACGGAGGGCCGCTTCGCCCCCAACCGCGAGGTCGACCGCATCCTCTGGCTCCCCCCGACGGGAGCCCGCCACCGGCTCACCCAGCCCCGCGACAAGGACCTGGTCGACGAGCTCCTCGCGGTGCTCCGGCACGCCTGATCCCGTCCCCGAACGGCCGCGATGCCGTCCGGGTACGGCTGATCGAACACACGTGACGGAACGGTTAACGCCACCCGAACGATCTTTCCGCGTCGTTCTCTGTGGCTCCTGTGAATGTTGAGATGTGTGTGCACCACACCTGGCACGAGCAATCAACTCGCCTTACTCACTGAGGAGTTGCCAGCATGATGCACATCAGGAGAAGCGCCGCCCTTGTCGTGGCCGCGGCGGCGATCGCGACCGGCGTGAGCATGTCGCCGGCCGCCGCCGCCCAGAACAACGGCGTCTGCACCACCAGCACGAGCTCCAACCTCTTCGGCGAGCTCTGTCTGTACTTCAACTCCGGTCTGCAGGGCTCGCACGCCGACTTCAACGTGCCCACCAGGGACCACGCCGGCTATGTCTTCAGCTCCTCCGGCAACGGTCAGGGCCAGCCGGTGAAGAACAACGCTGCGGGCGGCCGGAACCTCGACACCGACTGCACGGCGAGCGTCTACTTCAACAGCGGCTGGAGCGGCGTCGCCGACTACATCCCGGCGAGGTCGTCCGTGGGGCAGTTCACCCGCGTCTACAACGAGAACGCCTCCAACCACTGGGAGTGCCCGTGACCCAGCGGTCGCGGGGGCGAGTGCTCGCCCCCGCGGCCGCGGCCGTCGGCGCCCTGCTGCTGACGTCCTGCGGCGGCGCCGGCTCACCGGAGAAGGCCTCCCCGAGGCCCGGGCCCAGCCCCTCCACAGAGGTGAAGCTGCGGACCCCGCTCCTCCAACGCCCCATCGACCAGGCCCGGTTGCTGCCCTCCGAGCTGGCCGCGATCGGCCGCGCCGAGCTGATCACCCGCGCGGCCTGCATGCGCCGGTACGGCTTCGAGTACCGCGTCGACTTCACCAGGAGCCTGCACGCCACGATCCCCGACCGCTCGTACGGCGTGATGTCGAAGGAGCAGGCGAGCCGGTACGGCTACCACATGGCCCCGGACGTCGACCCGCGTGTACCGGCGAACCAGGAGAAGCAGACCGACCTGATCGGCGCCGTGAAGGCCCGGACCGCCGAGGACCGCAGGGTCGAGCATCTCCTTCTCTACGGCAGCGAGTCGGAAACCATCACCGAGGCCGACATCAGGCGCGGCGACGGAGCGCAGCCGGCCACCGAGGCGAAGGTCATCGGCGAGTACAAGGACAAGCCCGTGCGCGAGGGCGGCTGCTACGAGGAGGCCCGCACCACGGTCGTCGGCGACGGCGGCTCCGAGCGCAATCCGGTCGCCATGGACATCTACCTGCGCTCCTTCGACGAGGCGGGCAAGGACCCCGAGGTCCGCGAGGTCGTCGAGAAGTGGTCGTCGTGCATGGCCCGCAAGGGATACAAGTACGACTCCCCGCTCGACGCCGGCACCGACCTCCCCACGGCGAGGAGTCCCGAGCCCGACGCCCGCGAGAAGAAAGTGGCCCTCGCCGACATCGCCTGCAAGAACGACACCTCGCTGATCCGCGTCTGGTCGACGGTCGAGGCCCGCTACGAGCGGCGCGCGATGGCCAGGAAGAAAAAGACGATAGCCGCGGAGACCGAGCGCAAACAGGGCATGGTCCGACGCGCACTCGACATCCTGGGTACGACCGAAGGCGCCGCGCGCTAGCCGCCGACGCTCAGGCTGCCGTTCCTAAGTGCCCCTCCGCGTCGGTGCGGGCCAGGCTGCGGGCGCGGCGGGCCGGGCCTCTCCAGCCGCAGCTGCAGCGCGCCAGGCAGAAAGGCCCCTGGTCGACCGTCGTCGTGTGATGTTCCGGAGAATTGCTCTGCTCCTGATGCGCCACGGGAACAACGGTACCCACCGCAAGTAAACGCCACCCCAAGCCGGGGTCCTCGCGTGACAACACCCCCCACCCGTCGTTAAGCGGAACGACAGGAGGCCCGCGCGAGGACGGCCCGGCTGGGGGTTGGCAGGCGATGGTGGAGCGGCAACTGAGACTGCGGGGCAGCGCTGTCGCCCTGGCCGCCGCGACGGCGGGGCTGGTGGTCTGCGCCACCGGATGCTCGGGCCCCGGGGCCGCCGCCGAGGACGCACGGGCCGCCGAGGACCCGGTCGGAACCCTCCACCGGAGCGCGGAGAACCTGGTCCGGGCGGGCAGCTCCAAGGCGCGTACGTCGATGGAGATGGCCACCGGCGGCACCCGCGTGACGATCCGCGGCGAGGGCGTCTACGACTACGCGGACCAGGTGGGCCGTCTGAAGGTGCTCCTCCCCCAGGACCCGGCCGGCGCCGACGAGCGCCGCCCGATCACCGAGCTCCTCGCTCCGGGCGCCCTCTACATGAAGAACCGCGGCGCGGGCGTCCCGGCCGACAAGTGGGTACGCGTCGACACGGCCACGCTCTCCGACGGGAACCTGGTCACGGGCGGCGCGACCGACCCGTTCGCCGCCGCGGAACTGCTGCGGGGCACGCGGAAGGCGACGTACGTGGGGCGGACGTCGGTCGCGGGCACCGCCGTACGGCACTACCGCGGTACCGCCGATCTCGCCGCGGCCGCGCGCGACGCCTCGCCCGGGAGCCGGGCGTCCCTGCGGGCGGCGGCGAAGGGCTTCGCCACGGCGACGGTCCCCTTCGACGTCTACCTCGACGACGAGGGCCGCATCCGCAAGGTCCGCCACCGCTTCAGTTTCGTGAACGGGCAGCAGAAGGGTACGGTCGCGGTCTCCTCGACGACCCTGCTGTACGACTTCGGAGCCCCCGTCGACGTACGGCTGCCGGACGTGAAAGACATCTACGCCGGACGGATCGCCGAGTAGGGAGGCCGGAATGTGCGGGGCCGGAAATGGTCCGTTGGTGCCATGCGCCGTCCGTGGGCCCCTCCCTACTCTAGGAAGTCGGTGACGGCAGGAAGAGGTGATGCACGTGGCTCCGGCGCGCGGTACGGCAGTTCAGGACCACGTGGCCCTCGCCGAGATCGAGCTGTGCGGCGACCTGATCATCGCCGCCTCGGCCGCCCGCGAGGACCGTCTCAGCCCCGACCGCATCGACGAGGTCCTCAAACTGGCCGAAGAACGCTTCCTGGAGGAACACGGCGAGAAGGCCGACAGGTAGCACCGCCTGCTTTCAGGGGCGCGGGGAACGGCGCAGTCCTTCGCCTTTCAGGGGCGCGGGGACGGCGCGGGCCTTTGGCCCTTAGGGGCGCGGGGAACGGCGCAATCTTTTAGGGGCGCGGGGAACTGCGCGACCAGCCCTCACCGGGCCGCACCCGACAACGCACCGGCCTCTACCCGCCCGCCCCGGAGGGCTCACGTGCGCAGAAGCCGCCCAATGGCCTTCGTCGCCTCCTCCACCTTCGCATCGATCTCCGTACCGCCCTTGAGCGCCGCGTCCGCGACACAGTGACGAAGGTGCTCCTCCAGGAGCTGAAGGGCGAACGACTGGAGGGCCTTGGTGGAGGCCGAGACCTGAGTGAGTATGTCGATGCAGTAGACGTCCTCGTCGACCATGCGCTGCAGGCCCCGGATCTGGCCCTCGATCCGCCGCAGCCGCTTGAGGTGCTCGTCCTTCTGCTTGTGGTAGCCGTGGATCCCGCGGTCGTGGTCGGTCACGATTTCCTGGGCTCCGGCCTCCTGCGCCTCGCCGGAGGGCACTGTGGCGCCGGCCTCGGTGGTCGTCATCGCGTCCTCCTGCTGACTGATACCCCTACCGGGTATATGGTAACGAACTCTGCTGGGTATAGGGCCCTTGGGCAACGTCCTCGAAGGACCCCGTGCTGATCACTGTGCCCGATGGGCGACACTGGTGGGCGGCCGGTTAGCCGTGGCCGGATGATGCGCCTAGCATCAGCCTGACCGAAACCGAAGCAATCCGAGGACCCCAAGTGCGATTTCGTCTGACCCCCAGGGAGACGAGCTTCTACGACATGTTCGCCGCATCCGCGGACAACATCGTCACGGGCTCGAAGCTCCTGATGGAACTGCTCGGGGCGGACGCCTCCGGCCGGGCCGAGATCGCCGAGCGTATGCGGGCCGCGGAACACGCCGGTGACGATGCGACGCACGCGATCTTCCACCAGCTGAACTCCTCGTTCATCACGCCGTTCGACCGCGAGGACATCTACAACCTCGCCTCGTCCCTCGACGACATCATGGACTTCATGGAGGAGGCCGTCGACCTGGTCGTCCTCTACAACGTCGAGGATCTTCCGAAGGGCGTCGAGCAGCAGATCGAGGTGCTGGCCCGGGCGGCCGAGCTGACCGCCGAGGCCATGCCGAACCTGCGCACGATGGACAACCTCACCGAGTACTGGATCGAGGTCAACCGCCTGGAGAACCAGGCCGACCAGATCCACCGCAAGCTGCTGGCCATGCTGTTCAACGGCAAGTACGAAGCCATCGAGGTACTCAAGCTCAAGCAGATCGTGGACGTGCTGGAAGAGGCCGCCGACGCCTTCGAGCACGTGGCCAACACGGTGGAGACCATCGCGGTCAAGGAGTCCTGACCTTTTCATGGACACCTTCGCTTTGATCGTGACCATTGGTGTCGCGCTCGGATTCACCTATACCAACGGCTTCCACGACTCGGCGAACGCCATCGCCACATCCGTGTCCACGCGCGCGCTGACGCCTCGGGCCGCGCTCGCGATGGCCGCGGTGATGAACCTCGCGGGTGCCTTCCTCGGCAGCGGGGTCGCCAAGACCGTCAGTGAAGGCCTGATCGAGACACCGCACGGCAACAAGGGCATGTGGATCCTGTTCGCCGCGCTGGTGGGCGCGATCGTCTGGAACCTCGTCACCTGGTACTTCGGCCTTCCGTCCTCCTCCTCGCACGCGTTGTTCGGCGGCATGGTGGGGGCGGCGCTCGCGGGCGGGATCGGGGTCATCTGGTCCGGCGTCCTGGAGAAGGTCGTCATCCCCATGTTCATCTCGCCGATCGTCGGCCTGGTCGCCGGCTATCTGGTGATGTGCGCGATCATGTGGATGTTCCGGCGCTCCAACCCGCACAAGGCGAAGCGCGGTTTCCGTATCGCGCAGACCGTGTCGGCGGCCGGGATGGCCCTTGGCCACGGCCTCCAGGACGCGCAGAAGACGATGGGCATCGTGGTGATGGCCCTGGTCATCGCGGATGTCGAGGACGCGGGCGATCCGATTCCGGTGTGGGTCAAGATCGCGTGTGCGGTGATGCTCTCGCTGGGTACGTACGCGGGTGGCTGGCGGATCATGCGGACGCTGGGGCGGAAGATCATCGAGTTGGATCCACCGCAGGGGTTCGCGGCGGAGACCACGGGCGCCTCGATCATGTTCACGACGGCGTTCCTCTTCCACGCCCCCATCTCGACGACTCACGTCATCACGTCCGCCATCATGGGTGTCGGCGCCACCAAGCGTGTGAACGCGGTCCGCTGGGGTGTCGCCAAGAACATCATCCTCGGCTGGTTCATCACCATGCCGGCGGCCGCCCTCGTCGCGGCGGCCAGCTTCTGGATCGTGAACCTGGCGTTCGTGTAGGGCCTTTCCTCGCCCCCGCCGCCCCTACCCATTCCCGTCCCTTACTCAGGGGCTACGCCCCCGAACCCCCAAAAGACTGCGCAGTTCCCCGCGCCCCTAGGTACTCAGGTACCTAGGGGCGCGGGAACTGCGCAGTCTTTTGGGCTTTTAGGGGCGCGGCGAACTGCGCGACCAGCCCCCACCGGGCCCGCACCCGAAATCGCACCCCACGGGGTCTGGGGCGGAGCCCCAGGAGGGGGGAAACCGACGGGCCCGCCCCCCGGGAGCCAGGGGGCGGGCCCTATTGGGCCCCGCGGTGGCACCGCCATGCAGCACCGCGGGGGGTCGGGAAAATGAGCGGAGCGAGACCGCTCAGCCGAAGCGCCCGGAGATGTAGTCCTCCGTGGCCTGAACGGACGGGTTGGAGAAGATCCGCTCCGTGTCGTCGATCTCGATGAGACGCCCGGGCTGACCGACCGCCGAGAGGTTGAAGAACGCCGTCCGGTCGGAGACACGGGCGGCCTGCTGCATGTTGTGCGTCACGATGACGATCGTGAAGCGCTCCTTCAGCTCACCGATCAGGTCCTCGATGGCCAGCGTCGAGATGGGGTCGAGCGCCGAGCAGGGCTCGTCCATCAGCAGAACCTGCGGCTCGACCGCGATCGCCCGCGCGATGCACAGACGCTGCTGCTGACCACCGGAAAGGCCGGACCCCGGCTTGTTCAGCCGGTCCTTGACCTCGTTCCAGAGGTTCGCGCCTTTGAGCGACTTCTCGACGACATCGCTCAGCTCGGACTTCTTGTAGGAGCCGTTGAGCTTCAGCCCGGCCGCCACGTTGTCGAAGATCGACATGGTCGGGAACGGGTTGGGACGCTGGAAGACCATGCCGATGGTGCGGCGCACGGCCACCGGGTCGACCCCGTGCCCGTACAGGTCCTCGTCGTCCAGGAGCACCTTGCCCTCGACCCGCCCACCGGGCGTGACCTCGTGCATACGGTTCAACGTGCGCAGGAACGTCGACTTGCCGCAGCCGGACGGACCGATGAAGGCTGTCACCGAACGCGGCTCGACGGTCATCGAGATGTCTTCGATTGCCTTGTGGGCACTGTAGTAAGCGGTCAGTCCGCTTACGTCGATTCGCTTGGCCATGGGATCTACTTCTTTCGCGGGGGTAAGTCTGGTCGCTGTATGGCCGCGTCAGCGACCGGTCTTCGGGGCCTTCCAGCGGGCGATGCCGCGGGCCCCGAGGTTGAGGATCATGACGATGATGATCAGCACGAGTGCCGCGGCCCAGGCACGGTCGTAGGCCGCCGCGTTGCCGGCGCTCTGAGCGTACTGCTGGTAGATGTAGAGCGGCAGCGACGCCTGAGCGCCCTCGAACGGGTTGTTGTTGATGAAGGCGCTGCCCCACACCAGAAGCAGTACGGGCGCGGTCTCACCGGCGATGCGCGCGACCGCGAGCATCACACCGGTGGTGATACCACCGATGGACGTCGGCAGAACCACCTTGATGATGGTGCGCCACTTCGGGATACCCAGGGCCAGCGAGGCCTCGCGCAGCTCGTTCGGTACGAGCTTGAGCATCTCCTCCGTGGAGCGGACCACCACCGGCATCATCAGGATGGCGAGGGCCAGCGAACCGGCGAACCCGAAGGGCTCCAGTTTCAGCTCGATCATGATGGCGAGGATGAACAGACCCGCGACGATCGACGGGATACCCGTCATGACGTCGACGAAGAAGGTGACCGTCTGGGCGAGCTTTCCGCGCCCGTACTCGACGAGGTAGACCGCCGTGAGCACACCGACCGGCACGGCCATCACCGTGGCGAGGCCGACCTGCTCCAGGGTTCCGATGATGGCGTGGTTGATACCACCGCCGACCTCCGAGTCCGCGACCACACCCATCGAGTGGCTCAGGAAGTAGAGGTCTAGCACCTTCACACCGCGGCTGATGGTCTCCCAGACCACCGAGGCCAGCGGGATGACGGCGAGGAGGAACGCGACCCAGACGAGGCTGGTGGCGAACCGGTCCTTGGCCTGCCGGCTGCCCTCGACCTTGACGCCGAGACCGTAGCTGACCAGGACGAACAGCACCGAGGCGATCAGCGCCCACTGGATGCTGCTCTCCAGCCCGGCGGCCGCGCTGATGCCGAGGCCCAGACCCACGGAGCCCACGGCGACCGCCCAGGGGGTCCACTTGGGAAGCCGCGCGCCCTGAAGGTTGCTGCTGGGGCGCTCGGGGCGCTTGTCCATGACGACGTTGCTCATGCGTTGGCCCCCGAGTACTCCTTGCGGCGGGCGATGATCGCACGGGCCGCGCCGTTGACCAGCAGGGTGATGACGAAGAGGACCAGACCGGAAGCGATCAGGGCGTTGCGGCCCGTCTCGGTGGCCTCACCGAACTTGCTGGCGATGTTCTGGGCGAAGGTGCCGCCGCCCGGGTCGAGCAGGCTGGTCTCGATGAGGAAGGACGGCGAGAGCACCGTGGCGACGGCCATCGTCTCGCCGAGAGCGCGGCCGAGGCCCAGCATCGAGGCGGAGATGACACCGGAGCGGCCGAAGGGCAGCACCGACATCCGGATGACCTCCCAGCGCGTGGCGCCGAGGGCGAGCGCGGCCTCCTGGTGCATCTGCGGCGCCTGGCGGAAGACCTCACGGCTCACGTTGGTCACGATCGGCAGGATCATGATCGCGAGCAGGATGCCGACGGTGAACAGGGAGCGCGCGGGGCCGCCCTGCCAGTCGAAGATGCCCGTCCACCCGAAGTACGAGTCGAGCCAGCCGAACAGACCGTCCATGTGCGGTACGAGGACGAGGGCGCCCCAGAGGCCGTACACGATGGACGGGACGGCGGCCAGCAGGTCGATCACGTAGCTGATCGGGCCGCCGAGCCTGCGCGGGGCGTAGTGCGTGATGAACAGCGCGATGCCCACGGAGATCGGGACCGCGATCACCATGGCGATGATCGAGGAGATGACCGTGCCGTAGGCGAGGACCGCGATACCGAACTTCGGCGGGTCGGCGTTGGCCTCCCACTCGAAGGCGGTGAGGAAGTTGGCTTCGTCCTCGGAGATGGCAAGAGCCGCGCGGTAGGTGAGGAAGACCGCGATCGCGGCCATGATCACCAGGAGCAGAATGCCCGAGCCTCGCGAGAGACCGAGGAAGATCCGGTCTCCGGGGCGGGTGGCACCGCGTGCGGCGCGCTTCTGCTCCGCGGTCTGTGTGGTGGGGGGAGGGACTGGTGCGTCTTGAGTAGATATGTCCATGGAGTTCTCCGGTCTGCGGAACCTCGGGGTGCGGGCTCCAGGCGGCGGTGCACCGGACGGTGCGGCCCGCTCCGGTTCAACCGGTGCGGGCCGCACACTTGGGTCAGCTCAGGCCGGCGACGGTCGTGCGGACCTTCGTGATGATCTCTTCGGGCATCGGGGCGTAGCTGGCGTCCTTGAGGATGGCCTGCCCCTCCTCGCTGGCGAGGTAGGTGAGGAAGGACTTGGTGGCGGCGAGGGTCTCCGCCTTGTTGCCCTTCTCGCACGCGATCTCGTACGTCACGAGGGTGATCGGGTACGCGCCCTCGGCGGTGGGCTCGTAGTTCAGCTCGAGGGCGAGGTCCTTGCCCTCGCCGACGACCTTGGCCTCGGCGATCGCCTTGGTGGCGTTGTCGACGGTGGCCTCGACGGGCGTGGCCGCATCGGTCTTGACGTGGACCGTCTGGGCGTCCTTGGCGTACGAGAGCTCCATGTAGGAGATCGCGCCGGCGGTCTGGGTCACCTGCTGGGCGAGACCGGAGGAACCCGTGGCGGACTGGCCGCCCTTGGCCTGCCACGCCTTGCCGCCCTCGTACTTCCAGTCCGCGGCGGCCGCGGCCTTGAGGTACTTGGTGAAGTTGTCCGTGGTGCCGGAGTCGTCCGAGCGGTGGAACGTCAGGATCTTGGTCTTGGGCAGGTTCGCGTCGGGGTTCAGCTTCTTGATCGCGGCGTCGTCCCAGGTCTTGATCTTGTCGTCGAAGATCTTGGCCAGGGTCGAGGCGTCCAGGACGAGGCCGTCCACACCCGGGAGGTTGTACGACACGGCGATCGGGCCGCCGACCATCGGCAGGTCGATGGCCTGGCTGTCCTTGCAGACCTCGGCCGACTTGGTGATCTCCTCGGCGTCCAGCGGGGAGTCCGAACCGGCGAAGGCGGTCTGGCCCTGGAGGAAGTTGGTGATACCGGCGCCGGAGCCGTTCGGGTTGTAGTTGATCCGAACGTCCTTGCAGGAGGCCGTGTACTGCTTGACCCAGGCGTCGACCGCGTTCTTCTGCGCGGAGGAGCCGGCCGCGAGCAGCTCGCCCTTGGCGTCGTCACACTTGATGGCGCTGTTGGCCGCGGGCGCACTCGAGTCGCCGCTGCCGCCGCCGGTGTCGTCGGAGCCGCACGCCGTCAGCGCCAGGGCGCCGGAGACGGCGACAGCACCGAGCGAAAGGGCGCGAAGCCGGTTCTTGCGCTGAAGCTTCACTTTCGGGAGTTCCTTCCAGGAGCCGCCGTCTACTGGCGGCGTGCGAGGTCGTGGTGCAGCCTCTCGTCCGCACGAGACTGCCGTCGTACTGCTGGACAACTGATATCGATTGGTACGTGAGCGGGCTTCTGCTCGCACGCCGCACCGGGTAAGGCCGAAATTAGGCAGATCAGGTGAAGCGGCCGATGGCCGTGGGTGAACGGAGGGTGAACCCCTGCCGTCAGTGCGGTGAGGTCACGGAACGCTTACGGGGAGAACACGTGAGGGTCCCGACTACCGGAACCACCTCCTTCGGAAGCATCACTCCCCTCTTCCGGCCTCTCCTCACCCCTCCCGCCCCCCTTCTCACCCCTCCGCCCACCTCGCGTCCCCAGGCTCCCTCGTGGCCGAAAATCGGCGGTGCCGAGCTGCCTCGTACGCGATTCCCGGGACCCGCCCGTGGAACCCGCCGGACCGTGGACCCGTCTCGTTCCACGGGAACAACGGGAGGCGCGCATGCAACGGCGTACGTTCATGGCTGGCGGCGCCGCGCTCGCGGCGACAGCGGTTTCGGCCGCGTGCACCAGCGGCACGGGCGGCACCGGCGGGGGTTCCGGGCCGCGGTCGGGTGAGGGGGCCCGTACGTCAGGCACACCACTGGAGTCGACGAGCACCGCGGCCGACCTCAAGGCCCTGGCGCGGGATCTGGACGGCCCCCTGGTCCGCCCGGGCGAGGCGAACTGGGCGGCGGCCCGCCAGCTCTACAACACCCGCTTCGACTCGCTCAGGCCGACGGCCGTCGCGTACGTCGCCCACGCCGAGGACATCCGTACGACACTCGCGTACGCCCGGGCACGCGCCGTCCCCGTCTCGATCCGCAACGGCGGCCACTCGTACGCGGGCTGGTCCTCGGGTGACGGCCGTCTGATCCTGGACATCTCGAAGCTCTCCAAGGTCCGGGCCTCCGGCGACGAGGCCGTGATCGGCGCGGGCGCCAAGCTGATCGACGTCTACCGCGCGCTGGCCGCGAAGGGCGTCACCATCCCGGCCGGCTCCTGCCCGACGGTCGGCGTCTCGGGCCTGACACTGGGCGGCGGCCACGGCGTCGTGTCCCGTGCCTACGGCCTGACGTGCGACAGCCTCACCCAGGCGACGCTGATCACGGCCGCCGGAAAGCAGCTCACCGCGAGCGCGATCGAGAACAAGGATCTCTTCTGGGCCCTGCGCGGCGCGGGCAACGGCAACTTCGGCGTCGTCACCGAGCTCCGCTTCAAGACGCACCCGGCCCCGCAGGGCGTCTCGGCGTACATGTCCTGGCCGTGGTCCAGGGCCGCCGCCGTCCTCGGTGCCTGGCAGGAGTGGGGCCCCGACCAGCCCGACGAGATCTGGTCCTCGTGCCACTTCGAGAACGCGGCCGGCGGCACTCCCACGGTCTCGGTCTCCGCCTTCTCCCTGGGCACGTACGGCGAACTCCAGAACGCGGTGGACCGCCTCGCCACCCGAATCGGCGCCTCCGCCCGCAGCGTCTCCCTCAAGCGCCGCTCCTACGAGGAGTCGATGGAGGTGTACGCGGGCTGCTCGGCCTTCCCGGACGACGCCCAGTGCCACCTCCCTGGCGCGACACCGGGCCGCTCGCCCCAGGGCGCCCTGGGCCGTGAGACGTACACGGGCCGCTCGGACTTCTTCGACCGCTCGATCCCGGCGGCGGGCATCCAGACCCTGCTCGCCCAGATATCCGGGGTCCGAGGAGGCACGGGCAGCATCGCCCTGACAGCCCTCGGCGGCGCGATCAACAGAATCGACCCCACGGCAACGGCCTTCGTCCACCGCCGCTCCCGCATGCTGGCCCAGTACATCGGGGCCTGGCGCCCCGGAACCTCCGGCACCACATCCAACACCTGGCTGACCCAGGCCCACACAGCGATGAGGCCGTACGCATCAGGCGCGGCCTACCAGAACTACACAGACCCAACCCTCAAGAACTGGCGCCAGGCGTACTACGGCGAGGCGGCCCCCCGCCTGAAGACCCTGAAGAGGAAGTACGACCCGCAGGGCTTCTTCAAGTTCCCACAGTCGCTGTAGGGCGCTGGGGCTGGCAGGGGGGTTGGCTGGGGCGCCCGTTCAGGGGCACGGGGAACGGCGCAGTCTTTTGCCTTCAGGGCCGCGGGGAACGGCCCAGCCTCCGGCTTTCAGGAGCGCGGGGAAGAGGCACCGGCCCAGCCCTGGGCTTTTCAGGGGCGCGGGGAACTGCGCGACAAGCCCCCACCGGGCGCGCACCCGGCAACGAACAACAGGCCCCCCTACCTACGCCGCAAGGTCCCGCTCCTCCGCCTCAACCTCACTACGAGCCCCAGGAATCACTTTCCCCCGCTCCCCGGAGGCACCGCGCGCCCGAACCAACCACCCCACCCGAGGCGACCTCTCCACCGCAGCCACAACCGGCGTCAACAAAGCCATCGCAAGCGGCGAAAGCAGCAACACCACCGCGGTCCCGAGCGCAAATCCACCGATCACATCCGTCGGATAGTGCACGCCCATATAAACCCGGCAGAACCCGCCGAACAGACCCAGCACTATCCCCACGACCCCGAACTTCCGATTCGCGACGAACAGCCCGACCCCCATCGCCATCATGAGAGTCGCGTGATCGCTCACGAACGAAAAGTCGCTCTTGCCGCCGATAAGAACTTCCAGCCCGTCATGGTCGACAAAAGGCCGGGGCCGCTCCACAAATCCCCGTATCGGCACATTCACGAGTACGGCGACGCCGGCGGCGAGCGGCGCCCAGATCAGCGCGGCGACGGACGAGGCGGCGTCCTCGCCACCCCGCTTCCGCACGGTGAGCCAGCACCAGATCACCAGCATCACCATGGCGAGCAGGAGCCCCCACTCGCCCACGAACTCCATGACGCGGTCGAACCAGTGCGGCGCGTCTTTGGCGAGACCATTGATGTCGTAGAGCAAGTCAACGTCAGGGTTCGAACCGGATTCGGCGAGTCCAGCCATGGTGCAACGGCCCCTTCGTCATCTTCTTCCCGACGCACCCACCGGTGCGCCGCGCCATCAACCCCCGTCGTCGGCTACGAGAACAGGAACGCACACTCCCCTTCCATACGTTCCACCCTCCACCGAATGATCACTCAGACGTTATCGAAGAGAGATACATCGCCGCAGCTCAGGGGAGGGTTTCACACAGAGGTGGGCAACGCTTTCGCGCCATCTTCGGTGACCCGGGTCGCCCCGAAGTAGTCGGGGGTGTCGATCGGGTCGAACCGGATCACGGCACCCGCGCGGGGCGCGTTGATCATGTACCCGCCGCCGACGTAGATCCCCACGTGCCGGATGGCCCGGGAGTTGGTGAGGTCGTCCGAGAAGAACACCAGATCCCCGGGCAGCAGCTCCTCCCGGCTGGGGTGCGGGCCGGCGTTGTACTGGTCGTTGGCGACCCGCGGCAGGGTGATCCCCACACTCTCGTACGCGGCCTTGGTCAGCCCCGAACAGTCAAAACGTCCGCCCTGGTCAGCGGTACCGTTCCCACCCCAGAGATACAGCGTCCCCAGTTTCTTCTGCGCGTAGTAAATGGCCCCGGCGGCTTGCTTGGAGGGGTCGACACGGGTGACCGGCTTGGCGAAACTTTCCTCCAGCGTGCGGATCCGCTTGACGTAGTTCTGGGTCTCGGTGATCGCCGGCACTCCGCCCGACCTTATGACGCGGTAAGCACCCGCGTTGTAGGCGGCGAGCATGTTGTTCGTGACGTCTCCGGGCACGTCTTTCACGTACTTTGCGAGTTCGCAGTCGTACGAGGCGGCCGATGGAATCGCGTCATTCGGATCCCAGATGTCTCGGTCGCCATCACCGTCACCGTCGATTCCGTGCGAGGCCCACGTGCCGGGGATGAACTGGGCGATGCCGCGCGCGTCGGCGTGGCTGACGACGTCCGGATCCCAACCGCTCTCCTGGTAGAGCTGAGCGGCGAGCAGCGGGGGGCTGATGGCGGGGCAGAGGTTGCCCCACTTCTGCACGAGTGTCTGGTACGCGGCCGGCACGGCGCCCTTGGCAAGCCCCTTGGCTCCCTGCCCCACGCCGTTGGCCAGATTCCCGGCAACCATGTACACGCCGACGACGAGCAGCATCACGAAGCTGAGTCCCAGCCCGGCCGCGATGCTCCCTGCCACCCATACTTTTCGCACGGCTCAACTCTCCCCCACATCGGTGCTGTTCAAGGCCATTCCGGCGAGGGTGGCGTCATTTCGATGCTGTGAAGCCGGTGCACATGATGCTCGAGTAGTCGTCGGGGGTCCGGATGTGGTGGAACTGCACGGTCCAGTCTCCCGGGTCGTTGATCAGGGGGATGGCAGAGATCGGGTCGAGGCCCTGGGGGTGGTTGCGGAAGTCGTCCGGGTACGTGACGTACTTCCACTCGGTCGGGCCGTCGCCCCCAAAGAGGTCGACAGGCTTGCTGGTGTAGCCCACGTTCGCGTTGGCGCTGAGCAGTCCCTCGACGGGCTTTCCGGTGCTCGGGTCGATGTCGTGGGGCGGCTTGACGCTGATGGTGACGTAGAACGCCTCTTTGGCGTCCTGGGCGGACGTCGCCATGTCGGCGAACCCGATCTCCACCTTGTCGTCGAACCTGATCGTCGCCGGATCCTTGGGCTCCGGATCAGCGGGATCGGCAATGGATGTCAGGAACTTCTCACTCGGCCGCTCCTCGTAGGGCAGGTTGCACTGGCCCTTGACCGAGTCCCAGAGGTTGCGGTCGATCTTGTCCCCCGCATAGGCGGGCGCCCCGCCCTTTTCCGCACCGGAACTGGAGGACGGCGAACTCGCGGCGCCGCTCGGCGACTTGCCACCACCCTCGTCACCCCCGCCCCCCTTGTCCTGCTCCTGCTGAAGCAGAACGAAGGCGGCTCCGACCCCCACTGCGAGGCCCATCGCCACGGCGACCATCCAGGGCCGGGTACGCCGACGCGCGGGCCCGGAGAGTTGAGTGGGTGTGTACCCGTAGGCGCCCGGAGTCGAAGCCGAGGCCGTCGGCAGCTCGTACGACCCCAAGGGCGGGGCAGCCGGAGCCGACGGAACACTCCGGGGCGGCGTCTGCGGCACCGACTCGCCCAGCGCGGCGAGTCCTCCGTACGACGGGTCCTCGACCAGTGCCGTCCGCACCCCGCATCGCACGATGACCTCGGCCAGAGCGGGTCGCGCCGCCGGATCCTTGACGACACACGCTTCGATCAGTTGCGCCAACTCTGGTTCGACGCCCGCGAGATCGATGGGTTCGTGGACGGCCCGGTAGCTCACCCCGGCGGGCTCGCCCCTGCCGAACGGGGGCCGCCCGGTCGCCGCGTACGCGATCGTCGCGCCGAGTGCGAATACGTCGGCCGCCGGCCCGACCTCGTTGCGTATCAACACCTCGGGAGCGGTGAAGCCGGGCGTGCCGGGCCCGGAGCCCGCTTCGGTGAGTGCCGTCTGCCCGGCGCCCCGCGCGATCCCGAAGTCGATGAGCTGGGGGCCCTGGGCCGCGAGGATGACGTTCGGCGGCTTGAGGTCCCGGTGCGTGACATCGTGCTCGTGCACGGCCGCCAGTCCCTCCGCGAGGGCGGCGAACAGGCCGCGGCACGTCTCGGGCGGCAGAGCCCCCCGCTCGGCCACCGCCCCACCGAGCGTGGGCCCCGACACATACTCCGTGGCGAGCCAGTAAGGCGCGGCGTCCAGCGACGCGTCGATCAGGTTCGCCGTGTACGCGCTCCGCACCGCCCGAGCCGTCTCCACCTCGCGCCGGAACCGCGCCAGCGCCTCGGGATGGTCGGTGATCTCGTCCCGGATCACCTTGATCGCCACGAGCCGCCCACCGGGCGACCGCCCGAGATACACCTGCCCCATCCCACCCGCCCCCAGCCGGGCGAGCAACGTGTACGCGCCTATGTGGGCGGGGTCCCGTTCTCTGAGTGCCTCCACCCAACCGACCTTTTCACACAGGTCACTTCGACGCCTTCCCGTACAACTCGGCGGCCTCGCGCCCGAACACGACGCTGTACGACACGTCATCGGTGGTACCGCCCTGCTGGAACCCGCCCAGCACCCCTACGACCCGCCCCTCCGCATCGATCCACGGACTCCCGCTCGTGCCCCCGCTGTACCCCGGACACTCGATCCGCTGCTGGCTGCCGCCGTACGCCGTGGAGATGTTCGTGCACCACACGGGCGTCTCCCGAGCCCTGGGATACCCGACAACGGTGACGGCCCGCCCCACCGGACTCACCCGCCGCCCGGCAACCAGCCGGTTGCCCCCCACGACATCCTCGATCTCCTCCCCACCCCGGGAGGCGACCCGGGCGAACGCCACATCACTGTCCTCGTCCTCCCGCCCCTTCCACCCGTCACCGACATACGTCCGCGTCACGGCCCACTCCCCGTACGGCGCCTCCCCGCCCCGATACCCGGGCACGAAGTAGATGGCCCCGCCGCCACTCCCACTCAGACAGTGGGCGGCAGTGACGACGAGATCCCGCCGCTCGCTGTGCACGACGGAGGCGGTGCAGTAGTGCGCCCCGCCCCTGACCAGCACTCCCACCCGCGCGTCCCCGGCACTCACGGGAGCCGTCACGGTGACGCCGAGCGGTACGGGCGTACGCACACGACCGTGCGCGGCCGCCACGGGCACCGACCCGGTGGCCAGCAACGCCACGGCGACGAGGAGGGGGAGACGGATGGGGCGCTTCATCGCAGGAAGCCTTGCCGGACGGGGTGAGAGGAATCCCCGCCTCTACCTGAGAATCCCGTATGAACAGGTCAACACCCAGCGGCTGCCCGGAACGCGGGGATCATGCGGGAGTCGAAGGGTGCAGGCCCAGGTCGGGGATACGGTGGCCGTCGGATACAAACAGAGTCACGAGCCCTCGTCCACGTACTCAAAGAGAACCCGAGTCATGTCTGACATCCCCGCGAACCTCACCTGGGAACGTGCCGCCCCGCCGGAGGCGACCGGTCCGGGTCCCTGGATCGAGCTCGCCTTCGGCGACAACGACCTCGTCTACATCCGTGAGACCAGCGACCCGGAGACCGTCGTCACGACCACCCGGAAGAAGTGGGACGCCTTCGTACTCGGCGTACAGGCAGGCGAGTTCGACCACTTCGTGGAGGGCCTGGAGGGCGTGGAGGACGGGTCGCCCTAGCCCGACGTCAGTCCGACTCGGTATCGGCGCCGGCGTCGACATCGGCCCCGGTGTACGCCGCAGTCGTCCGGTCCGCCCGCGCCCGCGCAACCCCCTCCGCCTCACCGTCGGAGACACTCGCCGCGTACCAGCCCTCGCTGCTCAGGACGACGAACCGTCGGCCTTCCTCGCCCCCGGCCCAGGCCATGAACTCCTGGGCGTCCACGGCCTCGCCGGTGGAGAGGTGCAGGGTGAGGCCGATGAAGGCCATGTCCCAGCCGACCCCGACGGCTCCGGGGCCGAACTGGGCCCACTTCTCGTCGTCGTCGGGGGCGATGTGGTCGAGCTCGAAGCGCGTACCGCCGTCCTCCTCGGGGATCAGCCGGAGCTCGATCCAGGTGACGTTCCCGTCGAACTCCCAGGTCGCGGCGAAGCCCCGCGGCGGGTCGCAGCTCTCGACGGTGCCGTTGGCGTTGCCCTCCAGCTGGTACTTGCCGCCGACGCGGAGGTCGCCGGTGACGGGCAGGAACCAGCGCGGGATGCGCTCGGGGTTGGTGCAGGCGTCCCAGAGGTCCTCGACGGTCGAGTCGTAGGTCTGGCTCAAGGTCACCACGTGTCCTTCGCCGGCCTCGATGACACGGCTGCCGACGCGGCGCCGCACGGCGTTGATCTGGTGGGTGACGTCGATCATGGGTTGCTCCTCTGCTGTACGGGGTCGTCGCCGCCGGAGTCGCCGTCGCTTTCGCGTTCACGTTCGCGGAGCCGGCGCTCGCGCTTGCCCCGGGCCAGTTCGGTGGCCAGGGCGTCCAGGTGGGGGGTCCAGAAGTGCCGGAAGCGGGCCAGCCACGCGTCGATGTCGCGCAACGGGTCGGAGTTCACGGCGTAGAGCCGCCGGGTCCCCTCCGGCCGGACCGTGGCGAAGCCGTTCTCCCGCAGCACCTTCAGATGCTGCGAGACGCCCGGCTGGGATATGCCGAACTCCTCCCTGATGACCTCCGAAACGGCCCCGGAGCTCATCTCACCGTCGGCGAGCAGCTCAAGGATCCGGCGGCGTACGGGATCCCCGAGTACGTCGAATGCGTGCACGGCATCAATATATCACTGCTCACTTATATAAGCACAAGCAAATATAGGTGGGACCCACCCCGGGCCGCGACGGGCCGATGGGCCGATGGGCCTGCCGCCGCACCCGTCGACATGCCCCGCAGGTGACACCCCGCCACATCCCCACGCCCGCAACCGGGATAGCCTTCCCCCAGCGCAAAACGGGCGGTGTCTACTCACCAGGAGACGTACGACCCGGAGAACATCGGCACGACGGACCGGCGCACATGGGACGGGGTCGGGCTCGATGGGCGGGCGGAGTCGGTCACCGCCCGGAGTGAGCCGGATAAGAGGGGCTAACGACGGAACCACACCTCGGGTTCCGGTTCGACTCCCGGTTCCACTTCATTGCCCGGCGTGACCTGCCGTGATACACAGAGTGACGATATGCCTCCTTGTATACCGACCCCCGCCCCCGTCAGGGCCCCGCGAGGGCCGGTGACAAGGGATCCGTACGAAACCCGCCAACCAATGACGCCAAGTCGACATGCGACAGCGTCTTTGTCGGCGACAATGGCCCTGACCTCTGCGCAGAGTGGCAGGGGGTGCAGAACAACCCACAAGGGGCGGTGACTTACATGCTTTTCGCAGCCGAAAAGGGCGACATCAACACCATCATCGGCGGGATTGCCCCGGACTGGGGCCCCTTCGGCAGCCTGGGCAACGAGGCGCGGGTAATGATCGAGGTCGTGATGGCGGTCGCCATCCTGCTGTGCCTCGGCATCGCGATCTGGGGCGCGGCGAAGCAACGCATCGGCGCGACGGCCCTCCGCGACACCTTCAGTGCCGAGCAAGGCAAGGGCCTCATCGTCGCGGGTCTCACCGGAGTCTTCATCATCGGTTCCCTCGGCACTGTCTTCACCATCGTGTACGGCATGGCCGTCTAGGCGGCCGCCGGCTCGGCGTCCTCAGACCCGGCCGGGCACGCCCGGTCTCCCTCCAACCCACCCGTCCGTCGTGCCCACCGGCTGAGGTTGCGTTTCCCTGATGTCGAGTCACCACACCGCGCCCGCGCTGAAGCCAGCGCGGCTACCGTCGTATTACGCGGTTCAGCAAGAGGTTGAGGGGGCGTACGCGGCATGAGTCTCGGCGACGAGCACGGAGCGCGCGGCGACGACGGCGGATACGGGGGGACCGGCCAGACCCGCACACGCCTCCCCGACAGCGCCGGTGACGTCTACGGCGGCGCACGACGCGGCGGCCGTTCCTCCTCCCGCAGCCTCGTCACGGTGGTGGGAGTGGTGGTGCTCCTGATTGCCGCCATCGCCTTCGCGAACCGTGGCGGCGGTGATTCCGCCTCGGACGAGTCGAGCGGCGACAAGACGAAGTCGGCCCCGACGGCGCCCTCCGGGGACCAACCGGTGCAGACAAAGGCGGGCGGCATCCCGTCGGGGTTCGCGCACAACCAGCAGGGCGCGGAGTCCGCGGCCGCGAACTACTCGGTGGTGCTGGTTTCGGCCGACATCCTCAAGCCCGCCCGGCGCAGCGAGATCGTCCAGCAGGTGTTCGTCGCCGACAAGGTGTCCGCGCTGCAGGCCAAGCTGGACAAGGCGTACTCCAAGGAGTTCCTGAGCAACGTCGGCCTGGACGAGAACGGCAACGCGGCCGCGGGACAGACCTACGTCTCACGCACCATGCCGGTCGGCACCAAGATCACCGACCACTCGGCCGACGCCGCGACCGTCGAGGTCTGGTGCACGGGCGTGTTCGGCACCGCCGGGGACGACTCGAAGAACCCGGTCAGCAACGACTGGTTCACCATGACGCTCCAACTGCGGTGGGCCGACGGCGACTGGAAGGTCGACAGCTTCTCCCAGAAGCCCGGACCGGCGCCGGTGAACGGCGACAACACGGTCTCGCCGTCCGACGAGATCTCGAAGGCCGTCGAAGAGTTCGGAGGCTTCACGTATGCCCGGTAGCCCGCGCCGCGTACTAAAGGTCACCGCCGCCGTCGCAGCCGTACAGACCACGCTCGTGCTGCTCGCCACCCGCGCGGCCGCGGCACCGACTCCGACACCTTCGCCGTCCGACGACAACTGCGACCTGATCGTCGGCCCAGCCAAGGACTACTGCGAACGAGACGGCGGCGGCTCCAGCCGTCAGGGCCCCTCCCTCGACGACCCCGCCACGGCTCTCGACCCCCTCGCCTCCCTCGCCAAAGGCTGCGCCAAAGCCGCCTCCTGGACCATCGACAAGCTCAGTGACGCGGTCCAGAACACGGCGACCGTCGACTTCACGAACACCACGTTCCTCCAGCAGTACGCGGTCGTCTTCGCCGCGTCGACGATCCTCACCCTCCTCCTGTGGCTGCTCGCGGTCGCCAAGCGAGCCGTACGAGGCGTCCCCCTCAGCACGGCCATCGGCGAGGCGATCGGCTTCCTCTGGCTGACGGTGCTGGCGTCGGCCTTCACACCCCTGATCCTCTACACCGTCGTGTCGGCGACCGACGGCATCGCCGAGGTCCTGGCCAAGACGACCGGCAACCAGACGGACACGTTCTTCGGCAACTTCTCCGGCGCCCTGAACAAGGGCACCGACATCGGCGGCGGCCCGATCATGCTGATCGTGGTGTCCCTCGTGTCGATCCTCGCCGCGGGCGTCCTGTGGCTGGAGCTCGTGATCCGCGCCGCCCTCCTCTACGTGGGCGCGCTCCTCGGCACCGTCGTCTACGCCGGACTGGTCGACAAGAACCTCTGGGGCCACGTCCGCCGCTGGGCGGGCATCATGATCGCCGTCATCCTCGTGAAACCGGTGATCGTGATCGTGCTGGGCCTGGCCGGCGCCCTGTCCGCCGAGGACGGACCCGACGCGTTCTCCGCCGTCGTCTCCGGCCTCGCCATCATCCTGCTCGCCATCTTCGCCAGCGCGATGATCTACCGCTTCGTACCGGGCTTCGGCGACGAGATCGCCGGCTCCCGCAACAACCGCATCATGCAGGGCGCCGAAGGCAAGGCCGCGGCCGTCATCAGCTCGCCCGCCACCCTCGTCGCCCAGGGCATCAAGACCCACAGCGCCCGGGCCGACAACAACGGCGGTGGAGGCGGAGGCGGCGGTGCCCGCCCCTCCAACCCCGCCTCCGGCGGCGTCGCCGCCCACAGCTCCCGCGGCTCCTCGGGCGGGGGCGGCGGCGGATCTGTCCCCTCCGCCGCACCCCCACCACGCAGCAGCCCGGTGAACACCCCCCACGCCGGAAACACACGCAACAGCAGCAACAACCGCACGGGAGGTGAAGGGCGTTGACGACCGAGGCCCATGTGTCCCATCCGGTCACGCCCCGCCGGACATATCTGATCGGCCGCGCCCGGCCGAACGCGATCGTCGGCAGGAACCGCGAGTCCGGCGAGATCGCGCTGATCATCGTGGGCGCGTTCCTCGGCATGATGTCCGGTCTGATCGTCCCTGTGCTCTCCCTGCGCATCGTGTCCCTCGTGGGCTTCCCGATGCTGGCACTGGCCGCGGTGTACGTGCCCTACAAGCGGCGGACCTTCTACAAGTGGTTCGAGATCAACCGCAGTTACAAGCGCAGCCTCCGCCAGGGCACCGCCTACCGCAGCAAGGTCATGGAGTCCGGGACACGCATCGACGGCCGCGAGGTCGAGGTCGGCCCCCCGCCCGGCATCGGACGGATCACCTGGCTCGCCGCGCCCTTCGGCCCGGACGAGATCGCCGTCCTCCTGCACGCCGACCGGAAAACCGTCACTGCGGCGATCGAGATCGAGGGCCCCGGCGTCGGCCTCCGCGACAGCGAGGACCAGGAAACCCTCGTCGACCGGTTCGGCACCCTGCTCAAGCACGTCGCGAACGGCGACGGCTTCGTCACCCGCCTCCAGATGCTCGCCCGTACGCTCCCCGCCGACCCGGACGCCCACGCCAAGGACGTCGTCGTACGCGGCGACGAGAAGGCACCCGGCTGGCTGCAGCAGTCGTACGACCAGCTCCAGTCCATGGTGTCGACGAGCAGCGAACAGCACCGCGCCTACCTCGTCGCCTGCATGCACTACTCCCGCGAACTCGCCGCCGAGGGCCACGCGATGGCCCGCGCCGCGCGCCCGCAGGGCGGCAAGAAGCTCGACCGCGACTCCGGACTCGCCGTCGTCATGGCCCGCGAGCTCACCGACATCTGCTCACGCCTCCAGGAGGCCGACATCCGGGTGCGCCAGCCGCTCGGACAGGGCCGGCTCTCCTCCCTCGTGCATTCGATGTACGACCCGGACCACCCCATCGACCACATCCAGGCCATGACGAAGCGCAACGCCTGGCCGGCCGAGCTGGACGCCATGGAGCCCACCTACCTCCAGGCCAAGACCCGCGAGTCCTCCACCCGCGCCCCCTGGTGCCACTCCACGGCCTGGGTGAAGGAATGGCCGATGACCCCGGTGGGCGTCAACTTCCTCGCCCCGCTGCTCGTCCACACCCCCGACGTGATCCGCACGGTCGCCGTCACGATGGACCTCGAACCCACCGAGGTCGCCATCGAGCGGATGCTCACCGAGAAGACGAACGACGACGCCGAGGCCAGCCGCCAGGCCAAGATGAACCGGACCGTCGACCCCCGCGACGTCGCCTCGCACAACCGCATGGACCAGCGCGGCGAGGACCTCGCGAGCGGCGCCGCCGGCGTCAACCTCGTCGGCTACATCACCGTCTCCTCCCGCAACCCCGAGGCACTCGCCCGCGACAAGCGGACCATAAGGGCCTCGGCCGGCAAGTCGTACCTGAAGCTGGAGTGGTGCGACCGAGAGCACCACCGCGCCTTCGTGAACACACTCCCGTTCGCCACCGGCATCCGAAGGTAGGGCTGAGTACTGATGCGGGATCCGCTGTCCGTCCTCACCGAGGCCTTCACGTCCTTCCTCTTCGGCAAGGTCGAGACGACCCGCCCACCGGTGCGCACCTCCACCGGCCAGGCCCAGGCCGTCTACCTGCCGACCGCGGCCCCCGGCCTCGGCGACTCCGGCGTCATCATCGGCCGCGAGGTCTACTCCGGGAAGGGCTACATCTACGACCCCTTCCAGCTGTACGGACAGCAGCTCCCGGCACCGCACTGGCTGGTCCTCGGCGAGTCCGGCAACGGCAAGTCGGCCCTGGAGAAGACGTACGTCCTACGGCAGTTGAGGTTCAAGGACCGGCAGGTCGTCGTCCTCGACGCACAGGGCGAGGACGGCGACGGCGAGTGGAACCTCATCGCCCGGCAGCTGGGTATAACCCCCATCCGGCTCGACCCGACCGCCGCCCTGGACATGGGAATCCGGCTCAACCCGCTCGACCCCGCGATCACCACCACCGGACAGCTCGCCCTGCTCCGGACGATCATCGAGGTCGCGATGGGCCACGGCCTGGACGAGCGCTCCGGCTTCGCCCTCAAGGTCGCGCACGCCTACGTCAACGAGACGATCGTCGAGCGCCAGCCCGTACTGACGGACATCGTCGAGCAACTGCGCCACCCCGAACCGGAGTCGGCGGAGGCGATGAACGTCGCCATAGACGACGTACGGGCCTGGGGCCTGGACGTCGCCCTCGTCATCGACCGCCTCGTCGACGGTGACCTGCGCGGCATGTTCGACGGCCCGACCACGGTCGGCATCGACCTCGACGCGCCCCTCATCGTCTTCGACCTGTCCCACATCGACCGCAACTCCATCGCCATGCCGATCCTCATGGCGATCGTCGGCGTGTGGCTGGAGCACACCTGGATCCGCCCCGACCGGAAGAAGCGCATCTTCCTCGTCGAGGAGGCCTGGCACATCATCAACAGCCCCTTCGTGGCCCAGCTGTTCCAGCGCCTGCTGAAGTTCGGCCGACGCCTGGGCCTGTCGTTCGTGGCGGTGGTCCACCACCTCTCCGACGTGGTCGACGGCGCGGCGGCCAAGGAAGCCGCCGCGATCCTCAAAATGGCGTCCACCAGGACGATCTACGCCCAGAAGGCGGACGAGGCAAGGTCGACAGGACGGGTACTCGGCCTGCCCAGGTGGGCCGTGGAGATCATCCCCACCCTCACGCCCGGCATCGCCGTCTGGGACGTCAACGGCAACGTCCAGGTCGTCAAACACCTGATCACCGAGACCGAACGCCCCCTCGTCTTCACCGACCGCGCCATGACGGAGTCGTCGGCCGACCACCTCGCGGACGACGCCCTGCGGGCCGCCGAACTCGAGGCCGAGGAACGCGCGGCGGCGTTCATGGAGCAACACCTGAGCGATCTCGACGACTCGTCCGAGTCCACGGTGGCGTAGAGGAGCGGCCCGAGATGAGACCGGACGAGCGCGACCGCCACCGCGGCGGCGAAGGCGGCATCCCCGACGGACTGCTGGTCGGTGTCCTGGCCTTCGTCCTCGGCATGACCGTCATGGTGTGGACGGCGACCGGCCTGGCCGGCCTCTTCACCCACGGCTCCTGGCCCGCCGAGGTCACCTTCCGCCGTACGCCCCTGGCCATGCGCCAACTCGTCGAGGCCCCCCACGACATCGCGGCCGCCTGGCCGGAAACCCCGGAGACCCAACTCTCCGGGTACGGCCTCTTCTGGGGCCTGTTCATCGGCCAGCTGATGGTCCTGCTGGTCCTGACGGTGTTCGTCATGGGAACGGCGGCGAGATGGCGAGCGGGGAGGGCACGACGCAGGGCGCTCGCCGCGGCGGAGTCGGACCTTCCGTCCAAGGACGAGCCTCGCGAGGTTCCTCGGAGCCGGGCGGCGGAGCGGCCTGAGGTGGAACGGCCGGAGGTGGAACGGCCGGAGGTGGAACGGCCGGGAGTGGAGCGCCCCGCAGCGGCACACCACCCGGCGCACCCGCCGGTCGAGCACGCCACGGCGCCGCAGCCGGCGACGGAGTACCCGGCGGCGGCCCCGGTCCGGGCGGCGGAGCCGTCGCTGGAGTCGGTTCCTGTGGCAGCCGACGGTGAACGGGTGGGTGGGTGGGAAAGCCCCGTACCCACCCCGCGAGGTCCCCTCGTCCTCGGCCCGCCCGAGACCCGCCACCCCCTCGCCGTCCAGGCGATCCGGGACGCCGACGGCCCGGCCCTGGTCATCACCTCCAACCCCACCCTCTGGTCGGACACGAAGGACGCCCGCGCGAAACTGGGCCCGGTCCTCCTCTACGACCCCTCCCACCTCTGCGACACCCCGGCCCGCCTCCACTGGTCCCCCTCCGCCGGCTGCGAGAACAAGGACACCGCCAAGGCCCGCGCGGCAGCGCTCCTCGCCCCGGTCCGCCCCACCGCGAAGATCGACCAGACGGTCGCCGACACCGCGGAAACCCTCCTGCGCAGCTACCTCCACGCCGCCGCCGTGGACGGCCGCACCATCCGCCACGTCCACCGCTGGGCGCAGGGCACCCAGGTCCAGGAAGCCGTACGCATCCTCCGTACGAACCCCAAGGCCGCCGCCGGCTCCGCGGGCGAACTCGAAGCCACCCTCACCTCGCACCCCGAACGCCGGGACATCGCCCAGGAGTTGACGGCACGGGCCCTGTCCGCCCTGTTCACGGTGAATGTCCGCGAAGCCTGCACACCCAACCGAACCGACACCCTCACCTTGGATTCCTTCGCCGACGAAGGGGGCACGCTTTATGTGGTCGGTGAACCCATCGAGGACCCCAGGGCAAATCCCGGTGCGATGCCCCTGCTGACGGCCCTCGCCTCAAGCGTGGTCGAGCGCGGCCGGCGCATGGCCGAACGGTCATCCTCCGGTCGCCTCGACCCACCACTCACCCTCGTCCTGGACGACGTGGCAGCGGTGGCCCCCCTCCCCCAGCTCCCGGACCTCCTGTCCGCGAGCACGGGAACCGGCACGGGCGGCCCCGACCGAGGCCTCCCCGTCCTGGCCCTCCTCCGCTCCCGCGAACAGGCCCGCTCCCGCTGGCCCCACCACGAGCTCCCGGTGTAACTCACCGCCCCCTAGGGCCGCTTGAACACGAACTCCAACTCCCGCGCGCCCGGATCCCCCGGCACCGGAACGCTCTCCCCCGTGGGCATGAACCCGAACCTCCGGTAGAAGGCCTCGGCCCGCCCGTTCCGCTCGTCCACGAACAACCGCACCCGCTCGACCCCGGCAACGTCCCACGCCCACTCAAGGGCGTACGAGAAGAGCCGCTCGGTGAGCCCCCGCCCCCGCACCTCCGGCCGCACATAGACGGCCACGAGATGCCCCTGGCGTACGTCGCTCACGTCCCCGAGCGCGCCAGGCGCCCCCGCCTCCTCGACGAGCACGATCACCGACCCGACCCACCGCCCGTCGGGAGCCACGGCCACCACCTGCTGCCGCTCACGCACACCCTCGGCGGCCCCCGCCGCCCGCTCCCGCCAGAAGCTGTCGGGCCGGCCCACGGCAGCCTCGTACGTCTCCAGAAAAGCGAGATGCGCCACCGGATCCCGCAGCGCGGCCAGCCGCAGCTCCTTCGCCGCGGGCCACTCGTCGGCACGTATCGAACGCACCACATGGTCCGCCGAGGCATCGAGACGGTCATCAGAACGAGCATCGGGGTTCATGAGGGTCACCGTAATACCGGGGTACTACACCCTTCACCTCATATCCCGCCGTCGTCCGACGCCCCCGGCCACCCGCCCGGCCGACCATCGAAGACATGATTACGGCCTCCGAACTGACCAAACGCTACGGCGACAAGACCGTCGTGTCCGACCTCACCTTCACCGTCCGCCCGGGCACGGTCACCGGCTTCCTCGGCCCCAACGGCGCCGGCAAGTCCACGACCATGCGGATGATCCTCGGCCTGGACGCCCCGACACACGGCACCGCGACGGTCGGCGACCGCGCGTACGCCGACCACCGCGCGCCCCTCCACGAGGTCGGCGCACTCCTGGAAGCACGCTCGGTGCACCCGGGCCGCACGGCCCACCACCACCTGGTCGCGCTCGCCCTCACCCACGGCATCCCCAGGAGCCGCGTCGACCACGTCCTGGACCTCACCGGCCTGACCGACGTGGCCGGACAACGGGTCAAGGGCTTCTCCCTCGGCATGGGCCAACGCCTCGGCATCGCCGCCGCGTTGCTCGGCGACCCGGCCACCGTGATCCTCGACGAACCCGTCAACGGCCTCGACCCCGAGGGCGTCCTGTGGATCCGCAACCTCCTCAAGTCCCTTGCCGCAGAGGGCCGTACGGTCTTCGTCTCCTCCCACCTGATGAGCGAGATGGCCCTGACCGCAGAGCACCTGATCATCATCGGCAGGGGCCGCCTGCTGGCCGACACGACGGTCGACACGTTCGTACGCGAATCTGGCGCGGGCACGGTCAAGGTCGTCACCCCGGAAGCGGGCCTGCTCGCCCAACTCCTCGCGGCCCCGCACGTGGACGTCACGAGCACCACCCCCGGCACCCTCGAAGTCCACGGCACGGACGCCGAACACATCGGCCGCACGGCCGCCGCCCACAACATCCCGCTCTTTGAACTCACCCCGCACGCCGCCTCGTTGGAGGCCGCCTTCATGGACCTGACCCGCGACTCCCTCGAATACGCAGCCCACCTGGAGCCGGCATGACCACCCTCGCCCTCACCCCGGCCCGCATCGTGCGCTCCGAATGGCACAAGCTGTGGACGGTCCGCTCCACCTGGATCATGCTGACCGCCGCGACCGTCGTCACCATCGGCATCGGCATCGCGATCGGCGCCTCCTACGAACAGGACGGCGGTGAGTCCTCCGGCATCGACCCCGTCCAGTTCCTGCTCTTCGGCACGCAGTTCTCGCAGATCATCCTGGCCGTCGTGGCCGTCCTGTTCATCGCGGGCGAGTACGGCACGGGAATGGTCCGCTCCACGATGGTGGCCGTACCGCGCCGCCTCCCGGTGCTGTGGTCCAAGGCCGGCGTCGTCGCCGCGGTCACCTTCACGGCCACGCTCGCCACGTTCCTCGTCACGTTCACGGCCGGGCAGTTCTTCCTCGACGGCACGGACAAGGAGCTGTCCCTGACCGACCCGGGAGTCTTCGGCACCCTCCTCGGCAGCGCCGCGGGCCTGACCTCCCTGGCCGTCATCGGCCTCGGCCTGGGCGCCCTGCTCCGCTCGGTCCCCGGCGGCATCACCGCCTTCATCGGAGGCGTCACCGTCCTCCCGGAGGTCCTCAGGATGTTCCCGTACGACGTCATGGACAGCGCCTCCAAGTACTTCCCCGGCAGGGCGGCCGAGGGCCTGATGACCCTCCACGACTCCTCCGACTACGCGGCAACGGGCCCCGCCCTCCTCGCCCTCACCCTGTGGACGGCGGCGATCCTGGGCGCGGCGGCCCTGCTCCTCAAGCGACGGGACGTATGACCAACTCCCGTACCACTAACTCCCGTACCTTCGGCTCGCGTACGAGGATGGAACCGTGACCGAGACACGGGACTGGCACCGGAACTGGCACCGGGACTGGCTGCGCAGGGCCCGCGACCGGAGCCGCCGGGACCGCGCCCGCCGGGACCAGGCCTGGCGCGACCAGTCCTGGCGGGGCTGGTCACCGGATGGCGCCCGCCAACAGCCCGTCACCCGCACGATCCACCGCCTCAGTCACCGGGTGCGCGCCTTCGACCGACGCCACCCGCTGGTGTGGGACGTCCTGGTCGCGGGCTTCTTCCTGGCCGCCGCCGTCAACGACATGCAGGGAGGCTGGCGGAACATCACCGAGAACCCGGACGCGCCGACCTGGCTTCTCACCACCCTGACCCTGGGCTTCACAGTCCCGCTCCTGTGGCGCCGCACCCACCCCGTCACGGTCCTCCTGGCGATGCTCCCACTCGCCGCCGTCAACGCCTGGACCGGCACGGACCTCCAGGCGAGCCTGACCCTGCTCGTCGTCACGTTCAACATCGCGCTGCACACCGGTCTGCGCGCCCTGCTCTGGTCGTACGCCCTCACCCTTGGACCGATCGTCGTGGACGCCCTCCGCTACCCCGAGGAGCAGGGCGCCGACCAGTCCATCGTGCCGCAGGCGACCCGCCTCGCCATGGTGGCGATCGTCGGCGTCTCCTACCGCACCCGCCAGGAGTACCTCGCCTCCCTCGTCGAACGCGCCCGCCAGCTGGAGGTGGAACGCGACCAGCAGGCCCGTCTCGCCACCGCCGCCGAACGCACCCGCATAGCCCGCGAGATGCACGACATCATCGGCCACAACCTCTCGGTCATCACCAGCCTCGCGGACGGCGGTTCGTACGCGGCCGCCAAGAACCCCGAACGCGCCGCCCAGGCCCTCACCGCCATCGGTACGACCAGCCGCCAGGCCCTCGGCGAACTCCGCCGCCTCCTGGACGTACTGCGCACGGACCCCTCAGGAACAGAGAGGCCAGGAGCCGAACCCCTCGGACCTGCCCCGGGACTGTCCCCGAGACTTTCCGTGGGACACGAACCTCCGGGCGTGGAGATGGCCCCCCAGCCGTCCCTCACCGACCTCGACCACCTCATCGACGGCGTACGCTCCGCCGGCCTCCCCGTCCGCACCACCATCCAGGGCCGAACCACCGCCCTCCCCCCGGGCCGCCAACTCACCGTCTACCGGGTCATCCAGGAAGCCCTGACGAACACCCTCAAGCACGGCGGCCCCGACGCCACATCGACGGTCACTGTGTCGTACGGGGACGGCGGCGCCGTGACCGCCACGGTGACCGACACCGGCCGCGGAGGCACAGGCCGGACCCCCGGGGCCGGAGGCCGCGGCCTCACCGGAATGCGCGAGCGAACCGCCCTGTACGGCGGCACACTTGAGTCCGGCCCGCTCCCGGAACACGGCTGGCGCGTCCACCTTCACCTACCGGAGGAAACCCCGCAGTGACCACCGTGCTCATCGTCGACGACCAGCCGCTGCAGCGCTTCGGCTTCCGCATGCTCCTGGAGAGCCAGGACGACATGGCGGTCGTGGGCGAGGCGTCGAACGGCAGCGAGGCGATCCGCATGACGGCCGAACTCCACCCGGACGTCGCCCTGATGGACATCCGCATGCCCGGCCTCGACGGCATCGAGGCGACCCGCCGCATCGTCTCCTCCGGCGACCGCACCCGCGTCCTCATCCTCACCACGTTCGACCTGGACGAGTACGCGTACGCCGGTCTGCGGGCGGGCGCCTCCGGCTTCCTCATCAAGGACGCCCAGCCCGAGGAACTCCTCGCTGGCATCCGCGCGGTGGCCACGGGCGACGCGGTCGTCGCCCCGAGTCTCACCCGCCGCCTTCTCGACGCCTACGCCGAGCACCTCCCCGCACCGGGCCCGGAAACGACCCCCGGCCATGACCCACGCCTCACCGCCCTGACGGACCGTGAACGCGAGATCCTGGCGGTCATCGGAAAGGGCTGGACGAACTCGGAGATCTCCACCCGCCTCCACCTCGCCGAGTCGACGGTGAAAACCCACGTGAGCCGCATCCTCGCGAAGACCGGTTCCCGGGACCGCATCCAGGCGGTGATCCTGGCGTACGACACGAGGCTGGTCGAGCCATCCTGAAAAGGGCCCTGAAAACACAAAAAAGCCCCCGCACCGAAGTGCGGGGGCTTTTCTCATTCAAATTTTGTTCGGCGGTGTCCTACTCTCCCACAGGGTCCCCCCTGCAGTACCATCGGCGCTGTAAGGCTTAGCTTCCGGGTTCGGAATGTAACCGGGCGTTTCCCTCACGCTATGACCACCGAAACACTATGAAATTCTGAACCGGTGCCTCAACCCCCCTGTGGCCCAGGAGGGGAGACGTGTCGTTCGTTATTTCAGAACTGACACAGTGGACGCGAGCAACTGAGGACAAGCCCTCGGCCTATTAGTACCAGTCAGCTTCACCCCTTACAGGGCTTCCACATCCGGCCTATCAACCCAGTCGTCTACTGGGAGCCTTAACCAATCTAGTTGGTGGGAATACTCATCTCGAAGCAGGCTTCCCGCTTAGATGCTTTCAGCGGTTATCCCTCCCGAACGTAGCCAACCAGCCATGCCCTTGGCAGGACAACTGGCACACCAGAGGTTCGTCCGTCCCGGTCCTCTCGTACTAGGGACAGCCCTTCTCAATATTCCTACGCGCACAGCGGATAGGGACCGAACTGTCTCACGACGTTCTAAACCCAGCTCGCGTACCGCTTTAATGGGCGAACAGCCCAACCCTTGGGACCGACTCCAGCCCCAGGATGCGACGAGCCGACATCGAGGTGCCAAACCATCCCGTCGATATGGACTCTTGGGGAAGATCAGCCTGTTATCCCCGGGGTACCTTTTATCCGTTGAGCGACGGCGCTTCCACAAGCCACCGCCGGATCACTAGTCCCGACTTTCGTCCCTGCTCGACCCGTCGGTCTCACAGTCAAGCTCCCTTGTGCACTTACACTCAACACCTGATTGCCAACCAGGCTGAGGGAACCTTTGGGCGCCTCCGTTACTCTTTAGGAGGCAACCGCCCCAGTTAAACTACCCATCAGACACTGTCCCTGATCCGGATCACGGACCCAGGTTAGACATCCAGCACGACCAGACTGGTATTTCAACGACGACTCCACCATGGCTGGCGCCATGACTTCACAGTCTCCCAGCTATCCTACACAAGCCGAACCGAACACCAATATCAAACTGTAGTAAAGGTCCCGGGGTCTTTCCGTCCTGCTGCGCGAAACGAGCATCTTTACTCGTAGTGCAATTTCACCGGGCCTATGGTTGAGACAGTCGAGAAGTCGTTACGCCATTCGTGCAGGTCGGAACTTACCCGACAAGGAATTTCGCTACCTTAGGATGGTTATAGTTACCACCGCCGTTTACTGGCGCTTAAGTTCTCAGCTTCGCACACCCGAAAGTGCACTAACCGGTCCCCTTAACGTTCCAGCACCGGGCAGGCGTCAGTCCGTATACATCGCCTTACGGCTTCGCACGGACCTGTGTTTTTAGTAAACAGTCGCTTCTCGCTGGTCTCTGCGGCCACCCCAGCTCACGGAGTAAATCCGATCACCAGTGATGGCCCCCTTCTCCCGAAGTTACGGGGCATTTTGCCGAGTTCCTTAACCATAGTTCACCCGAACGCCTCGGTATTCTCTACCTGACCACCTGAGTCGGTTTAGGGTACGGGCCGCCATGAAACTCGCTAGAGGCTTTTCTCGACAGCATAGGATCATCCACTTCACCACAATCGGCTCGGCATCAGGTCTCAGCCTTGATGAGTAGCGGATTTACCTACCACTCGGCCTACACCCTTACCCCGGGACAACCACCGCCCGGGCTGGACTACCTTCCTGCGTCACCCCATCACTCACCTACTACAGGTCTGGTCCGTCGGCTCCACCACTCCCCTTTGCCCGAAGGCTCCAGGGCGGCTTCACGGACTTAGCATCGCCTGGTTCAATGTTTGACGCTTCACAGCGGGTACCGGAATATCAACCGGTTATCCATCGACTACGCCTGTCGGCCTCGCCTTAGGTCCCGACTTACCCTGGGCAGATCAGCTTGACCCAGGAACCCTTAGTCAATCGGCGCACACGTTTCTCACGTGTGTATCGCTACTCATGCCTGCATTCTCACTCGTGAACCGTCCACCACTAGCTTCCGCTGCGGCTTCACCCGGCACACGACGCTCCCCTACCCATCCCAGCGGGCGTTGGCCCTATATGCTGAAATGACACGACTTCGGCGGTACGCTTGAGCCCCGCTACATTGTCGGCGCGGAATCACTAGACCAGTGAGCTATTACGCACTCTTTCAAGGGTGGCTGCTTCTAAGCCAACCTCCTGGTTGTCTCTGCGACTCCACATCCTTTCCCACTTAGCGTACGCTTAGGGGCCTTAGTCGATGCTCTGGGCTGTTTCCCTCTCGACCATGGAGCTTATCCCCCACAGTCTCACTGCCGTGCTCTCACTTACCGGCATTCGGAGTTTGGCTAAGGTCAGTAACCCGGTAGGGCCCATCGCCTATCCAGTGCTCTACCTCCGGCAAGAAACACACGACGCTGCACCTAAATGCATTTCGGGGAGAACCAGCTATCACGGAGTTTGATTGGCCTTTCACCCCTAACCACAGGTCATCCCCAGGTTTTCAACCCTGGTGGGTTCGGTCCTCCACGACCTCTTACAGCCGCTTCAACCTGCCCATGGCTAGATCACTCCGCTTCGGGTCTTGAGCGCGCTACTATATCGCCCTGTTCGGACTCGCTTTCGCTACGGCTTCCCCACACGGGTTAACCTCGCAACACACCGCAAACTCGCAGGCTCATTCTTCAAAAGGCACGCAGTCACGACCCACCAAGTAAACTTGATGAGCGACGCTCCCACGGCTTGTAGGCACACGGTTTCAGGTACTATTTCACTCCGCTCCCGCGGTACTTTTCACCATTCCCTCACGGTACTATCCGCTATCGGTCACCAGGGAATATTTAGGCTTAGCGGGTGGTCCCGCCAGATTCACACGGGATTTCTCGGGCCCCGTGCTACTTGGGTGTCTCTCAAACGAGCCGTTGATGTTTCGACTACGGGGTCTTACCCTCTACGCCGGACCTTTCGCATGTCCTTCGCCTACACCAACGGTTTCTGACTCGTCTCACAGCCGGCAGACTGTGAAAGAGAGATCCCACAACCCCGTACACGCAACCCCTGCCGGGTCTCACACGTATACGGTTTGGCCTCATCCGGTTTCGCTCGCCACTACTCCCGGAATCACGGTTGTTTTCTCTTCCTGCGGGTACTGAGATGTTTCACTTCCCCGCGTTCCCTCCACACACCCTATGTGTTCAGATGTGGGTGACAGCCCATGACGACTGCCGGGTTTCCCCATTCGGAAACCCCCGGATCAAAGCCTGGTTGACGGCTCCCCGGGGACTATCGTGGCCTCCCACGTCCTTCATCGGTTCCTGGTACCAAGGCATCCACCGTGCGCCCTTAAAAACTTGGCCACAGATGCTCGCGTCCACTGTGCAGTTCTCAAACAACGACCAACCACCCGTCACACACCGCTTACGCGATGCTGTACCGGGGCCGGCACTGAAGATCCAGACACAAGGTCCGTACCCTCAGACACCCAACAGCGTGCCCGGCACTCCTGATCTCTTCCCTCAACGTTCCACACCCCCGAAAGGGCAGTACTGGAAGGAGAAGACCATCACGAGTGCCGAATAATCAACGTTCCACCCTTGAGCAACCAGCATCGGACGTACGCCGATGTACTGGCCTCTGACCTCGTCCCGAAGGACTCGGTAAGAAGTGCTCCTTAGAAAGGAGGTGATCCAGCCGCACCTTCCGGTACGGCTACCTTGTTACGACTTCGTCCCAATCGCCAGTCCCACCTTCGACAGCTCCCTCCCCACAAGGGGGTTGGGCCACCGGCTTCGGGTGTTACCGACTTTCGTGACGTGACGGGCGGTGTGTACAAGGCCCGGGAACGTATTCACCGCAGCAATGCTGATCTGCGATTACTAGCAACTCCGACTTCATGGGGTCGAGTTGCAGACCCCAATCCGAACTGAGACAGGCTTTTTGAGATTCGCTCCGCCTTGCGACATCGCAGCTCATTGTACCTGCCATTGTAGCACGTGTGCAGCCCAAGACATAAGGGGCATGATGACTTGACGTCGTCCCCACCTTCCTCCGAGTTGACCCCGGCAGTCTCCTGTGAGTCCCCAACCCTCCGAAGAGGTTGCTGGCAACACAGAACAAGGGTTGCGCTCGTTGCGGGACTTAACCCAACATCTCACGACACGAGCTGACGACAGCCATGCACCACCTGTCACCCGACCACAAGGGGGGCACCATCTCTGATGCTTTCCGGGCGATGTCAAGCCTTGGTAAGGTTCTTCGCGTTGCGTCGAATTAAGCCACATGCTCCGCTGCTTGTGCGGGCCCCCGTCAATTCCTTTGAGTTTTAGCCTTGCGGCCGTACTCCCCAGGCGGGGAACTTAATGCGTTAGCTGCGGCACCGACGACGTGGAATGTCGCCAACACCTAGTTCCCACCGTTTACGGCGTGGACTACCAGGGTATCTAATCCTGTTCGCTCCCCACGCTTTCGCTCCTCAGCGTCAGTAATGGCCCAGAGATCCGCCTTCGCCACCGGTGTTCCTCCTGATATCTGCGCATTTCACCGCTACACCAGGAATTCCGATCTCCCCTACCACACTCTAGTCTGCCCGTATCGAATGCAGACCCGGGTTAAGCCCCGGGCTTTCACATCCGACGCGACAGACCGCCTACGAGCTCTTTACGCCCAATAATTCCGGACAACGCTTGCGCCCTACGTATTACCGCGGCTGCTGGCACGTAGTTAGCCGGCGCTTCTTCTGCAGGTACCGTCACTTTCGCTTCTTCCCTGCTGAAAGAGGTTTACAACCCGAAGGCCGTCATCCCTCACGCGGCGTCGCTGCATCAGGCTTTCGCCCATTGTGCAATATTCCCCACTGCTGCCTCCCGTAGGAGTCTGGGCCGTGTCTCAGTCCCAGTGTGGCCGGTCGCCCTCTCAGGCCGGCTACCCGTCGTCGCCTTGGTGAGCTTCTACCTCACCAACAAGCTGATAGGCCGCGGGCTCATCCTTCACCGCCGGAGCTTTCAACCCCCACCCATGCGGGCAGGAGTGTTATCCGGTATTAGACCCCGTTTCCAGGGCTTGTCCCAGAGTGAAGGGCAGATTGCCCACGTGTTACTCACCCGTTCGCCACTAATCCACCCCGAAGGGCTTCATCGTTCGACTTGCATGTGTTAAGCACGCCGCCAGCGTTCGTCCTGAGCCAGGATCAAACTCTCCGTGAATGTATTCCCGTAATCGGGAGAACACACACGAGAGCGGAACAACCAGCCGGAATAAGACCGGTCGTTCACTGCGTCCTCGCTGTGCGCCTGCCGGAACAATGCCCGGCAGGACTTTTTCAAAGGAACCTCATCTTCGGCCATGACGACCGGAGACGGGGTATCAACATATCTGGCGTTGATTTTTGGCACGCTGTTGAGTTCTCAAGGAACGGACGCTTCCTTCGTACTCACCCTTTCGGGCTTTCCTCCGGGCGCTTCCCTTCGGTCTTGCGTTTCCGACTCTATCAGACCGTTTTCCGATCTGATTTCCTCGGTGCTTTCTGGCCTTTCGGCCTTCCGGCGGTGTTGACTGTATCAGATCCTTTCGGGCCTGACTCCCTGTCAACCGGGTTTGTCTTTGCGGCTGTTGGGCCGTTCCGACGTCCCAAACGTTAGCGGATCCTCTCGGCAGTTCCTAATCGGGCTGCCGACCCCAAATCGAATTGAATTCGGGCACGCCGAATTCGCCCCGTTGGGGAGATCGTGCTGATGGTTTGGTGTGCCGCTTCTGCGGCGGAGGTGCTCCCGCAGAACCGTTACGGCCCCGTGGCAACTCGAAGAACCTTACGGATCGGCGAGGGGAGTGTCAAGTCTCCCCCGGGCGGCCATCCGGCAAACCAGCGGCGGGCAGGAAGTCCGAGCCGGGGCCGAGCCCCAACTCGGGCCTCAGTCAAGGTCGGTGAGCCGGCCACCGGCGTCCGGCTGCGCGTGCTCCACGCGGCGCAGCAGCCGGGTCAGCACCTCGCCCAGGACGCCGCGCTCATCCGGGGAGAGGTCCTGGAGCAGGTCCTCCTCGAAGACGGAGGCGAGGCGCATGGCCGCCAGCCACTTCGAGCGCCCCTCTTCGGTGAGCTCGACGATGACGCGTACGCGGTTGGACTCGTCGCGTTCCCGGGTGACCAGGCCCTCCGCGACCATGCGGTCGATGCGGTGGGTCATGGCGGCCGGGGTGAGGCCGAGGCGCTTGGCGAGGTCGCTCGGGCCCATTCGGTAGGGGGCGCCGGAGAGGACGAGGGCCTTGAGGACCTCCCACTCGGCGTTGCTCATGCCGAGGGTGGCGGTCTGGCGGCCGTAGGCGACGTTCATGCGGCGGTTCAGGCGGCCCAGCGCCGAGACGATCTTCTCGACCTGGGGGTCGAGGTCCTGGAATTCGCGCTGGTAGGCGGCGATCTGTTCTTCGATCGTCGGCTCGCTGACGCGGGGGGTGTCACCCATGGCCGCAGTATGGCACGCGCTCGCTTGGCGTTGAAGTCCTTCGGGATGTACTGTTTAGATCCTAACTTTAGCTTCGAAGTCTTCACCTCTAACTCCTGAGGCAGACGTAAGACTTCTCCTACCAAGGCAGGTGAAAGTGACCAGGGCGATGGGCGCTGAGATGCGCCGGATCCATGTGGGCAACGCACTCAGCGCGTTCGGGCTCGGCTTTACCGTCCCGTATCTGTACGTCTATGTGGCGCAGGTACGGGATCTTGGTGCGATGACGGCGGGGCTCGTGCTCGCCGTCTTCGCCGTGGCCGCGCTCGTGGTGCTGCCGTTCGCCGGGCGGGCCATCGTCCGCCGGGGCCCGCTGCCGGTGCTGCTCGCCGCCCTGGTCACCGCCGCCGTCGGAGCGCTGAGCCTCGGGCTCGCGAGCAGTTCGACGACCGTGCTGCTGTCCGCGGCGGCGCTCGGTGCCGGTCAGGCAGTGATGCAGCCGGCGCTCGCGACGATGATCGTGGACTTCTCGTCGGCCGAGACGCGGTCGCGGGCCTTCGCCACTCAGTTCTTCCTGCAGAACCTCGGGCTCGGGGTCGGCGGGCTCATCGGCGGTCATCTCGTCGACGCCTCACGGGCGAGCTCGTTCACACTCCTGTTCTCGATCGAGGCGGCGATGTTCCTGCTGCTCGCCGTGGTCATGGTGACCGTACGGATGCCGCGTACGGCCAAGGTCGAGGGTGCTCCGGGTGAGGCCAGGGGCAGCTGGAAGCAGTTGCTCGGCAATCGGGCCATGGTGCAGCTGTGTGTGGTCGGCTTCGTGCTGTTCTTCGCCTGCTACGGGCAGTTCGAGTCGGGGCTGAGTGCGTACGGCGTCGAGGCTGCGGGGATCTCCACGTCCGCGCTCGGGACCGCGCTTGCCGCGAACACGGCGATGATCGTGGTCGCCCAGTTCGCCGTGCTGCGGTTCGTCGAGCGGCGGAAGCGGTCCCGGGTGATCGCCGCTGTCGGGCTGATCTGGGCCTTCGCCTGGGTCGTCGCCGGTTACGCGGGGCTCGGGCACGCCAGCCAGACCATGGCGACGGCAGCGTTCGTGTCGACGTACGCGCTGTTCGGGCTCGGGGAGGCGATGCTGTCGCCGACCGTGGCGCCGCTGGTCGCGGATCTGGCGCCGAGCGGGATGGCGGGGCAGTACAACTCCGCCTTCGCCCTGGTGAAGCAGCTGGCGCTCGCGGTCGGTCCCGCGGTGGGCGGGCCCATGGGGGCCTCGCTGCATGCTCCGTACGTCGTGACGTTCCTGCTGTTCTCGCTGGGGATCACGTTCCTGGCGGTGCGGCTGGGGAAGCAGCTCACTCCCCTGCAGAATCAGCCGTCGCTGGCCAAGAGCCGGGTCGTGGCGCGGGGCGGGGCTTCGGCCGAGGCTGTGCAGACCGCGGCCTGACGGGCGTACGAAGCCGAGAAACAGAGGACGGCCGTCACCACTGATGTGGTGGCGGCCGTCCTGCTGTTTGCGTGGCGGTGCTCAGTGGATGGCTGTCACCAGGGTGGACGTGAACGGGAGCGTTGCCGTGCCGTCGGGGTTCGCCTGGTCGGTGAGGGTCGCGGCCACCGCTTCGGCGGCCTGTGTGAGGGCTTCCGGGCCGCCCGCGTCCTCGATGGCCTGGCCCCAGGGGACGGCGGAGAGGTGGCCGCGGGCGAAGGCGGCGAGCCGGGGCAGGGTGATGCCGAAGGTGACGTCATGACTGACCACGTCGTGGAAGCCCGCGGCGGTCAGTGCGGCCGTGAGGCGTTCGGCGGGGCAGGAGAAGGCCATCGCGAAGTGCGCCTCGGCCTCCGGGCCGCCGTACTCGGTGATGGCGCGGTGGTGGGCCACGAAGTACGGGGAGCGGTCCCAGGAAGCCCAGGCGGTGGCGGCGTACCGGCCGCCGACGCGCAGGACTCTGGAAGCCTCGACGAGGGCCGCGCCGAGGTCGGGGAAGAACTGGACGCCCTGCTGACAGAGGACGGCGTCGAACGTGTCGTCCGGGTGGGGGAGGTGGTCGGCGGGGGCCACTTCGAACTCGATGTCCGGGTACATGCGGGGTGCCTTGGCGGCGGCGACCTTGAGCATGGCCTCGTTGAAGTCGGCGGCCGCGACATGGCCCGTGGGGCCGACCCGGGCGGCTGCCGCGCGGGCCACGAAGCCGGTGCCGGAGGCCACGTCGAGGACCTGGTGGCCCGGACACAGGTCCACGGCGTCGAGCAGCGCCTCGACGAACGGCGCCATGATCGGTGCGCTGTACTCCTCGTAGCGCTCGGGAGCGCTGCCTTTGAGCTGAAAGCCCGTTTCGTCTGCCTGGGGTGAGCTAGCCATGGGTGAGCTACTAGCACCGCTGGGCGGGTCCGACCAGATGGCGCGCGGCTCCTGGGTCGGATGGTGCACGGCTCAGGCGTCAGGTGGTGCGCTGCTTCGGGGTCAGGTCGTGCGCGGGAGTGCGAACTCGCACCACACCGCCTTGCCGCCGCCCGGGGTGCGGCGGGAGCCCCAGTTCGAGGCGATGGTGGCGACGATCGCGATCCCCCGGCCGGACTCGTCGGCCGGCTCCGCGCGGCGGCGGCGCGGGAGGTGGTCGTCGCCGTCGGTGACCTCGACGATGAGGCGCCGGTCCGTGCGGCGGAGTCTGAGGCGCATCGGCGGGGTGCCGTGCTGGAGGGAGTTGGCGACGAGCTCGCTCGCGGCCAGTACGCCGAGATCGTGCAGGTCGGTCGGGAAGCGCCAGCTGGTGAGGACGCCGGAGGCGAAGGCACGCGCGCGCGGGGCCGCTTCGACCCCGCCCAGCAGTTCCAGGGCGGCGTTGCGGAAGAGCTCGCTGTCCGGTCCCGTACGGGCGGGGTGCTGAAGGACCAGGACGGCCACGTCGTCGTCGTGGTCGGCCGTCACGCCCGCCGAGCGGACCAGGCGGTCGCAGACCACCTGGGGGGTGCCCGTGGCGCCGGCGAGGGCGCGCTCCAGGGACGCGATGCCCTCGTCCAGGTCGGCGTCGCGGCGCTCGACCAGGCCATCGGTGTAGAGCACGGCGGTGGAGCCGGGGCCGAGGGGGATCGAGCCGGAGGCGTGCATCCAGCCGCCCGTGCCGAGCGGGGGGCCGGTGGGTTCGTCGGCGCGCAGGACCGTGCCGCTCTCGTCGCGGACGAGGATCGGGAGGTGGCCGGCCGAGGCGTACACCAGCCGGCCCTCGTTCGGGTCGTGGACCGCGTACGCGCAGGTGGCGATCTGGTTGGCGTCGATCTCCATGGCGAGGCCGTCCAGGAGCTGGAGGACCTCGTGCGGGGGCAGGTCGAGGCGGGCGTACGCCCGGACGGCCGTGCGGAGCTGGCCCATGACGGCTGCCGCGCGGACGCCGCGGCCCATGACGTCGCCGATGACGAGGGCGGTGCGGCCGCCGCCGAGGGTGATCACGTCGTACCAGTCGCCGCCGACCGCGGCCTCCGTGCCACCGGGGTGGTAGGTGGCGGCGACGCGCAGGTCGTCGGGCTCTTCGAGCTCCTGGGGCAGCAGGGAGCGCTGGAGGGTGACGGCGGTCTCGCGCTGCCGGCGCTCGCTGGCGCGCAGCCGCTCGGCGGCCTCGGCGTGGTCGGTGACGTCGGCGGCGAAGATCAGTACGCCACCCCCTTCGGGGGTGGCAGCTGCGTCGACGGGGACCGGGGTGCACGTGAACGTGTACGAGCGGCCGCCGGGGGCCTTGCGGGACTTGACCGTGCGGGGCTTGGAGCTGCGCAGGACCTGGTCGAGGAGCGGCAGCAGGCCGATCTCGGCCAGCTCGGGCAGCGCGACGCGCGCGGGCTCGCCGGCCGGGCGGACGCCGAAGGCCGCCACATAGGCGTCGTTCACATACGCGAGGCGGTGGTCCGGGCCCTGCACCAGGGCGACGAGGGCCGGGATGCGGTCGAGGACCTCGCGGACCGGCAGCTCGTCGACGGCGGGCAGGAGCGCGGCGTCGGACAGCCGCTCGGCGCGTGCCGCGGGCACGGAGCCCTCCGAAGGGAGCGCCGTCGGCGAATCCTCGGTCCGCGCTGCCGCGCGGCGCTGCGTTCCGGGGAGCCGGGCGCTCCAGCGCGTGAAGTTCACAGTGGGACAGGCCTCGTGGGTTTGAAGGGCGAGCGGTCGGCCCGCCCATGGTGTGGACCAGTGTGTCCGACCGGACCGACATCCGTCAGACGCGGGCGCGGCCGGTGGAGTTCCTGGGTCCGGTCAGGACGACCCCTTCGGGTTCTGAGGAGGCTTTCCACCGGCCGCGAGTTCGAACTCCGCACGGGGATGTTCGAGCGAACCGAGGGAGACGATCTCCCTCTTGAAGAGCCCCGACAGGATCCATTCGGCGAGCACGCGGGCCTTGCGGTTGAAGGTGGGCACCCTGCTCAGGTGGTAGACGCGGTGCATGAACCAGGCAGGGTAGCCCTTCAGCTTGCGCCCGTAGACGAACGCGACGCCCTTGTGCAGTCCCAGGGAGGCGACCGAGCCGACGTACTTGTGCGCGTACGTCCCCAGGGGCTCGCCGCGCAGGGAGCGGGCGATGTTGTCGGCGAGGACCTTGGCCTGGCGCACGGCGTGCTGGGCGTTGGGGGCGGTCTCCGTGCCGGGCTCGGCGGTGACGTCCGGGACGGCTGCGGCGTCTCCCGCGGCCCACGCGTGCGTGGTGCCGTCGACGGTCAGCTGGGCGGTGCACTTCAGGCGGCCGCGTTCGTTCAGCGGGAGGTCGGTGGCCGCGAGGACGGGGTGCGGTTTCACGCCTGCGGTCCACACGACCGTACGGGTCGGGAAGCGCGCCCCGTCACTGAGGACGGCGACGCGGTCCGCGCAGGAGTCGAGGCGGGTCTCCAGGCGTACGTCGATGTTGCGGCGGCGCAGCTGGGTGACCGTGTACTTGCCCATGTCCTCGCCGACCTCGGGGAGGATGCGGTTCGAGGCCTCGACGAGGATCCACTTCATGTCGTCGGGCTTGACGTTGTGGTAGTAGCGCGCGGCGTAGCGGGCCATGTCCTCCAGCTCGCCGAGTGCCTCCACTCCCGCGTAGCCGCCGCCCACGAAGACGAAGGTCAGGGCGGCGTCGCGGATCGCGGGGTCTCGGGTGGAGGAGGCGATGTCCATCTGCTCGATGACGTGGTTGCGCAGCCCGATGGCCTCTTCGACGGTCTTGAAGCCGATGGCGTACTCGGCGAGCCCGGGGATCGGGAGGGTCCGTGAGACGGATCCGGGGGCCAGCACGAGTTCGTCGTACGTGATCTGCTCGGGGCCCGTGCCCTCCTCCTCGGTGGCGAGGGTGGTGAGGGTCGCGGTGCGCTTGGCGTGGTCGATGGACGCGGCCTCGCCGATGACGACCCGGCACTGGTCGAGTACACGGCGCAGCGGCACGACGACATGGCGCGGTGAGATCGAGCCCGCGGCGGCCTCGGGCAGGAACGGCTGATAGGTCATGTACGGGTCGGGCGTCACCACGACGATTTCCACGTCGCCCCGCCTCAGCTCGGGTTTCAGCTTCCGCTGGAGCCCGAGAGCGGTGTACATCCCGACGTAGCCGCCGCCGACAACGAGAATGCGCGCACGTTCCTTCACTCACCCATGACGCACCGGCTACGGGAGTTTGTCCACAGGCCCGTCAATTTGTGTGACCGGGCGCCTGAGACGCGCACGGTTGGCCGATTTGCCGGAGTGCGGGGAAGCTTCGCAGGTCAGCGGGTGTGAGCGGGGTGGAAGTAGGGGGCGCAACCGGGACGTATGCGGCCCGTAGTCCGATCGGGGGGCGCTCCGTGCGGAACCTGCCCCTTCTGAATTGACCCCCACTCAACTATGTTCGTGTGTCATCGGGGTGTAGGGGGATGCGCTCGACGGGTCCGTGCGGCGATACCGCGCGGCGAAGGCTGTTCCGCTCGCTCCGGCTGTCAATGGCGGGGAGAGTCTCCGGGGGGAGACGTCATTACCGGGGGAACACATATGCACATTCAGGATTCTCAATGGTCTTCCGCGTCTGCCATCGGGGCGGGCGGCGCGATCAGTGCGGCGGCATCGAACGGACGCGGCGTGGGGGACCCGTCGCGCACGACGCCACTGCGCGTGGACGCACAGCGCAATCTGGAGCACGTACTTCGCGCGGCCCGTGAGGTCTTCGGCGAGCTGGGGTACGGCGCGCCGATGGAGGACGTGGCGCGGCGCGCCCGCGTCGGTGTCGGCACGGTGTACCGGCGCTTCCCGAGCAAGGACGTCCTGGTCCGGCGGATAGCCGAGGAGGAGACCTCCCGGCTGACCGACCAGGCGCGCTCGGCGCTGGGTCAGGAGGACGAGCCGTGGTCGGCGCTCTCGCGCTTCCTGCGGACGTCGGTGGCCTCGGGTGCCGGGCGGCTGCTGCCTCCGCAGATCCTGCGGGTGGGCGTCGGTGACGAGGGGGCCGAGGGCACGGTCCTCGACGAGACGCGGGTGCCGCAGCAGCGGTCCCAGCCGCTCTCGCCCGAGCTGCGGCTCGTGGAGCAGCGGCCTGCTCCTCTGCAGGAGACCGTGGAGGTCGTGTCGATCGAGGACGACGCCGGCGCTGCGCAGCTGCTGGAGGTCGTGGGCCGGCTCGTGGATCGGGCGCGGGCGGCGGGCGAGCTGCGTCCGGATGTCACGGTGTCGGATGTGCTGCTGGTGATCGCGACGGCGGCGCCGTCCTTGCCGGATGCGGCTCAGCAGGCTGCGGCTTCGGCTCGGTTGCTGGACATCCTGCTGGAAGGGCTTCGGTCGCGGCCGGCGTAACGCCCAAGGGCGCGGGTACGGGTGCCTCCGGCTGGGGATGCGTGTGGGTTCGTTGTCGGGTGCGGGGTCGCGGGGGCTTGTCGCGCAGTTCCCCGCGCCCCTGATGAGGCGCGCTTTTGTCAACCTGCCTGGCGGGGAAGGCGGTTGAGTCTTCCCCGTTCGGGTGAACGGTAGTGCTGTGGTTCGGCAAGTCTCCACGGACGAGTGGTTGGTCCGTTCCTCCGGGTAACAGCGGTCGGTCCGTGTGGCACTCTTTCCCGGTGTTCGGGTCCGAGTGTGCAGGCGGGGGCTTTCCGCGATGAGCGTTGACGGGCGGGACGAGTCACCCGGTGAGGGTGGCGCGGAGGCCGGTGGGCTGCCGTCGCCGCAGGTGCCGAGCCAGGGCGGCCGGGCGAAGGGCACCCCCTCGGGATCCCCGGAGGCCGTTCCGCCGCAGCGGGACCGGCGCGAGTGGCACGACAGCGGCGTACTGCCGCCTCCGATCGAGTTGCCGCCCGCCGACGCCGAGCTGATCGAGCGGATGCGCTCGGGCGACGACACCGCGTACGAGGAGCTGTTCCGGCGCCACGCGGACGCCGTCCGCCGGTACGCGCGCACCTGCTGCCGGGACGCCCACACCGCGGACGACCTCACGGCCGAGGTCTTCGCCCGCATGCTCCAGGCCGTACGCGGCGGGCGCGGCCCCGAGCACGCCGTACGCGCCTATCTGCTGACGACCGTACGACGTGTCGCGGCGAGCTGGACCAAGTCGGCGAGGCGCGAGCAGCTGGTCGACGACTTCGCCGTGTTCGCGGCACAGTCCGCGCGCGGCTCCGAGGTGTCCGACGACGACACGCTGGACCTGGGCGCCGACGTCCGGGCGATGCACGAGGCCGAGCAGTCGATGGCCATGCAGGCGTTCCGGTCGCTGCCGGAGCGGTGGCAGGCCGTGCTCTGGCACACCGAGGTCGAGGACGAGTCGCCGAGCGAGGTCGCCACGCTCTTCGGGCTGGACGCCAACGGCACGCGCGTCCTTGCCAGTCGGGCCCGCGAGGGCCTCAAGCAGGCGTATCTCCAGGCCCATGTGAGCGTCACGCTCACCTCCGACGAGGAGTGCGCGCGCTATGCCGACCGGCTCGGCGCGTACGCCCGCGGCGGATTGCGCACGCGTGCCGAGCGCGGGCTGCGCAAGCACCTGGAGGAGTGCGCCAAGTGCCGGCTAGCCGCCGGTCAGATCAAGGAAGTCGCCAGCGGGATTCCCGCGGTCGTACCGATCGCCGTCATCGGCTGGTTCGGTGCCGCCGGGTACGCGAAGGCGGTCGCCCTCATCGCGGGCGGGGCGGGCGCGGGTGCGGCCGGTGCCGCGGGGGCCGCGTCGGCGGCGGGCGGCAGCTCCGGAGGTGCCGGCGCCGGTGGCGGGGCAGCGGCCGAGGGACTCGGGGCGCCCGTGAAGGCGGGTATCGCGGCCGGTGTAGTCGCTGCGGCCGTCGCCGTGGTGGCGCTCGCGCTGTCCGGTGACGAGGTGAAGCCCAAGGATCCCGTGGCCAAGCCGGAGCCGTCCCCGCCCGTCGTCGAACCGCGCGTACCGTCCCCGTCGCCGAAACCCCCGAAGGCGGAGCCCGCGCCGAACCGGCCGGTGCCGATCGTGGCGCCCTCGCCGCGTCCTACGCCGAGCCCCACCCCGACGCCCGCTCCCACGCCCAGTCCCACCCCGAAACCGACTCCCCCGCCGGAGCCGACACCCAAGCCCACGCCTCCACCGGCTCCGAAGCCTCCCCCTCCGCCCGCTCCCCCGGCGGTCTTCCAGTGGAACCAGCTGGAGTACGGCGTCACCGGCGACGGCACCGAGCCCGAGATGCGGCTCGGCGAGAGCAGCTGGGTCTGGCAGCGGTACGGCATGTCGATCGCGGACACGTCGTACGCGAACGGGGTCACCGTCCACGGCGCCTCCTCGGTCACCATCGATCTCAACCGCACGTGTTCCTCGTACGACGCGGTGGTCGGTGTCGACGACATGACGATGGGGCTCGGTCAGGTGCGGTTCTCCGTCTTCGCGGACGGGGCCCGGATGTGGCAGTCGGGGCTGGTGCAGGGCGGTCATCGCGCGGTGCCCGTGCATGTGGATCTGACCGGCAGGAAAACGATCCGCCTGGTCGTCGAGCCGCATTCGCCCTTCGACTCGGTGGCGTTGGCGGACTGGGCGGATTCACGGTTCCGGTGCCAGTGAGGTCCCGCGGCTCCGCCGACGCGACCGGCCTCCTGCGCCGGTGACCGGTGCCGGTGACCCGGGCCGGTGTCAGCGGCGATCGCTGTCCGTGGTGGCGGCCGTGGCTGCCACGGTGGCCGTGACCGCTGCCTCGACGAGCTCTTTCAGGATGTCGTCCGGGGTGAGGGTCGCGCCGATGCGCCGCTCGGTGTCGTACGCCGGCCGGCCCAGACGGGACAGGGCGACTGCCTCGATGCGGTCGAACTCCTGGCTGTAGGGCAACGGACGGGGGTGGCCCTGGCGCCATCGGGAGCCCGCAGCGAGGAACCGGACCACGCGCACGTGGTCGTCGATGTCGCTGAGGACGCCCGCCGCCCGCTCGGTCAGCGTGGCGAGGACCACCTCCGAGCACCGCGCGGACGTGGCCTCGCGCAGCGTGTCGGCCAGTTTGCGCAGCCCGTCCCCGGGACTCGCCTCGACCGCGGTGAGCAGCGCGCCGAGGCCGTTCAGCGCGGCGAGGAACTGAGCCGGCGGTGTGCCACGGTCCATCTCCGTGCGGGCCGCCTCGTGCAGTTCGCGGGCCCGTACGAAGTCCTGGTCGTCGAAGGCCATCTGCGACCGCATGAGAAGGACGAACGCCCTTGAGTCCGGCACCGCGTAGCGATCGGCCGCGGCCGTCGCCTCGTTCAGCGCGGCCAGAGCCTCGGCCCGGTCCCCCACGTAGTAGGCGATCTCACCGAGGCGGGCGATGAGGAACGGCGTCTCCACATACGCCCCCACCTCGACCGCGAGCCGCATGGCTTCCTCGAACTCGCTCTTCGCCTCGTCGAAACGGCTGCGGGCCATGGCCGCCTCGCCGCCCGCGCTGCTCACCTGGGCGAGCATCCAGCGGTCCCCCGTGCGCCGGGCGACGGCCCGCAGTTCCGCGAGGGTCTCGTCGACGCCATCCATACCACCGGGGCTGTCCACGGCCACATGGACGCGGAACAGGAGGGCCGCGCCGATCTCCCAGTCACCGCCGTGCTCCCGGCAGTTGGCCAGTGACCTCTCCATGTCGTCGCGGATGCCTTCGGTGTTGCCGAGAACGAACGCCATCAGCGGCCAGATGATGCCGGGGAACCGCGCCGCGTCCGGACCGCCCCGCGCCATGGTGGCCCGCACGACCCTGGCGTACTCCTGCGTCCGCTCGTCGTTCAGCGGGACCTGGCCGAGCTCCGCCCGCAGGAAGAGATCCAGCACGCGCAGTTTCATGCGGGTCCGGTGCGAGGGGTGCCCCTTCTCGGCCTCGGGGTCGGCGAGGTAGGCCTCCACGGGGTCGACGGAGTCGAGGTCGGGAAGCCCTTCCGGGGTATGTCGCCGGGAGGGGTCTCGGAGCTCGGAGGAGCCGGAGGCGTCGGAGGTCCCGGAGGCGTCGCAGGAGCCGGAAGTCTCGAAGGTGCCGGCGGAGTGTCTGTCGAGTGCCGTGCCCAGGCGCAGGACCTGGTCCGCCCAGGTCGCGCCCTCCCGGCGGAAGTTGCGCAGCCACCAGAACCAGCCCATGGCGAGGACGATGGAGCCCAACTCCGGCTCGTCGGCGGCGACGAGGGCCCGGTGGAGTGCCGCACGGATGTTGTCCAGGTCGGACTCCAGGCGGCCGATCCACCGGAGCTGGTCGGCGGACCGCAGGAGCGGATCGGCCTCCTCGACCAGCGCGCGGACCCACGCGCGGTGCCGGCGCTCGGCCGTGGCACGCAGCTCGGGGGTCTCGGCGGCGCGCTCCGCGGCGTACTCGTGGATCGTCTCCAGCATGCGGTAGCGCATGCCGCTGATTCCTCGGCCGCAAGGCGTCGCGACGACCAGGGACTTGTCGACGAGCGCGCCGACGATCTCGGCCACGGGTCCGGTGCACACGGCCTCGGCGGCGTCCAGGTCCCAGCCGCCCGCGAAGACGGAGAGCTCGCGCAGGACGGTCCGCTCTGGCTCGTCGAGCAGGTCCCAGGACCAGTCGACGACCGCGCGCAGGGTCTGCTGGCGGGGCAGCGCCGTGCGGCTGCCGGAGGTGAGGAGGCGGAAACGGTCGTCGAGACGGTCGGCGATCTGGCGCGGGGTGAGCATGCGCAGTCGGGCGGCGGCCAGCTCGATGGCCAGGGGCAGGCCGTCGAGGCGGCGGCAGATCTCGTCGACGGCGGCGGGGTCGTGGCTGACGTCTGCGTCCGGGTACGCCGCGACCGCGCGCTCCGTGAAGAGGCGGTGCGCCGGGTCGGGGAGCAGGGGCTCGACCGGGCGCACGGACTCGCCGGGCACGCCCAGGGGTTCGCGGCTGGTGGCGAGGATCGTGAGGCGCGGGCAGTGGGTGAGGAGGGTCTCGGCGAGCTCGGCCGCGGCGCCGATCACATGTTCGCAGTTGTCAAGGATCAGGAGCTGGCTGCGCGGGGCGCAGTACTCGATGAGCAGGGCGACCGGGTCGTCCTGCTGCACTGTCATCTCGTGGGTCTTCAGCACGGTCTCGCGCAGACCGAGGGCACTGACGACCGCGCCTGTCACCGCCTCGGGCCGGTCGAGCGGGGCGAGCTCGGCCAGCCATGCCTGTGGATGCCCGGCGGCGGCTTCCTCGGCGAGGCGGGTCTTGCCTGATCCGCCCGGTCCCGTGAGGGTGACGAGTCGGACCCTGTGCAATTCGGAACGGATGGCGTCGAGTTCGGGTTCCCGGCCCACGAAGGAATTCAGGCGGGGGCGGATGTTGCCGGTGCGGTCGGCTCTTGAGGGGGTGGTGGGGGTGTACGGGCTCGGGGTGGCGGCCGGGGCCGCCGGCCGAGGGGTCAGCAGTTGCCCGTGCAGGGCTCGGAGTTCCGGGCCCGGGTCCGTGCCGAGGCCGTCCGCCAGGCCCCGGCGGGCGCTCTCGTACGCGGCCAGGGCGTCCGCCGTGCGGCCCGTGTCGCGCAGGGCCCTGATGAGGAGGGCGTGCAGGGGTTCGTCGTACGGGTGGGTCTCGGTGAGTTCCCTCAGCTCCGGTACGGCGTCGTGGGCGTGGCCGTTGCGCAGGTCCGCCTCCACGCGCGCGCGTGTCGCCTCCTGGCGGAGGGATTCCGGGCGGGTCGCGGCCGTCGTACGGTCCGGGAGGTCGGCCAGGGCCGGGCCGCGCCACAGGTCGAGTGCCTCGCGTAGGGTGCGGGCCGCTGTCTCCGGGGTTTCGTCCAGTTGTGCCCTGCCCTCGCGGACCAGGCGTTCGAAGACGAACAGGTCCACGTCCTCGGGGGTGGTGGCGAGGCGGTAGCCGCCGGGCTCCGAGGTGATCGCGTCCTTGCCGAGGGCTCGGCGTAGGCGGGCTACGAGGGCCTGGAGTGCGGCGGGGGCGGCGTGTGAGGGGCTGTCCGGCCACACCTCGTCGATGAGGGTCTCCGGAGACGTGCTTCGGCCTGCTCGCAGGGCCATCGCCGTCAGGAGCGCGCGGAGGCGGGGGCCGCCCAGGGGCACGTCCTTGCCCTGGGCGTCCGTCGCCTGGGTGACGCCCAGGATTCTGTACCGCACGGGCCCATTGTCACCGGTCCCTCCTGGCAGGGCCGACTTTTTCGCCCCCGCCGCCCCTACCCATTCCCGTCTCTTACTCAGGGGCTCCGCCCCCGAACCCCCGTTGCGCAGTTCCCCGCGCCCCTGAGGTATTTCAGCCTCTCCGGCGTTTGAGGAGCGGGGGTTCGGGGGCTGGCCCCCGAACGGGAAGGGAATGGGTGGGGGCGGCGGGGGCGAAAGAATCCCCGCTACCCCCTCCGCGCCCCCGCCCCCAAAGCCCCCTGCTGAGGCCGAATCCCCGCCGGGACGGCCCGCTGCCTCGCGGGCGTCCCCGTCCAGCACGTCCCCCGGCGGTCCAGCAGCCGGCGGAGCCAGAGCTCAAGGGACACCAAATCCGCGAGGCCTTCCAGGGGAAGGGCCTCTCCGTCGGCCGCCGCCCGGAGGGCCTTGCGGACGACCCGGGCCTCGACCAGGCCCGCCTGGGCGAGGAGAGGCGTGTCGAAGAGGGAGACGAGGTCGTCCACGGCGACCCGGAGCCCCGTACGGGCCGCGGCCGTGGAGGACGCGTGGGACGGGGCGCCCCAGCCGGGCGGCAGGTCCGCCACACCGGCGCCCTCAAGGACCGTACGGAGGATCGCGGCCCGCGCCCCGGGCTGCACCCGCAGCGCCTCGGGAAGGGCGCGACAGGCCCGTACGACCTGGTTGTCGAGGAACGGGGCGTGCAGCCGCTGGAAGCGGACCTCCGCGGCCTGTTCCAGGATCCGGAGGTCCGAGGCGTGCCGCGCCAAGGCCGAGCGCGCGCGGAAATCGCCCGGCCGCTGCCCCGGACCGACCCCGCCCCGGGTCGTCGCACCCGCCAGGCGAACCGATACTTCAGCGAGGGCCTCACCGGTGAGCCAGCGCGCGGCGGGCCCCGGTCTGGCCCACGTGAGCGCGGCGAGCGACGCCCCCACGGCACCTCCCGGCTCCTCGAACCGCTTGTGCAGCAGCCGGTCGGCGAGTCCCTCTATACCGACGAGATAGGGCGTACGGGACAGCTTGCGCGCCGCGCCGTACACGCGCGCGGGGACCATGACGGAACCGTCGGCCTTCGCCAACGCAGCGACGGGGCGCACCAGATGACGTCGTTTGCGGTCCATCAGCAGGTCGGCGAGGCGGGCCGGGTGCGCGTCGAGGACCTGACGCGCGCCGTACCCGGTGAAGTGGTCCGCGCTGCCCGAGGCCAGGCGCGCGCGGTGCCGGGCGGCCGTCACCAGGGAGGGTCCCGGCTCGTCCGTCAGCGGGCCCTCCAACTCGGCGTAGGGGAGGACCTCTTCGCCGCCCGCGACGACCACGTGATGCAGTCGCGGATTGGCCGCCAGCGTCCCCGCCCGCTCCAGTTCGGCCTCGCGGCCCTTCACCGCCAGGTCGTTGAACGTGACCGCGAGGAGGCGTTCGCCGGCACCCGTGCCGTGGCCCAGGACGGTGCCCGGCGCACCCGGGAGGCCGGCGGCGAGGAGGGCGAGGGTGCCCGAGGCGGGTCCTCCGGAGAGGTCGGCTCCGATGCCGGGCACGGGCATGCCGCGCGCGGCGCGCCGCTCGGCGGGGCCCATGCCGGGGACGGGACCGGGGTCTATGTCCGACCCGGGTACGTGCCTCGGGGCGGCGAGTCGTGCGCGTACGGCCTCGACCAGGGCGTCGCGTACGGCGTTCACCGCGCTGTCGGGGTCGGTGGTGGGGGCGGCGACGGCGAGGGAGGCCACCTGCTCGTACCCGGCGATCTCGCGTGCGCCCGCGCGCAGGATCAGCGCATGCCCCGGCGGAATGCGCCGCACTCCCTCGTACGGAGTCGAGTCCTGGAGCGCGGCCGGGACGTCGGGAGCGGCGAGCAGGGCCGCCAGGTGCCCGAAGTCGAGGTTGGCCTCGATGAGGTCGGCGAGGGGGAGGGCCGCGGTCGAGTACGCCGTGCCGCCCGCCCAGGGGGTGTAGAACACCGGCCTGACGCCTGCCAGATCGCCGCAGACCATGAGGCGGCGGCCCACCTGGACGACGGCCGTGTAGCTGCCGGACCAGGCCGTCAGATGCCGAAGTGCCCCTCCGCGCGCGGCGAACAGGCCCACCCGCAACTCTTCGTCGGAGGCTCCGCAGGTGCCGAGCACCGCCATGCGGTTCTGTTCGTCGGCCTTGACGACGCGCACCTCGTCGGGGCGCCAGTCACCGACCGCCCAGAGCGGATCGGGGTCGCCCCACAGGAGTTGGGACCCCACCGGGTGCACCGTCTCGCCGTCGCTGCCCGTCGCTCCCGCCGAACCGATCTCGGGCGCACGAGCGGCGGTACTGCTCCATCCCACCAACCACCGCATCGCCGCCTCCACAGGCTGTGGACAACCAGTGCACCGTACGAACCGGTCACCATGCTGCCACGAAGAATGCGCGTCGGAGGGCCGGTGCGGCCGCTTGTGCTCCCCGGAGTGCGCCCCTGGGAGATGCCCGCGAAAAAGCGAACGCACGCGCGACGAGCGGCGATCGCACAGAATTTACTCAAGGACGACGACGTGAATGCGCCCCCGGTACGCTCCCCAAAAACACCTAACGCGCCCTCAAGTGCCATGGTGGGAGGGGTATTTGACCTCGAAAGGCATGGGCGATATTCAGCCAAATCGGTGATGGACGAACACGCGTGCACACGCTCCGTACATGCTGTGCGCAACGCACAGTCCGGGAGGCGGAGTCCGCCTCCCGGACCGGTCCGCCGCCCGCGGGGATGGAGGCGGCGGTGTCCCCCAGCCCACTGGATCCAGTACAGCGGGCCGACCCACGCACGATCCATGGAAGCGCTCCCCCGATGGCCGGAGAAGAGCGCACGGACGGGCGCACAGCCACACAGCGGGAGCACGAGACGACGCTCTGTGCTTGCCCACGGGCCACAATCCCGCCATCCGGAACAATGCCCCTTAACGCTTGGGATGCGGCGAACTACCCTGTGTTTGCCTGTGTTTTCGCGGGAGGCATATTCCTGAGGGCTCGGCCACGTGCTTTTGCGGGTGGGGTTCCAGGGGTTGGCGCCCGGGAAGACGCAGCACGAATGCCGCTGGGCCACCACCCGCGCGGCAGCCGTCTGTGTCGAGGGGTGGCGCATGTCCAGGGAGCAACGCGGGCCGAACGAAAAACTCGGCGCCGTTCTCGCCCTCGCGGGAATCAGCAACGCAGGACTCGCCCGACGCGTCAACGATCTTGGCGCTCAACGCGGGTTGACTCTTCGCTACGACAAGACGTCGGTGGCGCGCTGGGTGTCGAAAGGCATGGTGCCGCAGGGTGCCGCGCCGCACCTCATCGCTGCCGCCATCGGCCAGAAGCTCGGCCGCCCGGTCCCACTCCACGAGATCGGCCTGGCGGACGCGGATCCCGCACCGGAAGTGGGCCTCGCCTTCCCCCGTGACGTAGGACAGGCCGTGCGGTCGGCCACGGATCTCTACCGTCTCGATCTCGCCGGACGCCGGGCCGGCTCCGGCGGCATCTGGCAGTCGCTCGCCGGATCATTCGCAGTGAGCGCATACGCAACTCCCGCGTCCCGGTGGCTGATAACCCCGGCCGACAGCTCGGTGGCAAGGGACGCCAGCCCGCTGGAGGGCTCCGGAGCACCGCTGAAAGTCGGCCACAGCGACGTACAGAAGCTGCGGGAGGCCGCCGAGGACGCCAGGCGCTGGGACTCCAAGTACGGAGGCGGCGACTGGCGTTCGTCCATGGTGCCGGAATGCTTACGAGTCGAGGCCGCACCCCTGCTGCTGGGCTCGTACTCGGACGAGGTCGGCCGTGCCCTCTTCGGGGCCAGCGCCGAACTCACCCGCCTGGCCGGCTGGATGGCGTTCGACACGGGCCAGCAGGAGGCCGCCCAGCGCTACTACATCCAGGCCCTGCGCCTGGCCCGCGCAGCGGCCGACGTGCCCCTCGGGGGCTACGTACTGGCCTCCATGTCCCTCCAGGCGACCTACCGCGGCTTCGGCGACGAGGGCGTCGACCTCGCCCAGGCCGCCCTGGAGCGCAACCGGGGCCTGGCCACCGCCCGCACGATGAGCTTCTTCCGCCTCGTCGAGGCACGGGCCCACGCGCGCGCGGGTGACGCCCAGGCGGCCGGCGGAGCCCTGAAGGCCGCCGAGGGCTGGCTGGAGCGGGCCCGTGACGGCGACCACGATCCGTCCTGGCTCGGCTTCTACGGCTACGACCGCTTCGCCGCCGACGCGGCCGAGTGCTACCGCGACCTCAAGGCCCCCCGCCAGGTCCGCCGCTTCACGGAGCAGGCCCTGTCGAAGCCGACGGAGGAGTTCGTACGCTCACACGGGCTGCGCCTGGTGGTGTCGGCGGTCGCCGAGCTCGAGTCGGGCAACCTCGATGCGGCGTGCGAGCAGGGGGTGCGGGCGGTGGAGGTCGCCGGGCGCATCTCGTCGGCCCGCACGACCGAGTACGTGAAGGATCTCCTTCACCGCCTTGAGCCGTACGGGGACGAGCCGCGGGTGGTGGAGCTGCGCGAGCGGGCCAGGCCGTTGCTCATGGCACCGGCCTAGTGGGAAGGCCCCCTTGGCGCCTGCGGGGCTGGGGTGGTCCTGGGGGTGCGGGTTGGGTGTGGCTGGTCGCGCAGTTCCCCGCGCCCCTGAAGGGGCGCGCCCCGCTTCACCGGCGCCATGAAGGTGATCGGGACAACGCGCCTCCGCTGACGTGACCGGGACCATCCGCCTCCGTTGACGGGACCGGGACCGGAACCACGCGTCTTTCCCTCGGCCCTGCCATTCTGTGGGTTTGAGCGGGTTGTCAGTGGCGCAGTGCACTATCGGGGGTGGGAGTCGGAGGCTGGAGGTGGGGCGGGCAGATGGGGCGGAAGGTCGCTTACGACTGTGACGTGCTGGTGATCGGCGGCGGAATCGTCGGTCTGTCGACGGCGTATGCGATCACGCGTGCCGCGCCGGGCACGCGGGTCACGGTGCTGGAGAAGGAACCGGGCCCTGCCCGGCACCAGACAGGGCGCAACAGCGGCGTCATCCACAGCGGGATCTACTACCGCCCGGGCTCACTCAAAGCCCGCTTCGCCGTGCGGGGCGCCGCCGAGATGGTGAAGTTCTGCGCGGAGTACGGCATCGCCCACGCCGTCACCGGCAAGCTGATCGTCGCCACGGAGCGCGAAGAGCTGCCCCGCCTGCACGCACTGGTCCAGCGAGGCCGGGAGAACGGCATTCCGGTCCGCGAGCTGGGCGCCTCCCAGATCGCGGAGTACGAGCCCGAGGTGCGGGGCCTGGCCGCGATCCACGTGGCCACAACAGGCGTGTGCGACTTCGTGGGCGTGGCCCGCCAACTCGCGGAGGCGTCCGGCGCCCACATCCGCTACACCGCGGAGGTCACACACATCGACCGCCGCCCGGACCTCGGAGTGGCAGTCCGCACCCAGGACGGCACGATCATCCGCGCCCGGGTCCTGGTCAACTGCGCCGGCCTCCACTGCGACAGAATCGCCCGCCTGGCGGGCGACGACCCCAAAATGCGGATCGTCCCCTTCAGAGGCGAGTACTACACCCTGGCCCGCCCCGCCCTGGTGAACGGCCTCGTCTATCCCGTCCCGGACCCGGCCTTCCCCTTCCTCGGCGTCCACCTCACCCGGGGCATCGACGGAAGCGTCCACATCGGCCCCAACGCGGTCCCGGCCCTGGCCCGAGAGGGCTACGACTGGCGGACCGTACGCCCCCGCGAGCTGGCAGAGACCCTCACCTGGCCAGGTTCCTGGCGCATAGCCCGCCGACACTGGCGCTACGGAGCCGGCGAAGTACACCGCTCGGCGTCGAAGCACGCTTTCACCAAGGCAGTCCGCCGCCTGCTCCCGGCCGCCACCCCCGACGACCTGATCCCCTCGACCGCAGGCGTCCGAGCCCAGGCAGTCCTGAGAGACGGCACCCTCCTGGACGACTTCCTGATCCAGGAATCCCCCCGCACGGTCCACGTACTGAACGCCCCCTCCCCCGCAGCCACAGCCTCCCTCCCCATCGGCCGAGAGGTGGCGGCCCGAGCCCTCAAGTCAATGACAACCACCTGAGCCCAGGGCGAATCGCACAGCGGGTAGGGACCCACGAACGGAAGGGGCCGTGCCGGTACGTCGAAGTCCGCCGCATACGGCTCCTCCAAAAAACGGATCCCTCCCAGACTCACAGCCGTACACCCGGCAAGCGGCGGACTCGACGTACCGGCACGGCCCCGACCCACGACGGCGCACACCGGCACCGAACCCCCACACCGTAAAATCGACCCACTGTGTCTGACTCCTCCATGCCCCCCGACAAGCCGACCACCCCCAGGAAGCCCCGCCCAAAGGGCGAGCCCCGCTTCCCCGACGGCCCCCGCCCCGACCCCGCCGGCTCCCACTTCGAGCGAAGAATCCGCAGCTTCCAGCCCCGAAGAAGCCGAGTGACCCAGGGCCAGGCGGACGCACTCCAGCGCCTGTGGCCCAAGTGGGGCCTGGACATCGACGGCCGGCACCCCCTCGACCTCAAGGATCTCTTCGCCGCCGACCTCCCGGTCGTCCTGGAGATTGGCTTCGGCATGGGCGAGGCCACCGCGCAGATGGCCACCGAGGACCCCACCACCGGCATCCTCGCCGTGGACGTCCACACCCCGGGCCAGGGCAACCTCCTGAACCTCGCGGACCGAGCCGGCCTGTCCAACCTCCGCGTGGCCAACGGCGACGCGATCATCCTGCTCCGCGAGATGCTGACCCCGGACTCCCTCGACGGCCTGCGCGTCTATTTCCCTGACCCCTGGCCCAAGAAGCGCCACCACAAGCGCCGCCTGATCCAGCCGGAGTTCCTCACCCTCGCCGCGTCCCGCCTCAAGCCGGGCGCACTGCTGCACTGCGCGACGGACTGGGAACCGTACGCCGAGGTCATGCTCGAAGTCCTCACCGCCCACCCGGACTTCGAGAACACCCAGCCGGACGGCGGCTACGCGCCACGCCCCGACTTCCGCCCCCTGACGCGTTTCGAGGGCCAGGGCCTGGACAAGGGACACGTGGTGAACGATCTGCTCTTCCGCCGCGTACCGCATACCGCGACGGACAACTAGGCCGAACAACACAACGCACGGCCCACAACGCACGACACACAAAACACAACGCACACCACACACCAAACAACGCACAACGCACAACGCACGGACCGCACAGCCTGATGGGGCCAGAAAGAGGGGCCAGAAAGACGGAGCCACAACAAGCACCGCCCCCGAGCCCCGACGGGGCGCTCTCGCGGCCCACGCCCCTCCCTCGTTAGGGTCTTTGTCATGGCCACCGGTCCCCCGCTCCCACCGCACCCCGGCTTCCCTCCCGGCATCCCCGCCGGAGGCACCGCGCACTGGTGGCAGCGCAAGTGGGTCCGCTACAGCGCCCTGACCACCCTGCTCGCCCTCTCCGGCCTCGTCATCCTGGCCCTGGTCCGCAAACAGACCGGCACCGAGGGCTTCCTGGTGGGCCTTGGCCTCGCCGTACTGCCCGTCCCACTCCTGGTCGCCGCCTTCCGCTGGCTGGACCGGGTGGAACCGGGCCCCTGGCGCAACCTTCTCTTCTCCTTCGCCTGGGGAGCCTGCGCCGCCGCGCTGATAGCCATCGTCGCGAACAGCTTCGCGACGAGATGGATAGCGACCGCGACGGCGGACCCGTCCAGCGCAGACACCCTGGGCGCGACGGTCATAGCACCGATAGTCGAGGAGTCGGCGAAGGCGGCAGCCGTATTACTCGTCTTCCTGTTCCGCAGGCGGGAGTTCACGGGAATCCTCGACGGTGTGGTGATAGCCGGCGTCACGGCGACGGGCTTCGCGTTCACCGAGAACATCCTCTACCTCGGCACGGCGTTCGGCACGGACCAGCTCAGCGGCGGCAGCGGCATCGCCTCCGTCACGGCGGCCACCTTCTTCGTACGCGTGATCATGTCGCCGTTCGCGCACCCGCTGTTCACCGTGCTCACGGGCATCGGCTTCGGCATCGCGGCGCTCTCCGCGGACCGCCACCAGGTCCGCCGCGTACTGCTCCCGATCGTCGGGCTGCTGCTCGCGATGGGCATGCACGCGATGTGGAACGGCTCGTCGACGTTCGGCGAGTACGGCTTCTTCGCGGTCTATGCGGCCTTCATGGTCCCGGCCTTCGGCCTGCTGACCTGGCTGGTCATCTGGACCCGCCAGCGCGAGCTGGGCACGATCCGCTCCGAACTGCCCGCGTACGCGATGGCGGGCTGGCTCACGGCCCCCGAGCCGTTCGTCCTCGGCTCGATGAAGGCACGGCGGCTGGCCCGCGACTACGCCACGCACCACGGCGGTCGCGAGGCGGGCAGGGCGGTCGCGGAGTACGAGGCGTACGCGACGTCGCTGGCGTTCCTGCGCCACCGGGGCCGCAAGGGCCGCGCGGGCGCCGACTTCGTCGCACGGGAACGGGAGCTGCTCAACGAGCTGTGGACGCGCCGCGAACCGGCCCGCCCGGCTCTCCTGTACGCGGCCCGGGCGACGGCTCCGGCACCGGTGGCACCGCAGTGGCAGGGCTACGGCCACCCGGCACCGACGCCGTACACATACACGTACAACCCGTACCGCTCTTAGTGGGCCCAGCCCCAAAACTCAACGCGACCCCAAAACGCAACAGCCGCCCTCCCCCTCCGACCTCAGCCGGAAGCCGAGGTCAGCCTCCCCAACTCCGCATCCGTGAGGACGAGTTCGGCCACCCCCAGCAACGCCGGAAGCTGCTCAACCGTACGAGCGCTGGCGATGGGTGCGACGACGGTCGGCCGGGAGGCCAGCCAGGCAAGAGCCACGGTGGCGACCTCGGCCCCGCGCTCCCGCGCGACTTCGTCGAGCGCGGCCAGCACCCGCTGCCCCCGCTCCGACTCCAGATGCGCGCCCGCCGACCCGGCCCGCGCGCTGTCGACCACGGCACCCGCCCGGTACTTGCCGGTGAGGAAGCCCGAGGCGAGCGAGGAGTAGGGGACGACGGCCAGACCGGCCCGGGAGGCGACGTCCCGGAGCGGGCCCTCGTACGAGTCACGGGAGACGAGGTTGTACCGGGGCTGCAGCGCCACGTACCGCGCGAGGCCCTCGCGGTCGGAGAGGTCGAGGGACTCCTGAAGCCGCTCGGGGGAGAGGTTGGACGCGGCGATCGCGCGCACCTTGCCGGCGCGGACGAGCTCGTCCAGGGCCGTGATGATCTCCTCGACCGGCACGGACGGGTCGTCGAAGTGGGTGTAGTACAGGTCGATGTAGTCCGTCTTCAGCCGCCGCAGTGACGCGTCGGCCGCGGCCTTGATGTTCACCCCGGACAGGCCCTTGTACCGGGGGTGCGCACCGACCTTGGTGGCGACGACGACGTCGGCGCGGTTACCGCGCGCGGCGAGCCAGTCGCCCAGGACGGTCTCCGACTCACCTCCCTCGTTGCCCGGCACCCAGGCCGAGTAGGTGTCGGCGGTGTCGACGAAGTTCCCGCCCGCGGCGGTGTACGCGTCGAGCACGGCGAAGGACTGCGCCTCGTCGGCGGTCCAGCCGAAGACGTTGCCGCCGAGGGAGAGCGGAAAGACGTCGAGGTCGGACGAACCCAGCTTGCGGAGTGAGGTCATAAATGGGTCAACGGCCGTACCGGACGGCCGTATTCCGCACCCGGGAACCTCTCGGGCCGCCTCACCGGTCGGGCCCGCCCCATGCGGGGTGAGCCCGTCCTACGAGGTGGGCCGTCCTACGGGGTGAGCCCCTTGCCGCGCAGCCACGCCATCGGGTCGATGCCGTCGCCACCGCTGGTGTGGACCTCCAGGTGGAGGTGCGCCCCGGTGACGTTGCCGGTCGCGCCCACGCGGCCGATGATGTCGCCGGTGGCCACCTTCTGGCCGACGCTGACACCGATCGACGACTGGTGCGCGTACCAGACCTCCGTGCCGTCGTCGAGCGTGAGGACCGTGCGGTAGCCGTACGAGCCGTTCCAGCCGGCCTCGGTGATCGTGCCGCTGTGAACGGCCTTGATCGGGGTACCCGTGGGAGCGGCGAAGTCCAGACCCGTGTGCTGGCCGGACGACCACAGAGCGCCGGACTGCCCGAAGGTGGAGGTGATCGTGTACGAGGAGGTGGGCAGCGTGAACTGCTTGGCGAGCTCGGCGAGGCGTGCGGCCTCGGCCTTCTCCTTGGCCTCCTGGTCCGCCTTCTTCTTGGCGGCGGCGACCTTGGCCTCGGCGGCGTCCCGCTCCTTGGCCGCCAGCGTGGCGGCCTTCTTCGCGGCGGCGGCCTCGGCGGCCTCCTGGGCCTCGCGGTCCACCTGGTCCTGCTGCTGCTCGGCCTGGAGCATGATGCGGGCGCGCAGGGCCTCGCCCGCGTCCGAGTTGCCCTGCTCGGCGTCGGCGGTGGTGAGGCCGACGGCGGTGATCGGGGTGCTGGAGCCCTCCGGGGCGTCGTCGTCCGAGAAGGGCGAGCCGACGTTCGGCAGGTCGGGGATCGAGATCGACACCGGAGGCTTGCCGGTCTGCGCGGTGGCCATGCCACCCGCACCGACGGCGGCTATGACACCGACGCCCAGAACGGTCGAGCTACGGGCGAGTCCTCCGCCGCGCTGCTTGGAGACGCGGTGCCGGCCGCGGACGGGAAGGACGGTGTCCGCGCTGGGATTCCAGACCTCCCACGTCTCCTCGTCCTTACGGGCGCCGTAGGCGAAGGTGTCGGGCTTCTTGTCACCCGAGGACTCACCCGTCAACTCATTCGGCACGAACGAGGGTGTGGGGGCAGGCCGGTTGGACGCCACGTAGGCGCACTCCTTTCCTTCCTTCTCGCCTACCGGGTTAGCTGACGGGTTCGGAGCAGGAAGGTCTCCTACGCGCGTCAACCGCGGTGCGCTACACCGCGAAGACGAGCGATTCACCCCAAGTGGTGGTTCCCCGGTTCCCTTGCGGGATTCGGCGCGTGCGCACGGAGCCGACTCTTGTGACGGCTGGGACGACCGCGCTGCGTTATCGAACGTTAATAGACCCGGGCACCGGATTCCAAGCTGTTCCTGATGATCGTTAAGGCTCTTGGCCTGGACTTACAGGTCATGAGCGGGGTAAATCGGGCGAGTTGATCGTCATTCAGGAACGGGAGCCCTGTTGATGGTGCGTCAGTTGTTGAGCGGAGGGATTCCGTTCGACTACCAACGGTGATATGGGCCGCGGAAAGAGCGACGCATCTCACGGCCGCCGCACCGCGAGCAGTGCCATGTCGTCGGCGGCCCCGCCCCCGGTGTGCCGCAGGACGTCGTCCAGCACCGCGGCGAGCAGCTCGTCGGGCCCGGGAAAGACTCGCCCCGACAGGTGCCGCGCCGGATCGAAGAAGACGCCCCGCCGGTCCCGCGCCTCGGACAGTCCGTCCGTGTGGAAGAGCAGCATGGCCCCGCCCGGGAACTCCTCCTCCTGCGCGCGGTCGGGCCAGGCCCCCAACTCCCCCGTCCCGAGCGGCAGCGCGGGCTCCGCCGCGGCGAGCGTACGTACCTCTCCGTCGCCGTACAGCAGAAGGGGCCCGGGGTGGCCGCGGTTCACGAGGCGTACGACCGGGGTGCCGTGCGGGATCTCGGCGAGCACGGCGGTGGTGAAGTCCTCGAAGACCTCGATGATGTCGCGCCGGACGCCTTCGCGCGCGAGCGCCCGCTCCAGCCGCTGGGCGACCGCCTCCAGGCTCGCCTCCTGCTCGGCGGCCTCCCGGAAGGCCCCGATGAGTACGGCGACTACGGCGACCGCCCCCATGCCCTTGCCCCGTACGTCGCCCACGAGGAGCCGTACGCCGTGCGGGGTGTCCTGCACGGCGTACAGGTCGCCCCCGATGAACGCGCCCTCCTGCGCGGCCTCGTACCGTGCCGCGATCTCCAGGCCGCCGATCCGCGCCGCCGGTTCGGGCAGTACGGCCCACTGGGCGGCCTCCGCGACCTCGCGGGCGGTGGCGAGGCGCGCGTTGCCGCGGACCACGAGCCGGTTGATGCCGACGGCGAGCGCCGCGGTCGTGGCCACGGTGAGGACCTCGGTGACCGCGCCCGCGTCGAAGGCGAACCTGAGGTGCACGAGGGCCATGGCCGCGGTCGCCACGATCCCCGTCCACACGGTGACGCCGAGCGAGAGGAAGGGTGCGGCGACGAGCGGGGCGGCCGTGAGGAACGGAGCGGCGGTGAAGTCCTGCGGGGTGAGGAGGTCGTAGCAGACACCCGCGACGATCAGCAGCGCCGACAGCGCGCGGACGAGGGTGCGTGGGTAGGAGGCCGTCCTCTCCACGGGCTCGACGCGCACCGGCTCCTGCTCCTCCACCTGTCCAGGCTTCCGGGAGCGGGGGCGGCGGGCGAGCGGACGAGACCCGGGCGGGTGAAGACACCCGGAAACACCCGAGGGGAAGACCTGGGCAGAGGATCTGCGGAGAAGGCCCGCGGAAAACACCTGAGGCCGGAATCCTTGATCGGATTCCGGCCTCAGGCCTTCAGTAGCGGGGACAGGATTTGAACCTGCGACCTCTGGGTTATGAGCCCAGCGAGCTACCGAGCTGCTCCACCCCGCGCCGTTAAGACCACTGTACGCCATCCGCGGGACCCAAAGCACACGCGTTGATGTCGCCCGCGCTTAACCGGGGGGTTTGGCATGAAACCTGCCGGTCGGCGGCACCGGTCCGCCCGGCCCGTCAGCCGAGATGGCGGTTGGGCGCCTTCGCGGCGGCCTCGTACTCCGGGAGCACCAGGACGTCGGCGCCGGCCGCGGCCAGCAGCCCGCTCCCGTCCGCGCCGGCCACGAAGGTGTCCGGCTCCCGCCAGGCGGTCACGACCCTGCGTACGCCCGCGTCCAGGATCAGCCGGGCGCAGGGCGCGGGCCGGGACGCGCGGCGGGCGCACGGTTCCAGGCTGCTGTAGACGGTGGCGGTCGCGAGCCGCGGGTCTCCCGGCCCGATCTTGGCGAGGGCGGCCTCCTCGGCATGGGACACGGGGTCGGACTCGCGGGAGTATCCGCGGGCCAGCTCCGTACCGTCGGCCGCGACGACGACCGCGCCGACGCTGAACGCGGTCCGCGAGGGCGGACACTCGGCGGCCAGTTCGCAGGCGAGCGCCAGCCACCGGTGGTCGGCGGCGGAGGGTACGGTCCCGGCGCCGGGCGCGGTGGGGACGTACCGCATGAGGACGATGTCCCCCACGGGCCGCGTCTCGACCAGGCTCAGCCGGTTGCGGGGGCCGCCCGGGTAGTCGCCGGGCCCGAACAGCCGGGGCGCGTCCGGCTCCCCGACGATCAGGGGCGCGAGGGCGAGCTGCAGTTCGTCGGCGAGGCCCTCGCCGAGGAGCTGGGTGTGGACGCGGCCACCGCCCTCGACCATGAGCCGCCGCACGCCGCGCACGTCGTGGAGGTGGGTGAGCACAGCCCGCCAGTCGACGTCCGGGCCGACGGAGACGACGTCGACGCCGAGCCCGCGCAGAGCTTCGCCGGCCCTCTCGGCCCCCTCGTCGCTCGTATAGACGATCTTCTCGCCGCCCGTGGACCAGAAGTTGGCGTCGGGGTCGAGGTCGCCGGTGCCGCTGACGGTGACCTTCAGCGGGTACTCCGGCCGTCCGGCGGCGACCCGGGCCGCACGGCGCTCGGCGGAGTTGACGAGGAGGCGGGGGTTGTCGGCGCGCAGGGTGCCCGCGCCGACGAGGATCGCGTCGGACTCGGCCCGTACCTCGTCGACCCGGTCGAAGTCGGCCGGTCCGGAGAGCAGCAGCCGTCCGGGGCCGGTGTCGTCCAGGCAGCCGTCGAGGGAGACGGCGGCGGACAACAGGACGTAGGGATGAGGCATGAACGCGCTCTCTTTCGGACTCTTTCGGGCCCTGTAGGGCTCTGTCGGAGGCGGAGCCGGGGCTTGCCCGGACGGCGGCCCGGTGTCGCCCGGAGGACGGTCGGGGCTTGGTTCAAGTTTGAAACAAACCTACACTGGCGGCATGACGACCCGCTGGCTCACCTCCGAGGAGCAGCGCGCCTGGCGCGCCTACATCGCCGCCTCCCATCTCCTGGAGGACGCGATCGACCGGCAGCTCCAGCAGGAGGCCGGTATGCCGCACCTTTACTACTCCATCCTCGCCAACCTCTCCGAGGCGCCGGGCCGCAGTCTGCGCATGACGGACCTCGCGGAGAGCACGAAGATCACCCGCAGCCGGCTGACGTACGCGGTGACCCGCCTGGAGAAGGACGGGGCGGTGCGCCGCGAGGACTGCAGCATGGACAAGCGGGGCAGCATCGCGATCCTCACGGACGAGGGGATGGCGCTCCTGGAGCGCACGGCCCCCGGCCACGTCGAGACGGTCCGCGCGACGCTCTTCGACAAGCTCACGCCGGAGCAGGTGGGGCAGCTGGAGGAGATCTGCACGGTGATCGCGCGGGGCCTGGAGGGGGACGACCCACAGGCGACACCAGAGGACGTCCCGTGGCGACGCCGGTCGACTCCGTGCGCGGGAGGGCCGCAGAGCGGCGAAGCATGAGGAATCACCGCAACCACCACAATCACCTATATTCGTTGCTTCAACTTTAAAGCATGGGGTAGTGTCTCGATCCGAGGATCTGTTTCAAATCTGAAGCAGGTAAGCGATCGGACCGGGAGAACCGCATGCCCGACTACCCCGCCGCCACCCAGCGCTCGCGCGTCCGGGTGCCGCTGCGTTTCAACGACGGCTACAGCGTCGACGCCGAACTGGTCACCTTCCACGGGCTGGCCGACGGCCAGGAACACGTGGCGATGATCCTCGGCACTCCTTCGGCCGCCCCTTCAGCCACCCCCCTGGTCCGCCTCCACTCCGAGTGCCTGACAGGTGACGTCTTCGGCTCGTCGCGCTGCGACTGCGGCCCCCAGCTCCGCGAGGCGGTCGAGCAGATCGCGACCCGGGGCGGCGTGCTGCTCTACCTCCGCCAGGAGGGCCGGGGCATAGGCCTGTACAACAAGCTCGACGCGTACGCCCTCCAGGACGAGGGTCTCGACACGTACGCCGCGAACACGGCCCTGGGCCTTCCCGAGGACGCCCGCGACTACACGGCGGCGGCCCAGATGCTGACGGCGCTCGGCATCACGGAACTGGACCTTCTCTCCAACAACCCCGACAAGGCGAACCAGCTCCGGGACCTCGGCATCACGGTCGGGCACCGCGTCCCGACGGGCGTCTTCACGACGGCCCACAACGTCCGCTACCTCCGCGCGAAGGTCCTCCAGACCCAGCACACGCTGCCGCTGGCGGAGTTGACGGCGGGCTGAGGCGATCGCGGATCTCTGACGGAAGGGGTGGCTCCGCGCGACCACAGGGCAGAGTGCGGTCATGGGGGACGACAGCGAAGCTCAGCGCATGGCGGAGGACGACAGACTCTGGCAGCACACGCTGCACGAGAACACGATGCTGTTCCAGCGCGGCAACCTCTTCCTGGTGGGCCAGTCACTCTTCGCCGTGGCCCACACGACGCTCCTGGCCTCGGAGCAACACCTCGCGGCCGCCCGGGTCCTGGCCGCCTTCGGCCTCGTACTGGCCCTCACCTGGCTCTACGTCGGCCACCGCCACCGCCTCTACTACCGCCACGTCCAGGCAAGAGCACTACAACGCCTCCCCGACTACGCCACCACCTGGACCACGTGGACCGGCCGCAGACGAGGCATGTCGATCACCTTGATCGCGTACGTCCTGCCGGGTCTGGCTGTGGTGATGTGGGCGGCGTTGCTGGTGATCACCTGAGCAGGCCCCGAAACACAACCGAGCCCCCACCTCAGAAATGTCTCTGAGCTGGGGGCTCTTGCGTAGACCCTGTGGGACTCGAACCCACAACCAATGGATTAAAAGTCCACTGCTCTGCCAATTGAGCTAAGGGTCCGTGCGTCGGACCAGGCCGATGCACGCACCGACCCGTGTCGATGCAGGAACGAGCATAGCCGGACGTGGCCGAGACTCCGATCGGGTATCGGTGACGCGGCCACGCCGGATGGGGTCGGAAGGGTCCCACAGGGCTCCGGCGGAGGCCGGAAGGATGGTGCGCGGCAAGGCGCGCGCGTTACGGGTCCACCGGATCCGGGGCCCCCGCTCGGGACGCCTCTCGGGCGTGGGTGCGTTCGTGGTTCGGGTTGAGGAACCAGTGGCGGGCCGAGGCGAACCACCAGGCGGCGGCGAAGCCGAGGACGGCCAGGACCGCGATGGGGGCGTAGTTGAAGGTCTCCCAGGTGACCGGGGAGACCTGGGGCAGCATGAAGAGGATCGTGATGACCCCGACCCATGCCACCGCCACGATGCCGATCGGGCGGGACCAGCGGCCCAGGTGCCACGGGCCCCGTTGGAAGGCCTCGCCCTTGCGCAGGCGCAGCAGGGTCGGGATGACGTACGCGATGTAGAGGCCGATCACCGCGATGGACGTCACGGCCGCGTACGCCGTCACGTTGATCAGGTAGGGCAGGCCGAGCATCAGCGCGCCCAGCGCCGCCAGCCACACCGCCGCGACAGGCGTACGTGTGCGCGGGCTCACCGTGTGCCAGATGTGCGAGAACGGCAGGGCCCCGTCGCGAGAGAAGGCGTAGATCATGCGGGAGTTGGCGGTCACGGACGCCATGCCGCAGAACAGCTGGGCGCCGATCACCACCAGCAGGAGGAGTTTGCCCGCCGTCGCGCCGAGCGCGTCCAGGAGGATCTGGGCGGGCGGCACCCCGGTCGGCGAGCCGAGGGCACCGTCGTACGACTGGATCGCGAAGGTGAAGCCCAGGAGCAGGACGAAACCCGCTATCCATGATGTCCAGATCGACTGCACTATGCCCTTCGGGCCGGCCGTCGACGCGTCGTGCGTTTCCTCCGTCATGTGCGCCGAGGCGTCGTACCCGGTGAAGGTGTACTGGGCCATCAGCAGGCCGAGCAGGACGACGTAGAAGCTGCTGCCCCAGCCCGTGTTGTTCACGAACTCCGTGAACACGAAGGACGCCGACTGGTGCTGGTCCGGCGCGAACGTCAGCGCGCCCACGATGACCGCCACACCCACCACGTGCCACCACACGCTGACGCTGTTGAGGAGGCCGACGATCCGTACGCCGAAGGTGTTCAACAGGCCGTGCAGGACCAGGATCCCGGCGAAGAGCAGGATCGTACGGCCCGGGGTGACCTCGAAGTCGAACTGCAGGTTCAGATACGCGCCCAGGAACGAGGCCGCGCCGAAGTCGATGCCCGCGGTCACCGCGACCTGGCCGAGCACGTTGAACCAGCCCGTGAACCACGCCCAGGCCGCGGCCGTACGCGGGGGCGCGAGGCGGTGGGCCCAGAAGTAGAGGCCGGCGGAGGTCGGGTACGCCGAACAGATCTCGGCCATCGCCAGCCCGACGAACAGGGTCATCAGACCCACCGCCACCCAGCCCCAGGTGATCACGGCGGGGCCGCCGGTGTTCATGCCGAACAGGTAGAGCGTCAGGCACCCGGAGAGCACCGAGATGATCGTGAAGGAGACCGCGTAGTTGGAGAACGCCGACATGCGGCGGGCGAGGACCTGCGTGTAGCCGAGCTGCGCGAGACGTTCCTCGTCCGACAGCCCACTTGCTCTGGCGTCATCTGTCATGCCCCCAGCAATTCCCCTGCCGGGGGTGTGACATGCGCCACGGAGGGGCTCGTTTGGCTAAATATGAGCCCCTCTGGCAACTGCCCTGCCCGAGACCGGCAACCGGCCCCACCCGCGGGTCGAGTGTCCCGCACGTCCGTGGCCCCGGCTCCCGGTCCGGCCGGTTCCGGGAACGCCGAAGGGGCCCGTACGACCAAGGTCGTACGGGCCCCTTCAGTTGCTCAGCTTCAGTTGCTCAGCGGGCCGATCGGCCGTCGCCGCTCAGGCGATGTCAGCCGTTGCGCTTCCAGCGCGGCTTGTCGTCACGGCGCCCGAAGGACGGGCCCGAGCCGGAACCGGCGCCGCGGTGGTCGTCACGACGGCCGTAGGGACGGTCGTGGCCACCGGAGCGGAAGCCGCCGCCGGAGGGACGGTCACCCTGCCGGTCGCGGTTGAACGGGCGGTCGCTGCCCCTGTGACCGGCGGGACGGTCGTCGCGGCGGAAGCCACCACGGTCGCCGCGGTCGCCACCGGCGGGACGGTCGTCACGGCGGTCACGGTTGAAGCCACCCGAGGGGCGGTCGTCGCGACGGAAACCACCGCGGTCGCCGCCACGGTCACCACCGCGGTCATCACGACGGTCACGGTTGAAGCCGCCCGACGGACGGTCGTCGCGACGGAAGCCGCCACGGTCGCCACCGGAGGGACGCTCGTCACGACGGTCACGGTTGAAACCGCCCGAGGGGCGGTCGTCACGACGGAAACCACCGCGGTCGCCGCCACGGTCACCACCGCGGTCGTCACGACGGTCGTCGCGGCGGAAGCCACCGGACGGACGGTCGTCGCGGCGGAAACCGCCACGGTCGCCACCCCGGTCGCCACCGCGGTCACGGTTGAAGCCACCCGACGGACGGTCGTCACGACGGTCACGGCGCTCGTAGTTGCCACGCTCGTCACGACGCTGACGCGGCTGCTCCTCGCGAGCGGCAGCGGCGGCGGCTTCCTCGGCCACCGCCTGCTCGGCGACGGCAGCGGCGGCGGCCTCGACCACGGCGGCGGCCTCGGCGAGCGCGGCCTCCGGGTCCTCGCCACGCTCACGCGCGGCCCGGGCGATCAGCCGGTCCGACTCCTCGCGCAGCTCGACGGCACGACGCTGCGCGCGCTCCAGCTGCTTGGTGAGGTCGGAGACCTCGCGCTCGGCCTGCTGCGCGGCGTTGCCCGCGGACTCGGCCTGGACCTCGGTCATCGACCGGGCACCGGTGATGTCGGCGACCTCCGGGTCGAAGGTCGTACCGCCCTGGATGATGTGGCGCGAGGCGTCGACGCCCGCGTCCTCCATCAGCCGGAAGATCTGGCGGCGCTGGTGCGGCAGGGAGAGCGAGACGACCGTGCCGGAGCGGCCCGCGCGGGCCGTACGGCCGGAGCGGTGCAGGTAGTCCTTGTGGTCGCCGGCCGGGTCCACGTTCAGGACCAGGTCGATGCCGTCGACGTGGATACCGCGGGCGGCCACGTCGGTCGCGACGAGCGCGTTGACGTAACCCTTCTTGAAGTCCTCGAGCACGCGGGTACGAGCGCCCTGGGTCATACCGCCGTGCAGCGCGTCGGCCTTCACACCGGAGTCGCAGAGCTGCTCGGCGATGCGGTCGGCGCCCAGCTGGGTGCGGACGAAGATGATCGTGCGGCCCTTGCGGGAGGCGATCGCGGCCGTGACCGGCGCCTTGTCCTTGGGCTTCACGATGAGGATGTGGTGGGACATCGTCGTGACGTTGCCCTGGGCGCTGTCGACCTCGTGCGTGACCGGGTTGGTCAGGTAGCGCTTGACCAGCGTGGAGATCTCGTTCTCCATCGTGGCCGAGAACAGCATGCGCTGGCCGCCGCCCGGAATCTGGTCGAGCAGCTCGGTGACCTCGGGCAGGAAGCCCAGGTCGGACATCTGGTCGGCCTCGTCGAGGACCGCGACCTGGACGTTCTCCAGGGAGCAGGCGCCGCGGTTGATGATGTCGCGCAGCCGGCCCGGGGTGGCGACGAGGACGTCGACACCGCGCTCCAGCGCGTAGATCTGGTTGCCCATCGACGTACCGCCGCAGACGACCTTCATCTTCAGGCCGAGCACGTCGCCGTAGGGCTGGAGGGCGTCCGCGACCTGCATCGCGAGCTCACGCGTCGGCGTGAGGATGATGCCGCGGGGCTTCTTCTTCTCGGTGTGGCCGCCGGAGAGCTGCGTGAGCATCGGCAGACCGAAGGAGAGGGTCTTGCCGGAGCCGGTGCGGCCGCGGCCGAGGATGTCCTTGCCGGCCAGGGCGTCCGGGATGGTCGCGGCCTGGATCGGGAAGGGGGAGGTCACGCCGTTCTGCGCGAGCTTGCGCACGACGCCCTCGGGCAGACCCAGGTCGCCGAAGGTGACCTCGGGAACCTCGGGAGCCGCAGGCGCGGCAGTCTCGTCGACAGCGTCCCCGATGTTCTCGTTCTCGGGCACGACGACGTGATCAGTACTGGAAATGGACATGCGAATGCGAAACCTTCCGGAGTCTCGTACGGCACGCGCCCGTCAACTCCGTGATTTCGCAAACGACCGCCTCAATGCGGTCAGCCACGGCAAGGGAGAGTACGCGCCACACGGCGCGCTCTACTTGGCGCCGGGCAATGGGATCAAACGATCTACCACCATACGCACCCCCCACCCGGTAAGGCAAACCGGCTCCGAGAGGCTCCGGTCACACTGCCTCCGGGTCCTCTCGCCGAACGCGGGCGCACCCCCTGTGACCAGGCCAGATACGGTCAGGCCCGTTGTGACCGGCCAGGTGTGACCAGGTCGCTTCAGGCCTCGACACCGGCCTGGGGTGCCGGTTCCCGCCGCTCCACGAGCTGCGGTTCGGGCTCCGGGTGCGCCGAGGACGACGGCTCGGCGGTCGTGGGGTCCGGCGACGGAGGCGGCGGCTCCTCCTTGGTGGGTGTCGGCTCGGGGTCCGGTCGCGTCGGCGTGGGCTGGGCCTTTGTCGGTGAGGGCGCCCCCGGCTTGGGCTTCTTCCCGTCCTTGCCGTCCTTGCCCGGCTTGGGCGGAGCGGCCGTCCCGCTCTCCCCGGCGGACGGCGACGCCGACCCGGACGCCGACTCGTGGGGCTTCGCCCGACCGTGTTTTCCGTCACCCGCCCCGCGGTGGCCGGCGCCCCCGCCGCTCACCGCGGACCCGCCGTCGGGCGCCTCACCGCCCCGCTGCCCGGCCGAGTGCGAGGGCTTCGCGTGGTCGCCCCCGTCGTCACCGACGCTCATGCAGCCGGCGGACGCGGCGACGGCCAGGGCGGCGGCGGCCAGACGGACGGGTACGTACTTGGCGCGCACGGGCAGCCACCTCCGGGCGGTGTGAGGAGTCCCCCTGCCCAACTCCCGCCGCCCGCAAGAAGACACGCGAACGCCGGAGAGACACGGGAGAACCGCCCGCACACCACGAGAGATATGTCACCCACACCCGAGAGCGCACGCCCGCCAGTGGTCACCCGCACCCGAGACCATGACCCCGCCCGCCGTCACCCGCACCCGAGGGCACGCGCACACTCGCCGTCACCCACGCCCCAGGACACGCCCCCGCCCGCCGTCACCCACGCCCCAGAGCGCGCACCCGCCCGCCGTCACCCGTACCCGAGCGCGTGCAGCCGTGCGTCGTCGATGCCGAAGTGGTGGGCGATCTCGTGGACCACGGTCACCTCGGTCTCGGCCACGACCTCCTCCCGCGTCGCGCACATCCGCAGCGTGGGCCCCCGGTAGATGGTGATCCGGTCGGGCAGCACCCCGGCGTACCACTCGCCGCGATCGGTCAGCGGAGTCCCCTCGTAGAGCCCGAGCAGCTCGGGGTCGTCGGCGGGCGGCTCGTCCTCGACGAACACCGCCACGTTGTCCATCAGCCGCGTCAGCTCCGGTGGAATCCGGTCCAGCGCCTCGGCGACCAGTTCCTCGAACTCCTCGCGCGTCATCTCCAGCACAGAGCCATTGTCCGGTACCGAGGCCCGGGCGCCACGGGACGCGGCGCACGAGAACACACCCCGGGGCACGCCCGGGAGCGGGGCCGCGCCGCATATCCGCCCCCACCTCTGGGCATACGGGACCAATGGCCCGCGTCCCCGCTGCCGCCACCGCTCTGCACCGTGTACGAAGGGTTCCCCGTGCCTTCGTACGCCGCTACCGCGCACGCCGCACACACCCCGTCGTCGAACTCGTCCACCAACCGCACCCCTGGGCCCGCGCCCTGGGCCTCGTCACCGTCGTGCTGTTCGGCGCGTGGCTGGGCCTGCTGATCGTCGGGAACGTCCGGGCGCCGGTGGGCCCCATGGACACCACGATGACGCTGCGCCCCTCCCTCACGGGCGGCACGAAGATCAACGTCTCGCCGCTCGGCGCCCTGGAACTGCGCAGCCACACGGCCCCGCTCCGCCTCGACGTGGACGTCGACCAGCTCGACCCCGTCCGCTCCCAGGCCCTCGTCGACCACCCCGAACGCCTCTCCGGCCTCCAGGACGAGGTCGCCCAGGACGTCGGCGACGGCACTCTCGACCTGGCCGTACGGTCCGTCGTGGCCGTCGTCTCCGGGGCGACCGCCCTCGGCCTCGCGGTCTACCGCCGCCCGCGCCGGGCCCTGGCGGCCGGCGGCCTGGCCCTGACCCTGCTGACCGCCTCGGGAGCGACGGCCTTCGCGACCTGGAACCCCAACTCGGTTCTGGAGCCGAAGTTCTCGGGCCTGCTCTCCTCCGCCCCCTCGGTCGTCGGCAACGCCCGCAGCATCGTCAGCGAATTCGACGTCTACCAGAAGGAGTTGGCCCGCCTGGTGACGAACGTGACAAAGCTGTACGACGTCACGTCCACGCTGCCCGCCTACGCGCCCGACCCCTCCACCATCCGCGTCCTGCACGTCTCCGACATCCATCTCAACCCGGCGAGCTGGAAGATCATCGCCTCGCTGGTGAAGCAGTACAAGATCGATGTGATCGTCGACTCCGGCGACACCATGGACCACGGCACGGCGGCGGAGAACGGCTTCCTGGACCCGGCGGCCGACCTCGGCGCCCCGTACGTCTGGGTGCGCGGCAACCACGACGGCCGGGTCACCCAGAGCTATCTGGAGCGCATGAAGAACGTGCACGTGCTCGACAACGGCCGGGCGGTCTCGGTGGCGGGCCTGCGCTTCGCGGGCGTCGGCGACCCGCAGTTCACCCCCGACCGCACGGCCAAGCTGGGCGGCGACCAGTCGGAGGTGCTCGCGGGCGCCCGCCTCGCCTCCTCCCTGCGCGACCAGAAGGCGGCCGGCACCCCGGTCGACATCGCCGTCGCGCACAACCCGACCGCCGCCCGCCAGACGGACGGCGATGTGCCCCTGGTCCTGGCCGGCCATCTCCACCACCAGGAGATGGAGATCATGAAGTACGGCACCCGGCTGCGCATCGAGGGCTCCACGGGCGGCGGCGGTCTGCGCGCGCTGGAGGGCGAGGATCCCGCACCGATCGAGACGTCGATCCTCTACCTCGACCGCGACACCCGACGTCTCCAGGCCTGGGACGAGATCAAACTGGGCGGCCTCGGGCTCACCACGGCCGAGGTCAGCCGCCACCTCCCCAAGGAGAACCAGCCGGGCGCCGTCACCACCCCGGCCACCCCGACCCCTTCCGCACCCACCCCGTAAACCGTTTTGGCGATCCCTCCCGACATCCCATATGCTTCTCACGTCCCCGACGCGCTGCAAGGCGCCCAGGCGGGCCGATAGCCCTCATCGTCTAGCGGCCTAGGACGCCGCCCTTTCAAGGCGGTAGCACGGGTTCGAATCCCGTTGGGGGCACCAGCTACTTGTATGGGTCGCAGGTCAGAGTCTTCTCTGGCCTGCGATTTCTTTTTCCCCGGCTTCGGCTCCGACCCCGGCCCGCGACCTGTTCGCGACCTGTCCGGGAACCGCCCCTCCGCTCCGAGGCGTACTGGTTGCGCCGTGCGGCCTTTACTAGAAGAGAGCGAGCGGAGCCGCGCAAGCAGGCGTCGGTGTGCGATGAGGAGGGCCCGGCTTGGCGGTCCGTGGGGCACCTGCCGACGGTACGGACGTCACCGCGCGGAACGCCGGCCGCCAAGACTTCCGCCGGATGTGGCTGGGCCAGAACATCAGCCTCGTCGGCGACCAGGTGTCCCTGTTCGCTCTGCCCAGCCTGGCCATCCTGGTGCTGGACGCCACCGGACCCCAGGTCGGCGTGCTGCACGCGATGGCGACGATCGCCTTCCCCGCGCTCGGCCTGTTCGTCGGCGCCTTCATGGATCACGTCCGGTGCCGCCCCTTCATGATCGGCGCGGATCTGCTGCGGCTGGTCCTCTTCCTGTCGATCGCGGTGCTTGCGCTGACGGACGCGCTCGGGCTGTGGCACCTCTTTGTCGCCGCGGCGCTCGCGAGCGTGTGCACCGTCGTGTTCGACGTCGGCTACCAGACACACCTGCCCCGCCTGGTCAGCCGCGACTTCCTGCCGCTGGGCAACGCACGCCTCGAAATGTCCAGCAGCGTGGCCCGCGCGGGCGGCCCCGCCATCGCCGGCGCGGTCACCCAGCTGCTGGGTCCCGCGCTCGCCGTAGCGGCCAACGCGCTCAGCTTCCTCGCCTCCGCGGCCGGCCTGCTCACCATCCGCACCCCCGAGTCCGCCGTACCCGACCCGACCGGCGCCCCCTGGCGGAAACAGATCCTGGACGGCGCCCGGTACATGTGGCGTACGCCCGTCCTGCGATGGCTCTCGGCCGCCGCCGCGCTGCGCAACTTCAGCATGGCCATGGTCGACACCGTCCTGCTGCTGTTCCTCTACCGCGCCATGGACCTGTCCCCGGCACTGGCCGCCGCCGTCCTGACCGCCGGGGCGCTGGCCGCCGTACTCGGGGCCGTCGTCAGCCGTCGCCTCGTCCAACGGATGGGAGCCGGCCCGGTCCTGCTCGCCACAGTGACCGAGGGGATCGTCTGGGCCGCGGCCCCACTGGCCCTGGCCACCGGATCGAGCGCGGTGGTCATCGCCATCGCCTTCGTCTCCGCGCTGTGGCTGCCGGTCTGGAACATCACCGTCATCACCCTGCGCCAGCTGATCGCCCCGCCCCACCTCCTGGGCCGGGTGCACGCCACCGCCCGCACGATCAACCTGTGCACCATCCCGGTGGGAGCGGTGGCCGGCGGCCTCCTCGCCGGCTGGGCCTCCGGCATGTGGGGCGAGGGCACCGGGCTCGCCGCCGCCCTGGCCGTCGCGGGCCTGGTCACCGTCTGCGGACTGCCGTTCCTGTTGCGCGGGGAGATCCGGCACATGCGCCGGCTGCCCTCCAGCGAGGAGACACCGTGATGGCTGCCCCCGACCCGCACTCCGGCGGACGCGTCGCGTTCGTCGAACTCCTGCCGCCCGGCGGCCGTCCGAACCCGGGCGCCAACGGCATCGCCGGGCTGCGCGCCGCACGAGCGCTGCACTGCGAGACCGTCGTCGTCACCGCACACCGCCACCGGCTGGAACCGGCCGTCGGTGAACTCGTCGACACCTGGATCGGCTGCGACACCACCAGCGCGGACAGCGTCGCCGACGCCGTGGCGGGGCAGCGCCTCGACGCGCTCATCAGCTGGGCCGACCCCTTCGCCGGCATCGCCCAGCAGGCGGCCACCCGGCTCCGCCTCGACACCGTACGAGCGGCCACCCTCACGGAACTCCGGCACGCGGTCGCCGCACACCGGCGCCGCACCGGTTACGGCGACGCGGTGACCCCGGCCGGCCGGCTGATCTGCGAACAGGAACTGCAGGGTCCGCTGGTCAGCGCCGAGGGCATGGCCGTCGACGGCCGCCTGGAGACATGGGGTCACACCGACCGGACCCTCAGCCCGCCTCCCCACTACATCGAGACCAGCGTCGCCTTCTCGGCGGAGCCCCTCCACCCCGACCTGGACGACTACGCGGCCGCCGTCTGCAAGGCGCTCGGCTACCGCAACGGCCCCTTCCACTTCGAGGCCGTACTGACCGACACCGGTCCGGTCCTCGTCGAGATCAACACCCGTCTCGTCGGCGCCGGAATCCACCGGGCCATCGACCTCGCCACCGGCACCTCCTGCGTGGAACAGGTGCTGCGCGGCTACGTCGGCCTCCCGCTGCCGCCGCCACGGGCCGACGGCGCGGCCTGTCTCGCCCACCTCACGATCCCGGCCGACGGCCGCATCACCGCCGTCGAGGGAGTCGACGTCGCCCGCACCTCACCCGGAGTCCACGACGTCGTCTGCTCCGTCACGCCCGGCGACACGGTCACCGTCACCGGCTCGAACACCGACCGCCTCTGCTACGTCCTCGCCACCGGCGAAAGCCGTCACGCGGCCCGACGGACCGCCCGGAACGCCGCCGCGAAAATCGGCATCACGACCGGGCCGTACGCATGGTCGTCACACGTCTGAGTCACGGGCCGCGCCCTCCGCCGGGTCACCTGCCCCGCACCCAGCACGTTTTCGGCCCACCGCTCATCCTCTGATACGCTGCTTCAGCGACGTCACCCCAGCTGACCAGCGCCTCCTCCCTCACCAGGAATCATCTTCCCGGCGTCGGCGGCAGACGGAATTACGTTGGGGGCACGCAACCCCGTGTGCGACACTGTTCGCACACAACAGCTTGGTCCTGTGGAGCAGTTTGGAGTGCTCGCCACCCTGTCAAGGTGGAGGCCGCGGGTTCAAATCCCGTCAGGACCGCTGAGATTCCTCGTGAATCTCTCGGCTGGGTAGCTCAGTTGGTACGAGCGACCGCCTGAAAAGCGGTAGGTCGCCGGTTCGACCCCGGCCCCAGCCACAGCACAGGCCCCGATCCCCGGATCGGGGCCTTGTTGTATGCCCTCGTTGTAGGCCCGCACAAAAGCGTTCGCCCCTCGTTTCCCCGAGGTGAGATCCTGGAGGGCGTATGTCAACGACTCCTGCCCCCGCCTTCGGCGCCATCGCCCCCCGCCTGACCGAGCTGTCCCTGCGCGACGCGCAGCGGCTCGGGCGCAGGCTCGAAGGCGCGCGCAAGGTCCGTAAGCCCGAGGCCCGGGCCGCCGTCCTCGCCGAGATCGAGGCGGAGGTCGCCAAGGGCGAGACCCGGATGGCCGAGCGCCGCTCCCGCGTGCCCGCGATCACCTATCCCGAGCAGCTCCCGGTCAGTCAGAAGAAGGACGACATCGCGGCCGCCATCCGCGATCACCAGGTCGTCATCGTCGCCGGCGAGACCGGTTCCGGTAAGACCACCCAGATCCCCAAGATCTGTATGGAGCTCGGCCGCGGCGTCCGCGGCATGATCGGGCACACCCAGCCCCGCCGTATCGCCGCCCGGACCGTCGCCGAGCGCGTGGCGGACGAGCTAGACGTCACGCTGGGCGAGGCCGTCGGCTGGAAGGTGCGCTTCACCGACCAGGTCAACCCGGACGGCACCTTCGTCAAGCTGATGACGGACGGCATCCTGCTCGCCGAGATCCAGACGGACCGCGAGCTGTACGCGTACGACACGATCATCATCGACGAGGCCCACGAGCGGTCCCTCAACATCGACTTCCTGCTGGGCTACCTCGCCCAGCTGCTGCCCAGGCGCCCCGACCTCAAGGTCGTCATCACCTCCGCGACCATCGACCCCGAGCGCTTCTCCCGGCACTTCGGGGACGCCCCGATCATCGAGGTCAGCGGCCGTACGTATCCGGTCGAGGTGCGCTACCGCCCTCTCCTCGAAGAGGACGGCGACGACTCCGACCGCGACCAGATCACCGCGATCTGCGACGCCGTCGAGGAACTCCAGGGGGAAGGCAAGGGCGACATCCTCGTCTTCCTCTCGGGTGAGCGGGAGATCCGCGACACCGCGGACGCGATCACGAAGAGGAACTACCGCTTCACCGAGGTACTTCCCCTGTACGCCCGCCTCTCGCACGCCGAGCAGAACAGGGTCTTCCAGCAGCACACCGGCCGCAGGATCGTTCTGGCGACCAACGTCGCCGAGACCTCTCTCACCGTGCCGGGCATCAAGTACGTGATCGACCCGGGCACCGCCCGTATCTCCAGATACAGCCACCGCACAAAGGTCCAGCGCCTTCCGATCGAGCCGGTCTCGCAGGCCAGCGCCAACCAGCGCAAGGGCCGCTGCGGCCGGACCAGCGACGGCATCTGCATCCGCCTCTACTCCGAGGACGACTTCCTCGCCCGCCCGGAGTTCACCGACGCCGAGATCCTCCGTACGAACCTGGCGTCCGTCATCCTCCAGATGACCGCGGCCGGGCTCGGGGACATCGAGAAGTTCCCGTTCATCGACCCGCCGGACCACCGCAACATCCGCGACGGCGTCCAACTCCTCCAGGAACTGGGCGCGTTGGACCCCGCCCAGAAGGACGCCCGCAAGCGGCTAACCGAGCGGGGCCGCAAGCTCGCCCAGCTGCCCGTGGACCCGCGGCTGGCCCGGATGGTCCTGGAGGCCGACAAGAACGGCTGTGTGCGCGAGGTCATGGTGATCGCCGCCGCGCTCTCCATCCAGGACCCGCGCGAGCGCCCGGCAGACAAGCAGACACAGGCCGACCAGCAGCACGCCCGCTTCAAGGACGAGACGTCCGACTTCCTGGCGTACCTCAACCTCTGGCGGTACGTGCGCGAGCAGCAGAAGGAGCGCGGCTCGTCGTCCTTCCGCCGGATGTGCAAGCAGGAGTACCTGAACTTCCTGCGGATCCGCGAGTGGCAGGACATCTACACGCAGCTGCGGACCGTCGCCAAGCAGATGGGCATCCATCTGAACGAGGACGACGCCCCCGAGCAGCAGGTCCATCTCTCCCTCCTCGCCGGCCTGCTGTCCCACATCGGCATGAAGGATGTGAAGGAGACAGGGGGCGAGAGCGGGAGGAACACCGGGAAGAACGAGTATCTGGGCGCCCGGAACGCCAAGTTCGCGATCTTCCCCGGCTCGGCGCTCTTCAAGAAGCCCCCGCGGTTCGTGATGTCCGCCGAGCTCGTCGAGACGTCCCGTCTCTGGGCCCGGGTCAACGCGAAGATCGAGCCCGAGTGGGTCGAGCCCCTCGCGGAACACCTGCTGAAGCGCACGTACAGCGAACCGCACTGGGAGAAGGACCAGGCCGCGGTGATGGCGTACGAGAAGGTCACGCTGTACGGCGTGCCGATCATCGCCCAGCGGAAGGTCAACTACGGGCGGATCGACCCGGAGGCCAGCCGCGAGCTTTTCATTCGCAACGCACTGGTCGAGGGCGACTGGCGTACGCACCACAAGTTCTTCGCGGACAACCGCAAACTCCTCACCGAGGTCGAGGAGTTGGAGCACCGCGCCCGGCGCCGCGACATCCTCGTGGACGACGAGACGCTGTTCGACTTCTACGACCAGCGGGTGCCCGAGCACGTCGTCTCGGGCGCGCACTTCGACTCCTGGTGGAAGCACAAGCGCCATGAGGAGCCCGAGCTGCTCGACTTCGAGCGGTCGATGCTCATCAACGAACGGGCCGGAGATGTCAGCAAGGACGACTACCCGGACACCTGGCGCCAGGGCCCGCTGAAGTTCCGGGTGACCTATCAATTCGAGCCAGGTGCGGACGCGGACGGCGTCACCGTCCACGTCCCGCTCCAGGTGCTGAACCAGGTCACGGACGAGGGCTTCGACTGGCAGATCCCGGGCCTGCGCGAGGAGGTCGTGACGGAGCTGATCCGCTCCCTCCCGAAGCCGATCCGCCGGAACTACGTCCCGGCCCCCAACTTCGCCCAGCGGTTCCTGGACCGGGCGGTGCCCCTGCAGGAGCCGCTGACGACGACGATGGCGCGCGAGCTGAAGCGCATGGTCGGTGTGCCCCTCACGGCCGACGACTTCGACTGGTCCCGGGTCGCCGACCATCTGAGGATCACCTTCCGGATCGTCGACGAGCGGCGGCGCAAGCTGGCCGAGGACAAGGACCTGGAAGCCCTGAAGCTGCGCCTGAAGCCGAAGGCGCGCCAGGCGATCTCGCAGGCCGCGGCGGCGACGGCCGAGCGCGAGGGCGGCGGAGCCATCGAGCGGACGGGCCTCACGGACTGGACCATCGGCTCCCTCACCCGTGTCTTCGAGACGCGTCGGGCCGGCCAGCCGGTGAAGGCGTTCCCGGCCCTGGTCGACGACGGCGACACCGTCTCCGTACGTCTCTTCGACACCGAGGCCGAGCAGCAGCAGGCCATGTGGAAGGGCACGCGGCGGCTCATCCTGCGCAACATCCCGGTGAACCCGGCGAAGTTCGCCTCGGACAAGCTCACGAACGCGCACAAGCTGGCCCTGTCCGCGAACCCGCACGGCTCCGTCCAGGCCCTCTTCGACGACTGCGCGACGGCCGCAGCCGACAAGCTGATCGCCGACTTCGGCGGCCCGGCCTGGGACGAGGAGTCGTACCGCAAGCTGTACGAGAAGGTGCGCGCGGAGATCGTCGACACGACGGTCCGTACGGTCAACCAGGTGCAGCAGGTCCTGGCCGCCTGGCAGGCCTGTGAGCGCCGTCTGAAGGGCGTACGCAGCGCCGTGCTGCTCGCGAACCTCACGGACGTACGCAAGCAGCTGGACGCCCTCGTGAAGCCCGGCTTCGTGACGGGGACGGGTCTGCGGCGGCTGCCGGATCTGATGCGCTATCTGGTGGCCGCGGACCGCCGGCTCCAGCAGATGCCGACGAACGTCCAGCGGGACACGAGTCGTATGGAGAAGGTCCACGAGATGCAGGACGAGTACGCCTGGCTCCTGGAGCAGATGCCTCAGGGGCGTCCCGTGCCCTCGTCGGTCCTGGACATCCGCTGGATGATCGAGGAGCTCCGGGTCAGCTACTTCGCCCACGCGCTGGGCACGGCGTACCCCGTCTCCGACAAGCGCATCGTGAAGGCGATCGACGCCGCTGTCCCGTAACGGCGCCTGCACAGTGGGTGAGTTCGCCCAGGGGGCTCACCCTCCTGTAGAGTCCTGTCTCGCAGCGCAACGCAAGATCCGCACTGCGAAACTTGGTCCTGTGGAGCAGTTTGGAGTGCTCGCCACCCTGTCAAGGTGGAGGCCGCGGGTTCAAATCCCGTCAGGACCGCATCAGATGAGTGGGCCCGCATCCGAAACCGGATGCGGGCCCACTGTCATTCCCACGGCGTCAAGGGCGCCCCTCAGGGGCGCGGGGAACTGCGCGACAAGCCCCCACGGACCGGCACCCGCAACCACACCCCACCACCCAAACCCCACAGGCCCCGCGCAGCACACCGCGGGCTTGACGCCGTCACATTCCCCCAGTACCTAAAAACCAGGGCCCAAGACACCCCACCGCACACCCCACCGGAGGTGACCATGGCGGCGACCGCTCGGCATGAGACGCGCGCCCTGCTCCGCGCCCACCTGTCGGCCGCCTCCGGCTACCGCCATCTGACAAGGCACTGCCCGATCTGCCACAGACTCCTCCGGCTGGCCTCCGAGAGCGCTCCCTACGACCAGGAGAGCCCCGAGACCCCCTACGAGGACGAGACACCCTCCCCGGCGTGAGCGGACCGCACAACGCGCCCCGCACCCCAACTGCCCCTCGGGCGACGCCAGATGCGCATGGCCCCCTCTAGCGCAGAAACGCCATCCACAACAAGGACCATGACGTGTGACGGGTGTCACCGCATAAGTTTTCAAACCCGCGGAACTTACCCCCCACCTACAACTGGTCAATTTAATATGTGCAATTGCACCCAGCTCCGGGGCCACGCACAGCTGATCCGACAGGTCTCCCCAGACTGCGACAAGGCCGCTCACAGACCGGCCCCACACCCTGTGCGTACCCCATGACCAGCACATGACCAAACACCGCCGGGACGCCGTCGGCACACCCACGGCGCACCATCGGCGCAAAAAAAGATCGCGCTGGACCCGGCGGAGTCCAGCGCGATCTACGACGCACCCTTGTTACTTGTGGTTCTCGCTTGGGCGTGGACCCCGTTGGGGCAGGATCCGCGTCGCTTGGAGCTTGGGTTCGGGCAGTCCGACAAGTTAGGGGACCTGCCGAAATGCCCTGCTATGGAGTTGTTGTTCAGACTTCGCTGCGCTGCTGCGGGATGCCCGCGAGCAGGGCACGAACCTCGGCCTCGCGGTAACGGCGATGCCCGCCGAGCGTGCGGATCGAAGTGAGCTTGCCGGCCTTCGCCCACCGCGTAACCGTCTTCGGGTCCACGCGGAACATCGTGGCTACCTCAGCGGGGGTCAGCAGCGGCTCGGCATCAGGGGTGCGAGCGGTCATGAGCGGCCTCCTCGGGAGAACCGAACCTTCTCGGTTCTTTCCTCTAAATTCTGCACCTTGACCCGCGTTGCCCGAAATGGCGGATGCGGGTCGAGTCGGTTATAGGACGAACGGCTTGTCCTCGGCACTACAACTACACCATCTGTCCAGCCGCGTCGGCCAAACCGATGGAATTGCCCTCCCAGGTGTTCATCAGCGACGGAAGCCGATGGACCATGCCATAGCGGACAGTCACGCCGCTGTGACGATCAGTCACAGGGCGATCAGGAGTCAACAGACCCCCCATAGCGTGCAATGCTGAGATTCCACCCATACGTGGGCAGAAGGAGCCCTCCCCGGACTCCTTGTCCTATTTTGGCATGAGGAGGGGCGTTAGACGCAAGGTCCGCGTTAGTGCCGTCCGTCACGCTTACCCCGTACGACCCGGATAGGGACTTACGTCCTGTCAGAACCCGTGACGCACAGGGACCATCAGTCCCACAGGTCGTCTCCCGCCCCGGCGGGCGAACCTCCGACGCCGGTATGCGGACCTCCAGTATGCGGACTCTCCGCTTCAGGGCCACCGGAAGATCTCTCCGGCGACCGCCGCCGCCCTTCGACCCTTCGGCCCCCGGGCGCCTCGGCCTCAGTTCGCCGAGCGACGGTCCCGTACCGAGCGCCACCGCTCCACGAGCCGGCCGTACGCCTCGCCGGCGCCGGGCCCGTCGCCCGTACGCAGCGCCTCGATGCCCTCGGCGACGTCGGCCGCCGAATGGTCGCCGTCGAGCTCCCCGGCGGGCAGGACGTGCACCAGGCCGCCGTAGTCGAGCTCCACCAGGGAGCGCGGGTGGAACTCCTCCAGCCAGCGCCCCACGTCCACCAGGCCGTCGATGAGCGGCCCCTCGTCGAGGGTGTCCCGCAGCGTCCGCAGACCCCGCGCCACCCGCCGCCGGGCCTGCACCATCGGCGTCCGGTAGCGCAGGACGGGCGGGTCCTCCGCCGCCCCCGGGCCGTCCCCGGAGCCGGTGCCCTTGTCGTACTCGCGCTCCTCGTCCGACACCAGCACGAACCAGTTCAGCGGGACCTGCCAGGTCGACGTGCGGATCCAGGGCCGGGCGTCGGGGTTGCGGGTCAGCCAGCGCTCGTAGTCCTGGGTCGCCTGACGGCGTACGACCGCCGGCAGCACCGCGTCCAGGACCGGTGCGGGCAGTTCCTCGGCCAGGTCGCCCAGGGCCTGCCAGCCGCGCAGCCGGGTCCGCCAGGGGCACACGCACAGCACGCCGTCCACGTCCGCGACGAACGCGTCGCCGCTCTCGTGCACCGGCACCGGGATCGGCGGGACGGGCAGCAAGTCGGCCAGCGACCGGCGCAGTTCGTCCTGGTAGGAGGGGCGGTCGGGCCGGCGCGCGTAGCGGGCCCAGTGGCCGCGCTCCGGCTCCGGGAAGGCCGCGAGCGGTTCGTACACGCGCAGATAGGACGCGTACGGGACGATCAACGAGGACACCTTGGGCACGCTTGCTCCCTCCCCCGCCGACCCGACGGAAAACCCGTGAAACCCGCTCACAGGAGTGCGGGAAAACACTGCAAATCGTCCCACGCCCCATCGTGACCGTACTCCGCGAGAGGGTGATCCTGACCACTGCGCGGATGGCGGTCGTGTCCAGGCTCTAATCTCGTGCCACACAGACCTCCGCCACCCGTACGGAGGCCGTCCCAACCGCCGCTTCCTCACTGGGAGTCACCACCGTGACCGATGTAACCGGCGCGCCTGCTGATGTACTGCACACCCTGTTCCACTCGGATCAGGGCGGCCATGAGCAAGTCGTGCTCTGCCAGGACCGAGCCAGTGGCCTCAAGGCCGTCATCGCCATCCACTCGACCGCCCTGGGCCCCGCCCTCGGCGGCACGCGCTTCTACCCGTACGCGAGCGAGGAGGAGGCCGTCGCCGACGCGCTGAACCTCTCCCGCGGGATGTCGTACAAGAACGCCATGGCCGGGCTCGACCACGGCGGCGGCAAGGCCGTGATCATCGGGGATCCCGAACGGATCAAGACCGATGAGCTGCTCCTCGCGTACGGCCGCTTCGTGGCCTCACTCGGCGGCCGTTACGTCACCGCGTGTGACGTCGGTACGTACGTGGCCGACATGGACGTCGTGGCACGCGAGTGCCGCTGGACCACCGGACGCTCCCCCGAGAACGGCGGCGCGGGCGATTCGTCCGTCCTGACGGCCTTCGGTGTCTTCCAGGGCATGCGGGCCTCCGCACAGCACCTGTGGGGCGACCCCTCGCTGCGCGGCCGCAGGGTCGGCGTCGCGGGCGTGGGCAAGGTCGGGCACCACCTGGTGGAGCATCTGCTGGAGGACGGCGCGGAGGTCGTGATCACGGACGTCAGACAGGACTCCGTACGGCGAATTCTGGACAGGCACCCGTCCCCGTCCGGTGTGACGGCCGTCGCGGACACCGACGCGCTCATCCGGGTCGAGGGACTGGACATCTACGCCCCCTGCGCGCTGGGCGGCGCCCTGAACGACGACTCCGTGCCGGTGCTCACCGCGAAGATCGTCTGCGGTGCGGCCAACAACCAGCTGGAGCACGCCGGCGTCGAGAAGGACCTCGCCGACCGCGGGATCCTCTACGCGCCGGACTACGTGGTGAACGCCGGCGGTGTCATCCAGGTCGCCGACGAGCTCCACGGTTTCGACTTCGAGCGGTGCAAGGCGAAGGCCGCGAAGATCTTCGACACCACGCTGGCCATATTCGCACGTGCGAAGGAGGACGGGATTCCGCCGGCCGCCGCGGCCGACCGGATCGCCGAACACCGCATGGCGGAGGCACGCCGCCCCTGAGGTCCGAAGGACCTGTCCGGGGCGTCCGGCGGGTACCCGTCGGCGGGTGTTGGAGAGAACTCTCACGTTCGTCGGCGGGTCGTTCGCCAAGAAGAGGTTAAAATCGCGGTTGACCAGCGGGGACAGGGCACCCCGAGGGTTCTGGGACCAGGCGCGTCCTGCGGGCGACGTACCGTATGGGCGTGGGCTCAGGTACCGTGGAAGCCCTACGGACCGGTCTCTCCACGGAGAGCCCGTTCCAGATCATGAACGCGTGTCAAGACTCTGGGGCCGTCGAGCCCCGTATCCGAGGGGGTCGAGCCATGGGGCGCGGCCGGGCAAAGGCCAAGCAGACGAAGGTCGCCCGCCAGCTGAAGTACAGCAGCGGCGGGACTGACCTCTCGCGTCTGGCCAATGAGCTGGGCGCTTCGACTTCGCAACAGCCGCCGAATGGCGAGCCGTTCGAGGACGACGACGAGGAAGACGACCCGTACGCCCAGTACGCGGATCTCTACAACGACGACGAGGACGAGGACGACGAGTCCGGTCCCACGTCTCAACGCCGCGGCGCTTGACGCTCCAGCTGAGCTTGTCTTTCTAGCTGCGCTTTACCCGGTCCGGAGCGGTTCGCCCTCCGGGCCGGGTTTGCGCTGTTTTTTCGGCTGAGCTGTGCTGCACGGGTGCGGGTGGATCGTGGCTGGTCGCGCAGTTCCACGCGCCCCTGAAAGGGGCGCCCATGTCGGACCGCGCTATTACGCGCCTCAGCTTGCGTAGTCGCCGACCAGTTCTGCTCCTGTGGTGTGGTCGCCGCGGTCGGTGATCTCGCCTGCCACCCACGCCTCCACGCCTCGGTCGGCCAGTGTGGCGAGGGCCACATCTGTGGAGTCCTCCGGGACGATCGCGATCATGCCGACGCCCATGTTGAGGGTCTTTTCCAGCTCCAGGCGGTCGACCTGGCCGGTGGTGCCCACGAGGTCGAAGACGGGGGCCGGGGTCCAGGTGGCGCGGTCGACGATCGCGTGGAGGCCGTCCGGGATCACCCGGGCGAGGTTGGCCGCGAGACCGCCGCCCGTGATGTGCGAGAAGGCGTGTACGTCGGTCGTGCGGGTCAGCGCCAGACAGTCCAGCGAGTAGATCTTGGTGGGCTCCAGGAGCTCCTCGCCGAGCGTGCGGCCGAACTCCGCGACATGCTGGTCGAGCTTCAGCTTCGCGCGGTCGAAGAGGACGTGCCGGACGAGTGAGTACCCGTTCGAGTGAAGGCCTGAGGCCGCCATGGCGATCACCGCGTCACCCGTACGGATGCGATCCGCGCCGAGCAGCCCGTCGGCCTCCACAACGCCCGTACCGGCGCCCGCGACGTCGAAGTCGTCCGGGCCGAGGAGGCCGGGGTGCTCGGCCGTCTCGCCGCCCACCAGGGCGCAGCCGGCGAGGACACAGCCCTCGGCGATGCCCTTCACGATGGCCGCCACGCGCTCCGGGTGGACCTTGCCGACGCAGATGTAGTCGGTCATGAAGAGCGGCTCGGCGCCGCACACCACGATGTCGTCCATGACCATCGCGACGAGGTCGTGGCCGATGGTGTCGTACACGCCGAGCTGACGGGCGAGGTCGACCTTCGTGCCCACGCCGTCCGTGGCGGAGGCGAGCAGCGGGCGCTCGTACCGCTTGAGGGCGGAGGCGTCGAAGAGGCCGGCGAAGCCGCCGAGGCCGCCGAGGACCTCGGGGCGCTGCGTCTTCTTCACCCACTCCTTCATGAGTTCGACGGCGCGGTCGCCCGCTTCGATGTCGACGCCCGCGGCTGCGTAGCTGGCACCAGTTGTCTCAGACATGACGGTGAGAACTTTCGTGTCGTACTGCAGGTGAGCAGGTATTACGGGCTGTCTACGGGCGACGGATCGCGTCGGCCGCGGCCGTGGCGGCGGGCCCGGCGGCCAGCTCGGTCTCCAGGAGCTGCTTGCCGAGCAGCTCGGGGTCCGGGAGCGCCATCGGGTACTCGCCGTCGAAGCAGGCACGGCAGAGGTTCGGCTTGTCGATGGTCGTGGCCTCGATCATGCCGTCGATGGAGATGTACGAGAGGGAGTCGGCGCCCAGCGAGGTGCCGATCTCCTCGATCGTCATGCCGTTGGCGATCAGCTCGGCGCGGGTCGCGAAGTCGATGCCGAAGAAGCAGGGCCACTTCACGGGGGGCGAGGAGATCCGGATGTGGACCTCCGCCGCGCCCGCTTCCCGGAGCATGCGGACCAGCGCGCGCTGAGTGTTGCCGCGCACGATCGAGTCGTCGACGACGACCAGACGCTTGCCCTTGATGACTTCCTTGAGCGGATTCAGCTTCAGCCGGATGCCCAGCTGGCGGATGGTCTGTGAAGGCTGGATGAAGGTGCGGCCCACATACGCGTTCTTCACGAGACCGGCACCGAACGGGATGCCGGAGGCCTCCGCGTAACCGATCGCGGCGGGCGTGCCCGACTCCGGAGTCGCTATGACCAGATCGGCTTCCGCGGGGGCTTCCTTGGCGAGACGGCGGCCCATCTCGACACGGGAGAGATACACGTTCCGGCCGGCGATGTCCGTGTCCGGACGGGCCAGATACACGTACTCGAAGACACAGCCCTTGGGCTTCGCTTCCGCGAATCGGGACGTCCTCAGGCCGTTCTCGTCGATGGCGACGAACTCGCCCGGCTCGATCTCACGGACGTAGGCGGCGCCGCAGATGTCGAGGGCGGCGGACTCGGAGGCGACGACCCAGCCGCGCTCCAGACGGCCGAGGACCAGCGGACGGATGCCCTGCGGGTCGCGGGCCGCGTACAGCGTGTGCTCGTCCATGAAGACGAGCGAGAAGGCGCCCTTGATCTGCGGGAGGACCTTCCCGGAGGCCTCTTCGATGGTCAGCGGCTTGCCGTCGTCGTCGACCTGGGCGGCCAGCAGGGCCGTGAGCAGGTCCGTGTCGTTGGTCGCCGCCACACGCGGGGTGCGGCCCTCCTGCTTGGGCAGGTCGGCGACCATCTCGGCGAGCTCGGCCGTGTTGACCAGGTTGCCGTTGTGGCCGAGCGCGATGGAGCCGTGCGCGGTGGCACGGAAGGTGGGCTGGGCGTTCTCCCAGGTGGACGCGCCGGTGGTCGAGTAGCGGGCGTGACCGACCGCGATATGACCTATGAGCGAACCGAGAGACGCCTCGTCGAAGACCTGGGACACGAGCCCCATGTCCTTGAAGACAAGGATCTGGGAGCCGTTGCTGACCGCGATTCCCGCGGATTCCTGGCCTCGATGCTGGAGGGCGTAGAGCCCGAAGTAAGTGAGCTTGGCGACCTCTTCACCGGGAGCCCAGACTCCGAAGACGCCGCAAGCGTCCTGGGGTCCTTTCTCGCCGGGGAGCAGATCATGACTGAGTCGACCGTCACCACGTGGCACGCCACCGAGTGTAGGCGAGATCGACCACTGGTCCGAATTGGGGATCCAGGGGCCCTAATGGATCACTTCGCGGCGACCGCTTGGACGCCCGGGCCGTTTTCGCTGGTCAGCGTGAGCGTGCTGCCCTTCAGCTGGTATTTCACGGTGCCGCCGAAGAGCTTCAGGAGGGTCTTCTCGGTGTCCATGAGTGAGGCGGAGCACATCTTCCGGGTGGTGCCGGGCGCGCCCAGAGTGATAGTGCCGTCGCCGACCGTCGCCTTCGCGGTCACCTTGTTGCAGCCGAGCTGACCGCGGACGGTGCCGTCCTTGTCGAAGGTGAGGTGGACCTTGCCCTCGGCCTCGGAGGCCAGCGCCACGCCCGATTCGCCCCCCGCCGCACCCTTCGTCATCGTGGTGACGTTCCACTTGGTGCCGTAGAGCTCGGCGGGCTTCTCGGCGGTGAGTTTCACGGTGTACCCGTTCTCCGTGGTGAGCGTCAGCCTGTCGTCGTTGACCTCGGCCTTGAACGTGCTGCCGGAGATGATGCCGCCGAGCCGGGACTCGAAGCCCATCGTCCCGTCGGCCGTGCAGGCCATCTCGGTCTTGAAGGTGTCGTCGCCGATCGTGATCGTGTCGCCCTCGATCTCGGCGGTGGCCCCGAAGTGGTTGCAGCCGTAGTTGCCGCCCACCTTGCCGTCCTTGCCGAACTCGATGTGGGCGCCGGCCGGGGCGTCCTGCGTCTTGCCGTCGGCCGTCACGCTCTCGACGTTCCACTGCTTGCCGGTGATCCCGGTGGCCTGCCGGGTGCCGACGGAACCGGAACCGGAATCGTCGCTGCCGCTCTCCGTTCCGCAGGCGGCGGTGGCGAGGAGCCCGGTGACGGCCAGGGCACTGAGGCCGACCCGCGGGCTGAGGACGCTGAGGTTGAGACGCTGCGTGTGCATGCCGCTTTGACGGGGCGGGTGGGGTGCTTGGTTCCCTCACCGGATAACGGCCGCGCAACGCCCGGCCGCCGATCCCGGTGCCGGGTCGGCGCCGGTCGGTGCCGGGGCCCCTCGTCGGCGTCAGCGCATCAGGGGAAGCAGTCCGCCCAGGTCGGCACGTTCGCCGCTGGCGCCGGCCTTCGCTTCGTCGAGGGCCGCCTTCCACTCCATGCGCCCGGTAGCGAGCCTGATCCACGTCAGCGGGTCGGTCTCGACGACGTTCGGCGGGGTGCCGCGGGTGTGGCGCGGACCCTCCACGCACTGCACGACCGCGTACGGCGGCACGCGCACCTCGGTGGAGGCGCCGGGGGCCTTCGCGGCGAGCGCGTCGGCGAGGAGACGGGTGCAGGCGGCGAGGGCCTGGCGGTCGTACGGGACGTCGAGCCCCGGGACGGCCGCGTTCAGGTCGTCGGTGTGGACAACCAGCTCCACCGTGCGGGTGACGAGATAGTCGGCGAGGGTCATCACTCCCACACGCGTGACCAGCAGCCGTCCGTCCGGGGCGCCGGGGAGGCGTTCGGTGAAACGGGCCAGGGTGCGCTCGCACAACGCGTCGAGGTCCGGCTCGGCGGCGGCGAGCGCGTGCACGTCGTCGTCGACCTCGTCCGCGCGCGGAGCCGTGGCGAACGGCCAGTCGAGCAGGGCGAGCCGGGGCTGCCCGGTGGGCTCGTCCTTGTCCAGGCCCCGGCTCACCGCCTCCAACGCCATCGTGAGATGCCCGGCCAGCACCCGTACGGTCCAGTCGCCGAGCCTCGTCGGCCCGGCCAGCTGCTCCGGGGTCAGGCCGCGCACCGCCTCCCGTACGTTCCCGAACTGGGCGAGCACCGCCGCGCGGGTCTTCGCCGGGTCGTAGGTACGGGTGCGCTTCTTGGCCGGGGACATGGCGGCGAGCCTATGCGCTCCGCTGGGAGGGGGGTACTTCGTCTGCGGGCTCGTCGTGGCCGGTCGCGCCGTTCCCCGCGCCCCTCTGGGGCGCTGCCGTGAACGTTTCCTTGTTGGCCGGGACTCCGATCTCGCTCCAGGTGAAGGGGATTCCGCGGGCCGCGTCGAGGTCCGGGCCGTCCATCAGCTGGAAGTGGACATGCGGTTCGGTGGAGTTGCCCGAGTTGCCGCAGCGGGCGATCCGCTGGCCCGCGCGTACGCGGTCGCCCGGCCTGATCGTGAGCGAGCCCCGCCTCACGTGGGCGTACATCGCGAACACCCCGTCGCCGAGGTCGAGCACGATGCGGTTGCCGGTGATCCAGGGGGCGCCGCCGAGCCCCCTGACCATCCCCTCGACGAGCAGCAAGTAGGCAACCGCCGGAAGGGAGTTGCGGCTGAGGTGATCGCGCATCCAGTCGGACGCGTGCACGACGGTGGCGTCGGCCACGGCGAACAGCGGTTCGTCGTAGGCGGGAAAGGCGCGGCTGCGGCGGACGACCGGCCAGAGCTTGGCGAAGGCGGGGCGGCTGTTCTCCGATGCGGCGGGCTCGGCCACGATGTCGATCGCGTACGTCTGGCCGTACGCGTGCGTGCCGTGGCTGGGGACCTTGGTGGCCGGACTGTTCATGGCGGACCAGCGGCCCCTGACGGGCGGCTCCACCTCGACCGGCGGATGGTCGAGGACCTCACGCCGGGGCCCGGTCCGGCTCACGAACATCCAGAGCGGGAAGGTGACCAGCAGCGGCAGGAGCGCCCACCCCGAGCCGAACGGATAGCCGGGAAGAAAGACGTCCCACAGGACCAGGGCGAAGCCGGTCGGCAGGAGTACCCGGTACAGAATCATCGCGGTCTTGCGGACGGACATGGTTCCCCCAGGGCCGGAAGTCGTTGAAGTCTCAGACCGGTTGAGCCGTGGTGAGGGCCACGAGGAGCGGTACGACGCGGCTCCCCGGGATCTCGTAACGGCCGCGCCCGGCCTGCCGGAGCCAGCCCGCGGCGGTCAACTGCCGCAGGTGGTGGTAGATCTGGCCGCTCGTCCCCACGTCGTCGAGCCCGGCCAGTTCGGTGGCCGTGCGCCGGCCGCTGACGATCTCGCGCAGCAGCCGCAACCTCATGGGGTGCCCGAGCGCGGCGAACACGTCGGCCGCCTCGCTCCAGTCGGCGTCGAGCAGTTGGTCGGTGGTCATGCCGTACTGCCACTCGTACCGCTCCTCGGTCGGCAGCCGCACCGAACCCGTGAACAGCACACCGCCGCCCTCGACATCGGCCAGCTGCGCCTTGAGCCCTTCGAGAGCCCAGAAGTCGCCGTCACCCGCACCCGGAGCAGGCTCACTGTTCTCCAGGGCGTCAAGACGCCGCTCCAACTCCGCGACGCGCTGCTCCAGATCCATGAAACGAGATTACGTAATTACGTATAAGCGGTCAAGAGAGGGGAGGGCACCGCCCCGCGGGCATGTCGAAGGCCCTGACCGATATCCGGTCAGGGCCTTCGACATACGCCAACAACAGCGCCCGTCAGGGGCGCGGGGAACTGCGCGACAAGCCACAACGGCCCCGCAGACGAATCCCCGCCCCCAGCGGAGCGTCTACGCGAGCAGCGCCGGGATCGTCCCCTCGTGGGCCGTGCGCAGTTCGGCCAGGGAGAGGCTGAACTCGCCCTGGACCTCGACCTCGTCGCCGTCCACGACACCGATGCGCGTGACGGGCAGACCGCGCGCCCCGCACATGTCGTTGAAGCGGAGCTCCTCGGAGCGCGGGATCGCGACGATCGCGCGACCCGCGGACTCGGAGAAGAGGAAGGTGAACGCGTCGAGCCCGTCCGGTACGACCAGACGCGCGCCCTTGCCGCCCTGCAGCGCCGACTCGACCACGGCCTGGATCAGACCGCCGTCGGACAGGTCGTGCGCGGCGTCGATCATGCCGTCGCGGGAGGCGGAGATCAGGATCTCGGCGAGCAGCCGCTCACGCTCCAGGTCGACCTGCGGGGGCAGACCGCCGAGGTGGTTGTGGACGACCTGCGACCAGGCCGAACCGCCGAACTCCTCGCGGGTGTCGCCGAGGAGGTAGAGCAGCTGCCCCTCCTCCTTGAAGGCGACCGGCGTGCGGCGGGCGACATCGTCGATGACACCCAGCACGGCCACGACCGGCGTCGGGTGGATGGCCACCTCGCCCGTCTGGTTGTAGAGCGAGACGTTGCCGCCGGTCACCGGGGTGCCCAACTGCTGGCAGGCGTCGGCCAGTCCACGGATGGCCTCCGCGAACTGCCACATGACGGCCGGGTCCTCGGGCGAACCGAAGTTGAGGCAGTCGGAGACGGCGAGCGGCTTGGCACCGGTCGTCGCCACGTTCCGGTACGCCTCGGCCAGGGCCAACTGGGCGCCGTGGTACGGGTCCAGCTTGGTGTACCGGCCGTTGCCGTCCGTGGCGATCGCCACACCGAGGCCGGACTCCTCGTCGATGCGGATCATGCCCGAGTCCTCGGGCTGGGCCAGCACGGTGTTGCCCTGCACGAAGTGGTCGTACTGGCTGGTGATCCAGGACTTGGAGGCCTGGTTCGGAGAGGAGACCAGCTGGAGGACCTGGTCCTTCAGCTCCTCCGAAGTGGCGGGCCTGGCCAGCTTGTTGGCGTCGTCCGCCTGCAGCGCGTCCTGCCACTCCGGGCGGGCGTACGGCCGCTCGTAGACCGGGCCGTCGTGCGCGACCGTGCGCGGGTCGACGTCGACGATCTTGCCGCCGTGCCAGAAGATCTCGAGGCGGTCGCCGTCGGTGACCTCACCGATCACCGTCGCGATGACGTCCCACTTGTCGCAGATCTCCAGGAAGCGGGCGACCTTCTCCGGCTCGACGACCGCGCACATGCGCTCCTGCGACTCGCTCATGAGGATTTCCTCGGGAGACAGAGTCGAGTCGCGCAGGGGTACGTCGTCCAGCGTCACGCGCATGCCGCCGGAGCCGTTGGACGCCAACTCGCTGGTGGCGCACGACAGTCCGGCAGCTCCCAGGTCCTGGATACCGACAACCAGCTTCTCGGCGAAGGCCTCCAGGGTGCACTCGATGAGGAGCTTCTCCTGGAAGGGGTCGCCGACCTGGACGGCGGGACGCTTCGACGGCTTGGCGTCGTCGAAGGTCTCGGACGCGAGGATCGACGCGCCGCCGATGCCGTCGCCGCCCGTGCGGGCCCCGTACAGGATGACCTTGTTGCCGGAGCCGGACGCCTTCGCGAGGTGGATGTCCTCGTGCCGCATCACGCCGATGGCACCGGCGTTGACCAGCGGGTTGCCCTGGTAGCAGGCGTCGAAGACGACCTCGCCGCCGATGTTGGGCAGGCCCAGACAGTTGCCGTAACCGCCGATGCCGGCGACGACACCGGGGAGTACGCGCTTGGTGTCGGGGTGGTCGGCCGCGCCGAAGCGCAGCGGGTCGACGACCGCGACCGGGCGGGCGCCCATCGCGATGATGTCGCGCACGATGCCGCCGACGCCGGTGGCCGCGCCCTGGTAGGGCTCGACGTACGACGGGTGGTTGTGCGACTCGACCTTGAAGGTGACCGCGTAGCCCTGGCCGACGTCGACGACGCCCGCGTTCTCGCCGATGCCGACGAGGAGGGCGTCCGACTGGGGGGCCTTCTCGCCGAACTGGCGCAGGTGCACCTTGGAGGACTTGTACGAGCAGTGCTCGGACCACATGACGGAGTACATGGCGAGCTCGGCGCCGGTCGGGCGGCGGCCGAGGATCTCGACGACCCGCTCGTACTCGTCCTTCTTCAGGCCCAGTTCGGCCCAGGGCAGCTCGACGTCGGGGGTCTCGGCCGCGTGCTCGACCGTGTCCAAGACACGGGGGGCGGCCCGAAGGGCCTCGTTTGAGGGCGGCGGTGGGAGACGGGAGGGAGTCCGGCTCATGCGTTGACCAGCTTCTTGAGGATCGAGGTGAAGAAGGGGAGGCCGTCTGTGCGGCCGGACCCGATGAGGGGCTCGACGGCGTGCTCGGGGTGCGGCATGAGACCTACGACGTTGCCGGCCTCGTTCGTGATGCCGGCGATGTCCCGCAGCGAGCCGTTCGGGTTGAAGTCCACGTAGCGGAAGGCGACTCGGCCCTCCGCCTCCAGCATGTCGAGGGTGCGCTCGTCGGCGACGTACCGCCCGTCCATGTTCTTCAGCGGGATGTGGATCTCCTGGCCGGACTCGTAGTCGGCGGTCCAGGACGTCTCCGCGTTCTCCACCCGCAACTTCTGGTCACGGCAGATGAAGTGCAGGTGGTCGTTGCCGAGCATCCCGCCCGGGAGGAGATGGGCCTCGGTGAGGATCTGGAAGCCGTTGCAGATGCCGAGCACCGGCATTCCCGACTTCGCCTGCTCAATCACGGTCTCCATCACCGGCGAGAAGCGCGAGATCGCTCCCGCGCGCAGATAGTCGCCGTACGAGAAACCGCCGGGCAGCACCACGGCGTCGACCTGCTTGAGGTCCTTGTCCTTGTGCCAGAGAGCGACGGGTTCGGCACCGGCGAGCCTGATCGCGCGCTGCGTGTCCCGGTCGTCGAGGCTTCCCGGGAAAGTGACGACGCCAATACGAGCGGTCACTTTCCTGCCTCCGCGACTTCCTCGACCTTGACGGTGAAGTCCTCGATCACGGTGTTGGCGAGGAAGGATTCCGCAAGTTCATGGATGCGGGCGAGGGCGGCTTCGTCCACCGGTCCGTCCACTTCCAGTTCGAATCGCTTTCCCTGACGAACGTCGGCGATGCCTTCGAAACCGAGGCGCGGCAGTGCACGCTGCACCGCCTGGCCCTGGGGGTCGAGGATCTCCGGCTTGAGCATGACGTCGACTACGACGCGTGCCACTGGCACTCCCGGTGTGTGGTGCTGAGCAGGTTCGTTCAGACTACCCGTACAAAATTTCTACGCGGGTAGATTCGTAGGAAACTACGTGATGGCCATCACGATTCCGCATCGAGACGCTATCGACCGGGGATGAAGGGGCTACCTTCACGAAAAATCCTGGGAAAGATCCGGATCAGGACCCGGTCTCCTATTGCCTTGAGACACGCCAAGAGATTTAGTCGAGCTTCACATTGGATTGCCGGGCACTGTACAAAGGAATTGGCAATAACCGATACTTTGCCCAATCGCCCATAAAAGCAGCCGGACAGTCGGCATCTCCGCACGTCATCACGCGTCGCAGGAGAGGTGCCGCACGAAGGGACCGATATTCGTGGCGCAGCGTGTCGTAGTCACTCTCTTCGACGACATCGACGGCTCGGAAGCGGCGGAAACGATCGCCTTCGGTCTGGACGGCAAGTCGTACGAGATCGACCTGAATCAAGCCAATGCCAAGAAACTGCGTAAGGCGTTGGAGCCGTACCTGGAGGCCGGGCGCAAGCGGTCCCGGTCCGGCAAGGCGTACCGGCAGACGGCCGTTGCGCCCGATCCTGCCGCCGTTCGGGCGTGGGCCCAGTCGCACAAGATGGAGGTGCCGGCTCGGGGGCGGATCCCCAAGCGGGTCTATGAGGCGTTCACCGCTGCGCAGTGACTCCGGGTGGAGGCGGGGCTTCCGCGGGTCCGTTGTCGGGTGCCGGTTCGCCTCGGCCGGTCGCGCAGTTCCCCGCGCCCCTGACGGGGCCCGGGGCCCCGGAAGCCCTCACGGGGCCCTGGGAGCAGCCGACTTGCGTAGTACCCCTGCTGATCAGCTAGAGTCTGGAGCACGCCGAGGGGCAAGGCCGAAAGGCCCGGTCCCGGAGTCACGCGGGTGTAGTTCAGTAGTAGAACATCCCCCTTCCAGGGGGAAGGCGCAGTGTGCAATTCCTGTCACCCGCTCTGCACTGCCGGTCTGGTCAGCGTTTTCGATCAGGTAGGCTGGTGCCTGCGCCGATCGGTGAAAGCCGGTCGGAGGCAAATGCGGACGTAGCTCAGTTGGTAGAGCGCAACCTTGCCAAGGTTGAGGTCGCCAGTTCGAACCTGGTCGTCCGCTCCAGCAAGTAAGGCCCCGGTCATCACGATCGGGGCCTTTCTCGTGTGCCGGGGCCGTTTCACCGTCTCACCGTCTCTCCGACATCCGGACGGCCCCTCTGACATTTGTCATGTGCACCGGTGACAGCGCGCACTGCTCCCGCCCGTCGGCGGCGGGGAGGCTTGTCTCATGAACACGAACGAGCACGTGATTGAGGTCACGGATCTACGACGTGTGTACGGGGGAGAGTTCGAGGCGGTCCGGGGGGTGTCCTTCTCCGTCGGCCGCGGGGAGCTGTTCGCGCTCCTCGGGACCAACGGCGCGGGCAAGACCTCCACCGTCGAACTCCTCGAAGGGCTCGCACCGCCGTCCGGCGGCCAGGTGCGCGTCCTCGGCCACGACCCGTACACCGAACGCGGCAAGGTGCGCCCGCACATCGGCGTCATGCTCCAGGAAGGCGGCTTCTCGTCCGAGCTGACCGTCGCGGAGACCGTACGGATGTGGGCGGGCTGCACGAGCGGGGCCCGGCCCGAGCGCGAGGCGCTGGCGCTGGTCGGCCTGTCGCGCCGGGCCGCCGTGCGCGTGAAGCAGCTGTCCGGGGGCGAGAAGCGGCGGCTCGACCTGGCGTGCGCGATCCTCGGGCGGCCCGAGGTGCTCTTCCTGGACGAGCCGACGACCGGCCTCGACGCCGAAGGGCGCCAGGAGACCTGGGAGTTGGTGCGCGAGCTGCGCGAGACGGGCACCACCGTGGTGCTGACCACGCACTACCTGGAGGAGGCGGAAGGGCTCGCCGACCGGCTCGCGATCCTGCACGCCGGGCGTATCGCCGTCACCGGCACTCCGGCCGAGGTGACCGCCTCCCAGCCGTCCCGGATCTCCTTCGAGCTGCCCGCCGGCTACTTCCCCGGCGATCTGCCGCCGCTCGCCTCGCTCGGGATCACCGGCCACGAGATGGAGGGCCGGACGATCCGGCTGCGGACGCTCGAACTGCAGCGGGCCGCCACCGAGCTCCTCGTGTGGGCCCAGCGGGCAGGGGTCGAGCTGCGGGGGCTCGATGTCCGGTCGGGGTCGCTGGAGGAGGCGTTCCTGCGGATAGCCCGTGAGGCGTCGCAGACGTCGGAGATGACGGCGGAGAAGGAGCGTGTGGCATGAGCGCGGAGACTGTGACCAACACCGCACAGGCCGGTCCGACCGCGACCGCCGCACGGCGGATGACGGCCCTCGCACGGGCCGAACTGACACTGCTCGGCCGCAGCAAGGCCACGTTCTTCGCGGCCCTGTTCGTGCCGCTGATCATGCCGCTCAGCCTTCGCGGGGCGGTCGAGGACATGGACCTGGCGGAGGCGGGGCTCTCGGTCGGCTCGGTCATCCTGCCGTCCGCCGTCGGCTTCTCCCTGCTCTTCGCCGTCTACAGCTCACTGGTGAGCGTCTACGCCGCCCGGCGTGAGGAACTGGTGCTCAAGCGGCTGCGCACCGGGGAGCTGCGGGACGCGGAGATCCTGGCGGGCGCCGCGCTGCCGTCGGTCCTGATCGGCCTCGTGCAGTGCGTGGTCCTTACGATCGCGTGCGCGGCACTCCTCGATGTGGGAGCGCCCGAAGCCCCGCACCTCGCCGTCCTGGGCCTGCTGTTGGGACTCGTCATGTGGCCCGCCATCGCGGCGGTCGTCGCGAGCTTCAGCAGGAGCCTGGAGGGCGCCCAGGTCGCGGCGATGCCGTTGCTGCTCGTGTCCATGATGGGTTCCGGCACCTTCATTCCGTTCGAGCTCATGCCCGACCGGCTCGCCACCATCTGCGAACTGCTGCCGCTGTCCCCGGTGATCACTCTCATCCGCGGCGGCTGGACCGGAGACCTCGGCGCGTACGACGCCCTGGGCGCCATCGCCACAGCGGTGGCCTGGCTCGTGCTCTCGGTGTTTGCTGTACGGCGGTGGTTCCGCTGGGAACCGCGACACTGAGACGGCCGGGAACGACGACGAAAGACGGAGGCGGGTATGCGCGGGCCAGGGGCCTGGTGGCGGGCTCAGAGCACGCCGGCGAAGGTCGAGACGTACACCCGTTGGTCCTTCCACAGCTTCGCGCTGATCGAGGTGAGCACGGTCGGACTGCCGGCCTTCGCGCAGGTGGGGGCGCCACTCGCCCTCGTGATGCTCCCGCCGCTGACCGTGCACGCCCTGCTGGTGTCGGTGACCTCGTCACGGGCGCTCGACTGGACGTGCGGCCGGCGTGAGCAGCCCGTACGGCTGATCGCGGCGCTCGGTGTCCTCACCGCGCTGCTCGGCATCGCCGCGCTCGCCGTCTCCGAGCACGGCCCGTCCGGCGACGACGTCGACACCACGGCGGGCACGTTCTTCGTCGTGGTGGTGCCCTTCGGGGTCGGCATGATGGCGCTCGGGATGCGTCGACGGCGCGTGCTGGCGCTGCTGAGCGGATTCGCCGCGGGTACCTGGGTCGCGGCGTTCCTGATCGGACGGCCGGCGGCCACCGCGGCCGCCACCGCGCTCGCGGTGCTGCTCATCGGCGGGGTCCTCTGCCTCACCTCCACCTTCTCGGTGTGGCTGCTGAACGCCGTGCTCGAACTCGACACCGCCCGCGAGACCCGCACCCGTCTCGCCGTCGCCGAGGAGCGGCTGCGCTTCGGGCGGGACCTGCACGACGTGATGGGCCGCAACCTCGCGGTGATCGCCCTGAAGAGCGAGCTGGCGGTCCAGCTCGCCCGGCGCGAACGGCCCGAGGCCGTGGAGCAGATGATCGAGGTGCAGCGGATCGCCCGCGAGTCCCAGAGGGAGGTCCGCGAGGTCGTACGCGGCTACCGCGAGGTCGACCTCGGCGTCGAACTCCTGGGCGCGCAGGGCGTGCTGACCGCGGCCGGAGTCGAGTGCACGGTGACCGGATCCGCTTCGGAGCTGCCCTCAGCGGTCCAGTCGGCGCTCGGCTGGGTCGTACGGGAGGCGACCACGAACGTGCTGCGGCACGGGGACGCGGGGCACTGCCGGGTGTCATTGGGGGTGGAGGGGACCCGTGTGGTCCTGACCGTGGAGAACGACGGGGTGGAGAGGGACAGGGTGCCGAGTACGCCCACCAGCAAGGGGTCCGGCCTCGCCGGGCTGCGGGAGCGGTTGTCGGCGGTGGACGGGACGCTGGAGGCGGGGCCGGTCGACGGTGACCGGTTCCGGGTGGTGGCCGAGGTTCCGCTGCCGGCGACGGCCACCTCCTCATCGTCCGCGTCGCCGCCGCCGTCCTCTTCCCCGTCTCCCGCCCCGCGCCCCGTGAACGAAGAGGTCGCCCCATGACGCCCGTACGTCCCATCCGGCTGTTGCTCGCCGACGACGAGCACCTCATCCGGGGGGCGCTCGCCGCGCTGCTCGGGCTCGAGGAGGACCTGCTGGTGGTGGCGGAGGCGGCCAGTGGGCCCGAGGCGTTGGCGATGGCCAGGGCCCACGAACCCGATGTGGCGGTACTGGATCTCCAGATGCCCGGGGCGGACGGTGTGAGGGTGGCCACATCGCTGCGGGTCGAACTGCCCGCGTGCCGGGTGCTGATCGTGACCAGTCACGGGCGGCCGGGGCATCTGAAGCGGGCGCTTGCGGCGGGTGTGCGCGGGTTCGTCCCGAAGACCGTCAGCGCCCAGCGGCTCGCGGAGATCATCCGTACAGTCCATGCCGGAAACCGCTACGTCGACCCGGAGTTGGCCGCCGACGCGATCTCCTCCGGGGACTCGCCGCTGACCGCGCGCGAGGCGGAGGTGCTGGAACTGGCCGGCGACGGGGCGCCCGTCGCGGAGATCGCGGAGCGGGCCGCGCTGTCGCAGGGGACCGTACGGAACTATCTGTCGTCGGCCGTCTCCAAGCTGGGGGTGGAGAACCGGCACTCGGCGGTGCGTCTCGCGCGGGAGCGAGGTTGGGTATAGTTGCTCTCGCGCCACGGCGCAGTGCGGACGTAGCTCAGTTGGTAGAGCGCAACCTTGCCAAGGTTGAGGTCGCCAGTTCGAACCTGGTCGTCCGCTCCAGCAAGTAGTAACGAGAAGGGCCCCGGTCATCGCGACCGGGGCCCTTTCTCGTACGTGTACGTGTACGTGTACGTGTGCTCGCTCAGCTCCAGGTGGTGCCCGTGAGGCGCTCGTACGCCTCCACGTACTTGGCGCGGGTGGCGTCCACGACCTGCTGGGGCAGGGCGGGCGGCGGGCGCTCGCTCTTGCGGTCCCAGCCGGACTCGGCGGAGGTCAGCCAGTCGCGGACGAACTGCTTGTCGTACGAGGGCTGCGCGCGGCCCGGCTCCCACTGGTCGGCGGGCCAGAAGCGGGAGGAGTCCGGGGTGAGCACCTCGTCGGCGACGACGAGCGTCTCGCCGTCGAAGCCGAACTCGAACTTCGTGTCCGCGAGGATGATCCCGCGCTCGCGCGCGATGTCACGGCCGCGGCCGTAGACGGCGAGCGTCGCCTGGCGCAGCCGGGCCGCGGTGTCCGCGCCGACCTGGCGGGCGACCTCCTCGTACGAGACGTTCTCGTCGTGCTCGCCGACGGCGGCCTTGGTGGCCGGGGTGAAGATCGGGGCGGGCAGCTCCGAGCCGTCGCTCAGGCCCTCGGGGAGGGCGAGACCGCAGACGGTACGGGTCCGGTCGTACTCGACGAGACCCGAGCCGGTGAGGTAACCGCGGGCCACGCACTCGACCGGGGCCATCCGCAGTGACTTGCAGACCAGCGTGCGGCCGGCCCACTCGGCGGGGGCGCCGGGCGGGAGTTCGGTGCCGAGGACGTGGTTCGGCATCAGGTCAGCGATCTGGTCGAACCACCAGAGCGAGAGCTGCGTCAGGACGCTGCCCTTGTCGGGGATCTCCGTGGGCAGCACCCAGTCGAACGCGGAGATGCGGTCGCTGGCGACCATCACGAGGTCGCCCGCCTCGTTCTGGTACAGGTCGCGCACCTTGCCGGTGTGCAGATGCACCAGACCCGGCACCTCGACGGGCTCGGGCTTTTCTACGAATCCGGACACGGTTCCTCCCCGTCTTTCTGGCCAACTGGGTCGATTCTCCCGTACGGGAGGAACCGGCCCGGCCAGGGGTCGGGTGTGAGGGTTCTCCACGGGCTCGGTTCCGAAGGTTTTCCACAGGCTCAACGGGCTCAGTCGCGTTTGCAGATGCGGTCCAGGAGGTTGGCCGTGGCGCGCTGGACGCGGGTGTCGATGTGGCCCGGGCGGTCCAGGGCCGGGGACCAGGCGAAGGTGCCGGCCGCGAAGACGAGGGCGCCGGAGGGGGCACGGTAGAGGGACGTCTCCTGGTGGCGGATGGCTCCCTCGGTGTCCCGGTACGGGGAGTGGGAGAGGAGGATGCGGCCCTGGTGCTCGGGGAGCGTGATGCGCGGGAAGTAGCGGTCCGCCTCGCCCGCGACCATGCCCTCCAGTTCGTCGCCCTCGTGGGCGCCGGTCGCCTCCCACAGCCAGTGGTCGGCGTTGCGGACGACCAGGGGGTGCGCCTCGGGGACCCGGCCCGCGTACTGGACGCCCAGGAGTTCCTGCTCGGGGCGGTCGACCTCACGCCACAGTGCGGGTTTGCCCGGGCCGCGACGTTTTCGGCAGGTGAGCAGGCGGTCGGGGACGCCGGACGGGGACGGGCCCAGCTCCGCCTGCCAGTACATGGTGTTGGCCGAGAGGAAGACGAGGGACGTGCCGTGCTCGCGGGCGACCTCAACGGTGCGGCGCATGGTCGTCGACCAGTACTCGTCGTGGCCCGGGAAGACCAGGCCGCGGTAGCGGGTGGGGTCGACGCGGCCGGCGTGCAGGTCGCGGGCGTCGGCGTACGCGAGGTCGTAGCCGTAGCGCTCGGCCCAGCGGATGAAGTCGTAGGCGTGGCCGACGTGGAGGGGGAGGCCCGCGCCCGCGTACGGGCGGTCGAACGACACCGTCGTGGCGGCCTCGGCCTCACCGAGCAGCCGGCCGTGCTCGTCCCACGCGTGGTAGAGGCTCGCGCCCGTGCGGCCGTCCTCCGGATAGAGGTTGTACGCCTGCCAGGTGATGTCCGGGAGGAGGAGCAGCAGGTCGGCGGGGTGGTTGTCGCGGACCGTGAACGGGATGTGCGAGCGGTAGCCGTCGTCGGTGGTCAGCACGGCCACGTACGCGCCGATGCTCCAGTACGTCGGGATCTGCAGCCGCCAGGAGAGCCACCAGTGGTGGCAGGAGACCGTGCGGTCCGCGGTGAGCGGGGGCGGCTGGACGATGCCGGGGAGGCGGGGGCTGGTGGTGATCTTGCTGGCGCCGTCGCCGCCGTAGTGGCCGATGCGGTAGATGTCGACGCTGAACTGCTGCGGCGGGTCGACCGTGATGTGGAAGTCGATGGCCTCGCCGGGGGCGGCCGCGCCGGTGGAGGCGAAGCCCTTGATCTGCCGGTGGACGTCGTCCGCCGTGCGGGGGCCTCCGGCGGTCTGGCGGGGGGTGGGGACGCGTGCGCCGGTGGTTCCGTGGTGGCTGCGGTTGCGGCTGCCGTCTCCGGGGGATGCCGCGCCGGGGGGTGGGGCCTGGTCCACGTACCACGGGACGACGTGGCCCGTGTCGTCGAAGTAGTGCTCACTGCCGCGCAGCCAGGGGACGGGGCCCTGTCCGAAGGGGTCCGTGACGGCATGCGCCAGCGCTCCCGACTCCCACCGGCGAATCTGCTCCGACCCCATACCGCGTTCCCTCCCTCGTGCCCCCGTCAGCCCCTGCCGGCCTTTGCAGGCCCTTGCCTTGTCAATGAGCGGTCCCAGCACATCACATTACGCATGCGCGCCGTCACCGTTCGTCGCGAATTGCCTCCGGCGGTTGGGCGGGGGCAGGGGGAGTGGGGTGCGGGTGGGTGGTGATGTGCGGGTGAGTGGGCGTATGGGTGGATGCGGGATGTGCGGGTCCGGTGGGGGCTGGTCGCGCAGTTCCCCGCGCCCCTGGAAGACGGGGCTGCGCCCCGCTTCCGGGTCGCGCGTCTCACCCCGTCCGGCGTTTGAGGACGAGCGCGTCAGCGCGATACGGGGGTTCGGGGGCGGAGCCCCTGAGTAAGGGACGGGAATGGGTAGGGGCGGCGGGGGCGGAGAAGGGTCTGGGGTCAGACCAGGCGGACCGGTTTTTCGGGGCGTATGCCCAGGTGGAGGAGCCAGGTGCGGAGGGGGGTGGGGTCGCCCTCCTCGATGAGGCTCAGGACTCGGGGTCCGAGGTCCACGGAGCGTTCGCCGTTGATGAGGAGCGACGGGCCGTCGAGCCAGTCGAGCCCCGGAGCGGCCCCGGCCGTGTCCATCGCCGCGCAGCAGACCATCGCCGTGACATGGTCGGCCAGCAACTCCCGCCCGGTCCGGGGCGGTTGCAGCGGGAAGAGCGGCAGCGAACCGTCGTCCCAGAGGGGCATGTCGGGACCGACCTGCCCGGCGGCCCCGGAGGGAGCCGCGGCCGACACCGCGGCCTCCTCCCGCGCCACCTCCGCACTCAGCCCCGCCGCCAGCGCCGAACTCCGCTCGTTCTCCGGCCCGCCGTCCTCTTCCTCGTACGCCTCTTCCTCGTACGCCGCGGCCGCACGCCTCTCCACGGCCGCCGGATCCCCCGGCTCCCCGTCGCTGAGGTGGTCCATCACCCGGGCCAGGGTCGGCCCCTCCGGATCCGAGGCCCCGGCACCCGTCCCGGCCCCGGAAGACCGGCTCACGCCTAGCGCGTCCAGCACCCGGTGCAGCCGCGCCGCGTCCGTACGCCACTTCCGGTCCACGACCTCGTCCGGATACTCGTCCCAGTCGACCGGCGCCCAGTCGGGCCCGGTCTCGGCCGGTCCGCCGTGGAAGAGGCGCGCGGCCAGCAGTGACGCCGCCTCGTCGATCGCGCCGGGCTCCTCCAGCAGGTCGCAGGCGGGCCGCTCGCCGAGCCGGGAGGCGAACCCCTCGGCAAGGCGGTCGCGCCGCGAGAGTTCGGTGAGGGCCGCGACCACGCCCGCGTCGAGCCGGGACGGCCAGCGCCCCATCCGCCAGGCGGGCAGCGCGACCCGGGTCAGCAGCCGGTCCCAGCCCGCGTACGCGAGCCCCACCTGCTCCTGGGCGACGATCCGCAGACCGTAGTCCACAGCCTGTGCACGCTCCGCCGCCGCGGCGGCGACCCCCCGCTCCATCTCGGCGGCATGCCCGCGACAACTGCGCAGCAGAAGCCGTGCCACCCAGCCGACCCCGCCGAGCACCGTCCGGGACAGGGGTCCGCGGGGCTCCGAGGTCACGGCCACCGCCGCGTCGAGACCTCGGACGAAACGCCGGGCCGCGGCTATGTCGGGGTGCGCCGACGGTCCCGTACCGGCGACGACCGGCGCGAGGACGGCGCGCAGTTCGCCCACCCGCATCCACCACAGGAAGGGCGAGCCGATGACGAGGACGGGCGCGGCCGGCGTACGACGGTGGGCCGACGGGAGGACCCGGACGCCCGGTACGCCCTCGATCTCGTCGCGGGACTCCGGCCTGGGCGGGCCGTGGGCCGGGTGGGTGCGGTCCTCCAGCCAGCTGTCGCAGTCCGGGGTGAGCGCTATCGCGGAGGGCGCGGGCACTTCGAGGCGGTCGGCCAGGTCGCGCACCATGCGGTAGAGATCGGGCGCCGACTCCTCGGCGATCGTGACCGTGGGACTCACGGCGGGCCGGGACCGGACCACGACCAGCGCGATGCCCACCGCGGCGAGGAGAACGAACAGGGCGAACCCCGACACGATCCAGCGCGTGACGGCCCAGCCAGGCCCGTCGATGTGGCCCGTCGACCCGCCGACGAGCAGCACGACGGCGACGGCCGCGGGCAGCAGGGCGACGGCCAGCGCCCTGCTGCGGACCCGCAGCACGGCGAGAGCCCGTGAGCGCGCGGCCTGCGCGCCCACCTCCACACCCATACCGGACACGACCGGTGTCACCCCCTACTGCCCGCCCGGCGCGTGCATACCCAGCCACTGCCGGCGGACGTCCATGGCGTTGCTCACTCCCCCACTGTGGCACCCACGACCGACATCGCAATGCCGGTGGGCCAAGTGCCGGAACGCTTGCGCCGCACCCTAGTTGGGGCCCCGGCCCTCGTCAGCCGGATGGGGGATCGGTCACTCGATGGAATGGCTTTGGGCAGAGGTGGCTGACGAACGGGCCCCGGATCCTGTGCTGGATCCGGGGCCCGGGGTGATTCTTCGATGTGTGTTGAAGCAGGTGAAGGTGCGTAACCGTCGGTTACGCCTGGGTCGCCCCCGCCACCTTCGCCGCGATGTCCGTACGGTGCTGGCCGCCGTCGAGGCGGATTCGGTTGACCGCTTCGTACGCGCGTGCGCGGGCCTGGGTGAGGTCCTTGCCGCTGGCCGTGACGGAGAGCACACGGCCGCCCGCGCTCACGATCGCGTCGCCGTCACGCCTGGTGCCCGCGTGCAGGACGTACGCGTGCGGGGCGTCCTGTGCCGCCACCTCGTCGAGGCCCTCGATGCGGTCGCCGGTGCGCGGGGTGTCCGGGTAGTTGTGCGAGGCGATGACCACGGTGACGGCCGCGTCGTCGCTCCAGCGGAGGGGTTCGAGGTCGGCGAGGGTGCCGTCCGCCGCCGCGAGGAGGATGCCGGAGAGAGGGGTCTTCAGGCGGGCGAGGACGACCTGGGTCTCGGGGTCGCCGAAGCGGGCGTTGAACTCGATGACCCGTACGCCGCGCGAGGTGATCGCGAGACCGGCGTAGAGGAGCCCGGAGAAGGGGGTGCCGCGGCGGCGCATCTCGTCGACGGTCGGCTGCAGGACGGTCTGCATGACCTCCTCGACCAGCTTCGGGTCAGCCCACGGCAGGGGCGAGTACGCGCCCATGCCGCCGGTGTTCGGACCCTCGTCGCCGTCGAGCGCGCGCTTGAAGTCCTGCGCGGGCTGCAGCGGGACGACCGTCACGCCGTCGGTGATCGCGAAGAGGGAGACCTCGGGGCCGTCGAGGAACTCCTCGATGACCACGCGGTCGCAGGCGTTGGCGTGTTCGCGGGCCTTGTCGAGGTCGGCGGTCACGACGACGCCCTTGCCGGCCGCGAGACCGTCGTCCTTCACGACGTACGGGGCTCCGAAGGCGTCGAGCGCCTCCTCGACCTCGTCGGGGTTCGTGCAGACGTACGAGCGGGCCGTGGGTACGCCCGCGCCCGCCATGACGTCCTTGGCGAAGGCCTTGGAGCCCTCCAGCTCGGCAGCCTCCTCGGAGGGGCCGAACACCGGGATGCCCGCCTCGCGCACGGCGTCGGCGACCCCGGCCACGAGGGGGGCCTCCGGGCCGACGACCACCAGCTCGGCGCCGAGCTCCGTGGCCAGCGCGGCCACGGCCTTGCCGTCGAGGGCGTCGACCTGGTGCAGCTCGGCCACCTCGGCGATACCCGCGTTGCCTGGGGCACAGTGCAGCGCGGTGACGTCGGGGTCGAGGGAGAGGGAACGGCACAGGGCGTGTTCGCGGGCACCGCCGCCGATAACTAGGACCTTCACGGGGGTCAGACTAGCCGTCGTGTTTCGGGGGCGGGTCGGCGTGGGCACGCCACCGCTCACTCCTGCTTGTCGCTGCTCGTCACTACTACTGGTCGCCGCTCGCTACTACTGCTGGTTGCCGCTCGACTTGCAGCCCGCTGGTACGACTGGTTGCGGCTCGTCGCTGCCGCTCATTGCTGCTCGTCACTGCCGCTCGTTGCTACTCGTTGCGGCCACTCGTTGCGGCTCGTCACTGCTCGTTCGAGAACTCCTCCACGACCGTCGCTCCCAGCTCTCTCACGATCAGTTCGTGGCCCGAGAGGGCGGACTCGTCGAGGTCCGGATCGTCGTCCTCCGGGATGTCGTCCTCGGGGGAGATGGGGGGCGGCTCCGGCGCGGAGGGGCGGGGAGCGGGCGCGGGACCGGGTGCGGGCGCCGACTGGGACTGGGGTGCCGAGGAGGCGGGCCGGGGAGCCGGAGCCGACGACTGCTGCTGCTGCTGCGGGGCGGGTCGGGGCGCCGCCGGAGCCGGGGCGCCGCCTGCTCCGTAACCCCCGCCGTAACCGGACCCGGGGCCGGGCGCGGGCGGCGGGGCCGAACCGCCGGACGGGTCGACGACCGCCTCGACCTTCCAGTGCACGTTGAACAGCTCGGTCAGCGCCTGCTTCAGCACCTCTTCGCTGCCGCTGCTCGCGAAGTTGTCCCGAGCGCCCGCGTTGACGAAACCGATCTGGAGAGTCGTGCCGTCGAAGCCGGTCACCTGCGCGTTCTGGCTGAGCAGGATCCAGGTGAAGCGGCGGCGGTTCTTCACCGCCTCCAGGATGTTCGGCCACAGCATGCGGGGGTCGGGGCCACCGCTGGGTGGAGCGGAGGCGTACGCGGCCGGGGGGGCGGGGGCTTGAGCCTGGGGCTGGGATTGGGATTGGGGCTGGGGCTGGGCGGCCTGGGCCGCAGTTGGGCCGGGTGCGGCGGCCGGTGGCTGTCCCCCACCCGCGGGGGCGGCGGTCGGCCATCCGCCGGGTCGTCGGCCGCTGCCCGCGGCGGTGGCGGCGGGCCAGGCACCGGGGGCGGCGCCGGCCGCGGGTGCAGAGGGGGGAGCCTGGGCAGGGGGCTGTTCCGAAGCGGGGGCGGCCCCCGGGGAGGCTTGGGCCGAGGTGGGGCCCTGAGCCGGAGCGGGAGTTTGGGCTGGTGCGGGGGCTTGGGGCGCCCCGGGACCCGTAACTCCACCAGGACCCGTTTCTCCACCGGGGCCCCCCGCCCCCCGTACCGCAGCGCGAGCCGCGGCGGGCCCGCCACCGGGCGGGACGGAGGGACCGGAAGGAGCAGGGGAAGCGGAAGGGGCCATGCCGCCCCCCTGCGCACCGGTTGGCATACCGGGGGGCATCCCCGCCGGGGCCCCGGTCGGCATACCGGCATGGGCGTCGGGCCCGGGCACGTACCCCATGGCGGGTGTTCCGGCCGCGGCCGCCCCCGTGAAGTTCACCCCGCGCTCGATGCGGTCGAGCCGGGCCATGAGGGACCGCTCGTCGCCGTACGCGGCGGGCAGGAGCACGCGCGCGCAGATCAGTTCGAGCTGCAGGCGGGGCGAGGTGGCCCCGCGCATCTCCGTCAGCCCTTCGTTGACGAGATCGGCGGCGCGGCTGAGCTCGGCGGCGCCGAACACTGAAGCCTGGGCCGTCATCCGCTCCACTACATCGGTGGGAGCGTCGATGAGCCCCTTCTCCCCGGCATCGGGCACGGCCGCGAGGATGACGAGATCCCGCAACCGCTCCAGCAGGTCGGCGACGAACCGCCGAGGATCGTTTCCGCCCTCGATGATCCGGTCGACGACCTCGAAGGCGGCGGCGCCGTCCCCCGCGGCGAAGGCCTCGACCACGGAGTCGAGCAGCGACCCGTCCGTATAACCGAGCAGTGAGGTGGCCATGGCATACGTCACACCGTCGTCGCCCGCCCCGGCCAGCAGCTGGTCCATGACGGACATGGAGTCACGCACGGAACCGGCGCCGGCACGCACGACCAGCGGAAGCACGCCGTCCTCGACGGGACTGCCCTCGCGTCCGCACACCTCGCTCAGGTACTCCCGCAGTGTTCCGGGCGGCACGAGCCGGAACGGATAGTGGTGCGTACGCGACCGGATGGTCCCGATGACCTTCTCGGGCTCGGTGGTGGCGAAGATGAACTTGAGGTGCTCCGGCGGCTCCTCGACGACCTTCAGCAGCGCGTTGAACCCGGCCGACGTGACCATGTGGGCCTCGTCGATGATGTAGATCTTGTACCGGCTGCTGGCGGGCCCGAAGAATGCCTTCTCGCGCAGGTCACGGGCATCGTCCACGCCACCGTGCGAGGCGGCGTCGATCTCGATGACGTCGATGGAACCCGGCCCGTTCCTCGCGAGGTCCCGGCAGGACTGGCACTCACCGCAGGGCGTGGGTGTGGGCCCCTGCTCGCAGTTCAGACACCGCGCCAGGATCCGCGCACTGGTCGTCTTCCCGCACCCGCGCGGCCCGCTGAACAGGTACGCGTGATTGACCCGGTTGTTCCGCAGCGCCTGCTGCAACGGGTCGGTGACATGCTCCTGCCCGATGACCTCGGCGAACGACTCCGGGCGATAACGGCGGTACAGCGCGAGAGACGACACGCGTACGAGGTTATAGGCGCCCACTGACAACGAGGACCGCCCGCCGGACTTCACCGCTCCGCCCCACCGGCGCCGGGCCGCAACACCGGCTCCACCAGGGCCGCACCCTCGACTCGGGCGGCCCGCAAACGCAAGCGCCCCCCACGCACCCGCCAGAGCCAACCTACCCTTGCTGCCTTCCGGCCCTGGGGGAGTTCAGTCAGATAGCGCCACGTGAGGGGCTGCGCACACAGTACCCGATCTGAGCGGGGGGAACGAGTTCGCGAGCACTCCTCAACGTCTTGTATTGTTTGCCGCGGAGGATTCGCCTAGTGGCCTAGGGCGCACGCTTGGAAAGCGTGTTGGGGGCAACCCCTCACGAGTTCGAATCTCGTATCCTCCGCCAGTGCCTCACCGGGCACTAACGTCGAAGGGCCCCACCGCTTGCGGTGGGGCCCTTCGACGTTGTCGGTCTCTGGAGGGATCGGATGAGCGAACAGCGGAGCGTGGACTTCTGGTTCGATCCCGTCTGCCCCTACACGTGGATCAGTTCGCGGTGGATGGTGGAGGTCGCCAAGGTGCGGCCGGTGAGTGTCCGGTGGCGGGTGATGAGTCTGTCGGTGCTCAACGAGCATCGGGACGACAACCCCGAGGGCGAGTGGGGCGACTACATGTGGGCTCCGGTGCGCGTGTGTGCCGCCGTGGAGGAGCGGTTCGGTCAGCGGGCGCTCGGTGACCTCTTCACTGCGATGGGCACCCGATTTCATCTCCTGGGCGACTGGGGGAACCTCTCGGCGGCCCTTGCCGATGCCGGGCTGCCGGAGGGGATGGCCGAGGTCGCCGGGTCCACCGCGTACGACGAGGCGATCCGGTCCTCGCACGCTCAGGCCGTCGCCCTGGCCGGCGACGACATCGGCACCCCGGTGCTGTCGGTCGCCGGGCCCGGTGGCGAACAGGTCGGCTTCTTCGGGCCAGTCGTCTCCCCCGCGCCCACCGGAGAGACTGCCGGACAGTTGTGGGACGGCTTTCTGCTGATGGCCACCGTTCCGGGCTTCTACGAGGTCAAGCGCACCCGTACCGAAGAGCCCCGGTTCGACATGGACATGGGCGACTGACACGACTCGTCCGGCAGACGGGGCAGTTGCCTGGAGGCCAGGGTGCGGGCTTGTCCCCCTGGCGAGCTACGCGGGAGTGACCACTGCGGGGTGACGATCCTGGGCCGCCTGATCCGTAGCGTCTGAGTCGTCGCCGACGGACTCCGGCCGACCGGCTCGTTCCCAGCCCTTTGTCCTCTCCTCGTCTTCTCCCCGTCTTCCCCATGTCTTTTTTGGAGGTCCCCGTGAACCGCATGCTCAAGACAATCGCCGTGGCCACGACGTTCTGCGCCGTGGCCGGCGCGGGCATCGTCGGCTACGGGGAGGCCACCGCCCCGGCGGCCCAAGCCCAGGTACAGGTGCAGGTGCACTTGGAGACAGCCTCCGCCGCGACCGCGTCGCACGGGCACGGGGACTCGTTCTCCGGGACCAAGAAGATCCGTGTCGGCGGCTACTCGGTCAACGTCTCGTGTTCCGGCCGCTCGGTGGCCCGTAAGCCGGTGGTCGTTCTGATGGCCGGAGGGGGCGACGGGCTGGACACGATGGGCGGCCTGCAGAAGAGCTTGAGCAAGAAGGCCCGGGTCTGTTCCTACGACCGGCTCGGCGAGGGCGAGAGCGATCAGCCGGACGGCACCCAGACCATCGACGACAGCTCCAGGATCCTTACGGGCGTGCTGGACCGGGTCGCCGGTGACCGCCCGGTCGTGCTGGCCGGCCACTCGCTGGGCGGGCTGATCGCCGCCCGGTACGCCCCCGACCACCGGGACAGGGTCAAGGGCCTGGTCCTGATGGACGCCACGATCCCGGCCCTGACGGCGGGTATCTCGAAGGCGATCCCCGCGTCGGCCACCGGCATGGCGGCCGAACTGCGTGACCAGACCATCGCGGTGAACGAGGGCCAGAACCCGGAGAAGTTCATCATCGCCGACGCCGAGGTCCGCTCCGCGGGGAACATCCCGGTGCAGATCATCAGGCACGAGTCCCAGTACGCCGAGGTCCCCGACTACGGGCCCGCCCTGGAAGAGATGTGGGCCGAAGGCCAGGACCAGTGGCGCGCGCTCTCCGGCCGCAGCAGGATCAGCGTCGCCGCCGGGAGCGGCCATTACGTCCACGTCGACCGCCCCGACCTCGCCGTCAAGGCCATCCAGCGGGTCACCGCACAGGCCACGGCCCACTCCCACTCGTAGTCGTCAGTAGTCGTTAGTAGCCATCAGTAATCGTCAAAGGAAGGGCCCCACCGTTCGCGGTGGGGCCCTTCGTCGTACGAGTACGTCGTCCTGGGGCGGGGCGCCCGCCCTGTCGTGGCGGTTGGGGGTTGGCGGTTACTTCGGGTCGCGGTTGAAGGACGCCTTCGACCAGACGTAGCCCAGTACGGTCAGCGCCAGGGACCAGGCGATGGCGAGCCAGCCGTTGTGGCCGATCTCGGTGCCGAGCAGCAGACCCCGCAGGGTCTCGATGGCCGGCGTGAAGGGCTGGTACTCCGCGATCGGCTGGAACCAGCCCGGCATCGCGTCGACCGGGACGAAGGCGCTGGAGATGAACGGCAGGAAGATCAGCGGCATCGCGTTGTTGCTCGCCGCCTCGGGGTTCGGGCTGATCAGGCCCATGCCGACCGCGATCCAGGTGAGCGCCAGGGCGAAGAGCACGAGCAGCCCGAAAGCCGCCAGCCACTCCAGGACCGTGGCATCCGTGGACCGGAAGCCGATGGCCACCGCGACGGCGCCCACGAGGAGCACGCTCATCACGCACTGCAGCACGCTGCCGACGACGTGCCCGATCAGCACCGACGGGCGGTGGATCGCCATCGTGCGGAAGCGGGCGATGATGCCCTCGGACATATCCATGGAGACGGATACCGCGGTGCCGATCGTGGTGCCGCCGATGGTCATCAGCAGCAGCCCCGGCACGAGATACGCGATGTACGCCGAGCGGTCCGGACTGCCGCTGCCTCCGATGCCCGCGCTCATCACGTCGCCGAAGATGTAGACGAAGAGCAGCAGCAGTACGACCGGCGTGAGCAGCAGGTTCAGGGTGAGGGACGGGTAGCGCCGCACGTGCAGCAGATTCCGCCGCAGCATCGTGGACGAGTCGCGTACGGCGAGGGCGAGGGAACTCATCGGACATCCTCCTTGGGCTGAGCGGGCTGGACTGGCTGAGTGGGCTGAGCGGGGCGGCCGGGCTGGGCGGGCACCTTGGCGCTGCCGGTCAGGGCGAAGAACACGTCGTCGAGGTCGGGGGTGTGCACGGTGAGTTCGTCGGCCTCGATGCCGGCCGCGTCGAGCCAGTCGAGGATGGAGCGCAACTCGCGCTGGCTGCCGTCGCTGGGGATCTGGAGCGAGAGTGCCTCGTCGTCCCGGCTCGCCTCGTGCAGGGCGAGGGCGGCGGTCTGGTAGGTGTCCGGGTCGTCGAAGCGCAGTCGTACGTGGCCGCCGGGGATGAGGCGTTTGAGCTCCTCGGCGGTGCCCTCGGCGGCGATCTTGCCGTCGTTGAGGACGGCGATGCGGTCGGCGAGCTCGTCCGCTTCCTCCAAGTACTGGGTGGTGAGGAAGACTGTCACTCCGCCGGTGACGAGTTCGCGGATGATCTGCCACATGTTGTGGCGGGAGCGTGGGTCCAGTCCGGTGGTGGGTTCGTCGAGGAAGATGATTCGGGGGTTGCCGACCAGGGTCATGGCGATGTCCAGGCGGCGTTTCATGCCGCCGGAGTAGGTGGAGGCGGGTTTCTTCGCGGCTTCCACCAGGTCGAAGCGTTCCAGGAGTTCGGCGGTGACCTGTCGGCCCTCCTGCTTGGAGAGGTGGTGCAGGTCCGCCATGAGGAGCATGTTCTCCTCGCCGGTGATCAGGCCGTCGACCGCGGAGAACTGGCCGGTGACACCGATCGCGGCCCGCACCCCGTCCGGTGACGTGGTGACGTCGTGGCCCGCGACCTGGGCCTGCCCGCCGTCGGCGGAGATGAGCGTGGAGAGGATCTTCACGGCGGTGGTCTTGCCTGCGCCGTTCGGGCCGAGCAGGGCGAATACGGACCCGGCCGGGATGCGCAGATCGATGCCGTCGAGGACGGTCTTGTCTCCGAACGACTTGCGCAGACCGACTGTGGAGACGGCGGCCGGCGACTGGTGGCCACCACCGGGCCTGGACGTGGGCATGACAGATGAAGACATGGGGCCCTCCCGTTAGAAGGCTGATTGGAAGACTGAAGGGGCTGGGGGATCGGAAGAGATGAGGCTGAAGCGAGGCGAGGCGGGGGCGGGACTCAGAGAGCGAGGCTCGGCGAGACAGAGCAGAGAGCGGGGCCAGGCGGTTCGAGGCGAGGGCGCTCAGGCCTTGGCGCGGAGAACGTCGATGTTTCCCCAGTTGGAGCGTGCGCGGACCTTGACCGTCTCCTCGGTCTGCTCCGGGGCCTCGGACGCGGCGAGCGTGTTGCGTACGTGCCCGCGGTTGGAGCTGACGTCGAGCCAGGCAGCCGTGCCCTCGCGGATACCGACCTCGATGGCGCCGTTGGAGGTCTCCAACTGGACGTTGCCGCGCGCGACTTCGGCGACGCGGAGGGAGCCGTTGGTCGTGGTGCCGACGACCGATGCCTCGGCACGCGCGATGTCGATGGCACCGTTGGCACCGCTCATCCGCAGCTCACCCGTCACGGCGCCGACGATCGTGCTGCCGTGCGAGTTCTTCAGGACGGCCGGGCCGTCGACGATGCCGACACGCAGGTTGCCGGTGCTGGTGGTGATCTCGGCCATGCCCTCGACCCGGTCGACGGTGCTCGAACCGTGCGAGGCCTTCAGCTGCAGCGGGCCGGTGGTGTCGAGGCGGACGTCACCCGCCGAGATCTTCACACGGACCTCGCCGAGCCGGCCCTCGCCGATCATCTGGGTCCCGGCGCCGGTCATGTCGACGTTCGAGCCCGTGGGCAGTTCCACCGACACGTCGACCGTGCCGCTGCGACCGAGGAGATTGGCCTTGGGCGTGGTGACGGTCAGGGTGCCGCCGGCGTAGGAGACCTCGGTCTGGTCGGCCGTCCGTACGTCCAGGTCCTTCTTCGGGTCGCGGGGCCGGACGTCGACGACGGTGTCGAGGCGGTCGCCCGCGGTGAACCGGATGGAACCGGCGTACACGTAGGCGGTGGCCGAGATCGGTTCGGGAGTGTCGAAAGAAGGCATGGCTGTCCCGTCCTCTTGAGTCCTTGGGTCGTCCCCGCTGGTGGGACGTGGTGTGGGTGAAGTGGCGCGGATGAAGTGAGGTCAGTGGAGTGAAGTGGTGCGGGCCCGGGCTAGCGCACCCAGCCCGTGATGCTCTGTCCGATGGTCTGGGTCTTCTCCGTCGTACGCGGCCGGGTGCCGCCGTCGACCGCGGCCGACACGGCGCGTACCAGCCACGCGTTGACCGACAGGCCCTCGCGGGTCGCGGCCTCCTCGGCGCGGGCCTTGAGGTGGGCCGGCATACGCAGGTTGACGCGGGCGGTGCCGCCCTCGTCACCGTCGGCCGGGGCCGCGGCCCTGAGCGGTTCGACGGGCTCGGCCGGCTCCGCGGAGGCGCCGCCGTCGGTGGGCGGCGGTGTCACCACGAAGTCGGGGTCGAGCCCGCGCAGCCGTACGTCGACCGAGCCGGGGGCGAGTTCACGGGTGATCTCGTCCGTCGCGGCGGAGAGCACGTTGAGCATGATCAGCCGGGTCGCCGACTCCAGGGGAGCCGTCAGCCTCTCCGCCAGCTCGCGGGCTTCGTCGCCACCGGCTTCGGCGGCCACCGCGAGTTCGCGGCGGAGGCTGTCGACATACGGGGTGAGGTCCATGACGCCATCATGGCACCACAATGGCGCCACACGCAAGTCGCGAGGCAACATCCCGGGGTTGACGATCAACACAATCAGCCTGACCTGCGAAAACACACTGGCACCCGACTGGGCAATTGTGGCACCAAGAGCGCCCACGCACCTCTAGAGGGTGAGATTGGCACCGCGCGGCACCGAATGGCACCGCCCGGCACCAAACCGTGCCACCCGACGCCATGTGATGCCACCAGCGAGGCGCGTACACAGGCCTCCATCGCGTCGGGATCGAGGTCCGTGTCATGCTCTGCTCTCCATTCCAGTCCCTCGGAAGCCCAGTCCCTCAGAAGCCCTGTCCCTCGGAAGCCCTGTCCCTCGGAAGCCCAGTGCCGACATCGACTACCCGACCGATGACTTCCTGGTTGCCCGGCGCGCCGACGGCTCGTAAGGACCGCTCGTGACCAAGGCTCTTCCCGGCCCGCCGCAGGACGACCTGGCCGCGCAGACGTCACCGACATCCCCACCGACACGAATACCGGCACGGACACCGGTGGAGATACCGGCACGGACAGAGGCCCAGACCCCGGTACAGACGCCCGGGTCCGCGATACCCGGGCCGGTCGCGCTTCCCCCGCGTGACCGGCGCCCCCGCCGAACCGGCCCGGCCGGCCGGTACGACCCGTATCTCCTCGCGGTCGCCCTCTTCGCCGGCTACACGGCTCTCTCCGTCGCCCGCTACCGGCACCTGGCCACCCGTTCCTGGGACCTCGGCATCTTCGAGCAGGCCGTCCGCGCGTACGCGCACCTCCAGGCGCCCGTCGTCGATCTGAAGGGGCCCGGGGCCAATGTCCTGGGCGACCACTTCAGCCCGGTGACCGCGCTCCTCGCCCCCGTCTACCGGGTCTTCCCCACCCCACTCACCCTCCTCGTCGCGCAGGCCGCGCTGTTCGCGCTGTCGGCCGTGCCGGTGACCCGTGCGGCGGCCGGGCTGCTGGGGCGTCCGCGCGGGCTGGCGATCGGCATCGCGTACGGCCTGTCCTGGGGCATCCAGCGTGCCGTCGACTTCGACTTCCACGAGATCTGCTTCGCCGTACCGCTGATCGCCTTCAGCCTGGAGGCGATCCTGGCCCGGCGGTGGCGCGCGGCGCTGCTGTGGGCGTTGCCGCTGGTACTGGTCAAGGAGGACCTCGGGGTGACGGTGGCGGCCATCGCTCTCGTCGTCGCCCTGCGGTGCCGCCGCGACTCCCGGCGCACGATCCTGTACGCCCTCGCCATGGCCGCCCTGGGCATCGCCGCCACCCTGGTCGTACTCGTCGTCGTCATCCCCGCCTTCAACACGACCGGCGGCTACGACTACTGGACCAAGGTCGACGGCGGCTCGACCCTCCTCGACGGCACGGGCACCAAACTCCGCACCCTCGCCTGGCTGCTGGTGCCGACCACCGGGTTGCTGGCGCTGCGCTCCCCGCTCGCCGTCGTCGCGCTGCCCACGCTCGGGTGGCGGTTCCTCTCCTCCGACGACCACTACTGGGGGACCGACTGGCACTACAGCGCGGTCCTGATGCCCGTCGTCACACTCGCCCTCGTCGACGCCCTCGCCGGTGCCCGGTACAGCCCGCGGCCCTGGCTGCGTACGTACGCGCACCATCTGCCCGCGGCCGTCGCCGCGGCCGCGCTCTCGCTCACGACCACGCTCCCGATGTCCGTGCTGGCCGAGCCCGCCGCCTACCGCAAGCCCGCGCGCGTCACCGCGGTCGAGCGCCTCCTTGACCGGATCCCGGACGGCGCGACCGTCGAGGCCGACATCCGCCCCAGCAGCCGCCTCGCCTCACGCTGCCGTGTCCTGTGGGTGGGCGACACCCGCGGAATCACCCCCGAATACATCGCCCTGCAGAACCCCGACGACCGGATCCGCGACATCGAGGCCCGCACGCTCCGGCTCCACCCCGACGCCAGTTACTCGCTCGTCGGCACGACCGAGGGGTACGTCGTCCTCAGACTCGACTCCTGATCGCACCTTCCTCCGACTGCCCTAATTACCCCAATTGCTCCGCCTACTCCGGCTGCTGCGGCTGCTGCGGCTGCTCCGAGGAGCCCAGCACCGCGATCGCGCCCTGGGCCACGGCACACAGGCTCTCGGCGCCCCCGTCGTCCACGGTGGACAGGTCGCAGCGGCAGACGACTCGGGTGCGGCCGGCCCGGACGACCCGCGCCTGGGCCCGCAGCAGTACACCCTCGGCCGGGCGCAGATAGTCGATGGTGAAGCCGGAAGTGATCAGCCGGGAGTGGGTGGCCGCGCCCGCGGCGAAGGTCAGCGCGTTGTCCGCGGCGTAACCGAGCACACCGCCGTGCAGGAAGCCGTACTGCTGGCGCAGGTCGTCGCGGATGTCCAGCTCCAGCGTCACCTCGCCCTCCCCGAAGGACACCAGGCGGGCACCGACCAGGTTGCTGAAGGGCTGCGCCGCCAGCACCTTCTGGGCAGCCGCCAGATCCGGGATGTCACTCACACCGCACCTCGCCTCACTTCACTTCACTTCACTAGTGAAGTGAGAATCCCGCGCATCCGTCGGATCTGTCAAGATCTCCCCATGTCCGAGCCCGGCCCCGACCCCGGGGACACCCCCGACGCGCGCCTCTTCTTCCATCTCCAGCGAGCGGCACACCAGTTGCGTACGACCGCGGACCGGCGCTGTCTGGCCGCCGCCGGGATCACCACGGCGCAGCTCGGCGCACTGTTCGCCGTGCGCGAGCAACCCGGTGTCACCCAGCGGGAGTTGGCCGGCGTTCTGGGACTGCGCGAGTCCGCCGTCACCGCGCTCGTCACCCGGCTCACCACGGCCGGTCTCGTCACCAAGCAGGCCCACCCGCGCGAACACCGGGCCGTGACACTGGAGTTGACGTCCGAGGGGGCCGACGCGCTCCGCGCCGCCCAGCCCGAGATCGACCGCTTCAACGGCGAGATGCGGGCTCTTCTCGGCGAGGACGAGTTCGTACGCACCGCCGCGGCCCTCAGCCGGCTCGCGCACTGGGAGCCCTGACCGGGTGACCGGGGTCAGCGGAGGATCTTCACCCGGCGCGTCTCCGACACCTGGTCGATGTCCGACGTACGGATGGTGACCTTCATCGTCCAGGTGCCCGGGATGGGGAGGTTGAGGGACGAGGTGCCCCAGTAGCCGCCCTTGTTGGTGAGGCCGGCGTCGATGGGGCCGATCTTCTGGGAGGCGAGGGTGAAGGAGAGGCGGATCTCGGGGACCGTGGCGATGCCTCCGTCGGGGCCGATGACGACCGCCTCGACCGTGTTCTCGCCGACGCGGCCCGGTTCCAGGACGATCTGGACCTTGCCCTGGCCGCCCGGGGTGCCGACGTCGAAGGGGATCAGCGTCGTCGACGCGGTCCGCTGACCGGCCGCCGCGGTCTCCTCGGCCGCCGCCGTCTCGATCTCGGCGCGCCCCGGCTGCGTACCGGTGAGAACCGTCGTGACGACCAGCACGACCACACCCACGACGACCTCGGCCAGGACCGAGCGGCGCAGGGCACCGCGACGGGCCGCGGGTGCAGCGGTCGGCCCGGACTCGTTTCCGGGCTCCTCCTCGGAACCGTCGCCGACGGCGGCCGACGGGGGCTCCCCGGCGTCCCGGCCGGAGCTGCCGGCCCCGGCGCCGGAGTCCACACCCCCGCCGGTGCCTCCACCCGCGCGCGCCCCCACCGTCTCCAGCACCGGGACCCGCAACGGCTCCTCCGCGTCCGTCAGCCGGGCCGTCCAGCGGCGCGAGAACCCGGCCGCCGCCAGCAGCAGGACCACCGCGCAGACCTTGGCGACCAGGATCTGGCCGTACGACGTGTCGAACAACGCGTCCCACGAGCCGAGTCCGCGCCAGGACTGGTAGACGCCGGTCAGCACGAGGACGGTGACGGAGGCGAACGCGAGGCGCGAGAAACGGGCCACGGAGACCGCCGAGAGCAGCGCCTCCGAGCGGTGGAGCGTGGTGAGGAGCGCCGCGAGGCCGCCCAGCCAGACCGCCATCGCCAGCAGGTGGAGTACGGAGGAGGTCATCGCCAGAGGGACCTGGATCCCGGCGGACGCGTGCTCGGCGGCGGCCCAGGTGACCGCCAGACCGACGGCGAGAAGCCCGCCGACGGCGAGCACGACCGGCGTCGGCCGCACTTCTTCATTCTCCGGACCCGCCACCTCCGGACCCGTCACCTCCGGACCCGCCACCTCCGGACCAACCGTCTCCGTGCCCGCCGCCTCCCGGCTCTCCGTCTCCGACGCGCCCCGGACGACCGGCACGCCCCGGACGACCGACGCGACCCGGACGAGGAAGACCGCCGCCCCCGCCAGCAGCACGAGCCGGGCCAGCAGCGCCCAGCCCGGCCTGCTGGTCAGGGTGTTCTCGATGAGTTCGGGGTCGAGGAGGGTGGAGGGGCCGGTGCCACGTTCGTACGGGCCGCGTATCAGGAGGAGTGCGGCCGTGGAGGCGACGAGGACCCACCAGCCGGCCCGGACGAGTCCGCGCAGCGGCTCGGCGGAGGGCGGGCGGCAGACCAGGACGAAGGTGACCGCGCCGATGAGCAGGGCGACGGCGGCGTACGCGGCGTAGCGGGCGATGTCGTAGAGGGCGCCCGAGGCGGGGTTCACGGCCGGCTCGGCGGAGACGGACGCCGTGGTCTCGGACGGTTTGCCGATGGAGAAGGTGAAGGCGCCGGAGATGGGGTGGCTGTCCGCCGAGACCACCCGCCAGGCCACGGTGTACGTACCGTCGGCCAGGCCGTCGTCGAGTGGCACCCGGACGGTGTCGGACCGGCCGGACGCGTGCTCGGTGTCGCCCGCGTTCACCCGGCGGTTCTCGGGGCTGAGGACGCGCAGCGAGTCGTCGGTGATGCCGACCGACTCGGTGAAGGTCATGGTGACCTGCTTCGGCGCGGACTTGAGGACGGTTCCCTCGCCGGGACTCGTCTCGCGCACGGCCGAGTGGGCGGACACCGGGCCCGCGCCGCCCAGCAGGAACAGCGTGCCCAGCAGGACGACCAGGGCCGCTGCCCGGCGTGGCGCCGACACCCGTAGTACCCGTAGCACTCGGTGTATGCGGCGCACTCGGCCCACGTCGCCTCTCCCTGCTGCTCGTCCTGCTCGTCCTGCTCGCACTGCACGTCCATGTACGTGTACGTCGGTGGCCGCGGTTGTCTGCCGTTGGCAGCGGCCGCGGCCTAGGTGAGAGTACGGATGTACGCGACACCTTGTTCAACCCGGCCCGCGTTCACCACGTCGGCCGCGCCGACACCCCGCCGTCCACGACCAGGTCGTGCCCGGTGATCCAGGAGGCCATCGGCGAGGCGAGGAACACACAGGCGTCGCCCACGTCCTCGGGACGCCCCAGCCTCCCGGTGGGAACCGCCTGCTGCCAGCGCCGTACGCCGTCGGGCCACGCCTGAGCGAGACCCGCGCGGTCGATCAGCCCCGGCGAGACCGTGTTCACGCGGATTCCGTAGGGACCGTACTCCAGGGCCGCCGAGCGCGCGTGTGCGACGACGGCCGCCTTGGACGCGGAGTAGTGGGCGTGCAGGGGAGCGGGGTGCGTGGCCTCGATGGACGCGATGTGCGTGATGCTGCCCACAGGCCCGCCGGACGAGCCCCGCCGGTCGCTCGGGTCATTCAGGTCGCTCGGATCACTCGGGTCGCTCAGGTCCCTCGGGTCGCCCTGCCCCCTCCCCTCGCGCATCACCTCCACCGCCGCCTGCGTACACGCGAACACGCTCGACACATTGGCGTCGACCACCGCCCGCCAGTCCCCCGCCGTCATCCCGGGCAGTTCCTGGACCGGCTGTACGCCCGCGTTGTTGACCAGGGCCGTCAGTCTGCCGCCGCACCGGTCGGCGGCCTCGCGCACCAGGCGGTGGCACTCGTCCTCGACGGTCAGATCGGCGCGCAGGGCGACCGCGCGTCCGCCCGACTCCTCGATGAGGCCGACGACTTCACGGGCGGCCTCCGCGTTCGTACGGAAGTGGACAGCCACGGCCGCCCCCGCCGCGGCGAACCGCAGCGCGATGCCCCGCCCGATGCCGCCCGACGCCCCGGTGACGAGGGCGACCTGCCCGTCGAGAAGTCCGCGGCGGTGGCCGTCGCGGCGTCCGTCGTCCGGGCCGCTCACGGGCGGCTCAGCGCGGCGATCCGCGCGGCCCGGTCCGGGTAGCGGGCGGTGAGTTCCGCCGCGTCCCCGTGCTCGTACCCCTCGTAGGTGAAACCGGGCGCCATCGTGCACCCGAAGAACGACCAGCCGGTGGCGGCCGCGACCCGCGCGCCCATCCAGGTGCGTGCGGGCACGGTGTACTGGAGGTGCTGGCCGCCGAGGACGTCGGGGCCGAGCAGGACCGTACGGGACGTGCCGTCGGGGGACAGGAGCAGCATCTCCAGCGGATCCCCCAGGTAGAAGTGCCAGGTCTCGTCGGCGGGGAGCCGGTGGAGCGCCGAGAAGTCATCGGGTTCCGCGGTCAGGAGGACCACTATCGCGGACCCCTCGGGGCGGCCGTCGGGCCGCTCGGGACCCGCCCAGGTACGGGCGAAGAGACCGCCCTCCTTGGGGATGGGCTCCAGTTGGTAGTGGGCGACAAGGGCTTCGGGAGTGATGTCATGGACCACCTACCGACCATGCCCCAAAGGGAGTTGCCGAAGCGCCAACCGCCTCCCGACGCGCGGAACACCGAGTGCTGCCGCTGAGCGGTCCTCGCCCGCCGCGCCCCTAATATCCCGCGGCTTCCCTTGTCAGGAACGCCAGTTGGGCCTTCTTCGCCGGCAGGTGCACCTCCGGCAGGTCGATCTCCGGGAGCACGACCGGTGAACCGAGTACGAAGCCCTGGCGGGTCAGACGGGTGATCGCCTTCTCGTTACGGATGTCGGGTTCGACCACGACCCGGCGCCGGCCGAGGACGCCCAGCACATACACCGTGAACGCGGTCAGCAGCGCCGAGCTGTACCCCGGCCGCTCGTCGCCCTCGCCGACGGGCGCGATCAGCAGATGGACGCCGATGTCGCCGGGCTCCACCTCGTAGCACTCACTGACCCGGTCGGCCTCCGGCTCGTACGTCTGGAAGAGCGCGGCCGGTCTGCCGTCCAGGACGGCCAGAAAGGCGTGGTGGGTGTCGAGGGAGTCGAGATGCCGGTACGTCTCCAGCACCTGCTCCCTGCCGAAGCCGCCCATGCCCCAGAAGCGGGCGCGTTCGGCCGTCACCCAGGTGTGCAGCACGTCCAGGTCGGCGTCCGGGTCCACACGCAGCACGCGGACCGTGCCGAGGCCGTCGACGACCTGCTCGTGGACGGCCTCCCGGCTCTCGGCGTACGGCTCGGATGTCATCGTCGTGTCCTCCATGAGCTTGGTCCAGTCGGTCACGACGGGGACGAGATCTCCCCTGACCCACAAGGGGAGTTGATCGCGGTGGTGCGGTGAGTCCGGGACTCCCGAGGCCCCGAACGGCACCACCCAGAGGCTGTTCTCGCGCCGGGCCACATCCCACACATAGCGGGCGGCGGGACCCCGCGCGGCCCGGTCGGTGAGCCCCGGCACGGCGGAGGTGCACAGCACGCAGTCGTGGTCGCCGGAGAGCCCGGGTTCCGTCCCGTCGTACGAGGGGTCCGGCAGCGCCCGCCAGGGAGCGAGGCGGTGGGTGTCGCCCCAGGTGCCTTGCGGCAGGTCCGCGGCCACCTCCTCCACGGCCGCCCTGACGGTCCCGGCACGGTCGATCCCGTACAACTCCTCGGCCCTGAGCAGGCTTTCGAGGGCGAAGGCGACACGGGGGACGAGTGCGAGCCAGGGGCGGAAGACCTCGGGGTACAGCGGGGGTTCGGTGAGGCGGGCCAGGGCGGGGTGGGCCGCGAGGCGGCGTACGACCGCGCCCCGGACCGCCGCGTAGACGGCCGCCTCCGTGCTGTCGGCTGCCATGTGACGGTCCCAGTGGAGGAGCCGGTCGCGCAGGGAGGCGGCCCCGGGGGTGAGGTCGTCGAGGGCGGCGAGGTGGTCCAACAGCGGGGTGGCGGAGGCGAGATGGGTGTCCGTGTGGAGGGCGGCCATGTCGCCGGCGGACCAGTCCCGCCGGGTGTCGAGGAGTGCGCGCAGCCGGGTGGCCCGGTGGGGCGGGGCGAACTCGACGCCGAGCGGGGTCGCCGGGCCGCGCTGGTTCGCCATCACCGCGATGCCGTCGTCGACCGTGCCGCGCGGCATGGGGGCGTACCAGCCCTGCCACTCGTGCCCGGGCTCCCAGGCGTTGACGATCCTCGTGCGGTTGTCCTCGCTCCGGACCGGGACCCTGCCCGCGACCCGGTGCAGGAGGCCGCCCTCGGTGTCGGCGGCCTGGACGACGTTGACGGGTTCGGCCCAGTCGTCGAACGCGCGGTCCACGTCGGCGACCCGGCGGGCGCGGAGGAGGGGGAGGAGCGAGGAGAAGCCGAGGTCCTCGCTGACTCGGGGCGGGTGGCGGAGGCTTAGGGGACCGACGGGGTCGGCGGGTTCGCCGTGGCCGTCGCCTCCGGCATCTCCGCTGAAGATGTCGCTGTTGATGAAGTCGCCGTTGATGACGACCGGGCCGCGGTCGGTCTCGATCACCTCGACCTGGACGGGGTCGCCCTCGGCCACCTCGATGATCTCGGTGTGCCGGGAGGCGGGGTGCCACACCCCGTCCGGGCCGAGGGCCTCCACCCGATCGCCGTCTCCAACACCGGCTCCGAGGCCGTCTCCGTCTCCGGTCCGCCGGAGCCGCTCCCGGTACAGGTCCTGGTAGTCGGCCATCGCGTTGGTGATCGCCCAGGCGACCGTGCCCGTGTGGCCGAAGTGGGCGATGCCCGGGACGCCCGGCACGGCGAGGCCGATGACGTCGAACTCCGGGCAGGACAGGCGGATCTGCTGGTAGACGCCGGGGGCCTCGATATAGCGGTGGGGGTCGCCCGCGACGACCGGCCCGCCGGTGGCGGTGCGCTCACCGGTGACGAGCCAGCCGTTGCTGCCGGAGGTGCCGGGCCCGTCGGTGGCGAAGAGGTCGACCGCGTCCGGACCGAGATGGCGTACGACCTCCTCGCGCCACAGCTTGGCCGGGAAGCCGGCGAAGAGGACGTGCGTGGCGAGCCAGACGCCGAGCGGGGTCCAGGGTTCCCAGCGGCCGGGGGCGAGACCGACGGTCGTGAACTCGGGGGCGCGGCGGGCGCCTTCGGGCAGGCCCTGGTTGACCCCGTCGACGTACGCCCGGACCCAGGCGGCCGTCTCGGGGTCCCGTCTTTCCAGTGCGGTGAAGCAGCGTCTCGCCGTGTCGTCGAGCCGGGCCTGTCTCGCGAAGCGGTCCCAGCCGAGCGCGTCCGGGCCGAGGAACGCGGCCGAGGTGCCGCGCGCCCGGTGCCGTTCGACCTCCAGCTGCCAGGCGCGGTCGTGGGCGGTGGCCAGCCCCTGGGCGTGGGCGAGTTCACGCGCGTCGCCCGCGCGCAGATGTGGGACACCCCAGGCATCGCGGTAGATCTCGACAGTCACCCTGTGTCTCCCATGTGGTTTAGGTTAGGCTCACCTAAGTAAGGTGCGCCGGAATCGTACGTGAAGGGTGAAGAAGTCATGGGGCAGGGTCACGGCTGGGAGGGCGCGGTCCTCAAACTGTTCCGGGGCAAGGACTTCGTGTTCACGGTCACGGGAGCGGAGGACGTCACCGAGCACTACCGCCGGGTGCGCCTCACCGACGGCGGCATGCTCGCGGCGACCGGGGTGCACCCGACGATGTGGGTGCGGCTCTGGTTCGACAACGCGGGCAAGCCCCACCAGCGCGCGTACACACTCGTGGATCCCGATCCGGCCGCGGGGACCTTCAGCCTGGAGTTCGCGCTGCACGAGGGGTGCGCGAGCGACTGGGCGCGGGCCGCGAAGCCGGGGGACACGATCGAGGCCACGGTCCAGGGCACGGGGTTCACGGATCCGGACCCGGCCCCGTCCCACGTGCTGGCGATCGGGGACACGGCCTCCCTCCCCGCGCTCAACTCCCTTCTCGGGGCGGTGGGTTCGGCGCCCACGACGATCTGGTTCGAGTCGGCGGAGGGCCTGGACGGTCTGCCCCTCCAGGCGGATCCCGACCGCCACGACGTCCGTACGGTCCCGCGGCTCGACAAGGGCGCGCATCTGGTGGCCCAGGTGAAGGAGGCCGTGCCGGACCTTCTGAAGGACGCGGCCGACCCGTACGTCTGGATCGCCTGCGACACGGCGACGACGCGGGCGCTGGCCGCCTACTTCCGCAAGGAGCTGGCGCTGCCGAAACAGCGGGTGAACGCGCTGGGGTACTGGCGCGCGGCCTGAGCGGCCGCTCGGCACCCCCTTGCGATGACGCGCGGCCCGAGCGCTCACTTGCGATGATCGGAGCATGGACGCCACGCTTCATCTAGCCCAGCAGCCCGAGGCCGACGAACTGCTCGGCCGCAGCCCGCTCGCCGCGCTCGTCGGCATGCTCCTCGACCAGCAGGTTCCGATGGAGTGGGCCTTCGCGGGCCCGTACACGATCGCGCAGCGCCTGGGCGCGGACGATCTCGACGCGCACGAGATCGCGGCGCACGACCCCGAGGCCTTCGCGGCACTGCTGTCCGAGAAGCCGGCCGTGCACCGCTATCCGGGCTCGATGGCGAAGCGGATCCAGCAGCTGTGCCAGTACCTCGTGGAGCACTACGAGGGGGACGCGGCGAAGGTCTGGGAGGGCGTGAAGACCGGCGAGGAACTCCTCCGCCGTCTCAAGGAACTGCCCGGCTTCGGCGCACAGAAGGCGCAGATCTTCCTCGCCCTGCTGGGCAAACAGCTCGGCGTACGCCCGAAGGGCTGGCGCGAGGCGGCCGGTGCGTACGGCGAGGACAAGTCCTTCCGCTCTGTCGCCGACATCACGGGGCCGGAGTCGCTCGTGAAGGTACGGGCGCACAAGCAGGAGATGAAGGCGGCGGCGAAGGCGGAGAAGGCCTCCGGCAAGTGAGGGCTTCCGGCGCGGCCTGCGCCCGTAGTGCGTAGAACGCGTAGAAGGGGACTGCGGGGGAGGGGACCGCGGGGAGGGGTCAGTCGGTCGGCCGTCCCGGGTGGCGGGGTGCCGGACGGCGGTCCGAGCATGGAGCATGGCCGAGGTACCGAGCGGAGCGCCCTGGGGGTCGGACGACGACCGGCGGGTCCACGCGGCCCGCGCCCCGCACCGGCCGGAGAGACCCGGAGGGCCCGGTGGACCCGGGGGGCTCGGCGGACCCGGAGCGCTCGGTGGCTCCGGCGGACCCGGAGGGTTCGGTCGCCCCGGAGGACCTGAGAATCCGCTCTTCCTCCTCACGCGCACCGCCTGGCAGGCCGTACTGGCCGCCGGGATCGCGACGCTGGCGCTCGGCGTCATGATCCTGGTGTGGCCCGAGGCGACGCTGTTCGCGGCGGGGGTGCTCTTCGGGCTCTACCTGCTCTTCAGCGGCGTACTCCAACTGGTCTCCGCCTTCGGTACACACGCGGCGACCTCTCTGCGGGTCATGGCCTTCATCAGCGGCGCCCTGTCGATCCTGCTCGGCCTGTTCTGCTTCCGCGGGGCGATGCAGTCGATCCTGTTGCTCGCACTGTGGATCGGCATCGGCTGGCTGTTCCGGGGCGTGACGCAGACCCTGGCCGCGGTGTCCGACCCGTCCGTCCCCGCCCGCGGCTGGCAGATCCTCCTCGGCGTCCTCAGCTTCCTCGCCGGTGTAGTCCTGATCGTCTCCCCCTTCGAGTCGGTTGCCGTCCTCACGGTGGTCGGCGGCTGCTGGCTCCTCGCGCTCGGCCTCACGGAGATCATCACGGCGGTTCAGCTGCGCAGACGGTTCGCTGCGCGGCCGTTTTGAGGGGCTGGGATCTTGGGGTTTCGGGGGATCGTGCCGGCCGGTGGGGGCTGGTCGCGCAGTTCCCCGCGCCCCTAAGAGCGGGGCTGCACCCCTGGCTTTTGTCTTTCAGGGGCGCGGGGAACTGCGCGAGCAACCACGACGGGCCCGCAGCCGACGACCCACCCCCGAACCCCACCCACCCGCACCCGAACAGTTCAGCCCGCCGCAGGCAACCGCGTACGCCAAGAGGGCGGTTCTCGGGACGCGGCCGATGAACCACCCACCCGTCCCGGGGACATGACCACTGATGACCCCCGACCGGTTCGCCCCGCGGCGCGAGCGCCGGAACCGTCGGCCCACCTGGCCACGGTTCCTCATGGCGCTCGCCGCGCTGCTGTGCGCGACCTGCACGGTGAGTGCCGTGGGCGCCCACACCGGACCCCGCACCGCACCACCGCCCGCCGTCTCCACCGAGTCCGGCCTGGAACACCCCCACGACCTCCTCGACACAGCCCTGCGCCCACCGGCCCGCCAGAGCCACCGCCGCCACGTTCGCCGGCGCCCCGCACGACCCCCGGTCCCGGCGCACCCGCGCCCGAGGCCACGCGCCCACCCCGTATCCCCGTACGCCCCCACCCCGCGCGCCCAGCGCTGCATGGTCCTCCGCTGCTGACGGTCCCGCTCCGGACCGCTCCCCCTCCCCCCAGCAGCACGAGAGGACCCCCATGTCGAAGGACCCGTACGCGATCCTGCGTGCCCTCGTACGCGCCGAATCCCTCCGCAACGCCCCGAAGCCGGCGCCGATGCCGACGCGTGACACCCACCAGGTCACCCCGGAACCCGCTCCGGAGCAGCAGTCCCCGCGGAAGGACCACGAACGCGACTGAGCTAACCGCCCGGGGAGGCGGAGGCGGACGTACCGCCTCCACCTCCCCGGCCCTCGGCACCGGCTACCGCCTGCGCCGAGCCGTTCCGAAGATCGACCGGGTGATCTCGCGCCCGATCTGCGTACCCAGACTGCGGGCCAGCGACTTGAACACACCACTGCCGACCACCTGCTCGACGACGGAGGAGTCCTGATCGTCACCCTTCCGCCCACGGCCCCGAGACGGAGCAGGAGTCGAGGGGGCCGAGGAAGCCGAGGAGGCCGTGGCCGCCTCATCCCGCGCGGTCAGCTTCTCGTACGCCGACTCCCGGTCGACCGCCTCCGCGTAACGCCCGTACAGCGGCGACGCCCGGACCGCCCGGTCGAGGGCGGCCGGATCGACGGGACCCATCAGGGACTCCGGCGCCCGCAGCCGTGTCGCCGCGACCGGCGTCGGCGCACCCTTCTCGCTGAGGACGGTGACCACGGCCTCGCCGGTCCCGAGCGCGGTGAGGACCTCCTCCAGGTCGTACGGGGAGTTGGGGAAGGTCTTCACCGTGGCCTTGAGTGCCTTCTGGTCGTCGGGTGTGAAGGCGCGCAGCGCGTGCTGCACCCGGTTGCCGAGCTGGGCGAGGACATCCCCGGGCACGTCCTTGGGCGTCTGTGTGACGAAGAAGACGCCGACCCCTTTCGAGCGAATCAGCCTGACGGTCTGGGTGATGGCGTCCAGGAACGCCTTCGACGCGTCGTTGAAGAGCAGGTGCGCCTCGTCGAAGAAGAAGACGAGCTTGGGCTTGTCCACGTCACCGACCTCCGGCAGGTCGTGGAAGAGGTCGGCGAGCAGCCACATCAGGAACGTGGAGAAGAGCTGCGGCTTGTCCTGCACGGCGGGCAGCTCCAGAACGGAGACCGTGCCCCGCCCGTCCCCCGCCACGCGCGACAGCTCACTCGTGTCGAACTCCGGCTCCCCGAAGAACGGACTCATCCCCTGCGCCTCGAACGCCGTCAGCGAGCGCAGGATCACCCCGGCCGTGGCCGTGGAGAGCCCGCCGATGCCCTTGAGCTCGGTCTTCCCCTCGTCGGAGGTCAGGAAGGTCACCACGGCCCGCAGATCCTTCAGGTCGACCAGCTCCAGGCCCTTCTGGTCGGCGTAGTGGAAGATCAGGCCGAGCGACTGCTCCTGGGTCTGGTTGAGCTGGAGCACCTTGGCCAGCAGGACCGGCCCGAAGCTGGTGATCGTCGCGCGTACGGGGATGCCGTGGCCCATGCCCCCGAGGGCGTAGAACTCGCACGGGAACCCGGCCGGCGTCCACTCCTGGCGGACCTCCCCGGCCCGCGCCCGCACCTTGTCGTTCTCCTGCCCCGGCGCCGAGATCCCGGAGACGTCACCCTTCACATCGGCGAGGAACACCGGCACGCCCTGCGCGGACAGCTGCTCCGCGACGAGCTGCAGGGTCTTCGTCTTGCCGGTACCGGTGGCCCCGGCGACCAGCCCGTGCCGGTTGAGCATCAGCAGCGGGATCCGGATCTGTACGTCCGGCAGGCACCGCCCGTCCCAGAGCAGGGCGCCCAGATCGAGCGCGGGGCCCGTGAAGGCGTACCCGGAGGCGATTTCGAGGACCGGTTGCGGAAGCGCGGGAGCACCGCTCACGCCTTCGGGTGCCTTTGCCGGCGGCGCTTCACTGTCAGTCATTTCAGACCCCTGTTCCCGGTTTGCCCAAGGCTGTCCTCGGCCCGCATCCGAACCGATCTTGAAAGGGTGATCTAGGAGAATTACCGGTTTGCCCCGATTTACGGCGTCATTTCCAGCGTCGCACTCCGCCACCATGGCTGCGCCCGGAAGCTCTTGACCGGTAGGCTTTCCGTGTGATCTTCAAGCGCATCGGAAACGGCCGGCCGTACCCCGACCACGGCCGGGAAAGCACCCGGCAGTGGGCGGACGTCGCGCCACGCCCGGTCCGCCTCGACCAACTGGTGACGACCAAGGGCCAGCTCGACCTGGAAACCCTGCTCGCCGAGGACTCCACGTTCTACGGCGACCTCTTCGCGCACGTCGTGAAGTGGCAGGGCGACCTCTACCTCGAAGACGGCCTCCACCGAGCCGTCCGAGCCGCCCTCCAACAACGCCAGGTCCTCCACGCCCGAGTCCTGGAACTGGACTGAGCGGACCCTATGGGCCCGGTCCAGCCCAGCGCCCTTGCTTTTAGGGGCGCGGGGAACTGCGCGACCAGCCACGGACGGCCCGCGGCCGACGCGCGACACAACCCCCCACCCCCAGGGGCGCGGGGAACTGCGCGACCAGCCCCCACCGGCCCGCAGCCAAAAGACGCCCCCCCCCCCGCCCCCCGCGGAGCGAATTGGCCCTTTCGGGTTGGACTGACCCCCGGTCAATGATCATCTAGTAGGCATCACCGCCAACGCGCACTACGCTGCGCCCATGAGCATGCTGACTCCCCCTGGCATGGGCGGCCAGTACAAGATCACGGGGGACAAGTACCCGCGGATGCGCAGAAACCGAGGGCGCCGCAGAATCGCGCTCGCGGTAGTCGCCTCCGTCGCCGCGCTCGGACTGATCGGCTGGGGAACGCTGCAGCTCATCGACGTCTTCACAGGCGGCGGCGACGAGGCGTCCGCGGCAGGTCCGGCCGCCGACTGCACGGCATCCCCCTCGCCCTCCCCGAGCCCGGTCAAAGCCCTCCCCAAGCCCGGCCAGATCACCGTGAACGTCCTCAACGCCACCCCCCGCGGCGGCCTCGCCAAGGACACCGCCGACGAGCTGAAGAAACGCGGCTTCAAGATCGGCGACGTCGGCAACGCGACGAAGACGTACGACAAGAAGGTCAAGGGCGCCGGGATAGTCCTCGGTGCCAAGGCGGCCTCCGACGCCGCGCTCCCCGTCCTCGCGACACAGCTCACCGGTGCCGAGCTGAAGACCGACACCCGCGCGAAGCCCGCGGAGGTCGACCTGATCCTCGGCACGGCCTTCAAGTCCCTGACGAAGAAAGAGGACGCCGACAAGGCCCTGACCACGTTGGCCAAGCCCGCACCGACGCCCTCGGCGACGAAGAAGAGCTGCTAGCGGGTCCCCGTACGGGTCCGTGCTCCGAACAAGCGCGGACCCGACCCTGCCCCTGGCGCGCTACTCGGCCGCGCCGTACATCCGGTCCCCCGCGTCCCCCAGGCCCGGGACGATGTAGCCGTGCTCGTTCAGGCGCTCGTCGACCGACGCGGTCACGACCGTGACGGGCGAGCCGGCCAGCTCGCGCTCCATGACCTCGACGCCCTCGGGGGCGGCGAGGAGGACCACGGCCGTCACATCGTCGGCGCCGCGCTTCATGAGCTCCTGGATCGCCGCGACGAGCGTGCCGCCGGTGGCGAGCATCGGGTCGAGGACGTACACCTGGCGGCCGGAGAGGTCCTCCGGCATCCGGGTCGCGTACGTGGACGCCTGGAGCGTCTCCTCGTCACGGATCATGCCCAGGAAGCCCACCTCGGCGGTCGGCAGCAGCCGCACCATGCCGTCGAGCATGCCGAGGCCGGCCCGCAGGATCGGTACGACGAGGGGGCGCGGGTGGGACAGCTTGACGCCCGTGGTCGGGGACACCGGGGTCACGATGTCGACCTGCTCGGTGCGCACGTCCCGGGTGGCCTCGTAGGCGAGCAGGGTGACCAGCTCGTCGGCGAGCCGCCGGAAGGTCGGGGAATCGGTGCGACGGTCGCGCAGCGTGGTGAGCTTGTGAGCGACCAGAGGGTGGTCGACGACGTGGAGACGCATGCCCACAAGGGTATCCGGGCGCCCGCCGCCCACCCCTCGCCCGTCACCGACCGGTCCTGTGCCTCGTCGCACCTTCAAACCTCGGCTGGCATCAAACCGCCCGTCGGAGGGAAAGTGGGAAGGACCGACTGGGGGTGTTGCCCATGTCCGACCCGGAGCAGCGGAGCCGTGAGGACCGCGAGGACCCGGTGAGCGAAGCCGCGCGACGAAGGCGCCGCGCCCAGTTCCTGCGGGAGCTCACGGAGGCGCGTGAGCTGCGCGACCGGGTGCAGCCACGCCGGGCCAAGACGGCCCGGCTGCGCCACGCCATGCGCATGCGCACATTCCGCTGGTAGGGCGCTGACAGGCCACTGGTGGCCACGCCCGGCGCAGGTCCCGCCGCGGCGGGGGCAGGCCGCCCGCCCGCGGGGCCGGTGCCGGGCGACCCGCCCGACGATCACTCGGGCGGCCGCGTGCGAAGCGGAGGTCGTGTCGGCGTACGATCCCGCTGTCGGTGGGTGCTGGGCGCCCAGGTGAGGCCGTACGGCGGCGTGACGCACGCGACACGGGAACGGACGCTGAGACGCGACCGGGACACAGCGAGCCGAAGACCTCTCCTGAACGCTCCGTTTCTGCCACGATTCCGAGTGGGCGGGGCTCGGCACACGCGCTCCCCGTCCACAGCCTCCGCCGGGGGGACCCCCAACCGGCACGCCTATGACCAGTGGGAGAGTCACGGTGTACTTCGCCGCACTGCTCGCGCGCACCGAAGACGGGTGGGAAGCGAGCGACACAGAGCTCGACGATGTGGAGACCCTGTCGGATCTGACCGACCTGGCCCGTGAAGCCTCGGTCGACGACGACACGGTGCTCGTCTTCATCGAGCAGGAGGACGCGTGGTTCGGAGTCGTCCGCGTGGACGGCGAGGAGGACCCTCGCATCTACGTCTCGGACGCCGCGGCCGCCGCCCGCAGCTCGTACGGCGAGATCCTGCTCACGGACGAACTGCTCGGAAGGGAGCCGGACGACGACGTCGCCGACCTGGACTCCCTCGACCTCGACGGTACGGAGGACGGTGAACCCGAGGACGAGACCGACGACGACGATGAGGACGACGTCGGTGCGACCGCGAAGGGTGAGGCCGTGCCGTCCGGACCCATCGGAGACCGCGAGGTCCTCACGGACCTCGGCGTGAACGAGAAGGAGCTGCTGGCCCTGGACAGCACCGACGCGCTCGGTGAGATCGCCGAGGTGCTCGGCGCGGCGGAGGTCCTGGAGACCGTCCGCTGACTCCCCCGAGCGCTCAGGAGGAACAGGATCCCGTACGCGACCGCTGGCGGGCGGCGATGCGGCTCGCCCTGGACGAGGCCGGGTCGGCCGTCCGGGGCGGGGACGTCCCCGTCGGCGCCGTCGTGCTGTCCCCTGACGGCACGACGGTCCTCGCCACCGGCCACAACGAGCGTGAGGCGACCGGCGATCCGACCGCCCACGCCGAGGTGGTCGCGATCCGCCGGGCCGCCGCGAAGCTCGGGGAGTGGCGGCTCAGCGGCTGCACGCTCGTCGTGACCCTCGAACCCTGCACGATGTGCGCGGGCGCGATCGTGCAGTCCCGGGTGGACCGCGTGGTCTACGGCGCCCGCGACGAGAAGGCGGGCGCGGTCGGCTCCCTCTGGGACGTCGTACGCGACCGGCGGCTCAACCACCGGCCCGAAGTGATCGCCGGCGTACTCGACGAGGAGTGCGCCCGGCTGCTCACCGAGTTCTTCCGCGACCGCTGATCCGGGCGCCGGCGCGGCTGCCCCACAGGCGGCCGAATACCGATTTCGGAGCACGGCCCAACGTGGGCTAGGATCTCTCTCGGTAGCGTGTCCGAGCGGCCGAAGGAGCTCGCCTCGAAAGCGAGTGTGGCGCAAGTCACCGAGGGTTCAAATCCCTCCGCTACCGCTTCGGAAGGGCCCCGTCGAAAGACGGGGCCCTTCGTGCGTTCCGAACTCGGCATGGTTTGAAAGATCGTCATATCAACTGTCCGGGTTACACTCACCGCCGGCAACAGGGGTCCCAACAGGCGCAGCCGACAAGACAGCAGGCAGCAGGCACACGGGGAGGCCGCGATGGCGGTGAATTCGAAGAAGATCGCCGTCTACGTGCTCATCGTGTTCGCGCTGTACGTGATCATCACCGACCCCGCCCAGGCCGCCGACTACGTCCAGATAGGGTTCGAGGGCATTTCGAATGCCGCTCAGGCCGTCGGGGACTTCATGACGTGGATCGCCGACGGGGCCAAGAACTAGGAGTCCCCGTGATCCGCCACCTGGTCCTGTTCAAGCTCAACGAGGGTGTGGAGCGCGACGACCCGCGCGTCGTCGAGGGCGTCGCCGCCTTCCGCGCCCTCGGCGGGCAGATCCCCGAACTGAAGTTCTGGGAGTGCGAGTGGAACATCACCGACCGGCCCATCGCGTACGACTTCGCGATCAACTCGGCGGTCGAGGACACGGACGCGCTCAAGCGGTACATCGAGCACCCCGCGCACCAGGCGGGCGTCGCACTGTGGCGGGAGTTCGCCACGTGGGTGATCGCCGACTACGAGTTCTGAAGCGCGCCCGGCGCACGCCCCCGGCCCCTCGCCTGAACGGCGGGGGGCCGTTTCGCGTCCTGGGCCCCGCCCCGGGCCCCAACTGACGCTCAACACGGAGTTATGCGGTGCTTGCACACAGTGCACATGTCTTGTGATGCTATGACCGCTTTTGACGGATGAGTTGACGGATGTTGACCGACCCAGAGGTGGAGTTGACCGTGCCGGCCAGTACTGCGCCTCAAGCACCGCCCCATGAGCCCCCGGCTCCACCCTCGGCCCCAGCCCAGGAGCGCCTTCCCGACACCCCGGAGGAAGGCCCGCAGCGTCGCCGCGGGGCCGACACCCGGGCCCTGACCCAGGTGCTGTTCGGCGAGCTCAAGAACCTCGAGCCCGGCAGCCCCGAGCACGGCCGGGTGCGGGCCGCGCTGATCGAGGCGAACCTCCCTCTGGTGCGGTACGCCGCCGCCCGGTTCCGGTCGCGCAACGAGCCCATGGAGGACGTCGTCCAGGTCGGCACCATCGGCCTGATCAACGCCATCGACCGCTTCGACCCCGACCGGGGTGTGCAGTTCCCGACCTTCGCGATGCCCACCGTGGTCGGCGAGATCAAGCGGTACTTCCGCGACAACGTCCGCACGGTCCACGTACCGCGCCGGCTGCACGAGCTGTGGGTCCAGGTGAACAGCGCGACCGAGGACCTCACGACGGCCTTCGGGCGCACGCCCACGACCGGCGAGATCGCCGAGCGGCTGCGGATCACCGAGGACGAGGTCCTGGCCTGCATCGAGGCAGGACGGTCGTACCACGCGACCTCGCTGGAGGCCGCCCAGGAGGGCGACGGACTGCCCGGGCTCCTCGACCGCCTCGGCTACGAGGACCCCGCGCTCGACGGCGTCGAGCACCGCGACCTCGTACGGCACCTGCTCGTCCAGCTTCCCGAGCGGGAGCAGCGGATCCTTCTCCTGCGCTACTACAGCAATCTGACGCAGTCGCAGATCAGTGCCGAGCTGGGCGTTTCGCAGATGCATGTGTCAAGACTGCTCGCCCGCAGCTTCGCCAGACTGCGATCCGCAAACAGGATCGAGGCGTAACCCGCAGGAGCGAATCGCCCTCAAGGCCTTTTCGCGACTTTTCTGCGTCGAAAAACTGTCAGACCCCCCTTTTCCAGGGCCTATTCACCCCTCCTGTGTCGACATGTCACTACAGCGTGTTGCCGACATGTGACATTCTTCCGCTGACGCGTTTGCCGCAGCCCCACCTCCGGTATTCAGGTGGAGGCTGCGTTCCTTCGACGGGAGCGTCCGCCGCGACCGTCCGCGACCCAAAGGGGGTGGCATGTCCGCAGACCAGGGCAGCTCGAAGGTGCTCACGCTCACGAAGAGCGAACCCGCGCCCGACGCGCTTCACAGTGTCGTTGCCGATGTTCCGGCCGTCCCGGCCGTGGAAGCCCCGGCCTTTCCCCCGACCTCGGAAGCCATCGACACCCGCACCCTGTCCCGCTCCCTGTTCCTGCGGCTCGCCGCACTCGACGAGAACAGCCCCGAGCGTGCCTACGTACGGGACACGCTCATCGAGCTCAACCTCCCGCTGGTGCGTTACGCCGCCGCCCGTTTCCGGTCGCGCAACGAGCCGATGGAGGACATCGTCCAGGTCGGCACGATCGGCCTGATCAAGGCGATCGACCGCTTCGACTGCGAACGCGGGGTCGAGTTCCCGACGTTCGCGATGCCGACGGTCGTGGGCGAGATCAAGCGGTTCTTCCGGGACACCTCGTGGTCGGTGCGCGTGCCGCGCCGCCTCCAGGAGCTGCGACTGGCCCTCACCAAGGCCAGTGACGAGCTCTCCCAGAAGCTGGACCGCTCGCCGACCGTGGCCGAACTCGCCACCGTCCTCGGCGTGTCCGAGGAGGACGTGGTCGACGGCCTCGCGGTCGGCAACGCGTACACCGCGTCGTCGCTCGACTCGCCGGCCCCCGAGGACGACGGCGGCGAGGGTTCCCTCGCGGACCGCCTCGGCTACGAGGACACGGCGCTGGAGGGCGTCGAGTACCGCGAGTCCCTGAAGCCCCTGCTCGCCAAACTCCCGCCCCGCGAGCGGCGGATCATCATGCTGCGCTTCTTCGCCAACATGACCCAGTCGCAGATCGGCGAGGAGGTCGGCATCTCACAGATGCACGTCTCCCGACTGCTCACACGCACGCTGTCGCAGCTGCGGGAAGGCCTGATCTCCGACTGAGGCCGGGCGTTGGGGTCTCCGACCGACACCGGGGCCGAGAGGTCTCCGACCGGGATCCCGACCGAGGGTTCATAATTGACGACCCGTCAGCCACACTGGCGCGATGCGCCGACGGATGGGTCACGAGTCGATTCGCGGTCGCCGAGGTGCCCTTGGGGGCGCCTCGGCGATTGTCGTCTGCCTGGGTACGGTCCTCGCCGCCTGCGGGACCGGCGACGGCGGCGAGGGTTACGTCGCCGTGCAGCGCCCCGCGTCGTCCGGCGAGGCGGTGGCGCCCACCGGGGACGTGGAGTTGGTGCCGTTGGAGGGCGCAGCGGCGCCCGAAGGGGCGATGGGCGACGGCAGTTCGGGATCCCCGGGCAGCGGGAGCGCGGCCGGTGACGGCTCGGCCGCGTCCGGGGCGGCCTCCGCGCCGGGGTCCGACGACGGCGGCCGTACGACCCCGCCGACGGGCGGGAACGACTCGGGTTCCGACTCCAACTCAGACTCCGACTCCGGTTCCGAGGGCGGGAGTTCCGGTACCGGAGCGCCGAGCGGCGGCGGCGCGGAGAGTCCCGCGAGCCCGTCGAATCCCGCGAAGCCCGGGCCCGCCGTGCTCGACATCGGCGACCCCGAGCGGGCGCCCGCCGACAAGCGCTGGTGCGAGAAGGTCACCGTCGGTTTCCACAACACCGGGGGTACCGCGGTGCGTTCGGGCACGGTGACCTTCGGGACGCACATCATCGGGGCGCTCGGGATCGACTGGGCGACCGTCGCGTCGGCCGAGAGGCTTCCCGCGCCGATCGCTGCGGGCGCGCGGGAAGAGAAGACCTGGACGGTGTGCGTCGACGCGTGGCGCGTCCCGCTGGGCATGCACATCGAGACGCGGGACGTGTCCGTCCGGTTTGAGTAGGGCAGGCGGGGGGCGCCTTGCGGTGCCCCGGCCTACCCGAAGACCTGTGTGAGGTCTACTTGAGCGCGAGCCAGGCGACGACGGCCACGACCGCCACGGCCACGATCACGCCGACGATCAGGCCGATGCGGGGGCCTGCGGGGGTTGCCGGCTGGCGGGTGCTCTGGGGGTCGTCGACGAACGCTCGGAACATCTGGGTGCTACCCGCGGGGTCGTAGTTGCCCTCGGGGCCCTGGGTGTTTGCCATGGGCCTGGACTCTAGGTGGCACCTCGGGTGAACGTCCACCCGGGTCCCCCTGGGGCTGCCCTTCTGTCGCCTGCGGGCCCACTGTGGCTTGTCGCGCAGTTCCCCGCGCCCCTGGGTGGGTGGGGGGGTCTGGGTGGTTCGTCGACCGCGGGCCGGTGGGGGCCGATCGCGCAGTTCCCCGCGCCCCTAAAAACACCGGTGGCCCCCGCCGGTTCACCACGCGCCGGCCGTCTTGGGTTGCTCGCGCAGTTCCTCGCGCCCCTAAAAGATTGCGCCGTTCCCCGCGCCCCTGATGGGGCACCACCCGCCGTCGCCATGTGGCCGTCCGTCTCGGTTGCTCGCGCCGTTCCCCGCGCCCCTGGCGGGGCGCTGCCCCCGTCCCCCCCTGCCCGGGGCCGGATGGTTCGTCGGGCGGAGGGGACGTGGCGGGATGTGTGGCCGCAGCTTACGAGGACACCAGTCCGGGGTCACCGTGCTGCAACTGCGCTTTACGTCAGCGGCTGCGGACGCACATTCCGACGCGGCCCCGCACCCCGAAGACGAGCCGCAACCCCCACCCACCCAGGGGCGCGGGGAACTGCGCGACCAGCCACAACGCACCCGCAGCCGACAACGAACCCACCAAACCCACCCCACCTGCAAGTTTACGTTCGCCAATACTTGCCTTTGCCAAGGTTTTAGGCCATCACCCCCCACTTTCATTTGCCTGCAGCAACCAACAGTTCTTATGGTTGCCTGAAGCAACAAACCAGGGAGGTGCGATGGCGGCTCGACGTCAGTACGAGGAGCTGGCCCGGCAACTCAGCGCCATAGGTGCTGTGAAGCGCGGCCTCGGCCGAGTACTCCCGCACGAGTGCCCCGCCGGCTCCGCCGCCGTACTCACCCTGCTGGACCGCCACGGCGAAATGCGGATGAGCCGCCTAGCGGAGCTGCTCGCCATCGACATGTCGGTGACGAGCCGCCACGTGGCCCACGTGGCGGAGCGCGGCTGGATCGACCGTTCCCCCGACCCCGCCGACAAACGCTCCCGCATCCTGCGCCTCACCCCCGCCGGCCAGGACATGCTCGCCGATCTCTCCGAGCGCTACATGAACGCGCTCGTCCACTACCTGGCGGACTGGTCGGACGACGAGGTCGACCAGCTCAACACCCTGCTCGCCCGCCTGCGCACCAGCTTCGGCGACTGCAGGCCCGCACCGGCGGTACCGCCCGCACCCCCCGGGTCGGCCGTACTCCCCGTACCACCCCCACCAACCCCCCTCGTCGAGCAGACAACCCGTACACCCGCATGACGCATCACAAGAAAAGGAAGCCCATGGCAACGACCACACCAACCGGTGTGCGGGGCTCACACGCCAAGCACGGAGGTGCCACAGGCGCCGCCGAAGGCGCTCCGATGACGCACCGGCAGATCATGGAGGCCCTCTCCGGCCTGCTGCTCGGCATGTTCGTCGCGATCCTGTCGTCGACGATCGTCACCAACGCCCTGCCCGAGATCATCGGCGACCTGGGCGGCGGCCAGTCCGCCTACACCTGGGTCGTCACCGCCGCACTGCTGTCGATGACCGCGGCGACGCCCCTGTGGGGCAAGCTCGCCGACCTGTACAGCAAGAAGGCGCTCGTCCAGATAGCGCTCGTCATCTACGTCCTCGGATCGGCCGCCGCGGGCCTCTCGCAGAACCCCGGCATGCTGATCGCCTGCCGCGTGGTGCAGGGCATCGGCGTGGGCGGTCTGTCCGCCCTCGCGCAGATCGTGATGGCGGCGATGATCTCCCCGCGCGAGCGCGGCCGGTACTCCGGCTACCTCGGCGCCACGTTCGCAGTCGCGACCGTCGGCGGCCCGCTGCTCGGCGGTGTCATCACCGACACCAGCTGGCTCGGCTGGCGCTGGTGCTTCTACGTCGGTGTGCCGTTCGCGGTCATCGCGCTGATCGTGCTGCAGAAGACCCTGCACCTGCCCGTCGTGAAGCGGGACGTGAAGGTCGACTGGGGCGGCGCGTTCCTGATCTCCGCCGCGGTCTCGCTGCTGCTGGTCTGGGTCACCTTCGCGGGTGACAAGTACGAGTGGGTGTCGTGGCAGACGTACGCCATGGTCGGTGGTGCCGTCGCCCTGGGGCTGCTGTTCGTGCTCGTCGAATCCAAGGCCAAGGAACCGATCATCCCGCTGCGGCTCTTCCGCAACCGGACCATCACCCTCTCCTCCCTCGCCTCGCTCTTCGTGGGTGTCGCGATGTTCTCCGGCACGGTCTTCTTCAGCCAGTACTTCCAGCTGGCGCGGGACAAGTCCCCGACCATGTCGGGTGTCATGACGATCCCGATGATCGGTGGCCTGTTCATCTCCTCCACCGTCTCCGGGCAGATCATCACCAAGACGGGCAAGTGGAAGGTCTGGCTGGTCAGCGGCGGTGTCCTGATCACCGCGGGGCTCGGTCTGCTGGGCACCATCCGGTACGACACGGACTACTGGCGGGTGGCCGTCTTCATGGCGCTGCTGGGTCTCGGCATCGGCATGATGATGCAGAACCTGGTGCTGTCCACGCAGAACCAGGTGGCGCCGGAGGACCTCGGCTCGGCCAGCTCCACGGTGACCTTCTTCCGCTCCCTCGGCGGTGCGATCGGCGTCTCCGCGCTGGGTGCGGTGATGGCCAACCGGATCACCGACTACGTCAAGGACGGTCTGACCGGGATCGACCCCAAGTACGCGGCGGCTGCGGGCGGTTCGCACAACAGCAGCATCCCGGACATGGACGCGCTGCCCGCGCCGCTGCGCACGGTCATGGAGAGCGCGTACGGACACGGCATCGCGGACGTCTTCCTGATCGCGGGCGCGATGGCTCTGATCGCCTTCCTCGTCACGCTGTTCATCAAGGAGGTTCCGCTGCGTACGTCGGGTGCGCTGGCGCAGGCCGCCGAGGCGCAGCCGGATGTCACGGCCGTCGCCGAGGCCGCCCCGGCCGCGGCCCTCTCCACCGAGGCCGACGAGCGCGTCCCGAGCTGGGCGGTCGCGGACACCGGAACCGACAACGGAACCGGCGCCGGGTCAGGGGCCGGGCCCGAGGGCACCCAGCGGCTCGCGGCCGTCGCCACCGTGGCGGCCGGGGCCGGCGGCGCCTCCGGCCCCGGCCCGGGCGGGGTCGCGGTGCGCGGATACGTCCGCGGTGCCGAGAGCGCGCCCGTCCCCCGGGCCGCCGTCACGCTGATCTCCCTCGCGGGCCGTCAGCTGGGCCGCTCGGTCGCGCAGGCCGACGGCTCCTACGCGGTGGACGCGCCCGGCACGGGTTCGTTCGTGCTGATCGCCTCCGCGGACGGGTTCCAGCCGCAGGCCTCGACGATCGTCGTGAACGGTGAGCCGCTCGCGTACGACATCCTGCTGAGCGGGACGAGCGGGCTGTCGGGCACGGTGAAGGCCGCCGAGGGCGGGAAGCCGGTCGTGGGCGCGATGGTCATCGTGACCGATGTGCGCGGTGACGTGCTGGCCACCGGGACCACCGGTGAGCAGGGCGAGTTCGCCTTCGCCGAGCTGGTGCCGGGCGCCGTGACCGTCGCGGTGAACGCCGCCGGGCACCGGCCGCGGGCCCTGCCCGTCGAGGTCGGCGGCACCGGGGTCACCCGGATCGAGGTCGCGCTCACCGCGGGCGCGCAGCTCCAGGGCGTCGTGCGGGCACCCGGCGGACCGCTGGGCGACGCCCGGGTCACGCTCGTCGACGCGGCGGGCAACGTGGTCGGCACCGCCACCACCGGGGCCGACGGGGCGTACGCCTTCGCCGACCTGGACAGCGGCGAGTACACGGTCATCGCGACCGGCTACCCGCCGGTGGCCACGGCACTGACCGTGAACGGCGGCGGCGTGGACGGCCACGACATCGAACTCGCCCACCCCGGCGAGTAGTCGAGAACCAGCAGAGAACCAGTTGAGGACCCCGGCCCGTGGCGCGTGCTCTGAGCGGAGACACGCCCACGGGCCGGTTTCATTACGAGAGGTTGCTTGCCATGGGACTGACCGCGCGGATCCGTACGCGGGACGGCTGGGCCGTGTCGCACGCGGTCGTCACGGTGACCGACGGGACGGGCACCCAGGTGGTGCGCGCCGAGGCGGACGACGAGGGCGGCGTACGGGATGCGACGGAGCTCGCGCCCGGGGCGTACACCGTGATCGTCACGGCCGTCGGGTACGCGCCCGCCGCGTCCAGCGCGATCGTGACGGCGAGCGGCCGGGCCGCGATCGGCACCGTCACCCTCGCCCGGCAGGGCGGCACGGAACTGCCGCCGCCCGGCCCCTGGACCGTCGACCCGGCCCACTCCTCCGTGGGCGCCGTCGCCCAGCACCTGGGCATCTCCAGCGTGCACGGGCGGTTCACGGAGTTCGCGGGCTCGATCGACATCGCGCCCGACGAGGTGGCCAAGTCCCGGGTGGAGGCGGTGATCTCCGCGGCCTCCATCGACACGGGCAACGCCATGCGCGACGGCCATCTGAAGTCCCCGGACTTCCTCGACGTCGAGCGCCATCCGCAGATCACGTACGTCTCGACGGGCCTGAGCCCGGCCACCGGCACCGACCGCTGGACGGTCCACGGCGAGCTGACCATGCACGGGGTCGTGCGGCCGGTCGACCTGGACCTGGCCTACCTGGGCACGGGCGCCGACCCCTGGGGCGGGACGCGCGCGGCCTTCCGCGCCACCACCGAGCTGCGCCGCGAGGACTTCGCGATGAACTACAACCAGGTGCTCCAGGCGGGCATCGCGGCGATCGGTACGACACTGAAGGTGGAGCTGGACATCCAGGCGGTGCAGGGCGGGACGCTACCGTCGCTGTGACGCCCGGCCCGGCGCTCCGTCCGTCGTGCGGGCCACCAAGTCGCCGCACAGGTCGCGGAGTTTGATGTTCGCGTCCTGGGAGACGCGGCGCAGGGTGTCGAGTGCCGTCTGGGCGGTGCAGCGCTCCTGGGCCATGAGGATGCCGATCGCCTGGTCGATCACGCTGCGCGAGAGCAGCGCCGTGCGGACGTCCCCGGCCGACGCCCGCTCGCGCTCGATGCGCAGGGCGGCGTTGACGGCGTCCGAGGCGTTCGCCGCGAAGGCCCTGGCCGCCTCGCGGCTCCCGTGGAAGGCACCCTCCGTCGTGGCGTAGAGGTTGAGGGCGGCATCGGTCTCGCCGTCGACCGCGAGCGGCACGGCCAGCACCGAACGGACCCCCTTGGAGAGCGCGTACGCGGCGTACGTGGGCCAGCGGTCCTCCTCGGACAGGTCGGGCGCGTGCTGCTCCGCGTCCGAGTCCGCCGCCCGGACGCAGGGCCCGTCGCCGTTCTCGTACTGGCGCTGGTCGAGCCCGCTGGGCAGGCCGCCCGTGCCCGCCACCGTCAGCAGCCGCCCGTCGCGCCGCACGGTGATGCTGCACGCCTCGGCGCCCGCCACGGCGAGCACCGCACGATCCGTGAGATCGCGCAGCAGTGTGTCGAGGCCGCCGGTGCCGGCCAGCGCCTGGTGCAGCGTGGCGGACTCCGGGGCTGTGGCACGCGGCTGCCGCTCGTTGAGATGGGCGGGATCAGCGTGATGGTCGTGATCGGCGGGATCGGCGGGATCGGCGGGATCGGCGGGATCGGCTGAGAGTCTCATGCGGATCGGGTATCCCGTCGGTGCCCGCTCACTCGCTGCTCCTGGCGTCGACGATCCGTCTGGCCAGGTCACGGAGCTTGACGTTCTCCCGCTGGGAGGTCCGTACGAGGCTGTCGAAGGCCTCCGCCGCGTCGATGTCGAGGCGTTCCATGAGGATGCCGGTGGCCTGGCCGATCAGGTCCCGGGTGCGCATGGCCTCGGTGAGCTGTTCGCGGGCGGTCGCCGAGTCGAACGCGATGCTGACGTGCGCGGTGAACAGCCGTCCGATCCGGGTCGCCGAGTCGTCGAAGGCCCGCGGCTTGGTCGCGTACGCCGTGAGGACGGTGAGCCGCTGGCGTTCGGCGCGCAGCCGGAGCGAGAGGACCGAGCGCAGTCCGAGGTCGGAGAGGGCGGGTTCGCCGTCGTCGTCGCCGGACGCGCTGTCCTCGATACGGGCGACCGGGGAGGTCCACAGCCGGGTCCAGTGCTGATGGTCCTCGCCCGAGGCCAGTGCCTCGGCGGAGCGGACGATCTCGTCGGTCCAGGCGAGGGTCTGGCGGTGGGCCTTGCGCTCGATGACGGAGATACCGGCGTGTTCGGCGCCGGGGAGGATGTGTACGGCGAGCCGGACGGCGGTGCGCAGGGTGCTGCGGGGACTGGATGGCTCGTGCAGCTGCTGAGCCGCGACCGTCAGTGTCTCGGCCAGCTCAAGACCCCCCGGAAAACGGGGCAATTCGGAAAAATCAGACGCAGCCACCACGAACCTCTTCGGCATGCACGGCCCCGGATCCCGTCGTCGGTTCGACGACAGACCCCGGCAGCTGTGCGCAGGAGAGCTCCGCAGCACATTCCCGACTGCGAGCACAGGACGAAGAGCCACTTTAGCTGCTCTGTTGGGGTGAGGGCGCGGCTCTTCGTACGTACTTCCGATCTCGCCCGCACGCGTGGTGCAATGGGCGGGCGGGTCAGGAAGCGGCCTCATCGGAATCCGGACGAACGTCTGCCAGGTGAGTGCGATGACCTTCTTCCCGAACCCCTATGACCTGCCTGAATGCACCCTGCTCGGGTTTCCCTCGGAGATCGACCTGAGCAACGCCGATGTCGTCCTCGTCGGTGCCCTGGACGTCGTGGACGCCAGGAGGGACCGGCTGCGGCTGCTGGTCCTGGATCTCACGCGTACGCACTTCATGGACTCCCAGGGCGTCCGTGTGGTCGCCGGTGTCCGCGGACGGCTGCCCCGGCCCGTCCAACTGCGCGTGGCGGCACGGGCGGACGGGGTGGCCAACCGTGTCCTGGAGCTGACGGGAATGCGCCGTGACGTGCCGGTGTACGACAACCTCGCGGAGGCGATCGAGTCCTAGGCTGGGGGCATGGCATCGAACATCGCGACGAACACCTCTGTCTCCCTCGACGATCTGCTGGACTTCGTACGCCCCCGCCACCGCGCCATCCTGCTGACGCGCAGGTCGGACGGCGGTCCCCAGGGTTCCCCGCTGACCTGCGGAGTGGACGACTCGGGCCGCGTCGTCGTCTCGACCTACCCGGAGCGCGCCAAGACCCGCAACGCCAAGCGGGACGACCGCGTCAGCCTCATCGTCCTGAGCGACGAGTGGAACGGCCCCTGGGTCCAGATCGACGGCACGGCCGAGGTGATCGACTCCCCCGACTCCGTCGAGCCCCTCGTCGAGTACTACCGCAACATCGCAGGCGAACACCCCGACTGGAACGAATACCGAGAGGCCATGCTCAAGCAGGCCAAGTCCATCATCAGGATCACCCCGGAGAAGTGGGGCCCGGTGGCAACGGGCGGCTTCCCGGCAAGGCTGGCCCCACAGGAGTAAGCCCCGATAGGGGCGCGGGGAACGGCGCAGTCTTTGGGGGCACGCGAAACTGCGGCACCTTCTTCTAGGGGCGCGGGGAACTGCGCAGTCTTCTAGGGGCGCGGGGAACTGCGCGACCAGCCCCCACCGGCCCGCACCCACGAACGACCCGCACCACTCACACCCCCCGCCCTTCCCCCCGCACCACCGACTCGATCCCCGTGATCACCAGATCGAGCGCAAAGTGAAAGTCCCGCTCGTACATCTCCTCCACCGTGTTGCCCCCACGAGCCCGCATGATCTCCTTGGACTCCTCGAGAACATCGTCGAGTTCAGGAGCCTGCCGAATCGTGCTCAGGGCCTGCTGGAAGTACTCGTCAGGACTCAGCCCCGCATCGGCGGACCGCAACGTGAAATGCCCCTCGATCGTGCCGAATCCGTACACGAACTGGAAGACCGCGGAGATGGCCCCGGTCAGCCGGTGCGTGGGCAGCCCGGTCCTGCGGATCACCTGCTGCACGGTGCGCGAGAACGCGACCGACCTGGGCCCGATGTTGAGGAACGTCCCGGCGAGCGGCGACACCCAGGGGTGCCGGACGAGCAGCGCCCGGTACCCGACAGCCAGTGCCCGGAGCTGGTCCCGCCAGTCCTCGCCCGACTCCGGGTCCGGCAGCTCCAGTTCACCGAACACCGCGTCGAGGGCGAGCTCGAGAAGATCGTCCTTGGTGTCCACGTACCAGTAGACGGACATCGCGGTCACGTTCAGCTCGGCGGCCAGCCGGCGCATGGAGAACTTGGCCAGCCCCTCCGAGTCGAGCAGTCGTACCGTGACCTCGGTGATCCGGTCCCGGTCGAGCGACGACGGCTGCCCGCCCCGGGCACCGCCGCCCCGCGGGGCCTTGCCCTCCAGCCAGACGCTGGTCCGCGCCGGACGCTTGGCCCGGTCGGCTGCCCTCACCATGGCGCACCTTCCTCGGAACTCTTACGGAGAGGGCGACCCGGAACACCGAGGTCCGCCCCCTCCCTGATGCTAAGCGGGCCCTACGCCGCAATCGTCACCGCGGAGTCTGCCCGTTCCGCTCTCCGGAGCAACGCCGCGGCCAGCAGTCCACCGAGCAGCACGGCGACCGCGCCGACCAGTTGACTCGTCTCCAGACCCGAGGCGAACGCGTCCGTGATCCGGGCTCGCTCGTCCGCCGACTCAGCGGAGGCCAGCGCCGCCGGCAACGAGGCCGCCGCGACCGAGACCAGCGCGGCGAAGCGGGAGTTGAGAACCGCGCCGAGCACCGCCACGCCCAGCCCGAGGCCGAATTCGTTGAGCGTGCCGTTGACGCCCGCGCCGACGCCCGCCTTCTCCGGGGGAATCGCGCTCATGATGGCGTTGGCCATGGCGGGCATGGCGACCGCGATACCGGCGCCCATGACGACCAGTCCCAGCAGCATGCCTCCGTAACCGCCGCCCGTGCCGCCGCTGAGCAGGGCAATCGCGGCCAGGCCCGCCGACAGCATCGTCATTCCGAGGGCGATGGTGGCCGGGGTGCCCAGCTTGGTGACGATCCGGGCGCCCACGCCGGTGAGGTTGAGCGCCACGACGGACAGGGCCATCGGAGCCGTACGAAGACCCGCCTCCAACGGCTCGTATCCGAGCACGAACTGGAGGTGCTGGGTGAGCAGGAAGAGGGAACCGCCCATGCCGAAGGCGACCAGGATCGCGCCGGCGACGGCACCGATGAAGCGCTGGTTGCGGAAGAAGTGCATGTCCAGCATGGGGTGCTCAATGCTCAGCTCCCAGCGGACGAAGGCAGCGAGGACGGCGAGGCCGACCGCGCCCGACCCCAGGACCTGGAACGACGTCCAGCCGTGCTCGGGGCCCGAGATGATCGCGTAGACGACCGCGGTCATACCGATCGTGGAGAGCACCGCGCCGAGGAGGTCCGGGCGGTCGCCCTGGGGGTTCTTGGACTCGGGGACCAGCTTGAGCACGGCAACCAGGGCGAGGGCGGCCACGGGGATGTTGATCAGGAAGATCGCGCCCCACCAGAAGTGTTCGAGCATGACGCCGCCGAGCAGCGGGCCCGCCGCGAAGCCGAGCGAGTTGACCGTCGACCAGAGGCCGATCGCCTTGACCCGCTCGGTGTCGTCGAAGATCTGTACGACGACGGCGAGGGTCGTGGTCATCAGGAGCGCGCCGCCGACGCCCATGCCGGCGCGGGCCGCGATGAGTTGGGTCGCGCTCTGGGCGAGCCCCGCGGTGAGCGAGCCGACGCCGAAGAGGACCAGGCCGGTGGCGAGCATCTTCTTGCGGCCGTAGCGGTCGGCCGCGCTGCCGGCGGTGAGCAGCAGGCCCGACTGGACCAGCGAGTACGCGTTGATCATCCACTGGATGTCCGCCGTGGACGCGTCCAACTCCGCCGTGAGGGAGGGGATCGCGACGTTGAGGACGGTGTTGTCGAGCAGCACGGTGAGCGTGGCCAGCAGGATCACACCGAGGATCAGCCAGCGCTGGGGATGGCCTTGGCTTTGACCCAGGCCTTGGCTTGGGCTTTCGCCCTGCGAAATTGGCATGCCATACACCGTAGAACAACTCCCATACGCCGTACAACACAAAAAGAGAGGGGTGGCGGCCGAGGCACTCTCGCCCCGGCCGCCACCCCTCTGCCACCGCCCTGCTGCCGCCGTACTCCGGGCTAGCTCGTCGGCTGTGTCAGGTCGTAGAAGGTGGACGAACCCACCGTCACCTCCTTGAAGTTCTCCTGCACCCACTCGCTGATCTGGGTCCCGGTGCCGGAGCTGCTGCCACCGCCACCGCCGCCCATGGAGCCGGAGGAGATGAAGTAGTGGATCTTCCCGTCCTCCACGTACTTCTTGAACTGGGCCAGCGTCGGCGACGGGTCGCTGCCGTTGAAGCCGCCGATCGCCATGACCGGGTCACCGGTGGAGAGCTGGTAACTCGCGGCGTTCTGGGCGCCGATGGCCGCCGCGACCCAGGTGTAGTCGCCGGAGTTCTTCTCCAGCAGGGCCTTGGCCTCGGAGCTGACGGTCGCGCCGTTGAGCAGACCGCCCATACCGCCACCGCCGCCCATTCCGCCGCCGTCGCCCGTGCCGCCACCGCGCTGGGTCTGGCCGTTCTGGCCCGTCTGACCGTTGCCGGTCTGGCCGTTGCCGTTCTGCTGGCCCTGGCCGTTCTGACCGTTCTGGCCGCCGCCCGGCATTCCGCCGGTCGGGGGCTGGCCCATGCCGCCGCCCTGCTGGTTCTGACCGGTGCCGCCCTGCTGGTTCTGGCCCGGCATACCGCCGCCACCGGGGCCGCCGCCCATGCCGCCACCGCCGCCGCCCGGGCCGCCACGACCGCCCGAGACCGCCGGACCCGCCGTCACGATCGAACCGGTGTGGCCCTCGTTCAGCGTGGTGAGGGTGTACGCCGTCGGACCCGCGAGGGCCGCGACGAAGCTCAGCCCGACGACCCCGAGGGCCAGCCGGCGCCCGAGCCGGGACACGAAGACCAGGCCGAGCGCGGCGACCAGGCCGCCCACCAGGACCAGCCACTTGAGCCAGGGCAGATAGTCGGAGGAGCGGTTCAGGAGGACGTACCCCCAGACCGCGGTGGCCGTCACCCCGGCCGCCATGGGGAGCGAGACCCACATCCGGCCGCGCTCCTCCCACAGCACGCTCGCGCCCATGCCGATCACGGCGGCGACGTACGGGGCGAGGGCCACCGTGTAGTACTCGTGGAAGATGCCCTGCATGAAGCTGAAGATCACCATGGTGATCAGCAGCGAGCCGCCCCAGGCGAGGAACGCGGCGCGGGCCGTGTCGGTCCGCTTCGCCTTCCAGGTGAGGGCGATGCCCGCGGCGAGCACGATCAGCGCGGCCGGGATCAGCCAGGAGATCTGGCCGCCGATGGAGGAGCTGAACATCCGGTCCCAGCCGGTCTCGCCCCAGCCGCCACCGCCGCCGCCTCCGACACTGCCGGTCTCCTCGCCGTTGATACGGCCGAGTCCGTTGTATCCGAAGGTCAGTTCAAGGAAGGAGTTGTTCTGCGAGCCGCCGATGTACGGGCGGGAGGACGCGGGCCACAGTTCCACTATGGCCACCCACCAGCCGCCCGCGACGATCATCGACAGGCCCGCGAGGAGCACCTGCCCGATGCGCTTGCGCAGGTTCGTCGGCGCGAAGACCACGTAGATCAGGGCCAGCGGAGGCAGGATCAGGAAGGCCTGGAGGGTCTTCACCAGGAAGGCGAGACCGACGGCCGCACCCGCCCACACCAGCCACTTCGTCTGGGCCTTCTCCATGGCGCGCAGCACGCAGTAGACCGTGACGGCCATCAGGAGCGCGAGGGCCGCGTCCGGGTTGTTGAAGCGGAACATCAGTGCGGCGACGGGCGTGAGCGCGAAGACCGCCATCGCGATGAAGCCGGCCGCGGCACTGAACCGGCGGCGCAGGGCCCCGTACAGCACTCCGGCCGTGGCGACGGCCATGAGGACCTGCGGGAACAGGATCGCGAAGGAGTTCAGACCGAACAGCCGCACCGACAGCGCCATCGGCCACAGGGAGGCCGGGGGCTTGTCGACGGTGATGGCGTTGGCCGAGTCGAGCGAGCCGAAGAAGAAGGCCTTCCAGGACTGGCTGCCGGCCTGGACGGCCGCGGAGTAGAAGGAGTTGGCGTACCCGGAGGCCGTGAGGTTCCAGGTGTAGAGCGCGCCGATCAGCAGCAGCGTGCCGAGGAACGCGGGACGCGTCCAGCGGTGGTCCTCGGGCCGCCCGCGCCACAGACGGCGTACGAAGGGCTGCTTGGGACTGCCGTCCTCGGGGGCGGCCGGCGGAGCAACCACGGGCTCCTGCACGGCGGTTGCCCCGGTCGGGCCCGGCGGTCCCCAGTCGGGGCTCGCGCCCCCGGAGGGACCGGCGCCCCCCTGATAGCTCGTATCGGGCTGAGTCGTCGTCATCGTGCGTCCCTCGGATCGTGATCGTTCGGACGCACCGGCTGAAGCTGCATGGTCGCGTCCCCCCAGGTCTGGTGGTCGTGCGGAGAGTGGGTCGTGCCGTACGCGGTCGTCCCGTACGAGGTCGACTCGTGGGGCACGGGAGCCGATCCGTACGGGGACCGCGGCGCCGTCGCGTAGACGGGCGACGCGGGTCCGACCGGCACGGCGGGTGTGTGCGAGGCGACGACGGTCGACGGTGACTCGTCGCGCCGGTCAGGGAACACCCAGGCCCTGAAGAGCAGGAACCGCAGCACGGTGGCCGCGAGGTTGGCGGCGATCAGCACCGCCAGTTCGGTGGAGTGCGCGGGGTCGTTCGTCGCCGCGTTCAGGGCGGCGAGCGAACCGCTGGTCAGGGCGAGCCCGATGCCGAAGACGACCAGGCCCTGCGCCTGGTGCTTCACGGCGCCGCCCCGGCCGCGCACACCGAAGGTGAGACGCCGGTTGGCCGCGGTGTTGGCGACCGCCGAGACGAGCAGGGCGAGCGCGTTGGCGACCTGCGACCCCGAGAACGTACGGAAGCCGCTGTAGAGCAGCAGATAGAACAGCGTGGACAGACCGCCCACGACACAGAACCCGACGAGCTGGCGGGCAAGACCCTTCGGTACGCCGCTGATCTCGCGGTCGCGGGGATCGTCGCCGAAGGGCCGGGCGAGCCGGTCGAGCGCCAGCGAACCGGTGGCCAGGGCACGCCCCACCCGCCAGACACCCTTCAGGTCGTCGGTCGCGGTCTTCACGATGTGCACGGTCGAGTCCGGGTCGTCGACCCAGTCGACCGGCACCTCGTGGATCCGCAGCCCGGCCCGCTCGGCGAGGACCAGCATCTCGGTGTCGAAGAACCATCCGGTGTCCTCGACGAGTGGCAGCAGCACCTGCGCGACATCGCGCCGGATCGCCTTGAAACCGCACTGGGCGTCGGAGAAGCGGGCCTGCAACGAACCCCGCAGGATCAGGTTGTACGTACGGGAGATGAACTCCCGCTTGGCGCCCCGCACCACCCGCGAGCTGCGGGCGAGCCGCGAGCCGATCGCCAGGTCCGAGTGACCTGAGATCAGCGGGGCGACCAGCGGGAGAAGCGCGTTGAGGTCGGTGGAGAGGTCGACGTCCATATAGGCGAGGACCGGGGCGTCCGAGGCGGACCAGACGGTGCGCAGTGCTCGACCGCGCCCCTTCTGCTCCAGCCGGAACGCCCTGACCTCGGGTATCTCCGCCTCCAGCCGCGCCGCCACCAGGGGAGTGGTGTCCGTGGACGCGTTGTCCGCGATGGTGATGCGGAACGCGTACGGGAAGGTGCGGGCAAGGTGCTCATGCAGTCTGAGCACACACGGCTGGAGGTCCTTCTCCTCGTTGTAGACGGGGATCACTACGTCCAGGACAGGCGTACCGGCATTTCCGGCCGGGAGGTGCTCCCGCGCCGGCAGGTTGCCGGGAGAAGGTTCGGTTCGCATGACGACGACTCTCGTCAAGCGCCCTGTTGCACCCATGTGGTCGTGCTGTGCTGTGCCTGTGAGTACGATTGCGAATTCGATGAGGAAATGAAGGCCTCATGAGAATGCGAGGCTTCGGGCGCCAGCGCGGGCAGATGCACGGTAAAGACGGTGCGTCCGGGCACGCTGTCGACGGTCACCGCGCCGCCGTGCGCGGCCGCGACGGCCTGCACGATGGCGAGCCCGAGTCCGGTGGATCCGGAGGCACGTGACCGGGACGAGTCGCCCCTGGCGAACCGCTCGAAGACATGCGGGAGCAGGTCCGGCGGAATGCCCTGGCCGTCGTCCTGGACGTCCACGCACACCCAGGGTCCCTGACGGTGCACGCGTGCGGTCACCGTCGTTCCTGGAGGTGTGTGCGTTCGCGCATTCGCAAACAGATTCACCATGACCTGCTGGACGCGGGCGGCGTCCGCCAGCACGAGCGCCGGTTCGTCGGGCAGTTCGAGGCGCCAGTTGTGTTCGCGACCGGCCGCGCGGGCGTCGCTCACCGCGTCCACCACCAGCGGGGAGAGGTCGGTGTGCTCGTAGCTGAGCGGCCGTCCGGCGTCCAGGCGCGCGAGCAGCAGCAGGTCCTCGACCAGCCCGGTCATCCGACCGGCCTCGGACTCGATCCGGCCGAGCGCGTGTCTGGTGTCGGGCCCGGTCTCCTCCCGTCCGCGTCTGGTCAGCTCTGCGTAACCGCGGATGGACGCCAGCGGTGTACGCAGCTCATGGCTCGCGTCCGCGACGAACTGCCGTACGCGCGTCTCGCTCTCCTGGCGCGCGTGCAGGGCTCCGTGGACGTGGTCGAGCATGCGGTTGAGGGCGGCGCCGACCTGTCCGACCTCCGTGTGGGGGTCGGTCTCGGACTCGGGCACACGCTCGTTGAGCGTCACCTCGCCGCTGTGGAGGGGCAGTTCGGAGACGCGGGTCGCGGTGGAGGCGACCTTGCGGAGGGGGCGGAGGGCGACCGTGACCAGGACGGACCCGGCGATTCCGGCGGCGACGAGACCGGCCACCGTGACGCTCACCTCGACGAGGATGAGGGTGTTGATGGTGCTGGTGACGGACTCGGTGGGCAGGGCGACGTAGTAGCCGCCCCTGTTGCCCTCGACGTACTTGACGCGGTACTCACCGAGCCCGGGGATCTCCACGGTGTGGACCCCGGTCTTCGACACGGAGCCGATCGCGGACTTCTGCGCCTCGGTCAGCGAGTCGGTGACCATGCCCTCGAAGCCCTCGCTGTCGGAGTTCTTCTCCTTGGCGACGACCGCGTCATTGATTCCGCCGTCGTCACTCACCTTGGCGACAACGGTGTTCTCCTCCGTGCCGCCCTTGGTGACGAACCCGAACGGCCCTCCGGGAGGCTCGTCCTTCAGCTCCGACGGACTGTCCGGTCTCACCGGGCCGCCCGTGGCCCGGTCGCCGACCTCGCTCAGCGAGGTGCCCAACTGGTCGTACAGGTGCTGGCTCAACGCGATGGTCGTCACCGTACCGATCACCGCACACACCACCGCGATGAGCGCGACCGCCGAGACGACGAGCCGCGTCCGCAGCGTCCGAGGCTGTCGGCGCCGCTGCTTCCGCAGCTGTCGTCGCCCGCTCATGACACCGCGGGCTTGATCAGATACCCCGCACCACGCCGGGTGTGGATCATCGGCTCACGACCGGCGTCTATCTTGCGCCGCAGGTACGAGATGTAGAGCTCGACGACATTGGCCTGACCGCCGAAGTCGTACGACCACACGCGGTCGAGGATCTGCGCCTTGCTGAGCACCCGGCGCGGGTTGCGCATCAGGAAGCGCAGCAGCTCGAACTCGGTCGCGGTGAGGTGGATGCCCTCGCCGCCCCGGGACACCTCGTGGCTGTCCTCGTCCAGGGTGAGGTCCCCGACGACGAGCACGGAGTCGGAGCGGCGGTCGGCGGCGCCGGAGCGGCGGATGAGCCCGCGCAGGCGGGCCACGACCTCTTCGAGGCTGAAGGGCTTGGTGACGTAGTCGTCGCCTCCGGCCGTCAGACCCGCGATCCGGTCCTCGACCGCGTCCTTGGCGGTCAGGAAGAGAACGGGCACGTCGGGCAGCTCGCGGCGCAGCCGGCCGAGGACGGCGAGACCGTCCATGTCGGGCAGCATCATGTCCAGCACCACGGCGTCGGGCCGGAACTCGCGCGCGGTCTGCACCGCACCGGTCCCGTCACCCGCGCTGCGGATCTGCCAGCCTTCGTAGCGAAGGGCCATGGACAACAGCTCGGTGATCGACAGCTCGTCGTCCACCACAAGCACTCGGACGGGGCTCCCGTCCGGCCTCAGCAGTTCGGTGCGCCCCTGGGGCGAGGTCGTGGTCATAGCGCACACATTGCTGGGCGCCTCTGAGAGCACGCTTTCTGGAACCTGTGAATTGCCTGAGAAACGCACAGCCACCTCTCAGGCAACGCTCTGGCAACTCCTTGCCTCCGCGGACAGCGGCGGGGGAGGATCCGTCAGCCGCCGGTCATGGTGATCAGGGGGGTGGCCTGTGGGGGGGCTGTTGTGGCGGGTGGGGACAGAGCTGACGGATCTATGCCTTCGATGGAGGAACTCAGTCTTCGGCAGGGTCGCAGGTCCCTGTGGATCATCATGGCCGCCACCGCGGTCTGCCTCCTGCTCGTGCCGTTGGCCCAGTGGCTCCAGCCTTCCGGGCAGAGCGACCTGGTCACCGGCGCGCAGGGCCCGTTCCCCGCGGCGTTCGGCGCTGAGGCACCGGTCGCGCCCGAGCACGTCATGCGCCGCAAGACAGGGGAGAGAGTCCTGGTGCACGGCCTGTCCGTGGAGTCGACGACCGACGGCGCACGGGCGGTGAACCTGCGGACCGGCAAGGAGTACTGGCGCTACGAGCGACAGGACGAGAGCTCCGTCGCGATGTCGTTCGACGTGTCGGAGCGCACCGTGGTGATCGCCTACCGGGAAACCCTGGTCGGTGTCGATCTGCGCACCGGCAAGCGGCTGTGGCGTGAGCACCTCGGGGACGGCGAGGTCTTCCGGAATGTGCGCCTCGGCGCTGGTCAGGCACTGACCGACGCACCCGGCGCCGTGCGCGCCTTCGACGAGCGCGACGGCCGGAGCCTGTGGACGGCGAAGACGCCCAAGTCCTGCCCCGAAGTGGGCGTCTACGACGCGTACTCCCTGCCGGACCACGTGAGCGCGGTCCCGGTGCTGTGCAACGTCGCGAGTATCGACACGGACGCCGAGCAGTACTACCTCCTGCTCGGCGTCGACAACCGGACGGGGAAGGCCCTCTGGCAGCGGCGGACCAGCCATCCCAGGGGGGCGGTCAGGGGCGACGCACACACTCTGGCCGCCCCGAAACCTGACACGGACGACTCACTGGCCGTCCAACTGCTCGACATGAGCCGGGAAGGAGCCACTCCGCGCGCGGACCTGGACACCACCGCGTGGAATCCGGTCGGCGCGGGCAGCGGCACCGTGCTGCTGGCCACCGATGCCCAGGGCGACGGCGACGGCAACCACGACACCGTCCTGCATGCCTACGACACCGAGGACGGCCGCCTCTCCTGGCGGCTGAAGGCGCCGACCGGCCAGGAGTACGGCTCAGGTGTGATCGCCGACGGCCGGGTGTACCTCGTGCGCCAGCCCCTCCTCACCAAGGCGGACGCCAAGCGCCGGATCCCGGGGGCCGAGTTGCTCGTCCTCGACGCGGACACCGGGCGCGCGCTCCACACGCTGCGCCTGCCGGCCATGACCGCGCCCAACGACGATGTCTACTTCATGAAGCTCGACGTCCACCAGGTCACCGACGGAGCGCTCAGCCTCTCCTGGCGGGAACTGTGGACGGACGAGCAACTCATCATCACCGACTGACCCCCGCCGCCCGTTCCCTTCCTCCCCCATGCCTCCGCTTACAGCTCCTCACAGGCCGAACAGCCGCGCCCCGTTGTCATGACAGACCGCCCGGAGCCACTCGTCCCCCAGGCCGAGCCCTTCCAGCACACGCAGCTGATGGACGTACGGATAGGGGATGTTGGGGAAGTCGGTCCCGAGCAGGATCCGGTCACCGAGATCGGCGATCCGGGGGAGCGCCCTCCGGGGGAACGGCGCGAACTGCTCGCTGAAGTCCGTGAACGCCATCGTCGTGTCCAGCCGCACCTCACCGAACCGCTCGGCAAGACCGAGAAAGTCCTCGTACTCCGGCATCCCCATGTGCGCGAACACCAGCCGCAGCCGCGGATGCCGCGCGAGCACCCGCCCGATCGGATCGGGCCCGGTGTGCTTGCCGGGCGAGGGCCCCGAACCGCAGTGGATCACGACCGGTATCCCGGCCTCGGCGAGCAACCCCCAGGCCGGATCCAGGAGTTCGTCGGCCGGGTCGTACGCCCCCACCTGGACGTGCGCCTTGAAGACCCGCGCGCCCTCGTCCACCGCCCTCTGGACGTACGCCGCCACGCCCGGCTCCGGAAAGAGGGTCGCCGTGTGCAGACAGTCGGGGGTCCGGCCGGCGAACTCGACAGCCCACTGGTTCAGCCACTCGGCCATGCCCGGCTTGTGCGGGTAGAGCATCGAGGTGAACGCCCGCACCCCGAACTCCCGGAGCAGCCCGACCCGTTCAAGCTCCTCGGCCCGGTAGGTGATGGGCCACTCGACACCACCGGTCAGCGGCCCGAGCGCGTCGAAGTAGTCCCAGACCTTCTTCAGCACCCGCTCGGGCATGAAGTGGGTATGGACGTCGACGAGCCCGGGAAGCCCGAGCCCTTCCCAGAACCGCCGCACTTCACGGGCCTCGTCAGTCCCTTGCACCAGGCCCCTCCTGTCGTCGTCCCCGGCTGTGTTGTCGCTCCCGTCCCCTCCATTGACTCCGTCAGCCGTGCTCACGCTCGAACCCATGGCTTCGCTCGACCTTGGCGACATGCAGGGTGTAGCGCTCGTACCACTCGGCACGCCCGCGCTTCTGCGCCGCCAGGTGCTCGGCATTGCTCCGCCACTCCTCGACGGCGTCCGCGTCACGGAAGTAGCCGACGGTGATGGACAGCCCGCCGGGGGAACCCGCGTGGTCCATCCCGAGGTACCCCGGAATCTTCTCCACCAGCTCCTCCATCCGCTCATTGGTCTCGCCGTATCCTCCGGCCACCCCGTCCCGCCCACCCTCCTCCGTCTTGACCGAGGTGAACACGACGGCGTAGTAGGGCGGTTCGTACGCGGCGACGGGCACGGCGGGAGTGACGGAGGCGGGAGCGGAGGCAAGGCCAGGGGCGGCGGGAGCAGGGGCGGCGGGGGTGTGGGCGGCGGGGGTGTGGGCAACAGAGGCACCGTCGGCGACAGGTGCAATGGAGTGATCGCTCATGTCGCCCACTCTCGGCCCCGCCGTCACGCCGCGTCCAGGGTCTTTGCCGAAGGGGATCCCGGAGGGATCGATCTCTTGACCATTCCTCCCCGCCTCCATCCCTCCCTCAGAAGAGCCCGCCCTGAACACCACCGAACTCCCTTACGGGCACGGTGACTTCACCACGCTTATCCCGCTCGGCCCCGCCGGTCCCGGTCAGTTCCCAGCCGGTCATGAGCCGCGTGTCGAGCACGACGACCCCGCGCCCGGTCCGCAGATGCAGATCGGGCCCGGCGGCGGCGACGAGTTCCCCGCTCACGACACCGCCCGCCACGAGCTCACCGACGACACCGGCGGCGGGCGGCAACCCATCGAGCCCGAAGACCTCCGCATGATCGACGGCCACGAACGGCATCCGCTCCAACGCCTCCGGCCACCCGCCCAGCCCCGCGGCCAGGGCATGCAGTTCCCGGACCTCCGCCACCCGAACCCCCGCGTCGGGCAACTCGCTCCGCACGGCCCGCTTGGCGTCGTACGGAATCCGGTCCGGCACCCCCAGCGCCGTACGCAGCAACTCCTCACTCCGCCTGGCGGCCATCAGCGGTCCCCGCCCGAGCCAGGTGAAGACGACGGCGCCCTGCTCCAGCAGCCGGGCGGACCCACGCTCGACGGCGGTGATCCCGACCTTGACCAGCCCGGGTCCGAACCACGCCAGATAGACGGAGTAGGGCCGTGGATCGTCGGCGATGGTGTCCGCGGCCACGGAGTGGGCCCGGTCCAGCCGCCCGCACTCCTCGCACCGGGCCCCGACGCTCCGCCCGGACACCGCGACCCGCGAAGGACAGCTGTTCCCCCGCGCCCCCACACATGTCCGCCCGCCCTCACCGACAACGGCGAACGCAACCCGCTTCCCCCACGGCAACGCACTTCGACGCCCCCCGTCCCACGTCAGCACGGGCCCTTCTCCGCCCCACCGAAGCCCCGTGCACTTCCACACCTGTGCCATCACTCACGAGCGTAGAGGGCACCACTGACAACGCGACGTCCTCGGGCAACACGACTGCCGTCACACCACGGACTCAGAGGATGCCGACCCCAGGGCGGCATCCGGCTGCGGCACCCCCTGCACCCCTTGAGCCCCGTGGGCTCCCTGGGCGGAAACAGCCACACCGGTGCTCACCGAACGCCCCCGCCCGGCCAGCCGGCACCCCACACACGCGGGATGCCCGGCCCTCGCGCCCCGATCCCGCACCCGCATGCCCCGTTCCGCCACCGGCCGGATCCCGGGCGGTTTGCCCCACCCCGCCAGATGAAGCCCCCAGGTCACCAGAACATTGAGCCCCACGACACCGAGCCCCAGCCAGATCCAGGCCGCGGACCCCAGACACATGCCGACCCCGGCCACCGACGTGCCCACGACAGCCACAGCGCAACCGGTCCACCCGGCGACGGTGTGCCCCTCATCATGGTGATGCCCGCTCATGTACGTACCTCCTGACCGACTGGTCGACGCACGACCAGGATCCACGGGATCCTCTTAGTACGTAAGAATTTTACCTTACGAACTAAGAGATCTTCCAGAGGCCGGGCAGGGAGAGAATGCGGAGCGAGACAAGAAGAAGGAGAAGCGGGTGAGCGAGAAGAGGGCGAGCGAGAGTGGCTCGGGCCCGCGGCAGCGCCCGCCGGCCACCCCGGCGGAGACCCTCTCGGCGATGGACCACGTCATCGCCACGAGCATGGTCGCCCAGCACGAGATGGCCCAGCGCCTGGGCATGAACGCCTCGGACCTGACCTGCTTCGGCTTCATCCTGGAAGCGGGCGAGCACCTGCTCACGGCGGGCGACCTGGCCACCCGCGCCCATGTCACCACCGGCGCGGTCACCGGTATCGTCAACCGCCTGGAACGCGCGGGCTATGTGACCCGCCGACCCGACCCGTCCGACCGCCGCCGCGTACGCATCGCCGCGGTCCCGGCCGCGGTCGACCGCGTCACCGCCCTCTACGGCCCGTACTACGCCCGCCTGAACCAACAGTTCAACGACTACTCCCCCACCGAAATCGCCGTCCTGAATGACTGGTTCACCCGAACCGGCAAGCTGATGAGCGACTACCTCGAAGAGATCCGCGAAACCTGACCGCCAGACTTCCCCGCCACACACCCCAACGGCCGCCCACCCCAACACAAGAGGCCCCGGACTCACCGTCCGGGGCCTCTTACCTGTGTGCACTCGGCAGGATTCGAACCTGCAACCTTCTGATCCGTAGCTCTATAGAGATCGGTCAGCGACGGTCATACGGGCCGCGCTATGGGTCTATAGGGGAGCTACGGGACGGGACCGGTTGCTGTGGTTGCTGTACTTCGCTGCTGTACCAACGCCTCAGGGCTTCGCCCTTGTCAGGTTGATCCCACTGCGGCTTCGTCCTGCACGATGCGATCCGGGAACCTCAGACAGGGCGCGAAGGTTCGCCTGGATCCACGCACATCCGCCCCTGTTGGTGTCAGCCATTGACGTCAGACGACCAACCAAGCCTTACGGACGTTCGCTCTTGTGGGCGTCGAGCCATACTTGGTCCACGACCCGGAGGGAGGCTTGGCCATTCATCTCCGGAGCATCACTCTCGGTGATGTTGATCGTTGCGCTATAGCGGTAACGTCCAGCCTTTGATGCTGTGATCGGGAACTGGGCTACAAGCGCCAGCCTGCCCGGCAGGCCGGTGTTCTTGATCTCGGTCACCGCACTGCTCTGCTCAACGAAGAAGACGACTTCCCCCGACTCGTTCGTCACAACGATGCGCACCTTAGCGGTACGCCCCAACTTCAACACGGCGCCGTCATCGTCATCATCGACGATCATGACCAGTGCCGGGCTTACTGTGGCGGGAAAACGCTCAACCACGGTGGCTTGCGGGCTAAACCCAACGAGAGCCAGAGATCCGCGGCCGTCGAAGGTAGCGCCCTCGGCGAAGCCCATGAAGGTGATTTGCGGACTCATAGAGCTGTTACCACCAGTTCTTCGTGCTTGCGACCTGCCGCTTCGCGCAGGTGTCCGTGTCCGTTGGGAGTCAACAAACCACCGCGCGAAGGACGCAGCAGCCATACGGGGACAGACGAGGTGCGACGAGATGCCAGCAGAGGCAGGACGTGAACCTCAGCTAGAGAATCCCGTTCCCCAACCGGGGCTCCCGCGCCTGGCCGACACTCAAGCTTGGCCCAATCGACCGACAGGAACACAAGCTGCTTCTGGGTGTCGATCTCGGTGACGCAGGCCGGTCCTACAAGCTCGCTCTCGGGCTCGTAGACCTCAACCCTCATGTTGACTGCTAGCGGCCCGCTGACATCCTCGAAGCCAGCCCGCGTCCCGTTGCCCCGAACCCGTACGTTTGGGTCGATCTCGATCCGCGTAGTCACTTTGTCCTCTTCTCAGGCACGTCATCGAACGCTTCGAGGAATCGCTCCACGTCTTCGAGAGTAGGCGCCGAAGAGCCGAAGTCGACAGAGTAATGTTCGGGCACTTCGTCTCCGTCCTCGTCCTTCCTGAAGGTGAACTTACGCTCTAGTAGCTTCTCCGCCCTAGTGCATACGTAGTACGCCTTGTTACTGCTTGGGTTGATGCCCTGCAACTCTGAAGCGGCCAACAACCTCTGCTTGAGATCATCTACCGCCTCGCCGGGGTTCTGAACGTCAGCGAATACTGACAGCGAGTAGTCCCCGGTGTCTCGGAAGTCCTGATTGAGACGTTTGAGGCACCGCTCTGGATCCATCGGCTTGAAGCGAAGCACCAAAGCATCAGGAGGGACCTCCGCTTCTGATGACATGTCCGGCAGTGTAGGTCCAAGCCTGATCCCATCAGGCGATAACAGCAAATGATCACCTAGGCGGACATAGGCTCTGCACACCACGCTATTGCGGGTACAGATCACGCGTGCGGCTGTCTCACTGATCAGCCACCAGCAACCTCGCTTCCATCCCGTCCGCCGTCGACCCACACACCGTGGAGCAGGCGTGGTTCATGGCGTCCAGGTGGAGCGCACCACTGTACGAACGACCTGGACGCCATGGGCCACGTCTGCTCGGCTCTGCCTGGGTCGGCGGTGGAGGGGATGGAAGCTCCCCACGCACGCCACTACTCGACCGGCACCCGCGAGCGGCGCCCCCTCCATCCCGGAGTCGGAGCGCCCCCGCCGGAGGCACCTCTGTGACCGCGACCGCGTTCGCGCGGTGATCGCCACTCAAGGAATCTGGCTGCTCACTCATGGGCGCGCGTCGGCGTAGCGCCCGCAGCGCGGGCCGAAGGCATGAGCGCGGAGGGCGGCGGAGCCGGGAGCGCGCCCGGCGGAGCGGAGCGCAGCCGGGCTTGATGAAGTAGGGAAAGTTCTATCCCGCTGGGATGAGGCGCTTGCCGTCGTGGCTTCGCACGTGAGGCCCGTTGCCGTCCAAGACATCCAAGACTCTGATCGCGAAGACCTCGGACATGCGCTCGCGGACTTCGTCGGGCGTGAGCCATTCGACGGCGGTTGACTCACTGGACGTGCGCTCGGTGCCGGCCGATGGCTCGCAGCGGAAGACCAGGGCCACGACACCCAGGTTCATGTTCTTGTAGACGCCTGTGAGTTGGCGGACGTCCACCTTGATGCCGGTCTCTTCGAAGACCTCGCGTACGACACCTGTCCGTGGGTCCTCGTGCAGTTCCAGGACGCCGCCGGGTGGCTCCCAGGTCCCGTTGTCCGCCCTGCGGATAGCAAGGATTCTGCCGTCCCCACGAACGGTGATTCCTGCGACCGACACCGAGTGTCTTGGGCTCTCTGGCACTCCCCCGCGCTCCCGCTACGCGGCTAGGTCGCCCGGCGCCTGGCCGTGCTCGAGGTAGACCGGCGCGCTCTCGGCGCGGGCCTCGATCGCAGCGACGATCCGTCGGGCTAGTCGCGGGATGGTGCGGTCTGCGATCTCGCTCGGGGAGACGAACCTGATGGCCTTCAGCTCGTCGGCCTGCAGGTGGATGCCCTCCACTGTCTCCGGAGCGAGTTCGCCGCCGTCAAACAGGTACAGAACCTTGTCACCCTCGGCACCGTTGGGCGCCCAGTCGACGGCCAGGAGGCGGCCGAGCACGGGCGTGATCCCCAGCTCCTCGCGTACCTCTCGGCTGGCCGCGTGCAGTGGGGATTCGCCGGTCTCGACGTACCCACCGGGGATGTCCCAGTAGTCCTTGTACGTGGGCTCCACCATGAGGACGCGCCCGCCCGCATCAAAGAAAAGCGCACCCGCAGCCATGCGCGGATGCGCCATCTTCGCTTCGTGCTCGTTCGCTGCCATGCAGCCGAGCGTACCCACCTAGACCACGTGTAGCCGATCGGCCAGCCCTGCCATGGCCTGGCTCGGCCGGTCCCGGTGGTTCCGGACCCACGTGAGGACCAGCTCACGCGCCAAATAGTGGCTGCGTACCTGTTCAGGGGCCCAAGACTCGGCCTCAAGGATCATTGCCAATGCGTCATCGATGCGGTTGTGGGCACTGAGCGCCCGAGCAACCTCGATGTTGTGTCGCGTCCGCCGCTCTGTCGGGAGGCTGCTTGTGTCGACCTGCGGTCCCAGGTCGATAGCCACCTGCATGTCCCCCAGCTCGGCCGCGGTGGCCACACGGTGGATGTCGACGTTGGTCGGGCCGAAGGCGGTCCACATGTAGTTCGCGTCCCGTCCGAGCATTCGCGCCGCCCTGTCGGCTTCGGCGAGGAACTCGCGCACGGTCGAGCGGTCATCTGCCCGGGCTCCCGCCATCGAGCCAGCGAGGAAGAGCGTTCCGTAGATCGACAGGAAGTCGAGGCTGGCGCCGGTGCGCCCGGGCCGAAGGTAGTCGGCTGCGTCGCCTACGAGCTGTACGGCGGCGTCAAAGCGGCCGGTCGTCAGGAGGCAGTGGGCCACGGATCGGAAGAGGGATCCGGTCACCGCCGGGTTGCCGGACTGCTGTGCTGCGCCCAATCCGCGGTCGGCTGCGATCCATGCGAGGTCCACCTCGCCCACCTTGCCGAGCACCATGGCGGCGCTCTGGTAGGTCAACGCCAATAGCTCGTTGGCCTGCTCGCGGTCGGTGCCTTCGTACGCTTGCGCTGCAATGAGTGCGTCGGCTAGCAGCAGAGGGAGGCGGCGGGTCGCGAAGCCGTAGCGGGAAGCCTGGTAGGCATCCATGACCTCCGTGACGCTGCTTCGCAGTTCCCCCAGCTGCGTGGGCTCCCCCTCGGTCGGGAGTCCCAACAGGGGCGTGAGTTGGCGGTAGTTCATCAGGGCCGAACGGAGTGCCGGCACCGTACGGTTGCCGCTGTCCTGGGTCCAGTCCATGAGAGTCGGTTCGGCAAGCAAGTCTCCGAGAGACACGTCGAGCGCGTCCGCCAGGGACTTGATGACCGAGAGGCGGTCCAGCTCCAGGCGATTGTTCTCGGCCTTGCTCAGCCAGTCGACCGTTCGGCCGACAAGCCCCGCCAACACCTCCTGGGACATGCCGCGCCTGCGGCGGTACCAAGCAACTCGCTCACCGATCGTCAGGTTCGTCGTCATTCCTCGCATGGGAAGAGCGTCCCCCCATCTCCCAGTACGGCCCCGGAGAGTTTTTCCGGGGTGGTGAGTCGGTCCGGTCCTAGCGTTGATGACAAGCCGAGGGGCTGTCAGATCGAGAGGGCGACGAAAGGGCCGTGACCGTGCTGAGCCCGGCAGAGCAGCGAGAACTGATCGACCAGATAAGGGGGCTTGGTGATGAGCTGGCAGCGGTCGCACGCCGAGCTGAAGCCGTGGTCATCGCCCTCGCGCCTGCTGTCGAACCAAGTCCTCCAGCTGATCCATCCGCTCCGCAAGGCGGCGTACGTCCCGACGAACCTCGGACAGGTACTCCGTGATCTGCTCGAACTCGGGGCTGCGCTTGCTGGGGCCACCTTCCCCCGGCAGCGCTGCGAAGCTGCCTTTGCCCTGGTGAGAGATCGCGTAGCCATCTTCGCGGAGACGCGAGATCGCCTGCCGGGCCACTGTTCGAGACACAGAGTGCTGTGTCATCAGCTCCGCCTCAGACGGCAACTTCTCGCCCGGTGCTAGCTCTCCGTCGCGGATCCGGCTCTTGAACTCATCCGCGATCTGCAAGTACGCGGCGCGCCCGGCGGTGAAGTCGGCCATAGCCCCTCTCAGTGGTTGTCGTACCTAGTGCAGCACATTGCACGGACACCCGTCGAGAGAACCACTTGACACGCCAAGTAGTACAGGTTCATTCTCTTCTCAAGATGACGTACTAAGTACGTCAAGTTCAGCGACTCTAGGAGCGCTCCATGCGTCAGATTCCCGTCGACACCGCCAACGCCACCGTGATGGTCGCCAAGGCTCCCCAGCCCAAGGTGAAGGACCGTCGTACCGGCGAGATCGCTCTCGACAAGGACGGCGTCACTCTGATGACCGTGGAGGTCATGTTCTCCACGCCCGAGGAGGTGGAGATCCTCAAGCTCACCGTTCCGCAGCCCGGCGTCTCCGAGGACCTGACGATGGGCACCCCGGTCGCCCTGACGGGCCTGGTCGCCTCGGCGTGGGAGAACGAGTTCAACGGGCAGAAGCGGCACGGGATCGCGTTCCGTGCGGTCGCTGTCACCTCCCTCGCCGCCGCTGCCTCGAACGCCAAGGCGGCCTGATCGTGACCGCCTTCACGGTCGCTCTGGTGTTGGTCGTCGCTGCCGCGGGTCTTCTGCGGTGGCGGCGCCCCGCCTGGTACTGGCTGACCTTCGGCGTCGTCCTCGCCGCGCTGCGGGTCGCCTTCCGCTACGCCTCCGTCATGGATGCCTGCGGGCTGACCGTTCCGCCTTCGCGCTGGCGTCTCGCCCTCGCCCGGGTCGCCAACCGTCCGGTTCCCGAGTCCCGCGCACCGCGCATCCTGCGGCTGCGTCCCACCCGGACCGGCCTGGTGCTGCGGCTCAAGCTCCGCCCTGGACAGGACGCCTTCGATGTCTCGGCCGCCACCGACCGGCTGCGCCACTCCTTCGGGATGTACGGCGTCACCTCCCGCGAACTGCGGTCCGGCGTCGTCGAGTTGAGGATGACCGGCTACGACGTCCTCCAGCGGGTGCAGATGCCCGCCACGGTCGACCGCGCTCCGATGCGCATCCCGGTCGCGCTGCGCGAGGACGGTGCGATCCACTACCGCGACTACCGGACTGTTCCGCACGGGCTCACGCTCGGCGCCACCGAGTCGGGCAAGTCCGTGTATCAGCGCAACCTGGTCGCCGGACTCGCCGCGCAGGACGTCGCCCTGGTCGGTATCGACTGCAAGCAGGGAGTGGAACTCTTCCCGCTGGCACGCCGGTTCTCCGCGCTCGCCGACAACCCGGATGCCGCCCTCGACCTGCTGGAAGCGCTCGTGACGCACATGGAGGACATCTACCAGCTCATCCGTGCTCAGCAGCGCATCAGCGTCAACGTGCCGGATGCGGAGATCGCCGCCGACATCTGGGATCTTCCTGCGGACCTGCGCCCGGTACCGGTCGTCGTCCTGGTCGACGAGGTCGCCGAACTCGCCCTGTTCGCTTCGAAGGAGGAGGAGAAGCGTCGGGATCGCATCATCACCGCGCTGGTCCGCCTCGCCCAGCTCGGCCGGGCGTCCGGGATCTACCTGGAGATCTGCGGGCAGCGCTTCGGCTCCGAACTCGGCAAGGGCATCACCATGCTCCGCGCCCAGCTCACCGGCCGCACCGCCCACCGCGTCAACGACGAAGCCTCCGCGAACATGGCCTTCGGCGACATCGCCCCCGACGCCGTCCTTGCTGCCATCCAGATCCCCACCGAGACCCCCGGCATCGCCGTCACCGGCGACTCCTCCGGCGGCTGGGCCCGCATCCGCGCCCCGCACACCTCACTGCGCCAGGCCGTGAACATCTGCAACCGGCACGCCGACCGCACCCCGGACCTGCCCGCACTCGCAGCCTTCCGGCCCGCCGTCGCCCCGCTGCCCTCGGCCCGCGTTCCGCTGTCCAAGACGGCACCCGCCACCGCCTGACCCCTCCCTCTCCATCGGTCGGCGTGACCGTCTCGCGCCGGGTCCCTACCCGCCCCATGCCCAAAACAGGAGGTGACTGAATGACCCGCTCGATCCGCCCAGACGCCGTCCTCGTGCAAGCCGTGATCGCCGGAGCGCTGTCCTTCGCCCACCTGCACGACCTCGCCGCCGCTGCCGGACAAGACGGCTGGAAAGCCTGGGCCTACCCCATCTCGGTTGACCTGCTCCTGGTCGCCGCGTGGCGTCGGCTGCGTACCGATGGCCCGTCGCGGCTGGCCTGGTGCTGGTTCCTGATCGCGCTCGTGGCCTCGCTCGGCGCCAACGTCGCCACCGCCGGACTTCTCAATCTCAACGACGTTCCGGCCTGGCTGCGCATCCTGGTCGCCGCCTGGCCTGCGCTGGCCTTCATGGGCGGCACGCTCCTCGCCCACTCGTCCACGGCCGAAGACCAGGTGCCGGATCCGCCGGCACCCGCAGCCCCCGAGTCCGCTCCGGAGGTCCCGGAACCTGCGGCCTCCGCCCCGGACCGGGAGCCTGCCGAGATCCCCGCGGCTGAAGACATCCCGGCCCTGCCCGCCGACCCGACCCCGACGGCTCCGGCGGTCCCGGCCGCCCTGGTCGACCACGCCCGCAAGGTCGCCGCCGACCACCAGGCCCGTACCGGGTCCCGGATCGACGTCGACACCCTGCGCGCTCGCCTCGGTGTCCCGCCGCAGCTCGCCGACGCCATCGCCGCCCAACTCACCTGATCAGGAAGGAGACCGACATGCCTGCCCGCGACCACTTCCACTCGCTGATGCAGATAGGCCCGGTGCAGATCGGCACCCACCGCGACCGGCACGGCCAGACCAAGCACGCCGCCGTGTGCACCGCCGACCGCTGCGGCTGGTCGTCCGACTTCACGAGCCAGACCGCCGCCCAGCTCGCGGCCCGCACCCACCGCTGCAAGGTCCGCTAGGAGGCCATCGCCATGGACGTCCCGCTCTGGCTCGCCCTCGCCGTCGTCGGCTACCTCGGCATCAAGCTCATCCGCCCGCCCTGGTGGCTCGTGGCCGTGCTCCTCCTCGGCGGCTACCTCCTCGCCGACAGCCTGCTCGCCCCGGTCATCGACACCGCCGTCAAGTAACCACCAGCGAAGGGAGATCCACCATGTTCCGCCCCAAGGTTCCGACCATGCCCCAGCCCACCGGCGTCGTCACGCCGCCCGCCGTCGTCGAGCCGACCGCAGCGGTCCAGCATGCTCCGGCGGCCCCCGCGCCCAGGTCGGCCCCGGCTCCGACCCGGCCGACCGTCCAGCTCACCCCCGGCGCCGTCGTCGCCCTCGTCGGCGGTGGCACGGCCGTGGTCCTGGTCGTCGGCGCCGTCCTCGTCTCGATGCTCCTCGCGGTCGCCATCACCGGCGCATCCGTCGCCATCTGCGCCCTGGTCATCCGCTCACTCATCACCAGCGAGGCAAAGCGCCGCTGACCGGCCCCCGGGCGGCCTCAACCGCCAAGTCTCCGCCGCCCGGGAGCCGTGCCCCTCTCCGATCTCGCAACCGGAAGGAACACCCAGCATGACCCCCCGCACCCGCCCGCAGACCCACATATGCCCGAACTGCAACGGCTTCGCCTCCGCTGTCATCACCTTCGGCGGACGCGACCGGCACGGCCACCTGCGGACCATCACCGCCAGCTGCCCGGCCTGCCACGGCACCGGCACCACCCGCCGTACGCCCGTCCGGAAGGGCGCCCGTGCCTGACACCCTTCTCGACCCGACCACCCTCGGCGACCTGCTGAGGGTGGCTTCCGCCTCCGACTTCGACCGCTGGCAGGACCAGATCCGCCGCACCGGCGGCTGCGCCGACCCGATCCACCTCACCGGCTGGACCCTCGCCAAGGACAAGACCACCGGCGAGACCCTGCACCACTACACGACCGAGAACGAGCCCGGCGGGCGCCTCCGCCTCGCATGCGGAAACCGCCGCGCCTCCCGCTGCCCCTCCTGCGCCTGGACGTACGCCGGAGACACCTACCACCTGATCCGCGCGGGCCTGGCCGGAGACGACCGCCGCGCCATCCCCGCCACGGTCCGCGATCACCCCCGCGTCTTCGCGACCCTCACCGCCCCGTCCTTCGGCCCGGTCCACAACCGCCCCGACCGAGGCACCTGCCGCTGCGGCACCCGCCACCCCTCCGACGACCGGACGCTCGGCACAGCACTCGATCCAGAGACGTACGACTACGCCGCCGCCGTCCTCTTCAACAACCACGCAGGCGACCTCTGGCAGCGCTTCACCACTCGCCTACGCCGCGAGATCGCCGCCCGCGCCGGACTCACCCGCCGAGAACTCGCCGAGCACGTCCGCCTCTCGTACGGCAAGGTCGCCGAGTTCCAGAAGCGCGGTGCCCTGCACTTCCACGCCGTGATCCGCCTCGATGGTCCGGAGGGTCCCGACACCCCGCCCCCGTCCTGGGCAACGGTCGACCTGCTCGCCGATGCGATCCACGCCGCCGCCGCGCACTCGTACACCTCGGTCTCCGTGCCCGCTGCCGAGGACCAGCCCGCCCGCACCTTCCGGTGGGGCACACAGCTCGACGTCCGCCCCGTCAAGGCCTTCGGTGACGGCTCCGACATCACCGAACAGGCCGTGGCCTCGTACGTCGCCAAGTACGCCACCAAGGCCGCTGAGAACACGGGAACCCTCGACCGCCGCATCGGCGAACTCTCCGAACTCGACCGCCACCAGGTCCCCGACCACACCCGTCGCCTTATCGAAGCGTGCAAGCTGCTCGACCCCCTGTACCCGGGCCGACGGCTCTGGGCCTGGGCTCACATGCTCGGCTTCCGCGGCCACTTCTCCTCGAAGTCCCGCCGGTACTCGACCACCCTCGGGGAACTCCGCCAGGCCCGTGCCGACTTCCGCGCCGCGCAAGAACGCGATGCTCTCGGCCTGGAGGACCGCGAGCCGGACACCGTCCTCGTCCTCACGGAATGGCAGTACGCCGGACACGGCCACACCCCCGGCGAATCCGCCCTCGCCGCCACCATCGCCCGCGACCTCCAGCACAACCGCGAAACCGCCCGTGAAGCCCTACGCGACCAACTGGCCATGGAAGGAGTGGCCGCATGACGACCACCGTGATCGAGCGGAAGTGGCACACCACTGCCGAGGTCGCCGACATGCTCGGCTTCGGCTTGTCCAAGACCAAGATGCTGGTGCTCACCGGGGAGATCCGCTCCGTGAAGGTCGGCCGCAACCGGCGCATCCTCCCGGCCTGGGTGGACGAGTACGTCCAGCGGGTCACCGCCGACGCCGAAAGGTGGGCGGCATGAGCGGCAAGCGTGGCAACGGGGAAGGCTCCATCTACCCGTACAAGAACGGGTACGCGGCCTACGTCTGGGTGACCAAGCCGGACGGCAAGCGGGCTCGCAAGTACGCGTACGGCAAGACCCGCGAAGAGGTCCACGAGAAGTGGCTCGCGCTGCATGCGGAGGCGAAGAAGGGCCCGGTCGCCACTCGTCACCGGACGCTCTCCGCCTTCCTCGCGTACTGGCTCGACTCGATCGTGAAGCCCAATCTCGCCCCCTTGTCGTACGTCTCGTACGAGGGGTACGTGCGCCTCTACATCGCCCCGCACCTGGGTGCGAAGCGGCTGGACAAGCTGACCGTGCGGGACGTGCGTGAGTGGCTGACCAAGCTGGCGACCGTCTGTCAGTGCTGCGCGCAGGGGAAGGACGCCAAGCGGGAAGCTCCCCGCCGGAAGTGCTGCGCGGTCGGTGACTGCTGCGAGTCGTACCCGTCCCGGCGAGTGATCCAGGGTTCCCGCGACGCTCTGCGGGCTGCGCTCACCCATGCGGTCACAGAAGAGGAGATCAGCAAGAACGTGGCGTCGTTCGTGAAGGTGCCCAAGCCTCGTCGTCGCCGGATCAAGCCGTGGTCCGTTGCTGAGGCGGGCCGGTTCCTTGCCGATGCCGCCGCTCGGGACGATCGCCTCTTCGCGGCCTGGGTCCTCGTGCTGTGTCTCGGGCTCCGCCGCGGGGAAGTGCTCGGCCTGACGTGGAAGTCCGTCGACTTCGAGAGGGGGGAGCTGTACGTCGATCACCAGATTCAGCGTGCGGGGCGGCGGATCCTGCACCGTGAGACCAAGACCGAGGATTCCGACGACTTCCTGCCTCTGCCGGCACTCTGTCTCAAGGCGCTGCAGATGCGTCGCGCTCAGCAGACCGGTGACCGGAAAGCCGCCGGGGAGGTCTGGCAGGACAGTCACGGGCTGATCTTCACCACGAAGTACGGAACCCCGATCGAGCCGGGCAACATGACCCGCATGTTCGCGCTGCGCGCTCGCCGTGCCGGGCTCCGGGTGATCCCGCTGCGGAACACCCGGCACACGTGCAGCTCGCTCCTGGTGGCGCTGAAGGTGCACCCGAAGGTGGCACAGCGCATCCTCCGGCACTCACAGATCGCCATGACGATGGAGGTCTACGCCGAAGCGAGCGAAGAGCAGGTGCGTGCCGCGATCGGCCAGCTGTCCGACGCCATGGGCGGTACCGGTTGACGCGGTTGCTGTACTTCGCTGCTGTACGCCCCTGAAACGCCAAAGGCCCCGGATCTCTCCGGGGCCTTTGACCTGTGTGCACTCGGCAGGATTCGAACCTGCAACCTTCTGATCCGTAGTCAGATGCTCTATCCGTTAAGCTACGAGTGCTTGTGTGTTCTGTTGTGTTCGCTCTTCCTTCCGGGCTTTTCTTCCCGGTCGGCGTTGCGGGAACAACATTACATGACTGGCGGCGTGAGGCGAAATCCGTTTGTCGGACCTGACCTGACCTGCGAAAACGACCCCGAAGCGGCCCTCGGCGAGGCCCACGGGGCGCCCCGGAACGATCAAGGAACGACCGAAGCCCCGGTCAGTGATGACCGGGGCTTTCGGGATCTTCGGCGGAGGCGGAGGGATTTGAACCCTCGATGGGATTTAAGTCCCAAACCGCATTAGCAGTGTGTTGCCTGTCGTATGACGGTGACGCGCCGCGACTTCCCAAGACGCTTTCCCGCAGGCCGCACCAGGAGTGCCGTCGGACGCCGTTGACCCCCGTCGGAACGCGTACGCGCCTCTTGGTGCCATCGCCGTGCCATCGGAGTCAGCTCCCGCCGACGCCCTTCGGCCGGCCACCCTTCCGCGCCCGGCGCTCCGCCAACTCCTGCTCGGCCTTGGCCAGGTCGGCTCGATCCTGCTCGTCACCGTGCTCGCGGACGCGGGCTCGCATGTGGTCGAGCAGGTCGTTCGTGCGGTCCGTGTCGAGCCTCTCGCAGATCCGTCCGTACGCGTCCCAGAGCGGCCCCGGTACCCGGATGGGGCGGGTCCTGGTGTGCCGGGGGGGTGGGCTTTCCTGCTCGCCGCTCACGCTGCTCCCTCTCTGTAGATGCAGGGAATCTTCGCATGAGCCTTGTGTATCTACAAGGTTTCCGGATACTATGTAGTTGCAAGGTTAGCCACTCCGGAAACGGAGCGGCCCTCGGTCGGTGTTCGAGCACCGACTGAGGGCCTACGGAATCCACCTGACTCAACCAGGAGAACCGCGTGATGAAGTTTGCCACCCGCCGCGAGCACCGCGCCAACCGCCGTGCCCTCCGCGCCACCCTCCGCCGCCGTACGGCCGGAACCCGCGCCATCCGCCGCGCCGTCCGCGCCGTCGCTACCGGCTCCCCTCAGCCCGTCCGTACCCGCCTCGTCGCGGCCGGCCTGGACGACGCCACCGCGAAGCGCTTCGCCGGAGCGTTCTCCCGCGGCCTCGTCGCCGACGACACCCGCGAGACGGTCATCAAGCTCAAGGGCCGGGTCCGCAAGACCGTCGCCGTGAAGCTCTACGCCGCGACCACGTTCGCCGCCCGCCTCGCCGCGTACCGGCCGAAGGACAAGACCGCCGCTGCCCAGTTCGCGGCCCTGGCTGCCTAGTCCGCCACCCGCCCGCGCCTGCCCGGCCCGCGTTCTGAAGGACGCGAATTCTACCGCCGGGTAACGGAGTTGGGCCGGACGTCCCCCGAACGGATGGGGGGCGCCTGGCCCACCCGCGGCGGGCCGACTACGAGGAGAAGAGCGACGTGAACGCCACACCCGAGGGGACAGAGACCATGAACAACACCACAGCCATCGCCGCCGCCACCGCCCAGCTCGTCGCCGACCAGGCCATCGAGACCCCGCTGCCCCGCGACATGGCCGGCTCGCCCGGAGAGCCGCGGACCCGCGCCGACGAGCCCGTCGAAGACGGAGCCCGCGGGCACGCCGACGTGGACGTCAAGGACGTCACCGTCTCCATCGGGGGCGCCGAACTCACCGGCGAGCTGGTCATCTGGTGGCCCGTCTCCCGCGTCGACCACCACATCGAGGCCGCGTACGACCCCGCCGTGATCAGCCTCGCGCACGCCCAGAGCAGGCTCCGTACCGACCTCGCCGGGCGCGGCCTGAACGTCGAAGAGTTCATTGACGAGGACGCCAAGCCGGCCGTCTCCCCTGAGGTCGCCCGCGCCCTCGTCCAGATGGACGCCCAAGAGCAGACCGTCCGGGAGGCCGGCCTCTGGGACGCCAACTACGAGCGGGTGAACAACGCCCTGCGCGAGATGTTCATCGAGACGAACAGCGTCGGCCCCGTCCTCGAAGTCATCTTCCAGGGCGAGGTCGACCGCCTGGCCGCGAAGCACGGCCTGCGTCTGGCGAGGGCGAACGAGAGCGCTGACAAGGATCTGGACGGGAAGCTCCTCGTCTGGCGGGAGTACGGGCTCGTGCTCCTGCCGCACGGCATGACCGCGAGGGACGCACTGGACCAGCTCCGTGCCGCCCTCGCCGAGGCCCGCGCCCCGCGGCTCACCCCCGCGCAGTCCAGCCTCGTCCTCGACGAGGACTTCGGCGGCCTGCGCTCCGCCGCACCCATCGAATCCACGATGCGCGACATCGACGACCAGCGCACCCCCGCCGAGAACGCGAAGACCCCGTTCCTCGCCGCGGAGATCGTTCAGCTCGACTGGGACCGCCTCTCCCCGGTCAACATCAACGGGCGCTGGCAGTCGCGCTCGGTCGACGGGCAGTTCACCAAGGTGTGGGTCCACTACGGCACCAACACCGCCGATGTGAGCCGTGAGAAGGCCCGCGACATCGCCCGGGAGATGCGGGAGTTCGCGGACCGGCTGGACGCGTTGGTCGACCGCGCGGATGAGATCGGCTCCAGCGACTTCACCGACGAGGCCCGCGCCAACAAGGCGTAGCGCACACCCAAGACGGCCCCGAGGCCGGCGACCCTACCGCCGGCCCGGGGCCTTGATCAGCATCCTTCTGAGACAAGGAGTACTGACCCGTGCAGAACGTACCCGAGCAGGCCGCGCCTACCCGCCGCCTGGTCGCCGCGGGCGTCATCCGCCGGAGCGCGGACCGCACCCTCACCGTGCGCGTCACCGAGGCTGGCGTCACCGGCACCATCCGTAAGGGGGTCCGCCGGTGACCGAGACCTGCCCCGTACCCGCCGCCGCGGCCCACGTGCCGAGCGACCTCGCCGTCGCGATCCGCGTCGCGCAGAAGATGCTCGCCACGTACGGCGTCGTCGACAGCGGCGACATCTTCGCCTACGCCCAGGCCCACGGCGGACTCGTCGAGGCCCTGCGCATCGTGCTCCGCGCCGTCGGCTCCGAGCCGTGCCAGCCCGTGGCTCCTCTTCCCGAGAAGACCAACCAGGACGAGGCCGTCCGCCGCTCGGTCGACGCGCAGTTCCCCGTCGTCGCCGCGTTCCTCGCCGACGAGCGAGGTGGCCAGTGAGCACCGAGCCCCGCACGATCACGCTGGCCACTCGCGACCACGGCGACGTCACCCTCGACGAACCCGCCTGGTGCATCGGCCACCCTGACCACCGGCCCGACGACTACCGCGCCGACATCCTCCACCAGGGCCCCGGCGTCACCCTCACCTTCCGCGGCCACCACATCGCCGATGCCAGCCTCGTGCAGTCCCCGTTCACGGAGATCGACGTCCCGGATCTGTCCAGCCTTACGCCCGGCGTGTCCGTGTCTCTGATCGGCAGGACCCTCGACCCGGCCGGCCTCTACTCCCTCGCGGCCTCGCTCGATGGCTACGCCGACCGGTTGCGCGACATGGCCGACCAGCTGTCCGTGCTCCTCGGGGGTGCGGAGTGAAGCGCGGTCCCGTCCGTCGGCCAACCGAGCACGCGGCCCTCGCGTCCGTGTGCCGGTCCACCCGGCGTCTCCCGTCTGTTCCCGCCCTGATGGCTGCGCTGCTCGACGCGAACGCGCGCCGTGACCGTGAAGGCGTCCAGCTGGCCGCGCACCGTGTGGTGCGCGTCGCCGCCCCGGAGGTGGGCGAGTCGTGACAACTGACAGCACCCGTACGTGGATCCGCCGCACGTCGACCGCGGCCGGCCTCGCCTACACCGCCATCGCCGAATACGAGTTGGCCCGCCGACTGGGAGCGCAGCAGCCGATCGCCGTGATGCTGCCGCTCTCCCTGGACTGCTACGTGATCGCCGCCCTGAAGTGGTTCCGGGCGTTCGACGTCGCCCTCTCGCTCATCCTGATGTGCGCCGCGCAGGTCGCCGCTCACGCCCTCGACGCGGGCGTGGTGAAGGTGAGCCTCGAACTCGTCACGGTCGTCTCGATCCTCGTACCGGTCGCGCTGTGGAGGACACACGCGCTCGCCCGCGACGAGCACGAGGTGCCCATCGAGCCGGTTGTCGAGTACGCGGCGGCCGTCGAGCGGGTGCCCGTACCCGAGGCGTACCCGGAGCTCGCCGAGGCTGTACCTGCCGTGCCCGCGGCCGTGCCTCCGGGCGTCCGGCTGCTGCCCATCGTGGCGCGCCCCGGGCCGGTCGACGAGGAGCCCGTACCCGCCGCTCAGGTACCCGTACCCGAGCCCGTACCTGAGGAGCAGGTACACCCCGATCCGCACCCCCTCCACGATCTGTTCGTCGGGCGCGGCAAGGAGCCGGAGGAGCCGGAGGACGACCCGGTGTACCCGGACCCGCTCATCCCCCAGGTACAGGCCGACTTCGGCAACGAGGTACCCGGGGTACGTCGGTTGAAGGAGACGTACTCGATCGGCCAGGGCCGCGCCCAGCGCATCCGTGACGAGCTGATGGGGGTGCGCACATGAGGTGGATCCTCCTCGGCGCCCTGCTCGGGCTGCTGCTCCTCTGGCCCTCGCTCCTCACGGTCCTCGCCGCCGCGGTCGCATGGGTCATCTCGAAGCCCGTCATCGTCGCGTTCGCCCTCGGCCTCGCAGCCCGCCCCCACCTGCCCCGCATGCGGAGGTGGGCCCGATGAGCGACGCCCTCGACAAGGCCGAGGCCGCGGTCAGAGAGGCCTCGACGGACACGGCCGCGGTGCAGCTGGCGTTCGCCGCGATGGAGCTGGCCAAGCTGGCTCAGCAGCAGACGGCCGGCCCCGCTCCGTGCCAGCACGACCACGGCCGCCGACCCGGGCGCAGCGCCGGTGAGTGGATCGGCATCTCCTGCGCCATCTGCATCGGTGGCGTCGGGATCGCTTTCGCGTCCATCGCGATCGCCATCGGCGGCATCTCCGTGGCGATCCTCGCGCTGGTCCTGCGCTCGATGTGGCGGGACGTCCAGAAGCGGCGCTGACCCGGCCCTTCCGTCCTCCGTCAACCACGGTCGTCACGGCCGCGGTTGCGGGGGTGCGGTGGGGCCGGACAGCCCGGCCCACGACCAGGGAGCCCTCATGGCCGCGACCAATCGAGACCCGCACAACGCCCGCGAGTTGGCGGCCGTCGTCCTCCTCGGCGCCCGCATCACCCGGCGCGAGCGCCTCGGCAAGCCGACCAAGCGCCTGGAGAACCGCGTCGACCGCATCCGCGAGGAGGCGCAGAAGCGCGAGGACGCCCGGCGCCAGAAGAAGTAGGTACCCCACGGGGCGGCCGTACCCGGCACAGGTACACCGGCCGCCCCGTGTCCCGAACGTCCCTGAGAACGACCGGAGAGACCAGCATGACGGACACCGTCCTCGCCCCCGACCAGACCACGGCAGGTACACCCGTACCCGATGTACCCGAGCAGGCGAGTACACCAGGTACCCCCGTACCCGTCGACAACCCGAAGCTCCCCGATCCCGGCGTCACCACGGAGAAGCGGCGCCCGATCATCGCCCCGTGGATGCGCTCGACGAACGACTTCCTCGCCACCGTGAAGCGCGCGGCCGGGCATGCCGGGTACGCCTCCACGTACCACGGGGTGCGCCTCCCCTGGTACGGCACGCAGTTGACGATGATGGCCCCGCGCGGCACCGCCCGCCTCGTCGCCTCCACCGGCCGCTGGGTGTGGGACCGCGAGGCCGCACCCCTCCGCGACTGGGCCGTCCGCACCGAAGACGTCGACGAGTACATGCGCCTCGCCCGCCTCCGCGCCGGACGAGTCCGCCTGCGCGGCTTCGTCACCGTCGTCGCCGCGGTGTTCGGCCTCGGCTTCGCCCTCTGGCTGTACGTCATGGCCCCGGAGTTCCTCTACCTGTTCGCGGTCGGCGGGGTGCTGACCCTCGGCTACTTCGGCCAGCAGCCCGACGCCCCCGTCATCGGCCCCGCGGTCGTGCGCACCGAGCTGCAGAAGCTCACCGGCTCGATCGTGCTGCGCGCCCTCGACTCGATCGGCAACGCCAAGATCTCCGCCGCGGTGAAGAAGGGCGGCGACATGAACGGCATGCGCTTCACCAGCGAGATCACCCGCGACGGCCCCGGCTACCGGGCCGACCTCGACCTCCCGTACGGCGTCGTCCCCGAGGACGTGATGGAGGAGCGCCAGGCGCTCGCCTCCGGCCTGCGCCGAAAGCTCGGCTGCGTGTGGCCCTCCGGCGACCCGACCGAGCATGAGGGCCGGCTGATCCTGTGGGTGGGCGACAAGCCCATGAACGAGACGACGAAGCCCCCGTGGCCGCTGCTGAAGGATGGGCAGGTCGACCTCTTCAAGCCGGTCGTGTTCGGCAACGACCAGCGTATGAGGGACATCGTGGTCACCCTGATGTTCGCCTCGATCATGATCGGCTCCATCCCCAGGATGGGGAAGACGTTCCTGCTCAGGCTGCTGCTCCTCATCGCCGCGCTCGACCCGCGCGCGGAGCTGTACGGCTTCGACTTCAAGGGCACCGGCGACCTCGGCCCGCTGGAGCCGGTCATGCACCGCTACCGGTCCGGCGAGGACGACGACGACCTGCTGTACGTCCTGCACGCCATGCGGGAGCTGAAAGAGGAGCTGCGCCGACGCGCGAAGGTGATCCGCCACCTGCCTAAGTCCCGCTGCCCCGAGTCGAAGGTCACCCCTGCCCTGGCCAGTGACAAGAGCCTCGGCCTGCACCCCATCGTCGTCGGCTTCGACGAGTGCCAAGTCCCCTTCGAGCACGAGAAGTACGGCGCCGAGCTGGAGTCCATCTGTACGGACGTCGCCAAGCGCGGCCCGGCCCTCGGCATCGTCGGCATGTTCGCGACGCAGCGCCCCGACGCCAAGAGCCTGCCGCCCGGCATCTCCGCGAACGCCGTGCTGCGGTTCTGCCTGAAGGTGATGGGCCACACCGCGAACGACATGGTCCTCGGGACCGGCGCGTACAAGGCCGGCATCCGCGCGACCATGTTCAGCCGCTCGGACCGTGGCATCTGCTGGATGTCCGGCGAGGGCGACGACCCGCAGATCGTGGCCTCCGCATTCGTCGACGGGCCCGCGGCCGAGCTGGTCGTCACCCGCGCCCGCCAGCTGCGCGAGGACTACGGCAACATCACCGGTCACGCCCTCGGCCAGGGGCCCGCCGAGCAGCGCGGGATGGACGTCCTCGGCGACGTGCTGAAGGCGTTCGGCCCGGACGACGAGCAGCTGTGGTGCGAGCGGATCGCGGCCCGCCTCTCCGGCTCCCTGCCGGACGTCTACGGCGAGTGGACCACCGCGTCCGTCGCCCCGGCGCTGAAGCCCTGGGGTGTCGCCACGGCGGACGTGTGGGCCACCGGGGAGGACGGCAAGGGCACCACGAAGCGCGGCATCAAGCGGGCCGACATCGCCGCCGCCATCACCCGCCGCAACGCGGACCGGGCCGCGGCGTAGGCCCGGACGGGGGTGCTTGGCCTAGCACCGGCAAGTGCTTGGCCTAGCACCCCCGCTAGTACCAGAACCGAGCCCTGACCAGGCACCTAGCGCCTAGCAGGGCCGCCCCTGGAAACGGGAAACACCCACGGATACGGGAGTCGAGATGCTGATCCTTGCTGCTTGCGGACTGGTCGTCGGAGGGCTCGGCTACTACCTCGTGCTCTGCGCGGTGCGGCCGTTCGGCGCGTGCCGGAAGTGCGACGGATCCGGGGAGACGGAGCGGTGGCGGAAGACTCGGACGTGCCCGCGCTGCCGCGGGAAGAAGCTCCGGCTCCGCCTTGGCCGACGAGCGCACAACGCGTGGCGCCGTACGTACGACGCCGGCACCGACTGAGCCCCGTGGCCGGAGCCCGCCGCGCCCCTGCCCCTTCTCGGCCGTCAGGCGTAGCGTTTCGGGATGAGCAATACGACGCCGGGTAACCGGCTCTACGGCATGATGCAGGCGCTGATGGCCGCCTTCGCGCACGACGAAGATCCTCCCTCCGCTGAAGATCGCGGTGTTGTCAGTGAGCAGGACGCCCTCGACGCTGTCCTCCACCTCGCGGGATTCCTGGACGCCCATGTCGAGGCTGGCCGGATAGCCGCAGAGGACGCCGAGCACATGGCCTCCATGTTGATGGTGATTCGCGAGCGCATCCGCCCTCTTCCGGTCGGTCTGATGGAACGACGGGGCAGCGAGACGGACGGGGTCACCCTCGATCTGCAAGAGATGGTCGAGGGTCTCCGCACGGCTCGGGAAGAGTCCGGGAGGCAAGGCTGATCGCTTTGACGGGGGCTTTCGTCCGCCCGCCCTCGATGCCTCGCGTGCGTCACGGGGGTCCCGGCGGAGACGGCAACTCCTCCAGCTTGCCGTGTTCGTCGAGTCGCCACTTCGCCCCGTCGTCATCAGTGAAGTGAAGCGACGGGCGGTTGTTGTCGACCGATTCCTCGGTCCACGAAGGCGACTCGAAGACCATTGATCGTGAAGCTCCGATCAGATGAACCGGAACGCCCCGCCGTCCTCTGTCTGGGTGCCTGACAGCGTCTGGATCCCATGCCGCTACCGCCAGGTACGGCGCGCCGAAGCGGACCATGACGTCGTGTACTGGTGCATCACTCCCGTTGACGACGTTGACGTGCCATCGGTCGTAGCCCGTCGAGTTGTTGTAGACACCGGTGCCACTGGACCCCGCCGTAGCGAATGTCATGGTGACCCTCCTGGCCTGCGACACCCGCCGTTCCTCGGCATTGGCCCGCAGCTCGGCCCGCTCCAACGTCATCGTGTCGCTCTGCTCGGCGATGAGCCGCCTCTGTTCGCCGATGAAATCGCGCTGTTCGCCAATCTGGTCCCGCTGGCTCTTCAGCGTCCACACCGCTGCACCGGCTGCGGCTGCAGCGAATACGACACCCAGCCACGTGGGGGCGTCACCCCAGTTGATCGCGCTCATGGACGCAGCGTAGACGGGCTCTCCGACAGTCCCCTCGTGTGCCTTTCGAGTGCCATCACGCCACGTATCCGCAGGTCATGGCCAACGCACCGCACCCTCTATGCGGTTAGAGGGCGATACTGGATAGAGATGCTTGGGGAGAACGTGGAGGAGGTGCGCCATGTCGAAGGAATCCAGGCAGGCGAAGAAGGAGCAGCGCCAGCAGCTCAAGAAGCTTCCGCTCCGGGAACGGATGGCGGCAGCCCACAGGCTGGCCGAAGGACTAGATGCGGAACTGCCTGACGAGCCGGTCACCCGCGAACGTTTTCGGGTAGACATCGAGGAGAACATCGACCTCGCAGGATTCGGCACCACCGGATTGGCTAAGTACCGGTACACGATCACGGACACGGCTACCAACCGGATCCAGAAGACCGAGTACCAGTTCTCCAAGAGCCTCGCTCAGTCAGTGGCCAACACCTACGTCACCAAGATCCTCAGCGGAAAGCACGCGATCAAATAGGGGAGGTAGCTCCCCGCGGCTCAGGCACACGGTTGCGCGCAATCGAATCGCGTCGAGGAGCAGCCGCAATCTGCCGCAATCCCCGGGCGTGCACGCTCAACCCTGCGCATGCTGGACGTCCAACCAGCGCAGATGGAGGGCGACATGACACTCAGGTTCCTCGGCACGACCAGCGACGGCGGCGACTGCCCCACCCTGTACGAAGTCGTCGAGACCGGAGACATCGTCGTCCAGGGCGACAAGCTCACCGACCCCGAGCACCTCGACCAACTGCGGGACGTGAAGGACTCGGAGACGTTCGTCGTCATCCCGCGCGACCTGCTCACCCGCTTCGCCCCCAAGGAGTGACCGTGCCCGAGGTGATCCCCTTCAAGGAGATCAGCCACGTCTTTCAGGACTTCGAGCACACCGCCTGGAGACTGGAGACCCGCCGCGGCTACGCCACCGACCGCAACGGCCCGAACTGGCCCCGCTGGAAGGCCGGCGAGGACTTCACCCACGATCCGCCGGACGCCTGGCGAACCAACGTCGAGACGCAGACGGCCGCCGGGAAGAGGTTCGAGCGGGTACGCCTCGTCGATGACCCGCTCACGGAAGGGCAGCGGTTCCTCCTCGCCCGAGCCCCGAGCAACGTCGCCGCCGGTGACGAGGTCCGCTACCTCCTCCGTACGGACGCCGTACGGCTCGGCCTGCCGGACTTCGACTTCTGGCTGATCGACTCCCGCACGCTGCTCCGGTTCGTCTTCGACGAGGACGACACCACCCTCGGCGTGACCGTCACCCAGGAGCCGGCCGAAGTCCTCGCCGCGTGCCAGGCCCGAGACGCTGCCTGGCATTACGCGATCCGTACCGCAGAGTTCGCAGCGCGGGTACGTTCCACCGTGTGAGCACCGATTTCCAGTCCGCCCGAATCGCCCTCGGTGCCCGGCTCCGCGAGCTGCGCACCGAGGCCGGACTCGACGGCAAGGGCCTGGCCGAACGCCTCGGCTGGCAGCGCTCCAAGGTCTCGCGCCTGGAGAACGGCAAGCAGACCCCGAGCGGCGACGACCTCAGGCTGTGGGCCGAGGCGGTCGAGCGCCCCGACGTCGCGACTGAACTGTCCGGGCGTCTCACCGGTCTGGAGACGCAGTACCGGTCGATGCGCCGGCAGTTGGCCAACGGGCACCGGGCCCGGCAGGAACAGGCGGTCGCCGAGACCGAGCACACGCAGATGATCCGGGGCCTGGAAGTCGTACGGATCCCCGGCCTCTTCCAGACCGCGGAGTACGCGCGGCACGTGTTCGCGGCCAACGCGGCGTTCCGTCAGATCCCGGACATGGACGTTGAGGACGCGGTGCGTGCCCGGATCCGTAGGCAATCGGCCTTGTACGAGCCGGGCCGCTCGTTCCGCATGCTGATCTGGGAGGGTGCCCTGTACGCCCTCACGAGCCCGCGCGAGGTCATGGCGGCCCAACTGGACCGGCTCGTCTCCCTGATCGGCCTGGACACCGTTGAGCTCGGCGTCGTGCCGTTCTCGGCGCAGCTGCGCCGCAGCCCCTCGCACGGGTTCTGGATCTATGACCGGCGGCTCGTCATCGTGGAGACGCTGAGCACGGAGATGTGGCTGGAGGACGAGGAGAGCCTGGCCCTGTACGAGCGGGCCTGGGAGTGGCTCGATGAGTCGGCCGTCCAAGGGGCGCACGCACACCGTCTGATCGGCCGTGCCCGGGCCGCTCTCAACCTCTCGTAAGCAACCGGCTGCAACACCCTGCTCGGCCTTCGCAATCACGCGCAATCGGCGCGCACCCGCGCAATCGGACTCCCTACGGTCCTGGCCATGGCCACACAGCCCGCCCTATCGCTCCGGCAGGCAGGACAGGAATGGCTCCTCTCCTGCGCCGAACACCCCGCTCTCACACAGAAAGCGTGGGACGCGGACGACCTCGCGCCGATCCCGACCGGCACCCACTGGCGGGTCGCCGAGGCGCCGCTCGCCGGATCGATGGATGCAGTGAAGCGCATCGGCCACCACCGCGTCGGACCGGTCCTCGCGGACGTCACCCAGTCCACGGCCTGGTGGCTCCTGCCACCCGACCTCGACGACGAGCTCGACGACGTCCGCCAGTTGACCGTGTACCCGGTCGGCTGGGTGCTGAGGTGCCCGCCTGCCCTGTTCCCGGTACGAGGCCGCGTGTGGATGGAGCGCCCCGACGGGTCTGGCCGACTGACCGATCCCACCCTGCTCGGCGCGGCGTTCGGCCCGGGCGGGCCCCAACTCCCCGCGGAGGCATTCGGATGACGACGACCCAAGACACCGACGTTCACACCATCGACGAGGAGGACGCGCCATCGCTCGGGGCACTGCTGCTGGCATCGGCAGCCAACCCGCGTCACAAGGCGGCCGTGCGCGCGCTCGTCGACGAGGAATTCCTCCTTTCGCTGGAACGCGTCCGTACGGCGCTGGTCGTGAAGACCCCTGAGGGTCGGATGGGCTGCGACTGGGAGCGGTTCGGGAAGCGCCTGTACACCCTGGGTCTCAACGAGAGCGACCGCGCGTTCCTCGACCTCGTCCTGTCGCTCGCGGGCCCGCACCAGACGAGCCTCGCCCGCGTGCTGGAGATCGACGACCGGCGCCTTGCGATCGTCCTGCGCGCAACGGTCCAGCTGTCCGGCTGCGACACCCTCGCGATCGGCACGCGGACTTGAGACTCCCGCCCGTCCCCGCACCCCAGGCTCAAGGGGGCGGGCGGGACCATCCCTGACGCCGCGGCGTACGCGTCTCCGCCGACCCGTCAGAGGGTGCCCGGCCTCGGCCCGGGCACGGCCGCCCTGCCCCTCCCCGGTACGAACACGGGGCGGGGCGGCCCACGGTCGGGAGGCCACGGTCGAGCCTTCACGCGGTCTCACCCGTCCAGATGACGGAGCCGTGGCCTCCCTTCCCACTACGCCGGAAGGGAACCCCACCCGCACACATCACCCCTCAGGGTCACAACACGGCTATACCCGTCACACAACGGTGCCCGTCCCACGATGATGCGACTCCACCGCACACGTCCTGGGGGGACCATGCGCCACACCACTGCACTGCTCGCAGCCTGCCTGCTCGCCACGCTCACCGCTTGCGGAGGAAGCGACGACGACAAGCCCGCCGTGTCGAAAGCCACCGACACACCATCCGCCAGCACGAAGCCGACCCCGAGCCCATCGCCCACCAAGGAGACTCTCCGCCTCGGAGACACCGTCAACGTGAACTCGGGCGGCATCCAGTTCTCCGCCGCAGCGCTCGCCTACAAGGACAAGGGCATTACCAGCCCGCCGGGCATGCTGCAGGACGGGCAGAAGCTGGCCCTCGTCGAGGTCAAGGTGTGCAACCGGGACGATGAGGCGATGACGGTGAGCCCGTTCGTGTGGTCCCTGGCCTACGAGGACGGGGCGCGTGCGGAGCCCTTCCACATGAGCGGGGCCGGGTTGCCGCAGCCGGTGTACCCGATGGACGCGAAGGTTCGTGGCGGGGATTGCGTACGCGGCAACGTCTTCTTCGAGGTGTCGGAAGGGTCAGGCAGTGCGGAGCGGGTGTTGTACTCGCCGCAGGATCTGGACGAGCCGGTGGAGTGGCCGGTCAGTAAGTAGCCGCGCGTATGCAGAGGCCCCGCCGTTGGGCGGGGCCTTCGTCATGCGGTGAGGTACTCGCTGCGCGCCTTGCGGCGACTCACGCCTGCCTCCCGGACCGGGCCGACCAACCGAGCTCCTGCCCACCGGCGCGGGCCTCCGAGACCGGCGACAGATCCACACCCGCCAGCGCGGCGGTGAGCGCCTCCACCATCGGGCTCACACTGTCGACACCGACCGGCGCCCCGGACTCAACGAACTCCTCGCGGGCACCGTCGATCTGCCACGCCATCCGCCAGGCCTGCGCAGCCACCCCGTCATCCGACGGGCCGCCGTACCCGCCGATGTCGTCCCGGCTCACCGCGCGACCGCCTTCAACAGCGCCTCGGCACCAGCCTGCTGCGCCAGACCACCCGAATGCCGCCACCGCTTCGCCAACGGATGCCGCTGATCATGCGCAGCAACCGCCGCAGACACCAACGCCCCGAGCATGTCCGGACCCGAAGCCGGCCGCCACACCTCAGTGACACCCCCGTCGGTGAGGTAGACCGAACCGTCCGTGGCGCCACCCTCGACACCACCGTCGTCATGCCGCAGACCCGCCGCCCGCAACTCCCCGGCCGTCGACTGCACCAGCGTCGTGTACGCGGCGACCGCTGCCAGCGCCTCGGCCGCAGCCCGGTCCAGGACGGCGACCGCCTCAGCGGCCCTGTCACGGCCCTCCGTCAGCCGGGCCACCGTCTTGCCGCGCTTCTTCGCGAGCGCCGCCTCAGCCGCCTCCCGGCGCGCCTGCCCAGCCTGCTCACGCGCCCACACGGACCGCAGCCGACGCAGATAGTCGCGGGCGGCATGCGCATCGACATGCGCAGCCCGGAACTCATTCACGGCCTGCTTGCTGCCCGAGGTGTCCTGGTACTGCTCGGCCCGGTCGAGCTTCGCCTCCGCCTCCTCGGCAGCAGCCTCAGCCTCCGCGATTTCCTGTTCAGTCACCACAATGCGTCTCCCTCGCTCGATGGCCGCTATTCACATCACGGCAGACCGAATAGCTCAACTCATTCTAGCCGTTTCACCTGCGTAAATCGGCTAGAATGCAAGGGTGTTCGATGGTTGCGGTCACGGCAAAAAGGCCCGACCCCTACTCCCAGGGGCCGGGCCTCCGCATTGTGAAATCCCTCTACCGTTACCAGCTCAACGGGTCATCGAGTAACCCGTCCCACCAGCGCCTCCACGCTCATCGCTCCCCAGCCTCCAACGCCCTGGCAACCGCCCGCCCGATCAACTGCCGACGCCGACGAGCCGACGCACCCGCAGGGATCGACACCACCACCGGACCAGCCGGCGGATTGAGGCGGGCCGACGACTCCGTCACCGCCGCAAGAACGGCATGCGCATCCATCGGCTTACGGTCGACCAGCTCCTTGATGCGAGCCAACTCGCACGCGAACGCGGGGTCCTTCTTCCAGGTGCCGATCGTCGCCGGATTCACACCGACCTCCTCGGCCACCGCCTTGTTGCTCTTACCGCCCGCCAGAGGCAACAACGCATCAACACGCTTCGCGTTCCGCTCACTCGGATTCATGAGGTGGAGCCCTTTCTACGAGATCGCTTCAGATCAGGCGGGCCATCGAGAGTCGGCAGATACGGCCGCCCCCGCGGACACGCCCGCGTCCCACGCTGCGGAGGAATCGGACCAGGCGGCCGGCCATGCCACTCGGGCTGCATCCAGTCGATGAACCACCAGTGTCTGCGCCACGCAGTCGTGACCGACAGATCGAGCGCGGCGGCGGCCTGACGGAAGGAAGCGCCAGCCATGACCCGCTCGAACACGGCAAAGCCCTGAGTGGCCTTGATCCCGAGATCCAGACGCAGATACGGATACGGGCCACCACGACGCGGCCCCCAACGCCCCGTTGAAGGTGAAACGTTTTCGACCAGGGAGCCGGGAGACGTCGGACGCGGCGCCTGCGAGATGGTCATCACGGTGGTCCTTTTCCTCGCGCGCGGTAGTGGTCAACTTGGGCCCGGCCGCCGCGGCGATGACCGGGCCCAAATCATCGAGCAGTGAATTTACGACCCAGGATTCTGCCTGCCATGGGCAAACAGGTGAGGCTGCGCCAACTGCGCCGCGTAGACATGCCCAACCTGCGGCAGAGGCGCCCGACCACGGTGAGCCGCCAAGGTCGCCTGATGCTCAGCCTGCTGCCGCTGCCGCTCCCGGCGGGCGTAACGCTCGGCCGTCGACACCGGCTCGTCATCCTCCTCGACGTCGTCCTCGTCAATCTCCTCCTCGTCGACGACTTCGTACTCCTCGTCCTCGTCGGGCGCCTCATCGGCGGCCGAGATGACGCCACGCGCCCGGAGCTCACCCATGCGGGCCTGCGCGCGAAGCTCCTCATCCCGCCGGTAACCAGGCAAGATCCGCGCGGCGATCCGCTCGGCAGTCGACTGCCCAGCCGTAGTACCGGGCTCCTCGTCGGCCCGCACCTCCGTACGCGCACGAATCCGCTCGGCGTGCACGGCCGCACTGGGGGTGACAGGCGGCCTACTCGGGTCCCTCATCGTTCTCCTCCTTCAACTGGACTACTTCGACCCGGGGGTACGGACTGGCCCGAACCCCCGGCGCAGGGCGGCCGTTGGGCGGGTCAACCGGCCTGGCCGACGGTGGCGAGGAACTCCGCGTTCTTCACGGGGTCCTGCAACTCGCGGGCGGAGGCCACCTGCAGCTCGTACATCCGCGGGGCGTTGCCCTCGTGCTCGGCGCACATCGTGATCCGCAGCGTGCTGATCTCGTCGGGGCGCAGCTGGCCGATGGTGACGCGGACCGCGACGACCCCGGGCTTCCCGCAGCTGTCGCTCTCGGCGCTGCACTCGCCCGTACGAACCGGGGTGGTCTGCACGGCGAACGTGGTGTCGCGGTCATCGCCGAGCGCGATCACCGCGACCTCGTCCGCGCGACGCAGGAGTTCGTCGACGTGGCACGGCTGGTCGAGCTCGCAGCGGCACGCGAACTGCACGTCAGCCTCGACCGTGGCCGCGAGGCGCACGAGGTCGGGGTTCTGGTCGAGGTGCCGCCGGTAGAGGCTGAGCGCCTCGGCGAGGGTGTGCCGTACTCCGCAGCTGGGGCACGGCGTCTTGCGTCCGCCGTCAACAGGGTGCGGGTTTGCGAACGGCGACTCGGCCAGGTGCGGGCGCTGCCGTCCGGCCCAGTGGGCGCGGGCGGGGAGCTGGGGGTGGAACATGTCGCCGGTCACCTGGACGCGGCGGGGGTGGGCGGTGGTCATCTTGGGTTCCTCCGTGGTCTGCTGGGGGTGGCCGGCCCCGATACCCGCGGGGCCGGCCGATTCCGTGTGCGGGCTACAGGCCGTGGGCGTCACGGGCGGCGGCGAAGATCTGGTCGACCTTGGCGTGCGCCGCAGGGGCGCCGTACGGCGAGTGGTCGGCGAGCTTGCGCATGCCGGCCTCGTTGATGACGAGGAGCGTGCGGCCGAAGGTGTCGGTGACGGTCTTGGTCTCGATGCCGAGTTCGGCGCAGAGGGCCTTGGCGTCGGCGTCGGTGAAGTTGTCGGTCATGTGGTGCTCCTTGGTGTGGTTGTCTGGGGGTGGCCCGCCCCATCTGCCTTGGGGCGGGCCGATGTCGTACGGGCGCAGTCAGACGAACATGACGAGCTGCTCGCCACTGCCCGTGATGACCGTCGCCTTCCTCGTCGCGGGCTCCGGCTCGGGCGTACGACCGTTGAGCCGGTCGTTGAGCGTGCGGATCTCGGCACGGACCTGGCCGGCCTTCTCCGCACGGAACGCGACGAACGTGCACGGCTCACAGCTCGCGGCGATACCGCGGCGCCAACTGCGGTGCTCGTGGCAGACGGCGCCCAGCTCCGGATGTGAGCCGGGCGCCTTGAGCGTCCAGACCTTCAGGTCGTAGCGGAGGCCGCGGAGTTCCTCGCGGACCTTCTTCTTGTCGTCGCGGGTGATGGTCACGGTGCTGCTCCTTCTTCGGGTTGGCCGGTCGCCGGGTGACGGCCGGAAGTTCCTACGCGTGAGCGGGCAGGTAACCGAGTACCGGCCGAGCCTCACGGCGGTGTCGTGGCTTCGAGGCGCTCCCTGATCCGTGCGAGCGCGTCGAGGAGTTCGAGGTGGTTCTCGTCGTCCCGTGTCCAGCCGCCGAGGCTGACGACGACGTGGACGAGCACGTCGTGTTGGGTGGCGCCGGCCTGCCACACGTCCCGGGCGTCCTGGCCGAGCTGGTGAAGCTGTCGTTCGAGTTCGGCGTCTGCCATGGGTGATCCGTTCACTCTCCGTGGTGTCGGAACTCTGGTGTCGGAACCCGGAAGTTCCGACAGTGGTTCGCGAACTGACCTGGGGATTCGCGCGGTACGTGACTCTCAACTCGATTGTTTTGTCTAGCAATGTCCGCATTCACCGAGAGAGACTGTCGGAACTTTCGTTCCGACGGTTCCGACGTTCCGACAGCACTCTCAGTCGCCACAGCTACTCCGGTGCCTTCGCACCAGCGGCGAGAAGGGCACCCTCGGAGAGAGCCACCAACCAGCCCTGCTCGCACCCGTACTGCAGCGCCGCGGGCCACAGGGAATCCTCCGCTCCGGACGCCCGGTACTTGTCGCGGTCCTTCGTCGCCACGCACGACCGGTTGACGTCGCGGGCGGGGATCTCCTCGCCCTTGCGTGTGAGGAAGCGGTGTGCCCGCTTGGCGACGTTGACGACGGAGGGGTGTACGCCGTTGACGACCTCGTACACGGCCGCCTGGGACTCTGCTGCGGTCAGCACCGCCTCGGCCCGCCGCGCGTCCGCCTCGACCTGCGTGCGCCGCCTGGCAGCTTCCTGGACTCGGTCTCGAACATTCCGGGAGGTCCGCCACATCACGGCCGCCAAGTCCCAGTCCTCATCCTTGACCTCCGTCCGCCCGTGCAAGAGGGCCAGCAGCGCGGCACACTTCAACCGCCACAGGGGCTCGTGCGTATCGAGCGGAGATTCAGCGCCTCGGCCGAAGGAGATCTCCAGCGCAAGTTCGTCGAGTTCCTCGGTGACGCGTTCGGGCACCGGGATGGTGAGGTCGCGCAGCGTGGACACCCACGTGGTGACGGGCGTGTCCTCACCGTTCCTCGTCGTCACGAGGACAGGGCCCGTGACCGCGGGCCTCTTCTTCGGGGTGTCGGGGCCAAGGGTGGCGTGAGCCCAGGCGAGGCGCTGCGGGAGGCCGATGGACCCCATCTCCAGCAGCTTCGCCGCGGGTTCCTCCTGCACGCCGAGGGACATCGAGAGGGTGTAGGCGTCCTCGGGTAGGGCGCGCCGCCGCTCGACCTCGGCGTTGGACGTCCCCTGCCGCTCGCTCATCCACGCCTTGCACAGGACGCCGTTGAGCGAGGCGGCTGCGGACATCTGTGCCATGGCGTCGAGGACGCTGCCTTCGGTGGCGAGGGCGTAGCCGCGGGTCCTCTTCTGCACGAGGACCTTCTTCTTCCCGTTGTCGTCGTCGGGGTCGGTCTCAAGGTCGAGGTAGGCGGCGATCAGGCCCTGCCCGGTGGAGATGTCGATGTACGCGAGGTCGACCATCGGGAACGGGGTGAGTTCTCTGGCTGCTTTCTCGGCCTGACCTTTGCCAGCTCCGGACGGCCCGAACAGTCCGCAGTACCACCCGATGGTCGCTGGCTGGTGGATGCCGCTGTCGACGCGGACGGTGGGGTCTGCCATGGCGGCGGTGCGAGCGAGGGCTGCGTGCAGGACTGCGTCCGGGGAAGTCCGGCGGGCCTGCGCCATCTGCCGAATCTGGCGGAGCACGGCCGTGGCACTCCAGAAGGTGGCGGGGAGCCGGTCCGCAGGCTCCGCGGTCGCCTCTCCGGTGCCCTCCGGGGGTTCGTCCTGCGGGCCGTCCCACGGGTCGTCTGCAATCAGTGCGCGGAGGCTCGCCTCGGTGTCGCGCTCCTGCGGCCCGTCCGGCATGCACCGTCGCTGTACCTCGGCGAGGACCGTCACGGGCAGTCGCCCGGCCGCCCCGCGAGCCTGTCGACCGGCTGCGGCCCGCATGATGTCGCGAGCCGCCTCCGAGGTGTTCCCGGCGTAGTGGAGGTGCGACCACAGGGTGCCGATCGTGAGCTTCCGCCCCGACGGAAGCGCACCCACCGGCAGGTCCGAGCGCTCGGACCAGTTCACTGCGACATGGTCGTTGCACTTCAGGCTGTACGCACTGCTCGGCGCATCACCGCCGGCAGTGGGGCGCAGCCACTGCTCCCACCCGCCGCTGTGCCTGGCGTACGTCCACCCCTCGGGTTCGAGGATCTCCCGAAACGTCAGCATGTCGGCGAGGACGTCGAGCGGCCCGTCACCGGTGTGCAGTCCCACCGGCCGCTCGCTCCGCGGCGGGGCCAAGGGCTCGCCCTTCCGCTGCGCCTTGCGCTCCTGCTTCTCCCGGGTGGCCTGCGCGAGGATCTCCTGAGCCGCAGGCGCGTGCTCCGTGATGAGCGCAGCCAACTCGGCGAGCCCGTACAGGACTCCGCTTCCGGAGCCGATCTTGGCCATGCGCTCGGGGCACTCCGGCTTGCGGTTGACGGTGCCAGGGAGCTTCATCAGCCGGTCGAGGTTGCTGACCTCGGTGTCCCATGACCAGCCGTACTGGTAAGCCTGCGCCCCGAGGATCGCTTGCACCCCGATGGTCAGGTCTTTCACCCGCGCCCGGTCGTCGTCGCTCTCGATGGTGAACGCCTCGTCGAGCAGCCACACAGGGTTGTAGCCGCCGCCCGACTCGGTCCATCCAGTGGGCTCAGGGAGCGGTGACTCGGCAACCACCTTGGCCACTGCTTCGGCGTCCGGAGGCGCGGGCAGATCATCAGGGCTCGGCTTGTGACCGAGGGTGCCGTAGTCCCCGTCCGCCCACAGATGGGTGAGGTCGTAGGCCGCCGCTTCACCGCCGCGCCCCTCCGGCGGCCGTGTAGCCACGGTGGTGGACTGGAAGTAGATGCCCTGCGGCTTCCGGCGGTCGAGCTTCATGGCGTACTGCACCGCCGCCGCCCGACCCCCGTCGGTCGTGGGGAAGAAGTCGTACTCCAGTCGCCCCCCGCCGACGGCGGCCGCGATGCTGAGCTGCCCAGTCGCGTGAGAGAACGCGGTGTCGAGCCATGCCCGGATCGCTTCCGGGTCGGCGGTCAGCTGTGGCTGCACGTCGTTCACTCGGGGTGCTCCATCTTGTTCTTCGCGACCTTCTCGGCGATGGCAAGAAGATCTGCGACCCATCTCCGGGCGGAGGCGCGGACGGCCCGCGGGGAGGGCTGCTCGTCGAGGTGCGCACGGATGCTGTCGAGCACGAGGGCACGCCGCGCGCGTTCGCGGTGGTACTGCGCGAGCAGGCGCTCACGGTCGTACTCGTCGGAGTCCCCGGCTGTCGTGGCGGCCAGGGTTCCGAGAGCGGGGCGGGTGGTCACCCGGTCCTCGTCAGAAGCTGGACCGCCCGCAGCTCGGCGCGCACCCGGTTCCGGGCCGTGCGCTCCGTACCCGCGAGCGTCGACGTGCCGCTGCCTCGCCGGTCGTTGGCGCGGTGCGGCCGGTATCCGTGCCGCTTGCGCCCGCTGCGGTTCTTCGCCGCGCGCACGTCCTGTCTGGTGTCGGCGCGGTATGCCAAGATGTTCACGGTGATGGATCCACTTCTGTGAAGCGATTCCCTGGGTGCTGTCGAGGCGGCCTGGGGTTTCGCGCTTTCTCGGGTCTGTTGCTTGGCGCCCCTCGCCGCTGGTGCTGAAGACACCGGCGCCGGGGGGCTGTCTCATGAGCCCCGGAGGGGGCGGATCACCGCCGAAACGTCAGGGGTACAACCGCATGAGGCATGCGGTGCGCCGCCTGTGACCTGCGAGTACTCGCCCTGTTGGCACGGCGATGGCACGCTCGGGGTGGCCTGCGGAACAGACTCCGGGGCGTACAGGAGGGCGATCAGGTCCCGCGTCGGAATCTTGATCTTCCGACCGATGCGGAGCACGCGGGTCAGCTCCCACTCGCCCCGTCGGATCGCCGCGTAGATCGTGTCCGAGTTGACCTCCACGATCGCGGCGGTCGTCGGAACGTCGGTCGTCGGGCCGAGCGCTTCGATGGCTTCGCGCGTCCACGCGGTCACGACGCGCACTCCCGTGACTCGCCGATCCCGAGGTACTTGCACACCTCGGTCGGGTTGTAGCGCACGAGCCGGGGGCCGATCTTGCGCGGTCGAGGACCGATCCCGAGGCGCGCCCAACGCTTCACCGTGTCGGGGTGCACCCCCGCCAGTGACGCGTACTCGCGTCTCGTCATCCCCCGCGTGTTGTTCGCTGAGGTGCCGATTGCGGCATGTTCGTTGTCCACGCTGCTAAGGGTGCACGAGGGGGTGCAAGGTGTCAATAAACGCTGTACCGTCATCTGAGAAAACGGACTCTATGGTGAAGGCGGCGGCGCGTGAGTGAAGAAGAGTGGAGGTCCCGGCTCGTCTACGTCGTGGCCCAACAGGTCCGGCGACGTCGGCTGGAGATCGGCCTCAGCGTCCAGAAGTTCGCGGACATCTGCGCCGAGGAGTACGGGCTCCCGCTCAAAAGGTCGGTGCTGGCCAACTTCGAGGGCGGCCGGCGGCCCGCGCTGAGCGTGGTGGAACTGCTGGTCTTCGCCCGCATCCTCGCCGTCCCCCCGGCTGAACTGCTCTTCCCTGTCGGGCGAGAGGAGGAGACAGAGGTACTCCCCGACGTCCCGGCGGACACCTGGTCCGCTCTGAAGTGGTTCACGGGCGAAAGCGACCGGCTCCCCAATGACGACGAATTCACCCAGGACAACAGGACAGTCGGGCTGTATCGAGACCACGACCGGCTGATCGCAGAGTGGTGGGCCAGCCGCCAGAAGCTCACCGGCATCCTCGCCACATTCAGGGACCCGGAGCTGAAGCAGTTCCGGGCGGAACCCGATCCCGACTCGGTCGATGAGCTTCGGATGCGGGACGCCTCGGACGCTATGCGGGCAGCAGAGGAAGCGGTCCAGATTGTCCGCCAACAGATGCGCGAACTGGGGCTTACTCCGCCAGCGCTCGGGCTGGAGTCCGCCTACATCGAGCCTGAGTCCTTCGAGGGGTCGACGCTCGATGACCTCGCCCGCACCGTCTCCGACATCAAGCGGATCAGCCTGCATGATGCGGTCCGCGAGGTGTACCGGCGCGCTGGCGAGGTGCCGCCTGCGGAGCCGGACATCCCGATGGAACCGATCGACACCATGCGAGAGGAAGACGACGAGACGTGAAGCCCTACAAGGCTTGCTCGTGCCGGGACCCGGAGACGAAACGGCTCCTCGGGAAGAAGTGCCCGAACCTGCCGAAGAAGGGGCACGGCGGCTGGTACGCCCGGTACGAGGCGCCCAAGTCCGCATCCGGGAATCGCCGGCAGCCGCGCGTCGGCCCGTACACCACGGAGACGGAGTGCAAGAAGGAGCTGGCCAAGGTCCTCGGCACGGCCGCCAACCCGAAGGCACACGACGAGCGGAAGACCACGCTCGGCGAGTACCTCGAACGCCGGTACAAGTGGCGGACGTCGGAGGCCGAGACCGGCGAGGGCCTGAAGAAGAGCACGCTCGACAGCGAGCGCGAGGCCATCGACCTCTACCTGAATCCCGGCCTCGGTCACATCAAGGTCGTCGACCTGGACGACGAGCACATCCGCGAGCTGTACGCCGCGATGCGGAAGATCAACCGGCCCGACGAGCGGACCGAGCGGACCGAGGTCCTGCGCCGGCTGCAGGAAGTCCGGGCAGTGCGAGACGGGAAGCGGCTGCACAGTCGGCCCATCTCGGAGTCGCGCATCCGGCGCGTACACGCGGTGCTGCACGGCGCTCTCGCGGACGCGTCGAAGCTGTCGAAGATCCGGACTGACAACCCGGCTGACGGGGTCTGGCGGTCGAAGGGAGGGAAGCGCAAGCAGGGCCGCGCGAAGCCCCTGCTCTGGACGAGCGAGCGTGTCGAGCAGTGGGAGAAGACCGGCGTCATCCCGGCGAAGGTCATGGTGTGGACGTCCGACCAGTGCGGAGCGTTCCTCGACTTCGCCGAGGCCAGCGAGGAGCGCCTGTATCCGGCGTTCGTCTTGGATGCGTACTACGGTCCGCGCCGCGGCGAGCTGGTCGGTGCCGAGGAGCAAGACCTCAGCCTCGAACGGAAGCGGCTGCACGTCCTGCAAGCCCAGTCGGATGACGAGCTGGACGACACGAAGACCGAGGCCGGCTACCGGCAGATCCCGCTGCATGACGGCCTCGTCACCGTGCTGAAGGCGTGGCACAAGCGCAAGCTGCGCGAGCGCTTCCAGTGGGGCGAGGCCTATCAGGATGCGGGGCGCGTCTTCTGCTACGAGGACGGCACGGCGCTGAAGCCTGAGTACCTGTCGAGTCGCTTCCGGATCTTGATCGAGCGGTACGGCAACATCCGCGCGAAGGCCGAGGAGGGCTGGTCTGTCGAGCGGATCGCCCGGAAGTACCGGACGACCGAGGCGGCCGTCGAGGTGGCGCTCCGCATGCCGCTGCCGCCGATCCGTCTCCATGATCTGCGGCACGGCGCGGCGACGATGCTGATCGCTTCCGGGGTGGACGACAAGTTCGTGAGCGAGGTTCTCGGCCACGCAAGCGTGAGCTTTACAAAAGACGTCTACGCCGTGGTGGCCGAGGAGTTGGCGGAGGACGCCACGCGCCGGATCGCCGCCTTCATTCCCCGCCAGAATCGCCTTTCCGCGGTTGGTGCCAGCACCGTGCCATCTGGGGGCTGAAAGTGGCCCTGAACGCAAACCAGGGAGCCCATGCCGATTGGCACGAACTCCCTGGTCAGGTGGCGGAGGCGGAGGGATTTGAACCCTCGATGGGATTGAAGTCCCAAACCGCATTAGCAGTGCGGCGCCATAGACCGGACTAGGCGACGCCTCCAGCACAACCGTCCGCGCGAGCGCGAATGGTGCGTGCAGATGATGACACAGCCGAGCGGGCTGTCACCAATCGCCCCCCACGGTACTAGGCGGAAAGGTCAGAGGGCAAAGCCCATCCCGCGGCGCAACGTCATGGCGCGGACGGCGTTAGAGGAGTGGGGCGCACGCCCCCGGACGACGAGACAGAGACGGGACAGACAAGACAGGCGAGAGACGAGAAGCCAGAGACGAAGGACGAGAGACGAGACACCGGAGCCCGACACGGAGGTCGTCCCTCAAGTCCCCGCCGAACAGGTCCCCGCCGGCAGGTCCCGTCGATCCGCCTCACCCATTGGAGCCCTCATGCTGCGCCGCCTCGCCCTCACCGTCGCCACCTCCGCCGCCGCGTCCCTCGCGGCGCTGTCCGCGGCGCCGCCGGCCGCGTACGCCGCGTCGGTTCCCGTCATGCCGCCGCCGGTGAGCGGGGCGGACGGCGCCGACCGGCTCACCGTGACCGTGAGCAAGGCGGGCGGCGGCAAGGACGGGACGTTCGAACTGGACTGTCACCCGGTGGGCGGCAGCCACCCCGACGCCCGGGCCGCCTGCGACCAGTTGGACCGGAAGACCACCTGGGGCAAGGACCCGTTCGCGCCGGCCGCGCGGGGTGGAATGTGCACCATGCAGTACGGCGGTCCGGCCACCGCGCACGTCACGGGGACCTGGGCCGGACGGCCGGTCGACGCGACGTACGCGCGCGCCGATGGTTGCGAGATCGCACGCTGGGACGCGCTCGTGCCCGTGCTTCCGGGGTTCGGATCGTAGAAATGCCCGCTTTTGGGAAGTTCGGTGCGTGGGGAACGAAAGGCCGAGTGGACAGGAATCGCACAGCGGGCTCATGGGCCGAGGGGGCGAAACGCACGGTCACAAGTTCTCCGTGTCTTCTGCGTCCGTTCTGCGTCCCCTCTACGTGCGACCTCCCTCTCATCCGGCGCCGCGAGCGCAACCACTGCCCGTAGACTCCCTCGCGTGACACGTCGCGGACCGGTTGGCAAGATGGCACCCGCGGTCGGCAAGGTGCGGTAACAGGGAGGAAGCGTCTCGTGAGCAGCAGGCCATCCCGAGGCGCTGCTCGCCTCGCAGCCATACTCGACGCGCTTCCCGATGCGTTGGTGCTGGTCAACGCCAATGGAACGGTCGTCAACGCCAACACCATCGCCCTGGAGGCCTTCGAGGCCCCAGGCACGGCGCTCGTCGGTCGCGGCCTGCTGGATCTGCTGCCGCAGTTCGACTCCAGGCTCATCCCCGGCACGATGCGGCGGCCCGACACCGTCGACGAGAGCGGTCGCACCAGGCCCACCCGGATGATCGCCCGCCGCACCGACGGCAGCGAGTTCCCGGTCGAGGTCACCAGCGCGAACCTGGAGAACGGCCAGCAGGCGTACGACGGTTACGGCTACACCAGCGATGAGCTGCTGATGCTCGTCGTACGCGACCTCTCCGGCACCGTCGACACCGAGGCCGAGCTCGCCCGTTCGCAGCGGCAGACGGAGATGATCCTGCGGGCCGCCGCCGAGGGTGTCGTGGGAACGGACACCGAGGGACGCGTCGTTCTCGTCAACCCGGCCGCCGCTCAGATACTGGGTTTCCGGGCCAGCGACCTGGGCGGGCAGGAACTGCACCCGCTGATGCTGCACTCGCGCGCCGACGGCGAGCCCTTCCCGTACGAGGAGTCGCCGCTCGCCGACACCCTGCGCTCCGGGCGCAAGCACCGGGTGCGCGGGCAGGTCCTGTGGTCCAAGAGCGGTGACAAGGTGCCGGTCGACCTGACCACCGCGCCCGTACGGGACGGTGACCAGCTCGTCGGGGCCGTGATGACCTTCACGGACCGCCGGCCGTACGACTCGCTGGCGGAGGAGAAGGACGCCGAGGCCCAGCGCCACCAGGAAGAGCTCGAACGGGCCGCCGAGGAGCACGCGAAGGAGCTGGCGGCGCTCCGCGAGGAGCACGGCACTCAGCTCGCCGAGCTTAGTGAGCGGCACGAGGAGGAGCTGGCCGCCGGTGACGACCGGTACGCGGCACTCGCCGAGCGCGAGAAGGACCGCTACGAGGCACTGGCCGCGCGGCACGAACAGCTGCTCGCCGTGCTCGGGCGTTCCCTGCGCGGGCCGCTGGATCAGCTGCGGACCGAGCTGTCGGTCCTCGCCGCGGACGACGCCGGGCAGTTGTGGCCCGAGGCCAACCAGGTGCTGCACCACCTCTCGGCGGGCTACTCGCGCATCACCACGCTCGTCGACAACGTGCTCGCCTACCAGCGCCTCGACTCCGGGACCGAAGAGGTCACGCGTACGAAGGTGATGCTGGACGCGGTCGTCGCGGCCGGTGTCGACGGGGCGGTCGAGCTGATCGGGCCCGGACGGGTGCAGTTCGCCGTGCACGCGCCGCCCATCGAGGCCGAGGTCGACCCGCAGCGGCTCGCGACGGCGCTCGCGCACCTCGTCGCGGACGTCGCGGGCGTCGACTCCACGGGCAACGCGCCGGTCTCGGCCGGTGGCTACATGGACAACACCGTCGTCGTCGCGGCCGCGCAGCGCGGCGAGGTTGTACGGATCGAGGTGCGCGGGCCGTACACCGGGGGAGACCCGGTGCACGAGCCGATCGTGCGCGGCATCGTGCGCGCGCACGGCGGAGTGCTGCAGACGCACGAGGTTCCCGGGATGAGCGGCAGCGCGTTCGTTCTCGAGGTGCCGATCGGGGGCGGGGCCGGGGCGGTTCCGGCTCCCGGTGCGGACGCCGGAATGGCCGTGGCCGTGAGTACGGGTACGGGTCCGGGCGGCGGTGTGGATCCGGGCTCGGCTCCGGGCGGTGGCGGCGTCGGTTCCGCGGTCGCGCTGCCCGAACAGGCCTCACCGCAGGGCGGGGGGCGACGACGGGCCCGGCGGGCTTCCGTCGACGCCTTCCTGGAGAGCGAGGTCGGGCCCTCGACGGAGACGGCCGTGCCCACCGGGCGGCGCAGGCGCGCTGCCGGGGACAGTGGCGGAGGCGGGGCTCAGCTCGCGCTTCCCGCTCAGGTCTCGGCCGACGAGGGCGGCGCCGAGGGTTCCGGTGGGACCGGACGGCGGCGAGGGCGGCCCAGTCCGGCCGAGGGCGACGGCGTCTCCGAGGGCGCGGTCGTGACCGCCGCCGAGCACGCCGCCGGTGCCGCTGCCACGGGGCTGGGGGAGACCGTGCCTCCGCAGGGCGTGCCCGTACCCGCCGGTGGACGGCGAGCGCGACGGGACGGCGAACGGCAGGCGCTGCCGGCGGCATTGCCCGCGGCTCCTTCGCCCACTCCGGACGCGGGTGCCGCCGGGGACGCCAGTGGTGGCACACCTCAGCCGACGGGACGGCGTCGGCGTGCGCTGGCCGCCGCGGCCGAGCGTGCGGCGGCGCAGGAGGCGGGGCCGCGCGCGGTGTTCGCGCTCCCGCCAGCCGAGGCGGACCGCTCTCCCGAGTACGCCGCCCAGCAGGCCGAAGCACACGGCCAGGCAGCCCTCACCCAAGCGCCCGTCGGTCAGCCGGCTCTCAGCCAGGCAGCGCTGGGACATGCTCCCGCCCAGGCCGACGACGGACGCCACGACATGGCTTCGCACAACGCGGCCGACGATCACACGCCGCCCCAGCCTCATCCGTTGCAGGCGCCCAGCGGGCGTCGGCGGGCTCGACAGGCGGCGGGCGAGTTCGATGCGGCCACCGCCACCGGGGTGCCGGGAGTTCCCGGGCAGATGGCTCCGGCGCAGGGTGCTCCCCAGGCCCAGGCCCAGGCCCAGGGTGTGCAGGGTGCGCCCGTCGCTCCGGGACAGGCCGTGGCGGTTCCGGGTCAGGGAGTTCCTGGACCAGGGGCTCCTGGGCAGGGAATGCCCGCGCAACTGGGTCCCGTACAGGGCGTTCCCGGGCAGGCGCTGCCCTTGCCCGGACAGCTGCCCCAGGCGCAGGGCGTACCCGGTGAGGGCATGGCGCCGCAGGCTGCTTCCGGGCAGCCTCTGCCCGTCGCCGTGCCTGCCCAGGAGAACCAGGGAATCCAGGGAAACCCCGGTCAGGGCGCCCCCGCCCAGGCCGGCCCCGGCGGTCCCGTTCCCGGGCAGGCCGTTCCTCCGCAGGGCATGCCGCAACCGGGTGCTCCGGGGCAGGCCCTTCCGCCGCAGGCTGTGCCGGGCCAAGCTGCTCCGGCCGGTGCGGCGGGCCCCGCGGGAGCCATCGGCCCCGGCGGAATCCCGGCAGCCGCTGTGCCCGCCCAGGGCACCCAGGCCCCCGCGCAGAACGCCCAGCAGCAGCCGCCCCAGACCCCCGCAGACGCGGCTGCGGCACAGCAGCCCTGGCCCGGTGCGGCCGACACCTCCGGCGCCGGAGTCCCCGTACAGCCGGAGGCCGGTGCGGCGGGGCAGCCCTGGCCGGGTACGGCCGACGGACCGGCGGAACCGGAGCCCGCGGCCGCGCCTGCCTCGGAGCAGCCCCGTGCCGCCCAGCCGCTCCCCGCCGAGGCCACGGCGCCTCCCGTCGACCCCAACTCGACGCAGGGCCGCGCGTTCAGCGTCCGTACGCTCGGGCAGGGCGTCCCGTTCGGGCGCCGTATGACGGACGCGCAGCAGCCCCGGCCGAGCCGGCCCGCGTCCCCGACGCCCCAGCCGATTCCTCAGGCACAGTCGCAGGCTCAAGCTCAGGTCCAAGCCCAACCCCAGGCCCAGGGCGCTCCGCAGCCCCAGGCGCCCACGCCTCCTCCGCACTCGACCAACGGCTCCGGGCGGCGTCGTAAGCTCGGCACCCGTCCCGAGCCCGTCGTCGAGGCAGCCGAGCAGTCGGACACGGCGGCCCGCCCGCACCCGCAGGGCGGCGGAGCCCAGTCCCGGCTGGCCAACACGACCGAGGGCACCGGCCGTTCGTACGCCATAGGAGCCCCTGACGAGAACGCCGATGAGGGCCCCGAGCCGCTCGACGGCCCCGGCGGGGCGGTCGAGGTCGCGAATCAGCCCCATCCGCAGCCGATGGACGACGAGCTGCCCCCGGAGCCGCTCGACAACCCGCGCCGGCTGCTGGTCTGGCCCGCGCCGGACATCACCACCCAGCAGGCGCTCAGCGACCGCGGCTACCGGCCCGTCATCGTGCACTCGCGCGAGGAGGTCGACGCGCAGATCGCCGCCTTCCCGGCCGCGCTCTTCGTCGACCCGCTCACCGGCCCGATCACGCGCACGGCGCTCCAGTCGCTGCGTCAGGCCGCCGTCGCCGCCGAGGTCCCGGTCCTAGTGACAGCGGGCCTCGGTCAGGCGACCCGTGAGGCGGCGTACGGCGCGGACCCGGCCGTACTCCTCAAGGCCCTGGCTCCGCGCGACAGCGAGCAGCACCCGCCGCGGGTCCTGCTCATCGAGGAGCACGCGGAGATCGCGCTGGCGCTGACCTCGACGCTGGAGCGGCGCGGGATGCAGGTCGCACGCGCCTCGTCGGACGAGGACGCCGTCACGCTGGCCTCGCAGATGCGGCCGAACCTGGTCGTGATGGACCTGATGCAGGTACGCCGCCGACGTGCCGGAATCGTCGACTGGCTGCGGGCGAACGGCCAGCTCAACCGCACCCCGCTCGTCGTCTACACCGCCGCCGTCGACCCGACCGAACTGCCGCGGCTCGCGGCGGGGGAGACGGTGCTGTTCCTCGCGGAACGGTCGACGAGTACCGAGGTGCAGGGCCGGATCGTGGACCTGCTGGCGCGCATCGGCACGAACTGAGCGCCCTTCCTGCCCAGCACCGCTGGTTCCGTGAGAAGTGCGCGTGCGCATACGTGAGTTGGGGCGTTGTTTCACGTGAAACAACGCCCCAACTCACTTACTGCATCAAATGCGGACAGAAGGCCATCACTCAACGCCCTCGATGACCGTCAGATCTGGGTACCGTCAGATCTGGGTGACGTCCAACTCGCCCGCCGCGTACTGCCTGCGCAGCACCTTCTTGTCGAACTTGCCCACGCTCGTCTTCGGTACCGACTCGATGATCGTCCAGCGCTCGGGAAGCTGCCACTTGGCGATCTTGCCCTCGCCGGCGAGGAACGACCGCAGGGACTCGAAGTCGGCGCCTGCGCCTTCCTTCAGCACGACGGTGGCGAGCGGACGTTCACCCCACTTGTCGTCCGGGACGGCGACGACCGCGGCCTCGGCGACGTCGGGGTGGGCCATGAGCGCGTTCTCCAGGTCCACCGAGGAGATCCACTCCCCGCCGGACTTGATGACGTCCTTGGCGCGGTCGGTGAGAGTCAGGAATCCGTCGGGGCTGATCGTGCCGACGTCGCCGGTCTTGAGCCAGCCGTCCTCGCTGAACTTGTCGGCGGGGCGCAGGACTTCGGCGCCCTGGCCGCCGTAGTACGCGCCCGCGATCCAGGGGCCGCGCACCTCGAGCTCGCCCGCCGACTCGCCGTCCCACGGCAGCCGCTCGCCGCCCGGGCCGGTCAGCCGGGCCTCGACGCTCGCCGGGAAACGGCCCTGCGTGAGGCGGTACGCGAACTCCTCGTCCGTGCCCACCACCTGGGCCGGAGGACGCGCGATCGTGCCGAGCGGGGAGGTCTCCGTCATGCCCCAGGCGTGACAGACGCGCATCCCGAGCTCGTCGAAAGCCTTCATCAGGGCGGGGGGACAGGCCGAGCCGCCGATGGTGACCTGGGTCAGCGAACTCACGTCACGGGGCTTGGCCTTGAGCTCGGCGAGCAGTCCCTGCCAGATGGTCGGGACGGCGGCCGCGTGTGTCGGGCGCTGGCTCTCGATCATCTCAGCGAGCGGGGCGGGCTGGAGGAAACGGTCCGGCATCAGCACGTTCACGCCGGTCATGAACATCGCGTGCGGCAGGCCCCAGGCGTTCACATGGAACTGCGGGACGACGACGAGAGAGGTGTCCGCGTCGGTGAGGCCCATGGACTGCGCCATGTTGACCTGCATCGAGTGCAGATAGATCGACCGGTGGGAGTAGATGACTCCCTTGGGGTCGCCGGTCGTGCCGGAGGTGTAGCACATGGCCGCGGCCTGGCGCTCGTCCAGCTCCGGCCAGTCGTAGCTCTCCGGCTTGCCGGCGATCAGGTCCTCGTACTCGTGCACCTGGACCGACGCCCCGTCCAGCAGTGAACGGTCGCCGGGGCCGGAGACCACCACGTGCTCGATGGTCTTGAGGTGGGGCAGCAGCGGCGCGAGCAGCGGAAGCAGCGAACCGTTGGCGACGACCACGCGGTCGGCCGCGTGGTTGACGATCCAGACGAGCTGCTCGGGGGGTAGCCGAAGGTTGAGCGTGTGGAGGATCGCGCCCATGGCGGGGATCGCGTAGTACGCCTCGACGTGCTCGGCGTTGTTCCACATCAGCGTCGCGACCCGGTCGTCGTCCCGGACTCCGAGGTCGACACGCAGCGCATGCGCCAGCTGTGCCGCCCGCCTCCCGATCTCGGCGAACGAGCGCCTCTGCGGCTCACCCTCACCGGTCCAGGTGATCACCTGAGATGAACCGTGGATCGTCGACCCGTGGGTCAGGATCCTCGAGATCAACAGCGGTACGTCCTGCATCGTGCTCAGCACGGCGTCCTCCCGGGGGCGACATTGCCTACGCGGTAGTAAGGGTTGGGCTGATTCTGCTCACATACCGCGCGGTATGTCACTACTCCGGGATGATCGATCACGTCACGACAGGATTCCTTGCCCCGGCGTGAGCAGTGTGCTTGCCCCGCACTGATCAGCCACACCGATCAGCGCACAGGACCCAGCTCGGGGTCCTCGCGAAGCTTGCCGAGCGCACGCGACACGGCCGACTTGACCGTACCGATCGACACTCCCAGTACGTCCGCCGTCTGCGCCTCGCTCAGGTCCTCGTAGTACCTCAGGACGACCATCGCCCGCTGCCGCGCGGGCAACTTCATGATCGCGCGCCACATCGCGTCGTGCAGCGCCTGCTGTTCCGCCGGGTCCCCGGCCGGCGGAGCCTCCGGCTCCGGCAGCTCGTCGCACGCGAACTCGTCGACCTTCCGCTTTCGCCATTGCGACGTCCGCGTGTTCAGCAACGCGCGCCGTACATAGCCGTCGAGGGCCCGGTGGTCCTCGATCCGCTCCCACGCGACATACGTCTTCGTGAGGGCGGTCTGCAGCAGGTCCTCCGCGTCGCTCGGGTTCGCGGTCAGCGAGCGAGCGGTACGCAGCAGCACTGGTTGGCGGGCCTTGACGTACGAGGAGAACGACGGGTACGCAAGGGTCCGCGTCGCCGCATTCGAAGCGCTGGTGCAGACGGTTGTGGTCATGGCTCCACGCTAGGAGCGCCCCCTACTCCAGCGGATCGGCCGCAGGTCCCGAAGCCGTGTCCGCCTCAGGTTGTAGGAGGGGGGCTGGCCCCACCTACTGAAGGTGGACGCCGGGCCCCGGCCCCCTGAGGGTTCACCCCTGAGAGACGGCTCCCCCTGCAGTAGCCCGGACCCAGGAATGATGCGGGAGCAGTACGGCCGCACTCCGTGAGCTCTCCCGGAGGGTACGCCGGGGCGCGCACCAAGCGCGAAAGCGAGCGCCTTGGGCTGCGCCGAGCTCCGGCCGAGGCCGCGCTGTAGCGCGGACGCCGCGCCGAGACCCGACCGACGCAGACACCGACGCCGACGCCGACGCCGACGCCGACGCATCGACCGAGTCGCATACGGCGAGTGAGGCGAGTGAAGGACGGCCTCGCTCCGGCGCCCGGCCTGGACATGCGTCCCGCCCAGCCTGGGCATGCCCCCGCCTGGCCCGGGCCCACACTGCTGTCATCCGCCCTGCCCAGTCCGGACACACATCGCGGTCACCCGCCCAGCCCGGCCCGGACGCGCGCCTCCGCCATCCACCCCGCCCAGTCCGGACGCGCGCCGTCATCCGCCCCGCCCCGGCATCAGCCCCGGTCGTCCGAGCCCAGGATCAATCCCGATGTGGGGACCCCCGTCCCCGCCGTCACCAGTACCCGGTGGGCCCCGGGTATCTGGTTCACGGACGTGCCCCGGAGCTGTCGTACGCCTTCCGCCACACCGTTCATCCCGTGCAGATACGCCTCCCCGAGCTGCCCCCCGTGCGTGTTCAACGGCAACCGCTCCTCGGCGACGAAGTCCGCGGCCTCGCCCGGCTTGCAGAACCCGAACTCCTCCAGCTGCGTCAGCACGAACGGTGTGAAGTGGTCGTACAGGATCCCCACGTCTATCCCGGCCGGCGTAAGCCCGGACGTGCGCCAGAGCTGCCGTGCCACCACACCCATCTCCGGCAGCCCTGTCAGGTCGTCCCGGTAGAAGCTGGTCATCTGCTCCTGCGCGCGTCCCGCGCCCTGGGCGGCCGCGGTGATCACGGCGGGCGGATGTGGCAGGTCCCGCGCCCGCTCCACCGAGGTGACGACCAGGGCCTGACCGCCGTCGGTCTCCTGACAGCAGTCCAGCAGCCGCAGCGGTTCGACGATCCACCGCGACGTGGCATGGTCGGCGAGTGTGATCGGTTTGCCGTGGAAGTACGCCGCCGGGTTCGTCGCCGCGTACTTCCGGTCGACGACCGCGACCTGCCCGAACGCCTCGGGCGTCAGTCCGTACGTGTGCAGATAGCGCTGAGCCGCCATCGCCACCCAGGACGCGGGTGTGAGCAGTCCGAACGGCAGTGACCAGCCGAGCGCCGCGCCCTCGGCCGACGGCTCGCGCTGTTGCACCCCCGAACCGAATCTCCGTCCCGACCTCTCGTTGAACGCCCGGTAGCAGACCACCACCTCGGCCACGCCCGTGGCCACGGCGAGAGCCGCCTGCTGGACGGTCGCACAGGCCGCGCCTCCGCCGTAGTGGATCCGCGAGAAGAAGGACAGCTCGCCCATGCCGGCCGCCTGGGCGACGGTGATCTCCGGGCTGGTGTCCATTGTGAACGTCACCATCCCGTCCACGTCGGCCGGTGTGAGCCCCGCGTCGTCGAGCGCGGCCCGCACCGCCTCGACGGCCAGCCGCAGTTCGCTGCGCCCCGAGTCCTTGGAGAACTCGGTGGCCCCGATCCCGACGATCGCCGCCCGCCCACCGAGCGCGTCCCTCGTCCGTACGCTCATGGCCGACTCCCCGCCTCTTCGACCGCGGCGCCCTCGGCTCTCCCAGCTCCCTCAATGCCCTCAGCGCCATCAACTCCACTGGCTCCACTGGCCGCTCCGGCTCCGGCTCCGGCTCCGGGGACAGTGACCGTCACCGTTCCGGTCACATGTCTGCCGATTCCGTTGGCCCCCACCACCCTGACCGTCGCCGTGTCGCCCTCGACCTTCTCCACCGTGCCGGTCAACACCATCGTGTCGCCCGGGTAGTTGGGCGCACCCAGCCTGATCGCGACCCTCCGCAGCACGGACCGGGGTCCGAACCGGTCCGTGATGTAGCGCCCGACCAGCCCGTTGGTCGTCAGGATGTTCATGAAGATGTCCGGCGAACCCTTCTGCCGCGCGAGTTCCGCGTCGTGGTGCACGTCCTGGTAGTCCCGCGACGCGATCGCACCGGCGACGATGAGCGTGCGGGTGATCTCGATCTCCAGCGGCGGCAGGGTGTCTCCGACCCGCAGCGACCCGACCTCGGTGTTCATGCGTCCCCCTCTCCGTGCACGATCAACTCCCCCAGTTCCTGGAGCACTTCGCTCCCGCACCCCAGATACGCGTCCAGCTGCCGCCCCCACAGAAAGTGCCGGTGCACGGGATGGTCGAGGTCGGCCCCCATACCGCCGTGCAGATGCTGGCCCGCGTGCACCACACGGGACCCCGCCTCCGACGCCCACCAGGCCGCGGTCAGCGCGTGCGTCGCGTAGTTCAGCCCCTCGTCCCGCCGCCATGCCGCTTCGTAGGCCGTGACCCGTATCGCCTCGGTGTCCATGTACGCGTCGGCCGCCCGGAGTTGGACCCCCTGTTTGGTCGCGAGCGGTCTCCCGAACTGCTCGCGGGTGTTGGTGTGGTCGACCGCCCGAGCCACCGAACCCGCGCACACTCCGGCCTGCAGCCCCGCGAAGGCGGTACGCGCGGTGGCCAGTACGTCGTCGTACGCCCCTATGCCCTCCACGTCCCCCTCAGGACCGCCAAGGCGCTCGCCCGGTGTGCTGTCCAGCGTCAGCCGTCCCGCCGACCAGGGCGCTGTCAGCTCGACGGGCTCGCACTGCGCGTCGACGGTCCGTACGAGCCACAGGCTGTGCTCGTCGTCGGCGACAAGCACATGCGTGGCATCGCGGAGCCACGGCACCACGGGGACCACACCGCTCAACTCCCCGGAACCGCCCACCCGTACGGCAGCCTCGGGCAGGGCGCCGGCCACGACCACTGTCCCGTCCCCGATCGCGGGCAGCAGCCGCTCCCGCTGCTCCGCCGAGCCATTGGCTGACACCGCCAGCAGCCCGTACACACAACTCGCCGCGAACGGGACCTGGGCCGTGGTCCGCCCCTGTTCCTCCAGCAGGAGCACCAGCCCGAGGAGCCCTATGTCCTCGATGGCGGCCGGCAACCCGGCTTCGCACAACGCCTTCCACAGCTCGGCGTCGCTGCCGGTTCCCGCGGCGGTCAGCCGCTCGTGGGTGGACAGGTCGCCGAAGATCCGCGCGGCCAGCTCGCGGGCCGCCGCCTGCTCCTCCGTGGGCGTGAAGTCCATGTCAGCCCCCGCTCCTCTCGACGGCCCGGAAGACCGGCAGCTCCAACTCCTCGTCCACCTGCTCGAACTCCAGCCGAACCGGCATCCCGATCCGCACCCGGTCGTGCGGCACTCCCACCACGTTGCTGATCATCCGCACGCCCTCCGCGAGTTCGATCAGCCCCACCGCATACGGCGGGTCGAAGGCCGGGAAGGGCGGGTGGTGCATCACCACGTACGAGTAGACGGTCCCCTCGCCGCCCGCCTCGACCGTGTCCCAGTCCGGGCAACCGCACGCGTTGCACCCCGGCAGCCAGGGGAATCGCAGCGTCCTGCATCCGTCGCAGCGCTGTATGAGGAGCCGGTGCCGGGACACGCCCTCCCAGAAGCCGGCGTTGTCGCGATTGACGACGGGGCGGGGCCGCTTGGGCGGTGAGATCTCGGCAGCCACCCCTGCCTTCGGAAGCGCGGCCGCCCCCTCCGGACTCGGAGCACTCCTTCTCCGAACCGCGGGCGCGTACTTCAGGATCCGGAACCGATGTGTCCCCACCGTCCGGCCCCCCACGCGTACATCCATCCGCGTCGTGACGAAGTACCCCGTGCCCAGCTTGGTCGTCTTGCGCTCGGAGACCGATTCGATCACCGCGTCGAAGGTGATCGCGTCCCCGGGCCGCAGCGGCCGCAGATACTCCTGCTCGCAGTCGGTGGCGACCACCGACGCGTACCCGGCGTCGTCGAGCAGCCCGAGCAGCTCGTCGTACGCATCGGAGCGCCCCGCGTGCCCGGAGAGGCCCCCCATCGTCCACGCCTGGAGCATGGTGGGCGGCGCTGTGGCGTCCGCACCCGCGTACGCCGGGTTCGTGTCTCCCATCGCCTCGCACCAGTGCCGGATCATCGGCTCGTTGACCAGGTCCTTGCCCACACCGCCGACCGCGGCGGCCTGGCCCTCGTACGCCTTCGCCCGCGCGAACACGTCCTCGCACCCGCCGCCCACGCCCAAGGCCGCCGCCCCCTCGCCGCCCTCGCCCGAGGCCGCCGCCCCCGCTCCGCCCGGAACCTCCCGCTCGCTCACCGCCGCCCCCTGGTCATCCCGAGCCGCATGGTCGCCACGATCTCCCGCTGCACCTCGCTCACCCCGCCCCCGAACGTGTTGATCTGAGCCGCCCTGTTCATCCGCTCCAGCTCGCCGTCCCCGAACACACCCGGCGATCCGGAACGGACCAGCGCGTCCGATCCGACGATTTCCTGACACATTCGGTACACCGCGACCGCCGATTCGGTTCCCACGACTTTCACGCCGCTCGCATCGCCGGGTGCCAGCCGACCGGCCCCCACATCCCCCACCAAACGCCAGTTGAGCAGGCGTGTTGCCGCCAGCCGGGCATGCACTTCGGCCAGCCTCGACCGCACCCACGGCTCGTCAACCCTGCGCCGCCCCGTCACCGGATCGGGGGTACTCGCGGCGGCCAGTGCGGCCGCGTAGAAGTCCTCGGCCTGCATACCGATCGCCGCGAGCGCGACCCGCTCGTGGTTGAGCTGATTGGTGATGAGCCCCCAGCCGCCGTTCTCCTCACCGACGAGGTTGCCCGCCGGGACCCGGATGCCGTCGTAGTACGTGGCTGTCGTGGTCAGCCCGCCCACTGTGGCAATCGGTGTCCACGAGAACCCGGGGGCGTCGGTGGGCACGAGCAGGATCGAGATCCCCTTGTGTTTCGGCGCGTCGGGGTCCGTACGGCAGGCGAGCCAGATCCAGTCGGCCTGCTGGGCGTTGGAGGTGAACACCTTCTGCCCGTCGACGAGCCACTCACCGCCGTCCACCCGCACGGCCCGGGTCCGCAGCGACGCCAGGTCCGTCCCCGCGGACGGCTCGCTGTACCCGATCGCGAACACGAGTTCCCCGCGCAGGATCCGCGGCAGGAAGTAGTCCTTCTGTTCGTCGGTCCCGTACTTCATGAGCGTCGGCCCGACCGTGTTGAGCGTGACCATGGAGACCGGAGCGCCCGCCCGGTAGGCCTCGTCGAAGAAGACGAACTGCTCGTCGGCGCCGCGCCCTTGGCCCCCGTACGCGACGGGCCAGCCGAGCCCCAGCCACCCGTCGGCCCCGATCCGGCGCAACAGCGCCCGCTGCCGTTCCGAGGCACCCGGACCACCCGATCCCGAGGCCGAGCCCGGGGCCGATTCCGAGGCCGACTCCGAGGCCGATTCCGCGGGCAGCGGCGGTCCGTCCGGCATCAGTTCCCGGAAGTACGTGCGGAGTTCGGCGCGCAGTCGTCGCTGGCGCTCGGTGGGGGCGAGATGCACGACGACGGCCCTCCCGGACCTCGTACGAACAAGGGTTTCTGACTGTCCGTCAGATGCCTGTGACTGTCAAGGTCACGGACCTCGACCGCAAGGGTCACGGCCTCCCGCCCGGCACATATGCGGAAACGTCTGCGCGGCGGCACCCAAGTGCCGCCGCGCAGACGTGTTACCACCCCACAAAGCACCCCACTGAGGAGGCGTTCGACCGCCGGGGGTCTCCAGTCCCCGGCAGCCGCCGGCTCACCAGAGCTCGGTGAAGTTGACGGCGACGTTCTCGTTCGACTGGTCGATGGCCGTGAACGCGGAACCGTTCACCTGAGCCGTGTTGCTCTGGTTCGAGGCACCGGAGCCGACGGCCTGCTGCTGAGTCGTGGACGAGGTCCCGTAGTTGTCGCCACCGACACCACTGCCGACGACGTTCGCCACGGCCGCGTTCGATCCGTTGTCCGCGAAGGCGCCGTTGTCAGCCGTCGCAACACCCGAGAAGAGGGCGACGGCGAGCGGCAGGGCTGCCGCGGCGGCGAGAAGGCGGGCGGTACGGATGCTTGCCATGTCTATTCCTCCAGAAGCGGAAGTTCGCACCGGCCAGGACCGGCTGAGTACGGCTTGTTCCGGGGCAGTTGGCCGACCGCCTCGGTGTCTGTCACGACGTCGCGAGACCAGAATTGCCCACCGAATCCCCGGCGAACCACCCCGGAAGGCACTATTCGCTCGCAAGCGTGAGGACATGTCGATAAACCCCCTTCACGCGACCAAAACCGCAGATCAGGGCGGTGCGGGCGACTCAATCCCATACGCCGCAAGGGACGAAGCGTTCCGGCAGATTTTCAGCCAATCCTGCGGGGCCGGTTTCCACCCCTCCGGGACCGGCCTTCCTTCACCGCACCCCCGGAGCACCTCTTCCTTTTTTCGAACACTCGTACGAACATGGAGTCATGGCCACCATCGACCGGCAGGCCACGACGCTGGCCCTCGCACACGCCCTGTCAGCCGCCGAACGCGGACTGGCCGTCATCCCGCTGTCCCGAACCAAACTTCCGGCACTGCGCTCCCCGCACCGCGACGACCCCACGGCCCCGCTCTGCCACGGCGAGTGCGGCCGCTTCGGGCACGGTGTGTACGACGCCTCGATCGACCCCGTTCGCATCCGAGAGCTCTTCGCCGCCGCCCCCTGGGCCACCGGCTACGGCATCGCGTGCGGGCTGGACCCGCATCGCCTGATCGGCATCGACCTCGACACCAAATCAGGTACGGACTCGTCCGCGGCGCTCCGGGAACTGGCCCTGCGCCACCTGTTCACGATCCCGGAGACGGTCGTCGTGCTGACCCCCAGCGGCGGCCGCCACGTCTGGCTGAGCGGCCCGCCGGACGTCGTCGTCCCCAACTCGGCGGGCCGCCTGGCCCCCGGAATCGACATCCGCGGCGCGGGCGGCTATCTCGTAGGTCCCGGCTCACGCACCGAACACGGCGCCTACAGCACGGCCCCGGGCACCGCCCACCTGGCACCCGCCGCCTGCCCGCCGTCCCTTCTGCAGCTCCTCCTGCCGCCGCCGCGCACCGGCCGCCACGCCGCCGGCCCCGTCTCGGCGGGCCAACACGGCCAGGGCCTCGTCCAGTTCGTCCTCGCCGCCCACGAGGGACAGCGCAACACCCGCCTCTTCTGGGCCGCTTGCCGCGCCTACGAGAACGGCCTCGGCCCGGACCTCACCGAGTCCCTGGTGGACGCCGCCGTCCGCACCGGCCTCACCGAACGCGAGGCCCGCTCGACCATCACATCGGCATCCCGCATGACGAGGCACCGTCCTTAGCTCCGCCGCGATCGAAAACGGCCCCCTAGGAGCCCAGAAAACCGAGGAGAGCCGGAAAACAACCACTCACGCGCGCGTGCACCCCAAAAACACCCACGCACCGCCAACGACAGCAGGGGCGTCCGGAACCTCTCGGTTCCGGACGCCCCTGCTCCTCGCACTGCGGTGGGTGTGGGATTTGAACCCACGGTCACATCGCTGCGACGACGGTTTTCAAGACCGTTCAGCGGTCCATGCTGGATCTAACCCTGACCAGCATGTACGCGGTCGGGGATCGTCGCGTAGGGATGAACTTGGCCAGAGGCTGGCCGCGAGTGAAGACTGCACCATCGAGACTGCGTCACACCAAGCCCTCGAGAGCCGCGCCATGGTGGTGTAGCGCTTGATCAAGCTTGGGCAGGCGCTACCGGATGACTGTCGTTGCACGCCAACATCGGTGTGCGGGCTGTGCACGTCCACCCGACCAGCCCAGAAGGGATGCACCTGCGCGTCGCGGAGTGTCCGGCGCGCGTCCTCGCGAGGCACGCAGGTCCAGGAATCTCGGCTCCCTCCATTCCCGACTCCGGGTAGCCTTGCCACGTGCAGCCTGACAGTTCGGCGAAACTCCAGAAGGCGGAAGAATTCCTGACCGTTGCTGATACCGCGCTGAGCTGCGACTTCTTTGACGCCGCCATCAGCCTCTCCGTCTCGGCAGCCATCAATGGCGCAGACGTTCTATGCATTGAGGTCCTGGGAAGGTATTCCACCGGAAAGAGTCACGACGAAGCCTTCTCACTCTTACGTCAATGCGGAGTTGCCGGAACAGCCGTCTCCCGACAACTTCAGAAAGCACTGAAACTAAAGTCGAAATCGCAATACTCCACCGCTCGATGCCGAAGAAGGGAAGCAGAGGAAACTTACAAGCATGCGGAACGATTGATTGACACGATTAAAACCTGGATTCAGCAAAACAAGCGATAGATGAGGATGCAGAGCGATGGTCAGGTGCTTCGTTATTGGACCTATCGGCAATAAGTTTGCCCCCCTCGACGATCCAGGACGCCGAGCGTACGAGGATTCTCTTCAGGTTTTCGAGGATGTGATTCAAGCAGCATGCCAGAAGCTTGACATTGACCCCGTAAGGGCTGACCAGATCGCCGTGGCAGGAGAAATCACTGAGCAAGTATTTCGGCATCTATACGAGGATGACGTGGTGATTGCTGATGTGAGCGGTGGAAATCCCAATGTTATGTATGAACTTGGTCTACGCCACACGACCGGGAAGCTAACTATCCAGATCGGAGAATTTGGGCAACTTCCTTTCGACGTAGCCGCCATTCGCACAATTCAGTTCTCTCGCTCACGACGCGGTCTTATCGATGCCCGAAACGAGTTGGAGAGGTCGTTGCAGGCAGGTCTAGTTGACGGGCAAGATCTGCTAACGGCAACGCGTGTCCTCCAAGAGGTGGCGAGCGGGCAGGTAGAAATCACTCTGCCCAGCGTAGAGGGCGCTTTTGAGGGTGCCGTAGAGGATGACTCTCCCGGCCTCCTCGAAAGAATGGAGGAGGTTGAATCTGGGCTAGGTTCCATGGTAGATGACGCCAACGCCATCACTGAGGCGATGCAAAGAATCGGCATGGTAACCGAGATCTCGGCGTCCGAGATTAATATGGCCAATCAATCCGGGGCTTCAAACAAAGACCGGTTGACGCTTGTAACAAAATTCGCGGCGGAGGTCAGCGGGCCAGCCGATCAACTCGAAGAATCCTCCAACAGCTTCGCCTATCACATGGAGTCCCTCAATGAGGGAATTTCGACAATTCTCAAAGTAATCCAAAAATCAGAACCTGACGAGCTTCCAGACGGTGCAGCCGATTTCCTCGATCAGCTGATCGCCATGGCAGAGACGTCACGCGAAGGCATGGAAGGGTTGAATACATTCGGGGTCGCCGCCCAAGGAATGGCATCGCTCAGCAGACAGCTTCGCGGGCCAGGAAAGAAGATTGATCACGCTGTGTCCAATATGCGCAGAGCAATTGCAAATATTGACGCATGGGAGCGAATGGCACGCTCAATCAAAAGCGAGATGGAGGCCTGAGGTAATCGATCCCTCCATGCAGGCGGCATTCTCGACTCGTAGCACGATTCGAGTTTAGGGAAACACCGTTGGTCAAGTGGGAAAGGACTAGAGCGAGCCACGCTGAATACACACGCCCGTCACAAGCCTGGAGTGACACCCTTCCCACACTTCCGTTAGTTTTGCGGAGAGATCCAGGCAAAAACTGAAACAATAAGTGCGGCAATCCCTGCAAAGCTTCCAATAACAGCCCAGATTGCTTGCACTCGCGGTGAAGGACTCCAACCCAAAATCCTACCCATGTACGTAGACCTCGCACGCAAATAGATATGCGCACCATTCGGACGCACGAAGAATACGAGCCTCCAATAGAAAATACCCACTAGCGCAAAGAAGTAGCCAACGTCAGCCGAATCCGTTTTCGAGAGAATGAGCGCCACAAAAAAAGCAAGGCCGATAATCTCGGAAAATTGAGGGATTGAAGAGAACGCCCAGACGTGCGTCGTAGTGATCCGGTGGCCACGCAGAGCGGACAATGCCGAAGCAAGGATCCTATCGGCTTCTTGGGCGCTACCACTCTGGGCCGTGATTCTTACATCCCACTCTTTCACTCGTCGAAACCAACCCCTGAAGGCTTGGAGGCGAGAGAGACCTTCCGGGCTGCCAAACACAATTCTCACCGAGTCAGGCTGCGGATTTACATCCACCTTAGCTTCAATTACTAGGTAGTGAAGCTCCTCCAGATCAGGCGCTTGACTGATCAGATCTGCAAGAGTGGATCCGGTGACTCTCACCTTTCCAAGTTTTGCGGCGCCAACGAGTTTGATCGTCATATTAGGGAAAGTGCTTTGGATGGCCTGGATGGCCGCGTCAAGCTTGCTTGGTCTCGGCGCTGTAAAGGGAACTCTTTTGCGTCTAATCTCAGTGCGCACGCCAGATCCTTATCGGTCATACTGAGCCTGTCGCACTAGGCGAAGCAATCAGGCACCCAACTCACCTGCGTCGCTGATCTTCAGTGCCGCAGTTTCTGAAACAAGCTGGAAAATATCTACCACGTTCAGGGTGATCTGGGTGCGGGTTACAGAAATTGACGTAGCGGATCTTGCACGTCACTCGGTGAGATCCTCAAAACCATGCTCCGTGGGCCCAGTAAGCCGTTGGCCAAGCCACCCCGAGACACGCGGCCCACCATTCACAGCACCGCCCACTCGGACTGTGCGTACGTGTTCGAATCCCTGCCGTAGGTAGTAGCGCTGGAGCGCCTCATTCGTGGTCCACGCGTCGAGCCGTAGCCACTTCGCCGCGTCACGGTAAGCCCGGTCTCCCGCCCAATCGACTAGCCGACCCCCAAGGTTCTGACCAGCATGGGTGCGCGCAACGGTCAGTTTGTTGATGAATTGGGATGGCTCGCTCAACTCATCTTCTGTCCAGAGACCTGGTTCGGCGTCCGGCGTGAGCGTAATGGTCGCCGCAGTCGTCTCGCCATCCATGACCATGAAGACAGTGCCTGCCTTGATCGTGGCCAGCAGGAATTCAGCAGGATATGGGCGCTGCCACTGGTCGGAGCCTAGGCGCGCCAGCCAAACGGCAGCCTCCTCTCGGAAGGCCAACAGCTTGGCTACATCGCCGGGTTGGGCGGAGATGATTCTCACTGAATCCCGTTCTCGCTTCTGACGGACTGGTCGCCGATCTCGTAGTTCATGCGGTTCAGGTCACCCCGGAACGTGGTGATCGTGCAGCGGATCGGCCGTTCTGATGAGTACCCCGTACGCATCCAGAGCAGTACGGGAACGCCCGCACCGATCTCCAGCAACCTGGCTTCGTCGGGTGTGGGCATCCGCGTAGAGATCTCATCGAAGTACCCCACCTGTTCGATTCCTCGTGCGGCGAGGTAGCGCGTGGTTCCTTCCTCAATGTCCCCGGGCTCCGCTAGGCGAGGCGCCTCATCAGCGAGCCACGCCGGGTAGTACGTGGCCTGGGTTGACCACGGCACGTTGTCGACGTACCGGTGACAGAACCGCAGGACCGCGCGGGAATCGGGCTCAACCCGCAGCCTCTGAGCAATGTCCTTTGGCGCGGGGAGGATCTCCACTCGGAACGTCTGATGCGGCTTGCGGCCGGCGTTGGTCACGTCCGTGTTGTACGAGTCCCCGTGCTGCGGGAAGTTCAGGTTCTCGAACCGGGAGGCGTTCAACTCGAACGGTTCGTGCCTGGTCACCTCATAGCCGAGCCCTTGGCTGGACGTGATCAGTCCCTCGCTTACGAGCAGGGCGAGGCCTGACCGCACCGTGTTCCGGGACGCGTCGAAGCGCGTCGCGAGCTCGCTCTCAGAGGGCAGCCGCCGCTTATTGGGCGGGGCGTACGCGCCTTCCTCGATCTCACGGCGCAGGACATCGGCCAGTTGCCGGTACTTCGGCTGCTTGCTCATGACCCCATCATGACGCACTCGCGCAACTTGTTGGTACATGCGGGCTCCAAACGCTTGACGGCTCACAGCCTGTGGGTGCAGCATCACTACATCAGCTTGTACCAACAAGTTGAGCAGGTGGTGCAGCACCATTAAGTGTGTCTGCCTGCACTGACAGTGCCCGGCGGGTCCCGTGAAGACGGGAGCCCCTTTGACCAGGGGTTACCACGCTCTCCGACAGCTACTGCGCCTTGAAAACTCAACAGAGTGTTGAAGCAAGACCATCGCCCCGGCAACCGGCCGTGAAGGGCGCGGGATCGAATCCCGCCCGGGGCACTCCGGCCGCTGTCCTGCGGACGTGCCGCACATCGCTCGTGCGGCTGTTCACCACACAACGGCGCGCGGCCCCCGGGGTGCCACCCGGGAGCCGCTGTTCGGGCCGTTCCACCTGCTAGGGAGAACACGACCCATGGTGCACATCGGTACTGCTCAGGCGGTTGTTACCGCCGACGAGTTCGACCGCGAGCCGACGTTCGCGGAGCTGGACGCGATCGAGTGCGAGATGCCCGTCATTCAGGCGAACATCGAGCTGCTGGACGCGCAGATCATCACGCTGGACCGCACGCTGACGGAGCTGGACGCGCGGCGTATCCGCCGGGCCCACCGCAAGGTATTGGCCGCTCGCCGGACGCTGGCGAACACGGCCGCGACGCGGGTCCCGGGGGTGGGCGCGTGAGCACCCCTCAGACCCTCGCCGCCGCGCATGCGGAGGTGAAGGCGGAGATCGCGCGGACCGACACGAAGACCGGTCTCCTGTTGGCGTTCGTCGGTGCGGTGCTCGCCGGTTCGTGGACGGTCGCCAAGGACGTCCCCCTCACCACTCCCGCGTACGTCGTGGGTGGTCTCGGGATGGGGGTGCTGGTTGCGGCGGCTGGTCTGTTGCTGCGGTCGGTGCGCCCGAATCTGCGGGGCGGGCACGGCTTCCCGCTGTGGGCCACGCTCACCGCTGAGCAGATCGCGGCCACGCTCTCGGAGGATCTGAGCGCGGACGTCGCGAATCTGTCCCGTATCGCGCTGGCCAAGTTCACCGGCCTGAAGCGCGCGGTCGACCTCACCATGACCGGCGGGGCGCTGCTCATCCTCGCCGTGCTGCTCGCGGTGGGAGGTGCGCGATGAACCTCAACCGCAAGGGGAGGGCCGCCCTCGTTCTGGCCCTGGTCGCTGTGGTCGGCATGGCTTTCCGGGTCTCCTGGAACGCGCTGCGGGACATCGCGGGCGCGGTGGGCGCGGATGAGACGGCCGCGACGCTCTATCCGTTCGTGGTCGACGGCTTGATGGCGCTCGCCCTGATCGCCACCCTCGTGCTCACCGACGATGCGCGGAAGTTCGCGCTTCGGGTGCTGGGCACCTACACCCTGGCCTCGCTGGTCCTGAACTACGTGCACGGCCTCGTGCCGGAACTCCACAGCGGCCAGGGCGTGCAGGTCGACTGGACGCGGCTAGCGGACTGGGACCCGGCGAACTGGGCTCTCGTGCTGCTGGCGACGTCGCTTCCGGTCGGGTCGATCTACTTCGGCTCCGATCTGGTCGCCAAGGTCCTGCACCACCGCCCCGCCCCGATTCCGAGCCCGGTCGCGAATGCGGAGAAATCGACCGAGAGCGTGAGTAATCGGTCTACGGCTGACCTCGTGGAATCGGCCCCCGGGCCGATCACGGTGGAGCCGTTGCGGATGCCCGATCCGGTCACGGTCGGGTTCGTGAAGTCGGCTCTCCCGCTCAAGCCGGTACCCGCCATCGCGTCGATCGCGCCGCGTCCGGTCCCGGCGGTGTCGACCCGCCCGCGTCGGGCAACTGGTCGACTTCCCGAGGCCGCTCGATCGAGTCGGCCCAAGCGCACTGCCGCTCAACTGCTCGACGAGGCACGGCAGGTGACTGCCGGTTGGTCGGATGCCGCTTTGACGGCGGAGGGCATCCGCCGCGTGGTGCACACGTCGCCGGCGAACGCGCGGATGCTGCGGGACACGTTGAAGGCTGAGCGCAACGGCACCGCCAAGGCGTCCTGATGTCCGCCGTGTGGGGCAAGTGCTTCGACCCCACGGGCGCCCGCCACGGAGTGCCCACTTTCCCGTGGCGGTGCGCCCCGGACGGCTACGCCACCCTTCGGCAGTTGCGGGCGCGAGGGCTGCGCCCGGGCGGTCAGCCGATCGCGGCTCAGGTCCTGCGTCCGCGCTACCGGCGCGGCCCTCTGGTCGCCTACCTGTACCGCGAGGACCTGGCCAAGCAGGTGCGACCCATGACGGCGCGCAAGTGGGCGGCCCTGGCTAAGGCCAACGCCGCCCGCCGCACCTGCCCGGCATGCCGACGCGACGCGGGATACGTCATCCCCATCTCGCTCGGCATGTGCGTGCCCTGCGCCTACCCCGATGACTCTGCCGCCTGACCTGCGGCATTCGAGACGGAGACACGTGTGAAGACCACCGTGAGCACCCACAAGCTGCCCGGATACGGCGCCACCCTGCGCACCGCAAAGCGCCTCACCGACCAGGCCGTACGGATCGTGGGCCGGTCGGTGCCCGGCCGGATGCCGGACATCGAGGTCATCCTCACCAAGGCGCGCGGCATGGCGGAACTCGCCGTGACCGCCGAAATCGAGTTGGCCGGTCAGGTCGACAAGCGGGCCCGTACCCGCGCTGAGCGGGCCGCGAAGCGCCTCGCCCGTGAGGCCGCCGCACGCGCCATCCCGCGTCCGGACGGTTCGGTGTTGGTGCTGGTCAACGTCGACCAGCACGCCAACGAGGCCGAGTTCGCCATCACCCTCGTGCACGAGTTGGTGCACGCCATGCAGTTCAGCCGCAAAGACATCGTCGAACGCCTCGTGCGGGACCTGCGCGACGCCTTCGGCATCGAGCGCCAGTCCCGCCGTCAGGCCCGCGAGCACCTGCACCTGTTGGAGCAGGAAGAGCGCGAGGCGTACGGCTGCGAGTACCTCGCCAACCAGCTCGTTCCCGCCGCCGCTGCCTAACCCCGTCAGGAGTCAACTCGCATGAGCGAGAACGTCGTTCACCTCTTCAAAGACCCCCAGGACGCCCCTCAGGCGGCCCCTGCCCCTGTAGCAGCGACCGCCGCTGAAACGCCGTCTGTGCCGCTGTGGGCCCGCTCCGCGAAGGCCATCCGGCACGCGGTCACCCACGAACACACCCAGACCACGTGCCGCGCGGTGGCCCGTCACGGCCTCTACGTGGTCGGTGGGACGCGGATCGTGGCCCGCCGCACCTGGGAGAGCCGCACCCCCGCCCGCTACGAGCGCATGATCCGTGCGGCCGAAGCCGCCGGAAACTATGAGGCCGCGACCGAGTGGGAGGAGCGTGGGCAGCGCTTCCGCGACGCGCGCCACCGCCGCCGGATGGACCTGCTCACCGCGCCCCTGGACGCGGCCAAGGGCGTGGCTGCCGCCGCCGGAATGGGCGCCGGCATGCTGCTCCTGGTCGGCATCGCGCTCGCGGTGGCGAACGAGAACTTCGCTGACGTCGCCACCCCGACCATGGCCGTGGTCCAGCTCATCCAGTGGCTTGTGTTCGTCGCCTCAGTGACCTGGGGACCGGCCGTGACGATCGGCCCCTGGGCAGCCCTGATCGGGCTGTGGGCCGTGGGCAAGCACCAGCAGGCAGCACCTGCGTGGGCGATGCCCGCCAACTTCCGCGACACCGATGGGGAACCCATCACCCCCTCGATCGTGGTGCTGGCCCTGCGCAACCTCGGAGTTGCCCCGCTCCGCAACGCCATCAAGGACATGGGCGACGCGGGCGCGAGCATGTTGGGGCCGATCCGGATTGCCGGATGTGGCGTGGAAGTCGACGTGACGCTGCCCTCGGGGGTGTCGACGGATGAGGTCCAAAGGCGCCGGCGGAAGCTCGCCGAGAACCTGGGACGGCATGAGCACGAGGTGTTCATCACCATCCCGCAGGCTGCCCGTACGGTCCGGCTGTGGGTGGCGGACTCGGGGGCGCTGGATGAGCCGATCGGTCCGTCTCCGCTGGTCACGGACGAATCGATGACCGCCGACTACGCCAAGGGCCGTGCCCCGTGGGGCGAGGACCTGCGCGGCGACGCGGCCGTGCTGAGCCTGTATCAGCGTCACCTGCTCATCACGGGGTTGTCGAACCAGGGCAAGACCGTTGCCCTGCGCGCGCTGGCCCTGTGGCTCGCGCTGGACCGCTCGGTTCAGTTCCTGATCGGAGACCTCAAGGGCGTGGGTGACTGGGCCATGTTCGACGGGCTCGCCACCACCCTGATCCAGGGCCCGACCGATGAGCACGTCATCCAGGTGACCGAGATGGTCGAGGGCGCCGTTGAGGAGATGAACCGCCGTATCCAGGCGCCGCCCGGCACCGTCTTCCCGGCGCTGGTCGTGCTGGTCGACGAGGCGCAGATGGCGTTCATGTGCCCGGTCAAGGACGAGGACAAGCGCCCCTATGGCGGGTCCAAGTCCAACTCCCGGTATTTCATGGCGGTCCGGAAGATCCACAACCAGGGGCGTGCGGTCAACGTCCTGATGTGGCAGGGCACTCAGGACCCCACGGACCAGAACCTTCCCAAGCTGGTCCGTGAAGGGGCGCACACTCGCGCCTCGCTCGCCCTGGGCACGGAGTCGCAGGCCCGCATGGCACTGGGGGACAAGGCGGTCGACGGCGGTGCCGCTCCCAACATGCTGCGTCCCGGCCTGGACCAGGGAACGTTGGTCGTTGCGTCGTCCGGCATCGACATTCCCGCCGGGCAGGCAGCGATCACGGTGCGCACGCACTACATCGACGACGACGGAGCCAAGGCCATCACCGACCGGGCCAAGGCCCTGCGTGACGGCGTCACCACCCTGCACGCCATCGAGCGGGGCGAGGACCGCGACCCGCTCGCCGACATCCTCACCGTGCTCGGAGACGCGTCGCGCGTGCTCACTCAGGACGTGCTCAAGCGGCTCGCCACGCTGAACGAGGACGCCTACGGCACGTGGACCAACGGCGACCTCAAGCGCGTCCTCGACGGCACCGGAGCCGAGCCGTACAAGTCCGACGGCCGCATGGTCGTCGGTCGTGACCGCGTCGCCCGCGCACTCGCCAACCAGGACGACGAGGGTTCCGCTTCCGCCTCCGGATGACAGGGAGCCGACCCCGGGCGGGGCAGGGAGGCAGGGAGAACTCCCTGAACCCCTCCCTGACCCGCCTCCCTCGCCCTGACCTGCACAAATGATCTCTCAGGGAGTCGGGGAGGGCCGCAGGTCAACGGCCCTGAAACCCCCTCCACACGCTCACCTCAGGGGGTGCCTCCGCCTCCCTGAACCGTTCCGCTAAGGGATTCCGGATGAACCACCGCGACCCGCCAGGGATCATCGCCCCGCACATCCCCGCCGACGCCTACCGCCGCGCTGAAGCCACCGGAGCACCGGTCGTCATCGTCGTCCAGACCACCGACCGGACCGGGCGCCCACTACGCCACTACCTCTTCCCGATCGCCGTCGCGGGCGCCGCAACGATGGGCGTCTTCGGCCTCGTGGCCGCGTTCCTCGCGCTGCTCGACTTTGCCGCGCACACCGCCGCCGCGATCGGTGGCGTTGCCGGGACGCTCGGCATCGGCGGCATCAGCCTCAAGCTCGCCCGCCCCACCGGCAAGTAGCTACGCCAAGGGCGGCCCCCCTCTCGCCAAAGAAACGGGGCCGCCCTTGCCAACCAGCATCCGCCAAAGGAACTGGAGACCCCCAGAATGACCCAACCCACCGACAACACGCGAGCGTCCTTACTGGATGCCGCCCTCAACGCCGCTGAGCGCGGTTGGCGTGTCTTCCCGCTCCGTCCCGGCACCAAGCGCCCCGCACTGCACGGGGAAGCGTCCTGCCCCGGCACCGGTCCCTGCGCAAGCGGGCACCGCAAGTGGGAGCAGCGGGCGACCACCGACGCGGACCGTATCCGCGCCACGTGGGCGCGCGGTGTGTTCAACGTCGGGATTGCCACCGGTCCTTCCGGGCTACTGGTCGTGGATCTCGACATGCCCAAGCCCAACAGCAGTGCGGACACGCCTGACGGCGTGACGTCCTTTGAGGCGCTCTGCGAGCGCACCGCTCACGCCGTGCCCGACACCTACCGGACGCGGACCGCGAGCGGCGGACGCCACCTGTACTTCACCGCACCGCCCCACACGCGGATGTGCAACACGGCCGGCACCATTGCCCCGTTGGTCGACACCCGCGCGTGGGGCGGCTACGTGGTCGCGGCGGGCAGCATCATCCCCGCCGGACCCTACGAAGCCGTAGGCGGCTCCGTGGCGGCCCCTGCGCCCGCATGGCTGCTGAGCATCCTCCAACCGGCCCCCAGGGCCGTACAGGCGCCTTCAGTGGCCGTAGTGGGGCAATCCCGTCGATACGCGGACGTAGCGCTCACCGCTGAGACGCGCAACGTCGCGGGGGCCCAACTCGGGGAGCGCGAGGCGAAGTTGTTCCGGGCAGCGCGAGCCCTGGGACGGTTCATCGCGTGGGGCGACCTCCCCCGGCACGAGGTCGAGCAGGCTCTTCAGGAGGCGGGCGAGACGGTTGGACTGCCGCCGTCCCAGTGCCGCGCCACCCTGCGCAGCGCACTCGACTGGTCCATCTCCCACAACCAGCGCCGCCGGGACGCGGCATGAGCGCCCGCCGGCATCCCCCTCTGAAGAGCATCACCCCCACCCCGGACGGTCCGCAGGACGCTCCACAGCCTGTGGACGCTCCGGCCGTGGGCGACCCGAAGGGCGTCGCCGAAGGCGTCCCCATTGCTGTTCGTCCGGACCCGCAAACCGGAGACGGCCGCTACCCCGTGGCGTGGCTGACCATCAGTGTTCCGTACCGCGCCGTGCCTACCGCGACCTCGTGGTGCGCATGCGGCCGTGACCGCAACGCCACCGGAGACGCCGACGTGTGGGCCCTGATCGCCGACCACGAAGCCCACCGCGACACCTGCCCGCTCCGCACCACCCAGGAAGGGAAGGCCGCCGCATGACCGACACCATCGACGGCGCCGCACTGCTCAACGAGGTGGAAGCCTTCCACCGCCGCTTCAACGTCTTCCCCCACGAGGCCGCCTACGTCGCCGTGGCGCTGTGGGACGCCCACGCCCACCTGCTCGACTGCTTCGACTCCACACCCCGGTTGGCGTTCCTCTCACCGGAGCCGGGGTCGGGGAAGTCCCGGGCGCTGGAGGTCGTGGAGACCCTCGTACCGGCGCCGATGACGGCGGTGAACGCGTCCGCCGCCGCCCTGTTCCGGTCCGTGTCCAACCCGAACGGGCGGCCCACGATCCTGTTCGACGAAATCGACACGGTCTTCGGGCCGAAGGCAGGCGACAACGAAGAGTTGCGCGGGTTCCTCAACGCAGGTCACCGCCGTACCGGGGTCACCTACCGGTGCATCGGCGACGGCGGGAACCAGACCGTTCAGGCCTTCCCCTCGTACTGCGGGGTCGCGGTCGCCGGACTCGGCAACCTGCCCGACACGATCATGACCCGCTCCATCATCATCCGCATGCGCCGGCGGGCTCGCAACGAACGCGTGGAAGCCTTCCGTGCCCGCCTGCACGAGGCAGAGGGGCACGCGTTGCGGGACCGGCTCGCCCAATGGGCCGAACACGCCCGGGGGTTCGTCATGGGTGCGTGGCCGGAGATGCCGGACGGCGTCTCCGACCGGCCGGCGGACGTGTGGGAATCCCTGCTCGCCATCGCCGACGCGGCCGGCGGACAGTGGCCCGAGCGGGCACGCGCGGCATGCGTGACGCTGGTGACCGCCTCACGGGCCAACGACAAGGGCAGTCTCGGGGTTCGGCTGCTGACTGATCTGCGTGATCACGTCATGGTCGGCATCGACCGCCTGCCCACGGTCGCCATCCTGGACCGGCTCAACGCCCTCGATGACGCCCCGTGGGCCGATCTGCACGGCAAGCCGCTCGACAACCGGCGCCTGTCGAAGATGCTCGCGGAGTACATGACGGTCGACACCGAGCCGATCGCCTCCCGCAACATCAAGACCGCCGGAAGCGTCCTCAAGGGCTACTACGCCGCCGATCTGTGGGACGCGTGGGCCCGCTACTGCCCCCCACCCCCGGAAAGTCCGCTACCTCCGCTACCCGGCACGGAAAACGTGGCCTGACCAGCAGCAATGCGGTAGCGGCAACCGGCCCCGGTTGCCGCTACCCCGCCGCTACCCGTCCGCTACCGCTACCCCTTCCCGCTACCTCGAACAGGCCCCTGACCTGCGCGGTAGCGGCGGTAGCGGAAGTAGCACCCCTCAGAAGGGGGCCCGACGAGCCCCCCGCCCCGCTCCTTCCTTCTGTCCCAAGGAGTCATGCCGTGGCACGCCCCCAGAAGCTCAAGCTCTGTGAAGTCCTCGCAGAGATCCGCATGAGCCGCGCCGCGTTCTACCGCATGCGCGCCCGTGGCCAAGCCCCCCGCCTCCAGAAGCTCCCCAACGGCGAGATCCGAGTGAACCGCGCCGACTTGGACGCGTGGTGGGCGAGCTGCGACCAGCGCGCCGCCTGATTCGACGCCACATCATCCGAACGCCCGTTGAGGGGACCGCTCCGGCGGTCCCCTCCGTCATGAGGTGATCAATGAAGAGCCACAACGTGCGGATCTGGGGTATCCGCCGCCGCGACAGCAAGTCGGCACCTTTCCAGGTGCGTTGGACCGTGGCGGGCAAGGTCTGCCAAGAGCCCTTTGCTACCAAGACCCTCGCGGACGCCCGTCGTTCGAAACTCGTCACTGCGGTTGGCGCTGGTGAAGCGTTCGACGTCGCTACAGGACTCCCGGCTTCCGAGCTGCGGGAGGCGACGTCTCCGACCTGGTACGAACACGCCTGTGCGTACGCGCTCATGAAGTGGCCCAACGCGTCCGCCAAGCATCGCGCTGGCATCGCAGAGGCCCTGACTGCACTTACGGTGGCACTCGTCTCCACCTCCCGTGGGGCCCCGGACTCTGCCGTCCTGCGCCGCGCTCTCCAGGGATGGGCGTTCAGGGCCACGCTCGGGGACGGCGGGGAACATCAGGCTCTGAAGGATGCCGATCACGACGTTCCGCGCGAGATCCGCAGTGCCCTGGACTGGGTGGCCGGCGCCTCGCTGAAGGTGGTCGACGTGGCCGAGTCGGACAACATCCGCCGTGCCCTGACTGCTCTGTCCAAGCGGCTGGATGGGAAGCGTGCGGCGGACAACACGATGAGGCGTAAGCGCATGGTCTTCAGTAACGCCATGCGGTACGCGGTCGAGCGGGAGGTACTTCCTGCGAACCCCTTGGGCCGAATCGACTGGGCCGCGCCGGACACCACGGATGAGGTGGACTTCCAGTACGTGCCCGACCCACAGCAGACGCGACGGTTGATCGACGCTGTACGGGATGCCGACGTGCGCGGCCCACATCTGCACGCGTTCTTTGGCTGCCTCTACTACGCCGCTATGCGCCCGTCCGAAGTGGCTTCGCTCATGCGGCGGAACTGCAAGCTCCCTGCTGAGGGTTGGGGGGAGTTGGTGCTCACGCAGAGCCGACCAGAGGTCGGGAAGGGGTGGACCGACGACGGCCGCTCGTTCGACGAACGAGGGTTGAAGCGGCGGGCGCGTAAGGCCACACGTCCCGTGCCGATCCCGCCCACGCTGGTCGCGATGCTCCGCGCACACTTGGACCGGTTTGGTACGGCGGCGGATGGTCGGCTCTTCCGTGCACCCCGTGGCGGTCGTATCGGGTCCAACGAGTACACCGACCTGTGGCAACAGGCCCGAAAGGCTGCCCTCACAACCGAGGAAGCGGCCACCCCGCTCGCAGACGTCCCGTACTCGCTCCGGCACGCCGGGGTCTCGCTGTGGATCAAAGCGGGTGTCGATCCGGTGGAAGTCGCGCGGCGTGCCGGTCACAGTCCGGCGGTGCTGTGGCGGTTCTACGCGAAGATCCTTCGTGGTCAGCAGACGGTGTCGAACCAGATGATTGATGCCGCGCTGGCCGATGGCGCCTGACCAGGGCTTATGGCGCCTGCCTGTTGGCCACAGGTTGGCCGCACGCACTGGTCAAGGGTGGGACAACCCGACTCAGGGTGAGACAGGCTGAACACAGAAGGGGTGCCCCTCCGGAGAGGTGCACCCCTTCTGACCTGCATAGCTTCTGACCTGCGCGGTGGGTGTGGGATTTGAACCCACGGTCACATCGCTGCGACGACGGTTTTCAAGACCGTTCCCTTAGGCCGCTCGGGCAACCCACCCCGCGCCGCTGAGAGATCGGCGCGGGGACAAGACTAACCGGTCAGCTGTCGCCCTCGCGCTGGCCCAGGGTGACTTCGGCCGTCTGCTGCTTGCCGTCGCGGGTGTAGGTGAGCTTGACGGTGTCGCCGGGCTGGTGGGTCCAGATCTCGCCGATGAGGGTCGGGCCGCTGTCGATCACCCGGTCGTCGAGCTTGGTGATGACGTCACCGGGCTTGAGGCCGGCCTTGGCGGCGGGGCCGTTCGGCGTGACCGCGTCCGAGCCGCTGGCGCCCTGCTCGGTGATCTTCGCGCCCGTGCCCTCCTCCAGGGAGACCGAGGCGCCGATCACCGGGTAGACGGGCTTGCCGGTCTTGATCAGCTGCTGGGCGACGGTCTTCGCCTGGTTGATCGGGATCGCGAAGCCCAGACCGATGGAACCGGACTGGCTCGTGCCGCCCAGGCCGCCGCTGGAGGACTGGATGGCGGAGTTGATGCCGATGACCGAGCCGTTCGCGTCCAGCAGCGGGCCGCCGGAGTTGCCCGGGTTGATCGAGGCGTCGGTCTGCAGGGCGCTCATGTACGAGGCCTTGCTCTGGGCGCTGCCGTCGCTGGAGGCCACCGGGCGGTTCTTTGCGCTGATGATGCCCGTGGTCACCGTGTTCGACAGGCCGAAGGGCGCGCCGATCGCGATCGTCGAGTCGCCGACGGCGACCTTGTCGGAGTTGCCGAGAGGCAACGGCTTGAGGTCGCTCGGTGCGTTCTTGAGCTTGATGACCGCGACGTCGTAGCCCTGGGCGTGGCCGACCACCTCGGCGTCGTACTTCTTGCCGTTCGAGAACGTCGCCGAGAGCTTGCCGCTGTCGACCGCCTCCGCCACCACGTGGTTGTTGGTGAGGATGTGGCCCTGGGTGTCGAAGACGAAGCCGGTGCCCGTGCCGCCCTCGCCGTTGCTCCCCTCGGCCTCGATGGTGACCGTGCTCGGCAGAGCCGTGGCGGCCACGGACGCGACCGTGCCCGGGTCACGCTTGAGGTCGCCGCCGCTCTGGGAGGCGGCGACCGTCGTGGAGTCCGTGGAGTTGTCGTTGCGGTCGGCGGCCCAGAAGCCGATGCCACCGCCCACGCCGCCCGCGACCAGCGCGGCCACCAGAACGGCGGCCACCAGACCGCCGCGCCCGCCGGACTTGGGCTTGGGCGCGGGCTGTTGGTACGAGGAGCCCCAGACATCCCCAGAGCCGCCCTCGCCGCCGCTCGCGTACGAAGGTGTGGCCGGCGGCGGAGGCGGCCAGGCACCCGCTTCCGGTGCCGGGCCCGCGGCCTCGGGCGCCCCGGAGGGAACCGGGGGCAACGTGGCCGTCGGCGTGTCCCCTTGGGGAGCGCCCGTCCCCTGGGGGTAGGCCGGGCCCTGGGACGGAGCCGTGCCCTGGTGGGGGTCCACAGGGTCCGTTCCCCGCGACACCCCCTGCTCCGGCGGCACGGAAGCAGCAGGAGTGTCCACCGGCACAGGAGGTGCAGACGGGGCCGGGGGTACCGCAGTGCCCTCGTTCTCGGTGCTCACAGCTCTTCCTCTCGATCCACGGCTGTTCATTCCGGTCGCGCCCGGTCACGATCACTCACGTGTGTTCATGACTCCACCCGCGTGTGTTCAGGAACCGGCGCGATTCAGCTGTGCATGTGCTTTTGTATGCCGTCAGCTTTTCCCATGGGCCGTCAGGGCACCATAAGCGGTGCCTGTGACTCCGGGATCTTCATTTATATCGGACAGGTCTGACAAAACCATCGCATGCACCACGCCACCGTTCTCACGCCTACCCACTCGCGATGGCACCATGACGCGGTGACCCACGCACGACAGCACCTGAACCAGGTCGTCGCCCACCGCGGGGCCTCCGACGAGGCCCCGGAGCACACCCTGGCCGCGTACGAGAAGGCGATCGAGGACGGGGCGGACGCCCTGGAGTGCGATGTACGGCTGACGGCGGACGGACATCTCGTCTGTGTCCACGACCGTCGCGTCAACCGCACCTCCAACGGCCGCGGCGCCGTCTCCGCCCTGGAACTCGCCGACCTCGCCACCCTGGACTTCGGCTCCTGGAAGAACCGCGACGAAGCGCCCGACTGGGAACAGCAGCGGCCCCCGTCCTGGGAGCAGCAGTCCGTCCTCACCCTGGAACGCCTGCTCGAACTGGTCGCGGACGCCGATCGCCCCGTACAACTCGCCATCGAGACGAAGCACCCCACGCGCTGGGCGGGCCAGGTCGAGGAGCGCCTGCTCGTACTGCTGAAGCGTTTCGGCCTGGACGCCCCGCCCTCGGCCGCCGAGTCGCCCGTACGCGTCATGAGTTTCTCGGCGCGCTCGCTGCACCGCGTCCGCGCCGCGTCCCCGACGCTGCCGACGGTCTATCTCATGCAGTTCGTCTCGCCCCGGCTGCGCGACGGACGGCTGCCCGCGGGGGTGCGGATCGCCGGCCCCTCGATGCGCATCGTCCGCAATCACCCGGCCTACATCGAGCGCCTGAAACGTGCCGGACATCACGTTCACGTGTGGACGGTGAACGAGCCCGAGGATGTCGATCTCTGTGTCGAGCTCGGCGTCGACGCCATCATCACCAACCGCCCGCGCGCGGTGCTCCACCAGCTGGGCCGCTGACCTGGGGCCCTGCGGGAGTCCCCTGCGCGGCCACCCCCACCCCTCGGCCACACCAGCGAATTCAGGCCACGCGATTACAGGGAGTGCTCCGGCGCGTTCATTCCGTATTCGATCGTTAAGAGTGCGTCACTGCACGTGCATTGGCCGGTTTCCGGTCCAGTCCAGGGGGGCATTCACACCGTGGCGTGGGGCAAAGGAGGTCTCGGGGGTGGCGTTGGTGGTGGCACAGGAGGTGCCCACGTCGTCGAGCATGGCCGTACCCCATGGCCCTGCGGGCGTGGGGGAAGCAAGACACCGGATGCGGGCTCAGCTGCGCACCGGCGGTGTGGCGGAAACGGTCATCGACGATGCCGTATTGATCCTTTCCGAACTATTGAGCAACGCCTGCCGGCACGGCAGGCCGTTGGGTGACGCACTGGCGGGGGACGGCGACGTCCGGGCCGCGTGGCGCGTCGAACCGACCGGCAGGCTCACCGTCGAGGTGACGGACGGCGGCGGTCCGACCCGTCCGGTTCCGGCCACGCCCTCGGTCACCGCGCGCGGCGGTCGCGGGCTGAACATCATCACGGCGCTGGCCGACGACTGGGGCGTCCGGGACGACGCCCGCGGTGAGGTCACGGTGTGGGTGGTCGTGCACAAGGACGCGCACGCGGGACATCGCCGCGACGACTTCGCCTCGCGTGTCACGGCCCCGTCGGTGTCCGCGATACCCGACCTCGACTTCGGGAACGCTTTCGACGGTCTGGACTGAGCCGGACTGAAGACGACCGGACTGAAAACGACCTGAGCGGATCGCGGTCCAAGCCGGGGAGCGCCTGAACCGGCGGCGACCCGAGACGACAGCGACCGGAGACGACAGCGGCCCGAGTCGAGGACGAACCGAGTCGGGGACAACCCGAACCCAGGACGACCTGGTCCGAAGCAACCCGAAGCAGACGGAAGCATTCGTTCAAGGACGAACCGAATCACCGCTTCCGGGACGACTCGGCACGTTGTCCACAGGGTCCCGTGACTCCCCGTACGAGCGGCTAGGCTCGCGCCCGTACGAGTCGAGCCGTAACCGGGAGACATCCACGATGGCCAAGAAGCGACCCCAGACGAAGGCCAAGCAGCCTCAGCTGACGGATGGAGAGATCCCGGTCGTCGGGGCGCGCGAGCCCTGCCCATGCAACAGCGGCCGCCGTTACAAGGCCTGTCACGGACGGGCCGCCGCGCACGCAGTGACCGAATTGGTGCACCGCCCCTTCGAAGGGCTGGCGGGCGAGGCCGACTGGGTCGCGCTGCGCGAGCTGGTGCCCGCGGCCACCGTCGAACTGCATCTGAAGGAGGCGCTCCCGGAGGGCGTCCCGTCGGTCACGCTCGCCACGGTGCTGCCGATGGCGTGGCCCGCGCTGCGCCGCGAAGACGGCTCGGTCCTGATCGGCCTGCAGAACGACACCGCGTCCGGTGACATCAGCCGCGACCTGGCCGACACCCTCGGGCGCGCGCTCACCGCGGAGCCCGGCACTCCGGTCCAGGGCCGCCGCGCCCCGGCCGACGGACCGCGGCTGCAGGACCTCCTCGACCCCGAAGGCGCGTTCGAGCCAGTTGTGCACCCGGGCTTCGAATTCTGGGTTCCGGACGCGCAGAACGCGACCACGGAGGTGACCGCCTCCCTGGAGCGGGCCAACGCCGCCGCCATCCCCACCGTGAAGCTCGCGGGTGTCGACGCCGCGTACTGGTGCGAGACGCCCGACAAGAACCACCTGCGCTGGGTCATGCCGCACCCGGAGGAGCAGCTTCTGGACGCGCTCGCCCGGCTGCACGCCGCGGGCCGTTCGAGCCTCGGCGACGGCACCCGTCTCGTGGGCTCCTTCCGTGCCCACGGCCTCACGGTGCCGGTCTGGGACCTGCCGACCGGTGTCACGGCGGAGGATGTCGAGAAGCCGGCCGCCGAGTTCGCCGAGCGGCTCGCCGGCGCGCTGGCCTCGGACGCACCGCTCACCCCGGACGAGCGCCGGGCGCGCGGCGGTCTCACCAACCGGCAGGTCACGCTCAGCTGAGACACAGCCGGCACCCAGGTGGGACTGGCCGACCGGCCAGTCGGCCGACAGGGCCGTGAACCTGGTGACTCCTGTCACAACTCCCTGTAGTGGCAGGCAAGTCGGTGTCCGAATAGCCGAGATCGAATTTGCGAACCGCCGATCTCTTGTTACCGTTCCATTAGCCCGGTTGCTGGTGCATCCCCCGTCGCCAGCAACCGGGTCTTTTCATTCCCGGATTCGGGCTCCTCGTCGGCAGAAGCCTCAACGCGCAGTCTGCGCAGGTGAGTTGCTCCCCGAGCGCAGCAACAGCGGCCCGTCGGCCCCCCTCGCGAACTCCACGACCGCCGTGTACGCACCCGCGTCTCCCGCCGTGCGCTCCCGCGGTGTCTCACACACCCCCGGCTCGTCGTCCGCGCCCACGGCGCAGTGCATCCGTACGGTTCGGCCGGCGGGCCCCATGAGGGTCAGTACGGACGTGAGATCGTCGCCGGTCGCGTTGCGGTAGTACGTACGCGCCCAGGTGTCCTCCCCCTGGGTGAGCACACAGGTCTGTGCCTCGATGCCGTCGGGGGAGGCGAGTTCGGGACCGCAGCGGGCGGCGGTGGCGAGGCCCAGGCCGAGCGTCAGGGGGCTCTCGGAGGGCGCGGAACGAGGTTCGGGCGCCTGTGGTGCGCCGGCGCGACCGGCGGCGGCAGCAGGCGCGTCGTCGGATACACGGGTGCCCGAGGCACGTACGGCGTCGTCCGAGGCGCGTGAGCCGTCGTCCGAGGTCCGTGGGGCCGCGGAATCCACGTCACCCACAGGTCCCGCGGAGGCCACGGCCAGTGGCAGTGCGGCCATGAGAGCTACCACGCCCGCCAGCGCGATCGGGCGGACTCTTCGAGGGCCTGGGGCTCGTCGTCCCCGGGAGTGACGCAGCATGAAAGGAACATAACGAGCGAGGGCGGGCGCGCGGCTCGCCGCGCGCCCGGTATCCCTACAACTCGGGGGCGCTCACACCCGTACGGGTGAGGGCCTCCACCACCGCGTCCACCACGGCCTCGACATCGGGCACCCAGGGGGCGGCCGATCCGGGCAGCGGAGCCCGCTCCCAGCGGAGCTGGCCCTGGCCGGTCTCGGACGGGGGCAGCGCCACATAGCCGCCCTCTCCGTGGAAGCGCAGCGAGCCCGGAACGTGGTCCTGGGCGTAGAGCAACTCGCCGAGCTGCTCCAGGGAGTACGGCTTCACGAGCAGTGCCCAGCGCGTCGGGGACGCGATCACGGGGCCGAGGCGCATCCCCATGTGGTCGAGCGCGAGGAGCGCGCGCGACGCGGCGAGCGCCGGCAGGCTCACCGCACAGGGGGCCTTGTCCCCGGTGGCCAGGATGATCGGCGCCGTAGGCCGGTTCGTCCACCACCAGCGCACCATCCGCTCATCGGTGGTGGCCGCGAGGAGGCCGGGGTCGAAAGGATGGGCACCGGGCACTGTGCATTCCGGGTCGGGGCACGCGCATCGGGCCCGCCCCTGCGGGTCCGCCGCCACTCCCGGGAGTACGGGCCACTGCCATGCGGTCGCGAAGGTCAGGGCCGCGCCGAGCATCTCAGGCTGTCCGCCGTTTCGCTTGGACAGGAGCCTGCGTCGCCTTCCGAGGATCTCGCGCATGAGCGCTCGTTCCTTTCCGTTGCACGCCTGGCAACACCGAGGACCACATCACACCATGTGTCGATCACTTCACTGTGCGTACCTACTGGCGCATCACACCCCCGTCCGAGACAAGGGGAACCCCTATGGGCCGAGCGTTTGGCTGCGTCCGCGTCCATACTGCGTCTGGCAAAAGCACGGGCATGGCGTGGGGTGGCGGCGCCTGGCGTTTGCCGTCGCGCGTATTTCTCGCCGCCTCCGCCACGGGAGGATGGGGCACGGTCGTCGGTGGTTAAGACGCCCGGGTCCGTCGCCAGGTTCCGGGACGATCCCAACCACCCCTGGCCTTCACCGAGTACGTACCCATCACGACCGCTGTGACGCTCTGTCGAACAAGGCCAGTCGACCTCAATACGCCGAGACTCGAGTCAGTTTTAAGCCAACTTTGCATTTCCGCAACGGTCCCACGGACACCAGGAATCCCGGCAGGACAATGCTGGACATCCCCTCACGAGTGCGTGTACATGTGGAGACACTGCTAGCGGCGCAGAATGACATGGGGGTTTGCGATGCTATTGAGCAATACGCACCGGTCGGAAAGCCGGACGCCATGAACGCCCCTCACCTCCCGAAAGTGGCCGGAATCGATTCAACGGTTCCATCGCCCACACACACTGTCGCGCCCGCGCCTGCCGCCCCGGGTACCTCTTCGACCACTTCTCCACACGCCCCCGGGGCCGTTCTCCAGGACAGACTCGCAGGTTGGGTCTCTGATCTCACCACTCTGCACGAACTTACCGAGCGCCTGGCGCGCACCGCCGCGCTGCCGGACGCGCTGCAGGAGCTGTTGCGCGCCGGAGCCGCCCTCGTGGGCGCCCGGCGCGGTCTCGTGGTCCTGGAACCGGGCGACGGACTAGGCCCCGACACCACCATCGGCCTGGGTCTGGCCCGAGCCGATCTCGGCCACATCGAGACCGTCCCGCGCAGCGCCATGTCGTACGGCAAGATCCTCGACGGTCTCCCCGGGGGCGAGGGCGAGATCGCCCAGCCCGATCTGCTCTCCGAGGACGGCCTCGACCCCCGCCACCGCGAGGTCGCCGCCCGCCTCGGCTACGCCGCGAGCTACGCGCTCCCGCTGTCCACGGAGGCCGCGGGCCGCCTGGGCGCCGCCGTATGGCTGTACGACGAGCCCGCCGAGCCCGTCGAGCGCCAGCGGCACCTGGTTGGCCTGTACGCGCGCTACGCGGCCGAGCACCTGGCCCGGCTGGTGGAACTGGACCGCACGCGCGCGTGCATGACGACCATCTCCGAGGAACTGCTCCCCTCGCGGCTGCCCCGCGTCTCCGGCGTCCAGCTCGCCGCCCGGCACCGCACCGGGCCGCGCGGCGGCGGCGACTGGTACGACGCGCTGCCACTGCCCGACGCGGCGCTCGGCCTCGCGGTCGGGTCGGTCACTGGTTCGGGGCCCAGCGCGATCGCCGCCATGGGCAGGCTGAGGGCCTCCCTGCGGGCGTACGCGGTGATGGAGGGCGAGGACCCGGTCGCCGTCCTGTCCGACCTCGAACTGCTGCTGCGGCTGACCGAGCCCGCCCGTTCCGCCACCGCCCTGTTCGCGTACTGCGAGCCCGCGCTGCGCAAGATCACGCTCGCCGGGGCCGGGCACAGCCCGCCGCTGGTGATCGGCGAGCGGCGCACGGAGTACGTGGAGACGTCCCTCTCGGCGCCCCTGGGGATGCTCGCCTGCTGGGAGGCGCCGAGCGTGGAGTTCCAGGCCGAGGCCGGAGAGACGGTTCTGCTCTACACGGACGGGCTGCTGCACCGCACCGGCGACCCCATGGACCGTGCCTTCTCGCGGCTGCACGCGGCCGCCGCGTCCGTGCCCCGCGCGCTGCGCACCGACCCGGGCGCGGTCGCCGATCACGTCCTGCGGAGTGTGCTGCCGGACGGACTCGACGTCGTCGACAGCGACGAGGACGTGGTGCTCCTGGCGGCACGCTTCGAGTGAGCGTCCGGTCCCTTCGGGCGAGCCCCGCGTGACAGGTCTTCCGGCCCTGGGCGTCCTTCCGTACGACCGTACGATGGAGGGCGTCCAGAGTCGTATCGAGGAGGCAGACCGTGTCGGAGGCGCTCAACCCGGAGACCCCGGAAGCTGTGCTTGACGATGACGCCGACCAGGCGGAAGAAGAGAAGCCGCTCAAGCAGCGCAAGAACGGCCTGTACCCGGGCGTGTCCGACGAGCTGGCCGAGAGCATGAAGTCCGGCTGGGCCGACACCGAGCTGCACGGCCTGGAGCCGATCCCGCAGGCCGCGTACACCGCCGCCCGCCGTGCCGCGCTCTCCGCGCGCTTCCCGGGCGAGCGCCTGGTGATCCCGGCGGGCAACCTGAAGACCCGCTCGAACGACACGGAGTACCCCTTCCGTGCCTCGGTCGAGTACGCGTACCTGACCGGCAACCTGACCGAGGACGGCGTCCTCGTGCTGGAGCCGGCCACGAACGGCCACAAGGCCACGATCTACCTGCTGCCGCGCTCCGACCGCGAGAACGGCGAGTTCTGGCTCTCCGGCCAGGGCGAGCTGTGGGTCGGCCGCCGCCACTCCCTGACCGAGGCCGAACAGCTGTACGGCATCCCGGCCTCCGATGTCCGCGAGCTCACCGACGCGCTCCGTGAGGCGACCGGCCCGGTGCGGGTCGTGCGCGGCTACGACGCCGGCGTCGAGGCGGCGCTCACCGACAAGGTGACCGCCGAGCGCGACGAGGAGCTGCGCGTCTTCCTCTCCGAGGCCCGGCTGGTCAAGGACGAGTTCGAGGCCGGTGAACTGCAGAAGGCCGTCGACTCGACGGTCCGCGGTTTCGAGGACGTGGTGAAGGTCCTCGACAAGGCGGAGGCCACGTCCGAGCGCTACATCGAGGGCACGTTCTTCCTGCGCGCGCGGGTCGAGGGCAACGACGTCGGGTACGGCTCCATCTGCGCCGCCGGGCCGCACGCGTGCACGCTGCACTGGGTGCGCAACGACGGACCCGTGCGCTCCGGTGACCTGCTCCTGCTCGACGCGGGCGTGGAGACCCACACGCTCTACACCGCCGACGTCACGCGCACGCTGCCGATCAACGGCACGTACAGCGAGATCCAGAAGAAGATCTACGACGCCGTGTACGAGGCCCAGGAGGCCGGTATCGCGGCCGTGCAGCCGGGCGGCAAGTACCGCGACTTCCACGACGCCTCGCAGCGCGTGCTGGCCCGGAACCTGGTCGAGTGGGGGCTCGTCGAGGGCCCGGTGGAGCGTGTTCTGGAGCTGGGGCTGCAGCGGCGCTGGACGCTGCACGGCACCGGTCACATGCTCGGCATGGACGTCCACGACTGCGCGGCCGCGCGGACGGAGACGTACGTGGACGGCACGCTGGAGCCGGGCATGTGCCTGACCGTCGAGCCGGGGCTGTACTTCCAGGCGGACGACCTGACCGTGCCCGAGGAGTACCGGGGCATCGGCGTCCGCATCGAGGACGACATCCTCGTCACGGAGGACGGCAACCGGAACCTGTCCGCCGGGCTGCCCCGCCGGTCGGACGAGGTCGAGGCGTGGATGGCGTCCCTCAAGGGCTGACACGCATGGGCTGACGCGCATGGGCTGACATGGCATCGGCTGACATGACATGAATGGCCGGGTACTGGTCCAGTACCCGGCCATTTCGTCTGCGCGTGGTTCGTACCTGGTCGCGCAGTTCCCCGCGCCCCTGAAAGAAGAGGCGCGTTCTACTCAAGGGGATGCATCCGTGGACGCGTTCTGGTCCGGCGTCGGTGTCGATCTGCACCTCGAACCCGACGCCGCCGACGGGCGCCGGGCAGGGCTCGAACGAGCGCTGCGCGATGCCGTGCGGGACGGGCGGCTGGCGCCCGGGACACGGCTGCCGGCGACGCGGCGGCTCGCGGCCGAGCTCGGGATCTCGCGCGGGACGGCCAAGTCGGCGTACGACCAGCTGATCGCCGAGGGGTATCTGACCGCACGGCAGGGATCCGGCACCCAGGTCGCCCCGCTGCCCTCCCCGGCCGCTGACGCGCCGGAGGCGACCGCACGCGCGCGTGCACCCCGTTTCGATCTGCGGCCCGGCAGCCCCGACGTCGGTACGTTCCCGGCGGCGGCCTGGCTGCGGGCGCTGCGCCGGGCCATCGCGAGCGCGCCCTCCCTGGCCTACGACTACGGGGATCCGCGCGGCCGGATCGAGCTGCGGACGGCGTTGTCGGGGTACCTGGGGCGGGCGCGCGGGGTGATCGCGCCGCCCGAGCGGATCGTCGTCACGTCCGGGTACGTGCAGGGGCTCGCGCTCCTCACGCGCGTGCTGGACGCCGGTGTGATCGCCATGGAGGACCCCGGCCTCCCCTTCCACCGGGACGTGGTGCGGCACAACGGCGGAACCGTGGCTCCTGTGGAGGTCGACGAACGGGGCGTTTCGGTACGGGGGTTGGACGACGCGGCGGCCGTCGTCGTCACGCCCGCGCACCAGTACCCGACGGGGGTGACCCTGCACCCGGAGCGGCGGCGGGCGCTCACCGACTGGGCACGCGCGCGTGGAGGGCTGATCGTCGAGGACGACTACGACGGGGAGTTCCGCTACGACCGGCAGCCCGTGGGCGCCCTCCAGGGGATGGCGCCCGGACATGTCGTCTACCTGGGGACGGCGTCCAAGACGCTCGGGCCCGCGCTGCGGCTCGGCTGGATGGTGCTGCCGCCGCACCTCGTGGACGCGATCGCCGACGCCAAACTGCACACCGACCACCACACCGAGTCCATCGGCCAGCTGGCCCTCGCCGAAATGATCACCAGCCACGCCTACGACCGGCACGTACGCGCGTGCCGCCTGCGATACCGGCGGCGACGGGACCAGTTGCTGGACCGGCTGGGGACGCGGCGTGGTGTACGCGGCATCGCGGCGGGGCTGCACGCGCTGATCGACGTGAGCGACGAGGGCGCGGTGCTGGCACGGGCCGCGGAGGAGGGGCTAGCGGTGGGGCACCTCGGGGAGCACTGGCACACGGCGGGCGGCGGCCGGCCGCAGGGGCTCGTGGTCGGGTACGGGACGCCTCGGGAGCGGGTCTATCCGGAGGCGTTGGAGGTGTTGGGGCGGGTGCTGGAGGGGGCATGAGGGGCCGGTCGGGGGCCTTGAGCCGGGACCTTGACCTGGGGCCTGGGCCGGGGCTTGGGCCGGGGCTTGAGCTGAGGCTCGGGCCGGGGCTTGAGCCCGGCCGATTGGGCCAAGAAAGTGCGAGAATATTGGACCTGTTGAGGGTTCCATTCCGCCCGTAGCGTCGTAGTCATGACGAACCGAGTCGCACCCGCCGGAGCCCCCGCGAGGACGAGCCGTGTGATCCCGCCCGCGGGTCCGCAGCGCGTTCTGGCCCTGGCCCAGTTGAGCAACTCCGTCGGGGACGGTGCCTACTACGTCACGTCCGCCCTCTACTTCACCCATGTCGTCGGGCTCGCCCCCGCGCGCGTGGGGCTCGGACTCACGGTCGCGTGGGCGGTCGGGTCGCTGGTCGGCGTGCCCCTGGGACGGCTCGCCGACCGGCGCGGGCCGCGCGGCACCGCGGTGCTGCTGGCGCTCGCGACGAGCGTCGCGGTGGCGTCCTTCCTCGTCGTACGCGGCTTCGTGCCGTTCGTGCTCGCGGCGTGCGTGTACGCCTCCGCGCAGTCGGGGCTCGCCGCGGCCCGGCAGGCGCTGCTGGCCGGGCTGGTGTCCCGGGAGGAGCGGACGGGGCTGCTCGCGCACCTCCAGTCGACGCTCAACGCCGGTCTGGCGGTGGGGGCGGGGCTCGGCGGACTCGCGCTGCACCTGGGCACGCGGGAGGCCTACCTCGGGGTGTTCGCGCTGGACGCGGTGAGCTTCCTGCTGTGCGCGGCGGTGCTGCTGCGGCTGCCCGTCGTGAAGGCGGTGCACACGCGCGTGGCGGACGAAAAGGGACGGGGAGATGCTCTCGGAGTGCTGCGCGATCGCCCGTACGCCCTGGTGACGCTTCTCAACACCGTGCTGTTGCTGCGGATGCCGCTGCTGAGCCTGGGCATCCCGCTGTGGATCGCGGAGCGGACCGAGGCGCCGACCTGGGTGGTGTCCGCGCTGTTCGTCCTCAACACCGGTGCGGTGATGCTCTTCCAGGTGCGGATGGCGCGCGGCGTGCGGGGGCCTGCGTCGGCCACGCGCGCGGTGCGGCGTTCGGGGCTCGTGATGCTGGCGTCGTGCGCGGTGTTCGCACTGTCGGCCGGGGTCTCGCCCTGGGTGGCGGTGGCCGTGCTGACGGTCGGCGCGGCGCTCCAGGTCGTCGCCGAGATGCAGCAGTCGGCGGGCTCCTGGCAGCTGTCGTTCGACCTCGCCCCCGCCGACCGGGTGGGCGAGTACCAGGGCTTCTTCGGTACGGGCGTGACGGTGGCGCGGACCGCGGGGCCGCTGGTGCTGACGTCGCTGCTCGTGGGGTGGGGGACGCCCGGGTGGCTGCTCCTCGGCGGCCTGATGCTGGCGGCCTCGTACGCGATGGGGCCTGCCGTGCGGTGGGCGACGGACAGCCGGTCCGCCGCCGCACCGATGGTCAGGCGGCCAGTACCGGTGAACTGACCGTCACCGGCAGCGAGTCCACGAACAGCGCCCCCGCGAGCAGCCCACTGCTTCCGCGGGGGCTCCACGCACGCGCGTGGAGGTCGTCGTCGAAGGCGGCCAGCGCCGCTCGGCCCGCCTCGGTGGACGTGCTGCCCGCTTCCAGGACCCCGCGGGCGCCCGCCTGGACGTGCCGCAGACCGTGCGGGCCCGCCGTGTAGAGCAACTCCGTGTCCTGGAGCGTCGACATCACGGTCATCAGGGCGTCGAGCCGCGCGTACGGCTCGGGGACGCCGGCCGAGCGGGCCGTGGCCAGTGCCTCCAACGCCCGCCGTACGTGCGGGAATCCGGCCCTGGCCTCGCCCCTCGCTCCGGCCGCGCCGTACTGCGCGGAGACCGACGAACCGCGGGAGGGCCGGCGCGGCGCCCGCCGGTCGGGGTGCGCCGCGATCCGCTTGGCGGTCGCGGCCAGGTCGCGCCCGGTGGCGCGGGGTTCCAGGGCCGCCGCGGCCACCAGCAGGCCGAGCACCCACAGGGCTCCGCGGTGGCCGCCGCCCGCCAGGGCCACCGAGTGCTCGGTGGAGCGTCCGATCGCGCCGAGCTCCGCCCTCAGTTCGGGTGTCGCCGAGCCGGTGCGGCGGGCGGCCGCCGCCATCGCCGCGAGGCCGGGCGCCAGCGCCTTGGCCGACCAGCGCAGGGAGCAGTGGTCCTCGCCGGTTGCGCGGGCGGCGAGATCGCGCGGGTCGGGCAGTCCGGGCTTGGGCGCCAGCGCCAGGTGTCCGGTCAGCGCGGTCACGGCGGCGTGGGCCAGCGTCTCGTCGTCGCGGCTGCTCATCGAAACTTCACGGCCTCTCATCGACGTAAACGTTTACGAGGAGGAGTCGGTGGAGGAGGCCGACGCGCTCGGGGCGTCGCTGGGGGCATCGCCGGGCGTGCCGCTCGGGGGCGTACCGCCGCCGCCACCGCTGCCCGCGCCCGTGTTCTCGGTGTCCGGGTCGATGCCGAGGGTGATGGATCCCTTGTAGCCCTTGGAGGGGTCCTTCTTGTGGACGGGTTTCAGGGAGAGCAGGCCACTGGAGGCGCCTCCGCCGTCGTAGACCATGTCGTCGTCGAGCTTGGTCCAGGTGCCGGTGTGCTTCGAGTACGGCTCCAGCTCGAAGATCTGCTCGGCGACGGTGTCGTCGAAGAAGAGCTGGCCGGTGAAGTTGACCTTGCCGCCCTCGTAGGTGCCGTCCTCCTTCTCGCCGCCGGTGTGCACCTTCACGTGGATGTGGCAGGTCCGAGGCGTGTACCAGCCGGGGACGATCGTCTCGAACTTGACGACCCCGTTGGCGTTGGCGACCTGGTAGCCGCGCAGGTACGTCTTGTCGTCGGCGGTCGAGCCGTCCTCGCTCTCGGCGGGCGCCGAGCCGCCGGGGTTGGCCGTCGTGTAGCCGGAGTAGTAGCCCCAGGCGTCGCAGTGCCAGATCTCCACGGCCGCGCCGGCCACCGGGGCGCAGGACTCGGTGGTGTCCTGGACGGTGATGCGCAGGGTCAGCGGGACGCCGCTCTTGCCCTCGGTGATGTTCTTCCGCACGAGCGCGCCGTCCAGGTAGTACGGGCCCTCCGTGACGCTGGACATGAGGACACAGGTGCCGCTGCTCGAACCGGCGGACGCGCTCGCGGCGGCCGTCTCCGTGGCGGTCGTCCCCGTGGCTGCGGCGGTCGCCCCGTCGGCGAAGGCGGACTGGTATCCGGCGATCGCGAGACCGCCTGCCGCGACCGTTCCGCCGGTGACCGCGATCGCGCGGCGCCGGGTGATCGTCGTGTCTTTGTGTGTTCCCGTCATGCCGGGAAAGCTAGGGAGGCCGCCAGTCAGGGACATGGGGGGCGGCTGTGAGGACCCTGAGAATGCCGGGGAGACCGAGGTCAGCGGGAAAACACCCCTCCTAGGGCGTCAAAAAGCCCTTTACGTGGCCACCAGCGGCGCGTCCTCGCGCCACTTGAGCATCTTGTCGAAGCTGACCACCGCGCCGCCCCGGCCCGGTTTGTTGCCGATGTGGACGTGGTCGGCGAGCTCCTGGATCAGACAGAGACCCCGGCCGTTCTCGGCGTCGCTGTGGGCGGGCCGGACGGGGGCGCGTCCCCGTCCCGACGGGAACCCGGGTCCGGAGTCGGCCACTTCGATACGGCACGTCTCACCGTCCAGATAGGCCGTGACGCGGTAGGCCTCGCCGGACTCCCCGTGGACGGACTCGCCCCCGTGCTCGACGGCGTTGGCGCAGGCCTCGCTCAGCGCGACGGAGAGGTCGTAGGAGATGTCGGGATCCACCCCTGCCGACTCCATCGTGCCGAGCAGCAGGCGCCGGGCGAGCGGCACGCTCGCCGCTTCACGCCGGAGATGGAGGGACCACCAGATGCTCATGCTCCAGCCTCCTGGCCGCGGCTCGACATACCGATACGTATTGCCGCGCGGGGCCGGGTATAAGCGTGCCGTTGACGTGATGCCGCCCATTCGGGGGATGTGCCGGCGCCATCCGCCGGTGTATGTGCGTACTACCGGTGTCAGAACGTGACCTTCCGGAACGTACGTCACCTTGTGGACCTGCCGTGTGGCACGGGTGAGCCCAGTGCGATGATGAGCCCGCCATGACTGCCCCCCACCAGCGCTCGCGCACCGGAGGTGATCTCCGGGTCCTGAGGGCCGCGGTGTTCACCGCGGTCTGTGTCGTGCTGGCCGCGGCCGGTCATGCGATCGTCTCCTGCGCCACGGTTCCCCTGTGGTCTCTCGGTGCCGGATTCCTCGCCGTCTTCGCCGTCGCGGCACCGCTCGCCGGACGTGAGCGCTCACTGCCGGGCATCGCCGTGCTGCTCGCGGTCGGCCAGACCGCGCTGCACACGCTCTTCGGACTCGGCCAGCACGGCACGGCGGCGACGGCGGCCACCGGTGTGGACGCCTCGCTCGTGGCCCGGGCCGCCCGGCTGGTGTGCGGCGCGTCCGTCGGGACGCTCAGCCCCGCCCAGGCGCAGCGGATCCTCGCCGACGCCCGGCTGGACACGGTCGGGTCGGGCGGAACGGGCGGGTCGGGCACGGCTCACGCGGCCCACGAACAGGCGGGCGCCATGGCGTCGGCCGCCACCGGAACCCCGATGTCGGCGCTGCCGTCGCTGTCCATGTTCCTCGGCCACGTACTCGCGGCCGCCGCCACCGGATGGCTGCTGCGCCGCGGGGACATCGCCCTGCGGCGCCTCCTGCGCCTCTCGGCATACGGAGTGGCCGAAGGGGCGCTCGTCTCCCTGCGCGGCGCCCTGGCGCTCGTACGCGCCCTGCTGGCTGGTCTGCCGGGCACGGCCCCCGAGGCGCCGCGCGTACCGCGGGCCACGGAGTACGTGCCACCGGCCGTACCCGCGACCGCTCTTCAGCACTCGGTCGTCCGGCGCGGTCCGCCGGCCAACGGGATTCTCACCCTCGCCGCCTGACGCGACGCACCACTTCTGGACGTATCACTCCCGGGGTGCCGTCGTGCGGCACGCGCGCGTGCCCGCTCTTTCGCACGCGCAACCCCGTTCTGCCACCGAACCAGTGCTGAAAGTGGAGTGTCCCTGCCATGAAGGCTTCCCGTATCGCCGCGACCGGTGCCGTCGCCGCCTCGGCCGTCCTCGTCCTGTCCGGCCCCGCGTTCGCGCACGTCAGCGTGCAGCCCGAGGGCACGGCCGCCAAGGGCGGCTACGCGACCGTCAACTTCAAGGTGCCGAACGAGCGCGACAAGGCCTCGACCACCAAGCTCGAAGTGAACTTCCCGGCCGACCACCCGCTCGCCTCGGTGATGCCGCAGGCCGTCGACGGCTGGACCGTCAAGGTCACCAAGTCCAAGCTCGACAAGCCGCTCGAACTGCACGGCGAGAAGATCAACGAGGCCGTCACCAAGGTCACCTGGACCGCCGACGGCAAGGGCATCCAGCCCGGCTACTTCCAGAAGTTCCCGCTCTCCATCGGCGCGCTGCCCGAGGACACCGACGAGCTGGTGTTCAAGGCGATCCAGACGTACTCCAACAAGGAGGTCGTGCGCTGGATCGAGACCCCGACGAAGGGCGAGGAGGAGCCCGAGACGCCGGCTCCGGTGCTCGCCCTGTCCGCCGCCACGGACGACCACCACGGATCCGCCTCCGCCGCCTCCGACGACTCTGCGAAGGCCGACGACGCGAAGGCCGCCGCCAACTCCTCGACCACCGAGGCCGCCTCCTCCGACAGCAGCGACACCACGGCCCGTGTGCTGGGCGTCGTGGGCATCGTCGTCGGCGTGGCGGGCGTGGCGTTCGGCGTGCTCGCCGGTCGTCGGCGTACCACCGCTTAAGCCAAGTCCCACCCACCGAAACCTCGGGACGCCCCACCGGGATCCCCGGCCGAATCCGTTTTCCGGCCGGGGGTCCGGCCCGCCGCACGGCGGCGACCGGGTGGGGGTGTCCCCCCGGAGAATGCACTATGCGCAAGAAGACGTACGCCGTGGCCGCACTGTTCGCCGCGGCCGCCCTGACCCTTTCCGCCTGCGGAAGCGGTGACGACGCCGACAACGCGGTCGCCGAGGTGTCCGAGGAGGCGGGCTCCGACAAGGCCGCGACGGTCCTCGACAAGCCGTTCGAGAAGCCGGACCTCGTCCTCACCGACACACACGGCAAGCAGTACGACCTCCGCAAGGAGACCAAGGGCAAGCCGACGCTGATCTACTTCGGCTACACCAACTGCCCCGACGTCTGCCCGCTGACGATGAACAACATCGCCGTCGCCGAGAAGCAGCTGGCCCAGAACAAGCAGCTGTCGCAGGCCGAGAAGGACTCGCTCCGCATCGTGTTCGTCACCACCGACCCGGAGCGCGACACGTCCGCCGCGCTCGGCAAGTGGCTCAAGGGCATCGACCCCGACGTCGTAGGCCTGACCGGCTCCTTCGCCACCATCCAGGGCGGTGCCCGGACGCTCGGCATCTCCATCGAGGCGCCGAAGAAGGACAAGAACGGCAAGGTCGTCTCGATGCACGGCACCCAGGTCATCGCCTTCTCCCCGAAGACCGACGGCGGTTACGTGCTGTACGGCGAGGACGCCACCGTCGACGACTACACCAAGGACCTCCCCAAGCTGATCAAGGGCGAGAGGCCGTGACGCGTCGTACACCGTCCGCCAAGGTGTCGACGGGAGCCTCGGCGGCCGCCCTCGTCATGGCCGCCGCCCTGGCCCTCGCGGGCTGCGGCGACTCGGACCCGGGCTCCTCGGAACCCGAACTGTCCGTCGGCTCGGTCTACATGCCGCAGCCGGTCTCGGACTCCATGGCGGCCGGTTTCCTGGTCGTCGCCAACGCGGGCGGAGCCGACGACAAGCTGTCCTCGGTCACCAGCGACATCGCCGGCGAGGTCACCCTCCACACGACGTCCGGGCAGTCGATGACCGAGGTCAAGAACCTCGACGTCCCCGGTCACGGGAAGCTCGTCCTGGAGAGCGGCGGCAACCACCTCATGTTCGAGAAGCTGAAGCGCAAGCCGAAGGAGGGCGACAAGGTGTCCCTGGAGCTGCACTTCACCAAGTCCGGGCCGATGAAGGTCGAGATGCCGGTGAAGTCCCCCACCTACCGGCCGACGGCGACCACCAAATCGTCCATGCAGTCGTCCACGCAGTCGTCCTCGACGTCTCACCACTGAGGGAGGGACCAACCGTGAGCCAGACCATCGCTCCCCGCGTCCGGACGCTGCTGTTGCTGCTGCTCGCCGTCACCGGCGCGCTCCTCGCCGGGTCCGCGCCCGTCTCCGCGCACGCCGCCCTGACGGCGAGCGACCCCCAGCAGGGATCGGTGGTCAAGGAGGCGCCGGCCCAGGTGTCGCTCACCTTCTCCGAGGGCGTCGCGATGTCCGACGGCTCGGTGCGCGTGCTCGACCCCAAGGGCAAGCGGGTCGACACCGGAAAGACCAGCGAGCAGGGCACGAACACGTACTCCGTGAAGCTGCACTCGGGCCTGCCGGACGGCACGTTCACCGTCACCTACCAGGTGGTGTCGGCGGACAGCCACCCCGTCTCCGGCGCCTTCACCTTCTCCATCGGGGCCCCCTCGACGACCTCCGTCTCCGTCTCCGACCAGGAGGCCGGCGGCGGCGTGGTGGGCTGGCTCTACGGCTTCGCGCGCTATCTCTCGTACGCGGGCTTCATCCTGCTCGTCGGTGGCGCGGCCTTCGTGCTGGCCTGCTGGCAGCGGGGTACCGGGGAGCGGTCGGTGCAGCGGCTCGTGGTCTCAGGGTGGCTCGCGCTGACAGGGGCCACGCTCGCCATGCTGCTGCTGCGCGGCTCGTACACCGGCTCCGGGAAGGTCGGGGACATCTTCGACCTGACCCTGCTCAGTGATGTGCTGCAGACCAAGACGGGCGCGGCGCTGGTCTCGCGCCTGCTGCTGCTCGCCGCGGGCGCCCTGTTCATCGCCGTGCTCTTCGGAGCGTACGAGAAGCGCGAGGACGACGAGGAGAAGGGCGATCTGACCTTCGGGCTCGCCATCGGCGGGTTCGTCGTGGCGGCGGGTCTGGCCGCGACCTGGGCCATGGCCGAGCACGCCTCGACCGGTATCCAGACCGGAATCTCGATGCCCGTCGACGTGCTGCACCTGCTCGCCGTCGCCGTCTGGCTGGGCGGCCTGTCGACGCTGCTCGTGGCGCTCTACCGCGCGCCGTCCATCGAGCCGGCCGTGGTACGCCGCTTCTCCCGCATCGCGTTCGGCAGCGTGGCCGTGCTGGCCGCGACGGGCATCTACCAGTCGTGGCGGCAGCTCGGTTCCTGGTCCGCGTTCACCGGCACGTCGTACGGGCAGCTGCTGCTCGTCAAGATCGGCCTGGTGGTCGTCCTCGTCGGCATCGCGTGGATATCGCGGCGCTGGACGGCGCGGCTGTCGCAGGCGCCGGCCGCGAAGGCCGTGAAGACCTCGGCGGCCACGCCGGTGAAGGCCACCGCGAAGACCTCCGCCAAGGCTTCGGCCAAAGCCTCTGCCAAGACCTCGGCGAAGGCTTCGGCGAAGACCTCCGCGGCGACCTCCGAGGAGGAGGACCGCGAGTCCGAGGACGAGAAGGAGCCGGCCGCCGCGCCTGCGGGGAGCGGAGACGGCAAGCGGGCCACCCAACTGGCCCGGCAGCGGGCCGCGGTGGCCACCGCGCGCGACAAGCGCCTACGGGACGCCGATCCGCTCCGCTCGGGCCTGCGCCGCTCGGTGCTCGCCGAGGCGGGCGTCGCGGTGGTCCTGCTGGCCGTCACGACGGTGCTGACGTCCACCGAGCCCGGGCGCACGGTGGAGGAGGCCGAGGCCGCCACCGCCGCCACCTCGCAGGAGGCCACCGGGGCACTGGCCGTGGACATCCCGTTCGACACCGGCGGCAAGGACGGCAAGGGCCTCGCACGCGTCGAGATCGACCCGGCCCGCGTCGGCGGCAACGACATGCACGTCTACGTACAGCGGCCGAACGGCAAGGCCTTCGACATCCCCGAGGTCAAGGTCTCCTTCACCCTCAAGGCGAAGGACATCGGGCCGCTGCCCGTGGTCCCCGACCGGATCGCCACCGGACACTGGACGGCGAGCGGGGTGCAGATCCCGATGGCGGGCAACTGGGCGATCGCGGTGACGGTACGGACCTCCGACATCGACCAGGTGACCGTGGACAAGAACGCGCAGATCGGCTGAACGAGACCATGGCTGAACAGTCCACTCCGGAGACGTCCTCCCCGGGTGCCCCCGCCGAAGGGGCACCTTCTGAGGAAGGCGTCTCCAAGAAGGCCGCCGCCCGTAAGTCCCCTCCCAAGGGGGCCATTTCCGAAAATGCCCCTCCTAGGGGGGCTGTTTCCCAGGAGGCCTCCTCCAAGGGCGTCATTTCGCGGCGCCGCCTGCTCGGTACCGCCGGTGCCACCGGGCTCGCGCTCGGCGCCGCGGGCGGGGCCGCCGGTTACGCGGCGGCGCCCTCCGCCGACCGAACCGCGCTCCTCAGCTCGCTCGGCGCGGACGAGGTGATGTTTCACGGGAAGCATCAGCCCGGCATCACGACCGCCCTGCAGGCCCGCGGCCACCTGGTCGCCTTCGATCTCTCGGCTGGCGCCGGCCGCAAGGAGGCGGCCGCCCTGCTGCGGCGCTGGTCGACGACGGCCCGGCGGCTGATGGCGGGCGAGGCCTCCGCGAGTGCCGACACGGACGTGGCGCGCGACTCCGGACCCTCGTCCCTCACGGTCACCTTCGGCTTCGGCCACAGCTTCTTCGCCCGTACGGGACTGGAGAAGCAGCGGCCGATCGCCCTCGACCCGCTGCCCGACTTCTCCTCGGACCACCTGGACAAGGCGCGCAGCAACGGCGATCTGTGGGTGCAGATCGGCTCGAACGACGCCCTGGTCGCCTTCCATGCCCTGCGCGCGATCCAGCAGGACGCGGGACAGGCGGCGAAGGTGCGCTGGCAGATGAACGGCTTCAACCGCTCGCCCGGGGCCACCTCCCAGCCCATGACGGCCCGCAACCTGATGGGGCAGATCGACGGCACGCGCAATCCCAAGCCGTCGGAGTCCGACTTCGACCGCCGGATCTTCGTGCCCGACGCGGGCGACCCGTCGTGGATGGCAGGCGGTTCGTATGCCGTCGTACGCCGTATCCGCATGCTCCTCGACGACTGGGAGAAGCTGTCGGTCAAGGCGCAGGAGGACGTGATCGGGCGGCGGAAGGACACCGGGGCACCGCTCTCCGGCGGCACCGAGACGACCGAGATGGACCTGGAGAAGACCGATGCCGACGGCGGGCTCGTCGTCCCCATCAACGCCCATTCCCGTATCACCCGGCCCGACGAGAACGGCGGCGCCGCGATGCTCCGCAGGCCGTTCTCCTTCCACGACGGCATCGACGCGGACGGCGTCCCGGACGCGGGCCTGCTCTTCGTCTGCTGGCAGGCCGACCCGCTGCGCGGCTTCGTACCGGTGCAGCGCAAGCTCGACCGCGGTGACGCGCTGTCCACGTACATCCGGCACGAGTCGAGCGGCCTGTTCGCGGTGCCGGGCGGGGTGGCGGAGGGGGAGTACGTGGGGCAGAAGTTGCTGGAGGGGTGAGATCCGCTCACTGAGGCTGCTGAGACGGCTGAGGTGCCTGGGACCAGAAGCGGGGACCGGGCCGCGCAAGGCCCATTAGGGTGAGGCCATGCCAGCCAGCTACGCGTATCTCGGCCCCGAGGGCACCTTCACCGAAGTCGCTCTGCGGACTCTTCCGGAGTCGGCCACCCGGCAGCTCATCCCGATGGTGTCCGTGCCCGCCGCGCTCGACGCGGTCCGCGCCGGCGACGCCGAGGCCGCGTTCGTACCGATCGAGAACTCCGTCGAGGGCGGCATCACCGCCACGGTCGACGAACTGGCCGTCGGCGAACCGCTGATGATCTACCGCGAGGTCCTTCTCTCGATCACCTTCGCGCTGCTGGTCCGCCCGGGCACGAAGCTCTCAGAGATCAAGACGGTCAGCGCGCATCCGGCCGCGCAGCCGCAGGTCCGCAACTGGATGAAGAACAACCTCCCGGACGTCATCTGGGAGTCGGCTGCCTCCAATGCGGACGGCGCCCGCCTGGTGCAGGAGGGGCGTTACGACGCGGCCTTCGCGGGCGAGTTCGCGGCGGAACGGTACGGCCTCAAGGCCCTGGAGACGGGGATCCACGACGCGGAGAACGCGCAGACCCGGTTCGTCCTGGTGGGCAGGCCCGCCCGGCCCGCGGCGCCCACCGGCGCGGACAAGACCTCCGTGGTCATCTGGCAGCGCGACGACCACCCGGGTGCCCTGCTCGAACTCCTCCAGGAGTTCGCCGTCCGCGGGGTCAACCTGATGCTGCTGCAGTCCCGGCCGACCGGCGAGGGCATCGGCAACTACTGCTTCGCCATCGACGCCGAGGGCCACATCGCGGACCGCCGCGTCGGCGAGGCGCTGATGGGCCTCAAGCGGATCTGTCCGCAGGTGCGGTTCCTCGGCTCGTATCCGCAGGCCGACGTCGACCCCAAGGACGTACACGCGCCACGGGCCGGTACATCGGACAGCGAGTTCGCGGCGGCCTCGGACTGGCTGGCGCGCTGCCAGGACGGCCGGTTCTAGGCGGGGTTTGCCGAGCGGGTTACTGAGCGGGGCTTGCTCTCCTCGGGCTGCTCAGTGCGGCCTGCTCTGCGCGGCTTGCTGAACGGGCTTGGCCGAGCAGGCCTTGCCGGGCGGGCTTTGCCGAGAAGGGTCTGCTCGGCGGGGCTCGCTGAGCGGGCTTTGCCAATCGCGGCTTTCTGGCGGAGTTCGCTGAACGGGGTTCGCTGAGCGCGGCTTGCTGCACGCCGCTGCTGGATGCGGCTCGCGGAGCGAGCGTCTCTCACGGCTGCCGCTGCCGAGCGGACACCCGTTGGCAACCCGGCAGCCACTGGCCGTCCTCCGGGCGGTTTCCCGGGCGGAACCGACGGCTCTGCCCGCCCGTTTCGGCCGGTCCTACCTGCAGATTGTCTCTGTCCACAGAAGTTATCCACAGGCGCGCTTCTCGACCTGGGGACAAGTCGACAACGAAGCGCGACTCAGTCGACAAATCGGCCTACAGCCCACAAGTCCGTCCACAGCCCCATCGGTCACCCTTCGTCCACCCGTTTCTGTTGACCAATCCCATAGAGCGAACCATTTCCACTCGAAAGTGCGTGTAGGGAGGGTTTGGTCCGGGAATTCTTGGCCCTGCGCACAGCTTTGGGAACGATCACTTCCGATGTCCACAGATCTTTCGCACAGCCTGTGGATAACTTTTCCGGGGTGTGGATTTCTGTGGACAACCCAGTTCTCAAGTCCCGTTCTCCACAAGGGAATCGAGTCAACCGACCGAATCCCACCTGCCCCGTTCCAGGGAGCGGTTCTCCTTTCATTGACGCCCATTGAAGCGCCTCACCAATTCCCCCAAAACGTGACAGAAGCGACAGAACGGAATACCGAGTCGTGAGTCGGAACCCCGCACCGGTAGCCTTGTGGGGTGATTGACCTTCGCCTGCTTCGTGAGGACCCCGACCGTGTTCGCGCCTCCCAGCGCGCCCGTGGAGAGGACGTCGCCGTTGTCGACGCCCTCCTCTCCGCCGACGAGCGGCGCAGGTCGTCCGGCGTCCGCTTCGACGAGCTCCGTTCCGAGCAGAAGGCGCTCGGCAAGCTGATCCCCAAGGCCTCGGCCGACGAGAAGGCCGAGCTGCTGAAGAAGGCCGGCCAGCTCGCCTCCGACGTCAAGACGGCCGACGCCGAGCAGCACGAGGCGGACGAGGAGACCAAGCGCCTCCTGCTCCAGCTCGGGAACCTCGTGCACCCCGACGTCCCGGTCGGCGGCGAGGAGGACTTCGTCGTCCTGGAGACGCACGGGACCATCCGCGACTTCGGGGCCGAGGGCTTCGAGCCCAAGGACCACCTGGAGCTCGGCGAGGCGCTGGGCGCCATCGACGTCGAGCGTGGCGCCAAGGTGTCCGGCTCGCGCTTCTACTACCTGACGGGTGTCGGCGCGCTCCTCGAGCTCGCCCTCGTCAACGCTGCGATCGCGCAGGCGACGGAGGCCGGGTTCATCCCGATGCTGACTCCGGCGCTGGTCCGCCCGCGCGCCATGGAGGGCACCGGCTTCCTCGGCCAGGCCGCGGAGAACGTGTACCACCTGGAGAAGGACGACTACTACCTGGTCGGCACCTCCGAGGTCCCGCTCGCGGCGTACCACATGGACGAGATCCTCGACGCCGACAAGCTGCCGCTGCGCTACGCGGGCTTCTCGCCGTGCTTCCGCCGCGAGGCCGGCACGTACGGCAAGGACACGCGAGGCATCTTCCGCGTGCACCAGTTCGACAAGGTCGAGATGTTCTCGTACGTGAACCCCGAGGACGCCGAGAACGAGCACCAGCGGCTCCTGGAGTGGGAAAAGCAGTGGCTGACCGGGCTTGAGCTGCCCTTCCAGGTCATCGACGTGGCGTCGGCCGACCTGGGCGCGTCCGCCTCGCGCAAGTTCGACTGCGAGGCGTGGATCCCGACCCAGGGCAAGTACCGCGAGCTGACGTCGGCCTCGAACTGCGACGGCTTCCAGGCCCGCCGCCTGTCGGTGCGCATGCGCGACGGCAAGAAGGTGCAGCCGCTCGCGACGCTGAACGGCACGCTGTGCGCCGTACCGCGCACGATCGTGGCGATCCTGGAGAACCACCAGCTGGCCGACGGTTCCGTACGGGTTCCCGAGGTGCTGCGTCCGTATCTGGGCGGCCGCGAGGTGCTGGAGCCGATCTCCAAGTGACCGGCACCACTGGGTCGACGGCCCCGACCGGCTCGACCGCGTCGGCCGGGGAGACCGGAGAGACGGCAGAGACCGGGGCATTCCCCTACAAGCTCGTCGCGACCGATCTCGACGGAACGTTGCTGCGCTCCGACGACACGGTCTCGGAGCGCACGCGTGAGGCACTCGCGGCGGCCACCGTGGCGGGCGCCGCGCACCTCGTCGTCACCGGCCGCGCGGTGCCCTGGACGCGCCACATCCTCGACGAACTCGGATACGAGGGACTCGCGGTGTGCGGTCAGGGCGCGCAGCTGTACGACGCCGGGGCGCACCGCCTGCTCACGTCGGTGACCCTCGACCGGCAGGTGGCCGGTCTCGCGCTGGCCAAGATCGAGGCGGAGGTCGGCCCGCTGGCCGTCGCCGCCAGCCGCGACGGCATCGACGGGGATGTCCTGATCGGCCCCGGATACCGGGTGCTGGGCCAGCTGGAGGCCGTCCCGTTCACCGATGTCGCGGAGCTCTGGGCCGCGCCTCTGACCAAGATGTACATCCAGCATCCCGAGCTCACCGACGACGAACTGGCGGCCGCGGCGCGAGCGGCGGCCGGCGGTCTGGTGAGCGTCGTGATGGCGGGCGAGGGAATCGTCGAGATCCTCCCCCTCGGCCTGTCCAAGGCCACCGGCCTTTCCCTGGCGGCCCGCCGCCTGGGCGTGAAGGCCGCCGACACGATCGCCTTCGGCGACATGCCGAACGACATCCCGATGTTCGCGTGGTCGGCCCATGGCGTGGCAATGGCCAACGCCCATGAGGAACTCAAGGCCGTGGCGGACGAGATGACGTTGTCGAACGAGGACGACGGCATCGCTGTGGTGCTGGAGAGGTTGCTGGGCTAGCGCCACCGCCCACCCCGGCGCTGCCGGAGAGGCTGCCGGAGAAATCGACTGCAGCATGCGCTGAACTGCAGCATGCGCTGAGCCCGCCCCAACGAAACGAAGAGGGGCGGGGGCTGCGGGCTGTGGGCTGTGGGCTGTGGGCTGCGGGAAATCTTGCCGCGAAACGGCGTCTCGAACTCCGCCGAATCACAGCGACAGCGTCTCGCGGAGGATGCGTGGATCGAACACGCGCGGGGGGTCAACCCCGACCACGGCTTAGCAAGCCGGTGCCTTACCGCTCGGCCAATCCTCCGGGTGGGCGGCCCGCGCCAATGTGCGCGCTCGAAGCGGCCGCCCCGGGCAGCTCCCCGTGTGGGGCGGACTCGACGGAGGGGTAACTACTCCGGAACCCGCCGGCTGCCCTGCTGGGAGCTCGACGAACTGCTACTGACGGGCATCGTCGCGCTCCTCTCCCGGATCGTGGCGCCGGAGGAACCCGGCGACCTGGACATAACCACTGTGCCCGTACGCCGAGTTGGACGCCACCGAATAAATCACCGACAGAACACGGCGTCCGACGGAAGACGCCAAGCGGAAGGCGCCAGGCGGAGGGCTACCGGCCGGGGGCCTCCCGGCGCGGGCGACCGATGGAAGGCGACCCGGGGCAACCGGGAGACGGGCCGGCGGAAGGCGGGCTACCGGCGACGCCACCTGCGGCGCCGTGCCTTGCTGAAGAACCAGCCCGCGGGCGGCTCGTCGGAGCGCCAGGGCTGCGGGTCGGGTCCGCCGTCGCGCCAGCGGGCGGCGAGCATCCGGGCTCGCGCGGACGGCTCGGCCGTGTCGGCGGACCGTATGAAGTCGTCGTCCAGGACGAGCTCGTCCCAGACGTCCTCGGACGCCCCCTGACCCTGACCGTCGCCCGGGCCCTGTCCTTCGCTCCGCGGTGCCTGCGCTGCCATCCCCGTTCCTCCTCGCTGTGCATCCCCTTGAGCAAGTGTGCCGTTCTGCGTGTAAAGCCGATCTCAAGATCAAAAGTGGCTCCACGCGCGCGTGCCCCGGAAAGCCGGTCACGCGCGCGTGGAGCCGCCCCGACTCCCCGGAGCGGTTACTCCTCGCCGGCCAGCGTCAGCGACCGCAGCTTCTGTCCGGCGAACCAGGTGGCGGCGACGGTCACCACGACCAGCAGCACCGTCCCCGTGGCCAGCCCGACGTCCGACGTGACGAGGTCGCCGCCGGACACCTTCTGGGCGACGGCGAGGGACCACTGCTGGACGCTCAGCGTGCGCGCACCGGACACCAGCGACCCGAAGAGGGCCTCCCACACGAGGGCGTAGACGAGTCCGAAGACGACCGCGTGCCGCGTGATGGTGCCCAGGAGCAGGAACATCGCCGCGTACGCGATGGAGGCGACCAGCGCGGCCACCGTGTAGGCGACGGCGATCTGCTGGCCGTTGCCGTTGAGGATCATTCCCGCGAGAAACGTCGGGATCGCGGAGAACGCCATGGTGACGGCGATGGCGACGATCAGCTTGGTGAAGATGATCGTGGGCCGTTTGACCGGCTTGGCGAGCAGGTAGACGACAGAGCCGTCGTCGATCTCGGGGCCGATCGCGCCGGTGCCCGCGATGACGCCGATGATGGGCACCATCGTGGCGAGCGCGAACCCGCCGAGGACGTCCGAGGCCACCTGGTCGTCGGCGCCCGTGAAGCCGCGCACGGCCACGGAGATGACGATCAGCAGGGCGGGCAGGGCGCCCAGGATGAGGGCCCGGCGGCGGCCGAGCAGGCCGCGGTAGGTGAGCCGGGCGACTGTGGGGTCGTACATCTTGGGCCTCCTACGCCGCGACGAGATACGAGAAGACGGACTCGAGGGACTCGTCGGACGGCGAGACCGTGAGCAGCCGGATGCCGTGGTCACGGGCCACCCGCGGCAGCAGTGCCGTGAAGCGTGGGAAGTCGACCGCCTGGATGCGCAACGCGCCCTCCTGGAGGTCCACTTCGATGCCGGACGTCGACGGGTCGGCGATGAGCGCGGCCGCGAGGGCACGGTCGTCGCTGGAACGCACCAGGTAGCGGTGCGGGCGGTCGGTCATCAGGCGGCGGATCCGGCGGAAGTCGCCGCTCGCCGCGTGCCGTCCGGCGACGATCACCTCGATGTGCGAGGCGAGTTGCTCGACCTCTTCGAGGATGTGGGACGAGAAGAGGACCGTACGGCCCTCGTCGCCCATGCGCCGCAGCAGGTCCATGAGCTGCATGCGCTGGCGCGGGTCCATGCCGTTGAAGGGCTCGTCGAGGAGCAGCAGGGACGGGTTGTGGACCAGCGCCGAGGCCATCTTCACGCGCTGGCGCATGCCCTTGGAGTACGTGGAGATCTTGCGGTCCTGCGCGTACTCCATCTGGACCGTGGCGAGAGCCCTCTGGGCGGCCTTGTCGCCCAGGCCGTGCAACTCGGCGTTGGCGACGACGAATTCGCGGCCCGTCAGGAAGTCGTACATCGCCTCGCGCTCGGGGACGATGCCGATCTGCTTGTAGATCTGTTCGTTGCGCCAGGTCGCCTGGCCGTCGAGCGTGACGCTGCCCGTGGAGGGGGCCAGGAAGCCGCCCATCATGTTGATGAGGGTGGACTTTCCAGCGCCGTTCGGACCGAGCAGGCCGGTGACGCCGGGGCCGATCGTCATGGTGACGTCGTTGACGGCCACCACGTTGCCGAACCAGCGCGACACGTGGTCGATGGTGAGCGTGGTCACAGTCCGACCTTTCGGTAGCGGCGCATCAGCAGGCCGTAGCAGCCGGCGATGAGTCCCAGGGTGACGAGGAGGAAGACGACGCCCTGTCCGGACGAGGGCCCCACCTCACCCGGGTACGAGGACGACGCGCCGAGGAAGGCGGTCTGTACGCCGTCTATGAGCGTGATGGGTGAGAACAGGCCGAGCCACGGGATCGCCGAGGTGCTGTCCTGCGAGTGGGCGATGGCCTGGACAGTGGAGACGGCTCCGTAGGAGATGGTCAGTACGGCGATGACGGCGGCGATGCCGAAGCCGCGCCGGGGCGTGACCGCCGAGATGACCAGGCCGATGCCGGCGAAGAGGAGAGAGAGCAGTGCCACGGAGACGAGCCCTTGTGCGAAACCCTTGGTCTGGTCGGAGAAGTCGAGCTTGGCCAGCAGCGCGCCCACGTACAGCACGAGCAGCGGTGCGGCGGTGAGCATGAACAGCGCCGAGGCCAGTGCCGCGTACTTGGCGCGGACGTAGTCGGCGGTCTCGATGGGGCGCGAGAAGTACAGCGGCACGGTCTTGAAGCGCAGGTCACGTGAGACGGACTGCGGTCCCTGGGAGGCCACGTACAGGCCGATGACGGCCTGCATGATGACCGCGTAGCTCGTGTAGTCGACGGGCAGGTCCTTCGCCTTGGTGGCGACGGCGACCGCGACCATGATCAGCGCGGGGACGCACATGACCACGAAGAGCAGCATCGGCAGCACCTTGGACTTCACCGAGCGGCCGAGGCCGTAGGCGCCGCGCAGGGACTGCGAGTAGAGCGAACGGCGGGCGTACGCGCGGCCCAGGCGCGGGCCGTCGTAGTTGCGGTAGCCGATGTTGTGGATCCGGGTCTGCTCGCCCGGGCGGGCCGGGGCCGTGGCCTGGGCCGAGGTCTGTGCCGGGGGCTGCTCAACCGCCATGGCCGACCGCCTCCTTCCGCTGTTCGTCGCCGCCTTGGAGAGCCTGCTCGTCGCTGTCCTTGAAGACCTCCGAGATGTGGTGCCGGCGCTGCTCCATGCGCACCAGACCGAGGCCCAGGTCGGCGACGACGTCCCGGACGACGTCGTACGTCTCCTCGCCCTCCGCCGTGAGCAGGAGGATGTGGCCCGCGCCGGGCAGTCCGCTGCCGTCGTGGGTGTCTATCCCGCGCGCCTGGAGCACGTCACGCACCGCGCGGGTGCCGTCCGGGTGCTCGTCGGTGTCGGTTACCTCGATCGCGAGGATCGCCGTGCTCTGCGTGAAGTCCGTGGTGGAGCTGGACCGCAGGAGCTTGCCGCCGTCCACGACCACGACGTGGTCGCAGGTGCGCTCCAGCTCGCCGAGGAGGTGCGAGGTGACCAGGACGGAGATGCCGAAGTCGGTGTGGATACGGCGGATCAGTCCGAGCATCTCGTCACGGCCGACCGGGTCCAGGCCGTTCGTCGGCTCGTCCAGGAAGACCAGCTGGGGGTCGTGGACCAGCGCCTGGGCGAGCTTCACGCGCTGCTTCATGCCCGTGGAGTAGCCACCGATGGGTCGGTATCGCTCCTCATAGAGGCCGACGTGGCGCAGCGTGTCCGCGGTGCGCTCGCGGGCCGCCGTCGGGGGCAGGCCGGACATGCGCGCCATGTGGACGACGAACTCGGTGGCCGAGACGTCGGGCGGCAGACAGTCGTGCTCCGGCATGTACCCGACGCGCTCACGGATGTCGCCGCCCTTGGTGGCGACATCGAGTCCGAGCACTTCGGCACGGCCCTCGGTGGCGGGGGACAGACCCAGCAGGATCTTGATCAGTGTGGACTTGCCGGCTCCGTTGGCTCCGACGAGTCCGGTCACACCGGGCCCGACGTCCACGGAGAGCCGGTCAAGAGCGGTCACCCTCGGGAACCGCTTGCTCAGGCTTTCGGTCGCGATCACAGTCACAATTCGAAGGTAGTGGCGCAGACCACAGTGGTCGTCAACCCTGGGAGCTGTATCGGCGTCCCTCTCGGGTATTACGGGCCCGTAGGGGTCCCCCTGAGGTCGAACAACCAGCGGCCCACGACCGGCATCACGCGGGGCCCGTCCCGACCCGGTTGTCCACATCGGCCCGGTTGTCCACAGCTCGCGTGCACACCTATTGACGCAGCCTCCAACAATTGTCACATTCATCAGTGTCAAGTTGCGGGCGTGTACGGCAGTCGGCGTGGGACGGACGGTGGCATGACCTCGGCAGTGGCAGCGGCAGCGGCTTCACCAGGGACTTCTTCGGGGAGGCGCGGCGGACTCACCGCGGAACTGCGGGGGTTCAGAGAGGTACAGCGGCTCGCGTACGAGTGCGCGGAGGCGGTCGCGGCGCAGCTGAAGCCCGGCGTGACCGAGCGCGAGGCGGCTCGGATGCAGCGCGAGTGGCTGCGCGAGCGCGGTGTGCGGGACTGGTTCCATCTGCCCTTCGCCTGGTTCGGGGACCGTACGGCGTTCGTGGACTTCCGGATCCCGCTGCAGTTCTTCCCCACCAACCGGCGCCTGGAGGCGGGGATGCCGTTCATCCTCGACATGGCACCGGTGTACAAGGGCTTCACCGCGGACATCGGGTACTCCGGCTCGCTGGGGCCCAACCCGCTGCAGGACAGGCTCCTCGCCGACCTGGAGACCCACCGCGAGCTGATCCTGCGCGAGGTGCGCGAGCGGCGCCCACTGCGCGAGATCTACCAGGACGTCGACCGGCTCATGGTCCGCCAGGGCTACGCGAACCGGCACCGGGCGTATCCCTTCGGGGTGATCGCGCACAAGGTCGACCGGGTCAGAGAACGGCGCTGGTCACCGAACCTGTTCGGGTTCGGCACGCAGTCGCTCAAGGGCCTGGCGAGCGACGCGATCCATGGCCACCGTGACGGCTGGTCCCCGCTGTGGTCGCCGTACAGGTTCTCCGACCACCCGCCCCGGCCCGGCCTGTGGGCGGTCGAGCCGCACCTCGGATTCCGGGGTACGGGCGCGAAGTTCGAGGAGATCCTGGTGGTCACGGACTCCGCGGACCCCGAGCAGAGCGCCTTCTGGCTGGACGACGATCTGCCGCACGTGCGGCGCTGGGCGGAGGACAAGTGACGCTTGAGGGTTCGCGCGAGCGCTGGGTGCGTACGGGCGGGGTCGAGCTGTGTGTCGCCGAGTTGGGCGACCCGGCGCAGCCGACGGTGATGCTCGTGCACGGCTATCCGGACTCCAAGGAGGTGTGGTCCGAGGTCGCCGCGCGCCTGGCCGGCCACTTCCATGTCGTGCTCTACGACGTGCGTGGCCACGGCCGGTCGTCGGCGCCGCGGCCACTGCGCGGCGGGTTCACGCTGGAGAAGCTGACGGACGACTTCCTGGCGGTCGCGGACGCGGTCAGCCCGGACCGTCCCGTCCACCTGGTCGGCCACGACTGGGGCTCGGTCCAGGCCTGGGAGTTCACCACGGTCAAGCGCACCGAGGGGCGGATCGCCTCCTTCACGTCGATGTCGGGGCCGTCCCTCGACCACTTCGGACACTGGATCAAGAAGCGCGTGTCCCGCCCGACACCCCGCAGGATCGGCCAACTGCTCGGCCAAGGCGCCAAGTCCTGGTACGTGTATCTGCTGCACACCCCCGCGCTGCCCGAACTCGCCTGGCGCGGCCCCCTCGGCAAGCAGTGGCCGAAGATCCTTCGGCGGCTGGAGAAGGTCCCCGGAGGCGACTATCCGACCCCGTCCCTGCCCACAGACGCCGCGCACGGCGCCTGGCTGTACCGGGACAACGTACGGGCCCGGCTGCGCAGGCCGCGCCCCGACGCGTACGCACACGCGCCCGTGCAGCTCGTCACGCCGCTCGGGGACGTGTTCCTGTCGGAGAAGCTCTACGACGAGCTGGAGCTGTGGGCCCCGCAGTTGACGCGCCGCACGCTCCCGGCCAAGCACTGGGTCCCACGCACCCGCCCTGACCAACTGGCCGCCTGGATCACTGAGTTCGTGACCGCCACCGAGGGCGGGAGGACCGCATCGGCGGCGACCGGTCCGTACGCCGACCGCTTCGGCGGGCAGTTGGTGCTGGTCACCGGTGCGGGCAGCGGTATCGGGCGGGCCACCGCCTTCGCGTTCGCCGAGGCCGGCGCGCGCGTGGTGGCCGTCGACCGGGACGCGGAGAGCGCGGCCCGCACCGCGGAGCTGTCCCGGCTCATCGGTGCCCCTCAAGCGTGGGCCGAGACGGTCGACGTCTCCGACGAGCAGGCGATGGAGAAGCTCGCCGAGAAGGTCGCAGCTGAGTACGGGGTGGTCGACGTCCTCGTGAACAACGCCGGAATCGGACTGTCCGGCTCGTTCCTCGACACCACCGCGGAGGACTGGCGCAACGTCCTCGACGTCAACCTGTGGGGCGTGATCCACGGCTGCCGGCTCTTCGGCAAGCAGATGGCCGAGCGTGGACAGGGCGGCCACATCGTCAACACCGCGTCGGCGGCCGCGTATCTGCCCTCCCGGACGCTGCCCGCCTACAGCACCTCGAAGGCGGCGGTACTGATGCTCAGCGAGTGCCTGCGCGCCGAGTTGGCCGGGCAGGGCATCGGGGTCTCGGCGATCTGCCCGGGCTTCATCAACACGAACATCACGTCGACCGCGCGTTTCACGGGGGTCGACGCCGACGAGGAGAAGCGGCGCCAGAAGAAGTCCGCGCGGCTGTACGGGCTGCGCAACTACCCGCCGGAGAAGGTGGCCGAGGCCGTGCTGCGCGCGGTCGTCCGCAACCAGGCCGTGGTCCCCGTGACCGCGGAGGCGCGCGGCGGCCGCCTCATGTCCCGCTTCACACCCAGGGCGCTGCGCGCGATCGCACGGATGGAGCCACCCCTGTGACCGATGGAGGCACCACCGTGAGCGACCACTACCCGATCACACCGCGGCGGGTGTCCTTCGACTGGGAGGAGACCCCCCTCCACTGGATACCGGACGAGCCGACCGCGACGCACGTCATCAACGTGCTGCACCTGCTGCTGCCGGCAGGGGAGCGGTGGTTCGTGAAGGTCTTCAAGGAGGGCCTCCCGCTGGTCCACGACCCCGAACTCCTCAAGGACGTCAAGGGGTTCATGGGCCAGGAGGCGACACACAGCGTGCAGCACTCGTACGTGCTGGACCACCTCGCCGCACAGGACCTCGACACGGCCGCGTACACGAAGCACGTCGACTACCTCTTCCAGAAGATCCTCGGCGAGACCCCGCCGCTCGGCGCACCGATATCCGCTCCGGAGTGGCTGCGCTTCCGGCTCTCGGTGATCGCGGCGATCGAGCAGTTCACTGCGGTCCTGGGCGACTGGGTGCTGGCCGCCGAGGGGCTCGACCGTGCCGGGGCCGACGAGGTCATGCTCGACCTGCTGCGCTGGCACGGCGCGGAGGAGGTGGAGCACCGCGCGGTCGCCTTCGACATGTACCAGCACTGCGGCGGCGAGGGCCTTCCCCGGTACGCGCGCAGGGTCGCCGGCATGGCGGTCACTGCCCCCGTGATGCTGTACATGTGGGCGTGGGGCGCGGCCTACCTCATACGTCACGACCCGCGGCTGGCCGGGCGGCTGCGCTACTCGCTCGGCGCGCACAACCGGGCGGTGCGCAAGGGGCTGCTGCCCACGTGGAAGGAGCTCGGCTCCGCCGTGCCGCGCTATCTGCGGCGCTCGTACCATCCCTCGCAGGAGGGCTCGATGCGCAGGGCGGTCGAGTATCTGGCGCAGTCACCCGCTGCCCGGACGGCGGCGGGGGCGATCGGCAGAGCCGCGATCGGGTAACGGCATCGGGTAGCGGTACAGGTGGCTGCATCAGGTAGCGGTATCGGGTGGCGACGAGGACTCGGGAAGGCAGGGACCGTGGACGACGAGCCGGCCGGCGTCGCGTACCGGATCGAGGACCTGGCGCACCACAGCGGTGCCACGGTCCGGACGATCCGCGCCTACCAGGACCGCGGGCTTCTCCCCCGGCCCGAGAGGCGCGGCCGCGCCAACGTGTACTCGGACGCCCATCTGGCCCGGCTGCGCCAGATCGCCGACCTCCTGGACCGCGGCTACACACTGGCCTCGATCAAGGAACTCCTGGAGGCCTGGGACGCGGGCCGGGGCCTCGGCGGTGTGCTCGGTCTGGTCGCGGAGGTCGACGGGCCGTGGACTGACGAGGAGGCGGTCCGTATCTCGCGGGCCGAGCTCGACGAGCGGTTCGGCGGCCACCCGGACGACACGGCGGTTGCCGACGCCGTCGAGCTCGGGGTGCTCGAACGCGTTCCGGGCAGCGAGGACACATTTCTTGTGCCGAGCCCCCAAGAGCTGGCCGTGGCCGCCGAGTTGTACGAGGCGGGCGTCCCACTGTCCGCGATCTCGGGCCATCTGCGGGAGTTGAGGGGGCAGGTGGAGCACATCGCCTCGCGCTTCCTGGAGTTCACCAGCGAGCACGTCTTCGCCCGCTATCTCGGCGAGCACCCTCCGACGGACGCGGATGCCGCCGAAGCCGCCGCACTCGTACGACGTCTGCGGCCGCTCGCACGCCAGACGGTGGACGCCGAACTCGCCCGGGCCATGCGGCTGTTCGCCAACCGGCATCTGCGTCGGCATCTCGGTGCCGAGCAGCCCCCGGTGCCTGCGGACGAGACGCGATCCGTGGTCGTCCCCGTGGAGACAATGACCGCTGTGGAGCGGCTCGTCGGCGCGGAGAACGCGGCGGAGTTCATCGCCGTGGCCGCCGAACGGGAGGTCAGGGCCCGTGCCTTGGACGCCCTCGCCGCAAATCATGGCGACTCTAAGAAAGTTGACGAACCATCGTAAAGTGTCGGCGAGTTGTCCACAGATTCTCCAACTGGCCCTGTGGATAACGCACTTGGCTGTGGATCAAACCTCCGAGTCAAAATCAAATGCGTGACGAGCATCTCGCCAGGCACTCTGGCGGGATGGACGAAAGACGCACCGTGAAAGTGTCGAAGTATCTCTCGAAGCACCTGCGGCATCAGCCCGAGCGGATCGGGCTCACGCTCGACGAGGCCGGCTGGGTCGAGATCGAAACGCTCATGGCCGCGGCGGCGGCACACGGCTTCCGGTTCACCCGGGACGAGCTCGACCACGTGGTCGCGAACAACGACAAGCGGCGATTCGCGATCGAGGGCTCGCGGATCCGTGCCAGCCAGGGCCACTCAGTCGAGGTCGACCTGGGCCTGGCGGCGGCGACCCCGCCCGCGTACCTCTACCACGGGACCGTCGCCCACAGCCTGGACGCGATCCGCGCCGAGGGGCTGCTGCCGATGAACCGGCACGACGTGCACCTCTCGCCCGACCGCGAGACCGCGACCCGTGTCGGTGCCCGCCGCGGCCGTCCCGTCGTGCTCTCCGTGGACGCGGCCGCCATGCACCGCGACGGCCACGAGTTCCGGGTGAGCGCCAACGGGGTCTGGCTCACGGCCGCCGTGCCCCCGCGCTATCTGCGGTTTCCGGCCCCGCACTGAGCGGACGCGGGTCGTCCGGCGGGCTGGCCCGGACCCATCGCAGCGGACTGGCCCGAGTCCATCCCCCCGTGGGCTTGCCCAGATCCATCAGCGCGGGCTTGCCCGGACCCATCGGCGCGGGCTTGCCTGAGCCAAGTCCATCCTCTGCGAGCCTGCCCGGCCCCGGACAGGGACCCCGCACCGCCCACCGGCCGTTTGAGGTGTGCCTGGCGGCTGCGCTTAGGCTCTGAGGCATGAGTCTGCGCCTGAGCACCGTGATCCTGCCGTACCTCCGCTGGCACGAGGGAGGGCGTTCCGCATGGCAGCGCGCCGAGCAGCTCGGGTTCCACACCGCGTTCACGTACGACCATCTGTCGTGGCGGACGTTCCGCGAGGGGCCCTGGTACGGGGCGGTGCCGACGCTCACCGCCGCCGCGGGAGCCACCGACCGGCTGCGCCTCGGCACGCTGGTCACCTCCCCGAACTTCCGGCATCCGGTGACCCTCGCCAAGGAACTGATCGCGCTGGACGACATCTCCGGTGGCCGGATCACACTGGGCATCGGCGCGGGCGGCAACGGCTTCGACGCCACAACGCTGCTGAAGAGCGGCGAGGAGCCCTGGACGCCGCGCGAGCGAGCCGACCGCTTCGGCGAGTTCGTGCCGCTGCTCGACCGGCTGCTCACCGAGGACTCCGTCTCGTACGACGGCACGTTCTATTCGGCGCGCGAGGCCTACAACATCCCCGGGTGCGTCCAGCGGCCCCGGCTGCCCTTCGCGGTCGCCGCCACCGGGCCGCGCGGGCTGAAGCTCGCCGCCGGGTACGGGGAGGCGTGGGTGACGACGGGCGATCCGAAACTGTTCGAGACGGGCACGCCCGAGCAGTCGGTTCAGGCCATTCGCGGACAGGTCGAGAAGCTGGCCACCGCGTGCGAGGCGGTCGGCCGCGACGTGAACGAACTCGACAAGGTCCTGCTCACCGGTTTCACCCCGGACCGCGCGCGTCCGCTGGAGTCCCTCGACGCGTTCGTCGACTTCGCGGGCCGGCACATGGAGCTGGGCTTCACCGACATCGTGATCCACTGGCCCGTCCCGGACTATCCGGACTTCGCCGCGGACGAGAAGGTCTTCGAGCACATCGCGATGGAGGCGGTCGGACAACTCGGCTGAGGCCCTGCCCGGCACCCCGCTCCGACACGTCGCTCCGGCGCCTCGCCTCGGCGCCTCCCTCCGACACCTCATTCCCGAGGCACGCTCCCGAGGCTGATCGGGGGGTGGCGGCCGCTTCGACGGTCCTTCACCCGGTTCCCTCCAGGATGGCCGCACTGCACCCCGTGGATGAAAAAGGTGCAGGTGAGGGCAGGTGTCACTCAGATGTGCGGACCGCCGCACGCCCGTGCGCGCATATGCGGGAGAATGAGGAAGTGACCTCAGCGACCCGACGGCCCGGGAACCCGGCCTCCACTCTCCCGCCCCGGCTGATCGCCACGGATCTCGACGGCACCCTGCTGCGCGATGACAAGTCCGTCTCGCCGCGCACGATCGCCGCCCTGGCCGCCGCCGAGGAGGCGGGCATCGAGGTCTTCTTCGTGACAGGACGGCCCGCCCGCTGGATGGACGTCGTCAGCGACCATGTCCACGGTCATGGCCTCGCCATCTGCGGGAACGGCGCCGCCGTGGTCGACCTGCACGGCGGCCCCGGCGCCCACCGCTTCGTCAAGGTCCGGGAACTGGCGCGGGAGAACGCGCTCGACGCGGTACGGCTGCTCCGTGACGCCGCGCCGGGCACGGTGTTCGCCATCGAGCAGACGTACGGCTTCTACCAGGAGCCGGCGTATCCGAAGCTGCACATGGAGACCCCCGACACCCTCGCGCCCGCCGAGAAACTCCTGGCGCCGGACGCGCCCGGTGCCGATGAGCCCGTGCTCAAGATCCTCGCCTTCCACCACGAGATCGCCCCGGACGACTTCCTCATGACGGCCCGCCTGGCCATCGGCGACCGGGCCAACGTCACCCGCTCCAGCCCGAGCGCTCTCCTGGAGATCAGCGGCCCCGGAGTCTCGAAGGCCAGCACGCTCGCGCTGTGCTGTGCCGAGCGCGGTATCTCGCACGAGGAGGTCGTCGCCTTCGGCGACATGCCCAACGACGTGGAGATGCTCACCTGGGCGGGCACGTCGTACGCGATGGGCAACGCCCACCCCGACGTGATCGCGGCAGCCTCCGGTCGTACGGTCGCCAACAACGAGGACGGGGTGGCCGTCGTGATCGAGCGGATACTCGCGGACCGCCGGTAGCGGAGCGGACACTCGCCGCACGCCAGTAGTCGAGCCGACACTCGCCGAGCGCCGGTAAGGGACGGCATCCTGGCGCCTGCCCCTTACCCACCCTCTCCTGGACCTCGATCTACAGCCGAACCCCACGCCTGGCCAGCCACTCCCGTGGATCGACTCCCGATCCCAGCTGGGGCGTCAGGCGTACCTCGAAGTGCAGATGCGGCCCGGTCGAGTTGCCCGTCGTGCCCGACTGGCCCACCCACTGCCCCGCGGCCACCCGCTCGCCCTGTTCCACGGTGACAGCGGCCAGGTGGGCGTACTGGGTGTAGTAGCCCCCCGCGTGTTTCACCACGACCTCGATCCCGAACGCGCCGCCGCACGACACCTTCACCACCCGCCCCGCGCCCACCGACCGCACCGGCGTCCCGATGTCCACCGCGAAGTCCTGCCCGGTGTGCCGGCTCGCCCAGCGATCACCGCCGTTGCCGAAGCCCGAGGAGAGTTCGTACGTCTCCACGGGCGCGACCCACGGCTGGACGAAACCCGTTCGCGGCTGGTCGAGCCGGACGGCGCCACGGCACGCGCCGGCCGCGACCGCGGCGTCCGCCTGCCCCTGGAGCGTCCACTGGGCCTCTTCCAGCTTCTTCTCGATCCCCCGCTTGATCTTGGCGAGTTCGCCGTTGCGCCGCTCCAGCACCTGCCAGGCCGACGCCGCCTTCTCCTCGTCGGCGGCGAGCCGTGCCTCGGCCCTGCGACTCTTGGTGACAGCGTTGTTGACCGCCAGATCCGCCTGCCAGACGGCACGCTGACCCCGCATCAGCTCCTCGGGGCTCTCCGCGAGCAGCATCTGCGCGGTGTGCGGGAGTCCGCCGCCGCTGCGGTACTGGGCGCGCGCGATCCGGCCGAGATCCCCGTGCAGCGCGGCGATGTCCTCCCGCTCACGCGTGAGGAGCCGCTCCAGACGCTGCGCCCGGCCCCGCTGCACCTCGGCCTCCCGGCGCCCCGCCTCGTACTGCTGCGTCGCCAGCGAAGCCTCCTCGTACAGCCGCACCACCTCGGCGCTCAGGCCGCCCCGGGTGTCGGTGTCTCCCGTGGCCGACGTGGGCCGGGCGATCAGGACGGCCAGCGCGCACAGCAGCACGGGGAGGAACAGGGGATGGCGACGTCGTGAGCGCATGACATCGATCGTGTCGCGCTCAAGCGGCTCCGGTCCTGTTCAAGTCGTACACCTGGGGGACCGGTTGTCACGGATGGACCATTCCACTGAGCCGAACAGGGGCCTGGTCGAGGGGACTTCGGCGGGTCGCATTGCGCTGCTGACCGGACCGGCCGACCGCACCCGGGTTCCTTCAGTACGGCGCCTCCCACACCACCGACGCGCCACCGCCGTTCTCCCCACTGCCCGGCCCGTACCAACTGTCCCCGCCCAACGACTCCGCCCGTCGCGCCAGGTTCTTGAGCCCGCTGCGCCGCCCGCCCTCGGGGATGCCGACACCGTCGTCCGTGACGGTCAGCCGTACGCCGAGCCGTCCGTCCGGCAGTCGTACGGTCGCGTCCACGGTGACGTCGATACGGGACGCCCCCGCGTGCCGGAAGGCGTTGGACAGGGCCTCGCGGAGGGCCGCGATGAGGTTCTTGGCCGTGAGTTCGCCGACCGCCATGTCGACGGGCCCGACGAAGTGGTGCGACGGCCTGAAGCCGAGCGGCACGGCGGCCATGTTGATCTCGCGCAGCACGCGTGTCCGCAGCCCTGTAGGCACGTCGGCCGGTTCCTGCTGGAGCGCGAAGATGGCGGTGCGGATCTCCTGGATGGTGACGTCGAGTTCGTCGACCGCCTTGCCCACACCCTGTCGCACCTCGGGCACGGCGGACCTCCGCTGTGCGCTCTCCAGCATCATCCCGGTGGTGAACAGTCGCTGGATGACGAGATCGTGCAGGTCACGGGCGATCCGGTCGCGGTCCTCGTAGACCGCGAGCCGCTCCCGGTCGCGCTGCATCTCCGCCATCATCAGAGCCAGAGCGGCCTGCGAGGCGAACCGCGTCGCCAGGTTGCTCTCGGTCTCCGAGAACGGCCGCGAGCCCTCCGAGCGAGCCATGACGAGGGTTCCCATGACGCGGCCGCCGCTCTGGAGGGGCAGCAGCATCGTCGGCCCGTAGCCGCCGGAGAGGTCGCCGAGCATGCGCGGGTCGGTTGCCGCGTGCTCGACGAACACGGCTTCTCCCGCAAGGAGTTCGCCCACGACCTCGTTCTCGGCCGGCACGACCAGCCCCAGCGCCTTCGACGGCCGTTCGGACGCCACGGCGACGATCTCCAGACCGCCCCCGGCCGCGGGCAACAGTACGAGTCCGGCGGCCGAGTCGGAGAGCCGGCGAGCCTGTTCCGCGACCACTTGGAGGGCCTCGTCGGCGTCCCCGCCGGACAGGAGCGCGGTCGTGACGGCCACGGATCCGTCGATCCAGCGCTCGCGCTGCTTGGCGGCCTCGTACAGACGCGCGTTCCCGATGGCGATGCCCGCCTCCCCGGCCAGCACACGCACCATGTCGAGGTCGTGGTCGTCGAACGACCCTCCGCCGCGCTTCTCGGCCAGGTAGAGGTTGCCGAAGATCTCCCCCTGCACACGGATGGGGACCCCCAGGAAGCCGCGCATCCGTGGATGGTGCTCCGGGAACCCGCACGACCGGGGATCTTCCGTCGGCTCCGCGAGCCGCACGGGTTCGGGCTCGCGGAGGAGTTCCCCCAGCAGCCCCTCGTGCCCGTTCGGCAGCCGCCCGATCAGCCGGGCCGTCTCCCCGTCGACTCCCTGATACACGAACTCGGCCAGCCCGTTTCCGTCCTCCGCCGCCACGCCGATCGCCGCGTAGCGCGCGTCCGCCAGCTCCGCCGCGGTCCCACAGATCCGCTCCAGCGTGGACCGCAGCTCAAGCCCGCTCCCCACCGACCGCATCGCTTCCAGCAACCGCGGCACATCATCAGAATCCGCGACACCACCAAAGCTCGACACGTCAGGCATACACAGAGCCTAATTAGTCCCTTTTGTGATTGAAAGTCGAGCCCTTCGAGCTGAGGACCACGACCATCTGCTTGGAAGGGCGATCGGACTCACGCACAACGGGCACAACCGCCCGCTTTCAGGGGCGCGGGGAACTGCGCGACCAGCCACCACACCCCCGCAGCCGACCTACCACCGCAACCAAGCCTCACCGCACACCAACCAACCGCTCCGTCCGACTCTCCCGCTCGAACATCCCCCGCAACGCCCCCTCCCCACGCACCAACTCCCCGTACGCCCCCCGCTGCACCACACACCCGTCATCCAGCACGATCACCTCGTCGACCGCCTCAAGCCCCGCCAGCCGATGCGTGATCAACAACGTCGTACGCCCCTCGGTCGCGGCCAGCAGGTCGGCGGTGAGCGCATCCGCGGTCGCCAGGTCGAGATGCTCCGCGGGCTCGTCGAGAACGAGCACGGGAAAGTCCGCGAGCAACGCCCGCGCCAGAGCGAGCCGCTGCCGCTGCCCCCCGGACAACCGCGCCCCGTGCTCACCGATCAACGTGTCCAGCCCGTCGGGCAGCCCGTCGACCCAGTCGAGCAACCGCACCCGCCCCAGCACGTCCCGCAGCGCGGAATCCGTGGCGTCCTTCCGAGCGAGCAGCAGGTTCTCCCGTACGGAACTGTCGAAGAGATGGGCATCCTGTGCGCACAGCCCGACCAGCCGCCGTACGTCGTCACCGTCCATGCCGTACGCGTCGACGCCGCCCAGCGTGTACGTCCCCGCACCGGCGTCCAGGAACCGCAGCAACACCTGGGCGAGGGTCGTCTTGCCCGCCCCGGACGTCCCCACCACAGCAGTGCGCCGTCCGCGTTCAAGCGTCAGGTCGACCCCGGCGAGCGCGTCCCGCTCCTGTCCGGCGTGACGGGCGGCCAGGCCCTTCACGACGACGGGGAACGGCGTCCCGGGCGCCTCCAGCGGCCGCTCCGGTTCGCGTACGGGCTCGGGCGCGTCCAGCACCTCGTACACGCGCTCCGCGCTCTGGCGCACCCGTTGGCGGTACTGGACCGCGAGGGGCAGCCCCAGGACGGCCTCGAAGGCGGCGAGCGGGGTGAGGACGACGACGGCCATCGCCACGCCGCTGAGCCGCCCGTCGAGGACCGCCTGGGCGCCGACGAGGGCGGTGGCCGCGACGGTGAGTCCGGAGACCAACGCGATGAGCCCGTCGCCGAGCGCGGTGGCGGTGGCGGCGCGTGAGGCGATACGGGTCAGTTCGCCGTCCGCCCGCCGTACCTCGGCGGTACGCGCGGGCAGTGCACCAGCGACCGTCAACTCGGCCGTCCCCGTGAGGAGATCGGCCACCCGGGTCGCCAGTACTCCGCGTGCCGGGGCCAGCCAGCGCTCGGAACGGCGTGCGACGGGCCCGGTCACCAGTGGGACGCCCACCCCGGCGGCGAGCAGCCCGAGCGCGAGGGCGGCCCCGGCCTCCGGCAGCAGCCAGGCCGTGAACCCGACGGAGCCGGCGGACACGACGGCCGCGGCCGCGGCGGGCAGCAGCCAGCGGAGCCAGTAGTCCTGCAACGCGTCGACGTCGGCGACGAGTCGCGAGAGCAGATCACCGCGGCGGGCGGTACGCAGCCCGGCGGGCGCGAGCCGTTCGAGGCGCCGGTACACGGCGACCCGGGTGTCGGCGAGCATCCGCAGCACCGCGTCGTGCGACACGAGCCGCTCGGCGTACCGGAAGACGGCCCGCCCGATTCCGAACGCCCGCGTGGCCGTCACGGCGACCATCAGATAGAGCACGGGCGGCTGCTGCGAGGCCCTGGAGATCAGCCAGCCGGAGGTGGCCATGAGGCCGACAGCACTGCCGAGCGCGAGACTGCCGAGCAGGAGGGCAAGCACCAGCCGCCCGCGCCGAGGCCCGGCCATGGCACGCACCCGCGCGAGCACACCCTCCCGCCCCTTCGGGAGCAGGGTCGACGCTTCCTCGCCGCCCGCGGGCACCGCGGCCACCAGATCGGCCCGAAGCTCCTTGCCACCGCCGGAGCCCACGGAACCGTCCACCGCGACGGGCGCCTCCGGCTCCAGCCGCACCACCCGGTCCGCCACGTCCAGCAGCGCGGGCCGGTGGACGACGAGCAGCACGGTCCGCCCCACCGCAAGGCGCCTGACCGCTTCCACGACCTCGGCCTCGGTCGCTCCGTCCAGCGAGGCCGTCGGCTCGTCGAGCAGCAGCACCGGCCGGTCCGCGAGGAACGCCCGCGCCAGAGCCAGCCGTTGACGCTGCCCGGCGGACAGCCCGGCACCTTCCTCACCCAGCAGCGTCCGTACGCCCTCGGGCAGCGCGTCCACGAATTCAAGAGCCCCGGCATCCGCCAGCGCCCGCCGCACCGCGGAGTCGTCGGCGTCCGGCCGCGCCAGCCGTACGTTCTCGGCGACGGACCCGGCATACAGATGAGGGCGCTGCGGTACCCAGGCGACCTGTGAGCGCCACTCCTCCAGGGAGGTCCCGGTGAGATCGGCTCCCCCGACACGCACGCGACCCGAGGTGGGGGCCACGAATCCCAACAGCACGTTCAGGAGCGTCGACTTGCCCACGCCACTGGGCCCGACGAGGGCAACCGTCTCTCCGGGGTCGACCGCGAAGGACACGTCCGACACCGCGTCCGAGGACCGCCCGGGGTACCGGACCGTCACCCCTTCGAAGCGCACCCCTCCGGAGGGCGGCACCGCGCCGGTCCCGGACGTCGGCTCCGGGGTCTCCAGGACCGAGAAGATCTCCTCTGCGGCCGACAGCCCCTCCGCCGCCGCGTGATACTGCGCCCCCACCTGTCGCAGTGGCAGATAGGCCTCGGGCGCGAGAATGAGGACGACCAGACCGTCGTACAACGCCATCTCGCCGTGGACGAGCCGCATTCCGATGGTCACCGCGACCAGGGCGACCGAGATCGTGGCAAGCAGCTCCAGCGCGAAGGACGAGATGAAGGCGATCCGCAGGGTCCGCATCGTCGCCTGGCGGTACTCCCCGGTGATCCGGCGGATCGAGTCGGCCTGCGCCTTGGCCCGACCGAACACCTTGAGTGTGGGCAGTCCCGCGACCACATCCAGGAAGTGACCCGAGAGCCGGGACAGCAACCGCCACTGACGGTCCATCTGCGACTGGGTGACCCAGCCGATGAGCATCATGAATACCGGGATGAGAGGCAGGGTGCCGACGATGATCGCCGCCGACACCCAGTCCTCGGTGACGATCCGCGCGAGCACCGCCACCGGCACGACCACCGCGAGCCCCAACTGCGGGAGATAGCGCGAGAAGTAGTCGTCCAGCGCGTCGACCCCACGGGTGGCGAGCGCGACCAGCGAACCGGTCCGCTGCCCACTGAGCCAGCCAGGGCCAAGCTCACCCGCACGCTCCAGCAACCGCCTCCGCAACTCCGACTTGACCGCCGCGCTCGCCCGGTGCGCGGCGAGTTCGGTGAGCCAGGAGACAAGCGCTCGGCCACTGGCGACGGCCACCAACAGCAATAGCGGGGTACGGAGTTCGGCAACCGGCAGTTCATGCTGGAAGGCACCGACCACCACTTCGGCGATCAGCATCGCCTGGGCGATGACCAGCCCCGCCCCCACAACTCCCAGACCGACAACCGCGATCAGGAACAGCCGGGTGGCGCGGGCGTATCGCAGCAGTCGCGGGTCGATCGGTTTCACGTGAAACACACCCTTGGGTCAAGCAGGTGTGTTTCACGTGAAACACACCCTCTTCTCATTGGGCCTGTTTCACGTGAAACAGGCCCATGGATTCATCGGTGCTAGTGCGCGGCGTCGGCGATGTGCTGCGTACCGATCCGCTTGCGGAACACCCAATACGTCCAGCCCTGGTAGAGCATCACCACCGGCGTCGCGATGACCGCACACCAGGTCATGATCTTCAGCGTGTACGGGCTCGACGAGGCGTTGGTGACCGTCAGGCTCCACTCGTCATTCAGCGAGGACGGCATGACGTTCGGGAAGAGCGACAGGAAGAGCATCGCAACGGCGGCGACGATGGTGAGGCCCGACAGCGCGAACGCCCAGCCTTCACGCCCCATCTGGTTCGCCCCGATCGCCGCGACCAGGGCGACGACCGCCACGATCAGAGCGACCAGGCTCTTGCCGTCGCCGTTGTCGGCCTGGGTCCAGAGCAGGAAAGCCAGCGCGAGCACCGCTGTCACCAGACCGAGCCCGAGCGCCAGCTTCCTGGCCCGCTCCCGGATGTCACCCAGGGTCTTGAGCGCCGCGAACACCGCCCCGTGGAAGGTGAACAGCGTCAGCGTCACCAGGCCGCCCAGGATGGCGTACGGGTTGAGCAGGTCCCAGAGGTTGCCCACGTACTCGAAGTCCCGGTCGATCTTCACGCCCCGGACGATGTTGCCGAAGGCCACGCCCCACAGGAACGCCGGGAGCAGCGAGGTCCAGAAGATCGCGTTCTCCCAGTTGCGCTGCCACTGCTCCTCGGGCCGCTTCGCCCGGTACTCGAAGGCGACGCCGCGCACGATCAGGCAGACCAGGATGAGCAGCAACGGCAGGTAGAAGCCCGAGAAGAGCGTGGCGTACCACTCGGGGAAGGCGGCGAAGGTCGCGCCGCCCGCCGAGAGCAGCCACACCTCGTTGCCGTCCCAGACCGGCCCGATGGTGTTGATCAGCACCCGCTTCTCGGTCCGGTTGCGGGCGAGCAGCTTGGTGAGGACGCCGATCCCGAAGTCGAAGCCCTCCAGGAAGAAGTAGCCGGTCCACAGGACGGCGATGAGGACGAACCAGACGTCGTGAAGTTCCATGACTCAGCAGCTCCCTGGGCCTAGTACGAGAAGGCCATCGGCTTGTCGGCGTCCCGGGGGTCGCCGCCGATCTTCGTGGGCGGATTGAGGTCGGCCTCCGTGAGCTCGGGCGGACCGGCCTTGACGTACTTCACGAGCAGCTTGACCTCGATGACGGCGAGGATCGCGTAGAGCGTGGTGAAGACGATCATCGAGGTGAGGATCTCGCCCTGCGAGACGCCGGGGGAGACCGCGTCGCGGGTCTGGAGCACGCCGTAGACGACCCACGGCTGACGGCCCATCTCGGTGAAGATCCAGCCCCACGAGTTGGCGATCAGCGGGAATCCCAGGGTCAGGATCGCGATGCGCCAGTACCACTTGGTGAGCGTCGGGCCGAGAGCCTTGTTCTTGAAGAGCACCACGTGCGGCACTTCGTCGTCGCCGACCCGCAGATGCTGCCCCAGCATGAACTTCTTCCTGGTCAGCCAGAGTCCGGCAAGACCGATGGCGAAGGACGTCATGCCGAAGCCGATCATCCAGCGGAATCCCCAGTAGGCGACGGGGATGTTGGGCCGGTAGTCGCCGGGCCCGAACCGCTCCTGCTCGGACTTGTTGACGTCGTTGATACCGGGGACGTACGAGGTGAAGTCGTCCTTGGCCAGGAAGGACAGCAGTCCCGGGATCTCTATGGCGACCTTGTTGTGGCCGGCGTCGACGTCCCCGTAGGCGAAAATGGAGAAGGGAGCGGGGGCCTCGCCGTCCCACAGCGCCTCGGCCGCGGCCATCTTCATCGGCTGCTGCTCGTACATGATCTTGCCGAGCGTGTCACCGCTGAGCGCGGTGAGCATGCCGCCGGCGACCACGGTGACGAGACCCAGGCGCAGCGAGGTCTTCATCACGGGGATGTGCTTCTTGCGGACCAGGTGGAAGGCGGCGATGCCGACCATGAAGGCGCCGCCCGTGAGGAAGGCCGCGGAGAGGGTGTGGAAGGCCTGGGCGAGCGCCGTGTTCTGGGTCAGGACCAGCCAGAAGTCGGTGAGTTCGGCACGGCCCTTCTGCTCGTTGATCCGGTAGCCGACGGGGTGCTGCATCCACGAGTTGGCCGCGAGGATGAAGTACGCCGACAGGATCGTGCCGATCGAGACCATCCAGATGCAGGCGAGGTGGATCTTCTTGGGCAGCTTGTCCCAGCCGAAGATCCACAGGCCGATGAAGGTGGACTCGAAGAAGAAGGCGATCAGCGCCTCGAAGGCGAGGGGGGCGCCGAAGACGTCACCGACGAAGCGCGAGTAGTCGGACCAGTTCATGCCGAACTGGAACTCCTGCACGATGCCCGTGACGACGCCCATCGCGATGTTGATCAGGAAGAGCTTGCCCCAGAACTTGGTGGCCTTGAGGTACTTCTCGTTCTCCGTCCGGACCCAGGCGGTCTGCAGGCCGGCGGTGAGCGCGGCGAGCGAGATCGTGAGCGGGACGAAGAGGAAGTGGTAGACGGTGGTGATGCCGAACTGCCATCGCGCCAGCGTCTCCGGCGCCAAAGCCAATTCCACGTCGTCATCTCCTTACATCGCCGAGGTATCGGCGTCAGTTTGTCCCGCTTGTCGTAGACATCACGGGATCAACTGGGACACGCTTGTGAACGCGTTCACATTCACAAGCAATTATGACGCATGGCAGTTCGAGGGTTGACACGCGGGGGGTGCCGGATCGGTCACACCGGCGTTCGGCCCGACAAAACCGGCACGGTGGACAGGCTCGACCGCCGGTCGGCACACACCCACCGACCGGCACCAGTACCAGTTCCGGCACCCCGCCAACCGACTAGAGCTCCTTGCGGAACGCCTCGGTCGTCTTGAGGAAGATGTCGTTCGCCTCGGTCTCGCCCACCGTGACCCGGACCCCCTCGGCGGCGAACGGCCGCACGACGACCCCTGCCTGCTCGCAGGCCGACGCGAAGTCGAGCGTGCGCTCACCGAGCCGCAGCCACACGAAGTTGGCCTGGGTCTCGGGCACCGTCCAGCCCTGCCCGCGCAGCGTCTCGACCACCCGGGCGCGCTCGGACACCAGCGAACCCACCCGGCCGAGCAGCTCGTCCTCGGCCCGCAGCGAGGCGACCGCCGCGTCCTGCGCGAGCTGGCTCACGCCGAAGGGCACCGCCGTCTTGCGCAGCGCCGCCGCCACCGGCTCATGGGCGATCGCGAAGCCGACCCGCAGCCCGGCCAGCCCGTACGCCTTGGAGAAGGTCCGCAGCACACACACGTTCGGCCGCTCGCGGTAGAGCTCGACGCCGTCCGGCACCTCGGAATCGCGGATGAACTCCCGGTACGCCTCGTCGAGGACCACGAGGACATCGCTCGGCACCCGGTCGAGGAACCGTTCCAGCTCGGCCCGGCGCACCACGGTGCCCGTGGGGTTGTTGGGGTTGCAGACGAAAATCAGCCGCGTCCGCTCGGTGATCGCGTCCGCCATCGCGTCGAGGTCGTGCACGTCCCCGGGCGTCAGCGGCACCTTCACCGATGTCGCCCCGCTGATCTGGGTGATGATCGGGTACGCCTCGAAGGACCGCCAGGCGTAGATCACCTCGTCGCCCGGCCCCGAGGTCGCCTGCAGCAGCTGCTGGGCGACACCGACCGAACCGGTGCCCGTGGCCAGATGCGTGAGCGGCACGCCGAAGCGGTCCGCCAGCTCGTTCATCAGCCCCGTGCACGCCATGTCGGGGTAGCGGTTGAAGGCGCCGGCCGCCGAGACCACACTCTCCATCACGCCCGGCAGCGGCGGGTAGGGATTCTCGTTGGAGGACAGCTTGTACGCCACCGGGCCGTCCGCGGCCGCGGCGGGCTTCCCCGGCTTGTAGGTGGGGATACCCTCCAGCTCGGCACGCAGCTTCGGGCTCGTCTCGCTCACCGCACTCCTCCTCGTGACCGTCTCCGGCTCATGACCACCACCGGCTACCAATGCTCCTCACCTTAAGAGGATTCGGCCCCGCTGCGTATGGCCCGGGGCCGACCGCATCTACGGCGCCCGGCAGCCGCGTACGCACTCCCGGGCATCACCGCCCGAAGGCGTACGAAAGAGGGGGCGCGCTGCCCACCGGAGCACGCGCCGGTGGCTCGCGCCGTGGCGCGCATCCCTCGTGAAGGTGAGTTGAGACCTCTTCGAAACATGGCCCATTTGGCAGGCCCATGCGCGCCGACAAGTGACGTCCTGCCATTGAATCGGTCAACTCCCTTCTCTTCCAAGGGACTTGTCTGTTGATGACCATGCAGAAACGTGCCTGTCAACGCGTGCATATGCGTCCGCACTACCCCACCTCATGAGCCCTACTATCGGCTCGCCATGACAGCAGCAGGGAAGCACCAGGTGAGCCGGTCGGATACCTCCCGCCGAGGAAGCCGGCCGGGCCGGGCGGGCATCAGAGACGTGGCCGCGGCCGCGGGAGTGTCCATCACGACCGTGTCCGACGCGCTCAACGGCAAGGGGCGGCTCCCGGACGCCACCCGACGCCATGTCCGCGAGGTCGCCGACCGGCTGGGCTATCGCCCCTCCGCCGCGGCCCGAACGCTCCGTACCGGAAAGTCCGGCCTCATCGGCCTGACTGTGACGACCTACGGGGATGAACCTTTCACCTTCACGGAGTTCGCGTACTTCGCGGAGATGGCCAGAGCCGCCACCTCGGCCGCGCTCGCCCGGGGCTACGCCCTGGTCATCCTCCCCGCGACCTCGCGCCACGACGTGTGGTCGAACGTGGCCCTGGACGGGACGGTCGTCATCGACCCCTCCGACCAGGACCCGGTCGTCAGCGAACTGGTCCGCCAGGGCTTACCGGTGGTCTCCGACGGCCGCCCGGCCGGCACGCTGCCGGTGACCGCCTGGGTGGACAACGACCACGAGGCCGCGGTCCTGGGCATCCTCGACCACCTGGCCGACGCCGGCGCCCGCCGGATCGGCCTCCTCACGGGGACGACCACGGACACGTACACACATCTGTCCACGACCGCGTACCTGCGCTGGTGCGAGCGTGTGGGCCAGGATCCGGTGTACGAGGCCTATCCCGCGCACGATCCGTGCGCGGGGGCCGTCGCCGCCGACCGGCTCCTCGCCCGGCCCGACCGGCCGGACGCCGTCTACGGGCTGTTCGACCCGAACGGCACCGACCTCCTCGCGGCGGCCCGCCGCTACGGACTGCGCGTACCGGAGGACCTGCTGCTCGTGTGCTGCAGCGAGTCCACCGTGTACGCCAACACCGAGCCGCCCGTCACGACACTCTCGCTCAAACCGCGTCGCATCGGCACGGCCGTGGTCCAGCTCCTCATCGACGCGATCGAGGGGGTCGAATCGGACCAACCGGTCGAGCAGGTGATACCGACCGAGCTGATCGTGCGGACGTCGTCGCAGCGACGGCCGCCCCGGACGACCGTCAGCCCGCCCCGATCACCTGAGGAGGGATGACCTCCGGATGACCTACGGGTAAATCCGGCGCGGAAAGCCCCTCCCAATTCGGGAGAAAACCACGGTGAACTGGGGTTCTGCTCCGATTCACCACCCCTGGGTCATCACATGGCGCGATCCGCATTCCTATGATGGGCGGACGACACCGCGGGCCGCTGCGACCAGGCAGTCCGACGCGGTGCAGATGCGGCGCGATGGTGGTGGAGGGGTCGATGACTCAGGGGGCCGGTCAGGGACCCGAGATGCGTACGCCGACGGTGCGCGACTTCCGCGTGCCGGCGTACGTCCACGAGGCCGGTCCGTACACGCAGTCCCCCGGCCCGTACCCGCAGTCCGGCGAGGTGTACGACCAGGCCGCCGAGCCGTACGACCAGGCCCGGGACCAGTCCGCCGGTCCCTACGCCGAGGGCTCGCGGCAGTACGGCCGACCGGGCCCCTACGCGCAGCAGACGCCTCCCGGCGAGGGCGCGGGACCGGCCGGCGAGCCGGAGGGCTACACACCGACGCAGCGCGATCTGCCCGTCATCAACCGCGGTGACACCGTTCAGGTACCGGTCGAGCCCGAGGCCGGACCGGTCGTCCAGCCCGCCGAAGGGCCGGGACCGCTCTACGTCGTCGGTGACGTCCACGGCTATCTCGACGAGCTCGTCGCCGCGCTGCGCGAGAAGGGCCTCATCGACATCGACGGCAGCTGGGCGGCGGGGACCTCGCGGCTGTGGTTCCTCGGTGACTTCACCGACCGCGGGCCCGACGGCATCGGCGTCATCGACCTCGTGATGCGGCTCTCCGCGGAGGCCGCCGCGGCCGGGGGCTACTGCAAGGCCCTGATGGGCAACCACGAGCTGCTGCTGCTCGGCGCCAAGCGGTTCGGGGACACCCCCGTCAACTCCGGGGCGGGAACGGCCACCTTCCAGGCCGCCTGGCTGCTGAACGGCGGCCAGAAGACCGACATGGAGCGCCTCCAGGACCACCATCTGCAGTGGATGGCCCGCCTGGACGCCATGGAGATGGCCGACGGGCACCTTCTGGTGCACTCCGACACCACCGCCTATCTCGACTACGGCGACTCCATCGAAGCGGTCAACGACACCGTCCGCGAGACGCTCACCCGCAATGACGCGGACGAGTGCTGGGACGTCTTCCGCAAGTTCACCAAGCGCTTCGCGTTCCGCGACGACGGCGGTGCGCAGGCGGTGCGCTCCTTGCTGGACATGTACGGCGGATCACGCATCGTCCATGGTCACAGCCCCATTCCCTATCTCCTGGGAGAGGTCGGCTCGGAGGAAGGGGAGGATTCCCCGAACCCCGTCGTCGAGAAGCCGCATGTGTACGCCGACGGGCTCGCCATCGCGATGGACGGCGGCGTGACCATGGCCGGAAAGCTGCTGGTCCAGCAACTTCCCCTGGATAGCTGAGCGTTCATCGGGCAGGCGTACCCCGACGGAGGACAAGCGCAACACAGGGGCAAATTCTGGAAACCCCCTGTCACCGTGTGCCGTCACCGCTCTACCATCGGCTTATCCGTAGCAGGCTCCCCTCCGTTTCTGCCCGACGGCTCGTCAGCATGCCGAGCCCCAAGCCCTACGGAGCATCGGGGGATGCACATGAACAGCGTTCCGCAGCACCTGCTGAGCGAGGACCGCCAAGAGTACGAGCGGATCCTCGATGAGGCGCTGCGCTCCGCACCACACCGTCCGGAACTCGCCGCTGTCGGTCAGCGGCTCAACCCCGAACAACTGCGCACGATGGCGCTCAACGCCACCGCTCTCATCACGGCGGCCGCGGCGACCGAGTACCAGCACTATGTGAAGGTCCGCGAGGAACTGCGCCAGCCGGCGCCGTCCGCCCCTCCCGTCCGCGAAGGATCCAGCAGCAGCACCACGGATCCGGCCACGGGCGCGGTCGGGATCGCCACGACCATGGGGGAGGTCGCCGAGACCGCCGGGGCGGGTGCCGCGGCGGTCGTCGCCGTGCTCGCTCCTGTCCTCGCCGGCACCGCCGCGGCGATCTTCCTGCTCGTCGGCTACATCCTGAAGATGCTCGACCCCCAGCCGGGCATCGCCCAGACGCTCCTCACCACCGGGTGGGTCTTCGGAGCCATCACGGCCGTCACGATCCTGGTGGCCGCGGTCGGTCTCCTGCTCGCCGCCCTGCGCAACGGCGCCAGTTCACTCCAGGCCGACGCGCACGGCGAACGCAGCGAAGAGGTGAACCGGGCCAGGGAGGCCTGGCACGACGCCCTGCTGGAGCGCGGCATCATGCCGTTCCTCAGGGAGGCCCTCGCCGACCCGGGCACGGCCGCCCTCGGCCGTACGAAGCCGTCGGCGCCGATCAGCCGGATGCCTCAACTCGGCTACAACCGGCCAGGCTTCAGCAGCCCGGACGGGGGTCCGACAGCGGGGCCCCGCCCCAGCTTCTCCAGCCCGGACTTCAGCAGCCCCGACTTCGGGGGGCCGGAGCACCAGCCGGAGTAGTCCCGCCCTCGCCCGGGCCCGGCCCTGAGCGGGGCCGGCAACCGGGCGCGGCCAGGCGGAGCGGGGACCGACCCGACCGGCCGCAGCGTCGCGGGCACTACGCCCGCGACGGCCGGGTTCCGGCGGGTGCGGCGCCTCTCTGTGCGGTGCCGTCATGCCGCGCCTCCGTGCCATGCCCCAGTGGCGCGCCTTCATGCCGTTCCTCCGTGCCTCCCCCTGCATTCCGCTTCTACATGCGTCGCAGGATCTGCGCGGTCGCTCGCTCGACCGGTGTGCGGTTGTAGACATGCACCAGGGCGAGGTGGAAGAGCGCCGGTGCGAGCGGGGCCCACCGGTGGACGCGGTCGGCCCGCAGCATGTACTTGACCACGGTCGCGGGGCGGAAGGGCACGTAGTCGATGGTCTGGTGCTCCCATCGGTCCGCGACTCCCCTGCTCATCCGCGTCTGCAGGCCCTCGCTGGTCAGGTCCTTGAGCCTTGCGTAGAAGTGGGCACTCCAGTGGCGCTTGTCGGTGTCGAGGACGAAGGCCAGCAGCTCCAGTGAGTACTCGTGAAGCTCCAGGGACAGTTCCTCGCGCATGCCCCGCCGGGCCACCGCGTGCAGGTCGGGGGCGCTCCTTCCGGACGAGTCGATGTGCCGTGACATGCCCTCGTTGACGGAGGAGTTCCAGACACCGGGCGCCATACGGACCCGGTCGCTTCTCTGGCTCACGACCACCATGTCGTCGGCGGTCACCACCGCGATGTTCACGGCGAAGCTGCACTGCAGGAACGCGGGTGCCGCCAGCGGATCGTCCGGGTCCAGATAGCGGGACCGCGGGCTTGTTCCGTCGGGCAGACGCCGGTCGAGCTGTTGAGCCGCCAGAAAGGTGAAGTAGTCCGTCGGACGCAGCCGCAGGTGCACCTCGGGGTGCTCGTCGAGAGGGGTTCGGGACACGTCGAGCGATTCGACCGCGTAGCGAGGGCCGTTCCACAACGGTGTCCGACCCTCTGTCCGCCCGCGCGCGTCCTCTTCCTCGAGCTCCGCCCGCCAGCCGGCCATGTCCGAAGGCAGCTCGATCTCCTCGTCGAGTACCTGGATATAGACGGATTCAGCGGATATCGACGACTCGCCGTCCCCTTCGACGATCAGGGCCGAGGTGTGAAGTGGCCCCAGGGAGAAGGTTCTCCACGCCGGACTGGACTCCTCCCGCTTCCTCAGGGTGCGTACGGCACGGGTCGAGCGGGTCCGCAGCCTGTACCAGCCGTTCTGCAGGGGCTGCTGGAACAGCACTGCGAACAGCATCCCCAGCACGGCGCCGACAACTCCGTTGGCCACATCTATCCCGCCCATGTCAGGCAGGGTAGGGAAGTTGATCACGCCCATGCGCGATCTTGTCTCTACCGTTACGGCCCTTGGGCAAGGCGTCGCGTTCTCCCGCGAGGCCCCGGCCTGGATGGCCGGGACCTCGGGGAGAAAGGGTCGGACAGTGCGCCGGCGTCAGTCGGCCATGGGCAGGTACACCCTGTTCCCGCTCGCCGCGAACTCCTTCGACTTCTGGAGCATCCCCTCAGCGACCTCCTCGGCCGTCGCCCCCGCAGCCGCCGTGCCACCGAACTGCTCGGTGATGCTGTGGCTGATCTTCATCGAGCAGAACTTCGGCCCGCACATGGAGCAGAAGTGCGCTGTCTTGGCGGGCTCGGCCGGGAGGGTCTCGTCGTGGAACTCCCGGGCCGTGTCGGGGTCGAGGGCCAGGTTGAACTGGTCCTCCCAGCGGAACTCGAAGCGGGCGTCCGACAACGCGTCGTCCCACTCCTGTGCGCCCGGGTGTCCCTTGGCGAGGTCCGCCGCATGGGCCGCGATCTTGTAGGTGATGACGCCCGTCTTGACGTCGTCACGGTTGGGCAGGCCCAAGTGCTCCTTGGGCGTGACGTAGCAGAGCATGGCCGTGCCCCACCAGGCGATCATCGCGGCACCGATGCCGGAGGTGATGTGGTCGTACGCAGGCGCGACGTCCGTCGTCAGCGGGCCGAGCGTATAGAACGGAGCTTCATCACAGATCTCCTGCTGAAGGTCGATGTTCTCCTTGATCTTGTGCATCGGGACATGCCCCGGGCCTTCGATCATGGTCTGTACGTTGAAACGCTTCGCGACCCTGTTGAGTTCCCCGAGCGTCCGCAACTCCGCGAACTGAGCAGGGTCGTTGGCGTCCGCGATCGAACCGGGCCGGAGCCCGTCGCCCAGCGAGTACGTGACGTCGTAGGCCGCGAGGATCTCGCACAGCTCCTCGAAGTTCTCGTACAGGAACGACTCCTTGTGGTGCGCCAGGCACCAGGCCGCCATGATCGAGCCGCCGCGCGAGACGATGCCGGTCTTGCGGTTCGCGGTCAGCGGGACGAACGGCAGCCGCACACCCGCGTGGACGGTCATGTAGTCCACGCCCTGCTCGGCCTGCTCGACGACCGTGTCCTTGTAGATCTCCCAGGTCAGTTCCTCGGCCCGCCCGTCGACCTTCTCCAGCGCCTGGTAGAGCGGGACCGTGCCGATGGGGACGGGGGAGTTGCGCAGCACCCACTCCCGCGTGGTGTGGATGTTGCGGCCGGTGGACAGGTCCATGACCGTGTCGGCGCCCCAGCGGGTCGCCCAGGTCATCTTCTCGACCTCCTCCTCGATGGAGGAGGTGACCGCGGAGTTGCCGATGTTGGCGTTGACCTTCACCAGGAACCGCTTGCCGATGATCATCGGCTCGATCTCGGGGTGGTTGACGTTGGCCGGCAGCACGGCCCGGCCCGCCGCGATCTCCTCGCGGACGACCTCGGGAGAAACGTTCTCCCGGATGGCCACGTACTCCATCTCCGGTGTGACCTCACCCCGCCTGGCGTACGCGAGTTGCGTCACCGCTTGTCCGTCACGGCTTCGCCGGGGCTGGCGCGGGCGCCCCGGGAAGACCGCGTCGAGGTTGCGCAGTCCGCCGCGCGGTGAGGTGTGCTTGATCCCGTCGTCCTCGGGGCGGACGGGACGGCCCGCGTACTCCTCGGTGTCACCGCGGGCGATGATCCAGTTGGCCCGGAGTGCCCCGAGGCCCCTGCGTACGTCGGTGTCGACGGCCGGATCGGTGTACGGGCCGGATGTGTCGTACAGAGTGACCGACTGCCCGTTGGTGAGGTGCACCTGACGGACCGGCACCCGCAGGTCGGGGCGCGAACCCTCGACATACCCCTTGTGCCAGCCGATGGACTTCCCAGCCTCGCCGTTCTCGGTCGAAGCAGTCACTCCACCGCTCTCGGCCGAGGCGAACGCCCCGTCCGTCAGGCTGGCGGCAGGCGTGCGTACGTCCTTGTTGGTCATGAGACCTACTCCCTACGCCGGCATTACCCGGTAACAGGTTCGGCGGTCGACGCAGCGATTTCCGTCCGGCAATGTTCCACGTGAAACATCGCGTCTACGGAGGTCAGCGCCCTCTCAGCCCGGTGCTCCGAGCTCCCGCGTGTGCAAAGGTAGCTCCACGCTAGCGTCAGATGTGGCGCGGTGAACAGTGGGCCCGGGCTGTTCTTGCGATGATCGGTCGGTGACCACGACGCAGCAGCCCCCACTCCCGCCGTCCGAACCGCCCCACGGACACGGCCATGACGGCCATGGCCACGGCGGCGGACCTGGGAACGGACCCCACGGCCCCGGAGGGGGCGGCGGCGGAGACCGGCCCGGCGGTGGCGACGGTGGCGGACCGGGTGGCGGCGGGCACGGGCACTCGCACAGTCACGGACCCGCAGCGCCTGTCTCGATGCATCTGCGCAAGGTCATCGCGGCCGTGCTGATCCCCTTCGCGGCGGCGGTCGTCGTCGGCCTCGTGGTGCTCTGGCCCGGCGGCGCCCCGGGGCACGAGCGCACCGGTGTCGGCTTCGACCGGCAGACCCAGCAGGCCACGGTGACCAAGGTCGACAAGGTCGACTGCAAGTCGGTGAACGCCTCGGGGGAGACGCCGACCGGCGACACGTCGACCGCCGAGGGCTCTTCGGCTCAGCAACAGGCGACCGGCAGCTGCAAGAAGGCGACAGTCCGGGTCGACACCGGCAAGGACAAGGGCCGTACGTTCACCGAGATCGTCCAGCCGGACTCCTCGCGGCAGCTGGAGCAGGGCCAGAAGGTGATCGTCGCGTATGCGCCGGACGCCCCCAAGGAGCTCCAGTACTCGGTCACCGACGTGAACCGCAAGCTCCCGATGACACTCCTCGCCGGGATCTTCGCCGTCGCCGTGGTCGTGGTGGGCCGGATGCGCGGTGTCATGGCTCTGGTCGCACTGGCGGCCAGCTTCCTCATCCTGACGTTCTTCATCCTCCCCGCGATCCTGCAGGGCTCGAACCCCCTGGTCGTGGCGGTGGTCGGGGCGAGCGCCATCATGCTGATCGCGCTCTACCTGTGCCATGGACTGTCGGCCCGTACGTCGGTGGCGGTACTCGGCACCCTGCTCTCCCTGCTGCTGATCGGGCTGCTCGGCTCGCTCTTCATCGACTGGGCCGCGCTGACCGGCAACACGGACGACAACACCGGTCTGATCCATGGGCTGTACCCATCCATCGACATGAGCGGCCTGCTGCTCGCGGGCATCATCATCGGCTCTCTGGGCGTGCTCGACGACGTGACGGTGACGCAGACGTCGGCGGTCTGGGAGCTGCACGAGGCCAATCCGACGATGGGCTGGCGCGGGCTGTACCGCGCGGGCATCCGCATCGGCCGCGACCACATCGCGTCGGTCGTCAACACGCTCGTCCTCGCCTATGCGGGCGCCGCGCTGCCGCTGCTGCTGCTCTTCTCCATCGCGCAGAGCAGTGTGGGGACGGTGGCCAACAGCGAGTTGGTCGCCGAGGAGATCGTGCGCACGCTCGTCGGCTCGATCGGACTGGTCGCCTCCGTGCCGGTGACCACGGTTCTCGCCGCCCTGGTCGTCTCGGCGGACCGCCCGGGCCCAGCCGCCCCCGCACCACAGGAACAGCCGCAGCCGCAGCCCCAGTCGGGCGCCAGGGCGCCTCTGCGTGGCGGAAGCGGTCGCCGCCGCAAGCACTGAAGCCGGCCCCTGCCGGACCCGGTTGCCAAGAGTTGAGCGCCGAGAGCTGGAAGCTGAGGGCTGAGAAGAAGCGTTACGGCAGCCCGCGCAGCCGCGAGGCAACAGGCGGCATGACGTACGGCCGACGCCAGGTGGGATGAGCGCGCGTCACACCTGTACGGGACGACACACCTGTACGGGACGACGTACGGCCAGGCAGCGTCCCGCCTGCCCCGCCCCGTATCCGCGTCACCCCGCGCTCTGTTCCTCCGCCAGGATGCGGTTCAGCGCCTCGTCGAGGTGCGTGTCGAAGTCCGCGAGGGAACGCTCCTGGCCCAGCGGCACCAGCCTGTCCGTACGGTCGAGGAACGCCAGCAGCGGCGCCGTCCCACAGCGGAACAACGCGTGGTCGCCGCCCACCTGAAGCCGGATCAGCACATCCCCGAACCCCTCGGTGTCGGCGGGAGCGATGTGCACATCACCGTCCCCGCACGCCCGGCCCACCCCGTCGATCAGCAGCTCCCGGCCGAAGGCCCAGGTCACCGGCGCGTCACCGGGCAGGTGGAAGGTCAGCCGCACGGCATAGGGATCACAGGTCTCGTAGCGCAGCTCCACCGGGATGCGAAAGGAGAGCTCCTCCGAGACGACGAAGCTCATCATGACCTCTGCCTGTACTACCGACTCGCGCATCGCCTACCCCGTCGTTCGCCTTCGACTGGCCGGGAATCATCCACCTGACACTGCTGGCATCTTGCTGAACGTACACACCAGATCACAAGGAGTGAGTTTTCAGATGCTGATAGAGAGCGAGAGTGTCCCCAGCAGCCTGCCGATCTCGCTCTGCAATCGGCGTGCCGCGGGCAGCAGTCGGTCGGCCTGGTGGGCCGGCAGCGAAATGGCGATTGTGGCCGCAGTACTGCCCACGGTGATCGGAATCGCGGCGCAGACCGTCCCCAGCGCGTACTCCTGACGCTCGATCACGGGCTGCATTCGTCGTGCGGATTCGAGGCGTCGCAACAGAATTCGATCGTCACGCACCGTATATGGCGTGATGGACCGAACGGGGTAACGATCGACGTGGTCCCGACGAGCCTCCTCGTCGAGCTGGGAGAGCAGACACTGGCCGATCGCGTGCGCGTGGCCCGTCTCGCGGAAGTCGGCCCACTCCTCGACGGCGGGATTGGCCGGAGCGTCGGCGACGCACTGGACCTCGATCTCACCGTCGCGGTAGAGCGCGTAGTACACGGGGGCGCCGATCGAATCACGGCACTGAGCGAGTGCGTCGGCAACCATGCTGCGACGTTTCTGCTGGGCTCCGCTGTTGCTCAACCGCTCGACCGCTTCGCCGAGGAAGAACAGGCCCTTCTCCCGGCGCAGATAGCCCTCGTGGGCCAGCGTGCGCAGCAGGTGGTAGGCCGTGGGCAGGGCGAGCCCGGCCTCACGGGCGAGCTGCTTCGCGGGCGCCCCGTGTTCATGGCGGGCGACGGACTCCAGGAGGCGCATCGCACGCTGCACGGATCCGATGAGGGTCGTGGGATGCGGCTCGGAGGAAGGGACGTGCCGTCCTGCGGGTGCGGTGTCAACCGTGGCCAAGGGTTACTCCCGAAGCGCGAGGGGGGCCGCCCGTGCGGGGGTAACACGGGAGGGATCAGAGCGCCGCTCGCGGGAATCAACCCCGCGTCGAATTCCGGACTTTAACCGTCTGCCACCGCTCGCAGACGGCCTGTGCCGAAACTTCCCTCGCCCGAGGGAACTGCCCGTTCCCGTTACCGCCGGCCGGTTGCCGACCGGCGGGTCCCCCTTGCCTACCAGTCGCTCCTCGACGAGGAGCTCGACATGAACTTCCGTACGACGTAGACCAGTCCGCCGACCAGCGCCACGAAGACCAGCAGCTTGAAGAGCAGGCCGATCACGAAACCGACGACGCTCGCTATCAGGCCGCCGAACACGACCAGGGCGATGACCGGCACCGCGACCCACTTAATCCACCACGGCATACCCGCGAAGATCTCTCGCATCGCCCTTGTTCCTTGTCTCTCTGCCCGTTTCCGAGTGCTGTCCGAGCCCGCTCCCGAAGGGTGACGGGTCTTGAATGTCCTGCCCTCGATGCTAGGCGCGGCAGGGGTGCCGACGGGGGCCTCGCACCCCTTGTCCTCCCCTGAACGTTCCCCTAGGGAACCCTGAGGCGGAGGTCAGCTCTCCGGCGGAGAGAAGACCACCACAACCCGCAGATCCTCGCTGATGTGGTGGAACTTGTGGGCCACCCCCGCGGGCACGTAGACGACGCTGCCGCGTGCCACCTGGGTCGTCTCCATGCCGACCGTGATCGCTGCGCGGCCGCTGACCACGAAGTACACCTCGTCCTGACGGTGGGGCTGCTGAGGGTCCTGGGTGCCTGCGTCCAGCGCGTACAGGCCGACCGACATGTTCTTCTCACGCAGGAACTGCAGGTACGCGCCGTCGTTGGCGGCGCGCTCCGCCTCCAGTTCGTCCAGCCGGAATGCCTTCATCGCCCTTGTCCGCCCTTGCCCCGCTGCTCGTGGTCGATCTCGTCTGTCACGATCAGACACATGAAGAATTTCGTAGTCAAGACGATCGCCAACGCCGGCGCACTGGCCGTCGCCGTGTGGCTGCTGGACAAGATCACCCTGTCCGGTGACAGCACGGGCAAGGAGATCGGCACGCTGCTGCTCGTCGCACTGGTTTTCGGCCTGGTCAACTTCCTGGTCAAGCCGATCGTGCAGGTGCTGACGTTCCCGCTGTTCATACTCACGCTCGGCCTGATCACGCTGGTGATCAACGCCCTGATGCTGCTGCTCACCTCGTGGCTGGCGGACAAACTCGACCTGAGCTTCCACGTCGAGGGCTTCTGGACCGCTGTCCTGGGTGGCCTGATCATCTCCATCGTCTCCTGGGCGCTGAACGTCGTCCTCCCCGACAAGGACTGAGCGACTGATGCCCTTTCGCGTGTGCTTCGTCTGCACCGGCAACATCTGCCGCTCCCCGATGGCCGAATCCGTCTTCCGCGCGCGGGTGGCGGAGGCCGGCCTCGACGGCCTGGTCAAGGTGGACAGCGCCGGCACCGGCGGCTGGCACGAGGGCGACGGCGCCGACCCGCGCACCGTCTCCGTCCTGGAGGCAGGCGGTTACGAAGGCGGCCATGCGGCCCGCCAGTTCCACGCCGACTGGTTCGCCGAGCTCGACCTGGTCATAGCCCTCGACGCCGGCCACCTGCGGGCCCTGCGCCGTCTCGCCTCCACTGAGGCGGACGCCGAGAAGGTGCGCCTGCTGCGCTCGTACGACCCTGCCGTCGCGTCGGCCTCGGGAGCCGACCTCGACGTGCCGGACCCCTACTACGGGGGCCTGGACGGCTTCGAGGAGTGTCTTGAGATGGTGGAGGCGGCGAGCCCCGGCCTGCTCGCCGCCGTACGGGAGCAAGTGGAGGGACAGGCGGCATGACCGATTCCGTTACGGGAGCCGGTGACGGCACACGCGCGGTGCGCGCGGGGCTGCCCGAGCCCGTCAAGCACGAGCCGACCCTCCCGGGGCCGGTCTTCGCCGCCCACTTCCATCTGCCGGGCGACCCCACGGGCCCGTACACCTACGGCCGCGACGAGAACCCGACCTGGACCCACCTTGAGCGCGCCATCGGCGAGCTGGAGGCGCCCGGGCACGATGACGTCGAAACGCTCGTCTTCGCCTCCGGCATGGCCGCCATCTCGTCCGTCCTCTTCTCCCAGCTGAGCGCCGGCGACACGGTCGTACTGCCCGACGACGGCTACCAGGTGCTGCCGCTGGTACGCACGCAGCTGGAGGCGTACGGAATCGAGGTACGCACCGCCCCGACCGGCGGCGACGCCCAGCTCGACGTCCTCGACGGCGCGAAGCTGCTGTGGATCGAGACGCCGTCGAACCCGGGGCTCGACGTGTGCGACGTACGACGGCTCGTCGAGGCGGCGCACACGCGCGGCTGTCTCGTCGCCGTCGACAACACCCTGGCGACCCCGCTCGGGCAGCGCCCGCTGGAACTGGGCGCCGACTTCTCCGTGGCCAGCGGCACCAAGCAGCTCACCGGGCACGGCGACATCCTCCTGGGGTACGTCACCGGTGGCGACGCCGCCGCGATGGCCTCCGTACGGCGCTGGCGCAAGATCGTCGGGGCGATTCCGGGGCCCATGGAGGCATGGCTCGCGCACCGCTCTCTCGCGACGCTCCAACTGCGCGTGGACCGGCAGAACGCCAACGCGCTGGTGATCGCCGAGGCCCTGCGCGACCGGCACGAGGAGCTCGGGGTCCGTTATCCGGGGCTGCCCGGCGACCCGTCGCACAAGATCGCCTCGCAGCAGATGCGGCGCTTCGGGTGTGTGGTGTCGTTCACGCTGCCCACGCGCGCGCGTGCCGACCGTTTTCTCGACGCGCTGCGACTGGTGGACGACGCGACCAGCTTCGGCGGCGTGCGGTCGACGGCCGAGCGGCGCGGCCGCTGGGGCGGTGACGCGGTGCCCGAGGGCTTCATCCGCTTCTCGGCCGGTGCCGAGGATCCTCAGGACCTCGTGGCCGATGTGCTGCGCGCACTCGACGAGTCCTCTCGGTGAGCACTTTCTGATTCACCGGTCAGTAGTGGGCACGTACGGCGGACGGTCCGAGCCTCCCCCCTCGTGGCTCGGACCGTCCCGGTTCTGCGCGCGAAGAACCGCGCGAACAAGGCTAGTTGACTCTGTGTCAGTGTCCAATCACAGTAGCGACAGAGACCTATCGACATATTTATAGTTGGGGGCTTCCGGGGAGCTGGAGAGAGAAGGGACGCCATGGATCTGGCCTTGCTGCGGACCTTCTTGACCGTGCACCGGGCCGGCTCCTTCACCCGTGCGGCCGCCCTGCTGGGCCTCTCGCAGCCTGCCGTCACCTCCCAGATCCGAACCCTCGAACGACAGCTGGGACGCCCTCTCTTCCTGCGTCAGGCGCGTGGAGTGACTCCTACGACCATGGGCGACGAACTCGCCCACAAGGCGGCACCCCATCTCGACGCCCTGGTGGAGATCACCGAGACCGGCCTCGACGAGGACTCCTCCGTACGCACGCTCCATCTCGCAGGCCCTCCGGAGTTCACCGCCGAACGCGCCCTGCCCGCACTCACCGAGCTGACCGGGGACGACGGCCAGGGCTTCGCGCTGCGTGCCTCCTTCGGAAACGCGGAGGAGACGCTGGAGGGGCTTGCCGCCGGGCATCACGATCTGGCCATCAGTACGGCCCGCCCACGCGGCGCCCTGCTCACCGCGACTCCGCTCTGCGACGAGGAGCACGTCCTGGTCGCCGCCCCACGCTGGGCCGACCGCCTCGGCTCCGGCTCGTTGCGTCACCAGGGCGAGCCCTCCCTGGAGAACTTCCCCGTGGTGGAGGTGCACGAGTCACTGCCGTTCGTCGCCCGCTACTGGGCCTCCGTCTTCGACTCCCGCCCGGCCGCCTCGGGCACCGTCATCGTCCCCGACCTGCGTGCTGTCCTCGCCTGTGCGACCACCGGCGCCGGGCTCGCAGTACTGCCGCGCTATCTGTGCGCGGCGGCTCTGGAGCGGGGAGACGTGGTCGCGCTGACCGAACCCGCCGTGCCTCCGCTTCGCACGTACTTCCTGGTCGTGCGCACCGGCACACTGGCCATGCCCCATATTGCGCGGGCGCACGAGTGGCTCACGCACGCCGCCATGGAATGGTCATGACGAAGATGCATCACCTCGTCAAGGGGGCGATGTTTCACGTGGAACCAACTGGGCCACATTTCTCCCATGACCGTCCGACCCGTGGTCAAGCGCACCGCCCGGGCCGTCCTACTGGACGGCAATGACCTGGTCCTCATCAAGCGGACCAAGCCCGGCGTCGATCCCTACTGGCTGACGCCCGGCGGCGGAGTCGAGCCGGAGGACACGACCGTCGTCGACGCACTCCATCGCGAGGTGCACGAGGAACTCGGCGCCAAGGTCACCGATGTGGTGCCCTGCTTCGTCGACACCGTCGAGCACATCGGCGAAAACGCCAGTACGACCGGCGTGAAGGTCCAGCACTTCTTCGTCTGCCGCCTGGAATCCATGGACCCGTCACTGCGCCATGGCCCCGAGATCGACGAGCCCTGCGGAGAGTACGAGATCGTGCGGATCCCCTTCACCCGCGTGGGCATCGCTTCCGTCCATCTCGTACCGCTGTCGCTGCGGCACTATCTCGACGGGAACATCGAGGGCGTACTGGCGATGCACGCACCCGATCTGGGCTGACAGCCGACTCGAAGTCAGTCTCCGGTCACGACGAGTTCTTCCACCGCGTCGTGGCGGATCCGTTCCGACGGGATGCCGATGTCCCTGAGCGCGTCGACGCCGCTGCGGATCATGCCGGGCGGGCCCGACAGATAGGCGTCGTACTCGTTCCACGGCCCGTACTCGCGTACGGCGTCGGGGAGGTTCAGATGCCCGTGCTGATCGACTATCGGGCGCACCGCGAGCCAGGGGTGGCTCTGCTGGAGCCGGAGCATCGTGTCGATGTCGTACAGGTCGTGATCGGTGCGTGCTCCGTAGAACACCTCGACCGGGCGCCGCTCGCCGTGCTCGGCGACATCCTCGACCAGGGCTTTTATCGGCGCTATGCCGGTGCCGCCGCCCAGGCAGAGCAGGCCGCTGTCGGTGGTGTGGTCGACCGTCATCGAGCCGGCCGGGGGGCCGAGCCGCACGACGTCGCCCGGGCGGGCGCGGTGCACCAGCGCGTTGGAGACCCAGCCCGCCGGAATCGCCTTCACATGGAACGACAGAAGTCCGTCGGAGCGGGGCGCCGAGGCGAACGAGTAGTGCCGCCAGATCCGCGGCCACCAAGGGGTCTCCAGGCTCGCGTACTGCCCGGCGAGGAATGGGTACGGCTGGTCGGGGCGGACCGTGATGACGGCGACGTCCGGGGTCCTGAGGTCGTGCGAGATCACCTCGCCGTGCCACCAGGCCGGGGCCCGCAGCTCGTCCGCGGCCGCGGCGTCGATCATGACCTGGGAGATCGTCGTGTACGCCCGCACCCAGGCAGCCTCGGTCTCCCCGTCCCAGACCGACGCGGCGAACCGGCTGAGCGAGCCGATCAGGCACTCGCCGACGGCCGGGTAGTGCTCGGGGCGGGTGCCGTACTTGCGGTGGCCACGACCGAGGTTCTTGAGATACGCGACCAGGACCTCGGTGTTGTCGATGTGCTCGGCCGCGGTCAGCAGTGCCCGCAGGAGCCGGTCCCGCTGAGTGTCCATCGCGGCGGGGAAGAGCTGGCGCAGCTCCGGGTGCCGCACGAAGAGCAGGGCGTAGAAGTACGAGGTGACCTTGTCGGCTACGGGGCCCACCTCGGCCATGGTCCGGCGGATGAGGACGGCGTCGGGGGAGGCGGCCTGCGCGGGGGCAGGAACGGCCACGGCGGCGGCAGGGACAGGGGCGGAGCGCTGGTCGGGAACGCGGGGCGCTTGGTCGGGCCCGGGTGGGGCGGGAGGACCAGTGTGGGCCCGGGGGGCGGTGTGGGCCTGGGAGGCGGGTGTCGCCTCGTACGTCGTGGTCGGCGTCGCGGTCGGCCCGACGGGAGCGGGTCCGGCATGGGCGGCCCCGGCGTGGGTGGCGGCGGCGTGGCGGGCGTCGGCACGGGGAGCCTCGGTATGAGGAGCGTCGGCAGGCACGGACCCGGCGCCGATGGGGTCGCTGTAGACGTGGCCGCCCTCAGGGGAGCCCGCGTGGCGGCCGAGCGTCTCCGTGGCTCCGGTGTCGGCTCGTTCGGTGTCGGGGACGGTCTCGCCGGTCTGGGGTATTCGTTGCCGCGTCGTGGCGTCGGTGCCCGTCGCGGGCCTGCCGACGGGGCGCAACGCGGCCAAGCGGCGGCCCTCGGGCGCGTCCTGCTCGCCGCCCGCGGGCGGCTCCGGCGGCTTGTGCGGCGTGAACCAGCCGCCCCCGCCACTACCCCCTGAAGTGCCGTTGTCGGCCGACGTGGTGGTCGGAGCGTCCATGCTGTGCCTCGCCTCGAACATCTTTCGGTCGGTCTGCGCACTTCCTCGATCGGAAGATGCCTGCTTTCCCCCGCAGACTGCTTGCTTTCCCCGTTCCGCCCCGTCGCCCCATGGCGGCCACATTGAACCTCGGAATCCCGCACCCTACGGACAAGTAAGCTGAGAGTGTGACATTGGCCGCACTACAGCCATCGCAGCATCTCACCCTGCGCCAACACCCCGGCCACGTAACCGGAAATGCGGGTCTTCGATCTCTCTGTCCCGTTAGGCTGCATTGCCCTTTGTTCGCCCCCGGCAGGATGTACGGACATCACACCGGACACGAACCGGAGTCGACCATACCGGCCGCCGTCCGGCACACAAGTCCCCTCTTCCCCACGTCGGGAATTGAAGGGGGACCGGAGCGTCGATTCCTTCAATTACCGGGCAGGGCGCACCAATTCATAGGCATCCCGCAGATCCCGCCCCACATAGGAGTGGGTGGCAAGACCTTCCAGATGCAGATCCGCATTGACGGCGACGGATACCGGCACCACCCCGAACAGGTCCCTGTCCGACATCGAGTCGCCGTACGCGACGCAGTCGGCTCTCTCCACCCCGAACTCCGCGCAGAGCCGGTCCGCGATCCGTACCTTGGCCGCCGCGTTCAGGACCCCGACAGGATCCACCGGCTCGGTGAACGGCACAGCGGGGAAGCGTGATCCGTACGCCGCGTGCGCGCCCCAGCTCGTCAGCCGCTCGACGAAGAAGGAGGGTGAGAGCGAGACGACGGCGCAGTAGTCGCCGCTCCCCCTGATCTCCGCCCAGACGTCCTGGATGCCCTCCAACCACGGCGCGCTTGCGAAAGCGGTCGCCACATGTGCCTCGGTGAGATCTCTCCAGAGGGCGTGTACCTGCGTCGCGTACTCCGGCGGGCCTATGAGCCCCGCTGCGATCGCCTCGTCGAGCGCCACGGTCTCGGCTTCCAGGCCCAGCTGCCGGGAGATCTCCACGGGCGCCGAGGTGCCGTGCAGCAAGGTCCCGTCCAGATCGAAGAGATGAAGTCTCGCCATGTACGCCGAGGCTAGTACGTGGGGTTACTCCCGTCGGCAGACGTACTCTTCGCTCCCGCCCGGCACGGTGTTTCACGTGAAACTAAGCCGCCCCGCACGCCGGGCCACCCTCGTCGTCCATGTAGCCGCCTCCGCGGGCTGGCTCGGGCTCACGCTCGGGCTGCTCGCTCTGGGGATCACCGCGACCACCACAGGGTCCGCGGTGACCGTGGAGGCCTCCGTCCGCGCCATGAAGCTGTTCGCCGACTGGCTCCTGCTCCCCCTCGCGTTCCTCACGCTCGTGAGCGGTCTGGTGCTGTCCCTGGGCACGCCCTGGGGGCTGGCGAGGCACCGCTGGGTCTACATCAAGTTCTGGCTGACCCTGGCCACGATTACCGCCACGGTCTTCGCACTGCGCCCTGGCGTCGGTTCCGCCGTCACGGCTGTAGCCGCAGGTGGCCCGCTGCCTGACGCCGGTGACGTGCTGTTCGGGCCGATCGTCTCGCTGTCGGCCTATCTCTTCATGACGGTGATCTCGGTCCTCAAGCCCTGGGGACTGACCCGACGCGGACGGAGGCTGCGTGAGCTGAAGTCCATCGGGCAGAAGTCGCGCGGGCGAAAGATCAGTTCGGCTGCCCGGAAATCGGTGGACGCCGAGCGGGCATCTCAGACAGCCTGACCTGCGTGTCGACTCCTTCCCCCGCCTTCCAGCCCATCCGCCGTCTGACGCCACGCGATCTCTCCGCCTGCGCCGATCTCTCCGAGAACCGCGGCTGGCCCCGCGAGGAACACAAGTGGGGCCTCCTGCTCACGGCCGGCACGGGTTACGGCATCGACGACCCCGACGGGGGCCTCGTCACCGCCTGCGTCGTGACCTCGTACGGACCCCAGGACCGCCCCGCCCTGGCCGCGATCGGCATGGTGCTGGTCGCCGAGCGGCACGCCCGCCAGGGCGTCGGACGCAGGCTGATGCGGCACGTCGTCTCCGAGCTGGGCACCACACCGGTGACGCTGCACGCGACGCCGTACGGGCGCCCTCTCTACGAGGAGCTGGGGTTCAAGACCACCGGACGGGTCGAGATGGTCCGTGGTCACTTCGTCCCGGGCGGCCCGGAGTCCGAGGTCGCCACACGTGCGGCCACTGCCGAGGACCTCACCGCGATTCTCCGGCTCGACGAAGAGGTCTTCGGTACCGACCGCACGCACATGATCACGCGCCTGCCCGCCTTCGCCGACGAGCTGCGTGTCGCCGAGGAGAACGGCCGGATCATCGGATACGCGGCCGCCTGGCCCAACCTCGACAACCATGTCGTGGGTCCGCTGATCGCCCGGGACACGGAGACGGCCAAGGCCCTCATCGCTTCGCTGGCCGCCCGCGTCGACGGGCCTCTGCGCACCGATATCGACGTACGGCACGAGGAGTTGCTGGCGTGGGTGAAGGAACGCGGACTCGCTTCCCTGAGTTTCAACGCCGTCATGACGTACGGCATCGCGGAGTTGCCGGGCGACTGGACGCGACGGTTCGCTCCGCTCACGGTGGCGGCGGGCTGAGGGGCCGAGGGTGAGCTCGGCCGACGTCTGAGAGCTCGGCATCTGAATGCTTCACGGTTGCGGCTCGGCGGTCGAGAGCCGACGGCCAACCGAAACGCCTGCCCCGTCCGGGGCAGGCGTTTCGGTGTTTCCCGGCGCTACGGCGCTTTCGGGCGCTCCTAGGCGAGGGTCTTCAGCGCGGCGGTGGCGAAGGCGTGGTCCTGCTCCGGCGCGCCGCCGCCGACTCCGATCGCGCCGATCAGACGGCCGTCGCGGTGGACCGGGACACCGCCCGCGATGAAGAGCAGCGGACGGTCGAGGGCGGTGGGCAGCGTGTGGAAGAGGCCACCCGGCTGCACGGCGTCGACGAGGTCGGCGGTGGGAGCGTCCAGCTGCAGTGCCGTGTAGGCCTTGCGGGTGCTGGTCTCACCGGAGATCAGTACGGCTCGGTCGTCGCGCCGGAAAGCGAGGAGGTGGCCGCCCGCGTCGAGGACGGTGACGCTGACCGTGACGTCGGCGGCTTCCGCGGCACGGCGGGCGGCCGTGACGAGAGCCTCGGCGTCCTGGATGGTCAGCGGGGTGACGGTGGTGGTGCTCATGAGCTTGCTTCTCCTTGATGGGTGGTGCTGTGTGGGGGTGGCGGTTTCGCCGGGTGGTGGCGTGTGGGGGTAGCGGTCTGCCGAGGTGCGGGGAAGGCTTCCTCGGGGCTTCGGTCGGCCGCCGGGACAGCTCCGGCCGGGCGGCCGACCGCGCGAGAGCGGATGCGACCGCCCAGGCAGCGGGTCAGTGGTGAACAGCGGCCTTCTGCTGCGTGGACTCCGCCGCCACTGCCCCGGTGACGACCAGGCCGTCGCCGGTGTCGGCGGCGTCGGTCCGGCGCTCCAGAGCGGCCGAGAGGACGGCGAGGACGAGTGCTGCGGCGGCGAGGACGGCGCCGACCCAGTTGGGGGCGGTGTAGCCGAGGCCGGCCGCGATCACGAGGCCGCCGAGCCAGGCGGAGAGGGCGTTGCCGAGGTTGAAGGCGCCGATGTTCACTGCGGAGGCGAGCGTCGGGGCGCCGTGCGCCTGGTCCAGCACCCGCTTCTGGAGCGGCGGCACGGTGGCGAACCCGAGGGCACCGATCAGCGTGATGGTCACGGCCGCCGCGATCTTGTTGTGCGCGGTGAGCGTGAAGAGGGCGAGCACGACCGCGAGGGCGCCCAGGGAGACGTACAGCATCGGCATCAGGGCGCGGTCGGCGAACTTGCCGCCGACGAGGTTGCCACCGACCATGCCGAGGCCGAAGAGGACGAGCAGCCAGGTGACGGAGCCGTCGGCGAAGCCGCCCACGTTCGTCATCATCGGCGCGATGTAGGTGATCGCCGCGAAGACTCCGCCGAAGCCGAGGACGGTCATCGCCATCGCGAGCAGCACCTGGACGTTCTTGAACGCGGCCAGTTCGTGGCGCAGGCGCACGCCTTCCTGCTTGGGCATGTCGGGGACGAGCTTGGCGATGCCCGCCAGGCCGAGGACGCCCAGGGCGGCGACGATCGTGAACGTCACGCGCCAGCCGGCGGACTGACCGATGAGGGTGCCCAGCGGTACGCCGACGACGTTGGCGACAGTGAGGCCCGTGAACATCATCGAGATGGCGCCGGCCTTCTTGTCGGGCGCGACGAGGTCTGCGGCGACGACGGCACCGATGCCGAAGAAGGCACCGTGCGCGAGCGAGGCGACCACGCGGCCGATCAGCATCACGGAGAAGTCGGGAGCGACGGCGGAGAGCAGGTTGCCGACGATGAAGAGCCCCATCAGGAGCATCAGCATCCGCTTGCGGGACACCTTGGTACCGAGGACGGTCATGAGCGGCGCACCGAACATGACGCCGAGCGCGTAGCCGGTCACGAGGAAGCCCGCGGTGGGGATGGAGACACCGAAGTCACCGGCGACCTCGGGCAGCAAGCCCATGATCACGAACTCGGTGGTTCCGATTCCGAAGGCCCCGATCGCGAGGGCAAGAAGCGCGAGAGGCATGGGGGAGAACCTTCCCAGACGATTGCAGGAGCGCTTTACGTGCGTTGACAATACTTGCAGACGCTGACTAATTGCAAGCGCGGACTATTGCGGCAGTGCTCTATCCTGGTGTCAGCCGCTCCGGTACGGAGGAGAACGCCATGACAGCGACGGACCCCGCGCTCACCGCCCTCGCCCAGGGCTGGTGCGCCCTCTCTCTCCTGCACGGGAGGATCGAGGCGCACATCGAACGGGCCCTGCAGACCAAGCACGACCTGAGCGTGCGCGAGTACTCGCTCCTGGACGTCCTCAGCCGTCAGCACGACGGCGACGGCGGTCATCTCCAGATGAAGCAGGTCGCCGACGCGGTCGTCCTGAGCCAGAGCGCGACCACACGGCTGGTGACCCGCCTGGAGGACCGCAGGCTGCTCTCGCGCTACCTGTGCCCGACCGATCGCCGCGGCATCTACACGAACGTCAGCGAGGCGGGCCTCAAGCTCCTCGCCGAAGCCCGGCCCACCAATGACTCCGCCCTGCGCGAGGCACTCGACGCGGCGGCCATGAATCCCGAGCTGGCTCCACTGGTCCGCGTCGTCGAATCGGCGAGCGTGCCGACGCCCGCGTAGCGAGCGCGGCTGGGCTGCGCACGCTGGGACGCGTCAGCCTCGGGGCAGGTCTGCGTAGGGTGCTGCCATGGGAGATCTTGAGATACGACCGGCTGTCCCGGACGACGTTCCTGCCATCGTCGCGATGCTCGCCGACGATCCTCTGGGAGCGCAGCGCGAGTCACCGGACGACCTGAGCCCCTATTTGGCCGCCCTGGAGCGCCTGAGCGACGATCCCAACCAGCACCTGGTCGTCGCCGTGCGCGAGGGCCGCGTCGTCGGCACGCTCCAACTCACGATCGTTCCGGGCCTCTCCCGCAAGGGTGCGACCCGCTCGATCATCGAAGGCGTACGCGTCCATGCCGACGAACGCGGCAGCGGCCTGGGCACCCGCTTCATCGAGTGGGCGATCGACCGCTCCCGAAGCGAGGGCTGCCAGTTGGTGCAACTGACCTCCGACGTCAGCCGCACCGACGCCCACCGGTTCTACGAACGGCTCGGCTTCACGGCATCCCACGTCGGGTTCAAGCTGCAGCTCTGAGGCGGGCGGATCCTGGCCGCCGAGTCGGTGAACAGATCCATGTGCGGCAAGGAGCGCCGTGTTTCACGTGAAACATCACGCCCCTCCCCGTGCACCTCACCCCTCGCGGGGCACCTAACGGATCCCGCGCCACCCCTCAGCATCCACGCCACCCGGCACGGAAGCCCCCTCCTCGTACGGCTGCCGCGTGAACACGAACGACCCGAGGTCCAGGTGGCCGACCGACCCGTCGGGGCGCTGTACGGCCCTCAGGGCCTCGCCCGCGTAGTAGCCGTCGAGTCCCGTCCAGGTCCCGTCTCCGTTGGCCCGGAAGCGCGAACGCCGGCCGTTGCCGGTCAGCGGCCCCAGCGAAACACCCCCGTCGGCCGTAAGGCGCAGCGCGAAGGCGTGCGTTCCCCAGTACCACGGCCCTGCCAACTCCAGTTCGGAACGGTCGGCCTCGGGCAGCGGCCGCCACGGCTCGGGGATCCGGGGCTCGGCCTCGGCGACGATACGTACGAGATCGGCGGCGACCGTGAACACCGGCGGACCGGAGGTGCAGTTGGCGAGCACGACGGCGGCCAGGTCGTCCTCGACGCTGATCATGAGACCGGCAACAAAGCCGGGGAGGGAGCCGGAGTGCCCCACCAGCATCCGGCCGTCCCGGTACTGGACCTGCATACCGAGGCCGTACGCGCTGCCGGCCGCCACCTCTTCGGCTTCGGCCGGCGCGGCGGGCGTACGCATCTCCCGTACGGACTCGGCGCTCAGAACCCGGTCGTCGCCCTTGGCCAGGAAGACCGCGAAGCGCGCCAAGTCGCCCGTGGTCGACCAGAGTTGACCGGCCGGTGCCATCCGGCCCAGGTCCTCGACGGGCTCGGGCAGCATCACGTCCGCCCAGGGATGCACGGCCCAGCCGCCGGCGTGCGGTGCTTGGGGCTCCGCACCCGTGCGGTTCAACCCCAGCGGTTCGAGCACCTCGTTCCGTAGGGCCTCCTCCCACGGAACGCCCCTCAGTTCCTCCACCAGCGCGCCCAGCAACGTATAGCCGGGATTCGAGTAGTGGAACCGTCGTCCGACGGGATGCCGGTGCGGCTGTTCGCCCAGTACGTCGGCGAGCTCGGGACGCAGCGAGCCGGGGGTGCGCTCCCACCAGGGGGAGGGCGATTCGGCAGCCAATCCGCTTGTGTGCGCGAGGAGTTCGGCGATCGTCGCCTCCCCCGCGCCGGTGCCCGGAAGATGCTTCTCCAGCAGATCCCCCAGGTCCAGGGCGCCTTCGTCGCGCAGCCGCAGCACCAGGACGGCGGTGAACGTCTTGGTGATCGAACCGATCCTGTACTGCACGTTCTCGTCCGGCCCGTGCCCGTCCACCGACGTGCGGGAACCGTGCCACACCGTCTCTCCATCCCGGACGACCGCCGCCACCAGCGACGGCGCCCGCCCTTCGGTCTGAGCGGTGGCGATTCGGTGCAGGAGGGCCCGGCGCGTGGCGGGAAGCAGTTCTTCCACAGGTGTCGTCATGGCCCAAGTCCATCTGTCCTGGCGTCCCGCGTCGAGCGCATTTGAGCCCGCCGCGGGACATCGTGAGCCCGGCGCGGGATCTCACGGCGCCCGGATCACCGCAAGCGTTGCGCGCGCAGGACGGTGTCGTGGGTGTGGTGCGTGCCGGCGGGTGCGGGAGCGGTTCGTGGGCGGGTTTCGTTGATCAGGACGGTCCAGTCGCGGTCGAGGAGTCCGGCGATGTCGCCGGGCTGGTAGTAGTCGCCGGGGTCGAAGCCCTGCTCCGGGCGTGGGGAGAGGTCGGCGAGATCGTGGCTGGCGAAGAGCAGGGTGCCGCCGGGTGCGACGGCGTTCAGCAGGCCGCGCAGCGCGGTGTGGTCCGGCTGGAGTGCGAGCGGGAAGTATTGGACGGACACCAGGTCGAACGCGTCGGCCGGGGGTGGCGTGATGTTCAGGTCGGCCCGTGTCCAGGCCACACGGCCCTCGACGTCCGCTGCAGCGGCAGCGGTGGCGGCGCGCTGAAGGGCGGTGGCCGAGATGTCGACCGCGGTGACCTGCCAGCCGTGTAGGGCCAGCCAGAGGGCGTCGCCGCCTTCACCGCACCCGACATCGAGCGCCTGCCCCGGCGGCAGGTCGGTGACCTCTGTGACGAGCACTCCGTTGGGGTCACCGCTGAACACCTGATCGCGGCTGCGATACATCTCGTCCCAGAACTGTGCGTCCATCGTCCGTTCGTCCATCGTCTGTGCCTCGCCCAGCGGGTCGGATGCCATGGCGCCGGTCGCCGATGGCCTGCCGTCAACCTGCTCCCGCCCATGACGAACCGACAAAGTTCTTTGCGAGAACTGCAAAAGCGTGAGCACAGTGAACGCATGAGCGACGAGTTCGACACCGTGCTGGCCGCGGTCGGGCCGCGGCTGCGCGAGTTGCGGCGCCGCAGTGGGGCCACCCTGACCGCCCTGTCGGAGACCACCGGTATTCCGGTCAGCACCCTGTCCCGGCTGGAGTCCGGGCATCGCAAGCCCGGCTTGGAACTGCTGTTGCCCCTGGCCAAGGCCTATCAGATGCCGCTCGACGAACTCGTCGGCGCCGCGGACCGCCTCGACCCCCGGGTTTACCCGCAGCCGTTCACCCGCAACGGCATGACCGTCATCCCGCTGACCCGCAAACCCGGCGGTCTGCAGGCGTTCAAACAGATCCTCCCCGCGGGCCCGACCGACCGCGAACCCGATCCCCGCTCGCACGAGGGGTACCACTGGCTGTACGTCCTCAACGGACGACTGCGCCTCGTACTCGCCGACCAGGACCTCGTCCTCACCACGGGCGAGGTCGCCGAATTCGACACCCACCTCCCGCACTGGTTCGGCAACGCCGACGAGCGGCCGGTGGAGTTCCTGAGCATCCTCGGCCCTCAGGGCGAGCGCTTCCACATCAGGGCCCGTTACCGACGCGACTGACCGCTGCGCCCTCATCGCTGTCCGGACGGACGACGATGCAGCGTCTCGCCGCCGATGAGTTTTCCGCGCCGCGCCGGTCTGTACGCGTGAGACCGACTCACGGAAGGCTGGCGCCATGCGGAAACTGATCTACGGCATGAACCTGTCCCTGGACGGCTACATCGCCGCGCCCGGCGACGACATCGGCTGGAGCATGCCGAGCGACGAGCTGTTCCAGTTCTGGTCCGACCAGTTGCAGGCGACCGACGTGACGCTGTACGGGCGCAAGCTGTGGCAGACGATGAGCTCCTACTGGCCGACCGGCGACCAGCAGCCGGGCGCCACCCCGGCGCACATCGAGTTCGCGCGCCGCTGGCAGGGCATGTCGAAGGTGGTGTTCTCCTCGACGATCGACAAGGTCGACTGGAACACCCGCCTGGTCACCGACGACGCGGTCGCCGAGATCACCCGGCTCAAGGCCGAGGACGGCGGCCCGATGGACATCGGCGGCGCGACGCTCGCCGGGGCGGCCATGCGGGCCGGGCTGATCGACGAGTACGTGCTGGCCACCGCACCGGTCCTGGTGGGCGGCGGCACGCCGTTCTTCACCGCGCTGGACAACTGGGTGAACCTGAACCTGGTGGAGACACGGACGTTGCCCGGCGGCGTGATCCTGAACAGGTACGAGACGAGGCGCTGAGCGCCCGTCCGGGAGTCGCGGGCCACATGAGAACTGCAAGTCTCATGGCAGTGGCATTTCTGCCATCCATCTGCCGACTGCCGTGAGACTCTGCCAAGGCTTTTGAGACCCTACGGACGACGATCAGGTCTGTGCCATGTCCACGAAGCGGGAGTAGTGGCCCTGGAAGGCGACCGTGATCGTGGCCGTCGGGCCGTTACGGTGCTTGCCCACGATGATGTCCGCCTCGCCGGCGCGCGGCGACTCCTTCTCGTACGCGTCCTCGCGGTGCAGCAGGATCACCATGTCCGCGTCCTGCTCGATCGACCCGGATTCACGCAGGTCGGAGACCATGGGCTTCTTGTCCGTGCGCTGCTCGGGGCCACGGTTCAGCTGCGACAGCGCGATCACCGGCAGCTCAAGCTCCTTAGCGAGCAGCTTGAGGTTTCGCGACATGTCGGAGACCTCCTGCTGTCGGCTCTCCGACCGCTTGCCACCCGACTGCATCAGCTGCAGATAGTCGATGACCACGAGCTTCAGATCGGCACGCTGTTTGAGGCGACGGCACTTGGCGCGGATCTCCATCATCGACAGGTTCGGAGAGTCGTCGATGTAGAGCGGAGCGGCCGAGACGTCCGGCATCCGGCGCGCGAGCCGGGTCCAGTCCTCGTCGGTCATCGTCCCGGAACGCATGTGGTGCAGGGCCACGCGCGCCTCGGCGGACAGCAGACGCATCGCGATCTCGTTGCGGCCCATTTCGAGCGAGAAGATCACGCTCGGCATGTTGTGCTTGATCGAGCAGGCCCGTGCGAAGTCCAGCGCCAGCGTCGACTTACCCATGGCGGGACGGGCGGCGATGATGATCATCTGGCCCGGGTGCAGACCGTTGGTGAGCTGGTCGAGGTCGGTGAAGCCCGTCGGCACACCGGTCATCTCCCCCGACCGCGAACCGATCGCCTCGATCTCGTCGAGCGCGCCCTCCATGATGTCGCCGAGGGGCAGATAGTCCTCGGTGGTGCGCTGCTCGGTGACCGCGTAGATCTCGGCTTGGGCGCTGTTGACGATCTCGTCCACGTCGCCGTCGGCCGCGTACCCCATCTGCGTGATGCGTGTGCCGGCCTCGACCAGGCGGCGCAGCACCGCCCGCTCGTGGACGATCTCCGCGTAGTACTCGGCGTTCGCCGCCGTCGGAACCGTCTGGACCAGGGTGTGCAGATACGAGGCGCCGCCGACCTTGGTGATCTCGCCGCGCTTGGTGAGCTCGGCGGCGACGGTGATCGGGTCGGCCGGCTCGCCCTTCGCGTAGAGGTCGAGGATCGAGCCGTAGATGGTCTCGTGCGCCGGCCGGTAGAAGTCGTGGCCCTTGAGCACCTCGACGACGTCGGCGATCGCGTCCTTCGAGAGCAGCATGCCGCCGAGAACGGACTGCTCGGCGTCCAGGTCCTGCGGCGGCACTCGCTCGAACGCCGAACCGCCGCCGTCCCAGGCTCCGTTGTCCTGACCGCGGTCGTGCTGATCGTCTCTGCCCCGGCCACCGTCGCGGCGCTGGCGGGAGGCGGGCAGACGATCACTGGGACCGCTGTCGGCCCACGGATCGTCCAAGGGCTCGGAAATACTCACCGGGCCACCTCCTCCCGTCCGCCGAGCGGACCTCGCCGTGCCCCTCATTCCTACGGCACGACACTGACAAATGAGATGCCCAACTCCGGTTCTGACGCGTCGGTTTTGTGAGGTTTCCGAGGACGGAGAAGCGAGCGGGTGCCGCACCACGGTAGGCCCGCGGGCACCGTCAGCCAATCTGGTTATCCACAGGCCATGTGGACGACGGCCCCTATGCTGTGGAGAACCCTGCAAAACCTGTGCACGACCCGGTGGACAGGCCTGTGAACAAGCACTCAGCATCATTTCCGCACCGGGTCTGACCTGCGTATATCCCGTCCACCGGCTGTGCAGAAGAAAAACTTTCCCGGTCGGATCAAGATCGATGCGAATGGCGCGCGACAGCGTATCTCGCGAGATCGAAGGTAAGGGTCATTTGATACTTGCATCTCTTACCTGTGGAAGATTAGATTGATGCGCATGACACAGGCTCCTGCGGCGCCCAAGGCCGCCCGGCGTCGGCACGACCGAGAGATCGTCGCGCTGGCCGTTCCGGCCTTCGGCGCACTCATAGCCGAGCCTCTCTTCCTCATGGTCGACACCGCGATCGTCGGCCATCTCGGCACCGCGCAACTCGCCGGTCTCGGTATCGCCTCGGCTCTCCTCGTCACAGCCGTGAGCGTCTTCGTCTTCCTCGCGTACGCCACCACGGCCGCCGTCGCCCGACGGGTCGGGGCGGGCGACCTCCAGGCCGCGATCCGCCAGGGCATGGACGGCATCTGGCTGGCCCTGCTGCTCGGCGCCGCCGTCATCGCCGTCGTACTGCCCACCGCGCCCGCCCTGGTGGAACTCTTCGGCGCTTCTGACACCGCCGCTCCCTACGCCACCACCTATCTGCGCATCTCGGCCCTTGGCATCCCCGCGATGCTCGTCGTCCTCGCGGCAACCGGTGTACTCCGTGGCCTGCAGGACACAAAGACACCCCTCTACGTCGCCGTCGGGGGCTTCGTCGCCAACGGTGCCCTCAACGCGGGCCTCGTCTACGGCGCGGACCTCGGTATCGCCGGCTCGGCTTGGGGAACCGTCATGGCCCAGTACGGCATGGCCGCTGTGTACCTCCTCGTGGTGGTCCGCGGAGCCCGGAAGCACGGGGCGTCCCTACGGCCGGACGCCGCCGGGATACGTGCCTGCGCCCAGGCCGGCGCACCGCTGCTGGTCCGCACTCTCTCGTTGCGCGCGATCCTGTTGATCGCCACCGCCGTCGCCGCCCGACTCGGAGACGCCGATGTCGCCGCGCACCAGATCATCCTGTCGCTGTGGAGCCTGCTCGCCTTCGCCCTCGACGCCATCGCCATCGCGGGTCAGGCCATCATCGGCCGCTATCTCGGCGCCGGAGACGCGCAGGGAGCCCGCGAGGCCTGCCGCCGCATGGTGGAGTGGGGCATCGGCGTCGGCGTCGTGCTCGGCGGGCTGGTGATCGTCAGCCGCCCCCTGTTCCTGCCACTCTTCACCAGCGACTCAGTCGTCCATGACACGGCACTGCCCGCCCTGCTCATGGTGGCGCTCTCCCAGCCGATCTGCGGGATCGTCTTCGTACTGGACGGCGTGCTGATGGGCGCGGGGGACGGCCCGTATCTCGCATGGGCCATGATCCTCACCCTGGCGGTCTTCGCTCCGGTGGCACTGCTCGTGCCCGTATTCGGCGGTGGGCTGACCGCGGTCTGGGGAGCGATGACCCTCATGATGACCGTGCGAATGCTGACCCTGTGGCTGCGCACACGCTCGGGTCGCTGGATCGTCACGGGCGCCACACGCTGAGCAAACCCGCTCCGGCGTCGCGGAGGTACGTGAGGTCGCTCGGTTTCACGTGAAACAACGAGCATCCCGAACCGTTCCTCGACGACGGATTCGCTTTGTTTCACGTGAAACACCCGCCGCCGGTGACTCTCGTCGGAGGCGCTCCCTTCCTGGAGCCCAGGAAAACAGTGAGGGCCGCACCCTTGGGGTGCGGCCCTCACGTGTACTGCTAGTGCACCGCTTACGCGGCGACGACCTCGATGTTGACCTTGGCGGCAACCTCGGGGTGCAGACGCACGGACGTCTCGTGAGCGCCCAGCGTCTTGATCGGCGAGCCCAGCTCGATGCGGCGCTTGTCGACGTCGGGGCCACCGGAAGCCTTGATCGCCGAGGCGACGTCAGCCGGGGTGACGGAACCGAAGAGACGACCGGCGTCGCCGGAGCGAACGGCCAGACGGACCTTCACACCTTCGAGGCGGGCCTTGATCTCGTTGGCCTGCTCGATGGTCTGGATCTCGTGGATCTTGCGAGCACGACGGATCTGCTCGACGTCCTTCTCGCCACCCTTGGTCCAACGGATCGCGAAGTTCCGCGGGATCAGGTAGTTGCGAGCGTAGCCGTCCTTGACGTCGACGACGTCGCCCGCGGCGCCGAGGCCGGAGACCTCGTGGGTGAGGATGATCTTCATGTTTCGGTCACCCTTCCCTTATCGCGCGGTGGAGGTGTAGGGCAGCAGCGCCATCTCACGGCTGTTCTTCACAGCCGTGGCGACGTCACGCTGGTGCTGCGTGCAGTTGCCGGTCACGCGGCGGGCACGGATCTTGCCGCGGTCGGAAATGAACTTCCGCAGCATGTTCGTGTCCTTGTAGTCCACGTACGTGACCTTGTCCTTGCAGAATGCGCAGACCTTCTTCTTAGGCTTGCGCACAGGCGGCTTCGCCATGTGTGTTTCTCCTGTGTGATCAAGAAGTGTGGGTACGGCCCACCCTCAGCCCGTGGGCTAGAAGGGGGGCTCGTCCGAGTAGCCGCCGCCGGAGCCGCCGGCAGCGCCGCCGGAGCTTCCGCCCCAGCCGCCACCGCCGCCGCCCTGCTGGCCGCCGCCTGCAGGAGCACTGGTCGCCCAGGGGTCGTCGGCGGGAGCGCCGCCGCCCTGCGGCTGACCGCCGCCGGAGCCTCCGCCCCAGCCGCCGCCCTGCTGACCGCCGCCGCCACCGCTGCCGCCGCCGCTGTAACCGCCCTGGCCGCCTCGACCGGTGGTCTTGGTGACCTTGGCCGTGGCGTTCTTCAGGCTGGCGCCGACTTCCTCGACGTCCAGCTCGTAGACCGTGCGCTTGACGCCCTCACGGTCCTCGTAGGACCGCTGCTTCAGCCGGCCCTGCACGATGACGCGCATGCCTCGCTGGAGCGACTCGGCGACGTTCTCCGCCGCCTGACGCCAGACCGAGCAGGTCAGGAACAGGCTTTCGCCGTCCTTCCACTCGTTGGTCTGACGGTCGAAGGTGCGGGGAGTGGACGCGACACGGAACTTCGCGACCGCCGCACCGGACGGGGTGAAGCGCAGCTCGGGGTCGTCGACAAGATTGCCGACGACCGTGATGACGGTCTCGCCTGCCATGGGGGAACCTCTCGGCGGGTTTGCTGCTGGCTGCTTTTGGTGCTGCTACTCGTTGTCCGAGATCAGCTGAGCTGGAGAGCTCAGTGGGTCTCGGGACGGAGGACCTTGGTCCGGAGGACCGACTCGTTCAGGTTCATCTGGCGGTCGAGCTCCTTGACGACCGCAGGCTCGGCCTGCAGGTCGATGACCGAGTAGATGCCCTCGGGCTTCTTCTTGATCTCGTACGAGAGACGACGACGGCCCCAGGTGTCGACCTTCTCGACCTTTCCGTTGCCCTCACGGACGACGGAGAGGAAGTTCTCGATCAGGGGGGCGACAGCGCGCTCCTCGAGATCGGGGTCGAGGATGACCATCATTTCGTAGTGACGCATGTGGAACCCACCTCCTTTGGACTCAACGGCCACGGTCGTTCCGTGGCAGGAGGGTTGTGATGCGTAAGCAACGGTATCGGCCACCACTGACAATCGGGCCCACCGATCAGCGAACCGAGCGGGGGATCGTGTCATGGCCCGGGCAGACACCGGTGCAGACGGTACAGACTACCTGCACACCGGCTTGCGGTTGAAATCCGGGGCCCGAGACCGTCAATCTGTACACATCGGGTGTGTATGGCGCTACGATGCGCCGCCTTCCGCAGGAGGTGCCACATGGCACAGGCATTGCGACCCAACTCCAAGACCGTCGGTTCTCTCTTCGCCACCGACCACAAGCCCCATCCGCTCCAGGACACCCTGCTCGCCGTGACCCTCGTCCTCGGAGTGACGGCCTTCGTCACCGCGATGTTCCACAGCCTCCATCTGCTCAGCTCGTGGACGGGACTGGTGGGCATCCTGACCGGGGCGGCCGGACAGTTCGTCTCCGTGACGACCCGGGAGCGCTTCGGGCTGATCCTGGGTCTCGGTGCCTCCGGCGTCGGATTCTTCCTCGGCATGGCTCACGGCGGCCTCTTCGGCGGCGTCATCGGCTGACCGGCGCCCCGGCTCCCGGGAGCCGCCGGCCCGCGGTCTCCCCAACCCCCGGCCCCACGGCCGGACAACACCTCCGGGTGCCCCGGCCACGTATTGGTCGGGGCACAGGTTCCATACGGCCAGACGAGGCGCTCGCAGGGCGCAGTAGGCTTCGGCGCGAGAGCCGGAGCCCTTGTACCCATGGGGACACACCAGCCCGAGGAGCGCCCCGAATGAGCCTGACCCTGAGGACCATCAGCCGTGAGCAGCATCTGGCGTACATCCAGAATCTGCCCGCGGCTAGCCACATGCAGGTCCCGGCCTGGGCAGACGTCAAGGCCGAGTGGCGCTCCGAGAGCCTCGGATGGTTCGACAACAGGTCCAGCGAGATGGTCGGCGCGGGTCTCGTGCTGTACCGCCAGCTGCCCAAGATCAAGCGCTACCTCGCCTATCTGCCCGAGGGCCCGGTCATCAACTGGTTTGCGCCGAATCTGACCGACTGGCTGGATCCGATGCTCGCGCACCTCAAGCAGCAGGGTGCCTTCTCCGTGAAGATGGGCCCGCCGGTGATCATCCGCCGCTGGGAGGCCGCTTCGATCAAGAAGGGCATCCAGGACCCGGACGTGAAGCGCCTGCGCGACATCGAGGCGGACTTCATCGAGCCGCGCGCCTTCGAGGTCGCCGACAAGCTGCGGCGCATGGGCTGGCAGCAGGGCGAGGACGGCGGGGCGGGCTTCGGCGACGTACAGCCCCGCTACGTCTACCAGGTGCCGTTGGCCAACCGGTCGCTGGAAGACGTCCACAAGGGCTTCAACCAGCTCTGGCGGCGCAACATCAAGAAGGCCGAGAAGGCCGGCGTCGAGGTCGTCCAGGGCGGTTATCAGGACCTGGAGGAGTGGCAGCGCCTCTACGAGATCACGGCCCTGCGCGACCACTTCCGGCCTCGACCGCTCTCGTACTTCCAGCGCATGTGGACGGCTCTCAACACCGAGGACCCCAACCGCATGCGGCTGTACTTCGCCCGGCACGAGGGTGTGAACCTGTCCGCCGCGACGATGCTGGTCGTCGGCGGGCACGTCTGGTACTCCTACGGAGCCTCCGACAACATCGGGCGTGAGGTCCGGCCCTCGAACGCGATGCAGTGGCGGATGCTGCGCGACGCTTACGCGCTCGGCGCCACCGTCTACGACCTGCGCGGTATCTCCGACTCGCTGGACGAGACCGATCACCTCTTCGGCCTCATCCAGTTCAAGGTGGGCACCGGTGGGCAGGCCGCCGAATACCTCGGTGAGTGGGACTTCCCGCTCAACAAACTGCTCCACAAGGCGCTCGACATCTACATGTCGCGCCGCTGACGTACCAGAATTCGCCTTCATACCTCTGATACACCGCTGCCACGAGAAAGGTTCCAGGTCCGGCCATGGCGCTCACGCTCTACGTCGACACCGCACGCTGGCGGGCGCACCACAAGCACGTGTCCGAGCAGTTCCCGGGGCTCGTCCCGGTCTGCAAGGGCAACGGCTACGGCTTCGGCCATGAGCGGCTCGCGGACGAGGCCACCCGTATGGGCTCCGACGTCCTCGCCGTGGGCACGACGTACGAGGCCGCACGGATCAAGGACTGGTTCGGCGGCGATCTGCTCGTGCTGACGCCGTTCAGACGGGGCGAGGAGCCCGTACCGCTGCCCGACCGGGTCATCCGCTCCGTGTCGTCCGTCGACGGCGTCTACGGCCTCGTGGGCGCCCGTGTCGTCATCGAGGTCATGTCCTCCATGAAGCGGCACGGTGTGAGCGAGCAGGACCTGCCCCAGCTCCACGCCGCCATAGAGAACGTGCGCCTTGAGGGCTTCGCGATCCATCTGCCCCTGGACCGCACCGACGGCTCGGACGCCGTCGAGGAGGTCATCGGCTGGATGGACCGGCTGCGTGCGGCCCGGCTGCCGCTGCACACCATGTTCGTCAGCCACCTCAAGGCCGAGGAGCTCGCCCGGCTGCAGCAGCAGTTCCCGCAGACCCGTTTCCGCGCCCGCATCGGCACGCGGCTCTGGCTGGGAGACCACGAGGCCACCGAGTACCGCGGAGCCGTCCTGGACGTCACCCCCGTCTCCAAGGGCGACCGTTTCGGCTACCGCCAGCAGAAGGTCGCTTCGGACGGCTGGCTGGTGGTCGTCGCGGGCGGTACGTCGCACGGAGTGGGCCTGGAGGCCCCGAAGGCCCTGCACGGCGTCATGCCGCGCGCCAAGGGCGTCGCCAGGGCCGGCCTCGCCACGGTCAACCGGAACCTCTCACCGTTCGTCTGGGGCGCCAAGCAGCGTTGGTTCGCGGAGCCCCCGCACATGCAGGTCTCGATCCTCTTCGTGCCCTCGGACGCCCCGGAGCCGAAGGTCGGCGAGGAGCTGGTGGCCCATCTGCGGCACACCACCACTCAGTTCGACCGCATCGTGGAGCGCTGACAGCGGGGGACCAAGCCTCGCGCGCAGACGACGCACAGACGAAAGGCCGTACACGGAGTCCGTGTACGGCCTTTTACGTGGCTCGCCCATGCCCTGTTCGCTCAGGGCGAACGCGGCTTCGTCGGTTCGTCGTCGGTGCCCCACTCCACGTACGGCCCGTCGAAGTGTGCCGCGTGCCGCGGCGGGTGGGCCGCGGCTCCCAGGACGAAGACGTCCTGCGCGCCGTCGAGCACGCCACCGGACGGGTCGTCGTCACCGGACCGGCGCACCACGTCCCGCTCCGGCATGAAGATGTCGCGCACGATCACCGCGCACAGATACAGCGTCCCCAACAGGTGTACGGCGATGGCCAGTTGGTACCCCTCCTGCGGCAGTCCCTTGTGGGCGTCTCCGCTGGTCGTGTACGCGAGGTACATCCAGATGCCGAGGAAGTACGCCACCTCGCACGCCTGCCAGATCAGGAAGTCCCGCCACTTCGGACGGGCCAGCACGGCGAGGGGCACCAGCCACAGCACGTACTGCGGTGAGTAGACCTTGTTGGTGAGGATGAAGGCCGCGACGATCAGGAACGCCAGCTGGGCGAAGCGCGGCCGGCGCGGAGCGGTCAGCGCAAGGGCCGCTACGCCCACGCAGGAGATCAGCATCAGCACCGTGGCGAACGTGTTGACCGTGTCGGTGTCGAACGGGGTCTCCATGCGCTGGGACAGGATCAGCCAGAAGGAGCCGAAGTCGACGCCGCGTTCCTGGCTGAACGTATAGAACTTCGACCAGCCCTCGGGCGCGAGCAGCATGACCGGAAGGTTCACGACCAGCCAGGAGCCGGCGGCACCGAGCAGTGCCGTACCGAACTCCCGCCACCTGCCCGCGCGCCAGCACAGTACGAGCAGCGGCCCGAGCAGCAGCGCGGGATAGAGCTTGGCGGCCGTGGCGAGCCCCAGCAGGACTCCGAAGGCAAGGGGGCGGCTCCGTGCCCACATCAGCATCGCGGCGGCCGTCAGAGCGACGGCCAGCAGGTCCCAGTTGATAGTGGCGGTCAGCGCGAAAGCAGGCGCCAGGGCGACCAGCAGGCCGTCCCAGGGGCGCCGCCGGTGAGTGCGGGTCACGCAGACGGCGATGACGGCCGCGCACGCCATCAGCATCCCGGCGTTGACCATCCAGTAGACCTGCTCCTGATCCTGGATGCTGCCGCTGCCCGGCGTCAGCCATGAGGCGACCTCCATGAACACTCCGGTCAGCACCGGGTATTCGAGGTACTCCATGTCGCCTTCGAGCTTGTCGAAGTACGGCACCAGCCCGTCGGCGAATCCCCGCCCCTGGTAGAGGTGCGGGATGTCCGAGTAGCAGGCATGCGTGTACTGAGAGCTGGCCCCGAAGAACCAGGCGCCGTCGTAGCAGGGCAGCTTCTGCACCATGCCTAGGGCGAACATGCCGATCGCGACGAGCGCGATGACCCGCACGGGAGTCCACCAGGACGTCCCGAGCAGCGCACGCCGCCCGAGAGGACCACCGAACAGTTCACTGCCGGTCGCGGCGACCGGGTCCTCCTTGGTCGGCCGCACCAGATCTGGCTCGTGCACGCTCGCGCGCGTCGTTTCTGCACTGGGCATGCCGCACATCCTGCCGTACGCGCCTAGGAATACGCCGAGGGCCGTCGCACCGAGTCGGTGCGACGGCCCTCGTTTCACGTGAAACACCTCACTGCGGATGTTTCACGTGAAACACCCCGTGGAGGCAGCTATCCGGTTGATCCTCCGAAGAGGCCGCCATTGCCATTACCTCTGGTATTGCCTGGATCCTCGGATTCCGTGGGTGAGGACGTCACGCCGCCGTCTGTGCCGCCGGTCTCGGTTCCGCCCGTTTCTGTCCCGCCGGTGTCCTCGCACTCAAAGTTGCCGAAGGGGCCACAGGTCTCGCTCGCGGAGGGCGAGGGACTGGTCTCAGTCTCGCTGGGCTCCGTACTGGGCTCGGTCTGCTCCTCTTCGGTCTCTGTGGGCGTGGGGGTCACGCTCGGGCTCGGAAGGTCGTTGACCACCTCACCGATGGGCTCGGCCTCCGGGAACTTCTCGGGCGTCGTGCCCTTGAGCGCCTGCTCCATGTAGTCGTGCCATACCTCGGCCGGGAACGACGCACCGTGGATGGTCTTCTGGCCACCCGTGCCGTACATCTCCAGGAACGGACGACTCTTCTTGGTCTCGTCGTCGTCCATGCGGTACATGCTGATGGCAGTCGACAACTGCGGCGTGTATCCGACGAACCAGGCGGACTTGTTGCCGTCCGTCGTACCGGTCTTACCGGCCACCTCACGCCCGTCGAGCTGGGCCGAGGTACCGGTTCCGTCCTCAACGACGGTCTTCAGGACGTCGGTGACGTTGTCGGCGACCTGCTCGGTGAAGGCTTCCTTGGCCTCGGACTTGTGCTTCCACACGCTGCTGCCCTCGTACTCGACCTGCCTGACCGAGAACGGGTCGTTCTGCTTCCCGCTGGTCGCGAACGTCGCGTACGAGCCGGCCATCCGGATCGCGCTGGGGTCGGAGATGCCGATGGAGAAGGACGGGAAAGTGGTACCCGTCAGGCTGTTCGGCCTGAGGCCGGCGTTTTCCGCCGCCTTCTTCACCTTGTCCAGACCGACGTCCATGCCGAGCTGCACGAAAGCGGAGTTCGCCGAGACCCTCATGGCTTCACGCAGGTCGACCTGGTAGTTCGGCGGAGTGCCGTACGACGCGTCGTCGTCGTTGGTCTGGAGCCACTCCTTGCCCTTGTCGTTCTTCCAGATACTGCCGTCGTAGGTCTTGATCTTGAGTTTGTTCTTGCCGCTGTAGAAGCTGTCCGGCGAGACCTTGGTGCGTTCGTCCTGCGCCTGGGACTCACCGAGTTCGGGGTCGCGCTTACCGTCCTGCATGGCGGCCGCCAGGACGAACGGCTTGAACGTCGATCCGACCGCGGCACCGGTCTCGTCGGCGTTGTTGGTGAAGTGCTTGGTCGCCGACTCACCGCCGTAGATGGCGACGATGGCACCGTCCTTCGGGTCCACGGAAGCCCCGCCGAACTGGACGTGCGTATCCGTCTTCGGGCGCAGCTTCGTATTGAGGTTCTCCTTGCGGACCTTCTTCACGGCCTTTTCGAGGTCGTTGACCTTCTTCTTGTCGAAGGTCGTGTGGATCTCGTAGCCGCCCTGCCGGAGCTGTTCCTCGGTGATGTCGGTGTTGTTGATGACGTAGCCCTTGGCGAGATCGACGAGATAGCCGATCTGGCCGCCCAGCTCAGAGCTGGACCGCGGGTTCTGGAGCTTGGGCAGGTCCTTGAACTCGGCTCGCTCCGAGGCCGACAGGTGCCCGTCCTTGACCATCTCGTCGAGGATCCAGTTCGTGCGATACGTGGCCCTCTCGGTGTTGGCCTCGCGCGTGGCGGCCGGGTCGATCGCCGTCTGTCCCGCGGGGTCGTAGTACGTGGCACCCTTCAGCACCGCCGCGAGGAAGGCGCACTCGTTCGCCTTGAGGTCAGTCGCGTCCTTGCCGAAGTACGAACGCGCCGCCGCCTGCAGACCGTAGGAGGAGCGGCCGTAGTAGGCGGTGTTCAGGTACCCCGCCATGACCTCCTCCTTGGGCACCTTGCGGCCCACCTTGATGGAGACCAGGAGCTCCTTGAACTTCCGGGACACCGTCTGCGACTGGTCGTTCAGCATCGCGTTCTTCACATACTGCTGGGTGATGGTCGAGCCGCCCTGCGTCTCGCCGCCCTTGGCCATGTTGAAGAGCGCACGGCCGATACCCACGGGGTCGATGCCCTTGTCGGTCTCGAACTTCTTGTTCTCGGCCGACATCACGGCGTACCGCATCGCCTTGGGGATCTGCTCGTACTTGATGTTCTGGCGGTTGGTCTCACCGCCCGTGGACACCATCGGCTTGTTGTTGGCCCAGTAGTAGACGTTGTTCTGCGCCTTCGCGGCCGCCGCGACGTCCGGCACGCCCACCATGGCGTACGCGACGCCCGCCACGGCCATCAGACTGCCGCAGAAGCCGATGAACGTACCCGTCACAAGCTTCCACGAGGGCACCCAACGTGCCCATCCGTACTTGCCCGCGCGCGGATAGTCGATGATCCGCTTCTTGTAGGGGTCGGGACCGCGCCCTCTGCCCCGCCCAGGGCCGTTCGGCCCGCCGGGACCACCACGCCGGCCGCCACCACTGTGGCCGCCGTGCCCCGCCCCGTCGGCGGCTCTGCGCCTGCCACCGCTGGTGCTGCTTCTCTGTGCCGCCCGTCGGGCCTCGGCACGGCTGCCGAACGGGCGATCCTCACCTCCCGAGTCATACGAGTCGGAAGGAGACCCGGTGGCGCTTCGCGGCGCCGCACGGCGGCCGGAGGACGACCCGGTCTGGCCGCGTCGGGCCGCGGCACGTCCGCCGCCCTGCGGCTGCGGCGGTTTGCGACGGTGCTCGCTCATCGAACGATTACTCCTCGGGCAGGCGCACCTGAGCGCGCCTGGAAACGGCGGCTGGTTTCCGGTCCCCCCGAAGTACGGATGCGGTCGTTCTTACATTCATCCGTACTGCACCGAGGACGAGGACGTCCCCATGCGTCACTCGGTTCCCGGTGGTTTGCATGGCGCACAGACTACGCACCGTCAAAACCTGCCTAGTACCGAAGTTCATCTCAAATCAGGCAACTTGCTTCCTACGAATCGGTGATGTGACCCCGTTCACGATGCCCCCTCTTGTCGCATGCAGCGGACCGATCTATCGTTCTGATGTATCGAGTCGATACATCAGCTCGGCATAAAGACCGTCACGGCAAGACCGCGGCAGAGAGGAGGCGACGATGAGCCGGCGTTCCGGGATCCTCGAGTTCGCCGTCCTCGGCCTGCTCCGCGAGTCCCCGATGCACGGCTATGAGCTGCGCAAACGCCTCAATACGTCACTGGGTGTGTTCCGTGCGTTCAGCTACGGGACGCTCTACCCCTGCCTCAAGACGCTGGTCGCCAACGGCTGGTTGATCGAGGAGCCGGGGAACACCCCCGAGGACGCGCTCGCGGCGCCACTCTCAGGGCGTCGCGCCAAGATCGTCTATCGGTTGACGGCCGAAGGTAAGGAGCATTTCGAGGACCTGCTCTCGCAGACGGGTCCCGACGCGTACGAGGACGAGCACTTCGCCGCTCGCTTCGCCTTCTTCGGCCAGACGTCACGGGACGTACGGATGCGGGTCCTCGAAGGCCGCCGCAGCCGTCTCGAGGAGCGCCTGGAGAAGATGCGTGCCTCTCTGGCGCGCACCCGGGAGCGACTCGACGACTACACCCTTGAGCTCCAGCGCCACGGAATGGAGTCCGTGGAGCGCGAAGTGCGCTGGCTGAACGAGCTCATCGAGAGCGAGCGGGCCGGACGGGACCAGCAGCGTCCCGAACCGGACGGCTCCGCTCAGCATGACAGCACATCTGGGGAGTCGGGCGGCCTGCCCCGGCCCGGGGACACTCCCGGGCCGGATCCGTCCGATGACACTGCCACGTGAAGTCCCCTCAGGGCTTCACCGAGTACACACAGGGAGCAACCGGAATGGGTTCGGTTCGCGTAGCCATCGTCGGCGTGGGCAACTGCGCCGCCTCGCTGGTTCAGGGCGTCGAGTACTACAAGGATGCCGATCCGGCGTCCAAGGTGCCCGGCCTGATGCACGTCCAGTTCGGCGACTACCACGTGGGTGACGTCGAGTTCGTCGCCGCCTTCGACGTCGACGCGAAGAAGGTCGGCCTCGACCTCTCGGACGCCATCGGTGCCAGCGAGAACAACACCATCAAGATCTGCGACGTCCCGAACAAGGGCGTCACGGTCCAGCGCGGTCACACCTACGACGGTCTCGGCAAGTACTACCGCGAGACCATCGAGGAGTCCGCCGAGGCCCCGGTCGACATCGTCCAGATCCTCAAGGACAAGCAGGTCGACGTCCTCGTCTGCTACCTGCCCGTCGGTTCCGAGGACGCGGCGAAGTTCTACGCCCAGGCCGCCATCGACGCCAAGGTCGCCTTCGTCAACGCCCTCCCGGTCTTCATCGCCGGCACCAAGGAGTGGGCGGACAAGTTCACCGAGGCCGGCGTCCCGATCGTCGGCGACGACATCAAGTCGCAGGTCGGCGCCACCATCACGCACCGTGTGATGGCGAAGCTGTTCGAGGACCGCGGTGTCCGTCTTGAGCGCACCATGCAGCTCAACGTCGGCGGCAACATGGACTTCAAGAACATGCTGGAGCGCGACCGCCTCGAGTCCAAGAAGATCTCGAAGACGCAGGCCGTCACCTCGCAGATCCCCGACCGCGACATGGGCGCGAAGAACGTCCACATCGGTCCCTCGGACTACGTGGCCTGGCTCGACGACCGCAAGTGGGCGTACGTCCGCCTCGAAGGCCGTGCCTTCGGTGACGTCCCGCTGAACCTGGAGTACAAGCTCGAGGTCTGGGACTCCCCGAACTCCGCGGGTGTCATCATCGACGCCCTGCGTGCCGCGAAGATCGCCAAGGACCGTGGCATCGGCGGCCCGATCCTCTCCGCGTCGAGCTACTTCATGAAGTCGCCGCCGGTCCAGTACTTCGACGACGAGGCCTACGACAACGTCGAGAAGTTCATCAAGGGCGAGGTCGAGCGCTAAAACGCTTGATGTGCCGCTCTGTTGAGGGTCCCCGGGTCGCAAGCCCGGGGACCCTCCTCGTATGTGAGGCTGTGCCCCATGGCTGTCGTGCGTGACCTGCGCGTCCTCCTGCGCTTCGGGAACTTCCGGCGTCTGCTCGCCGTCCGGCTGTTGTCGCAGGGTGCCGACGGCGTCTATCAGGTCGCGCTCGCCACATATGTCGTCTTCTCACCGGAGAAGCAGACCTCGGCGGCGGCGATCGCCTCGGCAATGGCCGTCCTGCTGCTCCCGTACTCCCTCGTAGGCCCCTTCGCCGGCGTCCTGCTGGACCGCTGGAGTCGCCGCCAGGTCTTCCTGTACGGGAACCTGCTACGGGCGGCGCTGGCCGCTCTGACGGCCGTCCTCATGCTGAGCGGCGTGCCGGACTGGCTCTTCTACGCGTCCGCCCTGTGCGTGACCGCGGTCAACCGGTTCGTCCTGGCGGGCTTGTCCGCCGCACTGCCCCGCGTCGTCGACTCCGAGCGCCTGGTGATGGCCAACTCCCTGTCACCCACGGCCGGAACGCTCGCCGCGACCGTGGGCGGCGGTCTCGCTTTCGTCGTCCGTCTGGTCGCCTCGGACTCCGACGCGGCGGTCGTCCTCGTCGGAGCGGCCCTCTATGTGTGCTCCGCGCTCGCCTCGCTGCGCCTGGCGCCGGACCTTCTGGGCCCCGACCGGGAGTTGGTGCATCCACGGTTGAAGGCAGCACTGGTCGGTACGGCACACGGCCTGACGTCAGGCGTACGCCATCTGGCCGAGCCCGGACGAAGGGAGGCCGCCCGGGCCCTGGCCGCGATGACGCTGATGCGGTTCTGCTACGGCGCCCTGACGGTCATGGTGCTGATGCTCTGCCGGTACGCCTGGTCGTCGGGCTCGGACGACGACGGGCTCGCCCTCCTGGGCCTGGCCGTGGGTATCTCCGGAGCGGGCTTCTTCGCCGCGGCGGTGCTGACCCCGGCGGCGGTCGGCCGACTGGGTCCCAGCGGCTGGATCATCGCCTGTGCCGGATCCGCCGCGGTCCTGGAGCCGGCGCTCGGGCTGCCGTTCGCCGAAGTGCCCATACTGGTCGCGGCCTTCGTCCTCGGTCTGACCACCCAGGGCGCGAAGATCGCCACGGACACCGTGGTCCAGTCATCCGTCGACGACGGTTTCCGTGGCCGGATCTTCGCCGTCTACGACGTTCTGTTCAACGTGGCCTTCGTCGGCGCCGCCGCGGTGGCCGCGCTGATGCTGCCTCCTGACGGCCGCTCAGTCGCGCTGGTGGTCACGGTGGCCGTTATCTACGGGGCAGTTGCTGCGGCTATGGCCCGCTTTGCTCGGCAGTAAGTGTCACATCAATGACACAGAGCCACTGTGGGCTACAGAGTTGTCAGTGGCGGCCGGTAGCTTACGTGCGTCTTATTTCGCGCCACGCGCTCCTACGTCCGAGGGGGACCCTCAAAGTGACCACTCCGCCGCCCCAAGGCCAGAACCCGTTCGCACAGGGGCAGCCGCCCCAGGGCCAGAACCCCTACGGGCAGCCCCCGAGTGGGAACCCGTACGGCCAGACGCAGCCCGGAGACCCCCAGCAGTCCCCGTACTTCAACCAGGGTGCGCCGGTTCCGCCGCCGGCTCCGGCGCGTAGCGGCTTCAAGAAGTACCTGCGGTTCATCATTCCCGTGGCCGTGCTGTCCATAGCCGCCGGCACCTACTTCTTCGGTGGCGACGACGCCACGAAGCTCAAGGCCGGCGACTGCCTGCGCAACACGGGCTCCGACTCCAACGCCACGGTCGAGAAGCTCGACTGCGGCGACTCGAAGGCCACCCACAAGGTTCTGGCCAAGAAGGACGGCTCCAGCCTGGCGCAGCTCGCCTGCCAGTCCGTCCAGGGCACCACTGCTGCTCTCTCCTGGAAGGAAGGGTCCGACTCCTTCGTTCTCTGCCTGGCAGACAACAAGTAGGAGCGGTGCGGACACGAGGGGCGTTGTTTCACGTGAAACAACGCCCCTCGGCAGGTCCGGCTCCAGGAGCGTGAGTCATGTTTCACGTGAAACATGACTCGCCGCGCCTCCTCAGTTCTGTTCGGCCCACCACTCCTTGAGCGCCGACACCGCTGCGTCGTACTCCATCGGTCCGTTCTCCAGACGCAGTTCCAGCAGGTACTTGTAGGCCTGCCCGATGGCCGGACCGGGCGCGATACCCAGGATCTCCATGATCTGGTTCCCGTCGAGGTCGGGCCGGATCGCGTCCAGCTCCTCCTGCTCCTGAAGCTGGGCGATGCGCTCCTCCAGGCCGTCGTACGCGCGTGAGAGGGCGGCGGCCTTGCGCTTGTTACGCGTCGTGCAGTCCGAGCGGGTCAGCTTGTGGAGACGGCCGAGGAGCGGGCCCGCGTCACGCACGTACCGGCGGACCGCGGAGTCCGTCCACTCCCCGGTGCCGTAGCCGTGGAAACGCAGGTGCAGCTCGACCAGACGCGAGACGTCCTTCACGAGCTCGTTGGAGTACTTGAGCTCGGTCATCCGCTTCTTGGTCATCTTGGCGCCCACCACCTCGTGATGGTGGAAGGAGACCCGCCCGTCCGTCTCGAAGCGACGCGTCCGCGGCTTGCCGATGTCATGCAGCAGTGCGGCCAGGCGCAGCGTGAGGTCGGGACCGTTCTCCTCCAGCGCCATCGCCTGCTCCAGGACGATCAGCGTGTGGTCGTAGACATCCTTGTGCCGATGGTGCTCATCCCGCTCCAGGCGCAGGGCGGGCAGCTCGGGCAGCACCCGGTCGGCGAGCCCGGTGTCGACGAGCAGTGTCAGTCCCTTCCGCGGGTGAGCGGACAGGACCAGCTTGTTCAGCTCGTCACGCACGCGCTCGGAGGAGACGATCTCGATGCGCTCGGCCATGGCCTTCATCGCCGCGACGACGTCCGGCGCCACCTCGAAGTCGAGCTGCGCGGCGAACCGAGCGGCCCGCATCATCCGCAGCGGGTCATCGGAGAAGGAGGCCTCGGGTGTGCTCGGAGTCCGCAGAACGCGCGCGGCAAGATCGTCGAGCCCACCGTGCGGATCGATGAACTCCTTCTCGGGGAGCGCCACGGCCATCGCGTTCACCGTGAAGTCACGGCGCACCAGATCTTCCTCAATAGAGTCGCCGTACGAGACCTCGGGCTTGCGCGAGGTCCGGTCGTACGCCTCCGAGCGGTACGTCGTCACCTCGATCTGGAAGCTCTGGTCGACGTCTCCGACGCGGGCGTCCTTCTGACCACCGACCGTGCCGAAGGCGATCCCGACCTCCCATACGGCGTCCGCCCAGGGCCGCATGATCTTCAGTACGTCCTCGGGCCGGGCGTCGGTCGTGAAGTCCAGGTCGTTGCCGAGCCGGCCGAGGAGGGCATCCCGGACCGAGCCGCCGACCAGGGCGAGGGAGAACCCGGCCTCCTGGAAACGGCGGGCGAGCTCATCGGCGACGGGGGACACCCGCAGCAGTTCGCTCACCGCGCGGCTCTGCACCTGATTCAGGGCACTGGGATTGTCTTCGTTGGCGTTCGGCACAACAGAAAAGGGTACGTGGCCCGGACCCCCGCGGGCGCCTCCATTAAACGTGCACTGGAACCTTCCCACGTCCCTGCGGGATCCTCGTCACTGATAGGCGGACATAGTGGGACAGTGCGGCCTCGTCTCCGATCTTGTGGACCGGACCGCGGCACTTACCCTCAGCGCGCATCGTTACCATGCGTGGACGCACATTCCGACGACCACTGACGACGACGAGGGACGGGCGAGCGCGTGGCCGAGGCGGCAGACTTCCAGGGGATGACTCCCTCACCTGCCCGCCGCTGGCTGCGGCGCACCGGGGCGCTGCTGGCCGCGGCTCCCCTGCTGGCCGGCCTCTGCCAGCTGCCTGTGGCGCCGTCCGCGTACGCTGCCGAGCGCAGCGCCGCAGCGGAGGTCTCCGGCTCCCGTACGGTCGATGTCTCCCTGGACACGCTGAGTCCTCGCGTGCCCTCCGACGGTGACACGCTCACCGTCTCCGGCAGGATCGTCAACAAGGGCAAGCAGACGATCACTGACGCGCACGTCGGTCTGCGGGTGGGCCCGACGATGAACGGCCGCTCGGCGATCGACACCGCCGCACAGAGCAACCCGTACGCGGGTACGGACGTCGGCGGCAAGTACGTCGCGAAGTTCTCCAAGCTGGCGCCGGGCGTCCCGCAGACCTTCAGCATCTCCGTTCCCGTCGACAAGCTGCCCCTCAGCTCCGACGGCGTCTACCAGCTCGGTGTCACGCTGACCGGCAGGACCGCCGCCGCGGCGTACGACCAGATCCTCGGGATCGAGCGGACGTTCCTGCCGTGGCAGCCCGACGCGGCGGACACGAAGACCCGGACCACGTACCTCTGGCCGCTCATCTCCACCTCCCACATGACGGCCGAGACGGGTTCGAACGAGCAGCAGACCCCCGTCTTCAAGGACGACGACCTGGCCGCGGAGCTCGCCCCCGGCGGACGCCTGCAGCAGCTCCTCGCGCTCGGCAAGAACCTCGACGTCACGTGGGTCGTCGACCCGGATCTGCTGGCGTCCGTCGACGCGATGACCCGCAGCTACCGCGTCCAGGTGAACGGCTCCAGCACGACGACCACGGCGGGCACGCACCAGGCGGTGGCCAAGCAGTGGCTCTCCGAGCTGGAGAAGACGGTCGAGAACGAGGAAGTCGTCGCTCTTCCCTTCGCCGACCCGGATCTGGCGTCGCTGGCCCACAACGGAAAGACCGCCACCGGGTCGCTCAGCCGTCTCAAGGACGCCACCACGGTGGCAGCGACGACGGTGGAGTCGATCCTCCATGTGACGCCCAGCACGGACTACGCCTGGCCCGCGAACGGCGCGATCGACCCCTCGATCGTGAAGGTCGCCACCTCGGCCGGGGCCGACACGGTGATCTCCCGCAGCGACAGCCTGAAGGAGGCCGGAAGCCTGCCGTACACGCCGTCCGCGGCGCGTCCGATCGGCGGCGGCACCACCGCGGTGGTCGCTGACGCCCGTCTGTCGACGGCGTTCCAGGGCGACATGACGGTCGCGGGCAACGCCACGCTCGCCGTGCAGAAGTTCCTCGCCCAGAGCCTGATGTTCTCGCTCCAGGTCCCGGACAAGCAGCGCAGCGTCGTGGTCGCCCCGCAGCGCATGCCGACCTCCAGCCAGGCCCAGGCGATGGCACAGGCACTGACGGCGCTCCAGGACGGAACCTGGTCGCAGTCGGCGGACCTGTCCGCGGCCACCAAGGCCAAGCCTGACTCGGGCGCCACCACGCGCGTCCCGTCGGTGGGGTCGTACCCGAAGTCGCTGCGCAACCAGGAACTGCCGCAGGACGCCTTCGTGCAGATCGAGCGCACGCAGGACAACCTCGACAGCTTCCAGGTGATCCTCGCTGACAAGTCCCGCGTGGCCACCCCCTTCGGGCGGGCCATGGACCGGTCGGTGTCCACGTCCTGGCGCGGCCGCAGCACCGATGCGACGCTCTACCGCGACGGTGTGGAGGCGTATCTCACCCGGCTCACCGAGAGTGTCGGACTGATCGAGAAGTCCGAGGCGAAGCTGTCAGGCCGCAGCGCCACGATCCCCGTGACGGTGCAGAACAATCTCGTCCAGGGTGTCGATCACCTGACTCTGCGCCTGACCTCGACCCAGCCGAGCCGCCTCAGCATCGGTGACGGCGCCTACGACGAACAGCCGGTCTCGGTCTCGGGCGGACACAGCCAGTCGGTGAAGTTCACCACCAACGCCCACGCCAACGGCCGGGCGGGAGTCGTCGCCCAGCTGTTCACGGAGGACGGCCGGCCGTACGGTCCCGAGGTCGCCTTCGATGTGAAGGTCACCGAGATCACCGCCACGGTGATGCTGGTCATCGCCGGTGGTGTCCTGCTGCTCGTGCTCGCCGGGTTCCGGATGTACACCCAGCGCAAGCGCGCGGCCGCCCGCCAGGCCACGCAGGAGGAATCCGAGAACGCCCCAGCGGACGGCGAGGACCAGGCCGCTCCCGAAGCATCCGAGGCCGAGTCGAGGGCACACGAGCCGGAGCACCCGAGTGACCCTTCACCGGACACCGCAGCGGAAATCACTGACCCGTCCGGCACTGGTGAGAGAGTGGACCGTTGAGCGATGTCGCGGCCGGTGGGCCCGGGGACGATGAGGTGGGGTAACCATGAACGCGCCGTACGACGGTGACCGCGGTCAGGGCGCGGGCGGCTCCGGCTACCCCGACGACCCGCCGCAGGGCCCGCCGGAGCCCGGCGAGGTGCCTCAGCAACCCGCACCCGACGTGTACCTCCAGGATGCCTACGCCCAGGATCCCTACCGGGCGCAGGATCTCGCCGCCCAGGACCCTGTCACCGAGGCCCTCTACGACCGCGCCGCGCATCCCCCGCCGCCGCCCGGCACCTACCAGCCGCAGCCCCCGCTCTACGCTCAGCCGCCCCAGTCCCCGTACGCCCCGGACCCGCGCGTGTGGGCCCAGACTCCGGCCCCGGAGCCGGAGGGCCCCACCCAGTACCTGCCGTACGGCGACGACCCCCGTACGACCCAGTTCGTGGGCGTCGACGACCTGGTGACCCAGGCCGGCGAGCAGCGCCATGAGCCGGACGCCTTCGCTCATCTCTTCCGGGACCAGCAGCAGGGCGGCGCGTACCCGCCCGCGGGGGGTCCGCCCAGCGTGCCCTCTCCGACGCCGGAACCCGCTCCGGCTGCCGAGCAGCCTTCGACGCCCCCGCCCGCACCTGCGCCGGCGGCCGCGAAGAAGTCCGGTGGCCGTGCGTCCGGCCTGCTGAAGTCCAGTGCGGTCATGGCGGCGGGCACCATGGTGTCCCGCCTCACCGGCTTCATCCGCTCCGCGCTGATCGTCGCGGCGCTGGGCGTCGGCCTCCTAGGCGACACCTTCCAGGTCGCCTACCAGCTGCCGACGATGATCTACATCCTGACCGTCGGCGGCGGCCTCAACTCCGTCTTCGTACCGCAGCTGGTGCGCGCCATGAAGGACGACGAGGACGGTGGTGAGGCATTCGCCAACCGGCTGCTGACCCTCGTCGTGGTGGTTCTCGGCGCGCTCACCGCGCTCGCGGTCCTCGCCGCTCCGCTTCTGGTCCGCGTGCTGTCGACGCCGGTCGCCAGGGACGCGGCTGCCAACGACGTCGCTGTCACCTTCGCCCGCTACTTCCTGCCCACGATCTTCTTCATGGGCATCCACGTGGTGATGGGCCAGATCCTCAACGCGCGCGGCAGGTTCGGCGCGATGATGTGGACCCCGGTCCTCAACAACGTCGTCATCATCGTGACGCTCGGACTGTTCATCTGGGTGTACGGCACCGCCGAGAACTCCGGCATGAAGGCCACGACGATTCCGCCGGAGGGCGAGCGGCTGCTCGGCATCGGCGTCCTGCTCGGCCTCGTAGTCCAGGCCCTGGCGATGATCCCGTACCTCCGGGAGACCGGATTCCGGCTGCGGCTGCGCTTCGACTGGAAGGGCCACGGGCTCGGCAAGGCGGCGATGCTCGCCAAGTGGACCGTGCTCTTCGTCCTCGCCAACCAGGCCGGCGCGATCGTTGTGACCCAGCTGTCCACCGCGGCAGGCAAGGACTCCCCGGTCGACGGCACCGGCTTCGCGGCCTACGCCAACGCCCAGCTCATCTGGGGCCTCCCGCAGGCCATCATCACGGTCTCCCTGATGGCCGCCCTGCTGCCTCGCCTCTCGCGTTCGGCCCATGAGGGCGACAGCGGCGCGGTCCGCGACGACATCTCGCAGGGGCTGCGTACGACCGCCGTGGCGATCGTGCCGATCTCCTTCGGCTTCGTCGCGCTCGGCATCCCGATGTGCACGCTGATGTTCGGCTCCTCCGGGACCAGCGAAGCGACGAACATGGGCTACATGCTGATGGCCTTCGGCCTGGGCCTGATCCCGTACTCCGTGCAGTACGTCGTGCTGCGCGCCTTCTACGCGTACGAGGACACCCGGACCCCCTTCTACAACACGGTCATCGTGGCCGCCGTCAACGCCGGGGCGTCGGCGCTCTGTTTCTTCCTGCTTCCCCCGCGCTGGGCGGTGGCGGGCATGGCCGCGTCGTACGGTCTTGCCTACGCGATCGGCGTCGGGGTCGCGTGGAGCCGGCTGCGCAAGCGGCTGGGCGGCGACCTGGACGGTGGCCGGGTCCTGCGCACATACGCACGGCTCGGTATCGCATCGGTACCGGCCGCACTGCTCAGTGGTGCGGCCTGCTACGGAATCGGCCACACACTGGGACAGGGCGTCGGCGGCTCGTTCGCCTCCCTGCTCGGCGGTGGTGTCGTACTGCTCGGTGTCTTCTACGTCGCGGCGCGGCGGATGCGCATCGAGGAGCTGAACGGAATGGTCGGCATGGTCCGCGGGCGCCTTGGGCGCTGAGACGGGGGTAGGCGCACAACCATCGTGCGCGACCGCGTGTCGTGCATAGGGGCGGACTGTGGGCACAATTGGCTTTGGCGTCGGACAGCGCGCAATGGATGGGGAGGCAGGAACGACGGTGGCGGAACGGAGCACGGCTGCCGTCGACGTGGCAGACAACAGCGGCAACGAGCCGCTGACCGCGAAGGCGGACCAGTCCACGGCCGACGGGGTGGCCCAGAACCGGGAGCGGGACACGGACAGCTCGGAGAGCGAAGAGGAACAGGGGAGCGGGGGGAACGAGAGCCCTGGCAGGACCTCGCCGCCCGAGCTGCACAGCGGTCACAAACTCGCCAGACGCTACCGCCTGGAAGAGTGCGTCACCCGTCTGGACGGTTTCAGCAGTTGGCGTGCGGTGGACGAAAAACTCCGCCGCGCAGTCGGTGTGCACTTGCTGCCCGCCGACCATCCACGAGCGCGTTCCGTCCTTGCGGCGGCCCGTTCCTCAGCCCTGTTGGGCGATCCTCGGTTCGTCCAGGTCCTGGACGCGGTCGAGGAGAACGACCTCGTCTATGTGGTGCACGAGTGGCTGCCGGATGCCACGGAGCTGACGGCGCTCCTGGCCGCCGGCCCCCTGGAGGTCCACGAGGCGTACCAGATGGTCAGCCAGGTCTCCCAGGCGATGGCCGCCGCACACCGTGAGGGGCTGGCGCATCTGAAGCTGACCCCTGGCGCCGTGCTGCGCACCTCGTCCGGGCAGTGGCGCATCCGCGGCCTCGCCGTGAACGCGGCGCTGCGCGGGATCAGCTCGGACACCCCGCAGCGCACCGACACTGAGGCGATCGGCGCGCTGCTGTACGCCACGCTCACCCAGCGCTGGCCGTACGAGGACGACGCCTACGGCCTCTCCGGACTGCCCAAGGGCGTGGGCCTCATCGCCCCCGACCAGGTACGCGCAGGTGTACACCGGGGTCTTTCGGAGCTGGCGATGCGCGCGCTCGTCAACGACGGCGCGACCGCTTCCCGCCAGGAGCCTCCGTGCACCACGCCGGAGGAGCTGGTGAAGGCGGTCGGCGAGATGCCTCGCATCCGGCCGCCGGAGCCCGCGTTCACAGCGCCGCCGGACTACCAGCGCACGACGTACCAGCAGGGCAACTACGGCCGCCCCTCGTCCCACCCGGGGGCCACCCAGCCGGTACCGACTCCCCTGCCTCCGCTGCAGACCCGTACCGGCAAGGCCCTCAAGTGGGCGGTGTCCGCCCTTCTGATCGCCGCGCTCGGTCTCGGCAGCTGGCAGCTCGCGGACGCGCTCATGGACCGCGGGAAGTCCGACGACACCGGCAACACCCGGACGACGGACGAGAACGACAAGAGCGGCGAGAACGCGAAGCCGGTCAAGCCGATCACCATCCAGGGCGCAGAGGAGTACGTCGCGAAGGGGTCTGCCCAGGCGGCGGGCGACGTGGCCAAGACCTACGACGGCGACAGCTCGACGTACTGGCGGAGCAAGAGCTTCCTGGACGGTCCGGAGATGAACCCGGCCTTCAAGCCCGGCGTCGGCATCGTCTACGACCTCGGCTCGAAGCAGGAGATCTCAGCCGCTTCGATAGGTCTGAGGTTCGGCGGCAACCACACGACGGTCTCGCTGTACGCGACGGATTCCATGAGCTCCTCGACGTCGCTGAGCTCCATGCAGAAGATCGGGACCCTGACCACGAGCGGGACCACCGCGAAGGTGAAGGCCGACAAGAAAGTGAAGACCCAGTACGTGCTGGTGTGGTTCACTGCGCTGCCGTACGCACCTGGTGACCAGTTCAGCGACGCCGGGTACAAACAGGCCGTCACCGATGTGAAGTTCACCGGCTGAGCATCCACCGGAGGGGGAGGGGGTTCGATGGCGGACGGCGCCGGATTCAGCGAAGTGAGCGATCAGGACCTCCTCGCCCGTCATGTGGAGGGCGATCCCGACGCTTTCGGCGAGATCGTGCGGCGTCACCGTGATCGGCTCTGGGCGGTGGCGCTGCGGACGCTGGGCGACCGCGAGGAGGCCGCTGACGCCGTCCAGGACGCCCTCGTCTCCGCCTACCGGGCCGCCCACACCTTCCGTGGCCAGTCGGCCGTCACAACGTGGCTGCACCGGATCACGGTGAACGCCTGCCTGGACCGCGCGCGCAAGGCGGCTTCCAGGAAGACATCTCCCGTGGACGACACGGAACGGCTCGAACAGCTCCTGGAGCCGCACGAGTCTGCCTCCGCTCCGGCCGAGCGCAACGATCTGCACCGTGAACTGCTGGAGGCGCTGGGCACCCTGCCGCCCGACCAGCGGGCAGCCCTCGTCCTGGTGGACATGCAGGGCTACCCCGTGGCAGAGGCGGCCAGCCTGCTCGATGTGCCGACCGGCACGGTCAAGAGCCGCTGCGCACGTGGCAGAGCCAGACTTCTCCCACTGCTCAAACACCTGCGTACGGACAGCGGGAGCGACAGAGCGAGCAAGAAGTCGGGTGAGGGACGGAACCGCACGCCGGGGGCATCCGTCCCACCCGCAGCGGGAGAACACGATGGACCAAGCGATTCAGCTGCTGTGAAGGGCGGAGGTGGGCGAGCGTGACATCCACGACCGACACGGCCGGGCACCCGGACGTCGAGGAGATCTCCGACCTCACCGAAGGTCTGCTCCCTCCCACCCGTACGGCGGACGTGCGACGGCATCTGGACGTCTGCACGCTCTGCGCCGACGTGTACGACTCGCTGGAGGAGATCCGCAGCCTGCTCGGCACTCTGCCGGGTCCGCCCCGCATGCCGGACGATGTCGTGGGACGCATCGACGCCGCTCTCGCCGCCGAGGCCCTGCTGAATGCCACGGTTCCTGAAGACGACGCCGCAGGCGCCTTCTCGTCCGTCGGCGCTTCGCGCCCCCTGCTCGATGAGGGCGACGACGACGGCAGGCATGTTTCACGTGAAACATCGACTGCGGCAGACCGTCCCGAGGGACGCCCCCGCGCCGCCACCGGCCCGGGCCGCGGGAACCGACCGCGTCGTACACGCCGTAGGACCGCCGTCCTGAGCGCCATGTTCACGGCCGCCGCGCTGGGACTCGGCGGTCTGCTGTTCCAGTCGCTGGGCAACAACGCTTCGGACAATGACTCCCCCTCGGCGTCTCCCCAGCAGAGCGACGCCGCGAATACCTTCGCCGAGGGCGAGCTCAAGGGCCAGGTAGCGGATCTTCTGAACAAGACCGAAAAGAAGAAGGACGGCGGCCCTCGCACCTCCAACCCGAACGGCACCCAGTCCACTGAAGGGCCGCACATCTTCAACACGCCCTCGGTCTCGGTTCCCGGGTGCATCACACAGGGAATCGGTCGGGACGCAGAACCGCTCGCCTTCAAGGAAGGCTCCTACGAGGGCAAGGAGGCGTATCTCGTGGTTTTGCCCGACGCCTCCGACACCACACGCGTCACGGCCTACATCGTGGACTCCGCCTGCGTGGACAAGCCGTCGATCTCCGCCGGCAAGGTTCTGCTGGAGCACTCCTACGCGCGGAGCTGAGCGAGCCCGGCTCCGCCGCGGACCGTCCTGAGCACCTCTGCGCCATCCTTGACGTCCCCCCGCGGTGACGTCGTCTTCGTGTGCCCGGACACAGTGGGAATGCGCGCCCCTTAGGATCCGTTGGGTGGGGTGAGAGTTCTGAGAGAGGCTCCCACCAGTCGTACGAAGCAGTCTCCAGAGACGAGGAATCAAGCCGTGAGCGACGTCCGAAACGTGATCATCATCGGCTCCGGGCCCGCCGGCTACACGGCGGCGCTCTACACTGCGCGCGCGTCGCTTAAGCCGCTGGTGTTCGAGGGCGCCGTCACCGCAGGCGGTGCGCTGATGAACACCACTGAGGTGGAGAACTTCCCCGGCTTCCAGGACGGCATCATGGGCCCCGAGCTCATGGACAACATGCGTGCGCAGTCCGAGCGCTTCGGTGCCGAGCTGGTGCCGGACGACATCGTCGCGGCCGACCTCAGCGGTGAGATCAAGACCGTCACGGACACGGCGGGCACCGTGCACCGGGCGAAGGCGATCATCGTCGCCACGGGCTCTCAGCACCGCAAGCTGGGTCTGCCGAAGGAGGATGCCCTCTCCGGACGCGGCGTCTCCTGGTGCGCGACCTGTGATGGCTTCTTCTTCAAGGACCAGGACATCGCCGTGATCGGCGGCGGCGACACCGCCATGGAGGAAGCGACCTTCCTCTCCCGGTTCGCCAAGTCCGTGACGATCGTCCACCGCCGTGACACCCTGCGCGCCTCCAAGGCGATGCAGGAGCGTGCCTTCGCCGACCCGAAGATCAAGTTCGTCTGGGACAGCGAGGTCGCCGAGATCCAGGGCGACCAGAAGCTCTCCGGTCTGAAGCTGCGGAACCTCAAGACCGGCGAGACGTCCGAGCTGCCCGTCACCGGCCTGTTCATCGCGATCGGCCACGACCCGCGCACCGAGCTCTTCAAGGGCCAGCTCGACCTGGACGGCGAGGGCTACCTCAAGGTCGAGGCACCCTCGACCCGGACCAACCTGACGGGTGTCTTCGGCGCCGGCGACGTCGTCGACCACACCTACCGCCAGGCGATCACCGCGGCCGGCACCGGCTGCGCCGCCGCCCTCGACGCCGAGCGCTTCCTCTCGGCCCTCGCGGACGGCGAGGCCGCCGCGGAGCCCGAGAAGACCGCTGTCTGACCCCCATCCCGCCCCACCGCACCAACCAGTTAAGGAGCCCGCCGTGGCCGGCACTCTCAAGCACGTGACCGACGATTCCTTCGAGCAGGACGTTCTCAAGAGCGACAAGCCCGTCCTGGTGGACTTCTGGGCCGCCTGGTGCGGTCCGTGCCGCCAGATCGCTCCGTCCCTCGAGGCGATCGCCGCCGAGTACGGCGACAAGATCGAGGTCGTCAAGCTCAACATCGACGAGAACCCGGGTACGGCCGCCAAGTACGGCGTCATGTCCATCCCGACCCTGAACGTCTACCAGGGTGGCGAGGTCGCCAAGACCATCGTCGGTGCCAAGCCGAAGGCCGCGATCGTGCGGGACCTCGAGGACTTCATCGCCGAGTAGTTCGGCAAGCTGCCCGCTGCAGGCGGCGATGTTTCACGTGAAACACGGATGGGCCAACCCGGACGGGTTGGCCCATCCGCATGTGTGGCGGATGGCGCAGACGCCTCACCGACGGACACGAGAGCGTCCTACAGCGGACGCAGCACTGGCTCCTTCTGTACCGCCCCCAGCAACCGGTCGAGCGCCAACTCCACGTCTTCCTTCCAGGAGAGCGTCGTACGCAGCTCCAGGCGCAGTCGTGGGTACGTCGGGTGCGGCCGGACCGTCTTGAATCCCACGGCCAGGAGATGATCGGCGGGCAGGACGCAGGCCGGCTCCTTCCAGCGGGCGTCCCCGAAGGCCTCGATCGCCTTGAAGCCCCGCCGGAGCAGATCCTTGGCGACCGTCTGCACCATCACGCGTCCAAGTCCCTGCCCCTGAAAGCCCGGCGTGATGAAGGCCGTCATCAGCTGGACCGCGTCAGGGGAGACCGGACTCGTGGGGAAGGCCGTCGCCCGCGGCACATAGGCGGGCGGCGCGTAGAGCACGAAGCCCGCCGGTACGTCATCCACGTACACGACCCGGCCGCAGGATCCCCATTCGAGCAGAACGGCGGAGATCCACGCCTCTTTCTCCAGCTCGGGTGTTCCTGCCTTTACCGCGGCCTGACCGCTGACTGGGTCCAATTCCCAGAAGACACACGCGCGACAGCGCTTGGGAAGGTCCTGAAGGTTGTCCAGCGTGAGCGGTGCGAGCCGGCGCCCCATGAAGGCAGTTCCTCACTTTCCTCGCCCGCAGCATCGCGAGCGGCTGTCAGAGCGCTCCGTTCCCTGAGCAGGCTGCCGACGAACCCGCCGACCGCTCCGAGCCCCAGGCCCGCGCTCACCAGTCCGGTCCGGCTCACCGTTCGCATGGCCCCTCGCCTCCCCACAAAAGGTGCTGCCAGGTGAATGCGCCATACCCGAACGCATCGTATCCACGATGCGATTCCATCGATACCGCCTGAAAGCAAAGAGCGGGCCGTGTCCGGTGTATACCGGACACGGCCCGCTCTCCTGGTCGGCCGGTCGAAATCGACCAACCGACCGGGGCCTCAGGCTTCCGTCTCCTCGGAGTCGTCGTCCAGGAGGCTCTTCTGCAGAACCGGTCCCTCACCTGGGGCGAGCGAGCCGAGGATGCGCTCAAGGTCGTCCATCGAGGCGAACTCGACGGTGATCTTGCCCTTCTTCTGGCCGAGGTCGACCTTCACCCGAGTCTCGAAGCGGTCCGAGAGACGGGTCGCAAGGTCGCTCAGCGCCGGGGAGAGCCGTGTGCCGGCCCGCGGCCCCTTGGAGCGTGCGGCCGACTGCGGCCGCGAGCCCATGAGCGTGACGATCTCCTCGACCGCTCGCACCGAGAGCCCCTCGGCCACGATCCGGTGAGCCAGGCGGTCCTGCTCCTCCGAGTCATCCACGGAGAGCAGGGCGCGCGCGTGTCCGGCGGAGAGCACCCCGGCGGCCACGCGGCGCTGAACCGACGGCGACAGCTTCAGCAGACGCAGGGTGTTGGAGACCTGAGGGCGCGAACGGCCGATCCGGTCAGCCAGCTGGTCGTGCGTGCAGTTGAAGTCCTTGAGCAGCTGGTCGTAGGCGGCAGCCTCTTCCAGCGGGTTCAGCTGAGCACGGTGCAGGTTCTCCAGGAGCGCGTCCAGGAGAAGCTTCTCGTCATCCGTGGCCCGCACGATCGCCGGGATCGCGTCGAGCCCCGCCTCGCGGCAAGCCCGCCAGCGCCGCTCGCCCATGATGAGCTCGTAGCGCGCCGGACCCATCTGCCGTACGACGACCGGCTGGAGAAGGCCGACCTCCTTGATGGAGGTGACGAGTTCAGCCAGAGCGTCCTCGTCGAAGACCTCACGGGGCTGGCGCGGGTTCGCGGTGATGGAGTCGAGAGGCAGCTCGGCGAAGTACGCGCCGACGGGTGCCGACGGAGGAGCCTCGCCGAAGACACTCGTCGACGGCTCCTCTGTTTCATGTGAAACATGAGCCGATGGCAGTGCGGCCACCTTGGCCGCCGCAACCCCGCGCTCTGCGGTGAGCACGGGCACAGATCCCGGCGATGTGGACCCGCCGCCCACCGCGGGTGGTGCCGCCTTCTCTCCTGTCGGTGCAGCCGGGATCAGTGCGCCGAGACCACGGCCCAACCCCCTCCGTCGCTCGCTCACTGGATCCCCTCCACCATGCTCTGTTCGTTGTGTGCGCCCATGTGGGCATGCTGCGCGTCGTACGCCACTCCGACTCCGCGCAGCGCGATCTCTCGTGCCGCCTCAAGGTAGGAGAGGGCACCGCTCGACCCCGGGTCGTAGGTCAGCACCGTCTGACCGTAACTGGGGGCCTCGGAGATACGGACCGAGCGCGGAATGCTCGTCCGCAGCACCTCGTCGCCGAAGTGGCTGCGCACCTCGTCGGCGACCTGGGACGCGAGGCGGGTCCGGCCGTCGTACATGGTGAGCAGGATCGTCGATACATGCAGGTTGGGGTTGAGGTGCCCCCGCACCAGATCGACGTTGCGCAGCAACTGGCCCAAGCCCTCCAGCGCGTAGTACTCGCACTGAATCGGGATGAGAACCTCGGCACCGGCTACGAGAGCGTTGACCGTCAGGAGGCCCAGCGAGGGCGGGCAGTCGATGAGGATGTAGTCCAGCGGCTGCTCGTACGCCTGGATCGCCCGCTCAAGCCGGCTCTCTCGTGCCACCAGGGACACCAGCTCGATCTCCGCACCGGCGAGATCGATCGTGGCAGGTGCGCAGAAGAGACCCTCGACATCAGGTACTGGCTGAACAACCTCGGAGAGTGGCTTGCTGTCGATCAGCACGTCGTAGATCGAAGGAACTTCGGCGTGATGGTCAATGCCCAGCGCGGTGGAGGCATTGCCCTGAGGATCGAGGTCGACCACCAGGACACGCCCACCATGCAGAGCAAGCGAAGCGGCAAGGTTGACCGTGGTCGTGGTCTTGCCCACCCCGCCCTTCTGGTTGGCGACCACCATCACGCGGGTTTGGTCAGGCCGTGGAAGGCCCTCGCCGGCGCGGCCAAGAGCCTCCACCGCCAGTTGGGCAGCACGACCGATGGGAGTGTCGTCCATCGGGGGCGGTGTTTCACGTGAAACATCCTCCCCCATCGACTCGGTACGGGGACCGGGGACCGGATCGGTCATCGGTCCCGCGATGTTGGCGTCGGACCGCAAGGATTCACTCTCCTCGACTTCAGGCTCGCAATGAACAGAGCCTCCCATGTCTTCGGGGTCGTGAACCAGCGAGGCCCGTGGTTCTGTGGAGAAATCCACCTCTGTGGACAACTCCGTGCCCTCTCCGGGGGACTCGTGGCCGCCGGGAGAGGGTCTTTTTCTGAAGGATCCCAGGGATCCAAGGGGGTTTCGGTCGCGGGGTTCGGCCGCGGCGCGGCCGCGACTGATGATGCCGTGCAGCAGTGAGCGACGTTTCACGTGAAACACGATGCACAGCGCGCGCGACCGCGACCGCGCGACACTCCGGCATGCGTAGGTTTGGCAGCTTGTGTGGAGTACGTCTCGTCGTCAGGACGGATCAGTCAACGAGCCTCCGACCCGACAACACGCATCCCGAATGAGTCGCGCTCTCCTCAGGAATCGGTCAGCGACGCCTTCGGGTCCGCCCCGTCCGTGCCGCCTTCGCCCGCTTGGCCGCGAAGCGCACGCCGCCGGGGCTCTCCCCGACCTCGACTCGTACCACCGTGGCGAGAGGATCCACCACACCTTCACCGACGTGAAGCACGGAGATGTCCACCGCGCCCAGCTTGCTCAGGGCGGCCCCGGCGTTCTTGACCTCTTCCTCCGCGGTGTCGCCCTTGAGGAGGAGCATCTCGCCGTACGGGCGCAGCAGCGGCACTCCCCAGGCCGCGAGACGGTCCAGGGGCGCCACGGCCCGCGCCGTCACCACGTGGACCGGAGGCAGCTTGCCAAGGACCTCCTCGGCGCGCCCACGGACGACGGTGACGTGGTCGAGGCCCAACAGCTCGACGACCTCGGTGAGGAAGTTCGTCCGGCGCAGCAAGGGCTCAAGGAGCGTGATCTTCAGGTCCGGGCGGACGAGGGCGAGCGGGATACCGGGCAGCCCGGCACCGGACCCGACATCGCACACCGTCACGCTCTCGGGAACGACCTCCGAGAGGACCGCACAGTTCAACAGGTGCCGTTCCCAGAGTCGAGGCACTTCACGGGGGCCGATCAGCCCCCGCTGCACTCCAGCGTCCGCCAGCAGCTCCGCGTAACGAACCGCGTCTGCGAAGCGATCGCCGAATACCGCCCGGGCCTGCTCGGGCGCAGGGGGAAGCTCCACTGCCTCCGTCACGGGGAACCGTCCTTCCGTACCGCTTGAGCGCAGTGCGCGCTGACTACCAGGACTATCAGGGACCATCGGAGATTTCAGGCTGACAAAGTTCGGCCCCGCCTGCGAACACAGACGGGGCCGGAGAACGACGTGCTGGATCAGGCGGGGAGCACGACAACGAAGCGCTGCGGCTCCTCGCCCTCGGACTCACTGCGCAGGCCCGCGGCCTTGACCGCGTCGTGCACGACCTTGCGCTCGAAGGGGGTCATCGCCTTCATCTTCACGGGCTCACCGGAACTCCTGACCTCGGCCGCGGCCTTCGCGCCCAGCTCGGAGAGTTCCTCGCGCTTCTTGGCGCGGTAACCCGCGATGTCCAGCATCAGCCGGCTGCGGTCCCCGGTCTCCCGGTGCACGGCCAGCCGCGTGAGCTCCTGGAGGGCTTCCAGGACCTCGCCGTCGCGGCCGACCAGCTTCTGCAGGTCACGGCCGCTGGAGTCGCTGATGATCGAGACCGCCGCGCGATCGGCCTCGACATCCATGTCGATGTCGCCGTCGAGATCGGCGATGTCCAGCAGACCCTCGAGGTAGTCGGCCGCGATCTCGCCCTCCTGCTCCAGGCGGGTCAGGGTGTCGCCACCCTCAGGGGCAGCGGAGGTGGTGCCTTCCGTCACGGGATGGACTCCTTCTTACTTCTTGGACGGGGACTTGGGCCGCTGCGGGCCCTTGCGCTGTCCGGACTGGGCCTTGCTGCGGGTGCCGCCGGACGCGGACTTGCCGCCCGCCGGCTTGGGGCCGGGCTTGGCTTCCTCGGGTTCGTCGGACTTGCTGAGCGAGGTCTTCGGCGCGGAGTCGTCCGCCGCCTTGTGGCCGCCCTGGGCGGTGGACGACTGGCGCTGGGACTTGCTCTGCCGCTTGGGCTGCTGGCGCTTGGGAGCGGCGCCGCCCGTCGCCGGGGTGCCGTCCTCGGTCTCGACGACCGTCGAGGCCTCGCTCTTCACCACCGTGCCGTCGGCCTGGGCCGCCAGGCCCGCCTTGGTCAGGCCGTTGATGAACTTGCGCTCGACATCGTTGCGGTCGCGGCCCTTGGCCACGATGGCCTTGACGATGGCCTTCTCACCGCGGCCGCGCGTCTTGCCGTTGTGCGTGACGCGCTTGTGCAGCCGCTCCAGGTAGGAGGCTTGAGCCTTGGAACCCGGCGTCGGGTTGTTGTGGATGACGTACATCTGCTGGCCCATGGTCCACACGTTGGTGGTCAGCCAGTAGACGAGGACACCGACGGGGAAGTTGATACCGAAGACGGCGAACATGATCGGGAAGACGTACATCAGCATCTTCTGCTGCTGCATGAACGGCGTCTTCACCGTCGTGTCGACGTTCTTCGTCATCAGCTGGCGCTGCGTGTAGAACTGCGAGAACGACATCAGGACGATCATGATCGCCGTGACGACGCGCACGTCGGTGATCGAGGAGCCCAGTGCCTGGACCTTGGCATCGCTGTCCGTGAACTTCGCGGCCAGCGGGGCGCCGAAGATGTGCGCCTTCTGCGCGCTCTCCAGCAGCCGGTCGTTGATCACGCCGATGGTGTCGTTCGACGCGATGCTGTTGAGCACGTGGTACAGGGCGAAGAAGAACGGGGACTGCGCCAGGATGGGAAGGCACGAGGAGAGCGGGTTGGTGCCCGTCTCCTTGTACAGCTTCATCATCTCTTCGGACTGACGCTGCTTGTCGTTCTTGTAGCGCTCCTGGATCTTCTTCATCTCGGGCTGGAGCGTCTGCATCGCCCGAGTCGCCTTGATCTGCTTCACGAAGAGCGGGATCAGGCAGATTCGGATCAGGATCACCAGGGACACGATGGACAAGCCCCAGGCCCAGCCCGTGTCGGGGCCGAAGATGGCGCCGTACACCGAGTGGAACTGGACGATGACCCAGGAAACGGGTGTCGTGATGAAGCTGAAAATACTGGCAATCGTGTCCACTAATCAGGCTCCTTGAGCATGGGACGGGGTCTCGGCGGCCGGGCTCGGGGGACGGTCGGACATACCGTGCCCCTCGATGGCCGGTTCGGCGGCGGAGGTCCCGCCCTTGCGTGCACGCCAGGCGTTACGCAGCATTTCGTGCCACCGCGGACGCTTGCGCGGCGGGACATGGTCCACACCGCCCAGCGACCACGGATTGCACCGCAGGATGCGCCAGGCGGTGAGTGCCGTTCCCTTGATCGCACCGTGACGGTCGATGGCTTGGTACCCGTAGTGGGAACACGACGGGTAGTACTTGCACACCGGCCCGAGCAACGGGCTGATGGTCCACTGGTACAGCTTGATGAGAGCCAGCAGCGGGTACTTCATCGCGCGCCCCCTCCCAGTAGCCGCTCCAGGGCGGCGTCCAGGTCTCGGGCCAGCTGTGCATGGTCGGCGTCACCCGCACCGGGCAGCGCTCGTACGACTACCAGGCTACCGGGGGTCAGCAGAGCCACTCGGTCACGCATCAGATGGCGAAGCCGGCGCTTCACCTTGTTGCGTACGACAGCTCCGCCCACTGCTTTGCTGACAACGAAACCCGCACGCGTCGGGGGAGCGCTCTCCCCAGGCGCGTGCGGGTCGGTTGCACCGCTACGTAGATGAACGACGAGAAGCGGGCGTCCGGCCCGGCGTCCTCGGCGTACCGCGGTCGCGAAGTCCTCGCGCCGCCTCAGCCGATGCTCGGTAGGCAGCACGTCATGACCTGTTGGTGATCAGGCGGACAGGCTGGCGCGACCCTTGCCACGACGGTTCGCGAGAATCGCGCGGCCGGCGCGGGTGCGCATCCGCAGGCGGAAGCCGTGGGTCTTGGCGCGACGACGGTTGTTCGGCTGGAAGGTGCGCTTGCTCACTCGGGGGCTCCAGAAGAAATCGGTAGTTTCGGGGTGCCGTCTTGGCTGTCACCGTGCGCCCACGAGTAGCTCGCTTACGCCCGAGTGCACCGCTTCCCGATCACTCTTCGCGATCTGTGCCCATCGGAGGCAGGCGGCAGCAGCCATCGACAACTCGACCTGGTTACGGTACGCGCGGCTACGCCATCCGGTCAAACCAGCGCTGCCCGGGAGACACTATCCACAGCCTGGGGACAACAACTTGAACCGCATGGGTCGCCCTGACTACCGTGGCTGGACTCCGGTTCGTTCCCTTCTCCCTGCTCCATCTGATTCGTGCCGCCCGCCCCACCCGCAGTTCCAACCCAATCCGTCCCAGGAATCACACGTTCGTGGGACCCGTGAGAGAGCGTGCCCTGTGGCTGACGTACCTGCCGATCTTGCCGCAGTGTGGCCACGAGTATTGGAGCAACTTCTCGGTGAGGGGCGTGGGCAGGGTGTCGAGACGAAGGACGAGCACTGGATCAAGCGCTGCCAGCCGCTGGCGCTCGTAGCGGACACCGCGCTGCTCGCGGTGCCCAACGAGTTCGCGAAGGGTGTCCTGGAAGGGCGCCTCGCGCCGATCGTCAGCGAGACCCTGAGCCGCGAGTGCGGCCGCCCGATCCGTATCGCGATCACCGTCGACGACTCCGTCGGCGAGACCCCCGCCCCGCCGGCGCCGCCCGCCCAGTCGCAGCAGCGCTACGAGGAGCCCGAGCGGCCCCCCGCGCAGGACCGTGACGGATACCGGGGATACGGCCGCCATCGTGCGAACGACCACATGGACGACCACCCGCAGGGCCGCCCCGACCAGCAGTCGCCCCGCGGGGACCAGCTCCCGACCGCCCGTCCCGCGTACCCCGACTATCAGCGTCCCGATCCCGGCGCCTGGCCGCGGCCCTCGCAGGACGACTACGGCTGGCAGCAGCAGCGGCTCGGTTTCCCCGACCGGGATCCGTACGCGTCGCCCTCCCAGGACTACCGGCAGCAGCCTCCGGACCGCTCTCCCTACGAACAGCAGCGGTCCGACTACGAGCAGCAGCGGCCCGGGTACGACCAGCCTCGCTCCGACTACGACCAGCGCCCGGACCGCCGCGACCGCCGGCCGGAGCCGCCGTCGCAGTCCGGGACCGGGCATGTCCACCGCGGCGGCCCCGTCGGCTCCAATCTGCCCGCCTCCAGTGGCGCCCCGGGCCCACTGGCCGCGCAGCCGGCGCCCGCGGCCGGTCCCGGAGAGCCCACCGCGCGCCTCAACCCGAAGTACCTCTTCGACACGTTCGTCATCGGCGCCTCGAACCGTTTCGCGCACGCCGCCGCGGTCGCCGTCGCCGAGGCACCGGCGAAGGCGTACAACCCCCTCTTCATCTACGGGGAGTCGGGGCTCGGCAAGACGCACCTGCTGCACGCGATCGGGCACTACGCGCGCAGCCTCTATCCGGGCACGCGCGTGCGGTACGTGAGCTCCGAGGAGTTCACCAACGAGTTCATCAACTCGATCCGCGACGGCAAGGGCGACAGTTTCCGCAAGCGGTACCGCGAGATGGACATCCTGCTCGTCGACGACATCCAGTTCCTGGCGGACAAGGAGTCGACGCAGGAGGAGTTCTTCCACACCTTCAACACGCTCCACAACGCGAACAAGCAGATCGTGCTCTCCAGCGACCGGCCGCCCAAGCAGCTGGTAACCCTGGAGGACCGGCTGCGGAACCGTTTCGAGTGGGGCCTGATCACCGACGTCCAGCCGCCCGAGCTGGAGACGCGTATCGCGATCCTCCGTAAGAAGGCGGTGCAGGAGCAGCTCAACGCCCCGCCCGAGGTGCTGGAGTTCATCGCGTCCCGCATCTCGCGGAACATCCGTGAGCTGGAGGGCGCGCTGATCCGGGTGACGGCGTTCGCGTCGCTCAACCGTCAGCCCGTGGACCTCGGCCTGACGGAGATCGTCCTCAAGGACCTGATCCCGGGCGGCGAGGACTCGGCCCCGGAGATCACGGCGACGGCCATCATGGCGGCGACCGCCGACTACTTCGGTCTCACGGTGGACGACCTGTGCGGCTCCTCCCGCAGCCGTGTGCTGGTGACGGCACGCCAGATCGCCATGTATCTGTGCCGGGAGCTCACCGACCTCTCGCTGCCGAAGATCGGCGCGCAGTTCGGCGGCCGCGACCACACGACCGTCATGCACGCCGACCGGAAGATCCGCGCGCTGATGGCCGAGCGCCGCTCCATCTACAACCAGGTCACCGAGCTCACGAACCGCATCAAGAACGGCTGACGGCAGCGGCTGTACGTCGCTGAAGGCGCCCCGGGACACGCTCCCGAGGGCGCCTTTCGTCGTTCCGGCACCCGATCGACGGGTTGCCCGATACCCGCTCGATGGCGTTCCCGAGCGTGCCGGGCATCGTCCTGCACGCCTCCGAAGGCGTCTTCCGCCGCTCCCACACGCCTTCTGAGGACCCTCGCGCCGCCCTCTTTCCGCCCTCAACCGCCCTCGGACGCCCTTCCCGGCGGCGCCCGGAGTCGCTCCGCCGACACCCGAAGACCATCCGTTGTTCGAATACGTGCCCTGGTTACGGCCGCCCTCCACAGATTCGGGGACTTTCTCGCGTCCACATCCTGGGGACTGGGAAGTTGTCCAGATCGTGTCCACAGGGTGTGCTGCTGAAAGAGCATCAGACCAGGTCAGCCGGTTGTGGATTCGTGGACGAACGATCTCCACAGACTGTGGACGACGAGATGATCCACAGGGTGTGCAGAAAGTTGTCCACCGGCGGCCCACAGGCTGGGGGCGGTTGTCCCCAGCGATCCCGGGCTTCTCCACACCGCTGTCCACTGTTCGGCAACGCGACGCGCCTCCTCACCGTGTCGAGTGAAAGGCGTCACACGAAGGTGCCGGGTTGGGCTGTGGGGAACGTGGGTAAACCTGGGGACGGCGCTGGGGAGAAGTGGCCCCCGCCTGTGCATCGGGTGTGCAGAACTTTTCCCCGTCCACAGAAGACGCCTGTTTTCCACCGCCTCCACCCACAGGGCCAGTGGACAAAAAACCGCCTCTGAGCTGCGAATACGGGGTTATCCACGGTATCCACAGCCCCTACTACTACTCCCAACTAGAGAGAGTCTGGGAATCGATTCGAAGTGGGGGCTGTGCACAACTCTCGCTCGGAGCCTCGGCTGCCGCTCGGAACGACTTGACCCCGAGGGGCACCGACTGTCAGTGCGGTGCGTCAGACTGTTCCCCGGTGTCCTTCCCATGACCGGGCCGAGCGACACCGAGTCAGACGACGAGGCAGCAGGGCGAGAGCGCCGGCAACAGACGGAGGCGGCAACGGTGAAGATCCGGGTGGAACGCGACGTACTCGCGGAGGCAGTGGCCTGGGCGGCACGCAGCCTCCCGGCCCGTCCGCCGGCGCCTGTGCTCGCCGGCCTTCTGCTGAAGGCGGAGGAAGGCGCGCTGAGCCTCTCCAGCTTCGACTACGAGGTCTCGGCACGGGTCTCCGTGGACGCCGAGATCGACGAGGAAGGCACGGTGCTCGTCTCCGGCCGCCTGCTCGCCGACATCTGCCGCGCTCTCCCCAACCGGCCGGTGGAGATTTCCACAGACGGTGTACGGGCGACCGTGGTCTGCGGCTCCTCGCGCTTCACCCTGCACACACTGCCTGTGGAGGAGTACCCGGCCCTGCCGCAGATGCCGTCGGCGACCGGCACCGTCCCCGGTGAGGTCTTCGCCTCCGCCGCGGCCCAGGTGGCCATCGCCGCGGGTCGTGACGACACGCTGCCCGTCCTCACCGGTGTGCGCATCGAGATCGAGGGCGACACCGTCACGCTGGCGTCCACCGACCGCTACCGCTTCGCCGTCCGAGAGTTCCTGTGGAAGCCGGAGAACCCCGAGGCGTCCGCGGTGGCCCTGGTGCCCGCCAAGACGCTCCTGGACACCGCCAAGGCCCTCACAAGCGGCGACAGCGTCATCCTCGCGCTGTCCGGCTCCGGTGCCGGCGAGGGGCTGATCGGTTTCGAGGGCGCGGGACGGCGGACGACCACGCGTCTGCTGGAGGGCGACCTCCCGAAGTACCGCTCGCTGTTCCCGACGGAGTTCAACTCCATCGCCGTGATCGAGACCGCCCCCTTCGTGGAGGCCGTCAAGCGTGTGGCCCTGGTCGCCGAGCGGAACACCCCGGTGCGGCTCTCCTTCGAGCAGGGCGTGCTGATCCTGGAGGCAGGCTCCAGCGACGACGCACAGGCTGTGGAAAGGGTCGACGCCCAGCTGGAGGGCGACGACGTCTCGATCGCCTTCAACCCCACGTTCCTGCTCGACGGCCTGAGCGCCATCGACTCGCCGGTGGCGCAGCTCTCCTTCACGACGTCCACCAAGCCGGCGCTCCTGAGCGGCAAGCCCGCCTTGGACGCGGAGGCGGACGAGGCGTACAAGTACCTGATCATGCCGGTGCGGCTCAGCGGCTGACGAAGGCCGCAGGTGGGGGCGTTCGTCTGAGCGGCTATGCCCACAGGTGTGCAGGAGCGTCCGGGTTTAGGCTCGGACGCAGGTACGAAAGTGCCCTCCTGCCACATCGCTAGTGAAGGAACAACCTGATGGAGCTCGGTCTCGTCGGCCTCGGCAAGATGGGCGGCAACATGCGCGAGCGCATTCGCCGCGCAGGCCACACCGTCATCGGATACGACCGCAATCCGGGCGTCGCCGATGTCCACAGCCTCGAAGAGCTTGTGGGCAAGCTCAAGGGTCCGCGTGTGGTGTGGGTGATGGTCCCGGCCGGTGCGGCGACCCAGTCGACGATCGACGAGCTCGCCGAGCTCCTGGAACCCGGCGACGTCGTCGTGGACGGCGGCAACTCGCGCTGGACGGACGACGAGAAGCACGCCGGGGAGCTGGCGGCCAAGGGCATCGGCTTCGTCGACTGCGGCGTCTCGGGCGGCGTCTGGGGCCTGCAGAACGGCTACGCGCTGATGTACGGCGGCGACGCAGAGAACATCGCCAAGGTCCAGCCCGTCTTCGACGCCCTCAAGCCCGAGGGGGAAGCCGGCGTCGGCGCCGTCCACGCGGGCAAGGTGGGCGCGGGCCACTTCTCGAAGATGGTCCACAACGGCATCGAGTACGCGATGATGCAGGCTTACGCCGAGGGCTGGGAGCTCCTGGAGAAGGTCGACTCGGTCACCGACGTGCGTGAGGTCTTCCGCTCCTGGCAGGAGGGCACCGTCATCCGCTCCTGGCTGCTCGACCTCGCGGTCAACGCGCTGGACGAGGACGAGCACCTGGAGAAGCTGCGTGGTTACGCACAGGACTCCGGCGAGGGCCGGTGGACCGTGGAAGCCGCCATTGACCACGCGGTGCCGCTGCCCGCGATCACCGCGTCGCTGTTCGCGCGGTTCTCGTCCCGGCAGGACGACTCCCCGCAGATGAAGATGGTCGCGGCGCTGCGGAACCAGTTCGGCGGCCACGCGGTCGAGAAGAAGTGAACCCGCCGAAGTGAGGTCGAAGTGAATCGGTCGGGTAGCCGGAAGAAGTAGTCCACAGGTCCGCACCGCGGATCCACAGCCCTGGGGGAGGTCGGCGAACGACCATGCACGTCACGCATCTGTCGCTGGCCGACTTCCGCTCGTACGCCCGGGTCGAGGTCCCTCTCGACCCGGGCGTCACCGCGTTCGTGGGCCCCAACGGACAGGGCAAGACCAACCTCGTCGAGGCGGTCGGCTATCTCGCCACCCTCGGCAGCCATCGCGTCTCGTCCGACGCACCCCTCGTGCGGATGGGCGCCGACCGCGCGATCGTCCGGGCCAACGTCCGGCAGGGCGAGCGTCAGCAACTCGTCGAGCTGGAGCTGAACCCCGGCAAGGCCAACCGCGCCCGCATCAACAGGTCCTCGCAGGTCAGACCGCGTGACGTGCTGGGCATCGTACGGACCGTGCTGTTCGCGCCCGAGGATCTCGCGCTGGTCAAGGGCGATCCGGGCGAGCGCCGGCGCTTCCTCGACGAGCTGATCACCGCGCGCTCCCCGCGCATGGCGGGCGTGCGCTCGGACTACGACCGCGTCCTCAGGCAGCGCAACACGCTCCTGAAGTCGGCCGCGCTCGCCCGACGCCACGGCGGCCGCACGATGGACCTGTCCACGCTCGACGTCTGGGACCAGCACCTCGCGCGCGTGGGCGCAGAACTGCTCGCCCAGCGCCTCGACCTGGTCGCCGCGATCCAGCCGCTGGCGGACAAGGCGTACGAGCAGCTGGCGCCCGGCGGCGGTCCCGTGGCCCTGGAGTACAAGCCCTCCTCGCCCGAGATCACCGGCCACGCGCGCGAGGAGCTGTACGAGCAGCTGATGGCCGCGATGGTGGAGACACGCAAGTCGGAGATCGAGCGGGGCGTCACCCTGGTCGGACCGCATCGCGACGAACTACTGCTCAAACTTGGCGAGCTGCCCGCGAAGGGCTACGCGTCACACGGCGAGTCCTGGTCGTACGCGCTGTCGCTGCGCCTGGCCTCGTACGACCTGTTGCGGGCCGAGGGCAACGAGCCGGTGCTGGTCCTCGACGACGTGTTCGCCGAACTGGACACCCGTCGCCGCGAACGCCTCGCCGAGCTGGTCGCCCCCGGCGAGCAGGTGCTGGTGACGGCCGCGGTCGACGACGACGTACCTGGCGTACTGACGGGGACACGGTTCACCGTGTCCGGGGGCACGGTGGAGCGCGTATGAGCGAGAACACACCGGAGCCGAAGCCCGAGCCGGCGAAGGGACCCGAACCCTCCGGCGTCGACCTCGCGCGCGTGGCCCTGCGCGCAGCGAAGGAGCAGGCACGCGCGCGTGGGGACGCGGCGCGGCAGAAGAAGCAGGCACGGCGCGGCGGTCTGCGCTCCGGCGCGCACGCCGACGGGCGCGACCCGATGGCGCTCGGCTCCGCCATCAACCGGCTCATCACCGAGCGCGGCTGGGAGGCCCCGGCCGCCGTCGGCGGTGTCATGGGCCGCTGGCCGCAGATCGTCGGCGACGACCTGGCCAACCACTGCGTACCGGAGAAGTACGACGAGGACGAGCGCGTACTGATCGTGCGGTGCGACTCGACGGCCTGGGCGACCAACCTGCGACTGCTCGCTCCGCAGCTGGTCGCACGCCTGAACGAGGACCTCGGGCACGGCACGGTGAGGCTGATCAAGGTGCTCGGCCCCGGGGGTCCCGTCCAGCGTTTCGGCCCCTTGCGCGCGCCTGGCAGCACGGGCCCCGGTGACACCTACGGGTGAGCCAGACCGGACGGTATGCCGTTCGTAGCGGGGGGTTGACACCTCGAAGCGCTGAGTGGCGCTCTGCGCCTCTTTGAGCCCGGGTCCACATATGGGGAGTCGGTGGAGACCGGTTCAGGGCGGCACATGCGGACTCAGGTACCGGCAAACCCCCATCACTGTCGGCGCTACCGGTAGACTGGAGGCTAATCCCGCCCCACTTGTGGGACGCACCGAGCAACGCTGACTAAGGCTTACCAACGCAACACGCCGCAGCCGCTCCGGCCACCCGCCGGGAGCTTGGCTTGTGCTGTGCCAGAAAGGGCGCTTCGTGGCCGATTCCGGCAACCCCAACGAGAACATCCCGTCCACCGACGCCGGCGCGAACGGCGGGGCCACATCCTCGAACGGCGAGGTCACGGCCTCGTACGACGCCAGCGCCATCACCGTCCTCGAGGGTCTGGACGCGGTCCGCAAGCGACCCGGCATGTACATCGGCTCGACCGGTGAGCGTGGTCTTCATCACCTTGTGTACGAGGTGGTCGACAACTCCGTCGACGAGGCGCTGGCCGGGCACGCCGACACGATCGAGGTCACGATCCTCCCCGACGGCGGCGTCCGCGTCGTCGACAACGGCCGCGGCATCCCGGTGGGCATCGTCGCCTCCGAGGGAAAGCCCGCCGTCGAGGTCGTGCTGACCGTGCTGCACGCGGGCGGCAAGTTCGGCGGCGGCGGCTACGCGGTCTCCGGCGGTCTGCACGGCGTGGGCGTCTCCGTCGTGAACGCGCTGTCCACCAAGGTGGCCGTCGAGATCAGGACCGACGGACACCGCTGGACGCAGGACTACAAGCTGGGCGTGCCGACGGCTCCGCTGGCCCAGCACGAGGCCATCGACGAGACCGGCACGTCGGTCACCTTCTGGGCCGACGGGGACATCTTCGAGACCACGGACTACTCCTTCGAGACGCTCTCGCGGCGCTTCCAGGAGATGGCGTTCCTCAACAAGGGTTTGACGATCAAACTCACTGATGAGCGCGACTCGGCGAAGGCCACGGTGGGCGCCGACGAGGCGGGTGCGGACGAGCCCGAAGAGGTCAAGACCGTCACGTACCACTACGAAGGCGGCATCGTCGACTTCGTGACGTACCTCAACTCCCGCAAGGGCGAGGTCGTCCACCCCACCGTGATCGACATCGAGGCCGAGGACAAGGAGCGCATGCTCTCCCTCGAGGTCGCGATGCAGTGGAACGGCGGTTACAGCGAGGGCGTGTACTCCTTCGCCAACACCATCCACACCCATGAGGGCGGTACGCACGAGGAGGGCTTCCGCGCGGCGCTCACCGGTCTCATCAACCGGTACGCGCGCGACAAGAAGCTGCTGCGCGAGAAGGACGACAACCTCACGGGTGACGACATCCGCGAGGGTCTGACGGCGATCATCTCGATCAAGCTCGGCGAGCCGCAGTTCGAGGGCCAGACCAAGACCAAGCTGGGCAACACCGAGGCGAAGACCTTCGTCCAGAAGGTCGTCCACGAGCACATCAGCGACTGGCTGGACCGCAATCCGAACGAGGCCGCGGACATCATCCGCAAGTCCATCCAGGCGGCCACCGCGCGCGTGGCGGCCCGCAAGGCCCGTGACCTCACCCGTCGCAAGGGGCTCCTGGAGACGGCGTCGCTGCCGGGCAAGCTGAGCGACTGCCAGTCGAACGACCCCACCAAGTGCGAGATCTTCATCGTCGAGGGTGACTCCGCCGGCGGCTCGGCCAAGTCCGGCCGCAACCCGGAGTACCAGGCGATCCTCCCGATCCGGGGAAAGATCCTCAACGTCGAGAAGGCGCGGATCGACAAGATCCTGCAGAACCAGGAGATCCAGGCACTGATCTCCGCCTTCGGAACCGGAGTCCACGAGGACTTCGACATCGCGAAGCTCCGCTATCACAAGATCATCCTGATGGCGGACGCCGACGTCGACGGACAGCACATCAACACCCTGCTGCTGACCTTCCTGTTCCGCTTCATGCGGCCGCTGGTCGAGGCCGGGCACGTGTTCCTGTCGCGTCCGCCGCTCTACAAGATCAAGTGGGGCCGGGACGACTTCGAGTACGCGTACTCGGACCGTGAGCGCGACGCCCTGATCGAGCTCGGCCGCCAGGCGGGCAAGCGCATCAGGGAGGACTCGATCCAGCGCTTCAAGGGTCTCGGTGAGATGAACGCCGAGGAGCTGCGCATCACCACGATGGACCAGGAGCACCGCGTTCTCGGTCAGGTCACGCTCGACGACGCCGCCCAGGCCGACGACCTGTTCTCGGTCCTGATGGGCGAGGACGTCGAGGCACGCCGCGCGTTCATCCAGCGCAATGCCAAGGACGTCCGCTTCCTCGACATCTGAGTCGGTCTCAGCTGACCGCGCCAGAAAGGATCTTCACCAGCAATGACCGACGAGACACCGCTTTCCCCCACCGGTCCGATCGTCCCTGAAGAGGGCGAGATCGCGCTGCGCGTCGAGCCCGTCGGGCTCGAGACCGAGATGCAGCGCTCGTATCTCGACTACGCGATGTCCGTCATCGTGTCGCGCGCGCTGCCGGACGTACGGGACGGTCTCAAGCCCGTCCACCGCCGCGTCCTGTACGCGATGTACGACGGCGGCTACCGGCCCGAGAAGGGCTTCTACAAGTGCGCCCGCGTCGTCGGCGACGTCATGGGCACCTACCACCCGCACGGCGACTCCTCGATCTACGACGCGCTGGTCCGTCTCGCGCAGCCGTGGTCGATGCGGATGCCGCTGGTGGACTCCAACGGCAACTTCGGCTCTCCCGGCAACGACCCGGCCGCCGCCATGCGGTACACCGAGTGCAAGCTGAAGCCGCTGTCCATGGAGATGGTCCGCGACATCGACGAGGAGACCGTCGACTTCACGGACAACTACGACGGCCGCAACCAGGAGCCGACGGTTCTGCCGGCGCGCTTCCCGAACCTGCTGATCAACGGCTCGGCGGGCATCGCGGTCGGCATGGCGACCAACATCCCGCCGCACAACCTGCGCGAGGTCGCCTCCGGTGCCCAGTGGTACCTGGAGAACCCGGAGGCCTCGCACGAGGAGCTCCTGGACGCCCTGATCGAGCGCATCAAGGGCCCCGATTTCCCGAGCGGCGCCCTTGTGGTGGGTCGTAAGGGCATCGAGGAGGCGTACCGCACGGGCCGTGGCTCCATCACGATGCGCGCGGTCGTCGACGTCGAGGAGATCCAGAACCGCCAGTGCCTGGTGGTCACCGAACTCCCCTACCAGGTCAACCCCGACAACCTCGCGCAGAAGATCGCCGACCTGGTGAAGGACGGCAAGGTCGGCGGCATCGCGGACGTCCGCGACGAGACCTCGTCCCGTACGGGCCAGCGCCTCGTCATCGTCCTGAAGCGGGACGCGGTCGCCAAGGTCGTGCTGAACAACCTCTACAAGCACACCGACCTGCAGACGAACTTCGGCGCGAACATGCTGGCGCTGGTCGACGGCGTGCCGCGCACGCTGTCGCTCGACGCGTTCATCCGCCACTGGGTGGCGCACCAGGTCGAGGTCATCGTCCGGCGTACGCGCTTCAGGCTGCGCAAGGCCGAGGAGCGCGCGCACATCCTGCGTGGCCTCCTGAAGGCCCTGGACGCCATCGACGAGGTCATCGCCCTGATCCGGCGCAGTGACACCGTGGAGATCGCGCGAGAGGGCCTCATGGGCCTCCTGGAGATCGACGAGATCCAGGCCAACGCGATCCTCGAGATGCAGCTGCGCCGGCTGGCCGCTCTGGAGCGCCAGAAGATCGTCTCGGAGCACGACGAGCTCCAGGCGAAGATCCGCGAGTACAACGCGATCCTGGCCTCGCCCGTGCGTCAGCGCGGCATCATCAGCGAGGAACTGGCCGCGATCGTCGAGAAGTTCGGCGACGACCGCCGGTCCAAGCTGGTCCCCTTCGACGGCGACATGTCCATGGAGGACCTGATCGCCGAAGAGGACATCGTCGTCACCATCTCGCGCGGCGGCTATGTGAAGCGCACCAAGACGGACGACTACCGCTCCCAGAAGCGCGGCGGCAAGGGCGTACGCGGCACGAAGCTCAAGGAAGACGACATCGTCGACCACTTCTTCGTGTCGACGACGCACCACTGGCTCCTTTTCTTCACCAACAAGGGCCGCGTCTACCGCGCGAAGGCGTACGAACTCCCGGACGCCGGACGTGACGCGCGTGGACAGCACGTCGCCAACCTGCTGGCGTTCCAGCCGGACGAGGCGATCGCCGAGATCCTCGCGATCCGCGACTACGAGGCGGCGCCCTATCTGGTGCTGGCCACGAAGGGCGGACTTGTGAAGAAGACGCCCTTGAAGGATTACGATTCACCGCGTTCGGGCGGCGTCATCGCGATCAACCTCCGTGAAACGGAGGACGGTTCCGACGACGAACTGATCGGTGCCGAGCTCGTTTCGGCAGAGGATGATCTGCTTCTGATCAGCAGGAAGGCCCAATCGATCAGGTTCACGGCGACGGATGACGCATTGCGTCCCATGGGCCGTGCGACCTCGGGCGTAAAGGGCATGAGCTTCCGTGAGGGAGACCAGCTGCTCTCGATGAATGTTGTTCGACCCGGTACGTTCGTGTTCACTGCCACAGACGGCGGGTACGCGAAGCGGACCGCTGTTGACGAGTACCGCGTCCAGGGTCGCGGTGGCCTGGGTATCAAGGCCGCCAAGATCGTCGAGGACCGCGGTTCGCTCGTCGGCGCGCTGGTGGTCGAGGGGACCGACGAGATCCTCGCCATCACGCTGTCGGGCGGTGTGATTCGTACGCGAGTCAACGAGGTCAGGGAGACGGGCCGTGACACCATGGGCGTCCAACTGATCAACCTGGGCAAGCGCGATGCCGTCGTCGGTATCGCTCGAAACGCCGAGGCCGGTCGCGAGGCCGAGGAAGTCGACGGGGTGGTCGACGACTCGGACGAGGTCGAGACGGTCGCCGGCACGGACGAGGGCGATCAGTCCTCGGACGAGTAGCGCGAGGAGTGAGTCATCGTGAGCGGAGCCACGGGCGCCGGTTCTACCGGTACGGAAAAGGACGGCGGCCGTGGCCCCGCCACGGAGGCGACTGACTCCCATGACTCTCATGGATCCCAGGGGGGAACTGTGACGGACACCAGAGGCCCGCAGACGCCGCAGTACGCGGCGGGCGCGGCCCCAGGCTCGCCGGTGCCTCCGGGCCCGGCGCCTTCCCCGGGGCCGGGACCAGCCCCGGGCCCGGCGGCTCCGGCGGGCCACGCGCCTTCCGTGGGCCACGCGCCGCCCGCCGGCGCGGCGGCACCGCCGCCTCCGGGATCGCCGCTGCCGGGGGAACGGCAGCCGCAGCAGACCGCTCAGCCGTATCACCCGCCGCAGGCGTACCCGGCACAGCAGACGGCCACCGGCGCTGTCCGCAGGCCGCGCACCGGGGCCCGTACGACTCCGCGCACGCGCAAGGCGCGTCTGCGGGTCGCCAAGGCCGACCCGTGGTCGGTGATGAAGGTCAGCTTCCTGCTCTCCATCGCGCTCGGCATCTGCACGATCGTCGCGGCCGCGGTCCTGTGGATGGTCATGGACGCGATGGGCGTCTTCTCCACGGTGGGCGGCACGATCTCCGAGGCCACCGGCTCGAACGAGTCCAACGGCTTCGACCTGCAGTCCTTCCTGTCGCTGCCGCGGGTGCTCATCTTCACGTCGATCATCGCGGTCATCGACGTCGTCCTCGCCACCGCGCTCGCCACCCTCGGAGCGTTCATCTACAACCTCTCCGCGGGCTTCGTCGGCGGTATCGAGCTGACGCTCGCCGAGGATGAGTAAAACGTTGTCGTAACCGCTTCCTGCTTGGAGCGCATCCCTTGTCGGGGATGCGCTCTCATGCTGTCCAGGGACGCGTTGTCACGCTGTCCGGGCAGGCTGGAGCGGGGCTCGGATACCGATTTTGGGACTGACCCCGTCGTGCGCTAATCTTCAGAGGTCAGCGCGCGGGACATACACCGCAGAGCGCGGCGGGGCTATAGCTCAGTTGGTTAGAGCGCATCCCTGATAAGGATGAGGCCACAGGTTCAAATCCTGTTAGCCCCACACTGCGAAGACCCCCAACCAGTCCTGGTTGGGGGTCTTGTCGTGTGCCCGGTGTGTACGCAAGTTCGCCCCGGACGTGAGGTGTGTGAAAGGTAATCGAGCGACGTAGAACGAGGTCTACGTAGAGGCTGATTTACGTGAAGAGGGTCTACGTAGGGGCCTGTTCGTCGGCGCTCGGCCTACGTCCGGTCGGTGCAAGGGGCGGCGGAGTCCGCCGCGGGCTCCTCCTCGTCGGAGGCCTCGTCCGTGTCCGCAGGCGCGCGGTGGCGGCAGCTCGGCGAGGAGCCGTGGGCCTCGGCGCGGATGCGTTGCTTCATGGTGGGGGGCAGGGAGCGGGAGTATGCCCACGCCCAGGCGGCCGTCGTCGGGAGCGTCACGGTCGCGGTGCTGTTGCGCGGGCTCTCCGGCTGCTGTACCGGTGTGGCCGCGCTCGCCGTCGTGACGAGTCCGAGCGTCGTGCACAGTGCGATGAAGGCGGTGACGACCGCGTTCCACAGCTTCATGACCCTGATCTTGGCCATGGCCCCTCACTTTCAGGTTGGGCGATTTGCGTACTTTCCTCATGATGTGTATGGCGGTCGGGAAGTGGTGGACCTGCGCCCGTGGCGCGTCGATCTTCGGATGAACACCACCCGGATGGACCCAAGAAGCAAGAAAAGCGAGGAAAGGCAGCAAAAGTCACAGTGTGTGGTGACTGTTCACGTTCCGAAGGGAGGGCCGTCGTCCGGTTCTACTGGTGTGTGCCGTGCGGGAGTTGGCGGCCGACGCAGGTCACCGATCGGTATCGGCCGGTGTGTATAGTCGGGCGGCAGAAGTCCCCTACGCCAAGGAAAGACGAGGTCGCGCGGTGAAGAAGCTTCTCCTGGTCGCACTGGCCGCCATCGGCGGGCTCCTCGTGTACCGCCAGATCCAGGCGGATCGCGCCGAGCAGGATCTGTGGACGGAGGCGACTGACTCCGTGCCCACGGGTTCGTGAGTATCGACGACAGTCTCAGTACAGACCCCGGCCGCCTCGCGGTCGGGGTTTTGTGTTGCCGGAGCGGGCCGGAGCAGGTCCGGGGCAAGAGCGTCGTGGACGTCACAGGAAGCGCTTGCGTGGCCGAACAGGGGGTGGCGCGGCGGCCGGAGGGGCAGGATGGTCGAGGCTTCACGGACGTCCGGGACTGCGTCGGGACAGCGCCGACACCGGTCCGCGGACGCCCGGTGACTGACGATCCGGTGCTACGGCGAGGGGTGGCGCGTGATGGGGCGGCGCACGGCACGGTGGCGCGGCCGTACGGTCCTGGCCGGAGCGGCGGCGCTGTTCTCGGCCGTGGCCCCGGCGGGACAGGCGACGGCGGCCGGCACTCCCCCTCCGTACCGCTTCGCCGCCGGCGCCGAGCAGGTCGAGGGCGCGACGGCACCCACTGATGCCGTACGGCTGACACCCGGCACGACCTATCGGAGCTCCGTCGGCGACAAGGGGAAGCTCTACTACGGGCTGCGGCTCGACGCCGTCTCCACGGCCTATGTGTCGGTCACCGCCGTCCCCAAGGCGGGGACGAAGGCCGTGTACTCGGACGGCATCAAGGTGTCCCTGCAGGACCCCAATGGCAACAAGTGCTTCTCCGGAGACGCCGGTGCCGCCAGGTTCGGGCCCACCGAGAGCCCACGGCCGATCACCGCCTGGGCCTCGCGCAGGACCGGCCCCGGCACGTACACCTGCAAGAGCGCGGGAGCGTACTCCGTGCTCGTCGAGCGCATCAGCGGTGCCGGGTCCTCGCCGGACGACTGGGAGCTGGAGCTTCGGTACGTGTCGGAGCCCGCGCTGAAGAAGGCCGCTTCGACGGCTGCCCCCGAGGCGTGGGACTCCGCCTCGCCTCAAGCGGTCGACGGCGTCGCCAGGACTCGTAGGGGTGGTACGAGCTTCAACGAGGCGCGTTCCCTGGAACAGGGCGTCTGGAAGGACGGGATCCAGGCCGGGCAGACGCTCTTCTACCGCGTTCCCGTCGACTGGGGGCAACAGATCTACGCCACGGCCGAACTGGGCTCCGCGAGCGGCGACGGGTTCCTGGGCAACGCCCTCGGTCTGTCGCTCTACAACCCGGTGCGCGCGTTGGTGGACGACGCCGGCACCGGGTACGACGGCAGGGCGAAGTCGGCCACGCTGGAGCCGCTGCCCCCGGTCGCCTACGAGAACCGGTACGACGTCGACGACCAGGTGAGCGGCATGCGGTTCGCGGGCTGGTACTACCTGGCTGTGCACCTCGGTGCGGAGATGGCCGACAAGTTCGGCGACGGGCCGTTCGACCTGACCCTGCGTGTGCGGGTGAGCGGTACGGCCGGGGCACCGGCGGTGTACGACGGGACCGCCGCGCCGCCCGACGTGTTTGACGTGACCGCGGGGGACAAGGCCGCGGCGTCGAACGGCGCTGCGGCGACCGGCGGCGACGGGGGACCGGACGGGAACACCGCGATGAAGGCGGTGGCCGTAGGCGGGATCGGCGCGGGGACCGTGCTCGTGCTGGGACTCGTCATGTGGACCGTGGTCGCACGGAGGCGGGTGGCGGTGGCCGGAGCGGGGGCGGCCGGAGCGGGGTCGCTCGGCGGTGGTCCCGGAGAGGGGTCAGCGCCTGTGCCGTTCGTTGGGGGGCCGGACGCGCGGTCGCGGGAGTACGGGCCGCCGCGAGCCTGGTAGGTAGCCGGCCTGGCAGGTAGCCGGCCTGGCAGGTAGTCGACGTAGTCCGTGGGTGGTTCGCGGCCCGGCTGTCACGGTGGTTCGTGGTGCGGCCGCCACGGGTGTTTCCCGGTCCGGCTCAGATCTGCGTCAGCGCCCAGAACCCGACCGCGAAGCAGGCCAGCGCGATCAGGAGCACCGGAACCGCCACCATCGCGGGCGGCCCCGGCCGTCGTTGCGCCCGCCTGGCGCGATGCCGCGCAACGGGCTGCGGCTGAGGTGGAACCCGAACGTCTTGAGCGGTGTATGAAGCAGTAGAGGCGAATTCGTGCGGCTGGGGCGGCGACACGGGGGTCGTGGCCGAGGGGTGAGCGGCCGAGAGGTGCGGTGCCTGGGGGGAGAGCACGTGAGTGGGGTCGTACGGCAGCGACGGGGAGTAGGCGGGGTTCGGGCGCGCGAGCGACGTGGGGGGAGTGGGGGGCTGCTCGGGCTGTGGTTGCGCCTGTGCCTGTGGGTGGGGGTGTGGCTGAGAGCGGGGCTGGGCCTCGGGCTGGGGTTGGTGCCGCTGTACGGGAGAGGTGCTGGTCCGGAGCGGAGGCGGGGGCGGCATGGGGAAGCCTCCGGTGTCCGACACCGCGGGGGACTGAGGGGGGACGGGCGAGGTCGAGGGCGGTGGTGGTACGTCGCCGGGGGTGGGACTGGACGGTACGGCGCTGCTGCGGGGGTGGGGAGGAACAGCGCCGGGGGGAGGCATCGGCGGGACGGCACCCGTGCGTGTCTGGGGCCAGGCCGTATCTGTGTGGGCGTCTGGAGACACTCCACCGGGGAAGGCTTCGGGAGGCGTGCTCGGCTGCGGGGATACGGCTCCCGCGGGGGCCTCGGACGGAGTGGTGCCCGCGGATTGCGCCGCACGGCCCTCCGTGGCTGTCCGAGCGCCCGGAGACGCGACACCGGACTGCTGCGACGGCGTCGCGGTGCCCGGGCCCTGCCGCTGAGGCGCGGTGTCGAGAGCCTGGGCGCCCCCGGACGCGGCCGTGGTCGTCAGAGGGCCCTGAGGGCCGAACTCGGCCGGAAGCGGGCCGAGTTGGTCGAAGATCTCGATCAGCTCGTCGTCGGGGCCGGGCTCAGGGAGGAGCTCCCTGGCCGCGGCGAGCGCCTTCCGTGCCCCCGTGGAGGTGCGGAACCGCGCCTGTGGGTCCGGTTGGAGCAGAGAGGCCACGATCTGCCACAGCGGCTCGGGAATCCCCTTCGGGGCACCCGGTGTGCCGTGGGCCGTGAAGTGGTCGACCAGCGCCTTGGCATCGGGCTTGGCGCCCTCCAGGAGATAGAGGGCGACCAGGCCCACCGCGAAGAGGTCGGCGGGGAAGTCGGGCTCCGCGCCGAGCAGCTGCTCTGGCGCGAAGTAACCGGGCGTCCCCACCACGTAGTTGGTCTCCGTCAGGCGGGGCTCGCCCAGCCGCATCGAGATGCCGAAGTCGGACAGCCGCAGTCGCGGACGGCCCGTTCCGGTCGCTTCAAGGAGAATGTTGGCGGGCTTGATGTCCCGGTGCACGACCCCCTCCGCGTGCACCGCGGCGAGCCCTGCCAGCAGCTGGTCGAGCAGGGTGCAGACGAACGCCGGCGGCAGGGGACCGTAGTCCCCGATCAGGTGGACCAGCGAACCGCCGCCGACGAGGTCCATGGTGAACAGGACCTTGTCGTCGTCGGCGGCCCAGCTGGCGGGCGCGAGCACATTGGGGTGGTCGATCCGCAGTGCCTGCTCCCGCACGAAGCGCAGCAGCGAGTGCGCGTCGCTCTGCTGGAGCACCTTGGCGGCCACATACCGGCGCCGCCGGTGGTCCCAGGCGCGCCAGACGGCACCGACTCCCCCGCGTCCGATCGGGTCGACCAGTTCGTACCGGCCGGCGAAGACCTCACCCATGGTCGTGCGTCGCTCCCCCTTCGGCGGTCGGTACGGCGGCCCTTCCGAGGTGCCCGGCTGCCTGGCCTCCGGTGACCGGCAGGCCCAACAGGACTGCGGCTACCGGGTGTTCGGCGGCCGGGCGGTGTGCTCAGCTCTGGTGGGACTGGTAATGGGCGACCGCGTCCGAGGTGCGGCCGGCTCCGTACACCCGGAGGAACTCTGCCAGCTCCGGGTGGGTCGGGGCGAGAGTGTCGGCCGCCTCGATGATGTCCCCCGCGGCAGCGACCGAACGCAGCAGTGACTGGATCTCGCGCACCACACGCTTGACCGTGGGCGCACCCCCCGAACTGGTCGTCGACTGCGTGGTGTTGCTGAGCACCGAGCCCCCTTGCGACTTCTTGATCTCGTCCATGCGCTCGGTGGCCTCGGCAGCGCTCACACTGCCGTCCGCCACCTGCCCCGCGAGGTCCTGCAGCAGTTGTACGCGCTGGACCACCGCAGGGTTCCCGATCTTGGCGCGCTGGCCGCTCATCAGCTGCGAGAGCATGGGCGCCGACAGGCCGAGCACTCCGGCGAGGCGTGCCTGATTGAGCCCCAGATCATCTATGAGCCTACGGAAGAGCGCCCCCAACGGCTCCCCGTACCAGTTCCGCTGCAGCTCCCGGGCTCTTGCGGTTGCTTCCTGCTGTGCGGCGTCCATTCGCGTCTCCCCATCGCTTCCCCAAGTACCGTGGTTCGCTGTAGCGAACCACGTCGAGCATCTTACGGAGAGTGGTCGTTCGCGGGGACCCCCAATCTTTTTGCGGGATACCCGGGGTGACCCGGTACTCTGGTCTGCGGCGCTGCTCAGAAGGGGATCCTTCTGGCAGATGCCTCCCTTCCGGGGCCTTAGCTCAGTTGGTAGAGCGCTGTCTTTGCATGGCAGATGTCAGGGGTTCGACTCCCCTAGGCTCCACACGAAGAACCCCCTCCGATCTGCTTATTAGCAGGTCAGAGGGGGTTTTCTTGCGTCGTGGGGCGTGCGGGCGGGGAGGCGGGGATCTGTGTCCCGGGGGACTCCTGGGGTGTCCGGGCCGTCTCGCGGTGGCGGCATGAGCACCGCCTGCCCTCGCCCGTCGAGCCATTCGGCTTCCGGTCCTTGAGGGGCGGTTCCACGCCGGTGCGGGGTCATCAACCGGTGTGAGGCGGCCGGGAATTGCCCGTCTGTCCTGTGGTGACGTGGCCTCGTCAAGCTCGCTGCCCCTGCTCCCCTTGTGCGCCGGAGCGCCACAGGGGGTGTGCGCGGTGACGTGCGTCACAAGAGGAGAGTTGCGATGTTTGCAATCGTTTGCGCAAAGAGGGGCCCGGTTCCGGGGTGCGGTGGTCGCCGTGCAGGTGGCCGAGGTGGCGTGGGGGTGGCGCGTAGAAGTCGTGAAGGCTTGCGTGAGCTGCTGTGAACGAAGGTACGTAATCAGAAGACTGCGCTCCGTTAAGAAAGTCTGTGCGGGTGTTGCACGCCTGGCCCGTTGCAAACGTCATCGTGAACGGAGGGCGTAAAACAGGCGCCCTTCCGAGGCCGCCAGAAACGTCACGAGGCCTCGCCTTCTGTAAGGAGAGGCAAAACCGCACGTGAATCTGGACGTTGCCGACGATGTGATCCTGGCGGTGCTCGCCCTGCGGGTGTTCGGCCGTGACGTGCTCGGTCTGCTGCGCCGTGTGGCCGCGGCCGGCGTTCGGGCCGGTATCAGCGAGATGCGGCGAGAGAGCGGTACGGAGGGACAGCCGTGAGTCAGGAACTTCCCCGAGCCGCGACCGGCGCACGGCCGGTGAGGAAACTGCCGCTGGATTTCGAGGCATTCCACCGGATGTACCGGCCGATCTACGTGCACTGGGCGGAGATCCGGCTGGGCAGCAGGGCCGATGCCGAGGAGGCCGTCGACGCGGCCTTCGAGAAGTTGCTCAGGGCCTGGTCCACTGTCCTGACCAAGGAGAATCCGACCGCGTACGCCTGGCGCGTGCTCAGGCACACCACCATCGACTTCTCCAGGGCCCGGGACCGCCGTCCGGCGCTGATAGGCGAGGCCGCCTTCGAGACGGTGGCGCTCAGCCAGGCGGTCGACCCCATAGGCCAGTTCGAGGAGAGCCTCAGTCTCTACGAGGCGATCGGACAACTGCCGCCACGTCAGATGGACGTCATGCTCCTGCAGTTCGGCCAGGGCTTCACCGTGGAGGAGGTGGCGGCCGCACTCGGGATCACCCCGGCCGGCGTACGCTCCACCGTCCGCCACGCCAGGCGACGGCTGGAGCACGCGTACGGGGTCAAGAGGCGACTTGAGGCCCCGCGGCATGAGAGCGCCGCACAGGGCGAGGGCGAATGCGATGGCTTCGCGCGGAGCGAGAGCGAGGAAGGGCATGCCGATGACATCGCACATTGACGAGCTGCTCGCCCGCGCCAGGCTGCGCCGCGAGCCCTACACCGCGGCCGACATCGAGGCGGGCGCCGCCCGAGTCGCCGCCCGGGCATCGGCGCGACGGGACACACCAGGGGAACGCCGCTGCCCCACGCGTCACACCCACAACGCCTCGGAGCCGACTGATGCAGATCCGGTAGGTGAGAGCGTCCTCGGCAAGAACCCGGGCGAGAGGAAGGCGGCCGACGAGGCCCTCGCCGACGAACGCTCTCCAGACAGAGGACAGGCCCGCGAGGGATCGGTGGACGAGAGCTCCGCCGCCGACGATCTCCAGACCCTCTGCGAGACCGTGATCACCCACACCGGAGCCCTCGCCGACCTCCGGATCTTTCTCGCCCGGGCACTGCCCGAACCGTCCGGGGCCCGCGTTCTGGGGTGCATGCTGCAGCTCTCCGAGCGCGAGGAGTCAGCCCGATTCTGGTGGCAGTACGCCGCCGGGGCCGGCGACCCGGCCGCCAGTTACTGCCTCTATCTGCACCACCGGGCCCTGGGCGAGCACGGAGCAGCCGACTGGTGGCACACCCAGCACAGCCAGACCGACGCCGTGGCCGACGCGGAGGCCGGAGTCGAGGTCGAGATCACCACCACGCTGCGCATCCTCCGCGCGCTCAAGCCGGATGACTCGCCCGTGCCCGAACCGGTCAACGCCGTCCTGCACTACGTGCCCGCTGCCGTCGCCTATGTGGACGACGACCTGGACCTTCCCCTCCCCGACCCCGACTTCACCGACCGCATCAGAGCTCTCACGGCCCTCACGGCCACGGCCCCCGCCTCTTCGACTCCGACCGCACCGGTGGTCGGAGGTTCGGCGGAAGCCCCCCGCCGTACACGCAAGCGCAAGCCTCTGCCGGAACGCAGGCGCCCGCGCCGCACCGCACCCGGCTCCACGTAAGCCCGGCTCCACGTAAGGCCGGTTTCACGTGAAACGGGAACGGGGCTGGTTCCACGTGAAACATCGTGGGGGCAGGAGGCACCGGGCCTCCTGCCCCCACGATGTGAAGTCCTACGGCGTGATGTCCTACGGCCGGGTCAGCCGCGGTCCTTGTGCTCCGCAGCTTCCGCCTCGGCCTGCTTGGCCTGGACCTCGGGGTCGAGGTCGTCCTGACCGCTGCCGTCGACCGCGGTCAGGTGGCCGCCCTCCGGGACCTCCGTGGCGGCGGGCGGTTCGACCAGCCAGTCGGGGTTGGCCTGCTTGTCCCACCACTTCCAGGCGGCGAAGGCGCCACCGGCCAGGATGCCCAGCACGGCGAGACCCTTGGCGAGGCGGCCGACCCTGGCCCGCCGCTCCTGCTTACGGACCAGCTTCTCGACCTGCTTGGCCGAGACCTGACCGCGCAGCGCCGCCAGTGCCGCCACACTGCGGGACGTGGCCTCCTCGCGAACGGGGCCGGCCGCGACCCTGGCCTGCTCGATCCTCGGCCGGGAGTAGTCCGCCGCCTGCCGCGCGGCCTTGCGGGTACGGACGGCTGCCTCGTGGGCCGCCTGGTCGACCTTCGGCGGCACATGTGTCCGCGCCTGCTCAAGACGCGGGGCGAGATGGGCGTCGTACTGCGTGCGTGCCTGTTCAGCGGCCTGGAGAGCTGCGGCCGACACCTTCGGCGCGAGCTTGACGCGTGCTTCGTGCGCGTACTGCGTGGCGCGGTCCCTGGTCGTGTCGGCGTAGGGCGCCACCACTTCCGCGGCGTGCCGCACGCTGTCCTTTGCCGACTCGGCCGCTGCGCGCACGCTGTCCTTGCGGGTCACGGGATCCTCCTCCTCGGTGGCGTACATGGGGGCTTGGGGCCATCCCCCAGCAAGTCACAGTTCACCTTTCCACCCTTATCCGGATCATGCCTGCCGGAGAGCTCCGGGGCATGCGAGGGCGGGCATCCGGGTCATGAGAGCCGACTCCGGGCGTACTCGGGGCAATAACTGATCAATACGGTGCAACGGGAGCTTGCCACGACAATGTCACGGATCCATGGACTGTGCGCCGCTTTGGTACGAAGCGGTTGAAGCGGTCGGGAGCGGCGGTGACGGAGGACTGGCGGCGCGGTCCGTGCGAGGATCGGGGAGTCACAAAGGACAACGGAAGGCAGATCGTGGCTGAGCAGCTTTACGCCACCCTGAAGACCAATCACGGCGACATCGAAGTGCGGCTCCTGCCGAACCACGCGCCCAAGACGGTCCGGAACTTCGTCGAGCTCGCCAAGGGCGAGCGTGAGTGGACCAACCCGGCCACGGGTGCGAAGTCCACGGACAAGCTCTACGACGGCACGGTCTTCCACCGGGTGATCAGCGGATTCATGATCCAGGGCGGTGACCCGCTGGGCAACGGCACCGGCGGTCCCGGCTACGAGTTCGAGGACGAGTTCCACCCGGACCTCGGCTTCGACAAGCCGTACCTGCTGGCCATGGCGAACGCCGGCCCGGGCACCAACGGCTCCCAGTTCTTCATCACCGTCTCCCCGACGGCCTGGCTGACCCGGAAGCACACCATCTTCGGCGAGGTGAGCGACGGGGCCAGCCAGAAGGTCGTGGACGCCATCGCCTCCGCGCAGACCAACCCGCGCACCGACCGCCCGGTCAGCGACGTGGTCATCGAGTCGGTCGTCATCGAGACCCGCTGAACCGAGGCCCCGGAGGGAATCCAGGCCCCTCGGAGGAAACCGAGAGAGGCCTCCCGCAGGGAACCAAACGCCCCGCCCATCCGTAAGGATGAGCGGGGCGGTGCGTTGCGTACCAAATGCGTACAGAGGATGAGGGGATCCCGATGGACCAGGCGCCAGGCAGCCCGCAGGAACCACAGGGTGCCGCGAGCCTGCCCACCTGTTACCGGCACCCGGACCGGGAGACCGGCATCCGCTGCACGCGCTGCGAGCGACCCATCTGCCCCGAGTGCATGATCAGCGCCTCGGTCGGCTTCCAGTGCCCGGAATGCGTGCGGACCGGTTCCGGGACGGGCCATGCCCCCAACGCCGCCCAGCCCCGCACCCTCGCCGGCGGCACGGTCACCTCGGATCCCCGGCTGATCACCAAGATCCTCGTCGGGCTCAATCTCGCCGTCTTCCTGGTCCAGCTCTCCGTGGGCGACCGCTTCACCGACAGCTTCGACCTCATCGGCCGCGCTTTTGTGCCGATCCTCGGAACCGTCGAGGGTGTCGCGGAGGGACAGTGGTACCGGCTGGTCACGGCGATGTTCCTGCACGGCAGCTATATCCACATCGCCTTCAACATGCTCAGCCTGTGGTGGATCGGCGGCCCTCTGGAGCAGGCTCTCGGCCGCGCCCGCTATATCGCCCTGTACGCGGTGTCCGGCCTCGCCGGCAGTGCGCTCACGTATCTGATCGCCGAACCGAACCAGCCGTCGCTCGGCGCATCCGGAGCGATCTTCGGCCTGTTCGGCGCGACCGCCATCCTCATGCGGCGGCTCAACTACGACATGCGCCCGGTGATCGCCCTGCTGGTGATCAACCTGATCTTCACCTTCGGGTGGAGCAACATCGCCTGGGAGGCCCACATCGGCGGCCTCGTCGGCGGTGTGGTGATCGGCTATGCCATGGTGCACGCGCCCCGCGAGCGGCGCGCGCTGATCCAGTACGGCGTGTGCGGACTGGTGCTGCTCGCGGTTGTGGTCATGACACTCGTGAGGACCGGCCAGCTCACCTGAGCCGATCAGCCAAGCCCACCCGAGTCGAGCCGCTCAGCCCGTCCGAGAGGCAAGCTTGACCCGCCTGAGAATCCCGCGTGAGCCCACGTTGTCCACAGACCGTGGCGGATCTTGTGCATGCTGTGTGGGAACAAGTGTGCCCCCTGTCCCTGACCTGGGTTTCCCCAGGCGGGACAGGGGGCGAACGCACTTGCGGATACCGGTAGGTCAGTCACACCGGCGTCAACACCGGATGGGTTATCCACAGATCTTCAGACCTATCCACACTGTGGAAACCCTTGTGGATAACTCAGTGGACAACTTGGGCCACGGCTTGCGGGCACAGGCTTGGAGAAGCCCTGGTACAGGCTCCCGACACCTTATGGCCGCGTTACTTCCACTGCGTGGAAACGCCGAATCCCGCCGCGATGAAGCCGAAGCCCACCACGATGTTCCAGTTGCCCAACGCGTCGACCGGCAGTGAACCGTCCGTCACGTAGAACACGACGATCCAGGCGAGGCCGATGAGGAACATGGCCAGCATGACCGGGGCGACCCAGGCACGACTGTTCAGCTTGATGTTGGTCGCCTGCTTCGCCGGGGGCGGCGTGTAGTCGGCCTTCTTGCGGATACGTGACTTCGGCACGAGGGTCTCTCCTGTCGATGCGCTGCGTGGCCGCGCAGGGAACGTGGGCTGGCTCCGGGGCAGCGTACAAGGGGACTCTTAGCGCTCCCCCGGGCGTCCGTTAGCGTAGTGCTTCCGCGGCGCCGAAGGAGATAAGGGTACGTTGAGCAATTCTGCCGACTCTCCCCAGCCAGGTTCCAGCCCTGGCACAATCCGGCGTTTCCGGCCGGTGCGTGTGCTGACCGTAGCCGTTTTCGCCCTGGCCGGGCTGATCTTCTTCACCAGCTTCAACACGGCCAAGGGCACCAATATCCGTACGGACGCCTCGCTGCTGAAGCTCTCCGACCTGATTCAGGAGCGCAGTCACAAGAACGGGCAGCTCGACGAGAGCAACGGATCGCTGCGTGAGGACGTCGAGTCGCTCGCCGAGCGGGACAACGGCAGTACGAAGGCGGAGGAGGCCAAACTCGCCGCCCTGGAGAAGAACGCGGGCACCCAGAAGCTCAAGGGCGAGGCACTCACGGTCACCCTCGACGACGCGCCCCCGAACGCCACCGCCAAGCTCCCCGGCTACCCCGAGCCGCAGCCCGACTACCTGGTCATCCACCAGCAGGACCTCCAGGCCGTGGTGAACGCCCTGTGGCAGGGCGGCGCCAAGGGCATCAAGGTCATGGACCAGCGGCTGATCTCCACCTCCGCCGTCCGCTGCGTGGGAAACACCCTGATCCTCCAGGGCCGCGTCTACTCGCCCCCGTACAAGATCCAGGCGGTCGGTGACCCGGAGAAGCTCCAGAAGGCCCTCTCGGCGTCCAAGGCGATCCAGAACTACATGGTGTACGTCAACGTCTACGGACTCGGCTGGAAAGTCGACGAGGACGGGACCGTGACTCTTCCCGGCTACTCGGGCACAGTGGATCTCCACTACGCGAAGCCTGTGGAGTAGCAGCCCGTGGGGTAAGAGCCCATGGAGTAGTGGAGCCGCTGCCGCTGGGGGACCTTGTGTCGGTGCGAGTGGTCGTCAGGACGTTCAGCGAGCTGTGCATCACCGTAGGCACCGTCATCGTGCTCTTCGTGGTGTACGTGCTGTTCTGGACGGGTGTGAAAGCCGACACCGCGATGGACGATCAGATCGCGCAGCTCCAGGAGCAGTGGTCGAAGGGTTCCGTGGCGGCCGGGCCCAAGGAGCCGAGGTCCACGGCGACGGGCGCTCCCGGCAACAGCACCGGAACGAGCTCCGGAGCGAGCCCCGAGGACCCGGCGCCGTACAAGGACGGCAAGCCCTTCGCTGTGATGTACATCCCGCGGCTTGGTTTCACGTGGAACAAGCCCGTGCTCGAAGGCACGAAGACGGGCACCCTCAAGAAGGGTCTCGGCCACTACGCGAGCACCGCGCAGCTCGGACAACCGGGGAACTTCGCCGTCGCCGGCCACCGGCGCACGTACGGGGACCCGTTCAAGGATTTCCCCAGGCTGCGGCCGGGTGACTCGGTGGTGCTCACCGACGGGACGACCTGGTTCACGTATCGCATCGATACAAAGCCCTACAAAACATTGCCCAGTGACATAGCGGTCATTGACCCCGTACCGAAGAAGTCGGGGTACACGCGTGCGGGCCGCTATCTGACGCTGACGACCTGTGAGCCGGAATGGGGCCACAGCCACCGGCTGATCGTCTGGGCACATCTTGACTCGACCCAGCCTGTAGAGGCTGGGAAACCGGAGGCCCTACGCCGTTAGTCTGGTCTGGTACGGCGTGAGTCTGGTGCCGTGGCGCGACGGAAGGGACGGCATGTACGGCTTTATCTGGCGGCATCTGCCGGGGAACACGTGGATCAAGGCACTGATCTCCCTGGTGCTGGTCCTCGCGGCGGTCTACGTGCTCTTCCAGTACGTCTTCCCGTGGGCCGAACCGCTGCTGCCCTTCAACGATGTGACGGTGGACAACCAGTGAGCGCGCGGATTCTCGTCGTCGACAATTACGACAGCTTCGTCTTCAACCTGGTCCAGTACCTGTATCAGCTGGGCGCCCAGTGCGAGGTCCTGCGCAACGACGAGGTGTCGGCGCTGCACGCACAGGACGGCTTCGACGGCGTACTGCTGTCGCCCGGCCCCGGCACGCCCGAAGAGGCCGGCGTCTGCGTCGACATGGTCCGGCACTGCGCCGAGACCGGCATCCCCGTCTTCGGGGTCTGCCTCGGGATGCAGTCGATGCAGGTGGCGTACGGCGGCGTGGTGGACCGCGCCCCCGAGCTGCTGCACGGCAAGACATCGCTCGTCGAGCACGAGGGCAGGGGGGTGTTCGCGGGGCTTCCGTCGCCCTTCACCGCCACCCGCTACCACTCGCTGGCCGCCGAGCCGAAGACCGTCCCTGTCGAGCTGGAGGTCACGGCCCGTACGCACGACGGAATCATCATGGGGCTCAGGCACCGTGAACTCCTGGTCGAGGGTGTGCAGTTCCACCCCGAGTCCGTGCTGACCGAGCACGGTCACCGCATGCTGGCCAACTGGCTGGTGGAGTGCGGGGACCAGGGAGCCGTCGCCAGATCGGTCGGGCTCGCCCCGGTGGTGGGCAGGGCCACGGCGTGACCGCCCTGCGCCCCGAGCGCGACAGTGCCGCCCCGTACGGCGAGGACGCCTTGTACGGGGGCGCTGAGGCGTTCGAGGCGCCGGGTGCCTTCGAGCCGGACCGTGACTTCGGGGCGCCCAATGTCGATGCCCGGCCGAGCGGTGCGATGCGAGCCGCCGTCGACGGGCTCGCCGACCCGCTCAGCGACCCCCTGCCGGGGCAGCGGCCGCCCGCGGCGCCCGAGCAGGAGTGGTACGACCCCCAGGGGTATCCGCGGGACTGGAGCGCCGGGCAGACCGCCTCCTCGTACGCGGAGCCGATACGCCGCGCCCACACGGACCCCACGCACGGGTACGCCGAACCGGGGCAACCGTCGTCGTATGCCGGACCGCAGCCGCAGCCGCAGCAGCCGTACGAGGCCCAGAGGCCGTACGAGCCGCCGCAGCGCCCGTACGGGCAGGAGCAGCGACCCTCTTATGGAGGGGCGCCGCAGACGTCGTACGACGGGGCATACGCCCAGCCCGATCCCCTGAATCAGACCGGCTCCCTGAGCTCCACAGGCCCGCTGAGCTCGACCGGCCCGATGCGCCCGCCGAGTGCCCCTGCCGCGGCCTACTCCGCTCCGTACGAGCCTCCTCTCGTCGACGACGAGACGGTCGGGCTGCGGATAGCGGATGTCGTCGAGTCCATACCGGGGACACCGACGCCTGCCGCCGGGCCCGCTGGGGGCGCCGTACCGCCCACAGGGGCCGCGGGCGGCGCGGGAGTCCCGGTTGGCGGTCGTGCGGCCCGTCGCAAGGCCTCCAGGCGCCATGGGCGGCATGGTGGGGCCGGTGGTGGTGCGCATGAGGGGCAGGAGGCCCAGGAGAGCGGGGCGGCGGCCGGAGCGCCTCTCTCCCGGATGGAGGCGCGGCGCGCGGCGCGGGCACGGAAGCCGGGCGCGGCCGTGATGGCCAGCCGGGCGATCGGCGAGGTGTTCATCACCACCGGCGTACTCATGCTGCTGTTCGTGACGTACCAGCTGTGGTGGACGAACGTCCGGGCGCACGCGCAGGCGGGCAACGAGGCGAGCAGCCTCCAGGACGACTGGGCCAAGGGCAAGGGGAACCCCGGGGTGTTCGAGCCGGGCCAGGGCTTCGCCCTCCTGCACATCCCGAAGCTCGACGTGGTCGTGCCGATAGCCGAGGGCACCGACAAGAAGCGGGTGCTGGACCGCGGCATGGTCGGCCACTACGCCGAGGAGGGCGTGAAGACGGCGATGCCGGACGCCAGGACGGGCAACTTCGGTCTTGCCGGGCATCGCAACACCCATGGCGAACCGTTCCGGTACATCAATCGCCTGAAGCCGGGCGACCCGATCGTCGTGGAGACGCAGAACAAGTACTTCGTGTACAAGATGGCGTCGATCCTGCCAGTGACGTCGCCGAGCAACACGGCTGTCCTGGACGCGATCCCCAAGGGTGCCGGCTTCACCAAGGCGGGCCGCTACATCACTCTCACCACCTGCACCCCGGAATTCACCAGCAAGTACCGGATGATCGTCTGGGGCACGATGGTCGAGGAACGATCACGCGACAAGGGCAAACCGGACGCGCTCGTCGACTGAGACACCCGGGCGACGACCAACGACCCCACGCTTCACGACATTCCAAGCTTCACAACGTCCCAAGCTTCATCCTGAGCGCCAGAACATCCCGAGCATCACGACATTCCAAGATTCCTGAGAGACCAGACGGGGCAACGCAGTGGCAGCGACGACCGACCACGAAGAGCACACGGACGCCCGGGCGTCCTCGCCCGCGCCGCGGCGCCGTGGCGGCGGCCGGATCGCGGCGGCCGTCAGCGTCTTCGGTGAACTCCTCATCACGGCGGGTCTGATCCTCGGCCTGTTCGTCGCCTACTCGCTGTGGTGGACGAACGTCGTGGCGGACCGCGAGGCCGACAAGCAGGGCGACAAGGTGCGCGACCACTGGGCGGAGGACCGCGGCCCGGTCGGTCTGGACACCAAGGACGGCATCGGCTTCCTGCACGTCCCGGCGATGAAGAACGGCGAGGTGCTGGTCAAGAAGGGCACCTCCACGAAGTCCCTCAACAACGGCATCGCCGGCTACTACACCGACCCCGTCAAGTCCGCCCTCCCGCAGGACAAGAAGGGCAACTTCTCGCTGGCCGCCCACCGCGACGGCCACGGCGCCAAGTTCCACAACATCGACAAGCTCAAGAAGGGCGACGCGATCGTCTTCGAGACCAAGGACGACTGGTACGTCTACAAGGTCTACGCGACCCTTCCCGAGACGTCGAAGTTCAACGTCAAGGTCCTCGCGCCGGTCCCCAAGGAGTCGGGCAGGAAGAAGGCCGGCCGCTACATCACGCTCACGACCTGCACGCCCGTCTACACGTCCCGCTACCGGTACGTCGTGTGGGGCGAGCTCGACCGGGTGGAGAAAGTGAACGACGAGCGGACCCCGCCGCCGGAGCTGCGCTGAGCGATCCTGCCCGGCCGTCGCGGTGAGGACCCGCGGGTTGTGTGCCGGTCGCGCCCGAGCGGCAGGGCCGCACATACGACACAGCCCCGCACTCCGCGGTAGGGGCGCGATCCCGCACCGGACCTCGCAGGACCATGCAAATGGGGGCCCGTACTGCTCGACCGAGCAGTACGGGCCCCCATTGACGTTGACCAGCGGCCTACCGGCCGCCCGCCGTATCCGGGTCAGTCCTCCTCGCGGAAGGCCGCCCCGTTGGCGCCTCCGAAGAGGCCGCCGTTGCCGTTGCCGCCGTTGTTCTGCTGCCCGGCGTCGATCGTTCCGAGGTTGACCCTGTCCCCGGCCTTCACCTGCTGGCCCTCCTGCGGGTTGCTGGCGAGGACGATGGCGTTGTCGTCCTGCGACCCCTGGATGTTGCCGAGCTGGAGCTGGTTCTGCGCGAGAACCTGCTTGGCCTGGGCGAGGGTCATCTGGGTCACCTTCGGCATGGCGAACTGCTCTTCCTCTTCCTCAGCCGCCTTGCCGATCTGGATGGTCACCGTGGAGCCCGGGTCCGCCGGGGAGTTGGCAGTGGGCGATGTGGCGATGACCTTGCCGACGAGGTTGTCGTCGTCGGTCTCCACATCGGTGCAGTTGCCCGTGAGGTCGTTCTGCTCCATCCGCGCCTTGGCGTCGTCACAGCTCAGGCCGCTGACGTCCGGAACGGTGGACTGCTTCTTCTCCTTGGCGACGGTGAGGGTGATCGTGGAGCCCTTCTCCACCTCGTCGCCCGCCGTCGGGTCCTGTTCGAGGACCGTGCCGGGCGTCTCGCTGGACTCCTTGGACTCCGTCTTGACCGTGAAGCCGTACTTCTCGTCCTCGAGCTTCTCCGTGGCGTCCTTGACCGTGTCGTCGATGACGTTCGGTACCGCGACCTTCGGCGCCCCGGTCGACACGGTCAGTGTGATCGTGTCGCCCTTCTTGACCTGCGTCTCCGCCCCCGGGTTCTGGGCGCAGACGCTGTTCTTCGGGGTGTCCTCGCAGGGCTTGGAGTCGATCTTCAGCTCCAGCTCGCGGTTGGTCGCCAGCTTCTCGGCCTCGGACTGGGTCTGGTTCACGAAGTTCGGCGCCGGGAACGAGTCGTCGCCCGACCCGCCCTGCCCGGTGAACGCCCACTTGCCGATGAGGATCGCGCCGACCAGCACGAGCAGACCCGCGACGACCAGCAGGATTGTTGAGGTGTTGCTCTTCTTCTGCTGGCGTCGGCGCCCGGCCCGGTCGTCGTAGCCGAAGCCGCCGTCGTCCGGGTTCATCGGAGGCAGCATGGACGTGGCCTGCGCGTCCGTGGAGCGCAGAGCGGTGGTGGGCCGGTCGTCCGGGTAGCCGCCGTAGCCCACGGAGCCCATGGCCGCCGTGGCCGCGACGGGCTGGCCGTCGAGGCAGGCCTCGATGTCCACGCGCATCTCGTCGGCGGACTGGTAGCGGTAGTCCGGGTCCTTGGTGAGCGCCTTCAGGACGATGGCGTCCATCTCGGGCGTGATCTCGGGGTCGAAGACGCTGGGCGCCTGCGGCTCCTCACGCACGTGCTGGTACGCGACCGCGACCGGGGAGTCCCCGATGAACGGCGGGCGGACCGTCAGGAGCTCGTACAGCAGACAGCCCGCCGAGTACAGGTCGGAACGGGCGTCGACCTGCTCGCCCTTCGCCTGCTCCGGGGACAGGTACTGCGCGGTTCCTATGACCGCCGCGGTCTGCGTCATCGTCATGCCGGAGTCGCCCATGGCGCGGGCGATGCCGAAGTCCATGACCTTGACCTGGCCGTTGCGCGTCAGCATGACGTTCGCCGGCTTGATGTCGCGGTGGACGATTCCGTTGCGGTGCGAGTACTCGAGCGCCTGGAGGATGCCGATGGTCATCTCCATGGCGCGCTCGGGCAGCAGCTTGCGCCCGGAGTGCAGCAGCTCTCTCAGCGTGGACCCGTCGACGTACTCCATCACGATGTACGGGATGGAGATGCCCTCGATGTAGTCCTCACCCGTGTCGTACACGGCGACGATCGCGGGATGGTTGAGCGAGGCGGCCGACTGGGCCTCCCGGCGGAACCGGGCCTGGAATGACGGATCGCGCGCGAGGTCCGCTCGCAGCGTCTTCACCGCCACCGTGCGGCCGAGCCGGGTGTCATGGGCGAGGTGTACCTCCGCCATGCCACCACGGCCGAGCACGTGGCCCAGCTCGTACCGGCCGCCGAGGCGACGCGGCTCTTCCATAGCTACCTACCAGCCCTCTCCGACGGTCCTGACCACACCACGTGTGGTCCGGCGGTGTGCTGTCCGGGCATACCGTACCCGGCTCGCCTTGACTGACCTGGCCACAACCGTCACCCGATACAGGACCGGTATCGCAACGTGCACCGATGTGAAGGGGACGTGAGCGGGGTCACTTCTTGCTGTCGATGACTGCCTTCATCACGTCCTTCGCAATCGGTGCCGCGAGACCGCCGCCGGAGATGTCGTCACGGTTGGCGCTCTCGTCCTCGACGACCACGGCGACGGCGACCGGTGAGCTGCCGTCGTCGAGCTTCGCGTACGAGATGAACCAGGCGTACGGGTTCTCGCTGTTGTCGACACCACGCTGGGCGGTACCGGTCTTGCCGCCGACGGTGACGCCGTCCTCGTTGATCTGGCCCTTGGTGCCGGTGCCCTCCTTGACGACCGTCTCCATCATCGACTGAAGGATCTGGGCGTTCTTCTCGGACAGCGGCTCGCTCATCTCGGAGGGCTCGGTCTGCTCGATGACGTCGAGGCCGGGCGCCTGGAGCTTGTCGACCATGTACGGCTTCATGAGCGTGCCGTCGTTGGCGATGGCCGAGGCCACCATGGCCATCTGCAGCGGCGTCGTGGCCGTCTCGAACTGGCCGATCGAGCTGAGCGCGGTCTGCGGCCTGTCCATCTTCTCGGGGAAGTTGGAGGCGCTGGAGCGGATCGGGATGAACTGCTCCTCGTTGAAGCCGAACTTCTTGGCCGTCTCCAGCATGTCCTCCTTGCCGACATCGACGCCCAGCTTGCCGAAGACGGTGTTGCAGGAGACGCGCAGCGCCTCGCGCAGCGTCGCGTCCTTGCAGGGGATGTTCCCCTCGTTCTTCAGCTCGGTGGTGCTGTCCGGCAGGGTGTACGGCAGTGGCGAGTCGGTCTTCTCGTCGGCGCTGTCGACGATGCCGTGCTCCAGCGCCGCCGCGGCCGTGACCACCTTGAAGGTCGACCCGGGCGGGTAGATCTCGCGCAGTGCCCGGTTCTGCATCGGGTCGTCTGGGTTGTTCTTCTTCTGCAGCTTGGTCCAGGCCTTGCCGTCGACCTTGGTGGAGTTCCCGGCGAACGACGACGGGTCGTACGAGGGGGTGGAGGCCAGCGCCAGGATCGCGCCGGTCTCGGGGTCGATCGCGGCGACGGCACCCTTGCCCTGCTTCAGCAGACCGTTGTACGCGGCCTTCTGCGCGGCGGCGTTGAGCGTGGTGACGACATTGCCGCCCTCCTGCTTCTTGCCGGTGATCATGTCGAGGGTGCGGCGGAAGAAGAGCCGGTCGTCGTTGCCGGTGAGGATGCCGTCCTCGATGCTCTCCAGCTGCGTGGCGCCGAAGGCCTGCGAGGCGTAGCCCGTGACGGGGGCCCACATCGCGCCGTCCTTGTACGTGCGCTTGTACTCGAAGTCGTTGAAGTCGTCGCCGCTCGTCTTCGTGGACCCGGTGATCGGGTTGCCGTCGACGATGATGTCGCCGCGCGGTGTGGCATAGCGCGCTATGGCGACACGGCGGTTCTTCGTGTCCTTCTTCAGCGAGTCGGCCTGGACGTACTGGATCCAGTTGTCGCGGATGAGCAGCGCGAGGACGAGGAGTCCGCAGAAGATCGCGATCCGGCGCAGGGGCTTGTTCACGGTCGGACCACCTGGGTCATCTCGGCGTCGGGGTTGGGCGCGGGGGCCGGCGCGGGGCGGCGGGCGGTGTCGCTGATCCTGATCAGGATGCCGATGAGGGCCCAGTTGGCGATGACGGAGGAACCGCCGTACGCCAGGAAGGGCATCGTCATACCGGTCAGCGGGATCAGGCCCATGACGCCGCCGGCGACGACGAAGACCTGAAGGGCGAAGGCGCCGGACAGGCCGACGGCGAGGAGCTTGCCGAACGGGTCACGGGCCGCGAGCGCCGTACGGACGCCGCGCTCCACGATCAGGCCGTACATCAGCAGGATCGCCATCACACCGGCCAGGCCCAGCTCCTCGCCGAAGGTGGCGAGGATGAAGTCGGAGTTGGCGGCGAAGCCGATGAGGTCGGAGTTGCCCTGACCGAGTCCGGTACCGAGGGTGCCACCGGAGCCGAAGGCCCACAGGGCCTGCATCGACTGCTCGGTGTGGCCCAGGACGCCCTGCTGGCTCAGCTCGTACTCGCGCATCGGGTCGAGCCAGGCCTGGACGCGCTGCTGGACGTGCGACTCGAAGGAGGCGACACCGACGGCGCCGGCCGCGGACATCAGCAGACCGAACACGATCCAGCTGGTCCGCTCGGTGGCGACGTACAGCATGATCACGAACATGCCGAAGAACAGCAGCGAGGTACCCAGGTCGGTCTCGAAGATCAGGATCAGGATGGAGAGCGCCCAGATGACGACGATCGGGCCGAGGTCCCGCCCGCGGGGCAGGTAGAGCCCCATGAAGCGGCGGCTGGCCAGGGCCAGGGCGTCGCGTTTCACCATGAGATAGCCGGCGAAGAAGACCGCCAGGGCGATTTTCGCGAACTCACCGGGCTGGATGGTGCCGAGGCCGGGAATCTTGATCCAGATCCTCGCGCCGAAGACGTTCACGCCGAGGCCCGGGACCAGCGGGAGGAGCAGCAGGATCACCGCTGCGACCATGGAGATGTAGGTGTAGCGCTGCAGGACGCGGTGGTCCTTGAGGAAGATCAGCACGACCACGAACAGGGCGACGCCCAGCGCGGAGTTCAGCAGCTGGCGAGGAGCGGCCTCGAAGAAGTTGGGGCTCTGCTGCAGTCGCTGCGACTGGTCCAGGCGCCACACCACCACCAACCCGATGCCGTTGAGCAGCGTGGCCAGCGGCAGCAGCAGCGGGTCCGCGTACGGCGCGAACTTCCGCACGACGAGATGGCCGACGCCCGCGAGCAGGCCGAGGCCGAGACCGTAGCTCAGCAGCCCGGGCGGCACCGAGTCGTTCATGGCCAGGCCGACGTTGGCGTAGGCGAACACCGGGATGACCACGGCGAACACCAGCAGCGCGAGCTCGGTGTTGCGTCGGCTCGGTGCTCCGATCGAGCCGATCGTGGACGTGTGATGCGTCGACGGGTTGGAAGTACTGCTCATCGTGTGACAGGGCCCCTCACGGCTGCTTACTGCTTACCGCACAGCGAGACCAGCTTCTGCTCTTCGTCGGAGAGGCTGGGGCCGGGTGTGGGAGTGGGTGCGGTCGTGGACTTGGACGGGTCGGGCGATGCTGTACCGGACCCCGTCGGGGTCGGCGTAGGTGTCGCCTTGGACGCGGCTGAGGTCCGTGTGGTTCCCGTGACACCGCCGGCCTCGCCCTCACCGGTCTTCGCGTTCTCCTTGCTGTCCGCCTCGCGGCGCTCGGCGTCCTTCTTGCACGCGGACGCCTGGGTGGCCAGCTCCTCGATCTTCGAGCGGGCGTCGGTCAGACCGCCCTCGGCGATCGTGGCCTTGACCTGCTTCTGCTGGTACGGCGGCAGGTACTTGAGTTCGATCTCGGGGTGATCCTTCTCCACCTTCGAGAGCGAGACCCAGGCCAGGTCCTGGCTGATCCCCTGGTACAGCGCGACGTGCTCGTCGTTGGCGCCGACGTAGTACTGAGTCTGCGTCCAGCGGTAGCCGCCGTACAGCCCGCCGCCGATGACGCCGAGCGCGAGGGCGATGTAGAGAGATCTCTTCAGCCACTTCCGCCCGGAGCGCGGCTTGACGAAGTCGTCGTCCGAGTAGCCGCCGAAACCGCCGGTGGGTACGTAGCCGGTGGTGTCGCCGCTGCCGGGCGGGCCGAACTCTCCGCCGCCGCCCTGCCCGGGCACCTGCCGGCCGAGGTTGGAGGCACGGCCGGCGGGCGTCTGCATGGCGCCGTTGTCGTGCAGCTGGTGCTGGTTCTCGGCGACCGCGCCCACGACGACGGGGGTGTCGGAGAGCTGCCCCGCGAGGGTGTCCCCGCCGTCGATGTCGAGGACGTCGGCCACGATGACCGTGATGTTGTCGGGGCCGCCGCCGCGCAGCGCGAGCTCGATGAGCTGCTGCACGGTCTCCTGCGGGCCCTGGTAGCTGGCGAGGGTGTCCTCCATCGTCTGATGGGAGACGACCCCGGACAGCCCGTCGGAGCAGATCAGATACCGGTCGCCTGCGCGGACCTCACGGATGGAGAGGTCCGGCTCGACATGGTCGCCACTGCCCAGCGCGCGCATCAGCAGGGAGCGCTGCGGGTGGGTGGTGGCCTCCTCCTCCGTGATGCGGCCCTCGTCGACGAGGCGCTGCACCCACGTGTGGTCCTGCGTGATCTGCGTCAGCACGCCGTCCCGCAGCAGATACGCGCGGGAGTCACCGACGTGTACGAGGCCGAGCCGCTGCCCGGTCCACAGGAGCGCGGTGAGGGTCGTCCCCATGCCTTCGAGCTGGGGGTCCTCCTCGACCATCATCCTGAGCTGGTCGTTGGCGCGCTGAACGGCCGTCCCGAGCGAGGTGAGGATGTCGGAGCCCGGCACGTCGTCGTCGAGCGCGACGATGGTGGAGATGACCTCGGAGGAGGCCACCTCACCGGCGGCCTGGCCGCCCATTCCGTCCGCGATCGCGAGCAGCCGGGGACCGGCGTAGCCGGAGTCCTCGTTGCCCTCGCGGATCATGCCTTTGTGCGATCCGGCGGCGAAGCGCAGTGACAGACTCATGCGCACCTCGCCCGTCGGCTCCGGGTACATCCGCACGGTGCCCACCCTCCGGTCGGGAGCGCGCCGGGGTCCGTCGTGTGGACCGCCGCTGCCCGCTCGCTCCGCTCGCGCTCATTCATGACGTAGCACTACTTCCGCAGCTCGATGACGGTCTTGCCGATGCGGATCGGCGCGCCCAGCGGGATCGGCGTGGGAGTCGTCAGTCGGTTCCGGTCGAGATACGTGCCGTTGGTGGACCCGAGGTCTTCGACGATCCACTGGCCGTCACGGTCCGGGTAGATCCTGGCATGCCTGCTGGACGCGTAGTCGTCGTCCAGCACGATGGTGCTGTCGTGTGCACGTCCCAGGGTGATGGTCTGCCCCTGCAGGGCGACCGTCGTGCCCGTGAGGATGCCCTCGGAGACGACCAGCTTGGTGGGGGCGCCACGGCGCTGACGGCCGCCGCCGCTCGGTGGTGCCGCCTGCTGGCGCTGCTGCGGCGGCGCGGCTTGGCGCGCGGCCTGCTGCGGTCGGTTGGCGTCCCTGCGCGAGCCGCGCTGTGTGACGCGCGTTCCGAACAGGTCGCTGCGGATGACCTGCACGGCCACGATCACGAACAGCCACAGTACGGCCAGGAAACCCAGCCGCATGACCGTGAGGGTCAGCTCTGACATTGCCCCCGCTTCACCCTTCGGCTTGCCGGTAAATGATGGTGGTGCTGCCCACGACGATCCGCGAGCCGTCGCGGAGCGTAGCGCGGGTGGTGTGCTGCCCGTCCACCACGATGCCGTTGGTGGACCCGAGATCCTGGACAGTCGAGGGCGTTCCGGTCCGGATCTCACAGTGCCGGCGCGAGACGCCGGGGTCGTCGATCCGCACGTCGGCTTCGGTGCTGCGGCCCAGCACCAGCGTCGGGCGGGAGATCTGATGGCGGGTGCCGTTGATCTCGATCCAGTGCCGCGTACGTCCACCCGGCTGCGGGGCCGCGGCGGGCCGCTGGCCCGCGGGTGCGGCGCCCGGACGGCCGCCGGGGGGCGGCGCGGCAGGCATGGGAGGAGCGGCCGCGGGCGGGTAGCCGTAGCCACCTGCCTGGCCGCGGGCCGCCGCCGGGGGCGGGCCCGCGGGTGCGCGCTCGGGAGTGGCCTGCTGGTTGGCGGAGGAGGCGAGCGTACGGCTGCGGACCCGGTACAGGCCCGTGTCCAGGTCGTCCGCCTTCTCCAGATGGACCTTGATGGTGCCCATGAAGGTGTAGCGCTGCTGCTTGGCGTAGTCGCGCACCATGCCGGCGAGCTCGTCACCGAGCTGGCCGGAGTAGGGGCTGAGCCGCTCGAAGTCGGGCGTGCTCAGCTCCACGATGAAGTCGTTCGGGACGACGGTCCGGTCGCGGTTCCAGATCGTGGCGTTGTTGTCGCACTCGCGCTGGAGCGCTCCTGCGATCTCCACGGGCTGGACCTCGGACTTGAACACCTTGGCGAAGGTGCCGTTGACCAGACCTTCGAGACGTTGCTCGAACTTCTTCAGGACTCCCATGGGGCACCTCCTCCGTCGTCGTTGCCCTGGTACTGCTTACTGATCGTATCCACGCGCCGGGAAATCGGCTGGTTCCCCCTGTCGGCCCGGTCGACAGAAGTCGACGCCCACTGAAGTCCCCTCCCGAAGTTCCCTCCGAAGCCCCTCTTCGAACTCCCCCCGGGCACTCCGTATGAGAAGGATCGTAGAGGTGGCGCACCCACAGTGTCCCGCACCCGACTGTGGACCCCGGCCCCCTCCTGGGGAGATGGCCTGGACCGGTACGAGGTTGATACGTGAACCGGTTCTCGTTGATACGTGGAGGGTGGGGACGGAGGGATCCGGGGTGCCGTCCGAGGCGGTCCCGCAGGTGAAGCGGGGCTGATGGCGGGCCGACGTGGAGGTCCGCTGCCCCACCTCCGGCCCTCGGAAACGGATGTGAATCCACCCCATCCAGCGTGCTAATCTTCTGCATGTCGGCAGGCGCTCACCCACTCGGTGGGAGACGGACGACACACCCAATGCGCGGGTGGCGGAATAGGCAGACGCGCTGGATTCAGGTTCCAGTGCCCGCAAGGGCGTGGGGGTTCAACTCCCCCCTCGCGCACCACAGAAGACCGGGTCTCCACCAGAACGAAAGTTCCGGTGGGGGCCCGTTCTTCGTTCCCGGCCTCAGGCCCGGCCGGACTGTCCACCCCGGCCCCCTACAGAGCAGGGCAGGCCCCCCGGCGGTGAGGTATCTCACGGCCGGGGGCCTGCTTTGCGTGAGGCTGACTCTTTCGCTGGGGCAGTGCCGCGGGGTGGATGTCTCCGCTGGTTCACCCAGGCGTCGACTGCGGACGTCCCGCGGGCGGACGCACCCCGAGTGCAAAATCGATCCGATGCGGAACAACTCTCCTCAGACGCTGCCTCGTTATGGAAAGGCGTGTGCGCATCTGGGCGCTCGTCCGGTGGGTTTGTCAGGGCTGGGTCAGGAAGAAGCGGGGCGGCGCGAGTCGGTGAAGCGGTGGGAGCCTTGGCGGGACTGGTCCTTCGGCCCTGTGGCGTGCGGCTCGGGTGGGTAGGGCCTAGGGTTCCGGTCCGGCTATGTGGTGGGAGTGGGCCTTGTGAAGGTGATCCTTTTTGGGGCGACCGGGATGGTCGGGCAAGGGGTCTTGCGGGAGTGTCTGCGGGACGCGGGTGTCGAGAGTGTGCTCGTGGTCGGGCGGACCGCGGTGGGGGTCTCGCATCCGAAGCTGAGTGAGGTCGTGCGGGCCGATCTCATGGATCTCGGCGGGCTGGAGAGCGAGCTCTCCGGGTACGACGCCTGCTTCTTCCCTCTCGGGGTTTCCTCGGCGGGGATGAAGGAGGACGCGTACCGGAAGGTCACGTACGACCTCACGCTCGAGGTGGCGCGTTCGCTGGCCCGCTGGAATCCCGGGCTGACCTTCTGTTACGTGTCCGGGCAGGGGACCGACGGTTCCGCGCAGGGGCGTGTGATGTGGGCGCGGGTCAAGGGGGAGACGGAGAACGCGCTGCTCGCCCTGGACGGTGTCGAGGCGTACATGTTCCGGCCGGGGCTCATCCAGCCGCTGCACGGAATCCGGTCGAAGACCCGGGTGTACCGGGCGATCTACGCGTTGACCGGGCCCCTGCTGCCCGTCCTGCGGAAGCTGGCGCCCCGGCGGATCACCACGACCGAACAGGTTGGCCTGGCGATGATCGCGGTGGCCCGGGACGGGGCGGCCGAGCGGGTGCTGGAGACGGACGGGATCAACCGGGCAGCGGCAGCGGCGCCCGCGTAGGGGCGACTTCCGTCGTGAACGTGAACGTGAAGGATTCTGGGGCCGCGATGGCGTCCCCAGGGGCGATGCGGTCCCCAGGGGAAATGGGTCTCCAGGGGGAAATGAGTCTCCCAGGGATGCCCATCAGTGAAAGTGCCCTCTCCGTAGAGGGGGGAAAACGGTCGTGCGGCGCCGCTTCGGGCACATTGGGCGCCGCACGATCGGGGTGCATGGTGACGTGGTGCCTGGTGACGTCGTGCGTGCTCGCGCGGTGAAGCGTCAGGCCGCCTTGGACGTGAGCTGGTCGGCGAGGGTCCTGGCCTTGTCGGCCGCCTCCTGCAGGGCCTTGGCGCGGGAGGCCTCGAAGAGCGGGACCAGCTCGGCCATCGCCGGGTTGTGCGGGGCCATCGTGAGCTCCGGGACGATGAACTCGAGATCCAGGGCGAGCATGTCCTTGAGGACGGCCTCCAGATAGTTCTGCACGTACTCGTAGCCCGCGCGCGGGGTGCCCGGCGCGTAGGAGCCACCGCGGCTGGCCACGACGGTGACCGGGGTGCCCTTGGCGGACGGGGTCTCGCCCGCGGTACGGCCGTAGAGGACCACGTTGTCCAGCCACGCCTTGAGGGTCGACGGGATCGAGTAGTTGTACATGGGCGCGCCGATCAGCACGGCGTCCGCCCGCTCCAGCTCCTCGATGAACCCCACACGCTCGGCGAAGGCCGCGGCCTGCTCCGGCGTGTGCTCCGACGGATCGGCGAAGCTGGCGCTGTGGGCGTCGGCGGTGATGTGCGGCACGGGATTCAGGGAGAGGTCGCGGTAGATCACCGTGCCCTGCGGGTGCTGCTCCTCCCAGGTCGTGCGGAAGGCGTCCGTGACGGCGCGGGACGCCGAGGCGGGACCCGGGAAGACGGACGAGTCCAGGTGCAGCAGGGTGGCCATGAGTTCTCCAGTGAGGGTGGTTCGGCGATGTGGTCCGACGGAGCGTTGTCCGACGGGTGCGCCGAGGCGGCGCTGTACTTCTGGCAGTCCAGGTGCGGTGTGGCCCGCCGCCGTGGACTGCGTTTCTGTTCGTAACTATGAATAACACAGTCGCTTACTTTTTTTCACCCCCTCACGGGAGACCAGTACCCTGAGGGCATGGCGGTCCAGGAAAACCACGACGCTGCGTCGTGCAGGCGCGTGGACAACGGCATCACCCAGGTCTTCCAGGTGCTCGGAAAGCGCTGGACGGGCCCGATCGTGGCCGTGCTCCTGCCCGCCCCCGTGCACTTCGCCGATCTGCGCCGTGCCATCCCCGGCATCAGCGAGCGCATGCTCTCCGACCGGCTCACCGAGCTGGCGACGGTCGGGCTGGTGGTCCGCGAGGTCGACGACGGGCCGCCGCTGCGGGTCTCCTACCGGCTGACGGAGGCGGGGGCGGCGTTGGAGCCCGCGCTGGGGGAGCTGGGCGCGTGGGCGAAGACGTATCTGGCCGAGGACGGGCGCTGCCAGGAGCAGTTCCGGAAGTAGCGCCGGCACCGCCCGCGAGCCGTCTTCGGCGCCGAGTCGGCGCTGATCTGGGTGTTTTCCACAGCCGCGGAGTTGTCCACAGGGGCTCACACGGATCGACGCCCGGCGGTACGGTCGTCTCGAAATCGATGTTCGTGTGCGGGGGAGGCGGTTCGGGTGAGCGAGACCGGTGGTGTGGTGGCCGGGGCGGCAAGGGTTCCGGCGGTGCGCGGGTTCGCGCGACCGTCCGGGGAGGGCCCGGCCAAGGGGCAGGTTTCGCCCAAGGAGGAGGGCAAGGCGCTGCGGGACAGCGTCCCGCGCAGTGCGCACGCCTCCATCGACACGAACGGCGACCGCCCGGACGCGGTGACCGCGGTCGACGCGTCCAACCACGGCCGGATCCCCGGGCTCACGCCGATCCGGATCGGCCGGATGGCGGCCACCCCCTTCGCCTTCCTGCGCGGTTCTGCCGGACTCATGGCCTACGACCTGGCGCGTACGCCGCTGACCGGCATCGGTGCCCAGATCTGCGGCGACGCGCACGCGGCGAACTTCGGTCTGTACGGGGACGCGCGCGGCGGCCTCGTCATGGACCTGAACGACTTCGACGAAACGGTCCACGGGCCGTGGGAATGGGACCTGAAGCGGCTCACGACCTCGCTGGTGCTCGCCGGCCGGGAAGCGGGGGCCGACGAGGACACTTGCCGCAAGGCGGCGTACTTCGCGACCGGTTCGTACCGGCGCACCATGCGGCTGCTCGCCAAGCTCCCGGTCCTGGACGCGTGGAACGCCATCGCGGACGAGGAACTGGTCTCGCACACGGACGCCCACGATCTGCTCGGCACGCTGGAGCGGGTCTCGGAGAAGGCCCGTGGCAACACCAGTGGGCGGTTCGCGGCCAAGTCGACCGAGGTCGTGGAGGGCGGCGGGCGCCGCTTCGTCGACGCTCCGCCGGTGCTGCGACGCGTGCCGGACGACGAGGCTTCCGCGGTCGCGCGGTCGCTGGAGGAGTATCTGGCCTCGCTCTCCGAGGACCGCCTCCCGCTCCTCGCGCGCTACGCGGTGCACGACGTGGCGTTCCGCGTGGTCGGCACGGGCAGCGTGGGCACGCGTTCGTACGTGGTGCTGCTCCTCGACCACCGCGGTGAGGCCCTCGTCCTCCAGGTGAAGGAGGCCCGTACGTCCGTCCTGGTGCCGCATCTGGCGACGATCGGCCTCCCGGTGCCCGAGGTCGCGCACGAGGGCCGCCGGGTCGTTCTCGGCCAGAAGCGGATGCAGGTCGTCAGCGACATCCTCCTCGGCTGGACGTCGGTCGAGGGGCGCCCCTTCCAGGTACGGCAGTTCCGCAACCGCAAGGGCAGCGTCGATCCGGCGGCGCTGGCCGCGGACCAGATAGACGACTACGCCCGGATGACAGGGGCTCTGCTGGCGCGGGCGCACGCGCACAGCGCCGATCCACGGCTCATCGCGGGGTACTGCGGCAAGAGTGAGGAACTGGACGAGGCGGTCGCTACCTTCTCGGTGGCCTACGCGGACCGGACCGAGGCCGACCACGCGGAGCTGGTGACGGCCGTGCGGGCGGGGCGGATCGTGGGAGAGCTGGGGGTCTGAACGTCCGAGAGCCTGCGTGCCTGCGCGCCGGAGGTCGGGGGCGCGGGGCCGAGGGCCGAGGCCGGGAGCCGGGAAGCACGGAAGCCAGGAAGCCGGAGGCTGGGAACTGGGGAAACGGGGAGCCGAGAAGCCGGGGACTTGAACGGTGACGGGCTGAGGGCGGGAGGCCGGGGAGCCGGTGGCAGGGGTGAAAGTCCTTGTCCCAGGCGGGTTCCGGTGGCCGGTGCAGCCGTGGCCTAGGCTGGGCGGGTGACCACCCCGGAAGCTGAGCAGTCCCCGTCCGAGCCGTCGTCCGAGCCCTCCGCGGAGCGGGTCGCCGGTGAGCCGCGCGCCAGTGAGCCTGGCGGCGACAAGGCGCACGTCGGCGAGGCGCACGTCGAGGATGTGCCGTCCTCCGAGCCCTCCGTCGAGGTGGATGCCGAGCCGTCTGCCGAGGTGGATGCCGAGCCGTCTGTCGAGGCAGGTGCCGAATCGGGCGCCGGTGCGTCGACGGGGGCGGTCGGAGGCGACGAGGTGGTGGGGGACGATCCCGTCGGTGATGTCGCCGAACCCGACGCCGGGGGTGAAGAGGCGGAGCGGCCCGAGGCGCGGCTGGAGCGGGCTGTTCGGGCGGCCGAGCAGGCGTTGATCGAGTTCGAGATCGCGGTGGAGACGTTCCGGGTCGAGGTGGAGAACTTCTCCCGGCTGCACCACCAGAAGCTCGGGCCGATGTACTCGCGGCTCGACGAGCTGGACGCACAGATCGCCGAGGCGCGGGCCGCGAGCACCGGTGACCCGGAGGACGTGCGCAAGGCACAGGAGGCGCGGGCCCGCGTCATGCCGATGCCGGGGATCGAGGAGTTGTTCCACGACTGGCTCGACTCGGACGGGCTGTCCCCCGAGGCTTCGGCCATGCTGACCGAGCAGCCGGTGCGGCCGCCGCAGCGGGTCAGGCCGAGCGACGAGGCCCGCAAGCTCTACCGGGAGCTGGTCCGCAAGGCGCACCCGGACCTGGCGCAGGACGACACTGAGCGCGCTCGGCGCGACGAGTTCATCTCCCGGGTCAACGCGGCGTACGGCCGTGGGGACGAGCCGCTGCTCCGGGAGCTGTCCGAGGAGTGGGCCGCGGGACCTGTGGCCGAGGAATGGCGCCCGAGCCGTAGCGAGGAGCTCTACGCCCGGCTCGAATGGCTCGCCCAGCGCAAGGAACTGCTCGCGCTCGTCGCCCGCGACCTGGAGGAGAGCGCGATCGGCGCGATGCTCAAGATGGCGCCGGACGACCCCGACCGGCTGCTGGAGGAGATCGCCGAGCAGCTGCTGGCGCAGGTGAGCGAGCGGGAGGCCGAGCTGGCGGGCCTGCTCGGCAGCGGCGCCTGAGGGCAGACCTCCGGTGACGTCGGCCCTGGGGCCGGCGGTGTCCGACCGCGTTCGTTCGCGTACCCCGGGCCGAGTTGCGGAGCGGTCCGGTCGGGTAGCGTCGGGGCATGAGTTTCGGAGCTGGTGTGCCCACGGTCGAGGTCTCGGATCTCGCGGACGGTGACTTCCTGCTGGACGTCCGGGAGGACGACGAGTGGCAGGCGGGTCACGCCGAAGGAGCGCTGCACATTCCCATCAGTGACTTCGTCGCACGCTACGGCGAGCTGACCGAGGCGGCGCCGCAGGACGGCAGGGTCCATGTGATCTGCCGCTCCGGGGGCCGTTCGGCACAGGTCGCGATGTACCTGGTCCAGCAGGGCATCGACGCGGTGAACGTCGACGGCGGCATGCAGGTCTGGGCGGCCGCGGGCCGTCCTGTGGTGAACGCGGAGGGGCAGTCCGGGTTCGTGCTCTAGCCGACCCGGGGCGGCCGGGTCTCCTGGCCGCCCGTCTGTCTCAAGGCCCCTCGCTCATCCCAGAGCCTTGGTTCGGCACAACGCCTCGCGCTCATCCCTGAGCCTCGGGTTCGTCCCAAGGGTGCGCTCATCCCAAGGGATGCGCCGCCAGCAGGTCGCCCAGTGTCTCCTCGTGTGCTGCCGCCGGGCCGAGTGAGAGTTCCAGGTGTTTGGCCCAGGCGTGGTAGCGGTGCAGGGGGTAGTCGGTGTCCGCGCCGATGCCGCCGTGCAGATGCTGTGCGGTCTGCACGACACGGCGTACGCCCTCGGAGGCCCAGATCTTGGCGACGGCGATGTCACCCGAAGCGGGGAGCGCCCCGCTCGCCCCCGAGCTGATCCGCCACGCGGCCTGCCAGAGGGTCGCCTCCATCGCGCGCAGGTCGATGTAGCGGTCGGCGGCCTGCACGGCCACGGCCTGGAACGTGGCGACCGGGAAGCCGAACTGCTCCCGCTTGCTGGTGTATTCGCTCGTCATCCTGAGCACTCCTTCACCCAGCCCGAGCGCCAGCGCGCACGTCCCGGTGGCGAGCAGGTCGCGCAGCGACTCCCAGGCTCCGTCGGCGTCGATGACGTCACGGGCGGGAACGCGTACGGAATCCAGCCGGAGTTCGCCGAGCCGCTCGCCCGTTGTCGAGAACTGCTCGGCGAGCAGCGCGCCTTCGTGGACGCGGGGGACAAGGGCGAGCACGGAGCGGCCCGAGTCGCTGCTCAGCGCGGGTACGAGGACGAAGTCGGCGTTCTGCGCCCAGGGGACGGCCGTCTGCATCCCGTCCAGCACCCACTGGTCGCCCTCCGGCCGTGCGGTCACGGCGAGTTCGGCGCCGTCGTGGCCGGTGCGTCCGTTCGCGGCGACCGTCAGGACCAGCTCACCCCGGCCGGTCCGGGCGAGCAGGTCCGCCTTCAACTCCTCGCCGCCGTACGTCTGCACGGTCACCGCGGCCGCGGTGCTCTCCAGCAACGGCACCCGCGCGAGCACCTTCGCGGACTCGCGCAGCACCAGACAGAGCGCGACGGCGTCCAGGCCCGCGCCGCCGTGGCGGTCGTCGAGCAACAGGCTCAGCAGGTCCGCGTCGGCGAGTTTCGCCCACAGCGCGCGGTCGAAGTCGTCCGCGACGGCGCCGGCGGTGAGCGCGGGACTGGGCACACCGTCCGGCGCGACCCCCGCGAACACCGCCCTCGCCGCTTCCACGGCCGCCTGCTGCTCCTCGGTGAAGGTGAAGTCCACGGCCTTGTCCCTCCGGCGGATCCGGTGATCTGGCGGAGCGCAAAGATAGAACAGGTTCTACAAGAAGGGAACGGTGCGGGCGGGTCGGTCCTGCGGGCACCGGCGGGCTCCCGACCGATCGGTCGGCGTGTTCGATTTGAGGAGAGGTGAGGGTCGTAAGGTGTCAACCGCTGTGGATAACCTCGTGGCCTCTGTGACCCATGGGACTGTGCTGGGCGGCCGGGCCTGAGTACCGTGCCGGTGCGACCGTCGCGGGGTGGGCGACGGGAATCGGACAGACTTCGGGAAGCGGGAACGGGGCGGAATGGACGCGTACGACAAGGGCTCGAACGCCCGGCCCGTGCCGGGCGAGCCCCCGGCCGCCGTCCCCGACAGCCTTCCGCCGGAGGGCCACGAGACCTCGGACGATCACGGTACTCCGGGTACCCATGAGCCCCTGAGCGGGCGGAACCCCTCCGGCGAGGCTCCCGCCCGGATCCCCCAGCAGTACGGTGACCAGCAAGGCGACGAGCAGCGGTTCGACGGGCAGGACGACCCGCAGTACGACGAGCAGTACGACGACACGGCCCTCGCCGGTCCCCCGCTTCCCCCTCAGGCCGGCATCGCCGCCCTCTCCCTCCCCTTTCAGATCGCCGCGGCGCTCGCGCTCGCCGTCGTCGCGGTCGCCGCCTGCGTGCACGTCGGCATGGTCTTCCTGCATGTCGCGCCGTCGAACACGGTCACCAAGCAGCACGGGCAGGCGATCGACGAGTGGATCTACCCCGAGTTCGAGCAGAACTGGAAGCTCTTCGCGCCCGACCCGCTGCAGCAGAACATCGCGGTCCAGGTCCGTGCCGAGGTGCGGGCCGCGGACGGTGACATCAGGACGACCCGCTGGTACGACCTCTCCGCGCTGGACGGCGCCGCCATCGACGGCAACCTGCTGCCCAGCCACACCCAGCAGAACGAGCTGCGCCGGGCCTGGGACTTCTTCGTGGCCACGCACGACAACGCGAACCGTCCGAACGGCCTGCGCGGCGCCCTCTCGGAGAAGTATCTGCGCCGCATCGTGGTCCTGCGGCTCGACCGTGAGCAGGCCGGTGGCCGGGGCGCGGCCGTGCAACAGGTCCAGGTCCGCTCCCGTACGACCAATGTGCCGCCTCCGAAGTGGAGCCAGGAGCAGGTGTCCGACAAGCCCATCGTCCGCGAGCTGCCCTGGTGGCCGGTCTCGGAGGCCGACCGGGCGGCCGGGACGCGGCCCGCGGAGTCCACGGGGACGGAGGCGAGCGCCCGATGAGCGACCTCGGCCACGACCCGACGGACAGCCATGACCCGACGGACAACCACGACCCCAAGCCCTCCCCGCCGGACAACCAAGACCGCCCGGGCAACCGTGACCGCGGCCCGACCCCGATCGCTGCCCCGGCCGCTGCTCCAGTCGGCGCCCCAGTCGGCGCCCCAGCCAGTGCGCCGATCGGCGCGCCGGCGAGCACCCCCGACCACCACCGGACGAGCAGCCCCGGCCGGGACCGGACGCGCGACCTCGGTCGGGAGCGGCTGGCCGGGCGGATAAGCCGGTTCGACCGGAAGCAGCGCGTCGACCGGACCCTCGCGCACGCCATCATGCGCGTCACCGGCGAGGCGCTCGGCCCGTACCAGAGCGCCGTGATCCGCATAGGCTTCGCCGGGACCTGGCTGCTGTTCCTGCTGCGGGAATTCCCGCACCGGGAGGAGATGTACGGGCCCGACGGCCCCTGGAGCTGGGATCTCGCCCAGCAGCTCATCGCGAACAACCACGCCTTCACGGCCCTGATGTGGGCCGACGGCCAGGTCTGGTTCGGGATCGTCTACGCGTTCGCCGTACTGTCCAGCCTTCTGCTGATGCTCGGCTGGCGCACCCGGACCATGTCCGTGCTCTTCATGGTCGGCGTGCTCTCCCTGCAGAACCGCAGCATCTTCATGGGGGACGGCGGCGACAACGTCATCCACCTCATGGCGATCTACCTCGTGCTCACGCGCTGCGGCCGGGTCTGGTCGCTGGACGAGCGGCGGGAGCGCCGGGCCCGGGAGGCACGCGCGCGTGGAGCATGGGTCGGCCCGGACAGGGCCGGTCCCGCCCTCTGGACGGTGCTCGGCCTCGTGCTGGCCGCGGCCACGCTCGCGGGGAAGATCGACGGCGGCTTTCTCGGCGGCTGGCGGGCCGTCTACTGGGGGCTGTGGGCCGTACAGGGCCTGTGGTGGCTGGCCGGACGGTACGGCCGGAGCGTCCAGCCCCGCATCCTCCTCGACGTGGTCGCCAACCTCGTCCACAACGCCGCCCTCTTCGTGATCATGGCCGAGGCGTGTCTGATCTACGCGACCGCCGGCTGGTACAAGATCCAGGGTTCGCGCTGGCAGGACGGCACCGCCGTCTACTACCCCCTCCACCTGGACTACTTCTCCCCCTGGCCGGCCCTCTCCGATCTGCTGTCCGCGAGCGGCACACTGATGTTGCTGGTGACGTACGGGACGGTGATCGTGCAGGTCGCCTTCCCCTTCACGCTGTTCAACCGGCGGGTGAAGAACGTCCTGCTGGCCGCGATGATGACCGAGCACGCCGTGATCGCCGTCGTGCTGGGCCTGCCGTTCTTCTCGCTCGCGATGATCGCCGCCGACGCCGTGTTCCTGCCGACGTCCTTCCTGCGCCGCGTGGGCGGATGGGTGGCACGCGCGCGTGGAGGGCTGTTTTCGCGTCTGGGCCGTACGCGTACGCTCCCGGGGCTCCGCAAGGAGCCCCCGCGCCCCCCGGAGACGGCCGAGACCGCAGAGACGGCCGAGCACCCGCACGTAGGCTTCACGGCATGACGGACGACCCCCACGACCTCGACCCCGTCGACCCACGCGACCCCGAGCCACGCGACCTCGACCCACGCGACCTCGACCCCGTGAGCGCCTGGCACCGGCTCGCCGGCACCTCCGTGCTGCTCGACGGCTTCCACGCCCTCAAGCACGCCGTGCGCTTCCGGGCCGAGATCCCGGTGGCCGTCACCGCCGACCGACAGGCCGCGCTCGCCCTGGCCGACGACCTGGCCCCGGACGTACGGGACACACTGGACGCCCTCCTGACGGAGGTCCCGCGGGCCGCGTACGAAGCGCTCGTCGCCCGCCCGCACCCCACCGCCGTGGCCGCCCTGGCGGTACGGCCCGAGCGTGCCGCCAACCTGCGGGCGCTGGCCCGCACGCCCCGCGGCGCGCCCGTGGTCGTCCTCGACCAGCCGCGCAACCTCGGCAACGCGGGGGCCGTGATCCGGCTCGCGGCCGGTTTCGGCGCGACGGGGGTCGTCACGACCGGCACGCTCGATCCGTGGCATCCCACGGTGGTGCGCGCCGGGGCGGGCCTGCACTTCGCCACGGCCGTCGAGCGGCTGACCGTGGACGAGCTGCCCGCCGGGCCGGTGTTCGCCCTCGACCCCGAGGGCGAGGACATCCGGTCGCTGAAGCTCCCGGACGATGCCGTCCTCGCCTTCGGCTCCGAGCGGAGCGGGTTGTCCGGTGAACTGCGCGCCCGCACGGACCACTTGGTCTCGCTGCCGATGCGGCCCCAGGTGTCCAGCTACAACCTCGCCACCAGCGTGGCGATGACGCTGTTCCACTGGAGTGCCTCGTAGGCACGGGGCGCCCCATCAGGGGCGCGGGGAACTGCGCGACCAGCCACAATGGTCCGCAGCCGCAGGACGTCCCGCGCCCCGGCGAAATCCTCACGCCTCCCTGCGAACCTCCACCACGCGGAAGCGGTTGGCCACGAACGCCCCGTCGCACAGCGCGGCGTTCGCCGCCGGGTTGCCGCCCGACCCGTGGAAGTCCGAGAACGCGGCGGTCTGGTTGACGTAGACCCCGCCGGTCAGGTTGAGCGAGAGCTGGGCGCACTCCTCCAGGCAGGCCTCCTGGACGGCCTCCTCGACCTCCTCCGAGGTCGTGTACGCGCCCACCGTCATCGCGCCCTTGTTGGCGATGGTCCGCCGCAGCAGTGCCACGGCGTCCGCCGCCGAGTCGACCGCGACCGCGAAGGAGACGGGGCCGAAGCACTCGTTCATGAACGCGGCCTGGTCGTCCGGCTTGGCGCCGTCCAGCTTCACGATCACCGGGGTGCGTACGACCGCGTCGGGGAAGTCGGGGTTGGCGATCTCCCGTGAGGCGAGGGCGACTTCGCCGAGGCCCGCGGCCGCCTCCAGGCGGGCCTTCACATCCGGGTTCACGATCGCGCCCAGCAGGCCGTTCGCCCGGGCGTCGTCCCCGAGGAGTCCGCCGACCGACCTGGCGAGGTCGGCGACCACCTCGTCGTACGTCCTGGGGCCCTCCTCCGTACGGATGCCGTCGCGGGGGATCAGGAGGTTCTGCGGGGTCGTGCACATCTGGCCGCTGTAGAGGGACAAGGAGAATGCGAGGTTCGACAGCATTCCCTTGTAGTTGTCGGTCGACTCCACGAGCACCGTGTTGACGCCGGCCTTCTCCGTGTAGACCTGCGCCTGGCGGGCGTTGGCCTCCAGCCAGTCGCCGAACGCCGTCGAGCCCGTGTAGTCGATGATCCGGATCTCCGGGCGTGTCGCCAGGGTCTTGGCGATGCCCTCGCCCGCCCGCTCGGCGGCCAGCGCTACCAGGTTCGGGTCGAAGCCGGCCTCGGCGAGCACCTCGCGGGCCACCTGGACGGTGAGCGCGAGCGGCAGCACCGCGCGCGGGTGGGGCTTCACGAGGACCGCGTTGCCCGTGGCAAGGGAGGCGAACAGGCCCGGATAGCCGTTCCACGTCGGGAAGGTGTTGCAGCCGATCACCAGCGCGACACCGCGCGGCACCGGCGTGAACCGCTTGGTCAGCGCGATCGGGTCGCGCTTGCCCTGGGGCTTCGTCCACTCGGCGTCGTCGGGGGTGCGGACCTGCTCCACGTACGCGTACGCCACCGCCTCCAGGCCGCGGTCCTGCGCGTGCGGGCCGCCCGCCTGGAACGCCATCATGAAGGCCTGGCCGCTGGTGTGCATGACCGCGTGCGCGAACTCGTGGGTGCGGTCGCTGATCCGCTTGAGGATCTCCAGACACACCACCGCGCGCATCTCCGCGCCGGCGTCGCGCCACGCGCGCTGCCCCGCGCGCATGGCGGGCAGCAGGGTGTCGACGTCCGCGTGCGGGTACGTGACGCCCAACTCGATTCCGTACGGCGAGACCTCGCCGCCCACCCAGTCGTCGGTGCCGGGCTGGCCGAGGTCGAGGCGGCCGCCCAGGAGGGCGTCGAAGGCGGCCTTGCCCGCCGCCATGTCCAGGCTGCCGTTCTCCCCGTACGCCTTGGGGTGTTCGGGGTGTGGCGACCAGTACGCGCGCGTGCGGATCGCTTCCAGCGCCTGGTCGAGGGTGGGCCGGTGCTGTGCGATCAGCTGGTGCGCGGTGAGTTCGGCGGCCATGAGGGACCAACTCCTCGTCTCATGAGCTCTCCGTCGAGCTCACGACCTGGGCAGAAACGGGCGGACAGAGTTAGAGTAACCGAACGATCGGTCGGGACAAGGGGGTCCGCTGAACCTGTGGACAACCCCGTGCGGGAGGATCGCGAGCATGACAGCACTCGACCTCGCCGGCCCCGTGGCCGTCGTCGGTACCGGCACCATGGGCCAGGGCATCGCCCAGGTCGCGCTCGTCGCGGGCCACCCCGTACGGCTGTACGACGCCGTGCCGGGCCGTGCCGGGGCCGCGGCCGACGCGATCGCCGCACGCCTCGACCGGCTCGTCGAGAAGGACCGGCTGACCGGCGCCGAACGGGACGCCGCCCGCGCGCGTCTGCGCCCCGCCGAGAGCCTCGCCGAACTCGCCGACTCCGGGCTGGTCGTCGAAGCCGTCCTGGAGCGCCTGGACGTCAAACAGCAGCTGCTGCGCGAGCTGGAGGACGTCGTCGACGACGACTGTCTGCTCGCCACGAACACCTCCTCCCTGTCGGTGACCGCGATCGGCGGCGCCCTGCGCAATCCCGGCCGTTTCGTGGGGCTGCACTTCTTCAACCCCGCGCCGCTGCTGCCGCTCGTGGAGGTCGTCTCCGGGTTCGCGACCGACGTCACGTCGGCCACGCGCGCGTACGAGATGGCCCGCGCCTGGGGGAAGACCCCGGTCGCCTGCGCCGACACCCCGGGCTTCATCGTCAACCGCATCGCGCGGCCCTTCTACGCCGAGGCCTTCGCGGTCTACGAGGCCCAGGCCGCCGACCCCGCCACGATCGACGCGGTCCTGCGCGAGTCGGGGGGCTTCCGGATGGGCGCCTTCGAACTGACCGATCTCATCGGCCAGGACGTCAACGAGTCCGTCACGCGCTCCGTGTGGGAGGCCTTCTTCCAGGACGTGCGGTTCACGCCCTCGCTGGCCCAGCGCAGGCTCGTCGAGTCGGGCCGCCACGGCCGCAAGTCGGGGCACGGCTGGTACGACTACGGGGACGAGGGCGAGCGTCCCGAGCCGCACACCGCGGAGAAGGTCCAGCCGCCCGCGTACGTCGTCGCCGAGGGCGATCTGGGCCCGGCGTCCGAGCTGCTCGCGCTGATCCGCGAGGCGGGCATCCAGGTCCGCGAGGACGAGGAGGACCACGGCACCCGGCTGGTGCTGCCGAGCGGCGGTCAGCTGGCCCTCGCGGACGGCCAGACCGCCGTCGAGTTCCGTGACGTCGTCTACTTCGACCTGGCGCTCGACTACCGCCGGGCGACCAGGATCGCCCTGTCCCACTCGCAGGACACCCAGACCCAGACTCTCGCCGAGGCCACCGGGCTCTTCCAGGCGCTCGGCAAGGACGTCAGCGTCATCGGGGACGTGCCCGGCCTGATCGTCGCCCGCACGGTGGCCCGCATCGTCGACCTGGCGCACGACGCCGTCGCCAAGGGAGTGGCCACCGAGGAGGACATCGACACGGCGATGCGCCTGGGCGTCAACTACCCCCTGGGGCCCTTCGAATGGAGCCGCAGGCTGGGCAGGAGCTGGGCCTACGACGTCCTGGACGACCTGCACATGCGCGACCCTTCGGGGCGTTACGCGCCGTCCCTCGCGCTCTACCGCCACGCGTACGCCTCGGAGAAGCGGGAGGGCACCCCATGACCACCGCCAAGCGCGACACCTACACCCCGGAGACGCTGCTCTCCGTGGCCGTGCGGGTCTTCAACGAGCGCGGCTACGACGGCACCTCCATGGAGCACCTCTCCAAGGCGGCGGGCATCTCCAAGTCGTCGATCTACCATCACGTCACGGGCAAGGAGGAGCTGCTGCGCCGGGCCGTCAGCCGGGCGCTCGACGGCCTCTTCGGGATCCTGGACGAGGAGCACGCGCGCGTGGGGCGTGCCGTGGAGCGCCTGGAGTACGTCACCCGGCGCATGGTCGAGGTCCTCACCGCCGAGCTGCCGTACGTGACGCTGCTGCTGCGCGTGCGCGGCAACACCGACGCGGAGCGATGGGCCCTGGAGCGGCGCCGGGACTTCGACCACCGGGTGGCCGAGCTCCTGAGGGCCGCGGCCGCCGACGGGGACGTACGCGTCGACGTGGAGTTCCGGCTCGCGACGCGGCTGGTCTTCGGGATGATCAACTCGATCGTGGAGTGGTACCGCCCCGACGGGCGGGGCATGGGCGAGCGCGAGGTCGCCGACGCGGTGGTGCGGCTGGTCTTCGGAGGGCTCCGGCAGGAGGACTGAGGCACAGAAGGAGCCCGAAGCCTCCAGAGACGCAGGTCACCCCTGCGGCTCCAGGTCCTCCTCCTCGAACACCAGCAGGGTCCTTGTGCTGAGCACCTCGGGGATGGCCTGGAGCCGGGTGAGCACCAGCTCGCGCAGCGCCCTGTTGTCGGGCGTGTGCACCAGCAGGAGGACGTCGAAGTCCCCGCCCACCAGAGCGATGTGGGAGGCCCCCGGGAGCGCCGTCAGCTGCTCGCGCACGGTGCGCCAGGAGTTCTGCACGATCTTGAGGGTGATGTACGCCGAGGTGCTGTGCCCCGCGCGCTCGTGGTTGACGCGGGCACCGAAGCCGCGGATCACACCGTCCTCGATGAGGCGGTTGATGCGCGCGTAGGCGTTCGCGCGCGACACGTGGACGCGCTCGGCCACGGACCGTATCGAGGCGCGGCCGTCCGCCTGGAGCATCTGGAGGATGTCCTGATCGATGGCGTCCAGCGGGCGCGGCGGCGGCAGGGAGGATCCCGCCTCCGGCCCCTCGGCCATTTGTTCAGGTGCCATGTCCCCCCGCCTCCCTACCATGGACGTACTGCGTCCATCTCAGGCTGTGGAGAACCGTTTGTCCACAGCCTGGAGGTGCCTGTAGCCAAAATGTGCCGACGACCGAACAATCGGTAGGTGAGGCGCGTCACTCTCGGCACGTCTCTCGAAGCCGCCCACGAGGAGGTGCCGACATGACGGTCATGGAGCAGCGAGGCGCATACCGGCCGACCCCGCCGCCCGCCTGGCAGCCCCGCACCGACCCCGCGCCGCTGCTGCCCGACGCGCTGCCCCACCGCGTCCTCGGCACCGAGGCGGCCGAGCGGGTCGATCCGGAGCTCCTGCGCCGGCTGTACGCGCAGCTGGTGCGAGGCCGCCGCTACAACGCGCAGGCCACGGCCCTCACCAAGCAGGGCCGCCTCGCCGTCTACCCCTCCTCCACCGGCCAGGAGGCCTGCGAGGTCGCCGCCGCGCTCGTCCTCGAAGAGCGAGACTGGCTCTTCCCCAGCTACCGCGACACGCTCGCCGCCGTCGCCCGGGGCCTCGACCCCGTCCAGGCGCTGACCCTGCTGCGCGGCGACTGGCACACCGGCTACGACCCGCACGAGCACCGGATTGCGCCCCTGTGCACACCGCTCGCCACCCAGCTCCCGCACGCCGTGGGCCTCGCGCACGCCGCCCGCCTCAAGGGTGACGACGTGGTCGCGCTCGCCCTGGTCGGCGACGGCGGCACCAGCGAGGGCGACTTCCACGAGGCGCTCAACTTCGCCGCCGTCTGGCAGGCCCCGGTCGTCTTCCTCGTACAGAACAACGGCTTCGCGATCTCCGTCCCGCTCGCCAAGCAGACCGCGGCCCCGTCGCTGGCCCACAAGGCCGTCGGCTACGGGATGCCCGGCCGCCTGGTCGACGGCAACGACGCAGCCGCCGTGCACGAGGTCCTCAGCGCCGCCGTCGCCCACGCGCGCGCGGGTGGCGGTCCCACGCTCGTGGAGGCGGTCACGTACCGCATGGAGGCGCACACGAACGCCGACGACGACAAGCGCTACCGCGGCGACTCCGAGGTCGAGGCCTGGCGCGCGCACGACCCGATCGCCCTCCTGGAGCACGAGCTGACCGAGCGCGGGCTGCTCGACGAGGCAGGGATGCGCGCCGCGCGCGAGGACGCCGAGGCGATGGCCGCTGACCTGCGCGAGCGCATGAACCAGGACCCCGCGCTCGACCCCATGGACCTCTTCGCGCACGTCTATGCCCAGCCCACGACACAACTTCTGGAACAGGAGGCACAGTTGCGGGCCGAGCTGGACGCCGAGGCGCGCCACCACGAGGGCGGGCACGAGTCGGAAGGGACGGCGCGATGACCACCGTCGCGGTGAAGCCGGCCACCATGGCGCAGGCCCTCGGGCGCGCCCTGCGGGACGCCATGGCCGACGACCCGACCGTGCACGTCATGGGCGAGGACGTCGGCACCCTCGGCGGAGTCTTCCGCGTCACCGACGGGCTCGCCAAGGAGTTCGGCGAGGACCGGGTCACGGACACACCGCTCGCCGAGGCGGGCATCCTCGGTACGGCCGTCGGCATGGCCATGTACGGGCTCAGGCCGGTCGTGGAGATGCAGTTCGACGCCTTCGCCTACCCGGCCTTCGAGCAGCTGATCTCGCACGTGGCCCGCATGCGCAACCGCACGCGCGGGGCGATGCCGCTGCCCATCACCGTGCGCGTGCCCTACGGGGGCGGCATCGGCGGCGTCGAGCACCACAGCGACTCCTCCGAGGCGTACTACATCGCGACCCCGGGCCTCCATGTCGTCACACCCGCGACGGTCGCCGACGCGTACGGGCTGCTGCGCGCCGCCATCGCCTCCGACGACCCGGTCGTCTTTCTGGAACCCAAGCGCCTGTACTGGTCGAAGGACACCTGGAACCCCGACGAGCCGCAGGCCGTGGACCCGATCGGCCGCGCGGTCGTGCGGCGCCACGGCCGCAGCGCCACGCTCATCACGTACGGGCCGTCGGTGCCCGTCTGCATGGAGGCCGCCGAGGCGGCCCGGGCCGAGGGCTGGGACCTCGAAGTCGTCGACCTGCGCTCCCTGGTGCCGTTCGACGACGAGACGGTCTCCGCGTCCGTACGACGCACCGGGCGGGCCGTCGTCGTGCACGAGTCGGGCGGCTTCGGCGGGCCCGGCGGGGAGATCGCCGCGCGGGTCACCGAGCGGTGCTTCCACTACCTGGAGGCGCCGGTGCTGCGCGTGGCCGGGTTCGACATCCCGTATCCGCCGCCGATGCTGGAGCGCCACCATCTGCCCGGCGTCGACCGGATCCTGGACGCGGTGGCGCGGCTGCAGTGGGAGGCACAGAGCTGATGGCACAGGTCCTGGAATTCAAGCTGCCCGACCTCGGTGAGGGGCTCACCGAGGCCGAGATCGTTCGCTGGCTCGTCCAGGTCGGCGATGTCGTCGCCGTCGACCAGCCCGTCGTCGAGGTGGAGACGGCCAAGGCGATGGTCGAGGTCCCCTGCCCGTACGGCGGCGTGGTCACGGCCCGCTACGGCGAAGAGGGCACCGAACTGCCCGTCGGCTCCCCGCTGCTGACGGTCGCGGTGGGGGCACCGGCCTCCGGCGCATCGGCTTCCGGCCCGATTGCTTCCGACTCCGAGGACGAGGGCTCCGGGAACGTACTCGTGGGCTACGGCACGCAGGCGCCTCCGGCGCGGCGCGGACGGCTGCGGCCGTCGGGGGCCGGGGCGGCACCGGGACGGCGGTCACCGGGTTTGTCCGACGGCGGGCCGGGCTCAGGACGGCATAACGGCGCTGGATCCGGATCCGCCTCCGGAGGCGGATCGGCTGGTGGCCGCCGTGCGGGCCTCCCCGACGCCGACCTGGCCGTGGCGGGGGCGCCCGTCGCTACTGGGTCCGGCACAGCCACCCGTCGTCCCGTACGGGACGAGGAGCAGGTCGCGGACGGGACCGGTGCCGATGCGGCGCGCCGGACCGACGGTCCCGTACCGGTGATCTCCCCGCTCGTGCGCCGGCTGGCCCGGGAGAACGGGCTCGACCTGCGGGAGCTGGCGGGCTCGGGGCCCGACGGGCTGATCACGCGCGCGGACGTCGAGCACGCCGCGCGGGCCGCCGGGTCCGCCCCGACCGTCGCACGGCCACCACAGATCGCGGCAACCGCGTCCGAACCGGCCCCGACGTCCACCACGTCCACGCACGCGCGTGGCACCCGTATCCCGCTCAAGGGCGTCCGAGGTGCGGTCGCCGACAAGCTCTCCCGGAGCCGGCGCGAGATCCCCGACGCGACCTGCTGGGTCGACGCCGACGCCACGGAACTGATGCAAGCGCGCGTGCGGATGAACGAGGCCGGCGGGCCGAAGATCTCACTCCTCGCCCTCCTCGCCCGTATCTGCACGGCCGCACTGGCCCGTTTCCCCGAGCTCAACTCGACGGTCGACATGGAAGCCCGGGAGGTCGTCCGGCTCGACGCCGTGCACCTCGGGTTCGCCGCGCAGACCGAGCGCGGGCTCGTCGTGCCGGTGGTGAAGGACGCGCACACGCGGGACGCGGAGTCCCTGAGCGCGGAGTTCGCCCGGCTCACGGAGGCGGCACGGACCGGGACGCTCACACCGGCGGAACTCACCGGCGGGACCTTCACGTTGAACAACTACGGGGTGTTCGGCGTCGACGGCTCCACCCCGATCATCAACCACCCCGAGGCGGCCATGCTCGGCGTCGGCCGGATCGTCCCCAAGCCCTGGGTGCACGAGGGCGAGCTGGCGGTGCGGCAGGTCGTGCAGCTCTCGCTCACCTTCGACCACCGGGTGTGCGACGGCGGCACGGCGGGCGGATTCCTCCGGTATGTGGCGGACTGTGTGGAACAGCCCGCGGTCCTGCTGCGGACCCTGTAGCCCCCTCGGCCCGTACGACCTCGTCACCACCCCCGTCCACATGCTGTGCGCGGGGGTGGAAATGATCCATCGGGCGCCCATACTCGGGGGGTGACCGCGTACGAGCCTCCCAGCGCACCCGGTTCTTCCGGCGTACCCGGTTCCTCCGGCGCGGCCGGTACGGACGGCCGGGACATGGACGGCCATGATGCCGTCGTGCTCGCCGGCGGTGCCGCCCGCCGCCTCGGCGGGGCGGACAAGCCCGGCGTTCGCGTGGGCGGCCGCGCGCTGCTCGACCGCGTCCTGGCGGCCTGCTCCGGCGCGGCCACCACCGTGGTCGTCGCGGAACCCCGGCCCACCGCGCGTCCGGTGGAGTGGGCGCGCGAGGACCCGCCCGGCGGGGGCCCGCTGGCCGCCCTCGACGCCGGCCTTGCGCACACCGCCGCCGCGTACGTCGTGGTGCTCTCCGCCGACCTGCCGTTCCTGGACGAGGGGACGGTCGAGCGGCTGCTGACCGCTCTTCAGGACGCAGGTACGGAGGGCGTGTTGCTCACCGACTCCGACGGCCGCGACCAGCCGCTCGTGGCCGCGTACCGGAGTGTGGCGCTGCGCCGCGGGCTGGCCGCCCTCCGGGCCGAGCACGGCGAACTGACCGGGCTGCCGCTGCGCCGGCTCACCGGTGCGCTCGAACTGACCCGTATCACCGACCCCGTCGCGTCCTTCGACTGCGACACCTGGGACGACATCGCCGCCGCCCGGGCACGTATCAGGGAGCATGGGAACGTGTTGGATGAATGGATCACCGCAGTCAAGGACGAGCTCGGCATCGACCTGGACGTCGACACCGGCACCCTGCTCGACCTCGCCCGCGACGCCGCGCACGGCGTGGCCCGCCCGGCGGCACCGCTGACCACGTTCCTCGTGGGGTACGCGGCCGCGCAGGCCAAGGGGGGCCCCGAGGCGGTCGCGGAGGCCGCCCGCAAGGCGACCGCACTGGCGCTGCGCTGGGCGGCGGAGGCCGACGACGGCACCGCACCACCCCCGACGACCCCGTCAGGCACCGGCACCGGCAGCGGGACCGACTCCGGCACCGGGACCGCCGCTCCCGAAGCCGGCACCGGCAGCGGCACCGACACTGGAACCGCCGCTCCCGAAGCCCGTCGGGACGCCGGATGACCGCCCCGGGGCAGTACGAGGAGGTCGACCTCGACGATCTCGACGTCGACGAGGCCCTCGCCCTGGTCAAGGAAGGCGGTGCCCAGGTGCCCGACGGCTCCGGAGCCACTGGAGGTTCCCCCGCCGTGCCCCAGCCGTCACCGCGGGGCGGGAGCCGCGAGCACGGGGAACACGCCGCCGACGGTACCTCCCGGGCACGCGCGGCCGAGCACGGCCACCACAGGGCCACCCCCTGGCCCGAGGCACGCGCCCTCGCCGGGCGGGCCCCCCGTCGGCCGGATGCCCCCGTCTCCGTGTCCCTCGACGCCGCACTGGGCCTCGTCCTCGCCGCTCCCCTCGCCGCCCTCACGGACCTCCCGTCGTTCGACACCTCCGCGATGGACGGCTGGGCCGTCGCCGGGCCGGGACCCTGGGACGTCCGGGCCGAGGGAGTCCTCGCCGGCCATGCCGAGCCCGAGCCCCTCACCGACGGCGAGGCCGTCCGTATCGCGACCGGCGCGCGCATTCCGCAGGACGTCACCGCGGTGATCCGCAGCGAGCACGGCCGCACCGACGAGAAGGAACGGCTCCACGCGACCCGCGAGGTCGTGCCCGGGCAGGACATCCGCCCCCGGGGCCAGGAGTGCCGCTCAGGCGATCCTCTGCTGCAGCGCGGCACGGTGGTCACCCCGGCCGTGCTCGGGCTCGCCGCTGCCGCCGGATACGACACCGTCTCGGCCCTCCCCCGGCCCCGCGCCGAAGTCCTCGTCCTCGGGGACGAGTTGCTCACCGAGGGTCTGCCCCACGACGGGCTGATCCGGGACGCGCTCGGCCCGATGCTGCCGTCCTGGCTGCGCGCGCTCGGCGCGGACGTCATCGCCGTGCGCAGGCTCGGCGACGACGCCGAAGCCCTCCGCAAGGCCCTGAAGAACTCCGACGCCGACCTCGTCGTCACCACGGGCGGCACCGCCGCGGGACCCGTCGACCACGTGCACCCCACCCTGCGCCGCCTCGGCGCCGAACTCCTGGTGGACGGCGTCAAGGTGCGGCCGGGCCACCCCATGCTCCTGGCCCGCACCAAGGAGAACCAGCACCTCGTCGGCCTCCCCGGCAACCCCCTCGCCGCCGTCTCCGGCCTGCTCACGCTCGCCGAACCCCTCCTGCGCACCCTCGCGGGACGCGCGGCCCCGGAGACGTACACGCTGCCCCTGAAGGAGACCGTGCACGGCCACCCGTACGACACCCGGCTGATCCCCGTCGTCCTGCGCGAGGACCGGGCCGTGCCGCTGCACTACAACGGACCGGCCATGCTGCGGGGCATCGCCGTGGCCGACGCGCTCGCGGTCGTGCCGCCCGGCGGGGCGCGCCCCGGCCAGGAGCTGGAGATTCTTGACCTGCCCTGGGCCACGGCCGGGATCGAGGTGTGTTTCACGTGAAACTTCCGGGCCAGGACGCGATCGCCCGTCACGCGGACGAACGCATCGTCACCCGCCGGGTGAAACTGCCTCGCCGACGGGTGGAACATCCGTTGCGGCAGGTCGCCAAGCGGGTCACCATCGCACTGCTCGTGCTGGTCGGCACCGCCCTCATCGTCTACGCCGACCACGACGGCTACAACGACAACTCCGACGGCTCGGTCGACCTGCTCGACGCCTTCTACTACGCGACCGTCACGCTCTCCACCACCGGATACGGCGACATCACTCCCGTCAGTGACGCCGCCCGGTTCACCAATATCTTCGTGATCACGCCCTTGCGCGTGATGTTCCTGATCATCCTGGTCGGCACCACTCTCGAGGTCCTCACCGAACGCACCCGGGAGGAGTGGCGACTGAACCGCTGGAGGACCGCTTTGAGGGAGCACACCGTTGTCATCGGGTTCGGCACGAAAGGCCGCTCGGCGATTCAGACCGTGTGTGCGACGGGGCTGAAGAAGGAGCAGGTCGTGGTCGTCGATCCCAACTTCAAGGTGATCGACGCGGCGACGGCCGACGGGTACGCGGGCGTGGTCGGCGACGCCACCCGCAGCGACGTACTGATCCGCGCCGAGGTCCAGCGGGCCCGGCAGATCATCATCGCGACCCAGCGCGACGACACCGCCGTGCTGGTCACGCTGACGGCCCGGCAGCTCAACCGGGGGGCGAAGATCGTGGCCGCCGTGCGCGAGGAGGAGAACGCGCCGCTGCTCAAGCAGTCCGGCGCCGATGCAGTCATCACCAGCGCCAGCGCGGCCGGCCGCCTTCTCGGTCTCTCCGTGCTCAGCCCGAGCGCGGGCATGGTCATGGAGGACCTCATCCAGCAGGGCAGCGGCCTCGACATCGTCGAACGGCCCGTCATAAAGGCCGAGGTGGGCAAGGGTGCCCGCGAGACCGAGGACCTGGTGGTGAGCGTCGTACGAGGACACCGGGTTCTCGGATACGACGATCCCGCCATCGGGAAGCTGCAGTTGACGGACCGTCTGATCACCATCGTCCGGGTCACCCCGCACACCCAGGTGGCACCGGACATGAGGCCACTGAGGCAGGACTAGGGCGGGGACCGGAGCCAGGACCGGACGCCCGGAGTAGCCTCGCCCGCATGCGAGCGATCACGATTCCTGAACCTGGTGGGCCCGAGGCGCTGGTGTGGGACGAGGTCCCGGATCCGGTGCCCGGCGAGGGCGAAGTGCTGGTCGAGGTGGCGGCGAGCGCGGTGAACCGTGCCGATCTGCTGCAGCGGCAGGGTTTCTACGATCCGCCGCCCGGCGCGTCCCCGTACCCCGGTCTCGAATGCTCCGGGCGGATCGCGGCGGTCGGCGCCGGTGTCTCGGGGTGGGCTGTCGGGGACGAGGTGTGCGCGTTGCTCTCCGGCGGCGGGTACGCCGAGAAGGTGGCCGTGCCGGCCGGGCAGCTGCTGCCGGTGCCCGAGGGCGTCGGGCTCGACAAGGCGGCCGCACTGCCCGAGGTGACCTGCACGGTCTGGTCCAACATCTTCATGATCGCCCACCTCCGCCCCGCAGAGACGCTCCTGGTGCACGGCGGAGCGAGCGGCATCGGCACCATGGCGATCCAACTGGCCAAGGCCGTCGGCGCGAAGGTCGCCGTCACCGCGGGCAGCAAGGAGAAGCTGGACTTCTGCGCCGAGCTGGGCGCGGACGTGCTGATCAACTACCGCGAGCAGGACTTCGTGGAGGAGATCAAGGCCGCCACCGACGGGGCGGGCGCCGACGTCATCCTCGACAACATGGGCGCCAAGTACCTGGACCGCAACGTCCGGGCCCTCGCGGTCAACGGACGGCTCGCGATCATCGGCATGCAGGGCGGCATCAAGGGCGAGCTGAACATCGCGATGCTTCTGGGCAAGCGCGGCGCCGTCACCGCGACCTCGCTGCGCGCCCGTCCCGCCGGCGAGAAGGCGTCGATCGTCGCGGCCGTACGGGAGCACGTCTGGCCGCTGATCTCCGCGGGGCACGTACGTCCGGTGGTCGACCGTGAGCTGCCGATGAGTGACGCGGCCGCGGCGCACCGGGTGCTGGAGGAGAGCGGGAACATCGGGAAGGTGCTGCTCACGCTCCCGTAGGACTCGACGGCCGGGGCGGGACCGCGGTTCCGCCCCGGCTCAGCCCCGCCGTACGCGCAGTGCGACGAACGCGAGGCCGAGGCCCAGACCGATGAGGACCAGTCCGCTGCCGAGGGGCAGGACCCGCAGGACGGGTTCCGAGGCGCGTACGTGGCGGCCGGCGGCCTGCTCGGCGTCGACGGGCTCCTGGGACCGTGGCGCGGTGTTCCCGGGCGTCTCGGGGCTCTCGGGAGCGACAGCGCCCTCGGACTGCTCGCCGTCCGCTGGACCGTCCGGGTGACCGACCCCGGCGTCCTCCTCCCGCGCCTCCTCCGGCACGTCGTCCCGAGTCCCGTCCTGGGCCTCGTACCGCGCTTCCTCTTCCTCTGTCTCTTCCCCTGTCTCCTCCTCCGTCGGCGCGGGGAGCCGGCCCGGCCGCTCGCGTCCTTCTCCGGCCCGGCTGCCCGCCCGTGACTCGCCGGGCGCGGGTTCGTACGAGGAGACGTGGGGGACGGCGTACGACATCGGAGCGGGGCCTGCCAGCAGGACCAGCACCAGGCCGGTCACATGCAGGGGGCGGAGCCATGGAGTCACGTCGGTGACCCCCTCCTGGTGCGCAGGAACCAAGATCGACGGCACCAGAGTCACACGGGGCGCCCGCACCGGCATCTCGGTCGCGCGGTGCCGAAGCGGTCACCCTCAGTGACACCCTTGGCGTGCACAGATGTACGGGGTAGAGATACCGGTTATGTCGATACGTCACGGTCTGCTGGCGCTTCTGGAGCGTGGGCCGCGCTACGGTTCACGGCTGCGCACCGAGTTCGAGGCGCGCACCGGCTCCACCTGGCCGCTGAACATCGGCCAGGTCTACACGACGCTGGGCAGACTGGAGCGGGACGGTCTGGTCGTTCAGCAGGGCGCGGACGAGGCCGGACACGTGCTGTACGCGCTGACGGAAGCGGGCCGGGCCGAGCTGCGGTCCTGGTTCACACGTCCCGTGGAGCGCACGAACCTGCCGCGTGACGAGCTGGCGATCAAGCTGGCCATGGCGGTCGGGGCGCCGGGGGCCGACATACGGGCGATCGTGGAGACACAGCGGCGGTATCTGTCCGAGGCGATGCACACGTACACCCGGCTGCGGGCGCAGGCGCTCGCGGAGGGCCCCGGGCACCGGGACGAGGTGGCCCGGCTGCTCGTCCTGGAGCATCTCGTCTTCCGCGCGGAGGCCGAGATGCGGTGGCTCGACCACTGCGAGGCCCGGCTGCTGCGGCTCGCGGAGGCGGCGGCCACGGATCCGCCGCAGCCGCCTGCGCCGCCGGTCTGACGCGCGACGCCGGTGCGTACATGGTGGATCACGCCCGGGAGGGGGCACCAGGGTGATGAAGTGTGCGGGTGCGAGAGAATGGCGGCATGGAGATGCCGAGGAACGAAAGGTCGCCGGAGAACCCCCAGATCCTGGTCGTTGGCCAGGACGGGATGGCTCTCGGCGGCGGAGGAGACGAGGACTCCCGTGAGGTCCCGGTGACGGAGATGGTGGAGCAGCCCGCCAAGGTCATGCGCATCGGGAGCATGATCAAGCAGCTGCTGGAGGAGGTGCGTGCGGCACCCCTGGACGAGGCGAGCCGGGTCCGGCTCAAGGAGATCCACGCCAGCTCGGTCAAGGAGCTGGAGGACGGGCTCGCGCCCGATCTCGTCGAGGAACTGGAGCGGCTGTCCCTGCCGTTCACGGACGACGGCATCCCCTCGGACGCCGAACTTCGGATCGCGCAGGCCCAGTTGGTGGGCTGGCTCGAAGGGCTCTTCCACGGGATCCAGACCACCCTGTTCGCCCAGCAGATGGCGGCCCGCGCCCAGCTGGAGTCGATGCGCCGGGCGCTTCCGCCGGGTGTGGGCGGCGGCGAGGACGACGACGATCCGCGTGCGGGCGGCCGTGTCGGGGGTCCGTACCTGTAACTGCGGCCCGTACCTGCACCTGTAACCCGAAGACTCCCACCACTCCGAACAGCGCGCGGACGAAAGGGGCCCGGCAGAAATGCCGGGCCCCTTCGCGTGTCCGAACGGTCAGGGAATCAGGCGGGGTTGCCCGACGACACATAGAGCTGGATCTTGGGCATGCTCTTGGGGTCGACGTCCGAGTCCGCGGCGGGGATCTGGCTCATGACCGTGTCCTGGCCGTAGGCGTTCTCGTCGACCGGCTGGCTCTCGTACTGCCAGCCCGCCGCCTGAAGGCACGCCTTCACCGAGTCCATGTTCTTGAACTTGAAGTCCGGGACCTTGATCTTGTCGGCGTCGTTGTACGACTCCTCGGGCTCCGTGCACTCCGTCTTCTCGATCTTCTTCGTCGTGTCCGGCCCCTTGTGCCCGGCGACCTCGGACGCCGACGCGCTGGATTCCGTACCGCCGCCCTTGTCGTCGTCGCCTCCGCCGCCCATCTGCAGCGCGGCGATCAGCCCGCCGACGGCGGCCAGCGCGACGACGATCGAGCCCACGATCACCGGCATGTTGCTCTTGCGGCCGCCCCCGGAGGCGGGCGCCGAGGGCTGCTGCGGCGTGATCGTGTACGGCGGCGGGGTCGAGTAGCCCTGCTGCGGGGAGTACGCGGCGGTCTGGGCCGGCGTGTGGTAGCCGCCCTGCTGCGGATAGCCGTACGAAGGGGCGGGCGTGGACGTGTGCGCCGGGGTCGGCGGGCCGTAGGCGCCCGGCTGGTACGGCGTCTGTACGTTCCCCTGCGGGGCCTGCGCCGACTGGTCGACCGGCGGGAACACCGCGGAGCCGACACCGGCGCCGCTCGACGTCTGGGCGCCCGGCACGATGCTCGGCGGCGCGGCCTGGAACGACTGGGCCACGCGCAGGCACTCGTCGCGCATCGACTCGGCGTTCAGGAAACGCTCGTTCGGGTTCTTCTTCAGGGCGCGGGTGATCAGGGCGTCCACGGCCGGCGGCAGCGAGCGGTTGATCGAGGAGGCCGAGACGGGCTCCTCCTGAACGTGCGCGTACGCGATGGCCAGCGGCGAGTCCGCCTCGAACGGCAGCCGCCCGGTGACCAGCTGGAACAGCATGATGCCGACCGAGTACAGGTCCGAGCGGGCGTCCACGCCCCGGCCGAGGGCCTGCTCCGGTGAGAGGTACTGCGGGGTGCCGACGACCATGCCGGTCTGCGTCATCGACGTGACACCGGACTGCATGGCGCGGGCGATGCCGAAGTCCATCACCTTGACGACGTTCCGCTTCGTCATCATCACGTTGCCGGGCTTGATGTCACGGTGGACCAGGCCCATCTCGTGGCTGATCTCCAGCGCCGCAAGCACGTCCGCGGTGATCTTCAGGGCCTTGTCGGCGGGCATCGCGCCGAACTGGGTGATGTCCTGGTCGAGGACCGAGCCCAGCGGGCGGCCCTCGACGTACTCCATGACGATGTACGGAGTCGTGACCCCGTCCAGGTCGTCCTCGCCGGTGTCGAAGACCGAGACGATGTTCGTGTGGGTGAGCTTGGCCACCGACTGGGCCTCGCGGCGGAAGCGCTCGCGGAAGGCCTGCTCACGGCCGAGCTCGGTGTGCAGTGTCTTGATCGCGACCTGTCGGTCGAGCACCGAGTCGTACGCGAGATGGACCGAGGCCATGCCGCCCTCGCCGAGCAGATCGCGCAGTTGGTAGCGCCCGCCGGCGACCGAACGCCCCGCGTACCGGTCGTGTGCGCCGTCCTGGCTCATGTTTCTGCGTCCCCCATCGGCGTGCCCCGTCACGCGGGCGGAAGCTGCTGGTGTGGCCCCCGCGGCGGTGATCCTCAGTGTTATTCCCGGCCAAGTCTGCCGGAGGGCACTGACACGTCAAGCTCGGTGCCCGTTCCGTGACCGTACGCGAAAGAAGAGTCGCGGAAGCGTTACAGGTGCCGTACGGCCGGTACACAGAATTTGCACCCGCGGACCGGCTGTGGGTTTCATGGCCGGTCCATCCCGGGTCGGCCTCTCACGCGGAGGCTGTAGCGTGGCCCGACGGAGACCGTAACAACCACCGCGCGTACTTCGACCGGTGCGGACAGAAACGACGGCGAGGACTGATGGCACAGCAGCAGCGCGCTCAGGGCCCGTCCGACCCCGAGGCGACTGGCGGCGGTATGTCAGATGCGCCGGAGTTGTGGGGTAACGGCGGGCTGGTCGGGGACGGCCGGTATCGGCTCACCCACAGACTAGGCCGGGGCGGCATGGCCGAGGTGTTCGCCGCCGAGGATGTCCGGCTGGGACGCACGGTCGCGGTCAAGCTGCTCCGCTCCGACCTGGCCGAGGACCCCGTGTCCAAGGCGCGGTTCACGCGCGAGGCACAGTCGGTGGCCGGGCTCAACCACCACGCGGTGGTGGCGGTCTACGACTCCGGCGAGGACGTGGTCGGACACCAGGTCGTCCCGTACATCGTGATGGAGCTCGTCGAGGGCCGTACGATCCGTGACCTGCTGCTCAACGCCGAGGCGCCCGGGCCCGAGCAGGCACTCATCATCGTCTCCGGAGTGCTGGAAGCGCTCGCATATTCGCATCAGCACGGCATCGTGCACCGCGACATCAAGCCCGCGAACGTGATCATCACCAACACCGGTGCGGTCAAGGTGATGGACTTCGGCATCGCGCGGGCCCTGCACGGCGCCCAGTCGACAATGACTCAAACCGGCATGGTCATGGGCACGCCCCAGTACCTCTCGCCCGAGCAGGCGCTCGGCAAGGCGGTCGACCACCGGAGCGACCTGTACGCGACGGGCTGCCTCCTCTACGAACTCCTCGCGCTGCGGCCGCCGTTCACCGGTGAGACCCCGCTGTCGGTGGTCTACCAGCACGTCCAGGACATCCCGGTGCCCCCTTCCGAGGTCTCGGACGCGGCGCCGCCGGAGCTGGACGGCCTGGTCATGCGCTCGCTCGCGAAGGAGCCGGACGACCGGTTCCAGACCGCGGAGGAGATGCGCGGGCTGACCCAGTACGGGCTGCAGATGCTGTACGACCAGGGCGGCCACACCGGGACCTGGAACACCGGGCCCGTGGAGATGCACGAGGCCGTGAACACCCCGGCGATGGGCCTCGCGGGCTCTGCCGGGCTGCCGCACCCCGGCGACTCGGGCACCACCCAGATCCCGTCACCGATGCTGCCGCCCGGCCGCGGCGGAGGCGGCGACGACGGAGGCTTCGAGGGGCACGGCAACCGGGGCAGCGGCCGCGGCAAGCTGTGGATCCTGGCGGTCCTCGCGGTGGTCGCGATCGCGGCGGGAGTCGCGCTGGCGCTGCAGAACGGCAACGGCGACGGTGGCGGGGGCGGCACGAAGGAGACGCCGACCACCTCGCAGACCGAGAAGGAGACGACACCGAGCGAGAGCACGTCCGACGAGCCCACGGACGAGCCCACGAACCAGGACACCGGCACGGGCGGCGACCCGGACTTCACGCCGTCGTACACACAATCGCCGAGCAACAGCCCATCGCCCACGAAGAGTGAGCCGACGGATCCGGAGACGACTCCGACGGACGACGTGACGCCGACGGACGAGGAGACGACTCCGACGGACGATCCGACACCGTCGGGCGAGCCGACGGGCGAAGTCGGTGAAGCGGACGGCGGGACCGGCGGCTGACCCGGACCCTCCGCACCACCCTTCACGCGCGCGTGGAACCCGGAATCGGGCTCCACGCGCGCGTGCCGTTTCACGAGCCCCACGGCCGAGGCGGCCGAGGCGAGTGAGCCGGCTGACGCGGTCGAGTCGGTTCCGCCTCACCCCACGAACGCCTCGCACACCGCGTCGTACTCCCGCGTCCACCACACCGCCAGCGCGGAGGCCGCGGGGAACTGCGGGTCGGCACGGGTGTCCCCGCGCTCGTAGTGCCAGCGCAGTATCCAGAAGTCGTTGAGCCGCTCCCACCACACGCGGTGCACGGCGGCCGAGAGCTCGGAGGGGGTGGCCCGCGCGGAGCGCCGATACGCGCGCGCGTAGGCCCGTACCCTCGTCAGGTCGAGTGTGCCGGCGGGGCGTACGAAGAAGATCACCGCGGCGCGCACCGCCTCCTCGGCCCGCGGCTGGACGCCGAGCCGGTCCCAGTCGACGATCGCGGCGGGAGTGTCTCCCCGGTAGAGCACGTTGAAGGGGTGGAAGTCCCCGTGCACCCAGCCCACCGAGCCGCCCTGCGGGGGCCGGCGGTCCGCGTGCCGTTCCAGCAGGGCGCGCCGCTCCAGGAGACGGTGGCGGGCCAGTTCGTCGAAGGCGTCGGCCGGCCGGTGGCGGCGCACCCGGGCGAGCAGGTCGTCGATGAGGGCGAAGGTGTCGGCGAGGTCGGCGCTCTCCGCACGTTCCTCGGACTGCCGCGGTGGCATCACCCGCTCCAGGGACGCGTGTACGACGCCCAGGAGCGCCCCCAGGCGCCGGCACTGCTCCGTGGTGAGCTGGGCCCCGCTGCGGTGCCGTCCGTCGATCCAGGGGTGCAGCGCGTACGCGTGGCCGCCGATGACCGCGACCGTCCGGCCGTCGGTTCCGGTCAGCGGCGGGGCCACCGGGACGCCGAGGTCGGCGAGGCGCTGGGTCGCGCGGTGCTGGCGGGCGATCGCGGCGGGGTCGGCGGTCTCGGGGTCGAAATGGTGCTTGAGGAAGTACCGGCCCCGGGTGGTGGCGAGGCGGTAGCCGCGGTTGAGCAGCCCCTGGTCGACAGGTTCGCAGGCCAGCGGGGCCCCGGCGGCGTAGCGCCGCAGCAGGGCGCCCAGAGGGGGCGCGGGGGAGAGGGCGGGCGAAACAGATGAGCGCGGCACGCGCCAGATGTTAGGGCACCGGAGAGGCCGTTGACCTCGGGCTTGTCACGGACAGTGCCGGTGTGCAAGCTCCAGGCCACCGTCCGTCGAGTGCACGGTGACGAACTCCGGAGTGACCTCCAGGTACACGGGCTCGAAGGGTGCGTCGTCCACGCGGCGCGGGGCCGGGCCGAAGAGCGCGAGCTGGGCTGCGGTGGGCTCGACGCTCTCGCACACGCCGACGACCTGAACCGACCAGTGGCCCTCGCCCGCGCGCGGGGAGCCCAGGTTGTCCGCGCCGTACGCGACAACGCCTCCCGCGCACGCCCGGTGGTGGCCGTACCCCTTGTGCATCCGCAGCAGGACACGGCCGCCCACCACGATGTGGCGGGCGGTGGCCAGGAAGGGCAGCGCGCGCATGCTGGCCGCCAGGCGGCCGTGCTGGACGCGGCCGAGCAGTCCGGCGGCGAGCTGTTCGTCGGTCGGCATGCCTCTCAATGTGCGGCACCGCGGGAGACGGAGAAAGGGGCGCCCGGCCCTCCGCGCAGGGACATAAGTCCCGAATAAGCGGCCTCTGCGGAGCACCGGCCGACGTCCAGGGAACGCTGATCGGCCTCTACGGAGAGCACGGAAAACGCAAACAAGGCCCTACGGAGAGCGTGGAAGACTCAGCGCTCCTTCTCCGCCTGCATCCGGGCCACATACGCGGCCGCCTGCGCACGCCGCTCCATGCCGAGTTTGGACAGCAGACTGGAGACGTAGTTCTTGATCGTCTTCTCGGCGAGATGGAGCCGCTCGCCGATCACGCGATTGGTGAGCCCCTCGCCGATCAGGTCGAGGATCCTGCGTTCCTGGTCGGTGAGGCTCGCCAGCCGGGTGTCGCCCTTGGCGCTGCCTCCGCCGCGCAGCCGCTCCAGCACGCGCGCGGTGGCCTCCGGGTCGAGCAGGGACTTGCCGGCGGCGACGTCACGCACCGCGGAGAGCAGCTCCTCGCCGCGGATCGCCTTGAGGACGTAGCCCGAGGCACCTGCCATGATCGCGTCGAACAGGGCCTCGTCGTCGGCGTAGGACGTCAGCATCAGGCATTTGATGCTTTCGTCCCGGGAGCGGATCTCGCGGCACACCTCGACCCCGCTGCCGTCCGGCAGACGTACGTCGAGGACGGCGACGTCCGGGTGGGTGGCCGGAATTCGCACCAGCGCGTCGGCCGCCGTACCCGCCTCGCCGACCACTTCGAAGTCGTCCTCCACCGAGAGCAACTCGTGCACACCCCGGCGGACCACCTCATGGTCGTCGAGAAGAAATACAGTGATTTTTCCCTCTTCGCGCACGGAGCCAGTCTCACACACGATCTTTCCGACCGCCCCAGTCGAACTCTTCCCGTCCCCGGGGTGACCGGGATAACGTGCCGGTGTTCCGGCCCCCTGCCAGGCTGTAACCAGTGCTCTGACCAGCGACTGTTCCCGATCGGCGCAAAGTACTTGGAAGTCCGAGTGGGAAGTACTCGGAAATCCAAGCAAAAACGCAGGTCAGGAGGGGTTTCACAGAAATGTGGAGCACTGGGTAACGTGCTATGTGCAGGGCGCTCGCCGGGGCACCTGTCACGCCTGTTCCCGGCCGAGCACCCACCCCGTGCGCGGGTACGGAGATCAGGCGAGCCGCACTGGTCACCCGGCAACCCCGGGGGCCGGACCGACGGAGGAGCACACGTGACCGTGGAGAGCACTGCCGCGCGCAAGCCGCGACGCAGCGCCGGTACCAAGCGCACCGCTGCGAAGAAGCCGCCGGGCGACCGGCCCGAGCTCGTACAGCTGCTGACGCCCGAGGGCAAGCGCGTCAAGAATGGCGAATATGACGCGTACGTAGCCGACATCACCCCCGAAGAGCTCCGCGGCCTGTACCGCGACATGGTGCTCACCCGACGCTTCGACGCCGAGGCCACCTCCCTGCAGCGCCAGGGCGAGCTGGGCCTGTGGGCCTCGCTGCTCGGCCAGGAGGCCGCCCAGATCGGCTCCGGACGGGCCACCCGCGAGGACGACTACGTCTTCCCGACCTACCGTGAGCACGGCGTGGCCTGGTGCCGCGGGGTCGACCCGACCAACCTCCTCGGCATGTTCCGCGGCGTGAACAACGGCGGCTGGGACCCGAACAGCAACAACTTCCACCTCTACACGATCGTCATCGGCTCGCAGACGCTGCACGCCACCGGCTACGCCATGGGTGTGGCCAAGGACGGCGCCGACTCGGCCGTGATCGCGTACTTCGGGGACGGCGCCTCCAGCCAGGGCGACGTCGCTGAATCGTTCACCTTCTCCGCGGTCTACAACGCTCCCGTCGTGTTCTTCTGCCAGAACAACCAGTGGGCCATCTCCGAGCCCACCGAGCGCCAGACCCGCGTGCCGCTCTACCAGCGCGCGCAGGGCTACGGCTTCCCGGGTGTCCGCGTCGACGGCAACGACGTCCTCGCCTGCCTCGCCGTCACCAAGTGGGCGCTGGAGCGGGCCCGCCGGGGCGAGGGGCCCACCCTCGTCGAGGCGTACACGTACCGCATGGGCGCCCACACCACCTCCGACGACCCGACCAAGTACCGGGCCGACGAGGAGCGCGAGGCGTGGGAGGCGAAGGACCCGATCCAGCGCATGCGCACGTACCTGGAGGCTTCAAACCACGCGGACGAGGGATTCTTCGCGGAACTTGAGGCCGAGAGCGAGGCGTTGGGAAGGCGAGTGCGCGAAGTGGTCCGCGCCATGCCGGACCCGGACCACTTCGCCATCTTCGAGAACGTGTACGCGGACGGGCACGCGCTCGTCGACGAGGAGCGGGCCCAGTTCGCCGCCTACCAGGCGTCGTTCGCCGATGAAGGGGAGGGCAAGTAGCGATGACCGCGGAAAAGATGGCATTGGCCAAGGCGATCAACGAATCGCTGCGCACGGCCCTCGACGCCGACCCCAAGGTCCTGATCATGGGCGAGGACGTCGGCAAGCTCGGCGGTGTGTTCCGCGTGACCGACGGTCTGCAGAAGGACTTCGGCGAGGAGCGGGTCATCGACACCCCGCTCGCCGAGTCGGGCATCGTCGGCACGGCGATCGGCCTCGCACTGCGCGGCTACCGCCCGGTGGTGGAGATCCAGTTCGACGGCTTCGTCTTCCCCGCCTACGACCAGATCGTCACGCAGCTCGCGAAGATGCACGCGCGGGCGCTCGGCAAGATCAAGCTCCCCGTCGTGATCCGCATTCCGTACGGCGGCGGCATCGGCGCGGTCGAGCACCACTCCGAGTCCCCGGAAGCGCTGTTCGCGCATGTCGCGGGCCTCAAGGTGGTCTCCCCGTCGAACGCCTCCGACGCGTACTGGATGATGCAGCAGGCCATCCAGAGCGACGACCCGGTGATCTTCTTCGAGCCCAAGCGGCGCTACTGGGACAAGTCCGAGGTGAACCGCGAGGCGATCCCCGGCCCGCTGCACAAGGCGCGCGTGGTGCGCGAGGGCAGCGACCTCACACTGGCCGCGTACGGCCCGATGGTGAAGGTCTGCCAGGAGGTCGCGGCCGCCGCCCAGGAGGAGGGCAAGTCCCTCGAAGTGGTGGACCTGCGGTCCATGTCCCCCATCGACTTCGACTCCATCCAGGCCTCGGTCGAGAAGACCCGCCGCCTGGTCGTGGTCCACGAGGCACCGGTGTTCCTGGGGACGGGCGCGGAGATCGCGGCCCGCATCACGGAGCGGTGCTTCTACCACCTGGAGGCACCCGTGCTGAGGGTCGGCGGCTATCACGCGCCGTACCCGCCGGCACGGCTGGAGGAGGAGTACCTGCCTGGCCTGGACCGGGTGCTCGACGCCGTCGACCGCTCGCTGGCGTACTGAGGAGAGGGTCGTGACGACGATGACTGAGACTGCCTCGGGACTTCGCGAGTTCAAGATGCCCGACGTGGGCGAGGGTCTGACCGAGGCGGAGATCCTCAAGTGGTACGTCAAGGCCGGTGACACGGTCACCGACGGCCAGGTGGTGTGCGAGGTCGAGACCGCCAAGGCCGCCGTCGAGCTGCCGATTCCCTTCGACGGGGTGGTGCACGAGCTGCGCTTCCCCGAGGGGACGACGGTGGACGTCGGCCAGGTGATCATCGCGGTGGACGTGAACGGCGGGGCCGCGCCGGTGGCCGAGGCGCAGGCTCCGGCCGCGTCCGCTCCCGCCGCGTCCGCCGAGGCGGCTCCCGCCGAGCGGGCCGAAGCTCCGCCGGAGAAGCCCGCCGCTTCCGACGAGAAGCCCAAGCCCGCGGGCCGCACGCCGGTCCTCGTCGGGTACGGGGTCTCGGAGTCCTCCACGAAGCGCCGCCCCCGCAGGGGAGTTCCGGCCCAGCAGCCCGAAGCCGCCGCGGCGAAGGTGGCCGTCCAGAGCGAGCTCAACGGACACGGGCACGCGGCTCCGGCGGCACGCCCGCTCGCCAAGCCGCCGGTGCGCAAGCTCGCCAAGGATCTCGGCGTCGACCTGGCGACGGTCACGCCGTCCGGTCCCGACGGGATCATCACGCGCGAGGACGTGCACGCGGCGGTCGCCCCCGCCGCTCCCGTTCAGGAGACCCCGGCCACGGCGGCGCCCGCGTCGGCGCCCGCTCCCGTCCGGGCCCCGGCCCCGGCCGCCACGTACGACGGCGCCCGGGAGACCCGTATCCCGGTCAAGGGTGTCCGCAAGGCGACCGCGGCCGCGATGGTCGGCTCGGCGTTCACCGCGCCGCATGTCACCGAGTTCGTCACGGTGGACGTGACGCGCACGATGAAGCTGGTCGAGGAGATCAAGCGGGCCCCCGACACATATGGGCTGCAGGGGCTGCGGGTCAATCCGCTGCTGCTTATCGCCAAGGCCCTGCTGGTCGCCATCAAGCGCCACCCGGAGGTCAACGCCTCGTGGGACGAGGCCAACCAGGAGATCGTCCAGAAGCACTATGTGAACCTGGGCATCGCCGCCGCCACGCCCCGCGGCCTGATCGTCCCGAACATCAAGGACGCTCACGCCAAGACCCTGCCCCAGCTCGCCGAATCGCTCGGGGAGCTGGTCGCCACCGCCCGCGACGGCAAGACGTCACCGGCGGCCATGCAGGGCGGCACGGTGACGATCACGAACGTCGGTGTGTTCGGCGTCGACACCGGTACGCCGATTCTCAACCCCGGTGAGTCTGCGATTCTCGCCGTCGGCTCGATCAAGCTCCAGCCGTGGGTCCACAAGGGGAAGGTCAAGCCTCGTCAGGTGACGACGTTGGCGCTGTCCTTCGACCACCGCCTGGTGGACGGGGAGCTCGGCTCCAAGGTGCTGGCGGATGTGGCGGCGATCCTGGAGCAGCCCAAGCGGCTGATCACTTGGGGGTAGTGGTTCGGCTGCGGGTGCGTGGGGGCTGGTCGCGCAGTTCCCCGCGCCCCTGAAGGCAAAAGAATGCGCAGTTCCCCGCGCCCCTGTCTTTCAGGGGCGCGGGGAACTGCGCGATCAGCCACATACGGCCCGCAGACGAAGGACGGGCCGAAGCCCGCCCTCTCTCCGCGGAGTGGCCGGCTACTTCTTGAAGGCGTAGTCCATCAGCTTCTTCGCGTCGGACTCGCGAGCCGAGATCGACGACGAGGCAAGAACCGTGCCGATCACCGTCTTCCCGTTGCGGGTCGCGGCGAAGACCAGGCAGTACTTGGCCTCGGGGCCGGAGCCGGTCTTGAGGCCGATGGTGCCGCTGTAGCTGCTGAGCAGACCGTTGGTGTTGGTCCACGCCGCCATCGTGCGGGTGCCACCGGTCTTCGTCACGGTCTTCGCCGTGTACTTCTTCGTCTTCACGATCGCGCGGAAGTTGCCGTTCTTCATCGCGCTGCTGGCGATCTTCGTCAGGTCGCGCGGCGTCGAGTAGTTCGAGCCGCTGCCGATCCCGTCGAACGAGTCGAACTTCGTGTTCGTCAGGCCGAGGTCCTTGGCCTGCTTGTTCATCTTGCCGATGAACGACTTCACCCGGGCGGCACGTGTCGAGCCGGCGCCGAACTTGTCGGCGAGCGCGTACGCGGCGTCGCAGCCGGACGGCAGCATCAGCCCGTACAGCAGCTGGCGGACGGTGACCTTGTCGCCGACGATCAGGCGGGCCGACGAGGCGTTCTTGGAGACGATGTAGTCGCTGTACGCCTTCTGGATGGTGACCTTGGCGTCCAGGTTGAGGTTCGGCTGCGACAGCACGACCTTCGCGGTCATGATCTTCGTCGTGGAACCGGTGGAACGGCGGGTGTCCGCGGCCTTGGTGTAGAGCGTCTTGGCCGTGCCGTTGTTCATCACGTAGCCGCCCTTGGCGACGACCGTGGGGGTGGCGAGGGCCTGCGCGGGCGCCGCGGTGAGGGCTCCGGTCGCGAGCACGGCTCCGGTGGTGACGACCACTGCGGCAGCTCTGCGAATCCGTGCGCCCTTTATGACGGTTATCAAGTCGATTACCCCGATTAGGTTTGAAGGCACCGATAAGTGCCAAATGCCCCAGGATGGCGGACACTTGAGAGTGTCGCCTTCTCGTGTGACACGTGAGTAGCACAAAAGGATGTGCGGTTTCTGAACTGGGGTGCGTTTTCTTACCCGGGCTCTTACCCGGCTCCCCGCCCCGTCCGGATCCTGGACGGCCCGCGACCATGCGTACGTGTTGTATCTATGATGTCGCCATGTCTTTGGCAGTGAAGCAACCACCCGCCGCCGAACGCGTCTACGCGCACGTCAAGCAGGCTGTGCTGGAGCGTCGTTACGAGGGCGGGACCCTGCTCACCGAGGGCGAACTGGCCGACGCGGTCGGGGTTTCACGGACGCCCGTGCGCGAGGCGCTGCTCAAGCTGGAGGTCGAGGGACTGATCCGGCTCTACCCGAAGAAGGGCGCCCTCGTGCTGCCCGTCTCCGCGCAGGAGATCGCGGACGTCGTGGAGACCCGGCAGCTCGTCGAGGAGCACGCGATCCGCAAGGCCGTCCCGGCCTCCCCCGCGCTGATCGAGCGCCTCACCGAACTCCTCGCGAAGCAGAAGGAGCAGGCCGCCGTCGGCGATCTGTCCGGAGCCGCCGTCACCGACCGCTGCTTCCACGCCGAGATCGTCCGCAGCGGGGGCAACGAGATCCTCTCCCGCCTCTACGACCAGCTGCGCGACCGCCAGTTGAGGATGGGCGTCGCAGTGATGCACGCCCACCCCGACCGGATCACCAAGACGCTCACCGAGCACCAGGAGATCCTCGACGCGCTGCGTTCCGGCGACGCGGAGGCGGCCGTCGCCCTGGTCCACCGCCACGTCAGCTGGTTCTCCAACCTGGCGCGGGGGGACGTCCGATGAGCTCGTCCTCCTCCTCGGCGCTCACCCTCCCCGGTGATCCGCCCGGCGGCCGCCGCGCGGTCACCGTCTGGTCGGTCGGCGTCTCCGTCTACTTCGTCGCGGTCATCTTCCGTACGTCGCTGGGGGTGGCCGGCCTCGACGCCGCCGACCGCTTCCACGTCAACGCCTCCGCGCTCTCGACCTTCTCGATCCTGCAGCTCCTCGTCTACGCGGGCATGCAGATACCCGTCGGCCTGATGGTCGACCGGCTCGGCACCAAGAAGGTGCTGACCCTCGGCGTCGTCCTGTTCACGATCGGGCAGCTGGGCTTCGCGCTCTCGCCCTCGTACGGGATGGCGCTGGCCTCGCGCGCGCTGCTCGGGTGCGGTGACGCGATGACGTTCATCAGCGTGCTGCGTCTCGGCTCGCGCTGGTTCCCGGCCCGGCGCGGGCCGATGGTCGCGCAGCTCGCCGGGCTCGTCGGCATGGCGGGCAACCTCGTCTCGACGCTCGTCATCGCCCGGCTGCTGCACGGCGTCGGCTGGACGGCCGCCTTCGCGGGCAGCTCGGTCGCCGGCGTGGTCGTCCTCGTCCTGATGCTGCTGTTTCTGAAGGACCACCCGGAGGGGCACGAGCCGGAGCCGTTCCCGCACCACGGAGCCGCGTACGTACGCCGCCAGATCGCGGCGTCCTGGCGGGAGCCCGGCACCCGGCTCGGGTTGTGGGTGCACTTCACGACGCAGTTCCCGGCGATGGTGTTCCTGCTGCTGTGGGGGCTGCCGTTCCTCGTCGAGGCCCAGGGCCTGTCGCGGGCGGCGGCCGGGGAACTCCTCACGCTGGTCGTGCTCTCCAACATGCTCATCGGCCTCGTGTACGGGCAGATCGTCGCCCGGCACCATGCGGCGCGGCTGCCGTTGGCGCTCGGTACGGTGCTTTCGACTGCCGTCGTGTGGGGCGCGACGCTCGCCTATCCCGCCGATCGTGCGCCGATGTGGCTGCTGGTCGTGCTGTGTGTGGTTCTCGGTGCGTGCGGGCCCGCGTCGATGCTCGGGTTCGACTTCGCGCGGCCCGCGAATCCGCCGGAGCGTCAGGGGACTGCCTCCGGCATCACCAACATGGGCGGTTTCGTCGCCTCCATGACGACGTTGTTCGCGATCGGGGTGCTGCTGGATGCCACCTCGGGCGACTACTCGGTCGCGTTCTCCGTGGTGTTCGTTCTGCAGGCGCTCGGGGTCAGTCAGATATTGCGGTTGAGGAAGCAGGCGGCTCGGCGGGAGCGGGAGCGGTTGGTTGCCAGTCGGGTGGAAACGGTTCACGTTCCGGCTTAGGCCAGGCCTGGCCTGGCCCGGTGGGGGTGGGGCGGGGTGGTTTTCTCGCCCCCGCCGCCCCTTCCCGTCCCGAACCTGGGGCTCCGCCCCAGACCCCGCTCCTCAAACGCCGGAGGGGCTGGGATTGACGCCGGAGGGGGTGGATTTGGTCAGGGCGTGACCGCGAAGTTCCGCAGGATTGCCGCTGTCAGTTCCGGGTCGCCCTCTGTCTTGAGGCGGTCTGCCACCGCTTCAGGGGTTACGCGGCCGCAGGCCAGGCGGAAGTAGGTTTCCCAGTCGAGGGTGAGGGTGGCGGCCGGGCCGAGGGAGGGGGCGCCGTCTATCGAGCCGGTGCCCTCCGCGTCGACGCGGACCGTGCGCAGGAATTCGAGGGGGCCGTGTACGTCGAAGACGACGGCCGAGTTCGGCGGGGCGCCCGCGTCCTTGGCGACGACCTTCGGGAGCCTGCTGAGCAGGACGTCGCGGGCGACGTACGCGCCGGGGGAGTCGAGGTTGCCGGGGCGGCCGAGGGCGGTGCGCAGGTCCTGCTCGTGCACCCAGAGGTCGAACGACCGGTTGCGCATGGACTCTTCGAGCGTGACCTCGGTGCTGAGCGGGCCGCGGACGAGGGCGTCCGGCTGCCGTGACTCGTTCCGCAGCTGGCGGTTGCGGCGGATGATCGTGTACTCCAGCTCGGAGGTCATCTCCGGGGCGGTGTGGTGACGGCGTACGTCGACCTGCATCTCCATGTACCGCTGGTGTTCGTTCGTCACGTGGTACAGGTCGCGGGGGAGCGTGTGGATCGGCCGGGGGTCGCCCAGCATCTCGCAGTCGAGGCCGATGACATGCGAGACGAGGTCGCGCACCGACCAGCCGGGGCATGGAGTCCGCCGGTTCCATTCCCCCTCCACCAGCGGCGACACCAGTTCGGATATCGCGTCGATGGAGTGGGTCCAGGCGTCGGCGTAGGACTGAAGGCTGGGATGCAGACTCACGGAACGGGACCCCTCGGGCGGTTGGACGCGGGCAGTGCACAGTCAGCGGGTGTCTTGGGACGCTAAGTTACGCTGCTGTGAGGCACCCCGGCAGTGCTTTCGTGTGACGATCGTAGGCCCGTATCAAAGGCTCGAATGCCAGGACGGTGGTAGTGTGCGCGCCTCCCTGCTCCAGATCGCTGTGGACGAGGGCGAATCGATCGACTCCCGCAGGGAGCATGTCGCCTCGCTGGTACGGGAACAGGCCGGTGCCGACCTGGTCGTGCTGCCCGAACTGTGGACGACGGGGGCCTTCGCCTTCGAGTCGTTCGGTGCGGAGGCCGAGCCGCTGGAAGGGCCCACCTTCGAGGTGATGGCCAAGGCTGCGAGCGACGCGGGTGTGTGGCTGCACGCAGGTTCGATTCCCGAGCGGGATCCTGAGGGGCCGCTCTACAACACCTCCCTCGTCTTCTCCCCCGCCGGTGAACTTGCCGTCGCCTATCGGAAGATCCATCGGTTCGGCTTCGACAAGGGTGAGGCCGTGTTGATGGGGGCCGGGGCGGAGCTGGTGACGGTTCGGTTGCCCGAGACCGTCGTTGGGCTCGCCACCTGTTATGACCTTCGCTTTCCCGAGTTGTTCCGTGGTCTCGTCGACGCGGGTGCCGAGACCCTGGTGATTCCGGCGGGGTGGCCGGAGCGGCGCAGGGCGCATTGGACGCTGCTGGCTCGGGCTCGGGCCGTCGAGAACCAGGCGTTCGTGCTTGCTTGTGGGACGGCCGGGACGCATGCGGGGGTTCCGCAGGCCGGTCACTCGATCGTGGTTGATCCTTGGGGTGAGGTGTTGGCGGAGGCCGGTTCGGGTGAGGGGGTGCTCTCCGTGGAGTTCGATCCGGCGAAGGTCGGTACGACCCGGGGGCAGTTCCCGGTCCTTCGGGACCGGGTGCTGGGGGTTGAGCGTCCCCACGGGTGAGTCGCCCCCGCCGCCCCTACCCATTCCCGTCCCTTTCTGGGGCTCCGCCCCAGGCCCCGTTGGGTGCGTTGTCGAGTGCGGGTGCGTTGTGGCTGGTCGCGCAGTTCCCCGCGCCCCTAGGTACCCAGGTACCTAGGGGCGCGGGGAACTGCGCAGTCTTTTGGTCTTTTGCGGGTTCGGGGGCGAAGAAAGGGCCTCAGTCTGAATCTCGTTCTCTTTCTGCCAAGTGGATTACGCAGACCGCTACCGCGATCAGCAGGGCCGGGTCCGCGTCGTCGCGTACGACCTCTACGCCGTAGGTCTCCCGGACCCGCAGCCAGCGGCGCGAGATGTGGGCGAGGAGTTCGCCGTCGTACTCGACGACGAACTCCCGGTCGAGGATCTTGCCGCTGACGTCGAGCTCGGTCCCGTCGGCGAGGGCGACGCGGTAGTGGTTGCGCAGGAGGGACAGCCGCTTGCGGCGGATGGTCGCCAGCGGCTCACCACCCCGCTCGACGACCATCGTGTCCCGCAGGGCGAGCATCTTCTTGTGGATGTCGATCAGCACCCGCCCCTCGGCATCCTTCAGCTCGAAGGTGTCCCGCAGCCGCATCGCCTTGCCGTCGACGAGGAAGGCCTTGTGGCCCCGCTCGTCCTCGATCCAGTAGTCGTCACCGATGCCCAGGAGCCGGTCGCGTACGAGGAATTTCATGCTCTTAGCGGTTCCCCGGCAGCAGGTCCGAAACGCCGTCGGTAGGCCGACGGGCTGAGCCCGGTCTCGCGGCGCAGCCGGGCCCGCAGGTTGGCGGCGGTGCCGAGACCGCTGCGTTCGGCGACGACGTCCAGTCGTTCCTCGCCGCGTTCGATGAGCCGGCAGGCCAGTGCCACCCGTTCGCCCGTCAGCCACGCCAGTGGAGTCGTGCCCAGCTGGGCTCGGAAGCGGCGGTGGAGCGTGGCGGGCGACACGGCCGCGTGCGTCGCGAGGTCCGCGACCGTCAGCGGTTCGCCGATCCGGGACTGCGCCCAGGCCAGCAGCGGCGCCAGCGACTCGTCCCGTACGTCGGGCAGGGGGCGTTCGACGAACTGCCGCTGCCCGCCGTCGCGATGGGCGGCGAAGACGAGCCGCCGGGACACGGCGTTCGCGATCTCGGCGCCGTGGTCGCGGCGCACGATGTGCAGGCCGAGGTCGAGCGCGGCCGCGCTGCCCGCCGCGGTCAGCACGTCCCCTTCGTCGACGAAGAGCACGTCCGGCTCCAGCAGAACCTTCGGGTGGAGCTCCCGGAAGAGGTCGGCCCAGCGCCAGTGGGTGGTGGCCCGGCGCCCGTCCAGGATTCCGGCCTCGGCGAGCGCGAAGCTCCCGGTGCACAGGCTCACGACACGGGCCCCGCGGGTGTGGGTGCGCCGGACGGCGTCGAGTACGGCCTCACCGCGCGGCACGACGTTGTCGGGGCGGCCGGGGACGACAAGGGTGTCCGCGTCGTCCACCGCTTCGAGCCCGGGCACCCCGCTCAGCGTGAAGAAGCCGTGGTTCATCCGGACCCCGGGGGTGGGCGTGCACAGCGTCAGCTCGTACAGGGGCTGGGGCAGGCCCAGTTCGGGCCTCGGCAGTCCGAACAGTTCGGTCGCGACGCCGACTTCGAAGGGGTTCGTGCCCTCGTCGACGATCACGGCGACGCGGTGCGGTCGGCGTCCCGGAGACGGAGAGGGAGACGGACGCGGAGACGGACGCGGAGCATGGCGCTGCGAGGATCCTTGCGGCATGTGCGATTTCTAGCACTCGTACGCCCCGGCCGTCCCGCCGCACGATGGACCCATGGCCCAGAACAGCGAACCCGTCTCCCTCGCCGCCGCGCTCGCCTCCTTCGACGACCTGTGGAGCCCGCGCATCGTCACCGCCGTCAACGACTACGACGTACGCCTCGCGAAGGTCGAGGGCGAGCACGTCTGGCACACCCACGACCACACCGACGAGTTCTTCCTGGTCGTGGAGGGCGAACTGCGCATCGCCCTGCGCGAGTCCGGCGGTGAGCGCACGGTGGTCCTGCCTCAGGGCTCGCTCTTCACGGTCCCGCGGGGGACCGAGCACAAGCCGAGTTCGCCCTCCGGCGCGGCGATCATCGTCATTGAGCCCACCGGCACGCTGTCGGTCGGGGACCGCCATGAGGAGGTCCCCGACCATGTGGACGCCACCACCGGGCACGTGCTGAACAGCTGATTCGTACGGCGGTCGGATGCCGTGGCCGTCGGCGGTCGGACGTAGTGGCCGCCGGCGGTCAGATGTCGTGGCCGTCGGCGATCAGACGCCGTAACCGTCGCTGTAGCCGCTGCGGTTGCGCGGCTCCTCGTCGACCACCGGGGCGCCCGGCCGGACCACGACCCGGCGTCGCTTGGCGATGCTGCTGAACGTCGCCACACCGATCAGTCCGACGATCATGAAGATGATGCCGACCAGGTCGAGGTTGACCCCCTGCATGTCCCAGTCGGTCGCGAACGTGAGGATCGCTCCTGTGGCGATCAGAATGATGCACCCGCCCAGGCCCATGGGTGTCGCCTCCTGTTTGAAACACAGTTCGTTCCGGGCCCGGAGACCGTGCGGTTCCCGGGTTCGGGGCGAGTACCCGGACCCGGTCCCTCCATGCAGGGGAGATCTCCGCGGCCTGCCCTCCCGGAACTCGCCTATCCCTCCAGGAACCCCACCAGTGAGTTCGCCAGCAGGAACGGGTCGGTGGCGCCGCAGAGTTCGCGGGCGCTGTGCATCGAGAGGATGGCCACGCCGATGTCGACCGTCTTGATGCCGTGGCGGGCCGCGGTGATGGGACCGATGGTGGTGCCGCAGGGCATGGAGTTGTTGGAGACGAACGTCTGGAAGGGGACGTCGGCCCTCTCGCAGGCGGCGGCCCACACGGCGCGGCCCGAACCGTCCGTCGCGTAGCGGTTGTTGACGTTCACTTTGAGGATCGGGCCGCCGCCCGCGCGCGGGTGGTGCGTCGGGTCGTGCCGCTCGGCGTAGTTCGGGTGCACGGCGTGACCCGTGTCGGAGGAGAGGCAGACCGTGCCGGCGAAGGCACGGGCCCGGTCCTCGTACGAGCCGCCGCGCGCGAACACCGAACGCTCCAGCACGCTGCCGAGCAGCGGCCCGTCCGCTCCCGTGTCCGACTGCGATCCGTTCTCCTCGTGGTCGAACGCCGCGAGGACCGGGATGTAGGAGAGGGTTTCGTCGGCCGTCGCCACGGCCGCCAGCGCCGCCGTACCGGCGTGCACGGACAGCAGGTTGTCCATGCGCGGGCCCGCCAGCAGTTCCTTGTCGCGGCCGAGGTAGGCGGGCGGTTCGATGGAGTGGACCATCAGGTCCCAGCCGGTGGTCTCGCCCTCGGCCAGTCCCGACTCCTCCTCCAGGAAGCGGATCAGGTCGCCGTCGCGCACGTCGTTGCCCAGGCCCCAGATGGGCTGCAGATGCCGCTGCTTGTCGAGCTTGAGGCCGTCCGAGGTGACGGACCGGTCCAGGTGGATGGCGAGTTGGGGCACGCGCAGCAGCGGCCGGTCGATGTTCACCAGCCGCGTCGAGCCGTCCCTGAGCGAGAGCCGTCCGGCCAGGCCCAGGTCCCGGTCGAGCCAGGAGTTGAGGAGCGGGCCGCCGTAGACCTCGACCGCGACCTGCCGCCAGCCGTGCGCACCGCTGTCCGGGCGCGGTTTCACCCGCAGGTTGGGGGAGTCGGTGTGCGCCCCGACGATGCGGAAGGCGGTGTGCGGCTCGGCGCCCTCCGGCACGTACCAGGCGACGATCGCGCCCCCGCGCAGCACGTACTTTCCACCGCTCGTCCCGTCCCACGCGTCGGTCTCCGCGACCTGCCGGAAGCCTGCCTTCTCCAGCCGCTCGGCGGCGTTCGCCACGGCGTGGTACGGGGACGGGCTCACTGCCAGGAAGGACATGAGGTCGTCGGTGTGTCCGCGGTCGAAGCGTGGGGGTGTGCGCATGGGTTCACCTTAACGACGTACGAAGGCCCGCTCCCGGGGATGGGAACGGGCCTTCGTGAGGGGTGTGTACAGACGGTGGGACGGGTCCGGACGTTCGGCGCGAACGTGACGGCTCACGGCCTGGGCGCGGACCCCGCGGGTGCGTGGGGGCACGGGCCTGAGCACCGAGCCCGCGGGTGCGTGGGGACTGGTCGCGCAGTCCCCCGCGCCCCTGAAGAAGGGCGGCAGCCCTCCGAGGCGGGCCCCGGTCAGAACGCCGACTCGTCCAGCTCCATCAGGTCCAGCTCCACGCCCTCGGCGAGCTTGCGCGCACCGGTGACGCCCGGCAGGACGTTCGCAGCGAAGAACTTCGCCGCGGCGATCTTTCCGGAGTAGAAGGGCCGGTCCTTCGCCGAGGCCGTCTCCAGCTTCTCGGCGGCGACTGCGGCACCCTTCAGGAGCAGGTAGCCGACGACCACGTCACCCGACGCCATCAGCAGGCGGGTGCTGTTCAGCCCGACCTTGTAGATGTTCTTGACGTCCTGCTCGGTCGCCGCGAGGTCGGTGAGCATCAGGCCGACGATGGCCTCCAGCTCGACGGCCGCCTTGGCGAGGTGCTCGCGGGCGCCGGACAGCTCCTCGCCGCCGGTGCCGAGCGCCAGGAACTTCTTGATGTCCTCGGCGAGGGAGTTGAGAGCCGCGCCCTGATTGCGGACGATCTTCCGGAAGAAGAAGTCCTGGCCCTGGATCGCGGTCGTGCCCTCGTACAGGGTGTCGATCTTGGCGTCGCGGATGTACTGCTCGATCGGGTACTCCTGGAGGAACCCGGAGCCGCCGAAGGTCTGCAGGGACTGGGCGAGCTGCTCGTAGCCCTTCTCGGAGCCGTAGCCCTTCACGATCGGCAGGAGCAGGTCGTTGAGGGCCTCGAGGGCGGACGCGTCCTCGCCCTCGGCCTCCTTGACCTGGATCTCGTCCTGGAGCGCGGCGGTGTGCAGCACCAGGGCGCGCATGCCCTCCGCGTACGCCTTCTGCGTCATCAGCGAGCGGCGCACGTCCGGGTGGTGCGTGATGGTGACCTTGGGCGCGGTCTTGTCCATGAACTGCGCGAGGTCGGGGCCCTGGACGCGCTCCTTGGCGTACTCCAGGGCGTTCAGGTAGCCCGTGGAGAGCGTGGAGATCGCCTTCGTGCCGACCATCATGCGGGCGAACTCGATGATGCGGAACATCTGGCGGATGCCGTCGTGCTTGTCGCCGATGAGCCAGCCCTTGGCCGGGTGGCGGTCGCCGAACGTCATCTCGCAGGTGTTGGAGGCCTTGAGGCCCATCTTGTGCTCGACGTTCGTCGCGTAGGCGCCGTTGCGCTCGCCCAGCTCGCCGGTCTCGAAGTCGAACTCGTACTTCGGGACGAGGAAGAGGGACAGGCCCTTGGTGCCGGGCCCGGCGCCCTCGGGACGCGCGAGCACGTAGTGGAGGATGTTCTCCGACATGTCGTGCTCACCGGACGTGATGAAGCGCTTGACGCCCTCGATGTGCCAGGAGCCGTCCTCCTGCTCGACCGCCTTGGTGCGGCCCGCGCCCACGTCCGAGCCGGCGTCCGGCTCGGTGAGCACCATGGTGGAGCCCCACTGCTTGTCCACGGCGATCTTCGCGATGTGCTTCTGGACCTCGTTGCCCTCGTCGAAGAGGATGCCCGCGAAGGCCGGGCCGGAGGAGTACATCCACACGGCGGGGTTGGCGCCGAGCACCAGCTCCGCGTACGCCCAGATCAGGGAGCGGGGGGCGGTGGTGCCGCCGATCTCCTCGGGCAGGCCGAGCCGCCAGTACTCGGAGTCCATGAAGGCCTGGTAGGACTTCTTGAAGGACGCCGGGACGGGCGCGGTGTTGGTCTCCGGGTCGAATACCGGGGGGTTGCGGTCGGCGTCCGCGAAGGACTCCGCCAGCTCGTTCTCCGAGAGGCGGGTCAGTTCTTCGAGGATGCTCTTGGCGGTCTCGGTGTCCATCTCCGCGAACGGGCCGGTGCCGTACAGCTTGTCGCGCCCGAGCACCTCGAAGAGGTTGAACTCGATGTCGCGGAGATTCGACTTGTAGTGCCCCATGGCGACGGCTCCGTTAAAGATCGGGGAGGTGGGTGAGTCCTCGGTGACGAGTCCTCGTACCTGGTTCGAGTCTGGTGCGCATCTGGTTCACGTACCAACTAGTAGCTACGATGATGCTACCCGTCGGTAATAAGAATCAACCCCTGATTGCCCAAGTGTGAGCAGGGTCTACATTTCGGGGTCCACCTTCGGGTGGGAGCGCACGACTCCGCCACCTGTTCGAGGAAATCCGCCGGGGGCGACCGGGCGGGCCGCCCCGCCAGTACTCTTGCCCCCATGTACGGCTACGACCAGAACGTGGGACCGGGGCAGCAGCAGTACACGCAGTCCCAGCCGCCGCCGCAGCAGCAGATGCCCGGTGGTGTCGGCGGGGTCGGCGGATACGGCCAGCAGCCGCCGCTCTATCCCGAGCCGTCGCCGCCGTCGCTCGCCGACGCGGTGCGCGCGTTCACCACGGGGTCGCTGACCCCCGAGGACTTCCAGCAGGTCTTCGCCACCTCCAAGGTCTACTGCCCGCGCGGTGACAACCCCGGTTTCCTGGCGCTGCACAACACCCAGCAGCCCGTGATCCCGATGTTCACCTCGCTCAAGGAGCTGCGCCGGTACGCCGGCAAGGAGTCCAAGTACTTCGTGGTCATCGGCGCCGAGGTGATCGACCTGCTCCCCACCGGCTACGGCTTCGTCCTCGACATGGAGGGCGAGCACCGCATCGTCTTCGACGCGAAGGCGGTCGAACAGATGGTCGACTTCGCCATGCGCCGGATGTACGGCTGACCGCGACCGCTCCACAGGCGGCCCACAGACACCGCCCCGCGCAGACGGCAAGCGCGTACTGCCCCGTACGGCCCGCCCGCACGACCGGCCCGTACATCCGGCTCGTGCAACCGGCCCGCACGACCCGCTCCACACCTGACGCCCGGAGGGAATGCCCTCCGGGCGTTCTGCGTTCCAGGTGGCAGAAAGTTCGAGATTCAACTAAACTTCGAGCACAAGGAGGTACCGACATGCCTGCAGTGACCGTCGAGAACCCGCTGACCCTGCCCCGTGTGGCCGCGTCGACCGAGGCCGTGGCACGTCCTGTGCTCGCCGTGACCACCGCGCCGAGCGGATTCGAGGGTGAGGGCTTCCCGGTCCGCCGCGCGTTCGCCGGGATCAACTACCGCCATCTCGACCCGTTCATCATGATGGACCAGATGGGTGAGGTGGAGTACGCGCCGGGCGAGCCCAAGGGCACCCCCTGGCACCCCCACCGCGGCTTCGAGACCGTGACCTACATCATCGACGGCGTCTTCGACCACCAGGACTCCAACGGTGGCGGCGGCACCATCACCAACGGCGACACCCAGTGGATGACCGCGGGCTCGGGCCTCCTGCACATCGAGGCCCCGCCGGAGGCGCTCGTCATGTCCGGCGGTCTCTTCCACGGGCTCCAGCTGTGGGTGAACCTGCCGGCCAAGGACAAGATGATGGCGCCGCGCTACCAGGACATCCGCGGCGGCTCGGTCCAGCTGCTCAGCACGCCCGACGGCGGCGCGCTCCTGCGCGTCATCGCCGGTGAGCTGGACGGCCACCAGGGTCCCGGCATCACGCACACGCCGATCACCATGATCCACGCGACCGTGGCGCCCGGTGCCGAGCTCACCCTCCCGTGGCGCGAGGACTTCAACGCCCTCGCGTACGTGATGGCGGGCCGCGGCAGTGTCGGTACGGACCGTCGCCCGGTCCACACGGGCCAGACGACCGTCTTCGGCGCGGGTTCCTCGCTGACCGTCCGCGCGGACGAGAAGCAGGACGCCAACACCCCGGACCTGGAGGTCGTCATCCTGGGCGGCCAGCCGATCCGGGAGCCGATGGCCCACTACGGCCCGTTCGTGATGAACACCCGCGAGGAACTGCAGCAGGCCTTCGACGACTTCCAGAAGGGCCGCCTCGGCACGATCCCGGCGGTGCACGGGATGACGGAGGGCGGGCTGTAGTCGCCCGTTCGACGCCGGGTCCGCGATCGGCCCGCTGTTCGGTACCGCATGAGAAGGCCCGAAGCCGCAGGTTCGTCCTGCGGCTTCGGGCCTTTCTCGTCGCGTGCGGACAGCCGCGGGTTTCGTTGTGTGCGCTCAGCCGCGGGCCCGCAGCCGTACGCGTGCGGGTCCCGTCGCCTGGAGGGTGATTCCGGCTGTCAGCGGGACCTCCGTGTCCACCGCCTCCAGTTCGTACGAGCGCAGCAGGGCCGCCAGGGCCAGTACGGACTCCAGCATCGAGAAGTGCTGGCCGATGCAGGCGCGCGGGCCGCCGCCGAAGGGGAACCAGGCGTAGCGGTGGCGGGCCGCCTCCCGCTCGGGGGTGAAGCGGTCGGGGTCGAAGCGCTCCGGCTCGTCCCACAGGTCCGGGTGGCGGTGGGTGACCCAGGGCAGGACCAGGACGTCCGCGCCCGCCGGGATCAGATGCCCGTCGACCTCCGCGGCTCCGACCGACCGGCGGCCGACCACCGGAGCGGCCGGGTACAGCCGCATGGCCTCCTTCAGCACCCTTGTCAGATACGGGAGTTCGTCGAGGTCGGCGGCCGAGGGCGCCCGCCCCGACGGCAGCCGGTCGGCCTCCTCGTGGGCCCGCTTCTGGGCCTCGGGGTGACAGGCGAGGAGATGGAGCGCGAAGGCCATGGACGTGGCGGTCGTCTCGTGGCCCGCCACCAGGAAGACCAGCACCTGGTCGCGGAGTTCGGCCGCGTCGAGGCTGCCGTCCTGCTCGCTGCTCGCCCGGGACAGCAGGGAGAGCAGGTCGTCGCCCTCGGCGGAGGCGGTTCCGGCGGAGGCCGCTGCGGCCGTCGCCTCGGCCGCCCTGCGCTCCGCGATGATCCGGTCGCAGACCGCGTACACGGCCTGGGACGCCGCCTCGGCCCGGCGGTTGGAGGGAAGGGGCCAAGAGCGTGGCGGGTTGACGGGGGAGAAGCCGCGCCGCGTCACATACTCGCTGACCACGGGGAAGTTGTCGTGGATGACGTCGACCGCGGCCTCGACGTCCGCGCCGAACAGGATGCGGGAGACCGTGCGCAGCGCGAGCCGGTCCATCTCCCGCACCACGTCGACCACTCCGCCGGCCGCGTCCCGCCAGCGCTCGACCGTGCCGTCGGCCTCCAGCGTGACCGCCGTGGCATAGCTGTCCACCTGCCGTTTCGTGAACAGCGGCTGGATCAGCCGGCGTTGGCGCAGATAGTCGGCGTCCTGCGCGGTGAGCAGGCCGTTGCCGGCGGACCGCCGCAGCTCCTCGTAGAACTGGTTGTCCTTGCGGAAGTTGGCCGCCTGCGAGGCGAGGATCTGCTGCACGCCCTCCGGGGAGAACACGCAGTGCAGCACGGTGCGGGCTCCCGGCGGGCCCGCGGAGAGACGCACCACGTCGCCGTGGTCCCGCCGGGCGCGGAGGAAGACGTCCAGCGAATCGCGCCGGAGGTCGAGTGCCGAGCCGAGCAGGGGGAGGCCTTTGGGCCCTGGTATCTCAGTGATGGCGGCCATGGTTCGCATCATTGCGCACGGGTCCCCGGACAGGTCCCCCTTTCAGCCCTCCCGGAGCGCCGCCCCGCCTGACGCATGGTCAGGTTGAGGCGTGCAGCCCCTGCTTCCGGAGTCCGCCCGGCTCCTGCCCGAACCCGTGCGCCGCGTGGCCGCCTGGTGCGTCGTCGCGCTGCTGGTCACCGGGGTCGTGGTGGTCGGGGTGCGGCTGTGCGTCGAGTTCAAGACCGCGGTGGTGCCGGTGCTGCTCGCGCTGCTCGGGACGGCGCTGCTCGGGCCGCTGTACCGGCGGCTGGTGCGGGCGAAGGTGAACCGGTCGATCGCGGCAGGCGTGACCTGCGCCGCCGTGCTCGCCGTCGTCGGCGGGGCCACGTACATCGTGGTGGCCGCGCTGATCGACACCGGTGACGAGATCATCGCCTCGCTCAAGCAGGCCGCCGAGTCGCTGTCCGAGCACTTCGGGGCGGCCGGCACCTCGCTCGACGACCTCGCCTCCAACGCCAAGGAGCTGCTGGGCAAGTTCGGCGGGACGGCGGCGTCCGGGGTGATCAGCGGGATCAGTGTCGTGGGGCAGGCCATCGCCATGGCCGTGCTCGCTCTGCTGCTCGTCTTCTTCTTCCTGCGGGACTCGCACCGGGCGGCCGGGACCCTGCGCTCGCTGGTGCCGCGGGGCTCGGGCGACATGACCGAGGCGATGGCGCGGCGGGCCTACCAGGCCGTCGAGGGATTCATGCGCGGGACGACGTTCATCGCGCTCATCGACGCGATCTGCATCACCGTGGGGCTGCTCGTGCTGCGGGTGCCGGGGGCCGTCGGGCTCGGCGCGCTCGTGTTCGTCGGCGCTTACATCCCCTACCTGGGTGCTTTTCTCTCCGGCGCGGTGGCGATCCTGGTGGCGCTCGCGGACCGCGGTTTCGTGATCGCGCTGTGGGCGCTGGGCGTCGTCCTGGCCGTGCAGGTCCTTGAGGGCCATGTGCTCCAGCCGATGATCCAGAGCCGGACCGTGCAGATGCACCCCGCCGTCGTCATGCTGGCGATCACCGCGGGCGCGTCGGTGGCGGGCATCCTCGGCATGCTGCTGGCGGTGCCCCTGACGGCGGCGGCGTTCGGGGTGATCGCGGAACTGCGGGGGCGCTACGCGGCTCCGGGGACCTCGGATGGCCCGAAGAGCCCGAAGAGCCCGGACAGCCCGCAGAGTTAGGCGACTCCCGGCAATCCGGAAGCGCCGGGCTCGCCCTCGACGCCCGGCTCCTCGACGCCCAGATCCTCCCCGTCCGGCTCCTCCCCGCCCGGCCCCTCCTCATAGAGCTCGAACCAGATGCTCTTGCCCTCGCCCCGCGGGTCCACCCCCCACGCGTCCGCGAGCAGTTCCATCAGCATCAGGCCCCGCCCGGAGGAGGCCAGTTCGCCGGGATGCCGCTTGTGGGGCAGGTCATCGCTGCCGTCCGTCACCTGGATCCGTATTCGGCGGGCCCCCGCACCGCCTGTCATCTCGGCGACGAGCAGTGCGTCCGCGTCGGTGTGCACGAGGACGTTCGTGACCATCTCGGAGACCAGCAGCACCGCCGAGTCGACCTGGTCGGGGGAGGCCCAGTCGTGCAGGAACTCCCTCAGCTGCTGCCGGGCCCCCGCGACGCGCTCGTGCTCGGCCTGCGCGACGGTCACCATGGTCCGGCGTACGGAGGGCCGCTCGGTCACGGTGTCGCCACAGCCGCAGCTCTCCCCCGCCCTGCTCAGCAGCAGCACCGCTATGTCGTCCTCGCGGCGGTCCACCAGCGGCCCGGTCGTGTGGTGCGAGGAGGGCCCGTGCACGGCCTGGACCAGCGCGTCCGCCAGCTGCTCCATGTCGCCGTCGTGGCTCTCCAGGATCTTGCGGATCCGCCGCCAGCCGGTGTCCAGGTCGTGCCCGCCGGTCTCGATGAGCCCGTCCGTGCAGATCAGCATGGTCTCGCCGGGCTCCAGGACGAGCCGTGTCGTCGGATAGTCGGCGTCCGGATCGATGCCGAGCGGCAGCCCGCCCGCGGTCGGCCGGGTCAGCACGGTCCCGTCTGCCATGCGTATCGCCGGGTCCGGATGCCCGGCCCTGGCTATCTCCAGGACCCCGCTCTCCGGATCGACCTCCACATACAGGCAGGTCGCGAAGCGCAGGTCCGCTATCTCCTCGTCGTACGTGATCCCGTACAGGAAGCGCGAGGCACGCGAGAGGACCGCGTCCGGGCGGTGGCCCTCGGAGGCGTACGCGCGCAGGGCGATCCGGAGCTGGCCCATCAGTCCGGCGGCTCGTACGTCATGGCCCTGGACGTCGCCGATGACAAGGGCGAAGCGACCGCCTTCGGGGCTGTTCCGGGAGGTGCCGCCGGGCAGCGGGATCATGTCGTACCAGTCGCCGCCCACCTGGAGCCCGCCGCCGGTGGGCACATATCGGGCTGCGACGCTCATGCCCGGGATCTGCGGGCCCAGAGTGGGCAGCATCGAGCGCTGGAGGCCGTCCGTGAGCTCCCGCTCGGATTCGGCGACCCCGGCCCGCGAGAGGGCCTGCGCCAGCATCCGCGCGACCGTCGTCAGCACGGAACGTTCGTCGGGCGTGAATGTGACGGGGTACGTGAAGGCCGCCATCCACGCGCCCATCGTGCGCCCCGCGAACGTGAGCGGCAGGAACGCCCAGGACTGGCGGTCGAAGTGCTGGGCGAGCGGCCAGGAGGCCGGATAGCGGTCGCGGTAGTGGTCGGGCGAGGAGAGATAGACGGCACGGCCGGTACGGACGACCTCCGCGGCCGGATAGTCCGTGTCCAGCGGCATCTGGGTGAACGGCTCCTCGTCCCCGGGGTTGTGCCCGTGGTGGCCGATGACCGTCAGCCGGTCGCCCTGCGCGCCGAAGACCGCGAGCCCGTCCGGCGAGAAACCCGGCATCGACAGGCCCGCCGCGACCCTCAGCACCTCCGCCGTGGACCGGGCCTCGGCCAGCGCCCGTCCCGCGTCCAGCAGGAACGCCTCGCGCGAGCGTCTCCAGTCGCCCGTGACCGGCGTACGCGCGGCGGCGCCCGGCTGTGGCTCGGTGACCTCCTGCATGGTGCCGATCAGCTGGTACGACCGGGTGCGCGGGTCGATCGACGGCTTGGAGCGGCTGCGTACGGTACGGATCACATGGCCCTGCTCGTCCATGACCCTCAGCCGCAGCTCGGCGAGTGTGCCCTCGGCGGCGGCGAGCTGGACGACCCCGTTGACCTCGTTCCAGTCGACGGGGTGGAAACGGGCGCGTACACCTGCCTCCGTGAGCACGGTCGGCTCCGCGGGCAGGCCGAGGAGCCGGGAGGCCTCGGCGTCGAGGGTGACCTTCCCGGCGGCGTCGTCCCACCTCCACAGGCCGGTGGCGAGGGTGGCGAGGACGTCCCCCACTGAGGGAAGGGGATCACCGATGCGCATTGCCCCACTGTATGAAGAGGTGAACGAAAGCTGCCACCGAGGCAGGTGAGGGGCGCGTGGGCGCTGAGCGGCAGCCGGTGGCGGAACTATTGCGAACAGCGATCTTGGGTCGGCCGGTAGGCTTGCGGTGTTTCACGTGAAACACCGCCCCCGACCGCGAAGACTGGATGAAACGACGATGCATCGGTACAGGTCCCACACCTGCGGCGAGCTCCGCGCCTCTGACGTCGGCACCGACGTCCGGCTGAGCGGCTGGCTGCACAATCGCCGAGACCTGGGCGGCATCCTCTTCATCGATCTGCGCGACCACTACGGCATCACGCAGCTCGTCGCCCGCCCCGGCACCCCCGCGTACGAGGCCCTGGACAAGCTCTCCAAGGAGTCCACGGTCCGCATCGACGGCAAGGTCGTCTCGCGCGGCACGGAGAACGTGAACGCGGAGCTGCCGACCGGCGAGATCGAGGTCGAGGTGGGCGAGGTCGAGCTGCTCGGCGCGGCCGCCCCGCTGCCCTTCACGATCAACGCCGAGGACGGTGTGAACGAGGAGCGGCGTCTGGAGTACCGCTTCCTCGACCTGCGCCGCGAGCGCATGCACCGCAACATCCTGCTGCGTACGTCGGTCATCTCCGCCATCCGTCACAAGATGACGGCGCTGGGCTTCAACGAGATGGCGACCCCGATCCTCAGCGCCACCTCCCCCGAGGGCGCGCGCGACTTCGTGGTCCCGTCCCGTCTGAACCCGGGCAGGTTCTACGCCCTCCCCCAGGCACCGCAGCAGTTCAAGCAGCTGCTGATGATCTCGGGCTTCGACCGGTACTTCCAGATCGCGCCCTGCTTCCGTGACGAGGACGCGCGCGCGGACCGTTCGCCGGGCGAGTTCTACCAGCTCGACGTGGAGATGTCCTTCGTCGAGCAGGAGGACGTGTTCCAGCCCATCGAGAAGCTCATGACCGAGCTGTTCGAGGAGTTCGGCAACGGCCGGCACGTCACCTCCCCCTTCCCGCGGATCCCGTTCCGCGAGTCGATGCTGAAGTACGGCTCGGACAAGCCGGACCTGCGGGCCCAGCTGGAGCTCGTCGACATCACCGACGTCTTCGAGGGCTCGGAGTTCAAGGCCTTCGCCGGCAAGCACGTACGGGCCCTGCCGGTGCCGGACGTGGCCGCGCAGTCCCGCAAGTTCTTCGACCAGCTCGGTGACTACGCGGTCTCGCAGGGCGCGAAGGGCCTGGCCTGGGTGCGGGTGGCCGAGGACGGTTCGCTGACGGGCCCGATCGCGAAGTTCCTGACCGAGGAGAACGTCGCCGAGCTGACGAAGCGCCTGTCGCTCGCGGCCGGCCACGCCGTCTTCTTCGGCGCGGGCGAGTTCGAAGAGGTCTCGAAGATCATGGGCGCGGTCCGCGTCGAGGCCGCCAAGCGCGCCGGGCACTTCGAGGACGGCGTCTTCCGGTTCTGCTGGATCGTCGACTTCCCGATGTACGAGAAGGACGAGGAGACCGGGAAGCTCGACTTCTCGCACAACCCGTTCTCGATGCCGCAGGGTGGTCTGGAGGCCCTGGAGACCCAGGACCCGCTGGACATCCTCGGCTGGCAGTACGACATCGTCTGCAACGGCGTCGAGCTGTCCTCCGGCGCCATCCGGAACCACGAGCCCGACATCATGCTCAAGGCCTTCGAGATCGCGGGCTACGACCGCGAGACCGTCGAGGAGCAGTTCGCGGGCATGCTCCGCGCCTTCCGCTTCGGCGCCCCGCCGCACGGCGGCATCGCCCCGGGCGTCGACCGCATCGTGATGCTCCTCGCCGACGAGCCGAACATCCGGGAGACCATCGCGTTCCCGCTGAACGGCAACGCGCAGGACCTGATGATGGGCGCGCCGACGGAGCTGGACGAGACGCGACTGCGGGAACTGCACCTCTCGGTGCGGAAGCCTCAGCCGAAGTAGGGCCCCTGGGGGCCCCGCTCTTCTTGGGTTCGGCTCCGCGGGTCCGACTCGCGAGCCGGGCCCGCGGGGCGCTCCGCGGGGCGGTCTCGTTTCGTCTGCGGGTGGGTGGGGGCTGGGCGCGCAGTTCCCCGCGCCCCTTTAGGGGCGCTCTCCGTCTGGAGTGTCCTCAGGGTCCGGCAGGGGTGGGAGTCGCAGGTCGGCCTGTACCGGGCCCTCGTCGTCGTGGCCTCGGGCGTAGCGGTGTATGCGTACCTGGAGGTTCATGCGCCGGGACTCCTTGCTGAGTCGGCGGCGCTCGCGTCGGCCGGCTTCGTCGTCGTCCAGTTCGTTGTACCGTCGGCGGGTCTCCCAGAACGAGCGCTCCTGGGCGGCCGCCGCCTCCCCGGGCGTGATGTCCTCCGGGTCGTCCCGGCTCCCGCCGGATTCGTCTGTCATACGTCACAGAGTGGCATGAAGCGTCGGTCACGGAGAGTTAATTTCCGGAAGCTGCCATGTGGGTGACGAAGATTCTTCGCGCGCCGTAGAGATCCGGACAGCGCGGCTGTGCCACGGCCGTGGCCTTCCCGGGAGTGTCGTGCTTCTTCCCTGGTCGGAGCCACCTTGCGCGGCTTGCCCCCGCAGAAAACGCGCCCTGTTTCACGCTCCTCAACTCCCCCTCGCGCTACGTCACTTACCGGCCATTTGCCTGTTTGACGACAAAGCGTCCCGGCCCACACGCTCCTTGGGCACGCGGTCTCCCTGTTGCTCAGGGTGACTCCGGATGGGCCCCAGGCTGCCCGGGGCCGGACGAGAGGAAGACCAACGATGGCCCGTAGCGCGGAGAAGCAGCAGAAGCCGGTCCGCAAGTCGCTGACCGAGCGCACCCACGACGAGCTGGAGATCGCAGGGTTCGACGAGGTCGAGACCCCCGAGGCGGACATCGTCAGCCTCGGCGGCGCCAGCTACACCAAGATGCTCGGCAAGATCTACGCCTGACCGCTCCCCCCTTGGGGCTCCGGCGTGCGATGCGCCGGGGCCCCGACATCCGTCGCGCCGGACCCCGGAGAGCCCGTCGATGCTGCGCATCACCTCGGAACTGCCCTACTTGGACCAGGCAGGTCATGTCTACGTGCCGCTCGCCGGACCGGCACGGTCCTGTCTGAAGCTCAACCGTCACGCCTCCCGCATCTGGCGCGAGGCCCTGCGCCGCCCCGTGGACCTCGACTCCCTGCCCGAGCTCGACCGCGAGTTCCTCCTCGGCCTCACCCGGAACGGCGTCCTGCGCACCACGCCGGCACCGGCCTCCGCCACAGAACCGGCGTCAGCCTCAGTGGCCTCGCCCGCGTCCCCGTCCGAGGGAGTCTGAGATGGGCACGCTGACACGGCCGGCCATCGCCTTCGTCAACCCCTCGGTCGGCTTCTCGGATCGCCGCAAGTCCAAGCCGATCGGGCTGGCCTACATCATGGCCTACCTGGAGAAATCCGGATTCCCCAGCTCGGGCTTCGACTTCGGGGACTCCGAGGACGACGCCGTCGAACTCGCCGCGCACTACGGCCTCGACCGCTTCGACGTCGTCGGATTCTCCGTCTACAACGAGTCGTTCCGCGCGGCGATCGCCATGGCCGAGTGGATCAAGAACCGTAGACCGGAGTGCCTGATCGTCCTCGGCGGCCCGCACGCCACCGCCGTGCACGAGCACATCCTGCGCCGCTACTCCTGTGTCGACGTCGTGGTCCGGCGCGAGGGAGAGGAGGCGATGCTCGATCTCGTACGCGGCCTGGATGTGGGCCTGGACGTGAGCGTGGGCGTGGATGTGGATGGGTACGGCGGTCACGTGCGGGCCCCGCTGACCGGGCTGACCGGGATCAAGGGCACCACCTGGCGGGCGCCCGACGGCAGCGGCCTCCTGGTCAACGAGGACCGGGACTTCGTCCCCGACCTCGACCGGATCCCGTTCCCCGACGCCGAGTTCACCTCGCACTCCGGCTACCCCGACCTCACGTACTACGACGAGGTGCAGGGCCGGCTGAAGGCCGCGCTGACGATCTGCAGCAGCCGCAGCTGCCCGTACAACTGCTCCTTCTGCGGTGTGCTCACCATCGGCCGCAAGTACCGCTCGCGCGAGGCGGAACGCGTCGTCGCGGAACTGCTCCACTTCCGCGCGCGGCACGGCGTCAACTACGAGCACGTGTACTTCAGCGACGCCAACTTCTTCGTCTCGCCGACCCGTGCCCTGGAGGTCGCCGAGGCGCTGTACGCGGCCGATCCGCAGGTCACCTTCAGCTTCGGCACCCGGGTCAACCAGATCCTCAAGGCCGCCGAGGTACTGCCCCGGCTCAAGGAGTGCGGGCTGCGGTTCATCGAGCTCGGCATCGAGTCCGCCTCGGAACCGGTCCTCGAACGGCTCGCCAAGCATGTGAAACCCGAGGTCAACGTCGCGGCCGTACGCCTGCTCAGGCGTCTGGGCATCGAGATCTCCCTCGACTTCATCATGCTGGACCCGGCCACCACCCTGCCCGACATCCGCGCCAACCTGGAGTTCCTGCGCGAGGCCGGCTTCTACGACTACGTGCCGCACGACCACCTCTACACCGCGCTCGTGCTCTACGAGGGCACGCCGATCCGGGACTTCTACGCCCGGCGGTTCGGTGTCGTCTTCGACCCGGACGATCTGCCCAGCCCCTTCACGCTCTTCGAACTGCCCGAGGTGCAGCGGTTCAGCGACACGCTGCGGGCCTTCCGCAAGCAGTGGCAGGACCGGATTGACGGCGCCCTGGCGCAGGGGGAGCTGGCGCTCGCCTCCATGGCCGACGGCTCGGGCGGCCCGGACGGCTGGGACGACTCGGACTTCCCCCGGGAGTCGCACGCCCGGCTGCAACTCGACGTCGTGTCGCTGCGGCACGCGCCCAACCTCTTCATGGAACGGCTGCTGGAGGACGCCGAGGCGGGATTTCCGCTGCTGGACGGGGCCGGAGACAAGGGTGGTGGAGACGAGGTCGGCGACATGGGCGGACTCGAAGTGCTGCTGCCCCGCCTCGGGCACGACCACGTCCAGCTGCACGACCTGATCGAACGTACGGAGGCCGCGGCGCGAGAGGCAGGTTTCGCGCAGGCCCCAGGTGCCGACGTCGTCGGCCCGCACGGGAGGGACTAGCGCATGGCAGGCACCGAACACATGCCCACAGCAGTAAGCACGGGGTCCCCGATCCCCGAACCGGGTCCGCCCGGTGTCCACGGGATCTGTTTCAGCTGCGACTCGATCAAGGACATGGACATCGCCGAGGAGACGGCGACCAGGCTCGGCTCCACCGCCACCTGGTACAGCGTCGGTGTCCTCGCCACGGACCAGGAACTCGCCCTGCGCTGCGCGGAGTTCTGCCGCCGGCACGGGCTGCACGCGCTGTTCCACCCGCTGGACCTGGACGTGTGCGGCACCGACCCGCTCGACGACCGCCTGCTGCGCCTGCTCGGCGAGCGTGCCGGCGAACTGGACTCGCCCTGGCTCAACATCGACCTCGCGATGTGGGTCCGCGAGGGGGAGACCCTGCTGGAGTCCCTGGTGCCCATGCCGCTCGTCGACGAGGCCGTCGACTGGGCGGTGGACCGGATCAAGCACGCCCAGGACGTCATCGGCCGCCCGCTGACCATCGAGAACGCGCCCTATCCGTTCGTGGTCGGCGACCGGGACATCCTCACCCTGATGACACGGATCGCCGAGCGGGCCGACTGCCTGATGACCATCGACGTCGGACACCTCTACGGACTGCGGGTCCAGCGCGGGCTGCCACCGGTGCTGCCGAGCGACGACGACATCGCCTGGGACCGGGTCGTCGAGGCGCACATGAGCGGCACGTTCGTCCGCCGCTTCGAGGGCGGCGTACGGCTCGTCGACGACAAGCACGACTGGCCGGTCAGCGACGAGGTGTGGGAACTGGCCGACGCGCTGCTCCCCCGCGCACCCCGTCTGCGGTCGGTGATGGCCGAGGCGGAGGGCATGACCGCCGACGAACTGACCGACAGCGTACGGAGATTCGCCCGCCGGGCCGACCACTGGTGGAGTGCCTCGTGACTCTCGATACCTTCGATGCCTTCGACGCCTTGGATGTCGCTTCAGGAGTCCCTCTCGACTACGTCCGGGTGACCGACACGACCTGGCGCATCCTCAACGCGACCCCGAGGCGGCGGGCCGAACTCCTCGAAGCGCTGCCCCCGGCCGAGCGCGCCGTCGTCGCCGAGGGCACCAGCGGACCGGGCTTCGACATGGAGCAGGCCCGGCGCCGCAAGACCGTCGCCAACGTGCTGAACGTCAGCTTCCCGGTCACCTTCTTCGCGTACTACGGCCGGACCGGCGCGGAAGGCCTGCACACCTTCCTGGACAGCGAGTTCTGGCAGCGGCGACCAGCCCAGCCCGGTTCCGTGTTCCCGCCCGCGGCCACCGCGTCGGCCGCCTTCGGCGGGTTCCTGCGGTCCACCGACTGGATCACCCGCCAGGAGGACTGGGTCGGCGAGGCCTTCGCCTTCGAGGACGCCTACCTCTTCGGCCGGGCCACGGTCGACACCCGCCCGTGCCGCGCAGACTCCCCCGGCCGACCCCGTCTGGTGCCCGGCGCCTGGACCGCCGAGGCCACTTTCGACGTCCCCGCTTACGACAGGCTGCTGCGCGAGCGGGGCACCGTGGACCCGTGGCCGGAGGCGTTGCTGCTGGTCAAACGCCGTCCAGCGCCGCTCGCCGTCGTCTCGGTCCCGATCTCGGTCCCGGCCGGCGAACGCATCCGCCGGGTACGGCTCACGGGTGACACCGTCGCCGCGCTGCGCTGGCTGTGGGACGCCGAAGCGCCGGTGCCCGAGGACGTCTCAGGGACACCCACCTACGCCAAGGCGGTCGGCGCCGGACTGGTGGACGGGGCCGCTCAGTGACCTCTGGGACCTCTCGCGGCCCGGAACACGAGGACGAGAGCCGCCCGGGTCCACCGCGGCCCGCCGCCGACCGGGACCCGGCCGACCGCGTCGGCCCGGCCGGACCGGTCCGCCCATCCGACCCCGTCAGCCGGGCCGACCGCGTCCGCCGCGGCTATCTGCTGGTCTCCGGTCTCGACTACTTCGCCGACATGCTCCTCACCGTCACGTCGGTCCTGCTGCTGCAGTCGCTGGGCATGGGTTCGGGCGCGGTGTTCGCCCTGATCGCCGCGGTGTGGATCGTCGAAGGGGTCTCCGAGATCCCCACCGGCATCCTGGCCGACCTGCTCGGCCGACGAGCCTCGGTCGCGATCAGCTTCGTCCTGCGGGCGGTCGGCTACAGCGCCCTGTTCTTCAGCGGCAGTGTGTACGTGGCCGCCGCCGGAGTCCTGCTCTCCGCGCTGGGCGGAACTTTCGCGTCCGGGGCCCTGGAGGCCTGGGCCGTGGACGAGACGGGGACCAAGGACCCGCGAGGCCTGGACCGGCTCTTCGCCCAGGGAAAGATCGCCGAGAACGCCGGGCTGGTCCTCGGCACCCTGACCGGCGCCGCACTGGGCACGCTCGACCTGGCGCTGCCCCAGATCGTCGCGGGCCTGACCTGCGCATTGGCGGCCGTACTGTCCCTACGGCTGATGACCGGGCGCCCCGGGCCGGGGGACCACCCGGCTCCGGACCGATCCCCGGCCCTGGAGCCGGACCGATCCCCGGCCCCGGATCGACCCCTGGCCCCGGGGCGCCGGGAAGCCTTCGCACCACGGCTGCGGGAATCGTTCGGCGAGGTCATGACCGGGACCCGGCTCACCCTGCGGGGCGACAAGGTGCTGATCGCCCTGATCGTCGCCGCCGCACTCCTGTGGCTGTTCCGGGGCATCCCCGGCGTGCAGTGGACAGTCGTGTACGAGGGACTCGTCGGCGGAAACCTGCTGGTGCTCGGCGCGATGCGCAGCGTCGGCTCCCTGCTGGAGATCCCGCTGCTCGGCTGGACCCTGAGCCTGCAGAAACGCCGGGCGTCCGCGCGCCGAACCATCATCGTCACCGCGTCCACGGCCGGTGCCCTCGCACTCGTCTGCGCCGCCGCCGTGCAGGAACCGGCCCTCTCGATCGTCTGTTACGTGTGCTTCACCACGGCGTTCGGCCTGTGCATGCCCGGTGTGCGGGCGGCCATGAACGAACGGATCGACAGCGGGCACCGCGCCACCGTCCTGTCCGTGGCCTCGCTGTTCAACAGCCTGTTCACCGGTGGCGGTCTGATCCTGACCGGACTGGCCGTCGGCGACCTCGGCAGCACCGCCCTGGCCTGGCCGCTCGCCGCCACCGGGTTCGGCATCGCGGGCCTGTGGGTGGCCTCCCTGGCCGTACGCCCGGGGACGGCACCGACCACCTCCACGAGCGGATCAACCGGGCCCCAGGAGGTGCGTGCGCCATGACCGCCGCCGTACCCGACGCCGTACGCCCCGCAGAATCCGACGCCGCAGATGTCGTATACGTCGAAGACCTGCTCGCGGACCTCCAGTTGGAGCGCGCCGGGCTCTCCGGCCGCGACCCGGTCCCGGCGGCCCGGCGCGCCCGGCAGGCCGCCGGTGAGCTGGCCGACCTGGGGCTTTCCCGGTTCGTCGCCGAGCTCCTGGGGGAGTCGGCCCCCGTGCCCGCCCCCTCGGCCGTACTCGACCTGGAGGCGGACGAGGACGGCCGACGGGCCTCGTACGAGGTCTGGTGCGCCGGGGCCCGTGAGCTGACCGACGAGGTCTGGCGGTGGCTGACCGAGCGGCGCCGCGCCGCCGGTGAACTCCCCTGGTGGTGCGGTGAGTCGGCGCTCCCCCTGCCCCACGACTCCGTACGGCGGCTCGCCGAGGTGACGGCCCCGGTGCGGGATCTGTCGGAGATCGCAGCCGCCTGGGCCCGCCCGGCCGGACTGCGCGGCAGCGCCACCGCCGAGTACAACTGGCGCTGGCTGCTGCTCGGCAAGGGCGTGCTCGGGCCGTCGGGCGGGGTGTCCGGTGGTGCGTCCAGCGAGGCGCTGCCCCCGCTCAACGAGCTGATCACCCTGCTCGTCGGTCGGGCGAGGCAGTGCGGACTGCTGCCGCTCGCCCACAAGGTGAAGGTGTTGCGGCGCCCGAACACCCCGTCCATGGTGATGCCCGTACGGCTGCCGGGTTCCTCGCTGCTGTCCCTGCCGACGGCGGTCACTCCGGTGACGGTCCAGTACCTGCTGCACGAGCTGGCACATCTCGCCGAGCACGCGCTGCGGCCGGCCGACGCCCCGCTCGTCGAACGGTGGACGTTCGATCCGCTGCGGTCGGAGGGCTGGGCCCTGCTGCTGGAACAACTGGCGGGATCGACCGCGTTTCTCGCCCGGCTGGGGATCGACGAGGAGACCGCCACGGCCCTCGCCCGCTTCTACGCCGAGGAGGAGCGCTTCAGCCGCGGCCTGATGGCGGCCGACCTGGCACTCGACACGGACCTCGCGGGCTGCCGTACGTCCGCCGAGGCACTGGAGGCCGCGTCGGCCGTGGCCACCGCCACCGGACTGGGGTGGGCTCCTGAACTCCTCCTGCTGCGACAGACCCGCGTCCTGCACTGGCGCTCCTACCTCGCGGGTTACGCCTGGCGGGACACCGTCCGCGCCGAACTCGACTCCCGTTTCTGCGGGGGCGACGGCCAAGAAGAGGGCGAGGGCGGCTGGGCGCACCGGGACGAGGCCTGGGCACTGCTCCGGAGCGCGCTGGCCCGAACCGGCCCGGCCGGATCCGCCGCGGGATTCCTGGACGCGCTGCGGCTTCCCGAGCCGACACCACGCGTGCCACGCACACACCGCACGCCCCCGACCCCATGAGGAGGCTCGATGACGACGACCGAGGCAGCGAGCGAGACGGGGAGCGAGACGGTGAGCGATAGGACAACCGGCCCGGTGTTCACGGGCACCGCCGGCCCGCGGGACGGGCTGCGACTGCTCTGCCGTGACCCCCGTACCGCGGACGACCTGCCCTGGGGCGAGGCACACGCCGTCTTCGACGCCGCGCAGGAAGTCGCCGCGATCGTGTCCCGGCAGGACCTGGAGGACTGGCTGGAATGCAGCCTGCTCCACTACCCGGTCCTGAACGCGATGCGCGGCGGCACCCCGGTGCCGCCCGAGGCGCTGACCAGGGTCATGCACGTGTCCGGCGACCCCCGGGCGGGCTATGTGGACGCGGCGAAGGTCCGCTTCCAGCTGGCGGCCGGGGCCACCGTGGTCGTACAGAACCTGCACGAGTGGCACCGCCCCGCACAGCACCTGTGCCGTCGCCTGGCACAGCTGTTCTCGGCCAAAGCCGGAGCCGTGGCGTTCTGGACTCGGGCGGGGGAGGACGGCCTGCGCGTCCACCGCGACGACGGCCACCTGTTCGTCGTGCAGATCTCGGGGACCAAGCGCTGGTATCTGTACGACACCCCGCGCGACGCGGCCGACTGGAGCCCCGGATACGTCGAGGACCTGGCGACCGCCCGGACCGTCGACCTGCGGCCAGGCCAGGTGCTGTACCTGCCCGAGGGCATCGCCCACCACACCCGCACCCTCGACACGGAGTCCGTGCACGTCACCGTCGCGATCCGGGAACCCCGGCTGCGGGACACGGTCGAACTGGCCGTACGCGCCTGTCTCGCGCGCATCCCGGACCACGCCACCCTTTCCGGGACCACCGCCGAGCGTGAAGAGACCGCGGACGAGCTGCTCACCCGGCTCGCCGAAGCGCTCGGACGTGTGGACCGGGCCGCCCTGGTACGCGACCTGTCGCGCCGCGCGGCCGAGACCCGAGGCAGCCGCTGAGCCACGGGGTTCTGTCGATTCGCGCCACGTTCTTCATGGACACAGCAACCCACAGTCCGTGCCCACGTCCTTGACAGTCTTCTTACCTAACTTCCCTGTCCATGACGGGAATCCAAGGAAACCAGACAGCCCAGGGTCCGAAACACAAGCGGAACGTGACGCGTCGCAAGGTCGTCGTGGCAGGTGGCGCGGCAGTCGCCGCGGTGGGCGTGGGCGGCACGATCGCCGCGACCGCGAACGCCGGCCAGACGAAGAAGGGCGCCTCGCCGACCGCCTCCTCCACCTCCTCGGAGACGTGCTACAAGCTCACGTCGGAGACCACCGAGGGCCCGTACTACATCGACGCGGACAAGCTCCGCCAGGACATCACCGAGGACCGGGAGGGCATCCCGCTGACCCTGCGCCTCAAGGTGATCGACAACGAGACCTGCAAGCCCATCAGAAACGCCGCCGTCGACATCTGGCACTGTGACGCGCTGGGTCTGTACTCCGGCTACGAGGACCTCTCCTCCGGGGGCGGCGGTGGCGGCACCCCGCCCAGCGGAACGCCGACCGACGTTCCGTCCGGCACGCCGACCGGCTCCCCGCCCGCGGGCGGTGGCGGTGGCGGCCACGAGGAGCCGACCGACGACAAGCGCTACCTGCGCGGCACGTGGAAGACGGACAAGCAGGGCTTCGTCACCTTCAAGACGGTCTTCCCGGGCTGGTACCGGGGCCGCTGCGTCCACATCCACACCAAGGTGCACGTCAGCGGCACCTGGACGGACGCCGGCTACGAGGGCGGCAACACCTGCCACACCGGCCAGTTCTTCTTCGACGAGGAGTCGGTGCTCGCCTCTGCGGAGGTCGAGCCGTACTCCACGTCGACGACCGAGCGCACGACGCTCACCGAGGACACGATCTACGACCAGTCCGGCACGGCCGGCGGTCTGCTCAAGCTCAAGTACAAGAAGAACGGCATCGCGAAGGGTGTCGTCGGCACCATCACGATGGGCGTCGACCCGGACGCGACCCACGAGGGCACGGACGACGCGGTGCAGCCGGGCGCGTCGGCGACGACGTCGGCCTCGGCTTCGGCCTCGTAGTCCACTTCGTTCAGTTCGTCCGGTTCGGCGCGCAGACAGCAGGGGCGGGCCCGGGGGGTGGGACCCCGGGCCCGCCCCTGCTCGCTCGGCGGCCATGGATCGGCGATTTGTGGGCACCTGATCAGGTGGCGCACAGGATTCTCGTCGGAGACGCACAGCGGCAGGGAGTCTGATGGGTGGTGCGGGATGAGAACCTCCCGCAGGAGACCGGCAGCGCCGGAGGAGAGACCACCGGAGGAGATCATGGGATTCGCCGTGCTGCTCGCACTGCTGTTGATCGTCGGGGCGGTGGCCGCGGTCGTCGTACAGCGGCGGTCGAACGGCGGGGGCGCCATGTCCGACCTGGACGCGGAGGCCGAGGCCAACCGCTGGGTGGTCCGGCTGGGCGGCAGTCTGTCCGCCTTCACCGCCGGGGCGCGTGCCGACCGAACCGCGGCGCGCGAACTCTCGGCCGCCGCCGAACGCCACCGCACCGCTCGCCACCGACTGGCCACCGCCCGCACCCCCGCCGAGTACGCGGTGGTGACCCGCACGGCCCTGGAGGGCATGCACCACATCCGCGCGGCCCGCACGGCGCTGGGCATCGTCCCGCCCCCGGGGCCGCCGTCCGTGGGGCTGCCGTCCGTGGGCCTACGCCGACACCAAAGAGATCCCGTCCGGACCCGGTGAGGCGACACCTGAGTACGTAGATTGAATCTACGTAGATGCCATCTACAGAAGTGGACGTTCAGGCCGTCTGAGCCAGTTCGCACCAGACGAACTTGCCGTTGGTGTCGGGCAGTTGGGCCGCGGCGCCCAGGGAGTACCAACCCCACCTCTCCGTGCACTCCTCCACGAGGGTGAGGCCGCGGCCCGATTCGAGGGCCGGGTTCGGCGTGGCCGCCAGGGCCGTGGGTGCGGGAGGTCTGGGGTCCGTGTCCCATACGCCGATACGGAGGACCGGGGCCACCCAGCGAAGCCTCATGGCCGCTGGGCCCTTCGTGTGCTGTACGGCGTTGGCCACGAGCTCCGTCGCGACCAGCTCGGCCACCTCCGTGAGGTGGGACAGGCAGTGAAGGGTGAGGATCAGACGGAGGGTGCGGCGACAGATCGTGACGGCCCGGGGGTCGTTGGGCAGGGAGAGGGTGTACTGCCACGGTTCGCTGGAGGTTTCTGGGGGTGCGGGCATGCAGAACTCCTGGTCAGGGAAGGAGGGTTGCGGTCGTCGGGCGGTGGCTGTGTCGCACCCGTCGTGGCATGGCGGGGCGGTGCGCTTCCGGGGTCCCGGGGTTCCGCAGCGTGTGCGTCGCGTCGCTGACGGTAGGGCCAAATGTTTCGCCCAGGCAAGTCGTTCGCGTAACCTGACACCCGATCGGGGACGTTCAACCCCGTCTGGGGACCGTGTTGTTCAGGAAGTGGGGGCAGTGTGCCCGCGAGGATTCAGCCGACCGCTCGGCAAGTACGCCTCGGTGCTGAGCTGCGGAAACTGCGGGAGGCAGCGGGGCTGACCTCCCGGCAGGCGGCCGCGTTGCTGGGGACCAACCCGGCTCAGATGAGTCAGATCGAAGCGGGCAACGCGGGAGTCAGCGGAGAGCGCGTGCGCAAGCTCGGGGTGCAGTACGACTGCTCCGACACCGAGTTGATCGACGCCCTGGTGGAGATGGCGACAGACCGTACGCGCGGTTGGTGGGAGGAGTACCGAGGTTTGCTGCCCGCCGTCTTCCAGGACTTGGCGGAGCTGGAACACCATGCCACCTTCATGCGGGTGGTCGGTACCGTCCACGTGCCCGGACTGCTTCAGACCGAGGAGTACGCGCGAGCGGTGTTCGCGTACGTGGTGCCGGAACTCCCCGAGAACGAGGTGGAGTTGCGTGTGGAGCACCGGATGCGCCGTCGGCAGATCCTCTCCGGAGCCCCCTACGAGGCGGTGCTCCACGAGTCCGTACTGCGCACGCGCGTTGCCGATCGCCGGGGTGCCCGTGCTCAACTCGACGAGTTGCTGAACCAGTCGGAGCGGTCGAACGTCAGCCTGCGGGTGATCCCGTTCGACGCCGATGGGTTTGCCGGGGCGGGCGCGATGATGCTCTACGCCGGTGGGCGAGTACCGGCACTGGACACCGTGCAGCGGGACGCCCCGTACGGCTCGATGTTCCTGGACGCCTCTGCTCGACTGCTGGCCATGCGAACGCTCTTCCGTAGGGTGGAGTCGGCAGCCCTGACACCTGCCCAGTCTCGGGACTACATCAGCCGACTGACGAAGGAGCTGTGAGCCGTGATCCAGTGGCAGAAGTCCTCATTCTCCGGTGGCGGAGACGGCAATGAGTGCGTTGAACTCGCCCCCGGTGAAAGCTCGTTGCTCCTCCGCGAGAGCGACGAACCCGACCGAATACTCCTCGTCACCCATCACGGTCTCGCCGCCCTCCTCCACCACCTCCGGGCGAACCGTCCCTGACCGTGGACGACGACGAGGAGTTCACGTACGCCCTGAAAACCGTCCTGCGAGACCTGCGCGCGCAGTGCTCCGTACAGCCGGACATCCGCAAGGAAGACGACGACGAGTTTCGCGGGGTCATGCTCTACGCCCCCGACGGCTCCGGCCAGGGCGTGTACGCGGAGCCGGACGGCAGGCCCGCCATGCTGCTCGCCCATGTCGCGGACCAGGTTCAGGAGTGGGCGGTGGAGGCACTTTGGGGGCAGGGTGAGCCGGCGGTCTGGCCCCAGTGCCCGACGCACCCGGACACGCACCCGCTGGCCGCGACCGTGGAACAGGTGGAAGAGGGGGACGCGGTCTGGGTCTGCCCGAGTACCGGCGACACCGCGGCCCGCATCGGCGCACTGCCAGTGTCGGAAGCGGGTGAAGGTGTGAGCGGCCGAGCGCTTCGCCGAGGCCGAGGCGGACGCAAACGCTCACGGCGAGGCCGCTGATCAGGTCGACTCGTCGCCGTTCTGGGCGTTGTTGAGCGTTTCCTCGATGGTGATGTCGATGCAGCGCTCGCGTTCTGCCGGGCTGACCCCGGGCTGCGGTGTGTCGAGCCGGTCGAGCTGAACTCGGACGCGGCGGGTGACTGCGTCGGGTGGTGGCGTGGGGTTGTTCTTCCTGAGGTCGGTGTAGACGGTCCAGGTGAGGCTGGCGATGCTCACGATGAGGGCGCCGAGGGAGATGGGGTCGACGTACTGGTCGGGGCGGGTCGTGGTGTCGCGGGTGTGGAGGGCGACTTCCACGTCCGTGCTGAGCGCCGGGGCATGCGGCGTGATCAGCCGCTTCGCCGCGGCACGGGCGCCGAGTTCGACCGGGTCGGCCATGTTGGTCTCCTTGCGGTGCTCAGTCGGTGGCGGGTGGGTCTTCTGCGAGGACGAAGTCGCGCACGGGCGGGGGTAGGGGGCCGCCGGTGACTGACTGCCAGGTCTGTTCGAGGGCGCGGATTCCCAGACAATGGGTCAAGCGCTTGAGGTGGGCTGGGGCGGGGCCGGTTAGCGGATGTGGGAACTGCTCAAACAGGGCAGCGCATCGGACCATCCACTTGAGAACCTTCTCTGGTTGCTGCTGCTTCTCGGCCAGAAGACCGAGTTGCCCGTAGGTGCGGGCCATGACGGGCCGGTTGCCGATGTCTTCCTTGATGGTGAGGGCTTGGCGGTACCGGGTTTCGGCTTCGTCTAGCTGACCGCGGTCCTGGGCGATGACGCCGAGCTGGTGGTAGGTGAGGGCCATGCCGGGTCGGTCGCCGATGTCTTCCTTGATGGTGAGGGATTGGCGGTACCAGTCTTCGGCCGCGGTCAGCTGACCGCGCTCATGGGTGACGACGCCGAGCTGGTGGTAGGTGCTGGCCATGCCGGGTCGGTCGCCGAGGTCTTCTGCGATGGTGAGGGCTTGGCGGTACCAGTCTTCGGCCGCGGTCAGCTGACCGCGCTCATGGGCGACGATGCCGAGCTGGTGGTAGCTGCGGGCCATGCCGGGTCGGTCGCCGAGGTCTTCCTTGATGGTGAGGGATTGGCGGTACCGGGTTTCGGCTTCGTCTAGCTGACCGCGGTCCTGGGCGACGATGCCGAGCTGGTGGTAGCTGCGGGCCATGCCGGGTCGGTCGCCGAGGTCTTCCTTGATGGTGAGGGATTGGCGGTACCGGGTTTCGGCTTCGTCTAGCTGACCGCGGTCCTGGGCGACGACGCCGAGCTGGTGGTAGCTGAGGGCCATGCCGGGTCGGTCGCCGAGGTCTTCTGCGATGGTGAGGGATTGGCGGCACCGGGCTTCGGCCTCGGTCAGCTGGCCTCGTTCCTGGGCGACCCTACCGAGCTGGTGGTAGATGACGGCGAGACGGCTGCGCTGTTTCGAAGTGGCCGGTTGTAACCGCAGAGCGTGCAGGATGTCCCGGTATGTGCGTTCAGCCTGGTCGAGTTGGCCTGCTCTTACATGTCGATTCGCTTGAGAGCCCGTTAGGAACAGCCACAGTGCGCCAGCGGAGGAGTTCAGGTCGGGCGCGTTGCCATCGGAGTCCTCCATGGCCACTCGCGCGCGGTTGACCCATGCACGGGCCTCCTCCACGAGTCCTCGCGCGTCCCAGTACTCGTCCAGCGGCTGGGCAATGCCCTGTGCCTGATCCCACAGGCTGTGGTCGAGTGCGTAACCGAGCAGGCTCCCCATAGTCCGCCGTTGGAGGTGGATCAACACCATGGCCAACTGGGCGTCCCCACCCTGGACCTGCTGGAGCAGCCAGCCACCGAAGGTGGCGTAGGCGTCGAGGAGCGCGAGCTCCGCAGCTGTGCGCAGCTCGTGGTGGCCGCCGGGGGCCAGGGCCTGCCAGCTGGAGGTCAGATAGGCCGGCAGGGCCGGATGAATGCGGTACATACCCACGCCCAGAGATGTCAGCAGCCCCACCTCCGTCGCCCGCTCCAAAACTTGCGCCCACTCGGAGGCAGTGCGGCCTTGGTACCACTCCGGAACCTCGGGAAGTGTCGAGAATTGGCCCAACACGTCAGCATCGACAACACCATGAAAGAGGCTGACCACGGTAAGTGCGTGCTGATCCTCGGCCGACAGATGCGTGAATGAATACGCGATGCTGGCCGACAACGACGTGGTGCGGCCGCCCCCGTCGGCGTCGGCCAACGGCGTGGTGCCCTGGAGGCCGGCCAGCAGGTCCCGCGGAGCCGTGCTGTCCAGGCGGGGCAGGATGAGCCGCATGCTGAGCGGGTGTCCGTCCAGCCACTGCATCAGCTCTCCGAACGCCTTCGACTCCCGGCGCTTCTTGGTGTCCGGGTAGGAGGACAGAAGCTGTTCCGCGTACTCGTTGGCCTCGTCGGATTCCAGGCCACCCACCTTGATCCGCCGTCGCGCGGTGCCGAGCCAAGTCTCCGGGGTGCGGCTGGTCACGATGATCGCGCTCTTGCCTTTGGCGGCGATTCGGTCCAGGAAGCCGCGCAGTTCCTCGCGCTCGGGTTCGGTCAGGGGTTGGGTGGCGTGGGTGGGATCGGGGAGGGTGTGGACGGATTCGAAGTTGTCCCAGATCAGGAGCAGTCGACGAGTGACAAGTGTCGTCTCCACGAGGCTTTGGCGCTTCTCCTGGTCCAAGAGGGCGAACTGGGCGCCGAACAACCCCAATCCGATGCTGTTGATCACCCCGTCCAGGCCAAAGCTCGCCACTCCGGGCTCGAACGAGTGCCAGATCACCCCGCGCTCATCGTCTAGCGCACCCGTGTCCCGCCACCACCTCCCGAACGCCTTGGCCAGCTCCGTCTTTCCGGTCCCCCCGGGCCCGTAAAGCACCACAACACGGTCCAGCCGAGCAGCCGTATCCAACGTGTAGAGCAGCGCATCCCGGCCGGTGAACTCGCCCACGGCCGCCAGCGGTGACTCGGGGCTCGCCTCATCCCCCGTGTCGGCGTCAGCCGGCTGCTCCCGCATCCGGTCCAACAGCTCGTCCAACGACTCCTGTTGATCGCGACCGGTACGCAACCCGGCAAAGTGCACGTCAGCCCGCGTATAAACGACCGGCACCACCCAGTCCGCCAGCGGCATCAGCCCCTTCGGAGAGGGGCGCAGGTCATGCCGGTCCAGTCGCTGGCGCCCCGCCGAAACCGCCGCAGACAGCAGATCCCCCGCGAACAACCGCTCGTAGAACGCCGTCATGAACTCCGCCGCCGCGACCGCGTACACGCTGTACGCCATCGCCACCACCGCGCCGGCGCCCTCCTGCAGCAACCGTGTCGCGACGGCCGCTTCGAGTTGGGAGCCCAGCACCGCCGACTGGCAGGCGTTGAGCACGACCACCGGCACCTGGGACTTCTTCAATACCTGCGCCACGCGCCCGGCGGGTACCAGGTCGGAGCCGCCCGTTGCCTTCTCGAAAGCCAGCATTCCCTGCGGACCAGGCCCCTGGAACATGACCGACGGCCACCCACCCCCAGAGGCAGGCGCCTCCCCGAACACCCCATGCCCGTCGAAGTGCACGATCTGGAACGGTTCCCCCGCTTCCCGCGCCTCTTCGAGCGTCCTCTCCAGGTGCTCCAGCGTCGGTGGGCGGAGCACCACCAGGTCCACCTGACCGCGCACCGCCTCCAGGCGGCGCAGCAACGGCCGGGCGATCATCTGGTAGCCAACGTCCGCGGTGCCGGAAGGGCGTGAGATGACCATCAGCACGCGCAGCCGGGAGCCTCCGACCGTGAACACGTTGCCCAGGGCCGCGGTCGGCAGGCTGCGGGACACCACCACCTGGTCGTCGAGCGCGATCGGTGTCGGCCGCTCCGGGTCGGCCATCAGCTCCCACGGCAGCCCCAAGTGCTGGGCCGTTCCCGACCGGACGACGATCTCGACCGGGCCACCCCGTGCCCGCGCCCGCGTGTACGCATCCCGCGCCGGACCGGAACCGAACACCGCCTCGAAGACCTGGGCGCCCCACTTCGGGAACTGGGCCTCCACCCGTGGCCCGCGCTCCCCGTACACGCCGAACGGTGCCCGTAGGTAGTCCTCCAGGTACCAGCGCAACTCCTCCAGCGCCGGCCCGTCCAGCGGCCAGACCAGCGGGATCGGGTCACCAACCCGATTGGGAAGCGTCTCGCCGGCCCGCCACGCCGACACGCTCACCCGGCCGTCTTCGTCCACATCCAGCAGAAGCCGCTCCGCCATGCCCATCGCCCCCGTGACGGCTGCCGTTCAACGGCCCATCGGTCCTTCGGCCGCTCACATCAGCGACTTTATCCACCACTCTCTGTCATCAAAAGGGCAACGCCCGAAGTGATCGGATCCAGGCGGAAGACGTACACAACATGCCTTCTGCCGCGTCCAGTTCACCTCGGATTTCCCGTGCGTACTTCTCAACGCTGGTTAAGGAAACCCAAAGGGATCCCACAGGTGGACCACCGATCGTCGTCACCATGAGCGCAGCCATCGAAGTCACCGAAGCCATCGCATTCGTCGTAGTCGACGGCAGACCCCAGGGAGACCGCTGACATGGACCGGTTGCTTCTCGTGGGCGCCGATCTCGTCGCCATCTCTCTCCTGACCTTCGTGGTCTATTTCCCCCGGCACCACCGCCGGGATCTCGTCGCCGCGTTTCTCGGTGTCAATGTCGGGGTGCTCGCCGTGGCGATGGTGCTCGGGTCGACGTCGGTCGGGATCGGGATGGGGATGGGGCTCTTCGGGGTTCTGTCGATCATCAGGCTGCGGTCGTACGAGATCGCGCAGCACGAGATCGCGTACTACTTCTCGGCGTTGGCGCTCGGTCTGCTGACCGGGCTGTCCGAGTCCCTCGACCTTCTCCACGCCGGGCTGATGGTGCTCGTCGTGGCCACGCTGTACGCCGGTGACCATCCCCGGCTGTTTCCGCGTCACCGGCAGCGGGAGCTGCGGCTGGACTCCGCGTACACCGACGAGGAGGCCCTGCGCGCCCACCTCGAAGTGCTCCTGGGCGGGCGGGTGTTGAACCTCTCGGTCAAGGGGATCGACCTCGTCAACGACACGACCCTCGTCGAGGTTCGGTACGTGGTGCCGAACGCGTCCCGGGCGGCAGTCGCCAAGCCCCGGGAGGGCAGCAGCCCCCGTACCGACGATTCCCCCCGCGGGCGCGGAGTGCGGGCATGACAGCCACCACCCCCGTCTCACGCGTGGTCGGCGCGCTGCCGCCCATCGGGCTCGACGAACTCGTCGCTCAGGCCTCTCTGTTGACCCGGCTGGACCGCAAATACATGCTGCCGGTCGCCGATCTGCCCCTCGTGCTCGGCGGCCTCGACGAGGACACGCGCGTCCTGGACGTGGACGGTGCGCGGGAGTTCGCGTACCGGTCCGTCTACTTCGACACCCCGGAGATGGACGGGTACCTGGGCGCGGCCCGGCACCGCCGACGGCGGTTCAAGCTGCGGATCCGTACCTACCTCGACTCCGGGCGGCACTACTTCGAGGTCAAGACGCGCGGCCCGCGCGGCACCACGGTCAAGCAGCGCATCCCGTACGAGGGAGATGTTCGGAGGCTCGGACCCGGCGCCCGGGCCTACGCCGACACCGTGCTCGCCGAGGCCGGGATCAACTCCGGGCGCCTGCGCTTCGTACTCGCGCTGACCACGTACTACCGGCGTACGACCCTCTTCCTCCCGGCCACCGGGAGCCGGCTGACCGTCGACACCGATCTGACCTGGGCGCTTCCCGACGGGACCGCGTTGCGTACCCCGGACCGGGCCATCGTCGAGACGAAGGCGGGCCGGGCGGGCTCCGGTGCCGACCGGCTGCTCTGGTCGCTGAAGCATCGGCCCTGTCCCGTGTCGAAGTACGGCACCGGGCTCGCCGCCCTGCGCCCCGACCTGCCCTCCAACCGCTGGCTGCCCGTACTGCGGCGCCACTTTCCGACCGCGCTCGACGGGAGCCCCGCATGAACACGTACCTGAGCAGGTCCTCGCGGACGGCACGACGGTTTCGTACGAAGGCGGCCGGCGCCCTCGCCTCGCTGGTGCTCGGCACGGCCGCGCTGGCCGGGTGTTCCTCCGGGAGCGACTCCGATTCCGACTCCGGTTCCTCGTCCGCCGGTTCGGGTGCCAGTGGGTCGGCAGCCGCCGTGGACGGGGGCCAGGACGCCGCCGCCGTGCTCGCCGACAACAAGAAGTCGCACGCCGAGGACTCCGACGCCGAGTGGGCGGAGTCGGACGCCGTCACGGTCCGGCTCGACGGCGACTCGGCCTCCGTCGACGGGGACGGGGTGACCGTCAAGGAGTCCACCGTGACCATCACCGCCGGCGGTATCTACCGCGTCAGCGGCACCCTCTCCGACGGGCAGATCGTCGTCAACGCCCCCGACCAGGACGTGAAGTTGGTGCTCGACGGGGCGGAGATCTCCCACTCCTCCGGTGCGGCGATCGACGTCACCGAGGCGGACGAGGCCGTCGTGATCCTCGCCGACGGCAGCGAGAACACCCTGGGTGACGCCGATTCGTACGCCGATGATGTCGAAGCCAATGCCGCGCTGCACAGCGCCGCCGATCTGACGGTCACGGGCGACGGGAAGCTCACCGTGCGGGGCAACGGCAACGACGGGATCGCGAGCACGGACGGTCTGGTGATCGCCTCCGGCACGATCGTGGTCGACGCCGTCGACGACGGTATCCGCGGCAAGGACTACCTGATCGTCGAGGACGGTTCGGTGACCGTCACGGCCGGTGGCGACGGGCTCAAGGCCGACAACTCCGAGGACGAGGACTCCGGTTACGTCGCTGTCGGCGGCGGCACGGTGAAGGTGACCGCCGAGGGGGACGGGGTCGACGCCGCCGGCGACCTGGTGGTCACCGGTGGCAGCCTGACCGTCGAGAGCGGCGGCGGCAGCGGTACGCAGCCCTCGGACGACGCGTCCACGAAGGGGTTGAAGGCGGGCGTGATCAACGTCCTGGAGGGCGGCACCGTCGCTGTGAACGCCTCCGACGACGCCGTCCACAGCGACGGCGCGGTCCACGTCAACGGCGCGAAGGTGACCGCCGCGAGCGGCGACGACGGGGTGCACGCGGAGGGCGATCTGACCGTCGACAAGGGGACGTTGAAGGTCACGTCCGCCGTCGAGGGCGTCGAGGGCGCCGACATCTCCGTGAACGGCGGCACGGTGGACATCCGTTCCAGCGACGACGGGATCAACGCGGCCGGTGGTACGAGTTCCTCCGGAGGGGGCGGTGGCGGCTTCGGCGGAGGCCCGGGTGGTGGAGGTGGCGGAGGCGGTGGTGAGGGCGTCGGTGACTACAAGCTCACCGTCAGCGGCGGCACCCTGGTCGTCGACTCCGAGGGCGACGGGCTCGACTCCAACGGCACCGCCGAGATCACCGGCGGCACGGTCGTCGTCAACGGCCCCCAGCAGGGTGGCAACGGCGCCCTCGACGTCAACGGCGACTTCGGCATCAGCGGCGGAGTCCTGCTGGCGGCCGGCAGCGCGGGCATGGCCGTCGCCCCGTCCACCGACTCCGAACAGGGCTGGCTCTCCGCCACCCTCGACTCGTCGGTCCCGGCCGGCACGACCCTCCACGTCGTCGACTCCGACGGCAAGGTGGTCGCCACGTACGTCACCTCGAAGTCGATCCAGAACGTCGTGTACTCGTCCTCCGCGGTGAAGAGCGGCGAGGAGTACGAGATCCACTCGGGCGGCACGAAGTCGGGTGCCGGTACCGGAGGTCTGGCGTCCTCGGGCACCCTCGGCTCGGCCGAGCGGATCGCCACGGTGACGGCGGGCGAGGCCCCGGAGGGAGGCTTCGGGGGCGGGCGGCGATAGACGAGCTGTCGCACTCCGTAGCCCCCGGGGCCAGACTGGAAGGAGGCGGAGATTCCCGAGACGCCGAGAATCCCCTGAGCGGAGATTCCCGAGACGCGGATCCCGAGACCCCGCAGCGGACCGGCCATGGAGGAATCATGACGGCAACCACGCGGAACGACACTCCCGTCGCGATCGAAGGCAACGGTGTGGAACTGCGCATGCAGGAAGTGGGCGGCGGCATGAGCGTCGCCTTCGCGACCCTCCCCGAGGGGACGGACATGGCGCCGGCGGTGAAGGGCCTGCCCGACGACCAGTGCCAGTGCCCCCACTGGGGATACCTCCTCAAGGGGCGGCTCAGGATGCGGACCAAGGCCGGGAGCGAGGTCTACGAGGCGGGGCAGGCCTTCTACTGGGCGCCCGGCCACGTACCGGAGGCCCTTGAGGACTGCGAGTACGTCGACTTCTCGCCGACGAAGGAGTTCAACGAGGTCATCGACCATGTGAAGGCGCAGATGAGCTAGGGACCGGGTCAGGTCCGGGGCCACGGCCTGTCAGGCGGATCAGGTCTCGTACAGGCCGTCCCAAGGTGGGCCGAAGCCCAGCCGGTCCGGGTAGAGCTCCGCCCAGGGCTCCCCTTCGTCCTCGCCGGTGAGCATGCCGAACAGCACGCCGTCGACGGTGAGCCGGAAGGGACGGATCGCGATGTCCGTGTAGCGGCGCCGGGGGAGGCTTCTGAGGAGTTTGGCCAGGTGGGCCTGGGCCCGGGCGAGGACCGAGTCCTGGCCGTGCGGGGCGCGCTGCTGCTCGGCCCACGTGCCGGCACACCAGATGTCCGAGTCCCGGTAACGGCCCTCGGCGTCGAAGGTGTGGAGCACCGCGTAGAGACGTTTGTGCTCTTCCCAGCCGTCGTCGGGCCGGTACCCCTCGGGGAACGCGTACGTGATCGACCCCAGGAACTGCCCCTCCGCGTAGTGACCGATGGCCTCGGTGCGGTGGCGCGGCTCGTAGGCGATCGGGATGACCTCGGGGACTGCCATGGCGAAACCATACGGATGAATCGTGGACATGCCACAGGCGGGGCCACCGTAACAGTCCTCGGACTCCGGGCGGATGCAAGGTGTGTTCGAGACGTTCGCCTTGTTCGACTCGTTTCCGACGGTTGCCCCTCGCAATCGCGCCGAGGCAGATCGGCGGCTTCACGGCAACACAACTGCCGGCGACTCGACCCGGGAGACCGTCGGTACGCGACCCCGTCCGCCTTGATGTGGCTTGCCGAGCACCCGGTTTCCGATTCGCTTTCGCGCAGGAACCCATTGGAGTTTCGCGTGTCGGCTGATGTGTTGATCGTACGGAGAAGTCCTTCAGTCGTTGCGTCTGCGACCCGATGTTTGCAGGGGAAGCTCGAACTCGCTTCCGGTGCTCTCGCACACCTGTACATTCGGATCAAAGGAGCAGTGTATGAGTCCTGTACTCAGGGCCAAGTCCTCTCTGAGCCCGCTTGCCACCCGTGGCGCGTGGCTGACCGGCGGCGCTGTCGCCTCCCTCGCCCTCGTGTTCGCCGGCGTCGCGACTCCCGCGTCGGCCTCGGTCACCCCGGGTGCCGGCAGCGTCGTGGCGGAGCCGTCGAACGACGACGACTGCAAGAAGGAGAACGGGCACCACGAGAAGTACCAGCCGGAGGGGAAGGCTCAGACCCCCGGCGGACCGCTTCACGAAAAGTGCGAGGACCGGGACCGCGACAAGCAGGAGTGCTCTGACATCGACTCGGTCGCCGCGGGTGACGACGAGGAGTACAGCGCCGTACTGACCGACGGGAAGGCGTTCGTCGGGCAGCGGCGGTACCTCTCCTCGACGCCGCCGGGCGACTACGAGTGGGAGGAGCTCAGCGACAATCGGAACTACCCCAAGAACGCTTGCGCCATCTCCATCTCGGCCGATGGGGAAGAGGCCTGGGTCAAGGTGCTGACGACGAACGGCCGAGTCTACGAGACGCACGGTGACACGGACGGCAGCGACTTCGTCTGGGACGAGCGGTGGAAGAAGCTGGAAACACCGGGCGAGGACGACGACGACCTGACGACCCGTGAGAAGGGTGACCTGGCGCCGGTTCAGCCGAATTCCTGACACCTGCCTGGTTCGCCGCGCGCGCAGGACTGCAGCCGGGCGCGCGCGGCACCCCGGTCACTCCGCGGTCGCGGACCCGGGGCACGTCTCGGTGGAGCCCTCGGACTGTCCGACGCCGGGGATCGTCACGGTCACCTTCGTCGACGTCGATGTCGATGTCGACGTGTCGTTCCCGCCCCCGCTCCCAGAACCCGCGGACGCGACAAGGTGGGCATCGGCGATCGTGCACGTCAGTTGGGCGAGGGCCGTTCTGGTCAGGGGTCCGGTGCCGCGGGGCAGTTCGACCGATACCCGCGCCCCGTCCGCCCGGACGGTCGGTGGGGACGTCAGCGGCGGAAGTTCCGTGGTCAGGCCCTTGAGGCCGAGGAGGTCGTCCGGCCCCCGGAACAGCAGTACCACCGCCGTTCCGATGTCGAGGGTGCCGGGGACCTGGCTGCGGACGCCGAGCAGGGTGTCCTGCCTGACGAAGTAGAGGACGTATGCCGGCCGTATGCCGGTGGCCGCCTCTCCCGCCTCCACCACACCGGTCGAGGGAATCCCGCAGGAGGAGAGCAGCAACGCGGCGGCCGTGAGCGAAAGCCCGGACCGCACCGCCCGCTGCCCGCGCCTCGTGAGCAGCCGCCTCATATCCCTCGTACCTCTTCGTCTTTCTCTTTCACTTCTTCTTTCTCTTCTTCCTCTCTTTCCTCTTTCTCCTCCTGGACCAGGGGGATCTCGACCGTGAACACGGCCCCGCCGCCCTCCGCCCGGTTCGCCGCCCGGACCGTACCGCCGTGCAGCCGGACGTTCTCCGCCGTGATCGAGAGTCCGAGGCCGCTGCCCTCCGACCGGGTCCTGGCGGTGTCCGACTTGTAGAAGCGGTCGAAGACGTGCGGCAGGACGTCCGGGGGAATGCCGGGCCCGCTGTCCGTCACCTCGATGACGGCCCACGCCGTGCCGTCGGTCGGGTCCGGCATCTCCCGTGCGCACAGGCGCAGTTGTACGGGGCGTGCGCCGTGCCGCAGTGCGTTGCCGACGAGGTTCGCGACGGCCACGTCGAGGCGGCGCGGGTCGACCCGGCCGCGCAGTTCGCCGGGTCCGGGGAGCCGGGTGTCCACCGTGTCCTGCCAGCCGCGGGCGGCGAGGGTGCGTCGCAGGGACTCCGCGAGGTCGAGGTCGTCCAGTTGCAGGCCGGCCGCGCCCGCGTCGAAGCGGGAGATCTCCATCAGGTCGCCCACGAGCCGGGCCAGTTTCACGGTCTCCCCGCTGATGAGCCGTACGGCCATCGCGGTGTCCGGGTCGAGCCGGGCCGCGTCCTCGTCCAGGACGTCGGTGACGGCCGACATCGCTGCCAGCGGGGTGCGCAGCTCGTGCGAGACGTCCGCGACGAAACGGCGGGCGCGGGCCTCCATGCGGCGCAGTTCGGCCACGGACTCCTCCAGCGCGGCGGCGGTCTCGTTGAACGTGTGGGACAGGTCGGCGAGTTCGTCGGATCCGTTGACGGCGAGCCGGGTGTCCAGGTGGCCCTCGGCGATGCTCCGGGTGGCGCGGCGCAGTTCGCGTACCGGTCGCAGCACTCCGCGGGCGGCCAGCAGGGCGAGCAGGACGGCGAGGCCGAGGGCGGGCACGACGGCGCGTCCGATGGCGGTGACCAGGGCGTCGACGTACCCCTGTTCGCCGGTCTGCGGCACCGTCAGGAAGACCGCGATCCCGGACGCGGGGCGTTCGGCGGTTTCGCCGAAGGTGACCGGGAGGCCGACGACGAGCGAGGAGCGGCCGTCCGTCCGTACCCGCTGGAAGACGGCGGCCCGCCGGGAGTCCACGGCCGACCGCATGTCGGGTGTCAGCTCGGTGAAGGTGTCCTGTGGTCTGGAGGTGGCCCGCAGGCCGCGGTAGGTGGCCAACACCCGCCAGTTCTGCGCCGGTTCGGCGGCGGCCACCTCCCGGGCGACCAACTCCAGGTCGCTCTGGGTCGGTGGGTAGGTGATGCCGGGTGCCAGGCCGTCGACGTGTGCCCGCAGCCGTTTGATGACGGTGTCCTGGCTCTGCTGGAGCACGGCGATGCGGGCCTCCCGGAAGGTGAGGGCGCCGGTGGTGAGGGTGGCGACGGCGGTGACGAGCACGAAGGCGATGAGCAGCCGGCCACGCAGACCGCGCAGCGGTCGCTTCACCGGGTCACCTGTCCGGCCCCGGCCCACCCGCGCATCCAGGTGTGGCTCACCGGGACTGGAACCGGTAGCCGAAGCCGCGCACCGTCTGGATGTAGCGCGGCCTGCCAGCGGGTTCGCCCATCTTGGTGCGCAGCCGTTTGACGCACGCGTCCACCAGCCGGGAGTCGCCGTGGTAGCTGTGCTCCCAGACCGCCTCCAGCAGCTGCTGCCGGGAGAAGACCTGGCCGGGCGAGGCGGAGAGGGTCAGCAGGAGCCGCAGTTCGGACGGGGCGAGGGCGACGGGTGCGCCCCGCCTGGCGATGGCCAACCCGGCCCGGTCGATGGTCAGTTCGCCGTCGTCGCCGTGGCTCTCGATCTTCGGTATGCCGTCGGGGTTGGGCGCGCCGCCGACCCGGCGCAGGACCGCGCGGATGCGGGCTTCGAGTACGCGTGCCTGCACCGGCTTGACGACGTAGTCGTCCGCCCCGGCCTCCAGCCCGACCACGATGTCCGTGTCGTCGCCCCGGGCGGTCGCCATGATGATCGGCACCTGGTCCTCGGTACGGATCCGGCGGCACACCTCGAGACCGCTGAGGCCGGGCAGCATCAGGTCGAGCACGACGACGTCCGGCCGGAAGGACCGCAGCAGAGCCAGTCCGTCCTCGCCGGTCCCGGCGGTGGTGACGTCGTGTCCCTGGCGGCGCAGTGCGAGCCGGACGCCCTCCCGTACGGCGCGGTCGTCTTCGATCAGCAGGACACGTGGCATGTGCTCAGTATCCGTACGGCTCAGGAGAGTTGAGGGAGCCACCGGCGTCGGCGGGGGAACTGTTACGGGACGATCACATAGGCCGGACGAGTGATCGACCGTTATCTTTTCGTTATTCGCTGAGCGATATCCCATCACATGCCGTACTCACTCTTGATGACCATGAACACGACTGCCCGTCGCACGAAGCCGTCCTCGACCAGGGGGCCCTCCGCCTCCCGACCGTCCCGGCGTCGTCGCAGAGGCTCCGCACAATCCGGGGGCCCAGGGGGTTCCGGCGGGCGGTCCGGCGGGCGCGGCCGGAAGAGCAAGGGTCCGTTATTCGGCGGCCTGGCGGCGCTGGTCGCGTTGGTGATCGCCGCCGCTGTGGCCGTGAACTGGACGACGTCCTCGTCCTCCGACGCCGCCGACGGATCCGCCTCCTCGTCGCCGTCCGCTCCGACGCCGGACCTGACACCGGAGGCGAGCGGCGGGACGGAGTCGGCCGAGGCGAGCGGGAAGCCCGCCGAGGAGGACGCCGGGAAGACCGGTGGGGAGGCCGACACCGAGCCGTCCGGAAAGGGCAGCCCCTCCGCGTCCTCGTCCTCCTCCGCGCCCGACATCCCGGCCTCGGGCCCCGGGACGTTCGCCACCGCAGGCGGGGGGAGCGGGACCGTCGGGAAGGGCAGCCGGGTCCTGAGCTACAAGGTCGTCGTCGAGAACGGCCTCACGCAGTCGCCCGCCGATGTCGCCGAGCAGGTGGAGGGCATACTCGCCGACCCGCGCGGCTGGACGGCCGACGGCCGCTCGGGTTTCCGGCGCGTCTCCAGCGGTACGGCCGACTTCGTCGTACGGCTCGCCACGCCGGGAACGGTGGACGCGATCTGTGGCAAGTACGGCCTGAACACGCGCGGTGAGGTCAACTGCAATGTCGGCAAGGACGTCGTGGTCAACCTCAAGCGGTGGCTGCTGGCGACCCCGGTCTACGCCGCCGACGTGGACGCCTATCGCGCGCTGATCATCAACCACGAGGTCGGCCACTTCCTCGGCCACGGCCATGTGACGTGCCCCGGAGCGGGAAAGCCGGCCCCGGCGATGATGCAGCAGATCAAGGGGATGCTCGGCTGCAAGCCCAACGTCTGGCCGTACGACGCGAAGGGACGGTTCGTCACGGGGCCGGCGGTGTCCTGAGGGGTGTCCTGAAAGAAGAGAGCAACCTTTCCGATCTCCGCGACCACAGATGAGTCGGAACCCCGTTCACAGGGGCTCCACACAACGCACGAGCCCCACAAGAACCACGTAAGGACTCATCCGTGGCATCCCCCTCCCACCGCAGGTCCCTCCGCAAGCGGCGCACCGCTCTTCTCTCCGTCGCCGCCGTGGCGGCCGCGGGTCTCGGCGCCGTCCCCTTCGTGATGAACGCGAACGCGGGTGCCGTCGACCTGGCGCACCAGGCCCTGCCCGCCAAGGACGGCTGGGCGGCGTCCGGTTCGGGCACGACCGGCGGTTCGAAGGCCGACTCCGCGCACACCTTCACCGTCAGCACCCGGGCCCAGCTGGTGAAGGCGCTCGGCTCGGCGACCGATTCCACCCCGAAGATCATCAAGATCAAGGGCACGATCGACGCCAACACGGACGACGCGGGCAAGAAGCTGACCTGCGCCGACTACGCCTCAGGCACGGGCTATTCACTCTCGGCGTATCTGAAGGCGTTCGACCCGGCCACGTACGGGAAGAAGGCGCCCTCGGGCACGCAGGAGAAGGCACGCGCGGCCGCCCAGACCAAGCAGAAGAAGAACATCGTCTTCCGGGTCCCGGCCAACACCACCGTCGTGGGCGTCCCGGGCACCAAGGCCGGGATCACCGGCGGGAGTCTGCAGGTGCAGGATGTCGACAACGTCATCATCCGCAACCTCTCCCTCACCGCAACCGAGGACTGCTTCCCGCAGTGGGATCCGACGGACGGTTCCGCCGGCGAGTGGAACTCCAACTACGACTCGGTGACGCTGCGCGGCGCGACCCATGTGTGGGCGGACCACAACACGTTCAGCGACGCACCGTTCTTCGACAAGTCGGAGCAGACCCACTTCGGCCGCAAGTACCAGGTCCACGACGGCGCCCTCGACATCACCAACGGCTCGGACCTGGTGACCGTCGAGCGCAACCAGTTCACCAACCACGACAAGACGATGCTGATCGGCAGCAGCGACACCGACAGCGTCGGCAAGCTGCGCGTCTCCATCCACCACAACGTGTGGAAGGGCATCACCCAGCGCGCCCCGCTGGCCCGCATCGGCCAGATCCACCTCTACAACAACGTCTACGACACGACGACCCTCAACGGGTACGCCCCCAAGTACAGCCTCGACTCCCGTGCCAAGGCCCAGGTGGTGGCGGAGCACAACTCCTGGACCCTGCCGTCCGGTGCGAAGGTCGCCAAGCTCCTGAGCGGCGACGGCACGGGCTCGGTCGCCGGCACCGGCAACCTCGTCAACGGCAAGTCCACGGACCTGGTCGCCGCGTACAACTCGGCGAACTCGAAGAAGCTGAAGACCACGGTCAACTGGAAGCCGACCCTGACGTCAGGCCTCCAGACCTCGGCGACCACCCTGCCGACGGAACTGCTGAAGACGACGGGAGCGGGGGTTCTTTCCTGACCCTGCCCCGCTGAAGGCGTGCGAGTGGCCCGGGACTTGGCGTCCCGGGCCACTTTCATACGCGGCCGAGGCGTACGCAGCGGAGGAGGTGGGAGAAGGACGTGGGAGTGGTGACGAGCTGTATGGAGGGCTCGTCGCTCTCGCGGAGGTGGATGGTGCCGGGGATCGAGGCGAGTTCGACGCAGTTGTTGCCATCGCCGCCGGAGAACGACGACTTCTGCCAGTTCTGGGGCGTGGTCATGGTGTCAATCCCCTGGTTGCGTAGAGACGTTGGTTATGCGGCCCGGTCTTCCTGGTCGGTCCGGGAGATGCGAACAACCGCCCTATGGGTCACTGGAAGTGGTGATCTGTCGAGGGTGTGCGTTCGTGTGTGTGGTGGTCGTACTACGGTCCGATGTCATGAAGCTGGTGGTGCAGGTGAAGCTGTTGCCGTCGCCGGAGCAGGCGGCGGCGCTGTTGGCGACCCTGCGTGCCTGCAACCGGGCCGCCGACCACGTCTCGCAGGTTGCGTTCGCGTCGGGTGTGAAGGATCGGAACGGCCTGCAGAAGCTGGTCTACGCGGATATCAAGGCCGCGTTCGGGCTGTCGGCGCAGCCCGCGGTGCGGGTGGTGAAGAAGGTCGTCGACGCTTACGGCGCACTCGCGACCGGCCTGAAAGCCGGGCGGCTGGGCGGTCCGGGGTCCAAGCGTTACCGCAGCGCCGTCGGCGCGCCGGTCGGTTTCCGGCCGGAGGCCGCGCAGCCGTTCGACGACCGGTGCTTGTCCTGGCAGACGGACGCGCGCACGGTGTCGATCTGGACGGTGGACGGGCGGATGCGGGGCATTCGCTACACCGGCTCGCCGGACCAGCTCAAGACCTTGGCCGAGTACCGCAGGGGCGAGAGTGACCTGGTCCGGCGGGGCGGGAAGTGGTTTCTGATCGCGACGTGCGACCTGCCCGATCCGGAGGTGTACGAGCCGGTCGACTGGATCGGTGTGGACCGGGGCATCGTCAACCTCGCCACCACCAGCGACGGCAGCAATTACCAGGGCCGCCGTCTGAACCGTTACCGGCGCTGGCAGGCCCGCAAACGTGCCGAACTCCAGGCCAGGCGCACCCGTTCGGCAACCCGCCGTCTGGGTGCTCGTGCGAAGAAGGAGCAGCGTCATGCCACGGATGTGAACCATCGGATCAGCAAGGAGATCGTGTCCGTCGCGCAACGCACCGGTCGCGGGATCGCCGTCGAGCAGCTCGACGGCATCCGCGAGCGGGTACGGCTTCGCCGCGACCAGCGGGCCACGCTCTCCTCCTGGCCGTTCCACCAGCTCGGACAGCATCTCGCCTACAAGGCCCGCCGGGCCGGGGTGCCGTTCCTGGAAGTGGATCCGGCCTACACCTCGCAGCGCTGCCCGCGCTGCGGGCACACCGAGCGGGCCAACCGGTCCACACGGGACCATTTTTCCTGTCGTCGGTGCGGCCTCGCTGGGCCCGCCGATGTCGTCGCCGGGGTCAACGTGCGCAACCGCGCACGCTCGGCGTGGGTGTTCGTCACCACACCCGTCCCCACACCGGCCTGAACAGGCCGGACCGTGGGGAGATGCGACCCGTGACCGTCCCGTCGTAGGGGGCAGTCGGGAGTGCGACAAGGTGTGAACGACTGAGTGCACAAGCTCGGCCGTTCACGGCCGAGAAGGTGACCGAGTCATGCCTGGTCGACCCCCAGGCGCAGCAGATCTGGACGGACCTGATGACGGCGATCAACTACTTCTTCCGGCACGAGGTCGCCGAGAAGGTGCGGGAGGAAGGCCGTGAAGAGGGCCGGGAGGAGGGCCGGGAAGAAGGCCGGCTCGAGGACCGTGCCGGGATGACCCTGAACATTCTTGAGTGGCGGGGCATCGAGGTTCCCGACTCGGTACGTGATCGTGTGCGCGCCTGCACCGACCTGGAGCAGCTGGAACTCTGGGCGCAGCGAGCGGTGCATGCGACCGAGGCGGGGCAGCTCTTCGAGGAGGGCTGACGCCGCCGTCGGCCTTGGTGGTCGGGGCTCGCGGTCCTTGTCAGGGCAGGGTGAGGATGCGAGGGCCGGACTCGGTGATGGCGATGGTGTGTTCGATGTGGGCGGCCTGGCTGCCGTCGATCGTGCGCAGGGTCCAGCCGTCGGGGTCGGTGCGGTAGTCGTTGTGGCCTCCGGCCATGAGCATGGGCTCGATGGCGAGGGCCAGTCCGTGGCGCAGGGGGAAGCCGCGGCCCGGGCGTCCGTGGTTGGGGACGTGGGGGTCCTCGTGCATCTGGCGGCCGATGCCGTGGCCGCCGAAGTCGGACGGCATACCGCAGGCGGCCTTGCGGGCGACCGTGCTGATGGCATGGGAGATGTCGCCGATGCGATGGCCGACGGTGGCGGCGGCGATGCCGGCGTCGAGGGCCTGCTGGGTGGCGGCGATGAGTTCGACGTCGGCGGGGCGAGGGGTGCCGACGGTGAAGCTGATCGCGGCGTCGCCGGTCCAGCCGTCGAGTTCCGCCCCGCAGTCGACGCTGACCAGGTCCCCGTCGCGCAGACGGTAGTCGCCGGGGATGCCGTGCGAGACGGCGTCGTTCACGGAGGCGCAGATCACGGCGGGGAAGGGGACCGGGGCGAAGGAGGGCTGGTAGCCCAGGAACGGAGAGCTTGCCCCGGCCTCGGTGAGCACGGCACGGGCGGCTTCGTCGAGCTCGCGCAGGCGAACTCCCACAGCCGCCGCCGCGCGGGCTGCCGCGAGCGCGTGGGCCACGACGCGACCCGCTTCCCGCATCGCTTCCAGCGCCTTGTCCGTCTTGATCTCCACCATGTGTCGTGACTCCCTGCCGTGCGACGCCATGCGACGCTGCCCAATACTTATACCGGTATTAGTATCACGGTCATGGTGAGAGTTCCTTTGAGTCCGCAGGAGCGGCGACGCGGGGAGCGCTTCGGGATCCTGCTCCGCCGGGCCCGCGGCGACCGCAGCATGGCCGACGTGGCAGCCGCCGCCGGAGTGTCCGCCGAGACACTCCGCAAGATCGAGACCGGCCGGGCCCCGACCCCGGCCTTCTTCACCGTGGCCGCCCTGGCCCACGCGCTGCACCTGTCCCTGGACGACCTGGTCACCGCCTGTGCGGAAGGCGACGAGAGCGGCGAGCAGGCCATGTCCGCCTGACCGTTGCGCGCCCTACCGCTCAGCCTTCCGGCCGCGGGGTCCCCGCGCGGAACGTGCGGCGGTACGTGTCCGGAGGGACGCCGATCGTGCGGTTGAAGTGGCGGCGCAGAGTGGTGGCGGTGCCCATTCCGGTGGCCGTGGCGATGGTGTCGATGCTGTTGTCGGTGGTTTCCAGGAGTTCCTGGGCGCGGCGGATGCGTTGGGTGAGGAGCCACTGGAGTGGGGTGGTGCCGGTCGCCGCCCGGAAGTGGCGGCCCAGGTTGCGGGAGCTCATACGCGCCTGGCGGGCCAGGTCCTCCACGGTCAGCGGTTGGCCGAGTCGGTCGACGGCCCAGGGGAGCAGGTCGGAGAGCGGATGGTCGTCCCGCGCGGGCACCGGCGCGGCGACGAACTGGGCCTGGCCGCCCGCCCGGTGCGGCGGCACGACCAGACGGCGGGCGACGGCGTTGGCGACCGACGAACCGCGGTCGAGGCGCACGAGGTGCAGGCACAGGTCCAGCGCGGCGGCCTTGCCCGCGGAGGTGAGCACGCTGCCGTTGTCCACGTAGAGCACGTCCGGGTCGACCTCCACCTCGGGGTGGCGGGCGGCCAGGACGTCGGTGTGCGCCCAGTGCGTGGTCGCGCGCCGTCCGTCCAGCAGGCCCGCCGCGGCCAGTACGAACGCGCCCGTACAGAGGGAGGCCACCCGCGCGCCCGCCTCATGGGCGGCCCGTACCGCGTCGACCAGATCGGCGGGCGGCTCCTCGTCCACGTCCGCCCAGGCGGGGACGATCACGGTGTCGGCGCCGCGGAGCCGGTCGAGCCCGTGGTCGGGCTCCAGCCGGAACCGTCCGACCTGTACGGCCTCCGACCCGCAGACGGCCACGTCGTACCAGGGACCGGCCACACCGACCGGAGCGGCGTCGAACACCTCGTACGCCACGGACAGCTCGAAGTGCAGCATCCCGTCGGTGACGGCCAGCGCGACGGTGCGCGCGCCCGTGCGCCCGCCTGCGGTCGTGCCCGTGGTCGTGCCTGTGCCCGTTCTTATGTCCCCGCTCATGTCCGTAATTGTATGGGGCATGGCGTTCCGGACACTCACGGTGGGGCGTACGCCCTCGACAGGATGTCCGTATGAGATTCGAAGCGGGGTCGGGGCAGACGGTGGCCGTGTTCGGCGCGTACGGGCACACCGGGCGGTTCGTGGTGGCGCAGCTGCTGGAGCGCGGGTTCGTGCCCGTGCTCTCCGGCCGTGACGCCGGGCGGCTCAGGGAGCTGGCGGCGGTGGCCGGTCCGGGGCTCGACGTCCGGCCGGCGTCGGTCGACGACGCGGCCTCGCTCGACCGCGCCCTGGCCGGCACGGCGGCGGTGATCAACTGCGCCGGGCCCTTCGCCACGACCGCCGCGCCCGTGATCGAGGCGGCCCTGCGCGCCGGGATCCCGTACGTGGACGTCGCGGCCGAGATCGAGGCCAACGCCGACACGTTCGCGCACTTCACGGACCGCGCCCGTGCCGCCGGAGCGGTGATCGTCCCCGCGATGGCCTTCTACGGCGGCCTCGGCGACCTGCTCGTCACCGCGGCGATGGGCGACTGGACGAAGGCCGACGAGGCGCACATCGCGTACGGCCTGAACAGCTGGCACCCCACACCCGGGACCCGCGAGGCGGGCAGGATCTCCGGGGAGCGGCGCAACGGGCGACGCGTCCGCTACAGGAACGGGCGGCTGGATTACCACAGCGACGCCCTGCCCACCCTGAAGTGGTCGTTCCCCGAGCCGATGGGCACCCGGGCGGTCATCGGAGAGTTCACGATGGCCGACGTCGTCACGATCCCCAGCCATCTGGCCATCCCCGAGGTACGCACCTATATGACGGTCGAGGCGGCCGGGGACCTGGCCGCCCCGGACACCCCGGCACCGTCCGCGGTCGACGAGCGCGGCCGCTCCGACCAGACCTTCCTCGTCGACGTCGTCGTCCGCTCGGGCGACAGCGAACGGCACGCCGTGGCGCGAGGCCAGGACATCTACGCGGTCACCGCGCCCCTCGCCGTGGAAGCGGTCCACCGCATCCTCACCGGCCGGACCCGCACGGTCGGCGTCGCCTCCGCGGGCGAGATCTTCGACGCCTCCGACCTCCTGCGCGCACTGGCGCCACACATCTCCGTCGAAGTCGAACTGGGTCAGTAGCGAGGCAGAGCGTTCTGCCGGCGCGTCGCGCGGGAACGCCTGGGCCGGTCCGGCCGTTCTTGTCCTTGAGTGGGGCGGCCGCCATGCGTGGTGGTACGACGCGTGGTGGTACGACCCGAACCCGGCTATCGATCACGAGTGCCATGTCCCGTTCCCGAGCACTTTCCGGCGCGCTCACGAGCGCGGTTGTCGCGCTGCTCCTGGGGTGTTCCAGCGAGACGGTTCCGACGGGCACTTCCGCCAAGCCTCCACGGGACACCACCCCCGCGACCGCCCAGGTACCGACGGCTCCCGCCAGCCCGGCCCCCGCCGGCCCGTCCTCCGGGAGTCCGTCTGCCGCTGGCCCGGCACCTCAGAAGAGCGATGCCCGGACCCGGACCGCCCGGCTCGCCATTCCGGCGATCGGGCTCAAGGACCTGCGCGTGGTTCCGTACGAGGGAACGACCGACGACTGGCCGGGCACCCGGATCCAGAACGGTGGTGTCGGAGCCAGCCCGTACGGGAGCCGTGGCGGGGTCGGGCCCGGTGAGGTCGGCAACTACCTCGTGACGGCCCACCGTCTCTCCGCCGGCGGCCCGCTGCGCGACCTCCCGTCCCTCGACAAGGGCGACTCGGTCGTCGTCACGTCCGGCGGCACGGTGTACGAGTACGAGATCACCGGCACCAGGGAGACCTCGTTCCGCTCGGAGCGCTCGCTCGCCGAACAGCGGGCGGCGGTCCCGGGCTTCCCGGGCAGGAACCCCACCCGGGCCATGATCACCATCTCCACGTGCGCCACACCCGAGGACAACGCGGCCGGGAACTTCTGGCGCGACGACCGGGGCAATCCCGAACACCGCATCGACAAGATCGGCGTACTGACGTCAACGACGTAGAGGGCGGGGAGGGCGTCGTCCGACGCCCTCCCCGCCCTCTACGTGCGTGCTGTGGTTACTCCGGTGCGCCGCCGAAGCGCTCCTTGTACGTTTCCAGGTCCTCGTCCGTGATCTTGGCGAAGAGGACCGGGGGAACCGTGAAGGGGGTGCCCGCGGGGAGGAAGTTCAGGGACTTGGCCTCGGCCGCCGTCACCCAGGTCGCCGTGTCGTCGGGCAGGGCGAACGCCGAGCGCATCGCCTTGGAGGAGGCCGGGATGAAGGGTTCGGAGATGACCGAGTAGAGGTGGATGAGGTTCATCGCGACGCGGAGGGTGAGGGCCGCGCCGTCCGGGTTGGTCTTGATCTCCAGCCAGGGGGCCTTCTCCTCCAAGTAGGAGTTGCCGGCCGACCACAGGGCGCGCAGCGCGGCCGCGGCCTTGCGGAACTGGAGGGCCTCCATCTGGGTCTCGTACTCCGAGAGCAGGGCCGCGATCTCCTCGCCCAGCTTCGTCTCGGGCTCGCCCGCCTCCGCGCCCGCCGGGACCTCCTCGCCGAAGCGCTTCTTGGAGAAGGACAGGACCCGGTTGACGAAGTTGCCGAGGGTGTCGGCGAGGTCCTTGTTGACCGTGGCGGTGAAGTGCTCCCAGGTGAACGACGAGTCGTCCGACTCCGGGGCGTTGGCGATGAGGAAGTAGCGCCAGTAGTCGGCCGGGAGGATGTCCAGGGCGTGGTCGGTGAAGACACCGCGCTTCTGGGACGTGGAGAACTTTCCGCCGTAGTACGTCAGCCAGTTGAAGGCCTTGACGTAGTCGACCTTCTTCCACGGCTCGCGTACGCCCAGCTCCGTGGCGGGGAACATCACCGTGTGGAACGGGACGTTGTCCTTCGCCATGAACTCCGTGTAGCGGACCGGGTTCTCGCCCGTGTCCGCCTCGTACCACCAGGACTTCCAGTCGCGGTTCTCCGGGTCCTTGTCCGACCACTCCTTCGTCGCGCCGATGTACTCGATCGGGGCGTCGAACCAGACGTAGAAGACCTTGCCCTCGGCCGCCAGCTCCGGCCAGGTGTCCGCCGGGACCGGGACGCCCCAGTCCAGGTCACGGGTGATCGCGCGGTCGTGCAGGCCCTCGGTCAGCCACTTGCGGGCGATGGAGGAGGCCAGCTGCGGCCACTCGTCCTCGTGGCGCGCCACCCACTCCTCGACCTCGTGCTGGAGCTTCGACTGGAGGAGGAAGAGGTGCTTCGTCTCCCGGACCTCCAGCTCCGTCGAACCGGAGATCGCCGAGCGGGGGTTGATCAGGTCGGTGGGGTCCAGGACGCGGGTGCAGTTCTCGCACTGGTCGCCGCGGGCCTTGTCGTAGCCGCAGTGGGGGCAGGTGCCCTCCACGTAACGGTCCGGGAGGAAGCGGCCGTCGGTGGGGCTGTACACCTGGCGGATCGCGCGCTCTTCGATGAAGCCGTTCTCGTTCAGGCGGCGGGCGAAGTGCTGCGTGATCTCGCGGTTCTGGGGGGACGAGCTGCGGCCGAAGTAGTCGAAGGCCAGCTCGAAGCCGTCGTAGACCGCCTTCTGGGCGTCATGGGCCTGGGCGCAGAACTCGTCGACCGGGAGGCCCTTCTCCTTCGCCGCCAGTTCGGCCGGGGTGCCGTGCTCGTCCGTCGCGCAGATGTAGAGGACGTCGTGGCCGCGCTGGCGGAGGTACCTGGCGTACACGTCCGCCGGGAGCATGGACCCCACCATGTTGCCCAGGTGCTTGATCCCGTTGATGTACGGAAGGGCGCTGGTGATGAGGTGTCGAGCCATTGCGGGCTGCTCCCGGGTCGTTACGTGGGGTGACGGTTCGGTGGGTGATGCTTCGATCGTCGACCGTCTTACGAACCTTGAAATCGTAGCCGACATGGGTGGGCCGCCCGCTCCCCCTTTTATGGGGTGAGAAGCGGGCGGCCCGGTGGTTGTTCCTGTGGGGTTACGTGGGTCTACGGGCGCCAGTTCGCCAGTACGCCCTCGTAGACCTCCGTGTCCGTGAGCTCGCGCGGGGTCGGGCCCGCGTGGAAGAAGGCGGTGTTGTCCGTCTTGAGCTTGCGGAGGTAGTCGAAGGCCTTGTTGTCCTGCTCGCCGAACGCGACGAACGAGAAGAAGACGCCGGGGTGGTTCTTCGCCGCGTCCGTGAGGGACTGGGTCGCGGGGGTCTTGGCGTCCGGGGCGCCGTCCGTCTGGAAGATCACGAGGGCCGGGGCGGTGGGGGCGTCCGACTTCTCGTGGTGGGTGAGGACTTCCTGTACGGCGGCGTGGTAGCTCGTACGTCCCATGCGGCCGAGGCCCGCGTGGAGTTCGTCGATCTTGTTCTCGTGGTCGGTGAGGGCGAGTTCGCCGGTGCCGTCCAGTTCGGTGGAGAAGAAGACGACGTGGACCGTGGCGGTGGGGTCCAGGTGGGCGGCCAGGGCGAGGGTCTGCTCGCCGAGGGCCTGGGCGGAGCCGTCCTTGTAGTACGGGCGCATGCTCGCGGAGCGGTCCAGGACGAGGTAGACCTTGGCTCGGGTGCCGGTGAGGTTGTTCTTGGTGAGGGTGGTGGCGGCGGCGTTGTAGGCGGTGGTGAGGCCGGGGGCGCAGGTCTTTAGCGTGGTGAGGGTGGTGGCGGGGGCCGCCTCCTCGGACTCGGCTTCGCCTTCGTCCGCATCCGTTTTCCCACCCGCACCGCCGATGGGCTCCGCCGGGAGGGGGGCCGGGGTGGGCTCGGCGGTGACCTCGGGTGCCGGCTCGTCGTGGTGCACCCGGCCTCCGGCCGGGTTGTCGTTCCCACCCGCACCGCCCGTGACGCTTTCGTCGTCGACTGCGGGTGGCCCCTGTGGGGCGTCCTCGCCGTCGGCGACCGCGGGCTCGTCCGCCTGCACGGCGACGGGCTCGGGGGTGATCTCGGCAACCACGGGCTCCGCCTCGGGGACGGCCTCGACAACCACGGACTCGGGTTCGGGCTCGACGACCGGCTCGGGCTCCGGGGTCACGTCGGCGACGACGGGCTCCGGCTCGGGTTCGGCGATGGGCTCAGCCTCGACCTCGGCCTCCGGCTCGGCGTCAACCGCGGGCTCGGCCTTGGCCTCCACCTCGGCCTCTGCCTCCACGACGGACTCAGGCTTCACCTCGGCCTCAGCCTCGGGCGCGACGATCGGCTCGGGCTCAGCCACGGGCTCGGCCTTGACTTCCGCGACCGGCTCAGGCTCGACGACGGCCTCGGCCTCGACGACCGGCTCAGCCTCCGCCTCCACGACCGGCTCGGCCTTCGTCGACGGCTCGGGCTTGGTCTCGACGACCGGCTCGGCTTCTGCCACCGGCTCAGCCTCAACCACCGGCTCGGGCTCGATGACCGGCTCGGCCTTGGCTGTCGGCTCGGCGACCGGCTCGGCCTCGACCGGCGGCTCTGCCACGGGCTCGGCCTCAGCGACAGGCTCAGCCGTCGGCTCGGGCTTTGCCTTTTCGGTTGGCTCGGCCTTCGTTTCCGGTTCTGCCGTTGGAGACGTCTGCTTTGGGACCGTCACATTGTCGAAGGCCGCTGAAACCAGTTCGTCCACCACCGAGGCCTTTGGTGCCTTGGGCTCGGTGGCGGGGGCCGGCACGGTGACCTGCGGCTCGGCCGCTGTAGGCACCGGCTCGGGAGCCGTCTCCTGTCGGGCCGCCGGCACGCTCGGCTCGGCGGCAGGGGTGGCGGCAGCAGCGGCAGCGTCCCCCTTGCGTGACTTTCCGAACGCATTCCGCAGGCGGGTGAGAATGCCCATGTGCGCAACCCTTCGCATGAGTTGGTTCCGTCAATCCCTGGCCAGGACGGACACGTAAGGTTAGCCGCAGGATTTGGAGATCTTGGGCAGGGTCGATTATGGCCCCCAAGTTAGGTTCCCCTTACCTTCCCTTTGCCTCGACTCCCCTGCGGACTCCGGGGGTTCACCCGCCGTTCACCTCTTGGCTGCGCCCACGAACGGGCGTGCCCATAGCGTCACGCCCGACACAGACATAGGGGAGGGAACGTGCGCAACCTGCTGCCGTTGATCGGCTCGACCGGCTCACACCCGGGCGGTCGTTCTGAGATGACCTGTCGGTTCCGCTGTGGTGACGCCTGCTTCCACCCGGCGCCCAACACCAGCGCCAACGAATACGTCGGCGACGTCATCGCCGGAGCGCTCAGCCGCCGTTCCATGATGCGCGCGGCGGCCGCCGTGACCGTCACCGCGGCCGCCGGGGGCGCGGTCGTCGGCGCGGGCGCGACCCCGGCCGCCGCCCAGGCGCCCGAGGGCACGCCCGCCGCCTTCACCGGCGGCAAGGCCGCCCGCGGCCTCCGCTTCACGCCCGTCGCGCCGAACACCGCCGACGCCGTGACCGTCCCCGAGGGCTACGGCCAGAACGTCGTCATCCGCTGGGGCGAGCCCATCCTGCGCGGTGCCCCGGCCTTCGACCCGAACAGGCAGACCGCCCAGGCGCAGGCCGGCCAGTTCGGCTACAACTGCGACTTCCTCGCCCTGCTCCCGCTGCGGGGCGAGCGCGGCCGCCAGCTGCTCGTGGCGAACCACGAGTACACGGACGAAATCCTGATGTTCAAGGGTTACGACGCCGCCAACCCCACCCGCGAGCAGGTGGAGGTCGCCTGGGCCGCCCACGGTCTGGGCGTCGTCGTGGTCGAGGAGGACCGGAAGAGCGGCAGGCTCACCGCCGTGCCCCGCCACCACCTCAACCGCCGCGTCACCGCGACCACCGAGTTCCGGGTGACCGGTCCGGCGGCCGGCTCGAACCTCCTCAAGACCTCCGCCGACCCGACCGGCAAGAAGGTCCTCGGCACGCTCAACAACTGCGCCGGCGGCGAGACCCCCTGGGGCACCACGCTGCACGGCGAGGAGAACTTCAACCAGTACTTCGCCAACGCGAGCCGTCCCACGGACGCGCGCTACGGCATCGGCACCGGCGCCACCGAGCGCAAGTGGGAGCGTTTCGACAAGCGCTTCGACGTCGCCCAGGAGCCGAACGAGGTGCACCGCTTCGGCTACATCGTCGAGCTGGACCCGTACGACCCCACCTCGACGCCCCGCAAGCGCACCGCGCTCGGCCGGTTCAAGCACGAGGGCGCGACCATCCGCCTCACCGACGACGGCCGCCCGGTCGCCTACTCCGGCGACGACGAGCGCTTCGACTACATGTACAAGTTCGTCGGCAGCAAGCGGATGCGCCACGGCAACAGCCGCTCCGCCCGCGAGCACAACCTGACCCTCCTCGACGAGGGCACCCTGTACGTCGCCAAGCTCACCGGCGACTCCCCGGCGACCGAGATCGACGGCACGGGCAAGCTCCCGGCGGACGGCGAGTTCGACGGCAGCGGTACGTGGATCCCGCTGGCCACCGCCACCGCCAAGGGCGCCGTCTCGCACGTCGAGGGCATGACCGCCGAGGAGGTGTACGTCTTCACGCGCCTCGCCGGTGACAAGGTGGGCGCCACGAAGATGGACCGCCCCGAGGACATCCAGCCCTCGCCGCACACCGGCAAGGTCTACGTCGCCCTCACCAACAACACCAACCGCGGTGTCGGCTCCAACGCCAAGGCCGACGAGGCCAACCCGCGCAACGCCAACAAGCACGGGCACATCCTGGAGCTCACCGAGCGCCGCAACCGCGCCGACGCCACGACCTTCGCCTGGTCGCTGTTCCTCGTCGCGGGCGACCCGAAGGACCCGGCCACGTACTTCGCCGGCTTCCCGAAGGACAAGGTCAGCCAGATCTCCTGCCCGGACAACGTGGCCTTCGACCCGCACGGCAACCTGTGGATCTCCACGGACGGCGCCCAGCTCGGCTCCCACGACGGCCTGTTCGGCGTGGCGACGAAGGGCGACCGGCGCGGTGAGCTGAAGCAGTTCCTGACCGTGCCGAAGGGCGCCGAGACCTGCGGCCCCATCGTCCAGGACCGCCGCGTCCTCGTGGCGGTCCAGCACCCGGGCGAGATCACCGGCGCGACCGTCGAGAACCCCGCCAGCATCTGGCCCGACGGTCCCGGCAAGATGGTCCGCCCGGCAGTGGTGGCGGTCTGGCGCAAGGACGGCTGCGACATCGGCACCTGATCCACAACAGGGGTGCCCTCTCCAGGAAGAGGGCACCCCTGTTGCTTTGGTCTTTGTCTTTACCTTTGCCTTTGTCTTTTAGGGGCGCGGGGAACTGCGCGACCAGCCCCCACCGAACCCGCACCCGACACACGACCCGGCGGCAGTCACCCCTCAGACACCCACCCGATCCAGCCACTCCCGATACCCCGGCGCCTCCCGGGCAACCTCCGCATACGCCTCCCACAGCCCGGGAAACACAGAGTCCAACTCCCCCTCCGTACGCGCCGCGAGCAACAGCCGCACACCCAGCGGATCCCCCTGAATCCGCCGGACGGCCATCGCCGGCCCGGGCTGACACGTCGGCTGGCACACCGTGACGACCTCACCGGTCGAGACGAGTGACGCGGCCGTGTGGTAATCCCCGTGCAGCACACGGGGATTGAGCCCCGCGGCCCGCAGCATCCGATGGACCGCGTCCCACTCGCCGTCCACCGTGGGATCGATCATCCAGCGGTCCTCGGCCAGGTCGGAGAGCTGGACCTCGGCGTGCGCGGCGGCCGGATGGTCGGCGGGCAGGGAGACGAACTGCGGTTCGCGTTCGACGAGGACGCGCAGGGCGAGCCCCTCAGGCACCCGCAGCGGACAGCCCTCCACCTCGTGCACGTAGGCGACGTCGAGCCGCCCGTCGGCGAGCATGCGCAGCAGCGCGTTCGGGGAGACGTCCATCTGCAGGACCGGCTCCCGCTGCCGCGCGCGCAGCCGGCGCAGCCAGCCCGCGAGGGCGCGGCTCGCGGTGGAGCCGATCCGGAGCTGGGGGCCGTCGTCGTCCGTCGCGGCGGCCCGCGCCTCCGCGACCAGGGCACGCATTTCGGCCACCAGCGGGCGGGCGCGGCCCAGGACGATACGGCCGAGCGGGGTCGGCCGGCAGCCGGTGCGTTCGCGGAGGAAGAGCGGCCCGCCGAGCTCCTGCTCGATGCGCTTGAGCTGGGTGCTCAACGAGGGCTGGGCCACGCCGAGTTGCCGGGCCGCCCGGTGCAGGCTGCCGGTGTCGGCGATGGCGCACAGTGCGCGGAGGTGCCTCACCTCGAGCTCCATGCGGCGAGCCTAGGACGGTCACACGAGCCGCACCAGACGCACAAACCCCAACCGAAGGGGGCGAGTTGGGTCGGATACCGATCGGTAAATGATCAGTAGTCGACTGTTGGTGATCGTTAATGACCGGGTGATAGCTGGGTCCTATCTCCGATTGCCATCATCACAGCCGTCCCACAGGCACAGACACTCACCGATGACGACTTCACCCCCCACTCAAGGAGTCATCGATGCGACTGTCCACCCGTCTGTCCACGCCCGTTCTCTCGGCCGCGGTCGGGCTCGGTCTCACGGCCGCCGTGCTCGGGGCCGTCCCGGCCTCCGCGGCGCCCGCGCCCGTGGCCCCGGCCGCGCCCTTCGCGGGCTACAACGGTTCCGGCGAGGAGGCCAAGGCCAACAAGGCGTTCTTCGACGCGGTGCTGAAGTCCGTGGCCGAGAAGCGCGCCGCGAACCCGACATCCGCCGCCGCTGTCACCGTGGTCTACAACGCCTCGGCCGCGCCGACCTTCAGCGCCCAGATAGCCCGCAGTACGTCGATCTGGAACAGCTCCGTCTCGAACGTCAAGCTCCAGGCCGGCACCAGCGGCGCGAGTTTCACGTACCGCGAGGGGAACGACTCGCGCGGTTCGTACGCGTCCACGGACGGGCACGGGCGGGGCTACATATTCCTCGACTACAGGCAGAACCAGCAGTACGACTCCACGCGCGTGACCGCCCACGAGACCGGGCACGTGCTCGGGCTGCCCGACCACTACAGCGGGCCCTGCAGCGAGCTGATGTCGGGCGGCGGGCCCGGCACGTCCTGCACGAACGCGAACCCGAACGCGGCCGAGCGGGCCCGCGTCGACCAGCTGTGGATCAACGGCCTCGCGAAGGCACTGGCGAAGGTGAATCAGGACCGGTAGGTCCCCCTGGATGCACCACCCACCCCCCACTGACGTGGGCCGTCCCTCCTGCACAGGGGCGGCCCGCGTCGCCTTTTCTCCCCCTGCCCCGCCTCCTTTTCCTTCCCTGCCCCTACGTGCTCTTGAAGAGGGTCAGATCCACGACGAGCGTCCGGTGGTCCGTGTCTCCGAGGTCCAGGAAACGGGCCCTGTTCGCCGAGAAGTCCCGGGACACCAGGACGTGGTCGATCTGGGCGCCGAGGGGCGGGGCCGTTCTGGCCGGCCAGCTCGGTGTGCGGGCGTCGCCGGTGAGACGGGCGGCGTCCCCGAACCCGGCGTCCAGGATGCGCCGGAAGGCCGCGTGGTCCTGGGAGGCGTTGAAGTCGCCCGCGAGGACCGTGGGCCGGGTGCGGTTCGCGTTCGCGTAGTCGCGGAGGTCGGACAGCTCCTCGCGCCAGGTGGACAGGTGCGTCGGCAGCGGGGGCATGGGGTGGGCCAGCTGGAGCCGGATCTCGTTGCCCTTCACATCGGCCGTGGCACCGGGCATGCCCATGGTGGCGGGGATGCCCGCGGCAGGCTTGAGGGGATGGCGGCTGAGGATCACCGAACCGTCGGACCCGGCGCCTTCGACCGCCTGCCTGTAGGGGTACGAGCCCTTGCCCACGGCACCGCTCCCGCTGTCCGCGCGGCCCTCTCCGCCTTCTCCTTCGTCTCCCGTGGCCTTGTCCTCCGTGGCCTTTCCGAAGGCCTGCTCCAGCTTCTCCTCGCACGTGTACTCGCATTCCTGGACGAAGACGAGGTCGGGCCGCTGGTCCCTGATCGCGTCGATGAGTCCGTCCGTGGCCTGGCCGAACTCGACGTTCGAGGTGAGTACGCGGAGTTCGGCGACCGGGGCGCCATCGGGCTGCGAGCTCTTTCCGTACGGCTCGATGTACCAGGCGAGCGCGGCGAGCACGGCCACGCTCCAGACGAGGCCGAGGCGCCAGCGGGAGAGGGCGGCGAAGAGGAGGGCGACGGCGGTGGGGGCGAGGAGCCAGGGCAGGAACGCGAGCAGTTGGGGTACGGGGGTGATGCCGTCGGTGTCCGCGATGCGGCACCCGACGACTGTGCTCACGCCGGTGAGCAGCAGTGCGGCGAACCAGGCGCCGGCCCGGGTGCCGCCGCGGCGTTCCACGGGGGCGTCGTCCGTCCACTCGTCCGCCTCGGCCGTCGCGTTGCGCAAGTCCGCCCCCTTCCGTCTGCTGGATCCTCCCTTAAAGACGGAGGATGTGGGGGGACGGTTGAGGACTGCTGCCGGGTGCGGGCCCGGTGGGGGCTGGTCGCGCAGTTCCCCGCGCCCCTGAAAAAGCGGGGCTGCGCCCCTGGCTTTTTGTCTTTAGGGGCGCGGGGAACTGCGCGAGCAACCCCCACGCACCCGCACTCAAAGACGACGCAGAAGCGCGGCCAGGGCCGCATTGAACTGCTCGGGCTGTTCAAGGTTCGGCATGTGTGCCGCCCGCGGCACGACCCGGAGCGCGGAGCCCGGGATCGCCGCGTGCATGGCGCGCGCGTCCGCCACGGGCGTGTACTCGTCGTCCTCGCCGACGACCACGAGCGTCGGAACCGTGACGCGGGTCAGCAGCTCGCGATAGTCGGGGCGTTCCGCCCGCCCCCGCAGGGCAGCGGCCGCGCCCTCGGGGGACGTGGCCGTCATCATGCGGTGCACGTGGGCCGCCACATCAGGGTGGGCGTACGGGGCGACCATCTTGTGCAGGACCTCGTCGGCGTACGGGCGCATGCCCTCGCGGAGGAGGCGGTCGGCCATGTCGTTGCGGGACTTCTTGCCGGCCGGGGTCTCGGCCGCCGGGAACGTGTCGGCCAGGACCAGCGCCCGGACGCGCTCGGGGAACTGCCGGTAGCACTCCATGACGATCTGGCCGCCCATGGAAAGCCCGGCCAGCGCGAACTCGCGTACGTCCAGGTCGTCGAGGAGGGCCGCGATGTCCTCGGCGAAGGTGGCGAGCGGGGTCACCCCGGGGACCACCGGGGAACTGCCGTAACCGCGCAGGTCGGGGGCGATCACCCGGCGGTCCGGGGAGAAGGCGGCGAGCTGCGGGGCCCACATGGTGCGGTCGAAGGGGTGGCCGTGGATCAGGACAAGGGGCACGGAGGTTGAGGCATGCGCGCCTTTGTCCTCGTACAGGAGGAAGGGAGCCATGTTCAGGACCCTAGATTCAGGGAACTCCTCGGTGCAATAAGATCTTTGCCCTCGGTGCAATCCAGGGAGGGGTGGCGTGGAGGACTATCGGCGTATCGCCGACCGGCTGGCCGAGGAGATCCTCACGGGACGGCTGAAGGCCGGTGAACGGCTGCCGCCGCAGCGGGTGTTCGCCCGGCGGCGGCGCATCGCGGGGTCCACCGCCGGGCGCGTGTACGGGGAGCTGGTGCGGCGGGGCCTGGTCGTCGGGGAGGTCGGGCGCGGCACGTTCGTACGGGCGGCGCCGGTGCCGTCGGGGCGGGCGCTGGCCGAGCCGGCGACCACGGCGGCGGTCAATCTGGAGCTCAACTACCCGTCCGTGGAAGGGCAGTCGGAGCTGCTGGCCGGCGGACTCGTGCCGCTGCTGCGGGCCGATGTGCTGGGGGAGGCGACCCGTGCGGTGCCCGCCACCGGGACCGCCGCCGCGCGCGAGGCCGTCGCCGGGCTGCTGTCCGGATCGGGGTGGCGGCCCCACCCGGAGCAGCTCCTCTTCGCCGGGAACGCCCGGCAGGCCATCGCGGGCGCGCTCGCCTCGCTGGTACGGCCCGGCGGGCGCGTCGGGGTCGAGGCGCTGACGTATCCGCTGGTCAAGGAGATCGCGACGCGGATCGGATGCACACTCGTACCGCTGGAGACGGACAGGGAAGGGCTGCTGCCCGGGGCCGTCGCCGCCGCCCACCACTCCGCGCCGCTCGCCGCCCTCTACGTCCAGCCGACCCTGCACAATCCCACCTCGGCCACGATGGGTGACGCGCGCAAGCGTGAACTCGCCGAGGTCGTAAGAGAGTTGGGACTGCCGGTCGTGGAGGACCGGATCTGGTCGTTCCTGCACGAGGAGGGCGTGCCGTTCGCCGCGTACGCCCCCGAGGGCGTCCATGTCGTCGACGGACTGTCCAAGCGGGTCGCGCCCGGGCTGACCGTCGGTTTTCTCGTCGTGCCCGAGGGGCGTGCCGAGGCGGCGGCGGGGGCGCTGCGGTCGGGCGGGTGGACGGCGGGACGGTTCGCGCTGGAGGCGGGGACCCGGTGGATCCAGGACGGGGTCGTGGACCGGCTGGTCGCCGACCGGCGGGCGGACGCAGCCCGGCGGCAGCGGGTCGTCGCGGAACTGCTCGACGGATTCGACGTACGCGCCGATCCGTCCGCGTACTACGCCTGGTGGGAGCTGCCGTCGCCGTGGCGCGCGGACACCTTCACGGCGGCCGCGGCGGCGCGCGGGATCGCGGTCACGCCGGGGTCCGCCTTCGCGGTGGGGGAGCAGGGGGCACCGGACGCCGTCAGGCTCGGGCTCGCGTCGGTTCCGGTGCCGGTGCTGGGGCAGGCGCTGCGGACGCTGCGCGACGTCGCGCGTGGTGGTCCATGAACCAGGTCGCGGCGGCGACGGTCAGGCCGAGGGCCAGGATGAACCAGGTGGCCGTGCGAAGTGTCGAGGTCAGGGCGTCGTAGACGGTGCCGGCCGCCGCCCGGGAGACATGGGTGGGGAGGTCGGCGAGCGTCAGGGCGCGGCCGATGACCGTGGCGAGGGCCAGCAGCGCGGCGCCCAGGGCCATGCCGAGTGCCGTGGCCGTGACGGCCTGGCGGCGGCGTACGGCCAGCAGGATGCCGCCGACGGCCAGGGCGACCGCCGCGAGCGGGAGCCAGAAGCCCGCGATCTCCAGCACGTGGAACCCCTTCCGGAGCGTGCTCAGCTCCTGGGCCTCGAGGACCGTGATCTCGGTGTGCTCGATGGGGATGCGGTTCGCCAACGGCACCCGGTCGTAGGACAGCTGGGACTTCAGCTGCTGGGTGACGGGTGCCAGATCGAGGGTGACGGCGCCCTCGCGGCCGCTGCGCAGGGCCCGCAGGACGGCGTCGTGCGCGGCCCGGTTCGCCGTGTTCCAGGCCGCGCGGAAGGCCTCCGTACCGGTGAAGGACCGCACCGCCCTGCGTACGTACGCGCGGACCTCGCCCTCCAGCGGTCCGACCTCGATCTGGTTCATGACCCCGTCGGTGACCGAGTCGGCGATCGCGCTCTGCACGTCGGGCCCGGCGGCGAGCGGCGCCATCGTGTCGACGTACCGTCCGGTGTCGCCGATCTCGTACTTCGCCCATGCCGAAAGCCCGCCCAGCGGCACGAGGACGCAGGCGAGCACGATCAGCACCGCCGAGAGGACTTTCCGCACCCCTCAAGGAAGAACCCCGGCCGCGCGCCCCGCCATCGGGCACGGCCGGGGTGACTGCATCCGGGCCTGGATTGCGTTCTTCCGGGGGACGGACGGCGACCGTCCGGGCCCCCGGGAGAGCGTGTGGTGGTGGAAACGCGCTACTTGCGGTTGTAGAGCCGCATCGTGACCGGGCCGAAGACCGCGACGAACAGTCCGGCCCAGCCCAGCGACCACGCGATCTCCGCGGCAGGCCAGGAGCCGTCCATCAGACCGCGCACCGCCGAGGACAGATGCGTGATCGGGTTGTTGTTGACGAAGGCCTGCAGCCAGCCCGGCATCGTCTCGGGGCGGACGAAGATGTCGCTCAGGAAGGTCAGCGGGAACAGGATCATCATGCTGACGCCCATGACCGACTTCTCCGTGCGCAGCAGCAGGCCGAACATGGTCCACACCCAGGAGAAGGCGAAGGAGAAGATGATCAGGAGGAGCACCCCTCCGAGCACTCCCTGGACGCCGCCGTCCGGGCGGAAGCCCATGATCAGGCCCACCGACAGCATCACGACCGACGCCATCGCGTAGCGCAGGGCGTCCCCGAGCAGATAGCCGACCAGCGTCGACGGACGCCAGATGGGCAGCGAGCGGAAGCGGTCGAAGACACCCTTCTCGATGTCGATGTTGACCGCCAGGCCCGTGTACATCGTGATCATGGTGACGGACATGACGAGGATGCCGGGCAGCAGGTACTGGATGTACTCCCTCGGGGAGCCCGCCAGGGCCCCGCCGAACAGATACGTGTACATCAGCACCAGCATGATCGGGAACGCCGTCACGTCGAACAGCTGCTCGGGAACGTGCTTGATCTTGAGCATCGCCCGCCAGCCGAAGGTAAGCGACGTCTGGATCGCGTTCGGCCGCGGCGGGCGCTCGGTGGCGACGAGCAGCGCGGCCAGGCTCTCGGTACTGACCGGCGCGAGGTCGGCGGCTTCGGTGGTCTGGGTCGCGGTGCTCATGCCGTGGCCTCTTTCGTCTGCTGCTTCGTCTGCGATGACGTCTCTGCGTGGTCGGACTTGCCGGTGAGGGCGAGGAACACCTCGTCCAGGCTCGGCTGGCCCAGGGAGAAGTTGTCGACGGTGATGCCCGCGTGGGCCAGCTCGGCGAGGGCGCGGGACGCCTTCTCGGCGGCCCCGGCCCCTCCCCCAGACTCCGTCTGGGGGGACCCCCATGCGGAGCCGTTGCCGACCCGGGCGGTCAGCGCCACCGGGTCCGGCTCCAGCTGGACGTCCGCGTCGAGGGCCTGCCGCAGCAGCCGCTCGGCGTCCGGCCGCTGGTGCGCGTCCCGCAGCCGTACGTGCACGGCTCCCGCGCCGACCGACGCCTTCAGCTCGCCCTTGGTGCCCTCGGCGATGACCTTGCCCTTGTCGATGACGGCGATCCGGGACGCCAGCTGGTCGGCCTCGTCCAGGTACTGGGTGGTGAGCAGGACCGTGGTCCCCTGGGCGACGACCGCCCGCACGATCTCCCACACCTGGTTGCGGCTGCGCGGGTCGAGACCCGTCGTCGGCTCGTCCAGGAACAGCAGGTCGGGGGTGTTGAGGATGGACGCGGCGATGTCGATACGGCGCCGCATACCGCCCGAGTAGTTCTTCACCTGGCGGGCCGCCGCCTCCGACAGGCCGAAGGCGTCGAGGAGTTGCGCCGCTCGGTCGTACGAGGCCTTCTTGCTGTGGCCCGTCAGCCGGGCCAGCAGCACGAGGTTCTCCGTGCCCGTCAGGTCCTCGTCCACCGAGGCGTACTGCCCGGTGAGGCTCACCCTGGTCCGTACGGCGTCCGCCTCCCGTACGACGTCGTGGCCGAAGACGTGGGCCTCGCCCCCGTCGGGGCGCAGCAGGGTCGCCAGCATGCGCACGGTGGTGGTCTTGCCGGCTCCGTTCGGACCGAGCAGGCCGTACACCGTGCCGGCCTCGATGCGCAGGTCCACGCCGTCGACGGCGCGGTTGTCGCCGAAGGTCTTCACCAGACCCGCGGTCTCGATGGCCGGCCCGGCCCATTGGTCGGTGCGGTTCTTGCTCGTCATGTCGGTCCGCCCATCCGCGTCGTTCTCTCGGTTTGCTCGTGGTGTTCGAGGTCTTCGAGTCTTCGAGTGCACTCGCGTCGCATCCGTAGCTCTTCAAGGGTGCGTCCGCCGGCCTCGAAGAGCATCGGTCTGTCGACGCAGTCCTCGATCGGTCTCGAGATGCAGACCCTGCGGCGCACGAAAACTCATCGGCGGGGCGACAGGAGTTTTCTCCGTCGTCCTCCCCGGGCTCCGGTGGAGGGTTCACCCGAACGGGTGTTTCCTGGTTCTGGGGACGGAGGCGGGGAGAAGGAGGCCGATCATGGGCATCACTCCGGCCCTGCGAACCCTTGCGATCGCCCTGGTCAGCGGCGGTGTGCTGACGGCGGCCGCCGCGGGTACGGCCTTTGCCGGTACGGCTTCCGCCGGTGCGGCGACGGTGGGCGGTACGGCGGCGGGTGGAACGGCTTCCGGTGGTTCGGCGGCGGGCAGGCCCGGGAGCGGTGGCTCGGAGGATCCGGTGTGGGGCACCGTCGTCTCCCGCGGCGACCTGAACGTACGGGCCCATCCCGACACCGGCTCGGCCGTGCTCGGGCGGCTCTCGCCGGGCAGCCAGGACCGGGTCGCCTGCGTGGCGCGGGGCTCGCACGTGTTCGGCAACCCCCACTGGTACTGGCTCGTCGGGGCGCGTGCCTGGGCGAGCGCCGCGTTCGTGGACCTCGGCGGGGCGGGGGTGCCGCGGTGCTCCGACCCCTGCGAGGGGGTCTGGAAGGACCGGTGGCACGACGGTTCGGGGGGCTGCAACGGCTGCGACGACGGTTCCTGGAGCTCCTCCGGCTCCTGGAGCGCGTCCGGTTCGTGGAGCTGGAGCTTCTCCGGCTCCTGGGACGCCTCGGGCTCGGGCTGGGAGTGGGTGCCCGGCGGGCGGTGAGTCCGAGGAGAACGGGTGGCCCGGGACGGGGAGATGTGGGTGAGGCCCGGGCCACCCGGACACATACAGCGGCCTGTGCCGACGGGCACAGGCCGCTGTATGTCGTGTTCGTTGTTCGCCGGTTCAGTCCTCGGTCGTGTAGTAGCGGTAGAACACCGTCGCGAACACGCCCGCGGCGATCACGAGGGAGATGCCCGAGGACTTGAGGACGCTGGCGTCCGTGAGGCTGTGGAGGAAGCCGAACGCGATGCCCGCGAACACCGCCCACGCGAGGGCCCTGGCCTCCCGGGGGAGGCGTGGGGCGACGGTGTGGATGCCGTGGGCGACCGCGGCGAACACGATCGCCGAGACGACGCCCAGGAGGGCGTTCCAGCCGGTGATCGGGCCGGAGTGGCGGTCGATGCCGGAGGTCCAGAAGCCGTAGACGATGCCGCCGAGCGCCGGGATCGCGAGTTTCGCGGAGGCCGCCATCGTTTTTGTGGCGGTGGGTGTGCGATGTGGTGCGGGTGCCGCGTGAGTCATCGGGCACTCCTCTCTTTCGCCCCTGCCTTCCAGAGCACACCTGCGGGGGAGCCCTGGCAAGTTGTGTGTCGTGTGCGGGTTCGTTTTGGCTGAGCGCGCAGTTCCCCGCGCCCCTTAAAAGACAAAAGCCAGGGGCGCGGCCCCGTCATTCAGGGGCGCGGGGAACTGCGCGAGCAACCCCCGCCGGGCTCGCACCCGAAAACGAGCCGGCGGCAGCCAAGTAGAAGAGTCGGCGTGCGCCAAGCACCCGGGCGTGCTTCGCTGGGGGCGTGAGCGGCGCGGATCCGGGCAGCCGCGCCCGGCGGCAGCAGCTTCTCCGGGTACGCGGCCGCAGTGTGGCCTGGGTACCGCCCCTCCTCCTGCTCGTGGCCATCGCGGTGGTCGACTGGAACACCTCCGGCGAGTTCAGGGTCATCTCCTGGATCGTCCTCGTACCCGGCATCGCGGCAGCGATCTGCGGCGTCCGCGGAACGGCCGCCTTCGCCGTGCTCGCCCTCCTCGCCTACATCGAGGTCGACGCCTCCTGGCCGCACCAGGACCAGACCGGCCTGCCGGACTTCATCCTGGTCGCCATGGGCGGCGCCCTGGCGACCCTGGCCTGCGCCGTACGGGTCCGGGAGGAACGGCGGATGCTGCACATGCGGGACGTGGCAGACACGACCCGCCGTACCGTGCTGCGCCCCCTGCCCACCCCGTGGGGCGGCCTCGACCACGCGGCCGTGTACCTCGCCGCCGACAGCGAGGCCCGCGTCGGCGGCGACTTCTACGACATCCAGCCGGGCCCGCACGGCACCCGGGTCCTCCTCGGGGACGTCCAGGGCAAGGGCCTGCCCGCGGTCGCGGCGGCCGCCGCCCTGCTGGGCACGTTCCGCGAGTCCGCGTACCACGAGGCCTCCCTGACCGTCGTCGCCGAACGGCTGGAGGTACGGATGGGCCGTCACCGCCAGTACGTCACGGACCTCGGCGAGGACCTGGACGGCGACCCGGCCCGGGGCGTGGAGCGCTTCGCGACCGCGGTCCTGGTCGCCTTCCCGCCCCCGGGCGCCCCTGCGGGCCACATCGAGGTCGTCAACTTCGGGCATGAACCCCCACTGGTGGCGGGCCCGCGCGGCGTACGCGTCCTGCCGCCCGGCGACGGGCTCCCGCTCGGTCTCTCCGCGCTGGCCGGGTCCGGCGCGGGCGTCCCGCCCGTCCGCAGGGTCCCCCTCGCCGCCGACGAGACCCTCCTCCTCGTCACCGACGGCGTCACCGAGGCCCGCGACGCAGACGGCGTCTTCTTCCCCCTCCACGACCGCGTGACCCAAGCCGTCACCACCGACCCCACCACCGCCCACCCCCACCGCCTGGTGGAACTGATCCGCGAAGGCACCCTCCACCACACACCCCACATGGCAGACGACACAACGATCTTCGCGGTGAGGGCAGGCGGAGCCGCCCTCCAGGGGCGCGGGGAACTGCGCGACAAGCCCCCACCGCCCCGCAGAGGCTGAACAAACCAGTACCACCCACCCCCTATCGCCCCCACCCCAACACCCTTTGCACCCGCACCGGTTACCGTGCAGACCGTGGTGATCCAAGGGCAGGAGACAACGGCGATGCCAGGAACCGTATTGCTGCTCGCAGCGTCGCCGACAGGCAAGAGCTGCCTCGTGGACGCCGCGTCCGTACTCCCCATACTCGCCGCCGTCGCCCCCGACGTGCTCTCCGGCACGGACACGGCCAACGTCGTCGAACTGGCAGACCCCCTGGAGCCGCAGGCCGTCCTCACCCGTCTGCGCGCCGCCGCGACGGCCCCCGGACCGCTCACGGTCTTCCTCACCGGCCAGCTCCAGCTCGACCGCCGCCAACGGCTTCCGCACCTCGCGCTGGCCCGTACGACCGCGGCGACCGTCCGCTACACAGGCTTCCCCTGGCACTGGATCCGCGAGGAACTCCGGCTGCGCACACCGGGCAGTACGGCGGTCGTCGTCGATCTGCACACGGACGCGGAGACCTGGCAGCACCTGGCCACCCAGCCGCTCACCGTGGGACCGGGCACTCTGCTGTACGGCCGCGTCGCCCCGCCTCCCCCGCGACGGGCGGTGGCGTCGCCGACGTACATGAAGTCCGTGGCCACGATCCTCCGCAGCGGTCACCGTCCCCCGCTCGCGCACCTCCACCAGCAGGCGCTGACACGGTCCTCGGGTGAGGACCCGGAGGCCGCCCGCCGGGACATCGTGCTGGCGGTCGACCCCACGCAGCCCGGGCACTCCACACCGCCCGCACAGCCGCCCATGCGCCCCGTCCCCGGCTTCCAGCCGGCGCCGCCCCCTCCCGTACCCGTACAGGTGTCCGTGGCGCCTCTGCCGCCGCCTCCGCCCCCGCCCACCGACCCCCATGCCGAGATCACCGCCGCCGTCGACAGCGGCAGGCACGCCGAGGCCGCGGAGCTGGCCGGGCGGCGGGAGCAGGAAGCGCTGCGGGCGCACGGACCCGGCGCCGACGAGGTCGTGCACTGGATGGAAGTACGGGCGGATCTGGCCATGTTCGCCGGGGACGCGGAGCTCAGCTGCCGGATCTGGCTGGCGGTGGCCGACGTACGGCTGGCCGCGGGACAGCCGCCGGGAGCCCCCGGTGTCGAGGCGGCCGTGGACCGCGCGCATCACCAGTGGGGCCGTATCGGCGACTCCGCGCGGGCCCGTGAGCTCGGGCCCGCGCTGGCCGACCTGCGGCTGCGTGTTCCGGGGCGCCGACAGGGAGCCCTGGACGATGTCCAACGGCACCTGAACCGGCTTCAGGCACAGGTCTGACGCCGGCGAGGCGGCGTGGGCGTGCAGGCGGCCGGGGGGAGCACCCGCGGACAGCGGGTAACGCGTGCGTGCTAGGGGGCAAACATCTCCAGCGCCCCGGACACCAGCGTCCGTACGCCCGGGCCGACCGTCGACAGGTCGGGGGCGAAGTGCGGGCTGTGGTTGCTGGGCACGGCCGCGAGCTGTTCCATCAGGTCGCCCCCGGCGCCGGCGGCCGCCGCGTCCCACACTTCGGCGGGTGTGCTCGTCACGAACCAGTACGCGTACGGGAGTCCGCCCCCGGCGAGGATCGGGAAGTCCTCGCTGCCCATGACGGGCCCGAAGTCGAGGACCGTGCCCGCGCCGAACACCTCGCCGTGCACGGCGGCCACCCGGCGGTCGGTGTCGGCGTCGTTGACGGTCATCGGGAAGCTGCCGCCGACCGTGACCGTGGGCTCGCGCCGACAGCCGGCCGCCGCGCACTCGCCCGCCGCGATCCGCCGGATCGCGGCCAGCATCCGCTCCCGCACCTCGGCGGACTGCGTACGGAGGTTGAGGGCGATGTGCGCCTCGGACGGGATGATGTTGTGCCGGGTGCCTGCCTCGATCCGGCCGACCGTCAGCACGGCGGATTCGCGGGCGGCTATCTCCCGCGAGACGACCGTCTGGAGCCTCGTCACGATGTACGCGGCCGTCACCACCGGGTCCACGGTCGCCTCCGGCCGGGAGCCGTGCCCGCCCACCCCGTGCACGACGATGTCGACGTCCGTCGAGGCCGACATGATCAGCCCGGGCGAGTGCGCGTACAGCCCGGCGGGACCGGGTGCAGCGTGCTGGGCGAGCAGGACGTCGGGGCGCGGAAAACGTTCGTACAGGCCGTCGTTCACCATCGCGGCGGCGCCCTCGCCGGTCTCCTCGGCGGGCTGGCCGACGACCAGCAGCGTGCCGTTCCACGTGTCGCGCCCGGCGGCGAGCGCGTCGGCGGCACCGGTCAGCCAGGTGACGTGCAGGTCGTGACCGCAGGCGTGCATGACCCCGGCTGTCTCGGACGCGTACGGCAGTCCGGTCTCCTCGGTGACCGGCAGCGCGTCCATGTCGCCGCGCAGCAGGACGGTCGGCCCGTCGCCGTTGCGCAGCATCCCGACGACTCCGGTGCCGCCGATTCCGTCCGCGGTCTCGTAGCCGGCCTTGGCGAGGCGCTCGGAGAGTTTCGCGGCCGTCCGGTGCTCGTGCCCGGACAACTCGGGATGGCGGTGCAGGTCCCGGTAGAGGTCCTCGAGGGCGGGGACCGGGAGGTCGGCGGTGAGATCCAGCGCGGTGCGTGCGGCGGGAGAGGTCACCGGGCCAGGGTATGTCCGTACGCCGCCTCGTGGGCCTGGACGGGAGCGGCCGCCGACGCGAGGGGGAGAGTGGCGTCGGCGGCCGCGGCTCGTGCCGGAACCGTTCGTCAGAACGCGGGGATGGCGGCCTTGGCCCGGCCGTCGGCGTTCCGGGCGCCGTTGATGTTGCTGACGAGGTTGTTGGTCAGCGGGAAGTTGGCCTTGCCCCACTTCTCCTGGCCCTTTTGGTTGGAGTTCCACAGCTGGTCGCGTGGGGTCTTGTCCATGTTCTCCATGGTGACCAGGGCGGGCCGGTCCCAGGTGCCGTTGCCCCAGACCCTCGGCACCTCGCCCCACTTCGCGAAGCGGAAGGCGTGGGTGCTGGAACCGTCCTTGTGGTAGACGATCTCGACGCGGTTGAAGCTCTGTTCGTTGCCCACCCGGCCCATCGGCACCTCGTTGATGGGGTGGGTGCTGTAGCCGCCGTGCCGGGAGGCGGCCAGGAAGCGAGGGCTCTCCTCGCCCTGCTTCTGGAAGACCACGACGGACTCCCAGTCGTGGCGGTGCCCGCCGACGTCGAGGCCGTTCTGGGCCTGGTCCTTCTCGAAGTAGAGCGTGTAGACGTACGCGCACCAGCCGTTCTTGCACAGGGACTGGGAGTACGTGTTGGCCTTGCCGAGGTGGTTGGTCCGGCAGCCGCCGACGATCGCCCCGCTGTTGTCGAGGCCGCCGTTGAGCTTTCCGCTCGCGTCGACGGCCGCCGCCGGCAGGCAGCCGTTCGTGTCGTAGTCGAAGAGCGGCATGTACTTGTTCTGGAAGGTGCTGGCGTTCCAGCTCAGGGGGTTCAGGACGGCGGCGTTGGCGCTGCCCGTCAGGCCCACGGTCAGGGCGGTGGCGCTGACCGCGACGAGCGCGGCCCTGCCGAGGCGGGACTTTCTCTTGCTCTGGGCTGCCTGGGACATACGGGTGCTCTCCACTGTGCTCGGGATGCGGTTCCGGTTCGGTCGTGCCGGAGCCGGTGCTGCGGGACCGAGGCTGGCAAGCGGGGAGTTGACCGGCACCCCCTTTCATCAGGGCAATCAATGCCGGGGGCACCGCCGGGTTGTTCGGTGTCCCGTTCCGTGGCTGTCATCAACACCACATCCGGGCCGGAAAGTATTTACGCCGTATCCGAGCGATACGTAGGTTGACCGCCCCGAACGTCGTTTTCATCCGCTCCGTGGGCGTGGACGAAGGTGGGTGGACCCGTGGGGCGTCCCGAACGACCGCTGGACCCGGAGGCCGGTCCCGTACAGCGGCTTGCCCATGAACTGCGTGCGCTGCGCACGTCCGCGGGCGGCCCGTCGTACCGGACGATGGCCGCGTCGGCGGGCTTCTCCGCGACGACGCTGTCCGACGCGGCGGCCGGCAGACGGCTGCCGTCGCTGGCCGTGGTCCAGGGGTACGTACGGGCGTGCGGCGGCGATCCGGCCGAGTGGGAGCCCCGCTGGAAGGAGGCCGAGTCGGAGGCCGCCGAGGCCGTGCGGGAGGAGGCGGCGGACTCCGCGCCCCCGTACCGGGGTCTCGCCCGGTTCGAGCCCGCCGACCGTGAGCTGTTCTTCGGCCGGGACCGGCTGCTGGACGAACTGCGGGCACTGGCCTGCGGGCACCGGTTCGCCGTGGTGTTCGGCGCCTCCGGCAGCGGGAAGTCGTCGTTGCTGCGGGCCGGGCTGATACCCCGCCTCCGGGAGGACATCGCGCGGCGGGGGTGTCCCGCGGTCCTGCGGGTGTTCACCCCGGGCGCGCGGCCGGCCACCCGGTTCGGGCACCTGCTGACTCCCGCGGACGACGAGCCGGAGAGCTGGGTCGTGGTCGACCAGTTCGAGGAGGTCTTCACCCTGTGCCGGGACCGCGCGGAGCGGGACCGGTTCATCGACCTGCTGCTCGCCGCCAGGGAGCCGGGCAGCCGGCTGCGGGTGGTCGTCGCCGTCCGGGCCGACTTCTACGCCCGGTGCGCCGAGCACCGCGGGCTCGCGGACGCGCTGTGCGGTGCCGCCCTGCTGGTCGGGTCCATGACGGCGGACGAGCTGCGGGACACCGTCGTCGGGCCCGCCCAGGCGGTCGGCCTCCTGGTCGAACGGGAGCTGACCGCGCGGGTCGTGGAGGAGGTCCTCGACCGGTCCGGCGCGCTGCCGATGCTCTCGCACGCCCTGCTGGAGACCTGGAAGCGGCGCCGCGGCCGGCTGCTGACCCTCGCCGCGTACGAGGCCGCGGGCGGGGTTCGCGGCGCGATCGCGGCGACCGCGGAGGAGGCGTACGGGCAGCTGTCCGCGGCCCAGGCGCACACCGCCCGGCAGTTGCTGCTGCGGCTGATCGAGCCCGGGCAGGGCACCGACGACACCCGGCGCCCGCTGAGCCGCGCCGAACTCGACGAGTGGGCGGACCGCGAGGTGCCGGTGGCGGTGGAACGGCTGGCCCGCGCCCGGCTGCTGACCGTGGACGAGGACGGCGTCGAGCTCGCCCACGAGGCACTGATCACCTGCTGGCCCCGGCTGCGCGGCTGGATCGACGAGGACCGTGAGCGCCTGCGCCACCACCGCCGCCTGACGGAGGCGGCCCGCGCCTGGCTGGAGCACGACCGCGACCCCGGCGGCCTGTACCGCGGCACACGCCTGGCCCGAGCGGAGGAACTGTTCGCGGCCGACATCCGCGTCGCAGTCGGCAGGGAAGACGGCGACGGCGGCAGGAAATGGGGCCGCCGGCTGGGCGGACAGGGGGCTGGTGAAGGGGGCGGCCGGGCGGGCACCCAAGGGGGCGGCCGGGCGGGTAGTCGGCGTGGCGGTCGGGAAGGCGAACCGGGGAGTGGCTGGGCGGGCAGCCAACGGGGCGGCGGGGCTGGCAGTCGGCGTGGCGGTCAGGAAGGCGAACCCGGGAGTGGCTGGGCGGGGGCTCGCGGGGACGGTCGAGGTGACGGCCGGGCGGGCGGTCGGGGAGGCGGACCGGGGAGTGGCTGGGCGGAGGCCCGCGGGGACGGTCAAGGGGGCCGTCGCGCGGAGGCTCATGAGGGTGGCCGCGGGTCCGTGCTCACCGTGTCGGAGCGGGCTTTTCTCGCTGCCGCGCTCGGCGCGCGGGAGGCCGAGCGGCGGGCCGTCAGCCGGACCACCCGCAGGGCACGTGTCCTCACCTCCGCGTTCTCGGCCGTGCTGGCGGTGGCGCTGGTCGTCGGTCTCGCGGCCTGGCACCAGCACCGGGACAACGAGCGTCAGCGCACCGACGCCGCGGCCCGCCGGGTCGCGGACGTCGCCGACGCGCTGCGTACGACCGACCCGCACACCGCGATGCTGCTCGGCGTCGCCGCCTGGCGCATCTCCCCGCTGCCCGAGGCCCGCCGCGCACTGCTCGGCTCCCTCGCCCAGCCGGAGCACGCGATCTTCACCGACCCGGCGGCGGGGGACAGCCCGACGCGTTTCCTCGCCGACTCCGGCCGCACACTGCTCAGCGTCGACGGCCGCACCTGGCGGACCTGGGACGTGACGAAGGGCCGCCGCGCCGACTCCGGACGGCTGCCGGCCGGCGACGTGGTCTCGGCCGGACCGGACGCCCGGGTCCTCGCGGTCGCCGCCGACGACGGCATCCGGCTGTGGGACACGTCCACCGGACGATGGACCGGCGATCCGCGCCCCCTCCCCTTCACCTCCTTCGCCGACATACGCGCCGACGGTTACGTGGTGAGCGACATCGACGACGACCGCGTACGGCTGCGGTCCGTCACCAACGGCAGGGTGCTGTTCGAGAACCGGGCGCCCGGCCCGGTGACCCCGGCCGTCAGCGCCGACGGCCGGCTGGTCGCGGTCTGCCCCGCCGGCCGGGCACCGCAGGTCTGGGAAACCGGCCGCCACCGGACCGTGCCGGGACCGTGGGAGCGGGCCCACGGTCTCTGCGACGAGGACCGGACGGTCCTCGTGTTCGGCGGCGCCCGGCTCGCCACCCTCTCGAAGTCCGGCGTACGCGTCTGGGACACAGCCTCGGGCCGCGAGGTCGCCGACCTCGACGAACCCGGCGCGCAGGACGCCTCCTTCAGCGCGGACGGCACCTTCCTCGCGACCGCCGACCGCGACGAGATCAGGGTGTGGCGGCTGACGGCCCCCGCCGCGCCGGTGCTCCGGCACTCCCTCAACAGCCAGCACCTGCACGGCCTCTCCTGGGACCCCGCCCACCGGAACGTCCTGCGCTATCTCGAAGGCGGCACCGTCCACTGCCTCGACCTCGGGACGGCCGTCGCGTCCCCGTGGCGTGCCCATCCACTGGACGCCGTACGAATCAGCCCGGACGGCCGTACGTACGCCACGGCCGAGCGCGTCGGCACGGGGACGGGCGCCGGTGGGGGCGCGGACGCGGCCGCCGGCACTCGCTATCGCTTCGAGCTCCGCACCACGGCCGACGGCCGTCTGCTCCGGACGCTGCCCTCCCCGCCACAGCCCGTCTCCCGCGACCCCGCCGAGCCGGTCGTCCCCCAGGACACGCTGGCGCTCCTCGCGTTCAGCGCCGACGGCACCACGCTCACGTACGGCGTCTCGGCCCCCGGCCGGGAGGCGGCACCGCAGCGGTTCACCGTCTGGGACCTGGTCCACGACCGCCGACGCACCGCCCTGGACCTGGCGGCACCGGAGTCGGCCGGAGCGGTGGTCTCGGTGGCCCTCGGCCCCGGGGGCCGCACCCTGTACGCCGCCCGCACCACGGCCATCGGCGAGGTGGGCGACGAGGCATGGGACACCGCCTCGGGCCGCAGAACGGCCGACCTCGCCGGTCTGGCCAGCCACCACCTGGCCGTCCGCCCCGACGGCCGTCTGCTCGTCGGCGACAACCGCACCGCCCGCCTGCCGTCCGGGGAGGCCACCGGGCAGGGCCTCGTCCAGGGCGAGCAGATCGGCGCGCTCGCCTTCGCCGCCGACGGCTCCCGTCTCGCGGCGGGGGACCAGACCGGCCGCGTCGCCCTGTGGGACGGCACGCTGCGCCACCGCGAGGGCGTCCTGCGGAACGTCTTCCCCATGCCGCTCGGCGACACCCCGGAGGTGGTCGGCGCCCTCGCCCTCAGCCCCGACGGCGGCACGCTGGCGGTCGGCGGCGACGCGGGCACGCTCCAGCTCTGGGACATCTCCACCCGACAGCCCCTGGGCGGCCCGCTCACCACGCCCGGCGAACGCATCGACACCCTCGCCTTCTCCGCGGACAGCGGCACGCTGTACGCGGGCAGCGCCCACGTCCCGCTCCAGCGATACGCGGTGGCGCCCACACGCGTCGTCTCCCGCGTCTGCACCCGCGCGGTCATCGACCTCACGGCGGCACAGTGGCATACGTACATCCCGGACATGCCCTACCGCAGGGTGTGCACCGGGACGGCGGCGACCGCCTCCCGCTGAGGCGGCCCCGAACCGGCCGCGTCGCGGCGATGCCGTCGTGACGCGTTTCTTCAAGACCGTCGTGTGCGGGCGTTCCTAGACTCCGGGCATGGATGAGATCGAGCTGCTTTCGGGTGTTCTGTCCAAGACCGGTGACCTCATCGAGGGCGTCGAGCCCGGGCAGCTCCGTGCCCCGACGCCCTGCGAGGAGTACGACGTCGAGACGCTGGTCGACCATCTCGTCGGCTGGCTGCTGCTGTTCGAGGCCCGCTGCCACGGCCGCGAGTACGACGCCGACCCCGCGCGGTACCGGTCGGGGCCGGACCCCGCCGGTGAGTTCCGGGCCGCGGCGGCCGGACTGGTCGCCGGATGGGAGAAGTACGGCTTCGACCGCGAGCTGGGCGTGACCGGCGACGCCAAGCTGCCCGCCGCCATGGTCCTAGACATGACCCTCATGGAGTTCACGGTCCACGGCTGGGACCTGGCCGTGTCCACCGGCCGGCCGGTCCCCTTCACGGAGAAGGAAGCAGCGGACATCCTGACCCGAGCGGAGGCCACCCTCCCGCCCCAGTACCGAGGAGAGGGAATGCCGTTCGGCAACATCGTCCCGGTGGCGGGGGATGCCCCGGCCGCAGACCGCTTGGCGGGCTTCCTGGGCCGAGACCCAGCGCGCTTTTAGGGGCGCGGGGAACTGCGCGCCCAGCCACAACGAACCCGCAGGCTGACAACGGCCCCCGCGGAGCGGACAGGGTGCTCGTCAGAGCGGCGGATGGGCCGGCGCGGGCCCAAGCGTGGTCGTGCCCGGCGCCGTACGGTGGCCGAGACCCGTCCGATACGCATCCAACGCCGCCTCGATCCGCCCCGTACGCCGCAGCAGATCCCCCAGCAACCGGCACAGGTCGGCCAGGTCACCCGCCGCCCCGGCCCGTTCGAGGAGGCTGAGCGCGCGTACGTAGTGCTCCTCGGCGGTCTCCGTGTCCCGGGCGTCCTCCGCGATGATGCCGAGCAGCCGGTGCGCGGCCGCGGAGTGGACGGCCCCGCGCTCCGAACTCAGGTCCCCGAGCACGTCGTGGAGCAGGGCCGCCGCCTCGTCCGACTTGCCGCGCCGGTGCAGGACGTCCGCCAGTTCGACGGCGACCTGGCTGGTGTAGAGCGTGGCGCGCTGGGCGGAGTGCATGGCCTGCGCCTCGCGCAACTCGCTCTCCGCGCGCTCCATGTCGCCGTTCTGCGCGTGCATGTACCCGCGCATCCAATGGCAGTTGGCGAGCTCCGTACGGATCTGGAGCTGGCGGTACAGCTCCGCCGCCTTGCCCAGGGAGGCGTCCGCCTCGGCGATGCGCCCCTCGGCGATCATCGTGCGGGCGACGGACCGGTGCATTCGGGCCAGGAGCGCGGGGTCGCCGACCTGGGGGGCCAGCGCGAGTGCGTACTCGGCCGCCTGCGCGGCCCGGGCGTGCGCTCCCATGTCCATGTACGGGGCGATGACCGCCGCGTAGAGCAGCAGCAGGGCGTCCGGATCGTGCAGCCCGCCACGGTTCAGCTCGTCGATCGTGGATTCCAGTAGGTAGCAGGAGTACCGGAGTTCGCCCGCGAGGTAGTGCGAGACGGCGCGGCCGCGCAGGGCCGGGACCCGGACGGGCAGCGGGGCGTCGGCGAGTCGTTTCTCCGACTCCTCGAAACGCAGCCGGGCCGTTCCCAGATCCCCGGTGGCCAGGGCACATTCGCCGAGGCCGAGGAGCGCGGCCGCGCACTCGGCGTTCAGCCCGTGCGACTCCGCCTCGGCGAGCAGCGCGGTGTACTGCTCGGCGGCGACCTCCGCCTCGCCGGTCGCCAGCGTCCGCTGGGCGTCGGTGAGCCGCAGCCGCAGGTCCGTGGCGAGGTGCGCGGGCCGCCCGGTGGCGAGCTCCTCGTACGCGACCCCGAGCCGCTCCGCGATGTGCCGCAGCGCCTCCTCGGAGGGCCGTACACGGCCCGCCTCCAGCGTGGAGACGTACGCGGGTGTGTAGGCGGGTTCCGCCAACTGCTTCTGTGTCAGCCCGCGTTCCGTACGCAGCTGCTGCACTCTGCGCCCGATGATTCCCGGGTCGTCGCGCTCGGCCATGGCGTAAGCATGCCAGTAAGTCGACTTACACCCGCACCCTATTCAACTTCCCGTTGAAAGAGGGCAGTTAAGGCGGGCGGACAGGCCGCCGATCGGCTCAATGCGGCCCTTGCCCCGGAGGCGAACACGCCCTAGGTTAAGCGGCGCGTTAAGCGCACGATGACGCAGACTTAATACGCTGGCCTACGTTGACGATGCGAGGTTGTCGCCGTGTTCCGACGCATTGCCACGCGCTTCTTCCCTGCTCGGTTCGTGACCGCGCTGGGGGCCGCCGTGATCGCTTTCGCCGCGCTGATCAGTGCCGCGGAGGCGGGGCCGCACTAGGTCCCGCCTTGTGTTCTGTTGGTCGGGTGCGGGCCGGTGGGGGCTGATCGCGCAGTTCCCCGCGCCCCTTGAAAGCAAGGGGCTGCGCCCCCTACCGGCCCGCCGACTCAGCTGGTCAGCATTCGCCTCGCCAGACCACTCGGGTGATGGTGAGGCCTGCCTCGGCGTTGGCCTTGTACTTGCCGGGGCCGGGGTTGTAGTGGAAGCAGTCGGTCGAGGGCTGGCCGCCCAGGAGCGAGGTCACGTCCACGTGGTCCGCGCCCGGGAAGACGGTTCCGTTGTTGAAGATGGAGCCGACGGCCAGGTTGCCGGACCAGTTGCCCGCGACCTTGAGGACGAGCCGTCCGGTCTGGTCGAGGCCGACCGGGCGGTGCGGGCGCGGGAGATGCTGCGCGGCGGGGTCGAGGCGCTGCTGTCGACCCTGGGTCCGTCACTGCGCTGGCGGCCGCCGCATCTGGAGGCGGAGTACCCGCTCGACCGTGAACTGCGGCTCGACGGAAGGGGGTTGCTCCTGGTGCCCTCCGTCTTCTGCTGGCAGGCGCCGATCACCCTGACGGACCCGCGGCTGCCGCCCGTACTGGTCTATCCGGTCGCGCGTACCCATCACTGGTGGCTGCCGCAGCAGGCGGGTGCCGGGCCCCGCACGCTCGGCAGACTCATCGGCCAGGGGCGGGCCGCCGTCCTCCAGGCACTGGAGGACGGCGGAACGACGAGCGAGGTGGCCCGGCGCGCGGGGGTGACCTCCGCGACGGTCAGCGAACACGTCAGGATCCTGCGGGAGGCCGGCCTGACCGCGTCGGTCCGCGACCGCAACACCGTGCTGCACGTGCCCACCCCGCTGGGCCTCAGCCTCCTGTCGGCGAACCGGCCCGGGGGATGAGGCGGCCGAGGGCGCCCCAAGGGGGTGCGGGGAACTGCCCGACCAGCCACGACGGTCCCGCAGACGAAACACGGCCCCCCGCGGAGCGCTCAGTTCTCCAGCCGCACCGGCATCAGCAGCGAGAACGTGTCCTCGGTATCGGCCCGCCGGACGGCCAGGGGAGCCGTGGGAGCCCCGAACTCCAGCACCAGCCGGTCACGGGCCCCGGCGGCGAGCGCGTGCAGCAGGAACTCGCGGTTGACGGCGACGTAATTCGGGTCGGCGTCCCCCTCTTCGCCATCGGCGCAGACGGTCACGGTGCCGTCGGCCTCCGGCCTGAGCACGCTGAGGTCGCAGGGCACGCCGTCCGGCCCGGGCGTCTCGCTCCTGCGGACGGGCCCGGTCTCCAGCGCCTCGCGGAACGCCGGTACGTCGACGACCGCGCGTCGCCCGGCCGGCAGGCGGACGAGCCGACGGTAGTCGGGGAAGTCGTGGTCGAGGCACTGCCCGGCCGCCTGCCGGTCCCCGGCCTCCAGCGTCACGCGGTCACCGTCCACGGAGAGCCGGACGGGTCCCCCGCCGTCCTCACCGCTCAGCAGCGCCCGCATCGCGTCGGCGAGCGGGACGGGCACGATGACCTGCTCACGGGCCCCGTCGTGGCCGGTGGCACGGGCCTGCGCGACGGCCATCCGATACCGGTCGGTGGCCACGACCCGAAGTGCCCCGCCCTCGATGTCGAACAGGACGCCGCCGAGCATCGGCAGCTCCGGGTCGGTACCGGCGGCGAAGCGGACGGCGTCCAGCGCGGCGGCCAGTTCGGCCGCGGGGACGGTCAGCCGGACGACGGCGGTGCGGAGCGATGTCATGGGTTTCTCCCTGCCTTCGAGTAGCGCTCGGACCGCGGAGAACTCGCTGCGGGCATCGGACAACCCCCGTTCGAGCCGGCGCAGATGCGCCTGCAGCAGCTTCCGTACGAGGTCGGTGTCCGCGCCGGACCAGCCGGCCAGCACCAGCCGGATGTCCGGCAGGGGCATACCGGCCCGGCGCAGCCGCGTCAGCAGCCGCGCCTCCTCGCACTGCTCGGGGCCGTACCAGCGGTAGCCGCTCACCGGATCCACCCAGGCGGGGACCAGCACCCCGGCACGGTCGTAGAACCGCAGGGCGCTCACACTCAGCCCGCTGTCCCGGGCCATCTCCCCGATACTGCGCATCTCGCTCTCCACATCCGGAACTCTGGGCCCTGCACAAGGTCGAGGGTCAACAACCCCGCTGACAGCCGTCTCCTGGCGAAAACGCAGACCCCGCACAGAACCACCGGCTAGCCTGCGCGAACGTACGACGGGTGAGGCGGGGGCGGGAAGCAAGGCACGTGGAGACAAGGGGCGTGGACACCAGGGACGTGGCGGACCGGCAGGGCGCGGCCGACGGCGCCCGGGTCGTCGCGGACCGGCGGGGTGTGGTCGACGGGGCGCGGATCGTGGCCCGGACGCTGGTGTACGCGGTGGTCGGCGGGGTGGCGCTGGTCGTCATCGCCACCGTCGGGTCCGTACTCGGGCCGATGGTCGCGCTCGACATCGCGACGCCTGCCATGGCCGCCTGGTGGACCGTGTTCACGGCGGTCGCCGTGCAGGGCATCCCCTTCCTTCTGCTCGGCACGGTGGTGTCGGCGGCGATCGGGGCCTTCGTCCCTGAGCGGGTCTTCAGACGCGTACTGCCGAAGAACCCGGCGCTCGCCGTGCCCGTCGCGGGCGCGGCCGGAGCCGTGCTGCCCGGGTGCGAGTGCGCGTCCGTGCCGGTGGCCGACAGCCTGATGCGACGCGGAGTCGCACCGGCGGCGGCGCTCGCCTTTCTCCTCTCGGCCCCCGCGATCAACCCGGTGGTGCTCGTCGCCACCTCCATCGCCTTCCCGGGGAACCCGGCCATGGTCGGCGCCCGGCTCGTCGCCTCGCTCGCCACCGCCGTGGTGATGGGGTGGCTGTGGGTGCGGTTCGGCAAGGAGGAGTGGCTGCCGGGGGTGGCCGCTCGGCGCACGGGCGGATCCGGGACCGGCAAGGGCAAGGGAACGGGATCGGGATCGGGATCGGGGACGGAAGCGGCTGCGGGCCCCGGCGGCTGGCGGGGCTTCCGGGACGGACTTCAGCACGACTTCCTGCACGCCGGAGGCTTTCTCGTGCTGGGCGCGGCGGCCGCGGCGACGTTCAACATCCTGGTGCCGCGGTCCCTGCTGGACGTGTTCACCGGTTCGCCCTGGCTCTCGGTGCTGCTGCTCGCCGTCCTCGCCGTGGTGCTGTGCGTGTGTTCCGAGGCGGACGCCTTCGTGGCCGCCTCACTGACCGGGTTCTCGCCGACGGCCCGGCTCGCCTTCATGGTCGTCGGCCCGATGGTCGACCTGAAGCTCATCGCCCTCCAGGCGGGCACGTTCGGGCGGGCGTTCGCCGTCCGGTTCTCGGCCGTCACCTGGGTGGTGGCCGTGGTGAGCAGTGGAGTGGTGGGCTGGTGGCTGCTGTGACGACCCGACCGCGTACGCGTCTGCGGCTGCGTCCGCAGGGAGTGCTGCTCATCCTGTGCGGCGCCGCACTCCTGCGGATCGCCCTCTTCAGCGAGCTGTACCTGCGCTATGTGAAGGAGGGCCTGCGCCCGTACCTGGTGGTCTCGGGCGTGGCACTGATCGCGCTGGGCCTGGTGGGCATGATCCGCCGGGTCCACGAGGAGGACGAGCGGGAGCACGAGCGGGAGCACGGGGTCCACGAGGAGGACGCCCCCGAGGAGGCCCGCGCGGGGCGTGGCCAAGACGCCCACTCCGGGCACGATCACGACCACACCCGCAACCCGCGCATCGCCTGGCTCCTCACCGCGCCCGCCCTCGCCCTCCTCCTCTTCCCGCCGCCCGCCCTCGGCTCGTACAGCGCGGGACGCGAGGAGGCCAGGGTCGCCGCGCAGGGCACCGGCACCTTCCCCGAACTGCCCGCTGGGGACCCCGTCGACCTGACGCTCGGCGCGTTCGCCTCCCGTGCGGAGTGGGACACCGGGGCGTCCATGAAGGACCGCACGGTCCGCCTCACCGGCTTCGTGACCCGCGACGACGACGGCACGTGGTACATCGCCCGGCTCCTCGTCACCTGCTGCGCCGCCGACGCGCAGGCGCTGAAGGTCGAGATCCGCGGGGCGGACGCGCCCGCCGCCGACGCGTGGGTGACCGTCACGGGGGTCTGGCTCCCCACGGGCAGGCCGGGCTCCGACGCGGCTCGTCCGGTCCTGGACGCCGCGTCCGTGAAACGGGTTTCGGCCCCTTCGGATCCGTACGAGAAGCGTTGACCGGTCGTGTGTCGGGTGCCGGTCGGTGGGGCTTGGCACGCAGTTCCCCGCGCCCCTAAAGGGGCTTCACCCCTGGGCGGGGCTTCGCCCACCCCGGTGGTAACCAGCCCAGTTGGTCCGGCTCGTCCGGGGTGGGTTTGGTGCGGGCCAGGAGGATGGCGACGTCGTCCTCCGAGGCGGTGGGGTCCAGGTGGGTGATGACGGTGTCGAGGAGGGTGGAGAGGGGGGCCGTCGGGGTGATGGGGAGGGTGGCGAGGGTGTGGAGGCCCGTTTCGATGTCGCGGTCGCGGCGTTCGACCAGGCCGTCGGTGCACAGGAGGAGGACGGAGCCCGGGGGGAGGGGGACCGTGGTGGCCGTGAAGGAGCCGAGGCCCACGCCCAGGGGTGGGGCGACGGGGAGGCTGAGGAGGGTGCGGGTGCCGTCGGGGGTGACGAGGAGCGGCGGGATGTGGCCCGCGTTGGAGAACGTGACGCGCTCCCGGCGGGGGTCGAGGAGGGCGAGGAGGCAGGTCGCCACCCGGTCCAACTCCAGGGTGAGCGCCGTGCGTTCGGCCTGGAGGAGGATGAAGTCGGGGCTGCTGCCCTGGATGGCCAGGGTACGTAGGACCGAGCGGTACTCGCTCATCGCCGCCGCCGCGCGGACCCCGTGCCCCATGACGTCCCCGACCACCAGCAGCGTGCGGTCGTGGGGGAGCGCCAGTGTGTCGAACCAGTCGCCGCCCACCTCCGCCCCCGAGCCCGCCGGCAGGTAGCGGCCCAGGGTCTCCACGCCCGGGCCCGTGACGGTGGGCGCGTTCAGGAAGGCGCGCTGCATCTCCAGGGCCGTCTCGTGCTCACGCGTGTAGCGGACCGCGTGGGCGATGCCGGTGGCGGCCCGGTCGGTGAGGTCCCCCAGCAACTCGGTGTCCGTGTCCGTCAGCCGGGGCGAGTCGCCGGCGCGGAACACCATCACCGCGCCCACCAGCTCCTCGTGGACCGCGAGCGGGAGGTAGATCCCCGAGTGCGCGCCCATCCGCAGGAGGTGCTCCTTGCGCTCGGGCGACGGCGAGAACTGGCGCATGGCCTCGTCGTCGGGGTGGCTGAGGACCAGCGGACGCCGGTCGGCCAGCACATGGGCCATCGGGGAGCCCGCCCGGTGGACCACGAACTCGTCGAGACGGCCCAGCGGGGAGGACACCTCCGCCAGCTCCGGGGTGGTGGCCAGCGCGATACGGCGCAGGCGCAGCGGGTAGTGCTCGGACGGCACCCGGGGTGTGCCCTCCGGGTCGGCCACGTCCACCGCCGCGTAGTCCGCGAAGCGCGGGACCAGCAGGTCGGCGAGGGCCTGGCAGGCCTGGCGGAGGTCGAGCGTCGCGCCGGTGGTGCGGTTCGCCTCGTCGAGCAGGGCCATCCTGTTGCCCGCCCGTACGAGGTGCTCGCGGCCGCGCAGCGCGTCGGTGACCTCCAGGACGACGCCCGCCACCCCGAGGATCTCGCCGGACGACGACGAGAGCCGGTGGTAGGCGCCCAGCCACCACCGGTTGTCCCCCGCCCCGTCGGCCGGGGTCTGCCCGCCCACCGTGACGATCTGCGGCACCCCCGTGCGCAGCACCTGTTCGAGCAGTTGCTCCGACGACTCCAGGTCCGGCAGGAGGTCCGGCAGCCGGCGGCCGATGTGGTCGGCGGCCGGGACGCCGTTGAGGAGGGCCAGCGCGTCGTTGACGTAGAGGTAGCGCAGGTCCCGGTCCAGGACGGCGACACCGGCCGGGCAGCCGTCGAGGATCCGCCGGGCCAGGGTCAGCTCCGCCAGCAGCCGCTCCGCGTGCTCCCCCACACCCTCGGCACGGTCCATCGCGTTAGCGATCGCCGCCAGCTCCGCCTGGGTGAGCAGGATGCGCGGGGTGGGCTGGACCTGGTCACCGGGCACCCTCCCACGGCACCACGCCGCCGCCCTGCCCACCAACGGGCGGGTCCGTCCGGGTGACGTCGGCCTCGCTCGTGCCCTCACCCGAGCTCGTATTCTCCCCCGAGCCCGAGCCCGAGCCCGAGCCCGAGCCGTCGCCTGAGCCCTCGCCCGTGCCCTTGCTCCCGGTTCCGGCCTCGCCTCCGTCCTTGGCCCCGGCCTCGGCCTCGGATTCGGCCCCCACCCGGGCCTCCGCCGCGGGCCCCTCCGTCCCGGGCGAGCCCGCCAGCCGCCACACCTCTCCCGCCTGCAGTGCCGCGTGCTCGGCGGGCGGGTACTCGCCGGTCAGCCCCGCGACCCGGGCCGGCTTGCCCCCGCGCTCGGCGAACAGGGCGACGGTGAGGGCGAGCCGCGGCGAGTACACGCTCTGCCACACCGTCCGGGCCCCCGGCCCGCTCCCCGCGCCCGCCGCATGGCTGGTCACCGGCAGGAACGCGGCCCCGACCCCCGTCGCGACCGGCTTGACCGCGGTGCCCGGAGCGTCCGGAGCGTCCGGACCGAGCGAACCGTGCATCAGCTCGGTGACCACCGCGGTTTCCTTCTCGCCCATCGCGGTACGCGTCTCCGGCCGCGCGGTGTGCACCGTACGGCCCCCGCGGGTGATCTTCGTGACCGTGTACGGCTTCGCGTACGTACCCCCGGCGGCCACGGTCGCGTACGCGGAGTTCAGGCGCATCGGCGTCGGGGCCGCCTCCTTCGGCAGCCCGGTCAGCGGCTCGCCCAGCCGGATGCCCGCGTACGTGAACGGTTCGGTGGCCGTGCCCGCCTCGACCGCCCCGTCGACGGCGTCGTTGAACGGCTGGTGCGCGTAGTCCGCGCCGCCGTAGAGCACGCGGACCGCCCCGTCGCCTGGAACGGTCGCGACGACGGCGGTGTGCAGCCGCACGCCCTTCGTGTCCGCGGGCGTACGGTCGCGGACCAGCTCCGCCGTGTCGTCCTGCAGACCGAGGTCGAAGGTGGTGTGCACCTTGTAGCCGCCGCGCGCCAGCTGGTCCTCGGTGATGCCGAGCCGGTCGGCGGCCTCCGCGGACGCCGCGTCGATCAGGTACTGACGCCCGCCGTCCGTGTCGCCCGGCGGGTAGAAGCGGAACGCCGGGAAGCGGGCGGCCGTCCGCTCGCGGTCGCTGATCGCCCCCGAGGCGGCCATGGCGTCGAGCACCCAGACCCAGCGGCGCTCCAGCGTCCCGGTCACCTTCGCGTCGGCGCCGGCCCGCTCGTAGTACGAGGGGAGGTTGACGATCGCCGCCAGCGCCGCGCCCTGGGAGACCGTCAGGTCCTTCGCACCGACGCCGAAGTAGTTCCGCGCCGCCGATTCGACACCGGCCGCGCCGCGGCCGAAGTACACCGTGTTGAGGTAGCCCTCCAGGATGTCGTCCTTGGACCGCGTGCGGTCGAGCTTCACGGCGATCAGCGCCTCGCGCGCCTTGCGGCTCAGCGACTGCTCCGGGGTCAGCAGGGCGTTCTTCACGTACTGCTGCGTGATCGTGGAGCCGCCCTGCCGCTCTCCGCCGGTCACGGTCGCGATCGCCGCCCGCAGGATCGCGGTCGGGGCGACCCCCGAGTCCGTACGGAAGGAGCGGTTCTCCGCGGCGATCACGGCGTCCTGGACGTGCCGGGGTACCTGATTGAGGGGGATGTCCTGGCGGTCGACAGGGCCGCGTCGGCCCAGGTAGTCGCCCTCGGCGTCCACGAAGACCGTGCTCTGGCTGACCGTCTCCGGGTGCGGGTCGGGGATCCCGGTCATGCGGTACGCGACGACGAGCGCGGCGCAGGCCGTGAGGAACAGGACGAGGAGCCCGGCCAGGACGCGGCGCAGGCGGCGGGTGCGGGTGCGGCGGAGGTAGGTCCGCAGGGTGTGGAGGTGGGTCCGCAAGGTGTGGAGGCGGGTGCGCAGGGTCCGTGGGGTCCGCGGGCGGGTGGTCATGTGGAGGTGCCCGTCTGTGCGAGGAGCTTGCCGGCGGAGTCGTAGGCCTTCACGGTGATCTGGCTCAACTGGCGCTTGCCGTCCGTGAGTTGGGTGTCGGCGAACCAGACGGACCAGCCGGGGCTGCCCGCCAGGGTGAGGATCCGGGCGGTGAACCTGCCCTCGGGGGTGGTGAGTTCGATGCGGGACGGTTCGCGGGAGCCCTGGAGGACGCCGGAGTGGAAGACGCGTGTCCCCGAGCCGGGTTCCGACTCCAGGGTGATGCCGGTGCCCGATCCCTCGCCGGCCGGCCGGAACCGGCTTTGCCCCTTCGGCGTCGACCAGTGCTTGCCGTCCTTGGTGAGCCAGACCTCGACACCAGGTCCGGCGGAGACCCGCTCACCGGCGGTCACGACCCGAACGGCCGTCCTGGAGAAGGGAGTTGTGTCCCCACCGCCGCCGGAGCCCGTGCCGCGCACGGCACCCAGGACCAGCGGCACGAGCAGCAGGGCGCAGACGGTGGTCAGCACGGCCGTCGTACGGCGGCGGCTCCGCCGACGGGTGCGGCCCGCCTCCTCGACGGCCGGGAGAACGGCCGGCGGGATGCCGGGGACCGGGGCGGGGCCGGGCACGGACCGGCCCTCGGCGTACGGCGACTCGCCGTACGCCGGGTGGGCGCGGAGAGCCTTCAGCGCCCGGCGGCCGTGCGCCTTGACCGCACCGGGCGAGGAGTTGAGCAGCGCGGCGATCTCGCGATGGCCCAGACCGTCCCAGTGGTGCAGGACGGCGACGGCCCGACGGCGGGGCGGGAGAGCCGCCAACACCTCGGTGAGCGGGTCGAGTCGATCGGCCGCGTACGACTCCGGAGCGCGCCGGGAGCCGATCAGCGGCCGGGTCCGGCTCCGCAGAAAGCCCCGTACCAGAGCCCGCCGGACGTAGAACTCCGCGTCGTCGCGGGGAGTTCTCCGCCGCGCGTACACCTCCGCGAGCGCCGCTCTCGCGAGTCTCTCCGCGCGGGCGGAGTTCCCCGTGAGCAGACGGGCCGTACGCGTCAGCCGGGGCCAGTACTCCCCGGCACGGGCGGTGAATTCGTCGTCCATGGTCAGTCGAGCGCGCTGTCCGCGCGCCACTCCCTCCGGCTCAGCCCTGCGTGGTGCTTGTGCTTCGATGTACGCGGCGTCCGTAACCTCCGTGCCGTCTGAGACGTCTGTGACGTACGGGACCTGTACGCACGGAGGAGGCAGCCGGGTTGCACGGGCATCCGAAGTCAGCGACGAGGACGACTGCGACGAAAACGGCAGGGGGTGGGGCAGGAGGTATGACCGAGGAGGAGTTCGACGGGTTCTACGCCGCGGCGTTCCCCCGGCTGACCGGGCAGCTCTACGCCTTCACCGGGGACCACGGCGAGGCGCAGGACGTCGTCCAGGAGGCGTTCGTCCGCGCCTGGGACCGGCGGCGGGAGTTCCTCGCCGAGGGGGCGCCCGAGGCATGGGTCCGTACGGTCGCGATGCGGCTCGCGGTGAGCCGGTGGCGGCGGGCGCGGCGCTGGCTGGAACTGGTGCGCCGCAATCCGCCGCCCGAGCACACACCCGGTCCCGGACCCGAACGGACCGCGCTCGTGGGGGCGTTGAAGGAACTGCCGGAGGCGCAGCGGATGGCTGTCGTTCTGCACCATCTGTGCGACTTGAGTGTCGAGCAGGTAGCCTCCGAGACCGGTGCGCCCGTGGGGACGGTCAAGGCCCGGCTGTCCCGCGGCCGGGCGGCGCTGGCGCGGCGGCTCGGCGAGGCCGACGAACTGGGTGAGAGGGAGGACGACCGTGTCCGATGAGCTCACGCCCGGCGCCACGCACGGATTCGACGGCCCCGACGCCGGTTCCGGTGGTACCGAACTGGCCACCGCGCTGCGCGAGTTGGCCCACGACCACGAGACGCCCATAGCGGTTCCCGGCACGGAGATCCGTCGTCGCGCGGGGCGTCGCAGGCGCCGGCGGCAGGTCTCGTTCGCCGCGGCCGGCGCCACGGCCGCCGGGGCCCTCGCCCTGGTCCTGACCGTGGCCCTCACGGGTGGGCGGGACGCCGGGACGACACCGCCCGCCGCGAGCTACACCGCGCCCACCCCGCCGGCCACCGCGGAGGCCCCTGCCCAGGCCAGTCCGGCGGCCGTCGCCGCCACCGTCGATCTCGGCCGGCGTGAGATGTCCGTCGAGGGGCGGACCCTGCCCATCTCCTCCGGGTCGCTCAAGACACCGACACCGACCGGCCTGATGACCGTGACCGCCAAGTACCAGGCGGCGACGGTGCCCGGCGACTCGGCCGGCTGGAACGGGTACGACGTCAAGGCGACCTGGGTGATGAGGCTGCGCGCCCCCGACGACCGTACGAACTACCTCCTCGCCCTCACCTGGGACGAGAAGGCGCCCGGCAACTACGACCGCACCGGCGGGGTGATCGGCCTGCGGCGCGCCGACGCGATGTGGCTGTACGAGGCGCTGAAGCCGGGATCGGTGGTGGCGGTGGTGGGGGCGGCCCCGGAGGAGACGTCCGGAGGGACGGGTACGGGGGCCTTGGAGACGGCACCGACAGGGGCGGGCGCCTTGGAGGCGACCCCGACCGCGCCTGTCGGCACGCCCTGAGGCCCGCGGGCTTTTCCTGTTGCCGGTCGTATGCGGGGCAAGACCTGGTCCGCCCTTTACTGCGCATTAGTTGCAGGTGCGGTGGTCACGCGGTGAGGGTGGGGAGGCAGTTCCACCGGACGTAAGGCAAGGCGAACCCATGACCACCCTCTCCTCCTGGCGTGCCTCCCTGAACCGGGAGGAGTGGGTCCGGGTCGGCGGGATGGCCGCCTTCATCGTGGCGCTGCATGTCATCGGCTGGTTCACGCTCGTCGCGGTCGTGGCGCCCGAGCACTACAGCATCGGCACGAAGTCCTTCGGGATCGGCATCGGCGTCACCGCGTACACGCTGGGCATGCGGCACGCCTTCGACGCGGACCACATCGCCGCGATCGACAACACCACCCGCAAGCTGATGGCCGAGGGGCAGCGGCCGCTGTCGGTCGGGTTCTGGTTCTCGCTCGGGCACTCCAGCGTCGTGTTCGTGCTCGCGTTCCTGCTGTCGCTGGGCGTGAAGGCGGTCGCCGGGCCGGTACGGGACGACGGTTCCACCCTGCACAGCGTCACGGGGCTCATCGGCACGACGGTCTCCGGGGTCTTCCTGTACGTCATCGCCGCCGTCAACCTCGTCGTCCTCGCCGGGATCTGGAAGGTCTTCCGGCAGATGCGGCACGGGCACTTCGACGAGGCGGCGCTGGAGGACCGGCTGAACAACCGCGGTTTCATGAACAGGCTGCTGGGCCGCGTCATGAGGTCGATCACCAAGCCGTGGCAGATGTACCCGCTGGGGCTGCTGTTCGGGCTCGGCTTCGACACCGCCACGGAGGTCGCGCTGCTGGTGCTCGCCGGATCCGGGGCCGCCTCCGGACTGCCGTGGTACGCGATCCTGTGCCTGCCCGTGCTGTTCGCGGCGGGCATGTCGCTGCTCGACACGATCGACGGGTCGTTCATGAACTTCGCGTACGGCTGGGCGTTCTCCAAGCCCGTACGGAAGGTCTACTACAACCTCACCGTCACGGGTCTGTCGGTCGCGGTCGCGCTCCTCATCGGGACCGTGGAACTCCTCGGGCTGCTCGCCGAACGGTTCTCCCTGCACGGCGTGTTCTGGGAGTGGGTGGCCGGCATCGACCTGAACGTCGTCGGGTTCGCGATCGTCGGGCTCTTCGTCGCCACCTGGGCACTCGCGCTGGTGGTGTGGCGGGTCGGCCGGATCGAGGAGAAGTGGACGGCGGGGCTGCGCCCGCCGACGGAACAGCCGGCCGAGTGAGCGGCCGGTCAGTGGGCGTGCGGCATGAGGCGGTCCACCATGCGGCGGGCCGCTCCCGGGCGCGGTCCGGGGACCACCGGTGGCCGCTCCCAGTCGCACGGTGGTGAGGGACGGCGGGGCGTGACCGCGCCGTGCTCCTTCAGCGCGACGCTCACGAGGCCCAGCAGCAGCTGGACGTCGGCGTCGCAGTCGAGGAGCACGGTGATCCAGGAGGCGCCGGGGCGGACCCTGATCGCGCTGGCGTGCGCGAGCTGGGGCAGCAGGCGTTCGACAGCCGTGCGGGTGAGGTAGAGGTCGGCGGAGTCGTCGGAGTGGAAGTGGACGATCTCGTGTCCCGCCGAAGCGAAGGCATGCCCAACGGTGCACCGGGGCGGGCCACTTACCAGGTTCGGCCAGGTCTCCAGAAGAGCCATGGCGCGATGGGCCGCGGTCATAACCCCATCCTCGCGCACGCTTCACCTGAAGGACCACCCCCAGCCACTTGCGACTACTCCCCCCGCACGCTCGGTCACCCGATGACCTGGGCCTGGGGCGGAATGAGCCAAAGGCGATGAGTTTCCGGGCAGGGGGCGGTCCTCACCGGAGAAGGTCCTGCGTAGAACGAGCCCGCGGAGAAAGAGTCCGCGGAGAAGGAGGCCCCCATGAAGGACGACCAAGAGCTGATCCGGGAGCTGATCGAGAGGTGGGCGGCGGCGGTTCACGCCGGTGACCTGGACACGGTCCTGGCCGACCACACCGAGGACATCGTGATGTTCGACGTGCCGCCCCCGCAGGACGGCGTCCGTGGCCTGGACGCGTACCGCGCGACCTGGCCGCCGTTCTTCGAGTGGCAGGCCAAGGGCGCCCGCTTCGACATCGTCTCCCTGGACGTCACCGCGGGCGCGGACGTCGCCTTCGCCCACGCCCTGCTGCGCTGCGGCACCCCGGAGGAACTGGCCGCCGCGCCCGGCACCCGCCTGCGCCTCACCCTCGGCCTGCGCAAGGAGAACGGCCGCTGGACCGTGGCGCACGAGCACCACTCGTTCCCGCTGGGGGACGAGCAGTAGCGCCGGGCGGGGACCCGCACACCGTCCCGGTGCGCCCCGCCGCCGCGCGTCAGCGACCGACTCGTCCAGAAAGCTGGTGGTATGGCTGTCCGGGTGCGTCGACGGGCGCACCGGTGTACGGGCAGAGCGCGGCGGAGGTGGGTTGGTGGAGCGGCCTGGTGAGGAGGTGCCGGCACCGGTCGGGTTGGTCGAGGAGGCCGTCGAGTCGATCGGGACCACTCTCGACGAGCGGACCACCTGCGCCGAACTCGTCGGATTCCTGGGGCGGCACGGCTGCGAGGCCGTCGCCGTCGACCTGCTGGGCGAGGACGTACCGGCGACGCGGCCCGCCGGCGACCCGGCGCTCACCCGGGTCGCCACGGTGGGTCCGCCGGAGCTGCTGGCGGCCCACGACGGAGAGCCGTCCCTGACCGTACGGGCCCTGGACGAGGGGCACCCGATCACCACGACGGACGATGTGTCGTCCGGAGTGCCCCGCCGCTCGATCTCGGTGCCGATGCTCGCGCACGGCCGCCTGTACGGGGTGCTGCTCGCGGTCCGCACCGGTCGCCCCTTCGCCGACCACGAGACCGCCGCGATGCACTACGCGGCTCGCCTCGCCGCCGTCCACATCGGACACGCCCGCCGCCACACCGCCGTCCACAGCACCGCGATGAAGCTCCAGCGCGCCCTCCTCGCCGAGCCCGGCCGCCCGCATCCGAACCTCGACCTCGCCACCCGCTATCTGCCCGTCGGCGGCGGCACCCTCGTCGGCGGCGACTGGTTCGAGACCGTACGGCTGCACTACGGCCGCACCCTGCTGGTCATGGGCGACGTCATGGGGCACGGCCTGGACGCCGCGGTCGACATGAACGCGTACCGCTCGATGCTCCGGTACGTCGCCTCCGCCGATCTGCCCCCGCACCGCGTGCTGCGCCAGCTCGACGCCGCCGTCTCCGAGGACGGCACGCGCCGGCCGGCCACCTGTCTGCTCGCCCGTGTCGACCCGGCCCGCGGGACGGCCGCGCTCGCCAGCGCGGGCCATCTGCCTCCGGCCGTGTTCGCGGGCGACGGCACCGGGACCCTGATCGACGTGCCCGTGGGACCCCCGCTCGGCACCGGCGTCGGCGGCTACGAGCTGGGCACCCATGAACTCGCCGCGGACGAGACCCTGTTGATGTTCACGGACGGCCTGGTCGAGCGGCGCGAGGAGGACATCGACGCCTCCCTGGCCCGGCTGGCCGCCCTCCGGCTGCGCCCGGACGCCGACATCGAATCCTTCCTGGAACAGGTCCTCGACCGCCTCGACGCCCACCGGGCCCAGGACGACGTCGCGATCCTGGCCGCGCGGATCCGCCCGCGGAGAGCACGACAGCGCCCCGAGCCGGGCCGCTGAGCGGAATCACTCCGTCGGGAACCGGAACAGGTTGAAGCGGTATGCCTCGATGTCGCGGCGGCGGATCGTGGCCATGACGCGGAGCAGGAGGCGGTAGGGGAAGGAGAGCTGGCGTGCGACCGGGGTGGGCAGCTGGGCCAGGGTGCGGGAGTCCGTCAGGCCGAGGCCGGGCTGCCAGTGTTCGAGAGCGTGAGGGTCGTCGCAGCTCCAGCGCATCCGGGCCGCCACCTTGGCGAGCACGTCATGGCTGTCCTGGCTGTCGACCATGTGGGACGCCGCGGTCTCCAGGGCGAGCAGGGCCCCGGGCAGCCGCTCGGCGATCTGCCGGAAGACCGAGCGGACCAGCTCCTCCTCCAGATAGATCAACACCGCCTCGGCGGCCAGGAAGTACGGTCCGGGGCTGCTGCGCCGCACCTCCTCCATCCACTCCGGGTCGGTGACCGAGGCGGCGATCATGCGCCGGCGGTCCGTGTCCTCGAAGAAGCCCCGCCGCAGCGCGATCACATCGGGCAGGTCGAGGTCGAACCAGTGCACCGTGCCGTTGTCGAGCCGCTCGAACCGGGTGTTGAGGCCCGTGCCGATCTCCACGACCGTGCCCGAGGGATGCCGCTCCAGGAAGTCCCGTACCCACAGGTCGAAGAGCAGTGTGCGCAGGTTCGCCCCGAGCAGGCTCTTCGCGCCGTCGAAACGGGAGAAGTCGTAGTCCAGCGCGTCGACCATCTCCACGGCCCGCGGATCCCTGAGCATGCCGCGCGGTTTACGCGTCTCGACCGCACGGGCGTAGAGGGGGATGAGCAACGTCTCCTGGACGTCGCCGAGTCGTGGCGTGCGCTTGTCCATGACCGGCTGCTCCCTTCCCAGGGGGTTCTACGGAGTGCTGCGAGGTGCTGCGGGGGTACTGGGGCGTACTGCGAAGTGCTGCGCGTGCTTACGTGTCCAGCCGCTTCGACTTCTTCACCGCCGCCGCGAGCTGTTCGATCACCGGGGCGAAACCGGCGTAGCTGAACCGCTCCTCCATCGACCAGGGTGTGGTCTGCCCCGCCTTCACCGCGGGCAGTTGCCGCCAGGTGGGCTTCTTGGCCAGTTCCTCGGGAGGGAGGGCGGTGGAGCGGTTGTCGATCAGGATGAGGTCGGCGTGGTGCTTGTCGGCGTTCTCCCAGCTGAGGAACTCCCAGAAGCCCCACTCGTCGGACTTCTTCCCCTCGACGAACTCCACGCCCAGGTCCTTGAAGTAGTTGAGATCGCTGTACGAGTCGGGGACGGCCACGTACATCTGGTCGGCGTCCCCCGTCATCGCCATGACCTTCAGACCGCCGCTCGCACCGGCCGCCTTGCGGAGGGTCTCGGACGCCCTGTCGAAGCGGGCCTTCGCGTCGGTGACCTTCTTGGCGCCCAGGTCCGCACCGAGGGACTCGGCGAGTTCGGCGGTCCTGCGCAGGGGGTCGAGGAGCGAGGTGCGGGCGATGCTGATGCCGACCGAGGGCGCGAGGGCCTCGATCTTCTTACGGCTCTCCTCGGGGACGTACCAGAGGTCGGGCGCCGGGAACATGTTGCTGATCAGCAGGTCGGGCTTGAGGGCCGCGTACTTCTCGACGTTGAACTGGCCCCATGCCGTGCCGAGGCTGGTCAGTCTCGACACGTCCATGTCGCCGGCCTGGGGATTGGGCTTTCCGCCGATCGGCTCGGTGGGGCCGAAGACGCCCTTGCACTCGATGCCGTAGTCGTGGAGTGCCGCGGCCGTGCTCACGAAGGCGACGAGTGTCTTCGGCTCACTGTCCGTCTTCACCGTCCGCCCGCGGTCGTCCTTGAAGGACCAGGGGCCGCCGCCGCCCGTGCCGTCCCCGGCCGACCGTGCGGACTCGTCGCCGTCGTCGGAGCCGTCACCGCAGGCGGCGAGCAGGGGACCGAGGGCGAGGGTGCCGCCGGCCACGAGCAGGCGCCGGCGGGAGACACGGTTCGGGACGGAGGGGGCTGGCTTCATTAGGGAAGGCTAACCTAACTCTCGCCGGATCGGCAGTCCCTGTGCCCTCCGCGGCCGACCCTGGCGGGGGCCCTCGGATCTCACCGGGTCAGCAGGTCCCGTACGGCCTTGACCACCTCCTCGGGCGCCTCCTCCGCCATGAAGTGGCCGCAGGAGACGGTCGTGTGACGCAGGTCGGGTGCCCACGCGGACCACAGCCGGGCGGCGTCGAAGCCGAGGGCGGTGCCCCAGTCCTGCTGGAGGACCGTCACCGGCATCCGCAGCCGGCGGTCGGCCTCGCGGTCGGCCCGGTCGTGCGTGACGTCGATGCCGGCGGAGGCGCGGTAGTCGGCGACGATCGAGGGGACGGCCGCGCGGGACGCCGCCAGGTAGGCGGCGCGGATCTCGGGCGGCAGGGCCGCCGGGTCGCGCGTCCAGACGTCGAGGAAGTGGCCGAAGAAGGCGTCGGCGCTCGCCTCGATCAACTGCTCGGGCAGGCCGGGGGGCTGGGCCATGAGATAGAGGTGGAAGCCGACCGCGGCCGACGTTCCGCGCATCACGTCCCACATGTCGAGCGTCGGCAGGACGTCCAGGGAGGCGAGGTGGGTGACCTTGTCCGGGTGGTCGAGACCGGCCCGGATCGCCACGAGGGCGCCGCGGTCGTGGCCGACGAGCGCGAACCGTTCGTGTCCCAGTGCCTTGGCGAGTGCGATCACGTCGGCGGCCATCGTGCGCTTCGAGTACGTCGTTCCGTCGGGGTCGGTGGGTTTGTCGCTGGCTCCGTAGCCGCGTAGGTCGGGGCAGATGACGGTGTGCTCGGCCGCGAGTTCCGGCGCCACGTGGCGCCACATCAGGTGGGTTTGGGGGAAGCCGTGGAGGAGGATCACGGGGGTGCCGGTGCCGCCTGTGGCGGTGTTGAGGGTGATGTCGTCGGTTACGGGGATGCGGTGTTCGGCGAAGCCGGGGATCGCCGGCGGCGTGGTGGGCATTTGGGGCCTTTCGGTGTGTGTTTTGTCTGCGGGTGCGTGGGGGCTTGTCGCGCAGTTCCCCGCGCCCCTTCACGGGCGCGGCCGCAGCCCCCGCGTCGCGTGGTGGCGTTGGACTCTTTGAGCCTGGGGGGTGTGAATCAGTGCCTGGTCAGTGGGTGGGGGCGGCGTAGGTTGGGCTGGGGGTCTTGGAGGGAGAGGTTGGCGTGCGGGTTGTGTTCGGGGTGCTCGGGCCCACGGTCGCCGCCGTCGACACCGCGGACGGGGACGCGCTCGCGTTGAAGGGGCCGCGGCACCGGGCCGTGCTGGCCCGGCTGATCGTGGCCCGCCGCCGGGTCGTACCCGTCGCCCGGCTCGTCGAGGACCTGTGGGCGGACCCGCCGCCCGGCGCCGTCGGAGCCGTCCAGACGTTCGTGGCCGCGCTGCGCCGCGTACTGGAGCCGGAGCGTCCGCCGCGGGCCCCGGCCCGGCTGCTGGTCACCGACGGGCCCGGATACGCGCTGCGGACCGAGCCGGACACGGTGGACGCGTGGCGCTTCGAGGCGGCCCTCGCCACCGCGGCCGGCCTGCCCGCCCCGCAGGCCCTCTCCACTCTGGAGGAGGCCCTCGGCTGGTGGCGGGGCCCCGCCTACGCCGAGTTCGCCGACGAGGACTGGTCCCGCGGCGAACGCGCCCGCCTCGCCGAACTCCGCCTCCAGGCCGTGGAACGGCGCGCGGAGGCCCACCTCGCCCTCGGCCGCCCCGCCGACGCGGTCCCCGACCTCGACGCCCACCTCACCGACCACCCCTGGCGCGAGGACGCCTGGCGCCTGCTGGCCCTGGCCCTCTACCGCCAGCACCGCCAGGGCGACGCCCTCGCCGTACTCCGCCGAGCCCGGGAAGTCCTCGTCGACCAACTCGGCCTGGACCCCGGCCCACGCCTGCGCCACCTGGAATCGGACATCCTCACCCAGTCCCGGAGTCTCGACCCGGACCTGGAACCCGGTCCACGGCCGGCGCCCCTTCAGGGGCGAGGGGAACTGCGCGCTCAGCCCAATGGAACCCGCACCCAACACCCCACCCCGAACCCCCACCCACCCAGGGGCGCGGGGAACCGCGCGACCAGCCCCCACGCACCCGCGGACAACCCACAACCCACAACAGCCCAGCTATGGACACAGGCCGCCGAGGCCTACGACCGCACAGTCGCCGGAGGCGCCCGCGCCCGCCTGGAATCCACCGTCGGCCTGATCCGGAACCTCGCGGTCACAGGAGGCGACGGCCTGGCGGAAGCCCGCCGGCACCGCACGGCCGCGGTCACCGCGGCCGAGGAGTTCGCGGACCCCGAACTGACGGCCCGCGTCATCGGCGCGTACGACGTCCCGGCCATCTGGACCCGCGCCGACGACCCGGCGGCGGCCCGGCACATCGTGGCCGTGGCGGAACGCACGCTCACCGCGCTGTCGCCGGGCCCGCACGACACGGCCCGCTGCCGTCTGCTCGCCACCGTCGCCCTGGAGACCCGCGGAGCGGCCGGCCCGCGCGGCCCCGAGGCCGCCCGCGAGGCCGAGGCGCTCGCCCGCCGTCTCGACGATCCCGCGCTGCTGGCCTTCGCCCTCAACGGCACGTTCATGCAGTCCTTCACCCGGGCGGGCCTCGCCCCACGCCGGGACGCGATCGGCGCGGAACTCGTCGAACTGGCCGCGCGCCACGGCCTGGTGACCTACGAGGTCCTCGGCCATCTCATCCGCCTCCAGGCCCGCGCGGCCCTCGCCGACCTCGCCGCCGCGGACACCCACGCGGCGGCCGCGGACCGCCTCGCCGAACGCCACGAACTGCCGCTGGTGGGCGTCTTCACCGAGTGGTACGGAGCCCTGCGGCTCAGCGCGACCGGACAGCCGGCCAGGGCCGAGACCGCCTACCGGACCGCCGCCGCCCGCCTCGACGGCGCCGGCATGCCCGGTCTGGAACGCGGCCTCCTCCCCCTCGCGCTCCTCTGTCTGCGCCTCACCCACGGGCTCCCACCGGACCCGGACCCGGCGCCGGACCCGGCGCCGGACCCGCGGGCGGACTGGGGCCCGCACCGACCCTGGGCCGAGCCGTTCACCCTGATCGCCGAGGGCCGTCACACCGAGGCCCGTACCGCCCTGCGCGCCCTCCCGGAGCCGCCGCACGACCTCCTGTACGAGGCCTACTGCGCCCTGGAGGCCGAAGCCGCACTCCGCCTCGACGACCGGTCCGTACTGGAACGCGCCCGCACCCGCCTGCGCCCGGCCGCCGCCGAACTCGCGGGCGCGGGCAGCGGTTTGCTCACCCTGGGACCGGTCGAGCGATACCTCACCGACTAGGCCGACCAGCAACGACGGGCGCTGAGCGTGCCCTGAAGGCTCTCGGTCCTCCTCCTCACCCCTCCTCATTCGCCGGCCGGGCCGCCGGCTTCTTTCCGGCGAGTACGTCCTGGAGGCGCTGCGTGCCGAGCTGGGCGGCCTGCCGGGTGGAGTTGGCGTCGACGCCGTCGAGGCCGCCGTTGGTGAGGGAGAGGGCACTGTCGCCGACCCGTACGGCGGCGAAGTCCAGGGTGAGCACGGCGGGCGCGTCGCCCGACTCGCCGTACACCCTCACGCGCAGGTTCTCGCGGGCCTCGCCCACGCCGGGCAGGGACGTGGCGGTGACCTGGACGGTCAGCTCCCCGCCCCTGACGTCCGCGGCCGTGAACTGGCCGCACTTCCCCGGCACCGCCTTCAGCCAGGCCAGCGACGCGTCCAGCGCCGCCCGGTCGTACGCCCCGACCTGGTAGCGCACCTGCGCCCCGTCGTCGGTGTCGTCCAGGCCCCTGACCGCGCGGGCCCCGGCCGGTTCGCCCAGCAGGTCCTCCGCGTAGAGGCCGTCGAGCAGCCGCTGGCAGTCGGGGATGTCCGTCCTGCCCTTGAGCAGCGCGTCCCGCCAGGTCGCCCCGCCCTGGGTCGGCTTCCAGTCCTCGCCCAGGTCCTTGCCGGAGATCAGTGCCGACTTCACCTGCGCCTCGGTGAGCGTGGGGGCGACCGTGACCGAGGGGGACGGCGACGGGGCCTGCCCGGCCACGGGCGACGCGGAGACCGCCGCGTCGGCCTTCGGCGCCGCCCCGGAACCGGCGCCGTCGCCGGCCGAGCACCCTGCCGTCGTCAGCAGCGCGGCCGCCGCCAGGGCCGGGACGAGAGCGAGGACCGTACGACGACGGGAGAGGCGCAGCGGGCGCGGTGTGGCGGGCGGGCCGGGCGGACGGGTCATCGCGGAATGCCTCCTACGGCTCCTGCGGGCGGGGGATCTCCACCTCACCGCACCACCCGCCGACAGGGCCCACCAGCGCACCGGTCCGACCGGGTGAGGCATTCCGCCCGTTCGAGATGCCCCCGCCCCCCGCCGCGCGGACACTTGCACCATGCCGGGAAGGATCGAGGACTACGCCCTCGTCGGAGACCTGCTCACCGCCGCCCTCGTCGGGCGTGACGGCAGCCTCGACTGGCTGTGCCTGCCGCGCTTCGACTCGCCCGCCTGTTTCGCGGCGCTGCTGGGCGACGAGAACAACGGCCGCTGGCTGATCGCCCCGGCGGACGCGGACACCGACCAGGGGGTGACGGTCCGCCGCCGCTACCGCGGGGACTCGCTCGTCCTGGAGACCGAGTGGGAGACCGCCACCGGCCGGGCCACCGTCGTCGACTTCATGCCGCGCCGCGACGGCGCCCCCAGCGTCGTACGCATCGTCGAGGGCCACTCCGGCACGGTCGACCTGCACATGGACCTGCGGCTGCGCTTCGAGTACGGCAGCGTCGTGCCCTGGATGCACCGCGTGGACGGGCAGCTGACGGGCATCGCGGGCCCGGAGTCGGTCTGGCTGACCACGCCCGTCGCGCTCACCGGACAGGGCGAGTCCCACATCGCCGACTTCACGGTCACCGCGGGCGAGCGGATCCCCTCCGTCCTGACCTGGCAGCCCTCCCACCTGCCCGCCCCCGACCCGGTGGACCCCTTCGACGCGCTGCGCCGCACCGAGGAGTACTGGAAGCAGTGGCTGCGTCCCTTCTCGTACGACGGCACCTACCGTGACGCGGTCGTCCGTTCCCTGATCACCCTCAAGGCCCTCACCTACGAGCCGACCGGCGGCATCGTCGCCGCCCCCACCACCTCCCTCCCCGAACAGCCCGGCGGCGTCCGCAACTGGGACTACCGCTACTGCTGGCTGCGCGACGCCGGAATGACCCTGGAGGCCCTGCTGCGCAGCGGCTTCACCGCCGAGGCACAGGCCTGGCGCGGCTGGCTCGAACGGGCGGTGGCGGGCCGGCCCAAGGACATCCAGATCATGTACGGCATCGGCGGCGAACGCCGGCTGACGGAGTGGACGGCCGACTGGCTCGCCGGGTACGAGGACTCCCGCCCGGTACGGATCGGCAACGGCGCCGCGGCCCAGCAACAGCTCGACGTACCGGGCGAGTTGATGGAGACCCTCGCCCTCACCGTGCGCTGCGGACTGCGTCCCGAACGGCATCTCCTCTCGCTCCAGCAGAACCTGCTCGACCATCTGGAGGAGGTGTGGTCCCGCCCCGACCAGGGCCTGTGGGAGACGCGCGGCGAACCACGTCACCACGTCCACTCCAAGATCATGTGCTGGGTGGCCTTCGACCGGGCGGTCCGCCTGGTCGAGGAGCACGGACGCCCGGGGCCCGTCGCACACTGGCGCGAGGTCCGGGACCGTATCCACCGGGAGGTCTGCGAACGGGGCTTCGACCCGGCCCGCGCCACCTTCACCCAGTCCTACGGCTCCCGCGCGCTCGACGCCGCGCTGCTGCTCATCCCGGGGACCGGCTTCCTGCCGCCGGACGACCCGCGCGTGATCGGCACGGTCGCCGCCGTGGAACGCGAACTCGCGACCGAGGACGGCCTGGTCAGCCGCTACTCGACGGGGGCGGGGGGAGCCACGAGCATCGGCGGGGCCGAGGCCCCCGACGGCCTCACCGGCGGCGAGGGAGCCTTCCTCGCCTGCTCCTTCTGGCTCGCGGACGCCCTGCTCCTGACCGGCCGCGAGGACGACGCCCGCCGGCTCTTCGAACGCCTCCTGCTCCTGCGCAACGACGTCGGTCTGCTGGCCGAGGAGTACGACCCCCTCGCCCGCCGCCAGCTGGGCAATTTCCCCCAGGCGTTCACGCACGTTCCGCTGATCCGCGTGGCGTACGAGCTGGACGGGCACGCGACCCACCACGGACGAAAACTTGTTCCGTAAAGTACCGGTGAATCCAAGGCGTCTTCTGCGAGGCTGGCGGGATGCAGACCCTTTACAGAAGACTGCTCACGTTCCTTCCCCGTATAGGTGTGAAGGTCCTCGATCTCGGCCCCGGCGCCGCCGTCGTCTTCCGGCGGGGTGATCGGACCGGCGTCCCTGTGGGACAGGGCGCCCATCTGGTCGCCCAGGGCAAGGGACGGTACGCCGTCACGTCCGTGGGCTCCGATTCGTGGCTGGTGGCGCGCGGGGCCAAGGGGCGGAAGGCGACGAGCGTCCCCTTCGGTGCCACCGGTGCGCGGCTCCTTCTCGACGAGGCCGTGTCGGCCGAAGCGGAGCGTGAGTTCCAGCTCGGGGCCGCCCACTATCTCGGTGCCCAGCATGTGGCCGCGCTGCTGGAGCTGAACCGCGTCAACTGCGTGTTCGACGTGGGGGCCAATATCGGGCAGTACGGGAAGGGGCTCCGGCGGTTCGGCTACAAGGGGCGCATCGTCTCCTTCGAGCCGGTTTCCATCACCTTCGAGAAGCTGCAGCAGGCCGCCGAGAGCGACCCCGACTGGCAGGTCTACAACTTCGCGCTCGGGCGTGAGGAGGCCGTGCAGTCCATCCATATCGACTGGAAGTCCATGAACTCCCTGCTGCCGCCGAGCGAGTACGGCAAGGAGCGGTACAAGCGGTTCGCCAAGGGGCGCACCGAGGAGATCGAGATCCGGCGGCTCGACGACGTCATGCAGAAGGCGTTGGAGGGGATCGAGGACCCCCGGCCGTATCTGAAGATGGACACGCAGGGCTTCGACATGGAGGTGTTCGCCGGGGCGGGGGAGCGGATCTCCGAGTTCGTGGGGATGCAGTCCGAGGTGGCCGCGCTGGCGTTGTACGAGGGGAGTCCTCTGATGGGGGAGGCCATCGCGGCGTACGAGGCCGCGGGGTTCGGGGTCACCGGGATGTACCCCGTCACTCGGGAGCCTGCCACCGGGCGGGTTGTGGAGTTCGACTGCGTGATGGTCCGGCCTGGGGCAAGTGGGTCTGCTGCCGGTTGAGTTGGGCTGAGCGCCCCGTTCCCCGCGCCCCTGGCGGGGCGTTGGGGGTGGTTGTGAGTCGGTAGGCTGGCCCCTGCTGCGAACTCCCCCCACCTGCGCGCTTCTGCATCGCATGAAGTGCCGTTCGCGGACGTCGTGTTGGCCTTCTGCTGTGTTGAGGATGATTCGCTGGTGCTCGTCGCGGAGCGGTATCGGTTGCACGGATCCATTGGCCGCGGCGGTATGGGGGAGGTGTGGCAGGCCACCGACGAGGTGCTCGGGCGGGAGGTGGCGGTCAAGCTGCTGCTCGGGGACGAGGCCGACAGCGCGGCGGCCGCGCGGTTCCGGCTGGAGGCGCAGACCGCGGCCCGGCTGAGCCACCCCTACGTCGTCGCCGTGTTCGACTTCGGCGCCTGGGACGACCGCTTCTACCTCGTCATGGAACTCGTCGAGGGCCAGAGCCTCGCGCAGGAGCTGACCGCGGCGGGCAGCCTGGGGACCGAGCGGGTCGCCACCGTCGCCGCCCAGGCCGCGGCCGGGCTCGCCGCAGCGCACCGGGAAGGGATCGTGCACCGGGACATCAAGCCCGGCAACCTCCTCTCGGACCCCCAGGGCACCGTGAAGATCGGTGACTTCGGCATCGCCCGCTTCGTCGACGACCCGGCCTCCGCGCTCACCACGGCCGGCCAGATCGTCGGCACCAGCCTCTATCTCGCCCCCGAACGCGCCCTCGGCAGACCGGCGTCGGCCGCCTCCGACGTCTACTCCCTGGGCTGCGTGCTGTACCAACTCCTCACCGGGCGCCCGCCGTTCCACGCCGAGAGCGCCACGGTCACCCTGCACCAGCACATCGACATGGCCCCGGTGCCGCCCCGCGAGCGCGGTGTCCAACTGCCGCCCGCCTTCGAGAACTACCTCCTCGGCCTCCTCGCCAAGCAGCCAGAGGACCGGCCCACGGCCCAGGAGGTCGCGGACTGGTTCGGCACCGGGGCGTGGCGGGGGCTCGCCGAGCCGCTGCCCGTGGCGTCGGACACGAGATCCGCATCGCTCTCCGCCGCACCGCCGTATGCCTCCCGGCCACCGCAGCCGGGTTCCGCCGAGACCGGGCCTCCGACGATGTACCGGCTGCCGTCGACCGCCCCTCAGCCGGCGCAGCCCGCCCGCTCCGCTCACCAGGCCCGCGCCACCCACGGCGGTCATGCCACTCACGCCGGTCACGCGGCCAATTCCGCGCACTCCGCGCACTCCTCGCACTCCTCGTCCTCCACGCCGTCGCGCCGCGCGCGGTCGGGCGGGGCGAGGGCGGGTGCGGCGACGAGGACGGGCGGCGGGGTCGGTGCGATGGCCCGTCGTCGGCCCCGGGTGTTCGGCATCCTGGCCGGCGCGGTGCTGTTCGTGCTGGCCGTGCTCGCCGGCATGAAGATGTTCTCGCCGGACACCACCGCTACGGAGACCGGGAACGGGCTGAAGGACGGTTCGTCGTCCACCGGCCCCGAGAGCACCGGGGCGCCGGCCGCCGGGACGGTGGCCCGGACCGGGGCGCCCGGCTCCACGCCCGCACCCGGTGTCAACGCGGAGCCTCCCGCGTCCCCCTCCTTCACGGAAACCGCGGCCGACACACCGAGTCCGGCCGAGACCGAGGAGGAGAAGGCGAAGGAGGAGCAGAAGGAGCAGGCTCCGCCGAAGCAGGAGGAGCAGCCGCAGCCGCCGCCGCAGTACGGCGACGGGGACGACGATGACGACGACGGCGGATACGGCGACGACTAGAAGTCGTCTGGAAGCTGTCTAGAAGTCCTTCTCCGGCCAGTCGAGCAGCCGCGCTCCGATGACCGCCGTCTGCAGTGTGTACCGGTGCACGGGATCGGCCGGATTCGCCCCGGTGAGCGTGTGGATGCGGTCCAGCCGGTAGGTGAGCGCGCGGACGCTGAGCGACAGCCGCCGGGCCGCCTCCGCGGCGACGCAGCCGGAGTCGAAGTACGCGGTGAGGGTGTCGAGCAGCGGCTCCGCCCCGCCGCGGGCCTGCCGCAGCGGCCCGAGCGCACTGAGGACCAGGTCGGCCATGGCCTGCCGGTCCCGGGTGAGCACGGGGTAGACGAGAAGGTCGGCGGCGCGCAGCACGGGTGTGTCGAACTCCAGGCGGTCGGCCAGGTCGAGGGCGTTCAGCGCCTCCTCGTACGACTGGACGACCCCGCCGGGCCCCGGCTGGGACCGGCCGATGGCGACGCGCCCGCCGTCGGTGGCCGCGTACGCCTGCTTGGCGAAGAAGTCGAGCACGTCGTCCTGGTCGCCGGGCGCGATGCACACCAGACGCCCGTCCTTGGTGGTCACGAGGATGCTGCGGTCGCCGAACCTGCTGATCAGGGAGCGCTCCACATCGCGGGGCACGGCGTCCCCCTCGTCGTACGCGGTCTGCCCCTGGGCGACGGCGACGGCGTGCGCGTGCGAGAGGCGCAGCCCGAAGCGTTCGGCGCGTTCGGCCAGCAGACCGAGGTCGCTGCGGCCGTGCAGGAGGTCGTCGATGAACTCGCGCCGGGCGGCCTCCTCCTGGCGTACGGCGAGGAGCTGGGCCCGCTCGTAGCCCTCGGCGAAGGCGTCGACGGCCTGTTCGACGGCGGCGAGTGTGCTCTCGCCCGCCGTGGCGGGCCAGTGGACGCGGGCGGCGGCCAGGTGGGCGCCGACAAGGGCGCGCAGTCCGTATCCGGCCTCGGCGGCCCGCTCGCCGAGGGCCCGGCGGGAGTCGAGTTCGTCGCGGGTCAGCCGGCGGCCGGTCGCGGAGGCGTCCGCGAGGATGCGCGCATACCCCTCCAAATACTCCTCGGGTATGTCCCGCCCCGCCGCCATCCGCACCCCCGTCTTCCTGATGAGCCGTTGTCGCCTTTCTAGCGCATATGGGCCGAGCACGGTCCCGTGGGGGACGGGCTCGCTGCCGGAACACGGCAGGTCCATGCGTGATCTTGGCTCCCCTCACCACGGAGGGCGTTCGGAGGACGTTGCGGAGGAGGCTCGGAGAAGGCCGGAGGAAGTTCGGAGCCGGTTCGGCGGAAGTTCGGTGAGAGGCAAGAGATGGGGCCCCGGTGCCGGTCGTCTCACGACGTTGTGTCCGGCACCGGGGCCCTTATCCGTCCCCCGTGCTCCCCGTTTCTGCCGGACCATCGTGACCCGGGACGGGAGTCCGGCGCATTGCCGGTTTCCGGCAATCTTTACGCGTTCTTGATGCCGGAGGGCGGCGCAGCGCTCGAACACGAGTCCGCGTACGGTGTCGGCACGGCGTCAAGAACGCATAAAGACTGCCAGGTCACGGCAATGTGCACACGTGTACGAAGCTGGCACAATGCCCGATGATCGAGGTGACCGGCGCAGGTGGGGGAGGTGGACCGGTGACTCTGTTTCTCGGTCTCGGCATCGCGGGGATCGTCCTGCTGGTCCTGACGCTGGTCTTCGACGGCGTTCTCGAAGGGCTTTTCGGCGGGACCAGTTTTCTGGACGGGCTCTTCGACGGCCTGCTCTCGCTGCCGGTCATTGCCGGGTTCGTCTCGATGCTCGGCTTCGGCGGGGCGCTGGTGCTCGGCACGACCGGGCTCGGCGCCGGGCCCGCCACCGCGGTGGGCATCGGCGCGGGCGCCGGGGCGGGCTGGCTGACCTGGCGGTTCAGCCGGGCCCTGATGCGGGACGAGCCGTCCGCCACTCCGCGCGGCACCGACCTCGTGGGCAGTTCTGGTTCGGTCGTCACACCGATCCCGGCCGAGGGCTACGGAGAGGTGCTCGTGTATCTCGCGGGCCAGCCGGTGAAGCTGGCGGCGAAGAGCCCCGAGCCGGTGGCCCGGGGCGCCGAGATCTGGGTCGAGGAGTCGCTGTCACCGACATCGGTGGCGGTCAGGCCGGTCCAGCGCTGAAGCCCTGTCTGTTCTGCAGTCCGTACTGTCCGTACCTCCCATACGGCCCGTACCACCCGTACCACTCGTACCGATCTGCCGCCTGGGGGGTGGCAGGGGGGAATCCACCATGAGTCCAGTTCTCGTCGCGGTCGTGGGAGTCGTCGTACTCCTCGTGCTGCTCGCGCTCGTCGTCGTCACCCGTTACAAGGTGGCCGGGCCCAGCCAGGCGTTCATCGTCACCGGCCGGCGCGGCAAGAAGTCCACCGACCCGGACACCGGCCGGGTGTTCACCGACAACAGCGGCCAGAAGGTCGTGGTCGGCGGCGGTGTCTTCGTCGTGCCGTTCGTCCAGCAGAAGTTCACCCTGGACCTGTCCTCGCGGCACATCCCGATCTCGGTGCGCGGCGCGGTCACGCTGCGTGGCGTCAAGGCGAACCTCGAAGGTGTCGCCATCGTCAAGGTCGGCGGCACCGAGGACTCCATCCGCGCCGCGGCCCAGCGGTTCCTGATGCAGCAGGACGGCATCGTCGGCTTCACCCAGGAGGTGCTGTCCGGCGCGCTGCGTTCCATCGTGGGCCGGATGTCGGTGGAGGACATCATCCGGGACCGTGCCGCGTTCGCCGGGCAGGTCGCGGAGGAGGCCGAGGCGAGCCTGTCCGGGCAGGGCCTGGTGCTCGACGCCTTCCAGATCCAGGACATCACCACCGAGGGCTCCTACCTGGAGGACCTCGGCCGGCCCGAGGCCGCCCGTGCCAAGCAGGAGGCCGACATCGCCGAGGCGGTGGCCCGGCGCGCCGCCGAGCAGGCCCGGCTGAAGGCCGAGGAGGAGATCGCGATCGCCCAGCGGACGTTCGCCCTCAAGACGGCGGAGATCAAGGCCGAGACGGACGAGGCGGCGGCCCGTGCCGCGGCGGCCGGTCCGCTGGCCGAGGCCGCCCGCTCGCAGGAGGTCCTCGCCGAGCAGGAGAAGGTCGCCCAGCGGCAGGCCGCGCTGACCGACCGCGAACTGGACACCAAGGTCCGCAAGCCCGCCGACGCCGCCCGCTACCAGGCCGAGCAGGAGGCCGAGGCCCGGCGTATCGCCCAGGTCAAGGAGGCCGAGGCGGACGCTCAGCGGTCCAGGCTGACCGGTGAGGGCGAGAAGGCCCACCGCGCGGCGCTCGCCGACGCCGTACGCATCGAGGGTGAGGCGGAGGCCGCGGCGATCGGGGCGAAGGGGGCGGCCGAGGCCGAGGCCATGCGGAAGAAGGCCGACGCGTTCGCCCAGTACGGCGACGCGGCCGTGCTGCAGATGCTTGTCGAGGTGCTGCCGCAGGTTGTCGCCAAGGCGTCCGAGCCGCTCAGCGCCATCGACAAGATGACGGTGATCTCCACGGATGGGGCGAGCCAGTTGTCGCGCACCGTCGCGGACAACGTCGCCCAAGGGGTTGAACTCCTCAGCTCCACTACGGGGGTTGACCTTGCGGAGCTTCTCAAGAGCATCACTGCGCCGAAGTCGGGTGCGGTCGCGGTGGAGGCCAACGGGAAGATCGAAGTGAGTGAGTGACTGACGGTTCGGTTTTAGTTCGGCTGCGGGTGCGTGGGGGCTGGTCGCGCAGTTCCCCGCGCCCCTGAAAAGCGGGGCTGCGCCCCTGGCTTTTCGTCTTTCAGGGGCGCGGGGAACTGCGCGGTCAACCCCCACCGGGCTGCAGACGAGGCCGTTTCGCAGGTCGCCGTAGGGTGAACGCACAGCGAGATCGATGCCGGACGCCGGACAGGGGACCAGTCATGGGCACTCCACGCCTGAGCAGTACGCCGTTGCCGGGAATCGGTGTGCGGTACGACCTGACGACGCGAGAACAGCGCCGCCTGTCGGTGGTCGCGCACCGGGACGGCGGCCGGACCCTGAGCGCGTACCGGACGGACGACCCGGACGCCTGCGCCCTCTCCGTGCGGCTCTCCGCGGGAGAATCGGCGGCGCTCATCGACGCGTTGATGCCCGCGCACCACAGCCCGAACCTGCTCTCCACCACCGAACTGGGCCTCGTGGCCGAGCGGATCGAGCTGTCCTCGGTCTCGCACTGGAACGGGCGTGTCCTCGGTGACACCCGGATGCGCACCGAGACGGGAGCTTCCATCGTGGCCGTGCTGCGGCGGGCCGAGGCCATTCCGTCCCCCACGCCGGACTTCCGGCTGGCCGGCGGCGACACCCTCATCGTGATCGGCACCCGCGAGGGCGTCGAGACGGCCGCCGCGATACTCGGAAGGGAGTGAGCGCAGTGCACTCGTCCGCGACGTTCCTGATCGAGTTCGGTGCGATCATCCTGGGTCTTGGGCTGCTCGGCCGGTTCGCCGGGCGGTTCCAGTTCTCCCCCATACCCCTCTATCTGCTGGCCGGGCTCGCGTTCGGTGAGGGCGGGCTGCTGCCACTGGGCACCAGCGAGGAGTTCGTCGCGATCGGCGCCGAGATCGGCGTCATCCTGCTGCTGCTCATGCTCGGCCTCGAATACACCGCCACCGACCTGGTCTCCAACCTCAAGACCCAGTACCCCGCCGGCCTGGTGGACGCCGCCCTGAACGCCCTGCCCGGCGCGGCGATGGCGCTGCTGCTGGGCTGGGGCCCGGTCGCCGCCGTCGTTCTGGCCGGGGTCACCTGGATCTCCTCCTCCGGTGTCATCGCCAAGGTCCTGGGCGACCTGGGCCGGCTCGGCAACCGCGAGACCCCGGTGATCCTGAGCATCCTGGTCCTGGAAGACCTCTCCATGGCCGTCTACCTGCCCATCATCACCGCCCTGCTGGCCGGCGCCGGCCTCGCCGCGGGCAGCGCCACCCTGGCCATCGCGCTCGGCGTGGCCGGCCTGGTGCTGGTGGTCGCGGTGCGCTACGGACGCCACCTGTCCCGCTTCGTCTCCAGCGACGACCCCGAGAAACTGCTGCTGGTCGTGCTCGGCCTGACCCTGCTGGTCGCGGGCGTCGCGCAGCAGCTGCAGGTCTCCGCGGCGGTCGGCGCGTTCCTGGTGGGCATCGCGCTGTCCGGGGAGGTCGCCGAGGGCGCGCACGGGCTGCTGTCCCCGCTGCGGGACCTGTTCGCCGCGGTGTTCTTCGTCTTCTTCGGCCTGCACACCGACCCCGCCAGCATCCCGCCGGTGCTGCTGCCCGCCCTCGCACTGGCCCTCGTCACCGCCGGCACGAAGATCGCCACCGGGTACTGGGCCGCGAAGCGGGCCGGGATCTCCGCCAAGGGCCGCTGGCGGGCCGGCGGCACGCTGGTCGCCCGCGGCGAGTTCTCCATCGTCATCGCCGGACTCGCCGTCACCTCCGGCATCGAACCCCGACTCGGCCCCCTCGCCACCGCCTACGTCCTCATCCTCGTCATCATCGGCCCCCTCACCGCCCGCTACACCGAACCGGTGGCCACCCGCCTCACCACCCGCCACCGACAGCCCACCATCCCGGCCGCCGACACGCCCCAGGACCGGGACCTGGTCCCAAGCCCCGACACCCCCATCGACACGTAACCCACCGGGGGGTTGGCTTGCAGCCTGCGGGTGAGTGGGGGCTGGTCGCGCAGTTCCCCGCGCCCCTTAGAAGCAGGGGCTACCGCCCCCTCAAGGACAAAAGCCGGGGCGCAGGCCCGCTTTTAGGGGCGCGGGGAACTGCGCGACCAGCCCCCTCCGGACCCGCACCCGACAACGCACCGGACTGGCCGTCGGGCTACCGAAGGCTCGCCACGGGGCACCCGAACGCCCCCGTCAACACCCGTCGCTGGTGGTCCGTGAGGGTGTTGAGGAAGATCACCGCGTCCGCTCCGGAGACCTCACGCAGCGCGGCCACCTCGCGGGTCTTGCCGGAGCCGAGCAGGGTCCGGGAGGAGTACGGGACGGTCATCCTCTTCACCCCGCCGTCCGAGACGCCACGGCGCTGAACGACCCGGCCCACGACCCGGGCACCGCGTTCCGTCAGATCGGCGGCCGCAGCGTCCATGCGTACGGCGAAGTCCTTCTGCTTGGCGGAGAAGTAGCCCACGAGCACGACATCGGCCCCCGCGAGATCCGGGCCGGGAGGGCTCGCCGAGGTCCCGGCCGGCCGGGAACCCCGGCGGGCGGACGGTCTGCGGTCGCGCCTTCGGTGCTGGTGCACGGCCTCACCGTAGGCAACCACGTCCCCGCGGCGACACGCCTTTTCCGCGAGCGGGGCCGCATCCCGTCGCTCCCGGCGCGCTACTTTGCGATTCCTTTACACTGGGTGGGACGTGTCCGTCAGGGCACGTCATACGACCTTGAGTGCGAGTAAGGAGCGAAGGTTCCGCGATGGGTGAACCTCCCAGTACCAGCCGTGCCATTCCCGGCCCGAGACATACGCGTGACGGGGCGGGGGTGGCACGGTGACCGAGATCCTGCTGCTCCTGCTCGCCCTGCTGCTCACGCTCGCCTGTGCAGTGTTCGTGGCGGCCGAGTTCTCGCTGACCACCGTCGAGCGCGGTGACCTGGAGCGGGCCGCAGAGGCGGGCGAGCGGGGCGCCGAAGGCGCGCTGAAGGCCGTGCGGCGGCTGACCCTCCAGCTGTCCGGTGCCCAGCTGGGCATCACCGTCACCTCGCTGGTGATCGGCATGCTCGCCGAGCCGTCGCTCGCCACGCTGCTGAAGGGCCCGCTGGAGTCGGCCGGCCTGGGCGGCGCCGCCTCCACCGTGGCGACCGTGCTCGGTGTGGTCGTCTCCACCGTCGTCCTGATGGTGATCGGCGAGCTGGTGCCGAAGAACTGGGCGATCTCGCGCCCGCTGGCCGTCGCCAAGGTCGTCGCGGGCCCGCAGCGCGGGTTCACGGCCGCGTTCGGCCCGTTCATCCATCACCTCAACGACACCGCGAACCGTTTCGTGCGCCGCATGGGCCTGGAGCCCGCCGAGGAGCTGGCCTCAGCGCGCGGCCCCGAGGAGCTCGTCGCGCTGGCCCAGCACTCGGCCGCCCAGGGAGCCCTGGAGCCGGACTCGGCTGAGCTCTTCGTCCGCACGCTGCACCTGAGCGAGCTGACCGCGGAGAACGTGATGACCCCGCGCGTCGACGTACGGGCGCTGGAGTCGCGTGCCACGGCCGCCGACGCCGCCAACCTCACCCACGCGACCGGGCTGTCCCGCTTCCCGGTCTATCGCGACAGCCTCGACGAGGTCGTCGGCTCGGTCCACATCCGTGACGTACTGGCCCTGGAGCCGGACAAGCGGGCCGTCACGCCCGTCACCGAGCTGGCCACGGCCCCGCTGCTTGTGCCCGACAGCCTGCCCGCCGACCGCCTCCTGGAGCGGATGCGGGCGAGCCGAACCATGGCCGTCGTCATCGACGAGTACGGCGGCACGGCCGGCGTCGCGACGGTCGAGGACATCGTGGAGGAGGTCGTCGGCGAGGTCCGCGACGAGCACGACCCCGTCGAGGTGCCCGACCTGCTGCCCGCCCCCGCGTCGGCCGACGGCCGCGCGGTCTGGGAGGCGGACGGGGGTGTACGGATCGACGAGCTCGCCGGGATAGGCCTGCGGGCGCCGGAGGGTCCGTACGAGACCGTCGCAGGACTGGTCGCCACGCGGCTCGCCCGGATCCCGGCCGAGGGCGACGCGCTGGACCTCGACGGCTGGCGCCTCGACGTCCTGGACGTGGAGCACCACCGCGCCGACCGCGTCCGCATCACCGAACCGGCCCGCGACTCGGCTCGCGACTTGGCTCGCGGCTCGGTCCACGGGTCCGTTCCCGACTCGGCCCATGACTCGTCCCGTCAGATCGTGGAGGAGTCCCGATGAGCACGATGACCACCGTCCAACTGGCCATCGGTGCCCTCACGCTGGTGACCAACGCGTTCTTCGTCGGCGCCGAGTTCGCCCTGATCTCCGTACGCCGGAGCCAGATCGAACCGCGTGCCCAGGAGGGCAACAAGCGGGCCCGGATGACCCTGTGGGGGCTCAGGCACATCTCCGCGATGATGGCGACGGCCCAACTCGGCATCACCGTCTCGTCGTTGGTGCTGGGCGCGGTCGCCGAGCCGGCCATCGCGCATCTGCTGGAGCCGGCCTTCGAGGCGGCCCGTGTCCCGGACGCCCTCGTCCACCCGATCGCCTTCGTGATCGCGCTCACCGTGGCGACGTATCTGCACATGCTGATCGGCGAGATGATCCCGAAGAACCTCGCGCTCGCCGCGCCCGTGCCCGCCGCGCTGCTGCTCGGACCGCCCCTGGTGGCCCTCACCCGCGCACTGAAGCCGGTCATCTTCGGTATCAACGCCTTCGCCAACGCCCTGCTGAAGCTGCTGCGGGTCGAGGCCAGGGACGAGGTGGAGTCGGTCTTCACCGACGACCAGCTCGCCCGCATGGTCGTCGACTCCAGCCAGGCCGGGCTGCTCTCGTCGGCGGACGGCGAGCGGCTGCGCGACGCCCTGGAGCTGGGCACCCGCCCGGTCGGCGAGATCCTTGTGCCGGCGCAGCGGATGCGTACGGTCGAACACACCGTCACCCCGGCACGGCTGGAGCGCGCCGCAGCCGAGGCCGGCTTCTCCCGCTTCCCGGTGACCGGCGAGGACGGCACGGTGCTCGGGTACCTCCACATCAAGGACACCCTCGGTGTCACCGACCGGGACCGGCCCTTCCCGCGTACCGCGCTGCACGCGGTCACGCGCGTCCGTATCGACACCCCGCTCGACGACACCCTCACCGCGCTGCGCGCCAATGACAGCCACCTGGCCGCGGTCACCGGCGAGTCGGGCAAGGTCCTCGGCTTCGTCACGATGGAGGACGTGCTGTCGGAACTGGTGGGACCGGCCCCGGCGGGGGTCTGACCGGTCGCGGCCGGGGTCCGAGCGGTCGCGGGGCACGGTGGCATGGCCTCCGCCACAGTGCTCCGCGACTACGGCGACTATCGTGGCGATCCGAATCGAACGCGGAGTGGTTCACAGGGATCGGTTCACAGGTACTGGGTCGGGTCGTGTCGGGGAAAGGCGCGCTGTGTCGGACGAGGGGCGGTTGATCGCCGGGCGGTACCGGTTGATCGAGCGGATCGGCCGCGGTGGCATGGGCACCGTGTGGCGTGCCGAGGACGAGGTCCTCAGCCGCGAGATCGCGCTCAAGCGGCTCCACGTCCAGCAGCACCTCTCCGAGGACGAACTCGCCACCGTCTACGAACGCACCCGCAGGGAAGCCCGCAGCGCCGCCCGGATCGCCCACCCGAACGTGATCGTCGTCCATGACGTCCTGGACGACGAGGGGTTGCCGTGCATCGTCATGGAGTACGTGCACGGCACCACCCTCGGCGCGCTCCTCAAGGGCGGCGGGGCCCTGCCGCCCGCCGAGGCCGCCCGGGTGGGCCTCGGCATGATCGCCGCGCTGCGGGCCGCCCACGCCGCCGGAGTGCTGCACCGCGACGTGAAGCCGGGCAACGTGCTGCTGGGCGGGAACGGCCGTGTCGTCCTCACCGACTTCGGCATCGCGATGGCGACCGGTACCTCGACGCTCACCAAGACCGGCGAGATCATCGGCTCGATCGACTACATCGCGCCCGAGCGCATGAAGGGCCACAAGCCCGGCCCCACCGCCGACCTCTGGGCGCTCGGCGCCACCCTCTTCCAGTCCGTCGAGGGCAGGCCCCCGTTCCGCAGGGCCACGGCGATGGAGACCGCGTACGCCATCGCCGTCGACCCGCTCGCCCCGATGAAGCAGGCCGGTCCGCTCGAACCCCTCATCGAGATGCTGCTCGCCAAGGAACCGGACGAGCGTCCGTCGGCGGAGGAGACGGAACGGGCGCTGCGGGTCGTGGCGTCGGAGGCACCTGGCTCGGCGACGGGCCCGGCGACGGGCGCGACCATGGGCGCCACGACGGAGGCCACGTGGGCGGCGGCCGTGCCGGGGAGGGCGACGGCGACCGTGGCGGCGACGGCACCGACAGGACCGACAGGACCGACGGGGCCGACGGGGATGACGACTTCGGCCGGGGCCACGCTCACCGACTCGGAATCCGGATCGGGACCGGTGGTGCGGGGCCCGGGTGCGGCGCCCGCTCCCCTCGGTGACAGGGGCAGGGGTGGCGACGACGGGGCCGGCCGCCGGGGACGTAAGCGGCGCCCCCTCCTCTGGAGCGCGGTGGCCGTGACGCTGGCCGCCGCTGCCGTGGCGGGCGGGCTCTACGCGATGACGGCCGAGGACGGCGGAGGCAGGAAGGGCACGGCGGCGGCGACCTCACCGGCCGCGTCCGAGCCGCCCCCCGTCCCCGCGGGGTTCCGTCTGGTCAGGGAGAAGGCGCTGGGAGCCACCTTCCCCGTCCCGAAAGGCTGGAAGCGCAACGACAAGGCGAGCGCCGAACAGGTCACCTACACCGACCCGTCGCGCCTGGTCGAGCTGACCATCGGCACCGTGAACCCCGCCGGCGCGAACCCCGAGTCGCACTTCCAGAACATCGAGGCCAACACCAAGCTCAACTACTCGACGTACCGGAAACTGCGCATGCAGCGCACCACGTTCCAGGGAAAGCCCGCGGCGGTGTGGGAGTTCACCTTCCAGGGCAAGGTCCGCGGCTTCCGTGCCATCGACTTCGGCTTCGGCGAGGAGGGCGGCACGGAGTACGACATCTACCTCTCGGCGCCCGAGGCCCAATGGGACACGCACCGCCCGGTGTTCGACAAGGTCAAGGCGGGTTTCCGCGTCGGCTGACGCCTCGTCGTCCCGGCGTCCGTTTCGTGCCTCAAGGTACGGTGGGTGCATCGAGGCCGAGGAGTCACCTGTCACCCGGCTCGACGGAGCTGCAGGAGAAGCTCGACCGAGTCGCAGGAGAAGAGAGCCCGTTCAGTCGCACGGCCGGCCGTGTTCGCCGCGTCCGTCGCGAACGAACCACCGGTACGCCGTAGTCGTGCCCCAGACAGGAGCGCTCCATGACCACCGTCCCCGTCCTCGAACCCCTGCCTTCCCAGCCCCTCGCCCGCCTCCGACTGGCCCCGCACAGCACGCTGCCCCGCCGTATCGACGGGGCGTGGTGGCCCCACTCGCGCGATCTGCTGGTCGAACTCCCGCTGTTGATCGGCGCCTTGCCCCGTACGTGGGGGCAGATCACCGGCGTCACCGTGAACACGGCGATGTGGGCGGCGTCGCCCGGCCGGATGCTCGTCGCCAACCATGTCGTACGGCTGAGCCGGTCCTCCGGGTCGCACGGCCGGCACACCGTCTGCCTGGTCAGTCCGGGCCGGGGCCGCTGGGATCTGCTGGTCGTGCCCCCGGAGGTCGACGCGGCGGACGCGGAGCCGCTGATGGCGGCCGCGGCGGCGGGCGTGCGTCCGTCTCACTGACGGCGTCGCCGAGGACCGGCGCGGATCAGCGCAGTGGCCTGCGGATCCATACCTCGCGGACGGCCGACGGGGAGTGGGGGGCGAGGAGGCCCAGCCTCGACCAGCCCCAGGCGCGCACGGTCGCCTGGGCGGCGTTCGCCGGACGGCCGCCGCGGTCACGGCCCTCGCTTCCTTCGTCGTCGGGTCGCTCCAGGTCCACAGCCGCGACGACCAGATCGGCGTCGAGCCTGGCCAGCAGCCGTTCGCCCAGGAGGGTCGCGACGCCGGCCCGGCGGTGGGCCGGCAGCACCATCAGTTCGGCGAGCAGGAAGGTACGGCCCGAGGCGGTGAGTTCCTCGATGTCCGTGGGCAGTTCCCCGCGGAAGTCCGACCACCACTCGCCGGTGCGCTCCACCGGGAACCCGTACGCGCAGCCGACCAGTCCGCCCGCGTCGGCGACCATCATGTCGAAGCCGACGCGCTGCACATGCTGCTCGAACCGGTCCAGGAAGCCCTGGCGGTCGCGGTATTCGGCCCCCGCGGCACCCCGGTACGCCGTGACGTGCACATCCGCGACGGCGGCCCGCTGCTGCTCGGCCTGCCACCGGGACAGCCTGCGCAAGTACACCTCGGTCATACGGGTCCTCCCCCGGCCGCGCGGGATGGTCATCCCCCGACTCGGCATCATCACAGCACGAGCCCCCGGGGTAAACGGGGCGTCGCGATCAACCGGTCTCCACCGCCGGGACAATTCCGTATCCGCCTCCTGCCTCCCGCCTTCCGCCTCCCGCGTTCGGTTTCCGCGTCCGGGTTCCGACTAGCCGACCGGCACCGGGGTCACCGCCGCGGCCAGCGGATACGCGCCCGTCCCGAGGGCGGTGCCGACCGTGCCGCTCGCCGTCGTCACCGGTACGAGTTCACCGGCGTCGGCGGTCGTGACGTACGCCGTGCTCCCGTTCCAGTCGAGCGCGACGTCGAAGGCGGACCTGCCGACGGTGACCGGGGTGCCGGGGGCGCCGGTGACCGTGTCGACGGGGGTGACCCTGTCGCCCGTGCTCGCGCTGACCCACAGCGTGCGTCCGTCCGGGGAGAGGGCGAGTCCGTACGCCTGCTGGCCGTTGACCAGGAGGGTCGGGCGGGTGTCGTTGGTGGCGGTGTCGATCGGAGTGACCGTGGAGCCACCGGAGTTGGACACGTAGACGGTCTGTCCGTCGGGGGCCGCGACGACGTTGAAGGGGTTCGGTCCGACGGGGATCGCCGTACCGGCCCTGCCCGCGGGGAGAGTTACGGGTGTGACCGTGCTGTCGTGGATGTTCGCCACGTACAGGGTGGACCCGTCCGGTGTGATCGCCATGTTCTCCGGGCCGTCGCCGACCGCGACCTTGGCGCCCGCCGTGCCCGTTGCGAGGTCCACGGGCTGGACGGCGTCGTCGGAGTAGTCGGCGACCCAGAGGGTCTTCCCGTCCGGGGTGAGGGCGAGCCCGGCGGGCAAGTCGCCGACCGCGACCGTGGCGGTCACCCTGCCCGTCGGTACGTCGATGACACTCACGGAGTCGGATCCCTGGTTGGCGGCGTACGCGGTCCGGCCGTCCGCGCTGACGACGACCTCGCCGGGGTTCTTGCCGACCGCGATCTCGGCGGACGCCCCTGACGTCAGATCCACCGAACTGACCGACGCCCCACTGAAGTTGGCGGTCAGGGCGCGCTCGCTGCCGCTGCCGTCCGTCACCCGTACGGGAATGGCCCGGCCGAGGAGCCCGTCCCCGCGGACGACGACGGACCGTACCCCGCTCTCCGCCCCGCTCGCCGCCGTGAAGGTCACGGTGGCGGTTGCCTCGCCGCCCGCCGGAACGGTGACGGACCCCGAGGACGGGGAGGCGGTGACACCGTCGGGGGCCGCGATCCGCCAGGCGACGGTGCGGGCGGCCGTCGAGCGGCTGTCGGCCACGGTGAGGGTGGTCGTGCGGTTCTCGCCCGGGGCCAGCGACAGCGACGACGGATGGAACGAGGCGTCCGGGCCGGGATCGGGGGCTGCCCGCAGCGTGGCGTCGTAGAGGAACTGCTCCATGACACCGGGCGCGACCTGCTGCGGAACGGAGTCCAACTCCTTGCGCTTAGCCTGCAGCTGACCGTAGAGCGTCCGTACGGAGTCGTCGTCGCCGGACGCCTGCGCGACCATCAGCCGTACGGCTGTGTCACCTGCGGTGCCGTAGGCGCCGAGCTTGTCCAGCCAGGCCGAAGTCTCTTTCAGGAAGCCGGAGTTGCCGAGGTGGGCGCGGAGTTCGCCGGGGGCGGCGGCCATGGAGGTGAAGTAGGCACGGAGCTTTCGGGCGGCGGCCGGTAGCCCGTCCCCGCTGTCCAGCGCCTTCGTGAAGGTCTTGATGAGCGGGGTGAGGGTGGGCGACTCGGTGGAGTTCAGCCGGGAGGAGTGGTTGTTCTCCGCGAAGATCCGCAGGGCCGGGGCCGCGCGTCCGCCGAGGTCGGCGACCGAGGCGAGGAAGGAGGCCCTCGGGTCGTACGCGTCCGGGTTCCAGGCGAAGTCGGCGGAGGTGAAGAGTGCGAGCTTGCTGGCCTCGGCCTGGACCATGGGGTTGGCGGTGATACCGGTGACGACGTCGGCCACGCCCGCCTCCCGCCCCGTGTACGGGCCGAGCAGCAGTCGGCTGGTGGCGTAGTCGTTGACGGGGTAGTTGTCCCAGAGCAGGACCGGATGCCCGAACAACTCCCGGGCCCGGCGGGCCTGTTCGGTACTGATGGTGGGTGCGATGACACCGTCGCCGGTCCACTCGACGACGACCGACGGGTCCAACTTCTCCCGCAGGGCCGTCTTGTACGGGGAGTCGGCGAGGTCGGAGTACTCGGTCGGCACCATCTCCAGCGGTGCGAGGTCGGAGTGCGCCTCGACGAAACTGTCGACGACCGAGTTGAGCAGCGAGGCCTGTGCGCTGCCGGCCGCGCCGCCCCCGCTGCCGTACGCCTCCTCATCCTCGGCGCAGTTCCAGTCGGTGTAGCTGATGTCGTCCAGCGGCACGGCGAACGACCGCACGCCGATGGCGTACAGCGACTCGAACTTCGCGACGAGTGCCTTCGCGTCGGCGGCCGACGAGTAGCAGACGGAGAGGCCGGGCGAGAGGGCGTAGGTGAAGCGGACATGGTTCGCGTCGGCGCGGTCGACGAGCTCCTTGAGCGCCGCGAGCCGCTCGGCGGGGTACTCGTCCCGCCACTTCGCCCGCAGATACGGGTCGTCCTTGGGCGAGTAGACGTACACGTTCTGCTTGGTACGCCCGTAGAAGTCCAGCTGTGACAGCCGCTCCCGCTGCGACCAGGGCGCCCCGTAGAACCCTTCGACCACCCCACGGAGTGCGGCGGCGGGCCAGTCGCGGACGGTGACGTCGGGCACGGCCTTCCCCCGTCCGACCAGCTGACGGAAGGTCTGCGCGGCGTAGTACGTACCGGTGACGTCCACCCCGGACAGCGCGACCTTCCCGCGCCCGGCGGCAACCGCGTACCCCCCGGACGGCAGCCCCTTGGGCGACTCGCCCCCGAGCCGCTTCAACACGCGGGCGGTGGCGGGGTTTTCACCGGGCCCGCCGATGTAGACGGTGAGGTCGGCGTCGGGCACGCTCCGACCCGCGACGACGGTCCGGATGGTCCGGGCCCCGGCACCCCGAAGCACCCTCTCGACGAGCTCACGCGCGGCCGGGTCGGTCCCCCGCCCGACAACTTCGACTACCCGCTCGGGCACGCGCTGGGAGGTGTGGCCGGGTCGCAACTCCCGTGGCGTCGGCCAGACGTGGGGGAGGCGGACCTGGGAGTCGGCACGCTCGGCTGCACTGGCGGCAGGGATGGCGGGGATGGCGGAAGCGCCTGGTGCGACGCCCAGCAACCCGACGACCAGACCGGCAAGAAGCCCGAAGACGCCCGCCCTGGACTTCGACTTGGACTTCGGCTTCCGCGCCCAGCTCCCGCTCTCGCATCCACTTCGGTTCAATGTTTTATCCATCGGCGAAGATGGTGATGGATGAATTCACCGAGGGCAAGACCGCGTGGCCTAGGTGTCGAGGGGCGGCTCGGTCGGCGGGTGCAGTCGGGCGAACTCGTCGGCGAGTATGCCCAGGAGGACGAGATCGTGGTGCCGCCCGGCGAGGAACACGTGATCGCGAAGGCGCCCCTCCTCGACGAAACCGAGCCGATGATGGAGCGCCAACGACCCCTGGTTGTGGGCGAAGACCCGCGCTTCGCACTTGTGGTACCGCCGCTCGGCGAACATGAACCGCAACAGCATCACCACGGCTTCCGCCGCGTAGCCCTTGCGCCGATGATCCGCACCGACCGTGACGCCGTACTCGAAGCGCCCCGCCTGCGGATCTGCCTGGTTGGCGGAGACGGCACCGACCATCTCCCCGGTGTCGAGCGCCTCGATCGCCAGCCGGAAGCAGTCACCCTCGGGCTCGGCCGCGGCCTGTTCCTTCGCCCAGGCCCGATGACCCTCGGCGGAACGAGGCGGACGAACCGCGTCCCCCAACCGCTCCTCGTCCACGGCGAACCGCATGAGCGCGGTCCAGTCGTCGGGCTCGATCCCGCGCAGCCGTATCCGCGTGCCTGTCCAGAACGATGTCATCCACCATTGGATCAACCGAAGACACCGCCAGTCCACCGGGTGTCGAGAAAGTGTTGGTGGCTTCGTCCCAGGGGCATCAGCGGTCGGCAGTGGCCGTAGGCGGAAGAAGGAGAGAGCAGCATGGCTGTTCAGCGGATGGACAATGTCGGCATCGTCGTCGAGGACATGGATGCCGCCGTCGCGTTCTTCGTGGAGCTGGGGATGGAGCTGGAGGGCAGGGGGGAGGTCGAGGGTCTCGTCGCCGACCAGTGCACCGGACTCGACGGCGTCCACTGTGACATCGCGATGCTCCGGACCCCGGACGGTCACAGTCGGCTCGAACTGTCGAAGTACCGCAGCCCCGCGGCGATCAGCGTCGGGCCGCGCAACCAGCCGCACAACATTCTGGGCACGCACCGCGTCATGTTCGCCGTCGACGACCTGGAGGACACCATTGCGCGCCTGCGCCCTCACGGCGCCGAACTCGTCGGCGAGATCGCCCGGTTCGAGGACAGCTATCTGCTCTGCTACCTCCGCGGCCCGGAGGGCGTCATCGTCGGACTGGCCGAGCAACTGGGCTGAGAGGGAAATGACCCGTCACAGCCGGATCACCACCAGTGCCGTGTCGTCGTCCGGGCCCCGGCGTGGGGCGGGGACCAGGTCGGCGAGGATGGCGTCCGCCAGGGGCTCGGGGGGCAGGGTGTGGTGGTGTTCGAGGCTGTGGGTCAGGCGGTGGAGGCCGCGGTCGATGTCCTCGCCGCGGCGTTCGATCAGGCCGTCGGTGTAGAGCACGAGGGTGGCGCCGGGGGTGTAGGACACCGTCGCCTGGGTGCGCGGGACGGTGTCGTCACTGGCCGCCAGCGGCGGGTCGGTGGCCGCGTTGAGCAGTTCGACCGTTCCGTCGGGGTGGGCCAGCAGCGGGGGCGGGTGGCCCGCGCAGCTGTACGTGACCGTGTGGGCCGCCCGGTCGATCACGGCCTGGACCGCGGTCGTGGCGAGCGCGCCCTCGACCGTGTGCGCGTGCTGGGCGAGGGTCGTGAGCGCGTCGGCGGGCCGGCCCGTGGCACGGATCGCGGCACTCAGCGCGCTGCGCAGCTGGCCCATCACACCCGCCGCCTCCAGCCCGTGCCCGACGACGTCCCCGACCGCCGCGGCCAGCCGGTCCTCGTCGAGGTCGATCAGGTCGTACCAGTCGCCGCACACGTTGAGGAAGCTGGCCGCGGGCTGGTAGCGGACGGCGGCGAAGTCGTGCCGCGGCAGCGCGGTGCCGGGCAGCATCGCGCGCTGCAGGGTGACGGCGACCTCGTGCGTACGGGCGTGGGCCTTGCGCAGATCCTCGTTGAGTTCCTGCAGTTCCTGGGAGCGGGTCAGGAGGTCCGCGGTCATCGCGTCCTCGCGACTGAGAGTGGTGAGGGTGGCGTGCTGGGTGCCCGGCGCCGGGGTGGCGGCCTGGCGGGCGCGGACCAGGGCCGTGACCTCCTCGACGCGGTGGGCGATGAGCGACACCCGTCCGTCCGCGTCGAGGACCGGGATGTTGACCGTGCTCCAGTAACGCTCCTCGAACACGCCCGGCCGGTCGGGCACCTCGACGTCGTACTTCTGCAGGGCCATGGTGTCCCGCTCGCCCGTGGCCAGCAGCCGTTCGAGCGATGTACGCAGGGTCCGGGCGCCGGTGGCCTCCTCCGAGGGGCTGTCCGGAAACACGTCGAAGATGAACCGGCCGACCAGCTCCTCCAGGCCCCGGCCCGACACCTGCACATAGGCCCTGTTCGCGGCGATGATCGTCAGGTCGGGCGCGAGCAGCATGACCGGGCTGGGCAGCGCCTGGAAGACCTTCGCGAAGTCGATGTCGATGTCGACGTTGATGTCGACATCGATCTCGGTGTCGGTGTCGGTGTTGGTGTCGGCTTCGAGGGAGGGGGACGGGGAGGAGGGGGAGATGGAGCGGGTGTGGGCGAATTTGGGATCGGGGCCCGCTTCCGTTCCTGCTTCGGCGTCCGCATCGGCGTCCGGGTCCGTCCTGATGCCCGGGCTGTCTCTCCCACCAGGCGCATCACTGTCGCTCATGCCACCATGTCTACTCCCTCCCCCGGCTCCGTGCGACCCGGTCCCGGAACCGGACCCTGCGCACGGACCCGAGGCGCGTACGGGCGCGGCCTCGTGCCCCTTTGCCCTCAGCCACGGACCGCGGAGCGCAACGCTCAGACAAGGCCCGCCCGGTAGACCAACAGCGCGATCTGTACGCGGTTGTTGAGGTCGAGCCTGGTCAGGATGTGGGAGACGTGGGCCTTCACCGTGGGCAGGCTCATGTGGCAGGCGGCGGCGATCTCCGCGTTCGTTCTGCCCTCGGCGACGGCCAGGGCGACCTCCCGCTCCCGGGCACCGAGCCGGTCCAGCATCGCCTCGGCCTTCTCCCGCTCCTCGTGGCGGGAGGGGCCGGGGACGCCCGCGGGGTCGGTCACGGTGTCGATCAGCTGCCTCACCGCGGCCGAGGACAGTACGGGTTCTCCCGCCATGACGTTGCGCACGGCCGCCACGATCTGGGCCGGGGGCGTGTGCTTGAGGACGTATCCCGCCGCTCCCGCGCGCAGGGCCTGCAGTACGTAGCTGTCGGTGGTGAAGGTGGTCAGGATCAGCACCTGCGGGGGCCGCGGGCGCTGCCGGAGCGCCGCGGTGGCCGCGAGACCGTCCATCCTCGGCATACGGATGTCCATGAGGACGAGATCCGGACGGTACTCGTCCACGAGCGGGCGCACCTCGGCTCCGTCGGCCGCCTCCGCGACCACGTCGATGTCGTCGGCCGCCGACAGCATGAGGCGCAGTCCGGCGCGTACCAGGGGGTCGTCGTCGACGACCAGCAGACGAATCTGGGGAGTCGGGCCGTCCGTCCGGGGCGTCAGGCCGTCCATGGGAGCCAGACGTCGAGGTGGAAGTCGGTGGGTGTGGTGCGGTGGTGCAGGCGACCGCCCGCGAGGTCGACCCGCTCCCGCATGCCGATGAGCCCCTGCCCGGAGCCCGGTACGGGTTTCGGCACGGGGTTCGCTACCGGGCGCGGCACGGAACTCGGTATGGAGTTCGGTACGGAGCCCGGTGCCGGACCGCGCCCAGGATCCTGCGCCGGACCGCGCCCAGGATCCCGCGCCGAGTCCGCGTCCGAGTCCCGTACCGGGCCGGCCTGCGCCGCCGGGTCCAGTGGGTTCGTCACCCGGATGGTCAGTCCCGTCTCCGGGCCGCCCTCAAGGGTGAGGGTCACCGGGGCCCCGGGGGCGTGCTTGCGGTGGTTGGTCAGGGCCTCCTGCAGCAGCCGGTAGGCCGTGCGGGCGAGCGCCGGCGACATGGTGTCCGAGTCGTCGACCCACTGCCGGAGGTGGAGCTCGACGCCCGCGGCGCGGGACTCCTCGATCAGCTGGGCCACATCCACGCGCGTGGGCTGGGGCGGTTCGGTGTGGTCGCCCACGACGGGCGCCCGCAGGACCTTCAGTACGTCCTGCAGGTCCTCAAGGGCCCGGGTGGCGCTGTGCCGGATCACGCCCACGGCCTCGGCGAGCTGTTCCGGCGGTGCTCCCGGGGCGTACTCCAGCGCGCCCGCGTGCATCGACAGCAGCGACAGCCGGTGCGCGAGCACGTCGTGCATCTCCCGGGCGATCTCCTCCCGGGCGTGCTGCCGCGCCTGCTCGGTCCGCAGCGTCGTCTCCGTCTCCGCGCGGACCGCCCGTTCCCGCAGGCCCACGACGACCAGGCCCCAGCCGACGGCGCCCGCGACCAGGGTGACGGCCGACACCGCGGTCGCCAGGATGAGCGGCCCGGGGGGATACGGGGCGAGCAGGAGGGCCACGGGCACCGGGACGAGCGCGGCCGCGGTGATCGCCCAGGTCGTACGGGCCGGGCACGTCGTGGCGACGGTGAACAGGGCGATCAGCAGGGGCACCACCACCGGCCAGCCGGTGCTGAGGAGGATCAGGGCCACCGCCAGCCCGGCGGGGTGGCGCCGCCGGGGCCCCAGCGCGGCGCAGGCGAGCAGGGGTACGAGGCTGCCGGATCCCGTGTGCGCCCAGGCGAAGGGCTGTATGCCGCTGAGTCCCGTGAGCGCCCAGTGAAACGGCAGCACCTCCTCGAGAAGGCTTGCCGGGGCGTCTCCGCCGATCTGCGGATAGACGGACAGGCCCGACCGCTGCGCCCTGGCCACGAGCACGGTCAGGGCGACGGCGGCCATGGCCACGGCCAGTTCCGCGAGCCCGGGGCGGCTCCGCCAGGTCTGTCTCACATCGATCACGGAGAGACCGTACCCATGGATCTGCGCGAGCGGGAAGCAGCGGCCATTTCCTATACCAAAGTATAGGTGCGCCCTGTTCATTGGTATCGGTGCACTCTGTTCATTCGGCCAGGTGTACCGCATTCTTTTTGCCGATCAACTTTTCCCCGTCGATTTCTACGGTCGACGGCATGGAAATGAAGAACTCGACCGGGACCGTCAATTCGACGACGCTGCTGTGCGGTGTCGCCGGCGGGCTGCTCCTGGCGCTCGGCGGACTGCCGCTGCTGGACCGGGTGTGGGCCCTGCTGGGCGCCCTGTTCTGGGCCTTTCCCAGCGCGCGTGACGTGCTCTCGGTGGTCGTCGGCGCGGTCCTCGTGACCTTCGCCGTCACCGCCCACCGGCGCGGGCGCCGGGCCGCAAAGGACGCACAGGACATACAGGCCGCGCAGGCCGCTGATGTGCGGTGACGCGGCCCCGGAAGCGGCTCGGGGAACGGCTCGGGGAACGGCTCGGGGAACGGCTCCGAAGGCCGGCCTTCCGGGCCGCGGTCACACTCGCGACCGGCGTCCCGCTCCTCCTGACCGGCGGCTGCGGCACCCTGCACGGCGTGAAGGCCCCGCACGACGCCCGGGAGGCCGCCATCGAGGCCGACGGAGTCCGGAAAGGCGGCGACGAACCCGACTGTGCCGTCGCGAAGTGCGTCGCGCTCACCTTTGACGGCGGTCCGAGCGAACCCACCCCGAAACTCCTCGACATCCTGAAGGAGAAGAAAGTGCACGCGACTTTCTTCCTCCAGGGAAAGGGTCACACGGACACCTGTCCCGGCACGGTTCTGCGGATGGCTAAGGAAGGGCACGAGGTGGCGAACCACACCTGGTCCCACAAATTGCTCACGGAATTGAGTGCAGAGGAGATCGAGGCGGAAATCAAGCCCGTACAGGACGATGTGCGGCGCATCACGGGCCGCGCCCCGGTTCTGATGCGGCCGCCGCAGGGGCGGACGAGCGACGACGTGTCGGCGGTGATGAGGAAACTGGGCCTGGCCCAGATCCTGTGGAGCGTCACGGCCAAGGACTACGCCACGACGGACACCGCACTGATCACCCGGCGGGTGCTGGACCAGACGCGCCGCGACGGGATCATCCTGCTGCACGACCGCCACAAGGGGACCGTCCCGGCCGTGCCGGGCATCATCGACTCCCTGCACCGGCGCGGCTACACCATCGTGACGGTCTCCCAGCTCCTGGCGCCCGCCTCACCGGAGCCCGGGACCATATACCGGCCCTGACGGCATACACCTGACGGCACACACCGGCCCCGACGGCACACACCGGCCCCGACGGCACGTACCGGCCCCGGCGGCCATTTCCCGATCTTGTTCTCAACAGGCAACCCCTGCACCGCATTTGCCAGTCTCACAGGTTGCTCACAGCTGCTTGATCACAGATCGGCGCCGGGCGCGCGGGGGTGCGTCCGGACCGTACGGCCCGTGCCTGCGCGGTTTCATGCCCCGGCATCGGCCCGGTCGGCTGTGGGCAGCCCAGTCCGATGCCACAGACCATGGCACTCGCAGACGAGGAATTGATGACCAGCAAGAGAAGTCAGACAAGCCAGGGCAGTCAGACAGGCCAGGGCAGTCAGGGAAACCGGACCCGTTTACAGCGCGCGACGTTCGCGGCGGGAGCCGCGCTCACCGTCGTCGTCGCGGGAGCCGGAGCCGCTCCCGGCGCCGGGGCCGCACAGGAGAGCACGGCGGGGAAGCCGAAGCTCAAGCTGATCGCCGCGTCGAACTCCGTGACGCTCGACCGCTACGAGTGGGACGGCGCCCCCGGCGTCTTCCTGGACCTCGGCACATACGTCTCGGTCGACGACGCGCCGCTGGAATTCAAGGTGACCCGGAAGTCGTACAAGGACCCGGTCGTCGCCCAGCAGATACTCCGCAACGGAACGAGCACGAAGACGAAGGCGCTGCCCGCCGGGCTGGTGAAGGACTTCTCCGGTCTGCCCGGCTTCGTCGAGGTGTCGATCAAGAACGCGGCGGGCGAGGAGGTGTCGGCCACCAAGGGCACCTACTGTCCGAACAACGCCTCGGGGCGGATCCGTCCGGATGCCCCGGCGACCTCGAAGTATCCGCAGAGCTGCCCCACCAATCCCTTCACGCTGGGCTCGGTGTGGGGCGTCGAGAAGGGCTGGGCGTCCAACACCAGCACGATCGACTACGACAAGCCGGTGGACCTGCCGGTGGGTGAGTACACCGCCAAGGTCGGGGTGTCCAAGCAGTACCGCGACCTGTTCGGCATCCCCGACGACCAGCACACCATCAAGCTGACGGTCCGGTCGGAGGGCGAAGGCGGGGAGGGAGCCGGAGTGGCGGCCTCGCGGTCCTCCGCCCACGGAGGCGGGCACGGCGGCCATGGCGCACCGTCCGCCAAGGATCCCGCCGAGGCGGCCGCTGCCGCCGCGCACCACTACGGACCCCGCGGCGCCGACGCACCCACTCCGCCGGCCCTCTCCCACGCGCTCGAGGACCGTGGCCTGGCACACCACCTGGGCGACGGGCCCGGCCACACCGACGGCTCGCGCATCGCGCCCGCGCTGAAGGCGGCCGCCAAGCGGCCCAGCGGCCGTGCCGGTGTCCCGGCCAACGTGCCCAAGCCCGACCTGCGTTCGCTGCCCGCCTGGGACATCGCCGTCACCGACGGCGAGGACGGCGACGCCCCGGGCAAGGACTACCTCGCCTTCAGCGCCAACGTCTGGAACGCGGGCCCCGCGCCGCTCGTCGTGGACGGCTTCCGGGCTCCGGGCAAGGACCTGATGGACTCGTACCAGTACTTCTACGACGCCGCCGGGAAGCAGGTCGGTTACACCCCCAGCGGCACCATGGAGTGGGACCCGCGGGAGGGCCACGAGCACTGGCACTTCACGGACTTCGCCAGTTACCGGCTGCTGAGCGAGGACCAGACCAAGGAGGTGCGCAGCGGCAAGGAGGCGTTCTGCCTGGCCAACACCGACGCCATCGACTACACGGTGAAGAACGCCAACTGGCACCCGGAGAACACCGATCTGTCGACCGCCTGCGGTGAGCAGAACTCGATCTCCGTGCGCGAGGTCCTCGACGTCGGCTCCGGTGACACGTACACCCAGTACCGTCCCGGCCAGTCCTTCGACATCACCGATCTGCCGAACGGCACGTACTACATCCAGGTGATCGCCAACCCGGAGAACCGTCTCCAGGAGACGAACACCGACAACAACGTCGCGCTGCGCAAGGTCGTCCTGGCCGGTGAGCCGGGCGCCCGCACCGTGACGGTCCCGCCGCACGACCTGATCGACGCTCCGTAACCACGCGTCCCCGAGAGGCTCCTGGTCCGGCACTCCGGCGCCGGGCCAGGAGCCGCGCCCTTTCCGTGCGTCGACTCCGCGGTGGTGGTCTCAGTGCCCCAGCCCCGCACCCCCGTCCACCGGGAGCACCGCGCCGCGCACATACCCGGCGCCGACCAGGAACGCCACCGCGTCGGCGACCTCCTCGGGGCGGGCGAGCCGGCCTGCCGGAGTCCGCCGCAGCAGGTTCCCGCGCTGCTCCTCGGTGAGCGCACGGCTCATGTCCGTCTCGGTCAGTCCGGGCGCCACCACGTTGCAGGTGATGTCCCGGGGCCCGAGTTCGTGGGTCAGCGACCGGGCGAAACCGACCAGACCCGCTTTCGACGCCGCGTAGTTGGTCTGCCCGGCGGCGCCGTGCAGGGCCGCCGTCGAGGAGATCAGCACGATACGTCCGTGTCCCGCGCCCAGCATTCCGCGCACCGCCCGCCGGGCGACCCGGAAGGCCCCCGTGAGGTTGGTGTCGACCACGGAGGTGAAGTCCTCCTCGGTCATCCGCACCAGCAGCCGGTCCTGGGTGGTACCCGCGTTGGCGACCAGGACGGTGACCGGGCCGTGGGCCGCCTCGGCCTCCTTGAAGGCCCGGTCCACCTGTTGACTGTCCGTCACATCGCAGCGCACGGCCAGGAGTTCCGCGGCCTCGGGCGGCGGCTCCTCACCGCGGTACGTCACCGTGACCCGGTCCCCCGCCGCCGCGAAGCGGCGGGCCGTGGCCAGCCCGATCCCCCGGTTCCCCCCGGTCACGAAGACCGACCGGGCCGTTGCCTGTTCCATCGCCGTCCCCATTTCCGTCCTCCCCATTTCCGTCGCCCCCACTTCCCCTGCTTCCGCCCCCACTTGCTCTGTCGACGTTCCGTGTCCGCAGTCCCACGACAGCCACGGCGAATCCGACGAGGGCCAGTACGGCGGTCCAGAACGTGGCCGCGTACATGGCGTCGAGGAAGGCGCGGTCGGCGGTGGCCGCCAGTTCCGGCAGCCGCAGTGAACCGGCCAGCGAGCGGGCCGCCTCGGCGGAGGTGCGGGCCTGTTCCTCGGCGTCCGGCGTCAACCCCCGTGCCCCGCCCGGCAGTTGGGCGTCCGCCATCCGCTCGCGGTACACCCCGGAGAGGATCGAGCCGGCCATCGCCACTCCGAGGGTTCCGCCCACCTGCCGGGTGACGCTGTTGACGGCCGACCCGGCGCCCGCGAGATGCGGCGGCACCCCGCTCATCATCACGGCCGTGACCGGCGTACCGACCAGGCCCATCCCGAAGCCCTGCACCCACAGCAGCGCGGCGACGGTCAGGACCGGGGTCCGTCCGTCGAACCACAGATAACCGACGTACGTGGCCGCCGTGGCCAGGACCCCGGCCGCGACCGTCCACCGGGCCGAGAGCAGCCGGCTCAGCGCGGGGGACGCCTGACTGCCCAGGACGATGCCGATCGCCGCGGCGATCATGACCGTTCCGGCGTCGGCGGGGGAGAGCCCGCGCGGCCCCTGCAGATAGAAGGCCGCGTAGAAGAGGTGCCCGGCCAGTGCCATGAACGCGATCAGCAGCACCACGCTCCCGGCCGTGAACCCGGGCTGCCTGAACAGCCGCAGATCGAGGCTGGGCGCGGGCGACCTGCGCTGACCGGCGACGAAGAGGGCGAGCAGCGCGCCGCCCAGCAGGAGGGGCAGGAGCACGTGCGGGCCGTACCAGGTCTGTCCGTTGCCGAGTTCGATGATCCCGTAGACCACTCCGCCGAGACCGAGCACCGACAGGGCGAGACCGGGGAGATCGAGCACCCTGCGCCGGGGACCCTTCAACTCCGGTACGACGGCCACCACTCCGGCCAGACACAGGGCCACGATCGGCACGTTGACCAGGAAAACCGATCCCCACCAGAAGTGGCTGAGCAGCGCCCCGCCGACGACCGGTCCGACGGCCACCCCGAGACCGCTGGACGAGCTCCAGATCGCGATCGCCCGGGTGCGTTTCTCCTCCGGGGTGCTCTGCACGATGACCGACAGGGTCGCGGGCATCAGCAGCGCGCTGCCCGCGCCCATGGCGGCGCGCGCCACGATCAGCCAGACGGGAGAGGTGGCGAAGGCGCCCGCGCCGGAGGCGGCGCCGAACAGCGCGAGCCCCGCGACGAGGGTGTTCCGGGGGCCGAAACGGTCGGCCAGCGCACCGCCCGCGAAGAGCGTGCCGGCGAAGACCAGGGTGTAGGCGCTCGCCACCCACTCCAGCTCTGCGGGGGTCGCGCCCAGGCCGTCGACCGGGTCGGCGAGCGTGGTCACGGCGACGTTGAGGACCGAGGTGTCCAGCCAGATCAGCATCTGGGCGCAGACCACGACCACGAGGACGGGCCAGGACCGGGACGGGACGGCTCCCTTCTCCTCCGCCCGGCTCACGGCGGTCATCGGCTGCCTCCCCTGTCGTCGAGCTCCGCGAATCTGCCCAGCGCCCGGTCGACCAGTGCGTCGGCCGCGCCCGTGTAGCGGGCCGGGTCGAGCAGTTCCGACAGCCGGGCGGGGGTGAACCGGGCCGAGAGTTCGGGGTGCCCGGCCAGCACCTCCGCCAGCGGGCGTCCGGTGTCGGCCGCCTCGGCCGACGCGGCGGTCAGCAGCTTCTTCGCCCGCACCTTGCCGAGCGCCGGGGCCAGCACCACCGTCAGTCGCTCGGTGACGAGGGCGCCCCCGGTCAGTTCGAGGTTGGCCAGCATCCGCTCCGGGTGGACGACCAGCCCCTCGGCGAGCTCGACGGCCGTGTGCGCGGCCCCGCCCGCCAGCCGCAACGCCTCCCGCAGCGGCTGCCATTCGGCGTGCCACGCCCCGGCCGGCCGCTCGTCCTCGGCCAGCAGGCACTGGGCCAGTACGAGGGAATGGGCGGGCACCTGACGTGCGGCCGACACGATCAGCGTGGCCAGCGCGGGATTGCGCTTCTGCGGCATCGCCGAGGAGGCCCCGCGTCCGGCGGCCGCGGGCTCGGACACCTCACCGATCTCCGTACGGGACAGCGTCTGCACGTCGAGCGCGAACTTGCCGAGCGCGCCGGTGACCAGCTGGAGCACCGCCCCCACCTCGGCGACGGGCGTACGCACGGTGTGCCACGGCAACACCGGCTCGGCCAGCCCCAGCGCCTCGGCGAAGGGGCGGAGCAGCTCGACACCGCCCTCGCCGCCGTCCGGGTTCCGTCCCCCGGCCCCGCTCTCCCCGTCCTCCTGGCCCTCCCCGCGATCCAGCAGGGCGTACTCGCCGTACGCGGCAAGCGTCCCCGCCGCTCCCCCCAGCTGGGCCGGGAGCGCGGACGCGACCGCCCGCACCCGGACCAGGGCGTCGCCGACCAGCTGGAGCCAGCCCGCCGCCTTGAGACCGAAGGTGGTGGGCACCGCGTGCTGGGCCAGGGTGCGACCGGCAAGGACGGTGTGGCGGTGGGTGTCGGCCAGCGCGGCCAGGGCGGCGCCGGTGCGTTGCAGGTCGGCGGCGATCAGGCCGAGCACCCGGCCGGCGACCAGCATGGCCGCGGAGTCGAGGATGTCCTGGCTGGTCGACCCCCGGTGTACGTACTCGGCGGCGGCCGCGTCCTTGGCGGCGACCACCTCGGTGAACGCCGTCACCAGCGCGACCACCGGATTGGCCGCGGCCCGGGCCGCGTGGGCCAGGGCGACCAGGTCGAGCCGGTCCGCGCGGGCCACCGAGGCGATCGCCCGCACCGCGGCGGCGGGTGTCAGCCCGACCGCGTACTGGGCCCGGGCCAGCGCCACTTCGGCGTCGAGCATGGCCTGCAGCCACGCCTCGTCGGTGACCTCGGCGGCCGCGGGCGTACCCGCCCAGGTGGGGGCGAGCAGACCCGCGTCGGTACCCACGGACATCACGTTCACGCTCCTCGGCCTCCTTCGCCCGACGGCTGATGTGTCTGACGCTTTTGATGAACCGTCAAAGTCATGTCCATCGGCGGGACTTCGGGCGGCGGAACTTCGGCCGCTTCCGGCAGCATCAGCGCCGCCCGCGCGATCGCGTCCGAGTCCTCCAGCGTCACCGAGCCGACGCCCGGCCGGATGCCGACCGCCGTCACCCAGCGCACCCCCTCCGTCGGCACCCCGAAGGCGAACCGGCGCGGGTGCGCCCGGCCCGCCGCGTCCACCAGCCGGGGCGGGTTCCTGGTCACCGCGAGCCCGCCCGTCTCCCGGCCACCCAGCCGGTACGGGACACAGTCACCGGCGGCCAGCAGCCCCCGCAGCAGGGGGTCGGTGCTCCGCCGCAGATCGACGACGGGCAGCCGCGCCTCGACGAGCGCGCGGACCAGCACCGGAGGTTCGGGCACCTGCTCCGCGTCCACGAGGAAGCCGCCGTCGCGCGCGGAGGGCCGTACGCGCATCCCCGGGCCGAGCACATGCACCACCTCGGCCTCGATCAGCGCGATGAGCTGCTCGATACGGAAGGCCGGCGGGCCGATCGACGTGTATGCGTTCAACGGCGTGTACCAGCCGTCCAGTTCGGCCCGGTACGACGCGCCGGACACCCCGCCGTGGTCGACCACGAGCCGTATCTCGTTGCGCAGGTCCCGCAGGGCGTCCAGCGCGGCCTTCATCGGCCCGCTCACATTGCCCAGCCGTGCCTCGGCGACATCCCGGCGCAGGTACTCCAGCAGCCAGTGCCGGAAGTCGTCCCGGCCGGTGAAGTCCCGGTCGCCGTAGGGCCGTTCGATCCGCCGCCAGTCCCACGGCTCGGCGGGCGGCACCCCGTACAGGTCGGTCCACGCCTCGTCGTGGACGGTCCGCACCTCACGGTCGATCAGCGGCCAGATCTCGTCGCGGAAGGAGACGGGGTGCCCGTCGTCCGCGCGCCGCCGCAGCCCGGCGACGACCTCGGGGGTCAGGAAGCGGGGGTGGTGGCGGCCGAGCGCGCCCTTCTCGTTCTCGCCGCGTGCGTGGTACGGCACCCCGCGCCGCGAACCGGCGTACAGCACCGGCTCGTTGCCGCTCGGGAGGTAGACCAGGCCGGACTGGCTCTCCTTGAACGTGCCGCCGCGGCCCTCGGTGAGCAGCGCCACGCAGTCGAAGAAGTTCAGCCCGAGGCCGCGCAGGGCGACCGGTGTGCCCGGCGCGATCCGGCTCAGGTCGACGTCGGCGGGGTTGGCGGGCCGCACATGGACGGCCGGGCCGTGCCGGTCGGCGAAGGAACCCAGCGCACGTTCCTCCGGGCTCGGGGTCAGGTCGCCGTGGCCGAGCGCCAGCACCACCGAGTCCAGCCCGGCCAGCAGTTCGCCGTCCTCCAGAGTCACCGTCTGCCGCCCGTCCGGGGTGTCCGCCAGCGCGACCGCGGTCGCCCGGTGGGTGTGGACCGTCACCCCGGGAGGGGCGGTGTGTAAGAGATGCCGGAAGACCCACTCCAGGTAGTGGCCGTGGAAGGCGCGGGTCGGATAGGTGTCCGGGCCGAGCCGCCGCGCCTCCTCCAGGACCCGGTCCGGGTACGCCTCGGGCCCCAGGGTGCGCGCCCACTCGTACAGGCTCGGCCCCGGCACCGACGGTCCCGCGCAGTCCACGCTGTCGTCGGTGAACAGGGTCACCTGGGAGGCGACCGTGTTCATCAGCAGCTCGGGCGGCTGGTCGGTCCGCCACACCGCGCCCGCGCCGGGCGGGTACGGGTCGACGAGGTGGACCACGACCGGCCCGGCGGCCTGTCCCGCGTTGGCGCAGACCCGCTCAAGGACCGAGAGCCCCCGCGGACCGGCGCCGATCACACACATGCCGATGGCGTCACCGGGCCCGGTCATTCCCGGCCCAGCCCGTCGCGCCAGCTCGGCCGCAGCGGCTTCCAGCCCAGTTCCGTACGGGCCCGGTCGTTCGCCGCGCCACGCGCCGCGGTGAGCTGATGGGCCATGAACCAGCCCAGGAGCCGGGGCGCGAGTGCCGCCGGAATCGTCCGCGGGGGCGGGCCGCCCAATGTGCGGGCGAAGTGCGGCAGCCACTGCGCGGCCGGGGCCGGATCGTCGTCGGTCACGTGGAAGACGCCGGTGGCCTCCGACTCGACCGCCGCGACGGCCGCCCCCACGGCGTCCACCAGATGCACGAACGAGGTGATCCCGGACCCGCCCCCGGGCAGCGGGAGCTTCCCGGTCAACACCCGTTGGCCGGTTCCGCCGATACGGGCGTACGCGGTCCCGGGGCCGTAGAGCGTGCCGTACCGCAGCACCACGCCCGCGAGGTCCGGGCCGTCGCCCAGGACCTGTCGCTCCAACTCGGCGACGGCCCGTACGGTGGCGGCCCAGCCGGCGTCCGGGGCGTCCACGTACAGCGGCGCGTCCTCGTCGAGTACCGGATCCCCGGCCGGGGCGGCGGCGAAGGCGACGGACTGCGCGACCAGCCGCCGCGCACCGGACGCGTGGGCCGCGGCGACCAGGTTGGCGGTCCCCTCGGTCCGCAGCCGCGCGGTCAGCGCGAAGGCCTCCACCGGGTCGTCGGGCAGCAGCCGCAGTGCCGTCATCTGGTGGACGACCACCTCGGGCCGGACCGCCGACACCGCGGCCAGCAGGCCCGCCCGGTCCAGGGCGTCGGCGACCACGACCGTGTCCGCCTCCGGAGCCCGGGACTCCTCCCGTACCAGCGCGCTCACTTCATGACCCCGCGCCCGCAGCGCCCCCACCAGCGGATGTCCGACCACTCCGGTGGCCCCGGCGACCAGTACGCGCATGGCTCAGCCCTCCATGGCGGGGGAGGAGACGGGAGCGGGGGGAGTGGCGGGAGCAGGGGGAGCGACAGGAGTGGCGACCCGCATCAGCAGCCGGCACGCCTTGTCGCCGTCGCGCAGACAGCTCTCGGCCCGGTTCTCCGTCAGGGTCACGCCGAGCCCCTCGGACCAGCCCGCGTGGATGTCGGTGCACGGGCACCGGTAGCCCTCCAGCGAACCGGCCATCCGGACCATGGTGATGGCGAAGTTCCGCCGCAGCGTGAGCACGATCAGGCCCTCGCCTTGGCCCTCTCCCTCGTCCTCGACCTCGGTGGAGGCGTTGCGCAACTCCCGGGGGAACATCCGGTCGCCGCACTCGTCGTAGCGGCGGCGCAGCTCCTCCAGGTCCTTGCCGTTGTCACCGCTGTCGGGCAGCGGTCCCGACCTGCGGCCGACGCGCTGCCCGACGTGCAGGGCGACCTTGCGCAGCGCCTCGGCGTTGAGCTCGTTCGCGGCCTGCTGCCCGAAGCGGCTCGCCACGCCCTGGTACCAGTGGGCGTCGTGCTGCCACCACAGCCGGTACGCCTCCACCGTCTGCGCGCGCTGGTTCACCTCGTCGGTACTCACACCTGCCCCCTGACGGCGAACCGGTCGCGCATGACGCGTTTCAGGACCTTTCCGGTGGCGCCCTTGGCCACGTCGTCGGGCTTCATCCGCAGGGCCCGGGTCACCGGGGGGAATCCGGCGGCGGTGAGCACGGCGTTGACCCGCCCGGTCCAGTCGCCGTCGTTGTTCTGCTCGTCGTTCTGCTCGTCCGCGTATTGCTCGTCCGCGAGCTGGAGCAGCGCGTACGCCTCGGCCTCCCCGTCGCCGTCCCAGTCGGCCCGTACGCCCTCGGGTGCGACCCCGACGACCGTGCAGTCGGCAAGCTCGGGCAGCTCCCGCAGCAGGAGTTCCTCGGTGCGGGTGCTGAAGAGGATCCCGTCGCGGGTCCGGACGGCGTCCGGTGCCCGGTCCAGGTGGTAGAAGTTGCCCTCCTCGTCCTGCTGGGCGAGGTCCCCGGTGAGCCAGTAGCCGCCCAGCCGCATCCGGTTCCAGGTCAGCGAGTCGTTCCAGTAACCGGGCGTGAGGGTGGGCGACTTGAGGCCGAGGCGGCCGATCCGGCCGGGCGGCAGCGGGGTGCCGTCCTCGGCGAGCACGGCGGCCTCGGCGAAGCTGATGGGCTTGCCGACACAGCGCGAGTAGGCCGAGGTGTCCTTGGTGTGCCGGTTGTGGAAGACGGAGTAGCCGGCCTCGGACGAGCCGAGCCCGTCCACGAAGACGGAACCCTCGACCCGTACGCGCCGCAGGTCCTTGCCCATCGTCCGGTGGCTGCCGTGCTGGACGAGGGCCCGGATGTGCGACTCGTGGGCCGCGTCCCCGGTGTTGAACCACACCTGCACGCTCGACAGATCACGGTCCGCGAGCGGCTCGGCGGCCATCTCGCCGAAGGTCCCGGCGAAGGCCAGCACGGTGGTGGGCGCGAACTCCTCGATGGCGTCCAGTACTTGGGCACCGCGCTGGCTGGAGAGCAGCTTGATGTCCGTGCGCAGCAGCAGGCAGTACAGCAGCGTCGCCACCATGGCGTTGTGCGCGCCCGGCAGCCCCACCAGCGTGCGTGCCATGTCGGTACCGGTGGAGTAGCGGAGCCGGTGCACCTGCGCGTACATCAGCGTCCGGTGGGTGTGCGGAACTCCCTTGGGCATACCGGTTGTTCCGGAGGAGTGCGAGATGAGCACCGGATCGGTGGGGTCGTGCCGGTACGGATGGGAGGTCGGGAGGAACTCGCGGTGCTCCGGGCGGATGTCGGCGGCGGTGACGCAGAAGCCGAGCCCCTCCGACCCCTCCGCGTCGGACAGCACGTCATGGTGCTCGCGGTCGGTGAAGGCGCCGACCGCGCCCTGCCGTCGTACGTACTCCCGGGCGGTCTCCGGGGGCAGATTGCCGTTGACGAACGAGGGAACGGCACCGAGAGCCGTCAGCGCAAGGAAGTTCACCGCGAACTCGGCGCTGGAGTAGGAGTGGACGGCGACCGGGTCGCGGGGCCGCACACCCTGGGAGGCGTACCAGCCCGCGTACGTCTCCACCGCCTCGCACAGCTGCCCGAGGGTGAGCACCTCGGGCCGGCTGCCGTCCGGCGCCCGCCAGCCGCCGTCCGTCCACAGCACGGGCTCGTCGAGCGGCCGGCCGTACGCGGTCAGGCGCTCCAGTACGTTGCCGGCGCCGAGTTCGGTGTCGGAGCAGATCCGTGCCCGCTCCTGCCTAGAGATGAGCATGGGTCTCCGTCCCGTTCCTTGCGTCGGTCGTTGCCTCTGTGTCGGCGGTGAGGAGGAACGCGGGCGCGCGCGAGCCGGTCACCAGGAGGTGACTCCCGCCCTCCCGCAGCACCCGCCGGTGGACGCCGGCCAGCTCGAACAGCCCCTGGATGTCACCGGGTCGCCCGGTCGCGACGGGACCGGTGTCGGTTTCGGCACTGGCGTCGGCGTTGGCGTCAGGGATGTACATCTCGGTCGACCGGATCGTCACCGGTGTGTCGGCGCCGGGACGGCCGAGCAGCAGCGCGACGGCCAGCCCGGCGGACGCGGGAAGGGCGGCGACCGGGACCGCACGGCCGTTGCCACCGGCCAACTCCTCGTACACGGCGGCCAGTCGCTCGCTGCCGCCCAGCTCCACGCCCATCACCAGGACCCGGTCCACCTCCGGGTCCTCCAGGAGGAGGTCCGCCATGGAGAGCAGCTCGGTCACCGGGTCGTCGAGGGTGGAGAGGCTGAACATCTGCCCGGTGATCCCGAACTCCCGGCTCAGATAGCCGAGTACGGAGTTGGGGGTGGCCTGCATGAACAGCAGCGGGTTGTGGACCCGCCCGGAGACCATGCGCCGGCTGGCCAGATCAGCGGTGGTGGTGTCACCGGCCGTACTCGCCAGCGCGACCGCGGTGCGCGAGCCGTCCCCGGGCCGTTCGGCGAGGCACAGCCGGGCGGCCTCGTACGCGAGCGGGCTGAAGGCCGACTCCACGAAGCCGGGGAGCCTCGGCAGCGGGATGTCGCCGCCCCGGCCGGTGCCGTGGGTGGCGGTCGCGGTGGTGAGGATGCCGAGGGACGACCGCAGCACGGTTCCGTGGCTGTTCTCGGTCTTCGTGGTCGGGGTCACGGCCGCTCCAGGACGAGTGCGGTGTTGGCGCCTCCGAAGGCGGCGTTGACGGTGAGGGCCCTGCGGAGGTCGGTCCGGCGCGGTTCGTTCGGCACGTAGTCGAGGTCGCACTCCGGGTCGGGCCGGGTGAACCCGGCGGTCGGCGGCAGCACGCCGTCCGTCAGGGCCAGCATCGTGATCACGAACTCCACGACGCCCGCCGCCTCCAGGAGATGGCCGGTGGTGCTCTTGGTGGAGCTGACCGGTATCGACTCGGCCCGCTCCGGGAAGGCGGCCCGCAGTCCGCGGGTCTCGGCCCCGTCGTTGTACTTGGTGCCGGTGCCATGGGCGTTGACGTAGTCGAGGGCGGCCCCGTCCGGGTCGCCGGCGAGCCGCATCGCCTGCCGGGCCGCGCGGGCGAGTCCGACACCTTCCGGGTGCGGCTGGGCGATGTGGTGGGCGTCCGAGGCCGCGCCCCAGCCCACCACGCCCGCCAGTGGCCGGGCACCGCGGCGCCGGGCATGCTCGGCGGACTCCAGCACGACGACCGCCACACCGTCGCCGAGCAGCAGCCCACTGCGGTCGGCACTGAACGGCCGCACCATCCCGTCACACGACAGCGCACGCCCGGAGTCGAACTTCCCGAACGTCTCCTCCTCCACCAGATATCCGCCCGCACAGACGGCCACGTCGATCCGCCCGGACGAGATCAGCCGACAGCCATGAATGATCGCGGCGGCAGAGGCGACACAGGCATTGGTGAAGGTCAGCCGAGGCCCGACCAACCCGAGCTCCCCGGCCAGAAGCTCGGCCAGCCGAGCGGGCACGGCATCGCCAACGCGCCTCACGTCCTTGGAGGTCCCGCGCACCGGCTGCTTTTCAGGGGCGCGGGGAACTGCGCGACCAGCCACGACGGACCCGCAGCTTCCGGACGACCCATCACCTCGCCAATACCGAGTCACACTCGTGTGATCCCCGGCCACACCGAGCAACACGGCGGCTTCCGCGCCGGGGCGCAACCCCGCCATGTCCAGGGCCTCCGCCCCGCACCGCGCGAGCGCGAAACGCAGGGCCCACCCCTCAACACCCCCGGGCCCATCGACCGCGGCCCCCGCCATCGCCGTACGGTAGGGCCCGGTATCGAACCGGGTGGTGGCGGCGAACGAGGGAACCCCCGCGAACACCCCCCGCCGCAAGGCGTCGGCCCCCGTGCCGAACGCGGTACGCACGCCGAACCCGGTGACGGTCACCTCACCGCTCACGGCGGCCACCCCCTTCGGGGCGGACCGCCTGGTCCGCCTGGGCGGCACGCAGATAGTCGGTGAGCCGCCGCAGCGAGGTGAAGTCGGCGATGTCCTCGTAGGTGGGCTCCACGACCAGCCCGAACCGCTCCTCCACGACGTGCAGCAGCCAGACCAACCCCAGGGAGTCCAGGATCAGTTCGGTGTCCTCACCGAGTTCGGCCGGCACGCCGGGGAAGATCTTGCGGTCCGCCAGCAGCTCGCGGACGGTGTCGGTGGTGAGGGGGGAGAGCGCGGGCTCACCCTCACGCGCGTCGCTCGCCGTGGCCCCCGTGCTCATGCCTTCGCACCGCGTCGGACGATCTCGGCGACGAGAGAGCCGAGGGTCAGGGAGGCCAGGGGCTCGATGTCGGTGTCCGGTATCTCCACACCGAACCGCGACTCCAGCCGCAACGTGAGCTCGATCAGACTCAACGAGTCCAGATCCAGCCCACCGACGGTCACCGGACTCTCGTCCGTGATCCCGTCACGGCTCATCAGGATGTTCATCTCGTCGATGACGGTGCCGAGCACGAACTCACGGATCTCGTCTTCCAAGACAGACGTACTCATGATGGATGTCTCCATGTGAAGGATCGTGAAAGGTGTATTCCGGCGCAGCACGGGCGCCCCGTCAGGGGCGTGGGAACTGCGCGACAAGCCACAACGGGCCCGCGGCCAACGATCAACGGGAGCTACCCCACCTCACCCGACAGCGCGTTCACGCAACAACGTGGGCTGGCGAACAAGCTTCCCGTTGGACGTACGAGGCAACGCATCCAACAGCCGAACCACCCGCGGCAACTTGTAGTCGGCGAGCCGCTCCCGACACCACCGCAGCAACTCCTCCGCCGAAGGAACCCCGCCCTCGGCGGAAGCGGCGGCGCGCGTCACGACATACGCCTCGGTCACGTCCCCGTGAACCACAACCGCCTGCTCAACCGCGGGATGCCCCCGCAGCACGTTCTCGACCTCGGTGAGATCCACCTTGAGTCCGCCGATCACGACAAGGGAGTCGGCACGGCCGTGCACCCGCACGGCCCCGCCGCTGCCGTCCACCGAGGCCCGGTCCCGTGTACGCAGCCAGCCGTCCGCGTACTGCGTACCGCCGGAGTCGAAGAGATACGGCGACTCGTCGAGGGCGACGTCCAGTTCGCCCCGCCGCACCCGTACGACCATGCCGGGCGCGGCCGGGCCGACGGACGGCCGCAGCGTGCCGCCGACGTCCATGGCGACGACACCGCTCTCGGTGGTGCCGTAGGACTCGCCGACCGGCACCCCGTACCGCTCGGTGAACCGGGCGGCGACGTCCGGGGGCATCAGTTCGCCGCCGGACACCGCGACCCGCAGGTCGGGAAGTCCGGGCGGATCGACGGCGGCGGCGAGCAGTTCGTAGTGCATCGGCACCCCGAACAGGGCGGTGACCCGGTGGTCCACCGCGGTCCGCAGGAGGTCGCGGGCCGAGATCCGGGGCGCGAAGACGACGGAGACACCGGCCGCCAGGGAGTGCAGCAGCCCGGCGACGAGGCCGAAACTGTGCGCCGTCGAACTGAGCAGCAGTACGCGGTCGCCCTCGCCCGGCATCCCGGTGATCCCGGCGAACCGGTCCACCTCGGCGGCGAGCGAGGCGGCGGTCCTGCCGATCACCTTGGGCCGCCCGGTGGAGCCGGAGCTGAACTGGACCAGCCGGTGCCCGGTGGCGGCCGGCCGGCCCGTTCCGCGGCACTCGGTGACGACCTCGTACTCGGGCCGGAAGCCGAACGTCGCCTGGACGTTGGAGCCCGCCCGGACCATGAACTGCGGCCGGCAGGACGCGCAGAGCGCCGCCACCTCGGCCGGTTTGAGCCGGAAGTCGAAGAGCATCACCTGGGCGCCCAGCCGCCACAGCGCGAGCAGCACCTCGACCTGGGTGAAGCTGGGCGGAGTCCGCAGACCGACGGCGCTGCCCGGACCGATGCCGAATCCGGCGAACACGGCGGCCTGCTTGGCCACCCGTTCCCGTAACTCGCCCCGGGTGACGGTCTCCTGTTGATGTGTCAGATACGGCAGGGTGTCGTCCCGCGCGTCGAACAGCCGTCGGACGAGGGAACCCATCCCGTCGACGTCCACGGGACCACCGGACAGGTCGCTGTCTCTCAGCGGGTCCCTCAGCGGGTCTCTCAGGCCGCCGCCCATCAGACCTCCTTGCAGAACTCGCCGATGGGCAGGCCCACATGGCGCTTGTCCGTGGCCAGATAGCCGAGCAGTTCGTCACCGGTCCGCAGTTCGGTGACGTTGAGGACCTTCCCGCCCGGGCCGAGCACCCGTACGTGCCAGTCGTCCTGCACGGTCAGACTGACCAGCCGGCCGTCCTCGGCATGGGTACGGATCTCCAGGAGCGGCCGGGACTCCAGCTTGGCGCGGCCGACCACGACCCGCCGGGTGCGGCCGTCGGCGCCGACCCCCAGCAGGACGCTGCCGGAGCCCACCTCGCTGAGGTAGCTGGTGCGGTTGTCGGGCCCGAGCGTGTACGAGTGCAGGGCACCGGCGTTGACCCGGAACGGCCTGGTCGGCATGTACGGCAGCGGGTGCGTCTCGCTGCAGCAGAGCACGAACCCGGAGGAGTACGAGCCGACCAGGATGCCCTCGTCCTCCTCGAAGTGCGAGCAGGTGTCCACGCAGACCCGGTCGCCGAGCCCCACGTGCCGGATGCTCTCCACGGTCAGTGTGGACAGCTCCAGTTGGGGTGTGGTGGCCTCCAACAGCCGGGCCAGCGCGAACACTTCGTCTGCGCTGCGGGGCGTGAAGAGGATGCCGTCCGAGCCGCGTTCGAGGACGTCGAAGACGATGGCCGCCTCCTCCAGCCCGTCGACGACCGTCACCAGCTTGCCCTCGGCGGACTCGGCCGCGGCGAGCACGATCTCCAGCGGGATCTTGGTCGGGTCGGCGAAGTGGATGACGGTGTACGGCAACGCCATGGCACCCGCGCAGGACAGCGTCAGGGTGCGGTCGTCCCGTACGTCGATGAACCCGGCGGCGGGCGTGCCACCGGTGCCCCCCGTGGTCCCCATGCTCCCCGTGGCCCCCATGCTCCCCGTGCCGCCGGTTCCGCCCGCGCCACCGACGGCACGGTTGTCCGCCGCGAGGGCGTCCAGCTCCTCCTGGGTGCCGAACTTCCGTAGCAGGAGGTCGATTCCGGTGGCGGTTTCCGTGGCGGCTCCTGTGGCGGTTCCTGTGCTGGCCGGTGAACTGCCCTTCCCGGAAGGGAGGTTGGCATCCTTCGCGCCCCCGGCGCCCTTCGCCTCCTTCTCGCCCGGCTTGGCTCCGGGCCTGTCCCCGGGCTGCTTCGCGGCGGCCGTGCCCGAACCCCCGGTGACCAGCACCCGGGTCACCGTCGGCGGCAGCGTCCCCAGTAGCTCGGCGTCGGCGGCCACGACTCCGGCCATCCGGCTGTGGACGGCCGCGTCCACCACTGCCTGGAGCTGCGGACGGGGGACCTCACGGAGATCGATCCATGCGAACCTCATGCGACTCCTGCCACGATCGTCGAATACTTAGTCATGCTCATGTCATCCGAGATGGTGCTGCCGCCGTGCACGACCGCGGAGAGCCGGGACACCAGCGCGGCGGGCGAGGGGGCCGAGAAGATCCGGCGGCCGATGGCAAGGCCCCGGCAGCCGGTGGCCATCACGGCGGCCCCGTACTCGACCAGGTCGGAGCCGTCGGGCGGACCGCCGGCCGCGAGCACGGGGATGGGACTGGCCGCCACCACCTCGGCCATCCGGTCGATCGGCAGGGCGACGGAGGTCTTCACCATGTCCGCGCCCAGATCGGCGGCGACATTGGCCAGATGGGCGAGGAGGGCAGGGTCGCGCGGGTCCTCGATACGGGGGCCGCGGGGGTAGACCATCGCGATCAGCGGCATGCCCCACGCATCGCAGGAACGGGCCACCGCCCCCAGGTCGGCGAGCTGCTGGGACTCGGTGTCCGAGCCGATGTTCACGTGGACGCTGACCGCGTCGGCGCCGAGCCGCAGTGCCTCCTCGACATCGGCGACCAGCACCTTGGCGTGGACGTCGGCGGAGCGGGCGGTGCTGGCGCTCAGGTGCACCACCAGGGCGCAGCTCCTGAGGATGTCCGGGGCGAAGGCGCGGGCGCGCCCCTTGTGGACGATGACCCCGTCGGCCCCGCCCGCCACCAGTGCGCGCAGCAGGTCGTCCCACTTGTCGGCGGGGACGATCGGGCCGTCCGAGACGCTGTGGTCGAGCGGTACGAGCAGGTGCCGGTCGTCACCCGCGAGTGAAAGTCTTCTCAAGCGTAATAGCTTGCCAGTTTTCAGCATGGGTAATGCGCCTTCCCAGCCCGGAGGCCGCATTTAAGAAAGCCGAACCGCGACATCCTGTTGCGGTCTCCATGTCCGAAAAACGATGGTCGTAGAACTTTCAAGTTCAGTCGGCATCAGCATTCACGCGTAATCGACCGTTGGCAAGGCGTGATCACCGGCAAATTTTTATGCGTGTTCAGGAATGAATATTGACAGTGATTTGACAGGTATGGCGGGGTTGACGCCGCAGGAGAGTGCTGTTCGTGGGGTGTTGGGCGGCAAATGACGAGGTGGCGGGTGTGATGTGCTCTATGCGCATTGAGGAGGTCTGCCCCGCGCATGGCCGCATCGGACACTTTCCTGCGGATGTCACGTGTAAATGCCAGGCAATTCCCGCGGGCAGCTTTTCTTTCGGGCTTCCTTGTCGAAATTGAATTTCCGGGCTTAGGGTGTCAGGCGCGCTCCGGAACGTGTTACATGCGAGGCCGTCCCCCCATCTGCACCCGGACCGTACGGACCGGGCGTACCGGAAGTGACTTCCCCATGCCTGATTTACCGTCCAAGACCGCTCCCGTGACCGCCGGCCCAAGACCGGCCGCGTCCCCACCGCCGACGGCGAGGACCACCGAGACGTCCGCCGGGAAGACCGAGGCCCCGCGGGTCGCCGTCGCCAGCCTGGTCGGCACCACGATCGAGTACTACGACTTCGCGGTGTACGGCACCGCGAGCGCACTCGTCCTCGGCCCCGCCTTCTTCCCCTCGGGCAACGCCACCGTCTCCTCCCTGGCCGCGTTCCTCACGTTCGCCGCGGCCTTCCTCTCCCGCCCCCTGGGCGTCGTCCTGTTCGGCACGATCGGTGACCGGCTGGGCCGCAGACGGGCCCTGGTCGCCTCGCTCCTGCTGATGGGCGTGGCCACGGTCGGCGTGGGACTGCTGCCCACGTACGAGACCGCCGGACTTCTCGCCCCCGTACTGCTGGTGACGCTCCGTCTGCTGCAGGGCGTCAGCATGGGCGGCGAATGGGGCGGGGCGGTGCTGCTCGCCGCGGAACACGCGCCGCCCGGCCGCCGCGCGCTGTACGCGTCCATCCCGCAGGCCGGCCCCTCGCTCGGCTTCCTGCTCTCCACCGCGGTCATCCTGCCCACCCTGAACATCGTGGGCCGGGACGGCTTCGTCGACTGGGCCTGGCGGATCCCGTTCCTGCTCAGCACCGTGCTCGTCGTGGTCGGCCTGTGGGTCCGTACGACGGTCTCCGAGTCGCCGGTGTTCGACGCGACGGCGAACCGCACGACACAGCCGCAACCAGCACCCGCACCAGGACCAGCACCAGCACCGGGTCCCGCATCCGCGATCGCTTCCGCACCCGCGACGGCTTCCCGCTTTCCGCTGGTCACGCTGCTCAAGCGGTACCCCGGCCGGGTGCTGCTCGGCACGGGCGCGGCGATCGGCGGCTCGGCCGTCTACTACCTGACGATCGTCTACAGCATCTCGTACGGGCCGAAGGAACTCGGCATCCCCCAGAACACGATGCTGACGGCGGCGAGCGTGGGCGCGGCGGCCGGAATCGCCATCACCCTGCCGGTCGCCAAGCTCTCCGACCGGATAGGCCGACGCCCGGTGATGCTGGCCGGAGCCGTCGGCTGCGTGGTCTGGGCGGTGCCCATGTACGCCTCGCTGAGTTCGCGCGACGGGCTGGTGATCACCGGCGCCTACACGGTCGGCCTGATGTTCCTGGCGCTGATGTTCTCCCCGGTGGCGGCCTTCCTCCCGGAGCTGTTCCCCGCCCGGCTGCGCTACACCGGCGCCTCCGCGGCCTTCATCCTCGCCAACACCCTCGGCGGCGGCTTCGCCCCACTCGTCGCCACCTGGCTGAACAGCCACTGGGAATCACCACTGGTCCTCGGCTTCTACACCGGCACCCTCTGCCTGCTGAGCCTCCTGTGCCTGCTGGCCCTCCCGGAGACCCGGGACCAGGAGTTCGACATCTGACGGGCCTCGGTCAGGGGAACGGACCGGTGAGATCCAGGACGGCTCACCGGTCCGGTCCGTCACGCGTCCGTCACGCCTGTCCGTCCCGGCGGCGCAGCAGCTCCCGTGCCTTTGTCAGTGCGCTGTCGCGGCCCTGCTCGAACTCCTCCTCGGTGAAGACCGGGGTGCGGTGGTGCGGTGGGATGCCGGACCCGTCGAAGGTGGTGCCGTCGGCCGTACGGAACTCCTCGTTGGGCAGCGCGAAGGTCCAGCCGTTCGGCAGGGTGCGGTCCATGGTGTCGGAGAAGACGCCCTGGGTGTTCTGCCCGATCCGCACGGGCTCCGGGCTGCGTGCCATCAGCGCCTGGGTGAAGGTCTCGGCCGCGCTGACCGCCAGCGGTCCGGTGAGGACCGCGACCGGTCCGGCGAAGCGGGGCCCGTGGTGCGGCCGTACCGTGACCGGCTGCCCGGGTGTGAACCGGGTCGGGTCCCGCGGGTCGTTGCGCGCGTACTTGGTGTACGCGGTGTACGGACGGTCCGTCAGCCGCGAGACGACGCGCAGTGCCAGCGGGTCGGCGCCGCCGCCGTTCAGCCGCACGTCCAGGATCAGCCCGGGCAGCTTCTGCCACGGGATCCGGTCCAGGGCCGCGTCCAGTTCCGCCTCCCACTTCGCGTACGACTCCTCGTCGGTGTAGCCCACGAAGCGGGTGATGCGCAGATAGCCGGTGCCCTCCGGGAGGCGGGCGAACGACAGCGCCCCGTTCGCGTACTGCCGCAGCGGCACCCCGACCGCCTTCGTGACCGCCGTGTCGATCCGGGCGAGATCCTCTGGACCGTGCGGCGGTGTGTCTGGGCGCAGGCCTCCGAACTCCCGGTCCTTCCCGTCCGACAGCGAGGTGTGCGCGTCGTGCAGGGGCTCGATCATCTCCCGCAGTACGGCGAAGAGTTCGTCGTCGGTCGTGTCCTTGCCGACGCGGGGCCGGTAGCGGTCGCGGACGGCCTGCCAGTCGATGTGCTTGGCCGCGAAGAACGGGTAGTTCTCGGCGTAGGTCCGCCAGAAGACGTCGAAGACCGCACGCGGATCGGCGGCGGGCCTCTTCGCACACCGGCCGGGGAGTGCGGCGATCCGGTGCAGCGTACGGATCCCGGCGCTGGAGGCGATCCGCAGCCGCGCGGTGTCGTCGCCCCGCGGAGTGACGGTGACGTCGACCGCCCCGCCGAACACGGGGAAGCGGCGGCTGCCGTCCGGGGCCGTGTGCCCCCGCTGCTCACCCTTCATGGTGCCCGGCAGACAGCTGACGGCGGTGGTGTCGTACGTCGTCAGACGGCGGCCGCTCACGGCGACCGCCGTGCCGTAGCCGTCCATCCGCCAGACGCCCTCCAGCGACGGTGCGGCCCTCCCGGCGGTGGCGCTCGCGGGCGTGGCGACACCGGTCAGGGTGAGCACCGCGGAAGCCGCGAGTGCGACGGTCAGGATGCGTGAGTGCATGGTCGGTTCTACCCCCTGGTCGTACGAATCGACGCTGCGCGGCCACGACGGAGGCGCGGGGCCGCGCATACGGCCGCCCCGCCCCGCCTCGTCCTTCGGTCCCGCCGCTCTGCTGTGTCCAGGGTGTCGGCGGGGCGCGGACCGCACGATGGTGCTGGCCTGCGGACCGGCGGTGGGGCTTGCCCCAGCACACGGCGGGCGGCCCCGGTCGGCAGTGTCGTCGGCCCGAACGCTGCCGCATCCGGCACAGGCGGGCGCCCGGCGGGCGGTGACAGGGTGTCGGGCATGACCGATGTGCGGGAAGTGATCTGCCGCCCTTTCGGAAGACGTGTTCTGTGGTTCTTCGCCGGACTGGGGGCGGCCGGGGCGGGCGCGGCCGTGGTGCGTCTGGCGTACGAGGGCCCGGACGCGGGGCTGGGCGTCGGCCTGCTTCTCGCGTCGGCGGGCGGCTGGGCGTTGTACAAGGCGACCGCCCGGGTACGTGCCGACACCTACGGCGTGCACTCCTGGACGCTGCTGCGGCGCCGGAGTGTGCGCTGGGGCGACATCGCCGATCTGCGCGTACGCCTGAAGTACGCGAACACTCCCCGGGTTCAGGACACCCGTGCTGTCAGCCTGTTGCTGGGCGACGGACGCAGGCTGCTCCTTCCGCTGCCGCGGAGCTGGTCCTACGACGATCCGGACTTCGACGCGAGGCTGGACGCGTTCCGTGCGCTGCACCGGCTCCATGGAGCACCGGAGTCGGACCATGTCCCCGTCGTCTCGTACCGCACCGCCGGACGGGGATGGGCCGGGTCACTGGCCCTGTGCGTACTGCTGCTCGGGGGCGCGGGCCTGGCGGCCTGGTTCGTGCCGAGCGTCGCGTCGGGGGAGCGGGCGTGGCGGTCGGCCACGCCGTGCACCGCCGGGACGTCCGCCGCGGAGCGCGACGAGTGCCTGACCACCCTGACCGCCGTGATCGCGCGGACCGATGCCACCCGGTCCAGGAACAAGAGCAGTTGGCTGTACTTCGTCGACGGCCGGCCGATGGAGCGGCTCGCGGTCTCGTCGGACGGCGCGAAGATGTTCCGGCCCGGCGACGGCGTGGAACTCACCGTCTGGCGCGGTGAGGTGAGGGAGGTCGTCGGCGGGCGTCACGTCTACCGCCCGCACGTGCCCGCCTCAGGGGACCTGGCCGTCGTCGCGGCCGTGTGCCTGCTGGCCGCGGGCTGTCCAGCCGCCCGGGTGCTGCTCCGGCTGCGCGGGCGCCGGCTGCCCGACGACGAGGTCCTTCCGTCGGCCCTGCCGTTCGCGGGCGCGCTCGTCGGCACGGCCCTGTGGCTGCTGCCGCTCTGCTACCTCCACCCCACGACCCTGCTCACCGATGCCGTGGCGATCACCTGGGCGGCCGCGGGCTCGGCGGCCACACTGGCCTTCCTTGTCCGGGCGTGGCGCGCCACCCGTGTCCGTATGCCCGGGGAGAACGACACCACGGGAGCGACGGGAGGAGTCGCGGGAGCGACCGGGGGGTCCGCCGGGACGGGGACCGCGGAGGACGACGTGTTCCTGGCGGCCCGGTTTCTGGAGCACACCGACTACAACCCGTACGGCTTCGGCACCCATGTCGTTCTCGGCGGCGGGCCGCTCGCGGTGACGCCCCACCCCGGTCCGGGCAGGTTCGCGGCGAAGCCGGTGCCGGTGGAGCGGCTTGCGGTCAAGGAGGTGCGGCGCGTCCGGGGCAGCGACGGCGACACCGTCTCCGGCGGGTGGCACATCGCCGAACTCGACGACGCGGGCACCCCCGTGCGTCTCGCGGCGGCCCCGGCCGACCTGACCCGCATCCTCCGCGAGCTGGCGGCCGCGAGAACCCCCGCGAACGCCGCGCACCCCGACGCCTGACGGCCTCCGCCGCGCTCAGGCGGGAGTCTCGGGCGTCTCGTTCGCGGCGCGGCGGTACTCGGCGTTGATGCGCTGTGCTTCCTCGAGCTGGTCCTCAAGGATGACGATGCGGCAGGCTGCCTCGACAGGGGTTCCCTGGTCGACGAGTTCGCGTGCGCGCGCGGCGATCCGTAGCTGGTAGCGGGAGTACCGCCGGTGTCCGCCTTCGGAGCGGAGCGGAGTGATCAGCCGTGCCTCGCCGATGGCCCGGAGGAAACCCGGGGTGGTGCCGAGCATTTCTGCTGCCCGGCCCATCGTGTACGCGGGGTAGTCGTCGTCGTCCAGACGACCGCTGAGCGGAGTATCTGCTGTCATGTCACCTCGTTGACCAACGCGTCGAGGGGCCCCGGTGCCGAACGGCACCAGGGCCCCGAAGGAAATTGAACACCATCTGTCGGCGCTACTGCTGCGCCGACCTTCTGTTTCCGCAGTCCGGCCCGGGAGACGGGCGGGTGTGCGGGGATCGCGAATGCGTGACCGTGGACCACCTTCCAATCCGGGGTCTTGCGGTACCCGGCCGGACGATGCCCTGGCCGGGCGATCCTGATGGCGTCTGCTCCTTCTCTCCCGACGTTGTGTACGAGAGAAACTTTAATCACGGCGTAGGTCAATGTCTACTCTGGCGAGAGTAGATTTCAGTTCGCTAGAGGCGTAGGTATTCTGCGGTCCCCGGTGACGACCGGTGACAGCCGGTGATGTCAGGGGGCAGGCGGGCGGGGCCGGGCCGGTGAGGCCGGACGGGCCGCTGAATAGACTCGGCTTCCATGACGAACCCCGACCGGCTCCTCGTGGACATCTCCGCCCTCGTGGAGTCCGGGCAGAGCAATCAGATGTCGCTGACCGTGGTGGTCGGCGGTGCCGTCATCACCGGCAGGCTCGCTCCCGAGGCCGTGTGGCGGGAGCGGGTGTCGGAGGTCCTGAACGACTCGGACCGGCTGGGCCCGTTCTCCGCGGTCTTCGGCGCCGAGCCGGCAGCGGGCGGCGGCCCCGAGGGCGGCGACCGAGGCGCCCACGACGGGCCACCCGCGTATCTGCACTTCCACCTCGCCCGGATCCTTCAGGGCAACATCGGGATTCCCGAGACGGGCGGGATGTACCGCGTCGCGATCGAGGACGTCAGCGCCTGGACCGTGGGCGACGTCAGCTACTCCGACCACTGAACCGCCGCCGAACCGCCGTACCGGAGCGCTCCGGTACAGCGATGAGGGCCCTGCCGACGCGCGTCGGCAGGGCCCTCATCGCTTGGTCCCGGCGTCAGCCGGGGAGTACGTCCTGGTGTCGTCGGCTCCCGCCGGTCGTCACAGGCCCAGGGGGGCCGGCGCCGGGGCCGGGGCCGGGCTGCCGAGCAGCGCCGACGCGGTCTGGAGCGGGGTGGCGGCGACCGGGGCGGGCTCGGGCTCGGGGCCCGCCTGGCAGGTGAAGCCGAGCCGGGTCATGGCCCGTACGACCTCGCCGCTGGTGAAGTCACGGCGGTCCTGCCGGGTGATGACCTCGCCGACCTGCTTGACGGGGTAGTGGCGGCGGCCGATGATCACGGACTCGCCCGTGATGGCCTCGGGCTTGACGCCCTTCATCGAGTCCAGGACCCCGCTCTTGTCGAGGTCGAACGGGAACCGGGCGATGACGCAGCGCATGATGCCTCACAGGGAAGGGAGGGGTGGGGAATGGGGAGAGTGAAGAAGAGGGGGACCCGGCCCGACCGGGGTGGATCGGCGAGCGGGAGAGGGCGGGAGCGCCGGGCAGCGCTCCGCACACTCTCCCACTGCCCGCCGGGAGCGCGCACCGGGCGTCGCCCGGACCGCTCTTCCGGCGGGCGACGGGAACGCGGGGGTGCCAGGACCTAGGCCGCCGCGCCGCTGGCGGACGGCCGCTGCGGTGTGCGGCGGGCCTCGCCGGTGGAACGGCCCTTGCCGCCGGTACGGCCGCGGCGGCCCCGGGACGAGGTGGAGGCGCCGCGCCGCGGGCGGTCCGCGACCGGAGCGGTGATGACGACCGGCACGCCCGAGGGGGCCTGGGCGCCCGTGATGCGGTTCAACTCCGCTTCGCCCGAACGCACTTGAGTGGTCTGCGGGGTGATGCCGGCGGCGGCCATCAGGCGGCTCATGTCGCGGCGCTGGTTGGGGGTCACCAGCGTGACGACGCTGCCGGACTCGCCCGCGCGGGCCGTACGGCCGCCGCGGTGCAGGTAGTCCTTGTGGTCGCTGGGCGGATCGACGTTCACGACCAGGTCGAGGTTGTCGACGTGGATGCCGCGGGCCGCGACGTTGGTCGCCACCAGCACCGTGACGTGTCCGGTCTTGAACTGGGTCAGGGTCCGTGTGCGCTGCGGCTGGGACTTGCCGCCGTGCAGGGCCGCGGCCCGGACGCCGCTGTTGAGCAGGTGCTCGGTCAGCCGGTCCACCGCGTGCTTGGTGTCCAGGAACATGAGGACCCGGCCTTCGCGCGCCGCGATCTCCGTGGTCGTCCGGTGCTTGTCCGCGCCGTGCACGTGGAGGACGTGGTGCTCCATCGTGGTGACCGCGCCCTGGGACGGGTCGACGGAGTGGACCACCGGGTCGGAGAGGTAGCGGCGGACCAGCAGGTCGACGTTGCGGTCGAGCGTGGCCGAGAACAGCATCCGCTGGCCCTCGGGCCGCACCTGGTTGAGCAGTTCGGTGACCTGGGGCATGAAGCCCATGTCGGCCATCTGGTCGGCCTCGTCGAGGACGGTGATGGCGACCTGGCCCAGCCGGCAGTCCCCGCGCTCGATGAGGTCCTTGAGCCGGCCCGGTGTCGCGACGACGACCTCGGCACCGGCACGCAGCGCGCCCGCCTGCCGGCCGATCGGCATCCCGCCGACCACCGTGGCGAGGCGCAGCGACAGGGAGCGGGCGTACGGGGTGAGCGCGTCGGTGACCTGCTGGGCCAGCTCGCGAGTGGGTACGAGGACGAGCGCCAGCGGCTGCCTCGGCTCGGCGCGCAGGCCCGCCGTACGGGCGAGGAGCGCGAGACCGAAGGCGAGGGTCTTGCCCGATCCGGTGCGGCCACGGCCCAGTACGTCACGACCCGCGAGGGAGTTCGGCAGGGTCGCTGCCTGGATCGGGAACGGCACGGTCACGCCCTCCCGGCCGAGCGCGGCCAGCAACTGCGCCGGCATGTCGAGCTCGGCGAACGCCTCGACGGCGGGCAGCGCGGGGGTGGTCGTCACCGGCAGTGCGAACTCGCCCTGCGGAGCGGACCGTTGACGGCTGTAGCCCTCGGAACGGCGCGAGCCACCGGAGTAGCCGCCGCCCCTTCCGGAGCCCGAACCGCCCGTGCGGCCTGAACCACCCGTGCGGGCGGAGCCTCCCGAACGGGTGCGGGAGAAGCGGTCGTTCGTGCGTGTGCGGTTCATGCGGAACCTTCCTTGATGAGGCACGTATCAAGGAATTCCCGCAGCAAATGAGCAGCGCAGAGAATTGCAAGAACGAGCCGAAGAGAATGGGGGGCCGAATCGGATCGGCGGGGAATGCTCGCGGGATACGTCGCTGAAGTACGAGGCGATATTCCGGCGGTGTGGCCGGGTATTCCGTGTGGGAGGGTCCGGCAGTATGTCAACCGGAGCGTCGGTCCGAGCATTCCCGAGGAGCTTGCGGGAGCGGTTCTTCCGGAAAGCAGCGAGCTGGGGCCCGCACCCCAAGGTGCGGGCCCCAGCTGCGAAGTACGCGTCAGCGTCAGGCGGGAACGATGTTCTCGGCCGTCGGGCCCTTCTGGCCCTGGGCGATGTCGAAGGTGACCTTCTGGCCCTCCTGCAGCTCGCGGAAGCCCTGGGCGGCGATGTTCGAGTAGTGGGCGAAGACGTCGGCGCCGCCGCCGTCCTGCTCGATGAAGCCGAAGCCCTTTTCCGCGTTGAACCACTTCACGGTGCCTGCAGCCATGTTGAATCTCCTTCGGGGGTGCGTCGGAATCCACAACTTGTGAACTCCGAGTCGCTGTGATGATCGCCCCGTCTTAAAGATTTCGGGAACCACAACTGCAACTGAGATCGAGAGTAGCACGCTGCGGTCGGGCATGTGCGGAGGATAATTCTGCTCTGCCTGTCGAGGAAGGAATGTTCATCGCGCGTCGTGTTCATTTCTTACTTCGCGGGCACAGATATTGACGCGCGAGGGGCGCCGGGCCGTGGAGGGCCCGACGCCCCGGGCGTCGATCGATGTCGGTCAGCGTAGGCCTGCCGAGTGGCTCAGCGCAGCGAGCCGAGCCGGTCGAGGCGCTCGTTGACGCCGTTGCGGAGCTCACCGAGCGTCGTGCCGGGCGGGGCCACCTTGGGCGTGACGGTCGGCGGCTGGGTCTCGTCCGCGCAGGTCGTGCCCTTGGCCGGGACCTTCAGGTCCACCAGGTAACTCGTGACCGCGTCCGTCGCGCAGGCACTCCGCCCGAAGGCGGTGTGTCCCTCCGCCTTGAACGTGAGCAGCGAGGCGTTGTCGAGCTGCCGGGACAGCGCCACCGCGTCCTGGTAGGGGGTGTCCGGGTCGCCGGTGGTGCCGAGGACGAGGATCGGCTTGGAGCCCTTGGCACGGTAGGAGCCGTCGTAGCGGCTGACGCGCTCGCCGGGCCACTGGGTGCAGGCCGTGGCGTGCTGGTGGTCGTAGGTCGGCGGGCCGAAGGCCATGGCCGGGCCGAGCAGCGGCGCGGCCTTGGCGTAGGCCGTGACGTTCCGCTTCAGCAGGGCCTGGTCGCGCGGGTAGTCCCGGTCGACGCACTCGACGACCACGTTCGGAACGAGGAAGTCGAAGCTGCCCGGGGACGGCGGACGCAGCAGGAACGAGGTGTTGTCGCGCTGCTGGGCCTTGCGCAGGGCCTCGCCGAACGCGGGCCAGATGACCTTGCCCTCGTTGATGTTGAACATCAGCCGGTAGACCAGGGTGTAGCCGTTGGCCTTGCCGCCGTTGGCGGTCGGCACCGGGTTGGCGTCCAGGTCGCTCTTGAGCTTCTCGAACGCCGCCCGGGGGTCGCCGTCACCGAACCCGCAGGTGGCCTGGTCGGCCTTGCACCAGTCGAGGAAGCGGCTCATCGCGCCGTCCAGGGCCAGGTACTGGGGCTTGTCGTAGGAGTACGGCTGGTTGGCGTAGTGCACCGGGTCGTACGCCCCGTCGAGCGCGAGGGCGCGCACGCGCTTCGGGAACAGTGCGGCGTAGACCGTACCGATGTACGTGCCGAACGACCGCCCGTAGTAGGTGAGTTGCTCCTCGCCCAGGGCCTGGCGCAGCAGGTCGATGTCACGGGCGACGTACTCGGTGCCGACGAACGGCAGCAGGCCGGCCGACTTGTCCGTGCAGGCCTGGTTGAACTCGGCGGCCTCGCGCAGGGCCGGGCCGAAGGCGTCGGGGCCCGGGGCGCCCTTCGCGTCGGTGACGGCCTTGGTGTACCGCGTGTCGTCCCAGCATTCGAGCGCCGAGCTGCGCGCGACGCCTCGTACGTCGTATCCGAAGACGTCGAACGAGTCGCGCAGGGCGGCCGGCAGGTCGTCGTAGTTGCCGCGGACGAAGTCCACGCCGGAGTTGCCCGGTCCGCCGGGCTGCATGAAGAGCGTGCCCTTGCGCTTCGTCTGGTCGGCGGCCTTCTTGCGGATGACCGCCAGGGTGATCTTGCGGCCCTCGGGTGCCCGGTAGTCCAGCGGCACATCGGCGTTCGCACATTCGAAGCCGCCCTGGCAGTCGGTCCAGGAGAGGGTCGGAACCGGCGGGGCCGGCAGCTTGACCGTCGAGGCGGTCGCTGTCGTCGGGTCCGTCTGGGCGGCCATCGCCTGGGCCCCCGACCCGGCGACGACGAGTGCGGTCACCGCGGCCGCGGCGATCCTCAGGCGCGTGAGCCCCTTCCGCGCCCCGGTGCCGGACTCGCGTCTCGGCCGACGCGTCGAGCGGCCGTCCCGGCCGGGCAAGACATGATCGTGCGTTGTCACTGCGTGGTTCCCCTCGGACTGGTGTGACACCAAGAACCCACTGGTCAATGTGAGTTCGGAGAATTTCTAGCTCACCCGGACAGGGAATGGCCAGAAAAGCCGACCATGTTGCCGCCGTTCAGCCGGATCTCCACAACCGGTGGTGGCTGTCCCGGTACGGGTCGGCACCCGTGACCGGCCCCGGACACGGCGGGCTGCCCGGATACGGCAGGCTGGGGGAGTGAGCAGCTCCCTCTTCATCAAGATCTGTGGCCTGAAGACCGAGCGGGACGTGGACACGGCCGTCGAGGCGGGTGCCGACGCGATCGGCTTCGTCTTCTCGGCCAGCCCGCGCCGCATCGACGCGGCCACGGCGGCGCGGCTGTGCGCCCGCGTGCCGGAGAACGTCCTGACGGTCGGTGTCTTCCGCGACGAGCCCCTGCGGGACGTACGGTCCCTGGCCACCGACTCGGGCATCCGGGCCGTCCAGCTGCACGGGCCCGAGGACCGCGGCTACTACGCCGACCTCGCGGCGGGCGGTTGGACACTGATCCGCGCCGCGGCCTTCGGTGAACCCGCCCCGCGCCACGGGGAGATGGGCGAGGACATCCTCCTCCTGGACGCCCCCGTGCCCGGCTCAGGCATCGCCTGGGACTGGTCGAGCAAACCCCTCGCAGGACCGGGCGAGAAGTGGCTCCTGGCCGGCGGCCTCACCCCGACCAACGTCCGCACGGCCGTGGACGCCACCTCCCCCTGGGGCATCGACGTCTCCAGCGGCGTGGAGCAAACCCGGGGAGTCAAGGACCCCGCCCTCATCAGGGCGTTCATCAGGGCCGCCCGCACCCGGTCCTGACACGCGCGGTCCGCAAGCGGCAGCGCCCCCCCCGCCGCCGCCCGCGTCAGTCCTGCTTGGGCGCTGCCTGCTGGACCACCTCGAAGGTCCACAGGGTCGAGTCCGTTGCGGCGGGCTTCGGGCGTTCGCCGCCGGTGGTGGCGCTGTCACGGTGTGCGGCCTGGCCACGTCCGGACATCCAGTTCTGGAAGTCCTCCTCGGCGCGCCAGCGCGTGTAGACGAGGTAGGAGTCGGTGCCCTCCACCGGGCGCAGCAGCTCGAACCACTCGAACCCGTCCGAGCTGTCCACGGTCCCGGCGCGAGAGGCGAACCGCTTCTCCAGCGTCTCGCGCTGCTCTTCGGGAACCGTGAGTACGTTGATCTTGACGATGCTCATGCCCCCCATTCTCCAGCAGTCGGCACAGCGGCCGATGGCGGGCCGCGCCCGACCCTGGTGCTCGGCCCGGCGCGCACCCTCTGTGCCCACCTGCGGCGCCCCACCCCGGCCACCTCCTGACGCCTCGTCAGAAATAAATCGGATGTCTTGACAACCTGATGACTACCCGCCCCGTCTCTATGGCGAGTCGTTGGGCGTACGGGTGAGGCGTCGGGGTTTCCGGCGTCGCGGGACGGCTCCTGTCCGATGGTCCAAGTGTCAGGAGTTCAGGTGGAGTTACGTGCGAGACCCTTACGTTCCGTCGTGGCGGCAGGGGCGGTTTCGACCGTCCTTCTGCTGGCCGGTGTCCCTGGCGGGACGGCCCAGGCCGCGCCCGCGGGTGACCCGGCCGACGGGCGTTCCGGGACGATGGCCGAGAGGGCGAGCGGCGTCGGCAAGGTCCAGAAGGTGAGGACGGTGACGCTGGTCACCGGCGACCGGGTCAGGCTGGACGGCGCCGGCCAGGTCACCGGGGTGGAGCGGGCCAAGGGCCGGGAGCGGGTTCCCTTCTCGGTCCGGGTGGTCGACGGACACACCCAAGTGGTGCCGGGCGACGCGCAGTTGCTGCTCGCGCAGGGCAAGCTGGACGCCCGGCTGTTCGACGTGACGCAGTTGCTGGCGGACGGCTACGACGACGCCGGCCGGTCCGACCTGCCGCTGATCGTCACGTTCCGGGGGAAGAAGGCGCCCTCGATGACCCCGTTCAGCGGGGCCGGGGCGAAGATCGGCCGGGCGCTTCCGGTCGTCAACGGCAAGTCGATGCGTGCCGTGAAGAAGCGCGGCGCCGAGTTCTGGGACGCCGTGACCGCCACCGGCGGCAAGGGTGACGGAACGACGGAGTTCACCGAATCGACCGCCGTCGAGAAGCTGTGGCTGGACGGCAGGCGCAAGGCGAGCCTCGACAGGAGCGTCCCGCAGATCGGCGCGCCGACCGCCTGGGCAGCCGGTTACGACGGCACCGGCACCGAGGTCGCCGTCCTGGACACTGGGATCGACACCACCCACGCCGACCTGGCGGGCCGGGTGATCGAGGAGCAGGACTTCTCCGGCTCCTCCGGCACCGGCGACAAGTTCGGCCACGGCACGCACGTGGCGTCCATCACGGCCGGTACGGGTGCCAGGTCCGGCGGCAAGTACAAGGGCGTCGCCCCGGGTGCGAAGCTGCTGAACGGCAAGGTCCTGGACGACACCGGCTTCGGCTCGGACTCCGGGATCATCGCGGGCATGGAGTGGGCGGTGGCGCAGGGCGCCGATGTCGTCAACCTCAGCCTCGGCGGCACGGACATGCCCGGCGTCGACCCGCTGGAGGAGACGGTCAACCGGCTCTCCGCCGAGAGCGACGCGCTCTTCGTCGTCGCCGCGGGCAACGACGGGGAGTTCGGCGAGCGGACGGTCGGCTCGCCCGGCAGCGCCGAGGCCGCGCTGACCGTGGGCGCGGTCGACAAGGCCGACGGGCTCGCCGGCTTCTCCAGCCGTGGCCCGCTGGTCGGCGACGGCGGGGTCAAGCCCGATCTGACCGCACCCGGCGCCGCCATCACGGCGGCCGCTGCCACCGGCAGCTTCCTGGAGGAGCAGTACCCCTCCGACGTGCCCGGGTATCTCACCATCGACGGCACCTCCATGGCGACCCCGCACGTCGCGGGCGCCGCCGCCATCCTGGCCCAGCAGCACCCGGACTGGACCGGCGAGCGCCTCAAGGCGGTCCTCACCGGCTCCGCGAAGCCGGGTGCGTACAGCTCCTTCCAGCAGGGCACCGGCCGTACCGACGTGGTCCGGGCGCTGGAGCAGAGCGTCGTCAGTGAGCAGCAGTCGATCGGCTTCGGCACCCAGCAGTGGCCGCACGGCGACGACACCCCGGTGACCAAGCAGGTGACGTACCGCAACCTCGGTACGGAGCCGGTCACCCTGGATCTGTCCGCCGACGCCTACTCGGTGGACGGCAAGCCCGCCGCCGAGGGCATGTTCGCCGTGTCGCCCGGGCGGCTCACGGTTCCGGCGGGCGGCGAGGCGAGCGCCTCCGTCACCGCCGACACCCGCGCCGGCGGCGCCGACGGCTCCTTCGGCGGCTCGGTGGCCGCCGTCTCGGCCGACGGCAAGGTCCAGGTGCGTACCGCCGTCGGGGTGGAGCGCGAGGTCGAGTCGTACGACCTGACGGTCAGGCACCTCGATGAGAACGGCGAGCCGGTCGGCGACGCCGCCACCCAACTCAGCGCCATCCACAGCGACTTCTACGCCGAGCTTGCCGACGAGCAGGACGGCGAGCTCACCGTGCGGGTGCCCAAGGGCGTCTACACCCTGAGCGGCGTGATCCATCCCTCGTACGACGCCGCCACGCACGCCGTGCTGGTGCAGCCGATGCTGAACGTGGACAAGGACACCACCGTCGCCGTCGACGCCCGGCAGGCGCGGCCGGTGGACATCACCGTGCCCGACGCGGCGGCGAAGAACACCGAGGCCACGGTCGTCTACACCTACGACCGCGGTGGTGAACTGAGCCCGGGCAACCTCCAGTTCCTGGTGCCCACCTTCCAGGGCACGCGGTTCGGGCAGCTCGGACCCGACGAGTCCGCGGGCGACATGTCCGCCGTGTTCGTCGGCGACTGGACCCGCACGGACGACGCGGGCCGGCCGGTCACCTACCACCTGGCCTGGAACCGGGCCGGCCGGCTGGACGGCTTCACCGCCGACGTCCGGCAGGACCAGCTCGCCAAGGTCGACACCCAGGTGGGCGTGCCCGTCGAGGGCAGAGGCGTCCAGTTCGAGGCGTCCGCGCACACAGCCGACGGCGACCTGGTCCTCAGCTACAACGACCTGCGCGCCGACCTGCCGCTGAGCACCACGGAGTACGTCCTCGACAACGACGTCAAGTGGTCCTTCCGCTCATGGCAGATGTTCGGCGAGGGCCGCGACAGGGTCTCGGAGAGCTTCCTGATGCGGATGCCGAGGACCTGGCGGGCCGGACGGAGCTACACCGAGCGGTTCAACGTCGGCGTCTTCGGCCCGACCATGCCCGCCGCGGGCGACCTCGGACCGGAGCGGGGACTCCCCGGAGTCGTGCGGTACGGGAACGTCATCAGGGCCTTCACACCGCTGTTCGGCGACGGCTCCGGCCACTGGGGCCTCAGCGACTACACCTCGGTGACGAGCTCGCTCCAGGCGGACGGCAGGGAGATACCCGACGACTACGGCTACTCGCCGATCGACCTCACCGAGTACACCGTCCCCGCCAAGGACAGCGTGTACAAGCTGACGGTGGACGCCTCACGTGATCCCGCGGTGTTCCCGGTCAGCACCCGTGTCCGGACGGAGTGGACCTTCCGTTCCGCGACCACTCCCGAGGACGGCACGACCGCGCTTCCGCTGTCGGTGGTCAACTTCTCGCCCGAACTGAGCCTGTCCAGCACGGCGAAGGCGGGCAAGCGGTTCGAGGTCCCCTTCACCGTCGGGGGTGCGGCCGGCGGCAAGCGTCCCGCCGAGCTCGCCTTCGAGGTCTCGTACGACGGGGGCACCACCTGGCAGCCCGCCAAGGCCGTCGGCGGCACGCACCTCTCCCTGAAGCACCCGGCGAAGGCGGGTTCGGTCTCCCTCCGGGCCAAGCTGACGGACCGGGCCGGCAACACCCTGGTCCAGACGATCGAGCGCGCCTACAACACCACCCTGTGACCCCGTAACCCTCTGTTTCACGCACCCGGCCTCGCCCGGGGTGGTGTCACCACCGCCCCGGGCGAGGCTGTTCATGAGGTGTACGTCGACTGGCGTAAATAAGATGAAATGTGAAAATACAGGGCAGGCCCAGAGGTGTGGGGTCTCGGGCACGGAGGCGGAGCGTGCCCACGTGCCGGGAGTCACGCGAGGTGGAGAGCGCAACGAGAGCGAGATGAGTGGTCATGGAGCGGCGTGCCGTCGACGACCAGGAATCGAGTCCGGGCCGCGACGGCGCGGGCGGTGCACTCACGGCACGCGCCACCGTCGACGAACACGGGGTGGTGACCGGATGGAACGCCGGCGCCGAACGGCTGCTCGGGTACTCGCCGGCGCAGATTCTGGGCCGGCCGGCGGCCTCGCTGCTCGCCGAGGTGCCCGCGGCGGGCGGCCTCCCGCCCTTCTCGGAGCTGCCGAGATGGCACGGCAAGCTGGTCCTGCGACACCTTGACGGGCACCACGTGGAGGCCAGGGTCCTCGCCCACCACAGGACGCCGGACGGGGCGCAGGCAGGAGTGCGGGAGGGGGTGCCGGACGCCTCGGCGCGCGGCTGGCTCCTCGTCTCCGCCGTCGACGGGGCCGCACACGCCCGGGCCGACGACGACGCGCTCGTGCGGCGGGGCTTCCTCGACTCCCCGTGCTGCTCGACCTCGGTCTACGACACGGACCTGCGTTTTCGCCGGTCCACGCAGTCGGGGCGGGGCGTGCTGGGCATGAGCGACGACGACCTGCGCGGGCTGAGGCTGACGGACGTGCTCGACGATCCGGTGGCGGAGAAGGTCGAGCGGGCGATGCGGCGGGTCCTGGAGACCGGCGAGACGCAGTATCTGGAGAACCACGCGCTCGCCCCGGGCGAGGGCCGCGAACACGCGTGGTCGGTCCACCTCTACCGGCTGGCCGACCCGGACGGCCGCGTCCTGGGCGTGGCGTCCACCGGGCACGACATGACGGAGCAGTACTGGGCCAGAAAGCGTCTCCAGCTGATCGCGGAGGCCGGCACCCGGATCGGCAGCACGCTCGACGTGACACGGACCGCGCAGGAGCTGGCGGGCGTGGCCGTGCCGGACCTCGCCGACTTCGTCAGCGTCGACCTCCTGGCGTCCCTCGACGACCAGCCCGAACAGCCCCCGGGACCGCTGGGGGCGGGCGACTCCCTCGCGCTGCGGCGCATCGCCCACGAGTCCGTGCATCCGGGCGTCCCGGAGGCGGTCGTCGCCCTGGGCGAGGTGGACACGTACCCCGAGGGCTCCCCGCCGGCGGAGAGTCTGCGGACGGGACGTGCCGTGCTGCACCAGGTGGACGAGGCGGCGATCGTCGACTGGGTGGCCGATGACCCGCTCAGGTCCGCCCGGATCCGCGAGTTCGGCTTCCACTCGGCGATAACCGTGCCCCTGTCGGCGCGCGGCACCACCCTGGGCGTCGTCGCCTTCGCCCGGCACCGGAACCCCGACCCGTTCAAACAGGACGACCTGGTCCTGGCCGAGGAACTGGCGGCCCGGGCGGCGGTCTGCATCGACAACGCGCTGCGCTACACCCGCGAACGGAGCACGGCCGTCACCCTGCAGCGCAGTCTGCTGCCGCAGGGCCTGCCCGAGCAGGCCGCGGTGGAGGTCGCCTCCCGCTACCTCCCGGCCGGTGCCCGGGCCGGTGTGGGCGGGGACTGGTTCGACGTGATCCCGCTGTCCGGCACCAGGGTGGCGCTGGTCGTGGGCGACGTCGTGGGCCACGGCATCCACGCCTCGGCGACCATGGGCAGACTGCGTACCGCCGTACGCACGCTCGCGGACATCGATCTGCCTCCCGACGAACTGCTCACCCACCTCGACGACCTGGTCGGCCGCCTGGCCACCGAGGCGGAGGGCGTGGAGCCGTCCGCCGCCGTGGGGGAGAGCCCAGGCGTCGGAGCGACCTGTCTGTACGCCGTGTACGACCCCGTCTCCCGCCGGTGCACCCTCGCCAGGGCCGGGCATCCCCCGCCGGCCGTGGTGAGCCCGGACGGCACGGTGGAGCTGCTCGACCTGCCCGCGGGGCCTCCGCTGGGCCTGGGCGGCCTGCCCTTCGAGTCCCTCGACACCGAACTGCCGGAGGGAAGCCTGCTCGCCCTCTACACCGACGGCCTGATCGAGTCCCGCGACACCGACCTCGACGAGGGCACCGCACGGCTGCGCCGCGCCCTCGCGGCTCCCGCGGCCTCCCTCGACGCGCTGTGCGACTCCGTCCTGGCGGACGTGCTCCCCCGGCGGCCCACCGACGACGTGGCCCTGCTCGTCGCCCGCACCCGGGCGCTCGACGCCGACCGGGTCGCGGCCTGGGACGTGACCCCGGAACCGTCCGCCGTCTCCGAGGTCCGCAAGAACGCCCTGCGCCGACTGGCGGACTGGGGTCTGTCCGACGCCGCCTTCGTCACCGAACTGGTCGTCAGCGAACTGGTCACCAACGCCATCCGGCACGCCACACCCCCCATCCAGCTGCGCCTCATCCACGACCGGACCCTCATCTGCGAGGTCTCGGACGCCAGCAGCACGGCACCCCACATGCGCCGCGCCCGTACGTACGACGAGGGCGGCCGCGGTCTCCTCCTGGTCGCCCAGCTGACCCGGCGCTGGGGCACCCGCCCCACCTCCACGGGCAAGACGATCTGGGCGGAACAGAGCGTGGAGCCGGATCCGTGACCCACGAGGCCCGACATCCACACCCGTAGGCCTGGACCAATACGGCCCCATCCCCCATGATGACGCTGGCATGACAAAGGCAGTCATGGCAAAGACAGTGTCGTCCTCGGGATTCGGGATGGTGACCGTGCGCGGATCCTTCGTCGGGGCGGCTCTGACCGCCGTACTCCTGCTGGCACCCCTGACGCCCGTTCCGGCGGCCGCGGCGCCACGGGATTCCGCGCCCGGGAGCGCGGCCGACTCCGAGGCCGCGACGACCGCCACGGCCGTCAAGGCCGCCGCGGACTGGTCGGCGCCGCTCAGCACGCGGGGCCGCTGGATCGTCGACGCGGACGGCGACCGCTTCAAGCTGAGGTCCGGCAACTGGCACGGCGCCAGCGGCACTTGGAACGGTTCGGGAAGCGTGGACGAGGACGCCAACCACCACGCGGGGGAGAACTCCGGCCGGACACCGCTCGGCCTGGACCGGGCCCCCATGGCCGAGATCATCGCCGGTTTCCAGGAGATCGGGATCAACAGCGTCCGGCTGCCGTTCTCCAACGAGATGGTCCACGACGGCGTGCCCGTCAAGGACGACGCGGTCGCCGCGAACCCGTCCCTGCGCGGCCTGACCCCGCTCCAGGTCTACGACGCGGTGGTACGCGAACTCACCGCCGCGGGCCTCGCCGTGATCCTCAACAACCACACCAACACGACCCGTTGGTGCTGCGGAGTCGACGGCAACGAACGCTGGAACGCGAGCCGGTCGGCCGCGGACTGGGAGAGCGACTGGCTCTTCATGGCCCGCCGCTACAAGGACAACAAGCGTGTCGTCGGCGCCGATCTCTACAACGAGGTCCGCCGCAACATCTGGGACGACCCCAACTGGGGCCTCGGCGACGACCACGACTGGTTCGCCGCCTCCCAGCGCGTGGGCGACCGCATCCTGACGGAGGCCAACCAGGACCTCCTCATCATCGTCGAGGGCATCAACTGGACCGGCATCCCCATCGACGGCTTCGCACACGAACGCCCCACCCTGGAGCCCGTACGCCGTCTCTCGCACACCCTCGTCGACTCCGGCAAGCTCGTGTACTCCGCCCACTTCTACGACTACACCGGCCCGAACCACAGCGGCGCCACGGGGACGGGCGAGACGACCGACCCCCGCTACCGCGACTTCAGCCCCGCCGAACTGATCGCCGTACTGAACCGCCAGGCGTTCTTCGTCACCGAGGAACAGGACCAGCACTTCACGGCCCCCGTCTGGATCAGCGAGTTCGGCGTCGGCGGCCGTGAGGAGACGGGCGCCAAGCCGCGTGCCTGGTTCGAGAACTTCGTCGACCAACTGATCCGCACCGACGCCGACTTCGCGTACTGGCCGCTCGTCGGGTGGCACGAGAACCGCCGGGGCAACGGCTGGGCCCTGCTGCACTGGGACTCGGCGGGCCACCGCATGGGCGTGAACGACGGCGACGACTGGCGGGCCGCGGCCTGGAACCGACTCGTCCGGGCTTCCGGCCGTACGGGCCAGGTCGCCCCCGTGACGGAGTGGTCGATGCTCAGCCCCGACCACGGCGACTTCGTCGCCTCCCGCCGGATGCGCGCGCTCCCCGACTGGGACTCAGGCGCCCGCAAGGCGGTCTGCCCCGACGGACAGCGCCTCCTCGGCCTCGGCCACACGGGCAACCGGGGCCTGTGCTCCGACGTGACCGCCGGCGCGCTGTGGGCCCCGGCGGGCGGACACGAGGTGGTCAGGGACGAACGGCACGTCACCCCGGACTGGGCCTCCGGATACACCAAACTCCAGTGCCCCGCCGGCCAGTTCCTCACCGGCTACAGCGTCCGAGGCTCCGCCGTCTCGGCCGCCCTGTGTGCGGCGGCCCCCGCGGGGAGGCTCGGCACGGCCGGCCGTACGGTCTGGTTCGACCGGGGCGACAACAGGGGTTCGGCCCCCAAGGGCGGCGACTTCGCGAGCGGCCACTACAAGGGCCAGTGCGCGACCGACGAGTACGCGGCCGGGATCGCGTACACCGGCCGCGTCGGCTCGGCCCGGACCCCGGACGCGCTGTACTGCCGGAAACTCGCCTGAGCCGCCGGGGCTCAGGCCGGGACGCCCGCACGTTGCCGCTCCGCCTCCGCGAGGCGTGCCGAGCGGGTCAGCGGGCCGAAGACGGCCAGTACGATCGCGCCCACCAGCCAGGTGCCGGCGATGAAGTAGAAGACGCTCTGGTAGCCGTGGCCGTTGTAGAGCGCCGCGACGATCAGCGGACCGGCGGCGTTCGACAGCCGGCCGAAGCCGTAGGAGACGCTCGTCCCCAGCGAGCGGCCCCGGGTGTCGAAGAGCTCGGGTGAGTAGGCGTACGCGAGGGCCGTGTAGCCGCGCTCGAAGAGGTTCACCAGGAAGCCGAACACGATGATGAGGACCGGGTTGAACGTGAGCCCGTACAGCAGACCGCAGGCCGCGATCACCGTGCCGAAGGCGACCAGGCACCACTTGCGCTCGAACCGGTCGGTGACCAGCGACGCCAGATAGCAGCCGAGCGGTGCGCCGACCGTGGTCAGGGCCACGTAGAAGACGGACTTCTCGACGCTGAAGCCCTCCTTGGCCAGCAGGGTGGGCGCCCAGCTGGAGTAGCCGAAGAAGCCGATGGTCTGTGTCATCCACAACACCGTGAGCAGCAGCGTCGGGTACAGGTACTTCTTCTGCAGGAGCAGGCGGAGTGGCGCCTTCGTCGACGGCGTTTCGTCGACCGGGGGCGCGGGCTCGGGAAGAGGGCCCTTCTCCGCGACGACGCTCGCCTCGATCTCCCTCAGGACAGCGTCCGCCTCGGCGTGCTCGCCCCTGCTCTCCAGCCAGCGGGGTGACTCCTTGAGGTGCCGGGTGAACAGGACGAGCAGGATGCCCAGGGAGCCCCAGATGTAGACCAGCCGCCACGACCAGTCGGTGAGCGGCACGACCGCGCTGGCGATGAGGTTGGTGACGGGCGTGCCGCAGATGCCGATGACGATCGCGTACGCCTGGTACTTGCCGCGGATCGCCGACGGATACATCTCGTTGATGTAGACGACTCCCACGACGGTCATCGCAGACAGGCCGGCCGAGGTCAGGACACGGAACACACCGAGGGACACGAGGTCCCAGGAGAACGCCGCCGCGAACGAGAAGACGCCGAAGAACATCGTCGTCCACAGCAGGGCCCGCTTGCGGCCCCACCGGTCGGAGATGGACCCGGCGACGATCGCCCCGATGAACATGCCGACGAACGAGAGGGAGGTGACATAGGCGACCTGGTCGACCGTCAGGCCCCACAGCTTGATCAGTTTCGGCGCGGTGGTGGCGAAGCTGTTGATGTCCGCGAACTCGAAGAAGTAGGCGAAGGCGATGGCGAGGAGGGTGACCTTGTGGAACCGGGAGACCGGAAGGCGGTCCAGCCGGTTCAGTGCGTTGGAGTGCGCGTTGGAGTGCTGCATGTCAGAAGTCCTCGCCGGGCCAGTACAGGCCCATCGGGTTGGCGACCAGGAGCTTGTGCCGCTGCTCGTCGGTGACCGCCACCTGCGGCAGGTGGTCGACGAGGAGGCCGTCGTCCGGCATGTGGTCGGTGAGGTTGGGGTGGGGCCAGTCGGTCCCCCACAGCACCCGGTCGGGGAACTCCTCCACCGCACGGCGGGCGAAGGGGACGACGTCGGTGTAGGCGTGCCGTTCGCCGTCCAGCGCGGCGGGTCCGGTCACGCTGAGGCGCTCGGGACAACTCACCTTCACCCACACGTCGTTGGCGTCCACGAAGCGCAGGAACCGGGTGAACTGTGGCCCGTCCACCGGCTGGGTCACGTCCGGGCGTCCCATGTGGTCCACCACCAGAGGAACGGGCAACGACCCGAAGAACCCCTCCAGTTCGGGCAGATCGGCGCTCTCGAAGTAGAGGACGACATGCCATCCCAGCGGGGCGACCTTCTTCGCGATCGTGTGCAGGTCGTCCGCGGGTGAGGTGTCGACCAGCCGCCGTACGAAGTTGAAGCGCACTCCGCGCACACCGGCCGCGTCGAGTGCGAGCAGCTCACGCTCGCCGATGTCCGGACGGACGGTCGCGATGCCACGCGCCCTGCCGTCGGCCGCCCGGACGGCGTCGACCATCGCGGAGTTGTCCGCGCCGTGGCAGGTGGCCTGCACGATGACGTTCCGGGCGACGCCCAAGTGGTCCCGGAGCGCGAACAGTTGATCCTTGCCGCCGTCGCAGGGCGTGTACTTCCGTTCCGGCGCGAAGGGGAACTCGGCCTGCGGGCCGAAGACATGGCAGTGCACGTCCACGGTCCCGGGCGGGAGTCGGAGGGTTGGCCTGGACGGATTCTCGTACCAGTCCAGCCACCCGGGGGTCTTGGGGGAGAGGGGGGCCCGGGGGGTTTCGGAGGTCCCGGAGGAGGGAGCGCTCATGTGTCTCACCGGCCCTGGCGCTTCAGCAGGGCGTCCAGGCGGGGATACACCGCGCGGGCGTTGTGCTCCTGGACCGCCGCCAGGTCGTCCGCGGGGAGGTTCGCCGCCTCCGCGTACCGGCGCGTGTCGTCGAAGTGGTGGCCGGTGCACGGATCGATGTCACGGACCGCGCCGATCATCTCCGAGGCGAAGAGGATGTTCCGGGCCGGGATCACGTCGTACAGCAGGTCCGAGCCGGGCTGGTGGTACACGCAGGTGTCGAAGTAGACGTTCCCCAGGACGTGTTCCTCCAGCGGAGGCTTGCCGAGCGCCATCGCCAGGCCCCGGAAGCGGCCCCAGTGGTAGGGGACGGCACCGCCGCCGTGCGGGATGACGAGGCGCAGGGTCGGGAAGTCGGCGAACAGGTCGCCCTGGACCAGCTGCATGAACGCCGTGGTGTCGGCGTTGAGATAGTGCGCGCCGGTGGTGTGGAAGGCGGGGTTGACGCTCGTGCTGACGTGGACCATCGCCGGGATGTCGTACTCCACCATCTTCTCGTAGAGGGGGTACCACGAGCGGTCCGTCAGCGGCGGCGCGGTCCAGTGGCCTCCCGAGGGATCGGGGTTGAGGTTCACGGCCACGGCGCCGAACTCCTCGACACAGCGGGTGAGTTCGGGGACGCAGGTGGCGGGGTCGACGCCCGGCGACTGCGGAAGCATCGCGGCGGGCACGAAGCGCTCGGGGTACAACCGGCTGACGCGGAAGCAGAGTTCGTTGCAGATGGCCGCCCAGGCGGCGGAGGTCCCGAAGCCCCCGATGTGGTGGGCCATGAACGAGGCGCGGGGCGAGAAGACCGTCAGGTCGATGCCGCGCTCGTCCATCAGCCGCAACTGGTTCGGCTCGATGGTCTCGCGCAGCTCGTCGTCGCCGATGCGCAGGTCCGTACGTGCGGGGGCGGCCGACGGGTCGGTGAGTGAGGCGATCTGCCGGTTGCGCCACCCCTCCAGGGCAGGCGGGGCGGTCGTGTAGTGACCGTGACAGTCGATGATCATTTGCGGCGTCCTTCTCAGCGGGCTGCTGGGTGCCGTGCAGCCTGGCGCCGCCCCGCACGGGCCGACGAGAGGCCCGGACGCAGAACTAACCTCCCCTTAACACTCCGGCGGGCGCGTGCTCGGTGTGGTCTACATTCGGCGGACGGGAGTGGCCGGAAGTGGCCGGAAGGAGGTGCGTGCAGGATGCAGATACTGCTGGCCGAGGACGACGACGGCGTGGCCGCGGCGCTCGTGGAGGTCCTGTACGACCACGGTCACGTCACCAGACGGGTCCGGTACGGCAGGGATGTACTGACCTACCACCGCAGCTCCGACCTGCTGCTTCTCGACCTGGGCCTGCCCGACACCGACGGTCTGGACGTGCTGCGAGCCCTGCGGGCGGTGAGCGACATGTCGGTGGTGGTGCTGACCGCCCGCGGCGACGAGCGCTCTGTCGTGCGCGGCCTGCGGCTCGGGGCCGACGACTATCTCGTCAAGCCGGTACGTCTCGCCGAGCTGCTCGCGCGGATCGACGCCGTCACCCGGCGGAACGCGGCGAAGGGCATTTCCGCCGTACGAACGGGCGCTTCCGCCGTCCGGACGGTCCGTGCCGGTGACGTCTCGGTGGACCTCGACGCACGCCGGGTCAGGGTCGGCGGGACGGAGGTCGAGCTGACCACCAAGGAGTTCGACATCCTCGCGGTGCTGGCCGGGCGCGCGGGCAAGGCGGTCAGCCGCGAGCAGCTCCTGGACGAGGTGTGGGGCGACGCCCGGCACGCCGTGTCCCGCTCCCTGGACGTCCACCTCACCCAGCTGCGCGCCAAGCTGTGCCGCCCCGAGCTGCTCACCACGATCCGGGGCTTCGGCTACCGCTTCGGGGACCTCGGCTTCGGGGACCCCGGGAACCTCCGCGATTCCGGGGCCTGAGGAGCCGGCGCATGCGCACCCGGGTCCAGGCCGCACTGCTGCTCTTCGTCGTGATCGCGGTGGCCGCGTTCGCCGTACCGCTGCTGCTGTTCACCGCGTCCGACCGCACCCAGCAGCTGGTCCTCGCCCGCAGCGCCGACCTGGACCGCTTCGCGTCCCTCATGGACCAGGCCGCGGCGACCGGCGACACCTCGGCCGTCACCGCGGAGGTGCGACGCTACACACAGCTCTACGGCGAATCACTCGTCGTCACCGACACGCGCCGCAACCCCGTCGTCCAGACCGGCGGCATGCGGGCGGCCGATCCCGCCGTCGCCCGGCTGCTCGACGCGGCGCTGCGCAACCAGACCGCGCATCCCGGGGGCGCGCTGCGGCCCTGGTCACGGGGGCACCGGATGTTCGCCGAGCCCGCGGGCACCGGGACCCGGGTCTCCGGGGCCGTCGTGCTGCGGGCCTCGGTGCAGACCGCGGCGGACGACATCACCCGGCGCTGGGCCGCCGTCCTCGCCGGAGCGGCTCTGGTCGCGGTCGCGTGCACGGTCCTCGCCCGGGCCGCGACGGGGTGGGTCGTCAGCCCGTTGCAGCGCAGGCTCGTCGCCGACACGTCCCACCAGATGCGCAACCCCATGGCGGCCCTCAGGCTCCGAGTCGACGCCCTGCACACCCACCTGCCCGCGTCCGCCGGCCGTACGTACTCCGGTGTCACCACCGAGCTCGACCGGCTGGAGAGCCTCCTCGACGACCTGCTGGCCCTCGCCACCGCGGAACACCGGGCCGGGGAACTGACGGTGACCGACGGTTCGGGCGCCCGCTGCGACGCGGCGGCGGTGGCGGCCGCCCAGTACGGCCTGTGGGAGCCGGTCGCCCGCCGCGCCGGAGCCCGGCTGAGCTTTCGGGCCGCTGAGGCCCCGGTCCCGGCCGCCTGCACGGACCGCGAACTCGCCCAGATCACGGACATCCTCCTGGACAACGCCATCAAGTACGCGGGCCCGGGCGCCGAGATCTCGCTCCGCTGCACCACCGAGGGCCCCTTCTCCGTCCTCACGGTGACCGACGACGGACCGGGCCTCGGCACGGAGGAACTCGCCCTGGCCACCACGAGATTCTGGCGCTCGGGCCGGCAACGACAGGACGGGACGACGGGTACGGGGCTGGGCCTGGCCATCGCCGAACAGCTGCTGGCGGGGCGGGAAGGCCGACTGGAGCTGGGGCCGGCGCACCCGCGAGGGCTCAGGGCCAGGGCGCTGGTGCCGCGTGCCGTGACCGACGGAACGGGCGGAGTGGACGGAGCCGGCGGAGCCGACGGCGGTCGCGATGACGACGGCGGGGACGTCGATGGCGACGGCGGGGCTGGCGATGGCCACGGTGGGGCTGGCCATGGCGACGGCGGTGTGCGGTGAACGGCCCCGTCGACCGCCGCACCCTTCTCCACGCCGCCCTGGGCACGGCGGCGGTCGCCGTTCTCGGCGGCGCGCTCACGGCCGACACCTCACGGCAGCGCCCCGGACCGAGCGGTGTCCTGCGCTTCGCGACCGGTGAGCCCACGGCGTTCTACGAGGCTTTCGGCCGCCTCGTCGCGACGGAACTCGAGACGGCGTACCCCCGCCTGAGCTGCCGCGTCCGTACCACCGCGGGCAGTGTCACCAACATCGAACTGCTCCGCGACCGCCGCGCCGACCTCGCACTCGTCCTCACCGACACCGCTCAGGCGGCCCAGGGCACCGCCCTCTTCCCGCACCCGGTGCCCCTGTGCGCGATCGGCAGGGTGTACGAGACCTACCTGCAGTTCGTCGTCCGCGCGGACTCGCCGGTGCGCGCGGTGTCCGACCTGGCCGGACACACCGTCTCGCTCGGCGCGACCGGATCGGGCGCGGCCGAACTCGGCGAACGGATCCTGCACGCCGCGGGCCTTTCCCCCGGCACCGATGTCCCCGTACGCCATCTCCCGCTGGCCGACGCGGCCGACGCGATGAGGGCGGGCTCGGTCGACGCCCTGCTCGTCGCGGGAGGCGTGCCCCTGCCCGTCCTGACCGAGCTCGACGACAGTCCCGGCCTGCGGTTCCTGCCGCTGGCCGGCCTGCTGCCGAGGCTCGGCGGCCGTGACGGCCTGGCGGGGTCGGGCCTGGAGGAAGTGACCCTGCCGCAGAGCGCGTACCGGACGGCGGGTGGAGTCGCCACCGTCGGCGTGTCCAACCTGCTGGTGTGCCGCCCCGATCTCCCCCGGGCCGTCGCCGACGCGCTGACCCGCCTGCTGGTCCTCCGCGCGACCGCCCTCGTCCCCGACAACGCCGTCGGCACCCAGTTCCTCGACGTCGGCAGCCTGATCGGCACGGGCGGCATCGCCCTGCACCCCGGGGCGGTCGCCGCGTACCGCTCACTGCACGGCTGAGCCACTCCGTACGCCTCTGCCGCGCACTCCGGAGTCCTTCAGCGCGATGCCGAATGTCCGCGGTGAGGAGAGTCGAGGGTCGGTGGCCAGGTGGTACAACTCGTCGCTGTGTTCTTGGCCTTCCAGCACGGCTTTCGGCGCGCCTGCCGAGGCCTGCTCAGGCACGGCCCTTCGACGCGTCGTAGGTCTCCCGTGCCTTCTCAACCTGGTCCATCCGGTCGTTGGTCCACAGCGCGAGGGCGCGGATCTGTACGGCCGCCTCGTGACCCAGTTCGGTCAGGGAGTACTCGACGTGGGGCGGGACGACCGGCTTGGCGTCGCGGTTCACCATCCCGTCCCGCTCCAGACTCTGCAGGGTCTGCGCCAGCATCTTCTCGGTCACCGGGCCGACGGATTCGGTGGCGTCGATCGCCCGTCGCAGTTCGGCGAAGCGGTGCGGACGCTCCTGGAGCCGGATCAGTACGAGGACGCCCCAGCGGCTGGTGACGTGCTCCATGGTCAGGCGCTGGGGGCACAGTTGTCCGGTACTCGCGGCCATCCCAGTACCGTACTTCAAAGTACGTACTCACGCAGAGTGACGAAGGCTCCTAGGGTTTCCGGCATGAACACCATCCTCGTCACCGGCGGCAACAGCGGAATCGGTCTCCAGGCGGCGCGCGAGTTCGTCGCCCGCGGCCACCGTGTCGTCCTCCTCGGCCGTGACCCGCACAAGGGCGAGCGGGCGATCGCGTCGCTCGGCTCCTCCGGGGCGTCTTTCCTCTCCGTCGACCTGTCGACGGCCGACGGTGTCCGGGACGCCGCCCGGCGGGTCCTCGACCGCCACGACCACTTCGACGCCGTCCTGCACGCGGCCGGTGTGCTCACGATGAAGGAGATACGTACGGCGGACGGCCTCCACCCGTTCTTCGCGGTCAACTACCTGAGCCGGTACCACCTCACGCAACTCCTGCTGCCCGCCCTGCGCCACGGCGAACGCCCCCGCGTCGTCATGATGACGGCGAGCGTTCCGCCGTCCACGCACGCCGACTTCGCCCGCTTTCCGCGCTTCGAACCGTTCGACTTCCGGCGTATGAGGGAGCCGGTCCAACTCGCCAACCACCACTACGCGGCCCACCTCGCCCGCACCGAGCCGGAACTCCTCGCCGCGGTGGTGAACGCGGGCGCCGCCCGGACCGACATCCTGCGCACGACCCCCTGGTACATGCGCGCCGCGGCCAAGGTCATCGGCCCGCTCTTCTTCGACCCCGTCGAGAGAAGCGCCCACAACGTCGTCGAGGCCGCCCTGCGGGAGGACTGGCCGGCGGCGACGTACTGGCCGAAGCCGGGCCGCTTCGAGCAGCGCACACCGATCGACCTGGACGCCACGACCACGCAGGGCCTCATGAGCGTCTCCCGGGAGCTCACGGGGGTCTGATCGGCCGATCGCTCGGCGGCGACGGCACCCACACCGTCCTGGAGGAGGCGGTGCCTACCGCGTCCGTCGTGAATGCCGGTTCGTCCGTCGACGCAGAGTGAAGGCGCAGGCAAGCATCCCGAGGCCCCAGGCGATCAGGAGGGCACCCCAGAGCGGCATGGTCACCTCCGGGATGAGCAGGCGGATCTCGACGTCCCCACGGTTCTCGAAGATGAAGACCAGAGCGATCGCACTGATCAGCACGAACGGCACGAGCCGCCGCACCCCGGGCCGCGAGAAGAACGGCGTATGCGCCTTGTGATCTGTACCGGTCTCACCCATGGGGCCGCCTCTCCATCACGAACCCCTACACCCAGCGTCCTCCCCTACGACGAGCCTCGCCACCGAAGGGGTGTGCGGGAGCGGCGACGCCTCCCTGGGGCGGACGAAAACGAACCCCAGGGGCCCACTGACCTGCGGCGGAGTGTCGACACGGGGCCGTTGTCAGTGCCGGTTGCCAGTTTCCCCGGTGGAGAGAGACCGGTCAGAGAACCTTCGAGGTCCGCGGTCAAGAGGGGTGGGCACAAAGGTCCCCGGGAGCCACCTCGGGACTATGTCGCAGGCCGCGGATCCCCACCCCTCTCATCCTCCTTGAGGGAGCGACGGAGGGCGCAGACCGATCTGTCCGAGGCGGCAGTTGGTCAGTACTGTCTCCCCGGCGTCTATCTGAGCGGCGGGGGACATGTCAGGAGAGCTGTTCACCTTGATGGGTGTGCTCGTCGGCGCAGCTGCTTCCTACATCGGTGGAGCGTTGATGGAGAGGTCGCGGTGGCGTCGCCAACTCTCGACAAGGTGGGACGAACGCCGCTTGGAGGCATACCTCCGATACGCAGACGCCATCAAGAGGTTCACGTCGGTGGCCGGCCGCCTGGCAGCGGGTAAAGGGCTCTTCGACCTGCCCCAACCGCTCGCCCAGGACGTCGGTCTGGAGCGCTTGGCCGATGCCGAACTGGAGCGTGGGTACGCCTTCGAAGCAGTCCTCCTCATGGGAGACGCCGAGACCATCTCGGCAGCAAGGGCACTGCAACGTCATGCGTGGGTCCTGGAGCAGTTCGTTCGTGACATGCGCTCCGGCACGGCGCAAGACTGGACGCAGGCGTTCAGGCAGTTTCAGGAGAAGCGCGACGAGTACTACATCGCGGCACGCAAGAGCCTGGGCGTGCATGCGGCGTTTCGGTTGCGAGCCGAAGACCCGGTCATCCTTGGACAGGATCCCCGCCAGCTGTAGCACGAAGTAGGCACGGCTCGGCTGGACCGGCCGCACGGGTGCTCCCCGACCGGGTGACGTGGAGCCGGTTCGGCCTCGGTGATCACTCAGGCGGCTCTACGGTGCGTCTCTCCTGCACACTCAGCGAACCAGGGAGTCGACGCAGTATGACGACAGCGCCGGATCAGCCGCCTGCCCAGCAGTACGGACCTCCCCCGACGATCATCATCAACAACACCAATTCCGCCACGGCGTCTGCCTCGGCAGTCATCGGCGGGGTGGGCCTGAGGCGTAGGCGTCAGTCGCTGTGGGCTCACTTCTGGCTGTTCATGTTCACTGTGGGTATCGGAAACGTCTTCTACGCGGCACACGTGAGCCGTTGGAACCGCGACCGAGGTCTGTGACACCTGGCAGTGTGAACCGCACGCCACTGTCCAGCCGGTCGGACAGTCCCCCGTGCCGTCCGACCGGCCCTCGGTTGTACGAGCGGGACGCTATCTGCCGGTGATCGGGCGGGTCTTGGACGAATTTGACCTCTTGGAGAGAGCGAGGGCTCCTTCCACCCGGCGGGCGGCGACCATCTGTCCGGGGGTGGTGCCGGCGATGGCGCGGAACTCGCGGTTGAGGTGTGCCTGGTCGTAGAAGCCGCAGGCCGTCGAGATCTCGGTGAGGCTCGCGGCCCCGCGGTTGAGCATCGCGACGGCCCGACGGAAGCGCAGCACCCGGGCGGACGCCTTCGGTGCCAGCCCGATCTGCTGGGTGAACCGCCGGACCAAGTACCCCTGGCTCCAACCCACTTCCGCGGCGATCCGGGAGATGGGGATCGCCCCCGCGCTGCCGGACAGGAGCTGCCACGCATGGCCGACCTCGGGCGAGGGCTCCGGGCCCTCCCCGAGCCTGTCCAGCAACGCCGCGTCCAGCAGGTCGAACCTCGCCGCCCAGTCCGGAGTGGACGCCAGTCGCTCCACCAGGACCCGGGCCTCGGGCCCCAGAACGTCCCGGATCTCGATGGCCAGGTTCGTCAACTCGCTCATCGGCATGCCGAACAGCCGGTAGGCGCCCAGCGGTGTGAACTCGACCCGGATCGCCTCCTGGCCGCCGGGATGCACGCAGATGGCGGGCCGGTCCTCGAGCCCCACCACCAGCGACCCGATGCTCCCGCTGTCCCCGCCCGGTACGCCCAACCGCCGGACCTGCGAAAACGGCTCCGCGAGGCTGATCAACAGGGTCGCACGACCGGTCGGCACCAACCGCGCCTCGTACGGCGAGGTCATCGCTTCCCAGTAGCCGACATAGCTGCGCAGGAACGGCCGCAACCCCGGATGCCAGGGCCGCGTGACCCGCCACAGCCCACCGATCCGGGCGACATCGACCGCACCCGTACGCAACGTGCCGCCCCGTGCACCTTGAAGCACCGAAGGCTCCCCTCACCCCGAGGGACCGCCCTGAGCAAACCGCCTGGCAAGCTCCGCAGCACCTCGTCCGCTGTCCGGTGTAGCAGCCGATCGTTCCGCGTGTTTCACAGTACCCATGTCGCCGCACCGAACTCACGCGCTACGAAGTGAAGTTGAGGTGTTGAGATGCCGGGGGTCGGGAGGGTGGGATGCCGCGATACCGGACCCGTGGCACCCGCTAGGCGTCGGGCAGCGACGCCGCCAGATGTTCCCACGCCGCGTGCACGTCCTCCCCGACCATCCCGAACTGCGTGATGACCGCGACACAGCGCCCGTCCTCGTCGTCGAGTTCGAGCGCCGAGGTCGGACCGTGTGCCGCCGTGGAGCGGACGAGGTGGCAGGCCCGGACGCCCGTCAGGTCGATCTCCACCGAGCTGTCCGCGACCGCCGCGAACACCCGCCCGCCGACGGTCCGGTCGGTGACGTGCACACGGCCGCCGCACGCCTGCATGGCCGCCGGGGCGAACACCGCGACGCGATCGGCAGTCCGACGGAGCAGTGCTCGCGGAGTCCGCACTCGGCCGGGTGGAGGGCGGCACCCGGGACGATCCCCGCCGGTGCCTGCCCGAGTTGGATGCGCGCGGCGCCGGGCGCGGCCTCCGTCAGGGTCGTACCAGGCGCGATGGAGACGCTCACGCGGGCGTGATCCTGCCCCTGGCCCCGGAAGGCGGCGTCGGTACACCCGACACCCGACGCCATCGCGCACGTCGCGGTCTGGCTGGTCGGCCGGCGACGAAGCGGCCTTCGTGCACGGAACCGTGGTCGACGTCGACGGAGGCGGGACGGGCGTTGCCGTCAGCGCACCGGGAAGCCGAAGGAGTAGCCCTGCTGCTTGAGTTGGGGGAGGAGTCGGCGCAGGGCCTCGACGGTCTGGGAGCGGTCGCCGCCGGCGTCGTGGAAGAGGAGTGTCGGCCCGTTCGGCACCTCCCGCTCGACGGTGGCGACGATGGCGTCCGTGCCCGGCCGCTCGAAGTCCTTGCTGTCGACGTTCCAGCCCAGCGGGCGCATGCCGCGGGAGGCGGCGAGGGTGCGGCTGTACGGGGTGAAGGCCCCGCCGGGCGCCCGGTAGTACATCGGGCGTACGCCACCGGACGCCTCGGTGATCATGCGTTCGGCGTCGAGGATCTGCTTGGACTGGTAGGCCTGGGAGTTCTTGTCCATGGTGGTGTCGTGCGACACCGAGTGGTCGCACAGCCGGTGTCCGGCCGCGACCACCTTCTTCACGAGGTCCAGGTGGGCCTGCGCCTGCGTCCCCACCATGCAGAACGTGGCCTTCACCCCGTACTCCCGCAGCACGTCGAGCATTTGAGGGGTCCACACGGGGTCGGGGCCGTCGTCGATGGTGATGTTGACGCCACGCGGCCCCTTGTCCGAGGCGTGCGCGATGGTCACCGCGACCGGCTTCACGTCACTGGCCGGCTCGGCCGACGCGGACCCCTTCGGCGACGAGGCGCCCGCGGCTCCGGCCTGCGCGGACCACGCCGAGGCACCCCCGGCGGCCAACGCCACCCCGAGCGCCGCGCCGAGCACCTTGCCGTACCACCCTCGCCCGCCGCCGTGCCGTGCCATGTCCGCCCCGCTTCCACGCAGTTCCTCGCCGGTTCCCTGGTCGACGTCGACGCGCGACCACCAGGGAGGACGGCGGGCCGCGGGCATCGGATGCGCCCGTTACCGATCAAGGACAATCCCGGAGTGGTTCCCGGACAACCGAGCTGCCGGCGCCCGATGTTGAGCCGCTGCGCCTGTCCGGCCCGGCCCCGCCGGCGGAACCGTTTCAGCGGGTGCCCGTGTCCTCCTCCGAGGGAGGTGGTTCCACGCCGCGGAGCCGCCTGTGAAGGGGGCTGGCCATGTGGGAGGCACGTGAAGGGGCACGGTTAGGGGCTTGGGCCGTCGCAGGGGTCGTCGGCCTCGCGGTGGTGTACGTGATCGGGGCGTTCGCCTTCGGCGGCGCGGGGTGGATCACCGCCCCGTTCCGGGGTGAGGCGGACAAGCGCAACAACACGGTCGGCTCGGGCGAGTTCCGGCAGACCACGTACGAGGAGTTCTTCGATCTGTGCGAGGCCGCGCAGAACGCCGAAGGAACGATCCAGGTGCTCAAGGAGGAGCGGAAGGCCGCTTCGGAGACCCGCACGGCGCAGATCGACCAGTCGATCACCGCGCTGAAGGCCACGCGGATCGAGTCGGTCAACGACTACAACTCGAAGGCCGCCCAGGAACACCGCGCGCCCTTCCGCGACAAGGACCTGCCGTACCGGCTGAATGTCGAGGCCGAGCGCACGACATGCACCAACTGATCCCCGTCTCGTCCAAGGGAAGAGGGCAGCACCGCATGAAGAAGTTCGTACGCACGGCCCTGGCCCCCGTCGTCGCGCTCGTCGTGGGCCTCGCCCTGACGTCCTGCACCGACTCCAGCCAGGACAAGGAGAACAAGGCCAAGCAGAAGGGCTACGACCACCTGGTGGCCCAGCAGCCGGCGGGCCGCATGGAGTACTCGCCGACCCGCGAAGCGATCAACCAGTGGGTCAAGACGTGGGGCAAGCGGGGCAAGCTCTCGTACGTCTACATCCAGAACGCCAAGGGCGAGTACGGGTACTTCATCATGAAGGGCCTGCCGGTGCCGCGCTGCAAGATGCTCACTCCGACGGAGAAGGTGGAGCACTCCGACAGCGGCGTCGCGGTTCTCGCGCAGCCCGGCATGGACGGTACGTACACGACGGGGTCCACCTGCAACGCGTACTACGGCTTCGACGCCACGACGGGCGCGTACATGGAGTTCACGGTCGGCACGAACCAGTCGTTCTTCCTGTTCGACAAGCCCATGACGATGCCGGAGTACGCCAGCGCCAAACAGCTGGGGCCGACCTCGGTGAAGGACGTCAAGAAGTAACCCCGGGCGGTCGGGGGCCGGTCGGAGGAGTTCCGGCCCCCGTGTCCCGTCCGGCGGAAGCTGCCGCAGGCGCCCGGACCAACCGCCCCTCAGCGCAGCGCGCTCTTCCGCTGCCACTCGCTCCACGAGAGGTTCCACGCGCCGAAGCCGTTCCCGGGCGCGACCACGCCCTTGGTGTCCTTGCCGGTGATCTCGAACGGGTCGCCGGGCCGCACCTGCCCGTAGAACCAGGCCGCGTTCGCGTCGCTCATCCCTATGCATCCGGAACTCTGGTTGGAGTTGCCGAAGTAGCGGGCGTTCCACGGGGCGGCGTGCGCGTACATGCCCGACCAGGTCAGCCGCATCGAGTGCTCGACCATCTTGTCGTAGGCGTCGCCCAGACCCACCGTCTCGGAGTTCATGTTGATCGTGCCCTCCTTGGCCATGAGAACGGCGGTTCCGCGCCAGGAACGCTTGTCACCGCCGGGCGTGCCACCGGAGACGGGTATGCGCCGGACCGTCCTGCCGTCGCGCACGAGGGTGAGCCGGTGGCGGTCGAGGTCGACCTTGGCGATCTGCCGGGCGCCGATGGTGAAGGCGGTCGTGTAGTCGCGTACGAACCAGCCGCCGGCCGCGCCCGAGTCGGTGCCGTTCAACTCGGCGTTCAGCGTGACCTTGGTGCCGGGCTTCCAGTACTCCTTGGGCCGCCAGTCCACCCGGTCCCGGCCCGACCAGTCGGTCAGCCAGCCCCAGGAGCCCTCGGTCCTGTTCGAGGTGGTGACCCTGAGCTGCTTCTCGACCTCGGCCTTGTTCTTGACCGGGTTGTCGAAGACCAGGGAGATCGGCTGGGCGACGCCGACGGTGGAGGCGGCGCCCGGTCGCCAGTCGACCTTGTTGACCTTGTCCGCCGGAGCCGTGGTGAAGGCGGCCTCGGCGCTTCCCGCCGTTCCGCCCTCGGTTCGGGTAGCCGTCGTCACCGTGTACCTCGCGCCGGGTGCGGCCTTGCGGTCGGAGACCCATGACCGGCCGTCGGCGGCGGCCTTCCCGGCGAGTTTGTGGCCCTCGGCGTCGGTGACCGTCACGGAGGTGAGCCTGCCGCCCGCGGCCGTGACCCGCACGGGCCCGCCCGCCGGGACCCGTTCTCCCTCGGGCGTGACGGTGACCGTGACAGGGCGGTCGTCGGCGCCCGGCTTGGCGTCCGCCCCGGTGCCCGCCGCACCGGAGGAGCCGCTCGACGAACAGGCGGCGAGCGGCGCCAGCAGGGCGGCCGTGGCGGCGGCCACGACGGTGGCCCGGACGCGGGCATGAGCGAGTACGCGTGTGCTGGGCAACAGGACCTCCGGGAAGGACGAAAGCGAGGTGGGTGAATCGGCGATGTCGTGACTGTAGAGCCGTAAAACCCGAGGTCAGCCGCTGTGGAGCTATGTGACGGCGACTGGTGAGGAACGGTCATGGTCCGGTCACATTCGCCGGACGGATCGGTCATGGACCGCTGTGAGCATCCTTTGCGACCCCACGAAAAGGCCCACGAAAAGGCTCGCGAAGAGCCCCGCGAAAGGCCCGGGGAGAAGGAGAGGCTCAGACTGTGTCAGCGCTGCTCGTGCCGCCCAGCCGCGTGCCCCAGCCACGGAACCGGGGCGTGGCACTGCGAAGCATCACCGCGGAGACCTACCGCGCCTTCCTCGCGTCCCCCGCCGGCGCCGCCCTCGGTGCCGGATTCCTCCAGTGCCCGTCCTGGGCCGACGTCAAGGAGGGCTGGCGCGCCCAACTGCTCGGCTGGGGGCCGGATCCCGAGGCGGGCCGACTGACCGGCGTGGCCCTGGTGTTGCTGCGGCAGTTCCCCGGCACCCGCAAGTACTTCGCCTACCTGCCCGAGGGGCCCGTCGCCGACTGGACCGACCCCGACGTCGACGACTGGCTCGGCCCGCTCCTCGAACACCTGCGCCGCGTGGGGACCTTCGCCGTCCGCATCGGCCCGTCGCCCGCCTACCGTCGCTGGGACGCCGCCCTGCTCAAGCCGCTCGCCGGTCCCGGCCGGCGCCTGGGCGACGTACTCGCCAGTGAGGTCGACCCGCTCGGCACCGCCGTCGCCGAACGGCTGCGCGCCCGGGGCTGGCGCCGCTGCGGCGGTGACGGAACGGGAGGGGGCGGGACCGGAGGGGACGGGGACGCGCAGCCCCGGCACGTCTTCCAGGTGCCGCTCGCAGGGCGCACCACGGAAGACCTCTGGTCCGGGCTCAACCAGGAGTGGCGACGCAATGTGCGCCGCGCGCAGAAGGAGGGCGTGGAGGTGGTCGTGGGCAGTGCGGCGGAACTCCCTGAGTTCTACCGGCTGTTGGGCATCACCGAGCGCCGCGACGGTTTCCGGCTCGGCCGCTCGCTCGCCTACTACGAGCGTCAGTACGCGGTGCTCAACGCCGAGGAACCGGGCCGGATGAAGCTGTACCTCGCCCGTCACCGGGGAGAGATCCTGGCCGCCCACACGATGATCACGGTGGGCCGCCGGGCCTGGTACCAGACCGGCGCCTCGGCCGACCACCGCCGCGAGGTCCGCCCCTCCAACGCCCTGCAGTGGCGGATGCTGCTGGACGCCCACGCCCTGGGCGCCGAGGTCTACGACATGCGCGGGGTACCCTCCACTCTCGATCCTGAGGAACGTACGTACGGACTGCTGCGGTGGAAGCTCGGCACCGGGGGGCAGGTCGTCGAGACGTTGGGGGAATGGGAGAGGGCATTGGGTGGCAGCACCAACCACGCGCTCCACCGCGCCTTCCAGGCGTACCTGAACCGCCGATGACCCATACGACACCAGCCGGCACGGCTGGCACGGGCAGCGCGGAACCGACGGCGGAACCGACGGCGGAACCGACAAAAACTGCCTCCACGGCCCGTGGCAGTGCCGTCATGGCCGCCGGATCCATCGTCTCCCGGGCCACCGGCTTCGCCCGCTCCGCCGTCGTCGCGGCGGCCCTCGGCACCATCGGGCCGGTCGCCGACGGCTACGCGGTCGGCAACGCCCTGCCCACCATCGTCTACATGCTGCTCCTCGGCGGCGCGCTGAACGCCGTCTTCGTGCCCGAGCTGGTCAAGGCCGCCAAGGAGCACGACGACGGGGGCGTCGCGTACACCGACCGGCTCGTCACCGTCTGCGTGATCGCCCTGCTGGCGATCACCGCGACCGCGGTGTGGGTGGCGCCCGCGATCGTGGACGCGTACACCGACTACACCGGCCCGCAGGCGGCCATGACCACCGCCCTCGCCCGCTACTGCCTGCCCCAGATCTTCTTCCTCGGACTGTTCACGCTCCTCGGGCAAGTACTCAACGCCCGGGGCCGGTTCGGCGCGATGATGTGGGCGCCGGTCCTCAACAACCTCGTCGTCATGACCGTGTTCGGGCTGTACCTGGCACTGGCCATGGGCGGCGGGGACACGCTCACCGCGACCGAGACCGCGGTGCTCGGCTGGGGCACGACCGCCGGTATCGCCGTCCAGGCCCTCGCCCTCCTCCCCGCCCTGCGCGCCGCCCGCTTCCGCTGGCGGCCCCGCTTCGACTGGCGCGGCAGCGGACTGACCCGCCCCCTGCGCGCGGCCGGCTGGCTGGTGCTCCTTGTCCTGGCCAACCAGGCCGCGTACTTGGTCACCACCCGCCTCGCCACCACCGCGGGCCTCGACGGCGGCCCCGGATACGGCGCGTACAACAACGCCTATGCCCTGTGGGTCGTACCGCACGGCATCATCACCGTCTCCGTGGTGACCGCGCTGATGCCCCGGATGAGCGCGGCCGCCGCCGACGGGGACACCGACTCCGTACGCCGAGACGTCTCCCATGCCCTGCGCGTCTGCGCCTCCGGCGTCGTCCCGGCCGCCTGCGCGCTGTTGGCCCTCGCCCAGCCGGTGATGGCCCTGGTCTTCGGCTACGGCAGGACGGGCGCCGACGACACGTCCGCCATGGCCGGCATCCTGATGGCCTTCGCACCGGGACTCGTCGCCCTGTCCGGCCAGTACGTCCTGTCCCGCGCCTTCTACGCGCTCTCCGACACCCGTACGCCGTTCCTGCTCAACCTCGTGATCGTCGCCCTCAACGCGGGGCTGTCCGTGGCCGCCGCCCACCTGCTGCCGGCCCGCTGGGCCGTGACGGGCATGGCGGCGGGATACTCCCTGGCGCTGTGCGCGGGCTGGGTGCTGACCGGCCTGGTGCTGAGCCGTCGGCTCGCCGTCGTACGCCCCCTGCGGTCGTCCGCCGTCGGCGCGCACGCGCGGCTGCTGCTCGCCGCCGTCCCCGCCACCGCGCTCGGTTACCTCGCGGCCCAGGGTGCGGTACGGGCGGGAGCCCTGGTCGCCGCAACTGCCGGGGCGGCTGTTGTCGTCCTCACCTTCGCTGTGCTCGCCCGTCCGCTGCGGCTCGCCGAACTCGACGCGCTGCTCGCAGGCGTACGCCGCGGACGAACCCGGAACCGAACCTGAACCCGGGCCCGGACCCGGCCCTGAACCCGGAGACAGACCGGGGCCGGGACCGGGACCGGGACCGGGACCTGACCCTCACCCCTGACATCACCTAGGGAGAACCGCCGATGCCCCGCGTGCTCCTCATCGAGGACGACCCCTCCGTACGCGAGGGGGTCGAACTCGGTCTGCGCCGACGCGGCCACGAGGTACGGGCGGCCGCGACCGGCGAGGCCGGCCTTGCCGCGATGGCCGAATTCCGGCCCGATCTGCTGCTCCTCGACCTGATGCTGCCCGGCATGAACGGCGTACAGGTCTGCCGGCAGGTCCGCGACCACAGCCAGCTGCCGATCATCATGCTCACCGCGCGCGGCGACGACTTCGACGTGGTCATCGGCCTGGAGGCAGGAGCCGACGACTACATCGTCAAGCCCGCACGTCCCGAGGTGATCGAGGCCCGGATCCGTGCCGTACTGCGCCGACTGGACGACAGTCCGGGCCGTCCGGCCATCGTGGTCCACGGAGAACTCACCGTCGACCGGGTCGGACTCACCGTCAGCAAGGCCGGCCGGCCGCTCGCGCTCGCCCCCTCGGAGCTCAAGCTCCTGCTGCATCTCTCCGCCGCCCCCGAGCAGGTGTTCAGCAGGCAGCAACTGCTTGAGCACGTCTGGGGGCACAGCTTCCACGCCGACGCCCGACTGGTCGACGCATGCGTCGCCCGGCTGCGCGGCAAGATCGAGGACGAGGTCGGCAGCCCCCGCTATGTCCAGACACTGCGGGGTTTCGGCTACCGCTTCGGGCCCCTGTGAGCAGCGGCAGAGGCGGCGACCGGGCGCGGGTCAGGGCGTTCGGGCTGCGTACGCGGCTGTTGCTCGCCTTCCTGCTGGTCGCCGCCGTCAGCGCCGGCACGACGGCCGCGCTGACCTACCGCGAGGCCCGCAACTCGCTGCTCGAAACCGCCCAGGACACGGCGGTCACCTCCTTCCGCGACCACGTCCAGCAGACGGGCTTCGGCCTGCCCGTGCAGAAGGAGGGACTGGAAGACGTCCTGCGGGACATCGCGCGCAAGGGCAAGCCCCACCCCTGGGTGGTGTTCGCCGAGTACGGTTCGATCCGCGCCTCCTCGGGCGAGAACCCGGTGTCCACTGTCATCACCCCCGAACTGCGCCGCGCCGCGCGGGCCAACCCCCACGGCAGCTTCGAGCGGGTCGTCAAGGACGGCGTCCCCTACCTGACCATCGCCATGCCCACCGTCTTCAAGACCGGCCCGGACAGCCTGCTGCCCAGCGGACTCGTCCTGTACGCCGTCATGCGGATGACCGACGAGCAGGTCAACGTCGACGCCCTCCTCATGGCCGGCCGCGACGGAGCCCTGCCCGGCCTCGCCGTCTCGCTGATCCCCGGCCTGATCGCCGCACGCAGCGTGCTGCGACCGGTACGGAAGCTGCGCGAGGCGGCCCACAACATGGGCAACGGCAGACTCGACACCAGGATTCCGGTGCGCGGCAGCGACGAACTGGCCGACCTGGCACGCACCTTCAACGAGTCGGCGGGCCAACTGGAGCGGTCCGTACGGGAGTTGCGCGAGGCGGAGGAACGCGCCCGCCGCTTCGCCTCCGACGTCTCGCACGAACTGCGCACTCCCCTCGCCGGAATGCTCGCGGTCACGGAGGTGCTCGACGAGGACGCGGACGGTCTGGACGCCGACACCGCCCGGGCGGTCCGGCTGGTCAGCGCGGAGACCGGAAAGCTCGCCGTGCTCGTCGAGGACCTGATGGAGATCTCCCGCTTCGACGCCCGCGCGGCCGAGCTGAACGCCGACGAGGTCGACGTGGCCGAGGCCATCCGCAAGACGCTCGGCAACCGGCACTGGACCGACGACCGGATCCGTACCGAACTCCCCGACGGCATCCGGGCCCGGCTCGACCCGCGTCGCTTCGACGTCGTGATCGCCAACCTTGTCGGCAACGCCCTTCGGCACGGTGGTGCGCCCGTCACCGTACGGCTGCGTGCCGAGGAACGCTCGCCGGGCCCGCCCGTGCTGGTCACCGACGTCGTGGACAACGGACCCGGTATCCGCCCCGAAGCGCTCCCGCACATCTTCGACCGCTTCTACAAGGCCGACGCGGCCCGCACCCGCTCGGCCGGCAGCGGCCTGGGGCTGGCGATCACCCTGGAGAACGTGAAGCTGCACGGCGGCACGATCCACGCCGGGAACCGGCCGGGGGGCGGTGCCGTCTTCGCCGTCGAGATACCGCTTCACGTGGAGGGGACCGGCGGATGAGGGGTGCGCGGAGGCGCCGAAGCGTGTCGGCCTTCGCCGTCGCGGTCGCCGTACCGCTGCTCGGTGGCTGCGGTATCCAGGAGACCGACGTCATCGCGGCGGGCGGTCCCGCCAGCGTTCAGGCCTTCTTCGACCGCGACTTCGAGATGCTGCTCTTCTTCCGTGCCCCCGACGGAGGGCTGAGCCCCGTGATCCGGAGTACCGCGTCCTCGGCCGGGTTCGGCGGCCAGTACAGCGAGTCGGGCTCCGGCGACCAGAACTCCGGCGCCGCGGTGGGACTGGTGACGACGGAGAAGGTCGTCCTGGCGCTGCTCGCCGGTCCGCAGAAGGTGGACCGGGCCGCGGGCCTGGGCACCGACCTCCCCAGGACCCGCCCCGGCGGAACCGTGAAGGTCGGCCCCGCCTCGGCCGGCAGGGTCACGACCCGACTGCCCCTCGCCCTGAACGGCCTGAGCAGCACGGCTCTACGCCAGCTGACCTGCACGATCGCCTACAGCCAGGACGCCGACGGTCAGGTCGTCGTGGAACTGACGGGCCAGGACGGGGCATCGAGATCCGGCACCTGCGGGCTCGCCCCCGGCAGCACCGAGAGCAGTGGCGACACCGGGAGCACGGGGAGCACGGGGAACGCACCCGCGGAGGCCGAAACCCGGGCGCGGCCCACGCCGCCCGCCACGACCGGCACGCCGGCCACCACCGGCGCCCCCGCCACGACCGGCTGAGCCCCTGTCACAGGGGGGGGAGCCGATCGGGGCGGCCGGCCCGCGGCTCAGTGGTCGTCGGTGATGGTGGTCGCGATGCCGTTGCTGATCTCGACCTCGGCGGAGAAGCCCTTCTTGGCGGCCGCCTCCAGCTGGGCTTCGGTGCACTCGATGCCGCCCTCGCCGCCCGGCCCGGTGTTCACGGCGTCGCAGATGTCGTCGTAGCCCATGATCTTGGTGTCGTCGGCGACGAGGAACTGCTGCTCGGTGCCCTTCATGTCGGAGACGGTGTACTTGCCCGGCGCCAGGTAGGAGACGTTGCCGAACCAGGTTCCGTTGACGCCCTTGCCCTTGTTGACGCCCTCGATGACGGACTCGTCGCGGCCGGAGCCCGAGTCGGAGTCCGAACCGGAGGAGCCGGAGCCGGAATCGGAGCCGGTGTCCTGCTGGGCGGCGCGGCGCTCGGTCACCAGGGTCGCGGCGCCGTTCTTCATCTCCACGTCGGCGTTCACGGCACCCTTCTTGAGGGCCGCCTCCAGCTGGTCCAGGGTGCACGGCGCGTCCACCTTGGAGCCGGCCTCGCCGCATATGGTGCCGACGCCGTAGACCTCGGTGTCGTCGGCGACCCAGAACTGCTGGTCCTCCTTGCCCGGTACGGACACGATGTACTTGCCCGGGGCGAGGTAGGTGACCTTGCCGTTCTTGAACGAGCCGCTGACGCCCTTGGCGTTCTTGGAGTTCTTGGAGTCCGACGCCTTGTCCGCGGCTGCCACCGGGCTTGCGGAGCCCGTCGGGCTCTTGCCCGACGAGCTGTCGTCCGTGCCGTTCTGACATGCCGTCAGCAGCAGTCCGGCGGTGAGGGCGGCGGTGGCGACGATGGCCTGGCGCAGGCGACGGTTCATCACGGGGGATTCCTTCCGGGGGCGGGATGGCGGAGAGCCGGTGGCGTATCCGCCGTTTCCCGCTCTGTGATCACTATGAGGCTTCCCAGGCCCCACAGGTCACGCCTGTCCTCGCTTCAGAACAGCGCGGTCACACAGCCGTGACACAGCAACACGGCTGCTGCGTACGCCAGTTGGCACCGCGGCTCGCGGCTCGCGGCTCGCGGCTCGCGGCTCGCGGCTCGCGGCTCGCGGCGGCTGGTGGCGGCCGTTGCCTGGCGCCGGTGCGGCAGCCGTGTGCCCCCTGCCGGACCGTGAACCCGGCGCGCTGTGGGGATTCTGGGCGGGTCCGCGCGAAGTCCGGTGAAGCGGATCACTGCCAAGTTCGGGCTGAGTACACTCCGTGACCTGGCAGGACGGACGGTTGTGGGGCGAGGGGTGGCGCGGTGCTGGTGACGCCGGAGGCCGGGGACAGGATCGCCGACCGGTATCTCTTGCGGGAGCCCATCGGCAGGGGCGGCATGGGTGTCGTCTGGCTGGCCTGGGACGAGCGGCTCGAACGGCGGGTCGCGGTCAAGTGCGCACGCCTGGACGACGATCGGGCCACGCGACGGCTCATGGGCGAGGCGCGCAACGCCGGGCGGCTGCACCACCCGAACATCGTGGGCGTCTTCGACTTCGTCGACGAGGGCGCCACCTGCTGGATCATCATGGAGTACGTCCCCTCGCGCAGCCTCGCCCAGATGGTGACGGAGAGCGGCCCGCTCACGCCCGAGGAGGCCGGTTCGATCGGCTGCCAGATCGCGGCCGCGTTGGCGAAGTCCCACAACGAGGGTGTGGTGCACGGCGATGTGACGCCGGAGAACATCCTCGTCACCGACGAAGGCATCGCGAGACTCACCGACTTCGGGATCTCGCGGGCCCTGTGGAGCGACGTCACGCACAGCACGATGGCCGGTGTGCGCGGCAAACCCCGGTATCTGGCCCCGGAGTTGGCCAAGGGGCAGCCCGCGGGCGAGAAGTCCGACGTGTTCTCCCTGGGCGCCTCCCTGTTCTCGGCGGTCGAGGGCCGGTCGCCGTACGGGGAGGCCGAACACCCCATGGCGTATCTGGCCCGTGCGGTCGAGGGGCACATCGAGCCCGCGCACCGGGCCGGCCCGCTGGACGGGCCGCTCACCGCCCTGCTGGAGGTGGAGCCCCGTCGCCGGCCCGACGCCGCCAGAGCACAGCAGCTGCTGACGCGCGCGGCACCCCCGCCCCCGCACATACAGGAGCAGTTGCACGACAGCCGTACGGGGGACCACGCGTCCCGCACACTCCGGCTGCGCCGACTCCTGCGCAGCCAGGGGGACTTCACGCCCTTCATGCTGCAGCCGCCACGGCCCGTACGCCGACGACGCCACCACCCTTTGGCAATCACGGCGGTGGCTCTGCTCGCGGCGGGCGCGATCACGGCCGGGCTCGTCCTCTTCGGCCCGTGGGCCTCGAAGGACCAGGGCGACAAGGACGGCCGTACCGGCGCGGCCGACGCGAAACCGTCGGCCTCGGCGCGGGCCGGTGCCATCGGCGACGAGCGCACGGCGGACCCCTGCGGCCTGCTCGGTGCGGCCTCGCTGAGCCGCTTCGGCGGCACCGCGCTCGACCCCGACTACGGGGAGATCGACCGGTGCGACGTCCTGGTGCGCAACAACAGCGGTGACGACAACGCGGACGTCGAGGTGAACCTCGACTCGGACCGGGACGAATTCGACGACGTCCTGTCCACGCGCCTGGTCGGCGACCTCACGGTCGTGACGCTCAAGCGGGACGGGAACGCCTGCGAACGGGCCGTCCTGACCACCGACGGCAAGCAGGTCCGCGTCATCGGGAAACAGCTGGGCAAGGCGGCGCCCGACCCGTGCCAGATGGCCGACGCCGCCTCCGACCGTGTCGTCGGCGTGCTGGCCGAGGGCCCGGTCCCGCGCCGTTCGTCGTCGCCGGCCGCGAACTCCCTGGCCCGGCTCGACACCTGCACACTGCTCGACGCCACCGAGCTCAAGCGGCTGCCCGGTGTCGGGGTGGACAATCGGGACCGCGGCTTCGGTTCCTGGGACTGCGACTGGTCGAGCGACGACGGCAACCGCGCGGTGGAGATCCAGTTCAGCCGGGACAACTCCCTGGACGCGGACGACGGAACACCGGTGGACGTCGCCGGCACGAAGAGCTACTTCGTCGCGGACGAGGCAGAGGACGACAGTTGCACCGTACGGACTCCGCACCGCGTCTACCGGAACTCGGTCGGCGACCCCACCACGGAACTCTTCCAGCTGACCGTGTACGCCCCGCAGCCGGACAGGCAACTGTGCGACACCGCAACGAAGTTCGCGGCCGTCGTCGTACGGAACATCGCGAAGCGACTGCCGGGGGCGGGGACGGACACGGGCACGGGGGCGGGGACGTGACATGACCGAGCCGGGAATGGCACGGAGACGGCCGGGGGAACGACGGCCGGGTGAGCGACGGCCAGGGGAACGGCGGCCGGGTGAGCGGGGAATGCCCGCTGCGGGCGGCCGGTTCCTGCCCGCCACCCACGGGAGCCTCGCCCGGGGCGCGTCCGCGCCGCTGCCCGGCACCCTCTTCGCCCTCGCGCTGACCGGAGGCATGACGATGGGACCCGGGGACGGGCGCGAGATCCTGTTCGGCCGCAACCGGCCCGAGGTACACGTCTGCCTCGGCGAGGACGACCCCCGGCTCAGCCGCCACCAGGGCACGCTCGCCCACCGGGACGGCCGCTGGTGGGTGAGCAACGCCGGGCGGCTGCCGATCCGGTGCGCCGGCGCCCGCCTGCTGTTCCGGGGCGAGGAGCCACTGCCGCTCGACATCGGCTACACCCCGCTGTTCGTCGGCGGTTCACGTGGGCGCGAGCACCTGCTGGAGGTCTTCGTCACCGGCCCCGAGGGCGAGCGGCCACGGCCGCGGCACGGTGACGTCACCCGCCCGCCCCGGGTGTGGATCCTGACCGAGCAGGAGAAGCTCGCCCTCGTCGTACTGGGCCGGCGGTACCTGCTCCACGAGCCCCGGCCGCAGCCGCTGACCTGGAGACAGACCGCCGCCGAACTCGCCGAGTCGCAGCCGCACGCGGGCTGGACGGACAAGCGTGTCGAGCACCTGGTCAACGGCGTCCGCACCCGCCTGTCCCGCGACGGAGTGCCCTGGCTGACCCGCGAGGAACTCGGCGAGCCCCTGGGCAACGCCCTCAACGACAACCTGATCCGCGCGCTGCTGACGTCGACCACGCTCGTACCGATGGACTTGGCGTTGATCGACGCGGCCTGACGCGCGCTCCCGGCGTCTCGTGGCAGGTGTCATTTCCGCGTGGGGCGTCGACTGGGCAGCCAGGTGTCGACGGCGGCCGCCAGTTCGTCACGACCTGTGAAGACGTGTCCGTTCATGCCCAGGGCCTGCGCGGCCCGTACGTTCTCCTCGCGGTCGTCGACGAAGAGGAAGTCGGCCGGGGCGGCCCGCATGGCGATCACGCAGTGATGGAAGGCCGCCGGGGCCGGCTTGGCCGCCTTGATCTTCCCGGAGAAGGCCACGTGGTCCAGGGTGTGCAGCCAGGGCTGCGCCGTGAGGAAGGCGTCCGCGTGGTCCGAGGGGATGTTGGACAGCAGGGCGACCTCGGTGACGGCACGGAGGGACTGGACGTAGGCGACCATCCGGTTGTCCACGCGTGACCAGCTGTCGATGTCGGCGAGGCGCAGTTCCTCGATCGTGCCGGCGTCGACGGACGGGGACGGGGAGAGGGACGTGGACAGGGGCGGGGACGGTGGCGGGGACAGCGATCGCAGTACGGCGGTCCAGTACTCGGGCGCGGACTGCCGACCGGCGTCGTACGGCGGGCGGCAGGCCCAGTAGGCCGCGGTGAAGGCGTCGGTGGGTGTGTGACAGCGGGCGGCCATCTTGGCCAGGGCGCCCGGGCGTTGGTGGCGGGCTATGACCCCGAAGAGGTCGAACAGCACGATGTGTCGGTCGGTGGGCATGGTGAGGGTTCCTCCGGGTTCTGACGGCCGGGGCGGGAGGAGAAGCCTGTGCGGCACGGAGTGAGCCGCGCCGCACAGGCGGTCAGCGGCTGCCGTGTGCCGGCTCGCGCGTGCGGCGCGTGCGGTCGGAATCGGTACGCAGGATCCCGGCGGCCACGGCGGTGATCGCACACAGCAGGATCAGCAGTACGAAGGTGTGGTTCAGGGCGGTGAAGTGGGTGAGCCAGCCGATGACGGCGGGGCCGGCGAGCATGCCGACGTAGCCGAGCCCGGCGACGCGGGAGACATTGGCGCCCGCGGCGGAGGGTTCGGCGTGCCCGGCCGCGCTGAACAACTGCGGGACACAGCCGGACAGCCCCAGACCGAACAGCGCCCACCCCGCGAACGCGGCCCAGATCCACGGGGAGACGGTCACGATCGCGATGCCGACGGCGGCCGTCGCCGCGCCGTATCGCAGGATCGCCATGGACCCGAACCGGTCGGCCAGGCGGTCGGCGAGCAGCCGGCCGATGGTCATGGTCGCCGCGAAGGTGCCGTACGCGAACGCGGCGGTGCTCGCGGGTGCACCGAGTACGTCTTTGAGGTGCAGCGCGCTCCAGTCGTTGGCGGCTCCCTCGCACAGCATGACCATCAGGGCCAGGGCGGCGAGGATCCAGATGCGCCCGCTGGTGCCGCGGCGCGCGGTGGACGACGCCTGCCCGGCCCGACCCGCGGAATTGCCCTCCCTCGCGGAGTCCGCCTCCTGTACGACATCGGTGTCGGCCGTGGTGTCGGTATCGGTATCGGTGTCGGCCGTGGAGTCGGCGGTGGAGTCGGCGGTGGAGTCGGCCTTCCGTACAGGGCCGGTGTCGGCAGCGGCAGGCGCGGCCGGTAGCAGCGCACGTGCCGACACCAGGGCGATCACGATGCCCAGGGCTCCCACGGCGGCCATGCCCGCGGCCGGGCCCAGACCGGCGCTCGCCGCCGCCGCTCCGACGAGCGCGGCGACGACGCCCCCGACCGAGAACGTGGCGTGGAAGGCCGACATGACGGGCCGTCCGTACGCCTTCTCCACGTGCACGGCGTGGGCGTTCATGCTCACGTCCAGGCAGCCGTTGCAGAACCCGAAGACCAGCAGGGCACCCGCCAGCGTCCACGGATCCCGGGGTAGGCCGGGCAGCACCAGGGCCGCGCTGCACAGCACGCCGGTGGCGGGGACGACGACGCGCGCCCCGAGGGAGTCGGTCAGACGCCCGGCCACCTGCATACCGATGAAGGCCCCGAGCCCCAGCAGCACCAGCAGTCCCCCGAGCGTCGCGTGGCTGATGCCCACGCGCTCCTCGATGGCGGGGATGTTCACCACCCAGATGCCCATCAGGGTGCCGCAGAGGCTGAAGTAGACGAAGGTCGCGACCCGGGCGGCCCGAAGCGGATGGTTCATGAAAGCCACCGTAACGAACATCTTGTGCGATCGAATACTGTCTCTTCGCACACATTGAATGTTCGTTTCGGGTGGTGTTCAATCGCGGCATGAGCAACGCAGACCGGCACGGGGTGATCGCGCAGGCCGTCAGGGAGTCGGGCAGGATCACGGTCCAGGAACTCGCCGAACTGACCGGCGCCTCCGAGATGACCATCCGGCGCGACCTCGACGTGCTGGCCGCGCAAGGTGTCCTGGAGCGCGTCCGCGGCGGCGCGCGCACCCTGCTGCTCAGGGGGCAGGAGCCGCCTTTCGCACTGCGTTCCCACGAGGGCGTCGATGCCAAGCGCCGCATCGCGGCCGAGGTGTCCTCGCTCATCGTCGACGGGGAGACCGTCCTCCTTGACAGCGGCACGACCTGCCTGGAGGTCGCCCACCTGCTGCGCCGTCGGCCGGTCACGGTGATGCCGCTGTCCCTGCAGGCCATCCATGTACTGGGCGAGGGCCCGGGCCCGGCCACGCTCATGGTCCCCGGCGGGCAGCCGCGCGCGGCCGAGGGAGCCCTCACCGGCCCCCTCACCCTCGCGTCCCTGGCGGCACTGCGCTTCGACACCGCCGTCATGGGCTGCTGCGGTCTGAGCGCGGCCGACGGCCTGACCGCCTACGACCTCGACGACGCGGCCGTGAAGAAGGCCGCCATCGCCTCCGCGCGCCGCGTCGTCGTCGCCACCGACGCCGGCAAGCTCGGCCACACCGCCTACGCCCACGTCGGCCCCGCCACACTCCTGCACACCCTCGTCACCGACACCACGGCACCGGCCGACGAGGTCACCGCACTCGAAGGCACGGGCATCGTCGTCAAGGCCGTCTGACGAGACGGAAGTCGCTTCTACACGCGGCTACCGCGCCCCGGACCTCCCCCCCCACCCGGCTGATACCTGCGTGAAGTCGGGGTCGGGGTCGGCGTCGGCCTTCCGGGCAGCGCCACTGTGCACGTGGCCGACCAGGGAACGCGCTCCACGACCGGGGTGCGGCTCACGCGTCGCCCCGCGCGCCCGGCCGGTCCGCGCGGTTTGCTCGCACGTTCGCTCCGGTGCCGGGGGACGGGCGGCCCGCCGCCCGATGACGTGGCGGGCGGTGACGGCCCGCTCCATCCGGGCGTGGGCGCGGGCACTGGAGAAGCGCGCCAAGGTCCCCGTCCTCGGTGAACAGCAGGAAGCCCCTCGTGCTGCCCACACCGAGGGCGCGGGCCTGCGGACCGGCCGGGCGGCGGGGGCCGGCGGGTCAGCCGTTCCGCTCCGGCTTCTGTGCGGTGTCGCCCGCCGGGACGGCGCGGAGCATGGCCCTGTAGAGGGCGTCGTGCTCGGGTGAGGCGGGAAGGGGGGCCCGGGCCGGGGCCTCGAAGGACTGGATCATGAGGGCGACGACACGTCGCCAGGCGTCGGGGGCGGCGTCGCCGCAGGCGTTGACGACACCGAGGTTGGCCATGTGCAGCAGCACCAGGTCCGAGGGGTCGAAGTCCTCGCGCAGCCGTCCCGTGCCCTTGGCGCGGCCGATGAGCCGCACCATGCCCTCGTACGCCTCGTTCCGGCGCTGTTCCATGGCCTTGGCGGTGGGGAAGGTCATGGTCAGGACGTCGGCGAAGCCGTTGTCGGCGGCCTGCATGGCGCAGGCGGCCTCGATGTAGCCGGTGAAACCGTGCCAGGGGTCCGGGTCGTCGAGGGCGGTGGCGACCGCATCGGCGTAGGCGTCCATCCGGTCGGCGAAGACGGCTGCGACCAGCGCCTCCTTCGTGGGGAAGTGCCGGAAGACGGTGGCGATGCCGACGCCTGTCTCGCGGGCCACGGAGGCCATGGAGGCGCTGAGGCCGTCGCGTCCGAACACGGTGCGCGCGGCGGCGATGATCCTGCCGCGGTTGCGCTCGACGTCACTGCGCACAGGCTGGGCGGCGGGGGCGTCGGGGTGCTGGGCGCCAGGGTTCATGGCAGGAGTCTAGCAATCGGAAAGGCCTATCCATTTCTCGTGCTACGGTGGTCCCAGTGAACCGGAAAGGGCTATCCGGATCTAGATATGGATAGCCCTTTCCGAATCTTCCGCTTCCTTGACGCTGTCCGTCTCCTCGGCGGCGTCCCTGCGAAAGGATCGCTGTGACCAGCATCGCCATCGTCGGAGCCGGCCCCCAGCTGGGCCTGACCATCGCCCGTACCTTCGGCTCCCAGGGCTTCGACGTCGCCCTGATCTCCCGCAACCGCGCCAAGCTCGACGGTCTCGTCGGCGAGCTCGCCGCCGAAGGCATCAACGCGGGCGCGTTCCCCGCGGACATACTCGACCGGAACGCGCTCACCCAGGCGCTGAAGGACGCTGCCGTCCAGTTCGGCGGGATCGACGTCCTGGAGTACTCGCCGGTGGGAACGTTCGGGATCACCGCGCTGACCGCACCGGCCGAGACGGAACCGTCTCACGTGGAGTTCGAGATGAACTTCCAGCTGTACGGGGCCATCGCCGCGACCCAGGCGGTGCTGCCCGCGATGCGCGAGGCCGGCGCGGGCACCCTGCTCTACACCACCGGCGCCGGCTCGATCTGGCCCGACCCGCGGGTCGCCAACGTCAACGCCGCCGCGGCGGCGCTGCGCAACTGGGCGATGAACCTGCACAAGGAGCTGGCCGACGCCGGCACCGGCATCCAGGCCGCCCACGTGGGCATCGACGCGTCGATCGGCGTCTCTGTCATCCCCGGCGTGGAGGCGGCCCGGCCCGAGCAGATCGCCCCGCTCTACTGGGAGTTGCACACCACCAGGCGCGACGAGGCCGAGCTCGTCTTCAAGCTCGACGCCGAGGGCTTCCCCCGCGGCTGACACCGCATCGGCTCCCGCGTCGAACCCCGTTCACCGGCTGCTCCGTGTGCCGGAGGGCTGGAGGAGTTGGTCGACGGGTGCGTAGTCGTCGGTGAGCAGTTGGGCGTCGCCGATCCAGGAGGTGAGGTCGTCGCCGGTGGAGATCTTCCAGCCGGTCCGCCGGGAGTTCAGCGCCTCCTGGGTCGCGCGAAGGTCGACCGGCCGGTCGGAGGCGAGCACCACCAGATTGCCGCCCTCGGGGGCGACGGCCGGGGCGAGCCCGATATCGGCGGGTTCACCGACGACGGCCACATGCTCGAAGGTCTCGCCGAGGGTGGCCACTTCGGCACGTGCGAAGTCCATACCGCCGTGGTCGATGAGGTTGGCGACGTACAGGCCGTCCTCGTCGAGCACTCGCCGTACGTCCGTCATCGCTTCCACGGTGGTGAGGTGCCACGGCACGCTGACGCCCCCGAACGCGTCGCCGACGACGAGGTCACGACTGCCGGCGTCCAGCCGCCGCAGACCGAGCCTGCCGTCCTCGGCGCGTACGTCTATACCGGCGCCCGGCCCCAGACCGAGCTGCTCGCGATTGATGCGTACGACCCCGCTGTCGATCTCGGACACCCGGCTGCGTGTCCCGGGCCGGGTGGCCGCCAGGTAGCGGGGAAAGGTGAGCCCGCCGCCGCCCAGGTGGTGGGCGGTCAGTGGCTCGTCCTGGGGAAAGGCGGCATCGACCACGGACGCGATGGCGCGCACGTACGCGAACTCCAGGAACGTCGGGTCGTCGAGGTCGACGTAGGAGTGCCGCAGGCCGTCCAGCACGAGTGTGCGCCCGCTGCCGCGATCGGGGTCCGCGACGACCCGGGCGCAGTGGTACTTGGTCTCCGTGTCGCAGGCACCGGGCGCGACCGTGGTGGCGAGGCCGCCGGCCACGACCACGAGGGTGAGGGCGGGGGTGCCGCTCCACCCGCGCGTCCGCCACTCGACCAGCGCCGCGCCGACCACGAGCAGGGTGCCGAGGCCGATCAGAATGCCGCTGACCGACAACCGTGACACGAGTACGAAGCCGGTGAGGACGGTGCCGAAGATGGCACCGACGGTACCGACGCCGGACAGCCGGCCGACCACCGTTCCGGTCTCGGCGAGGCTGGTGAGACGTAACTTCGTCACGATCGGCGTCACCGCGGAAAGCAGCGCGCCCGGCACGAGTATGGTCAGCGCCGCGATCAGCAGCAGCACCGCCGGTGCCCACTCCGCGGTGGTACGCAGCACGGCGGGGGTGAGCGCCACGACCGCCCCCGACACCCCGAGCGAGGGACCTATGAGCCGACGCGGATCGACCTGGTCGGCGATGACCCCACCCAGCCACGACCCGAGGGCGATCGCCGTGAGAGCGATACCGATCACCATCGTGCTGGTCTCAAGAGTGAGCCCCAGATAGGGAGCCAACAACCGCAGAGCGACGATCTCCACCACAAGAACCGCCGCCGAGGCCCCGAACACCAGCCCGGCAGCGGCCCGGGGCCCCAGCCCCTGACTACGAGGCGACCCCTCAGCAACAGACGAGGACGACGATCCACTCACGAACGCCATCCTCGCACGCGCCCCATCGCCCGAACGGCACGGCGGAACGGCGGAACGGCAGACGACAACTAGGCCCGCCGGGCGGCCGGATCAGCGCAGTCCGGCGAAGAGGTCGTTCTCGGGGACGGCCGCGCCGGTGGTGTCCTGGACGCGTACGAAGGTCTCCATGCCCATCAGCTCGCCGAAGCTCTCCTTGCCCATCTTGAGGAAGAAGATGTTCTCGCCCTGGCTGGCGTGTGCGGCCAGGGCGTCGAACTTCTGATCGCTGAAGGCGAGGGTGTCCACCCACGTGGTGATCTCGTCGTCGGGGAGGCCGATCTCGGCCATCGCGGCGGCCTCGGCGGGATCCGGCTCAGGCATGTCCGGATGAAGCTCGCGCATGATCTCGCCGAACCGCCGCATGCCCGAGCGGGGCATCGTCGTCCAGTACACCTTCGGGGTCAGCCCGGTCATCTCCAGCGCCGCCATCGTGATGCGGTGGGCCTGGATGTGGTCGGGGTGGCCGTAGAAGCCGTTCTCGTCGTAGGTGACGACCACATCGGGCCGGTAGTGCCGCATGAGTTCCGCCAGCCTGGCGGCACCCTCCTCGACAGGGGTCTGCCAGAAGGAGCCGGGGGCGTCGTTGCTCGGCCAGCCCATCATCCCGGAGTCGGCGTAGTCCAGCGTCTCCAGTTCGCTGATCTTCAGGACGTCACAGCTCTCCTTGAGCTCCTGACGGCGCATCGAGGCGACGGCCGCCGGATCGTGCCCGGGATCGCCCGGCTTGACACCCCCCGGTCCATCCCCGCAACCGCCGTCGGTACATGTCACGAGAACCGTGCGGATGCCTTCCGCCGCGTACCGCGCGAGAACCCCTCCGGTCCCCGTGGCCTCGTCGTCGGGGTGGGCGTGCACGGCCATGAGTGTCAGGGGTCGGTCAGACATGAAGCAGTCCTCCTGCAGAAGTGCGCAACGGTCCGGGTGCGCGGCGGGTGTGCCGCGATCCCGGGGCCGGACCCTCGTGGGCGGACGACCTTGCGGTCTCCGCGCTCCCCGCCCGTGCGGCGCCGGCCCCTCGGTCGATGCAACCCGGCCGACCGGGCCTGCTGTTCCCGACGCGGCCGCTCGACCCTGACTCCTTGACCTCGACCCAGGGCACGCGGAGGGCGAGAGAGCACGCGCCCCTCGGATTGGTCCCGTGCTGACCGGTCTTCACCGATACCGGACTGGCAGGCGGCCCCTTCCCCGGCACCGTAGCGAGGTACTGACATGCGCCGCACGCTTCTCACGCCCCTGCTGGCGCTTGCCCTGACCGGATGCTCGTTCCTCGGCGTCACCTGGCTTTCCAAGCTCCCAGGGATGCGCGAGAAGACCGACCCGAGATTTCTGTTAACCCCTGTAGTCGTTGGTTCCGGCTGGAGGGAGCGGCCACGTGAACGTTGTCTGACCCGTTTTCACATGCATTTTTCGTCTCGTCCGTGACCGTCGCGGTGCAGACTGCCCGCCACTCCGCCCAGGTCAACTCATTGAGCACCGTGAATGCGCGTTTGGATCGCGCGCCCCAGCTCTCGTACGGTCCTCACGTCGAAGCCTCGGTCAGCCCAACAACCAGGAGTCAACGTGCAGTTGGCACGCAATGAACAAACCGGCCTTGTCACCCGAAACCAGATAGCAGAGCGTGCGGGCGTGAAGCGTCCGGCAGTGTCGAACTGGGCCCGGCGGCACAAGGACTTCCCCACTCCCGTGCGCTCCGGCGATACGGAGCTCTTCCACGAGGCCGAGATCACGCGATGGCTGACGGACCGCACCATTCCTCAGTCGCAGTTGCTCGAAGGGGAGCAGGCGGGAACCACCTTCGCCGACCGATTCCGCCGGACCGGAGGCGACCGGTCGTCTGCGGTGCCGAGAGCCGTAGGGAGCAGCACTCAGCGCATCGGGACCGAGGACAAGAAGGCAGTCGACCAGCTGATGGGCCCGCTCGCGGACCGGGTCCGAGGTCCGGCGACGATGGCGGACTTCGTGAATCTCTGTCTCATCGTGATGTACGCACGACATGCGGAACCGGAGCGGTGGCGCCGGATCGAGGACGTCATGTCGGCAGGCCAAGGGGCCCGAGATGTGCAGTCGCTGCTCCGGTGCCTCGGTGACATGGCGCAGGACACGCTGCGCCGGAACGGCGACCGCACCGACATGCGCGGCAGCCTGCTGCAACTGGAACCGCGGAGCTGGGACGACCTCACCACGGCAGTACGGACGGCGGCGGGCACGGGCGCCGGCGCGTTTCAGCTCGTCTGGGAGTCCTTCAGCGCCCGGGAAGGGCTGCAGAGCTCGGAGTTCTGCAGCCCGGTGGGTCTGGCCTCGTTGTCCGCGGCACTCGTACTGACCCCGGGACTGAAGACCACGGTGCTCGACCCCTACACGAGAGGGGGAGAGATGCTGGCAGCTGCGCACCACCACATCGGAGGCGCGCGTGAGACCTTGTACGGCGAGACCCTCGACGGCCGGCTGCAAGCGGTCGCGAGTCTGTACCTTCTCCACCTCGGCGTACGGCCCAAGCTGACCAGCACCCGGTCCGACCGATGGCCACCGAACCGTGAACACGGTGTCGACGTGGTGCTGACGAACCCTCCGTTCAACATGAGCGACGCACCCGGCCCCGGGCGCCGGACGGGAAACTGGTCGTACGGATCACCGCCACAGGGCAATGACAATTTCGCCTGGGTGCAGTACGTCCTCGGCGCGCTGGTACCCGATGGGCGGGCAGTGGTGGTTATGCCGGTCAAGGCGGGCAACTCGGTGAACGCCGCCGAGCGCGAGATCCGCCGCGCCCTTGTCCGCAGGTGCGCTGTGGAGTGCGTCATCACGGTGCCATCCCATCTGTTCTCCGCGACGCCCGTGCCGGTGTCCCTGTGGGTTCTGCGACGAGCGGAGAATCCGTCGAGGGAAGGCATCCTGTTCGTCGACGCCCAGGAGTTGGGAACGAAGGTCCGACGCCGACGCGTGCTGCGAGACACGGATCGCGACGCGATCACGGCAGTGGTCCGCCCCTGGCTGGATGGGGAACGGTGCCCGGACAGCGAGTACGCGGTACGTGCTGCCGAGCGAGGCTTCTCCGCTGTCGTCGTGGCCCGTGAGGTCGTCGCCGACGAAGGGTGTTCACTCCGCCCTGCCGACTATCTGGGGAGCGGGACCTACGGCGCCGCTCCCACCACGGCCGCATTGCTCGAAGCCGGCGACGCGGTGGCGGAGCACACGGACAGGCTGTGTGCGCCGGAGCGGTGGGCGAGGGAAACGGGGCACGGCTACCGCACGGGTTCGGGACCCGGCGGCTGGAACGAGGCACTGCTCAAGGACCTGTGCGACATTCAACCCGGGCCGTCGTACACCCGCCTACCAGCGGCGGCACGCACGGCGGATGCCGGTGTTCCGCTCGTCTTCCCGCAGGATCTCGTTGACGGGAGGATCGTGGACGAAACCCGGGATCGCGTGCCGTGGCGGACGGCCGAGCGCTTCAAGAAGTTCGAACTGCTCCCGGACGACATCGTCTGCGTACGCACAGGCGCGCAGCAACAACCCGCGCTGGTCTCCGGCACGCAGGCCGGATGGCTGCTCAGCTCGAACGTGACGCGTCTGCGCGTACTCCGGGACGCCGAGATCGACTCCCTGTACCTCCACGCCTACCTGGGCCTCCGGTACGCGCGCGAGTGGATGTCCAACCGCGCAGCGGCCACGGCAGCCCCGTCGCTGAGCTCCGCGGCTCTGGGCCACCTTCCCGTGCGCTTTCCGCCGATCGGGCAGCAGCGGCTGAGCATGGATCTTCTCGGTGAACTCGACCGACACGCTGACGCGTACGCCTCGTTCGTCTCGGCACTTGGCCGACTGCGGGCCGAACTCGCCGAACACCTGCTGCACGGCTCGGTCGAGCCACTGTGACGGCCTGCTGTCGCCGATCTCCCCTACGCGTTTCTTCTCCCTGTCGCCCCTGGCTTTCGGAAGGATCTACGTTCATGCCCGAATCAACAGCCCGTTCCGCGCGTACGTGGCAACTGTGGCTGGCTCTGTACGTTGCCTGCTCCATGGTGGTCGGCCTCTTCGTGAGCCTGTTGGTAGTCCAATCAGGCGGTGGCTCCACTGATGTCGTTCTGGCAGGTGGAGGCGGATTCGCGACCTCCTTCGCCTTGTGCCTCGCACTGCCCGCGGCGGTGCGCGAACTCAAACGACAGAGCTGACCGGCGCACGCCGCCCACGCGGCTGAGCCCGGCCGGCCGAGCCCCGCAAGCCACGGATGCGGCGAACCTGGCGACAGCCTTCCGCGCCGACTCCGCTGCCGTCCCGGCTCCGGCCAGCAAAAGGCCCAGGTTAAAGGACCGAGACCGGTTGACGTCCTACCACTGCTCGCGCTGAGCCTTGCGGCGCGGTTCGTACGAGGTCCGTAGCTCATTACTGTCATACATCAATCCAGTACATGGACTACTCTTGGTACATGTCCATGAAGCGTACGAACGTCTATGCCGACCCCGAAGACCTGGCGATCATCAAGGAGGCGGCCAAGCGGAGGGGCATAAGCGAGGCTGAGATCATCCGACAGGGGATCCACCTCGCGGCCATGGCGAATCGAGTCTGGGACGAGCCCCTTTTCTCGCGGACGTTCGAGGGGTCGGGGCGTACGCAGACCAAGGCTGAGGTCCGTGACGCGGTCGCCGACGCGGTCTGCCGCGAGACAGACCCCGGAACTGCCGCGTGATCATCGTTATTGCGGACACGTCTGGCCTCCTGGCCGCTCTCGACTTGGCGCACGCGGAACACGGAGCGGCGAACGAGGCGATCATGGCGGCCGGTCTCCTGGTGATGTCCCCGCTCCTGCTGGCGGAACTCGATCACGTGGCCACGCGAGAGTTGGGGCGTGCGGCCGCCGTCAGTGCGATCGATGACCTGCGGCGGTGGATGGGCCGGGGTCGGATCGTCATGCCCGAGATCACGCAAGACCACTTGGGCGCCGCGCAGTCCGTCCGAGTCCGCTACGGCGCGCTCGACCTGGACCTCGCCGACGCGGTGAACGTGGCGCTCGCCGCCGACTACGACACCGACGCGATCCTCACCCTTGACCGGCGGGACTTCCGGGCCGTACGGCCGTTGGGCCGCCACAAGGCGTTCCGGGTACTACCCGACGACCTCCCGCTCTGACACGAGATTCGGCTGCGGCCAAGCACGCGCACCCGCAAGGCGCTCGCGCCCTCCGCGTGCCCAATCTTCCGGCTCTGGGCGTGGGCAAACGCCGAAACTACCTGTCAACAAAACAAGCCCCAGGTTGTTGACCTGGGGCTTGGAGAAGAGCGGGTGACGAGAATCGAACTCGCACTCTCAGCTTGGGAAGCTGATGTTCTACCACTAAACTACACCCGCGTAAGACGCCGGTTCGGACGGTTTGGACCGGGGTCGGAAACGCGGAATCACCATACCTCATGCCAGGCCCCCGGCGCTGAAGCCGTGGGGCCCGGTGCTGTTTCGGGGGGTGGACGGGGCTGCGGGGCGCGGGAGTTGGGGCGTACGGTGGAGGGGTTGAAGAGGGGCCGCGCGGGATCGGAGTGCCGCCTGGAGGGTCGTCCTCTTCGTCCCGTAATGTGGCGCTTCCTCGTCAGTCAGACGCCGCTCCTGGGGAAGGGACTCTGAGGACTTGATGGAACGCAGCACCGTCGTCCGTTGTGCCGAAGGGCACGTGTTCAGCACCGCCTCGCTTCCGATGCAACAGGCCGATCGGCTCGGCCCCGGCCGGCTGATCCGTTGCCCACGCTGTGCCCGGCTCCGCAATGTCGTGCCTGTGGAGTACGAGAGGCGCTGAGCGCATGGAGCGCGCGGTACGCAGTGCCGGGTACCGCGCGCTCGCCTCGTTCGCGATCGCCCGGGTCCGCCACGATCACCGGATTGTGGTGGGCCCGGGCGCTCTGCGTATCCTCGGGGCGTGCTTCTCTCTGACAAGGACATCCGGGCCGAGATCGACGCCGGGCGCGTACGGATCGATCCCTATGACGAATCCATGGTGCAGCCGTCGAGCGTCGACGTGCGGCTCGACCGCTACTTCCGGGTGTTCGAGAACCACCGGTACCCCCACATCGATCCGTCCATCGAGCAGGCGGATCTCACTCGGCTCGTCGAGCCCGAGGGCGACGAGCCGTTCATCCTGCATCCCGGGGAGTTCGTCCTCGCGTCGACGTACGAGGTCATCACGCTTCCCGACGATCTGGCGTCCCGGCTCGAAGGCAAGAGTTCGCTCGGGCGGCTCGGGCTCGTCACGCACTCCACCGCCGGGTTCATCGACCCCGGCTTCTCCGGACACGTGACCCTTGAGCTGTCCAACCTCGCGACCCTCCCCATCAAGCTCTGGCCGGGCATGAAGATCGGGCAGCTGTGCTTGTTCCAGCTCAGCTCGTCGGCCGAGTTCCCGTACGGCAGCGACCGGTACGGGTCCCGCTACCAGGGGCAGCGCGGACCGACCGCCTCACGCTCCTTCCTCAACTTCCATCGGACCCAGGTGTGAGTGGCGGCGATATGAGTGATGACATGAGCGACGTGCGCGAGAACCTCACCTACGAGCGCTTCGGCCTCGCCGTCCGCGAGCTCGCCCAGACCATCGCCGACGACGGGTACGAGCCGGACATCGTGCTCTGCATCGCCCGCGGCGGTGTCTTCGTCGCCGGCGGGCTCGCCTACGCCCTCGACTGCAAGAACATCCACCTCGTGAACGTGGAGTTCTACACGGGGGTGGGCACCACGTTGGACATGCCGGTCATGCTCGCGCCCGTCCCCAACGCCATCGACTTCTCCGACAAGAAGGTCCTGATCACGGACGACGTCGCCGACACCGGCAAGACGTTGAAGCTCGTGTACGACTTCTGCGTCGACGCCGTAGCCGAGGTGCGGTCCGCCGTCATCTACGAGAAGTCGCAGTCGCTCGTGAAGTGCGAGTACGTGTGGAAGCGCACGGATGAGTGGATCAACTTTCCGTGGAGTGTTGAGCCGCCCGTGGTGAGGAGGGCCGGGCAGGTCCTCGACGCGTAGCGCTCCGCCGGGTGCCCGCCTCTTGGCTGCGGCGCCGTTGTGGTTGGTTGGTCGCGCAGTTCCCCGCGCCCCCTATGGGGCGCGTTTTTCTTGCCGTTAAAAAAACGCTTGCGTTTCGCTAACGGGCCCCGTAGCGTTTGTGTACGAAACCGTTTCGTATCGATCGAGGGGAGGGGCAGGTCATGGTCGTGAGCAGTCCGGTGGTTCTTGCCCTCGCGCTCTCCCTGGTCTCCGCGTTCTGTTACGCGGCGGCCGCCGTGGTTCAGGAGCGGACCGCGGCCGGTACGGCCGATCTGCGGGGCACGCTCGCCCGCGGCTCGTGGTGGGGGGCCGTCGGGCTCAATGCCTCCGGCGCGCTGCTGCATGTGGTCGCGCTGCGGTACGGGCCCCTGACCCTTGTGCAGCCGCTGGGTGCGCTGACCCTCGTGGTGGCGGTGCCCCTCGGCTCGCTGGTCGCCCGCCGCCGGACCTCGGCTGTCCAGTGGCGCGGCATGGGGCTGACCCTCCTCGGGCTGACCGCGTTGCTGGCCGCCACCGCGGCGGGCAACGCGCCCGACGACACCCTGGGGATCGGTGAAGTCCTTGCGGTCGCGCTCGTCGCCTTCGTCGTCATCGCGGTGCTCGTCCGCCTCGCCTCCGGTGGTTCCGGTGGTTCCGCCCTCGGCGGTCTCGCCTTCGCGGCGGCCTCCGGTATCGCCTCCGGGGTCGGGTCCACGCTGGCGCAGAAGCTCGCCATAGGGCCGACTTTGTCCTGGAGCGTGGCGGTGGTCGCGGTTCTCACCGTCGCGTTCGCCTCGGGCGGGCTGCTGCTCTCCCAGAAGGCGTACCGCAGTGGCCTCGGCGGACCGCTGGCCCTGCTGACCCTCGTCAACCCGGTCGCCGCGTCCGTCATCGGCATCAGTCTGCTCGGCGAGGGCTTCCAGTACGGCACGGCCGGCACCCTGATCGCCCTCGCCGGTGCCGTGGCGGCCGCCCGGGGCGTGGTCCTCCTCAGCCGTCCTCAGCCGCGACCGCCATACGACCTGCCCGGCGGCCGACCTGCCTCCGCCTCCGCCCCCACTCACACCCTCGCCCCTGCCCCTGCCCCCGATCTCAACCCCGCCCCCGTACCCGCCCGATTCCTCCGCCCCCGGCTCCCGTCCGCCCCGCGCGTACGCCCCGTCACCGTCGAGCTCACCGGCACGAGCCGGACCGTCTGAGAAGGAGAACACCAGACATGATCATGACCGCCACCACGGCCACGGCCGCGACCATGGCGAAGCCCCTTCCGCTGCGGCCCCGGACGACCGTGCGCGCCGCGGGACTCGTGGACGTACCGGCCGTGGCCCGCCTGATCGCCCCGACCGACGCCGACACCGGAGTCGTCCCGCGGCACCCGAACGTCCCGCGGCACCCCGACGCCGCCCCCGTGGACTGGGACCGGGCCCGCCGTGCCATGCGGCTGATGCTGGCCCACCACGCCCTGGAGGACGGTCAGGTGTGGGTGGCCGAGCGCGAGGACGGCAGGCTTCTCGCGGCCGCCGTCTGGCTGCCGCCCAGCTCCGGTGCCGAGCCGCCCGACCAGCGCTTCAGCGGCCTGCTCTCCCGTGAGCTCGCCCTCGGCCCGCAGGAGCGTTCGTTCCTGTCGGCCGGGCCCGGCAAAACCGAATGGAAGCCCGACGAGTCCCATTGGAAGGTGGCCGTCGTCGGCGCGCTGGACGACACCAGCGCCTGGGACCACACCGTCGCCGCCGACCTGCTGGCACCGGGGCTGCGTGCCGTCGACGAGGAGGGCGGTACCGCCGTCGCGGTCACGCTCTCCGCCCGTCACGGGGACCAGTTGCGGCCGCTCGGATTCCGCCGGCCGCGCGCGATCTGCCTCACGCCGGGCGGGAGTGTGTGGATGACGACCCGTCAACCTGCGGGCACAGCACGGGAATCCGTTGCACCAGGTTGTTTCCGAAGCCTCCCCGGTTCCAGGGCTGCGTGACCGGCTGGGTGTTGCCCGCGGCGTCCGTGGCCCGGGCCGTCAGGACGTGGGTGCCGGGGGTCGCCGTCCAGGGTGCCTGCCAGTGGCGCCAGGACCAGGCGTGGCCCGGGCGGCCGTCCGCCGGGTCGAGTTCCGCCTCCTGCCAGGAGCCGCCGTCGTCCGTGCTGACCTGGACCTTCGTCACCGGGGCGTGGCCCGACCAGGCGCGGCCCTCCAGCCGCAGTGGACCGGGGCGTACGACCCTCGTGCGGGACATGAAGTCCGGGAAGCCGGGCGGGACCATCAGCGCGCGCGGGGCGATACGGGTCACCGGGTCGCCGGGCTCGTCCGCGGCCTGGCGGTAGCGGTACGCCACCGTCTGCTGGAAGCCCGTGAACGGGGTGTCGGTCAGCGTGATGTCCCGCAGCCACTTCACATGCGCCATGCCGTACCAGCCGGGGACCACCAGACGCAGCGGATGGCCGTGCTGCGGTGGCAGCGGGGCGCCGTTCATCTCGTACGCCACCAGGACCTCCGGGTCGGCGGCCGTGGCGTCCGTCAGCGGGAGGCTGCGGCGGTAGTCCTGCTCGACGCCGCGTTCCACGCCGTGGTCGGCGCCCGTGAAGACCGCCTCGACGGCGTCCGACTCGACTCCCGCCTCGGCGAGCAGCGTCCGCAGGGGTACGCCGGTCCAGTCCGCCGTGCCGACCGCCTCGACCAGCCAGGGCTGGCTCACGGGGCGTGGGGTGAGGCGGGCCCGGCCGTTGCCCGCGCACTCCATGGTCACGCGGTGGGTGACGGGCGGGAGGGAGTACAGCGCGGACAGGTCCAGGACCAGGGGCGTACGGACCCTTCCGCCCACCGTCAGGGTCCACGTCCCGGCCTCGGCGGGCGGGATGTACGGGATGTCGTAGTGGACCAGTACGTAGTGCAGGCCGGGCGGGGTCACGTCATGGCGCAGCGCCTCCAGGAGGAGGCCGTGGTTGCGGGCCGCGAGGGCCAGTTCCTCGTGGCTGATGTCCTCGTCGGGTCCGGCCACGCGCCCGGGCACGCTGACGTCCTCCAGTGAGCGGGCCGAACCGGCGCGGCCGTTGCCGCCCTCGCCCTCGCCCCTGCTGCGGCCGCCCTCGCCCCTGCCGCCGTCGCCGTCGCCGTCGCCGTCGTGACCCTGCCCCTGCCGTCCGCTGCGGCTGTCCATGGCTCCATGGTGCTCCTCCCGCCCGCCCCGGGCACCCCGCTCGAGATTGCCAGTCCCGGCGAGCGGCGAGACCCTTGACATATCGGCCCTGGGGCGGATGAAACGTGCGATCGCGGACGGACCGTACCTACCGGGCCTCGCGAGGAGAGCGATCGTCATGGGCGGCACCACCGGCACCACCGGCACCACCGGCACCACAGGCACAGGCACAGGCACCGGCAGCGGCAGGATGGACGGTACGACCCTGGAGGCGATGCGGACCGGACTGCGCGGCCCGGTCATCGCCCCCGAGGACGCGGCGTACGACGAGTCCCGGTCGATCTACAACGCGATGATCGACCGGCGGCCGGCCGCCTTCGTGCGGTGCGCGGACGCCGGGGACGTGATGAACGCCGTCGACTTCGTCCGCGACCACGGGCTCGAACTCGCCGTGCACGGTGGCGGACACAGCGGCCCGGGACTGTGCCTGGTGGACGGCGGAGTCACCCTCGACCTGTCACCGATGCGCTGGGTACGGGTCGACCCGGTCGCGAAGACCGCGCAGGTCGGCGGCGGCAGTCTGCTCGGCGACCTGGACCACGCGGCGCACGCCTTCGGCCTCGCCACCCCCGCCGGGATCATGTCGACGACGGGCGTCGGCGGACTGACCCTCGGCGGCGGACACGGCCACCTCACCCGCAAGTACGGGCTGACGGTGGACAACCTGATCTCCGCGGACGTCGTTCTCGCCGACGGCAGCTTCGTCACGGCGAGCGAGACCTCGTACTCGGACCTCTTCTGGGCGCTGCGCGGCGGAGGCGGGAACTTCGGGATCGTCACGTCCTTCACCTACCGGCTGCACCCGGTGCACACCGTGGGCGTCGGCATCTCGTTGTGGCCGGTGGACCACACGCGTGAAGTGCTGCGCTGGTACCGGGAGTTCCTGCCGCAGGCGCCCGAGGACCTGAACGGCTTCTACACGGTGCTCGCCGTGCCGCCCGGGCCGCCGTTCCCGGAAGAGCTCCACGGGCACCGGATGTGCGGTGTCGTGTGGTGCTGGACCGGTGACCTGGCCCTGCTGGACGAGACGCTCGCGGTGGTGAACGACGCGGGCCGGCCGGCCTTCCACTTCACGACCCCGATGCCGTACCCGGCGCTGCAGAGCATGTTCGACGAGCTGATCCCCAAGGGCCTGCAGTGGTACTGGCGCGGCGACTTCTTCGACCGGATCACCGACGAGGCCGCCGACATCCACCTCAAGTACGGCGAGAACCTCCCCACCGACCTGTCGCTGATGCACCTCTACCCGGTCGACGGAGCCGCCGCCCGGGTCGGCTCCTTCGACACGGCGTGGGCCTACCGCGACGCCCGCTGGTCCGGCGTCTTCGCCGGCGTCGACCCGGACCCGGACAACGCCGAACTCATCAGGCAGTGGTGCACGGACTACCAGGAGGAGCTGCACCCGTACTCGATGGGCGGTTCGTACGTGAACTTCATCGGGCCGGGTGAGGGCCAGGAGCGGGTCAGGGCCACCTACCGCGACCACTACGACCGGCTCGCGGAGGTGAAGCGGACATACGACCCGCACAACCTCTTCCACGCCAACCAGAACGTCGAGCCGGCGCGCTGGCCCCGGGGCGACGCCTAGGCGCCCAGGACGACACCCGGGAGCCGCCCGGGAGCCGCCCGGGAGCCGCCCGGGAGCCGCCCGGCGGGTGCCTAGAACGTACCGAGCTTGATGATCGACAGCAGCGCGATCAGCTGGATCGCCGACGCTCCCAGGGCCTTGGGCCACGGCAGGTCGTGCGACTTCTTGACCATCAGCGTGAAGAGCACGCCCGCACCGACCCAGGTCGCCCAGCCCAGCAGCTGCACGAACGGCGCGTCGCCGCCCGCGAACATCGCGACGACCAGTCGCGGCGCGTCCGTGAGCGACATGATCAGCATGGAGAGGCCGACCGTGGGCTGCCAGGCGCCGTCGCCGCCGAGTTGGCGGGCCAGGGTGTGCGTGACCACACCCAGGATGAACGCGCTGAGGACGATCGCGATCGCCGTCGTCAGGACGATGGGCACCGCGTTCGACAGGGTGGCGTTTATGACGTCCGCGCGGGCGCCGTCGAAGCCGAAGACCGCCAGCAGGCCGTAGAGGAACGTCACGATGAGGGCCGGGGCCCACATCGTGTAGTCGCGCATCTGCAGGAAGGTCTGGTTCGGGCGCATGATGACGCCGGTCAGCAGTTCCTTCCAGTGCAGCCGCGGGCCCACCGGGGGCGCGGTCGTCTGGCCCGCACGATACGTCCCGCCGGGGTTGTACGGGTCCTCGCCGACGGAGAACGCCGTGGTGTGCCCCGGCTGGTTCGCCGCGTAAGGGTCCGGGCCCTGACCGTGATGGTCGTGGTCGCCGAAGTACTCCGGCTCACCGTGCCCGTTCGCCTGGGGCCACTGCTGCGGCCCGTTGCCACCGCCACCGCCGTTGCCGTACCGCGGCTGCTGATGCTGCTGCGGGTACGGCTGGGGCGCGGGGGGATAGCCGTACGACGGGCCGCCCTGGGGGGCCTGCTGTCCGTAAGGCTGCTGCCGCGCCTGTTGTTGCGGGTGCGCCTGCTGCGTGCGGTTGTCCCGGCCGCGTCCGATCCTGAATCCAGCCACGTAATCGAACGTACCTGGTCCCGCACAGTGACGTGCCGGGCCCGGGGCAACGGGCCCGGCTTTGCTGCCGAGCTGTGACATCCCCTAAGGGACTTCCCAGGGGACCTTCATGGGTTCTTCGGGGGTATGTTCGGGGACTTTTCAGTGGCTGCTGAGGGTTTGGCCGTACGCGAGTCCGCCGGCCACGGCCGGGAGGCCGAGCTTGGCCGGCGTGACCGTGTAGGAGCCGTCGGCGCTCGCGCGGGGGAGCACCCATACGCCGCCCGACCTCGCGTTCTCGCCGGGGGAGCCGACCGCGATGTCCGCCCTGCCGTCGCGATCGTAGTCACCGGCCGCGACGGCGGCACCGAAGGCGTCGCCCGCCTCCGTGACGCCCGGCACGCGGGGGGTGTCCTGGTTGTACGCGACGGAGTGGCCCTCCCCGTACGCGTCGACCAGGCCGGTCTCCCCGCCGAACAGGAGGGTCGCGGCGCCCGCGCCCGCCCGGGTGCCGATCGCCTCGCCGGGGGCGCCCGCGACCAGGTCGTCGCGGCCGTCGCCGTTCACGTCCGCGACGGCCAGGGAAGCGCCGAAGCGGTCGCCGGTCTCGGCGACGCCCGGCACACCGACCGTGTTCTGGTCGAGGGTCTGCGCCCGGTGTCCGAAGGAGCCGTCCGGGCCGCTGCCGTAGTGGACGTGGATGCCCCCACCCTTCGCGAACTCCTCGGGGCCGCACGGGTCGTCGATGTTCTCGTCGGCGATCTCGCGGCACTCGCCGAGGGCCAGGTCGTCGTTGCCGTCGCCGTCGAAGTCACCGGCGGCGAGGGCCGAGACACCGGCGTTGTCGGTGTTCCAGGTGTTGGCCATGCTCTGCTCCGCCGCGTCCCAGGCCCACAGCCGTACGTGCGACTGCGTGAACGGGGCGTCGACCGTCCAGTACGCCAGGGCCAGGTCCGCCGTGCCGTCGGCGGTGAAGTCGCCGGTCGTAAGGACGGGCGCGCGGCCGCCCATGGGGGCGTCGAGGACGGTGGTGAGGATGCCGTCGGCGGTCCGCAGCACGACTCTGTCCCGGCCGCCGATCACGATGTCCCTGCTGCCGTCCCCGGTCAGGTCGGCCGCCGCGACCGACCCGCCGTACGCCGCCGAAGCCGCGGGACCGGTGAGAGCGGTGGACCCGTGGCTCGGGCCACCCTTCGCGCCGCCCACGACGGTGACCATGCCCGCGTCCGCGCCACGGTCGGTGACGTCCTCGCCGGGTGCGCCGGCGAGCAGCTCCGCGATGCCGTCGCCGTTGAGGTCCTCCAGGACGACGGAGGCGCCGAACCGGTCCCCCGTCTCCGGAGAGCCGGGCACCTCGGCGGTGGCCTGGCTGATCCGGATACTGCCGCGGGACCCCAGCCCCTTCGGACCGCCCCACACGACGTTGACGTAACCGGCCTTCGCCTTGCCGCCGACGGCTCCGTCGGGGACGCCGACGGCGAGGTCCGCGTAGCCGTCGCCGTTGAAGTCGCTTGTGGTGGGGGAGGGTTGGGCCGCGGCCGCGGTGGGCGCGAGTGTCAGGCCCGCGGTGACCGCCGCGGCGACGGTGGCGGCGAGTGCGTACGTCCGTATGTGCACGGGGGCTCCAGGGTGGTGACCGGGAACTGCGGTTCACCTGTGTGACACCTGGAGGTCGCCAGGGGTTGTGGCCGCGGGCACGTTCCTTGCCGCGTGCGCGTTCGATGGGGCGTGTGCGTTCGATGGGGCGTCAGGCCCAGAACTCGCTCTCCTTCTCCATGTCCTCCTGGCATTCGTCGATGTCGGTGAACTTGTCCCCCACGATCCGGAAGATGAGGCAGCCGTTCTGCTCGATCCGCTTGCCGTTGCGCTCGGCCGTGTAGCGGTGCATGGAGACGGCGTGGCCCCGGCCGTCGACGAGTATGTGGCTCAGCTCGACCTTGAAGGTCCCGTTGGTCTCTGAGAAGAGCCGGCCGTACAGCTCGATGATCGAGTCCTGGCCTTTGTAGTCGCCGGAGAGCATGTGACTACCGGGTACGTGGTGCGTACAGTCCGACGCCATCATGCCGCGCAGGGTGTCCATGTCACCCCTGGTGAAAGCGTCGTAGCCCTTGCGGACGAGCATTGCGTTCGGGTGTTCAGCCATCGTGATCGCCGCCTTTCTGTTGCTTGGCGTCTCATGGCCGACATTCTGATTATCCCGCGTTATTGGGTTTTTGTGCCGAGTTCGCACCAGACGTACTTGCCCGCGGTGCCGTTGACCTGGAACCAGCCCCAGTCGTCGGCGTACGCGCGCACGATCCGCAGGCCGCGGCCCGTCTCGTCGTCCTGGGGCTTCTCGGCCGGCGGCGCGGGGTCCGTGTCCCACGCGCCCAGCCGGAACGAGTTCCCCGACCGTCTGAGCTTCAGGGCCGCCGGGCCCTCGGTGTGCCGGATGGCGTTCCCGAGGAGCTCCGAGGCGAGCAGCTCCGCCGGTTCGACGAGGGTCGGGAGGTGGTGACTGGTCAGGATGTCGCGGAGGGCGCGGCGGCAGATGCCTACGGCTCGGGGGTCGTGGGGGATGTAGAGCGTGTACTCCCAGGGTGCGGGCGTGGGCATGGGCATGCGGGCTCCTGTTGGGGAGTGGTGGGGGGTTGTCGGGGCGGTGGCTCTGTCTGGCCCGGCATGGCGTGGCTTGGCATGACGGGGGGATGCACTTCCGCTCCGGGGAGTGTTCGTTGCGTCACTTACGGTAGGGGTAAAGGTGTAACCGACGCAAGGTGAACTGAGATACTCAGGCCCTCAACTCCTGGGAAAGATGAGGAATATGGTCGCAAGGAGCGTCATCACCGCGCGTCAGGAGCGCCTCGGCGCCGAGCTGCGCAAGCTCCGTGAACGGGCGAGCCTGACGGGACGAGAGGCTGCTCGGGCGCTGGGCATCGCGGAGACCCAGCTGTCCAGTACGGAGGCGGGCCGCGTCGGGGTGAGCGCCGGGCGCGTACGTCATCTGGCCGGTGCGTACGCGGTCGATGACCCGGCCTTGATCGACGCGCTGGCGGCCATGGCTGCCGAGCGCGTGCGTGGGTGGTGGACGGAGTACCGGCAGCTCGTGCCCGCGGGGTACTTGAATCTGGCTGAACTGGAGCAGCACGCCTCTGACTTGAGGACGTTCCAGAGCGTGCACATTCCGGCGCTCCTTCAGAGTGAGGAGCACATCCGCGCGATCTTCACCTCGACGGTGCCGAAGCTGCCGGAGGAGGAGGTCGACGTGCGGGTGCGTTTCCGGCTGCGGCGTCAGGAGATCCTCGGCGGGGTCAGCTATAAAGCGGTGATTCATGAAGCCGCGTTGAGGATCAGGGCTGCTGACGCCAAGGTCGCCCGCAGTCAGCTGGTGCACATCCTGGAGCAGTCCGAACGCCCTCAAGTCGCCGTTCGTGTCGTCCCGTTCGACGTGGACGGATTCGCGGGGATCTCGACGCCGCTGGTGTACGCGGGAGGTCCTGTCGCCCAGTTGGACTCCGTGTTGGTGGACAACCAGCATGGCGGCGCATTCCTTGACGCGGAGGCGCAACTCAACCGGTATCGAGAGGTCCTCCGCATGCTGGAGGACGTCGCGCTGGGCGACATAGAGTCGAGAGACTTCATCCACCGCCTCGTACGGCAGATGTGAAAGGTCTCGACATGTCACAGTCCACCGTCTGGCAGAAGTCGTCGTTCTCCGGTGGCGGAGACTCCTCCGACTGTGTCGAGGTCGCCGCCACTCAAGGAGCCGTGCAGCTCCGCGAAAGCGACGAGCCCGACACCGTCATAACCGCCAGCGGTGCCGGGCTCGCCGCCCTCATACGGCACCTTCGGCCGTAGGCAGCGCTTCCTTCAACTCGCCCGCCACCGCAAGCGTGTTGGTGAGGCGGGCCCGCTCGTCGTCCCCCAGCGGGACGCCGTCGACCTCGGTCAGGAGGGCGCGGGCCCGGGGCGCGTCGTCCAGGCGGAGGGCCAGTTCCGCGCGGTAGACGAGGGTCTCGACCAGCTCGACGCAGTGGGCGGACTCCCGCTCGCGGGTCAGGGTCGCGTCGAGGATGCGGGCGGCCTGGTGGGCGTCGCCCTTGGAGTCGCCGAGTACGACTGCGTTCTCCAGGGTCTTGGTGAGCCTGCCCGTGGGGTACGAGGACTCGTCCGGTACGTCCTTGTCCTCCGTCGCCGGGAAGAAGCGGATCCAGTTGCCGCCGGGGTCGACGACGCTGAAGCCGGATCGCTTGCCGGTGTTCTTGCGCCGGCGGGGGCTGGTCATCCGGGGGATGCCGGACACGAGAACCTTGCCGAAGGCCGCCCGCATGGCCTCGGCGAAGGCCTGGTGGATGGCCCCGGTGTCGGGGACGATCACCACGCACGAGCCGTACGACTGCTCCGGGTCGAAGCCCTCGATCCCGGCGAAGTGCAGCTGGAGGTCCTCGCGTTGGACGCTGACGTAGGGGTTGGGGCGGGTCTGCCGGTAGGTCGTGGTGAAGCCCAGCGTGCCGTAGAACTCGGTGATCTCGTCGATCGACCGGCAGGGCAGCAGGGGGATGGTGATCTCGTTGGCCATGCGGTTCCCTCGGGTAGTCGCGGTAGTCAAACTTGATGACTCCCCGAGGGTAGCCGCGGCGCGGCCGGTGTGGACGGTCGGCACACGGCCAATCCGTGGCCGATCCGCGATCAATCCGCCAGCTCGGCCCAGAAGTTGGTGAGAGCGGTCTGGCCCAGGCTCGCGAGCGTGAGGACGCGGGAGCCGGTGCCCGTCGGGCCCGACGAGGTGCCCGGCAGGAGGTGCAGGCGCTGCGGTGTCGACGGGGCAGCTGCGAGCAGTTCGGCGCGGCCGTCGCGGGTGTAGTCGCGGAGGCTGACCGAGTGGCCGAAGGCGGCCCGCTCGCCGGGTTCGCCCTCGATGCCCGCGGTGTTGTAGTCGTAGGCGCGGGAGTTCTTGCCGGTGAGGCCGGACGCGCCGCCGCGCAGGACGGTGACCGCGCCGGCGGCCATCCGGGGCGGCGGGCCGCCCGCCCTGACGGACGCGCTCGCGTCGGCGGACGTCTCCGCGGCGATGATCTCGCCCGGGGTGCCCACGGCGAGGTCGGCGTAGCCGTCGCCGTTGGTGTCACCGGCGGAGACGTCGCCGCCGAAGTCGTCGCCGGACTCCGGGGTGCCGGGGACGCCGGACGTGGCCTGGGTGATGGTCCTCACCGAGCCGCTGGGGCCCGTCGAGGTGCCGGGCAGGACGTACACGGCGCCGCCGGTGCCCGCGCGTTCGGCACCGATGGCCAGGTCGCCGTACCCGTTCTTGTCGAAGTCGGCGATCGCCGCGCCGCTCGACACGAGGGTCGTGGAGGACGGGAGCTTGACGGTCTTGGACCTCTTCGGGGTGCCGGCGCCTCCCTTGTAGAACCAGACGGTGTCCCTGAACGCCCCGACGGCCGTGTCCCATTCACTGCCGAGGACGGCGAAGTCGACGGTTCCGTCCTTGGTGACCTTTCCGGCGACCACGGTTTCCGGAGTGATCTCCTCGCCGCCGCGCGGGTCGAAGTCGGTCACCTTGCCGTGGGAGCCGGAGGTGGTGAACGGGCCGCGGATGAAAAGGATGTTCTCGGAGTCGACGGCGACCACGTCCGGCCTGCCGTCCGCGTTGAAGTCGCCGACCGCGATGTCCTTGGCGAAGCTGCGGTCCTTGTAGAGGGGGTTCATGTACGAACTGCCGCGGGTGAGGCCGGACTTGGAGCCCCACAGCACGGTGAACGCGCCGGAGCGGCCGTCGCTGGTCTCGCCGATCGCGGTGGCGACGACGTCCGCGTACCCGTCCTTGTTCAGGTCGGCCGTCGTGACGTCCGTACCGAAGTAGTCGTTCGACTCCGCCGCGCCGGGGATGCCCGGGCTGTCCTGGGTGACGACCGTGCGTCTGGACGGGTCCAGGCCCTTGGCCGTGCCCCATACGACGACGACCGCGCCCGCGTTCTGAGCCTCGCCGACCTTGGCACCGCGATCACCGACGGCGAGGTCGCGGTAGCCGTCGCCGTTGAAGTCGTCGACGTACTTCGCGGCGGCCGCGGAGGCCGGAGCCGCCAGGGCTAGCGGGGTCAGGCCCGAGACGAGCATGGCGGCGGCCAGGAGGCAGGTGCGCTTTCGCAAGAGGACTCCAAAAGTGGTCGGTTGGCTCAAAGGAGACCTTTGGATACGGGGGAACGGTTGTACGGAAGTTTGGTGAATTTCCGTGGCTGGTGTTCTCGGTGTGGCCGAGGGGGCGTACACACGCAAACCGGGCCCGGCACCTGGGAGGTGCCGGGCCCGGTCCGAGGGTGAGGGAGTGCTCCGGATCAGTTGGTGAGACCCGCGCCGAACGCGCCGTACGTGTACGGCAGGTTGAACGCGCCGGGGCCGAAGCCGCGGTCGCCGTTCGGGGAGATGCCGGTGCCGTCGGAGAGCATCGCGGTGACCGCGCCGACGCCCTCGCCCTCGAAGGAGGCGGAGACCGTGTAGTCGGCCTTGCCGTCGGCCGTGACGTCGGTCAGCAGGACGTCGGAGCCGAAGTAGTCCATGGCCTCGGCGCTGCCCGGGACGCCGGAGGAGGCCTGGGAGAGGGTGCGGCCGCCGGTCTCGGAGACGCCGTCCGCCGAGCCCTGGAGGAGGACCGTGGAGCCGGTGTCCTCGATCGTCTCGATGTCCTCGAAGATGACGCCGATGGCCAGTTCGCCGTAGCCGTCGCCGTTCACGTCACCGATGGAGAGCGCGCTGCCGAAGCCGTCGCGCTCCTCGTCCGCGCCGGGCACGCCCGGGGAGTCCTGGGTGAGTTCGGCCATGGGCGCGTCGCCGTTGACCGGGCCGCCCGCCGAACCGCGGACGACCGTCACCCGGCCGCCGAGGCTCCCGGAGTGGTCGTCCTCCGCGGTGAAGACGTTGCCGATGGCGATCTCGCCGAAGCCGTCCCCGTCGATGTCACCGATCGCGATGGTCGTGCCGCCGCCCAGGCCGCGCGGCACGGAGGTCTCAAGCCCGGTGGTGGTGCCGAGATACGCGACCCCCTTGGACCAGCTGTTGGGACCGTCCCCGGTCAGCTCGGTCCGGTAGGTCAGGACGAGGTCGGCCTTCGCGTCGCCGTTCGTGTCACCGGCCTTGATCGCGTCGACGCCGTACGGGGTGGTCTCGGGCAGCGCGATCCGCTGCGTGGCGCCGGTCGTGCCGGAGCGGGTGAAGCCGCCCTTGACGACGTACGCGTGCGAGGCGGTCGTGCCCGCGGCCAGGTCGGCCTTTCCGTCGCCGTCGAAGTCGCCCGCCGTCAGGACGCGGCCGAACTCGTCGTGCGTGGTGGCCGCCGGGTCCTTCACCGTCGTGCCGCCCGCGACGCCGCTCGCGCCGCCCCACAGGACGGCGACCGTGCCGCCGTCGACATCGCTCTCGACGTCCTCGCCGGACGCGCCGACCGCGAGGTCCGCGTAGCCGTCGCCGTCGAAGTCCGCGACCGCGAGCGCCGAGCCGAAGGCGTCCTCGGCCTCCGGGGTGCCGGGCACGCCGGCCGAACTCTGGTCGATCACCGTGTGGTTGGCCGGGTCGAGCCCGGTCGCGCTGCCGTAGACGACGGCCACGTACCCGGCCATGCCCTGGTCGCCGACCTTGGCGTACGGCGCGGCGAAGGCCACGTCACCGAAGCCGTCACCGTTGAAGTCGCCCTTCAGGCCGGAGGGGGCGGCGGAGGCGGTCGCGGGGAGCGCCATCAGGAGCCCGGTGGTGAGGGCGGTGGTGAGCGTCGTGGCGAGGAGGAGGGAGCGCTTGCGCAAGGGAGGTCTCCGGTAGTGGGGGACGGCGGGCCCCACACCTGTGGGGTGCGGGGCCCGCCGGATGACGAAGAGGGACGGGACGTGCTCAGTCGGCGAAGTTGACGCCGAACGACGGGGTGCCGGTCGTCGACACACCCGCGCTGCTCGGCGAGACGGACCGCGAGCCGGACGTGGTGATCTTCGTGCCGTTCGACGGCAGGTACAGCACCGCGCCGTTGCCCGCGTTCTCGTACGAGCCGACCAGCAGGTCGGCCCGGCCGTCGCCGTTGACGTCGTCGAGCTTCGCGTCCGCGCCGAGCGCGTCGTTCTTCTCGTCGCTGCCGGGCACACCCGCCGTGCTCTGCGCGAAGTACTGGGTGCCGGAAGCGGTGTCGAGGCCGTTCGCCGAGCCGTACAGGACGGTGACCGCACCCGTGTCCGTGATGCTGTTCAGGTCCTCGCCGGCCGAGCTCACGACGATGTCCTGGTAGCCGTCGCCGTTGATGTCGCCGAGGTCCAGCTCGTAGCCGAAGAAGTCGTTCTTCTCCGAGGTGCCGGGGACGTTGCCGGTGTTCTGGGTGATGCCCGCGGTCGCGCCCGGGCCGTCGGCGGTGCCGTAGGTGATGTTCACCTTGCCGCCGAAGGCCGAGTCGGGGACCGGCGTGCCGTCGGTCGTCGTGTTGCTCCAGTACGCGCCGGAGACGATGTCGCCGAATCCGTCGCCGTTGATGTCGCCGATCGCGGTGATCGCGCCCGGCTTCACGATCTGCGCCGAGGACATGGCGAGGCCGCTCGCGGCGCCGGGCACGAAGTAGTTCCTGGCCCAGCCGTAGTCGGTCTCGGTCTCGAACCCGTCGACGACCAGGTCGGTCTTCTTGTCGCCGTTGACGTCGCCCGCGGTGAGGTTGATCGGGCCGCGCGCGTCGCCGCCCGACTGGATCGGGGGCTTGAGCGTGTAGCGGCCGCCCACGGCGGTGCCGGACGCGCTGATGCCGCCCTTGTAGACGTAGACCGTGCTGGAGGAGTTGCCGACGGCCAGATCGGCCGTGCCGTCGCCGTCGAAGTCGCCGGCGGCGAGGTTCTTGCCCCAGTAGTCGTGCGCGGAGACGGCCGGGTCGGCGACGGTGACACCCTTGCCCGTCAGGCCGCTCGCGGAGCCCCACAGCACGGCGAGAGTGCCGCCGTTGGTGTCGCTGCCGACCTTCTCCCGCGGGGCGGACACGGCGAGGTCGTCGTACCCGTCGCCGTTGAAGTCGGCGTACGCGGTCTCCGCGCTGAAGCCGTCGCCGGCCTCGGCGGTGCCGGGGACCCCGGCGCTGTCCTGGCTGAGCGTGGACCGCTTGGCGGAGGACACTCCGGTGGCGGTGCCGTAGAGGGTGACGAGCTGGCCGGCGGTCGCGCGGCCGTTCACGTAGGCGCCCGCGGCCGAGAAGGCCACGTCGCCTACTCCGTCGCCGTTGAAGTCGGCGTGCGGCACGTTCGTCGAGTCGGCGGCCGTGGCCGTCACCGCCGAGAAGGTGAGCAGACCCCCCGTCAGCGCGGCAACGGACGCCGTCGCGAGGGTGAGTCGCAGATGCTTGTGCATGCGGGATTCTCCTGCTGCATGCGGGGACGCCTGGCGGGCGCCCGCAGTCAATGGGGTGCGTACCACTCGCATTCGCCCGGAGTTTCCCTGGGCTTTACGGGCGGTTGGCGATCACAAGACCCGTGAGGTGGGGTCAGGGTTGTATGTGGGGCAGAAGTTTTCTGAAGTGACTTGCGAGGCGGCTCGGGGGGACGGGTGAGAAAGGGGGCACCCTGTCGTATTTGGGGGCGCGGGGCTGTGACATTGTGCGGCTCCGCCGCGTGGGCGCGACCAGCCACATCCGGCCCGCAGCCGACACACGACCGCTCCCGTGGTTCCCGTCCGGTCAGGACAACCGCAGTGGCACCCCAAGCTCCCCCGGCGTAAGAAGCTGCGCCCTCCCCGCCTCGAACCCCTCACCACTCCCCCGCAACACCAGAAACGCCCCCGCCCGCTTCTCCCACAACGGCCCGAACACCACCGCGTCGGAATGCCCGTCACCATCGACATCCAGCAACGGCGGCTGATAGCTGAACTCGTTCCACTTGTACGGGTTGGGCGTCCCGGGCAACCCCTCGGTCAGGGGATCGACGGCCTGCTCCCCGTCCGCGGACGGCACCCCCGAGGCCCCACCCGGCAACAACGTCACCTTCCCGTCGTGCCCCCGATAGCCCGGCGTGTTCACGACGACATCCGGCTTACCGTCGCCGTCGACGTCCCCGACGGCCGGCGACGACCCGAAGTCGATGCGCCGCTTCTGCCCGCCCTCGCCCTCGATGACGGACTCCGAACGCCCGCTCCCGAGCCCGGACTTGGCCCCGTACAGGATGGTCAGCGCACCGCCCTCCGCGGGCATGTCCGCCGGCGCGACGGCGAGCTGCGTGGGCAGCAGCAGATCGTCGATGCCGTCGCCGTCCGCGTCACCGGCGGCCGGCGTACGCGGCCCCTCGAAGGTGCCCACCGCCTTGCTGATGCGCGGTTCGAGCGCGGTGTCGCGTACGAGCCCGTCCGTGCCGCCCTCGTAGTAGCCGACCATGTACAGGCTCTCGGGCGCGCTCTCGTCCTCCTCCGCGTCGAAGTCGTACGTGAACACCACCTCCGCCTTCCCGTCGGCGTCGAAGTCGCCGGTGGTGGCCGAGTCGGGTGTCGCGTACCCCTGCTGGTCGAGGTCGAGGACGGCCTGCCGTTTCGGGGTGCCGGTGCGGTCGAAGGGGCCGTACAGGAGGAGCCCGTCGGTGCCCGGCCCGGTCCCGTTGGGGTCGCCCGTGCCGCCGTGCCCGCCGTCGAGCAGGTCGACGGAACCGTCCCCGTCGAAGTCGGCGGCGGCGCGCGGCTGGAAGCCGTCGGGCAGGGCCAGCTCGGTGGGCCTGCCCAGACCGCGGGCGCCGCCGAAGAGGGCGAGGGTCCCGAGCGGGGCGCCGGCCTTCCAGCGGCCGACGACCAGGTCGGTGAAGCCGTCGCCGTCGAGGTCGGTGCGCAGCGGGCCCGAGACGAAGCCCGCGCCCTTCTCGCCCGCCTCCCGGCTCGCCGGAGTCCGTTGTGCGGACGCGGAGTTGAGGCCGTCGGGGGAGCCGTAGACCACCGTGAGCGTCTCGGCGTACCGCTTCTTGTCCTTGGACTCCGAGTACACGACGGTCGCGAAGTCGTCGTGGCCGTCGCCGTTGAAGTCCCCGGGGTCCGGGTCGTCGGACGGCTTTCCGGCGGCGGGCCTCTTCGGTCCGCTGTCCGTACGGTCCGGGGAGCCGTCACCGCCGCAGCCCGCGGCGAGGCTCGCGACCAGGGCGACTGCCACCGCGGCGGGCCCGGTCCTCGAACGGTGTCGCATCAGCTGTCCATGCCCAGGAACTCCGAGGTGGAGAAGGTGAGTTCGGGCTCCCGTGCGAGCAGGCCCTTCTTCGTGCCCGGGTACACGGCGATCGTGTCCTTGGTGTCCCCGCGATACGTGCGTACGACCAGATCGGCCAGCCCGTCACCATCGAAGTCGGCGACCTTGAGCACACGGGTGGTTCCCCGGGCGGGCGGCGGCACGGTCACCATTCCGGCCTTGGACAGACCCGTCGTACGGCCCTTCAGGACCCGCAACTCCGAGCCGCTGGAAATGAGTTCGCTCAGCCCGTCCCCGTCGAAGTCCCCGGAGTCCAGGACTGTGCCCGCGATGTCGAGTTCACCGCGCAGGGTGCCCGGGACGTCGTAGCGCAGGGCGGTCCCCTTCATCGAACCGATCGCCGCGTCGAGGCCCTTGCCCTTCCCGAACCGGCCGAACGCCACGTCGACGCCGGTCGGGAGGGCGACCTCGGTACCGGCGGGCCCGGTCGGTCCGCCCGGGACGAGGTAAGAGGTGGACGCGGAGGCGGCGGAACCCTCGGCGGTACGGACGAGCAGGTCGTCGTATCCGTCGCCGTCGACGTCCACGGCCGGTGGTGTCGGCACGTTCCCCGGCGAGGCGAGCGGCGCACCGGCCGCCTTCGGGGCGCCCTTGCGGGTGAACGGCCCGCGCAGATAGCTGAGCCGGCCGTCGGAGGCGTGCACGACGAGATCCTCGGCCTTGTCGTCGTTGAAGTCCCCGCACACCGGCTGGTCCGGCCAGTCGTTGCCGAAACGTGCCTGCGGGGGAATCGCCAGCTTCACGGCCTTGCCGGCCAGGCCCCGGGCCGAGCCGAAGAGGATCTGCAGCGGGACGGGCGGCTGGCCCTGTCCGTCGAACGGCGGGTCGGTCGAGACGACGAGATCCGTGTATCCGTCCCGGTCGAGGTCGCAGCTCGCCTCGGCGTCGAAGACGGCGGGCAACTGCCCCTTGGTGGTCGCGGCGTTGCGGGCGGCGCTCAGCAACTGCCGGGCGCCGGGGGCGAGTCCGCGCGCCGATCCGTAGACGACGCCGATTCCGGCGTCGTCGCCGTGGCTGTCGCGCTTCACGAGATCGTTGAGGACGAGATCCTGGTGTCCGTCACCGTTGAAGTCGTCGGCCGCCTTGCTGCCCTTGCCGAGCGGCACGGGGAGCTGGGCGGGGGCCTTGGCGACGCTGAGGGGTTCACGCTTGCCCGTCGAGTCCCCGTCGCCGCTGTCGGCGGTGGGGCCGCATCCGACGGCGAGGCCGCCGCCGAGGACGCACACGGTCAGGGCCGCCACCATCCGCGTACTCACTCTTCGCCCACGCACCGTGAACCTCATCCGACCCGGAAACAACATCGCCGGTCATCATGCACTTGTTCGAGCCGAGGGTAAATGGTGGTAACACGTTGAGGTGTTCGTGCTGAATTCGTGACCTTCGGACATCCGGAATGACGCCTTCCGGATGGTCGTGCGGATCCGCCCTGAATTGAGTGCGCTGCGGCCCGAAGGGGCAAATTGTGCACATGCCTGAATTGGTGGCATTGCCGAGTTTTCTTCGAAGGTCTTCAGAGATCCGTGAAGGGTGAAACATCGGGGTGCGGGCCGGTCGTGTGTCGCCTGTCACGGTTGTAGGGATTCCGGTAAAAGTCTGGCAACGAACCGGAGTCGGGCGCGCCGATGTAATGGCTTGCAGAAATGGGCGGCGCCAAAGAACATTTCCTGTCGGTGCCGTCGGCACCCTATTTTTTTGCCAACTCGCCTTCCGTAGGAGACAGCTCATGGCCGACGAGATGGTCCGTCTCGCCCAGCGGTTCGTGAACACGACGTACAACAACGGCGCGACACTCGGTATATCCAAACTGGACGAGAACGGGGTCACCGGCTGGCCCGTGATGTACGCCCTGACCAGAGCACTCCAGTACGAGATGGGCATCACCGCCCTGTCGGACTCCTTCGGCCCGACCACGCTGGCCACGATCGGCTCGAAGTACGGCAAGCTGGACGAGACGACGGTCCCCTCGGCGAATTTCGCCCGCATCATCCAGTCCGCCCTTTACTGCAAGGGCTATGACGGCGGCGAGATCGACGGCAAGTACAACGACCGGGTCAAGGCAGCCGTCGAGAAGCTCAACCAGAACATGGGTGTGAGCGCCACGTACCCCGGCAGCTCCCTGTGGCCGAAAGTCGTCAAGGGCCTGTTCAACATGGACGCCTACGTCACCATCGGCGGCGGCTCGGACACCATCCGGTCCATCCAGCAGTGGCTGAACGGCCGTTACATCCTCCGCAAGGACTTCTACGTCATCCCCTGCGACGGCTACCACTCCCGTGACGTCGCCAAGTCGATGCTGTTCGCGATCCAGTACGAGCTGGGCATGGCCGACGGCACCGCGAACGGCGTTTTCGGACCCGGCACCCAGTCGGGCCTGAAGTCCCACACGGTCTCCAACGGCACGACCGGTGTATGGGCACAGCTGTTCACCGCGGCCATGATCCTCAACAAGCGCAATGTGCCCTTCGGGAACTTCACCTCGACGGTGCAGTCCGGAGTGCAGAGCTTCCAGTCGTTCGTGAAACTCCCGGTCACCGGCAACGGCGACTTCCCGACATGGGCCTCGCTGCTCGTCTCCTACGGCGACCAGTCCCGCCCGGGCACGGCGTGCGACGGCGTCACGATGATCACGCCCCCGCGTGCGCAGGCACTGAAGACCGCCGGCTACCAGTACATCGGCCGGTATCTCTTCAACCCGTCGACCACGAGCCTGCCGGAGAAGCAGATCCAGCCCGGCGAGCTCGCCACGATCAAGGAGGCCGGGCTGCGCTGCTTCCCGATCTTCCAGACGTGGAGCCGCTCGGCCGACTACTTCAGCTACAACCAGGGCACCAGCGACGCGTTCAAGGCCATCGACTGGGCGCAGTACCACGGCTTCAAGCCGGGCACGATCATCTACTTCGCGGTCGACTACGACGCGATGGACGGCGAGGTCACCGAGTACATCGTTCCGCACTTCCGCGGCGTGATGCGCACCATCGGCGAGAACTCCAGTTACGGCGTGGGCGTCTACGGACCGCGCAACGTCTGCCAGCGCATCGCGGACGCCGGCTACTCGGCGACGAGCTTCGTGTCGGACATGTCGAGCGGCTTCTCCGGGAACCTCGGCTACCCGATGCCGACGAACTGGGCGTTCGACCAGATCGCCACCATCACCGTCGGCTCGGGCACCGGCTCCATCGAGATCGACAAGAACATCGCCTCGGGCCGTGACACCGGCCAGGGCGACTTCGACCCGGGCGGCTACACCGACGGCGTGGACGTCGACCTCGACAAGGACGCCTACCAGGCCCCGATGCTGACGGACGTCAAGAACTACCTGGAGTCGATCGGAGTCCCGGAGACCGGCGGCGACGGCTGGACCGACTCGGACTGGGCCACGCTCGGCGGCATCTCCACCACCAAGGCGTACGAACTCGTGCTGAGCGCGGACTGGCTGTTCACGTCGCTGGCACGGCAGCTCAAGCTCCGCAAGGCGCTGATCCAGGCTCCCGTCCTGTGGGAGCTGCGCAAGATGAACCCCCTGGACGTCGCCGCCGACGAGGCGGTCAAGGCCGGTCTGGACGACGACTGCAGCACCGGCTGGGGCCAGATCTTCGCCTGGGTGACCATCGACGCCCGCAACTACTGCATGCAGCAGGGCATCATCAACGGCAGCCCGCTGACCGACGACGACATCCCGGGGGTCTGGAAGGACCTCAACGGGGACCCGACCTACAACATCCGGTCGGTCGCCTATCTGACGGTCTACAACGCGCACCAGCTGAACAAGCCGCGCCCGAGCCTGACCACCAGCCTCGCCGACACCCAGGCCCTGCTCGCCCGGTACAACGGGACCGGCGACGACGCCGCCCAGTACGGCCGCGAACTGATCGGTCTCTACAACGTTCTCGAGAGCTACAACCAGCTGTCCCGCAGCAAGTGACCCCGATCATGGGCGTGAATACTGGGCACATGCGGAAGTCCTTGCCGGCCGTGCTGGGCGTGAACCTGTTGCTGGGAGTCCCCGGTGTCGTTCCGGTGTGGCTGCTGTCGTACTTCGCGGTCAACTGGCCGCTCAAGGCGCTCGGCTGGACCGTCGGCGAGCCCACGGAGAACGACGGCATGCTGCCCTGGCTGCTGGTCGGCGGGCCGGTGCTGCTGCTGTTCGGCCTGGTCTGGTGGCTCGCCAACCGCCCGCTGCGGCGCAGGTCCGCCCTGGAAGCCCGCGTGTACTGGCCGGTCAGTGTCCTGATGACCCTTGTGCCGTCGTTCGCGCTCATGATCGTTCTATGAGAGAGGGATGAAACACGTGCAGAACGACATGACGAGGCGTGCCGTGGTGAGGAGCGCCACGGTGATCGGTGCCGCGGCCGCCCTGGGTTCCGTCGTACCGGGCACGGCTGTCGCCGCGCCGAAGGAGGCCGCGAAGAGCGGGCCCTTGAGCGCGCCGAAGAAGCTCCCGACGTCCGCGAACGGATGGACCCTGGAGAAGGAGGCGAACCACGTCTCCACGGTGTGGACACGTCCGGTCGCCGGTACGGGACTTGAGGTCGACGTGCGCATCGGGGACGTGGAGCTGATCCTCGTCCACGTGGTCCGCCGCTTCCACTACGAGGTCGAGCAGATCAGCCGGGTCGACCTGGCGGGCTGGCAGGGGATCGGCAAGCTCCGCAAGGCCCTTCCGGAGTCGAACCTCGCCTCCGGCACCGCGGTACGGATCCGGCCGGGTGCCAGTGCCAAGGGCGGGCTCTTCCCCCTCCAGGAGCTGACGCTGCGCGACATCCTCGCCGACTGCGAGGGCGTGGTGCGCTGGGGCGGTGACGACGACGAGGTGGACGAGTCGCTGTTCTACATCGACGCCGGACCCGACGACGTACGTGTGACGAAGGTCGCCGACAAGCTGCGCGGCTGGGACGCGACGCCCGGCGAGGGCGCCGGCGTCACGGTGAACGTCCAGTCCCCGTCCCGGCGCGACCGCGCGGACCGGCTGGCCCGCGCCCAGCGCGAGGACTGACACGGCCTCAAGAGGCGAGGGGTGTTTCCCGTACTGGGCCGCCGAGCATGCTCGGCGGCCCAGTGTCATGTTGTGCCGTGTCGTGTCAGGTTGTGCCGTGCCGGGGGGTTCGTCCGTCCCGTCCGTCAGGAGCTGTTGCTGTTCGACCGGGTGAAGAACTCGATCTCCGCGATGGACACCTGCTTCTTGGCGTCGGTGGCGTAGGCCGACTTCACGGTGAAGCGCACCGAGGAGACCGCCCCGACCCGGAACTTGCGCCGCTGGCCGCCCGCGCTCTGGTCCAGGTTGATGATCCGGGTGGTCTTCTTGCCGTCGGCGGCGGTGATCAGGGCCTCGATGCGGTGCGGGAGGGCCGACTGCGAGAGCTTGTCCGGCTGGGTCGACACACCGGAGGTGATGACCAGGTCCAGCAGCCGGGTCGGCTGGGCGAACCGGGCCTCCAGCCACTGCCCCTCGCCGGTCCCCGAGACGCCCGGCCCCCACCAGGTGTTGCTGAGCTTGTCGAAGGCGCGTTGCGCGGGGTGACCGGGATAGGAGCGCGACGCCTTCACACTGTCCGGCCCCACCGCGGCACGCTTGGCGAAGTGGTCGCGGGTCGCGTCCACCCAGGCGCCGACGTTGAGCACGAGCGTCACGATCAGGGCGAGTACGAGGCCGCCGACGACCCAGTTCATGACGGCGCCGAAGCCGCGGCGCAGCCGGGGGCGGTCACCGGCCCATGGGGTCTGCACGGTGCCGAAGCCCGGTATCCGGCGCCACCACGGCTGCCGGCCCGGGGCCGCCGGCCCACCGCCGGCCATCGGCATGGCGCAGCGGCCGCAGTAGTGCCGGTCGGGGAGGGTGAGGGTGGCGCACCAGGGGCAGGGGATGCCGCCCTGCGCGCCGAACTCCGGTCCCGGAGCGCGCACTTGGGGGCGGTTCGCGACCGGGCGGCCGGGCAGCACGGGTGCGACGGCGGGGGACACGGGCGCGCGGGGTTCGGGGTCGCTCACCGGGATGAGGAGGGACCTGGCCCGTTCGGCGGTGGAGTCGGAGGAGTCGGCGGACCCGGAGAAGCCTGTGGAGCGGGCGGAGTGGGTGGAGTCGGGGGACGGGTGGTGGCCCCGGCCCGCGGTGGTCGGCACCGGCTCGGTGTCGGCGTCGTCGTCGGGGTGGGTGTCCGGGCGGTCGTTGTCCCTCGCGCCGGCGGAGAGGTCGAGGGAACCGTAGGAGGCCGGAGCGGCGGGGGAGTTGGTGTCCCACTCCTGGAGCCCCGCCGACCCCGCCCCGGTGGCCGCCGCGGAGGCGGAGTCCGGCGCGGTGGCGGAGTGGTCGTGCCGCGGCAGAGGGGCCGATGCCGCGCCGGAGCCCGCGGGCGCGGCGAACGGCGGCTGTGTCCCGGCACGTCCGGAGCCGCCTGCGCCGTCGGACTGCTGTGTCCCGGCACGTCCGGAGCCGCCTGCGCCGTCGGACTGCTGTGTCCCGGCACGTCCGGAGCCGCCTGCGCCGTCGGACTGCTGTGTCCCGGCACGCCAGGCGCCGTCCGAGCCGTCGGACTGCCGTGTCCCGGTACTCCCCGTGCCGTCCGTGCCGTCCGTGCCGTCCGACTGTCGGGGCCAGGTCGCCCGTTCGGAGTCGGGTGTGGTGTCCGTGTGCCGGGCGCCGGACCGAGCGGTGGCGGCCTCGTCGTCGCCGGGCCGGCCCGTGGGGCGGTCGGCGTCCTCGTCGCCCGGCCGGGGGCCCGCGTTGCGTGCCAGGCGGACACCGGTCCCCGGACCTGCGGCACCGGCGTCCGGCCACCCGGCCCCGTCCTCTTCCCGTCGGCCACTGCCCGGCCCGGGCGCTGCCGCGGCGGCCGGGTCGTGGCCCGTACGGGCCGTACCCCTTCCGGCCCCGGGGTGTGCGAACGCGTCCCATCCCGGCCGGTCCCCGGAGCCGGAGCCCTCGCGCGAGGGGCTGTCCGCCGCCGGGGCGGTACCCACGGCCGCGGAGTCCCGCGCCGGTGCGGCGGCCTCCGCGCGTACGGGGTCCCTGCGAGCCGCGTCGGCCCGGTCTGGGCCGCCGGACCAGCCGAGTACCGCACCGCAGGAGTCGCAGAAGGACTGGCCGGGCTCCGCCCGGGTGCCGCATTCGGCGCAGCTGCGGGCGGGCTCCCGTCCTGTGCCGGAGTTCTGGCTGGTCATCTCTCGGGAGTCCTTTCGGCGGCGGTCACCTGGACCGTGTAGGGCATGTGGGCGGGGCGGGCGGCCGCCACGAGGCTGTCGAGACGGTGCTCGTCGGCCCGGGTCGGGTCGGGCAGGCGCAATGTGACGTGCAGACGCGGGCTGCGGTCGCCGGGAACCGGCCCCAGGGGCCGGGCGTTCCAGGCGGCGCCGCCGCTCTCGGTGATCTCCGGGGTCACACCGAAGACCAGGCGTATCGCCTCGGACAGACCGCGGCTGGTACCCCGTACCCGGTGCAGATACGCGGCGGCGGCGACGGCCGCGCGCAGCCGGTCGTCGGGCTCGGTGCCGTCGGTCTCCGCGCCGACCCAGCCCGCCAGCCACCGGGTGAAGTCCACCGGCGCCAGGGCCGGGGTGAAATAGGAGTCCAGGCAGTCCAGGACGGCCAGGATCGGCGCGAGCACGTCGTCGAGCCCGCCGACGAACCGCTGTGCCAGATCGTCGTCGGCGAACACGGCGGGCAGCATCATCCCGATGGGCGCGGACGAACCCAGCCCGTCGACGGAGCCCCTCACGGCCGGTCCCCGATCACGCGCACCCGGTGGTCGAAGGAGAAGACCAGGGACGGGGGTTGCAGGTCGATGCGGTTGGTCGCCTCGCCGCGTTTGCCGGTCAGGGGGTCGGCCGGGTGGAGCTGGACCTCGTCGACCAGTTCGACCCCGGGTACGCGCTGGAGCACGGCGAAGACCTCGCCGGACTGCACGGGACGGCCGAAGGGCCAGCCCCGGCCGTCGGCCCCGCCGGTCAGCGGGTCGAGGTGGCGGTAGAGGGCGTCGTGGGCCTGACGGCGGACCCGGTCCGTGTCGGTGCCGCGGAACGCGTGCACCGTGGCGACCACCGTGACGCCCTGGTAGAAGGGCGGGCCCACCGCCAACCGGGTACCGATGAGGCGGCGTTCGTCCAGGTAGTGGGTGATGCGCCTGAGCAGCGCGTCACCGGGCACCAGTTGCTCGAACCGCAGCCGGCCGCCGGGGTCGGGCACGGCCTGGGGAACCACCAGCACCCGTACCGCGTAGGCCCCGTGCTCGCCCTCGTCGCCCTCCAGGCAGGTGATCCGGGCCGTCTCGGGGGCGGCCCGGCGGGCGAGCTCCTCGTAGTCGCGCAGGGTCACCGCCCGCTCCTGGGCGCGCAGTGTGATGGGCGCCCTGGTCTTCGCCTCCTCCACCGTCTCGCCGTCGACCCCGCCGCGCGCGGCCTCCCGGTTGACGACCTCGGAGACGTACGGGACGGACGTGCGCAGCACCTGGACGGCGCCGCGGGCGACGTTCCCGGTCCGGCCGCCGCCGGTGCGGTAGCGCAGGGCGCGGATGACGGCGCCCTTGGGGGCCACCGCCCCGTACTGGCGCAGGGTGCCGTCCGGTTCCCGTACCGCCGGGCCGAAGGCGATGTCACCGGTGGCGGCGTCCAGGGTGATGTGCCGGTCGTGAGGGGTGGACGCGGCGAACGACGGGACGACGTCCCAGTCGGACCAGCCGTCGTGCTCGGCGGTCTGCAGCAGCACCGGAGGGGTGTCGCCCACCACGGGGGCGTGGGCCAGGCGCAGCCGCTGGCCGGGCAGGCCGGTGGACTCGCCGAGCGCCTCGTCGTACACCGTCTCGGCGTGTACGGCCGTGGTGGTGCCGCCGAGGGTGAACGCGTCCACGGAGCGGACGGTCGGGGATGTGGTGTAGAAGGGCTGGTCGGGCAGCGGTTCGGTGACCCGGCAGCGCAGCCAGCCGGCCTCCTGCCCGCCGGTGCGGGACAGCGTGTGCCCGCCGGGGATGTGCAGGACCACCTCGCCGGGCCGGTTCAGGCCGCCGGTGCCGTCCCGGTCGACCTCGCACTCGGTCCAGCCGTCCTCGGTCCACGCCTCCCAGACCAGCGGCGGCTGCCGCGGGTCCACACCGACACCGTCGACCCGGCTGTCCAGCTCCATCCCGACCGCGCAGTGCGGCACGGCGGCGCTGAGCCCGAGCAGCATGCAGTCCCCGGGCCGCGGGGCCTCGGAGAAGCACATCACGTCCTTGCCCTCGGCGAGGTCGGCCGTCCGGTCGGCGACCGGCTCACCGCTCTGCTGGACCACGAGGTGCCGCAACTCGCAGGGGACGACGGTCAGTTCGAGCTCGGTGGCGAAGACCGCGGCCTCCTCGCTCTCGGTGCGGGTGGTGGCGACCTCGGTGCCCACCGGCAGGAGGATCGGCTCCTCCTGCGGCGCGGAGAGCCAGAACGTGACCTCCGTACGGGCCGCGGAGGGCGGGAAGAGGGTGATGCCCACCAGATCCAGGAACGCCAGGTGGTTCTTCTCCGGCACCCGGTTGAGCCGGTAGACGATCTGGTCGGCCATGTGGGCGACCGTCTCCACCAGGGTGACGCCCGGGTCGGAGACGTTGTGGTCGGTCCACTCCGGGGCGCGCTGCTGGATGTAGCGCTTGGCGTCGTCGACGAACTGCTGGAAGCGGCGGTCGTCGAGGTTCGGGGAGGGCAGGGCCATCAGCTGTCGCTTTCGGGAGCCGGGTCCGGCTCGTCGTGGGAGGGGATGACGTAGAACGGGAAGACCAGGCTGCGCGGGTTGTTGGTGCCGCGGATCGAGTAGCGGACGTCGATGAAGAGCACGCCCTGTTCGGTCTCGCGGCCGGCGGTCACCTCGACGTCGCTCACCTCGATGCGCGGCTCCCAGCGGTCGAGGCTCGTGTAGACCTCGTGCTGGATGCGGCCCGCGGTGGCCTCGTTGACCGGCGCGAACACCAGGTCGTGGATGGCGCAGCCGAACTCCGGGCGCATCGGCCGCTCGCCCGGCGCGGTGGCCAGTACGAGCCGGATGGCCTCCTCGATCTCGCGCTCCCCGCTGACCAGGGCGATGCCCCCGGTGGGGCCGATGCGCAGCGGGAAGGCCCAGCCGGATCCGACGAACTGCTCGGCCATCAGTGGGCCACCCGCCTTCTCCTGGTCGTCTCGGTCCTGCTTCTTGTGCCTGTGGTTCTGCTTCGTACGGTCGCGGTTGCGGTTCCGGTGTACGTCTTGGCCGTCACGGGATCGGATACGGCTTCTTGTTGACCGTCACGAGGCCCATGAGGTCGACGTTGACGGCCCGGATGCCCACCTGGCCGACGGAGCTGACCTGGACGGTCCCGACCGCCTTGAGGCTGAGGGCACCCACCGCGTCCACCGCAACGGCCCCGCCGAGCGACTTGACGTTGACGTTCCTGCCCTGGATGTTGAGCAGCCCGCCGCTCTTGATGGTCAGCCTGCGCCGCGCGCTCAGGGTCAGGTCGGTGCCTGCCTCCACCGACACGGATCTGCTGCCCGTGATGCTGACCGTGCCCTTGCTGTCCACGGTGATCTCGGTCTTGGTGCGGTCGAGGTTGATGGTCAGTCTGCCGTCGCCGCTGGCGACGCGTACGCCCTGTTTACGGGTACCGGTGGTCTGGCTGAGCAGGTCGACGCGGTTGCCCTGCCGGTCGGACAGGGTGTGCCGGATCGCCTTCTTCCGCAGCCCGTCGTGCAGCGGGACGTCCGTGACGGGGGTCGGCTCGTCCTTGCCGTTGTAGAGGCCGCCGATGACGAAGGGGTGGTCCAGCGCGCCCCGGTCGAAGGCGACGAGGACCTCGTCGTCCACGTCCAGCGGGAAGATCCCGCCGCCGCCCTTGCCGCCCCACTGCGTCACCCGGGTCCAGTCGCTCTCGTACTGGTCGTCCAGCCACGGGAACTGGAGCTTGACCCGCCCCTGCTTGTCCGGGTCCTGGACGTTGGTGACGATCGCGTTGGCCACGCCGGGCATCCGGGGCTCGACGGCCGAACCGCCCCCGGAGGCGAGCCCGTACAGCGAGCGCCACTGGCGTCCGGTGAAGGTCACCCAGCTCTCGTAGTGCTGTCCGTCGCCGAAGACGTGCCGTACGGACGTGGCTGTGTACTTGCCTTGGAAGGGCTCCCCGACGTCGGTCAGCGTGACCGGAACGCCGGGCCGCAGCTTGGGGTTGCCCCGCACGGCGACCTCCAGCTCGGCGAACGAGGAGGTCACGTCGTCGGAGAGGGACTCCGCGGCGAACTTGACCTCGGCCTGCTTGTCGTAGGGCGTGCCCGTCTCGACCAGCGTGGAGGACTTGAACTTCTTGGCGGCCTCGCCCGGGGCGGTGCCGATACTGACGCCGGCGTTCTTGGTCGCCAGCGACATGGAGGTGAGCTTCTTCTTCGTGGTGATGTCCCAGCCGCGCGCCTGGACCTTGCCGACCTGGTCGGCGGCGGTGACGGCGGCCCGCAGCCGCAGGATGTCGTGGCGGGCCTGGAGGACGAAGGGACTCTTGTCCCCGTCCGTACCGACCCCGGGCGCCCCCGAGGCGGGCTTGGGCTTGGCGAACTCGAACTTGCCCTTCGCGTTCACCGACATGACCACGCCGTTCTCGTCGGCGAGCCGGGAGAGGAAGTCCCAGTCGGTGACGTTGGCCTGGCTGATGAACTCGTACACGGTCTTCGTCGCACCGATCGCGCCGAGCTGGAGACCGTCCTCCTTGGCCAGCTTGCGGGCGATGTCGGCGGCGCTCTGGTTCTTGTACGCGGCCACCCGGCGCCGGCGCACCAGGCGGTGCCCGGCGTCGTAGCCGCGCACGACGGTGAAGGTGCCGGTGCCGTCGTAGTCCGCCTCCAGGCCGGTGACCTCGCCGGTCAGCAGCGGATCGGAGGCACCCTTGCCGTCGGCGATCGGGGTGAGCACGACCTTGGACCCGAACCTGATGCCCAGCTTGGAGAGGACCTCCCGGTCCGGGTCCCGGAAGGTGAGCCGGAACGCGGCGGGCACCCCGGCGCCCTGGTCGACCCAGCCGTCGACGAGCATCGGGGCGTAGTCGGGCGGCAGCGGTTTGCCGTCGATGGTCACCTGGATGAGCGTGGAGTACGCGGGCTGCACCATCAGGAACGCACCTCCTCGGCCGAGGGCATCAGGAGTTCCGTGCCCGACCGCAGATCGGCCGGGTTGTCGATGCCGTTGACCTCGGCGATGGCGCGCCACGCGGCGGCGTCGCCGTACTCGCGCCAGGCCAGCGACTGCAGCGAGTCGCCCGCGACGACGCGGTGCACGCGCTGCGCGGTGAGCGCGCCCGAGGTCGGGTTCTGCCCCTTGGCCTTGCTGGGGATCTCGTGCAGGGTCACCTGGCAGGTGGCCCGGATCGGCACACCGGTCGTGCCGAACAGCGAGTAGGTCGCCTCCACGGAACTCACGTACGCCGTGAAGCGGGCCGTGGAGAACGAGCCCCACTGGAACACCACCCAGGGCGGCGAGGGCTGCTTGGCGGCGATGCTCTTCGTCGTCGTCTCGCAGCAGGCCATCAGCGACTCCACCTTCTTCAGCACCGAGTTGCTGTTCGGATCGAGGGACGAGTCCAGGAAGACCTCGACCGTCATCTCGCGGGGCTCGGGACCCATGAACTCCGGGACGTTGCCGTCGCGTACGGCCGCGGTGGGCGTCGTCTTCCACTGGGCGCGGCGGCTCAGCGTCAGCTGCGCCGGATTGAAGTCGAGCTTGAACGTCTTGATCAGAGCGCCCGGGGTGGTGCTGGTGCCGACCGGCGGCTCGTGGATGGCCAGCGTGGCGCGTACGAGGCTCTTGCCCGCGCCCTTGCTTCCCTTTGCCATGTGGTGCCGCCCCCTCAGTCCGTGAACCCGTGGTGGGTGATTTCCAGGACCTCCGTGGCGACGGCCGGGCTGGCCGGGTCCAGGGAGGGGCCCTGCCAGCTGACCGGCAGTACGTCGATCAGCCCCCAGCGGGCCACCTCCGAACCGTCCGCCCGCAACGCGGCGATCTGTGCGGTCGGCCGCTTGACCCCGGTGGTCACGGAGGAGATCCAGGCCGCGACCTTGGTGGTGTCCGGTGTCAGCGGGCGGGTCAGCCGGATGTTGGAGAAGGTGACGCGCGACGGCAGCTGCCACACGAATCCGTTGTTGCCGCCCTCCTGGTGCTGCTCGATCTCCACCGCGGACGAGAGCCCTTCGCACCCGTTGAAGTAACCGAGGCTCTCGCCGTCGATGGTCAGGGTGAAGAAGATGGTGGAGCCCGGGTCGAGATCGCGGGACATCGGGGGCGGCCTTTCTGCGGACGTCGGTGGTGCGGGGTCGTGTTGGCGGAGGGTGGTGTCGGTGGTGGGCGGGCGCCGTGTGTCGAGCGCCTGGTGGTGGCGGTCAGTGGCGGGGGTCGCGGAGCTTGCCGATCCGCTCCCGGTCGAGCCGCAGTTCGGTGCGGACCAGCCGGGTGATCCGGCCGATCAGCCTGTGCGTCAGCTCGTCGAGCTGGAAGTCGGTCAGGGACCGGGGGTCCAACTGGCCCTTGGCGACCGGGGTGTACCCGGGCGGGAGCTCGCCGTCGTCGTGCGTCGACGGCGGATCACTGGCGGAACCGGACCCGGACGACCCGCGCGACGAGGTGCCGTGCGCCGAGACCGTAGAGACGGCCGTGGTGGTTCTGGCGGGCGTCGGCTGGGGCGGACCGCCGGTGTCCCGTTGTACGGGGATGGGGGCGGCGGGTACGGGTGCGGAGGCTGTGGAGGCGTGGCGCTGGACGACTGGCAGGGTGGCCCCGGAACCGGGCTTGGCGGTGGCGGCCGAGAGGAGCGGCACGGCACGGCCGACGGGAGTGCTGGGCGCCACGGCCCGTTGCACCGCCGGCCCGCTGCCCGGGGACGAGGCCCGGCGCAGTGGCACGGCTACGGGGGTCGCCCGGCGCGGGCCTGCGGCGGGCGCCGCGGGTGTCGGGACGGGGGCGAGGGCACGAACGGGGGTCAGGCTCCGGACCGGAGCACCTGCGGCGAGCAAGGGCAAGGCCGCGGGCGCGCGCTGCGTTGTCGGGTCGGGCACCGGGCTGCCCGCGCCGGAGGGGATCGCCGTGGCGCGTTGTACGGCAGGGGTGTTGGCGGCCGGAGTCCGCAGAGGTACGGGCGGGGGGTGGTGGGGTGGTGCCGCCGCCTGTACGGGAGTTGGGGCGCCGTGGATCCGGGTGGCCGGTGATCCGGCGGTACGGTCCGGTGCCGTTCCCTGCCTCGCTGTCGCCGCACGCTGGACGGTGGGCGGTCCGGCAACGCCCGAACTGGCGGGAGAGATACGCCCGGAGAGGGGCTCCGCGTTCGGGGGCGGGGCGGAGAGGGGCGCACCGAGAAGGGGGCGCTGGCGGGGGCTGGGCGTGGTGGCGCGCTGGATCGGGGTGTGTGCGGGGGTCGCCGTGGCGCGTTGCACGGCAGGGGCGTTGGCGGCCGTGCTGGTCGGTGGAGTCGAAGGGGTCGAGGACGGAGGGGCGGCCGAGGTGACGGGGGTCCGGGTCGTCGGCCCCGGGAGTCCGCTCGCCGGACCGGTCGTGGACACGTTCCCCGAGGTCGGCGCACCGAGACCCAGCCGCCGGGCCGGGCCTGAGGCACTCCGCTGCACGGGGCGCGTGCCCGCGCCGGTCGGCGCGTTGGAAGCAACCGGCTTGGCGGCGGGGGTGACGGGGCCACCACCCCGACTCGGGCCGGGAGCAGGTGAGTTCGAGGCGGCCTTCCCTGCCGAGGAGGCCGGGGCGGCTGGGTTGCCGGGGCTGGGTGTTCGGCTGTCGCCATGGGATGTCGCGGCGGTGGTGGCGGCCGCCCTGTTGGCAGAGCTCCCGGCTGCGGGACCGATTGGGTGAGTTGCCCGGCTGTCGTGGCTGCGGTCGACCGAGGGACGGACGGGGCCGGGTGCCGGGTTGCCGGGGCGGGGAGCTGTACCGGCGGAGCCGGTTATGGCTGGGGTGACGGCCGTGTCAGTGGAAGTGGGGATTGCCCGTTGGATGTTGGTGGCAGTGCCGCTGGAACTGGTGCTTCCCCGATGGGCGTTGGTGGGAGTGCCGCTGGAACTGGGGGTCTCCCATTGGGCGTTGGCTGCCGCGCTGCCCGAGCGGGGTGCCGTGCCTTCGGAGTTGGCCACCGCGTTTCTGGCGCTGGCTGCCGTTCCGGGCGAGGGGGTTGGAGAGCCGGTCGAACTGGCGGTTGCCCGCTGAACGTTGACAGCCGCGCCGCCGGACGGGATTGCCGTGCCTCCGGACTCGGCCACCGCGTCCTTGGGACTGGTTGCCGTTCCGGCGGAGGGGGCCGGCGTGGCGCTGGGACCGGTCGTCGCCCGTTGGACGTTGGTGGCTGCGCCGCCGGAGTGGGCTGCCGCGTCCTTGGGGCCGGCCGCCGTTCCGGTGGAGGGGGTTGGCGTGGCGCTGGAACTGGTCGTTGCTCGTTGGACGTTGGCAGCCCCGCTGCCGGAGCGGATCGCCGTCCCGCTGGAGTCGGCCGGTGCGTTCCTGGGACCGGCTGCCGTTCCGGCAGTGGAAGTCGGCGTGCCGCTGGTGCCGGAAGGAGCCCGCTGGACGCCGGTCGCCGCGTCGCCGTGTCGCGTCGCCGCGCTGCTCGGCCCGGGCGCCGCGCCGCGCGGGCCTGCCGCCGTGCCGCTTGGGCCGTCCGCAGGCCGGTCGGTGCCGGTTGCCGTTCGGCTGGGGCCTTCCCCGGTCCTGCTGGAGCCGGTCGTCGTACCGGCGGGGCGCGTCGGCATGCTGCTGAGGTCGGCCGCCGCCCTCTGGACACGGACCGCCGAGCCGTCGGCACCGGCGGCCGTCGTCGCAGGACCGGCGGTCGTCGCGGCGGGCTCGGACTGCGTGCCACCGGGGCCGGCCGTCGCCCGCTGGACGTTGACCACAGAGTTGCCGGGCCTGGCGGGTGCGGGGCCAGGACTGGTCGTTCCCCTGCTGGGACCGGTAGTTGTTCCGGCCTGATCCGGGGCCGCGTCACGGGGAGCGGCCGCCGCTCGCTGGACGCCGACCACCGCATGGCCGGGCCCGGCGCCGGGCGTGACGTCAGGGACGGCCGCCGCCGCGCTGCTCGCCGTACCGGCTGAGGAGGTCGCCGCCTCGCCGCCGACGCCGCTCGGACGGGTGCCGGTGTCGGGTGCCGTACCGGTGGAACTGGGCGCCCTCTCGGCCGAGTTGGCCGCCGGTCCACCTGGGCGAGTCGCCCGGGCGCCGTGATCGGCCGTCGGACGGACGGGCCCGGCCGCCGAGCTACCGGGACCGGCGGTGCCGACGGTGCCGCCGGAACTGGCCGTCGCCCGTTGGACGTTGACGGCCGAGCCGCCGGAGAGGGGTGCCGGGCCATCGGGACCGCTCGCAGTACGGGCACCGGACGCCGGGCTGCTGCCCGGACCGGCCGGAGTCGGGTTGCCGGAGGCGGCCGTTGTGCCGACCGGGCCGACCGCCGAGGGCCGCTCGCCATCGGCCGCAGCCCCCACAAAGGGGGCGCCCGTGGCTTCCCGTCGGGCGACGGGCAGCGCCCGTCGCTGTACGGCGGGCGTCGCGGGCGCCCTGGTCAGCGGGTTGGGCCGGTGGGCCCGGGGCGGCACCGGTGTCACCCGGGGGCCTGACGGGCGCGACGCCGTGACCTGACGCGGGGCGCGCTGTACCGGCACCGGTGCAGCGTCGTCGCGTACGTCGCCCGGGGCCTCGGGCTCGTCGGACCGTACCGGCAGCAGGGTGTGCGAGGGCGGTTCGAGTCCGGGGACGGGCCTCGCCGACGTGGCGAGCGCGTTCCTGACCAGCCCGCCCGGCGCCCCGTCCAGGACGGCGTGGGACAAGGTGCCGGTGAAGGAGGGGTTCTGCCAGGTGCTCAGCCGCCCGCCGAACCCGGAGTCCGCGACACCGGTCCGCCCGACAGCGGCCCGCTGGATCGGCGCCAACCCCACCCACCCGGCCACGGAAGCCGACCCGGCCCCCATGGCCGTACCCGCATCCGCGCCGGTACGAGACGCACCGGCATCAGTACGGGACGCACCCGCACCCGCATCCGTACGGGAGGAACCGCCCGCCTGAGAGGAACCGCCCTCCCCGGAACCCGAGTTCGCGGCGGATGCCGCCGTGCCGACGCCCCTCAGTCGGTCGAAGAACCCCACCCCTCAGCCCTCCGCCCCGCCCCGCGTCACCAGGGACGCGATCTGTTCAGTGAAGCGCCGGCGGTCCTGGTGTTCGAGATCCAGGATCTCCTCCAGGCTCCAGTGGAAGTGGTAGGCGACGTACGCGATCTCCTCGTGCAGCCGGTCGGTCGCGTACGTCACGATTCCCCCAGGCGGCTCCCGCCGAGTTCGACCTCGAAGGGTTCCGAGCAGTGGGGGCACTCCACGGCGGCGCGGGTGTGGCCCTCGGCGTTGACCTGGCGGTAGAAGTCCTGCAGGAACGCGAGGTCGGAGGCGAACATGTTCTCCACCACCCCGTCGTGCACCGACGGCAGCGTGCCGAGGCTGGTGATGACCCGGCCCAGCAGGACCACCGACAGATACGCCGGGTTCTCCTGGACGCGGACGTCCCGCAGCGGGATCAGCTCGTCCCGGGCCGTGGCGAGACGCATCACGCCGTCCCGGTGGACCGTGCCCGACGCGTCGACGTACCCCCGCGGCAGCTCGAAGGGGAACTCCGTCCGCAACTGCTGCGGCACCGATACGGGAGCGGGCGCGGGGGCAGGCGCGGGCGCCGGGGCCGGCGCAGCGGTCTGCCCCGGCCCCTGCCCCGCCACCGGCTCCGGCGCAGGTGCCTCCACGACCGGGCCCGCGCCCGCCCTGGCAGCCGTACGCCGCATTACTCGATGACCAGTTCTTCGAAGACGATGGTCACGGTCTCGGTGAGCGCGGAGGCCTCGCCGGCCTTCAGCGCGCTGGCGTCGATCTTGCTGCACCAGGCGTTGCGCATGTTGTACCGCTTCACCGGATTGTTCTGGTAATCCATCATGATGATGGACGCGTTCTTGCGGGCCGTGCTCATCTGGCCGGCGATCGAGTCGTTGATCCACGTCGTGAACGCCGGGGACTGGGTCATTCCGCGCACCACGGTGCACTGCCCGTCCTTCTGCACACCCGGCATCAGACTGACCTCGGGCCTGCCCTGCGCCGAGTTCGACAGGTGTTTGATGACGTCCTGCTCGATGCTGAGGCCGTTGACCTCCGCGAGGTACTCGACCATCACGCCGTCGATCTGCAGACCGAAATTATGTGAGGTAAGGGCGTCACCCGGGCTGAGACTCATCTGTTCTCTGTCCTTCTGAGGGTTCTTGGCAATGGCGTACGAGGGGACGTACGGGCCGGCGTACGAGGGGACTTGCGAGGGTTAAGGGCGCAGGCGGGTGGGCCTACTCCTCCAACTCACCGCTGCCGCTGGAGAACTGGGCCAGCCGGAAGATCACGAACTCGGCGGGCTTGACGGGGGCGATGCCGATCTCGCAGATCACCCGGCCGACGTCGACCGACTCCGGGGGGTTGGTCTCCTCGTCGCACTTGACGTAGAACGCCTCCTCCGGCCGCTGGCCGAAGAGGGCGCCGCTGCGCCACTCGTTGACGAGGAACGCCGAGACGTTGCGCCGGATCCGGGCCCACAGGTTGTGGTCGTTCGGCTCGAACACCACCCACTGGGTGCCGAGCAGGATCGACTCCTCCAGGTAGTTGAAGTACCGGCGGATGTTGAGGTAGCGCCAGGCCGGGTCGGAGGACATGGTGCGGGCGCCCCAGACGCGGATGCCGCGGCCCGGGAAGGCGCGGATGCAGTTGACGCCGATGGGGTTGAGCAGGTCCTGCTCGCCGCGGGTGATCTGGAGCTCCAGGTCCACCGCGCCGCGTACGACCTCGTTGGCGGGCGCCTTGTGCACACCGCGCTCGAAGTCGTTGCGGGCCCAGATGCCGGAGACATGACCGCTCGGCGGGATCACCCGGGACTGGCCGGTCGCCGGGTCGAAGACCTTGACCCAGGGGTAGTACAGGGCCGCGTACTTGGAGTCGTAGCCCGCGGTCTCCTGGCGCCAGACCCGGATCTGACGGGCGTTCAGGCCCGGCGGCGGGTCGATGACGGCGACCCGGTCGCCCATCAGCTCGCAGTGCGCGATGAGGCCGAGCTGGACGGCCTTCACGGCCTCCAGGTCGATCGCGCCGCGCTGGTAGGCGGCCATCAGGTCGGGGACGGCGACCATGGAGATCTCGTCCACGGCCTCCAGACCGCCGAAGCCGGTGCGGTCGGCGGAGTCGCCGAGATAGTGCGCCGGGCCGGGGTGGGAGTCGCTCGCCTTGGAGGGGGTGACGGGCGCGGGGGCGGCGGGGGCCGCCAGGGCCACGGTCTGGTTGTCGGGGCGCGCGAGCTGCGCGGCGGGCGCCGACTCCTGCACGGTGATGAGCTTGGAGCGCTCCTTCACCTGCGTGACGACGTAGTTGCGGCCGCCCTTCTTGGCGGTCACGTCGAACGTCTCGACGGGCTTGTCGCCCTCCTTGACGATCAGCTTGAAGCGCTCGGCGGGGCCCTCGCCCTCGGCGTCGGCGACCTCGACGCTGAGCGAGCCGCCCGCGACGGCGGTCACGCTGAACGTGCCGAGCTGCTTCGGCTCGCCCGCGGGGAGTGCGGCCGGGGCGGCGGAGCCGGAGACGGACGCCGGGGCGCCGCTTCCCGCCGCGCCCTCGGCGGTGCCGCCGACACGGACGACGTACGCGGCGCTGCCGCCGTTGTTGAAGAACCCGTACACCGAGTGTGCGAGGTAGTAACCGTCGGTGAAGTCACCAAAGGCCGCGACGTACTGGGACCAGTTGGTCACCAGGGTCGGCTCGTTCAGCGGCCCGGTCGGCGCGAGTCCGACGAAGGCCGCCACCGACGTACCCACTCCCTCGATGGGACGCGAGCCGCTGGCCACCTCCTCGACGTATACGCCGGGCGACAGGTAGGACGGCATGCTCTGCTCTCCTCGGGGTACGAGACAGGACGCCTCTCACCCTCACGCGCGAAGCGCGTCCTCCGAAACGTCCTCCGGGGCCTGTTCGAGGGCAGAACTGTTGCCCGGACGGGCAGTTCGCGGCCGGAACCTGCCCGCGGAGCCGGGCGCACTGCCCGTGAGGCTGCCCCCAAGGCCCTCCCCGTACACGCCACTTGCACGTAAGGCTGATGGACCAGCCGTGGAGGGGAGCGCCGTGCGCGCACAGGAAGAACGCACCGACAAGGCCGGTGGTCGCGACAGTGCCGCCCGGCCCGCGCCCGCGCGCACAACCGCCGACCGGCTCCTGGTGCTGCAGCGCGCCGCGGGCAACGCGGCCGTCGCACGGGCCGTCGGGCAGCAGCGCCACGAGCACGACGCGAACTGCGGCCACGGCCCGTCGGTCCAGCGCTCCGCGGTGCACCAGGTGCTGCGTTCCTCCGGCCGGCCGCTGGACACACCGCTGAGGACCGAGATGGAGAGCCGCTTCGGCGGCGTCGACTTCAGCGGCGTACGCCTTCACACGGACCCGGTCGCCCAGCGGTCCGCCACGGAGATCGGCGCGAGGGCGTACACCTCGGGCAGTCATGTGGTGCTCGGCCCGGGCGGCACGGACAAGCTCACCCTCGCCCACGAACTGAAGCACGTCCTCCAGCAGAGCCAGGGGTCCGTCCCCGGCACCGACAACGGCAACGGGCTGCGGGTCAGCAACCCCGGCGACCACGCGGAGCAGGAGGCGGAGGCCACCGCCCGGCAGGTGATGTCGGCCCCCGTGCAGCGCGTGGCCGAGGACGAGCCGTCGGCCACCGCCTCGGAACCGTTCGTCGGTGACGCCGTACAGCGGGCCTACGTCGGCTATCCGTACGTGCAGTACGGCGGTCTCTACCAGGGCGCGGGGACCTTCATGAGGGCGGAACTGCACCCGGGGCAGATCGCCAAGGGATCGTCCCCGAAGGTGAAGCCCTCGTGGTGGCCGACGGGCAGCGGCGCCACCGCGAAGTGGTTCTCCAAGAACATGGTCCAGGGCCACCTGCTCAACGAGATCGTCGGCGGTCCCGGAAACACCATGAGCAACCTCACCCCGCTGACCAAGTCCGGCAACTCCCGCCACCACTCCATGGCCGAATACAACGTGAAGAAGGAAATCCGCAACGGCAACATCGTCGAGTACGAGGTGCAGGCGCACTACGGCACCGTGTCCGGAGCGGCACTCGGCGCGACCGGTTCCGTCGCGGCGGACATCGACGCCTACTACTCGACGATGATCCCGGAGCGACTGACGGCGGAAGCCACCGTGTACGACCCGCAGGGCAATTTCCTCTACGGGGAATCCTGGGTCGTCCACAACGAGAAGCACTGATCGCCGACGTGAGCCTCTGGACTTCCCTGGAACCCGCGTCCGCGACCGTGGACCCGGGTGGCAGCACCCGCGTACGTCTGCGTCTGCGCAACACCGGTGACGTGGTGGACGAGTACCGCTTCGAGCCTGTCGGTGACATCTCTCCCTGGACGACCGTCGAGCCGCAGACGCTCCGGCTGTATCCGGGGACGACGGGCACGGTGGAGCTGACCTTTGCGCCGCCGCGTACGCCGGATGCGACGGCGGGGCCGAATCCTTACGCGGTGCGGATCACGCCGACCGAGCATCCGGAGGCGGTGACCGTCCCGGAGGGCAATCTGACGATCACGCCCTTCACCGAGGTGCGGGCGGAGTTGGTGCCGCCCACCGTCAAGGGGCGTTTCCGCGGGCGGCCCAAACTGGCCGTCGACAACCTCGGCAACACCAAACTCACCGCGTCGGTCAGCGGGAGCGACAACGGCGATCAGTTGTCGTACGACCTTCATCCGAGCAATGTGCAGATCGAGCCGGGGCGTGCCGCCTTTGTGAAGGCGACGCTGAAGCCGCGGCAGATCATCTGGTTCGGGTCCAAGGAGGAGCGGCCGTACAAGTTCGCCGTTCAGCGGTCGGGAGTCGCGCCGCTGGATGTCGAGGGGACCTATGTGCAGCGGGGGTTCCTGCCGCGCTGGCTGGCGACCTTCCTGGGTGTCTTCATGGCGCTCGCGATCACCTTCGTGATGCTGTGGATCGCCTACAAGCCGCAGGTCCGCAGCGAGGCCAAGGAACTCCAGGAGGCCGGTGTCAGCACGCTGGCGCCCTCGGCCTCGCCGACACCGGTCGCCCCCTCGGCGCCGCCGTCGGCCTCGGCACCGGTCGAGTCCGCCCCGGCGGACAGCGGCGGAGGCGGGGACGCGCCCGCGCCCGCGCCGACCAAGGAGAAGCCCAAGAGCCTGCTGCCCGCGAACAACATCGTCCTGAAGAACCTGTCCACCAAGCTGTGTGCCGACGTCCCCGGCGAGGGCGTGGGCAAGAGGGACGGCCGGGTCCAGCAGTTCTCCTGCGATCCGACCGCCGCCGACAACCAGCTCTGGAACCTCGAGGTGAAGGTCGAGAAGGGCGGCCCCGGTGGCACGGACCTCTTCCAGATCCGCAACGTCAAGGACAAGTTGTGCATGGATCTGCCGAACTACGGGGCGGCTCCCATTCACACGAAGGTCACTGAGTTCACCTGTGACGGCACGACCAGCGACAACCAGTTGTGGTGGCTCGCGAAGCAGGAGAGCGGCGCCTACTGGATCCGCAACGCCAAGAGCGACAACAAGTGCCTCGAAGTCGCGGGCAGCGACGACGTTCGCGACGAAGTAACCCTGATGATCTTCAACTGCACCGTCACCGATGACCAGGAGTGGCAGATCATCCAACCCGACGAGGACTGATCGTGAGCCTTTGGACCTCCCTGGAGCCGGCGTCCGCGACCGTGGACCCGGGTGGCAGTACGACTGTGCGGTTGCGTCTGCGCAATACCGGTGACGTGGTCGACGAGTACCGTTTTGAGCCGGTGGGTGACATCGCGCCGTGGACGATCGTCGAGCCGCAGACGCTCCGGCTGTACCCCGGGACGACGGGCACGGTGGAGCTGATGTTCGCGCCGCCGCGTACGCCGGATGCGACGGCGGGGCCGAATCCTTACGCGGTGCGGATCACGCCGACCGAGCATCCGGAGGCGGTGACCGTCCCGGAGGGCAATCTGACGATCACGCCCTTCACCGAGGTGCGGGCGGAGTTGGTGCCGCCCACCGTCAAGGGGCGTTTCCGCGGGCGGCCCAAACTGGCCGTCGACAACCTCGGCAACACCAAACTCACCGCGTCGGTCAGCGGGAGCGACAACGGCGATCAGTTGTCGTACGACCTTCATCCGAGCAATGTGCAGATCGAGCCGGGGCGTGCCGCCTTTGTGAAGGCGACGCTGAAGCCGCGGCAGATCATCTGGTTCGGGTCCAAGGAGGAGCGGCCGTACAAGTTCGCCGTTCAGCGGTCGGGAGTCGCGCCGCTGGATGTCGAGGGGACCTATGTGCAGCGGGGGTTCCTGCCGCGCTGGCTGGCGACCTTCCTGGGTGTCTTCATGGCGCTCGCGATCACCTTTGTGATGCTGTGGATCGCCTACAAGCCGCAGGTCCGCAGCGAGGCCAAGGAGAGGCTCGACGAGGCCGGCGTCAGCACGCTGGCGCCCAGCCCTTCGGCGACACCGCCTCCGCCGCCCACTCCCACCGCGCCCGCTACGACACCCCCGCCCGCGGCACAGTCGTCGGCCGCCGGTGGCGGTGGCGGCGGTGGCGGGGCGGGAGGCGGTTCCGAGGAGAAGAAGAAGGCTCCGGAGAAGACCGCGGCCACCGCCGTCCAGGCACTGGCCGCGGACGACCCGGGTGGGCGGCACATTTGCTACCGGGCCTTCGTGACGGGCGAGGGCTGGACGGACGCGGTGTGCGACGGCGAAACGGCCGGCACGGTGGGGGAGAACAAACCGCTCAAGGCCCTCAACATCGCGGTGTCCGGTGCCAAGGGCACGGCCGGTGTCGCCTTCATCCACAACCCCGGGTCGACGAACGGCCAGGGCTACTACAACAATGTGCCGTGGACGGGGGCGCCCGACGGCATCGACAACTACATCGGCAGCACCAAGAAGGACGCCCCGAACATGCTGGGCTTCACCATCAACGTCGACGAAGGTGGCGGCGCCGTGTGCCAGACCACCCACGTCCACAACGAGGGCTGGCACGGCATGGGCTGCGACAAGCCCGGCGAGGGCGAGGGCTTCATCTTCGGCGGCACCCTCAGCAACGACCTGTGGCTGGAAGCGGTCAAGTTCACGGTGTGAGCGCGCTGACGCGGCCCGCGCCCCGAAAGGGGCGCGGGGAACCGCGCGCCCAGCCCCCACCGACCCGCACCTGACGAACCCACCCGGCGGAGCCAGACCGTGATGGGACGGCAGCTACCAGTTGCCCTCTCCGGGCACCAGCCGCCCCGCCTTGCGGTACTCCCGCGCGGCGCCCTCCCGCAGATCGGCGGTGGTGACGGGCGCACCGCGCCCCGCGGCCGCGTAGGCGGCCGTGACGACCGCGCTGCGGATCGAGCCGCCGGCCATCTCGAAGGCGCGGGCGACCGCCGCAGGTTCGATGTCCTCGGCACACGGGACATGGGCGAGGCTGTGCCGCCACAGGGCCCGGCGCTGCTCGGCGTCCGGGAACGGGAAGTCGACCACCAGATCGAGGCGCCGGGTGAACGCCTCGTCGATGTTGGCCCGCAGGTTGGTGGTGAGCAGGGCGATGCCGTCGAAGGACTCCAGGCGCTGGAGGAGATACGCGCTCTCCATGTTGGCGTGCTTGTCGTGGGAGTCCCTGACCTCAGAGCGCTTGCCGAACACGGCGTCCGCCTCGTCGAAGAGCAGCACGGCGTCGGTGCGGTCGGCCTCGGTGAAGATCCGTTCGAGGTTCTTCTCGGTCTCGCCCACGTACTTGTCGACGATCGAGGAGAGCTGGACGACATAGAGGTCCAGGCCGAGTTCGGCGGCGACGACCTCGGCGGACAGCGTCTTGCCGGTGCCGGACTCGCCCGCGAAGAGCCCGAGGACACCGTGGCCCCGGCCGCCTCCGGCACTGAGCCGCCAGTCGCCGAGGACCTGGTCGCGGTGGCGGGCGCGCAGGGCGAGTTCGTGCAGCTGGGCGAGGGGCCTGTCCGGCAGGACGAGGTCCTCCCAGCCGACGTCGGGGCGGATCCGGCGGGCGTGCCGTTCGAGCCCGGACGCGGACTGCTGCCGCGCGGCGAGCCGCAGATGGGCTGCGGTCACCGGGGTGCCGTCGAACATCGCCAGGTCCCGGGCCGCGCGGGCCGCCCGCTCGATACGGTCGCCGCCGAGCCGGTACGGGGCGACTGTGGCGGCCAGGTCGAAACCCGGACCGTCGGCCCCGGCGCCGAGCGCGACCGACCAGGCGTCCACGGCACCCGCGTGCGGCCGGGGCGCGTCGAGGACCAGCGGGTCGCGCTCGCACCACTGGGGGTCGTACGGCCTGGCCCCGACGAGCACCACGGGCACGCCGGCCTCCGTCAGCGCCCGCAGCAGCGGGCCCGGCTTGTCCGGCAGCGGTGACACGACGATCGCGCGGTCGCGCAGCCGGGCCTCGCGGAGCACACGGGGGAGGACGTCGGAGAGGAGTTCGGGCAGGGGCTCCCCGGCGGCCGCGGGCGTGAAGTGCAGGGCCCCGACCCCCGCCGCGCGCAGGGCGGCCGCGGCGCACACCAGCCCGTCGCCCTCGCGGTGCTCGCGGAGATAGACGGTGCGGGGACCGACGGCCAGCCGGGCGGCCAGCCTGGCGGTGAACTCGTCGTGGGAGGGCGAGGGGGACGGCAGGGGCAGCGACGTCGGTGAGTCGAGCTGATGGAGGCTGCCGGCGAGCGCGGCGTCCGGGGTGTCGTCGCCGAGCAGATGCGCGACGAGCCGGTCCGGGACGCGCAACGAACGGCTGAGGAAGGGGCGTTCGGGTTCCTCGACGGTCAGCAGCCCGAGCGCGGTCAGCGGCGCCGAGGGGTGGAACCGGGCCCGCGCCTCGGCGAGGTGCGCGGGCAGCCCGCACAGGTCGAGCGCCAGCCCGGTGGTGGCCCGGCGCCTGCTGACGTCGTCGTTGAGGTACCCGTACAGCGGCTCGAAGGAGCGGTCCAGGTCCGGCGCGAGGGCGATGAGCAGGATCCGGGTGTCCAGCTCGGTCAGCTCCAGCCGCACCGCGAGCCGCTCCAGCCGGGCGGCCGGAGCGGACTCCATCCCTCCGGACACAGAGGTGCTTTCGGACACAGACGTGCCCCCGGGGACAGCCGCGTCCTCGGAGCCGGTCGCCGCCTCGAATCCGGCCGCGTTCTCGAACACGTCGGCGTACGGCACCGCCGTGGGCCCCAGCAGATGCCGTACGGCCTCGTCGGAGAGGTACAGCCCCCGCAGCGGATCGTCCGCCGTGGGGTCGACGGCGCTGCGGCTCAGGACCAACTCGGCGACCCGGTCGCGCAGTCGGGCGAGACGGACGAGGAGCGCGTCGGACGTGGCGGAGGCGTACGTGGTCACTTCTGCGGGTCTCCGGTGTCCGACGCGGTTGCCGGTTGTGCCGACTGTGCCGACAGCCGTGGCCGGTGGCTGCGCTCGGGCGAGTCGTCCAGTGTGCCGTCCATGCCGCGCACGCGGACCGCGCCCTCCGTGACCGGGGGACCGACGTCGTACTCGGGGAAGGCCGGGAAGGGCGCGGTGACCACGAGGTCGAGGGACGGTTTGAGCTCGCCGCCCAGGGCCGACCAGATCTCCGCCAGGGAGCGGGACTCGGTGTGCAGCCCCGCCACCGTCAGCGGGACGGACAGGCCCAGCGCGCCGAGCGCACCCGGGAGTTCGTCGGCGGCCAGGAGTTCGTGCGGCAGCATCGTGGCCAGCACCGCGGAGAGCAGCCGGTGTTCGTCCTGGGGCTGTTTGGTCCAGGCGGTGACCAGGTACGACAGCCGGAACCAGCGGGGCGGCTGGCGGCGGCGTACGACGATGTCGCGTTCGTCGCGGACGGAGACCTGGCCGCGCTGACGCCGGGAGACGTCCTCCCGGATGTCGTACAAGTAGGCGTTGACGGCGGGCGCGTTGCGCCGGGCCGCCCAGTCGCGGGTCGGGGCCTCGAAGGAGACCTCGATGCCGGAACCGGCGAGCGCGCCGCCCCCGAGCAGCCGCTTGAGGACCTCGTCCACCTCGTGGATCACCGTCGTGCTCCTGCCCTGCCGTGCCTGTGCCGTGTCGCCGCCGGAAGCCCGGCCGGCCCCTTGCCGGCACCGGTACCGCTGTCCTGACCGATCGTCTCCCGCGGGCTACCGGCTCCGCAGGCACGCCGGGGACGGACGCGGGGCAGACCGGGCTGCCCAACTGTCCATGTTCGATTGCCCGTTCGGTCAGATGTAGCCTTCCCGAAGGGCATGGGCCACGGCGTGCGCCCGGTTGCGCAGATGCAGCCGGGTGGTGAGCCCATGCATCACGTTCTTGACGGTCCGTTCGGAGTAGGACAGCTTGCTGGCGATCTCCCCGGTGTCGAGCCCCTCGGCGACCAGCCTCAGTACGTCCACCTCGCGAGGTGCGAGTCCCGAGTGGGGAGCGCCGGGATGGCCGGTCGCGGTGCGGTGCAGCGACCTCACCTGGTTGATCAGCCGGCCGAGCAGATCGGCGGGCAGATCGCCGTCGCCGCGGGAGGCCGCGAGAACGGCCTGCACCAGCCGGTGCGCGGTGGCCTCGTGGCGCCACACGATGGCGCCGGCGCCGGACTCGATGGCATCGAGGAGTTCGCTCTCGCGGATCGCGCTCACCACGAGGACGGCACGGGCCCCCTCGCTGCGCACGAGTCTGCGCAGCCGGGAGAGCGTGTCCTCGTCCAACGTGTCGTTGACCAGCAGTGCGACGGTGTCCGGCCCGGTCTCGGTCTCCTCGCGGAGGTCGATCACCTGGTGCTGCCGGAGCTGGCCGAGCACTCCCTCCCGGGAGATCGGGTCCCATGCGTGCACCGCGACCGGTATGCGGGACTCTGGCCCGTCCGTACCGGGAGCTGTGGTTCCGAATGAATTGCGCAACCGTATCCCCTATGTTCACGTACCCATCACCTCTGTGGGGTCCGTGACAGGCGTGCATCCACCACCCTTCTGTGACACGTGTGGTCGGCGCAATCGTGGATCACCACGAGACACACCACGAGATCGGCGGCACCGCGTTTCCGGCTCGTGGGTCATGTCACGCAACGAGGGTCCCGCTCCTTCCCGTCCCACACAGCGGAACGCACCACGGCCACGAGGGAGGCAGGGATGTCCGTAGCGCTGCGCGAACGCCGGGAGGAACTGGAGCTGGTGGCCGCCGAGGCCGAACGCGCCCGGTCCGGAGCCGGCCGTCTCGTCCTGCTGCGCGGCGCCACCGGCACCGGCCGTACCGCACTCCTGGAGGCCGCAGCCGAGCAGGCGGAGGCGGCCGGTATGCGCGTCCTGCGGGCCCGCTGCTCGCCGGACCAGACCTCCGTACCGTTCGGCGCCGTCTTCCAACTCCTCGCACACGGACCCGGGTTCGACTCGGCCGCGGGGGAGGAGCCGGACCCGCCCGGCACCCCGCCCCACCGGGGCAGGTCCGCGCGGCTGTGGCGGCTGCTGCGCTCGTACGCGGACGACGCGCCGCTCCTCGTGGCCGTGGACGACGTGCATCTCGCCGACGAGGCCTCGCGCCGCTGGCTGGTCGAGGCCGTGCGGCGGATCGACCGATTACCGGTACTGATGGTGGTGACCGAGCGCAGCCAGTACGACATCGATCCGCCGGCCGACGGGCTGGTGCACACGCTCTCCCCCGCGCTCGTCCGCACCCGCACGCTGGCCCCGCTGAGCGCCGGCTCCGCGGCGGAGCTGGTCCGTTCGGCCCTCGGCCGTCCCGTCCCGGCCGAGTGGGTGGACGACTGCGTACGGGCGGGCGCGGGTAGTCCGCTGCTGCTGCGTGCCCTGCTGGACGACCTCGGGGGCACCGCCCCGGAGGACGCCCGGGCGGCCCTGCCCGACAACTGCGCGGCGCTCTACCCGGGTTCCTACGCGGCCGCCGTGTCCTGGTGGCTGGACAGCGCCGGGCCCACGACCACCGAGGTCGCCCGAGCGCTCGCCGCTCTGGACGACGACGAGGAGGACGACGAGAAGGACGGGGACGGAGGCGGGCAGGGAGGTGGGAACGGCGGCGGGAACGGTGAGAGCGGCCGGGGCGGCCCCACGGACGCCGACGCCGAGCTGCTCGCCAGGACGGCGGACGCCGACCCCGCCCGCGTACCGGGCTGGCTCACCGCGATGACCGGCCTCGGGCTGCTGCGCCCCGGCCCCCGCCCCGGCGGACGGCCCCGCTATGCCCATCCGCTGCTGCGGGACGCGGTGCTGAGCAGCTGGTCGGGCGCCCTGCGGCAGGCGGCGCACCAACGGGCGGCCGAGGCGATGCTGCGCCGCGGCGACCGCGCCGAGGCGGTGGCCGGGCAGTTGCTGCGGTCCGCCCCGGTCGGCGAGGCCTGGGCGACGGGTGTCCTGCTGGACGCCGCCGGCCTGGCCGTCCGGGACGACCGCAGCGACGACGCCGTGGCGTTCCTGCGTCGCGCCCTCGACGAGCCGATGCCGGACGCCCGCCGGAGCGTGGTCCTCACCGAACTGGGCTCGCTGGAGTACGCGACCGTACGGTCGACGGCAGGGATACCGCGGCTCGCCGAGGCGATGCGACTGCCTGGGCTGCCACGCGACCGGGTGCGCGCGGCGGTGGCGCTGGGCACGGCGCTGGCCCGGCAGGGCGAGGCCCGCACCGCGATCGACGTGCTGCGCGGTCTGGAGAACGAGCATCTGACGGGCCATCCGGACCTGGTCCGCACGGTGCAGACGGCCTCGGCGCTGCTGTCCGACCACGACCCGGGGACACGGCGTGAGGTGTACCGCTGGCTGCGCGAGACCGCCGAGCGCTCGCCGCGGCTGGTCGGCACGGCCGGGCAGGCGCTGCTCGTGCGGTACGAGTCGACCGCCGGTCTGACCTCGGCGGCTTCGGCGATGCGCCGGATCCGCGCCCTGCTCGCGCGGCCGGCCGATCCGCTCGCGGAGGGGTTCCTGCTGGGCACGGCCGCCGCGGTCGCCCAGTGGGCCGATCAGCTCGACGAGGCCGAACGGCTCGTACGGCGCGGCCTGGCCGGACAGCGCACGTCCCTGCTGCACCCGATGCATCTGGCGCTGCTGAACGTACGGGTCGACATCGCCGCCGCCCATGGCGACTACGCCGAACTGCTCGCCGATCCCGGGGCGTCGAGCCCGGTCGCGGGCCGTCCCGATCCGGGCAACGCGCAGGCCCACGCGCTGATCGCGCTCGTCGAGACGGATCGTACGGAGGAGGCCACAGCTCTCGCGGACGGCTTCGACCTCCAGAACCCGCACGACTCCTGGGAGTTGAACCGCTTCCTGTACGCGCGCGGTGTCCTGCGCTCGGCCACCGGCGATCCGGCGGGCGCGCTCGGCGACTTCCTGGAGTGCGGGCGCCACCAGTCGGCACGGGATGTGGTGAGCCCGGTCGTCACCCCCTGGCGGACCGCGTCGGCGGAGTGCCATCTGGCGCTCGGCCGGCCCCGCCAGGCACTGGCCCTGGCCGAGGAGGAACTCCGTCTCGCCACGGTGTGGAACACGCCCCGGGTGCTGGGCCGGGCCCTGCGCGCCCTCGGCACGGCGACCGGCGGCCGCCGCGGCCTCGATCTGACGGAACGCGCGGTACGGATCCTGCGGCAGGGAGCCGACGCGGCGCCGGGCGGGACACCCGGGGCGACCCGAGAGGCAGCATCCGACGGTGGCGAGGTCGCGGCCCCGGGCGGAGAACCGGTCGACACGGAGTTGATTCCGGCGCTGATCGCACAGGGGCGCGGCCTCACCGCCGCCGGGGAGCGGGCGCGGGCCCGCGAGGCGCTCCGGGAGGCGGCCGAACGCGCCGAACGGCTGGGCGCGGTCCGGCTTCGGGCGTCCGCGGAAGCGGCCCTGCGCGAGGGCGGCGCCCGCCGGGCGGCGACGGCACGGACGGGGTCCGGGTCGCTCACCGCCAGCGAGCGCCGGATCGCGGAACTCGCCGCGCAGAGCCGTACGAACATGGAGATAGCGGAGCTGCTGCACCTGGCCCGGCGTACCGTCGAGACCCATCTGACCAGTGCCTACCGCAAGTTGGGCATCCGCCGCAGAGCGGAACTCGGCGCCGCGCTCATGGACGCCGGGTCCCGCTCCGGCCCGTCCGGCCCCGGCCCCGGCCCTGATCGGGACCGACACCAGGACCGGCGAGGCCCTCGGGCATAGGGCGTACGAGCCCTACTTGGTGGTGCGGTAGGCGCCGTGGACCGTCTGCTTCAGGGTGTTGCCGTCGGCGTCGGTGAGGGTGGCGCGCAGCGAGACCGTGCCGGGCTTGGCGGGGCTGCGCAGCTTGAGCAGCTTGCCGTTCACGGCGGTGGTGTTCCTCCAGGTCCTGCCGTCGTCGTAGGAGACGGCGAACGCGAGCTTGCGCAGGGTGCCGACCTTGGTGGCCGCGCCCTGGAGGGCGAAGGGCACGCTGAGGGTCGTACCGGCCTTGGCGGTACTGGCCGTCGACAGGCCGGGCGTGTAGCGGACGACGGTCAGCGGGAGCCGCTCGGGGCTGTCACCGGGGACATGGGCCGAGGTGAAGGTCCAGGTGGCGGTCGTACGGGTGCCGACCGGGGACTGCGCCGGAGCGCGGGAGGCATCCACGTCGAGCTTGTAGGTGCGCTTGCCCGCGGGAAGCGTGTACGACTCGCCGTCCAGCGGGGTGTTCACGGCGAAGATCTTCTTGCCGTCGGCGTGGAGCGAGCTCCTGGCCTTGGTGTGGGTGGAGACGCCCAGGTTGCCGGCGCCGTCGGAGAACAGGGGCACGGACGCCGTGAACGTGTCGCCGACGCGGACCGCTCCGGGGCGCTTCTCGCCGGGCGGGAGGGCGCCCTGCGGGAGGGACGGGCCGAAGACGCCGATGTTGAAGCGCTGGGTGTACTCCTTGCCCGCCGCGTACGCCCTGGGGGCGCTGACCTGCATGCCCTCCCAGGTCGGCTCGCCCTCGGAGTCGGGGGCGCCTTGCTGGCTGACCTGGTAGAACCACCTGATGCCGTTGGGCAGCACATAGTCGGTGCCGGTCAGCGGCAGACGGCCCTGGGTGTCGTAGAAGTTGAAGAAGCCGTCGGGCAGGAGCGGCGAGGCGACGATGGACGTGGTCCTGCCCTGGGCGGGCGACCCGGCCACGACCTTGATCCTGGTCAGCTCGTCGCGCTTCACGGTCTTGGTGAAACCGGACAGGTCGCCCGTACGGTTCCAGGCGAGCCGGTAGTTGACGGACTTGTGGTTCCAGATGCCGTGGTACATCGCGGTCGCCTCGGCGGCGGGCACCGGGGCACCGAACTGGCCGACGCGGATGCTGCCGAAGGACCGGGCGTCGTGCACGGTGGTGTAAGGCTCGTTGTTGACGTTGACACGGAGGAAGAACATCGCGCCCGCGGGCTCGGCCGCGCCCTCCGGCACGGTGATCTTGACGGGTTTCGTCTTCCGGGCGTCCATGACCAGGGTCGTGTCCTTGGTCAGCGCGAACTTCGGGTTCAAGAGCACGGACCGGCCACCGCCGCTGGTGAAGATCATCCCTTGCAGGGCGTAACGGCCCTTCGGCAGACGGATGGTGACCACGCCGTCCCGTTCGGCGACGGTATCCGTCCAGACGTCGTTGTCCAGTCCGTAGATGTTCGTCGCGGCGTCGGCCGCGGCCTTGCCCTCGAGGTCGAGGTGCTTGATGGTCAGGTCGTACGACTCGATCTCGCGGACCACGCCGAGGGAGGTGCGCGCGGTGGTGGCGCCGTCGGCGGTGGCGGCGGTCAGCGAGCCGCCGAAGCTGCCCTCGGCCGTTCCCACGCGGGTGTCGGCGGTCACGGTGGCGGTCGCCTCACCGCCCGCCGGGACGGTGAGCTGCCGCGGCGAGACGGTGAACAGGCCCTCGGCCGCGGGCTTTCCGTCGTTGCCGTAGGCCTCGGTGGCCAGGTCGAGGGTGACCGGCCCGGTGCCCGTGTTGCGGTACGTGACGTCCTTGGCGACCGGCCGGTCGTCGGTGTGGGGGTACTCCTGTGTCCCGAAGCCCAGCGAGGTCGGGCTGCTGGTGAGCTGCTGCGTGATCGCCCTGGTGACGTCCACCCGGCCGGTGCCCTGCGTGTACGCGGAGGTGGCGGCGGTCGGCTTCGCGGAGGCGGTGAGGGCGGCCTTGATCCGCGGGCCGGTCCAGTCCGGGTGCTGCTGGGCCAGGATCGCGGCGGCGCCCGCCACGTGCGGGGTCGCCATCGACGTACCGCTCATGGAGACATAGCCGTCGGCGGCGGGGTCGCCCATGGAACCCTCGGCTGCCTTGGCGGCGACGATGTCCACGCCCGGCGCGGTGATGTCGGGCTTGAGGAAGCCGTCGGCCGTGGGACCGCGGCTGGAGAACTCGGCGATGGCGTCCTCGCGGTCCACCGCGCCGACGGTGAGCGCGGCGGCGGCGCTGCCGGGCGTGCCGACGGTGCCTTCCTTGGGACCCTCGTTGCCGGCGGCTATGACGAAGAGGGCGCCGGAGTCGGCCGACAGGTCGTTGACGGCCTGTTCCACAGGGTCGATGCCGGGGGCGTCGGTGCCGCCCAGGCTCATGTTGACCACCTTGGCGCCCTGCTCGACGGCCCACTGCATACCGGCGATGACACCGGATTCGTCGCCGGAGCCCTCGTCGTCGAGCACCTTGCCGACAAGGAGCCGGGCACCGGGGGCGACGCCCGCGTACTTGGTGCCCGCGGGGGACGCGGCCCCCGAGCCCGCGATCGTCGAGGCCACGTGCGTGCCGTGGCCCGCGCGGTCGACGGTGTCCGCGGCGGCGGAGAAGTTCTTCTCCGCGTCGATACGGTCCTTCAGATCCGGGTGCGTGGCGTCGACGCCGCTGTCGAGGACGGCGACCTTGACACCCTTGCCGTCGTACCCCGCCGAGTGGGCCGCGGGCGCGCCGGTCTGCGGCACGCTCCTGTCCAGGCCCGCCCTCACCTTGCCGTCCAGCCAGATCTTCCTGACCTTCGAGGCGCCGGTGCCACTGGTGAGGGTCTCCCACAGGGCGGAGCCCTCGGACTTACGGGCCCGTACGGCGTCGCCGTTGATGCTCGGCAGATCCAGGCGGACCGTGGCGCCCGAGCTCCGGAACGTACCGGCCGACACGGACGTGCCCTTGTCGTACGTGACGATCAGCGGCACGTCGGAGCGGCGGGCGTCGTCGTAGCGCCCGCCGACCAGCCGCTTCACGTCGAACAGCCGCCGGTCCACCGTGCCGTTCGCGAGCAGCGGCTCGGCATCGCGCGGCACGACATACGCGCGGCCGGCGGCCTGCTGGATGCGGAAGCCGATCCCCTTGCGGCCCTCGGCGGCCACCACACCGGTGACCTTGCCCTTGGCGTCCAGGGCCACCTTGTCGCCGGTCACGAGCGTGACTGTCCTGGCGGAGGCGGGGAGGGGGGTATCGGCGAGGGCGGCCTGGGCGCCGCCGGACGTGCTCACCAGCAGTCCGGCGCCGAGCGCCGCCGCGAGAGCGGCAGCCGACGGGACCGTCACGACCGCTCGTTTCCTGTGCTTGTGCGACTTCAACTCGGGCCTTTCGACATGGTTCATGGCGATGTGATCGCCGGTTCGGGGCAGCGTCAGGGCGCGGCGGAGCGACACCGTGGCCGCTCGGCCGCGCACTGGGAGAAGAACTGCGAAGAGAATTGCGAGAAGAACCGCGAAGAGAACTGCGAGGGAGATCGGGCCGGACGAGGCGCCCGGCCGGACAGCGGCGCTCGGTCAGACAGCGGCGCTCGGTCAGACGAGGCGCTTACGGCCCCAGAGAATGACGAACGCGGCGATGCCGGCGGTCAGGGCCAGCAGGATCGAGGCGCCGAGCCACTGCATGGAGGACATCTGGGAGATCGGGATGTACTCGATGTTCCAGCCGACGACCTGTGCCTCCTCCAGGCAGGCGTTGGCGGCCTTCTCCGTCGGCTCGTTGCAGCTGCCGTAGCCGATGAGGTCGCCGGACGCGGTGAGGTAGGACTGGTCCACGACATGGGTGCCGTCGGGCAACTTCGGGAAGTTGTCTCCCCCGACACCGTTGGTCGTGACGGTGACGACGTCCCCGAGGGCCATCCGGAAGTGCGACCACACCATCTGCAAGGCGACGGCGAAGCCGAGGGCGACGACCATGGACAGCAGGGTCCGGCGCAGCAGCATGCCGATCGCGATGCCGCCGACGACGGTGAGCAGGGTGAGCGCCACGGGCACGGGTCCGCTGCTGTCGAAGGCGAGTCCGTCGGACCAGTCCAGCACGTACGACGACGACTTGACCGGTGACCACCACCAGGTGAACACGGCGGAGGCCGCCGCGGTGCACACCGCGACCACGAGTGCGGTCACCCCGAGCTTGGTGGCGAGCCAGCGGACGCGGCCGGCGGACTGCGCGTTGACCAGCTTGGCGGTGCCGCTCTCCAGGTCCCCGGCGAGCAGCGGCGCGCCCAGGAAGACACCGATCAGGACGGGCGCGTAGCCGAGCAGTTGGCCGGCCATTCTGAGCGGCCCCTGGTCGAACTTCTCCTCCCAGCCGGACTTCAGGCCGTCGATGGAGCCGTATTCGTCGAGGTACATCATCATCTGCTGGCGCCCGTAGACCATCACCGCGACGGTGATCGCGGCGGCGGCCAGCAGGGTCCAGTACGCGGCCCGGTGCTGACGCCAGACGAGCCAGTTCATACCGCTGAGCCGCAGGCCACGGCCACGGCCGGCCCGGGTGTGGGCGGATTCGGCGGGGGCGGGGCTGCCGGTGCTGGTCATCGTGCTCATGCCGCCACCGCCTGCGGGGCGACGTAGGAGCTGGGACTGATCAGGGGCGGTGCCTCGGGGGAGCGCAGATAGGCGAGCAGGAGTTCCTCCAGGTTCGGGGTGCTCGCCTGCCAGGGGCCGCCGCTGACCGGCCCGTCGGGGCGGACCAGCGCGGTGAACTGCCGTCCGCTGGTGCGGGTTTCGACGACGGTGTGGTACGCCACCTCGGGGGGCGTCCGCCCGTCGGAGTGGACCCCGGTCAACACGGCGTGGGCGGTGCGGAGTTCGTCGACCTCACCGGCGAGCCGCAGCCCTCCTTCGGCGATGACCAGCAGGTAGTCGCAGGTGTTCTCCAGCTCGGCGATCATGTGGGTGGACATCAGCACGGTGGTGCCGCGCTCGGCGGCCTCGGCCAGCAGGGTGCTCATCAACTCGTGGCGCACCAACGGGTCGAGGTCGGACATCGGCTCGTCGAGGAGCAGCAGGTCCGGTCGCTTGCCGAAGGCGACGGCGAACGCCACCCGGGTGCGCTGGCCGCCGGAGAGGGTGCCGATCTTCGCCTCGAAGGGCACATTGCCCGCGCGGACCATGTCCTCGGCGGCCCGCTGGTCCCAGCCGGGGTTCAGCTCACGGCCGAGCCGCAGGGTCTCGGCGACGGTGAAGCGCTTGAACAGCGGCTTCTCCTGGGCGAGGAACGCCGTACGCCGGCCGGCCTCCGCGGACTGCGGGGCCGCGCCGAACACCCGCAGGGTGCCGGTGGTCGGCTCCAGCAGGTTGGCGGCGATGGACATCAGCGTGGTCTTGCCGGCGCCGTTGGGGCCCACGAGGCCGCAGATCCGCCCGGCCGGCAGCCGGAAGGAGCAGTCGCGCAGGGCCCAGCCCCGGCGGTACCTCCTGCCGACCGCGTGGGCCTCCATCGCGGACTCGCCGGTGAGGCCCCCGTATCCCCCGTAACCCGTCCCGTTGCTCATCGTCCCTGCCCCCTGCTCCCGGCGGCCGCCCTGGTCTCGGCGTACCGCTCCTCCATCACGGACGTGACCAGCGCGGTCACGTCCTCCTGTTCCAGACCCGCTTCGTGGGCCCGGTCCATCCACGCCTCCAGTTCGCCCCGCAGTGGTGAATCGGCCCCCGCCTGAGGAAGGGCCAGTGACTGGCGGACGAAGGTGCCCAGACCCGGCCGCAGTTCCACCAGGCCCTCCCGGTCCAGCTCGCGGTAGGCCTTGAGCGTGGTGTTCGGGTTGACCGCGGAGGTCGCCGCGACCTCCTTGGCCGTCGGCAACTGGTCCCCGGGCACGAGTACGCCGAGGCGCAGGGCCTGCTTGGTCTGCTGGACGATCTGCTGATAGGCGGCCACCCCGCTCCGCCTGTCGATCCGGAACTCCAACCTCCATCACCACCCTTTAGCTAATGAACTAGTGGATTGATGGTGGCGATGATGGGGCACGGATCGCGTACCTGTCAAAGACCCCAGGTCGCCGCCACGCCGGGGGCGGGCCCTCCAAGGTGGATGCCTTGACCTGAAGCAAAGTTGAGGTTCTACGTTTCCCGCATGGACACCACGAACGCCAGGAAGCCCGCACTCTCCGCCCACGACACCGACGAGCGCCTGATCCGCGAACTCGTCGCACGCAGCCAGGAAGCCCAGACCGACCCGGAGGTGCTGCCCGCCCTGCACACCTCCGACCTCGTGCTCATCAACCTCGCGGGCCGGCGTGTCTTCGGACGGGAGGCCTTCGCGTCGGCCATGACCGCGGCACTCGCCTCCCCGCTCCGGGACGTCAGGACCACACTGGAGGTCGACGACATCCGCTTCGTACGGCCCGACGTCGCCGTCGTGAGCCTGACCAAGACGGTTCACGACGAACGGCCGGGCACGCAGGACCCGTCCGACTTCCCCGCGCGCGGCGCGATGACCTACGTCCTGACCCGCGACGAGGACGACGTCTGGCACATCGCCCTGGCCCAGACGACCCCGATCGCCTGAGCCCGGCACGACAACACCCCATGTCCCGGGGCTGAACCAGGACATGGGGTGCTTCGTTACGGGGGTGGGGCTCTCAAGCCCCGGCCGGTTCACCGGCCGGGGCTCCGGTCACTTCACGGGCTGGGGCTCCGGTGTGCTCTCCGACTCGGCCTCGCCCGCCGGGGGTTCGTCGTCGACCGGGGTCTTCACGGAGTCGAGCAGCAGCTGGGCCACGTCGACGACCGTGATGGACTCCTTCGCCTTGCCATCGTTCTTCTTGCCGTTGACCGAGTCGGTCAGCATGACGAGGCAGAACGGGCAGGCGGTGGAGACGATGTCCGGGTTCAACGACAGAGCCTCGTCCACGCGCTCGTTGTTGATGCGCTTGCCGATCCGCTCCTCCATCCACATCCGCGCGCCACCGGCACCGCAGCAGAAGCCGCGCTCCTTGTGGCGGTGCATCTCCTGCTGGCGCAGGCCCGGGACGGCCGACATGATCTCGCGCGGAGGCGTGTAGATCTTGTTGTGACGGCCCAGGTAGCAGGGGTCGTGGTAGGTGATGAGGCCCTCGACCGGGGTCACCGGGATCAGCTTGCCCTCGTCGATCAGGTGCTGGAGCAGCTGGGTGTGGTGGATGACCTCGTAGTCGCCGCCGAGCTGCGGGTACTCGTTGCCGAGGGTGTTGAGGCAGTGCGGGCAGGTCGCGACGATCTTCTTCGCGGACTTGGGCTTCTTCGACTCGGCGGTGAAGTTGCCCTCGTCGTCCATCTCCTCGCCGAACGCCATGTTCAGCGCGGAGACGTTCTCCATGCCGAGCTCCTGGAAGAGGGGCTCGTTGCCCAGGCGGCGGGCGGAGTCGCCGGTGCACTTCTCGTCGCCGCCCATGATCGCGAACTTGACGCCCGCGATGTGCAGCAGCTCGGCGAAGGCCTTGGTGGTCTTCTTGGCGCGGTCCTCAAGAGCACCCGCACAGCCGACCCAGTACAGGTAGTCGACCTCGGACAGGTCCTCGATGTCCTTGCCGACGACCGGGATCTCGAAGTCGACCTCCTTGGTCCACTCCAGGCGCTGCTTCTTCGCCAGACCCCAGGGGTTGCCCTTCTTCTCCAGGTTCTTGAGCATCGTGCCCGCCTCGGACGGGAACGCGCTCTCGATCATCACCTGGTAGCGGCGCATGTCGACGATGTGGTCGACGTGCTCGATGTCCACGGGGCACTGCTCGACACAGGCGCCGCAGGTGGTGCAGGACCACAGCACGTCGGGGTCGATGACGCCGTTCTCCTCGAGGGTCCCGATGAGGGGCCGCTCGGCCTCGGCGAGGGCCGCGGCGGGCACGTCCTTGAGCTGCTCCGCGGTCGCCTTCTCGTTGCCCTCCATGTCCTTGCCGCCACCGGCGAGCAGGTAGGGGGCCTTGGCGTGGGCGTGGTCCCGCAGCGACATGATCAGCAGCTTCGGGGAGAGCGGCTTCCCGGTGTTCCAGGCGGGGCACTGCGACTGACAGCGCCCGCACTCGGTGCACGTGGAGAAGTCGAGGATGCCCTTCCAGGAGAACTGCTCGACCTGGGAGACACCGAACACGTCGTCGTCGCCCGGATCGGTGAAGTCGATCGGCTCGCCGCCCGACGTCATCGGCAGCAGGGCGCCCAGCGCGGTGCCGCCCTCGGCGTTCCGCTTGAACCAGATGTTCGGGAAGCCGAGGAAGCGGTGCCAGGCGACACCCATGTTGGTGTTCAGCGCGACGGTGATCATCCAGATCAGCGAGGTGCCGATCTTGATCATCGCGACGAGGTAGACGAGGTTCTGGAGCACGCCGAGGGAGAGCCCCTTGAAGGCGAGGACCAGGGGGTACGAGGCGAAGTACGCGGCCTCGTAGTGCTCGACGTGGTGGATCGCGCCCTCAAGGCCGCGCAGGGTGTAGATGGCGAGGCCGATGGTGAGGATGACGTACTCGACGAAGTACGCCTGCCAGGCCTTGGAGCCGGCGAAACGGGACTTGCGGCCGGCCCGGGAGGGCAGGTTCAGCAGCCGGATCGCGATGAGCACGACGATGCCGACGATCGTCATCACGCCGATGAACTCGATGTACATCTCGAACGGCAGGAAGCCGCCGATGACCGGCAGCGTCCAGTCCGCCTCGAAGAGCTGGCCGTACGCCTGCGCGAGGGTCGGCGGCAGCGTCAGGAAGCCGATCGCGACGAACCAGTGGGCGAAGCCGACGATGCCCCAGCGGTTCATCCTGGTGTGACCCAGGAATTCCTTCACCAGGGTGATCGTGCGAGCCTTGGGGTCGTCGGTGCGGCTGCCCGCCGGCACCGGCTGGCCCAGCTTCACGAACCGGTAGATCTGCGCGACGGCTCGGGCGATGAGCGCAACGCCGACCACGGTCAGGACCAGCGACACGATGATCGCGGCGAGTTGCATTTCGGGACTCCTCGGGCCTGCGAGGTTCTCTTCGGGGTGGGTCTCCCGGTTCCCCGAAGATTGATTACTAAGCGGTAACTTATGCAGTCCTCTGAGACTACCCACTCCTGTGTCCGCACTGTAGTCAGGGGTGCGGTGATCTGCGTCGCTGAGGCTTGCCTGAGTGAGTCGTGCCCCTTTGGGGGCACGGGGAACTGTGTGACCAGCCCCCACGGACCCGCAGTCAACGGCCGACCCGCAGGTCAGGGCCTAATTGCGCGTAAGGGTGAGATAAGAGTTGAGCCCCCAAGACTCACCTCTGTTGACCGAGCGCTGAGCGTCGTGCACACTTGAGCCTGTTCCACTCAAGTCATTGCTGGAGGAATTGAAATGGCACGTGCGGTCGGCATCGACCTGGGCACGACTAACTCCGTCGTCAGCGTTCTGGAGGGCGGTGAGCCCACCGTCATCACCAACGCCGAGGGCGCCAGGACCACGCCGTCCGTCGTCGCCTTCGCCAAGAACGGTGAGGTGCTCGTCGGAGAGGTCGCCAAGCGCCAGGCGGTCACGAACGTGGACCGGACCATCCGCTCTGTGAAGCGTCACATGGGCACGGACTGGTCGATCGAGCTCGACGGGAAGAACTTCAACCCGCAGCAGATGAGCGCGTTCATCCTGCAGAAGCTGAAGCGCGACGCCGAGGCGTACCTGGGCGAGAAGGTCGCGGACGCGGTCATCACCGTCCCGGCGTACTTCAACGACTCCGAGCGTCAGGCGACGAAGGAGGCCGGCGAGATCGCGGGCCTGAACGTCCTGCGCATCGTGAACGAGCCCACCGCGGCCGCCCTCGCGTACGGCCTCGACAAGGACGACCAGACGATCCTCGTCTTCGACCTCGGTGGCGGCACGTTCGACGTGTCCCTCCTGGAGATCGGTGACGGCGTCGTCGAGGTGAAGGCCACGAACGGCGACAACCACCTCGGTGGTGACGACTGGGACCAGCGCGTCATGGACTACCTGGTCAAGCAGTTCTCCGCGGGCCACGGCGTGGACCTGGGCAAGGACAAGATGGCCCTCCAGCGCCTCCGCGAGGCCGCCGAGAAGGCCAAGATCGAGCTGTCCTCCTCCACCGAGACCTCGATCAACCTGCCCTACATCACCGCGTCCGCCGAGGGCCCGCTGCACCTGGACGAGAAGCTCACGCGCGCCCAGTTCCAGCAGCTCACCGCTGACCTTCTGGAGCGCTGCAAGACGCCGTTCCACAACGTCATCAAGGACGCGGGCATCCAGCTCAGCGAGATCGACCACGTCGTTCTCGTCGGTGGCTCCACCCGTATGCCCGCCGTCGCCGAGCTCGTCAAGGAGCTGACCGGCGGCCAGGACGCCAACAAGGGTGTGAACCCGGACGAGGTCGTCGCCATCGGCGCCGCCCTCCAGGCCGGTGTCCTCAAGGGCGAGGTCAAGGACGTCCTGCTCCTCGACGTGACCCCGCTGTCCCTCGGTATCGAGACCAAGGGAGGGATCATGACCAAGCTCATCGAGCGCAACACCACGATCCCGACCAAGCGGTCCGAGATCTTCACGACGGCCGAGGACAACCAGCCCTCCGTGCAGATCCAGGTCTACCAGGGCGAGCGCGAGATCGCGGCGTACAACAAGAAGCTCGGGATGTTCGAGCTGACCGGTCTGCCGCCGGCCCCGCGCGGGGTCCCGCAGATCGAGGTCGCTTTCGACATCGACGCCAACGGCATCATGCACGTGACCGCGAAGGACCTGGGCACGGGCAAGGAGCAGAAGATGACCGTCACCGGCGGCTCCTCGCTGCCGAAGGACGAGGTCGACCGCATGCGCCAGGAGGCCGAGCAGTACGCGGACGAGGACCACCGTCGCCGCGAGGCCGCCGAGTCCCGCAACCAGGGCGAGCAGCTCGTCTACCAGACGGAGAAGTTCCTCAAGGACAACGAGGACAAGGTCCCCGGTGACGTCAAGACCGAGGTCGAGGCGGGCATCGAGGAGCTGAAGACCGCTCTCAAGGGCGAGGACACCACCGAGATCCGTACGGCCACCGAGAAGGTCGCCGCCGTCTCCCAGAAGCTCGGCCAGGCGATGTACGCGGACGCGCAGGCGTCGCAGGGTGCCGCGGGCGCCGAGGCCCCGGGTGCCGACGAGGGCGCCGGTGCCAAGGCCGCCGACGACGACGTCGTGGACGCCGAGATCGTCGACGAGGACCGTGACCGCAAGGACGGTGCCGCGTGACAGAGGAGACCCCGGGCTTCGACGAGCAGCCCGACGTCCCCTCCGGCGCCACCCCTGAAGACGCCGAGCCGAAGCCTGCCCCCTCCGTAGAGGAGGGGGCGGCCCAGGCCGGGGACGCGGCAGCAGCAGCACAGATCGCGGGCCTCACCGCCCAGCTGGACCAGGTGCGCACGGCGCTCGGCGAGCGCACGGCGGACGTCCAGCGGCTCCAGGCCGAGTACCAGAACTACCGCCGCCGGGTCGAGCGCGACCGGATCGCGGTCAAGGAGATCGCCATCGCGAACCTCCTGACCGAGCTCCTGCCCGTGCTCGACGACATCGGCCGCGCGCGGGACCACGGCGAACTGGTCGGCGGCTTCAAGTCGGTGGCCGAGTCGCTGGAGACCGTCGCGGCGAAGATGGGTCTGCAGCAGTTCGGCAAGGAGGGCGAGCCCTTCGACCCGACGATCCACGAGGCCCTGATGCACAGTTACGCACCGGACGTCACCGAGACGACGTGCGTGGCGATTCTGCAGCCGGGGTATCGCTTCGGCGAGCGCACCATCCGCCCCGCGCGGGTGGCCGTCGCCGAGCCGCAGCCGGGCGCGCAGACGGTCAAGGGCGACGAGACGGACGCGACCCAGGCGGCCGACGACAAGGAGAGCGGTGGCCCGGAAGAGGGCTGACGTGAAACAGGGCGTACGCGCGCCCGTATGCAGCACGAACACCAAGCGCGTACGTGACAGTGGCGTGCGGAAGGAGGGGCGTCGAGGATGAGCACCAAGGACTTCATCGAGAAGGACTACTACAAGGTCCTCGGCGTCCCCAAGGACGCCACCGAGGCCGAGATCAAGAAGGCGTACCGGAAACTCGCCCGCGAGTACCACCCGGACGCCAACAAGGGGAACGCGAAGGCCGAGGACCGCTTCAAGGAGATCTCCGAGGCGAACGACATCCTCGGGGACCCCAAGAAGCGCAAGGAGTACGACGAGGCCCGCGCCCTCTTCGGCAACGGCGGGTTCAGGCCGGGGCCCGGCGCCGGAGGCGGCAACTTCAACTTCGACCTGGGCGACCTCTTCGGAGGCGGCCCGGGTCAGGGCGGAGCGGGCGGCCAGGGCGGCGCCGGCGGCTTCGGCGGCGGTATCGGTGACGTGTTCGGCGGGCTGTTCAACCGCGGTGGCGCCACCACCGGCACGCGTACGCAGCCGCGGCGCGGCCAGGACATCGACACCGAGGTCACGCTCAGCTTCACGGAGGCCGTGGACGGGGCGACCGTTCCTCTCCGCATGACCTCGCAGTCCCCCTGCAAGGCCTGTTCGGGCACCGGCGACAAGAACGGCACACCGCGCGTGTGCCCGACCTGTGTCGGCACCGGCCAGGTCGCGCGGGGCTCGGGCGGCGGCTTCTCGCTGACCGACCCGTGCCCCGACTGCAAGGGCCGCGGCCTGATCGCGGAGCACGCGTGCCTGGTCTGCAACGGCTCGGGGCGCGCCAAGTCGTCCCGCACCATGCAGGTCCGTATCCCTGCCGGGGTGTCGGACAACCAGCGCATCCGGCTCCGCGGCAAGGGCGCACCGGGCGAGCGGGGCGGACCGGCGGGCGATCTGTACGTCACCGTGCATGTGGACGCGCACCCGGTCTTCGGCCGCAAGGGCGACAACCTCACCGTCACCGTCCCCGTCACCTTCACGGAGGCGGCGCTCGGCGGCGAGGTCCGCGTGCCCACGCTCGGGGGACCCCCGGTCACCCTGAAGCTGCCCCCGGGCACACCCAACGGCCGTACGATGCGCGCCCGTGGCAAGGGCGCGGTCCGCAAGGACGGCACCCGCGGGGACCTGTTGGTCACCGTCGAGGTGAGTGTCCCCACGGACGTGACGGGGAAGGCTCGTGACGCGCTCGAGGCGTATCGCGAGGCCACCGCGGACGAGGACCCGCGGGCGGAGCTGTTCCAGGCCGCGAAGGGAGCATGAGGACACCATGGACGCAACCGGACGCCGTCGACAGAGTTCTTATTCCGCATATGAGCTGACGGAAGAAACACCGGTGTACGTCATCTCGGTGGCCGCCCAGCTCTCCGGCCTGCACCCGCAGACCCTCCGCCAGTACGACCGCCTCGGCCTGGTCTCCCCGGACCGCACGGCCGGGCGCGGCCGCCGCTACTCGGCCCGTGACATCGAACTGCTGCGCACCGTCCAGCAGTTGTCGCAGGACGAGGGCATCAACCTCGCCGGCATCAAGCGCATCATCGAGCTGGAGAACCAGGTCGCCGCGCTCCAGTCCCGCGTCGCGGAGATGGAAGCGGCCCTGGACGGCGCGGCGGCCGCGATGCAGCAGCGCGAGGCCGCCGTCCACGCCTCGTACCGCCGCGACCTGGTCCCGTACCAGGAGGTCCAGCAGACGAGCGCGCTGGTGGTGTGGCGCCCGAAGCGACAGCAGTCGGACTGACACGCGCGTGTAGTCCGACACTTGCAGGCACACAGGAGGGGCCCGGAGATTCGACCGAATCTCCGGGCCCCTCCCACGTGTTGCGATCATGTACGGGACTACTGGACTACTGGACTACCGGACTACTGATCCACGGATCCGTTGGATTCACGGGGGGAATGGAGCGTTTCCATGGCGATGGTGGGGCTGTTCTGGATCGCCGAGGGCGATGTGTATGTGGGAGCGAAGCCGTCCGGGCGTGCCCCGGGAGTGCGGCTGACGCCGGAGGGGGTCGTGTCGCTCGGCGACGGCAGCTCGGACCTGTGGCCGTGGGACAAGGTGCGTGGACTGACCGTCGAGGATGTCCCGTTGAAATCCGTCAGGCGTCAGATCAGCGTGATGGTGGACATGGTGCTGACCGTGACCAGCTTCGGCGAGACCGATGCGCCGCCGATGATGAGCTTCGTCGTCGACACGGCCGACGGGACCACCGATCTGACCGTGTACGCGGCGGCGTCCAGCTACTCCCAGGAGGAGTACGACCTCTCGCTGTCCCTCCTGGCACACCTGACGGCGGGCGAGGCCACCCTGCGGGCGACGCTGGCCGCCATGGCGCAGTGGGGCCGGGCCCACGAGGGCGGGTCGCCCCGGGCGGCGGAGCGGGAGGGGTTGCTGCGGGAGTGGGTCGGGGTCGGCAGCCTCTCGTGAGCGGCCGGGCACCGGGGGCGGCGGGGCCTCAGGCGCGCCCGGCTCACGGACGTGCCGCGACGAAGACGAACTCCCGGCCGGGCCGGTCGGGAGCGTCGCGCACATCCCGCACGACGTACCCCTGCGCGGCCAGGTCCGCCTCGATCTCGTCCCGCTCGCGGAAACAGAGGGTCGATTCCGAGGTGAGCACCTGTCCGTCCGCGGCGAACACATAGGTGTGGCGGAACGTCACCAGCGGCCCGTCGACCTCGACCAGATCGTCCCAGCCCTCGACCGCGCCGACGCCCGGGATCTCCGTAACCCCGTACGAGGCCTCGCGGGTCCACTCCTCCCAGGCGCGCCGGGCCGGATCCCGGGTCTCGAAGACGAAATGCCCGCCGGGCCGCAGGGCTTCGTGGACGCCCCGCAGGGACTCCCGCCACATATCCGGACCGGCCAGCTGCTGGGCGGCGTTCCCCGTCATGGTCGCGAGGTCGGCCTGGAGCGGCGGGAGGGTGGTGGCGTCACCGTGGATCCAGCGCACCCTTTCGCTGCCGGGCCTGCCCCGGGCCACGTCGAGGGAGGCCCGCGCGGGATCGACGCCGACCACCTGGATCCCGCGATCGGCGAGCAGGAGCGCGAACACCCCTGTCCCGCAGCCGATGTCCAGCACCTGACGCGCCCCGAACTCCTCCGCGATGCCGACGTACGCGTCGAGGTCGCTCCGATCGGGATCGAGCACGTCGTAGATCGCCGCGAGCCGAGGATGCCCGAAGGCCTCGCCCGCCATCAGGAGTTGGGACCCGCGAGGCCCTGCGGGCCGCCGCTGAACGTCGACTTCTGTCGGCTGAGCTCAGACATCCGCGTCTCCCCGGAGGGTGTGGAGGGTGTGCTGGACGAGGGCCGGAGAGTCCTTCGCGGAGTGTGCCTCCGGGGGCCAACGATACGTCGATCGGGGCAGGGTGTAATCAGTGCGCCGCCGGAACAGCGGCCCCCTCTCGCGGCCTCAACCGGATGCCTCAACGCCCTTTCGCCTGCCCGCCACGCGGCGTTCCCGCAGGCTCACGGCCCACGATGCCAGTGCGAGGCAGACGGGCAGGTACACCCACAAGTAGGAGGCACCGGAACCCGCGAGGAGAAACCATGACGACACCGCAGCCGTGAGCAGTGCGGTGGGCAGCCACTGACGCCAGGGCGGCAAGTGGCTCATTCGAAGGACTGACCAGGCCATCCAGGCGAACACGCACAGGACGGGGATGCCGAAGATCATCCAAGGCTCCGGAACGTAGAGGCGGACGTCGGGCCCGAGCGAGCCCGCCGAACGTACCGCCTGCTCCCGGGACCGGTCCCGAAGGTCCTGGGCAGCAGAGCGCGGTCGCCGTTGCCGGGGAGGGGCCGGCCCGGTCGCGGGCAGGAGCCGGGGAGTTGAATCCGCCGGCCCCTACCCGGCAACCGTCCTTTCCGGTGAGCGGAACGGCGGGGCTATCGGCCCAGGGTCTGCCAGACCGTGAGGGCCAGTGCGAGGCATGACGTGGCCGCCGCCAGGGACGGCAGGGGCCAGCGGGTGCGTTCCAGGGCCTCGATACGGGTCTCGTGCTCGTCCAGGGTCTTGTCGGTCTGGTCGGCGCGCTGGAGAAGGAGCGCGAGGTCGCCCCGGGTGGTGGCGAAACCGACGTCGACCGAGCGACGCAGCCGCTCCAGCTCCAGAACGACCTCCTCCGCCTCAGTGATCGTCATCGGGCGGCACCTCTTCCCGGCGTTCCTCGAACAGGGTCCGGAATGCCGTACGCAGGGCTCTGCGCACGGCATTGGCATCGACATCGGCGTAGGTCATGATGGCGCTCCTCCTCGTGCCTCTTGTCCTTCGGGTGTGGGAACTGCACGGTCCTGACAGTGGGGGTTCAGATGTACGGCCCTGCGATACCGGTCGCCATGGTGGATCGAACGGAATCAACTTCCTTGTGATGCGGTTCACGGCAGAAGACGGCAGGAGCCTGCAAGCGAAGGTGGGGCCCTTCAGGAGCCCTCCTGCCCTCGTCGGAGGTGTCACCGACGTGGTCCATGACCCGAAGGACCTGTCCAACGTCGGGACACCCGGCCAGATGACGAGCGGAAGGGTGGCCCTGCCGACGGCCATCGCCTCCGGTCTGATGCTCGCTCTCTCGCTCCTCTTCCTGTTCTTCGGCGCGTGATGAGCAAGTCCGGGCAACACGAAGCGGCAGGCCCGCCGCCCGTCCTCCGGGCGCAGCTCTGCCGCTGCATCCACTGTGACACCGGTCGGGGAATCATGCAACTGGCCTATGCCGGGCGGCTATTCGACGGGATCAGTGGTCGTGGTGCCGGGCGAGGTGTGTCGTCCGTTCGGCGGCGAAGACGTCCTCCAGGCGGAAGAGGCGCCGTCGGCCCTGTGTGCCCGCGGGCCGCAGATGGCCGCGCTGTACCCACTTGCGGATGGTCGCGGTCGTGACGCCCGCCTCGTCGGCGGCCAACTCGGCGGTGATCAAAGGAGTGTTGACAGCCTTGCTGACGTTCGTGGCTCCGGTCATCAGTGCTCGGCCTCCAGTAACCGCCCGCACGCGGGGTTGACGCATCTGATCTCGGCCCGCTCCGGTAACGCCCGCAGTGAGACGCAGTCGCAGGCGGGGCAGCGGCCCGGCAGCCGTACGAGTTGCTCCGGGTCGCCGAGCGCGCGGGCGCAGCGTGCGGCCATCCGCCGGGTCTCTTCCTCGACGTGCGGGGCGAGCAGCGGGTCGGCGGCGATGCGGTCCAGCAGTCCGGAGATACGGCGCAGCCGTACCGGTACGGAGGCAGGGGGCACCGGCCGCAGGCCGAGTCGTTCACGTACGGCCTCCTCCAGTTCGACGACTCCGTCGGTGATGTCCCGTACGGCGTCGGAGACGTACAGGCGGACCGGAGCGGTCGTGCCGCCGACGGGTCCGTCGCCCCGGCGCTCACGCGGTCCTCCGTGGGCCGCGGGGGCCAACTCCTCGACGAGGTCCGGGAAGCGGCGGACGAGCGAGGCGATCCAGACGGCTCCACCGTGGTCCTCGCTCATCGGCCGACCTCGCACGGCTCGTGGACCGTGATCGCGGTGGCGGCGGCTCCGGGCGGCTGGTCGGGCACGTGCAACCCCTCCCTATCTATGGGAACATATGTTCGATGGTTGCGAACGAGCGGACAGAGTTGCATGTTGCGAGCGCGTACGCAAGTGATTACGTTCCGTGGAGGTCGATGTGACGGCGAGTCCTCAAACCCTCCTGAGCTGCGGGAAGTTGCCGAATCTCCACAGTTACGCGCGGGCGCGCACACACATTGGTGCGTGTGCGATCGGTACTCTGCCCCGGCGACGAGGGGAGATCGGACTCATGGCTTCGAGCTCACGGGTCGGTGCCCGCGCCGACCACAACCTCCGGGCCGCGGGGCTCGACGACTTCGCCGGCTGGATCGAGGGGCTGCTGCGCGCCCGGGGCTACGACATCGACAGCCCCCGCGGCGGCGGCCGTTCGAAGCTCGCCGACGACGCGGGGGTGCACCGGGCCGCCGTAAGCCGGCTGCTCCAGCGGCAGTCCATGCCCGACCTGGAGACGATGCGGCGTATCGCGGCCGTACTCGGCGTGCCACTGCGGGAGATGCTCATCCGCTCCGGCCGGCTCACCGAGGACGATCTGCCGGTGTCGGACAACGGGCACCCCGCGAGCGGCGAGGACCGTCCGTGGCTGAGCGCCGAGGAAGCCGCCCTCCGCATGGGCGTCCCGCCCGAACTGCGGGAGCTGTTCGCCAAGGTGGCCCAGCAGTTCCTGCCGAAGAGTGGCTGACGGGCAAGGGGCGGCCGGGGGCCGGAGGCTCGGGCTGTCGGCCGTCGGCCATTTGCCATTGGCCTGCGGGGGCTTGAGGGAGCGCGGCATGGGAAATCCAGGAGGCGGCGGCCCGGGCGACGAGGCGGAACGCGTCTCCCGCCTGGTGGGCGAACTGCTCATCGGGCTCGGCGAGAAGATCCGGGCGGCGGGACCGGAATCCGTCCGCGTCCTCACCGAGGAAGAACTCCAACGGCATCAGCTGAACTGGTTCCGCGCGGGCTGGGACGAGCATGCGCGGGCGACGGGCCGGGAGGGGCAGGAGCATGGGGAGGGGCGGGCTGGGCCCGGTTCCGACGTCTCCGGGCATCCCGATACCGAGGACTTCCCCGTCCTGCCCTCCGTCCGCCTCCTCCGTTTCCCGGAACGCCCGCCGGACGACGGGGGCCGGGACGAGGGGCGGGACTGACCACGGCGTGTGGGCGTGGGCGTGGCTCAGGACGTCGTCTCTGTGCGCTCGTAACGCAGCATGACCACGCCGTTGCCGAAGGCGTGGGTCTCGATGAGGCGGAGTCGGGAGAGGGCGTCGGTGTCGCGGAAGAGGGGGTTGCCGTGGCCGATGAGCACCGGGTGGACGTAGATCCGGTACTCGTCGATCAGGTCGTGCCGCCGGAACTCCGCCGCGAGGTCCGCCCCGCCGACCACGAGGTCCCCGCCCGGCTGTTCCTTGAGCGCCCTGATTACGTCGGGGGCGACCTCCCGTACGACGGTCGCGTTCCAGTCGGCCTTCTCCAGCGTCCGTGAGTAGACGATCTTCGGGATGTCACGCCAGATCGCGGCGAACTCGCGGTTGGTCTCGGAGCACTCGGGGTCCTGGTCGGCGGTCGGCCAGTAGGCCGCCATCAACTCGTGTGTGACTCGGCCGGTCAGGAGGCCGCCGAGTTCGCCCACGAATTCGTTGAAGTGCCGGAGCAGTTCGTCGTCGACCACGTGCCAGTCGATCTCGCGGTTCGGTCCCTCGAAGAACCCGTCGAGGGAGACGCCAATACTCAGAACGATCTTTCGCACCACGGACCTCGCGGGGGTGGGTTGGTCGTGTCTGCCTTCTGTCCGTCGGATGGTGTCAGACGGGGGTGGTGTCCGCAGGTACGTGAGGTCTGTTTTCTTCGCCCCCGCCGCCCCTACCCATTCCCGTCCCTTTCCGGGGCTCCGCCCCAGACCCCGGCGGGAGCGTTTTCGGGTGCGGGTTCGTTGTGGCTGGTCGCGCAGTTCCCCGCGCCCCTAGGTACCTCGGCCCCCAGGTACCTGGGGGCGCGGGGAACTGCGCAGTCTTTTGGTCTTTGGGGGTTCGGGGGCGGAGCCCCTGAGTCAGGGACGGGAATGGGTAGGGGCGGCGGGGGGCGAGGGAAAAGCAGGTCAGCCCATGTGGGCCGCAGCCGTGCCCTCGGCGTGTTGTTGGCGGCCCGCGTTGACCGCGAAGGCCGTGACGACGAGGCCCGCCAGGAACATCCCCGCGGCGGCGACGAACGCCATCGCGTAGCCATGGGTAAGCGCCTCACCGGCCCGGGCCACCAGCCCGAAGTCCTTCACGGCCAGCCCCCGATACAGGGACGCGGCAGCGTCGGGCAGCTTCCCGTCGGCAGCCGACGTCGAGATCGTGGACAGCACCGCAAGCCCCAACGCCCCACCGACCTGCTGCGCGGTGTTCAGCAGCGCGGAAGCGACCCCGGTGTCCAGATGGTCGACCCCGCTCACCGCCCCGAGCGTCATCGGCACGAAACTCATGCCGAGACCGAGCGCGGTGACGAACATCGCCGGCATCAGATGCGCCGCGTACGACGAGTCCGCCTCCAGTGTCGCGAACCACCCCATGCCCGCCGCGGCGACCAGCAGCCCGGGCCCGGCGATCAGCCGCGGGGCGAAGTGCGTGACCAGCTTGGAGCTGACCCCGGCCGCGGCGGCCATGCCGAAGCTGAACGGCAGATACGCGAAGCCGGTCTTCACGGGGCTGTAGCCCAGGATGAGCTGCATGTAGAGGGTCAGGAAGTAGAACGTGGCGAACATGCCCGCACCGATGAACAGCATGGTGGCGTACGAGCCGGTGCGGTTGCGGTCGCGGAACAGCCGCAGCGGCATCATCGGGTGCGAGCTGCGGGCCTGGACGACGAGGAAGACCGTCAGCAGGACGACGGCCGCGGCGAAGGACGCGAGGGTCGGGCCGTTCGTCCAGCCGTGTTCGCCGCCGCGGGTGATGCCGTAGACGAGGGCGATCAGACCACCGGTGCCGGTGATGGCGCCGGGCACGTCGAGGCGGCCGGGGTGGCGTTCGGCCTCGACGAGCGTGCGGGTGCCGGCCAGGACGGCCAGGCCGATGGGGATGTTGACGAAGAACACCCAGCGCCAGTCCAGCAGGTCGGTGAGCGTGCCGCCGAGCAGGAGACCGACGGTGGCGCCGACGCCGCCCATGGCCGCGTACACGCCCATCGCGGTGTTGCGGGGCCTGCCCACCGGGAACGTGGTGGTGATCAGGGCCAGCGCGCTGGGCGCGGCGAGCGCGGCGCCGACGCCCTGCAGGATGCGGGCGCCGATCAGCAGGCCCTCGTTCGGGGCCAGTCCGCCCAGCAGGGAGGCCAGGGTGAAGACGATGATGCCGACCTGGAACATGCGCCGGCGGCCGAAGAGGTCGCCCGCCTTGCCGCCGAGCAGGAGCAGTCCACCGAAGGCCAGCGCGTACGAGTTGACGATCCAGGCGAGGTTCGCGTCGGAGACGCCGAGGTCGGTCTGGATGGCGGGCAGGGCGATGTTCGTGATGGTGGCGTCGAGTACGACCATCAGCTGGGCCGCCGCGATGACGACCAGGGCGAGGCCGAGGTGGCGGCCTCGGGGTGGGGTGCCGGAGCCGGAGCCGGAGCCGGTTTCCGGGCGCGCGGAAGTGGTGACAGCTGTGCTGTCCGCAGACATGGAGGAACTCCAAAGGGATGGGCTGAGAACCGAAGCGAAAAGGGCGCGCTGGGTCGACGGTGAACGAGAACACCCGCGATGCAATCCGAGCGGGGCTGCCGTCTGCGGCACGCCTGCCTGACTCGGGACGAAGCCCAAACGTAGCAGTCGATTTTCGCCGGGAAGGGCGAGAATCCGCATTCTCAAAATGTGGTTCTTCTCGCCCTTGACGGGCGATCCGAATTGTGGGCACTGGGGAAAACGAATTCCGCCCTCAGTGCCCACACTTCGAGCCTTTCTGTCAAATGCGGACAGGCTTCGGCGCGGTGTCGTCCCTGGCCGGAAGGGGTGGGCGTTTCTCCGGCGGGAAACTCCGCCCGCCCCTTCCGTGATTCACGAACCCCTTTGCCGTGTACCCCGTTGTCAGGGGGCCGGATCGGCCGGGGCCGGGCGGCACACCGTCGGCTCGTCGAAGATCTCGGCGAGGTCGCAGGCCAGATCGTCGTCCCAGTCGGCGGCATCGGCGCCGGTCCAGTCCTCCACGGCGGTGACCCCCTGCTCCTTGTTCTCCAAAGGCGCCACCTGCGCCGCCTGCGTCATCTGTGCCATCTGTTCCACGGACGGTTTCGGCGGGGCCTGGAGCCAGCTGTCGAGGGGGCGTTCCGTGTAGCTCTCGACGCAGGCGACGATCGCCTCGCGGAGAGTGCCGGTGTCGGTGAGCCCGGCGAGCGAGGACCAGTCGGCGGCACACGGGTCGGGGGCGGGCTCGGGCGCGGCCGTCGCGGGCGTGGCCGTCAGGGCCAGACAGCCCGCCGCCAGAAGAGGTATGAGGCATCGGGAGAGCGTGCGCATGGGGACTCCAGAGTGAGTGAGGACACGAGCGGGACGAGCTGCCTGGTTCCGGCAACTGCTCCCGGCACCTCCTCCCAGCAACTTCCGAGAGCCGCGCCACCGCAATCCGTACGCGGCCGAACAGGTGCCCACACTGACCCGGACGTGGTGTTCTGGCCGCTTCCGCCCAGGTCCGCCCCACCCTCGACCCCCTCGTACGACGGGCGTGTGGACCCCTGCCCGACGGATTTCCCCTACATCACCCCGGTCTCTCCACAGGTTTCTGTTGCGATCTCGTTAGCAGTTACTCCTTGACGCACCGGGAACCCCCACGTTGGCTTTTGTCACCTGGGCCCGCACGGTTGCGCCCTCGTCCGGAAGGCACCCGAAAGTGAACAGCGCCATACGTCGTACCGCCGTAGCCGTCTCGGCTTCCACGATGACCCTCATGCTCGCCGCATGCGGAGCACTGGACGGGAGCAGTGACGGCGGCGAAGCGAGCCCGACCAAGGGCGACGACATCACTGTGGGGCTGCTGCTGCCGGAGAAGTCGAACTCGCGCTACGAGAAGTTCGACTACCCGATCATCAAGGAGAAGGTCTCCACGCTGACCGACGGCAAGGGGAAGGTCGTCTACGCGAACGCCGAGCAGGACGCGGCAGAGCAGAACAAGCAGCTCGCGAAGATGGTGGAGGACAAGGTCGACGTGCTCCTCGTGGACGCGGTCGACTCCAAGGCCATCGCCTCCGGGGTGAAGCAGGCCAAGGAGGCGGGGATTCCCGTCATCGCGTACGACAGGCTGGCCGAGGGGCCGATCGACGCGTACATCTCGTTCGACAACGAGGCGGTCGGGCAGGTGCAGGGCCGGGCCCTCGCCGACGAGCTCAACGGCGGCAGGTCGCAGAAGATCGTCATGATGAACGGCGCGGTGACGGACCCGAACGCCGCCCAGTTCAAGGACGGCGCCCTCGGTGAGCTCAGCGGCAAGGTGACCATCGCCAAGTCGTACGACACCAAGGACTGGAAGCCGGCCAACGCCCGGGCCAACATGATGGCGGCGATCTCCGCCATCGGCGCCGACAACATCGCCGGGGTGTACTCCGCCAACGACGGCATGGCCGGCGGCATCATCTCCGCGCTGAAGGCGGCCGGGGTCACCGACCTGCCGCCGATCACCGGCCAGGACGCCGAGCTGGACGCGGTGCAGCGCGTCGTCATCGGCGACCAGTTCATGAGCGTCTACAAGCCGTACCCGCAGGAGGCCGAGACGGCCGCCGAGATGGCCGTGGCCGTCGTCCGCGGATTCGGCATCGAGTTCGACTCCCTGACCCCCGACAAGGTCACCAGCCCCACGAAGAAGAACATCCCGTCCAACCTGCTCCAGGTCTCCGCCCTGACCAAGGACACCATCAAGACGACGGTCCTCCAGGACGGCATCTACACGGCCGACCAGATCTGCACGGCCAAGTACAAGACGGCCTGCGACTCCCTCGGCATCAAGTAACACCTCGCCCGATTCTGAATCCGGTCCGAAGCCGAATCCGTTCGGGGTCGACGCGCGTAACCGGGATGGTTCAGGGGTTTTCCCACATCTGTGGAAAACCCCTGAACCATCCCGGCTCACGGACCCGGGAGTTCACGCCACGCGGGTGAACTCCACCGTCACCTCGGGCGGGCCCCCGGCCACTCCCCGGTAGATGCCCTTGTGCGGGGTGACGTCGTCGTAGTCGCGGCCCCGGCCCACGACGACGTGGGACTCGTCGGCACGGGTGCGGTTGGTGGGGTCGTGGCCGGTCCAGTCGCCGGCCCAGTACTCGATCCAGGCGTGGCTCTGGCCGGCGACGGGGCGGTGCAGTTCCGCGTCCCGCTCGGGGTGCAGATAGCCGGACACATAGCGGGTCGGCAGGCCCAGTGCCCGCAGGAGCCCGGCCGTCAGATGGGCTATGTCCTGGCAGACGCCCGCGCCCTGGTCCCAGGCCTCGGCCGCGCTGGTGTTCACGCCGGTGGAGCCCGGGATGTACGAGACCCGGTCGGCCACCAGGTCCGAGACCGCGACCGCCGTCTCGTGCGGGTCCAGTCCCGCGGCCGCCGCGCGGGCCCGCTCGACCAGCTCCTCGGGGACGGCCGTACGGGAGGTCTGGACCGCGTGTTCCAGCAGGCGGGAGTTCGCCACCCGCCGGGCCACCTCCGCCCAGGCCGGGGCCGGTGGCAGGTCGGCCGGCGGTGACGTCTCCACCAGGCTCACCGCCGTGATCGTCAGATCCTCGTGCGGCTCCATCAGGTCGAAGCCGGTGACCTGGGTGCCCCAGTAGTCCCAGTACGACCAGGTCGGTGTGGACGGGCTGACCAGGACGCGGGCGTCCAGCGTCGTCTGGCCCGGCAGCGTCAGCGGGGTCATACGGACCTCGTTGTGGGAGCGGACCGCGGCCTGCGCGTACGAGACGCGGGTGATGTGCCGGATGCGCAGCCGCCGGGTCATCGGCGCGCTCCCGTTCCCGTTCCCGCTCGTGTTGCCGTTCCCGTTCCTGTTCGCGCCCGTGTTCGCGTTGGCGTCGGCGTTCATGCTCACGCTCCTTCCTGGGCCCACTCGACGGGCCCCTGGTACGGGAAGAACCTCTCCGCGACCGCCTCGGCGGAGGCCATGCAGGACGTCTGCAACTCCCGCAGGAGGGAGGGGAGCACGTCCTCCAGGGCCGTCGAGTCCAGGTATTCGAGGCGGGTGCGCATCCTGCCGATCGGGCGCCGCGCCGGGTCCTGGCGCGGGCGGCCGAGCGCCGCCAGGCACTCCTCCGCCGTGGTCAGCGCGTGCAGCACCGAACGAGGGAACTCCCGGTCCATGATGAGGAATTCGGCCACCCGGGCCGTGTCCCCGAAACCGCCGTACACCCGCGCGTACGCCTCGTCCGCCCCGCTCGCGCTGAGCAGCGTCGGCCAGTCGGGCGCGTGCGCCGCGTCCAGCACCCGTACGGACAGCAGCCGTACGGTCATGTCCACCCGCTCCAGGCTCCTGCCGAGCACCACGAAACGCCAGCTGTCGTCCCGGCTCATCGTCGAGTCGGCGAGCCCGAAGAAGAGCGCGGCCCGTCGGCGCACCAGCTCCAGATAGGCGTACGGGCCGGTGCGGCGGGCCGCCAGACGCTGGTCGGCGAGGGCGTGCCAGGTGGAGTTGAGGCACTCCCACATCTCGGAGGACACCGCCTCGCGGGCGCTGCGCGCGTTCAGCCGGGCGGCGCCCAGCGCACCCTCGATGGAGCAGGTCGAGCGGGCGTCGAAGGCCAGCTGGTCCAGGACCTGTTGCATGTCGACGGCGTCGGTGCCCGCGTCGACGCCGAGGATCGCGTACAGCGAGCGGCACGCCATGTCCTCGTCCCGCCAGGGGTCTTCGAGGAGCCGGTGCAGATAGGCGTCGAGGATGCGGCCGGTGGCGTCGGCCCGTTCGACATAGCGGCCCGTCCAGGTCAGTGCCTCGGCGATGCGGGAGAGGATCACGTCGTTCACGGCCGTACCTCCTGCTCCTTGAGCGGCTTCAGCTCCTTGAGCTGCATGTGCGGGCACTCCGTGCGTGGGCGTCACTGCTGCTGCGCCCCTTCCTGTGCGACGGGGCGCTCGCCGTCGGGGCCGAGCTGGCGCGGGGCGACCTCGGGGAGGGGGCCGGTCGGCTCCGCCGCGGGCCCCTCCGCAGGGCCCTCCGCGAGCACCCAGGTGTCCTTGGAGCCGCCGCCCTGGCTGGAGTTGACGATGAGGTTGCCCTCCTGGAGCGCGACCCGGGTGAGGCCGCCGGGCAGCACCCACACATCGCTGCCGTCGTTCACGGCGAACGGCCGGAGATCGATGTGGCGCGGGGCCATCCGCTCGCCCGCGAGGGTGGGGGAGGTGGACAGGGCCACCGGCCGCTGGGCGATCCACCCCCGGGGATCGGCGACGACCTCTTTGCGTACGCGATCGATTGTCTGCCGGTCCGCGTGCGGTCCGATCACGATGCCCTGCCCGCCGGCCCCGTCGACCGGTTTGACGACGAGCTGGTCCAGCTGGTCGAGCACCGCCTCCAACTGTCCCGGCTCGTCTGGGCGGAACGACTCGACATTGGGGAGGACCGGTTCCTCGGCGAGGTAGTACCGGATGAGATCGGGAACGTACGTGTAGAGGAGCTTGTCGTCCGCTATGCCGTTGCCCACCGCGTTCGCGAGTGTGACGTTCCCGGCCTGGGCGGCGTTCATGATGCCGGGGCAGCCGATCACCGAGTCGGGCCGGAAGTGCAGCGGGTCGAGGAAGTCGTCGTCGAGCCGCCGGTATACGACATGGACGGGCATCTCGCCGCGCGTGGTCCGCATCCACACCCGGTTCCCGCGGCAGACCAGATCGTGGCCCTCCACCAGCTGCACGCCCATCAGCCGTGCCAGCAGGGCGTGTTCGAAGTAGGCGGCGTTGCTGGGACCGGGGGTGAGCACGACCACGCGCGGGTCGCCGACCCCGTCGGGCGCCGCCGCGCGCAGTGCCGCGAGCAGCCGCTGCCCGTACCCGTCGACCGGCAGCACATGCTGCTCGGCGAAGAGCGAGGGGAAGATCCGGGTCATCGCCCGCCGGTTCTCGATGACGTACGAGACCCCGGACGGCACCCGGACGTTGTCCTCCAGAACGCGGAAGTCGCCCGCCTCGTCCCGTACGAGATCGATGCCGGCGACGTGGATGCGTACCCCTCCCGGGGGCTCCACGCCGTGCGCGGCCCGGTGGAAATGGGGGGAGTTGAGGAGGAGCCGCCAGGGCACGACCCCGTCCTCGAAGGCCCGGCACGGTCCGTACGCGTCCGCGAGGTAGGCCTCAAGAGCCCTGACCCGTTGGGACACCCCGCGCTGGATGAGATCCCATTCCAGCGCGTCCAGCACCCGTGGCACGAGGTCCAGCGGCCAGGGCCGCTCCTCGCCCGCGAAGGCGTACGTCACGCCGCGGTCCGTGAACGACCGGGCCATCTGATCGGCCCTGAACCGAAGTTCGGCCGGTTCCATCGGTTGGAGTGCCGCCAGCACCGGCTCATAGGCGGTCCTGACCTCACCCGGCCGCTCAAACATCTCGTCCCACGCGTCGGCCAACGCGTATGCGTCAAATATGTCCGCCATGGCCTGACGTTAGATGCGGCACGTAACACGACGATCACTCGGTGATTTCCGGCAGCTCACGCGGGGCGCGCGTTTGCTCACCGTCCTCATGCGTCGCACATGCGCCACGGCGTCCGATTCGCGACCGCCATCAGCTTGTTGCAACGAGCCATGCTGTGGTGGGGATAAATCGGTATTCACCGTGTCGATAGGGGGCGGGGACACGTCGAAGCCGTGTTGCGGAGGCGGTGGCAGCCGCGCATAGTTGCGCTCCGGAAGAGGCTTGAACCGGGGGTTGAGGAGATGGCCGGGCACGGGAAGGAAGCGCATCCGCACGGTGCTGACCGCCTGTGCGAGGCAGGGGACCGGGTGTACTCCCGGGCGGTACGACGCGGCCGGGTGTCCCGCGAGGACGCCGGGACCGTGCCCTGTCTGGTCGAGCTGGCGCTGCTGCATCCCGACCCCGACGACATGGGCTGGCTGGTGCCGACCTCGCCGCAAGAGGTCATGACACGGCTGCTGCGGGAGATGCACGAGCACGTCGTCGCCACGCAGTCGCGCATGGGCTCGGCGGTGTCCGCCTTCGAGTGGTACGCGGCCCTCGGCGGCAACGCCCACTCGCGCGCCGAGGGCGTGGCGATCCGGGTGCTCGACGGACTGCCCCGGATCCGGGCCGCGATGGACGAGGCGACCGAGGCGTGCGCGTCCGAGGTGCTGGCCGTCCAGCCGGGCGGCATCCGCCGCGAGGACGAACTCTCCGAGGGCCTGCACCGGGCGATGGCGCTGCGCCGCCGGGGTGTGCGCATGCGCGACCTGTACACGCATGTGGCCCGGCACGGGCAGGGCCTGCTCAACTACATGGAGCTGATGGGCGACGCGGCCGAGGCCCGCACCCTGGACGAGGTCACCGAGCGGCTCATCGTCTTCGACCGCACGGTCGCCTTCATCCCCGCGAGCTCCGACCGCACGATCGCCCTCGAACTGCGGCATCCGGCGCTGGTGGACTACCTGGTCACGGTCTTCGAACGGCTCTGGCGCCTGGCGATCCCGCTGACCGCGCCCCTCCCGGACACGGGGATCGAGGGCATCACGCACCGCGAGCGCTCCATCGCGGCGCTGCTCGCGGAGGGCCACCAGGACGCGGTGGTCGCCGAACGCCTCGGCATCAGCGTCCGCACCTGCCGCGCCCACATCGCCCGCCTCTCGGAGACCCTGGGCGCCGCCAGCCGCACCCAACTGGGCGTCCGAATAGCCCAGGCAGGCCTCGACGGCCCACCCCGCTCCCCGGAACTCCAGCCCCTCACGGCTCCCGGTCCCGGGGTTCCAGAATCCCCGACCGACCGATGAGATAGCCGAGCTGCGCGCGGCTCTCGCTGCCGAGGGTGGCGGCGAGTTTGGCTATGTGGACACGGGCGGTGCGGACGTTCATGCCGAGGCGCTCCGCGATGACGGTGTCCGTGTGCCCCTCGACGAGAAGGCCGGCGATGGCGAGCTGACGGGTGGTGACGCCGTTCACCGAGGGCTGTTGGACGGCCTCGGGATACATGGGCGTGGCGAGGCGCCAGAGCCGGTCGAAGGTGGTGGCGAGGTGGGTGACGAGGGCCGGGTGCCGGATCTCCAGGGCGATGCTGCGGTCCTTGGCCGCGGGGATGAACGCGACGGTCCGGTCCATGACGAAGAGACGCTCGGTGACCTCGTCCAGGGTGCGGACCTCGACATCGCCGTCGAGCTGTTCGAAATGAGCCACGACCGCGGACGAGTAGCGCGAGGTGTGCTGGTAGAGCGTGCGCATCCGGGCTCCCCGGGAGAGCAGCGCCCGTTCCCGCGGCAGCGCGTCGGCCAGGATTTCGGGCGGCCGGTTTCCGCCGGGCTGGATGGTCAGCATTTCCTGCGACGACTCGGCCACCGCCCGGTTGACGGCGGCGTTGATCCGGGGGAGTCCCTGAAGCGCGGTGACCAGGGCGGAGCCGGAGGACTGCGTGCCATGGGCGTTCAGGTCCAGGAGAGGCTCGAACGTCTCGGCCAGCCTCGCCGCCCGGCGGCGCTGCCGCGCGACTTCCTCGTCAAAGGTGCGGAGCAGCCTCGGGAGGGCGACGGCGGGCGCGGTGGGTCTCAGCCATCGAACGTCCTCCGGGTCGGGCTGCAGGAGGCCGAAGTCGATCAGGCAAGGTGACTTCAGGGCGTCCTGCTGCCGTACACGTCCCTCGCTCAGCGCGCGGCCGTACAGCAGCGATCCCGCCTCGCACAGCTCCTCGACCTGGTGCGTCTGATGCTCGGGCGTCTCGTCGGTGGACATTCAGTGATCCTGCTCCAGGAGCCCCGACTGCGCTATGAGAAAGCCGAGCTGGGCCCGGCTGCCGCTGCCGAGGGCGGAGGCCAGCTTGGCGATGTGGGCGCGGCAGGTGCGGACGTTCATGCCCAGGCGGCGCGCAATGGCCTCGTCGACATGCCCCTCGATGAGGAGTTTGGCGATGGAGCGCTGGACAGGGGTGATGCCGTTGGGGTCGACGTCGTTCGGGACGTCCTCGGTCAGCGGCACGGCGCGCTGCCAGAGCTGTTCGAAGACCTTGCTGAGGTACATGACGAGTCCGGGGTGCCGGAGTTCGAGTGCGACCCGCCGGTCGTCGCTGGCGGGGATGAACGCGACGGTCCGGTCGAAGATGATCAGACGCTCTATGAGCTCTTCCAGCGTGCGGACCTGGATCCGGCCGCCGGATATTCGCTCCACGTAGGCGAGTGTCCCCTGGCTGTGTCTGGCCGTGTGCTGGTACAGCGTGCGGATGCTGACCCCGCGGTCCGTGAGGGGCCGGTCGCGCTCCAGAGCCTGCATGAGAGCGTCCGCGGGGCGACCGCCGCCGGGCTGGATCGTCAGCATCTCCGTGTTGCACTCGGCGGTAGCCGAATTGAGTGCCGCGTTGATCCGGTCGAATCCCTCCAGGACGGTGATCGCGTGGATGCTCGTCTGCCCCTGCGTGCTGATCGCGATGAACGGATCGAAGGAATCGGTCAGCTCGATCGCCTGGCGCCGCCGCTCCTGGATCTCGCGTTCCAGGGGGTGAAGACGTTGTGCGAGCGCGACGGACGGGGGAACCGGGCGCAGCCACTTCTCGTCGTCCGGATCGGGGTGGAGCAGTGCGAACTCCAGGAGACAGGGAGCCGCTTCCACCTCGACCCGGGTGATGCGCCCGGAGTGCAATGCGCTGGCGTAAAGGCGCGCTCCTTCGTCACACAACGTCGTGACAGCATGGGGATGTGTCGGTTGTGAGTTGTTTGTAGGCAAATCTCCACCCCCCAGGGTCCTGAACATGCAGGAACATGATGCATCGCTCCTGTGGCATTGACGTGCCTGAATGAGCCATCGTCTTGTGACGACGGGGGAGAAGATTCCATCAAGTGAGGACGAAGCCGACTATGCGAGCGAGATTGCTTGGTTCAGTGCTTGCCGCAGTCTTCTCTGTCGCTGTGGCCTTCGGCACGTCGGGGGGCTCGGGCCTCGACGTCGTGCACGCCGAGCAGTCGGTCCCACCGGACAGCGGTTGGACCGATGCGGAAGCGGCGCCGGCGGACAGTGGCTGGACCAAGGTACTGGCCGGGGCGGCGGAGGTTCCGCCGGACAGCGGTTGGACGAGCAGCCCCGCGGACGCAGAAGCATGACCACCCCTCCCGACGACCGTTCCTTCCGCCGAGAAATGGCCACCGCGTACCGCTCCGGCTGGCACTTCATCGATCTGGCCACCGCCATCCCCCACAGCGGTGACTCATTGATGGTGACGGTGTTCGGGGAGCCGGTCGTGGTGACCCGGGACGAGGACGAGGATGTACGGGCGTACCGGTGTCTGCGACGGCCTCGGGGGGCGCCGCAGCCGGTACGGTGCGCCATTCGGTACGGAATGATCTTTGTGAACCTCGACCAGCGCGACCACCGGCTGGTCGAGCCGGAAGCCCCGGACGTACGAGCCATCTCAGCCACCCCCCGCAGTGCCTGACGCGATTCCCCCGTCGTTGTAAATCGCTCAGGCGCTTCCCCGCAGCGGCGTCACCGTGACCTGAACACGGTGACGCCGCTGCAGTTTCCAGGCATATTTCAGGTCATCCACCGGTTTCCACAAGGGCTGAAACCAGCCTGGTACCCGACTGGTGTCCCGTTGTGCGCCCGCCTCGCACCGGATTCCCGTCAGCCGTGCCCCAGAGCCGACGTCAGAGCGATCTCGACGACCACCCGGGACGGGTTGGGGGACGGGGTCCGGCCGTAGCGCTCGGCGTACCGCCGCTCCGCCTCCGCGACCCGCTCGGGGTCCATGGAAACCGTCGCGCGCCCCTCCAGCGTCGCCCACCGCCGCCCGTCCACCTGGCAGACCGCGACGGGGATGCCGTCGGACCCGCCGGCCTGCACGTTCCGCACCTTCGTGCTGGACTTGTTCGCGATCACCCGAGCGAGACCGCCCTCCGGATCGTATGTAACCCCGACGGGCACCACATGCGGCGTGCCGTCGGGACGGAGGGTGGTCAGGGTGCACAGATGACGTTCCCGCCAGAAACCGAGGTACGAGTCGTCGGGATCGCGCGGGTTCACGGGATACGAGGCCATGGACCGGAACTTAGCCGCTGACCCTCGCCCGCACCTTCTTGAGTGGAATAGACTCAACTTTGTGTACGTTGGTTGGGTCAGTCAACCTGGAGCACGAGGAGGAGAACGGACACGTGGACGCCGAGCTGACCAACAGGAGCCGGGACGCGATCAACGCGGCCAGCAACCGGGCCGTGACCGGGGGTCACGCCGATCTCACCCCCGCGCATCTGCTCCTCGCACTCCTTGAGGGGCAGGAGAACGAGAACATCACCGACCTGCTGGCCGCCGTCGAGGCCGACCAGGCCGGCGTACGCACCGGCGCGGAGCGCGTACTGAGCGCGTTGCCCAGCGTGACGGGCTCCACCGTCGCCCCGCCGCAGCCCAACAGGGAGCTGCTCGCCGTCATCGCCGACGCCGCAGAGCGCGCCAAGGAACTGGGCGACGAGTACCTCTCCACCGAGCACCTGCTCATCGGGATCGCGGCGAAGGGCGGCCAGAGCGGGGACGTACTCTCCCAGCAGGGGGCCAGTGCGAAAAAGCTGCTTGAGGCCTTTCAGAAGAGCAGGGGAGGGCGCCGGGTGACCACCCCGGATCCCGAGGGCCAGTACAAGGCTCTCGAAAAGTTCGGTACGGACTTCACCGCGGCCGCGCGTGAGGGCAAGCTCGACCCCGTCATCGGCCGTGACCAGGAAATCCGCCGGGTCGTCCAGGTGCTGTCCCGGCGCACCAAGAACAACCCCGTCCTCATCGGCGAGCCCGGCGTCGGCAAGACCGCCGTCGTCGAGGGGCTCGCCCAGCGGATCGTGAAGGGGGACGTGCCCGAGTCGCTCAAGAACAAGCGGCTCGTCTCGCTCGACCTGGGCGCGATGGTGGCCGGCGCCAAGTACCGCGGCGAGTTCGAGGAGCGCCTGAAGACGGTCCTGGCCGAGATCAAGGATTCCGACGGGCAGATCATCACGTTCATCGACGAGCTGCACACCGTCGTGGGCGCGGGCGCCGGCGGCGACTCCTCCATGGACGCCGGCAACATGCTGAAGCCGATGCTCGCCCGCGGTGAGCTGCGCATGGTCGGCGCCACGACCCTGGACGAGTACCGCGAGCGGATCGAGAAGGACCCCGCCCTCGAACGCCGCTTCCAGCAGGTGCTGGTCGCCGAGCCGACCGTCGAGGACACCATCGCGATCCTGCGCGGACTCAAGGGACGGTACGAGGCCCACCACAAGGTCGTGATCGCGGACAGCGCGCTCGTCGCCGCCGCCACGCTCTCCGACCGGTACATCACCTCCCGCTTCCTGCCCGACAAGGCCATCGACCTCGTCGACGAGTCCGCGTCCCGGCTGCGGATGGAGATCGACTCGTCCCCCGTCGAGATCGACGAACTCCAGCGGGCCGTCGACCGGCTCCGAATGGAGGAGCTCGCGCTCGACAAGGAGACCGACCCCGCCTCCAAGCAGCGCCTGGAGAAGCTGCGCCGCGACCTCGCCGACAAGGAGGAGGAACTGCGCGGCCTCACCGCCCGCTGGGAGAAGGAGAAGCAGTCCCTCAACCGCGTCGGTGAGCTGAAGGAGAAGCTCGACGAACTGCGCGGCCAGGCCGAACGGGCCCAGCGCGACGGCGACTTCGACACCGCCTCCAAGCTGCTCTACGGCGAGATCCCCACCCTGGAAAGGGACTTGGAGGAAGCCTCCGAGGCCGAGGAGGAGGCCGCCAAGGGCACGATGGTCAAGGAGGAGGTCGGCCCGGACGACATCGCGGACGTCGTCGGCGCCTGGACCGGCATCCCCGCCGGACGCCTCCTCGAGGGCGAGACCCAGAAACTCCTGCGCATGGAGGAGGAGTTGGGCCGCCGTCTCATCGGCCAGACCGAGGCCGTACAGGCCGTCTCGGACGCCGTACGCCGCACACGCGCGGGCATCGCCGACCCGGACCGCCCCACCGGCTCGTTCCTCTTCCTCGGCCCGACCGGCGTCGGCAAGACCGAACTCGCCAAGGCCCTCGCGGACTTCCTCTTCGACGACGAGCGGGCCATGATCCGCATCGACATGTCGGAGTACGGCGAGAAGCACAGCGTGGCCCGGCTGGTCGGCGCGCCGCCCGGCTACATCGGCTACGAGGAGGGCGGCCAGCTGACCGAGGCGGTCCGCCGCCGTCCGTACAGCGTGGTGCTCCTCGACGAGGTGGAGAAGGCGCACCCGGAGGTCTTCGACATCCTGCTCCAGGTGCTGGACGACGGCCGTCTGACGGACGGCCAGGGGCGGACGGTCGACTTCCGCAACACCATCCTGATCCTCACGTCGAACCTCGGCAGCCAGTATCTCGTCGAGCCGCTGACGTCCGAGGAGGAGAAGAAGCAGCAGGTCCTGGAGGTCGTACGGGCTTCCTTCAAGCCGGAGTTCCTCAACCGGCTCGACGATCTGGTGGTCTTCTCCGCGCTGAACAAGACGGAGCTGGAGCGGATCGCCAGGCTCCAGGTCGACCGGCTCGCGAAGCGGCTCGCCGAGCGGCGGCTGACCCTGGAGGTCACCGACGCCGCGCTGGCCTGGCTGGCCGACGAGGGCAACGATCCGGCGTACGGGGCGCGGCCGTTGCGGCGGCTCGTCCAGACCGCCATCGGTGACCGGCTCGCCAAGGAGATCCTCTCCGGCGAGATCAACGACGGCGACACGGTTCGCGTGGACGCGTTCGGTGACGGCCTGATCGTGGGCCCCACGACAGCCTCCGGCAAGGAGCTGTAGGGAGACCGGAGTTCGTCTGCGGGCCCGGTGGGGGCTGGTCGCGCAGTTCCCCGCGCCCCCTAAAGACGAAAGACGGGCTGCGCCCCCGTCTTCCGTCTTTAGGGGGCGCAGCCCCTGCCTTTAAGGGGCGCGGGGAACTGCGCGACAAGCCCCCACCGGGCCCGCACATCACCACCGGACCCAGGACCCCCTCAGGCCGGCGCAGCCACCCGTACGCCCACCCGCGTGCGGGTGGCCACAAGCTGCCCGTCCTGCGGATACGCATGCCACGTGCGCCAGTGCACTTGGCCCTCGTGCCGCTGCGCGAGCATCGCCGTGAAGGCATGCGGGCTGCCGGGGAAGACCCCCGCCAGACCATTCGGATGGTCGGCCACCAGCGCGAGCAACTCCTGCGCGCGCCCCGCGAACGAGCCCCGCGACAACGTCTCCACGCGCGCGGCGAACTCGTACTCCCAGTCGCCCACCCGCTTGGCGACGCCGAGTGGCAACGGCGTGCTGCTGCCCGGAATACAGGCGACCGTCTCCGAACAACTGCCCCGCTCCTCCTCCAATAGCACCTGGTGGGACGCCCCGAGCAGTCTCAACTGGAGCTTCGAACCCGAGAGTTCCAGATCGAGCGTGGCGAGCGCGGGCAGCGGTTCGCGACCGAGGGCCCAGGCGAGATCGGCCGCACGCGTGTCGGTGTAGGCGGTGTTGAGGGTCGTGAGCATGGGTCGGCTCCGCTGCACGCAAAAGGGTGGGGTTGGTGTCTGTGAAGAGTGACGGTGAGTCGGTCCGTCGCACCCCGGTCGGCGCCGGGCGGGGGATCAGGCCCGGTCGGCCAGGTCAGAAGGATGTTCCGGGGTCTGCGTCGGCGATTACGAGGGAATCATGAACGGCGCGTCCGCCACAGCGTTTTTACCCAACTTCGTAGGGTTTCCATCCCCCCGAGGGCTCCACAGCTCAACTGTTCAACCAAGAAGTGCGCCATTGGCTCACACGTGCGCCTTCACGCCCCCCGCTCTCTCAACGCCCCTCAACGTTCCTCAACGCTCCTCGACACCCGCCCGGCTCACCTCGCACGGCTCACCTCGCACGGCGAGCGCCCACCGGGAGCCGAACCCCGGGCGCACGGCGAAGCGCCCGCCGGGAGAAGGCTCCCGACGGACGCTCGTGGTGCCGGACGGCCCGGACGCGGTTCCCTGCCCGGAGCTCAGCTGCCCCGTGTCAGCTGCCTCCGCCGCATCCGCCCCCACCGCCCCCGCCCCCGCAGGACGACGACCCGCCTCCGCAGGACGAGCCGCCACTGCAGGAAGAACTCCCCGTCGAACAGCCGCCGCCCCCGCCCGAGCCCGAGCTGCCGGCCCACCAGCTGTGCCTGGACCGGCGCGAACGCCGCCTGCTGCCGCTCGTCGCGGCGGACACGACTCCTATGACGACCAGTACGACGAACACCGCCAGGATGATGCCTACGATCATGGCGCCACCCTCCTTCCGTTCCCCCGAAGCGGCCCCCCGTGGGCTCTGCTTCTCGCCAGTGCTTTTGTCTGCGTTTCTGTCTGTTCCTCTTGCTGCTTTCCCGCGTGTGCTTCTTGTGTGAAAGGGGGATGCCCCCGCGCTTCACGGACCAAAGCAGAGTTGAGCAAGTCCAGAGGTTGAGCGCAGGATGGCGGTCATGACCTCCAGTGCACGCCGCCCGCTCCTCAACCGCCGCCTCGCAGAGTTCGGCACGACGATCTTCGCCGAGATGTCGGCCCTGGCCCTGAGTACCGGCTCGATCAACCTCGGCCAGGGCTTCCCCGACACCGACGGCCCCGAGGAGATCCGCGAGGCGGCGGTGCGGGCGCTGCGCGACGGCCGCGGCAACCAGTACCCGCCGGGCCCGGGCGTGCCCGAGCTGCGCACCGCGATCACCGCCCACCAGCAGCGCCGCTACGGCCTCACGTTCGACCCCGACACCGAGGTCCTGGTCACGGCGGGCGCCACGGAGGCCATCGCCGCGGCCCTGCTGGCCCTCCTCGAACCGGGCGACGAGGTGATCGCCCTGGAGCCGTACTACGACTCGTACGCCGCCTGCATCGCGATGGCGGGCGGTACGCGCGTACCGGTCACCCTGCGCCCGCACGAGGACACCCACGACGGGGTCGTGCACCGGCGCTTCCGGCTGGACCTGGACGAGCTGCGCGACGCGGTCACGGACAACACCCGGCTGCTGCTGATCAACACCCCGCACAACCCGACCGGCACGGTCCTCACCCGCGAGGAGCTCACGGCGATCGCCGAGCTGGCCGTCGAGCGGGACCTGCTGGTCGTCACCGACGAGGTGTACGAGCACCTGGTCTTCGACGAGGCCGAGCACATCCCGCTCGCGACACTGCCCGGCATGCGCGGGCGCACGGTCACCATCGGGAGCGCGGGCAAGAGCTTCTCGTTCACCGGCTGGAAGGTCGGCTGGGTGACGGCCGCGCCCGAACTGGTGGCGGCGGTGCGCTCGGCCAAGCAGTTCCTGACGTACGTGGCCTCGGGGCCCTTCCAGTACGCGGTCGCCGAGGCGCTGGCGCTGCCCGACACGTACTTCGAGGCGTTCGGCGCGGACATGCGGGCCAAGCGGGACCTGCTCGGCGCGGGGCTCGCGGAGGCGGGCTTCAAGGTGTTCAGGCCGGCCGGGACGTACTTCATCACCACCGACATCCGGCCGCTCGGCGAGAGCGACGGGTTCGCGTTCTGCCGGGCGCTGCCCGAGCGCGCGGGCGTGGTCGCCATCCCGAACGCCGTCTTCTACGACCACCGCGAGGCCGGGGCACCCTTCGTCCGCTTCGCCTTCTGCAAGCAGACATCGGTCCTGGAGGAGGCGGTGAAGCGTCTCAAGACGCTCGCCGGCTGAGGCAGCGGCGCTGTCACGGTGACGCGCCGGAACGACGGAGAAGCGGAACGACGGAGAAGCGGGGGAATTCGTGCCCGCCCGACCGCGCGTTGCTCGCAAATGATACGAATTGCCAGCAATCTTCGGGTGTGACCCAAGCAAGTACCCTCGCACCCCCGCCCCCCGCCGTCACGGAGCCCGCCGCCGAGGGCCGCACCCGTCCACGTCCGTCCCCGGCGGCGGCGATGGGTACCGCCCTCGGGCTGTTCGCCGCCGCCCGGCTGCTGGGCACCGCCGCGGTGGCCATGACCGCCTGGGCGACCGGCGGCCATCCGGTGCTGCTGCTCGGCCGGTCCTGGGACTCCGTCTGGTATCTGCGGATCGCGGGCGACGGCTACGGGCGCAGCCTGCACTTCCGCCCCACCGTCGTCCACAGCGACCTGGCGTTCTTCCCGCTCTACCCCGGGCTGCTGCGGGCCGTCACCGAGCTGACCCCGCTCAGCGGCCCCGGCGCCGGCCTGCTGATCTCGTGGACGGCCGCCGCGGTCGCCGCCTGCGGGATCTACGCGATCGGGGTCCGGCTGCACGACCGTGCCGTCGCCACCGCCCTGGTCCTCCTGTGGGGCCTGCTGCCGCACTCCGTCGTGCTGTCCATGGCGTACACGGAACCGGTCCTGACCGCCTTCGCCGCCTGGTCGCTGTACGCCGTCCTCACCGGCCGCTGGGTGTGGGCGGGGGCCCTCGCGGCCTGCGCGGGGCTGGCCCGGCCGAACGGCTTCGCCGTGGCGGCGGCCGTGCTCGCGGCGGCGGCGTACGAGATCTTCAGGCGGCGCGGAAAGGTTTCCCACAGGCTGTGGACGGGCGCGGTGCTCGCGCCCCTCGGGTGGGCCGCGTACTTCCTGTGGGTCGGGCGGCGCAAGGGTGATCTGCTCGGCGGCTACTTCGAGGTGCAGCGGCTGTGGGGCTCACGCTTCGACTTCGGCCTCGGCGCACTGCGCTTCGTCAAGCATCTGCTGCTGCACGGCGACCGGCTGGTCTTCCCGATGTCGATGGTGATCGTGGCGGCGGGCCTGCTGCTGTACGGGCTGCTGATCGCCGACCGCGCGCCCCTGCCGCTGCTGGTCTACGCGGGCGCGCTGCTGCTCGTGGCGGTCGGCGGCGCCGGCTTCTTCGAGTGCAAGCCGCGGTTCCTGCTGCCGGCGTTCCCGCTGCTGCTGCCCATGGCGTGCGCGCTGGTACGGACGGCGAGAGCCCGACCGTGGCACGCGACCCTGGTGGTCGGCGCCCTGGCCGGGCTCTCGTTCGCGTACGGGGCGTACCTCGTCGTGCTCGCCCACAAGCCGCTGTGAGCCGCCGCGAGGCCGTGGCCCGCGGGGCTCGCGCCCGAGTGAGGGCTACTCGTCCTCTTCGGGCTTGTCGGCCTCGTCGATCTCCTGCTCCAGACCGAGCTGCTCGACGAGCCACTTGTCGAACTCGATGGCGGCCCGCACCCAGCTGACCGTGGACGACACGAAGTGCTCCAGGCTGACGCCCGTGCCGATCAGCATCTGCGCCTCGCCGATCAGGCGGACGGTGCCGTCGTCGTGCGTGTGGCTGTAGACCTTCGGCCACAGCGTGCGCCGGTTCCAGTCGTCGATCGACTCGAGGATCTGGGGCTTCTCCTCGATCTGGTGCGGCCGGTCGTAGAACGTCCGCACCGAGAAGACCTGCTGGTCACCTTCACCGCGGAACATGAAATACGTGCGGAACTGCTCCCACGGCGCCGCGAGGTCACCCTCGTCGTCGACGACATACTTCAGCTCCATTTGGTCCAGGAGCTGCTTCACAAGGTCCTGATCAGGGACGACGGGGCCCGCCGGTCCGCCGGGGTTCGGCTCGGGCTGGCCCCCGAAGTTCGGAATCGAGGACGGGTCGATAGACATTCGGTGGGTACTCCTGAGGATTGCACGTGGTTACCTGACTTCGACCCTAGCCGTGATCGGCGTTCAGTAGTCCTTTGGCCCCAGGAGAATCGGACAGAGCCCCGTAAGGGGCGCGGGGAACTGCGCGACAAGCCCCCAACCACCCGCACCGGGCAACGCGACCGTAATGGGCAGGACCAACCCGTTCACGGCCCGTACGCGCCCTGGCCAAAGTATGCGTCGAGGCCCGAGTTTCCACACTTGTGGGTGACAGGACGCAGTTGTTCGGTGACGTACCGTTCGCTGGGTGATCGAGCCGCACGCCCCCGCCCAGCCCGGCACGGCCACGGACCGGCCGGGCACGGCCAAGGCCCCGCCGCCCCGGAACGGCCAGGGCCCGGCGCCTCTGCCGGTCAGTACGGCCACCGGACGGTTCCTCGTCCTCGCCGGCGTCTTCATCTGCGCGGCCTGCGGACTCGTGTACGAACTCGAACTCGTCGCCCTCGCCTCGTACCTGATCGGCGACTCGGTCACCCAGGCCTCCGTCGTGCTGTCCGTGATGGTCTTCGCGATGGGCCTCGGCTCGCTCGTCGCGAAGCGCCTGCGCGGCCGTGCCGCGGCCGGCTTCGGCGCCGTCGAGGCACTGCTCGCGCTCGTCGGCGGCACCAGCGCGATGGCCCTGTACGCCGTCTTCGCCTGGACCGGCGACTGGGGCGGCGCCTGGGAGGGCGGCTCCAGCTACCTCCTCGTCGCCTTCTCCCTGGCCATCGGGCTGCTCATCGGCGCGGAGGTCCCCCTGCTGATGGAGCTGATCCAGCGCATCCGCAGACAGGACGCGGGCGGCGCGGTCGCGGACCTGTTCGCCGCGGACTACGTGGGCGCGCTGGTCGGCGGACTCGCCTTCCCCTTCCTGCTGCTGCCCCTGCTCGGCCAGCTGACCGCGACGCTGATCACCGGAACCGTCAACGCCATCGCGGGCGGCGCCCTCGTCCTCGGCCTGTTCCGGCAGGACCTGACCCGGCGCGGCCGCTGGCTGCTCGTCGTCGCCAACCTCGTCGTGCTCGCGCTGCTCGCCTCGGCCGCCGTCCTGGTCGACGACTTCGAACGGGCCGCGCGGCACGCGGTGTACGGCAAGGACGTACGCGTGGCGATGCACACCGACGTCCAGGAGGTCGTCCTCACCGGCGGCACGGACGGCCGCCCCCTCGACCTCTACCTCGACGGACGCCTGCGGGTCAGCGGCAGCGACGAACGCCGCTATCACGAGGCCCTCGTCCACCCCGCGATGAACGGCCCGCACGCGCGCGTGCTCGTCCTCGGCGGCGGCGACGGGCTCGCCGTGCGCGAGGTGCTGCGGCACAGCGGCGTACGGCGGGTCGACATCGTCGAACTCGACACCCGACTCGTGGAGCTGGCCCGCACCGACCGGGCGCTGTCCGAGCTGAACGGACACGTCTACGGGGACCCGAGGGTGCGGGTCGTCGCCGCGGACGCCTTCGGCTGGCTGCGCCGGGCCCCGCGGGGCGCGTACGACGTCGTGGTCTCCGATCTGCCCGATCCCGGGATCACGTCCAGTACGAAGCTGTACTCGCAGGAGTTCTACGGGCTCTCGCGGGGCGTGCTCGCGGGCGGCGGGCGGCTCGTCGTGCACGCGGGTCCCGTGGCGTCGCGGCCGCGGGCCTTCTGGACGGTCGACGTGACGGTACGGGCGGCCGGCCTGCGGACCGTCCCGTACTCCGTGGCCGGGCGCGACTCGGCGGCGGGCAGCCGGTCCAGGGCCCCGCAGGACTGGGGGTTCGTCCTCGCGTCCCGTGCCCGGCCGCAGCTGCGTACACCGCCGGGCGCCCCGTACGTACCGTCGCTGCGGGCGGACGCGCGGGCGGCCGAACGCACCCGGCTCACCGGCCTTCCGCCGTCCACGCTGGTGCATCCGAGGTACGCGGACTGACTCCGACCGAGTCCCTCTGCCGAGGGAACCGGGGGAATCCCCCCATACAGAGGTGCGGTGCGGGCCGTGCTGGGTAGGCTCGGCCGACATGGAGCATGAGGTGTTCGTTCCGGTTCCCGTCGAGTCGCTGCGCGAGGCTCTCGCCGATCCCGCGCGGGTGGCCCGGGCCGTGCCCGGACTCCAGCAGGACGCGGGGACACCGCCCGTCTCCGGCCGCCTGAAGGTACGCGTCGGCGGGCACGCCATCACGTATCGCGGGGCGCTCACCGTCACCCCGCAGGACGACGGAACGTACGCCGTCGAGGCCGACGCCACCGAGGCCCGCGGCAGCGGCACGGTGAAGCTCGCCCTCACGTTGGCGCTGCGCTCGCGGGAGGACGACCCGAGCGGCTCGACCGTCACCTTCACCGGTACGGCGTCGGCCGACGGCCGGGTCACGGAACTCCCGGCGGACGCGGTGACCTCGGCGACGACCCGCCTGCTGAGCCGCTTCGCGGAGGGATTGGCCGTGCCGGTGCCGGACGCGGGTGCGGCCGCAGATGCCTCCGGCGGTGAACCGAGGACGCCGGAGACGACCCCGTCACCGGAAGCGTCCGCCCCCGCGCCCGAGGCGGCTGCCCCCGAGCCTCCGCCGGACGAGGAGAACTCCTCGATCCACGAGGCCGAGGTGCCGCCTCCCTCCCTCGAACCGTTCGCCGAGGAGGACTTCGAGGGCGGCTTCGAGGACGACGCGGTCCCGGCGCCGGACGCTCCCGCCGAGGCGGCGCACGCCCGGCGCACGATGATCGGCCGCAGCGCGGAGGAGGTGGACCACGCTCCTCCGCGGGGGCGTTACGCCCCGGTCCCCGCGCCCGAGGCGACGGGGACCGGCGCGACGCTCCGCTGGGCGGCCCCCGCGGCGGCTTTCCTCCTGGCCTCGGCGGTAGTACTGGGCCGAGCCCTCCGAAAGCGCCGGTAGTCGACTGCGGCTGGGTGGGGGGCGGTAGCCCTTGCCTTTGAGGGGCGCGGGGAACTGCGCGACCAGCCCCACCAACCCGCAGCCAAGCCACCACCAAAGTCCCCCAGCCCCGCGGAGCGTTAGGGTTCCCGCGTGAGTAACGAAGACATCACGCTGACCGCGGCCGACGCGGAAGTGACCGTCCAGCCCGGCAACGGCGGACGAATCGGCGGACTGAAGGTCGACGGAGTCGAACTGCTCCGCCAGGGCAAGAAGTTCGGCTGCTTCCCGATGGTCCCCTGGTGCGGCCGCACCAGGGACGGCCGCTTCCTGAACGGCGCCACCCCCCACCAACTCCCCCTCAACTCCCCGCCGCACGCCATCCACGGCACCGCCCGCGACGCCGCCTGGCGCACCGCCCGCAGGAGTGAGAACGAGGCCGTGATCACGTACGACCTCGTGGACCCCTGGCCGTACGCCGGCCGTGTCACCCAGGTCGTCGCGCTGACCGCGGACACCCTGACGCTGACCATGTCGGTGGAGACGTACGACGACTCGTTCCCGGCGCAGATCGGCTGGCACCCTTGGTTCAACCGCAACCTGGGCGGCGGCGAGGACGCCGAGGACGTGCGTGTCGACTTCACCGCCGCCTGGCAGGAGGAGCGCGGCGACGACCACCTGCCCACCGGCCGCCGTGTCGACCCGAAGCCCGGCCCCTGGGACGACTGCTTCGGGATGCCGGACGGGGTCGACGTCACCCTCACCTGGCCCGGGCGGCTGGAGCTGAACGTCGCGAGCCGCGAGCACTGGGTCGTCGTGTACGACGAGCAGGAGGCCGCCGTCTGCGTGGAGCCGCAGACCGGTCCGCCCAACGGGCTCAACACCCTGCCCCGCCTGGTCACCCCCATCGATCCCCTCGAAGCGGCCACCACATGGACCTGGCGGCGCCTCTGACCCGGACAGGGCGACGGACCCGGCGGCGCCTCTAAGCTGACCCGCATGAGTGACGTACGCGGCGAGCTGCTGCAGCAGATCAAGGACAAGGCCGTGGTGCACGGCAAGGTGACGCTCTCCTCGGGCCTGGAGGCGGACTACTACGTCGACCTGCGGCGGGTCACCCTGGACGGTGAGGCCGCCCCGCTGGTCGGCCAGGTGCTCCTCGACCTGACGGCGGACCTCGAGTTCGACGCGGTCGGCGGCCTGACCATGGGCGCCGACCCGGTGGCCGGTGCCATGCTGCACGCCGCCGCCGCGCGGGGCCGCCGCCTCGACGCCTTCGTCGTGCGCAAGGCGGCCAAGGCGCACGGCATGCAGCGGCGCGTGGAGGGCCCGGAGATCGCGGGCCGCCGCGTGCTCGTCGTCGAGGACACCTCCACCACCGGCGGCTCCCCGCTCACCGCCGTCGAGGCCGTGCGCGAGGCCGGTGCCGAGGTGGTCGGCGTCGCGACCATCGTCGACCGTGCCACCGGTGCCGCCGAGAAGATCCAGGAAGGCGCGGGCGTCCCGTACCTCTTCGCGTACTCGAAGGACGAGCTGGGTCTGGACTGAGCCCGCGCCGGAGTTATCCACAGGCTGGACACGGAGGCCGGAGCATCCGGTCAAGTCTGGAAAGATGGGGACGACGATGACGTCACTCCCTAGGTCAGGGCCGTAAGCAGCAGAACGCCACCCGCACATACACAAGGAGCGGACAGATGCCGATCGCAACCCCCGAGGTCTACAACGAGATGCTCGACCGGGCGAAGGCAGGCAAGTTCGCCTACCCGGCCATCAACGTGACCTCGTCCCAGACCCTGCACGCTGCCCTGCGCGGCTTCGCGGAGGCCGAGAGCGACGGCATCATCCAGATCTCCACCGGTGGTGCGGAGTTCCTGGGCGGCCAGCACAACAAGGACATGGTGACCGGCTCGGTCGCCCTGGCCGAGTTCGCGCACATCGTCGCCAAGAAGTACGACATCACGGTCGCCCTGCACACGGACCACTGCCCCAAGGACAAGCTCGACGGGTACGTGCGTCCGCTGATCGCGGTCTCCGAGGAGCGCGTCGCCCGCGGCGAGAACCCGCTGTTCCAGTCCCACATGTGGGACGGCTCCGCGGAGACGCTGGCCGACAACCTGGCCATCGGCCAGGAGCTGCTCGCCCGCGCCGTCGCCGCGAAGATCATCCTTGAGGTCGAGATCACCCCGACCGGCGGCGAGGAGGACGGTGTCTCGCACGAGATCAACGACTCCCTCTACACGACGGTCGACGACGCGATCCGTACGGCCGAGGCCCTGGGCCTGGGCGAGAAGGGCCGCTACCTCCTTGCCGCGTCCTTCGGCAACGTGCACGGCGTCTACAAGCCGGGCAACGTCGTCCTGCGCCCCGAGCTCCTCAAGGAGCTGAACGAGGGCGTCGGCGCCAAGTACGGCAAGCCGTCCCCGTTCGACTTCGTCTTCCACGGCGGCTCCGGCTCCACGGCCGAGGAGATCGCCACCGCGCTGGAGAACGGCGTCGTGAAGATGAACCTGGACACGGACACGCAGTACGCGTTCACGCGCCCGGTCGCGGACCACATGTTCCGCAACTACGACGGCGTCCTGAAGGTCGACGGCGAGGTCGGCAACAAGAAGACGTACGACCCCCGCACCTGGGGCAAGCTCGCCGAGGCGTCGATGGCCGCCCGCGTCACGGAGGCCTGCGCCAACCTGCGCTCCACGGGCACGAAGATCAAGTAACCCTGTTTCGTACGGCTCGGGCCCGGTTCTCCCTTCGGAGAGCCGGGCCCCGCCGTATGTCCGTATGCTCCGGTGTATGGCTGCCCCGCCGAAGGAGTCCCCGGCCGTCAGGATGTCCAGCCCCGCCGGGAAGTGGATCCTGCTGACCACCGTGCTCGGGTCGAGCATGGCCATGCTGGACTCGACGGTCGTGAACGTCGCGCTGCCGACGATCGGCCGCGATCTCGACTCGGACCTGGCGGGCCTCCAGTGGACCGTCAACGCGTACATGCTGACCCTCGCGGGCCTCATCCTGCTGGGCGGAGCCCTCGGCGACCGCTTCGGGCGGCGGAAGGTGTTCGTCGTAGGGGTGGTGTGGTTCGCGGCGGCGTCGCTGCTCTGCGGGCTCGCGCCCAGCGCGGGCGTCCTCGTCGCGGCCCGCGCACTGCAGGGCATCGGTGGCGCGCTGCTCACGCCCGGTTCGCTCGCGCTGATCCAGGCGTCGTTCCACCCGGACGACCGGGCGAGGGCCGTCGGCCTGTGGTCGGGCTTCGGCGGCATCGGCGCGGCGGTCGGCCCGTTCCTGGGCGGCTGGCTGGTGGACGGCCCCGGCTGGCGCTGGGTGTTCCTCCTCAACGTCCCGCTCGCGCTGCTCTGCGCCCCGATCGCCCTGCGCCACGTACCGGAGTCGAAGGACGACCGGATCCACGGGCGCGGCTTCGACGTGCTCGGCGCGGCCCTCGGCGCGCTGGCGCTGGCCCTGGTGACGTACGCGCTCATCGAGGCGTCCGCCGGATCGATGCCCGTCGTCGCCGTGACGGCGGCCGCGGGGGTCGCCGCGGGCGTCGCCTTCGTGATGGTGGAGCGGCGGCGGGCCGACCCGATGATGCCGCTCGACATCTTCGCGTCCCGCCAGTTCACGGCGGTCAACGTCGTCACCCTGTGCGTGTACGCGGCCTTCAGCGGCTTCTTCTTCCTCTCCGCGCTGCAGCTCCAGGTCGTGGCCGGGTACTCGGCCCTCGCCGCCGGTACGGCCCTGCTGCCGACGACGGTCCTGATGCTGTTCCTGTCGGCCCGCTCCGGCGAACTCGCCCAGCGCATCGGCCCGCGCATCCCGCTCACCGTGGGCCCGCTGCTGTGCGCCACCGGGATGCTGCTGATGCTGCGGGTGGGCACCGACGCCTCGTACGTGGGTGACGTGCTGCCGGCCGTCCTGGTGCTCGGCCTCGGCATGGTCACGCTGGTCGCGCCCCTGACCGCGACCGTGCTCGCCTCCGTGGACACCGGCCGGGCGGGCCTGGCCAGCGGGATCAACAACGCGGCGGCCCGCGCGGCCGGTCTCGTCGCCGTGGCCGCGCTGCCGCTGCTGGCGGGGATGAGTGAGGAGGCGTACCGGTCGGCGGACGCCTTCGACGACGCGTTCCGGCGGGCGATGCCCCTGTGCGCGGGCATCCTGGTCGTGGGCGCGGTGATCGCCTACGCGACCGTACGGAAGCCTCCGCCGGGCTGTCTGCGCCCGGAATGCCTTACGCACGGCAGCGTGACGGCCCCGCCGCTGGAGCCGAACCAGTCGCGCGGGCGGCTGGAGTAGAGCGGCTGGGGTGGATCGGCCGGCGTAGAAGGGCCGGGCGCGGGGCGCCTGGAGTGGACGGCCGGGCGTGTGGCGTCCGGCTTGGACGGGCCCGTCGCGTGGCGTCCGGAGGGGCCGGGCCGGGCGCGGGTACGCCTCACGTGGGTGTGGCGAGTGGGCGGCGCGTTCGCCGGGGGAGTAAAGCGGGCCCGCGATGCGCGCGCGGGCGTCGGAGCCAGGCAAACTGGAACCCATGGCCATCAACGAGAACCTCCTCGGGGGACCGCCCCCGACCCACCTGCCCGACGACCCGGAGCCGCGCGAGCTCCTGGCGAACGACACGCCGCCCGCAGACGTGGCCGCCAAGTACCCCACCTCCTCGCTCGCCTGGGCCCAGCTGGCCGACGAGGCGTACGAGCGGGGCAGCGTCGTCGAGTCGTACGCGTACGCCCGTACCGGCTACCACCGCGGTCTGGACTCCCTGCGGCGCAACGGCTGGAAGGGCCACGGCCCGGTGCCCTGGGAGCACGAGCCGAACCGCGGCTTCCTGCGCGCCCTGCACGGTCTCGCCCGCGCCGCGCAGGCGATCGGCGAGCAGGAGGAGTACGAGCGCTGCTCGCAGTTCCTGAAGGACTCCTCCCCGGCGGCGGCCCAGACCCTCGGCTGAGCCGACAGGGCCGGTGACCGGCCCCGAACGGTCGCGTTTGTGCAGGTCCGCCTGGTGTGACCAGGCGGACCTTGCGGATTCGGGGCACGATTGTGGAGGATGCCCGTGGGGACCGGGGCCACCGTGTCGAATTCGGCAGGGGCGGACCGCTACCCGGAGTACACAACAGGAGACAGCGATGTCCCACCAGGCTCAGCCCCATGAGGCTTCGGAGCCCGAGACCCCGCATCTCGACTTCCAGGGCACGACCCCGTACGAGGACTACGTCCAGGCGGACGTCCTCACCCACCTCCAGCACACCCTCTCCGACGATCCCGGAGAGATGGTCTTCCTGGTGACGACCCAGGTCATGGAGCTGTGGTTCACCGTCATCGTCCACGAGTGGGAGACCGCGGCGAAGGCGCTGCGCGAGGACCGGGTGCCGGTCGCGGTGGCGGCCCTGAAGCGGTCGGTACGGGAACTGGAGGCGCTGAACGCCTCCTGGAAGCCCCTCGGCCAGCTCACTCCGGCCCAGTTCAACTCGTACCGCAGCGCCCTCGGCGAGGGTTCCGGCTTCCAGTCGGCCATGTACCGCCGCATGGAGTTCCTGCTCGGCGAGAAGTCCTCGTCCATGCTCGTACCGCACCGGGGCGCGCCCCGCGTGCACGCCGAACTGGAGAAGGCACTGCACGAACCGAGCCTGTACGACGAGGTGTTGAGGCTGCTCGCGAGGCGCGGCCACGCGATTCCGTCCTCGGTCGTCGACCGTGACGTGTCCCTGCGCTACGACCCGTCGCCGGAGGTCGAGACCGTCTGGACCGACCTGTACTCGGGCGACGACAACGCCGAACTCGCCCGGCTGGGCGAGGCGTTGACCGATGTCGCCGAGCTGGTGTGGCGCTGGCGCAACGACCACCTGGTCGCCACGCGGCGGGCCATGGGCGCGAAGACGGGCACGGGCGGCTCCGCCGGGGTGGCCTGGCTGGAGAAGCGGGCCCAGAAGAACGTGTTCCCCGAGCTGTGGACGGCGCGGTCCCATGTCTGAGCCCGAGCTGCGGCCGAAGGCCGAGAAACTGGACGCGACGGACGAACTGGCCGGACTGCGAGCCCAGTTCGTGTTGGACGACGCGGTGTACCTGGACGGCAACTCACTGGGCGCGCTGCCGCGCTCGGTCCCCGGACGGGTCGAGGACGTCGTACGCCGTCAGTGGGGTTCGCTGCGGATCCGGTCCTGGGACGAGAGCGGCTGGTGGACCGCGCCGGAGCGGATCGGCGACCGGATCGCTCCGCTGGTGGGCGCGGCGCCGGGCCAGATCGTGGTCGGCGACTCCACAAGTGTCAACGTCTTCAAGGCCGTTGTGGGCGCGGTGCGCCTGGCGGCCGAGAAGGGGGACGGCCGGGACGAGGTCCTGGTGGACGCGACGACGTTCCCCACGGACGGCTACATCGCCGCGTCGGCCGCCCGTCTCACCGGCTGCATGCTGCGTCCGGTGACGCCGGAGGAGGTGCCGGGCGCCCTGAGCGGGCGTACGGCGGCAGTACTGCTGAACCACGTCGACTACCGCACGGGCCGCCTGCACGACCTGCCGTCCCTGACGGCGTCCATCCACGCGGTGGGAGCGGTCGCGATCTGGGACCTGTGCCACAGCGCGGGCGCCCTGCCGGTGGGCCTCGACGAACACGGCGTGGACCTGGCGGTCGGCTGCACCTACAAGTACCTGAACGGCGGCCCGGGTTCACCCGCGTACCTCTACGTCCGCGAGGACCTCCAACCGCGCTTCGACTCACCCCTGCCGGGGTGGAACTCCCACGCCGACCCCTTCGGCATGACCCCGGACTACACCCCGGCCCCCGGCGCTCTCCGCGGCCGCGTCGGCACCCCCGACATCCTCTCCATGCTCGCCCTGGAGGCGGCACTGGAGGTCTGGGACGACGTATCGATCGAGTCGGTCCGCACCAAGTCCCTGGCCCTCACGGACTTCTTCCTGGAATGCGTCGAGTCGTACGTCCCCGAGGGCGCGGTGGAGTCGGTGACCCCCACCGCCCACCCGGAACGCGGCAGCCAGGTGGCCCTCCGCTGCACCGACGCGGGCCACGTCATGCGCCGCCTGATCGACAGAGGCGTCATCGGCGACTTCCGAGAACCGGACATACTCCGCTTCGGCTTCACCCCGCTGTACGTGGGCTTCGGCGATGTGGAGAGGGCGGCGCGGGTTTTGGGGGAGATGTTCTAGCAACTGGTCTGGCGTTGTTTTCAGCCTGTCCGGCGGTTGATCTTTCAGCCCGTCCGGCGTTTGAGGACGAGCGCGTCAGCGCGATACGGGGGTCTGGGGGCGGCAGCCCCCAGGGTCACGCCCTCACAACGAACACCCCGGCCCGCGCGGCGGCAACGGCGGCCTCCGCCGCCCGATCAGCCGCGGCCACGCCAGGGGCCACCCCCGTCGTGAGCAACGTGTAGTAGAGGGGCGCCGAGACGGCCCGTACGACCTCGGACGCGTCCGTCCCCACCGGCAACTCCCCCCGAGCAACCCCCTGTTCAACACAAGGCGCCCACTCGGCAACCCGCACCTCATAGAACCGCCGCAACGCCTCCGCCGTACGCCCGTCCCCCGTAGCCGCAGCGATCACCGCCCGAAACAACGCCCCCTGCCGAGGATCGGCCAACGTCCCCCGGACAAGCCGCGCATTGGCCCGAAGATCACCGAGCACACCCCCCGTCTCCGTACGCGGCAACGACTCCTCGGCCATCTCGGCCAGCAGATCCGCGACGAGCCCCGTCACGCTCCCCCACCGCCGGTACACCGTGGTCTTGCCCACCTCGGCCCGCCGCGCGACATCCGCCAGATCGAGATGGGCGAACCCCTGCTCGGCGAGCACGTCCCCGGCGGCCCGCAGCACGGCGGCCCGCACCCGCGCGGTACGCCCCCCGGGACGAACGGTGCCGGGCTCAGCGGACATGGCGGGCTCCTTCACGGACGTACGGCGGCCGCGCCTGAGGCGTTTCGCCGAGGCATTCGATGGAGGAGCGCGGCCACCACCAGCGTAACGAAACAATAGAACCATTTGCCCCTCACTGAGGGTCACAGCCGCGTGTTGAGGCACGTCACCGGCCTGATACCGTCCCGCCAACGGTCCGCCCGCCGGAGCGTGTTGACAGGCGGGCCGCGCAGGTGAACACCCACCGCACCGCTGAGAGGTTGGAGCATGCCGGACGACGCCCGCGACGCCGCGGAGGAGGAGTCGGCCTTCTCGCATCCGCCCGTCGACCCCGACACCACCACCGCGTACGGCGACCACCCCGACCAGGTCGTCGACTTCTACGCGCCGCGCGGCGGCGAGGAACGCGCCCCGCTCGTCGTCGTCCTGCACGGCGGCGCCTGGCGGGCACCGTACGACCGGCGGCACATCACACCGTTCGCGGACTTCCTGGCCAGACGGGGCTTCGCCGTGGCCAACGTCGAGTACCGGCGCGGCGCCACCATCCCTGCACAGGGCGGCGAGGGCCCGGTCGCGGGTCGCTGGCCGGACACGTTCGACGACGTGGCGGCGGCGCTCGACGCGATGCCGGGACTCGTACGTGAGGCCCTGCCGCAGGCCGACCCGCGCCGCATGGTGGTCACCGGGCACTCGGCGGGCGGCCAGCTGGCTCTCTGGGCTGCGGCCCGCCACCTCCTGCCGGCCGACGCACCGTGGCGCACGGACCGCCCCGCTCCGCTGCGCGGCGTCGTCGCACTCGCCCCGATCGCGGACTTCACGGTCGCGGAGAAGCTGGACGTCTGCTCCGGCGCGTCCCGCCAACTCCTCGGAGGGGAGGCCAAGTTCGGGGAGCGCCAGCCGTACGCCGATCCGGCCCTGCTCCTCCCGACGGGCATCGCCACGACGCTGGTACAGGGCCGCACGGACGTCGTCGTACCCCAGGCGGTCGCGGAGGCATACGCGGACGCGGCGGCCAAGGCCGGCGAGGTGGTCGGCCTGACGCTCCTGGAGGACGTGGGCCACTTCCCCTTGATCGACCCGGCGGCGGACGCGTGCGCGGTGGTGGCGGAGGAGATCGCCCAGCTGGCCTGGTAGGAGTGCTCCCGTCCTTGCGGGGCGGGCGCAGCCCTGCCCCTTCAGGGGCGGGGAACTGCGCGCTCAGCCCTCACGCTCCAGCAGCCGCGTCAGCGAGAGTCGGCCGATCGACGGGCGCGGAGCCGGTACGGAAGCCGACGCGCGGCCGCTGCCGATGCGGTGCCGGTGCCGAGCGGAGCCGCTGCCGATGCGGAGCCGGTACCGGAGCGGAGCCGCTGCCAGAACAGAGCGGCGGCCGGGCCGGAGCCGCAGCCGGGCCGGTGATACCCGTAATACCTGAGAGCTACCCCGCAGGTGAGCTCCCTGGCGGGACGCCGACCACAAGCCCAGATCCGTAACTTCCTTCTCAGTTGGTCCCGATGGACGGGTGAACTGAAACGGGGGGGGGCACACAGATGGGGCTACGGGGGAGGTCGGCCACGGCGAGGGCTGCGGCCCAACCGGAACGACCGAAGCGATCGGGCCAGCCGGGCCAGCCGGGCCAGCCGGGCCAGCCGGACCAGCCGGACCAGGCAAGCAAGCAGGGCCAGCCAGGCCGTCCGGGCAAACGCCCCCGATGGCCCCGAGCCCGCCGCGGCCTACTCGCCGCCCTGATCACAGGCGCACTCGTCGCCCCCATCTCCGCCGCGGCCGCGCACCCGGAAATACCGGCCCCCACCCCGGCCCACATCGCCCCGGTGACCCCCACCACGCTGGACAGCGCCTACGCGGCGAACCGGGCGAACGCCGCCGAGGCCTCGCGCATGGCGGCGGCCCACGGCGACCGCAGCCGGGCGGCGGCCGTCCGCTCCATGGCGGACCCGGCCCGTAACTTCCTCACCTTCGACGCCCGCGGCCCCGGCCTGGCCGCCGAGGTCTTCGGCGACCTGACGAAGGCCGACCACGTGGCGGTCCTCGTGCCGGGCTCCGACACGAGCCTGGACACGTACGACCGCTTCCGCGCAGGCGCCCTCGCCCTGCACCAACGGCTCGGCCCACGCGCCGCGGTGATCGCCTGGCTCGGCTACGACACCCCCGGCACGATCAGCCCGGACGTCCTCACCACGGGCCTGGCCAAGGAAGCGGCACCCGAACTCCGGGAGTTCATAAGCGAGTTGAGGAGGGTGAACGGGCACGCCCGGTTCACCCTGCTGTGCCACTCGTACGGGACGGTCGTCGGCGCCCGCGCGGCAAGCGGCCTGGACATCTCGGACCTGGTGCTCATAGGCAGCCCCGGCACGGGCGTGGACTCGGCGGCCGACCTGCACACGAGGGCACGCGTCTGGGCCGGCCGAGGCGGCGACGACTGGATCGCGGACGTCCCGCACACCAGGGCCGACCTCTTCGGCACGACGGTCGGCTTCGGCACCGACGCCGTGTCCCCGTCCTTCGGCGCCCGCGTCTTCGCGGCGGGCGACGGCGGCCACAGCGACTACCTCAAGCCGGGTTCGGTGTCCTTGGCCAACGTCGCCCGGATCGTGCTCGGCGAGACATCGGAGATGACCCATGGATGAGGTGATACGCCGACTGCGCCTCGGCGCCGAGCGGATCGACGCGGCGACACCGCCCGACCGGGACCGCTCCGTCGACGCCCTGCGCGCCTTCGCGATACTCGGCGTCGTGCTCGGCCACTGGCTCGTCACGGCCCTGGTCGCGGACGGCGGCAGGCTGCGCACGTCGAGCCCGCTGGCGCACATGCCCTGGCTGGCCCCGATCTCGTGGGCCTTCCAGACGCTCGCCGTGTTCTTCCTGGTGGGCGGTCACGTGGCGACGAAGAGCTACGCGTCGGCACGGTCGCGTGGGACGACGTACGGACGCTGGCTCGGTACGCGCCTGTCCCGCCTGTTCGGGCCGGTGGCGGCCGTCCTCGGGCTGTGGACCGTGGCCACGGTCGGCCTGCTAGTGACGGGCGCGGATCTGAGGACGGTCCACGCGTTGCTGAAGCTGGTCCTGTCCCCTCTCTGGTTCCTGCTGGTCTTCGCCGCGCTGACGGCGGTGACTCCACTGGTGACGCGGGTCAACCCGTTGTGGCCGCTTGCCGTCGTTCTCCATGTGGACCTCATCCGCTTCGGATTCGGCGGCCCGGCCTGGCTGGGCTGGGTCAATGTGGCGGCGGGCTGGCTCGTGCCGTACACACTGGGCGCGGCCTGGACACGGGGCGAGCTGACCCGGCGTTCGGGCGGGGTGCTGCTCGCGGGCGGCGCGGCCGTGACCGCCGGGCTCGTCGCGTGGGGTGGCTACCCGGCGTCCATGGTCGGCGTCCCCGGCTCCTCGGTCTCCAACCTCAACCCGCCGACCCTGGCCGCGGTCACGTTCGGCCTGGCCCAGTGCGGTCTGGCGCTGCTTCTGCGCGAGCGTCTGCGCCGGGCGATGCGCCGGCCGGTGCTCTGGGCCTGGGTCGCCTTCGTCAACCTCTCCGCGATGACGATCTTCCTCTGGCACCAGACGGCACTGATGTCGGTCACCGCGACGGGCCTTCTCGCGGGCCGGCTCCCCGGCCTGCACACCACCCCGGACAGCCTCGTGTGGGTGGCGTTCCGGCTGGCCTGGCTCCCCGTCTTCGCCCTCGCCCTGGCCGTGTGCTGGGCGGCCTTTCGTTCCTACGAGCAGGGGCACCGCGGCCGCGGCCCTCGTACCCGTCGTCCGTCACGTGTCGTCCGCACCCACCGCGTCACCGTGGAAGCGAACGAGGTGCGGCGTGCCTAGGGTTGACGGCGTGGACGACGCCAAGGACGCCCGGACAGAGGACGGCACCACCTCGGCCCCGCTCCCGCCCCCACCCCCGGAGATCCGCCCCACCGTGCCTCTGCCCGCCCGCCCCGAGCACCCCATCAGCGCCATCGGCTCCACCGACACCACCAGCGCCGACCACACCAGCCGCACCGGCCACACCGACCCCGCCCGGATGCCTCGCGCCCGCCGCTCCCTGTCCGCCCTTCTCGCGGGACTCTCGTCCGGCAGCGCGCCCCTGCCGCCCATGTCCCGGCCCCGTTGGCTGCGCCGGCTGCCTCATGTCGTGATCTGCCTGATCGCTGTCGTCGCCGCGATCGGCAGCATCGACGGGGTGAGCACCAGCTACAGGCTGGGCGTCGAGTTCGGTCTGCTGGCGGGGGCGGCGCAGGGCGTGGCGCTCGTACTCGCCCTGTGGCGGCCCTTTCCGGCGTGGTGGCTGTCGCTGTCCGCGACGTTCATCGCCGCCGTGGCCGCGCGGTCGAACATGACGGACATGGTGCCCCCGGGCCCCAACTGGCCGTGGATCGGGCCCACGACCGTCGCGCACGCCCTCATCCTCTTCCTGCTCGCCCTGCGGATGCCCGCCAGCGTGTCCCTCGCGGTGCTGGCGGTGACCGGGCTGGTCACGGCCTTCGTGCAAGGCGTCCTGGGCGGCGGTCCGTACTCGGGGACGGGCGTGCTGGCCGTCTCCGTGTTCGCCGTCGCCGTCCTCCTCGGCACCGCCCTGCGCGGCAGCCGCGAGGCACGCACCCAACTGGTCGAGCAGGAGTACCTGACGGCGGAGGAGCGTTCTCGCCGCACCCTGCTGGAGGAGCGCAACCGCATCGCCCGCGAGCTGCACGACGTGGTCGCCCACCACATGTCGGTCATCTCCATCCAGGCCCAAGTGGCCCCGCATCTGGTGGACAACCCCTCCGACGAGCTGAAGGAGAACCTCGACGGCATCCGGCAGAACGCGTTGGAGGCACTCACCGAACTGCGCAGGGTCCTCGGCGTGCTGCGCTCGGAGAACCCCGACGACGCGTACGGCCTCGGCGCCGGCACCGGTGCCGCGCCCGACGCTCCCCAGCCCACCCTCGACCGCCTCGACGCGCTCGTCGAGAACACCCGTGCCGCCGGGCTCGCGGTGACCACGGAGGTCACCGGCGAGCAGCTCCCGTTGCCGCCCGGCGTGGAGCTGTCCGCGTACCGGATCGTCCAGGAGGCGCTGAGCAACGCGCTGCGGCACGCGCCCGGTTCCGTGGTGCGGGTGGAGCTCACGCACTTCCCGCGCGGCCTGCAGATCAGGGTCGTCAACTCCTCGCCGAGTCGCCCCGCCCCGCCGTCACCGGGCGCAGGACACGGTCTGCTCGGGATGCGGGAGCGGGCGATGATGCTCGGTGGGACCCTCATGGCCATGGAGACGGCCTGCGGCGGGTTCACGGTGGCGGCGTTCCTGCCGCGTTCGGCGGCCACCGCCTCCCGCCCCCTCCGTTCCGGCAACTCGACCGGCCCCAACGGCACCCCGAACCCCACAGGAGACACTTCATGACGAGCGGCAGCATCCGGGTACTCATCGCCGACGACCAGCAGATGGTCAGGCAGGGCTTCACGGTGCTGCTCAACACCCAGCCCGACATCGACGTGGTCGGCCAGGCGGTCGACGGCCTGGACGCCATCGCCAAGGTCGCCGAACTCGCCCCGGACGTCGTCCTGATGGACATCCGCATGCCCGAACTCGGCGGCATCGAGGCCACCCGCCGCATCACCGAAGAGACTCCGCAGATCAGAGTCCTGGTGCTGACCACCTTCGACCTCGACGAGTACGTGTACGACGCGCTGCGCGCGGGTGCCTCCGGCTTTCTGCTGAAGGACGCGTCCGCCGACCAGCTCGCCGAGGCGATCCGGGTGGTGGCCGCCGGTGACGCGCTGCTCGCGCCCGGCATCACCCGGCGCCTCATCGCGGAGTTCTCCCGGCTGGACTCCACGCCCCGTGCCCCGCTCAAGCAGCGCGTCGGCGAGCTGACCGAGCGCGAGACGGAGGTGCTCGCCCTCATCGCACAGGGCCTGTCGAACGCGGAGATCGCCGAGCGGCTCTTCGTCGCCGAGCAGACCGTGAAGACCCACGTGGGCCGCATCCTCGTGAAACTGGGCCTGCGGGACCGTACCCAGGCGGCGGTGTTCGCGTACGAGTGCGGGCTGGTGCGCCCCACCGGCTACTGAGCGCCCCGGCGGCCACGGGCGGCGCAGGCCCCGAGGGACACCCGGTCGTACCCGTAGTACCTGAGAGGGAGGCCGAATGACCCTTCTCACTGGTGACGACCGCTACACCGGTCTCCGCCTACCGTTCTTTATGTGACCGAGACGACCCAGACGCAGACGACACCGCCAGGCGGTGCCAGGCAACGCAGCCCCGAGTTCCAGCTGGCGATGGACGCGTCGCGGGGGCTGCGCCAGGACCTCTTCCACGACGCCTTCGCCGTCCACCCGCTGCCCAGGATGCGTGTGGACGGCCGCCTGACCCGGCGGCTGCCGCCGCGCCTGCGGGAGCAGGCGGCCTGGACCCCGCACATAGTGGTGGGACTGGCCGGCCTGGTGGCGCTGCTCGTCTCCCTCGCCGGCAACGGCGGCGGCGATCTCCCGCAGCTCCTGACCGGCCTCCTCGCACTGGGCACGATCCTGCTGACACTGCTCAGGCCGGTCGGAGCCTTCTGGGTCTCCCTCGCGGTGACACCGGTCACGGCCCTGTTCGGCAACGGCTGGGGGAGCGACTGGCCCTGGCTGCCCGGCGCCTTCGCGACCCAGTTGATCGTGCTCACGATCGTGGCGCTGAGGACCAGACCCCGCACGGCGGCCTGGATGTGGGCGCTGACCGCGACGTACGGCCTGTTCGCGGAGGTCTTCTTCGGAGGCAGCCACTACTACACGAACACCATGCCCTTCCTGTTCGTGAGTGCGCTGGCACTGCTGGTCGTCACGGTGTGGCATGTGCGGCACGACGCCGCGCAGAAGGTGACCGCCCAGGAGACGGTGACCGCGCACGAGCGTTCCAAGCGCACCCTTCTCGAAGAGCGCACGACGATCGCCCGCGAGCTGCACGACGTGGTCGCCCACCACATGTCGGTGGTCGCCATCCAGGCGGAGGCGGCCCCCTACCGCGTGGAGAACCCACCGCCGGAGCTGGAGTACGCCTTCGCGGTGATCAGGGAGAACGCGGTCATAGCCCTCTCCGAGCTGCGCCGGGTCCTCGGTGTCGTACGGGCCGAGGACTACGAGGCCCCGGACGCCCCCCAGCCCACACTCGCGGACCTGGACCGGCTCCTGGAGAACGTGCGGGGCGCGGGACTCGCGGTGGACAAGACGGTCACCGGGGCGGTGCGCGAGCTCCCGCAGGGCGTGGAGCTGTCCGCGTACCGAATAGTCCAGGAGGCGCTGAGCAACAGCCTGCGGCACGCGCCGGGCGCCGCGGCCAAGGTGGAGATCGGCTATGTGCTCGGCGGACTGGGACTGCGCGTCGTGAACGGTCCCGCGACCGGCCTGGTCAAGCCCTCACCGGGCGCCGGGCACGGCATCACGGGCATGAGGGAGAGGGTGTCGATGCTGGACGGGGAGATGACTGCTGCGGCGACGGACGACGGGGGCTATGAGGTCACGGTCTTCCTCCCCGTCCCGGCGACGGCACCGACGGAGGACTCCGCATGACCATTCGCGTACTGATCGCCGACGACCAGATGATGGTCCGCGAGGGCTTCTCGGTGCTGCTCGGCGCGATGCCGGACATCGAGGTCGTCGGCGAGGCGGTCAACGGCCGCGAGGCCGTGGACCGGGTCCGGGAGCTGGGGCCGGACGTGGTCCTGATGGACATCCGGATGCCCGAGATGAACGGCATAGAGGCGACCCGCGAGATCGTGGCGGCGAACGGCGCGTCGAAGGTGCTCGTCCTGACGACGTTCGACCTCGACGAGTACGTGTACCAGGCGCTGCGCGCCGGGGCGTCCGGCTTCCTCCTGAAGGACGCCTCCGCCCGGCAGCTCGCGGACGGGGTGCGCGTGGTCGCGGCCGGCGAGGCGCTGCTTGCACCCTCTGTGACGAAGCGGCTGATCACGGAGTTCTCCAAGCTGGCCGAGGAGCCCCGTCTGTCGCCCACCGCCCAGGCGGCCTACGGAGACCTGACCGAGCGCGAGACGGAGGTCCTGGTCCTCATAGCCCAGGGCCTGTCCAACGCCGAGATAGCCACCCGCCTGGTGGTGGCCGAGTCCACCATCAAGACCCATGTGAGCCGCATCCTGGTCAAGCTGGGTCTGCGGGACCGCACCCAGGCGGCCGTATTCGCCTACGAGGCCCGACTGGTGACACCGGGCTGACGGGCTGCCCCGAAGGGGCGCTCGTCAGGGGCGCGGGGAACTGCGCGACAAGCCACGACGGCACCGCACTGTCCCACCGGCCCGCAGGCCACCCCGCAGAAGGCGGGCCACCCCGCAGAAGAGGGACGGCCCTGTTCAGACAGGGACACCTCCGGTTAGCGTCCGGTCATGGCAGCTACCAAGACCCCGCCGACGTTCGACCCCTGGGACCAGGCCTTCCTGGCCAACCCGTACCCCGCTTACGCGGACCTTCGTGCCCAGGGCCGGGTCCAGTACTACGAGCCCACCAACCAGTGGCTGGTCCCGCACCACGCGGACGTGTCGGCGCTGCTCAGGGACCGGCGCCTGGGCCGGACGTACCAGCACCGGTTCACGCACGAGGACTTCGGGCGCACGGCACCGCCGGCCGAGCACGAGCCGTTCCACGTGCTGAACGACCACGGGATGCTCGACCTGGAGCCCCCGGACCACACACGGATCCGGCGGCTGGTGTCGAAGGCGTTCACCCCGCGGACGGTCGAGCGGCTGCGGCCGTACGTGGACCGGCTGGCGTCCGAGCTGGTGGGCGAGCTGGTCGCGGCAGGGGGCGGCGATCTGCTGACGGTGGTCGCCGAGCCCCTCCCGGTGGCGGTCATCGCGGAGATGCTGGGGATCCCGGAGTCCGAGCGGGCGCAGTTGCGGCCCTGGTCGGCGGACATCTGCGGGATGTACGAGCTGAACCCGTCGGAGGAGACGGCGGAGAGGGCGGTGCGGGCGTCGGTCGAGTTCACCGAGTTCCTGCGGGAGCTGATCGCGGTCCGGCGCAAGGAGCCGGGGGACGACCTGGTCTCGGGGCTGATCGCGGCGTACGACGAGGGTGACCGGCTCAGCGAGCAGGAGATGATCTCGACATGCGTGCTCCTGCTGAACGCGGGGCACGAGGCGACGGTGAACGCCACGGTGAACGGGTGGTGGGCGCTGTTCCGGAACCCCGACCAGCTGGCGGCGCTCCGGGCGGACCGGGGGCTGGTGGGTACGGCGGTGGAGGAGCTGATGCGGTACGACACGCCGTTGCAGCTGTTCGAGCGGTGGGTGCTCGACGAGATCGAGGTGGACGGGACGGTGATTCCGCGGGGGAGCGAGGTGGCGTTGCTGTTCGGTTCCGCCAACCATGACCCGGCGGTGTTCGCCGAGCCGGAGGTGCTGGATCTGTCCCGGCCGGAGAATCCGCACATCTCCTTCAGTGCGGGGATCCACTACTGCATCGGGGCGCCGCTCGCGCGGATCGAACTGGCCGCGTCGATGGGGGCGTTGTTGGATCAGGCTCCTGCGCTCAGGCTCGCTGCCGAGCCCGAGCGGAAGCCGAACTTCGTGATTCGGGGGTTGGAGGGGTTGCTTGTTGAGATGTGACGGGCGGGGGCGGGTGGGTTCGGTGGTGATGTGCGGGTTCGGTGGGGGCTGGTCGCGCAGTTCCCCGCGCCCCTAAAAGATTGCGCAGTTCCCCGCGCCCCCAAAAAGACCGGGGGCGCCCGTCAGCCCGTTGTCAGGTCCCGGCGCTTCAGTGCGGCCAAGCCTGCTCCCACCAGCGCCACCGCGATCATGGTGAGTACGAGTACCGGTGTCCACGTCATGTCCCCGCCCGGGAGCTTCGGGAGGTGGCCGAAGGGGGAGAGGTCCAGGACCGAGTCGGGGAGTTCGAGGGCCGGGCCGATCCAGCCCAGGAGGAGGACCGCGCCCGCCACACCCCAGGCGGCCGGAGCCACCTGTGGCGACACCCCGTGGAGGAGGACCGCCAGGCCGCCGATGGTCCAGATCGCCGGGAGTTGGACCAGGCAGGCGCCCAGGACGGCGGGGAGGTCCTGGCCGTAGCCGAGGGCCAGACCGAGGCCGCCGACCAGCATGATCAGGGTCGCCCCGCCGAAGGCGATCAGCAGATGGCCGGAGGCCCAGCGCAGGCGGCCGACGGCGTTCGCGAGGACGGGTTCCGCGCGCTGGGAGGTCTCCTCGGCGTGCAGCCGCAGCACGGACTGGACGACGTACAGCGCGGCGACCATTCCGAGCATGCCGACCATCGTGGCGAGGAAGGCGTCCGTGATCCCGGACTGGCCGCCCATGCGCTCGATGATCTCGCGGGTCCGTTCGTTGTCGCCGACCAGATCCGTGGCGCCCGTGGTGATCCCGCCGAAGGCGGCCCCGGCGGCGAGGAAGCCGAGGCTCCAGCCGAGGACGCTGCCGCGCTGCAGCCGCCAGGCCAGCGACCAGGCCGTACCGAGGCGGCCGTCCGCGAGTCCGGGCCGGGTCGGCAGGAAGCTCATGCCGACGTCACGGCGGCCGGCCAGGTCGTACGCGATCACGCCCTGGAGCGCCACGGCGGCGACGAAGAGGAGCAGCACCCACCACCGTTCGCCGGCGAAGGACCGCAGGTTCTCCAGCCAGCCGACGGGGGACAGCCACGTCAGCACCGAGGAGCCGTCGGTCACCGACGAGTCGCCGGCCGCCCGCAGTACGAAGGCCGCGCCCAGCAGTCCGCCCGTCAGCCCCTTCGCGAGCCGGGCGCTCTCCGTGAGCTGGGCGACGATCGCGGCCATCGTCGCGAAGACCATGCCGACCCCGGCCGTGCCCAGCCCGAGCGCCAGCGCGCCCGAGGAGCCCTGTCCCGCGAGGCCGCCCGTGATGATCAGCGCGAGGGCCGCGTTCGCGACGAGGGCGGCGAGGAGCGCGGCGGTCAGCGGGGCGCGACGGCCCACCATGCCCGCCGAGACCATCTCCTGACGGCCGCTCTCCTCCTCGTCCCGGGTGTGCCGCACGACGACGAGCAGGCTCATGATCCCGGCGAACACGCCCGCGTACGCTCCGATGCGCCACGCCACGAGGCCGCCGAGCGAGTCGCCGAACACCGGTCCGTACATGGCGCGCAGGGAGCTGTTGGTCAGCATCTGGCGGGCCACGTCGGCACGTTCGGCGGCCGTGGAGTAGACGCTCTCCAGCGAGCCGGGCATGGAGACCACCATCAGCCCGATCACCGCGACCCACAGCGGGATCATCACCCGGTCGCGGCGCAGTGCGAGCCTCAACAGGGTCCAGGTTCCGGCCAGTTGACGGGAACCACCCGCTCGTACGCCGAACCTTGTGCCTGAAGTGCCCGAAGTACCCGAGGTGCCCGAAGTACCCGGAGCCACGGCGGTCATCGCGACACCGCCTCCGCCCGCACGTCCTCCTGGTAGTGCCGCAGGAACAGCTCTTCCAGGGTCGGCGGCGTCGAGGTCAGGGACCGTACGCCCGACTCGGTGAGTGAGCGCAGCACGGCGTTCAGCTTGTCGCTCTCCACCTGGAGTTTGACCCTGTTGCCCTGGATGTCGACGTCATGGACGCCGGGCAGGGCCGCCAACCCGTTGGGCGGGCCCGCGAGTTCGGCGGTGACGCTCGTACGGGTCAGATGGCGCAGCTGGGTGAGCGAGCCGCTCTCCACGGTCCGGCCCTTGCGGATGATGCTGACGCGGTCGCACAGCTCCTCCACCTCGCTGAGGATGTGCGAGGAGAGGAGGATGGTGCGGCCCCGGTCGCGTTCCTCCTCGACGCAGGACTGGAAGACCTCCTCCATGAGCGGGTCGAGGCCCGAGGTCGGCTCGTCCAGGATCAGCAGGTCGACGTCCGAGGCGAAGGCGGCGACGAGGGCGACCTTCTGCCGGTTGCCCTTGGAGTAGGTGCGCCCCTTCTTGGTCGGGTCGAGTTCGAACCGCTCGATCAGGTCCGCCCGGCGCGCCTTGTCGAGTCCCCCGCGCAGCCGCCCGTACAGGTCGATGACCTCGCCGCCGGAGAGGTTGCGCCACAGCGTCACGTCGCCGGGGACGTACGCGATCCGGCGGTGCAGTGCGACCGCGTCGGTCCACGGGTCCCCGCCCAGCAGCTGGGCGGCGCCGGAGTCGGCGCGCAGGAGGCCCAGCAGGACGCGGATGGTGGTGGACTTCCCGGCGCCGTTCGGGCCGAGGAAGCCGTGGACCTCGCCGGTCTCGACGTCGAGGTCGAGACCGTCCAGGGCGTGCGTGCTGCCGAACGACTTGTGCAGTCCGGAGACGGTGATTGCCTTCGTCATGGTTCAGAACGTACGCTTCCTTCAGAAATTTGTGAAGTTAAGGAAGCGTATAAATCGCGGATACACTCGACCATGGCGCGCTGAGCAGGGGAGAGGATCCAAGGATGTCGAAACCGAGTGAGGTGGGGCGGGACCCGGAGGCGGTCTCGAAGTTCGTCGAGAGCTTCGCCGCGCAGCTGGTCGGGGCCGGGATGCAGCGGATGCCGGCCCGGGTGTTCGCCGCCCTGCTCGCCTCGGACTCCGGGGTGCTGTCCTCCGCCGAGATCGGTGCGCAGCTCCAGGTCAGTCCCGCCGCCGTCTCCGGGGCGGTGCGCTATCTCTCGCAGCAGCACATGGTCTCGCGCGAGCGGGAGCCCGGCTCCCGGCGCGAGCGGTACCGCGTGCACAACGACCAGTGGTACGAGGCGCTGACCAACCGGGACACGGTGCTCAAGCGGTGGCAGTCCGCCCTGAGCGAGGGGGTCGAGAGCCTGGGCGTCGAGACGCCGGCGGGGCGGCGGCTCGACGAGACGCGCGCGTTCTTTCAGTTCGTCGAGGGGGAGATCGCCGAGATGATGGAGCGTTGGCGTGTCCACAAGGAGCGGGAGTTCGGCGACGGGTGAGGTCGCCAAGGGGGTTGCCGTGGGTGGCGTGACCGTTGAGGGGGATGGGGAACTGCGGGTTCGTCGTGGCTGGTCGCGCAGTTCCCCACGCCCCTGAAGGGGCGCCCACCTGAAGGGACTTTCCTAGCGCTCCTTGGTCTCCTCCAGGACCGTCCTGCCCAGCAGCGCGTACCCCTCCGGGCGCCGGCGCTTCAGGTACTGCGCGTACGCCACCCCGCCCACCGCGATCAGCGCGACGATCCACGGGGTGGACTTCAGGACGATCGAACCGGACTCGGGGCCGGCCGCGACGCCCATGTTGGACACCAGCAGGACCACCACCGCGAGCATCGCGAGGCCGCCGACGAGTGGGGCGGTGAAGGTCCTGAACCAGTGCCGGGACTCGGGGTGGTTCTTGCGGAAGTAGGCCAGCACCGCGAAGGAGCACACCGCCTGCACCACCAGGATGGCCATCGTGCCGAGGATGGCGAGCAGGACGTACGTGCCGGTGTAAGGGTCCTTGCCCGCCGCCCAGAACGCGCCGAGCAGCACCGCGCTGACGACCGTCTGGACGAGACCCGCGATGTGCGGGGAACCGTGCTCGGGGTGGGTGCGCCCGATCGTGCGCTGCAGTGACGGCAGCACCCCCTCGCGGCCGAGGGCGTAGAGATAGCGGGCGGCGCAGTTGTGGAAGGCCATGCCGCAGGCCAGCGAGCCGGTGATCATCAGCCACTGCATGACGATGACGGCCCAGTGGCCGACGTACTGCTCGGTGGGGTTGAAGAAGAGGGCGAGCGGGTTCGAGGAGGAGGCCGCCTCGACGGCCGCCGCCTCGCCGTTGCCCGTGATGGCCATCCAGGACACGAAGACGTAGAAGACGCCGACGCCGAGCACCGAGATCATCGTGGCCTTGGGGATGATCTTCTTCGGGTCGCGGGACTCCTCGCCGTACATGGCCGTCGACTCGAAGCCGACCCACGACCAGAAGGCGAAGAAGAGTCCGAGTCCGGCCGAGGTCCCCTGGAAGGCGTTGACCGGGTTGACCGGGCCGAACGTGAAGCCGTCCGGGCCGCCGCCGTGCAGTGCGACGGAGATCGCCATCGCCGCGAGGATCGTGACCTCGGTGGCCAGCAGCACCACGAGGAGCTTCTCGGCGACCGACACCCCGAACCACGTGCCCGTGGCGTTGATCGCGAGCATCAGGATCGCGAACGCCCACCACGGGACGTCCACCCCCGTCTGGTCGTGCAGGGTCGTCGTGGCGAAGGTCGAGAAGATGCCGATCAGGGCCGGTTCGAAGACGACGTACGCGAAGGTCGCCAGGAGCCCCGAAGCCAGGCCGACGGTCCGGCCGAGGCCGAACGAGATGAAGCCGTAGAAGGCGCCGGTGGACGTGATGTGCTTCGCCATCGAGGTGAAGCCGACCGCAAAGATCGCCAGGACGACCATTGCGACGAGATAGCTCGCGGGGGCTCCGATGCCGTTGCCGGAGGAGACCATGAAGGGCACGTTGCCCGTCATCGCGGTGATCGGCGCGGCCGTGGCGACGGCCATGAAGACCACGCCGAGCAGTCCGATCGCGTTCGGCTTGAGCCGGTGGACGGTGGTGTCCTCGCCCGCCGTGCCCGCCGCCGCCTCGGGGGCTGCGCCCTCTTGTACTGCCATCGGGTGGCCCCTTTCCATGGTCGTCCGCGGTCGCCCGCTGGTCTTCACGCTCGTCTTCGGTCGACCGGAATGCTGCACGGAAAATGAGTCGTGTCGCCGGTCCGGGCGTTAAATGTTTGTCAACCAGACCTTTAGAACTCCTGTGGATCGCCCCGGCAGCGAACGTCTGCGTTAACTCTCCGCCCGGCCATGGACCCCGTACGCCCGCGCTTCGTACCGTCCCCGGCATGAGCACGTACACATCGACCCTCGGCGGCCGCACCCACCGCTTCGACGGTCTCGCCCGGCTGCTCGCCGCCGCGAGCCCCGAACGCTCCGGCGACCGACTCGCCGGGCTCGCCGCCGAGTCGGCGCAGGCGCGGGTCGCGGCCCGCTGGGCGCTGGCGGACGTGCCGCTCGCACGGTTCCTCGCCGAACCGCTGATCCCGTACGAGGACGACGACGTCACCCGGCTCATCGTGGACACCCATGACGCGGTGGCCTTCGCGCCGGTCGCCGGTCTCACGGTCGGGGAGTTCCGCGAGTGGCTGCTCTCGGACGCGGCGGACGCGAGCGCCCTGGCCGCGCTGGCCCCCGGTCTGACCCCCGAGATGACGGCGGCCGTCTCCAAGCTCATGGGCAACGCGGACCTGGTCGCCGTCGCCCGCAAGGTCCGTGTCGTCACGGCCTTCCGCTCCACCATCGGCCTGCCCGGCCGCATCGCGACCCGCCTCCAGCCCAACCACCCCACCGACGATCCGGCGGGCGTCGCCGCGGCGCTCCTCGACGGACTCCTCCTCGGCTCCGGCGACGCGGTCATCGGTATCAACCCGGCGACGGACAGCCCCAAGGCCGTACGGGACCTGCTGGAACTCCTCGACGGCGTGATCCGGCGGTACGCGATCCCCACCCAGTCCTGCGTGCTCAGCCATGTCACGACGAGCATCGACCTGATGGCGGCCGGGGCGCCCGTCGACCTCGTCTTCCAGTCCATCGCCGGTACGCAGGCCGCGAACGCGTCCTTCGGCGTCACCCTCGGCCTCCTCGACGAGGCGTACGAGGCGGCGCGCGCCCTGGGCCGTGGCACGGTCGGGTCCAACGCCCTCTACTTCGAGACCGGCCAGGGCAGCGCGCTCTCGGCCGACGCGCACCACGGCGTCGACCAGCAGACGGTCGAGGCGCGCGCGTACGCGGTGGCCCGCCGCTACGAGCCGTTGCTGGTCAACACGGTGGTCGGCTTCATCGGTCCGGAGTACCTCTACGACGGCCGTCAGATCCTCCGGGCCGCCCTTGAGGACCACTTCTGCGGCAAGCTGCTCGGCCTGCCCATGGGACTGGACATCTGCTACACGAACCACGCCGACGCGGACGACGACGACATCGCCACCATGCTGACCATGCTGGGCGTGGCCGGGGCGTCCTTCGTCATCTGCACGCCCGGCGGCGACGACATCATGCTCAACTACCAATCAGCCTCCTACCACGACGCGTTGTACCTCCGTGAGGTCCTGGGGCTGCGCCCGGCACCGGAGTTCGAGGCATGGCTCGACGGGATCGGTCTGCTCGACGAACGGGGCGGGATACGGTCCGTCGCCGGCGCCGCCCACCCCCTGATGGCCATCGGCAAGGAGCTGGCAGCATGACTGACCGTCAACTCGCTTTGCTGGTAAGGGCATTGATGGACGGGGTGGCGGCTCCCGAGCCGTCGGACGCCGCGCTGTGGGCCGGGTTGCGGCGGCACACCCAGGCGCGGATCGGGCTGGGCCGGGCCGGCTCCGCCCTGCCCACGCGCCACCGCCTCGAACTCCAGGCCGCGCACGCGGCGGCGCGGGACGCGGTGCACTCGCCGTTCGACCCGGACGTGGTGGCGTCCGCGCTGCCGGGTGTGCCGACGGTACGGGTCCGGAGCGCGGCTCCCGACCGGTTGACGTACCTCCAGCGACCGGACCTGGGCCGCAGGCTGGACGACGTCGACCGGGCGCACCTGCCGCGTGACACCTGCGGTGCCTGGGACGACTGGGACGTCGTCTTCGTCGTCGCGGACGGGCTGTCGAGCCGGGCCGTCCACGACCACGCGGCGCCGCTGATCCGTGCGGTGACGGCACGGCTGCCTGGCGGGTGGCGGGTCGCGCCGGTCGTCCTGGCCGAGCAGGCCCGGGTGGCGCTCGGTGACGATGTCGCCCACGCGGTGGGTGCCGCCATGGTCGTCGTCCTTGTCGGCGAGCGGCCCGGGATGTCGGCGGCGGACTCCCTGGGCGCATACCTCACGTACGCGCCCCGCCCCGGCCACACCACGGACGCCGACCGCAACTGCCTCTCCAACATCCGGCCTCCGCTGGGCCTGTCCTACGAGACGGCTGCCGCCAAGCTGACGGTCCTCATGCGCCGGGCCCGCGAGCTGCGTCTCACCGGGGTGAACCTGAAGGACGAGTCGGACACACTGCCGACGACACCGACGACACCGACGAAGCTGTCGTAGGCGGACGCCACTCTCCGGCCGGACACGGCCCCTCGGACGGACACGGCCCCTCGGACGGACACGGCCCCTCGGACGGACACGGCCCCTCGGACGGACACGGCCCCTCGGACGGACACGGTCCCCTACACTCCGGCTTGCCTCCAACTCCGTTGGCACACAGGGGGATTCGTGCCGGACAACAATCTCGAACCGACGGCTCCGCGTGTTCCGGGTGTTCCGGACGCGCCTGGTGATCCCGTCGTCCCGCGCATCCTGGCGGGGTCGCCCGCCGGTGGAGCCGACGTCGACGAACGCATGCGAGTTCTTCGCGCCGAGGTCGAGCTGCTCATCGACGAAGCGCGCATCGGGGCGCGGCGGGCGCAGCGGCGCGGCAAGCTGTGGAACGCGACCAACATCTGTCTCGGTTTTCCCGCGGCCGTCCTGGCCGGGGTCTCCGGCGCCGCGGGCCTGGCCTCCACGGGTGCTCGTGTCCCGGCGGCCGTCCTGGCCCTGCTGGCGGCCGGTTTCTCGGCGGGCTCGACCTTCCTGCGCGCCGACGCACGGCAGATGACCAACCTCCGGCGGCGCTATGCGTGGCAGACCCTGGAGACGCGGGCCCGTCTGGTGCTGGCATTCGAGGCGTACGAGGGCATCGAGCAGCTCCACGTCGCCCTCCTCCAGCTCCATGCCCTGCGCGCCGCTGTACCCTCCAGCGCCCTTGTCCTGACCGAGCTGCAGCCGCCGGCCCAGCAGGTGGCGGCCCCGCCGTTCCCGCTGCCGTTCCCGCAGCAGGCGGTCGGTCCGACCGATCCCACCGCCTGACCCACCCCGCGTTCGGCCGACGGCAACCGGAGCCCCGGAGCCCCGGAGCCCCGGAGCCCCGTCGGCCCGGACGGGGCGCCGTGCTCACCCGCGGAGTGCTCCGGTCACCCCGGCAACGTCAGCCCCCACGCCCCCTCCCGTACCGTCCACGTCCGCGTTCGCACCGGCCCCGCGACCATCGCGTCCGCCCGGTACCGGAAGTCCGACCCGGAGACGGTGATCGTCCGGGCCACGGCCTCCAGCAGAGCGGCCTCCGCGCCGACGGAAGCGGGCCGCACCTCGACCCGCGCACCCCCGCCCACCCGACCCGGCATGACGCACACGGACTCCAGTGGCTGGTCGAGGTCGACGAGGGTCACCCCGTCGACCTCGATCCGCAGCCGCGTGGGCCCGGTGACCGCAGGGGCCGGCACCCGGGCGGGCCGGGCGGCGAGGGTCCGTACGAGGGACTGGCAGGTACGAAGCCAGTGATGGTGATGCCCGCCGCCGTCCTCCGAACCACTTCCGGAACGGGACCCGGACCCGGACGCGGACCCGGACGCAGACTCGGACCCGGAACGGGACGCGGAATCGGATCCGGCCCCGGAACCCGAGCCCAATCCGAACCCCAGCCCCAAGCCCAACCGGGAGCCGCCCCCGGACCCAGAACCGGACCCATTGCCAGCCCCAGAACCAGAACCAGCCCCAGAACCAGCCCCAGAACCAGTCCCGTACCCGGCATCAGCGCCAGCCCCAGAACCAACCCCAGCCCCCAAACCTCCACCCGAGCCAACCCCCGCCCCGGCAGCCCCCCACCTACCTCCCGCCAACGGCGGAATCCGCAGCGCCCCCAGCACCACCCCGTCGCTGTCGTCGACCAGGAGATCGAGCCGCCGCTCGGACCCTTCGAGCACGGCCCGGGCCGCGGCGACGGCCCCTATGGGCACCCCCAGCGCCCGCGCGAGCGACAGCGCTCCGCCGCTCACACCCACCGGCACCAGGGACAGTGCACATCCGGCCAGCTCGCGCCGCCGGTACAAAACGGAAACCGCGCGCAAAAGCGCCCGGTCGTCCCCGATCACGACAGGCCGTCGTGACCCTCTCCTGGCAAGTGCCCGATCGAATTCCTCGGGCCCGTCAGGAAGGCACACTTTCGTCGTCGCACCCGCGCTGAGCACGTCTTTTGCGATCCGCACCGCCTCACCGTCACCGTGACGGGCGACCGGGTCGATGACCACAAGGAGCTGGTCGGAAGTCGACACCTCGGTCCTGCCTCGCTTCCTCGGGTAGCATCTTTGTGCAAGAGCCCCTTGCGCTATTGCGCCAGGGGCTTCGTCTATTCCGGGGCATCCGGTCCGACGGTCGCGGCCAAAGGTGGTCGCCGGCGTACGCAGCCGTACCAGAACCAGCCGCGTACGTCCCCGACCTTGGACATGCCCCGCCCGGAAGGGGTGTACGCGCGTGCCCGCACTTGTGCTGCTCGGTGCTCAGTGGGGTGACGAAGGCAAGGGAAAGGCCACCGACCTGCTCGGTGGTTCCGTGGACTATGTGGTGCGCTACCAGGGCGGCAACAACGCCGGCCATACGGTAGTCGTGGGCGATCAGAAGTACGCCCTCCACCTCCTCCCTTCCGGAATCCTCTCGCCGGGGTGTACTCCGGTCATCGGCAACGGAGTCGTCGTCGACCCGTCGGTCCTGTTCTCCGAGCTGAACGGACTGAACGAGCGAGGCGTCGACACCTCCAAACTCCTCATCAGCGGAAACGCGCACATCATCACGCCGTACAACGTGACGGTGGACAAGGTGACGGAACGCTTCCTCGGGAAGCGGAAGATCGGCACGACCGGCCGCGGTATCGGCCCGACCTACGCGGACAAGATCAACCGCGTCGGCATCCGCGTCCAGGACCTGTACGACGAGTCGATCCTGATGCAGAAGGTCGAGGCGGCCCTCGACGGCAAGAACCAGCTCCTCACCAAGGTCTTCAACCGACGCGCCATCGAGTCGGAGCAGGTCGTCGAGGAACTGCTGACGTACGCGGAGAAGCTGCGCCCGTACGTCGCCGACACGGTCCTCGTGCTCAACAAGGCGCTAGAAGAGGACAAGGTGGTCCTGTTCGAGGGCGGCCAGGGCACGCTGCTGGACATCGACCACGGCACGTACCCCTTCGTGACGTCCAGCAACCCGACCGCCGGCGGTGCCTGCACCGGCTCGGGTGTGGGCCCCACGAAGATCAGCCGGGTCATCGGCATCCTGAAGGCGTACACCACGCGCGTCGGTGCCGGCCCCTTCCCGACCGAGCTCTTCGACGAGGACGGCGAGGCCCTGCGCCGCATCGGCCACGAGCGCGGTGTCACCACCGGCCGTGACCGTCGCTGCGGCTGGTTCGACGCGGTCATCGCCCGCTACGCGACGCGCGTCAACGGCCTGACCGACTTCTTCCTCACCAAGCTCGACGTCCTGACCGGCTGGGAGGAGATCCCGGTCTGCGTGGCGTACGAGATCGACGGCAAGCGCGTCGAGGAACTCCCGTACTCCCAGACCGACTTCCACCACGCGAAGCCGATCTACGAGACCCTGCCGGGCTGGTCGGAGGACATCACGAAGGCCAAGACCTTCGCGGACCTCCCGAAGAACGCGCAGGACTACGTGAAGGCGCTCGAGGAGATGTCCGGCGCCCCGATCTCCGCGATCGGAGTCGGCCCGGGCCGCGACGAGACGATCGAGATCAACTCGTTCATCTAGTTCATCTGGTTCATCCGGCAGTGAAGTGGGGTGTCCGGTCCGGCCGGAGCCCCACTTCTCTGCGTATGGGCCTCTCTGCGTAGGGACGCGTCCGCGGCAAGCGTTTTCCGGTCTCCGGACGGTGTGCTGCCGGAGCGGGAGAGACCTCGCGGGACGTGGGCGGGGCCTGCGGTCCAAGGGGTTGGCCCCGGCCCGGGACGCCGGGCGGGGTCGGTGGCACGATGCGGGAAACGGCGGGCCATCGGGGGGATGGGCCATGAGGCAGGTGTTCGTCGGACGGAAAGAGGAACTCGCCGCTCTGGCCCGGGCGCGGGAGAGGGCCGGCAGCGGACGGCCGCAGCGGGTGCTGGTGGAGGGGCCCGCGGGGAGCGGCAAGACCGCGCTCGTACGGCACTTCCTCGAAGATGTGCCGCGTGTGCTGTACGCGGAGGGGGAGGACGGCGCGACCGCGTTCCCGTACGGGGTGCTGGAACAGCTCATCGGTCCAGGTCCAGGTCCAGGTCCAGGTCCAGGTCCAGGTCCAGGTTCAGGTCCCTGGGCCGATCCGCGGGCCGGGGGGATCGCGCTGCTGGAGACGCTCCAGAAGATGCCTGAACTCCAGGAGCCGGACGGGACCTGCCAGTTCGGGACCTGCCGGTTCGGGACCGGCCGGGACGGGACCTGCCGGGACAGGACCTGCGGGGACTCGGTCGCCCTCGTCGTGGACGACGCCCAGTGGGCCGACACTGCCTCGCTGGGTGCCCTCGGCTTCGCCGCGCGCAGGCTGAGCGTCCTGGGTGTCCCGCGCGTCATGGTCGTGGTGGTGGTCAGGGACATCGCCGATCCGCGCGTTCCGGAGGGGCAGCGGCGGCTGTTCGGGGGCGGCGCGGCCGTCCGGATCCGGCTCGGCGGGCTGGCACCCGCCGAACTCCGCACCCTGGGCGAGGCGTTGGGCCCCGGATCCCTGACCGCCCGCGCCGCCGCCCGGCTGTACGAGCACACCGGCGGCAATCCGGCGTACGTACGGGAGTTGCTGGAGAGGGAGGGGGCCGGGCTCGGCGAGGTCCTGGAGCATACGGACGCCACGCCACCGGCACCCAGGTCGTGCGCCTTCTCCGTCCGGTCCCGGCTCCTTTCCTGCAGCCCCGACACGGAGGCGCTGCTGGCCGCGGCGAGTGTCCTCGGCCGGTGCTGTCCTCTCGCCGAGGCGGCGCTCCTCGCCGGACTCGCGGATCCGCTGCCCGCGCTCGAACAAGCCGTCCGTGCCGGGCTGTTGACGGAACGTCCTGACGACTCGGTCGTCCGCTTCCCCGATCCGGTCGTGCACGCCGCCGTCTACCACGCACTCGGGCCGGCCCGGCGCCGCGCCCTGCACCGCGGGGCCGCGGCCCTCGCCGGCGACGAGGAGACCGCCCTCCACCACCGGGCCCGCGCCGCGGCAGGCCCCGCGCCGGGGCTCTCCGCCGAACTCGCCGCGTGCGGACGCCGGTCCGTCGCCGGACGGGCGTGGCACAAGGCCGAGCGGCAGTTGTCGGCGGCGGCACGTCTCGCACCCGGCCGGGCCGCGTACGAGCAGTACACGCTGGAGTCGATCGAGTGCCGTCTGCTGGCCGGTGACGTGCCGGACGCCGCCGAAGTCGCCGCCCAGGTGGGGGAGTTCGCCGCGAGCGGGTGGCGCAGCTATCTGCTGGGGCGGCTCGGCGAGGACGACCCGGACCGGGCGGAGAGCCTGCTGCGCGATGCCTGGCGGCGTTGCGATCCGGTCGCCGACCGGGTGCTCGCCGCCCGGATCGCCGGTCGGTTCGCGGCCCTGCGCGGGGGCGCGGCCAGCGACACCGAGGCCGCCAACTGGGCCGGTCTCGCCCTGCGCCTCGCACCGCACGCGCCCGCCGTCGACACGGTCCGCCATCTGGCGCTCGGCGGCACGGCGACGAGCGGCCGGGCGGGACAGACTGCCCGCGCCCTCGTGGCGCTGGACCGGCTGCCCGATCCCGCCGTGGCGTCGCCCGCGCAGCTGCAGGACCTGATGGGGCGCGGCACGCTGCGGATGGTCACCGGCGATCTCACCGGCGCCCTGCGGGACCTCACCGGGGTGCTCGCGGCCGGCAGGACCCACACGGCGCCCTTCCGTATGACGGCTGCCGGTGCGCTCGCCGCGGCCGAGTACCGGGCGGGCCACTGGGACGCCGCGCTCGGCCACTGCGAACCGGCCCTGGCGCTCACCGACGGCGGCGGGCAGTCGTACGCCGCCCTGTACTGCCGGATGCTCGCGACCCTCACCCACTCCGCCCGTGGCTCCTTCGCCGAGGCCCGGGAGCAGCTGCGGCGGATGACCGGGGGAACGGGAACGGGGACGGGCGTGGGGATGGGATCGTCCGTGTGGACGGCGCTCGCCGAGGCCCACCTGGCACGGGCACTCGGCCGGCCCGAGGACGTCGTCGCCGCGCTGGAACCGCTGCTTCCACCGGACGCCGACGGCGAAGGGAGCCAAGCGGACCCCGCCGATCCCCTCTCTCACCTCGATGCCCTCGATCCCCTCGGTCACCGCGACGAGCCGGGTGCCGTGCCGTGGCCGGATCTGCTGGCCGACGCCTGGACCGAACTCGGGGAGCATCGCCGGGCCGCACGGGTCCTCGGCCGGTACGAGGCACTAGCCCTGCGACGGGACCGCGCGGGTGCGCTGATGCGGGCCGCCCGGAGCCGGGGCACCCTGGCGGCCGCCGTCGGGGACACGGCCGTCGCGGAGAAGGCGTTCCGGACCGCGCTGTGGCACGCCCGCCGCACCCAGGAGCCCTTCGGGCGGGCCCAGGTGCATCTCGCGTACGGACAGTTCCTGCGCCGTACGGCCAAGCGGGCCCGGGCCGGGGAGCAGTTGCGCGAGGCCCGCGGTCTTCTCGTACGGCTGCGGGCGCGGCCCGATCTGGAGCGCTGCGAGCGGGAGTTGGCGGTCGGGGGTCCGGTCGTGGGCGGACCGGTCGTCGGTGGCTCGGCCGCCGGAGGTGCGCCCGTCGGTGGTTCGGGCGCACCCGATTCGGGCGTCGACGGTCCGGGCGTTCCCGGGCAGGCGCGGCTCCGGGCCGACGCGTCGTCGCTCACCGCGCAGGAGCGGATGGTGGCCGGGCGGGTGGCGGCCGGTCTGACCAACCGGCAGGTGGCGCGGGAGCTGGTGATCAGCGTCAAGACCGTCGAGTTCCACCTGGGACGCATCTACGCCAAGCTCGGCGTCCCCTCCCGCACCCGCCTCGCCGCACTGCTGGCGAGCCAGGAGGTTGCGCTTCCGGGGCAGGACTAGGGACTCTCCCGGGTCGTTCCCGAGGTTGTTTCCCGGCGCCGGCGACCTAGCGTCTGTGGCTCGCGCCATCAGACAAACAGGGGGGAAGTTTTCATGGCCGATGACAAGGAAATCGAAGTCACCGACATACCCAGCGCCAAACTCAAGGCGGTGGCCCAGCGGGTAGCGCTGGAGATCCAGCTGGCGGCCGACAAGGTCGCCGCGCACCATGCGGATCCCCGCTCCTACCCGCTCCCGGACGAGGCCGGCAGCGTCGAACAACTGCTCGCGAGCCGCTTCCGTGAGCTGCCCGAGGGACAGCGGAAGCAGGCGGCGGACAAGGTCATGACCGAGCTCGGCGGCGGGGCGGCCCGCCAGAAGCGGCTCGGTGACCTCGCCAAGGTCGACCTCAAGGCCAAGACCGGCATCGAGGCGCAGACCGGCAGGCTGGCGTTCCCGCAGAACCTGAAGTTCCCGGTCCAGGAGCTGGAGCGGATGGCCAAGGCGCTGACCGGAGAGGGGACCGCGTCGGCCGCCGCGGCGAGCGGCGTGGAACTGCGCAATCTGGAGCTGCGCATCCACCGGGTCAAGTGTGTCGAGGAGACCAACGAGATCGGCAAGGACGAGATCGACCTCGGCGGGACGTCTGTGGACGAGGACGGGGACACCAAGAAGGTCTCGGCGTTCCGTGTGAAGAGCTTCAGCAGTGGGGGCGTGCAGACGTACTCACCGCCGCGGCGGTTCACGACGTTCAGCCTCACCGAGAGCAGCAAGGTGACGTTCCCCAAGACGTACTTCTGCACGTTCGTGCTCGCGGAGATCGACTGGGGCGGCCTCGCGGACTTCCTGAACAAGCTGCTCGACAAGGTGAAGGACAAGGTCATCACGGCGGTCGCGGCCGCGATCGGTGGGGCGATCGGTGTCTCCGGCGGGCCCGTCGGCGTTGCCGTCGGCATCGCGGTGGGCTTTGTGGTCGGCCAGGTCTTCGAGTGGCTGAAGGGCCTGTGGGGCGACGACGTCTTCAAGCCGTACACGGTCAGCTGTGCGATCCACGGCCTGACCAACACGTTCGGTGGCCAGGACAACAGCCCTGACAAGACGATCAACTTCAGCGGCCACGGAGGCAAGTACCAGTTGACCTACGACTGGCGAAAGTACAACTGACCGGCGAGAAACCCGGCCCAGGCTTCACCGGAGACGGTGAGGTCTGGGCCACCGGGGTTTTTGGAGTCACGGATGTGGATGGTGTGGGGGGCGAGGGCGACTTCGACACAGTCAGCGCCACCGCTGTCGCTGTAGCTCGACTTGAACCATCGGAGTTCGCCGCTCATTCCTGTTCTCCTGCCAACCGCTCGATGAGGCCCAGCGATTCACGAGGGCCGAGGGCCTGTGCGCGGATCTTCGCATACCGCTGTGCGTACGTACTCACCTTTGCCGGATCGCTGATCAGGAGGCTCTCGTCCTGCGGTTCGAGGTATACGACGTGGTCGTGCTCGGGAGTCTCCAGCAGTTTCATCTCACCACGCACGCCTGCGTGTTCGCCAAGGGCACCGGAGTCCAGAGGCAGCACCTGCAGAGTTACGTTCCGGCGTTGCGCACACTCGACAAGGTGCAGGAGCTGCTCGCACATGACCGCGCGGCCGCCCACCACACGCCGCAGCACGGACTCCTCGAGAACCAACTCGAGCAACGCGAGCGGCTCCCTGGTGAACAGCGCCTTGCGAGCCATCCGTGCCTCGACAAGCTCCTCGATGCGCTGCTCGGACAGTGGGGGATAGCCGCCGCTGATCAGCGCCCGAGCGTACGCCTCCGTCTGGAACAGGCCGTCGACCACGAGCGTCACGTACGACGAGAGGGTCAGGGCCCGCTGCTCCAGCAACGCATAGTTCTTGAACTGCGCCGGATACTTGTCCATCCGCACATACGTCCGCGCCTTCTCGAAGACCCCCAGCCCCGCCCCGATCGTCTCCTCCAGCTTGACCAGCATCTGGTCGCTCGCGGGCTGCGCGCATGTCTCCATCGCGCTGACCGCCGAGCCGGTGTAACCGATCTTCCGCCCCAACTGCTCCTGGGAAAGCTGCTGTTGCTCACGCAGTGCTTTCGCGAGGTCGGCGACCATACGGGTCACTCCGCCAGCCTCAGTCTTGTTCTCGGCCCGCGCCATGTGCAGTCACTCCCCGGACTCAACCGGACTCAACCGGTCTCAACAAGCCAACGCCGACTTCCCCACCGTTACCAGCGGTCGACGCAGAGTTATGGAAGACGCTAGCCCGGCCTGCCGAAACTGTCCCCATGGACACAGAAAGTCACGAATCAAACCTCGACGAACCCCCACTCGCCCCTGACTGGGTCCCCCTCACCGGTCTCCAACTCCGAAGAGCAGGCGTCCGGTTCGACGCCGTGCGGGTCGACGGATCCCGCGGCCGGCGCCTCGCGGACACCCTCGCGCGGATGACGGGTGGGAACCCGGGACCGGTCGTCGAGGAGGCCAACGCGCGCCGGGCCGTGTACTTCCTGGTCCCGGCCGGCAGCACGGCACACCGCGCCTGGCCCGACGGAGTCACCCGGCTCGCCGCGGGTCCGGGCCACGTCTCGTACATCCCGGTCCCGGCGCTCGACGGGCCGACCTGGCCGCTGAGTTGGCGGTACCGGCCGGTGACCCCCGAACACCTCGTGCACCCGCTGCTCCTGCGGACCGCACTGCAGGAGCAAGAGTGGGCGTACCTCACATAGCGGGCATAGGCTGAGAGTGCAAACGTGCGTGCGTCGATCAGAAGAAGGTGAGCGCGATGCGCGTCATGCTCAAGGCCACTCTGGACACGGAGAAGTCGAACGAAGCGATCCGCAGCGGGAAGATGCCGGAGCTGATCAAGGAGATCCTGGACCATCTCAAGCCCGAGGCGGCGTACTTCGCGCCCATGGGCGGCCGGCGTACCTGCCTGCTGTTCTTCGACATGAAGGACAGCTCGGAGCTGCCCCCTGTCGGTGAGCCGTTCCTCACCCAGTTCAACGCCGAGGTCGAGGTCACCCCGATCATGAACGGCGAGGATCTCCAGAAGGGCCTGTCCGAGCTGCGCTGACCGCCGGGGCGACGATGGTGTAGCCCGCTACACCACGGACTCGGGGGGCCGGTCCCTCGTGGCCGCGCGAGTACGACGGAATCGTGGACGGCACCACCAGCCGATCCAGGAAGGGCCGATTCCATGGCCGCGAACCGTCGCCCCGTACGCCGTACCGTCACCGTCGTCACCACCCTGGCAGCCGTCACGCTCGCCGCCGGGCTGCTCACCGGATGCGAGGACGACGACCTCGACAACTCCCTGAGCTGCCTCAAGAACGCCGACACGATCGCCGACAGCCTCAAGGCGATCCACGAGGCCGGTGCGGACGCGGTGAAGGATCCCATGCGGACCGACACGTCCATCGACACCATCGAGAAGAACCTCGACAGGATCAACGACAGGACGGACGGCGACAAGGTCGACGACGACAAGGTCGGCAAGGCGGTCGACGACCTCAACGACGCCGTCAAGGACTACAACAAGGCCGTCCTGGACGGCGACACCAGCCCGGACTCCAGCCGGATCGACGCCGCCGCCGACGAACTGACCGACGTGTGCACGTCCTGACACTCACAGGGCAGCGCTAGCTGAAGATGATCATCGAGCCCTGCGCCAGACTCCGCGTCGCCGCCGCGTGCAGCCCCAGCCACACATGCCGTTCGCGCGCGAACGGGCTCGAGTCGAAGGGCGCGGGCGCGGCCGGCTCCTCCAGCTCGGTGGGGGCCATGGGGGGCTCCGGCGGGAGGGGAGGCACGGCGGGGTCGATGCCGATCGTCGGGGCGACGAACTCCAGCTCCCGCAGCAGGGCCTGGGACGAGCCCAAGGGACCCCCGCCCGCGAGGAGTTCGTCGCTCGACAGCGGGTGCGGGAAGTCCACCGGTACGTACGCGCCCGCGTGGTCGTAGTGCCAGACCAGGTGGGACTGCTGGGCCGTCGCGTCGAACATCTCCAGCAACTGCTCGTAGTCACCGCCCAGTTCGTCGACCGGCGTCACCGCGAGCCCGCACACCTGCAGCAGGTACGCGCGGCGCAGGAAGTGCAGCGCGTCGTAGTCGAAGCCCGCGACCGGTGCCACATCGCCGGAGAGGCCCGGCATATAGGCGTAGACCGGCACCGGCGGAAGTCCGGCCTCGCCCAGGACCTTGTCGTAGAGCGCGAGTTCCTCGGCGAAGGGGTTGTCGGGGGTGTGGCACAACACGTCGACGAGCGGGACCAGCCACAGGTCACAGGCCAACAGAGAGCTCCTCGCGTAGCACGGTGGTCAAGAAAGCGTAATGGGTGCGAGCGCGGTCGGGCCCCGCCGTGAACGTCGAATACCCCACACCTGACGGCCCCACCCCCACACCCACCACTTCCGGCCCCGGATCCCCGGCCCCGCCCCGGGCGCCTCGATCCCCGCTCCTCGGACCTAGTCCGCCACCAGCTGCTCGATCAGCGCCAGCGAGTGCGCGTCGTACGCGGTCACGATCGTGTGTGCGGTCGGGGCGTCGCGTTCGGTGAGGGCGTCCACGAGGGCCGTGTGCTCGGACCACAGACGGCCGCGCAGATCGTCGACCCGGCGCAGGTGCTGGACCGCGCACACCCAGGACTGGACGCGCAGCCGGTGCAGGAAGTCGGCGAGGTAGGGGTTGCCGAACAGCCCGCTGAGCTCGCGCCAGAAGCGCAGGTCGTAGCCGATGAGGATGTTGAGGTCACCGGCGGCGGCCGCCCGCTGGGCCTCCTCGCCGCGCCGCCGCACCCCGGCGAGCGCGGCACCGGTGCGCGGGTCGTCGATCCGGGTGGCGAGCGCGGCACGGGCGCCCCGGGTGGTGGTGGCCTCCCCGTCGAGCAGCCCGCGGAAGATGCTGTCCGTGACCAGGCTGCGGGCCTCGATCATGCCCCGGTAGTCGTTCAGCGAGTACTCGTGGACGCGGAAGCCGCGGTGCTGGTCCGCGTCCAGCAGGCCCTGGGCCGACAGGTCGACCAGGGCCTCGCGGACGGGGGTCGCGGAGACGCCGTACTGCTCGGCGATCTCCTTGACCGTGAACTCCTGGCCCGGCTTGAGACGTCCGCCCAGCACCTCGTCGCGGAGCGCGTCCGCGATCTGCTGCCGCAGGGTGCTGCGGGTGACGGCGCCATTGCCGCTGCCGGTGCGGGGCATCGTCCGGTTCCTTCCCCGATCGGGTAAGTACTCGCTCATGTCTACGAGCCAGTCACCTTACGCGTTCGGAAAAGGGTCACCCGGATCGCACCGGTCCCGCGCTACACCGTGTGCTCGTCCGCCACCGAGAGCGCCTCGTCGAGCGCGGCCAGACCCTCCTTGGCCTCCGCCTCCGTGATGTTGCACGGGGGAACGACATGGGTGCGGTTCATGTTGATGAAGGGCCACAGACCGTGCGCCTTCGCCGCGGCACCGAACGCCGCCATGGGCGCGTTCGCCGCACCGGACGCGTTGTACGGCACCAGCGGCTCCCGCGTCTCCTTGTCCCGTACGAGTTCCAGGGCCCAGAAGACACCCGTGCCGCGGACCTCGCCGACGCTCGGGTGGCGTTCGGCCAGCTCGCGCAGCCCGGGACCGAGCACGGCCGCGCCGATCCGGGTGGCCTGTCCGAGGATGTCCTCCTCCTCCATCACGTTGAGGGTCGCGACGGCGGCGGCACAGGCGAGCGGGTGCCCGGAGTAGGTGAGCCCGCCGGGGTAGGGGCGCTTCGCGAACGTCTCGGCGATGGCCGGCGAGATCGCGACACCGCCCAGCGGCACGTACCCGGAGTTCACACCCTTCGCGAACGTCATCAGGTCGGGCACGACCCCGTAGTGGTCCGCGGCGAACCAGTGCCCGGTCCGTCCGAAGCCCGCCATGACCTCGTCCAGGACGAAGACGATCCCGTACTCGTCGCAGAGCGCGCGGACGCCCTCCAGATATCCCGGCGGCGGCATCATGATCCCGGCCGTACCCGGAATCGTCTCCAGGATGATCGCGGCGATGGTCGCCGGTCCTTCGAAGGCGATGGTGTCGGCGAGGTGCTGGAGCGCGCGCTCGCACTCCTGCTGCTCGGTCTCCGCGTGGAAGGGCGAGCGGTACAGGAACGGCGCCCAGAAGTGCACGACCCCGGCCGCCCCGCTGTCGTTCGGCCAGCGGCGCGGGTCACCGGTGAGGTTGATCGCGGCGGAGGTCGCGCCGTGGTACGAGCGGTAGGCGGAGAGCACCTTCGGCCGGCCGGTGTGCAGCTTGGCCATGCGCGTGGCGTTCTCGACGGCCTCGGCGCCCCCGTTGGTGAAGAAGATCTTGTCCAGATCCCCCGGCGTCCGCTCGGCGATCAGCCGTGCCGCCTCCGACCGGGCCTCGACGGCGAAGGCCGGCGCGAACGTCGTCATGCTCGCGGCCTGCTCCTGGATCGCGGCGACGACCTTCGGGTGCTGGTAGCCGATGTTCGTGAAGACGAGCCCGCTGGTGAAGTCCAGATACCGCCTGCCGTCGTAGTCCCAGAAGTACGCCCCCTCCGCACCGGCGACGGCGAGCGGGTCGATGAGCTCCTGTGCCGACCAGGAGTGGAAAACATGCGCACGGTCCGCGGCCTTCACGGCGGCGCCGGCCTGGGGATTGGGCTGAGGGGTCATGCGGCCGAGCGTAGGTGCGCGGGGCGAGGGCGCGACATCGGCGTCCTGTCTGCGGTGCGGCCGGGAACGCGACAGGTTGTCGTGTGTAGGGACGCCCGGGGAGCCTCGGCCGCGGCAACAGGGAAGCTGTTGACAGCATGCTGTCGTGATGACAGCATGCTTACACAAGCACATGCAGGGCCGTACCGAACATGCAGGGCTGTATCCAGCAGCACGACCGAGGAGGAACCATGAACGGCAACCGCAAGCCCGTACACCTCGCCGTCTACGACACGCTCGCCGACTGGGAGACCGGCCACACGACCGCGTACCTCGCGAGGGGCGGCTACGAGATCCGGACGGTCGGAGCGTCTCTGGCCCCCGTGCGGTCCGTCGGCGGGCTGCGGATCCAGCCCGACGTCACCCTCGACGACCTGCGGCCCGAGGACAGCTCGCTGCTGATCCTGCCGGGAGCCGATCTGTGGGACACGAGCGACGACCTCGCCCCCTTCGCCCGCAAGGCACGGGAGTTCCTGGACGCCGACGTGCCCGTCGCCGCGATCTGCGGGGGCACGGCCGGCCTCGCCCGCGAGGGGCTGCTCGACGACCGGGCCCACACCAGTGCCGTCTCCTTCTATCTGGCGGCCACGGGATACAAGGGCGGCGAGCGGTACGTCGACACCGACGCGGTCACGGACGGCAGGCTGATCACCGCAGGGCCCACCGAGCCCGTCGCGTTCGCGCGGGAGGTCTTCGGACTGCTCGGGGTGTACGAGGGAGAGGTGCTCGACGCCTGGTACCGGCTGTTCCACGACTCGGACGCGGAGGCGTTCGCGGTGCTCGAGGCGGCCGGCCGGTGAGTACGAAGGACGAGCCGGGCGGGGCGGACAGGGCACGGCAGGACCTGTTCAGCCGCAGCGCGCTCGGCATCTTCCGGCTGAACGGCCAGTTCATGGGCGTGGCCGAGGAGCTGGCCCGCCCCGCCGGGCTCACCGCCGCCTGGTGGCAGGTGCTCGGGGCCGTACTGAAGGAGCCGCTGCCCGTGTCCGGGATCGCCCGCGCCATGGGCATCACCCGGCAGAGCGTGCAGCGGATCGCCGATCTGCTGGTCGAGCGGGGCCTCGCGGAGTACGTGCCCAACCCCGCCCACCGCCGCGCCAAGCTCCTCCGCCCCACGGAGGAGGGCCTCGCGGCGGTCCGGCGGATCACCCCCGGACACGCGGCCTTCGCGGACCGCCTCGCGGAGACCCTCGGCGAGGCCGAACTGGCCGAGACCGTCCGGGTGCTGGAGCGCCTGATCGGCGCGATGGAGACGGTCACGGAGGCGAGCGCGGGCCCGGGCCCGGATTCGGGCCCGGATTCGGGTGTGCGAACCGTGACAGAAACGGCATCCGCTGTTACGGAACCGTAGACACCGCTCCGGCCACCTCCCCGTTCGGCCGCACTATCCTCGGGCTGTCGCACAAGTACGGGGGAGGGCGGCATGCCGATGGAGAAGCTCGGGCCTGCCGATCCGCAGCGGATCGGCGCGTACAGACTGCTGGCGCGGCTCGGTGCCGGCGGCATGGGACAGGTGTTCCTGGCGCGTTCCGACCGGGGGCGGACGGTCGCGGTCAAGCTCGTCCGCCAGGAACTCGCCGAGCAGGAGGAGTTCCGTGCGCGCTTCCGGCAGGAGGTGCTGGCCGCCCGGCGGGTTGGCGGGTACTGGACGGCGCCGGTCCTCGACGCGGACACGGAGGCGGCGATCCCCTGGGTCGCCACGGGCTATGTGGCGGGACCCTCGCTGGAAGCGGTCGTCGGGCACGACCACGGCGCGCTCCCGGAGCGTTCCGTACGGATTCTCGCGGCCGGCCTCGCGCACGCGCTCAAGGACATCCACGCGGCGGAGCTGATCCACCGCGACCTCAAGCCGTCGAACGTCCTCGTCACGATCGACGGCCCGCGCGTCATCGACTTCGGTATCGCCCGCGCCCTGGAGACGGTGACCGACGGCGGCCTCACCCGCACCGGCGCGCTCGTCGGCTCGCCCGGTTTCATGGCCCCCGAGCAGGTCCGCGGCGACCGCATCACGCCCGCGTGCGACGTCTTCTGCCTGGGCTCGGTCCTGTCGTACGCGGCCACGGGCGACCTGCCGTTCGGTACGGCCAACAGTGGTGTGCACGCCCTGATGTTCCGCATCGCCCAGGAGGAGCCGGACCTGGAGGGCGTCCCGGAGGGCATCGCCGACCTCGTCCGCCAGTGCCTGCGCAAGGACCCGGCCTCCCGCCCGACCCTCGACGACATCCTGGAGCGCACAGGCGCCGAGGACACCGTCACGGACGGCCGCAGCCGCGACCCCTGGCTACCGGGAACGCTGGTGGCCCAACTGGGCCGCCACGCCGTGCAGTTGCTGGACACGGAGGATCCGGAGAGCCCGGAGGGTTCGAAGGAGAGGGAGAGCGTTGCCCAAACGCCGGAGGGGCTGATTTCAGCCCGTCCGGCGTTTGAGGCCGAGGCCGTTCAGGCCGACGGGGGGTCTGGGGGCGCAGCCCCCAGGGACGGGAAGGGCAAGGGCGGCGGGGGCGAGGAGACTCCCGGTCCCCCCGAGGCCTCCCCCGAACACCAACACGCCCCCACCCCCGACGGCCCCACCCCACCCCCACCCGGCCCCCCGGGAGCGGCCCCCTTCGACCACCTCCCCACCATGACCACGGGCCTGCCCGGCACACCCCCACCGACCACCCCGCCGGGAGGCCCACCCGTCCACCCCGCCTACGGCTACCCCCAACAACACCCCCAGCCCGCCGGCTACGGCTACCCGCACTACCAACAACAGCCCGCCGGCCACCCACCCCCTCCGGGCTCGACCCCTCCCTACGGCCCCACACCTTCCTACGGCCCAACACCCCCGTACGGCCCGGGGGTTCCGCAACACCCCGGCCCTCCGCAGGGAAGAGGCGGCCGCTCCACCGCAGTCCTGATCATCGTCGCGCTGATCGTCGCGCTGGGCGCCGGCGCCTCCGTGTACGCGCTGATGAAGGGCGACGGAGACAACCGCGCGGGCGGCGACCCCACCACCTCCCCGACGGCGGACGCGCCCACGACCCCGGGCCAGGTCACCGAGGGCCCCACACAGCCGCCGCCGACCACGCCGGAGGAGACCCCGACGGACGGCGCGATCCCCGTCAAGTACCTCGGCACCTGGACCGCGTCCATCGACAACGACACGGGCCACAACACCCGCGAACTCACCATCCAGCAGGGCGAGGTGGGCGACACGGTCCTCTCGCTCACCGCGGACGGCCCGGCCGGCAGCGGCACGTACCACTGTGTGTTCCGGGCGCAACTCGCCGAGACCCCGAGCGCCGGCGGTCCGCTCCGGATCGGCGCGTCCGAGGTCACCGTCGGCGAACCGGCCTCGTCCTGCAGCCCGGGCGAGGCAACGGAGTTGACCGTCCTCCCCGACGGCCGCCTCCGCCGCGTGAACACGAGCAACGGCGACGAACTGACGTACACCAAACAGGGCTGAGCGGGCGGCGGGAGGGAGCAGTGCGAGGGCCCGGCGGGAGGGCCCGGCCCAACCACCCCTGAACAGCGCCTGAACTTCCGCTTTCGTCACCGGAATACCGCACTCACCGCCCGTACAGTGTCCGAACCGTCGGACTCCGGGAGTGGTGGGGGCACCCAGTGGAGTGGCTGAGCGCAGAGAACGTGGTGGCCGTGGGCACGGCGGTCGTCGGCATTGTGGCCTCGGGAGTCATGGTCTGGTACGAGCGCCGGGTGCCGCGCCGCAAACGGATCGGCTACCGCGTACAGATGGACAACCCGATAGGGGACGACGTCCGTCTCGGCAGAGCCAACGTACGGCTCGGACTGTTCGACGAGGCGCCGGGGATGGCGGACGCGACCCTCGTCCTCCTCCGGATCGAGAACGACGGCTCGCAGAGCATCGCCGACATGGACTACACGGGGCGCGAACTCCACGGTCTGACCGCGGTGTTCACGGACCGCGTCATCCGCGGGGTGTCGGTCACACAGCCGCCCGACACCGACCACCTGATGGACCACTTCACCCCGTCGAACGGCCTCGGCTACCAGGACAACACCCTGCGCATCCCGCGCGTCCCGCTCAACCGCGGCGAGCACTTCAAGCTTCTCGTGCTGCTGTCGGGCGGTGACGTGGGCAGCGGGATACGGCTCATCGGCGGTATCCGCGACGGCGAGGTGCACCCCAACCGCAGTGCGACTCCGGACGAGAAGCCGCCGCTGTTCAGCAGACCCTCGCGGCTGATCACCGGGATGCTCACGCTGTGCGTCCTCGCGCTCGCCGTCATCGTGGTCGCCCGCGACGACACCCCGCCGCCGATCGGCTGCGAGCAGGGCCAGTTGACCGTCACGGGGTCGACGGCGTTCGAGCCGGTGATGCGCGAGCTGGCGGACAAGTACGAGAAGGACTGCGAGGGTTCGACGATCGAGGTGGACGCGCACGGCTCCACCGCCGGTGTCCAGCAACTCGCCGCCCAGGGAGCCAAGTCCAAGGGCGGCTCCCCGCCGGTGATCGCCCTCTCCGACGGCCCCAAGCCGAGCGGGCTGAACCAGCTGCGCGAGACCCGCGTCGCCGTCTCGGTCTTCGTGCTCGTCGCCCACGAGGGCCTTCCGGTGAAGAACCTCACGACGGCCGAGGTACGCCGTCTCTACAGCGACAAGGTCAGCAACTGGAAGCAGCTCGGCGGCCCCGACCTGCCCGTGCACCTGATCAGCCGCGACGCCAACTCCGGTACGCGCAAGGTCTTCCAGCGCCATGTCCTCGAACGCAACGAGGGCGCCAACACCTCTTCGGACTGCGAGCGCAAGGACTACACCTCCGCCCCGGTCATCCGCTGCGAGCTCTTCTCCACCGACCAGGTGCTGAGCACGGTCGCGCGCATCCCCGGCGCCATCGGCTACAGCGAGCTCAACCTCGCCACCGGCTACGAGGGCGTGCACCGGGTCACCCTCGACGGCCACGACCCGTCGGTCGAGGAGATCGAACACGGCAACAGCGAGTACCCGTACCGCGAGATCGAGTACGCGTACACGTACGGCGAGCCGCCCGCCGACTCGCTGGTCTCCAGCTTCCTCACGTACATCAGCCGGGGGAGCGGCCAGGACGTGGTCCGCACGCACGGTCATCTGCCGTGCTCGACGCCGGTGGGGCAGAAGATCTGCGCCGAGGGGTGAGGCAGGGACTCTTGTGTGCGCCGGACACGCGCACAACCATGGATCCATGTCTTCCACCCCCACACCCACCCCGCCCATACGCCCCAGCGGAAACTCCGGCAGAAGCCCCAGCAGAAGAACCGTCCTGGCCGCGACTGCGGCCGCCGGAGCCGTCACGGTGGGGCCGTCCGCAGCGCCCGCGGCGTCGGCTCCGGTCATGCCGACGGCCGAGCTGGTGGACACGCCCGCGAGGCCCGCGACGGCGGCCGAGGCCGAACGGCCGGGCCCGCGCCCGCCGGCCACCGCGCAGGCCCCCTCCCGTGAACTGCGCGCCCTGCTGAAGGAGATCGACCCGGACCGCATCGAGGCGACGGTCCGCAAACTCGTCTCCTTCGGCACCCGGCACACCCTCTCCACCCAGGACGACCCGGACCGCGGCATCGGCGCGGCCCGCGACTGGATCCTCGCGGAGATGCGCTCGTACGCCGCCGGGTCCGGCGGCCGGATGACGGCCGAACTCCAGTCGTACGTCCAGGAACCCGCGTCCCGCATCCCGACCGCGACCCGCATCACCAACGTGGTGGCGATCCTGCGGGGCTCGGTCACCCCGGAGCGGGTGTACGTCGTCTCGGGCCACTACGACTCCCGCGTCACCGACGTCATGGACGCCACCTCGGACTCCCCGGGCGCCGACGACGACGCGTCCGGGGTCGCCGTGGCGATGGAACTGGCGCGGGTGATGGCGAAGCGCCGCCCGGCGTCGACGATCGTGTTCGCGGCGGTCGCGGGGGAGGAGCAGGGGCTGTACGGGGCCTCGCACATGGCGTCCCGGTTCAAGGCGGCCGGCACGGACGTGCAGGCCATGTTCACGAACGACATCGTGGGCGCTTCGAGGGCGGACGACGGGACGAAGGACCCGTACACGATCCGTCTCTTCGCCGAAGGCGTGCCCACGTCGGAGACCGCCGAGCAGGCGGCGACGCGCCGTTCGGTGGGCGGCGAGAACGACTCCCCGTCACGGCAGTTGGCGCGGTTCGTCCGTGACACCGGGGACAACTCGGCGACGGGTATGCACGTACGGGTCGTCTACCGCCGGGACCGGTACCGCCGGGGCGGCGACCACATCCCCTTCCTCGAACAGGGCTACGCGGCCGCCCGGTTCACCGAGCCGGCCGAGGACTTCGCCCACCAGCACCAGGACGTACGGGTCGAGGGCGGCAAACAATTCGGCGATCTGCCGGAGTTCTGCGACTTCCCCTTCACGGCCCGGGTCGCCCGCGTGAACGCGGCCGCGCTCTGGACCCTGGCCCAGGCTCCGGCCGCCCCGCGCAACGCCAGGATCCTGACGGCCGCACTCACGAACTCCACGGAGCTGACGTGGGCCCGGGGTTCCGAGCCCGACCTGGTGGGCTACGAGGTCGTCTGGCGCGAGACCACGTCCCCCGAGTGGACCCACATCATCCCGGTCGGCAACGCGACCTCCCACGAGGTGGACTTGTCCAAGGACAACGTCTTCTTCGGCGTGAGAGCGGTGAACCGAGCGGGCCTGCGGGGTCCTGTGGCATTCCCGTTGCCGCAGGTATAGGTCTGTTTCTCGTGTGCGGGCCGGTGGGGGCTTGTCGCGCAGTTCCCCGCGCCCCTAGGTACCTAGTACCTAGGGGCGCGGGGAACTGCGCAGTCTTTTCGGGGGTTCGGGGGCGAAGCCCCTGAGGAAGTGACGGGAATGGGTAGGGGCGGCGGGGGCGAAAAAAGGCCCTACCGAGGCTCGGGCGGTCGCTGGCGCGGCATGTTCGGCCGGGTGCCCGGCGGCAGCGGCGGCCGCCCGGGCGGAGCGGAGTCGACGCGGGCGGCCCCACCCACCCCCGCCTGGATGGCCAGCGGCCCCGCCCCCGTCCGGAACTCCACCATCCAGTCCGCCGTCTCCACCCGCACCAGCTCAGCCACATCCTCGGAAAACCGCCGAAGCACCCCAAGACACCGCTCCGCGGCCTCCCCCGCAGTCCCCTCCGTAGGCCCGAGAACCTCCCGCACACACTCGGACGCCCAGTCGAACTGAAGTACCTGCAACCGCCGCTGCACGGCCTGAGCCGTGGCCACGTCCCTTATCCACCCGGCGGTCACTCCGAAGAAACGGTCCCCCGCCACACACGCGACCCCGACCAGCATCCCGAGATACCCCCACACGGCGCCCCCGCCCACCACCCCGGTGACATCGAGCAGCGGCAACGCGACCCCGGCAAGAGCCCCCGCCGCGGCCCCCGCCCGCAACGCCCGCGCCCCCCGCCGCTTCCACACCCGCTCGGCGAGATACCAGGACGCCGTGGCCAGTGCCCCCGCCTCCACCCACCGGTACAGCTCGTGGAGCCGCTCGGCCGGCTCCCCCCAGTCCCCGAGCGGAAACGTACGCCCCATGAGATCACTGGGCCTCGGCCCGCCGGGCCCGAGCGCGCCCCGGCCGGGAATGCCACGTCTCGGACCGCTCGGCCCGGGTCCGCGGGGCCCGAACCCTCCCGGCCCCGGCCTCAGGCCACCGGCCCGCGCACCATCACCCCGACCGTCCCCGTCCTGGGCCGATCCCTCGGGCTGCATGTCCGGCTGGCTCACCCGACGCTCCCTACTCGTGACGTTGCGTGACGGTAACGTGGCGCAAGGTTCACGAGATGCTGCTGCGCCGCACCCTTACTACCTCCCAATGGGTGGCGATGGACCCGGTTTCGGGGGTTTTCCGCTCGGACGTGGGCGTTGATCAGGTATAGGCCAATCCTCCGTCTCACTCGAAAGAGTGCTGGAGCGACGGCTCGGCAGACCACGTAGGCTCGTCCCAAGGTGGAAAACCCCACCGGACAGCCGTACGAAACCAGGAGCTGATCGTGATTCCCGGTGGTGGCCAGCCCAATATGCAGCAGCTGCTCCAGCAGGCCCAGAAGATGCAGCAGGACCTCGCGAACGCGCAGGAGGAGCTGGCGCGGACGGAGGTCGAAGGACAGGCGGGCGGCGGCCTGGTGAAGGCGACGGTGACGGGTTCCGGCGAGCTGCGCGGCCTGGTCATCGACCCCAAGGCCGTGGACCCCGAGGACACCGAGACCCTCGCCGACCTGATCGTCGCGGCGGTCCAGGCGGCGAACGAGAACGCCCAGACCCTCCAGCAGCAGAAGCTCGGCCCGCTCGCCCAGGGGCTGGGTGGCGGCGGCATCCCCGGCCTGCCGTTCTAAGTCAACCCGGCGGTCCCTTCTAAGACGGCCGACCGCCAACTACCGTACGTACCAAGAGAGCGAGCACGACTACGGTACGTACCGAGCGGGCTGAAGAACCAGCTGAAGAACGAGCAGGAACAGGAAGGCAATCCGTGTACGAAGGCGTGGTCCAGGACCTCATCGACGAACTGGGGCGGCTGCCCGGCGTCGGTCCCAAGAGCGCGCAGCGGATCGCCTTCCACATCCTCCAGGCCGAGCCGACGGACGTGCGCCGTCTCGCTCAGTGCCTGATGGAGGTCAAGGCGAAGGTCCGCTTCTGCGCCACCTGCGGGAACGTGGCGCAGGAGGAGCTGTGCAACATCTGCCGCGACCCGCGCCGCGACCTCACGGTGATCTGTGTGGTCGAGGAGCCCAAGGACGTCGTCGCGATCGAGCGGACGCGCGAGTTCCGGGGCAAGTACCACGTCCTGGGCGGCGCGATCAGCCCGATCGAGGGCGTGGGCCCCGACGACCTGCGCATAAGAGAACTGCTCGCGCGCCTGGCGGACGGCACGGTCACGGAGCTCATCCTGGCCACGGACCCGAACCTGGAGGGCGAGGCCACGGCCACGTACCTCGCCCGCATGATCAAGCCCATGGGCCTCAGGGTCACCCGCCTCGCCAGCGGGCTGCCGGTGGGCGGTGACCTCGAGTACGCCGACGAGGTCACTCTGGGGCGCGCCTTCGAGGGAAGGCGGCTGCTGGATGTCTGAACGAGTAGTTGATGCACGAGACGCACGGGACGAAGCTCTTCCCGACGTCCTTGTCGAAGTCCTTGAGGAAGGCCGGCTTCTAGATGTCTGACGCCACGCTGCACGCGACGGGGCAGGACCCCGACGACTTCGCGGTCCAGATCGCGGACCAGGTGGAGAGCTTCCTCGTAGCGGTCACAGAGGTCGCCAAGGGCGACGAGCCGGACTCGGCGGTCCCCTTCCTCCTCCTGGAGGTCTCCCAGCTCCTGCTGGCAGGCGGCCGCCTGGGCGCGCACGAGGACATCGTCCCCGACGAGCGCTACGAGCCCGACCTGGGCCCCGAGCCGGACGTCGACGACATCCGCGAGCGCCTCGCCCTGATGCTCGACCCGGTCGATGTCTACTCCGAGGTCTTCGACCCGTACGAGCCCCGCAAGCCCCCGGTCCCGGCCCGTATCTCGGACGACCTGGCCGACGTCATCACCGACCTCCGCCACGGCATGGCCCACTACCGCGCGGGCCGCACCACCGAGGCCCTCTGGTGGTGGCAGTTCTCGTACTTCTCCAACTGGGGCTCCACGGCGTCGGCGACACTCAGGGCCCTCCAGTCCCTGGTGGCCCATGTCCGCCTCAACCAGCCCCTGGAGGAACTGGACGGCCTCGACACCGACCAGGACCTCAGCGAGGAAGCCCTCGCGGAGGCGGCCGGCAAGGTGATGGCGGAGGAGATCGCCGGCCCGCTGGGCCTGCGCGAGGTCAAGTAGCCCCGGCCGTACAGGCGAGTCGCCGCGGCCTTCGCACAGCGCACTCACGCGCAGCGGAGGCCGAGCGTCGCGTGCAGCCGGTCCGGGTCCACGTACGGAGTGGTGGGCGTCGGCTCGCTGTACCACTGCAACGGCCAGGTGTTGCCGTCCAGCGCCGGGATCCCGATGTACGTGACCGTGCGGCTCCCGGCCCCGCCGAACCGCTGCACCCCCAACGGCCATGTGTGTGCCCTCGCCGTGGGGGATTGCGTTCGTCATGGTCACACGGTGGCGGTCGTACGGCTACGCTCGGTAGTGACCGAGGGGATACACGCCGGGGTGTATCGGTCGGAGGTGGCCGCAGTGTCAGTCCAGTACAACTCCTCCACGCCGTCGCCGCTCAACTGGCGCTACAGCGGCAACCAGTTGAAACGCTGGCGCACCAAGGCGAACGTGACCCGCGAGGAACTGGCCGCCGCCGCCAACTACTCCCCGGACACGATCAAGTCCATGGAACAGGGCGTACGCATGCCGACGCCGCGCGTCCTGGACGCGGCGGATGAGTTGTGTCATGCGGAGGGGTTGCTGAGCGCGGCCAAGGACTACTTGAAGCGGGAGAGGTTTCCGGCGAGGGCGCAGGACTACATGGAGTACGAGCGCGAGGCGATCAACCTCTGGTGGTACGAAGTCGCTCTGATCCCCGGCCTGTTGCAGACCGAGGCCTATGCGAGGGCTCTGATCGGCAACCACACTCCGCCCCTTGATGAGGACACCGTCGAAGAGCGGGTCATGGCGAGGCTGGAGCGCCAGGGACTCCACACGCGCAAGCCGTTGGCGGCTTGCAGCTACGCGCTGTACGAGGCGGCACTGCGCGGCCCGTACGTCGACAAGGACCAACTGCTGCACCTCTTGGAGGTCGCAAACGTGCGTAACGTCTCGATCCAGGTGCTGCCCTACGGGAAGGCGACGACTGCCGCGTTGCACGGGCCGATGGTGCTCCTGGAGACACGGGATCACGATCGCCTCGCCTACACGGAGGCTCCGTCCACGAGTCAGTTGACCTCTGACCCGGCAGTGGTCAGTGCGCAGACCGAGCGGCTTAGCATGATCCGCATGATGGCCCTCGGCCCTGACGAGTCGACCCGCTTCATCGAGCGGATGGTGGATGAGCTGTGAACGACGAGCTGAAGTGGTTCAAGGCCAGCTACAGCGATGGCGAAGGCGGCGCCTGCCTCGAAGTGGCTGTGACCCCGACCGTCATCCACATACGCGACACCAAACTCGCCGCCCCCGGCCCGGAGCTGAAGGTCCCCGCCTCCGCCTGGGCCGCCTTCGTCTCCGTTTTGTACGAACGTTGTCCGTGCGCTGCACAAGCACTGGACGGGGCCTAACCGGTGTGAAGCGAGGGTTGGATCACTCCCCCAGGGGAGCAAGTCCACCCCCTTCACACAGGAGTTGTGATGCAGCGTCACATACGTACCCGCGCAGCGGTCGTCACCGTCGCCCTCGTGGCCGCCGGAGCCGTCACCGTCGGTGTCAGCCAGGCCGCGCCGGAGCACAGGTCGAAGCCCGCGGCGGGTCAGGCGGCCGCGAAGCCGACCAAGAAGCAGATCGCCGCGCTGTTCGACGGCTGGAACAAGGCCCTGCAGACCGGGGACTCGAAGAAGGTCGCCGCCCGCTACGCCTCGGACGCCGTGCTTCTCCCCACCGCCTCGCCCAAGATCCGTACGAACCACGCCGAGATCGTCGACTACTTCGACCACTTCCTGCTGAACAAGCCCAAGGGCGAGAAGATCAGGTCCGTGATCAACGTCCTGGACAGCAACTCGGCGATCGACGCCGGACTGTACGTCTTCCAGCTCACCGACCCGAAGACCGGTGAGAAGAAGGACGTCGAGGCCCGCTACACGTACGAGTACGAGAAGCGCGGCGGCAAGTGGCTGATCGTCAACCACCACTCCTCGGTGCTGCCCGCCGCAAGCTGAACCGGACGCACAGCCCCCCACCAGGGGCGTCCCGCAGCGCCACCGCACCGCCGTCATCGGTGACCAGCTGCTTGACGATGGCCAGGCCGAGCCCCGAGCCGGCCCGGCCCGTCAGGCCCTGGCCGCGCCAGAAGCGGTCGAAGGCGCGGGACTTGTCCGCGTCGGACATGCCGGGCCCCTGGTCCAGCACCGACATCACGACCTCGTCGGGGTGGGGCGACACCTCCACGGTGATCGTCCCGCCGTCCGGCGAGACCTCCAGGGCATTCGACAGAACGTTGTCCAGGACCTGGTCGAGGTGACCCGGGCTGGCCAGCACAAGCGGCCGGCCGCCGGCAACTCCCCCCAGAGCGATGGTGACTCCGCGCTCGTCGGCGGCCGGTCTCCACACCGAGAAGCGCTCCTCGATCACGTCGTGCAGCGACAGCGGTTCGGCGGCGGACACCTTCGCCTCCGCGCGCGCGAGCACCAGCAGCCCGTTCACCAGGCGGCTCATCCGGACCACCTCGGAGGTGGCCTGCTCCACGTCCTCCCGTACGAACTCGTCGTCGGTTCCGTCCGCGATGTTGTCCAGGGAGAGGCGCAGTGCCGTCAGCGGCGTACGCAGCTGGTGGGAGGCGTCGGCGACGAAGATCCGCTGGGCGGCGACCAGGCTGTCGAGGCGTTCGCCGGCCGAGTTGAGGGTGCGGGCCAGCTGCTGCGTCTCGTGCGGGCCCGTCACGGGTGAGCGTGCCGTGAGGTCGCCGTCGCTGAACCGGGTCGCCATGTCGTTGAGCTGGCGCAGTGGCCGGGTGAGGCGGCGGGCCACGAAGGCGCCGATGAAGGCGGCCACGGCCAGCACGCTGACCGCGAGTATGGCCCGGAAGCCCCAGATGCTCCACAGCCGGCTGCTGAGGTCGGAGGTCGCGTACTTGATGCGTACGGCGCCCACGATCCGGTCCTTGTCGTCCGCCGACTCGGCCGGCACGGTCACCACCAGGTGCCGTCCCCAGACGAAGGAGGAGCCCCAGTCGACCGTCGTCCTGCGGTTTCTCAGCGCCTGTGTGATCGCCTCGTCGTCCGCGGGGAGGGGGAGCGAGGCCACCGCCGCGCCACTGGAGTCGGTCACCTGGACGGTGCCGGGGGTGTCCTGGGAGTAGGCACCGGCCATCCGCACGAGCGCCTGCCGCGAGGACGCGTCCCCCTCGCCCAGCAGCAGCGCCATCGTCGTGGCCTCGCGCTCCACCGACTCCTCGGTGTCCCCGCGCAGTTGCGCGGTCAGCGTGAAGGCCACCGGCACGGTGAAGGCGGCCAGCGCGACCGCCACCAGAAGTACGTAACTGACGATCAGCTGCCGGATCATGAGGGGGCGTCACCCTTGCTGCCGCCGCCAGTCGTGCTGCCGCTGCTCGTGCTGCCGCCGTCCCGGTCGCCGTCCTTGTCGATCTCCAGGCGGAAGCCGACCCCGCGGACCGCCTCGATCGTGATCGCGCCCGCGAGCTTCCGCCGCAGCGCCGCCACATGCACGTCCAGCGTCTTGGTCGGCCCGAACCAGTTCGCGTCCCAGACCGCTTCCATGATCTGTTCGCGCGACATCAGCGCGCCCGGCTCCTCGGTGAGGAAGGCCAGCAGGTCGTACTCCTTGGGCGCGAGGGCGACCTCCTCGCCGTCCAGCCGGACACGGGCCGCCTTGCGGTCGATGGTCAGCCGCGATCCGTACCGGTCGGGTCCCGCCGCCGCGGCCTCCGCCGCCGTACGCGGCTGGGCGCGCCGCATCACCGCCCTTATCCGGGCGATGACCTCGCGCACCCCGAAGGGCTTGGTGACGTAGTCGTCGGCGCCGAGCTCAAGACCGACCACCCGGTCCGTCTCGTCGATGCGCGCGCTGATCACGATGATCGGTACGTCGCCGCGCTGGCGCAGCGCCTTGCAGACGTCCAGACCGTCGGTGTCGGGCAGCCCGAGGTCGAGCAGCACCACGTCGTACGGGTCCTCGTGGGCCAGGGCGTCACCACCCGTGGCGACCCAGGCCACCTCGAAGCCGTAACGCAGCAGCCCGCGCCGGAGCGACTGGGCTACCGGCTCGTCGTCTTCCACCAGGAGTACGCGCACAGGCGGAACCCTAATGCTTGAAATTTAACGTGACGGCTCGTGAGTGTGACGCGGCGCACTTTCCGAGTGAGGTGCGTCCGGGCAGGGCAGATGCGGTCCTGGAGCGGCCGGAGGGCCGGCCGACGGACGCCGACCGATCGGACGACCGAAAGCCGGACGGACCCGGGTGATCAACTCGTGAGCGGGACATCTCACGATGCGATATCGCCGGGGTGGAATTCGGCCGCTCGTTAGACTGAGCCGACCGCAGTCGTGCGGTACGAGACGGATTGAGCGAGGAGCGCACGTGGGCCTTGTCGTGCAGAAGTACGGAGGCTCCTCCGTAGCCGATGCCGAGGGCATCAAGCGTGTCGCCAAGCGGATCGTCGACGCCAAGAAGAACGGCCATCAGGTCGTTGTCGTGGTGTCGGCGATGGGTGACACGACGGATGAGCTGATCGATCTCGCCGAGCAGGTATCCCCGATCCCTGCCGGGCGTGAGTTCGACATGCTGCTGACCGCAGGAGAGCGGATCTCCATGGCCCTTCTGGCGATGGCGATCAAAAACCTGGGCCACGAGGCCCAGAGCTTCACCGGCAGCCAGGCAGGCGTGATCACCGACTCCGTCCACAACAAAGCGCGCATCATCGATGTCACGCCCGGCCGCATCAGGACCGCGCTGGACGAGGGCAACATCGCCATCGTCGCCGGGTTCCAGGGCGTGAGCCAGGACAAGAAGGACATCACCACGCTGGGACGCGGCGGGTCCGACACGACCGCGGTGGCCCTTGCCGCCGCCCTCGACGCCGAGGTCTGCGAGATCTACACGGACGTCGACGGTGTGTTCACCGCCGACCCGCGCGTGGTGAAGAAGGCCCGGAAGATCGACTGGATCTCCTCCGAGGACATGCTGGAGCTCGCCGCCTCCGGCTCCAAGGTGCTGCTGCACCGCTGCGTCGAGTACGCACGCCGTTACAACATCCCGATCCACGTCCGCTCGTCCTTCTCCGGACTGCCGGGCACCTGGGTCAGCAACGAGAATCCGCAAGGGGACGCGCAGGTGGAGCACGCCATCATCTCCGGAGTCGCGCACGACATCTCCGAAGCCAAGATCACGGTCGTCGGCGTCCCGGACAAGCCGGGCGAGGCCGCGGTCATCTTCCGCGCCATCGCGGACGCCCAGATCAACATCGACATGATCGTGCAGAACGTCTCGGCGGCCTCCACGGGCCTCACCGACATCTCCTTCACCCTCCCCAAGACCGAGGGCCACAAGGCCATCGAGGCCCTGGAGAAGGCGAAGACCGCGATCGGCTTCGACTCGCTGCGCTACGACGACCAGATCGGCAAGATCTCCCTGGTCGGCGCCGGGATGAAGACCAACCCGGGCGTCACCGCCTCGTTCTTCCAGGCGCTGTCCGACGCGGGCGTCAACATCGAGCTGATCTCGACCTCCGAGATCCGCATCTCGGTCGTGACCCGCCAGGACGACGTCAACGAGGCCGTGCGCGCCGTACACAGCGCCTTCGGGCTCGACTCCGACAGCGACGAGGCCGTCGTCTACGGAGGCACCGGCCGCTGATGGCCAGGACTGTGGGACCCGGGACCGTGCGACCCGGGTCCGTAGGGCCGACGCTCGCGGTCGTGGGAGCGACCGGGGCCGTCGGCACTGTCATGCTCCAGATCCTGTCCCAGCACGCGGACATCTGGGGCGAGATCCGCCTCATCGCCTCCCCGCGCTCGGCCGGCCGCAAGCTGGCCGTGCGCGGCGAGCAGGTCGAGGTGGTGGCCCTGACGGAGGAGGCCTTCGACGGGGTCGACGTCGCCATGTTCGACGTACCCGACGAGGTCGCCGAGCGCTGGGCGCCGCTGGCCGCGTCCAAGGGCGCGATCGTCGTGGACAACTCCGGCGCCTTCCGGATGGATCCCGAGGTGCCGCTGGTGGTGCCCGAGGTCAATCCGCACGCCGCCCGGGTCCGGCCGCGCGGAATCGTCGCGAACCCCAACTGCACGACCCTGTCCATGATCGTGGCCCTGGGCGCGCTGCACGCCGAGTTCGGTCTGCGCGAGCTGGTGGTCTCCTCGTACCAGGCGGTGAGCGGGGCCGGGCGCCGCGGTGTCGACACCCTGCGCCAGCAGCTGTCGCTCGTCGCCGGTACGGAACTGGGGACGACCCCCGGTGACGTACGCAGGGCGGTGGGGGACAACACGGGCCCCTTCCCGGAGCCGGTGGCGCTCAACGTGGTGCCGTGGGCCGGGACCGTGCGGGAGGACGGCTGGTCCTCGGAGGAGATGAAGGTGCGGGACGAGTCCCGCAAGATCCTCGGACTGCCGAACCTGCCCGTCGCCGTCACCTGCGTACGGGTGCCGGTGGTCACCACGCACTCGCTGACCGTCCATGCCCGCTTCCAGGGCGAGGTGACGGTGGACCGGGCGAGGGAGATCCTCGCCACAGCGCCCGGTGTCGTGCTCTTCGACAATCCGGCGGCGGGGGAGTTCCCGACGCCGGTCGACGTGGTGGGCACGGACCCCACATGGGTGGGACGGGTGCGGCGGGCGCTCGACGATCCGACGGCGCTGGAGCTCTTCGTCTGCGGGGACAATCTGCGCAAGGGGGCCGCGCTGAACACGGCCCAGATCGCCGAGCTGGTGGCTGCCGAGCTGAGTGGAAGGTGACTCGGGTGCGGCTGCCGCTGTGCCGTCGTACGCGCTTCCGTGCCACGTCACAGCGGCGCGAACGGCTCCTGGCCGGAAATTTTCTGGTCGAAAGTTGAATCGTTTGTAGGATCTGTGTGACTTTCATGGTCGGATGATGGTCCGGACCACTTGAATCGAGGCTTCCGACGATCGAGGCTTCTGGCGTTCGAAGATTTTCCTCCCCGTTCTCCGCAACCGCGCGGAGGGCGGGGAGCGTCTTTGCGGTCGCCCTTCAGGGGCGTCCGGACGCCACGTTCATATGGGGCATAGGGGATGAGCTTTTACGTATGAGGGCATTTGACGCACTGTCTGGCGTGCAGCCTGAGCCTGACGCAAAAGTGATGCCTGTCGCGTACAACCCCAATGGGGGGACGCGTGTCCAACTGGCGTGGCTGAGGTACTCGAATTCACTGCGGCGGCGCGGGGCACGACCCTGCGCCCGCCCCGCCGACCCCGCATGTCCGGCGCGTCCGGCGGCGGCATGCCGGTGATCGCCCCCATGCCCGCAGCGCGGCCGACCCGCATACCGAACCAGCGCGAGGGCGCTGACGAAGCCCTGGCGGCCGGCACCACCGTCGACCATCTCACCGAGACCTATCGCGCCCACTACAGATCGCTCCTCGGTCTCGCGGCGCTGCTCCTCGACGACACCGCCTCCTGCGAGGACGTCGTCCAGGAGGCCTTCATCCGGGTGCACTCGGCGCGCAAGCGTGTGCGTGACCAGGAGAAGACGCTCGCCTATCTGCGGCAGACCGTCGTCAACCTCTCGCGCTCGGCCCTGCGTCGGCGCATCCTCGGTCTGAAGCTCCTCTCCAAGCCGATGCCCGACATGGCGAGCGCGGAGGAGGGTGCGTACGACCTGCTGGAGCGCGACGCGCTGATCAAGGCGATGAAGGGGCTCCAGAGGCGCCAGCGCGAGGTCCTCGTGCTTCGGTACTTCGCGGACATGACCGAGGCGCAGGTCGCCGAGACGCTCGGCATCTCGCTGGGTTCGGTGAAGGCGTACGGCTCGCGCGGCATCGCGGCGCTCCGTGTCGCCATGGAGGCGCCGGCATGAGCGCGAAGGACGAGCGGGCACGCCATGATGAATACGGTCGCGGCTACAGCGACGACAACGAGCATGACCAGCACGCTGGGAACGGAATTGTGAATCACGGCGCCTCGGGGAATTCGGGCCCGGAAGAATCGGGTGTCTCGGACACGGACGGCCGCTCGGCGGACCGCCCGTCGGGTGCTTCGCCGCGCTCGTCGAGCCCTTCGGGCGCGGCGGGACAGCCGGAATCTTCGGCCGAGCCGACCCGTTCGGCGGAGCCGGCTCCTTCGGCTTCGGCCGAGCCGGCCTCTTCGGTCCACTCGGCTCCCTCTGTCCGTTCGGCTCCTTCTGCCCGCTCGGACGCGGACGCGGCGGGCCCGGAGCCCGGTGACACGGGCGGCTTCGGCGCCGACGGCCTCGCTCTGGGGGCGCTCGGGTCCGACGAACTGGCCCTGCGGCGGCTCCTGCACCAGGCCGTCGAGGAGATCGAGCCGACCGACGGCACGCTGGACCATCTGCGGCGCGCGGTACCGGCCAGGCGGGCGCGCAAGCGCCAGGCCGTCGTCGGCATGGCGGCCGCCGCACTCTTCATCGGCACGGCCGTCCCGGCCCTCATCCATGTCTCGAACTCCACCGGCCCCAACGCCGACCCGTCCATCGCGGCCAATGCCTCGCAGACCCAGGGCGGCGCGAACGAGGGCAAGCAGGACGGTACGGGGGGCGGCTCCGGCGGCTCCTCGGGCAAGGACAGCGACAAAGGCAAGGACGACAAGACGGACAAGCCCGACAAGGGCAAGGGCGGCAGCGGCGGCACCACCGGCACGGAACCGTCGGCCTCCGCCGCGAACGTGCCCGCCTGTACGTCCCTGCAGCTCGGCAGCGCCTCCGGGAGCGCCGGCTCGCCCGACGCCAATGGCGCGGTCTACGGCTCCTTCCGGGTCACCAACGTCTCCGCCGCCAGCTGTACGGTCTCCGGCGACGGCTCGGTCGTCCTGGCCGCCCAGGGCGCGGCGAGCCCGTCCGCGATCGGCACGGCCCTGCACGCGACGGGTGACGCGGCGGCCGGACTGCCCGACCAGTCCACGTACGCGGCCGCGCTGGTGCTCCAGCCGGGCTCGGCGTACGAGGTCGCGTTCGCCTGGGTGCCGTCGAGCACCTGCCCGACCACCGGTGGCAGCACCGGCGGCGGCGAGCCCTCGCCCGACCCGACGCCGACCGCCACCACCGGCGCCAGCGGCGGTACTACCTCGGAGGGCACCAGCGGCGTGAGCTCACAGCTCATGAAGGAGGACGGGACCGCCGACGGAAGCGTCGTCGTCTCCTACTCGGCGGAGGGCGGCGGCCCGACGGCCTCCACGACGGTGTCCAACGCCTGCGCCGGCACGGTCTATCGGACCGGGGTACTGGCCGGGTCCTGAGGTTCGGGGTTCCTGGGGTCCTGGGGTTGTTGGCCGGGTGCGGGTGCCGTTTTGATCCGCGGGTGCGTTGTGGCTGGTCGCGCCGTTCCCCGCGCCCCTAAATGATGCGCCGTTCCCCGCGCCCCGGTTGATCGGCCGGGTCCGGTTGATTCGGGGCAGGCATTGTCAGGCCGTGGGAGAGGCCGACACCTTTGTGCTGTCGGCGGTGTCGGTTGCGGTGTCGCTGTCCTGGCCCGCGGGAGCGCCCTCGCCCTCGACAAGGCCCAGTTCCGCGTCCTGTGCGAACTCCACCTCTCGCCGGATCAGCCGGAACCACATGAAGACCACGAAGCCCGCGAAGACGAACCACTCGCCGGTGTAGCCGAGGTTCTGGAACGCCTTCAGGTCCAGGCCCGTGTCCGCCGGAGCCGCCGCGGGCACCGCCTTCATCCCCGCGTCGGCCTTGGCGAGGGTGACCCAGGCGTCGTACACGTCGTACGGCACGAGGTTCACCAGCGCTGCCGAGCTGATCGCGCCGGTCTGGCCGGCGGGGAGACCACCGGCCGCGGGCACGCCGTTCGAACCGGGTGTCTCCGACGCCTGCAGCGCGCCGGCCACGGTGACCTCACCGGTCGGAGCGGCCGGAGCCTTCGCGGGGTCCGCGTCTCCGGGGAGCCAGCCCCGGACCACCGGCAGGGCCCTGCCGTCGTCGGTGCGCAGCAACGTCAGAACGTAGAAGCCGCGCTTGTCGTCCAGCTCCCGGTCCGGCACGAGCAACTGCTTCCCGTACCGGCCCGTCGCCGTGGTCTGCTTGCCGGACGTCTCCTTGTCCACGGGCAGCAGCTCCGCGAGCGGCCTGGCCGGATCCGTCTTGGCCGCCGTGGCCTGCTCGCCCGCGTCACGGTGGTCCTGGACCCGGTCCTCGAACCGGCTCAACTGCCATGACCCCATGAAGATGCAGAAGGGGATGGCCAACAGCACGAAGACGTTGATCCCCCACCAGCGGGGCGTCAGCAGGAACCGGTACACAACCTCAAAGGTACGGGGCCCTTGCGGGGGGCTCGGCCGAGGGGTGCCTCTCGGCCGACCCGCCCCGCAGGGGACCCGGTGCGCTCACCTGCCCAGGTGTCGCTCCGCGAAGTCCAGCTCCAGACGGACCTGCTTGATCCGCTCGTCCACGACCAGCGAACCGTGCCCCGCGTCATAGCGGTACACCTCGTGGACGGCGTCGCGCGCGGCGAGTCTGGTCACGTAGTTCTCGACCTGACGGATCGGGCAGCGCGGGTCGTTGACCCCGGCGGAGATGTAGACCGGAGCCTTCACCGCATCGACGTACGTCAGCGGGGACGACGCCTCGAAGCGCTCCGGGACCTCCTCCGGTGTGCCGCCGAGCAGCGTGCGGTCCATCGCCTTCAGGGCCTCCATCTCGTCGTGGTACGCCGTGACGTAGTCCGCGACCGGCACCGCGGCGATGCCGAGCGCCCACGCCTCGGGCTGCATTCCGACACCGAGCAGCGTGAGATAGCCGCCCCAGGAGCCGCCGGTGAGGATCAGCCGGTCCGGGTCGGCGAGACCGGAGGAGACCGCCCACTCCCGGACGGCCGCGATGTCCTCCAGCTCGATCAGGCCGACGCGGTGCTTGAGCGCGTCCGTCCACTCGCGTCCGTAGCCCGTGGAGCCGCGGTAGTTGACCCGGACCACCATGTACCCGTGGTCCACCCAGGCCGCCGGGCCCGCCGCGAACGAGTCGCTGTCGTGCCAGGTCGGGCCGCCGTGGATGTCGAAGACGGTCGGCAGCGGACCCGTCACCCCGGCCGGCCGCTGGACGAGGGCGTGGATACGGCCGCCGGGACCGGTCACCCACTCGTCCTGGACGGACACCGACGCCGGCGCCTTCATACCGGGCGGGTCGAGGACGACCTCGCCGGACGTCGAGCGCACCACCGGCGGCTCGGCTGCCGACGACCACAGGAACTCCACGCTGCCGTCCGGGCGGGCCGTCGCCCCCGACACCGTGCCCTTCGGCGTCGGCACCTGCTCCAGGCCGCGGGTCGCCAGGTCGTACCGCCACAGCTCGCTGCGCGCCTCGAAGCTGTTGACCACGAGCAGCGCGGAACCGTCCGGATACCACTCGGCGCTCAGGTCGCCGTCCAGCCGGGCGGCCAGCGCCAGGTCCGTCTCCTCGCCGGACGCCGCGTCCCACACCATCGGCTCCCAGCGGCCGCGCCGCTGATGCCCGACGAGCAGCCGGGTGTCGCCGTCGACAGGGGCGAAGCCGAGCACCTCCAGACCGAGCTCGGCCGTACCGCCCTTGGTGTCGTCGAGCTCCGCGAGCGCCGAGCCGTCCATCCGCAGCACTCGCACCGCCGAGTGCATCGCGTCGCCGTGCTCGGTGTGCTCGATCGCGATCAGCGATCCGTCGTGCGAGAGATCGCCGACACCCGCCGACTCGCGGTGCCGGTAGACCTCGACGGGGTCCTCGCCGGTCCGGCTGACATAGATCGTCGAGCCGTCCTCGTCGGTCGACCGGCCGACGATCGCCGTCCGTCCGTCCCGGCCGAGCGCGAGCCCCGCGGGGTAGGAGGGGTCGAGCCCGGGAGCCGCGGGCTCGTCGAGAACGGGCTCGCCGCCCTCGCCGCCCTCGCCGCCCTTGCGGCCCTTGTCACCCTTGTCGCCGGACCCGGCGAACGGCTGGCGTCGCCAGATCCCGAACTCGTCGCCGTCCTTGTCGTCGAACCACCAGATCCACTCGCCGTCCGGCGACATCACGCCGTCCGTCGTCCCGTTCGGCCGGTCCGTGACCTGGCGCTGGTCGCCCGTCTCGCGGTCCCACGCATACAACTCGTACGTCCCTGTCGCGTTCGACACGAACAAGGACCGGTGCGGCGCGTCCTCCGCCCAGTCGGGCAAGGACACCCGCGGCGCCCGGAAGCGCTTCTCCCAGTCCGGCATGCTTCCCTCGTGCGGGACGGACCCGTTGCTCTCAGTCATGGCCCCATACTGCCCGCACTGGACGACATTGCGCTCCCGGGGTCCTCAGCCTGTGGAAAACTCCGCGGGCCGAGCCTGCGCCGAGGCCGCGCCGAGGCCGTCGCGGCAGGGGCAATGTCCGGGTCCGTGCAGCTCAGGGCCGATTGTCAGTGGCCGGGTGCACCATGGCGCCATGACCTCATCGACCGATCTGCGCAAAACAGTGGAGAGCTTCTGGGCCACGGCCGAGGACAGGAACTGGACGGCCTTCGCGGACACCCTCGCGGAGGACGTCGTCTACACCCTTCCCCAGACGCGCGAGCGCGTCAGCGGGCGGGAGAGGTACGTCGAGTTCAACCGCGAGTATCCCGGCGACTGGCATCTGAGGATCGAGCGCATAGTCGCCGAGCCCGGCCAGGTCGTCACCTGGGTCCACTTCACGGTGGGCCTGGACGAGATGTACGCGATCTCGTTCTTCACGGGTGACGCGGAGGGCCGCGTGCTGACGGTCACGGACTTCTGGCCCGAGCCGTACGAACCTCCGGTGGGGCGGGAGCACTTGGTGGAGCGGTACTGATCGGCGAGCGCCACTGATCGGGGAGCGTTACTGATTGGTGGAGTGCTGCTGAGGGAGGCCGCCTTCGTCGTTCCGGGGCCGGGCCTGGGCGCGGGGCGGCGGCGTCCGCATCACCAACACCGCTGTTCCGCTGTCCAGGTCGACGCGTGTGCGGTGCGGGGGCGCGCCGTCCTCCTCGTCGTCCCGGAGCACGAGGGCCGACTCCCGCTCCTTGAGTTCGTTCTGCTTGCCCGGTGACAGCGCGCCGTGCAACTGCTCGAAGCCGGTCGCCGACACCTGCCCGACCCGCGCCCCGTTGCGCCAGGGCAGCACCCCGGCCCGCCCGGCCCGCAGCATCAACTGATCGACGAACGCGATGACCGTCAGCAGGATGACCAGTCCGGGGAGGGAGGCGAACACGGCGAATTCCATCGGCCCATTGTGGGGCGGGGCGCACCGCGGGGACAGACCCCGGACCCGGGACCATGCGCCCGTACGGACCGGGGACTACGCACCCGTACGGACCCGGGACCACGCACCTGTGCGGTCCTGCGATCACGTGCCCGTGCGGTCCTGCGATCACGTGCCCGTACGGTCCCGGGGGCGTCGTCCCAGCAGTTCGGCGAGGCCTCGTCGGGTGGCCGCGATGACCACGCGGTCCTCGGAGCCGAGCACGTAGGTGGGAGGCAGGTCCCAGACCAGGCCCGACGGGCGCTCGGGCGAGCCCGGGGCGGGAGCGGTGGCGGTGGCCGTGCCGAGCCGGCGTTCCTCGGGCGAGGCGCTGTCCAGGGCGAGCACCCGCCACGCTCCCGCACGGAACGCCTCGGCGACCGTACGGCCCTCCAGGTGCGGATGCCCGGCGACGTCCAGGGCGGCGAAGAGCAGGACCCGGCGTTCGACCGGGATCGCGCCCAGGATCTGGCGGCCCATCATCGCTCCGGCGAAGGCGGGCGCGGCCAGATGGGAGACGCTGCGGCTGCGGGTGAGCGCGTGCGGGTGGGTGGCGCGCAGGGTGCGGTAGACGGCGGTGGCGAAGTCGTCGTCGTACAGCCGCAGCACCACGCGTAGATCGGGCCGCACCGACCTTGCGTACAGGGAGGCTTCCAGGTTGGTGGTGTCCGCGCTGGTCAGGGCGAGCAGGGCGTGCGCACGGTGGATCTTGGCGGCTTCCAGGACGCCTTCCTGGGTGACGTCACCGAGGACGACGGGCACGCGCAGCCGGCGTGCGAGGGCGAGCCCGCGCGCGTCGGGGTCGGCCTCGACGCACACGACGGGGATGTGCAGTTCGCGCAGGCGGGCGAGGACACGTGTGCCGATCTTGCCGAGCCCGAGGAGCACGACGTGATCGGAGAGCCCACGGGGCGGCTTCCGCAGCGCGGTCCCGCTGCGGAACGTACCGAGGCCCTCCAGCACGGCGGCGAGGAGCACGGGGAGCAGCAGCAACCCGACGAGACCGGAGAGGAGTTGGAGGATCTGGCGGCCGAGGGGGCCTTCGAGCGCGGGTTCATTGATGGCGAAGAGATCGAGGAGGGTCAGATAGGTGGCGTGCAGCGGATGGTCGCCCGTCGTCACCATGGACGCGACCGCGAGCGCCACCACACAGGCCACCAGACCCGCGAACGACCAGCGCAGCCGCCGGGAGAACAGTCTGCCGAAGGGCAGGACACTGCGTCCGGCGGGGAGCGGCGGACCGGAGTACGACACCGTCTCCAGGACGATGGTGCCGCGCCCGGTCGCGGCGGCCACGGAGCGTTCGTCGGGCAGGAGCCGCGGCGCGTTCTCCCCGCTGCTCTCCGAACCGTCCGCGCCGGCCGGGTCGTTGGTGGTGGCCGAGAGCAGGGCCAGCGTGCACAGGCCCGGGTCGGCGACCTCCCCGGGCCCCGGGGGCTGCCGTTCCACGGCCCGGAGCATCAGTCCGTCGGTCTGTACGACCTTGCTGGTCCCGGCGACCGCGGTCGCCGCCAGCGCGGGCGCGGCGGTGTCGGCGTCGGAGAGCACGGTCGTGGAGGCGTCGAGGAGTACGGGCCCGCGTGGACCACCGTCCCCCCTGCCGTTCCCTCCCCCGTCTCCTCCGCCGTCTCCTCCGGCATTCGCTCCGGCGCCCTCTCCGGCGTCCGCCAGACCCGCCATGGCCAGGGCGGAGGCCTGGTCGAGGAGGGCCTCGATGTGCTGGCCGAGACGGCGGTTGTAGAGCCGGACGACCAGACGCAGACGGGGGTTGAGGCGGCGGGCCATCAGTGCGGCGCGGATGTTCGTCTCGTCGTCGTCATGGACGAGCGCCAGCGCGGCGGCATGCTCGACACCGGCTTCGGCGAGCACGGCCTCGGTCAGGACGGGGGCCTCCAGCACGCGGGCGGGGCGGGGCTCTTCGGAGGTGGCGGACCGATTCGCCGAGGTGGTTCCCCGGGGAGACGTGGCTCCGCGGGTCAAGGAGACGGTGGCTCGGCCCGCCGCGCCCTCACCGGTGCCGCCGCCCCCGCTTCCGCCGGTGCCACTGCTGTTGCCGCCGCCAATGCCCCCGATACCGCCGTTGGCCGTCGCCCGGGTCACCGCCGCCGACACCCGGTCGAGCAGCGCCGAGGCGCGGGCCCGCCCGACGACCGGCGGCCGTACGGTGCCCTCGGCGGACGGTACGACCAGAGTCACCCGCTCCCCGTAGACACCACGCAACTCGGCCGCCAGCCGGTGTGCGAGGGCATCGTCCCCGCACACCACCATGTGCGCACCGCGATCGTCCGACCCGCTCTGATTAGGAAGGCTCGCCACAACAGCACAGAGTGCCTCACCGGCACGGACGGTTGCACAGGGGCCTGCCGCAAGGGAGTTGAGGCGGGGGTTCCGCGGGACACTGGCCGCCCGAACCGACCGCACTGCCAGAAGGATGGTGACGAGTGATGCCCGACGAAGAGTCCGTACAGCCCGTACAGCCGGTGGAGCCAGCGGAGTTAGAGAAATCCGCGGAGCCCGTGAAGCCGGTGGAGACAACATCGGCGCAGCCGCCGGAGGGCGTCCCCACGGATGCCCCCACGGGCGTCCCCGCGGATGTACTTGCGGAGATCCCCAAGGGCAACCCGGCTGTCGTGCTGCTGGAGCGGCTGGCCGAGAAGCTGGGCGGGCGCGCCTCGGTGACCACCGTCTACGGCGAACCCGTGACCAGGCACGGAGTCACGGTCATCCCCGTCGCCAAGGTCGGGTTCGGCTTCGGGGCCGGTGTGGGCCGCGAGGCCGGCGCAGCCAAGACCGGCGAGGGCGGTGGCGGAGGCGGCGGCGTGGGCGCGAAGCCCATCGGCTTCATCGAGATCCAGGAGGGCTTCGCCACATACCGCCCGATCCGCGATCCCTGGGTCGATGTCTTCGTCCCGTTGGCGGTGGTCGCACTCGGCAGTGCGCTTCCCGGGATCATCGGGGCGCTGCGCCGCAGGAAGTGACGGCTCGGGCGCGCCTTGGCCGGAAGCGGGCGGGCCCTGGCCGGAACACGGGCGCGCCCGGCCGGAACATCAGGATGAGAAGCTGTGCGGGAACGGGCGTACTGAAGGTGGAGGGCAACCCACCCGCGAAGCCCTTCCCTACCGGAGGTACCTCTCCCGTGACCACAACCGACACAGCGCCGCCCGGGGTTGAGGACCGCGAGACGGACGAGCGGAAGGGCTGGCAGTTCAACTCGCCCCTCGTCCTGATCATGCTGCTGCTCGTGGGGATCGTGCTCCAGGGCCCGATCCGCGGGGCGCTGTCCGCGCCGGTGATGCAGAGCTGGATGACCGTGTTCGTCGCGGTGATGGTGCAGGCGCTGCCCTTCCTCGTGCTCGGCGTGCTGCTGTCGGCGGTCATCGCGGTGTTCGTCCCGCCGTCGTTCTTCGCCCGCGCGCTGCCGGGGCGGCCCGCTCTCGCGGTGCCGGTCGCGGGGATGGCCGGGGCGGTGCTGCCGGGCTGTGAGTGCGCGTCCGTGCCGGTGGCGGGGGCGTTGGTGCGCCGAGGTGTCACGCCCGCGGCGGCGCTGGCCTTCCTGTTGTCCGCCCCGGCGATCAACCCGATCGTGCTGACCGCGACGGCCGTCGCGTTCCCCGGAAAACCCCAGATGGTCGCGGCCCGTTTCGTGGCGAGCCTGCTGGTGGCCTGCATGATGGGCTGGCTGTGGCAACGGCTCGGCCGCGCCGACTGGTTGCGCCCACCGAGCCGTCCGGCGTCCGACGGCCTCGGCAAGGGCGCGGCGTTCTGGGGATCCGTACGGCACGACGTGATGCACGCGGGCGGCTTCCTGGTCGTGGGCGCGATGGCCGCGGCCACGCTCAAGGCCGTGGTCCCGGAGGAGTGGCTGAGCCTCGCGGCCGACAACCCGGTGGTGTCCGTCCTCGCCCTGGCGGTCCTGGCCGTGCTGCTCTCCATCTGCTCCGAGGCGGACGCGTTCGTGGCGGCCTCCCTGACCCAGTTCTCGCTCACGGCCCGGCTGACGTTCCTCGTGGTGGGCCCGATGATCGACCTGAAACTCTTCGCGATGCAGACGGCCACCTTCGGCCGCGAGTTCGCCCTGCGCTTCGCGCCCGCCACCTTCGCCCTGGCCGTCCTGGTCTCGGCCCTGGTCGGGGCGGTGCTGCTGTGAACCGCCAGGCTCAGGCGGCCGTCCTCTTCCTCACCGGCGGCGCGATCCTGCACGCCGCCCTCACCGACCTCTATCTGCGGTACGTGAAGGCCGGGTTGCAGCCGCTGCTGCTGGCGGCGGGGGTCGTCCTGATCGCCACGGCGATCGCGACGGTCTGGTACGAGCGGCAGGCGGCGCGTACGTCCGCCGGGAACGGGCCGTTGGCCGAGCGTCACCATGAGGCGGCCGCAGGCACGGATGCGGGTAAGGCCACGGCCGCAGACACGGGCGCAGGCATAGCCGCCGAAGCCCCGGCCCACACCGACGCCTCAGTTCAAGTGGGGACCCTGGCCGACCCCAACGACCATGGCCATGGCGACGCCGAAGCCCACGCCCACCGCGAACCCCGTATCTCCTGGCTTCTGGTCCTCCCCCTTCTAGCCCTGATCCTCGTGGCCCCGCCGGCCCTCGGCTCGTACAGCGCCATGCGCACCGGCACGGCCCTGCAGAAGCAGCCCTGGGGCTTCGCGGACCTCCCCGCCGGCGACACGATCCGGCTCAACCTCGTCGACTACGCGGGCAGGGCGGCGTACGACCACGGCCGTTCCCTCGATCACCGCCACATCAAGATCGCCGGCCTGCTGGCCCTGGACCGGGACGGCACCCCGTACCTGGTCCGTATGGCACTCAGTTGCTGTGCCGCCGACGCCCAGCCGGTGAAGATCGGCCTGACCGGCCGGATTCCTCCCGTCCTGCGCCCGGACAGCTGGCTGGAGGTCACCGGCACGTACACCACCAAGCGGACCAAGGACCCGGTGAACGACGGCATCATCCCGTTCCTCGACGTCACCGAGGTGAAACCGGTCAAGGCGCCGCGAGACCCGTACGACGAGAGCTGGAACGGCTGAACCGGGCGCAGGTCTGCGACGCCGCCGACTTCGCGGTGGAACCTGTCGATCCTCTGTCGATAGCCGGCGTACGGGGGGAGCGGCGACCAAGTGTGGGACAGGATGAGCGAGTTGAAGGCTCTCACCCCACTCTTCCCGGAGGCCCGCAACCATGACCCGCAGTCACCCGCACCCGCACTCCCACCCTTCTCGACGCGCCCTCCTGGGCGGCGCCGCCCTCACCGCGTTCGCGGTGGCGACGGGCGCAGGCGCAGGTACGGCGAACGCAGCCACCGGCACCAGGACCGCGGCGGCCACCACCGGCGGCGGCACGTGGCCGACCGAGTTCCCGCTCCCCAACGGCTTCCTCCCCGAGGGCATAGCCATCGGCAGAAAGCCGTACGCGTACATGGGCTCGCGCGCCAACGGCGCCCTCTACCGCACCGACCTGCGCACCGGCGAGGGCGGGATCCTCTTCGCGGGCGGCACCGGCCTGATAGCCGTCGGCCTGAAGCTCGACCATGACGGTCTCCTGTACGTGGCAGGCAACACCGGTGTGGCCCGTACCCATGACTCCCGCACGGGCGAAGTGGTCGCAACACACCAACTGACAGAACCGACCGGCCACTTCATCAACGACGTCACGCTCCTCGGTGACCGAGCCTGGTTCACCGACTCACGCGCCGCCGCGCTCTACGGAGTACCGCGAGGCCGGGCCGGAACCGTACGGACGTTGCCCCTCACCGGCGACTGGGTCCAGCTCCCCAACGTCAACAACGCGAACGGCATCGTCGGCACGCCCGACGGCCGCGCCCTGATCGTCGTCAAGAGCACCCCGGGCGAGCTCTACAACGTGAACCTCAAGACGGGTCACGCCACCAAGATCACGCTGATCGGCGCGACCGACGTGGTGAACGGCGACGGCCTCTACCGCATCGGCCGCACCCTGTACGTGGTCCAGAACCGTCTGAACCTCATCAGCGTGTTCCGGCTCAACTCCAACGCCACGACGGCCACTCTGACCGGCACGATCACGGACCCCCGCTTCGACGTCCCCACAACGGCGGCCCGCTTCGGCAACCGCCTCTACCTGGTCAACGCCCGCTTCACCAGCCCGCAGACCCCGGAAACGACGTTCACGGGCGTGGCGGTCCCGATCTGAGGCCGAGTACACGTACGAGTAAAGGATGGGGCAGAGGGACCGAAGCGACCTCTGCCCCATCCTTTTGCCGCTGAATTCCTGTGCGGGATTGTCCGCGGGCTTCCGTACGGGACCGACACTTCCACCCTCCTCGAAGTGTTACCGCGTTCGGGCGCCTGGTCGTCACACTGGGCGGAATCCGAGCAAAGGAGCACAGCACTTCATGACTCTGCGCCGAATCAACACGTTTCTTACCTCGATCACCATGGTGGCGGCGGCATCGCTGTTCGGCCTGGCGGGCTCCGCCCAGGCACAGCAGGCCGCGCCGGCCGCGGGCTGCTCGTCGATCGGGGGCGGAAAGTACAACTGCAATGTGTGGAAGACGGCTTCCACCTGGTGGTGCACCACGACCGAAGTGACGGACAGCTGTGACGGCGTACCGGCCGGAACCCTGCGCGCGGGCACCAACTACTTCTACTGCCAGATCTGGGGCCACAACTTCTCGTCCGGCCCGTACTACAACCACTGGTGGGCGCTGACGGACGACGACAGCGGCAACTCGCGTGTCTGGCTGCCCGTCGTCTGGATCAGCGGTGGCGTCAACGACGGAAAGATCCCGGGCCTCCCGGAGTGCTGACGACGCCGGCTTCGTCCCAGGGCGCCACCGCGAGCAGTTGGCGCCCCAGGGGAGTCGCCGTGTGCAGGACGTACTTGCCGTCGCGGTGGCTGGCCACGAGCCCCCCGTCGCGCAGAACGCCGATCTGGTAGCTGACACTGGGCAGCGCGAGCCCCACCGCCGCGGCGACCTCCGAGGTCGTACGACCACTCCGTCGTACGACCTCGACCAGTACCGCGGCCCGCGACCTGCCCAGCAGCCGTACGAGCCCGTCCTCCGTCGTGCACGGCAGGTCAAGGGGGTTCTTGGCCACGGGATAGACGAGTACGGGTGGCAGGCCCGGGTCGGCGAGAGCGGTCGGGCGGCGCCAGCAGAAGTACGAGGGGACGAGCGTCAGTCCGCGGCCGCCGAGGTGGAGATCGCGCTCGACGGGATAGTCCACTTCCAGGACGGGGCTGTTCCAACGGGCCAGCGGCCGCAGCCCGTTCAGCAGTGCCTGGGTGCCGCCGTCCAGCAGGGCCTGGGTCCGGATCCCGACATCATTGCCGACCACCGTGCGGACGTGGGACCAGCTCGGCGCCAGCAGCGCCCCGAAGTACACGCCGAGCGCCTGGGCCAGCGAACTGAGGGCACCACAGCCCGGCCTGCCCAGTGACGCGGCCCAACTCGGCACCGGCCGGGACCCGGCCAACTGCGTCAACTCACTCGCCAGCCGACGGCGAGGTGTGGCCCGTACGAGTTCGAGTCCGGCGGACAGATCGGCGCCCGTGACCGGCGGCGTGAGGAAGTCCGGGATGTAACCGAAGCTCGGGATCAACGTCTTGAGCGGCTGGACGGCGTGATTCAGAGGCGCGTCCTGCTGAATTCTCTCGCGGACCGATTGACGCCAGTGGCCGAATTCGAGCGGCCCTTGTCTTGTCTGCAAACGACACATACTGCAGACGAGTTCCCACAGCGGATCGGGCTCCCGAACAAGGCGAATGTTCTGCAGATCATGATTGGTGAAGTGAATCCGGAGCATACGTCCCCCTTCGCCCGCAGACCCAACACAGACTTTCGCGGCCCGGGGCCGAGGAGCCCCAGAAGAGGACGATCCGAGGGCGGGGAAGGTTGCGTTCCTGGGCCGCCTTGACCAGGTGCCAAGGCCCTTTCCAGGCAAGGGAATTCCGTAATTCGCCAGAGGACCGGATCGGGGTGTCGGGCAGGGGGGGTTCAGGCGGCAGTGTCCAGGCGGAGGTGTTCAGGCGGTGGCGTCGTCGTAGGCCAGGTCGCCGCCGCCCAGTTCGCGGGATGCCTGCGCCTGGGCGAGGAGCTCCCTGGCCTTGGCCTCGACGCCTTCGATGGCGTCGGCGCCGGCGACGAAACGCAGCGGCGGCTTGTCCTGGTCGGCGATGGCGAGCAGGGCGCGGGCGAGCTTGACGGGATCGCCGGACTGCCGGCCGCTCATGCTCTTCCACGCCGCGACGGTGGCCGTGGTGCGCTCGGCGTAGTCCTCGATGGTCGGCTCGGGCCAGGTGGTGGAGGCGTCCACGAGCAACTCGGTGCGGAAGAAGCCGGGTTCCACGACGGTGGTGCGAATGCCGTAGGGCTCGACGTCGTAGCGCAGCGACTCCATCCAGCCCTCCACGCCGAACTTGGAGGCGGCGTACGCGACGCAGAACTCCTGGCCGATCAGACCGGCGGAGGAGGAGAGCGTGACGACGTGGCCCGCGCGCTGTTTGCGCAGGACGGGCAGGACGGCGCGGGTGACGTTCATCGGGCCGAAGAGGTTGGTCTCGATCTGCCGGCGCATCTGGTCGGGCGTGATCTCCTCGAAGTAGCCGGCGAAGAAGTTCCCGGCGTTGTTGATCAGGACGTCGATGCGGCCGAAGCGGTCGACGGCGGCCCGCGCGGCCGCCTCGGCGTCCTCCGGGCTGGTGACGTCCAGCCTGGTGACCAGCAGATTGTCCTGCGGCCCGCCGAGGGTCTTCTCGACCTCTTCGGGGCGACGGCCGGTGGCGACGACCTGGTGGCCCGCGGCGAGGGCCTCGCGTGCGATGTCCGTGCCGAGACCGCGTCCGGCACCGGTGACGAGAATGACCTTGCTCATGGCTGGTTCCTTTCAAATGGCGTGGCGATGCGGTGGTGCGGTGATGAGGGGCGGGTCCGAGGGGTGAGGGCCCGAGGAGGCGGTCGGGTCAGGGTCGGTCAGGCCTGGTCGGTGGGCATGATCCACAGCTCGCCGACGGAGGCGTGGCGGGGCCGGGTGACCATGTACGCGACGCCGTCGGCGATGTCGTCGGGGACGAGGACCTCGGTCTGCTCGTAGAAGGCGCCGATCGCTTCGCGGATCTCGGGCTTGTGGTCGTTGTGCGAGCCCAGCTCGGTGTCCACGCCGCCCGGCTCCAGGACACCGACGCGTACGTGCCGCCGGGTGACCTCCTGGCGCAGGGACTCGGTGAAGCCGTTCATGCCGAACTTGGTGAGGTTGTAGACGCCGTATCCGTTCCAGGCGACGCGGCCGGCGATCGAGCTGATGTTGACGATGTCGGCGACCCGGCGCGGCCCGTCCTCGGCGGCCCTGAGCAGGTGCGGGAGGGCGGCGCGGGTGGTGTAGAGCAGCCCCTGGACGTTGACGGCGATCATGCGCTCCCACTCCTCGACGTCCGCGCCGACGACGGGGCCCAGGAGCATCAGGCCCGCGTTGTTGACCAGGATGTCCAGGCGCCCGAAGCGCTCGACGGTCTCCTGTACGGCTACCTCGGCCTGGGCACGGTCGGCGATGTCCGCCTCCACGACCAGCGTGGTGCCGCCCGCCTTCTCGATCTCGGCCGCGAGCTCTGTCAGACGGTCCTTGCGGCGGGCCACGAGAACGACGGAGGCACCGTCCTCGCCGAGCCGACGTGCGGTGGCGGCACCGATACCGCTGCTCGCACCTGTGACGAGAGCGATGGTGCCGGTCAGTTTCGTTGCCATGGGGGAGTCCTGATTCTGATTCCGAAGATCGCAGTGCCGACGGCACCGCGGAGGAGCCGGGAGACCAGCGGCGGAACCACCGCCGTGGAGGGGTGCGCCATCAACAGAACCTGTTGTGACAGGAGGGTGGGAGTCCCTGATGAGGGGGTCACTGAGAGGGACCCCCAGCCGACGGGAAGCGCTCGTAGAGTGGAGCACATGGCAGGCAAAAGCGACCCTTATGGTGCCAATAGCGATATTCGCGGCGATTTCCGTGCGGAGATCCGGGAATTCCTGGGCACGCGAAGGGCGAGGGTCACCCCGGAGCAGGCTGGGCTACCTGCCTACGGCGGAGACCGCAGACGGGTCACCGGTCTGCGCCGGGAGGAGGTGGCCCTGCTCGCGGGCATCTCCAGCGAGTACTACACCCGGCTGGAGCGCGGCAACGCCACCGGTGTCTCGGAGAGCGTCATCGACGGCATCGCACAGGCGCTGCAACTCGACGAGGCCGAGCGCATCCACCTGCTCGACCTGCTGCGCGGCGCCGGCACGACCCGCCCACCACGCCGCCGACCGGCCCAGCAGCGCGTCCGCCCCGCGGTACAGCGCGTACTCGACTCGATGACCGGCACACCCGCGTTCGTACTCAGCGGCCGCCTGGACATCCTGGCGGCCAACGCCCTGGGAAGGGCACTGTTCTCCCCGCTCTACGAGGCCCTGACGGTCCCCACGTCCCCCGCCGCTCCCGCCAAGCCAACTGACTCGGCCGCCCCTGCTGGCCCTGCCGCCCCTGCCGCCCCTGCCGCCCCTGCCGGACTCGCCGACTTGGTGCGGCCACCGAACAACGCCCGGTTCGTCTTCCTCGACCCGCACGCGACGGAGTTCTTCCGCGACTGGGACGAGGTCGCGAACGACACGGTCGCCATGCTGCGCGCCGAGGCGGGCCGCGACGCCTACGACCGGCGACTCACAGACCTGATCGGCGAGCTGTCCACCCGCAGCGAGGACTTCCGCCGCCGCTGGGCGGCCCACAACGTCCGAATCCACACCACAGGCGCGAAACGCCTCCACCACCCGGTCGTCGGAGACCTCGACCTCCCCTTCGAGACCTTCCCACTGGGCACGGACCCCAGCCAGCTCCTCCTCACCTACACCGCGGAGCCCGCTTCCCGCTCCCAGGAGGCCCTCAACTTGCTGGCGAGCTGGTCCGCGCCGACGAACGACGACACCACCGAGTGGAAGCCGACCGCTGAGCGAAATTCGACCGCTGAACGGAAGCCGACTGCTGAACGGAAGCCGACCGTTGATCCCGAGCCGCCCGACGCCGCCGATTCGATGGAGTGACGCGACCGATCCCCACCACGCTGCCCCCCCGCTCGGCGCCTGCCCCCCAGTGACAGACACCCAACTGGCCCCCAAACAGGCCCACACAACAAATCAGGCCCGGCGCTGATCTCTCAGCACCGGGCCTGACCTGGTGTTAAAGCTGTCGGGGTGGCGGGATTTGAACCCACGACCTCTTCGTCCCGAATGAGGTCCGAACAAGATCCAGACCTGACCTCAGTGGTGTCTGTGCAGGTCAAGACCTTGCTATGAGTTGGTCCGCCGGAGCGCTTGGTGGGCGTGGGGGGAAGATCTTCTCCCAGTTTTCTCCCAGCAGTGGTCCGTGGCCGCTGCTCTGTGGCGCAGCATCAGATCGACCCGAACCTTCGAACTAGCCTTCCTCGTAGCACAGTTCGGCTACCGGGGGTCCGTGGCCATGACCCGCGAGGCATACTCCATGGCGCGGCCAGTTCGGCAATCGGGTCTGCAGGGGACGGGGACGGTGGACTTCACTTCCTGGGCTGATTGGGCACGAGCACTGCTGGGTGCGACAGTCACATACGCGATGATGATGCTGATTTGGAGAGTGGTGGTGAAGGCGGCTGCCTTCAGTGACCCGCACCGGCATACAGGGCGCCGCATTGTCTTGGTCCCTCGTTGGATCGTCCGCCCCCGTACGGAGATGGTTAGAAGCCAGTTGCGCGTTTCCACGGCCCTCCGGCGGCATCAGGGGTTAACCCCCACGGCCCAGTTCTTGCACCGCCTGGTGGAGATGGATCGCTCGGAGCGCGTGTTGCAAGTAGGCCGGTGGGTCTGGTCCCAGGTCATCCCGTCCATGCTGCTGCTCTGCAGCGTCGCGCTAGGGACGTGGCTTGTCCTCCAGGACATGGGCAGTGGTCCGGTCTCGGCACTGCCGAGCTTGCACGATGTCCTCAATGCCGCGCTGGGCTCAGAGGGGTGGTACCAGGGTGAAGCCGACTACTGCGTCTCATGGGCGTTTCTGAGGGGATGTGAACCGCAGTTCGTCTCATGGTGGAGCGGTATCGAGTCGGGGTTGGCCTTTGGAGTCGCCGCGGCATGTCTCCTTGCCGCGTGGAAACTTTGGCGGATGGCTACTCGGGAATTCGATGTGTGGGAGAAGCAAGAACCCCCGCTCCTCGACTGCCTAAGGGCGCTGACAGCCTGCCGTGACGCTCTGCGCTCACCGGCTCCGGCAACGTCGATTCTTGATATGCGCATCGCCGAATTGCGCGCAGGATTGCAGGAATTCGCTCGGGAAGGCCCGCCAGCCGACTCTGATCGCCGTGCCGAACTGGAAGAGCACACTGGGCAGGTAGCCAGAGTCCTTCATGAGGCGATGGGCCAGGTTCTGCGGGATGGCACCACCGCCTTGCCCATGCTCATACAGTTGCTCGCCACTGTTCAGGACCGGCTTCATGACTCGCGGTGGCTTGTGCTACTCGACCATTCCATGCTCAGCGGCGCACCCGCGCCGGGGCCAGCTCCTGCCCCGGGGCCCGCGGTGACTGCACCTACAGCTGATTCGGGCCGCTGGCAGCGGTACGTGGTTATAGCGACGGCGCTGCCCACGGTTCCAGCGCTGCTGGCGCTGGGCTTCACAGCAGTGACGATCAGCCAGGCTAAAGACATGCTGAGGCTCACAGAGCGCGATCAAGTCGCCTCTAGCTACAACGAGACGATCGCCAATCTGGGTGATAAGTCCATCAACGTTAGAACCAGTACCATCTTTGCCATTCAGCGGATTATGCGAGATTCTCCGCGTGAACAGCCCGCGCTGGTCGAAGTCCTGAGTTCTTATGTTCGTGAGCATGCCAAGATGCCTGCGAAAGCACAGGCGGAGCGAATGCGAAAGGACGTGAAAAGTCGGCCTGCCGATGACGTGCAAGCTGCACTCACCGTGCTGGGGTCGCGGCAGCTAGATTCAGAAGCAGATCCAGTAATAAACCTACGAGACACTTTCCTTGCCGGAGCCAACCTATCTGGCCTGAACTTCTACAATGCAGATCTGCGTGGCGTTGACCTGACTCGTGCGGAGCTGCAAGGTGGTTATTTTGAGGAATCCTGGTTCGATGGTGCCCAGATGTCTGAAGCTATTCTGAGTGATGGGGATTTCGAAGAGTGTGATTTTCTCAGAACGGATCTACATGGTGTCTGGTGGGATGGAGCAGACTTTGAGGACGCGGACCTAACGGAAGCTGATCTCAGTGGTGCCAACCTCTTCGAGCGAGAAGACGGTGCAATGGTTGACCTCGAAGGTGCAGAAATGTCCGGCGCCGACTTGAGTGAGGCTAATCTGACGGATGCACTCCTCATGGGAGCTGATCTCAGCAAAGATAATGATCAGGGAATTCCAGCGACGAAACTCGCTGGAACGAACTTTACTAACGCTGACCTCAGTGGAGCGCTGTTGGACGGTACCGACCGGAAAACGGCCATCTGGGATGGAGCACACCTACCTTAGTGTCTTGAACTGATTACGAATCAAGGTGACCCACATATATGAGTAGGGCATGGGGCGCCTGGTTTCAATCCACGACCTCTTCGTCCCGAACGCGATCAGGACCCCTCGTGACGTCCCTTGGGCGAGGTTCGGCCCGTGCTCTCAGCGGAGTGGTCGTCCGTCACTGTCCATGAGAGTCCCCCTCTGACTGCCGCGTTTGGCCCCCTGTTTGGCCCCCAGCGCGCTTTGGACGGGGGTCGGCACCTAGAGAGCTGACCCCCGTTGGTGGTGGTCGTCGTCAGGCGTACGTAGTGGCCGTGAGACGACCCAAGGACGGCGCCGTCTGCCAACGCAGCGACCTTCCGGGCTCCTCGAACCGGAGCGATGTCAGAGCCATCAAGTACTTTGCTGCACGGGTGCCTTGCCTGCCGCCCCCTGCCCACGACGACTCAGTGCCGTTATGATCCGCCAAGTTTCTACTTGGGTGGGTTATCGCGGACTGTGACCAGATTTGCACTCCAGGTAGTAGACTGATCCGGCCATGGCGGACAGTTGGCCAAAGGAGCCGCAGAAGTGCCGAATTTGGTACCCAACAGGCCAATTTATCACATCACGCATATTCGGAACCTTCCAAAAATTCTCGACCAAGGGGGGCTGTTTAGCGACAATTCTTCTGCCCGAAAAAATCTTACCGACACGGATATTGGAATGCCCGGCATTAAGCAGCGTCGACGTACGACCTCAGTCGACTGTGGCCCCGGCGGCACTCCCGCAGATTATGTCCCATTCTATTTTTGTTACCGGTCCCCCATGCTTGCTTCTATTAATTACGGCAACGTACCGACCTATCGGGAGGGTCAAGAGCCAGTTCTGTACTTGACGTCGACCCTAACTGCCGCAAGGAATTCCGGTCTTCCTGCCGTATTCACTGAAGGCAACGCGGGAGCCACGTTCGTCGATTTCCACTCCGATGATGTCGAGCTTTGCGAGAAGCTGATTGACTGGCCACTGATGACTCAGAAGTGGTGGAACGACATACCTGAGGACCCGAACCGGGCAAGTCGACGCCAGGCTGAGTACCTAGTGCACGATTTCTTCCCAATCTCTCTCGTGGCTTCAATAGTTGTCCACAATGAAAATCGAGCCAGAGAAGCTCGAAATATTCTCGCTGAACACGGTGTCTCAATTCCCGTGATGGTGTATCCTGAGTGGTACTACTAATGAGTGGAGGGGTGGCGACGGTGATCCAAGAATCGCAAGGAAACCTGCTTGAAGCGGACGCGGAAGCCATCGTCAACACTGTTAATACTGTTGGCGTCATGGGGAAGGGTATTGCCCTCCAGATCAAACAAGCTTTCCCCGAGAACTTCAAGCAGTACAAGGCTGCCTGTGACCGAGGGGAAGTCAGGGTCGGTGAAATTTTCGTTCATGACGCTCACCATCTTGGCCCCCGACGGTACATTCTGAATTTCCCAACAAAACGTCACTGGCGCGGCAAGTCGCGCATCGAAGACATCCAAGCAGGTCTCGACGCGCTAGTTGAAGTAATAAAGAAGTGCAACATTGAGTCCGTTGCAATTCCCGCTTTGGGTTGCGGAAATGGGGGCCTCAATTGGGACGATGTCCGTCCCATGATTCACGCTGCTTTCGAGCCTCTGCCATCGGTCAAGGTGTTGCTGTTCCCCCCAACAGGTGCCCCGGCGCCTGATTTGATGCCGGTTCGTACGAGCGCGCCAAACATGACCCGGGGAAGGGCTGCACTCGTAGCTCTGTTGAGTGGCTACGTCGAGCAGGCAAAGTCAGAGCGCGTAGAAGCCCCTAATGGGGCATCGCTACTCGAACTCCAGAAGCTTATGTATCTGCTTCAGGCTGTCGGAACACCTATGCGTCTCCAGTACCAGAAAGCGCAATACGGCCCCTACGCTGAAAACCTGAATCATCAGCTTCAGCGGATGGAGGGCCATTTGGTTCGGGGATATGGGGACCGAACTCAGCGTGTACTCGACTTTCACCCCATCGCGCTCACGCGGGATGCGAAAGCTTCTGCGGATTCCTGGATCGAAGAGCATCACGATGTACAGCTAAAGGAATCTATCGATAAGGTCCTTGAGCTGATCGATGGATTTGCTTCTCCGTATGGCCTTGAACTGCTGTGCACGACGCATTGGGTCATTCATGAACTTGGGACTGACGCCCCACAAAGCGCTGTCATTGACACGCTCCAGAAGTGGAGTCGTCGCAAGGCGGAGATTTTTACTGATCGGCACGTTTCGGTTGCCTGGAAACGTCTGCAAGCGAAGCACTTGGACGCACTCTCTGTCTGAGTAGCCTCAGGCAAGCTGTGGCGCGGGCTTTCGCGTTGCGCGCCGGAGAGTGCGAAAACACGAGATCAGAGACCCGGACACAGTGTCCGGGTCTCTTTGCTTTGGGCCCGTCACGCTCGTACTGGCTCTGATGGTGAGCAAGGCGAACTACCCACCTCATCACCGGCTCTGTACCGTGAAACCAGCCCCCACAACCAGCAGGAGGCAGCACGCAATGCGTGGTCTCGGAGATCACCTCAGCATCGGCGAGCGGATCGCGTTCTACCGCAAGCGCCGCGGCTATACGCAAGAGGTTCTGGCTGGACTGGTCGGCTACAGCACCGACTGGTTAGCGAAGATCGAAACGGGGCGCCGGAAGTCGCCCCGTATTGACATGCTCGCGGAGCTGTCGCGCATCCTGCGTGTTCCCCTCGGGGATCTACTCGGTCAGACCGTGCTCATGGAGGACGAGAGGCAGCACGACGACGTTCCGGCCGTGCGCGACGCGCTCATGAGCCCGAGCCGGCTGTCTCGTCTGCTCTTCGGCCCTGAGGCTGAGGTACAGCTCCCTACGCCTGCACCTGTGGCCGTGCGTGTGGAGCATGCGTGGAACGACTACCAGGGTGGGCGGCTCGGCAGCGTCATCGCCGCGCTGCCTGCACTCCTCCAGACCGCACAGGAGTTGGAGGAGCGAGCGGCACGGCGTGGCGAGGACCGTAGCGACTGCTGGGCCGTGTCGGCTCGCACTCACCACCTCGCCGCGACGACGCTCGCGAAGATTGGCGAATCGGACATCTCATGGCTCGCTGCCGAGCGCGCGATGCGTGCCGCGGACGAGTCGGACGACCCGCTTGTACTGGCGTCGGCCGCACGGTCCGGTACACACGCTTTGCTGGCCAACGGCCGGTATGACGACGCGTTGGAGCTGGGCAACACAGCCGCCGCATGGCTGTCGTCTCGGGTGGCAGACAACGACCCGGCGGCGCTGAGTCTGCTGGGGATGATCCATCTGCGAGCCGCCGTGGCAGCGGCACGTCATCAGGACCGGCCGGCCGCAACAGGCCTGTTGGACCGAGCCGAGGAACTCGCGGATGACCTCGGGTCGGATGAGAACTACTGGCAGACCGGCTTTGGGCCCACGAACGTCCTGCTTCACCGGCTGTCCGTTGAGCTGGATCTCGACAACGTGTCGTATGTGGTGGAACACGGCCGGATCAATGTCGACCACATGCCGCAAGAACGAAGTGTGTCGCACCGAATCGACTTCGCGCGAGCCCTGTCGCTCAGCGGGCAGGGCGATGAGGCATTCGCGGAGCTCCGCGCTGCTGAGCGCACATCACCGCAGCTCGTACGCAACAATCCCAGAGTGCGTGAGACGCTGCGAGACCTGGTCAAGCAGTCTCCGGTAACGGGTGGCTCGCGTTCGTCCGAGGTGTTCGTGATGGCTCAACGGTGCAGGGCGGTGCAGTGAGCGCAGGCAGGCGCGGGGTGCTGGGAGTCGTCGGTTCAGCGGCCGGAGGTGTGGAAGCGCTGCGCACCGGTTTGGTTGAGCCCGCGATGGACCGTGGATGGCAGGTGGCCGTCACGCTGACGCCGACCGCAGGTCAATGGCTACGGATGAGCGGTGAGGTCGAGCGGCTGGAGAAGCTGACCGGTCTTCCCGTGCGCGATGAGCCGCGGTTGCCCGGCGAGGCCCGTCCGCACCCGCCGGTTGACTGCTACGTGGTCGCCCCTGCGTCAGCGAACATGGTTGCCAAGCTCGCGACTGGCCTGATGGACAACCAGGCACTGACACAGGTGGGAGAGGCAATCGGCACCCTCGGTTTGCCCGTAGTCGTCTTCCCTCGGGTGAACGCGGCGCACGCTCGCCACCCGTCGTGGCAGCGCCACATCGACACCCTTCGCGCCGGAGGTGTGCACGTCGTCCAGGGCCCGGACGTGTGGCCACTGTATGAGCCGCGGGAAGCGCCGGCGGGCCGCACACTCCCGTGGTCAACCGTGCTCGACACGGTCGATGAGGCCACTCGATGACGAGTCGTCAACTCTCCTGACCTGCAAGGAAAGAGGACCCGGACAGTCTGTCCGGGTCCTCTGCCGTTCCCGGCTGCATGCTCATTGGCATGTCAGGGATCAATGAGCGAAGCGGCGAGCCGGAAGGCATGACTCCTGCTGAACTCGCTTTGATCAAAGCGAGTTTGAGCGAGGCGCGCGTCAAGGTCGAACGACTGCTGAGGCGCGCGGACGAACTCACGGCGATGGTGGAGTCTCGCTGCCCACGAGCCGCTCAAGCCGATCTAGACGCTCCCCGAGCGAGTGGAGGGCGTCATGAATCGTGCTGAGCTCTGCCGCCAAAGCGCTGAACGCGGGGCTACTGCCCGGCTCGGTGCCGAGGGGCACAGCAGGATCGCGGACGAACGTTCCGCGGCCCTGCTGAGTGAGAACCAGTCCCTCGTCACGAAGCTGGCCGAACGCGCTCTGAACAGTCATGAGTTGCACGCCAAGTTCCTTGGCGAGCTTGCGAGCGGCTGGGAGCTGGTCACCCGGCTCGTACTCGCGATCGGGGCCCACGATCTTCTCGCGGAACCCCGTCGCAATCTCCTTGGCCGTAGGCGTCTGCTTTGGCGCTTCAGGGCTCTGGTCCATGGCATCGAGAGTAACCGGACCTAGGTCAATCTCTGATCCTTCCTCGCATCCCCTTGACAGTAAGATTGACCTAGGTCAATCTGAAGTCAGAGCGGTACGGGGAGTCCGGAAGGGCTTCACGGGCTGCACCTCGCAAGTGCTTGACCTGCACGAATGGAACGGGATTGCCCGTCTGGCTGCTGCTTGCGGCGGCCGGAAGGCGGCTTCGGCCGCACGCCGCGGGCCCCGCGCTGATCGTCCCTTGAGAACTGCATAGGTGGGCCCCGTCTCCCCGAGTCGAAAAGACGGCAGCGCGGCTGTGACCGCGCATGTTTCCAGCCTCGGTATCCAGCCGTGAAGGGCGCGGGATCGAATCCCGCCTGAGGCGCTTTCCCCTGTCGCGCTGCGGCTCGGGTTCTTCCGGAGCAGCCACCGTCTCACCAAACGCCTGTGGCTGCTCCGGCTCCATGTCCCTCCCACTTCAGGAGCCTTTATGCGTACGTACATTGGCCGACAACAGGCCATCTCCCCCGAGGACTTCGCGGAACTGGCCCTTGGCACCCCTGTTGAGCTGTGGCTCGGGGTCGAGGGCGAGAGCGACGAAGAGCGCGCGGCCCGTGAGGACGCGGCGCGCGACATCCTCGCCGATGACCCGGACCTTCCCGATGACCTGATCCGCATGGCCGCGCAGGTCATCGAGGAGAACCCGGACCTGTTCGACGTCGTCCCCATGGTCCGCCCCGCCCGCCGTCGCACGGCACGCAAGAGGGTGGCGGCATGACGACCGTGCAGACCATCGAGTCTTCGGCCGTGCCGCCGCTGACCCGCCCGGAAATGGGGCTTGCCGGTGTCGGCGCGCTCGCCGCGGCCGGAGTCGGTGCGCTCGGTCTGATCTCCTCCTTCGACGCCGTGTCCGAGGCTGCGGCCCGTTGGGGGTTCAGCGAGGCGTGGATGCTGCCGGTTGGTATCGACGTAGCTATCCCTGTGTTCACCGTGGCCAACCTGCTGTTGATCCGGATGGACATGGCGCTCGCATGGGTGCGGTTCGTGCCCTGGGTGCTCACTCTGATCACCTGCGGGCTCAACGTCGCCGCCGGACACGACGTGTGGGCCAAGGTTGCGCACGGCACCATGCCGCTGCTGTGGGTGGTGTTCTCAGAGATCGGCGCGCACATCTACGCCGTTCGCATCGGCGCGGCCACCGGCCGCCGCATGGAAAAGATCAGGTTCTCCCGCTGGCTGCTCGCGCCGCTGTCGACGTTCGCGCTGTGGCGTCGCATGACGCTGTGGGAGGTCACCTCCTACAGCGTGGCGCTTGCCTGCGAGCGGGAGCGGCTGTTGGCCCGGGCGGACCTGTATGAGCGGTTCGGCTGGAAGTGGCGTTGGAAGACCCCGCGGCGTGAGCGCGTGATGCTGCGCACGGGCGAACTTGCCCCCGCCACCCAGCAGGACACTGCCGTACCGGCGCCGGTGGAGAATCGGCCGGCACAACCGCCCGCGGCCACGCCGCGCCCGCATCGACAGTCGAAGCCGAAGGGCAAGGGCACAGCGCAGCGGTCCTTTGAGGTGCTGCTAAGCGAGGCGCGCAAGCTCACCGCGACATGGACGGATGCGGAGCTGAACGCGGAAGCAGTCCGCACCACGGTGCACTGCTCGGCCACCAACGCCCGCAAGTTGCGCGACGCGCTGAAGGCCGAGCGCGCCGACAGCCGCCCGCTGCACGCGGTCGACAACGCCGTTACCGATTCGCGTCCGTCTGACGCGACCGACGACAGCGGCGAGGGGGCGGCGGCGTGAGCACCCTGACCACGGTCCTGCTGTCCACGCTGCCCCTGGCTGCGGGTTGGGCGGTCCACGTGTGGTGGCTGCGCGCTCGCCTGCACACGGCACGGCGTGACCCGCTCACCGGGTTACGCACCCGCGACGGGTTCACCCGCCGCGCCACGGCCCTGCTGAAGGACTCGCGCGCGGTGGTGGTGCTGGCCGACGTGGACCGCTTCAAGCAGATCAACGACACCCACGGCCACGCTGCCGGGGATGCCCTGTTGAAGGCGACCGCGGAGCGCCTTGCTCACCATGTCGGCCCGTCCGGGGTTGTGGGACGGCTCGGGGGCGATGAGTTCGCCGCCGTTGTCATCGACGACCACGGGACCGCGGGTGACCTGCTCGCCGTACTGCACGGCGTGCTCGCCCGCCCGGTCGAAGACCAGGACCCGGACATGCACATCACCGTCTCGCTCGGCTGGGTCCGCGCCTCCGACTTCCCCGCCGATGACCTGTCGGGGCTGTTGCGGCGGGCAGATGAGGCGATGTACGCGGCCAAACAGGGCCGCGCCGGACTGCGCCGCGCGGGACTGGGGCGGCTGTTCGCCACCGTCACCGGCCGCCGCTCCGGCCGCACCGGCGCCCGCACCGCGGTGCCGGTCGTGGGAGTGGCGGCCTGATGTCGGCCGTCTACAGCAAGTGCTTCGGCCCGACCGGCGCGCTTCACGGCGTGCCCACCTACCCGTGGCGCCTCGCCCCGGATGGTTACGCCACTCGCCGGCAGCTCCGTGCGAAGGGGCTGCGGCCGGGTGGGCAGCCGATACAAGCGCAGGTGATGCGGGTCAACCGGCGCGCCGGTGGCGTGCGGGTCGCCTACCTCTACCGCGAGGACCTGGCCAAGCCGGTCCGCCCGATGACCTCACGCAAGTGGGGCGCGCTCGCGCTGGCGATGCTCTCCCGCCGCACCTGCCCTAGCTGCCGGATCGATGTCGGCTACTGCATCCCCACCTCGTACGGCATCTGCGGTCTGTGCATCGCCCTCGAAGAACAGTGCGCCGCCTGAACTACCAAAAGGTCGTGATAGTTGCGCCCCTTCCGGGGGCCGACGATGCAAGCCGCGGGCCCGACCGCTCACCTTCCACAGCGTCGGCCGGGCCCGCTCAACCCTCCCTTTCGGAAGGAACTGTCAGTGAAGCACCCCGACGACGACAACGAACTCTTCAACCGACTCGAAGCCGAGATGACCGCCGACTCCGGGGGCGAGGTAGTCGACCTCGACAAGGCCCGATCCGCCCGCGAGCAGTCGGCCGACCCGACCGCCCGACCCGACGCCAACCCGTCGGCCGACTCCGCGCCGGACCGGTCGGGTACCGAGTCGGGCGACCCGACCGCCCGTGTGTTGGTCGACCAGCCGACCGCGAAGGCGGCCGGTCCGGGCTACCTCGGTCGGCTGCTCGCCGCCAAGCGCCGTCCGGTCGTCCCTGTGTGGCTCAAGTCGCTCGCGGAGCTGCGGACCGCGTCGGCGTGGGTGGCCCGCCACTACGCCCACTCGGTCGGCTATCACGCGCTGCGCTCTCCGGTCTATGCCGCTCGCCTCACCTTCCAAGCGCCGTCCGGCGCCGCGAAGTTCGTGGGCGCCACGATGCGGTGGGTGGCAGACCGTGAGGGCGAGCCGGTCCGACTCGCTGCGGTCCGGCGCGAGGACGCGGCCGAGTACCTGAAGCTCTCGCGGCAGCGGGACGGTCGGGTCCGGCTGCGCACCCTCGTGGCCGTGCTGGCGATGTTCATAGGACTGGGCTCCGCGCTCGCCATCTACGTCCTCGCCCCCGACTGGCTGCAAGCCGTGTCGGTCGGCGCGGTGACGATGGCGCTCGGCTACGCCGGCCGCAAGGCCGACGACCCGGTCATCCACAAGGCGGTGGAACTGCCCAAGGCCGTGAAGCTCACCAGTGACATCGTGCTGCGCGCACTCGGCTCGCTCGGCATTCCCGCCATCAACCAGGCCCAGGGCAAGGGGCGGGATGGGTTCGAGTTCACCGCCCCGATCACCCGCGACGGTCCCGGCTGGCGCGCTGAGGGGAACCTCCCCTACGGCGTGACGGTCACCGACGTCATTGAGCGCCGGGACCGGCTCGCGTCGGGTCTGCGCCGGCCGCTGGGCTGCGTGTGGCCCGAAGCGGTCCCGAACGAGCACACCGGGCACCTGGTGCTGTGGGTTGGGGATCAGGACATGTCGACCGCGAAGAAGCCCAAGTGGCCGCTGCTGACCAGCGGCATCGTGAACCTGTTCAAGCCGGTCGCCTACGGCACCGACCAGCGCGGACGCTGGGTCGAGGTCACGCTCATGTACATCGCGGGGATCATCGGCGCCATCCCGCGCATGGGTAAGACGTTCCTGCTCCGTCTGCTGCTGCTCATCGCGGCGTTGGACCCGCGCGCGGAGCTGCACACCTATGACATGAAGGGCACCGGTGACCTGGACCCGGTCGGCAACGCGGTCTCCCACCGGCATGCCGCGGGCGACGATGACGACGCCATCGAGTACGCGCTGAACGACTTCCGGGCGCTGCGCGAGGAATTGCGGCGCCGTACGAAGGTGATCCGCTCGCTTCCGCGGGACATCTGCCCGGAGTCGAAGGTGACCAGCGAACTCGCCGACAAGCGCTCCCTCGGTCTGCACCCGATCGTGATCGGGGTGGACGAGTGCCAGGTCCTGTTCGAGCACCCCAAGCACAAGGATGAGTTCGAGGAGATTGCAACCGACCTGGTCAAGCGCGGTCCGGCCACCGGCATCGTGCTCCTGCTCGCCACCCAGCGCCCCGACGCGAAGGCGCTGCCCACCGGCATTTCCGCGAACGCGTCGGCGCGTTGGTGCCTGAAGGTCATGGGCCAGTTGGAGAACGACATGGTGCTGGGCACGTCGGCGTACAAGCGCGGGGTGCGGGCGACCATGTTCGCGTGGGGTGACAAGGGCATTCACTACTTCGTCGGTGAAGGCTCGGACGCCCGGATCGTGGGCTCGGCCTACGTCGACGGACCCGCAGCGGACAGCGTCGCCGCCCGCGCCCGCAAGGTGCGTGAAACGGCCGGCACACTCTCTGGCTACGCGCTCGGGGAGGAGCCGGAGACGGTCGCGAGCGCGTACGACCTGCTCGCCGACATCCTCGCCGTGGTGCCCGCCGCGGAGCCCAAGGTGTGGTCCGAGACGATCGTGTCCCGGCTCGCCGAGTTGCGGCCGGAGGTCTACGACGGATGGGACCCCGACGCGCTGAACGCGGCTCTGAAGCCGCATGGCATCGCCACCATCCAGGTGGGCCGCCGCGTGGACGGCAAGGTCGTCAACCGGCGCGGCATCGAGCGTGCCCACATCACAGCCGCGATTTCGGAGCGTAACGGAAAGCGGGACGCGGGCTAATCCTCCGGGGTCGCTAACGCTAGCGGCACACCCCGCTAACGTTAGCGACCCCGCTAGCGCCCCAAACCTGCTGTGATCAGGCCGCTAGCGGATAGCGGCCCACCTGCGGAAACCCTGGAAACCCGCCCGGAGGGCCCGTCATGACCCCTGCCCTGCTCGCTATCACCCTCATTCTCGGCGTGACTTTCTGTTACGTCGCTGTGTGTGCGTCCTCGCCGTTCGGCAACTGCCGCAAGTGCTCCGGCTGGGGCTTCGCGATGCGCACCGACCGCAAGGGCCGCATGAAGCGCGGCAAGGACTGCCGCCGCTGCCGCGCGACTGGCAAGCGCATACGCGTGGGCCGCTGGATCTACAACCGCGCCGCGCGAATCCACCGCGCGGGCACCGCCGACTGACCCGGAAGGACACCGATCCCTATGGCCGTGACCATCTCACTCGCCCTGCTCTTCGGCTTCGTGCTGTTCATGCTGCTGCGCTCCAAGACCCTCGGAGCGGGCTCCGCGTTCGTCGCCGTGATGTTCGGCTTCTACCTCGCCTCCACCGGCGCCGCCACCACCGTCAACGAACTCATGAGCGCCCTCGTCACCGCGCTCCCGGACCTGTAGGAGACCGCCGTGAACGAACAGATCGTGGCGCGCCACTGGCTCGCCCTCATCGCCCCCAAGGCCGCACCCGCGCTGGCCACCTCCACCGTGCTGATCCTGGCCCGGATCTGGAACGCCAACGGCGCCGAACACTCCCTCGGCAACGCCGTGTTGATGACCGCGCTCTCCCTCGCCGCCGCGGCGGCCGGCGCGTGCGCGAGCATCGGCCGCGCCGGAGACCCCGTCATCGCGGGTACCGCGTTCGCCGCCTCCGGCGGGCTCGCCCTGGCCGGGGTCGCCGGATACGCCGACGGCATGTCGCTGCCGCTCCTGCTGTGGGTGCTCGCGACCGCCATCGCCTACGGGCTCGCCGCCCGGTACTGGCGACAGGACCGCCGCACACGCGTCTCGTACGAGCGACACGTCAGCGAGCGACGCGAGGAATACGCCCACATCGAGCGCGTCGAGACGATCCGCGGCACCACACAGATCGAGGTGGCCCGCACCGGTGCCGCCTACGCCGAATCCCTCGCGCAGGCACTCACCGCACGCGCCGCGCTGCCCGGCTTCGACCTCCAGGCCCTCGCCGACGCGGGCCTGCCCGCCATTGAAGCCGGCAATTAGCACTGAGCTTGGAGAGGCATTAAGCGGGAGGTCAATGCTGCGTCAATGTCGTCTACTCAAGGTGCAGCTGTAGGCGGGAACGCATGCAAGCCCAACTTCCGATACACAACCTCAGGAGGTGTGTTGGACGCACGCCACGCGATGTCTTCGAAGTACGGCATGGTGTTGCGCCGATGCGCTTGACGTTCGAGATACACGAACGGCGCCAGCACGATCCAAGCGCGCAGCAGGCTCCTCCCATACAAGCCGATGATCAGAGACTCATCGATGATGCCGTGGGCGACCAGCTTGCCAAGGTCGTTGTAGAAGAGGCCAATACGTTGCACGTGCCTCTTGGCCTCTTCTGGAAGTTGCAGGTACGACACCGGCTGTGGGTGTTCGACGGCTAGCCGGTACAGCACGTACTCAACTGCTTCCAGGTAGTCGTCTCCCCGGGAGTCCTTGAATCCTTCCAGGATCATCGCCAGGACAGTCGACTTACGGGCTGACATGAGTTGGCTTCTCGCCAACCAGGCGGACGTCACCAATGCGGTCACCGATACGAACAGTGTCACGACGTTCAGGACCATGTCGGTGCCCCCACTTCTGTCAACCCGCGGCGCCAATATGTTCCGCCGCAGAACGCTTTGACAGAAGCCCTCAGCCATCAATGCGCTGGGCGACTCCTTCGGTAGCCGCATCAGCGATCTCAGGACCTGCATGCAGACACACCCGAGGCGGGCGCCGTCTCACCACAAGCCTGCGCCCGCCCCGGTTCTCCAGTCCCTCCAAGAGAGCAGGAGACCTCCAGCATGACCCAACGAACGTCATTCGGCGAGGGCCGCCCGGCCCATGCCATCCCATCGAGCAGGCCGGGGGTGACGGCATGAACCGCCACCTCCTGTACGCCGCACTGGACGCGGCCGAGCGCGGATGGTCTGTCCTCCCACTGCGCCCCGGTGACAAGCGTCCGGCCCTGCACGGCGAGGGCGTCTGCCCCGGCATTGGCGACTGCGCGGGCGGTCACCGCAAGTGGGAAGAGCGCGCCACCATCGACCCGGACCGCATCCGCCATGCGTGGGGCGACTTGCCGTTCAACATCGGCATTGCAACTGGCCCGTCCGGACTGGTCGTCGTCGACCTCGACATGCCCAAGCGCAAGAGCAACAGCAGTGCGGACACGCCTTCCGGCGTGACGACCTTTGCGGCGCTCTGCGAGCGCGCCGGACAGGCCATCCCCACCACCCGCACGACGCGGACCGCGAGCCGCGGGGTCCACCTGTACTTCACCGCCCCGCCCGGTGTCCGGCTCGGTAACACGGCCGGACGGCTCGGCAAGCGCATCGACACCCGCGCGTGGGGTGGCTACGTCGTCGCTCCCGGCAGTCTCACTCCCTCCGGCGCCTATGCGATCGTCGACGACATCCCGCCCGCCCCGCTGCCGGATTGGCTGCGCGACCGCCTGACGGGTCGTCAAGCTTCGCGGGCACTAACGGCTGCACCGTCGTCCGTGCGAGCGTCCAGCTACGCCATAGCTGGTCTGAACGCGGAAACCGCGTCCGTGCGGCAAGCCCCGGAGGGCGAGCGCAACGCCACGTTGCTCCGGGCAGCGCGAGCCCTGGGGCGGTTCATCGCGTGGGGCGACCTCCCCAGGGAGCAGGTTGAGGAGGCTCTTCAGTGGGCGGGGGAGCAGGCCGGTCTCTCGCCGCGGTCCTGTGAGGCGACCATTCGCAGCGGTCTGAACTGGTCCATTGCCCGCAACAGCCAGCGGAGGGCGGCATGAGCACCCCTCCCCGCCCCCTCCTGAAGAGCCTTCCCGCCACCCCGTCCGGTCCGCGCGCCGCCGCACAAGCTGTGCCCGGCCCGGCCGTGGGCGAGCCGAAAGGCGCCGCCGTAGGCGTCCGCACTGCTCTTCGCCCTGACCCGCGCAGGAACGACGGCCGCTATCCGGTCGCGTGGCTGCACATCAGCGCCCCGCGCGGCGCCGTGCCTACGGCCACCTCGAAGTGCCAGTGCGGCAGGGACCGCAGCGCCGTCGGTCGCACGAAGGTACTGGCCCTGATCACCGACCACACCGCCCATCGCGACGCATGCCCGTTCCGCACCACCCAGGAAGGGAGGGCCGCGGCATGAGCGCCAATCCGCCGGCACACCCCACGGACGGCTCCGCTCTGCTCGATGAGGTCGAAGCCTTCCACCGTCGCTTCAACGTCTTCCCCCTCGAAGCCGCCTACGTCGCAGTCACGCTGTGGAACGCACACGCGCACCTGCTCGACTGCTTCGACGCCACGCCCCGTATCGCGTTCCTGTCGCCGGAGCCGGGCTCGGGGAAGTCACGGGCACTGGAGATCATCGAAACCCTGGTGCCCAAGCCGCTCGTTGCGGCCAACGCATCCGCGTCGGTGCTCTTCCGCGCCGTCTCCACCCTGGAGACCCGCCCCACGATCCTCTTCGACGAGGTCGACACCGTCTTTGGCCCCAAGGCCGGAGACAACGAACCCCTGCGCGGGTTTCTCAACGCCGGGCATCGCCGCGGAGTTGGGATGTGGCGCTGTGTCGGAGACGGAGCCAATCAGCAGGTGCAGGAGTTCCCGTCGTACTGCGCGGTGGCGATGGCAGGGCTTGGCTCGCTGCCGGACACGATCCTGACCCGCTCGGTCATCATCCGCATGCGCCGCCGCGCGCGAAACGAATGGGTGGAGCCCTACCGGCAGCGCATCCACGAGAAGGAAGGCAACGCGCTGCGCGACCGGCTCACCAACTGGGCACAGTCCGTGGCGCACCTGGTCGACGGAGTGTTCCCCGAGCTGCCGCCGGAGGTCACCGACCGGCCCGCGGACGTGTGGGAGCCGCTCATCGCGGTTGCCGACGCTGCCGGAGGTGAGTGGCCGGAGCGAGCCCGCACGGCATGCGTGGAACTGGTCAACGCGGCCAAGGCCGGAGACAAGGGCAGCATCGGTATCCGGCTGCTGATCGACCTGCGCGACCACGTGTTCAACGGCATCGACCGCCTGCCCACCGTCGCCGTTCTCGACCGCCTGCACAGCCTCGACGAGGCGCCATGGGCGGACATGAGCGGCAAGCCGCTGGACGCGCGGGGACTGGCGCGGATGCTGCGCGAGTACATGACCGCGGACAACACCCCGGTAGCGGCACGGAACATCAAGGCGGGCGGCAGCGTGATGAAGGGCTACTACGCCGCGGATCTCCATGACGCGTGGGAGCGGTACTGCCCCCACCCCCTGAGGGTCCGCTACTTCCGCTACCTCCGCTACCGCGCAGGTCAGAGGGCTATAAAAGGTAGCGGCAAGCGCGGATTTTGCCGCTACCCGCACCGCTTTATCCGCTACCGGTCCCGCACCACACCGAGAGCCGGTAGCGGATTCATCCGCTACCGCTACCCCTATCCGCTACCTCGATCATGCCCCTGACCAGGGCGGTAGCGGAGGTAGCGGAAGTAGCGGACCTGACAGGAAGGGGGCCGAGCCCTTCCTGTCCGCTCAACTTCCATGAAGAGGTGACATGAACTCGGGCCAGAGGAACCAGAGCCTTCCTCCGACGTACTCGCCTGCCCAAATCGCTGAGGCGCTCGACTGCTCGGAGTGGTGGGTTAAGGAGCAGGCGAGGCGCCGCCGTATCCCGTTCATCCGGGGCGGCAGCGGCTATCGCTTCACGAAGGGGCACGTTGAAGAGATCTTCCAGATCCTTGAGGAGCGTCCCGACCCGGTGAACGCATCGGAAAGCAACGCAACTTCGACGCGACGACGTACACACGCGCCGTCGGAAGCACCTGTGTTGCAGCTTCGGGCACGTCGTCCGCGGCGCGCACGAAACGCCGCCTGACAAGCGAAGAGACCGCGATGGGTGGGGAGCTGTAACTACGGCTCCCCACCCATCGCCTTTTTATGAGAGGGAGCATGGGGTTCGCGGAAGGCCGCGGCACGTACTGGCGTGGCCGCTACAAGATCTCAACCGGCAGGTACGGCACCGTTGCTGACGACAACGGAGACACCATCCGCTTCCGCACGAAGCGCGAAGCCAAGCAAGCCGCCGACGCCGAAGAGGCGAAGGTTCGTTCCGGCGGCTGGAAGGACCCCGCGGCCGGACAGATCACATTCGGTGAGTACGCCTCACGGTGGTACGCAGCGCAGGACCTAGCTGCCTCCACGATGCAGAACTACCGTCGCCACCTCGAAGAGCACCTCCTCCCTGAGTTCGAAGACCGTCCGCTCGCGTCGATTCAGCGCACAGACGTCGACACCTGGGACAAGAAGGAACGGGCGCTCTACGCCGTATCGAGCGTCAAGACATGGCGAGGCACCCTTCACCTGGTCCTCGAAGACGCGGTGGACGAGGAACTCATCACCTCCAACCCCGCAACCAAGCGCCGCGGAAGGGGCAAGCGCGCTGGTCGCTCACGTGACCGCGGACCGGAGAAGGTGGTCACAGACCCGCTCGGCATCCTTCTGCTCGCCGAACGAGCCTCCATCCTTTCCGGCCGTGACGATGAGTTCGTCGGCACCGTCACCAAGGGCTACACCGGTATGCGGTGGGGCGAAATCGTGGGTCTGGAGACCGAGTTCCTCCGACCCGCGGCCGTGCGGGTGGAATGGCAGCTCTACGAACTCGACTCGGGAGAGTTCGAGCGCTGCCCTCCTAAGGACGACAGCTACCGCACCATCGATGCTTGCCCCTGGCTCGTTCGTCTGTGGGCTGGCCACATTGCTCGTACGCAGCCGACCCCGTGCCCCTGCCACGGCAAGACGTACATGTTCCGAGGGCAGGGAATCTCCCGGACGGGGGAGAGCGGAGCGAAGTTGGTGGACGTTGCGCGACGCGCCGGCGTTTCCACCGGCACTGTGTCCAACGTCCTCAACCGGCCCGATGCCGTAGCCGAAGCGACCAGATCTCGAGTGCGGGAAGCCATCGAGGTCCTCGGCTTCACCCGTGGCGGGGGCGCCGTTGACCAGGCGGCACACTGGCGAAGGAACGGGTTCGCCACGTGGCTCTTCACGCCGGCCGCCTCAGGCTGGTACCCGAAGAAGGCACCGCAGGAATCACGGCCCGTGCCCGTACTGGCCGAACCCTGGCCCGGTGTCCCGGCGCGGGGGAGAGGCGCGCAGGCACGGGCGGATGTGTGTTGGGTCCCCATTGCGAAGGGGCTCACCCCTCATGGGCTGCGCCACACGCACAAGACGCGTATGGAGGGGTTTCGTACTCCGCCGAAGCTGATGGACGAGCGCATGGGGCACATCGACGGATCGGTACAGGCGCGCTATTCACACATCACTCGGCAGATGCGGGAGGACCTCATGGCCCACCTCACCGCTGAGTGGGAGGCGGCGCTCGACGCCCGGCTGGCGATGTGCCTGACGTCTCCGGTGCCCGTGCTCAATGCGCTCTTGAAGGAGCGTCTAGCCCGTCGCTAGTCGCCCAAGGGCTTGGGCCGACTTCATGGTTCAAGCTCCGTTGCTCAGCCTTGTTGGGCTGCTCCTCCTCGTGAGGCGCAGCCCAACAAGGCTGAGCGAAGCCCGGCGATGATCAGAAAGCGCGGAAGACGACACAGATCACGTTGGGCTCTTCCTCCACCAGGCGATGACCGCGATTAAGGAGCGCAGGCGGTTCAGGAACTCCTGGCCTGGGCTGACGGCTGTGGATTGAACCACCTTGGAGAAGTACACGTCGTTGGGCACCTCGCCAGCCATCCAGGCCCGCCCCGACTCGATAATCTCAACCTCACGCTCAGGCATGCTGTCCCCCCAGAACAATGTGCCAGTTCCACCACACGTTAGGGCCACTCGTCCGCCTATGGACCTCTTCGTGCATCTCAACTGTCCTTACCCTGACTTGGGGTAGCCTTACCGCGCTGCGCGCCTCCAGGCTGTCGGGGAACACCTGTTCCATTGACGTGCTCGCCATTTCCCATCGCGTGTGCAGTGCCCAGTAGATGAGTTACGGCGCGAATATAGGATGCGCGGACGTGTTTCTTGGTTAGCTTCTTGGCTTCAGGGGCATCGATGATCAAGATCCCTTGCGGCTCGTTGCCGGCGTATACGGGTGCGGCGATGGCAGATCGATACGAATCTCCGAGGTTGTAGCTTAGGTTACCGTCAGCGTTCTTGGTGTCTTTTACGTAGACGATCTCCTTTCCGTTCATGGCGTTTATAAGATCATCTTCGTCCTTCTTTTCCAGTTGCCGCGGTGGCGTGTCTCGGTTGTGGTGGCAGACGAGTCGAAGGCGCCGCCTGCCCTGCAGGGCGAAAAAGGCTGCCCGCGCTCCTGGGCTCCCGTGCTGAGCTGCGCAAGCAGTGAGTCGATCTTGGATTTTGGCCAGTGTGCTGGCTCTCTCGTCGGGGCGAGTGGCTAGTGTTCCCATCTCGTCGGCCACGGCGGAGATCACCGCCTCGTTCTTGATGACGGCATTGCGGCGCTCGTTCTTCTGGGTGATTCGCGCAATCAGCGGAGCCATGATCGCGAAAAGCGCGCCGAGAGTGATGTAGCCGATCTTCATTACGCCTTTAGCGCTTGGTACCTGAGTCCCGCAAACGAAGGTCAAGCCCGGTGCGACGATTGGCAGGAGCACGAGCGATATCGCTCGCAATAAATTCAAAGATTTTCCGAACATTGCACCTTCTGTAGGACCTGCATCCTCGACGTTAAATGATGATCGACAAGGCTGCGTGGTTAGCTAAGATGAAGGCAGCAGTATGTCGAAGAAAATGACCGTGGCAAGGCTGCCCGTCGCCGGAATGGGTGAACCTGAATTGGCGCACGGAAGCGCGGAGGGGGCGCCTTCTTTTCCGTGCGCCCCATCGGTGCTCTCGCGCCTGCCGGCGCGTATGTCTGCTGAGGGGCGTCGGCACTCTGGGGCAGCAAGGCGGCCAGCCGGAGCGGAGCACGGACGCGGCTGCGCAGGAATGACCACGCGATGCTCTCTGCGGCCGAACCACGCTCTCTCCAAGGACGTTTGTGTCCCGCGTCGGGCTCGGCTGAGGGGTGGAGCCCTGCCTGACGGCTCGCCTGGACGTGGAGGCTGAGGGGCGTGCCGGGGCGCCTTCATTCAAGATCTTCTCCCAGATTTCTCCCAGGAGGCTCCAGAAACCACTCAGGGGCCTGATCCGCTTTCACGGATCAGGCCCCTGACCTGGTGTTACAGCTGTCGGGGTGGCGGGATTTGAACCCACGACCTCTTCGTCCCGAACGAAGCGCGCTGCCAAGCTGCGCTACACCCCGATGTCGCTTTGAGCAGGCTACTTGCGTGGGCCGTGTTCGTGGCGACGTCGTTTACTTTAGCCCACCGGTGGCCGGAGACGAAATCCGGTTTTCGGGGGGTCGGTGGCGGCGCGGAACGGGGCGGATGTGGTCGAGGGCGACGAGGAGGAGGGCCAGTCCGTAGCAGGCGAGGCCCAGGACGGTGGCGTTGCCGAGGACCTCTACGTAGCCGTGCCGGGGTACGTCCAGGAAGGGGTACGGGTAGCGGGCCTGCGCGTTGGGAGACAGCAGCGCGCCCCGGGCGAGCGTGAAGGCCAGGTACGCGGCGGGCAGCACCAGCCAGGTGGCCGCGGTGTGGAGACGCAGTGGGCCCGGGCGCGTCAGCAGGAACCAGTCCAGTACGGCCATGACCGGGACCGCCGTGTGCAGGAGCTGGTTCGTGAGCGCGTGCCAGCCCGTCGACGTCTCGATGCCGCCCGTCATCGAGACGGCGCTCGAACCGTTCGCCAGGATCACGTGTTGGACCAGCCCCGCGCCCACCGCGTACAGCATCGTGCCGGCGGTGACGGACGGCGGCAGGGGGCGGCGGGCCGTCCACGCCCGCCAGGCCGAGGCCGTGAACACCGCGGCCACCACCACGCTGCTCAGGATCGTGAAGTGGCCCATGACCCGGGACGGGCTGCCCAGGACCAGCGCGAGCACCACACCCGCGGTCGCCGTCAGCGCGACGAGGAGGCGGAAGGCCGCGACCAGGGGGCGGCGGACGCGGGGGACCACCGCGTCCGCCGGGACGACGGGGACGATGGCGGCGGCGTTGGCGGCCACGCCTGGGAGGACGGGTATGTCCGGGATGTCTGCGGGCAGAGGGGCGGTCATTCCCTCACGTTAAGCGGGTCGGACAAAAGGGGCGAGGCGGGTTGAACCGGTCGGGCGGTGCGGCTTCAGCCCCACACGCCCCGGGTGCCCAACGCACCCCCATGACGCACCTCCGCGCGTCACCCTTCGTCCCGCCGCCCGACCCCCATCAACCGCCTCGGCCCCGGCAACCCCTCAGCGCCCTCAGCCCAGGAACCCGCTCGGGTCCCCTCAACCCCGCCCCACCAACGTGAGCAACGTAGCCTCCGGCGGGCACGCGAAGCGGACCGGTGTGTACCTGCTCGTTCCGCAGCCCGCCGACACGTGCATGTACGCCGTCAGGCCGGACTCCGTCTCCGTGTGCGTGGAGAGGCCCTTCACCCGGTCCGTGTCCAGGTCGCAGTTGGTGACGAGGGCGCCGTAGAAGGGGATGCACAGCTGGCCGCCGTGGGTGTGGCCGGCCAGGATCAGGGGATAGCCGTCCGCCGTGAAGGCGTCCAGCGCGCGCAGGTACGGGGCGTGCACGATGCCCATCGACAGGTCGGCCGAGTCGGACGGGCCACCCGCCACGCGCGCGTAGCGGTCGCGCTTGACGTGCGGGTCGTCGATCCCGGTCAGCTCGACCTCGAAGCCGTCGATCTTCAGCGAACCCCGGGCGTTCGTCAGGTTCAGCCAGCCCGCCGCGTCGAAGCCGTCGCGCAGCGCTTCCCACGGGTTGTGGACCACGCCGACCGCGGGCGCGTTGCCGTTGAGCCCGTGCTTGCCCTGGGCCTTCTCGAACAAGTAGCGGGCGGGGTTGCGGAGTGTGGGCCCGTAGTAGTCGTTCGAGCCGAAGACGTACGCCCCCGGGAACTCCATCAGCGGACCGAGGGCGTCCATCACCTCGGGCACGCCCTCCGGGTCGGACAGGTTGTCCCCGGTGTTGATGACGAAGTCGGGACGCAGCCCGGCCAGCGACCGCAGCCAGCGCTGCTTCTTGCGCTGGCCGCCCACCATGTGGATGTCGGAGACCTGGAGCACGCGCAGCGGTCGCATCCCGGGTGGCAGCACCGGGACCGTCACCCGCCGCAGACGGAAGGAGCGGGCTTCGAAACCCGCCGAGTAGAGCAGACCGGCGGCGCCAGCCGCCGCGATTCCCAGAGGTACTCCGTATCGCGCGCGCATGAACCCATCGTGTCAGACCCCACACACTCGTAAGACCATCGGAGGACCATCGACGGGTCGTCGAACGGGCGTCGGAGGGGCATTGAAGGGGGTGCCCCGAAATCCATGGGCAGCCGTCGCACCACACCTGCGACAATCACCCCATGACCACGCTCAAGTCGAAGCTGCAGGCAGACCTCAACGCCGCGATCAAGGAGCGCGACGAGCTCCGCTCCTCCACGCTCCGGCTGACCCTCGCCGCCATCCAGAAGGAGGAGGTCGCGGGTACGTCCAAGCGCGAGCTCTCCGACGACGAGGTGCAGAAGGTGATCGCCAAGGAGGCGAAGAAGCGCCGCGAGGCGGCCGAGGCCTTCGCGCAGGGCGGTCGCGCCGAGTCGGCCGAGCGCGAGAAGGCGGAGGGCGTGGTCCTCGCCGAGTACCTGCCCAAGCAGCTCTCCGACGACGAGCTCCAGCAGATCGTCACGCAGGCGGTCGAGGAGGCGAAGGCCGCCGGTGCCGAGGGCCCCCGCGCCATGGGCCAGGTCATGAAGATCGTGAACCCGAAGGTGGCGGGCCTGGCCGAGGGCGGCCGCGTCGCCGCGGTGGTCAAGAAGCTGCTCGCGGGCTGAGCTCCGGGGCCGCCGAGACGGCCCGGATCATCGCCGCACGCCGCACGCCGCACGCGCCATACGCCGATGGGGGCGCCCCTAGTCACTAGGGGCGCCCCCATCGGCGTACAACTACAGACCAAGGCCTACGGCAACCTGCCGAACCCCGGCCTACGGAAAGTTCCCACCGTTCCCGTTCCCCCCACCGTTGTCGTTCCCGCTGATCGTCCACTCCTCGGGGATCGAGATGGTCGGATTGGGGAACTGCGGGTTGCCGTTGCCGCCGTTGTTGCCGTCACCGTTCCCGCCGCCGTTACCGCCGTTGTCCCCGTTGTTGCCGTCCTGGTCGCCGTCGTCCTCGTCGCCGCGGCCGTCCTCTTCCTTGCCGATGTTGCTGGGCGGGATGGTGACGAGGTTGAACTGGGGCGCGTCCTTGCCCTCCAGGGCACCGGCCATCATGTCGCGCCAGATCGGTCCGGGGACCTTGCCACCGAAGACCTTCTCGTACGGGACACCGCCGATGGTGATGTTGGTCATTTTCCGCTTGTGGGCCGGGTCGCCGACCCAGACCGCACCGGCCATGTTCGGTGTGTAGCCCACGAACCAGGCCGCGTAACGCTCGTCCGTCGTACCGGTCTTGCCCGCGCTCGCCCGGCTGTCGAGGCCCGCTTCCGAACCCGTACCGTCCTCGACCACGCCCTTGAGGAGCGTGTTGATCGTGTCGGCGGTGTTCTCCGACATCGCGCGCGAGCACGTCGACTTCGGCACCGGCAGGGACTTCTTCTGGCCGCCGACGGTCTGGCGGATCGACTCGATGGCGATCGGCGAGCAGTACGTGCCCCGCGTGGCGAAGGTCGCGTACGCGCTCGCCATCGTCAGCGGGGACATCTCCTGCGTGCCCAGGGCGATCGACGGCGCCTGGTTCATCTTCTTGCCGTCGGCGCGCTCGACGCCCATCTTGCCCGCCATGTCGGTCACCGGGCAGATGCCGATGTCGCTGATCAGCTGGATGTAGTACGTGTTGACCGACTTCGCCGTCGCGTCCCGCATGTCGTACGGGCCGACCTCGGTCTCGTTCTCGTTGGCGACCGGGACGCCCTTCTCGTTCCAGGTCCTGCCGTCACAGGCCGAGACCGGACTCGGGTAGTCCATCTCGTACGGCGACGAGTACACCTGGTTCGCCGGCTTGCCGCCCTCCAGAGCGGCCGCGGCCACGATCGGCTTGAACGTCGAACCGGGCTGGTAGCCCGCGCCGCCGCCCATATTGCTGTCCACGGACAGGTTCATCTGCGTCTCGTTCTTGCCGAAGCCGTACGGACGCGACTGGCCCATCGCGAGGATCTTGCCGGTGCCGGGCTCGACGATGGTGGCGGCGGTCGCCACGTCGTCGCTCTTGTAGACGTGGTCCTTGATCGAGGCCTGCGCCGACTCCTGCGACTGCGGGTCGAGCGTCGTCCTGATCGTCAGGCCGCCCTGGTTCCAGATCTTGGCCCGGGCCTTCTGGGTCTTGCCGAAGACCGGGTCGTTCAGGAAGACCTCGCGGACGTAGTCACAGAAGAAGCCCGCGCCCTTGACCGCCGTGATGCAGCCGTTCTTGGGCTTGCTGACCTTCAGGCCGAGCGGCTTCTTCTTGGCCTTGTCGGCCTCCGCCCGGGAGATGTCGTGGACGTCGGCCATCCGCTGCAGCACGGTGTTGCGCCGCTTGACGGCCTCCTCCTCGTCGTTGACCGGGTCGTACCGGCTCGGCGACTGGACGATGCCGGCGAGCAGCGCGGCCTCCTCCAGCTTCAGGTCCTTGGCGGACTTGGAGAAGTAACGCTGGGCCGCGGCCTCGACGCCGTACGCCTGCTGGCCGAAGAACGTGATGTTCAGGTAGTTCTCGAGGATCTTCTTCTTGCCGAGCTCCTCCTCGACCTGGATCGCGAACTTCAGCTCGCGGACCTTCCGGCCGAGGGTCTGCTGGGTGGCCTGGGCGACCAGCGTCGCGTCGTCGCCGGCCTCCTCCACGAAGACGTTCTTCACGTACTGCTGCGTGAGCGTGGAGGCGCCCTCGGAGACGCCGCCGCTCTGCGCGTTCTTGTTGAGCGCCCGCAGGACGCCCTTGAGGTCGACCGCGCCGTGCTCGTAGAACCGCGCGTCCTCGATCGCGACGATCGCCTTCTGCATGTACGGCGAGATGTCCTTGAGGTCGACCACCGTGCGGTCACGTGAGTAGACCGTGGCGATCTGGCCGCCCTTGTTGTCCAGGATTGTCGTGCGCTGGCTCAGTGGTGGTCGCTTCAGATTGGTCGGGATCTCGTCGAACCCCTCGACCGAACCCTTGGCCGCGAGACCGAGCGCGCCGAACGCCGGCACGGCGATTCCGGCCATGACGGCTCCCGCGAGCACACTGACACCGAGGAACTTGGCGGCCTGCTGTGTTGACGACAGGCCCCCGCCCGAGCGCTTCTTTGGCATGAGGGCAGCCTACGTTCTCATTCGCCGGACACACGTCCAGGCCTTGGCCTAAGCTGCTCTCAACTGTCACAGCAGTAGGGCTACGTATCAATACGTCCGGCGACCCCGAATCGTTTCGGTCGGAACTCAACTTTTTTGTTGAGCACGTGCCCGAATCCGCCTCATGTGTCAGTTGGTGTCCGATGTGACGCAACTCAACTGCCCCGGTTTGCCGGGAAGGTCACGCATGTCGCCGGGTCACTCCGTTGGGTGATCTGTCGCGTACCCATAGTCCATTCGGGCCATTCAAGATTGGGCCCGAAGGGGCTGGTTGACTGTGCCCACCTTCCGTAACGTCCTCAACTGGCGGCGGTGAATATGCCGCTGCCGCCGTGGGGGAGCCTCGATTCGGGAGAGGACGGCGCCGGTATGGGCTGGGTAACCGACTGGAGTGCGCAGGCGGCCTGCCGCACTACCGATCCGGATGAACTGTTCGTTCAAGGAGCAGCGCAGAACAGGGCCAAGGCGGTGTGCACCGGGTGTCCGGTACGCACGGAGTGCCTGGCCGACGCGCTGGACAACCGCGTCGAGTTCGGCGTGTGGGGAGGAATGACGGAGCGGGAGCGCCGCGCACTGTTGCGCAGGCGGCCCACCGTCACCTCTTGGCGCAGGCTGCTCGAAACCGCGCGTACCGAGTACGAGCGAGGGGCGGGCATCCTGCCTCTCGACGAGGAAGAGGTGTACGAGAACTACGCGGCGGTGGGCTGACCGCCTCTCCGCACGCAACCGGGGTCCCATCGGCCCCGTATGCGTCAGGGGCCACGTGACGTACACGCGACCCCGCACGGCGTCGTATACGGCGTCCGCACGCAACTGGGGCCACCGCGGCCCCGAGAGGCTACGCAGCTCCGGCCGGCGAGGTACCGGCCGCGAGCCGCTCCCCGATGTTCCGCAGCCCTGCGAGGTCGTGCACATCGCCGGGCAGCGCGGCCACTTCGGCCACCGCCACCTCGGGGTGGCGTGCGGCGAAGCGGTCACGTGTGCGCTGCTCGCGGGAGAGCAGCTGCATGCGCTCGGCGTGCAGCCTCAACAGGCCTGCCGTGAGTTGTTCGACGGTGCGGTTGTCCGGGTCGTCCGTCCCGGCTCCTTCGGCGGTGGTCCGGTCCGCGGCGGGGGAGCCTGCGTCGGGCGCGGGAGCCTCGGGGACGGTGGTCTGGGTAGCGGGTGATTCTGAACTGCCGTACGTGTCGGGAGAGTTACGAAGTCCAGCTTTCCCGCCCGACTGATCCACAATGCGGGCCTCGTCAAGATTTTCCCCGGCGGCCGGATCGGCACCGGGTTCGACAGGACCGGTACCCGGCTCGGCGGGATCGGTACTCGGCTCGGCCGGACCCGCGGCGAGGTCGAGGGTCTCCGCCGCGGCCAGTGCCCGCTCCGCGGACAGCTGGGCCGCGCCGCTGCCGTGGACGCGGTTCAGCACGAGCCCGGCGAGCGGCATGTCCTCGGCGGCCAGCCGCTCCACGAAGTACGCCGCCTCGCGCAGCGCGTCCCGCTCCGGGGCCGCGACGACCAGGAACGCCGTCCCGGGTGCCTGGAGCAGCTTGTACGTGGCGTCCGCGCGGGTGCGGAACCCGCCGAAGGTGGTGTCCATCGCGGCCACGAACGTCTGGACGTCCTTGAGGAGCTGGCCGCCCAGCAGCTTGCCGAGGGTGCCGGTCATCATCGACATCCCGACGTTCAGGAACTTCATCCCGGCCCGGCCGCCCAGCTTCGCCGGAGCCGTCAGCAGCCGGATCAACTTGCCGTCCAGGAACGACCCCAGCCGCTTCGGGGCGTCCAGGAAGTCGAGCGCCGAGCGCGAGGGCGGGGTGTCGACGACGATGAGGTCCCACTCCTCGCGGGCCCGCAGCTGGCCCAGCTTCTCCATCGCCATGTACTCCTGCGTGCCCGCGAAGCCCGCCGAAAGCGACTGGTAGAAGGGGTTGTTGAGGATCGCGGCCGCCCGCTCGCGGTCCGCGTGCGCCTCGACGATCTCGTCGAAGGTGCGCTTCATGTCGAGCATCATCGCGTGCAGTTCGCCGTCCGCGGAGTCGTCGACGCCCTTCACCCGGCGCGGGGTGTTGTCCAGCGCGTCGATGCCCATCGACTGGGCGAGCCTGCGCGCCGGGTCGATGGTGAGGACGACCACCTTGCGGCCGCGCTCGGCGGCACGCAGCCCGAGAGCCGCCGCCGTGGTGGTCTTGCCGACGCCGCCCGAGCCGCAGCAGACCACGATGCGGGTCTTCGGGTCGTCGATCAGCGGATCGACGTCCAGGACGGCGGCGGCGTCTATGGCGCGGGCGGGGTCGTGCCCGTGCGCGCCCGGACGGGCGTGCTCGTGCGCGTGGGCCGTGTCGTGTGCGCGGGCCGGGTCCTGGCTCATGAGATCCCTTGCTGACGCAGTTCCTTGGCGAGTTCGTACAGGCCCCCGAGGTCCATTCCCTCGGCGAGCAGCGGGAGTTCGTGCAGCGGCAGGTCCAGGCCCTGGAGCACGGCCCGCTGGTCGCGCTCCAACGCGTGCCGCTCGGCGTACTCGTCGGCCTGGGTCAGCAGCGGATCCACCAGCCGCTCGGCGACCCCGCCGCGACGCGCGCCGCCGAGTCCGGCGGCGGACAGCGACTTGGCGATCGCCGTGCGCGGCGCCTCGCGGGTGAGCGCCAGATCGGTCTCGTCGAGGATCGAGGGCCGCACCATGTTCACGATGATCCGCCCCACCGGCAGCCGCGCGGCGCGCAGCTCGGCGATGCCGTCCGCGGTCTCCTGGACGGGCATCTCCTCCAGGAGCGTCACCATGTGCACGGCCGTCTCGGGCGACTTGAGCACCCGCATGACGGCCTGCGCCTGATTGTGTATCGGGCCGATCTTGGCGAGCCCCGCCACCTCGTCGTTCACGTTCAGGAAGCGGGTGATCCGGCCGGTCGGCGGCGCGTCCATCACCACGTAGTCGTACGCGAAGCGCCCGCGCTTGTCCTTGCGGCGCACGGCCTCGCAGGCCTTGCCCGTCAGGAGTACGTCCCTGAGGCCCGGCGCGACGGTGGTCGCGAAGTCGATGGCGCCGAGTTTCTTCAGCGCGCGTCCGGCGCTGCCGAGCTTGTAGAACATCTGGAGGTAGTCCAGAAGGGCCAGTTCGGGGTCGATGGCTAGAGCGAACACCTCCCCGCCACCTGGAGCGACGGCGATCTTCCGCTCCTCGTAGGGCAGTGCCTGCGCTTCGAATAGCTGCGCGATGCCCTGCCTGCCCTCGACCTCGACCAGAAGGGCACGTTTGCCCTCGGTCGCTAGGGCGAGCGCGAGTGCTGCGGCGACCGTGGTCTTGCCGGTACCGCCCTTGCCGCTGACGACCTGGAGCCTGCTCACGTCTTCGAGCCTAACCAGTCGGCCGCGGAAGTACGCAGGAGGCTGTGGACAAGCTGTGCGTGAGGTCCCGGGCCAGGCCCCCGACGAGGCCCGCTGAAGGGCGTGTGCGGCAGCGGATACAGTCGCCCTCATGACCAAGTGGGAATACTCAACCGTGCCGCTGCTCGTCCACGCCACGAAGCAGATTCTGGACACCTGGGGCGAGGACGGCTGGGAGCTCGTCCAGGTCGTGCCCGGGCCGAACAACCCCGAGCAGCTCGTCGCCTATCTGAAGCGCGAGAAGGCCGCATGAGCGCCGTCGAGGCGAAGCTGGCCGAGCTCGGACTGACCCTGCCGGACGTCGTTCCGCCGCTCGCCGCGTACCAGCCCGCGGTGCAGTCGGGTGTGTACGTGTACACGGCCGGCCAGCTCCCGATGGTGGACGGCAAGCTTCCGGTCACCGGCAAGGTGGGCGCGGAGGTCACTCCGGAGGAGGCCAAGGAGCTGGCCCGCACCTGTGCGCTGAACGCCCTCGCGGCGGTCAAGTCGGTCGTGGGTGACCTCGACCGCATCGCGCGCGTGGTGAAGGTCGTCGGCTTCGTCGCCTCGGCCTCCGACTTCACCGGCCAGCCCGCGGTGCTGAACGGCGCGAGCGAGCTGCTCGGCGAGGTCCTCGGCGAGAAGGGCGTGCACGCGCGCAGCGCGGTCGGCGTGGCCGTGCTCCCGCTGGACGCGCCCGTCGAGGTCGAGGTCCTGGTGGAGCTGACGCAGGCGTAGACGGATCGCCGCCGGGGCGTGCGTGTGCCCTTCGGCCGGCCGCGGTGCGAGCCGGGCCCTCGTGGCTCCGGGCGTGCGTCTGTTCCGCCTCCTCTGCCGCCGGGCCGGGCGCTCCGCTGTGGGGCGGGCGTTCCTCCGCGGTCGCACGCCGTCCCGCCGTGGCACGGACGGTGCTTCCTGGGCCCGGGCCTGCCGGTATGGCGTGGGCAGGCCTCCCGGGGAGGCGATCGTTGCCTCTCGAACATCAGCCCACTCCGGGATAGCCTCCGCCCATGGCGAATGGGCAGTGGTATCCCCCCGAGTGGCCCGAGAGAATCCGCGCGCTCGCGGAGGGCACGCTCACACCGGTCGCCCCCAGGCGGGCGGCCACCGTCATGCTGCTCAAGGACACCGACTCCACCCCCGTCGTGCACATGCTGCGCAGACGCGCCTCCATGGCCTTCGCCGGAGGCGCGTACGCGTATCCCGGCGGCGGTGTGGACCCCAGGGACGACGACCGGCAGATCCGCTGGGCGGGCCCCACGCGCGCGTGGTGGGCGTCCCGGCTCGGCGTCGACGAGACCACCGCCCAGGCGATCGTCTGCGCTGCGGTGCGCGAGACGTACGAGGAGGCGGGCGTCCTGCTCGCCGGGCCCACCGAGGACACCGTGGTCGGCGACACCACGGGCGAGGAGTGGGAGGCGGACCGCGCGGCCCTGGTCGCCCGTGACCTGTCCTTCGCGGAGTTCCTGGAGCGCCGGGGGCTCGTCCTGCGCTCCGACCTCCTCGGCGCCTGGACCCGCTGGATCACCCCGGAGTTCGAGCCCCGCCGCTACGACACCTGGTTCTTCGTGGCCGCGCTCCCGGAGGGCCAGCGCACCCGCAACGCCTCCACGGAGGCCGACCGCACCGTCTGGATCCGCCCCGCGGACGCGCGGGACGGCTACGACAAGGGCGACCTCCTGATGATGCCGCCCACCATCGCGACCCTGCGCCAGCTCGGCGCGTACGCCACCGCCGCCGAGGCCCTCGCCGCGGCACCGGGGCGCGACATGACGCCCGTCCTGGCCCAGGCCCGGCTGGAGGGCGGCGAGCTGGTCCTCAGCTGGCCGGGCCACGACGAGTTCACCAAGCACATCCCGACCGGTGGAGCCTCCGCATGACCGACGCCGCCGCCCTTCCCGGCCAGCCACGGGGCGGGGTGCTCTCCGGCCCCGCCACCGCGCGTGCCGTCAACGTCCTGGCGCCCAACGCGTCCGCGATGACCCTGGACGGCACGAACACCTGGATCGTCGCCGAGCCGGACTCCGAGCTGGCGGTGGTGATCGACCCGGGGCCCCTGGACGACGTACACCTTCGGAACGTCGTCGACACCGCCGAGAAGGCCGGCAAGCGGGTCGCGCTGACCCTGTTGACGCACGGGCACCCGGACCACGCGGAGGGCGCGGCGCGGTTCGCGGAACTGACCGGCACGAAGGTGCGGGCGCTCGACCCGGCGCTGCGGCTCGGTGACGAGGGCCTGGCGGCCGGGAACGTCGTCACCACGGGCGGCCTGGAACTGCGCGTCGTGTCCACGCCCGGCCACACCGCCGACTCGCTCTGCTTCCATCTGCCCGCCGACCGGGCCGTCCTGACCGGCGACACGATCCTGGGCCGGGGCACCACGGTCGTCGCGCACCCCGACGGGCGTCTGGGCGACTATCTGGACTCCCTGCGGCGCCTCAGGTCCCTGACGGTCGACGACGGCGTGCACACGGTCCTGCCGGGCCACGGGCCCGTCCTGGAGGACGCCCAGGGAGCCGTCGAGTTCTATCTCGCCCACCGCGCCCACCGCCTCGCCCAGGTCGAGACGGCGGTCGAGGACGGCTACACGAGCCCGTCCCAGGTCGTCGCCCACGTCTACGCCGACGTCGACCGCTCCCTGTGGCCAGCGGCGGAGCTGTCGGTGCTGGCGCAGCTGGACTATCTACGGGAGCACGGGCTCATCGGGGAGGCCTGAGAAGCCGGAAACGGCCCTCCTAGGGCACGGTTCGAAAACGCCCTCCCTAGGGGCGCGGTTTCTTGATGCCGTGCACGCGCGCGTACTCCTCGGCGAGCCACGGACCGAGATCGTCGACGTACGACCGCAAGGCAGCGGCATCGCCCCTCGGCTCGTACCCGAGGGCGGCCGCCTCCCGCAGTTGCGCCGCCCGCTCCGGGTAGTATGCGCCGAACGCCTCGGCCATCTCCGCCAGATCGCTCGTCCAGCCGTTCCAGCGGGGCATGACGAGGGTGAAGCCGGTGCGGACGAGATGACGTGACATGTGGCGCGCGAGGGGCCGCAGAGCCTCCTCCGAGTCGCCGGCCTCGGCGATCCGCTCACGCCACCGGGCGAGGAACAGCGTGAGGTCGCCGTTCGTCTCGCGGGCGAGGAGAGAGTCGGGCCGGTAGCGCGGCAGGTCCTCGGCGAGGTCCTCGCCCAGCAGTGGCGTACAGAGGCAGGCGACGAACCAGCCGAGATCGTGCCTCTCCAGGTCGCTCAGCACCTGCGCCCGGCCGACCAGCAGCGTCCCCGACCCGTCGATCTGCGGGAACTCCTTGTCGAGCGCCTCGTCGAGCGAGCGGGCGTCCGTACGGTCCGCGTCCGTGGGCTCCTCGCGCAGGGCGAGCAGCAGGTCGAGGTCGGAGCGGCCCACGCGCGCGGTGCCGCGCGGAATCGACCCGTACAGGTACGCGCTGTGCAGCCGCGCCCCGAAGACGTCCAGCACCCGGTCGCGGGCCGTGGCCACCACGGGCCGGAACGCGCGCGGGATCAGCCCCAGAGATCCCTCGCGTTCGATGTATCCCCGGGCGTCGAGCCCCTTGTTCGGCATGGGAACACTCTGCCTGGGCTGGGCCGCGGGTTCATGTCATTTCCAGCGGAACACGCGCGGCGGGCGGACGGAACGTGCCTCCGCGCGGACCGCGGCGACGCAGTCCCCGGCCGCGGCACCACCCGATGGGTCCCGTCCCGCGACGACAAGAAGGGCCCCACCGTGTGGCAGGGCCCTTCTTGAGAAGACGTAACGGCTGCGGTTAGCGCGAGCGCTTCGCGAGGCGCTCCACGTCCAGCAGGATGACCGCGCGGGCCTCCAGGCGGAGCCAGCCGCGGCCCGCGAAGTCGGCGAGCGCCTTGTTGACCGTCTCTCGGGAGGCGCCGACGAGCTGGGCCAGCTCCTCCTGGGTCAGGTCGTGCACGACGTGGATGCCCTCCTCGGACTGCACGCCGAAGCGGCGCGAGAGGTCCAGGAGCGCTCGGGCCACTCGGCCCGGCACGTCGGAGAAGACCAGGTCGGACATCTGGTCGTTGGTCTTGCGCAGACGCCGGGCGACGGCACGCAGCAGGGCGGCGGCCACCTCGGGCCGCGCGTTCAGCCAGGGCTGGAGGTCGCCGTGGCCGAGGCCGAGCAGCTTGACCTCGGTCAGCGCGGAGGCGGTCGCCGTGCGCGGGCCCGGGTCGAACAGCGACAGCTCGCCGATGAGCTCGCCGGGGCCGAGGACCGCCAGCATGTTCTCGCGGCCGTCGGGGGATGTGCGGTGGAGCTTCACCTTGCCCTCGGTGACCACGTACAGGCGGTCTCCGGGGTCGCCCTCGTGAAAGAGCGCGTCTCCGCGCGCGAGGGTCACCTCACTCATGGAGGCGCGGAGCTCCGCGGCCTGCTCGTCATCGAGCGCCGCGAAGAGCGGGGCGCGCCGCAGAACGTCGTCCACGAGTTCTCTCCTTGTCGACCTGCTCAGGGGATCTTGCTCCCCCGTGTGCCGGGGACCGTGTTCCCCATTTTGCCGGACGGTCCAAACAGTGTGATCAGTCACAAGTCTGCCGTACAGGTGTGTCCCACAGTGCGGCAGGGGGCCAATTGGGGGCCGATCTCCGAGGGCCGGGGCGGATGTCACTGGTGGGCTTTAGGCTGGCCGGGTGTCCAAATCGCCGGTGAGAGCACAGGCCAAGGGGGCTGGACGGGTGGTTGCACGTCGCGATTCCGCTGTGGGCGAACAGGACCCCGACGGAGCGAAGAAAACGACAAAAGCGGCAGGGGGCGGGCCGGCCAAGCGGTCGGCCGGAGCCGCCGGGAAGGCCGCGGGGGTCGCGGCCTCGGAGATGGCCGCGACCGCGAAGAAGGCTGCCGCCGTCAAGAGAGCCGCATCCGCCAGGAAGGCCGCCGCCCCGAGCCGGAAGACCGCTGCCGCGAGCAAGAAGGCGGCCGCCTCGAAGGGGGCCGCCTCGAAGGGGGCCGCCAAGAAGACCGCACCGGCGAAGGCGGTGGCCAAGAAGAGCTCGCCCGCGAAGGCGGCCGGCAGGAAGTCCACGCCTGCCGAAAAGCTCGCGCCCGCCAAGAAACCCGTACCCGCGAAGAAAGCCGTGCCCGCCGCAGTGACCCCCGCCAAACGCGCCCCCGCAAAAGCCACGCCCGCCAAAGCAGCCAAAGCGGTACCCGCCAAAGCCACCCCCACCAAAGCCACCCCCACCAAAGTCGCCCCCGCCAAGCCTCCCCGGAACGAGTCGCACACGGCTCTCGTCCGGCGGGCGCGGCGTATCAACCGTGAGCTCGCCGAGGTGTACCCGTACGCACACCCGGAGCTGGACTTCGAGAACCCCTTCCAACTGGTGGTCGCCACGGTCCTGTCGGCGCAGACGACGGACCTGAGGGTGAACCAGACGACGCCGGCCCTCTTCGGGAAGTACCCCACGCCCGAGGACCTGGCCGGGGCGAACCCGGAGGAGGTCGAGGAGATCCTCCGGCCGACCGGGTTCTTCCGGGCCAAGACCAAGTCGGTGATAGGGCTCTCCAGGGCCCTGCGGGACGACTTCGGGGGCGAGGTCCCCGGCCGCCTCGAAGACCTCGTCAAACTGCCCGGCGTGGGCCGCAAGACCGCCTTCGTGGTCCTCGGCAACGCCTTCGGCCGCCCCGGCATCACCGTGGACACCCACTTCCAGCGGCTCGTACGACGCTGGCAGTGGACCGACCGGACGGAGCCCGACAAGATCGAGGCGGCCATCGGCGGGCTCTTCCCGAAGAGCGAGTGGACGATGCTCTCGCACCACGTGATCTTCCACGGCCGCCGTATCTGCCACGCCCGCAAGCCCGCCTGCGGTGCCTGCCCGATCGCCCCGCTCTGCCCGGCGTACGGAGAGGGTGAGACGGACCCGGAGAAGGCCCAGAAGCTTCTGAAGTACGAGAAGGGCGGCTTCCCGGGCCAGCGCCTCAACCCTCCGCAGTCGTACCTCGACGCGGGCGGCATCCCCGCACCCCCGCTGGGAGCGACCATGCCAAGCGCCTCCGCGCCCAGCGCACCCGAGTCCGCCGCCTCCGCCCCCGGCGCACCCTCCTCCGCAGCCCCCGCGCCCGGTTCACCCGTGCGGGAGGTCGGATGACGGAACGATCTGTGGACCCGCGGGCGTTGAGAGCAGCAGAACGGGGGTGGCGATGACGCGCGCGAGTCGTACGCACGACATGCAGGACGGCGATCTGGTCCTGACCAAGGACGGCCTGCCGGGCTGGCTGGACCCGGTGGTGCGGGCCGTGGAGACGGTCGAGCCGCTCCAACTGAGCCGCTTCCTGCCGCCGGAGGACGGTGGCGGGCGCCAGTCGGCCGTGCTGATCCTGTTCGGTGAGGGCGAGTCCGGCCCCGAACTGCTGCTCATGGAGCGCGCGAGTTCGCTCAGGTCGCATGCCGGGCAGCCGTCCTTCCCCGGCGGCGCCCTCGACCCCGAGGACGGCGACCCGAAGGCCGACGGGCCGCTGCGGGCCGCTCTCCGCGAGGCCGAGGAGGAGACCGGGCTCGACCCCAGCGGTGTCCAGCTCTTCGGCGTGCTCCCGAAGCTCTACATCCCGGTGAGCGGCTTCGTGGTCACCCCGGTGCTCGGCTGGTGGCGCGAGCCGACACCGGTCGGCGTGGTCGATCCGGCGGAGACGGCCCGCGTCTTCACGGTCCCCGTGGCGGATCTCACGGACCCCGGCAACCGCGCGACGGCCGTGCACCCGCGCGGCCACGCAGGTCCGGCATTCCTGGTCGAATCCGCCCTGGTCTGGGGCTTCACGGCCGGAATCATCGACCGCCTCCTGCACTACGCGGGCTGGGAACGACCTTGGGACCGCGACAAGCAGGTCCCGCTCGACTGGCGCGCATGACAGGGTGGCACCCGTGCTGTGTCTTCCCGGGGGCCGTGACATGAGCGGCTGCGCCGGGTGTCCCCGGACCCCCGGCCGAGGCACGGCCACCGCAAAGTGATGAGGCGAGGCTTGAAGCAGTGAACGTGCTGGACATCCTGTTGCTGGTCGCCGCCGTGTGGTTCGCGATCGTGGGCTATCGCCAGGGGTTCGTCGTAGGCATCCTGTCGGTGATCGGATTCCTGGGCGGCGGTCTCGTCGCGGTCTACCTCCTGCCGGTCATCTGGGGCGCGGTGACGGACGACGCGGAGGTCGGCACGACCGCGGCCGTCGTCGCCGTGGTCGTCGTGATCGTCTGCGCCTCGGTCGGCCAGGCCCTCACCACCCATCTCGGCAACAAACTGCGCCGGTACATCACCTGGTCCCCGGCCCGCGCCCTGGACGCCACGGGCGGCGCCCTCGTCAACGTCGTGGCGATGCTCCTCGTCGCCTGGCTGATCGGCTCGGCCCTGGCCGGTACGACACTGCCGACGCTCGGCAAGGAGGTCCGCGGCTCCAAGGTGATGCTCGGCGTGGACCGGGCTCTGCCCAACCAGGCCGACACCTGGTTCGCCGACTTCTCCTCGGTCCTCGCGCAGAACGGCTTCCCGCAGGTCTTCAGCCCGTTCTCGAACGAGCCGATCAACGAGGTGGATCCCCCCGACCCGGCCCTCGCGAGCAGCCCGGTCGCCGCACGCGCCCAGCGCTCCATCGTCAAGGTCACCGGCACCGCCCAGAGCTGCGGCAAGGTCCTCGAAGGCACCGGCTTCGTCTTCGGCCCGCGCCGCGTGATGACCAACGCCCATGTGGTGGGCGGCGTGAACGAGCCGTACGTCCAGATAGGCGGCGAGGGCAAGCGGTACGCAGCGAAGGTCGTGCTCTACGACTGGGAGCGCGACATCGCCGTACTCGACGTGCCCGATCTGAACGCGCCCGCCCTGAAGTTCACCACCGAGGAAGCGACCAGGGGGGACGACGCGATCGTCGCGGGCTTCCCGGAGAACGGCTCGTACACGGTCAACCCGGCGCGGGTGCGCGGCCCCATCACGGCCAACGGCCCGGACATCTACCACCGGGGCACCGTGCAGCGGAAGGTCTACTCCGTGTTCGCGACCGTGCGCCAGGGCAACTCCGGCGGCCCGCTGCTCACCGCGAAGGGCGAGGTGTACGGCGTGGTGTTCGCGAAGTCCCTCGACGACGAGAACACGGGGTACGCGCTGACCGTGGACGAGGTCCAGGAGGACATCACCAAGGGTCGTACCGCCAACCAGCAGGTGGGCAGCGACAGCTGCGCGCTGTAGTCCGGGGCGCGGAGGGGCTCGGCCGGCGGTAGTCACGCGGGCGAGGTCCGAGTGTTCCGGCCGCGCGCGTCCTCAGTCGCGCGGGTGACGCAGGCGCGCCGAGACCCAGCGGGCACGGCGCTTCAGAATGTGCGGGATTCCCAGCCGAGGATCCGTGCCCTGCAGCTGCGGGGCTCCCCTCTGGTGGGAGCTCAGGCCACTGGCCGAGCGGCGGTTTCGTGCTGCGTCACTGTAGTCGTGCGTCCAGCCCATACCCCGACGTCTGCCCCTGCCCCAAGGTCGATAACCGCCCCCACGCCCCCCAATCGGCCTATGCGTCGGGCAATTGGCCGTTCGTAGAACAGGCGTTCCCGAGACGGGTGTGGCGTGTGGTGCCAGTGCCTCGCCGAACGGCCCCCGACCTGCGGCGCGATGCCCTCAGCGGTCCGGCTCGGGGTCCTTCAGCCAGTTCACCAATTCGGTGGAGAAGGCCACGGGATCCTCCTCGTGGGGAAAGTGTCCGAGCCCGTCGAACAGGCGCCAGCGGTACGGCGCTTCGACGTACTCCCCGGACCCCGCGGCACTCCGCGTGCGCATCACCGGATCGAGCGAGCCGTGCAGATGCAGCGTCGGCACCCGCACCGGCCGCTTCATCCGGCGGTTGAACTGGATACCGTCCGGACGGGCCATCGAGCGGACCATCCACCGGTAGGGCTCAAGCGAGCAGTGCGCCGTCGACGGGATCAGCATCGCCCGCCGGTACGCCTCCACGGCCTCGTCGTCCGGCAACCGCGGCCCTGACCAGTCCCGGATGAGTTCGCCGACCAGGGCCCCCTCGTCGGCGAGCAGTTGGCGCTCGGGGATCCAGGGCCGCTGGAAGCCCCAGATGTAGGAGCCGGCCGCGGTCTGCTTCATGTCCGAGAGCATCGCGGAGCGCCAGCGCCGGGGGTGCGGCATCGAGGAGACCACGAGCCGGCGGACCAGCTTGGGCCGCATCACGGCCGCGGTCCACGCCAGATAGCCGCCGAGGTCGTGGCCGACCAGCGCGGCGTCGGGCTCACCGAGGGACCGTACGACGCCGGTGATGTCGAGGGCGAGGTTCGCGGGGTCGTAGCCGCGCGGGGTGCGGTCGCTGCCGCCGATGCCCCGCAGATCCATCGCGACCGCGCGGAAGCCCGCGTCGGAGAGCGCCACCAGCTGATGCCGCCAGGTCCACCAGAACTGCGGGAAGCCGTGCAGCAGCAGGACCAGCGGCCCGTCGCCCATCTCGGCGATGTGGAAGCGCGCGCCGTTGGCCGCGACATCCCGGTGGGTCACCTGTTTCCCGCCGGGAACGTCGAGCCGTACGACCGAGGTGGGTTGCGCCGAGGATGAGGCGGGATCCGTCATGAGGACGAGCGTGCCACAGCCTTGACGGTGTCACCGACCGGGTCGGCCGCGGTCACCTGACGGGGGTGCGGCTTCACGTTCTGCAGTACGGCCGCCGATTCCTTGACCGAGGCGGCCGTCTTCTGCGGTCCCTGGCCCTTCTTGGCCTTCTTCGCGAAGACCACGCCGATCAGCGCGAGGACGCCCGCGACCACCACGTTCGCGGCGAACGACAGCAGGAAGCAGACCGCCAGGTTCCAGTCGCTCCAGGTGCGGATGCCGTACGCCAGGGCGAAGCTCAGCATGGGCAGGGAGAAGATCAGTACCGCACCGGCGGCCGCGAACGCGCCGCCGCCCACCGCTCCGCGTTTGACGTCCCGCTTGAGCTGCGCCTTCGCCAGTGCGATCTCGTCGTGCACCAGCGCGGACATCTCGGTCGTCGCCGAGGCGAACAGCTGGCCGATGCTGCGTTCGGCGCCGACCGGGCTGCCGTCGGGTGCGCTCATCGCGTTCTCCCTGTTGTCTTGTCGCCGTTGTCTGTGCTGTCCGGCGGTCTGTCGTCGTGGAGCTGTGCGCGTTTTGGGTACGTCTGGACCGTACGTGCCGGACCGGGCGTATCGGAACGTGCGTAACGGACCGTGCGTGTCAGATCATGCCGGACCGTCGTTCTCCTCGCTTGCCCCGCCCGTCACTTCGGCAAGCCTCCGGTGCTCGGCGGCCTTGCGCTCGTGGATCTCGGCCATCCGCAGGTGGTAGGCGGGGTTGTCCTGTTCGTAGATGTCGGGGATGCCGTCGAGGTCTTCGTCGCGCTCCTCGTCCTCCCACAGCCTGCGGTACTTGGCGTTGCGTATCTTCAGCAGGACGCACGACAGGACGGCCGCGATCAGGGAGCCCAGCAGGACGGCGGCCTTGACCTCGTCGGTGAGCGCCTTGTCGCCCGCGAAGGCGAGTTCCCCGATGAGCAGCGAGACGGTGAAGCCGATGCCTGCGAGCGAGGACACCGCGAAGACGTCGGGCCAGGCCAGGTCGTCGGAGAGCGAGGCCCTGGTGAAGCGGGCCGTCAGCCAGGTGCCGCCGAAGATGCCGACCGCCTTGCCGACGACCAGACCGAGCACGACACCGAGGGTCTCCGGCCGGGTGAACACATCGCCGAGCGCGCCGCCGGACACCGCGACCCCGGCGCTGAACAGCGCGAACAGCGGTACGGCGAGGCCCGCCGACAGGGGGCGTACGAGATGCTCGATGCGCTCGCCGGGCGAACGCTGCTCGCCTTCGTCCTTGTGGGTGGTGCAGCGCAGCATCAGACCCATCGCGACACCGGCGACCGTGGCGTGGATGCCGCTGTTGTACATCAGCCCCCAGATCACCAGGGCGAGCGGCACGTACACGTACCAGCCGCGTACGCCCCCGCGCAGCAGCAGCCAGAAGACGACGAGGCCGACGACGGCGCCGCCGAGCGCCGCGAAGTTCAGGTCCTCGGTGAAGAACACCGCGATGATCAGGATCGCGAAGAGGTCGTCGACGACGGCGAGCGTGAGCAGGAAGGCACGCAGGGCGCTCGGCAGCGACGTACCGATGACGGCGAGGACGGCGAGCGCGAAGGCGATGTCGGTCGCGGTCGGTACGGCCCAGCCGTCGAGCGAGCCGCCGCCGGTGACGTTGACCAGGGTGTAGACGAGCGCGGGCACGGCCATGCCGCACAGCGCGGCGACGACCGGGAGCGCGGCGGCCCGCGGGTCCCTGAGGTCACCGGCGACCAGCTCGCGCTTGAGCTCGATACCGGCGACGAAGAAGAAGACCGCGAGGAGGCCGTCGGCGGCCCAGTGCTCGATGGAGAGGTCCAGGCCGAGTGCGGCGGGTCCGACGTGGAACTCCCTGACCGACTCGTAGCTCTCCCGGATCGGGGTGTTCGCCCAGATCAGCGCGGCGATCGCGGCGGCGAGCAGGAGGACGCCGCCGACCGTCTCGGTGCGCAGCGCGTCCGCGACGAAGGTCCGCTCGGGCAGGGAGAGCCGTCCGAGGACCTTGTGGTTCTTGCCGGGCGCGGGCACGAGATCGACCTCCGGTCGGTAGGCATCACTGAGCACTTGCCGACCAGACTTCCCGGCGCACCTTTTGAGATCTCTGGGATCTCTGGGTTCTCTTTGTCGCGTTTCTCTTGTCGCGTTGTTTACGCGCTCCTCAGCCTACCCAAGATGCGGCCGGACCCATCCGGTGATCATCAGGCTAGACGCGGGAGGGGCACCCGGCGCAGGACGCGCCGGGTGCCCCTCTTCGAGCCGTACGTCAGCCCGTACGTCAGTCCTCGCTGGGCGCCGCCGGGAGCTTCGACTGGATGAGGTCCATCACCGTGGAGTCGGTGAGCGTGGTGACGTCACCGAGCTGACGGTTCTCCGCGACATCACGCAGCAGCCGGCGCATGATCTTGCCCGAACGGGTCTTGGGCAGCTCGGCCACCGGCAGGATCCGCTTCGGCTTGGCGATCGGGCCCAGCGCCTTCGAGACGTGGTCGCGCAGGTCGCCCACGAGGCTGTCGGTCTCCGACGCCGTACCGCGCAGGATCACGAAGGCCACGATCGCCTGGCCGGTCGTCTCGTCGGCCGCGCCCACGACCGCCGCCTCGGCGACCGACGGGTGCGAGACGAGCGCCGACTCGACCTCGGTGGTCGAGATGTTGTGCCCGGACACGAGCATCACGTCGTCCACCCGGCCGAGCAGCCAGATGTCGCCGTCGTCGTCCTTCTTGGCGCCGTCGCCCGCGAAGTACTTGCCCTCGAAGCGTGACCAGTACGTGTCGAGGAACCGCTGGTCGTCGCCCCAGATGGTGCGCAGCATCGACGGCCACGGCTCGGTGAGCACGAGGTAACCGCCACCGCCGTCGGGCACTTCGCGCGCCTCGTCGTCGACGACGGTCGCCGAGATCCCCGGCAGCGCGCGCTGCGCGGACCCCGGCTTGGTCTCGGTCACGCCCGGCAGCGGCGAGATCATCATCGCGCCGGTCTCGGTCTGCCACCAGGTGTCCACGATCGGCGTGCGGTCGCCGCCGATGTGCTTGCGGTACCAGATCCACGCCTCGGGGTTGATCGGCTCACCGACGGACCCCAGCACCCGCAGGCTGCTGAGATCGAACTTCGCGGGGATGTCGTCGCCCCACTTCATGAACGTACGGATGGCCGTCGGCGCCGTGTAGAGGATCGTCACGCCGTACTTCTGCACGATCTCCCAGAAGCGCCCCTGGTGCGGGGTGTCCGGCGTGCCCTCGTACATCACCTGTGTCGCGCCGTTCGCCAGCGGCCCGTACGTGATGTACGAGTGGCCGGTGACCCAGCCGATGTCGGCCGTGCACCAGTAGACGTCGGTCTCCGGCTTGAGGTCGAAGACGGCGTGGTGGGTGTACGCGGCCTGGGTGAGGTAGCCGCCGGAGGTGTGCAGGATGCCCTTCGGCTTACCCGTCGTCCCCGAGGTGTAGAGGATGAACAGCGGGTGCTCGGCGTCGAACGCCTCGGGGGTGTGCTCGGCGGACTGCCTGGCCGTGATCTCGTGCCACCAGACGTCACGGCCCTCGGTCCACGCGACGTCCTGGCCCGTACGGCGCACGACGAGCACCTTGTCCACGCCGTCGACCCGGGAGACCGCCTCGTCGACGGCCGGCTTGAGCGCGGAGGGCTTGCCTCGGCGGTAGCCGCCGTCGGAGGTGATGACCAGCTTGGCGTCGGCGTCCTGGATGCGGGTGGCGATGGCGTCGGCCGAGAAGCCGCCGAAGACCACGGAGTGCGCGGCGCCGATGCGGGCGCAGGCCAGCATCGAGACGACGGCCTCGGGGATCATCGGCAGGTAGATGGCGACCCGGTCGCCCTTCTCGACCCCGAGTTCCGTCAGGGCGTTCGCCGCGCGGGAGACCTCGTCCTTCAGCTCGGCGTAGGTGATGGCGCGGCCGTCACCCGGCTCGCCCTCGAAGTGGATGGCGACCCGGTCGCCGTTCCCCGCCTCGACGTGCCGGTCCACGCAGTTGTACGCGACGTTGAGCTTGCCGTCCTTGAACCACTTGGCGAACGGCGGGTTCGACCAGTCCAGCGTCTCGGTCGGCTCGGTGGCCCAGGTCAGCCGGCGGGCCTGCGCGGCCCAGAAGCCGAGCCTGTCAGCCTTGGCCTGCTCATACGCCTCCGCGGTGACGTTGGCGTTCGCGGCCAGGTCGGCGGGCGGCGCGAACCTGCGCTCTTCCTTCAGCAGGTTGGCCAGGCTTTCGTTGCTCACGACATCTCCCTTTCCCAGGGTGTCCGTTGTGTCCCAGGCCACAGCTCATCAGACGCGGACCCCTGGTGACAAGGGCCGTCCGGGAATTGGTTTAGACCTGTGGGCAGGATCATGTGTGCGTGCGGCTTCCCGCGGACACGGGGGGCCACACGTTCTCACGGACGGGGAAGGGCCGCGGTTCAGGCTCGCGGGCGGGAGGGGCCGGTGGCGGGGGTCCGGACGGCCCTGTGGGCGGGCGTCGAATGAACCCGCGGCGGGGCGCCGAACGGCCCCATGGCGGGGCGTCGAACGAACCCGTGGCAGGGTGCTGGACGGGCCTCCGGGAGTGGGGCCGCGGACCCTCGGGAGTGGCCTGCGGCTCCCAGGAGTGGCCTGCGGCTCCCGGGAGTGGCCCACGGACCGCCGGGAGTGGGCCCGCGGGCTTCTGGGAGTGGGCTCGCGGGCCCCGGAACGGGTGGTTCAGGCAGGTGTGTCGTGCAGTGCCGTCGCCGCGACCCGGTCGAAGACCTCGCCGTCCGGCTCCTCGTGGTGAACGCGCTCGTTGAGGAGGTACGCCTGGGCCTCGCCCACGTGGAAATACATCCCGTGCAGTTCGAGCGCGCCCTCCTTCAGCGCCCGGGCCACGGAGTCGTGCGCCCGCAGGTGCTCCAACTGCTGCACCACGTTGGTCAGACAGAGCTGCTCGACGGCGTCGGCGGGTGCGCGTCCGGCGATGCGCGTCCAGGGCCGGTCCTTGGCGGCCATCCGCTCCAGACTCGGCAGCCCGTGCCGCAGCCACCGCTTCAACGGCGTCTGCGCGCCACCCGGTTCGGTGTTCATCAGCGCCTGCATCGCCCCGCAGCCGGAGTGCCCACACACGGTGATGGACCGCACCTGCAACACCTCCACCGCGTACTCGATGGCGGCCGCGACCGAGTCGTCGGCGCTCTCCTCGCCGGGGGGCGGTACGAGATTGCCGACGTTCCGTACGACGAAGAGGTCGCCCGGGCCGCTTGAAGTGATCATCGACGTGACCAGCCGGGAGTCGGCGCAGGTCAGGAAGAGCTGGGAAGGCTGCTGCCCCTCCCGCGCGAGCCGGGCCAGCTCGCCGCGCACGAGGGGCGCGGTGTTGCGCTGGAACGAGCTGATGCCGCTGGCCAGTTGATGCCCGCTCCGACGCCCGCCCTGCGGGGCGCTCTCGGGGCGCTCGCAGTGGTGGTTGCGCCAGGGCGTCCAGGGCCGGCAGTGGCAGTGCGAGGTCTCTCCGGTGCCCCCCTGGACGTGGGGCGCGGCCAGCCGGGCCCCGGTGCGTCCGGTCAGCTCGACGGAGCCGCCCTGCGCGAGGTGCGTGCTCTGCCAGTCGTGCAGCGATTCGTACGCCGCGTGGTCCATGAAGGAGCCGTCCAGCTCGACCACGGCATCGGCGCTCTGGGGCACGAGATGCAGGGTCCGGCTGAGGCGCGGCACGGCGAGGAACGTCAACTGCCCGCGTACGCGGACGTGGTGGACGCCCGCCGAGTCCACGTCGTGGGTGATCCGGGTGCGGGTGAGCCGGTGAAGGGCGACTCCGACGGCCACGGCGACGCCCAGCAGGACGCCCTCCAGCACACCGAGGACGACGACGCCGAGGGTCGTGACCGCGTACACCAGCACCTCTCGGTGGCGGGTGACCGTGCGGATGTGGTGCAGGGACACCATCTGGATTCCGACGGCCATCACCAGGGCGGCGAGCGCCGCGAGGGGGATCAGCTCCAGGACCGGGACCATCAGCAGGGCGGCCACCACCACCCAGACGCCGTGCAGCATCGTGGAGTTCCGGCTGACCGCTCCGGCCTGCACGTTCGCCGAGCTGCGCACGGCCACGCCCGCGACGGGGAGCCCGCCGAGCGATCCGGAGACGATGTTGGCGGCGCCCTGTCCGAGGAGCTCGCGGTCGAGGTCGGAGCGCTTCTGCTGGGTCGGCCGCCCGGCCGTGAGCTTGTCCACGGCGACGGCGCCGAGAAGCGACTGGACGCTGCACACCAGCGTGACGGTGAGCACGGCGGCGGTGATCCCGAGCGCCGGGCCCTCGGGCAGCCCGGCGAGCGCGTGGCTCCGCCAGGACGGCAGGTCGACCTTGGGCAGGGTGAGCCCGGCGAGCACCGCCGTCGTCGTGGCCGCGGTGACGGCGACGAGCGCGGCGGGCACCTTGCGAAGGGCCCGGCCCACGCGTCCGGGGATCCGGGGCCAGGCCAGCAGGAGGGCCAGCGTCAGGGCGCTCATGGACAGCGCCGCCACCTGGGGGTGGGCCAACTGTCCGGGCAGCTCCCGCATGTTGGCGATGACGGAGCTGCGCGGGGAGCCGCCGAGCACGATGTGCAGCTGGGCGACCGCGATGGTGATGCCGATGCCGGCCAGCATGCCGTGCACGATCGCGGGGCTGACGGCGAGGGCGGAACGGGCCACTCGCAGGAAGCCCAGGCCGAGTTGGGCGAGCCCGGCGAGGACGGTGATGGCGCAGGTCGTGCGCCAGCCGAACTTCTGGATGAGATCGGCGGTGACCACCGTGAGCCCGGCGGCGGGGCCGCTCACCTGGAGCGGGGCGCCGCCGAGGCGGCCGACCACCAGTCCGCCCGCGGCGGCGGCGACGAGCCCCGCCTGCAGCGGAGCCCCGGTGGCGAGGGCGATGCCCAGGGACAGCGGAAGGGCGATCAGGAAAACGGCGATCGAGGCGGACAGATCGGCGCCGGCGATCCGAGGGATGTGGGGGAGCCGGGGCGTTCGGCGGCGGCGCTCGGGCGGGCTGTGCGGCCGCCCCTCCTCCGGCATGTGCGATGAGTCGTCGGTGCGGGTGGGGACGCAGGCAGGCATGGTTCCCGTCTTCCTCCGGGGCTACGCGGTCGCTTGGGGCGCGGCCGTGGGTCACGGCGTACAGCGGCGGGATTTCTCAACGCTCGGTAAATGAATCGTAATGGAGAGTAAAGGATGTGTGCGAAAAAGTGGCGCAAATGGGTCAGTAATTCACTCCAGGGAGTGATTAATCATTTTGATCGGCTTGTCGTACTAATTCATTCCCGAAACCCCTGAGATCTTGGGGGAGCTGTCGGTTTCTGTCCGTTTTCTCGGGGTTATCCGGGATTCCATCGCACGGAGTCCCTTCCGCTTTGGCCCGACTGAAGGAAGAAGGTGGGCGAAACATGGCCGCCACTCAGAGGATCGCCGCGGGCGTCACGGCCGCCGCGGCCTGCGCTGCCGCGCTCGCCGGCTGCGGTATCGGTGACACCGACGTCGAGAAGGGCGCGCACGGTGACGGCGCCCGCGGCGCGACGAAGGCCGCGGGCGCCCCGGCACCCAAGAACGCGGTCCGTCTGATCGGCGACGGCTCCACCGCCTTCACCGGCGAGCAGCCGCACCTGCCGCGGCCCGAGAAGCTGAACCCCGGTCAGAAACCGCCCCAGTTCGTGGTCTTCTCCTGGGACGGGGCCGGCGAGGACAGCCAGCGGCTCTTCTCGCACTTCCGCAAGGTGGCCAAGGCCAACAACGCGACGATGACGTACTTCCTGAGCGGTGTGTACATGCTGCCGGAGGCGAAGCGTGAGCTGTACCGGCCGCCGCGGCACTCACCGGGCCGCTCCGACATCGGCTTCAATGACGAGCAGGGCATCAAGGACACCGTGCGGCAACTGCGCGGCGCCTGGCTCGAGGGCAACGAGATCGGCACGCACTTCAACGGCCACTTCTGCGGCGGCGGAGGCGGCGTGGGCCAGTGGTCGGTCGAGGAGTGGAAGGACGAGATCGCCCAGGCCAAGTTCTTCGTCAAGTCCTGGAAGAGCACCACGGGTACGAGGAAGGCCTCACCGCTGCCCTTCGACTACGACAAGGAACTCGTCGGCGCCCGCACGCCCTGTCTCGAGGGCCGGAAGAACTTCATGCGCGCCGCCCGGGAGCTGGGCTTCCGCTATGACACCAGTGGCGTCAACAACCAGGTCTGGCCCAAGAAGGAGAAGGGCCTGTGGGACCTGTCGATGCAGCTCGTCCCCGTCCCGGGGCGCGCCTTCGAGACGTTGACCATGGACTACAACTTCCTGGTCAACCAGTCGGGCGCCACCACCCGGGGCAACCCGGCCAAGCACAGATACTGGGGCGACCAGATGCGTGACGGCCTGCTCAAGGGCTTCGCCCGCGCCTACAAGGGCAACCGCGCGCCCCTGATCATCGGCAACCACTTCGAGTCCTGGAACGGCGGCACGTACATGCGCGCCGTCCAGGAGACCATCGAGAGTGTCTGCACCGAGCCCGAGGTGCGCTGCGTCTCGTTCCGTCAACTCGCCGACTGGCTCGACGTCCAGGACCCCAAGACCCTGGAAAAGCTCCGCACCCTCAAGGTGGGCCAGGCCCCGAGGGACGGCTGGACGTCGTTCCTCTCCGACTTCTCTGCCCTCTCCGAGCCGCCCGCCCCGGCCCCGAAGGGCGTCCCGGGGGCACCGGCGGTCATGCCGTAGCCCCCAGGGCGGGGTGGTCGGCCTCAGGCGTGCTGGGGCAGCGGCGCCTGCTCGCGCAGGACGAACTCGGGGTCGACCTGGGCGGCCAGGTCGGCGCCCGTTCGTTCGTTGCCCCAGGACTGGGCGTTCTTCAGATGGAAGTGGACCATCTGGCGCGTGTAACGCTCCCAGTCGCGCTGATCGTACGTGGCGTCGGCGGCGGCCTGGAGGGCGCGCAGCGCGCGGCGGTTGCCGTCCTCCAGCTGCTCGAACCTGGGCGGGCGGCCTTTCTCCATGGCGCGCACCCAGTCCGAGTGACCGACCGTCAGCAGCAGGTCGTCGCCGACCTCGCCCCTCAGGAAGTCGATGTCGTCCTGCCCCTGCACCTTGTTGCCGACGACCTTCAGGGTGACTCCGAAGTCTCGCGCGTACTCCTTGTACTGGCGGTAAACGGAGACTCCCTTCCGGGTCGGCTCGGCGACGAGGAACGTGATGTCGAATCGGGTGAACATGCCGGACGCGAAGGAGTCCGAGCCCGCCGTCATGTCGACGACGACGTACTCGCTCCGGCCGTCGACGAGATGGTTCAGGCAGAGCTCCACTGCACCGGTCTTGGAGTGGTAGCAGGACACTCCCAGGTCGGCCTCGGTGAACGGGCCGGTGACCATCAAACGGACAGCGTCGCCGTCAAGTTCCACCGGCCTCGCGCAGGCCTCGTACACCGGGTTGTCCTCGCACACCCGCAGCAGACGGGAGCCCTCGCCGGGCGGGGTCGTCTTGATCATCGTCTCGGTGGACGTGATGCGGGGGTTGGAACCACGCAGGTAGTCCTTGATGAGCGCGAGCCGGTCGCCCATGGCGGGCAGCCGCTGGGCCTCCGCGTCGTCCAGGCCGAGCGCGGGCCCGAGGTGCTGGTTGATGTCGGCGTCCACCGCCACGACAGGCGATCCGGTGGACGCGAGGTGGCGCACGAAGAGCGAGGACAGGGTGGTCTTGCCGCTGCCGCCCTTCCCAACGAAAGCAATTTTCATGTTCATTAAGGTACCGGCGCGGCGAGGTCCGAGGGCCGCCACACGTGAAGAAGACCACTCATTAGTGGGGCGCGGGCCTGGTGTGCGTAGGGTCGTACTCATGAGTACGACAGGTGGGAACGCCGACCCGCTCGCGGCGCTGGGGTCGCTGCCCGGCGTGGCCGAATCCGTGGAGTCCGTGCGCAAGGCCGTGGACCGGGTCTACGGGCACCGCATCATGCGGCGCCGCAGCAACGCGATCACCTCGGAGGCGGCGCTGCGCGGCGCGCGCGGTTCCGCGGCGCTGTCCGGTGCCGACTGGGCGCTCGAAGAGGTGCGCCGGCGGGCCGACTTCAGCGGCGACGACGAGGCGCGCGTGGTGGGCTCCGCTCTCAGGCTGACCGCCGAGGCGGGCCAACTCCTGTCCATCTGGCGACAGTCGCCCCTTCGGGTACTGGCGCGGTTGCACCTGGTGGCCGCCGCGGACAAGGGGGACGTGGTCGGGCGTCCACGGCGGGACGGCGAATCCGTCATCGAGACACCCGCGGCCGCCGCCGCGGGACCGCCGTTGATCGGGCTTCCGCTGCCGGACGCGGCCGAGGTCGAGGGCCGTCTCGACGGCCTTGCGCGGCTGGTGATCGCGGGGGGTTCCGCACCCGCCCTGGTGACCGCCGCGATCGTGCACGGCGAACTCCTCGCGCTGCGCCCCTTCGGTTCCCACAACGGCCTGGTCGCGCGCGCGGCCGAACGCATCGTCCTGGTCGGCAGCGGCCTCGACCCCAAGTCCGTCTGCCCGGCGGAGGTCGGTCACGGGGAACTGGGCCGCGCGGCCTACGCCTCGGCCCTCGAAGGCTATGTCTCCGGCACTCCGGAGGGTGTGGCGACCTGGATCGCCCACTGCGGCAGGGCGATCGAACTCGGCGCCAGGGAGTCGACGGCGGTGTGCGAGGCGCTTCAGCGAGGGGCGGCGTAGGCCTGTGGCCCTTTGATGGGCCGGCTCTGAATACCCCTGAACAGGGTTGCGGCGGTACGGGGTCCGTACCGCCGCTGGCATGTTCACCCGGTTACCAAGCGTCCTCGAGATATTGCCCATCAGGTCGGGAACTGTTGCCCGTCGCCTGGTGCGGCTGGCCCGTAATCGACGGGTCGACGTCGCGTGGGTGCCCGGTGTTCATGCGCGGTCCGTGGGGCCTCGGTTGCGTTTGAAGGTGATCCTCTCGGATGTCCTTGGTCTCGCGGGCCGTTAACCCCTTTGTACTCCAGGTCCGGAGGAAGCGGAACCCCTCGCTGTACTTCTTTACTTTTGGGCGCAAAGGTAGCGAATCGGGCGCGCTCGCGGCCCGTGGATCACACGGTTGCCGCGCGCCGACGGCTCGCGTACCAGACCAGACCCGCCGTGGCCGCCGCCGCCCCTATCGCCGCCGCGGCGACGAGGGCCGGTCGCGGCGGCACCGACAGCCGCTGCTTCAGCCGGACCGGGTGGTGGAAGTCGAGGATGGGCCACGCGCGCGCGTTGGCCTCGCGGCGCAGCGCGCGATCGGGGTTCACGGCGTGCGGATGGCCGACCGCCTCCAGCATCGGGATGTCGGTCGCCGAGTCGCTGTAGGCGTAGCAGCGCGAGAGGTCGTACCCCTCGGACGCGGCCAGCTCCTTGACGGCCTCGGCCTTCGTCGGGCCGTACGCGTAGTACTCCACCTCGCCCGTGAAGCAGCCGTCGTCGCCCACGATCATCCGGGTCGCCACCACCCGGTCCGCGCCGAGCAGTTCGCCGATCGGTTCGACGACCTCGGCCCCCGACGTGGAGACGATCACGACGTCCCGTCCGGCGATGTGGTGCTCCTCGATGAGGGAGGCGGCCTCGTCGTAGATGATCGGATCGATCAGGTCGTGAAGGGTCTCGGCGACTATTTCCTTCACTTGTTGGACGTTCCAGCCGCGGCACAGCGCTGACAGGTACTCGCGCATCCGCTCCATCTGGTCGTGGTCGGCGCCGCCCGCGAGGAAGACGAACTGGGCGTATGCGGTGCGCAGCACGGCCCGGCGGTTGATCAGACCGCCTTGGTAGAACGACTTGCTGAAGGTGAGCGTGCTCGACTTCGCAATGACCGTCTTGTCCAGGTCAAAGAAGGCCGCTGTGCGGGGCAAGGAGTGGTTTTCCACGGGGTCGAGCATATGCGCCCGCCATTCGGGCTAGTGTGGGGCGCGTGGGTTTGCCTGAGAGGGCTCTCGGGTACACCATGGAAGTCACGGATCGTTCGCGACCGTGCTAACCCGGTCCGGCTCCTCCCCCCCCGAGTCAGACCGTGGGGACGACCCCCGCTCTCCCCCCCGGCGGGGGTCGTCGCATGTCCGGGTGGGTTTTCAACCTTACTTTTTCGAACGCCGGGCCCTGTTGTACGGGCACCGGCGTTCCTCTGTGTCTGCACAGGATTCGTAACTGTCGGTAGTCGTCGTGCTGCTCTAAGAGAGTCGTACAACACTCACTCATCGGTCACTGGTTTGGGTGAAGGCGATATTCACAACCGTCGAGTTGTCCACAGTTATCGACCAAGATCCACACGATTTCCCGGATCGCTGCACCGTGATTCCAACGCGCACCGCTCGCGGAAGTTCATGGCCGGTTCCGATTGTCCGGCGGCTATGGCCGGTTCGTATCGGCGGTTCATATGGAGGGCCGGTTGCCGGTTCTTCGCGCGGGCGGGAATCGCGGGGCCGCAGGGGCGCCGCGAGGAAGCAGCGAAGGGGGCTGGAGATCGTGGCGGGAGCCATCACACACGACCGGCTGTCGGCCGCCGAGGGGCGGCAGGGCGGACCGTTGATCGTCACGGAGGACGTGGATCTGCTGGACGACCTGCTGCGGCTGTGCGCCGCGGCCGGCGCCAGGCCCGAGGTCCACCACGGGGTGCCGGAGCGCGGCGGTGGTTGGGAGACGGCGCCCCTGGTGCTCGTCGGTGACGATGCCGCGCGGCGGGTGCGTGGAGCCGCGCGCAGACGCGGAGTGGTCCTGGTGGGGCGGGATCAGGACGATTCCGGGGTCTGGCGGAGGGCTGTGGAGATCGGCGCCGACCATGTTCTGCTGCTGCCGGATGGCGAACAATGGTTGGTCGACCGGATCGCCGACGTGGCCGAGGGAGTCGGCCCGCCCGCCCTCACCGTCGGCGTGATCGGCGGTCGCGGCGGCGCCGGATCCTCCACGCTCGCCTGCGCGCTCGCGGTCATCTCGGCGCGCCAGGGAAGGCGCACGCTCCTCGTCGACGCGGATCCGCTGGGCGGCGGACTCGATGTACTCCTCGGCGGAGAGGCCGCAGAGGGGCTGCGCTGGCCGGACTTCGCCGCGTCGCACGGCCGGGTCGGCGGTGGCGCCCTGGAGGAGTCGCTGCCCTCGCTGCACGCCCTCCGAATCCTCAGCTGGGACCGCGGAGACCGCGTCACCATCGCACCCGAGGCCGTCCGGGCCGTGCTGGCCGCTGCCCGGCGCCGAGGTGGGGCGGTGGTCGTGGACCTGCCGCGCCGGATCGACGAAGGCGTCGCGGAAGCCCTCGCCCAGGTGGACCTCGGCCTGCTCGTGGTCCCGGCCGAGCTGCGCGCCGTCGCGGCGGCAGGGCGGGTGGCGTCCGCGGTCGGCATGCTCCTGAAGGACCTGCGCGTCGTGGTGCGCGGACCGTACGCGCCCGGTCTGGACGACAGGGAGGTCGCCCGACTCCTCGGGCTGCCCCTGGCCGGCGAAGTCCCGGTGGAGACAGGGCTGTTGGCGGCCCAGGAGCGAGGCGCACCGCCCGGCGCGGACGGCCGGGGGCCGCTGGCCCGCTTCTGCTCGACGTTCTGGGAGCGGACCGCTGCCGCGGGAAGGGCCGTATGAACGGGGGCACGCGCGTGCGTGGTGCCGCGCCGGGGCAGGCGGGGGCCTTGGGCGGGCGTATGGGGGCGGCGGGGTTGCCTTCGGATGTGGGGGCGGTGGGGTGGCGTACGGGTGCGGGTCCGCCTTCGCCTGCGGATGTGGGGCCTGCGGGTCGCCGTGGGAGTGGGGGTCTGGCTGCGGGTGTGGGGTCGGTGGGTCGGCGTACGGGCCTGAGTGGGCCCGCGGGGCGTCGTACGGGCCTGAGTGGGCCTGTGGATGCGGGCTCGGTGGGGCGGCGTGCGGGCGGGGATGCGGTTTCGGCTTCCGACACGGGGCTGTTGGTCGGGGTCCGGCAGTGGCTTGCCGAGAGCGGGGCCGAGCCGACTCCCGCGCGTGTGGCGCAGGCCCTGCGGGAACAGGGGCGGGTGCTCGGGGACGCCGAAGTCCTCGGGGCGGCCGAGCGGTTGAGGTCGGAGCTGGTCGGCAGCGGGCCGCTGGAGCCGCTGCTCGGTGATCCCTCGGTGACCGACGTGCTGGTCTCGGCGCCCGACCGGGTGTGGGTGGACCGGGGCGGCGGCCTGGAGCTGACGACCGTCTCCTTTCCGGACGCGGCGGCCGTACGACGCCTCGCGCAGCGCCTCGCGGCCGTGGCCGGGCGACGACTCGACGACGCGCACCCCTGGGTGGACGCCCGGCTCCCGGACGGCACCCGTCTGCACGCGGTACTGCCACCGGTGGCAGTCGGCTCGACGTGCCTGTCGCTGCGGGTCGTAAGGCCACGGGCCTTCACGCTCCCCGAGTTGGTGGCGGCGGGGACGGTACCGCCGGGCGGGGACCGGCTGTTGCGGGCGCTGCTCGACGCGAGGCTGTCCTTCCTGATCAGCGGGGGCACCGGCAGTGGCAAGACGACGCTGCTGAGCGCCCTGCTGGGCCTCGTCGGACCGGGCGAGCGGATCGTGCTCGCCGAGGACTCGGCGGAGCTGCGCCCCGACCATCCCCACGTCGTACGACTGGAATCCAGACCCGCCAACCAGGAGGGCGCCGGACTCGTCACGCTCCAGGACCTGGTGCGCCAGGCACTGCGGATGCGGCCCGACCGGTTGGTCGTCGGCGAGGTGCGAGGGCCTGAAGTGGTCGCCCTGCTGGCAGCCCTGAACACGGGTCACGAAGGCGGCTGCGGAACCGTCCACGCCAACGCGGCCTCAGGAGTGCCGGCCCGGCTGGAGGCGCTGGGCACGGCCGCGGGGCTCGACCGGGCCGCTCTGCACAGTCAGGTGGCGGCCGCGCTCTCGGTGGTCCTCCATCTCGTACGCGACCGGGCCGGGCGGCGGCGGATCGCCGAGGTGCATGTGCTGGAGCGGGATCAGGCGGGGCTGGTGGTCACGGTGCCGGCGTTGCGGTGGGGCGCGGAGGCTTTCAGGTACGAGCGGGGGTGGGAGCGGTTGCGGGGGCTGCTGGGCGGCATGGGGGACGGCTGGGAGTCCGGGGACTTGGGGGACTCCGGGGGCTCCGGGCGTCCTGGATCCTCCGGGACTTGGGGACGGCGGTCCGGCATCGGTGGGGTCGGTCAAGTCGGTCAAGTCGATGAATTCGGCGAGAGGGGTGAGGGGTTGTGACGGGGGTCGGTGAGGTGTCCGTGAGTGCGGCGATGGCGTGTGCCGGGGCGGCGGCCTGGCTGATGGGCGGGCAGGGGCCGGGGGCGCGGCGGGCGCGGTTGGTGTGTGCGGGTGGCGGAGCAGTGGGAGCCGGGCCACCGGCGTGGGAGCGGGCCGTGAGGGTTGGAGAGCGGCTGCGGCGGTGGCACCGGATGCGGGGCGAGTGGTGGGTCCTGGTCGCCGGGGCGGTGGTCGGTCTGCTCGGGGCGTCCGTGGTGCCGCTCGTCGCGGGGGCACTCGGGGTGCCCCTGGTCCGCCGGGCAAGGCGTGCCGGGGCGGCACGGCGGGCGCGGGAGCGGCGGGCCGACGCGGTGATCGCGCTGTGCGGGGCGCTCGCGGGAGAGGTGCGCGCCGGGCGTCAGCCGGGTGAGGCACTGCTCGGCGCCTCCCGTGACTCGGGCGGGCTCGGCCGCGCGCAGGCGGTGGTGATGGCGGCGGCCCGGTTCGGCGGGGACGTGCCCGGCGCACTCACCGACGCGGCACGACGACCGGGAGCCGAAGGACTGCTGGGCCTCGCCGCCTGCTGGCGGGTCGCCGTGGACAGGGGCGCCGGACTCGCGGCCGGGCTCGACCGGCTGGAGGGAGCGTTGCGCGCGGAGCGGGACCAACGAGCCGACCTGCGTGCCCAGTTGGCCGGGGCGCGGTCGACGGCCGTGCTGCTGGCGGGTCTGCCGGTGCTCGGACTGCTCCTCGGTACCGCGCTCGGCGCCGATCCGCTGCATGTCGTGCTGCACACCGGCGCGGGGCTGGGCTGTCTGTTCGTCGGCGGGGTCCTGGAGGGCGTCGGGCTGTGGTGGGTGCTGCGGATCGTACGGGGAGCGGAGGCGGGATGAGCGTGGAAGTTGTCCACAGGCTGGGGGCGGCGCTGTGCGTCGTGGTGGCGGTGTGGGCGCTCGCCCGGGCTTTGGGTGCGGCGCGGCGGAAGCGGAGGACGCAAAGGCGGTTGAAGGCTGTGGTGACCGGGGGCGCGAGGGCTGCAGTGGGTGCCGTGGGCACAGGGTCGGCCCTGGGCACGGGATCGGCCGTGGAGTCGGCGTCCGGCGGGCGGCGGCTGGTGATGCGCGGTGAGTTGAGGCGGTGGCTGCCGGTCTTCGGTGCGCTGAGCGTCTGTTGGGCCGTCGTCGGAGGTGCGGCCGGGGTCGTGGTCGGGCTCGTGGCCGGCTTCGGGATATGGCGGTGGCAGCGGAGACCGGCGCCGGTGGAGGAGTTCGACGCGGGGCTGGCCACGCGGCAACTGCCCCTCGCCGCCGATCTGCTGGCCGCCTGTATCGCGGCGGGTGCCAGTCCGGCGATGGCCGCCCAGGCGGTGGGGGAGGCGCTCGACGGGCCCGTGGGTCAGCGGCTGGCGCGGGGTGCGGCCGAGGTGCGGCTCGGGGGTGAACCGGCCGAGGCATGGCGGGGTTTGGCCGCCTTGTCCGGGGCTCGGGCGCTGGCCCGGTTGCTGGAGCGGGCGGGCGAGTCCGGCGTACCGGCGGCGGGTCCCGTCGCACGAATCGCCGCGGAGGCCCGCGCGGAGTGGGGGCGTACCGCCACGGCCCGTGCCCGGCGGGCGGGTGTCCTGGTCACCGCGCCGGTGGGGCTGTGTTTCCTGCCCGCGTTCATCGCCATCGGGGTTCTGCCTGTGGTGATCGGGCTCGCGGGCGGGGTGCTGGGCGGAGGTGGTGGGTGACGTACGGAACGGGGTGAACGACGAGTGGTCGGGGCCGGCCATGGGGCCAAAGGGCCGATGGGCAAAAGCCCGAGGTCCAACTTCAAAAGCCAACGGAACAGAGCTGTACGGGGGTTCGGATGAGCAAGGCAATGTGGCGAGTACGAGTACGAATGCTGGAGTCGGTGCGGGCGTGGGTCCTGGCGGGCCGGGGCTGGAAGGCGCGGAGGGATGCCGGGATGGTCACCTCCGAGTACGCGATGGGGTTGATCACGGCGGTGGGGTTCGCCGTGGTGCTCTACGAGGTGCTGACCAGCGGGCAGGTGCGGGGTGCTCTGCAGGACATCGTGGGGCGGGCGCTCAATGGGCAGTTCTGAGGCTGGGGCGTCCGGTGCGGACGTGTCTCTGGCGATGTCCCGGGACCGGGGTTTCGTGACGGCGGAGGCGGCCGTGGTGCTGCCGGTGCTGGTCGCGTTCACGATGGCGTTGGTCTGGGCGTTGATGGCGGCTGCCGCGTTGATCCAGTGCGTGGACGCGGCCCGGGCGGGGGCTCGCGCGGCGGCTCGGCAGGACCCGCCTGGCACGGTGCTGGCGGCGGCCCGTGACACGGCGCCGAGCGGCGCGCGGGTCACCGTCCGGCGAGAGGGCGACCTGGTGCACGTACGGGTCGAGGCGAAGGCACCGGGTCCCGACGCGCTGACCCTCGACCTGACACACGAGGCCGCGGCCCTGGCCGAGGAGACGGTGGGGGTGGGCGGATGAGGAGGGCAGGACTCCGGTTGCCTACGAGGGCCGCTACGAGAGCGAGTGCGCGAGTGGGTACGAGACCGCGTGGGCGGGCGCGTACGAGGGCCTTCGGCAGGGCGCCCGCGAAGGTCTTCGCGTCGGATCGTGGGTCGGCGACCGTCTGGACCGTGGGTGCGATCGCCGTGCTGTGCGTCGTGTTCGGTGCCGTCCTGGCGATGGGGCAGGCGGTGGTGATCCGTCACCGCGCTGGCGGGGCGGCCGACTTGGCGGCGCTCGCGGCGGCGGACCGCTGGATGGACGGCGGGACGGCAGCCTGCGCACAGGCGGACCGGGTTGCACGCGCCCAGGGCACCCGGGTCGTGCGGTGCGCCGTCCAGGGCGAGATCTCGGACGTCACGGTCGCGGCGGGACGGGGACCGTTGACGGCGGAAGTGCGGGCCAGGGCGGGCCCGGCGGGGCCGGTGGGGCCTGTGGTTCCGGCCGGTCCTTCCGGATCGGTGGCATCGGCGGGGTCGGCCAGGTCGGCGGGGTCGGAGGGATCAGCGGAATCGACGGGGTCGTCGGTGGGATCGGCCGGCCCCGGCGCACCTGCCGCGTCGGCCGGAGTGGCTGGCCGAGCTGGCGAGGAGGTGGGGCCGCAACCCTGAGCCCCCAGCCCCAGCCCCAGCCCTCAGCCCCGAGCCCTCAGCCCCAGCCCCCAGCCTCAGCCCCGAGCCCTCAGCCCCAGCTCCCAGCCTCAGCCCCGAGCCCTCAGCCCCAGCTCCCAGCCCGAGCTCCCAGCCCTCAGCCTCAGCCCTCAGTCCTCCGCCATAGTCCGGCGGGCGACGCCTCCGCTCGCCCTGCTCTCGCCGCTCTCGCCGCCCTTCCCGGGCTCCTCGGGCTTCTCGGCCTCGGTCGGCTTCTCCGGTGCGCCCTTCAGCAGCACCGTCAGCAAGCGCACGGCCCCCCGTTTGTGCAGCGGCTCGTTGCCGTTGCCGCACTTGGGGGACTGGATGCAGGACGGGCAGCCGGCGTCGCACTCGCAGGAGGCGATGGCCTGGTGGGTGGCGGTGAGCCACTCGCGGGCCGTGTGGAAGGCGCGTTCCGCGAAGCCCGCGCCGCCGGGGTGGCCGTCGTACACGAAGACGGTGGGCATCAGGGTGTCCGGGTGCAGCGGGACGGAGACGCCGCCGATGTCCCAGCGGTCGCAAGTCGCGAAGAGCGGCAGCATGCCGATCGAAGCGTGTTCGGCGGCGTGCAGTGCGCCGCCGAGGATCTCGGGGTTCACGCGGGCGGCGTCGAGCTGGTCCTCGGTGACCGTCCACCACACGGCACGGGTGCGCAGCGTACGAGGAGGGAGGTCGAGCTTCGACTCGCCCAGCACTTCACCGGTGATGACACGACGACGCAGGAAGGAGACGACCTGGTTGGTGACTTCGACGGAGCCGTAGCACAACCGGCCGTCGCCCCAGGGGACTTCGACGTCCGTCTCCAGGACGGAGATGGCGGTGGTGTCGCGGGCGACCGTCGAATATGGGGGGTTGGCCTCCTCGACCAGGGCGACCGAGTCGTCCAGGTGCAGCTCCTTCACCAGGTACGTACGGCCCTGGTGGAGGTGGACGGCGCCTTCGTGGACGGTGGCGTGTGCGGCCGCCGCGTCGACCGTGCCCAGCAGGCGCCCGGAACCGGTCTCCACGATCTGTACCGGACTGCCGCCCCCGCCGCGGATGTCGGCCAGATCGGCGGCCCGCTCCCGGCGTGTCCAGTGCCATGCCTTCGTACGGCGGCGCAGCAGCTTCGCGGCCTCCAACTGCGGCAGCAGCCCGGCGGTGGCGGGACCGAAGAGAGGCAGGTCCTCGTCGGTCAGCGGCAGTTCGGCGGCTGCCGCGCACAAGTGGGGTGCGAGGACGTACGGGTTGTCGGGGTCGAGGACGGTGGATTCCACCGGCTGGTCGAAGAGGGCCTCGGGGTGGTGGACGAGGAACGTGTCCAGCGGGTCGTCGCGGGCGACCAGGATCGCCAGCGCCCCCTGCCCGGAGCGGCCGGCGCGGCCCGCCTGCTGCCACAGGGAGGCCCGGGTGCCCGGGTAGCCGGCGATGACGACGGCGTCCAGTCCGGAGACGTCGATACCGAGTTCGAGGGCGGTGGTGGCGGCGAGGCCGAGCAGTTCGCCGGAGTGGAGGGCCTGTTCCAGGGCGCGGCGTTCCTCGGGGAGGTAGCCGCCGCGGTAGGCGGCCACGCGGCGGGCCAGGGAGCGGTCGCCCGCGGCGCCAGCCGCTGATGTCACTGCGGCGAGGCGTTCCTGGGCGATCACCGAGATCAGCTCGGCGCCGCGGCGGGACCGTACGAAGGCGACCGAGCGGACACCCTGCACGGTCAGGTCGGTGAGGAGGTCGGCGGTCTCGGCGGTGGCGGTTCGGCGGACGGGAGCGCCCTTCTCGCCGTGGAGTTCGGTGAGGGGCGGTTCCCAGAGGGCGAACACCAGTTCACCGCGGGGTGAGGCGTCGTCAGCGACCTCCAGTACCGGCAGGCCGGTGAGACGGGAGGCCGCGATCGAGGGCTCGGCGGCGGTGGCCGAGGCCATGAGGAAGACGGGAGAGGAGCCGTAGCGGGCGCACAGGCGGCGCAGCCGGCGCAGCACTTGGGCGACATGGGACCCGAAGACGCCCCGGTAGGTGTGACATTCGTCGATGACGACATAGCGCAGGGCGCGCAGGAAGGAGGACCAGCGGGGGTGTGAGGGAAGTATCCCGCGGTGCAGCATGTCGGGGTTGGTGAGGACGTAGTTGGCGTACTGGCGTACCCATTCGCGCTCTTCGACGGGCGTGTCCCCGTCGTAGACCGCGGAACGTACGGCATTGCCCAGAGGTTGTGAAAGTTCCTTCACCGATCGACGCTGGTCCGCTGCCAGTGCCTTCGTCGGGGCGAGGTACAGAGCGGTCGCGCCACGGCCGTTCGGCGCCTCGGAGCCGTCGAGGAGCGTCGAGAGGACCGGGACGAGATACGCCAGGGACTTTCCGGAGGCCGTGCCCGTGGAGACGACCACCGAGTCGCCGTCGAGGGCGTGCTCGGCGGCGAGTGCCTGGTGGGCCCAGGGGTGTTCGATTCCCGCGGACTGCACGGCGGCGATGACCTCCGCGCGGATCCGGTCGGGCCACACGGCATGACGACCCTCACGTGGGGGCAAGTGCTCCGTATGAGTGATGCGCGAAGCCCGGCTCGGCCCCGAGGCGAGCCGGTCCAGGATCTCGCCCGGCGAGGGGCGGGATGCGGTGTCCGTCGAGGTTCGATCGGATCGGTGATTCTTGGCCATCGGCATCGAGTGTGTCACTGGCGTGACGGACAATGGACCCAAGGCGTCGTGCACGCCTGCCGGTAAGTGATTGAATGCCATCGCGGCTGGCGAACCGTCCCGGGGGCTCTGCCGAGGTGTCCCTTGGGATGACCGCTCGATTAGCAAGGTGCTGGAGGATCCGTGGACCTGTCCCTGTCGACCCGTACCGTCGGCGATCGTACGGTCGTCGAGGTCGGTGGCGAAATCGATGTATATACCGCGCCCAAGCTGCGCGAGCAGTTGGTCGAGCTGGTGAACGACGGCAGTTTTCACCTCGTCGTAGACATGGAGGGCGTGGACTTCCTCGACTCCACCGGGCTCGGCGTTCTGGTCGGCGGCCTGAAGCGGGTGCGTGCCCATGAGGGTTCGCTCCGGCTCGTCTGCAATCAGGAGCGCATTCTGAAGATCTTCCGCATCACCGGCCTCACCAAGGTGTTCCCGATCCACACCTCGGTCGAGGAAGCGGTGGCGGCCACCGACTGACCGGCCGTGGACCGGCCCGTCCCTGACTGGCCGGTCAGCGGCCGACAGCCGGATCCCGGGCCAGGCCCGGGAGGCAGAAGTCAATGGAGGGGGGCCGGGTCTCGGCGACCCGGCCCCCGACCGCACGCCCGTAGTTCCGAGGGGGATGCATGGCCACCGTTGAACTCCGCTTCAGCGCGCTGCCCGAGCACGTCAGGACCGCCCGACTGGTGGCGGCAGCGGTGGCGCGCAGGGCCGGAGTGGACGAGGCCGTTCTCGATGAGGTCAGGCTCGCCGTCGGCGAGGCCTGCACCCGGGCCGTCGGCCTGCACCAGAGTGGCGGAATCTCGGCGCCGGTGCGGGTGTCGCTGATCGAGGAGGAGAAGCAGTTCTCCATCGAGGTCGGCGACGAGGCCCCGCACACGGTTCCCGGCGACAAGACGTCGGGCGCCCATGGTGGAGCCAGTGACGCGGACGTCGAGACCGAGGAGGACGAGATGGGCCTCGCGGTCATCAGCGGCCTCGTGGACGACGTCGAAGTCACCGCCGGTGAGAACGGCGGCCTGATCAGGATGAGCTGGCCCACCACGCCGCCGGCTGCGCTCGTTACCTGATCCACCCCCTGGTACTGCCTCAACATGTGCGAAAGGGCCCTGCTCAGCAGGGCCCTTTCGCATGTCAGGACCGGCTCGACGCCCTGCCCGGACCTGATGCGCGGTCATCTCCGGATCAAGCTCCGCCTTTTCGTGAATGAATTCACTATCCGGATTACGATCAACAATACGATCGTCTTTACGCCACGCCGGGCGCCAATGGATCACGGTCAATGCTTTTGAGGCATTACCACTTTCGGGTTCGGTGATGGTCCGCGGATCATTTGCTGAAGAGCACGTGAAGGCTGATTCCACTTACCGCGCACTGTTTTGATCAGGTTCCGGTACCTACAATCCGTCCACATCTTGAGCTCGGTCCAAGCGTCAAGGAGGACGAATGGCGGGGCTTTCTACCCCTCATCAGTTTGACCAACCCACAACCTTCGCAGCCGCAGTACTGACCGACGACAATCGTCTCATCGTGATGGTCATCGCGGCCGTCGCCCTTGCGGCGCTTGTCGTCGCCGGGGTCCTGGTACGCCAGGTACTCGCGGCGGGCGAGGGCACCGAGAGCATGAAGAAGATCGCGGTGGCGATCCAGGAGGGCGCGAATGCCTACCTGGGCCGGCAGATGCGCACGCTCGGCGTTTTCGCCGTCGTGGTGTTCTTCCTGCTCATGCTGCTGCCCGCGGACGACTGGAATCAGCGCGCCGGACGATCGGTCTTCTTCTTGATCGGCGCGGCGTTCTCGGCGACCACCGGCTATATCGGCATGTGGCTCGCCGTGCGCAGTAATGTCCGCGTGGCCGCCGCGGCCCGGGAAGCGACTCCGGCGGAGGGTGAGCCCGAAAAGGATCTCACCGCCGTCTCGCACAAAGCCATGAAGATCGCTTTCCGCACGGGCGGCGTCGTCGGCATGTTCACCGTGGGGCTCGGACTCCTTGGTGCGTCCTGTGTGGTTCTCGTCTACGCGGCCGACGCGCCCAAGGTCCTGGAGGGCTTCGGTCTCGGCGCCGCGCTGATCGCCATGTTCATGCGTGTCGGCGGTGGCATCTTCACCAAGGCCGCCGACGTCGGCGCCGACCTGGTCGGCAAGGTCGAGCAGGGCATTCCGGAGGACGACCCGCGCAATGCCGCGACCATCGCGGACAACGTGGGCGACAACGTCGGCGACTGCGCCGGCATGGCCGCCGACCTCTTCGAGTCGTACGCCGTCACGCTCGTCGCCGCGCTGATCCTCGGCAAGGCGGCGTTCGGTGACTTCGGGCTCGCCTTCCCGCTGATCGTGCCCGCGATCGGCGTACTCACCGCCATGATCGGCATCTTCGCCGTGGCTCCGCGCCGTGCGGACCGCAGCGGGATGAGCGCCATCAACCGCGGGTTCTTCATCTCCGCGGTGATCTCGCTTGCGCTCGTCGCGGCGGCGGTCTTCGCCTATCTGCCGTCCTCGTACGCCGATTTGGACGGCGTCACGGACGAGGCCATCCTCGGTCATGCCGGCGACCCGCGGTTCCTCGCGCTCGTCGCGGTGGCCATCGGCATCGTCCTGGCCGCGCTGATCCAGCAGCTGACCGGCTACTTCACCGAGACCACCCGGCGTCCTGTCCGGGACATCGGCAAGACCTCGCTGACCGGCCCGGCCACCGTCGTCCTCGCCGGTATCTCGCTCGGTCTCGAATCGGCCGTCTACACCGCCCTGTTGATCGGCCTCGGCGTGTACGGGGCCTTCCTGCTCGGCGGTACGTCCATCATGCTGGCGCTCTTCGCGGTGGCCCTGGCCGGTACCGGTCTGCTCACCACGGTCGGCGTCATCGTCGCCATGGACACCTTCGGTCCGGTCTCCGACAACGCGCAGGGCATCGCCGAGATGTCCGGCGACGTCGAGGGCGCGGGCGCGCAGGTGCTCACCGACCTGGACGCCGTCGGCAACACGACCAAGGCCATCACCAAGGGCATCGCCATCGCCACCGCGGTACTGGCGGCGGCGGCGCTCTTCGGCTCGTACCGCGACGCGATCCTCACGGCCGCGAACGAAGTGGGCGAGAAGGTCTCGGGGCCCGGCGCGCCCATGAACCTGATGATGGACATCTCACAGCCCAACAACCTGGTCGGGCTCATCGCGGGCGCCGCGGTCGTCTTCCTCTTCTCGGGGCTGGCGATCAACGCGGTCTCGCGGTCCGCCGGGGCCGTGGTCTACGAGGTGCGGCGGCAGTTCCGCGAGCACCCCGGGATCATGGACTACACCGAGAAGCCCGAGTACGGGCGCGTCGTCGACATCTGCACCAAGGACGCGCTGCGCGAGCTGGCCACACCGGGTCTGCTCGCCGTACTGACGCCGATCGCGATCGGCTTCACGCTCGGGGTCGGCGCGCTCGGCTCGTTCCTCGCGGGAGCCATCGGCACCGGCACGCTGATGGCGGTGTTCCTCGCCAACTCCGGTGGCGCGTGGGACAACGCGAAGAAACTCGTCGAGGACGGCCACCACGGCGGCAAGGGCAGCGAGGCCCATGCCGCGACGGTGATCGGCGACACGATCGGCGACCCCTTCAAGGACACCGCGGGGCCGGCGATCAACCCTCTCCTGAAGGTGATGAACCTGGTGGCGCTGCTCATCGCGCCCGCGGTCGTCAAATTCAGCTACGGCGAGGACAAGAGCGTGGGCATGCGGGTTCTCATCGCGGTGCTCTCGCTCGCCGTCATCGTGGGCGCGGTGTACGTGTCCAAGCGGCGAGGCATCGCCGTGGGTGACGAGGGCAACTCCGAGCGGGTGGCCAAGTCGGTGGATCCGGCGGTGGTTTCGTAGCCATCGGGTAGCCGGCCGGGGCATCGCCCGGTCGGGTTCCGCTCAACGGACGGGCGGACGGCGCGTATTGACGTGCCGTCCGCCCGCCCGTGTGTGTCCACGCCCTGTTCGTGAGCCTTATCTCGCTTGGTGCAAATGGCTTCAATAACGGATGAAGTGGACCTTCGTCACGCAGGTGTCGCCCACTTGGCGTGTATGTTCCGGGGCCGAGAGCCATGGAAGGGACCAATCCGGTGAACAAGAAGCTCGCGGCCGCACTGTCCGGCGGTGCGGTACTGGTACTGGCGCTGTCGGGATGCAGCAGTGACGACAGCAGCGACAAGCTGAACTCCTGGGCCAAGCAGGTGTGTGACGCGGTGCAGCCGCAGGCGGTGAAGATCGAGGCCGCCAATACCGCGATCCAGAAGCAGACCTCGGACAACAGCACCCCGGCGGACGTCCAGAAGACCGACTCCAAGGCCTTCCAGGACATGTCCGACGCCTACAAGGCGATCGGCGCAGCCGTGGACAAGGCCGGGGCCCCCGACGTCGACGACGGCGAGAAGAAGCAGAAGGACGCCGTCACGGAGCTCAACACGATCTCCTCCTCGTACGCCGACCTCAAGAAGCAGGTCGACGGCCTCGACACCAAGGACCAAGCGAAGTTCGCCGACGGTCTCAAGGGGATCGCCACCCAGCTCGACAAGCTCAGCCAGAGCGGCAACGACGCCCTCAAGAAGCTGGAGGAGGGTGACGTGGGCAAGGCGATGGCCAAGCAGGAGAGCTGCAAGTCCGCCTCGACGTCGCCGTCGGCCAGCAAGGCCTGAGAAGGGCCTGAGCAAGGCCTGAGAGACGGGACCTGCCCCCCTGGGGCATTGATCGTTCGTCAACCGAAAGAGGGCCCGGTACGCGTGCGTGCCGGGCCCTCGGCCTGTCCGCACGGACACCGCCCGCGGACGCCGGCTCCGGTTGTCCGGCCGATCCGTCCGTCCACAGGGCGCGCGCCACGGCGGCGGGAGCGGACACAATGGAGACGTGAGTAACAGCAGCCTGGCACCGTTGCCCTCGTCCGACCGCACCGACGTCACCGCCCGCCTGCGGGAGGCCCTCCTGGGCGCCTCCTTCAGCGCCGACGGGCTGCTCGACCTGCTCGGCGCCCCCGCGTACGCGGCGCTGGCCCGCAGCGAGACCGTGCCCGCGCTCCGGGCCACCCGGGGCGACTCACCGCTGGAGGCGCTCGTCCGCCTCTTCCTGCTGCAGCAGCCGGTGCCCCGCGCGCGCGTGGCGGACGTCCTGCCGGTGGAGGACTGCCTGGAGAGCGGCTGGCTGGCCCAAACCGGCGGGGACGAGCTCGCGGCGACGGTCGACGTACGGCCGTACGGCGGCCCGGGCGGCGAGGACTGGTTCATCGTCTCCGACCTCGGCTGCGCGGTCGGCGGGGCCGGCGGCATCGGCAGCCATGACGAAGGAGTCGTACTCGGGGTGGGCGGTGCGTCCACGACGCTCGCGGGCATCACGGTGCGCAAACCGGTGGGCTCGGCCCTCGATCTCGGCACCGGCTCCGGGATCCAGGCCCTGCACGCCGCGCAGCACGCCACGCGCGTGACCGCGACCGACCTCAACCCCCGCGCGCTGCACATCACCGCGCTCACGCTCGCCCTGTCCGGTGCCCCGGCGGCGGACCTGCGCGAGGGCTCCCTCTTCGGACCGATCGCCGACGACGAGACGTACGACCTGATCGTCTCCAATCCGCCCTTCGTGATCTCTCCCGGCGCCCGGCTCACCTACCGCGACGGCGGGATGGGCGGGGACGATCTGTGCCGCACGCTCGTTCAGGAGGCGGGCGACCGGCTGAACGACGGGGGGTACGCGCAGTTCCTCGCCAACTGGCAGCACGTGGAGGGCGAGGACTGGCAGGACCGGCTGCGGTCCTGGGTGCCGCGCGGCTGTGACGCGTGGATCGTGCAGCGCGAGGTCCAGGACGTCACGCAGTACGCCGAACTGTGGCTGCGGGACGCGGGCGACCACCGCTCCGACCCGATGGAGTACCAGGCGCGGTACGACGCGTGGCTGGACGAGTTCGAGGCGCGGAAGGTGAAGTCCGTCGGCTTCGGCTGGATCAGCCTGCGCAAGTCGGCGGCCGCCGAGCCCTCGGTCGTCGTGGAGGAGTGGCCGCACTCCGTCGAACAGCCGCTCGGCGACACCGTCCGCGCGCACTTCGACCGCGTGGACTATCTGCGGGCGCACGACGACGCGGCCCTGCTCGCCGGGCACTTCATCCTCGCGGGCGAGGTCGTGCAGGAGCAGGTCGGACTGCCCGGCGCCGAGGACCCCGAGCACGTCGTGCTGCGCCAACACCGCGGGATGCGGCGGGCCACCAAGGTGGACACGGTCGGTGCGGGCTTCGCGGGCGTCTGCGACGGCACGCTGAGCGCGGGCCGGATCCTGGACGCCATCGCCCAACTCGTCGGAGAGGACCCGGTCCTGCTGCGGGACCGAACCCCGTCCCAGATCCGGCTGCTGGTCGAGCAGGGGTTCATCGAGCCCGCACGGTGAGCCTTCCCGGGCCGGCGGGGGAGTTTCCCGGTCCGCCTCTCGTACGACGAGGAGTTGGCCCGCATGCGGCCACCGTGCGCGGCGTGCTGATGTACGAGGGGTCCGGGCAGGGCTCGGCGTGTTCGATCCCCATGAAGCCGTGGGACACCCGATCGGGATCCCGCACCGGGACGTGAAACCGGCCAACATCCTTCTGGCACCGGCGCTTCCGTGATCCGTACGCGCTCCTGCCGGTCACAGGCCATGGCTTCGCGCCGAGGCCCGAGCCCTCCGGGCCCGGGCTCACCGGCACACCGTCATCGACGTCCGGGGCGGTGTGACGGATTCCGCATCCGGGCGCTCGGAGCTGTCCGCCCCGCGTTCACCCGGGGTTGGTGTTCCGGCTGCCCGGAGGTGTCAGCGTCCCGGTGCTGGGTACCACAGGCCGGAGGAGACGAACCATGGAGAGCGGACCGGCGATCTTCACGGGATCGGTGTTCGCCCTGTTCGGAGGCGGGCTCCTGCTCTGGACGGCCGTCCGGCTGCGGCAGCGCGCCCCTGTCGCCCACGGGGTGCATCCCATGGCCTCCGCGGCGGTCGCGGCCTTCGCCGGGACGTCCGCGCTGCTCCTCGCCGTGTGGTGTTTCACTCGTACCTGAGCGTCGCTCCCTCCGGCGACACCCCCGGCGTCCCCGCGGCCGAGTCGGCCGTCCTGGCCGGGAACGGTCACCTTCGGTGTCCGGGAATCGACGGCCGGCGGCCGTCGTGGACAAGGCCCGGAGCCCCGCGGAACGCGGACCTCCAGTAACTGAGAGGTCACCCTCCGGATAGGCCGGAAACGGCAGGTCGGCACTCCGGGCGGCAGGAATGGCGGGAGTCGGGTTACCGTTCGAGTGGCCGTTGCGGGCTTTTCCCGTTTGACACGGGGGCGGGATGTACCGTCACACTCCGCAGCGTCAGCATGACCCGACCCCCGGGTTCCAGGCCTGGGGCGAGACCCCCTGCGTCGACCGGAGAGAAGAGCGAAGTTGTCCCCGACCAGCGAGACCGCACACGGCGGCCGCCGACTCGTCATCGTCGAGTCGCCCGCCAAGGCGAAGACGATCAAGGGCTATCTCGGCCCCGGCTACGTCGTCGAAGCGAGCGTCGGGCACATCCGCGACCTCCCCAACGGCGCCGCGGAGGTGCCCGAGCAGTACACCGGCGAGGTGCGCCGCCTCGGTGTGGACGTCGACAACGACTTCCAGCCGATCTACGTGGTCAACGCTGACAAGAGGGCCCAGGTCAAGAAGCTCAAGGACCTGCTCAAGGACTCCGACGAACTCTTCCTCGCCACCGATGAGGACCGCGAGGGCGAGGCCATCGCCTGGCACCTCCAGGAGGTGCTGAAGCCCAAGGTCCCGGTCAAGCGGATGGTCTTCCACGAGATCACCAAGGCCGCGATCCAGGCCGCCGTCGCCAACCCGCGCGAGCTCAACCAGAAGCTGGTCGACGCCCAGGAGACCCGCCGCATCCTCGACCGTCTCTACGGCTACGAGGTCTCGCCGGTCCTCTGGAAGAAGGTCATGCCGCGTCTGTCGGCGGGCCGTGTCCAGTCCGTGGCGACCCGCCTGGTCGTCGAGCGGGAGCGCGAGCGCATCGCCTTCCGCTCCGCCGAGTACTGGGACCTGACCGGCACGTTCGGCACCGGCCGCGCCGGTGACGCGAGCGACCCGGCCTCCCTGGTCGCCCGTCTGACCGCGGTCGACGGCAAGCGCGTCGCCCAGGGCCGCGACTTCGACTCGCTCGGCCAGATCAAGGGCGCGAACACGCTCCACCTCGACGAGGCCAACGCCCGCGCGCTGGCCGCCGCCCTGGAGAACACGAACTTCTCCGTACGGTCCGTCGAGTCGAAGCCGTACCGCCGTTCGCCGTACGCGCCGTTCCGTACGACGACGCTCCAGCAGGAGGCCAGCCGCAAGCTCGGCTTCGGCGCGAAGGCCACGATGCAGGTGGCGCAGAAGCTGTACGAGAACGGCTTCATCACCTACATGCGTACGGACTCCACGACCCTCTCGGACACCGCGATCACCGCGGCCCGGGCCCAGGTCACGCAGCTCTACGGCGCGAGCTATCTGCCGGACAAGCCGCGTACGTACGCCGGGAAGGTCAAGAACGCGCAGGAGGCGCACGAGGCGATCCGCCCCTCGGGTGATCGTTTCCGCACGCCGGCCGAGACGGGTCTGACCGGTGACCAGTTCAAGCTGTACGAGCTGATCTGGAAGCGGACCGTCGCCTCCCAGATGAAGGACGCGGTCGGAAACTCCGTCACCGTGAAGATCGCGGGCACGGCCTCCGACGGCCGTGACGCCGAGTTCAGCGCGTCCGGCAAGACCATCACCTTCCACGGCTTCCTCAAGGCCTACGTCGAGGGCGCGGACGACCCGAACGCCGAGCTGGACGACCGCGAGCGCCGCCTTCCGCAGGTCAACGAGGGCGACCCGCTGTCCGCCGAGGAGATCTCGGTCGACGGCCACGCGACCAAGCCCCCGGCCCGCTACACCGAGGCCAGCCTGGTCAAGGAGCTCGAAGAGCGCGAGATCGGCCGCCCGTCGACGTACGCGTCGATCATCGGCACGATCCTCGACCGCGGCTATGTGTTCAAGAAGGGCACGGCACTCGTCCCGTCCTTCCTGTCCTTCGCCGTGGTCAACCTCCTGGAGAAGCACTTCGGGCGGCTCGTCGACTACGACTTCACCGCCAAGATGGAGGACGACCTCGACCGCATCGCGCGGGGCGAGGCCCAGGCCATTCCGTGGCTCAGGCGCTTCTACTTCGGCGAGGGCGACGCGACCGGCGCCGCGGAGGCCGGCAACGGCGACGGGGACCACCTCGGCGGTCTCAAGGAGCTCGTCACCGACCTCGGTGCCATCGACGCCCGCGAGGTCTCGTCGTTCCGCGTGGACGGCAGCGACATCATGCTGCGCGTCGGCCGCTACGGCCCCTACGTCGAGCGCGGCGAGAAGGACTCCGAGAACCACCAGCGCGCCGACGTGCCCGAGGACCTGGCGCCCGACGAGCTGACCGTCGAGCTCGCGGAGGAGCTGCTCGCCAAGCCGAGCGGTGACTTCGAGCTCGGCGCCGACCCCCAGTCGGGCCACCAGATCATCGCCAGGGACGGCCGCTACGGCCCGTACGTCACCGAGGTGCTCCCCGAGGGCACCCCGAAGACCGGCAAGAACGCCGTGAAGCCGCGTACGGCCTCGCTGTTCAAGTCGATGTCCCTCGACACGGTGACGCTGGCCGACGCCCTCAAGCTGATGTCGCTGCCGCGCGTCGTCGGCAAGGACGCCGAGGGCGTGGAGATCACCGCACAGAACGGGCGCTACGGGCCGTACCTGAAGAAGGGCACCGACTCGCGCTCCCTCCAGGCCGAGGACCAGCTCTTCACGATCACCCTCGACGAGGCCCTGGCGATCTACGCACAGCCCAAGCAGCGCGGGCGCGCCGCCGCCAAGCCGCCGCTGAAGGAGCTCGGCGCGGACCCGGTCAGCGGGCAGCCCGTCGTCGTCAAGGACGGCCGCTTCGGTCCGTACGTCACCGACGGCGAGACCAACGCCACCCTGCGGTCCGGCGACAGCGTCGAGGAGATCACTCCGGAGCGCGGCTTCGAGCTGCTCGCGGAGAAGCGCGCGAAGTCGCCCGCCAAGAAGACGGCGAAGAAGGCGGCCGCCAAGAAGGCCCCGGCCAAGAAGGCGCCGGCGAAGAAAACCGCCGCCAAGAAGACCGCGGCCACGAAAACGGCAGCAAAGAAGACCACTGCCAAGAAGACGACCGCAAAGAAGGCGACGGCTTCCCGGGCGACGGCCGAGGACTGAGGCCGCCGAGGGCTGAGACCGTCGGGACCGCGGCTCTCGGGTCCCGTCTCCGACGGTGGGACCGAGTTCTTCACCTTTGGTTCGTGAAACGAACGCCCCCGCACCACTTGGTGTCGGGGGCGTTCACATGTTCGGGGGCCTATTCGGGGAGTCAGTCCCTCCCGATAGGCTGGCAGGATGACGCGAGCCGAGCAGCCAACGGCCCACAACCCGGCCCCCGACGACGCCCTGGTCGCAGATTCACGGGAGCGCGCCGTCCGGGCGCTGCTGCGTGTGCCGCAACTGAGGCGCCTGTGGAGCGCCCAGCTGGTGGGCGGCATCGGCGACGCCCTCGCGCTGCTCGTGCTGGTGCTGCTCGCCCTCCAGGCGGCGGTCTCCGACGGCTCCTTCGGAGGCGGCTACCGCGGAGTGGCCCTCGCCGTGTCGGCGGTCTTCGGGGCACGGATTCTCGCCACCCTGCTCTTCGGGGCGGTCCTGCTAGGCCCGCTCACGTCCCTCACCTCCCAGGAGGGGCCGCTCGACCGCCGCTGGACCATGGTCGGCGCGGACGGTGTGCGGGCGGCGCTGCTGATCATCGCCCCCCTGTGGATCGACTGGACGCCGGAGAACGCGCTGGCCGTGCTCCTGGTGACGGCCTTCGTGATCGGGGTCGCCGAGCGCTTCTGGATGGTGTGCCGCGAGAGCGCGGCGCCCGCGCTGCTGCCCGCGCCGCCGCTGGAGGGCGCGACGGTACGCCCGCTGCCGGACCACATGGACGCGCTGCGGCGCCTTTCACTGCGTACGGGATTCGTGGCGGTGCCGCTCGCGGCGGCCACGCTCCTCGTCGCCGCGCTCGTCAACAACCTGCTGGGCGCCGGCATCGCGTGGTTCGAGCTGCACCAGGCGGCGCTCGCCTCGTACGTCTCGGCGGGCCTGTTCGCCGCCTCCCTCTCGGTGCTCACCTTCCTCGAACTGCCCAATACGCGCACCCCCCGCGCGCGGTCGCCGCTCGAAGGGCTGCGCCGTCCCAAGACGGGCACCGGCATCGACAAGGGCCGTACCGGGGCCATCCCGCTCCTGGTGCTCGCCTGCGCGGCCGTCGCCGGGGCGATCGCGGCGGCCGTCGCCGTCTCCGTGCTGCACGCCAAGGACCTCGGCGGCGGGCCGGTGACGTACGGACTGCTGGTGCTCGCGCTCACCGGCGGTGTCGTGATCGGCATCCGTACGGCCGCAAAGCTGCTGCCGTCCCTGTCCCGGCGCCGGCTGCTCGCGCTGGCGATCGCCTTCACGGGGATCGCGCTGCTCGCCGCGGGCCTCGTCCCGGACGTCACCACGGTCATCCTGATCGTCGGCCTGGCCGGCGTCGGCGCGGGCGTCGCCGCCAACACCGGCCACGCCCTGCTGGACCAGGAGGCCGAGGAGTACCGGCGCACGCGTACGACGGAACACCTGCACGCGGTCGTACGGGTCTTCGTCGCCCTGGGCGCGCTCGTGGCCCCCCTGGTGGCCGCCGCCATCGGCCCGCACCGCGTGGAGAACGGCAAGTTCGTGTTCGCGCACGGCGGCGCGGCCTTCACGCTGATGCTGGTCGGCGCGCTGCTGCTGCCGGTGGCCGCGCTGGTGCTGGCCAAGGCCGACGACCGCTCCGGAGTGCCGCTGCGGCACGACCTGCTGGACGCGCTGCGCGGCGGGGACGACCCCGTGCAGGCGGCTGCCGTGAAGGGCTTCTTCATCGCCCTGGAGGGCGGCGACGGGGCCGGGAAGTCGACCCAGGCCGAGGCGCTCGCGGAGTGGATCCGCGCCAAGGGGCACGAGGTCGTGGTGACGCGCGAGCCGGGCGCCACACCCGTCGGGAAGCGGCTGCGGTCGATCCTGCTCGATGTGTCGTCGGCCGGTCTCTCGCACCGCGCGGAGGCACTGCTGTACGCCGCTGACCGCGCGGAGCACGTGGACACCGTCGTGCGGCCCGCCCTGGAGCGGGGCGCGGTGGTCGTCTCCGACCGCTACATCGACTCCTCCGTGGCGTACCAGGGGGCCGGGCGTGACCTGTCCCCGACCGAGATCGCCCGGATCAACCGGTGGGCGACCGACGGCCTTGTGCCTCATCTGACCGTGCTGCTCGACGTTCCGCCGGAGACCGCCCGTGAGCGGTTCACGGAGGCGCCGGACCGGCTGGAGTCGGAGCCCGCCGAGTTCCACGCGCGCGTGCGGTCCGGTTTCCTGACGCTCGCCGCCGCCGACCCGGGGCGCTATCTGGTCGTCGACGCCGGGCAGGAGCCCGAAGCCGTCACGACCGTGATCCGGCATCGGCTCGATGTGGTGCTCCCGCTCTCCGAGGCCGAGATCAAGGCCAAGGAGGAGGCCCGCAAGGCCGCCGAGGAGGAGGCACGTCGGCGCGCCGAGGAAGAGGCCGCCCGCAAGGCCGAGGAGGAGCGGCTGGAGCGCGAGCGCCAGGAGCAGCTCGCCCGGCTGCGCGCGGAGGAAGAGGAGCGCAAGCAGCGCGAGCTGGAGGAGGCCCAGCGGCGCGAGGCCGAGCGGCAGGCCGAGGAGGCCAGGCAGCGCGCCGAGGCGGCACGCGTGCGTGCCGAGCAGGAACAGGCGCGGCAGCTCGCGGAGGAGCAGGCCCTCGCGGCCGAGGAGGCGCGCAGGCGCAAGCAGGCCGAGGAGGAGGCGCGGCTCCGGGCCGAGGCCGAGGAGCGGCGCCTGGAGAAGCAGCGGAAGGCCGAGGAGGCGTTGCTCCGGGCCGAGCAGGCTCGGCGGGCGGCGGAGGCGCAGAGGGAGGCGGAGGCTTCCAGCGCGGCTGCCGCGGCTGCTGCCGCTGCGGCGGCTTCGGATTCGGCTTCGAGTGCGGCTACTGGTGTTGCGGATTCCGGGGCTTCTGGGGCTGCCGGTGGTTCCGGCGCTTCCGGTTCCGGGGGTTCCGGAGGGGCTGGTTCAGGTGGTTCGGCGGCGGGTCGTGACCACGAGAGCACGGTGCCGACGCCCGTCGTGACACCCACGAACGCGTCCGGAGGGCCGGCCGACGAGACGGCGGTGCTTCCTCCGGTGCCGCCTCGCGGGGCCGGGCCGGACGATACCCGGCCCGACGACGCCGAGACGACCGTGCTGCCGCAGCCTCCGGCGCCGCAGGGAGCGGCCGACGAGACGGCTGTGCTGCCGCCGGTGAGGCCCGGTTCCGCCGTGGACGAGACGGCTGTGCTGCCGCCGGTCGGGCGTGGTCCCGCCGCGGATGAGACGGCTGTCCTTCCTCCCGTACGGGAGGACCGTGGTGGCGGCGAGCAGGGGAGCGGCCCGGCGGATCGGGTGCCCCCGGGGTACTTCCGTGACGAGCGGCCCGGGAGCGACGGCACCGACGCCCGTACGCGCGAGTTGCCTCAGGTCGACGAGGACGGCACGCCTCGGCGACGGCCCCGTTCGGACTGGGCGGAGGAGACTCCGCTGGACGACCTCCCGACGCTGGCGGACGAACTGCTGGGTCCCCGTGACGAGGACGAGCCGGACGAGGGGCGGGGGCGCCGCCGTCGCTGACGGCGGTTGAGGGCCCCTGGCCGGGTGGGGCGGGCGTCGGCGGTGATGCTCGGCGATGCGCGGTTAGGCGACGTGTGCGGCGGGCACCGGTGGCGGGCGCGATGGTGAGCGCGGGGGTCGTGTGGACCGCGTTGTCAGTCCCCTCCCGCACAATGGGATGCGCAAGGCACCGGTGAGACGGAAGGGCGGCATCCCATGACCGTGTGGGACGACCTGGTGGGCCAGGAGAAGGTGAGCGTGCAGCTCGACGCCGCCGCCCGGGACGCCGACGCCCAGGTCACGGCGGTGGCGGACCACACCCCGGTGGCCGAGGCGTCGAAGATGACGCACGCCTGGCTCTTCACGGGGCCGCCGGGCTCGGGCCGTTCCACCGCCGCGCGGGCCTTCGCCGCGGCCCTCCAGTGTGTGAGCCCCGACCGGGCTCTCGGCGGATCCCCCGGCTGCGGGTTCTGCGACGGCTGTCACACGAGCCTGATCGGCACCCACGCCGACGTGCAGATCATCCGCACCGACCTCCTGTCCATCGGCGTGAAGGAGACCCGCGATCTCGTCCGCCGGGCACAGATGTCCCCGGCGGGCCGCCGCTGGCAGGTCATCATCGTGGAGGACGCCGACCGCCTCACGGAGGGCGCGGGCAACGTCCTGCTGAAGGCCATCGAGGAGCCCGCCCCCCGCACGGTCTGGCTCCTGTGCGCACCCTCCATCGAGGACGTGCTGCCCACCATCCGCTCCCGCTGCCGTCACCTCACGCTCCGGACGCCTCCCGTGGACGCGGTCGCCGATGTCCTCGTACGCCGCGACGGCATCGAGCCGGACGTGGCGGCCGCCGTGGCCCGCGCCACCCAGGGGCACATCGGGCGCGCCCGCCGCCTCGCCACGGACGAGCGTGCCCGCGCGCGGCGTGCCGCCGTCCTCAAACTGCCCCTCCGTGTCGACGACGTGGGCGCCTGCCTCAAGGCGGCCCAGGAGCTGATCGACGCGGCCTCCGAGGACGCCAAGCAGGTCGCCGAGGAGACCGACGTCAAGGAGACCGAGGACATGAAGGCGGCGCTGGGCGCGTCCCAGGGCGGCCGGATGCCGCGCGGCACCGCGGGGGTGATGAAGGAGCTGGAGGACAAGCAGAAGCGCCGCAAGACGCGTACGCAGCGCGACAGCCTGGATCTGGCCCTGATCGACCTCACGGCCTTCTACCGCGACGTACTGGCTCTCCAGTTCGGCACCAACCTCGCCCTCGCCAACACGGAGATGCGGGACACCCTGGACCGGCTGGCGCGTGGCTCGTCCCCCGAGACCACCCTGCGGCGGATAGAGGCGATCGCCGCCTGCCGCGAGGCCCTGGACCGGAATGTGGCACCGCTGCTGGCGGTGGAGGCGATGACGATGGCGCTGCGGGCCGGTTGACGCCGCGCGCCTCGCGTCCCGCCGCAACATCCTGTCTCGCCGCCAGCCGCCAGCCGCCAGCCGCCAGCCGCCAGCCGCCGGTTGCCTGGCGCGCGTCTTGTCCGCTGCGCGTCCCGTCCGGGGTTGACGGCGTCACTCGTACGAGGTCGGGTTGACGACTCTGGGCGACTGATTCGTCGCTCAGGGTTACGCTCGCTCGATGTACACCAGGCGCCGGCCAAGGTCATCTCGGGCCAACCGATCCCTTCGCGCGTGCGGCACGTTGCTCGCCGTCGCCGGACTGCTCGTCTCCGCCTGCTCCGCGGGGAGTTCGACGAGTTCCGCGAGCCCGGCCGGGGCGGCGGCCGCACTGCGTGCGCTGCCCGAGGCCACTCCCTCGGCGCTGGCCTCGTACTACGGTCAGCGGCCGGCCTGGCGTGCCTGCGGTGTCTCCGGCTTCGAGTGCACCACGTTGAAGGCCCCGCTCGACTACGCCGAGCCGGCCAAGGGTGACGTCAGGCTGGCCGTCTCCCGCAAGAAGGCCACGGGTCCGGGCAAGCGGCTCGGTTCGCTGCTGGTCAACCCGGGCGGGCCGGGCGGTTCGGCGGTCGGCTACCTCCAGGCGTACGCAGGAATCGGCTACCCGGCGAAGATCCGCGCCCGCTACGACATGGTCGCGGTCGACCCGCGCGGCGTCGCCCGCAGCGAGCCCGTCGAATGCCTCACCGGGCGCGAGATGGACACGTACACGCAGACGGACACGACCCCCGACAACGCGCGTGAGACCGGTGAACTGGTCGATGCCTTCAAGGAGTTCGCGGAGGGCTGCGGGCGGCGCGCGGGGAACCTGCTGCGCCATGTGTCCACGGTCGAGGCGGCCCGTGACATGGACCTCGTGCGCGCGGCGCTGGGCGACGAGAAGCTGACGTACGTGGGTGCTTCGTACGGCACGTTTCTCGGGGCGACGTACGCGGGCCTGTATCCGGAGCGGGTCGGCCGGCTCGTCCTGGACGGCGCGCTGGACCCGTCGCTGCCCGCGCGCAAGACGAACCAGGACCAGACGGCGGGCTTCGAGACGGCGTTCCAGTCCTTTGCCAAGGACTGCGTGCACGAGTCGGACTGCCCGCTGGGCGGCGCGGGCACGACGACCGAGCAGGTCGGCAAGAACCTCAAGGCCTTCTTCCGGCAGCTGGACGGCGCCCCCATCGAGACGGGTGACGCGGACGGCCGCAAGCTGGGCGAGGCGCTGGCCACGACGGGCGTCATCGCCGCGATGTACGACGAAGGGTCCTGGCCCCAACTGCGGGACGCCCTCGACATGGCCATGAAGGACAAGGACGGCGCGGGCCTGCTCGCCCTCTCCGACAGCTATTACGAGCGCGACTCGGACGGCAAGTACGAGAACCTGATGTTCGCCAACGCGGCGGTGAACTGCCTGGACCTGCCGGCCGCCTTCTCCTCCCCCGAGGAGGTGAAGGACGCGCTCCCCTCCTTCGAGCAGGCGTCCCCGGTCTTCGGTGAGAGCCTCGCCTGGGCCTCCCTGAACTGCGCGTACTGGCCCGTGAAGGCGACCGGCGAAGCCCACAGCATCGAGGCGCGGGGCGCCGCCCCCATCGTCGTCGTCGGCACTGTCCGTGACCCCGCGACCCCCTACCGCTGGGCCCAGGCCCTCGCCGCCCAGCTCTCCTCCGGCACCCTCCTCACCTACGACGGCGACGGCCACACGGCGTATGGGCGGGGCAGTGCCTGCATCGACTCCGCGATCAACGAATACCTCCTCGAAGGCACCCCTCCGAAGAACGGAAAGCGCTGCTCAGGGGCGTGATCACGAGGTCCGTCGGGGGTGCTCCCATGGGCTGTGCGGAGCACCCCTCGAAACTGTGTAGACTTACGCACGTTGCCGATCGCACCATAGTTCTGGCAGCACGCCGCCTTAGCTCAGATGGCCAGAGCAACGCACTCGTAATGCGTAGGTCTCGGGTTCGAATCCCGAAGGCGGCTCTGTGGAAGCCTCAGGACTCACTCGCCGTGACCTGGGGCTTTTGCTTTTGGTGGGTGGGCTTGCAGTGCCGGGCAGGCGGTCGGCGTTGTCCTGAGAAGTCGCTGCCCTGAGAGCACTGTTGTCGTGTGGCGCGGAAGTCGTCATGCTTCGCAACTGGCGCATAACAATCATGAGTTCGGGCTTCTGCCTGCGGACGGTGGGCCCGGTTGCCTATGGTGCGCGGAGCCCCTTCGCCCATGTGTTCGCAAAGGATGCCGCCATGCCCGACTCTGTACGACACGAGGACGTCCTGGCGCAGGTTCGTTCGTGACGTCCGGTACGGCAGCGCTTCAGGAACGCCGGTACCGGATCCTGGTCACCGGCTACGCGATCTCCTCGTACGGCACCTTCCTGAATGTCGTGGCGCTCAGCCTGTACGTCTACGCGGTCACGGACCGGGCGCTGGCCGTCGGTGTGTTCATGGCCGTACGACTGGCCGCGGGGTTCGTCGCAGGGCTCGCCGCCGCGGCCGTCCTGGCCCGTTGGTCCGCGAAGGGCGTCATGTTCTGGGCCAACGTGGCCCAGGCGGCCGCCCTGCTCCTGCTGGTGCTGGCGCCCGACGGATTCCGTACGGGCGCGCTGTTCGCCGTCTCCGCGGTGGTCGGGGCCTCGGGCACCCTGTTCATGGTCACGCTGCGCAGCTCCATCCCGGACATGGTCGGCGAGGGGCGGCACACCTGGGCCAACTCGCTGATGGTCAGCGGGCGTTCGATGGCGATGGTGGCCGGGTTCGCGTCGTCGGGCGTGGTCGTGTCCTTGCTCGGCTACACCGCGGCCTTCCTCGTGGACATGGCCACCTTCCTGGTCTGCGCCCTGACCGTCCTCCTCCTTCCGATGCCCATGGGCCCGGCCCGCAGCGACGACGGCAAGGACAAAGACGACAAAGACAGCAAGGGTGGGCAAGAAGAAGAGAGCGCCGATGGGTCGGGGCGGCGGCGGGTGCCCGCCGCTCTCGTCGCGCTCGGTGCGGTTCCGGTGCTCGGGCTGATGGTGGCGCTGCGCGGTATCGACGCGCTGGGGTCCTCCTCGCACAACGCGGCGCTGCCCGTGTACTCCACCGAACTCGACGCCGACAACCCGGCCGTGTTCGTCAGCGTCTTCTGGTGCGTCTGGGCGCTCGGGAACGTCCTTGTCCAGCAGGTACTGCAGAGATACACCAAGCGGACGGGACGCTCGGTTGGTGCCCTGGGCTTCGGGCTCGGCACCGTCGCCATGTCGGGCACCTTCATCCTGGCCTTCGCCGGGCTCCCCTGGGCCGCGACGGTGCTGGTCGCCCTGCTGGCCGGCGCGGCCGACGGCCTGACCGAGGTGTCGTACACCTCGCATCTGCAGACCCTGCCGAGCCCCCTGCGCACCCACGCCTTCGGGCTCTCCGCCACGGTGGAGAACCTCGGGTTCGGCGTGGGCATGATCGTGGTCGCCGCGGCCCTCGACGTCTTCACACCGTTGTCGGTCGTCGGCGTCGCGCACGGTGCCGCCATCGTCCTCGCCCTGGTGTACGTGGCCCGGGCGCTGCGGGGGCGCGGAGCGGCGCAAGCGCAGGAGGCGCAGGAAGTGCAGGAAGCCGTGCCCGGGAGCGAGGAACGGGAGGGGAAGAACGGGGAGGGGGAGAGCGGTGCAGGACCCGCGAGTGGCGGTCATCGGGATGGCGCTGAGGTTTCCGGGGGCTGACACACCCGAGCAGTACTGGCACGACATCCGGTCCGGCGTGTCCCACGTACGGCCCTTCACCGACTCCGAGTTCGCCGCCGCGGGCCTGCCCGAGGAGCTCTACCGGGACCCGGACTTCACCGGAGCGAGCGCGCTGCTGCACGGCGTCGACGGCTTCGACGCCGCGTTTTTCGGGATGAGCGGCCGGGAGGCCACCCTCACCGATCCCCAGCAGCGGCTGTTCCTGGAGTGCGCTCACCACGCGCTGGAGGACGGTGGCTACGCCGGCAGCGAGAGGGGCGGAAGCAGCCGGTCCGGGAGCGTACGGATCGGGGTCTACGCCAGCGTCGGCTATCGGCTCTACTCGCTGCACAGCTATCTCGCCTCCAACATCGGCGAGTCGAGCCGCGGCGACGACTGGACCACGGTGAAGCAGATCCAGGTCGGCAACTACCCGGACTTCACGGCCAACCGGGCCGCGTTCCGGCTCGGGCTCGACGGTCCGGCGGTGAATGTCGCGACCGCCTGCTCCAGTGGGCTCGTCTCGGTCCATCTGGCCTGTCAGGCGCTGCTCGCGGGAGACGCCGACCTCATGGTGGTGGGATCGGCCGCCCTGCATCTGCCGCAGGTCACCGGTCACCGCCATGTGAAGGGCTCGACGATCTCCAAGTCCGGTGCGGTACGGGCCTTCGACGCCGCGGCGGACGGCACGGTCGGCGGCAACGGGGTGGCCGCCGTCCTCCTCAAGCCGCTGGCGAACGCGCTCGCCGACGGCGACACCGTGCACGCCGTCATCCTGGGCTCCGCGGTCACCAACGACGGTGCGGGCAAGGCGGGCTTCGCCGCGCCGGGTGTCGCGGGCCAGCGGGATGCCGTGCTCGGCGCGTTGGACCGCGCGGGTGTCGGGGCCGGGACGATCGGCTACGTGGAGGCGCACGGCACCGGCACCTACAAGGGTGATCCGATCGAATTCGCCGCACTCAGTGAGGCGTTCCGGCGGCACACGGACCGCAAGGGCTTCTGCGCGCTCGGGTCCACCAAGCCCGCCATCGGGCACCTGGACAGCGCGGCGGGTCTCGCGGGGCTGGTCAAGGCCATCCTCGTGCTGCGGCACGGCGTGGTCCCGCCGCTGGTGAACCTGACCCGGCCCAACCCGCAACTCGGGGTCGAGGAGAGCCCGTTCACGCTCCCGCGGCGTGTCATGCCGTGGCCGTTGGCAGGTGATGGGCCGCGGAGAGCGGGGGTGCACTCCATCGGGATGGGGGGCACCAATGCGCATGTGATTCTGGAAGAGGCCCCGGTGATCCCGGCGGTCCCGGTGATCCCGGAAAAGACCCCGGCCGCCCCGGGCCGGACCGCGGACACCGCAGTGCCCGTACTCCTGCCTCTCTCGGCGCACAGCCCCAAGGCGCTGGAGGAGTACGCCCGTTCCTTCCGCGACGCCCTGGTGCGGCGCCCGCACATGGCACCGGCCGATCTCCTCACGACGGCCGCGCTCGGGCGCCGGCACCTGCGCCACCGGCTTGTCGTCACCGCGCCCGCAGCCACTCCAACCGCCATCACCCCAACCGCCGTCAGCCGGACCGCCATCACCCCAACCACCGTCAGCCCGACAGGCTTCACCCCACCCGTCGATGGCCCGCCCGACAACCTTGTCGACAACCTTGTCGGAGGGCTCGTCCGCGGCCTGGACGCCTTCCTGGCGGATCCGGGACGTCCCGCGCCGCCCACGGCCGCGTACCACACCGGAACTGTGGACACCCCCGTCACACCCGCGTACGTCTTCAGCGGGCAGGGCGGCGGTCGGCCCGGAATGGCCGCGGCGCTCGCCGCCCGCTTCCCCGTGGTGGCCGAGGTCCTGGAGCGGTGCGCCCGCATCCATCAGGAGGAGACCGGGGAGTCGGACTTCCTCGACCGGATCGTCGGTGGCCGGGGTCCTGAGCGGTGGGACACCGACTTCGCGCAGCCCGCGCTGTTCGCCCTGCAAGTGGCACAGGCCCGGCTCTGGCAGGGGTTCGGTGTGCGCCCGTCGGCCGTCGCCGGGCACAGCGTCGGCGAGTACGCGGCCCTGTGCGTCGCGGGAGCCCTGTCGCCGGAGGACGGCATGCGGCTCGTCTGCCGCAGGGGCCGGCTCATGCAGGACACCGAACCCGGCGCGATGCTGGCCGTGTTCGCCCCGCCGGAACACGTACGGCGGCTGCTCGGGGACATCGACGCGACGCGGTACGGGCGCCTCGAACTGGCGGTGTCCAACGGTCCCGCGCACCATGTCGTCGCCGGTCCGCCGGCCGCGGTCGAGGCGGCCCGGGCCTGGCTGGCCGAGCACGACGTGGCCGGCGAGCCGCTCCCCGTCGACCGCGCCTTCCACACGGCGCTGCTCAACCCGATGCTCGACGAACTGCGCGCCGCCGTCGGCAAGACCGAACTCCGGCCCGTACAGGTGGAGTTCGTCAGCGGACTGGACGGTACGACGCATCCCGTGGGCTGGCTGCCCGACGCCGACCATCTCGTACGGCAGGCGCGGCACACCGCGGACTTCCACGCCGTGCTGCGCACGCTCGCGCCCAGGGCCGTCCTGGTCGAACTGGGGCCCGGCGCGCCGCTGACCGGCATGGCCCGCCGTGCCGTGCCGGAGACCCTGTGCGTGCCGACGCAGGGCCGTGGCGGCGCCGACACCGACGGCCTGTGGACGGCGGCGGCCCGTCTGCACTGCGCCGGGGTGGACCTCGACTGGGCGGCGCTCCTCGACGGCTCCGGGGGACGCCGGATCCCGCTGCCCCTCTACCCGTTCCAGCACCGGTCGTACTGGACCGGCCCGCCACCGCATCCCGGTCCCGCAGTGGACCGATTACCTGCAAAGGAAGGTTCAGTGGAGGACGGCATGACCGAACAGGCAGTACTCGAACGGGTACGGGAACTCACGGCCCGGCATCTCGGCTACCGCGCCGACGAGCTCGGCGCCGGGCAGACGTTCGTCGGCCTCGGCGCGGACTCGTTGCAACTCATCGGGTTGCTGCGGCAGTTGGAGAGCGAGTTCGGCGTGCGGACGTCCGTCCGGGAGATCCTTGAGGAGGCGGGCACGCCTGAACTCACGGCCCGTCTGATCGCCGCGAGGGCGGGGCGGCCGGCTTCGGGGCCGGAGGGTGGGCAGCCCGTCGATGTCGGTGCGGGGCCAGCGCCAGCACCAGCGCCAGCGTCCGTGCCTGCGCCCGTGCCTGCCGCAGCGCCCGCGGCGGCGACCGACCCGGCGCCTGTGGGCCCGGCGTCCGTGGGCCCGGAGTACGCACTCCGCTCCGAAGTCGCCGAGCTGCGTCGGCAGATCGATCTGCTCGCCGAGACGCAGGCGGTCATGCTGACCCAGCTCTCCGAGGCGATAGCCCTGCTCGGCGCCGAGCGTGTCCGATGAGTACGACGGCGGCGGACCGGGCCGCGGAACTCTCCCGGCAGCTCACGGAGCAACTCGCGGCGGCGAAGCGGCATTCGGCGGCGGGGCCGCCGCCCGGAGCAACCTCGACGCACCCTCAGGCCCAGGCCCAGGCCCAGGCCCCGGTCCCGGTCCCGGCCCCGGCCCCGGCCCCGGCAGCACTCGCATCCGCAGCCCCGCCCCCCGTCGCACCCGCCTCCACACCAGTCCCCCTCTCCGCTCCCGCCCCGCAACCCACCCTCCACGGCCCCCGAGTAATCCTCCCCGAGGGCTCAGGCATGGTCGGCGACGGTGTCGGCGTCGATGCCGGTCAGCGGGCGCACGCCGTAGAGCTCGGGCGCCATCTCGCCGAACGGACCCGTACATCCAAGGAGTTGGCCCAGCGGCAGCGTGCCGTTCTTGCCGACAGCCGGGCCGTCGTCGGGTTCCGTCGTTCCACGAAGGAGACGCTGTACCCCCTCACGGCCCGCTCGGCGCGGGGCGCGCGCCTGACCGACGTGGACGGCAACGAGTACACCGACATCACCATGGGCTTCGGCGCACTGCTCCTCGGCCATGAGCCGGAGATCGTCACCGAGGCCGTACGGGAGCACCTCGCGCAGGGCCTGCGCTTCGGCCCCCGGCCGGTCGAGGCCGGTGAAGTCGCCCAGCTGCTGGCCGACTTGACGGGCATGGAACGTGTGGCGTTCGCGGGCTCAGGCACCGAGGCCAACTCCGCCGCCATCAGGCTGGCCCGCGCCGCCACCGGACGAGACCGCGTCGTCATGTTCCGCGGCTCGTACCACGGCCACATCGACTCCGTGCTCGGCCGCCCGGGACCGGACGGCACCCACGCCGTACCCGTCTCGCACGGCATCCCGCACAGCGCGGTCTCCGAGCTGATCGTCCTCGAATACGGCAGCCAGGAAGCCCTCGACACCGTCGACGCGCTCGGCGACACCATCGCGGCGGTCCTCGTCGAGCCGGTCCAGTGCCGCAACCCCGCCCTGCGTCCCGTCGCTTTCCTGCGGGAACTGCGTGACCTCACGCGGCGCCGAGGCATCGTGCTGCTCTTCGACGAGATGCTCACAGGGCTGCGCCCCCATCCACGCGGCGCACAGCACCACTTCGGCGTCGTCCCGGACCTCGCGACCTACGGCAAGGCGCTCGGCAGCGGCTTCCCGATCGGTGCGATCGCGGGCCGCGCCGACATCCTGGACGGGGTCGACGGCGGCTTCTGGCGGTACGGCGACGACAGCCGCCCGGAGACCGAGACCACCTTCTTCGGCGGTACGTACATGCAGCACCCGCTGTCCATGGCGGCGGCCAAGGCGGTCCTCACCCATCTCATCGCCGAGGGCCCCGCCCTCCAGGAACGGCTCAACGCCCGCACGGACTTGCTGGCCGAGGGTCTGAACGAGTTCTTCAGGGCCGAGGAATTCCCCCTGGAACTCAGCCACTTCGGTTCCATGTTCCGGTTCACGCACCGGGCCGACATGGAACTGCTTTACCAGCACCTGCTGTTGCGCGGCATCTACGTGTGGGAGTGGCGCAGTTTCTATCTGTCCACCGCCCACACCGACGCGGACGTCGAGCGCGTCTCGGACGCCGTGAAGGACTCCCTGCGAGCCCTGCGCGAGGGCGGTTTCTTCCCCACGACCCGCACGAGCCCCCGCACGCTCTCCCGCCCGCGGCCGAAGGCGACGCGTCCCAGGCCGGCCGCCGGTTTCGGCCTGTACTTCTTCGGCGACTACCCGGACGAGGCAGAAACGGCGGCCGAGGGCGGAGCCGTGGACGGGCCTCGGCGCACCCCCCGCCCCTCCGACGCCTACGACCAGATCATGGAGACGGCCCGCTTCGCCGACGAGCGGGGCTTCAGTTCCCTCTGGGTGCCGGAGCGGCACTTCCACTCCTTCGGCGGGCTCTTCCCCAACCCCTCCGTGCTCGCGGCCGCGTTGGCCCGGGAGACCGGCCGGATCCGGCTGAACGCGGGTTCCGTCGTACTGCCGCTGCACGACCCCGTCCGGATCGCCGAGGAGTGGTCGGTCGTCGACAACCTCTCCGGCGGCCGGGTCGGCATCGGCTGCGCCACCGGCTGGCACGCGCAGGACTTCGCCCTCCACCCGGACCGCTTCGCCCGCCGCAAGGAGATCGGCTTCGCCCATCTCGACGACGTACGGACGCTGTGGGGCGGCGGCACGCTGTCGCGGCGGACCGGGGACGGCGGGGAGACCGCGGTACGCATCCACCCGCGCCCGGTGCAGGACATGCCGCCCATGTTCCTCGCCACCTCGGGACGGCGTGAGTCGTACGAGGAGGCCGCGCGGCGCGGTCTCGGCATCGTCACCAACCTGATGAACCAGACGGTCGCCGAACTCGCCGAGAACATCGGCCACTACCGCAAGGCCCGCGAGCAGCACGGTCTCGACCCCGACACCGGCCGGGTGACCGTACTCCTGCACACCTACCTCGGCGACGACCACGCGACGGCGCGTGCCCAGGCGCTGGAGCCGATGACCCGCTATCTGCGCTCCTCGCTGCAGATGCGCTCCGCGGCAAGAACGCTGGGCACGCTGGGCGGCGATCCTCGGGACGTGGCCACGGCGAGCGAGGAGGACCTGGAGTACCTCTTCCGCCGGGCGTACGACGGGTACTGCGACGAGCGGGCCCTGATCGGTACGCCGGAGACCTGCGCGCCCGTGGTGGACGCGCTGTACGAGGCGGGCGTCGACGAGATCGCCGCCCTAGTCGACTTCGGCATGCCCGCCGACCTGATGCGCTCCGGGCTCGAACACCTCGACGCGCTGCGCGAGCGCCACCAGGACGCGTCTGGGTCCGCGGCTTCTCCGGGCACCGATGTCTCCGCGCCCGCGACCGACGCCCAGCGCCGGATCTGGCTCGCCTCCCAGCTCATCGGCGACCCGGCCGCGTACAACGAGATCCAGGCGGTGCGGCTGCGCGGCCCGCTGGACGGGGAGGCGCTGGCCGCCGCGGTCGACGGGCTGGTCGAACGGCACGCCGGCCTGCGGACGGTGTTCCGCCCGGGCGGTGGCGACGAGACCGTACGGCAGGTCGTACGGCAGGGGATGCGCGTTCCGTTGCGGGTGACCGACGCCCGGGAGCAGTTGACCGATGCCCGGGGGCAGGTGACCGATGTCCAGGGGCCGGAGGCCGTCGCGGCTGACGAAGCCGTCGCGGCCGTGCTGCGGGAAGAGAGTTCGCGGCCGTACGACCTCGCCGAGGGGCCGCTGTTCACCCCACGGCTTCTGACGCTCGCCGACGACGACCATGTGCTCGTACTCGGGCTGCACCACATCATCACCGACGCCCACTCGGCCACAATCCTCGCGGCCGACCTGGAGGAGCTCTACAAGGCCGCGGTCGAGGGCCGCCCCGCGCGGTTCGCGGCGCCCGCGGGGAGCACGGTCGGTGCCGCCGAACCCGACCGGGACCCGGCCGACCTGGAGTGGTGGCGGCACTACCTCGACCCGCTGCCACCGGTGCCCGCGCTGCCCACCCGGCGCCCGCGCGGCCGTCGTGTGGCGGGCGGCGGGGCCGCCGCCGAGATCCGCCTGGACGGCGTTCGCACGTCGGCGCTGCAGGAGTGGAGCGGCCGGCAGGGCGTCACGCTCTTCGCCACGCTCCTCACCGCCTGGCAGTTGGTGCTGCGCGAGCGCTCGGGCCAGGACGAGTTCGTCGTGGGCTCGACCTTCGGGCGGCGCACTCCGGAGACCACCGGCACGGTGGGATTCCATGTCGCGCTCCTTCCGCTGCGGGCCTCGCTGACGGAGTCGACACCGCTGACCGATGCCGTACGGGCCACCAGGGACGCGCTGTTCGCGGCGGACGCCCATCAACATGTGGACCTGGACGCGCTCCTCGCCGCCGTTAACCCCGACCCCGGCAACCCGCGCCCCCTCATCACCGTCTCGGCGGACCTGGACACCGCTCCGCTGGCCGGGATCCGGCTGCCCGGGCTGTACGCCGAGGAGATCGACGGCGGCTCCGAATCGGCGCCGCTGGAAATGGGGTTGATGGCCGTCCGCACCGGGTCCGGGCTGCGGCTGCGCATCCGCTACGACGCCGATCTCTTCGACGCGGCGACGGTACGGGACTGTCTGGGCGACCTCGACCGGATCCTGGGTGCCATGGTGTCGGGCGGTGCGGTGCTGGTGCGGGACACCGCCGTGCGGCCGAGGACCGTGGACGTGACCATGTCCGCCCCGTCGGCCCCTTCCGTCCTGGAGACACTCCGTACCGTCTGGAAGTCGGTCCTCGACGTCGACGACGTGGCGGACGACTCCAACTTCTTCGATCTCAGCGGCAATTCGATCGCGGCGATCAGGCTCGTCAACCGCGTACGCGACGCGTTGCACGTGGACATCGGCCTTGCGGACTTCTTCGCGGACGCGACCTTGGGCGCGATGGCACGCCAACTCGGCGGCGGCCCTCAAGCGCCCGCCCACACCATCGCCCCCGAGCCTCCGCCCGCCCACGCTCCCGCCCCCGAGCCCCCGCCCGCCCCCTCCGACCACGCCGAGCTCGTCGACCGCGCCCCCGCCAGTGACCAGCAGAACCGGATGATCGCGGGCCACTACGCCGTGCCCCAGGCGCAGGTCTGGAACGTGCCGACCCGGATCCGTTTCCGGGGCGCCCTGGACCCGGACGCCCTGCGCTCGGCCCTCGCCGAACTGATCGAGCGCCACCACTCGTTGCGTACGCGCTTCGTGCGGGAAGCCGGAGCCGGAGCCGGGACCGGAGCCGGAGCCGGAGCCGGCGAAGGAGTCTGGTGGCAGGAAGTGGTCGCCGCACCCCCGCTGCGGCTGCAGATCGACGACCTCACCCGGCTCGAACCCGGGAAGCGTGCCGCCCGCGTCGACAAGGTGTGCCGGGCGATGGCCGCAGCACCCGTCGACCTCACCCGCCCGACGCTGCCCCGGCTGAGGCTGCTGCGGGTCGAGCGCGACGAGTGGGTGCTGATGTTCGTCATGCACCACATCTGTGCCGACGGCTGGGCCCACTCCGTGCTGCTGGCGGAGCTGGCCGCGCTCTACACGGCGGCCGCGGCCGGTACCGCGCACACACTCGAAGCGCCCCCGGTCCAGGCCACGCACTACGCCCGCCGTCAGCTGGAGACGAAGGACCCGTCCGCCGATGACCGGCGGGCCGCACACTGCGCCGCCTATCTGAAGGGGGTGCCGTGCCGGCTCGACACCCCGACCGACCGCCCCAGACCCGAGCGGCTGAGCGGCGACGGCGGCACGGCACGCGGTTCCGCCTCCGGTGAACTCCGCGCGGCCATGGAGAAGTTGGCGGCCGACCGGCATGTGACGCCGTTCGCGGTCGCGGCCGCCGCGCTCGGCATCCACCTCGCCCGGCTCTCCGGGGAGCGGGACGTCCTGCTCAGCGTCCCGTACGCCAACCGCGAGGACCTGGACTGCGAGTCGCTCGTGTCGGTGACCTCCACGGCCGTCCTGGTCCGGGTGCGGATCGACCCGGCCGAGACCGTCGCCGAGCTGGTCACCCGTACCGGCGCGGGCGCCCTCGGAATCATGGCGAATGTGCTGCCCACCGCCCGCATCCTCCAGGCGATGCGCGACGCGGGGGCGACCGAGGTTCCCGACCGGGTGCCGAACGGCCTCGCCTTCCAGAACTACGCCGACTCCGACATCGGGATCCCCGGCCTCGACGTCGAAGTGGAGGACGTGGCTCCGCCGGTCGCCAGGGCCGAACTCGTCTTCGGTCTCGCGCCGCGTCGTGATCCGGACCTCGGCTACCGGACCTTCCTCGAGTATTCGGCCGATCTCTGGGATCGGGAATCGGCCGAAGACCTGCTCGCCGAGTACGTCTCGATGATCGGAGACTTGTGCGCGCAGCCCGACCGTCCGGTCGCCGCACTGCTCGACACGCACACAACGCCCCGGAAGGCGGACGCCGAATGACCCTGGCCACCGACCCCAGCCACACCGAGGACCTGCTCGCCTTCCTCCAGGGCAGCTCCTCGCCCTACCACGCCGTGTCCCAGGCGGCGCGCCGCCTGGAGAAGGCGGGCTTCACGGAGCTGAGCGAGACCGAGGAGTGGACGGGGCGCAGCGGCGGCTGTTTCGTCGCCCGCGGCGGTGCGCTCATCGCCTGGTACGTCCCCGAGGGCGCGCCTGCCCACACCCCCTTCCGGATCGTCGGCGCGCACACCGACTCGCCCAACCTGCGGGTCAAGCCGAGGCCCGACACCGGTTCCGCGGGGTGGCGGCAGGTCGCCGTGGAGATCTACGGAGGCGTCCCGCTCAACACCTGGCTCGACCGGGACCTGGGCATCTCGGGGCGTCTCACGCTGCGCGACGGCAGCTCCACCCTCGTCAAGGTCGACGAACCGCTGTTCCGCGTACCGCAGTTGGCCATCCACCTGGACCGCTCGGTCAACGAGTCCATGGCCCTGGACCGCCAGCGCCAGACACAGCCGATCTGGTCCCTCGGCAGACCGGAACAGGGCGCGCTGCTGCGCCGGATCGCGTACGAGGCGGATCTGGAGCCCACCGAGATCCTCGGCTGGGACCTGATGCTGCACGACATCCAGGCGCCCGGACACCTGGGCGCGGAGCGGGAGTTCCTGGTGTCGTCGCGTCTGGACAACCTGGTGTCCGTGCACGCGGGCGTCACCGCGCTGACGGCGGCGACCGAGGCCTGGGCGAAGGACGCCGGCGCCGAGTCGTTCCGGGTTCCGGTGCTCGCCGCCTTCGACCACGAGGAGGTCGGCAGCGGCTCCGAGACCGGCGCCCAGAGCCCGCTCCTTGAACGCGTACTGAACCGCTCGGTGGGCGCCCGCGGCGGCAGCGGCGAGGACTGGTCGCGGGCGCTGGCGGGCGCGCTCTGCGTCTCGGCCGACATGTCCCACGCGGTCCACCCCAACTACAGCGAGCGGCACGACCCGGACAACCACCCGCTGCCCAACGGCGGACCCGTGGTGAAGGTCAACGTCAACCAGCGGTACGCCACCGACGGCACCGGCCTCGCCGCGTTCGCGGCCGCCTGCGAGCGGGCCGGGGTGCCGTTGCAGCGGTTCGTGTCCAACAACGCCATGCCCTGCGGGACTTCGATCGGGCCGATCACCGCGGCCCGGCTGGGCGTGACGACGGTCGACGTGGGCGTGCCCGGTCTGTCCATGCACTCCGCCCGGGAACTCGTCGGGGCCAGGGACCCCGGCCATCTGGCGCAGGCGCTCGCCGAGTTCGTCACGACGAGCTGAGAGCGGGACCCGCACCACACCCGCATCAGGTACCGAGGACCAACCATGGAGAGTGACAGAACGTTGCCGGCAAAGACCTTCGCCCTCAAGGGCGCCGACCCGCAGGACGCCTCGTTGCGCGTGCTGATCGTTCCGCACGCCGGCGCCGGCGCGGCGAGCGGCCAGGGCTTCGCGGAGCACGCGCCGGCCGACTGGCTGGTGGCCACGGCCCGGCTGCCCGGCAGGGAGACGCGTATCCGGGAGAGCGTTCCGGGACTGCCCGGTCTGGTCGACGACGTCGTGGCCACGGCCCGTGCGCTGCCCGGCACCGCCCCCCTGCTCGTCGTCGGGGTGTGCTTCGGGGCGATCGTCGGCCTGGAAGCCGTGCGCGCACTCCAGCGGGACGACAGTGTCCGCGTCGCCGGCATGGTGGCCGTCTCGCAGTGGGCGGTGACCGAGAAGCCCGATCCCGAGCGCCGGTTGCTGCGCGACACGGACGACACCGACGACGTACTGGCGATCCTCGACGGGTTCGGCGGAGTCCCGGAGAGGCTCGCCGCCAACGAGCAGATGCTCAAGCTGGTGCTGCCGACGATCGTGGCGGACATCCGTGCCGTCGAGGACTACTCGTCGGGCCCCGACCCCCTTCTCCGGTGTCCGCTCCTGACCGTGTTCGGGGACGAGGACCCGCTGTGCCCGGAGGAACGGACCGCCGACTGGGCCCTGTTCGGCGAGAACACCCGCACTGTCTGGCTGCCGGGCGGACACATGCTGCTGACGGACAGTCCCGCCCTCGTGGTGGACGCCCTCGTCGGCAATCTCGACCAGTTCGCGGCAGAACAGTCCTAGCCCGCCCACCCGGCCGAACCGAGGTTGACCTCCATGACGACCGTGCAGGCCCCCGCCGACCGCCCGTCGACCGATGCGGACCACCGGCTCGACGCGCTCCTGCTCGAACGGTGGGAGCGTGATCCCGCACTTCCCGCGATCGTCTCCGGCGAGACCGCCCTCACCATGGGCGAGTTGAGGGAACGGGTCCTGCGGACCGCGGCGGCCCTTCGCGCGCACGGCGTACGGGCCGGTGACCGCGTCGTGATCCACCACGAGCGCTCCGTCGAGTTCGTGGTGGCCGTGCTGGGCGCCATGTTCGCGGGCGCCGCCCACGCGGCACTCGGCGTGGACGACCCGCCGCGGCGCATCCTGCGGTCCGTCCAGGACTGCGCGCCCCGGGCCGTGCTCACCGAATCCGCGCTGCGCGACCGTTTCTCGGACGTACCCGGCCTGTCGGACCTGGTCGTCCTGACGGACGAGGAGTGCGCCACGTACGCGCCGACGCCCGAATCCGTACAAGGGGACGTGGACGTACGGGGGGACGCGTCCGCGGACGACCCCGTCGCCGTCATCCACACCTCGGGATCCACCGGCCGCCCCAAGGCCTCGCTGATCAGTCACCGCGCTCTCGTCTCACGGATCAGGGCCCTGCAGACCACGCACCGCATGGACGAGCGCGACCGGATGATCCACCACACGGTGTGCACGTTCGACATGCATCTCGGCGAGCTGTACTGGCCGTTGCTCGCCGGCGCCACCGTCGTCGTCGCGGCCCCGGGCCGCCATCGCGACGCGGACCATCTCGCGGACCTCATACGCGACCAGGGGATCACGACGGTCTACTTCGGCGTGTCCCAGCTCGAACTCTTCCTGCTGACCCGCGATCCCGCCGAGCGGTACGACGGACTGCGGCAGGTGCTCACCGGCGGCGAACCGCTCGGTCCCGACCTGGTCAGGCGCTTCCACTCGCGCTCCACCGCCTCCCTCACCAATATCTACGGGCCCAGCGAGTGCACGATCTACTGCACGGCCTGGGTGCTGCCGCGCGATCCCGACCTGGACACCGTGCTCATCGGCCCCGCCATCCAGGACACCGAACTGTGGATCCTCGACGAGAAGGGCGCTCCGGTCGCCGAAGGGGAAACCGGCGAGCTCTACATCGGCGGCGCCGGCGTCGCCCTCGGCTATCTGAACCGGCCCGAACTCACCGCCGAGCGTTTCCTCGGCGCCGAGCGTTTTCCCAACGCCCCCGCTGTGAGCCCGGACAGCCGCTTCTACCGTTCCGGCGACCTGGTCAGGGCGCGGCCGGGCGGTGTGCTGGAGTTCCTCGGCCGGGCCGACCGGCAGGTGAAGATCCGGGGCATCCGCATCGAGCCCGGCGAGATCGAGGAGACCGCCAAGCGCTGTACGGGAGTCCGGCAGGCGGCGGTCGTGGCGCACGGCTCGGGTGCCGAGAAGCGGCTCGCCGCGTTCGTGGTGCCCGAGAAGGGCGTGGCATCGGACAGCCTGCCGTCGTCCGTGCGCGAGGCGCTGCGGACCTGGCTACCGCCGTACATGGTGCCCTCGGCCATCGAGGTGACGGACGAGCTGCCGCTGACGCCGAACGGCAAGCTGGACCGCCGTCTCCTGGAGGCCCGGGCGGCACAGCGGTCGGCCGAACCCGCGCCCGCGCGGGCCGTACACCGGGCGCCCGCCGACACCCCCGCCGACACGTCCGTGGACGCGGAACCGGATGTGGAGAGCGTCGTGTCCGAGGTGTGGTGCGAGGTCCTCCAGGTCTCCGCCGTGGGCCGGGACGACGACTTCTTCGACCTGGGCGGCGATTCCTTCAAGGTGCTCCGCGTCGTCGAGACCCTCCGGGAACGGCTGCGGGCGGACATCCCCCTGGCGGCGCTGCTGCTGGAGCCGACGGCCGCCGACTTCAGCGAGGAACTGCGCCGCATCATGGCGCACGGGCCCACGGACTGAACCCGGGAGCCCGGGGAGACCAGGGAGTCCGGGCGTCCAGGGAGTTCCGGGAGCGCGAAACGGGGGCCCGGAACTCCCGGGCCCCCGCGTCTCGTTCCGTACGGAGCTGCTACTTGGCTGCTACTGCGCTGCTACGGCGCGTCCGTGACCGTGCCGTCGAGCACCGGCCCCTCCACCTGTTCGCCGTCCTCCGTCCAGAGGGACAGCCGGATCCGCAGTGACTCCTCCGGCTCGCTCACGCCGTCCGCGACGACGGGAATCGTCACGTCGGTGCTCAGCTCGCCCTGGGGAATGGCGAGGGGCAGATAGAGCCCTTCCAGCTCGGACAGCGGCCGGGAGGGGGCCGGTGACTCACCGGTGGTCTCGTCCAGCCAGGCCGGGTCGACGTCGGTGGTGGACAGTTCGGCGCCGTCGACCGGCGCGAACGCGGAGTCGATCCAGATCTCCGTGTCGGCGACCGCGGACTGGGTGATCCGCCACGTCAGGCTCTGGCCCTCGGTGGCCCGGCTCGGGACCGGCGTCACGCTGAACGTGGGCATCGGGTCGTCGTCCCTCACGGTCACACCGCCGAGGTGGTTGCCGACCACCGTGCCCTGGACGGCCTTCGCGAACACGTTGTACGCCGTGCCGTAGCTGTAGCGGGTGTTGCCGGGCACCTCGACAGGCACATCGATGCTGTCGCCGCCGGGGCGCACGGTCACCACCCGGGACGTGGTCTCACGGGTCTCGGGGTCCGAGACGAAGAGCCGGATCCGACCACTGCCCTGCCCGGAGAGGCGTACCGGCACCTGGTAGGTCTTGACTCCGGAGTCGCCCTCGTCGGCGGTCAGCCGACCGATGTCGACGCGGGGGAGCGAGACCGGTCGTACCTCCGCCATGCCGGGGCGCCAGCCCCAGGCGTCGATCAGCCACGCCTTTCCAGACCCGCTGCGAGGGGTCAGTTCCAGGGACTTCACCTGCTTGAGGTCCAGCCCGGCCGCGGTCGCGGCGGTCAGCGGTACGCGTACCTCCTGGCCCCAGTACGAGGTCGTCCGCTCGGTGCCCGGCAGCCCGTCGAGGCGGATGTCGCCGAGCGTCGCCCGTCGGCCCGCGGTGTCCGTGAGGGACACGTCCACGCGGGTGCCGGTGGTGTTCGGGGGCACGACGACCCGCAGGGCCAGCGACTTGGCCCCGGTCACGGAGACCGTTCGCTCCGGCTGCACCCGTACCGCGGAACCCGGCGTCGACCAGTCGAGCGCCACGGCGTTGCGGCCCGGTTCCCGGTCGGTCTCCCAGCCGGCGAAGTGCGGCGACGCGCCGGGCTCGTCAGGGTTGAGGCAGCTCGTCGCCGGGTCGGGGTCGACCTGCTCGCACAGCCGGCCGCCGTCCACCTTCACCGAGGGATCGGGAAGGAACCCGCCGGCGCGACGGGCACCGACGGCGTGGGTGAGGACGCGGGCGGGACCCGCGGACTTCGCCCGTACGCCGGAGCCGTCCAGCAGCGGCCTGACCCGGTCGTCGCCCGCGACGAACAGCCGGGCCGCGGCGGCTGTGTAGGTGGAGCCGGCGGCCTGTTGCTGCCTGGCGGTCAGGCGCGTCGCGGCGCCCGGCGTGCACACCGCGTCCGGCGACCCCTCGTCGTCCCAGAAGTCGTCGTTGGCGGGCGCCTCGGCCTGGCCCGGCGTCCACTCGGTGTTGAAGTAGTTGTGGTTGGCGCCGACCATGTAGACCGCGCTGTGCAGAGCGGCACCACGGCTGACGCCACGGGTCCCGTCCACGTAGATCTCACCCTGCAGATCGGACACATCGCCGTCGCAGCCGGGCAGGATCGTCATCGACGGCACCTCGGGAGCGGGGTTCTGCCCGAAGACGGTGGGGCCGATGAGGACGGTCCCGCGGATCTTCCAGCGCACCGGACCCCGGTAGCCGTCCCGGTCGGCGGGAGGCTTGGAGAGGCTGTCCATCGCCGCCCGGTTCACGCCCTCGCCACCCCGCGAGTGACCGACCAGGAGTACGCGCGACAGGTCGGCCCGCGCGGCCTTCCGTACGATCTCCGGTGCCGAGGTCCGTCCGGCACCCGACCAGTTGGCCCAGCGGGCGAGGTGCTGCCGTACGAGGGACGAGCGGGCCTGTGCCCCGCCGTCCTCCGCCGCGAAGTCCTGTCCGTTGACGCCGTTGGCGGATATGGACACCGTCACATAGCCCTGGGACGCCAGCAGTTTCTGGTCGTGCAGATAGCCGCGGTGGCTCGGTATCGCCTTCGAGTCGGTGGGGCAGGGCCAGTCGCCGACGAAGTCGCCCTCGGGGCCCCCGGTGTAGCAGGTGGGGTGGCGGCCGTGCAGGAAGAGGGCCAGCGGGCGCTTGCCCTGGGCCCCGGCCGGTGCGACCACGGCCGCGCGCATCTCGACCGGTTCGGGGAAGTCGGGCAGCTTCACGGACTTCAGCTCGTACTCGCCGCTGACCGTGCGGTACGGGCCGGGGACGCCGGGGTCCACGGGGTTGACCGGTGGCAGGGACGACGGCTTCACCGGCGCCTTGGAGGAACGCCGCCGTGAGTCCTCCTCGATGCCGGCCTCGTCGAGGCGGCGGCCCGCGGCCCGCACCTGGAGGTCCTTCGCCGGTCCGAGCGCCACGCCCTGGAGGTCGAGGCTGAACGTGTGCCCGTCCTTCGCGGCGAGGGGCCGGCCCAGGAGCCGGTCGCCGGAGTAGAACTCGACGGCGGCGTCTCCCATGGGCACCGGTGTGGTCGAACGCCAGGTCAGCTGCTGACCGGCTCTCGTTCCGGTGATCTGCCAGCCCTCGGGCAGTCTGCCGTCGGGGTCGGCCGAGGCCGCGGGCGGTGCGGGATCGGCGGCCGGCCGGGCCTGTGCCACTCCTTGCGACCCCACCACCACCGCCAACAACGCCGCAGCGGCGACCAATGTGCGCCGGGCATGGATCAACGTCCTTCTCCTCCTGTTGGCTCCTGCGCCCGGGCACCTCGGTTGCCCCAGGTGACCCGGGCATCACTCTCGTCCCTGAGAAGAAGATGAGAATCGAGGCTGCGGGGTTGCTCGGAGCGGACGTCGGGCCGAGGCAGGCGGAGGCCTCAAGTGGAGCTTGGGGAGGCGGAGTTGACCCCGCGGGGAACCTCCCGGTCGGAGCCGGGGAGGGAATCGTCGGACGGGCGGACCCTAGGAGCCGAGCGTCGCCAGGGCCGGGCCGAAGGCGATGAGCAGCGGGATGAGCGGGGCCAGGGCCGCGGCCGTCGTCGTACCGCGTCGCTGGGTCCGGGGCAGTCGGGGCGGCGGGTCCAGGAGGCGCTCCACCCGCTGGTGGAGCAGGGGGCGGGGAGTGGCGCAGGACAGGACGCCCCGGTGCTGGTTCAGCTCGATCAGCGCGAGAGCCGTGGTGAGGTGCCCGCAGCGACGGGAGGCCGTGTCGTCGGCGGAGAGCTCGACCAGGCGGTGGGTCTGGTCGCGGAAGTGGGTGAAGAGCGGGATGCCAGGGAAGCCGGAGGCCAGCGCCTGGGAGAGGTGCAGGAGCCAGTCGTGGCGGGCCCGGGCGTGACCCAGTTCATGGGCCTGGATGGCGTCCAGCTGGTGGTCGGTGAGGCGCTGCAGCGCGCCCGTGGTGACGACGAGCTGGGGCGGGCTGCCCGGCATCCACCAGGCGTCCGGGTACTCGTCCTCCAGCACGAGGAGCGGGCCGCGGGAGTCGCTGAGCCCGGCCGGCAGCTCGGGGGCGCGTTCGCGCAGGTGCTCGCGGCGCAGCCGGCCCCGCCTGCGGGCCTCCGTCACCTCGCGCGCCAGCATGGCCGTGGTCCAGGCGGCACCGCCGGCCAGCAGCAGCGTCAGCGCGGTGGTCCAGGGCGGGGCGGCGGCCAGGTCGTACGCCGCGGTGACCCTGGGCGGCGCGGGCGCGAAGACATGGACACGGACGGTGTGGAAGACCGCCGAGGCGCTCAGCACCAGCGAGGTCAGACAGCAGAGCAGCACGGTGGCGACCAGGCACTGCCACACCCACAGCGCGAGCACGGGCTCCCGGTCGGGCCAGAGCGCCCGAGTCAGGACACGGGGCGCCGCGACCGCGGCCGCCAGGGCGACGACCGCCATCAGGAGGAGGGAGATCGATACGGTCATGTCGCGGGGTACCTCTCGTCCGCCGGCCGTGCCGTGGTGAACGTGCCGCCCGTGGTCGCGGGGACGGCGGTGAGCCGTGCGGGGCGGACGGTCATGTCGCGGGCTCCTTCGGGAAGCGGCGGTGGACACGCTACCTGCCACCGGGGCCATGACGGCAATGAGCGGCACGACTGCGAACCGCGAGTAACCATGGACGGCATGGACGCATGGACGGTGGTGGCGCGGTGAGCGGGGCGAGTGGCGGGAGCGCGGCCGGTGATGGGAGCGCGGCCAGTGGTGGGCGCGGGGTGAGCGGTGGGTACTCCGGTACGCCGCTGGCCAAGAAGATCGGGATCAAGGCCGGGCACCGGGTGCGGTTGCTGCACCCGCCGGGGGAGGGGTGGGCGATCCCCGGGCTGCCCGAGGGCTGTGAGGTCGCCGAAGGCGGACCGAAGGAGGCGGACATCACCCTGGCCTTCTACCGGGAGGCGGCCGTTCTGGCCGCAGAGGGGTCCGGGCTCGTCGAGGCGCTCGCCGACTCCGCGATGCTCTGGATCGCCTGGCCGCGGAAGGCCGCCGGCCATGTCAGCGACATCACCGAGAACGGACTGCGGGAACTGTTCCTGCCCCTGGGTGTCGTGGATGTGAAGGTCGCCGCGCTCGGGGAGGACTGGTCGGGGCTGAAGTTCGTACGCCGCAGGGAGAACCGGCGTATTTAAAGAGTCCTTACCATGAACGGCTAGCATCGCCCCTTGTTGTCGAACGAGGTCGAGTGGTGGGGGTGGGCGCCGTGCCGATGGAGCCGCGGATCGCGGTGGCCGTGGTGACGATGGGCACACGGCCCCAGGAGGTCGACGCGCTGCTCGCGTCGGTGGCCAAGCAGGACGTCGCACCCACGCGGATCGTGATCGTCGGGAACGGCTGTCCGCTGCCCGAGTTCGCCGACCGGCTGGGGCTGCCCGGCGAGGTCACCGCCATCGAGGTCGACGAGAACCTCGGCTGCCCCGGCGGCCGGAACGTCGCGCTGCGCCGGCTGCGGGAGTTCGGGGACGTTGACGTCGTCGTCGACCTGGACGACGACGGGCTCCTCGTCGACCCGGACGTCCTGCGGCGGGTACGGGACCTGTACGCGGCCGATCCGCGCCTCGGCATCGTCGGATTCCGGATCGCCGACGAACACGGCGAGACCCAGCGGCGGCACGTGCCCCGGCTCGGTGCCAAGGACCCGATGCGGGGCGGGGAGGTCACCGGCTTCCTCGGCGGCGGACACGCCCTCTCCATGGAGATGCTCGCGCAGACCGGGGACTGGCCGGCCGAGTTCTTCTTCGCGCACGAGGAGACCGACCTGGCGTGGCGGGCCGCCGACGCGGGGTGGACCATCCGGTACGAGCCCGAGCTGCTGCTCCAGCACCCCAAGACCTCACCCGCACGGCACGCCATCTACTACCGCGTCACCGCCCGCAACCGCGTCTGGCTGGTCCGGCGCCGGCTGCCGCTCCCGCTCATCCCCGTCCACCTGGGGGTCTGGATCGCGCTGACTCTCCTGCGGACACGCTCTGTTGGCGGGCTGCGGGCATGGTTCGGCGGCTTTGTGGAGGGGCTCCGGGTCTCGGCGGGGGAGCGGCGGCCGATGCGCTGGGGGACCGTGTGGCGGCTCACGCGCCTGGGGCGGCCGCCGGTCGTCTGAGCGGGCTCCCGCCGACGTGCTCTCGGCCCCGGTCGCTACGGCGACACTCCCCCGAGCCGCGGCGACCTACGACGCCAACCGCGTACCGGAACGACCGGGTCCGAACGGTGATCAAATCAGGCCACGCCAACCGATCGCTAACATGGGGCGAACGGTGTGGCGAGGCACAGAGTTTCGCCTGGGAGGTGGCGGGAGCGGCGGATTCCGGCCGTTGACGGCCGCCGATGGGAAGAGGCGGACAGGTGGGCGGCGGACAGCGGTCGGATCGGGGCGCCGGGCTGCGCCGCGGTCGCTCGCCCGGCGCCCCGGGCGGGCCGTCGCCAGGGGCGATACCCGCGCCGCCGGAAGCACCGCCCGAGTTCTCGCCCGACTCCCCGTCCGAGTCCTCGCCCGAGCCGGGTTCCGGAGGGCGGTCCGGTCCGCGGTCCGGGTTGCCTCTCGGGCTGCGTTTCGGGCTGCGTTTCGGTCTTCTCGGGCCGACCGTCGTGTACGACGCCGACGGTGTGCCGCGGCCGGTGAGCAGCGCGAAGGGGCGGGTACTGCTCACCGCTCTGCTGCTGGAACCGGGCCGGGTCGTCTCCGTCGACGTGCTCAAGGACGCGCTGTGGGGCGGGACGCCGCCCGCCTCCGCGCACGCGTCGCTGCAGAACCACGTGACCCGTCTGCGGCGCCTCCTGGACGACCCGGACCGGCTGCGGTCGGTACCGCCCGGCTACCAACTGCGCGTATCTGAAGGCGAGTTGGACGTACGCCTCTTCGAGACCCGGATCGGCGCCGCCCGGGCGGCACACGCGCGGCGGGACTGGGAACGGGCCGTGGCCGAGGCCGTGGCGGCACTCGGGCTGTGGCGCGGCACCCCGCTGACCGGCATGCCTCCCGGCCTCGGCGGGCTCTCCCTCGTCCAACGGCTTGAGGAGGCACGGCTGTTCGCCCTGGAGTGCCGGTACGAGGCGGAGCTGGAGCTGGCCCGCGGGATGTCCGACGGGGACGTGCGACTCTCCGGTCTCGCGGGTCTCGCTCCCGAACTGGCCGCGCTGGTCGCGGAGTTCCCCCTCCGTGAGGCCTTCCATCGCCAGCTGATGATGGTCCTTCACCGGACGGGCCGCCGGGCCGAGGCCCTCGCCGTCCACCGCGACCTGCGCCGCACCCTCGTCCGCGAACTCGGCGTGGAACCGGGACTCACGGTCCGGGAGGCCCACCTGGAGATCCTGCGGGACGAGGGTTCGGGGGCACCGACGGATTCGAGGGCGGACGCGGGAACAGGGAAGGGCGCGCCTACGGAGACGCGATTGAGGTTGGGCACGGGGGTGCCCGCCGGTGCTGAGATCGGTGCCGCCGGGACAGCGGCTTCCACCGGAGCCGCGGCTTCGGGCGAGACAGTGGCTTCGGGCGGGACGGAGGCTTCCGCGGGGGCAACGGCTCCCGGCGTGGCAGCGACTTCCGCGGGGGCAGCGACTTCCGCCGGGACAGTGGCTTCCGCCGGGACAGTGGCTTCCGGCGGGACGGAGGCCCCCGCGGGGGCAACGGCTCCCGGCGTGGCAGCGACTTCCGCGGGGGCAGCGACTTCCGCCGGGACAGTGGCTTCCGCCGGGACAGTGGCTTCCGGCGGGACGGTGGCTTCCGCGGGGGCAACGGCTCCCGGCGTGGCAGCGACTTCCGCGGGGGCAGCGACTTCCGCGGGGACAGTGGCTTCCGGCGGGGCAGCGGCTTCCGCAGGGGCAGCGGCTTCCGGCGAGTCCGCGGTCTCCGCGGGGGCAGCGGCTCCCGGCGAGGCAGTGGCTTCCGCCGAGGCAACGGCTTGCGGCGAGGCGGTGGCTTCCGCCGGGCGGCAGTTCGCCGGAGGCGACGGCGTCTCCGCCCCGCTGTCCGCCGAGTCGGCCTCCAGCCGTACTGATCAGCGCGGAGCCGACCACCAGCCCTCTGCGGAAGCCACCCGGGCCGCCCTGGCAGGCCCGGCCGCCCCGGCGGCCCCACCCGCCCCGGTCATCCAGGCGGCTCCAACCCCTCCAGGCGCTCCCAAGGAGCCCGCCCTCGTCCCCGTCCCCCGCCCCGCCCAACTCCCTCCCGCTCCCCTCTGTTTCACGGGTCGCGCCGAGACCATCGGCAGGCTGCGGGCCACGCTCGTGCCGACCGGCGGCGGGCACCCCAGCGTGGCCGTGGTCAGTGGCATGGCGGGCGTCGGAAAGAGCGCGCTCGGCGTACAGGTGGCGCACGGGCTGCGGGCCGAGTTCCCGGACGCCCAGCTGTACGTACGGCTGCACGGGGCCACGCCAGGCGTGCCGCCGCTCACCGTCGGGCAGGCCCTCGCCGCGCTGCTCCGCGACCTGGGTGTGGAACCGCGGGGCGTCCCCGAACACCCGGACGCGGCAAGCGCGTTGCTCCGCTCGCTGCTGGCGCCCACCCGCACCCTGCTCGTACTCGACGACGCGGTGAACGCCGCCCAGGTCCGCCCCCTGCTGCCCGCGGGCCCCGGCTGCGCGGTGATCGTCACCAGCCGCTCGCCCCTCACCGCGCTGGACGGCGTGACCCGCTTCCCGCTCGCCCCCCTCTCCGACGAGGAGAGCGCCGAACTGCTGCGGGCCGTCTCAGGACGGGGCGGCCTCGACGGTACGCACCCTCTCGTCGGCCTCACCGGACGGCTGCCGCTCGCACTGCGGATCGTCGCCGCCAGGCTCGCCGCCCGCCAGGTCCTCACACCGGACGCGCTCGCCGGTCAACTGGCCGCCAGCGACGGACGGTTGCACCACCTCGAATACGACGACCTCAGCGTGCGCCGCTCGCTCGCGGTGGCCCTCGACGCGCTGCGGGCCTCGGACCGCGAGGCCGACCGGGACGCCGCCCGCGCCCTGCGCCGGATCGGGGCGCTCGACCTGCCGACGTACGGGGTCCCGCTCCTCGCCCGGCTCCTGGGCACCGACGAACGCCGAACCGAGGCCGCCCTCGACCGCCTCGTCGACGTCGCCCTCCTCGACGAGACGACGTACGGCCGCTACGCCCCGCACGACCTCGTACGCGACTTCGCCCGCGAGGTCGCCCGAGAGGCGACGGAGAGGGGGAACCCTGGCCGCACGGACCCTGGTCTAACGGGCTCCGGCCCCACGGACCCTGGCCCCACGGGCTCCGGCCCCACGGACCCTGGCCCCACGGAATCCAGCCTCACGAACTCCGGCCCCACGAACCCCGGCCCCACAGACCCGGACCCCACCGACATCGCCCTCCGCTGGTACATCGCCTCCGCCCGCCGGTGCGTACCGGCTCTGATCCCCGCCGGTGTCGACCGCGACAACCGGCTGGGTGCGACGACGGCCGAGCCGGAGGGCGCGGGCGCCGGAGACGGTGAGGCCGTGCCGTTCGCGTCGGCCGCCGAGGCCGTCGCCTGGGGGGACCGCGAGGTGGCGAACGTCGTCGCGCTCGTCGAGGGCCGCGCCGCCGCGTCCCCGCTGGTCCCCGTCCTCGTACGCGCCCTCTTCCCCTATCTGCAGCGCCGCGGCCGGCTGCGTGAGCTGGCGGTGCTCGGCCGGCGGGCGCTGACGGTGGCGCGGCGGCTCGGGGACGACGCCGCCGAGGCGATCGCGCTGTCCGACCTGGCGGGCCTCCACTTCATGCAGGGACACGCGGGCAAGGCGCTCGTCCTGACCGACCAGGCCCTCATCCGCTGGCGCGGCCTCGGCGTCGTCCCGCGCATCCAGCGCTGCCTCAACAACCGCGGGCTGCTGCTGGAGAGCCTGGGCCGGTACGTCGAGTGCGAACTCGCCCTGCGGGAAAGCCTGGAGCTGGCACGGGAGCTGGGCGACCTGGACGGCGAGGCCGTCGCCTACAGCAACCTCGGCAACCTCTACGAGCACTCCGATCCGCGCGCCGCCATCGACTGGCACGAGCGGAGCCTCGCGCTCGGCGAGACCATGGGCGACTCCCGGGTCCGTGAGTCCGGGCACTGCAACATCGGGTACGCCCACCTCACACTCGGCGAACCGGCCCGTGCGCTGGAGCACTTCGACCGTGCCCTGAGCGTCTCGGACGGGGTCGACTGGCAGAGCGGCTCCCAGACCCGCCTCGGTCTCGTCCGTGCGCTCCGCGGCCTCGGCCGCACCGAGCGGGCCGCCCGAGAGTGCGCGCTGCTGCTGGCCCGCGCCGAACAGCGCGCCGACCGCTACACCGCCGGTCTCGCCCGGCACCAGCAGGGCCTGCTGCACCGGTCGGCGGGCCGCCCCGACGAGGCGTACGAGCAGTGGGAACTGGCCCTCGACGACCTGGACGGCACCGACAGCACGGTGTCCGACGAACTGCGGGAGCTACTGCTTATCCGCCTCAATGGGCCTTCCACACAGGGAAGTTGAGCGGGTCTCATCGCGAACGGGCGGGGAGCGCTCCCACTTGGCCCCGCTCACTTCACTTCGCGTCCGCGTAACACTCCACCACCGCCGTCGTGAACGGAAACCGCACCGGCGTCTCCCCGAACGTCAGCCGCCCCGCCAGCTCCGCGGCCTCCCGGATGGCCTCGACCACGGTGTCGGCCTCCGCCGCCGGACAGTGCACCATCACCTCGTCGTGCTGGAAGAAGACCAGCTCGGCCGCCATGTCCCGGCAGGTGCGGCGGAGTGCGGCGAGTACGAGGAGGGTCCAGTCGGCGGCACTGCCCTGTACGACGAAGTTGCGCGCGAAGCGGCCCCTGGCACGGGAGTTGGTCGAGGCGTACCCCGGCACCCAGTCCTGGGCGTCCCCGGGCTCGGTGCCCTCGCCCGGCACGACGCCGACCTGCTCGCTCTCCGGAATCCCCGCCTCTTCCCCGGAGGAGTCCGACCCCGCCGCCGGAGGGCACGTCCGACCCAGCCAGGTCCGCACGAGCCGCCCCTCCTCGCCCTCCCGCGCCGCGTCGTCCACGTACGCCACCGCCTTGGGGAAGCGGCGGCGCAGCAGTGCGAGGTTCTTGAGGCCGTCGCCGGAGGTCTGGCCGTAGACCGCGCCGAGCACGGCGAGCTTGGCCTGTGCGCGGTCGCCGGAGAAGGCGCGGTCGGACACGGACTGGTAGAGGTCGGTCTCCCGCCCGGCGACCTCCATCAGGCCGGGGTCGCGGGAGATCGCGGCCAGCACCCGCGGCTCCATCTGGTCGGCGTCCGCGACGACGAGCCGCCAGCCGGGGTCGGCGACCGCGGCGCGACGGATGACCTTGGGGATCTGCAGCGCGCCCCCGCCGTTGGTCACCCAGCGCCCCGTGACCGTCCCGCCCGGCAGGTACTCCGGTCTGAACCGCCCGTCCCGCACCCAGTCCTGGAGCCACGACCAGCCGTGGGCGACCCAGATGCGGTACAGCTTCTTGTACTCGACGAGCGGCTTCACGGCCGGGTGGTCGATCGACTCGATCTCCCAGCGCCGAGTGGATCTGATCTTGATCCCGGCCTGCGCGAAGGCCTTGATGACATCGGCGGGCAGATCGGGCCGCACCCGTCTCCCGAACGCGGCCGACACCTCGTCCGTGAGCTCGGCGAGGCGGCGCGGCTCGCCCCCTCCCGTGTACCGCTCGCCCAGCAGTTCGTGCAGCACGTCCCGGTGCACGTCCGCGCTCCACGGCATCCCGGACGCGTTCATCTCGGTCGCCACGAGCATGCCCGCCGACTCGGCGGCCGTCAGCAGCCGCATCCGCCCGGGGTGCTCGGCCGCGTCGTGTCTTCGCTGCTGGTCCCCGTACACCTCGATGAGCTGTTCCAGCGGTACGTGGACGGGGCGGGGCTCGAAGAGGGAGGACTGCGAACCGGGCTCGGCGGAGCGCTGCGGGGGATCGGGCGGTACGGGACCGCCGCGCAGCCGGGCCAGGGCGGCGGCCGCCGAGCGGGGTTCGCCGAGCCGTCCCTCGTGGCCGAGGAGGAGGGTCTCGGCGGCCTCCATGTCGTAACACCGCTCCACGCGGACGCCCGCTTCGCGCAACCGCGGATAGACCTCGGCCGTCGCCCGCCACACCCAGCGCGTGACGTCCGGCCGCGACCGTACGGACTCGGCGAGATCCGGCTCTCTCAGGACCGGTCCTGCGGGCAGCCCGTCGGGGCCGAGGGGGGCGAGCTCGGCGCCGCCGTCCTCGGCCGGCGCGAGAGCCCACCGGTCGGTCATGACTTCGAGTCTTGCAGGAGGGTCTGACAACGGCCCTGAACTGCGCGTCTGCGGTTCAGGGCCGTGTCCGGCACCGGGCGCACGAAGCGCCCCACCGTCGGTCGGTCAGTCCTCCTGGAGGGACTGCCGCACCTTCTCCAGCGCCTCCGCGAGGTTCGCCTCGGCCGCCGCCTTGTCGATGCCGAGTCCGCTGAGGAGGCCCGTGCCGGCCTCGTGCTCCAGCAGCGCGAGCAGGATGTGCTCGGTGCCGATGTAGTTGTGGCCCAGCCGGAGTGCCTCGCGGAAGGTGAGTTCGAGGCACTTCTTGGCGTTGCTGTCGAACGGGATGAGCGCGGGTACGTCCTCGGCGCTCGGCGGGAGGGCGGCCGTCGCGGCCTCGCGCACGGCGTCCAGGGTGACGCCCTGCGCGGTGATCGCCTTCGCCCCGAGGCCCTCCGGCTCGGAGATCAGGCCGAGGACCAGGTGCTCGGTACGGATCTGGTCGTTGCTCGCGGCCCTGGCCTTCTCCTGGGAGACCACCACGACGTTCCTGGCCCGTGGCGTGTACCGGCTGAAGCCCTGGCTGGGATCGAGGTCCGACTCCGCCTTCGGCACGAACCGCTTCTGGGCCGCCTGCCGGGTGACCCCCATGCTCCTGCCGATGTCCGTCCAGGACGCGCCCGAACGCCGGGCCTGGTCCACGAAGTGACCGATCAGATGGTCGGCCACGTCGCCGAGGTGGTCCGCCGCGATCACCGCGTCCTGGAGTTGGTCGAGAGCGTCGTCGTGGACTTTCTTGATGGCCTCGATCAGATCGTCGAGGCGTACGGAGGTGGTGGCGCGTGGATTCGTGGTCATGTGTCAACCGTAGGTTGACAGTAAATGGGTGTCAACCCCGAGTTGACACCTGCCGTACCGACCCCACCCCGACGCGCGAAACGATCGAGGAATGACGCGTGACACGATCGGGGAATGAGCAGTACGCCCAGCACCGTGGAGCGCGCCTTCGAGGCCGCCCTCTACGCCGATTCCGACGCGGCCCTCGACACCGGCGCCTCGCTCCTCGCCTCCGACCCCGCCTCCGACACCGAACTGGCCCGCCGCGGCGCGGAGTTCGTCGAGGGAGCCTGGCGGCGCGGCTGGCAGCCCGCCGATGTCGTACGGATCGTGCGCCGCGAGCTGGACGAGACGCACGTACGCCTGGTGTCGGCGCTGATCCTCGACGAGAGCGGCCGGAATCGGCAGCCGCGCGGCCCGCGCTGGACGGCACAGCTCGAAGAGCTGACCGCCGAGGCGGCCGGGACGAAGGCACCCCGCACCGAACCCCGCACCGACCGCTTCTCGTACGCCACCGCCGTACTCGGGCTGTACCGGCTGCTGCTCCGCCTGCCCTCCATCGAGCCGTTGGACGTGGACGCGCCCAAGGGGGCGGCCGGTGCCCCGAAGGACTCCCGCATGCTCACCCGAATCCGCGCGCTGCTCGCCAAGGCCGAGGCGACCGGGTTCCCGGAGGAGGCGGAGGCGCTGAGCGCCAAGGCGCAGGAGCTGATGGCGCGGCACAGCATCGACGAGGCGCTGCTGGCGGCCCGTACACACGCCAAGGACGCGCCCGGCGCCTGCCGCATCGGCGTCGACCCGCCCTACGAGACGGCCAAGGCGGTACTCCTCGACGCGGTGTCCGGGGCCAACCGCTGCCGGGCGGTGTGGAACGAGGCCCTCGGCTTCTCGACCGTCGTCGGCTTCGAACCCGACCTGGAGGCCGTCGAACTCCTCTACACCTCGCTCCTCGTGCAGGCCACCGCCGCGATGACGAAGGCGGAGGCGGCACAGCGGGCGGGCGGCAGGAAGCGTACGAAGTCCTTCCGGCAGTCCTTCCTCGCCGCGTACGCCCATCGCATCGGCGACCGGCTGGCGGAGGCGGCGGAGGGGCAAGTGACGGTTTCCGAGGGGGAGTCGCTGCCGGTTCTGGCGGCCCGGGACGTGGCGGTCACGGACGAGACCGAGCGGATGTTCCCGGCGACCGTCACGACCAGGCTGCGCGGGGTCAACGACGCGGCCGGCTGGGAGGAAGGAGCCGCCGCGGCGGACCGCGCCCAGGTGAGGGCACGGCCGCCGCTGAGGTGACCCGGACGGATCCGGGGCGGTGGTTCGGGGCCGGAGGCTCAGTCGCCGGCGCGCTGGAACGGGCTCACCGAGGCGTCCGGCTCGCTCTCGCTCCGCAGCGCGACCTCGCCGTACTTCCAGGGGAAGGACAGGTCGGCGCCCGCGCCGGGCAGGCCGAACTTCACGGTCTTCACGGCGGCACCCTTCGTCGCGTCGCCCGCGGGCCCTCGTACGTACGTGATCGTGAAGGCGGTGGTCTCGTCCGGCTTGAGGGTCAGCTTCTCCGGCTTCGCGGAGTCCTCCGGGGTCAGCGACCAGGTGGTGCCGCCCGCGGTCAGGTCGACGCGGGGGAAGCCCTCCAGGGTGCAGTCGCCGCCGGAGCGGTTGGTGAGGGTGACGGAGACGCTCCCGGTGTCACCGGCGGCCGGGGCCTCGCTCGCGGCGACCTCCTGCCCGACCTGGTCGGCCTCGCACGCGGTGGAACCGGCGGGGGACGCCGAGTTGTCGGCCTTCTTGGTCCCCTCGTCACCGCTGCCGCCGTCGCCGCATGCGGTCAGGGTGAGGGCCGCCACGAGGGCGGTGAGTGCGGAGACGGCTATGGGTAGGGCGCGCATGGCTTACCTCTGACTTCCGGGACCTGCTTCTGGGTCCGGCTTGCGGGGACTTCGGGTGCGTGGCGGTGCTCGTAGATCATCGGTCATCGGTATCGGTCACCGGTATCGGCCATCGCGCGGCGTACGCTGGCGCGGTGAGCTGGCGACGGGCGCTGAAGGACACCGCTCGCTCCGGCATCGCCGTCGAGAGGAAGCGGCTCGAACCGCTCATCGCGGTGCGCGGAGCCGCGGGACTCGCGATCGTCATCGCGCTGAGCCTGTGGCTCTTCGGCCCCGCGGCCGCCGCGAGTTCGGCGTTCGGGGCGTTCCAGGCGGCCATCGCGACGTTCCAGCGCAGCTGGCGCCCCCGCCCCGAACTGGCCATCGCCTCCGGTACGAGCCTCGCCGTGTCCACGTTCCTCGGCTACCTCACCATCTCCAAGGAACCGCTCTTCCTCGCGCTCCTCGTGGTGTGGACCTTCGCCGCCGGGATGAGCTGGGCCGCGGGCCCGACCATTGGCCTGATCGCCTCCTCGAACGTGGCGATCATGCTGGTGACGGTCACCCTGCCGACCTCCGTCGCCCAGGCCGCGGGCCACGCCGCGATGATGATCGTGGGCGGCCTGGTGCAGGCGGCGCTGATCGTCCTGTTCCCCGTACGACGCTGGGGTGCCCACCGGGACGCGCTCGCCGACGCGCTGGCGGCCGAGGCGGACTACGCGCGCCGGCTGCGGCACGACCCGGTCGCGTCCTTCGACCCGCAGCCCCTGATGGAGGCGCGCAACGCGGCCGCCGTCACCCCGCGCCAGGCCCGCCGCCGCCCCGCCGAACTCCATGGCGCCCGCGGCGTCGCCGAACGCATCCGCCCGGTCCTCGCCTCCCTCGCCGACCCCACGATGGGCGTCCCGGCCGAGGGCCCGGCCCGCGACCGCGTCCGCGAACTCCTCGCCTCCGCGGCCGCCCTCCTCGACGCCGCGGCCCACGCCATCCGCCACGGCGAACCCGTCTCCGTCCCACCGGCAGCCCTGGCCACCTTCCGCACCCCGGACACCGGCAGCATCCTCACCGGAGCCCCCTACCGAGCGATGACCCGCCTCAGCACCCTCCTCCAGGACGTGGTGGAAACAGCGGGGGGCACCCCAGCCCCGTCAGGGGCGCGGGGAACTGCGCGCTCAGCCGAGAACGACGGTCAGTCGACATCGGGCCGAGCCCCAACCCACCCAGGGGCGCGGGGAACTGCGCGACCAGCCCCCACGACCCGCAGCCGATCCACGACCCGCAGTCGCCCCACCTTCTTCGCCCTCATCCCCAAAGCGCTCAAAGCCATGCGCACCCAACTCCACCGCGGCTCCCCCATCACCCGCCACGCCACCCGCGTATCCGCAGTGGCGGCCACCGGCTACATCCTCGGCACCTGGCTCCCCCTCGGCCACGGCTACTGGGCCCCCCTGACCTCGGTCATGGTCATGCGCCCGGACTTCTCCCAGACCTACAGCCGGGCCGTGGCACGCCTGGCCGGCACGGTCATCGGCGTGGCCGTGGCCACAGGCGTGGTACAGGCGGCGACCCCCGGCACGCTCCAGTCCGGCACACTCGCCGTGACGAGCGCCGCGCTCATGTACCTCCTCATGCGCACGGGCCAGTTCGCGACCCAGGCCTGCATCGCCGCGTACGTCGTCTTCCTGCTCGGCATGGGCGGCGAGGAGTGGACCCAGACCGTTCCCGAACGCGTCCTGCTCACCCTCATGGGCGGATTCCTGGCGATGCTGGCGTACGCCGTCTACCCGGCCTGGGAGACCCCGCGCCTGCGCACCCGCCTCGCGGACTGGCTGGCCGCGCAGGGCCCGTACGCCGCCGCGGTCTTCGGCTCGTACGCGGACCCGTCCGCGAGCAACGCCCTAGACGTCCGCGGTGCCCTGCTCACCGCCCGTACCGCCCGCGCGGCCTGGCACGCGGCGGTGGCCCGCGCCACCGCCGAACCGGTCCGCCACCGCGGCCTCTCCCGCACGGCGGCCGACGACGCCGAGGACGCGCTCGCCCAGCTCGGCCGCGTGGCCATGCTCCTGGAGGCCCACCTCCCGGAACGCGGCGCGACCCCCGTACCGCCCGCCGCCCGCTTCGCCGACGCCCTGCGCGAGTCCACCCACCAGGGCGCGAAGGCCATCCGCGAACGCCGGGTCCCCACCTGGGACGCGGTACGCGAGGCCCTGGACGCCTGGGAGACCGAGAACCCCGAGAACGCCGACAAGGTCGTACGCAACACCGCGACCCTCGTCCTCGACACCCTCACCGAGCTCTCCGAGGCCCTCGACACGGCCGTACCGCCCATGACGCTCGACGGAACGGCCCCCGAAAAGCCGGACGGGCCGCGAAACCCGAAGGATTCCGCGACCCGCTGAGTGAGCCGCCGACGCGAGCCGACGCGATGTGAACCGGCGTGCCGTGCGCCATGTGAACCGGCGTGACGCGCGCCGGGCGTGACGTGAAACGGAGCCTCAGGACCCCAGACTCGCCGTAGGCAGCCCGGACGGCATCTTGCCGCCCTCCGCCTTCGTATACGTTTCCTCGCCGAAGCCCTCCCACGTGACCTTCAGGGTCGTGGAGTCGACCGAGTCGACCATGCCCTCGGCCCGGTCCTTGTTCCCGTCGGAGCACTTCAGCTCGATCATGCGCATGCCCGAGGTCTCCCCGGCGGTGCCGCTGCACACGGACCCGCCCGTCGAGAACAGTCCGGCCTCCTCGCCGGTGATCACCAGCGCCACGGCCTTGCCGCTCTTGGTGGCCAGCCAGCTGCCCTCCAGCGCCCCGACCTTGCCCTTGCTCCCGCCGGAATCACCGGAACCGCCGGAACCGCCGGAACCACCTGTTCCGCCACCGGTGCCGGTGTCGGCCGACCCGGTCGATGCCGTGCCGGTGGAGGAGGGGGAGTCGTCGCTCCCGCCGTCGTCACCGCTGCAGCCGGTCGTCAGGACGAGCGCGGCCGCCAGCCCCGCCGCCGCGGCCGCGATCCGCGCCTGCCCGCGCGAGATGGTCGCCGAAGTCACTGAAGCCCCCAAGGGTCTGGCCGGACGAGTCGCCGGTACCCGCCGGGTACCGCCGGTGGCGCCGATGCAACCGGGAACGACCGCCAGCAAGCTACCAGGCGCCTCGTCCGGCACCTCGGGAAGCACGCCCGCCCGACAACGAAGCACGCCCGCCCGGCACCGGGGGAGCGCCGGCGCCACCGACGGAGTCCGCTACCAGGAGGACTTCCGGACCCCCGGCAGGAACCCCTTGTGCGCCTGGTCCCGCAGGTTCACCCGCGAGAGCCCGAACGTGCGCAGGTAGCCGCGCGGCCGCCCGTCCACGCTGTCCCGGTTGCGTACGCGCGTGGCGCTCGCGTCCCGCGGCTGCCGCTCCAACTCGCTCCGGGCGGCGGCCCGTTCGGCGTCCGTCGAGGACGGCCTGCGGATGATCTCCTTCAGCTCGGCCCGCCGCCCGGCGTACCGGGCGACGATCTCCTGCCGCTTGTCGTTCTTCGCGATCTTGCTCTTCTTGGCCATCAGACCCTCACCCCACGGGCCCGGATCCGGGCCACGGCGGCCTCGACACCGATGACGTCGACCGTCTTGATGCCCTTCGTGCTCAGCCTCAGCCGTACGTACCGGCCCTCGCCCGGCAGCCAGTACCGCTTGCTCTGGATGTTGGGGTCGAAGCGGCGCGACGTGCGCCGGTGCGAGTGGGAGATGGAGTTCCCGAAGCCCGGCTGGGCCCCGGTCAGCATGCAGTGCGCGGACATGTGAGTGACGTACCTCTCTGATTTCTCGTTATCGATAATGGGATCCGTTTTCATATACTAGCCACATGGCACGCAACGAACTCCGTCCGGTCATCAAGCTCCGGTCCACGGCCGGGACCGGCTACACGTACGTCACCCGCAAGAACCGCCGTAACGACCCCGACCGGATGACCCTGCGCAAGTACGACCCCGTCGCCGGCCGGCACGTCGACTTCCGAGAGGAGCGCTGAGCGTCATGCGCGAGGAAATCCACCCGGCGTACGGTCCCGTCGTCTTCCGGGACCGGGCCGCGAATCACGCCTTCCTGACCCGCTCGACCCTCGTCGCCGGGGCGGGCGGGAAGACGATCGAGTGGGAGGACGGCAACACCTACCCGGTCATCGACGTCGAGATCTCGAACGTGAGCCACCCCTTCTACACGGGGACGGCCCGGGTCATGGACACGGCCGGCCGCGTGGAGCGCTTCGAGCGCCGGTTCGGCAGGCGCGACGGCAGGCGCACCGGCGAGCACGACGGTGAGCGCGGCGGCCGACGCGACGACCCGCGCGGGGAGCGCTGATGCTGTCCGTCGCCATCGTGGGCGGGCTGCACGCCGATGCCCGCCGGGCGGCCGTCGACCGGCTGCTCGCCGAGGTGCCCGGGTCGGTGGCGCTCCACCACGACCTGGCAACGGCCGTACGTGGCACGGTGGTTCGCACCATTCGCGACCGCACCGGAATCGTCTCCGCCGGCGAGGCGCCCCTCGTCAACGACTGCGCGTGCTGCGCTCTGCGCGAGGACCTGGTCCCCGAACTGGAGCGCCTCGCGGACGACGGACTGACCCGGCTCGCGATCGTCGAGCTCTGGGACTCGGTCGAGCCGAAGGCGATGGCCGAGGTGGTGGCGAGCGCGGACCTCCGCCTGACCGGCGTCATCACGGCGGTCGACCCCGCCCTGGTGCTGCCCTACCTCGGCAACGGCGACGACCTCGCCGAAGCGGGCCTCGCCGCCGCCACCACCGACCAGCGCACGGTCGCCGACACCTTCGCCCGCCAACTGGAGTACGCGCCCGTCCTGGCCCTCGCCACTTCGGAGGACGCCGACGACGAGGACCGCGCCCTCCTGGCCCAACTCCATCCGACGGCCCGCCAGGTCCCGATAGGCAACGGCGGCTCGTCGGGCGGGGAGGGCGTTGGCGAGGACGGCGACTGGGAGTCGTGGTTCGAGAGGCGACCGGCCGAGGGGCAGGGCCTCGCGGGACCGACGGGGTCGGCAGGGCCGGCGGGAGCCGCCCCGGCGGACGCGGACCCCGGGCGGTCCCCGCTCGCGGAAGCCGCGTTCGGCGGCTTCGACGTGGAGGCGGCCGCCGCCGCTCAGCATCCGGCCTGCGCGTTGTTGCCGGCCGAGGCGGACGAGTGCGGGGTCTCCACGCTCGTCTGGCACCGGCGGCGGCCGTTCCACCCGGAGCGGCTGTACGCGGCGCTGGAGGATCTGTGCTGCGCGGCGGCGCGCAGCCGCGGTCGGTTCTGGCTCGCGGACCGGCCCGACACGCTGCTGCACTGGGACGCCGCGGGAGGCGCCCTGTGCGTGGAGAACGCCGGGCCCTGGCTGGCCTCCCTGCCCGACGCGGCCTGGGAGCTGGTGCCGCCGGTACGCCGTGCCGCGGCCGCGCTCGACTGGCATCCGGAGCACGGCGACTGCTGCCAGCACCTCGTCTTCACGTCACCGGGCCTCGACCGCGACGGACTCGAACTGCTCCTGGAGTCCTGCCTGCTGACGGACGCGGAGTACGCGGCCGGACGCACCGCCTGGAAACAGCTCCCGCCCGCCTTCGACTCCCTCCTGGAGGTCTGACCATGCCCCGCAAGCCCGACCGCAAGCCGACGCCGCGCCCCAATCCGCTGGGCACGGCGAAGATCACGTACATCGACTACAAGGACACGGACCTGCTGAGGAAGTTCATCTCCGACCGGGGCAAGATCCGCAGTCGGCGGGTGACGCGGGTGACCGCCCAGCAGCAGCGGCTGCTGGCCCGTGCGATCAAGAACGCGCGGGAGATGGCTTTGCTTCCGTATTCGTCACGCTGAGCCCGACGCCGGAAGCGCTTCGACCACGGGCCGCCCGCGGCCGGTCCCGCAGTTCCCCGCGCCCCCTCCAGAACGCCCCGTCCCGCCCATTCAATCTGTGGGCGGGACGGGGCGTTCTGGAACACAAAGGGCCCGGTACGCGTCCCTTATTCATACGGGGGCAGGCGTTGGAACGATTCGGCCCGTGGGACCGTCAAACGTGTAACCGCAGGACCACCCCCCGTGCACGTGCATCTGCTCATGCAACTGCATGTGAAGAGCGGCTATGATCCGGGCAGTTGACCAACACTGCATCACTGGCAACAGACGCCAATGCACCACCGGGGAGCGACCTGTGGACCACGACGTGTACAACGGCATGGCTGCCACGGAGCTGCGCGGAGCGGCCTGGCAGAAGAGCAGGCACAGCAACTCGCAGGGCTCCTGCGTGGAGTTCGCCCGGCTGCCGGGCGGCGAGGTGGCGGTGCGCAACTCGAACTTCCCCGACGGCCCCGCCCTCATCTACACGCCCGCCGAGATCGAGGCCATGCTCCTGGGCATCAAGGACGGCGAGTTCGACCACCTGATCGCGGGCTGAGGGCGGGCCTGCAGTCGGCCGCCGGGAGTCGGCCCGCAGCCGGTCGGCGGGGCAACTCGCCCTATTCGGGGATGTTCACGGACCGTAGACGGTCGGTAACGCGCGTAGAACCGCGGCGCGAAAAAGCGCCGCGGTTCCTCATGCGGAAGGGCCCAGCCTGAACAGCGCCCAGACGACCTTGCCGTTGAGCGTGCCGGCGAGCGGGTGCCATCCCCAGCCGTCGGCGAACGAGTCGACCAGGAACAGCCCGCGGCCCGACTCCGCCGAGAAGTCCTCGGAGTCGCCCGCGACCGGGCTGTCGTGACTGGGGTCGCGCACCGCGCACACGAGTCTCTCGGTCCACCGCATCAGGTGCAGCCGCACGGGCGCGTCCTGGTCGCAGGGGCGTGGAGTGTCCGCGGGCAGGGCGTGCCGCAGCGCGTTGGTGACGAGTTCCGAGACCACCAGACAGACGTCGTCGAATCGGTTGCCGATGTCCCACTGGTCCAGCGTGCGGCGGGTGAACTGCCGCGCGTCACGCACCGCTTCGTAGCGGGGCGGCAGGGCGCAGGAGGCGGCGTTGGACACGGACGCGGGGTCCAGTGGCGGAAGCCCCTGCCGTAACGGCTCGAGCATGGTCGATCCATTCGTCCCCATGCGAGGCACTCCCGGGGTTCGCGGTCGTTGCGATGCAGCGGTGGCGCGAGACCATCGTTCCGAATGCGTTCGGCAGATGCAAGGGCAGATGCACGTGCACGTGCCCGAATTGGACCTTCCCATACCGCTTCTTGGTCATTTTTTCCGCGACCTTCTCGCCGCTTTTTTGTGTCTGGCTTGTCTTCTCCTTGTCGATTCCTGTGTGTCCCCGCTGAAACCTTGCCGTTTCTGTAATCGAACGAGTACTGCTTGGAGTGATTTAGTGGCAGACTGCGGCCCTTGAAGACGGGTTGGGGAGGCGGACGAACGTGAGCGCGCAGGAGTCGGGATCGGTGGTACGGCGCATGCTGCTCGGCTCACACCTGAGGCGGCTGCGCGAGTCGCGCGGCGTCACCAGGGAAAAGGCCGGCTACTCGATCCGCGCCTCCGAATCGAAGATCAGCCGTATGGAGTTGGGCCGGGTGAGCTTCAAGACGAGAGACGTCGAGGATCTGCTGACGCTCTACGGGATCGCCGACGAGGCGGAGCGCGCCTCCCTGCTCTCCCTCGCCAAGGAGGCCAACGTCGCGGGCTGGTGGCACAGTTACTCGGACGTCCTGCCCAGCTGGTTCCCGACGTATGTCGGCCTGGAGGGCGCCGCGTCCCTGATCCGCTCCTACGAGGTCCAGTTCGTGCACGGCCTGCTGCAGACCGAGGCGTACGCGCACGCGGTCGTGGCGCGGGGCATGAAGGGCGCGAGCGAGGCGGACATCGAGCGGCGCGTGGCGCTGCGCCTGGAGCGCCAGAAGTACCTCGTGTCGGAGAGCGCCCCGGACTTCCACGTCGTACTCGACGAGGCCGCGCTGCGACGCCCGTACGGCGACCGGGAGGTGATGCGGGGGCAGCTCCAGCACCTCATCGACATCTCCCAGCGTCCCAACGTGCGGCTTCAGGTCATGCCGTTCAGCTTCGGCGGGCACGCCGGCGAGAGCGGGGCCTTCACGGTGCTCAGCTTCCCCGAGTCCGATCTGTCCGACGTCGTATACCTGGAGCAGCTCACCAGTGCGCTGTATCTGGACAAGCGCGAGGACGTCACCCAGTACGAGAAGGCGATGAAGGAGCTCCAGCAGGACAGCCCCGGTCCCGACGAGAGCCGTGACTTGCTCAGGGGTCTGCTGCAGCTCTCCTGAATCCGCTCTCCAACTCCCTTGAGACACCAGTACGATGACGTGTGATCAGACCGTGAAGATGATCGTTCGGGTGTCTGCTGCGGCAGCAAGGGATTGAGGGATCACATGTCGTCCTACTTCACCGACCTGGCTCAGCAGTACATCGACGGCGAGTGGCGTCCCGGCACGGGCTCCTGGGACATCATCGACTTCAACCCGTACGACGGTGAGAAGCTCGCGTCGATCACGATAGCCACGGTCGACGAGGTGGATCAGGCCTATCGGGCCGCCGCCCGCGCCCAGAAGGAATGGGCCGCGACGAACCCGTACGCGCGTCGTGGCGTGTTCGAGAAGGCCCTGCGGATCATCGAGGAGCGCGAGCAGGAGATCGCCGAGGTGATCATCGCGGAGCTCGGCGGCACGCATCTGAAGGCCGGCTTCGAACTGCACCTCGCCAAGGAGTTCCTGCGCGAGTCGATCAACCTGGCGCTGCGGCCCGAGGGCCGGATCATCCCCTCGCCGGTCGACGGCAAGGAGAACCGCCTCTACCTCGTCCCGGTCGGCGTCGTCGGTGTGATCAGCCCCTTCAACTTCCCGTTCCTGCTGTCGCTGAAGTCCGTCGCGCCCGCGCTTGCCCTCGGCAACGGCGTGGTCCTCAAGCCGCACCAGAACACCCCGATCGTGGGCGGTTCCCTGGTCGCGAAGATCTTCGAGGACGCGGGCCTGCCGGCCGGTCTGCTCAACGTCGTGATCACCGACATCGCGGAGATAGGCGACGCCTTCATCGAGCACCCGGTCCCGAAGGTCATCTCCTTCACCGGCTCCGACAAGGTCGGCCGCCACGTCGCCACCGTCTGCGCCGCGAATTTCAAGCGCTCCGTCCTCGAACTCGGCGGCAACAGCGCGCTGGTGGTCCTGGACGACGCGGACATCGACTACGCCGTGGACGCCGCGGTCTTCAGCCGGTACGTGCACCAGGGCCAGGTCTGCATGGCCGCGAACCGCGTCCTCGTGGACCGCTCGATCGAGGCCGAGTTCACCGAGAAGTTCGTCGCCAAGGTGAAGACGCTCAAGGTCGGCGACCCGAACGACCCGGGGACCGTCATCGGCCCGCTCATCAACTCCTCGCAGGCGGACTCCGTTTCGGGCGTCGTGGACCAGGCGATCGCCGAGGGTGCCACCGCCCTCGTGCACGGCACCGTCACCGACAACCTCGTCGAGCCGTCCGTGCTGACCGGCCTGCCCGCCGACTCCGACATCCTCCGCCAGGAGATCTTCGGCCCCGTGGCGCTCCTCGTCCCGTTCGACGGCGAGGAGGAGGCCGTGCGGATCGTCAACGACACCCCCTACGGGCTGAGCGGCGCCGTGCACACCGCCGACGTCGAACGCGGTGTCGCCTTCGCCAGGCAGATCGACACGGGCATGTTCCACGTGAACGACGGCACCGTGCACGACGAGCCGCTGGTCGACTTCGGCGGCGAGAAGTCCTCGGGCATCGGCCGGCTGAACGGCGAGTCGACGGTCGGCGCCTTCACCACCCAGAAGTGGATCTCGGTACAGCACGGGCGCAGCTTCTTCCCGTTCTGACCTGCCAACTCCTTTACGGGGCGCCCCTGCCGGCTTCGGCGAGGGCGCCCCGTGCCGCGTTTCGGTGTGCACGACCCGCCTCAGCGGCGGCTCAGCAGATAGGCGTCCGGCCCGTACGCGGCGGCGATGTCCTGCGCCGGGATGCCGAGCATCGTGGAGAACGCCGTCACGACCGGCAGATGGGCCGCGCCGGGCTCGTCCCCGGTGAGGAGGTCCCCGACCGCGTCACGGAGCACGGGGCTGCGGCGCAGCTGATCGACGGCCAGCGCGGCCGTCCGCGCGGTGCCCGGCTCCTGACGGCTCAGCAGACGGTAGAGCGCCATCGCCACCCGCCCGGTCGCCGCTCCCGCTCCCGCGTGCTCCCTGGCGTACGCCTCGGCCGAGCCGTGCGCGGCCAGGCTCAGCGCGTCCTGGATGCCGAGGGTCGTACCGGCCGCGAGGATCGGGTGGATGTGCCCGACCGCGTCGCCGACCAGCGCGATCCTGCCCTCGCCGTAGTGCACACGGGGGCGAAAACCGGTCGCGGACCACGTCAGCCGGCCCGCCGCGAGGGCATCGGCCAGCGGCCGGCGCAGCACCTCCGGCATCAGCGGCACGAAATGACGGTGCAGATACGCGTGCAGCGCCGGTGGTCGCGGATGCGTCGGGGGTACGTCGAGGACCACCCGGATCGCGTCGGGAGCGATGGAGTAGATGGCCACACCGTGCCCGGGCACCTCGCTCGCGACCTGGAACGACTCGTAGACCGGCAGCCCGGGCCCTTCGAGCACGACACCGGCGGAGTGCGACACGACGGTCTGCGGGGTGTGCCCGAACAGCGCGCGGCGGACGCCGGAGGAGCGGCCGTCCGCCGCCACCACGAGATCGGCGCGCAGCCGCGTCTCCTGCCCGTCCCGGGTCAGCCGGACCGTGCCGTCCGGTGTCGCCGAGGTGACGCGGGCGCAGGTGAGCACCTCAACGCCGGGCCGTTCCAGGACGCTGTCCCGCAGCGCGTCCACCAGCTCCGCGTGGGGCATCGACACGGCCCGCATGCCCCGCCGGTAGGGCACCACGACCGGCTCGTGCCCCTCGTCGGCCAGGTGCATGCTGACGCCCGTACCCCGGACGTGACCGCCCTCCGGGAGCGCGAGGCCCCAGCGCAGCAGCACATCGGCAGCGGTCGGATGCAGCCATTCCACGGCGAACGGCGAGGCGGGCCCCCGCTCCATGCGCTCGACCACCACGACCCGGGCACCGCGGTCGGCCAACGCGTGCGCGGCGGCGCAGCCGACCGGGCCGGCCCCCACGACGATCGCGTCCACGGAATCGCTCATGCCTGGCTCACATCCCGGGCTGGCGCCCTGTGTTGACGGTGCGTCACTGTTGGTGACCGATCGCCTACGGAACCTAACCCATGTCCGTTCCCCGCCCCGGCGGCGTACCACGATCGGGCGAGAAGGTCGCCGAGCCCGCGCGGCGCGGCGACGGGACCGGTAGGAAGGGGGCACCGTCGGGTGGCGCACCAGGCCGTTCCGAGGGCCGTGCGGGGTCGTTGAGAGAGTGCCGCACCAGGCCGGTCCGTGGGCCGGTCCGGGCCGACGGCGACCGCTTTTCCGACCTATCGCCAGGCGTGACGTGCGACGTGACGGCTGTGAAAGAAGGGTTCCTTGTCCCCCGTTCTCCCTCAGGCCGCCCCCGACCCTGCGTCAGCCCCCGCCCCCGACATCGCCGCCGCCTACGCGTCCTGCCGACGGCTGGTGAGGTCCTCCCGCTCCGTCGAGTACTCCGTCATGCAGCTGATGCCGGCCGCGCTGCGCCCCGCGTGCTGGGCCATGTACGCGGCCGCCGTGACGACCGACGCCCTCGTGGACGACGAGGAGGGCAGCCCGGCCGAGCGCGCCGCGAGACTGCAGGCCTGGGTGGACGCCCTGCGCGCGGAGCTCTCGGAGACTGGGTCCTCGCCCGTGGGACCGCCTATCGCGGGGCCCTCGCGCGCGGGGCCGTCCCACGGGCCCGGGGGTGACGGCCAAGGCCGTGCGGATCCGGTCCGCCGCGCGCTCGCGGACACCATCCGAACGTGGCAACTCGACGTCGAGACGTTGACGCCCGTCTTCACCGCGTTGCGCGAGGACGCCTCGGGCCGCCGCCCCCAGACCTGGCGCGAGTGGAGCCTGCGCACCCAGGCGGAGAACACCCCGTGGGCGATGTGGTGCCTGACTCTCCTGACCCGGGCCGGAGTTCCGACCACGGTCCGCCAGGAGCACCTGGAGGCCATGCCGGCCTTCCTCGACGGCCTCTATCTCACCGACACCCTCACCGATCTGGCGTCCGACCTCGGCCGCGGCATCCTGACGCTCCCGGAGGAGGCCCTCGCGGCTCATGGGGTCTCCGAGGCCGACCTCCTCGCCCGCCGCTGGACACCGCCCGTCGAGGCGCTGATCACCGGCCTGACCGAACAGGCCCACGACTGGCTGGAACAGCCCGCGCTGCAGCGGGGGGTGCACCCGGGGATGGCCGTCCTGCTCCGCACCTCCACCGATCTGTTCCGGGCCCGCGTCCGCACCGCCCGACGGCTCGGCCCCGCGCTGCTGCACCGCACCGCCGAACTGTCCCCGGCCGTACGGCTGCGGCTGCTCGCCCCGGCCCGCGTCCGTGCCGTACGAGCCTGGCGGCGGGCCGCGCTGGCGCAGCCGGCCGAGCCCGTGGTGGCCCTGCCCGAGCCCAGGCGCGAGGCCGACGCGGCGTTCCTCCCGCCGGTGCCGCCCCGCCCCCACCCGAGCGGAGAGTGCGCGCCGGACATCCCCGCGGAGCGGCTGCCCCGGCATGTGGGCGTCATCATGGACGGCAACGGCCGCTGGGCCGCACAGCAGGGACTGCCCCGCAGCGAGGGCCACCGCGTCGGCTCGGACGCCACCCGCGATGTCGTCCACGGGGCGCTGGAGCTCGGGCTGAGCCATCTGACGCTGTACGCGTTCTCCACCGAGAACTGGCGGCGCGACGCGAGCGAGGTCGCCCGGCTGTTCCGCACGATGCACGACACCCTGCGCGACTCGGACCTGCGTTCCCTCGACGTCCGGCTGCGCTGGGCGGGCAGTCCCGAGGGGCTCCCGGTGGACCTGGCCGACGCGCTCAGGCAGAGCGCGCGCGACAGCCGTCACAGGACCGGGCTGACGCTCACGCTGTGTGTCAACTACGGCGGCCGTGCCGAACTCGTCCAGGCCGCGGCGGGACTGGCCCGCGCCGCAGCGGCGGGCGAGCTGGACCCGGACCACATCGACGAACGTCTCCTCGCCGCCCATCTGCCGCACCCCCACCTTCCGGAGGTCGACCTGTTGTGGCGCACCGGCGGTGAACACCGGATCTCCAACTTCCTTCCCTGGCACCTCAGTTACAGCGAGCTCCACTTCACCGACACGCTGTGGCCCGAGGTCGACCGCCGGGACCTGTGGCGGGCGGTCAGCACGTACACGCAGCGCAGGCGACGGCACGGGGCCGCGCCGGTCGTGGAGGGCACGCGGGTCTGAAGCCCGGCATTCCGCCCGGGGTTCCGGAATTCCGCCCGGAGTCGGCTCCTATTGAGGACAGAAGCTGTCCGCAAGGGTCCGTAACTTGGTCGGTGTCAGCAGGCAAGAGGTCCCGATGAGAGGCGGCCACTCATGGTCATGCACGTGCACGCGGAGGCCCACGGCGACGAGCGCGGGGCGCTGCTCGCCTTCCTGGACGAGCAGCGCGGGGGTATCCGCCGGACGTTGCTCGGCCTGACCGACGAGCAGGCCGCGACCCGCCCGAGCGCCAGCGAACTCTCGCTCTCCGGGTTGCTCAAGCATGTCGCCGAGACCGAGCAGGGCTGGCTGTCGCGGGCCCGGCAGGTGGCGCCCGAAATCCAGCGCTCCGAGGAGAACTGGGGCGACAGCTTCCGGCTCGTCGGCGACGAGACCGTCGAGTCGATGCTCGGCCACTGGGACAAGGTCGCCGGGCAGACCGAGGACTTCATCCGTTCCGTGCCCAGCCTGAACGACACGTTCCCGCTGCCCGACGAGCCCTGGTTCCCGGACGACGAGGCCGTGTCGATGCGCTGGCTGATGCTCCGCCTGATCGCGGAGATGGCCCGGCACGCCGGCCACGCCGACGTCATCCGCGAGTCCCTGGACGGTAAGACCGCCTTCGAGTTGGTCGCGCAGGAGCAGGGAGCCTCCTGGGGGTGAGCCCTGGAGGTCTTCTGGAGGTGAGGTGCCGCCCGGCGCCGGGGAGACGGGCCATACGCTGGCTCCATGTCTGCGATCCGTCTCCTCGTGCTCGGCGCAGTGCGCCAGCACGGCCGGGCCCACGGCTACCAGGTGCGCAACGACCTGGAGTACTGGGGCGCGCACGAGTGGTCCAACGCCAAGCCGGGCTCGATCTACCACGCGCTCAAGCAGATGGCGAAGCAGGGACTGCTGATCGCCCACGAGATCGCGCCCTCCACGGCCGGCGGCCCGCCGCGCACGGAGTACGAGATCACGGAGGCGGGCACCGGGGAGTACCTCACGCTGCTGCGCCACTACCTCACCGCGTACGACCAGAAGCCGGACGTGCTCACCGCCGCACTCGGGTTCATGGTCGACCTGGACCGCGAGGAGGTCCTCGAACTGCTGGAGGAGCGGGTGCGCGCCATCGAGGAGTGGCGCAAGGGCGTGACCGAGTACTACACGCCCGAGGAAGGCCCCGAACAACTGGGCCACATCGGCGAGATCATGAACTTCTGGGTCACCTCCGCGGACACCGGCGCCCAGTGGACCCGCGGCCTGATCGAGCGGATCAGGGGCGGCGCGTACGTCTTCTCCGGCGAGGGGGATCCGTTCGTGGGGGTGCTGGCGGACGACGAAGAGAACCCGTATGCGACGGGGAAGCCTCATCCGGGGGACGCGGGCTGAGCGCATTCGGGGACGCGCGCTCGGTGAAGGCACGCGTGCTCGGCAGGCTCGGAGAATTTTCGCTAATCAAGTTTGACTAAGCGCCCGGACGGGCATACGGTTCACCGGCACGCTGGTAGTCAAGTTTGATTACTCGAAGGTGAAGGGAGCCCGATGACCGACGTGATCGTCGTCGAGGGCGTACGGAAGAGGTACGGAGACAAGCACGCGCTGGACGGGCTCGACCTGAGCGTCGGGCGCGGCACGGTGCACGGAGTGCTCGGGCCGAACGGCGCGGGCAAGACGACCCTGGTCCGCATCCTGGCCACCCTGCTGCGGCCCGACGAGGGCCGCGTCGAGGTGGCGGGGCACGACGTGAGGACCGACGCACACGAGGTGCGCTTCCGCATCGGACTGCTCGGCCAGCACGCGGCGCTCGACGAGGAGCTCGGCGGACGGCAGAACCTGGAGATGTTCGGCCGTCTCTACCACCTGGGTGCCCGCCGCGCGCGCGTGCGGGCCGACGAGCTCCTGGAGCGGTTCGGCCTGGGGGACACGGGCCGCAAGGCGGTCAAGCAGTACAGCGGAGGCATGCGGCGCCGGCTCGACCTCGCCGCCTCGCTCATCACCGAACCGGAGGTGCTCTTCCTGGACGAGCCGACGACGGGCCTGGACCCGCGAGGACGCGCGGAGGTGTGGAACGCGGTGCGCTCCCTGGTCGGCGGCGGCACGACCGTGCTGCTCACCACGCAGTACCTGGAGGAGGCGGACCAGCTCGCCGACCGCATCTCGGTCATCGACCGGGGTCAGGTCATCGCGGACGGCACGGCGGACGAGCTGAAGGCGAAGACGGGCGGCGACCGGATCGACGTCGTCCTGCACGACGCGGGCCAACTGGGCGCCGCCGTGGCCCTGTTGCCGTTCGACAAGGCCACCCTCTCCGTGGACGCCGACCGGCGCCTGCTCAGCGCCCCGGTCACCGACCGCATGACGGCCCTCGCCGGGGCCGTACGCGCCCTGGAGGAGGCCGGGATAGAGGCCGAGGACATCGCACTGCGCCGGCCGACCCTGGACGAGGTCTTCCTGCATCTGACCGGCAAGACCGAGGAGGCCGCGTGAGTACGTCGTTGAGCTGGGCCGTCACCGACTCCTGGACCATGACCCGACGCGAACTCGCCCACTGGGCACGGCAGCCCTTCCAGGTCTTCGTGGGGCTGGCGTTCCCCGTGATGCTCCTGCTGATGTTCGGCTATCTGATGGGCGGCGGCAGCGGCATCTCGGGCGACTACCGCGAGTACCTGGTACCGGGCATGTTCGCGCTGACCATGGCCTTCGGCCTCGACGCCACCATGGTCGCGGTCACCCAGGACCTCAACAAGGGAGTGATCGACCGGTTCCGGTCGATGCCGATGACCGTCGGCGCCGTCCTCGTGGGCCGTTCGGCCGCGGACATGCTGCAGTCGGCCCTCTCCCTGGTGGTCCTCGTCGGCGTCGGGCTCGCGGTCGGCTGGACCTGGCACGGCTCGTTCGCGGCCTTCCTGGGCGCGCTCGGCCTGCTGCTCCTGCTGCGGTTCGCGATGCTGTGGATAGGCATCCACCTGGCGATGGTGGCGGGCAAGCCGGAACTCGTGGTCACCGTGCAGATCCTGGTCTGGCCGGTGAGCTTCCTGTCCAACGCCTTCGCCACTCCCGAGTCCATGCCGGGCTGGCTGGGGGCGACCGTCGAGTGGAACCCCATGTCCGCGACGGCCACGGCGGTACGTGACCTGTTCGGCAACGAAGGCGGCGCGGTGAGCACGTCCTGGGCGGCGGAACACGCCCAACTCCTGGCGGTGCTCTGGCCGCTCGCCCTGATCGCGGTGTTCTTCCCGCTGGCGGTACGGAGGTTCGGGGCGCTGAGCAAGTAGGGGGTCCGGGCGGGGACCGGTACGGGGTGGTGGCTGCCGGGGCGGGCTGGGCGTGGGTACGGGCCGGGCGTTGGTACGGGCCAGGCCTCGGTTCGTGCCAGGCCTCGGTTCGTGCCAGGCCTCGGTACGGGTCGGTCCAGGCGCGGGTCGGTCACCCCCGCGGCGAAGTCGCCGGGACGAAGTGGGAACCCGATCGCGGCGAGCGGTGTACCAGAAGCAGACGCTGCGCGAGGAGCGCGGCGGGGCATCGGTTCGTCGCTGATCGGGGGATTCCATGGGGTGGTCGGGGCTGAGGAGGAGGGCCGCCGCGGTTCTGGCCGCGGTGCTCGGGGTGTCGGCGTTGCTGGGGGCGTGCGCCGAGGCCGAGCCGCGAGGGGGCGGTGCGGCGGGGGCCGCGAGGTCTTCGCCCGCCGGGGCCTCGTCAGCCGGGTCCTCGGGCGCCGCGGCCGATCCGGCGGGATCCGGGGTGACGCCTCCCCGGATCCCGTCGGCACCCGGGCTGCCCGGCAGTCCGTCGGGCGTCGACTTCGCGGCGGACGGCAGCGGCTTCGCGCTCTTCGCGCAGTGCGGGGAGAAGCGCTGCCGGCAGAGCGTGGCCGTGCTGGACAGAGGAGCGGACGCCTGGCGCCCGGTGCGCTCGCCGCTGCCGGACGTGACGGGCGATCTCGGAATCACGGTGGGGCTCACCGGACTGGGCCCAGGCCGCGCGCTGATCACCGAGGGCGTCTGGCCGCCGACGTACCGGACCTGGTTCACGGCCGACGGCGGCCGCACCTGGCGGACGGGCTCGGAGAAACCCTCGGGGACGATCCCGGTGGTGCCCGAGGGAGGCGCTCTGGTCCGGGACTGCGTGAAGGTGCTGGACGACAACAGCTACTGCGAGCGGTCCCGACTGCTCGTCGTTCTGCCGGACACGGGTGAGTTCCGCGTGCTGGCCACGCAGCCGCCGCTGGAAGGGGTGGTGAGCCCGGCGGGGGAGGTCACCCTCACGGCCGGAACCGTGAACCCGCCGGAGGGGCCGGACGTGCTCTTCGCCGCGGCCGACGACCCGCGGACGGGCAGGCCCGTGCTCGCCGCCAGTGAGGACCGGGGACGCACGTGGAGGAGGGCCCCGCTCCCGGGCGCCGACCGGGCGTCACATGTGCGCGTGACAGAGGCGGACGGCACGCTGTATGCCCTGGAGACGGGCCAGTTGCCTGAGGACGACACCGTGAAGAACGGCCTGCGGGCCATCCACCGCAGCACCGACGCCGGCCACACCTGGCAGCGCGTCTGGAGGCACCGCAAGGGCGCGGAGCCCCGCTCCAGCCTCGGTGACCTGGTGGTCGCCGCCGACGGCAGCCTCACCGTCCACGGCGAGGACGGCGTCTGGCGCAGTACCGACGGCGGCCGCACCTTCCAGCGGGGCAGCGGCGGGCGAGGCATCTCGGGCTCCGTCACCGTGACGCCGCTGGGCTACCTGGGGGCCGACAGCTTCGGCGCAGGGACCTTCCGGATATCCGCCGACGGCACCCACTGGCACCGGTTCGAACTGGGGGACGGCGACTGACCGGAGGGGGCGGAAGCGACGGAGGTGGGGGCGGCGGTGGCGGCGGAGGCGCTGGCGGGGCCGGTGCCGGAAGGGACGACCGTGCCGGGAAGGCCCGCTCAGTGGTGGAAGCCGGTCGCCGCCCCCTTGTCCCGGGTCAGCGGGTGCTGCTGCTGGCGCAGTTCGGGCAGCAGACGGCCCAGGTCCTCCACGAACAGCTCGGCGAGGTCGGACGAGAACCCGTTGCGGCACACCACCCGCAGCACGGACAGGTCCTCACGGTTCTCGGGGAAGGTGTACGCCGGCAGCAGCCAGCCCCGCTCCCGCATACGCCGGGACACGTCGAAGACGTCGTACGCGGTGATGTCCGGAGCCGTTGTGAACGCGAACACCGGCAACTGGTCGCCCCGGGTGAGGAGACGGAAGTCGCCGAGCGCCTCGATCCGTTCGGCGAGCCCCAGGGCGACGTCCCGCGTCGTCTGCTGAACAGCCCGGTAGCCCTCGCGGCCCAGCCGAAGGAAGGTGTAGTACTGCGCCACGACCTGCGCCCCCGGCCGGGAGAAGTTGAGCGCGAAGGTCGGCATGTCACCGCCCAGGTAGTTGACCCGGAAGACCAGCTCCTCCGGCAGCTCGGCGGCCGAGCGCCACAGCGCCCAGCCGACACCCGGGTAGACCAGTCCGTACTTGTGCCCCGAGGTGTTGATGGAGGAGACACGCGGCAGCCGGAAGTCCCAGACCAGGTCCTCGTCGAGGAAGGGAGCGACCATCGCGCCGGACGCGCCGTCGACGTGGACGGGGATGTCCAGACCCGTGCGCGACTGCAACTCGTCCAGGGCGGCGCAGAGTTCGGCGATCGGCTCGTACGATCCGTCAAAGGTGGAGCCGAGGATGCCGACGACGCCGATGGTGTTCTCGTCGCACAGTTCGGCGGCGGCCTGCGGGTCGAGGTGGAACCGGTCGCCCTCCATGGGCACCTGACGGGCCTCGACCTCCCAGAAGTTGCAGAACTTGTCCCAGCAGACCTGGACGTTGACGCCCATGACGAGATTGGGGCGGGCCCCCGGATACCGGTCGGCGTTGCGCTTGGCCCAGCGGCGCTTGAGCGCCATGCCCGCGAGCATGCACGCCTCGCTGGACCCCGTCGTGGAACAGCCCACGGCGGCGGACGGATCCGGCGCGTTCCACAGGTCGGCGAGCATCGCCACACATCGCCGCTCCAGCTCGGCCGTGCGCGGGTACTCGTCCTTGTCGATCATGTTCTTGTCGCTGCACTCGGTCATCAGCACCCCGGCCTGGGGTTCCATCCAGGTGGTGACGAAGGTGGCGAGGTTGAGGCGGGAGTTGCCGTCCAGCATCAGCTCGTCGTGCACCAGCTGATACGCGGTGGAGGGCGGCAGCGGCCCGTCCGGCAGCCGGTGCTGGGGCGGGGCCTCGGTCATGCCGCCGACCGGATTCGCCTGCCCGTAGAAGGGGTTGACGGTCGCGGGACGCTCGTCGGGCTGCTCGGGGCCGGTGTGCAGCGGCATGGGTCCTCCGGTCGGTGAGGTCGGGCCTCCATGGTGGGCCACCACCTCGTCATAAGCGGGTAAAACCGGCATGGCACCCGGTGGATTCGGGTCCGGCGGAAGCGGCCGGTGGATTCCGGCTTGCACCTCACGTGACGTGAGGCCGCAGCCTGGGACGCGTACCGAAAAGGAGGGAGCGGAGACGATGAGCTACTCCGTGGGACAGGTCGCCGGTTTCGCCGGGGTGACGGTGCGGACGCTGCACCACTACGACGAGATCGGGCTGCTCGTGCCGAGCGAGCGCAGCCACGCGGGCCACCGGCGCTACGGCGACGAGGATCTCGACCGGCTGCAGCAGATCCTGTTCTACCGGGAGCTGGGCTTTCCGCTCGACGAGGTCGCGGCCCTGCTCGACGACCCGGAGGCGGACCCGCGCGCGCATCTGCGCCGCCAGCACGAGCTGCTGACCGCCCGGATCGAGAAGCTGCAGAAGATGGCCGCGGCCGTGGAGCACGCCATGGAGGCACGCACGATGGGCATCAACCTCACACCCGAGGAGAAGTTCGAGGTCTTCGGCGACAAGGACCCCGAGGAGCACGCGGAGGAGGCCGAGCGCCGCTGGGGAGGCACCGAGGCGTACGCGGAGTCGCAGCGCCGCGCCGCCCGCTACACCAAGGACGACTGGAAGCGCATGCAGGCCGAGGTCGCCTCCTGGGGCGAGCGCTATGACGCCCTCATGGAGGCCGGCGAGCCCGCCACGGGGGAGCGGGCCATGGACATGGCCGAGGAACACCGGCAGCACATCGGCCAGTGGTTCTACGACTGCTCGTACGAGATCCACCGGGGTCTCGGCGAGATGTACATGTCGGACGAGCGGTTCAAGGCGTTCTACGACTCCATGCGTCCGGGGCTCGCCGAGCACCTGAGGGACGCGATCACGGCGAACGCGGCACGGCACGAGGCCTGAGGGCGCGGGCGGCAAGAGGCCCGAGGCGATCGGCGAATGCCCGCGAGTAGAGGGAGGGCGGTAAGGGGCGTTCGCAATGGCGGGCGCCCCTTACCCCCGTACAGCCGTCGCGCTATTCCTTGACCATCACCACGGCCGTGCCGTACGCGCACACCTCCGTTCCGACGTCCGACGCCTCGGTCACGTCGAAGCGGAACGCCAGCACACCGTTGGCGCCCCGCGCGCGTGCCTGCTCGACGAGCCGTTCCATCGCCTGGTTGCGGGTCTCCACCAGCGTCTTGGTGAGGCCCTTGAGCTCGCCGCCGATCATCGACTTCAGACCCGCGCCGATCTGGCTGCCCAGATGCCTGGAGCGCACGGTCAGTCCGAAGACCTCACCGACGACCTGCTCGACCCGGTAGCCGGGCACGTCGTTCGTCGTCACGACCAGTACGTCGGGCTGGGGTCCCTGACCGCCGCCGTATTCTTCGATTCCCATGGCTCACAGCTTTGTCCCAGTCGGGGCACAGTGCATCCTGTAGGAGCCGGTGGAACCTGGACCCTTCATGCTGCGTTGATAACTTTGGTCGGCCACACCCTCGCCTGCCGCATATCCACCACCCTCAGGAGTCCGGAATCGTGACGACGACGCTTGCCCTCGGCCCAAGCTGGTTGGATCCGGACTACCTTCTCGACTCGTTCGGCATCTGGGGCCTGCTCCTGATCGTCTTCGCCGAGTCCGGCCTGCTCATCGGCTTCTTCCTGCCGGGTGACTCCCTGCTGTTCACGGCGGGTCTGCTGATCACGTCGAACCAGCTGGACTTCCCGCTCTGGGCCGCCATCGTTCTGATCTGCATCGCCGCGATCGTCGGCGACCAGGTGGGCTACATGTTCGGCAAGAAGGTGGGGCCGTCGCTCTTCACCCGGCCGGACTCGCGCCTCTTCAAACAGGAGAACGTGGTCAAGGCCCACGAGTTCTTCGAGAAGTACGGCCCCAAGTCCCTGGTCCTGGCCCGCTTCGTGCCCATCGTGCGGACGTTCACGCCGATCATCGCCGGTGTCAGCGGCATGAAGTACCGCTCGTTCCTGATCTTCAACGTGGTCGGCGGCATCCTCTGGGGCGCGGGCGTCACACTGCTCGGCTCCTGGCTCGGCCAGATCGACTTCGTGAAGAAGAACATCGAGCCGATCCTGCTCCTGATCGTCTTCATCTCGGTGGTCCCGATCATCATCGAGTTCATGCGGGCCCGCAGTAAGTCCAAGAAGAACCCGCAGCAGCAGCCCCCGGCGCCGCAGGTCATGGACGATCAGACGACCCAGCTCCGCCGCATCCCCCCGGCCCACGAGAACGGTCAGAACGGCCAGGACGACTACTACGGCAACAACGCCAACGGCGGCCAGAACCAGCAGTACCAACAGCAGCCCTACACCCCGGACCAGGGCTACGACCAGAACTACGGCGGCTACCCCCAGGACCAGTACGCCCAGCAGTACCCCCAGAACTACCCGCCCCAGAACCAGCAGCAGTACCCCCAGCCCCCGTACCCCCAGGACCCGAACCAGGGCCAGCAGTACCCCCAGAACCAGGGCCACCCGTACGGCCAGAACTACCCGCAGAACTGACGAACGCGGCTCAACCGAAGCGCGCCCCATAAGGGGCGCGGGGAACTGCGCGATCAGCCAAAGGCAACCCGCACCCGGCTACGAACGACAGCCACCCACGATCAAAGCCGCCCCAAGAGGACCCGCACCTCAGAACCCGCGGGTCCTCTTCGCCGCCCTCCGCGCCCCGGCGGAAGCCCCGGGCAGACGCAGGAACAGCCGAGAAATCTCGGACCCCAGATTCACCCCGATAGCGATGGCCATCGCAAGAGCGGCCGCCTTCGTCAGCGACACCAGCCCCTCGTCGACATCGTTCTGAGCGATCGCCAGCAGCCCGAAATACGTGGCCGACCCCGGCAACAGGGGCCCGATCGCCGCGGTGGTGTAAGGCAGCGCCGAAGCGAACCGGTACCGCGACAGCAGCTGTCCGAACAGCCCCACGAGCCCGGCCGCCGCGGCCGTGGAGGCGACGGGCGAGATCTCGCCCGCGTAGTGCATGGCCCCGTACACACTCCACGCCACGCCCCCGTTGAGCGTCACGATCAGCACAGTGGAACGTTCCTGCTGGAGCAGCACCGCGAAGGTCAGCGTCAGGAGCATCGACGCGGCGATCTGCCAGTACGGCCGCTCGGCGGACTGCAGGGCCGTGTCCGGATTGAGTTCGGCGCCCAGCGTCACGCCGAAGTACAGGATCACGAGGACGCCGATGACGATGCCGACGTAGAAGTACATGACTTCCAGGAGCCGGGCCGCCGCGGTGATGTAGTAGCCGGTCAGCCCGTCCTGCACGCCCGCCACCAGCGCACGTCCGGGCAGCAGCGCGAAGAGCCCACCGGTGATCACCGCTGACGCCCGCACGTCGACGTGCGCGATCGTCAGCGCGGCACCCATCGCGGCGGCCGGCATCGCGGCCATCGTGAACTGGTAGAACTCCGGCAGCCCGCGCCCCGCGCACAGCCACGCCAGCCGGTCGCCCAGCATCGCGCCGACGGCGGCCGCGACGAACACGATCGCGTCACCGCCGACGAGCACGGAGGCCGCGCCCGCGAGCAGCCCGGTGGCGAGGGTCAGCACCCAGCCGCTGTACGGGTGCCGGTTGCGGCGGATCTCAGCGAGCCGCCGGTAGGACTCCTCCAGGGAGACCTCGGTCTGGTCGTCGCTGATGTCGTCGACGAGCTGGTAGACGGCCGCCAGACGTGTGTAGTCGGTGCCCCGGCGCCGTACGGTCCGTGACGCGGTCACCGGATCCTCGACCAGCGACGGCTGGTACGAGATGGACAGCAGCGTGAAGGTGACGCCCGGCTCGCAGCGGTCGAGGCCGTACGAACGGCAGACGGCGAACATCGCCGCCTCCACGTCCTCGGCGCCCTCGCCGCCGGCGAGCAGCAACTCGCCGATACGCAGGGTCAGGTCGAGCACGCGCGGGACGGCCGGACCCTCGTCCTCCGTCTTCTGCACGGTCTCGGGGACGGGCCGCTCGGCGACGGGCATGCGCAGCATCGTGCGCATCCGGTCCTGCCAGGGGACGTCCTTGGTGAGATCGACCCGCGGTATGCCGGTGGGCGGGGTGAAGGCGAGCGGCGCGTGCTTCGCGCTGTAGGTCCTCGGCGTGCTGAACGCCGACCCCTCCGAGTCGGTGGCGGGCACCTGCGGGACGCCGAGCCCCTTGGGAAGCGCGAACTCCGACGTCGTCGAGGACTCCTCCTCGACCGGCGCGGGCTGCGCCACCACACCGGCGGGCGGGACGAACGCACTCCTCGCCTCGTCCGACTGCGGCTTACGGTCTTCCGCCTCCGGCTCGGTCACCCACGACTCCTGAATCGCACATTCGGTACGCCTCAGTATGCGCACTGACAGACAAAGGGGCCGCGCGACCCCGTGGGGGTCACGCGGCCCTCAGGCCACGGGGGGTCAGTGACCGCCCGTCTCCTTGAACCGCTTGTAGGACCGCTCGATCTCGGCCTCGGCGTCCGTACGACCCACCCAGTTGGCGCCCTCGACGGACTTGCCCGGCTCCAGGTCCTTGTAGACCTCGAAGAAGTGCTGGATCTCCAGACGGTCGAACTCCGACACGTGGTGGATGTCCCGCAGGTGCTCCACGCGAGGGTCGTGCGCGGGCACGCACAGCAGCTTGTCGTCGCCGCCGGCCTCGTCCGTCATACGGAACATGCCGATCGTGCGGCACTGGATGAGACAGCCGGGGAAGGTCGGCTCGTCCAGGATGACCAGCGCGTCCAGCGGGTCGCCGTCCTCGCCGAGGGTGTTCTCGACGAAGCCGTAGTCGGCCGGGTAACTGGTCGAGGTGAAGAGGCGACGGTCCAGACGGATCCGACCGGTCTCGTGGTCCACCTCGTACTTGTTCCGTGAACCCTTCGGAATCTCGATCGTGACGTCGAACTCCACCGGTGGCTCCTCCATGATCAGCACATAGTTCTGGTGGTTAAGTGTCCCTCACGCAGGTGTGTGATCGCGAAAGGGGCTGGTGGTCGTGCCAGAGCTGAAGGCTTGGCGGGCCGCGAGACCGCATGTGGTGCGGGTCGCGCGGTCCGTGAGACCGCAACTCGTACGGGCCGTGGGAACAGTGAAGCCACCGCTCGTCCGGGCCGCAGGAGCCGTGAAGCCGCTGGTCACGCAGCCGTCGACCGTGCAGTTCACGGCGGGCGCCGCCACCCTCGGACTCGTCGTGGCGGCCACCGTGGTCACTGCGGCCGGGCCCTGGGACTCCACCGGTCAGCGTACGGCGGAGCGCGACTGGGCCGCATCGCAGGGGCGCGCAGGTGGCGCAGATCACGGTCATGTGTCCGGTACGTCCGGAAAGGCGCCGGCGCCCGCCCCCAGCGCCGCGTCCGTGCTCACCGGACTCGGCGGTTCCGTCGGCGCCGGGCCGTCCCCCACGGAGAAGGCCCTCGCCGACGTCCTCGGCCCGCTCCTCGACAACGCCGCGCTGGGCTCCGAACGCGCGGCCGCCGTCGTCGACCTGGCCACCGGAAAGCGCCTGTACGGCAAGGGCGCGGGCGACGCGCTGACCCCGGCGTCCACGACGAAGATCGCCACGGCCGTCGCAGCACTCACCGCGGCGGGCGCCGACCATCGCATCGAGACCCGTACGGTCCTGGAACCGGACACCGAGGAGGTCGTCCTCGTCGGCGGCGGCGACCCCACGCTGACCGCCCGCAAGGACGCGGAGGGCAACGCGAGCCTGCGCACCCTCGCCGACGAAACCGCCCGCGCCCTCAAGGACCGCAAAGCCCGTCGAGGTGCAGAGGTGACCCTCTCGTACGACACCTCGCTGTACGAGGGCCCCGACGTGCACCCCATCGGGCTCGACAACACCAATGTCGCCCGGGTCACCGCCCTGATGGCCGACGAGGGGCGGCTCGACGACACCTCAAGCGGCACCGCGAAGCGCAGCGAGGACCCGGCGGCCGACGCGGCGAAGAAGTTCGCGGATCTGCTGAAGGACCGCGGCATCAAGACCACGGTCCCCGGCCCCTCCAAGGCGACCGACCGCGCCAAGGCCCTCGCCACGGTGAAGTCCCCGCCCCTGTCCGCCCTGGTCGAACGCATGCTGACCAACAGCGACAACGACATCGCCGAGGCCCTGGCCCGCCAGACGGCCGTCGCCGCGGACGAACCGGCGAGCTTCAAGGGCGGCGGCACCGCCATCCGCAAGCAGCTGAAGAAGCTCGGACTGCCGCTCAAGGGCGCGGAGTTCGCCGACGGCAGCGGCCTGGACCGCGCCGACAAGCTCACCGCGGACCTGCTCACCGCCCTGCTGGCCAAGGCCGCCGACCCCGCCCACCCGGAGCTGCGCGCCGCCCTCACAGGCCTCCCCGTGGCCGGTTTCACCGGCACCCTCAGCACGCGCTACGCCGGCCAGCCCGGCACCGGCCTCGTACGCGCCAAGACGGGCACCCTGACCGGCGTACACACCCTGGCGGGCACCGTTGTGGACACGGACGGCCACCTCCTGGCCTTCGCCTTCCTGACGGCCTCCGACCCACCCACAGAGCCGACGGCAACCCAGAAGGCCCTGGACGCCCTGGCATCAACACTGGCGACCTGCGGCTGCAAGTGAAACTGCCGCTGTCGGCGAGCCCCGCAGGGGCAGCCGACAGCGGCGCGGGGAACTGCGCGCTCAGCCACAGCGGACCCGCACCCGATCCACAAGGGCAGCCCCTGCGGTCCACTCCCTGCCCCAAGCGGCAGCGCTCACGTACGGTTGACTGCATGACGAGCATCGGTGGTGCGGAGATGGTCGACTGGAATCTCGCGGTGGCGACCGCGACCCGGCTCGTAAGGCCGGGCCCAGAAGTGAGCCGCGACGAGGCCAGGGCCGTCGTCGCGGAGCTGCGCCGGCACGCAAAGGCCTCGGAGGAGCACGTCCGCGGCTTCACGCGGATGGGTGGCGACGACCTCCACGACACCCCCATCCTCGTCGTCGACCGCCCGGGCTGGGTCCGGGCGAACGTCGCCGGGTTCCGGGAACTGCTCAAACCGCTGCTCGACAAGATGCAGGAACGTCGCGGCAGCACCCCCGGCGGAGCCGTCCTGGGCGCCGTCGGCGGCAAGGTCACCGGCGTCGAGCTGGGCATGCTGCTGTCCTTCCTCTCCTCCCGGGTCCTCGGCCAGTACGAGACCTTCGCCCCGGCCACGCGCGAACTCCCGGCCGGCGAGAACGGCGGCGGACGACTTCTCCTGGTCGCGCCGAACATCGTGCACGTGGAGCGCGAACTCGACGTCCAGCCCCACGACTTCCGGCTCTGGGTCTGCCTCCACGAGGAGACCCACCGCACGCAGTTCACGGCCGTGCCCTGGCTGCGTGACCACCTCGAGGGCGAAATCCAGTCTTTCTTGGGGGAGACCGAGGTCGACCCCATGACCGTCCTGGAGCGCATCCGCGAGGCCGCCCAGTCCCTCGCGGGCGGCCGCCCCGAGGGCGAGGAGGGCGACGACCAGCGCTCCATCGTCGAGATCGTGCAGACCCCCGCCCAGCGCGAGATCCTCGGCCGGCTGACCGCCGTGATGTCCCTCCTGGAGGGACACGCCGACTTCGTGATGGACGGCGTCGGCCCCGCCGTCGTCCCGTCCGTCGCCGAGATCCGCGAGAAATTCCAGCAGCGACGCGCCCGCGGCGCCTCCCGCCTCGACCTGGCCCTGCGCAAGCTCCTCGGCCTCGACGCCAAACTGCGCCAGTACCGCGACGGGGAGCGATTCGTCCGCGCGGTCGTGGACGAGGTCGGCATGGACGGCTTCAACCGGGTGTGGACCTCACCGAACACGCTCCCGACCAAGTCGGAGATCGCCAAACCGGCGGACTGGGTCGCGCGGGTGCACCGTAAGGCAGAGTCGTGAATTGAATCCGGCCGACGGCAGGTGAACGCCCCTCCAATCACCCGTCCGAGGGACCGTGAGCGATGGGTAGGCGTGCAATGCTCGGGGAACGGCCCGGTTCTGTCACCATCTACACACTCTGAGTGACCGACCTCGGGCTCACCCCCCGACAATTTCATGAAGGGAACCGGACATGGGTCCCCATCCTGCGGTCGCGGCGATACGCCTGGCGGTCCGCCGCGTGCTCCATGACGTCCTCACCGATCACACGCCCTCACCCGACGCCACCTCCGCCCCCTCCGCCTCGCCCGGCACTTCGCACGAGCAGCCGCCCCCGCCGCTCGTGCTCGTCGCGTGCTCCGGCGGCGCCGACTCCATGGCGCTCGCCTCCGCCCTCGCCTTCGAAGCCCCCAAACTCGGCATCCGCGCCGGTGGTGTCACCGTGGACCACGGTCTGCAGCCCGGCTCCGACCTGCGCGCAGCGGAGGTGGTGCTGCGCCTCAACGAACTCGGCCTGGCCCCGGTCGAGTCCGTGGCCGTCAGCGTCGGCCGGGACGGCGGGCCCGAGGCCGCGGCCCGCGACGCCCGCTACGGCGCTCTGGACGCCGCCGCAGAGCGCCACGGCGCCGCCGCTGTCCTGCTCGGCCACACCCGCGACGACCAAGCCGAAACCGTCCTGCTCGGCCTGGCCCGCGGCTCCGGCATCCGTTCCCTGTCCGGAATGGCCGCCGTCTCCGGAGGACCGGGAGCCGCCCGTCGCTACCGCCGCCCCTTCCTGCACCTCGACCGGCAGACCGCCCGCAAGGCCTGCATGGTCCAGTCCCTGCCCGTGTGGGACGACCCCCACAACGCGGATCCGGCGTACACCCGTTCCCGGCTGCGCCACGAGGGACTGCCCGCCCTGGAGAAGGCGCTCGGCAAGGGCGTCGTCGAGGCACTCGCCCGTACGGCTCAGCTGTCCCGTGACGACGCCGACGCGCTCGACGCGTGGGCGGGTCAGGCCGAGGCGTCCGTACGCGACGCCACGGGCCTCCTGGAGTGCGCCAAGCTGTACGCCCTGCCGCCCGCCGTGCGCCGCCGCATCCTGCGCCGCGCCGCCATCGAGGCCGGGGCGCCCGCCGGTTCGCTGTTCGCCCGGCACATCGAAGAGGTCGACCGGCTGATCACCGGCTGGCGCGGTCAGGGAGCCATCAACCTCCCGGGCAAAGTCGTCGCCCAGCGGCAGGGTGGCAGACTGGTGATTCGGCAAGGCTGAAAAAGGGTTCCCCTTCGGGGAGCGACCCGCCCCGGAGGGCAACCCCTTCGGGGAGCGGCTCCTCTTCGGGGAGGGCCGGGAAGCAGCCGGTGGGACGACCGAAAGTGATGCGGGTGGACGCGAAAGACCTGGGCACCGACCTCAAGTCGGTGCTCATCACCAAGGAAGAGATCGACGCGAAGCTGGGCGAGCTGGCTGCGAAGATCGACGCGGAGTACGCGGGCAAGGACCTGCTGATCGTCGGTGTCCTCAAGGGCGCCGTGATGGTCATGGCGGACCTGGCCCGGGCCCTGTCCACCCCCGTCACCATGGACTGGATGGCGGTGTCCTCGTACGGGGCGGGCACCCAGTCCTCCGGAGTGGTGCGGATCCTCAAGGACCTCGACACCGACATCAAGGGCAAGCACGTCCTGATCGTCGAGGACATCATCGACTCCGGGCTCACACTCTCCTGGCTCATCTCCAACCTCGGCTCCCGCGAGCCCGCGTCCCTCAAGGTGTGCACGCTGCTGCGCAAGCCGGAGGCCGCGAAGGTCGCGATCGACGTGGAGTGGGTCGGCTTCGACATTCCCAACGAGTTCGTCATCGGCTACGGCCTCGACTACGCGGAGAAGTACCGGAACCTGCCGTTCGTCGGTACGCTCGCGCCTCACGTCTACGGCGGCTGAGGCACCCTGGAGGGACGGCGTCCCACCGACAGGGGTCCAACCCCTGTAGGACGTCCGGGAACCCCAGCGGGTTTCGCGCCGTTGGAGCATGCGTAGACGGGTTTGTCAGCCGGACCGCGCAGCTTCGGGTGACAATGCTGAGGTACCGTCCGAAGAACAGTCTTATCAAACTCACTATGGCAGGAGGGACGGGGCGGCACCGCTCCGTATGGATGGACGTGAAGCGATACTTCCGTGGGCCGGTCATGTGGATCGTGCTGGCCGTCCTTGCCGTGGTCGTGTTGATGCAGGTCGTCGGCTCGTCCGGTGGCTACAAGACGGTGGACACAGGCCAGGTCGTCCAGGCGATCAATGACAACAAGGTCCAGCAGGCCAAGCTCACCACCGGCGACGAGCAGGTCATCAAGATCGAGCTCAAGGACGGTACAAAGGTCGAGGGCAGCTCGAAGATCCAGGCGAGCTACATCGGCGACCAGGGCGTGGCCCTGGCCACCACCCTCCAGGACAAGTTCCAGAACAAGCAGATTCCGGACGGCTACACGGTCTCGCCGACCAAGCAGAACGCTTTCGTCGGCATCCTGCTGTCCCTGCTCCCCTTCGTCCTCATCGTCGTTGTCTTCCTGTTCCTGATGAATCAGATGCAGGGCGGCGGCTCCCGGGTCATGAACTTCGGGAAGTCCAAGGCGAAGCTCATCACCAAGGACACCCCGAAGACGACGTTCGCCGACGTGGCGGGCTCGGACGAGGCGGTCGAGGAGCTCCACGAGATCAAGGAGTTCCTCCAGGAGCCGGCGAAGTTCCAGGCCGTCGGGGCGAAGATCCCCAAGGGCGTGCTCCTCTACGGGCCTCCCGGTACGGGCAAGACGCTGCTCGCGCGTGCTGTCGCGGGTGAGGCGGGCGTCCCGTTCTACTCGATCTCCGGTTCCGACTTCGTCGAGATGTTCGTCGGTGTCGGTGCCTCCCGAGTCCGTGACCTCTTCGAGCAGGCCAAGGCGAACGCCCCGGCGATCGTCTTCGTCGACGAGATCGACGCGGTCGGCCGCCATCGCGGCGCCGGCCTCGGCGGCGGTCACGACGAGCGCGAGCAGACGCTGAACCAGCTGCTCGTCGAGATGGACGGCTTCGACGTCAAGGGCGGCGTGATTCTCATCGCCGCCACGAACCGTCCGGACATCCTCGACCCGGCCCTCCTGCGCCCCGGCCGGTTCGACCGCCAGATCGCGGTCGACCGCCCGGACATGCAGGGCCGTCTGGAGATCCTCAAGGTCCACCAGAAGGGCAAGCCGGTCGCACCGGACGTCGACCTGGGCGCGGTTGCCCGGCGTACGCCCGGCTTCACGGGCGCCGACCTGTCGAACGTGCTGAACGAAGCCGCGCTGCTCACCGCACGCAGCAACCTGAAGCTCATCGACAACAACATGCTCGACGAGGCGATCGACCGTGTGGTCGCGGGCCCGCAGAAGCGGACCCGGATCATGTCGGACAAGGAGAAGAAGATCACCGCGTACCACGAGGGCGGACACGCTCTGGTCGCGGCGGCGTCTCCGAACTCCGACCCGGTCCACAAGATCACGATCCTCTCCAGAGGCCGTGCTCTGGGCTACACGATGGTCCTGCCGGACGAGGACAAGTACTCCACGACCCGCAACGAAATGCTCGACCAGCTGGCATACATGCTGGGCGGGCGCGCGGCCGAGGAGCTCGTCTTCCACGACCCGACCACGGGTGCCGCGAACGACATCGAGAAGGCCACCGCCACGGCCCGCGCGATGGTCACGCAGTACGGCATGACCGAGCGTCTCGGCGCGATCAAGTTCGGCGGCGACAACACCGAGCCCTTCCTGGGCCGGGAGATGTCGCACCCGCGCGACTACTCGGAAGAGGTCGCCGCGCTCGTCGACGAAGAGGTCAAGAAGCTCATCGAGAACGCGCACAACGAGGCCTGGGAGATCCTGGTCGAGAACCGCGACGTCCTCGATGCGCTGGTCCTCCAGCTGCTGGAGAAGGAGACGCTGAGCAAGGAGCAGATCGCCGAGGTCTTCGCTCCCCTCGTCAAGCGTCCGGCCCGCCCCGCGTGGACCGGTTCCTCCCGGCGCACGCCGTCCACCCGCCCGCCGGTGCTCTCCCCCAGGGAGCTGTCACTGACGAACGGGACGAACGGCGCCAGCCCCGCGATCACCGCGAGCACCAGTGCCTCCACCGAGGCGCTCCCGGTGACCGAGTCGGCCCCCGAGGACCGTTCCGAGAGCTGATCCAGGCTCGGGTGCGATACGTCTCACCAGGCCCGGAACGAATGCCGCGCCCCCCAGGTCTTAGCCTGGGGGGCGCGGCATCTTTGTATGCCCGAACATGAGACGCGTGATCCGTACGCGTCACAGGCTCAGGAACGAGGCACGAGATGACCGATCCCGTGACGCTGGACGGCGAGGGCACGATCGGCGAATTCGACGAGAAGCGCGCCGAGAACGCCGTACGAGAGCTGCTGATCGCGGTCGGTGAGGACCCGGACCGTGAGGGGCTGCGGGAGACGCCGGGGCGGGTCGCCCGGGCGTACAAGGAGATCTTCGCGGGGCTGTGGCAGACGCCCGAGGAGGTCCTGACGACGACGTTCGATCTCGGCCACGACGAGATGATCCTGGTGAAGGACATCGAGGTGTTCTCGACGTGCGAGCACCATCTGGTGCCGTTCAGGGGCGTCGCGCACGTCGGGTACATCCCGAGCACGAACGGCAAGATCACGGGGCTGTCCAAGCTGGCGCGGCTCGTGGACGTCTACGCCCGGCGGCCGCAGGTGCAGGAACGACTCACCACGCAGATCGCCGAATCGCTGATGGAGATCCTGGAGCCGCGTGGCGTGATCGTGGTGGTCGAGTGCGAGCACATGTGCATGTCCATGCGGGGGATTCGCAAGCCGGGGGCGAAGACCATAACGTCGGCCGTTCGGGGGCAGCTGCGGGATGCGGCCACCCGGAATGAGGCCATGAGTCTGATCATGGCTCGCTGAGCGCGGCGGGTCGCTTCGCGGGACGTTTTCCCTCACGGGAGCTTTCCCTCACGGGAGCGCTTCGCGGTACGTGCGGGTTTGTTGTGGCCGGGCGCGCAGTTCCCCGCGCCCCTGGAACTACGGGGCTGCGCCCCGTTACGTCGCTCGGGCCGTGCCGCCGTTCGTGTCGTCGTCCTCCGGGAGTTTGCAGACGCGCTCCAGGAAGAAGGCGGCCGCTATGACGGCGATGCCGGCGAGGACGGAGAAGCCGGCGTAGATGGCCTGGTCCCGGCGGGCGGGGATGTCGAGGGACTCCAGGAGGAAGACGCCCGTGCCGCCGTACATACCGGCGACGAGGGCGGCCACAAGGGCGCTGGCCTGGCCGAAAACGACCGCTCGGGCCGCCATCATGGGGTCGACGCCCTTCGCGTCCGGGCGGCGCTCGCGCTGGGCCTTGAGACGGGCCCTCAGGGAGAGCGCCGTGGCCAGGAGCACGACGGCGATCAGGGCGAGGACGATGGGGGCGGCCAGCGGAACCCGGGGGAGTGTCCCGACCGAGTTCCACAGGCGGGCACCCGCCCAGGACAGCAACCCGGCGACGAAGAACACCGCGGCCAGCGTCCTGATGCGCAGCTCTTTCACATTGCCCCTTCGATCGACCCGCCCGTGTGCGTCTCGACCTTAACGACTACTCGGGCAGCTGGAGTTCCAGGTCGGCGCGGGGCGCGACACCTTCCCGGGGGACGTCGGCGAGGAGGTGCGCCACGGGGCCGCGGCCGGGCAGCTGGGCCTCGGGCTCCACGTCGTACCAGGGGGCCAGGACGAAGGCGCGCTCGTGGGCCCGGGGGTGGGGGAGGGTCAGGACCGGGTCGTCGGAGACCACGTCCGCGTACGCCACGATGTCCACGTCGATCGTGCGGGGGCCCCAGCGCTCGTCCCGGACGCGGTGGAAGGCCTCCTCGACCGCGTGGGCCCGCTCCAGGAGCGAGGAGGGCGGGAGGGTCGTCTTCAGCACGATCACCGCGTTGAAGTACGTCGGCTGGCTGCCCGGGGCCACGCCCCACGGCTCCGTCTCGTACACCGGGGAGACCGCTTTGATGCGGACGCCCGGGGTGTCCTCCAGGGCGTCGATGGCGCCCTGGAGGGTCTCCAGACGGTTTCCGAGGTTCGAGCCGAGGGAGAGCACGGCGCGCCTGGGGTTCTGCAGGGTCGTGTCGGCGGCGTCCACGCGCTCCACCACGGAGGCGGGCACCGGCTGGACGGTCGGGTCGCTCTGGCCCTCGGTGAACGCGGTCATACTCGGCTCCGGGTGATGGTGACTGTCACGTCGTCGAAGGGGACCGTGATCGGGGCGTCCGGTTTGTGGACGCACACCTCGATCTCCTGGACCCCCTCGTGCTTGAGGCACGTCTGGGCGATGCGCTCGGCGAGCGTCTCGAGGAGGTTCACCGGCTCGCCCTCGACGACGGCCACGACCTCCTCCGCCACGATGCCGTAGTGCACGGTCTTCGTGAGGTCGTCGTCGGCCGCGGCAGGCCGGGTGTCCAGGCCGAGTGTGAGGTCCACGATGAAGGTCTGGCCCTCTTCGCGTTCCTTGGGAAAGACACCGTGGTGCCCACGGGCCCTGAGGCCGCGCAGCGCGACACGATCCACGCGAATCACTCCTGCAATCGTCGGTAACGGCGGGCTCTCCCGAGTGCGGTCGGCAACACCGGCCTCATTCGAATCTACCTGCGAGCACTGACAGCGCTCGCCCACAGGGGGCTCGCCCCGCCCGGGGGCAACAAGGGTTCATCGAGTGTTTTCTTTGGGGGCGTGCGACGGCTCACGGGCTGGTAGCCGCCCCTACCCCGGGGCCGGTGATCTCAATCTCTGCCTGGCCCATACCCACTCAAGCGGGCGACTCGTCCTCTTCTTCCTCGCCGGATTCGGCCAGTACGGGAGAGGCGTGGTGCGACCAGAGTTTCCAGCCCTCGGGTGTGCGGCGGAACACATTCGTGGCGACGACGAGCTGGCCCACGAGCGGGCCGAGTTCGTCGCTGTCCTCGGGGGACGGGCCGCCGCTGAGGATGTTCTCCGTACAGGTCACCAGGGCGGTGTCGCCGGTGACCGAGACGTGCACGTCGGTCAGGAAGAACTGGATGTACTCGGTGTTCGCCATGATCAGCGCGTACGACCTCAGGACCTCGCCCCGGCCGTTGAGCACCGGCCAGCCGGGGTGGACGCAGGAGACCTCGCCGGCCTGTGCGGGGTCGTGGTACTCCTCGTCGTGGCCCAGGTCGGACGGGGTCAGCCAGATCGAGGACAGCACTTCGAAGTCGCCCCGCTCCATCGCCTCGTAGAAGGCGGTGTTGGCGAGTTCGACCTGCTCGACGTCCGTGTGGGGGGCGCTCACCGGTCTCCCTCTGCGGTCCGGGCGCCCTCCACGGCCCGGGCGACCCGGACGGCGTCGGCGGTGGCCCGTACCTCGTGGACGCGGACGGCCCACGCGCCCTGGTGGGCGGCGAGCGCGGAGACGGCCGCGGTGGCGGCGTCCCGCTCCCGGGCGGGCGGCGGGGCGCCCTCGGGGCCCGCCAGTACGCGGCCAAGGAACCGCTTGCGGGAGGCGGCGACCAGCACGGGGTGTCCGAGCTCCCGGAGACGGTCGAGGTGGGCGAGGAGGATCAGGTCGTGCTCGGCCTCCTTGGAGAAGCCCAGGCCCGGATCGACGACTATGCGGTCCGCGGCGACACCGCCCGCCAGAACGGCCTCCACGCGCGCGTGGAGTTCGGCGACGACTTCGGAGACGACGTCCACGTACGACCCTCGTACGGTGCTGCCCTGGAGGAAGCCGCGCCAGTGCATGACCACGAAGGGGGCGCCCGCGGCGGCGACGGCCGGGATCATCGCCGGGTCGGCGAGGCCGCCGCTCACGTCGTTGACGAGGACGGCGCCCGCGGCGAGCGAGCGCTCGGCCACGGAGGCGCGCATCGTGTCGACCGAGACGGTGACGCCCTCCGAGGCGAGGCCGCGGACCACCGGGATGACGCGCTTGAGCTCCTCAGCCTCGTCCACGCGGGCGGCGCCGGGGCGGGTGGACTCGCCGCCCACGTCGACCAGGTCCGCGCCTTCCGCGACCAGGTCGAGGCCGTGCTTGACGGCGGCGGTCGTGTCGAACCAGTGGCCGCCGTCCGAGAAGGAATCGGGGGTCACGTTCACGACGCCCATGACCGCGCAGCGGTCCCATTCCGGGAGGCCCGCGACTTGGCTGCGCCCGCTCCTTTTGCTCATGTCCCCAGCCTAGGCCCCCGGCGGTGAGCGGTTGGTCGCCCTTGGTGGTGGGGGGCTCGTCTTGTTCGGCGGCTGCTCGTTGTCCGTGGCTGGGGCCCATTGCCGCTTCGCGGCTTGTTTCCCGCCCACCCACCCGTGAATCGGGCGTCAAGGTTCGGGTTCAACGCCTCGGCCCCCCGACGAGCCCAGAAAGCAGCCGACCGCCGCGCGGCGCGGGGGTGGGCGTCGCGTGGCGGTCGGGGTCTGAGTGGGGGCGGGGGTGCGGAGGCGGTTACGCCGCTCGTGCGTTTCGTTTTGTCACGGCGTGGGCGCAGGGGCGCGGGGCCGGGGCGCGGCGGCGCAGGAGGCCGGGGAGGGCGAGGTTCACGAAGCCCTCGGCCTGCATGGCGGCGAAGCCGATGCGGGGGAGGTCGCGGGAGGAGCGGTAGACGACGAAACGAGGCTCCCAGTAGGGGCGGAACTTCGCGTTGAACTTGTAGAGCGACTCGATCTGGAACCAGCGGGAGAGGAACACCAGCAGACCGCGCCAGGCCCGCAGGACGGGTCCTGCGCCGATCTTCTCGCCGCGGGCCAGGGCCGAGCGGAACATCGCGAAGTTCAGGGAGACCCGGGCGACGCCCAGACGGGGAGCCGCCTGGAGGGCCGCCACGATGAGGAGTTCGTTCATGCCGGGGTCCGCCGAGCGGTCACGGCGCATGAGGTCGAGGGAGACCCCGTCCGTGCCCCAGGGGACGAAGTGGAGCACGGCCTTCAGATCGCCGTACGGGCCCGGATCGGTGTCTTCCTTGTGGGCCGTCGCGATGAGACAGTCGCCGTCCTCGGGGTCGCCGATGCGGCCGAGCGCCATGGAGAAGCCGCGCTCGGTGTCCGTGCCGCGCCAGGCCTCCGCGGCGCGCCGGATCCGGTCCAGCTCCCCCTCGCTCAGGTCACGGATGCGCCGTACGCGGGTCTCGTAACCGGCTCGCTCGATGCGCTTCACCATCTGGCGTACGTTCCGCATCGCGCGTCCGGCCAGGGAGAAATCCGCGACCTTCACCACCGCCTCGTCGCCCAGTTCGAGGGCGTCGAGGCCGGTCTCGCGGGTCCAGACCTCGCCGCCCGTCTCGGAGCAGCCCATGACGGCGGGCGTCCATGAGTGGGCCTTCGCCTCGTCCATGAAGCGTTCGATCGCGCCGGGCCAGGCCTCGACGTCCCCGATCGGGTCGCCGCTGGCGAGCATCACCCCGGAGACGACGCGGTAGGTCACCGCCGCCTTGCCGCTCGGCGAGAAGACGACCGCCTTGTCGCGGCGGAGCGCGAAGTGGCCGAGGGAATCGCGGCCGCCGTGCTTCTCCAGGAGGGCCCGCAGCCGTGTCTCGTCGTCCTCCGTCAGGCGTGCGGCCGGGTGTTCCGGGCGGAAGGCCAGATAGATGGTGGTCACGGCGGTCAATAGGCCGAGCGCACCGAGGGAGAAGGCCACGGTCCAGGACGTGTTGCCCTGGTAGTCGACCGGCCCCTCGAAGCCGAACAGGCCGTACAGCACATGGCTGATGCGGTCGGCGATGCTCGGGTTTCCGACCATCCGGTTGGGGTGGACGCTGACGATGACCAGGCCGAGCAGGAGTGAACCCGCGCCCATCAGGACGAAGTTGGCGAGGGCCCGCCAGCGGCTGCGCGGGTCGGGCAGCGCCTCGAACTCGCTCCGGTGGCGCAGCAGCGGGGCGAGCAGCGCCAGCGAGATGAGGACCCCGATGAGCGAGTGCCGGTAGGTGAACTGGGCGAGGGCGCCCGCCGGGAGCAGGATCACGGCCGCCCGCCACGCCCGCCGCTTGCGTCGGCGCAGACCGTGCGCGAGGAGCAGCAGCAGGACGCCCGCGCTGAGGGACAGGGCGGCCGCGAACGGACCGAACGCGCCCGGCAGCACCTCGGCGAGCGTGTGCATACGGCTGTTGCGGAAGCGCGGGAAGACACCCGCCGCGATGTCCAGAAGCCCTACGAGCGTGCAGGCCCTGGCGACCAGGGCGGGAACGGCCTCGGGGCGCGGACCGCGGAGTACGCCCCGCAGTCGGCCCGTTCGAGCCGGAACCTCGCCCGACATTTCCCCATCTATCCTGACAGACATCGCATCCCGTAGTTCCGCGAGAGACCTTGAATCCGGTGCCAATCCGGCATCCGGCGACATTGCGCCCTCTAGGACGGTGTCTTGGGGAGACAGGTTCACTCCGCATCGGAAAACCGTTTCAAAGGGCAAGGAAAGACCGGGGCAAGGCGCCGTGAAGGAAGCGGCGCCCGTCACCGGCCGGAAAGCGCAGGCAGGAACAGCTCATGGGTCTCACGAGCAACAAGGTGCTGGCATTCGCGGTCCTCTTCGCGGTGCTGCTGTTCGTCGGCACGGTGTGGTGGTGGCCGCGGCTCGCGCGTCGCAACTGGCGTGCCGTGTCCGGGCGGATCGGCCTCCTGCTGGCCACCCAGGTCGCGATCTTCGCGTCGATCGGCCTCGGCGCCAATCAGGCCTTCGGGTTCTACGCCAGCTGGGCCGATCTCCTCGGCCGGGAGTCGGGGCAGGGCATCGTGGTCGACCATGACGCCGGAGGCGCGAACGGCCCGCTCCAGGTGGTCGACACACGACAGGTGAACGTCTCCGGCGGAACGCGGCCGCAGATCGGCGGGCAGATCCAGAAGGTCGACATCGTGGGCCGGCGGACCCATATCGCGTCTCCCGCGTACGTCTATCTGCCGCCGGAGTACTTCCAACCGCAGTACCGCACCCGTACGTTCCCCGCGGCTGTCGTACTGACCGGCTATCCGGGCACAGCCGAAGCGCTCATCAAGGGCCTGCACTATCCGCAGACGGCGCACCGGCTGGCGAAGAACGGCACGATGCAGCCGATGATCCTGGTCATGATGCGGCCGACCGTCGCGCCGCCCCGCGACACGGAATGCGTGGACGTTCCCGGCGGCCCGAAGACCGAGTCGTTCTTCGCCAAGGACCTGCCCGACGCGGTATCGCACCACTACAGGGTGGGCAAAAAGCCCGGGAGCTGGGGAATCGTCGGCGATTCAACGGGCGGATACTGCGCGCTGAAGCTCGCGATGCACCACCCGGGGACATACGCCGCCGGGGCCGGCCTTTCCCCCTACTACAGGGCGCCGAGCGACCCCACGACAGGCGATCTCTTCCACGGGGACGAGGAGTTGAAGAACCGCGCCGACCTGATGTGGTACCTGAAGCACAGGCCCGCGCCCGACACCTCACTGCTCGTCAGCAGCAGCAGGAACGGCGAGAGCAACTACCAGGAGACGCTGCGGTTCATCGACCTGGTGCAGGCGAAGAAGCCGACCCGGATCTCGTCGATCATCCTCGACAGCGGAGGGCACAACTTCAACACCTGGCGGCGCGAGATCCCGGCGACCCTGCAGTGGCTCAGCGGACGGCTGAGCGACCGCTGACGGTCTTTTCCCGGGCGGCATTCTTTCCCACTCGGAATTCCGCAATCCACAGGAGAAGGGTCGATTCGGGAGAAGGTCGATCAAGAAACAGCGGCCGTGCAGTGGCAGTTGGGGCGGTCGTTGAGGGACCGAAGTCGTGGTCGTCGAGCGGCCGGTGCGGAGATTGCCCGGTGATGGTGCGGTGAGAAGGTCTCGGTGTGGCTGTGTTTTTGCCCCGCGGGGCACCACGATTCGCCTACGCGCGGTAAGTTTCTGGCCATGCCACGAGGACGTCACCGCCATTCCCCACCTCTGCACCGGCTGTTGCCCCCCTCGGCGATCGCAGGCGTCTCCGCCGTCTGCGCCGCGGGGCCATGGCTGTTCTCCGAAACGTTGGTGCTCCGAGGGCTGGCCGCGGGTGCCGCGGCGACGGCTGTCGCGGGCGCGGTCGTCATGCGCCGCTGGGACGCGGCGGCGGGCAAACGGGTCGCGGACCTCACGCGTGCGCGTGCGAGCGACGAGTGGCGTCACGAGGAGCGGGCCGCCGAGCTGGAGACAGATCTCGACGAGTCGCGCGAGCTGCGCACCAAGCTGGAGCAGCGGCTCCGTTCGAAGCGTGCCGAGCTGCAGGGGCTGCGCAACGAACACGCCGCGCTGCTGCGGCGGTACGCCACGGCGGAGACCGAGCGTGCCACCGCGCTGGAGGGCCGCCGGCTCCTTGAGATAGAGGCGACGGCTCCGGCCCGGGTGGCATTGCCCGCGGCCTCCATACCGCCGGGCTCCGAGGAGACGGCAGCCGCCTCTGCCCAGGACGCCGTTCCGGAGGCGACCGCGGCCACGGTCCAGGCCGCCCTCGCGGCGTCCGCGGCGGCCTCGGTCCTCTACGTGAAGGCCAACGCGGCGCTGGACCGGCTCGCGAAGACCGCGGTCGTCGAGACGGCCGACGCGACCGACGTGACCGATGAGGCCGAGGGCGCGGGTTCTGCGGGCGACTCCGCGGACGATGTGTCCGAGGACGGTGTGCTTGACGAGGACGTGACGGCCGAGGATGTGACGGTCGACTCCACGACGGATTCGGCGACGGACGACCCCTCTGCGGCCGAGTCCGAGACCGCGATCGAGACCGCGATCGAGACCGAGGGCACCGCCCCCGAGGCGGTCGATTCAGACGCCGTCTCCGATTCCGCCTCCGTCGAGGACGGTTCGGCTCAGGGCGACACCGCGACGGACGGCCCCGTCCAGGACATCCCGGCCCCGAGCCCCTCCCCGAAGGGCGGCCCGGTCAAGCGGGCCACCACGAAGGGCGGTGGCCCCAAGGGTTCGCCCTCGCCGGGAGGCCCCGGCAAGCGGGCGCCCCGGCCGAACGGTTCCCCGAACGGCTCCGCCAAGGGCGCCTCCGCGGCGGGCAGCACCGTAACGGGTGCCCCCGCCAAGGGTGACGCCGGGCAGGAGGGCGAGACGCGGGGGAAGTCCGAGGCGGTCGGCGGTCATGAGCGCACGGCCGCCGCGACCGCACCGATATCCGCGAGGCCCGCGCAGGCCACGCAAGCCGCGGAGTCCGTACGGCCGCACGCGCAGGCCACCGCGACCGACGTGACGCCCCAGCGGTCCACGGAGACCGACACGACCACGGCCCCCCGGCGGTCCACGGCGATCGACGTGACGCCCCTGCAGTCCACGGCGACCCGTACGGCGCCCGCTCCCGAGCCGTCGACGGGCACCGCCCTCGCACGGCCCACCCCGTCCGCGGTGGCCCGTGTGCGGCGGCGTCCCGAGACCGGGGCGACGACCCACTCCCCGACGAGCGCGGACGCTCTCACCCCCGCCGCGCGGCCCTCGCAGCCCTCCGGGCACTTCACCGTGCCCACGGCCGTCGCGGTCGCGCCGACCTCGCCCGCGCGACGCCCCTCCGTGGAGGGCGGGTTCGACTTCTTCGGTACGCAGAAGGGCGCGGAGGCGCTGGAGGCCGTACAGAACGAGGACCTCGCCGACGTGGTGGGCCAGGAGGCGCTCGCGCTCCACAAGGCCGAGTCCGAGTCCGAGTTCAAGCCGGTGAGCGAGGAGTCCCGCGGTGTCGGCCAGGTCATCGACCTGACCGCGCACGACGAGACGGAGCAGATCGACCTGGCGGAGCTGCGCAGCGCGGTTTCGTAGAACCCGAAGCACCCGTAGAACCGAACGTGATGAGGGCAGTGGCAACCCGCCACTGCCCTCACGCCGTTCGCGGCTCTCAGGCCATCCACCGGTCCGGCCGGGCCTCCCGCCGCCCCGTGCGCGACCGGTCCGCCTGGCCGTACAGCAGCTCCGCCGCCTCGGAGGCGTCCCGCAGCCGGGCCGTCACGGTCTTGTTGGCGCCGGTGTCCACACGGACGTCGGCCAGCCCCTTGCGGCGCTGCCACGGCCCCTGCTCCAGGCGCACGCTCTGCACCTTGGCGTGCGGTACGAGCGCGATGCTGCGGCGCAGCAGCCCGTGCCGGGCCACGAAGACGGTGTCGGTCACGGCGAGCCCGTAGCCCCGCCACCAGAACGGCACGCACCAGCCCGCCCGGCGCGGTGGACGCGCCAGTGAGGTGGGCACGGTCACCCCCGGCAGCACCCGCGCGACGACCGCGTCGGCGACCTCGCGCGGAGCGACCGGCACGAGCACGGAGTTGGACGACCCCGCCACGTCCAGTTCGACCCGGACCCATCCGCGCCGCCGCCAGAGCAGCGGTTCCACGATGCGTACGGTCTGGACGCGCCCGGGCGGCACCGTCTCGTGCGTACGGTCAAGCAGCCCGTGGTCGATGCGGAGCCCGTCCGGGGACTCGCCCACGGTCCAGTCGTACTCGCCGACGAACCGTCCCACGCTGCTCGCGCCCGCCGCGCCGAGCAGCGGAAGCGCCGTCGCGAGGACCGTCCACACGCTGTGGGTGGCGAACCACAGCAGCGGCGGTACGACGAGCGCGGCGGCCAGCGTTCCCCAGGTGGCGCCGGTCAGGACGAGCGACACGGCGAGGACGCCGGCCGGCACGTGGAGCAGCCGCTGGACCGGTGCCTCGCCCACCTCGTGCGCCGTCTCGGGTGCGAATCCGGCGGCCCGGGCGAGGAGTTCGGCCCGCAGTATCCGGGCCTCCTCCTGGCCCAGATAGGCCAGCTCGTCCTTCTTGTCGGTCCCGACGACGTCGAGTTTGAGTTTGGCGACACCGGCCACGCGGGCCAGCAGCGGCTGGGTGACGTCGACCGCCTGGAGCCGTTCGAGCCGGATGTGCGCGGTGCGCCGGAACACCAGGCCCGTACGGATGCGCAGTTCGGTGTCGGTCACCGCGAAGTGTGTGAACCACCAGCTCAGAAAGCCGTAGAGGGCGGCCCCCAGGACGGCTGCGACCAGGACGGCCAGCAGCGTCATCGTGGTGAGCCGTGTCAGCTGCCGTTGCGCCTGGTCGGGGTCGTGCACGGCCCAGCCGGCGATCACGGCGACGGGCGCCCACGCGCGCCGCAGCGGCGTCACGGGGTGCAGCCGCCGCTCGGTCGGCCCGGCCGCGTCCTTCCGCCCGCCCTCGGCCGCCTCTTCCGGTACGGCCGCCTCCTCCGCTGCGGGCGCATCCTCCGGTACGGATGCCTCTTCCGGTACGGGCCTGGCCTCGTCGCGTACGTCCTTGGAGGCGCCCGGCGTGGTCACAGCCCCGCCGATCGGGCTTCGCCGAGCTCCGTGAGCCGGTCGCGCAATCGTTCCGCCTCGGCCGGGTCCAGCCCCGGAATGCGGGCGTCGGTCGCCGCGGCGGCCGTGTGCAGCTGCACACTCGCCAGCCCGAAGTGCCGCTCGACGGGACCGGAGGTGACCTCGACCAACTGCATGCGCCCGTACGGCACGACGGTCTCCTCCTGCCACAGCACACCCCGGCTGATCAGCAGGTCGTCCGCGCGCTCGGCGTACCGCCAGGACCGCCAGTTGCGGCCCAGCATCGGCCAGCCCCACAGCAGCACCGCGAGCGGCAGCAGGGCGAAGGCCGCCCAGCCGGGCCCGGCGAGCAGGCCGAGCAGCAGACCCGTACCGACGGTCAGCAGCCCCAGCCACACCACCAGCAGCAGTCGTCGCATTCTCAGCAGCCCCGGCGGGAGTCCGATCCACACCGGCTCGCCCGTCGCCTGCCCCGCTGTCCGCCCCGCGTTTTCCGAGGTCCCCGTCTCCATGCCGCAAGCGTACGTACGCGACACTGTTCCCATGACTCCTACGACGGGTCCCACGGAGACCATGGTCGGTATCGGCGGCGCCGCCGAGAGCACGGACATGGTGCTCAACATCGGGCCCCAGCACCCGTCCACACACGGTGTGCTGCGGCTGCGGCTCGTCCTCGACGGCGAGCGGATCCAGCACGCGGAGCCGGTGATCGGCTATATGCACCGCGGCGCCGAGAAGCTCTTCGAGGCGCGCGACTACCGCCAGATCATCATGCTGGCCAACCGCCACGACTGGCTCTCCGCCTTCTCCAACGAGCTGGGCGTGGTCCTCGGTGTGGAGCGGATGCTCGGCATGGAGGTCCCCGAGCGCGCGGTGTGGACGCGCACGCTGCTCGCGGAGCTGAACCGGGTCCTGAACCATCTGATGTTCCTGGGTTCGTACCCCCTGGAGCTGGGCGGGATCACGCCGATCTTCTACGCCTTCACCGAGCGCGAGGAACTCCAGCACGTCATGGAGGAGATCTCCGGCGGGCGCATGCACTACATGTTCAACCGGGTCGGCGGCCTCAAGGAGGACATGCCCGCCGGATGGACCACGCGCGCGCGTGCGTCCGTCTCCGGAGTGCGCTCCCGCATGGACCGCTTCGACGACCTGGTCCTCGGCAACGAGATCTTCCGCGGTCGTACGAGGGATGTGGGCGTCCTCTCCCGGGAGGCAGTGCACGCCTACGGGGTGAGCGGTCCCATCGCCCGCGCCTCCGGCGTCGACTTCGACCTGCGCCGGGACGAGCCGTATCTCGCCTACGGGGAGCTCCAGGACACCCTGAAGGTCGTCACGCGTCAGGAGGGCGACTGTCTGGCCCGCTTCGAGTGCCTCCTGGAGCAGACCCATGTCGCGCTCGACCTCGCCGACGCCTGTCTTGACCGGCTCGCCGAGCTGCCCCCGGGTCCCATCAACCAGCGGCTCCCGAAGGTCCTGAAGGCCCCCGAGGGCCACACGTACGCCTGGACCGAGAACCCGCTCGGCATCAACGGCTACTACCTCGTCAGCAAGGGCGAGAAGACCCCGTACCGGCTGAAGCTCCGTTCGGCCTCGTACAACAACATCCAGGCGCTCGCGGAACTGCTCCCGGGCACGCTGGTCGCGGACATGGTGGCGATCCTGGGGTCGCTGTTCTTCGTGGTCGGGGACATCGACAAGTAGGACCGTGGATCGGGGGCGGCTCGACCCTCCAAGAAACCGCGCTCTACGTAGAGGGCTGTTCTCCGCCGGGGAGCGGGTCCGGAATTCCAACCGGCTGCAACAGCCACCCGAAGTCGCCGAGCCCGCCCCGCGCGGTCAGCTCGGCGGCCTCACCCGCGCCCGCGAGAGCCCGTACGTACGCCGTCGGGTCCGTGGAGGCGAGACCCAGGGACGGCCGCTCCCCGCTGACGCCGAGCGCGCCCAGCGCCTCCCGCTGGCTCAGCAGCCGTGCCCCGGGCAGGGCGCACGCGTCCAGCGCCACATGCGCGGTGATGTCGCAGGAGCCGTCGGGCACGGGTGCGGTCTCCCTGCCCTCCCTGAACCCGGTCAGCGTCCCGAAGGGCGGGCGTGCCCCCGCGAAGTGCGCGTAGTCCACGGCCACGGCGAGCCCCTGCCCGAGGGAGGCCACCGCGGCGGCCCAGGCGGCGTCCCTGGGAAGCCCTACCTCGGCGCGGAGGCCTTCGGTGGCGACGGGGAGGCCTCCGGCAGGGCCCTGGAGGCCCTCTGCGGGCGGGCGGAGATCCTCGGTGGGCGGCAGGACGGGCAGGACGTCCTCGGCCGGGAGCGGGCTACCCGGAGCTTCAGGGGACGGCAGCGGGTCGTCCGAAGCCTCGGGGCGCAGCAGTCGGCCCTCCGGGGGATCGGTGAGCGGCCACCATCTCGCCAGCCACTCCGCCTCCGCGCCGGTCACCGGTTCCCCGAGGGACTCCGTCCCGTCCTGCCGTACGAGAACGAGCCGGACCGTGCCCTTCGCGTCCACCTCGGCCACGTCCAGGGGGACGTTGTCGAGCCACTCGTTGGCGAACAGGAGGCCCGTGACGCCCGGCGGGGGCTCCGGGAGCCACTCGATCCGGTGATCGAGTCCGGCGGGGCGGGCGGCCCGTTCCACGGCGTACCCACGCGCGCGGGAGGCCACTTCGGCGGGGAGGGCCTCCAGGACGCCGGTCACCAGCTCGCCGCGGCCCGCGCCCATGTCGACGAAGGCGAGTTCGGCGGGGTGGGCCAGCGCCTCGTCGACGAGGCACAGGAGCCGGGCCACGGCCCTCGCGAACAGCGGTGACGCGTGCACGGAGGTGCGGAAATGGCCCGCGGGCCCCTCGGGGCGGCGATAGAAACCGGAGGGCCCGTACAGCGCCTCCTCGGTCGCCGGGCGCCACCCGCGCGGCCCGTCCGCCGTGTCACACCTCACTGCGCCCACCACTGCTCCCGACCGCTTCCACCGCGTCAGGTTAAGCGCCAAGTCGAGTGGGGCCTCCACCTTGGGGAGTACGAGCACCGGTTACGGATCGACCCTCCGGTTGACCCCTGCACACAGCACGCTTCCCTACGCTGGGTTACGTGCAGCGCCTCTATGACTTTCTCCGCAGGCACCCGATGTGGGTCGACAGCTTCTGGGCCGTCTTCCTGCTCGGGATCTCTGTCGTGGGCGGAACCGCGAACCAGGAGGCCACCGGGACCGACCTCCCGGTCGTCGTCATCCCGGTCACCCTGCTCCTCTGCCTGGTGATCGCGCTGCGCAGGCGCATGCCCGAGAAGATGCTGCTGCTGGCCGTCGGCGTCGGCGTGGCACAGCTGGCACTGGACATGGCGGTGGTCCCGGCCGACTTCGCGCTGCTGGTGATCAGCTACACCGTCGCGTCGAACGGCACGCGCTGGGCCTCCCGGCTCGCCCTGACCGCCGGTCTGTTCGCGGCGCCCCTCTCGCAGCTGCGCTGGCCGGACCAGAACACGAGCGGCGCGGGCCACGTCGCGATAGTGGTCTTCCAGATGGTCCCGTTCGCCCTCGCCTGGGTGCTCGGCGACTCGCTGCGCACCCGCCGCGCCTACTTCGCGCAGCTGGAGGAGCGGGCCGCCCGTCTGGAGAAGGAGCGCGAGGCGCAGGCCAAGGTCGCCGTCGCCGCCGAGCGCGCCAGGATCGCCCGCGAGCTGCACGACGTGGTCGCGCACAACGTCTCGGTGATGGTGGTCCAGGCCGACGGCGCCGCGTACGTCCTGGACTCCGCGCCCGACCAGGCCAAGAAGGCCCTTGAGACCATCTCCGGGACGGGCCGGCAGGCACTCGCCGAGATGCGCCGCCTCCTCGGCGTACTGCGCACCGGCGAACACCAGGAGTCCGGCGAGTACGTGCCGCAGCCCGACGTGGAGCAGCTCGACGACCTCGTGGAGCAGTGCCGCAGCTCCGGCCTCCCCGTCGACTTCAAGATCGAGGGGACCCCGCGCCCTCTGCCCAGCGGCGTGGAGCTCACGGCGTACCGCATCGTGCAGGAGGCCCTCACCAACACCCGCAAGCACGGGGGGCCGAACACGGGGGCGAGCGTGCGCCTGGTCTACTTCGACGACGGCCTCGGCCTGCTCGTCGAGGACGACGGCAAGGGCGCCCCGCACGAGTTGTACGAGGAGGGCGGCGCCGACGGCCGTGGCCACGGCCTGATCGGGATGCGCGAGCGCGTCGGTATGGTCGGCGGCACCCTGGACGCCGGACCGCGGCCCGGCGGCGGTTTTCGCATCAGCGCCCTGCTTCCGCTCAAGCCGACCCACTGACACGTGCACGCTTCAGCTCCACGAACCGACCGGAGGACCTTCCCATGCCGATCCGCGTGATGCTCGTCGACGACCAGGTGCTGCTGCGCACCGGGTTCCGGATGGTGCTCGCCGCCCAGCCGGACATGGAGGTCGTGGCGGAGGCGGGCGACGGCGTCGAGGCCCTCCAGGTGCTGCGCGCGACCGAGGTCGACGTGGTGCTCATGGACGTACGCATGCCGAAGCTGGACGGTGTGGAGACCACCCGCCGCATCTGTCAGGACGCGAACCCGCCGAAGGTGCTGATCCTCACCACCTTCGACCTCGACGAGTACGCCTTCTCGGGACTCAAGGCCGGCGCCTCCGGCTTCATGCTCAAGGACGTGCCGCCGGGCGAACTCCTCGCCGCGATCCGCTCGGTGCACAGCGGGGACGCGGTGGTCGCGCCGTCCACCACCCGGCGCCTGCTCGACCGGTTCGCGCCGATGCTGCCCAACGCGGGCAAGGAGCCCCAGCACAAGGAGCTGGAGCGGCTCACCGGGCGTGAGCGCGAGGTGATGATCCTGGTCGCGCAGGGCCTTTCGAACGGCGAGATCGCGGCCCGGCTCGTCCTCTCCGAGGCGACGGTCAAGACCCATGTGGGCCGCATCCTCACGAAGTTGGGCCTGCGCGACCGCGTCCAGGTCGTCGTCCTCGCGTACGAGACGGGGCTTGTGCGGGCCGGGGGCGGGGGACAGGGCTGAGGCGTACGGGAACTGGGCAGCGGCCGTGTGGGGCTGGGTGGACGCCTGGCCGGGCCGCGCCTGGCCGGGGCGCGCGTGACCGGGGCGCAATCGGCGGCCACTAGGGTCTGCGCATGCTTCTGTGGATCAACGGCCCCTTTGGCGGTGGCAAGACACAGACCGCGCACGAGCTCCACCGGCGGCTGCCGGGCAGCGTCGTCTGCGATCCCGAGCACGCCGGCTTCGGGCTGCGCCGCATGCTGCCGCCCGAACTGCGCGGGAACTTCCAGGACCTGGCCTCCTGGCGGCAGGGTGTGGTCGAGGTGCTCGACCTCGCCCTCACCGAGCACGACGGTGTGGTGATCGCGCCCATGACGGTCACCGACTTCGGCTACTTCGACGAGACCGTCGGGCTGCTGCGCGAAAAGGGCCACGACGTACGCCACTTCACGCTGCTCGCCGAGCGCGGGACCGTCCTGAAGCGGCTGCGCGAGCGTGGGTTCGGTCATCTCCTCCGGTACGTCGGCGGCAAGGACGCCCCGCTGCGCAGGGAGAGTTGGGCGGTCCAGCAGCTCGACCACTGCCTGGAGCGGCTGCGCGAACCGGAGTTCGCCGAGCACCTTTGGACCGACCACACGACAGTTGCCAGGACGGCCGACCGCATCGCGGTCCTGGCGGGCCTGACACTCGCGCCGAACAAGGACGGTGCCCTGCGGGGCCGGCTGCGGCGCTCCTGGACGAGCGCCAGGCACATCCGCTTCGACTGATCCGCCGCCGGAACGCGGCGCGGCTCCTCGCGCGTGGCGTACGGCGGCTCCGGGCGACCCGGCCCAACGTGTCGCTCAGCGCAGGATGCCCTCCAGGAAGTCGCTGCCCAGCCGGGCCACCATCGTGACGTCCAGCTGGTGCAGGACGTACCGTCCGCGGCGGCGGGTGGTGAGCAGGCCCGCCTTCTTCAGGACGCTCAGGTGCCGGGATATCTCGGGCGGCGTCATGCCGTGCGTCTGGGCCAGCTCGCTCGTGGTGAAGGCGCTGCGGGCCAGACTGCGGCACAGGCGCATCCGCACCGGATGGGACAGGGCCGTCATCCGCAGGGTCAGCTGCTCGACGGAGGGCGGGGCCGCCAGCTCGGGGGAGCCGACCGGGTAGTGCAGCACCGGCTGCCAGCCGTACCGGTGCAGCACCATGAGGTGGGGCCAGCCGAGGCTCGTCGGCACCAGCAGCAGGCTGCTGTCCCGGACCGTGGTGTGGCCGCTGCCCAGCTTGTCGACGGTGACGCGGCCGGCCGCCTCGTCGAGCGCCACCGCGGGTGACACCGAGGCCAGCGCCTCGGCCAGACCCCGGTGTCTGAGCAGGTCCGTCTTGCGGCGGGCGTCCGCGGCGAGCTGGTGGCGCAGCCGGGACCAGGTCTCGGCGAAGAAGGCCTCGTCGCAGTCCTCCAGGAACTGGCGCAGCCAGGCGCGGATCCTGGGCGGGTCCTCCAGCAGCCGCGCGGTGAACTCCGCCGGCCGGGGTCCGCGCGCGGCGGCCAGCTCCAGCGCGCGGCGACGGGCCCCGGCGTCGGTGAGCGCGCCCGCGCCCTGCGCGTCGTACGGCAGCGCGCAGGTGAATTCGAGGGCCGCGTCCACGAACTGGTCGTCCGTCAGTTTGTCGAGCAGGTCCAGGTCCTCGGCCAGGGTGGCGCCGGGGAGCGCGGTGCCGCCGCCCACCCCCGCATACGGCAGGAAGAGGTCCGAGAAGGTCGTCCGCCACAGGAAGTCGGCCTCGCACATCCGGTCCGCCAGATGCGGGTCGAGCCGCGCCGTCACCCCGGTCGCCCAGCCCTGCAGCCCGGGGTGGTGCCCCGGCTCGGCCAGTGCGTGCAGCGCCATGCAGAGCTCGGCCAGGGGCGAGGGCACGACGGCCACCCGCTCCCTGCGGAGCCCGGAAATGTCGATGGTCACGCTCATGACCTCATGGTGCACCCCGCCACTGACAACGCGACCGTCGATTGACGACCGCGGTCAATCGACGCGACGCCCCGGCCGGGCGCGCGCAAGCTGGGACCACAGACCGGGGCAACCGCGGGGCCCACGGAGTTCACGTCCGTACCCAGTCCCGAAGAGGCGATCCGCCATGAGCATCACCCAGCAGTACCTCCTCGACACCTACCGCGCCCGGCAGCACGGCGACCCGACCCCGCCGGCCCCCGGCACCCACGACTGGCAGGCCATGCGCGAACTGGCCGACCACCGCCGGTTCCGCGCGGCCCTGACCGGCCGTCCGGAGCGGGGCCGGATCCGGGCGGCGCTGAGCCGGCTGCTCGGGCGCTGAAGCGCACGGCTCCCGCGCTGAGGGGCGACTTCTCAGGCACCGGACGCCCGGCCCCTCAGCGCGGGAGCCATGCCACGAGATCGGTGCGGTCAGCGCGGGAGCCGTGCCACGAAGTCGGCGACCGCCTCGCGGACGTCCTCCGCGGTCCACTCCAGTCCCGGCGCGGCCACCGTGACCTCGGTGAACGCCAGATCGGGGCCACCCCGCTGCCAGACCTGCGGGAACAGGCCGGTCTTCGTCTCCTCGGCCTGCAGTGTCCCCGCGTCGGTGAGTACATCGGCGTCGTACGGCAGCCAGACCTGGAACTGGTGGGTGTGCGGCTCCTCGGGGTGGACCCGGGCCCAGGGCACCCCGGCCCCGGCGAACCCGTCCCGCAGCGCCGCGGCGACCACGCGCGCGTGGGCCACGTACTCCGGGAGCCGGGGCAGTTCCTTCTCCAGGCCGATCAGCGCGGACAGGGCGGTGGGGAACTGCTGGAGGATCTGCCCTCCGTAGCGGTGGCGCCAGGCCTTCGCCTCGTCGACGAGCGTCTTCGGGCCCGCGAGGGCGGCGCCGCCGAAGCCGTCGAGCGACTTGTAGAAGGACACGTAGACGCTGTCCGCGAGGTCCGCGATCTCGGCCAGGGAGTGGCCGAGACGGGTGGTGCACTCCCACAGGCGGGCCCCGTCGATGTGCACCACGGCGTCGCGTTCGCGCGCCGCGTCCGTGACGGCGACCAGTTCCTCCCAGGAGGGCAGGACGAAACCGGCCTCCCTGAGGGGCAGTTCGAGGAACAGCGTCCCGAACGGCTCCTCCAGGTCGTGTACCTCCTCGGCGGAGGGCATCCGCGGCTCGCGTGTCGGATGGACGGTCCGCAGGTTGCCGACCGTGCTCAGGGAGTGCCGTTCGTGGACCTCCGGGTGGGAGAGGGGATGCATCGCCACCGTTGCATTGCCCGTACGGCCCGCCCAGCAGCGCAGCGCGACCTGCTGGGCCATGGTGCCCGAGGGGAAGAAGGCGGCGGCCTCCTTGCCGAGCAGACCGGCGACCCGCTCCTCCAGGGTCTCGACGATCCCGTCGCCGTACATGTCCACCGGCAGATCCAGGTCGTACACGTCCGGTGCGGCGTTCGTCAGCCGGGCCAGCAGCTCACCGACCGTGGAGCGGAAACCGGGCCGCCACAGCACCCGCCGCGCCCCTCGCCAGGCGACCCGGCGCCGCTCGCGCCGCTGCTCGGCCGTCTCTTCCGCAGCCTGCTTCGCCGAACCGTCCACCGCCCGGTCCAGCACCTGGTCCGCGGCCTGCTCCGCTGCCTGCTCCTCCGTCTGTTCCACCGCACGCCCCGTCGTATCGCCCATGCCCGGATCATGCAGGACACCACCGCGGCCGGTCATATCAATTCCCCACAGCCTGTGGACAAAAAAACGGCCCTCGGACCAATCGCGTTAACATGACGAGAAATCGTCCGGTACCCCGAGCGGACTGGAACGGAAGGCCGCCGTCGAGTGAGTACATTCCCCCAGCCAGACCCCAAGGACCGCCCCGCACGGCTCACCGTCGGTGTGGTCGGCGCCGGTCGCGTGGGCCCCGCCCTGGCCGCGTCGCTGCAGCTCGCCGGACACCGCCCGGTGGCCGCCTCCGGAGTCTCCGACGCCTCCAGGCGACGAGCGGCACAGCTGCTGCCCGACGTGCCGCTGGTGACCCCCGAGCAGGTCCTGCAGCGGGCCGACCTGGTGCTCCTGACCGTCCCGGACGACGCACTGCCGGGACTGGCGGAGGGCCTCGCCGAGACCGGTGCGGTACGGCCCGGACAGCTGATCGTGCACACCTCCGGGCGGTACGGCACCAGGGTCCTGGACCCCATGCTGCGCGCCGGTGCGCTGCCGCTCGCGCTGCACCCCGCGATGACGTTCACCGGCACCGCCGTGGACGTGCAGCGCCTCGCCGGGTGCTCCTTCGGGGTCACCGCGCCCGAGGAACTGCGCCTGGCCGCCGAGGCCCTGGTCATCGAGATGGGCGGCGAGCCCGAATGGATCGCCGAGGCCTCCCGGCCGCTCTACCACGCGGCCCTCGCGCTCGGCGCCAACCACCTGGTGACGCTGGTCGCCGAGTCCATGGAGCTGCTGCGGGCGGCGGGCGTCGAGGCCCCGGACAGGATGCTGGGCCCGCTGCTGGGCGCCGCCCTGGACAACGCTCTGAGGTCGGGCGACGCGGCCCTCACGGGACCGGTGGCGCGCGGTGACGCGGGCACGGTCGCCGCGCACGTCGCCGAGCTGCGCAGGCACGCGCCCCAGACCGTCGCCGGCTATCTGGCGATGGCCCGCGCGACCGCCGACCGGGCCCTCGCCCACGGCCTGCTCAAGCCGGAACTCGCCGAGGACCTCCTCGGAGTACTCGCCAACGGCACGGACGGGACCGCCGGCCCGGGCGGCCCGAACGGACCTGGCGGAACGAACGGTAGCGACGGGCCCGACGGGACCGAGGGAGACGCCCGATGACGCGCGCAGGTGCCGAGAACGGAGCCACCCGATGACCACCACCGTGCTGCGCACCGCCGACGAGCTCCACGCGCGCGTACGCACCGGCCGCCGTGCCGTCGTGATGACCATGGGCGCCCTGCACGAGGGCCACGCGACGCTGGTCCGCACCGCCCGTGGGATCGCGGGCGACGGCGAGGTCGTTGTCACCGTCTTCGTGAACCCCCTCCAGTTCGGCGCGGGCGAGGACCTCGACCGCTACCCGCGCACCCTGGACGCCGACGTCAAGATCGCCGGACTGGCGGGCGCGGACGTCGTGTTCGCCCCCTCCGTGGACGAGGTCTACCCGGGCGGCGAACCCCAGGTCCGCGTCAGCGCGGGTCCCATGGGCGAGCGCCTGGAGGGCTCGACGCGTCCCGGGCACTTCGACGGCATGCTCACCGTCGTCGCCAAGCTGCTGCACCTCACCCGCCCCGACGTGGCGCTTTTCGGGCAGAAGGACGCCCAGCAGCTCGCCCTGATCCGCCGCATGGTGCGCGACCTGAACTTCGGCACGGAGATCGTCGGTGTCCCGACGGTGCGCGAGGCGGACGGCCTGGCCCTGTCCAGCCGCAACCGCTATCTGTCGGCCACCGAGCGCCGTACCGCGCTCGCCCTGTCCCAGGCCCTGTTCGCGGGCAGCGACCGGCACGCCGCCCAGGAGGCGCTGCGCGCGCGTGCCCGCGAGGTGCCCGCCACGCACGCGCGTGCCGAGGCCCTCAGCGCCATCGGCGAGTCCCGCGCCGCCGCCGACACGCACGCCGTCGCCAAGGCGGCCCCCGGCGGCCCCGCCGCGGTCCGGGCGGCCGCCCGCCTCGTCCTCGACGACGCGGCCCGCCTCAAGCCGCCGCTCGCGCTGGACTACCTGGCGCTGGTCGATCCGTCCGACTTCACCGAGATCAGGGACGACCACACCGGCGAGGCGGTCCTCGCCGTCGCCGCCCGGGTCGGGACGACCCGGCTGATCGACAACATTCCTCTGACCTTCGGAGCCGCCTCGTGACCAGCACAGGCATTCGCCCGCCCGTCGCCCACCACCACCCTCAAGCGAGAGCGCTTCGCGCTCAGTTCCCTCGATTGCACGCGCCCGCACCCGGCTGGTCCGTCACCGCCGACGTCGTGGTCGTCGGCTCCGGAGTCGCCGGACTCACCGCGGCCCTGCGCTGCGACGCCGCCGGCCTGCGCACCGTCGTCGTCACCAAGGCCCGCCTCGACGACGGCTCCACCCGCTGGGCCCAGGGCGGCATAGCCGCGGCCCTGGGCGAGGGCGACACCCCCGAGCAGCACCTCGACGACACGCTGGTGGCGGGCGCGGGCCTGTGCGACGAGGACGCGGTCCGCATCCTCGTCACCGAGGGCCCCGACGCCGTACGCCGGCTCATCGAGACCGGCGCCCACTTCGACGAGTCCGAAGGGGGCGTCCTGGAGCTGACCCGCGAGGGCGGCCACCACCGCCGCCGCATCGCCCACGCGGGCGGCGACGCCACCGGCGCCGAGATCTCCCGGGCCCTCGTCGAGGCGGTCCGCGCGCGTGGCCTGCGTACGGTCGAGAACGCGCTCGTCCTGGACCTCCTCACGGACGCCGACGGACGTACCGCGGGTGTGACCCTGCACGTCATGGGAGAGGGCCAGCACGACGGCGTGGGAGCCGTCCACGCACCCGCCGTGGTCCTCGCGACGGGCGGCATGGGCCAGGTCTTCTCCGCGACCACCAACCCCTCCGTCTCCACCGGCGACGGCGTGGCGCTCGCGCTGCGCGCCGGCGCCGAGGTCAGCGACCTCGAATTCGTGCAGTTCCACCCGACCGTGCTGTTCCTCGGCGCGGACGCCGAGGGCCAGCAGCCGCTGGTCTCCGAGGCGGTCCGCGGCGAGGGCGCCCACCTCGTCGACGCGGGCGGCGTGCGCTTCATGCTCGGCCAGCACGAACTGGCCGAGCTCGCCCCCCGCGACATCGTCGCCAAGGGCATCATGCGGCGCATGCAGGAGCAGGACGCCGAGCACATGTTCCTGGACGCCAGGCACTTCGGCGCCCACATGTGGGAGCACCGCTTCCCGACGATCCTCGCCGCCTGCCGCGCCCACGGCATCGACCCGGTCACCCAGCCCGTCCCGGTAGCCCCGGCCGCCCACTACGCCTCCGGAGGCGTCCGTACGGACTCCCGGGGCCGTACGACCGTCCCCGGGCTGTACGCGTGCGGCGAGGTCGCCTGCACCGGCGTCCACGGCGCCAACCGGCTCGCCTCCAACTCCCTCCTGGAGGGCCTGGTCTACGCCGAGCGCATCGCGGCCGACATCGTGGGCGGCCACGAGGAGAACAGCCTCCACGCGCGCGTGCCCGCGCCGGTCGCCCACCCGGAGAAGCCCGCCCATCCGCTGCTCGCCCCCGAGGCACGGTTCGCGATCCAGCGGATCATGACCGACGGCGCCGGGGTCCTGCGCTCGGCCGCCTCCCTGGAGACCGCGGCCGAGCGCATCCAGCGGCTGCACACCGACGCCCGCGACGCCCTCGACGTGAACGGCAAGACGGCCGAGCCCGGCGTCGACACCTGGGAGGCCACCAACCTCCTGTGCGTGGCCCGCGTCCTCGTCTCCGCCGCCCGGCTGCGCGAGGAGACCCGCGGCTGCCACTGGCGCGAGGACAAAGGTGAACGGGACGACACGAACTGGCGGCGCCACATCGTCGTGCGGCTGAATCCCGACCGGACACTCGCCGTACACACCACCGACACCCCAGACTTCCCCCCGACACAGCAGTCCCGTCCCCAGGAGCAGTGACAGAAGTGAGCACCCCCGACCTTCCCCTCCTCACCGGCGGTGGCTGCGGTGACGGCTGCGGCTGCGGCGCCGCAGGGGAGTACGACGTCGATCCCCTCGAGTACGCCGAGTGCGGGCTCGACCCGGCCCTCGCACAGCTCCTCGCCGACGCCGGGCTCGACCCCGTCGAGATCGAGGACATCGCCCATCTGGCCATCGAGGAGGACCTCGACCACGGCGTGGACGTGACCACGGTCGCGACCATCCCCGAAGAGGCCGTCTCCACCGCCGACTTCACCGCCCGCGAGGCCGGTGTCGTCGCGGGCCTCAGGGTCGCCGAGGCGGTCGTCTCCGTGGTCTGCACGGACGAGTTCGAGGTCGAGCGGCACGTCGACGACGGCGACCGCGTCGAGGCCGGCCAGAAGCTCCTGAGCGTCACGACCCGCACCCGCGACCTGCTGACGGCCGAGCGCAGCGCCCTGAACCTCCTGTGCCGTCTCTCCGGCATCGCGACGGCCACGCGCGCGTGGGCCGACGTTCTGGAGGGCACCGGCACGCGCGTGCGCGACACCCGCAAGACGACACCCGGACTGCGCTCCCTGGAGAAGTTCGCGGTCCGCGCGGGCGGCGGCGTCAACCACCGCATGTCCCTCTCGGACGCGGCCCTCGTCAAGGACAACCACGTGGTCGCCGCGGGCGGCGTCTCCCAGGCCTTCAAGGCCGTACGGGAGACCTTCCCGGACGTGCCGATCGAGGTCGAGGTCGACACCCTGCAGCAGCTCCGCGAGGTCGTGGACGCGGGCGCCGACCTGATCCTCCTGGACAACTTCACGCCCGGCGAGTGCGAGGAGGCCGTCGCGACCGTCGGCGGCCGCGCGCTCCTGGAGGCCTCGGGCCGCCTCACCCTGGACACCGCCCTGGCGTACGCGAAGACGGGCGTCGACTTCCTCGCGGTGGGCGCCCTCACCCACTCCTCGCCCATCCTCGACATCGGCCTCGACCTGCGCGAGGCCTCCGAGACGTCCCAGGCCTCGCACGCGTCGACGACGAGCGAGGCCGAGTAGACATGCTGCTCACGATCGACGTAGGCAACACGCACACGGTCCTCGGCCTCTTCGACGGCGAGGACATCGTCGAGCACTGGCGCATCTCCACGGACGCGCGCCGCACCGCGGACGAGCTGGCCGTACTCCTCCAGGGCCTGATGGGCATGCACCCGCTCCTCGGCGACGAGCTGGGCGACGGCATCGACGGCATCGCGATCTGCTCGACCGTCCCCTCGGTCCTGCACGAGCTGCGCGAGGTGACCCGCCGCTACTACGGCGACGTACCCGCCGTCCTCGTCGAACCGGGCATCAAGACGGGCGTCCCGATCCTGATGGACAACCCCAAGGAGGTCGGCGCCGACCGCATCATCAACGCGGTCGCGGCCGTCGAGCTCTACGGCGGACCGGCCATCGTCGTCGACTTCGGCACGGCGACGACGTTCGACGCGGTCTCCGCGCGCGGGGAGTACGCCGGCGGCGTCATCGCCCCCGGCATCGAGATCTCCGTCGAGGCACTCGGCGTCCGCGGCGCCCAGCTCCGCAAGATCGAGATCGCCCGCCCCCGCACGGTCATCGGCAAGAACACCGTCGAAGCCATGCAGTCGGGCATCATCTACGGCTTCGCCGGCCAGGTCGACGGCGTCGTCAACCGCATGGCCCGAGAACTCGCCGACGACCCCGACGACGTCACGGTCATCGCGACCGGCGGCCTCGCCCCCATGGTCCTGGGCGAGTCCTCGGTCATCGACGAACACGAACCTTGGCTGACCCTGATCGGCCTCCGCCTGGTCTACGAAAGAAACGTGTCGAGAACCTGACAGCGCCCACAGTGGCGCTCCTTCAGGGGCGCGGGGAACTGCGCGACGAGCCCCCACTCACCCGCAGCCGACAACCGAACCGGCGGAGCCACTCCCGTCATCACGGCACGGCGAAGCCACGCCACACCGACACCCGATCTACGGATTTTGTCTGATTAGCGCGTATCGTCGCGAGCATGCCCACGCCCTATGGATCCCGCGGCGGCATGGCGTTCGGTGCGGAGGAGCTGCGAGTGCTCCGACGTGCGCTCGCTCTCGCCCTCCACCCCCGCCCCGCCTCGGCCGAGGACGTCCAGGACTGCCTCCGCCTGGCGGAGGCAGTCGACGAGGCGGCCCGCGAGGGCGCCCGGCTGCGCGCCTTCCTGCTGGCCGACCTCGCCCGCTACCGCGCCGCGCTCCCCGGCACGGCCGCCGGCTACCTGACGCTCCTTGAGGAGGCCCTCGTGGTCGGCTACCGCCCGGTCCCCGACGACCTTGCCGCGCTGCGTGCCCTGCGCGGCAGCCCCGTCGCGGCCGCACTCCTCGACCGCTGCCACGACCTCGCGGAGCAGGACGTACGCATGCGTCTCGCCCTCCGTACGGTCCCGTCCTCCCGCGGTCGTGCGCGCACCCGGCTGACGGCTCTCCCGGGCGGCCTCGCCGCCGCCACGGAGGAACCCGGCAGGAAGCCCGCGGAAAAGCCCGCGGAGAAACCGGCCACTCCCCAGCCCAAGCCGCAGTCCCCGCGCCGCGACCGCCCCATCCCCACCCCCGGCGAGGTCTTCCCCCCGAGGCGCAAACCGGCCGCCCCGCCCGCGAACGCACCGCGGCAGCTCGCCGCGGTGTAGTCGCGCCGAGGGCGGTTCACGCGACCCCCACCCCGCACCCGCCCCGCGGCCCCTGGCTACTCTGGACGGCATGGACTACGTCTCCGCGCTCGTGCCCCCGGTAGTGATGGCCGTGTTCTTCACCGGTCTGATCGTGACGATCGTGAAGACCCAGGGTGGCGCCAACAAGGCCAAGGAGGACGCGGTCGTCGACGCGGCCCTCGCCCGCGCCGAGAGCACCCGCCAGGCCTCCCGCGACACCGGCGCCTGAGCTTCACCCGGGCGTCGAACGACGTCCACCCCCGTGGCGTACGACTCATCAGCTTTTCGAGTCGTACGCCCTTTTTGTTGCTGTTTGTCATCCAAAGCCACGTCCACCACGTGATTGGCGACATCTCCCCCTATTGTTCTGAGCTGTGCCTCGCCCATTGGGAGAACTCGAAGACGCGGTCATGACGCGGGTGTGGAAGTGGAACCGCCCGGTGACCGTTCGGGAAGTCCTGGAAGACCTTCAGCAGGAGCGGTCCATCGCGTACACGACGGTGATGACCGTTTTGGACAATCTCCATCAGAAGGGCTGGGTACGTCGCGAAGCCGAAGGCCGCGCCTATCGATATGAGGCGGTCTCCACCCGGGCCGCCTACGCGGCGGCACTGATGAACGAAGCCTGGACCCAGAGCGACAACCCGGCCGCCGCTCTCGTCGCCTTCTTCGGCATGATGTCCCCGGAACAGCGCGAAGCACTGCGCGATGCCGTGCGTATGGTCCAAGGACCGGAGGAAACCCCCGCACCACAGAACCCGACGGCGGAGAACCCGACGGCCGAGAACCCGGCAGTCGAGAAGTCGGCTGTGGAGAACCCGGCTGTGGAGAACCCCGTCGGCGAGAACCCCGCCGCCGCTGGGGGCGAGACCGGGCGATAACGTCCGCTCATGCCAGCAGAGCAGCCCGAAGCCGCCACTAAAGCCCTCACCGTCCGCCGGGCCAGGACCAGCGATGTCCCGGCGGTTCGCCGCCTCCTCGACGCCTACGTCCGCGGTGGCATCCTGCTCGACAAAGCGACGGTGACGCTTTACGAGGACATCCAGGAGTTCTGGGTCGCGGAACGCGACACCGGTTCAACTACGGAGGTCGTGGGCTGCGGCGCTCTGCACGTCATGTGGGAAGACCTCGCGGAAGTCCGCACTCTCGCCGTGGACGGCTCGATGAAGGGAGCCGGCGTCGGACATCAGTTGCTGGGGAAGTTGCTGGACACCGCCCGCTGGCTCGGTGTTCGCCGCGTATTCTGCCTGACCTTCGAAGTCGACTTCTTCGCGAAGCACGGCTTCGTGGAGATCGGTGAGACACCTGTGGACACCGATGTCTACGCCGAGCTGTTGCGTTCCTATGACGAGGGCGTGGCCGAGTTCCTCGGTCTCGAACGAGTGAAACCGAACACCTTGGGCAACAGCCGGATGCTTCTGCATCTGTGATCGCCACCCCGTAATACCCGTGGCATACCCCTGCCACTAGCCCGGCGGCCCTTGCCCGCGGGCCCTATGTCCGAAACGCGCACGTTTCCGGTCTTCCCGGGTCCGTCGGTCTCTGCCAGGGGTTTGTGTTTTTCCAGCAAAAGCGGTTTGCTTTCCGACGTACTGCAGTAGTGCATATAACAGGGACGTGAAACAGCGGCGGCCGCCGCGGACCCCGTCCCTGAAGATATCGATGAAAGGAAATCCGGTGGCACAGAAGGTTCAGGTCCTTCTTGTCGACGACCTCGACGGTGGCGAGGCGGACGAGACCGTGACGTTCGCGTTGGACGGCAAGACGTACGAGATCGATCTCACGACTGCCAATGCGGACAAGCTCCGTGGACTTCTCGAGCCGTACGTCAAGGGCGGTCGTCGTACCGGAGGCCGCGCCTCGGGGAGCCGTGGAAAGGCGCGCGCCGCTTCCGGTGGCAGCCAGGACACCGCTCAGATCCGTGCGTGGGCGAAGGAGAACGGCTACGAGGTCAATGACCGCGGTCGCGTTCCGGCGTCCATTCGTGAGGCTTACGAGAAGGCCAACGGCTGAGCAGAGGCCTACGACATGGCCAAAGGCTGAGCACAGGAACGGCGCAGCCGGATGCGATGGCATTCCGTCGCCATCGTGTCCACGAGTCGTACGAGATCGGGGGCGCCCCCAACGCCCCCACCGAGCGCCGACAGCGTCGGCAGCGACGGCTCCACCTCGCAGCCAGGCTCAGGGGGTCGCAGCCAGACGGCGGCCCCCTGCGAGCCGTCCGGAGCGGTATCCGCAGACGTATGCGCAGGGACAGGTACGGGGGTCCCCGCAAGTCGCGGTGTACCGAGCACCGAAGTGCCGGGCGCCGGAGCAGCGGGCGCCGAAGTGCCGAGCGTGAAGGTGCCGGGCGGCAGCGGTGCCTCGATGCGCCCGCCCTCGCCGATCGCCCTGAGATCCAGCGCGAGAGCCCCCCACTCCAGCCAGTCGAGCAGCCCCGGAAGTTCGTCCGCGCTGCCCGCCGCCACCAGAATCCGCATCCGGTCCGCCCGCACGGCCACCGGAGAGCCCGGCCCCAGATGCCGCAGCGCCGCGTATCCCGCCTCCACCGGTGCGTCCAGTACGTCGAAACGCAGCCCCGTCGGCAGAGCCACGGGAGTGCCGGGCACGGTCGGCCAGCCCAGTTCGTTCTCGTACCAATGCCGGACCGCGCGACTCGCGTGGCTCGGGTGGCCCGAGTCGCTCGGGTGACTCGTGTCGAGGGGCCGGCGGGGAGAAGGGACCGTGGGGACCATGCAAGGCCAACCGCCACAGCCGCGTTCGAGTTACGCTGGGTGGCTTCGCATGTGCGCAGAGTGTCCGAAAAGTGGGCGCTCCGCAGCGGTCCGCGGCGCAAGGATGTTCGCCCATAGCGGAGGGAACCGGTGCGTTCGGCATGGAGTGTCAGTGCGTACGGGTAAGACATCCCTAGTGGGAGGGGCGACACGCAAGGCTCGGGCATCTCACGTTCGCCATCGGCGTACAGATGGTGGGGGTATCTGCCTGGCCTGCGGGAACATCGTCTCGCACCATCAGGTTGGAGCAGATGTCGGCGTTCGGGGTCAGGAGGCCAAGGACGGTGTCGGCAGTTGGAATGAGCGGTCCCCGCTTGCGGGACTAAGCTGCGGAAGGACAGGGAGGGGAGCGTCCCCTTACTGCCTGACCGCTCTGAGGAGCGATTAACGATGTTCGAGAGGTTCACCGACCGCGCGCGGCGGGTTGTCGTCCTGGCTCAGGAAGAAGCCCGGATGCTCAACCACAACTACATCGGCACCGAGCACATCCTCCTGGGCCTGATCCACGAGGGTGAGGGTGTCGCCGCTAAGGCCCTGGAGAGCCTCGGGATTTCGCTCGAGGCGGTCCGCCAGCAGGTGGAGGAGATCATCGGGCAGGGCCAGCAGGCTCCGTCCGGGCACATCCCCTTCACCCCCCGTGCCAAGAAGGTCCTGGAGCTGTCGCTCCGCGAGGCCCTTCAGCTGGGCCACAACTACATCGGCACGGAGCACATCCTGCTCGGCCTGATCCGTGAGGGCGAGGGCGTCGCCGCCCAGGTCCTGGTCAAGCTGGGCGCAGATCTCAACCGGGTGCGGCAGCAGGTCATCCAGCTGCTCTCCGGTTACCAGGGCAAGGAGACCGCCGGCGCCAGTGGCGGTCCTGCCGAGGGCACCCCCTCGACGTCCCTGGTCCTCGACCAGTTCGGCCGGAACCTCACCCAGGCCGCTCGTGAGTCCAAGCTCGACCCGGTCATCGGGCGCGAGAAGGAGATCGAGCGGGTCATGCAGGTGCTGTCCCGGCGTACGAAGAACAACCCGGTCCTGATCGGTGAGCCCGGCGTCGGCAAGACCGCCGTCGTCGAAGGCCTCGCCCAGGCCATCGTCAAGGGCGAGGTGCCCGAGACCCTCAAGGACAAGCACCTCTACACCCTGGACCTCGGCGCCCTGGTCGCCGGCTCCCGCTACCGCGGTGACTTCGAGGAGCGCCTGAAGAAGGTCCTCAAGGAGATCCGCACCCGCGGCGACATCATCCTGTTCATCGACGAGCTGCACACGCTCGTGGGTGCGGGTGCCGCGGAAGGCGCCATCGACGCGGCTTCGATCCTGAAGCCCATGCTGGCGCGCGGCGAGCTCCAGACCATCGGTGCCACCACGCTCGACGAGTACCGCAAGCACCTGGAGAAGGACGCCGCGCTGGAGCGCCGCTTCCAGCCCATCCAGGTCGCGGAGCCGTCGCTGCCGCACACCATCGAGATCCTCAAGGGTCTGCGCGACCGCTACGAGGCGCACCACCGCGTGTCCATCACGGACGAGGCCCTGGTGCAGGCGGCGACGCTCGCCGACCGGTACATCTCGGACCGCTTCCTGCCGGACAAGGCGATCGACCTGATCGACGAGGCCGGCTCCCGGATGCGCATCCGCCGGATGACCGCGCCGCCGGACCTCCGCGAGTTCGACGAGAAGATCGCCGGCGTCCGCCGTGACAAGGAGTCCGCGATCGACTCGCAGGACTTCGAGAAGGCCGCCTCCCTGCGCGACAAGGAGAAGCAGCTCCTCGCCGCGAAGGCCAAGCGGGAGAAGGAGTGGAAGGCCGGCGACATGGACGTCGTGGCCGAGGTCGACGGCGAGCTGATCGCCGAGGTCCTCGCGACCGCCACGGGCATCCCGGTCTTCAAGCTGACCGAGGAGGAGTCCTCGCGTCTGCTGCGCATGGAGGACGAGCTCCACAAGCGGGTCATCGGCCAGGTCGACGCCGTCAAGGCGCTGTCGAAGGCGATCCGTCGTACGCGCGCCGGTCTGAAGGACCCGAAGCGTCCCGGTGGTTCGTTCATCTTCGCCGGTCCGTCCGGTGTCGGTAAGACCGAGCTGTCCAAGGCGCTCGCCGAGTTCCTCTTCGGTGACGAGGACGCGCTGATCTCCCTCGACATGTCGGAGTTCAGCGAGAAGCACACGGTCTCGCGTCTCTTCGGTTCGCCCCCCGGCTACGTGGGCTACGAAGAGGGCGGCCAGCTGACCGAGAAGGTCCGTCGCAAGCCGTTCTCCGTCGTCCTCTTCGACGAGGTCGAGAAGGCCCACCCGGACATCTTCAACTCGCTGCTGCAGATCCTGGAGGACGGTCGCCTGACCGACTCCCAGGGCCGGGTCGTGGACTTCAAGAACACGGTCATCATCATGACGACCAACCTCGGCACCCGGGACATCTCCAAGGGCTTCAACCTGGGCTTCGCGGCCTCGGGCGACAAGAAGACCAACTACGAGCGCATGAAGAACAAGGTCTCGGACGAGCTGAAGCAGCACTTCCGGCCCGAGTTCCTCAACCGCGTCGACGACGTGGTCGTCTTCCCGCAGCTCACGCAGGAGGACATCCTCAAGATCGTCGACCTGATGATCGGCAAGGTCGACGAGCGCCTCAAGGACCGGGACATGGGCATCGAGCTCTCCCAGTCCGCCAAGGAACTGCTGTCCACCAAGGGGTACGACCAGGTGCTGGGTGCGCGACCGCTGCGCCGCACGATCCAGCGCGAGATCGAGGACACCCTGTCGGAGAAGATCCTCTTCGGCGAACTGCGTCCCGGCCACATCGTGGTCGTCGACACGGAGGGCGAGGGTGAGGCCAAGATCTTCACCTTCCGCGGCGAGGAGAAGTCCGCGCTGCCGGACGTCCCGCCGATCGAGCAGGCGGCCGGCGGCGCCGGTCCCAACCTGAGCAAGGAGGCGTGACCCCCCGGGGTTCTGCTTGAGAACGACCGAAGGGGCCGGTGCCGACAAGGCACCGGCCCCTTCGTCGTGCCCGGCCGTGATCCGGTTACGACAGCTGGCCGTTGTAGTCCGGCAGCTTGTACGTCTTCTCGGCGTGCCCGCCCGACAGGTCGGTGGCGCTGTTGCCGATGTTCGCGATGATCGTGTAGCCCTTGGCCTCGATGGCCGTGCGCTGGGCCGTCTTGTACTCGGCCACGTCCCTGAACAGGTCGATGAAGTTGCGTACGTACAGGCCCGAGACCTTGTAGCCGACGTGCTTGAGGTTGTACTCCGTCACCGACTTGATGATGTCCGGGCGGGCCGTGACGAAGAACAGGGCGACGCCGCGGTCCTGGGCGTACTTGGCGACGTCCAGGACGGGCGCGTTGGCCGGCGAGGGGTAGCTGAAGCCGAAGTCGGTCTCCAGCGTGGTGTTGTCGATGTCGAAGACGATGGCCTGCTTCTCGCCGGCGGACGCGTCGGCGATGCGTTCCTTCAGGTAGGGCAGCGCGTCGGCCATGACGGCCCGGCAGTCCTTCTGCCAGGTGTCGTAGTCCACGTCCGCCGCGGCGGCGGCAGAGGCGGCGGTCGCGACGGTGGTGGCCGCGGCGGGGGCGGCGGCCGGGGTCGCGGCGGTGGCAGGGATCGCCAGGGCCGCGGTGACGGCGGTGGCGGCGGCGGTCACGCCTATCAGGCGCTGCCAGCTTCTTCCTGTCATGGGATGGGGGGTTCCTCTCGCGGGGGAGCGCTGCGGACATGGGTCGTGGTGCATGCTCATGTGCGTGTGAGGCCACAGGGAAGCGAAGGGATTACTGGCCGGTAACTGTAGGGTGCCCAGGTGGGGTTGGGCTAGAGGACGGTGTGGGTCCTCGTGACCGTGTGCATGCCGGGGAAGAGTTCCAGGACGTGTTCCGGCACTTCCGGCACCTCGGGAAGGAGGCGGAATGCGACGGACTCGAGGCCGGGAAAGAGAACCGGCACCGCCGAGAGGTCCTCGTCGCCGGTGAAATTGTTCAGCCAAAGACGCCTAATGCCGGGCAGGACGGGCCCGTTGGTCCACGGGACCGCGGCCCAGCGGAGGCGCAATTCCTCCAGCTGTGGGAGGAGTGCGACCTCTTCGTAATCCTCCTGCGTGAGCGGTTCGCGCAGGCTTGCCAGGCTCAGGGCCTTCACCGAGTGCAAATGGCGCAAGCCGCGCAGCCCGGTCAGACGAAGGGCGTTCTTGGTGAACCGCAGATACGTCAGCGGCAACCCCTGGGGGAGTACGGCATCAAGGGAATCGCCTACGAGCGGCACACCGGTGTCGAGCTCGCGCAGGGTGGCCGACGCCGAAAGCGGTGCCAGTGCGTCCGGCCTTTCCAGCCCTTCCATGAGATCCAGCGACAGCCATTTCAAAGGGACCCCGGCCAGGGATTCAAGGTTGTCTACGGATGGAATACCGCTGATGTCCAGGTGAGTGAGTTCACGCAGCGGTGAAACGAAGTCCAGGTCGCGCAGAGAGCGGTTGTCCTTCAGAACGAGCCTGCGCGTCGTGTCCGGCGCGAGGGCGCTGCTCAGTTCCGAGGCCTCGACGTCCCCGACGACCTGGAGCCGGGGACGGCCACCGAGCTCGCGCAGGGCGCGCAGGTGCGCGGCGGAGTGCGCGGTGAAGTAGAGGTCGGCCGGCGGCAGGTGGGCGATGACATCGGCCGCGTACCGCTCGGTGTCGAACCGGTCCCAGGTCCAGGTGAGCTGGCCCAGTACCGACACGGCCGGGTGGGCGCGGAAGCGGGCAAGGACCGGGATGGCCGCGTCGCCGCCGATGAGGGACGCGGTGACGACGACGGCTCTCGCCTCCGCGTCGGAGAGCCCCTCCGGCCCCGGCAGCAGTTCCAGGACCAGCGGGCCGGCCGACGCCAGATCCTTGGCCTCCTCCGGCGTGCGCGGCGGAATGAGTGTGGCCGCCTGTTCCTCCACGTCGGCCCGGACCCGCGGGTCGAGTTCCGTGGCGTGTTCGAGGCCGGCGAGGGCCAGGAGACGGATACGGGTGCCCGCGGTGCCCTCGACGCCCTCGGCGGAGTCGATCAGGTCGCGCAGGAGCTGCGCCCGTTCGCGCGGACGGGCGTGGGCGACGGCCATGCGGATCACGTCGGACCACTGGGAGTCGGCGGCGTTGCGGACGAGGAGCCCGAAGTCGCCGTCCTCCACCGCCGCCTTCGCGCCGAGGTAGTCCTGGAAGGTGCGGTGCACGAACTCGACGGTCCCCACCGCGGGTTCGCGGAGCAGACCGCTGCGGATCAGGAGATAGCGGTAGATCACGGGCGCGTCGCCCTGGCTCGCCACCGCGGGGAGCGAGGGCAGCGCGTCGGCGATGATGCGCTCGGCCCGTTCGCGGTCCATCTCCGCCTGGTTGTTGCGGATCAGCCAGTAGGCCAGCCGCTGGAGCAGCTGGATCTGCGGGAGTTCGCTGAGCTGGATGTGGTCGGGCTGCATCGACCGTTCCTGGTCGCGGCGCGCGAGGAGTGCGGAGAGGGCGGCGTCGTACAACTCCTGGCGCCCGTGCGGGAGATAGCCGCGCCGGTCGCGGTGCAGGGCGCAGATGAGGCCGCACATCAGGGGGTTGGTGGCGAGACGGCCGAGGTCCTGTTTGACGGCGACGGCCTCCAGGAGCGAGTGCTCGTACGAGGCGAGGAGTTCCGTGTCCTGGGCGTCGGCGGCGGCCGCCGTGTGCCAGCGCCGGATGAAGGCGGTGACGTCGGCGCGGCTCATGGCCGTCAGGAGCAGTTCGGTGAAGCCGTCCGGGGTGAGCCAGTCCTCGCCCACGGCGGAGGGGCGCGAGGTGACCAGCCACTGGTTGCCGGGGTACGCGTCGAGGAGGTCCCGCAGCCAGTGCCTCGTCCGCTCGCGGTCGCGCTCGGGGATCTCGTCGATGCCGTCGACGAGGAGGAGCCCGCGGCCCGCCGCCAGGACCCGGTCCGCCCAGCCGTCCGGGGCCGTGCCGTGGAACGGGACGCGCACGGCCGCCAGGAAGTCGGCGGGCGCCGGCAGTCCGTCGGCGCGGCGGATGAGCGTACGCAGCGGAAGGACGAAGGGGATACGGTCCCCGCGCTCGGCCCGCGCGGCCGTCACTGCGAGCCACTGGACGAGCGTCGTCTTGCCCGAGCCCGCCACCCCGCGCAGCAGCACCAGGTCGTGGTCCGCGAGCGCCTCCTCGGCGGGCAGCGGGGTGCCCGGCGAGGCGAGGTAGGCGTCCCCGGGGACGGCCGACTCCCCGTCCGGGGAGCGGCGCATCGCCTGCAGGGTCATGTAGGCGGCGTCGAGCTGCCAGCGGTTCGGTGTGTTGGCGAGGTCGATGCCGTAGATCGTCAGCTTGCTGTGTTTGGTGGCGACGTAAGCGAGATACCGCCGCTCGAACGCCCCGTCCCCGTCGCCGGGACGCGGGGTTCGGGCGATCAACTCGTCGACCTTGGCGATGAGTTCGGACTGGCGGCGGGTCTGCTCGACGAGCGTTCGGGCGACGAACGTCGAGCGCTGGGTGAAGAAGTGCAGGATGTGCAGACAGGCCGTGTCGAGGAGCCGCTCGTAGAAGAGGGTCGCGTCGAAGTCGAGGTCCCGGTCGGGACTCCCGGCCGCGTGGCGGAGATGGAGGGCCAGGCCCGAGTGGCCGAGCGCCACGGCCTGGGCGTCGGTCATGGTGATGTCGCCGAGGGCGCGGAGGGTGTCGGCCAGGGCGTGGACGACGGGTTGCGCCCCGTCGGTGGGGATGGGGCGTTCGTCGGCGTCCTTCAGGGCCCGCCTGACCAGCTCGGCGGCGAGCCTGGTGACGTCCTTCTCGCCGAGTGTGCGCCGCTCGCCCTTGAAGGAGACACGGGACGAGATGCGTACGGGCTTGTCGACCAGCCCCGCGCCCGGCCCTTCCGGCGTGAAGAGCTTCTTGATCAGCGGTGTGGCCACGGTGGATGCCAGTCGGACTCCGACGGTCGCTGGTTCCATGGCGCTCCCCCGAGGGCATGGTGTGTGGCTGGCGCAACGCTCCGCCGGAGGCCTCGCGTTTCGGCTGCGGGTCCGTCGTGGTCCCCCAGCCTTCGGCCGGGAGGTGCCCCCAGGTCGCGCAGCTCCCCGCGCCCCTTCGGGGCTCGGCCGGACCAGCCTAGTGGCCGGGGTCGGCCCTGTCAGTGGATCTTGAGACACCAAAAACCGGTGGCCCTGGCGTCCGGTTCGACGGGATGATCCGCGATGACCGAACTGTCTGCAGAGGGAGCCGTGATGGGCGCCGACGAACCGCAGGTCCGTACGACAGCAGGTGTGGTGCGGGGAGCCGGAGAGGCGTCGGGATCGGCGGTGTTCAAGGGGATCCCGTTCGCCGAACCGCCCGTCGGAGCACTGCGGTTCGGGGCGCCGGTGCCCGTGCGGAGCTGGGACGGCGTACGCAAGTCGGTCGCGTACGGGGCGCCGCCTCCGCAGTCCGCCGCGTTCGGCATGGACGCGCTGGTGTCCGGCGACGCGGTGGACGAGGGTGACTGGCTGACCCTCAACGTCTGGACGCCCGACCCGGACCCCGGCGCGGGGCTGCCGGTGATCGTGTGGATGCACGGCGGCGCGTACGTCATCGGGATGTCGGGCCTGCCCGAGTACGACGGCGGCCGGCTGGCACGGGAGGGCGCCGTCGTCGTGGTGACGCTCAACTACCGGGTCGGCATCGAGGGGTTCGCGCAGATCGAGGGAGCGCCCGCCAACCGGGGCCTGCTCGACCAGGTCGCCGCGCTGGAGTGGGTGCGGGACAACATCCGCGCCTTCGGCGGCGATCCCGGCCGTGTCACGGTCGTCGGCCAGTCGGCGGGCGCGGGTTCGCTTGCCGCGCTGCTCACGATGGAGCGGGCGGCGGGGCTCTTCGGCCGGGCCGTCGCGCAGAGCGTGCCCGGTACGTTCTTCTCGCCCGAGCTCGCCGCGGACATCGCGCGGGAGTTCGCCGCGGAGATGGGCGTGCGGCCGACGGTGGAGGACTTGGGCGCGGTGGCACCGCGACGGCTGCCCGCGGTGGCGGACGCGGTCGGCGCCAGGGGCGGGGCGTTCGCGGAGCGGTGGGGGCCGACGGCCCACGCGCTCATCCCGGTCGCGCCCGTCGTCGACGGCGACGTGCTGCCGGCCGCCCCCTGGGAGGCGCTGGCCTCCGGCGCGGGACGGGACGTCGAACTCGTGGTCGGCCACACCCGTGACGAGTTCCGGCTGATGATGCTGCTCCGCGGCCTGACCGGCGAGGTGACGGGGGATCAGGCCGCCGTCGCACTGAGGACGTTCGGGCCCGGAGGGTCCGGAGGTTCCGGCGGGGCCGCGGGCGGTGACGTCTACCGCGCCGCCTTCCCGGCCGCGAGCGACGAGGAGCTCTACGAACTCGTCCAGTCCGACTGGCTGTTCCGTATGCCGTCACTCCACCTGGCCGAGGCGCAGATCGCGGGCGGCGGTCGCGCACACGTCTACGAGCTGGTCTGGGAGGCGCCGGGCATGGGCGGGATGCTGGGCGCCTGCCACGGGCTCGATGTACCGCTGGTGTTCGGCAACCTCGGCGAGGGCCTGCCGGCGCTGCTGCTCGGGGAAGAACCGCCCGCAGAGGCCGAGGAGTTGTCGCGGCTGGTCCGGGCCGCCTGGACGGGGTTCGCCGCCGGGGAGGGCCCGGGGTGGTCCGCGTACGACGTCGAGCAGCGGTCGGTGCGGCTCTTCGACGCGAAGCCCTCGGTGGCTCCGTACCCGGAGGAGGTGTCGCGGGGGCTCTGGCGCGAGCATGTGTTCGGGGCACTGCCGCTGTGCGGTTAGGACCTTCCCTGACAGGGAGGCGTTTCCCGGCCAGGACGTGTTTCCCTGCCAGGCACGACGAAGGAGCCGCACACCGAAGTGTGCGGCTCCTTCGTCGTGCCTGCGCCCGGCCGGGGCTCACCGGCCGGATGCCCGGTCGTGATCAGCCGCAGTGGCCGGTCCCCTTCGTGGAGTACGTGGTGATGCCGCCCTCCCACGTGACGCACTCGCCGGGGGCCTCGATGTAGACGGGGCCCGCGTACGTCGTGAAGCGGCCGCTGTCGGTGGCCGTGCCGCCGGTCTTCGAGCTGAGGCGGGCGAACATCTTCACCGCTGCCCCGGGCTTGGTGCGGACGGTGACCACGCAGTTCTCGCCGGTCGTCTTGTTGTAGGTGAGGAAGGTGGTGCCGAGGTTCTCCATGTTGGCGGAGTCGATCACCTTGTGACCGGTGCCGCAGGCGCCGTTGTACTTCGCGACCGGGGCCTCCGAGGGGGCCGCGACGGCCGCCGACCTGGCCGCCGTGGGCGCGGACGAGGATGCCGACGCGGAGGCGGGCGCCGCGAGGGCGAGCGCTCCACCGGTGACGACTACGGCGACGGCGGCTGCGTGACGGACGAGCTTCATTTCTGTTCCCCCAGTTTGGTGTGCCAGTGCGGTGCGTTCGCGGATCCGTGTCCGGCGGTGCGTCCGGCAAGGTCAACTGCCGTTCGCCCCACACCAGGTGAGACCAGGGGACCCGGGGGTTGGTTGTGGCCTCTTTTGTCACCGTTCTGTCGCCGCGTGTCACTGAACTGTCACCGCACGCATCGCTCCCTGACAGGAACTGTCACCGCCCCGGTTCCTGCCCGCGCCGCCCGCCCTACGCCGTGATCGTCACCCCCTCCGGCACGTTCCGTACACGCGGCAGGCGCGGATTTGCGCGCAGGACCCGGAGGTTGGGGAAGAGGAACAGCCAGGACATGTCCGGGTCCGTGGGTTCGGCATTGAGCCGGGGTACGGCGTGGGGGGAGAGGAGGCGGACAACGGGCTCCGTGGGTATCAAGGTCCCTGTGGGGTGGGGCTGTTGTGGGAGTCAAAGGTGGGTCGACTCGCGCTGGATCAGGGGGTGATGAGTGTGGTCCGGGCGGGCACCTGTTGCGCCACGGTCACGCTCACCTGTGTTTCCACGTGCACGTCCTCCAGGTTGGGGAAGGCCGAGAGCCAGGCCAGCCCTTCGACCGGATGAGGTGCTTCCACCAGGAGAACGGTCAGTTGCTCGGGCACGATGAGTTCCGTGAGCTCCTCGACCCGGTAGGCACCGGCGACCTTGATGTGCGCCCAGCCGCCGATGGAGCGGAGCAGGCGGAGGTCCTTGGTGTTGCGGACGGTCACCGTGCTCTGCCGGACCATGTGCGCGAGGATCTCGCGCGCGTAGAGCTCCTGGTCGAAGTGGTGCCAGGAGTTGGCCAGGACATACTGGACCCGTGAGTCCCCGTGGTCCCGGAAGCCGGTCAGGAAGTGCAGGGCGGCGTCACTGCCCAGTTGGGCGGCCGACCACGCCACCAGGTAGGCGGTCTCGTCGTCGATTCCCTCCGGCCCCGGCAGAAGGGCCAGCACCAGATCGCCACCCGCGCGCGTCAGTTGCTCCGCCTCCGAGAGCCCGCGCGGAGGCACCAGCGATCCCACCCCCTCCTCCGCCAGCTGCCTCACCGCAGGCTCCACCTCCGCCACATATCGCAGCCCCGCCGCGGCCAGCAGCTTCCCCCGCGAGGTGTCCAGCCCCACCAGCCGCCGCAGCATCTGCTCCGCCTCCTTCGGCCGGGCGTGCGCGACGGCCAGCAGGATGACGTCCTCCCAGTCGTCCTCCTCCGCGTTGTTCACCAGCAGATCGAAGTCCAGCTCCTGCACGGCCAGCCGGGACCCCAGATAGTCCTGGAAGGTCCGGTGGAGGAAGTCCACCCGACCCTCCGCCGGCTCCCGCAGCAGCCCCGACCGCAGTAACAGCGACCGGTAGACGTCCTCGGCGGTCCCGTCGAGATTCACCGCGGGCACCGCCTGCCCGATGATGTGCAGCGCGTCCGAACGGTCCATCTCCGCGCGGCTGTTGCGGATCAGCCACCACGCCAGCTTCTGGAGCAGCTGGACCTGTGTCGCGTACGGGATGCGCAGTCCGTCGGGGTGGTCCAACTCCCGTTCCCGGTCCCGCCGTTCGAGGAGCATGGTCAGGGCGGCCTCGTACAGGGACTTCCTGTCCTGCGGGAGGAAGCCGCGCCGGTCGCGGTGGAGCGCGCAGAGCATGCCGCACATCAGCGGGTTGGTGGCCAGCCGGTTCAGCTCGGACGTGGTCCGCACGGCCTGGAGCAGTGACACCCCTTCGCGCTCGTCCGCTCCGGCGGCGCGATGCCAGCGCCGTACGAACGTGGCGACGTCGTCGCGTGCCATCGGGGAGAGCGTGAGTTCGTGGAAGTCCGCCGCTTCCAGCCATCTCTCCGGCACGGCCGACGGACGGGAGGTGACGAGCCACAGGTTTCCCGGGAAGGTCCGGGTCAGTTCGCGCAGCCAGCGCCGGGCCGCGTCCCGGCGGTCACCGGCGATCTCGTCTATCCCGTCGACCAGCAGAACACCCCGCCCGGCCCGGAGCACCCGCTCCGCCCAGCCGGCCGGCTGCTCCCCGGCGACCGGGCAGCCGACGGCCTTCAGGAAGTCCCCGGGGATGGGGAACTCCGTCCCCGGGCGCACGATCCTGCGCATCGGCAGGACGAACGGCACCCTCCCGATGAGGTGCGTCAGGCCGTGGTCGTACGTACGACTGGCCGTCGTCACCGCGAGCCACTGGACGAGGGTCGTCTTTCCGGAGCCCGCGACCCCGCGCAGCAGCACCTGGTCGTGCTGGGCGAGGACCTGCTCGGCGGGGATCTGGAGCCCGCCGTCCTGCCCGTCGCGCTCCCGGGTCGCCTCCAGGCTGAGGTACGCGGTGTCCAGCGACCACTCGCTCGTCCCGGCGTCCAGTCCGTAGATCGTCAGCGTTCCGTACCGCCCGGTGATGTGCTCCGCGTACCGCGCCTCGAACCCCGCGTCCTCGGCCGACTGGGACGGCAGGCGCCCCAGCAGGACGTCCACGGCCCGAACCAGCCGGGCCAGCTGCCGGCTCTGCGCGGTCTGCTGCCGGGCGATGTAGGTGGAGCGCTGGGTGAAGAAGTTCAGGATGTGCAGCGCGGCCGTGTGCAGCAGCTGCTCGTAGAAGAGCTCACCGTCACCGCTGAGTCCGTACGAGATGACGGCCGCGTGGGAACGGAGTGCGCGCGCGAACTCCTCGGGTCCGAGGTCCACGGCCTCGCAGTCCTCGATGGTGAGGGTCCCGAGGGAGGCGAGCGAGTGGGCGAGGGCGTGGGTGACCGCCGTGGCCTCCTCGGCCGTCACCGGCTGTTCCCCCGGTCCGGCCGTCCTCAGGGCCCTGCGGACCAGTTCCGCCGCGACCTTCTCGACGTCCTTCGGCGTGACGCTCCGCTTCTCCCGCCCGAACGCCACCAGCGCCGATATCCGTACCGGTCTGCTCACCAGCCCGGCCCCCGGCTGGTCCTTCACGAAGAGCTTCTTCACGAGCGGTGCGACCGCGCTGGACGCGATACGGGCCCCGAGCACTCCGGCGTCGACCATGCACCGAGCGTAGGCGAACCACCAGGGCCCTCGTGTAGCCCCCGCCACATTCCCCGGCCGCTGGATCATGCCCTCCGGTGACATGACGCACAGGCGATTTGTCCGGTACTAGGGCGAGTAGTGGTGGAGTCGAAACGGGCAAAAAGGACCTTTGGCCCGGGGGTGGCGACGGGGTCGGAGGCCGTGCGGCGCGGGGTCCGGGTGAAGGGTCCCGGGCCGGGGTGGACGGCCCTGAAGTGGGGGTAAACCCGACTTCAAGGAGAAAAGGCGGAGGATTTCGTCCCAGACGTTCTTCTTGTCAAGGAGTCGGAAGTTTCAGTGTCAAGTACGACTTGAGGTCGTAGATGGGGCCTTTGTGGGATGGCGGGGGCGCGGGTTACCAAGGGATGCCTCGCCCGGTGCGCCGACAGCGCGCCGGGTGAGTCGATGCCCGTCCCCCGATCCGTCCCCCGGAGGTAGCCCCATGTCGCAGCGCATCACGTCCCACCTTCCCGGCACGCCCAAGCTCCGCGTCCGGGCGGCCGCCATGGCTCTCGGCCTGGGCGCCTCGGCCGCGCTCGGAGCGGGGGTCGCGGTCGCCGCCGACACCAAGGCGAGCGCCGTCGCGCTGCCGGGCTCCGCCGCCGTCTCGGTGCAGCAGCAGGCCGCCGCGCAGGCCAAGGCCGCCGCTCAGACGAAGGCCAAGAGCAAGACGGCCGCCAAGAAGGCAGCCGCCAAGCCCGTCGCGGCCAAGAAGGCCGCCTCCTGGGTCGACCCCGTCAAGAAGTACAAGCTCTCCGCGAAGTTCGCCCAGGCCGGCAACCTCTGGTCGTCCACCCACTCCGGCCAGGACTTCGCCGTCGCCTCCGGCACGCAGGTCGTCGCCGCACACGGCGGCACCGTGGTGAAGGCCGGCGGCAACGGCGCCGGTGACGGCCCCGCGTACGGCAACGCCGTCGTGATCAAGCACGGCAACGGTACGTACTCGCAGTACGCGCACCTGTCCCGCGTGGACGTGAAGCCCGGCCAGGTCGTGAAGACCGGCCAGCGCATCGCCCTCTCCGGCAACACCGGCAACTCCAGCGGGCCGCACCTGCACTTCGAGATCCGTACCAAGGCCAGCTACGGCTCGGCGGTCGACCCGGTCGCCTTCCTGCGCACCAAGGGCGTGAGCCTCTAAGGGGCTGAAGCCCGAAGGCTCAGAGCGACTCGGACGCGCCGGCGTGCGCCCGCGTGACCAGATCGATGGCGACCTCCAGGACGGCCTTCCGCTTGTCCTCGGGGTCGCCCTCCATGTCCTTGAGGGCGAACATCCCGGCGTGCATCGTGAAGAGGGCGCTCACGCACCGGACCTGGTCCGTCAGCGCGGCGTCCGGCTCCTTGATGATGTCCAGCATCCCGAGCATGCGGTCCTTGAAGGACTCGCCGATGCTCAGCTCGCGGATCGTCGCCTGGTTCTCCTGCATGAAGCGGAAGAGGGGGGCCGCGGCGGTGAGCGCCTCGCTGTAGCGGCGCAGCAGCTCCTGCTTGGTCTCCAGGGTGTGCGGCTGCCCCTGGCCCCATTCGATCAGCTCGTCCATCGGCCTCGTCAGGTCCTGGAAGAGGCTGATGAGGATGTCTTCCTTGGTCTTGAAGTGGTAGTAGAGCGCCGCCTTCGTGACGTCCAGCCGTTCGGCGATCTCCCGCAGTGACGTCTTCTCGTAACCCTGCTCGGCGAAGAGTTCGATGGCCACGTCCTGGATGCGCTGACGGGTGTCTCCGCGCCGCCGCTGCCTGCTGCCGTCCATCGTGGCTGCTCCTCGTCCTTGTCGTCCCTACGTGTCGTAGGTGCTCGCCGTAAGGTAAAGAAAAACTTACTTGACGCCCGGCTAGTTACGGGTCTACTTTTCCCCAGTGTAGTCAACTTGCCGGTCGGCAAGTAAGTGCAAGTAAGCGGCAGTGCAGTACCCAGGGGAGTGGGGACAGTGGCGGACACCAAGGCGGCTGACGCAGCCGAGGCAGTGGCGGAAGCGGGGGCGGGGCCAGGGGCGGAACAGGGAGCGGCCGAGGTCGAGGGCAAGCAGCCCAGGAGCGTACGGGTCGTCCTGCTCGCGCTGATGATCGCGATGCTCCTCGCGATGCTCGACAACATGATCGTCGGCACTGCCATGCCGACGATCGTGGGAGAACTGGGCGGGCTCGAACACCTGTCGTGGGTCGTCACGGCCTACACGCTCGCGACCGCCGCCTCCACCCCGATCTGGGGCAAGCTCGGCGACATGTACGGGCGCAAGGGCGTCTTCATGACCTCGATCGTGCTCTTCCTGATCGGGTCGGCCCTGAGCGGCATGGCCCAGGACATGGGTCAGCTCATCGGGTTCCGGGCGATCCAGGGGCTCGGCGCCGGCGGTCTGATGGTCGGCGTGATGGCGATCATCGGGGACCTGATTCCGCCGCGGGAACGCGGCAAGTACCAGGGCATGATGGCCGGCGTGATGGCCCTCGCCATGATCGGCGGACCGCTGGTCGGCGGCACCATCACCGACCACTGGGGCTGGCGCTGGTCCTTCTACATCAACCTGCCGCTCGGTGTCGTCGCGCTGATCGCCATCAGTGCCGTACTGCATCTGCCCAGGAAGCGGGCGCAGGCGCGGATCGACTATCTCGGGGCCGGGCTGCTCACCGTGGGCATCACCGCGATCGTGCTGGTCACCACCTGGGGCGGGACCGAGTACGCCTGGGGCTCCGCCATGATCATGGAGCTGATAGGGATCGGGGTCGCGTCTCTCGTCGGGTTCCTGTTCTGGCAGACCAAGGCCGCCGCGCCGGTCGTGCCGCTGCACATCTTCCGGAGCGGCAACTTCTCGCTGATGTCCGTCATCGGCTTCATCGCCGGGTTCGTGATGTTCGGCGCGGTGCTGTTCCTGCCGCTCTACCAGCAGTCCGTGCAGGGCGCGTCCGCGACCAACTCCGGGTTGCTGCTGCTGCCGATGCTCGGCGCGATGCTCGTCACCTCGATGGTCGCCGGGCGGGTCACCACCAACACCGGGCACTACAAGGCCTTCCCGATCGTGGGCAGTGCGCTGATGGCCGTCGGGCTGTATCTGCTGTCGCTCATGGACACGGATACGTCGCGACTGACGTCCGGGGTGTACATGGCCGTGGTCGGTGCGGGGATGGGCTGCCTGATGCAGATCACCATGCTGGTGTCGCAGAACAGCGTCGAGATGAAGGACATGGGCGTCGCGTCGTCCACCACCACGCTGTTCCGTACGCTCGGGTCGTCCTTCGGGGTCGCGATCATGGGTGCGCTCTTCAACAGCCGGGTCCAGGACGTGATGGCCGAGCGGGCCGGGGCGCTGGGCTCGAAGGTCACCGAGCAGTCGGCCCAGCTGGACGCGGCGAGCCTCGCGAAGTTGCCGGTGGCGGCGCGGGAGGCGTACCAGCACGCGGTGTCCGCCGGTACGCACTCGGCGTTCCTCCTCGGAGCGGTGGTGGCGGTTGTCGCCCTGGTCGCGGCGGTGTTCGTGAAGGAGGTCCCGCTGCGGGGCGGCTCGGCGCCGACGCCGACCGAGACGGTCTGAGTCTGTTGATGGCGGGGCTTGCGTTGTGTGTTTGCTGCGGGCCCGGTGGGGGCTGGTCGCGCAGTTCCCCGCGCCCCTAAAGACGAAAGGCAGGGGCTACCGCCCCTGCCTTTCGTCTTCGGGGCGGTAGCCCTTGTTTTTAAGCGGCGCGGGGAACTGCGCGACCAGCCCCCACCGGGCCCGCAGGGAGGGCTACGGCAACATAGGGAAGCTTCCCGTGTTCGTCGGGGCGTGTTCCGGTAGCCACAGGACGGCGACCGCCCCCTCGACCGGCCCCGAGCCCACCCCGAGCCCCACATTGCGGAAGGTCAGCCGCGCGCCGAGCACCCGCGCCTGGCCCGCCGCGATGGTGAGACCGAGCCCGTGACCGTGCCCCGCCCGGTCGCTGCTGCCCGTGCGGAAGCGGCTCGGGCCCTCCGCGAGGAGATCGGCCGGGAAGCCGGGCCCGTGATCGCGGACCCGGATGACCCGCCCCTCGACGGAGATCTGGATGGGCGGCTTGCCGTGCTTGGCGGCATTGGCGATGAGGTTGCCCACCACCCGCTCCAGACGACGCGGATCCGTGGTGACCTCCGACTCGTGCACCACCCGCACCTCGATGTCCGGATGCGTCGAGGCGACCCGTCGGCTGATGAACTCGCCGAGGTTGATGTCCTGCAACTCGGCCCGCTCGGACGCCCCGTCGAGCCGCGCCACCTCCAGCACGTCCTCGACGAGCGTGCGCATCGCCTGGGCCCGGTCCCTGACCAGCTCGGACGGCCGCCCCGGCGGCAGCAGTTCGGCCGCGGTGAGCAGCCCGGTCACCGGCGTGCGCAACTCGTGCGCGATGTCCGCGGTGACCCGCCGCTCGGCCTCGTACCGCTGCTTGAGCGCGTCCGCCATGGCGTCCACCGCGTGCGCGAGGTCGTCGGTCTCGTCCCGTACGACACCGCCGATGGCGTCCCGCACCCGCACATCGCTCTGCCGCTGCGCGACCAGGTTCGCGGCGCTGGCCGCCTTGCGGAGGCGGCCCGAGAGCTGGCCGCCGACCAGCACACCGAGGGCGCAGCCGCCGAAGATGACCGCGATCGAACCGATGAGCAGGGCCTGGTCGAGGTCCGCCATGACGTTGGCGCTGCGGTCCGTGAAACGGGTGTGCAGCGACAGCGTCCGGCCGTCCCGCATCGGCATGGCCGCCCAGATGTCGGGCACCCCGTCGGCGTTGTCCTGCACGAAGGTGGCCCGCCGTCCGGCCTTGACCTTGCGCAGCAGCTCCTGGGGTATGTCCGGATCGTCCACCCTGGTGCCCAGCCGGGCCGCCCCGCTGGAGGTGTCGTAGTACCGAGCCGCGATCTGCAGCCGCTCGTCCTGCACATCGCGGGCGTTGTCCAGCATGGTGACCCAGGCGGCGTTGTGCACGACGATGCTGAGAACCAGCGCCACCAGCGCGCTGACCAGCGCGATCGCCGCACTCAGCTTCCAGCGCAGCCCGATCCGCAGCCCTCTGGGCAGCACCGGGAGCCTCATCCCTTGAGCTTGTAGCCGAAGCCGCGGACCGTCTCGATCCGGTCCTGGCCGACCTTCGTACGCAGCCGCTGCACATGGACGTCGACGACGCGGGTGTCGCCGCCCCAGCCGTAGTCCCACACCCGCTCCAGGAGCTTGTCGCGCGACAGGACCGTACCCGGCGCCGACGAGAACTCGAGGAGCAGCCGCATCTCGGTGGGCGTCAGCGCCACCGGCGTACCGCCCCTGCGCACCTCCATGCCCACGGTGTCGATCTCCAGCACGCCGTCACCGTCACCGAAGGACAGCACGCCACCGGCGGGGACGGACGAGCCGCCCTCGGACTCGCCGGCGGACCGCGGCCCGCTCGCGTGCCCGAAGCGCCGCAGCACCGCACGGATACGCGCGACCAGGACGGCCCCGTCGAAGGGCTTCGTCACATAGTCGTCGGCGCCCGCCTCCAGGCCCAGGACGACGTCGATCGAGTCGGCGCGTGCCGACAGCATGATCACGGGCACGGTCGACTCGTCCCGGATCCGACGGCACAGCGACACACCGTCGAGCCCCGGCACCATCACGTCGAGGAGCGCGATGTCGGGCCGGTCGGTGCGGAACGCCTCAAGACCCGACAGCCCGTCGGGCATCGCGGTGACCACGAAGCCGTCGCGCTCCAGCGCGAGTTGGGTGGCCTCGCGGATGACGTCGTCGTCCTCGACGAACAGGACGTGGGTCTGCTCTGCCATCCGGTGCTCTCAGTTTCTCGGTCGGTCGGGTCGGTTGCGGAGGTGGCCGGTCTAGTTCTCGGTCGGGACCGGCGTCTCGCCGCCCACCACCTTGCTGTAGTCGTTCGTCGTCCGGGCCCGCTCCGCGAAGCGGTTCGCCGTCCAGCGGTACGTGATCACCTGCTCGCCGGAGGGATACTCCAGCGAGTCGCCCTTCCCGTACACCTGCTGGGTGACGACCAGGTCACCCCGGTCGATCTCCGCGTAGACCGGAGGCTCCTCGGCCCGGAAGACATTCTTGTACGCGTCACCGTCCTCGCGATACACGTACGAGCCGACGCCCACCGCGTCGCCGCAGGTCATCACATTCACCAGGACGTCGTCCGCGGTCCCGCCGGTGAGGTTTCCGTACGACACGTCGACCGGGTACTCGTCGCCGAAGCAGGGCTTCAGGTCGCGCTTGACCGCCGCGCTGACACCCGGGTCGGCCCGCACGAGCCTGATCGCGTCCGCGCGTTCCCTGGTCGGGGACGCGGAGGGGACGCCGGCCTCCGCGGCCCCCGCGGACACCGAGTCGGCGGCGGGGCCCTCGTCCCGGGCACCGGTGCCGCCCGTGCCGCAGGCGGACACCAAAAGGCCGAGGGCGGCGAGCACGGCCACCGCCGTGATCACCGCCTTCAAAGCCCCACCGGGCCGTGGAACCGAAGTGCCTACGCCGCGCAACGCTCCCGCTCCTCACGCTCCGGCACACCCGCGCCGAACCCGTCGTGCTCGTCGGACGCCCGGCGCTCCAGCTCCTCGCGGAGCCGGGCGAGCGCCCGGTGCAGTGTGCTCTTGACCGTGCCGGCCGACATGCCGAGGGCGGCGGCGGTCTCCTCCGTGGACATCTGCTCCCAGTGTCGCAGTACGACGACACTGCGTTGCTTCGGAGCGAGCACCTTCATGATGTCCATCAGGAGCGCGCGGTCGGCGTGCTGCTCGGTGGAGTCGTCCACGCTCGCGTCCGGCAGCTGCTCGGTGGGGACCTCCTCCAGCTTGCGGGCCCGCCACCACTCCGTACGTGTGTTGATCATGACGCGGCGCAGATAGGCGTCGGCGAGACGCTTGTCGGCGATGCCGTCCCAGCGGCCGTACGTGCGGACCAGCGCGGTCTGCAGGAGGTCCTGGGCGTCGACCGGGTCGGGGACCAGGCGGCGTGCGCTGCGCAGCAGCGCGTCCTGCCGGGTGCGTACGTACTCTTCGAACTCGAGCACCTCGCCATGCGCCATTCCAACCGCCTCCGTCCCCGTTTCCGACCTGTCTGCTGCCGGTTGTCCGTTGCCTGCCGTACCGCTGGTCCGCGGTACGGCAATGAAGTTACGGAGCGGTTGTCACGGGGCTGTCCGAACGAGCCTGCGGGAAGCGCTCGGCTGTCCGTCGGTTGTGTAACGGAAGTAGGGGATGGGTAAAGCGAGGTGACGACTGGGGCGGGTATATGGCGTTTTGCCCACCGGGAGTTGTCAGGGTGAACTGTCACTGCCCTCGGTGGAGCCTGTGAGTCAGCTCAGCGGGAGCCGGTACAGACCGCCCGCGAGGGGCTCGACGAGTCCGTCGGCGACCAGCCCGTCCAGGGCCCGGGCGCGCTGCACCGGCTCGTCCCACACCCGGTCCAGGACCGACTGCGGGACCGGCGCGACCGCCTCGCGCAGCACGGCGAGCAGCCGGCCGCGCACCTGCCGGTCCGTGCCCGCGTACGTCTGTCCGCGCCGCGGCGGCCCCTCGTGCGCGGGCTTGCCGCCCAGCCGCCAGGCGCACCGGGCCGCGATCGGGCACCGTACGCAACTCTCGTTCTTGGCCGTGCAGACGAGCGCGCCGAGTTCCATGGAAGCGGCGGCCCAGAGCGAGGCTGTGCGCTCGTCGTCGGGCAACAGGGCGCGGGCGAGCTTGCGTTCGGCGGCGGTCGTGGCGTTCGGCGGGTACTGGACACCGGTGACGGCCCGCGCGAACACGCGCCGCACGTTCGTGTCGAGCACGGCGTGCCGCTGTCCGTACGCGAAGGAGGCCACGGCCGCCGCCGTGTACTCGCCGATGCCGGGCAGCGCGAGCAACTGGGCGTGCTCCGTGGGTACGTCGCCGCCGTGGCGCTCCGTTATGGCGACCGCGGCGCCGTGCAGTCGCAGCGCGCGGCGCGGGTAGCCGAGGCGGCCCCAGGCGCGGACGGCCTCGCCCGGCGCGTCCTCGGCGAGGTCGGCGGGGCGCGGCCAGCGGGCGAGCCACTGCTCGTACACCGGCAGCACCCGGCTCACCGGCGTCTGCTGCAGCATGAACTCGCTGACCATCACTCCCCACGGTCCCGCGTCGGCCCGCCGCCATGGCAGGTCGCGCGCGTTGTCCTCGAACCAGTCGATGACAGGGGCGTGCAGGTCGTCGCCGACGGCTTCTTGCGCGTCGGCCTGGGCGTGGGATGTGGGTTTCGTGGGCGCAGTCATGGCAGGTCCGATCCTCCCATGCGGTGGCGTCTCCGACGGTTTGGCTGGGGGTTGCGTCGTGTGTTGTCTGCGGGTGAGTGGGGGCTGGTCGCGCAGTTCCCCGCGCCCCCGGGTGGGTGGGGCTGGGGGTTGGGATGTGCGTGTGCCGGGATGATGATCTGTAAAAGATGATGATCTGGCGGCGGGTGGGGACAGTGAACTCCCGGATCTCTCGTACAGTTTGCGCCGTGGGATCTATGCGCAATCCGGTCGGGCCGCTTCCCTCCTCCATCTACTGGCGACGGAGGGCCGTTCTCGTGTCCGTGGTCGCGGTGTTGGCGCTGCTGGTCACGTGGGTGGTGACCTCGGGCGGCGGTGGCGGAGGCAAGAACGACGCCGACGGGTCCAACGACAAGAACCCCACCGCCTCGATCACCCCGGGCCCCTCCGGCTCCGATCCCGCGATCAGCCAAGCCCCGGGCGGACGCGACGAGTCGGGCGACGAGGGCGACGGCGGTTCCGGCGGCTCGGCGGGCTCCGGTGATTCGGACGGTTCGGCCTCCGGGGGGTCCGGGGGATCCGCCTCGGGCGGTGGCGGCGTGGACGACGGCGCGGGCGGCGGAGGCTCCGGAGACACGCTCCCGGCCGGTTCCAGCCTGCCCAACTGCACCACCGGTGCCGTGAAGTTGACGCTGCGCAGCGTCAACAACGCGTACGCGCCCGGCGAGAAGCCCACCTTCGAACTGATCGCCAGGAACTCCTCCGGCAGCGACTGCAAGCTCGATCTCGGCCCGAAGAGCGCGGTCCTGACCATCACCCAGGCGGACAGCGACGACGAGATCTGGTCCTCGGCCGACTGCCCGCCAGGCGCGGCCTCCATCCTCTTCCGCATCCCGGCCAACGACCGCGTAACCCACACCATCCAGTGGAACCGCAAGTCCAGCGCCCCCGAATGCGCCACCCCACCGGCCATCCCGGCAACCCCCGGCACCTACTTGGTAGAAGCCAAGGCCCCAGGCTTCACAAAAACCCAGACGTCATTCGTCCTGAAGAAGGACTGAGAAACCCGGCCCACAGAGGCGCGCCCGTAAGGGGCGCGGGGAACGGCGCAATCTTTCAGGGGGGCGAGGAACGGCGCGCTCAGCCCCCACGCCGCGGCAGCCACATCACAACACCAGCCCCCACCACCCAGGGGCGCGGGGAACGGCGCAATCTTCTAGGGGCGCGGGGAACTGCGCAGTCTTTCAGGGGCGCGGGGAACTGCGCGACCAGCCCCCACCAAGCCGCACCCAACCAACAACGCACCCCCCGCCAAACCGCCGGACGGCTACACGTACCGCTCAAGAATCGAAGACTCAGCCAACCGAGAAAGCCCCTCCCGCACACTGCGAGCCCGAGCCTCCCCCACCCCATCCACGGTCTGCAGATCATCCACACTCGCGGCAAGCAGCTTCTGCAACCCACCGAAGTGCTCGACAAGCCGGTCGATAATGGCCCCCGGCAGCCGCGGCACCTTCGCCAGCAACCGGAACCCGCGGGGCGAAACGGCGGAGTCGAGCGCCTCGGGCGACCCCGTGTACCCCAACGCCCGAGCCACGGTGGGCAGTTCGAGAAGCTCCGCATGTGTGAGCGCATCGAGCTCGAACAACGCCTCGTCCACCGTCCGCGACCGCTTGGCCGTCGGCTCGGGCACATAGTCCCGCACGACAAGTTCCCGCTCGGGCTCGACCCCGGCGATCAACTCGTCCAGCTGAAGCGCGAGCAGCCGCCCGTCCGTGCCCAGCTCGACCACGTACTCGGCGATCTCCGTCGCGATCCGGCGCACCATCTCCAGCCGCTGGGCCACCGCCGAGATGTCCCGGACGGTGACCAGGTCCTCGATCTCCAGGGCCGACAACGTGCCGGCGACCTCGTCGAGCCGGAGCTTGTACCGCTCCAGCGTGGCCAGGGCCTGGTTCGCGCGGGAGAGGATCGCGGCCGAGTCCTCCAGGACCCGCCGCTGCCCGTCCACGTACAGCGCGATCAGCCGCATGGACTGGGAGACGGAGACGACGGGGAAGCCGACCTGCTTGCTCACCCGGTCCGCCGTGCGGTGACGGGTGCCCGTCTCCTCCGTGGGGATGGTCGGGTCGGGCACCAGCTGCACACCGGCCCGCAGGATCTTGGTGATGTCCTTGTCGACGATGATGCCGCCGTCGAGCTTGCACAGCTCACGCAGCCGGGTCGCCGTGAACTCGACGTCCAGCACGAAACCGCCGCTGCACATCGCCTCGACGGTCTTGTCCCAGCCGAGCACGATGAGCCCGCCGGTGTTGCCGCGGAGAATGCGCTCCAGGCCGTCACGCAGCCCTGTGCCGGGTGCCACGGCGCTGAGTGAGGTGCGCATCAGGCCATCGGCACCGGAACTCCCGGCGGACTTGCCGGGAACTGCTGCCCGGTCGTTGGCTGCCACTGCACTCCTCCGGTCGCAGGTGTCTGGGGGCGCCCTGAGTTCGTACGGACGGGCGAGACCTGGGCAAAGTCTACCGGCGCTCTTCCTCGTCCCGTGGGGCCTCTCGCCGACGCGACCTCGGGAGGACCCTCAGCGCGTCCCCCATGTCGCCGACTTCCAGGACCTTCATGCCGGCAGGGATCTTGCCCGGATCGCTCGGAACGAGGGCGTGGGTGAAGCCCAGACGATGGGCTTCGGCGAGCCTGCGCTGGACGCCCGTGACCCGTCTGACCTCGCCCGCGAGCCCCACTTCGCCGATCGCGACGAGGTTCTTGGGCAGCGGGGTGTCGCTCGCGGCGCTGGCCAGCGCGAGCGCGATCGCGAGGTCCGCGGCGGGCTCGGTGAGTTTCACACCGCCGACCGTCGCGGTGTAGATGTCCCGCTTCCCGATGGCGCTGATCCGGCCGCGCTGCTCCAGAACGGCGAGCATCATCTGGACCCGGGAGGTCTCCAGACCGGAGGTCGTACGCCGGGGGGTGGGGATCTGGGTGTCCACGGTGAGCGCCTGGACCTCGGCCACCAGGGGGCGGCGGCCTTCCAGGGTGACGGTCAGACAGGTGCCGGGGACGGGCTCGGCACGCCGGGTCAGGAACAGCCCGCTCGGGTCGGTCAGGCCCGTGATGCCCTCGTCGTGCAGCTCGAAGCAGCCGACCTCGTCCGTCGTCCCGTAACGGTTCTTGACGCCTCGTACGAGCCGGAGGCGCGCGTGCCGGTCGCCCTCGAAGCTCAGGACGACGTCCACGAGGTGCTCCAGGAGCCGCGGTCCCGCGATGGCGCCGTCCTTGGTGACATGGCCCACCAGCAGGGTCGCCATGCCGCGCTCCTTGGAGGCGCGGATCAGGGCCCCGGCCACCTCGCGGACCTGGGACATGCCTCCGGGGGCGCCGTCGATCTCCGGAGAGGCCACCGTCTGTACGGAGTCGACGATGAGCAGGGACGGCTTCACCGCGTCCAAGTGGCCGAGGACCGCGGCCAGATCGGTCTCCGCCGCCAGGAACAGGTGGTCGTCGATCGCCTTGATGCGGTCGGCGCGCAGCCGGACCTGGCTCGCCGACTCCTCACCCGTGATGTAGAGCGTGCGGTGTTCGTCACTCGCCGCCTTCGCCGCCACGTCCAGCAGCAGCGTGGACTTGCCGACGCCCGGCTCGCCCGCCACGAGCACGACCGCGCCCGGTACGAGCCCGCCGCCGAGCACCCGGTCCAGCTCGGGCACGCCGGTCGAGCGGGCGGTCGCCTGCCGGCCGTCGACCTGGCCGATGGGCAGCGCGGACGTGGTGACCCGGCCGGGGGCCGTCGTACGCACCGCGGGCGCGCCGTACTCGTCGATCGTCCCCCAGGCCTGGCATTCGGGGCAGCGGCCGAGCCACTTGGCCGCCTGCCAGCCGCACTCGGTGCAGCGGTAGGACGGCCGGTCCTTCGCGGTCTTCGTACGGGCAGCCATGACACGAACCGTAACCGCCCCCACTGACAGCGCGGTGCCGGTCCGTTCCGCGCCCGATGCCGATAACCGGGCACCCTTCACAAACCGGTCACGACTCGTCAGGAACACGCCATGGAATTCCGGGTTCCTGTCCCCTTATGAGGGATCGTTTCACCCGTACGGATTAAATGTGCGCAAGCAGGAAGAAGGGGCCACCGCCCGGCCCCTACGGTCGCACGGGTGATGAGCCGCAGTCCCGAGACCTCGACCCGCACCACCAGCGCACACCGGGCGCACCGCGAGGCGCGCGACCGGGCGGCGGCGCGCACGCTGGCGCAGTGCCCGCCTCCGCGCTACGAGCCGTACCTGGACGGTCTGTTCACCTACTGCCTGTCCGTGCTGTGCGACCACGACACCGCGACCGCCGCCCTCGGAGACGTTCTCGCGCTCGCCGAGCGCCGCGGCCAGCGCGGCCCGGAGGCGTCCGACGACCGCAGGGCCTGGCTGTACGCCCTCGCCCGCTGGTCCTGCCTGCGCAAGCTCGCCGAGGCCAAGCAGAAACGTCATGGCGCCCATGCGCTGGGACGTTCCGAGGCCGCGCACGCCCCCGGCCGTCCCCAGGGCGCGTACGCCGGACTCCACCGAGCCGCGGTCGCGGCCGCAGACCGCCCCGGCGACCGGACAGCCGACCGGTCGGCCGACCGCGCGGCCGATCGCACCTCTGACCGCACCTCGGACCGGGCCCCGAACCGGACCGCCGACCCGGCGGCCGATCTCCTCGCCGCCGCGGAGGAGGACCGTCGTCGTCGGGAACTCGCCCTGCTGGCCTGGCCGGAGGCCGCCGGTACGACGCCCGAGCAGCGTGAGGCGCTCGAACTGGCCGTACGGCACCAGCTCGCCGCCCACGAGGTCGCCGCCGTCCTCGGCATGGACCCGGCCGCCGCCCGCGAGCTCCTCGCGACGGCCGCCTGTGAGGTCGAGCGCACGCGCGCGGCCCTCGCCGTCGTCGAGACCGGCACCTGTCCGGGAGTCACCCGGCTCACCGGCGACAACCACCTCGTCCTCAGCACGGCCCTGCGCCGCGAACTGGTCCGGCACGTCGACGACTGCCCGCGCTGCCGCCGTACCGCCGAGCGCGCGGTCCCCGGCTCCTGGCCCGGCACCAGCGTCACGCCCGCCGCGCTGCCCGTACTCGAAGCCCCGCGCGCGGCCCTCCACCGGGCGATGACGCATGTCCCACGCGCGCGGGGCGGCGGCCCGCGCTTCGACCGGCGCGGTTTCCCGATGGACCCCAAGGACCGAGCGGCCCGTCGTGACCGCCTCCGCGCGCGTGCCGTCACCACCACCGTCGTCGCCACCGTGGTGGCGGCCCCGGTCCTCGCCCTGTGGGCGGCCTACCGGGGCGCACCCCTCACCGGCGAGGGAGTGGACGGCCGCCCGGTCACCGCGAACGAGGCGCACGGCCCCGACGGACTCGGCGGCGAGGCACCCGGCTACGAGAACGCCGGCAACGCGAGCACCAGGCCCGACCCCCGCTTCACCCCGGGCAGGGACTCGCCCGACGTCTCCGTGGAAGTCATCGGCGTGGCCTCGGGGCAGCAGAGAACCGGCCTCTCCGTAGAGGCCGGCAACAGCGGCGACACGACGTTGATCACCCTCACGGCGACCGGGAGTTCACCGGTCCACTGGTCCGCGCACACCGGGGCGTCCTGGCTCTACCTCAGCCAGTCGTCCGGAACGCTGGAGCCGGGCGAGTCGTTGACGATCAAGGTGTACGTCGATCATCTGCGCGAGCCGATCGGGTCCTGGAGTGCGAGCGTGTCGGTGGCCCCCGCGGGCGCGGTGGTCACGATCGACGGCTACGGGACGGCGGGCCCGAGCCCGACGCATCCCGGGCCCCGCCCTGACCCGCCCACGCCGACACCGACCCATCCCGGTCCGACCGGGCCGGGGCCGGACCCGGAGCCCACACCGAGCGATCCGCCGCCGTCCAGCCCCGATCCGGAGCCGACGCCCAGCGACACGGCTCCGTCGGATCCGGAGCCGGAACCCCCGCCGGAATCCTCCGGAGGTTCTACGCCGCCACCCAGTGACAGTGGCAGTCCCAGTGACGGCGCCCCGAGTCCGTCGGAAGGTTGAACGCTTCCGCAGGCCGGTCCTCGTCCGCGAGCAGTCGTGGGCCGGTCGCGCAGTTCCCCGCGCCCCTGAAGGGGCGCTGCCCCTCGACGGGGCGGCGCCTATCGGCCGGCCGGGTCCGCGGGATGCGGAGCCAGCAACGGCAGTTGCGAGGCCAGGCGCTCCTCGCACAGCTCGACCAGGCGGTCGTAGCCGGCCTTGCCCATCAGTTCGATCAGTTCCGGCCGGTACGAGACGTAGACCGGGTCGCCCGCGCCGTGCGCCGAGGTCGCCGACGTGCACCACCAGTGCAGGTCGTGGCCGCCAGGACCCCAGCCGCGCCGGTCGTACTCGCCGATCGAGACCTGGAGCACCCGCGTGTCGTCGGGCCGGTCGATCCACTCGTACGTACGCCGGACCGGCAGCTGCCAGCAGACGTCCGGCTTGGTCTCCAGGGGCTCGCGGCCCTCCTTGACGGCCAGGATGTGCAGCGAGCAGCCCGCGCCGCCCGCGAAGCCCGGCCGGTTCTGGAAGATGCACGAGCCCTGGTACGGCCGGGTCTGCCGGTCGCCGTCCTCGTCCTTCGAGACCCAGCCGGTCTCCGTCCCCACCTCGTGGTTCTGCCACATCTCCGGCGTGAGTCTCGCCACATGACCGGCGACGCGCTTCTCGTCGTCCTCGTCCGAGAAGTGGGCGCCCAGCGTGCAGCACCCGTCGTCCGCGCGGCCCGCCTGGATTCCCTGGCAGCCGCTTCCGAAGATGCAGTTCCAGCGAGAGGTCAGCCATGTCAGATCGCAGCGGAAGATCTGCTCGTCGTCGGCCGGATCCGGGAACTCCACCCACGCACGCGCGAAGTCGAGCCCCTTCTCGTCGCCCTGCTTCGGGAGGGCCGGGGACTTCTTGGACTTGGACGCCCCCTTGGCGGACTTGGCGGACGCTGCCGACTTGTCGGCCTTTGCCTTTTTCGTCTTTGGCACAGGTCCAGGGTAAGTGGCCGGGAAGCCATCCGGGGACGGCTGGGCGTTCCGCGCGCAGTAGCGTTCCGTACATGAGACTCGGTGTCCTCGACGTGGGTTCGAACACGGTGCATCTGCTGGTGGTGGATGCACACCCCGGCGCGCGCCCGCTGCCCGCGCATTCGCACAAGGCGGAGCTGCGGCTCGCCCAACTCCTCGACGAGAGCGGCGCGATCGATTCCGTAGGAGTCGACAAACTGATCGCCGTTGTCCAGGAGGCGCTGGAAGCCGCCGAGGACAAGGGCGTCGAGGACCTGCTGCCGTTCGCGACCTCCGCGGTGCGCGAGGCCAGCAACGCCGACGACGTGCTGGCCCGGGTGCGTGCCGAGACCGGCGTCGAGCTCCAGGTCCTCACCGGGGCCGAGGAGGCGCGGCTCACGTTCCTGGCGGCCCGCCGCTGGTTCGGCTGGTCGGCGGGGAAGCTGCTCGTCCTCGACATCGGCGGCGGCTCCCTGGAGATCGCGTACGGCATCGACGAGGAGCCGGACGCGGCGGCCTCGCTGCCGCTGGGCGCGGGGCGGCTGACCGCCGGCTGGCTGCCGAACGACCCCGCGGACCCGGCGGACATCAGGGCCCTGCGCCGCCATGTGCGGGCCCAGATCGCCCGTACGGTCGGGGAATTCAGCCGCTTCGGCGCCCCCGACCACGTGGTCGCGACCTCCAAGACCTTCCGGCAGCTGGCCCGTATCGCGGGGGCCGCCCGCTCGGCCGACGGCCTGTACGTCCAGCGCGAGCTCAAGCGCCGCTCCCTGGAGGACTGGGTCCCACGCCTCGCCGCCATGACCACCGCCGAACGCGCCGAACTCCCCGGCGTCTCCGACGGCCGCGCCAACCAGCTCCTCGCCGGCGCCATCGTCGCCGCCGGCGCCATGGACCTCTTCGCCGTAGAAACCCTGGAAATCTGCCCCTGGGCCCTAAGAGAGGGCGTAATCCTCCGAACCCTGGACCAGATGACCACCTCGTAGCCCCCACCCAGCCCCCGCGCCCCACCAGGGACACGGGAACGGCAACTTCTTGGGGCGCGGGGAGCGGCGCAACCTCTTGGGGCCGCGGGGATGGCGCGGTCTTTTGTGGAGCGCGGGGAGCGGCGCGATCTTCTAGAGGTGCGGGGACAGGCGCAGCTTTTTTTGGGGGCGCGGAGACGGGCGCATCTTTAGGGGCGCAGGGAACGGCGCGGTGGTTTGGGGAGCGCGACGAGCAGCGCCACTTTCCAGGGGTGCGGGGACGGGCGCATCTTTAGGGGCGCGGGGAACGGCGCGGTGGTTTGGGGAGCGCGACGAGCAGCGCCACCTTCCAGGGGTACGGGGACGGTCGCATCTTTCAGGGGCGCGGGGAACTGCGCGAGCAACCCATACCGACCGTCACTCGACACACAACCTCAGCCCACCCCCCCCCAGGGGCGCGGGGAACTGCGCAACAAGCCACACCCAACCCGCACCCACCCACAACCGGAACCCCCAACGGTGACCAGTCCCCGCGACCAGCCCCCGCGACCCGTCGCAGCCACCGTCACCCCCCGGCCAAAGCCCCCCACCCGAACACAACCACCAGACCCACCCCGTAACCTGTCCCCGTGGCAGAACCAGTCGTGCGCATCCCGGATGCGAAGGTCGCACTGTCCACGGCCTCCGTGTACCCGGAGTCGACGGCAACGGCCTTCGAGATCGCCGCGCGCCTCGGCTACGACGGCGTAGAGGTCATGGTCTGGACCGACCCGGTCAGCCAGGACATCGAGGCCCTCCGCCGCCTCAGCGACTACCACCAGGTCCCGATCCTCGCGATCCACGCCCCCTGCCTGCTCATCACCCAGCGCGTCTGGTCCACCGACCCGTGGACCAAGCTCCAGCGCGCCCAGGCGGCAGCCGAGAAACTGGGCGCGAGCACGGTCGTCGTACACCCCCCCTTCCGCTGGCAGCGCCAGTACGCACGCGACTTCGTCACCGGCATCTGGCAGATGGCGAACGAGACGGACGTACGGTTCGCCGTCGAAAACATGTACCCCTGGCGCTACCGCGACCGCGAGATGCTCGCCTACGCCCCCGACTGGGACGTCACGAAGGAGGACTACCGCCACTTCACGATCGATCTCAGCCACACGGCGACCGCCCGCTCGGACGCGCTCCAGATGATCGACCGCATGAGCGACCGCCTCGGCCACGTCCACCTCGCCGACGGCAACGGCTCCAACAAGGACGAGCACCTCGTCCCCGGCCGCGGCACGCAGCCCTGCGCCGAGCTGCTGGAACGCCTCGCCCTGTCCGGCTTCGACGGCCACGTCGTCATCGAGGTCAACACCCGCCGCGCCATGTCCAGCGCCGAACGCGAGGCCGACCTGGCGGAGGCCCTCGCCTTCACCCGCCTCCACCTGGCCTCGGCCGTACGGGTCCCGCGCTCGTGACCAGCGCCGCCCCGCGCCGCCGCGGACGCCCCTCCCACGCGGACTCCGCGGACGCCCCCGCCGCCCGCGACCGCATCCTGGCGGCGGCCCGCGAGGAGTTCTCCGAGCGGGGCTACGAGAAGACGTCCGTACGCGGCATCGCCAAGGCCGCCGGCGTGGACTCGGCGCTCGTGCACCACTACTTCGGCACCAAGGAGCAGGTCTTCGAGGCGTCCATCGAGGTCGCCTTCGGCCCCCTCCTGAGCGCCCCGGGCTCGATCGCGGAAGGCCCCCTCGACGGCGTCGGCGAGCGGCTGACCCGCTTCTTCTTCGGAGTCTGGGAGAACCCGGCCACCCGCAAGGCACTGCTCGCGATCATCCGCTCCGCCGTGAACAACGAGGTCGCGGCCACGGTCTTCCGCCGCCTCATCTCGGCCCAGATACTGCGCCGCGTCGCCGCCCAGCTGGACACGCCGGACGCCGAACTGCGCGCCGAACTCGCGGCGGCCCAGCTCGTGGGCATCGCGATGCTGCGGTACGTGATCAAGGTCGAGCCCCTGGCCTCGGCGAACCCGGAACAGATCATCGAGAGGGTCGCCCCGGTGATCCAGGCCCACCTGACCGCGCACCGTCTTTGACCGCGCACCGTCTTTAGCCGCACGGGGCTGTGACACGCCCCCACCGGACCCGCCCCCGAAAACCGAGACGCCCATCCCGTAATCCGGACACCGCGTCGGCAACCGGAACGACCGGCGTACGCTCGACGTGAGTCATTACTCTCCGAAGGAGCGAGCGACGATGCCCGAGCTGAGGTCCCGCACAGTCACCCACGGCCGCAACATGGCGGGCGCACGCGCCCTTATGCGCGCCTCCGGTGTACCGGGCGCGGACATCGGCCGCAAGCCGATCATCGCGGTGGCCAACAGCTTCACCGAGTTCGTGCCCGGCCACACCCACCTCCAGCCGGTCGGCCGGATCGTGAGCGAGGCGATCACGGCCGCGGGCGGCATCCCGCGCGAGTTCAACACGATCGCGGTCGACGACGGCATCGCGATGGGCCACGGAGGGATGCTCTACAGCCTCCCCTCCCGCGACCTGATCGCGGACAGCGTCGAGTACATGGTGGAGGCCCACTGCGCCGACGCCCTGATCTGCATCTCGAACTGCGACAAGATCACGCCCGGCATGCTGATGGCGGCCCTGCGCCTGAACATCCCGACGGTCTTCGTCTCCGGCGGCCCCATGGAGTCCGGCCGCGCGACCCTGGTCGACGGCACGGTCCGTACGCTCGACCTGGTCGACGCGATCTCCGACGCCGTGAACGACAAGATCTCGGACGAGGACATCCTCCGTATCGAGGAGAACGCCTGTCCGACCTGCGGCTCCTGTTCCGGCATGTTCACGGCCAACTCGATGAACTGCCTGACGGAGGCCATCGGCCTCTCGCTCCCCGGCAACGGCTCGGTCCTCGCCACACACACCGCCCGCAAGGCGCTGTACGAGGACGCGGGGCGCACGGTGATGGACATCACCCGCCGCTACTACGAGCAGGACGACGAGTCGGTCCTGCCGCGCAACATCGCCACGATCGCGGCCTTCGAGAACGCCATGGCGCTCGACATCGCCATGGGCGGCTCGACCAACACGATCCTGCACCTGCTGGCCGCCGCCCAGGAGGCGGGCGTCCCGTTCGGCCTGGACGAGATCAACGCGGTCTCGCGCCGCGTGCCCTGCCTCGCCAAGGTCGCGCCGAACGTGGCCAAGGACCGCACGTACTACATGGAGGACGTGCACCGCGCGGGCGGCATCCCGGCCCTGCTGGGCGAGCTGCACCGCGGCGGCCACCTGAACGAGGACGTGCACTCGGTCCACAGCCCGTCCCTCTCCGACTGGCTGAAGACCTGGGACGTCCGCGCCGGCTCCCCGTCCCCCGAGGCCCTGGAGCTGTGGCACGCGGCACCCGGCTGTGTCCGTTCCGCCGAGGCCTTCTCCCAGTCCGAGCGCTGGGAGGCCCTCGACGAGGACGCGGAGGGCGGCTGCATCCGCTCGGCGGAGCACGCGTACTCGAAGGACGGCGGACTGGCGGTCCTGAAGGGCAACCTCGCCGTCGACGGCTGTGTCGTGAAGACGGCAGGCGTGGACGAGTCGATCTGGACCTTCGAGGGCCCGGCGGTCGTCTGCGAGTCGCAGGAGGAGGCCGTCGACAAGATCCTCAAGAAGGAGATCACGCACGGCGACGTCGTGGTCATCCGCTACGAGGGCCCCAAGGGCGGCCCCGGCATGCAGGAGATGCTCTACCCGACGTCCTTCCTGAAGGGCCGCGGCCTCGGCAAGACCTGCGCCCTGATCACCGACGGCCGCTTCTCCGGCGGCACGTCCGGCCTGTCCATCGGCCACGCCTCCCCGGAGGCGGCCTCCGGCGGCACGATCGCCCTCGTCCGGGACGGCGACCGCATCCGCATCGACATCCCGAACCGCGGCATCGAGCTCCTGGTCTCCGACGAAGAGCTGGCCACCCGCCGCGAGGCCCTGGGCGGCGTCTACGCCCCGGCCGCCCGCGAGCGGAAGGTCTCCGCCGCCCTCCGCGCGTACGCGGCGATGGCGACCAGCGCCGACAAGGGCGCAGTCCGAGACGTCTCCAAACTCGGCTAGCCCGGCACCACCCCACGACGTGGACCCGCCCGGTCCTCACCACCGGGCGGGTTCGCCGTTCACGGGCCTCAATCCCTGCGCGGCTCAGTACGTGGGGCTCAATCCCTGCGGCGCCCGATGCGTGCGGCTCAACACGGCAGTCATGGCACGGCATGTCACCGTAGGGCTTGTCACGGGGCCCCGCGGACTACCAGCCGGCGGGCTACCAGCCCGCGGGCTTACGAGCATCCACCGCAAAGACACTGCCGTCCGGCGCGCTTCCGAAGACCTTCCCGTCCATGACCACGGGCAGAGGCAGCTCGGCCACCACTCGTGCCGTGTCGCCGCCGAGGCGAGGGCGGGTCTGGCCGAGGGGTTCGCCGCTCCGGACATCCGTGGCGAGAAGGCGACCGTCGGGTGCGGTGACGTACACGCGGCTGCCGGAGACCACGGGCCTCGACGGACGGCTGACCGATGTCTCAAGGCGCCATCGCTCGGCGCCCTTCCCGGCCCGGCGTGTGTCGACGGCCACGAGTGAACCGCCGACATCGCTGAGGTACACGACTCCACCGCTCTCCGCGGCCGAGGCCCGGTCGAGCGGAGTCGGCAGGGACACCCGGTGGACGCCCCGCTCTCCGCTCTTTCCGCTGTCGATCCGGACGATCGCGTTGACCAACTGATCGACGTTCGTCGCCATGAGGTGGACGGCCCCGTCCGGAGCGGCGAACGGGGTCAGGTTTCCGGCCGCCGATCTCGTCCACAGCACGCTGCCGCGATCCGCGGACACCGCGCTGACCTGTGTGGTGGATCCGTCGGCCGAGGGCGTCGCCGCGTAGAACACGCCCGCCTCGTCCGATCCGCCGATCCACTGCGTGCCGAGGCCGCCGAACTGCGAATCCCAGCGTTCCTCGCCGGTCGCGCTGTCCAGCGCCCGCACGTTGCCGCGTTCCCCGACGAGGAGTGTGGTGTCCGGCGTGTGCACGACGGACGCGTACGCGGAAATGTCGACGTCCCATTTCTGTTTCCCCGACCGGGGATCGAGCGCCCTGAGCCGGCTGCTGCTCGTGATGTGCAGCAGTCCACCGGACAACTCGGGCAGGGCTTTCGCGTCCGCCGAACCGTCACCGTCGGCCACGTCGTTCTTCTCGCCCGTGTCCCCGGCCTTGTGCGACCAGACGATCCGGCCGTCCGCGGGGTCGAGCCGCGCCGCCGGAATCCCTGGCGCCGAGCAGTACAGGGCGCCTCCACCGGCTGTACAGACCGGAGGCGTGCCCTGCGCCCGAGCGCTGCCGAGGCTCGTACTCCACGGCCGAAACGCTTCGGGGCTCGCCGCGGGGGAACCGGCCGACGGTGTCCTGGACGAGACCCATTCCCGTACGCCCAGGGCGCCTCCGACGGCCAGCGCGAGCGCGACGCCGACCGTCGTCGTCCGTCTGAGACGGCCGCGTGCGCGCGGGGGAGCGACGGGCTCCCGCCGCGGGCTCGCGGCGATGTGAGTCTCCTCCGGAGGGCGCCGCTGGGCGGGAATGCGGGGTGCCGATGCGGGTGCCGGCTGCCGCAGGGCGTCCATCACCTCGGCCGGCACGGGCCGTTCGTCGGGATCCTTCGCGAGGCAGCGCAGGATCAACGGCACCAGGTCGTCCGGGACACCTGCCAAGTCCGGTTCGTTGTGCACCACTTGGTACGCGACGATGTACGGGCTGTTGGAGTCGAAGGGGCCGCGGCCGGTTGCCGCGTGAGCGAGCACCGCGCCCATCGCGAACACGTCGGCGGCCGGTCCGACTTCCCTTGGCCGCTGGAACTGTTCGGGCGCCATGAAAGGCGGCGAACCGATCAACTTCCCCGTCTCCGTACGCAGATCACTGTCCGTCGGACGCGATATCCCGAAGTCGATGACCTTGGGGCCGTCGGGCGCGAGGAGAACGTTGCTCGGCTTGAGATCGCGGTGCACGACCCCGGCGCGATGGATGTCGCGCAGCGCCTCGGCCAGGCCCGCACCGAGCCTGCGCACCTCGTCGGGCTCCATCGCACCATTCCGCTTCACCTGCTCGGCGAGCGTCGGGCCGGGTATGAACAGCGTGGCCATCCACGGCAGTTCGGCATCCGGATCGGCGTCCACCACGGGTGCGGTGAAGGCCCCGCTCACCCGTCGGGCGGCGCTCACCTCCTGCCGGAAACGTGCCCTGAACTCAGGGTCCGCCGCGTACTCGGAATGCACGACCTTGATCGCCAGACGCAGCCCGGAAGCCGACGTCGCGAGATGCACCACGCCCATGCCGCCCGCGCCCAGGCATGACTCGAGGCGGTACTGCCCGGCGTATTCCGGGTGTTCCGCTTCCTTGCCGGGTCCGAAACTGCGCAGTGGGGCCATGGCCCACCCCCGTGATCTGTGTCCGCGAGCGCGACGCACGGAGCCTAGTCGATGGTGCGTGCGATGTCGGACGGGCTTGCTAGCCTGCGCGGGTCGCGTGTGAAAGACGTGCACAGGACAACATCAACGGGGGAGGCCGAAATGGCTGTTGAGGACAGAACGAGCACGGTCGAAGGCGCAGCAGAGGGGACGGCGACCGAGACACTGGCCGCCGCGGAAAGCACGGAGGCGCTGGCGGTCCGGTACTCCGTCGCTCCGGGCGTCCGTCTGAAGGTTCGCAGCGGACCCGGCACGCAGTACCAGCTCATCAAGGTGCTGCCGCTCGGAGCCCGCGTGCCGATCAACTGCCAGAAGCCCGGCGAATGGGTCACCGGCACCTACGGCACGACGAACATCTGGGACAACATCGCGAACGGTCAGTACGTCTCGGACGCGTACGTGAACACGGGCAGCGACGGCTACGTGGCACCGCGCTGCGCCTGAACCGCGCGAGGCACGAGATTCGAGAGGGGACACATATGAGGTTCGGCAAGGGCAGAGGAACTCTGATCGCCGGTGCGGCGGCCGGGGCATTCCTCATGGTCATGGGCTCGCCCACGTCCGCGAACGCGGCGGCGGTACGCACGTACCCGATCGCACCGGGCTACACCGTGAACGTCCGCAGCGGCCCGGGTACCGGTTACACCATCATCCGCACCCTGCCGGTGGGTTCCCAAGTCCCGATCTTCTGCCAGCGCCCGGGAGAGACGATCAGCGGGCCCTACGGCACGACGAACATCTGGGACAACATCGACAACGGTGCGTATGTCTCGGACGCGTACGTGAACACGGGCAGCGACGGCTACGTGGCACCGCGCTGCGCCTGAACCCCCTGCGTCCCTGAGCGGCATCCGAACGCTCGCAACGAGCCCGAACGTCATCGTCACGTCCGGCCTGTGGGACCCGAATCCGGACTCTGCGCCGGATTCGGGGCAGGGACGAGCCCGGGAGTCGCCGCCGCCCGCAGGCCACCGTGCCCGCGGGCGGGGCGATAATCGAGCCGTGAGCGACGAAACCGGTACCCCCACAGGACCCCGCCCCGAACCGATCCGTTTCTTCGGAACGACCTGGGTGGACCACGACGGCGGCTACGCGGGACGCCGTGCGGCAGTGGCCGCCGGCTCGTTGGCGGCCGCCGTGGCGAGCTGCCTGATTCTCCGCTTCGCCTACGAGGGCCTGGCGATCGCGGCCGTGGGCGGCTTCGTCACCCTCCTCGTCGTCGTGATGTTCGCGATCTGCAGCGCGATCGCCTTCCGCCGCACCTGGGAGGGCTTCACCGAGCGCCCCGACCCCGACACCCAGGCATCCCTCCGCGGCCTCCTCGCCATCGGCTTCGTGGGCGCGCTCCTGGCCTACTTCTTCCGCTCCCTCACGGAGGCCCCCGGCGAGAAACTCCACCGCCAGGAGTACGAGGCGGCTCGCGCCGAACACACCCGCCGAGCCTCCCGCCGAACGGGAAACCCGTCCCGCAAGCGCCACCGCTAGGGGCTCCGCCCCAGGCCTCGTGGGGTGGGCTTTCGGGTGCGTTGTCGTGTGCGGGTGAGTGGGGGCTTGTCGCGCAGTTCCCCGCGCCCCTTTGGTATTTCAGCCTCTCCGGCGTTTGAGGAGCGGGGGTTCGGGGGCTGGCCCCCGAAAAGGGACGGGAATGGGTAGGGGCGGCGGGGGCGAAAAACACTGTCCCCCACCCCCACCCAAGGCCACCATGGCGGCATGACCGCCTCCTCCCGCGCTCACCACCACACCCGAGCCCACTCCTTCAACGCCGCCGCAGCCCAGTACGCCGCAAACCGCCCCTCCTACCCACCCACCCTCTTCGACGCGATGGAGACCGCCGCAGGCCACCCCCTGGCAGGCGCCCGAGCCATAGACGTGGGCGCAGGCACAGGCATCGCAACCACTCTCCTGCACGCCCGCGGAGCGAACGTCGTAGCGGTCGAACCCGGCGCCGGCATGGCACGCCAGTTCCGCCGCACCCTCCCCGACGTCCCCCTCGTACGCGGCGACGGCAACGCCCTCCCCTTCACCGACGCCTCCGCCGACTTCGTGACGTACGCCCAGGCCTGGCACTGGACGGAGCCGGCCCGGGCCGCCCCGGAGGCGATGCGCGTCCTGCGCCCGGGCGGGGCGCTCGCCCTCTGGTGGAACATGGACGCCCTGGACATCCCGTGGATCGCCGCCCAGGAGCAACGCGTCGAGCGGTACTTCGGCGGCGACGCCGTCGGCAAGAAGGGCGGGACCTCCGCCCGCGCCGAGACCGCGTTCGCCGGCGCGATCACCGTCCCGGACATCACGCACCACCAGGTCCGCTGGACCCGCAACGTCCCCCTCGACACGCACCTCGCCAATATAGGCAGCCACTCGATCTTCCTCGTCCTCGGCGAGGAGGGCACGGCGTCCTTCCTCGCCGAGGAGCGCGAGCACCTCCTGGAGGTGTTCCCGGACGGCATCGTCGAGGAGACCTACGACGTCGACCTCCTCGTCGCACTCCGCCCCTGACCGCACTCGCCACCACCGGGCGCCCACCCCCCCCACCAGTAGGCGTCCCCCCACCACCGAACGCCCACCACTCCCCACCCGGCGCCCCCGTACCGCACGAGCCCCCAACCCCGCGCCTCAGCCCTGCCATGCCTCGCCCTGCCCCCGCCATACCCCAGCCACGCCCTCGCCCAGGCTTGACGCCTCCACCCCCGCAGGAGCATTATTCATCACATGATGAATTACTCGCCCGGCCCACCGGCCACCCCGCAGGAGCACCCCACGGCCCCAGCGGTCCACGCCGCCGAACTCACCGTCGTCCGAGGCGTCCGCCAGGTCCTCCGCGGACTCGACTTCGAGGTCCCCCGCGGCCAGATCACCGGCCTGCTCGGCCCCTCGGGATGCGGCAAGTCCACCCTGATGAGGTCGATCGTCGGCACCCAGGCCAAGGTCACCGGCACCCTGGACGTCCTTGGCCTCCCCGCGGGCCACGCCGCACTCCGCTCCCGGATCGGTTACGTCACCCAAGCCCCCTCCGTCTACGACGACCTGACCGTCCGCCAGAACCTGGACTACTTCGCCGCGATCCTCGACCCCGGCCGCACTGCCGCAGAGCGCCGCCACGAGAACGTCACCCACGCCATCGCCGACGTGGACCTCACCTCCCACGCCGACGCCCTCGCGGGCAACCTCTCCGGCGGCCAGCGCAGCCGTGTCTCCCTCGCCGTCGCCCTTCTCGGCACCCCCGAACTCCTCGTCCTGGACGAACCCACGGTCGGCCTCGACCCCGTACTCCGCCGCGACCTGTGGCAGCTCTTCCACACCATCGCCGCCGACCGGGGCGCCACCCTCCTCGTCTCCTCCCATGTCATGGACGAGGCCGAGCGCTGCCACCGCCTCCTCCTGATGCGCGAGGGCGAGATCCTCGCCGACGACACCCCGGACGCCCTGCGCACCCAGACCGGCACCGACACCGTCGAGGCCGCCTTCCTCCACCTGGTCGACGAGGCGATCGCGGCCGGCAACCAGTCCCGCAAGGAGTCCGTCCGATGAGCACCCCGACCACGACCCTCACCACGCGTCCGGGCACGGACAAATCCCCGAGGTCGAGCGCGATCAACTTCTCCCGCACCATCGCCACCGCGGCCCGCGTCCTGCGCCAGCTCCGCCACGACCCGCGCTCGATCGCGCTGATGATCCTGATCCCCTGCGTGATGCTCCTGCTGCTCCGCTACGTCTTCGACGGCAGCCCGCGCACCTTCGACTCCATCGGCGCCTCACTGCTCGGCATCTTCCCCCTCATCACGATGTTCCTGGTGACCTCCATCGCCACCCTCCGCGAACGCACCTCCGGCACCCTGGAACGCCTCCTCGCCATGCCCCTCGGCAAGGCCGACCTGATCGTCGGCTACGCCCTCGCCTTCGGCGCACTGGCCGTCATCCAGTCCGCCCTCGCCACCGGTCTCGCCGTCTGGGCCCTCGGTCTCGACGTCACGGGCTCGACCTGGCTCCTCCTTCTGGTGGCTCTTCTCGACGCCCTGCTCGGCACGGCCCTCGGCCTCTTCGTCTCGGCCTTCGCGTCCTCGGAGTTCCAGGCCGTCCAGTTCATGCCGGCCGTGATCTTCCCCCAGCTCCTCCTCTGCGGCCTGTTCACCCCGCGCCCCGACATGCACCCCGTACTCGAAGGCATCTCCAACGTCCTCCCCATGTCCTACGCCGTCGACGGCATGAACGAAGTCCTCAAGCACACCGACGTCACCGCCAACTTCATCCGCGACGCCTTGATCGTCGCGGCCTGCGCCCTCCTCGTACTGAGCCTCGGCGCGGCAACCCTCCGCCGCCGCACCGCGTAACACCGAGCACCACTCCTGCCCGCCGGACGACCGCGTCCCGCCCACCGGACAACGCGGCCCACCCCCACGTCCCCGGTGCGAGGATGGGCCTCGGACGACGCACCCCCGGAGGGCAACCGAACATGACCCAGAAAGTCGCAGTGCTCGGCACCGGCAAGATCGGCGAGGCCCTGCTCAGCGGAATGATCCGAGCCGGCTGGGCCCCCGCCGACCTCCTGGTCACGGCCCGCCGCCCCGAACGCGCCAGGGAACTCCAGGAGCGCCACGGCGTCACCCCGGTAACCAACGCCGAGGCGGCCAAGAGCGCCGACACCCTGATCCTCACGGTCAAGCCCCAGGACATGGGCACCCTCCTCGACGAACTCGCCCCGCACGTCCCCGCCGACCGCCTGGTCATCAGCGGCGCCGCGGGCATCCCCACCTCCTTCTTCGAGGAGCGCCTCGCCCAGAACACCCCCGTCGTCCGTGTCATGACGAACACCCCCGCCCTCGTCGACGAGGCCATGTCCGTCATCTCCGCCGGCAGCCACGCCACCGCCGAGCACCTCGCCCACGCCGAGGAGATCTTCGGCGCCGTCGGCAAGACCCTCCGCGTCCCCGAATCGCAGCAGGACGCCTGCACCGCCCTCTCCGGCTCGGGTCCGGCGTACTTCTTCTACCTGGTCGAGGCCATGACCGACGCCGGCATCCTGCTCGGTCTGCCCCGCGACAAGGCCCACGACCTCATCGTGCAGTCCGCGATCGGCGCCGCCGTAATGCTCCGCGACAGCGGCGAGCACCCCGTCAAGCTCCGCGAGAACGTCACGTCCCCCGCGGGCACCACGATCAACGCCATCCGCGAACTCGAGAACCACGGCGTACGAGCAGCCCTCATCGCCGCCCTGGAAGCCGCCCGCGACCGCAGCCGCGAACTGGCCTCCGGCAACAGCTAGGAGCCCCGGGGCCGGACCCGCCTCCGGCCCCACTGCTCCTCATCACATCGCCGGCAGCAGCCCGATCGCCCGGTACGCCGCGTCCACCCTCGGCCTCGCCATCTCCCTGGCCTTCTCCGCACCCTCCCGCAACACCCCTTCCACGTACGCAGGATCCGCGCACAACTCCTTGTGCCTCTGCTGTACGGGCCTGAGGAGCTCCACCACGGCCTCGGCGGTGTCCTTCTTCAAAGATCCGTACGACTCATATACACCGGCCAGGGCCTCCGGGTTCCCACTTCCGCACGCCGCGAGGATCTCCAGCAGATTCGAGACCCCGGGCCGGGCCTCCCGGTCGTACGACACGTCACGCCCGCTGTCGGTCACGGCCCGCATGACCTTCTTCCGGATCACCTCGGGCTCGTCGAGCAGATAGACGATCCCGGGCCCCACGTCGTCGGACTTCCCCATCTTCGACGTCGGCTCCTGCAGGTTCATGACTCGCGTCGCCACCTCCGGAAGCGTGGCCCGCGGCACCACGAACGTGTGCCCGTGCCGCTGGTTGAACCGCACCGCCAGATCCCGGGTCAGCTCCACGTGCTGCGCCTGGTCGTCACCCACCGGCACCTCGTCGGTCCCGTACGCCAGGATGTCCGCCGCCATCAGCACGGGATACGTCAGCAGCGACAGCCGCACACTCCCGCCCCGCGCCCGCTCGGCCGCGGCCTTCTCCTTGTACTGGATCATCCGCCGCATCTCGCCGTCCGTGGCCACGCACTCCAGCAGGTACGACAATCGCGCGTGCTCATCGACATGGCTCTGGGCGAAGACGGTGCACAACTTCGGATCGAGCCCAGTGGCCAGCAGCAGCGTGGCCGCCTGCCTACTGAGCCTGCGCACCCGGCCGGGATCGTGGTCCACGGTCAGCGCGTGCAGGTCGACGATGCAGAACAGAGCGTCGGCCTCGTGCTGATCGACCGCACTCCAGCGCCGCATCGCCCCCAGGTAGTTCCCCAACGTCAGATGCCCGGTCGGCTTGACCCCGCTGAAGACCCGCTTCATTCCTCTACCTCCTGGTCGAGGCCGCCACCACCGCCGGCCGGCGCTCCAGGAGGGAGAAACGAGAACGGCCGCCGAGGCGGCGGCCGTTGAGTACACGCGTATGTACGGCCGCCGTCAGGCGGCCCACCACAGTTGGGTGCACGCGTGCGTAGTCATGCCCCCGAGAGTACGCCTCCAGGGCGCCTCCCGGCGTGAAGTTGACACGCCCTGGACCCCTACGTAGTGTTCTCCGAGTTGTCCGACGTGAGCGCCGACTCCGGTTGGTCCCCGGACAGCCATTCCGTAACAAGCACACAGCGATCGACGATCCGTCGTCGGGCCGTTTTCATGCGCGTTTGCGAAATGAGGAATCCGCGTTCGAAAGGGCGCGACCCCGATTAGCTCGGGGGCCAGGATTCCGCTAAAGTCTCACTCGTCGGAACGGCCCAACAGCCGCGAAGACAGCCCGCTCTGACCGGGAATCAGGCCCGAAAGGATCTGATAGAGTCGGAACCGCCGGAAAGGGAAACGCGAAAGCGAAAACCTGGAAAGCACCGAGGAAATCGGATCGGAAAACGGTCTGATAGAGTCGGAAACGCAAGACCGAAGGGAAGCGCCCGGAGGAAAGCCCGAGAGGGTGAGTACGAAGGAAGCGTCCGTTCCTTGAGAACTCAACAGCGTGCCAAAAATCAACGCCAGATATGTTGATACCCCGTCTCCGGTCGTCATGGCCGAAGATGAGGTTCCTTTGAAAAAGTCCTGCCGGGCATTGTTCCGGCAGGCGCACAGCGAGGACGCAGTGAACGACCGGTCTTATTCCGGCTGGTTGTTCCGCTCTCGTGTGTGTCGTCCCGATTACGGGAATACATTCACGGAGAGTTTGATCCTGGCTCAGGACGAACGCTGGCGGCGTGCTTAACACATGCAAGTCGAACGATGAAGCCCTTCGGGGTGGATTAGTGGCGAACGGGTGAGTAACACGTGGGCAATCTGCCCTTCACTCTGGGACAAGCCCTGGAAACGGGGTCTAATACCGGATAACACTCCTGCCCGCATGGGTGGGGGTTGAAAGCTCCGGCGGTGAAGGATGAGCCCGCGGCCTATCAGCTTGTTGGTGAGGTAGAAGCTCACCAAGGCGACGACGGGTAGCCGGCCTGAGAGGGCGACCGGCCACACTGGGACTGAGACACGGCCCAGACTCCTACGGGAGGCAGCAGTGGGGAATATTGCACAATGGGCGAAAGCCTGATGCAGCGACGCCGCGTGAGGGATGACGGCCTTCGGGTTGTAAACCTCTTTCAGCAGGGAAGAAGCGAAAGTGACGGTACCTGCAGAAGAAGCGCCGGCTAACTACGTGCCAGCAGCCGCGGTAATACGTAGGGCGCAAGCGTTGTCCGGAATTATTGGGCGTAAAGAGCTCGTAGGCGGTCTGTCGCGTCGGATGTGAAAGCCCGGGGCTTAACCCCGGGTCTGCATTCGATACGGGCAGACTAGAGTGTGGTAGGGGAGATCGGAATTCCTGGTGTAGCGGTGAAATGCGCAGATATCAGGAGGAACACCGGTGGCGAAGGCGGATCTCTGGGCCATTACTGACGCTGAGGAGCGAAAGCGTGGGGAGCGAACAGGATTAGATACCCTGGTAGTCCACGCCGTAAACGGTGGGAACTAGGTGTTGGCGACATTCCACGTCGTCGGTGCCGCAGCTAACGCATTAAGTTCCCCGCCTGGGGAGTACGGCCGCAAGGCTAAAACTCAAAGGAATTGACGGGGGCCCGCACAAGCAGCGGAGCATGTGGCTTAATTCGACGCAACGCGAAGAACCTTACCAAGGCTTGACATCGCCCGGAAAGCATCAGAGATGGTGCCCCCCTTGTGGTCGGGTGACAGGTGGTGCATGGCTGTCGTCAGCTCGTGTCGTGAGATGTTGGGTTAAGTCCCGCAACGAGCGCAACCCTTGTTCTGTGTTGCCAGCAACCTCTTCGGAGGGTTGGGGACTCACAGGAGACTGCCGGGGTCAACTCGGAGGAAGGTGGGGACGACGTCAAGTCATCATGCCCCTTATGTCTTGGGCTGCACACGTGCTACAATGGCAGGTACAATGAGCTGCGATGTCGCAAGGCGGAGCGAATCTCAAAAAGCCTGTCTCAGTTCGGATTGGGGTCTGCAACTCGACCCCATGAAGTCGGAGTTGCTAGTAATCGCAGATCAGCATTGCTGCGGTGAATACGTTCCCGGGCCTTGTACACACCGCCCGTCACGTCACGAAAGTCGGTAACACCCGAAGCCGGTGGCCCAACCCCCTTGTGGGGAGGGAGCTGTCGAAGGTGGGACTGGCGATTGGGACGAAGTCGTAACAAGGTAGCCGTACCGGAAGGTGCGGCTGGATCACCTCCTTTCTAAGGAGCACTTCTTACCGAGTCCTTCGGGACGAGGTCAGAGGCCAGTACATCGGCGAATGTCCGGTGCTGGTTGCTCAAGGGTGGAACGTTGATTATTCGGCACTCTCAGTCTTCTCTGGCTGCAAGTACTGTCCTTCGGGGCGTGGAAAGCAGACCTGGGGGTCGGGGGTGTCGGGCACGCTGTTGGGTGTCTGAGGGTACGGACCTTGTGTCTGGATCTTCAGTGCCGGCCCCGGTACAGCATCGCGTAAGCGGTGTGTGACGGGTGGTTGGTCGTTGTTTGAGAACTGCACAGTGGACGCGAGCATCTGTGGCCAAGTTTTTAAGGGCGCACGGTGGATGCCTTGGTACCAGGAACCGATGAAGGACGTGGGAGGCCACGATAGTCCCCGGGGAGCCGTCAACCAGGCTTTGATCCGGGGGTTTCCGAATGGGGAAACCCGGCAGTCGTCATGGGCTGTCACCCACATCTGAACACATAGGGTGTGTGGAGGGAACGCGGGGAAGTGAAACATCTCAGTACCCGCAGGAAGAGAAAACAACCGTGATTCCGGGAGTAGTGGCGAGCGAAACCGGATGAGGCCAAACCGTATACGTGTGAGACCCGGCAGGGGTTGCGTGTACGGGGTTGTGGGATCTCTCTTTCACAGTCTGCCGGCTGTGAGACGAGTCAGAAACCGTTGGTGTAGGCGAAGGACATGCGAAAGGTCCGGCGTAGAGGGTAAGACCCCGTAGTCGAAACATCAACGGCTCGTTTGAGAGACACCCAAGTAGCACGGGGCCCGAGAAATCCCGTGTGAATCTGGCGGGACCACCCGCTAAGCCTAAATATTCCCTGGTGACCGATAGCGGATAGTACCGTGAGGGAATGGTGAAAAGTACCGCGGGAGCGGAGTGAAATAGTACCTGAAACCGTGTGCCTACAAGCCGTGGGAGCGTCGCTCATCAAGTTTACTTGGTGGGTCGTGACTGCGTGCCTTTTGAAGAATGAGCCTGCGAGTTTGCGGTGTGTTGCGAGGTTAACCCGTGTGGGGAAGCCGTAGCGAAAGCGAGTCCGAACAGGGCGATATAGTAGCGCGCTCAAGACCCGAAGCGGAGTGATCTAGCCATGGGCAGGTTGAAGCGGCTGTAAGAGGTCGTGGAGGACCGAACCCACCAGGGTTGAAAACCTGGGGGATGACCTGTGGTTAGGGGTGAAAGGCCAATCAAACTCCGTGATAGCTGGTTCTCCCCGAAATGCATTTAGGTGCAGCGTCGTGTGTTTCTTGCCGGAGGTAGAGCACTGGATAGGCGATGGGCCCTACCGGGTTACTGACCTTAGCCAAACTCCGAATGCCGGTAAGTGAGAGCACGGCAGTGAGACTGTGGGGATAAGCTCCATGGTCGAGAGGAAACAGCCCAGAGCATCGACTAAGGCCCCTAAGCGTACGCTAAGTGGGAAAGGATGTGGAGTCGCAGAGACAACCAGGAGGTTGGCTTAGAAGCAGCCACCCTTGAAAGAGTGCGTAATAGCTCACTGGTCTAGTGATTCCGCGCCGACAATGTAGCGGGGCTCAAGCGTACCGCCGAAGTCGTGTCATTCGTACACATATCCCCAACGGGAGTACGGATGGGTAGGGGAGCGTCGTGTGCCGGGTGAAGCCGCAGCGGAAGCTAGTGGTGGACGGTTCACGAGTGAGAATGCAGGCATGAGTAGCGATACACACGTGAGAAACGTGTGCGCCGATTGACTAAGGGTTCCTGGGTCAAGCTGATCTGCCCAGGGTAAGTCGGGACCTAAGGCGAGGCCGACAGGCGTAGTCGATGGATAACCGGTTGATATTCCGGTACCCGCTGTGAAGCGTCAAACATTGAACCAGGCGATGCTAAGTCCGTGAAGCCGCCCTGGAGCCTTCGGGCAAAGGGGAGTGGTGGAGCCGACGGACCAGACCTGTAGTAGGTGAGTGATGGGGTGACGCAGGAAGGTAGTCCAGCCCGGGCGGTGGTTGTCCCGGGGTAAGGGTGTAGGCCGAGTGGTAGGTAAATCCGCTACTCATCAAGGCTGAGACCTGATGCCGAGCCGATTGTGGTGAAGTGGATGATCCTATGCTGTCGAGAAAAGCCTCTAGCGAGTTTCATGGCGGCCCGTACCCTAAACCGACTCAGGTGGTCAGGTAGAGAATACCGAGGCGTTCGGGTGAACTATGGTTAAGGAACTCGGCAAAATGCCCCCGTAACTTCGGGAGAAGGGGGGCCATCACTGGTGATCGGATTTACTCCGTGAGCTGGGGGTGGCCGCAGAGACCAGCGAGAAGCGACTGTTTACTAAAAACACAGGTCCGTGCGAAGCCGTAAGGCGATGTATACGGACTGACGCCTGCCCGGTGCTGGAACGTTAAGGGGACCGGTTAGTGCACTTTCGGGTGTGCGAAGCTGAGAACTTAAGCGCCAGTAAACGGCGGTGGTAACTATAACCATCCTAAGGTAGCGAAATTCCTTGTCGGGTAAGTTCCGACCTGCACGAATGGCGTAACGACTTCTCGACTGTCTCAACCATAGGCCCGGTGAAATTGCACTACGAGTAAAGATGCTCGTTTCGCGCAGCAGGACGGAAAGACCCCGGGACCTTTACTACAGTTTGATATTGGTGTTCGGTTCGGCTTGTGTAGGATAGCTGGGAGACTGTGAAGTCATGGCGCCAGCCATGGTGGAGTCGTCGTTGAAATACCAGTCTGGTCGTGCTGGATGTCTAACCTGGGTCCGTGATCCGGATCAGGGACAGTGTCTGATGGGTAGTTTAACTGGGGCGGTTGCCTCCTAAAGAGTAACGGAGGCGCCCAAAGGTTCCCTCAGCCTGGTTGGCAATCAGGTGTTGAGTGTAAGTGCACAAGGGAGCTTGACTGTGAGACCGACGGGTCGAGCAGGGACGAAAGTCGGGACTAGTGATCCGGCGGTGGCTTGTGGAAGCGCCGTCGCTCAACGGATAAAAGGTACCCCGGGGATAACAGGCTGATCTTCCCCAAGAGTCCATATCGACGGGATGGTTTGGCACCTCGATGTCGGCTCGTCGCATCCTGGGGCTGGAGTCGGTCCCAAGGGTTGGGCTGTTCGCCCATTAAAGCGGTACGCGAGCTGGGTTTAGAACGTCGTGAGACAGTTCGGTCCCTATCCGCTGTGCGCGTAGGAATATTGAGAAGGGCTGTCCCTAGTACGAGAGGACCGGGACGGACGAACCTCTGGTGTGCCAGTTGTCCTGCCAAGGGCATGGCTGGTTGGCTACGTTCGGGAGGGATAACCGCTGAAAGCATCTAAGCGGGAAGCCTGCTTCGAGATGAGTATTCCCACCAACTAGATTGGTTAAGGCTCCCAGTAGACGACTGGGTTGATAGGCCGGATGTGGAAGCCCTGTAAGGGGTGAAGCTGACTGGTACTAATAGGCCGAGGGCTTGTCCTCAGTTGCTCGCGTCCACTGTGTCAGTTCTGAAATAACGAACGACACGTCTCCCCTCCTGGGCCACAGGGGGGTTGAGGCACCGGTTCAGAATTTCATAGTGTTTCGGTGGTCATAGCGTGAGGGAAACGCCCGGTTACATTCCGAACCCGGAAGCTAAGCCTTACAGCGCCGATGGTACTGCAGGGGGGACCCTGTGGGAGAGTAGGACACCGCCGAACAAAATTTGAATAAGAAAAGCCCCCGCACTTCGGTGCGGGGGCTTTTTTGTGTTTAGGGTCTTTGTTATGCGCTACGACCTGGTGATCTTCGACAACGACGGCGTCCTCGTGGACAGTGAGCCGATCTCCAACACGCTGCTGGCCGCCTATCTCACCGAGCTGGGGCACCCCACCTCGTACGAGGAGTCCCTGCGCGACTACATGGGCGCCGCCATGCATCGTGTACACGACTTGGTCGAGGAGCGGACCGGGGAGCGGCTGCCCGCCGACTTCGACGATGTCTTTCATGCGCGGGTGTTCGCCGCGTTCGAGCGGGAGTTGGAGCCGGTGGCGGGGGCCGTGGAGGTCCTGGAGAAGCTGGCCGCGGACAGGGTTCCGTACTGTGTGGCGTCGTCGGGGAGTCATGAGCGGATCCGGGTCGGGCACCGGAAGACCGGTCTTGACCGGTGGTTCGACGACGGGCGGATCTTCAGTTCGCAGGACGTGGGGCGGGGGAAGCCGGCGCCGGATCTGTTCCTTCACGCCGCCGAGCGCATGGGAGTGCCGCCGGAGAAGTGCCTTGTCGTCGAGGACAGTCCGCTCGGGGTGCGGGCGGCCGTCGCGGCCGGGATGGATGTGTACGGGTTCACGGCGATGACGCCGGCCGAGCGGTTGGCGGGGGCGGACCGGCTCTTCGGGGACATGGGCGAGCTGATCGGCCTGCTGCAGAGCTGACTTGGCGCCCGCCCGGCCGCCGAGTTGATCTCAAGTTGATCTTCCAGCGCCAGAGTTGAACAAAATTCATCTTTGAACCGTCTACCCACGAGTAAGCCGGAGCCCTACGCTGAGCCGCCATGACAGATGTGCTGCGGCGTGGCCGGGCTTCATTGGCATTCAGCTTCTTCGCCCAGGGCGTTGCCTTCGCGCTGCTCGTGACACGAATACCCGCGATCCAGGACCGGTACGGGATATCCGACGCCCTGCTGCCCGCCTTCCTCGCGGCCGTGCCGATCCTCGCCGGGGTCGGCAGTGTCTGCACCGAGCACTTGGTGAAGAGGGTGCCGGCCAGTCACGTACTGCGTTGGTCGCAGCCGGTCGTGCTGCTGGCGCTGCTCGGGGTGGGGGCCGGTGACGGGCTGTGGGCGATCGGGCTGTCGCTCGCCGCCTTCGGGCTGGCCGTCGGATCGCTCGACGCCTCCATGAACATGCTCGGGGTGAGCCTTCAGCACAGGTACGGGCGCAGCATCATGCTCGGGTTCCACGCGGCGTTCAGCCTGGGCGGGATCGTCGGAGCGTCGCTCGCGTGGGTGGGGGCGCACTGGGACCTGGCGTTGTTCGTGTCGTATCTGCCGGTCGTCGTGGTGCTGTTGCCCGCGGCGTTCGTGGGGAGCCGGTGGTACGTCGACGGGAGCGGGCCCGAGGCCGAGGCGAAGGCGCAGGGCGCGGACGGGAGTGGTGGCGTCGGGTTCAAGTTGCTGCTGCCACTGTGTCTGGTGATGGCCGTCGCGTACATCGGGGATTCGACCGTCTCCAACTGGAGTGCCAAGTATCTGCAGGACGTGCTCGGCAGTTCGGAGCAGCTGGCGACCGTTCCGTACAACGTCTATATGGTCACCACGCTCATCGGGCGAGCTGTCGGGGACTTCGGGGTGCGGCGGTTCGGGGCCGTGATGGTGGTACGGGCCGGTGCGGTGGTCGCGGCGGTGGGGTTCGCGGTGGTGGCGGGGGCGCCGGGGGCCTGGGTCGGGATGCTCGGCTTCACGTTGCTGGGGTTCGGGTTGTGCGTGATCGTGCCGCAGACCTTCGCGGCCGCCGGACGGCTGTTCCCGGGAGCTGCGGATGCGGCCGTCGCCCGACTGAATATCTTCAACTATGTGGGCTTCTTGATCGGTTCGCCCTTGGTGGGAGCTCTGGGTGATGCGTGGAGTTATCGGGGGGCCATGCTCGTGCCGATGGTGTTGGTGCTGGTGACGTTGGTGTACGCCAAGTCGTTCGCTTCTGAACCTTCCCGATACGGTGACGGGCATGAGCGGCCGCGCACAGCTGATGTGGGACGAGGCAGTAACGGGCTATGACTTCGGCCCGGATCACCCGATGGATCCGGTCCGGTTGGCGCTGACCCGGCGACTGGTCGATGCCTTCGGGCTCGACCGGGAGGTCGAGGTGGTCTCGGCCAAGCCGGCCGGGGACTCGACCCTGCGGCTTGTGCACCGGGAGGACTACATCGAGGCGGTCAAGGCCGCCTCTGTGGATCCGAGGGGTGCGGACGGGGCGTACGGGCTGGGGACCATGGACGATCCCGCGTTCGCCGGGATGCACGAGGTGTCCGCGCTGATCGCCGGGCAGTCGGTGGGGGCCGCCGAGGCCGTGTGGCGGGGTGAGGCGCTGCACGCGGTGAACTTCGCGGGTGGGCTTCATCATGCGATGCCCGGCGGTGCGTCGGGGTTCTGTATCTACAACGACGCTTCCTTGGCCATTGCCCGGTTGCTGGAGCTCGGGGCCGAGCGGGTCGTGTACGTGGATGTGGACGTGCATCACGGGGACGGGGTGCAGGCCGCGTTCTGGGAGGATCCGCGGGTGCTGACCGTGTCCTTGCACGAGCATCCTCGGACCCTGTTTCCGCAGACCGGGTGGCCGGAGGAGACCGGGGCCGCGTCCGCGGAGGGGTCCGCGGTGAACGTGGCGTTGCCCGCCGGGACCGGGGACGCGGGGTGGTTGCGGGCCTTTCACTCCGTCGTGCCGGAGTTGGTCGCGGACTTTCGGCCGCAGGTGCTGGTGACTCAGCACGGGGCCGATACGCACTTCGAGGATCCGCTCGCTCATCTTGCCGTGTCGTTGGATGCGCAGCGGGCTGTGCAGGTGGCCTGCCATGAGCTGGCGCACGAGTACGCCGAGGGGCGGTGGGTCGCTCTTGGTGGGGGCGGGTATGCCGTGGTGGATGTGGTGCCTCGGTCGTGGACGCATCTGGTGGCTGTTGCTGCGGGGCGGGAGATTGCGCCGGAGACGGTGGTTCCTGAGGGGTGGCGGCAGGAGGTTTTTGCTCGTACGCGGCAACTGGCGCCTGCTCGGATGACTGATGGGCGGTGGCCTGTGTCGTGGAAGGGGTGGGAGTCGGGGTATGACCCCGCCGATCGTCTTGACCAGGCTGTGCTTGCTGCGCGGCGGGCTGTGTTTCCGTTGCGGGGGTTGTTGGCGTAGGGCTCTGCCCGGGGGAGGGGATGGGTTTTTTCTCGCCCCCGCCGCCCCTACCCATTCCCGTCCCTGACTCAGGGGCTCCGCCCCCGAACCCCCAAAGACCAAAAGACTGCGCAGTTCCCCGCGCCCCTTAGGTCTTTAGGGGCGCGGGGAACTGCGCGATCAGCCCCCACCCACCCGCACGCGAAATCGCACCCCACGGGGTCTGGGGCGGAGCCCCAGGGGACGGGAATGGGTAGGGGCGGCGGGGGCGAAGGACAGCCCCCGACGTCCGACTCGACCTAGACCCCGTTACGCCAACTGTGGGGTGTTTCAGGGGTTTTGGGGGTGGGGGGTGGGTGGATGCGTCAGCATCGGGGCGTGTTGAGTAGTGGAGCGTTGCGGGCGCATTTGCTGGCGGCGAGGCTGGCGGGGACGGTGGCCACCTCGCGGGAGGCGAGTCTCAGGAGCTATCGGTTGTTCGCCGCGCGGGATCCGCGGGTGACGATCGGGCTTGACCCCGAATGGACATGGGAACAACCGGATCTGATCGCTTTGATGGCGGACAAGTGTGGAGTGTCTCCCGATCCGCGGCACACATCTGGCCCTGATGTGATCGATCCTGAGCGAACCCTGGCGGCTCTTGACGCCTTCGCCGTCCGGCTTGCGGAAGCCGCGCGGAACCGTTCCCCGGTGCTGCTCGGCACCGGACACCCGCACCGGCTGATCGGTTTCTACGCCGCGTTGGCGGACGCTCTGTCGGCGGCGGGGTGTACCGTCCTCACCCCCGCGCATGGTCACTCTGTCGACATAACGACCCGGTTCGGTCTACGCACGTACAACCTTGACTACGTACGAGGAGTCGCGCTGGTGCGCGAACCCGGGGCGTGGGACCCCGGTCGCGAGACCGGCGCGCACACGCACTCTCCCCTCCCGGTTCGTACCGCTCTGGCCGCCGCGGCGGAGGCCGGCGGGCCGCTCCCGGAGCTCGTGGTGGGAGACCACGGCTGGGTCTGCGGAGCAGGTCAGCTGGGGTTCGAGGCCATCGGCCTGGGTGACACCGACGATCCCGCGCTGTTCGTCGGAGAGGCAGAGGGGCGGGTGTCCGTCGTCGTTCCACTTGATGACGCTGTGCGGTCTGATTACTACCGACCGCTTACTCGCTATGTACTCAATCGAGCGTGTCTGTCACAGTAGGCCGCCGATGGCCCCTCCTCTTCCCCACTCGCATCACACGCCCCTACTCTGGGGAGTGAGCACGCAACGACGAAGTGTCACCGGAAGGGGAAGCCGGTGACCGTCGAGTGCGGAAGGTTCAGGTGTGTCATGGCTGCTGGCGAGAGGCCTCTGAACGAGGTTCAGTTCCTTACCGTGGCGGAAGTCGCCTCGGTGATGCGAGTGTCGAAGATGACCGTGTACCGCTTGGTGCACAGCGGTCATCTGCCCGCGATCCGGGTCGGGAGGTCATTCCGCGTCCCGGAGCAAGCGGTTCACGAGTACCTTCGCGAGTCCTACGTGGGGGTGGAGACAGCCTGACGGCGGTCCGGGGCGGTCCCGGGACGGCTCGAATCGCGTCCCCGGGGCCTCATCCGGAACTCCTCGATTACGACCTCGGCGCTCAGGCGGGTAGGCTGGCCCCTCATAAGTCGTGTGGGCCCATGCAGCCCAGCAACGAGTAAAGAGAAGTGAGCGAGGGTAGTCGTGGGCTCTGTTATCAAGAAGCGGCGCAAGCGGATGGCGAAGAAGAAGCACCGCAAGCTGCTCAAGCGCACTCGCGTTCAGCGTCGCAACAAGAAGTAAGTCGCGACGGACAGCGGTCACCCGCCACAAGCAGGGCAGACGGTGGGCGACGACGCTGTGACAGTGCGCTCTGTGGCCCCCCACCGGCTGGTGGGGGGCCACAGTCGTACCCGCTGCTCCCCCTGCCGCGATGTCCGGCCGGACGAACGCTGTGCGTATGTCCGGGCCTACGACTGTGTGGCGAATGGCTGGGTCTGATCGTACGTACGGGGGTGCCGTCACTTCGTGCATCGGGCGGTCATCACAGCGCAACACCGACCCGCTAACGTGGCCGTCACGGGGAACACGGCAGAGTACGAACGGCACAGTACGAGCAGCATGTCGACGGCTGGAAGGAAGGCGCTGATCTTGGGGAAGGTCGTGCTCGTGACCGGAGTGGCCCGTCAGCTTGGGGGCCGGTTCGTACGACGGATTCAGCGTGACCCCGAGGTGGACCGGGTGGTCGCCGTGGACGCGGTCCCGCCGGAGCATCACCTGGGCGGCGCCGACTTCGTACGGGCCGACATAAGGCAGCCCGCCATCGCCAGGGTGCTCGCGGAGCACTCCGTGGACACGGTCGTGCACCTGGACGTGACGGCCACCCCGCTCGGCGGCGGCAGCCGGACCACGGTCAAGGAGACCAACGTCATCGGCACCATGCAGCTGCTGGGTGCCTGCCAGAAGTCGCCGACGGTCAAGCGGCTCGTCGTGAAGTCCAGTACCAACGTGTACGGGTCTGCCCCGCGCGATCCGGCCGTCTTCACCGAGACCACCCCGCCCAAGTCACTGCCCAGCGGCGGCTTCGCGAAGGACACGGTCGAGGTCGAGGGGTATGTGCGGGGGTTCGCGCGGCGGCGGCCCGACGTCGCCGTGTGTGTGCTGCGGTTCGCGAACATCCTCGGGCCGAGCGCGGACTCGCCGCTCGCCGCGTACTTCTCGCTGCCCGTGCTGCCGACCGTGCTCGGCTACGACCCGCGGCTGCAGTTCGTGCACGAGGACGACGTGATCGAGGTGCTGCGGATCGCCTCGCACGAACCCCGGCGCGGCACGCTCAACAGCGGCACGTTCAACATCGCCGGCGACGGTGTCCTGCTGCTCTCGCAGTGCGCGCGGCGGCTCGGCCGGCCCACGGTTCCCGTGCTGATGCCCGCGGTGAGCTGGGTGGGCTCGGCGCTGCGTACGCTGGGCATGACGGACTTCTCGCCCGAGCAGCTGCGGCTGCTCACCCACGGCCGGGTCGTGGCGACCCGGCAGATGCGCGAGACGCTCGGCTACGGTCCCAGGTACACGACCGCGGAGACCTTCGCGGACTTCGCACGCAGCCGAGGGCCCGGACTCCTGCCCCCCGAGGCCCTTGCGGGGGCCGTCGACCGGATCGCGGCACTGCCTGTACTCGGCGGTGGCCACCTCCCGACGCAGAGCGCCAACTGAGGAGCGCATCAACGATGGCGGACGCCAAGGTCATTCCGTTCGACGACGACCGGTCCCGCGGGAGTGCCGTACAGCGGCCGCCGCGGCGTCGGGGTGCGGGGAGCAGGCGCAAGGGCGAGCCCGTGGTGGTTCGTGAGGTCCAGCCCCTGCCCGCACGAACGATTCAGCAGGATGATGTTCCCGTGACGCGTGAGGAACCGGCTGCTGTGGAGAAGCCGCAGGAGAATGGCTGGGACCGGCGCATCGCCGGCGGTCTGGCCTTCCTGCGGCGGCGACTGACGGGTGAGTACGAGGTCGACGACTTCGGTTACGACCAGGAGCTCACCGACCAGGTCCTGATGTCCATGCTGCGGCCCCTCTACGAGAAGTACTTCCGCGTCGAGGTGAAGGGCATCGAGAACATCCCGTCGGAGGGCGGGGCGCTGATCGTCGCCAACCACTCCGGGACGCTGCCGCTGGACGGCCTGATGATGCAGGTCGCCGTCCACGACAACCACCCCGGCGGCCGTCATCTGCGGCTGCTCGCGGCCGACCTGGTCTTCATGCTGCCGGTGGTCAACGAGCTTGCCCGCAAGGCCGGTCACACCCTCGCCTGCGCGGAGGACGCCGAACGGCTCCTGGAGCGCGGCGAACTCGTGGGTGTGATGCCGGAGGGCTTCAAGGGCATCGGCAAGCCGTTCAGCGAGCGCTACAAGCTCCAGCGCTTCGGCCGGGGCGGTTTCGTCTCGACCGCGCTGCGCCAGGGCACGCCGATCATCCCGTGCTCCATCGTGGGCGCGGAGGAGATCTACCCGATGATCGGCAACTCCAAGACGCTGGCCCGTCTCCTCGGCTTCCCGTACTTCCCGATCACGCCCACCTTCCCGTGGCTGGGCCCGCTCGGCGGGGTTCCGCTCCCGACGAAGTGGACGATCCAGTTCGGCGAACCGATCCCGACCGACGGCTACCCGCCGGAGGCGGCGGAGGACCCGATGCTGATGTTCAACCTGACGGACCAGGTCAGGGAACAGATCCAGCACACGCTGTACAAGCTTCTGGTGCAGCGGCGGTCGGTGTTCTTCTGAGGGTCCCGGATACGTCCAAGACATCTGGATACGTCGGTGGGGGCGCCCCTTTCAACAAGGGCGCCCCCACCGACGTATCCGAAGAAGCTAGTCCGTGTCCTCGCTGTCGATTCCCAGTCCCGGGAGCAGGCCCGGGAGGAGGGGCGGCAGGGTCACGTCCGGCTCTGCCGGTGGGGTGTTCTTGCCGGACGGGGAGGCGCTGGTCTCGTCCTCGGGCGGGTCCAGGAGGCCGCCGGTGTTGCCGCCGAGCAGGCCGTCGTCCTGGGTCTTGGACGTGGACGGCTTGGGGTTGCCGCCGCTGGAGCCGGTGCCGTCGGACGAGCCGCCGCCGGTGGCGCTGGGGGCGGCCGGCCGGTCCGTACGGGACGAGCCGGTGGCGTCCGAACTCGCGCCGCGGTGGCGGCCGGTGCCCTCCGGGGAGGGTGGCTGCGGGAGCAGCGAGCGCAGCGGCTCGACCTCTTCGTCTATGGCGTCGAAGACCGAGCTGACCTGGCGGCTGACGTCGCCGAGCTGCACGGGCAGCCGGTCGCGCAGGGCGCCCCAGGCCTCGCGGTGCGACTGGGAGAAGGCGGAGAGGGCCTGGATGGGGCCCAGGGAGTCCGGGTCCCGCTCATAGGCCTCGTGGAGCAGGCGGTGGCCCTCGGAGGCGTCGTGCTGCATGCCGGACAGCGCACGCCGGATCTCGCCCAGGGACTCGTGGTCGAGGGGCCCCGAGCGGCCGCGCTCCATCAGGCGGCGCGCCTCGCTCAGCCGGGTGGAGGCCTGGTCGAGGTAGAGCCTGCCGCGGTCGCCCTCGCCGTCGGCCATGCCCAGCTTGAGGTCCTCCATGCCGCGCTTGAGCCCGTAGAGCGAGTCACCGGGCAGGGCGTCGGAACTGGCAGCGGCGACACCGCTGAAGGCTCCGGCGGCCACACCGACGGTGAGCCCGCCCGCGGCGAGCCCCTTCGACAGCCGGGAACGCGGTCGCAACTTCCCAAGACCGGTCGCCCGGTGCGCGCCCCGGCCCCGGTGGGAGCGCTGCTCGGGCACCGAAGGGTCCGCCGCCCGGCCTCCCGCGGCCGTGCCCTCCTGGAGCATGGCCTCCATCGCGGCCACCAGCTGGGCTCGCTGGACGACCTTGACCTCGGGGTCCAGCTCCGGTTTGGGCAGTTCGCCGAGGCCGGTCGCCAGGGACAGCATCCGGCCCTGCTCGGGCCGGTCCACGACGGCCGGAGCGAATCCTTCGGACTGCTCGGCCGCCGTGCCCCGGTCGGGCTGCTCATCCAGGGCCTGGGCGAAGGCGTTCGCCCGCCGGTGCGCCGATACGTTCGCGATCACTGGCGGCACCTCCTCTCGTCATCACGGTCGACTCCCCAGGGGGTCCTGAGGGTTGCACACCCTGACCACGACCACTCGATCGAGTGATCGAAGTCGGCCAGGGTGCGACCACAGGGAGCCTGTATCCCGCACAACGAGCGGCTCGGCACTTGGGTTACGGACGACGGATGATCGGACCGCGAAGTCAACGGACTTTCACGGACGGTGAGTTGGGCATCGCTGAGCGTATGGAGTCATACGGAGTCGTACGGAGAGGAGGCGGGGCAGGGCCCGCCGTGTACGGGGTCTCAGCGGGCGTCTTCCGGGAGGAGCCGGGCCAGTGTGCGCACCGCCCGGTACTGGAGGGTCTTGATCGCGCCCTCGTTCTTGCCCATCACACGGGCGGTCTCGGCGACCGAGAGGCCCTGGAGGAAGCGCAGGGTCACGCACTCCTGCTGCTGCGGGTTGAGGCGGCGGACGGCATCCAGCAGCGCCGCGTTCGAGAGGGACTCCAGGACGGAGTCCTCGGGGGAGCGCTCGACCTCGTTGGCGTCGAGCATCTCGCCGGTGGTCACTTCGAGCCGGAAGCGGCTCGACTTGAAGTGGTCCGCGACGAGGTTGCGGGCGATGGTGACGAGCCAGGCGCCGAAGTCACGGCCCTGCCAGGTGAACGTGCCGATGCGGCGCAGGGCGCGCAGGAACGTCTCGCTTGTGAGGTCTTCCGCGGTCGCCTTCCCGCCGACGCGGTAATAGATATAGCGGTACACAGTGTCGCTGTACTGGTCGTAGAGCCGGCCGAAGGCCTCGGCCTCACCGGCCTGTGCGCGCTCCACGAGGTCCATCATCCGGGCGCTGTCACTGTCTGCGGCCGGGCGGCGTGCGGTGGTGGCCGACGCGCTCGAACGACCTCGTCTGCCCACCGCCGCGCTGCCGTCGGCCAGTGCGTAGCACGGGCCGACGGGCGCGGCGGAGACAGCGAGGGCGGGGACGGCGTACGCGGTGGGGACGAAGCCGCGCAGGCGGTCGAGGACCGTTGCGCGCAGCGTAGCCAGGCCCGAGGCGTCAACCCCGACGTGTGGGTACACGGGACTCCCAGAGGCAGAGCTTCCATCACGTGCAGTACCGGACCGTTCACCCATCGTAGCGAAGAGCGGGGCCCGTCATGCGTCTGAGGAGAATAACGCTTCGTACAGGCAGTGCTACACCCAGTTGCTCAAATCATCGATTACGTCGCTTCTGTTACCGAACGACGCCTCATCAAGTGCCGGAGAGTGACCGGTTGTTGATCGAATGAGTCCGCGTTCCGTCTGAGTCCGGGGCGTGTTGTGGCCGGGTGCCGTTAACGGGACTGGCGGGGGCTCTGTGCGGGTAGGACAGCACGATTGCCCGCACGTCTGTGCGCGGGGCCGCTGGTCAGCGGGTGTTCGAGGGGTGTCGGCGACGCTGCGTCAGCGTCAGCATCTGTGCCTGTGCCTGTGCCTGTGTCAGCGACGGCGGCGGTGCAGGGCGATCGCGGCCGCCGTGCCGCCGGCGACCGCGCCGACGCCTGCCGCCGCGGGAATGCCGACCTTCGCCGCCTTGCGGCCCGTGCGGTAGTCGCGCAGCCGCCAGTCGAGCCTGCGGGCGTGCTTGCGGAGCTTGGCGTCCGGGTTGATCGCGTACGGGTGCCCGACCAGCGAGAGCATCGGGATGTCGTTGTGGGAGTCGCTGTACGCGGCGCAGCGGCCGAGGTCCAGGCCCTCCGCCGCGGCCAGGGCGCGTACCGCCTCCGCCTTCGCGGGGCCGTGCAGCGGTTCGCCGACGAGCTTGCCGGTGTAGACGCCGTCGACCGACTCGGCGACCGTGCCGAGCGCGCCGGTCAGGCCCAGGCGGCGGGCGATCACCGTGGCGATCTCGACGGGCGCCGCCGTGACCAGCCACACCTTCTGGCCCGCGTCCAGGTGGGCCTGGGCGAGTGCGCGGGTGCCGGGCCAGATGCGCTCGGCCATGTACTCGTCGTAGATCTCCTCGCCGATCGACATCAGCTCGGAGACGCGGTGGCCCTTCACGATCGACAGCGCCGAGTCGCGGGCGTCCTGCATGTGCTCGGGGTCCTCGACGCCGGCCAGCCGGAACCAGGCCTGCTGCCAGGCGAACCGGTAGAGATCGCGGGACTCGAAGAACTTCCGCTTGTAGAGGCCACGGCCGAAGTGGAAGATCGCGGCGCCCTGCATCACGGTGTTGTCGAGGTCGAAGAACGCGGCGGCCTTGTCGTCACCGATGACCGGGAACTCCGGTTCGGTGCCTTCGGGCGCGGCTTCGTGCGCCAGCTCCTCCAACTCCTGGGAGGACTTGCGCGCTGCCTCAGCCGAGGCCTCGCCTGCCAGCACGCTCCGCGCGGTGGCGGAGCGCCTACGGGGGGTGAGCCATCCGAGAGCGGCCATGGCGTGAGCATAGCCAGTTTGTTCGGTGGTTCCGGAGTCGGGAGGTTTGCTGGCTGTGAACTCTCCGCGACCGTGTCGTTAAAGAGCTCATCCCCTTGGGATCGCTCTTTGGGCGCTTCGCGGAGCGGTTGTGCTTCGGGTGCGGGTTCGTGGGGGCTGGTCGCGCAGTTCCCCGCGCCCCTGAAGGACGGGGCTGCGCCCCTGTCCACTGCGGGAGAATGGACGGTATGAGTCCCATCTTTCGGCGTGGTGAGCGTCGTGCGGAGAAGAGTGTGACGCCGGAGCGGCTGGTCACCTTGATCGGGAAGCCCGACTGTCATTTGTGCGAAGACGCACAGGAAGTCGTGGAGAAGGTCTGTGCTGATCTCGGTGTCCGCTGGGAGAAGAAGGACATCACCCAGGACGAGGATCTGCACCGCGAGTACTGGGAGCAGATCCCGGTGGTGCTGGTGGACGGGGCCCAGCACACGTTCTGGCGGGTGGACGAGGGGCGGCTGCGCAGGGCGCTCAAGGCGTAGCCAAGGGGGCGGAGTAATGGAACCGTGGCCTGACCGAGGCGTCCGAAGGGGCCGGAAAGTCACTTAGGATCGAGGGCGGTTCGGACTCGGGGGCGGGGATCGTAGAGGAGAGTGTGCGGTTTTGCCCCCAACATGTGAGGAACGAAGGTGCGTGTGCGCCGGTTCCGTACGGGTGCGCCGGGGGTGCGTGACCCCGGTCACGTTGGCCGGGCAAATCGGACACCATCTTTGTGCACGCGTTCACAAAGACATAGCCTGCATTCGACGGGGCGGTCTAGGTACGTGCGACCGCCTGCAGCCCCGCGCTACCCGCAGGAGCACCGTGGCAACTGGCCGAACTCACCGACCGGCGACCCGCAGCCGAGGGATTCCCGAGGCCACCGTCGCCAGGCTTCCGCTGTACCTCCGAGCCCTCACCGCTCTGTCGGAGCGCTCGGTACCCACGGTCTCCTCCGAGGAGCTCGCGGCCGCGGCGGGGGTCAACTCCGCCAAGCTGCGCAAGGACTTCTCGTACCTCGGGTCGTACGGGACGCGCGGTGTGGGCTACGACGTCGAGTACCTCGTCTACCAGATCTCGCGTGAGCTCGGCCTCACCCAGGACTGGCCGGTCGTGATCGTCGGTATCGGTAACCTCGGCGCGGCGCTGGCCAACTACGGCGGATTCGCCTCGCGCGGGTTCCGGGTCGCGGCGCTGATCGACGCCGATCCCGAGATGGCGGGCAAGCCCGTCGCCGGGATCCCCGTGCAGCACACGGACGAGCTGGAAAAGATCATCGACGACAACGGTGTGTCGATCGGTGTCATCGCGACCCCCGCCGGCGCGGCCCAGCAGGTCTGTGACCGGCTCGTCGCCGCCGGTGTCACCTCCATCCTGAACTTCGCGCCGACCGTGCTGACCGTCCCGGACGGTGTCGACGTACGCAAGGTCGATCTCTCCATCGAGCTGCAGATCCTCGCCTTCCACGAGCAGCGCAAGGCCGGCGAGGAGGCCGAGGCGCAGGCCGGGGCCGCCATGGAGGCGGAGGCCGAGGCGGCCGCCGCGGCCAAGGAGGCCGGGAAAGGGCCCGACGGGGATGTCCCCGCCGTGATGCCGGCATGAGTCTTCTTGTCGTCGGACTGAGCCACCGCAGCGCTCCGGTCAGCGTCCTGGAGCGGGCCGCGCTGTCCGCGGACGCCCAGATCAAGCTGCTCCAGGACACGGTCGCCGCCGAACCGGCAGCCGAGGCCGCGGTGCTCGCCACCTGCAACCGGATCGAGCTCTACGCCGACGTGGACAAGTTCCACGCGGGCGTCGCCGAGCTCTCCACGCTGCTCGCGCAGCACAGCGGTGTCGGTCTCGAGGAGCTCACCCCTTATCTGTACGTGCACTACGAGGACCGGGCCGTCCACCACTTCTTCTCGGTGGCCTGCGGGCTCGACTCGATGGTCGTCGGCGAGGGGCAGATCCTCGGCCAGATCAAGGACGCCCTCGCCACCGCGCAGGAACTGCACACGGCCGGGCGGCTGCTGAACGACCTCTTCCAGCAGGCGCTGCGGGTCGGCAAGCGCGCCCACTCCGAGACCGGCATCGACCGGGCCGGGCAGTCCCTGGTGACCTTCGGCCTGGAGCAGCTGTCGTCCGGCGCCCCGGTCGACGCCTGGCTCAAGGGCAAGCGGGCCCTGGTGATCGGCGCGGGCTCCATGTCCTCGCTCGCCGCGGCGACGCTCGCGCGGGCCGGGGTGGCCGAGCTGGTCGTCGCCAACCGGACGTTCGACCGGGCGGAGCGCCTCGCGGCCCTGCTCGCCGAGCAGTACGGACAACGCCCGGCGGAACAGGACGACGTGGACGTGCTGGCCCGCGCGGTACCGATGGAATCGGTACCGGACGAGCTGACACGTGCCGATGTCGTCGTGTCCTGCACCGGCGCGACCGGGCTCGTCCTGACGGCGGACCTCGTGGCCGAGGCCATCGAGGGCCGCACGGGCGCGCCCGCCGTGGAGCGCGCCGCCGACTCCGCCGCCCGACGGTCCGGACTTCCGCCCACCAGCGTCGGCAGCGAGGACGGCTGTCCGCTGGACCTGTCCGCCGTGCAGGGTTCCGCCGTGCAGGGCTCCACCGGCTTCTCCGTCATGGGGGAGGCCGCGGTGGCCGGCATGGACGCGGCCACCCTGGAACAGCACGCCGCCTGGGTGGACAACGGGACCGTCGACCGTCGCGAGGGCCGCCGCAGCACGCCCGAGATCGACACCGAGGCCGTCGCAGCCCTCGCCGCCGCCGCGGCCACCCTCGGGCGGGTGCCCGAGCGGCGTCGGCCCGAGCCCGTCGCCGAGGTGCCCCGGCCCCTCCCCGTACTCTCCCTGCTCGACCTCGCCATGCCCCGCGACATCGACGCGGCCGTGCACCGGCTGCTCGGGGTGCGGCTGGTCGACATCGAGTCCCTCGCCGAGGCGTCCGCGGACGCCCCGATGGCCGCCGACGTGGACCAGGTGCGGCGGATCGTCTCCGACGAGGTCGCCGCCTTCGACGCCGCTCAGCGGGCCGCGCACATCACGCCCACCGTCGTGGCGCTGCGCACCATGGCCGCCGATGTCGTGGCCGGCGAGATCGCCCGGCTCGACGGCCGGCTGCCCGGCCTCGACGACAAGCAGCGCGGCGAGATCACCCAGACCGTGCGACGCGTCGTGGACAAGCTCCTGCACGCGCCGACCGTACGGGTCAAGCAACTGGCCGCCGAGCCCGGCGGTGCCGGATACGCGGACGCGCTGCGGACCCTGTTCGACCTGGACCCCGAGACGGTCGCCGCCGTCTCCCGGGCCGACGACAACAGCCGGGATGACGACAGCGCCGCTCCTGGCGGTCTGGACTTCGGCCGCGAGAACTTTGACAGCAACAATTTCGAGAGCGCCGAGAACCGAGGGCGAGCATGAATGGGCAAGCACTGAGACTGGGGACCAGGCGGAGCAAACTCGCCATGGCCCAGTCCCGGCAGGTGGCGGATGCCGTGAGCCAGGTGACCGGGCGATCCGTCGAGCTTGTGGAGATCACGACCTACGGGGACACGTCCCGCGAGCAGCTCGCGCAGATCGGCGGCACGGGGGTCTTCGTGACCGCCCTGCGCGACGCGCTCCTGAGCGGTGAGGTCGACTTCGCCGTCCACTCCCTCAAGGACCTGCCGACCGCGCAGCCCGACAATCTGGTGCTGGCCGCGGTGCCGGTGCGCGAGGACCCGCGCGACGTGCTGATCGCCCGCGACGGGCGCACCTTCGCGCAACTGCCCGACGGGGCACGGATCGGAACCGGTTCGCCGCGTCGCATGGCCCAGCTGAACGCGTACGCGCGGGACCACGGCATGACGATAGAGACCGTCGCGATCCGTGGGAACGTCGATACGCGGATCGGGTACGTGCGCAAGGGCGAGCTCGATGGTGTGGTGCTCGCCGCCGCCGGACTGAAGCGGATGGGACGGGTCGGGGACGTCACCGACTTCCTGCCCGTCGACACGATTTTGCCCGCCCCCGGCCAGGGGGCCCTCGCGATCGAGTGTGCCGCGGACAACGCGGACCTCGTCGCTGCGCTCGCCGAGCTCGACGACCCGTTCACCCGGGCCGCCGTGACCGCCGAGCGGTCCCTGCTCGCCGCCCTGGAGGCCGGCTGCAGTGCACCTGTGGGTGCGCTCGCCGACCTTCTGGCCGACGGGCAGATTGTCAAGGAAATGCGCCTGCGCGGCGTCGTCGGCACGACCGACGGCTCGACGCTGGTGCAGTTGTCCACCACCGGTCCCGTGCCCGAGACACATGACCAAGCAATGGCGCTCGGCCGTGAACTCGCCGCCGAGATGCTTGCCAAGGGCGCGGCCGGTCTGATGGGGGAGCGAGCACATTGAGCCCCACCACCCTTCCCGCCGGCCTCGAACACGGGCACGTCACCTTCCTCGGTGCCGGACCCGGGGATCCGGGACTGCTGACTCTGCGCGCCGTCGAGGCGCTGGCGAACGCGGATGTCCTGGTCGCCGAACCCGAAGTGATCGACGTCGTCCGCACGCACGCCAGACGAAACGTCACCGTGCTCGACACCGATTCGGGCCCGAGCCCGGACACGCCTCAGCTAACGGTAGTTGACGGTGCGTCAACCACCACTGGCGTCCCCGCGTCGAAGGACGCGGCCAATATTGTCATGGAGGCCGCGAGGGGTGGCAGGCGGGTCGTCCGTGCCGTCTCGGGCGACCCCGGACTTGATGCGTACGCAGCCGAGGAGATGCTCGCCTGCGCCGCCGCGGGTGTGCCCTTCGAGGTCGTGCCCGGTGTCGCCGCCGCCGTCGGTGTGCCCGCCTACGCGGGTGTTCCGTTGCGGGACGCCCAGGGTGCGGACGTGCGGTTCGTGGACGCCCGTACGGCGTCCACGCGCTGCTGGACCGAGGTCGGGGCGTCCGACGGGACCGTTGTCGTCTCGGCGACTCTTGATTCCGTGGGTGCCGCGGCCGGGGAGCTTGTCGCCTCGGGGCGCAAGCCCGATACGCCCATGACCGTCACTGTCGCCGGTACCACCACGCGTCAGCGGACCTGGGCCGCGACGCTCGGGACCATCGCGCAGACGCTGAAGCAGGCCAAGGTGCTGCCCTCGCCCGATGGCGGGCGGCCGGTGATAGCCGTGGTCGGTGAGCGTTCAGCCGCCGCCCAGCGCGACCAGTTGTCGTGGTTCGAGTCCAAGCCGCTGTTCGGCTGGAAGGTGCTCGTGCCGCGTACGAAGGAGCAGGCGGCTTCGCTCTCCGACCAGCTGCGGTCGTACGGGGCCGTGCCGCACGAGGTGCCGACGATCGCCGTCGAGCCGCCGCGGACGCCCCAGCAGATGGAGCGGGCCGTGAAGGGGCTCGTGACCGGGCGGTACGAGTGGATCGCCTTCACGTCGGTGAACGCGGTCAAGGCCGTGCGGGAGAAGTTCGAGGAGTACGGGCTCGATGCTCGGGCCTTTGCCGGGATCAAGGTCGCCGCGGTGGGGGAGCAGACCGCCAAGGCGTTGGTCGCCTTCGGTGTGAAGCCGGATCTGGTGCCCAGTGGGGAGCAGTCGGCTGCCGGGTTGCTGGAGGACTGGCCGCCCTACGATCCCGTTTTTGATCCGATCGATCGGGTGTTTCTGCCTCGGGCCGATATCGCCACGGAGACGTTGGTGGCCGGGCTGATCGAGCTTGGGTGGGAGGTTGATGACGTTACGGCCTATCGGACTGTGCGCGCCTCGCCTCCGCCTGCGGAGACTCGGGAGGCGATCAAGGGGGGTGGGTTCGACGCCGTTCTCTTCACGTCGTCCTCGACTGTGCGGAACCTCGTGGGTATTGCCGGGAAGCCTCACAACGTGACCGTCATCGCCTGTATCGGGCCTGCCACGGCCAAGACGGCCGAGGAGCATGGGCTGCGGGTCGATGTCATGGCTCCTGAGCCGTCCGTGCATCGGCTGGCCGAGGCCTTGGCGGACTTCGGGCTTCGTCGGCGGGCTGCGGCTCTTGAGGCCGGGGATCCTGTTACTCGGCCCAGCGAGCGGCGGCCCGGGTCTCGGCGGCGGCGTACTACGTAGTTGATGTAGTCGATGTAGGTGTTTGGCAGCGCGTCGTGGTCCCTTGGTGGGGGTGCGGCGCGTTGTCGTGTGCGGCGCCGAGTGTGTTGCGTTGTCTTTTGAGCGCGGGCCGTGCGTCCTTGGGTGCGGGGCCGTTCTTGGTTATGCCGCTGGTGGTATCGCGTGGCCGTAGCGGAGGAGGTTTGCCGGGTCGTGGGTGGCCTTGGTTTGTTGGAGGTGCTTGTAGATCTCCGGGGTCCAGGCTCGGGCTCGGTCCGCTTCCGTGCCGGGGGTGCCGTGGATGTTGACCATGGTGTGGCCCGTGCCGTAGGGGGCCATTGCTTGTTGCAGGGCTGTCGTGGCTTCCTCTACTGCTTCTGCGGTTTTTGGGTCGGGCAGGATTGCCACTGATTCCAGGAAGTACGTTGCGTCCCGGGCGCAGACCGCGTCCTGTACGCGGGCGGGGCGGGACAGGGCGCCGCCCATGTGGCGGAGTTCGACCAGGAGGAGGGGGCAGTCCTTGGCTGTGGGGCCCACCTGGTCGAGGAAGGTCTGGATGGCTTCCGGGGTCAGGTCGTTGAGCAGGGCGCACGATTCTCTTGCGGGGAGCGGGTCCTGGGGTTCCGCGTAGATCTCGTCCACCGCCGTGTAGTCCATCGGCGCGATGGTGTCGATCACCGGTGGTGCGGCTGCGCGTATGGGGGCCAGGAGGCGGTCGCCCTCTGTTGGGTCGCCTGTCCAGGCGACTGCTATTCGGGACCAGAAGCCGCCGCGCAGGGGTTCCGGGATCTGGGGGAGGGGCGGGAGGCGTAGCAGGCTGAATGCCGTGCACATCTCCTGAGGGAGGGTCCGTGTCCAGGTCGCGTACGCGTTGAGCAGGGGCTCCGCGTCCTTGCCCGCGCAGTAGATCGCGCCGCCGAGGATGCGGGTGAGCGGGATCAGGTCGGTGACCAGGGATGTCACGACGCCGACGTTGCCCTTGCCGCCGCGCAGGGCCCGGAACAGGTCGGGCTCGTGGGTCGCGTCGGTCTCGTGCAGGACTCCGTCGGGGGTCACCACCTGGAAGGAGCGGACCAGGTCGGACGCGTAGCCGTAGGTCCGGCCCAGGACCGGCAGGCCGCCGCCCAGCGTGTAGCCGATCACGCCCACGTCGGTCGAGGAGCCGTTGAGCGCGGCCAGGCCGTGGGGTGCGGCCGCCTCCAGGACGTCCCGCCATTTCGCTCCGGCGGACACCGTCGCGGTGCGTTCGGCCGGGTCGATCCGTACGTCCGTCATGCGGCCGGTGTTGATCAGCAGGCCGTCGTCGATGGGGAAGTTCGCGCCGTGGCCCGTCGCCTGGACCGAGACGGGGGTGCCTGTCGCCGTTGCCCAGCGCAGTGCCGCGACGATGTCGTCCGTTCCCGTTGCCCCGATCACGATGTCCGGTGCGTGGCGCTGCGCGAGGTTGAAGCCCGTGACCTCCGCTGTGTACGCCTCGTCGTCGGGTCTCAGGACCGGGCCCCGGATCTCCGAGAGGGCGAAGAGGTCGGGTGTGGTGGGGGTGTGGTGCGCCGTCGTCATCGCGTCCTCCTGCGCGGAGATGCCGTCGGGGTCCTGTCCCTTGTTCCACCAGCTTGCGCCCGGGGCGTCCCGGGCGCATGTGGGGCGGTGTGGAGGGCCCTGCGGCACCGACGGCTTGTTGGCAAAGGGGGGTCCGGGGCGGGCGTAGCGTTGGTGTATGACGACGTACGGATCCTTCCCGGGCAGCCGGCCGCGGCGGCTGCGGACCACCCCTGTGATGCGGCGCATGGTCGCCGAGACCCGGCTGCATCCCGCTGACTTCATCCTCCCGGCGTTCGTGCGTGAGGGAGTGTCCGAGCCCGTGCCGATCTCGGCGATGCCGGGCGTCGTGCAGCACACCCGGGACAGTCTGAAGAAGGCTGCCGCGGAGGCCGTGGCGGCGGGGATCTCCGGGATCATGCTGTTCGGTGTTCCGGAGGAGTCCAAGAAGGACGCGGTGGGGACTCCGGGGACCGATCCGGAGGGGATTCTGCAGGTCGCCCTCAGGGATGTGCGGGCCGAGGTCGGCGACGAGCTGCTGGTGATGTCCGATCTGTGTCTTGATGAGACCACTGACCATGGGCATTGCGGGGTCTTGGACGATCAGGGTCGCGTCGACAACGACGCGACCCTTGAGCGGTATGCCGAGATGGCCCAGGTACAGGCCGACGCCGGGGCCCATGTGGTGGGCCCCAGCGGGATGATGGACGGCCAGATCGGGGTCGTACGCGATGCTCTCGACCAGATCGGGCGGGAGGACGTGGCCATCCTGGCCTACACCGTCAAGTACTCCTCCGCCTTCTTCGGGCCCTTCCGGGAGGCCGTCGGCTCCTCTTTGAAGGGCGACCGCAAGACCTATCAGCAGGATCCCGCCAACGCGCGTGAGTCCCTGCGGGAGCTGGCCCTCGATCTGGAGGAGGGGGCCGACATGGTGATGGTCAAGCCGGCCGGCCCGTACCTCGACATCCTCGCGCGGGTCGCGGACGCCGTGCACGTGCCGGTGGCGGCCTACCAGATTTCCGGTGAGTACTCGATGGTCGAGGCCGCCGCCGAGAAGGGGTGGATCGACCGGGACAAGGCGATCCTGGAGACGCTCACCGGGATCAAGCGGGCCGGCGCCCAGAACATCCTCACGTACTGGGCGACCGAGGTGGCGCAGAAGCTGCGCTGAGCCCGCCGGCTCACCAGGTGAGGGCGTCCGCCATCGTCTGCTGCCAGTACGTGACGGCGATCGAGTCGTCCACGTACATGCCCTTGGCGGGCAGCGACGGCTTCGACGCGGCTCCCGAGTCCTTCAGGTAGACCGCGAGCGACTTGGCCGTGTAGCCGTTGGAGCCGCTGCCGTCCGCCGCGGAGAGGCGCACGCCCGCGTAGCCCGACTCGCCCGGGGCCAGCGTGACCACCGCCTGTGGCTGGGACTCCTCCATGACCGGCGGGACCGACTGCGCCTCACCGAAGCGGACAGCCGGGTAGCCGATCACGTTGCAGTTCTTCGAGCCGGTGTTGGTGACGGTGAGGAGAAGGTGGTTCAGGGGGCGGGCGACCACCGTGGCCGTCATACGGGTGTTGGCGGAGGTGCAGGGCGTACGGGTGGGGCCGGGGTCCTGCGAGTCCGACGACTTCGACGAGTCCGAGGAGCCCGTCGAACCCGACGAGTTCTGCGCGCCCTTCCCGTCCTTGGGCTTGGAGTTCGAGTCCGACGAGGACCCCGCCTGTCCCGCGTCCGTGGTCGTCTCCTTGTTCTTCTGCGACCCGGACGTCGGCGTGGACGACGGCTGGGACGTGGCGCCCGCCGACGCGCCCTCGTCACGTACGCCCTCTCCGTTGTTGCAGGCCGTCAGTGTCAGCGTGGCGACGGCGAGCGCTGCGGCGGCGAGGACACGGGTGCGGGTGGTGCGAGCGGACATGGGTGATCCCCCTGATGCGGTACGGCTGTTGGTGCAGGCCGCTCGACCGAGTGACGGGAGCGGCGTGCTTGGATGGCCCAAGCTTGTGCGGCGACCCGTCCCGGCCGCCACACCTGCCGGGGTTTCCGGGACGCCGGAACGCTCGTAACGGCTCTGACCTGGGGGAACGACCTTCCCCTGGAACGCTGGTCCGGGACATGGGAGACGGAGGAACGGTGGCGGGGGACGAGTTCTCGGAGCTCTTGGGACAGTTGAAGGAGCGGTCCGGGCTCAGTTACGGGGTGCTCGGGAAGCGGCTTCACACGAGTACGTCCACGCTTCACCGGTATGTCAACGGGGATGCCGTGCCGACGGACTACGCGCCCGTGGAGCGGTTCGCCCGCGCCTGCAAGGCCTCTCCGGAGGAACTGGTGGAGCTGCATCGGCGGTGGGTTCTCGCGGATGCGCGGCGGGGGCAGAAGGCGGGGGAGGGGGCGGCCGGTGAGTCGTCCGTGTCGGAGGCTTCTGTCGACGCGGTCGCCGGTGGCGATGTCGTCGGCTCAGGAGGGCCCGAGGCCGAGCGTGGAGAGGCGGCGGACGCTCCTGTCGCGCGGCGGCGGCGTACCGTCGTGCTCGCCGGTGCCGCCGTGGCCGCCGCGATCGTGTCGGCCGCCCTCGTGGTGAATCTCGTGCCGGGCAAGAGCGACGACGGCGAGGGCGGGAAGCAGTCCGTGGGGGCCGCCGCCCAGACCGTCGACGACAGTCCCGGGGCCAGTGAGTCCGGCGCCGCGAAGCGCAGGTCGGCTTCGCCGTCCGCATCCCGCAGCGGTACTCCCACGGCGTCCTCCTCCGCCTCCCGGAGCGCCGGTGCCGGTGCCGGGGCCGCGCAGGACTCCGGGGCGAAGGAGAGTGCCTCCGCGCCGACCGTCGCCGTCAATCCGTACAAGTGGGATTCCCCGTGCAGTCAGCACTACCTCGTCGACCGGAAGCCCGAGCAGGTGCCTCCGCCGCCGAGCGAGTCGGACGCGCGCGGGTGGGTCTCCGCGCTCGGCGGGGTCGCCGGCGGGCAGCAGATGCTCGCGCTGACCGTGCAGGGCACCGGGAAGGCCACCGTCGTCCTGGAGGCGCTGCATGTGCGGGTGGTGGAGAAGAGCGCGCCGCTCGCCTGGAACGACTTCGAGATGGGCGTCGGGTGCGGTGGCGGGGTGGAGACCACGTCGTTCGGCGTGAACCTCGACGCGGGGCGGCCCGCGACCTCGCCCAAGGCCGGACAGCGCGACTTCCCGTACAAGGTGAGCGAGTCCGACCCCGAGGTCTTCTACATCTTCGCGGACGCCCGGACGCACAACGTGAGCTGGTATCTGGAGCTCGACTGGTCCAGCGGGACGAAGCAGGGCACCGTGCGCGTCGACGACAAGGGGCAGCCCTTCCGGACCAGCGGGAACGTGGGGCGGCCCGCGTACAACTACCCGCTCGGTGACTCCGAATGGGGGCGGAACGAGTACGAGCCCGACATTCCGGGCTGAGTGTCTCTCCTTTCCCGGTCGGGGCACCATCAAGTCACCCCGAGAGTTAGGTTGTTGCTCGTTTAATGACGCGACTCTCCAGGGAGAGGCTTCCATGCCCGGTGACGCTCTCAGCCAGGACCCCGCAGAGCTGAGAAGGAGGATCGACACCACCAAGGCACACCCGGCACGTGTCTACGACGTCTTCCTCGGGGGCAAGGACAACTACGAGGTCGACCGGGCCGCTGCCGCCGCCGCGCTCACGGCCAACCCGCGCGGCTACCTGGACGTCCGGCACAACCGCGACTTCCTGCGCCGGGCCGTGAACTCGCTGACGGGCGAAGAGGGCATCCGGCAGTACCTGGACATCGGTACGGGGCTGCCGACCCAGGAGAACGTCCACCAGATCGCCCAGCGCCTCGCCCCCGACTCCCGGGTCGTGTACGTGGACAACGACCCGGTCGTTCTCGCCCATGCGCGCGCCCTGCTCACCAGCGGGCCCGAGGGCCGGACCGACTACATCGACGCCGACTTCGAGAACCCGGCCCAGATCCTCGAAGCGGCCTCGAAGACCCTCGACTTCGACCAGCCGGTCGCCCTCGCGCTCGTGGCGATCCTGCACTTCGTCGAGGACGACAGGGCCTACCCGATCGTGCGCGAGCTGATCGACGCCCTGCCCTCGGGCAGCCGGCTCGTGCTCAGCCATCTCACCGAGGACCTCAACCCCGAGAACATCCGCGCGGTCCAGCGGACGTACACCGAGCGCGGTTTCACCTTCGTGCTGCGCTCGAAGGCGGAGGTCGAGCGGTTCCTCACCGAGAACGGCCTGGAGGTCGACGAGCCCGGCGTGGTCCCCGCCCACCACTGGCGGCCCGACAACGCGGCGCCCGTCCCCGAGCAGCCCGAGCCCGGCTACTTCGACGGCCTCGACGACATCGAGAAGGTCAGGTACCGCGACATCAACGACGTGACGGACGCGGACATCAACGTGTACGCGGTCACGGGCCGCAAGCCCTGAGCCCTCATGGCGGCCCGGAGTTCCGGGCCGTCCGGCTCAGTCCCACCAGAACGTCCAGGAGTGTGCGCCGAGCACCTCTTGCTCGGCGTACGCCCGCAGGGAGCCGTGGCCGCTCTGCTCGATGTTGTCCGGGCAGAACGCGTAGTGCTCGGCGGCGACCGCCTCCGCCTCGGCCGGGGTCCGGGGCGGGGCCGCGACCGAGACGACCAGCTGGTCGTAGGTCATCGCCACGATCCGTATCCCGAAGCGGTCCTCCCAGGAGCGGAGGACCGCGCACAGCGGTGCCACGTCGTCCAGGTGGTTGACCGGGCCGCACCAGCCGACGGCCGCCGGGATGTCCGCGCTGCGGCGGGCCGGCACGAGGGCGAGGTGCGCCCGCTCCAGCCAACTCCCGCCGCCGGTGAGGGAGTCGGCCACCTCGGTCGCCCGCTCGTCCGGGTCGGCGCCGGCCGGGCCCGCCGGGGCGAGGCCCGGCCAGTCGGCGTCCTCCGCCTCGGCCGCGAACTCCTCCCAGAGGTCCGCCAGTACCTCCTCCGCGTCGTGGTCGCCCGGATACGACGCGAGGTCGGGGTCCAGCTCCCACTTGTCCGGGTGGGGTTCGCTGTCCGCGTCGGCGCCGAGCAGCACCGGATGCAGGCCCGCCGTGCGGCGCGCGGACGCCAGCCGCAGCCAGTCGCCCGGCGCCGCCGGAGCGTCGGCCCGCCACAGCAGCGGTTCGTCCCAGGGGCCGTCGACCGTCGTGTCGAGCAGCGTCCCGGGCGGGAGGTCGAGACCGAGCGAGCGGCCGGTCGGGTCGGCCGCCAGCGTCGGCAGCTGGTTCGGAAGAGTCGCCATGCCCGTGACTCTAGGACCCGGCACTGACAACGCCCGCGGGGGCCGTCAGTCGGTGCCGAACCATGTCTCGGCGAGCGCGTCCAGGGTCGGCTCCGGCGGCTCGGGCAGCATGCGCATATAGCCGGGGAGGTTGCTGTAGACGTGCAGCAGCGCGTACGCCATGAGCGTGTGCGGGTCGATCGGCGGGCACCCGTAGGCGTCGTAGAACCGCTTCAGCAGCCTGCGGTCCCCGCACGAGATGAACAGCCCGACGCCCACGAAGTCGTACGCCGGATCGCCGACCATCGCCGGCTCGAAGTCGAACAGGCCCGTCAGTCGCCAGCCGTCCGGGTCCACGGTCAGATGCTGGCGCATGAACTCCGTGTGCAGCAGTACGCGCCGGGCCGGAGGGACCAGCGGCACCGAGCTCAGGAACCACGGGATCTGCTCCAGCCAGAGGTCCGACAGGCCGGCCTCGCGCTGCTGCTCCACCGCGTTCGCCCGCTGGGCGTCGACGAACAGGCCCCAGTCGGAGGGGCCGATCGAGCCCGCGAGCGGCGCCGCGTTCAGCGCGTGCAGCGCAGCGAGGGTCTCGCCGGCCTCCGTGACGATTCGGTCCTGCTCCGCCGCCGGAATCCGCGGCCACGCGTCGGCGAGGCTCTCGCCGGGCAGCCGGGACATCAGGACGAACGACCAGCCGTTCTTGTACGCCCCCGCCGAGTACACCTGCGGCGTCGGAACCGGCAGCCTGCCGTACACATGGCTCAGTACCCGCTCCTCGCGCCTGGCGTCGATCTTCTCGAAGGCGGGGAACAGCTTGACGACGTGCGCGGCACCGACGGAGTACACCGGCAGGGAACCCTCGATGAAGCGGATCAGCGGCTTCACGGCCACCCCGAGGCGCTCGCACAGGTCCATGACGGCGGGCCGCAACAGGGCCTCGTCGCGGACCATGTCGTCCAGCTCTTCGCCGGTCTCAACGAGTGGCAGCACGGGTCAACACCATCCAGACGGCCGGGGTGACGGAGAAGGGAAGTGCAGTGCTCATTGGGCTCCCAGTGCGGTCCAACAGGGCTCTGGATTCCCCGGAGTTGGGGTTTGCGCCCCGCAGCATCGCATACTCCGGGGTGCGTCCGAGCACCTCAACCTTTGGCCATCACTCGTACGGATTGCCAGGTCAGCGCGGGGGGAGGCCACTGGCATATGCGGGCCTCTGTCGCCGCACGGGTCACCTCTATCGCGGGGGGCCGTCTGTCGTGTACGCCTTCAACTTCCTTCACCCGAACGGGGGAAGCGGCCGGGCCGGTTGTCGTATGTGCCGAGACCCGGGCGCGGCCCCGTGGTGAGGGGCCGCGCCCGGGTCTCGGGTGGCTGCCGGTGGAGCTCGGACGACGATCAGAGGCGGTCGGGCGTCCTGATGCCGAGCAGGGCCATGCCCTGGTGGAGCGTGCGGGCCGTCAGGTCGACCAGGAACAGCCTGTTCTCGACGACCTCCTTCGGGTTCGCGTCGCTCAGCACCTGGCACTGGTCGTAGAACGTCGTCAGGTGCGACGCCAGCTGGTACAGGTACGAGGCCAGCTTGTGCGGCTCGTAGCCCGACGCCACGTCCAGGAGCAGCTCGCCGAACTGGTCCAGGTGCAGACCCAGCGCGCGCTCCGCCGGGGCCAGTTCGAGCTCCGGGTGGGCCAGCGGACGCGCGTCCCCGGCCTTGCGGAGGATCGACCGGATACGGGCGTACGCGTACTGGAGGTACACGCTCGTGTCGCCGTTCAGCGACACCATCTGGTCCAGGTCGAACTTGTAGTCCCGGACGGCCGACGTGGACAGGTCCGCGTACTTCACGGCGCCGATCCCGACGTACCGGCCGTTCTCGACGATCTCGTCCTCGGTCAGGCCGACCTTCTCGGCCTTCTCGCGGACCACCGCCGTGGCGCGGTCGATCGCCTCGTCGAGCAGGTCGACCAGCCGGATCGTCTCGCCCTCACGGGTCTTGAACGGCTTGCCGTCCTTGCCGAGCACCGTGCCGAAGGCCAGCTGCTCCGCCTTCGCGTCGCCGTTCAGCCAGCCCGCCCTGCGTGCCGTCTCGAAGACCATCTTGAAGTGCAGGGACTGGCGGGCGTCGACCACGTAGATCAGGTTGTTCGCCTTCAGGTCGAAGACGCGGTTCCTGATCGCGGAGAGGTCGGTGGCCGCGTAGCCGTAGCCGCCGTCCGACTTCTTCACGATCAGCGGGACCGGGTTGCCGTCCGGGCCCTTGACGTCGTCGAAGAACACGCACAGGGCGCCCTCGGACCACACCGCGACGCCGGCCTCTTCGAGAAGGCGGCACGTCTCGTCCAGCATGTCGTTGTAGCCCGACTCGCCGACGATGTCCGCGTCCCGGACCTCCATGTCGAGCTTCTCGAAGACCGAGAAGAAGTAGATCTTCGACTCGTCCACGAACTTCTGCCACGTGGCCAGCGTGTGCGGGTCGCCCGCCTGGAGGTCGACCACCCTGCGCCGGGCCCGCGTCTTGAACTCCTCGTCGGAGTCGAAGTGCGTGCGCGCGGCCTTGTAGAGGCGGTTGAGGTTCGACATCGCCTCCTCGCCCGACACCGCGCCGTCCTCGGCGGACTTGTGGTCCAGCTCGTGCGGGTGCTCGTCCAGATACTGGATGAGCATGCCGAACTGCGTGCCCCAGTCGCCGATGTGGTGCCGCCTGACGACGGTCTCGCCGACGAACTCCAGGACCTGGACGACCGCGTCGCCGATCACCGCGGAGCGGAGATGGCCTACGTGCATCTCCTTCGCCACGTTCGGCTGGGCGTAGTCGATGACCGTCGTGCCCGGGTTCTCCGTGAACGGGACGCCGAGGCGGTCCGCCGGGTCCGTGGCGCGGGCCGCGAGGTTCTGCGTGATCGCCCGGTCCGTGATCGTGATGTTCAGGAAGCCGGGGCCCGAGACCTCGATGTCCTTGATCAGGTCACCCTTGACCACCCGGTCGACGACCTGCGTCGCCAGGTCCCTGGGGTTGGCCTTCGCCTTCTTCGCCAGGGCGAGGATTCCGTTGGCCTGGAAGTCCGCCCTGTCGCTGCGTCGCAGCAGCGGGTCCGCGGGCGCGGTCTCCGGCACGGCTGCCGTGAGCGCGTCCGCCAGGCGCTGGTGGACGTGGGCGGTGAGGGACGTGACCGAGGCCATGGGGTGGGTGCCGTTCTCCTCGTGGGTACGGGTGGATCCGCCCAGTATCCCACGGGGGTAAAGCGAGTTTTCGCCCCCGCCGCCCCTACCCATTCCCGTCCCTTACTCGGGGGCGCTGCCCCCGAACCCCCGCTCCTCAAACGCCGGAGGGCTAAAGATTTCAGGGGCGGTGAAAAGCTGTTTTCGTGGATGCGGGGGGAGCTGGGAGAATGGGGCGGTCAGCCGTGCGAACCGTACCGCCGGCCAAAGACACCTCCTGAGGAAAGAAGGACGTGCCGATCGTGGCTCAGAGCACCGAGACCACCGACTGGGTCTCCCGTTACGCGGATGAGGTCATCGAGGAGTCGGAGCGTCGGGCCCCGGGCAAACCGGTCGTCGTCGCGTCCGGACTGTCCCCGTCCGGGCCCATCCACCTCGGGAATCTCAGGGAGGTCATGACCCCGCACCTCGTCGCCGACGAGATCCGCCGCCGGGGACACGAGGTCAGGCACCTCATCTCCTGGGACGACTACGACCGCTACCGCAAGGTGCCGAACGGCGTCGTGGGTGTCGATGACTCCTGGGGCGAGCACATCGGCAGGCCCCTCACCGCCGTACCCGCCCCGAAGGGCTCCCCGCACGCGAGCTGGGCCGAGCACTTCAAGGCCGCCATGGTCGAGGCACTCGGCGAGCTGGGCGTCGAGTTCGACGGCATCAGCCAGACCGAGCAGTACACCTCCGGCACGTATCGCGAGCAGATCCTGCACGCGATGAAGCACCGGGGGGACATCGACGCGATCCTTGATCAGTACCGCACCAAGAAGGCCCCGGCCAAGAAGCAGTCGCAGAAGCCCGTCGACGAGGCGGAGCTCGAAGCCGCCGAGGGCTCGGGCGCGGCGGCCGACGACGACGGCACCGGCTCCGCCGGGTACTTCCCGTACAAGCCCTACTGCGGCGACTGCGGCAAGGACCTCACCACCGTCACGGCCTACGACGACGACACCACCGAGCTGACGTACACCTGCACCGCGTGCGACTTCTCCGAGACCGTGCGGCTCAGTGAGTTCAATCGCGGCAAGCTGGTCTGGAAGGTCGACTGGCCGATGCGCTGGGCGTACGAGGGCGTCGTCTTCGAGCCCTCCGGCGTCGACCACTCCTCGCCCGGGTCCAGCTTCCAGGTCGGCGGACAGATCGTCGGGAGCATCTTCGGCGGCAAGCAGCCCATCGGTCCGATGTACGCCTTCGTGGGCATCTCCGGCATGGCGAAGATGTCCTCCTCCAAGGGAGGCGTGCCCACCCCCGGTGACGCGCTGAAGATCATGGAGCCGCAGATCCTCCGCTGGCTCTACGCCCGCCGCCGCCCCAACCAGTCCTTCAAGATCGCCTTCGACCAGGAGATCCAGCGGCTGTACGACGAGTGGGACAAGCTGGAGGGCAAGGTCGCGGACGGCTCCGCCCTGCCGGCCGACGTCGCCGCGCACTCGCGTGCTGTCGGCACCGCCGCCGGTGAGCTTCTCAAGACACCCCGCCCGATGCCCTACCGCACGCTCGCCTCCGTCGCCGACATCACCGCCGGCGCCGAGGACCAGACCCTGCGCATCCTCAGCGAACTCGACCCCGCCGACCCGCTCTCGTCCCTCGACGAGGTCCGGCCGCGGCTCGACAGGGCCGAGGCCTGGATCAACACCCAGGTCCCCGCCGACCAGCGCACGGTCGTCCGCAAGGAGGCCGACACCGAGCTCATCAAGTCCCTCGACGACCAGGGCCGCGCCTCGCTGCGGCTCCTCCTCGACGGCCTCGACTCGCACTGGTCGCTCGACGGACTCACCCACCTCGTGTACGGAGTCCCCAAGGTCCAGGCCGGCTTCTCCGCCGACGCCACGCCCAAGGAACTCCCGCCCGAGATCAAGGTCGCCCAGCGCACCTTCTTCGCCCTGCTCTACCACCTGCTGGTCGGCCGCGACACCGGCCCCCGCCTGCCCACCCTGCTCCTCGCGGTGGGCCAGGAGCGGGTGCGCAAGCTGCTCGGCGAGTAGTCCGTACGAGCCGTACGAGGTTCTACGACGATGGGGCGCCCGGAAATCTCCGGGCGCCCCATCCACGTACAGACGCATGTCCCTGCACGCACGTCCTGCACGCATGTCCCTGCGCGCATGCCCCTATGCGATGTGGTCCTCTTCCAGCTCCATCGTGTGGCGGTTGGTGAAGCGTGTGACCAGGCGCTTGGCCTCCGGCTCCGGGAGGGTCACGCGGAACTCCGCCTCGACGTTGTCGCCGAACTCGCGCGGGGTCGGGTAGCTGCCGTTTATCGACTGCTTGAAGACCTGGTAGAACGACTCCTCGTCCGGCTCCGGGGCCGGGATTCCGCCGCCCTCGCCGAGCTGGCGGGTGCGGTTCGGGCCCGACGGGATGGGGAAGGTGCCGGTGTCCTCGGGAGAGGGCTCACGCTCCTCGTACTCCTGAAGCAGCTGCCCCTGCCCGTTCTGGTACGCCTGACGCTGCTCGGCCTCGTACTGGGCCTGCTGAGCCTCGTACTGGGCCCACATCTGGTCCGGGGCGTACGAGGGGTCGTAGCCGCCCTCGTAGACGATCTCCTGCTGCGGGGGAGCGAACCACGGGCTCGACTCCGGCTCCTCCTCCAGGTACTCCGGCTGCTGGTCCTGCCGACCCTGCTGCGCCTGCTGCCCCTGCTGCTCCTGAACGGGGTAGCCGTCGGCGTCCAGCTCCTGGCGGCGCTGGTCGTCCCGGGGCGCTCCCGGACCCACCTGGTGCGGTACGGCGGCCTGCGGTGCCTCGACGCGCTCCAGCTCCGTCTGCTGCCGGGGCGCCGGAGGCAGCAGCGCAGGCTCGATGCCCGCCGCGGCCAGACCCGAGGGGGCCGTCTCCGCCAGGGGCACGCCGTAGCGCGCCAGCCGCAGCGGCATCAGGGACTCGACCGGCGCCTTGCGACGCCACGCGCGGCCGAAGCGCGAACGCAGCCGGGCCTGGTAGACGAGACGCTCCTGCTCCAGCTTGATGACCTGCTCGTAGGAGCGCAGCTCCCACAGCTTCATCCGGCGCCAGAGCAGGAACGTGGGGAGCGGGGACAGCAGCCAGCGGGTGAGGCGCACGCCCTCCATGTGCTTGTCGGCCGTGATGTCCGCGATCCGGCCGATCGCGTGCCGCGCCGCCTCCACGGAGACCACGAACAGGATCGGGATGACACCGTGCATCCCGACACCGAGCGGGTCCGGCCACGCGGCCGCGCCGTTGAACGCGATCGTCGCCGCCGTCAGCAGCCACGCCGTCTGGCGCAGCAGCGGGAACGGGATCCTGATCCAGGTCAGGAGCAGATCGAGCGCGAGCAGGACACATATTCCCGCGTCGATACCGATCGGGAAGACGTAACTGAACTTCCCGAAGCCCTTCTGGAGGGCGAGTTCGCGCACCGCGGCGTACGAACCGGCGAAGCCGATTCCGGCGATGACGACGGCTCCGAAGACGACCACCCCGATGAGAATCCGGTGCGTCTTCGTGAGCTGCATAGGCGCGGACACCCGTACTCCCCTCCCATGACGACCTGTTGCGCGCAACAGAGTGGCACATGTGTACGGGCTCCGGGCGCGCAGTGCGGCACCAGCCCGGCCCCCAAAGAGGCCGGGTCGCTGCAAATGTCCTGGTCCGGCCGCGAGTTGGGCCCCGGCCGGATTACCGGAACGGCTGTCAGTCCTTCTTCGTGGACGACTTGCTCGGGCTCTTGCTCGTACCCGAGTCCTCGCCGAGGTCCGAGCCCTGGCCCGCGCTCTTGCTCGCGCTCTTGCTCGGGCTGGGGCTCTTGCTGGGCGCCGTGCTGCCGCCGGCCGCGGAGCCGCCGCCGGCCCCGTTCGCCGTCCGGACCGCCTCCACGGCCTCCTTGGCGGCCTTCTCCGCCGCCTTCGTCAGATCGGCCACCTTCGGGGCCTTGTCGCCCGCCAGACCCGCGCCGTTGTAGTCGAGCGTCACGACGACGTTCTCGACCCGCGTCACGACCGTCTGCTGCTTGAAGGTGCCTTCCTTCTTCTTCAGGTCGTACGTCACCAGCGTCGCCTCGTTGCCCATGCCCGTCAGCGGCTGCGACTTGGTGTCCTTCGCGCCCTCGACCGAGCGCGCGTCCTCGGCGTGCTTGGCGAAGTACTCCGAGGCCAGCTTCTCGCCCGTACCGCGGGTCGCGTCCGACTCGAAACGCAGCAGGGACACGTTCAGCCAGCGGAACTGCGAACCGTCCACGCCGTTGTTGTCCAGGCTGTTCCAGGAGCAGCTGCCGCGCGTCTCCGTGTCGCCCGACTTGCCCTCCTTGCTGGACTTGGCACCCTTCGGGACCATTTCCTCCAACGTCTTCGACGAGAACACCTTGCAGGGCTCGGGAAGCTTCGCGTACGCGGCCTCCTTCACCACCGAGCCCGCCTCCGTCGCGGAGGACGACGCCGAGGCGCCGGAGTCCTTCTTCGCGTCGTCGCCGGAGCCGCCGCCGGAGTCCGAGGAGCAGCCGGAGGCGACGAGCATCATCGGGACGGCGGCCGCGCCGACAAGGATGCGGGTGAGTCGCTGACGCTGGCGCTGTGCGGGTCGGTGCATGGTTCCTTCACTCAAGACGCTGGGTGTGCGTGCGAACGGCCGCGTCCTCGGTCGGCCGCACTCGGTCGGGTCCGAGGGGCCACGGTACGCCGAACGGGACACGGGTGACTCGGGTTCCGCCCAGCCCGAAACCCCTGCCGGGGGCCCCTAGTCGTTGAACGCGTCGGCGAGCTGACCCGCCAGTTTCCGCGCTCTGTCCTGCATGTCCTTGCTGCTCGGGACGTCGGTCGTGGTCGCCGGCTGCTCGTCGTACTGGATCGTCACGACCACGTTGGACGTGCGGAACACCACAGTCACCGTGCGCTGCCGGGTGCTGCTCAGCGCGTCGTCCAGGAACGCCTCGTCGCCCAGGTCGTCGAGCGTGCGGGGCTGGAGGGCGGAGGGGGTGGAGCCGTCGGAGGGCGTGGCGGAACCGCTCTCCGCGTCCGACGCGCTGGAGCTCGGACCGGAACCGGAGTCGTCCGAGGGGGATCCGCTCTCATCGGCGGACGAGCCGGATGATTCGGGCGACTCGGACGAATCCGATGAGCTCGACGACTCCGATGCCTCTGACGACTCGGGCGACTCCGACGAGGCGACCGGCTCCGGAAGATCGGCCGAGGTCTCCCGCTTCAGATAGATCTCCGTCGCGCGGTCGTCGTCGCTGACCGCGTTGTCGTACGAGACCACGCGCTCGAAGTCCACCAGCAGATGATCCGTCGCCCCGGTCGACTGAGCCTTCCAACGGCAGCCGACCTTGCGGTCCGTGTCGTACGTCTGCGTCGCCGTGCCCTCGTACGTCTTCTCGCGCTGCTCCTCGTCCGTGACCTGCTTGATGCCGGGCAGCAGCGAGTCCAGCGTGCCGTGCGAGACGGCGGCGCACGGTTCGGGGAGCGTGCGGTACTTGCCGGGCTGCGCCGCGGTCGGTGTCGTGGCCGATTCGCCCGGCTTCGGGTCGGTCGTGCCGTTGTCGTCGCCCGATCCACCGGTGCAGCCGGCCAGCAGCACCGCGAGGAGCGCGGCGACGCCGGGTACGTACGCCTTCCGCTGCACGGTGGGGCTCCTCTCGACGGGTCGCCGCGCTGGGCGCACGACCGGGGTGTCCTGTGGTTATGCATTGGTTATTCAGTTGCCGCGCGGGGGCGGCCCCTGGAGACAATGTGTATCGCACGCACTGCCGTGGACGCCGGTCCGTTGTCCCAAACGTTGACCTTGGTGCCGGTTTTGCGATTTGCGACTTCTGCTTGTTTTACGGGGGAATGAGGACGATATGTCGTACGTGGAAGTGCCGGGCGCGAAGGTTCCGATCCGTATGTGGGCGGACCCGGCGTCGGTCGAGGACGTCGCGATGCAGCAGCTCCGCAACGTCTCGACGCTGCCTTGGATCAAGGGCCTCGCCGTCATGCCGGACGTCCATTTCGGCAAGGGCGCGACGGTCGGTTCCGTGATCGCCATGCAGGGTGCTGTGTGTCCCGCGGCGGTCGGGGTCGACATCGGCTGCGGGATGTCCGCGGTCAGGACGTCCCTGACGGCCAACGACCTGCCGGGTGACCTTTCCCGGCTGCGCTCGAAGGTCGAGCAGGCCATTCCTGTGGGGCGGGGGATGCACGACAGCCCGATCGAGCCCGGACGATTCCACGGGCTGGCCACTTCGGGCTGGGACGACTTCTGGGGGCGCTTCGACGGTGTGGCCGAAGCGGTCAAGTTCCGTCAGGGGCGGGCGACAAAGCAGATGGGGACGCTTGGATCCGGAAATCACTTTGTGGAAGTGTGCACGGATACGACCGGTTCTGTTTGGCTGATGCTGCACTCCGGTTCGCGGAACATCGGCAAGGAACTGGCCGAGCACCACATAGGAATTGCGCAGAAGCTCCCGCACAACCAGGGTCTGGTCGATCGCGACCTCGCCGTATTCATCGCGGACACCCCGCAGATGGGGGCGTACCGCAACGACTTGTTCTGGGCGCAGGAGTACGCGAAGTACAACCGCACGCTCATGATGGCGCTCCTGAAGGACGTGGTCCGCAAGGAGTTCAAGAAGGCGAAGCCGACCTTCGAGCCGGAGATCAGCGCGCACCACAACTACGTGGCCGAGGAGCGGTACGAGGGCATGGACCTGCTGGTCACCCGCAAGGGCGCGATCCGCGCGGGCTCCGGCGAGTACGGGATCATCCCGGGCTCGATGGGCACGGGTTCGTACATCGTGAAGGGCCTCGGCAACGAGAAGGCCTTCAACTCGGCCTCGCACGGGGCGGGCCGGCGCATGAGCCGTAACGCCGCCAAGCGTCGCTTCTCGACAAAGGATCTGGAGGAGCAGACGCAGGGTGTGGAGTGCCGCAAGGACTCCGGCGTCGTGGACGAGATCCCGAGCGCGTACAAGCCGATCGAGCAGGTCATCGACCAGCAGCGAGACCTCGTAGAGGTCGTGGCAAAGCTGAAGCAGGTCGTGTGCGTGAAGGGCTGAATTGTGGGCGGGGCCCGGGCTGTTTCAGCCCGGGCCCCGTCGTCAATTCCTACTTCGCGTGTGTCACCGCGTAGATCATTACGAATGCCACGAGGTGGATGCCGAAGAGGAAGTAGGCGAGGTACCACCAGACGTAGCGTTCGTCCTTCTTTTCCTGGGCCAGGCGGCGTTGTTCCTGGTTCTGGGTGGGTGGGGACGTGGTGGGCTGTTGCTGGGCCGGGGGGTCGGCGTTCGGCACTACAGCTCCCTGTGGACCTTTGTGTTGGAGGCCTGGGCGCGGGGGCGGACGACCAGGAGGTCGATGTTGACGTGGGAGGGGCGGGTGACCGTCCACGTGATGGTGTCGGCGACGTCGTCGGCGGTCAGGGGCTCCGCCACTCCGGCGTAGACCTTCGAGGCCTTGTCCGTGTCGCCGCCGAAGCGGGTCAGGGCGAACTCGTCCGTCTTGACCATGCCGGGGGCGATCTCGATGACGCGGACCGGGGTGCCGACGATCTCCAGGCGGAGGGTCTCGGCCAGGACGTGCTCGCCGTGCTTGGCGGCCACATAGCCCGCGCCGCCCTCGTACGTGCCGTGTCCGGCGGTCGAGGAGACGACGACCACCGTGCCGTCGCCGCTCGCGGTCAGGGCGGGGAGGAGGGCCTGAGTGATGTTCAGGGTGCCGATGACGTTCGTCTCGTACATCTGGCGCCATTCGGCCGGGTCGCCGGACGCGACCGGGTCCGCCCCGAGCGCGCCGCCCGCGTTGTTGACGAGGACCCCGATCGTCCTGAAGGCGGTGGCGAACTCGTCGACGGCCGCGCGGTCCGTGATGTCCAGCGCGTACGCCGTCGCCTGGCCGCCCGCCGCGTCGATCTCCTCCGCGAGCGCCTCGATACGGTCCTTGCGGCGGGCCGTGAGGACGACGCGGTAGCCCGCGGCCGCCAGCTGCCTGGCCGTCGCGGCGCCGATTCCGCTGCTCGCGCCCGTGACGACGGCGATGCGGGAGGCGGCGGAGGGCGCGGCGGATGCGGCGGCGGTCATGGGCTGCTCCTCGGGGGAGGGGGCGGGCGCGGCCGTGGTGCGGGGCCGCCGCTCGCTCGTACGGTCGATTGCTTCACCGGCCAGGATAGGCGGGCGGGGTGTACGCCCGGTCGGTGACCTGATGCACAGGGACGGGGCCGGTGGGAAAATCGAGGTGGGTGATCCCCTGCTCAGGAGGTGGATCATGGGACAGGCACGTGACGTCATGGACCGGCTCACGGAGGCACTGACCACGAACCAGGATCTCAAGGTCATCGCCGAGCTCTACGCGGCGGACGCGGTCGCCTTCACGCCCGACGAGGGAGAGATCCACGGGCGCGACAACATCGTCGAGTACTGGCGGCACATGACCGAGGCGGTCCCGGAGGCGACGTTCGAGACGGTGTACTCGTACGAGATCGGCGACACCGCCGTCGACGAGGGGTTCTTCAGCGGTAGGAACACGGGGCCGCTGGTGCTGCCCTCCGGGGAGTCGCTGCCGGCCACGCAGAAGGAGATCAGGGTCCGCGGAGTCGACTTCGCGACCGTCGACGCGGACGGCCGGATCGCCAGCTACCGGCTCTACTTCGACCAGATGGACTTCCTCGGACAGCTGGGGCTGCTGCCCGAAGAACTGCCGGCCTGAGTCCTCCGTCCCGGCCCCTCCCGACCGCCCTCTCACCTGATGGGCGGCGCCTGTCGTGCGGCCCAGGTGGCATACATCCGTTGACGTACGAGGTCGTACTGATACCGACGGGTCGACGCGGAGGACATGACACATGCGGATTCTTTGTGGGCTGGGTGCGGCTGTCGTCGTGGCTGTGGCCTCTCCCGCTGCCACGGCGGCGCCGGCGGCCGTGGCGCCCGAGGCCGATCTCGCCTATCACGGGCATCTGTCGATGACCGGCGGACGTGTGGACCTGCGGATGACCCCGCAGAACCACGGTCCGTCCGGCGTCGCGGAGGCGACCGTACGGCTGCGGTGGTCGGTGCCGCTCGCGGACGAGCAGGGGCTGCCGGCCGGGTGCGCGCGGACCGAGGTGCGGACGGTGATGTGCCGTACCGGGGCGCTGCCTGCTGACGGGTGGGGGGAGACGCTCACCATGGCCGTACGGCTGAGGGGGGCGCCCTCGGAGGTGACGCTGGGCATCGACACGGTGTGGGGCGGCGGTGCGGTGGATCGCAATCATCACAACGACCGGCAGGAGGTGCTGGTGCTGGACACCGGGGACACGTATGTCTTCTAGCGTTTTCTCTGGGCGGCGCTCGTGTGCTGGGTGGCCCTCGCACCGCGTACTGGGTGGTGACGGTCGGGGGGCGGTTGTGGGTCGGGTGCGGGTGGGTGGGGGCTGGTCGCGCAGTTCCCCGCGCCCCTGAAGGGGCTCACGGCGCCCGCGTGCTTGAAGGGGCCCGAGTCCCCGCATCCCCTCAGTGGTTGCTCTGGGCGTATGCCGTTGGGGGTACGCCCACTGTTGTTGTGAAGTCCCGGATCAGGTGGGCCTGGTCCGCGTAGCCGAGGTCTGCCGCGAGGGTGGCCCAGTCGGTGGACGGGGTGGACTCGGCGTGCTCCAGGGCCTCGTGGATGCGGTAGCGGAGGATGATCCACTTGGGACCCACGCCGACGTAGGTGGAGAAGAGGCGCTGCATCGCTCGTACCGTCATGCCCTGGGCGTGGGCGAAGTCGGCGACGCGGCGGATCGTGCGGTCGGTGCGGATCAGCTCGACCAGGGCCGTCGCCCGGTCGGCGCGGGGATCGGGGGCCGGGGCCAGGCCGAGCAGGAACGTGTCGAGCGCGGCCACTCGGTCCGTCTCGTCGGGCGGGGTGAGCACGGAGTCGAGGTTGTTTCGGGCGGCGGGGAGTACCTCCGTCAGGGGCAGGCGTCTGCCCGTCCAGTCGGACACCGGGTGCCGCGGTGCAAAGGGGTGGAAGGCGCCGGGCCGGAACTTGATGCCGCACACCCGGCCCCGCCCCTCCAGCTTCTGTGTGAAGAGCCCGAGCTGGATGCCCGCGAACTCGACGAAGGGGTCCTGGCCCTCGAACTGCTGGAAGACGATGTGGACCGCGGGGTGCGGGACCACATGGGAGACGTACGGCTCGGACAGGTCCCAGTCGATCAGCCAGTAGTGCTCCACGTGACGACGGAGGGGCTCGGCGGGCTCGGGGCGCCGGAAGTCCACACGCGCGAGGAACTCCGCGGGGTCGACGATGCCTCTGGTGTCGCGCTCGGTGTCGCGGTCGCGGTCGGCGTCACGGTTTGTGTCACGGCGTGGGGCGGCCATATCGGGATGGTAGGACGGGGCACTGACAACGGCCCGGGCGTGCGCAGGGAGCCCCGGCCCCACCGCGGCCCAGGCCCCTGCCCCGGCCCCGGGGTGTCCGAGGTACCGGAGGCTGGGAATAGCTCCGCGAGGGTCATCGTTGGCGGGTATAGTTGAATCGTAAACAACCTGCGGAGGATGAGGCAGCCATGCAGTTCGGGATCTTCAGCGTCGGTGACGTCACGCCGGACCCCACCACGGGTCGTGCGCCGTCCGAGCACGAGCGGATCAAGGCCATGGTCGCCATCGCGCAGAAGGCCGAGGAGGTCGGGCTCGACGTCTTCGCGACCGGTGAGCACCACAACCCGCCGTTCGTGCCGTCGTCGCCGACCACCATGCTCGGCTGGATCGCCGCGCGCACCGAGAACCTCATCCTCTCCACCTCCACCACCCTCATCACCACCAATGACCCGGTGAAGATCGCCGAGGACTTCGCGATGCTCCAGCATCTGGCGGACGGGCGCGTGGACCTGATGATGGGGCGCGGCAACACCGGCCCGGTCTATCCCTGGTTCGGGCAGGACATCCGGCAGGGCATCAACCTCGCCGTCGAGAACTACGCGCTGCTGTACCGGCTGTGGCGCGAGGACGTCGTCGACTGGGAGGGCAAGTTCCGTTCGCCGCTGCAGTCGTTCACGTCGACGCCCCGGCCGTTGGACGGCGTGCCGCCGTTCGTCTGGCACGGTTCGATCCGCTCGCCGGAGATCGCCGAGCAGGCCGCCTATTACGGCGACGGGTTCTTCCACAACAACATCTTCTGGCCGGCCGATCACACCAAGCGGATGGTCGAGCTGTACCGGTCGCGGTACGCGCACTACGGGCACGGCACGGCGGAGCAGGCGATCGTCGGGCTCGGCGGGCAGGTGTTCATGCGCCGGAACTCGCAGGACGCGGTTCGGGAGTTCCGGCCGTACTTCGACAACGCGCCGGTGTACGGGCACGGGCCGTCGCTGGAGGACTTCACCGAGCAGACTCCGCTGACGGTCGGCTCGCCGGAGCAGGTGATCGAGAAGACGCTGGGCTTCCGGGAGTACGCGGGTGACTACCAGCGTCAGTTGTTCCTCGTGGACCATGCCGGGCTGCCGCTGAAGTCCGTGCTGGAGCAGATCGACATGCTGGGTGAGGAGGTCGTGCCCGTGCTGCGCGAGGAGTTCGCCAAGCGGCGGCCGGCGGGGGTGCCGGAGGCGCCGACGCATGCGGCGCGGGTCGCCACCGCGGCAGCGGCCGACTCCCGCTCCGGCTCCGGTGCGGGTGCCGGTGCCGGTGTCGACAAGGAGGGGGCCTCGTCATGAAGCTGGTCGTCGTTTCGGCGGGGCTGAGTGTTCCGTCGTCCACGCGGTTGCTGGGGGACCGGCTGGCCAACGCGACCGTCGAGCGCGCCTCGGCGGACGTCCAGGTGGTGGAGCTGCGTGACCTCGCGGTCGAGATCGCGCACAACTTCACCACCGGCTTTCCGGGGCCCGCGCTGGGTGCCGCCCTGGACGCGGTGGCGTCGGCGGACGGGCTGATCGTCGTCACGCCGGTGTTCTCCGCCTCGTACAGCGGTCTGTTCAAGTCCTTCTTCGACGTGCTGGACCCGGACGCGCTGACCGGGAAGCCCGTGCTGGTCGCGGCGACCGGGGGGTCGGCTCGTCATTCGCTGGTCCTGGAGCATGCGTTGCGGCCGCTGTTCGCGTATCTGCGGGCTGTGGTCGTGCCGACCGGGGTGTACGCGGCTTCTGAGGACTGGGGGGCCGAGGGGCTCGTTGAGCGGATCGATCGGGCCGCTGGGGAGTTGGCGGGGCTGATGACCGGGCTGTCGGCGGGGCGGGCTGCGTCGGCGTCTGGGTCTGTGTCTGTGCCGACGCAGGGTGGGGCGGAACTCGTGCGTGGGGGTGGCTTCGAGGTGGTCCCCTTCGAGCAGCAGCTCGCCGCTCTGCGACCCGATTAGCGAGTAGGGCCCGCGGTGTTGCCGCCGCACCGGCCGGCCGGGGGTGCTGGGGGCGTCCTCCGGCCGGCCGGGCGGGTTTGTGGGGTACCCCGGGATTTCTTCGGGGATCTCCGGCTGTGTTCTGGCTGCGGGCCGGTGAGGGCTGGTCGCGCAGTTCCCCGCGCCCCTGAAGGGGCGCCCATGTACGGAGTGCCCCCCACGGGCCGCCCGCCGTGCGAAAGCGGGCGGCCCGGGGCACTGGCCCGGGAAGCCGAGCGGGCCGGTGCGGGGCCGGGTGGTCCTGGGGGACTGGGAACCCGTGTGGGCCGCCCGGCGTACTGGGTGTGACGCCCTCGTCCGGCGTCTGTGTGCGCGACGACCGACCCCTGGGTCGCTTCAGTCGTGCTCGGAGGGTGGGCCCCCGGGCGTCACGGGCCCGTGGGTCTTGGGCTGTTGATGGGCGGTCGGGCCGTCGGGGTGCGGCGGCGGAGGCGGTGGGTCTGGCGGCGGGCCCAGCCCGCGGCGCGGACTCGGGTTCGGGTCCAGGCGCGGCGGGTGCGGGTTGCCTTGAGTTCGGTGAACAGGGACTCGTAGCGGTCGACGATCGGGGCGGCGTCGTACCGGTGGGAGCTTTGCAGGGCCGCCTCGCCCATTGCCCGGCGCAGGGGTTCGTCCGTGATCAGGTCGAGCATCGCCTCGGCGAGGGAGCGGGCGTCGCCCACGGGCGTCAGACGGCCGTCGACGCCGTTCGTGATGATCTCGGCGGGGCCCAGTGGGCAGTCCGTGCTGATCACCGGCACCCCGCAGCGCATCGCCTCGACCAGGGTCATCCCGAACGACTCGGCGTCCGAGGCCGAGACCACCATCGCCGATTTGGCGAACTCCGCCTCGATCGGCGTACGCGGACCCATCAGGCGGGCGTGCCCGGCCAGGCCCAGGCCGTCGATCAGGTGCTGGAGGTGTTCGCGCTCGGGGCCGCCGCCGAAGATCCGCAGCTGCCAGTCGGGTTCCTTCGAGGCGACCGCGGAGAAGGCCTCGATCAGCAGGTCGAAGCGTTTGCCGCGGACCAGGCGGCCCGCCGCGGTGATCACCTTCGTTGTCCCGTCCCGGGTGAGGCCCTCCGGCGCCGGCACCATGTTCGGCACCGCGGCGACCCGTACGCCGGGCAGCGGCATCCGCCGCCGGTACACATCCGCGTCCGCCTCCGTTGTCGTCACCACCGCGTCCAGCGAGCGGTAGGCGCGGGCCAGTACACCCCGCAGCCGCTTGCTGTGCGAGTCGTGCCGCAGATGCTCCTGGCCGATCCGCAGGGCCCGGCGCGGCGCGAAGAGGGAGACGTAGACGTTGATGCCGGGACGCGTGCCGATCACCACGTCCGCGTCGCAGTGCGCCAGATAGTCGCGGGCGCGCAGGTCGGTGAGCCGGGTGTACTGCTCGTAGCGCTTGTCGGAGGCGGGGAAGTCGACGGCCGGCCGGGCGTAGGACGGGTCCGTGAGGTCCCGGCTGCCGTCCCGTTCGTCCACCAGCGGAACCACCGTGATCCGCGGGTCGACGGTGAACCTCGGCTCGTCCCGGTGCCGCCTCATCGACACGATCTCCACGTCGTGCCGCCCGGCGAGCGCCGCCGCGAGGTTGAGCGTGGTGCGGACGGTCCCCCCGATGGCGTACGCGTTGTGCAGAAGGAACACGATCCTCATGCGTTCGGTGGTCTCCCTACGTTTCATGCGGTGCGCTGCCTCCCCGTCGCGGCGCTCGCCCCCGGCATCGGGGACACAGTGGCGGGGCGAGGTAAGCCACTGGTCCCGGCAGGGTGAGAGCCGGGTAAGAGGCCCGGCCGTACCCCTCTCCAGCAGGTAGTACGTACCGCGGGGCTTGGCAGACTGGTCCCGTGCCCCAGAATCTGCTGCTCGCCGAGGACGACCGCGCGATCCGCCATGCCCTGGAGCGGGCCCTGACCCTGGAGGGATACGCGGTCACGGCGGTCGCCGACGGCGTCGAGGCGCTCGCGCAGGCCCACCGCACCCCACCCGACGTGCTCGTTCTCGATGTGATGATGCCGGGCATCGACGGCCTCCAGGTCTGTCGCGTCCTGCGTGCAGAGGGCAACCGCACCCCCATCCTCATGCTCACCGCACTCGTCGAGACCGCAGACCGCATCGCCGGTCTGGACGCCGGCGCCGACGACTACGTGGTAAAGCCGTTCGACGTCGAGGAGGTCTTCGCCCGGCTCCGGGCCCTGCTCCGGCGTACGGGCGCCCCCGTCGACGTACCCAGTGAACCGCCGCGCATGCCCGACGGCCAGATCGCCGCGGCGGGTCTGCGCATCGATCCGCAGGCGCGCCGCGTGTGGCGGGGCCCGCACGAGGTCGAGCTCACCCGGACCGAGTTCGACCTGCTGGAACTGCTCGTCCGCAACGCGGGCATCGTCCTCGACCACACCACCATCTACGACCGCATCTGGGGCTACGACTTCGGGCCCGGCTCCAAGAACCTCGCCGTGTACGTCGGCTATCTGCGGCGCAAGCTCGACGAGCCGGGCGTGCCCTCCCTGATCCACACGGTGCGCGGTGTGGGGTATGTGCTGAGGGAGGACTGAGTGCGCTCCCGCGGCGCGCGCCTGAGGCGGTTGGTGGCGCGGGCCCGGCTGTCCTCGCTGCGCACCACCTTCACGGTGTCGTTCGCGGCGGTGGCGGCGGCCGTCACCGTCCTGGTCGGGTTCCTGTCGTACGACGCCGCCGCCCGGCTCGTACGCGTCGACCAGCAGACCGTGTTCGAGGGTGTCGTGCAGGATCTGCTCGACGAGGTGCGCCACAGCGCGCTGACCCCCGCCGACTTCGCCACCGCCGACACCGACGGCGGTCCGCGCGACGAACTGATCAGGCCCAGCGGCACCGTCGTACAGGTGCTCGGGCCGGACGCGTCGGTCGTCGACCGGGGTCATCCGCCGCTGCCCGTCGGCGCCGACGACAGGCGGACCGCGGCCGCGCGGACGGCCGGCCGGCTGGTGGAACACCGTGACGTCGACGTCGGCGACGGCATGTACCGGGTGGCCACCGTCTCGCTCGGCGACGGGCGGGGCGCGGTGCAGATCGCGCAGGAGTTCAGCGACACCGAGGACCTGTTGCGCGAACTCCAGCAGCGGACCGTGCTGCTGGTGGCCGCCGTCGTGATCGCGGCCGGTCTCTTCGGCTGGTGGCTGGCCCGGCGCATCACCTCGCGGCTCGTCCGGCTCGCCGGGGCCGCGGAGGACGTGGCCCGCACCGGGCGGCTCGGCATCCAGGTGCCGGTCGCCGGGTACGACGAGGTGGCGCGGCTCGGCCGTTCCTTCGACCGCATGCTGGGGCGCCTCGCGCAGTCCGAGGAGGACCAGCGGCGCCTCGTCCAGGACGCGGGCCATGAACTCCGTACGCCCCTGACGTCGTTGCGCACCAACATCTCGATGCTCCGCAGGATCGACGAGCTCCCGCCCGCCGTCCGCGGGGAACTGGTCGCCGACCTCGCCCAGGAGTCCCGCGAACTCACCGACCTGGTCAACGAGTTGGTGGACCTCGCGGCCGGACAGTCGGACCGGGAGCCGCTCCAGTGGGTGGCCCTCGCCGACATCGCCGAGGACGTGGCGGTGGCGGCGCGGCGGCGGACGGGCCGGGCCGTCTCGGTGCGGGTGTCCGGCGAGACGGTGGTCGACGGCCGGCCCGGCGCGCTGCAGCGGGCGCTGTCCAACCTCGTGGACAACGCGGCGAAGTTCGACCGGGGCGGGAGCGAGCCGATCGACATCGTGGTGACGGGGGCGGGGACGCCGGTGGAGCCGGGCGCCGGGGCCGGGGCACGGGCCGCGGTCCGCGTCGAGGTGCTCGACCGCGGGCCCGGTATCGCCGAGGAGGACCTGGAGCGGGTCTTCGACCGCTTCTACCGCGCGCCGGACGCCCGGAGCCTGCCCGGCTCCGGGCTCGGACTGTCGATCGTCCGCGAGGTGGCGACCGCCCACGGCGGGGGCCCGTTCGCCCGGCGCCGGGAGGGCGGGGGGTCGGCGATCGGGTTCACGGTGGGCGGCGGCGACAGGAGCAGCGGGGGCTGAGGCGTCCCCGTACGGCTTCGGGCCGTCGGCCGCCCCTGCGAGAGTCCGGCCGAGAGCTGCTCCGCGAGCCCCCTACCAGCCCTCCTTCAGTTCGTCGTCCTCGCCCGCCTCCAGCAGGGTCGCCGCCGCGCCGACTATCCGGGGGTCCGGCTTGCCGACCACCTCGTGGTCCTTGCCCGTGTAGTCGAAGCGGGCCAGCACACTGCGCATGGCCTCCACGCGGGCTCGCTTCTTGTCGTTGCTCTTGACCACGGTCCACGGGGCCTGCTCGGTGTCCGTCTCGCGGAACATGGAGACCTTGGCGGCGGTGTAGTCGTCCCAGAGGTCGAGTGACGCGAGGTCCATGGGGCTGAGCTTCCACTGCCGTACGGGGTCGACCTGCCGGATCGTGAACCGGGTGCGCTGCTCGCCCTGCGACACCGAGAACCAGAACTTCACCAGGTCCACGCCGTCGTCGACGAGCATCCGCTCGAACGCGGGCGCCTGCCGCATGAAGCGCCGGTACTCGTCGCCCGTGCAGAAGCCCATCACCCGCTCCACACCGGCCCGGTTGTACCAGGACCGGTCGAAGAGCACGATCTCCCCGGCCGTCGGCAGATGCTCGACGTACCGCTGGAAGTACCACTGTCCGCGCTCGCGCTCCGTCGGCTTCTCCAGGGCCACCACCCGGGCACCACGCGGGTTGAGATGCTCGGTGAAGCGCTTGATCGTGCCGCCCTTGCCGGCCGCGTCCCGCCCCTCGAAGACGACGACGAGCCGGCGCCCGGTCTCCTTGATCCAGCTCTGCAGCTTCAGCAGCTCGATCTGCTGCAGCCGCTTGTGCCAGTCGTATTCACCGCGCTCCATGCGCTGTTCGTACGGGTAGTTCTCGCGCCAGGTGTCCACCGCGCTGCCGTCGGGGCGGATCAGCACCGGGTCGTCGTGGTCGGTGTAGTCGACGCGCATGTCACTCAGCAGTTCGGTCATCTCTACTCCCCGGGAGGATCAGTGGAACTGCGGCACGATCAGATAGATCCCGTACGCCACCACGGCCGCGCACGCGAGGAAACACAGCCCGGCCACGCCGAGCCCCACCGGGTCGGTGCCGCCGTCGCCCTCCCGCGCGGTCTCCGCGCGGGCCAGGCCCAGTACGCCGAGGGCGAAGACGACGACTACTCCGACCGTGACTCCGGTACTCACCGCGGCGACCTCGCCGAGGGCGCTCCAGTCCAGCTGCATCGTTCGTACTCTCCTTGCTCTCCCGGCTCTTCCCGGTCTCCGTGACGCGGCTCAGGCGGCGGTGCCGACCCCTGCCGGTGCCGTGCTGCGGACGCTGACCTCGTGGGTCGCGTTGACATTGGACGCGTGCACCGGGTTGCGGCGCGACATGACCACGATGAAGGTGGCGACGGCGAGCGCGAGGAGTGCGATTACCACGATGCCGAAGTTCCCGCCGTGCGTCACCACGCTCGCGGAGAGACCGCCGACCAGCGCGGCGGCGGGAAGCGTCACCAGCCACGCCACCACCATCCGCCCCGCCGTGCCCCACCGCACCTCGGCGAGACGCCTGCCCAGCCCGGCCCCGAGGATGCCGCCGGAGCACACCTGCGTGGTCGACAGCGCGAAACCGAGGTGCGCGGAGGTCAGGATCACCGTCGTGGAGGCGGCCTCCGCGGCGAAGCCCTGCGGCGACTGGATGTCGGTCAGGCCCTTGCCCATCGTCCGGATGATCCGCCAGCCGCCGAGATACGTACCGAGGCCGATCGCGAGTCCGGCCGACGCGATCACCCACAGGGGCGGCCCGGCGTCGTGGCCGAGCGCCCCGGCCGAGATCAGCGTGAGCGTGATGACGCCCATCGTCTTCTGCGCGTCGTTCGTGCCGTGCGCGAGCGAGACCAGCGACGCCGAGGCGATCTGCCCGAGCCGGAAGCCCTTCGTCACCGTCTTCTCCCGGGCCCGTGAGGTGATCCGGTACGCGAGGTACGTCGCGATGAGCGCGGCCACACCGGCGATCAACGGCGAGGCGACCGCCGGGAGCAGCACCTTCTCGACGACCTTGTCGAAGTGCACACCGTGCTCGCCTGCGCCCACCCACACGGCTCCGATGAGCCCGCCGAACAGCGCGTGCGACGAGCTCGACGGCAGCCCGAGCAGCCAGGTCGCCAGGTTCCACAGGATCGCGCCGACCAGCCCCGCGAAGATCATTCCCGGGGTCACCAGGGTGTCGTCCACGATCCCCCCGGAGATCGTCTTCGCGACCTCGGTGGACAGGAACGCACCGCCGACGTTCAGTACGCCGCTGATCAGGACCGCCGTTCTGGGCCGCAGCGCGCCGGTGGCGATGGAGGTCGCCATCGCGTTCGCCGTGTCGTGGAAGCCGTTGGTGAAGTCGAAGGCGAGGGCCGTGACGATGACGACGGCCACAAGGAACGTGATGTGGTCCATGCCGTCGATGCAAGCAAGTGGAGGCGTACGGGCGGCGAAGCGGAGGCAAAGGGTACGCATGCGTGTGGTCATGCCCCCCACAAGTCCGCTGTTCCGGGCGGTGCGGAGCCCGGAATCGCCTCCAGGACCGGGGTTTGCCCACGGCCGGAGCGGGTTTTCCCTCCCGGACAGGTGTCGCTGAGTACACCCCCCGATACGGGTTCTGCGCCCAATGTGCCTGCCCCGTCTTCTCCGTAGCGTCTTTGGCGGGGCACAGGAAGTGCCCGGACAGCGGGGCACGGACGGTGCCCGACGGAGGCTGATGACGATGTTTCGCCGAACCGATCGACGCAACCAGGACCACGGCACGGGCCCCGCCGCCGAGGCACTGCGGCTGGTGAAGGTCACCAAGACCTACGGGGGCGCGGAGAACGCGGTGACCGCCCTGGACGGAGTGACGCTCGCCCTGCCGCGCGGCACGTTCACCGCGGTGATGGGGCCCTCGGGCTCCGGCAAGTCCACGCTGCTGCAGTGCGCGGCCGGACTCGACCGGCCCGACAGCGGCATCGTCCTGGTCGACGGAGCCGAGATGACCGGCGGCACCGAGGCCGAGCTGACGAAGTTCCGGCGCAACCGGATCGGCTTCATCTTCCAGCAGTACAACCTGCTGGACACCCTCACCGTCGCGCAGAACACGATCCTGCCGCTCAAGCTCGCCCGCCGCCGCGTGAACCGGGCCCGGGTGGAGGAGATCCTCACCGCCGTCGGCCTCGGCGACCGCCTCGGCCACCGGCCCGACCAGCTCTCCGGCGGCCAGCGCCAGCGCGTCGCCATCGCCCGCGCCCTGATCACCGAGCCGAGCGTGATCTTCGCCGACGAACCGACCGGCGCCCTGGACACCCGCAGCGCGCGGGACATCCTGCGGCTGCTCCAGGAGACGGTCCGGGTCCACGGCCGTACGGTCGTCATGGTGACCCACGATCCGGTGGCGGCCTCGTACGCCGACTCGGTGATGTTCCTCGCGGACGGCCGGCTCGCCGGTGAGATGCACCGGCCGACCGTGGACGCGGTGGCCGAGGCCCTCGCGCACCTCGGCGACGACGTGATGGCGGGGGTGTGACCGTCATGCTCGCTCTGGCCATGCGTTCCATCCGGCAGCGCCCCGGGCGCTTCGCCGCGACGCTGCTGTCCGCCTTCCTGGGCGCGGCGATCATCATGGCGTTCAACTCGATGCACGACACGGCGGGCGCGAAGGGCGTCGACTCCACGAGCGCGGAGACCCTCTCCACCTCGGCGGGCGTCGTCGGCGGCTACGGCACCCTCCTGGTGTTCTTCGCCGTAGCTTCCACCCTGACGGTGAACGTCCGTCAGCGCTCCGCCGAGATCGAGCTGTTGCGCTGCTCCGGCGCGACCCCCGCACAGATCAAGCGGATGGTCGTGGGAGAGTCGGTGGCCGTCGCCCTGGTGGGCGCGCTGCTCGCGATCGGCCCCGCGATGCTCGGCGGACGGCTGCTGCTGGACCTCTTCAAGGACAGCGGGCAGGTCGCCGAGTCCGTCGACTACTCCTTCGGGAACGTCGCGCTGCTCTCGGGCATCGACATCACGGTCCTCGCGGCGGCTGGCGCTGCGTTCCTCGCGGTGCGCCGGGCCACCCGGAAGACCGGGCCCCGCGGCAGGGGACGGAACTTCTTCGTCCGCGCCGCCCTGGTCCTCGGCGCCTTGTCGGTCTGCTCCACCTTCGCGTTCTCCTCGACCGACGCCGCGCTGATGGCACCGGCCGCGTACGGCGCGATCCTGCTCGCGGTCGGCTTCGCGCTGCTCTCGCCGAAGCTGCTGAGGGCCCTGCTCGACCGGCTTCCGGCGACGGGCCCGAGCGGCTATCTCGCCGTACGCACCATGCGCGAGCGGGCCGCGCAGCTGTCCGGGGTCCTCATGCCGTTGATCCTCTTCACCGCCATGGCGACGGCGACCCTCTACATGCAGGCCGTCGAGAACGACGCCATCAACGCCTCCGGAGTGCCGAAGTCCATCGACGCCAAGAACCTCGAAACCCTCAACCTCGTGGTCGTCGGCATCATCGTGGTCTTCTCCTGCATCATGCTGATCAACTCCCTGTACGCGGCGACGACGTACCGGCGCCGGGAGTTCGGCCAGCAGCGGCTGGCGGGGGCGACCCCGGGTCAGGTCCTCGGCATGATCGGCATCGAGTCCCTGGTCCTCACGGTGACGGGTGTCTTCTTCGGTACGGCGGCCGGGCTCGCGGGGATCATCCCCTTCACGATGGTCCGCACGGACGCTGTCCTCCCGGAGGGAGGACTGGGCATCTGGTTCGGGATCGTGGGGGTCGCGGCGGCGGCGGTGCTTGTGACCAGCCTGACGACGGCCCGCAGGGCGCTGCGGACGCCGGCCGTCGGCGCGGTTTCGCTGGTCGCTTGAACCTCGGCGTGTTCGGCGGGTACGGGCACGTGTGCGGGTGCGTGGGGGCTGGTCGCGCAGTTCCCCGCGCCCCTGAAGACAAAGGCCGGGGCTGCGCCCCGGCCTTTGTCTCTTTTTTTGGGGGGGCGGTAGCCCTTGCCTTTAAGGGGCGCGGGGAACTGCGCGACCAGCCCCCACCGGCCCGCACCCGACAAACCACATGCCCACCGCAACGTTCAGGAGCCCGCGCTCCACCTACCCAGCACCGGCTCCGCCACAGTCCGCGCCGCGAAGCACAAAGTCTGACCGTGTTGAACGAAGAGCGCATCGCGCGAGTCGAAGTGCCCGAGGTCCGACTGGACCTGGGCCGACAGATCGCAGCCCCCACCAACGGCGCCGCAGGCCGTCGCGCCGCCCCACTCGACGGTCGTGCGGGCCACGGCGTCGAAGAGGGTCTCGCCGCCCCGGTTGGTGAACGCGCCGTCGCCGTCGGCCTTCCCGAACAGCTCGCCGATCGGCACCCAGGCGCCCTCCAGCCGGAACTCCGGCCAGGCCAGCAGCACCTGCTTGGGCACGAGCGGCTTCAGCCGGGGGAACCGCGGATACCAGAAGGCCCCGTCGACGAGCAGGCCCTGTACCCGCGTGCGGATGCCCACGGCACGGGCGACCGCCTCAAGGACCGCCATCCGCTGACTGCACGAACCGCGTCCCAGCCGCAGAGTCGTCGAGACCCGCCGCCGGTCCTCCACGGAGTACACCGGCCGGATCTCCCGCGCGATGATCCCGTGCGCCACGCGCAGTGTCTCGGATGCGGAGGCCCGCCCCCGGACCCGGTTCACCAGGGCCGTGACACTCGGATCGTTCCAGTCCAGGATCTCGGTGGCCCGCGTAGAACCCCGTACCTCCGGTGGCCGGGCCACCCGCCGTACGTCCGACCGTGCCGCCCGTCCGGCGCTCCGGTACGGCATCAGCAACCGGCTGGTCATGGTCGCCACCCCCGCTTCTCTCCACGACTTCCGCCATCATCACACGCCCTTGCCGGCCGGCCCGGAGCGGTGGCACACGGCCGTGCGACCGCCCTGCGGTCGCCGCGATATCAGGGTCGGCGTGCGAAGTGCGAAAAGCCGTACGTATCTTGGTGGTTGGACCTTGATCGGTGAATCTTGAACCTTATGTTTGTGCGTGTCCGTACACGCCTTGGATGAGAAGACGGTGCCCATGACCGACCACGAGAGCTCGACCGGCCCGGCGGCGAGGCAGAGAATCGACACCTCCGTGCCGCACTCGGCGCGGATCTGGAACTACTGGCTGGGTGGCAAGGACAACTACCCCGTCGACGAGGCGGCCGGCGACGCGTACACCGCCGTCTTCCCCGGCATCGTGACCATCGCCCGCAGCAGCCGCGCCTTCCTCGGCCGCAGCATCCGTCATCTGGTGGAGGAGGCGGGCGTCCGACAGTTCCTGGACGTCGGTACGGGCCTGCCGACCGTGGACAACACCCACGAGGTCGCCCAGCGCATCGCGCCGGAGTCCAGGATCGTCTACGTCGACAACGACCCGCTGGTCCTCGCCCACGCGCGCGTCCTGCTGACCTCCTCGAAGGAGGGGGCCACCGACTACGTGGACTCCAGCCTCTACGAGCCGGACCTCATCCTGGCGGAGGCCGCCCGGACCCTGGACCTCTCGCGCCCGACCGCCCTGATCCTCAGCGGCATCCTCGGCCATGTCGCGGACTACGACCGGGCCCGCACCCTTGTACGCGCCCTCGTGGACGGCCTCCCGTCGGGCAGCTATCTGTGCATCAACGACGGTTCCCGCGGCACCGACCCGGCGTACGAGGCGGCCCAGGACGGCTACAACGAGACCGGCGCCGTCCCGTACTTCCTCCGTCCCGTCTCCCAGATCGAGGCGTTCTTCGAGGGCCTCGAACTCGTCGAGCCCGGCGTCGTCTCGGTCCCGCTGTGGCACCCGGAGAAGACGGACCCGGCCCCGACACCGATCGGCCAGCACGGGGGACTGGGCCGCAAGCCCTGACCCGACGACAGCCCGGACACCCAAGCACTCAGGTGGCCGTCTCCCACGGGAGGCGGCCACCTGAGTGCGTACAGGGCGTGCGTACGGGGCGCGAGGGGCGTTACGACTTCACCCCGGCGACCTCCGTGACCTCGGACCGACCGTCGCCCGTGTCCCCGGTGGGGGAGACGGCCTGCGCGGCGGTCCGCTGGCGCGGCAGGAAGGCGGCGAGGACCAGCGCCAGGAGCGCCGCACCGGCACCGATGGCCATGACCACCTTGAAGCCGTTCTCGGAGGGCAGGGCGAACGAGCCGAAGTCCGTGGTCATCTGCGCCAGTACGACACCGGCGACGGCGCTCGCGAACGACGTACCGATGGACCGCATCAGGGTGTTGAGGCTGTTGGCGGCGGCCGTCTCGGACGCGGGCACGGCGCCCATGATCAGCGCGGGCATCGCGCCGTAGGCGAAGCCGACACCGGCGCCGATGATGCAGGACACCAGGATGAGGTGCCAGACCTCGGACATCAGCAGGATGCTCAGGCCGTAGCCGGCGGCGACGATGACGGCACCCGTCATCAAGGTGATCTTCGGCCCCTTGGTCTTGGTGATCGCGGCGGAGACCGGTGCCATCGCCATCATCACCAGACCCTGCGGGGCCAGCACCAGGCCGACGGTCATCATGGACTTGCCGAGGCCGTAGCCGGTCTGCTCGGGCAGCTGGAGCAGCTGCGGCAGCACCAGCGACATCGCGAACATCGAGAAGCCGAACGCGATCGAGGCGAGGTTGGTGAACAGCACCTGCCGGCGGGCGGTGGTGCGCAGATCCACCAGCGGCTGGGACGTACGCAGTTCGTAGAAGCCCCATGCCACCAGCACCACGGCCGCGACGGCGAACAGGCCGAGCGTCGTGCCGCTGCCCCAGCCCCAGTCGGCGCCCTTGGAGATGGCCAGCAGCAGCGAGACCAGCGCGGCCGACAGACCGAGGGAGCCGACCAGGTCGAAGCGTCCGCCCGTACGCACCTTCGACTCGGGCACGATCGTCAGCACGAGCGCGAAGGCGACGGCACCGAGCACCGCGGAGACCCAGAACAGCACGTGCCAGTCGTAGTTGTCGGCGATGAACGCGGCGGAGGGCAGACCCAGCGCGCCGCCCACACCCAGCGAGGCGCTCATCATCGCGGTGGACCCGGCGAGCCGCTCGGAGGGCAGTACGTCACGCATGATGCTGATGCCGAGCGGGACGACACCGGCCGCCAGACCCTGCAGCGCCCGGCCGACGATCATCGGGACCAGTGAGTCGCTGAACGCGGCCACCACCGAGCCGCTGACCAGCAGGACGATGCTGACCAGCAGCATCCGCCGCTTGCCGAACATGTCGCCCAGGCGCCCGACGACCGGGGTCGCGACGGCTGCGGCCAGCAGGGTGGCGGTCACCGCCCAGGCGGCGTTCGACGCCGAGGCGTCCAGGTACTTCGGCAGCTCCGGGACGATCGGGATCACCAGGGTCTGCATCAGCGAGACGACGATTCCGGCGAAGGCCAGGACCGCCACCACGGCGTTCGACCTCGGCCGGGCGGAATCCCCGGCCTCGGCGGATCGGACAAGGGCGTCGGACATCGTGCTGCCTCCGTCGGAAGGGACAGTGGATTTGCTTGACTTACTCAACGATAGGCAAGATTGATTGACTTACGCAAGTGGATTCGGTCGACGGTGCCGCAAAGGCAGGGCAAAAAAGGGGGGAAGGGGGCTGTGCCAGGTGCTGTCCGGCGCTGTCCAGGGCTGTCCGGTGCCCGGTGTTGTCCAGTGCTGCCCGGCGCCCGCCTCAGAGCAGCGTCGGTGCGTGGAACGTGCCGAGCCCCGAGGTCAGGTCGCGGTCCAGCCAGTAGCGGCGCGGTTCGGCGAGCATGACGTCGACGCTGACGCCGAGGATGCCGGGGATCCGGGCGAGTTCGTTGTCGATGAAGAGCGCCAGGGCGGAGCGGTCGGTGACCAGGCCGGTGGCGAGGACCGACATGTCGCTGGCCACGTGGGCGGCGAGCCGGGTCTGGGGGAGCCGGTCGATGCGGCGCATGACGTCGGGCGTCTCGCCGGGTGCGATGCGCAGGCGGAGCACGAACGGGGTCTGGAAGCCCAGCCATTCCGACACGATCTCCAGGCGCGGCTGGACCCATCGCTCGTCGAGGACCCGGCGCACGACCCGGTGCGCGGTGGAGGTGGCCAGGCCCGCGGCCCGGCCGATGCTCGCGGCGGAGGCCCGGCTGTCCTGGAGCAGCTGGGCGACGACGGTGCGTTCGGCCTCGCTGAGGGGCTTGGCTGGGGGTGTCGCGGTCGCGGTGCCCTCGACGCGGGTGCCGGTGAGTTCGAGCAGGCCGGCCCGCTCGGTGTCGGTGAGGAACTGCGGGTCCCACGTGATGCCCCGGCGCAGCGTGCTGAGCGCGGGCAGGGCCTTGACGCGGCGGACGCCGGGCACGGAGAACATCCGGTCGATCGCCGCGCTGGTGGCCGCATCGGAGGGGGCGTGCACGACGGCGTAGAGCGGGTGGTCGCCGGAGATCTGTGCCAGGAGCTGGAGGTGGGGCAGGTTGCGGAGGCGGTCGAGGACGGCCAGGGGGGTGTCGCCGGTGATGTCCAGGAAGACGTGGACCGGCATGGCCGTGGAGTGCATGCCCCAGTCGGCCTGTCCGATCACGCGGACCATCCGGGCCTCGTGCAGCCGGTCGTAGCGGCGCTTCAGCGTGCCGGCGTCGGCGGACAGGACCGCGCCGATGTCGTCCCAGGTGGCCCGGGGTGCCAGATGCAGTGCCCCGATGAGGCGCCGGTCGAGCTCGTCGAGGAGAGGACGGGTCATAGCGCCCCACCTTAGACTGCCGATTAATCCCACCGTTACATCAAGGGTCTAGAGAATCTCTCATCTGAATGCCATTGTTCGCGGGAACATCCCTCAAATGCGCGAAGAGGTACCGATGAGTGCCACCTCTGCCCAGCCACAGCCACAGCCGACCGAGCCGCGGTCGAGAGCCCTGCGTGCCGCGTTCCGGAGTTTCGCGGCGATCGAGAAGGTCGGGAACAGACTTCCCAACCCGTTCTGGCTGTTCTGGATCCTCGCGGGGGTCGTCGCCGTCCTCAGTGCCGTGCTGGCGGCGATCGGTGTCAGCGCCGTGCACCCCGGCACGCACGAGACCATCGACGTGCAGAACCTGCTCAGCAGGGCCGGCCTCACCATGGCCGTCGAGGGTGCCGTCGAGAACTTCGCGGCCTTCCCACCGCTGGCCACCATCCTCACCGTGATGTTCGGCATCGCCGTCGCCGAGCGGAGCGGACTGTTCTCCGCCCTGCTGCGCCGCATGGTCGCGCGGGTGCCGGGCAGGTACCTGACCTTCGCGCTGTCGATGACGGCCATGGTCAGCCATGTCGCCGGTGACGCCGCCTACGTCACCCTCATCCCGCTCGGCGCCCTGGTCTTCCGTGCCGCGGGCCGCAGCCCCGTGCTCGGCTGCGTCGTCGCGTACGTCTCGATCGCCGCCGGCTACGACGCCTCACCGTCGCTCACCACCACCGATGTACTGCTGTCCGGGATCTCCACGGCCGCCGCCCACACCATCGACGCGGAGTACGTCGTCACCCCGGTGGCCAACTACTTCTTCGGGCTGGGCTCCTCGGTCCTGGTGGCCCTGGTGATCACCCTCGTCGTCGACAAGGTCCTCGCCCGCCGCTCGGACCTGGAGCCCGACGATCCGGTCACCGAACTGAACGCCGACGAACTGGAGGCGATCGAGGTCACCGGACAGCAGCGCCGCGCGCTGCGCGTGACCGGGCTGGTCGCCCTCGGCTTCGTCGCGTTCCTGGCGGTGGCCATGATCCCCGCCTCCTCACCGCTGCGCGGCGAGGGCGGCGGCATCGTCGAATCCCCGCTGATCGGCGGGATGGCGCTCGTCCTCGGTGTGTTCTTCGCCGTGCTCGGCACGGTCTACGGCCGGATGACGGGGAGTTTCTCCGCGGCCGGCGACATCATCACCGCGATGGTCGACGGCACCCGTTCGATGGCGCCGATCCTCGTCCTGTTCTTCGCGATCTCCCAGTTCCTCGCCTACTTCAAGTGGACGAACATCGGCAACATCCTCGCCGTCAAGGGCGCGGAGCTGCTGCGCGAACTGGACATGCACGGCTGGACCGTACTGGTCGGCATCGCCGTGCTGATCACGTTCATGAACCTCGTCATCACCAGCGGCTCCGCGCTGTGGGCGCTGGCCGCCCCCGTCCTCGTACCCATGCTGATGCTCGTCGGCATCGAGCCCGAGACCACCCAGGCCGTCTACCGCGTCGCCGACTCGGTCACCAACTGCGTCACCCCGATGAGCCCGTACTTCGTGATGGCCCTGGGCTTCGTCCAGCAGTACCGCAGGTCCGCGGGCATCGGCACGCTGGCCTCCTTCACGATCCCGATCGCCGCCGTCGTCTGGGTCGTCTGGGTCGCGTTCTTCGTGGCCTGGTACCTGCTGGGCATCCCCTTCGGCGTCGGCTGACCCCACCCTCCACCGAGGAACACCGCCCCCGCCCCCTTACGAGAAAGAAGACCATGACCGCATCACCCGCAGCCGCCGCCCTCACCACCCGAGCCCAGGAGGTGTCGTCGCGGATCGTCGACGACATCCTGACCCTCGTACGCCACGAGACCAGCAGCTACGACCTGCCCGGCCTCGCGGCCGGCCTGGACCTCCTGCGCGAGCTGGCCGTCCAGCGGCTCGGTCGGCCGGATCACGAGCACCGCCACCCGGGCGGCGAGTGCGGGGACACCCTGACCCTGACCTACGCAGGCACAGGCACAGGCACCGGCACCGGCACCGGCACCGGCACCGGTTCCGGGCACGTCGTGCTCGTCGGCCACTACGACACCGTGTGGCCGACCGGGACCCTCGCCGGATGGGAGCAGCCGGGGGCGTCCGAGGGCGGGCGGGAGAAGCTCGGCGGGCCGGGGATCTTCGACATGAAGACCGGTCTGGCCCAGGGCATCTGGGCCCTGAAACTGGCCCGGGAGAGCGGCGCGCCCGTGCCGACCGTCACCTTCCTCTTCAACGGCGACGAGGAGATCGGCTCCCTGTCCTCGCGGCCGGTGATCGAGGAGGTCGCGCAGAAGGCCGACGTCACGCTGGTGCTGGAGCCGACCGCCCACGGCGCGGTCAAGACCGCCCGCAAGGGCACCGGGATCTTCCAGGTCACCGCCACCGGGGTCGAGGCACACGCCGGGCTCGCGCCCCAGGACGGGGCGAGCGCCATCACCGCGCTGTCGGAGTTCGTGGTCGCCGCAGCGGCCGTCGCCGCCCCCGAGATGGGCACCACGATCAACACCGGGCTCTTCAGGGGCGGCTCCGCCATCAACGTCGTCGCCGGGCAGGCCACGGCCGGTGTCGACATCCGGGTCAGCAGCCAGGCCGAACAGGACCGTGTCGACGCCGAACTGGACGCCATCGTGGTCAGCGACCCGCGCGTCCGCATCGAGATCGACCACGCCTGGAACCGGCCCCCGATGACCCTCAACGCCGCCTCCGCCCCGCTCCTCGACCTCGCCCGCGAGGTCGCCCGCGAACAGGGCCGGGGCGAGTTGCCCGACGCCGCCGTCGGCGGCGCCAGCGACGCCAACTTCGTCGCCGCGCTCGGGCTGCCGGTGCTCTGCGGCATGGGCGCGGTCGGCGACGGCGCCCACGCCCAGGGCGAGTTCATCTACCCCGACACGGTGCCCGCCCAGACGGCCCTGGTCGCGGGCATGCTCGGCGGCCTGGCGCAGCCGCTGCGCGGCTGAACGCGGCAACGACACACATCCGTGGACGGGGGCGGCTCAGCGCCCTCGCCCGGCTTCGTGCCTCGCCCGGCTTCGTGCCTCGCCCGGCTTCGTGCCTCGCCCGGCTTCGTGCCTCGCCCGGCTTCGTGCCCCGCCCGGCTTCGTGCGCCCGCCGGCCCCGTGCGCCCGCAATGCTCACGTGCCCTCGGGCTCCCCGGCCGTCAGGCCGCCCGGCGCCCGTCCCCGGGCATGACGAGGGCGGAGCCCGAAAGCTCCGCCCGGTTCGCAGGAGACCCGGATCATCCGGATCGGGTCAGGGCCACACCAGGCAGTACGGCTGGTGTCCCGCCTCGTGCAGTCGGTGGCTGAAGTCCTGCCACTCGTGCAGCAGCTGGTACACGTTGTACGCGTCTCGGGGACCGCCGCGGTCCGGGACCGTCGACCAGATGAAGGCGGCCGCGCCCACGGCCTCCTCGCCGATGCCGCGCAGGGGGTCGACGACGGTCATGGGGAGCTTGACGACGGCGTAGTCGGGGTGGAGGACGACGAGTTCCAGCGGGGGCACCTTGTGCAGAGGTATGCCCTCTATGCCGGTGAGGACCATCGCGGCCATCGTCTCCGGCTTGATCTTGGTGAACATGCCGTTCATGCCGAGCTCGTCGCCGCCGAGTTCTTCGGGCCTCATGGAGATCGGAACGCGCGCGGCGGTCGCGCCGTCCGGGGCTCCGAAGTATTTGTACGTCACCCCCACCCGGCCACCATTCCCGCTTCCTGCCCTGAGCTGGTCTGCCCCGCGGTCTGTGTAGTCCATACCGTCCATACGGCTCGACGGGTCGTTCCGCTCAGAGTCGTTCTGCGATCCCTGTGCCTGACGTGTCTCGGCCGCTTCCGCCTCGCGTCGGTGCTTTCCCCGCCGGGCACGCCGAGGACCCAGGTCATCGGTCCCCTCGCCCAGTCCGCCACCGCGATGCATATCTCCACCCGACTGCTTTTCTAAGGCGCGCGACCCCCGCCACGCAACCCGATCATCGTGAGAGTGACCTCCCCCACGACCGCCCGCCGAAACGTGCGTTGAAACACTTGTCCGTCGCCGTGGACCGACCCCACGCGTGTGAAGTCAACTATCCCCGAGAACGGCACCTTCAGGGAGTCTAGGTAGTTCGCGCTCGCGGTGACCAACGAAGAGTGGAGCGGCGCGCGGTATCGCGTCACAGCAGGGTATACCGTTCCCGAGCCGATTAGCAGATATCGGTGAAATCGGGCATCCGGAGTGGGGGGTTCGGGCGGGAGTGCCGTGCCGCGGGAGACACCGGGGCAGAGCCGGGGCGCCCGGCCCCGGGCCGTACGCTGAAGGACATGGCAGAGGCGAACAACATCTCCGGCGGTGCGTCACCCGAGGTGCCCGAAGTGGGGGAGGCCGTCCCCCACCCCTATGAGGCCCCGGTCTCGCAGACCCTTTTCGACCGTGCGGCGGCCGTCACGCCCGGTGGCGTGAACTCTCCCGTCCGCGCGTTCCGGGCCGTGGGCGGTACGCCCCGGTTCATGGTGTCCGGCAACGGTCCCTACCTGACGGACGCCGACGGGAGGGAGTACGTGGACCTGGTCTGTTCCTGGGGGCCGATGATCCTCGGCCATTCCCGTCCCGAGGTGATCGCGGCGGTCCAGGAGGCCGTGTCCCGAGGCACTTCCTTCGGTACGCCGGGGGAGGGCGAGGTCGCACTCGCCGAGGAGATGGTCGCGCGGATCGAGCCCCTCGAACAGGTGCGGCTCGTCTCCAGCGGAACCGAGGCCACCATGTCCGCGATCCGGCTGGCCCGCGGCTTCACCGGCCGCGCCAAGATCGTGAAGTTCGCCGGCTGCTACCACGGGCACGTGGACGCGCTGCTCGCCGCGGCCGGCTCCGGCGTGGCCACCTTCGGGCTTCCCGACACCCCGGGCGTCACCGGCGCCCAGGCCGGGGACACCATCGTCCTGCCGTACAACGATCTCGACGCCGTGCGCGAGGCCTTCCGGGCCCATCCCGGTGAGATCGCCTGCGTCATCACCGAGGCCTCGCCCGGGAACATGGGCGTCGTGCCGCCCGGCCCCGGGTTCAACCAGGGGCTCAAGGACATCTGCGCCGAGGGCGGCGCGCTGTTCATCTCCGACGAGGTCATGACCGGCTTCCGGACCAGCAGGGCCGGCTGGTACGGCGTGGACGGTGTCACCCCCGACCTCATGACCTTCGGCAAGGTCATGGGCGGCGGCTTCCCGGCCGCCGCGTTCGGCGGACGGAGGGACGTGATGGCGTACCTCGCGCCCGCGGGTCCCGTCTACCAGGCCGGCACCCTGTCCGGGAATCCGGTCGCGACCGCCGCCGGGCTCGCGCAGCTGCGGCTGCTCGACGACGCCGCGTACGTCAAGGTCGACGCGGTGTCCGAGCAGATCCGTACGCTCGTTGCGGACGCCCTCACCAAGGAAGGTGTGGCGCACCGGCTGCAGAACGCGTCCAACATGTTCTCCGTCTTCTTCACCGGGACGGAGGTACGCAATTACGAGGACGCGAAGGCGCAGGAGTCGTACCGCTTCACCGCCTTCTTCCACTCGATGCTGGCGCAGGGTGTCTACCTGCCGCCGTCCTCGTTCGAGTCCTGGTTCGTGTCGACGGCGCACGACGAACGGGCGGTTCAGCGGATCGCCGACGCCCTTCCGGCGGCGGCACGGGCAGCAGCGGAGGCCACGGCAGCATGAGTGACATCACCGTCGTACACGTGATGCGGCACGGCGAGGTCGCCAACCCGGACGGGGTTCTGTACGGGCGACTCCCGGGCTACCGCCTGTCCGAGCTCGGGCAGCAGATGGCCGAGCGGGTCGCCGAGCATCTCGCCTCGCGGGACATCACGCATGTCGTCTCCTCGCCGCTGGAGCGGGCGCAGGAGACGGCCACACCGATCGCCAAGTCGCACGGCCTCGAGCTCGCGACCGACGGCCGGCTGATCGAGGCCGACAACGTCTTCCAGGGCAAGACCTTCGGGGTCGGGGACGGTGCGCTGCGCCGGCCCGAGAACTGGAAGCACCTCGTCAACCCGTTCAAGCCGTCCTGGGGCGAGCCGTACGTGGACCAGGTCGTGCGGATGATGGGGGCGCTCGATGCCGCGAAGGACGCGGCGCGGGGGCACGAGGCCGTGTGCGTCAGCCATCAGTTGCCGATCTGGATCGTGCGGTCCTATGTGGAGCGGCGGCGGTTGTGGCACGACCCGCGGAAGCGGCAGTGCACGTTGGCGTCGTTGACGACCTTCACGTATCAGGACGACAGGATCGTGTCCGTCGGGTACAGCGAGCCTGCGCGGGATCTTGTGCCCGCGCATCTGCTGGCCGGGGCCAAGCCGGTGAAGGGTAAGTCCAAGGCCTTTGGGGCGTAAGCACTCCGTGCCGGTCGGTTCGTTGCGTGCCGGTCGGTGGGGGCTTGTCGCGCAGTTCCCCGCGCCCCTGAATAGCGGGACCCAGTCTTGTCCAGACGGGTAAATCGGTCTGTCGCGTTCCGGTGTGTCCGTTACAGGTTCATGTTCGGATAGTCACCGAAATATGTGTGTGTGACCGGGAACCCACGTGTTCGTCGTGCCCTCTAACCCGGTGTCCATTCGACATGGGCACAGGGCGCGACGAATGGGGACGGAATGCGCGACATCAGCCGAAGGGGAGCGCTGGGGCTCGGAGCCGGGGCCGCGGCCGCGGCCGCGATGGGACTCGCGGGCTGCGGTACCGCACTGGGAGACGGCTCCGGCGGGGTCGGGGGTTCCGGAAACCGTGGCAACGGCGGAAACAGGCGTGGCGAGCATCCCGTACGTCCCATCGGTGACGGTTCCACCTCCTTCACCGGGAAGCAGCCGAAGCAGCCCGGTAGGCCCCGGCCCCTCGAACCCGGCGAGACCCCGCCGCAGTTCGTCGTCTTCTCCTGGGACGGTGCGGGCGATGTCGGCAACGGCCTCTTCGAGCGATTCCTGAAACTCTCCGAAGAGCACGACGCGAGCATGACGTTCTTTCTCTCCGGGCTCTATCTGCTGCCCGAGTCGAAAAAGCGCAAGTACCTTCCGCCGAACAACGCGCCGGGCGCGTCCGACATCGGTTATCTGACGGACGACCACATCAAGTCGACGCTGAAGAACGTCCGGCGGGCCTGGCTCGACGGCCATGAGATCGGCACGCACTTCAACGGTCACTTCTGCGGCGGAAGCGGCACGGTCGGCAACTGGACGCCCGCCCAGTGGAAGAGCGAGATAGCCCAGGCGAAGTCCTTCGTGAAGGAGTGGCGGACGAACACGGGCTGGAGCGAGGCCGAGGTGCCCGCGCTGCCCTTCGACTACGAGAAGGAACTCATCGGCGGCCGCACGCCCTGTCTGCTCGGCCAGAGCAACCTGCTGCCCACCGCCCGAGAACTCGGCTGGCGCTACGACGCCTCCTCGCCCGGCGGCACCCAGGTCTGGCCCAGGAAGAACGGCGGCGTCTGGGACCTGCCGCTCCAGGCGATCCCCTTCCCCGGCCACACCTTCGAGGTCCTCTCGATGGACTACAACATCCTCGCCAACCAGTCGGTCAACTCGACGCAGGCACCGCCCGCCAACTACCCGGCCTGGCGCGAGCAGGCGACCAACTCGTACATAGCTGGCTTCAAGCGGGCATACGAGACCAATCGCGCCCCCTTCTTCATCGGCAACCACTTCGAGGAGTGGAACGGCGGCATCTACATGGATGCCGTCGAGGGCGCGCTGAAGCACATCGCGGGCAAGAAGGACGTACGCCTGGTGTCGTTCCGCCAGTTCGTGGACTGGCTCGACGCGCAGGACCCGGCCGTCCTGGAGAAGCTGCGGACGCTGGGTGTGGGGCAGGAACCGGCCGGTGGCTGGAACGGCTTCCTCGGCGATGTCGGCACGAACTCCGCGAACAGGTCGGAGAAGGGCTCGGGCAAGGCCGCCTGACGCCCGCCGGGATCAGTGCCCGAAATGGCGTCTGACATGCGGGTTTCCGCCTGCGAGGGGGGTGGGCAAGATCCTCGGAACGGACATGCGAAACTTTTCACATGAGTGCCGCCAGCCGCGCCCCCCAGCGCTCGATCCGGACCCCTCAGCGCACGAACCGTACGAACCGGGCCCACGGCCGTAGTCGTGGCCGCGCCGTCCTGCTGACCGGCGGGGCCGTCGTCGCGGCGCTGCTGCTGTCCGCGTGCGGTTCCGGGGGCAAGTCCGGCGGGACCGGCAACACCGGCTTCGTCACCGGCTCCGACGGCATCGCGACGGTCGAGAAGGGCAGCCGGGTCGCGGCCCCCGAACTGTCGGGCAAGACCATAGACGGCAAGCAGCTCGACGTCGCCGACTACCAGGGCAAGATCGTCGTACTGAACGTCTGGGGCTCCTGGTGCGGCCCGTGCCGCCTGGAGGCGAAGAACTTCGTCAAGGTCTCCGAGGACCTCAAGGACCAGGGCGTGCAGTTCGTCGGCATCAACACCCGCGACACCAGCACCAGTCCGGCGATCGCCTTCGAGAAGGCGCACGGGGTCACGTACCCGAGCCTGTACGACCCGACGGGCAAGCTGATGCTCCGGTTCAAGAAGGGCACGCTCAACCCGCAGACGATCCCCTCCACGCTCGTCCTCGACCGGGACGGCAAGGTCGCCTCCCGCTCGCTGTCCGCGCTCAGCGAGGCGAGCCTGCGCAAGATGCTCAAGCCGATCCTCGCGGAGAAGTGACGGCTCGTGTCTCTTCTCGTAGCCGCGGGCACCGACCCCAACCAGACGGTCCTCACCGGGGCCCTGGTGCTCGCCATCCCGATCGCCGTACTCGGCGGACTCGTCTCCTTCTTCTCCCCGTGCGTACTGCCGCTCGTGCCCGGCTATCTGTCGTACGTCACCGGCGTCGGCGGCACCGACCTGGGTGACGCGAAGCGCGGGCGGATGGTGGCGGGCGCCTCGCTCTTCGTGCTGGGTTTCTCCGCGGTGTTCGTCTCCGGCGGTGCCCTCTTCGGGTACTTCGGCTCGACGCTGCAGGAGCACCAGAGCGTCCTCTCCAAGGTGCTCGGCGGACTCATGATCGCCATGGGCGTCTTCTTCATGGGGCTGATGCCCTGGCTCACCCAGCGTGAATTCCGGTTCCACAAGCGGCCGGTGGCCGGTCTCGTCGGGGCCCCGGTGCTCGGCGCGCTCTTCGGGATCGGCTGGACGCCCTGCATCGGACCGACGCTCGCCTCCGTGAACGCGCTCGCGTTCGACCAGGCGAGCGCCGGCCGCGGGGCCATACTGACCATCGCGTACTGCGTCGGTCTGGGCGTGCCCTTCGTCCTCGCGGCCGTCGCGTTCCGCAAGGCGCTCGGCGCCTTCGGCTGGGTCAAGCGCCACTACGTGTGGGTGATGCGCGTCGGCGGCGGAATGATGATCGCGACCGGTCTGCTGCTGCTGACCGGCGCGTGGGACAGCATCGTGCAGGAGATGCAGGGCTGGTCCGACGGCTTCACGGTAGGGGTCTGATCGATGAGCACGACACGGGACACGGACGTGCGGACCGGCGGAGCGGCCGGTGAGGACAACGACACCGCCGCGACGGACACCGCCGCGACGGACACCGCCGCGGCGCGGGACGCGGGCGAACTCGGCGAGGCCGGGGCGCAGCTGTCCACCGCGCCCCGGGACACGGTCGTACCGGGCTCCTTCGGTGGTGTGCGCGCTCCCGGCGCGGCGGGATGGCTGGCGTGGACCGGCCGCGAGACCGTCGGCTGGGCCCGCTGGTTCTGGCGGCAGCTGACCTCGATGCGGGTCGCGCTGATCCTGCTCTTCCTGCTGTCGCTCGGCGCGATCCCCGGGTCCCTGATCCCGCAGACGGGCCAGGACGAGACCAAGGTCGCCGACTTCATGAGCCGGCACGAGACCCTGGGGCCGATCTACGAGAAGCTCGGCCTTTTCAACGTCTACAGCTCGGCGTGGTTCTCGGCGATCTACATCCTGCTGTTCATCTCGCTCATCGGCTGCATCGTGCCCCGCACCTGGCAGTTCGTGGGCCAGTTGCGCGGCAGGCCGCCGGGCGCCCCGCGACGGCTGAACCGGCTGCCCGCGTACACGACGTGGCGCACCGAGGCCGCGCCGGAGGCGGTCCGCGAGGAGGCCCTGAAGCTGCTGAAGCGGCGGCGCTTTCGCGCGCATGCCGCCGGGGACGCCGTCGCCGCCGAGAAGGGCTACCTCCGGGAGGTCGGCAACCTCGCCTTCCACATCGCGCTGATCGTGATGCTGATCGCCTTCGCCTGGGGCCAGCTCTTCAAGTACGAGGGCAACAAGCTGATCGTCGAGGGCGACGGCTTCGCCAACACCCTCACGCAGTACGACGACTTCAAGTCCGGGAGCCTCTTCAGCACGGACGACCTGGAGCCGTTCAGCTTCGTCCTGGACAACTTCAGGGGCACGTACGAGCCGAGCGGGCCCAACAAGGGCACCCCGCGCACGTACGAGTCCCACGTCACCTACAGCGAGGGTTCCGACGGCAAGGAGAAGCAGCGGACGATCAAGGTTAACGAGCCGCTCGACATCGACGGCACGAAGGTCTACCTCGTCAGCCACGGGTACGCGCCCGTCGTCACCGTCCGGGACGGCAAGGGCGAGGTCGTCTACAGCCAGGCCGTGCCGCTGCTGCCGCTCGACTCCAACGTCACCTCCACCGGCGCGATCAAGGTCATGGACGGCTACCGCGATGCCCGGGGGAAGAAGGACCAGCTCGGCTTCCGGGCCTTCTTCCTCCCGGCCTACGGCGGGGCGAACACCGCGGTGGTCTCGCAGTTCCCCGCGCTGCTCAACCCGGTGCTGAACCTGGAGGCCTTCCACGGCGACCTCGGCGTCGACTCGGGTCTCCCGCAGAGCGTCTACCAGCTCGACAAGAAGAACATGAAGGGCTTCAAGGACTCCAAGGGCAAGCAGCTCAGGGAGAACCTGAAGCCCGGCGAGACCATGCAGCTCCCCGACGGCGCCGGCTCGATCACCTTCGAGAAGGAGATCAAGGAGTGGGCCGGCTTCCAGGTCACCGAGCAGCCCGGCTCCGGCTGGGCCCTCGCCGGAGCCCTCACCGCCATCTTCGGCCTCGCCGCCTCCCTCTTCATCCAGCGCCGCCGCGTCTGGGTCCGCGCCACCGCCGGTCCCGACGGCGTCACCGTCGTCGAAATGGCCGGCCTCGGCCGCAGCGAGTCCGCCAAGGTCCCGGAGGAACTCGGCGACCTGGCCGGGATCCTGTACGACCTGGCGCCGGGCGCACCGGACACTCCGGACGACACGTCCGACGACACCCCGGACACCGACGCCGACACCGATGCCAAGTCGGAGCCGGACCCGGCCCCGGACGCAAAGACCTCCACCCCCGAACCCCCCGCCGTACCTGCCGCCGAAGGGGCTGAGACCAAGTGACTCTCGCCGCCGCAACCGAGCTCGCCGCCGCGACCAACGAAAACCTCGCGAACCTCAGCAACACGCTGATCTACTCCGCGATGGCCGTCTACACGCTGGCCTTCTTCGCGTACATCGCCGAATGGCTCTTCGGCAGCCGCAGCAAGGTCGGCCGGACGGCCGCCGCGCTGACCGCGGACAAGGACGCCAAGGGCAAGAAGGCGGCGGCTCCCGCGGTCACCGTGAAGAACGCGGGCGGAACCGCCGTACTGGAACGGCCCAAGGTCGTCACGCGGGCCGCCCCCGGCTCCCGGGACGTGCCGGACGGGCCCGGCGCGCACGGCGGGGACGAGCAGGGGGACCTCTACGGGCGTATCGCCGTGTCCCTGACCGTGCTCGCCTTCCTCATCGCCTTCGGCGGTGTGCTCACCCGTGCTCTGTCGGTGCAGCGGGCGCCGTGGGGCAACATGTACGAGTTCAACATCACCTTCTCCACCGTCGCCGTCGGTGTGTATCTCTCACTGCTCGCGATGAAGAAGAACGTCCGCTGGATGGGCCTCTTCCTGGTGACCACGGTCCTCCTCGATCTCGGTCTCGCCGTCACTGTCCTGTACACCGCCAGTGACCAGTTGGTTCCCGCCCTCCACTCGTACTGGCTCTACATCCACGTCTCCACGGCGATCTTCTGCGGTGCCGTCTTCTACGTGGGCGCGGTCGGCACGATCCTGTACCTCTTCAAGGACTCGTACGAGAACAAGCTGACGACCGGCGGGAAGCCCGGCCGTTTCGCCACGTCCGTCATGGAGCGGCTGCCCGCGTCGGCGTCGCTGGACAAGTTCTCGTACCGCGTGAACGCCGCCGTCTTCCCGCTGTGGACGTTCACGATCATCGCGGGCGCCATCTGGGCGGGCGACGCGTGGGGCCGCTACTGGGGCTGGGACCCCAAGGAGACCTGGTCCTTCATCACCTGGGTCGCCTACGCCTGTTATCTGCACGCCAGGGCCACCGCCGGCTGGAAGGGCCGCAAGGCCGCGTACATCGCGCTCATCGCCTTCGCCTGCTGGCTGTTCAACTACTACGGCGTGAACATCTTCGTCACCGGCAAGCACTCCTACGCGGGCGTCTGACCCCTTCGTCCGGCACTCCCGTACGACACCTCCGTCTGACACCCTCGTACGACCCGGGGCCGGTTCCATGTGACGCACGTCACGGGAACCGGCCTTCGTCGTACGGACAGGTGGGGGACGTGGAGACGAATCAGGGGGACCGTCCGAGCCGGCGGGAGTTGCGCGCCCGGATACGGGCTGGGGACGCGGAGGCGTTCGGTGGGCTCTTCGACGCGTACGCGCGCTCCGTCTACAACCACGCGTTCCGGCTGACGGGGGACTGGTCGGGGGCCGAGGACATCGTGTCGCTGACGTTCCTGGAGGCCTGGCGGCTGCGGGAGCGGCTGGACGCGGAGGGCGGTTCGCCGCGGCCGTGGCTGCTCGGCATCGCCACGAACGTGGCCCGCAACACCCGCCGGGCCGCCCGGCGTCACACGGCGGCGGTGGCACGGCTGCCGCCCGCCGAGGCCGAGCGCGACTTCGCCGACGAGGTCGCCGCCCGGATCGACGACGAGGAGTACCTCAGGTCCGTACGCGTCGCCGTCGACCGGCTGCGCCGGCCCGAGCGCGAGGTGCTCGCGCTGTGCGTCTGGGGCGGCCTCGACTACGCGGCAGCCGCGGAGGCGCTCGGCATCCCGGTCGGCACGGTGCGCTCCCGGCTCTCCCGGGCGCGTACGAAGCTCGCGGCGGAACTCGCCGACGGGCGCGGACAGGTGAGGGATGGCCGCCCGTCCGTGGCCGGGCCCATCCAGGAGGGGAACAAGTGAGCACGATTCCCGAGAAGGACCTCCCGCCGGGCCGTCACCGCGTCCTGAGGGAGCATCTGATGCGCGAGATCAACGGGGAGACCCCGCCCGAGCCCGTACGCAGGATCTGGCGCCGCCCGGCGTTCGTGGCCCCGGTGGTGGCCGCGGCCCTTTCGGTCGCCGTCGTCATCGGGGCCAGCGTGACCCGGGACGCGGCCTCGGACGGGCCGCCCAGGCCGCACTCCGGAGCGTCGGAACGTCCGGAGCGCAGGAGCTCGCAGAGCCCGGCCCATCTGCTGGAGCGGGTCGCCGTGGCTGCCGCGAAGCTGCCGACCGGGGTCGAGGGTGACGAGTTCGTCTACACGAAGACCGACAACTACCACTGGAAGATGGACCCCGAAAAGACGGTGGGGGACTGCGACAGGACCTTGGAGGGCCACGCCTGGGGCGTACGGGAGCGCTGGGAGTCCGTCGACGGTCAGCACGTGGGCCTCTCGCGGGAGCACAAGACCGGCGGCGGGGTCGTGGAGCGGCCCATCGCCAAGCAACTGCCCGGCAAGCACTCGATCAACTTCTACGAGCAGGCGTTGGAACTCCCCACCGACACGGAGGGGATGCACCGCTGGCTCTACGGGCTCGACCCCGGTGAGAAGCCCTCCGGCAAGCGGTCCGCCGACGAGGCCGCCTTCGTGAAGGCGAGCGGTCTGCTCACCGGCAGCCTCCTGCCGCCGAAGACCGCCGCCGCGTTCTACCGGGCCGTCGCGAAGATCCCCGGCCTGATCGTCCTCGAAGGCGCCCGGGACGCGGCGGGCCGCACCGGGGTGGCCGTCGCCATGGACGGAGTCTCCGCCATCGGCTTCGGGCAGGGGGGCGAGCCCCGCTCCGAGCTGATCTTCGACCAGAAGACACTCGCCTACATGGGACAGAGCACGGTGAACCTCTCCGCCCCGGAAAACCGGTGCCAACCCCTCGAGGCGGGCGACCTCGTGGGCTCGGTCGCCATCCTGGAACGGGCTGTCGTCGACAAGAAGGGCGAGCGGCCGTAGGACGGACGGTGCCCGCTCCGCCTCACCGCCCGCCCTCCACAGCCTGTGGAGAAGGTGCGGCGGGTGGCGGCAGCGGTACGAGCAGGGCTCGGGACGAGACCGTGTCGCCGGGCTTCCAGCCGGTGGCGTGGGCCACTTCGGGCAGGGCGCGGCGCGCGGCGTTGTGCAGGGAGGGGTGGCCGTCGCCGCGCAGGCCCGCGAAGAACGCCACCCGGTCGGCGATCCCGTCGGCCCGGTCCCGCAGCACCGGGCCGATCAGCCCGACACCGGCCGTGGCCTGGACGTTGTCGACGAGGACGACCGGACGTCCGGGCCGGTGCGTGCGCTGTACGGCACCGGCGTAGGCGTCGTCGAGATCGGCCAGCAGGGCCCGTACGAGATAACGCTCGGCGTGGGTGCGGGAGTCGCCGCCCGCCCTGAAGTGCCCCGAGAGCAGGATCAGTCCGAGCTTCGGGCTGCCGCCCGCGCTCGGGCAGTCGCGGTACCAGGTGGCCGCCTTCCGCAGCCGCCGGTGGGTGGGCGTGACGCCCTCCGAGAAGACCTCCAGGGTCGCCTCGATGACCGGCTCGACGACCGACCCCGCGCCGGACAGCGCGTCGACGAGTCTGGTCGACACCCGGCCGACCCAGCGGCCGGTGAACCCGGCGACCCAGGAACCGGTGTCGTTCAGGAGCAGGATCCGCTCGGCCTCCTGCCGGATGCGGGGCAGGTCCCGGTCGCCCCAGCCGCCCGCGGCCACCGCCAGCAGCCCTGCCGTGAGCCGCGGGAACGCGATCCGCCCGGCGCCCGCGACCGGCTCGGCGAGCTGCTCGGCGATCGTCAGGACGGCCTGCGAGACGGGCGACCAGGCCTCGGGGGGACGCCTCGCCGGGGGCCGCGCGAACAGCTCGTCCTCGCAGTCGATCAGGGCGAGGGGCGTGTGTCCCTCGTAGGCGGCCCGGAGTTCACCGAGCACCGCGCTCTTGCCGAGCCCGGGCCCGCCGGTGAACACCACGAACGGCGGCTCCTTCGCGTACTCCAGAGGAGTCGGCCCGTGCTGGAACGGGCACAGGCCGACGAGCCGTGCGACGAGGCCGGGCGGATCCGTGTCGAACAGCGCCCCTCGGCCGTGCAGCCCACTGTGCACCGCATCTCCCCCTGGGGCGGTCCGGTTCTCCGTGCTGTTGAGAGGTGTATCAACAGCAGCGCGGGGAGGGGCAGTTGATTCGGACTAGGCCGCATGATGTCCGGCAGCTTGCGAAAGTGTCGCCGCGGTGGGCGGAGAGTGATCGCGGACTCGGTCGTGCGGCGTGCGGCCCCCGGGGTGTGCGGTGTGCGGCTCCCGGGGTGTGCGGTGCGTGGCGTGTGGCTCGCGCGCCCCGGGGTGCCGTCGTCAGTCCACCGTGATCGAGTCCAGTTTCGCCCGCAGGTACGTGTGCGAGTCCACCGGCTCGTGGGCCACCCGCCCCACCGGGGCAGGGACGGACTCGACGATGGTGCCCGGGGTGCACTCGCCGAAGTAGACGAGGGACATCAGCTCCTCGGCGGGGGCGTCGGCGGGCGGCGGCAGCACGCGGTGACGGCCGGAGCGCCACCGGTCTCCCGTCCAACGGGCCATCAGATCACCGATGTTGATGGTGAAGGCCGCCGGGTCGAAGGGGGCGTCCTCCCAGCCGCCCTCGTCCGTGTAGACCTGCAGTCCGCCCTTGCCCGCCTGGCGGTCGAGGATGGTGACCGTGCCGAAGTCGGTGTGCGGGCCGATACGGAACTGGCCCTCCTCGGGCTCGCCGACGACCTCCGTACCCGGGTACCAGTTGATGTTGAAGCCGTAGGTCGGCTGGCTCATGTGGCGGGTGAAGAAGTCGGCTTCGAGGCCGAGGGACGCGCCCAGCAGGTCCAGGAGGTGGTTCTCCAGCTCGGCCATCCTGGCCAGGTACTTCTCGCACAGCGCCCGGAGTCCGGGGGCCTCGGCGGGCCAGACGTTCGGCGCGTACCACTCCGCGTTCGTCGCCGGGTCGTCGAAGGGCTCGTGCGTCGCGAAGGACAGGGACTCCTTGAGGTCGGGCGGGGTCGAGGTGCCCTCCGAGTAGGCGTTGGCCTCGGCGCCCGGGCCGAGCCAGCCGCGGCCGCCGACCTTGACCGCGTACGCCTGCTTCACCTCGGCGGGCAGCCGGAAGAAGGCGCGGGCGGCCCCGCGGATGTCCGTGCGGAGGGCGGGGTCGACGCCGTGGCCGGTGACCAGGAGGAAGCCGGCACTCTGGAGCGCCGCGTCGACCGTACGCGCGATCTCCCCGCGGGCCGCCGGGTCGCCGGAGACCCAGGGCCTCAGATCGACGGTCGGGATACGGGGGGTGGTGGCGTCACTCACCGATGTCCTCATTCCACAGCTCGGGTCGGTCCTTGATGAAGTCGCGCATCAGGGCGGTGCACTCGGGGTCGTCGAGGAGCACGATCTCCACGCCGTGCTCGGCGAGCCAGTCGTGCCCGCCGTGGAAGGTCTCGGCCTCCCCGACGACGACCCGGGAGATCCCGAACTGCCGGACGAGACCGCTGCAGTACCAGCAGGGGGAGAGGGTGGTCACCATCGTCGTGCCCTTGTACGTACGCTGCCGTCCCGCGTTCCGGAAGGCGGCCGTCTCCGCGTGCGTCGACGGGTCGCCGTCCTGGACGCGCCGGTTGTGGCCGCGCCCCAGCAGGGTGCCGTCCGCTCCGTACAACGCGGCCCCGATGGGGATGCCGCCCTCGTCGAGCCCCGTGCGTGCCTCCTCGACAGCGGTGGCCAGCCATGCGCGTGCCTGTGCCTGATCCATGCCTTCCACTTTCCTTCGGCCGGTATACCGGGGCAACGTGCGGAAAGTACCCGGTGGGCGACCAAAGTTGCGGACACGCAGACCATCGGCCGACGACCGGAAGGTCCGCGCTCGCCAGACTGGTGACCGCACCATCGGCGCCGATCAGGGGAGAAGCAGCGTGGACATGGAGAAGAGCGGCCCGGATCCGCGGGACCGTACGGTGGCGGGACCGGGGGAGGCCACCGTGCTCGCGGAGCCGGTCTGGCAGCTCATGCTCGTCTGCGTGGGGTGCGGGGGCGTGGGCGGCTGGCTGCTCACGCTCCTGGCCGATCTTTGGCTGTCGCTGCACTGGGTGCCGATGAAGGGTCCGGCCCGGCTGCTGACCGCCGTCCCCGATCCCTGGCTCACCGTCGGCGCGGTCGTCGTGGGCCTCGCGGTGGGCCTGCTGCTCGGGTTCACCGCCGTGTACGAGTCCCTGACGGTCCGTATCTCCGACAGCGGTGTCGTCCTCACCGTCAAGGACGAGGACCGGGAGTTCACGCACGACGAGATCGCCCTGGCGTGCCGGGACGGCAAGCAGCTCGTGCTGGTCGCCCCGGACGGCGGGGAACTGGCCCGGGAGAACTGCGGCCTCCCCTGGCGCCGCCTCGCCGAGGCCTTCGCCGCGCACGGTTACGACTGGGGGGCGCCGCAGCGGTCCTGAGCGGCGGTGTCCTGGGAGGCGGGCGCGGGCGGTCCTAGGCGGGCCTGGTGATGACCGAGAACTCCACTCCGAAGGGGTCCGTGATGGTGGCGCTCCGGCCGTACGGGGTGTCCTCGGGGGTGCCGGCGGTGCCGCCCGCGGCGACGGCACGCCCGACGACGGCGTCCGTGTCGGCCACCTCGAAGGTGGTCGCCCAGACGGACCCGGGGGCGACCGGGAAGCCGAAGATGCCGCCGATCTCGTGGCCGTCCTGGCGGCGCAGGAAGGTGAAGTCGAGGTCCGGGAGGGTCTCGTTGCGGTCCAGGGTGTAGTCGAACACGGCCGTGTAGAAGGCCCGGGCGGGCTCGGGGTCCGGGGTGACCAGGTCGTTCCGTACGAGCGAGTCGGGCTCGTTCACGATCTCGCAGCCGACGTGGGCCCGCGCCTCCCAGAGGCCGAAGCGGGCGCCGACCGGGTCCTCGGCGACGGCCGCGCGGCCGTGCTCGCCGATGTCCGCAGGAGCCGTGAGCACGGATCCGCCCGCGTCGGCGACCCGCTTGGCGGTGCCGTCGCAGTCCGCCGTCGCGAAGTACATGGTCCAGCCGGGGTTCGTGGTCGCCGGGGCCTGCGCGATGGCCGCGACCGGGCGCCCTCGCAGCAGACAGACCGTGCCGAGGCCGGTCCCCGCGGAGTCCGGCGCGTACTCCCACCCGAAGAGCGCGCCGTAGAACTCCGTCGCGCGTTCGGGGTCGGACACCCGCAGGTCGATCCACGTGGGCGTACCGTCCGGCTGGATGGTGGTGACGAGGCTCATCGGGGGCTCCTTGGTCGGTCGACGGAGGCGGTGAGCCCGACGATAGGAGCCGTATAGGCCAGATCGTGTCCTACACGGCCGACCGGCCGGCCAGGATTCACGCCAGCCGTAGATCGATCCACAGCGCGCTCTCGCCCGGCAGGGTGTACCGGTCGAACTCGACGAATCCGTGCCGTTCCGCGAACCGGAGTCCTTCTGTGTTGGCGGCCAGTACGACTGTCTCGATCCGCCGGGCGCCGAGTTCGCGTGCCTGCGCCAGTGCTCGTACGTAGAGCTGCTCGCCGAGTCCCTGGTGGCGGTGGGCGGGGAGTACGCGGGCGATCACGGTGGCCGTCGCCGTGTCGTCCGTGGGTGGGCGCACTGTCGTACATCCGACGAGGATGTCGTCGCGGTAGGCGACCTCCAGGTGGTTCCGGCCGGCGCGTTCCCGTACCTCGTCGAGGTCCATGGCGGCCGGCGGCACGATCACGTTGTGAACGTGCCGCCAGTCTTCGAGGGGGGACTCGTCGTCGACTCTGACCTGCTCGACACGAAGATCAGTCATGGCAGCAGGGAATCCCCGCGGGCGGGCGATCGTCAACCGTGTTCTCGCCCCCGCCGCCCCTACCCGTCCCGTCCCTGGGGGCTCCGCCCCAGACCCCGTGGGGCGTGCTTTCGGGTGCGGGTGGGTGGGGGCTGATCGCGCAGTTCCCCGCGCCCCTAAAGACCTAGGGGCGCGGGGAACTGCGCAGTCTTTTGGGGGTTCGGGGGCGGAGCCCCTGAGTCAGGGACGGGAATGGGTAGGGGCGGCGGGGGCGAGAAAAGCCCCTCCCTACGCCGGCGTCGGCGCCCCCTCAGGGAGCAAGCCGGCCGCCTTCACCGCCGTCCAGAAGTCCCCCGGAACAGGGTGGTTGAAGAGGGACACGGTTCCTGCCACCTCCGCGGGGGCGCGGGCGCCGATGACCACGTTCGTGATCGCGGGATGGGCGAGCGGGAACCGGACGGCCGCCGCGAGGGGCGGAACGTCGAAGGTCGTGCAGATCCGCCTCAACGCCCCGATACGCGCGGCCAGGGCAGACGGAACAGACGTGTACCCGTGCGGAGCCCCCGGCCGCGGATCGGCCAGCAACCCGGACTGATAGACCCCCGCGGCCATGACGGCCACCCCCCGCTCGACACACAGCGGCAGCAACTCGTCGAGCCCGGACTGGTCGAGCAGGTTGTACCGCCCGGCCAGCAGCACGCAGTCGGGCCCGGGCGCGGCCGCCTCCCTCAGGAAGCGCGCCGCCACGGGCGCGTGGTTGACGCCGAGGGAGACCGCCCCGACGACACCCTCGGCCCGCAGATCGGCCAGCGCGCGATACGCCTCGCCCACCGCGGCCCCGAAGTCCTCGTCGGGATCATGGACATGGAGGACGTCGATCCGGTCGAGCCCCAACCGCCCGAGGCTCTCCTCGACCGACCGCAGCACCCCGGCGTACGAGTAGTCGAGCCGCGGCCCGACCCCGGCCGGCGGGTCCGCCCAGATCGGCTGGGTGTCCGGCCCGCCCGGCTCGATGAGCCGCCCCACCTTGGTGCACAGCACGTACGCGTCCCGGGGGCGTGACGCGAGGGCCGCGCCCGTACGGGTCTCCGAGCGCCCGTACCCGTACACGGGAGCCGTGTCGAAGAGTCGTACGCCCAACTCCCAGGCGGCATCGATGGTGGCGGCGGCCTGTTCCTCGGGCACCGGCTCGAACAGGCCGCCCAGGGAAGCGAGTCCCAGCCCGAGTCGGCTGACCTGAAGTCCTGTGCGTCCCAGTGGTACGAGGTCGTCGGCTCTCATCCCCACCCTCTCCCCACGACACGACCCGTCTAACGCGTCACACCTGCCGACATGCCTACCAGCACACCTACTGGGACAGCGCGGTCACCACCGCCGGCAGGCGGCCCATGGCATGCGCCACACCGAGTCCGTCCATGTAGTCGCGGACATGCGTGATCAGGCCGTCGTGGACCCGGATCACCAGCAGGCCGGGGAAGCTGAAGGACCGGCCGGTCGTGGTCACGGTCCCGGTGACGACCTGCTCGACGGTGATCACCTCGGGGTCGGTGCTGTCGTGCACGACGACGTCACGGATCTCCCGCGGTCGCGCCGGGCTCGCGCCCCAGGCCGCCCGGTAGCCCGCACGTACCTCCTCGCGCCCCTGGTACCGCTCGGGCATGCCGGGGAAGAGGAACGGGAACTCGTGGACGGCGTCCACCGCGTAGAGGTCGGCCAGGTCGTCCGCGGAACCGTCGAGCATCGCCTGCTGATAGCGGGCCAGGACCTCGCGCGGGCTGGGGCGGGGGTCGCCGGGACCGGGGGAGTTCACGGCTGCTGTGTCCGGCATGGCATCGGTCTCCGTTCGTTCGGATCTCCAACCAGTTTCCAACCAGTCTCCAGCCTGTCTCCGACGGTCTCGCCGAGGACGCCGACAGGGCGGCGTACGCCGACGTGGTGTCGGGTGCGCCGCCCTGGGGCGGGACGAGTTGCGGGAGGTGGCCCGCGCTGTCACGGCGGTTACTTCGGGTCGCTGTTGAACTTCGCGGTCGACCAGAAGTAGCCGAGGACCGCGAGACCCAGGCACCAGGCGATCGCGAGCCAGCCGTTGTGGCCGATCTCGGTGCCGAGCAGCAGCCCGCGCAGGGTCTCGATGGCCGGCGTGAAGGGCTGGTACTCGGCGACCGGCTGGAACCAGCCCGGCATGGAGCCGACCGGGACGAAGGCGCTGGAGATCAGGGGCAGGAAGATCAGCGGCATCGCGTTGTTGCTGGCGGCTTCGGCGTTCGGGCTGATCAGGCCCATGCCGACCGCGATCCAGGTGAGCGCCAGGGCGAACAGCACGAGCAGTCCGAACGCCGCCAGCCACTCCATGGCGGTCGCGTCCGTGGACCGGAAGCCGATGGCCACGGCGACGGCCCCGACGAGGACCACGCTGATGACCGACTGCAGCACGCTGCCGACGACGTGTCCGACGAGCACCGAAGGGCGGTGGATCGCCATCGTGCGGAAGCGGGCGATGATGCCCTCGGACATGTCGTTGGAGACGGACACCGCGGTGCCGATGGTCGTGCTGCCGATGGTCATCAGCAGCAGACCCGGGACGAGATACGCGATGTACGCGGACCGGTCCGGACCGCCGCCACCGACTATGCCCGCGCTCATCGTGTCGCCGAAGACGTAGACGAAGAGCAGCAGCAGCATGATCGGGGTGAGCAGCAGGTTCAGGGTGAGGGACGGGTAGCGCCGGGCGTGCAGGAGGTTGCGGCGCAGCATCGTGGACGAGTCGCGTACGGCGAGGGCGAGGGAGCTCATCGGACGTTCTCCTTGGGCTGGTTGGGGATGCCGGCCGGACCGGTCAGGGCGAAGAACACGTCGTCGAGGTCGGGGGTGTGCACGGTGAGTTCGTCGGCCTCGATGCCGGCCGTGTCGAGCCAGTCGAGGATGGAGCGCAACTCGCGCTGGCTTCCGTCGCTGGGGATCTGGAGCGAGAGTGCCTCGTCGTCCCGGCTCGCCTCGTGCAGGGCGAGGGCGGCGGTCTGGTAGGTGTCCGGGTCGTCGAAGCGCAGTCGTACGTGGCCGCCGGGGATGAGGCGTTTGAGTTCCTCGGCGGTGCCCTCGGCGGCGATCTTGCCGTCGTTGAGGACGGCGATGCGGTCGGCGAGCTCGTCCGCTTCCTCCAAGTACTGGGTGGTGAGGAAGACGGTCACTCCGCCGGTGACGAGTTCGCGGATGATCTGCCACATGTTGTGGCGGGAGCGTGGGTCCAGTCCGGTGGTGGGTTCGTCGAGGAAGATGATTCGGGGGTTGCCGACCAGGGTCATGGCGATGTCCAGGCGGCGTTTCATGCCGCCGGAGTAGGTGGAGGCGGGTTTCTTCGCGGCTTCCACCAGGTCGAAGCGTTCCAGGAGTTCGGCGGTGACCTGTCGGCCCTCCTGCTTGGAGAGGTGGTGCAGGTCCGCCATGAGGAGCATGTTCTCCTCGCCGGTGATCAGGCCGTCGACCGCGGAGAACTGGCCGGTGACACCGATCGCGGCCCGCACCGCCTGGGGGTCGGCGGCCAGGTCGTGGCCGCCGATGCGGATGTCGCCGGTGCCGGAGTCGGCGGAGACGAGGGTGGAGAGGATCTTCACGGCGGTGGTCTTGCCGGCGCCGTTCGGGCCGAGCAGGGCGAAGACCGTTCCTTCGGGGACGGCCACGTCGACGCCGTCGAGCACGCTCTTGTCGCCGTAGGACTTGCGCAGCCCGTTCGCCGCGATGGCCAAGCCGGTCATGATGAGTGCTCCTTCAGAAGCTGCGGACGGTGTGGTCGTTCAGAGGCTGCGGGCGGTGATGTCGCCGTAGGAGGTGGTCGCGCGGATGTTCAGGCCGGCGTCGGCGCCGTCGGTGTTCTTGAGCGCGTTGGTGATCCGGCCGTAGGTGGTGCCGGCGTCCAGGGAGCCGGAGACTCCGCGTGCGGCGCCGACCGAGATGTCGCCGGCCTCGGTGCGCAGCTCGACCGCGCCGCGCACGGCCTCGGCGATGTGGATGCCGCCCTTCTGGGTGCTGATCTCCGCGTCGCCGCCCAGGCGGCCGACCGCGATGTCACCGGCGAGGAGGGTGAGGCGGGCACTCGCGGTCTCGTCGAGCTTGACCGAGCCCTGCGCGCCCTCGAAGGCGACGTCACCGAGCCGTCCGACGCCCCGGAACTCGCCGGCGGCCGTCTTCGCCTCGATGCGGGAGCCGACGGGGAGCTGGACGGTCACCTCGACGGATCCGGAGTGGCCGAGGATCCGGTTCTTCGCCGGTGTGGCCTCGATCCGCAGGACACCGTCGTCGCCGTACGCGACCTCGGTCTGCTCCGCCGCCTTCACGTCGCGGCTGTTCGAGGCGTCCGCCGGCAGGACCTCGACCGTGGTGTCGGCCCGGTCGGCGGCGATGAGCCGGATGCGTCCCGCGGGGATGTCGAGAACGGCGGAGATCGCGGCGGGGGTGTCGAACTTCTGCATGGTGTTCTCCTCTTGCGCTGCTTGTTTCTGACACAGGAAACGCTACGTTGCGTTCATGAGTCGCGCAATGAGGTTGTTGCACTTGAACTACATAAGTGCAGCTCAGAGTGTAAATATCGTTGCAACGGTCTGAGATTTAATGCAACGCGAGCGTTATCGCTCGTTGCATTGGGATGCGAGTGAACGCTATGCTGGAGGCGTTCAGGGAAGCATGGAAGGGGACCGCGATGCCGGGAGGCAGACTCACCCAGCAGGAACGTCAGCAGATCGCGCTGGGTCTGGCCGACGGGCTCGCCTACGCGGAGATCGCGAGGCGTCTCGACCGTCCGACCTCGACGATCACGCGTGAGGTGATGCGCAACGGCGGCCCCACCGGCTACCGCGCCGACCTGGCCCACCGGGCCACCGAGCGCCGCGCCCACCGGCGCAGGCAGGCCGAGCCCCGGGGGTCGCAGGCGCCCGAGCAGGCCCATGGGCGCGACGCCGAGGCCGTGCGCGAGTACGAGGAGACGCTCACCACCGTTTTCATGCAGTCGGGCACGCCCAAGATGATGGCCCGGGTGATGGCCGCCCTCTGTATCAGCGACTCGGGCAGTCTCACGGCGTCCGAACTCGTCCAGCGCCTCCAGGTCAGTCCGGCGTCCATCTCCAAAGCGGTCGCGTTCCTGGAGAGCCAGGGCCTCATCCGCCGGGAACGGGACGAACGCCGCCGCGAGCGCTATGTCGTCGACGACGACATCTGGTACCAGTCCATGATGGCCAGCGCCCGCAGTGTCGCCCAGATCGCCGAGACGGCGCGGAACGGCGTCGGCGTCCTCGGCCGCGACACCCCGGCCGCCACTCGCCTGGAGAGCATCGCCCGCTTCCTCGACTTCATCTCCGAGAGCACCGCCCGCGCCGCGGACCAGGCCCGCGAAGTCCTCCACACGAAACCCGAATCGCCCCCGCGCGGCACCGGCGAGTGACGGGAGGGGGCGATAGGAGTGGGTCGCGGGGGGGCGAGGTCCTGTTACGCGACCCGCAGCAACAGCTTCCCCGTGCTCGTCCGTCCGCCCATCAGCCGGTGGGCCTCGGACGCCTGCTCCAGCGGGAACTCCGCGGTCACCGGCAGGGACACGACCCCCTCCGCCACGGCCCGGAACGCCTTCTCCGTCAGCTCCCGCAGGGCGCCCGGCGCCGTCTGGGCCAGGGTCAGGATGGAGAAGCCGGAGACCGACAGGCCGGTCGGGTACAGCTCCGGCTGGCCCACCCGCCACGGCTCGGCCGAGCTCGCGTTGCCGAACGACACCAGGCGGCCGAAGACGGCCAGCGAGGCGAGGGACGACCTGAAGGTCTCGCCGCCGACCGGGTCGAGGGCCAGGTCGACGCCCCGGCCGCCCGTCGCCGCACGCACCTCGTCCGCGAACTCCGCGGAGGAGGCGACGAACACGTCGTCGTAGCCGTGGTCCAGCGCGTGCTTGGCCTTCGCCGCGCCCGACACCACCCCGAACACGCCGGAGGCTCCGGCCGCCTTCGCCAACTGCCCCACCGCAGTGCCGACTCCGCCCGCCGCGCCCTGCACGAGAACCGTCTCGCCGGGCTGCAGCCTGCCCACCGCGTGCACGAGGGCGTACGCGGTCGGCAGGACCGTGGGCAGCGTGGCGGCCGTACGGAGGTCCACGCCGGACGGCAGCGGGAAGACCGTCGTCGCGTCGGCCACCACCACGTCCGCGTACGCGCCGCCGTTCGTGAGGGCCGCCACCTCCTGGCCCACCTCGACCCCTGACACGCCCTCGCCGAGCGCCCGGACCCGGCCCGAGACCTCGAGGCCGGGGACGTACGGCAGTGACGGCACGCGGTAGCCCTCGCCCCGCGCCTTGAGGTCGGCGAAGTTCACCCCCGTGTACGCCACGTCCACGCTCACCTGGCCGGGGCCCGGTTCGGGCACCTCCGTCTCCACCGTCCTGAGGGCCTCGGGACCGCCGTACTCCTGGACCTGAACCGCGCGCATGCCACACTCCCCGGTCGACTGTTCAATGAAAAGCGAACACTTCGGAGTGTATGGTTTTCGTCGAACACTCGGCAAGGCGGAAGCGACCTGGCTCAACGGGGACCTTGCGCAACGGGGAGGCGGACATGGCGGAACGCGTCGGTCATCGGGCTGCCCCCGAGCACACCCACCCCGACGAGGTCCCGGTCCTGACCGCCCTCGCCGCCCTCTCCGATCCCGTACGGATCACGCTCGTACGGGAGCTGGCGGGGTCCCCCGTCTGGACGCGCAGCTGCGGAAGCTTCGACGTGCCGGTCGGCAAGGCGGCTCTCAGTCATCACTTCTCGGTGCTGCGCGGCGCCGGACTCGTCGAGCAGCGCGACGAGGGGGCCAGGCGCGTCAACCGCCTCCGCCGCGAGGAGTTCGACGCCCGCTTCCCGGGTCTCCTCGCCCTCGTCCTGCGCGACGACCGACCCGCACGTCCTCCTGAGTGAGGGCGGCCCACCCGGTGAGCGGTCAGTCGGTCGTCGCCGGCAGTCGAAGCCCGGCCCGGTAGCCGCCGTCCTCCGTCGGGCCCGCCTCGAAGGAGCCGTCGAGGTTCTCGGCCCGTTCCCCCAGGCCGATCAACCCCTGTTGCGATCCCGGCAGTTCGAGGGTGGGACGGGTCGGCGGGGTGTTCGTGACGGTCACGCCCAGCTCGTCGCCCAGGTGCCACAGCTGTACGGTCGCCGTCGCGCCGGGCGCGTGTTTGCGTACGTTGGTGAGGGCCTCCTGCACGGTCCGGTAGACCGCGCGCTGGACCGGGGCCCCGATACCGGGCGGCAGTTCGCCCTCCAGGGTCACCTCGATACCGCTCGTGTCGATCAGCTGCCGCAGGTCCGCGAGGGTCGGCTGCGGGGTCAGTTCGGTCGTACGGCCGCCCGAGGCCCGCAACAGCGTGACCATGTGCCGCAGTTCGTCGAGTGTCGTGACGCTCAGCTCGCGGATCGTCCTGGCGGCCTCGCGCGTGCCGGGGTCCGGCGCGCCGACCTGCAGCGCCCCGGCCCGTACGGCGATGAGGCTCACCTGGTGGGAGACGACGTCGTGCATCTCCCGGGCCAGCTGGGCCCGTTCGCGGGCCAGCACGTTCTGGGCGTGCAGCCGCCGCTCGTGCTCGCGTGCCTCCTCGATCTCGACCAGCCGGGCCGCGGCGTCGCGCCGGGCCTGGACCAGCTGGCCCAGGAAGACCGGAGCGGCCGCGGTGGCCAGCAGATAGACGAAGTTGACGAAGGTCCAGGTGCGGTCGTCCGACGCGTACTCCGACAGCGGCCACGGCATGGCGGATGCCGCCGCCGACGCGATGGCGCAGACGATCAACAGGCGGCGGTCCCGGCTGCGTTCGGCCAGCGTGTAGAGGGCGGCCAGGGGTGCCACCACGACCGACGAGAACAGCGCGGCGGGCAGCGACAGCAGGAAGACGGGCAGCGGAAAGCGCCGCCGCACCGCGAGGGCCGCGCAGGCGGCGACCGAGAGGACCACCTCGACCGGGGTGTCCCGGTCGAGCTGCCACCACACGTCAAGCGCCGCCAGGGCGACGAGCAGCACGTCGACGAGCCGGGCCGCCGCCACCGGACGCGTACGCCCGGCCATGAACCACCGGTTCCCCTTTCGGACAGCCGCGCCTTCCACCGCCTCCCTCACCTTCGACGGCCCGCTTCCCCGCCGCGCCCGCCCAGCAGCCCCGCCCGTTGCGCGAGCAGCGCCGCCTGGACACGGCTGCCCACCCGCAGCTTGGTGAGGATCGCGCTGACGTGGTCCTTGACCGTGCCCGCGCTGAGGTGGATCCGCGCACCGATGTCGGCGTTGGACAGCCCCTCCGCGACCAGCACGAGCACCTCGCGCTCACGGCCGCTGAGCAGGCCGACCCGGCGTACCTCCGGATCGTCCCCGGCCCCCGCCGCGTGCCCGGGGTGGCCGTGCAGCATCGACCGTGACGCCTTCGGCGACAGCACCACGCCACCGGCCGCGAGAGTCCGCACGAGCTGTGCCAACTGCTCGGGCTCGGTGTCCTTGAGGATGAACCCGGCCGCGCCCGACCGCAGGGCCGTCACGATGTACTCGTCCGAGTCGAAGGTGGTCAGCATCGCCACGACCGGTGCCTCGGGCATCGCCCGGATCTCCCGCAGCACGGTCAGCCCGTCGACGTCGGGCATCCGGATGTCCAGCAGCACGACGTCGGGCCGCAGCCGCGTCACCGTGCCGGCCGCCTCCGCGCCGGTGGAGGTCGCGACGACCTCGATGTCCTCGGCCGCGTTGAGGATCAGTTCGAAGCCGGACCGGATCAGCGCCTCGTCGTCCACCACCTGAACCCGGATCACTCGCGTCCCGTCTGCCGGCCTGTCGCCCACCTGTTGATTTCGGGCCAAGCCTAGGCACACCGGCCCGCTCCGGCGCATCGACGGGACGGTGAATCCGCCGCCCGGCGGGGTGGGTCCCGCCACCCGGCGGGGGGTCGCCGGACGCTCGGCGGATGGGCCCCGAGCTGCGATTTTCCCAGCCTGGAAGCATGACGCAGAACGCATCGGAGCCCAAGGCCCCAGAGACCACCGCCGCCGGTCCGGCCGCCGCGCCCGCCCGCGGGAGCCGCCCGTCGCAGGCGGCCTCCGCCGGCCGTCTCGTCGGTGTCGACCTCGCCCGCGGTCTCGCCGTCTTCGGAATGTACGCGGCCCACGTCGGCCCCGACCCGGCGGGCGGCGGTGCCACCGGCTTCGTGATGGAACTGGCCCACGGCCGGGCCTCCGCCCTCTTCGCCTTCCTGGCGGGCTTCTCGATCATCCTGATGACCGGCCGCCGGACGCCCAGGACGGGCCGCGAGGGACGCCAGGCCGTCGCCAAGGTCCTGATCCGGGCGGTCGTCCTGCTCGCCCTCGGCACCTGGCTGACCTCCACCGGCACCCCCGTCGAGGTGATCCTCGCCTTCTACGGCCTCTACTTCGTCATGGTCCTGCCCTTCCACCGCCTGCGCCCCGCCACCCTGGCCGCACTCGCCGCCGGTACGGCCCTGCTGCTGCCCCAACTCCTCTACGCCGTCCAGCGGTCGATCGACAATGGCAGCTGGGCCGAGACCGTCACCCGGCACGACCCGCTCGCCCGCGTCAGCGACACCGGCGGCTTCATGGAGCTGCTGTTCAACGGCAGTTACCCCGCGCTGACCTGGATCCCGTTCGTCCTCGCGGGCATGGCGGTGGCCCGTCTCGACCTCGCGTCCACGGTCGTACGCGCCCGTCTCGCCGTCACCGGCGCCGGCCTCGCCGTGCTCGGGTACGGCGGCTCGTGGCTGGCCCTGCACCTGGTCCCCGGAGTGCGCGGTGCCCTCACCGAGAGCACCGCGGGGGAGGGCGGCTGGGGCGGCGGTTCCGGCTCGGTCATGTCGGCCTGGTGGTCCGACACGGCCGGCTACCCCACCGGCGACACCACCGCCTGGCTGTGGGTGGCCTCCCCGCACAGCGAGACCACCCTCTCCGTGATCGCCAACACCGGAGTCGCCCTCACGGTCCTCGTCGCCTGCGTCGCCGCCGTCGAGACCCTGCCCCGCTTCCGCCGTCTCGCCGGGCCGGTCGTCGCGGTCGGCACGATGTCCCTGACGGCGTACGTCTTCCACATAGTCGGTATCCGGATCCTCGGCATCGAGGAACTGCCCGGCTCCCCGCTGTACGTCCTGCTCGGCTTCATCGCCGCCGTCACCGTCCTGGCCGTCGTCTGGTCCCGCTACTTCCGCCGCGGACCGCTGGAGTACCTGCTGGGCCGGGCCACCGGGCCGGCCCGCTATGTGAGGTAGTGCTCCGCGCGCAGGTGCCGTCTCAGCACCACATCGGCGTCGGTCCCCGCGCTCCGGCAACTGATCCTCCCCGCAAGGAGGTTGGCCGTGGCCCGTGCCCCCGGTGCGTGGTAGGGCTAGCTGCACCTTCGTTCAGGGAGGTCGCTTCATGGTGGTGTCGGGCGGGGGGCGGGATGGTTGTACCAGACGATCCGAGAGGTTCACGGCCTCTCCACCCGGAAGGAAACGTCATGAACCTCTCCGCAGCCCCCAGCATCCCCTCGGCCGAGCCGACCCCCGTCGTCGTGACCTCCGAGAGCGAGCTCGCTCCGCTGCTGGCCGCCTGGGACCAGGCGCACCCGGCCGCCAACGACGATCCCGAGTGGCGACACCTGCTGGACGAGATGGCCCATCCGCGCACGACCCAGGCGTTCTACCGCCTGGCGGCGGGACGTTGACCGGTGGGGCCTTTTTCGCCCCCGCCGCCCCTACCCATTCCCGTCCCTTGGGGGCTCCGCCCCCAGACCCCGCTGAAAATCAGCCCCTCCGGCGTTTGAGGAGCGGGGGTTCGGGGGCCGGCCCCCGGAAAGGGACGGGAATGGGTAGGGGCGGCGGGGGCGAGAAATGTCATCGGGCGGGCCGATGGGCCCATCGGGAGGACGCCCCGGTGGGGCGTGGACCCGTACCGGCGGCCGCTCGTAGCTTCGGGGCATGGCTACAGACAGCTCGTCCGAGCGCAAGGGCACCGTTCAGCTGACCGCGGCGATGGTTCTCTCCGGAACCCTCGGCATCTTCGTCGTCGAGTCGGGCGCCTCGCCCCTCAACGTCGTGTTCTTCCGCGTGCTCTTCGGAGCCCTGGCACTCGGCGCGTACGCCCTCGCCCGCGGCTACTTCCGCGACCACGGGCTCACCCCGCGCAAACTCGGACTCGCCGCACTGGGCGGCCTGTTCATCGTCTTCAACTGGGTCCTCCTCTTCCAGTCGTACGAGAACACGTCGATCTCGGTCGCGACCGTCGTCTACCACACGCAGCCGTTCTACGTGGTGCTGCTCGGCGCCCTCCTCTTCCGCGAACGCCTCACCGCCGCGAAGGCCGGCTGGATCGCGCTCGCCTTCGGGGGCCTGATCCTGGTCTCGGGCGTCACGCCCTCGGACTTCACCGGCGGCGACGGCACGTACGTCCTCGGCGTCGGCCAGGCCCTCCTCGCCGCGCTCCTCTACGGCCTGTCCACCCTGGTGACCAAGCGCATCACGGGCGTACGCCCGCACCTCATCGCCCTCGTCCAGGTCGTCGTCGGGATCCCGCTGCTCCTGCCGTTCGCCGACTTCGGCGCGATGAGCGGCACGGGTGCCGACTGGGGCTGGCTGGTCGGCCTCGGGGTCGTCCACACGGGCCTGATGTACGTCCTGATGTACGCCGCCTACGCGCAGCTGCCGACCGCCAAGATCGCCGTGCTCGCCTTCACCTACCCGGCGGTGGCGATGGTCGCGGACTGGGCGGTCTACGGGCACCACATCGGGCTCGTCCAGGCGCTGGGCGTCCCGCTGATCGTGGCGGCGAGCCTCAAGGTCACCCTTGCTCGGCAACCAGCTTCCGCGCCTGCTCCACGAACAGCCGCGCGTGCGCCGGAAGCCGCTTCCCGGACCGCCACGCCAGCTGAGTGCTGAGGGTGAACGGCTGCTCCCAGGGCAGGGCCACGAGCCGGCCGTCGGCAAGCTCCTCCGCCACCGTCACCGCGGGCAGGAGGGCGATGCCGAGGCCGGCCGCCGCCGCGCGCTTGGTCGCCTCGATCGTGCCGAACTCCATGAACGGGACCGGCTCCGCGGACTCCGTGTTGAGCTCCTCCTCGAACAGGTCCCGGTAGGCGCAGCCCGGTTCGGTGGCCAGCAGCGGCTCGTGCACCAGATCGGCGGTCGACACGGTCGGCACGGCCGCTCCCGCCAGGGGATGGCCGGGCGCCGCCACCAGCGCCAGCGGCTCCTCCGTGAGCAGTGTGACCTCGAGACCGGTGTGCTCCGTCTCCCGCTCCATCAGGAAACCCACGTCGTACGTGCCCTGCCGCAGCGCCTGCCGGGTCTCGTCGCCCAGCGTCGGACGCATGGACAGCCGCACCCCGGGATAGCGGTGGTGGAACAGTTCGAGGAGCGGGGACAGACGGTAGGACGTCAGCGACTCCATCGTGCCGATCGTCAGCGTGCCCGAGGGCTCCTCCGTACCGACGACCGCCGCCCGTGCCTCCTCGCTCAGCTCGATGATCTGCCGGGCGTAGGGGAGGAGCCGTTCGCCCGCCTCGGTCAGGCGGATACGGCTGCCGAGCCGGTCGAAGAGCTGCGCCCCGAGCGAGGACTCAAGGGCGCGGATCTGGCTGGTCACGCTGGACTGGGCGTACTTCAGCTCGGCCGCCGCCTGCGTGAAGCTCAGCACGGTGGCGACCTTCTCGAAGGTGACCAGCAGACGGATCTCCATCTCAGGGCTCCATCTCGGAACTGCGTCTCAGAACTCCACGTCAGGGCTTCGGCGGTGTCGAGTCGTCCGGGCCGTCGCCCGTTCCGCCCTCGCGCCGCTTCAGCTCCTCCTCGCGGCGGCGGAGGTCGTCCTCCCAGTTCTTGAGGTGCGCCTCGTCGTCCGTGACGGCGTCCGTAGCGGCGTCGTCCTTGCCCTCGCCCTTGCTGTCGTCCTTCTTGTCGTCCTTCAAGGACTTCAGGAACTCCGGGTTGTCGTCGGGCGCGACCCAGCCGCCCCGGCCGGAGGAGAGGCCCCGCGGCTTGCGCTGGTGGCCGACGATCAGCCAGGAGATGGAGCCGACGAGCGGGAACAGCAGCACGAGGATCGCCCAGAGGGGCTTCGGGATGTACCGGATGTCCTTCTCGTCGGTGGTGATGCAGTCGATGAACGCATAGATGCTGAGCCCGAGCGGCACCAGAATCATCAGCACCCGAAGCATTCGGCGGTCCCCCTGCGTGTGGAGAGTGGAGATGCGTGCGAGATCGGGGCCGGGTGAGCGGCCCCCGTTACAGGTTCAGCGTAGCGAGTAGCCGATACTGGAACGCATGGCTTACGACGATCTTCGCTCCCTGCTCCGGGCGCTTGAGCGCGAGGGCGACCTCAAGCGCATCAAGGCCGAGGTGGACCCGTATCTGGAGGTCGGGGAGATCGTCGACCGCGTCCAGAAGGCGGGCGGCCCCGCTCTGCTCTTCGAGAACGTGCGCGGGTCGGCGATGCCGCTGGCGATGAACGTCTTCGGGACGGACCGCAGGCTCCTCAAATCGCTCGGCCTGAAGTCGTACGAGGACATCAGCGAGAAGATCGGCGGACTGCTCAGGCCGGAGCTGCCGCAGGGGTTCATCGGGGTGCGCGAGGCCTTCGGGAAGCTCGGCGCCATGACCCACGTACCGCCGAAGAAGATCAAGTCCGACAACGCGCCGGTGCACGAGGTCGTGCTCCAGGGCGACGAGGTCGACCTGGACCAACTGCCGGCCCTCTTCACCTGGCCCAAGGACGGCGGGTCCTTCTTCAACCTGGGCCTGACCCACACCAAGGACCCGGAGAGCGGCATCCGCAATCTCGGGCTCTACCGGCTCCAGCGCCACGACAAGCGCACCATCGGCATGCACTGGCAGATCCACAAGGACAGCCGCAACCACTACCAGGTGGCCGCGCGCAAGGGCGAGCGGCTGCCGGTCGCGATCGCCTTCGGCTGCCCGCCCGCGGTGACGTACGCGTCCACGGCACCCCTGCCCGGTGACATCGACGAGTACCTCTTCGCCGGGTTCGTCCAGGGCAAGCGGATCGAGATGGTCGACTGCAAGACGGTGCCGTTGCAGGTGCCGGCGCAGGCCGAGGTCGTACTCGAAGGGTGGCTGGAGCCCGGCGAGATGCTGCCCGAGGGGCCCTTCGGCGACCACACCGGCTTCTACACCCCGCAGGAGCCCTTCCCGGCCCTGACCATCGACTGCGTGACGATGCGCAGGCGCCCGCTGCTCCAGTCGATCGTGGTCGGCCGGCCGCCGACCGAGGACGGTCCGCTGGGCCGGGCGACGGAGAGGTTCTTCCTCCCCCTCCTCAAGATCATCGTGCCGGACATCGTGGACTACCACCTCCCCGAGGCGGGCGGCTTCCACAACTGCGCGATCGTCGCGATCGACAAGAAGTACCCCAAGCACGCCCAGAAGGTGATGCACGCCGTCTGGGGCGCCCACATGATGTCCCTCACCAAACTGATCGTGGTCGTCGACTCCGACTGCGACGTCCACGACCTGCACGAGGTCGCGTGGCGCGCACTGGGGAACACGGACTACTCCCGCGACCTCACCGTCGTCGAGGGACCGGTCGACCACCTCGACCACTCCTCGTACCAGCAGTTCTGGGGCGGCAAGGCGGGCATCGACGCCACGAGGAAGTGGCCCGAGGAGGGGTACACACGGGACGGCGGCTGGCCCGACATGGTGCTGTCCGACCCGGAGACGGCGGCGAAGGTCGACCGCCGGTGGAAGGAGTACGGACTCTCGTGAGCAGCGCATCAGCCGCGATCCCGCAGCCGGGGCGCACCAAGGCGTTCCTGCGCCTCGTCATGATCGAGCACTCCGTCTTCGCGCTGCCCTTCGCGTACATCGCGGCGCTGACGGCGATGTTCACGCTGGACGGGAACATCCACTGGGGCCGGCTGCTGCTGGTGACCGTCGCGATGGTCGGTCTGCGTACCTTCGCCATGGCCGCGAACCGGATCATCGACCGGGAGATCGACGCCCGCAATCCCCGTACGGCCCATCGCGAGCTGGTCACCGGCGCGATGAGCGTGAAGCACGCGTGGACGGGCGCGCTGGTCGCCCTGGTGTTCTTCCTCGGCGCCGCGGCCCTGCTCAACCCGCTGTGCCTGGCGCTGGCGCCCATCGCGGTCATCCCGATGGTCGTGTACCCGTACGGCAAGCGGTTCACGAACTTCCCGCAGGCCATCCTCGGTCTCGCGCAGGCGATGGGGCCGATCGGCGGCTGGCTCGCGATCACCGGTGAGTGGTCCTGGGACGCGGTGATCCTCGGCCTCGCGGTCGGCATCTGGATCGGCGGCTTCGACCTCATCTACGCCTGCCAGGACGTGAAGACGGACCGCGAGATCGGCGTCATGTCGGTCCCGGCCCGCTTCGGCATCCCGGCGGCCGTCTGGGGCGCGCGCGTCTGCCACACCCTCACGACGGCGCTCTTCGTCTGGTACGCGCTGGCCACCGACGCGGGCACCTTCTTCTGGGTCGGCCTGGTGATCGTCGCGGGCGCGTTCCTGTACGAGCACTCGATCGTCCGCCCGCACGACCTCTCCCGGGTGAACCGCGCCTTCTTCAGCGTCAACGGCTTCATCGGGATCGCCCTCTTCGCGTGCGCGCTGCTCGATCTGTTGGTGCGCGGCCTGACCGTCTGAGCACCGTGTGGGCAGGGTGCGGTCCGCGGACCGCCCGCAGGCGCGGCCGGTCCTGAGCTCCGGGCGGCCCGCCGGTAGGCTCAGGGTGTGAACGCAGGAGAAACTCAGCGTCGGCCTTGGATCGTGGGGGTCTCCGGCGCGTCCGGAACTCCGTACGCGGCGGCCGTGCTGCGTGCCCTCCTCGCGGCCGGCGAGAGCGTCGACCTGGTCGTCTCGCGGGCCTCACGGCTCACGCTGCTCGACGAGACCGGGATCAGCTTCCGGGACGGCCACTGGCAGGAGGACCTGCGGGAGTGGCTCGGCCGGGGGGCCGACGGCAAGCCCGGCACCTTCGCGGTGGACGTCGACGACGTACGGCACTGGAGCGCGGGGGACCTGGCGGCGGGGCCGTCGTCGGGCTCGTACGCCTCGAAGGGCATGCTGATCGTGCCCGCCTCCACCGCCTGTGTCGCCGGGGTCGCGCTCGGCCTCTCCAAGGACCTGTTGCAGCGCGCCGCGAGCGTCACGCTCAAGGAGCGGCGCACGCTGGTCGTCGCCGTCCGCGAGACCCCGTTGAACGGGCAGACCCTGCGGCATCTGGTGACACTGGACGACGCGGGCGCGACCGTACTGCCGGCCTCCCCGGCGTTCTACGCGGGCGCGACCCACATCCAGGACCTGGTGGACTTCGTCGCCGGACGCGTGCTGGACGCGGCGGGCGTCGGGCACACGCTCTACCGCCGCTGGGAGGGCGAACTAGGCGGCGGCTCACGCACGACGACCTGAGCAGCATCCGAGCAGCACCTGAGCACGACGTTCGACCCGTACGACCCGTACGACCCGTACGACCGAGATGTACTTCTGAGCAACGCGCAGTACCCAATACATCACTTCAGGAACTTTCAGCGGAAGGCTATCGATCGCATGGACGCGGTGGACAGGCAGCTCATCCAGGCCCTCAGGGAGAACGGCCGGGCCTCCTACGCGGAGCTGGGACGCCTCGTCGGACTGTCGGGACCCAGCGTCACCGACCGCATCAACCGCCTGGAGGCCGCCGGTGTCATCACCGGCTACCGCGCGACGGTCGACGCGACCTCGCTCGGCCTCGGCGTCACCGCCCTCATCGGCATCTCGCTCTCCGACGCCACCGACCACGAGGACGTGGCGCACCGGCTCAAGGACCTCAACGAGATCGAGGACTGCTGGTTCATCGCCGGCGACGACTCCTACATGCTCAAGGTGCGGGCGCCCGACGTGGACGGCCTGGAGAAGACCATCCGGCGGCTGTCGGGGACGAAGGGCGTCTCCCGGACCCGCACGACGATCGTGCTCTCCACGAAGTGGGAGAACCGGGTGGGTGAGCTGCCCGAAGAGGAGTAGCCGCCTGCTTCGGGATGGCCGGACGGCTGGGCGTACGGTTGACAGGGTTCGTCAAGAGGAGAGGTACACGCATGGATGTCGGGCTCAAGCGCGAGCTGGAGGACAAGGTCCGGGCCGGTGAGCGGCTGACCCGCGAGGACGGCATCGCGCTGTACGAGTCGGACGACCTCGCCTGGCTGGGCGGGCTCGCCCACGAGGTGCGGACGCGGAAGAACGGCGACGTCGTCCACTTCAACGTCAACCGCCACCTCAACATGACGAACGTGTGCACCGCCTCGTGCGCCTACTGCTCGTTCCAGCGCAAGCCGGGCGAGAAGGACGCGTACACGATGCGCATCGAGGAGGCCGTCCGGCTCGCCAAGGCGATGGAGGGCGAGAACCTCACCGAGCTGCACATCGTGAACGGCCTGCACCCGAACCTGCCGTGGCGCTACTACCCGCGCTCGCTCAGCGAACTGAAGAAGGCGCTCCCGGACGTCTCGCTGAAGGCCTTCACGGCGACGGAGATCCACCACTTCGAGACGATCTCGGGGCTCAGCGCCTCCGAGATCCTCGACGAGCTGATCGACGCGGGTCTGGAGTCCCTCACCGGTGGCGGCGCGGAGATCTTCGACTGGGAGATCCGGCAGCACATCGTCGACCACCGCACCCACTGGGAGGACTGGTCGCGCATCCACCGCCTCGCGCACGAGAAGGGTCTGAAGACCCCGTGCACGATGCTGTACGGCCACATCGAGGAGCCGCGTCACCGGGTGGACCACGTCCTGCGGCTGCGTGAGCTGCAGGACGAGACCGGCGGCTTCCAGGTCTTCATCCCGCTGCGCTACCAGCACGACTTCGTCGACGTGAAGGACGGCAAGGTCCGCAACCGCCTCCAGGCGCGTACGCAGATGGCGACCGGTGCGGAGGCGTTGAAGACCTTCGCGGTCTCCCGGCTGCTCTTCGACAACGTGCCGCACGTCAAGGTCTTCTGGGTCATGCACGGTGTCCAGACCGCCCAGCTGGCGCTGCAGCACGGCGCGGACGACATGGACGGCTCGGTCGTCGAGTACAAGATCACGCACGACGCCGACAACTACGGCACGCCGAACAAGCTGACGCGTGAGGATCTGCTCGACCTGATCCGTGACGCCGGGTTCCGGCCGGTCGAGCGGAACACTCGGTACGAGATCATTCGCGAGTACGACGGTCCCGACGCGGGGCGTCGGGAGTCGCCTCAGCCGATGAGGGTTTGAGGCTTCTCGCCCAGTTCCCCGCGCCCCTAGGTACCTAGGGGCGCGGGGAACTGCGCAGTCTTTTGGTCTTTTGGGGGTTCGGGGGCGGAGCCCCTGAGTTAGTGACGGGAATGGGTAGGGGCGGCGGGGGCGAAGAGAGCGCGTGACGTACGTGACGTCGGGACTCGCTTGAGGGTGGCGTGGCGTAATGGTTAGCCTTGCCGCATGGCCCTTACCTTCGTTCTCGATCCGGCCGTGACCCCTGAGGTCCGTGACGGACTTCTCGACCTGTGGACGGACGTCTCCAACGCGGGCGGCGCAGTCGGCTTCGTCGCACCGGTGGACCGAGAGGTCATCCGCCCGGAGCTGCTGAAACACTTCACGGCGATGTCGGAGGGCCGCGCCCGTCTCCTGGCCGGTTTCGACGAGGAGGGACAGGTGGCCGCGGCAGCCTTCCTCACCTTCAACACGCACCGCCTGATGACCCACTGGGTGTGGCTCTACACGGTGATGGTCCACCCGAAGCACCAGGGCAGGGGCTACGGCCGGGACCTCCTGGCCGCCGCCGCGGACGCCGCCCGCACCCTCGACGGCATCGAGGCGATCCGGCTCACCTGCCGAGGCGGCCTCGGCCTGGAGCGGTTCTACGGCTCGTGCGGATACAAGGAGGTCGGCCGCATACCGGACGCGATACGGGTCGCGCCCGGCGACGACCGCGACGACATTTTCATGCTGCTGCCGCTCACCTGACTCTCCGTACCCCCCTGCAAGATCCGGTGCCGGGCGTGCTTCACTGGACGGTGCCCTTTGGGAAAGTCGGGGACTTTCGAACCCCTTCGGACCCCTTCGACACGGAAGAGTGGATTGAGATGCTCCGCTACACACTGATGCGCCTAGGAATCCTCGCGGGCTGCCTCGTGGTCGTCTGGGGCCTCGTCTACTCCGGTGTCGCCCCGCGCGGGCTCGGCGACTCGAACGGCATGTGGATCATCCTGCTCTCGCTGCTGATCTCGGCCCCCATCAGCTTCGTCGTCCTGCGCAAGGAGCGCGACCGCGCCTCGATCCGGATCGTCGAGCGCGTCGACCGCGTCAAGTCCAACCTGGAGGCCAACCGCAACCAGGAGGACGACGTGGTGGACGAGGTGTCGCGGGCCCAGGGCCGGACGTCGTAACGACCGGCGACTCCGCCGGGCTGTCCACGGACAACTCGTACTCTTGCTCGTATGGGTGCAGTGAAGAGCAAGCGGATGCCGCGTGCCGTGCGCGAACAGCAGATGCTGGACGCGGCGGTTCAGACCTTCGGACAGCGGGGATACCGGGCCGCGTCGATGGACGAGATCGCCGATCTGGCGGGTGTGTCCAAGCCGTTGGTCTATCTGTACCTGAACTCCAAGGAAGACCTCTTCACCGCGTGCATCCGGCGTGAGGCCGCCGCCCTGACCGCGGCCGTGCGCGCCGGGGTCAGGCAGGACCTGCCCGCCGACCGCCAACTGTGGGACGGGCTGCGGGCGTTCTTCACGCACACCGCGCAGAACCCGGACGGCTGGGCGGTGCTGCACCTCCAGGCGCGTACGCACGGGGAGCCGTTCGCCGCGGAGTTCGCCGCGATGCGCGAGGAGATCGTCGCGTTCGTCACGCAGCTGATCGTGGTGGCCGCCCGTGAGGCACACCGGGACCCGTCGCTGCCCGAGCGCGAGGTCGCCGGCCTCGCGGAGGCCCTCGTCGGCGCCGCCGAGTCCCTCGCCGCCTGGGCCAACGCCACCCCCGGCGTCTCCGCCCGCCAGGCCGCCACGACGTTGATGAACTTCGCCTGGGCCGGCCTGGGGGATCTGATGGAGGGGAGACCCTGGTCGGAGCACGGGTCGGCCCAGTAGAGCCGGCGCGCGTCAGAGCACCGGAAGGACCTCTCCGGCCAGATGCAGCCGGCCACCCGCCCCGCGTAGCTCGAAGGCGGCACCCTCCGCCCCGTACGACACCGTCCCCGGCAGGAACACCGGCGCCCTGAACTCCGCCCGGACGACGGCCGCTTGAGGCGTCCCGTGCTCGGCGAGGCAGCGCGCCACGGTCCACATGCCGTGTGCGATGGCCCGGGGGAAGCCGAACAGCCGGGCGGTGAGGGGGTGGAGGTGGATCGGGTTGCGGTCGCCGGACGCGGCCCCGTACCGCCGCCCCACATCCCCGGCGAGCGCCCACTCGGCCACGACGGGCAACGGCTTGCGCTCCTCGGGCGAGGCCGGCCCGCCCGCGTTCCCCGCCGGGGTGCGGTGCCTCGCCAGATAGGTACTCCGCGACTCCCACACGAGTTCGTCGCCCGCCCGCATCTCCGTAACGACGACGGCCTCGGTCCCGCGCCGGTGGGGCACCAACTCATCGACGTGCACGGCGATTTCGTACTCCCCGGTCGCCGCCGTCGCCTTCCGCCGGGTGATCCCGATGGACGTGTGCACCAGCCCGAGCAACGGCAACGGAAAGGCCCGCTCACTCATCAGCCGCATGACCAACGGGAATCCGAGAACGTGCGGATAGGTGACGGGCAACTCGTCGGCCCCCACCCCGAACCCACAGGCCCGCTCATAGGCGGCGAGCTTTCCCAGATCGATACGAACATCCGGGAGGACCAATCGGGTACGGGGTGCGGTGACTCCCGTCCGGGGACGCTTGAAAGGCGAGAGGAAAGCACCCCGGGCAAGCAAGGGCCACAGACGCGGCGAACCGTCGAGAACGTGGGTGTGCATGGGCCCCTTCACGTCATCCAACACTGACTTCCCTTCTGGGCTGAGCACGGATTCTTTAGGGGCGCGGGGAAATTCGTGACCAGCCACAACGCACCCGCAGACTCAAATGGCGCCCCAAGCGGAGCGCTCACGCCCCCAACAGGCTCTGCCCGCAGACCCGAACAACCTGCCCGTTCACAGCCCCCGACCCGGGATCCGCAAGCCAAGCCGTCGTCTCAGCCACATCAACAGGCAACCCGCCCTGCGCGAGCGAGTTCATCCGCCGCCCGGCTTCACGAATGAACAAAGGAACGGCCGCGGTCATCTTCGTCTCGATAAACCCTGGCGCGACCGCGTTGACGGTCACGCCGTATTCCGCGAGCGCCCGAGGCGCAAGCGACCGCACAAGCCCCACAACTCCCGCCTTGGACGCCGCATAGTTCGTCTGCCCGGCATTCCCCGCGACCCCGGCGATGGACGCGGTGGCAACAACACGCCCACCGCCTCGGAACACCCCCGCACCGAGCAACACATCAGTCGTACGAAGCACACTCGCAAGGTTGACGTCGAGCACCGAACCCCACCGCTCCGCAGCCATGTTGACCAGCCGCCGGTCCCGAGTGATCCCCGCGTTGTGGACCAGCACGTCGAGCCGCCCGCCGGGCAACGCGTCCGCGATCCGCGCCCCCGCGTCCTCCGCGGTGATGTCGAGCGGCAGCGCGACCCCGCCGAGCCGCTCGGCGACGGCGGCGAGATCGCCCCCTGCGGCAGGCACGTCGAGGCACACCACCAGGGCCCCGTCCCGCGCCAGCGTCGCGGCGACGGCCTCACCGATCCCGCGGGCGGCCCCGGTGACGAGCGCGGTACGCCCGGCAAGAGGCTTCTCAGGATCTCCGTCCCCGTCCCCGCCCTTGCCACCGCCGCCTCCACCACCGTCACCATGACCGCCGACCTCGATCACCTGCCCACTGACATAGGCGGACCTGGGCGACAGCAGAAATCGCAGCGTCGACTCGGCGGCCCCCGCCTCCAGGAGCCGTACGAGATTCACCGTCCGCCCGCGCCCGATCTCCTTGCCGAGGGACCGTACGAACCCTTCGAGGGCCTGCTGGACGGCGGCCTGATGATGGTCGGCGGGGTCAAGGGGCGCGCCGAGCACCACGACCCGCCCGCTCTCGGCGACCGACCGCACGACGGGGTGGAGCGCTGCGTGCACCTCGGCCAGAGCCTCGACGTCACGGACGCCGGTGGCGTCGAGGACGACGGCGACCGGCCCTTCGCCACCGGAGCGCGGTCCCGACCGGGCCAGGACGGGCGCGAGGTCCAGCTCTGACCTGCCCGCGGTGAGATGCAGCAACTCGCCCCGGAAGGAGGGCTGTTCGGCGCTCCGGCGCCGCAACCGCACCGGCTGCGGCAGCCCGAGCCGACGGGTCAGGAACCGGCCGGGCGCGGTGCCGGTGAGGCTCAGGTAGCGGTCGGCCATCGTCCAACTCCCAGCTCGGTCGTATTCTTACTCTGGAGTAAGGTTACCGGAGGTAAGCCTACGTCACGGTGAGGAGCAGGTCGAGATGAGCCCCCTGGAACCCCTGCGGAACCCCCTGCCGAAACCCCTGCGGGACCCCCTCCCGGCGCCGCGGCCGCGTCGCGTCGCGGTCGTCGGCGGCACCCGTGTCCCCTTCGCCCGCTCGGACGGCCCGTACGCGACCGCCTCGACCCAGGAGATGCTGACCGCGGCGGTCGACGGACTCGTCGAGCACGTCGGGCGCGGCAGCCGCTTCGGGCTCGAAGAGCCGGGAGCGGTGGGGGAGTTGGTGGCCGGTGCCGTGCTCAAGCACAGCCGGGACTTCAACCTCGCGCGCGAGACCGTGCTCGGGTCGAGGCTGGACGCCCGCACTCCCGCGTACGACATCCAGCAGGCCTGCGGCACCGGCCTCCAGGCCGTCATCGCGGCGGCCAACAAGATCACCCTCGGCCAGACCGAGTCGGCGATCGCGGGCGGCGCGGACACGGCGAGCGACGCCCCGCTCGGCGTCAACGACCAGCTGCGGCGCATCCTGCTGGAGGTCCGGCGTGCGAAGTCGGCGGGCGCCCGGCTGAAGGCGCTCGCCCGGATCCGCCCCGGCCACCTCGTCCCGGACATCCCGCGCAACGCGGAACCCCGTACGGGCCTCTCGATGGGTGAGCACGCCGCCGTCACGGCCCGCGTGTGGGGCGTAACACGGGAGGCGCAGGACGAGTTGGCGGCCGCGAGCCATCAGCGGCTGGCGGCGGCGTACGAACGCGGCTTCTTCGAGGACCTGGTCGTGCCCTTCCGGGGGCTGGCCCGCGACCAGAACCTCCGGCCCGGCTCGACGGTCGGCAAACTCGCCACCCTGAAGCCGGTGTTCGGGCTGAAGCACTCCGACGCCCCCGGCAACCCCGATGGCCCCGGGCCGACCATGACCGCCGGGAACTCGACGCCCCTGACGGACGGTGCGGCGCTCGTGCTGCTCGCGAGCGAGGAGTGGGCGTCGGTGCGCGGGCTGACGCCGCTCGCGTATCTGACGGCGTACGAGACGGCGGCCGTCGACTTCGTCAGGGGTGATGTGGCCGGTGGCGAGGACGGGCTGCTGATGGCGCCCGCGTACGCCGTGCCGCGCATGCTGGAGCGGGCCGGGCTCGGCCTGGACGACTTCGACTTCGTCGAGGTGCACGAGGCGTTCGCCTCGCAGGTGCTGGCCACGCTGGCGGCCTGGGAGAAGCGGGGGCTCGGCACGGTCGACCGGGCCCGGCTGAACGTGGCGGGCTCCTCGCTCGCGACCGGTCACCCCTTCGCGGCCACCGGGGCGCGGATCGTGGCGACCCTCGCGAAGCTGCTCGCCGAGCGGGACGCCCCCGGGCGCGGCCTGATCTCGGTCTGCGCGGCGGGTGGACAGGGCGTCACGGCGATTCTCGAACGCCCGTGAGGAGCCGACTTGAACGCCCGTGAGGGGCCGAAGGGCACGAACTCCATGGATCCGCGGGCAACGCCCTTGTTGCGTCGGTATGTTGGGCAAAAGATGAACAGGCGTCCGAACGTGCACGAACCTCTCACTCTTCCGCACAGAAGCACCTCACTTTCCCAGGTGAACCCGCCACTTCACAGGTCCGTAATGGGGGGAGTGCAAGAGTTAGGAGCCGTCAGTGTCCCGCGATCCCTCCGACAATCCCGAGCTCGTCATCCCTGAACCCGAGGTCAGGCGGCTCGACGGGGTCGTGCGTGAGGTCTCGGTGCCCCCGATGGTGTACGCCGTGACGCACGGCTCGCTCGCGGACATCCCCTTCGACAACGCGGAACAGGCGCCCGACGACCCGGTGCTCAGCAGGAAGGGGGCGGACGGCAGCTGGACGGACGTCACGGCCGCCGAGTTCGCGGCCGAGGTGCTGGCGGTCGCCAAGGGGCTGATCGCGGAGGGGCTGCTGCCGGGCGACCGGCTCGCGATCATGGCGCGTACGACGTACGAGTGGACGCTGCTGGACTTCGCTGCCTGGGCGGCCGGGCTTGTCACCGTCCCGGTCTACCCCACCTCGTCGATCTTCCAGACCCGTTGGATCCTCCAGGACTCCGGCGCGGTGGCGATCGCCGTCGAGCATGTGGCGCAGGCCGCCGCGCTCGGCCCGGAGCGCGACCGGCTCCCCGACGTCCGCCACATGTGGGTCTTCGAGAAGGGGCACACCGAGCGCCTCGCCGAGCTCGGGCGTGATGTGCCGGACCAGGAGGTCGCGGTACGCCGTGGCGTCCTCGGCCCCGACTCGCTCGCGACGATCATGTACACCTCGGGCACCACGGGCCGGCCCAAGGGCTGCGCGCTGACCCACGCCAACTTCTTCGCCGAGGTCGACAACGCCGTCCAACTGCTCCACCCGGTCTTCAAGTCCACCTTCAAGGACCCGGCGTCCACGCTCCTCTACCTGCCCCTCTCGCACGTCTTCGGCCGGATGGTCGCCGTCGCCTGTATGCGGGCCCGGGTCCGCCTGGGCCATGCGCCGAGCATCCGTACGGAGGAACTGCTGGCCGACCTCGCCGGCTTCAGCCCGACCTTCCTCCTGGCCATCCCGTACGTGCTGGAGAAGGTCTACAACACCGGCCGTGCGACCGCCGAGAAGATGGGCCGCGCCGCCTCCTTCGACCGGGCGGCCCGCGTGGCGCGCGGCTACGGCGAGGCGCTGGAGGCCCAGCAGCACGGCACGGGTCCGGGGCCGGGTGCCAAGCTCAAGGCGGCCCGCGCCCTCTACGACCCGCTCGTCTACCGCCGGATCCGCGCGGCCCTCGGCGGGAAGGTCCGCCAGGTCGTCTGCGGCGGCTCCCCGCTCGGGCGCCGCCTCGCCTCCTTCTACGCCGGCGCGGGCATCCAGGTCTTCGAGGGCTACGGCCTCACCGAGTCGACGGCCGCCGCGACGCTCACCTATCCGCACCGGCCTCGGCTCGGCACGGTCGGCTGGCCGCTGCCCGGTACGCGGGTCCGGATCGCGCAGGACGGCGAGATCCTGCTCAGCGGGGAGCAGGTGTTCCGCGGTTACTGGGATCCGCAGGCGGGTGGGGTGGTGCCGGCCGATCAGGAGGGCTGGTTCGCCACCGGTGACCTGGGCGAGCTGGACGACGACGGGTACCTCACCATCACCGGTCGGAAGAAGGACATCCTCGTCACCACCAGCGGCAAGAACGTGGCTCCCGCGCCGCTGGAGGACTGGCTCCGGGCCCATCCCCTCATCAACCAGTGCGTGGTCGTAGGCGACAACCGGCCCTACATCACTGCCCTGTTGACTCTCGACGCCGAGGGCATGGCCCACTGGTGCCGGATGACCGCCAAGTCGGACGTCCCGGTCGCCACGTTGGTCACCGACCCCGAGCTTCTCACCGTTCTCCAGCGGGCCATCGACGACGCCAACCGCCTTGTCTCCCGGGCCGAATCCATCCGCCGGTTCACCGTGTTGCCGCTGAACTTCACTGAGACGGCGGGGCACTTGACCCCCACGATGAAGCTCCGCCGGGCTGTGGTGACGAGAGAGTTCGCCCGAGAAATAGACGAACTGTACGCGGAGTAGCGTGAGGCGGCGGTGACGTGACCGGCTCGTGACCGCGTTTCGCGGGCGGTGCACCCAACTGTCCTCCCAGGCGCCTCCTCGACCCGCCGCCCATGCCCGTTCGGCCACCTCGGCCACTTGCGTCCCGGCGTATCAGCAGGGCTGTCGGTTGTTCGCAACTATGCGCCTCCAAAGGTGAGTTGGAGGCATTTCAGGCAGTCGAGTTACGCGCTACGTTCGCAGCACGGACGGAGCACCCGGCAGAAAGGGGTGTCGGGATTGTGGAACAGACACTGCTGAATCTGGCGGCAGCGGGCGCATCAGCCGTGGTGGCTGCGGCCGGCACAGAAGCCTGGGCAGGCATACGGCAGGCCGTAGCCCGGTGGTTCGGCCGGGACAGCGGCCTTCGGGCCGACGCGGAGCTACGGCTCCTGGACGGTACGAGGGCCGTGCTGGACGTTGCCACCCTTGCGGATCCGGATGACGTGCTTGGCGCTGAGAGGGACTTCTGGCATAGACGGTTCGTGGAGCTGCTGGAGTCTCTGGAGGGGGAGCAGCGCGATGCGGCCGGACGTGAGTTGGAGGCCCTGCTAAGGGCGCACGGCCGTGGTTCGGAGCGCTCGGGCGGTTTAGGAGGGCCTTCGGTCACGGGTGGGGGGAATGCGGCCATCGGTCGCAATGTGACGCAGGTCGAAACTGTCCACGGATCCATGACCATCAACTACGGCGCTGGTGCCCCCGGAAACCCTTCTCCGCCGGACCCGCCCAGGGAATGAACGGGCCGGCGACTTCTAGCCATTCCCAAGACAGTTGGCCGATCCGCGTCGGCACGCTGCCCACGGTGGTGCACTTCTTCCAGGAGCGAGAGGCGGACCGCCAGCTCGCCAGGGAGATGGATCAGGGCGGCACGACCGTGCTCGGCCAGGTGGTCACTGGTACGGGGGGTGTTGGCAAGACGCAGATTGCGGCCCGCTACACAAGGCAACTCTGGCTCAGTGATCAACTCGACCTGCTGGTGTGGGTCAAGGCGTCCCACCGCAAGGACGTGGTGTCCGCCTACGCCGAGGCCGCGTCTCGGGTGTTCGGCGACCGCACAGGCGATGCTGAGCAGGATGCACTCCGGTTCGTGGACTGGCTTGAGCAGCAGCCGCCAAGTGCCGACCGTACGCCAGCGCGTCGGTGGATGGTTGTGCTGGATGACCTCGTCCGGCCTGACCGCATGACGGGATTGTGGCCCAAGGCCAGTCCCGTCGGACGGACCCTGGTCACCACGCGCAGCCGCGACCCGGTTCTGACGAGCTACGGACGTCGCTGTCTCGAGGTCGGGATGTTCACCGAGGACCAGGCAGTCGCCTATTTGACACGGGTGCTCAGCGACCGGGAACAGCCGCGTGAGGAACTCGTCGGGCTCGCCCGGGATCTCGGATGCCTTCCGCTGGCGCTGGCCCAGGCGGGTGCCTACATTCTGGGCAGCCGCGGACTGAACTGTGCCGACTACCGGGCTCTTTTGGCCGATCGGGCCCGAGAGTTGCCTGGATTGTTCGAGCTGCGGGGCGTGATACTCCCCGACGACCAGAGCGCCAACGTGGCGGCCACCTGGGCTCTGTCGTTCGACGAGGCGGACAGGGTGCACGGGGGCGGCCTGGTGCGGCCCCTGTTCGGTCTCGTCTCCGTGCTGGACCCGGGTGGCATACCGATCTCGGTCCTCACCAGTGAGCCGGCCCTTGCCCATCTTGCGGAACACCGCACCCCCCGTTGCGCGGAGGAACCCGACCCGTCGGAACCGTTCCGAGGCCACGGCGCGGCTTCGCCCGTACAGGACGGGACGTCGACCAACGCGGACGACGCAGTCGATGTGCTGCGCATTCTGCATGACCTCAACCTGGTTGACTTCACGCCTGGGACTCCGCACCGTGCCGTCCGGGTCCACCAGCTCACCCAGAGAGCGTTCCACGATGCCAAGTCCGTCGAGGATCGGCAGCAGATCTTTCGTGCGGCCGCCGACGCCCTGGCTGCGGCCTGGCCCGAGGTCGAACGGGAGATCGCGCTCGGCCAGTCCCTGCGCGCCAACTCGGACGTGCTCATGGAAGTCTCGGGCAACACCCTGTGGGAATCCGGCGTTCACCCGGTACTCCTCCGGGCGGGCGAAAGCCTCGAAGATTGCGAGCAACTTGCGGCCGCCACCGTCCACTTTCAGACTCTTCACGATCTGATCCGGGAACGTCTCAGCTCCGACCACGCCGACACGCTGACCGTGCGCCGTCATCTGGCGGATCTGCGGGTGATGGCTGGAGATTCGGAAGGAGCGGTCGGCGACCTGGAAATGCTGCAAGCCGACTCGGAGAGGGTGCTTGGTCCCGACCACCCCGACACGCTGAGTGTCCGGCATGTACTTGCCTACGCGCGCGGTTTTTCGGGCGATGTTGCCGGAGCCGTCGTTGGGTTTGAGCAACTGCTGGTCGTCCGGGAGTTGGTATTGGGGCCGGACCACCCGGAGACACTGACTACTCGTGGCTTTCTCGCTGTGTGGTGGACCGAGGCAGGGGACGTGGAAGGCGGCTTGATCGCCCTTGAGCAGCTCATGACCGACCGTGAGCTGGTGCGGGGTCCGGACCATCCCGACGTCCTCACCACGCGGGGCAACTTGGCCCGGTTTCGCGGAGATGCAGGGGATCCTGCCGGTGCGGTGGCGAGCTTCGAGCTACTGCTGCCGGATGCGGAGCGGGTGCTGGGCCCCGCTCACGCCGACACCTTGAATTTCAGGCATCAACTGGCTTTGTGGCGCGGCAGGTCCGGCGATGTGGCCGGAGCGCTGGCCGACCTCGAACGGCTACTGACCGTCCGTGAACGGCTACTCGGCCCGGACAACCGGAGCACGTTGTCCACGCGGCACAGCCTGGCCTACTGGCGGGCGGAGATCGGTGACAATGCCAGCGCGATGAACGCGTACCGACGGTTGATCGTCGATGAGGAGCGGGTCCTGGGAGTCGACCACAGTGACACTGACGCCGCTCGTCGGAATCTCATCTTCGAACTGCTCGATTACGGTCGGCGGCTGTTGGCGGCACAGACTGCCGTCCCCCTCGATCGCGCCTACAGCGCCACGACTTTCACGAAAGGGAGTGCCGCCATGGCGGACGAAGCCGTGCCTCAGGACCACGACGGGTTCGAGGGGGCACTTGATGCCTTCAAAGAAGCGCTCTCCCTCACTGATCCTGAAGGATCCCCGGGGGCGTACGGCGTCGTGCTCCACGACATCGCGGATACGTACCGAGCGATGGGTGAACTGCCCTTGGCGATCGACCACTACGAGCAGGCTGTCTCCTACAAGAAGCGTGAGGACGATCTCAGTGACCTGGCCGCCACCATGGTCGACTTGGTGAACTGCTTCATCAGCAGCAACCGGAGGATCGAGGCGGGCTCCCTTCTGGAGGACACGGTCCAGGTCCTCGACGGAGTCCCGGCGAGCGAACGGTCGGCGTTCTCGTACCACAGCGTGGGCATGTCTTACGAGAGGTTGGGGAAAGGTGGCACGGAGGGTGCCTACGAGGCGGCCCTGAAGGCATTCGGGGTGACTCTCTCGCTCCTTGATGCGAAGGCCGACGCCGGCTCGTATGCCACAGTGCTGAACAAGATCGGTGACATTTACAAGGCGCAGGAGCGGCTCGCGGAGAGCCTCGCTGCCTATTCGGATGCCGTTGAACACATGCGGCGCGTTCCGGATGCCAGGGTGTCGCTCGCGGCCATGCTGATCGACCAGGGTCGGATGATGCGCCGCACCGCCGCGCACGGATCCAATGGGAAACAGGACGGTGCGCCGACAGGCCTCCAGAATCCCGCCGCAGTATCGAAGGGGGGTCACTCACAGGACCCTCAGCAGGGCGTTTCTCCCGCAGATTTGCCCCGGTTGGAGAATGATTGATGAGCTGGTTCACCTCGTAGACCGAGGACGCCGCCCTCGGTCGGGGCACGTGTAGTGAGCAGGTGACGGCAATGCAGCAGTTCCTGGGGCCGACAACTCATGGATTAAGTTGGGCGGTTCGACCAGTCCGTGCGGAGGCCAGCCGGAGGCGTAGGTGCCCGCGGTGAACGTCACCGCCAGGGACTTGGCGGCTCCGAGCATCGAGGCTCGTCGTACGACCGCGTCCTTGCGCATTACCAGTCTCGCCAGAACGGCAAGGAAGGCGGCGTCCAGCCCCAATGTGCTGGTATCGCCGTGATCCGCGTGGGCGAGGGACCGATGATCCACTTTGAATGGTCGAGCTCAGTGGAGACCCCGGACGAGCGCACGGTGGGATATTTGCCACGTACGGCTGGAACCTGGCAAGCGCGTGAGTCGAAACTGCACATTACGGGCCTGCTGAGTACCTCGTCGTGGCCATGGGCTGACTGATCGCTGGGCCGCGCACGGAGGCTGTGGAACTGGGCCCCGGCGATGACGTTCGTGCTAGTCGTGCAGCACATCCGAGGGCGCGCGGAATGCTGCGGCTGGGGCCGCCCTTGGGGGTGCGGAGGACTGCGTACCCAGCCCTCACGAACCCGCAGTCGTACAGTCGGGGCAGATTCCTTACCTGCGCTTCGGTTTCAGCAACTGTTCGCGCAGCGCAGTCAGTTGATGGGACGTCTCCACCGCTCGCGTCTCGTCGAGGGCCGTCAGGGCGAGGAGAAGCGCGTCGGCGACGACGAGCGCGGTGAGGGCCTCGGTCGTTATGCCCGTCGGCGTGTGCGGAGCGATGAGAACGGCGTCGACACTGGGCCCGTACAGCTCGGCGAGCTCGTCGGTGACGAGGACGACCCGGGCGCCCACCGATCGAGCCCGCTCGGTGATGACCGTCAGCTCGGCCAGCGCACGACCGGGCTGGAAGATGACCACCGCGTCGCCCTGGCGCAGCCGGAGCAGCGGATCGGCGAGCGCGAACCCGGTCTCGCCGAGATGACGGGCCCGGCACCCGATGCGCCCGAGCGCCAACGCGAGGTGGCGCGCGGCGAGTTCGGAGGCCGCGACGCCGTAGCAGTGGATCTCGCCCGATTCCGCCGCCTCGGCCAGTATGCCGACCGCGTCCCGGAGCGCGTCACCGGGAGTGAGCCGCCGGGCGTGCTCGATCCGCTCCTGGGCCTCGTCGAAGACCTCGCCCCAGATGCCGTCAAGGTCCCGGCCCACATGGGCGATGCGCTGCTGGAGGCGCACCTCGGGCGCCACGGCCGAGGTGAAGTCGGAGGCCAGCTCCCGCTTGAGCGCGGGCAGCCCCGCGTAGTCGAGGCGCTGGAGGGTGCGGACGACGCTGGCGTTGCTGGTGCCGCTCGCGCTGCCCAGCTCCTGGGCGGACGCGAACAGCAGGGACTCCACGGGCGCGCTGACCAGGTGCTGCGCCACGGCCCGCTCGGAGGCGGACAGCGACTCCCACTTCTCGCGCACGGTCGCGCGCAGCCGGGCGAGACCCTCGCCGCCGCCCGGCTCCTCTGAAATATTCATTACGGGTATTGACTCCGGTGTGATTGCCGTTACTCTCCTGGGCAACGCATTCCAAAAGGAGAGTATCTCGTAACCAACGTTACAGGACGGTTGCGGAGAGCTCTCCACCGCGAGGAGAAGAATGGCACCCCGCACCCTCCCCATCATCGAGATCTCAGGCAACCCCCTGGACCGAGGCCGCCAGTACGGCGAAGCCGTCCGCCCCCGGCTGCACACCGCGCTCGCCTACTACGAAGAGGCGTTCGGACACTCGTCGGGCCTCACCTGGAAGCAGGTGACCGACCGCGCCGCCCGCTGGCTGGACCCCGTACGCGACTACGCCCCCGACCTCGTCGAGGAGATGAAGGGGATCGCCGACGGCGCGGGCGTGGACCTGCTCGACGTCCTCGCCCTCAACGCCCGCGGCGAGGTCATCTACGACCGCTCCTTCGCCAGGATGGCCGAAGGACGGCAGGAACTGGAGACCCCGGCCGAGGTGGCCGCCGAGGAACGCTCCGAGGGCTGCACCTCCTTCGCCCTCTACGGGGAGGCCAGCGGCGACGGCCGGGTCTGGGCGGGCCAGAACTGGGACTGGCGTGCCGGTGTCTCCGACACGGTCGTCATGCTCCGTATCGTCCAGCCGCCGAAGCCCACCCTGATCATGCAGGTCGAGGCGGGCCAGATCGGCCGCCAGGGCGCCAACTCGGCGGGGATCGCGCTCAACGCGAACGGCCTGGGCGGGCGGTTCGACGACGCGGTGGGCCTGCCGCAGACCGTCGTACGACGCAGGGTCCTGGACCAGCACACCATCACCGACGCCCTCGAAGTGCTGTGCCGCACCCGCGCCCACATCGCCAGCAACGCCCTGCTGACCTGCCGCGAGGGATACGCCGTCGACCTGGAGACCACCCCCGCCGGGCACGGCTGGATGCATCCGACCGACGGACTCCTCGTGCACGGCAACCACTATCAGGCGGGCGTCCCCGCCGCCCTCGCCGCCGGCTACCGGCCCCTGTCGTCGGACTCCCTGGTCCGGGTGCCGCGCGCCGAACAGGGCCTGCGCACCCTGCGCGGCTCCACCGGCCCCGACGAGAGCCGCAAGCTGATCAAGCAGGCCATGTCGGACCACCTCGGCCTCCCCGAGTCGCTGTGCACCCACCCCGACAGCCGCAGGCCCCGGGTCGAGCACTGGAAGACGCTCGTCTCCTCCTGCGTCGACCTGACCGGCGGCGACTACCACGTGACCGCGGGCACGCCCTGCGACCGCGACTACCAGCACCTGCCCTGGAACCTGTACGACGGCCCTTACGGAGATGCCGGATGACGACCCACAGCGACAGAAGGCGGGGCGCCACCGCGGTCCTCGCCGCAGCCACCCTCCTCACCGTCGGTGCCTGCAGCGGCGCCGACACCACCAGCGGCACCGGCGGCGCCTCCGCCGACGCGGCCAAGCTGGCGCTCAGCCCCACCACCCCGGCCGCCAAGGGCACGCTCGCCAGGGCCGACTGGCTCCTGGAGGACGAGCCCGACTCGCTCGACCTCGACACCCAGGGCACCAGCGCGGGCCGTGTCGTCCTCACCAACGTCTGCGAGCGGCTCTACCAGCTCCAGCCCGACATGACGACCAAGCCCTTCCTCGCCTCGTCGGCGAAGACCTCCGCCGACGGCAGGACCCTCACCCTCACCGTCCGCTCCGGAGTCACCTTCCACGACGGCTCGAAGCTCACCGCCGACGACGTCCTGTGGTCCCTGAAGCGGCACGCCGACCCGGACATGGAACAGTCCGACGAGTTCGGCAACGTCTCCTCGATGAAGAAGACGGGCGCCGACGAGATCACGATCGGCTTCAAGGCCCCCGACGCCCTCTTCACCAAGGCCCTCGCCGGAGACGCCGGAATCGTCTGGAACAAGGAGCAGGTCGAGAAGGCCGGCCAGGACTTCGGCACCCCCGGCCAGGCGGACGCCTGCTCCGGACCGTACGCGCTGAAGAACTGGAAGTCCGGCGACTCCATCACCATCGCCGCGTACGGCGGCTACTGGGGCAAGAAGCCGCTGACCCGCGAGGTCGTCTTCCGCTGGGCCGCCGACAGCGCGCTCGTGAACGCGCTCAAGACCGGCGCGGCGGACGGCGCGTACGCCGAGACGCCCAACACGGCCGCCGCCCTCCTCAAGGACAAGGACATCGCCCAGCACTACGGGCCGTCCACCGCCTCCCTCGTCCTGATCCCGACCGCCCGCGGCGGCCTGGGGGACGAGCGGATCCGCCGCGCGCTCTCCCTCTCCCTCGACCGCAAGGGCATCGCCGACTCCGGGTACGGCGGCCTCGTCGAACCCTGGGCCACCCCGGTCGGCTCCGGCGCCTGGGGCTACGAGAAGGCCGGATTCCAGGCCGCGCAGAAGCAGTTGGCGTCACTGGCCCCCGCGTCACCCACCGCCGACGACCTCGCCGAGGCCAAGAAGCTGGTGAAGGAGGCGGGCACGCCCGGCGCGCCCCTCGTCATCGGCACCGACGCAAGCCAGGGCCGGACCGTCACCGCCAACGCCGTACGCGCCGCACTCCAGCGCATCGGACTCAAGGCGCAGATCAAGACCGTACCGACGTCCCAGTTCGAGGAGTTCTACAGCGACCCGCAGGCCCGTGACGAGATCGACCTGCTGGTGGGCGACTGGTACATCTCCAAGGCCGACCCCATGGGCTTCTACGACAACGGCCTGTCCGACTCCTCCAACAACTGGGTCGGCTTCAAGGACGCCACGTACGACAAGAACGTGAAGAAGGCCCTCGCCACCCTCGACGACGCCGAACGGGCCTCGCTCGCCATCGACGTGCAGAAGCGCTTCGCGGACGCGGCGGTCTGGATCCCGATCGCGCAGGTGCCCACGATCCTGCTCCTCGACGCGAAGCTGACGGGGCCGACTGCCTCTCAGGCCTACCTGTACTACCCGTGGGCCGCCGAACTCGGAACGAAGCGCTCCGCGTAGTTCGGCATCAAGCCGCGGGTTCGTCGTGGCTGGTCGCGCAGTTCCCCGCGCCCCTCACGGGGCGCGGGTCGGCGCCGGCCCTCGACGACTCCGCCCAGTTGGAGAAACTCTCATGCTCGCTCGTATATCCCGGCGGCTGGCCGGGCTGCTGGCCACTCTGTTCGCCGCGTCCTTCGTCATCTTCGCCGCCGTGTACGCGGCTCCCGGCGACCCCGCCGTGTTCCTCGCGGGCGGCCGCGACAAGCTCACCCCCGAACGGCTCGCCTCCGTCCGCGCCCAGTACCACCTCGACGAGCCGCTCGTCGTCCAGTACGGGCGCTGGCTGTGGGACTGCGTCCACCTAGACCTCGGCCGCTCCTTCCAGTACAGCGACCAGGTCGGCGACCTGGTCTCCGCCCGCCTGCCGACCACCCTGCAACTCGTCGCGTACGCCACCGTGCTCTTCGTCGTCCTCGGCGTCGGCGCCGGAATCCTGGCCGCCGTGCGCCGCTCGACCTGGGTGGACTCGGCGATCGTCGGCGGCACGACCCTGGCCGCCTCCGTACCGTCCTTCGTCGCCGCGATCGCACTCGTCTCGCTCTTCGGCGTACAACTGGGCTGGTTCCCGGTGACCGGCAGCGGTACGGGGATCGCGGGCACCCTGCACCATCTGACGCTGCCCGCCCTGTCGTTGGCGCTCGGCGCGCTCGCGATCATCAGCCGCGTCACGCGCCAGGCCATGGCGGACGCCGCCGCCTCCGACCACGTGGAGGCGGCCCGCGCCTCCGGCGTCCCGGAGCGCGACATCATCCGCCGGCACGTCCTGCGCAACGCGCTCGGCCCCATCGTCACCATGTGCGGCCTGGTCATGGCGGGCATGCTCGCCGGCACGGTCGTCGTCGAGACGGCCTTCGGCCTCAGCGGAATCGGCTCGCTCCTGGTCGGCTCGATCAACGCGCACGACTTCCCGGTGGCCCAGGCGGTCCTGCTGCTGATGGTCACCGGCTATGTCGTCGTGACGACCGTCGTCGACCTCGTCCATCCGCTGCTGGACCCGCGCGTCAAGGAGGTGCGCCCCGCATGACCACCCTCGCCCTGCGGCCCGTGGCGACCGGCACCCGCCCCCGCAGACGCCCTCTCGGCGTACTGATCGCCGCCACCGTCCTCGGCCTGGTCGTCCTCGCGGCGGCCCTCGCCCCGCTGATCGCGCCCTACGCCCCCGACGCCATCGACCTCTCCGCGTCCCTCGCCGGCACCAGCGCGGACCACCTCCTCGGCACCGACTCCTCCGGCCAGGACCTGCTCTCCCGCGTGCTCCACGGAGCCCGTACGAGCCTGATCGCACCGCTGCTGCTCCTCGCGGTCGCCGCCGTGCTCGGGGTGACCCTCGGCGTGCTCTCGGCCTGGCACGGCGGCTGGATCGACACCCTCGTCTCCCGGATCACCGACGTGATGTACGCCTTCCCGGGCCTGCTCTTCACCGTCCTGATCATCGCCGTCTTCGGCACCGGAACCACGACCTCGGTGCTCGCCCTCGGGCTGGCCTTCACCCCGACCGTCGCCCGGTACACCCGCTCGCTGGCCCTCTCCGAGGTCCGCAAGCCGTACGTCGACGCCTACCGCGTCCAGGGCATGGGCGGCACCCGCATCTGCGCCCTGCACCTGGTGCCCAACCTGGGCCGCTCGGTCCTCGGCTACCTCGTCGTCCTCTTCGGCGAGGCCGTGATGTCGCTGGCGACCCTCTCCTATCTGGGCTTCGGCGCCCAACCACCCTCCTCCGACTGGGGGCTGATGGTCCAGGAGGGCCAGTCCGCCGTCGTCCAGGGCGCCCTGCTCCCCGCCCTCGTCCCCGGCACGGCCATCGCCCTGGTCGTCGTGTCCGTCAACGTGGCCGGCGTCTGGGCCGCCGACCGCCTAGGAAGTCAGGACTGAGCGCATGCTGCTGTCTCTAGAGGACCTCACGGTCCAAGTCCCGGGCACGGCCCGCCCCTTGCTCGACTCCGTCACGCTGACCGTCGCGGAGGGCGAGGTCGTCGGCCTGGTCGGCGAGTCGGGCTCCGGCAAGTCGACCACGGCGAAGGCGGCCCTCGGCCTGCTGCCCACGGGAGCCGACTTCGCCGGCTCGGTCCGCGTCGACGGCACCGACGTACTCGGCCTGCGCGGCGAAGCCCTGCGCGCCCACCGCGCCGACACCGTCGCGATGATCCACCAGGACCCGCGCGCCACCCTCAACCCGGTCCGCCGCATCGGCGACTTCCTCGTCGAACGCGGCGCCACGAAGGAACGGGCCGTCGAACTCCTCGCCGCCGTCGGCCTGTCCGACCCCGAACAGCGGGTCCGCCAGCGCCCGCACGAACTCTCCGGCGGCATGCTCCAGCGCGTCGTCATCGCCGGCGCCCTGGCCGCCCGTCCCCGCCTCCTGCTCGCCGACGAGGCCACCAGCGCCCTCGACGTCACCACCCAGGCCGAGATCCTCGCCCAGCTCCGCACGGCCCGCGAGGAACAGGGTGCGGGCCTGCTCTTCATCACCCACGACCTGCACCTGGCGGCCGCGTACTGCGACCGCGTGTACGTCATGTATGCCGGCCGAGTGGTCGAAGAACGATCGGCCCGAGCCCTCTTCACAACCCCGGCCCACCCCTACACCCAGGGCCTCCTCTCCTGCTCCCCAACCCTCGGCGACTCCCACCCCCTGCTCCCCATCCCGGGCCGCCCTCCATCCCTCTCCGACACCTTCCCTGGCTGCCCGTTCGCCCCGAGATGCGGGGAAGCGGAGGAGGAGTGCGAGACATGGCTCCCGGAGCCGGTGTTCCTGGAAGAGCGGGGGCTACGGGAAGACGGGGTGCCTTCGGAAGGGGGCGGTATGGCAGCCTGCCGCCGCGTTGTGGGCAGGCGTTCCGCAGGGCGATGGGGGTCCCCCCGCTCGAGCGAAGCCGAGAGCGGGGGAGGGTGGGCACAACGCACGACGGCGGGTCAGCCAAAGGACAAGGTGAGCCACAAATGACAAGCACCCTGCTGCAGGTAAAGGGCCTGGGCAAGACCTACCCCCTCCCCGGCGGAGGGCACCACAAGGCCGCCGAGGACGTCTCCTTCACACTGCAGCCCGGCGCAGCCCTGGGCATCGTCGGCGAATCCGGCTCAGGCAAAACCACAGTCGCCCGCATGCTCGTAGGCCTCACCACCCCCGACACCGGCACGATCACAGTCGAAGGCCGCGCACGCGAACCCCGCACCCCCCGCCGCCGAGCCCAAAGACTCACCCGGGCCCGCGAGATCCAGATGGTCTTCCAGGACCCGTACGTCTCCCTGGACCCCAGACTCACCGCAACCCAGTGCCTCCGCGCGGCCCTGCGCCTGCACGGCCGCGCCGAGTCCCTCGCGGCAACCCTCCTCGACCAGGTGGGCCTCGGGGAACGCGAGGCGGAGGCCCGCCCCCGCCACCTCTCCGGCGGCCAGCGCCAACGACTCGCGATCGCCCGGGCGCTCGCCGTGGACCCACGCATCCTCGTCCTGGACGAGGCGGTCGCCGCACTCGACGTGTCGATCCAGGCCCAGATCCTGCGGCTCCTGGACGACATCCGCCGGGACACCGGGGTCGCCCTGGTCTTCGTCAGCCACGATCTGGCCGTCGTGCAGCACGTCACGGACGAGGTCCTGGTGATGCGCCGCGGCCGGACCGTGGAACAGGGGCCCACCGACCGCGTGCTCACCGAGCCTTCGGACCCGTACACCCGTCTGCTGCTCGCCTCGGTACCGGGCGAGGGCTGGGACCCGGCGGACGCGGTCGAGGCACGGGCCGCTCTCAGTGCCTGAAAGGCAGGAGCCCCGACACCTGACGGTGTAGGGGCTCCTTGGGTACTTCTCTCGGTTCCGGATCAGAGTATTGGGCTCATGGAGCCAAGACTCGGCCGAAGGATCAGACGGGGGTGACGTTCTCCGCCTGCGGGCCCTTCGGACCCTGGGTCACGTCGAAGGTAACCGCCTGGTTCTCTTCGAGAGAGCGGAATCCGCTCGCGTTGATCGCGGAGTAGTGGACGAAGACGTCCGGGCCGCCGCCTTCCTGGGCGATGAATCCAAAGCCCTTTTCAGCGTTGAACCACTTCACGGTTCCGGTAGCCATAAGCCCTCCTTGGGCCCAAAGGGTTGCCCTGCTCCAGAACCTGCAAGGTGTAAACAAAAGCTTGTAAACAACTGCATTCGTCTGAAAACGACGAGAGCCCGCGGTCACATGCTCCGCAGGCTCTGTACTGCAAGGGAAACCAAACTGCAACTTGCGACGAGCCTACCCACGAGGGCAGCCGAAAGCAATAGAGGGCAAGATCACGTCACCCGGAAGTTTGGCGGGGTCGCCCGATGGGTTGACGTCGCGGTATCACTTGGCGTCACAGGGGTTGACAGGAGCGGGCCAGATCGTTTCGGAAACCACTCGGGACCCTGAAGCCTGCACCGTACCCCATGGGCGCTAGCCTCGCGATGTGGACAATTCTCCCGAGTCTCCCGAGGGGCGTCCCGACGCCCGCCCGTCCAGGCCGCGCGTCGGCCACATCCAGTTCCTGAACTGCCTGCCCCTCTACTGGGGGCTCGCGAGAACGGGCACGCTGCTCGACTTCGAGCTCACCAAGGACACCCCGGAGAAGCTCAGCGAGCGGCTGGTGCGGGGCGAGCTCGACATCGGCCCGATCACCCTCGTCGAGTTCCTCAAGCACGCCGACGAACTGGTCGCCTTCCCCGACATCGCGGTCGGCTGCGACGGCCCGGTGATGTCCTGCGTACTGGTCTCCCAGGTCCCGCTGGACCAGCTGGACGGAGCCAGGGTCGCCCTCGGCTCGACCTCCCGTACGTCCGTACGTCTCGCGCAGCTCCTGCTGTCGGAGCGGTACGGCGTCCAGCCGTCCTATTACACGTGCCCGCCCGACCTCAGCCTGATGATGCAGGAGGCCGACGCGGCGGTCCTGATCGGTGACGCCGCCCTGCGCGCCAACCTGCTCGACGGTCCGCGCTACGGCCTCGCGGTGCACGATCTGGGCACGCTGTGGAAGGAGTGGACGGGCCTGCCGTTCGTCTTCGCGGTCTGGGCGGCGCGCCGGGACTACCTGGAGCGCGAGCCCGTCCTCACGCGCCAGGTCCACGAGGCCTTCCTCGCCTCCCGCGACCTCTCCCTTGACGAGGTCGGCAAGGTCGCCGAGCAGGCGGCCCGCTGGGAGGCGTTCGACGAGAGCGTCCTTGAGCGCTACTTCACGACCCTCGACTTCCGCTTCGGGGGCCCGCAGCTGGAGGCCGTCACCGAGTTCGCGCGGAGGGTGGGGCCGACGACCGGGTTCGCGGCGGACGTGAAGGTGGATCTGCTCCAGCCGTAAGGGAGGTCACCGGCGTACGGCACGGCATTACCCTGCTGAACAGTGCGGCACGGTGGCACGGTTCGGCGCGTACGGGGACGGGGACGGACGGGTGGGGACGGGTAGTGGAACACGGGGGAGGTGCGGGCACCATGCAACCGCTCGGAGTCGATGAACCCACCGTCGTGGGGCCCTACCGGCTGTTGGGCCGGCTCGGCTCGGGCGGGATGGGCCGCGTCTATCTGGGCCGCAGCGCGGGCGGCCGTACCGTCGCGGTCAAGATCGTGCATCCGCACTTCGCGCTCGACGAGGAGTTCCGGGCCCGTTTCCGCCGGGAGGTGGAGGCGGCGCGGCGGGTGGGCGGCGCGTACACGGCACCGGTGCTGGACGCCGGTCCGGACGCACCGGTCCCGTGGGTCGCCACGGCCTATGCCGCAGGACCGTCCCTCGCCGCCGCGGTCGCCGACGCGGGCCCGCTCCCGGAGCATTCCGTACGGGTCCTCGGTGCCGGGCTCGCCGAGGCGCTGTCGGCGGTGCACGGACTGGACCTCGTCCATCGTGACGTCAAGCCGTCGAACGTGCTGCTGACCCTCGACGGGCCCCTTCTGATCGACTTCGGCATCGCCCGCGCGACGGACGGCACGGCCTCCCTGACCTCGACCGGCGTCTCCGTCGGCTCGCCCGGCTACATGTCGCCCGAGCAGATCCTCGGCAAGGGGGTCACGGGAGCGGCGGACGTCTTCTCGCTGGGTGCGGTACTTGCGTACGCGGCGACGGGCTCGTCCCCGTTCCCCGGTGACTCCTCGGCCGCGCTCCTCTACAAGGTGGTCCACGAGGAGCCTGAACTGGGCGCGCTGTCGGGCGACTTGAGGGAGGTGGTGGCCGACTGCCTCTCGAAGGACCCTTCCGCCCGCCCCTCCCCGTCCGCCCTCGCCTCCCGCCTCGCCGCGGAGGGCGCGGCCCGGCTGGTGACGGCCGGCTGGCTGCCGGGACCCCTGGTGGAGCAGGTCAGCCGCAGCGCGGTCCAGCTCCTGAACCTGGAGGCGGCGGACGTGACGCCGTCAGGGGTGGTGGGCTTCAGCAGCCCTTCGGTGGGCGACTCCAACGGATCGGCGCCGGCGGAAGGCCCCGGAGCGGCGGTGGCGGAGGGGCCCCGGGCGACGCCGGTCCCGTCCCCGACCCCGGCCGACTCCCCACCTCCCGCCGGAGTGTTCGGCCCCCCGGACCCGTCGTACGCGCCCTACGCGCCGCACGCGTCCCAGTCACCCCAGTCACCCCATGCACCCCTGTCCGGCCCCCCGACCCACGTCCCGGAGCCACGAGACGCGGCAGGCCCGGACACCTCCCCCGGGAAGGTGTCCGTCAGTGTGGCCGCGACCTCCGTGCCGACCGCCAACGGGCGGGGCCGCAAGCTGAGTTGCACGGTGGCGCTCGCGGTGGCGGGAGCGCTGGCGGCGGTGGTGATCGGCGGGGTGTTCGTGGGCGACCTGCTGCCGGGCGGGGACAACGACAGCGACAGCGGCAGCGACGCGGGCGGACCGGCCGACTCCCAGCCCGCGGCCACCCCGAGCGGGGCCACGCCGAGCGCCTCCGGCACGGACGGCAGTGACGTCTCCGCCGTCCCCACTTCCTACCTCGGCACCTGGGAGGGCGACGGGTTCGCCCTCGACGGCAAGCTCCCCATGGGCACGTTCCGCGTCACCGTCCGCCAGGCCGAGCCCGGCGACCAACTCGGCACCTTCCGTCAGACCGACCTCATCGGCGGCACCTGCGACACCGACCTCGTCCTCAAGAAGGTCACCCCCAAACAGCTGATCGCGACCAGCATCTCCAAGCCCTCCACCACCTCCGAGTGCACGACGGGCCGCCACGAGGTCCGCCTGGTCCCGACAGGCGACGACCTCCGCTACGAAACGGACAACCCGGACGCGGGGGATCCGGTGGCCCGGATGTCGAAGGTCGAGTGAGCCGTTGAGAGGCTGAGGGGCTACAGCGGCACGGTCACCGTGACCGGGTCGCCGTTGCCCAGGTGGAGCATTCCCTTGCCCGGGGTGATCGGGCCACCGACCATGCTGCGGGTGGTGCGGATGCCGATGAGTTCGCCGGCGCCGGAGTCCTGGGGGGAGAGGAGGATGCCGCGGCGGCCCTTCTTGGCCTCGACCTGCCAGCCGGAGAAGCCGCTGCAGACCTCTTCCTCGTCGCCGCCGAGGACGAGCGCGAGGCCGCGGTCGGCGCCGCGCTGGACGAGTCGCTTCAGCTCGCGCTCGCAGTCCGCGTCCTCCAGGACCTCGCCGTCGTCGACGATGACCACGATCGGTTCCTCCGGAGACGCCGACTCGATCGCCTCGTTGAAGTCGTCGCTCTCGATGTCGTCGTCCGTGAAGACCTTCAACACACCGTCCTGGCCGTCGAGTTCACGGAGCGGCGAGGGCCGCGGGGCCGCCACGACGATACGTACGCCCTGGAGGAGGTACGACCGGGCGAGGTTCAACAGGGCCGTGCTGCGGCCCGACTTCGCCGGGCCCGCGACCACGAACGTCGGCACGCCCTGCGAGAGGTCCGGGCCGAAGGCCATGATGTCGTCGCCGCCGATACCCGCCAGACCCCACAGCTTGGACTGCGCGACCGCCGGGTCCCGCATCTCCCAGGCGTCCGCGAAACCGATGCGGGAGGGCAGGGAGTCCACCCGGAACGGGCGCCGGGCGCGCGGGACTTCGGCGTCCCGGGCCGCGGCCGCCTCGCCGATCGTGGCGAGCGCCGCCGCCTGCCCCTGACCGGTCAGGTCGTCGGAGAGCAGCGCGAACTGAGTCTCGGTCGCCGTCTCGTTCTTGAAGCCGCGCCCGGGCGGGATCTCCTCGGGCACCTTGCGCGCGTTGATGCCGAGCATCGAGAAGTCGGACTTGTCGGCGAGGCGCAGGCCGTACTTCTCCTCCGTGAGCGAGGCCATCCGGCCGAGCAGCACCTGCCGGTCACCGGTGACGACGAGGTGGATGCCGACGCTCGCGCCCTCGCGCATCATCGTCTGCAACTCGTCGGTCAGTTCACCGTGGTTGTACTCGCCGAGCGTCGGCAGCCAGCCCTCCCACCGGTCGAGCAGTACGACGATGTGCGGCAGCCGCTCCTCCTCGGTGACGGACGCCCGCTGCTCCCCGATGTCCGCGAACCCCTTGTCGGACAACAGGTCCTGACGGCGCGTCAACTCGCCCTTCAGGCGCGTGACCAGTCGTACGGCCCGCTCCGTCTGGTTGCGTGCGACGACGGCACCGCAGTGCGGCAGCCGCGTCAGCGCGTTGAGCGCCCCGTTGCCGCAGTCGATGCCGTACAGGTGCACGTCCTTCGAGGAGTGCGTGCGGGCGATCGACCCGGCGAGGGTCCGCAGGATCTGCGAACGGCCGCTGCGCGGAGCACCGCCCACGATGAGGTGCCCGAAGGAGGAGAAGTCGACGACGACCGGGCGGCGGGCCTGGTCGGCGGGCAGGTCCTCGACACCGAACGGCGCCGGCGGCAGCTTTCCCGCCGACAGCGCGGCGACCGCGGGCATCTCGACCTCGTCCAGCAGCAGCGTCTCGGAGAGCGCGGGCAGCCAAGGGCTGTGCTGGGAGGGGATGCCGAGTGCCCCGTTGGCGTCGCGGATCGCGTCCACGAGCACCTTCAGGTCGGTGATCTCCTCCTCCTCGCGCGCCTCGGCCTTCGGCTTGACCAGCGCGGCCCGGCCCAGGTCCTCCCAGGCCAGCGGCCCGGCCCAGGGCGCGAGCACCGTCGGGTCGGCGGCTCCGGGCCGCCGACCGCCCACGCGCCCGGACTGGAACGGCACGAGCGAGGCGTGCCCGAGCCGGACGTACGCGCGGCCCGGCGTGCTCTTGGAGATGTGCCCGGCCTCGGGCGAGTCGATGACGTCGCTCGACTCGCCGCCGTCCGTCACCCGCAGCGCGATACGGAGGTTGGTGTTGGCCCGGATCTCGGGCGACACGACACCGGAGGGCCGCTGGGTCGCGAGCAGCAGGTGGATACCGAGCGAACGGCCCCGCTGGGCGATGTTGACCAGACCCGTGACGAAGTCGGGCAGGTCACGCACCATCGAGGCGAACTCGTCGATGACGATGAGGAGTCGGGGCAGCGGCCGGTTCGAGGGATCACGCCGTACGAGGTCCTGGTAGTCCTCGATGTCCTTGGCGTCGGCGGCGGCCAGGATGTGCTCGCGCCGGTGCAGCTCGGCGCCCAGCGACTCCAGGGCCCGCTCGACGAGGTGGGCGTCGAGGTCGGTGACCATGCCGACGGTGTGCGGCAGGTGCACACAGTCCTTGAAGGCCGCGCCACCCTTGTAGTCGACCAGCACGAACGTCATGTTCTCGGGTGTGTTCGCCACGGCCAGCGCGGCCACGATGGTCTGCAGCAGCTCAGACTTACCGGAACCGGTCGTACCCGCGATCAGACCGTGCGGCCCGTCCCGCCGGATGTCGATGCCGAACGCCCCGTCGTACGACTCACCGACGACCGCCATCGTGGACTGCCCGCCCATGCGCCAGCGGGCGGAGATCGCGTCGCTCGTCGGCGGCTCCAGCTGGAGCACGTCGAGCAGCCGGCTGGAGCCGGGCAGCGCCGAGTCCTCGGTCTCGCCGCTGATGTCACGGATGGGGGAGAGGGACCGGGAGAGCCGGGCGCACCAGGCCGACGACACGAAGTCCGGCCGTACGTTCTTGACCCGCGCCGTGCCCGTCTGCTCGACGCGCAGCCGCAGTTCGAGCGGCTTCTGCTCGCCGGACCGCTGGTCGTCGGGCTCGGCGGTGTGCCAGGCCTGGAAGGAGGGGAAGCCGCCGCCCTGGGCCGCCGGTTCCCGGGACGCCGTGACGGCGGTGGGGTGCTCTTCCGGCTTCGGCTTCGGCTCGGCGATGACGATGGCCTGGCACTCGCCGGGCAGGAACCGCTCCTCGGCGTCGAGGCAGATCGCGTACATGCTGACGCCGGGACCTTCGCGCAGCAGCCGCACCACACCGGGCATGGACCGAAGCCGCCGCGAACCGTCCCAGACGACCACGATGTCCGGGTCGGTGAAGCTGGTCTGGCGGCCGTTCTCCTTGGCCGCCTTCTGGCGGGCGTCGAGGAGCTGGGTGAGTTCGCCGATGCGGGCACCGACGGTCTCGGCGTCCGTGCCGATCAGGACGTTGGCGTCCTGGGCGCCGGAGGGGCGCGAGTGCGGCAGCCAGCGGACCCAGTCCCAGGTCGGCTGGGCGCTGTTCTCGGTGAGGACGTAGAACTGCACGTCGAGCGGGCTGTGCAGTACGGCGCTCTGGGCGACGATCCATCGCCCGATGGCCTGCGCCGAGTCACCGGGCCCGGCGATCCCGACGACCCCGCGTTCGCGCAGCGGCAGTGTCACCGGGGCGTCCTGGATCTTCCAGGTGACCTCGCGCTTGTGGTCGTCCTGCTCGGGGTCGTCGAGCACGACCTCGGAAGGCAGTTGCCCCGTGCCGACACGGATGACGAGATGGTCGGCGTCGGTGCGCCGCCGCTCCCACAGCCGAGTACGGGGCCCGGTGCTCATGGACAGCACGGAGGCGGGATCGGGCACGGCGAGCCGCCGATCGAGCCGCTCCGCTATGAGGGCGTCCTGAGCGTCCTTCTCGATCCGCTCCTTGTGCTCCTTGTACTCCTTGACCTGCTTCGCATGGGACTTGCGCCCGTGCTTCTTGTCCATGAAGTAGTTGCCGAAGAGGATCAGCGGGCTCAGCAGAGCCATGATCAGGTAGTACCAGCGCCCGAAGATCATCACGGCCACGACCGCGCCGACCAGCGGGGTCAGGGCCATCAGCCAGGGCAGCGGCCTGGCCTCGAAGTCGCGCGGCGGGGTGGGCAGCTTGAACCGGGTCTGGCGCTCGGGGGGCTGGAGCCGGGGCGGCCGGTTGTAGTCGAGCCCGGCCCCGTCGTCGGACCACTTCAAGGCGGCGTTGGGCGCGGAGTAGCGGTCGAGTTCGAGGAGGGTGTTGCCGACGGCGACCTGGGCACCGAGGGGCCAGTCCTTGCCGTCGAGAGGCTCGCCGTCGAGGGTGACGCCGTCCTTGTCCTTGTCGTCCTTGTCGTCCGTGTTGCTCCGGTCGTCCCCGTGTACGACGACCTGACAGGTTCCGTCCGTTGCAACTGACAACGTCAGCGCGCGGGCGGGAAGCTCGGGATCGTCGATCCGTACGTAGGAGGCGGGGCCGCTGCCGATGTCGTACCGCCCGATGCCGAGCCGGTGCACGGCGCCGGCGGCGGGCCCGCTCGCGACGCGCAGCTCGACGAGGCCGGTCGGCTCGCCGGGCAGGCAGCCGGCGGGGTCGTGCAGGCTGACGACGGCGCCTTCGCGCAGGGGTGAGGTGCCGATGGTGGAGGCCGGGTCGACGGGATGGCCGTCGACATAGGCGAGGGGCGCTCCGCCGCTGCCCGCCTGCTGTCCGTGCTGTCCATGGTGTCCGATGGGGATGATCTGCGCGCCGCCGCTGTAGCCGACGTGTGCGGCCAGCTCTTTCGCGATGTCCCCCACAGAGGACTCGGGATCCGCGTCGAGCACCACGTCGGCGTTGGCGCCGCCCAGTGGATCGACGACGGTCAGAGTCAGGCGCACGATCGTCCTCCCCGTTGACTGCTCTCCTGCTGCCCAGTTGCTGCCCAGTGACGATATCCGCTCCACCCTTCCCACAGGCAACGGCGTATGTGCTGGTTCCCTGAAGGCTCTTGAAGGATCCGGGGTGTGCGGCTGCAAGCGTCCTGCGTAAGCTGCAGACTCGGCGGACGATCGCATCATCCGCAACGGGAGCCACGGGGGTTGGCCCTGCGGCAAGTCGAGTTGTTATGGAGGACGCCACATGGCCGGCGGCAAAGACGCAGATATCACTTATGACGAGATGCACAAGGCGGCTACCAAGCTGACCGACGCCAAGGACAAGATCGACGAGAAGCTCGACGCCCTTGAGCGCTACATCCAGGGCCTCGTCAAGGACGGCTACACCACCCGCAAGGGCTCGCAGGCCTTCGAGGACTCCTTCACCGAGTTCAAGAAGGGCGCGAAGGACACGATCGAGGGCCTGACCGGCATGTCCAAGTTCCTGACCAGCGCTGCGAAGGCGTACCAGGACCTGGACGACGAGCTGGCCAAGGGCGTCAAGGGCTGAGGCTGCCTTTGGGCGGTTGAGGGTTGCTGGGCAGCTGAGTCTGCCTGGTGAGGGTCTGGTGTGGTGGGGCGGTTGAGTGCCTCACCACACCAGACCGTCAGGCGGGCTGAGCCCCGTCTGCGGCGTCTGTCAGCCACAGGCTTCGCGCGAAGGTGTCTACTTCGTCGAGATGGGCCGCCAGCCAACCGGGATCGTCGGCAACCGTGCGCACGGACAGGTCGACCCCGAAATCCTCCAAGCGCCACGCCAAGTTGAGCGACATCATCAGCGCCCCTTCGCGGGATCCCCAGTACCGGAGAGAGCGGAGGCCGTCTCCAAGCCGTTCCGTGGTGAACGTGTCCACTTCGGTCGGGCGCACCGCGCTGTCCAGGTCGGCTTGCACCGCCTCTCGGAGTTGCCTTGTGCGGTCCCCCTCCGAGGGGACTGTGAGAGCGAAGAAGGCCAGCGGGATGCGGCGTGGGTCAGGTGCGTAGAGAAAGACCTGATGGGCGGGTACCCGGCCGGGAATCCCTTCAGCGAGCATGTCCAGTCGCTTGGCCAACGCGCGAATCTCCCGCCGCTTGGGGCGCGTCTCTCGCAATCGCCAGAGCATATCTGCGTTCTTCTGCGCCCAGTTCTGACGTTCGTCGACGCTGTCCCACCTCAGCGGCATGAGGAGCCACTCTGTGGGATCCGAGTCGGTCTCAAGGAAGATCACGAATAGCTCCAGCGGAACGTGGTCATCACGGCATCGAAGAGTTCAACCAGGACTTCGGCGAACTCGCTGTGGGGGTGTCCATCGGCAATAGTGCTGAAGCAGACCGTCACCCACTGCGCGACGGTGCTTCCCGGGACCGGAAGCACGTAGTCGATGCGGCGGGAGGCGTACGCGACCTCCCGCTCCAGATCGGCGGCCACGGTCTTGTCCACGCGAACGCCGTCGGCACCGTCGACCGTGACTGGCTCACTGCTTGCTCCGTCCGCCAGCAGCTGAGCCACTACCTCGCCGCTTCCTACTCCCACCCCGGGGCCCGCGAGCGCCTCGGAGACGACGATCGATGCCGCGATGAGCGTGCCGTGGATCCGCTCCACCGGGAGGTAGAGCGTGAGCCCGTCCGCCTTGCGTGCCTGCTGGACCGCCTTGTTAAGCCGCTTCATCAGCTCCAGGCGCGCTTTGATGACGTCGTCCTTGGGGATGCCCTCGGACAGCTGGGTCACTCCCAGGTCGACAATGCGCTTGACCGCCTCGTCCGCGCCGTCACGCAGAGGGATCATGTCCCAGCCCGGTGGCGGTACGAGCCGGTAGCCGAGAGGCATCGTGGACCTTCGTACGTCGTCGGAGACCTCAGGCACGCCGGAACCTCTCCATGGCGGCGGAACCGGCCACCAGCAGCGGGGTGACGAACGCGCCGATCACGCCCGGCCAGAACCCCGTCACCAGGGCTGGGAGCAGGAGCGTGCAGGAGACGAGGAGTGCATGGGTGAGGCCTTCCGGTCGCCGACTGTGCCAGGGATGACGAGTGAAGATCCAAAAGACTCCGAGGATGCCTGCGGACACCACCGCGCGCTCCGTCCAGACCCAGACAGGGACGAACGAGCGCGGGCTCACGGCAGCCAGCAGGAAGTACACGACGATGAACGCAGCAGGAACGATGACGCACAGCCGCGCCGCTGCCACTATTCCGCCGCCGAGCCGGGTCACCACCGCCGAAGCGGCCCGTGATTCGTTGGGAGGCATCAGATCTTGACCTTCGTTCGAGCGTCTTGTCGGCCTACCAGTGCGTGTCGACGGCCGGTAGCCATGTGTTCGCCTTTCCGTCGTTGTATGTCTCACTGAACGGCTTGTCCGGGGTGCCCCATGCCTTGTGTGCAGCAGCGATCGCGTCACTCTGCCCGAGGCTCTTGTCGATGACGTCGGCGCCAGTTCCGATATACGCGCCGGCAAGGGATAGACCGTACCCGGCGTTTGAGCCGACGCGCGTGGCGGTCGAGACCGCCTCGGGGAATGCCTCCGCGTTCCTGGTGATGTTGGCGTACAGCCCGGCGACCTCGCCGTCGCCCATGTGGATGGCTTTTGCCAGCGTGCTGAGCTCCCCGGGATCCATGGACACCCGGCCGGCGTCGTTAAGGATCTTTTTGCGGACGAAGAGTCGCATCTCCTTGGCGAAGACCTTCATGCCGTCGTCCGAGGTCGTAGCCATGATCCGGCCGAGCTCGTCCATGAAGCGCGAGTTGGCGCGGATGCCGTCCTTGAGTTTGGCGACCCGTGACACCGCGGCGGCAGCCTTGGTAGACGCATTGGCCCCCTTCAGCAGAGCCACGCCGAGCCGTCCCATCCCCATGGTGACCAGACCAATGGAGTCCATGGCGACGTCCATCCAACTGGCGTCGCCGGAAGCCACGAGGAGAACTCTCGTGCCCAGGACAAGAAGCCCGGCGACTACTAGGAAGACTGCAATGTTGAGGCCGGGGACGAACATGGCGATAATGCCCACGATTGTCGCGACCCACCCAAGGACGTCAATGACGACCTTGATCCAGTCCGCGTTCTCGTGGACCCAGCCCTTGACGTTGTCCCACCAACTGTCCTCGATGACGTCGTCGAGCTGATCGCGGATCTTCTTGGCATAGTGGCGGGCACGTTCATCGCGGTCGCCCGTGATGCGGTCGAGCTGGTCGCGGAATTCTCCCAGCGGATCCCCGTCGGCACCGCTCTCCGAGGGTATGGGCGTCTTGTCGCTCCCGGATTCCTTCTTGGATTTCTCCGCTTCGACCTCGTCCTGCTTATCCTTGGCCTTGCGTAGAACGGCGTCGGCTTCGCTCTGGTAATGCTCCAGGTCATTGGCCCAGTTGCTGAGATGCCCGTGTACGCGCTCATAGCGACTCGCGACCTCGCGCAGGTGCTTCTCCAGGACGCCGGACTCTTCTTTCAGCTTTCCGGCGTACTTGCCTTTGAGTTCGTCGTCGTCGCCGATTCCGCGCAGCAGCCGGGACTGTTCGCGGAGTGACTCCGCGACGCCCTTCATATGCTTCACTTCGTCGCGGATCTCTTCGGCATCCCCGGGCACCGGGTCGGACTCTGCGAGCGGATGCCAGTCCCGCGGCCTGGCTTTGGAAGATGCGGCCACTAGTCTCTGTCTCTCCCCGTCGCTGAAGTTCGCCGACTCCGGTCTGCGGCTGATGCGCCAGTACCGGGCCTCGGATACAAGGTGAAAAAGTCTACTTCTTCTTGCCTTCTTGCAGACCTTGGGCCAGGTCCCCGTCCAGGCCGCCGAATCCGTCGACGGTCGATTTGGCCAACTTGCCTACGGTGTCAATGCTGTTGAGCATCTTCGCCCGGTAGTCGTCCCAGTTGTCCACAAATTCGTCCATGACGTCCGTGATCTCGCCACTGCCCCAGTGGTCGCGCATGTCGTCGGTTCGGTTTCCAAGATGCTTGAATTCCCTTTTCAGGCTCTTGAGTCGGGACTCGGATTCCACGAGAAGATCGATATTGACCTTTAGGTCCGCATCTTTCCCCATTGTCAACGCATCCTCGTGACTTGAAGTGGTTCGGTCGCAGCGGCTGATGGGCTGGAGGGGCTTGTCCTCACCCGCTGTTGTGCACTGTCGTCGGCCGGACTGTGGCCGTGGCCACTGTGGCGGCAACGGGTCACGACGGTATCTATGAGGTGCGCGGTTTCGCCAGTGCGAAGCTCCGCCGCGAGAGGAGCGCGACGACCTGACCGGATGTCGGCCTTCCCTTGGCTGAAGGGTTCCGTTCTCGAACGAGGCGTGGAGCTGTCCTCCTCTGCCGGACGAGTGGTGTACGTCTACAGCACGGACCGGACGCTCATCAACAGATGTGCGGAGCATCAGGGCGACTTTCTGGCCGGAGACGAACAGCTTGTCCCCGTACCGGGCCATGCCTTGGCGGCAGCGGCCCTGTGTGTTCACGAACGGTGTCGCAGTCGTGAAGGTTGCATCACGACTGTCCTCGCGTCGCACCAGTCCCTTGGTACGCATGGTCCGAGGCGGCCCGGACATGGGATCATCCCTTGGCACGCCGATCGTCTACCTCTGAGGACAAGCGAATGCTGACCACGCGACAGAGGCTGGTTGCGGCCTGTCTCCTTGTTGCCACCGCCCTGTTCATGACTGGTTGCAGCAGTGATGCGAGCAGCGGATCGGACAGCGACAGCATCGAGGGAGCGGATTCTGGTGAGTCGAACTCTGCGTCGCCGTCGGCCTCTGCGGCAGCCGAGAAGAACGCGCCGGCCTTCGACTTTCCGTCGGACATCAAGGTGACCGTCGAGAGGCAGCCGACCGGAGACGCGACGAAGGACGAGATTCTGCGGGATGTGGCGTATGCGTCCCAGGCTCAACTGGAGGCGTTCACCGAGGGTAACGGCCAGACCGCCAACATGAATCGCTACTTCGCGGCCAACGCTCGTACCTACTGGGCCGACCGCGTCGCGACGCTCAAGAAGGACGGGCTCACCGTCACGGGCGACTACCGGTTCTTCAACTTCGAGGTCACGGACGTCACGAACGACAACGCGGCGGTCCGCTATTGCGAGGACCAGAGCAAGGCGTACGGCAAGGAAATCAAGACGGACAAGGTGCTGCGTACCCAGCCGAGTGACAAGGACTTCATCCTGTACACGCTTCAGGCAGCGAAGGACTCTGCCGGTGACTGGCAGGTGACGCAGCAGAGCTGGAAGAAGGGGGACGCGTCTTGCGTGCGGGGCTAGGTACAAGGGCCGCTCGCCCGGTTCTTGGGGCGATCGCGGCCGCGAGCCTCGTCGTGGCGCTGGGGACGGGCTACCCGGCGCACGCGGGTGATCCCCGGGTCGGCGGCGATGAGGGTGGCACGCAGCCTGAGGAGCCCGGCACGGACGAGGGAGCCACCTCCGGCAACGGCACCATCGGTGCCAACATCCGCATCAGCCAGAGCAACCCCGGTTCGGGCGGCCCCACCACGACCGCCACCTCGTCGAATGCCAACTGGAAACCGCCAGTCTGCTGGTACGAGCCCATGTACACCCCGGAGGAGTACGAGGAGTTCATCAAGTCCGCGTACACGACCGCGGCGGAGCCCGCTGCGAGCTACGCCCGGAAGAGAGACAAAGCGAACTACAACAAGGGTGACAAGGGCCTGTGGTGGCAGGTGAAGTTCCGTGATGACACCTACAGCGAGGCCTGTCCCGTCACCACCGACAACTGGGAGACCTGGGTCCCCCCGGCCGACCCGCAGCCGGATCCCAACAAGCTCACCCCGGAGATCCTCTCCGAACTCGCCTTCAACTCCACCGAGTTGCCTGCGCCGCCCGTCGAACTGAGCCCGCGTGCCGATCGGCTCATCGTGAATCTGGGTACACGAGTGAAGTTCAGGGGCGATTTCGACCGTGTGTGGACGACTGCGAGCATCAACTACAAGGGTGTCCAGATGGCGGCGACCACCGTCGCGACCCCGGTCGCGCTCAAGGTCGAGGCCGGCACCGACGACGCCGACCCGCAGACCTGTACGTACGACCTCGTCAAGGGCAAGAACCGATACACGGTCGACAGTGAGGACGCCGGCTGCAACGTCGCCTACCGCCGTTCCTCCGGCGACGGCACCTACCCCTTCAAGGCATCGATCACCTGGAAGGTGACCTGGACCGACTCCGCCGACCCGGACGGCCCGCCGCGGCAGCCTGCCCTGCCGGACGGCCTGTCCACGTACGAGGAGAACGTGACGGTCAAGGAGATCCAGTCCGTGAACCGCTAGCCGATTCCGCCCCGGGCCCCACGAGGAATGGGAGAGTCCATGTCTGTTGGATCAGGGGTCGGGGAGCCCCGGGCGCGGAGTCCTTGGCGGTCGCTGGCAAGGAACATCGCATTCGGCACGGTGCTGCTGCTTGTCCTGGCGACCATGACGCTCGGCGCCTATGGGGGCGTTGCCCTGACCGTCGGCTTGGCTGACGACTCGTTCCTGTCGTCAGCGGTCCCTGACGACGGACGGAATGCCGTGGGTATCGGCGGCATCGGTATGGGTGGCCTGCTGGGTCTGATGCTGCCACTGCTCCTCTTCGCGGCGGTCCGGGGGACCGAGGAGAAGCCCAGGCTTGGACCGGGCAAGGCCCTTCTCAAGGCGCTCGCCCTTGCTGTCTTCAGCGTCTACCTGATTGTCGTCTCGCTGCTTGCCGCCCAGCTCGGCTGGATCCTTCCCGAGGGGCTCACCACGCTGCTGAGCTTCTTTGTCGTCGGCTTCAGCTGGGCGCCTGTGGCGCTCATTCCCTGGGAACGGTTCGGGCTGGGGGCCATGGGAGGGCTGCGTCTGAACTCGCGCGTTCGGGGCGGTTCAGACAAGCCGGACTGAGGTCGCCAACTCGCCAGCAATCTTGGGGAGTTCGTCGCCGAGCCCCAGGGAATTCCAGAGGGGGCGGCATTCCAGGCTGGTGGAATGCGCCCGGGACAGGACGTGGTGCGCCTCACCATGGACAGGGGCGGAATGCGGTACCAGTTCTCGGGCGTGATCAGGTCGAAGACGTTCTCACCATCAACCTCACCCTCGGCGGCCTGGTCGGTCGGCGCGTTCGGAATCAATCCGGTTCGAGCGCACCGGCGTCGACAGTGCCGTCAGCGTCAGCGGCGCCGACGGTGTCATCGGTGGGCGATGCGCGCTTGTGGCGTTCCATGGCCACCGCGATCAGCAGCGCGGCCGTGGCGATCGTGGACATCAGGCCGACCGCCCACAGCCAGGGGTAGTTGCTGAAGACCCAGCTGGGGGGCGTGTCGCGACCTCGACCCCATTTCCCGGTGTCCTGGGCGTTGAAGATCAGCGACACGAGCTGCAGCATTGCCGCGCCGCACACGACGGCCAGCAACGTGAAGCCGAACGATCGGACCTTGTGCGACTTCCAGGATTTCCGATCCGTACGGGATGCGGTCAGAACGAAGAGCGTCGCCACGCACGGCACCAGTGCTCCCAGGAACACCGCGAAGCCGTATGCGCCCCCCGGCCAGTTGCCGGCCGACCATTCCCAAGTGTCGTCTCCCCAGAACCTGTCCGAAAGGAAGAGGAGGGTGAACAAGGCCAGCATGGACAGGAGGACGAGACAGCCGAATGCCTTGTCGCCCTTCTTGGAATCCTTGCTTTTGGCTCCGCTCTCCGACCGTTTGCCGGGCCGGTGCTCATACCGCAACGAAGGTGCGGCTGCTCTCGGCCGTCTTGGCTTGGCTGACCCTGCCATGTCCTTGTCCCCCAGGGTGTTCCGGTCCGCGTGTCCGCGGAGTTCGTCAGGCGATCCAGATGCTTTTTGCGAAGTCGTCGATGGCGTCGAAAGAGGCTTTGAGCAGGTCGGGTTCGTCGTAGTGCCCCTTGAGTACCAGGTCGATGTCGCGGGCCGCGTCGTTCCAGGCGTACGCGATGGACATGATCGGGCCACCGTCGGGGCGGGTCCAACTGCGCACGCAGCGCAGGCCCTCGCCGAGGTGGGGTGAGACGAACGGGACCGTGTCCACGTGCCCGTCCGCCGCGGGGTCGGGTTCGACCAGCATGCTCAGGTGCAGGGAGCTGTGTTCCTCGTCGCAGACGAACTGCTTGGTGAAGAGGACCAGCGGTGACGCCTGTGGGGGCATCGGGCCGAAGAGGAATGCCTGCTCGGCCTCGACGCGGTCGCGCAGCATGGCGGCCGAACTCTCCAGGAACTTCTTCGTCTGCCGCTTCTCACGCCAGGTGAGCTTGCGCCCGTGGACCAGGGCGCTCGCCTTGAGTTGCAGATCCATCCACTGCGCGAATTCCGCTCCGGTGCCACGCAGGGGCATGTGAAACCACACGCCTGGGTCGGAATCGGTCTCGACGATCATCATGCTTGGCTCTCCTCCGCACCCTCCGTCGGATCCGTCGGATCCGTGAAGGACACCGTCTGGAGGACTGCCACCATCAGGTCGCAGAATTCGGTCCAGTAGTCCATGGACGCCGTGTGGAGCGTGAAGACCGCGGTGAACGGGCCCGTGGGGAAAGGGACATGGACCTGGATCTGTCCTGTGAGCAGATCAACCTGCTCGCCGGTCTCCGTCAGTTCCGGTTTGATCCGGTACTCGCGCAGTGTCACGCAGGACACGGCGGGTCCGCAGGGCAGGTCGAGCCAGCGGGCGTCGTTGTACTCGTCGCCGGAGAGGATCGCGAGGATGCCCTGGGCCACGACGTCGGTGTCGGCGTCGGCCTGGTCCGTCGGCACGGCGGCCACGGTGAGGGCACACTGGGCGACGCCGTCGGCTCCTTCGTGCCGGACGACCTCCCCGTCCTCCCCATACTGCGTCCCGTCCTCGTCGGCCGTCGAGAACAGTCCCATTGCCGAGTACGACACTCCGGTGCCCGCCATCATCTCGGCCATCGCCGCGTAGTACGGGGCGGCCGGCTCCCATATGTTCTCGTCGCCGCGTGAGTAGAGCTCTCGTACGAAGGAATGGGAGAGCTCGGCTCGTTCCTCGGGAGTGGCGGCGAGGGGGAGGGCGAAGAAGCCCTCGGGGGCCAGGAACCAGATGGGTGGGGGTTCTTGGGAGGCGCGGGCGGTGGGAATAGGGCTCGTGGTCTCGGTGGGGGGAGTCATGGAAGGCGGGGCCGTTCTGGTCAGGCGTACGGGCAGGGGTCAGAGGTCTTCGGGGCGGATGTCCTTGTGCGGTACCTCGACCCCGTCGGTGTCCATGACCAGACTGCGGCTGCCGGAGCCGAAGAAGGAGCTGAGCTCGCTCGGCACCGGAACCTCGACCCGGAAGTAGCCGGGGGAGCGACGAGTGACCACGGGGGTTCCGAGGTCAGGGGCGTGTGCCGTCGCGACGAAATTGTCGATGGCGCCACGCTGTGCTGGTGTCAGGTCGTCCAAGGGGATCAGGTCGAGGGGATGGACTAGATACCGGGTGACCCTCTGCCGCCTGATGCTGCTCAACCTGCACCACGAGGCGTCGGAGAAGACGATCCTTACGTCGTTTCCGTCCTTGTAGTCCCTGTGCTCGAACCTGCTGATGCTGGACCGGGGCGTTTCCCAGAGGACTTCGTCCTCGATGAGTTTGTCGTCCTTCTTGTGGTACGGGCCGCCTACGATGACCAGTCGGCGGTCGGTAATGATCGCGTGCGTTCGGTAGTGCTTCTCGTCGGAGCGGCCGGGGTCCAGTTGCCAGGGCAGGGTACGGGCGAGCGTGCCCGGCGCGGCCCACATGACCGGAAAGTCCTCGACCTCGTTCTCCCGGTCGTCCGGCGTGTCCTTGCCCGAGTCGGGGCCGGAGGATCCGCTCACATTGCCTCCGGCCGAACTGAGGGCGGCCAGGACGGCGACGCCCAGCGCCATCGCCGCTCCCTTCACGGTGTTCCTCGCGACCGCGTTCCCCGTGGACCTGGTCGTGTACACCGGTCCCTCGGGCCAGCCCGGCAGTTCGCCCTGGATGTCGTTGCGCTCGGTGTCGCGGAACCAGCGCATGCCCTTGACCCGCATGGCGGCGCCCGTCGCGAAAGCAATCGGAGCGCGCCCGAGAAGTGTCTCCCCCGGTTCCGGCTGCCAGATGTTCATATTCGTGTGCATCTTCCTTACGCGGCGACTCAGGAGGGTCGTTCTGGGCTGTCCACTCTGTCAGTCCTGGCCGGAGCCTCAGCCTCCGGTGGCCGACTTCTCGAACTGGTCGCCGGGGAAGAGGGCATCCCCCACGTGCTGGTGGATGCTCGTGATCTTGGGGAAGATCTTGGCGCCCGCGTCGATGGCGATACCGGCTCCCAGGGGGTTGATGTTCACGCCCGGGATCAGGTTGAGGCCCTTGGAGCCGATCCACTGGCCCTCGTGGTAGCCGGCGGCGGCAAGGCCACCCATACGTGACTTCAGGCCGCCGGCCGCGTGTGCGACCTCGTAGACGTCGTCGGCCCTGCCGCCGATTTTCACCAGGCCCGCCTTGCCGAGTCCCCCGGTGATCTCCGAGGAGTTCTTGCCGAAAGCCATCAGGATGCGTGAACTGCCGATCGAGGTCTTCGAGAATCCCTGGCCGAGGTTCTCGGCCATCGCCGCGGCCTTGCCGGCGCCTACCACCTTGATCCCCTTGCTGAACATGCCGATGCCCGGCATCAGTCCCACGGCGTCCAGCCCCATCTGCATCCAGCTCACATCGGCCCCGCCCCACTTGGCCAACCCGTGTGCCGCCAGTGCGAGACCGCTCGCGATGAGTGCCGCGGTACCGAAGATCGCCGCCAGGGGTGGGAAGGGCAGAGTGATGATGGCCAACATGCCCAGCACGGCGCTCAGATCACTCAGCAGATCGCCGATCAGCTTGATCATGTCGGCATGGTCCTTGATCCACTGCCCGGTTGCGTCCCACGCGTCCGAGACGCCCTTGGTGAGCTTGTCCCAGAAACCGGGCTCGTCAGGCGCGATGTCGCCGGCCTTGTCGAGTTCCTTGCTTATGTTGCCGGCGGCCCGCTTGTAGTGGTCCTCCAGGTCGTGGACCTTGCCCGTGATCTCGTCGACCGCGCCGGAGGCCTTGCCGAGTTCCTCGCTGCCCTTGCCGTCGACTTTCTGCTGGGCGGTCTCCCTGGCTTCGAGCTTCTCCCCGGCGGACTTCTCCAGCCGGTTCGCCTCGTCCTGGAAGTCGTGGAGTTCGTTCGCCCACCGGTGCAGGGCGCGCGAGGCCTTGTCGAAGGAGTCGTGGCTCTTGCGGATGAGGGGGGTGACGTCCTTGCCGACGTACTCGGTGAAGGCGACTGCCGTCTTGCCCTTCCAGGCACCGGCCTCGATCCGCTCCAACTCGCGGAGAGTGGTGCCGAGGTCGCTCGCCAGTCCGCCGAGTTTCTTGGCGAGGTCCCGGGTGTCGTCGACGTCTCCCGGCGTCGGATCCCAGCCTATGTTCGGAAAGGCGGGGCGCTTGCCGGCCACGACTACTTGCCCTTCTTCTTCGTCTTGAGGGATTCGGCGAGATCGTGATCGAGCTTGCCGAACTCCTCACCTATCTTGTTGATCATCTTCACTGCGCCCTGAGTGTGCTTGCCGAGTTGCTTGATGCCGTAGCCCCAGTCGTCGGCGAATTCATGGACCTCCTCGACGAGTCTGCTTTGGCCGACCGCGGAGCCGTCGGCGCCACGGAGCGTGCGGCGCGCGCTGTCCATCCGGTCGCTGATCGTCGAGAAGGTCTTCTTCAGGTCTTCGAAGACGGTGTCTTCGAGACGGAGGTCACTCATGTTTGGTCCGGGTTCCCTGAGTGGTCGGTCAGTGGGGGAGGAGGGAGAGGGGGAACAGTGGTCGGCGTGAGCCGCGGCCGGTTCCGTGGGGTTTGATCCGGCCACCCATTCCTTGCTCCGCTCAGCGGTTGACGGCCTGGGCTTCCTGGACGGTGATGTCCTGGACGGCCTCGATCGTGCCGTCGGGCAGGCCCACCGGGCCGGCCTGGCCGGTGCCGGTCCAACTGATCTCCCAGGTGAGGGAGGCCTTCAGAGGGAAGGTTCCGCCGTTGGACGAGCGGCCGTAGACGATGCCGCACGGAGGTGTCTCGTCGGCCTTGCCCTTGGCGTAGGGCTCGCCGATCCTGCCGTCGACGATGGGACATTCGCCGTTGGCCGGGATGGTGGTGGCGTCTTCGGTTCCCGGGTCGAGGGTGAGCGACTTGGGAGTGGCGGTTGTGGTCGCCTCGATGTTGAAACCGGGGACGTTGATGGCTGCCGTCGCCTGGACCTCGTCGAAGGCCGCGTCGTCGAGCCAGGCCCAGGTCGGCAGGTTCACCTTGGTGATGGCCTCGGGAGCCAGCGTGACCTCGGTGTCGGGGAGCTCCATGTGCTGGTACGCGAGGGCGGCGAGCATCTCCGGAGTGATGGCCTCTTCGTACTGGGGCGGCGGGGCCTCGCCGTTCTCGACCCAGAAGGGCAGGTCGGTGCACGATTTCCGCTTGAGGTAGTCCGGCTCGTCGGGGTTCTCGACACCGGCCCAGAACATCCCCTCGCCGTCCTTCTCGACGTTGTAGTCCTTGTAGCCGGGAGTGTCGGTCCAGCCGTAGTCGTCCTCGTAGTGGCGCTCCATCTCGCCGATCGCCGCGCCCGCGTGGCCGGTCATGCCGGGCGCATCCTTGGCGCTCGCGATGTCCTTGGACATCTTCTTCTTGAAGTCCTTGGCGCCGAGATAGGGGGCGTACCAGCAGGGCGGCGGCGTCCAGTTGACGTCGGAGGAGGCCACGTTTCCGCTGCCGCCCTTGGCGACGGCTCCGGAGTACTGGATGCGGGCTGCGGCGTAGATGCCGGTTTCGTCTCCGCCGCCCTGCTGGTCCGTGCTGGCTCCCTTGTCGGAACCCACCGGCTTCGCCGCGTAGGCGGATTCCGGGAGAACGAGGACGCCGAAGGCCAGTGTCAGAGCCGCGGTGCTGAGGACTGCGCGCCGCGGACCGTTCACTGGCACTTCGCCGCCTTCGTCTCGACGAACACCTTGGATGCCTGCCACAGGCCCGTGCCCGTCGGCAACTTGGTCATGATGATCTTGAAGTGGTCGAAGTCCTCAATGCTGGGCTTGGTCGTCAGGATCTTCTTGGTCTTGATTTCCTTGCCGTAGAACTTGCCCGCGTCCGCGCAGAACGCCACCTCCACCGCCTTGCCGTTGGTGGTGGACCGTGTGGTGGCGTCGTAGTGACGCAACGTGCCGGTGGCGGTCCAACCGCCGTCGATCCAGGCGTCGATCTGTGTCTTGGCGTAGGTCAGGCCGTCGCCGGTGGCGTAGGCGGCAACGGCCGCGTCCTTGGTCGTGCGTTTGTCGACGCCTCGGTAGATCGCGCGGAAGAAGTTCGCAGCGTCGTCCATCGCCGCCGCCTCGTTCACGTCCTTCGGCTTGTCCCAGTCGAAGACCAGGTCCATGTCGGCGGGCAGCGACACGTCGACGCCGTCCGGCTTGTCCTCGGCCGGTGCTCCCGAGGGCTCCGCCGACTTCTCGGGCTTCTCCGCTCCCTGGCCGGCGCCCGCGATCTTGTCGTTGTCGCTGGACTTGTCGTCCTCGCTGCCGCAGGCCGTAAGCAGCAGGGCTGCGGTCGCGGCGAGCGCGGCAGCAACGGGCAAAGAGCGGCGCTTCACAGTGATCTCCCCGTGAGACAAAAGTGCAGTCAAGAGCTCTGACGGTATCTGCGGGGCGATCGGTTTCGCTACCGCGAACTTCCTTGCACGGCTGGGCGGACATGGAGGAATCGGGGCAAGCCGACGGCGCTTGTGGCCTGATCGTGTCTGGTCGCACAGCGGCTCGGAACGTAGACCGCCTGCCGTGCCACCCACGAAATCCGCGAACGAGGCCTCGTCGTCACGCTCCTGCGAAGGGCGCCTTCGTCGCGTCCCGCTCCAGGCCGACGCGTCCGCATACGACGGCCAGAACCAGCCGTTCACTTCGGCGAAAGCACGCCGGACGGAGGTCGATGGTGCAGCCTCCGCAGCTCATCCTGCGACTCGGGGGAAAAGTCCTCCCAATGGCGCTTCATGAAGTCGACCTCGGCGCCGTCGGTGTCCATGACGATGGAGTGGTCGGAGATACCGGAGAACCCGTCCGCAGTACTGGGTGCCAGTGCCGCGACCTGATAGCAGCCGCACGGATTGCGGGTGACCAAGGGCGGCCCGGCATCGGGTGCGTGAGCGGCGGCGAAAGCCTCGGCCGTGCTGCGCTGGGCCGGGGTGAGCGAGTCCAGGGGTACGAGGTCGGGATGGTCGGCGGTGTAGCGCGTGAGTCCCTCCCGCCAGAGGCTGGTGAGCCGGCACCAGGAGCCGTCGGTGAAGACGACCTTCATGTCGTCACCGTCCTTGAAGTCCCGGCGCTCGAACGTGCCGATGCTGGACCGTGGGGTCTCCCACAGCACCTCGTCCTTGACGATCTCCCTGTGCTTCTCGGCGAAGGGAAGGCCCACGATCAGCAGACGGCGGTCGGTGAGGATCGCGTGGGTGCGGTAGTGCTTCTGCCTGCAGCGGCCGGGATCCAGTTGCCAGGGCAGGGTACGGGCGACCGTGCCCGGCGCCGCCCACATCACCGGGAAGTCCTCGACCTCGTCGGCCCGGTCGTGGGTGGTGCCCGAGCCGCCGCCCCGGATACCGCCTCCGATGTTGCCTCCCATGGAGCTGAGGACGGCCATGATCGCGACGCCAACGGTGATCGCTCCGCCTCTGAGGACGTTGAGCCCCAGCGCGCCGCCGCTCGAACGGACCTTGTGGACCGGCCCCTCCGGCCAGCTCGACAGCTTGCTCAGTTCGCTTTGGATGTCCTTGCGTTCCGTGTCGCGGAACCAGCGCTTGCCCCGTACGCGCATCGCCGCACCCGAGGCGAACGTGACCGGTGTACGGGCGAGCAGGGTCTCGCCCGGATCGGGCTGCCAGTAGTCCATCGCTGTACGCATCCTCCGGGCGGTGTCGGTCGTCGGATGTCGCTGGTCGACGCCGCTTGTCGCCGGTTCAGGGGGGGGATCTTGTCAGCGGCTCACTCTGTCACTCCGCCTCGGCTGCGGTCCCGCCGGGTCCAGACCGTCAGGCGGAGGTGAACGACCCCGTCCGCAGGATGGTCGTGGTCGTGCCGCAGCAGGCGCTCCAGGACTGAACAACTCCACGGACGCGGTGCCCGGTCGCGAAGGCCACGGCGCCCGACTCGTACGGACCACACGTCCGCCGCCTCGTAGGCTTACGCGCACCAGACTGTGTCGGAACGGGGAGATCAACCACATGGCCCGCTACATGGAGACGCTCACCATCGAGCGCGGTGGCTTTCGGATCAAGGTTCCGGAGTCGTGGTGGGAGTTCGACGTGCGGCCCGAGTCGCGGGACGACTCGATCCGGCGCATGGTGGCCGAACGGGTGCGTCAGCAGCCCGAGTTGGCCAAGTACCAGGACACGTACACCGCCTTCCTCCGGAAGGCCGCGGGGGACGCCTGGAAGTCGGGCGCGCTGTACTGCGGCTGCATGGCCGAGAGCTTCGGCGGCGACACCCCCATCACCGGCTCGATCACCGTCTCGCTCGTCGGGGGGCGTACGCAGGCCGGCGAGCCCCTCTCCACCGACCCGCAGGTCATCGCGAGCCAGCTCGCCGTGCGCGAGGCCAAGAAGGAGGGCGACGCGTGGCGGAAGGTCACGACGGTCGACATCCCGGGCGTCGGCACGGCCGCGCGGACGTACGGCATCGAGGACATCCCCGTACCCGACGACGCCCTCAAGCGCACCATCCGTGCCGTGCTCATGCAAACGTTCATCCCCGTCCCGGGGCAGGAGGGCAAGGTCGCCCTCGTCGCGGGCAGCAGCCAGGTGCTCGACCTCGCCGACTCGTTCTTCGACATCTTCGACGCGATCACGTCTACGTTCCGCTTCGCGGAGTAGGGCCGGGCAGGAGCGGAACCCTGTACTGGGCCTCGCCACCCTCGTGGCCACCCTCGTGACCTTTTCACCGAACGCCCGTACCCAGTAACTTCACTTGTGCGTATGTGTGGTTGACGGGGTTGGCGTGACGGGGGTTGCGGCGTGGCGGGTTATCGGCCGACGGACTGGCATGTACTGGATCTGGAGAAGGATCCGACGCCGGGGGATCCCGTCCGGGTCAAGTCCTTGGCCAAGAGCCTGCACGACTTCGCCGATGACGTGCAGGACGCCCTCCGCCTGGTGAAGGGGATGGCCGACGAGGACGCCGTCCTGACGATGGTGGGCAAGACCGCCGATGTGTTCCGGGACGAGTTCTCCGGCGTCCCGAAGAACTTGAAGAAGCTCAAGAAGTCGTACGACCTGGCCGGGGACGCGCTGGCCGCGTACTGGCCGCAGTTGGAGCGCGCCCAGGCCCTCGCCGACAAGGCCCTCGCCCAGGGGCGGGAGGCACAGGCGGACCTCTCCTCCGCCAAGTCCCGTCTCTCCTCCGCCGATTCATGGGTCACCCGCGCCAACAAGGAAGCCGACAAGTACAAGGACGACCCCGGGTCGGCCGGCAAGGACGTTCCCAAGCCCGACGAGGCCAAGGTCCGTGCCGCCACCCGTGACGCGCAGAGCGCCAAGGACGCCCACACCTCCGCCCAGTCCGACGTCACCACCGCGCAGAACGCCCTCGATGCCGCGAAGAAGATGGCGGCGGACGCGCGGAAGATGCGCGAGGACGCCGCCGGTGACGCCAAGCGGAAGCTCGACGAAGCCTCCGACGCGGGGATTCAGAACCGCAAGTGGTACGAGGAGGTCGGGGACTGGTTCTCCGACAACTGGGACACCATCGTCGCGGTCTGCAAGGTCGTCGTCGCTGTGCTCGGGGTCATCGCGCTGATCATCGGTGGGCCGATCCTGGGCGCGATCGTCCTCATCGCCGCGCTCGTCGTCCTCGCCGACACCCTCAACAAATACATGAAGGGCCAGGCGTCCCTGTTGGATGTGGCTTTTGCCGCGCTGGACTGCATACCCGGCATGAAGGGGCTGACCACTCTCGGGGGACTCGCCAAGGGACTGAAAGGCCTGGGCAAGGTGGGCCTGAAGGGCATGGCCCTGGGGGCCAAGGGGCTCGGCAGGAGCACTCGCGCCATGGGCCGGCAGATGCAGAAGCTCTTCACCTGCGGCGATCCCATCGACATGGCGACCGGCCAGATGGTCATGTCCGCCACCGACGTCCAGCTGGACGGCGTCCTGCCGCTTGTGCTGGAGCGCCACTACCGCACCGGTGTCCGCAGCGGCCGTCTCTTCGGCAGCGGCTGGACCTCCACACTCGACCAGCGGCTGCGACTCGACGCCACGGGGGTGCAGTTCACCACCGCTGACGGCATGGTGCTGGTCTATCCCGTACCGGAGCACGATGTGGCCGTTCTCCCGGTGGAGGGACCGCGGTGGCCGTTGAGCTGGGACGGCACCTCTGGTGGCGCGCTCACCGTGCATCAGCCCCAGACCGGTGTGACGCTTCAGTTCCGGCCGTTGCCCGGCGGCGCCGTGGGTGAACTGCCCCTGGCCGTCGTCAGCGACCGCAACGACAACACGATTTCGGTCACGTACGACTCCGAGGGCCTGCCGGACGAGGTTGCCCACCACGGCGGGTACCGCGTCGGTGTGACCTGCGAGAGCGGCCGCATCGTCGCGCTGACGCTTCGGAACCACCCGGAGCGGCCCACGCTCCTGCGCTACGCGTACGACGAGCGGGGCAACCTGGCCGAGATCGTCAACTCCTCCGGGCTGCCGCAGCGTCTCTTCTACGACGACCAGCGCCGCGTCACCGGCTGGGAGGACCGTACCGGTGCCTGGTACCGGTACGAGTACGACGGCGCCGACCGTTGCGTCGCCGCCCGAGGTGTCGACGGCATCCTCGACTACACCTTCGAGTACGACGAGGAGGCGCAGGCCTCCACGTCCGTCAACTCGCTGGGGTACACCACCCGTTACCAGTTCAACGACGCGTACCAGCTCGTCGCCGAGACCGACCCGCTGGGTCACACGGTGTACCAGGAGTGGGACCGTCACGATCAACTGCTGTCCCGCACCGACGCGTTGGGCCGCACCGTACGACAGGAGTGGGACGAGTCGGGCAACCTCACCGCCGTGCGTCTGCCCGACGGAGCCACGTCCACGGTCACCTACAACAGCCTGCACCAGGCGGTCGAGATGACCGGCTACGACGGCGCGGTCATGCGGCAGGAGTGGGACGAGCGGGGAAACTGCACCTCGCTGACGGCCGCCGACGGGGCCGTCACACGCTTCACCCGAGACCGGACCGGAGCCGTGGCGTCGGTGACGGACGAGCTGGGCGCGGTGACCGGTTTCACCAACAACCAGGCGGGCCAGCCGGTCTCCGTGACGGACCCGCTCGGCGCGACAACCCGTAGCTCGTACGACTCCTTCGGCCGACGACTCACCGTCACCGACCCACTGGGCGCCACCACGCGGCTGGCCTGGACCGTCGAAGGGCTGAGGGCGGCCACGACCGGGCCCGACGGCGCGACCGAGTCCTGGACCTACGACGGTGAGGGCAACCTGCTCACCCACACCGATGCCCTGGGCCGGGTCACCCGCCACACCTATGGCGCGCTCGGCGTGCTGGCCTCCCGCACCACCGCGGACGGTGCCCGTCACACCTTCACGCACGACGCGGAGCTCCGGCTGGTCCAGGCTGCCGGCCCCACGGGACTCACCTGGGACTACACCTACGACGCGGCGGGGCGGCTCACCTCCGAGTCGGACTTCGACGGCCGCACCGTGGCCTACGAGTACGACGCCGCCGGACAGGTTCTCAGCCGAACCAATCCGCTCGGTCAGTCCACCGCGTTCGCGTACGACATCGCGGGCAACCAGTCCGAGAAGACGGTGGACGGCAGGACGACGGTCTTCACACACGACTCCGCGGGCCGTGTTCTCCGAGCCGCCGGTCCCGACGCGACGCTCACGTACTCCTACGACCTGGCCGGCCGTTGCACCACCGAGACCGTGGACGGGCGTGCGCTCACAACGGCGTACGACGCCCTCGGCCGACCTTCCCGGCGCACCACCCCTACTGGTGCCACCAGTACGTTCGCCTATGACGCCGCGGGCAACCGCACCGTCCTCACCGCCTCGGGGCGTGCCCTCACCTCCACGTACGACCCACTCGGCCGCGAGACCGCGCGGGAGCTGGGCGCCGGGGGCTCCGTCCTCAGTCACACCTGGGACGCCGATCACCGGCTGACCGTCCAGACGGTGACCGTTCCCGAAGCCTCACGACCGCCTCTGAGCAGGCGGGCCTACACCTACCGGGCCGACGGCAGTCCGGCCTCGATGGACGACCGGACCACCGGCCACCGCGGGTTCGACCTCGACGCCATGGGTCGTGTCACGGCCGTGCGCGCTACGGACTGGACGGAGTCGTACGCCTACGACGCCGGAGGAAATCAGACCCAGGCAGTCTGGCCGGAGCGATTCACCGGCTCCGAGGCACGAGGGGACCGGGCCCATGACGGCAATCGCGTTGTGCGCGCCGGGTCCGTGCACTACGAGTACGACGCCGCCGGGCGCGTCGTACTGCGCCGCAGAACACGGCTGTCACGCAAGCCGGACATCTGGCGCTACACCTGGGACGGCGAGGACCGGCTCACGGCTGTCACCACGCCGGACGGCACTCGGTGGCGCTATCTGTACGACTCCCTCGGGCGCCGTGTCGCCAAGCAGAGGCTTGCGTCCGACGGGGTTCCCGGTGCGGAGGCGACCGTTGTCGAAGAGACGTGGTTCACCTGGGACGGCCCTCACCTGGTGGAACAGACGACCCAGGTCCTCGGCGGAGAGGAGGCGGTGACGCTCACCTGGGACCGAGACGGCATGATCCCCGTTGCCCAGACACAGCGCACCATGTCGGCCGACGCCTCGCAGGCCGTGATCGACGAGCGTTTCTACGCCATCGTCACCGACCTCGTGGGCACCCCGACCGAACTCGTCGACGAGGCGGGCGACCTGGCATGGAGGTCCGATGCCACGCTCTGGGGCATCACCACATGGAATCCGGATGCGACCGGATATACACCGCTCCGGTTCCCGGGCCAGTATTTCGACCCTGAGAGCGGACTGCACTACAACAACCTCCGGCACTACGATCCGGCCACCGCCGCCTACGTCAGTCCCGACCCGCTGGGCATGGAGGCGGGGCCTAACCCGCGTTCCTATGTGTCCAACCCGCTGCGGTGGATCGACTATCTGGGCCTGATATGCCACTCGGCCATCCTTCGCCGGAACCTGGCGGCGGACGGCCGTCCGGTGGGCGCAGGCCAGGCGGCGGCGCATATCGTCCCCTCCACCTTGAACCGGACGGTCGGACGCACGGCCGACAGTCGCGCCATTCTGAGCCGCTATGGAGTCGACATCGACGAGGCGGCGAATGGAATACCCTTGGGTCACTCGCGACCCCACAACTTCACTCACCGCAACCCGTTCCTGCTGCGACTCAATCAGCACCTGGCCGCCACGGAGAGGGCCGGTGTGGCCCGAGGGCTCAGCAACCAGCAGATCGGCGACACCATTCGCCAGGAACTGCGTGAGATCGGGCGGCAGGTCACACACGAGCTGTCACCCTCGCAGATGGTGAACAACATGCCCGCGCCGACCGCTCGGTGGACAAGGCTGACATTCTGACAGAAGGCACCATGACGGCTGCAGAGAACCAAGGTCCCCTTTCCGTATATCGCCTGCTGCCGAGCATGCGGGAGTTCCAGCTTCTCCACTTCGACAATTCACCGGTGGAACTCATGCGCTGGCAGCTCGGCGGCTCTGTCGGCGAGCCCCCCACCGACTTCAATGCCGAATGGGGAGGCGAACCACGATGGCCCAGGAGCGAGTTTCCCAACGGAGATCCATGCTGCCCTGTCGTGAGCGGCCGAATCGCCGATGTCCTGAGGGACGAACTCGCAACGGCAGGGCGTCTCGTGCCGGTGAACATCGACGGATCCGCAGGGGACGAATACCGTCTCCATGTCGTGGAGCGAGTGGTCGACTGTTTCGATGAAGGGCGCTCGTCGACGCCGGATCAGATCGGCAGGATCAAGACGTCGGTGTTCCGGCCGGAGGCGCTGCCCGTCGAGCTGGCGGCATTCCGTTTTCCGCAGTTCCCCACAGCTGTCTGCTGGAACGGTTGGATGGTGGAACGCCTCGGCCGGCTTCTGGGGGATCAACTGGAGTCCCGGCTGATCTGGTCGGAGGATCCCTCACTCGCCCCGCATCCGGCCCCGTGGGGTTTCTGACGCGGCCGATGGCTCAGGAAGTGCCCCGCGCCGGGAGACGCCCCGGGCGGCGGGACCCCGGGCAGCGGCCTCACATCAGCCCAGCTTCGCGTTCTGCGCCTCGACCACCGCCGCGGAGAGCTTCGTGTCGCTCGGGCGTGATTCCGCGATGGCCCTGCCGTCCACCGAGAAGTAGACGGCGATCACGTCGTCGCGGCGTACGGCTGCCGAGTGGAGCGTGTGCGTGGTGCCCAGGACCGTCATCGTGGACTTGAAGGCGAGGGACTCGTCGGCCGCCTTGGTGGTCGGTTCCGCGGTGACCGAGTCGTACGGGCTGGTGCCGCTCTTCGACTTGGCGGTGAAGCCGTCGCCGCAGGAGGCCACCGCCTTGGAGAGGCCGGCCATGGCCGACTCCGCGCCGCCGTCCTCGTAGGCGGTGAGCGTGACGTAGGTGTAGCCGCCGACGAGGCCGCCCTTCGAGGCGACTCGCGTGAGGTCCGCCCGCGGTTCGCCGAGCGGGAGTTGGTTCATCGCGTACGCCAGCGGGGCGCACACCTTCTTGTCCAGGGTCACCTCGTCCGCGGACTTGGCGAAGACGAATTCATCGGTGGGCTTCTCGACGTTGTAGCCACCCACGTCGGCCTTCGTGATCACGAGCTTCGCCAGGCGCTCCGCCGGGGTCACCTTCTTGGTCATGGAAGCCGTGGCCTTGGCCCCCGGCTTGTCGGCCGCGTCCGTCTTCGAGCCGCCGCTCCCGCAAGCGGTCAGTCCGGCGAGCACGGCGACGGAGAGCGCGGAGGCGGCGAGGGCGGATCGCTTCATGTGGGGGAGGGCTCCTTGGGTTCTCGCGACGTGACGGATGGGGCCGTCGGCCGCGCTGTTGAAGACCGGCTGCCGAAGATCGCTGGAGATCCTTCCACGCCCCCACCCCACCCCTGCCCCGCCCCCGTGAGCGAGTAGTGCAGACCTGATGGACGGAGCGTGACGAACGCCCGTCGGACCAGGGCCGGATGATTCGCTGGTGCACAGCGGCAGCCCCGTACGCAGGCCCTTCCTCAACCGGGAACCGAACGCCCCGCGTTGCGCGTGGATAACGTCGGGGCGTGTGAGATTCGAGGCCACGGGCGCGCCTTGAGGGGCTTATGCGCTGCTGATACGGTGCGATGACTTGACACTCAGTCCGGCCGTGGCTATTCGACCAGGTCGGGCGGTACGCCCGGTGCGGCCGAAGTGTTCCAAGTGTCCTGAATGACGAAACCTTCTTGGGTGTACGGGGAGCGGTTGCGTGAAGATCCAGGAGCGTACGGGGGCGGGCAACAACCGTTCCGCTGCGCCGGTTCAGCCGACGATGGGGGAGCGCCTTCCCTCGCCGCCTCGCGAGCGCAAACCCGCGCTGGCCGCGCTCGCGGTCCTGCTGATCCTCGTGGGTGCGCTCGGGGCGACGATGCTGGTGCTGCGCGCGGGCGACCGTATCGAGGTCGTCAAGGTGACCAGCGACATCCAGGCCGGTCAGTCCGTCGGCGACAACGTGGAGTCGGTGCTGGTCGCGGGCGACTCCGGGGTCAACTACATCAAGTGGACCCAGGTCGACACCCTGAAGAAGCTCAAGGCCAAGTCCACGATCTACGGGGGCACCCTCGTCATCGGCGAGATGTTCGGCACCGAGAGCGCACTCCCGGCGGGCAAGGCCATCGTCGGTCTCTCCCTCAAGGAGGGGCAGTACCCGGAGGGCATCGAGCCGGGTGACCTTGTGGCCGCCTACCAGGTCAACAACACCGGTTCCTCGAACTCGGACGACGAGACGGGCACCGGTGGCGCGAGCAGCGGCAGTACGCCGATCGTCTCCGACGCGCGGGTCAACACCGTGCCCTCGACCAAGAGCGACACCACCATCAGCAGCACCAACAAGCGGTACACGGTGACCGTCGACGAGAGCGATGCCGCCGCGCTGGCCCGCGCCGCCGCGGCGAACCAGGTCGCCCTCGTCAAGGTCCCCGGCAACTAGCGGCGAAGAGAGTCACACACACCATGGCCCTCATCGCCCTCGCCGCAGACAAAGGTTCCCCCGGTGTCACCACGGCGGCCGTCGCCCTCGCCGCCGTCTGGCCCCGCAGGGTGCTGCTCGCCGAGACCGACCCGGCCGGCGGCGACCTCGTCTACCGCAGTGCCGCCGCGCACGGCGGGCCGCTGAACCCGAACACCGGCATGCTGTCCATCGCGGCCACCGCCCGCCGTGGCCTCGTACCGGATCAACTCTGGGACCACGTACAGCCGTTGAGCGGTGGGCTCGAAGTGCTCGTCGGGCTCGGGAACGCCGAGCAGGCGGCCGGGCTCGCCGGACTGTGGCCCACGCTCGGCCGGGCCTTCGCGCAGCTCGCCGACTCCCCGCACGCGCCCGCCGACGTCATCGCGGACTGCGGACGGATCAGTGGTGACACCCCGGCCGTCGAGATGTTCTCGCAGGCGGCCCTCGTACTCCTCATCTCCCGCACCGAGCCGGAGGCCATCGCGCGCGTACGCGACCGGGCCGCCGCCCTCGGCGCCAAGCTGCACGGCGGAGCACGCGGTGCGGCCGCCCTCGGCACGCCCCTCATCGGGGTCGTCCTCATCACCGACCCGAGCGAGTCCGGCAAGCTCGTCCACCAGGTCAACGACATGCTGGTGGCCGCGCAGACCGGCGCCCGCGTCGTCGGCACGATCGCCGAAGACCCGGCAGGCGCCGACCAGTTGGCCGGCCGCAGGCGTGGACGGCTCGACAAGTCGCTGCTCATCCGCTCGGCGCGCAAGGTGACCTCGGACCTCTACCAGCAGTTCGGCGCGGCCTGGGCCGTACCGGCGGCCGGCGGTCCGAACAGTCAGCCCACCGCCGGAGCCGGCCGATGACAGCAGTCGACCACCAGCTGGTCAAGCGGTTCCGGCAGGAGGCCGGCGACCGTATCGCCGAGCAGCGCCGGCTCGACCAGGTCTCCGGCGTCACACCGATGTCCAACGAGGACGAGCGGCACTACGCCCGCGCGGTGATAGCCCAGATACTGGAGGAGTACGCCCGTACGGAGATCAACTCCGGGCGTACGCCGCTGGACGCGGAGACCGAGGAGCAGTACGCGGCCGCCGTGCACGCCGCGCTCTTCGGCGTCGGGCGTCTGCAGCCGCTGCTGGACAACCCCGAGGTCGAGAACATCGACATCAACGGGTACGACCAGGTCTTCGTCGGCTACTCGGACGGGCGGGAGGAGAAGGGCGATCCCGTCGCCGAGACCGACGAGGAGCTCATCGAGCTCATCCAGATCCTCGGCGCGTACTCCGGTCTCTCCTCCCGGCCCTTCGACTCCGCGAACCCGCAGCTCGACCTGCGGCTGCCGGACGGGTCCCGACTGTCCGCCGTCATGGACGTGACGCGGCGCCCGGCGCTCTCCATCCGTCGTGCGCGCATGGGCAAGGTCTTCATGTCCGACCTCGTCGGCAACGGCACGCTCACCCCCGATATCGGGCACTTCCTCGCCTGTGCCGTCCGGGCGCGCAAGAACATCATGATCGCGGGCGCGACCAACGCCGGTAAGACCACCCTCCTGAGGGCCCTGGCGAACGAGATCCCGCCGCACGAGCGCCTCATCACCGTCGAGCGCGCCCTGGAGCTCGGGCTCGACACCTTCGCCGATCTGCACCCGAACGTCGTGGCGTTCGAGGAGCGGCTGCCCAACTCCGAGGGCCAGGGCACCATTTCGATGGCGGAACTGGTCCGGCGGTCGCTGCGTATGAACCCCTCGCGCGTCATCGTCGGTGAGGTCCTCGGCGACGAGATCGTGACCATGCTGAACGCGATGTCCCAGGGCAACGACGGCTCGCTGTCCACGATCCACGCCAACAGCTCCAGCGAGGTCTTCAACCGTATTTCCACCTACGCGCTCCAGGCCACCGAGCGGCTGCCCATCGAGGCCAGCCAGATGCTCGTCGCGGGCGCGGTGAACTTCGTCGTGTTCGTACAGCGGCGCAACAACTACCAGACGGGCGGCCGACTCCAGCGCATGGTCACCTCCATCCGTGAGGTCAACGGCGTCGACGGGCGCGTCCTGTCCAGCGAGGTGTTCGCCGAGGCGGCGGACGGCCGGATCGTGCCGCACGCGCCCCTCGCCTGCCTCGAAGACCTGATCCAGCACGGCTATCGCCTGCCCGGCGGCGGGAACTGGGGGTGAGCCGACCATGAACCTCGACGGACTCGGCTCCATGGGCGGGCTGTTCTCCACCACGGTCCTGTACGCGCTCGGGTGCGGCATCGCCGTCGGCGGCGGCCTCGCGCTGTTCGCCGTCGCGGTCCGCGGACTGCCCGCCAAGCCCGAGCACGAGAAGCAGAAGGCCAGCGAACGGGCCTCCGAGCTCGTACGGTTCGCCGGGCAGCGCGGTTCGATCGCGGCCGGCGCCGGCATCGTCGTCCTGCTGCTCACGCGGTGGGCCGTCGCCGGAATCGCGACCGCCGTCCTCGTCTTCTTCTGGGACAAGCTCTTCGGCGGCGCCTCCGAGGAGAAGTCCGCGATGCGCCGCGTGGAGGCCCTCGCCTCCTGGACCGAGTCGCTGCGCGACACCATCGCGGGCGCGGTCGGCCTGGAGCAGGCCATCCCCGCCTCCGCGCGCGCCGCCGCACCGGTCCTGCGCCCGCACCTGGACGCCCTCGTCGACCGACTCCGCTCCCGTACGCCGCTGCCGGAAGCCCTCCAGCAGCTCGCCGACGAGATCGACGACGCGTCCGCCGACATCATCGTGGCCGCCCTGATCCTCAACGCGCGGCTGCGCGGGCCGGGTCTGCGGCAGGTCCTGGGCGCGCTGGCCAAGTCGGCGCGCGAAGAGGTCGACATGCGGCAGAGGGTCATGGCACAGCGCGCTTCGACCCGTCGCTCCGTACAGATCGTCGTCGCCGTCTCGGTCGCCTTCGTCCTCGGCCTGTCGATCTTCAACCGCGAATTCGTCGAGCCGTACGGCACGGCCGTCGGCCAGCTCGTACTCGCCTGTGTCTGCGGCCTGTTCGCGCTCGGCTTCGTATGGCTGCGCAAGCTCTCGACCATCGAGACGCCGGAACGCTTCCTGGTACGGGACGAGTCGGCGGTGCAGTTCGTGCGTCCCCGGACCCCGTCGCCGGCCCAGACACAGGCCCCGGCGCAGACGCTGCCGGAGGAGGGGGTACGCCGATGAACTCGTCCCTGACCATGCCCGTCGTGGTCGGCGCCGTCCTGGGCCTGGGCATCTACGCCCTCGTACGCGCGCTGATGCCGTCCAAGCGCAGCGCGGTCTCACAGGTCGCGCGCATCGACGCGATGCGGGCGCGGGGAGCCGCGTACGAGTCCTCGCACCGCACCGCCGACGCGGGACGGCTCGGCAGCGTACGGGCCGGAGTCGGCGCGCGCGTCTCCGAGCTCTATATGCAGCAGGGCTGGGAGCTGCGGTCGCTGCGGGCCGACCTGGCCGTGCTGGACCGGAGTTGGGAGAACTTCCTCGCGACGAAGGTGCTGCTGGCGGCGGCCGGGCTGTTCTTCGGCCCGTTCATGTTCGCCGTGGTCTGGACGCTCGGCTTCGGCAGCAGCCCTGTCATCCCGGTCTGGCTCGCGCTGATGTTCGCGACCCTCTTCTTCTTCCTGCCGGACCTGGAAGTACGCAGGGACGCGGCGGAGAAGCGGCGTGACCTGCGCCGCGTGATCGGTGCGTATCTGGACCTCGTGTCGATGAGCCTGGCGGGCGGCCGGGGTCTCCCGGAGGCCCTGATGGCCGCCGCCGAGGTCTCCGACGGCTGGGCCACGCAGCGCATCCGTAATGCGCTCGCGGACGCCCGGATCACCGGCATCAGCCAGTGGCAGGCGCTCGGCTCACTGGGCGAGGACCTGGGGGTCGAGGAACTGAAGGACCTCTCCGCCTCCCTGGCGCTCGTCGCGGACGACGGCGCGAAGGTGCGCGAGTCGCTCGCCTCCCGGGCCGAGACGATGCGGCACCGCGAACTCGCCGAGATCGAGGGCAGCGCGGGTGAGAAGTCGCAGTCGATGCTCGTCGCGCAGCTGCTGCTCTGCGCGGGCTTCCTCGTCTTCCTGATCTTCCCGGCGGCGATGCGTGTGTTCCAGGTCTGAGTCCGGTACCGACAACTGCATCCCCGAACTGCTCCGAAACGACTCGAGAACTGACTCGAGAACAGTCTTGAGAGGACAACTCACCATGAACGGACGGAACTTCAGCACCGGGATCCCGGGGGTGGACTTCCTGATCACCTTCCTCCAGGGCCGGGTGCAGCGCGCCCGCTCCGGCGAGCTCGACCGTGGTGCGTCCGCGGTGGAGTGGGTGATCATCTCGGCGGTCGTCGTGGCGATCGTCGGCGTGGTCGCCGCGATCATCAACGCCGCGCTGAGCGACGGCGCCAACAAGGTCGGCGACTGCATCAAGGGCGCGGACGCGGGCAGCACCTGCTGATTCCGCTTTCCGACTCTCGTCCCTCTCATATCTCTCATACGGGGTAACTGGTGAGCGTACGACGCTGGGTACGCCGCCGGGTGGAGGCCGCCTCCACCCGCGGCGACTCCGGCATGACCGCGATCGAGTTCGTGCTGCTCACGCCCGTGCTCTTCTTCATGATCTTCGCCACCGTGCAGTTCGCGCTGTACTTCTTCGCCGACCACGTGGCCCAGGCGGCGGCCCAGGCCGGCGCCCGCAAGGCTCGCGCCACGGCCGACGAACAGCCGGGCGCGTGGCGGGGCGAGGCACGGGACGTCGTCGACAGCTACATCGCGCAGCTGGGGCCGCAGCTGGTGCTCTCCCCGCAGGTGGAGATGCTCCAGCCGGAGCAGAACACGGTGGGCGTGGAGATCACGGCGAAGGTGCCGTCGGTGTTTCCGGGGCTGGACATGACGGTGCACGCGCAGTCCTCGGGACCGGTGGAGCGGTTCGTGCAGGAGGAGGGCAACTGATGGGTGCGCTTCCTGCCCGGGTGCGCTCGGCGGCCTGGGACTTGGTGCGGCGGCGGGCTCGTGCCGTCACCGTGGCCGCCGCGGGTGCCCGTGACCGGGGGCTGTCCACCATCGAGGTGGTCATCCTGGCCCCGGTGATGATCCTCTTCATCCTGGTCCTCGTGGCCTTCGGGCAGCTGGTGGACGGGCGTGGTGCGATCGACGGCGCCGCGCGGGACGCGGCCCGGGCCGGTTCGATCCAGAAGAACCACGCCATCGCCATGTCCGAGGCCCGCAAGGCGGCCGCCGCGGACCTCGGCGACGTCTGCTCGGGTCCCGTGACCGTCAACCAGACGAGCGCGGGCTTCGAGCCCGACACCATCTTCACGGTCGAGGTGAGCTGTGAGGTGCGGGGCCTGGCGATGCTCGGCCTCGACGTCCCCACGACGCTGACCGCGAGCTTCAGTTCGCCGATCGACCCCCTGCGGAGGGCCGCGTGAACATCCAGCCCGCCGTACGCGACTGGGTCTCCGCCCGCCGCACACGGCTCGACGACCGGGGTTCCGGTGCCGGAGCGGTCATCATCTTCGCCCTGGTCTTCCTGTCCCTGTCGGCCTTCGTCATCGACGGCGGCCTGTCGATCTCCAAGCGGGAACGCGCCGCCGACATCGCCGAACAGGCCGCCCGGTACGCGGCCCAGGACATCGACCGCGAGGCCCTGTACGAGAACGAGGGCGGCCCCGCCCCCATCCTCTTCGAGAACTGCGGCGCCCGGGTCAAGGCCTTCGCCCAGGAGATGGGCATGACCGGCGCGGACATCGCCGCCACCCACTGCGTCGCCGCCAACGCCGACGAGGTCGAGGTGGAGGTCCAGCTCACGTACTCGCCGGTCTTCACGGGGATGTTCTACGGCGGGGATGTGACGGTCCGGGGGCGGGCGGTGGCGGAGAACGAGGTCGGCTGACAACGAGGTCGGCTGACAACGCCCCTGCGGGGCGGCCTACTTGCCGCCCTCGCCGCCCTTGCCGTCGGACTTCACGCCCTCGGAGACCTGCTTGGCCAGGTCGTCGTCCAGCTTCTTGAACTCCCGGACGACGGCCTCGGACATCTGGGCCAGCGCGTCGAGCTGCTGGTTGATGTCCTCGCGGCCGTCCTCCCAGTTGGACTCGAAGTCCTCCAGCTTGTCGTAGACGCCGCCGTCACCGATGTCGTCCTTGTAGGACTCGAAGAGCTTCTTGGTGTGGTTCATCCGCGACTTGATGTCACGCAGCCGGGTGCCGTAGTCCTCCAGCTCACTGAGCGGCAGCGCGAGGTCGGGCTTGCCCATGTGCGTTCCCCCTGTGATGTCCGTGCCTCGTGATGTCTACCGATACGAAGGTACCCGTACCCGCGTCGTAGATGCCGTACGGGATTGGCTTCGGCGGCGGTGCGGGACGGCCGCCGCCGGCCCCTTCGACTACTTCGAGTCCGTCATCCGGTACTCGTACGCGATCACCGAGGGCTTGCCCGACTTCGGCAGGGTGGCGAGTGTCATGCCCTGGAAGGTGTCGGTGACGAGGGCGCGCTTGGCCGGGTTGTAGACCGACTCCTCCTTGTTCGGGGTGATCTCGAAGCTGCCCATGTACTGCTGCTTGAGGAGCGTTTCCTGGGTGTGGGCGGTCGGGACGACCGCGAGCACGCCGCCGTCGGCCAGCCGCAGCGCGTAAGTCGTCCCGTACGCCGGGTCCTTGGCGAAGAACTTCTTGGTCGCCCACTTGGCCAGGTTGCCCTTGTCGCGCTCGTTGTAGAGCTTGAGGGCGCCCTTGGCCGGGTCCGTGGTGTGGGAGATCGCGGTGCCGGCCTTCTTCCCACCGGTCTCGTACAGGTCCTCGAACGCGGCGCTCACGTCGTCCGGGGCCAGGGCTCCGACACGGGTGGAGGGGGCTACGGCGGTGGCGAGACCGTGGTTGTTGGTATCGATCGCCGGGATCGGTGCCTCGCTGTAGACCGCGGACACCAGCTTCCAGGCGCCGCCGTCCTTGTCGAAGACCAGGAGGGCGGGGGTCTTGGATCCGCTGGCGGTGGCCTTGACGGCGAACCAGTCCTCACCCGCGGGGAGGTAGTACGTACGGTCCTGGTAGGAGAAGGGCTTCTCGTAGTCGCTCTGGTCCGCCTTCGTCCAGGTGCCGAAGGTCTTGTAGTCGGCCTTGCTCTGCTCGTGGAGCTGACCGCCTTCGACCGTCGCCAGCAGTTTGGCGTTCCGCGTCTTGTTCGCCTTGCCGTTGACAGCCGCGTAGTTGTCGACGATCTTCGCCGCCTGCTCGCGGGTCACGGCGCCCTTGGGGGCGGCGGAGGCGGACTCTTTCGTGCCGGCCTTCCCGTCGTCCTCGTCCGCGGTGCCGCCGCACCCGGTGAGAGCGACGGTGGAGGTCAGACCGAGCATCAGCAGAGCGATACCGGTCGTGCGTGCGGCGCGTGCGGGGTGGGGGGATGCCATGGTGTGGGCGTCTCTTCTTCTGTTGTGGGGTGTCGGAGAGAGAAATGACTGCCGGGAAGGGCTGCCACGAAGGGGTGGCCGCGCGTCAGCGGTTGATCGACTGGATTTCCTGGACGTTCATGTCCTGCGTGGTCTCGAAGGTGCCGTCGGGCAGGTCACCGCCCGCGCCGCCGGAGCCCTCCCAGGTGATCTGCCAGGTGACGGAGGCACTGAGCTCGTACGGCTTGCCGCTGGAGGCGCGAAGGTACGTGATGCCGCAGGGCGGGGTCTTGTCGGCCTCCCCCTTCACATACGGGGTACCGATCGAACCGTCCTCGTTGATCTCGCAGTCACCGCCCGCGGGGTAGGTCTCCGCGTCCTCCGTGCCCGGTTCCAGATGCAGGGCGACCGGCTTCGCCGTCGTCTCCGCCCAGAGGTTGGTGTTCGGCAACTCTGCGCGGACCTTGACCTCCTGGAACGTGCCCTTGTCCAGCCAGACCCAGGTCGGGAGGTTCACCGTGGACTCGGCCTCCGGCTTCAACTCGATCTCGGTGTCCGGGACCTTGACCTTGTCGTACGCGTAGTCGGCGAGGGTCTTCGCAGTGGGGGCGTCCGGTACGTCGGGGATCTCGCCGGCGTCCTGCCAGAACATGAGGCGGTTGCACTTCGACGTGTCGTCGATGGCGGTGACGTCGGGAGCGACTCCGCGCCAGAAGTAGCCGTCCTGGTCGAGGTTGTAGTTCTTGTAGCCCTTCACACTCGACGGGGTGCCGAAGTAGTTACTGGCGTCCTTCTCGTCCTTGAAGTGCTCGGTCCACAGGCGCGATCCGATCCAGCCCTGGCGGAGGCTGACGTCACCACTGCCGTCGGTCTCCGAGAAGGTCTTCAGCTGGGCTGGAGTGAAGACGGGCTCGTACCAGCAGGGCGGTGGCTTCCAGTTCACGTCCGTCGACGAGAGCGCGCCCCGCTTTCCGCCGGTGGGGCCGCTGATCTGGGTGACCTTGATCCGAGACTGGGAGACGGAGGCGGAGACCACCTTGTCGGTGGCTTCGCCTCTCGTGTCGGAGCCGCCGAACGCGTTGGCGGGAGTGGAGCCCAGGAGCGCCGCGACAAGTGACGTGGCGATCACAAGTAGTCCGTTGCGCCACGGTGTCACTTTGTGCACCCGCCCCTCTTCGACGTGACGGACGCGTTTTGCCACACCCCCTGAGCGCTCTCTCTCAGCGTGACGACGTACACGACCTCCGGGTCTGTGCCTGCGGGATTCCCCACTTCCTTGCCCGTCTTACGGTTCTTTGTGTACGCCTTGCTCTCGTCTGTGCAGTAGCGGAGGGACGCCGTCCTGCCGTCGCCGCTGTCGACCAAGGTGACTTTGGGATCGAAGGCGGGCAGTTCGCCGATGACGGTGACGTTCTTGTCCGTGTAGGACTTGATCCACTTCTTGCTCTGCGGCAGGCCGGTCTCGGTGTCGTAGAAGGCGAGGGCTTCGCTGTCCGGGTCGTTCGCGATGATCGCCGCGTACCCCGCCCGGAGCTCCTCCTTTGCGTCGTCCAGCACCGCCTGCTCCTTGGAGTCGCTGCTGGTCCAACTCTCGAAGGTCAGCTTGAAGCTGCTCGGGATCGTGATCTCGGGGCGCTCGACCTTGGAGGACCCGGAGGAGGACGCCGAAGCCGACGGACTGCCCGACCCCTTGTCCGCCCCCTTGATGTCGTCCGACGACGAATCGTCGCCCCCGCCACAAGCGGTCAGCAGAAGCGCCGCGGTGGCGGCGAGCGCGGCAGCGGTGGTCACGGTGCGGCGGGCCACGGGTGTACTCCCCCTGTATAAGGCATGTGTGCAACAGAGAACGAAGCTACCAGGGGCACGTAGAGGGCCTCGGGGCAGCGCTGGGGGATTGTGTGGGGATCGTGAGATCTGTGACGTGACAGTTGCGAAGGGCTCGAAGCCCAGCCGTGGAACGGCGGACACCCGAATGGAAATCGCGGGCATAGGGGGCGGCCGGTGAGGAATCGGTCAGGCGCAGGAACTCCTCCTCTCCCAGCCCTTCGACACCCTCAATAAGATCTAAGTAGGCTCAGCACACCCCCGCTCTCCCTCCCTCCACACACGACACCAGGACACCCGCCATGGCGCGACGTACCACTTCCAACTCGACGGGAAGCTCGCCGGGTCCGAGGAATCGGACGCCGCAGCCCTTGCCTCGGCGGCGCCGTACGGTCGGGGACTTTCTGAAGGCGTTTCTCGCCTTCGTGGCCCTGCTCGTGCTGCTCATCGGGGTGCCCGGGGCGCTGGCCTCGCAGATCGGATGGCCGCTGCCGAGCGGTTCGCCGAGTCTGGACTGGCTCCAGAAAGAGATCAGCGTCGATACGTTCATCAATACGCTGACCGTCGTCGTCTGGTTCGCCTGGGCCCAGTTCACCGCGTGCGTGCTCGTCGAGGTGAAAGCCGCCCTGTCGGGTGTCGGGCTGCCGAACCGCGTGCCCGGCGCCGGCCCGAGCCAGCTGCTCGCGCGCCAGCTCGTCGCCGCCCTGCTGCTCGTCGGCGCGACCGCGGCGAGCTTCACTCCGGGGCTGTCGCAGCTCGGGCAGCAGCTGGACGGCAACCAGCGGCCGGCCGCCGCGGCCGCGCAGCAGACGCCGGGCGGGCTCCTCGGCCAGCAGCAGGAGCAGGCCGCCTCGACGGCCGCCGCCCTCGCCGAGCAGGCCGCCAGTGCCGCCGCCCACGCCGAGAGCGGGACCGGCGCCCACGCCTCCGACGACGACACGAAGTTCTACCGGATCCAGCCCCCCGAGGGCCGCCACCACGACTCCCTCTGGGAGGTCGCGGAGCGCCACCTCGGCGACGGGCGCCGGTACAAGGAGATCTACCAGCTCAACAAGGACCGTACGCAGCCCGACGGTTCGAAGCTCTCCGAGGCCAGCCTCATCCGGCCCGGCTGGATCATGGAGATGCCCGGCGACGCCCGCGGCGGCGAGCTGGTGGAGATGCCCGACGAGGCCCCGAAGGTTTCGGAGGAAGTGCAGCAGCAGATCTCCGACTACGCCCGGACCGGCGGTGCCGAGGGCGCCGGCGGTCAGCAGGGCGGCGGGTCCGGGTCCCTCGACCGCGACACCGCCCACATCAGCCTTCCCGAGCAGCGGCCCGCCCCCGACCAGGGACACCAGCAGGGTCAGGACGGGCAGCGGGAGCGGCAGGGTCAGGGGCAGGAGCACGCCGCCCCTGCCGCCGGGGAAGACGGCGGGTTCGGGCTGCCGCAGGCACTGCTCGGCGCGCCCCTTCTCGCCGCCGGTCTCCTCGGCGCCCTCGGCCGGCGCCGCCGTCAGGCCCTGTGGCAGTCCGCCCTCGGTGCCGTCGGCGGGCGGCGCGGTATGGAACCGCCCACGCCCACCGGCGCCGCCGCCGACGCGCAGGACGCGCTGCTGGTGGGGGCCGACCCCGAGGGCGTACGCCTTCTCGACCTCTCCCTGCGCGGGCTCGCCGCGTCGCTCGCGGGCGAGTCCCGCCCGCTGCCGACCGTCTACGCGGCCTGGATGAGCGGCAACGGCGACCTGCACCTCCAGCTCGCCCAGCCCGCCGGAAAGCCGCCGGCCCCCTGGCAGCTCGGGCAGGACCAGACGTTCTGGATGCTCGCGAGGGCGGACGCCGAGCGGTACGAGGACGTCGACACGGCAGCTCCCTACCCCGGCCTCGTCAGCCTCGGCACGATGGACGACTCGCGGCTCCTCCTCAACCTGGAGGCCGTGCCCGGCATCGTCTCGCTGAGCGGCCGCGAGCAGGACCGGGCGGGTGTGTTCGCCTCCGTGGCCGCCGAGTTGGCCACCAACGGCTGGTCCGACCGCATGACGATCACCCTCGTCGGCTTCGGTGAGGACCTCACGCCTCTCGCGCCCAACCGGCTCCGCCACCTCGACGACATCGAGGCGCTCGTGGAGACCATGGAGGCCGAGACGCGGCAGCGGCGCGGTGCGCTGGGTGCGGCGGGGCACGACTCGGTACTCACCGGCCGTACGGGGCCTGCCCAGCACACACGTTGGGCCCCGCACCTCGTACTGCTCGCCGCCGAGCCGTCCGCCGAGGACGCCGTCACGCTCGCCGAACTGGCCGCCGACGCGAGCCGGTTGGGCATCGGGTACCTCGTCGGCACGCAGTCGGGCGATCTGCCCGGTGCCGCCTGGGAGATGGAGATCACCAGCGAGGGCAAGCTCCTCGCGCCGCTCCTCGGCCTCGAACTCGACGCGCAGCTCCTGCCGGTCTCCCAGCAGCGGGCCGTCGTCGAGCTGTTCACCGACGCCGACCCCGAGCGCGACGACGACCGCCCGACCACCGCCCCGCCGTTCCTCGTCGACATCAGTGAGCAGGGGCGTCCCGCGGTGTACGCGCGGCTCGTCGGCCCGTACGAGATCATTGGCCTCGAAACGCCGGACGGTGAGCGCAGCCCGCTGCTGCACGAGGCGTTGGCGCTGCTGCTTCTGCACCGGGAGGGTGTGCATCCTCGGGTGCTGTCCTCCGCCTTGTGGCCGCGCGGGGTCACCGACGACGTGCGGGACGCGCTCGTCGAGCGGCTGCGCGCCTGGCTCGGCAACGACCCGGACGGGACGGCGCGGCTCGGCACCGACTCGACCGGGCGGCTCAAGCTCGCCAAGTCCGTCGTGTCCGACCTGGACGTGCTGCGGTCGCTGTACCACGAGGCCACGCAGGGGCGGGGCGCCAACAGCCGTGCCGTGCGCGGGCGTCTGCTGACCGACGCGCTGGTGCTGGTGCGGGGGCCGTTGCTGGCCGAGCGGCCGGCCGGGCGGTACGGGTGGCTGACCCACGAGATCATCGACGCCCAACTGCCCCTGCTCGTCGCGGACATCGGGCTCGCCCTGTCCGCGTTCCACCTGGAGAAGGGCCGGGCGGAGAAGGCGATCGAGGCGTTGAACGCGGCGCTCGGCTCCGCGCCGGGCGATGAGCGGTTGTGGAACGAGTTGCTTCGGGCGACGCATGCGACGGGTGACAGCGACCGCCTGAAGCGGCTCGCTGCCGATCTGGTGGCGCGCAGCGGGGCTCGTGGGCTGCCGCCCAGGACCGAGGCCCTGCTGGACGAACTGCTTCCTGCTTGGCGGAGTGGTGTTGCTGCCGTCGGATGAGTGGGGGTTGGCTGACAGGGCGCCCGGAGCTGATGGCTGTGCCCACCCGTTCCGCCCTGCGGAACGCCTGCCCACAGTGGTGGCGGTGGCGGTAGCAGTGGGGAGCGTTCCGTGGATCTCATGCTGATTCTCGGTGCCGCCCTTTGGGGCGGCGCCATCGGCGTGTTCATCCCACGCCCCGCGCACCGCTTCTCCGTTGCCCCCGATGAGCCGTGGCAGACGCGGTGTCCCGAAGGGCACCTCATCGGTGGCTGGGTCGGTCTGGCCCGTTGTCGGGAGTGTGGGGGGCGGGCGTACGGGCCCAGTACCCCCCTCGTCGCCCTCGCGACCGCCCTCGTCTGCGGGGTGCTGGCCGCGGCGACCGGTACGCGGCCCGAGCTGGGCGTCTGGCTGTTGCTCGCGCCGCTCGGCGCTCTGCTCGCCGTCGTGGACTTCACGGTGCAGCGGCTGCCGGACGTGCTGACGCTGTCGCTCGCGGGAGCCGCGCTGGTCCTGCTCGCGGGGGCGGCCGCCGCGCCCGAGAACGCCGGGGACTGGCTGACCGCGCTGTACGGAGCCCTCGCCCTCGGCGGCGGCTACTTCGTGCTCTTCCTCATCAACCCCAACGGCATGGGCTTCGGCGACGTGAAGCTCGCACTCGGTCTCGGGGCAGCCCTCGGCTGGTACGGCTGGGGCGCCCTGTTGCTCGGCACCTTCGCCGGGTTCCTGTTCGGCGGGCTGTACGGGCTGGGTCTCGTCGTCGTCCGCAGGGCCGGGCGCAAGACCTCCATGCCGTTCGGGCCCTTCCTGATCGCGGGCGCCCTCGTGGGCCTGCTGATCGGGGCGTACGCGGCCTGACGTCGGGTGATCAGGTTGCCTGGCGTCGGGTGATCACATTGCCTGGCGTACGCTGGATCAGTCCGTCCACACCCCTATGAAAGGGACCGCTCCGGTGACCGAGAAGGCCGACCTTCAGTCCGTCCTCGACCGTGCCGCCGAGGGTGGGCGGATCACCCCGGAAGAGGCGCTCGACCTCTACCGCGACGCCCCGCTGCACGCGCTCGGCGCCGCCGCCGACGCCGTACGCCGCCGTCGGTACGCCGGTACGGAGCACATCGCGACGTACATCATCGAGCGCAACATCAACTACACGAACGTCTGCGTCACGGCGTGCAAGTTCTGCGCCTTCTACGCGCCGCCCAAGGACACCGCCAAGGGCTGGACGCGGGATCTGGACGACATCCTGCGCCGCTGCGCGGAGACCGTCGAGCTCGGCGGGACGCAGATCATGTTCCAGGGCGGGCACCACCCGGACTTCGGCGTCGAGTACTACGAGAAGCACTTCGCCGCGATCAAGGCCGCCTACCCGCAGCTCGTCATCCACAGCCTGGGGGCGAGCGAGGTCGAGCACATGGCCCGTATCTCCAAGGTGTCGGTGGAGGAGGCCATCTCGCGGATCCACGCCGCCGGGCTCGACTCCTTCGCCGGTGCCGGTGCCGAGCTGCTGCCCGCCCGGCCCCGCAAGGCCATCGCCCCGCTCAAGGAGAGCGGCGAGCGCTGGCTGGAGATCATGGAGGCCGCGCACAACCTGGGCGTCGAGTCCACGTCCACCATGCTCATGGGCACCGGCGAGACCAACGCCGAGCGCATCGAGCACCTGCGGATGATCCGTGACGTACAGGACCGGACGGGTGGCTTCCGGGCCTTCATCCCGTACACGTACCAGCCCGAGAACAACCACCTCAAGGGCCGTACGCAGGCCACTCTCTTCGAGTACCTGCGGATGATCGCCATCGCGCGGCTCTTCATGGACAACATCGCCCACATCCAGGGTTCCTGGCTGACGACGGGCAAGGAGGTCGGTCAGCTCTCCCTGCACTACGGCGCCGACGACCTCGGCTCGATCATGCTGGAGGAGAACGTGGTGTCGTCCGCCGGCGCCAAGCACCGCTCCAACCGCATGGAGATCATCGACCTGATCCGCAAGGCCGGCCGCGTCCCGGCCCAGCGGGCCACGACGTACGAGCACCTCGTCGTCCACGACGACCCGGCGAACGACCCGGTCGACGAGCGGGTCCAGTCCCACATCTCCTCGACGGCGATCGAGGGCGGCACGGCCCACCCGGAGCTGAAGCTCCTCGCCTCCAACTAGGGCTCCAGGGATCCAACGGGCTCTCAACCGGTCTTGCTGTGCTGACGATTCACGCCGCGGACGAGCTGCGGTACGCCTGGGACGACCCCGATCCGGTCACGGACGGGGCCGTCGCCGTGGACGGTGACCGGGTCGCCGCGACGGGGTCGCTCGCCGACCTTCAGGAACGCTTCCCGGGTGCGCGTGTGCGGCGTTGGCCCGGTGTCCTCGGGCCGGGTCTCGTCCTTGAGGGGCCGCTTCCGGACGCGCCGACGCCCCGCGAGCGGGTGCACTCCGTGTTGAAGCGGGGGGTGGTCGCCGTGCCGACCGAGTACCTCCGCACACCCGAGGTGAGGGCGGCCGCCGAGCGCAATGGTCTGATCGTTCTGTCAGCGGCCCGCCCCGCGGCGATCGTGGCCGGGGGCCGGGCCGATCTCGCGGTCTTCGACGAGGACGGGGCGTGCGTGGCGACTGTTTGTGCGGGGCGCCTTGTGCACAGGCGTCGTTGAGCTTTCTGTTGTCTTGCGGGTGCGGGTCCGTCGTGGCTGGTCGCGCAGTTCCCCGCGCCCCTAAAGACAAAGGCCGGCGCCCCTGCCTTTCGCTTTTTTGGGGGCGGTAGCCCTTGCCTTTAAGGGACGCGGGGAACTGCGCGACCAGCCCCCACACACCCGCACCCGAAATGTGACCGCAATCACCCGGTGAACGCCTCGGCGAAATCACCGGCCCCCTGATCCACCCCACTGCAATTCGTCGCCGCGTCATCCGAAGACGCATCGTCACCTTCACACGGCTGGTCCCGGAACGTGGACCACATCGACACCCACGCCACCCCCTTCTCCTCCGCGAACGAGCGAACCTGCGCCGCGTCGGACAGGGAGAACGTCTCGTTGTCCACGTCGTTGACGCCGATCATCGAAGTGAGGGCGAGCCCCTTCCAGGCCCCGGCGTCCGACAGCCCGAAGACGTCCTGCAGTTGATCGTGGGCGGCCTCGGCCGACGTCTCGGCGTAGTCGCCCATGTCCTCGTCGTACGAACTGCCGTAGTTCATGGTCATGATGTTGACCGTGGAGACCTGGACGCCGTTGTCGTTGGCGGATTCCAGCAGCGCCAGGCTGTCGTTGTCGAGCCCGGACGGCATCACGGGCAGGGTGAAGGTGACCGCGAGGTCGGAGCGCTCCTTCTGGAGCAGGGCGATCGCCTCGGAGCGCAGCGCGACCGAGTCGGAGTCGGTCAACTGCTTGCCCTCGATGTCGAAGTCGGCCTCCGTCGCCCCGGCGGCGTCGAGCGCGGCCCCGTAGGCCTCGGCCAGTTCGGAGGCGCTGTCGCAGGTCGAGGCGAGCTCCTTGCCGGAGGCGCCGCCGAAGGAGACGCGCACGGCTCCACCGGACTCCGTGAGCGCCGATATACGGGACTTGACCGCCGAGTCGCCGATGGCCGTCGTGCCGTTCCACTTCGGCGTGCAGCTGCTGCCGCCCGCGATGACGAAGGCCAGGTTGTACGTGGCCGGGGAGCCGGCCGAGTCATTGTCGGAAGCGGTGGTGGCGCTGACGTACGGGGCGTACGCGGTGGTCGCCGAGGCCGAGGCCGATGGCGACTCCGCCCCCGCCCCCGCCCCCGCCGCCGACGGCTGTGAGGACGACGATGACGACGACTCCGAGTCCGGTTCCGAGGAGCACCCGGCGCAGGTCAGGGCCGCCAGACAGACGAACCCGGCAGTCGGCTTGAGGAAACTCCGCATTGCGTTTGCACCGCTCTCTGGTTCACGTCGTGGACTGAAAACGTCTCACAGGCGACCGCGGTGCACGAAGCCGAGCCGAACTCTCTCAGGGAAACGACAGGATCAGGCATTTCTCATGGCTGTCTCACAAGGAAATCAGAGTTTCGGACACATAAAGGCTGCCTAATATCCGGGGAATGCATTCCGAGCCTGCCATCGAATCCCGCGCCGCTGGGCGCGGCCGCCGCCGCAAACGCGGCAACGGGTCCAACGGGTCCGAAGACGGACCCGTGTTCGTTGACAACTCCGGGCGCAGAGCCAAGCTGCTGCGCCGGATCGGTCTCCTCCTGGGCGTCGTCTGCGTCGGGTACGCGGTCGTGCTCGGCATGGCGTTCATGGGCTGGGGCCCCTCACTCTCCCCGTCCTCGCTGCTGCCCTTCGGGGGCGGCGGCCCGGGCAACCAGAACTCCCGGCCCGGCGGCGGTGTCCAGCCGCAGGGCGGCACCGGCACGCCGCCCGCGCAGCCCACCGGCGTCCCGCCCACGGGCGTCGCCACCGGCGCCCCGCCGGCCGGAGCCGCACCCACCGCCGCCCCGTCGGCGTCCGCGGATCCCGCCTCCGTCTCCGCTCCGTCCGCGTCCGCCTCGGCGGCCGCGGACGCCAACTGACCGGAACGCACTCACACTCATGGCTACCACGACGCCCTCGCGCGGCCGCAGGCGTGCCCCGTCCCGGATGACCCGGGCCGCGGGCAAGGCCGCGGCGCTGCAGAAACCGCGTGTCATCCTCGCCCTGCTGCTCCTTCTCGCACTCACCAGCGTGATGCTGCTCGACGGCTATCTGCGCGCCGAGGTCGGCGGCGACGAGCGCGTACGCAGCAACGCCAGTTCGAGCAAGGTCCCCGACAAGGTCCTCGACGGCGGGCCGATCCTCTCCTTCCGGGGCGGCGAGGCGCAGAGCCAGTCCGTCCCCGAGAAGACCATCGCCCTCACCTTCGACGACGGTCCCAATCCCACCTGGACTCCGCAGATCCTCAAGATCCTGGAGGCGAACGACGTCCCGGGCACGTTCTTCGTCGTCGGCTCGATGGTGTCGCGCTATCCGAGCATCGTGAAGGACCTGGTGGACCAGGGCAACGAGATCGGCATCCACACCTTCACGCACGTCGACCTCTCGTACCAGAGCGACGACCGGATCGCCCGCGAGATGGACCAGACACAGCTCGCGCTCGCGGGCGCGGCGGGCATCACGACCACGCTGTTCCGTGCTCCGTACTCCTCCGAGGCGGACGCCATCGACAACTACAGCTGGCCCGTCTACAAGAAGCTCGGCGAGGAGGGCTACACCAGCGTCTTCGTCGACACCGACAGCGACGACTGGAAGCGCCCTGGCGTCTCGAAGATCATCAAGTGGGCCACGCCGTCGAAGAACAAGGGCGCCTCGGTCCTCTTCCACGACGCGGGCGGCGAGCGTTCACAGACGGTCAAGGCGCTCGGGACGTACATCAAGAAGATGAAGGCGAAGGGCTACACCTTCACCACCATCAGCGGCGCCATCCGGCAGGGGAACGGCCAGAACGCCGAGAACGCTCAGAGTGGCCAGGCCGCCCAGAACGGTCAGCAGCCCGGCAGTGAGCAGGGCGAGCAGGGTGAGCAGGCGGGCGGGGTGGCCCCCGGCGGCCAACAGGGCCAGCTGCCCGGCCAGTCGGGGCAAGCGGGCCAGGCCGGGGGAGTGAACAGCCTCCAGGCCGCCCACCGCACAGCCACCGGCACCACCCTCTACGAAGGCAAGGCCCTGGTCGCGGCCGTCGCCGTCGCGGAGTGGACCGTACCGGGGCTGGCGACCGGGCTCGCCGTCGTCGGCGTGGCCGTCATGGGCCGCTTCGGGATGATGCTGATCCTCGCCCGCAGGCACTACCGGCAGCGCAACAAACGCCGGTTCAGCTGGGGCACGCCCATCACCCGCCCCGTCAGCGTGATCGTGCCCGCGTACAACGAGAAGGAGTGCATCGCCAACACCCTCAAGTCGCTGGCGCGGAGCACGCATCCGATCGAGGTCATCGTGGTCGACGACGGGTCGACGGACAACACGTCCGAGATCGCGCGCAGCGCCGCCGAGTCCTTCGGCATGACGAACGTCCGGGTCATCCGCCAGGAGAACGCGGGCAAGCCGGCCGCCCTCAACAACGGTGTCCGCAGCGCCAGTTACGACATCGTGGTGATGATGGACGGCGACACCGTCTTCGAGGCGGACACCGTACGGCAGTTGGTGCAGCCCTTCGCCGACCCCGAGGTCGGCGCGGTCGCGGGCAACGCCAAGGTCGGCAACCGCGACACGGTCATCGGCGCCTGGCAGCACATCGAGTACGTGATGGGCTTCAACCTCGACCGCCGCATGTACGACCTGCTGCGCTGCATGCCCACCATCCCGGGCGCGATCGGCGCGTTCCGCCGGGAGGCCGTGCTCGCGGTCGGCGGGATGAGCGAGGACACGCTCGCCGAGGACACCGACATCACCATCGCCATGCACCGGCAGGGCTGGCGGGTCGTCTACCAGGAGCACGCCAAGGCCTGGACGGAGGCGCCGGGTTCGCTGAAGCAGCTCTGGTCGCAGCGCTACCGCTGGTCGTACGGGACGATGCAGGCGCTGTGGAAGCACCGCAAGTCCCTTACGGACAAGGGGCCTTCGGGCCGCTTCGGCCGGGTCGGCATGCCGCTCGTCGTCATCTTCCAGATCGTCACGCCGGTCTTCGCCCCGCTCATCGACGTGTTCACCCTCTACTCGATGATCTTCATCGACTTCAAGGCGGCCCTGCTCGCCTGGCTGGCCGTCCTCTGCGTCCAACTCGTCTGCGCGGCCTACGCGTTCCGGCTGGACCACGAGAAGTACCGCTATCTGCTGATGATGCCGCTGCAGCAGCTCGCGTACCGCCAGATGATGTATCTCGTCCTCATCCACTCCTGCATCACCGCCCTCACCGGCGGCCGCCTGCGCTGGCAGAAACTGAAGCGCACGGGCGAGGTCGGCACCCCGGCGGGGGTCGGCTGATGAGCTGGGGGACGGATCAGCCGGGCCATCCGCAGGACCATCCACAGGGCTACGGCTACGGGTACGGCCAGCCGCAACAGCCGTACGGCCAGCCGCAGTACGGCGGCCGGCCGTACCCCCAGCAGTACGCCGGCCACGACCAGCAGTGGTACGCACCGGAGTACGTACCGGAGCAGGCGACGGCGGACTACACGGCGCACCCCGCGCCGGAACCGGAGACGGAGCCGGAGCCGGAGCCCGAACCGGTCCCCGACGCACCGCCGAAGCCCGTCGGCCGTGACCGCTACTTCGACACCCTCCGCGCGGTCGCCCTGGTCCGCGTCGTCACGTACCACACCTTCGGCTGGGCCTGGGCGGGCATGGTCTTCCCCTCCATGGGGATCATGTTCGCGCTGGCCGGCACGCTGATGGCGAAGTCGCTCGAACGGCCCGCCCTCAAGGTGATCAGGAGCCGGATCCGCCGGCTTCTGCCGCCCTTCTGGTTCTGGGGCTTCTTCGTCGTGGTCGCGATGCTGATCCACGGCTGGATGCCCGGCTGGCAGATCGTCTACTGGATCGTGCCGCTCGGCGATCCGCCGGGCAACGCGTGGGGCGAGCAGGCCTGGGAGATCCTCTGGTACCTGCGGACGTACCTGTGGTTCGTCCTGCTCTCGCCCCTGCTCCTGAGGGTGTTCAGGCTGGCCCCGGTCGGGGTCCTCGTCCTCTCTCTCGCCCCGATCCTGGTCGTCCACTTCCTGTGGGAGCCGCCGGACAACCGCTTCGGGAGCGCGCTCACCGACCTGGCCACCTTCCTCTTCTGCTGGATCCTCGGCTTCGCGCACCGCGACGGCGTCCTGCAGCGGCTGAAGCCGTTCGCCGTCGTCGTCCTCTCGCTCGCCGCGATCGGCTACGGCGGCTGGTACGCCTTCACGCACCAGGCCGAGACGGGTTCGTACGACCTCGACGACATCCCGCTCGCGCAGGCCTTCTGGTCGGCGGGGTTCGTGACGCTCCTGATGTACGCGAAGGCGCACTTCCGGATCGACTTCGCCGGGCCGGCCCACTTCAGGCGCCTCGACCGGATCGTGACGATCTTCAACGCCCGTGCCGTGACCCTCTACCTCTGGCACGAGATCGCACTGATCCTGGCCGTCCCGCTGATCGACCAGTTCTGGAACGTGCCGGCCTTCGAGACGTATCTGCCGCTGGAGAGCCAGTGGTTCATGTTCGGCATCGGCTGGATCCTCATCGCCGTGTTCATCCTGCTCTGCGGCTGGGTGGAGGACGTGGCGGCGAAGAAGAAGCCGAGGCTCCTGCCCTGAGGGGCGTTGCGAGAGCCGCCCTCGCGGCGGCGTTCCGACCGGCGTACGGGCCGGGTGCTGGAGAGAGACGCGGACTGTCACGACGGGTTGGGTGTCTGACCTGTACGTTTCCTGTCTGCGCGCCCCTGCGACACTCAACTTCGCCGCGTATTTGCCGGAAGGGGTCGTTCCGCACGTCCAACGCCCGAGGCGAGAGCAGTATGCCAAGAGGGCTGCAACACCCCGCGGATGGGTGTTGCAGCCCTCTGGACCGGACACCCCGGACACTGTCCCTTTAGGGCTGTCCGATGCATTCACCCAGGTCAGGGCGGCAAGCGGACAGTCAGATACATGGACGCTGCTCTGGAGGCCGATGGTTGTGTCGATGGCTACTGAACGGGGGTAGGCCAGCCATGTGGCCCGCAGGTGATCGAATTTGGGTTACGCCTGTCGGGGAACCACATGCCAGGCATCGGTCCAGTCCTTCTGGCGGCACTCCAAGACCCTCTCTCGCTCCCGAGCCCGCGCAACTGCCCGCATATACGGCTTGTGCGCTGTCATTCCGAGTGTTACCGCTGCACCTATGAGAGCGGCAGCGATCATTAGCAGGGGCAGGGCGTACAGCGCAATCCATGTCGCCATAGCAGCTAGCCCGACCGCGAGTAGGTAGAGCAAACCCGATGTCGCTTTCAGCAGCGCATCAACCCGCCGCTCAGCGTAATGGCGGTCTAGTTCTGCCTGAGGTGGTGGCGGCATGTTGTTGGTGGGCAGCGTAGGGTCGGCCATGTGCGGTTCTCCTTAGCGTGACCGCACGAGAGGGCTTCGGGCGACGGAACCTTGGCAGTGACTGCGCTCGAAGCCCTTCGTGCTGCTGGCCCCCGGAGAGCTCTTGTTGTCCGACACGGGCACCGCAGTTGGCGGTAAGCGGTCGGCCATGTGAGCGATGAGCTCCAGGAGGCATCTTCAAGTCATCAGCCTGAGGTGACCCCAGTTCTCTCGATGTCAGCAAATGGCTGACGCCGGTCAGGCACCCTGCTGCTATGAGCCCATCAACCTACGAAGAGCGGATGCGGAACCTGCTCGTATACCGGTCTTCGGCCGCACTGTCCCTTGCCGACGCGCTCAGAAACCTTGCTGACCCTCTGTCAGAAACTGCGAGCGACCCGAAGTTCTGGCCAGGCATTCGCACAACGGTCAATGATCTGGAAGCGTCGAACTGTGCAGTGTTCAGACAGGGGGGCATGTCCTGGGACGCTCTCGCAAGCTTCTACAGCGTGTCGAAGCAGTCGCTGCATCGTCGGCTCTCCGCTAGAGCTGATGTAGCGGTAGTGAACGCTCAGAGATTTGCAGAGATCTACGAGTCGGATCTGCGGCTCGGGGCAAGGCTTCTTGCGCGCCCTGCCCCGACAGCCGAAGACATGTTGGATGCCGCTGGATTTCTAGCTCCAGTATGGGATCGTCGGCGCCATACACCCCTTTGGTGGTGGGATGACAGCGACTATGAATAGATCTCAATCGATGACGTAGCCCCGGGTGTTGCAGCCCTCTGGATCGGACACACCAGGCACTGTCCCTTTGTGGGTGTCCGGTCCATCCATGCAGTTCTGAGCCCTAACCAGACAGTCGCCCACGTGGGACACAGTGTGGTGCCCTCGCTGCGCGGTGTGCTGTGCCGTGGTTACCGTCTTGCTGCACGCTTACGTGTCCGTCAGCAAATCCTGAAACTGAGGGCAGTCGATCGCGTGCCACTCCGGCACGAGAATCTCATCAGCGTTCGTGACGACCTCCGCCCAGATCTCGTACGGCGTGCCGAGAGGGCTGCGGCACTCGGGGGCAGCTCTCTGGACCGGACGCATCCCAGATCTTGGACGCTCCGTGATTTTGCCTCTAGGGCGGCAGTGGTCGCTATTCGGCATGCGCGGATGACGCCGATATTCCTTCTGACTTCGGGTTGCTGGCCGGTACGCTCACCGGATATGACCAGTGCGCCGCGCCCACGCTTCTCCGTCCGTGCGGGCCTCGTCGACCGTGTCGACGAAGGCCCCTTCGCGGATGTGCCTCCCCACCTTGCCTCACCCCTGCAGGAGTGGGTGCGGGAAACGCTGTCCCCCCGCGGATACCCGGATGAGGAGGCCGCACGGGTGCTATGCCTGCGTTTGCGCCTCACGGTGACAGCCAACCGAACCTACAGTCATACCGAGGCGCTTACATCGGTGCGGGGGGCGGCTCTCCTCGATGTGGTAGACGCGTTGCTGGCCTACCACGCGCAGAAGTGGCCAGCCAATGGTTCCAAGAGGGACTACACCATGGCGGTGACCCTGAGCCAGATCCTCGATGAAGGTGGTTCTGCGTACAGGATTAGCGAAGACCTCGATGGTCTGGAAGAACGTGTAACCGCTGCGGTCCGTGATGCCGTCCGTCAGACACTTGTCGACGCAGCGGCCAGGACCTCCGCTGGATCTGCCGCCGACCACCTTGCGAGCGCATGGAGTGCTGCGTACGGCCGGCTCCCGGATCCGGAGCGGGCGTACGGCGAGGCGATCAAGGCGGTCGAGTCTGCCGCGCACGTCGTCATCGAGCCGAACAACACGAAGGCGACGCTGGGGACCATGCTCGGAGTCCTGCGTAACGCTCCTGCGAAGTTCACCACCGCGCTCTTTACCCCGGCAGGGAAGGACCCGATCAGCCTGGTGGAAGCGATGATGCGGGCCTTGTGGGAGGGGCAGACCTCACGGCATGGCGCACAGACCGGCACTGTGCCCGAGACTCTTGAGGCCGCGCGGGCCGGTGTTCACCTTGCCGCCACGCTCGTGCAGTGGTTCACATCCGGCGTGGTGACTCGCAAGCCGTGAGGCCATCGAGCAAGGCCGCGGCTGCTGGAATACCGGCGGGCGACCTCCATCAACTCGACTTCCCGGGTGTGTCTCACAGGACCTGGGCGAGAGCAGCATGCCGAGAAGGCTGCAACACCCAGCGCCTTTTGCTGCAGCCCAATGGACCGGACACACCGGACACTGGCTCTTTGAGGGTGTCCGGTCCGTTTACGCAGGCTAGGGCTTTAGTCGGACAGTCGGACACACCGCGAGGCCGTTCGACGCTTGCACGTGCATGCGCCACGCTGGTTGCCGTGGCGCTCGCAGGCTCACGCGGCGGGTGCTCAGGCATCGGTATCAGCGGGTAGTCTCGTCGTCCGCGGCTGGAACAGAGCCCATGGGATACCTATCGCGGATCAACTCCACAAGATCACGTTGCACTTGGCTTAAGGAGCGGAAAGCCTCAGTGGTTTCGGCCAGTGCTGCTAGCAACGTCTCCCGGTCGCGTGTCTTCGCGACTTCAGCACGGTTCTGCTCGACCCACTCCTTGCGTCGCAACACCGATTTCTCGAAAGACGAAAGCAGGTCAGGGCAGTAAATCTGCATCATGCTGCGCAGACTTCGCCGCTTGGCTTGCAGGCGTTTCTGACGGCGCCAGCGCTGAGTCAGTGGAGCAGGCTGCTCGAAGCGGTTGCGAAGTTCCTTAGTGATCTCCTCGACGTACCCGGATCGGCCGTGCGTGACACGCCACCCAGTAGTCATGTTCGACAAACTTGCAAGAACCCTTATTTCTTGCCGGTTTGGCTCGCCTTCCCTGAGGCGAGCCATCAAGTAGTCCATGGTATGGACAGTTGCGGTGCACCAATCATTTAAGATCGCGTGCAGCTCCATGAGCGCTTCGTGGAACGTGGGCCACTCGGGGTCTTTGGCACCTTGGTTCTTGAGCCCCTTTGCTACGGCGCTAGCGGTACGTGCGACGACGGTCGCTTCTGGACCTGGCAGCATGGCCCCCCCGGGGCTCTGTAGGTAGGGCAAGTGTGCCTAGCGCCTGTTCCGGGCGCCAGATGGTGACTACGTCTTTGCTTGGCTGCAATACTCGGTCAGCCTTGCCGGCCGCTACTTCCGTCCGTGGCGCCTTGCGGGCGGCGAGTCCGTCATGGTCCGACGGTGCCATGCCGACTGGTGGTCAGGAACTGCGCTTCCCGTGCAGGGGGAGGCGATCCTGCGGCTCGGATTCCTACTGGCTTCACGGGACCCGATCGGCCGTCGACGCGCGAGCGTAGCGAGCGCCAAGGGGCGTGCGGCCGCAGGCCGCTCCATTAGCCCTGGAGAGTGGCCGTTGGCGTCAAGCTGCGGAGGTCGCAGGTGATGCGTAGCAGACAGCATCTGTACGACCCCCGTCGCCGTAGGCGTGAGTCGTTAGCCCTAGCTTTTGCCAGCCAAGACGCTCGTATAGCCGGATGGCGGCCGTGTCCTTCGCCATGACGTCGAGGACGAGACGAGTCCCTTTCTGTTCGGCATATTCGGTGGCGGCGCGAACAAGTCGCTCGCCAATCGCACTTTTGCGTGCGCCACGGATCACGAAGAGCCTGGCCATTACGGCGGTTTTCTCCTCGATCCCCTGCCCATGCTTGAGCCAGAGTGACACCGCCTCTTCGCCATTTGAACGGCTAACGGCGACGTGTCCAACGACGCTCCCTTCAAGTTCCGCGATCCAGGCTTGAATTAGGCCTGGAGGCGTGAGCCATACCTCCGGGTGGTCCACCCCCTCTACGGGGTAACCATCTGTGGCGTGAACTTCCACAAGCGCTGCTGCCGCCTCGGGGATGTCGAGATCTCGGCGTGGGCGGATGATTGGAGCACTGGTGCTGAAGTTTTTCTGATTCATTTTCCCTCCTTATTCAACCGGTGCGTTGTAGTTCAGACCGTTCATGTCAGCGCGCATGACGAATCGCGTCACCTCGAACGGTTCACCCTCTCGGTCAAGGCTCGTGTGGAGGACATCAAGGACGGGAACGCCACGCGGCAGTTGGAGGTACTGAACCTCTTCCGGTGTAGGCATCCGCGCCGTTACCTCGTCATTGATCCGGACGACAGTGTGTCCTTTCTCTTCGAGGACACCATGGATTCCAAATTTGTGCGGAACCACTTCCTCAAGGAGTCCCGTTCCTTGTGCGAGGATCCATGGGATCCATGTCGTGACCCGATACACAGGGTCTTCGTCGGCCCAGAAGACATTTTCTCGCCGCAGTACCGACTTTGTCTTTTCCGAGATCTTTAGCCGCTCTGCCAACTCTTTGTCTGGCTTCGTGCGATCGATGCTAAGCACTTGAAAACGGCCGGTCTTCCCTTGCTTGGCGCATTCGAGGAGGAAGGGAGACAGTCCCGACTCGCGGTACTTGGGAGAGTACCTATCGCTACCGAGGCGCAGTAGAGGCTTATTTTCCCGGACGAATACGCCTCGCCCCCACTCGGACGTGACGATCCCCTGTTGCCCAAGCAGTTTCAGGGCTTCGTCGACGGTATTCCGTGCGACTCCGTACAGCTTGGCTAGGTCCCGCTGTGAAGGAAGTTTGCTGCCCTGTGGGTACTTGCCGCTCTCGATCCCATCACGCAGATCTGCCGCGATTCTCCGGCTCGCCGGTACTTCCCTGCCTTGTGGGTCATTTGTCATCGATCGTCCCCTTCGTGCCCTGTCTGGCACCCCCAGCTTACGACCTGGCTCAAGCCAGTTGCTGAACAGGGGTTGACGCCAACTGGCTTGCGCCAGTAGAACTGGCTCAAGCCAGTAACTGGTGCAAGCCAGTTGAGGCTTCCGGGCGGTCGTCGTCTCGCCAAAGGCCTGCGGCCACTCCGGCTTCCTGTCCCTCCGATTCAGGAGAGCAACTTGCGCACCTACATCGGCCACCAACAGGCCATCTCTGCCGAGGACTTCGCAGAACTGGCGCTCGGCACCCCGGTTGAGCTGTGGCTCGGGGTGGAAGGCGAGACGGACGAAGAGCGCGCGGCCCGCGAGGATGCGGCCCGCGACATCCTCGCCGCCCCCGAGTACTGCGACCTGCCCGACCTCGTGAGCCGGGTCGCCGCCGAGGCGATCGAGGCCTACGCGCCGGAGCTGTTCAACGTCATCAAGCTGCCGCGCCCCGCGCGGCGCCGCACCTCCCGGAAGGGGGCTGCGGCATGAGCACCGCAACCGAGACGATGCGGCCGCAGGTGCCGCCGCTGACCAAGCCGGAGCTGTGGCTGTTGGGCGCGGTCGCCGTGCTCGCCGCCGGGGTCGGCGGGCTGGGTCTGGCTTCCTCGTTCGAGGCGGTGTCGGACGCCGGTGCCCGCTGGGGGTTCGCTTCTCCGTGGATGCTGCCGGTCGGTATCGACGTGGCCATTCCGGTGTTCACCGCGGCGTTCCTGCTGCTGATCCGCACGGACATGCCGCTGGGCTGGGTGCGGTTCGTGCCATGGGCGTTGACCGGGGTGACGTGCTGGCTGAACATCGCGGCCGGGCACTCGCTGTCCGCCAAGCTGGCGCACGGCACGATGCCGCTGCTGTGGGTGGTTCTGTCGGAGGTGGCCGCGCACGTCTACGCCTCCCGGATCGGTGCCGTGACCGGGCGCCGGATGGAGAAGATCCGGCGCTCTCGCTGGCTGCTCGCCCCGCTGTCCACGTTCGCCCTGTGGCGGCGCATGACGTTGTGGGAGATCACCTCCTACTCGGATGCGCTTGGTAGGGAGCGGGAGCGGCAGTTGGCCCGCGCGGAGCTGCGCGAGCGGTTCGGTCGGCGGTGGCGTTCCAAGACGCCGCGCCCCGAGCGCGTGCTGTTGAAGCTGGGTGAGCTGGCTCCGGCCGGTGACGACCTGCCGCCGGTGCCGCGGCAGAACCCGAAGTCGGAGCCGAAGGCGGCCAAGCCTGCGCGCAGGCGCACCGCCAAGCCCAAGGCCAAGTCCGCCAAGGCGCCGCGGACTCCCGCAGCGCTGCTTGCCGAAGCCCGCGAGGTCACGGCTGGGTGGGCGGATGACGCGATCAACGCTGAAGCGATCCGCACCACGCTGCACTGCTCGGCCGCGAACTCCCGCGTCCTGCGTGACCTGCTGTTGAGTGAGCGCGCGGACGGCCGGCGCCTGCACCCCATCGACGGCGAGAGCGGCGAGGGAGCGGCGGCATGAGCACAGTTGCCACAGCCCTGCTGTCTGCGCTGCCCCTGATGGCTGGTTGGGCGGTCCATGTGTGGTGGCTGCGCGCTCGCCTGCACACGGCACGGCGTGACCCGCTCACCGGCTTACGCACCCGCGACGGGTTCACCCGCCGAGCCACCGCCCTCCTCAAGGACCCGCGCGCGGTCGTCGTGCTGGCCGACGTCGACAGGTTCAAGCAGATCAATGACATTCACGGGCACGCTGCCGGGGACGCGCTGTTGAAGGCGACGGCGGACCGGCTCGCCCGCCACGTCGGTGCCTCCGGCGTGGTGGGACGGCTCGGGGGCGATGAGTTCGCCGCCGTCGTCATCGACGACCACGGCACTGCCGGTGACCTGCTCGCGGTCCTGCACGGGGTACTCGCCCGGCCGGTCGACGGCCAGGACGCGGCCGTGCACACCACGGTCTCGCTCGGCTGGGTCCGCGCCGCGGACTTCCCCGCCGATGACCTGTCGGGTCTGTTGCGGCGGGCGGATGAGGCGATGTACGCGGCCAAGCAGGGTCGTGCAGGACTGCGACGCGCGGGACTGGGACGGCTGTTCGCGACCGTCACCGGCAGGCGTGCCGGCCGAATCGGCGCCCGCACCGCGGCGCCGGTTGTCGAGGTGGCGGCCTGATGTCTGCCGTCTACGGCAAGTGCTTCGACCCGACCGGTGCCCGCTACGGCGTGCCCACTTACCCGTGGCGTCTGGCCCCGGACGGTTACGCCACGCGTCGCCAACTCCGCGTCAAGGGGCTGCGGCCCGGTGGCCAGCCGATCGCCGCTCAGCTCATGCGGGTCAACCGGCGGCGCGGCAACGTCCGCGTTGCCTACCTCTACCGCGAGGACCTGGCCAAGCCGGTGCGGCCGATGACGTCGCGTAAGTGGGGTGCGCTCGCGCTGGCGATGCTCGCTCGCCGCACCTGCCCTAGCTGCCGGATCGATGTCGGCTACTGCATCCCCCGCTCGTACGGCATCTGCGGTCTGTGCATCGCCCTGGAAGAACAGCGCGCCGCCTGAGCAGGCAGAAGCCCCGGCAGCCATGCCGCGAGGGCGCCGGATCGAATCCGGCCCGGGGCACGCACGAACCGCACAACACGGGCCCGACCGTTCACCTCCTACAGCGTCGGCCGGGCCCGCCATCCCTCACACCAGAAGTGGAAGGAACCTCAGTGAAACACCCCGACGACGACAACGAACTGTTCAACCGGCTGGAAGCCGAGTTGGCCGACTCCACCGCCCCGTCCGGGGGCGAGGTGGTCGACCTCGGCAAGGCCCGCACCGCGCGCGACGGGTCGCCCGACTCGACTGCCGACCCGTCGGCCGACTCCCGGCCGTCGAAGTCGGCCGACCCGGAGCCGACCGAGTCGCCCGACGCACGGCCGACCCTGGTCGACAGTGCCGTGCCGACCGTGTCCGGCCCCGGCGTCATCGACCGCATCAAGAACAGCAAGCGACTGGATGTCTTCCCGGCGTGGCTGAAGTCGGCCGCGGAGTTCAAGGAAGCACTCGGCTGGCTCGCCGGGCACGCCTGGCACACCGTCGCCTTCCACGCGGTCCGCGTACCGGTCGTCTACCTGCCCAAGCTCATCTGGCGCGCACCGCGTGGCGCGCTCAACACCCTCGGCAGGGTCGGCCGTTGGGCCGTGGACGGCGAGGGCGAGGCACTGCGTCAGTACACGGCCACGAACGAGCAGGTGGATGAGTACCTGAAGCTGTCCCGGCAGCGCGACCGGCGGGTGCGGCTGCGGATGGTCCTCACCGTCATCGGCGCCGTGTTCGCCCTGGGGGTCGGCCTGTTCCTGGTCTACGGGGCGCAGCCGATGACCCAGCTCATCGCCGCCGTCGTGGCCGTGCTCGGCTTCGGCCTGGCCGGAGCGCCGGCCGATGCGCCGCTGGCCACCCGCGCGGTCATCAAGACCGAGGTGCAGAAGCTGACCAGCGACATCGTCATGAAGGCCATGGCCTCCATCGGCATCGGTCAGATCGCGTCCGCGGTCGCCAAGGGCCAGGACGGCATCAAGTTCGTCGCCCCCATCACTCGCGAAGGTCCCGGCTGGCGCGCGGACATCGACCTGCCGCTCGGGGTGACGGTCGCCGACGTGGCCGACCGCCGCGCCCGGCTTGCCTCCGGCCTGCGCCGCCCGCTGGGCTGCGTGTGGCCGGACGCAGACCCCAACGAGCACGAGGGACGGCTCATCCTGTGGGTGGGGGACCGGGACTTGTCCAAGACCGGCATCGTCAAGTGGCAGCTCGCCAATGCCCGCCGACACGACGTCTTCAAGCGGATCCCGTTCGGACTGGACCCGCGGGGGCGCGCTCAGTCGGTGCCGCTGATCCAGCACAACATCCTGATCGGCTCGCAGCCCGGACAGGGCAAGACCGCCTCCGTGCGGGTGCTGGCCTGCGGCGCGGCACTGGATCCGTCGGTGGAACTGTGGCTGCACGAGAACAAGGGCACCGGTGACCTGGACTCCCTCGAATGCGTCAGCCACCGGTTCGTCTCCGGCATCGACGACGACTCCATCAAGTACGCGGCCGACTCCCTCACGCTGCTGCGCGAGGAGGTCATGCGGCGCGCGGGCGTGATCAAGAAGCTGCCGCGGGACCTGTGCCCGGACAAGCGCATCACCCGCTCCATCGCCGACAAGCGCTCACTGAAGCTGTGGCCGCTGCTCGCCGTGTTCGACGAGTGCCAGAACCTGTTCGCCCACTCCAAATACGGCAAACAGGCAGGTGAGGACGCCGAGTTCATCATCAAGCTGGGCCGTGCCCTCGGGGTGATCCTGGTCCTGGCCACGCAGCGCCCGGACAAGGATTCGCTGCCGACCGGGATCAGCGGCAACGTCTCCATCCGCTTCTGCCTCCGCGTCGCCGGGCAGGTCGAGAACGACATGATCCTCGGCACGTCGGCGTACAAGAACGGCGTGCGCGCCACCGCCTTCCGCCCGGAGATCGACGCGGGCAACGGCTACCTCGGAGGCGCCAACCCGCTGCCGACCGTGGTGCGCACCGCCTACCTGGACGACCCGGCCACCAACGCCATCGCCCAGCGCGCTCATGCGCTGCGCAAGGCCGAGGGCACCCTGTCCGGGCACGCCCTCGGGGAAGAAGCCGAGTCCACGTCCGGGCCGTCGTACGACCTGCTCGCCGATGTCGCCGCAGTCGTTCCCGCCTCCGAGAAGCGGGTGTGGAACGAGCGGATCGCCGCCCGGCTCGCGGAACTGCGGCCGGAGGTCTACGGCGGCTGGAAGGGCGAGAACGTCACCTCCGCCCTGAAGCCGCACGGCATCAAGACCGTCGGCGTAGCCGGAACGACGGACGACGGAGAGCGCACCACGCGCCGCGGCATCGTCCGTGATGACCTCACGAAGGTGATTGCGGAGCGTGACGAAAATCGGGGCGCCGCCTAGCCCTGGAGACCCGCTACCGGTAGCGGGGGCACCTGCTACCGGTAGCACCCCCGCTAGCACCCCAAACAGCACCCCATCTGCGATCTAGCGGATAGCACCCCACCTGCGAAAACCCCGGAAACCCCGAGGAAGGGGCCCTGATGACCCCCATAGCCCTTGCTACCGCCTTCCTGCTCACCGTCACGCTGTGTTACGCAGCTGTGTGTGCGGGAAGCCCGTTCGGCACCTGCCGCAAGTGCAACGGCTTCGGCTTCGCCACCACCACCGACCGCAAGGGACGCCCCAAGCGCGGCAAGCGCTGCCGCCAATGCAAGGGCCGCGGCAAGCGCGTCCGCATCGGCCGCTGGCTCTTCAACCGCGCCCAGCGGATCTACCGCGAAGGCACCCGCTGACCCGAAAGGAGGTCACCGGCATGGCCGTGACCGTCTCCCTCGCCCTGCTCTTCGGCTTCGTGCTGTTCATGCTGCTGCGCTCCAAGACCCTCGGAGCGGGCTCCGCGTTCGTCGCCGTGATGTTCGGCTTCTACCTCGCCTCCACCGGCGCCGCCTCCACCGTCAACGAACTCATGAGCGCCGTGGTCACCGCGCTCCCGAACTTGTAGGAGCCAGCCGTGAACGAACAGATCGTGGCGCGCCACTGGCTCGCCCTCATCGCCCCCAAGGCCGCGCCCGCACTGGCCACGTCGACCGTGCTGATCGTGGCCCGGATCTGGAACGCCAACGGCGCCGAACACAGCGTCGGCAACGCCGTGTTGATGACCGCGCTGTCCCTCGCCGCTGCGGCGGCCGGCGCGTGCGCGAGCGTCGGCCGCGCCGGAGACCCCGTCATCGCCGGAACCGCGTTCGCCGCCTCCGGCGGGCTCGCCCTGGCGGGCGTGGCTGGATACGCCGACGGGCTCTCCCTGCCGCTGCTGCTCTGGGTGCTCGCCACCGCCGTCGCCTACGGGCTCGCCGCCCGGTACTGGCGCGACGACCGTCGCACGCGCGTGGCGTACGAGCGGCACGTGAGCGACCGACGGGAGGAACGCGCCCACATCGAGCGCGTCGAGACGATCCGCGGCACCACGCAGATCGAGGTGGCCCGCACCGGCGCCGCCTACGCCGAACAGCTCGCCGCCGCGCTCACCGCCCGCGCGATGCTGCCCGGCTTCGACCCCAAGACCCTGGAAACCGCAGGCCTTCCGGAGCTGCCGACGCGCAACCGCGACGCATGAACGGGGACGCGGTGCGGCTGCTGGTCTGGCGCGACGCACTGCACTTCGACCGCTTCGAAGATCTGCCCTGCGCCCTGTGCGGCAAGCCAACCCCGATGCGCTCCCACACGGACGAACCCGTCCACAAGGTGTGCGCAGAGCAGTGGAACCACACCCACTCCGGCGCGCTCCGGCACGTAGCCGGAACACGTGATCTTGGCACCCGCCGCTTCCACGACGACGTACCCACCGCGAGCAAGCAGACCGCAGTACGGCACCTGTCTCAGCGGCCCACACCCGAATCTCTGAACCTCCAACTCCCCATCACTGAGAGGAAGTCCGCATGAGCGCCATCCTGTGGCCCACCACCGCGCGCATCTCTATCGCGCTGGACACCGCCAACGGCACCGGCGAGCACGAGACCGCCATGCGCCTACTGAAGGTGGTTGAGGAGGCGGGCGAAGCCTCTGCCGCCTACATCGGCTTGACCGGCCAGAACCCCCGCAAGGGCATCACCCACACGCCGCGCGACGTGGCCGACGAACTGTGCGACGTCATCATCGCCGCCGCCGTCGCCCTGCACGCCTTCAGCGCCGCCCCGCCCGCCGTCCTGGACGCCAAGCTGCACGCCGCAGCACGGCGCCTGCACACCAACGACCTGCCCCGCTAACCCACACCGAAAGCGAGTGATCCCCATGTCCGTGGGAGAGACCCCCATCACCATCGTCGGCAACCTTGCCGGAGACCCTGAACTTCGCTACACCCCCAGCGGCGCCGCCATGGCGAAGTTCTCCGTCGCCGCCACCCCGCGCAGCTACGACAAGACCACCAATCAGTGGCAGGACGGCACCGCGATGTTCCTGCGCTGCACCGCATGGCGCGACCTCGCCAACCACGTTGCCGAGAGCCTGACCAAGGGCATGCGCGTGGTCGTCACCGGCCGTCTGCGGCAGCACAACTGGAAGACCGACCAGGGCGAGAACCGCTCGATGCTCGCCCTGGAAGTCGACGACATCGGTCCCTCGCTGCGCTTCGCCACCGCCAAGGTCGACCGCGTCCAGCGCAACGGCAGCGGTGCCGCCTCCGGCCCGGCCACCGACGCATGGAACACCGCGGCCCCGGCCGGAGCCGGGGCCGCTGGGGAGTCGCAGTACCGCGAAGAGCCGCCGTTCTAGATGCGCCCGGGGTGGGTGCCGTCTCGCCAAAGCCTGCACCCACCCCGGTTCTCCGTGTCCCTCCAAAGAAACAGGAGAGCTACCAGCATGACGCAACCGCACTCCTCCAACCAGCTGGCCTCAGCGCTTGACGCAGCGTCGCGGGACTGGCAGGTCTTCCCCCTCATCCCCTGCGACAAGCGTCCGGCCGTGCGTGACTGGGAGGCTCGCGCCACCGCCGACCGCGAGCGCATCACGCGCTGTTGGACGCGCGCCCCCTACAACGTCGCCACTGCCACCGGCCCTTCCGGCCTGGTCGTCGTCGACCTCGACACCCCCAAGGGCCCGGACGACACCCCGCCGGCCGAATGGGCCGAGCACGGCGTCACCGACGGAGCCGACGTGCTCGCCGTGCTCTGCGAGCGCCACGGCCAGCCCTTCCCCACCGACACGTACACGGTCCGTACGTGGAGCGGCGGCAGGCACCTCTACTTCGCTGCACCCGAGGGTGAGCCCTTGCGCAACACCGCCGGGGACAGCGCCCGCGGGCTGGGCTGGAAGGTCGACACCCGCGCGGCAGGAGGCTACGTCGTCGCCCCGGGCAGCATCGTCAACGGCCACCGGTACGCGACCGTCCATGACATGCCGGTGGCCCCTCTGCCGGACTGGCTGACGAACCTGCTGCGCCCGGCACCGCTGCCCCCGCAGCGCCCGGTCACGGTCCCGCTGACGATCCGCGACCGGCGAGGCAAGTTCCTGAACGCGGCAGTCAACGGCGAGTTGGCGCGCGTCACTGGCTCCGGCGAGCACCAGCACAACAACGCGCTCTACATCGCGTCCGTTGCCCTCGGTCAGCTGGTCGCCGGGGGAGAGCTGGACGCGTACGAGGTGACCGAGAAGCTTGCCGAGGCAGCGCTGAGCGTCGGCCAGGGCGAGCGCGAGGCACGGCGCACCATCGCCTCTGGCCTACGGGCCGGAGCCAACCGCCCCCGAAGGGTCGCGGCATGAGCACCAACCCCATCCCCCCGCTCCACCTGTACTCCGTGCCCAGCGACCCCCAACCGGCCGTGGAGGCGCCGCCGAAGCGGGAGCGCCCGCGCACCGCGTGGACCGCTGATCAGCTCATGGCCGCGGACTTTCCGGAGCCGAAGTGGGCGGTGCCCGGCATCCTCGCCGAGGGCGTCAGCCTGCTCGCCGGACCGCCTAAAGTCGGCAAGTCCTGGCTGTCCCTCGGACTTGCCCTTGCGGTCGCGTCCGGGGGCTACGCCTTCGACTCCCTGCCGGTCGACGGCGGCCCGGTGCTGTACCTCGCCTTGGAGGACACCCCGCGCCGCCTCCAGACCCGCATGGGCAAGATGCTCGGAGGACAGGCGGCCCCGGCCGGGCTGACCCTGGTCACCGAATGCCCGCCGTTTCCCCAGGGCGGCAGCGATGCCATCTCCGGATGGCTCGACCGTAACTCCGACGCCCGCATGGTCGTCGTCGACGTGTTCGCCAAGATGCGCGGTCCCGCTCCGCAAGGCGTGTCCGCGTACGACGCGGACTACGTGGCCGTCACCTATGCCAAGCGGATTGCTGATCACTACGGCATCGCCGTGGTGCTCGTCCACCACGTCCGCAAGATGGCTTCGGAGGACTTTCTGACGGAGGTCTCCGGCACCAATGGCATTGCCGGAGCCGCGGACGCCACGCTCGTACTGAAACGGGCGCGCGGCCAGGCGGACGGCATCCTGCACGTCACCGGACGTGACGTCGACGAAGCCGAGTACGCCCTGAAGTTCCAAGCCGCCTCCGGCGCCTGGCACATGCTCGATGGGCCGGTCACCGACCACACCATCGGCGACACCCGCGCGGCGATCCTCCGGCATGTCCGGGAGAACCCTGGCGTGCGTCCGCGGGACGTCGTTGCCTCACTGCCGGACGTCGACGCGGACACCGTCCGCCGCTACTGCTCTCGCATGGCTGAGGCGGGACAGCTCACCAAGGACGCCGCGGGCCGCTACTACCCGGACACCCCCCACCCGGAGGTGTCCCAGGTGTCCGACTGTCCGGTTACCTCCACTGACCTGCCCGAAGGGACCGGACACCCCGGAACCCCCAGTGTCCGACTGTCCGACGCCAACCCCGAGAGGACTGCGCAGTGACGACGGCCCTGCCGAGGTCGCGAGACGACAAGCTCACTCCCGCCGAGATCTGCAAGGACCTGAAGATCTCGCGCTCTACCTTCTACGACTGGCGCGCGAAGGGGCGCGCCCCGCGCTGCATCAAGCTGCCCAACGGTGACCTCCGCATCCGCCGCAGCGACTACGAACACTGGCTGGATGATCGGGAGGACTGCGCCTGATGGACACCACGTACAACGTCAAGATCTGGAACATCAGGGTCTATCGGGGCAAGCGCAAGACGACGTATCACGTGCGCTGGGCACTGGACGGCAGGGAATGGGGCGCACCCTTTGACACACGAGCGCTCGCCGATGCTTTCCGCTCTGGGCTGGTCAGTGCCACAAGTCGCGGCGAGGCATTCAGCCTCATCACGGGGCGCCCCGTCTCGCACCAATCGGGAGCGAGCGCGGTGAACTGGTACGGCTTCGCCGTCCAGTTCGTTGATGCGCAATGGCGGCAGACCGCGGCCAACAGCCGTAGGAACACCGCGAAGACTCTGACGGCGGTGACCGTCGCGTTGCTGCGAACGCCACCCACTGTCTCCAGGCCAGTTGACGTGCGCACCGCGTTGAGGGAGTTCGCGTTCAACACGATGCGTAGGGAGGAGGCTCCACCCGAGGTGGTCATCATCCTGAAGTGGGTGGAACGCAACACTCTGTCTATGGCTGCTTGGGAGGACCCGGGCAAGCTTGATGAAGTCCTGCGCGCCTTGGGCACCAAGCTGGACGGCACGCGGGCCGCTGCCAGTTCAGTCAAGCGCAACCGGCGAAACCTGAACGTGGCCATGGAGTACGCGGTGAAGCACCGGGTTCTGCGTGCGAACCCTCTACCGAAAGGTAGAGGGGCGGTGCCCAAGACGTCGTCTGCCGTAGACAAGCGCGCTCTCCTCAACCCAGCGCAGGCCGCCCACCTTCTGGGCTGGATCCGCCGGCGCCCTCGTGGCGGCAAGCGGCTGCACGCGTTCTTCGCCACGATGTACTACGCCGGTCCACGCCCAGAAGAAGTGGTGGCGATGCGCGTCGCAGACGTCCGTCTGCCCGACGAAGGCGCCACCGACCAATGGTGCGAGCTGTTGTTCCACACAGCGCAGCCGGAGGTCGGGAAAAACTGGACCGACGACGGGGCGATACACGAAGAGCGTGGTTTGAAGGGGCGCGCTGCGGATGACACTCGTGGCGTTCCCGGTCATCCCTCGCTGACGCGGATCCTCCGCGACCACATCGAAGCGGAGAGCCTTAAGCCGGGCGACATCCTGTTCCAGGGCGAGAAGGGGGACCTCCTCGCGAGCCGCGTCATCCGCCGAGCGTGGCGCAGTGCCCGTCAAGAGGTTCTCGCCCCGCACGAGTTCGAGTCTCCGACAGGAAAGCGCGTGTACGACCTGCGCCACACCCGTCTGACCAAGTGGCTCAACGACGGGATCCCGGCGGCACAGGTCGCCGAGTGGGCAGGCAACAGCGTGCCGATCCTCCTGGCCACCTACGCCCGCTGCGTGTCCGGCCAGCTCCCGGATCTCAAGAGGAGGATGGAGGCAGGGGAGGACCTCCCCGACCTGCCTGAGGCAGGCTGAGCGGCTCCGGGAAACTTCGCCACGTATTTGCCGTAGCCACCCGCAGGAACCCGGTGACAGCCGGACAGTGCCGGACCTTCCCTATGGTCTATGGGGGTGGGTCCGGCGCTTTTCTGCGTAGCCAGGAAACAGGCTCTGACCAGCGCAAAGGCTTGCCTCATGGGAGGGCTCTCAACGAGTGTTCTCGGTAGTGCCCGAAAGTGCGGCCGGGTGCTGGAGAGTCACCCGGCCCGTACTGCCACAATGGGGGTGTGACCCGCGCATCCCTGAACAAGCAGCCGCACGAAGTCGCCTCGATGTTCGACGACGTGGCGGAACGCTACGACCTGACGAACGACGTGCTGTCGCTCGGCCAGGACCGGGTGTGGCGCAAGGAGGTCGCGAAGGCGGTCGCCGCGCGGCCCGCGCAGAAGATCCTCGACCTGGCGGCGGGCACGGCCACGTCCTCGCTGCCGTTCGCGCGCACGGGTGCGTACGTCGTCCCCTGCGACTTCTCCCTCGGGATGCTCAGGGTCGGCAAGAAGAACCACCCCTGGCTGCCGCTCACCGCGGGCGACGCCACGAAGCTGCCGTTCAAGGACGACACGTTCGACGCGGTGACGATCTCCTTCGGCCTGCGGAACGTACAGGACACGGACACCGCGCTGCGCGAGCTGTACCGGGTGACCAAGCCCGGCGGACGCGTCGTGATCTGCGAGTTCTCGCACCCGACCTGGGCGCCGTTCCGCACGGTCTACACCGAGTACCTGATGCGCGCCCTCCCGCCGGTGGCCCGCGCGGTCTCCTCCAACCCCGACGCGTACGTCTACCTCGCCGAGTCCATCCGCGACTGGCCCGACCAGCCCGCCCTCGCCGACCGCCTCACCAAGGCAGGTTGGTCAAAGGTCGCCTGGCGCAACCTGACGGGCGGGGTAGTGGCCCTGCACAGGGGCTACAAGCAGACTCCGTAACCGGCTTGGTAGGGGCGCGAAGAGCTTTTAGGGCGCGGGGACGGCGCAATCTTTTGTCTTCCAGGGGCGCGAGAAGCTTTAGGGGCGCGGGGAACGGCGCAAACTTTGTCTTCCAGGGGCACGGAAAGCTTTTAGGGGCGCGGGGAACTGCGCGACCAGCCCCCACCGGCTCGCACATACCCACAACCTGAGGTCCCCTGCCCTCCTGGCGGAGCCGAATCGCTACCGCAGCACGGCAAACGGATCCCCCGGCTCATCAAGCTCCCGGTACAACCCCCCGGGCGGCGACCCACCCCGCCGAGGCTCCCGCACACCGGCCCCGCCCCCACCCTCACCCTCCCCGAAGTCGAACCACACAGTGACGACCGCACCCCGAGGCACCTCGGAACCGGGCAACGGATACTGCCGTACGACGTAATCGACAACGGTCAGATGGAAGTCGGGCCGATCCGGCGCGGCGAGCCGCACCCCTCGCGCCTCGGCCGTCTCGCGCGCGTCCACGGCCATCAGACCGACGAGCCGCGGCACGCGCACTTCGGGTGTCTTGCGTGGTATGCGCACAGACGTCACCCCCAGCGGTACCGGCAGAGTAAGCCCTGCCGAGCCGTGCCGGAAGGTGTCGGAAGCCCGGCCGAAAGCCCCCGGAATTCCCCGGAAACCCGGTGGGAACCCGGCGGGAGCCTGGCCGGAAACCGTCAGAGCGCCAACCGGTAGCAGTGCCCCAACTGGTCCGACGTCTCCGTCGTGAACGTCTCGGCCAGTTCCATCCCGAGGCGTCTGGTCACCGCGATCGAGCGTTCGTTGCGGGAGTTCACCATGGCCACCACGCTGGGTACGCCCGTCGCCCGCACCCGTTCCAGCGTGATCCGCGCGGCCGTCGTGACGTACCCCTTGCCCCAGTGCCTGCGCCCGAGTCGCCAGCCGATCTCGATCTCACCCTTCGGCCCCCAGTCGCGCGGCCACGGCTGGGCGCCGGTGAAGCCCATGACCTGCCCCTCCCCGTCGAGCATGGTCCACAGGCAGAAGCCGTACTCGGCGTCGTGCCGGCGCTGCCGGGCGGTCAGTTCCTCGTAGAAGGACAGCTCGGCCGGTTTTCCGCCGTGGAACTCCATCACGTCCGGGTCGTCGAAGACCCGGTGCCAGGCATACGCGTCCTCGTCGGTCGGGACGCGCAGGTGTACCACGGGGAGAGCTCGGTTCACGGGGCAGCCCTTCAGCCAGGTGATCAGTACCGCTGCATAGACTGCCCATGTCCCGTGCCCCTCAGCACGCGGATTTCGAGACTTCGCACTTCGAGACCTAGAGCCTTCGAGACTTGGGGAGAACCCGCCGTGACCGAGTCCCAGCCCCTCTCCGAACACACCGCCGATGTGATCGTCGTCGGGGCCGGGCCAGCCGGTTCCACCACCGCCTACTACTTGGCCAAGGCCGGACTGGACGTCCTGCTCCTCGAAAAGACCGCGTTCCCGCGGGAGAAGGTGTGCGGTGACGGGCTGACGCCGCGCGCCACCAAACAGCTCGTCTCCATGGGAATCGACATCTCGGAGGAGGCGGGCTGGCTCCGGAACAAGGGGCTCCGCATCATCGGCGGCGGCGTCCGCCTCCAGCTGGACTGGCCGGATCTCGCCGCCTACCCCGACTACGGACTCGTACGGAAGCGGGACGACTTCGACGAGCAGTTGGCCCGGCAGGCGCAGAAGGCGGGCGCGCGGCTGCACGAGCGCTGCAACGTCGGCGCTCCGATCATCGACGACCGCACGGGCCGGATCACCGGAGTGCACGCGAAGCTCGGCGACGCCGACTCCAAGGAGAAGCGCGAGGTCACCTTCCACGCGCCCCTCGTGGTCGCCGCCGACGGCAACTCGACCCGGCTGTCGCTCGCGATGGGCCTGCACCGCCGCGAGGACCGTCCGATGGGCGTCGCGGTCCGTACGTACTTCACGTCCCCGCGCCACGACGACGACTACCTGGAGTCGTGGCTGGAGCTCTGGGACAAGCGAGGCCCGGGCGAGGACCGGCTGCTGCCCGGCTACGGCTGGATCTTCGGCATGGGCGACGGTACGTCGAACGTCGGCCTGGGCGTCCTCAACACCACGTCCTCCTTCAAGGAACTGGACTGGCGCGAGGTCCTGAAGGCCTGGTGTGCCTCGATGCCCGAGGACTGGGGCTACACCCCGGAGAACATGACGATCCCGATCCGGGGCGCCGCTCTCCCGATGGCCTTCAACCGCCAGCCCCACTACACGAAGGGCCTGTTGCTCGTCGGCGACGCGGGCGGCATGGTGAACCCCTTCAACGGCGAGGGCATCGCGTACGCCATGGAGTCCGGGCAGATCGCCGCCGACGTCATCGTCCAGGCGCACGCCCGCGCGACCCCCGCCCAGCGCGAACTCGCCCTCCAGCGCTACCCGAAGGTCCTCAAGGACACCTACGGCGGCTACTACACGCTCGGCCGCGCCTTCGTGAAGCTCATCGGCAACCCGAAGGTCATGAAGATCGCCACGCAGCGGGGTCTCACGCACCCCATTCTGATGAAGTTCACGCTGAAGATGCTCGCCAACCTGACCGACCCGACGGGCGGCGACGCGATGGACCGCATCATCAACGGTCTCTCGAAGGTGGCCCCGAGGGCGTGACCCACCGGCCGGGTCGTACCGCCGCGCCCCGAAGGGGCGCGGGGAACCGCGCGATCAGCCACGACGGCGCCGCAGACGACAGCCGGCCTTCTTCGGCGCTTCCGGCGGGGCCGGCCGCCCGCTGGGGCCGACGAGGCCCCTGAGGCGCGCCTGAGGGCCGCTTCCCCTCCTCGGGGAAGCGGCCCTCACGTTGCGCGGCCGAGAGCCGGAGAGGCCCTGCCAGTGGCCTGGAGAGCCCGGCCGGAGGTCAGAGCACGCGTACCGCGCCGCTCGCCGGGTAGCCCGACAGGTCCTGGATGACGACACCCTTCGAGGGGTTCGCGGCGTCCAGGTACTGGCCGTTACCGATGTAGACACCCACGTGGTACGCCGAGCCCGCGCCACCCCAGTAGAGGATGTCGCCGACCTGGACGTTGGACAGCGAGACCGGGGTGCCGGCCACGGACTGGTCCTGGGAGACGCGCGGCAGGTCCACGCCGACCTGCTTGTACGCGGCCTGCACCAGGCTGGAGCAGTCCCATGCGTCCGGGCCGCTGGCGCCCATGACGTAGGCGTCACCGAGCTGCGCCTTGAGGAAGTTGATGACCGTGCCGACGCTGCCGCTCGCGGGGGCGGGGACGTCACTGTCGGCCGACGTCGAGGTGAGCGTGGTCCGCTCGGAGGACCGGGTGGCGCGCTCGGCGGCGGCCTTGCGGGCGTCCTCGGCCTTCTGCTTGGCCTCCGCCTTCTTCTTGGCGTCGGCGAGGTCCGCCTTGGCCTGCTTGGCGGCCTTGGCGGCGGCCGCGTCGCGCTCGGCCCGAAGCTGGTAGTCGGCCGCGGCCTGCTGGGTGACCTCCGCGGACTCCGCGACCTGGGCGGTCATGTCGGCCGTGAGGGTGGGCAGCTCGATGGTCTGGGTCACCGGCTCGGCAGCGTTCGCCGATCCGGCCGCACCGGCCACTGCCAGGGTGCTGAGGACGCCACCGGCAACTCCGGCGCGCATCGCGAGCGCCGAGCTGCTGCGAGGCCGGGGTTTCCGGTGGCTGCGTATGTGAGCGGTGTGGGACATAGGGACAACCGGTATCAGGGGCTCCTCCATACCTTCAAGAAACGTGTGGTGCGCCACAGTTGTTCAATGGGCCGCCCGAATCCCGGGCGTGGCGTTCCTTATTGACGCCGTAACGGGCATTGCGGACACTGCCCGCGAAGCCTGTGATCACGGCCTTTCCGCGTTACGTCCGAATTGCCCGCGACCTACCACTCGTTGGAGCGGTTGGCCAAGCCCGGTTGTTTCCCGGCTGTTACCAATGTGACGCAGGTCACGGAACGGCTGGTCCTGCGGCGGTGTCACGCGTGTGAGGCGGGGGAGCCGTGAAGGTCGGGCCGACGGACGCGTTCCGCTCGTGAACGGATGCACGCGCCCGGGTCGTCCACACCGGGCACCGCAACTCCCCCCGAAGTGTGAACGAGTTCCTCTATCAAGCACCGATGTCCAACGCCAATTTGCCTTGGATCTCGCGGCCTTGATAGTGCGTCGAAGCCTGGACCAGCGACGACGGGCGAAAATGTCACCTCTGGTGATCACTCGGACGCTTCTCGTACGAAGATCGGCACTGATCCGACTTCATGATCCTTCGCCGGGTGGTGGAGATCACAAAGACGTTGTCGTACCCCGTGTCGCAGATCACAGACCCGCAGGCATAAGATGCGGGGCAGTTGGGCTTGTGACCTGCTTCACATGTACACGATCTTCGTGGAGCCGCACGGAGCTCGTGGGCCTCATGAGGTTCATGGGGCACGCGGGGCAGGGAACAACGTCTGATGCAACCGCCAGCAGTCAATGCCGACTGAGAGGAGCGAGGAGCGGTGAACGCGTATGCGCCCATCCTCGTACTGGGAGCCCTCGGAGCAGGCTTTGCGATCTTCTCCGTGGTCATGGCCACGCTTATCGGTCCAAAGCGCTACAACCGGGCCAAGCTCGAAGCCTACGAGTGCGGTATCGAGCCGACCCCCACGCCGGCCGGCGGCGGGCGGTTCCCCATCAAGTACTACCTGACGGCGATGCTCTTCATCATTTTCGATATCGAGATCGTCTTCCTCTATCCCTGGGCCGTCACGTTCGACGCACTCGGGGTTTTCGGGCTCGTGGAGATGTTGCTCTTCGTGCTCACCGTCTTCGTCGCGTACGCGTACGTGTGGCGGCGAGGCGGCCTGGAATGGGACTGAAACCCGCATGGGACTGAACCCCGCAAGGGACTGAGCCCCGTATAGGGGACAGAGGAGCCACTGAGCATGGGACTCGAAGAAAAGCTGCCGAGCGGCTTCCTGCTGACCACCGTCGAGCAGGCCGCGGGATGGGTGCGCAAGTCGTCCGTCTTCCCCGCCACCTTCGGCCTCGCCTGCTGCGCCATCGAGATGATGACGACGGGCGCGGGCCGCTACGACCTGGCGCGCTTCGGCATGGAGGTCTTCCGCGGCTCGCCGCGCCAGGCCGACCTGATGATCGTCGCCGGACGCGTCAGCCAGAAGATGGCGCCGGTCCTGAGGCAGGTCTACGACCAGATGCCGAACCCCAAGTGGGTGATCTCCATGGGGGTTTGCGCCTCGTCGGGCGGCATGTTCAACAACTACGCGATCGTGCAGGGCGTCGACCACATCGTCCCTGTCGACATCTATCTGCCCGGCTGTCCGCCACGGCCCGAGATGCTGATGGACGCGATTCTCAAGCTCCACCAGAAGATCCAGTCCTCGAAGCTCGGCGTGAACGCCGAGGAGGCGGCCCGCGAGGCGGAGGAAGCGGCGCTCAAGGCGCTCCCCACCATCGAGATGAAGGGCCTGCTGCGGTGAGCGACGCGAACGGCAACGGGGTGAACCCCGAGAAGGACCTCGGCGCCTCCAACCTCCCGGGCCAGCGCGGCGAGGGCGGCGAGGAGATCCGTGTCCAGCGCGGCATGTTCGGCGCCGACAACGGCGGGGACACCTCCGGCTACGGCGGCCTGGTCCGCTCGATCCGGCTGCCCGGACCGGCCTCCCGCCCCTACGGCGGCTGGTTCGACGAGGTCGCCGACGAGCTCGAAGGAGCCCTGGAGGAACAGGGTCTCGTTCCCGAGAACGCGATCGAGAAGACGATCGTCGACCGCGACGAGATGACCTTCCACATCGACCGCGAGCACCTGCTCCAGGTCGCCCAGACCCTGCGCGACGACCCGGCCCTGCGCTTCGAACTCTGCACCGGCGTGAGCGGAGTCCACTACCCGCAGGACAAGGGCCGCGAGCTGCACGCCGTCTACCACCTGCGCTCGATCACCCACAACCGGCTGATCCGCCTGGAGGTCAGCGCCCCGGACAGCGAGCCGCGCATCCCGTCCCTGGTCTCGGTCTATCCGACCAACGACTGGCACGAGCGCGAGACGTACGACTTCTTCGGCATCGTCTTCGAGGGCCACCCGGCACTCACGCGGATCATGATGCCGGACGACTGGCAGGGCTTTCCGCAGCGCAAGGACTATCCCCTCGGCGGCATCCCCGTCGAGTACAAGGGCGCCCAGATCCCGGCTCCGGACCAGCGGAGGTCGTACTCATGAGCACGTCGCACGCATCTGCACGCGAGACGACCGAAGGCACCGTCTACACGGTCACCGGCGGCGACTGGGACGAGGTCGTCCAGACCGCGGCCAAGGCCGACGACGAGCGCATCGTCGTCAACATGGGCCCCCAGCACCCGTCCACGCACGGCGTGCTCCGGCTCATCCTGGAGATCGAGGGCGAGACGGTCACCGAGGCCCGCTGCGGCATCGGCTATCTGCACACCGGCATCGAGAAGAACCTCGAATTCCGTACGTGGACACAGGGCACGACCTTCGTGACGCGCATGGACTACCTGACGTCGTTCTTCAACGAGACCGCGTACTGCCTGGCCGTCGAGAAGCTCCTCGGCATCGAGGACCAGATCCCGGACCGCGCGACGATCATCCGGGTGCTCCTGATGGAGCTGAACCGGCTCTCCTCGCACCTGGTGTGCATCGCCACCGGCGGCATGGAACTCGGCGCCACCACGATCATGATCTACGGCTTCCGTGATCGTGAACTCATTCTCGACATCTACGAGCTGATCACCGGCCTGCGCATGAACCACGCGTACATCCGGCCCGGCGGCCTCGCCCAGGACCTGCCGCCCGGCGCGGTGGACCAGATCCGCGAGTTCGTGAAGAAGATGCAGAAGAACCTTCCCGAGTACGACAAGCTCGCCACCGGGAACCCCATCTTCAAGGCCCGTATGCAGGACATCGGCCATCTCGACCTGGCCGGCTGCATGGCACTCGGCGCCACGGGCCCGATCCTCCGCTCGGCCGGCCTGCCGCACGACCTGCGCAAGGCGCAGCCGTACTGCGGCTACGAGACGTACGACTTCGACGTCCCGACCACCGACACCTGCGACGCGTACGGGCGCTTCCTGATCCGTCTGGAGGAGATGCGCCAGTCGCTGCGGATCGTCGAGCAGTGCCTGGACCGGCTGCAGCCCGGTCCGGTCATGGTCACCGACAAGAAGATCGCCTGGCCCGCACAGCTCGCGCTCGGCCCCGACGGACTCGGCAACTCGCTCGACCACATCAAGAAGATCATGGGCACCTCCATGGAGGCCCTGATCCACCACTTCAAGCTGGTGACCGAGGGGTTCCGCGTGCCGCCGGGCCAGGCGTACGCGGCCGTCGAGTCGCCCAAGGGCGAACTCGGGGTGCACGCCGTGTCCGACGGAGGCACCCGCCCCTACCGGGTCCACTACCGGGACCCGTCCTTCACCAATCTGCAGGCCATGGCGGCGATGTGCGAGGGCGGCCAGGTCGCCGACGTCATCGTCGCCGTCGCGTCCATCGACCCCGTGATGGGAGGCGTCGACCGGTGACCACGACCCCCGAGGGCGTCAGCCTGGGCATGCCCCAACTGCCCGCGCCCGACTACCCGGACGACGTTCGAGCCAGGCTGGAGGCGGACGCGCGCGAGATCATCGCCCGCTACCCGGACTCCCGGTCCGCCCTCCTGCCGTTGCTGCATCTCGTGCAGTCGGAGGAGGGCCATGTCACGCGCACCGGGCAGCGGTTCTGCGCGGAGATGCTCGACCTGACCACGGCCGAGGTCACCGCCGTCGCGACCTTCTACTCCATGTACCGGCGCAAGCCGAGCGGTGACTACCAGGTGGGCGTCTGCACCAACACCCTGTGCGCGGTCATGGGCGGCGACGCGATCTTCGAGTCCCTCCAGGACCACCTCGGCGTCGGCAACGGCGAGACCACCGACGACGGCAAGGTCACCCTGGAGCACATCGAGTGCAACGCGGCCTGCGACTTCGCGCCGGTCGTGATGGTCAACTGGGAGTTCTTCGACAACCAGACCGTGGCGAGCGCGAAGCGTCTCGTCGACGACCTGCGCGCGGGAACACAGGTCGAGCCGACGCGCGGTGCCCCCCTGTGCACGTTCAAGGACACCGCCCGCATCCTGGCGGGCTTCCCCGACGAGCGCGAGGGCGCGGTCGAGGCGAGCGGCGGCGCGGGCCCCGCCTCGCTGATCGGTCTCCGGCTGGCCAAGGGGGAGACGGGCCCCGCGCGCGTGGTGCACCCGCGAGGGTCCGGCGCTCCCCAGGACGAGGCGCCGCACGGCACGTCGCCGGCCGAGCACCTCAGTTCGCACGACGCACCGCAGGACACGTCGGCCTCCGACCCGTCCCACCCGGCCGGGCCCACTGCCGAGGAGGGGGAGTGATGACCTTGTCCACTCAATACGGGGGCACCTCTCAGCCGGAGACCGGCGGAGAGACCAGCCCCGAGAAGCTGCTCTCACCGGTGCTGTCCGCCTTCTGGGACGAGGACAAGTCCTGGTCGCTGGACGTGTACCGGAGGCACGACGGGTACGAGGGCCTGCGCAAGGCGCTCGCGATGTCACCGGACGACCTCATCGCGTATGTGAAGGACTCCGGTCTGCGCGGCCGTGGCGGCGCGGGATTCCCCACCGGAATGAAGTGGCAGTTCATTCCCCAGGGTGATGGAAAGCCTCACTATCTAGTTGTCAACGCCGACGAATCGGAACCGGGCACCTGCAAGGACATCCCGCTTCTCTTCGCGAACCCGCACAGCCTCATTGAGGGCATTGTCATCGCCTGTTATGCGATCCGGTCGTCGCATGCCTTCATTTATCTGCGTGGTGAAGTCGTCCCCGTGCTCAGGCGGTTGCACGAGGCCGTACGCGAGGCCTATGCGGCGGGTTACCTGGGCGAGAACGTGCTGGGCAGTGGGCTCGATCTCCAGCTCACCGTGCACGCGGGCGCGGGCGCGTACATCTGCGGTGAGGAGACCGCGCTGCTCGACTCGCTCGAAGGCCGCCGTGGACAGCCGCGACTTCGTCCCCCTTTCCCCGCCGTCGCGGGCCTCTATGCCTGTCCGACTGTTGTGAACAACGTCGAGTCCATCGCGTCGGTTCCCGCGATTCTCCACAAGGGCAAGGAATGGTTCCGGTCGATGGGAAGCGAGAAGTCCCCGGGCTTCACGCTCTACTCCCTGAGCGGCCATGTCACCAATCCCGGCCAGTACGAGGCCCCGCTCGGCATCACACTCCGTCAGCTCCTCGACATGAGCGGCGGCATCCGGCAGGGACACCGCCTCAAGTTCTGGACGCCGGGCGGCTCCTCGACCCCGATGTTCACCGACGAGCACCTCGACGTCCCTCTCGACTACGAAGGAGTGGGCGCCGCGGGTTCCATGCTCGGCACAAAAGCACTCCAGTGCTTCGACGAGACGACCTGTGTCGTCCGGGCCGTCACCCGGTGGACCGAGTTCTACGCCCACGAGTCCTGCGGCAAGTGCACCCCCTGCCGCGAAGGGACGTACTGGCTCGTGCAGTTGCTGCGCGACATCGAGGCCGGCAAGGGCGTCATGTCCGACCTCGACAAGCTGAACGACATCGCCGACAACATCAACGGCAAGTCCTTCTGCGCCCTCGGCGACGGCGCCGCCTCGCCGATCTTCTCCTCGCTCAAGTACTTCCGCGCGGAGTACGAGGAGCACATCAACGGCCGGGGCTGCCCCTTCGACCCCGCCAAGTCGACGGCCTGGGCCGACAAGGAAAAGCACACGGAGGTGAACGCATGACGGTAACCACGAGCGCTCCCTCCGGAGGCGGGGAGGCTGCGGTTCCGCCGGAGGATCTCGTCGCGCTGACCATCGACGGCGTCGAGATCAGCGTGCCCAAGGGCACCCTGGTCATCCGCGCGGCCGAACAGCTCGGCATCGAGATCCCCCGCTTCTGCGACCATCCGCTCCTCGACCCGGCCGGTGCCTGCCGTCAGTGCATCGTCGAGGTCGAGGGCCAGCGCAAGCCCATGGCGTCCTGCACGATCACCTGCACCGACGGGATGGTCGTCAAGACCCATCTCACCTCTCCTGTCGCCGAGAAGGCCCAGAAGGGTGTGATGGAGCTCCTGCTCATCAACCACCCGCTGGACTGCCCGGTCTGCGACAAGGGCGGCGAGTGCCCCCTGCAGAACCAGGCCATGTCGCACGGCCACTCCGAGTCCCGCTTCGAGGGCAAGAAGCGCACGTACGAGAAGCCCGTCCCGATCTCCACCCAGGTGCTGCTCGACCGCGAACGCTGCGTGCTGTGCGCCCGCTGCACCCGGTTCTCCAACCAGATCGCGGGCGACCCGATGATCGAGCTGATCGAGCGGGGCGCGCTCCAGCAGGTCGGCACCGGCGAGGGCGACCCCTTCGAGTCGTACTTCTCCGGGAACACCATCCAGATCTGCCCGGTCGGCGCGCTGACCTCGGCGGCGTATCGCTTCCGCTCCCGGCCGTTCGACCTCGTCTCGTCGCACTCGGTGTGCGAGCACTGCTCCGGCGGCTGCGCGACCCGCACCGACCACCGGCGCGGCAAGGTCATGCGGCGCCTCGCCTCCCCGGACCCCCAGGTCAACGAGGAGTGGCTCTGCGACAAGGGGCGGTTCGGCTTCCGGTACGCCCAGCAGCGGGACCGGCTCCAGACCCCCCTGGTGCGCGGCGAGTCCGGTGAGCTGGAGCCCGCTTCCTGGCCGGAGGCCCTGGAGGCCGCCGCCCAGGGGCTCCTTGCCGCCCGCTCCCGGGCCGCCGTTCTCACCGGCGGCCGGCTGACCGTCGAGGACGCCTACGCCTACAGCAAGTTCGCGCGCGTGGCCCTCGACACCAACGACATCGACTTCCGCGCGCGCGTGCACAGCGGCGAGGAGGCCGACTTCCTGGCCTCCCGGGTCGCCGGACGCGGACGTGACCTCGACGGTACGGGCGTCACGTACACCGCACTGGAGAAGGCACCCGCCGTCCTGCTCGCCGGATTCGAGTCCGAGGAGGAGGCGCCCGGTGTCTTCCTGAGGCTGCGCAAGGCCTGGCGGGGACACGGGCAGAAGACCTTCTCGCTGGCCACACACGCGACCCGCGGCCTGGAGAAGGCGGGCGGCACACTGCTGCCGGCCGCCCCCGGCACCGAGACCGAGTGGCTGGACGCGCTCGCCTCCGGGTCCGGCCTGGAGGTCGACGGAGCGAAGGCCGCCGAGGCACTGCGCACCGAGGGCGCCGTGATCGTCGTCGGCGAGCGGCTGGCCGCCGTGGCGGGCGGGCTCACCGCCGCCGTACGGGCCTCCACCGCGACCGGCGCCCAGCTGGTGTGGATCCCGCGCCGGGCCGGGGAGCGCGGCGCGATCGAGGCGGGGGCACTGCCCTCGCTGCTGCCCGGCGGACGCCCGGCCACCGACCCGCGCGCGCGGGACGAGGTCACCCTCGCCTGGGGCATCGCGGCACTGCCGCACCGCCACGGCCGTGACACCGGACAGATCGTCGAGGCCGCCGCCACCGGTGAGCTCTCCGCGCTCGTCGTCGCGGGTGTGGAGGTCGCCGACCTTCCCGATCCGGCACGCGCGCGTGAAGCACTTTCCGCGGTGGGCTTCCTGGTGTCGCTGGAACTGCGCCCCAGTGAGGTCACCGAGCAGGCGGACGTCGTCTTCCCCGTGGCCGCGGTCGCCGAGAAGGCGGGCACCTTCCTCAACTGGGAGGGCCGCGCACGCCTCTTCGAGTCCGCGCTCAAGCCCGAGCAGCTGACCCGCCGGGTGTCGCCCACCGACGGGCGCGTGCTGCAGATGCTGGCCGACGCCATGGACGTACACCTGGGACTGCCCGACCTGCGCACCGCGCGCGTGGAGCTGGACAGGCTCGGCACCTGGGACGGGGCGCGCGCCACCGAACCCCTGGAGACCGCGGCCGTTCTGCCGAGGCCCGCCGCCGGGGAGGCCGTGCTCGCCGGACACCGGCTGCTGCTCGACCAGGGCCGTCTGCAGGAGGGCGACACGGCGCTCGCCGGGACACGGCATGCCGCACACGCGCGCGTGTCGGCCGCCACGGCCGCCGAGGCGGGTGTCAAGAACGGCGACCTGCTCGCCGTGACCGGCCCCTCCGGAGTGGTCGAACTCCCGCTGCAGATCACCGAGATGCCCGACCGTGTGGTCTGGCTCCCGCTGAACTCCGCCGGGGGAGGCGTCGCCTCGGACACGGGCGCGCTGCCCGGCGCACTCGTCCGCATCGGCCCGGCGACGCTCGCCGCCGAGACCCCCAAGGAGGTGGAGGCATGACCGGAAACCTCGCCGCGCCCGTGTACCTGGCCGCGGAGGACCTCTCCATGTTCGGCCGCGACCCCTGGTGGCTCGTCGTCATCAAGGCGGTCTTCTGCTTCGCCTTCCTGATGATCACCGTGCTGTTCTCCATCGTGTGGGAGCGCAAGGTCGTCGCCTGGATGCAGCTGCGCATCGGCCCCAACCGGCACGGCCCCTGGGGCATGCTCCAGTCGCTCGCCGACGGCATCAAACTGATGCTCAAGGAAGACCTGATCGTCAAGCGCGCCGACAAGGTCGTCTACATCCTCGCGCCGATCGTGGCCGCGATCCCGGCCTTCATGGCGATCGCGGTGATCCCCTTCGGACCGGCCGGCAACGAGATCTCGATCCTCGGCCACCGCACCACGATGCAGCTCACCGACCTGCCGATCGCGATGCTCTACATCCTCGCGGTCGCCTCGGTCGGCATCTACGGCATCGTGCTCGCGGGCTGGTCCTCCGGGTCGACGTATCCGCTCCTCGGCGGTCTGCGCTCCTGCGCGCAGATGATCTCGTACGAGATCGCCATGGGCGCCGCGTTCGCGTCGGTGTTCCTGTACTCCGGCTCGATGTCGACCTCGGAGATCGTCGCCCAGCAGCAGGACCGCTGGTACATCATCCTGCTGCCGGTGTCGTTCCTGATCTACATCGTGACGATGGTCGGCGAGACCAACCGCGCCCCCTTCGACATGCCGGAGTCCGAGGGCGACCTGGTCGGCGGCTTCAACACCGAGTACTCGTCCATCAAGTTCGCGCTGTTCATGCTCGCCGAGTACGTGAACATGGTGACCGTCTCGGCGGTCTCCGTGACGCTCTTCCTGGGCGGCTGGCGGGCCCCCTGGCCGGTCAGCACCTTCTGGGAGGGCGCGAACCACGGCTGGTGGCCGATGCTCTGGTTCGTCATCAAGGTGCAACTGCTGTTGTTCTTCTTCATCTGGCTGCGCGGCACGCTGCCCCGCGTCCGCTACGACCAGCTGATGAAGCTCGGCTGGAAGGTCCTCATCCCGGTCTCCGTGGTCTGGCTGATGTGCGTCGCGACCGTACGGACCCTGCGCAACGAGAACTACGACTTCGCCGACATCGCCCTGTACGTGGCGGGCGCGGTCCTTGTCCTGCTGTTGCTCTCCTTCATCGCCGACATGTACCGCGACCGGAAGGACGCCCAGGAGACGCCGGACGAACCCGTCGCCTTCGACCCGATGGCGGGCGGATTCCCCGTACCGCCGCTGCCCGGACAGGAGCTGCCGCCGGTGCCCCGGCGACGCCCGCGCCGGGAGCGGGAGTTGATTGTCAGTGGTGGCGTGAATACTGACAGTGACGGAATCGATGGACCTCGTGACGGAAAGGAGGCGTCCGATGGCTGATGAGCAGAAGGAGACCAAACCCGGTTTCCAGAACCCCGTCGCAGGCTTCGGCGTGACCTTCAAGGCCATGTTCAAGAAGCGGCTGACCGAGCAGTATCCGGAGCAGCAGAAGACCACCGCCCCGCGGTTCCACGGCCGGCACCAGCTCAACCGCCATCCGGACGGTCTGGAGAAGTGCGTCGGCTGCGAGCTGTGCGCCTGGGCGTGTCCCGCGGACGCCATCTATGTGGAGGGCGCGGACAACACCGAGGAGGAGCGCTACTCCCCGGGCGAGCGGTACGGCCGCGTCTACCAGATCAACTACGCCCGCTGCATCCTGTGCGGCCTGTGCATCGAGGCGTGCCCCACGCGCGCGCTGACGATGACCAACGAGTTCGAGCTGGCCGACTCCAGCCGCGCCAACCTCATCTACACCAAGGAGCAGCTGCTCGCCGGTCTCGAGGAGGGCATGGTCGAGTCACCGCACTCGATCTTCCCGGGCATGGACGAGGGCGACTACTACCGGGGCCTGGTCACGGAGGCCGCGCCCGGCACGGTTCCCCAGGTGGCGGTCTCCAAGGGAGAGAAGCCCGAGGAAGAGGGGGCGGACGCATGAGCGCGCAACTCGCCGCCCACGCCAACTCCCTCGCGGCCTACTCGACGTCCACGGGCGAGGCCTTCCAGTTCTGGATCCTCGGCACCGTCGCCGTGATCGGCGCCCTGTGCACCGTCTTCATGAAGAAGGCCGTGCACAGCGCGCTCTGCCTCGCCGGGACCATGATCGTCCTGGCGGTGTTCTACCTCGCCAACGGCGCGTACTTCCTGGGCATCGTCCAGGTCGTCGTCTACACCGGCGCGATCATGATGCTGTTCCTCTTCGTGGTCATGCTCGTCGGTGTCACCGCGGCCGACTCCCTGAAGGAGACCATCAAGGGGCAGCGCTGGCTGGCCCTCCTGTGCGGCCTCGGCTTCGGCATCCTGCTCTGCGCGGGCATCGGGAACGCCTCGCTGTCGGAGTTCAACGGTCTGACCCAGGCCAACTCCGGTGGCAACGTGGAGGGTCTGGCGGCCCTCATCTTCACGAAGTACGTGTTCGCCTTCGAGATCACCGGCGCCCTGCTCATCACGGCCGCCGTCGGCGCCATGGTGCTCACCCACCGCGAGCGCACCGAGCGTGCCAAGACCCAGCGCGAGCTGGCCGGGGAGCGCGTGCGGGCGAACAAGCAGCTCCCGCCGCTGCCGGCCCCCGGCGTCTACGCCCGGCACAACGCGGTGGACATCGCCGGCCTCCTGCCGGACGGCACCCCGTCCGAGCTCACCGTCATCAAGACACTGCGTGACCGCGGCCAGATCCGCGATGTGTCGGACGAGGCGATCAAGGACCTCAAGGCGCTGGAGCAGCGCTCCGAGGAGCGGCTCGGCCGCGAAGAGCGGGAAGAGGAGGCCGCGAAGTGAACCCCGTCAACTACCTCTACCTCGCCGCCCTGTTGTTCACGATCGGCGCCACCGGCGTCCTGATCAGGCGCAACGCGATCGTGGTGTTCATGTGCATCGAGCTGATGCTCAACGCCTGCAACCTCGCGTTCGTCGCCTTCTCCCGGATGCACGGCAATCTCGACGGCCAGATCATCGCCTTCTTCACGATGGTCGTCGCCGCCGCGGAGGTCGTGGTCGGGCTCGCGATCATCGTGTCGCTGTTCCGTTCCCGCCACTCGGCCTCGGTCGACGACGCCAGCCTGATGAAGCTGTAAGGGGTCGCTGAATCGTGGAGAACCTGATTGCGCTGCTTGTGGCGGCGCCTCTGCTCGGAGCGGCCGTACTGCTGTGCGGCGGCCGGCGGCTGGACGCCGTCGGCCACTGGATCGGTACGGCCCTCTCGTCCGTCTCCTTCGTGATCGGCGCGATCCTCTTCGCCGACATGCTGGGCAAGGACGCGGAACACCGGGCCATCGGCCAGCACCTGTTCAGCTGGATCCCCGTCGAGGGCTTCCAGGCGGACGTGGCCTTCCAGCTCGACCAGCTGTCGATGACGTTCGTGCTGCTGATCACGGGCGTCGGCTCGCTGATCCACGTGTACTCCATCGGGTACATGAAGCACGACGAGCGGCGCCGCCGCTTCTTCGGCTATCTGAACCTGTTCCTCGCGGCGATGCTGCTGCTCGTCCTCGCGGACAACTACCTGCTGCTGTACGTCGGCTGGGAGGGCGTCGGCCTCGCCTCGTACCTCCTGATCGGTTTCTGGCAGCACAAGCCCAGCGCCGCCACCGCCGCGAAGAAGGCCTTCCTGGTCAACCGCGTCGGCGATATGGGCCTGTCGATCGCGATCATGCTGATGTTCACCACCTTCGGGACCTTCGCCTTCGGGCCGGTCCTGGAGGCCACGGGTGAGACCGGCGAGGGCAAGCTGACAGCCATCGCTCTGATGCTGCTGCTCGCCGCCTGCGGCAAGTCCGCCCAGGTACCGCTGCAGTCCTGGCTCGGGGACGCGATGGAGGGCCCGACCCCGGTCTCGGCCCTCATCCACGCCGCGACCATGGTGACCGCGGGCGTGTACCTGATCGTCCGCTCCGCCGACATCTTCAACGCCGCGCCGGACGCCCAGCTCGTGACCACCGTGGTCGGAGCGGTCACGCTCCTCTTCGGTGCGATCGTCGGTTGCGCCAAGGACGACATCAAGAAGGCGCTCGCCGGTTCGACCATGTCGCAGATCGGCTACATGATCCTCGCGGCGGGCCTCGGCCCCATCGGCTACGTCTTCGCGATCATGCACCTGGTGACGCACGGCTTCTTCAAGGCCGGGCTCTTCCTCGGCGCCGGTTCGGTCATGCACGGCATGAACGACGAGGTCGACATGAGGAAGTACGGCGGCCTCAGGAAGTACATGCCGGTCACCTTCGTGACGTTCGGCCTCGGCTATCTGGCCATCATCGGCTTCCCGGGCCTGTCCGGCTTCTTCTCCAAGGACAAGATCATCGAGGCGGCCTTCGCCAAGGGCGGTACCGAGGGCTGGATCCTCGGCAGCGTGGCCCTGCTCGGCGCGGCCATCACCGCGTACTACATGACGCGCGTGATGCTGATGACCTTCTTCGGAGAGAAGCGCTGGCAGCCGGACGAGAACGGCCACGAGCCGCACCCGCACGAGTCCCCCAGATCCATGACGATCCCGATGATCGTGCTGGCTTTCGGATCGGTCTTCGCGGGCGCGTTCTTCGGCATCGGCGACCGCTTCATGCACTGGCTGGAGCCCGTCACCGAGCACGCGCACGGCCACCCGCCGATCAGCGCGACGACGGTCACGCTCTCCACCATGGTCGTGCTCGTCATCGGCGCGGGTCTCGCCTACGTCCAGTACGGGCGCCGTCCCGTCCCGGTGGTCGCCCCGCGCGGCTCCCTGCTCACCCGGGCCGCCCGGCGCGACCTCCTCCAGGACGACTTCAACCACGTCGTCCTCGTACGCGGCGGAGAGCACCTCACGCGCTCCCTGGTGTACGTCGACCACACCCTGGTCGACGGGGTCGTCAACGGCACGGCGGCCTCGATGGGCGGCCTCTCCGGACGGCTCCGCAAGCTGCAGAACGGCTATGCACGGTCGTACGCGGTCTCCATGTTCGGCGGTGCTGCGATCCTCATCGCCGCGACCCTGCTGATGAGGGCGGTCTGATACCGATGTCCTTTCCTCTGCTGACAGCGACGGCGGTGCTCCCGGCAGTCGGGGCCATCGCCACGGCAGCCGTGCCGGCCGCGCGCCGCACCGCCGCCAAGTGGCTGGCGCTGCTCGTCTCGCTCGCCACCCTGGTACTCGCCCTGGTCGTCCTGATCCGCTTCGACCCGGACGGCGACCGTTACCAGCTCACCGAATCGCACGCCTGGATCGCGGACTTCGGAGTGCGGTACGAACTGGGCGTGGACGGCATCGCGGTGGCGCTCATCGCGCTGACCGCCCTGTTGATCCCGTTCGTGATCCTCGCGGGCTGGCACGACGCCGACCCGCTGGAGACCAGCAGCAGCCGCTGGCGTCCGACCCAGGGCTTCTTCGCCCTGATCCTCGGCGTCGAGGCGATGGTGATCATCTCCTTCGAGGCCACCGACGTCTTCCTCTTCTACATCTTCTTCGAAGCCATGCTCATCCCGATGTACTTCCTCATCGGCGGCTTCGGAGACCGTGCCCACGCGGGCTCGGACGAGCACGCGGCGGCCCAGCGCTCGTACGCCGCGGTGAAGTTCCTCCTCTACAACCTGGTCGGCGGCCTGATCATGCTGGCCGCCGTGATCGGTCTCTACGTGGTGGCGGGAAACTTCTCGCTCCAGGAGATCGCCGAGGCCCGGGCCAACGGCACGCTGGACATGGCGACCAACACCGAGCGATGGCTCTTCCTGGGCTTCTTCTTCGCCTTCGCGGTGAAGGCGCCCCTGTGGCCGCTGCACACCTGGCTGCCCAACGCGATGGGGGAGGCCACCGCCCCGGTCGCCGTCCTGATCACGGCGGTGGTCGACAAGGTCGGCACCTTCGCGATGCTGCGCTTCTGCCTCCAGCTCTTCCCGGAGGCCTCGAAGTGGGCGACGCCGGTCATCCTCGTACTCGCCCTGATCAGCATCATCTACGGGGCGCTGCTCGCGGTCGGCCAGCGCGACATCAAGCGGCTGGTGGCGTACGCGTCGATCTCCCACTTCGGGTTCATCATCATGGGCATCTTCGCCATGACGAGCCAGGGCCAGTCGGGCGCGACGCTCTACATGGTCAACCACGGAATCTCGACCGCCGCGCTGATGCTGGTGGCCGGCTTCCTGATCTCGCGGCGCGGCTCGCGTCTGATCGCCGACTACGGAGGGGTGCAGAAGGTCGCGCCGGTGCTCGCCGGCACCTTCCTGATCGGCAGCCTCGCGACGCTGTCCCTGCCGGGGCTCGCGCCGTTCGTGAGTGAGTTCCTGGTCCTGGTCGGCACGTTCACGCGCTACCCGGTGATCGGGATCATCGCCACCTTCGGCATCGTCCTCGCCGCGCTCTACACGCTCGTGCTCTACCAGCGGACGATGACCGGCCCGGTGAAGCCCGAGGTTTCCGCGATGCCCGACCTCCGGGTGCGGGAGCTCGCGGTGGTCGCCCCGCTGATCGCTCTGTTGATCTTCCTCGGCGTCTACCCGAAGCCCCTCACCGACATCGTCAACCCGGCGGTCAAACAGACCATGTCCGACGTACAGAAGACAGACCCCAAGCCCGAGGTGGAGGCGGCCCCGTGAGCGCTACAGCCGTCCACAGCCTGTGGACAATGGCGGCCGACCCGATCGACAAGATCGACGCGCCGAAGATCGAATACGGGCAATTGTCGCCCACCCTGATCGTCATCGGTGCGGCGATCATCGGGATCCTGGTCGAGGCCTTCGTGCCCCGGAAGTCCCGCTACTACGTCCAGTTGTTCGTGTCCGTCGTCGCCCTCGCCGCCGCGTTCGCCGCGGTCGTCGGGCTCGCGGCGAGCGGATACGGCACCACCAAGGCCGGTATCGCCGCGATGGGCGCCATCGCGGTCGACGGGCCCTCACTGTTCCTGCAGGGCACGATCCTGCTGGCCGGTGTGCTCGGCGTGTTCACGTTCGCCGAGCGTCGGCTGGACCCGGTTGCGCACGGAAACCGCGTCGACTCCTTCGCCGCGCAGGCCGCGTCCGTGCCGGGCAGCGACAGCGAGAAGGCCGCGGTCAAGGCCGGGTTCGCCACCACCGAGGTGTTCCCGCTGCTGCTCTTCGCGATCGGCGGCATGCTCGTCTTCCCGTCGGCGAACGACCTGCTGACGCTGTTCATCGCCCTGGAGGTCTTCTCGCTGCCGCTCTACCTCCTGTGCGCCGTGGCCCGCCGCAAGCGGATCATGTCGCAGGAGGCCGCGGTCAAGTACTTCCTGCTCGGCGCCTTCGCCTCCGCGTTCACCCTCTTCGGCATCGCCCTGCTCTACGGCTACGCCGGTTCGGTGTCGTACGCGACGATCGCGCGGGTCGTCGACGGCACCATCGGGACGGTGAACCCGGCACTCGCCGACACCATGGGCAACGACGCGCTGCTGCTCATCGGCGCCGCGATGGTCGTGATGGGCCTGCTCTTCAAGGTCGGCGCCGTGCCGTTCCACATGTGGACCCCGGACGTCTACCAGGGCGCGCCGACCCCGGTCACCGGCTTCATGGCCGCCGCGACCAAGGTGGCCGCCTTCGGCGCGCTGCTGCGGCTGCTGTACGTCGTGCTGCCGGGCCTGCGCTGGGACTGGCGGCCGGTGATGATGGGCGTCGCGGTCGTCACCATGCTGGGCGGCGCGATCGTCGCGATCACCCAGACCGACATCAAGCGGCTCCTCGCGTACTCGTCGATCGCGCACGCGGGATTCATCCTCGCGGGTGTCATCGCGACCACGCCGGACGGTGTCTCGTCGGTGCTCTTCTACCTGGGCGCGTACTCGTTCGTGACGATCGGCGCGTTCGCGGTGGTCACCCTGGTACGGGACGCGGGCGGCGAGGCCACGCACCTGTCCAAGTGGGCCGGCCTCGGACGCAGGTCACCGCTGGTGGCCGCCGTGTTCGCGGTCTTCCTGCTGGCCTTCGCGGGCATCCCGCTGACCTCCGGCTTCGCCGGGAAGTTCGCCGTGTTCAAGGCGGCGGCGGAGGGCGGCGCGGGCGCGCTGGTCGTGGTCGGTGTGATCTCGTCGGCCATCGCGGCGTTCTTCTACATCCGCGTGATCGTGCTGATGTTCTTCAGCGAGCCGCGTCCGGAGGGACCGACGGTCGCCGTGCCGTCGCCGCTCACGATGACGGCGATCGGGGTGGGCGTGGCGGTCACGCTGGTACTGGGTGTGGCGCCGCAGTACTTCCTCGACCTGGCCGGTCAGGCGGGCGTCTTCGTCCGCTGACCTCGTGCTCTTCGGGCCCCGGTTCCTTTGGGAGCCGGGGCCCGAAGTGTTTTCGGGGGCGTGGTGGAGGTGTTTTTGGGCGCCTCGGCGGGCGCGTTGCGCAGATACTCCGTCGCAGCCTGTGGATAACTCTGAGGCTGTCGGTGCGGACCCCTATCGTGGAGGCAGCGGTCGAGGCACGACGTACGGGGGACGGGACTATGGGCGGGACGGGTGTGATGACAGAGGTGGCGGAGAGCGAAGCGCTCGGCACGCTCCACCGGGTCTTCGGTTACGAGACCTTCCGAGGCGAGCAGGAAGCCGTCATCGAGCATGTGGTGAGCGGCGGGGACGCGGTCGTCCTCATGCCCACGGGCGGCGGAAAGTCGCTCTGCTACCAGATTCCGGCCCTGGTCAGACCGGGCACGGGCGTGGTGGTCTCACCCCTCATCGCGCTGATGCAGGACCAGGTGGACGCGCTGCGGGCGCTCGGCGTGCGCGCCGGGTTCATGAACTCCACGCAGGACTTCGACGAGCGACGCACCGTCGAGGCCGAGTTCCTCGCGGGCGAGCTCGACCTGATCTACCTCGCGCCCGAGCGGCTGCGCCTGGAGTCCACGCTCGACCTCCTCAAGCGCGGAAAGATCTCCGTCTTCGCGATCGACGAGGCGCACTGCGTGTCCCAGTGGGGCCACGACTTCCGCCCCGACTACCTCTCGCTCTCGCTGCTGGGCGAGCGCTGGCCCGACGTACCGCGGATCGCGCTGACCGCGACGGCCACGGACGCCACGCACAAGGAGATCACCCAGCGCCTGGGCATGCCGGACGCCCGGCACTTCGTGGCGAGCTTCGACCGGCCCAACATCCAGTACCGGATCGTGCCGAAGGCCGACCCGAAGAAGCAGCTCCTGTCCTTCCTCAAGGAGGAGCACGCGGGCGACGCGGGCATCGTCTACTGCCTGTCGCGCAACTCGGTGGAGAAGACGGCCGAGTTCCTCGCCCGCAACGGCATCGAGGCGGTGCCGTACCACGCGGGTCTGGACTCCGGCACGCGCGCCGCCCACCAGTCGCGGTTCCTGCGCGAGGACGGGCTGGTGGTGTGCGCGACCATCGCCTTCGGCATGGGCATCGACAAGCCGGACGTCCGGTTCGTCGCCCACCTCGACCTGCCGAAGTCGGTCGAGGGCTACTACCAGGAGACGGGCCGCGCGGGCCGCGACGGACTGCCGTCCACGGCGTGGATGGCCTACGGCCTGAACGACGTCATACAACAGCGCAAGATGATCCAGTCGAGCGAGGGCGACGAGGCGTTCCGGCGCCGGGCGGCCTCGCATCTCGACGCGATGCTCGCGCTGTGCGAGACGGCCCAGTGCCGGCGCGGCCAGCTGCTCGCCTACTTCGGCCAGGACCCGGAGGCACCGGCCTGTGGGAACTGCGACACGTGTCTCGTCCCGCCCGAGACCTGGGACGGCACGGTCGCGGCCCAGAAGGTGCTGTCCACCGTGGTGCGGCTGCAGCGTGAGCGGGGACAGAAGTTCGGGGCGCTCCAGATCGTCGACATCCTGCTCGGGCGCAGGAGCGCCAAGGTCATCCAGTTCGACCACGACCAGCTGTCCGTGTTCGGCATCGGCGAGGAACTGGCCGAGGGCGAATGGCGGGGTGTCGTCCGGCAGTTGCTGGCCCAGGGGCTCCTCGCGGTCGAGGGGGAGTACGGCACGCTGGTGCTGACCGACGCGAGCGGGACCGTGCTGCGGCGCGAGCGGGAGGTGCCGCTGCGCAAGGAGCCGCCGAAGCCGGTGGCCTCCCGTTCCTCGTCCTCCTCGTCCGGCTCCGGTCGCAGCGAGCGCAAGGCCAAGGCGGCGGCCGCGGCGGCCGAGCTCTCGCCCGATCTGCTCCCCGCCTTCGAGGCCCTGCGCGCCTGGCGTGCCGGTCAGGCCAAGGAGCAGGGCGTCCCGGCGTACGTCATCTTCCACGACGCCACGCTGCGGGAGATCGCCACGGTGTGGCCCGGCTCCGTCGCGGAGCTGGGCGGGATCAGCGGGATCGGCGAGAAGAAGCTGGTGACTTACGGGGAGGGTGTGATCGGGGTGCTTGCTTCCTTGGAGCGGCCTTCCGGATCGGGCTCCGACTCCGGATCGGGCTCCGGTTCCGGATCGGGCTCCGGCTTGGGCTCTGGCGCTGGGCGAGCGGGGGATTCGGGGAGCGGTGAGAGGGCGGTTCCGGCGCCTCGGAGCGACGGCGACCCCGGGTTGTACTGGCCCGAGATGGAAGCCGAGCCGGAGCCGGAGGACTGGATATAGGTGCGGGTCGGTGGGGGCTGGTCGCGCAGTTCCCCGCGCCGAAGAGCTGGGCTGCGCCCCAGCTCTTCAGCCTGGGCACCGCGTGCGTGTCACAGAGCGCGTGACGCGTACGCCCTGACGTCGGCGTCGGAGTCGGTCGCGGCCGTGGAGAGGGCCTCGCGGGCTGCGGCGACGGCCGTCGCGGTGGAGGCGAGCGAAGCGTCCCCACCTGCTCCGCCGTCCCCGCCTGTTCCGCCGTCCCGGCCTGTCCCGCTTTCCGAGAATTCGCCCTGCTCGCCGAACTCCGTTGGCTGCGTATGGCGGACGAGTGCCAGGACGGCGGCCTTGCGGACGTCCGCGTTCGGGTCGGCCAGCGCCTTGGCGAGGGCCGGCACGGCCACCTCGGCGTCGGCCGCGGACAGTGCGGTGGCGGCGCCGGACCTGACCTGCCAAGCGGGATCCGCCTGAGCGCGGACGGCGCGTTCGGCCAGCGGCGCCGGGCACCCCGTGCCGGCCAGCGACGCGAAGGCGGCGCCGCGGACCAGGGCGTCGGTGTCCTCGGTGAGACGGTCCAGGGCGGCGAGCACGGCGTCGGCGGCCGTGGCGCCCGGCGCCGGAGCGGTGCCCTCGACCGTCTCACCGCCCGCTGCGCCCCTCGCGCCCGCGGCGACAGCCATGTTCCGGCGGTCGGCGTCCGTGCCCACCGTCGCCAGTGCCTTGGCCACGGTCACCCGGACCTCGCGGGAGGTGTCGTCCGCCGCCCGAACCAGTTCGTCGGCCGCGTCGACGGAGACCAGTGCCCGGACCGCTTCGATACGGACGGAGATTTCAGGATCGCCCAGTGAGCGGGCGAAGAGGCCGGCGTCGCCCAGCCGCAGGGCACGCAGAACGTCGAGGGCGGCGCCGCGGACGACGGGGTCGGGCTGTGCGAGGGCGTGGGTGAGCGGGTCGCGCAGAGCCGGTTCCGGCGTGAGCGTCTCGACGAGTTCGCGCAACGAGGCCGCCGCGGCGGCGCGAACGGCAGCGTCGGTGTCGGCGAGTGCGGCGGCCAGCGCCGGACCGGTTCCGGTGGGCGTGGTCTCGGTGAGCACGCTGACGGCCGCTCGCCGGACGGAGGGCTCGGGGTCGGTCAAGTAGGGCTGGACGGAGGCGAGTTCGGGCTCCTCCTCGGCGAGGGCGAGGAGTTCGAGCAGCCGGGGCGAGGCGTTCTCGCGGGCGCTGTCGCCGTTGGTGACCTCGCTGTCGGCGTGGTCGCTGTTGTCGTCGGGACCGGGGCTCCCGGCCATGGCGGTGGACGGCCGCGCGGCCACGGGAGCCGCGTCCCGGGCGCCGGCCGTGGCCACGCCCTCCGGATGGACCTCGCCGAGGTGCCGGGAGGGGCCGCCGGTCGGGTCGAAGCCGTCGACGGGGACGGCGTAGGGAGCCACGGGACGAGCCGTGAACTCCATCGAACCAGAGGGGGACTTGTGCAGGTCGAGGTGGTGGAACCAGGAGACGTCGTCGCGCGCGGGATGGTCCGTGCGGTCGTGGTAGAGGCCCCAGCGGGACTCCGTGCGGGCCAGCGAGGCGCGGGCAGCCATCTCCGCGCAGTCGCGGATGAAGGTGACCTCGGCGCACCGCATCAGCTCGTGCGGAGTGCGCCCGCCCATCTCGGAGATGTCGGTGCGCATCCGTTCGAAGGACTCGACGGCGAGCGACAGCCGGGCACCGGACTTGGGGGGCGCCACGTAGTCGTTCACGAACCGCCGGAGTTTGTACTCGACCTGGGGCTGGGGCGGCCCTTCCGGGTTGCGCAGCGGGCGGTAGATCAACTCGTGCGCCTCGCGCAGCTGGTTGTCCGGCAACTCGCCCTCGTGGGTGCGGTACTGGGCCGCGTCCGCCCCCGCGAGGTCACCGAAGACGAACGCGCCGATCATGTAGTTGTGCGGGACGCAGGCCAGGTCCCCGGCGGCGTACAGCCGCGGCACGGTCGTACGGGCGTGGTCGTCGACCCGTACGCCGGAGGCCGAGTGGCCGCCGCACAGGCCGATCTCGGAGATGTGCATCTCGACGTCGTGGGTGCGGTAGTCGTGACCGCGACCGGCGTGGAAGGTGCCGCGGGTGGGCCGCTCGGTGGAGTGCAGGATCGACTCCAGGGCGGAGATCGACTCCTCGGGCAGATGGCTCAGTTTGAGGTACACCGGGCCCCGGTCGCTCGCCACCTCCGCGGCGAACTCCGCCATCATCTGGCCCGACCAGTAGTCGGAGTCGACGAAGCGTTCGCCGTGCCGGTTGACCTGGTAACCGCCGAAGGGGTTGGCGACATAGGCGCAGGCGGGGCCGTTGTAGTCCTTGATCAGCGGGTTGATCTGGAAGCACTCGATGCCGGTGAGCTCGGCGCCCGCGTGGTAGGCCATGGCATAGCCGTCACCGGCGTTGGTGGGGTTCTCGTAGGTCCCGTAGAGGTAGCCGGAGGCGGGCAGGCCGAGGCGGCCGCAGGCGCCGGTCGCGAGGATCACACTGCCCGCGCGGACCGTCACGAACTGGCCCGTGCGGGTGTTGAAGCCGGCCGCCCCGATGGCGCGCCCGTCCTCGGGGGACGTCAGCACGCGCACCGGCATCACCCGGTTCTCGATGCGGATCCGCTCCCGCATCTCGCGCCGCCGCAGCTGGCGGTAGAGGACCTTCTTGACGTCCTTGCCCTCGGGCATCGGCAGCACGTACGAGCCGGACCGGTGGACCTGGCGGACGGCGTACTCGCCGTGCTCGTCCTTCTCGAACTTCACGCCGTACGACTCCAGGCGCTGGACCATGGCGAAGCCGCGGGTGGCGGTCTGGCGGACGGTGGACTGGTCGACGATGCCGTCGTTGGCGCGGGTGATCTCGGCGACGTAGTCGTCGGGTTCGGCCCGGCCGGGGATGACCGCGTTGTTGACGCCGTCCATGCCCATGGCGAGCGCGCCGGAGTGCCGGACGTGCGCCTTCTCCAGCAGCAGCACGTCGGCCCCCCGCTCGGCGGCGGTCAGCGCCGCCATGGTGCCGGCCGTGCCGCCGCCGATGACGAGGACGTCGCAGGAGAGCTCCTCGGCGTCACCGAGGGCGGGGATCGCCAGGAGGGTGTCGCCGGGTTCGCGGGTGTCCGGGCTTTCCGGGGTGTCCACCAGGGTGCCTTTCACGTGCTCAGGGAGGTGAGGACTTCGCGGCGCAGAGCCACGCGTGCGGGGTCGTCGTGCGCCGTACGGTCGCGTGGCCGTGGCACCTCGCGCACCGCGGTGAGCCGGCCGGACCCGAGGAGCGCCACGCGGTCGCCGAGGAACAGTGCCTCGTCCACGTCGTGGGTGACGAAGACGACGGTCGCTCCCGTGCCGTGCAGCACCTCCACCAGCAGGTCCTGCATGCCGGCCCGGGTCTGGGCGTCCAGGGCACCGAAGGGTTCGTCCATCAGGACGGCGCGCGGGCGCGGGGCGAGCGCGCGGGCCAACTGCGCGCGCTGGCGCTGGCCACCGGAGACGCGGTGCGGCAACTGCCGTGACCGGTCGGCGAGTCCGACCCGGTCGAGCCAGGACTCGGCCTGCCTCCCTCGTTCGCCGCGCGGCAGCCCCTGGATGGCCAGGGGCAGTTCGACGTTGGCGCGCAGGGTGCGCCAGGGGAGCAGGGCGTCCTCCTGGAAGACCAGGGCGCGGTCCGCCGCCGGTCCTTCGATCCGCCGGCCGTCCTGCTCCACCGCTCCGGCCAGGACGGGCAGCAGCCCGGAAAGCGTGCGCAGCAGCGTCGACTTGCCGCAGCCCGAGGGGCCGACGACGGTGAGGATCTCGCCCGGGGCGACATCCAGGTCGACGTCGGTCAGAGCGGAGGCGTCCGGTCGGCCGAGCGTGGCGGCGCGGAGGGTGAGCCGGGTGCCGCGTACGGGCGCGGGTGCCCGCACCGCCTCCTTCGTCTCGGCGGACGTTCGGGTCTCAGACGAGGTGCTCATCGCGCGCCTCCTCGGTGCGGACGGCGGTGGGGGCGTGACCGGCGTGCGAAGGGCGCTTCGGTGTCCTGGTGCGCGCCGCGGGGACGTACGACGTGCGCGGGAGCCAGCGGGTCAGTCGGCGGCCGAGGAGTTCCACGGCCGTAGAGGTGAGCCAGCCCAGCACGCCGATCGTGACCATGCCGACGAAGACGCCGGGGTAGTCGACGACCGTGTAGTCCTGCCAGGTGCGGTAGCCGACGCCGTACTGGCCGGAGATCATCTCGGCGGAGATGACACAGATCCACGAGACGCCGATGCCGACGGAGAGGCCGCCGAAGATGCCGGGCAGGGCGCCCGGCAGGACGACCGAGCCGAGGATCCGCCACCGGCCGCCGCCCATGGTGCGTACGGCCTCCTCCCAGGCGGGGGTCAGCGCGCGGACCGCGTGCCGGGTGGAGACCAGGACCGGGAAGTAGGCGGCCGTGAAGGTGATGAAGACGATGCCCTGTTCGTTGGAGGGGAAGAGGAGGATCGCGACGGGGACCAGGGCGATCGCCGGGATCGGGCGGACGACCTCCAGCAGCGGGCCGAGCAGGTCCTCGGCGAGGCGGGAGCGGGCCACGAGCACGCCTGTGGCCACGCCCAGGACGGCCGCGAGCAGGAAGCCGGACAGGATCCGGGTGAGGCTGTCGGTGAGGTCGGTCCAGTAGTCGGGGCCGCTCACCCGGTCGGCGAAGGCGTGCGCCACGTCGGCGACCGTCGGGAACTGCGAGAAGCGCAGCCACAGATCGACGTTCAGGCTGGTCAGCAGCTGCCACAGACCGAGGGCGGCCGCCAGTGAGACCGCCCTCAGCACGTACCGGGTCACGACGCCCGCTCCAGTGCGCCGGCGTACGTGATGACGCGGGCGTCGGCGTGTCCGGCGACGTACGCCTTCGCGGTCCCCGGGGCGACGAAGGGCAGCAGCTCGTCACCGTCGGCCAGCCAGACCGCCTTGTCGGCGAACCACAGGGTGCCGGTGGTGGCGTCGGGGACGTAGGCGGCGCGGATCCCGTCCTTGTGCTTCGCGACGTAACCCAGCAGCTCGGCGGGCGACTTGAAGGTACGGGTCTCGGCGGCGCCCTTGGGCCACACCTCGCTCGCGGCCGGTGCGGGCGCCGAGGCCAGGCGCTCGGCGTAGTCCGGGCCGAGGGCCTTCCTGACGTACTGGTCGTCGACGAAGGAGTCCACGTCCACGTCACCGGTCAGCTTCGCCGCCTTCAGGATCGAGACGTCCTCCTTCAGGGCGGAGACGAGCTTCGGCTTGATCGCCGGGTCGAAGGTGGCGATGCCGTGCGCGCCGTTGTAGAGGTACACGACCTCGGCGGGCAGCCCGGTCGCCTTCGCGACCTTCTCCGCCGCGGCCACCGGGTGGTCGTGGAGGTAGTCCGTCGCCTCGGCCTGGGCCTTGAGGAACGCCTCCAGTACGGCGGGGCGTTTCTTCGCGAAGTCCTCGCGGGCGGTGACCCCGTGGAAGGTCGGCAGGTTCAGTTCGGCGCCGTCGTACAGGGCCTTCGCCTTGCCCTGGAAGGCGAGCAGGCCCGGCCAGGCGACGAACTGCGAGAGCGCGTCCGTGCTGCCCGCCGAGAGTGCCGAAGCACCCACCGCGGGCTGCTGGTTGAGCTTCTCGATGCCTTTGTCCGGGTTGATCCCGGCGCGCTGCAGGGCCCGTACGAGCGTGCCGTCGGCCGCCGAGCCGATACTCGTCGAGACCTTCTTGCCGCGCAGGTCGTCGAGGGAGTCGAGCTTCGAATCCGGCGCCGTGACGACGGTGTTGAGGCCGCCGCGCAGGTTGTAGCCGGTGACGGAGACGAGGTGGGTGGGGCGGCCCAGCTGCTTGCCGCGGGCCGCGTTGATCAGCAGCGGGAAGTCGCCCATCGAACCGATGTCGATCTTCCCGGCGGTCATCTGCGCGGTGATGGGGGCGCCGGTCGCGTAGTCCTGCCAGTTCACCTTGTAGGTGTGGCCGTCGTGGAGGGCGTTCAGCTGCTGCTCGAAGGAACCGAGGGAGCGCAGGAGAGTGCCCGCGGTGACGGTGTTGATGGTCTTGGACTGGTAGCCCACGGTGACCGTCACCGTGTTGCCGCTACCGGCCTCCGCGCTGCCGCCGCAGCCGGACAGGGGAAGCAGCAGGGCGACCGCGGACAGGGCAACTGCCGTGCGTTTCATGGGGATTCTGGCCTCTCACCGGAGCAGATAGGGCATGTTGACCGTCACGGCTCCGGTGGGGCAGCGGGCCGCGCACGGGCCGCAGTACCAGCACTCGTCGACGTGCATATAGGCCTTGCCGTTGCTCTCGTCGATGGCGAGGGAGTCCAGCGGGCACATGTCCACACAGAGAGTGCAGCCGTCGATGCACTTCGACTCGTCGATGGTCACGGGCACGTCGGCCCGCTGGGGCGCCAAGGGCATGGCTGTCTCCAGGGAGGTCCCGCAGATACGGGAAAGGGGGCGGGGAGGTCAGAGCGAGCGGCGCAGCAGACCGCTCATCGTGATGCGGTCGCCGCGGAAGCGGATGAACTCCAGGTCGACGGGCCGGCCGTCGGCGAGGTGGGTGAGGCGCTCCAGCATCAGGACGGCCGAGCCGCGCGGGGCCTGCAGAACCGTCGCGGAGTGCGCGTCGGCGTTGACGGCCTCCAGGGTGATCTCGGCGTGCCCGAGCGGCTGTCCGGTGATGCCTTCCAGAAGGCGGAAGACGTCGGTGTTCTCCAGGTCGGCGCCGAGCAGGGCGGTGCCGAGGTCGAGTGGGATGTAGGTGAGGTCGAGGGAGAGCGGGAGGCCGTTGAGCCGTCGCAGCCGCTCGATGTAGAGGACGTCGGCGCCGACGGGCACCCGCAGCCGTTCGGCGACCGGGGCCGGTGCGGCGACCGGGCCCGCGGTGCGGACCTCGTTGCTGACCCGGCCGTGTTCGCGCAGGGTCTCCGCGAGTCCCATCAGCCGGTCGAGCCCGTGCGGGTACTTCTCGGCGACGACGACCGTGCCGACACCGGGCTGCCGTTCCACCAGACCCTCGGCCCGCAGCAGGTCGAGGGCCTGGCGCACGGTGTTGCGCGAGGCCCGGTAGTCGGCGCCGATGGCCGCCTCGTGCGGCAGCGTGCCGTGCGGGAAACCGCCCGCCAGCACCTGGTGGCGCAGCAGGTCGGCGAGTTGCCTGGCCCGGTCCGCGCGCAGCCGCCGCCGACGGGCGGCGACGGTGGTCGCGCCCTGGCCGGCATGGTCACGGATGCGTTCGCTGGGCATGCGACGGACCATACCGACGGGGTACGGAATCTGGTGTTGCCGGAGTGTTGCGCCACCAGCGACTCCACCGGCCGACCGGATGACCTGCGGCTTCTCCGGGGACGCGACAAGATCTGCCACTACGGACACCCCGTAAAGAGACCGCCTCGGCAGGCGCCCCTTCAGGGGCGCGGGGAACTGCGCGCCAAGCCCCCACCGCCCCGCAGATCCGAACGACTCCGCGTCAGCGAACACCAACGCGCCCCACTGGAAGGGCGGCCCCGGCCAGGCAAGGACCGCCCCGGCCAGGCACGGCCCGCCCCGGCCAAGTACGGGCAAGCCCGCCTACGCGCCCGCCGCGTTGCCGGACGCGCCCGCGGGGCAGACGGCTACGCGCCCGCCACGACCCGCCCGCTCACCTCGCCAAGACCCACCCGCGTGCCATGCGGCCCAGGAGCCCACGCGGTCAGCGTCACCGTGTCCCCGTCCTCCAGGAACGTCCGCTTGCCGTCCGGCAGTTCGAGGGTGTCGCGCCCGTTCCAGGTCAGCTCCAGAAGGGAGCCCCGCTCGTTGTCCGAGGCCCCGCTCACGGTGCCCGACCCGTACAGATCACCCGTGCGCAGCGACGCGCCGTTCACCGTCATGTGGGCCAGCTGCTGGGCGGCCGTCCAGTACATGGTCGAGAAGGGCGGCTCGGAGACGACGTGGCCGTTGATCGCGACGGAGATACGCAGGTCGTAGCCGCCGGGGTCCTCCGAGGCGTCGGAGGCGTCGTCCAGATACGGCAGCAGCGGATGCGTACGGGTCGGGGGCGCGACCCGGGCGTCGTCCAGGGCGTCGAGCGGGGTGATCCAGGCCGACACCGAGGTGGCGAAGGACTTGCCGAGGAACGGGCCGAGGGGGACGTACTCCCAGGCCTGGAGGTCGCGAGCGGACCAGTCGTTGAGGAGGCAGAGCCCGAAGACGTGGTCGCGGAAGCCGCTCAGCGGCACGGCCGTGCCCATCGCGGAGGGCGTGCCGACCACGAAGCCGACCTCCGCCTCGATGTCCAGCCGGACGGACGGCCCGAAGACAGGCGCCGGGTCGGCCGGGGCCTTGCGCTGGCCCGAGGGGCGTACGACCTCGGTCCCGGAGACCACGACGGTGCCCGACCTGCCGTGGTAACCGATCGGCAGGTGCTTCCAGTTGGGGGTGAGGGAGTCCTCGGCGTCGGGGCGGAAGATCTGGCCGACGTTACGGGCGTGGTTCTCGGAGGCGTAGAAGTCGACGTAGTCGGCGACCTCGAAGGGGAGGTGGAGTGTCACCTCGGAGAGCGGGTGCAGCAGGGGCGCGATCGTCTCGCGGTGCGCCGGCACGGTCACCCACGCCGTGATCGCGCGCCGCACGTCCGACCACGCCGTGCGGCCGGCCGCGAGCAGTGGGTTCAGCGAGGGACGGGCGAGCAGCGCGGCGTACGGGGAGCCGAGTTCCACGGCGGCGGCCCCCGCGTCCAGCACGTGGTCGCCCAGCCGAACGCCCACGCTCCGCCGGCCGGAGTCGCTGTTGGACTTGCCGTCGGACCCGCTGTCGGATCCGGTGCCGGGCCCGCCAAGGGAGAACACGCCGTACGGAAGATTGTGCGGGCCGAAGGGATCGCCCTCGGGGACATCGAAGGGGGGCATGGGGTGCTGCCTCGCTTTCCGTGTGGGTGGGGCACACGTTACGGGGGAGTTGCCCTTCTTGGGCAGTGTCTAAAGGGTTCGCAATGTCCGTTCTAAAGGGTGCGCAAGAGTTCGCAATGTCCGATTGGGGCCCGGGTCGGAGTGGTTGATTCCGGCTTAGCGTCCATTCGGGGGACACGGGCGAGTTGGGTCCGCGTCCGTAGGGGGGACACGTGGGGGGACCCGTGGCCAGAAGCTCCGCAGGCATGCCTTCCGGCGTGCCTTTCGACCTGGACCGGGAAGTGCCGGGCCTGATCGTGAAGTTCGGCGACTACCCGCTGCACCACGGCGGAGTGGGCGCGATCCGCAGCCTCGGGCGCCTGGGCGTACCGATGTACGCGATCACGGAGGACCGGTACACGCCCGCCGCCGCCTCGCGGCATCTGCGGCAGGCGTTCGTCTGGCCGACCACGGGCACGGAGCGGCCGGAGCGGCTCGTCGAGGGGCTGCTGCGCGTCGGGCGCCGGATCGGCCGGCCCACCGTGCTGATCCCGACCGACGAGGAGGCCGCGGTGCTGATCGCCGAGCACCAGGCGGAACTCGCGGACCGCTTCCTGTTTCCCGGAGTGGACGCCGGCCTTCCGCGCCGCCTCGCCAGCAAGCAGGGTCTGCACGAACTCTGCCTGGAGCACGGCATACCCAGCCCGGAGTCCGCCTGCCCGGAGTCGTACGAGGAGATCGAGGACTTCGCGGCGAAGGCGGCCTTCCCGCTCGTGGCCAAGAACTGCGAGGCCTTCGTGCGCCGCTCGCGCCCGGCCGTGAGCGGGACGACCCGGATCGCGACCCGCGACGGGCTGCTCGCGCTCGCGCGCGGCTGGGGCGAGCACCCCGGGGTGATCCTCCAGGAGTATCTGCCCAGGGAGGACGCCGAGGACTGGATCGTGCACGCCTACTTCGACGCCGACTCGACGCCGCTCGCCATGTTCACCGGCGTCAAGGTCCGCTCCTGGCCGCCGCACGCGGGGATGACGGCGAACGCGTACGTGGTCGACAATCCGGAACTCGCGGACATCGCGGCGCGTTTCATCAAACAGATCGGCTTCAGCGGCGTCGTCGACCTCGACCTGCGCTTCGACCGGCGCGACGGCCGCTACAAACTGCTCGACTTCAACCCGCGGATGGGCGCGCAGTTCCGGCTCTTCGAGAGCGAGTCGGGCATCGACGTCGTCCGTGCCATGCATCTGGACCTGACCGGCCGCACCGTTCCGGAGGGGGAACAGCTCGCGGGCCGGCGGTACATCGTGGAGAACATCGACCTGCCCGCCCTGCTCGCGTACCGCCGCAGCGGCTACACGACACCGCACGCCCCCGCCCACGCGAGCGGCACGGAGCTGGCGTGGCTGGCGGCGGACGATCTGCGGCCGTTCTTCACCATGCTCGCGCGCTTCGTACGGCCCGGAGTGAAGCACATGTACCAGCTGTGGCGGACCAACCGCCGGAGTGCCCGCGCGACCGCGGGTTGAGGGGCCTGTCCGACCAAGAACGAGCAGTACGCGAGCAGTACGTACGGCGAAGCAGCGTCCTGGGGAGGGGACTTCGTGATGGAGCCGGTGGCAGTGATCGGTGCCGGGCCCTTCGGCCTGTCCACCGCCGCGCATCTGCGAGCGCGCGGCATTCCGGTACGGGTGTTCGGTGAGCCCATGGTGAGCTGGCGCGCTCACATGCCTGAGGGGATGCTTCTGAAGTCGACCCCGGCCGCCTCGAACATCGACGCCCCGCAGCGCGGGCACAACCTCGTCGACTACTGCGACGCGGCCGGCATCCGCCGACTCGTCACGGACGAGGACATCGTCCCGGTCGAGACGTTCGTCGCGTACGGGGAGTGGTTCCGGCAGAAGCTCGTGCCGGACCTGGAGCGGGTGCGGGTCGTCTCGGTCGACCGGCGCGGCCATCAGGGGGACACCGGGCGGATCGGTCAACGGGGTGGCCCAGGGGGCGGTCGGCGCGGCCCGGCGGGCTTCGAACTCAAGCTGGACTCCGGGGAGTTGTTCACCGCTCGGGCGGTCGTCGTCGCGACAGGGCTGTCCGGGCTGGCATATCTGCCGCCCGAGCTGGCCGCGGCCGCGCCCGACGGACCGACCCCCACGGGGCCCGTCTCGCACAGTTCGCAGCTCCACGACCTGTCCCGGTTCTCCGGCAAGGAGCTGATCGTCGTGGGGGCGGGCCAGTCCGCCCTGGAGACGGCGGCGCTCGCGGCTGAGGCGGGCGCGCAGGTGCGCGTGGTGGCGCGCGGCAAGGGATCGGTCGCCTTCGGCGCGCCCCCCTGGACGCAGCCGAGGCTGCGCCCCGGGTCGCCCTTCGGACGGGCCTGGTCGCTGTGGGCACTCAGCTACTACCCCCACCCGTACCGCCATCTGCCGCCGCAGGCCCGGCACTTCCTCGTCCGCCGGGTGCTCGGCCCGCTCGGCGCCTGGTGGCTGCGGGAGCGGTTCGAGGGGACGGTGCGGGTGAGCGAGGTGTCGCGGATCGTCCGCTCCGGATCGGAGGGTGGCCATCCGGCCCTCGCCGTCCGGACCCTCGACGGACGCGTCGAGGAACTCTCCGCGGACCACGTCGTCGCCGCGACCGGATACCGCGTCGATCTCGCGGCGATGGACTTCCTCGGGCACGAACTGCGTACGGAGCTGGCGGTGAGCCGGGGGACACCGAAGCTGGGCGCCGGGTTCAGGTCCTCCGTACCCGGGCTGTACTTCACGGGGCTGCCGGCGGCGGCTTCGTACGGGCCCGTGATGCGGTTCGTGTGCGGCACGGAGTTCGCCTCACCGAGGCTGGTCCGGCATCTGGTGGGGGCGCGCGGCTGAACGGAACCTCCGCTTCGTGCGCGTACGCATCGACGCGTCGTTGAAGCCGCCGAGCGGCCGCGAAGGCCGTGCGCGAGCCGTGTCCACGGGGCGAGGCCGGGCACGGGGAGGCGGGGCCGAGAGCGGGCGAGGGGCCGGTTGACCGGGGGCTCGGGAGCAGGGCGGCCATGGTCAACTGCTCCTCGGCGCCTGCGATTTGCCTCCGGGCGGCCGACGGATGGTGCCGACGGGCACCCCTGTGCCTGACGAGATACCGGACGACGTCCGGTTCCCGTCGAGTCGTTGGGGCGTTCGATCCGTATTCTCTGATCATGGCCGCACCGATTGCATATTCACTCATCGCCACTGACCTGGACGGGACGTTGTTGCGAGGCGACGACACCCTGTCGGACCGGTCACGCGCCGCGCTGGCGATGGCAATCGGGAGAGGTGCCAGGCACCTCGTGGTGACGGGGCGCCCGGCACCACGCGTACGCCCCCTGCTGGACGAACTGGGCAGCCAGGGACTGGCGGTGTGCGGTCAGGGGGCGCAGCTGTACGACGCCGGCGCCGAGCGCATGGTCTGGTCGGTCACCCTCGACCGCGAGCTGGCCGAGACGGCGCTCGGCAAGATCGAGGCGGAGGTCGGGGACGTGTACGCCGCGGTCGACCAGGACGGGGTCGACGGACTCACGCTCATCGAGCCGGGGTACGAGATGCCGCACCCGACACTCCCAGCGGTCCGCGTCCTGCGTCGCGACGACCTGTGGACGGAACCCATCAGCAAGGTGCTGCTGCGCCATCCCCTGCTGTCCGACGACGAGTTGGCGTCCGCGGCCCGCGGAGCGGTCGGTTCCCTCGCCACGGTCACGATGTCAGGACCCGGCACAGTCGAACTCCAGCCATGTGGCGTGACCAAGGCGACGGGGCTCGCCCTGGCGGCCGAACATCTCGGCCTCACCCCCGCCACAACGATCGCCTTCGGTGACATGCCCAACGACATCCCGATGTTCGACTGGGCGGCCCACGGCGTCGCGATGGCCAACGCGCACCCCGAACTCCGGGCGGTGGCCGACGAGGTGACCCTGTCGAACGAGGACGACGGGATCGCGGTGGTACTGGAACGGCTCTTCGGCCCGCGGCCCTAGCTCCGCGTCGCCGAGAAGGCGCGGCACCGGGCGGGCCCGCGGAGAGGTGGGTTCCCCTCGTCGCGGGCCCGCCCGGTACAGGTTCGCGGTACCGGCCCGCCCGGTACCGGCGGCCTGTTCGCCGTCGGCCCGCTCAGTAGGCCCCGAAGACGTTGTCGATCGAGCCGTACCTCGCGGCGGCGTAGTTGCACGCCGCCGTGATGTTGGCGACCGGGTCGAAGGGGTCCATCGAGGTGCCGGCCACGTGGTACGCGTTGAAGGTCGGGTCGATGGTCTGGAGGAGCCCCTTCGACGGCGTACCGGCCGCGGCGTTGGAGTCCCAGTTGTTCATGGCCTGCGGGTTGCCCGACGACTCGCGCATGACATTGCGGTAGATGCCGTCGTACGACCCCGGGATGCCCTGCTGGGCCATGATGTCCAGCGACTCCTTGATCCAGCCGTCGAGGTCGTTCGTGTACGTCTTCGCGGCGGCGGGGGTGACGGCGGACGCGGTGGTCGCCTTGGTCGCCGTGGCCTTCTTCGCCGAGGTCTGGGCGTTCTTCGTGCCGACCGTCAGCTTGAGGCCCGGGCGGATGACCGCCGGGTCGTTGCCGATGACCGCGCGGTTGGCCTTGTACAGGTTCTGCCAGCCGCCGCTCGTGGAGTGCTTCTTGGCGATCTTGGTCAGGGTGTCGCCCGCGACCACCTTGTACGTGACGAGCGAGACCTGCGGGACCGCGGACGGTGCGGCCTGGGCGGTCTGCGTCGGCTGTGCGGCGTGGGCGCCGGTGGCCCCCACGAGGGGGAGCGCGAGCGCGGCTCCGCCGGTTCCCGCGGCGACGATGCCACGCGTGAGGGTGTTCATTCTGGGGCGGCGGTGCTTGCCTCGTGCGGCCATGGCGCGTTTCCTCTCCGACGCCTGCGAGGTGAGCTGTCGGGTTCGGGCGGGAGCTGCCCGGCCGCATGCTGCACGCGGCTTCACCCCGAGCCGTTCCGGAATCCGGACCGGCGGCCTACCTGGGTCCCCCGCTCCTGCCGTACGCGAGTGAATGGGTGGTTGGGATCTCCGGGCGGCGGCAGGATTAGGCGGTCCATCCGGAGTGACGTGAACGTATGCGAGAGCACATGCCGTGAACAAGCCCAGAATTCACATCGCGATGTCATTTGCCTGTTCGGGACGGATGGGAATTCTTGATCCATTCGGAAGGCGAAGTTCAACTTGCTTTGAGCAAAGGTGAATCGACCGGCCGGGCAAAGTGACCGTCCGGGACGGACGTGACTCAATTCACTGGCACAGGTGGGGAATTAAGTGCTTCATGTGCTTAATGTGGGCAAGTCGGGCGGAGTCTGGATGTCCGCCCAGTCGACATAAGGGACTACTTGTCCAGATATGTTCTCGCCGCTCTTCGGGATTCCGGAGAGTTCAGTCCTCCGGGTTCCAGAGGGTCAGCACCTCACGCAGTTTCTGCCGATGGCTGTCGATCCAGTTCCCGGGAAGATCGACGGGGACGCACACGGTGGCCATGGAAATCGTGTCGTCCTCCACGATCACCTCTGGGCAATCCCGTTCTCCCGTGAGCCGAATGGAAATCGACGGGCCTCGCTCCACCGTCATCCAGGAGATGTCCTCGCCGCGATGCAATGCGGCGTCCAGGGCGTTCCCCCAGGTCTCAAGTCGGCGGCGCCACAGAGAGAGTTCGAGGCGGCCGCTGACGAAAGGCGTCTCAACGACGATCTCGGCAGCGAGGCCCGCCACCATCCGCGGGTGCCGGCCGAGGACCGTGATCCTGACGGAATTGCCCTCCTCGTCGGCGAGGAGCGCGAGGTCCGTCGGGCCGGTGCGGTGGTCGGCCGGGAGGTCGGCGTCGCAGAGGGCACAGACGAAGTGGGCGTCCTGTACGGAGTTCCACCCGGCGCAGGACGGACAGCGGCGGTAGGTGATCGGGTGGGTGTAGCCACCGGTTCCGGCGTCTGTGCGGTCGATGCCCACGCGGGTGAGGGCCGCCGCGAGCGACCGCCACGACTCGGGGTCGGGGCAGTAGCCGGTGGACTGGTTGCTCGCGTACGTGATCTCCCAGCCGGAGGCGGCCCGAGCGAAGCCCAACTCCCCGGCGGCGCGCACCGGTTTCCCGTCCGCGCAGGCCACGTGTTCGGAGCGGCGTGGAGCCAGGCGCAGGGTCATGGAGGCGTCGACGACGAAGGTGAACGGCTCGGCGAGCTCGTCGGCGGGGCGGACGGACAGGAAGGCGTCGAGGTCGGCCGGGGTCCGGATCCGGGCGCCGCCCCCGCCAGGCCGGACGGCCTCCCTTATGTCATCGGGCCCCACATAAGCGTATGCGGTCATGGGGTCCCTGCACACGCGATTGAGGTCGTGTGGCCCATGTACGCGTTCGCCGTCATGCGGGGAGCGTACGAGTTCACCCCGCGGTCCGCGGAATCCTTTTCTCCCAGGTGCGGTGGAACACCACCTCGTCACCGTCCTTGCAGATCACCTCGTTCGAGGTGATGAAGTCCGCCTCGTCGCAGGTGGTTTCGGAGTGTGCCTCGACGCTCGCGTCCCACGGCAGGTCCGGCCGGTGCAGCCGGACGAACCAGTCCGAGCGGGCGCGGGCGGACAGCGGGTCCGACTCGACGATCGTGTACGTGTCCAGGGCCTCCTCGGTGAATTCGAGGCCGTCGGGATACACCCGGGTGCCTCCGTACCGCGGGTCCACCTCCAGGCGCCACTCACCCTTGGCGACATCGCGGACGACAAGGCGCTCGGGGCGCGGCTCGTCCAGGGTCGCGGGGAAGTTGACCCCCATGGGCTCCGCCTGCTCCGGCTCCTCGAAGGAGATGGACGGGTCCGACTCCTGTGCGCGGAGCGGGAGTTCCAGCACGCTCCCCGAAGGGGTGAGGGTGAAGCCCGCCTCCGAACCCGGCTGGGGCCAGATCCACGGCCAGTACGCGGAGGAGACGGCGAGACGCACACGATGGCCGGGAGGGAAGGCGTGGCCGATGGCGTTCAGGTCGAGAACCACGTCCTCCGTAGAGCCCGGTTTCCAGGGAACCACCTGGTCACGGCCATGCCGGGCTGACAGGTTCAGAACGCCCCGGGTGACGAGGGTCGAGGAGCCGTCCGGGGCCACGTCGCAGATTCGGGCCACTACTTGTCCACACGTCGCCTCCGTGGTGAGCCTCAACCGCACCCGCGGGCGGCCCAGCACCCAGATCTCCTCCGGGACCGCGAAGTCGAAGCACGCCGACCTCCCGTCCTCGTCCCGCTGGTCGGGCGGCAGGTCCGCGTCGTTGCCGAAGGGGAAGAAACGGCCGGCGTCGACCCCCGTGTGCTGGGGGGACCGCACCACCACGGGCTCACCCCTGAGGGCGTACGTCACCGGGGCCACCAGGGGAGAGGGCCAGGCCGGATCGCCGACCCAGCGGCCCGGCAGCGTCGGGTACACCGTGGCGGGCGGATGGGAGTCGCTGACGTACGAGCGCAGGAGCGGCTCGGACATGATCCCGGTCTCGGTGCCCTTGAGCCAGTGGTCCCACCAGCGCAGCGTCTCCTGGAGGAAGCCGATCGCCGGGCCGGGCGGCAGCCCCCGGTCGGGGTACTGGTGCGACCACGGCCCGACGATCCCCCGTACGCGGTCGGCCGGGAGGTGTTCCGCCAGGCGCAGGACCGTGTCCCGGTACGGGTCGTGCCAGCCGCCGACCGCGAGCACCGCCGCCCGGATCGCCGAGTAGTCCTCGCACACGCTGCCGCGGCGCCAGTGGTCGTCCCTCGTCTGGTGCGCCAGCCAGGTGTGCAGGAACGGATCGACGGTCTCCAGTCGTTTGATCCACAGGTCGTGCCAGACCTCGCCCGCGTACACCGGATCCGGCGGGCGGGAGACGAACGTGAGCATGGTCGCCGCCCACGCGTGCATGTCGACGGCGAGCACGGAACCACCCATGTAGTGCACATCGTTGTCATAGCGGTCGTCCGTCGAGCAGACCGTGACGACCGCCTTGAGCGGCTCGGGCGCGAGGGCCGCGATCTGGAGGGAGTTGAAGCCGCCCCAGGAGATGCCGAACATGCCGACCTTTCCGGAGCACCAGGGCCGGGCGGCGAGCCAGTTGACGACCTCGACCCCGTCGGCCAGCTCCGTCGGCGAGTACTCGTCACCGGGCATGCCCTCGGAGTTGCCGTGCCCCCGGATGTCCACGCGTACGGACGCGTAGCCGTGCCCCGCGTACCAGGGGTGGCGCTGCCAGTCACGCGGGGCCGTCCAGTCGGTCAGGCGGTAGGGCAGGTATTCGAGCAGGGCCGGTACGGGTTCGTCGGTGAGCGGGCGCCACACGCGCGCGTAGAGCTTGGTTCCGTCCGGGAGGGGAACGCGGATGTCCTCGTGAGTCGTCTCGTAGGGGAAGGACGTACGGATGCGCATGGCGGTGACCTCCAGGGCCTGTGGGGTCTCAGTGGACCGGGTGCATCGTGCGGCGCAGCCAGGGCGCGGAGGCGATCACGAGCAGGCCCGCGGCGACGGCGATCGCGCCGTTGACGCCGAAGTAGGCGGGCTTGGAGACGTCGTCGTAGAGCTTCACGGTCTGGGCCTGGATGCCGTTGGCGAGGGCCAGCGAGAGGAACCAGAGGGACATCGTCTGGCTGGCGAAGGCCCGCGGGGCGAGCTTGGTGGTGGCCGACATGCCGGAGGTCTCCAGGAGGATGTCGCCGAGCCCCAGCAGGAAGTACGAGCCGACGATCCACCAGGCCGACATCAGGTAGTCGTCGTTGTCGTGGCCCGAGGTCGGCAGCACCATCAGGAGGAAGGACAGGCCTCCCAGCACCACCCCGAACGCGATCTTGTTGGAGGCGTGCGGCTGGCTGTGCCCCATCCGCACCCACAGCGCGGCCACGACCGGGGCGAGCGCCACCTCGAAGGCGCCCAGGGCGGACGCGTACCAGCCGGCGGGGAAGTCGAAGCCGAGGATCGTCGTCTCGGCGTTCGACGCGGCCAGCAGCATCATCGTCGAGTACGCCTGGAAGAGGATGAAGTTGAAGACCGTGGAGGCCAGGAACAGCACGATGTACGGGCGCAGCCGGCCCCGTTCCCCGGGAGTCACCCGGGGACTCCTGAACATCACCGCGAAGTAGACCACCGGCGCGATCACCGAGATCAGGGTCAGCAGGTCCACGAAGCGGCCCATGGTCAGCCATCCGGCGGCGGCCAGCAGGACCGCGAGGACGGCCACGGCCAGCAGGCCGAGGACGATCAGGCGGACGGCCCTGCGCATGGCCGCCGGCGGCAGCGCGAACTCGGCCGCGTTCCTGCGTCCGGCCAGGTGACGGCGGCCCGCGACGTACTGGATCAGGCCGAAGGTCATACCGACCGCGGCCGCCGAGAAGCCCCAGTGCCAGCCCTGGTGGTCGCCGAGCCAGCCGGTGATCAGCGGACCCGCGAAGGCGCCGATGTTGATCGCCATGTAGTACACGGCGAAACCGGCGTCGCGGCGGTCGTCGTCGGTGCGGTAGAGCTTGCCGACCATGGTGGCGACATTCGGCTTCAGCAGGCCCGTGCCCGCGCTGATCAGGCCGAGTCCCGCCCAGGTCATGGCCGCGGTGGGCACCGCCATCGCGTAGTGGCCGCAGGCGATCAGGACACCACCCCACAGGACCGCCCGGTACGAGCCGAGGATGCGGTCGGCCAGCCAGCCGCCGGCCACCGAGACCAGATAGACCAGCGTCCCGTACGCGGCCGAGACGGACGCGGCCGTTCCGGCGGACATTCCCATGCCGCCGTGGGCCACCGTGTCCGCGAAGTACAGGACGAGGATCGCCTGCATCCCCAGGAACGAGAACCGCTCCCAGACCTCCAGGCCCGAGAGGGTGAGCAGGCCCCTCGGCTGGCCGAAGAAGGCATGGTCGTCGGCGGGGTCCGAGCGAGGGCCACCGGGTTCCGGATCGGGCTCCGGATCGGGGTCGGACTCGATCGTGTCGCGGGACAAGGAGCATCACTTCCTGAAAAATGGCTCGCTTTCAGGACGTACCGCATGTGTCGTCCGTACCGGATGTATCAGTCTTATCGGCAGATCAAGAACATACCTTCCGTGATCGGATACCGCCCGGCTGGGGGCGGGGGGCAAAAGGGGGCAGGTGGAGCGTGTCAGGCAGGGTGGTGGCAGGTGACGGGCGGGCGCTCACTGTGATCGAAAGGCGACCGGATACGCTGACTTGAGTGCCAGCAGCGACACATCGACAAACACCCACAGCATCCGCAGCACCTGTAGTACCCAGCAGGCCCAGCACACTCAGAGCATCCAGACACCGCCGCTGAGAGCGTCAGCAGACAGGAGACCCTCGTGACCGTCGTCGGGCCGTTCGGGCTGAGCGTGCGGGACCAGGCTCTCGAAGCCGATGTCCAGGCCGGATTGGCGGCTGTCGAGGAGGGACTGCTCGAGGCCACCAAGAGCGAGGTCCCGTTCATCACGGAGGCCGCGCAGCACCTCGTGCGCGCGGGCGGCAAGCGGTTCCGGCCGCTGCTCGTGACGCTCGCCGCGCAGTTCGGTGACCCGTACGCGCCGGGTGTCGTGCCCTCGGCCGTGGTCGTCGAGCTGACGCACCTCGCCACGCTGTACCACGACGACGTGATGGACGAGGCGGACGTGCGCCGCGGAGTGCCCAGCGCCAACAGCCGCTGGGGCAACTCGGTCGCGGTCCTCACCGGCGACTTCCTCTTCGCGCGGGCCTCGCACATACTGGCCGACCTCGGCCCCGAGGCCGTACGCATCCAGGCGGAGGCGTTCGAGCGGCTGGTCACCGGCCAGATCCTGGAGACGGCGGGGCCGCGCGACGGGCGTGACCCGATCGACCACTACATGGACGTGCTCAGCGGCAAGACCGGCTCGCTGATCGCCGTGGCCGGACGATTCGGCGCGATGATGTCGGGCGCCGACGAGACGGTCGTCGACGTGCTGACGCAGTACGGCGAGCGGCTCGGTGTCGCCTTCCAGCTCGCCGACGACGTGCTGGACATCGCCAGCGACTCGCGCGAGTCCGGCAAGACGCCGGGCACCGATCTGCGCGAGGGCATCCCGACGATGCCCGTGCTGCGGCTGCGCGAGCGCGTGGAGCGGCTGGGGCTCGCCGAGGACATCGCGCTGTCGGAGCTGCTCGCCTCGGACCTGTCCGACGACGCGCGGCACGCCGAGGCGTTGGCCAGGCTGCGGGTGCACCCGGCCCTGGACCAGGCCCGCCGCGACACCGTGCGGTACGCGGAGGACGCCCGCGCGACGCTGGCCCCGCTCCCTGAGTGCGACGCGAAGGCGGCGCTGGTGGAGCTGTGCGACGCGGTGGTCCACCGAGCGGGCTGACCTGCGCGTCTCCCCGTTTTTCCGCGGGGTCCCCGCGGATTCTTCCCCAAGATCCCTTTTGTGTGTGACGCAGGTCACATCTCTGGAATGAGTCCAATCTAGGATCCGTTCCGTAGTTCATGCACAGAAGCTGATGCAGGGGGCATCAGCGGAACTACGGGGAGAAAAAAGAATCATGGGGACGATTGTTACGTTCGCACAGCGTCGTAAGAGCCTCGTCATGACCGGCGTCGCGGTGGCCACCGCGGCCGGAGTCGCCGCCGCCGTCATCCCGGCGGTCGCCGACAGTGGGAGCTCCGGCAAGGGTTCGAGCGCGAGCGCGGGCCACTCGGGGCACGGGGACCGGTCCATCGAGGTACAGAGCGGCGCTCTCGCCGGCGGCAGTGGCGGCACCATCCTCGCCGCGAGCCTGAACGGTGCCAACGAGGTGCCGGTGCAGGGCGGCCCCGCCGTCGGTGACAAGGACGGCGCGGCGCTCCAGTTCGTCAAGGTCAAGGGGGACAAGGTGTCCGTCGCCGTCAAGTGGCGCGGCACCGGCAAGCCGACTCTGCTCCACATCCACCAGGGCGCCAAGGGGGTAAACGGCGGTATCAAGGTCGACTTCACCAAGCTGCTCGACAACGCCAAGGGCCGCAAGGTCACCGGCACGGTCAAGGTCAAGGACGCCGCACTGCTCGGGCAGCTGAAGGCCGACCCGGGCGGCTTCTACGCCAATCTGCACACCGCCGAGTTCCCGGGCGGAGCCGTCCGCGGCCAGCTCCACAAGGTCACGACGAACTTCGACTTCCGGCACGCGCTGAACAACTTCCAGGCGTCCGTCATCAAGGGCAAGCAGATCTACGAGTGCAAGAAGGCGGCCGACGGCACCACGTCCTTCGCCCAGCGTGACGTGGCCGCCGTGCTCGGCGGTCCCATCGCGCACTCGTTCGTGAAGCCCAACTCGGGTACTCCGCAGTGGATCGCGCCCGACCGCAGCGCGGTCACCGGCGCGCTGATCTCCAAGACCCCGAACGGCGACAAGAACATCCCCGAACTGGACCTCAGGGCCACGCAGTCCGGCAAGCACCGGGGGCTGCTCGCGGGCACCGCGGAGATCCTGCGGCTGAACACCGTGGGCGGGGTGGCTCCGGCCGGGTCCTGCAAGGTGGGCAAGATCGTGGGAGTTCCGTACGGGGCGGACTACGTGTTCGTGAACCGGTGAACAGCCCGCTGACCACCGGCTGATCCGCCGGATCCGAAAGCGCTCCACCCGGATCCGAAAGCGCTCCACCCAGAACCGGCAGCGATCCACCCGGATCTGAAAGGGTTTCACCCGGCTCCGGCGAGATACACGGACGGCGTCTTCCCCGCACGACCCCTACGGGTCGGGGGAGGCGCCGTCCACCCATGTCATACCGCAGGTGTACACGGAGTTGGCTCCGAGGTCTGACGCTTTCCGCCGGCCGATTTGGTCAGATTGGACACACCACTTCACAGGAGTTCGGGTGACAATGGCGGCCAGGGGTGGACGAGTGCATCAGCCGCCGACAACGGAGGTAGGGCACACATGGCACCGTACGAAGCCGACGACAACACGAACGAGGACCTGCGCACCGGCCGACGCAAAGCCGCTCGGTACGTCGTCCCCGTCGCGGTGCTGGGGGTGGCGGCCGCGACCATCGGGCTCGTCCCGGCGTTCGCCGGTTCCGGCGACCCGGACCTGCCGGACATCACCGCCCAGCAGCTCATCGAGAAGATCGCGGCGTCGGACGTACAGCAGCTGTCCGGCACGGTGAAGATCAGCACGGACCTCGGCCTGCCGAACCTCGGCGGTCTGGAGAGCAGCCTCGGCGGCGGGATGGCCGGAGGCGGCGACGACTCGGGTTCCTCCGCGGACCCGTCGTCCAAGCTGCTTGAACTGGCGTCCGGTACGCACACGTTGCGGGTCGCGTCCGACGGCGAGGACAAGCAGAAGCTCTCACTGCTCGACAAGGCCGCCGAGTACAGCGTGATCCACAACGGCGACGAGGTGTGGGCGTACGACAGCGCTTCGAACGAGGCGTACCACATGAAGGACTCCTCCGGCGCCGCCGAGAAGGGGACGAAGGGCAAGTCCGACGATGTGCCGGCCACGCCCAAGGAACTGGCCGACGAGGCACTGAAGGCGGCCGACGACACCACATCCGTGACCGTCGACGGCACGGTGCAGGTCGCGGGCCGTGACGCCTACAAGCTGCTGATCAAGCCCAAGGCGTCCGGTTCGACGGTCGGCGCGATCTCCATCGCGGTGGACTCGAAGACCGGTCTGCCCCTGAAGTTCACGCTGACCCCGGCGAGCGGCGGCGCGGCCGTCATCGACGCGGGCTTCACCAAGGTCGACTTCTCCAAGCCGGCCGCGTCCACCTTCGACTTCAGCCCGCCCAAGGGCACGAAGGTCACCGAGGGCGACGAGGCGAAGTCCGAGGGCCCGGCGGACCGGGCGAAGCCCAACGGCGGCGAGGACCTGGACAAGGAGTTCCAGGGCCTGAACGTCATCGGTGAGGGCTGGAGCTCGATAGCCCAGTTCGACACCGGCGGCGAGGGCATGCCGTCGGAGTCCTCCGGCGCGGGTGACGCGGGCCGCTTCCTCGACTCGCTGGGCGACCACGTGACCGGCAAGTTCGGCTCGGGCACGGTCTTCTCGACCCGCCTGGTCAACGCGCTCATCACGGACGACGGCAAGGTCTACGCGGGCGCGGTCACCAAGGACGCGCTGGTGAAGGCGGCCAACGCGGCGAAGTAGCGCACGCGGTCCCGGAGCCCCATGTGGGAAAGGCGAAGTGAGGGAGTCGATGGCGGAACTGTCCACCGCGGACGGGGACATGGCAGGTGAGCGCGGCACGGCCGACGCGGGTGACACCGCGGAGGCCGGTCACACGGCGAAGGCCGGTGACACGGTGGCGGACGCGGCAGCGACCGCGGACACGGGTGACACCGTGATCGCCACCCGCGCCCTCACCAAGCGCTACCGCGGCGGACAGCTCGCCGTCGACGGCCTCGACCTGGCCGTCCCGGCGGGCAGCGTCTTCGGCTTCCTCGGGCCGAACGGCTCCGGCAAGACGACCACCATCAGAATGCTGATGGGCCTGATCGAGCCGACGTCCGGCACGGCGCGCGTGCTGGGGCAGCCCATGCCGCGCGCCACGAGCACCGTGCTGCCGCACGTCGGCGCGCTCATCGAGGGACCGGCTCTCTACGGCTTCCTCTCCGGCCGCGACAACCTCCTGCGCTACGACTCGGCCGACCCGACCGCCGACCCGCGCACCCGGCGTACGCGCGTCGCGGCCGCGCTCGACCGTGTCGGCCTGACGGCGGCCGCGGGCAAGAAGGCGAAGGCGTACTCCCTGGGGATGAAGCAGCGGCTCGGGCTCGCGGCCGCGCTGCTGCAGCCCCGCCGACTGCTGGTGCTGGACGAGCCGACCAATGGGCTCGACCCGCAGGGGATGCGGGAAATCCGTTCCCTGGTGCGGGAGTTGGCGTCGGACGGCACCACCGTCTTCCTCTCCTCGCATCTGCTGGACGAGATCGAGCAGGTGTGCACGCACGTGGCGGTGATGGCCCAGGGGCGGCTGATCACCCAGGGGCCGGTGGCCGACCTGGCGGCGGGCGCGCGCGGCCGGCTCGTCGTGACGACACCGGATCCGGGCGACGCGGCCCGGGTGCTGAAGGAACAGGGCATGACCGATGTCGTGGTCGCCGAGGACCGGGTGACCGCCGAGCCACCGGACCGCGAGCTCGCCGAGGTGAACGCGGCGCTGGTGAAGGCGGGCGTCCGCGTCCGGGGATTCGGGGTCGAGCGGGCCTCGCTGGAGGACGCGTTCGTGGCACTCACGGGGGAGGGATTCGATGTCGCGGGCTGAGCTCACCGAGCCGCCGGCCCAGGCCGCGAAGGCAGCCCTCGGCGCACGTACGCCGACCCCGCTGTGGACCCTCGGCCTGCTGCGCAACGAACTGGGGACCACACTCCGGCGGTGGCGGACGATCGCGCTGCTCGGTGTGCTGGCCGCGGTGCCGGTGCTGGTCGGGATCGCGGTGAAGATCGAGACGAGTGACGGATCGTCGGCCGGAGGCGGCGGAGGCGAGGGCCCCGCCTTCATCGCGCAGATCACCAACAACGGACTGTTCCTGGTCTTCACCGCACTGGCCGCCACCCTGCCGTTCTTCCTGCCGATGGCGGTCGGCGTCGTCGCGGGAGACGCGATAGCGGGCGAGGCCAACGCGGGGACACTGCGCTATCTGCTGGTCGCCCCGGCCGGCCGGACCCGCCTGCTGATCACCAAGTACGCGACCACGCTGGCCTTCTGTGTCATCGCGACCCTCGTGGTGGCGACCTCGGCGCTCATCGTGGGCGCGCTCCTGTTCCCACTGGGCGAGCTGACGACGATCTCCGGCACGCGGATCAGTTTCGGCGAGGGGCTAGGGCGGGCGCTGCTGATCGCCCTCGCCGTCGCCGCGTCACTGATCGGGATCGCGGCCCTCGGCCTGTTCGTCTCGACCCTGACGAACAGCGGGATCGCGGCGATGGCGACGACCGTCGGCCTGCTCATCACCGTGCAGATCCTGGACCAGATCCCCCAGCTCCACGCGATACAGCCGTACTTCTTCTCGCACTACTGGCTGTCCTTCGCCGACCTCATGCGCGACCCGGTCTACTGGGACGACCTGATACGCAACCTGCAGCTCCAGGGGCTGTACGCGGCGGTGTTCGGCGCGGCCGCGTGGGCGCGGTTCACGGCGAAGGACATCACCGCGTAGGCCACACCGCCGCCCCGGACCTCAGCTGTCGTACGGGAAGCGGGCGAGCGGGGGCTCCTGCGCGAAGAACGTCTTGGCGCGGGTCAGGGCGGCGGAGTCGGTCAGGACGTCACCGGGCTTGCTGCCGTTGCCGAGCAGGACACCTCCGAACCGCATCCCCATGTACGCGGCCGAGTGGTTGAGCGTGCCGATCAGCGGGTCGGCGACCTCTTCCTCCTCGTGCGCGAGGGCGGTGACGCCCCACAGCGTGCGTCCGGCCATCGTCTGCTTGAAGTCGAGCCCGGGGGTGCGCAGCCAGCCCGACCAGTAGTCCAGGTAGCGCTTGGTGTGCGCGGACAGGGAGTACCAGTACAGCGGGGAGGCGATGACGATGTCCGTCGCCGCGAGCGTGGCGTCGAGCAGCAGGGCCGTGTTGTCGCCGGACGGCCGGACATGGTCGCTGTCGTGGCGCAGGTCCTCGAAGTCGGGCACCGGATGTTCGGTGAGACTCAGCCAGCGCTGTGTGACGTCGGCCGGCAGCTGTTCCGCGGCCTTGCGGGCCAGCAGCTCGGTGTTGCCGCTGTCTCGGGCGCTGCCCAGGAGGAAGAGGAAGTGGCGGGTCATGAGCGGCTCCGTCATGGAAGGCGTACGACGACTGCATGCGTACGCAGTATATGCACACGCATGCAGTCATCGGCTACCCCGGAGATCGGGCCGCGGCGGGCCGGAGCCGTCCGGAGCCGTCCGGAGCGGATCCGGCTACTCCGAGAGCTCCCAGACCGCGTACGCCAGTGCGTCGCTGTTCCGGTTCAGGGCGGTGTCGTTGATGTTCGACGTCGTGTCGCACGAGGAGTGGTAGCAGCGGTCGAACGACTGGCCCGCGGTGCCGCCCCACTTGGCGGCCTGGGCCGCGGACTTGGTGTTGCTGGCGCCGGTGAAGAGGCCGCCGACGGGGATGCCCGCGCTCTTGAAGGGGGCGTGGTCCGAGCGGCCGTCGCCCTCGGTCTCGATCTCGGTGGCGACGCCGAGGCCCGCGTAGAAGTCCTTGAAGGTCTTCTCGATGGCCGGGTCGTCGTCGTAGACGAAGTAGCCGGGGTTCGGCGACCCGATCATGTCGAAGTTGAGGTAGCCGCTGATCTTGGCGCGGTTGGCGGTGGAGAGGTTGTTGACGTAGTAGCGCGAGCCGACCAGGCCCAGTTCCTCCGCTCCCCACCAGGCGAACCGCAGATGCTTTGTGGGCTGGTACTGGGCGCGGGACACGGCGAGCGCGGCTTCCAGTACGGCGGCCGAGCCCGAGCCGTTGTCGTTGATGCCGGCCCCCGAGGTGACGCTGTCGAGGTGGGAGCCCGCCATGACGACCTGGTTGGCGTCGCCGCCGGGCCAGTCGGCGATCAGGTTGTAGCCGACGCGGCCGGAGGCGGTGAACTGCTGGATGGTCGTGGTGAATCCGGCCGCGTCCAGCTTGGCCTTCACATAGTCGAGGGAGGCCTTGTAGCCGGCGCGTCCATGGGCGCGGTTGCCGCCGTTGGCGGTGGCGATGGACTGCAGTTGGGTGAGATGTGCCTTGACGTTGGCGACGGGTATGTCCGGTGCGGCGGCCACGCGCGCGGGCGCCGCGTCGGCTATCGCGCTCGTCGTGAGGAGTGCGGCGACGGCTATGACCGCGGCACCCGTGACACGTCCGGGAACAGAGAGCTTCATGTGGGGGGCTCCGAATTCCATACGGGAATGGGTGCCTGATGGTGAAGCTGAGGCTGACGTTCCGTCAAGAGCGCAATCCGGTCAGGGGTGTTCGCATAGCGGATCCCTGGAGTTCACCTGATCGCGGCCGCTCATGACACCCCGGGTGCGTCATGGGAGGGCGACGGAGGGGCGACCGTAGGGCGGCAGCTCCCTGTTGCTGTGCACGGGCGGACAAGCCCGGTTCCGGTGGGGGCCCCGCCTGTCAGTGCACGCAGAACTCGTTGCCCTCCGGATCCGCCATCACGACCCACTCGCCGCCCTGCTCCTTCACCTCCCGGAGCACCTCCGCCCCCAGCCCGATGAGCCGTGCGACCTCCGCCGCCCGTTGCCCGTCCGTGGTGTGCACGTCGATGTGCATCCGGTTCTTCACCGTCTTCGGCTCGGGCACGCGCTGGAAGAGCAGCCGTCGTCCGAGGCCGGTCCCGCTGTCCTTGTCGTACGGATCGTCGGGGTGGCGTACGGCCGCGGCGTCGCGCCAGGCCCGGCGGCCGTGCGACTCGACGGTGACCTCGGGCGGTACGGCGCCGAAGCCGAGCAGGCGCTCGACCAGGGTGCTGTGGTCCTCGACGAGGTAGTGGAGGGTGGCGGCCCAGAAGTCGGCCTGGGCGTGCGGATCGGCGGCGTCAATGACGAGCTTCCAGTGCAGGGGCGCCGGTGCCGACGAGGGTGTCTGGGTCTGGGGCTGGGTCTCTGTCATGGTAACCACTTATAGTGGTTACGTGAGTGAGCGTGCAATGAAATCGCCCGGGATGACTCTCGTGTCGTACGGGGGGAAGTCGTTCCGCTTCGACCCCGGGGCGTTGTGCCTGGAGCTCGTGACGACGGGCGGGCCGGGGGAGTTCGCGCGGTACGAGGTGCTGCACGAGCCCGCGGATCTGGTGCGCTGGGTGGAGCGGAGCCGGTTGCCCGGCGGGCTCGAAGTGACCGTCACGGAAGGGGAGTTGGCGCAAACGCGAGCCCTGCGCGACGCGGTCTTCCTGCTGGCCGCGGACCGGGCGCATGGGCAGCCCCTCCAGGCCCGTCACCTCGACGTTGTCAACGCCGCCGCGGCCGGGGCGCCGCTTGCCGCCCGGGTCGAGGCGGACGGGTCGCGCGGGTGGGCGGCGGGGGCCACGGGGGCGCGGTTGCTGGCCACCGTTGCGCGTGACGCGGTGGAGCTGTTCACCGGGCCGTATGCGGATCGGATCCGGGAGTGCGGGTCCGACAACTGCGCGTTGCTCTTCGTCGACACCTCGCGGCCCGGGCGGCGGCGCTGGTGCGCCATGGAACACTGCGGCAACCGCCAGAAGGCCCGCACACACCGGGCCCGCCGCGCGGAAGAGGGCGACTGAGGTTTCCTTTCGCCCCCGCCGCCCCTACCCATTCCCGTCCCTTACTCAGGGGCTCCGCCCCCGAACCCCAAAAGACCAAAAGACTGCGCAGTTCCCCGCGCCCCCAGGTCTTTAGGGGCGCGGGGAACTGCGCGACAAGCCCCCACCGGCCCGCACCCGACAACACACCCCACGGGGCCTGGGGCGGAGCCCCAGAAAGGGACGGGAATGGGTAGGGGCGGCGGGGGCGAAAACCGCCCCCCTTCAAGCAGAAGCCCCCACCCGCTCGTCATAAGCCTCCCGCGCCGCCGCGATCTCCCCCTGGTGCGCCTCCGTCCAGGCAACCAGCGACCGAATCGTGGAGTGGAGCGTCCCGCCGAGCGGAGTGAGCTCGTACTCCACCCGAGGCGGCACCACAGGATGCACGGTCCGCTTCACGAGCCCGTCCCGCTCCAACTGCCGCAGCGTCACCGTCAGCATCCGCTGACTCACCCCGTCGATCTCCCGCCGCAACTCGGTGAACCGCAACCGCCGGTTGTCGAGGAGGGCGATCACGAGGAGCGACCACTTGTCGGCCACCCGGTCGAGGATCTGCCGCACCTGGCAGCCCTCCCGGGTGTCCCACTGGAAGGGATCGGTGTCCTCGCCGTCCATGGTTACCGCGCACTTACTCGGTGACTCCAAAGTGCCTTCTTCCATGTCCGCCGATGCTGCCGCAGGCTGGCACCGGTTACAAGAGGGAACCGACCCTCATTCGGGTAACCGCCCCTTCCCTCACCCAAGGAGTCGTGATGGGCACCCGTGCCTGGGCCCTGCTGCTCGTCCTCTGCGGAACGATCTTCCTGGAGGGCATCGACGTCGCCATGCTGGCGGTCGCGATCCCCTCCATCAGATCCGACCTCGACCTGCCGACCGACACCGCGGCCTGGGTGATGAGCGCGTACGTACTCGGCTACGCCGGCTTCACCCTGCTCGGCGGCCGCGCGGCCGACCTGCTGGGCCGCCGCCGGATGTTCCTCACCTGGCTGACGGTCTTCCTCGCCTTCTCGGGCCTGGGCGGCTTCGCCACGGAGGGCTGGACGCTGATCGTCGCCCGCTTCGTCACCGGCGTCTCGGCCGCGTTCATGACACCGGCCGCGCTGTCCCTGATCACGACGTCGTACGAGGAGGGCGAGCAGCGCAACAAGGCGTTGCTGGTCTTCGCGGGCACGGCGGCCGGCGGCTTCTCCCTCGGCCTGGTCATCGGCGGCCTGCTCACCCAACTGGGCTGGCGCTGGGTCTTCTTCGCCCCGGTCCTGCTCGCGGCCGCCCTGCTCGTGGCGGCGATACGCCTGATCCCGGCCCAACCACGCGCTGGAGAGCCCGGGAACGAGAAGAGCCCCGGGCGCCCCCGGCGGCGTACCGAAGGCTTCGACATCCTCGGTGCAGGCACCGCCGCGGCCGCCATGCTGCTCGCCGCCTACGCCGTCATCCGGCTCGAACACGGCCTGGACGGCTGGCAGTTGACGGCGGGTGCGGCCGTCGCGGCCACCACCCTGCTCGTCGTCTTCGTCGCCGTCGAACGCCGCACCCCCACACCCCTCGTGCGCCTCGGCATCCTCCGCACCGGCTCCGTCGTACGGGCCGACCTCGGCGCACTCCTCTTCGTGGGCGCCTTCTTCGGCTTCCAGTTCGTCCTCACGCTCTACCTCCAGGAACTGCGCGGCTGGTCCTCCCTGCAGACGGCGATCGCCCTGGTGGTGCTGGGCTGCGACGCGATCCTCGCCCCCACACTCACCCCGCGCCTGGTCACCCGTTTCGGCCACGCCAAGGTGATCCTCGGCGGCTTCGTCCTGGCGGTCGTCGCGTACGGGCTCTTCCTGCCCGTGGGCATGGACTGGTCGTACGCGGCGATGTTCCCGACCCTGATCATCGCGGGCACCGCCTTCGCGCTGGCCTACGGGCCGCTCACGATCGCGGCGACGGACGGTGTGGTGGAGTCCGAACAGGGCCTGGCGAGCGGTCTGTTGCACACGGCCACCCAGTTCGGCTCGGCCATCGGCATCTCGGCGGTGACGGCCGTGTACGGCCTCGTCTCCTCCGGCGCCTCCGCGGGCTCCGACCCGGACGCCACCCTCTCCGCCTTCCGCGCGGCCCTGATCGTCCCGGTGGCGATGGTGACACTGGGCGCGCTGCTGTCCTCCTTCGGCCTCAGAAGCCGTACGAAGCCGCCGACGGCCGGAGGAAAGCCCACCGCACCCGCCAACACGACCGCGGCGGCCACCACTGCCGCCACCACTTCCACGACCGCGGCCACCACCACTGCAACCGCCGTCGCCGCCGCTGCCACGACCACCGCGGCCATCCCCGCCGGACCCGCCGCGCCCGCCAACCCCACCCGGCAGATCCCGAGTTGACGACCGGCCGCCCGTACCGGGTTCGCCATACTGTTCGCATGACCGCAGACGCCCCCGCCCCGTCAGCCGCCGCCCCGTCCGCCGCCCACCCACAGCGCACCCGCGTGGTCATAGTGGGGGCGGGGCCCGCGGGACTCACCCTCGCCAACATCCTCCGCGCCGCCTCGGTCGACTGCGTGGTGCTGGAGAACGAGAGCAGGGAGTTCATCGAACAGCGGCCGCGCGCGGGCTTCCTGGAGGAATGGGCGGTCCGCGCGCTGGAGGGGCGGGGCCTGGCGGACCGGCTCCTGGAGAACACCGTGGCGCACACCGAGTGCGAGTTCCGGTTCGCCGGAGAGCGCCACAGGTTCCCGTACGCCGATGTGTCGGGCCACCGTCACTACGTGTACCCGCAGCCGCTGCTGGTGACGGACCTGGTGCGCGAGTACGCGGACGTCCGGGGCGGTGACATCCGGTTCGGCGTCCGCGATGTCGAGCCGGCCGGGATCGACACGGACCGGCCCTCGGTGGCGTACACGGATCCGGAGACGGGTGAACGGGTGCGCCTGGACTGCGAGTTCATCGCGGGCTGCGACGGCGCTCGCGGGGTGACCCGGGACCGTATGCCCGCGGAGCACGTCACCGTCGCCCGGCACGACTTCGGTGTCGGCTGGCTGGCGCTGCTTGCCGAGGCGCCGCCGTCCTCCGACTGTGTCGTCTTCGGCATCCATCCGCGCGGGTTCGCCGGTCATATGGCCCGGGGCCCGCAGGTCACCCGCTACTACCTGGAGTGCCCGCCCGACGACGACCCGGAGAACTGGTCGCACGAGCGCGTGTGGGCCGAGCTCCACGCCCGCCTCGGGGCGGAGGGGGCCCAGCCGCTCAACGAGGGCAAGCTGATCGAGAAGCGGGTCCTGGCCATGCACAACTACGTGGTGGAGCCGATGGCGTACGGGCGGCTGTATCTGGCCGGAGACGCGGCCCATCTCCTCGCGCCGATCGGTGCGAAGGGCATGAACCTCGCGATCCACGACTCCCTGCTGCTCGGCGACGCGCTCGTCGCGTACTACGGCAAGGGGGACGACAGCGGGCTGCGCGGCTACTCGGCGGCCTGTCTGCGGCGGGTGTGGCAGTACCAGGAGTTCTCGCAGTGGCTCTCCGACGTGTACCACGGCGCCTCGTCGGGCGATCCCTTCAAGGCGGGCACCTCGATGGCCAGGCTGCGGCGGATCCTCGCCTCACCCGCCGCGGCGACCGGCTTCGCGGAACTGTTCCTCGGCAAGGACACGGATTACTGACGCCGTCGAACGCTGACGCCGTCGATGACTGACGCCGTCACCGACTACGTGTTCGTGCTGGTGGCGGTGCCGCCGGCGGTGCTCGGGCTCGCGGCCGCCGCCTCCCGGGCCGCTTCCGCGGCGGCGGTGGCGGCGGTGGCCGCCTCCCGCAACACCGTCCGCGACTTCCGCGCCGTCCGCAGCGCGTCCCACGTCAGCAGCGACAACGCGGCCCACACCAGCGCGAACCCGGCCCACCGCTCGGCGGGCATCGCCTCGTGGAAGTACAGGATGCCGAGCAGGAACTGCAGCACGGGCGCGAGGTACTGGAGCAGTCCCAGCGTCGACAGCGGCACCCGGATCGCCGCCGCCCCGAAACACACGAGCGGCAGCGCGGTCACCACTCCGGTCGCGGCCAGCAGAGCCGCGTGCCCGGCGCCCTCACCGCCGAAGGTCGCGTCGCCCCGGGACGACAGCCACAGCAGATAGCCGAGCGCGGGCAGGAACTGGATCGCGGTCTCCGCGGCCAGGGACTCGATACCGCCGAGGTTGACCTTCTTCTTCACCAGCCCGTACGTCGCGAAGGAGAAGGCGAGACAGAGGGAGATCCACGGCGGCTGGCCGTATCCGACGGTCAGTACGAGCACCGCGGCGAAGCCGATGCCCACCGCCGCCCACTGCGCGGGCCGCAGCCGCTCCTTCAGGAGCAGGACGCCCATCGCGATGGTGACGAGCGGGTTGATGAAGTAGCCGAGGGACGCCTCCACCACATGGCCGGCGTTCACGGCCCAGATGTAGACGCCCCAGTTGACCGTGATGGTGGCCGCGGCGATGGTGATCAGGCCCAGTCTGCGCGGCTGTCGCAGCAGCGGACCGGCCCAGGCCCAGCGTCGCATCACCACGAGCGCGATCAGCACGACGCCCAGCGACCACACCATGCGGTGGGCGAGGATCTCCGCCGCGCCCGCGGGTTGGAGGAGCGGCCAGAACAGGGGCACGAGCCCCCACATGCCGTACGCCGCGAAGCCGTTCAGCAGACCGATCCGCTGTTCGCCCTTGGAATCCAGACCTATGTGCTGTTCGCCCTTGGACTCCACCGGCACGGCCCCTCCCTCTCACCACGCTGCGGACGCGCGGCGTCCGAACCACGCGCAACCTCCAAGAAGGTAGCGCCGAGCACCCCCGCCTGTCATGCCCGTATCGCCATACGGTCATTACAGACGGGGGTGCTTCCCGCGGGTCACGGACGCGGGTGCTTCCCGTGGGTCACGAGCGGGGGTGGTCCGGTGGGCCGGGGGTCAGCCCTTCAGCGCCGCCGCGATCGACTCCGCGATCGGCGTGGTCGGCCGGCCGGTCAGCCGGGACAGGTCACCGGTGGTGACGACCAGCTCGCCCTTCTCGATCGACGCGTCGACGCCGGCCAGGATCGCGGCGAAGGGCGCGGGCAGTCCGGCGCCGGTCAGGATGCCCTCGAACACATCGCCGGGGACGGCGTTGTAGGTGATCTCCTTGCCGGACGCCTTGGCCACCTCGGCCGCGTACTCGGCGAAGCCGAACGCGGTGTCGCCGCCCAGCTCGTACGTCTTGTTCTCGTGGCCCTCGCCGGTCAGCACGGCCACGGCGGCGGCCGCGTAGTCCGCGCGGGAGGCCGTGGAGATCCTGCCCTCACCGGCGGCCTGGACGACGGCGTTGTGCTCCAGGACCGGGGCCAGGTTCTCGGTGTAGTTCTCGTTGTACCAGCCGTTGCGCAGCAGGGCGTACGTCACGCCGGACTCCAGGATCGCCGCCTCGGTGCCGCGGTGGTCGTCGGCCAGCGCGGCGGTCAGGCTGCCGGGGGCGCTGGTGTACGCGAGGAGCGCGACGCCGGCGGCCTTGGCGGCGTCGAGGACGACCTTGTGCTGGGCCACGCGGCCCTTGTCGAACTCGTTGCCCGAGATGAGCAGCACCTTGTCGCCGGCCGAGAAGAGGCCGTCGAAGGTCTCGGGAGCGTTGTAGTCGGCGACCGCGATCCGCACGCCGCGGGCCGCGAAGTCCGCCGCCTTCTCCTCGCTGCGGACGACGGCCGTGATCCGGTCGGCCGGGACCTTCTCCAGCAGGCCCTCGATGACGAAACGGCCGAGGTGTCCGGTGGCTCCGGTGACGACGATGCTCATGGTGGAAACAACTCCTTGTGGGGTGGGTATGGCACTAACCATAGGAGCTGCACTAACTCTGCGAAAGTACCCACTTTGAAGTAAGGTACTGGCATGGCCGTAAGTACTTCAGCAGTCAGTGGATCCGCAGCCGACAAGAGCGCGAGCGCAGCCGCCAAGTACGACACCGGCGAGGCGATGTGTCCGTACCGCTTGGTCCTGGAGCACGTCACCAGCCGCTGGGGCGTCCTCGTACTGATCGAGCTCCTCGACCGGCCCTACCGCTTCAGCGAGCTGCGCCGCGCGATCGGCAGGGTCAGCGAGAAGATGCTCACCCAGACCCTGCAGACCCTGGAGCGCGACGGACTCGTGAACCGGGACGCCAAGCCGGTCATCCCGCCGCGCGTCGACTACTCGCTCACCGACCTGGGCCGCGAGGCCGCCGAGCAGGTGAAGGCGCTCGCGGGCTGGACCGAGGAGCGGATGGACGCCGTACTGAAGGCCCGCCAGGCATACGACGAGGCCCGGTCCTGAGGAAGCGGAACCGGGCCTCGCGGAGTGTCGCCGTTCAGCCGACGACCGTCCAGGTGTCCCCGCCCGCGAGCAGCGCCGACAGGTCGCCCTTGCCGTTCTGTTCGATGGCCGTGTCGAGCTGGTCGGCCATCTGGGTGTCGTAGACCGGGCGGTCGACGGCCCGCAGGACGCCGATCGGCGTGTGGTGCAGCGTGTCCGGGTCGGCGAGCCGGGACAGCGCGAACGCCGTGGTGGGCGAGGTGGCATGCGCGTCGTGGACCAGGATCCGCGGCTCGTTCTCCGGAGTGACGGTGACGACCTTCAGGTCTCCGGTCACCGCATCGCGTACGACGCCCTTGGAGCCGAGGCCGCCGTCGAGCGGTGCCCCGAAGCGGATCTGCTTCCCGTGCTCCAGGCGGATCACCGCCTCCTCGGCCTGTTGCCTGTCCTTGAGGACCTCGAAGGCGCCGTCGTTGAAGATGTTGCAGTTCTGGTAGATCTCGACGAGGGCGGTGCCCGGGTGGGCCGCGGCCTGCCGCAGCACCTCCGTCAGATGCTTGCGGTCGGAGTCCACGGTCCGCGCCACGAACGACGCCTCCGCGCCGATGGCGAGCGACACCGGGTTGAAGGGCGCGTCCAGGGAGCCCATCGGCGTCGACTTGGTGATCTTGCCGACCTCGCTGGTCGGGCTGTACTGGCCCTTCGTGAGCCCGTAGATCCGGTTGTTGAAGAGCAGGATCTTGAGGTTCACGTTCCGGCGGAGGGCGTGGATGAGGTGGTTGCCGCCGATGGACAGCGCGTCCCCGTCACCGGTCACCACCCATACGCTCAGGTCCCGGCGGGAGGAGGCGAGCCCGGTGGCGATGGCGGGGGCGCGGCCGTGGATGGAGTGCATCCCGTACGTGTTCATGTAGTACGGGAAACGGGACGAGCAGCCGATGCCCGAGACGAAGACGACGTTCTCCTTGGCGAGACCCAGTTCGGGCATGAAGCCCTGCACCGCCGCGAGGATCGCGTAGTCACCGCAGCCGGGGCACCAGCGCACTTCCTGATCGGACTTGAAGTCCTTCATGGACTGCCTGGCCTCGGCCTTGGGCACCAGAGTGAGCGCCTCGATCGTGCCCGGACCTTCCGTGGTCGTCTCAGCCATCGATGGCCTCCTTGAGAGCCGTGGCGAGCTGTTCGGCCTTGAACGGCATTCCGTTGACCTGGTTGTACGAGTGGGCGTCGACCAGGTATTTCGCCCGGACCAGGGTGGCGAGCTGGCCGAGGTTCATCTCGGGGATCACCACCTTGTCGTACGCCTTGAGCACCGCGCCCAGATTCCCGGGGAACGGGTTGAGGTGCCGCAGGTGCGCCTGTGCGATCGCCTCCCCGGCCCCGCGCAGGCGGCGGACTGCGGCGGTGATGGGCCCGTAGGTGGAACCCCAGCCCAGGACGAGGGTGGTGGCGCCGTGCGGATCGTCGACCTCGACATTTGGTACGTCGATGCCGTCGATCTTCGCCTGGCGCGTACGGACCATGAAGTCGTGGTTGGCGGGGTCGTAGGAGATGTTGCCGGTGCCGTCCTGCTTCTCGATGCCGCCGATGCGGTGTTCGAGACCCGGCGTGCCCGGGATCGCCCAGGGGCGCGCGAGGGTCTGAGGATCGCGTTTGTACGGCCAGAAGACCTCGGTGCCGTCGTCCAGGGTGTGGTTGGGGCCCTGGGCGAACTGCACGCGCAGGTCGGGGAGTTCGTCGGTCTCCGGGATCCGCCACGGTTCGCTGCCGTTGGCGAGGTAGCCGTCGGACAGCAGCAGGACCGGGGTGCGGTAGGTGAGGGCGATGCGGGCGGCCTCGATGGCTGCGTCGAAGCAGTCGGCGGGGGTCCGGGGGGCCACGATGGGCACCGGTGCCTCGCCGTTGCGGCCGAACATGGCCTGGAGCAGATCGGCCTGTTCGGTTTTGGTGGGCAGGCCGGTGGAGGGGCCGCCGCGCTGGATGTCGATGACCAGCAGCGGCAGTTCCAGCGACACCGCGAGCCCGATCGTCTCCGATTTGAGCGCGACACCCGGTCCGGAGGTGGTGGTCACGGCGAGCGAGCCGCCGAAGGCCGCCCCCAGTGCGGCGCCGATGCCGGCGATCTCGTCCTCGGCCTGGAAGGTCCGTACACCGAAGTTCTTGTGCCGGCTCAGCTCGTGCAGGATGTCCGAGGCCGGGGTGATCGGATACGAGCCCAGGTAGAGGGGCAGGTCCGCCTGGGTCGAGGCCGCGATCAGGCCGTAGGACAGGGCCAGGTTCCCGGAGATGTTGCGGTAGGTGCCGGTCGGGAAGGCCGCGGTGGCCGGCGCGATCTCGTAGGAGACGGCGAAGTCCTCAGTGGTCTCGCCGAAGTTCCAGCCCGCGCGGAACGCGGCGATGTTGGCCGCCGCGATATCGGGCTTCTTGGCGAACTTGGTCGTGAGGAACTTCTCGGTGCCCTCGGTCGGCCGGTGGTACATCCAGCTCAGCAGGCCCAGCGCGAACATGTTCTTGCTGCGCTCGGCCTCCTTGCGGGTGAGGTCGAACTCCTTGAGGGCCTCGACGGTCAGCGTGGTGAGGGGGACGGGGTGGACGCTGTAGCCGTCCAGCGAACCGTCCTCCAGGGGGCTCGTGGCGTAGCCGACCTTCTGCATCGCCCGTTTGGTGAACTCGTCCGTGTTGACGATGATCTCCGCGCCGCGCGGCACGTCGGCGATGTTGGCCTTCAGTGCGGCCGGGTTCATCGCCACGAGGACGTTGGGCGCGTCGCCGGGGGTGAGGATGTCGTGGTCGGCGAAATGCAGCTGGAAAGACGAAACGCCCGGCAGGGTGCCTGCGGGCGCGCGGATCTCGGCGGGGAAGTTCGGCAGTGTCGAAAGGTCGTTTCCGAAGGATGCCGTCTCGGAGGTGAAGCGGTCTCCGGTGAGCTGCATACCGTCACCGGAGTCTCCCGCGAACCGGATGATCACCCGGTCCAGCCGGCGTACATCCTTTGTGCCCGCCGGTTTGCGCTGTTCTCCTACGACGGTTCCGTCGGCATGCTCGGCTGGACTGCTGACCTGACTGGTCACTGAAGTGAACCTCCTTCGAGGCGGCTGTCCGGGATCGGCCCTCCCGCAGGCCATCCCGGGTCCAACCCTACGTCGCTAAGGGTCGCCTTCCCCTGACCGTTCGTACGGTGGACCCCTTTTTGAGACCACCGGACACCCTGATTTGCCATGACTTGTCCGCCCCCCGGCGTTACCTGTGAAGACGCTTGATGCTCATCCTTTGGTTCTCGTGCTCATGCCTGGCTCTCGTGCTTGCGTTGCGGTGATTTCTGACACAGTGTCAGCTCGTCAGGAGTTCAGGTAGGTGAGGACCGCGAGAACACGCCGGTGATCCCCGTCACTCTGGGACAGGCCCAGTTTCATGAAGATGTTGCTCACGTGCTTCTCGACCGCGCCGTCGCTGACCACGAGCTGTCGTGCGATCGCGGAGTTCGTCCGTCCCTCGGCCATGAGTCCCAGGACCTCCCGCTCGCGTGGCGTCAGCCCCGCGAGGACGTCCTGTTTGCGGCTGCGCCCGAGCAGCTGCGCGACGACCTCGGGATCCAGCGCGGTGCCGCCGCGGGCCACGCGGACGACCGCGTCCACGAATTCCCTCACCTCGGCTACCCGGTCCTTCAGCAGATAGCCGACGCCGTGACTGGAACCGGCGAGGAGTTCGGTGGCGTACTGCTCCTCCACGTACTGCGACAGCACGAGTACCCCGAGTCCCGGGTGCTGCTTGCGCAGCTGCACGGCCGCCTTCACGCCCTCGTCCGTGTGCGTCGGGGGCATCCGTACGTCCGCGACCACGACATCCGGCAGCGCGTCCTGCGCCGCGAACTCCGTGATCGTCTTGATCAGAGCTTCCCCGTCCCCCACTCCGGCGATCACGTCGTGCCCACGGTCGGTCAGCAACCGGGTCAGGCCCTCCCTCAGCAGCACTGAATCCTCGGCGATGACCACGCGCACCCTGTCCTCCACGATTGCTCGGCCCCCCACGCTCGTACGTCAACCCCCAGCATTCCAGCATTTGGGACCGACTGAGGGTGGGTGAGGGAATCGTTGTCGGTCCGCGCCCGTAAGGGGCGCGGGGAACGGCGCGATCAGCCGAGAACGAGGCGAGCCGGCGAACGGACAGCAGGTGCAGGGGGAGACAACGGGGGCCCGGGGGCGGAGCCCCCGGTTTCGGGAAGGGGCGGGTCCGGGGGAGGGAACACCTACCCCCGCCAGGGCAGCTCCGCCGTGATGCGAGTCGGCCCGGCGGCGGGGGAGTCCACCACGAGGATCCCGTCGACCGCGTCGAGCCGCTCCGCCAGCCCCGCGAGCCCCGAGCCGGCGGCGACATCCGCACCGCCCACACCGTTGTCGACCACCTGGATCATGAGCCGGCTCTCGATCCGCCAGACATCGACCGAGGCCCGGGTGGCCCCCGAGTGCTTGCTGATGTTCTGCAGCAGCTCCGAGACGGTGAAGTACGCGATCCCCTCGATCGCCGGCGCCGGCCGGGCCGGGAGATCGACCTCGACCTGCACGGGAACCGTGCACCGGGACGCCACCGAGGACAGCGCGGCGTCCAGACCGCGGTCGGTGAGGACAGCGGGATGGATCCCGCGCGCCAGATCCCGCAGTTCCTGAAGCGCCGTCTTCACCTCGCCGTGCGCCTCGCCCACCATCCGCGCCGCCGCCTCCGGATCCTCCGTGAGCTTCTCCTTCGCCAGCCCCAGATCCATCGCGAGGGCCACCAGCCGGGCCTGCGCCCCGTCGTGCAGATCGCGCTCGATGCGCCGCAGGTCGGCCGCCGCCGTGTCGATCACGACGCCCCGGTCCGACTCCAGCTCGACGACCCGCGTGGCCAGCCGCGAAGGCCCGAGCAGCCCGTGCACCAGCAGCCGGTCCACCTGCGTCAGCGCCCGCACGATCCACGGCGTGGCCATCGTGAGCAGCAGGCCCACCAGCGCGGTCACCGTGATCTCGAAGGGGTTGTCCAGGTAGACGCTGTGCCCCTGGTCCCCGTACAGCTGGAGCCCGTCCTGCCCGCCGTAGACCGGGAACAGCCAGAACCAGAGCGGATACGTCAGCATCGCCCAGCCGTACACCCAGAAGGTGATGGCCACGGAGAAGGCGAACACGGCCCAGGGGAAGTGCAGTACCGCGTAGAGCAGGTGCCGCCAGGACGCGCCGCTCTTCAGCATCGCGCCCACCCACGCCATCGCGCCCTGCTTCGTCATCCGCAACGGCTCCGGCGCCGCGACGTCGAGCCCCAGCAGCCCGCGCGCCCGGGCCCGCTCCAGCGCGCCGAGACCGCGGCAGCCCGCGAGGCCGGCGGCGAGTACCGGGATGCCCAGGAACGTGATCAGCAGGCCCGCGCCGAGCGACACCATCGTCACGGCGAAGGTGAACATGATGATGCTGACCGGCAGGCTCAGCATCAGATACCCGAACTCACGCCAGCTGCGCGCCTCGACCGGCGCCCGCAGCGCGGCCGGGAGCCGGTGCCGCCGCTCCTCGGCGCCCTCCCCGCGGAACCCGGGTCCGCCGTCCCACCCGTATCCCTGTCCGTACTCCGTGGCCATGGCCGCCGTCCGTTTCTACTCGTCCGCTGTTGTATCTCCACATTGCTCGGTCCCACGCGGCCGGGACATGGAGCGAGTCGGCGTCTTGGGGCGGGGGTTTTCCCTACCTTCTGGGGGCCGGTGCCGGTGCCGGAGTTGGGGTTGGGGTTCGGGCTGGGGCTGGGGTCGGGGTACGGCTGGGCAGCGGGCGGGACCGACCAGGGCGACCGGCATGAACAGACGTGCGGGAGCGATGGCGGTGACCGGGGCGAATACAGGCGGGCACGTGCGTGCAGGCGGGCGTGCGCGGCCCCGGGCAGGAGGGCGCGAGGTCCATGTCCACGCCCGTCCTGCCGGCTCCGCCCGTCCCGCCTGCTCCGCCCGCGTCATCTGTCCTGCTGTCCCACCTGTCCTGCTGTTCCGCCTACTCGACCTGTTCCGCCTGTTCCACCCGGTCCCGCCATGGGAGTTCCGCCGTGATCGTCGTCGGTCCGCCCACCGGCGAGTCGATGACGAACAAGCCGTCCACCGCGCCGAGCCGGTCGGCCAGTCCCGCCATTCCCGTGCCGCCGTCGAGGGCGGCCCCGCCACGGCCGTCGTCCCAGACCTGTATGAGGAGGCGGTTGTCGGAGCGCCACACGTCGACGGACGCGGACCGCGCCCCGCTGTGCTTGCTGACGTTCTGAAGGAGCTCGGAGACGGTGAAGTACGCGATGCCCTCGATGGCGGCGGCCGGCCGCATCGGCAGATCGGCGGTCACCTTCACCGGCACCGTGCAGCGCGAGGCGACGGAGGACAGCGCGGCGTCCAGACCGCGGTCGGTGAGGACAGCGGGATGGATGCCGCGGGCCAGATCCCGCAGTTCCTGCAGGGCCAGCTTCACCTCGCCGTGCGCCTCGTCGACCATGGCGGCGACGGTCTCGTCGGCCTGGCCCTCCAGCAGCTTCTCCTTCGCCAGGCCGAGGCCCATCGCGAGGTTCACCAGCCGGGCCTGCGCCCCGTCGTGCAGATCGCGCTCGATGCGCCGCAGGTCGGCCGCGGCCGTGTCGACGACCACTCCCCGGTCCGACTCCAGTTCGGCGATCCGCCGCTCCAGTTCGTCCGAGGGCGAGAGCAGGCCGCGCACCATCGCCCTGTCCGCGTTGGTCAGTCCCCGCGCGATGTACGGAAGTACCGGCCAGAGCACGAACAACGAGACCAGAGTGATGGTGAAGGTGAGCACGCCCCACGGCAGCCGCATGAACTCGTACAGCACCGTGCGCCAGCCGACCGGATCCTTCAGCGCCATCCACAACTGTGCGAAGAACCCGCCCCGCCCGCGCAACGGCAGCGGGCTCGGCTCGTCGATCCGCACCCCGAGCAGCCCCCTGGCCCGGCCCCGCTCCAGCTTGCCCAGCTGGCGCGCGCCCAACAGGCCGGCCGCGAGCAGCGGAAACCCGATCACCGTCAGGGTCAGGAAGGCACCCGTGAACAGCACGGTCACCACGTACGTGAACCCGACGAGCGACACCGGCAGGTTGGCCAGGAGATGCGCGATCTCCTTCCAGGTGTGCCGGTCGTACGCGAAGCGCGCGGGTGGTGGCCGGTCGGTGCCGCCGTCCGAAGTGTCGGCGGCCAGGATGCGTTCGGTCATAAACGCCACCCTGCCGGGCCGCGGGCCGCTGCGCCATGAGGTGGGCCGCCCGGATCCCCTGGGGAAAACCCCACCATCCGGGAGCGCTCCCGCGAGGACGGCCGGGAAGACGGCCGGAGGGACGGCGGGGACGACGACCGGAGGACGACCGGAAGTCGGCCGGAAGACGACCGCAAGTCGGCCGGAGGACGGTCGAAAGACGGCCCGAGCGCGGCCCGGGGAAGCCGTCGCGTCATGCCTACCCGTGACGGGCTGCTTACCGTCTCTTTATCAGGCCCTAGACTCCGGTGCGTACAGATCGTCGAACGCGGCGCATCGCACGGCGCGCGCGTAGTCAGTACGGGGTCATACGAGGTCAGGGAGCGAGGGGCGGACGTGCCGGAACCGACCATGGTCGTGGCGACCGGGACCGCTGGGGCCGCCGAGACAGCCGGGACCGTCGTCGCGGCGGACTATTTCGAGTCCTATTCGGTCGTCGGACTGCTCGCGGTGATCGGCGTGCTGTTCGTCGCCGTCGCCTTCGGAGCGGGCCGTCTGCTGCGGCCCGTAGTGCCGACGCCCGAGAAGCTCATGACGTACGAATGTGGCGTCGACCCCGTCGGCGAAGGCTGGGCCCACACCCAGGTCCGCTACTACGTCTACGCCTTCCTCTATGTGATCTTCGCCGTCGACTCGATCTTCCTCTTCCCCTGGGCGACGGTCTTCGCCGCACCGGGCTACGGCGCGGCGACGCTCGTGGAGATGTTCATCTTCCTCGGCTTCCTGGCCGTGGGCCTGCTGTACGCATACAAGAAGGGCGTCCTCACATGGACGTGACCCGTCCGCAGCCGGACGCGACCTCCGAGCCCGTGCTCCTGCCGGAACCGAAGCGCCTGGGCGCGCTCGCCCGCCTGGCCCCCGAGCCGATGAAGGTGGTCCTGAACTGGGGCCGCCGCTACTCGCTCTGGGTCTTCAACTTCGGCCTCGCCTGCTGCGCGATCGAGTTCATCGCCGCGTCGATGGCCCGCCACGACTTCATCCGCCTCGGCGTCATCCCGTTCGCGCCCGGCCCCCGCCAGGCCGACCTGATGGTCGTGTCCGGCACGGTCACCGACAAGATGGCCCCGGCCGTGAAGCGCCTCTACGAGCAGATGCCCGAGCCGAAGTACGTCATCTCCTTCGGCGCCTGCTCCAACTGCGGCGGCCCGTACTGGGACTCGTACTCCGTGACCAAGGGCGTCGACCAGATCATCCCCGTCGACGTGTACGTCCCCGGCTGCCCGCCCCGGCCCGAGGCCCTCCTCCAGGGCATCCTCAAGCTCCAGGAGAAGATCGCCCGGGAGTCGCTGGGGGAGCGCTACGGAACCTCCCGCCCCTCCACGGCCGCCCTCCGGAGCGGCCTCGTACAGCCGCCGTCCGCGCAGCCGTCGACGCACACCCCGTCCACCCGACCGCCGGCCACGGGGGACGCCCGATGACCGGTTGGCTCCCCGCCCCCGTCGAGGAACTCTTCGGCCCGGACACCACGGCCGAGGAGTCGTACGAGGTCCTGACGGTCGACGTGCCTCCGACGTCCTGGCTCGCCTCCCTGGAGGCCGCGCGCGACGTGCTCGGCTGTACGTACTTCGACTGGCTGAGTGCCGTCGACGAACCCGGCACCGGTTTCCGCGTCTCGGCCCACGTCGTCGCCCTCGCTCCGGTCCGCCGCCTCCTCGTACGGACGACCGTCCCGCACGACGCCCCCGAACTCCCCTCCGCCGTCGAGGTCTACGCGGGCGCCGCCTGGCACGAACGCGAGACCCACGAGATGTTCGGCGTCGCCTTCGAGGGCCACCCCGGCCTCGATCCGCTCCTCCTTCCCGAGGGTTTCGAGGGTCACCCCCTCCGCAAGGACTTCGTCCTGGCCGCGCGCGTGGTCAAGGCATGGCCGGGCGCGAAGGAACCGGGTGAGTCGGAACACGGCGGCCCGAAGCGCCGCCAGATGCTCCCGCCGGGCGTTCCCGACCCCAACGAGTGGGGCCCCCTCAAGGGCCAACTCCCCCCGGCCCCGGCCCGCCCGGCCCGAGGCACGGCCCGCCCGCCCGGCGACCGCCCGGTACGCCGTGCCCGCACAACGGGCGAGGGCTCAGCAAGCCAGACGGCTGCGCCGGGCGCGGCTGCTGGGGGTGCCGCGTCCCCGGGTGCGGGTGCGGGTGCGCAGGCTGGGGGTGCCGTGTCCGGCGGTGCGCAGGCTGGCGGTGCCGTGCCCGGCGGTGCGCAGGCTCGCGGCGCCGGCGGTGCGGAGGCTGGTGGTGCCGTCTCCACGGAGGGCAGCGGGGCGGGAGCGGAGGCTCGGCGCACGGCCCGTCGGGCCCGCAGCGTGAGCGAGGGCTCGGCGCCGCAGCGCCGCACCGACTCCTCGGCCACCGAAACTGCGTCATCCTCTGCCGCGGAGGCTGCTCCGGCACCAACACCGGCCGACGGCGCCGAGACCGCACCGGCACCGGCATCAGAACCGGCCCCGGCACCGGCGCCGACGTCCCCGCGCAGAGCGCGCACCGCGGGCGAAGGCTCGGCGTCACAGCGCAAGGCACCTGCCTCGCCTGGCACTCCTGCCGCACCCGCCGACCAATCCGGCAACGACCGGTCGACCGGCCCGGCGCGCGCCCGCAGCTCGGACGCCCCCTGGCACCACGCACGCCCCGCCTTCGACGAGGCCGCCCAGGACTCCACCACGGAGAAGCCGCCACCGACCGAGCAGCCGGCACCGGAACCCGAGGGCGCCCCGGAATCCGAGGCAACCGAGCCCTCGGAAGCCGCTGAAGCCGACTCCACGCCCGCCCCCGACCCAACCCCCACCGACGACGAAAACTCCCCAGGAGGCCGGCAGTGAACGACGTGCTCGACGTCGCCCTGCGACTCCTGATCGTCTTCGTCGTGTTCCTCACCTTCCCGCTGATCGTCGGTCAGACGGAGCACAAGGTGATGGCCCACATGCAGGGCCGCCTCGGCCCCATGTACGCGGGCGGTTTCCACGGCTGGGCCCAACTCGTCGCGGACGGGGTCAAGTTCGCCCAGAAGGAAGACATCGTCCCCGCCGGCGCGGACCGCCGAATCTTCCAGCTCGCCCCCGCCGTCGCCCTCCTCCCGTACCTCCTCGTCCTCCTCGCCATCCCGATCGGCCCGGGCGAGGGCGCGGTCGGCGAGGTCATCGACGCGGGCATCTTCTTCGTACTCGCCGTGATGGGCGTGGGCGTCCTCGGCTCGCTCATGGCGGGCTGGGCCTCGGCCAACAAGTTCTCCCTCCTCGGCGGCCTCCGCACCGCCGCCCAACTCCTCGCCTACGAACTCCCGATGCTGCTGACCGCCGCCTCGGTCGCGATGGCGGCGGGCACGGTCTCCCTCCCCGGCATCGTCGACGCCTTCGAGTGGTGGTGGCTGCCCTGGCAGATCGTCGGCGCGATCGTCTTCTTCGTGGCGGGTCTCGCCGAACTCCAGCGCCCGCCCTTCGACATGCCGGTGGCCGACTCGGAGATCATCTTCGGCGCGTACACCGAGTACACGGGCCTCCGCTTCGCGCTGTTCCTCCTCGCCGAGTACGCCGGAATCGTCGTCCTGTGCGGCCTGACCACCGTGCTCTTCCTGGGTGGCTGGCACGGCCCGTGGGACGCCGACGGCCTCGGCTGGGTCTGGACCCTGCTGAAGACGGCCGCCCTCGCCTTCGTCGTCATCTGGCTGCGCGTCACCTACCCCCGCCTGCGCGAGGACCAGCTCCAGAAACTCTCCTGGACCCTCCTCGTCCCCCTCTCCCTCGCCCAGATCGCCCTGACCGGCGTCGTGAAGGTGGTGATCTCGTAACCATGGCTGAGTCCCTCCCGCCCACCCGTCCCCGCATTCCCGGCTCCGGCCTCGCCAAGGGCCTGGCGGTCACCCTCCGCACGATGACGAAGAAGACCGTCACCGCGCAGTACCCGGACGCCCAGCCCGAACTCCCGCCCCGCACCCGAGGTGTCATCGGCCTCTTCGAGGAGAACTGCACGGTCTGCATGCTGTGCGCCCGTGAGTGCCCGGACTGGTGCATCTACATCGACTCCCACAAGGAGACGGTCCCGCCCGCCGCCCCTGGTGGCCGCGAGCGCAGCCGCAACGTCCTCGACCGCTTCGCCATCGACTTCGCCCTCTGCATGTACTGCGGAATCTGCATCGAGGTCTGCCCCTTCGACGCCCTCTTCTGGTCCCCCGAGTTCGAGTACGCCGAGACCGACATCCACGAACTCACCCACGAGCGCGACAAACTCCGCGACTGGATGTGGACCGTCCCGGCCCCGCCCGCCCTCGACCCCGGCGCCGAGGAGCCCAAGGAGATCGCCGCCGCCCGCAAATCCGCGGAAAAGCTGGCCGCCGCAGCCCAGGCCGAACCCACACCCGAACCCACACCCGAACCCACACCCGAACCCACACCCGAACCCGGAGCCGCGCCCGGGACTGGACCCGGTTCCGCCCCGCAGGCCAGGCCCACCGATCCGCAGGGCGGTGAATCGTGACCCTCGCCGCAGCCACCGTCATGGCGGCCCACGCCACGACCACCTCCGCCGCCTCCGAATCCCAGGGCTTCCTCTCCCCGACCGGCGTCGAGATCGCCTTCCTCCTCGTCGGCCTGGTCACCTTCGGCGCCGCGGTCGTCACGGTCACCACGAAACAGCTGGTGCACGCCGCCCTGTGGCTGGTGGTGGCCCTCGGCGGTCTCGCCGTCGAATACCTCCTTCTCACGGCCGAGTTCATCGCCTGGGTACAGGTCCTCATCTACGTCGGTTCCGTCGTCGTACTCCTCCTCTTCGGTCTGATGCTCACCAGGGCCCCCATCGGCCGCTCCCCAGACGCCGACTCCGGCAACCGCTGGGCAGCCCTGACCGTGGCGATCGCCGCGGCGGCCGCCCTCGTGTGGGTCGTCGTCGACGCCTTCCGGACGACCTGGATCGACCTGGACGGCGCCGCCGCCGGCTCCACCGAGGTCACCGGCGCGAGCCTCTTCCAGAGCTGGGTGCTCCCCTTCGAGGCCCTCTCGGTCCTGCTGCTCGCAGCCCTGGTCGGCGCGATCGTCCTGTCCCGCAAGGCAAAGGCGAACGCGGCGACCACCCCGAGCACCCGGCCCGACGGCACCCGAAACAACGGCACCCGAAACGACGGCACTCGGACCGACGGCCCCGGAAACGACACCCCCCGGAGCGACAAGGAAGGCGCCCGCTGATGCACCTCGCCTATCCCGCCGTGCTCTCCGCCCTCCTCTTCTCCACGGGTCTGTACGGAGTCCTCGCGCGCCGCAACGCGATCCTGGTCCTGATGTCCGTCGAGCTGATGCTCAACGCCGTCAACCTCAACCTCGTCGCCTTCGACGTCTGGCTCAGCAAGACCGCCCAGGACACCCTCCACTCCGGTCAGGCCCTGACCCTGTTCACCATCGCCATCGCCGCCGCCGAGATCGGCATCGGCCTGGCGATCGTCCTCGCCGTCCACCGCAACCGGGGCACCGCGGACATCGACAAACTCCGCGACACCGCCGAGACCGACGACGACTCCGAGCCCGACGACTCCGGCGCCGCCCGTCCCGAACCGGCCGAGAAGGCTGAGGCCACCGCGTGACCACGACCACCCTCGCCGTCCTCGTCCCCCTCCTCCCGTTCCTGGGCGCCGTGGCCGGCCTGCTCCTGGGCCGCACGGCCCCCGGTTTCGTACGCCCTCTCGCCGTGCTGCCCCCGCTCGCGGCCCTCGGGCTCGCCGTCGTCGTCGCCGTACGACAGGGCGGCGACCAGGCGGTGAACGCCGCCACCGAGCTCACCCCCACCGGCTCGGTCCCCATCGAACTCGCCCTGCACATCGACGGCTTCGCCGCCCTCGTCGCCGTGCTGGTCGGCCTGGTCGCCACCTGCGTGCAGATCTACTCGACGGGCTATCTGCGCGACGACCCGCGCTACCCCTCGTACGCCGCTCTCGTCTCCCTCTTCACCTCCGCGATGCTGCTCGTCGTCTACTCCGGCGACCTGATGGTGCTGCTGGTCGGCTGGGAGATCATGGGCATCTGCTCGTACTTCCTCGTCGGCCACTACTGGGAGACCCCGGAGGCCCGCGCTGCCTCCCTCAAGGCCTTCCTGGTCACCAAGCTCGGTGATGTCCCCTTCCTGATCGGCCTGTTCGCGCTCGCCACCGACGCCGGGTCCTTCCGCATCACGAAGATCCTCGGCAACGTCGCGAGCGGCGGACTCGACCACCCGACCCTGATCGCCCTGCTGCTCCTGGCCGGTGTGGCGGGCAAGTCGGCGCAGTTCCCGCTCCACACCTGGCTCCCCGACGCGATGGCGGGCCCCACCCCCGTCTCCGCGCTGATCCACGCCGCGACGATGGTCGCCGCCGGTGTCTACTTCATCGCCCGGCTCCTCCCGGTCTTCGCCGCCTCCTCGGCAGCCCTGGTCGTCCTCGCCGTCATGGCCGCCGTCACGATGGCCGGCTCGGCCCTCGCCGCGCTCGCCCAGGACGACATCAAGCGCGTCCTCGCGTACTCGACGATCGGCCAGCTCGGTTACATGACCGGCGCCCTCGCCGTCGGCGACCGCGGTGCCGCCGTCTTCCACCTCCTCTCGCACGGCGCCTTCAAGGCGCTGCTGTTCCTCGGGGCAGGCGTGATCATCCACGCCGCCGGCACCAACTCCCTGGCCGCCATGTCCCGAATGAAGGACCTGCGCGCCCGCGTCCCCGACGCCTACTGGACGATGACCGTGGCGCTCCTCGCGCTCGCCGCGATCCCGCCCTTCAGCGGCTTCTTCACCAAGGAGGCCGTCCTCGGCGCCGCCGAGCACGTGGCCACCGGCCACGCCGAGGGCATCCCCGGCGCCGTCGGCTGGATCGTCCTCGTCGCCGGCCTGGTCACGGCCCTGCTCACCGCCGCGTACGCGATGCGCCTGTGGCTCCTCGCCTTCCGCGGCCATGGACCGGAGGCCCCCGACCACGGCCGACAGCCCATCGCCATGAACGCGGTCCTCTGGGTGCTCGCCGTCCCGTCGCTGGCCTTCGGACTCGCCACCGGCCCACTGCCCGACTGGTTCGACGGACGCGACCTGACCCCGACCCTCACCACCTCCGTGCTGGGCACGGGCGTGGCTCTGGTCGGCGGCATCATCACGTACGGCGCCTGGCGGCACACCATGGCCATGGCGGCCCGCGTACCGATCGGTGCGGTCGCGGCCCACCCCGAGGGGGACGCCGGACTCGTCGAGGCCGAGGCCATCGCCAGCCACGCGCCCGCCTACGGGGACGTGGCCTCCGCGCCCGACCCGGCGGACCCGGGCCGCCTCCTGCTCGGCCCGCTGCACCGCCACGCGGCCGTCGGCTTCCACCTCGACGCCGTCTACGCGGCCCTCTTCGTCCGCCCGGTCCAGGCCGCAGCCACACTCGTACGGTTCCTCGACCGCGAGGTCGTCGACACCTACGTACGCGGCGCGGGCGCCCTGCCCCGCTGGCTCGGCACGGCCGTCCGGCGCGCCCAGACCGGCAATCTGCAGACCTATGTGAGCGCGCTGCTCGCCGGCACCGTCGTCCTGGTGGTCGCCGCCCTCCTCGTCGCCACCGCGGGAGCGTGAGCAGGCGTGATCGATATCAGTGAATCCGTGATGCAGGTCCTTCTGGCGTTCATCGTCGTCGGCCCGCTCATCGGTGCCGCCGCGGCTCTTCTGCCGGCCCCGCCCGGGCTGAAGGGGAAGTCGCCCGACCAGGCCGTGCTGCGGCACGGCGTGACCGTCACCGGTGCCGTGCTCATCGCCGCGATCGTCCTGACGCTGGGCTTCGACCACGACCATCCGTCGAAGATGCAGGCCACGACGGACATCAGCTGGATCCCCGCACTCGACGTGCGGATCCACCTCGGCATCGACGGCATCTCGCTCCCCCTCCTCGTGCTGACCGCGCTGCTGACCTTCCTCTGCGCGCTGTACTCCTACTTCAAAATGCCGGCGGGCCCGTCCCCGAAGGCATTCGTGGCACTCGTCCTCGTTCTCGAGTCCGGCACGCTCGCGACCTTCGCCGTCCTCGACCTGCTGCTGTTCTTCCTGGCCTTCGAGATGGTGCTCATCCCGATGTACTTCCTCATCGCCCGCTGGGGCGGTGAACAACGGCAGGCCGCCGCTTGGAAGTTCATCCTCTACACACTGCTCGGTTCCGTCGTCATGCTGCTGGGCCTGCTCCTGATCGGAATCAAGGCGGGCACATTCGACATGGTGGCACTCGCCACTGACAATCACCCGGCGCTGACCACATCGGTGCAGGTCATCGCCGTTCTGGCGATCGGGATCGGGCTCGCGGTCAAGACGCCGATGTGGCCGCTCCACAGCTGGCTGCCGGACGCGCACACCGCCGCACCGACCGTCGGCTCGGTCCTGCTGGCCGGCGTCCTGCTGAAGATGGGTACGTACGGATTCGTCCGGATCCTGCTGCCCATCACGCCGGACGGCATGAGCACGTTCGCGCCCTACCTCGCCGCCTTCGCGGTCGTCGGCATCATCTACGGATCCCTCGCCTGCCTCGCCCTCGCCAAGCAGGGCGCGAAGGGCGACCTCAAGCGCCTCATCGCGTACTCCTCCGTCGGCCACATGGGCTTCGTGCTCCTCGGCATCGCGTCGATGACGCCGACCGGCGTGAACGGCGCGCTGTTCGCCAACATCGCCCACGGCCTCATCACCGGCCTGCTCTTCTTCCTGGTCGGCGCGCTCAAGGACCGCACGGGCACGACCGACCTCGACACCCTCGCGCAGCAGACCGGCGCCGCTCTCTACGGCAAGGCCCCCCGGCTCGGCGGCCTGCTCGCCTTCGCAGCCGTCGCCTCGCTCGGTCTGCCGGGTCTGGCCGGGTTCTGGGGCGAGATGCTGGCCCTGTTCGGCGCGTTCGACCCCGCCGACGACCTCAACCGCCCCGCGTTCCTGACCTTCATGACGATCGCCGCGTTCGGCACCCTGCTCACCGCCGCGTACATGCTCGTCGTGGTCCGCCGCGTCTGCATGGGCGCGGTCACGCAGGAAGGGCCGAAGCTCGCCGACGTCCAGTCGTACGAGTTCGCCGCCTGGACCCCGCTCGTCGTCCTGACCGTCATCGCCGGGCTCTGGCCCAAGGCACTCCTCGGCCTGACCGACCCGGCCGTGCAGCAGCTCTTCGCAGGAGGCACCCGATGAGCTCCCAGGCCCAGTCCCTGGTCCAGTCGGTCGACTGGCTCGCGATCGCGCCGCCCACCATCGCGGCGGTCGTCGGACTCGTGGTGCTCGTCGCCGACCTGTTCGTGGGAGACAACAGGAAGGCCCTGCTCGGCTGGGTCTCGGTCGCCGGACTCGCCGCCTCCGCGCTCATGCTGCTGCCCCTCCTGGACGGCGACCGCTCCACCTTCTGCCTGACGGGCGACGCCGCCGTCTGCAGCTACACCGCGGACCGGTTCACGCTGGTCATCCAGTTCCTCGTGCTCGGCGGCGCACTCCTCGCGGCCCTCCTGTCGATGACCGCCCTCAAGGACGCCGACAAGGAACTCCCCGAAGGGGAGTTCTGGTTCCTGCTGCTCTCCTCCGCTGCGGGCGCCGCCCTGCTGCCCGCCTCCCGCGACCTCGCGACCCTGATCGTCGCCCTGGAGGTCGCCTCCCTGCCCGCCTTCGCCCTCGTCGGCATCAAGCACGGCGACAGGAAGTCCTCCGAAGCGGCCCTGAAGTTCTTCCTGTCCTCGGTCACCGCGACCGCCGTGAGCCTCATGGGCATCAGCTTCGTCTACGCGTCGACGGGCACCCTGTACCTCACCGAGATCGCCACCAGGATCGAGAACGTCGACGACCAGCTGCAGACACTCGCCCAGGCGGGCGTCGTCCTCACCCTGGTCGGCTTCGCCTTCAAGACCGCCGCCGTTCCCTTCCACTTCTGGGTACCCGACACCTACGTAGGAGCGCCTCTGCCGGTCGCTGCCTACCTGTCGGTCGTCGGCAAGGCGGTCGGCTTCTCCGGGCTGATCCTCGTCACCGTGATCGCCCTCCCGTCGTACGCCGACGTCTGGGGCCCGGCACTCGCCGCCCTGGCCGCGCTCACCATGACCGTCGGCAACGTCGGCGCCCTCAGACAGCAGTCCACGCGCGCGTACAGCGCGGTCCGCCTGCTCGCCTGGTCCTCCGTCGGCCAGGCCGGCTACCTCCTGGTGCCGATCGCCGCCGCCGCGTACTCCGAGGACGCCGAGAAGGCCATCGGCTCCACCGTCGCGTACGCCCTGATGTACGCCGCGGTGAACCTCGGCGCCTTCGCGGTGGCCGCCCTTGTGGCCCGTACGAAGCCGCTGAACCGCGTCAGCGACTACCGGGGCCTGTACGCCTCACGGCCCCTCGCGGCGCTCGTCCTCGGCTTCTTCCTGCTCTGTCTCGCGGGGCTGCCGCCGGGCATCATCGGCCTCTTCGCGAAGGTCACCGTCTTCTCGGCCGCCGTCGACGCGGGCCTCGGCTGGCTCGCCGTGGTCATGGCCGTCAACGTCGTGATCGCGCTCTTCTACTACCTCCAGTGGACGACCCTCCTGTTCCGCGCCCCGGAGGGCGAGCCCGAGACTCACCGCGTCCCGGCCCCTCTCACGGCCGCGATCGCCCTGACCGCCGTCCTCGGGATTGCCCTCTCCGGAGCACCCCAACTGGTCCTGCGCTTCTCCGACACCGGCCTCTTCTGACCGTCGCCGCCCCAAAGCGTGCTCCACGCGCGCGTGGAGCATCCGAGCCCCACGCGCGCGTGCGATGTCCCCCTTCGTCACCCGGACGGCCCACGCGCGTCGCCGCGCGCACAAGGGAACTAGTGCTTCCCGCCTGGCGTTGACCAGTACGGGAGGGTCCACTGGACCGTGGAGCCACGGACCAGTGACGTCAGAGATCGACAAGCAAAGGGTTCCCCTGCCGCACCACTTGGAGGGCGTACCGTGCACCGCCGGCACAACGGGCTCAGGACCGCCGTACTCCTCGGGGGACTGTCCGCACTCATCATCGGCATCGGCAGTTTCTTCGGGCGTACGGGCCTCGTCGTCGCACTCGTCATCGCGATCGGCACGAACGCGTACGCGTACTGGAACAGCGACAAAATGGCTCTACGCGCGATGCGCGCGCGCCCGGTGAGCGAGTTCGAGGCCCCGGCCCTGTACAAGATGGTCCGCGAGCTCTCCACACAGGCCCGTCAGCCCATGCCCCGGCTGTACATCTCCCCGACGGAGGCGCCGAACGCGTTCGCGACGGGCCGCAATCCGCGCAACGCCGCCGTGTGCTGCACCGAGGGCATCCTGCGCATCCTGAACGAGCGGGAGCTGCGCGGCGTCATCGGCCACGAACTGAGCCACGTCTACAACCGCGACATCCTGATCTCGTCCGTCGCGGGCGCCCTGGCCTCCGTCATCATGTTCCTGGTCAACTTCGCCTGGCTGATCCCGATCGGGCGATCCAACGACGACGACGGCCCCGGCATCCTCGGCATGCTGTTGATCATGATCCTGGGCCCGCTCGCCGCCTCCCTCATCCAGCTCGCCATCAGCCGCTCCAGGGAGTACGAGGCGGACGCTTCGGGCGCCCAGCTCACCGGCGACCCGCTGGCCCTCGCGAGCGCCCTGGGCAAGCTGGAGGCCGGCACGAAACAGCTTCCACTGCCTCCGGAGCCGCGCATCGAGACCGCAAGCCACATGATGATCGCCAACCCCTTCCGTCCGGGCCAGGGACTCTCCAAGATGTTCTCTACGCATCCGCCGATGGCGGAGCGCATCGCCCGGCTCGAGCAGATGGCAGGTCGTAACCAGTGAAGACAATCCTGAACATCATTTGGCTCGTCCTGAGCGGCTTCTGGCTGTTCCTCGGCTACGTGTTCGCGGGCGTGCTGCTGTGCATCACCATCATCGGCATCCCGTTCGGCATCGCGGCCTTCCGTATCGCCGTCTACGCGCTGTGGCCGTTCGGCCGGACGACGGTCGAGCGCCGTGACGCGGGCGCGCCGTCCTTCATCGGCAACATCCTGTGGGTGATCCTCGCCGGCTGGTGGCTCGCCCTCGCCCACATCGTGACGGGCTTCCTCCAGTGCATCACGATCATCGGCATCCCTCTGGGGCTCGCCAACTTCAAGCTGATCCCGGTCTCCCTGTTCCCCCTGGGGCGCGAGATCGTACGTACGGACCAGCCGTTCGCGTCGTCGCGCTGGTAGGGCGGCTCCGGAGGTGGAGCCGCCGAAGTACGCCCTCGCGGCGTACGGCGCCGAGGACGAGGCCGACGAGATCTGGGCCCTGTGCGCGGACGCCGAGAACCTCTTCGGCGATCCGCCGCCTCCCGCGCGCGGGACGTACGAACTGATCGGCTGCACCCCCGAGGGGGAGCTGAGCGAGGCCCTCACGCGCGCGCGTGCCGACGGCTCGGCTCCCCTCGGCACCCTCACCCTGGAGATCCTCGACAAGGAGGGCGCACAGGTCGAGGAGTGGTCCCTGGAGGACGTACGTGTCCTCGGCGACCGTCCGTGCGCGCGTGACCTGTCGCTGCGCGACATCACGATCGAGGCGAGCGAGTCCCCGGACAACCCGTACGACTATCCACAGTGCCCGCCGCTCTCCCCGGGCTACCGGCTGCTCGGTGCACAGAACGAACCATGGGGTGGCTGCCGGGACTTGGCGCACATCCTGGACGGGCAGCCGGATCTCGCCGAGCCGTCCGTACGGGTGCTCGGCTGCGCCCCGCGCGGAGCCCTCCAGGCGGCCCTGGACGCGGGGGAGGAGGACCTCGGACACACCAGGCTGATACGCCTCGACGACTCCGGCCGGACCGTCCAGTCCGCCGTCGAGGGCGAACTCGTCGCATGGATCCCGTCCGCGCGCGGCCGCGGCCTGGTGGACCTCACGCTCGAACCCTGGTCGGAACGGCCCCCGACCGCGGCCGAGGAGGTCTGGGAGCTGTGGGACGGCGGCCGCCCCACCGAGCCCGGTCTCTGGGCCCGGTGCGGCGCGGAGGGGCGCCGCCACTGGCTGAGCATGGCGCTGGACCATCACGAGCCGGACAGGCCCGACGCGGAAGCCGGCGGCACGTTCCACCTTGACGGCCGCAGCGTCATCGACCTGCCGGGATTCTTCTGCGCGCTGGGCGAGGCGGTGAACGGGCCCGGTGGCTATTTCGGTTGGGGGCCGGACGCGCTCGAGGACTGCCTCCGCGGCCGCTGGGGAACCCGGTGGCCCTTCACCCTCGTCTGGCACGACGCGGAGGTCGCCCGTACCTGCCTCGGCCTCGTCCCGCGCACAGGTCAGCGGCCCTGGACGTTTGAGGAACTCCTTGAATTCTTCGGGGAGAAGGGCATCGCCGTCCGCCTCGAATGAGGGTTGTCCACAGGCTGCCCGAATGTCAGTGGCGACCTGCATCATGAATGCATGACCGAGATCGAGCAGCTGCTGGCACGTGTCTCCGCAGAGGCGCGCAACTCCCGGCCGTGGGGCTGGCCTTCGCTCCCCGAGCCCGTGGACGCGGCGACGCTGGCCCGCGCGGAGTCCACCCTGGGCTTCGCGGTCCCGCCGCTGCTCGCCGCCCTCTATCTGCGGATAGGCGACGGAGGATTCGGCCCGGAGTACGGCCTGCTTCCCCTGCTCGACAGCCCGCCGTCCGGCGAGCCCGCCGTCGTCGCGCAGTACCTCGCCCATTGCGAGAGCGGCCGCAAGGACCCCGAATGGCCCTGGCCCGAGGGCGTCCTGCCGATATCCCACTGGGGCTGCGGCATGTACGCCTGCGTGGACTGCCGCACCCCCGACTCCACCGTCCTCCTCTTCGAGCCCAACGCGGACGAGGCCGACCACGCCTGGTACGTGGACGCGCCCACCCTCACGGCCTGGCTCCACACCTGGCTCGACGGCACGGGCTGGTACGACGAGTCCCACGACGGCGCGGATCTGGAGCCGTGGGGAGACTTCCGCATACGCACGGGAGTGGCGCGGGCTCAGTAGAGGGCGCGCCTGTCCCTTCAGGGGCTCAGCCTCAGTGCTCAGCGCGGGACAGCCGTCTCCTCACCCCATACGCGACCGCTCCCAACCCCAACACGCCCATTCCTACGACCACCGACACCCACGGCAACGCGAAAGCCAAGGTCATACACCCCGCCAGCCCCACCACTGGCGCAACCCGGGACACGACCTTCGAACTCAGCGTCCAGGCCGCCGCGTTGGCGATCGCGTAGTACACCAGCACCCCGAAGGAGGAGAAGCCGACAGCACCCCGCACATCCACCGTCGCGGCCACCACCACGACCACCGCTCCGACGGCCAACTCCGCCCGATGAGGCACCTGGAAGCGCGGATGCACGGCGGCCAGCGCGCCCGGGAGATGCCCGTCGCGGGCCATCGCCAGCGTCGTCCGTGACACCCCCAGGATCAGCGCGAGAAGGGAGCCGAGCGCTGCCACGGCGGCGCCCACCCGTACGACCGGGACGAGTTCCGGCACACCCGCGGCGCGCACCGCGTCGGCCAGTGGCGCCGTCGCCCGACCGAGCCCGCCCGACCCCAACACGGAGAGGGCAGCCACCGCGACAGCCGCGTACACCACCAGCGCGATGCCCAGCGCGAGCGGGATCGCGCGCGGAATGGTGCGCGCGGGATCCCGTACCTCCTCGCCCAGCGTCGCGATCCGCGCGTACCCGGCGAAGGCGAAGAACAACAGGCCGGCCGCCTGAAGCACGCCGCCCACACCTCCGGAGACCCCCACGTCCAGTCGCCCGGCGTCGGAGTTCGCTGAGGTGAGAGACACGACGACCACGGAAGCGAGGACACCGAGGACCACCGCCACGATCGCCCGCGTCAGCCACGCGGACTTCTGGACACCGCCGTAGTTCACCGCGGTCAGCACCACCACGGCCCCGACGGCCACGGCATGTGCCTGCTCCGGCCAGACGTACGCGCCCACGGTGAGCGCCATCGCCGCACACGAGGAGGTCTTGCCGACGACGAACGACCAGCCCGCCAAGTACCCCCAGAACTCCCCGAGCCGCTCCCGCCCGTACACGTACGTCCCGCCCGACGCGGGGTAGCGGGCTGCGAGGCGCGCCGACGCCGTCGCGTTGCAGTAGGCGACGACGGCGGCGATGCCAAGGCCGAGGAGAAGCCCGGACCCGGCGGCCCGTGCCGCGGGCCCCAGCGCGGCGAAGATTCCCGCACCGACCATCGAGCCGAGGCCGATGACAACGGCGTCGCCGACGCCGAGCGTCCGCTTCAGCTCCGCCGTGCGCTGCGGCGCTCCGGGCTGGGTCGAACCGGTTCGGCCTGAATCGGGCTGTGCCATGGGTCGCACCCTACTGATCAGTGCAACCGGTCACCGCCGCGCCGACGTCCTTCCCGGCAACAGCAAACGAACAAGCGAGCAAACAAGCGCGCGATCAGCGGCACGAGAGCGGCATGAACACAGCCTGGCCGGAGCAAGATCACAGCACAGGCACAGCACGGAGAGGCAGGTTCACGGCATGGGCATCATCAGCTGGATCATCCTGGGGCTGTTGGCCGGAGCCATCGCCAAATTCCTGCTGCCGGGCCGTGATCCCGGCGGCTTCATCGGCACGACGCTGATAGGCGTCGCGGGCGCGTTCATCGGCGGCTGGATATCGGCCCGTTGGCTGGACCACCCGGTGGCCAAGGACTTCTACGACGGCGCCACCTGGGCCGCCGCGATCGGTGGCTCGCTCGTCCTGCTGATCGCCTACCGCCTCCTGTTCGGCAACTCGCGCAACTGAACGCGCGCCCCCGAGACCGCGGCCAGCAGGCGAGAAGGGTGGGCACCGGCGGTGCCCACCCTTCCTCGTGCCGTCTTACGTACGCGCAACGAGCACGCGGTCACCGGTAGTTGACGTACCGCTTACTTGAGCCTCTGACCTGCACGTGACCCCTGGAAGGGGGGTTGACGTGCGGAAACTACTGTCAGTACTTGCCGCTGTTGCACAGCGTTATTCGGTGCCTTGTGCCCTGACTGTGCCCTCGCGTGCCCGCGGTCCTCCGACTCCGCTCTGTCTGGAATTCCAGACAGAGCGGCGCCGCCCGATGCTCCACACATCGAACGGCGCCTTGATCCAGATCCTTCGGTATCAAGGAGTCCAGACCCATGCGTGACCTTACCGAGCTGGACGGCGTACGCGATCTCCTCGCGGCCGTCCTCGAAGCGCTCGACATCCCCTATCCCGCGACCGTCGGCGACCGCGAGACGCACGACCGGATCCTCAACGACCGCGTGGTCCAGGCGAAGATCGCCCTCCGCAGCGCGCTGGAGGAGCACCCGCTCGGCATCGAGTGGACGACCCAGTACTTGCGCGAGCAGCTGGCCGAGCTTCCGCCCACCGGCTACCAGCACTACGCCGCCAAGGGTGCGGGGGCCGGACGATGACCGAGGCCCGCACCGTCACTCTGCAGACTCTCGACGCCGGTGAGGTCACCCTCCCTGAGCCGTCCTGGTGTGTGGGTCATGCCGACCACCAGCCCGACAACTACCGAGCCGACATCCTCCACCAGGGCGAAGACGTCGTCCTCACCTTCCGCGGCCACTTCATCACGGACGCCGGTCTCGTGCAGTCGCCGTTCGCGACCCACGCGAGCCCGGGGCTCGGCGGCCGTACGACCGGGGTGTCGGTCTCCGTCATCGCCCGGACCCTCGACCCGGCCGGCCTCTACTCGCTGGCGGCCTCGCTCGACGGCTACGCGGACCGGCTGCGCGACATGGCCGACCAGCTCTCCGCGATCCTCGCCGGAGGTGCGGAGTGAAGCGCCGCGATCCTCTCCTCTGGGCTGCCCTGGTGGCGGTCCTCGTCGTTCTCGCCTCGGCCGAGTACCACCTCGCCGTCGCGTGCGGCTTCGGAACCTATGTCGCGGCCGGCGTGCCGGCGGCCCTGGACATCTACGCGATCGCTGCGCTGAGGGCCCGTCGTGACGTCCTGATGGTCGTGGCCGTGCTGATCGCGGTGAACGCGGCGAGCCACCTCGTTGAGGTCGGGCTCCTGCCCGTGAACGTGCCCCTCGTTGTCTCGGTCTCGGCGATCGCCCCGCTCGTCCTGTGGCGCGTCCACCGGCTCAGCGAGAGCAACGCGGACCAGTCCGCATTGCCCGTCCCGGAACCATCCGCGGTCCGGACGGAACTGGGGCCGGAACCGGTTCCGATCGAGGCGGAACCAGCGGAACCGATCACCGTCGAGCGGGCAACCCCGGTCGAGACGGCCGTGGTTGACGCTGCCCCCGTCGGGCCCGTCCTCGGCCCCTGGACGCCCGTGGCGGAACTCGCGGGCGGAACCGGCGGAACCGTCATCGACCTGCGGCTTCCCAAGGGCTACCGGGCGGCTGGGCCCCTCGGCGGAACCGAGGCGGAACCGGCACCGGAACCAGTTCCGCCCGTAGTTCCGCCCACCGGAACCGGCGCCGCGGACATCGAGACGATCGACAGCAGCAACACGACCTTCGCGGCCCGTGTCGGCGTCGTACGCGAGTGGCTCCGCGAGGACCCGGAACTCACCGGAACCGAGATCGGAACCAGGCTCGGCGTATCCGATGGATACGGCAGGCGCCTCCTGCGGACCGCGCGGGACGACTCGTGATCTTCGTGTGCCTCTTCGCCGGCTCCGCGCTCCTCGCGCTGTTCGGCCTCTGCGCCGTCGCGCTCCACGACGTCCCCAAGATCACGGGCACCGTCGCCTTCATCGTCACCCTCGCCGCGCTCGGCGTGGCCATGTACCGCTGAGGACCCACCCATGAACTACATCACCTACGGCGGCGTGACCGTCGGCCTCATGATCCTCGGCTACCAACTCACCATCTGGTACCCCGGCCGCAAGCAGCTCATGAAGGACCCGGTCAAGCACGCGGCCCGGCTGCTCCCGTTCCTCCTCTCATGGGCGTACGGCTGCCTCACCACCCTCGGTGTCGGTGGCGCGGTCGGCTGGGTCTCCGGCGCGGTCCTCGGGCTGTCCAACTGGCTCGGCGACGTCGCCCTCGTCTGGGGTGTCGGCGGGAGCGGCGGGCAGTCGGCCGCGCGCGCCACGTACCTCCCTCTGTCCGGCAACGGTCTCGGCATCGTGCTCATCCTCACCGCCTGCTTCATCGCGGCCGTGAAGAAGTCCGGCGATGACCAGTCCAAGACCCTGAAGCTCGGCGCCTGGTGCGGCATCACCCTCGGCACCTCCGCGGGGGTCGCCGGGTTCGCCGCGGTGCCGCTCGCGCAGGTGGCGAACTGGCTCGGCGACAACACGTACGGACAGATCTGATGGGCGCGAAGAAGCGGCCGGCCGTCGAGCCGGAGGAGCCGTCGAGGGCGGCCGGGGCGTGCGTCCTGGTCGTCCTGGGGGCGGTCGCCGCCGCTGCGGTGTTCGCCGTCTCGCCGACCGCTGGAGTGCTCGCGGTGTGGATGGTCGGGGCGTTCGCGCTGTGGCGGGCCGCGCGCCGTATGTCCGATTCGCGAGCCACTCCCCCACCGAGAGGGGTTGCCCCCGATTCCGATGAAGATGCACGTCGCAGGCGTGCGCAGGCGAGAGGGGCTACGGACCCGAACGGGGTTATGTGCATCGTCCACGAACCTGCCGAGGAGGAGGTGGACGAGACGTGATCGCGCGCCTGTTGGCCGTCCTCCGTATCGACTCCCGCACCTACTACTGCGCGTCCTGCGGGGGCTGGTACCCGATCAGCCACTTCTGCGAGTGACCCGCTTGTGCAACTAGTTGCACTACAGTCGTAGTTGCCCGCCCACGACATACGAACGGCCCCGAGGGTCAGACACTTCGGGGGCCGTTCTGCTGCCCACCTTGAGGATTACACACGCGTTGTGTAATGTCGGTTGTGTAAGCGTTACACAACAGTGCGGGGGCGCCATGCGCATGAACATCTCCGTCCCAGACGAGCTTGCCGAGCGCGTTCGGGCCCGTGACCTGCCGATCTCCTCGATCTGCCAGGACGCCCTACGCAAGGCCGTAGAGCTGGACGAGAAGAAGGAGCGGACTATGCCCGACCTCGAAGCCGTAGTGGAGCGCCTGCGGGGCACGCAATACGGCGAGAAGCAGCGTGCCATTGAAGAGGGTCACCAGCTGGGCATCCTCTGGGCGAAGCAGTGGGCCACTGCGGAAGAGCTGCGCGAGGTTGCCGAGGCCGACCTCATCGGCTTCCAGCAGTTCATGATGCGGCGCGACACGAGCACCGAGGAGTTCTACAAAGAGGTCGATCACACCGCCAGCCGGGAGTACGGGCACGAGCAGCTGGACGGCTTCAAGGCGGGTGCCGAGGAGGTCTGGGAGACGGTGAAGGACCTCCTCTGAAGGCTCCAATAACGGCCCCGACGTCTTCCTGAGGTGGCGTCGGGGCCGTTCTGTTGCGCGAGCGCGGAGACGCGTACGCGAACGCGCGGGACCCGGTCCGGCCGCCTTACGCCTGGGGTGCGCGACCGGACCGGGCGTCTACCGCGGGAGTGCCCGCCATGCTTCCCATATGCCCTGCGCCACGTCGCACCGCCGGTTGCCGTAGTCGCAGTCCGGGCACTGCATGGAGTGATCCATGTAGGCGCGGAACGTCTTCTGCTTCTGCGAGAACTCGGAGTCCGTGGTCCGCGGTGACCCGCTGGACGTGTCGCGCCACTCGGACCGGTCGCCCATCACGAGGCGCCCTCAGTGTGCTTGGGGTGGTTGCGCATCTCGACCTCGCAGGTCGTCGCAGCCTTGACGTTCCCGGCTCGCTCGAACCGGATGCGGTCCCTCTCCAACGTCGCACACACATCACAGCCCGGCGCCGGCCGAGGCGGCCGGGTCGGATCCGGCAGGCTGACGGGCGGTTCCGGCGCGGTCTGCTGGGTGGTCATCACGGCTCCAGGAACAGACGGTGTGGGTACCGTCACATCCTGCCGACCTGGCAAGGCCCCAGCGTTGACAGGCTGGCAACACCCAGAGCCTTGACCAGCAGCGGGCCGCGCGCTACACGCCGCACCAGTTCGCGAACTCCAACAGGTCCCCGGACGCCTTCGCCCGCGCCCGCAGCAGCGTGGCAACCGTCTCGTGCACCCCCGGGTGGTACCGGGTCTGCTGCGGCGCCGCCTTCCTCGCCCGCCCCAGCGAGGCGAACGCGTCCTCATGCCGTGCCGTCCACGTCTCCGCCCGCGCCCGGTCCACCCAGTAGTGCCCGGCCCGGGCCTCCGGGTAGTCCTCCGGCAGCTGGACCTTGCGTGCCTTCTCCAGCGCGCGAGCGTGCTTGTCCCGGTCGGACGACGCGGACATGGCATGGATCACCACGTTCACGGGGCCGAACACCAGCCCGTAGTCCCGGGTCTCCCCGGTCCGTTTCGCGATCTCCTCGGCCTCCCCCAGCCACTCATCCGCGCCGGCCGTGTCCCCCCGACGGCTGGAGAGAATGGCCGCCTTCAAATGCAGCGCGCCCCGCACCGCTCGCGTGGCCTGCTCTCCGTCGTCGTCCAAATCTCGCAGCGCCTGTTGGACGAGGAGCACACCGCGGTCATGGCGGGCGGCGTCCGCCATCAGCTGCGCGCGGTCCCACCGCTCGATGGCAACCTGCCGCGGGTCACCGGACCCGGGGGCGGCGACGGCCATGCGGGCGAGCGCCAGCCGGGCAAGGTCCAGGAAGCCGATCTGGCGGCCGACCACGTACACGGTGCGGCACAGCTCGGCCTGCAGCCACGCCGCCCGCTCCAGGGCGTACCCGGGCGACTGCGTCAGCACGTGGGCGTTCACTTCGGCGAGCAGCGACGGGATTTCGTGGGCGATCTCGATGTACTCGGCTCGCGCGCGCTGCCCGTTCAACGCCGTCACCGTCGCCTCCAGTGTGGCGAGCGGGCGGGGCGGCGGGTCGCCCTGGCCGAGCGGGATGTCCCAGTCGTCGAGGGCGACGCTGATCGGCGTTATCAGCCGGTCGAGCTGGTCGGCCTGCAACTGGTGGATGTAGGGCTGGCCGTGGAGGACGGAGATACTCACGGACAGGGCGCGGGCGACGGCTGAGACGATGGCGGGGCTGGCCTGGCGGTGGCCGTTGATGATGCGGGAGAGCATCGACGGGGATACGTGGGCGCGGCGGGCGAGTTCCCTGAGGGAGTAGCCGCGGAGGGCGCTCACTTCCTCGATGCGCGCCCCGATTCCGCCGGTGTCTAGGCGAGTTGGGTGTGGCATGCTGGCTCCGTTCTGACCTCGACACTCAGAACGGTACGCCGATCGGCCCCCGCAAGTAGTGGGGGCCGTCGTGCTGTTGACGGTCGGGGCATGAGTTGAGGCCCCCTCGAACCTCAACCATGCTTCAGGATCAGCCCTCGACGTCCTCGCGGAGCGGCTCACGGCCCTGCTGCGAACCCCTCGTCTGGGCCGTGGTGTTGCGTGCCTGCGCCCACTCCTCCGGCGTCGCCCGCCACGCATCGGCCAGGCCCGGGATCTTCTCCCCGAGCTGTCGTACGACGCTGTCCGGCATCGGGAGCCGGGCACCCAGGTGCACGGTGTTGGGATCGCCGGACAGCGTGGTCAGCAGGGCCGCGCACGCAAGGTCGATGCTCGACAGGGAGGACACGCTCCCCTGCCCGCGCTCGGGGTCCCGCATGGTGATGTGCCTGCGGTCGCCGCGGGCCCGGTACCGGTCGAACAGGGGCCATGCGCCCGGGTCGTCGAGGGTGCCGGCCGCTTTGGACAGCTCGCCGTTGAGGGCCTCCAGCTTGCTGCCCGCGGAGTCGATGCGGGCATTGCGGGCGTTGACCTCGTCGACGAGCCGGGCGACACCCTCGCGGATGGTTACGACGGCGTCCACGATCGGGGCGGTGTCGTCGGCGTCGAGGAGGCTCCGGGCGTCCTCCACTGCCTTGGTGCAGCGTGCGTGCCGGTCGGCCTTGACCGCGTCGGCCAGCTTCCGCTCGGCCGCGGTGACGCGAAGCGAGGCGAGATCGGCAAGTTGGCGCTGCGCCCCGAGCTGCTCGGCGGTGACGTCCTCGCCTTCGCGTACTCGCTCGGCCAGTTCCTCGATCAGCGCGGCGGCCTCGGCGGCCTCCGTACGGGCCGTCTCCAGCCGCTCTTGGGCCTGCTCGGGGGTGAGGTCAGGCTGCAGCATCGTTGCCCGCCTCCTGCGCCTGACGGGCGACGTGCGCGGCAACCATCTGCCTGCGGTGAGGGCTGAGTGCCTGCCATCCGGCAGTTCCATGCAAGGCGGCGTCGGCTTCGAGCTGCTGCTCGCGTGCCTCGCGCTCCGGGCGGGCCGCTTCGTCGGCGGCGGCCTGCTTGGCGACCCTGTCAGCTTCGATCGCGACGAGCAGGCTCGTCGGTCGGTGTGTGTCCTGGCTCCCCATTGGGCGCCCTCCCGTGCCGGTAGTCGTCGAGGGCGGTGCGCTCGATGACCCAGCCGCCCGGGATGCGTTGCGCGGGGATGCGGCCGGCGTGGCAGAGGCGCCGTACGTATCGGGGGTTGCACCCGAGGACGTCGGCGGCCTCTGCCACCCCCATCACCCTTGCTGTGTCCACGGTGGCGGGAGCGGGAGTTGAGGTGCCGGATACGGCACCTGAGGCGGCCTGGTGGAGGTCGCGGAGGAGGGTGCGGGCTTCGGGTGTGATGGCGCCGCCGTCGGCCCGGGTGCGGTCGGAGAGGTGGAGTACGACCGCGGAGAACACGACCGCGGCGAGGGAGCGCGGGACGACGACCATGCCCTCAGTGGTGCTGAGCCCATCGTCAGCCGTCGCCATCGGCCGGCCCGTCATCCGCAGCGAGGCCGAGCAGCCGCCACTGCAACCGGGCAGTAAGCCGGTCCGCGATCTCAGGGTCACGAGGGTCCCGGCCGGCCGTGAGCCCCCGCAGGGCGAGCGCGGCCAGGCCCACGACGACATCCCCGAGAACGTCGTCGTCGAGGTCTTCGAGGAGCGGGTCAACGTCGGTGACCCGTCCCTCGGCTACGGCCGCCATCAGGGCCCACACGCGGGCCTGGACGTCGCGGCCCGGGGCGGTCACGGCCGCACCCCCGTGACGGCCTGTTTGGCGGCGAGGACGACGGTCTGTCCGATCAGGCCCAGTTCCTTGTCCGGCTCGGCGGTTGCGAGGAGTTCGAGGATCGGTCCGCGGGGCTGCTCGGCGTCGGGGTCGTGGAGCCAGCCGAGGGTGTCGGTGACGATGTGGAAGACGTCGCCGAAGTCGAGGGAGAAGCGGCGGCCCCTGGAGGTGCGGAAGTGCATCCGGTTGGCGTCGTACCGGGCTTCGAGGGCAGCGACGCGGGCCGCGTAGCGGGTGAGGCGGGCCATCAGTGGTGGTCCTGCCGGTCGGCTTCCAATGCGGTGAGACGCTCTTCCAGGTCGAGGGACTCACGCAGCGACAGACATGCGTCGAGGAGAACCTTCGCGGCCTGGACGCGGGCCTGCCCCTTCTCTGTGGTGAGGGCGTCGACGAGGGTGTCCACGGCCTTTGTGGAGGCGGCGGCGAGTCTCCCCACGGCGAGGCGCAGGAGGGCCGTACGGGTCGCGTCGACGTCGTGGCGGAAGTCGTCGTCCTCCAGCCAGCGCAGGACCGTGCGGGCGGATACGCCAGCCTCGGTGGCGGCCTGGCCGTTGGTCTGGCCCTGTGCGAGGGCGAGGACCGCGGCGGGCTTGTTCGTAGTGGTCATGGGGGTGTCCTCCGTGGTGTGCTGGGGGCGGCCGGGCCCGAATCCCGCGGGCCCGGCCTATGTCGTGCGGGTCAGACGTTCACGCCAGCGCCGGCCAGGAACTCGGCCCGCTTGACGGGGTCCTGGAGTTCGCGGGCGGAGGCCACCTGCAACTCGTGCAGCCGCGTGGCGTCGTCCTGGTGGTCCGCGCACAGGGTGACCCGGTAGGTGCTGCTCTCAGTCGGCCGCTGCTGGTCAATGGTGATGCGGACGGCGGTGACACCGGGCTTGCCACAGTCGCCGTGCGAGACGGTGCACTCGCCGGTGGTGACGGGGATGGTCTGGACGGTGAACGTGGTGTCGCGGGCGTCTCCGAGGGCGATGACGGTTTCGATCACGGTGGTGCTCCTTCGGGTTGGCCGGCTGTCGGGTGACGGCCGGAAGTCTGTGGTCCTCGCGGGCGCGCGCGAGACGAGAGCCGCCGCGATCAGACAGGCAGGGCCGCGACCATCCGCATGGCTGCTACCTGCTGGCCGACAATCCGGTCGGGCATGGCGTCGACGTAGTTCTGGAGGCAGATCCGGCATGGCTTGCCAGCAGGCGGGCGCGCTTTCCGGTGTCGGCAGCGTTCGGCGATCAGTTGCTCGAAGCGGCGGGAGGTGGCCTGTCGCTGCTTGCGCTCGTCGTCGGTGACCTCTGCGACGGGGATGCCGAGGGAGGCCGCGAGGGCGGCGCAGGCGGGCGTGACGGGTGGCTTCACTCGGAGTTGTCCGGGGCACTGGCCGCGGACCCAGGTGAGGATGTGGCGGCCGAGGCCGAGACGTCGAACTTCGGGGCGGACGTAGAGGAGTTCAACCGCCTTGTGTCGCGGGTCCGCGGCGCAGAGGGCGACGGGGACGTTCGCCGCGTAGACGAGGAGGGTGCGGAGGTACGGGGCGACGGGGAAGCCGTCGGCGTCGCGTCCTGTGCGCTCGAACTCTTCGTGGAGGTAGCCGCGGAAGAGGTCGGTGACGTGCTGGATGTGGCGGTCGTGGAAGGGGTCGAAGAGTTCGTACCGGAGCCGGTTGGTGGTCATGGCGTCCTCCGTGGCGCCTGCGGCGTGCGCCGTCCACGGGGCCCCTGGGGGCCCGTACCACCCAAGGGCCCCCGTAGGGGTACCACGTGGAACGGTGGAACATCGCAGGTCAGATGGGGTGAGGTCGGCGGGTGGAACGCGAAAACCGTTCCACCTAGCCATTTCTGCAGGTCAGATTGGTGGTACAGGTTGGCGGAACGGTGGAACAGGCCGGTCATGAATCGGTCCCGTCGAGGGCGTCCCACTCGTTGCGGTGCTCATCGATGGCCCGCTGGACAGTGGTCTGTGCAGAGCCCGTCAGCTTGGCCAGTTCCCGCACGGACGGCCTCTCGCCGAGCTGCTGGCAGTAGTCGACGATCCGGGCCCACAGAAGGTCTCGATCGCGGGTGAGAGGCGTCCACGGCCACGCTCCGCCGCGCTGGAGGACTGCGGGCCAGTCGCGTTCGTCGCGCTGTCCGCGCCAGTGTTGGATCTGGCCGGTGTCTCCGAGGTGGAGGCCGAACTCCGGCCACCGCACCCACAGTGAGGCGCCGTACGGACGGAGCGGGCGCTTGCCGCCGTTGGAGGCGTGCGGCTGGTGGGCCTCCAGGAAGACCGCGCACCCGTACTTCGTACGCAGCTTGTCGAGCCAGGAGGCGACGAGGCGGGCCGGGCCTTCCTCGGTCGGGTCGCCGGCCGCCATCTTGTACGAGGGGCCGGTGATCAGGACGTCGGGACGGGCCGCGGCCACCTCGGCTTCGAGGACCTCTCCGTCTCCTTCGGTGAGGTCGAGGCCCTCGGAGCGGACCGCGATGGTCATGTCGCCCTTGTACCGGCTGTCTGCGGCCAGGTAGAGCGGGTGGATCTTGCGGTGGATCTGGCGCTTGGTGTTCTCCAGGTCGAAGAGCAGCACGCGCAGGGGAGGGAACTCCGGCCCGCCGAAGGGGTGGATGCCGGAGGCGAGTTGGACGCCCATCTGACGCAGCAGCGTGGACTTGCCCTTGCCCTCGGCGCCCGTGAGGATCATGCGGTCCTGGCGCTCCAGGAGTCCGGGGACGAGCCAATCAGGTTCCGGCGGGACCTGGTCCAGGAACTCGGACAGCTCCACACCGATGACCCGTGGGCCTTCGGCCGGAGTCGCCGGGTCGCCGTTGGGCAGCACGAGGCCGCTCGACTCGGCAGCGACGTTGGGCAGCCACATGGGCCCGGTCACTCGGTCACCGCCGGGTCCGCGGGGTGCGGGACCGGTGCCCATACCTGTACGAACTCGGCGTCCTTGTGGCCGGCGGCGAAGTGGTCGTACGCGTCCTTGCCGGTCTTGGCCTGGACGACGTAGACCGTGCGGGCGAGCCCCTGGAGGGTCTCGACGACGGCCTTCGCGTGCTTCTGGCCCGGCTCGTCTCGGTCGGCGACGATGGTGACGTCCGCGCCTTCGAAGTACGCGGCGTGCTCCGTCGTCCACTTCCCGGATCCGGCCGCGTTGCAGGTGGCCGGGAGACCGTGCTCGACGAGCGCGTGGACGTCCTTCTCGCCCTCCGCGATCCAGATCACGCGGTCCGCCTGCTTGGCCTCCAGCAGCTCGGGGAGCCGGTACGGGACCGTTCGTACGAGCCGCTTGCCCTGCTCGTCGTTGAGGGACCAGCGGCGGCCGGAGCGGTTGCTGTCGTCGGGCCGCCACTGGGCGAAGCACTTGTGATCGCAGCGGGTCACGCCGTGGACGACGTTGCCCTTCTCGTCGCGGTAGACGTACTGGGCGATGCGCTTGTGCCCGTGTTTCTGGCACGGCACCCAGGTGTCGTCTGCGGGCCGCTCCCGCTCGGGAAGCGGCTCGTCGAAGAGGTCGGCCTCGGTCATGCCGAGCGCGGCGAGGAAGTCGGCGTTCCCCTCGCACTTGTGGCAGTACACGACCGCGCCGCCGTTGTTGCCGCGCCGGATGGCCACGGTTCCTTCGGCGTCCCCGTCGTGGCATACGCCTTGGGCGCGGAGGGCGCCGCCGCTGTACCGGTGTTGGATGCCGAGTTCGGTGACCTTGTCGGCGATCCGGTTGTAGGCGATCACGTGGTGCGGTCCTTGCGGTCGGGGGCGAAGCGGCGCCGGAGCTCCCACAACTGCCAGCCACGGGCGGACAGTCGGCGGACCTCGGCTCTCACCTCGCGCAGGGAAAGGCCGTACGGGTTGTTCAGGAGCGGTGACCGCCTACGGGAGGGCCCCGGCGCCGCGGTGGCGCCGGGGTTCCCGGTGGGGGTGCGGGAGGTCACTCGCCGGCCTCGGCGCGGACCTGGACGAGGCGGGTCTGCAGCTTCTTCAGCTCGGCCAACTGGCCCTCGACCGTGCCGATGAAGGCGGCCAGTGCGTCCGGACCCATCGGGCGGGTCCACAGGCCGTCGACGACCTCGACCTTCACGTGCGGGACGCGCTCGGCCTCACCCAACTCGGAGTCCGGGATGACGCCGAGCTGGGCGGACAGAAGGCGGCGCGGCTCGTACTTCTCGAACTCCTCGGTGGCCTCGATGGTCCGCTCCTGGCCCCACGCCTGGTGGTAGATGTCCGAGGGGGCCGCGGTGAGGTACTGGTCCATCTCGTGGCTGTTCTCGCACCAGGGGGTGCAGGTGACGGAGACCGTGGCGCGGTCGCCCTGGCGGGTGTAGGTCCAGGTGCGGGGCTCGGCCGGTGTGACGGGTTCGTTGCTGGCCATGACCTTGTCGGCCAGGGCGTCGGCCACGTCGAGGAGGCGCCGGAGTTCGGCGGTCTTCGGCCGGATCTCCTCCGGGGCGAAGTCCTCCTCGCCGATGCAGACGACGGGCTCGCTGGCGCCGAGCCGCTCGTCGCTGAACTGGACGAACGCGATGTCGAGGAGACGCCCGCCGCTCTTGTCGAGGACCTCGTGGTCGTGGTTGGAGTGGTCGTAGTGCCCGAGTTCGGTGTCGGCGCAGACGCCGGGCCACACGGTGCACATGCCGGCCGCGCTGCTGGTGGCGTGCGCGCGGGCGCCGTCGTTGAGGAGTCCGGCGATGTGCCGGTCCGCGGACTCGACCGCGAGCCGGTCGGCGTCCGCGGAGAGCTGGCCGACGGCTCCGGAGACGAGGTACGGCACGCGACCGGAAAGCGCGGTGGCGTTCTTGGGAAGGGTGGTCGTACGCTTCACGTGAAGCTCCTTTCGACGGCGGCGCATACGGGTTAGGGCCCGCGCCGCCGTTCGGCTTGTCTGGTCGATTGGGTTGCTTCATGGCCCTCAGCTGGATTGGCGTCCTGCTGAGGGCCGCTTCTATGCGGCGATCGTCTGGGAGTCGAGCCACTGCTCGACGTCCGACCAGCGGGCCCGGAGGTGGCGGCCGACCTTGATGAGCTTCGGGCCGCCTCCGCGGCTGGACCACTGGTAGACGGTGCCGAGCGGGACGCCGCAGAACTCGGCGATCTCCTGCGGCTTTGCGAGCGGGCGGCGAGCGGCCGTGGCGCTCTGAGTTCGGGCAGTGCGAGTCACGAGCACTCCTTGTGCTTCACAGACACTGTTGCTGTCTGTTGAGCAGCATGCCAGAGCTTGCCACTGATGTCTAGCTGTGCGATTCTGTGTCTCGTGAGCACACCCCCGGAGGACATCAAGGGCGTCATGGAAGTGGTCCGTGCACGCGTCAAGGAACTGCGAGGCCGCAAAGGCTGGAGCGGCGCCGACCTGGGCAAGGAGCTATCGGCCCTGGGAGTTCCCTGGAATCGATCCGTGGTCGCCAACTTCGAGAGCGGCCGACGCCCCGCGGTGAGCGTGCAGGAGCTGCTCGCTCTCGCACTCGTCCTGGACGTGTCGCCGAACAGCCTGTTGGTTCCGCTGTATTCGGAGCCCTACCAGGTGACGCCGGAGGGCACTGAGCCTCAGAACTCCGGCGATGTCTGGATGTGGATGAGAGGACAGCAGCCGCTCCCCGGTACGTCAGCGGCCGGCACTCGCCTCTACTTCGCCGAGGTGCCTACGCAGGTAGGGCGCGGTGAGCGCGATCCCGTCACTGGCCTCTACGAGTGGTACGAGAAGATCGATCGGGAGGGCGGGGATGGCTAGCGTCTACGACCGGTGGCACCTCTCTCGCCCGAAGAAGGGCGCCGAGCCGTGCACTGAGCACAGCAGCAAGACCCGCGTCCTCGTGCCCAGCAAGGACCACGGCAAGGGCAAGCGCTGGCAGGTCCGTTGGCGCGACGCGGCGGGGGAGCAGCAGAAGGAGAACTTCGCCAAGCGCAGCCAGGCCGACAACCGCGCGGACACGATCGGGGCCGATCTCGCACGCGGCCTCTACGTCGACCCCGCCGCGGGCAAGGAGAGCTTCCGGGCGGTCGCCGAGCGCTGGCGCACCTCGGCCGTACACCGCGACGGGACCGCGTCCCGCGTCGAGCGGGCCCTACGGCTGCACATCTACCCGACGTTCGCGGACCGGCCGATCGTCACGATCCGACCCTCGGAGGTGCAGGCGTGGGTCAAGGACCGGTCCCAGGTCCTCGCGCCGTCCACGCTGCGGGTGACGTTCGCCTACCTGGTCACCGTGATGCACACCGCCGTGCGGGACCGGACGATCGCGTTGAACCCGTGCGCCGGCATCAAGCTGCCGGAGGTCCGCCGAGTCGAGATCGTGCCCCTGGAGCCCGACGCTGTGCGCGCGCTGATCGAGGCCGCGACGCCCCGGTACCGCGCGATGATCCTGCTCGCCGCGGCCTCCGGGCTGCGACAGGGCGAGATCTTCGGGCTGGAGGTCGACTGCATCGACTTCCTTCGCCGCGAAGTGGCGGTGCGACAGCAGCTCATCACCCCCGACAAGGACACCGACGCCGAAGGGGACGAGCCGCCCGAGCCGTACCTCGGTGAACCGAAGACGCACGAGAGCTACCGCACGGTGCCGTTGGCCGCCTCGGCGCTCGATGCCCTCGCGGCGCACCTCCAGCTGCACCCGGCGATCACGGTGGAGATCGAGGACAAGACCGACCCGCGGAAGCCGAAGCGTCGCAAGGCGCAGATGCTGTTCACCAGCGACCGCAACGAGGTGATCCGGCGGGCCAATTGGTCGTACGTCTGGGAGCGCATGGAGGAGAGGGCGAACGAGGCCCTCGGCAAGGCCTACGCGGAGGCGTACGCGGCATGGGTGCAGGGCGGCCGGCGCGAGGGCGACGAGCCCGCGCTCGTCCGGGTGCCGGACGGCGCGAGCATGCACGACCTGCGTCACTTTTACGCGTCGCTGCTCATCAGGAACCGAGAGGACGTGAAGACGGTGCAGGTGCGCCTCGGCCACTCGAAGCCGTCGATCACGCTCGACATCTACACGCATCTCTGGCCGAGCAAAGAGGACACAACGCGGGCCGCAGTTGAGGCGGTCCTCGGCGATGTGCCCGCGTTGTGCCCTCCGGCCGCAGCGATTTCGAGTTAGTGCAGCTCAGAGCGTTGTGTTAGCGGTAGTTGACGAACTGCAACGCGAAGTCGAAGTCCTGGCCCTTCAGCAGCGCCTGCACGGCCTGCAGGTCGTCACGGCTCTTCGAGCTGACCCGCAGCTCGTCGCCCTGCACCTGTGCCTTCACGCCCTTCGGGCCCTCATCACGAATGATCTTCGCCACCTTCTTCGCGTTCTCCTGGGAGATGCCTTCCTCGATCGAGGCGAAGATCTTGTACTCCTTGCCGGAGAGCTGGGGCTCACCGGCGTCCAGCGCCTTCAGCGAGATGCCCCGCTTGACCAGCTTGGACTGGAAGACGTCGAGGATGGCCTTGACCCGCTCCTCGGAGTTGGCCTCCATAAGGATCTTCTCGCCGGACCAGGAGATGGAGGCGCCGACGTTCTTGAAGTCGTAGCGCTGGGAGATCTCCTTGCCGGCCTGGTTGAGGGCGTTGTCGACCTCCTGCCGCTCGACCTTCGAGACGATGTCGAAACTGGAGTCGGCCATGTCCTGTGGCTCCTTGTATCGGGGTGCGTAGTGGCGGCCGTCGAGCACCGCGTCGGTCCCGGGCCGCATCCGCATAAGCCTAGCCACCCGCTCCCCTCCGAGCGCCGATCAATCGGGTGGCGAAGCACCCCCGAGCATCGGGTATCGTTTACGTCGTTGCCACAGAGCGCCGCCAAACAGCGGTTCGAATGGCAGCGACCCCGGCGGTGTGCCCGAGCGGCCAAAGGGAGCAGACTGTAAATCTGCCGGCTCAGCCTACCCAGGTTCGAACCCTGGCGCCGCCACGCTGAGAGAAACCCCTTCCGAACTGTGAGAACGCAGTTCGGAAGGGGTTTCTGCGTGTTTGGGGCGATGCGTCCCGGCGGCCGAGTTCTGGGGCCTGGGCCTCCCCGGCCTCCCGCCGCTTCCTTCGTACCCTGAGTTCATGTCCTCACGTCGCAGGAACTGCCCCGAGTGCCGTCGCGAGATTGCCGTTGTCGCGGGGCGGTTCGCCCGGCACGACCCGCCTGGGGCGCGGGGGAGTGGGGAGCTCGTGTCGTGTCCCGGGTCGCGCAGACAGGCGGAGCTGGGCGCTGCGCAGCCGGCGCTGGACGGGTATGTCGTCGCGGACTTCCCGGGCCAGCTGCCGCTCTTCTGACCCCCGCTGCGCGCTCACTCTCGCTGTCACTGCCCCGGCCGACCCCGCAGCTGCCTGACTGACTGGCCCGCCAGTCCCCTGGCTGACCTCACAGCCCCGCGCTGCACCGCCGATTCCCGGGCGGTGCCGCGCCCCGCCCCCTGGCGGTTCAAGGCCGGCGTACGTCCATCCGGCTCACCAGCCCGTCCGCCCCGAAGGCGTACACGTGCTCGACCGACTCCTCCGCCCAGTGTTCGCCCGTGGCGTCCCGCAGCCCGGGGCGCACCAGGGCGACCACGCGTCGCCCCTCCTCGTCGAGGCGCAGCCCCTCCAGTCGTACGAGGGGGTGTGCGGCCGCGAACTGCGCTGCCCAGTAGGCGCGTACCGCCTCGTGGCCGTGCAGGCGGACCCCGTCGGCGACGTTCGGCCAGTTCACGTCGGGCGCCAGACAGTGGGGGATGAACGCGTCGCGTTCGGCGGTGCTGAAGATCTCGTACATCCTCCGCAGCAGGGCCTCCTGAGCTGCGGGTACCTCAACCGGCACGGATTCTCCCCCTCGCGCTCGTGGGGCGGGGGTGGCCGATCACCGCCCCACGCCCGCGTGCGTGCTCACGGTCAGTTCCCGGCCACCGACTTCACCGCCACGGACACCGGCGCCGACCCGCTGATCAGCTCCAGCGTCAGCCCGGCCGTCGCCGGAGTGTCCACCAGTTCCGCGAGGACCGCCGCGACGTCGTCGCGCGGGATGGGGCCGCGTCCCGTGGCGGCCTCCAGGCGTACGAGACCGGTGCCGGCGTCGCTCGTCAGCATCCCGGGACGCAGGATCGTCCAGTCCAGGCCCCGGTGAGCGCGTACGTACGCGTCGGCCTCGCCCTTGGCGCGCAGATACGCGTCGAAGACGTCGTCCCCGGGGTGCTCCGGATCCGCGCCCATCGACGAAACGACCACGTGCCGACGCACTCCGGCCCGGGCGGCCGCGTCCGCGAAGAGCACGGCCGCGCCCCGGTCCACAGTGTTCTTGCGGTCCACCCCGCTGCCCGGGCCCGCGCCCGCCGCGAAGACGGCGGCGTCCGCGCCCTCCAGGTGCGTGGCGACCTCCTCCACCGAAGCGGACTCCAGATCGCACAGGACCGGCTCGGCGCCGGCCGCCCGCAGATCCTCGCCCTGCTCGGCGCGGCGGATGATCCCCGCCACCTCGTCACCGCGCGCGGAGAGCAGCCGCTCCAACCGCAGCGCGATCTGACCATGACCTCCAGCAATGACAATGCGCATGTTTCCGACCGTACGCCCGGACGACCCCACTCGCCGCACAACCCTGTGGATAACTCGTGGGTCTCATGAACGATCACTGTGTACGAGGGGTGACGCCGCACGGCGTCATGAAGGAGACCGTCATCACCACCACACGCGAGAGCCGCGCGATGCGCATGAGCACTGCCACGCGCCACCGCCCTGCCCTGCGCAAGACCCTCACCGCGGCCGCCTGCACCACGGCGCTGCTCGCCGGCGCGGCCGCCTGCGGCACGGTCGAGAACCTCACCGCCGGTCAGAAGGTCGACCGCGCCTTCGAAGGGCTCGGCGAAAAGAAGTCGCTGGCCTTCGAGTTGGGGCTCGACGCCAAGCCCTCCGCCCTCACGGAACTGGCCAAAGAGGCGGAGCCCGGCGAGGAGTTGCCGCCCGAGCTCGCCGAACTGTTCACCGGAGTGCGGATCAAGGTGTCCGTCGAGTCGAGGAAACCGCTCGCCGACTCGGGTGAGAAGGATCTCGTCGGTACGGGCGTGACGATCTCGGGGCCCGATGGCGTTCTGGCCGAATACCGCCTCGTCGGCGACTTCACGTACTACCGCGCGGACATGAAGGCGCTCGGTGAGGCCATGGGCTTCCCGCTGCCGTCGGCCGACGAACTCCCCGAGAGCGAGAAGGAGCTCAAGAAGGTCATTGAGGGAAAGTGGGTCAAGGTCGACACCAGCGAACTCGACCGGGCCGGGAAGGGCACTCCTGGCTCTGAGAAGGGCGACAAGGGCAGCAAGACCGACCAGCCCGGTGGGCCCGACGAGATCGACACCAAGACCCAGCAGAAGATCCTCAAGGCCGTACGCGGAGTCGTCGCCCGCGAGGTCACCTTCAGCAACGAGGGAGGCAGCGACGGCGTCGAACGGATCGTCGCCAAGGCCTCGTTCCGCGAGCTGCTCACCGGTGTCCTCGACAAGCTCCGTCCGCTGGCCGACGACCTTCCGGCGGGCGCCGAACTGCCCACCGACGAGGACCTCAAGGAGGCCCCGGACAAGAAGATCGCCGTCAACTTCTCTCTGAAGAACGGCGACTTGACCCGTGTCTCCGTAGACCTCGCCGCGCTCGCGGACGGTCCGAAGGGCACCCGGCTCCCCCTGGTGGTCAAGTTCGGTGAGGCGGGCGACGTCAGCGCGCCGTCCGGTGCCACCGAGATACCCGCGGACGGGTTCGGCGGCCCGGGAAGCCCGTTCACCGGGGGCCTGCTGGGCGGCTTCTGACGGCCTGTCCGGAACCCGACGGCCAAGGGCGACCCGATGGCCACGAGAAGGTGGATGTCGAAAGCATCAGCACGCGCGCGTGGAGCCCGAACAGGCTCCACGCGCACGTGCCCGTACTGAAAGCCGCACCCGCCTCAGGCCGCCCCAAGCTCCACGAAGCCTCATGACGGCTCCTCCGCCCGCCCCGTCCTCCCCTGTCGAGGCAGGTCCAACGCCACGGTCACGGCGGAGTTGCAGTACTCCCGCACCGCACTCGTACGCGCCACCACCCGCCCCCGATGCACCACGATCCGGCTGTACGCCAGGGACAACGCCGCGTCGAGCCGGTCCCCGCGCACCGCGAGCAACTCCGCGGGGAAACCGGCCTCCACCCGCACCTCGGGCAGCCCGAGCGCGGCCCGCGCCGACGAACTCACCGCGTCGTAGGCGTCCCCGGCGCGCAGCCCGTACCGCGAAGCCAGCAGATACGCCGCCTCCAGTGGGTCCCCGCGCCCCACGGGGTTCGACACGTCCCTGAGGGCGCCGCTCCCGGCCGCCACGCGCACCCCGGCCGCCCGCAGCAGCCGTACCGGAGCCGTTCCGCGGCGGTCCACGCCCGAGCAGCCGCCCTGGGGCAGACAGATCACGCTCACGCCGGCCGCGGCGAGTTGGTCCGCCGCCCGCGAGGCGACCTCGGAGGGCAGCCGCCCGAGTCCGCCGCAGGGGCCGAGCGTCACCCCGGGCCGCAGTCCGCCGGCCATCGCCGCGAGCCGTGCGAGCCGCGCAGGGTCGTCACCGTCCGTGTGCAGATCGACCGGGCAGCCGTGCTCGGAGGCGACCTCCAGGACCGCCTCCACATATCCCGTCGGATCAGGATCCAAATCTGGACAACCACCCACTACGGAGGCGCCCATTTTCACCGCGTCCCGCAGTATCGCCAGCCCGTCGGCCCCGGCGAGCCCGGTCAGCACCCGCGGCATCGCCACCACGGTCAACTCGGCCAGCCCCCGCAGCGCGCGCCGCGCCTGGAGCACCGCGCCCATCGAGCCCAGCCCCTGCACATCGCCCACGCGCACGTGCGAGCGCAGGGCGGTGGCACCGTGCCCGAGCTGGAGCAACGCGGCCTCGGTCGTACGGCGCTGGACCTCCTGGGCCTCGTACGACACCGGTCCGTCGCCGTCCGCCGACAGGGCGGTGTCCCCGTGCGCGTGGGGCTCGGCCGGGGCCGGCAGGAGCAGATAGCCGGCGAGGTCCACGCGCGCGCTGTGCGCGGTGAGGCTGCCCGCCGTGCCGACCGCCTCGATGCGCCCGCCGCCCAGCCTTACGTCCACGGTCCGGCCGTCGGTGAGCCGGGCACCGCAGAGCAGCAGGTCGGAGCCGTCGCTCCGGCCGGACGAACCCGAGGAGCCCGACGAGGACGAGGAGGAGTGGGGCTGCTGCGGCTGACTGTCGGGCATCGCGCTCCTGGGGCTCGGCGGCCGCTGCGAAGGAGGGACACAAGATCACGCAGCGTGAGTCGAGCCTAGGGCGGCGACCGGCGTGCATCGAGGAGGAGCGGAATAGTCGTACCGGTGTGGTCCGTCGTGCCGGAGGGGCGCGTGAAACTCCCCGCGAGCGGCCCGGAACGGGCCGGGGCAGGTGCCGCGAAACGGATTTGGGCGTTCGGTGGCGGAGCGTGTAATGTCTTCATCGCTCGCCCCAATAGCTCAGTCGGTAGAGCGTCTCCATGGTAAGGAGAAGGTCTACGGTTCGATTCCGTATTGGGGCTCTGGTGTGGAAGGTTCCCGTCGCAAGACGGGAACCGATCACATCACAGCGGTGTAGCTCAGTCGGTAGAGCAAGCGGCTCATAATCGCTGTGTCACCGGTTCAAGTCCGGTCACCGCTACTGACAGTAGCCGATTGTGGGGTCGGTCCTTCGATCGGCTACTCTTCTATGCGTTATAAGCGTTAATCGTCCCATCCGTTCGTCAAGGAGCACTCCTGTGGCTGCCACCGACGTCCGCCCGAAGATCACGCTGGCCTGCGTGGAGTGCAAGGAGCGGAACTACATCACCAAGAAGAACCGGCGTAACAACCCGGACCGACTGGAGATGAAGAAGCACTGCCCGCGTTGCAATGCGCACACCGCGCATCGCGAAACGCGATAAATCAGGCTCGTACACGAGGCCGTCCCCTGAAGTCGGGGGGCGGCCTCGCGTCGTTACACCCAGCTGCGAACCAGGAGGTGCCGGGCCCATGGCGCTCGACCAGTCCTTCGTGGGGCGGTCCTATCCGCCCACCGAGCCCTATGAGGTCGGCCGGGAGAAGATCCGCGAGTTCGCGGAGGCGGTGGGCGACACCAACCCCGCGTACACGGACCCGGAGGCCGCCAAGGCCCTCGGTCACGCCGATGTGATCGCCCCGCCGACCTTCGTGTTCACCATCACGTTCAAGGCCGCGGGACAGGTCGTCCAGGACCCCCAACTCGGGCTCGACTACAGCCGTGTGGTGCACGGCGACCAGAAGTTCGTCTACCGCCGCCCCGTGCGTGCGGGCGACCGGCTCACGGTCACCTCCACCATCGAGGCGATCAAGTCGCTGGCGGGCAACGACATTCTGGACATCCGCGGCGAGGTCCACGACGAGGCGGGCGAGCACGTGGTGACCGCCTGGACCAAGCTCGTGTCCCGCGCGGCCGAGGGGGCGTGAACAGATGACGGCGAAGATCTCGTACGACGACGTCGAGGTCGGCACCGAACTGCCGGCCCAGACCTTCGGCGTGACGCGCGCCACGCTCGTGCAGTACGCGGGCGCCTCGGGGGACTTCAACCCGATCCACTGGAACGAGAAGTTCGCCAAGGAGGTCGGCCTCCCGGACGTCATCGCGCACGGCATGTTCACCATGGCCGAGGCGGTCCGGGTCGTCACCGACTGGACCGGTGACCCGGGCGCGGTCGTCGAGTACGGCGTCCGCTTCACCAAGCCCGTCGTCGTCCCGAACGACGACCAGGGCGCCACGATCGAGGTCAGCGGCAAGGTCGCGGCCAAGCTCGACGACAACACCGTCCGCGTCGACCTCGTCGCGATGAGCGCGGGCCAGAAGGTCCTGGGCATGTCCCGCGCGGTCGTCCGCCTCGCCTGACGGGGCAGGGCCCGCCGGGGCGCGAGAAGCGCAAGTCCGGGGCACGTGAAGCGCAGGTAAGGGGCGTCCGCCATTGCGGGCGCCCCTTACTGCTTGCCTCTCGCACCACCTGTCTTCTCCTCGCCGCGCCCCCACCCCTTGACCTAGTTAGTGATTGAGTACTAACTTGTTCGCATGGTCAGGATGAGCGCAGAAGAGAGGCGCGAGAGCGTCATCCGCGCGGCGATGAGCGAGTTCTCCCGGGGCGGCTACTACGGCACGTCCACCGAGGCGATCGCCAAGCGTGTGGGTGTCTCGCAGCCGTACCTCTTCCGCCTCTTCCCGGGCAAGAAGGCGATCTTCCTGGCGGCGGCCGAGCGGTGCATGGAGGAGACCATGCGCACCTTCGCCGACGCCTCCAAGGGGCTGGAGGGCGAAGAGGCCCTGCACTCCATGGCGAACGCGTACACCAGGGTCATCGCCGAGAACCCCGAACAACTGCTCATGCAGATGCAGATGTACGTCGCGGTGGCGGCTGCCGAGCAGACCGGCGACCACGAACTGGGCGAGGCGGTGAGGGCGGGCTGGATGCGCCTGTGGGACACCGTCCATCTGCCGCTCGGTGCCGATGTCGACGAGACCACGACCTTCATGGCGTACGGAATGCTCGTCAACTGCCTGGTGGTCATGGGATTCCCGCCCGACCACCGGGTCTGGGAGGGGCTATACCCCTCGGCCCGGGCCAAGGGTCGGCTCGAACACTGAACCAGGGGTGGCGGAGATTGCCGCCCTTTCATGCCCGTGAAAGTTAGTCAGCAATAACTAATTGAAGTCAGCGATCACCCGCTGGGGGAAGCGATGTCACAGCAGACCGCACGTCGCGGGGGAGCCGTCTGGGCCCTCGTCATCACCAGCGTCGCCGGGTTCATGGCGGCGCTCGACAACCTCGTCGTCACCACCGCCCTGCCCTCGATCCGTGAGGACCTCGGGGGAGACCTCCCCGATCTGGAATGGACCGTCAGCGCGTACACGCTCACCTTCGCCGTGCTGCTGATGTTCGGCGCGGCCCTGGGTGACCGGTTCGGCCGGCGCCGGCTCTTCCTCGTCGGCATCACCGTGTTCACCGGCGCGTCCGCCGCCGCGGCCATGGCGCCCGGCATCGACTCGCTGATCGCCGCCCGCGCGGTCCAGGGCGTCGGCGCCGCCATCATGATGCCGCTGACGCTGACCCTGCTCACCGCCGCCGTTCCGGCCGCCAAGCGCGGGATGGCGTACGGGATCTGGGGTGCCGTCAACGGTCTCGCGGTCGCTTCGGGGCCGCTCATCGGCGGCAGCCTCACCGAGCACATCTCCTGGCAGTGGATCTTCTGGCTGAACGTTCCGCTGGGGCTGGCGCTCCTGCCGCTCGCCCGGTTGCGGCTGTCGGAGTCGTTCGGCGTCGGCGCCCCGCTCGACATCCGCGGCACCCTGCTGGCCAGCGGTGGCCTCTTCGGGATCGTGTACGGGCTGGTCCGGGCGCCCGTCGTCGGCTGGACGGACGGGATCGTCCTGCTGGGGCTGTTCGCGGGCACCGCTCTGCTCGTCGGCTTCGTGCTCCACGGCATCAACGCCAAGAACCCGATGCTGCCGATGCGGCTCTTCCGCAACCGGGCCTTCGCCGGGATCAACGCGGCCAGCCTGCTGATGTTCCTCGGGATGTTCGGCTCGATCTTCCTGCTCAGCCAGTACATGCAGGGAGTCCTCGGCTACTCGCCCACCGAGGCGGGACTGCGCATGCTGCCCTGGACGGGCATGCCGATGCTCATAGCGCCCGTCGCCGGCTATCTGTCCGACCGGATCGGCGGCCGCCCGGTCGTCGCCGCGGGTCTGTTCCTGCAGGCCGTCGGGCTCGGCTGGTTCGCCACCGTCATCGCGCCCGACACGCCGTACGCCACACAGTTGCCCGCCCTGATCATCAGCGGCGTGGGCATGTCCCTCTTCTTCGCCCCCGCCTCCAACCTGGTCATGTCCAGCGTCAAGCCGCAGGAGCAGGGAATCGCGTCCGGCGCCAACAACGCGCTGCGCGAGGTCGGCGGCGCGCTCGGTATCGCGGTGATGGCCTCGATCTTCTCCGCCCAGGGCGGCTACGGAACCGCACAGACCTTCGTGGACGGCACCCAGCCGGCGCTCTGGGTCGGCTCCGCCGCGGTGGCCGTGGCGGGAGTCGCGGCACTGCTCATCCCCGGTCGTCGCCGTGCGACGGAGGCGGCGGACGAGAACGCGGAGACCCCGCCCGAGCGGGTGCTGGAGACGGCCTCCCGCTGAGGGCCTCACCGAGTCCGGAATCCAAACGCTCGCTTCGCCTTCGGCTCGCAGTTGGCTCGCGGTTGGTCCGGATGTCGAACCCACGAGAGTTCGGAAATCAAACCGAAAGGAGTCCGATCATGCCCACCCTTCCCTGGACCGTGCCGAACAAGCCGCCGCAGGGCGCCGAGGTGCACGTCTTCGCCTCCCGCTTCGAGACCCGCACCCGCTGGGGAGCGCTGAAGTTCTTCGCCAGGACACCGGCCGTCTGGCGGCAGGTGAGCAGGGCCCCGGGAGCGTACGGCGCCACGCTCAAGGCGGCCCCGCTGCGGCGGACCTTCTGGACCCTGTCCGCCTGGGAGTCGCCCGCGGCGCTCAAGGCCTTCGCCCGCTCCGGCACGCACGCGCCGACCGCCCGGGGCCTCGGCCCCCAGATGCGGGACGCGAAGTTCGTCTCCTGGACGGTCACGGCGGACGACCTCCCGCTCGACTGGCCGGAAGCATTGCGCCGTCTGTGACCGACCACCGCCGCGGACAGCTGCCCGGCCCCGAGAACGGCCCCGCCCCGACCGGCGGGGCCGTTCTCGTACTCTTGGGCACGTGCTGGAACTCCACGACGCCCCGCTCGCCCCGCTGACCACCTTCCGGCTCGGCGGCCCCGCCGCGCGCCTGATCACCGCCACGACCGACGCCGAGGTGATCGCCGCCGTCCGCGAGGCCGACGACTCCGGCACGCCGCTGCTGCTGATCGGCGGCGGATCCAACCTGGTCATCGGCGACAAGGGCTTCGCGGGCACGGCCCTGCGCATCGCCACCCGCGGCTTCGCCCTCGACGGTACGAAGCTGGAGCTGGCCGCAGGCGAGGTGTGGACCGACGCCGTCGCCCGCACCGTCGAGGCCGGTCTCGCGGGCATCGAGTGCCTCGCCGGAATCCCGGGCTCCGCGGGCGCGACACCCATCCAGAACGTGGGGGCGTACGGCCAGGAGGTGTCGTCGACGATCACCGAAGTGATCGCCTACGACCGGCGGACCCGTGAGACGGTCACCGTCGCGAACGCCGAGTGCGCCTTCTCGTACCGCCACAGCCGTTTCAAGGCCGACCCCGAGCGCTTCGTCGTGCTGCGCGTCCGCTTCGACCTGGAGAACGCCTCCGGGCTGTCCGCGCCGATCAAGTACGCCGAGACGGCCCGGGCCCTCGGTGTCGAGCCCGGCGACCGCGTGCCGCTGGAGAAGGCCCGCGAGACCGTCCTGGAGCTGCGCTCCGGCAAGGGCATGGTGCTCGACCCGGAGGACCACGACACCTGGTCGGCCGGCTCGTTCTTCACCAACCCGATCCTCACCCACGAGGAGTTCGCCGTGTTCCACGCGCGCGTGGAGGAGCGCCTGGGTGACGGCGTGCTCCCACCCGCGTACCCGGCGGGCGACGGGCACACCAAGACCTCCGCGGCCTGGCTGATCGACAAGTCCGGCTTCACCAAGGGCTACGGCACCGGCCCCGCCCGCATCTCCACCAAGCACACCCTGGCCCTCACCAACCGCGGCGAGGCCACCACGGAGGACCTCCTCGCGCTCGCCCGCGAGGTCGTCGCGGGCGTCCACGCCGCCTTCGGGATCACGCTCGTCAACGAACCGGTGACGGTCGGCGTCAGCCTCTGAGGCACCCCCCGGGGTGCGCCCGCCGCCCCCGAGCGCGGCGGCGGGATATTTCGCTTGCCGGTCGCCCGGCCCGGCGATCACCCTGGGGCCATGAGAGAACTCCTGTGCGGCTGAGGGGCGACGAGTTCCGGCCGAGCGCCGGCCGGTACGCGTTCCGGGTGGTCCAGCCGCGCCCCGCGCTGCGCCACACCACGCTCAGCGACCCCTTGCGGGGCTGGGGCTATCTGGTCGGCGACCACGACGGACTGGCCCGCCTCGCCGCGCTGTTCTCGTTCGCCGCGTACTCCCGGCACACGGTCGTCCACGTCCCGCTGCGCGACAGCGTGCCCAGGACGTACGCGCCCGGAGTGCCGGTCGACCTCGTCCTCGCCCACCGGTCACTGGGCCTGCGGCCCTCCGTGTGGCCGTCGCTGCGCCGCGGGCTGACCCGGGGCACCCCGGGCACCGTCCGCACCGACGAACAGCGCACCGCGGACCACGCCGCGGCCTGGCAGGCGCGCTGGGAGCAACGCTGGGAGCGCCTGGACCCCGTCGACCGGATCCGCCCCGCCGTGCACGCCCGGACACTGTTCCTCTTCGGCGCCCGGGACACCTTCGCCTCGGCGTCCGTCCAGCTGGAGGTCGCGGCCGGCTTCGGCCCGCGCCACAAGAGGGCCGCCAAGGGATACGACGTGCTGGTCACCTCGCTCACGACACACCTGCCCCTGAGCCGGGGACGTCACACGGAACTGGACATCGGCTTCCAGGCGTATCCGCCCTACGCGCACTTCAGGCGACCGGGGCGCTCAGCCAGTCGTCGATCCCGGACAGCAGCTTCGCCTTGATGTCCTGCGGGGCCGCAGAACCCCGTACCGACTGCCGTGCGAGCTCGGCCAGTTCGGCGTCCGTGAAGGCGTGATATTGGCGCGCGATGTCGTATTGGGCCGCCAGCCGCGAGCCGAACAGCAGCGGGTCGTCCGCGCCGAGCGCCAACGGGACCCCCGCCTCGAAGAGCGTGCGCAGGGGGACGTCCTCCGGCTTTTCGTACACGCCGAGAGCGACGTTCGACGCCGGGCAGACCTCACAGGTGATGCCCCGGTCCGCGAGCCGCTTCAGGAGCCACGGGTCCTCGGCCGCCCGCACCCCGTGTCCGATCCGCGAGGCGTGCAGGTCGTCCAGGCAGTCACGGACGGACGCCGGGCCCGTCAGTTCGCCGCCGTGCGGCGCGGCCAGCAGCCCGCCCTCACGCGCGATGGCGAAGGCCCGGTCGAAGTCCCGCGCCATACCGCGCCGCTCGTCGTTGGAGAGCCCGAAGCCGACGATGCCGCGGTCCGCGTACCGCACGGCCAGCCGGGCCAGCGTGCGGGCGTCCAGCGGATGCTTCATCCGGTTCGCGGCCACCAGGACCCGCATCCCGAGCCCGGTCTCGCGCACGGCCGAGTCCACGGCGTCCAGGATGATCTCCAGCGCCGGGATCAGCCCGCCCAGCCGGGGCGCGTACGAGGTCGGGTCGACCTGGATCTCCAGCCACCCCGAGCCGTCCTTGAGGTCCTCCTCGGCGGCCTCCCGCACCAGCCGCTGGATGTCCTCGGGATCTCTGAGGCACGACCGCGCCGCGTCGTACAGCCGCTGGAAGCGGAACCAGCCGCGCTCGTCGGTGGCCCGCAGTTTCGGTGGCTCCCCGCTGGTCAGCGCGTCGGGAAGGTGGATCCCGTGCTTGTCGGCGAGTTCCAGCAGAGTGGTGATTCGCATCGACCCGGTGAAATGCAGGTGCAGATGAGCTTTGGGCAGCTCAGAGACCTCACGTACGTGCTCCATTCCAGGATCCTGCCGTACGCCGAGTCCGTATCGGTAGCGCTTTCCCTGAACGTGGTCTTGCTCGCACTGAGACACGAACCAGGACACGAAGAAGCGGGCCGCCTCCCTGGGAGGCGGCCCGCTTCTTACCCCACTCACGGTGAGGAGGTTCAGTCCTTGGCCTCGGACAGCAGCTTCTGGATCCGCGAGACGCCCTCGACGAGGTCCTCGTCACCCAGCGCGTACGAGAGCCGGAGATAGCCCGGCGTGCCGAAAGCCTCGCCCGGGACGACCGCGACCTCGGCCTCCTCCAGGATCAGCGCGGCCAGCTCGACGGAGTTCTGCGGGCGCTTGCCGCGGATCTCCTTGCCGATGAGGGCCTTCACCGAGGGGTACGCGTAGAAGGCGCCCTCGGGCTCCGGGCAGAGCACGCCGTCGATCTCGTTGAGCATCCGCACAATGGTCTTGCGGCGGCGGTCGAAGGCCTCGCGCATCTCGGCGACGGCCGTCAGGTCGCCGGAGACGGCGGCGATGGCGGCGGCCTGGGCGACGTTCGACACGTTCGACGTGGCGTGCGACTGGAGGTTCGTCGCGGCCTTCACCACGTCCTTCGGGCCGATGATCCACCCGACACGCCAGCCGGTCATCGCGTATGTCTTCGCGACGCCGTTGACCACGATGCACTTGTCGCGCAGCTCCGGCAGGACCGCCGGGAGGGAGGTGAACTTCGCGTCCCCGTAGACCAGGTGTTCGTAGATCTCGTCCGTCAGCACCCACAGACCGTGCTCGACGGCCCAGCGGCCGATGGCCTCGGTGTCCTCGGCGCTGTAGACCGCACCCGTCGGGTTGGACGGCGACACGAAGAGGACGACCTTCGTCTTCTCCGTACGGGCCGCCTCCAGCTGCTCGACCGAGACGCGGTAGCCGGTCGTCTCGTCCGCGACGACCTCGACCGGGACACCGCCGGCGAGACGGATCGACTCCGGGTACGTCGTCCAGTAGGGCGCCGGGACGATGACCTCGTCGCCCGGGTCGAGGATCGCGGCGAACGCCTCGTAGATGGCCTGCTTGCCGCCGTTGGTCACCAGGACCTGGGAGGCGTCAACCTCGTAGCCGGAATCGCGCAGCGTCTTGGCGACGATCGCAGCCTTCAGCTCGGGAAGGCCGCCGGCCGGCGTGTACCGGTGGTACTTCGGGTTCTTGCAGGCCTCGATGGCGGCCTCGACGATGTAGCCCGGGGTCGGGAAGTCGGGCTCACCGGCGCCGAAGCCGATCACCGGACGTCCTGCGGCCTTGAGGGCCTTGGCCTTGGCGTCCACGGCGAGGGTGGCGGACTCGGAGATCGCACCGACCCGGGCGGAGACCCGGCGCTCGGTGGGAGGGGTTGCAGCGCTCATGGGCCCATCGTTCCAGACACGAAACCTCTCCGGCACACGGGTTTCACAGACTGAGCACCGGCCGACAAAGTCCTTACGGACACTTTCTGTTCGACGACCGGCCGTCGACCACGTACACTCTCACCTCGTTGGCCTTCACCGGCCGCGCCCACCCGGTGCACACCGAGCACCCGGGCGGATGCGGTACGTTGTTGGGGAAACAAAGGGTCGTAGCTCAATTGGTAGAGCACTGGTCTCCAAAACCAGCGGTTGGGGGTTCAAGTCCCTCCGGCCCTGCTACACACTCCTTTCGCCAGGATGTGTGCGCATGTACGTACTGCATTGCACCGCCGTGCGGCTCATACCCGGGCGCGGCACGGCCACGACCCGGAATCAGGTGAGGACGAGTGACGGACGCCGTGGGCTCCATCGACATGCCTGATGCCCAGGATGAGGCGCCGGAGTCCCAGAAGAAGGGCCGCAAGGGCGGTAAGCGTGCCAAGAAGGGCCCGCTGAAGCGCCTTGCCCTCTTCTACCGCCAGATCGTCGCGGAACTCCGCAAGGTAGTCTGGCCGACCCGGAATCAGCTGACGACGTACACCACAGTGGTGATTGTGTTCGTGGTCATCATGATCGGTCTGGTGACTCTGATTGACTTCGGACTCGACAAGGCCGCCAAGTACGTATTCGGCTGAGCCAAGCGCGAAGGGCGCCGTACCCGGCGCCCGCTTTCGCGTGTTCCACCCCCATGATCCAGGAAGAAGCAGCCACCGTGTCTGACCCGAACCTGAACGACGCCGGCGAGTCGGTCGAGTCCGTTGACGACGAGCTCGACATCGTCGAGGGCGCGGACGTCGAGGACGAGGTCGAGGCTGCCGACGCCGAGGCCGGCGAGGCCGCCGAAGAGGCTGCCCTGCACGTCGAGGACGAGTCCGGTGAGGACGTCGAGGCCGACGTGGACGTCGACGAGCCGGCCGTCTCCGACGAGGCCGAAGAAGCCGAGAAGCTCGAAGAGCCCGAAGAAGAGGCCGAGCCGGTCGACCCCGTCGTGGCCCTCCGCGAGGAGCTCCGCAGGCTGCCCGGCGAGTGGTACGTCATCCACACGTACGCGGGTTACGAGAACCGCGTGAAGACGAACCTCGAACAGCGTGCCGTCTCCCTGAACGTCGAGGACTTCATCTTCGCGGCCGAGGTGCCGCAGGAAGAGGTCGCGCAGATCAAGAACGGCGAGCGCAAGACCGTCCGTCAGAACAAGCTCCCCGGCTACGTGCTGGTGCGCATGGACCTGACGAACGAGTCCTGGGGCGTCGTCCGCAACACCCCCGGAGTCACCGGCTTCGTGGGCAACGCGTACGACCCGTACCCGCTGACGCTGGACGAGATCGTCAAGATGCTCGCCCCAGAGGCCGAGGAGAAGGCCGCCCGCGAGGCCGCCGAGGCCGAGGGCAAGCCGGCTCCGTCCCGCAAGCTCGAGGTCCAGGTGCTGGACTTCGAGGTGGGCGACTCGGTCACCGTCACCGACGGCCCGTTCGCGACGCTGCAGGCGACCATCAACGAGATCAACGCCGACTCGAAGAAGGTCAAGGGCCTCGTCGAGATCTTCGGCCGCGAGACCCCGGTCGAGCTGAGCTTCGACCAGATCCAGAAGAACTGACCCCTCGCGGGACGATCTTCCGGAACACACGCCTCCGACCAGGTCAGACGGGCCTTCACAGCCTGTCTGACCTGCTCGGTTTTTGGCCGCACACAGATACCCGTTATCGTTGTGCGGTATGCCTCCGTCCGGATGATCCGGATCGGCGGCTGAAAACTCTCACTAGGACCCGGAGAGAGCAATGCCTCCCAAGAAGAAGAAGGTCACGGGGCTCATCAAGCTCCAGATCCAGGCCGGTGCGGCCAACCCGGCGCCGCCGGTCGGCCCCGCACTGGGCCAGCACGGCGTCAACATCATGGAGTTCTGCAAGGCCTACAACGCCGCGACCGAGTCGCAGCGTGGCTGGGTGATCCCGGTGGAGATCACGGTCTACGAAGACCGCTCCTTCACCTTCATCACCAAGACCCCGCCGGCCGCGAAGATGATCCTCAAGGCCGCGGGCGTGGAGAAGGGCTCCGGCGAGCCGCACAAGACCAAGGTCGCCAAGATCACCCAGGCGCAGGTCCGCGAGATCGCCACCACGAAGATGCCCGACCTGAACGCCAACGACCTGGACGCCGCGTCGAAGATCATCGCCGGCACCGCCCGTTCCATGGGCATCACGGTCGAGGGCTGACCTCCACCCCGTAGGAAAGACCGTGGCAGGGCCTGCTCGGCCCACACCACGACTCCTCAGAACACACAGGAGCAGTAGTGAGCAAGCGCAGCAAGTCTCTCCGCGCTGCGGACGCCAAGATCGACCGGGACAAGCAGTACGCCCCGCTCGAGGCCGTCCGTCTCGCCAAGGAGACCTCCACGAGCAAGTTCGACGGCACCGTCGAGGTCGCCTTCCGCCTGGGTGTCGACCCGCGCAAGGCCGACCAGATGGTCCGTGGCACCGTGAACCTCCCGCACGGCACCGGTAAGACCGCCCGGGTCCTGGTCTTCGCGACCGGTGACCGTGCCGAGGCAGCGACCGCCGCGGGCGCCGACATCGTCGGCTCCGACGAACTCATCGACGAGGTGGCGAAGGGCCGTCTGGACTTCGACGCCGTCGTTGCCACCCCGGACCTCATGGGCAAGGTCGGCCGCCTGGGCCGTGTCCTCGGCCCGCGTGGTCTGATGCCGAACCCGAAGACCGGCACCGTGACCCCGGACGTGGCCAAGGCCGTGACCGAGATCAAGGGCGGCAAGATCGAGTTCCGCGTCGACAAGCACTCGAACCTGCACTTCATCATCGGCAAGACCTCGTTCGACGAGACCCAGCTGGTGGAGAACTACGGCGCCGCGCTGGAGGAGATCCTCCGTCTGAAGCCGTCCGCCGCCAAGGGTCGCTACATCCGGAAGGCCGCGATCAGCACCACGATCGGCCCCGGCATCCCGCTCGACCCGAACCGCACCCGCAACCTCCTCGTCGAGGAGGACCCGGCCGCCGTCTGAGCCTGACGCTCACCGGCAGCCGCGTCGCACACGCGATTCCAGGACGGGCCCCGCAACCTTTCGAGGTGCGGGGCCCGTCCCTCTTTGTCAGATGCCCGTTTCCGGACCGGGTGTCAGTGCCCTGCGCTAGCGTGCAAGGCACAGGAATCGCATAGGGGGACGAATGAAGAGCACTGCCGTGCGACGCGCGACTGTCTCGATCGCGATGGCCGCCGCGCTGACGGGGGTCGCGGCCTGTAGCGGCTCGGACTCCGAAGGGGGCTCGGGCGGGAGTTCCGGCGGGGGCGACAAGGCGGCCGGCAAGGCCAAGACGCAGGCGAACCCGATCGTGGCCCTGCGCTCCGTCGAGAAGTCCACCGACAAGGCCGACTCCGCCAAGGTCGAGTCCACCACGACCATGGGCACGATGATGTCCATGGAGGCGGACGGCGCCCTCGGCTGGTCCGACGGCCTCACCGGCACCCTGACGATCACGTACACCGGCGGCACGATGGCCGACCAGATGCGCCAGCTGGGCACCACCTCCATGGAGGCCCGCTATCTGCCGGACGCCTACTACGCGAAGATGGGCGACAAGTTCGCCGAGCAGTCCGGCGGCAAGCACTGGATCAAGTACGCGTACGACGACCTGGCGGACCTCGCCGGCGGATCGGGCGCGTACATGAAGGACCAGATGCAGAACACCACGCCGAACCAGTCGGTGAAGCTCCTGCTGGCCTCCGGGGACGTCAAGAAGGTCGGCGAGGAGAAGGTGCGCGGCGAGAACACCACGCACTACTCGGGCACGGTCGACGTGGCGGACCTCGCGGGTGAGAGCTCGAACCTCACCGCGGACCAACTGGCCGACATGAAGCGCCAGCTGGAACAGGCCGGAGTCACCACCGAGACCATCGACATATGGGTCAACGACGAGGATCTGCTGGTCAAGAAGGTCGAGAAGGGCGAGCTGGCGACCGGCTCGATGTCCTCGACGGCGTTCTACAGCGACTACGGCGTGAAGGTCTCCACCGAGGAGCCCCCGGCCGGTGACACCGCCGACTTCAAGGACCTGATGCAGACTCAGCCGGCGGCTTGAGAGCTCTCGTACGGGACACAGGTGGGGGCGCCACCCAGGCGTCCCAGGCGTCCCGGCTGTTCACATGGGCCTCAAGGAACTCGGAGGACTGGCCGAGTCCCTCTGGGATACGCTCGCGCCCTGTCTGTGAGTCGCTCATCTGTTCCTTGGGGGGAACCATGAAGTTTTCTGTGCGCGGATCCGTGCGTCGTAGGACGACCGGTGCGGCACTCGCCGCGCTGGTGCTCGCCGGGGGTGCCGTCGGCTGTTCGAAGGACAGCGCGAGCCAGGAGTCGCCGAAGATGACGCCCGCCGCGGCCGTGGCCAAGGCGGCGAAGAACACGGAGGACATCACCTCCATCAGCTACCGGATGACCGGCAGGACCCCTGAGGAGGGGCGCGTCAAGGCCGATGCCCAGATGCGCATGAAGCCCGACGTCGCCATGAGCATGAAGATGACCGCCCTCGACCAGGGCGCGGACGGCACCGCCGAGATCCGCCTCGTCGACAAGGCGATGTACATAGGCGGCGGCGCCGCGGCCGCCAAGGAGATGGACGGCAAGAGCTGGATCAAGTTCGACCTGTCCACGCTGGGCGACGACGCGCTGGGGGGCGCGGCTCCGGGCGCCGGTACGGCCGACAAGAACCCGGCCCAGGAGTCCACCTTCCTCACCGGCTCCAAGGACGTGAAGAAGGTCGGCACCGAGAAGGTCGACGGCGTCGAGACCACGCACTACAAGGGCACCGTCACCCTCGACGAGTTCCGCAAGTCCCTCAAGGACGAGAGCAAGGCCACCCGCGAGCAGCGGGAGAAGAGCCTTGAGCAGTACGAGAAGATGGGCGTGGACGCGCTCACGATGGACATGTGGATCGACGGCGACGACCGCACCAAGCAGTTCCGTATGCAGGGTGACGCCGACAAGGGCAAGCTCGACATGACCATCACCTTCGTCGACTACAACAAGCCCGTGACGGTCGAGGCGCCGCCCGCCAAGGACGTCATGGACCTGGCCGAGATGATGGGCGACATCGAGAGCTGACATCGGCGTCGGCCGGCGTATGACGTCGGCCGACGTACGGATTTGCTTGACAGCGACCCGTTCACGTAACCTTCCACAGAAGCCAAAGACCGCTGGTCGTTGCCGTGTGCTCCTAGAGGGCGCGGTGACCGAAGGATCCGCTGAAACTGCGGACGACCCGCGTAGGTGACTGTGGATGAACTCCCGGGCAGTCCTGTACTTCGTACGGATCCGTTCGGTCGAGTCACGCCCCGTGCGCCTGCGCCGGGGCGTTTCGTTTTCCCAGTCTCCTTCTGAGCGGTCCTCATCACCCGGAAGGAGGCCACGCTTATGGCAAGGCCCGACAAGGCTGCCGCGGTAGCCGAGCTCGCGGACCAGTTCCGCAGCTCGAACGCCGCTGTGCTGACCGAGTACCGGGGTCTCACCGTGGCGCAGCTCAAGACGCTGCGTCGTTCGCTCGGTGAAGACGCCCAGTACGCCGTGGTGAAGAACACGCTGACCAAGATCGCGGCCAACGAGGCCGGGATCTCGACGCTCGACGACCTGTTCAACGGTCCGACGGCGGTTGCCTTCATCTCCGGTGACCCGGTGACGTCGGCGAAGGGTCTTCGTGACTTCGCCAAGGACAACCCCAACCTCGTCATCAAGGGCGGTGTCCTTGACGGCAAGGCGCTGTCCGCCGACGAGATCAAGAAGCTTGCGGACCTCGAGTCCCGCGAGGTTCTGCTCGCCAAGCTGGCGGGTGCCATGAAGGGCAAGCAGACTCAGGCTGCGCAGCTCTTCCAGGCGCTTCCGTCGAAGTTCGTCCGCACTGCGGAGGCGCTTCGCGTCAAGCTCGAAGAGCAGGGCGGTGCCGAGTAATTCGGCTCGCGCATTGACCGCCGCCTGAGGCGACGGTCGTAGCGGGCCGAACGTACGCCCGCCTCACCAGTACATCCGGCACCTGCCGATTTAGTGGAAGGACGCCATCATGGCGAAGCTGTCCCAGGAAGAGCTGCTCGCGCAGTTCGAGTCCCTCACCCTCATCGAGCTCTCCGAGTTCGTTAAGGCCTTCGAGGAGAAGTTCGACGTCACCGCCGCCGCCGCGGTCGCCGTTGCCGGTCCCGCCGGTGCCGCCGCCCCCGCCGAGGCCGAGGCCGAGCAGGACGAGTTCGACGTCATCCTCACGGGTGCCGGCGACAAGAAGATCCAGGTCATCAAGGTCGTGCGTGAGCTGACCTCCCTGGGTCTCAAGGAGGCCAAGGACCTCGTGGACGGCGCTCCGAAGCCGGTCCTCGAGAAGGTCGCCAAGGACGCCGCCGAGAAGGCCGCCGAGTCCCTCAAGGGCGCCGGCGCCTCCGTCGAGGTCAAGTAACACCACGAGTCGTCCGCCGCGGCGCCTGTGGGCGCCCCGCGGCGGCGGCTCGAGTGAGCCGACACAGCCTCTCCCGCAGGGGCTGTAACGCTGACGCACCGAAGAGCGATCATCCATCTGGGTGGTCGCTCTTCGGCGTTCGAGGGGGCCGTGCGGCGACTGCCTTGCGCTGTCGGTCGCTACGAGTATGGTGATCTTCGTTCGTGCCTCCGGCCGCCCTGTGACGGGCAGCAAGACAGGTTGCAAGACGGGTTGCAAGTGACGATGGCAGCACCCGGTTCGGGCATGGGGGGCCTTGACGAACCGCACGCAGCGCGCAATTCTCAGGACGCGTCGTCACAACGATCCGGATCCGAGGCATGGATCGGTGGCGAAGAGGGCAGTATCGATGTGCATCGAGGGCGTGGCTTGCAGCAGGGGTTGAGAACAACGAGGGTCTTCAAAAACCCGCACTGGACATCAGTGGGCCTAGTGGCTACACTGACCCTTTGCGCTGCCTGTTAGCTGCCTCCTGCCCGTCACCAGGGGCATGCCCTCGCTTCAGCACTGTGGATTGAACCGATCCTGACCTGGCCTTTTGGCTGATTCAGGAAACGGCTGTCCCGGTGTCCGGCTTGGGACCGGTACGCGCGTAGTGAGTCCGAGCCCTCGGAAGGACCCCCTCTTGGCCGCCTCGCGCACTGCCTCCGCGAATACGAACAACGGCGCCAGCACCGCCCCGCTGCGCATCTCTTTTGCAAAGATCAAGGAGCCCCTCGAGGTTCCGAACCTTCTTGCGCTGCAAACCGAGAGCTTCGACTGGCTGCTCGGAAACGACGCGTGGAAGGCTCGTGTCGAGGCGGCTCTGGACAGCGGACAGGACGTCCCCACCAAGTCCGGTCTGGAGGAGATCTTCGAGGAGATCTCCCCGATCGAGGACTTCTCCGGGTCGATGTCCCTGACATTCCGCGACCACCGCTTCGAGCCTCCCAAGAACTCGATCGACGAGTGCAAGGAGCGCGACTTCACGTACGCCGCCCCGCTCTTCGTCACGGCCGAGTTCACCAACAACGAGACCGGCGAGATCAAGTCCCAGACGGTCTTCATGGGCGATTTCCCGCTCATGACCAACAAGGGCACCTTCGTCATCAACGGCACCGAGCGTGTCGTCGTGACGCAGCTGGTCCGTTCGCCGGGTGTCTACTTCGACTCCTCCATCGACAAGACGTCCGACAAGGACATCTTCTCGGTCAAGGTCATCCCCTCCCGGGGTGCCTGGCTGGAGATGGAGATCGACAAGCGCGACATGGTCGGTGTCCGCATCGACCGCAAGCGCAAGCAGTCCGTCACCGTTCTCCTGAAGGCTCTCGGCTGGACGACCGAGCAGATCCTCGAGGAGTTCGGCGAGTACGAGTCCATGCGCGCCACCCTGGAGAAGGACCACACCCAGGGCCAGGACGACGCACTGCTCGACATCTACCGCAAGCTGCGTCCGGGCGAGCCCCCGACCCGTGAGGCCGCGCAGACGCTTCTGGAGAACCTCTACTTCAACCCGAAGCGCTACGACCTCGCCAACGTCGGCCGTTACAAGGTCAACAAGAAGCTGGGCAGCGAGGCCCCGCTGGACGCCGGGATCCTGACCGTCGAAGACATCATCGAGACGATCAAGTACCTGGTGAAGCTGCACGCCGGTGAGACCGAGACCGTTGGTCCCAACGGCGCCTCGATCGTCGTCGAGACCGACGACATCGACCACTTCGGCAACCGTCGTCTGCGCAACGTCGGCGAGCTCATCCAGAACCAGGTCCGTACGGGTCTGGCGCGTATGGAGCGTGTCGTCCGCGAGCGGATGACGACTCAGGACGTCGAGGCGATCACGCCGCAGACCCTGATCAACATCCGGCCGGTCGTCGCCTCCATCAAGGAGTTCTTCGGCACCAGCCAGCTGTCGCAGTTCATGGACCAGAACAACCCGCTGTCGGGCCTGACGCACAAGCGTCGTCTCAACGCGCTCGGCCCGGGTGGTCTGTCCCGTGAGCGGGCCGGCTTCGAAGTCCGTGACGTGCACCCCTCGCACTACGGCCGCATGTGTCCGATCGAGACCCCCGAAGGCCCGAACATCGGCCTGATCGGCTCGCTCGCCTCCTACGGCCGGATCAACGCGTTCGGTTTCGTCGAGACGCCGTACCGCAAGGTCGTCGAGGGTCAGGTCACCGACGACGTCGACTACCTCACCGCCGACGAGGAGGACCGGTTCGTCATCGCGCAGGCCAACGCCTCGCTCAATGACGACATGCGCTTCGACGAGGCTCGTGTCCTGGTCCGCCGTCGTGGCGGAGAGGTCGACTACGTCCCCGGTGACGACGTCGACTACATGGACGTCTCCCCGCGCCAGATGGTGTCCGTCGCGACCGCGATGATCCCCTTCCTGGAGCACGACGACGCCAACCGTGCCCTCATGGGCGCGAACATGATGCGCCAGGCCGTGCCGCTGATCACCGCCGAGGCCCCCCTCGTCGGTACGGGCATGGAGTACCGCTGCGCCGTCGACGCCGGTGACGTCATCAAGGCCGAGAAGGCGGGTGTCGTCCAGGAGGTGTCCGCGGACTACATCACCGTCGCCAACGACGACGGCACGTACACCACGTACCGCGTCGCCAAGTTCTCGCGCTCCAACCAGGGCACCTCGGTCAACCAGAAGGTGATCGTCGACGAGGGCGACCGGGTCGTCGAGAACCAGGTTCTCGCCGACGGTCCGGCCACCCAGGAAGGCGAGATGGCGCTGGGCAAGAACCTGCTCGTCGCCTTCATGCCGTGGGAGGGTCACAACTACGAGGACGCGATCATCCTGTCGCAGCGCCTCGTCCAGGACGACGTCCTCTCCTCGATCCACATCGAGGAGCACGAGGTCGACGCCCGTGACACCAAGCTCGGCCCCGAGGAGATCACCCGGGACATCCCGAACGTCTCCGAGGAGGTCCTGGCCGACCTCGACGAGCGCGGCATCATCCGCATCGGTGCCGAGGTCGTCGCCGGCGACATCCTGGTCGGCAAGGTCACGCCCAAGGGTGAGACCGAGCTGACCCCGGAGGAGCGCCTGCTCCGCGCGATCTTCGGTGAGAAGGCGCGCGAGGTGCGCGACACCTCGCTGAAGGTGCCGCACGGCGAGATCGGCAAGGTCATCGGCGTCCGCGTCTTCGACCGTGAGGAGGGCGACGAGCTTCCCCCCGGTGTGAACCAGCTGGTGCGCGTGTACGTGGCGCAGAAGCGCAAGATCACCGACGGTGACAAGCTCGCCGGCCGTCACGGCAACAAGGGCGTCATCTCCAAGATCCTGCCGATCGAGGACATGCCGTTCCTGGAGGACGGCACCCCGGTCGACATCATCCTCAACCCGCTGGGTGTCCCGTCCCGAATGAACCCGGGACAGGTCCTGGAGATCCACCTCGGCTGGCTCGCCAGCCGCGGCTGGGACGTCTCCGGTCTGGCGGACGACTGGGCGCAGCGCCTGCAGTCCATCGAGGCCGACAAGGTCGACCCCGGCACGAACGTCGCCACCCCCGTCTTCGACGGTGCGCGTGAGGACGAGCTGGCCGGTCTGCTGCAGCACACCATCCCGAACCGCGACGGCGAGCGCATGGTGCTCCCCACCGGTAAGGCGCCTCTGTTCGACGGCCGCTCCGGCGAGCCGTTCCCGGAGCCGATCTCGGTCGGCTACATGTACATCCTCAAGCTCCACCACCTGGTCGACGACAAGCTCCACGCCCGCTCGACCGGTCCGTACTCGATGATCACCCAGCAGCCGCTGGGTGGTAAGGCCCAGTTCGGTGGCCAGCGATTCGGTGAGATGGAGGTGTGGGCGCTGGAGGCTTATGGCGCCGCTTACGCCCTCCAGGAACTGCTGACCATCAAGTCCGACGACGTGACCGGCCGCGTGAAGGTCTACGAGGCCATCGTCAAGGGCGAGAACATCCCCGAGCCCGGCATTCCCGAGTCCTTCAAGGTGCTCATCAAGGAAATGCAGTCGCTCTGCCTCAACGTGGAGGTGCTGTCCTCGGACGGCATGTCCATCGAGATGCGCGACACGGACGAGGACGTCTTCCGCGCCGCGGAGGAGCTCGGTATCGACCTGTCCCGGCGTGAGCCGAGCAGCGTCGAAGAGGTCTGACGGGTCTGGCCGGGGCTTCCTGAAAACGAGCCCCGGCTAACCCCGGACCCCAGTCAGACCAGTGAAGAATCGACCCCGAAAGAGGGATTGACGACAAGTGCTCGACGTCAACTTCTTCGACGAGCTGCGGATCGGCCTTGCTACCGCTGACGACATTCGTCAGTGGTCACACGGTGAGGTCAAGAAGCCGGAGACCATCAACTACCGCACCCTCAAGCCCGAAAAGGACGGACTCTTCTGCGAGAAGATCTTCGGTCCGACCCGGGACTGGGAGTGCTACTGCGGCAAGTACAAGCGTGTCCGCTTCAAGGGCATCATCTGCGAGCGCTGCGGCGTCGAGGTCACTCGCGCCAAGGTGCGTCGTGAGCGGATGGGCCACATCGAACTGGCCGCTCCCGTCACCCACATCTGGTACTTCAAGGGCGTTCCGTCGCGGCTGGGCTACCTGCTCGACCTCGCCCCGAAGGACCTCGAGAAGGTCATCTACTTCGCCGCGTACATGATCACGTACGTGGACGACGAGCGTCGTACCCGCGACCTGCCGTCGCTGGAGGCTCACGTCTCCGTCGAGCGTCAGCAGATCGAGAACCGGCGCGACGCCGACCTCGAGACCCGCGCCAAGAAGCTCGAGACCGACCTGGCCGAGCTCGAGGCCGAGGGCGCCAAGGCCGACGTACGCCGCAAGGTGCGCGAAGGTGCCGAGCGTGAGATGAAGCAGCTGCGTGACCGTTCGCAGCGCGAGATCGACCGTCTCGACGAGGTGTGGACCCGATTCAAGAACCTCAAGGTCCAGGACCTGGAGGGTGACGAGCTCCTCTACCGCGAGCTGCGTGACCGCTTCGGGACCTACTTCGACGGCTCCATGGGTGCGGCTGCCCTGCAGAAGCGCCTGGAGTCCTTCGACCTGGACGAGGAGGCCGAGCGCCTCCGCGAGATCATCCGTACCGGCAAGGGCCAGAAGAAGACCCGTGCGCTGAAGCGGCTGAAGGTCGTGTCTGCCTTCCTGCAGACCTCCAACAGCCCCAAGGGCATGGTTCTCGACTGCGTCCCGGTCATCCCGCCGGACCTTCGCCCGATGGTGCAGCTGGACGGTGGCCGCTTCGCGACCTCCGACCTGAACGACCTGTACCGCCGTGTGATCAACCGGAACAACCGTCTGAAGCGGCTTCTCGACCTCGGCGCGCCCGAGATCATCGTGAACAACGAGAAGCGCATGCTCCAGGAGGCCGTGGACGCCCTCTTCGACAACGGTCGTCGTGGTCGCCCGGTCACCGGTCCCGGTAACCGCCCGCTGAAGTCCCTGAGCGACATGCTCAAGGGCAAGCAGGGTCGTTTCCGTCAGAACCTGCTCGGCAAGCGTGTGGACTACTCCGCGCGTTCCGTGATCGTCGTCGGTCCGCAGCTGAAGCTGCACCAGTGCGGTCTGCCGAAGGCGATGGCGCTGGAGCTCTTCAAGCCGTTCGTGATGAAGCGCCTGGTCGACCTGAACCACGCGCAGAACATCAAGAGCGCCAAGCGCATGGTGGAGCGCGGCCGCACGGTCGTGTACGACGTCCTGGAAGAGGTCATCGCGGAGCACCCGGTTCTGCTGAACCGTGCTCCCACCCTGCACCGCCTCGGCATCCAGGCCTTCGAGCCGCAGCTGGTCGAGGGCAAGGCCATCCAGATCCACCCGCTCGTCTGCACCGCGTTCAACGCGGACTTCGACGGTGACCAGATGGCCGTGCACCTGCCGCTCTCCGCGGAGGCGCAGGCCGAGGCCCGCATCCTGATGCTGTCCTCGAACAACATCCTCAAGCCCGCCGACGGCCGTCCGGTGACGATGCCGACCCAGGACATGGTCCTCGGTCTGTTCTTCCTCACCACCGACGGCGAGCTGCGGGACGTCAAGGGCGAGGGCCGGTCCTTCGGCTCCTCGGCCGAGGCGATCATGGCGTTCGACGCCGGTGACCTCTCGCTGCAGTCGCGCGTGGACATCCGCTTCCCGGTGGGCACCATCCCGCCGCGCGGCTGGACCCCGCCGGCTCAGGAGGAGGGCGACCCGGAGTGGCAGCAGGGTGACACCTTCCGCCTGAACACCACGCTGGGCCGTGCGCTCTTCAACGAGCTGCTGCCCGAGGACTACCCGTTCGTCGACTACGAGGTCGGCAAGAAGCAGCTCTCCGAGATCGTCAACGACCTCGCCGAGCGCTATCCCAAGGTCATCGTGGCGGCGACGCTCGACAACCTGAAGGCGGCCGGCTTCTACTGGGCGACCCGTTCCGGCGTCACCGTGGCCATCTCCGACATCGTCGTTCCCGACGCGAAGCGCGCGATCGTCAAGGGCTACGAGGACCAGGACGAGAAGGTCCAGAAGCAGTACGAGCGTGGTCTGATCACCAAGGACGAGCGCACGCAGGAGCTCATCGCGATCTGGACCAAGGCGACCAACGAGGTTGCCGAGGCGATGAACGCGAACTTCCCGAAGACCAACCCGGTCTCGATGATGGTCAACTCCGGCGCTCGCGGAAACATGATGCAGATGCGTCAGATCGCCGGTATGCGTGGTCTGGTGTCGAACGCCAAGAACGAGACGATTCCTCGTCCCATCAAGGCGTCCTTCCGTGAGGGCCTGTCCGTGCTGGAGTACTTCATCTCCACGCACGGTGCCCGTAAGGGTCTGGCCGACACCGCCCTGCGTACCGCCGACTCGGGTTACCTCACCCGTCGTCTGGTCGACGTGTCGCAGGACGTGATCATCCGTGAGGAGGACTGCGGCACCGACCGCGGTCTGCGTCTGGAGATCGCCGAGCGGGGCGCCGACGGTGTCCTGCGCAAGGCGGAGAACGTCGAGACCAGCGTGTACGCACGTGCGCTGGCCGAGGACATCACCGTCGACGGCAAGGTGCTGGCCCCGGCCAACACCGACCTGGGCGACGTCCTCATCGACGAGCTCGTCAAGTACGGCATCGAGGAGGTCAAGACCCGTTCGGTCCTGACCTGCGAGTCCGCCGTCGGTACCTGCGCCATGTGCTACGGCCGTTCGCTGGCCACCGGCAAGCTGGTCGACATCGGTGAGGCGGTCGGCATCATCGCCGCCCAGTCCATCGGTGAGCCCGGCACGCAGCTGACGATGCGTACCTTCCACACCGGTGGTGTGGCCGGTGACGACATCACCCAGGGTCTTCCCCGTGTCGTCGAGCTCTTCGAGGCTCGTACGCCGAAGGGTGTCGCCCCGATCTCCGAGGCCTCCGGCCGCGTGCGGATCGAGGAGACCGAGAAGACCAAGAAGCTCGTCGTCACCCCCGACGACGGCAGCGACGAGACGGCGTTCCCGATCTCGAAGCGTGCCCGTCTGCTGGTGGGCGAGGGCGACCACGTCGAGGTGGGCCAGAAGCTCACCGTGGGTGCCACCAACCCGCACGACGTGCTGCGCATCCTGGGTCAGCGTGCCGTCCAGGTCCACCTGGTCGGCGAAGTCCAGCGGGTCTACAACTCGCAGGGTGTGTCGATCCACGACAAGCACATCGAGATCATCATCCGGCAGATGCTCCGTCGTGTGACGATCATTGAGTCCGGCGACGCCGAGCTGCTGCCCGGTGAGCTTGTCGAGCGCTCGAAGTTCGAGACCGAGAACCGTCGTGTGGTCCAGGAAGGCGGCCACCCGGCCTCCGGCCGTCCGCAGCTGATGGGTATCACCAAGGCGTCGCTGGCCACCGAGTCGTGGCTGTCGGCGGCGTCCTTCCAGGAGACGACCAGGGTTCTGACGGACGCGGCGATCAACGCCAAGTCCGACTCCCTGATCGGCCTCAAGGAGAACGTCATCATCGGTAAGCTCATCCCGGCCGGTACGGGCCTGTCCCGCTACCGCAACATCCGGGTCGAGCCGACCGAGGAGGCCAAGGCCGCGATGTACTCGGCCGTCGGCTACGACGACATCGACTACTCGCCGTTCGGCACGGGCTCCGGCCAGGCCGTTCCGCTGGAGGACTACGACTACGGTCCGTACAACCAGTAAGCGGGTTGCTTGAGTTGAAGGGCGGTCACCCTGTGGGGTGGCCGCCCTTCGGCTTTTCCCGTGACGGGAACCTATGCCGGAAATGCCGCGTTGGAGCATGATGGAAGCCCAGTCTTTCGGGGGGAGGTGCTCCCGTGTCGTATCCGTCGTGGCAGCCGGGGGAGGGGCCGAAGGACGCGCAGGCCCGGCAGGGGTCGGGTGGTGTGCCGTCCTGGCGTGGGCAGGGGGGTCAGCCGCCGGTCTGGTACGGGCAGGGGGGTCCTCCGCAGCCCGGGTACGGGGACACCGCGCATGCCATGCTCGCCTCGCACTCCGACCGGGAGCGGGCCGTCGATGTGCTCAGAGCCGGCTTCGGCGAGGGGCGTATGGAGCAGGCCGAGTTCGAGAAGCGGGTGGCGCGGGCCTACGCGGCCCGTACGGTGGGCGAGCTGGCCCTTCTGGTGGCCGACCTGCCCCAGGGGCCCGTTCCGCTGCCGGCGGCCGTAGGGGCCGTGCCACGGACGTTCCTGCCCCTTCCGGTGCCGAAGACGAACGAGAAGGCGATCGGGTCGGCGATCTGCGGTGGGCTGTGTCTGGTGACCTTCGGGCTCACCGGTCTTCCCGCGGTGATTCTCGGCCATTCCGCGCGCTCCGAGATCCGTCGCAGAGGCGAGAGCGGTGACGGTCTCGCGCTCACCGGACTGGTCATCGGATGGCTGGCCACGGCCAGCTGGACCCTTGTGGTGACGCTGCTGCTCATCGCCGCACTGACGACCGGATGAAGATCACGGACGGCGTGGCGGGTTGGCATGGTCGGCTCAGAGATGTTAGTGCGGCCCATTTGTTTTGACCGCAGCGTATGAGGTAGGTACGCTCAGACCTTGTGCCTGGGGTGTGCCCTGGCTCCCGTGCGTGCCTTCAAACCGCAAGGGGAGTCGTAAGCGGCCACCGTAAATCTGCGCTCTTCTCGCTTCACGGCGAGAGTCTGCAGGATTCGACACACCCGACCGCGTGGGTCGGCGATGTTCCAGGTTAGCTTCACCATTCGGCACACAGAAACCGGAGAAGTAGTGCCTACGATCCAGCAGCTGGTCCGGAAGGGCCGGCAGGACAAGGTCGAGAAGAACAAGACGCCCGCACTCGAGGGTTCGCCCCAGCGTCGCGGCGTCTGCACGCGTGTGTTCACGACCACCCCGAAGAAGCCGAACTCGGCCCTGCGTAAGGTCGCGCGTGTGCGTCTGACCAGCGGGATCGAAGTCACCGCTTACATTCCGGGTGAGGGACACAACCTGCAGGAGCACTCCATCGTGCTCGTGCGTGGTGGCCGTGTGAAGGACCTGCCGGGTGTTCGCTACAAGATCATCCGAGGTTCCCTGGACACCCAGGGTGTCAAGAACCGCAAGCAGGCCCGCAGCCGCTACGGCGCCAAGAAGGAGAAGTAGAAATGCCTCGTAAGGGCCCCGCCCCGAAGCGCCCGGTCATCATCGACCCGGTCTACGGTTCTCCTCTTGTCACGTCGCTCATCAACAAGGTGCTGCTGAACGGCAAGCGCTCCACCGCCGAGCGCATCGTCTACGGCGCCATGGAGGGCCTGCGCGAGAAGACCGGCAACGACCCGGTCATCACGCTCAAGCGCGCTCTTGAGAACATCAAGCCGACCCTCGAGGTCAAGTCCCGCCGTGTCGGTGGCGCCACCTACCAGGTGCCGGTCGAGGTCAAGCCCGGCCGCGCGAGCACCCTGGCGCTGCGCTGGCTGGTCGGTTACTCCCGCGCCCGTCGCGAGAAGACCATGACCGAGCGTCTGCTCAACGAGCTTCTCGACGCCTCCAACGGCCTCGGTGCCGCTGTGAAGAAGCGCGAGGACACCCACAAGATGGCCGAGTCCAACAAGGCCTTCGCGCACTACCGCTGGTAGTCGCTACCCCCATCGAGACCGAGAGAAGACCGAAGCCTTATGGCTACCACTTCACTTGACCTGGCCAGGGTCCGCAACATCGGGATCATGGCCCACATCGACGCGGGTAAGACGACCACCACCGAGCGGATCCTCTTCTACACCGGCGTCAGCTACAAGATCGGTGAAGTCCACGACGGCGCTGCCACCATGGACTGGATGGAGCAGGAGCAGGAGCGTGGCATCACGATCACCTCTGCTGCTACCACCTGTCATTGGCCGCTTGAGGACAACGACTACACGATCAACATCATCGACACCCCGGGTCACGTCGACTTCACGGTCGAGGTGGAGCGTTCGCTCCGCGTCCTCGACGGTGCCGTCACCGTGTTCGACGGTGTCGCGGGTGTCGAGCCGCAGTCCGAGACGGTGTGGCGTCAGGCCGACCGTTACGGCGTGCCGCGCATCTGCTTCGTCAACAAGCTCGACCGGACCGGCGCGGAGTTCCACCGCTGCGTCGACATGATCAGCGGCCGCCTCGGCGCGCAGCCGATCGTCATGCAGCTCCCGATCGGTGCCGAGGCCGACTTCAAGGGTGTCGTCGACCTCGTCACCATGAAGGCTCTCGTGTGGTCCGCCGAGGCGGAGAAGGGCGAGATGTACGACGTCGTCGACATCCCGGCCACCCACACCGAGGCTGCCGAGGAGTACCGCGGCAAGCTCGTCGAGACGGTCGCCGAGAACGACGACGAGATCATGGAGCTGTACCTGGAGGGCAAGGAGCCTTCCGTGGAGCAGCTGTACGCCGCGATCCGTCGCATCACCATCGCGTCCGGCAAGTCCGAGGGCACCACGGTCACCCCGGTGTTCTGTGGCACCGCGTTCAAGAACAAGGGCGTTCAGCCCCTGCTCGACGCGGTCGTGCGCTACCTGCCGACCCCGCTTGACGTCGAGGCCATCGAGGGCCACGACGTGAAGGACCCCGAGGTCGTCATCCAGCGCAAGCCGTCCGTGGACGAGCCGCTGTCCGCCCTCGCGTTCAAGATCATGAGCGACCCGCACCTGGGCAAGCTCACCTTCGTCCGGGTCTACTCGGGCCGCCTGGTGTCCGGCACCGCCGTGCTGAACTCCGTCAAGGGCAAGAAGGAGCGCATCGGCAAGATCTACCGCATGCACGCGAACAAGCGTGAGGAGATCGAGGCGGTGGGCGCCGGCGACATTGTCGCCGTGATGGGCCTGAAGCAGACCACCACCGGTGAGACGCTCAGTGACGACAAGCACCCGGTCATCCTGGAGTCCATGGACTTCCCGGCGCCGGTCATCCAGGTCGCCATCGAGCCCAAGTCCAAGGGTGACCAGGAGAAGCTGGGTGTAGCCATCCAGCGTCTCGCGGAGGAGGACCCCTCCTTCCAGGTTCACTCGGACGAGGAGACCGGCCAGACCATCATCGGTGGTATGGGCGAGCTGCACCTCGAGGTGCTGGTCGACCGTATGCGCCGTGAGTTCAAGGTCGAGGCCAACGTCGGTAAGCCGCAGGTCGCGTACCGTGAGACGATCCGCAAGGCCGTCGAGCGCGTGGACTACACCCACAAGAAGCAGACCGGTGGTACGGGTCAGTTCGCCAAGGTGCAGATCGCGATCGAGCCGATCGTGGACGGCGACGCCTCGTACGAGTTCGTGAACAAGGTCACCGGTGGCCGTATCCCGCGGGAGTACATCCCGTCGGTGGACGCCGGTGCGCAGGAGGCCATGCAGTTCGGCATCCTCGCCGGTTACGAGATGACGGGCGTCCGCGTCACGCTTCTCGACGGTGCCTACCACGAGGTCGACTCCTCCGAGCTGGCGTTCAAGATCGCCGGTTCGCAGGCCTTCAAGGAGGCCGCCCGCAAGGCCAGCCCCGTGCTGCTCGAGCCGATGATGGCCGTCGAGGTCACCACGCCCGAGGACTACATGGGTGACGTCATCGGTGACATCAACTCCCGCCGTGGCCAGATCCAGGCCATGGAGGAGCGTGCCGGTGCCCGCGTCGTGAAGGGCCTCGTGCCCCTCTCGGAGATGTTCGGCTACGTCGGCGACCTCCGCAGCAAGACCTCGGGTCGCGCAAGCTACTCGATGCAGTTCGACTCCTACGCCGAGGTTCCCCGGAACGTCGCCGAGGAGATCATCGCGAAGGCCAAGGGCGAGTAACGCACACCGTTTGCACGCTTTAGGCTTGACACCGACCGACGGGATTCATCCGGAAACGGAAATCCCGGCGGGCGGCATCCCAGCAAAGATCACCCTGGCGCCGATGAGTAAGGCGTACCAGAACCACTCCACAGGAGGACCCAGTGGCGAAGGCGAAGTTCGAGCGGACTAAGCCGCACGTCAACATCGGCACCATCGGTCACATCGACCACGGTAAGACGACCCTCACGGCCGCCATTACCAAGGTGCTGCATGACGCGTACCCGGACCTGAACGAGGCCTCGGCCTTCGACCAGATCGACAAGGCTCCTGAGGAGCGCCAGCGCGGTATCACGATCTCCATCGCGCACGTCGAGTACCAGACGGAGACGCGTCACTACGCGCACGTCGACTGCCCGGGTCACGCGGACTACATCAAGAACATGATCACCGGTGCTGCCCAGATGGACGGCGCCATCCTCGTGGTCGCCGCCACCGACGGCCCGATGCCGCAGACCAAGGAGCACGTGCTCCTGGCCCGCCAGGTCGGCGTTCCGTACATCGTTGTCGCGCTGAACAAGGCCGACATGGTGGACGACGAGGAGATCCTGGAGCTCGTCGAGCTCGAGGTCCGTGAGCTGCTCTCCGAGTACGAGTTCCCGGGCGACGACCTTCCGGTCGTCAAGGTCTCGGCGCTCAAGGCCCTTGAGGGCGACAAGGAGTGGGGCCAGTCCGTCCTCGACCTGATGAAGGCCGTCGACGAGTCGATCCCGCAGCCCGAGCGTGACGTCGACAAGCCGTTCCTCATGCCGATCGAGGACGTCTTCACGATCACCGGTCGTGGCACCGTCGTCACCGGTCGTATCGAGCGTGGTGTCCTCAAGGTCAACGAGACCGTCGACATCGTCGGCATCAAGACCGAGAAGACCACCACCACGGTCACGGGCATCGAGATGTTCCGCAAGCTGCTCGACGAGGGCCAGGCCGGTGAGAACGTCGGTCTGCTGCTTCGTGGCATCAAGCGCGAGGACGTCGAGCGCGGCCAGGTCATCATCAAGCCCGGCTCGGTCACCCCGCACACGGAGTTCGAGGCCCAGGCGTACATCCTGTCCAAGGACGAGGGTGGCCGTCACACGCCGTTCTTCAACAACTACCGTCCCCAGTTCTACTTCCGCACGACGGACGTGACTGGTGTGGTGACCCTCCCCGAGGGCACCGAGATGGTCATGCCGGGCGACAACACTGAGATGACCGTTGAGCTCATCCAGCCCGTCGCCATGGAGGAGGGCCTGAAGTTCGCCATCCGTGAGGGTGGCCGGACCGTGGGCGCCGGCCAGGTCACCAAGATCAACAAGTAGGCCTCGCTTACCTGTTGGGCTTGAACGCCTGGTAGCTCCAGCATCGCTGAGCTCCTTGAAGGGGCCCGCACGACTTCGGTCGTGCGGGCCCCTTTGCTTTTCTGTCAGAACCGCCGGGGCCGTCCTGTAACGCATTCGACCGCCCGTTCCAAGTAGTAGTGACAGCAGGACGGACAACGGGAGGTTCACACCTTGGCATCCGACAGCAAAAGCCGGGGCGGTCCACCGGGAGAGCTGTACGACCCGGCCGCCTTCGAGGTCTTCTATCGCCGCCATGTCGACACCGTCACCCGCTTCATGGCCCGGCGGGTCACCGACCCGCACACCGTCGCCGATCTCACCGCCGAGACCTTCCTGGCGGTGATCGACTCCGCCCGTGCCTACCGCCCAGACCTCGGGAGCGAGACGGCCTGGCTGTACGGCATCGCGCGCAACGTGGTGGCCGCGGAAGCCCGAAGGAGCGCACGGCAGAACGTGCTCGGCGGCCGTATCGCCGGCCGCCGGCTGCTGGAAGGCGACGACATCGACCGGCTGGAGGAGAAGCTCGACGCCGAGGAGGCCGGGCGTCGCGCGCTGGCCGCCCTGGTCAGGCTCCCCGACGGCGAGCGTGCGGTGATCGAACTCGTCGCCGTCGACCAGCTGAGCGTCACCGAGGCCGCCGTGGCGCTGGGCATACGCAAGGTCACCGCCCGGGTGCGGCTGCATCGGGCGCGCAGGTCGCTGCGCTCGGCGGCGGCCGGAGCCGGCGGGCAGCAGGCAGCACTCACGTATGCAGGGGGAGAGGCATGAGCACCAGGACGACGAAGACCTTCGAGGACCGGCTGCTGAGCGAACTCCAGCGGGAGATCGCTCTCAGGGCCGAGGACCCGCCGGAGCCGGAGCCGGTGATCCGCCGCACGATCACCACTCGCCGGGCGCTGGTCGCCCTCGCGGCGTGTGTCGCCGCGGTGGGGGGCGTGGTGGCGCTGCCGGCGTCGACGGGCGGGGCGCAGGCGTACGCCGTCGAGCGGCACGAGGACGGCAGTGTCACCCTCACCCTCGACGAGATCGCCCTGAGTTGGGACGAGAAGACGGCGCTGACCGAGCGGCTGCGTGCGGAGGGCATCTTCGTCAGTGTCGACAAGCCCAGAAGCGGCTACGTCTGTGAGCAGCCGCGCGGTGAGCTGCCGCCTCCGCGCACGAGGAGCTACGACGTGGAGAAGGGCATCTGGAGTGAACCCTTGACGTACACCCTGCACCCCGGCGACACCCTGGCCTTCGAGGAGCCGGAGAGGGTGAAGGACGACGTCAGCCCCGCCTGGAGCATGTACGTGGTCGAGGGACGGATCAAGCCCTGCAAGGAAGTGCCCTTCGAAGGGCTTGTGGGGGAGGACTAGCCGGGCGGGCCCGTACGACCGAGGTCGTACGGGCTCTCGGGCCTTCCCATCTTCGAAACTATTCGGCGCGTTCGACCCGTTGTCCCCTCGCTGCACTCCCTTCACCATTTGTCATGCCGCTGACCAAATAGGGGATCGAGGGGTGTGGCATGTCTGGGTGCGTCAGTCGTAGGGGTGTGCTCGGGGCCGGGATCGGGGCTGTGCCGGTGCTGTCGATGGGGGCCGGGAGTGCGTGGGCCGACGACGGGGGTGGGGGTCTGCGGGTGGGGGACTCGGGGGCGTATCTGTCCTTCTCGCCGGTGGCGGGCGGGTTTTCGCTGGTCGGGGTGGCGGTGGTGGTCAGCCCTGACGACCACCCCGGAGTCGTACGGGTGGCAGGGGATCTGCGGGACGACATCGAGCGGGTCACGGGGGTGCGGCCGGGTTCGACGGTGGCGCGGGAGGTCGTCCTCGTCGGGACGATCGGGCGCAGTCCGCTGATCGACGGGCTGATCGCGGCCGGGAAACTCGACGTCCGCGGGATCCGGGGCAGGTGGGAGACCTCCCTGCAGACCGTGGTCGAGCGGCCGATGCCGGGGGTGGAGCGGGCCTTCGTCGTCGCGGGCAGTGATCCGCGCGGCACGATCTTCGGGGCGTACGACGTCTCGTACGGGATCGGGGTCTCGCCCTGGTACTGGTGGGACGACGTGCGGCCGGTGCGGCGGAGCGAGGTGTACGTGCTGCCGGGGCGGTACAGCCAGGGAACGCCGGCGGTGAAGTACCGCGGGGTCTTCATCAACGACGAGAACCCGGCGCTGGGGACGTGGGCGCCCGCGTTCTTCGGGCCGGGGAAGGCGCCCGGCCATCCCGGCGGCTTCAACGCGGACTTCTACGCCAAGGTCTTCGAGGTGCTGCTGCGGCTGAAGGCGAACTATCTGTGGCCGGCGGTGTGGGGGCGGGCCTTCGCCGAGGACGACCCTGAGAATCACGCGAGGGCGAAGGCGTACGGGATTGTCATGGGCACGTCTCATGAGGCGCCGATGATGCGGGGCATCGAGGAGTGGAACCGGCATGCGGTGCCGGCTGTGCGCGACAGCGCGGGGAACATCGTGACGCCGGGTCGGGATCCCTACGGCGGCACCGGGGAGTGGTCGTTCCGGCGCAACTCCGAGGCGGTCAAGGCGTATTGGCGCGAAGGCGTGCGGCGCATGGTCGACCAGGACTTCGAGGGTGTCGTCACGCTGGGGATGCGGGGGAACGGCGACACGAGCCTCCCTGATGGTGACGGCATCGAGCTGATGCGGGAGATCATCGCGACGCAGAGGTCGATCATCGAGGACGTCACAGGCCGCGCGGCCGCCGAGACCCCACAGGTGTGGACGCTCTACAAGGAGGTCCAGCGGTACTGGGACCGCGGGCTCCGGGCGCCGGACGACGTGACCGTCGTGCTGACCGACGACAACTGGGGCAACATCCGCAAGCATCCGGATCCGGCGGAGGCGGTCCGTGGCGGCGGGTACGGGCTCTACTACCACTTCGACTACGTCGGCGTCGGCCGCAACTACAAGTGGGTGGACACCACTTCGCTGCCGAACATGTGGGACCAGCTCCACCAAGCGGTCGAGTACGGGAACCGGGAGCTGTGGGTCACGAACGTCGGCGACTTGAAGGGGAACGAGCTGCCGACCGAGTTCTTCCTCAACTACGCCTGGGATCCGGGACGTTGGCCGCTGGAGAGGCTGGGGGAGTGGGAGCGGGGGTATGCGCGGCAGAACTTCGGTGAGGGGTCTGCTTCCGGGATCGCGTCGGTGCTGGCGAGGTATGCGCAGCTCCAGTCGCGGCGGAAGCCGGAGCTGTTGAACCGCCGGATCACGCTGGTGGACGGGAAGGTCGTGCACGACGACCAGCAGACGCCTTTCCACTTCGGTCACCGTGAGCTGGAGCGGGTGACGGAGGAGTGGCGGCGGCTGGGGAAGGACGCGGAGCGCATCGGCCGCCGGTTGCCGGCCGCGGACCAGGACGCGTGGTTCGAGCTCGTCGGGTACGCGGTGGCGGCGACGGCCAACCTGTACGGGTTGCGGAAAGCGGAGTTCACCAACCTGCTGTACGCGCGGCAGGGGCGGGCCGCGACGAATGACCTGGCGGCCGAGGCGGAGGCCGGACTGGCGCGGGACTTCGCCCTGGCCGAGCGCTTCAACTCCCGGGTGGCGGGCGGCAAATGGCGTGGTTTCCAGACGCAGCCGCACATCGGGTACGGGGATGTGGAGCGGTACGGGCCGAACGCGCCGTGGCAGCAGCCCGAGCGGGACAACGTCGCGTTGCCGGATGAGATCTTTCCGGCGGTGAAGCGGGTGGGGGTGCCGGTGGGGGCTGAGATGGGGGTGGCGGTGGATGGGGCGGAGGAGGGGAGTGGTGGCCCGGTTCGCATGCCTCTGGTGAGGCCGTGCTGCCTGTGTTCAGCCCGTATCAGACCCGGCCCGACCAGTACATCGAGGTCTTCAACCGGGGGCGTACGGCCTTCGACTTCCGGATCACGCCGTCGGTGCCGTGGATCGGGGTCGACTGTCCGCGGGGTCGGGTCGAGAAGCAGGTGCGGGTGGTGCTGACGGTGGACTGGGACCGGGCTCCGCGGGGGCGTACGGAGGCGTCGGTGAGCGTGGAGGGGGCGGATGCGGTGGTGACGGTCGGGGTGGTTGCCGAGTCTCCGTCGGCGGGCGGGCTGTGGGGGGCGCGGGATGCGCGAGGGCTTCGGGGGTTCGTCGAGGCGGGTGGGTACGTGGCCGTCGATGCCGAGCACTTCGCGCGTTCGGTGGGGGCGTGGCGGAGGATCGACGGGATCGGGCGTACGGGGGCGGGGGTGACGCCGTGGCCGGTGACGGCTCCGCGGCGGACGCCGGGGGGCTCGTCTCCGCGGCTGGAGTACGAGGTGAGCCTGCTGTCCGAGGGTGAGGTCACGGTGTGGGCGTACCTGTCTCCGCGGAACCCGACCTTGCCGACGGGTGGGCTGAAGTACGGGATCTCGTTCGACGGGGACGCCCCGCAGATCGTCGACATCCATGCGGCCACGGGCGCCGATGACGGTCTGATGGACATCGAGTGGGCCCGCAACACATCGGACAACGTCAATCGCACGGCTACGCGCCACATGATCGGGGCTGCCGGGGTGCACCGGCTGAAGTTCTGGATGGTCGATCCGACGGTGGTGGTGCAGCGGCTGGTGATCGATACGGGTGGGTTGACGCCGACGTATCTGGGGCCGCTGGAGAGCTACCGCGTGCGCTGAGCGGTGTCCGTTGGGCCGCGTTCGTTGAACCGCGTTCGCTGAGCCGTACTCGTTGAGCCGTATTCATTGGAGGGATCGCGCATGAAGAACTTCCGTATGTCTGTTGTCGGGCTGCTCGGCGTGACGTTGCTGGTCACGGGCTTCACAGGTGTCCAGACGGCTGCGGCGCACGAGGCCCCGCAGGGCGGGAAGGCGCCGCTGCGGGCGCTCGCCGAACGCGCCGACCTGCGGATCGGTACGGCCGTGGACATGGCGGCGCTGGGCGAGGACACGACGTATCGGCGGACGACCGGGCGTGAGTTCAACTCCGTCACCGCCGAGAACGTCATGAAGTGGGAGGTCGTCGAGCCGGCGCGGGGGACGTACGACTGGTCGGGGGCGGATGCGTTGGTGCGCTTCGCGCGTGATCGGGGGCAGGTCGTGCGCGGCCACACGCTGGTGTGGCACAGCCAGTTGCCGGGGTGGCTGACGGCGGGGGTGGCGGACGGTTCGATCGGAGCGGGGGAGCTCCGCGGGATCCTCCGGAAGCACGTCACCACGGAGGTCAAGCGGTACAAGGGCAGGATCCAGCAGTGGGACGTGGTGAACGAGGTCTTCGAGGAGGACGGCTCGCTGCGGAACTCGATCTGGCTGCAGAAGCTCGGACCGTCGTACATCGCCGACGCCTTCCGCTGGGCGCACGCCGCTGACCCGAAGGCGAAGCTCTTCCTGAACGACTACAACGTGGAGGGCGTCAACGCGAAGTCGACTGCCTACTACGAACTGGCGAAGCGGCTTCGGGCGGAGGACGTTCCCGTGCAGGGCTTCGGGATCCAGGGGCATCTGGCGATCCAGTACGGCTTCCCGGGGGATGTGGCGGGGAACCTCGCACGGTTCGAGCGGCTGGGGATGCAGACCGCCTTCACCGAGGTGGACGTACGGATGATCCTGCCCGCGGACGCGGAGAAGCTCGCCACGCAGGCGACGTACTTCAGGGGGCTGCTGGACGCCTGCCTGGGGGCGCGGAGCTGCAAGTCCTTCACCGTGTGGGGGTTCACGGACAAGTACTCGTGGGTGCCGGGGGTTTTCGCGGGGCAGGGGGCGGCGACGTTGCTGGGAGAGGACTTCGGACGGAAGCCGGCTTATGGAGCTGTGCGGGAGGGGTTGGCGGAGGGGCGTTGACCCGGGCCGGTGTCGGCCGCGCTACTTGGCTTCGCTCTTGTTCGCGTAGCGCGGCAGGTCTTCCGTCGAGATCGTCCGGTCGCCGATGGTGACGTCCTCGCCGTAGACGGTCTGGTGGCCTGTCTGGTGGCATGGTCGTCATTCGTGGCGTGCCTGTCGGCGGCCCAGTGGAACGGGGCCGGTCACCCCGAGGCCAGTTGTTCCGCTATCTCCTGGATCCAAGCGCCGGTCCTCGCCGGGTCGTTGAGGGTCTCGACCCATGCTTCCGGCTCCAGTTTGTGCTTGGCGGGGCCTGATTTGAGAGCGATGAGCAGGGATCTGGCGGACTCCCGCATCTCGGCCGTCGTGCTGCCGCTCCCGGAGATGTCGGGACCCGCCGCCAGGGCGTAGATCTCGCGCGCCATGGCCTGGCGTTCGCCCTGCGACACCTTCTTCCAGAACTTCAGGGCATGCTTCAGCGACTCCTTGCGGGACGCGGCCTCCGCGGGGGTCTCGCCCTTCGGCGCCCAGCGCTCGGGGTGGTGGACCTCTTCGTAGCGCTTCGTGGCGGCGCGGAGCGCCTTGTACATGGTGACGCCGAGGACGAGGCCGGCCCCGGCCCCGGCGAGGCCCCATCCGACCGGGTTGCTCGCCAGCCCGACCGTTCCCGCCGCGACCGCCGTCACGATGCCGGCGGCGGCCTTGGTGGACTCGCCCCCGCCGCTGACCGTCTCCTTGCCCATCTTGGTGAGCTGCTTCTTCTTCGCGTACCCCTGCACGGTGCTCAGCTTTTCCACGTCTCGTTCGGCGTGCTGGAGGGTCTCGGCGGCGTCACGGGCTTCGCCCATCGCATCCCAGGCGGCGTCGATGGCCTCGGAGACCAGCTCCAGCCGTTCCGGGCCGTCGTGGGCCCAGTAGGCGTCCAGTGCGACGTAGGCCTCCGCGGCGGCCCAGCCGGCCTGCTCCCGCGACTCGTTCAGCCGGGCCAGTGACCCGGCCTGGACGACGTTGGGGTCTCCCAGCTTCTTGATCTGCCGGTACTTGGTGGCCGCCCCGCCGACGCGGAAGGCGGACCGCATGCCTTTGATCGCGCCGATGGAGGCGCTGGCGATACCGCTCGCCTCGGACGCCACCGCGGCGTCCGCCGCCTTCTGGACCTTGGTCACCTCCTTGGCGATGGCGGCGCTGTAGCTTCCCGAATTGGCGGCGCCGACAACCGCGTCGGCCCCCTTGGTCTTGGCCTTCTTCTTCGCCGTGTGGTGGTTGGCCCCGGTCTCGTGCTTCTTGGCGTCCTTCATGTTCTTGTACGCGTCCATGCCACTGACCACGGTGCCGGCGGCCTCCGTGAGGAGGTTCCCCGACGCCGCGGAGGTCCCCGAGGCGGCGGTGGAGTGCTTGAGGCCCTCATTGGCCGAGACGGCGGCCTGCTGGGTGAAGGCCGCGTTGGTGGGGGTCTGGAAGCCCTTGATGAAGGTGTCGATGGGTTCGAGATTCTTCTTGAACCTGTCGAGGAGCGCGGCGATCCGGTCGCGATAGTTCTTCTTCTTCGCTCCGGCGGACGCGCCGCTGTTCTCCGCCGTGCCGTCTCTCTCAGTGTCCCGGGCGGGGTCTCGGGCGGTGTCCCGGGCGCGCTGCACCGCCGCGGTCGTGGCCCGGTTGCCGGCGCGGGACTGCATCGCGAGGAGGGCGTGCTCCGTCGAGCGTGCGGACATACTCCCGGTCCGGCCCCCTTCCCGACGCTGCTGGGCCGACGTCAGGCCGGCTGCAGACTGCCGTGTCGAGGTGCGGTGGATCGGGGTGCTCATGGATGGGCCTCTCCTGTACCGGACCGGGCGAGGCGAAGGTAGCCACACCTGGCAAACAGAAGGGGAGCGGCGGGGAAACTCCTCGCGGATGCTGTGGGGCGCGTGCGGTGGGTTGCTCGGGCCGAGTTGGCCACCCGCCTCGCCCCGGGGTCAGGCCGACGGCCGTCGCGAGGCCCAGAGTCACGGACGCTCCGTCGGAGTCCCTGAACAGCAACTCGACTGGCGGGCCTGACCTCGGGATCCGAACTGATCTTGCATGCGAGGGACGCCGACGCCTAGTAAATTCGCTGCTGCGTACGGTTTCGTACGGGGCAGTTGTGACGGGGGTTGAGGCGTGGCGGGATATCGGCCGACGGACTGGCATGTCCTCGATCTGGAGAAGGATCCGACGCCGGGGGATCCGGTCCGGGTGAAGTCGCTGGCCAAGAGCCTGCACGACTTCGCGGACGATGTGCAGGACGCGCTGCGTCTCGTCAAGGGGATGGCGGAGGAGGACGCCGTCCTGACGATGGTGGGCAAGACCGCCGATGTGTTCCGGGACGAGTTCTCCGGCGTCCCGAAGAACTTGAAGAAGCTCAAGAAGTCGTACGACCTGGCCGGGGACGCGCTGGCGGCGTACTGGCCGGAGCTCGAACGCGCGCAGGCGCTGGCCGACAAGGCCCTCGCCAGGGGGCGCGAGGCTCAATCCGATCTCTCCTCCGCCAAGTCCCGGCTCTCGTCGGCCGATTCGTGGGTGACCCGGGCGAACAAGGAGGCGGACAAGTACAAGGACGACCCGACCAGCGGTAAGGACGTCGAGAAGCCCGACGAGGCCAAGGTCAGGGCGGCGACCCGGGATGCGCAGAGTGCCAAGGACGCGCACACCACCGCCCAGTCGGATGTGACCTCCGCGCAGAGTGCGCTGGACGCGGCGAAGAAGATGGCCGCCGACGCCCGTCGGATGCGTGAGGAGGCCGCGGGCGAGGCGAAGCGCAAGCTGGACGAGGCGTCCGACGCGGGGATCCAGAACCGCAAGTGGTACGAGGAGGTCGGAGACTGGTTCGTCGACAACTGGGACACCATCGTCGCCGTGTGCAAGGTCGTCGTCGCCGTCCTCGGGATCATCGCCCTCATTATCGGTGGGCCGATTCTCGGCGCCATCGTGCTCATCGCCGCTCTCGTCGTCCTGGCCGACACCCTCAACAAATACATGAAGGGACAGGCGTCCCTGTGGGATGTGGCCTTCGCGGCGCTGGACTGCATACCCGGAATGAAGGGCCTCACCACCCTCGGCGGACTCGCCAAGGGGCTCAAGGGCCTCCGGACCATGAACGGGCTCAAGGTCGGGCTCAAGGGCATGGCCGAGGGCGTTCGCGGTATGAGCGGCGTCTTCAAGGGCGGAGCCCGCATGCCGGGTGGCCAGATCCCTTACCGGGCGCTGTCCCCGAAGGCCAGGCAGCTCACCCGGGCGCTGGAGAACGGGCACATACCCATCCGGCCCGGAGAGGTGAACGTCTCCCATCTCTCCGAACTCCAGAGCTTCCACGGGGTCGAGCACGCCATCATCCAGAATCCGGCGGGAGATCTGCGCCTCTTCCGGGGGACGGAGCGGACGAGCTCCATTCCACGGGACCTCAGGGGACAGGATTACGATTTCATCGCCCATACGCACCCGGAGGATCGAATTCCCGGACCGCCCAACCGAATAGAAGAGGCGCGGGGAATTCCCAACAGCATGTCGCGGGACCTGGAATACAAGGCGTCGGATCATATGGAAGTGGTCGTCAGCAGGGACGGAAATCTGAGATTCTTCGACGGTGCGGGAATCCGCGAGCTGCCGCAGGGGACATATCCTGAGGGTGGTCCGGTGAATCCATTGGGGTTCATCGTTCCCGTGCGAATGGGATGACCGATGTGCATACCTTGGCATGAACCGCGCAGCGGAAAGGGAAAGCTGTAATGAGTAATGAACACGCTTCGTGTGTCTTCTGCGGGGAATTCGTCCTGCACATCCCCGGGTGGGCCAGCAGTGTTCCTTCGTACCGCCTCATGCGGGCGACCTGGCAGGAGGACCACGCGTTCGTGGTCGGGTCGCTCCACTTCTCCTGCCTGCGTGCCTCGCCCGCCCGGTCGGAGTTCGCCGCCGAGTTCGCGCAGATCGCGACAGGACACGGAAGGGAGATCACGTATCAGGCGGCCGGCGAGACCCAGACGCTGATCCAGCCCGGTCTCGGCTACGTCGAGCAGATCTTCCGGGGCGACGAATGCGCCATCCATCGCAGTGACACCCGGGACAGCTGGCTCGTGCAGGAGCATGCCGGGCCCTGGTACGTGCTGGACCGGCCCCAGTTGGAGGACATCGCGCAAGGGAAGCAGCCTCGTCTCGACCCCGGTGTGGAGCGGATCGTGCTCCCGCGTGAGCCGATGGCGAATCTCGCCGATGCCACGCTTCCCGAACTCCTGGACAGCCTCGGCGTCACGGACCGGTATCCGGATCTCGCGGCGGGGGAGCCGGAGTACGAGTTCTGGAAGTACTTCGCCCCCAAGCGCGTACTGGAGTACGCGGTGATCGCGACCCCGCCCCTGCCGACGGAGGCGGACGTGTTCCTGCGTGGCTACGCCCCGGGCTATCGGCCGATCGACTTCGACGCACTCGAACGCGACGAGCCCCGGAGCTGAGAAGCCGGACGACGCGGGCAGGGGGCAGGCCCGCCGACCGCGAGCGACCGCGATCGCGTCGCGAGTGCAGGACGGCTGCGAGACCTGGCGCCTCAAGCCCGGGGGGTGCCCCGCGGTGAGGGCCCGCCCGGCCCGCCCGTGCGAGCCTGTGTTTGACCTGCGTCACCCTGGGGGTATTCTCTCCGGCTCGATTGGCCAGCCGTATGCCCCGTATGGCAGACTGTCGGGGTTGCTCGGTTGAGTGCCGATGCTGCGCGCCTCCCGCCGGGAGGACCGGAAGCGAGTCCCACAGTACTCGTCGCTCCAACTGCCGTAAGGCAGCGCTGGGGCGGACGTACGGGAATCTTCCGGGAAGTGTCAGCGGGGTGCCGACCAGGCGCCCGGTGGGTGTTCAGCCCCCGGTCCTGCGGTTGTCTTTTGGGCTCAGCCGCGTCCCTCGGTAGGGAAAATCCACTCGTGGATATCTCTGTCAGCAGGAGCGCGACACGCCCGACCGCGTGGGTCGGAGGCAAGGGACGCGAACCCCCGGGTTCCAGAGCGTTAAACGAGACTAAGGACTACTGAGTAGCCATGGCGGGACAGAAGATCCGCATCCGGCTCAAGGCCTACGACCACGAGGTCATCGACAGCTCGGCGAAGAAGATCGTCGAGACGGTGACGCGAACTGGTGCGTCTGTCGCGGGCCCGGTGCCGCTGCCCACTGAGAAGAACGTGTACTGCGTCATCAAGTCGCCGCACAAGTACAAGGACTCGCGCGAGCACTTCGAGATGCGCACGCACAAGCGCCTGATCGACATCCTCGACCCGACGCCCAAGACCGTTGACTCCCTGATGCGACTCGACCTCCCGGCCGGTGTCGACATCGAGATCAAGCTCTAGGGGCCGGTGATCTGAGAATGGCTAAGCAGATCAAGGGCATCCTGGGCGAGAAGCTCGGCATGACGCAGGTGTGGGACGAGAACAACCGTGTTGTTCCCGTGACGGTCGTCAAGGCCAGCCCCAACGTCGTCACCCAGGTCCGTACGAACGACTCCGACGGCTACGAAGCGGTCCAGATCGCCTTCGGCGAGATCGACCCGCGCAAGGTGAACAAGCCCCTCAAGGGTCACTTCGCCAAGGCCGACGTCACCCCCCGCCGCCACCTCGTCGAGATCCGCACCGCGGACGCCTCCGAGTACACGCTGGGTCAGGAGATCTCCGCCGAGGTCTTCGAGGCCGGCGTGAAGGTGGACGTGACCGGCAAGAGCAAGGGCAAGGGCTTCGCCGGTGTCATGAAGCGTCACAACTTCAAGGGCCTCGGCGCCGGTCACGGCACCCAGCGCAAGCACCGCTCTCCCGGTTCCATCGGTGGCTGCGCCACCCCGGGCCGTGTGTTCAAGGGCCTCCGCATGGCGGGTCGCATGGGCAACGAGCGGGTCACCACCCAGAACCTGACCGTCCACGCCGTTGACGCGGAGAAGGGTCTGCTGCTCATCAAGGGCGCGGTTCCCGGTCCGAACGGCGGCCTCGTCCTGGTCCGCACTGCGGCCAAGGGGGCCTGAGGTAACGATGAGCACTGTTGACATCCTTTCGCCGGCAGGCGACAAGACCGGGACGGTCGAGCTCCCCGCGGAGATCTTCGACGTCGAGAAGATCAGCATCCCGCTGCTTCACCAGGTCGTAGTCGCCCAGCTGGCCGCTGCCCGCCAGGGCACGCACAAGACCAAGACCCGTGGCGAGGTTCGCGGTGGCGGCAAGAAGCCGTACCGCCAGAAGGGCACCGGCCGCGCCCGTCAGGGCTCGACCCGCGCGCCCCAGTTCGCCGGCGGTGGCGTCGTCCACGGCCCGCAGCCGCGTGACTACTCGCAGCGGACCCCGAAGAAGATGAAGGCCGCGGCCCTGCGCCACGCCCTCACCGACCGGGCCCGCAACGCTCGTATCCACGTCGTCACCGGCGTGGTCGACGGCGAGATCTCCACGAAGGCCGCGAAGTCCCTGCTGGGCAAGATCAGCGAGCGCAAGAACGTGCTCCTGGTCATCTCCCGCGAGGACGAGCAGGGCCTGCTCTCCGCCCGCAACCTGCCCCAGGTGCACATCCTGGAGCCGGGCCAGCTGAACACGTACGACGTTCTCGTCTCGGACGACGTGGTCTTCACCCAGGCCGCCTTCGAGTCCTTCGTGTCCGGCGCGCCCTCCGCAGAGCGGAACGCTGACACCGAAGGGAGCGAAGCCTGATGGCTACGCGTCACCCGAGCATTGCGCCCAAGGCGGCCAAGGCCGCCAAGGCCGCGCGCGTCGCCAAGGCGAAGCGCCACGCCACCGAGGGCAAGAACACCGTCGAGACCCCGCTGAGCAAGTCCTTCACGGATCCCCGTGACGTGCTCCTCAAGCCGGTCGTCTCGGAGAAGAGCTACGCGCTTCTCGACGAGGGCAAGTACACCTTCGTCGTGGACCCGCGGGCCAACAAGACCCAGATCAAGCAGGCCGTCCAGGCGGTCTTCTCGGTCAAGGTCACCGGGGTCAACACGATCAACCGTCAGGGCAAGCGCAAGCGCACCCGCACCGGCTTCGGCAAGCGTGCGGACAGCAAGCGCGCGATCGTGACCCTCGCTGAGGGCGACCGTATCGACATCTTCGGCCAGGCCTCCTAACGGAGTGCCCTGGTCCGAATATCGGACGAGGACTGAGAAATGGGAATCCGCAAGTACAAGCCGACTACGCCGGGCCGTCGTGGCTCCAGCGTCGCCGACTTCGTCGAGGTCACGCGGTCCACGCCGGAGAAGTCGCTGGTTCGCCCGCTGCACAGCAAGGGCGGCCGTAACAATTCCGGTCGTGTGACCGTTCGCCACCAGGGTGGTGGACACAAGCGCGCCTACCGTGTCATCGACTTCCGTCGCCATGACAAGGACGGCGTGCCGGCGAAGGTCGCGCACATCGAGTACGACCCCAACCGCACCGCGCGCATCGCGCTGCTTCACTACGCGGACGGCGAGAAGCGCTACATCCTCGCCCCCCGCAACCTGTCGCAGGGCGACCGCGTCGAGAACGGTCCCGGGGCCGACATCAAGCCGGGCAACAACCTGGCCCTCCGCAACATCCCGGTCGGTACCACGATCCACGCGATCGAGCTCCGTCCCGGTGGCGGTGCCAAGTTCGCCCGCTCCGCCGGTGCCTCTGTGCAGCTGCTCGCGAAGGAGGGCCAGATGGCCCACCTGCGCATGCCGTCCGGAGAGATCCGCCTGGTCGACGTGCGCTGCCGCGCCACCGTCGGCGAGGTCGGCAACGCCGAGCAGTCGAACATCAACTGGGGCAAGGCCGGCCGTAAGCGCTGGCTGGGCGTCCGCCCGACCGTTCGCGGTGTGGCGATGAACCCGGTTGACCACCCGCACGGTGGTGGTGAGGGCAAGACCTCCGGTGGTCGCCACCCGGTCTCGCCGTGGGGTCAGAAGGAGGGTCGTACTCGTTCGCCGAAGAAGGCTTCGAACAAGTACATCGTCCGCCGCCGCAAGACGAACAAGAAGCGCTAGGAGCGGGTTTAGATGCCGCGCAGTCTCAAGAAGGGGCCCTTCGTCGACGACCACCTGATCAAGAAGGTGGACGCCCAGAACGAAGCCGGTTCCAAGAACGTCATCAAGACCTGGTCCCGTCGCTCGATGATCATCCCGGCCATGCTCGGCCACACGATCGCGGTGCACAACGGCAAGACCCACATTCCGGTGTTTGTCACCGAGTCGATGGTCGGCCACAAGCTCGGCGAGTTCTCGCCGACGCGCACCTTCCGGGGTCACGTCAAGGACGACCGGAAGTCGAAGCGCCGCTAACGCGGGGTGGAATCGACCATGACAGACACTGGAAGGACAACCATGGAAGCCAGGGCCCAGGCGCGGTACATCCGCGTTACGCCCATGAAGGCCCGCCGCGTGGTGGACCTTATCCGTGGCATGGATGCCACGGAGGCTCAGGCGGTCCTGCGTTTCGCCCCGCAGGCCGCGAGCGTGCCGGTCGGCAAGGTGCTTGACAGCGCCATTGCCAACGCCGCACACAACTACGACCACACCGACGCCGGCAGCCTTGTCATCTCCGAGGCCTACGTCGACGAGGGCCCGACCCTGAAGCGGTTCCGTCCGCGTGCCCAGGGCCGTGCCTACCGGATCCGCAAGCGGACCAGCCACATCACCGTGGTCGTCAGCAGCAAGGAAGGTTCCCGGTAATGGGCCAGAAGGTAAACCCGCACGGGTTCCGACTCGGCATCACCACCGACTTCAAGTCCCGGTGGTACGCCGACAAGCTGTACAAGGACTACGTCAAGGAAGACGTCGCCATCCGTCGGATGATGACGTCCGGCATGGAGCGCGCCGGCATCTCGAAGGTTGAGATCGAGCGCACCCGTGACCGCGTCCGTGTGGACATCCACACCGCGCGCCCGGGCATCGTCATCGGCCGTCGTGGCGCCGAGGCCGACCGCATCCGCGGCGACCTCGAGAAGCTGACCGGCAAGCAGGTCCAGCTGAACATCCTTGAGGTCAAGAGCCCGGAGACGGACGCTCAGCTGGTGGCCCAGGCCGTCGCCGAGCAGCTGTCCTCCCGCGTCTCCTTCCGTCGTGCCATGCGCAAGAGCATGCAGGGCACGATGAAGGCCGGCGCCAAGGGCATCAAGATCCAGTGTGGTGGCCGTCTCGGCGGCGCCGAGATGTCCCGCTCGGAGTTCTACCGCGAGGGCCGTGTGCCCCTGCACACGCTCCGCGCGAACGTCGACTACGGCTTCTTCGAGGCCAAGACCACCTTCGGCCGCATCGGTGTGAAGGTCTGGATCTACAAGGGCGACGTCAAGAACATCGCCGAGGTCCGCGCCGAGAACGCCGCAGCCCGCGCGGGCAACCGCCCGGCCCGTGGTGGCGGCCCGGGCGGCGACCGCCCGGCCCGCGGCGGTGGCCGCGGTGGCGAGCGTGGCGGCCGCGGCCGCAAGCCGCAGCAGCAGTCCGCCCCGGCTGCCGAGGCCCCCAAGGCCGAGGCTCCGGCGGCTGCCGCTCCGGCTGAGAGCACCGGAACGGAGGCCTGACCGAAATGCTGATCCCCCGTAGGGTCAAGCACCGCAAGCAGCACCACCCCAAGCGCCGTGGTCAGGCCAAGGGTGGTACGGAGGTTTCGTTCGGCGAGTACGGCATTCAGGCCCTCACGCCGGCGTACGTGACGAACCGCCAGATCGAGGCGGCTCGTATCGCGATGACCCGTCACATCAAGCGTGGCGGCAAGGTCTGGATCAACATCTACCCGGACCGCCCGCTGACCAAGAAGCCCGCCGAGACCCGCATGGGTTCCGGTAAGGGTTCCCCCGAGTGGTGGGTCGCGAACGTGCACCCGGGCCGGGTCATGTTCGAGCTGTCCTACCCCAACGAGAAGATCGCCCGTGAGGCCCTCACTCGCGCAGCCCACAAGCTGCCGATGAAGTGCCGGATCGTCAAGCGCGAGGCAGGTGAAGCGTGATGTCGGCCGGTACCAAGGCGTCCGAGCTGCGCGAACTGGGTGACGAGGAGCTTCTCGCGAAGCTCCGCGAAGCCAAGGAAGAGCTGTTCAACCTCCGCTTCCAGGCGGCGACCGGTCAGCTCGAGAACCACGGTCGGCTGAAGGCCGTCCGGAAGGACATCGCGCGGATCTACACCCTGATGCGTGAGCGCGAGCTGGGCATCGAGACGGTGGAGAGCGCCTGATGAGCGAGAGCAACGTGACTGAAGAGACCAAGACGAGCCGCGGTTTCCGCAAGACCCGTGAGGGTCTCGTCGTCAGCGACAAGATGGACAAGACCGTCGTCGTCGCCGTCGAGGACCGCGTCAAGCACGCGCTGTACGGCAAGGTCATCCGCCGTACGAACAAGCTCAAGGCCCACGACGAGCAGAACGCCGCGGGCGTCGGCGACCGAGTCATCATCATGGAGACCCGGCCGCTGTCCGCGACGAAGCGCTGGCGCATCGTCGAGATCCTCGAGAAGGCCAAGTAATTCTCCTGCGGGGCACCCCCCGCAGGACAGTTCCGCCAGGCTCGGCAGGGGTCCGAATCCCGTACAGGACAAGGCCCCTGCCGGGAACCGGCAGACAAACAGGAGATAGACGTGATCCAGCAGGAGTCGCGACTGCGTGTCGCCGACAACACTGGTGCGAAGGAGATCCTTTGCATCCGTGTGCTCGGTGGCTCCGGTCGCCGCTACGCGGGCATCGGTGACGTGATCGTCGCCACCGTCAAGGACGCGATCCCCGGCGGCAACGTGAAGAAGGGTGACGTCATCAAGGCGGTCATCGTTCGCACCGTCAAGGAGCGCCGCCGTCCCGACGGCTCGTACATCCGCTTCGACGAGAACGCCGCCGTCATTCTGAAGAACGACGGCGACCCTCGCGGCACCCGCATCTTCGGCCCGGTGGGCCGGGAGCTGCGCGAGAAGAAGTTCATGAAGATCATCTCGCTCGCGCCGGAGGTGCTGTAAGCATGAAGATCAAGAAGGGCGACCTGGTACAGGTCATCACCGGTAAGGACAAGGGCAAGCAGGGCAAGGTCATCGCGGCCTACCCCCGCGAGGACCGCGTCCTGGTCGAGGGTGTCAACCGGGTCAAGAAGCACACCAAGGCCGGCCCGACCGCTCGCGGTTCGCAGGCCGGTGGCATCGTCACGACCGAGGCGCCCGTCCACGTCTCCAACGTCCAGCTGGTCGTTGAGAAGGACGGCAACAAGGTCGTCACGCGTGTCGGTTACCGCTTCGACGACGAGGGCAACAAGGTTCGCGTTGCCAAGCGGACGGGTGAGGACATCTGATGGCTACCACCACGACTCCGCGTCTCAAGACGAAGTACCGCGAGGAGATCGCGGGCAAGCTGCAGGAAGAGTTCTCCTACGAGAACGTCATGCAGACCCCGGGTCTCGTCAAGATCGTGGTCAACATGGGTGTGGGCGACGCCGCCCGCGACTCCAAGCTGATCGACGGCGCGATTCGCGACCTCACCACGATCACCGGTCAGAAGCCGGCCGTCACCAAGGCTCGTAAGTCCATCGCGCAGTTCAAGCTGCGTGAGGGCCAGCCGATCGGTGCCCACGTCACGCTTCGTGGCGACCGCATGTGGGAGTTCCTGGACCGCACCCTGTCGCTCGCGCTGCCGCGCATCCGCGACTTCCGTGGTCTGTCCCCCAAGCAGTTCGACGGCCGTGGCAACTACACCTTCGGTCTCACGGAGCAGGTCATGTTCCACGAGATCGACCAGGACAAGATCGACCGCGTCCGGGGTATGGACATCACCGTGGTCACCACGGCGACCAACGACGCCGAAGGCCGTGCCCTTCTCCGTCACCTCGGCTTCCCCTTCAAGGAGGCGTAAGCGAGATGGCGAAGAAGGCTCTGATTGCCAAGGCTGCTCGTAAGCCCAAGTTCGGCGTACGTGGCTACACGCGCTGCCAGCGCTGCGGCCGTCCGCACTCCGTGTACCGCAAGTTCGGCCTCTGCCGTGTGTGCCTTCGTGAGATGGCTCACCGTGGCGAGCTGCCGGGCGTGACCAAGAGCTCCTGGTAGTCCCGTACTTCGGGATTCCGGAAGCTCTCGGTAAGTAAAGGGCGATGTCGGGTGCCCATCTCTCCATGGCTTAGGCTAGGAGGGTTGGGCGCCTGGACGCCCGTACGACTTACTACGCCGTAGGTCCCCGCACCGCACCCGTCCCGCCACTGAGTGGGGAGAGGGATGGCGCACTGGAAACCCCGGCGAGAGAGGCCGAAGGCCAATTCATGACCATGACTGATCCCATCGCAGACATGCTTACTCGTCTGCGTAACGCGAACTCGGCGTACCACGACGATGTCGCGATGCCGCACAGCAAGATCAAGTCTCACATCGCGGAGATCCTCCAGCAGGAGGGCTTCATCACCGGCTGGAAGGTCGAGGACGCCGAGGTCGGCAAGAAGCTCGTCCTCGAGCTGAAGTTCGGCCCGAACCGTGAGCGCTCCATCGCGGGCATCAAGCGGATCTCGAAGCCGGGTCTGCGTGTGTACGCGAAGTCCACCTCCCTGCCCAAGGTGCTCGGTGGCCTCGGCGTGGCGATCATCTCCACGTCGCACGGTCTCCTCACCGACAAGCAGGCCGGCAAGAAGGGCGTAGGCGGAGAAGTCCTCGCCTACGTCTGGTAGCGGAAGGGAACGGAAGAAGCTATGTCGCGTATTGGCAAGCTCCCCATCACGGTTCCCGCCGGCGTGGACGTCACCATCGACGGCCGTACGGTTTCGGTGAAGGGCCCCAAGGGCTCTCTCTCCCACACCGTCGCGGCGCCGATCGAGATCGCTAAGGGCGAGGACGGCATTCTCAATGTCACCCGCCCGAACGACGAGCGTCAGAACAAGGCCCTGCACGGCCTGTCCCGCACGCTGGTGGCGAACATGATCACCGGCGTGACCACGGGTTACGTGAAGAAGCTCGAAATCAGCGGTGTCGGTTACCGAGTCCTGGCGAAGGGTTCCAACCTGGAGTTCTCGCTCGGCTACAGCCACCCGATCCTGGTCGAGGCCCCCGAGGGCATCACCTTCAAGGTGGAAGCCCCCACCCGTTTCTCGGTCGAGGGCATCGACAAGCAGAAGGTCGGCGAGGTTGCGGCCAACATCCGCAAGCTGCGCAAGCCCGACCCGTACAAGGCCAAGGGTGTCAAGTACGAGGGCGAAGTCATCCGCCGCAAGGTCGGAAAGGCGGGTAAGTAAGCCATGGCATACGGTACGAAGATCGCTAAGGGCGACGCTTACAAGCGTGCTGCCATCAAGCGGCGCCACATCCGGATCCGTAAGAAGGTCAACGGAACGGCTGAGCGTCCTCGCCTGGTCGTGACGCGCTCGAACCGCCACATCGTGGCCCAGGTCATCGACGACATCAAGGGTCACACCCTGGCGTCGGCGTCGACCCTGGACGCGTCGATCCGTGGCGAGGGCGAGAAGTCCGCGCAGGCCGGCAAGGTCGGCGCTCTTGTCGCCGAGCGCGCCAAGGCCGCCGGTGTCGAGGCTGTCGTATTCGACCGTGGTGGCAACCAGTACGCCGGGCGCATCGCTGCCCTGGCGGACGCCGCCCGCGAGGCCGGACTCAAGTTCTGAGTCCTGGTTCCGTAGCTAGCGGAAACAGAGAGAGGTAATTCCAATGGCTGGACCCCAGCGCCGCGGAAGCGGTGCCGGTGGCGGCGAGCGGCGGGACCGGAAGGGCCGTGACGGCGGCGCTGCTGCCGAGAAGACCGCGTACGTTGAGCGCGTTGTCGCGATCAACCGCGTCGCCAAGGTTGTGAAGGGTGGTCGTCGCTTCAGCTTCACTGCGCTCGTCGTAGTGGGCGATGGCGATGGCACCGTCGGTGTCGGCTACGGCAAGGCCAAGGAGGTGCCGGCCGCCATCGCCAAGGGTGTTGAGGAGGCCAAGAAGCACTTCTTCAAGGTCCCCCGTATCCAGGGCACCATCCCGCACCCGATCACGGGCGAGAAGGCGGCGGGCGTCGTCCTGCTCAAGCCTGCTTCCCCCGGTACCGGCGTTATCGCCGGTGGCCCGGTGCGTGCTGTCCTCGAGTGCGCCGGCGTCCACGACATCCTGTCGAAGTCGCTCGGCTCGTCCAACGCGATCAACATCGTGCACGCGACCGTGGCGGCCCTCAAGGGCCTGCAGCGTCCCGAGGAGATCGCGGCCCGCCGCGGTCTGCCCCTCGAGGACGTCGCCCCCGCGGCTCTGCTCCGTGCGCGTGCGGGAGCGGGTGCGTAATGGCTCGCCTCAAGGTCACGCAGACGAAGTCGTACATCGGCAGCAAGCAGAACCACCGTGACACCCTGCGCTCCCTTGGTCTCAAGGGGATCAACACGCAGGTCGTCAAGGAGGACCGCCCCGAGTTCCGCGGAATGGTTCACACCGTCCGCCACCTCGTGACGGTTGAGGAGGTCGACTGATCATGGCGGAGAACAACCCGCTCAAGATCCACAACCTCCGTCCCGCCCCGGGCGCCAAGACCGCCAAGACCCGTGTGGGTCGTGGTGAGGCGTCGAAGGGTAAGACGGCTGGACGTGGTACCAAGGGCACCAAGGCCCGTTACCAGGTTCCGGAGCGCTTCGAGGGTGGCCAGATGCCCCTCCACATGCGTCTCCCGAAGCTCAAGGGCTTCCGGAACCCGTTCAAGACCGAGTTCCAGGTCGTGAACCTCGACAAGCTGGGTGCGCTGTACCCGGAGGGTGGCGAGGTCACCGTCGAGGGGCTCGTCGCCAAGGGTGCCGTTCGCAAGAACAGCCTCGTCAAGGTCCTCGGCCAGGGCGAGATCACCGTGGCGCTGCAGGTTTCGGTTGACGCCGTCTCCGGCTCCGCCAAGGAGAAGATCACCGCCGCCGGCGGTACCGTCACCGAGCTCGTCTGAAATCACCAGGCGTCTCGATGACTTGAGCGATCCCGACCGGGGGTGCCCCACAAAAGGGGCATCCCCGGTTGGTCGTTCCTAGGGGAGCGGTGTCGCCGGTAAGGTGGCCTGCACTGCTAATTTTCGCCCGGTGTGACCTCTGGGAACTCAGGGCGGTTCTTAACTGTTAGTCAGCTGTCCGTTACTTATTCGTCGAACCTCAAGACCGTCACCTCTGACGCACTTGCGCGGGGGTCGCAGGAGGCACCGTGCTCACCGCGTTCGCCCGGGCGTTCAAGACGCCCGACCTGCGCAAGAAGCTGCTCTTCACGCTCGGCATCATCGTGGTCTATCGGGTTGGCACGCACATCCCGATCCCCGGTGTCGACTACAAGAACGTCCAGATCTGTATCGACGACGCGAGCCAGAACACGGGCCTGTTCGGTCTGGTCAACATGTTCAGCGGTGGCGCCCTGCTGCAGATCACGATCTTCGCGCTGGGCATCATGCCGTACATCACGGCGAGCATCATTCTGCAGCTGTTGACCGTGGTGATCCCGCGTCTGGAGGCCCTCAAGAAGGAGGGTCAGTCCGGTACGGCGAAGATCACGCAGTACACCCGTTATCTCACGGTGGCGCTGGCCATCCTGCAGGGCACCGGCCTCGTGGCCACCGCCCGCAGTGGTGCACTGTTCACCAGCTGCCCGGTCGCGAACCAGATCGTGCCCGACCAGTCGATCTTCGTCACGATCACGATGGTCATCACGATGACCGCCGGTACGGCCGTCGTCATGTGGCTCGGTGAGCTCATCACCGACCGCGGCATCGGCAACGGCATGTCGATCCTGATGTTCATCTCGATCGCCGCGACCTTCCCGTCCGCGCTGTGGGCCATCAAGCAGCAGGGCAACCTCGCGGACGGCTGGATCGAGTTCGGCACCGTGATCGCGGTCGGTCTCGTCATGGTCGGTCTGGTCGTCTTCGTGGAGCAGGCTCAGCGCCGCATTCCCGTCCAGTACGCGAAGCGCATGATCGGCCGCCGGTCCTACGGCGGCACGTCCACGTACATCCCGCTGAAGGTCAACCAGGCCGGCATCATCCCTGTGATCTTTGCCTCGTCGCTGCTCTACATCCCGGCGCTGATCGCTCAGTTCGCAGGTGGGACGTCCGGCTGGAAGACCTGGATCGAACAGAACCTCACCAAGGGTGACCACCCGATTTACATCAGCACGTACTTCTTGCTGATCGTTTTCTTCGCCTTCTTCTACGTGGCAATCTCGTTCAACCCCGAGGAAGTCGCGGACAACATGAAGAAGTATGGTGGCTTCATCCCGGGCATCCGGGCTGGCCGGCCGACCGCTGAGTACCTGGGATACGTACTCAACCGGATCACCTGGCCAGGTTCGCTGTACTTGGGGCTGATCGCTCTCGTACCGACGATGGCGTTGGTTGGTTTCGGGGCAAACCAGAACTTCCCGTTCGGTGGTACCAGCATCCTGATCATCGTGGGTGTGGGTCTGGAGACGGTGAAGCAGATCGAGAGCCAGCTCCAGCAGCGCAATTACGAAGGGTTCCTCCGCTGATGCGTATCGTCCTCGTCGGGCCGCCCGGTGCGGGCAAGGGAACGCAGGCCGCGTTCCTCGCCCAGAACCTGTCGATCCCGCACATCTCCACGGGCGACCTCTTCCGTGCGAACATCAGCCAGCAGACGGAACTCGGCAAGCTGGCGAAGTCGTACATGGACGAGGGCAACCTCGTGCCCGACGAGGTCACGATCGCCATGGCCAGGGACCGCATGGAGCAGCCGGACGCCGCGAACGGCTTCCTGCTCGACGGCTTCCCGCGGAACGTCTCGCAGGCCGAGGCGCTCGACCAGGCGCTCAAGGCCGACGGCGTGGAGCTGGACGCGGTGCTCGACCTGGAGGTCCCCGAGGACGAGGTGGTCAAGCGCATCGCCGGCCGCCGCATCTGCCGCAACGAATCGAGTCACGTCTTCCATGTGACGTACAGCCCGCCGAAGAAGGAAGGCGTCTGTGACGCCTGCGGCGGCGAGCTGTACCAGCGGGACGACGACTCCGAGGAGACCGTCCGCAGGCGCCTGGAGGTCTACCACACGCAGACCGAGCCGATCATCGACTACTACCGGGCCCAGGGCCTGGTCGTGACGATCTCGGCGCTCGGCAAGGTGGACGACGTCACCAAGCGCGCGATGGAGGCCCTCGACCGTCAGGTGGAGGGCAAGGACCAGAGCGACGAGGACAAGAGCGACAGCGAGGACGGCGACGACAAGTAGTCGTCCTGGCTGGTTCGGCCGCGGTGCCCCTGTCGGGCGCCGCGGCCGTACTGTTGTGTACGTAACCGAGTAGGCAGAGAAGACGGAGAGCGCGGGCCCTCATGGTGCAGATCAAGACCCCCGAGCAGATCGCCAAGATGCGTGAGGCGGGCCTGGTCGTCGCCGCCGTCCACCGGGCGACACGGGAAGCGGCGGTACCCGGGGCCACGACGAAGGACCTCGACGAGGTCGCCCGCAAGGTGCTGGCCGAGCACGGTGCCAAGTCGAACTTCCTGGGATACGGCGGGTTCCCCGCGACGATCTGCACCTCGGCGAACGAGGTAGTCGTGCACGGCATCCCGAGCGACGACGTCGTGCTGAAGGACGGCGACATCATCTCGATCGACGCCGGCGCCATCGTCGACGGCTGGCACGGGGACGCCGCCTTCACCGCCTTCGTCGGGTCCGGTCACGCTCCGGAGCTCATCGAGCTGTCCCGGGTGACCGAGGAGTCGATGTGGGCCGGGATCGCCGCGATGAAGCTGGGGAACCGGCTCGTCGACGTCTCCCGGGCCATCGAGACGTACATCCGGCGACAGCCGAAGCCCGGTGGTGGCAAGTACGGGATCGTCGAGGACTACGGCGGCCATGGCATCGGTACCGAGATGCACATGGATCCGCATCTGCTGAACTACGTGGAGCGGCGGCGGGGGAAGGGGCCGAAGCTCGTTCCCGGGTTCTGCCTCGCCATTGAGCCCATGGTTTCGCTGGGTACGCCGAAGACCGAGGTGCTGTCCGACGACTGGACGGTCATCACCACGGACGGTACGTGGTCGTCGCACTGGGAGCACTCTGTCGCTCTGACCGAGGGCGGTCCGCTTGTGCTTACCGCTCCCGACGGGGGTAAGGCGAAGCTGGCCGAGTATGGGATCACGGCTGCGCCTGATCCCTTGGGCTGAGTTCGCTCTGTAGGGGTGGGCTGGTGTATGTGTCGCGGCTGCGGGCCCGTGGGGGCTGGTCGCGCAGTTCCCCGCGCCCCTGAGCGCCCCCTGCGGGGCGCGCCTGCTGCTTAGGGATCTTCCAAGCGGGGCAGGCTATCTCGATTCGTCTTTCCGAGGGCCCTGGCGTAGACTGACTCGTCGGCTCTCGTGCATCTGCATGTCTGCGTGCAGTAAGCGCGGGGTCGATCAAGGTAGTCGATTCGAAGGGCGAAGCGTGGCCAAGAAGCAAGGTGCCATCGAGATCGAGGGCACTGTCGTCGAGTCTCTTCCGAACGCCATGTTCAAGGTCGAGCTCCAGAACGGCCACCAGGTCCTGGCACACATCAGCGGCAAGATGCGCATGCACTACATCCGCATCCTCCCTGACGACCGGGTCGTGGTGGAGTTGTCTCCGTACGACCTGACCCGTGGCCGGATCGTCTACCGGTACAAGTAGATCTTGCCTGTGTCCCGTATTCCGCGGGGCGGTGGCACTGACCCGGAGAACCTCACCCAATGAAGGTCAAGCCGAGCGTCAAGAAGATCTGCGACAAGTGCAGGGTGATCCGCCGTCACGGCCGGGTCATGGTCATCTGCGAAAACCCGCGGCACAAGCAGCGCCAGGGCTGACGCACGACCGAACCTTCTGCACCCGCAGAGCTTCGCGCGACGCAAGTAGTACATGTTCATACGCAGAGCCCGGATCCGCTGTTCACAGCGATTCCGATACCCCCGGTCGGAGGCTGGGGACCCAACCCGTACCTCATACGGCGGGCTGGGAACCGGTTCTGCGGAAGACCTCCGAACGACAACTGGAGCCATTGAATGGCACGCGTTTCCGGTGTTGACATCCCGCGCGAAAAGCGCGTGGAGGTTGCCCTCACCTACGTGTTCGGCATCGGCCGGACCCTCTCGCAGAAGACGCTGGCCGACACCGGCGTCAACCCCAACACCCGCGTTCGCGACCTCTCCGAAGAAGAGCTGGTCCGCATCCGCGAGTACGTGGACAACAACTTCAAGACCGAGGGTGACCTCCGCCGCGAGGTTCAGGCCGACATCCGCCGCAAGGTCGAGATCGGCTGCTACCAGGGTCTGCGCCACCGTCGTGGCCTGCCCGTCCACGGTCAGCGCACCAGCACGAACGCTCGTACCCGCAAGGGCCCGCGTCGCGCCATCGCCGGCAAGAAGAAGCCGGGCAAGAAGTAGTCCGCAGCGGACAACGCTTCATCAGCGGTCTTCGCTGTAGGACCGACCACCTCCCCGTAGGAGATTTAGATGCCCCCCAAGGGTCGTCAGGGCGCCGCCAAGAAGGTGCGCCGCAAGGAAAAGAAGAACGTCGCTCACGGTCACGCGCACATCAAGAGCACGTTCAACAACACGATCGTCTCGATCACGGACCCCTCGGGCAACGTGATCTCCTGGGCCTCCGCCGGCCACGTCGGCTTCAAGGGCTCGCGCAAGTCCACCCCCTTCGCCGCGCAGATGGCCGCCGAGTCGGCCGCCCGCCGCGCGCAGGAGCACGGCATGCGCAAGGTCGACGTCTTCGTCAAGGGCCCGGGCTCGGGTCGCGAGACGGCCATCCGTTCGCTTCAGGCGACCGGTCTTGAGGTCGGCTCCATCCAGGACGTGACGCCCACGCCGCACAACGGCTGCCGTCCGCCCAAGCGCCGTCGCGTCTGACGCACGGTTGTCTTGATTTTTCTGGGGTCCGGGCGGTATGGCCTTTCGGGGCCGTGCCGCCCGTACCCTTGTAGTACTCAAGGGCATCAAATAGTGGGTGCCCATGACTGAAGGATTCACCACATGCTGATCGCTCAGCGTCCCTCGTTGACCGAAGAGGTCGTCGACGAGTTCCGCTCCCGGTTCGTGATCGAGCCGCTGGAGCCGGGCTTCGGTTACACCCTCGGCAACTCGCTCCGCCGGACTCTTCTCTCCTCGATCCCCGGTGCGGCTGTCACCAGCATCCGCATCGATGGTGTCCTGCACGAGTTCACCACCGTGCCGGGCGTCAAGGAGGACGTCACCGACCTGATCCTCAACATCAAGCAGCTGGTCGTCTCCTCGGAGCACGACGAGCCGGTCGTGATGTACCTGCGCAAGCAGGGCCCGGGTCTGGTCACCGCCGCCGACATCGCGCCCCCGGCCGGTGTCGAGGTGCACAACCCGGACCTCGTCCTCGCCACGCTCAACGGCAAGGGCAAGCTGGAGATGGAGCTGACGGTCGAGCGTGGCCGTGGTTACGTCTCCGCGGTGCAGAACAAGCAGGTCGGTCAGGAGATCGGGCGCATCCCGGTCGACTCGATCTACTCGCCGGTGCTGAAGGTCACGTACAAGGTCGAGGCGACTCGTGTCGAGCAGCGCACCGACTTCGACAAGCTGATCGTCGACGTCGAGACCAAGCAGGCCATGCGTCCGCGTGACGCCATGGCGTCGGCCGGCAAGACCCTGGTCGAGCTGTTCGGGCTCGCTCGCGAGCTCAACATCGACGCCGAGGGCATCGACATGGGTCCGTCCCCGACGGATGCCGCGCTCGCCGCCGATCTCGCCCTGCCGATCGAGGAGCTGGAGCTCACCGTTCGGTCGTACAACTGCCTCAAGCGCGAGGGCATCCACTCCGTGGGTGAGCTCGTGGCCCGCTCCGAGGCGGACCTGCTCGACATCCGCAACTTCGGTGCGAAGTCGATCGACGAGGTCAAGGCGAAGCTGGCCGGCATGGGCCTGGCCCTGAAGGACAGCCCGCCCGGATTCGACCCCACGGCCGCGGCCGACGCCTTTGGCGCGGACGACGACGTGGATGCAGGGTTCGTGGAGACCGAGCAGTACTAAGAGCTCGGGCTCGATGGTCCATACTCGGGTGCGGGTGCGCTGTGGCTTGTCGCGCAGTTCCCCGCGCCCCTTCCGGACTCGCCCCTTCGGGGCTTTGTCCGGATCTTCGACGGGTGACCGCCCGCTCGGACACTGACCTCGGTACCTGATACGGCCGGGGCAGACACCTAGGAGAAACACCATGCCGAAGCCCACCAAGGGTGCCCGTATGGGCGGCAGTGCCGCGCACGAGAAGCTGCTTCTCGCGAACCTCGCGAAGTCGCTCTTCGAGCACGGCAAGATCACGACCACCGAGGCGAAGGCCCGTCGGCTTCGGCCGTACGCCGAGCGTCTGGTCACCAAGGCGAAGAAGGGCGACCTTCACAACCGCCGTCAGGTGCTCTCGGTCATCACGGACAAGAGCGTCGTGCACACGCTCTTCACCGAGATCGGCCCGCGCTACGAGAACCGTCCGGGTGGCTACACCCGTATCACCAAGATCGGTAACCGCCGTGGCGACAACGCGCCCATGGCTGTCATCGAGCTGGTGGAGGCCCTGACCGTGGCCCAGCAGGCCACCGGTGAGGCCGAGGCGGCGACGAAGCGCTCCGCCAAGGACGCCGAGGTCGAGGCCAAGGCCGAGGAGACTCAGGTCGAGGACGCCAAGGTCGACGTGACCAAGGCTGACGAGGAGTCCAAGGACGCGTAAGGCTGTCCTTCGACTGCGGCGCCGTTGTGGCTGGTCGCGCAGTTCCCCGCGCCCCTATGGGGCGCGCTTGAGCGGGTCCGTTCCTTTCGAGGGACGGGCCCGCTTCTGTGTTCTTGAGAGGATCTCCAGGTGAGCGATGAAGTAGAGCCCGGGTACGTCCGCGTCCGTCTCGACCTTTCCTACGACGGGAGCGAGTTCTCCGGGTGGGCCAAGCAGGCCGGGGGGCGCCGGACCGTGCAGGGGGAGATCGAGGATGCCCTGCGGACGGTGACGCGGTCGCGGGACGTCACGTACGAGCTGACCGTGGCCGGGCGGACCGATGCCGGGGTGCATGCCCGGGGGCAGGTGACGCATGTCGATCTGCCCGTCGAGGTGTGGGGTGAGCAGCGCGGGAAGCTGCTGAAGCGGCTGGCCGGGCGGTTGCCCAGGGATGTGCGGGTGTGGGCGGTCAGGGAGGCGCCGAGCGGGTTCAACGCGCGGTTCTCGGCCGTCTGGCGGCGGTACGCCTATCGCGTCACCGACAATCCCGGTGGTGTCGATCCGTTGCTGCGCAGTCATGTCCTCTGGCACGACTGGCCGCTCGACGTCGATGTCATGAACGAGGCCGCGGAGCGGTTGCTCGGTGAGCACGACTTCGCCGCCTACTGCAAGAAGCGGGAGGGCGCCACGACCATCCGTACGCTTCAGGAGCTGAGCCTGGAGCGGGGGAGTGACGGGATCATCACCGCCACCGTGCGCGCCGATGCCTTCTGCCACAACATGGTGCGGTCGCTCATCGGGGCGCTGCTGTTCGTGGGGGACGGGCACCGGGGAGCCGACTGGCCCGGGAAGGTGCTCGCCGCGGGGGTGCGGGATTCGGCCGTGCATGTGGTGCGGCCGCACGGGCTGACGCTCGAAGAGGTCGGGTATCCGGCCGACGAGCTGTTGGCCGCGCGGAACAAAGAGGCACGAAACCGGCGGACCCTGCCGGGAGCGGGGTGCTGCTGAGGAGAGCCGCGGCCCCTGTGTGACGGGAGTCGCGCCCCCTGTACAGAGGGGCAAGTGGCTACATATGCCCGCTGTGGCGTGTGATGAAACCCCTGCGTAACACGTACGTTCGGACGTAACCTCTGAAACTCGGTTATGATTCCGCTGCTCGGCTGAAGGTTCGATTAGGGGTTGGCCGAGTTCGGGTGGGGGTAACGGGCCGCAACGGCCCCGGGGGTTTTGCATGAGTGCAGTGGGGACTGCTCGTGTTCCGCAGAACAGGAAACGAAAAAGGACGCCGCAGAGTCATGGGCTCCTGCCGACGCCGCCTGACGACGTCGAGAAGTACTCGTACTCCCGTCGGTACCTGTGGGTGCTGACGGTCGGTTCGCTGATCAGCTTCGCGTGTCTGGCGATGAGCCAGTTCCTGTTCACGGCGTCGAGTCCGTGGTTCTGGCTGACGCTGCCGCTGCTGGCGTTCATCATCGCGGACTACCTGATCTCGTTGTACCTCGACGGGCTCAGCAAGGACTTCGACATCAAGGGCCACAAGCGTCTCGTACGCCAGTGGCGGCCGGCCGTGTACCCGAGCGTGGACATCTTCCTGCCGGTGTGCGGTGAGCCCCTGGAGGTGCTCCACAACACCTGGGTCCATGTGAACCGCCTCGCGGACAGCTACCAGGGTGTCGTGAACACGTACGTCCTGGACGACGCGGCCGAGGAAGAGGTCGGGGCGATGGCCCGCGACTTCGGGTTCAACTACGTGGTGCGCGAGAACCGCGGCTGGTTCAAGAAGGCCGGCAACCTCAACCACGCCTTCGAGAAGACCCACGGCGACCACATCCTGATCCTGGACGCCGACTTCGCGCCGCGCGCCGACCTGCTCGACGAGCTGCTGCCGCACATGGACGACGACGAGAAGTGCGCCATCGTGCAGTCGCCGCAGTTCTTCCGCATCGTCGACGCGCAGAACTGGATCGAGCGCGGCGCGGGCGCCGTGCAGGAGCAGTTCTACCGGTCCGTGCAGACCTCCCGTGAGGACAAGGACGGCTCCATCTGCGTCGGCTCGTGCGCGATCTACCGGCGCGCGGCCCTGGAGCAGACCAACGGCATCACGCTGATCGAGCACTCCGAGGACATGTACACCGGCTTCGACCTCAGGGCGCTCGGCTGGAAGCTGCGCTATGTGCCCGTCGCGCTGTCCGCCGGCGTGTGCCCGGACACGGCCGGTGCCTTCCACAACCAGCAGTACCGCTGGTGCATGGGCTCCCTGGAGCTCCTCACCAGCAAGCGGTTCTGGGAGATGGACCTCAAGTTCAAGACCCGGCTCTGCTATGTGTCGGGGTTCCTCTACTACCTTCAGACCGCGCTCGCCACGTTCATCGCGCCGGTCATCCCGCTCGCCCTGATGATCCTGCGGCCCGACCTGCTGCGCGCCGAGGCCGCCCTGTGGGTGCTGCCGAGCGTCGCGTACGTGACGCTGGTCCTGCCGCTGTGGCACCGGGCGCCCTACCGACTAGAGGCCTGGGCCGTCCGGATCATGTACGGGTGGTCGCACGTCTTCGCGGTCTGGGACGTGATGCGGGGCCGTCCGATGGGCTGGAAGCCCACGGGCTCGGCGGGCGCCAAGAAGAACGGCATGCGCCGCTACTGGAACTGCATGATCTTCTGGACCGGCGGCACCGCCGTCCTGTGGATCATCGTCGCCGCCTGGCGCATGCTCACCCTCTATCCGCCGGACTTCGCGCTGATGCTGTCCGCCGGCCTCTTCTACGCGATGGTCGTCGGCCGTGTCCTCGTACAGCCGCGTGCCCAGGAAGTGCAGGAAGCGACCGCATGAGTTTTTCCGTACGCCGAGTGCGGGCATCACGTCCCGTGCGGGCGCTCGCCGCCACGCTCATCGCCGGTGCGCTGCTGGCCGGGTGCAGCACGTTCTCCGAGGAGGGCCGCGACCAGTACGAGCGCGGACAGGGCGAGCAGCCGGGTGCCGAGGGCACCGGTGAGGCCAGTGAGTCCGCGAAGCCGGAGCCGCCGTACGACGTGCGGCCGCTGCTGGACCCGAAGAAGAAGTACCTGGGCGTGGCCGCCGACGGCGCTCCCGCCAAGATGAACGCCGTCAAGGACTTCGCGAAGCGCGCCGGCAAGAAGCCCAACCTGATCGAGTTCTACTCCGCCTGGGGCGACCAGTACGAGCAGGAGCTCGTGAAGAACTCCTGGGACTACGGCTCTGTCGCGTTCATCGCCTGGGAGCCCTTCGAGACCAGCATGAAGGACATCGCCTCCGGCAAGGAGGACGAGTACATCCGTGAGTACGCGAAGTCCGTCAAGGAGCTGAACCTGCCCGTCGCGATCAGCTTCGCGCACGAGATGAACGGCTTCTGGTACCCGTGGGGCACCAAGAAGACCAGCGCCGCCGACTTCACCGCCGCGTACAAGCACATCCACGACATCTTCGACGACGAGGGCGCCACCCAGGTCATCTGGGTGTGGAGCCCGAACGTGACCCACCCGATGCCGAAGGTGAAGCTCAAGCCGTACTGGCCGGGCGACGACTACGTCGACTGGGTCGGTGTCATCGGCTACTACGCGGCCACCGGCCCCAACACGTACCAGACGCTGTACGGGCCGACGATGACGCAGATCCGCGGCTTCACGAACAAGCCGTTCATCATCGCGGAGACCGCCGCGCAGGCCGGTGAGCGCAAGCCCGCCGACATCAAGTCCCTCTTCCAGGGGACCGTGCAGCGCGACGACGTCATCGGGTTCGTCTGGTTCAACTTCGACAAGGAGACGGACTGGCGCATCAACAGCGGTCCGCTGTCGGAGAAGACCTTCAAGCAGCAGGCGGCGAACTCGAGCTTCGGATTCGATGTGACGAAGCCATGAGCGACCGACGCACGCCCACCTGGGCGGACGACTCCGAGTTGCACGACGAGTACGGGTACGGACAGCAGCAGGGCCAGGGGCAGAGCCATGCCCAGGGACAGGGGCAGGCGCAGGGGCAGCAGCAGTACGCCGACAACGGGTACCCGCAGCAGAACGAGCAGTACCAGCAGCACCAACAGAATCAGCAGCACCAGCAGTACGGCCACGGAAACCAGCAGCAGTACGCCCCCACCCCCACCGACGAGGACCAGCGGCGGTACGCGCAGCAGGAGAGCCTGCGGCAGTACGCGCAGCAGGCCCAGACCCGTCCCCGGGTACAGCCGACCTACCCTCCGTACCAGGAGCAGGCCTACCAGGGCGGCTATGTCACGGAGACGGGCAGCTGGCGCTTCGACGTCCACGACCGGACGTCCTCGTACCCGGACCAGCAGACCTACGACACGTACGCGCCGTACGACCCGTACGCCTCGTACACCGCGGTCGAGCCGGAGGCGGCTCCCGCGTCCGTGGAGCCCGAGGCGGAGTCGGAGAAGCCGGGATACACGCTGCCGCCCGTGCAGGAGTCGGCGTGGGCGGTGGACGGCGGGCGGAGCAAGCTGCTGGGCCGCTGGGTGATGCTCTGCGTCCTGCTGATCCAGACCGGGCTCTCGCTGCGGCTGCGCGGCACCGCGTTCCAGGACGAGGCGCTCTACATCGCGGCCGGTCACTACGAGGTCGGGAACATCCTGCACGGCACGCCCGTGCCGGGTGACTTCGAGGGCTACTTCTCGGGCTATCCGAAGCTGTACCCGGTGCTCGCGGCCATGGTCGACAGCGTGGCCGGGCTCGCCGGAGTGCGCATCGTCAGCCTCTTCTTCATGCTCGGCGCGACCGCGCTGCTGTACGCGACGACCCGCCGGATGTTCAACGTCCGGGCGGCGCTCGGCGCGGCGGCCCTCTTCTCGGTCATCCAGTCGACGGTGTTCCTCGGCAACTTCGCCACCTTCGACGCGGCGGCGATCTTCCTGCTCGCCCTGGCGTTCTGGATCGTCGTACGGACCGGCAGGTCGCACATCCTGATGGTCGTGCTCGCGGCGCCCCCGGCCTTCCTGGCCTTCGGCACCAAGTACGCGGCGGGTCTGTACCTGCCGACCCTGGTGGTCCTGGCGGTACTGACCGCCTACCGCCACCGCGGGCTGCTCGCGCTCGCGCGCGGTGTGCTGTTCGGCGGGGCGATGCTCGCCATGCTGGTCGCCTCCTACCTCTACACCGGGTCGCTCGGCGGTATCAGCCAGACCACCACCGACCGTGCCAAGGGCGCCGACACGGCGGCGACGATCCTGCAGCACAGCTCCGAGTGGGGCGGGCTGATGTTCCTCGCCGCGCTCGGCGGCTCCATCGCCTATGTGATCCGCCCGAGCATGGGCGAGATGCCGTGGGTCGACAAGAAGGGCCCGGGCAAATTCCGGCGGATCTCGCTCGGTGTGGTGCTGACCGGCACCGCGCTGCTCGCCCCGGCCTACCAGATCCACCTGCAGACCGAGATCTCGCTCTTCAAGCACGTGGGCTTCGGTCTGCTCTTCGCCGGACCGATGGCGGGCCTCGGCATGTCCCGGCTCGTCGGCCCGCACTTCCGGCACCCGCAGCTCGGGATCATGCTCTACGTCCTGACGCTGGTGTTCGGCATGGTGCAGTCCCAGCAGGCGTACAGCTTCCCGGACTCCAAGGAGATGACGGCGATCCTGCGCAACATGGTCGACCGCAAGGGCAGCTACCTCGCCGAGGAGCACGAGGTCCCCGCGTACTACCTGCGGGACAAGACCGACTACGACCAGTGGCAGAGCACGTTCGGCATGGACTACAAGGACAAGAAGGGCAAGCAGCACTCCGGCCCCGATGCCTACCGTGCCGCGGTCAAGGACGCCAAGTTCGACGTCATCGTGTTGCGCGGGACGGTCACGCCGGAGGTCGATACGGCCGTGACCGACGCGCTGCGCGGCAATTCCCACTACCGCCTGGCAGCCGTGTCGCGCTTCACCACCAGCAAGGGCGACGGCGCGTTCCGGATTTGGGTGAAGCGATGAGTGTCAATGCCTCTCCGCCGTACGGCGGCGGATACCCCGATGCCCAGGGTGGCCATGATCCGTACGCGGGTCAGGGCGCCTACGCGGGACAGGGCGCGTACGCCGACGGTCAGGGCGGCTACGGCGGTCCTGGTCAGGGCGCCTATGCCGACCCGGCACAGGACGCGTACGCGGCGGCCCCCGGTCAGTACGCCGACCCCGGCCAGTACACCGATCAGGGCGCCTACACCGCGCCCGGGCAGCAGCAGGCGCAGGCCGCCGAGCCCGTCGCGCCGGCGCCGGTCGACCCGGAGCCGTCCGCCGACGAGCCGGGGGAGGACGAGCCCGAGGAGTCGAAGGGCGGCCGGCTCGCCACTGCCGTGACGTTTCTGCTGCCCACGACGCTCGCCTTCGCCATGATCTGGCGCGGCATCGGCGACCGCCAGCTGTGGCGGGACGAGCACGCCACCTGGTGGGCGGCCACGCTGTCGTTCCACGACCTGAGCCTGCTGATCCGCTCGATCGACGTGGTGTTCACGCCGTACTACGTGTTCATGCACATGTGGCTCGCGGTGGCGGGGGACTCCCCGACCGCGATGCGCATCCCGGGTGCGGTGGCCATGGCGGCCTCGGCAGGGCTGCTCGCCCTGCTCGGGCGGCGGCTGTTCACCACACAGGCGGGCATCCTCGCGGGGCTGGCCTTCGCCGTCGTGCCGGTCACGACCCGGTTCGGGCAGGAGATCCGGCCGTACGCCTTCGCCGTGGCGGCGGTGCTGCTGTCGACGCTGCTGCTCGCGCGGGCGCTGGACAAGCCGTCGTTCAAGGTCTGGGTCGCCTACACGCTGTCGGTGCCGCTGATCGGCTGGAGCCACCTGGCCTCGATGGCGGTGCTCGGCGCACATCTCGTGATGATCGTGATCGCGCGCCGCGCGGGCGACAAGATCGTGGGCTGGGCGTACACGGCGGCCTTCACGCTGGGCATGTGCTTCGTCGTCCCGATGGCCGTCTCGGGCTCGGGGCAGAGCGGTCAGATCGCCTGGAACAACCCCGGCATCGACGACCTGATGGACTTCCCCATGAACCTCTTCGGTTCCTGGGCGGTGGCCGTACCGGTGATGGCACTCGGCACGGTCGGGCTGTTCTTCGCGGGCCGGCTGGCCCTTCCGCTGGCCGCCTGGATCGTGCTGCCGCCGCTGGTGACCTATGTCACCGCCGCGCAGCTGCACCTCTTCCTGCCGCGCTATCTGCTGTTCACGGCGCCCGCGTGGGTGCTGCTCGCCGCCGTCGCCGTGGTCCGGATCGCCGGCCCGGTGGCCGGTGCGAAGGCCGGTACGGGGGCGGCGGCCAGACGCGGCTTCGGCTGGGTGCTCGTGGCGGCCACGGTCGCCGGGATCGCCTTCCAGTCGCTGCCGGGCATCCGTGAGACCCGGCAGAACGCGCTGGGCGAGCCGGACTACCGGGGCGCCGCGCAGCTCATCGAGGCCGGGCAGAAGAAGGGCGACGGCATCGTCTTCAGCGGTGTGCAGACCGAGCGCCGGGCCATGGCCTACGAGCTGCGCGACGACTCGGGCCGTCCCAAGGACTGGCTGATGTACCGCACACCGCAGGAGCGGGGCTCGTTCGACGCGGCCGAGTGCCCGCATCCCGCCAAGTGTCTGGCCAAGGCCGACCGGCTCTGGCTCGTGTCGACCACGCTCGACGGGAAGCCGTTCAGCGGCATGCCGAAGACGTCGGCGACCGTGATCCAGCGAAGCTTCAAGGTCGTGAAGACCAAGAAGCTCAAATACCTCCAGCTCGTGCTCCTCGAAAGGACACGCGCGGCGACGGACGACTCGTCCGAGGAAAAGGACGACGCCGCCAAGCGCAAGGTGCATACCTGAGTTGGGTTGCCGGACGCGGGGCCAGTCCCGCGTCCGGTGGGGGGCGAACAGAGAAATGGGGAGGGAAAGAGATGTCGTACGACGTGGGGGCGGACGTGGCTGTCACCGTGGTGATGCCTACGTACAACGAAGCCGCCAATCTGCCGAGAATGGCCGAGGCTGTGCTTCAACTGCCGCTGAACGGGCTCCACTTGAAGATAGTGGACGACTCTAGTCCGGATGGTACAGGACGCATCGCCGAGGAGCTGGCGGAGAAGTACAACTGGGACGGGCAGCGCCGGATGAGCGTGCTGCACCGCACCGAGAAGGACGGCCTGGGGCGTGCGTACGTCGCCGGCATGAGCGCCGCCGTCGACGAGGGCGCGCAGTACGTCGTCCAGATGGACGCCGACGGCAGCCACCCCGTGGAAGCGGTCCCACGCATGCTCGGCACCGCCGTGGCCTCGGGCGTCGGCCTGGTCATCGGCAGCCGGTACGTCGAGGGGGGCCAGCTCGACGACGACTGGGGCGCGCACCGGGTGCTGCTGTCCCGCTTCGCCAACCGCTACGCGCGTACGGTGCTCGGCACGAAGATCCGCGACATCACCGCGGGCTTCAACCTCTGGTCGGCCCAGACCCTGCGCGACGTCGACCTGCACTCCCTGGACAGCGCCGGCTACAGCTTCCAGGTCGAGCTCAAGTTCAAGGCCGTACGGGCCGGTCACGCGGCCGTGGAGATCCCGATCCGCTTCGAGGAGCGGACCGAGGGCGTCTCGAAGATGACCCTGCGCACCCAGCTGGAGTCGGCCGTGGTGCCGGTGAAGCTGCGGCTCAAGCACAAGTAGGCATGCGCAACGCGACCAGGCATGCGGAAGTGCGAGCAGCAGTAGGCGAGTAGATACGGGACGGCGGCCTGCCGGGGGGCGGGCCGCCGTTCTGTTCTCCGGCGGCCGTTCCGCCGGTCGAACCAGGTCTACTGGTTCGCGGCCGCCGACGCCTGGGCCTCGCCGCGGCGGTGGATCTGCCGGAAGGTGAACTCGGCCAGGTCGTCGCCGGTGGTGAAGACCTTGGAGTCCTTCTGGGTCACGTCCTTGCCGTTGGTGAAACCGGCGACCGTGAAGTACGTGTAGCGGCCGTACGAGTTGGTGGTCGAGCGGCAGATCGCCGAGCGGCAGAAGGTGGGGACGCCCTCGCCGGCCAGGGACTGGACGACGCTCTTGGCGTCGGCGTCGTTCTTCGCCTTGAGGGCCTGGCCCTCGGCGTCGAAGACGGCCACGCCCACGGTCACGGCGATCCCGTCCTTGGCGTACGTGACGCGCATGAACCGGGTGCAGTCGTTCTTGGTGAGAACCGGGCCGAGCGTGCCCTGGGCGGCCGACGCGCAGTTCTTCGTGGACGCCATCGCGCCCTTCTTGTAGACGGTCTCACCCATCGTCAGCTGCGTACCCGGGAAGAGAAGGTCCGGGGCGAGCGGCGCGGTGTCCTTCTTGACGTTGCCTATGAAGTCCTTCGGATCCAGCGGCGGCGGCGCCGACGTCTCCGCGAAGGACGGGCCGGTGCCCGTGGTGTCCGACGGGATGGCCGCGGACGTGGGCAGCTCGGAGGCAGGCCTGTTCGACGCCTGTTCGTTGCCGTCCGCCGAGACCACGGCCATGGCGACGGCGGTGCCGACCGCGACCGTGGCGAGCGCGCCTCCGCCGATCAGCAGCCATCTGCGGCGCCGATTGCGCGTTTCGGACGCCTCGGCCAGCGCCGCCCAGTCGGGTGACTGACCGCCCCACTGCGGCGGTTGAGAACCTGATCCCCCGGAACCCCACGAGGGTCCCCCCTGCCCAAAGCTCATGGGGCGCATCTTAGACGGGACATGGGGTGTGCTGGTCCGTCTCTTGCAGCACCGGAACCCCTAGCGTGTCAAGCGTGAATGAGGCCAAAGGGGGCATCTCAGGGTGGTTGGTACGAGCCGCGTCCTGGCACGCGTGGGTCGTTCTGGGGGTCGCGCTCGGAGCCGGCGCGGCCGAGACGTCCCTGCGTACACGGGACGGGGGTATGGACAACGCCATCGTCGTACGGGCCGCGAGGGCCTGGCTCGACGGTGGATCCCCGTATGACGATCCGCACTTTCTTTATTTGCCCGGAGCGGTGCTGGCCGCCGTTCCGCAGGCCCTTTTGCCCTGGGGTGTACTGCGGCTCCTCGTCCCCCTCGCCGTCACCGGCGGGCTCGTCGCCGGCTGGGCGTGCGCGCTGCGGCTGTACGGGGTCCCGTGGCGGAGCCGGTTCGCCGTGCTCGGCCTGACCGGGCTCGCCCTCGGGTTCGCGCCCTTCGGGCATCTCGTGCGGCTCGGGAACTGGACCGTCGTCGCGGTCGTGGCGCTGCCGTTCGCCCTGCTCCTCGCGAGCCGGGGGAGGTGGGGTGCGGCGGGGGTCGTGATCGGCGCCGCGATCGCCGTGAAACCGCTGCTGGTGCCTCTGGTGCTGCTCTTCGTCTTCGCGCGGCGGTGGCGGGGGCTCGCACCGGTGGTTCTCGTGCCCGCGGTGGTGTCCGGGGGTGCGGCGCTGCTGATGCCGGATCCCGCGGGGTTCTTCACGCGGACGTTGCCGTTTCTGCTGCGGGGGGACGACGCGTTCGTACGGCTCTATGAGGCGTCGCCCGCGGCTGTGCTGCCGCGGGTGGGGGTGCCTGAGGGGGTTGCCGTGCTGGTGGCCTGCGGGGCCGCCGGGGTCGGGGTGTGGTGTGCGTATCGGTGCTGGCGGCGGGAGGGGAAGGTCGTCGACACGGGGGTGATGTTGATGCTGTCGGCGTTCCTGGTGTCCCGGCCCTCGTACGACCACTATCTGCTGGTGGTTCTTCCGGTGCTGCTCGCGGGGGTGATGGAGGCGGGGAGCGTGGCCCGGGGGGCGTGGTTCTGGGTGGCGCTCGTGCCGCAGGTTCCAGGGCTTGCCCTGCCCTACCTGGAGCCCGTGACCCGGCGGGCTTTTCGGGACTCGCTTACGCTGTGTCTGCTCGCGGGTGCGGTTGCCGTTCGGTTGCTTTCACGGGCACCCGGAGCCTGGGGCTGTGCCCACCAGTCCCGCCCTGCGGGACGCCTGCCCACAGCCGCGGGGGCTGGGCGGCGTCACTCGTTTTGACCCTTCTGGGGCGGCGCGAGTACTCTTGCACTTCGTTATGCGTATCGGCTTGGTCGTTCTCACGCGAGAGGCCCTTACGTAGGTTCCCTGGAGCAGTTACCAGTGGGCGGCATACGGGCAGCGTTCCCGGCATTGTCGTCCCCAGCTGCACGATCGCTTCAGTGATGCCATGTGTCAGGACCCATCCACTGAAGAAGCGAAGGCTACGAAGTGCGTACGTTTAGCCCCAAGCCCGGCGACATCACTCGCCAGTGGTATGTCATTGACGCTCAGGATGTCGTCCTGGGCCGTCTGGCGACCACCGCCGCGAACATCCTCCGGGGCAAGCACAAGCCGATCTACGCCCCCCACGTCGACGCTGGTGACTTCGTCATCATCATCAACGCCGACAAGGTGCACCTCTCCGGCAACAAGAAGACCCAGAAGCTGGCGTACCGCCACTCCGGTTACCCGGGTGGTCTGCGCTCCGTCCGTTACGACGAGCTGCTGGCGAAGAACCCCGAGAAGGCCGTCGAGAAGGCCATCAAGGGCATGATCCCCAAGAACACCCTGGGCCGTCAGGTGCTCTCGAAGCTGAAGGTCTACTCGGGCGACCAGCACCCGCACGCTGCTCAGCAGCCGGTGCCGTTCGAGATCACCCAGGTCGCGCAGTAGTTCCGGCCACCCCCTAAGACGAAAAAGAATCTGAGGAGAATCGTGGCCGAGACCACCGTTGAGCAGCCGGTCGAAGAGACTGAGACCGAGCTCGTCGACGTCGAGCAGTACACCACCGAGTCCGAGGTGCCCGTCGAGGGCGAGTACACCTCGGAGTCCCTCGCCGGCCGCTTCGGCGACCCGCAGCCGGCCGCCGGCCTGGGCCGTCGCAAGAACGCCATCGCCCGCGTCCGGATCGTCCCGGGCTCCGGCAAGTGGAAGATCAACGGTCGCACCCTTGAGGACTACTTCCCCAACAAGGTGCACCAGCAGGAAGTCAACGAGCCCTTCAAGGTGCTCGAGCTCGACGACCGCTACGACGTTGTCGCCCGCATCTCGGGTGGCGGCGTCTCCGGTCAGGCCGGTGCCCTGCGCCTCGGCGTGGCCCGCGCGCTGAACGAGGCGGACGTGGACAACAACCGCGGCGCCCTCAAGAAGGCCGGATTCCTCAAGCGTGACGACCGTGCGGTCGAGCGCAAGAAGGCCGGTCTCAAGAAGGCCCGTAAGGCCCCGCAGTACAGCAAGCGCTAAATATCGCTCAGCTGTTTTGCACGAAACGCCCCGGCGGCACGTTCTGTGCCGCCGGGGCGTTCGTTTACCACAACCTTGGAACAGGTCCGGAAGTCTGCCTCGAGACAGGCCTGCAAGGCGGCAGCCTTGCGACGCACCTGGGAGATATACAGGTCCGGGGGATATACCTGACAGGGGTCGTAGCCGGACCCTGACAAGGGCCGCAGCCGGACCCCTGGCCTGAGCCGCACGTTTCTGAGTAAGCCTGAGCAAGTTCGGAGGACACCAGTGGGACGACTCTTCGGGACGGACGGCGTACGCGGTGTCGCCAACGCGGATCTGACGGCCGAGCTCACGCTCGGCCTCTCCGTGGCGGCGGCGCACGTACTGGCCGAAGCGGGAACCTTCGAAGGCCACCGGCCGACGGCGGTGGTCGGACGGGACCCGCGCGCGTCCGGGGAGTTCCTGGAGGCCGCCGTGGTCGCGGGCCTCGCCAGCGCGGGCGTGGACGTCCTGCGCGTCGGCGTCCTGCCGACCCCCGCGGTGGCGTATCTCACCGGTGCGCTCGGCGCCGACCTCGGTGTGATGCTCTCCGCCAGCCACAACGCCATGCCGGACAACGGCATCAAGTTCTTCGCCCGCGGCGGACACAAGCTCGCCGACGAGCTGGAGGACCGGATCGAGGCCGTCTACGAGGAGCACCGCACCGGCGCTCCCTGGGACCGGCCCACCGGCTCGGGCGTCGGCCGCGTCCGTTCGTACGAGGAGGGCTTCGACCAGTACGTCGCCCATCTCCTCACGGCCGTTCCGAACCGTCTGGACGGTCTGAAGGTCGTCCTCGACGAGGCGCACGGCGCGGCCGCCCGCGTCTCGCCCGAGGCCTTCACCCGCGCGGGCGCCGAGATCGTCACGATCGGTGCCGAGCCGGACGGGCTCAACATCAACGACGGGTGCGGCTCGACCCACCTCGGTCTGCTGAAGGCCGCCGTCATCGAGCACGGGGCCGCTCTCGGCATCGCGCACGACGGTGACGCCGACCGGTGCCTCGCCGTGGACCACACGGGGGCCGAGGTCGACGGCGACCAGATCCTCGCCGTGCTCGCGCTCGCGATGCGGGAGCGTTCCGAGCTGCGGTCCGACACCGTGGTCGCGACGGTCATGTCGAACCTCGGGTTCAAGCTGGCCATGGAGCGGGAGGGGCTGTCCCTCGTGCAGACCGCGGTCGGGGACCGGTATGTGCTTGAGGAGATGAAGGAGCACGGGTTCGCGCTCGGCGGCGAGCAGTCCGGACACGTGATCATTCTTGACCACGCGACCACGGGTGACGGGACGTTGACCGGGCTGCTGCTCGCGGCGCGGGTCGCTCAGACCGGTCGTACGCTTCGGGAACTCGCGTCCGTGATGGAGCGGTTGCCGCAGGTTCTCATCAACGTGCCGGATGTCGACCGGTCGCGGGTGGGGACGTCCGCGGAGTTGGCCGCGGCGGTGGGTGAGGCCGAGCGGGAACTCGGGGCCACCGGGCGGGTGTTGTTGCGGCCTTCCGGGACCGAGCCGTTGGTTCGGGTGATGGTCGAGGCGGCGGATATTGATCAGGCTCGGTCTGTGGCTGGGCGGCTCGCTGATGCGGTGAAGTCCGCGCTCGGTTGATCCTTGGGCCGGGTTGGGGGCGGGGGCTGCTGTTCTTTGCGGGGTGCGGGTTCGTTGTGGCTTGTCGCGCAGTTCCCCGCGTCCCTGAAAGCCAAAGGATTGCGCAGTTCCCCGCGCCCCCAACCCCAGCCTCAGCCCCAGCCCCAGCCCCAAAAGGCTGCGCAGTTCCCCGCGCCCCTAAGGGCGGGCTCTCTGCTTTGACCAGAACCACTTCTGGGCCAGGAGGGTCAGCGTTCCTGCGAGGACGATGCCCAGGAGGTTCAGGAGGAGTTGGTTGGTGGAGCCGAGGGTTTGGGTGGTGTCTCCGTAGCTGAGGGCCACGGCGGCGTTGGCGGCGGCCGGGACCGTGGTGACGGAGATGGCGACGCCGACCAGGAGGCCCGACTTGGCGGAGGTCAGGGAGAGGGTGCCGGCGATGCCCGCGAGGACCGCCACGACGAACGAGAACGCGTCCGGGGCGTAGACGAAGGCCGTGTTCGGGCGGTCGCCCTCCAACTGGGCCTCGCTGAACAGGCCGAGGGCGTCCATGAAGAGGCTGAAGGCGACCGTCACCGCCATCGCCACCGCGAAGCCCACCAGCAGCGCGATCAGGGAGCGCAGGGCCAGGCGCGGGTGCCGCTGGACCAGGGCAGTGCTGAAGCCCGCCAGCGGGCCGAACTCCGGGCCCACCGCCATCGCGCCCACGATCAGGATCGCGTTGTCGAGCACCACACCGCACGCCGCGATCATCGTGGCGAGCGTGATGAAGGCGATGTACGTGACCGAGAGCGTCGACTCCTCGTGCGTCGCGTCCGCCAGGTGCTCCCACAGGACCGCGTCCGCGCCCTCGCCGGGGGCGTCGTCCGCCGCCTTGTCGGCACGATCCGACAGCGACAGGTCGATGTTCTCGACGGCGATCGAGCCGTGCGTGTCGATCTCCAACTCGCGCAGGCCGCCGATCAGTTCGTCGCCGGCCTCGCGCGCCACGTCGACCATCACGATGTCGCCCGCGGGGTTGCGGGCGGCACCCGGTACGACCGCCAGGTGAGTGGTGCCGACCGTGTTCTCGATCAGGCGGACCACGGCGTCGGTTCTGTCGGCCGGGGTGATCAGGCGGAGATGCAGCATGCCCCGCAGAGTAGCCGCGGAGGATGACGGACCGGGGCATCGCCCTCGCAGCTGCCCTTCAGCTCCTCTACAGCTTGCGCAGGCTCAGTTTCTGCACCTTGTGGTCCGGGCCCTTGCGGATGATCAGGGTGGCGCGGCCGCGGGTGGGTGCCACGTTCTCCAGGAGGTTCACCTTGTTGATCGTGCGCCAGGTCGTCCGGGCGTAGTCGAGGGCCTCGTCCTCCGACACCTGCGTGTACTTGCGGAAGTACGAGGACGGGTTCTGGAAGGCGGTGGCGCGCAGCTTGCGGAAGCGGTTGAGGTACCAGGCCTCGATGTCCTCGGCCCGGGCGTCCACGTACACGCTGAAGTCGAAGTAGTCGGCGAGGCCGACGCGGGTGCGGCCGTCCTTGCCGGGGAGGGCGGGCTGCAGGACGTTCAGGCCCTCGACGATCAGGATGTCCGGGCGGCGGACGGTGAGCCGCCTGCCGGGGACGATGTCGTAGATGAGGTGCGAGTAGACGGGGGCCGTCACCTCGTCCTTGCCCGCCTTGATGTCCGCGACGAAACGGGTCAGCGCCCGGCGGTCGTACGACTCGGGGAAGCCCTTCCTCGACATCAGGCCGCGGGCCTGGAGCTCCTTGGTCGGCAGCAGGAAGCCGTCCGTGGTGACCAGCTCCACGCGCGGGTGCTCCGGCCAGCGGGACAGCAGGGCCTGCAGCAGGCGCGCGACGGTGGACTTGCCGACGGCGACCGAGCCCGCGACGCCTATCACGAACGGCGTACCGGACTGGGAGCCCTTCTCGCCGAGGAACGTGTTCAGGGCGCCGCGCAGGCCGTCGGTCGCGCCGACGTAGAGGTTGAGGAGCCGGGAGAGCGGGAGGTAGATGTCCCGCACCTCGTCGAGGTCGATGACATCGCCCAGGCCGCGCAGCTTCTCCACCTCCTCGGCGGTCAGCGGCAGCGGCGTCTTCTCACGCAGCGCGCTCCACTCGGAGCGGGTGAGGTCGAGGTAGGGAGTCGCCTCCGGCCTGGGCCGGTGGGCGCTCCGCGGCAACGAGGAGACCGGTGAGATCACAGTTCATTGTTACGGGAGTTTGAACAGGGTGGCGGGTGGAGTCCGTCACGTCGGTGCGTTCTACACGCGTCCGGAGGCGTCCGCGGGTATGGACCGCCGGGTCGTACGGGGATAGCGTCCCGCCATCCGGGAGCGAGCCGCCTTCCGGTGTTCTGGGGGGTTTGGGGTGGTCGTCATGGCCGTGCGTTTCCGCGTGCGTGGATTCGGCAGACGCAGACCGGGTCCGGCGGCCGGGGTCCCGTCGCTGGAGCACGAGGGCCGGGTGTGCAGCGAACTGGCCGTCGACCTGCCGGACGAGGACCTGGGGGAGTACCTCTACGACTGCATCGACCTGTACGAGATGGGCAGCAAGCCGCGCTGCGAGGAGGTCGAGTACCTGGGGATGGTGCAGGAGGCCATCGACCGGATCGAGCGGGGCGAGTAGGGGAGCGGGGAGCAGGGCGCTCGGGCTGCTCCGGGCGTTCCGGGCTCTCCGGGCGCCAATTTCCGATATCGGGCACGCGGTGCCGGGGCGGGGCGGGCGTCGGCATCTAGGCTGCCGCCATGTGCGGAATCGTGGGATACGTGGGGTCGCAGTCGGCGCTCGATGTGGTGGTGGCCGGACTGAAGCGGCTGGAGTACCGGGGTTACGACTCGGCGGGCGTCGCGGTGCTCGCGGACGGCGGGATGGCCGCCGCGAAGAAGGCCGGGAAGCTCGCCAACCTGGAGAAGGAGCTGGTCGAGCGGCCGTTGCCGACCGGGTCCACGGGCATCGGGCACACGCGGTGGGCCACCCATGGAGGGCCGACCGACGCGAACGCCCATCCTCATCTCGACAACGCGGGGCGGGTCGCCGTCGTCCACAACGGCATCATCGAGAACTTCGCCGCCCTGCGCGCCGAGTTGGCGGAGCGGGGGCACGAGCTGACCTCCGAGACCGACACCGAGGTCGTCGCGCATCTGCTCGCCGAGGAGTTCTCCGCGTGCGCCGATCTCGCCGAGGCCATGCGGCTGGTGTGCCGGCGGCTGGAGGGCGCCTTCACGCTGGTCGCCGCGCACGCCGACGAGCCGGATGTGGTGGTGGGGGCCCGGCGCAACTCGCCGCTCGTGGTCGGGGTCGGGGAGGGCGAGGCGTTTCTCGCCTCCGATGTCGCGGCGTTCATCGCGCACACCCGGTCCGCCATCGAGCTCGGACAGGACCAGGTGGTCGAGCTGCGGCGGGACGCGGTGAGTGTCACCGGATTCGACGGACGACCTGCCGAAGTGCGCCCGTACCACGTCGACTGGGACGTGTCCGCCGCAGAGAAGGGCGGCTACGACTACTTCATGCTCAAGGAGATCGCCGAGCAGCCGAAGGCCGTCGCCGACACGTTGCTCGGGCGGATCGACGCGAGCGGGGCGCTCTCGCTCGACGAGGTCCGGATCTCCCCGAGCGAGCTGCGGGAGGTCGACAAGGTCGTGGTGGTGGCGTGCGGGACCGCCTTCCACGCCGGGCTGATCGCCAAGTACGCCATCGAGCACTGGACGCGGATCCCGTGCGAGGTGGAACTCGCGAGCGAGTTCCGGTACCGGGATCCGATCCTGGACGCGCGGACGCTGGTGATCGCCATCTCGCAGTCCGGGGAGACCATGGACACGCTGATGGCGCTGCGGCACGCGCGGGAGCAGGGGGCCAGGGTGCTGGCCGTCTGCAACACCAACGGGTCGACGATTCCGCGGGAGTCCGACGCGGTGCTCTACACGCACGCGGGTCCTGAGGTCGCGGTCGCCTCGACCAAGGCGTTCCTGACACAGCTCGTGGCCTGCTACCTGGTGGCCCTGTACCTGGGCCAGGTCCGCGGGACGAAATGGGGCGACGAGATCCAGGCCGTGGTCCGTGACCTGTCCCGGATCTCGTGCGAGGTCGAGCGGGTGCTGGAGACGATGGAGCCGGTGCGGGAGCTTGCGCGGTCCCTCGCCGGGAAGAACACGGTGCTGTTCCTGGGGCGGCACGTGGGGTATCCGGTGGCGCTGGAGGGCGCGCTCAAGCTCAAGGAACTCGCCTACATGCATGCCGAGGGCTTCGCGGCGGGGGAGCTGAAGCACGGGCCGATCGCCCTGATCGAGGAGGATCTGCCGGTGGTTGTCGTCGTGCCGTCGCCTCGGGGGCGGTCCGTGTTGCACGACAAGATCGTGTCGAACATCCAGGAGATCCGGGCGCGGGGGGCTCGGACGATCGTGATCGCGGAGGAGGGGGACGAGGCGGTGGTTCCCTACGCGGATCACCTGATCCGCATCCCTGCGACACCGACGTTGCTTCAGCCGCTGGTGGCGACCGTTCCCTTGCAGGTGTTCGCGTGCGAGTTGGCCACCGCCCGGGGCAACGAGGTGGATCAGCCGCGGAACCTGGCGAAGTCGGTGACGGTGGAGTAGGGCGACTTCAGCGCTTCTTTGATGGGTAAGGCCAAGGGCAGGGCTGAAGGGGAGGCGAAGGGGATCCTGCTTGTACTGGACGTGCGCGGCATCCCCGTGCCGACCGACGTGCGCGAGCGCATCACCACCTGCACCGATCTCGACCGCATGGACGCCTGGCTGGAGCGTTCCCGTACGGTCGAGCGGGCCGAGGATCTGTTTGCCGAGGACCCGGAGGTCCCGTCGAGCCCCTCCGAAGGGGCCTGACCGGATGGGCGGTTCTGAGGCGGAGAGCGGTCAGGCGGACGGCTCGGAGGATACGGACGACTCCGAGGACGAGTTGTTCAACCTCTTCCGGTTCACTACGACGTGCCTCGCGTTGGGCATCCCCAAGGAGAAGGTGGCGGGCGAATTCCGGCACTCGCTGGAGGACTTCAGACAGCGCGGAGTTCTGCCCCTTGAGGAACTGGCCCAGCTGAGAGCCTCCACGGACGCGGGCACAAAGGAGCACCCTGCCCAGTGGGCCGCAGGTTTCGCCGCGGGATATCTCGCGGCCTGGGCCGCAGCGATCCTGCGTGTCCTGGACATCCGCGGTCTCGACTTTGGTCAGGACAAGCATCTTTTCCGACCTCTCAACCTCTGCACCGACGCGGACCTGCTCACCCGCTTTCTCGACCGTGCCGTCACCGCGACACACGCGGCCGATCTGGTCGCCGGGGAGCCGAGCCTGCTGGAACGCGACGGATCGTAGAGTGCCCTGATGAGCATCATCGGGGTCGGAATCGACGTAGCTGAGATCGACCGGTTCGCGGCGTCGCTGCAGCGGACGCCTGGGATGGCCGAACGGCTGTTTGTGGAGAGCGAGTTGCTGCTGAGCAGCGGGGAGCGACGGGGTGTCGCCTCCCTTGCCGCCCGCTTCGCTGCGAAGGAGGCGCTGGCCAAGGCGCTGGGCGCGCCGGGGGGCCTGCGCTGGACCGATGCCGAGGTCTACGTCGAGGACAGCGGGCAGCCCCGGCTGCGGGTTACGGGGACCGTTGCTGCGCGGGCGGCTGAACTGGGGGTTCGGTCGTGGCACGTTTCGTTGAGCCATGACGCGGGGGTGGCTTCTGCGGTGGTGGTGGCGGAGGGGTAGGGGTGGTTTCGTCGCCGCCTGCGGGCGGGTGGGGGCTGATCGCGCAGTTCCCCGCGCCCCTAAAAGACTGCGCAGTTCCCCGCGCCCCTGGGTGGGTGGGGCTGCGGCTCGTCCGTCAGGGGCGCGGGGAACTGCGCGACCAGCCCCCACGCACCCGCAGCCGACGTACCGGCTCGGCGCGCAGTGGCGGAATGCGGGAAACTCGGGGCCATGCGTACTGCGTACAGCGTGGAGACGGTCAGGGCGGCTGAACGGGAGTTGATGGGGCGGCTTCCGGAGGGGGCCCTGATGCAGCGGGCGGCGGCCGGCCTGGCCGCGGCCTGCGCCGAGTTGCTGGGGCGCGTCTACGGAAGCCGGATCGTGCTGCTGGTGGGGAGTGGCGACAACGGAGGCGACGCCCTCTACGCCGGCGCCCGCCTGCGCAGACGCGGCGCGGGCGTCACGGCCGTACTGCTCGCACCCGACCGCACCCACACCGGCGGACTCGACGCCCTACGACGGGCGGGCGGCACGATCGTGCGAGGGGCGGACGCGGACGCCGCGGCGGAGTCGATCCGTCGCGCCGACCTCGTCGTCGACGGCATCGTCGGCATTGGTGGGAAAGGCGGCCTGCGGCCCGACGCCGCACCCCTCGCGGACCTGGCCCGCGACTCCCGCGCCGCCGTCGTGGCCGTCGACCTGCCCAGCGGCGTCGAGGCCGACAGCGGGGAGGTGCGGGGCGCCGCCGTGCGGGCCGATCTGACCGTGACCTTCGGGACGCACAAGCCGGGGCTGCTCGTCGATCCCGCGAAGGAGTACGCCGGGTCCGTGCGGCTCGTCGACATCGGGCTCTCGTTGCCCGACGAGGCGGACATCGAGGCGTTGCAGCACGCCGACGTGGCCGCACTGCTGCCCGTGCCGGGGGCCGAGAGCGACAAGTACCGGCGCGGGGTCGTGGGGATCGCCGCCGGGTCCGCCCGGTATCCCGGTGCGGCCGTGCTGGCCGTCGCCGGGGCCCTGCGGGGCGGGGCCGGGGCCGTGCGGTACGTCGGGCCCGCCGGGGACGCGGTGATCGCGCGGTTCCCGGAGACGCTGGTGTCGGACGGTTCGCCCGAGAGGGCCGGCCGGGTGCAGGCCTGGGTGGTCGGACCCGGGGCCGGCGACGACGCCGATTCCGTGGCGGCCGTGCTGAAGTCGGACGTCCCGGTCCTCGTGGACGCCGACGGGCTGCGGCTCGCGGACCGGGACGTCGTACGGGCCCGGACCGCGCCCACGCTGCTGACGCCGCACGCCGGTGAGGCCGCCGCGCTGCTCGGCGTCTCGCGGAACGAGGTCGAGGGTGCCCGGCTGACCTCCGTACGGGAACTCGCGGCGGCGTACGGGGCGACCGTGCTGCTCAAGGGGTCCACCACCCTCGTGGCCGAGCCCGGTGGCGGGGCGGTGCGCGTGAATTCCACCGGCACCGCCTGGCTCGCCACCGCCGGGAGCGGGGACGTGCTGTCGGGGCTGACCGGGTCGCTGCTCGCCGCCGGGCTCGGGACGCGGGACGCGGGCAGCGTGGGGGCGTATCTCCACGGGCTGGCCGGACGGTTCGCGGCGGACGGGGCGCCCGTGGGGGCGTACGACGTGGCCGACGCGGTGCGGGAGGCCTGGCGGGACGTCATGGAGGGCTGACCGCTCCCGCGTTACCGTCGCGCCTCGCCAGGGACGTGTCCCACTCCATCGCGTACCCCTTCCGCGTGCGCACAACGGGCGACCCTTCCGCGCGGCTGAACCCCGTACGCCGTCCCAACGGTTTCGCTGGGGGCATGGTCCGTCAGAGAACCGTTGCCGTGTTGGTCGCCGTCATCACGGCGCTGTCCGTGCCGGGGGCCGTCGCGGAGCCTCCGCCCGCACCCGGCGCCTCCGGGGTCCCCGCGCCGCTGAGCGAGCTGGTGCCGGGGGTGCCCCCGGGGCCGTCCCAGCCGTGGCAGTTGGACACCCCCGACCAGGCGCTGACCCCGAAGGTCTACACGCCGAGCGCCGACGAGGACGCCGCCGAGCCGCCCGACGCCGCCGCGGAGAGCGACGAGCTGATCGAGTACGTACCGCTGAGTGACGCCGTGGAGCGGCAGTCCGGGGTCGTGGCGTGCAGCAAGCAGACCGGGCCGTACCAGCGGCAGGTCGAGCGGTGGCTGCGGCTCAGGGTGGACGGCAGGCAGTCCGCGAGCGACTGCCGGGTCATCCGGGCCTTTCAGATCAGATACGGGATCCGGCCCGACAGTGGCTTCGCCGGGCCCGTGACCTGGGCGAAGATGCAGCTCCTGTCGGCCGCGAAGAACCCGAACGCCGCCGGGAAATGCCCCGTACGGGCCTACCGGGTCGCCTGTGTCGATCTCACCCGGCAGCTGACCTGGGTGCAGAAGGGCACGAAGGTGCTGTTCGGGCCGGTGCCGATCCGCAGCGGAAAGGCCGGGTACCGGACCAGGTCCGGCTGGCACCGCGTCTACTGGAAGCACAAGAACCACTGGTCGACGCTCTACAACACCCCCATGCCGTACAGCCAGTTCTTCAGCGGCGGGCAGGCCTTCCACGGCATCTACGGCAGCGTCTACAACCCGCCCGGCTCGATGGGGTGCGTGAACATGCGGATCGCCGACGCTCGCACGCTGTGGGGCGTGCTGTACAAGGGCGACAGCGTGTACGTGTGGGGCCGTAGGCCCGGTACCTGAGGGTTGTGTCCGACCCCTCTGAGACACTGGGCACGATGACTGAAACTGCACCCGCGCGGGCCCGCGCCGAGATCGACCTGGCCGCACTGCAGGCCAATGTGCGGGCTCTGCGTGCCCAGGCGCCGACGGCCGCCCTCATGGCGGTGGTCAAGTCCGACGCGTACGGACACGGGGCGCTCCCGTGTGCCCGCGCGGCCCTGGACGCGGGCGCGACCTGGCTGGGCACGGCCACGCCCGAGGAGGCCCTGGCCCTGCGCGCGGCCGGACTGTCGGGCCGGATCATGTGCTGGCTGTGGACCCCGGGCGGGCCCTGGCGGGCGGCCGTCGAGGCCGATCTGGACCTGGGGATCAGCGGGTTGTGGTCGCTGCGTGAGGCCGTGGAGGCCGCGCGGGCGTCCGGCCGTGCGGCCCGCGTCCAGCTGAAGGCCGACACCGGGCTCGGGCGGAACGGCTGCCAGCCGGCCGACTGGCCCGAGCTCGTGGCCGAGGCCCTGCGCGCCGAGGCCGAGGGGCTCGTCAAGGTCACCGGTCTGTGGTCCCACTTCGCCTGCGCGGACGAGCCCGGCCATCCCTCCGTCCAGGCCCAGCTCGGCTGCTTCCGCGAGATGCTGGCGTACGCGGAGGGGCAGGGCGTCCGCCCCGAGGTCCGGCACATCGCCAACTCGCCCGCCACGCTCACGCTCCCCGAGAGCCACTTCGACCTCGTACGGACCGGGATCGCGGTGTACGGCGTCTCGCCCGGCCCCGAGCTGGGCACCCCGGCCGACCTCGGGCTGCGCCCGGTGATGACCCTGTCGGCGTCGCTGGCGCTGGTGAAGCACGTACCGGCGGGGCACGGCGTCAGTTACGGACACCACTACGTCACTGCGGGCGACACGACCCTCGGCCTGGTGCCCGTCGGGTACGCGGACGGCATTCCGCGCCACGCCTCCGGCACCGGGCCCGTCCTGATCGCCGGCAAGTGGCGGACGGTCGCGGGACGGGTCGCGATGGACCAGTTCGCGGTCGACCTCGGCGGGGACGAGCCACCGGTCGGCGAGAGGGTCGTCCTCTTCGGGCCCGGCGACCACGGCGAGCCGACCGCCGAGGACTGGGCCAAGGCCGCGGGCACGATCGCGTACGAAATCGTCACCCGGATCGGAACCCGGGTGCCGCGCGTTTACGTGAATACCGAACAAGCGGGGTAACCGCATAGATGCCGGGCACGGCATCGCGGGAACCGGCAGCACGACCAAGCAGCACGACCAAGCAGTACGACTGACACCAAGAGCGACACCGACGACGGACGACATGGGCAGCACCCCGGCGAAGAGGAGCGGTACGTGAGCGAGAGCAGTGCGGAGGCCGCCGTGGAAGCGGCCACGGCCGCAGCCTCGGCCGTCTCCGCAGCGGGGGGCGCGAACTGGCGCAGGGCCGGGATCGCGGGCGCCGCGATAGGCGTGGTCGCCGCGGGCGCCGCCGCCGGAGTCGCCATAGAGCGGCTCACGGTCGGCCGGGGCATGCGCAGGAAGGCCAGGCTCGCCCTCGACTCGGCCGGTCCGTACGGGTCGTTGCGCGGCATGCCGGGCAAGGCCGTCGCGGACGACGGCACGGAGCTGTACTACGAGGTGGACGAGGTGGAGCCCGACTCCACCCTCGCCCCGCGCCGCCGGCGGCTCTTCGGCCGCAAGTCCCCGGCCCCCGTCACCGTCGTCTTCAGCCACGGCTACTGCCTCAGCCAGGACTCCTGGCACTTCCAGCGGGCCGCGCTGCGCGGTGTCGTGCGGACCGTCCACTGGGACCAGCGCAGCCACGGCCGCTCCGCGCGGGGCGTGGCCCAGGTCCAGGACGACATGCCGGTCACCATCGACCAGCTCGGCCGCGACCTGAAGGCCGTCATCGACGCGGCCGCGCCCGAGGGACCGATCGTCCTCGTCGGCCACTCGATGGGCGGCATGACGGTGATGGCGCTGGCCGACCAGTACCCCTCCCTGATCCGCGAGCGGGTCGTCGGCGTCGCCTTCGTCGGTACGTCGTCGGGGAAGCTCGGCGAGGTCAACTTCGGGCTGCCCGTCGCGGGCGTCAACGCGGTGCGGCGGGTGCTGCCCGGAGTGCTGAAGGCCCTGGGGCAGCAGGCCGCGCTGGTGGAGCGCGGGCGGCGGGCCACGGCCGACCTGTTCGCCGGGATCATCAAGCGGTACTCGTTCGCGTCCAGGGACGTCGACCCGGCGGTCGCGCGGTTCGCGGAGCGGCTGATCGAGGGCACACCCATCGACGTGGTCGCGGAGTTCTATCCGGCCTTCACCGACCACGACAAGACGGAGGCGCTCGTCCACTTCGCCGAGATGCCCGTGCTCGTACTGGCCGGGGTCAAGGATCTGGTCACGCCGAGCGAGCACAGCGAGGCCATCGCCGATCTGCTGCCGGACGCCGAGCTGGTGCTCGTGCCGGACGCCGGGCACCTGGTGATGCTGGAGCACCCCGAGGTCGTCATAGACCGGCTGGCCGACCTCCTCACCCGCGCGGGAGCCGTCCCTGCAGGGGCTACCGTGGGTGGTTATGGAAGCACCAGCAGCACCGCGCAACCCGGCTGAGTCCTCGGGACCCTCGGAGCCTTCCGTGGCCGGCGTCACCACTGAGATCACCGTCAACTCACCCGAACAGATGCGGGAGTTGGGCCGTCGGCTCGCCAAGCTGTTGCGCGCCGGCGACCTCGTGATGCTCACCGGCGAACTCGGCGCGGGCAAGACGACGATGACCCGCGGGCTCGGCGAGGGGCTCGGCGTACGGGGTGCGGTCACCTCGCCCACCTTCGTGATCGCACGCGTGCACCCGCCCCTCGGCGGGGGTCCGCCGCTGGTCCATGTGGACGCGTATCGCCTGGGCGGCGGGCTGGACGAGATGGAGGACCTCGACCTCGATGTCTCGCTGTCCGACTCCGTGATCGTCGTGGAGTGGGGCGAGGGCAAGGTCGAGGAGCTGGCCGAGGACCGGCTGCACGTCCTCATCCACCGGGCCGTCGGCGACACCACCGACGAGGTACGGCACGTCACGCTGACCGGGGTCGGGGAGCGGTGGGCGACGGTCGGGCTCGGCGCGCTCTCCGCCTGATCCGGCCTGGTCCTCGTAGGTTCGCCCCAACATTCCGACATGGCGTCGGGAAGATGTTGCGTCGGGCGGCTTCGGCGTGTTCACATGGACGGAGGAGTTGGTTAGGTCTACCTAACCACGTCTGCTCCCGGAGCCGCTAGGAGGCCGCCATGGCGACGTCTGAACGTGACGTGTCGCGTCCGCGGGTTTCTGTGGAGCGGGAGCCTTCTGGGGTGGCTGGGGTGTCGATGCGGGAGTTGCTTGCGGCGGGGGTGTTTGCGCGGGTCGTTTCCACGCCGCCGGCCCCACCGGCTTCGCCGGTTCGGGAGGAACGGCGGCGCGCCGCGTAGCGCTCTGCGGGGGCGTCGTTCGGATTCTGCGGGTGCGCTGTGGCTGGTCGCGCAGTTCCCCGCGCCCCTAAAAGATTGCGCCGTTCCCCGCGCCCCTAGGAGCGCGCCGTTCCCCGCGCCTCCGAAAGACAAAAGACTGCGCCGTTCCCCGCGCCCCTGAGGACCGCGCCTCTGAGGGCCGCGTTCCTGGTGGGGTGCTCGTGTTGGTCTACTTGATTACCGTGATCTTTGCGCCGATGGTGGCGAACTCCCACATGGCTGTGCCGTCTTCGCGGGATTCGCGGATGCCGCCGAGCTTCTTCGAGGAGGCGGGGGCGGAGGTCGTGCCGTTCAGGGCGGCGCTGAAGCCGATCGCTACGCCGGACACGTTCGTGAAGCGGACGACGTGTTCCACGGCGACGCCGTCCGAGCCGGTGATCTTGCCGGAGCGGGAGGTGACGACGTACGTGGCGGGCGTGGGATCCACCGTTCCGGGGGTCACCTTGAACGTCCGCTTGACCCGGTCACCCGCCCCGACGAGCCACACGCGGTCGTCGTCCACCGAGTAGACGACCCGTCGTCCCGTGCCCGAGTCGGAGGGCAGTGCCGTCGGGTGCTGTTTGTCCCGGGGGGCCTTGGCGGCCGCGGTCTTCGAGGAGTCGTCGGCCCGGGAGGAGCCCAGGCCGCCCGGCACGTCCGCCGACGCCTGGTAGGCGAGGAAGCCGATCGCCGCGAGCGCCGCCGCGGTGAGCCCGGCCACGATTCCCGAGCTGCTCCGAACCACCTTGGGTGCCCACCTCTCGTACGGCATTTATGACTTCTGTGACGTTAGCAGCAGGTATGCGACGGATTGGGGCGGCCGTGCTCCGAGCCCGGGCGCCGTAGGCTGTTCGCGTGCTCTTGCTCGCTCTGGATACCGCCACCCCCGCCGTCACCGTCGCGCTGCACGATGGGACGTCCGTCATCGCCGCCTCCAGTCAGGTGGACGCACGCCGGCACGGGGAGTTGCTCCTGCCGGCCGTCGACCGGGTGCTCGCCGAGGCCGGGCTGCGGCTCGACGCCGTCACCGGCATCGTGGTCGGCGTGGGCCCCGGCCCGTACACCGGGCTGCGCGTCGGTCTGATGACCGCCGACACCTTCGGGCTCGCGCTAGGCATCCCCGTACACGGACTGTGCACGCTCGACGGTCTCGCGTACGCGGCCGACAGCTCCATCGCCGACGGGCCTTTCGTCGTGGCCACCGACGCCCGGCGCAAAGAGGTCTACTGGGCGCGGTACGCCGACTCGCGCACCCGGGTCACCGAGCCCGCCGTCGACCGGCCGGGCGACCTGGACATCGGCGGTCTGCCCGCCGTCGGCGCGGGTGCGCTGCTCTACCCCGACACCTTCCCGGACGCGCGCGAACCCGAGCACGTCTCGGCGGCGGCGCTCGCGTCCCTGGCGGCGGAACGGCTGGCCGCGGGCGAGGAACTGGAGGCGCCCCGGCCCCTCTATCTGCGCCGGCCGGACGCCCAGGTGCCCAAGAACTACAAGGTGGTCACACCCAAGTGACGAGCGCGGTGCTGCGCGAGATGCGCTGGTGGGACATCGAGCCCGTGCTGGAGCTCGAGAAGGACCTCTTCCCCGAGGACGCCTGGTCGCGGGGCATGTTCTGGTCGGACCTGGCCCATGCGCGGGGGCCCGGGGCGACTCGGCGGTACGTCGTGGCCGAGATCCCGTCCGGGTCCGGGGGCGGTGCGCGGATCGTGGGGTACGGCGGGCTCGCCGCCGCCGGGGACGTCGGTGACGTACAGACCATCGCCGTCGCCCGCGAGCACTGGGGCACCGGCCTCGGCGCGCAGATACTGACCGAACTGCTGCGGGCCGCGACCGCGTTCGAGTGCGCCGAGGTGATGCTCGAATGCCGCGTCGACAACATCCGCGCCCAGAAGCTGTACGAGCGCTTCGGGTTCGAGGCCATCGGATTCCGGCGCGGCTACTACCAGCCGGGGAACGTGGACGCGCTCGTCATGCGACTCAACGACCCATCGACATCCGTACAAGGAACCGAGATCAATGGCTGACGAACCGCTCGTCCTCGGCATCGAGACCTCCTGCGACGAGACCGGCGTCGGCATCGTCCGCGGCAGGACCCTGCTCGCGGACGCGATCGCGTCCAGCGTCGACGAGCACGCGCGCTTCGGCGGAGTGGTGCCCGAAGTCGCGTCCCGTGCGCACCTGGAGGCGATGGTCCCCACCATCGAGCGGGCGCTGAAGGAGGCGGGCGTCAGCGCGAGGGACCTGGACGGGATCGCCGTCACCGCGGGCCCCGGGCTCGCGGGCGCGCTGCTCGTCGGGGTGTCGGCGGCGAAGGCGTACGCGTACGCGCTGGGCAAGCCGCTGTACGGGGTCAACCACCTCGCCTCGCACATCTGCGTGGACCAGTTGGAGCACGGGGCGCTGCCCGAGCCGACCATGGCGCTGCTCGTCTCCGGCGGGCACTCCTCGCTGCTGCTCTCCTCGGACATCACGAGTGACGTACGGCCGATGGGCGCGACCATCGACGACGCGGCCGGTGAGGCCTTCGACAAGATCGCGCGAGTGCTGAACCTCGGCTTCCCCGGCGGGCCTGTCATCGACCGGTACGCCAAGGAGGGGGACCCGGGTGCCATCGCCTTCCCGCGCGGGCTCACCGGGCCGCGGGACCCCGCGTACGACTTCTCGTTCTCCGGGCTGAAGACCGCCGTGGCTCGGTGGATCGAGGCCAAGCGGGCGGCCGGGGAGGATGTGCCGGTGCGGGATGTGGCCGCGTCCTTCCAGGAGGCCGTCGTCGACGTGCTGACGCGCAAGGCGGTACGGGCCTGTCGTGACGAGGGTGTCGACCACCTGATGATCGGTGGGGGAGTCGCCGCGAACTCGCGGCTGCGGGTGCTTGCGCAGGAGCGGTGTGAGGCCGCGGGGATTCGGCTGCGGGTGCCGCGGCCGAAGTTGTGTACGGACAATGGGGCGATGGTTGCCGCGTTGGGGGCGGAGATGGTTGCGCGGGGGCGGGCCGCGTCAGACTGGGATCTGTCCGCGGATTCCTCGTTGCCGGTTACTGACACGCATGTGCCTGGGCAGGCGCATTCACATTCCCATTCGCATGGTCATGATCATGTGCATGAGGTCAGTAAGGGCAATCTGTACTCATGACTGTTGCGTTGATGTGGGAGGCGCGGGCTGTTGAGGGGCGGGGGGAGGAACTGCTCGCCTGGGTGAGGGGGCAGGACCTCCCGGCGCGGCCCCTGCGTCGGGAGGTCCTGCGGGCTCCGGGGGATCGGGTGCTCGTCATTACGTGGTGGGATGCCGCGTATGAGTCCGAGCTGCCTGAGTTGCCGGAGCCGGCTGGGGAGTTGGTTGCGCGGGCTGTTCATCGGTGGCGGTTCGAGTCCCTCGACGGGTAGGGGTTCCGGGGGTGTTTGTCGGGTGCCGGCCGGTGGGGGCTGGTCGCGCAGTTCCCCGCGCCCCTAAAAGATTGCGCCGTTCCCCGCGCCCCTAGGGCGCCTCCGTTTCCCTTGAAGCGCAGTGCAGGCGGCGGTTTGGGCCCAGTTGGCGTTCCGGGCCCGTCAGGGTTATGTGGGTCGTGTGGTGGGTGGTTGTGCTGGAGCTGCCCAGGCGGAGTTCCAAGGCGCCTGGTTCCACGATGCGTTGGCCCCTCCCGTCCGTGAACGCCGAAAGGTCCGGGTGGAAGGTGAAAGTGATGCGGCGGGCCTTGCCGGGGGGCAGGGTGAGGCGGTGGTAGGCGATCAGGCGGACGTCGGGGCGGGTTACGCGGGCCACCGGGTCGTGGAGGTAGAGCTGGACCACCTCCGTGCCTTCTCGGGGGCCCGTGTTGCGGACCGTGACCGACACGTCGTACGAGTCGTCCGTGCCGATCTCCGTCTCGTCCCGGTCCTCGAAGTCCTCCCAGATGAAGTCCGTGTAGCCGAGGCCGTGACCGAAGGGGTGCAGGGGGGTCGGGTCGAGGTTGCTCACCGTGCCGGCCAGGCCCAGTGGGGGCTGGAGGTAGGTCCACGGCTGGCCGCCGGGCTCCTGCGGGACGCTCACGGGGAGCCTGCCCGAGGGGTTCACGCGGCCCGACAGCACTCCTGCCACTGCCGGGCCGCCCTCCTCCCCCGGGAAGAACGCCTGGACCGAGGCGGCCAGTTGGTTGTGCCAGCGGCCCAGCGCGTACGGGCGGCCGGTGAGCAGGACCAGGACGACCGGGGTGCCGGTGGCCGTCAGGGTGTCCAGCAACTTGGCCTGTACGCCCGGGAGTTGTAGGTCCCCCACGTCACAGCCCTCGCCCGATGTGCCCCTGCCGAAGAGGCCCGCCCGGTCACCCAGTACCGCCACGCAGACGTCCGCCTCGGCGGAGCGTGCCACCGCCTCCGCGAAGCCCGAGGTGTCCGGGTCCGTGGTGTCGCAGCCCTCGGTGAACGTGACCTTGGCGTCGGGGAGTTCGGTGCGCAGGGACTCCAGGAGAGTAGGGATCTCGATGCCCATCGGCCGGTCGGGGTGGTTGATGCCCACGTGCGAGGGGAACGAGTAGCAGCCCAGCATGGCGAGGGCGTCGGCGGCGCGCGGGCCGACCACGGCGATCCGGGTGTCGGGGGCGAGGGGGAGCAGGCCGTCCGGGTTGGAGAGCAGGACGACGGACTCCTCGGCGAGGCGGCGGGCCAGCACCCGGTTCGCGGTCGAGTCCAGGTCGATCGGGCCGGTCGGCTCGGGGGTCCAGTCCTCGTCCAGCAGGCCCAGTTCGCACTTCTGGCGCAGCACCCGGGCGGCTGCCCGGTCCACCAGGGACTCGGGGATCGTGCCCGCGCGTACCGCCTCGACCAGCGGGTCGCCGTAGCAGCGGAGGGTGGGGAGTTCGACGTCGATGCCGGCCGCCAGGGCCGCGTGGGCGGCCTGAGCCTTCGTGCCCGCGACCCGGTGCAGGGTCTCCAGGAAGCCGACGCCGAAGTAGTCGGACACGACCGTGCCCGTGAACTGCCATTGGTCCCGCAGGAGTTCGGTCAGCAGATACGGGTCCGAGGACGCGGGCACGCCGTCCGTGTCCGTGTACGCGGCCATCACCGAGCGGGCCCCGCCCTCGCGCAGCGCGAACTCGAACGGCGGCAGGGTGATGTCGGCGAACTCGCGCACACCGGCTCGTACGGGGGCGAGGTTGCGGGCGCCCGCGGAGGACGCGTACCCCGCGAAGTGCTTGAGCGTGGCGACGACTCCGGCGGACTCCAGGCCGCGGACGTAGGCCGCGCCGATCGTGCCGACCAGGTACGGGTCCTCGCCGATGGTCTCCTCGACGCGGCCCCAGCGGGGGTCCCGTACGACGTCCAGGACGGGGGCCAGGCCCTGGTGGACGCCGACCGAGGCGAGGTCCCGGCCGATGCGGTGGGCCATCTCCTCGACGAGGTCGGGGTCGAAGGTGGCGCCCCAGGCCAGGGGGACCGGGTACGCGGTGGCGCCCCAGGCGGTGAAGCCCGCAAGGCACTCCTCGTGGGCGACGGCCGGGATGCCGAAGCGGCCGGCCTCGGCGATACGGCGCTGGGCGCGGGCCAGTGCCTGCGCGCCGAGCGCCGGGTCCACGGGGGCCGAGCCGAAGGAGCGGGTCAGCTGGCCGAGGCCGTGGGTGATCAGCTCGTCCCAGTCGTAGTCCGAGGTCATCTCCAGCTGGTTCGGGGCGACTCCGTCGCCGTCCGTGGCGGCTCCTACCCACACGCCGTACAGCTGGGCGGTCTTCTCCTCCAGGGTCATCCGGGCGAGCAGGTCGTCGACCCGGGCCTCGGCGGGCAGGGCGGGATCACGCCAGGGGGCGGTGGTCATGAAACTCCTGTCGGGGTCAGAGTCGAGTGGGTTCACTTGCCGCCCACGCCCATCAGGCCGCCCACCAGGGCTCGGCGGGCCACCAGGTACACGGCGAAGATGGGGATGCCGGAGAGGACCACCGAGGCGAGCAGGGCGGGGATGTTCACGCCGAACTGGCTCACGTAGTTGAAGAGTCCGAGGGTCAGGACGCGTGGGCCGTCGGACTGGGTGAAGATCAGCGGGAAGAGGAAGCCGTTCCAGGCCTGGAGCGCCGCGAAGATGACGACCGTGCTGATGCCGCCCTTGGCCAGCGGGACGGCGAGCTGGAACAGCATCCGCTGCGGGGAGGCGCCGTCCAGGGCCATCGCCTCGTACAGGTCCTCCGAGACGTCCCGCAGGGTGCCGACGAGGACGAGGACCGAGACCGGCATCGCGAAGGCCGCGGTCGGCAGGATGACCGCCAACAGGCTGTCGTACAGGTTGAGTTTGGCGATCAGGAGGTAGAGGGGGACCACGACCGCCTGGGCCGGGATCGCCACGCCGAGGAGGAACAGCCGGAAGGCGAGGCCCGACCAGCGGTTGCGGGTACGGACGGCGACGTACGCGATCGGGACGGACAGGCCGAGGACGATGGCCACGACCGCGACGGCCACGATCGCGGTGTTGCTGAGCAGATGGCCGAAGCCGCTGTTCAGCACGGTGTTGTAGTTGTCGAGCGTCGGACTCGTGGGCGGGTTCAGCGGGTTGCCGGTGAGTGCCTTGTCCTGGCTGGTGAGCGAGGCCGACAGCATCGCGTAGATCGGGACGAGGACGATCGCGAGCCAGATGACCGAGCCGAGGCCCGAGACGGGGTTGCCTCGCCTGGTCCAGTGCTTGCGGCGGCGTCGTGGGGGCGGTGGCGTGGGGCGCTCCTCGGTCTTCGCGGGACGCGGACGCGGCAATGTGTCGTGTGACACTCCGTCACATCCCTTCGCGGGTGCTGCGCATGCTGCCGAAGCCGGTCAGCCGCACGAGGATCAGGGACAGCCCCGTGGCGGCCACCACCAGGAAGGACGCGATGGCGCTCGCGTAGCCGAAGTCGTAGCTCTTGAAGCCCGCCTCGTACATCAGGTACGGCAGGATCGCCGTGTCGGTGCCCGGGCCGCCCTTGGTGAGGATCAGCACGGTCTCGAAGTACGTGAGCGAGCCGACGACCAGCAGCACGGTGGACGTCGTGACGGTGTGCCGCAGCTGCGGGAGCGTGATCGAGAAGAACTGGCGGTAGCGGCCCGCCCCGTCGATCGCCGCCGCCTGGTAGAGCACCTCGGGTATCTGACGGGCCCCGCCCTGGTAGATCAGGGTGTGGAAGGGGATGAACTGCCAGCCGCCGACGAAGACGATCGCGAGGAACGCGCCGCTGGAGGAGCCCAGGATGTTCTCCTGGATGATGCCGAAGTTCGGGTCGAGCAGGGCGTAGAAGAGCAGCGCGATCGCCGTCGAGGAGAGCAGGAACGGCACGAAGAAGATCGCGGACAGGACCGCCCGGTTGCGCTGGCGGCCCGCCGCCCAGACACCGAGCAGCAGGGCGATCACCGTCTGGAAGACCCAGCTGGCCGCCGTCAGCAGGACGGTGAGCCACAGGGACTGGACCATCCGGTCGTCGTTGACCAGCTTCCGCCAGTTGTCCAGGCCGACCGGCTGCGGGTCGCCCAGGCCGTCCCAGCTGGTGAAGGAGAGGTAGAAGGCCAGGACCATCGGGACGACGGCGAAGAACGCGAAGAAGAGGACGCCGGGCAGGGCCCAGGCCGCGTGCGGGCGGCCGACGGCGGAGGACTTGGGCGACTTGGCGGGCGGGGTGGACGTGGTGGCAGTCGGTTCTGTGGGGCGGGCCTTCGTCGGGCTCGGTGCGCTCACTTCAGCTCCTTGAGCGCCGACACGAACTGGCTCGGCGAGGACTTCCCGACGAACAGCTTGTTGATCTCGGTGAGCATCGGCGTCGCGATGTCCGCGCCCAGCGCCTGGTCCCAGGAGAGCGTGAAGGCGGGCGCCTTCTCGACCATCTCGTACTGGAACGTGGCGAACTCCGGGTTGGGCGAGGCCTCCAGCAGCTTGGCCGCGTTGGCGGTCGTCGGGATGTCGCCGTTGGCCACCAGCGCCTTCGCGTACGTCTCCGAGGCGCAGTCCTTCAGGAAGGCGATCGCGGCGTCCTTGTTCTGCGTACGGGCGTTGACGGACCAGTAGTTGGTGGGGTTGCCGACGACGTTGCGGATGTCGCCCGTGCCGCCCTCGACCGTGGGGAACGCGCACCAGCCCAGGTTGTTCTTCGCGAAGGACGGGAACTTGCCGAGCTGCGTCGAGTACTCCCACGAGCCCATCAGGTGCATCGCCGCCTTGCCCTTGGCGAAGACGGCCGGGGCGCCGCCGTTGACGTACGACACCGAGCTGAACTTCGAGCCGAACGCGCCGTCGTCGATGAGTTCCTTGACGGTCTCGGCGGCCTTGAGGACGGCCGGGTCGCCCCAGGCGGACGCGTCGCCGCCCTGGATCTTCGCGAAGACCTCGGGGCCGCCGATGCGGTCGACGAGGTACTCCAGCCACATCAGCTCGGTCCAGGTGTCGGCGCCGCCGAGCGCGAACGGAGTGATCCTCGCGGCCTTCAGCTTGGCGTTGATGTCCTGCAACTCGGCCCAGGTGGTGGGCGGTTGGAGCTTGTGCTCGGCGAAGACGGACTTGTTGTAGAAGAGGATGACCGGCTGCATGCCGCGCATCGGTATGCCGTAGTTGCGGCCGCCGAGTCCGCCGGCCGCGAGCACCGAGGGCAGGAAGCCGCTCTTCAGGACCGGGTCGTCCGCGATGGTGTCGGTCAGATCGATGAGCTGGTTCGCCTCCTGGTAGGCCTTGATGGAGCCGCCGCCCCAGTTGAAGAAGACGTCGGGGGCGCTCGGGGAGCCCATCGCCGTGCGGAGCTTGGCCGAGTAGTCCGAGCCCGGGACCTTCTCCAGTTTCACCTTGCCCTTGGCCGACTTGCTGGCAGCGGACTTGTTGAAACGGTCGACGGCCGCCGTCTGGACCTTCACCGCGTCGTCCCCGTACACCATGGCCGTGATCGTGCTGCTGCCCCCGCCGGAACCGTCGCCGGAGCCGCAGGCGGTCAGACCAGTGGTGAGCAGGGTGGTGGCACCGGCGCCGAGGACCCAGCGCCTGCTGAACGTCCTGCTGTCGAACGTCCGGCTGCCCAGGCTCCCGGGGCTCTCGCCCGTGGGCTGCCCGCCCGTGGGCCGTCCGCCGTTGGACCGCCCGCTGATCGACTCCATGACAGCACCTCTTTTTGGACTCGCGACACGAATGTTTCGGAAGGCACTTCGAATGTTCCGGGAACGTATGGCTGCCGAAGGGCTTCGTCAAGAGGTTGCGCAGGGATACGATCCGGTCCATGACTCGCCCGAATCCCGCTGTAGCCCAGTCGGCGACACTCGCCGAGATCGCCCGCGAGGCGGGAGTCTCCGCTCCGACTGTTTCGAAGGTGCTCAACGGCCGTGCCGATGTGGCCCCCTCGACCCGCACCAGGGTCGAGGAACTGCTGCGCAACCACGGCTATCGGCGCCGCCGGGCCGAGGCGTCCCGGTCGCCGTTGATCGACCTGGTCTTCCACGAACTGGAGAGCGCGTGGGCGATGGAGGTCATCCGGGGCGTGGAGAACGTGGCGCGGGACGAGGGGCTGAGCGTGGTCCTCTCCGAGAGCGCGGGCCGCCTCACGCCCGGGCGCACCTGGGCCGACCAGGTCGCCGCCCGCCGCCCGCACGGTGTCGTCCTCGTCCTGAACGGGCTGGACGAGTCCCAGCGGGCGCTGCTCACCAGCCGCTCGATCCCGTTCGTGGTGGTCGACCCGGCGGGTGACCCGGGCGACGACGTGCCGTCCGTGGGCGCCACCAACTGGCAGGGCGGCCTCGCGGCCACCCGTCATCTCGCCGACCTCGGCCACCGGCGCATCGGCGTGATCAGCGGACCCTCACGGATGATGTGCAGCCGCGCCCGGCTCGACGGCTACCGCGCGGCGCTCGACACGGCCGGGCTGCCCGCCGATCCCGCACTCGTCCGCACCGGCGACTTCCACCACGAGAGCGGCTACCGGGAGGGCCTTGCGCTGCTGAAGCTCCCCGACCGTCCGACGGCCGTCTTCGCGGGCAACGACCTCCAGGCGCTCGGCCTGTACGAGGCCGCCCGCGAGCTGGGTCTGCGCGTACCGGAGGACCTCAGCATCGTCGGCTTCGACGATCTGCCGGTGGCCCGCTGGGTCGGCCCGCCGCTGACCACGGTCCGTCAGCCGCTCACGGAGATGGCCGAGGCCGCGGCCCGGCTCGTCCTCGACCTCGGCCGCGGCGAGCGCCCGTCCGCCGCGACCCGGGTGGAGCTGGCCACGAGCCTGGTGGTGCGCAGCAGTACGGCGGCGCCGGCGGGCGAGGGGCGGGCGGCGTACTTCGGCGCACAGTGACCGAGTCGGCCCGTGAGCTGCGCCGGACCGGCGCTTCGAAACTTTCGAAGATCCTCGACGGGTGCTGGGTGGGGCGCCGCGCGGGCTGCGATGCGGGCTGCTGTGCGGGTGCCGTCCGCCCCCGGCGGCAACTGAGAAGACTCAACGAAATATGAGAGTTTGACTAGGAAAACCGGGAAGTGGTTCCTCGTTGTAATAATTCGGACTTACGTTCCTCTCTGTGAGCGGAGAAGACGAGCACGGGGGCGGGGGCGCCGCGACACCCGGCGCGGGGCGGCAACTATCCAGACGGGCAAGGCTGTTGAGGGCCGCGGGAATCGCGCTCGGCTGCGCCCTGATCGTCTCGCTGGCCGGCGCGGCATGGGCGTACTGGCATCTGAACCAGAACATCAAGAGCGTCGACATCGACAGCGCGCTGGGCGACGACCGCCCGGCGAGGGCGATGTCGACGCCGAGCCCCTACGGCGCGGCCTCCCCCTCCCCGCTCCCGAGCGGCGCGCTCAACATCCTGGTCCTCGGCTCCGACTCGCGGGACGGCAAGCGCAACAAGGAACTCGGCGGCGGCAGCAGCGGCGGGGCCCGGTCCGACACCGCGATGGTCATCCACCTCGACGAGGGCCGGACGAAGGCGACCGTGGTGAGCATCCCGCGCGACACCCTCGTCACGCGCCCCTCCTGCCCGCGGGAGTCCGGCGGTTCGACATCGGTGTCGTACGGCGCGATGTTCAATACCGCGTACTCGGTCGGCGGGCCCGTCTGCGCGGTCAAGACCGTGGAGTCCATGACGAACGTCCGCATGGACCACTACATCGAGATCGACTTCGCGGGTTTCGCCGATCTGGTGGACGCGCTGGGCGGGGTCACGGTGACGACGGACGAGGACATCTCCGACGAGGACAGCCACCTCGAACTGGAGGCGGGCACCCACCACCTCGACGGTACGAAGGCGCTGGCCCTCGCGCGCACCCGGCACGGCATAGGCGACCAGAGCGACCTCGGCCGCATAGGTCTTCAGCAGCAACTGGTGAAGGCCCTGCTCGACCAGGTCGACTCCACGAACCTCCTCACCAACCCCACCCGCCTCTACCGCGTCGCCGACGCCCTCACCGACAGCCTCACCACGGACACCGGCCTCAACTCCCTCACCGAACTGATGAGCCTCGGCCAGAGCCTGAAGGCCCTCTCCTCCAGCACGACGGAGACCGTGATGATGCCGGTGGTCCCGGCCCCGTCCGACCCCAACCGGGTGGTGGCGAACGAGCCGGAGGCGAGCGAGCTGTGGGAGTCGTTGCGCTGAGGCGCTTCCAGCCGGAGCTGCCCGATCCCCTTCACCTGCCGTAACCTCGAAGTGACCATTGATGCACACAGCGTGGTGTGCACAGGTGGAGGTGGGGTCCTTGAGTGAGCAGTCGCCGATCGCGTGGAGGTACTGCGGCCACCAGTTCAAGATGTGGCGGCAGGAGGCGGGGGTCAGCCGGGAGGATGTCGGCAAGGAGTCCAACTACTCGCCGGACACGATCACTTCGTTCGAGCGCGGGGTGCGCCGACCGACGGCCCGACTGCTCGACATCGGGGACTAACTGTTCGGCGCCCGGGGGAAGTTGAAGGCGGCGGCGCAGTATCTGGAGCCGGAGAAGTTTCCGCCGCGCACGCAGGACTTCATGGACTGTGAGGCGGACGCGATCGCGTTGCAGTCGTATCAGACCCTGCTGATGCCCGGTCTGTTGCAGACCAAGGCGTACGTGCAGGCGTTGCTCAACGCCCACTATCCGCCGTTGGACGACGAGACGATCGAGAGCCGGGTGGCCGCCAGGCTGGAGCGGCAGCAACTGTTGTTCCGCAAGCCGACGGCGTATTTCGGCTTCGTCTTCGAGGAGATCGTGCTCCGGCGTCCGGTGGGTGGATCGGCGGCGATGAGGGAGCAGTGTCGACGCCTGCTGGAACTGGGGGAGTTGCGCAATGTCTCCGTCCAGGTGCTGCCGACCGACCGGGGTGCGCATGCCGGACTCAACGGCCCCATAGTGCTGATCGAGACGCCCGAGCGCGAGCATTACGCGTACGAGGAAGGGCAGGCAGTCAGTGTGCTGCACTCGGGTTCGAAGGAACTCAGCGATCCGACGCAGCGCTTTGGCATGATCCGTACGCAGGCCCTCAGTGCGGAGGAGTCGGCGCGGTTCATCGGGAAGGTGGCTGACGAGTGGTGAACACCGAACTCTCCTGGTTCAAGTCGAGTTACAGCGGCACCGAGGGCGGGGACTGCGTCGAGGTCGCCCTCCGCCCCCGTACCGTCCACGTCCGGGACTCGAAGCTCAACCCCATCGATGATCGCCCCGAGTTGACCGTCCCCGCCTCCGCGTGGGCGGAGTTCGTCGCGCACGTCGGGGCTTGAGCTTCGGGGGTCGGGATTCGAGACCTTTTTAGTGAGGAATGGGTGGGTGGCTCAACCCGCCCTCCCTCCCTTGTGCCCCGCCGAGGCGGGCTCAAGTGACGCCCGGGCCAGGGGAGATGACTTTTCGTGATCGGGTCGCGGCGGAGCGTGGCGGGCGTGTAGCGTGCGCCCAAAGAAATGACCCCCGTGGGTGTTAGCGCACCGCGCGGGGGTCTGACCAACTAGATCGAGGACAAGTCGATCCATGGCTACCGCCCAGCTTAGTGCTGCCCCGCGCCCCTCCGCCCATCCCATGGCCAATCCGGGGTACGGGAAGAAGTCCGCGCCCGACCAAGAGCCCCGTACCGGGCGGGACTTCGTACATCTGCCCGCTCGTGAGGCGTCGATCGCCGGGTATCTCGACCGGCTCGACGACGAGGCGGACATGTCCATCAAGACCCTCGCCAAGCATCTGCCGTACGGGCAGTGCGCCATCGGGACCGCCCTCAACAACCTCTCCGCGGCCGGGCACCTGCGGCGAGTGCGCCGGCCCGTCACCGTCGACGGCTGTCCGCGCTGGGTGTGGCACACCTTCTTCTCGCGTGCTGCGCGTGACGACGCGTGGTGGAGTGCCTTTCTGGCCGGGGAAGCGCCGGTCACCGAGCCCTCGCGGGCGGTGAGGTCGGCCGCGCACGGCTTGCTCGCGCGGCTCGGCCGTATCGACGCCCGGCTCACGCTGTCCGCCGCCGAGTGTGGCGTGCTGGAGGAGCAGGCCGCCGAGTGGTTCGCGCGGGGTGCCGGTGAGGCGCAGCTCGTGCAGGCGGTGATCGCGGGGCTTCCGGAGCGGGTGGCGCATCCGTACGGGTTCGTACGGGCCCGGCTGCTCGGCAAGCTGCCGCCGGAGCCGGTCGAGACGTGGGCCGCGCGCTACGAGGTGGTGTGCACGGCGTGTGGTGAGCCCGGTGAGGGGGGTGAGATGCGGGGCGGGTTGTGCGGGGGCTGCTGGGGTGCGCGGCCCGGCCTCGCCGCCGATCAGGTTCGCGCCCGTGCGGGGCAGGTGCGTGCCGCCCTTCGGACAGGGCGGCCTACGGAGAGTACAGAGAACGGAGCACGCGCATGACGACGTTGCAGCACGGTCCGCCTGTGACCGGGGCAGGATGGAGGGGAGGAGGCGACGCCATGACCCCCAGCACTGCCGATCAGCCCCAGATGCTCGTCGAGGAATTCGAGGAGCTCGCCCGCAATGCGCCCGAGCTCGTGCAACTGGAGTTCATCAACGGAAAGGTCGTGGTCAAGCCCGTGCCGGACGGCAACCACAGCGAGATCATCGTGTGGCTTCAGGAAGTGTGCATGCAGCATCGCCCTGATCTCCGGCTGTATGCCGAGCGGGAACTCAAGATCGAGGAGTACCGCAAAGGGCGGGCCAAGCCGGACGGCGTTCTGGCTCCTCGCAGGCACTTCGTCGGGACGGGCGAGTGGGCCGAGCCGGGCGGTGTTCTGATGACTGTCGAGGTCACCTCCCGTGATCGGGACACGAACCAGCGCGACCGCGTCGACAAGCCACACGGCTACGCGGCCGCGGAAATCCCCGTCTACCTTCTCGTCGACCGGGACACGAACAGCGTCACCGTGTACGCCGATCCGGAAAAGGGGGAGTACCGCTCGGTCACCAGCCGGGCCTTCGGTGTCGCGATCGACCTCCCGGACCCCGTCGGTTTCACCCTGGAGACCGACGAGCTCAAGGAGTTCGCCTACTGACGTGACCTGGTGACCTGCGGAAACGGGGCCGTCGGAGAACTTCTCGAAGAGATCCCGAAGAAGTTCGGCGAGCGTGTCGATCCCGCTGTCCGCCGTTCGACGCACAGGTGAAAGGGAAGGTGGGACGAGCCCCGCCCCCGTACCGAGAGACTCAGGAGTCACCATGCCCCGCTACCTGTCGATGATCCGGATCGATGAGCAGAACGCGCCCGCCGAGGGGCCGAGCGACGAGCTCATGGCGCGGATGGGGGAGCTGATCGACGAGATGACGAAGGCCGGGGTGCTGCTGGACACCTCGGGGCTGAAGCCGACCGCGGAGGGGACGCGGGTGCGGTGGGAGGGCGGGGAGATGTCCGTCACCGACGGGCCGTTCACCGAGGCCAAGGAGGTCGTCGGCGGGTACGCGATGCTGCAGGCCAAGGACAAGGCCGAGGCCGTCGAGTGGACCAAGCGGTTCCTCCAGATCCACGAGGCCCACTGGACGGTGACCTGCGAGGTTCGGGAAATCGTCGAAGGCTGAGCCTTGGACGGATGGCCCAGGGGGGTGTCTGATGGTGGAGCGTGACACCAGAGTCAGAGACAGGGCCCGGGGCAGGGCCTGGGGCAGGGGCGACAGGCGGTCCTGCCCCCGCCCCCGCCCACACCATTGAGACCGTCTTCCGTATCGAGTCGCCCCGCATCATCGCCGGGGTCGCGCGCATCGTGCGGGACGTCGGGATCGCGGAGGAGCTGGCGCAGGACGCGCTGGTCGCCGCGTTGGAGCAGTGGCCCCGGGAAGGCGTGCCCGGCAATCCCGGGGCCTGGCTCATGGCCACGGCCAAGCACCGGGCCATCGACCTCGTACGGCGGCGCGAGCGGTACGCGCGCAAGCTCGTGGAGATGGGGCGTGACCTGGAGGCGTCCGCGCCGCACGGGCACCTCGACGAGCCGGCCGATCCCGACGACATCGACGACGACCTGCTGCGACTCGTCTTCACCGCGTGTCATCCCGTGCTGTCCGCCGAGGCCCGTATCGCCCTCACCCTGCGGCTGCTCGGCGGGCTGACCACCGTCGAGATCGCCCGCGCGTACCTCGTCCCGGAGGCGACCGTCGCCCAGCGCATCGTGCGCGCCAAGCGGACGCTCGCCGCGAAGGCCGTCGCCTTCGAGGTGTCGTACGGGCCCGAGCGCGAGGCCCGGCTCGGGTCCGTACTCGAAGTCATCTACCTGATCTTCAACGAGGGGTACGCGGCCACCGCGGGCGACGACCTGCTGCGCCCCGCGCTCTGCGAGGACGCCCTCCGACTCGCCCGTGTGCTGGCCGAGTTGATGCCCAAGGAGCCCGAAGTGCACGGGCTGGCCTCCCTGTTGGAGATCCAGGCGTCGCGGTCGGCCGCGCGCACCGGGCCGTCGGGCGAGCCCGTGCTCCTCAAGGACCAGCAGCGCTCCCGGTGGAACCGGCTCCTCATTCGCCGCGGGTTCGCCGCCCTCGCCCGTGCGGAGGCCGTGTCCACGGGTGGCGGGCGCGGGCCGTACGTTCTGCAGGCCGCCATTGCCGCGTGCCATGCCCACGCCCATTCGTACGAGGAGACCGACTGGGGGCGGATCGCCACGTTGTACGGGCTGCTGGCCGCCCGGACTCCGTCTCCGGTCGTCGAGCTGAACCGGGCTGTCGCCGTGTCCATGGCCGAGGGGGCCGGGGCCGGGCTTGTCCTGGTGGACGCGCTGGTCGGCGAACCGGCCTTGCGGGGTTATCACTTGCTGCCCAGTGTGCGGGGGGATCTGCTGGTGCGGCTCGGGAGGGTGCGGGAGGCGCGGGGGGAGTTCGAGAGGGCGGCATCTTTGACGCGTAACGAGCGGGAGCGGGGGCTTTTGTTGGGGAGGGCGGAGGAGTGCGGGTAGCTCCGCCGGTTCGCTTCGCTGGGCGGGCGGTTCGGAGTCTGCGGGTGGGTGGGGGCTGGTCGCGCAGTTCCCCGCGCCCCTTACGGGGCCGTGGTTGCCGGAGCCAGTCAGGGGATTCAAGGTGCCGCGCCCCTTATGGGGCGCCCCCGGGGCGCCGGTGGTGTCGCTCGAACGGCTCATCCACCGCGAGGCTCTCCGGGTGTCGTGGCACGGTGGGGATACCAGTCGCCACCACCGGACCCGGGAGCGTCGTCATGGCAGATCTGCAGGACGAACTGCACGCAACCGCCGAGGTCGGCGAGCTGGATCGCCCCGATGTCGAGGGGGAGTTCGAGTCGGATGTCCTTGAGGACGAGCATGGGCTCGCAGTCGACGCCGGACCCGAGGGGGACGCGGCCGACGACACCCTCGTACGCGCGCACGCCCTTCTCGCCGCCCACCCCGTCGCCGACGGCTACAGCGGTCTGCCGTGGGCGCTGCGGCACCTGCCCTGGTACGACCTGGAGCTCGGCGAGAGCACGATAGACACGGATGTGCCCCGGCTGAGGGAAGGGCACGTGGGGGCGTTGTTCTGGTCGCTGCATCTGTCCGAGGGCCTCGTCGGTGAGCGGGCCGTCGGGGCCACGCTGGAGCAGCTCGACCTGGTGAGGACCGTCGTGGAGGCCCATCCCGAGGGCCTGCGGATGGCACACAGCGCGGCGCAGGTCACGGACGCCAGGAACTGTGGGCGGGTCGCCGTGCTGCTCGGTCCCGCGGCCGCCGCCGCGCTGGACGACTCGCTGGGCATCCTGCGCGCGCTGCACTCCCTCGGCCTGCGCGTCCTCACCCTCTCCGGCGCGTCCTGGGCCGGCAAGAACGGGCTGACCAGGTTCGGCGAGGAGGTCGTACGCGAGACGAACCGCATCGGCGTACTCGTCGACCTGTCCGGCGCCTCCGACGCGACCGTCCGCCGCGCGCTCACCATCTCCAAGTCCCCGGTCGTCTTCACCCGCTCCGCCGCCCGCGACCTGCGCCCCCACCCGGCGAACCTCCCCGACGACGTGCTCGTCGAGCTCGGCGCCACCAAGGGCCTGTGCCTCGTGCCGCTGACCGCCGAGCAGACGGGCCCGTCCGTACGGGACGTCGCGGACCACCTCGACCACGTACGCGCGCTCGCGGGCCCGGAGTGCGTGGGCCTGTCGGGGACGTACGACTCCGGGGCCGCGCACCCCCAGGACCTGTCCGACGCCTCGGGATATCCGCGCCTCGTCGCCGAACTCCTCGGCCGCGGCTGGTCCGAGTCCGACCTGGCGCTGCTCACCTGGGGCAATGTCCAACGCGTCCTGCGCAGCGCGGACTTCACGGCTCGCGCCGCGCGCAGCCGGCGGGAGCCGTCCACGGCGAAGATCGCCGAGCTGGACGGGTAGCCCAGCCCCCCGGGTCGTTCTTCGGCTGCGGGTGGGTGGGGGCTGGGCGCGCAGTTCCCCGCGCCCCTCAAAAGCGCCGGCCTCGGCCCTCGTTCAGTCTCAGCAGGCGCACGGTCTCAGGTGGCGCACAGTCTCAGGTGGCGCAGAGGCAGAACGGGTGGCCGGCCGGGTCCGCGTACACCCGCCAGCCCCGCTCCTGGTCCCCCGTTTCGAGGACCTTCGCGCCCAGCGCCAGGATCTCCTTCTCCGCCGCGTCCATGTCCTCGACCGTCAGGTCCAGATGGAACTGCTGGGAGCCGTCGGGCGCGGGCCACTTCGGCGGTACGTGGCCGGGGGCGGCCTGGAACGCCAGCGTCCGTCCGCCGGGCAGCCGCAGGTCGACCCAGTCGGCCTCCCCCTCGGCCTCGACGGTGCCGCCCAGCACCTCGGCGTAGAACGAAGCGAGCGCGCGGGGGTCGGGACAGTCCAGAACGACGGTGCCCAGTGTGGCGACAGCCATGACTTCCTCCTCGGTCGTTACCTCTAGATGCAGTCAACCAGTAACCGTTACCGCATGCTGCCTCAATGGAGGTAACAGTGCAAGGGCGGGGACGGAGTGGGGAGGGGGTGGGGCGGGAGTGGGGTGAGTGTCTTGGTGGCGACAATCTCGATGGACGTGACATGTACCCCTCGGGTAACTTTCCGGCGGGGGTTTGATCACTGATGCCCCCTCAGCTTTCACTGATCCTTCGTTTTCTTTCGCATCTCGTCTCAGGGGGAATGTTGATGAAGAAGTCACGGCTCGGCGCGCTGGCGATGACGGGCGCCGCCACCGTCGCCATGATGGGGCTCGCCACCGCCCCGGCCCAGGCGGGCACCGCGGGGTACAACCTCTGCGCCCAGGCCACGAGTTCCGTCTACAACTCGCTGTGTCTGTACTACAACTCCAACCAGGAGGGCTCGTTCGCCGCGTTCACGCGCAACGTCGCCGACCTGGAGCCGTGGATCTTCGGCCACATCGGCACGCCCAACAGCGCCGGCCAGGGCCAGGGCGTCAAGAACAACGCGGCCAGCGCCGCCAACCCGGGCGACAACTGCTGGCGCGTGTACTTCAACAGCAACTACGCCGGTGCCAGCGACTACATCGGCGACAGCGGATACCGCCAGCTCATCCACACGTACAACGAGAACGCCTCCGTGAAGGCGTGCTGACGAACCGATGAGACGACCACTCCCGCGGGCCACGTACTCCGTGGTGCTGATGTCCGCCCTCGCCGCGGGACTGATCAGCGGCTGCTCGACCAGTGGGACGCCGAGCGACTCGGAGCCCTCCGGCTCCGCCGAGGCCCAGGTCCGGGCCCCGGCCTCGGCCGAGTCGCTCGGCTTCACTCCACGACGCCTCGATCTCCCCGTGTACGACTACCAGTTGAGCCCCGCGCAGTACGCGAAGGTCGCCGAGGCGAAGCAGATCCTCGTCGCCGCGTGCATGAAGCGGTACGGATTCTCCTGGAGCGCCCCGGCACCCACGGTTCCCCGCCAGGACCGCAGGTACGGGGTCATCGATCTCCGCGCCGCGCAGCGGTACGGCTATCACCTGCTGCCCACGGACAGCTCTGCCACGGCGGCGCCCGGAACCGCGGCCCGTTCCAAGGAGGAGTCGGCCGCCCTCACCGCGGGACAGCTGCTCGACGGCGACACCGGCGAGTCCCGCCTCGCCGCCGGGTACGACGCCCCGGTGAAGCAGGTCCGCGGCAAGGCGGTGCCGCCGGGCGGCTGCGCGCAGGAGGCCGAGCGGAAACTGCTGGGCCGGGACGACCTGCGGTCCGAGGCCGGGGTCGTGAGCCGGATCAACACCGAGTCGTTCGGCTCGTCCATGAGCACCCCGGCCGTGAAGGCGGTCTTCGCCAAGTGGTCCTCGTGCATGAGGAAGGCGGGGTACGACTTCGCGGACCCGCTCAAGAGCATCGGGTCAGCCGATCTGAACGTACCCGCCGCGCCCGAGGCCGAGACCGAGCTCGCGACCGCGGATGTGAAGTGCAAGGAGTCGGTGGACCTCGTCGCCGTCTGGAGCCGCGCGGAGACGTCCATCCAGCGCACGATGATCAAGAAGAAGGCGTCGGCGACGGCGGCACAGCGCGCCGACAACACGACGCGGCTGCGCAACGCGGCGGAGGTCGTCAAGAAGTCCGGGTGACCGACCGGCCACGGTCGACGGTGGCCGGTGCTGACCAATGGCGGTGCGTTGAGCGGTTCGGGACGACTGCGTGCGTGGGGCGGTCCGGGGTGGCCGCGGTTACCGTATGGCCGCCGCCGGAGGTAACGTCGCCGGTATGAATGACCGCGCGCCCGCACCCGGCGGGCTGGCACTTCTCCAGTCCCTGGTGAACACCCTGGACATCGAGTCGGGTGCCGACTCCCTGGACACGGTGGAGGGGCGCGCCGGGCTGGGCCTGGCGGAGGCCGACGTGGAGGCCGCGCGGGAACTGCGTGAGTCGCTGCGGGCCGTCTGTCTCGCGCACGCGGGCCATCCGGCACACCGGGAGGTACGCCCCCTCGACGAGCTGCTCGCCTCGGCCCCGCTCGTCGTCACGGTCTCCGCGGCGGACGGCTCGGCCACGCTCCGGCCGGCGGACCCGGCGGTCCTCACCTCCCGGGTCGCCGCGGCCGTCGCCGAGTCCCTCACCGCCGGCACCTGGCTCCGCCTCAAGGCCTGCGAGGCACCGGACTGCCACTGGGCGTACTACGACCGCAGCCCGGCGGGGCGTGGCCGCTGGTGCTCGATGTCCGTCTGCGGGGCACGGGCGAAGATGCGCCGCTATCGCGCGAAGTAGACCGTTCCCGGACTTGTGCCGGCCCGACCCTGCATGCGTATGGGTCGGCGCCGCGGGAGTCGGTGCCGCCTGGACCACTGTCCGGGCCGTCATGTCCGGGTGCACGGTGCAGTAGTACCCGTACGCCCCGGCCGTCGTGAACGTGAAGCTCCAGCTCTGCCCCTTCTGCGGGATGGCGACCGGACCGGAGGTGGTCTTCACGTCGTGCGGGGCCGGTCCTGGTTGGTCCACTGGACGGTCTCGCCGAGCTTGTTGCCCATGATGTCGACCTGGTGGTCGGCAGCGGCGGCTGCGGGCGCCTGAGCCGTGCTCGCCGCCGTGTCGGTCGTGGTGCCGGTCGTCGACGCCGAGCCCGGCGACGAGCAGGGCCCGGTTCCCGGCCGGCGCCCGGCGGTGCCGTTCGCCGGTGTCTCTACTGCGCAGTGCAGGGCATGTGCCGATCAGGCGGCCGGTCGGCCCATCGCCCGGTACGTCCAGCCCGCCGCCCGCCACACGGCGGGGTCGAGCGCGTTGCGGCCGTCCAGCACGACGCGGTCCGTCACGGCCTCGCCGAGCGCCGCCGGGTCCAGCTCGCGGAACTCGCTCCACTCGGTGAGGTGCAGGACGGCATGAGCGCCGCGTACGGCCTCCGCGGCCGTCTCCGCGTACGCCAGGGTCGGAAAGAGGCGCCGGGCGTTGTCCATGCCCTTGGGGTCGTAGACCGTGACCTGGCCGCCCTGCAGATGAATCTGCCCGGCGACATTCAGCGCGGGCGAATCCCGGACGTCGTCGGAATCCGGCTTGAAGGTCGCGCCGAGCACCGCGATCCGCTTCCCGAGGAACGATCCGCCGCCGAGTGCCTCACGCGTCATTTCCACCATCTGGCCGCGGCGCCGCATATTGATGGAGTCGATCTCGCGCAGGAAGGTGAGCGCCTGGTCGGCGCCCAGTTCACCGGCGCGTGCCATGAAGGCGCGAATGTCCTTGGGGAGGCAGCCGCCGCCGAAGCCGATGCCCGCGCGCAGGAACTTCTTGCCGATCCGGTCGTCGTAGCCGATCGCCTCGGCGAGCTTCACGACGTCGCCGCCGGCGGCCTCGCAGACCTCGGCCATCGCGTTGATGAAGGAGATCTTGGTGGCGAGGAAGGAGTTCGCGGCGGTCTTCACCAGCTCGGCGGTCGGGAAGTCGGTCACCACGAAGGGCGTGCCCTCGGCCAGCGGCGTCGCGTACACCTCGCGCAGCAGCTTCTCGGCGCGCTCGCTGCGGACGCCGGCCACGATGCGGTCGGGGTGCAGCGTGTCCTGGACGGCCAAGCCCTCGCGCAGGAACTCGGGGTTCCAGGCCAGCTCCACGTCCTCGCCGGCGGGGGCGAGCCCGACCAGCGTGCGGCCCAGCCGCTCGGCCGACCCCACGGGCACGGTGGACTTGCCGACGACGAGGGCGGGGCCCGTCAGATGGGGTGCGAGCGAGGCGAAGGCGGCGTCGACGTACGACATGTCGCACGCGTACTCGCCGTGCTTCTGCGGGGTGTTCACACAGACGAAGTGGACGTCACCGAACTCCGCGACCTCGGCCCAGTCCATGGTGAACCGCAGCCGCCCGCTGGACCCCTCGATACCGGCGACGTGCTTGGCCAGCAGCTCTTCGAGTCCCGGCTCGTACATCGGGACCTCGCCCCGCTGGAGCATCTCGATCTTCTCGGGCACGACGTCGAGTCCCAGCACCTCGAACCCGAGCTCGGCCATGGCGGCGGCGTGCGTGGCGCCGAGGTAGCCGGTGCCGATCACGGTGATCTTGAGGGCCATGGATGCTCCAGTAGGTGTCCGTCAGGTATCCGTCAGGGGTGCGCCTGCAGTGCGCCTCGAGTGCGCTGACCGAGCATAGTCGGGGCTTGTTCGAGTGCTTCACCGGGCAGTTTTCCTCTTGTCGCCAAGCTCACGTATCACTCCCGTGGGCGGGCCCCTAAAATTTGAGTTACTTAACGGTAATTAGCGTCAGCATCACAGCGTCTTTGGAGCGTGAGAGACCTTGGCCGGATCGGCTGATTTCGACCTGTACCGCCCGTCCGAGGAGCACGACATGCTCCGCGACGCGATCCGCTCACTGGCCGAGGCGAAGATCGCGCCGTACGCCGCGGCGGTGGACGAGGAAGCCCGTTTCCCCCAGGAGGCTCTGGACGCCCTGGTCTCCTCCGACCTGCACGCCGTGCACGTACCGGAGACGTACGGCGGTGCAGGCGCCGACGCGCTGGCCACGGTGATCGTGATCGAGGAGGTGGCGCGGGTCTGTGCCAGCTCCTCCCTGATCCCCGCGGTGAACAAGCTGGGCTCGCTCCCGGTGATCCTCTCCGGCTCCGAGGACCTGAAGAAGAAGTACCTGGGCCCGCTGGCCAAGGGTGACGCGATGTTCTCGTACGCCCTCTCCGAGCCGGACGCGGGCTCGGACGCGGCGGGCATGAAGACGAAGGCGGTCCGCGACGGCGACTTCTACGTCCTGAACGGCGTGAAGCGCTGGATCACCAACGCGGGCGAGTCGGAGTACTACACGGTGATGGCCGTGACCGACCCCACCAAGCGCTCCAAGGGCATCTCGGCCTTCGTCGTCGAGAAGTCGGACGAGGGTGTCTCCTTCGGTGCCCCGGAGAAGAAGCTCGGCATCAAGGGCAGCCCGACGCGCGAGGTCTACCTCGACAACGTTCGCATCCCGGCCGACCGCATGATCGGCGAGGAGGGCACAGGTTTCGCCACCGCGATGAAGACCCTGGACCACACCCGCATCACGATCGCGGCCCAGGCCCTCGGCATCGCCCAGGGCGCCCTCGACTACGCCAAGGGCTACGTCCAGGAGCGCAAGCAGTTCGGCAAGGCGATCGCCGACTTCCAGGGCATCCAGTTCATGCTCGCCGACATGGCCATGAAGATCGAGGCCGCCCGCGCCCTGACGTACCAGGCCGCGGCGAAGTCGGAGCGCGTCTCTGCCGGAGGCGGCGAAGGGGACCTCACCTTCCAGGGCGCCGCGGCCAAGTGCTTCGCGTCGGACGTGGCGATGGAGGTCACCACGGACGCGGTCCAGCTCCTCGGCGGCTACGGCTACACCCGCGACTACCCGGTCGAGCGCATGATGCGCGACGCCAAGATCACCCAGATCTACGAGGGCACGAACCAGGTCCAGCGCATCGTGATGGCACGGAACCTGCCGTAGGGCCCGCCGTCGGCCCGCATGCCGTGGCCCTCCGCCCCTCGGCGGAGGGCCACAGCTGTGTCCGGCCCTTCGGAAGCGGTACGCGCCGACGCACGGCCCGCCGGTCGCTCATCGGCCGTTCATCCGCCCCGGGCGACGATCTTTTCTGCTTTCGCCAGGATCCGGGCCTTCCGCGCGTTCGCCTTCTCCAGGGCTGATCGCTGCCCGGCTATTTCCTTGTCCTGGATCCTGGTCTCGGCTTGCTGCCATGTGCGGATCAGACGGGTGGATTCCTTGCAGGCGTAGTCGGCGGCCGCGGTGAGCAGTTCCTTCCCGCCGGGTTTCGGAGAACTCAGATCGGCCTTCGAGAGCGCCTGCAGAGGGTCCGTGAACGAATAGCCCTTCTTGGCCATGCACCTTGACCAGTCGGCGGTGACCGCCTTCACCTTGGGATCCTTCAGGGACTCAGTGAAGCTTTTGCCGCTGATCTGCCGGGCGGCAGGGGAATCCATGGGGTGGCCGCCGGTGAGTTCCTTCTGGGACACGGCCAGGCAGCCCGAAGGACCGCTCATGGCGGCCTCCTGCCGGGCCGAGGTCTTCGGAGGCGCGGTGGTGTCACCGAGCCATGTGGGAGGGAGGTGATAGCCGTAGGTCAGGACGTCGGCCTTTACGATCGGCCCATAGCGTCGCGCGACCTGATAGGGGTCGGGATCGCTTCGACGACCTGTCTTGCCCGTCGTCTCCTTTATCGGCGGCACGTTCCGCTTCTGCAGGCACGTATTGAGCAGAATGATGGTGGCGGGCTTGATGGCCGATATCTCGGCCGGCACCAGAAGATACTTCTGCACGGGCAGCGGGAGCGGATTGGCGTCGACGCCGGAGGACGGCTCCGCGCGCTCGGTGGTCTCCGTGGTCTCGGTGGGCGCCGCCGCCCGGGGGGCCCGGTCGGGGCGGTCCCCGGAAGCGGAACAGGAGGAAAGCCCCAGCAGGGTGGCTGCGGCGCAGGCCGCGGTGACGATGTTCCTGACGCGTCTCATGATCTATCGATTCTTCGATCGCTCGACAGCCCGTGGCGAACCGCGGGCTGCTCTACAAAGCATCCCGGCCCTGACCGCGGAAATCAGTCAGGGCCGGATCATGGCTCACCGGCAGGGCCGGATCATGGCTTACCGGATTACGGGCAACCGGCCTTCAGAGAGGCGTTCTCGTTGTACGTGTACCAGAGCTGCCCGTAGGAGTTTCCAGCCAGCCAGTCGACATTCCCGCCGTAGTTGCTGCTGTAGTAGACCCACATGGAACAGTTGAGGCCGTTGATCTCAGCCGACGCCGCGTTGTTCTTCACCGTCTGTCCCGCACCGGAACCAGAAGAGTCGAAGCGGTAGTTGGCGAGATTCGGTATCGCAGCCGTCACATTGGCGTTGTTCTTGTCATAGGCGACGCTGAACTTCGCACCGGTCTGGCCGGAGTTGAAGTAGAGGCATACGTGACTCGAGGCGCACCGGCCGGTGCTCCCCTTCGTGTCGGACGAGTTGTGCGTGTCGGCGAACGCAGTACCCTGCGCCACCCCCAGGAGAGTCGCCAGAAGTGCGGCGCTTCCGACGAATGCTCTCTTTGCCTTCACTGCAGACCTCCGTTGTCATGTACGCGCAAATGCGCTCACAAGATCGTAAACTATCGATTGTGGTGATCGGCGTCAACGGATTAGAAGTGCGCTGACGTATTTATGGCCGATCTTGACCGAGTCCGGTGGCCCGTGGACCTGGGGCATGACTGAGGGCACCCCCTCGGGGGTGCCCTCAGTTCTGGATCTTCTGGATCGGTGCCCGGTCGCGCGGGGTCAGTTCCCCGACACCGTCACCTTCTCGTCGTTCTTCAGCTCGTTCACCAGGGTCTTGACCTTGGCGGTGTCCCACTGGAGGTTGCCGTTCGCGGAGTTGCCCGAGATCGGCATGTTCATCGACTTGCCGTCGCCGCCGGTGATGCCCTTCATGGCCCAGAACATCGAGGCGAGGTCCCAGAGGGACATGTCCTTGTCGACGGTGAGGGTGTCGAGGCCGGCGCCCATGGTCGGGTAGAGCTTGAAGGGGTTGAGGACCGTGGACGGCGTCGCCGTCTGGCTCGCCAGGGCCGCGAGGAACTTCTGCTGGTTCTTCGTACGGTCCAGGTCGCTGTTGGCGAACGCGTACCGCGTACGGACGAAGGCGAGCGCCTCCTCGCCGTTCAGGGTCTGCTTGCCCGCCTGGAAGTCGGCGCCGGACTTCTTGTCCTTGAACGCCTTGGGGATGTCCAGCTCGACACCGCCCACCGCGTCGACGATCTTGGCGAAGCCGGCGAAGCCGATCTCCGCGTAGTGGTCGATCCGCAGTCCGGTGTTGGCCTCGACGGTCCGCACGAGCAGCTCGGGCCCGTCCTCCGCGTACGCCGCGTTCAGCTTCACCTGACGGCCGGTGCCCGGGAAGGTCTTGCCGGACTCGGAGCCCACGAACGTGGGGATCGTCACGTTCGAGTCGCGCGGCAGCGAGATCATCGTGTTCCCGTTGTCGCCGACGTGCAGGATCATCATCGAGTCCGTGCGCTTGCCCTCGGCGGATCCCGTGCGGAGCTTCTTCTTCTCCTCGGCGGACAGACCCTCGCGGCTGTCGGAGCCGACGATCAGGTAGTTCGTGCCCTCGCCCGCGTCGGGCCGGTCGATCACCTTCGACAGGTCGACCTCGCGCTTGAGCTTCGAGTCGGCCCAGAAGTACGTGCCCACGGAGACCACGACCAGCACGGTGACCACCGTGATCGCGGTCCACTTGATCCGCTTGCGCCAGTTCGGCGCGGGCCGCGGACCCCGTCCATGGCCGCCGGGAGGATCCTGCGGACCGCCTCCGCCCGGCGAGCCGTACACCTGTCCGGTGTTGTAGCCGCTGTCGTAGGCGTCCTCGCCGTAGCCGTCCGTGTACGTCGGCTGGGGCGGGATTCCGCGCGACGGCGCCGAGGGGCGTGGACCGGCCCCCGAGCCGCGCTGCACCTGCCGCATCACACGGGCGCCCTCGGGCTCGGCGCCTGCGCTGCCGCGGCCGTGACGGTCGCCGCCGTTGTGTCCCTGGGGCCAATCGCTCATGGGCCCAGTGTGCAGGGTCCCACTGTGTGCCATACAAGAGTCTTCGGAAAATCGCACCAGGGCTGTTGCAGAGCTGATGCAAAGCAACCCTTGCGAGTGCCCGGCATAAGGTGGGCGGCATGACAGACCAGGCCCGTGCCCCGGAATCCGATATTCCGGGCAAGCCGACTTCGGCGTCCCGAACCACCCTGAGCCACATCATGAGCCACAACGACACCAACCTTCTGGGCACGGTGCACGGTGGCGTGATCATGAAACTGGTCGACGACGCGGCCGGCGCGGTGGCCGGGCGGCACTCCGGCGGGCCCGCCGTGACCGCCTCGATGGACGAGATGGCGTTCCTGGAACCCGTACGCGTAGGCGACCTCGTGCATGTGAAGGCACAGGTGAACTGGACGGGTCGTACGTCGATGGAGGTCGGCGTCCGCGTTCTCGCCGAGCGTTGGAACGAGTCGACGCCGCCTCAGCAGGTGGGCTCGGCCTACCTGGTCTTCGCCGCGGTGGATGCCGATGGCAAGCCTCGGCGGGTGCCTCCGGTGGTTCCGGAGACCGAGCGGGATCGGCGTCGCCATCAGGAGGCGCAGATTCGTCGTACGCATCGGCTTGCCCGGCGGCGGGCGATTGTGGAGTTGCGGGAGAAGCGGGCGTCCGAGGGGCTCGACGACTAGGGCGGCTGCGGCTGCGGCTGGGGCCGCGGGTGCGTTTGGCGGGTGCGGGCCGGATGTGGCTGGTCGCGCAGTTCCCCGCGCCCCTTACGGGGCGCGCCTGACTGGGCCGGGGAACGAGGCTCGGCCGGAGATTTGGGCGGCCACCTGGTATTCGGATGTGAGCCCCCGCCGGATTGGTTCTCTACGGGCAGACCACCTGGTCGCCCGTCACCGTTTTGAATTCGCCCTGGGTGGGGTCTTCCGCTCGGACCTTGTGGACCTGTTTGAAGTCCGCGCCGGCGATCACCTTCATGAGCGGGCCCTGGCCGTTCACGGGGCGTAGCTCGCTGCCGGGCAGGGCTGTGGCGAGGGATTTCGCGGAACGGTCCCAGCGGGGGTCGTACTGGACGATCGTGCGCGGGACCGAGCGGTCGGGGGCGTTCACGGGGGCCCGGGTCGTGCGGAAGCCGGTGGCCGCCAGGCCGCTGTCGACGCGGCGGCCGAGGCCGGCGGTCATGGTGCCGTTCTCGACCTGGACCCGGATCTGCTGCGGGGCGACATCGACACGCAGGGCGTTCGAGCGGACCCGGTGCGGGGCGAGCGGCTTGTCGTCGCGCAGGGTGCGGAAGAGCCGGTCCGCCTTCTGCTCGTCCCACTTCAGGGTCGAACCGATGCCCTTCACGGCGTACCCCATCTTCCCGATCGGGACCGTCGTGAACTCCGAGGAGGACGGCGAGAAGCTACGCATCGCCCGCCCCAGGTCGACGAGTTCGTCGGACCCGAGGCCCTTGTCGGCGCGCACCGAGCCGAGCACGGCCCCGGTCACGTCCCGGAACCTGATCGGGTTGAGCAGCACTCCCGACGAGGTGGCCCGCTCGATCAGCGCGGCCAGGAAGCGCTGCTGGCGCTGCATCCGGCCGAGGTCCGAGGCCCCGTCGATGTGCCGCGAGCGCACGTACTGCAGCGCCTGCCCGCCGTTCAGATCGTGCACACCGGTCGGCAGGTCGAGCCCGGTGTAGGTGTCCTTGAGCGGCTTCACCGTGCAGATCCGGACCCCGCCGAGTACGTCCACGGTCTTGATGAAGCTGGTGAAGTCGACCTCCAGATAGTGGTCGATCTTGACGCGGGTCATGTTCTCGACGGTCCGCACGGTCAGCTGCGGCCCGCCCTCCGCGTACGCGGCGTTCAGCTTGACCGGGTGCGGCTGGTGCCGTCGGCCGGTGGTGCGGTCGATGTGGGCGGGCGTCTCGGCGTACGAGTCGCGCGGCAGGCTCACGATGCTGGCCCGCTTCCGGTCCTCGGAGAGGTGCACGATCATGATCGTGTCGGTGCAGTGGCAGGGGGCGCCGCCGAGCCGGTACTTCTCCTTCTCCTCCGGGGTGATCCGGTCGCGGCCGTCGGTGCCGACGAGCAGGACGTTCATGCCGTGGCCGTGCGCGGGCCGGTTCTTCATGTCCTTGAAGGGGTCGATCCGGTCGATGTCGGAGCCGAGACCGGTGAGCAGCGCGTGCCCGATGCCGGCCGCCGCGAGCACCGTCACGGACACCGAGGTCGTCACCCGCATGGCCCAGCGCGGCCGCCTGCGCCGTACGGGCGGCCGCGCTGGGCGCTGCCGCTGTGGGCGGGCGGGGGAGCGGGGCGGCGTGGGCAAGGCGGACACCTCCGCGTCGGCCGGGTGTGGGGGTCCGTGAGCACCGTAGGCCCATACGATCTGCGGCCCGGCGCAGGGACCGGGCGGCGCGCGTCCGTGTCCCCCATTCGCGGTAACGTAATCCGCGATGAACGCCAAGCCCGACGCGCAGCTCCCCGCCGTTTCCGTGATCATGCCCGTCCTCAACGAGGAACGGCATCTGCGCGGAGCCGTCCAAGCGATCCTCGCCCAGGAGTACGGGGGCGAGATGGAGGTCGTGATCGCCATCGGTCCCTCGACGGACCGTACGGACGAGATCGCGGCCGAGCTCGTACGAGAAGACCCCCGTGTGCACACGGTCCCGAACCCGACCGGCCGCACCCCCGCCGCGCTGAACGCCGCGATCAAGGCCTCGCGCCACCCGATCGTGGTACGCGTCGACGGGCACGGCATGCTCTCGCCGAACTACATCGCGACCGCCGTCCGCCTCCTGGAGGAGACCGGCGCGCAGAACGTCGGCGGCATCATGCACGCCGAGGGCGAGAACGACTGGGAGCACGCGGTCGCCGCGGCGATGACGTCGAAGATCGGCGTGGGCAACGCGGCCTTCCACACGGGCGGCGAGGCCGCACCGGCCGAGACCGTGTACCTCGGTGTGTTCCGCCGTGAGGCCCTGGAGCAACAGGGCGGCTACAACGAGGAGTTCATCCGCGCCCAGGACTGGGAGCTGAACTTCCGGATCCGTGAGGCGGGCGGCCTGATCTGGTTCTCGCCCGAGCTGCGGGTCTCGTACCGCCCGCGTCCCTCGATGCTGGCCCTGGCCAGGCAGTACAAGGACTACGGGCGTTGGCGTCATGTCGTCGCCCGCTACCACTCGGGTTCGATCAACCTGCGCTATCTGGCCCCGCCGGCCGCGGTCTGCGCGATCGTCCTCGGGCTCGTGGTGGGCGCGGCGGTGACGCCCTGGGGCTTCCTGGTCCCGGGCACCTACCTGGCGGCGATCGCCCTCGGCTCCCTCCCCGCGGGCAGGGGGCTGCCGCTGAAGGCCCGGCTGTGGATTCCCGTCGCCCTCGCCACCATGCACATGTCGTGGGGCATCGGCTTTCTGAGCAGCCCGAAGTCACTGGCGAAGAAGGTCATCGCGTCGCGTCGGCCGGCGGTGCTGAGCGAGAACTGACCGCCTCCGCGGCAGACATGACGAAGGCCCCTTCCGGACAGGGAAAGGGGCCTTCGCCGTTCGCGGGATCAGCCGCAGTGGCGCTTGTAGTTGACCTGGATGTAGCTCGCGTTGCCGGCGGTGCCGCCGTAGTCGATGCAGGTGTCCACGGCCTTCAGGTACACGGGACCCGCGTAGTAGCTGAAGTTGCCCGAGTCCACCTCGCTGGCCCTCCACACGGTGTCGGTCCGGTGGACCCGCAGCCGGGCGTCCAGATACATCGACGAGCCCGGGGTGTCGCTGACGGTGACGACGCAGTTGTAACCGTTGGAGCTGTTGTACGTGACGAAGACGTTGCCGTCGCCGACGTCCCTGGAGCCGATCACGCTGTAGCCGGACCCGCAGCCGCCGTTGTAGGAGGCGGCCGAGGCGGTGCCGGTGGCGGCGACCGTTCCGGCGACCGTCAGGCCGAGGACGGCTGCCACCGAACCAAGTCGCTTGGTGTTGAACATGTTTGAGTTCCCGTCAGATCGGTGTCAGCCGCAGTGGAAGTAGCCGGACGGCGGAACGTGGTCCTGGATGATGTTGTTGCCGTTCAGGTTCCACACGTCCGTCTCGACCGCGATACAGCGGTCCACGCCCTTGAACTTGAAGTTCGCGTAGTAGAGGTACTGGCCGTCGTCCCCCGGGGGGACGTAGCCGTCCTTGTTCGTCCAGGCGTCCACTCTGATGCGGGACTTGACCCCGTAGTACGAACCGCGCTTCACGGCCGCGACGCAGTTGTAGGTGCCGTCCCAGAACAGGTAGGTCGTGGCGTACGTGGTGCCGTTGTACGTGTTGTTCCAGCTGTCGATCTGGGAGCCGTTGCAGCCGTACGTGGCTGCGCTGGCGGCGGGCGCCGTGACGAGCGAGTAGCCCGCGATGCCCGACAGCATGAGGGCCATCGAGGTGGCGTAGCGGGCGACTTTGCTCCTGGACTTCACGTTGCACTCCTGAAGGGCTCGACGGGGGAAGGAAGATCGTCGAGGATGATCACATCATCGAACTGCTCTTCGACAGCAGGTGTGATGTGTACATGTCCATTAATGGCCATGGAATGACTGATTCCGTGCGCTTGGAGTCCGCTCGATCCCGCACGTCAGGAGGCGGTGCGAGTCCCTCGTACCTGCGGTGGGGCGGCCGCTCGGGACCGCCCCACCGGGACGGCTACCAGCGGTAGGGCTTGTACACGTCCATGCACTGGCTCTTGTCCGACCCGTTGATGGCATCGGCGTTGCCGGGGATGTCCCCGGCCTTCGGGGCCGACTTCTTCGGATAGGCCGTGCCCGTACGCCAGTCGGCGCCCACGACGAGGGTGACCCCGGAGACGTCGGTGCTCCGCTTCACCGAACTCATCGGAATCCCCAGCGACTTGGCGACCCGCTGGGCGTCGCCCTCCAGGTCCGCACTCGGATAGCGGACGACCGTCTTGTCCTCGCTGAGCGACGCCGAGCGGTCCGCCACAGCCTGGGTGAAGCCCTTGCCGACGAGCTGATCCGCGATCGCGCTCGCCCGCAGGGGCGCCGCCCCCTCCGTGCTGGTCCGCGTGCCGTTCTGCACCTGTACGGCGATCTGGCCGTCGGCCGCGGCCGGGTCCTTGGAGGTCTTCTCCTCGGTCTTCTTCGCGCCCGAGTCCGTGCCGTTCTTGTCGAAGGGCACGTCGTCGCGGAGCATCGACCACAGCTTCTCGGCGTCGGCACCGGCCGGCACCACGTGGTTGGCGTCCAGCGGGTCAGGGACGTTCGGCATCGTCGTCATGGTGATGCGGTTCGTCGGTACCGTCTTGAGCTGCATGCCCAGGTCGTACAGCTTCTTGACCGTGCCGATCTCCTCGGAGACCGTCAGCGACTTCGTGGCCGCCTCGGCCAGACCCATCAGCCGGCCCGTGTCGGTGAAGACGTTCTGGTCCTTCATCCCGCGGATCATCGAGTTCATGTACATGTGCTGGGCCCTGGCCCGCATGAGGTCGCTGCCCCAGGCGTGGCGCGTGCGCAGCCACTGGAGCGCCTGCTTGCCCTGGACCTTCTTCGTACCGGCCTTCAGCTTCAGGCCGGAGCCGCCGGGCACACCGGGCAGCGGGCCGTCCTTCACGTTCTGTCTCACACAGACCTCGACCCCGCCGATCGCGTCCGCCATGCTCACGACGCCCGCGAAGTCGATCGTCATCCAGTGGTCGATGTAGACCCCGGTGAGGTTCTGCCAGGTGGCCAGGGTGCAGCCGGCTCCGCCGCGGGACAGCGACGTGTTGATGATGTCGTTGGTCGCCGAATAGGTCTTGCCGTCCTTCGGGTCCGTGCACTTGGGGATGTCGACGCGGGTGTCGCGCGGGATGGTCACCACCGCGGCGCTCTTGCGGTCCGCGGACAGGTGGATGAGCATTTGCACGTCGCCCAGCGGCGGGTTGCCGCGGTTGTCCCGGCTGCCGCCCAGGGCCACGTTCGCGTCGGAGGCACGGCTGTCGGAGCCGACCAGCAGGATGTTCAGCGGAGTCTGCCCGGCAGCGTTGGGCGCCGTCTTCGGCGCCTTCGAGTCGCCGCTGCTGCGCTCGCCCTTCTCGATGTTGTTGTTCAGGTGCCGGTAGTACAGGTATCCCGTGCCGGCGGTCCCGAGTATCGCCACCGCCAGGACCGTCGCAGACCAGCGCAGGGCCCGCCGTCTGCGGCGGGACCGGTCGGTCTCCTGGCCTCCTGGGCGCCGCGGGTTCCCGCCGTGCCTGCCCGGTCCGGCCGCTGTGCCCTTGCCCTGCGGTGCGAGGGACATCGTGTCCTCGACCGCTGGCACCTCCCCCTGCACACTGCTCCGACTCAACTCCCTGCCCCTTCCCCACCCCTGTTGCCCGACACGAGGCCGCGCCCCGCGTCCGGCCCTCCCTGGCCGGTGCGGAGCGAACCCTGTCAGGCCACCCTGTCCGACACTGGTCCGCCACCTGTCAGACCCCTGTGGGCCCGAACCGGGTTGGCTACGCATCGGCAAAATCAGCGACCGGCACGGTCGCGTGCTGTCGGCCCGGTATGCGGCCGACGTCGGACGGACGTGCAGTCGACACAGCGGTGCCCCACGTCAGACCAACGTGAGCCCCGCACGGTTGTGTTCCAAGCCGCAAAACTCCGAACCGAATCCCAACCGACCCGCACCTGAGACGGACTGACCTGCACCTGCCGAGTGCCGACCCCGCACTTGGCACCGGCCAACTCGGCACCTGACACCGGCTGAATCCGCCCCCAGGCAAACCCTCCTCGGCATCAGGCAGACCTGCCCCCGAATCCGAGCAACCCGCCCCCCAGCGCCGGCCGAGCCCGTCCTCGGCACCGAGCAGATCGGCCCCCGGGCCCCAACTCCACACCAGGCAAAGGCCCGCCGCTCGCCCCGTAAGACGTGCGGCAGGCCCGTCAGGTCGCTTGCGTCAGCGGGTCAGCTGGCGCACTGGACCTTGTCCGCCGTGGACTTCTCCACATCCGGGGTGGCGGCCGAAGCGGAGTTCAGCTTCACCCCGGCGCCCTTGAAGTCCTCTCCCAGCGTGAGTGTCATCGTCGGCAGTCCCTGGGAGTTGGTGACGCTCTTGCCCGGCTTCATCGCCGATCCGCTCAGACCCATGATGTCGGCCAGCCTGCGGGCCTGGTCCGCCTGATCGGGCGCGTACTCGAGCGTCGTCTTGGGCAGTGTCTGGCCCGAGTTGCCCGCGTTCTCGGACTTGGACACACCCGCTTCGAGCTGCAGCCAGTTGAGCTGGGCCTGCGCACTGCCGTCCGGGGCACCGCCGTTGAGGATCTGCACGCGCACCTCCGAGGCGGCGGACTTCTCGCCCTTGAGACGGGCGGCGACCGCGGCCTTCTCCTTCGCCTCCTTCTTCTTCACGGCGGTGAAGGAGGTGTCGCTCTTGATCATCTGGAAGACCTGGGGCGCGCGCGACTCGTCGACGACGACGGTCGCCTTGATCTTCTCGGCCGGGTTGTCCCGTACCGGCACCGTGGTGAAGGTGATGTTCTTCGGCGGCACCTTCTTCAGCTCCAGCGCCACGTCCTTGAGCGTGCTGACCTTTCCGATGCCGGTGTCCACCGTCAGTGCCTTGGTGGCGGCCTCGGCGAGCTTCAGCAGCTTGCTGGGGTTGGTGAGGGTGTCGCTGGACGCCATCTTGCGCATCAGCGATCCGAGGAACTGCTGCTGCACCTTGATGCGGTCGAGGTCGCCCTGGTTGCCGAAGCTGTGCCGGGTCCGCACGAAGGCGAGCGCCTGCTCGCCCTCGACCTTGGACGTACCGGCCGGCAGCTTGAGCTTCGACTCCTTGTCGTCGACGGCCTTCTCCACACAGACGTCGACGCCGTCCACCGCGGTGGTCAGGGTCTTGACGGCGTTGAAGTCGGCCATCATGAAGTGGTCCACCGAGATGCCGGTGACCTCCTTGACGGTGCGCATGGTGCAGCCCGGGTCCCGGCCGCCCTGACCCAGGCTCGTGTTGAAGCGCTGGTTGAGCGTCCCGGAAACGATCTTCTCCGTGCCGTCCTCCTGCTTGGTCGGACAGTCCGGAATGTCGACCATCAGGTCACGCGGAATGCTCATCGCGGTCGCGTTCGTACGGTCCTTGGAGACGTGCAACAGGATGTTCGTGTCGGCGTGTCCGACGCTGCCCTTGTCGCCGTAGCCCTCGTTGCCCGCACCGGTGCGCTTGTCCGTACCGATGATCAGGATGTTGAAGGCCTCGTCCTTGCTGAAGCCGCTCGCACCCGCGCTGCCGACGTCCGTCGTGCTGACGTTGCCCTCTAGGTGCTTGATGTAGGCGTACGCGGCCGCCGAGACACCGACCAGCACGAGGGCCATGCCGCCGCCGGTCCACAGCAGTATCTTCTTCGCCCGCGACTTCTTGGGTTTCGTCCGGCGGCGGCCCGGAGGTGGCTCGTCCGGCGTGCCGCGGCGCCTGCGCGGTCCGGGCACATCGGTGCCCGGAATCTCACGCTCACGCTCACGACCCGGCGCGGTACGCGGGCGTGTTGCCGCCCCTCCGGCGCGGGTGGCGGTTCTCCGGGGACCGGGAACCGTCGACTGCGGTGCGGAACTCTGCAGTCGCAGTTCGTAGTCGCCTGTGTTCGGGTTGAGTACCCACTGGTCTGCGGGGTCGATATCGTCCGCCCGCCCACGGCCTTGCGCGTCCACGGTTGCTTGAGTCCTCCGTCGGGGCCACGCGGCGTCTTTCCCCCTCAAAAGACGCTCGGTCAGTCGGTCCAACCAGTGCGCGACCTCAGGACGGACCTCAGGACCGGGTGCACCGGATCGCTCACACTATCCGCCCAGTTCGGCGCCGAGCGACGACGGTGAGAAATTCCACTTCCCTACAACCGGGCAATCCACCCAATTCTTTGAACGTACGTTCCCCGTCTTGGTGTGCTCTTTACCCAGAGGCCTGTTCGGGCGTTAACCGCAGGCGTCCTCGGCGGCCGTGTTCCCACGGAAAGTCGGCGCGGGACTCGGCGTCAGCGAAGGGTCTTCGGGCCGCTTTGCGCCCGATTTGCCATCTTCCTGACTGAAACCCTGGCGGTGGCCCCTCTCCCGCTCTCCATAACTCCCCTCGCGGGGCTCGTAGTTGTACGAATCGCCGTAAGCGTCCCCGTCACCGACCGACTCCGCACCGCTCCTCTTTGTGCCGGAATCCTCCGGAAGTTCCTTCGAGACCTCCAACGGGGCGTCCATGCGCAGCCGTTCGAAGAGTTTCTCCGCCTCGGGTTCCACGAGCTGGTCGCGATTGGCGTTGTACGCGTACGACTCCCGCGGCACCGTAAGGAATTGCACACGTTCGGTGGGGATGTTGCGCATGCCCCGGACCAGGTCGTACAGGCCCCGCAGGCTCGCGAGGCCCGGGTCGGTGGTGAGCGAGGAGGTCGCCGCGTCCAGCACCGGATAGAGCTTCACCGGATTCAGCAGTACGTCATTGCTGCGCACCTTGTTGACGAGGGCGCCCAGGAACCGCTGCTGGCGGTCCATCCGGTCGGTGTCGCTGCCGTCACCGATGGTCTTGCGGGCGCGTACGTACCCGAGGGCCTGCTCGCCGTTGAGCTTCACCTTGCCCGCGGGCAGCCGGAGCTTGGCGGCGGGATCGTCGATCGGCTCCTTCAGGCACACCACGACCCCGTCGACGGCGTCGACCATGTCCTTGAAGCCGTGGAAGTCCACGACCATGTGGTGGTCGATCCGGATGTCGGTCAGCTTCTCGACCGTACGGATCGTGCACGCCGAACCGCCGCTCTGGAAGGCGTAGTTGAACATCGCGAACGTCGGCGAGGTGCGGCTGCCGTCGGGCCGCCGGCAGCTCGGCACGTCCACCATCAGATCGCGGGGGAGGGAGACCGCGGTCGCGCTGCGCCGGTCGGCCGGGAGATGCAACAGGATGGTGGTGTCGGACCGCTCGGTGCCGGAGTCCCGTCCGTACTTCTGGTTCCCGTCCCCCGACCGTGAGTCCGACCCGATCAGCAGGATGTTCTGCGCGTCGCGCACCAGCGAGGTCGGCCGCTCCTTCTCGAACCGCGCGAGTTCGGCGGCGGTGTCGTCGTCCGACGTGATGTTGCCGTTCAGCTTCTCGTACAGCACCCAGCCGGCTCCCGCGGCGCCCACCACGACCACGACCACGCCGACCGCGGTGTACCGCAGCCACCGCCTCCGCCGCCGCCTGACCCCGGCCCCGGTGGGAGACGCCCCGACCCCGGGCCCGACCGCCCCCGGCGCCGCACCCCGAGTCCCTCCGGTGTCGCTCACGTCTGAGTCCACCCCTCATGGCGTACGGGCCTGCTCCTACGACCATGGCCCGGGAGGGGGCGGGAGGCTCCGGGGGGTGGGCCGAATGGGGGATGGGGAGGGGCCGGCTGCGGGCCCCTTCTTAGGGGCGCGGGGAACTGCGCAGTCTTTTGGGGGTTCGGGGGCGGAGCCCCTGAGTCAGCCCCTCACCCCGGCGGCCCCCGTCAACGAGCCGTAGCCGAAACCCGCTCACTCTCGATCCGCTTCGCCAACGCATCCTCCCCGACCTGCTCAAGGTTCCGGCACAACACCACGGACCCCCCGACGGCGAGCGGAGCGAAGAGCCCGGCGCTCAACCCCTCCCACGTGTCGTACGAAAGCGCGGACAACAACCGAGCCCCCGGCCCGCCCAGCCCCAGCCCGGGCGCATCCGCACGAGCCCGCTCGACAACCTCCGCCCCCGTCAGCTCCGCCCCGGCGACAACAACCGCGGGCGACTCCGGATCCACAGGCCCGTACGCCTGGAAGACATCCCCCTGACCGGGCACCTCGACGGCGTAGTCGGCGTATCCGGCCGGCACCTGGGCGAACCGCCGCCCGAGCGGCGCGAGCGACAACGCCACCCGCTCCCCGGAACACGCGAGCCCGGCCTCGAACTGCCCGGGCCCGGCCACCACATGGTCGGCCGCACCCGCATCACCCCCGACATCCGCCACGACCCCCACGGAGGAACAGGCGAGCAGCCACACCGCCGTCTGCCAGTGCGCGGGCAGCAGCAACGCGACCCGCTCCCCGGGCTCGGCGGCCAGCTCGCCCTGGAGCAGGTTGGCGGTCTTGGCCACCCAATTGGCGAAGGTGGCCACGGACAGTTCGACACGTTCACCCGTGGCGTCGTCGTAGAAGGTCACCAGGGGGCGCGCGGGATCCGTGGCGAGCGCGGATCGCAGCAGGTCGGCAGGGGTGCGGTCGGTGGCGTTCACGGGACGCAAGGGTACGCGGACACCCGCCCGGGCGGGTGAGTGAGGGCCACCGGTTCGGCGGAGTCCGGCCGACGGTCCGTCAAATCCCAGATGGACAGATAAGTATGACTATGTCCAGGATCAGGGGCATGCGCGGATATCTTGCTTCCTCGATTGCCGTCACGTGTGCGGCCGCCCTGGCCTTCCCCCTGGCCGTGTCCACCGACGCCGCGGCCGCACCCCCGGCGGCCGAGAGCCCGACCACCGACCGGGCGACACCGGACAGACCGGCATCCGAACGAACGGCCAGGGCCCGACCGGAAACACCGAGCACGTCGACGACATCGGCCGAGACGACAACATCGGCCGAGACGGCCGCCTCGGCCGAGGCGGCAGCAGGAACCGCCGTCTCCGCCTCCGCGGCCTCCGCTCCCGCGACCGACCGCTCGATCCCCGGCAGCACCCAGTCCCTCCCTCTGGCACCCCTCGCGCCCCCGGCCCCGTCCTCCGGCGATCGCACCCTGCCCCCCACGTCCGCCCCCGCTTCCCCCGCCGCCTCCGCCCAAGGTCTCCCGCGACGCGACGTACGCCGCTTCTCCCTCGTGGGTGTCGTCTGGGACAACCCGGACACGGAACTCCACGGCAGCGTCCAGGTCCGTACCCGCGCGAGCGGCACCGCCAAGTGGTCGCTCTGGCAGGACGTGGACACGCACAACCACGAGCACGCGGCGGACCCGGACACCGCGGAGCGCACTTCCGGGCGCGTGCGCGGGGCCACGGCCCCCCTGTGGGTCGGCGACTCGGACGGTGTGGAGGTCCGCGTCCAGGCGGAGGCGGACGGCAGGCCGAGAACGGACGGCCGGGCCGTCGCAGGCGACCCCCTCCCCACGGGCCTGCACATCGAACTGATCGACCCCGGCGTCGACCCGGCCGCCGAGCCCCCGCCCCAGGCCTCCGGGGTGGACGCCCCGCGGGGCAACGTCCTGACGGCGGAGGCGGCGGCCTCCTCCGCCGTCAACGCCGACCTCGCCCCCCTCGGCGCCACCGCGATCCCCGCCCTCAGCCAGAAGCAGACGGAGGCCGACCTCCTGGCGACCCGAGGCGAGACGGCGGAAGCGGCGAGCGCGAAGGACAAGCCGGGCGCGAAGGACAGGCCGGGGCCCAAGGACAAGCCGGGTACGACAGGCAAGACCGGCACGATCGGCACCGCCGACGCGGCGGACCCGGCGACGGGCCAGCGCGTGAAGCCGTACATCGGTGCACGTCCGCGCATTGTCACCCGCCGGGGCTGGGGCGCCGACGAGACGCTCCGCGAGCGGAACTTCAGCTACACGAAGACCGTGAAGGCCGCCTTCGTCCACCACACCGCGTCGGGCAACAACTACCGCTGCGCGCAGGCACCTTCAGTCATCCGCAGTATCTACCGCTACCACGTGAAGAGCAGCGGCTGGCGGGACATCGGCTACAACTTCCTCATCGACAAGTGCGGAAACATCTACGAGGGCCGGGCCGGAGGCGTGGCCAAGCCGGTCATGGGCGCACACACTCTCGGTTTCAACACCAACAGCATGGGGATCGCGGTCCTCGGGAGCTTCGGTGCCGCGAACCCGCCCGCCGCCGCGGTGAAGGCGATCGCGAAGCTCACGGCATGGAAGCTCGGCCTCTTCGGAGCGAACCCCAAGGGCAAGACATACCTCAAGTCCGGGGGCGGAAATCTCTACCGAAAAGGAAAGAACGTACGACTCAATGTAATCTCCGGTCACCGGGATGGTTTCGCCACCGAATGCCCGGGCGGCCGACTCTACGCGAAGCTCGGCAAGGCCCGTGCGACTTCGGCCCGCTACCAGGGACGATGAGGTCCGGTCGGCGGGAATGGTGAGCCCGGCAAGCCGGGGTCCCAGCCCCGGCGGCTCCCCACAGCCATACCTCCCCCAGAGGCGCCCCACAGCCATCGAAACGGTCTGCATACACTGGCCGGTCGAAAGACAGTTCGACCGGCCCCATCAGGAAGCAGAGACGACAGGTGACAGAAGCGATCCTCCTGGTCGGCGGCAAGGGCACACGGCTGCGCCCCCTCACGGTGCACACGCCGAAGCCGATGGTTCCGGCGGCCGGGGTACCGTTCCTCACGCACCAGCTGGCACGGGCGAGAGCGGCGGGGGTCGAGCACATCGTGCTCGCCACGTCCTATCTGGCCGAGGTCTTCGAGCCCCACTTCGGCGACGGCTCGTCGCTGGGGCTCCACATCGAGTACGTCACCGAGGAGGAGCCCCTCGGCACCGGCGGCGCCATCCGGAACGTGGCCTCCCGGCTGAGATCGGGCCCCGACGACCCGGTCCTGATCTTCAACGGGGACATCCTGACGGGCCTGGACATCCCGGCCCTGATCAGCACCCACCGGTCCTCGGGCGCGGACGTCTCCCTGCACCTGACGAGGGTGACGGACCCTAGGGCGTACGGACTGGTCCCCACGGACTCGTCGGGCCGGGTCCAGGCGTTCCTGGAGAAACCCCAGACCCCCGAGGAGATCGTCACCGACCAGATCAACGCGGGGGCGTACGTCTTCCGCCGCTCGGTGATCGACGCGATCCCGGTGGGCCGCCCGGTCTCGGTCGAACGGGAGACGTTCCCGGAGCTCCTTGCCTCGGGCGCCCACCTCCAGGGAATGGTCGACTCGACCTACTGGCTGGACCTGGGCACTCCGGGGGCCTTCGTTCGCGGCTCGGCCGACCTGGTTCTCGGCCGCGCCCCGTCCCCGGCCGTCCCGGGCCGCTGCGGCGACCGCCTGGTCCTCCCGTCGGCCACGGTCGCCTCCGACGCCAAACTGACCGGCGGCACCGTCGTCGGCCACGGCGCCACGGTCGGCGAGGGCGCCCGCATCTCCGGCAGCACGATCCTGGACGGCGCGGTCATCGCCCCCGGCGCGGTCATCACCGACTCCCTGATCGGCGCCCGCGCCCACGTCGGCGCCCGCTCGATCCTCACCGGAGCAGTCATCGGCGACGGCGCCTCGGTAGGCCCCGACAACGAACTCCGAGAAGGCGTACGCATCTGGTGCGACGCCCAAATCCCAGCCGCAGCACTCCGCTTCTCGTCGGACCAGTAACACCGACTCGACCAAGGGCTTGACCAAGGGGGGAGCCAGAGCCTGCGCAAACAAACTGGCGCAGGCTCACACCACCCAGCCCGTCCGGCGTTTGAGGACGAGCGCGGAGCGCGATACGGGGGTTCGGGGGCGGAGCCCCTGAAAAGGGACGGGAATGGGTAGGGGCGGCGGGGGCGAAAAAACTCAAAGCCGCCCAATATCCCCCCGAGGCATCCGCGGCTGACGCCGCCCCGGCGTACGCCCACTCAACAAAATGAGCCGAGCAGCCCGATGCCGCTGCCCCGCATAGGGCTCAAGCAACGACAACATCACGGCATCATCCGCATCCCGGTCCCCGGCCAACGCATACCCCACGATCCCAGGAAGGTGCAGGTCCCCGACCGTCACCGCATCCGCCGCCCCATGACTCCGCTGCACAACCTCCGCCGAGGTCCACGGCCCCACCCCCGCCACCACCTCAAGCCGCTCCTGGGCCCGCCCCACCTCGAACCCCACCGCCTCCTCCATCCGCCGAGCCACCCGCACGACCCGCAGAATCGTCGACGCCCGCTTGTTGTCGACCCCCGCCCGATGCCACTCCCACGAGGGAATCAACGCCCAGACCCGAGGCTCGGGCATCACGAACATCCCCCCGCCCCGACCCACCAGAGGCCCGGGCCCGGGCGCCGGCACCCCGTACTTCCGCACGAGCAACCGCCAGGCCCGATACGCCTCGTCCGTCGTCACCTTCTGTTCGAGAATCGACGGGATCAACGACTCCAGCACCAGCCCGGTACGCGTCAGCCGCAACCCGGGCCGCCGATGCCGAGTCACCGCCACGAGCCGATGCCGCGGCTCGAAGGCGTCGGGATCGTCCGACTCCCCGAGCATCCGAGGCAGCTGCTCCAGCAACCAATCGGCCCCGGGCCCCCAGGCCTCCCCTTCGACGGCACCGGCACGCACGGACACCCGCAGGGTCCCGGGCCCGACCGGCGTGAGACTGGCCCGCCACACGGCCCCGTCGGGCGTCGTACGGAAGGTCGGATCGGCGGGCCCCCGCCGCAACGGCCCGAGCACGAGCCCGAGATCCAGCGGCCACGGCGGCACCCAGCTCCGCGTACGCCCGCCGAGTCCGCCCGAGACTCCGCCCGACCGGTCCGCCCGAGCCTGCCCGGGCACGACGACATGCCCGCCGCGCACGGTCGTACGCGTCGGCCGAGGATCAAAACGTCCGGCCACGAATGAGGTCCTAGGGCTTGGGGAGCTCGGTCATGCCGTACGAGGATGCCGTACGAACCGGGGGCGATGTGAACGTCGGCGCTCAACGCACCTCGATGAACGCCCCCGCATCCCGCTCGGGCCGAGCCTTCGGCTCCTCCGCCGCGTGCCCGACCGCGACGGCCCCCATGGGATCCCATCCCTCCGGGAGCCCGAGCACGTCCCGCACGACCTCGCGGCAGAACATCGTCGACGACACCCACGCGGACCCGAGCCGCTCCCCGGCGAGCGCGACGAGGAAGTTCTGCACCCCGGCGCCCGCGGCGACCACGAACATCTCCCGCTCGGCCCCGTCACGCCGCTCGTCGCCGTACGTATGCGATCCGTCCATGACGAGACACGGCACGACCAGATACGGCGCGCCCCGCAGCACGTCCCCGCGCCGCACCCGCTTGGCGATGGACTCCGCGCTCTTCCCGTCCCGCTCCAGATCGGCGACCCAGGCGTCCCGCATGGCGTCGAGCAGCCGCGTCCGCGACTCGGCCGACTCCAGGAGTACGAATCTCCAGGGCGTCGTGTGATGCGGCGCGGGCGCGGTCACGGCGGCGGCCACCGCACGCCGTACGGCATCGGGGTCGACGGGCTCGTCGGTGAAGGCCCGGACGGTACGCCGCTGGGTGACGGCCTCCCGGACGGCCTCGGAGGTGCCGAGCCGGAACATGTCGTCGCGCGCGCCCCGGACCATGCCTCGCGTCCCTTCGTCCTTGCCGTCGTCGCCGTGTGTGCCCACCACGTGGGACAGTCCGCGCACGACCGCGACGGGCAGTCCGGCCGCCTTGCCCTTGACCAGGTCGCCGGCGGAGGCGAGCTCGTCGGCGGTGGCGACGACGGTGGCGCTGAGCGGGTTCCCGTGCGCGTCCGTGCCGCCCCGCAGATCGTCGAGTGCGCGCACTCCGGCGGCCCCGATGGCGACATCGGTGAGGCCGGTCCGCCAGGGCCGCCCGAACGTGTCCGTGACGACGACCCCGACCTCGACCCCGAGCGCGTCCCGCAGCCCGTCGCGGATCGCGCGCGCGGAGGCGTCCGAGTCCTCGGGCAGCAACAGCACGGTCCCGGAGGGGGTGTTGGAGGCGTCGACACCGGCGGCGGCCATGATGAGCCCCTGCCGGTTCTCCACGATCCGCAGCGGCCCGCGCCGTGCGACGACCCGCACGGTCTCGGCGTCGATCGCGGCTTCCCGGTCCGCCGCCTCGACGATCCGCCCCTCGGCCTTGGACACGATCTTCGAGGTGACCAGCAGCACGTCCCCGTCGACCAGGCCCGGCTCGGCGCCGGCGATCAGCTTGGCGAGATCGTCCCCCGGCCGTACCTCGGGCAGTCCGGGCAGGGCCCAGACCCGGAAGCCGGGCACACCGGACGGCAGCCCTTCGTCCCCGGCCGGAACCGGACTCGCGGAAAACCCGCCGCTCATGTGCCCCGTACTCCCGAACCCTTCGCTGCCGAACTCGGCGCTCCCGGAATCGTCGTCGCTCAAGCGCCCCGCACCTCCTCCGCCAGCGCCAGCGCCTGACGGGCCATCTCGGCCGTCGCGGCCAGGTCGGTCATCATCAGGGGCACGGCCCGGCACCGGATGCCGGCGGCGGCGACCTGCTCCACGGTCCCGGCGTCCACGGTGTCGACGAGCCAGCCGTCGAGCAGTCCCGAGCCGTAGTGCTCGGCGACCGCGGCGGCCGTGGACTCGACGCCGACGGCCGAGAGGACCTTGTCGGCCATGCCGCGCACGGGTGCGTCACCGACGATGGGGGAGAGGCCGACCACCGGGACACCCGCCTCGGCGATGGCCTCCCGGATACCGGGCACGGCGAGAATGGTGCCGACGGACACGACCGGGTTGGACGGCGGGAAGAGGATCACGTCGGCCGAGGCGATCGCCTCCAGCACTCCGGGCGCCGGCTTGGCCTGGTCGGCGCCGACGGGCACCACCGCGTACGCGTCCACGGAGGCCCGCAGCCGCACCCAGTACTCCTGGAAGTGGATGGCCTTGCGCTCGCCGTCGATCTCGACGGCCACATGGGTCTCGACGCGGTCGTCGGACATGGGGATCAGCCGGACGCCCGGCTGCCACCGGTCGCAGAGCGCCTCGGTGACGGCGCTGAGGGGATATCCGGCGCCCAGCATCTGCGTCCGCACGATGTGTGTCGCGAAGTCCCGGTCGCCGAGCCCGAACCACTCGGGCCCGACCCCGTACGCCGCGAGCTCCTCCTTGACGTGGAAGGTCTCGTCGGTCCGCCCCCAGCCCTGCTCCTCGTTGATACCGCCGCCGAGTGTGTACATCACCGTGTCGAGGTCCGGGCAGACCTTCAGCCCGAAGAGGTGGATGTCGTCCCCGGTGTTGCCGATGACCGTGACGTCCGCGTCCGGCGCGGCCTGCTTGAGACCACGCAGGAACCGGGCACCACCGATGCCGCCTGCCAGAACCACAATGCGCATGCATTCAGTCTTGCAGGCGGCTACGACAACGCGTCAGCCGGTTACGAGACCTCGGCCACAGTCCCCGACTCCGCCGCGCACCGCACCGCGTGCATCGGCATCTCCGTCAACCCGGGGTAGTACACGTGCAGGCTTATGGCCGGATCGAGCGAGTCGTTGACGACCTCGTGCACGTACCCGGGCGCGAACACACGCTGGGCGCCCGCGCCCAACGCGCGCGTGCCCCGCTCGGTGCGCTCGGTCAACGCGCCCTCCAGAACGGTGAGTACGCCGGAGGAGCGGCCGTGGTCGTGCAGCCCGCTGCCCTGTCCGGGAACCCAGGAGAGCAGCCACACCTCGTAGCCGGGCCCGGTGCGCAGCCGGTGGTACCAGCGGGAGGTCGCGTCGTACTCGACGAGGTGCTCCCACTGGGAGCGGTCGGCCGCGATGGAGCGGGCGAGACCGACGAAGTCGGCCACCGTGGCCGGGTGCTCGCGCGGTGCCTGGAGGAGGTGCGGTACTTCGAGGATGTCGCCGGCGATCTGGAGGTCGCTGTCGCTGTTCATGGGTGCGGTGGGTTCCTCGGCGGAAGAGAGTGCTGGAGGACTGGGGTGTCACGTACCGTCCGCCCGGGTCGCGGGCATGAGGTGTGCCCTTGGTACGGGCGAGGGGACCAGCAGCCGGGTCTTGGTCAGGGGACCCGGCGGCAGCCGGAGCGCGGTTGGCTCAACAGCTGCGACAGCAACAGCTACAGCGAGCGTGGGCAGCACCGAGGGACCCGGCGGTGCGGGTCGAGGTGAATGCCAGGTTCGCGAGCATGCCCACTAGGACACCGGTTCACACTCACACTGTCAACTTGATGTCCGGTATGTGGGCGATGTTTCACCTCATCCGGTTCATCTCTGTGGCGAAAGGTTTGTGCAGGAGCTCGCGAGGACACATGGCGCACAACCGGGCGCACGAACCTCGTCGCGATCCCGTGATCCATAGGGCATCCGTGTGATCCACATGTGATCCGGTTCGCTTCGTCGTTCGCACAGGAACGAGATCGAACTTCTGAGCGTCCTTCTTCGTACAGGTCCTGCACGGAGACGGAGCCCGGCCGGGTCCCTATTCGGCTGTCAGGGTTTATGCCGATTTGAACACTTTCCGCAAAGCCTTGGTTCCGCAGAGTGAATAAGGGGCCCAATAGCAGATCTCGGCTTGACTGGCCCGGATCGGCACACTTGTAATTTCACTCGTGTCGTTCAGCCGAAATCGGTAACGGCAGCATCACGGGGACGCGAGACGGACGAGGGGCGCACATGACCGAGCTGTTTCAGGAACTGCTGGTCGACGAGGCCGAAGAGGAGCTCGGCTGGCAGGAGCGGGCGCTCTGCGCGCAGACCGACCCCGAGTCCTTTTTCCCCGAGAAGGGCGGCTCCACCCGCGAGGCCAAGAAGGTCTGCCTCGCCTGCGAGGTCCGCTCCGAGTGCCTCGAATACGCGCTCGCCAACGACGAACGTTTCGGCATCTGGGGCGGCCTGTCCGAGCGTGAACGGCGCCGTCTGAAGAAGGCCGCCGTCTGATCGTGGCTTGATCGCGACCTGATCGCCGGCTGCGCGCCGCCCGACCGAACGGCGCACACCCCTACGTTCCGATACGTAACGAACGGCCCGTCGCAGGTGGGTTATCCACAGGCGGCGGGCCGCTCTGCTGCCCAGCCGTTAGTGTGGGCCTCCGTCCGAGACGCCCCGCTGTCCTCTGGGGGCACAGGCGTCCACCGCAGTCCATCGAACCGGGGCCCGTACCTCGATGTCCGTGCACAGCCATTCGGCAGGTCAGTACGACACTGCCACGCCCGAGTTCCCACGGCACGTGGTCACCGCAGTGCTCGTCTCGCACGACGGTGCCCGCTGGCTCCCCGACGCCCTCGCCGGGCTGCTCGGTCAGGAACGCCCCGTACAGAACGCCGTGGCGGCCGACACCGGCAGCGCGGACGACTCCGCCCGCCTGGTCACCGACGCCCTCGGCGCCGACCGGGTGCTGCACCTCGCCCGGCGCACCGGCTTCGGCCAGGCCGTCGAGGAGGCCGCCCGCACGGCCGGCGTGCTGACCCCGGACGACCTGCCGTACCTCAAGCGCCCCAGCGGCTGGGACCCGGTCACCCGCACCTGGCGCGACGACGCGTACGACATGCCGGAACTGCCCCACGGCGAGCCCGAGCAGTGGCTGTGGCTCCTGCACGACGACTGCGCCCCCGAGGCCGACGCACTCGCACAGCTGCTGCGGGTCGTGGAGAACGAACGGGAGCTCGGCAAGGAAGTCGCGATCGTCGGCCCGAAGCTCCGCGGCTGGTACGACCGCAGACAGCTCCTGGAAGTCGGCGTCACCATCGCCCACAGCGGCCGTCGCTGGACCGGCCTCGACCGGCGCGAACAGGACCAGGGCCAGCACGACCACGTCAGGCCCGTGCTCGCCGTGTCCACCGCCGGCATGCTGATCCGCCGCGACGTCTTCGAGGAGCTGGGCGGCTTCGACCGACGGCTGCCCCTGATGCGCGACGACATCGACCTGTGCTGGCGCGCCCAGGCCGCGGGCCACCGCGTCCTCGTCGCCCCGGAAGCGGTCGTGCGGCACGCCGAGGCGTCCTCCCGCGAGCGGCGCACCGTCGACTGCGTGGGCCGCACCTCCGCCTCCCCGCACAAGGTCGACAAGGCCGGCGCCGTCTACACCCTCCTCGTCAACAGCCGCAGCGCGGTGCTCCCCTGGATCCTCGTACGGCTCGTCCTCGGCACACTGCTGCGCACGGTCGCGTACCTCGTCGGCAAGGTCCCGGGACAGGCGGTCGACGAGATCCGCGGCCTCCTGGGGACACTGCTCCGCCCCGAGCGCATCCTCGCGGGCCGGCGCAGGCGCGGCCGCCCCCAGGTCGACAAGGGCGAACTGCGCCCGCTGTTCCCGCCGCCCGGCGCGACCGTGCGGGCCACCATCGAACAGGCCGCGGGCAGCCTCGCGGGCAGCTCCGACCCGGAGCTGAACGCGGCAGGACGACACGGCAGCGCCGTCGAGTCCGGGCCCGGCGGTGACGACGCCGACTTCCTGGAGGTCGAGCAGTTCGCCCGCCTCAAGCGCGTCGCCCGCAAGCCGGGACCGATGCTCTTCGTGGCACTCCTCCTCATCTCGCTCGTCGCCTGCCGTGAGCTCCTCGGCGGCGGCGCGCTCTCGGGCGGCGCGCTGCTGCCCGCCCCGGCCGACTCCTCCGAGCTGTGGTCGCGCTATCTGGACGCCTGGCATCCGGTCGGCGCCGGCGGCACCCAGTCCGCGCCGCCGTATCTCGCACTCGTCGCGATGCTCGCGAGCCTGCTGTTCGGCTCCACCGGACTCGCCGTCACCGTGCTGCTGGTCGGTTCGGTGCCGCTGGCCGGCTTCACCGCGTACTTCGCCTCCCGGCCGCTCGTCCAGTCACGCCTGCTGCGCGCCTGGGCGTCCGTGGCGTACGCCTTCCTGCCCGCCGCCACCGGCGCGCTCGCGGGCGGCCGCATCGGCACGGCCGTGCTCGCCGTGCTGCTGCCCCTCATCGCGCGCGCGGGCATCGCGGCCAGTGGCCTCGCCTCGGAGACGGCCCGCGGCAGCTGGCGCGCCACCTGGGCGTACGCGCTGCTGCTGACCCTCGCCACCGCCTTCACGCCCATCGTGTGGCCCATCGCGCTCGTGCTGGGCCTCGCCCTGCTGGTCGTGCGCCGCGGCGAGATCCCCGCCTACGGGCCGCGCTTCCTGGCCCAGCTCGGCACCCCGCTGCTCGTCCTCGCCCCCTGGTCGCTGACGCTGCTGCCGTTCGGCTTCTTCCAGCAGGCCGGGATGGAGTACGGATCGGGGGCGGCCTCCGCGCTCGACCTGCTGGGCGGCAGCCCGGGCGGCCCCGGGACCGTCAGCGGGCTGATGCTCATCGGCATCGTGTGCGCCGCCGTGGCCGCGCTGATGCGTACAGAGCGTCAGTTGGGAATCTGGACTGCCTGGGCGGCCGGCCTTGTGGGTCTCGTCTTCGCCGTCCTGTCCAACGGCTCCACCTGGGCCGGACCGGCCACCCTCGTCTACGGGCTCGCGTTCCTCGCCGCCGCCGCGCTCGGTGCCGACGGCGCCCGCTCGCGCGTGGCCGAGCAGAGCTTCGGCTGGCGCCAGCCGCTCGCCGTGCTCATCGCGTTCGCCGCGGCCGCCGGGCCTCTGCTCGTCGCCGCCGGGTGGATGATCCGCGGCGCGGACGGACCCCTGGAGCGCCGCGATCCCGTCCAGGTGCCCGCGTTCGTCGCCGAGGAGAGCGGCACCCGCGACCAGGCCCGCACCCTCGTCCTGGACAGCACTTCGCCGGCCGAGGTCGGCTACATGCTCGTCCGGGGCTCCGGCGCCCGCCTCGGCGACGCCGAACTGGCCGCGGCGGACGGCGAGAACAAGCCGCTCGACAAGGTCGTCGCGAACCTCGTGGCGGGCTCCGGAGCCGACCAGGCCGACCAGCTCGGCGGCTTCGCCGTGCGGTACGTCCTCGTGCGCGGCGGCGCGCCCCGCGAGGTCAGCCGCGTCCTGGACGCCACCCCCGGCCTGAGCCGGCTGAGCCAGCAGGACGGCAGCGCCCTGTGGCGCGTCGACCGGCAGGTCGCGCGCGCGGCCATCGTTCCCGACTCCGGCGAGCCGCAGCCCATCGCGGCGGGGCCCGTCGAACTGCACACCAAGATCCCCGCCGGTGCCGACGGCCGCGTCCTGCGCCTCGCGGACACCGCCGACGAGGGCTGGACGGCCACCCTCGACGGGAAGCCGCTCACCAGGACCACGGTCGACGGCTGGGCGCAGGGCTTCGAGCTGCCCGCCACCGCGGGCCGGCTGGACGTCACGTTCGAGGCCCCGATGAGCCACACCGGCTGGCTGTGGGCGCAGGGCGCGCTCGCCCTCGTCCTCGTGGTGCTCGCCCTGCCCGGCCGCCGCCGTGACGTCGACGACGACCTCCCCGAGGAGCCCGTCGTTCCCGCCCAGGCCGTCTCCGGCGAGGGCCGCAGGGCCCGCAGGCTGCGCGCCCAGGCGGAGGCAGAACAGTCGGACCGGCCCGACGGGTTCACCCCCGACGACCCCTCCGCCACTCCTCCTCCTTCGGAGGAGGTCCCTGTCGCCGCGCAGGTCCCGCAGCAGCAGACCTACGGAGAGTGGGACACGACGACGTACGCGGGCGCCGAGTACGGCACCTACGGCGGCGAGCAGCAGTACCAGGGCGCCCCGCAGTACCCGGCGGGCACCTACGACCAGCAGCAGTACCAGGCGGACCCGTACCAGACGGGCCAGTACGACCCGTACGCGTCCTACGGCACGGGGAACGCGGCGTACGACCCGACGCAGACGTACTCCCAGGGCTACGACCCGGCGTACGACCCGGACCAGCACCAGCAGCCGCCCCACGGCACCGACAGTGAGCGCCCCGACGGGAGCCAGCAGTGAACCGCACCACCGTGTCCCTGATCGCCGGCGTGACCGCGCTCGCCGCCGTCACCGGATTCGCCTCGATGTCCGAGCCGGACACCGCCGGCACGGCCACGGCGAAGGCGGCCGCCCAGCTGCCCGTGGAGCGCACCAGCCTGCTCTGCCCGGCTCCCAGCACCTCGGACCTCGCGGAGACCGCGTACACGTCCTTCACTCCCGTCACCGAGGGCACCGGTGACGACGGCGCGGCCGAACTCACGGCGGCGGGCGAGGAGTCGGCCGACGGCAGTACCGACGGCTCCAAGGACGACACGAACAAGGACGACGGCAAGGGCGGCAAGGACGGCAAGGAGAAGGCCGTCCTGACGCCGAAGGAGCCGGGCAAGCCGGTCACAGGCGAGGCCTCCGGCGCCGAGTCGCCCCCGCTCGTCGGCACCGCCGAGGGCAGGTTCGCGCCCGGCTGGACCGTCCAGCAGACGACGGAGATCGAGGCGGGCAGCGGCCGCGGCCTGCTCGGCACCAACTGCACCGCTCCGGACACGGAGTTCTGGTTCCCGGGCGCCAGCACCGCCAAGGAGCGCACGGACTACGCGCACCTGACCAACCCGGACGACTCCGCCGCGGTCGCCGACATCGAGCTGTACGGCAAGGACGGCGCCCTCAAGTCGACGGTGGGGGAGGGCATCCAGATCCCGCCGCGCTCCAGCGAGGCGGTGCTGCTGTCCACGCTCATCGACGAGCCGCAGACCGACCTCACCGTGCATGTCACGGTCCGCAGCGGCCGGGTCGCCGCCGGCGTCCAGGCCATCGACGACAAGCTCGGCGGCGACTGGCTGGGCCCCTCCACCGACCCCGCGGGCAGCCTCGTCCTGCCGGGCATCCCGAAGGACGCCACATCCGTACGGCTGATCGCCTTCGCGCCCGGTGACGCCGACGCCGACCTGAAGGTGCGGCTCGCCTCTCCGAACGGGCCGATCACCCCCGCCGGAAACGAGACGCTGCACATCAAGGCCGGCATGACCTCCGCCATCGACCTCGGTGACGTCACGCGCGGCGAGGCGGGATCCCTGATGCTGACGCCGACCGGGCGGGCCACGCCGGTCGTCGCGGCCCTCAAGGTCGTCCGCGGCAAGGGCGACAAGCAGGAGACGGCGTTCATCCCGGCGACCGGCCCGGTGGACACGCGCGCGACGGCCGCCGACAACCGCTCCAAGGGCTCCACGCTCTCCCTGGTGGCCCCGGGCCGGGCCGCGAAGGTCAAGGTCACGGCGTCCGCGGGCAGCGGCGGCGGCACGGCCGCGGAGAAGACGTACACGATCAGGGGCGGCACCACCCAGAACGTCGAGCTGCCCGTTCCCAGCGGGCTCAAGGGCACGTACGCGATCACGGTCGAGCCGCAGTCCGGTGGTCCCGTCTATGCGGCGCGCATGCTCGAAGAGGCCAGTGGCGGTGTACCGATGTTCACGGTGCAGACGCTGCCGGACGACCGGGGAACGGTGGAGGTACCGGACGCGGCGCAGGATCTCTCGGTGCTGCAGAAGTAGGACGCCGCACGTCTCCGGAAGTGCGGTCAGTCCTCCCCGTACCGGGGATCCACCGTCTCCGGAGTCAGGCCCAGCAGCTCGGCGACCTGCTCCACCACGACCTCGTGCACGAGCGCGGCCCGCTCGTCGCGCCCCTTGGTGCGGATCTCGACCGGGCGGCGGTAGACGACGACACGGGAGGGCCGGCCCTCGTGCGCCGGGATCGTGCCGCCCAGGGGAACCGTCTCGTCGGCCCAGCCCTCGTCACGCGCCGGGTCGAGCCGGGGTACCTCCAGCACCAGGAACTCGATGTCGGCGAGCTGCGGCCAGCGGCGCTCCAGCCGCTCCACGGAGTCCTGCACCAGATCCGCGAAGACCTCGGCCCGAGGCGCCGAGAGGGGTACCTGCGGCGGCGCCACGGGGCCGCGCATCCCCCGCCCGTGTCGATCACGACGACGGGGCCTGGGCTCGGCGGCACGGGGCGGTACGGGGTTGTCCATCACTGACGAAGAGTAGTCCCCAGACCCTTGCCCCGCCTGCACGTGTCCACCGACGCTCACCCCCTCGGGGGAGCGGCTCCGGGGCGTCCCGCGGCTCCCGCCCCACGGCGCGACCAGCGCCCACAACCGGCAGCGACTCACCAACCGCGTATGCCACTTGATGACCATTCCAGCCAAGGTTGGGCTCGTTTCCATATGCCTCTAGGACCACAGAAATAACGGCAATTGACAGCTTTCGCACCAACTCGGGACCACTCCTGGACCCGTCCGAAATTTCGCCAACACCCGTACCCGCAGGTCAACAAGGCGCGCCAGGAACCACCTGTGTCAGGAGTCACACCACGACACGGTGGAGTGACCCCGGGGGGAGTCGTCGCGGCCCGCTCAAGAGTGCGGTACCGTCCAACGTCGTGAGCCCTGTACGTCGCTGTTCGCGCACCGCTTGCGGCCGTCCCGCCGTCGCGACGCTGACGTACGTCTACGCCGACTCGACCGCGGTCCTCGGCCCGCTCGCCACCTACGCCGAACCCCACTGTTACGACCTGTGCGCCGAGCACTCCGAGCGCCTCACCGCCCCGCGTGGCTGGGAGGTCGTCCGGCTCGCCGACGGCTCCGCCCCCTCCCGCCCCAGCGGTGACGACCTGGAGGCGCTCGCCAACGCCGTGCGTGAGGCGGCCCGTCCGCAGGAGCGCGCCGCGCAGGCGGGCGGCGGCAACGCCCGCGGCGCGGACCCGATGGAGGTCGCCCGCCGTGGCCACCTCCGGGTGCTGCGCTCGCCGGACTCCTGAACCTCCTTCCCTCCAACGGGACTTCACCCCGTGCATATTCGGTGCACGTTTCACTCGGTGGCGCACGACCATTGACGTGAGCTTGTCGCGGACACGACCATTCCCCCGCCCGTGAGAAATCGCTTTCCGCATCGCGGAATCCGGGGAGGCTCCGTGTACATCCAGGAACTCGAGCCCGTGGCCGACTCGCTCGGCCTGTCCGCACTCGTCGCGACCCTGCCCCTCGTCATCGTCCTCGTCCTGCTCGGCGGCGTCCGGATGAAGGCGCACCTGGCAGGCCTCATCGGCCTCGCGGCCGCGGCCCTGGTCGCCTGGCTCGCGTACGGCATGCCCGTCGGCCAGACGCTCTCCAGCGCGGCCCAGGGAGCCGTGTTCGGCCTCTTCCCCATCCTGTGGATCGTCGTCAACGCCCTCTGGGTGTACCGGATGACCGTCCGCACCCGGCACTTCGACATCCTGCGCCGCTCGTTCGGACGGCTCTCCGACGACCCGCGCATCCAGGCGCTCGTCGTCGCGTTCTGCTTCGGCGCGCTCCTTGAGGCCCTCGCGGGCTTCGGCGCGCCCGTCGCGATCTGCTCGGTCATGCTGGTCGCGCTCGGCTTCGATCCCGTCCGCGCCGCCGTGGTCGCGCTGGTCGCCAACACCGCGCCGGTCGCCTTCGGGGCGATGGGCACCCCGGTCGTGACACTGGCTCAAGTCACGGGCCTGCCACTGGATTCCGTCGCCTCCGTGGTGGGCCGTCAGACTCCGCTGCTCGCCCTGGTGGTGCCCCTGGTGCTCGTCTTCCTGGTCGACGGGCGACGCGGACTGCGCGAGACCTGGATCCCGGCCGTGGCGTGCGGATTCGCCTTCGCCGTCGCCCAGTTCGCCGCATCCAACTACGTCTCCGCCCAACTGGCCGACATCGGGGCCGCCCTGGCCGGCGCGGGCGCGCTGATGGCGGTCCCGCACGCCCGCAAGCCCGCCCCCGAACCCGTACGGGCCGCGGTCCTGACCGGCGTACGCAGCGAGGACCTGGACGAGGAGGACCCGCGCCCCGAGGTGCTGCGGGCGTACGCCCCGTACGCGCTGATCGTCGTGATCTTCTCCATCGCCCAGATCCCGGTGGTGAAGGACCAGTTGGCGAAGGCGACCCGCACCTTCGACTGGCCGTTCCTGAACGTCGCGAACGCGGACGGCGACCCCGTCGGCGGCAACCTCTTCACCTGGCCCATCGTGTCCACGGGCGGCACGCTCGTCCTGCTCGCGGGGGTGTGCACGGCCGTCGTACTCGGGGTGCACGCGCGCGTGGCGGTCAGGGAATGGGCGGCCACCGTCCACGAGTTGAGGTTCGCGATCCTCACCGTGACGTCCGTGCTGGCGCTCGCCTACGTCATGAACCTCTCCGGACAGGCGGCCACGATCGGCCACTTCGTGGCGGCGGCCGGCGCGGGACTTGCCTTCCTGTCACCGGTCCTGGGCTGGTTCGGCGTGGCGGTCTCCGGATCGGACACCTCCGCCAACGCGCTCTTCGGCGCCCTTCAGGTCACCGCGGCCCACGAGTCGGGGCTCTCCCCGGAGCTCCTCGCGGCCGCCAACAGCTCCGGAGGCGTCCTCGGCAAGATGATCTCGCCGCAGAACCTCACCATCGCCTGCGCGGCGGTCGGCCTCGCCGGCCGCGAGGGAGACCTGCTGCGCAAGGTGCTCCCATGGAGCCTCGGACTCCTGCTGGTCATGTGCCTGATCGTCGTCGGACAGAGCTCGCCCGTCCTGGAATGGATGCTTCCATAGGCCTTGCGAAGTCCGTGCGGGGTCCGTGCGCGATGTCCGTATGTGCCCTCCCGGGTACCGCACGGCCGAGTGTCAGTGCGTACGGGTAGTTTGGGGCCACCGTTGAGGACTCAAGGAAGGCTGGCCGTGACCGCTGATCTGTCGCAGCTCGTAAAGGCGTACGACGTACGCGGGGTGGTCCCGGACCAGTGGGACGAAACGCTGGCCGAGCTGTTCGGCGCGGCCTTCGTGCAGGTCACGGGCGCCGACGCGATCGTGACCGGGCACGACATGCGCCCCTCGTCCCCCGGTCTTTCGCGGGCCTTCGCGCGCGGTGCGGCGGCGCGCGGCGTCGACGTGACCGAGATCGGGCTGTGCTCGACGGACCAGCTGTACTACGCGTCGGGGGCGTTCGGCCTCGCGGGCGCGATGTTCACGGCCTCGCACAACCCGGCGCAGTACAACGGCATCAAGATGTGCCGCGCGGGCGCCGCCCCGGTCGGCCAGGACACCGGCCTCGTGGAGATCCGCGAACTGGTCGAGTCCTGGATCGACTCCGGGGCCCCGACGTCGGACGCGACACCGGGCACGATCACCCGGCGTGACACCCTGGACGACTACGCGGCGCATCTGTGCGGCCTCGTCGACCTGACCGCCATCCGCCCCCTGAAGGTCGTGGTCGACGCGGGCAACGGCATGGGCGGGCACACCGTCCCGACCGTCTTCGACGGCCTGCCCCTGAGCCTCGTCCCGATGTACTTCGAACTGGACGGCACGTTCCCGAACCACGAGGCGAACCCGCTGGACCCGGCGAACATCGTCGACCTCCAGAAGCGCGTCCGCGAGGAGGACGCCGACCTCGGCATCGCCTTCGACGGCGACGCGGACCGCTGCTTCGTCGTCGACGAGCGCGGCGAGCCCGTCTCCCCGTCCGCGATCACGGCCCTGGTCGCCGCCCGCGAGCTGGCCAGGAACGGCGGCAAGGGCACGGTCATCCACAACCTGATCACGTCCTGGTCGGTCCCGGAGGTCGTCCGGGAGAACGGCGGCACGCCGGTACGCACGCGCGTGGGCCACTCCTTCATCAAGGCGGAGATGGCCACGTCCGGCGCGATCTTCGGCGGCGAGCACTCCGCGCACTACTACTTCAAGGACTTCTGGAACGCGGACACGGGCATGCTCGCCGCCCTCCACGTTCTCGCCGCCCTCGGTGGGCAGGAGGGCACGCTCTCCGCCCTCGTCGCCCAGTACGACCGCTATGCCGGCTCCGGCGAGATCAACTCCACGGTCGACGACCAGGCCGACCGCCTGGCCGCGATCAAGGCCGCCTATGAGGGCCGCGAGGGCATCACCCTCGATGAACTCGACGGCCTCACCGTCTCCGCCGCCGACTGGTGGTTCAACGTCCGCCCGTCCAACACGGAGCCCCTCCTCCGCCTGAACGCGGAGGCCCGCGACGAGCCGACGATGACGAAGGTCCGGGACGAGGCGTTGGCGATCATCCGGGGCTGAGGCCAAGGGGTTTCGCCCCCGCCGCCCCTACCCGTCCCGTCCCTGGGGGCTGCCGCCCCCAGACCCCCGCTTCGGCCTGAACGGCCTCGTCCTCAAACGCCGGACGGGCTACTGGTCAGCCTCTCCGGCGTTTGAGGAGCGGGGGTTCGGGGGCGGAGCCCCTGAGTCAGGGACGGGAATGGGTAAGGGCGGCGGGGGCGAACTCTCCCGACGCCCACCCCTCCCCACAGCGGTACCCTGACCAGGCCACATCACCGCACGACCCCGCCCCCGAAGGGACCCGACATGCCGCTCGAAGCCGGCCTCCTGGAGATCCTCGCCTGCCCGGCGTGCCACGCCCCCCTCAAGGAGCAGGAAACCGAGCTGATCTGCACCGGCCAGGACTGCGGCCTGGCCTACCCCGTCCGGGACGACATCCCGGTCCTCCTCGTGGACGAGGCCCGCCGCCCCGCATAGGCCGCAGAGGGCCCGCACAAGGCCCACCGCACAGGGCCCGCCGCCCCAGGCGACCCGCAAAGGGCCCGCCGCCCAGGCGACCCGCAAGGCCGAGCCCCAAGGAAGAACCGGCGACCGGAGGCTGCCGCCCATGCTCGACGAATCGCTGCTCGACGCCCCCGAGGCCCTCGCGGAGGCAGACCGCCGCGGTCTGCTCCGCGGCGCCGCCGAAGCGGGCGCCCGAGTCCGCACGGCGGCCCGGCACGCGGCCGAGGCGGGCATCCCCGAGCTCAAGCCGGACGGCCGCCCGCGAGCCGTCCTGATCGCGGGCCCCGGCGCCGCCGCGATCAGCGCCGCGGACCTGCTCGGCACCCTGGCCGGGGCGGGCTGCCCCGTCATCCGTCTGGCCCCCACCGGCGTGGCCCCGGCGGCGGGCGCACTCCGCTGGGAGCTGCCCGGCTGGGCGGGCCCTGTCGACCTGATCCTGATCGCCACCCCGGACGGCAGCGAGCCCGGCCTCTCGCTCCTGGTCGAGCAGGCCTACCGTCGCGGCTGCACGGTCGCCGCCGTGGCCCCGGCCCGCTCCCCGCTGACCGAGGCGGTGGACGGCGCCCACGGCCTCTTCGTACAGATGGCGACCGCCCCCTACGAGCCGGGGGCGCCCTCAGCCGCGTCCGCCCCCGGAGTGCTCTGGGCGCTGCTCACACCGCTGCTCGCGCTCCTCGACCGCACCGGTCTGGTCACCGCGCCGCCCGAGGCCCTGCAGAAGGTCGCCGACCGGCTCGACCAGATCGCGGAGCGCTGCGGCCCGGCCATCGCGACGTACAGCAACCCCGCCAAGACCCTCGCGGCCGAGCTGGCCGAGGCGCTCCCGGTGATCTGGACCGAGGGCACGTCCGCGGGCCCGGCCGGCCGCCGTTTCGTCGGCGCGCTGGCCGAGCTGGCGGGCCGCCCCGCGCTCGCCGCCGAGCTGCCCGAGGCGCTCGACGCGCACAGCGTCCTGCTCTCGGGCGCGCTGGCCGCCGGCGCGGACCCGGACGACTTCTTCCGCGACCGCGTCGAGGAGGCACAGGTCATGCACGCGCGCGTGGTCCTCCTCCGCGACCGGCCGACCGGCGGCCTCAGCGCCGCCCCCGCCGCCCGTGAACTGGCCCTCAGCCACGACACACCGATCAGCGAACTCGAACCGGATGACGGCGGCGACCTGGAGACCCTCGCCGAGCTGATCGCCATCACGGATTTCGCCGCCGTTTACCTGGCGCTCGCCTCGGGAGCCTGACCTTGAGCCACGCCTGGTGACCAGCGCCCGCTGAGCAGCGTACGTACGGAGAAGAAAACAGAGCATGGACCGCCTCGACAACACGATCCGCCCCTACGCCTGGGGCTCCACCACGGCCATCCCGCGCCTCCTGGGCGCCGAGCCGACCGGCGAGCCGCAGGCCGAGATGTGGATGGGCGCCCACCCCGGCGCGCCCTCGCGCACCCCCCGCGGCCCGCTCACCGAGGTGATCGACAAGGCTCCCGAGAAGGAGCTGGGCCCGGCGGCCGTCGCCAAGTTCGGCCCGCGCCTCCCGTTCCTCCTCAAGCTCCTCGCCGCGGGCGCCCCCCTCTCCCTCCAGGTGCACCCCGACCTCGCCCAGGCCAAGGAGGGGTACGAGGACGAGGAGCGCCGGGGTGTCCCGATCGACGCCCCGCACCGCAACTACAAGGACGCCAACCACAAGCCCGAACTGATCTGCGCGCTCACCGAGTTCGACGGCCTGTGCGGATTCCGGGCCCCGGCGGAGGCCGCCGACCTGCTCGCGGCCCTTGAGGTCGACTCCCTCAAGCCGTACGTCGATCTGCTGCACGCCCACCCCGAGGAGGCGGCGCTGCGCGAGGTGTTGACGGCCGTGCTGTCCGCGGACCGCGAGCAGATGGCCGCCACGGTCACCGAGGCGGCCGCGGCCTGCGCCCGGCTCGGCGGCGCCCACGCCCCGTACGCCGATCTCGCCCACCACTACCCGGGCGACCCGGGCGTCATCGCCGCGATGCTGCTCAACTACGTTCAACTGCAGCCGGGAGAGGCCCTGTTCCTGGGCGCCGGCATCCCGCACGCGTATCTGAACGGCCTCGGCGTCGAGATCATGGCCAACTCCGACAACGTCCTGCGCTGCGGCCTCACCCCCAAGCACGTCGACGTCCCCGAACTCCTGCGGATCGTCCGGTTCGAGGCGAGCGACCCGGGCGTACTGCGCCCCGAGGCGTCCCCCGACGGCGAGGAGGTCTACGAGACCCCCATCGACGAGTTCCGCCTCTCCCGGTACGCCCTCGTGGCGGGCGCCCCGGTCCACGACCTCACCCTCGCCACCCCGCAGATCCTGCTGTGCACCGCGGGTTCCGTACAGGCGGGCGAGCACGCGCTCGGCCCCGGCCGGTCCGTCTTCGTACCGGCGGGCGAAAAGGCGGAAGTGTCCGGAGAGGGCACGGTCTTCCGGGCCACCGTCATCGCCTGAGCCCGGCGACCCTCCCCATGGCGGGACCATGGCGGGATCCTCCGTCATGGCCCGAAACGGTCACTGTGGCGACCCGGCGTACCGATGTCGGCCCGGGCTGCAACAATGGCCCACCGCAAAGGGCGGGCAAAGCCCGGTACGGCAGCCGAGCGGGCAGACGGCCTGGCAGACGGCCGGCCGGGATGGCAGACGAAGGGACATCGGGAACACATGAGCGCGTCAGGCGGCACCAAAGCGATCGTGGCGGCACTCGCCGCGAACCTCGCGATCGCGGTAGCGAAGTTCGTGGCGTTCCTCTTCAGTGGTTCGTCGTCGATGCTCGCCGAGTCCGTGCACTCGCTCGCCGACTCGGGGAACCAGGGCCTGCTGCTCCTCGGCGGCAAGAAGGCCAAGCGCGAGGCGACCCCGCAGCACCCCTTCGGCTACGGCCGCGAGCGGTACATCTACGCCTTCCTCGTCTCGATCGTCCTCTTCTCGGTCGGTGGCATGTTCGCCATCTACGAGGGCTACGAGAAGATCAAGCACCCGCACGACATCACCCACTGGTACTGGCCGGTGGGCGTCCTCGTCTTCGCGATCATCGCCGAGACCTTCTCCTTCCGGACTGCCATCAAGGAGTCCAACACGATCCGCGGCAAGCAGTCCTGGAAGGAGTTCGTACGCCACGCCAAGGCCCCCGAGCTCCCGGTCGTGCTCCTTGAGGACCTGGGCGCGCTCGTCGGTCTGATCCTCGCGCTCATCGGCGTGGGCCTGGCCCTCGGCACGGGCGACGGCGTCTGGGACGGCATCGGCACCCTCTGCATCGGCATCCTGCTGATCGCCATCGCGATCGTCCTGGCCGCCGAGACCAAGTCGCTGCTCCTGGGCGAGGCCGCGGGCGTCGAGGACGTCAAGAAGATCGAGGCCGCCATCGTCGACGGCGAGACGGTCCCCGCCATCATCCACATGCGCACGCTCCACCTCGGCCCCGAGGAACTGCTGGTCGCCGCCAAGATCGCCGTCCGGCACGACGAAACGGCCACCGAGGTCGCCGCCGCCATCGACGCCGCCGAGTCCCGCATCCGCGAGGCCGTCCCGATCGCCCGCGTCATCTACCTCGAACCCGACATCTACAGCGAGACCGAGGCCGCAAAGGGCCCGGACGCCGAGGCAGCCCCCGGCGGCCCGGTACCCACCACCGACCACTGACTTCCCGTACGAGGATCCTGTACGAGGAGGGGGTCGCCCTCTTCCCCGTACGCCTCCCTCGTACGAGACCGGGCCCGCCGAGCGATTCGGCGGGCCCTTCCACGTACAAGGCCGTACGTCCGTGCCGCGCCGCCAGCGCGTGAACGGGCCAGGGCGGCGGCCCGGGGGGGCATCGACCATCCGCCCCCGTACTTACCACGGTGACCCTCGTACAGGCCGACCGCACATGCAGCGAGAGGTGCGAGGCCCCGGACGGGATCCGTGTGGCTACCGGATCTCGCGCAGCACGTCGAGAACCGCCGCCTCGTCGGCAGCCGTCATCAGCCGCTCCCGGAACCCGGTGTCCATCAACTTCCGCGACAGCAGCGCCAGGATCCGCAGATGCTCGTCCCCGGCGGCGGCCTCCGGCACGGAGATCATGAAGACCAGCTTCGCCTTCGTACCGTCGAGCGAACCCCACTCGACCCCCTCCGCCGACCGCGCGAACCCGACGACGGGCGCCGTCACCGCATCGGTCTTGGCGTGCGGGATGGCGATCTCCTCGCCGAGCCCGGTCGTGCCCTGCTCCTCGCGCCGCAGCGCCGCCGCAACCAACTCCTCGACGTCCGTGACCTTCCCGGTGGCGGCCAACAGCCCGGCCATCTCCCGGATCGCGGACTCCTTGTCACCGGAATCGAGCCGAACCTTGACGGTCTGCGCCGTGAGATACCCGGAGAGAACTTCGTCGTCCGAGTCCGAGTCCGAGCCCGAGTCCGAGCCCGAGCCCGAGCCCGAGTCTGCGTCCGAAACCGAAGCCGAAGCCGAAGCCGAAGCCGAAGCCGAGTCCGAAACCGAAGCCGAGTCCGAGGCACCGGCGGATGCAGGAGTCGATTCCGTCCGCTGGGCGGGAGCGTGCGCGGTGGCCGTCCCGCTGCCGGCGCCGAGGCCGTCACTGCCAACGCCAACGCCAACGCCAACGCCAACGCCAACGCCAACGCCCACGCCCGCGAGGGCGAGTTCGGGCTGCGGTGCGAGCCCGTCGGCCATCGGCCGGCCCTTCCGCCTGCGCTCACCGACGTCGATGAGCGCGACCGTGGTCAGGGCCGTCACCACGGTTCCGATCACCACGGCCACGAAGAACATCGGTACGCCGCTGACGGCACCCAGCACCGCCACGATCGGCCCGCCGTGCGGCACCGCGTCCTCGACCCCGGCGAGACCCGCGAGCGCTCCGGCCACCGCACCGCCGAGCATGTTGGCGGGGATGACCTGCGCCGGCCGTGCGGCGGCGAACGGAATGGCGCCCTCGGATATCCCGAACAACCCCATGAACAGCGAGGCGAGACCCGTCTCGCGCTCCTGCTCGGTGTAGAGCCGCTTCCGGATCAGCGTGGCGAGCCCCTGCCCGAGCGGCATCACCGGGATCGCGGCCGCGCACATGCCCATGACCTCCTGGTTGCCGGTCGCGATGAGCCCCGCGCCGAACAGGAACGCCGTCTTGTTGACCGGCCCGCCCATGTCGAACGCGATCATCAGCCCCAGGATCGCGCCGAGCAGCACCGCACTGGTCCCGGTCATCCCGCCGAGCCAGTCCGTCAGATGCTCGAAGACCCAGGAGATGGGCTTGCCGATCACGTAGATGAAGAACAGCCCGAGAGCCGTCGTCGCCACGATCGGGATCACGATGATCGGCATGATCGGCCGGACGAACTTCGGAACGTCGACCTTCTTGATCCACAGCACCAGATAGCCGGCGAGGAATCCGGTCACGATCGCCCCGATGAAGCCCGCGCCCGCCTCGGAGTCGTACAGCGAACCGGTGTTGGCGATCCACCCGCCGACCATGCCCGGTACCAGCGCGGGCCGGTCCCCGATCGCGTACGCGATATAGCCGGACAGGATCGGCACCATCAGCTGGAACCCGATGACGCCGATGTTGTTGACGTCCATCCAGAAGGAGCCCTTCGGGATGACCAGGCCACCGGACGGATCGGTGTGCCCGCCGAGCGACAGCGAGATCGCGATCAGCAGCCCGCCGACCACGACGAACGGGATCATGTAACTGACGCCGTTCATCAGCGCCTTGTACCCGATGCTCCTCTCCTTGCCGCCGCCACCACCGCCGCTGCCGGCGGGTGAGGAGGTACTGGTCCCGCCCCCACCTCCTCCGCGCACGGGCGCGGTCCGCACCTGCTCGATCAGCCGCTCGGGGTGGTGGATCCCCTCGGCGACGCCGACGGTCACGACCCGCTTTCCGGCGAACCGGCTCAGGTCCACATCCTTGTCCGCGGCGATGATCACGCCGTCCGCGGTTCTGACATCGTTGTCAGTGAGTACGTTTTCGGCCCCGATCGAGCCCTGGGTCTCCACCTTGATGTCGACGCCGAGCCGCTCCGCCGCCTGCGAGAGCTTCTCGGCCGCCATATAGGTGTGGGCAATGCCGGTCGGGCAGGCAGTCACCGCGAGCAGCTTCAACCGCTGCCGCTCGTCACTGCCGCCGCCCGTGGGGGGAAGGCCGGCCGGACTGGTCACGTCGATCTCCTAACGCCTTTGTTGTGGGGGATCGCGATCCGCGAGCTGGCGCACATGGTCCCGATCCCCGGCATCCTGCAACAGACCCCTGCACAGGACCAAAAGTTCAAAAGTCCCGGATTGTCCGGTCTTGTTGGCCCCTGAACCCGGCCCGGCGGACGCTAGGACTCCGCTTTCTTTCTGTCCGGAGGCGGACTGGGGCCCGCTGAGCCGATCGGTGTAGATTCGTAACCGAGCCAGACGTCGCTGCTGATGGCGGTCGGGCGGCCCCGTACGGGCCGACCGAGGGAGAGAGGGCCTCCGACGGACTGCGCTGCGCAAGGCACCGGGCATTCGTGTGCCCCGTGGGCGCACGTCCTGCCCCGCCGCCGCGCAGACCAGCCCACCCCACCTCGACCAACCCGAGGAGCAGCTCGAATGACCACTGTCGACAACCGACAGGACTTCAAGGTCGCCGACCTTTCCCTGGCCGACTTCGGTCGCAAGGAGATCACCCTCGCCGAGCACGAGATGCCCGGCCTGATGTCGATCCGCAAGGAGTTCGCCGCATCCCAGCCGCTGGCCGGCGCCCGCATCATGGGCTCGCTGCACATGACCGTGCAGACCGCCGTCCTGATCGAGACCCTGGTCGCCCTGGGCGCCGAGGTCCGCTGGGTGTCCTGCAACATCTTCTCCACCCAGGACCACGCGGCCGCCGCCATCGCCGTCGGCCCGAACGGCACGCCCGACAACCCCCAGGGCATCCCGGTCTTCGCCTGGAAGGGCGAGACGCTGGAGGAGTACTGGTGGTGCACGGAGCAGGCGCTGACCTGGCCGAACACCCCCACCGGCGGCCCGAACATGATCCTGGACGACGGCGGTGACGCCACCATGCTCGTCCACAAGGGCGTCGAGTACGAGAAGGCCGGCAAGGTCCCGTCCCTCGACACCGCCGAGTCCGACGAGCACCGCGTCGTCCTGGGGCTCCTGACCCGGACGATCTCCAACGGCTCGCAGAAGTGGACCCAGGTCGCCTCGGAGATCCGCGGCGTGACCGAGGAGACCACCACCGGTGTCCACCGCCTGTACGAGATGCACCGCGACGGCACCCTCCTGTTCCCGGCGATCAACGTGAACGACGCCGTCACCAAGTCGAAGTTCGACAACAAGTACGGCTGCCGCCACTCCCTGATCGACGGCATCAACCGCGCCACCGACGTCCTCATCGGCGGCAAGACCGCGGTCGTCCTCGGTTACGGAGACGTGGGCAAGGGCTGCGCGGAGTCCCTGCGCGGTCAGGGCGCCCGCGTGATCGTCACCGAGATCGACCCGATCTGCGCGCTGCAGGCGGCGATGGACGGCTACCAGGTCACGACGCTCGACGAGGTCGTCGACAAGGCCGACATCTTCATCACCACGACCGGCAACAAGGACATCATCATGGCCTCGGACATGGCCAAGATGAAGCACCAGGCGATCGTGGGCAACATCGGCCACTTCGACAACGAGATCGACATGGCCGGCCTGGCGCAGATCCCGGGCATCGTCAAGGACGAGGTCAAGCCCCAGGTCCACACCTGGAAGTTCCCCGACGGCAAGGTGCTCATCGTCCTCTCCGAGGGCCGCCTGCTGAACCTGGGCAACGCGACCGGCCACCCGTCGTTCGTGATGTCCAACTCGTTCGCGGACCAGACCCTGGCCCAGATCGAGCTGTTCACCAAGCCCGAGGAGTACCCGACCGACGTCTACGTGCTGCCCAAGCACCTCGACGAGAAGGTCGCCCGCCTCCACCTCGACGCGCTCGGCGTGAAGCTCACGACGCTCCGCCCGGAGCAGGCGAGCTACATCGGCGTAGAGGTCGAGGGCCCGTACAAGTCGGACCACTACCGCTACTGAGCAGCCGAGCCCGGCGCTCAGCCAACGGTTGTCAGCAGGCCCCCGTCGTCACCGGCGGGGGCCTGCCCCCTACGAGGACCCGAGCCACCATGCCCCGCGGCCGATATTCGCTCCATGATCCGCACGACCACACCCCCCTTGCCGAAGAACACTTCCACTGCGCGCCCGGCCCCTCCGGCTGGCGCTATGTCTCCCAACTGACCACCCCCTCCGGCGACCCGGCCGGTTCCGTCGACCTCGCTCTCGACGACCTCGGCCGCCCCATCCGCCTCGAACTGCACGCCTCGGGCTGGCAGGTCCGCGGCGCCGCCCTCGACGGCGTCACCTGGGTCCGCACCGACCCCACGGGAGTTCACGCCACCGAAGGCAATGTCCGCGCCCACGCCTTCACCGGCACATCCCCCGCGTTCCTCATCGCCACCGCACGTCTGCTGCGCCTCACCCCCGATGCCTCCGCCACGCGTGTACGCCTCGTCGCCTTCACGGACCCGGTCCTCGCCCCGCGCACCCTCGACCAGTCCTGGGCCCTGATCACGAGAGAAACACACGCCACTGACAACGGCCCCCTGGCCGTGGAGGAATACCAGGTCACAGCCCTGGACACCGGTGAGCAGCACGCCGTGCACCTCTCCGGCGACGTGATCCTCTCCGCACCCGGCATCGAGCTGGAGGACCTGGAATCCCCGCCGTCGGTGTTCGCCTGACGAAGGTGCCGGGGGAGCCCGCGAGCTACGCGGGCGGGGCGAAGCCGGTGGCGGGACGCTCGGCGCCGGCGTCCTGGGGTGCCGGTGCCGGTGCCGGTGCCGGTGTTGGCGTCGGTGTCGGTGTGGGGGCCGAGTAGACGGTGGGCGGCGAAGCCGATGGGTACGGATGGGGCGGGTAGACCGATTCCGGCGAAGGCACCATCCCGTACGGCGTCCCAGGCCCGCTCATGCCTGGCGCACCTGACGTACCTGGCATGCCCGTCATCGCCCCGCCCGCGGCAGTACCACCGACAGCGGCCCCGCCACTGAACGCCCGCCGGGCCTCCCGGGCCTGCCGCTCCTGCATCACGGCAGCCAGGTACGCCGCCGGCGGCACCCCCTGCGGCGCCGGAGCCCCGGTGCGCTCCGCGACATCGGCCGCGAGCCGCTCCGCCATCGCCCAGCCGACCTGCGGATCGAGCTGCTGCATCCGCGTCAGGTACTGCCGGACGGCCAGCCACAGCGCATCAGGAACGCCGGACAGATCAAGGCCGGAGAACCGCCCGGCCAGCCAGGGCGGCGGCGGAGGCACGAAGGACGTACGCCCGGCGGGAATCCGTTCCCGTACGACCAGAGTCCCCGCGAACACATCACCGAGCCGCCGCCCCCGCGCGGACACCAGTGAGGCGATGCACGCGACGACCCCGAACGTCATCAGGATCTCGACCACGCCGACCGCCCCGCGCACCAGCGCGTGCCGGAACCGGATCGGCCCGCCGTCGTCCCGCACGACCCGCAGCCCGCACGCCATCTTCCCCAGCGACCGCCCATGACTGAGCGTCTCCACGGCGATCGGACCACCCACCAGCAGAAGAATGAACGCGGCGATCGACACCGCCATCTGCGCCGCCTCGTCGAGCGCGGACGTGGACGCCACCAGGGCAATGGTCACCGCGACATAGGCGGCCACCGCCACCGCCAGGTCGAGCACCACGGCCAGCACCCGGCTCGGCAGCTTCGCGGGGCGCAACTCCAGCGCCACCGCCTCGCCCGTCACAAGCTCACTCACGCCCGCCGTCCTTCCCCGAACTGCCCCGAGGACAGCCAGTCTGCCAAGCTGAGGGCACATCGCGCCGCAGTGCGACAAGCTGACCACACGACGAGCAGCCGAGGAGCAGCCAACCCGATGGACCTCGACGTCTTCGTGTCCGCCCACCGAGCCGAATGGGACCGGCTCGACGCACTCCTCGGACGCCAAAGGCGCCTCACCGGCGCGGAGGCCGACGAACTCGTAGCCCTCTACCAGCGCACGGCGACCCATCTCTCCCTGATCCAGTCGAGCGCCCCGGACCCCCAGTTGACCGGCCGCCTCAGTCAACTGGTGGCACGCGCGCGTAGTGCGGTGACAGGCACCCGCCGAGCCTCCTGGCGCGATGTCACCCGCTTCCTCACGCACGGTTTCCCCGCCGCGGTCTACCGCTCACGCCACTGGTGGGTCCCCACCGCGCTGCTCTCCACAGCCGTCGCCATCGTCCTGGGGTGGTGGATCGGGACCCACCCGGAGGTCCAGTCCTCGATCGCGGCCCCGAGCGAACTGCGGGAGCTCACCCGCCCCGGCGGCGAGTACGAGACCTACTACTCGAGCCATCCGGCGACGTCCTTCGCGGCCCAGGTGTGGACGAACAACGCCCAGGCCGCCGCGATGTGCCTGGTACTCGGCGCCTTCCTCTGTCTGCCGGTCGTCTGGATCCTCTTCCAGAACATGCTCAACGTGGGCGTGGGCATCGGCCTGATGTCCTCGGCAGGCCGCCTCGACACCTTCCTCGGCCTGATCCTCCCGCACGGCCTCCTGGAACTGACCGCCGTCTTCGTAGCGGCCGGTACGGGACTACGTCTCGGCTGGACAGTCATCGACCCTGGCCCCCGCAGCCGCCGATCCGCCCTCGCCGAGGAGGGTCGAGCAGCCCTGGGCATGGCGATAGGCCTGGCCCTGGTCCTCTTCGTCTCGGGCGCCATCGAAGGCTTCGTCACCCCGTCCGGCCTCCCGACCTGGGCCCGCATCGGCATCGGCATAGCCGCCGAGCTGCTGTTCCTCGCGTACGTCTACATCCTGGGCGGTCGCGCGGCGCGGGCCGGCGAGACGGGCGACGTCGAGGAAGCCGAACGCAGCGCCTCCGTACCGACCGCCGCCTGATGTGCAGGCACGCCTACTGAGCTGCTAGTCTCCTCTTCGCCCCACAAAAACCGTTGACACGGGACGCGTGGGGAGGTAGATTCGAACAGTTGCCTAGAACTGGACAAGTTCGGTGGCGGCGGTTTAACATCTGTCAGCTTCCTGGAATTCGGTTCCGGAGAAGCACTTCCCGATAAATCAGGAACGAGTGGCCGGTAAGGCCGGTCAAAAACTTCTGATAAAGTCGGACTCGCCGAAAGAAAGCCACTAGGCAATCGAATAGGCAAAGGCCTCCCAACTGGCCACCGGAAATGAATTCCGACCGGAAACGGAACGGAAAACGAGTCTGGTAAGGTTGGAAACACGAAGGGAAGCGCCCGGAGGAAAGCCCGAGAGGGTGAGTACGAAGGAAGCGTCCGTTCCTTGAGAACTCAACAGCGTGCCAAAAATCAACGCCAGATATGTTGATACCCCGTCTCCGGTCGTCATGGCCGAAGATGAGGTTCCTTTGAAAAAGTCCTGCCGGGCATTGTTCCGGCAGGCGCACAGCGAGGACGCAGTGAACGACCGGTCTTATTCCGGCTGGTTGTTCCGCTCTCGTGTGTGTTCTCCCGATTACGGGAATACATTCACGGAGAGTTTGATCCTGGCTCAGGACGAACGCTGGCGGCGTGCTTAACACATGCAAGTCGAACGATGAAGCCCTTCGGGGTGGATTAGTGGCGAACGGGTGAGTAACACGTGGGCAATCTGCCCTTCACTCTGGGACAAGCCCTGGAAACGGGGTCTAATACCGGATAACACTCCTACAGGCATCTGTGGGGGTTGAAAGCTCCGGCGGTGAAGGATGAGCCCGCGGCCTATCAGCTTGTTGGTGAGGTAGAAGCTCACCAAGGCGACGACGGGTAGCCGGCCTGAGAGGGCGACCGGCCACACTGGGACTGAGACACGGCCCAGACTCCTACGGGAGGCAGCAGTGGGGAATATTGCACAATGGGCGAAAGCCTGATGCAGCGACGCCGCGTGAGGGATGACGGCCTTCGGGTTGTAAACCTCTTTCAGCAGGGAAGAAGCGAAAGTGACGGTACCTGCAGAAGAAGCGCCGGCTAACTACGTGCCAGCAGCCGCGGTAATACGTAGGGCGCAAGCGTTGTCCGGAATTATTGGGCGTAAAGAGCTCGTAGGCGGTCTGTCGCGTCGGATGTGAAAGCCCGGGCTTAACCCCGGGTCTGCATTCGATACGGGCAGACTAGAGTGTGGTAGGGGAGATCGGAATTCCTGGTGTAGCGGTGAAATGCGCAGATATCAGGAGGAACACCGGTGGCGAAGGCGGATCTCTGGGCCATTACTGACGCTGAGGAGCGAAAGCGTGGGGAGCGAACAGGATTAGATACCCTGGTAGTCCACGCCGTAAACGGTGGGAACTAGGTGTTGGCGACATTCCACGTCGTCGGTGCCGCAGCTAACGCATTAAGTTCCCCGCCTGGGGAGTACGGCCGCAAGGCTAAAACTCAAAGGAATTGACGGGGGCCCGCACAAGCAGCGGAGCATGTGGCTTAATTCGACGCAACGCGAAGAACCTTACCAAGGCTTGACATCGCCCGGAAAGCATCAGAGATGGTGCCCCCCTTGTGGTCGGGTGACAGGTGGTGCATGGCTGTCGTCAGCTCGTGTCGTGAGATGTTGGGTTAAGTCCCGCAACGAGCGCAACCCTTGTTCTGTGTTGCCAGCAACCTCTTCGGAGGGTTGGGGACTCACAGGAGACTGCCGGGGTCAACTCGGAGGAAGGTGGGGACGACGTCAAGTCATCATGCCCCTTATGTCTTGGGCTGCACACGTGCTACAATGGCAGGTACAATGAGCTGCGATGTCGCAAGGCGGAGCGAATCTCAAAAAGCCTGTCTCAGTTCGGATTGGAGTCTGCAACTCGACCCCATGAAGTCGGAGTTGCTAGTAATCGCAGATCAGCATTGCTGCGGTGAATACGTTCCCGGGCCTTGTACACACCGCCCGTCACGTCACGAAAGTCGGTAACACCCGAAGCCGGTGGCCCAACCCCTTGTGGGGAGGGAGCTGTCGAAGGTGGGACTGGCGATTGGGACGAAGTCGTAACAAGGTAGCCGTACCGGAAGGTGCGGCTGGATCACCTCCTTTCTAAGGAGCATCTAGGCCGCCAAGTTCTGCTTGGTGGTCCAGGGCCATTACGTCGGCACACGTCCGACGGTGGTTGCTCAAGGGTGGAACGTTGATTATTCGGCCGGTTCACGAGCCGGAGGCTTGCAAGTACTGCCCTCGTAAGAGGGTGTGGAAAGCATGATCTCTGGGCGGGAGCCGGCTGGGCACGCTGTTGGGTGTCTGAGGGTACGGACCTTGTGTCTGGATCTTCAGTGCCGGCCCCGGTACAGCATCGCGTGAGCGGTGTGTGACGGGTGGTTGGTCGTTGTTTGAGAACTGCACAGTGGACGCGAGCATCTGTGGCCAAGTTTTTAAGGGCGCACGGTGGATGCCTTGGTACCAGGAACCGATGAAGGACGTGGGAGGCCACGATAGTCCCCGGGGAGCCGTCAACCAGGCTTTGATCCGGGGGTTTCCGAATGGGGAAACCCGGCAGTCGTCATGGGCTGTCACCCACATCTGAACACATAGGGTGTGTGGAGGGAACGCGGGGAAGTGAAACATCTCAGTACCCGCAGGAAGAGAAAACAACCGTGATTCCGGGAGTAGTGGCGAGCGAAACCGGATGAGGCCAAACCGTATACGTGTGAGACCCGGCAGGGGTTGCGTGTACGGGGTTGTGGGATCTCTCTTTCACAGTCTGCCGGCTGTGAGACGAGTCAGAAACCGTTGGTGTAGGCGAAGGACATGCGAAAGGTCCGGCGTAGAGGGTAAGACCCCCGTAGTCGAAACATCAACGGCTCGTTTGAGAGACACCCAAGTAGCACGGGGCCCGAGAAATCCCGTGTGAATCTGGCGGGACCACCCGCTAAGCCTAAATATTCCCTGGTGACCGATAGCGGATAGTACCGTGAGGGAATGGTGAAAAGTACCGCGGGAGCGGAGTGAAATAGTACCTGAAACCGTGTGCCTACAAGCCGTGGGAGCGTCGCTCATCAAGTTTACTTGGTGGGTCGTGACTGCGTGCCTTTTGAAGAATGAGCCTGCGAGTTTGCGGTGTGTTGCGAGGTTAACCCGTGTGGGGAAGCCGTAGCGAAAGCGAGTCCGAACAGGGCGATATAGTAGCGCGCTCAAGACCCGAAGCGGAGTGATCTAGCCATGGGCAGGTTGAAGCGGCTGTAAGAGGTCGTGGAGGACCGAACCCACCAGGGTTGAAAACCTGGGGATGACCTGTGGTTAGGGGTGAAAGGCCAATCAAACTCCGTGATAGCTGGTTCTCCCCGAAATGCATTTAGGTGCAGCGTCGTGTGTTTCTTGCCGGAGGTAGAGCACTGGATAGGCGATGGGCCCTACCGGGTTACTGACCTTAGCCAAACTCCGAATGCCGGTAAGTGAGAGCACGGCAGTGAGACTGTGGGGATAAGCTCCATGGTCGAGAGGAAACAGCCCAGAGCATCGACTAAGGCCCCTAAGCGTACGCTAAGTGGGAAAGGATGTGGAGTCGCAGAGACAACCAGGAGGTTGGCTTAGAAGCAGCCACCCTTGAAAGAGTGCGTAATAGCTCACTGGTCTAGTGATTCCGCGCCGACAATGTAGCGGGGCTCAAGCGTACCGCCGAAGTCGTGTCATTCGTACACATATCCCCAACGGGAGTACGGATGGGTAGGGGAGCGTCGTGTGCCGGGTGAAGCCGCAGCGGAAGCTAGTGGTGGACGGTTCACGAGTGAGAATGCAGGCATGAGTAGCGATACACACGTGAGAAACGTGTGCGCCGATTGACTAAGGGTTCCTGGGTCAAGCTGATCTGCCCAGGGTAAGTCGGGACCTAAGGCGAGGCCGACAGGCGTAGTCGATGGATAACCGGTTGATATTCCGGTACCCGCTGTGAAGCGTCAAACATTGAACCAGGCGATGCTAAGTCCGTGAAGCCGCCCTGGAGCCTTCGGGCAAAGGGGAGTGGTGGAGCCGACGGACCAGACCTGTAGTAGGTGAGTGATGGGGTGACGCAGGAAGGTAGTCCAGCCCGGGCGGTGGTTGTCCCGGGGTAAGGGTGTAGGCCGAGTGGTAGGTAAATCCGCTACTCATCAAGGCTGAGACCTGATGCCGAGCCGATTGTGGTGAAGTGGATGATCCTATGCTGTCGAGAAAAGCCTCTAGCGAGTTTCATGGCGGCCCGTACCCTAAACCGACTCAGGTGGTCAGGTAGAGAATACCGAGGCGTTCGGGTGAACTATGGTTAAGGAACTCGGCAAAATGCCCCCGTAACTTCGGGAGAAGGGGGGCCATCACTGGTGATCGGATTTACTCCGTGAGCTGGGGGTGGCCGCAGAGACCAGCGAGAAGCGACTGTTTACTAAAAACACAGGTCCGTGCGAAGCCGTAAGGCGATGTATACGGACTGACGCCTGCCCGGTGCTGGAACGTTAAGGGGACCGGTTAGTGCACTTTCGGGTGTGCGAAGCTGAGAACTTAAGCGCCAGTAAACGGCGGTGGTAACTATAACCATCCTAAGGTAGCGAAATTCCTTGTCGGGTAAGTTCCGACCTGCACGAATGGCGTAACGACTTCTCGACTGTCTCAACCATAGGCCCGGTGAAATTGCACTACGAGTAAAGATGCTCGTTTCGCGCAGCAGGACGGAAAGACCCCGGGACCTTTACTACAGTTTGATATTGGTGTTCGGTTCGGCTTGTGTAGGATAGCTGGGAGACTGTGAAGTCATGGCGCCAGCCATGGTGGAGTCGTCGTTGAAATACCAGTCTGGTCGTGCTGGATGTCTAACCTGGGTCCGTGATCCGGATCAGGGACAGTGTCTGATGGGTAGTTTAACTGGGGCGGTTGCCTCCTAAAGAGTAACGGAGGCGCCCAAAGGTTCCCTCAGCCTGGTTGGCAATCAGGTGTTGAGTGTAAGTGCACAAGGGAGCTTGACTGTGAGACCGACGGGTCGAGCAGGGACGAAAGTCGGGACTAGTGATCCGGCGGTGGCTTGTGGAAGCGCCGTCGCTCAACGGATAAAAGGTACCCCGGGGATAACAGGCTGATCTTCCCCAAGAGTCCATATCGACGGGATGGTTTGGCACCTCGATGTCGGCTCGTCGCATCCTGGGGCTGGAGTCGGTCCCAAGGGTTGGGCTGTTCGCCCATTAAAGCGGTACGCGAGCTGGGTTTAGAACGTCGTGAGACAGTTCGGTCCCTATCCGCTGTGCGCGTAGGAATATTGAGAAGGGCTGTCCCTAGTACGAGAGGACCGGGACGGACGAACCTCTGGTGTGCCAGTTGTCCTGCCAAGGGCATGGCTGGTTGGCTACGTTCGGGAGGGATAACCGCTGAAAGCATCTAAGCGGGAAGCCTGCTTCGAGATGAGTATTCCCACCAACTAGATTGGTTAAGGCTCCCAGTAGACGACTGGGTTGATAGGCCGGATGTGGAAGCCCTGTAAGGGGTGAAGCTGACTGGTACTAATAGGCCGAGGGCTTGTCCTCAGTTGCTCGCGTCCACTGTGTCAGTTCTGAAATAACGAACGACACGTCTCCCCTCCTGGGCCACAGGGGGGTTGAGGCACCGGTTCAGAATTTCATAGTGTTTCGGTGGTCATAGCGTGAGGGAAACGCCCGGTTACATTCCGAACCCGGAAGCTAAGCCTTACAGCGCCGATGGTACTGCAGGGGGGACCCTGTGGGAGAGTAGGACACCGCCGAACAAAATTTGAATGAGAAAAGCCCCCGCACTTCGGTGCGGGGGCTTTTTGTGTTTTCAGGGCATTTTCGTGGCGGGGCTTCTTTCGGCCTTTTCCGCCCCTGCATTTCTCCAGCGCTCAAAGGCGGCCCGCTGCCTTGAGCGCAAGGTACGCGTCCGCCAAGGCCGGCGGGAGATCGTTCGGGGTCGCGTCGACGACAGTCACTCCGTGGCGGGTGAGTTGTTCCGCGGTGCGATGGCGTTCTGCCTGGGCCTGCGCCGCGGCAGCGGCCTCGTACACGGCTTCGGTGTCTCCTCGTGCTGCTGCCATGCGCTCTATGTGGGGGTCGGACACCGAAGCGACGAGGACTGTGTGGCGCTGGGTGAGGCGGGAGAGTACGGGAAGCAGGCCTTCCTCGATGGGGGCCGCGTCGAGGGTCGTGAGGAGCACGATCAGGGAGCGGCGGGGTGCCGTGCGGAGAGCGGTGGAGGTCAGGCCGCGGGCGTCCGTTTCGAGGAGTTCCGGTTCGAGGCGGGCCATGGCGTTGACCAGGGAAGGAAGGACATCGCCTGCGGAACGGCCCTGCACGAGGGCTCGTACGCGGCGGTCGTATCCGAGGAGGTCCACTCGGTCGCCTGCCCGGGAGGCCAGGGCTGCGAGGAGGAGGGCCGCGTCCATGGAGGCGTCGAGGCGGGGGATGTCTCCGACGCGGCCCGCTGAAGTGCGGCCCGTGTCGAGGATCAGGAGGATGTGGCGGTCGCGTTCGGGGCGCCAGGTGCGTACGGCGACCGTGGAGTGGCGGGCTGTGGCGCGCCAGTCGATCGAGCGGGTGTCGTCGCCGGGGACGTACTCGCGGAGGCTGTCGAATTCCGTGCCTTCGCCTCGGGTCAGGACGCTGGTGCGGCCGTCGAGTTCGCGCAGGCGGGCCAGCTTCGAGGGGAGGTGCTTGCGGCTGGTGAAGGGGGGCAGGACGCGTACCGTCCAGGGGACTTTGTGGCTTCCCTGTCGGGTGAGGAGGCCGAGAGGGCCGTACGAGCGGATGGTGACGCGGTCCGCGTGGCGGTCGCCGCGGCGGGTGGGGCGCAGCCGGGTTGTCACGCGTCGGCGTTCGCCTGCGGGGACCGTGAGCTCGTGACGGGACGCGGCGATCTCCGTGCCGGGCTGCCAGCTGCTTGGGGGCCAGGCGTCGCGGATGCGGGCGCGCAGCGGGCGGCTGGACGCGTTGGTGACCGTGAGGGTGACGTCGGCTGTTTCGCCGAGGCGTGCCGAGGTGTCGCCGGAGCGGGTCAGCCCGAGGCGGCGTACGGGGGCCGCCAGGGCGAAGTCGCAGGCGCAGGCGAGTGCCAGCGGGGCGTTCACGGCGAGGATGCCCGTCCAGCTGGGTTCCCAGATGCCGACGGGGAGGGTGCCGAGGGCCGCCAGGAGGGCGGCGCGTCCGGTGAGGGCCATCAGCGGGGTACGGGGACGTGGGCGAGGATCGCGTTGATGACCGAGTCGGCCGTCACGCCCTCCATCTCTGCTTCCGGGCGGAGCTGGATGCGGTGGCGGAGGGTCGGGAGCGCGAGGGCCTTCACGTCGTCCGGGATGACGTAGTCGCGGCCGGTCAGCCAGGCCCAGGCGCGGGCCGTGGCCTGGAGCGCCGTCGCGCCACGCGGGGAGACGCCCAGGGTGAGGGAGGGGGATTCGCGGGTGGCGCGGCAGATGTCCACTACGTAGCCGGTGATTTCGGGGGAGATCGAGGTCTTGGCGACGGCCGCGCGGGCGGCTTCGAGGTCTGCCGGGCCTGCGACGGGGCGTACGCCGGCGGCGCGCAGGTCGCGAGGGTTGAAGCCCTCCGCGTGGCGGCTGAGGACGTTGATCTCGTCCTGGCGGGACGGGAGAGGGATCGTCAGCTTGAGGAGGAAACGGTCCAGTTGGGCTTCCGGGAGGGGGTACGTGCCCTCGTACTCGACCGGGTTCTGGGTGGCGGCGACCAGGAACGGCTCGGGGAGCGGGCGCGGGGTGCCGTCGACCGTGACCTGGCGTTCCTCCATCGCTTCGAGGAGCGAGGACTGGGTCTTGGGCGGCGTGCGGTTGATCTCGTCGGCGAGGAGGAGGTTCGTGAAGACCGGGCCGGGCTGGAAGGAGAACTCGGCGGTGCGGGCGTCGTAGACGAGGGAGCCCGTGATGTCGCTCGGCATCAGGTCGGGGGTGAACTGGACGCGCTTGGTGTCGAGTTCGAGTGCGGATGCCAGGGCCCGGACGAGCAGCGTCTTGGCCACTCCGGGGACCCCTTCCAGCAGGACGTGTCCGCGGCAGAGGAGTGCGACGACGAGGCCGGTCACTGCGGGGTCCTGGCCGACCACGGCTTTGGCGATCTCGGCGCGCAGGGCTTCCAGGGAGGCGCGGGCGGTGCCCGGATCCCCTGTGTACCCGGCGTTGTCAGTGGTCGGGGCCATCATGGACGGCGTACCTCTCTTTCGAGGGCGTCGAGTTGGTCGGCGAGAGCGATGAGGGCCGCGTCGTCGCCGGGAGGCGGCCCGAAGAGGAGTGTGTGCAGGGCCTGTCCTTCCCGGCGGAGCTGGGCGGACAGGGCGGGGAGCAGGGCTTCGGGCGCGTGCGCCTGGGCGGGGGAGACACCGACGAGGGGGGCGAGGCGGGTGCGGGTGGTGGAGCGCAGAGCCGCGGCGGCGCGGTCGCGGGCGTTGGACTTGCGGTAGAGGCGGGCGCGGCCTTCGACGGTCTCGGAGGCGCGGATCGCGACGGGGAGCTTCTCGGGCACGAGCGGGCCGAGGCGGCGGGCACGCCAGAGGGCGGCCAGGATCGCGGCGAAGAAGAGCTGCAGCGTGCCCCAGAGCCAGCCCGAAGGCATCAGGTCGAAGAAGCTGCGGTCACCGGCGTCGGTGGCCGAGTCGTCGGAGAGCGAGGGGAGGTACCACACCAAGTGGGGGCGGGAACCGAGCAGTTGGAGGGCGAGCGAGGCGTTGCCCTGCTTGTCGAGGCGTTCGTTCCGGAGGATGTCGGGAGCACCGAGCACGACGGTGTCGCCGTTCCCCTCGGCCGCCGGGATGCGCAGCAGGGTGGGCAGGCCGTCGCCGGGGTAGCAGGAGTCGGTGTCGGGCGCGCTCGTGGTGTAGCGGATGCCGCCCGTTTCGGCCTTGCCCGCTCGCCGGGCTGCGGGCAGGGGGCAGTTCGGCGACAGCGTGGAGTCGAAGCTGGGCGCGGGGTCGGCGTCGACTCCGGGGGCGAGGGTGCCGACGGACGGGGCGCCGGGGGCGACGAGGAGGGTGCGGCCGCCGGAGTCGGTGACCGCAGAGTGGAGGCGGTCCTGCTGACGGTCGGTCAGCAGGTCGGGGCGGGCGACCAGCAGGGTCGTGTCGGAGCCGGCTGCCGCTGCGGCCTCTTCCAGGGTGGTGACCACGCGGGTGGACACACCTCGGTCGGCGAGGAGTTCGGCGACGGCGCGGCTGCCGGAGGGCTCTGCGGAGCGCGGGTCGAGGCTGCCGGTCTGGGCGTCCGAGCGGATCGCGGCGATGGCCACGGCGGCTGCCAGGAGGATCACGAGCGCGACCAGGACGCCCCGCGTGCGGGTCCACAGTTGACGGGCCGTGGGAGAGGCCGAGGTGGACGGCGGGGTGGCCTCGGGCGCCTCGGGTGCGGGGGCCTCGGTGGTCACTCGGCGGCCCCCTGGTGGGCGCTGTGGGCTGTGCTGTGGGTGCTGCTCGCGAGGACCGGCCTGGTGCGTTCCAGGTCGCGGTCGAGTTGTGAGAGGCGGTGGTACGTGTCCGAGCCGGCCGTTCGTCCGCCGTACGTCACGTCGTCGAAGTCCCGGGCGGCGGCGCGCAGTCGGTCCGTGTGGGCGGGGAGCGTGCGGCCCGCTTCGGCGGCGGCCTCGTCGGCGGTGCGGCCGGGGCGGGGGTCGAGGAGGGCGCGTTCCTCCAGGGAGCGCACGACGGCGCGCATGCGCTCCTGGACGGCTTGGTTCCAGTGGCCCTGGGCCGCGTGTGCCTCGGCGGCCGCGCGGTGCTCGGCCGCGCTGCGCGGCCGGTCGTCGAAGAGCGGGGCCGCTGATGTCGGGCCTCGGCGTGGGGTGCCGAGGCGCCACCAGAGGGCGCCGATGAGTGCCAGGGCCGCCAGGACGACGACGAGGAGGCCGAGCGCGCCGCCCGGTGTCGCGGAGGAGGCGGCGTTGAACAGTTTGTCGACCCACTCCCAGAAGGCGTCCAGGGCGCGTTGGAGCAGGCTGGGGTCGTTCTCGTGGTACATCCGCTTGGACAGCTCGCGCCGGGCCGCCTCCTGCGCGGGGTCGCGCGGGATGGTGACCGGCGGTTCGCCTTCGCCGCGAGACAGCGCGAGTACGGCCGTCCCGTCGGCGCGTGGCAGCGCGAGTACCGCTGTGAGAACTCCCCCCGCCAGGCTCACTCCGTCAGCTCCCCGGAGTGGAGCCGGGGGTGCCGGAGCCGTAGTCCTGGACGCCGGCCGCGCGGGCCAGGTCGAGGTCGAGGGCCTCGCGGCGGATGCGCTGGTCGATGTAGAGGAGCACGGAGACGCCGGCGGTGATCGGGAACGTGAGCATGGATCCGATCACCGAGCCGATCCCGCTGATGATGAGGAACGTCCAGCCGAGGTCGCCGGTGCCGGTGTTGAGGAAGCCGGTGACGCCCTCGCCGCTGAGTCCGGAGGCGAGGAAGGCGAAGGGGATCACGATGATCGACGCCACGATGTTCGCGATGATCGTGGCGAGCAGCTGGATGCCGAAGACCCGCCACCAGGAGCCGCGGACGAGCTTCGCGGAGCGGCTCATCGACTTGAAGACGCTCTGCTTCTCCAGCATCAGGGCGGGCGAGGCCAGCGAGAAGCGGATCATCAGCCAGAGCGCGACGACGGCCGCGGCCAGGCCGCCGAAGACGGCGAGCGCGATGGCGCCGTCACCTCCGCCGGCCAGGCCGACGAGGATGCCGGGCAGTGTGCCCAGGGCGCCGACCGTGATGGCGATGAGCGGCAGCAGGAAGGTCAGGCCGAAGAGCTTGGGCAGCTGCGGCCGGGCGTCGCTCCACGCCTCCGCGGTGGTCACCGACTTTCCGAGCACGGCGCGGCTGGTCACGGTCGTGAGCAGGGCGGTCGCCACGATCGTGCCGAGCAGGGTGATCAGCAGGACGACGCCGGAGTTCAGGAGGCTGTCGCCCAGGGCGCGCGACAGTTCGCCGGCGGTGGCGCTGGGGTCGTTGAGGGTCTCCGTGCTGGCGCTGTCGTCCAGGACGAAGCCCTGGAGCAGGATCACGGCGATCTGCGTGAAGACCGCGACGGTCAGCGAGATGCCGAGCACGGTGCGCCAGTGCGTACGCATCGTGGACACCGCGCCGTCGAGGATCTCGCCGACGCCGAGCGGGCGGAGCGGGATGACGCCGGGCTTGGCCGCGGGCGGGGGACCGCCCCAGCCGCCTCCCCAGCCCGGGTGTCCGCCGGGGCCGTAACCGCCGGGGCCGCCGTAGCCACCAGGGCCGCCGGGACCTCCGTAGCCGCCGTACCTGCCGGGGCCGGTGGGCGGCTGGCCGCCCCAGCCCGGGCCCGCGGGGGGCTGACCGCCCCAGCCGGGGCCGGGCGGGGGTGGTGGCGGGGCCTGGGGCGGGGTGTTCTGGGGGCTGCCGGGGGACGGCCACTGGGCCGGTGGGGGCTGCTCCTTGGACCACTTCGGGCCGGGGCCGGACGGGGCGGCGCCGGGTCGGCCCGGTTCGCCCGCCGGCTCCGTGGGACCGGGCCGGTCCGCGGGCTCGGCAGGGCCGGAAGCCGTCGGCTCCTGTCCGTTCTGCCCGTCGGAGGGGGCGGATCCGGGCGATGCCCAGCCCGGAGTGTCTTTCATCGTCGCTCCTTCACGGTGCCCGTCCGCGGTCGCGGCGGCAGGTTGGCAGCCATCGTGCCACGGTGTGGCCGGGAAGTGACCGGCTGCCGTATGGGCTGCACACCTTCAATTGTCCGGCCGGTACGGGGCAGACTGGGCGGATGGCTGATCAGTACGCGCAATCCCGCGAGAACAACCGGCCCACCGAGATACCGGCGATCCGGTGGGACGAGCCGCCGGAAGGCCCGGTACTGGTCCTCCTCGACCAGACGCGGCTGCCCGCCGAGGAGGTCGAGCTGGTGTGCACGGACGCGCCCGCCCTGGTGGAGGCGATCCGTACGCTCGCCGTGCGCGGGGCGCCGCTGCTCGGCATCGCGGGGGCCTACGGCGTCGCGCTCGCCGCCGCCCGGGGGTTCGACGTGGACGAGGCCGCGGCCTCGCTCGCGAGTGCCCGGCCCACCGCGGTGAACCTCTCGTACGGGGCGCGCAGGGCCCAGGCGGCCCACCTCGCGGTCCTGCGGGGCGGCGGTGACCAGAAGCAGGCCGCCGATGCCGCGCTGGCCGCCGCGCGGGCGCTCCACGAGGAAGATGCCCAGGCCAGCGCCCGTATGGCGACGCACGGGCTGGCGCTTCTCGATGAGCTGCTGCCCGGGGGAAACCATCGGATCCTGACGCACTGCAACACCGGTGCGCTGGTGTCCGGGGGCGAGGGAACGGCGTTCGCGGTGGCCCTCGCGGCGCATCGGGCGGGGCGGCTGCGCAGGCTCTGGGTGGACGAGACGCGGCCCTTGCTGCAAGGTGCTCGCCTGACGGCCTATGAGGCGGCGCGGAGCGGAATGGCGTACACCTTGCTCACGGACAACGCGGCGGGATCGCTGTTCTCGGCGGGAGAGGTGGACGCGGTATTGATCGGGGCCGACCGGATCGCGGCCGACGGTTCGGTGGCGAACAAGGTGGGGAGCTATCCGCTCGCGGTGCTGGCCAGGTACCACCATGTGCCGTTCATCGTGGTGGCGCCGGTGACGACGGTGGATCCGGACACTCCGAACGGAGCAGCGATCGAGGTCGAGCAGCGTGCCGGACATGAAGTGACGGAGATCACAGCACCCCAGGTGCCGGTGGCGGGAGCGGAAGCGGGAGGCGGGATACCGGTGGCACCCCTGGGGACCCAGGCGTACAACCCGGCGTTCGACGTGACGCCGCCCGAGCTGGTGACTGCGATCGTCACCGAAGAGGGCGCCGTGTCTCCTGTGACGGCTGAGGCGCTAGAAGAGCTGTGTGACAGGTCACGCCAGGTAACGATTTAGTTAATGGGATGATGTCGTTTATGAAGGGACGAGTCCTTGTCGTCGATGACGACACCGCACTGGCCGAGATGCTCGGCATTGTGTTGCGTGGTGAAGGTTTTGAGCCGTCTTTCGTAGCAGACGGCGACAAGGCGCTGGCCGCTTTCCGTGAGAGCAAGCCCGACCTGGTGCTCCTGGACCTGATGCTTCCCGGCCGGGACGGTATCGAGGTGTGCCGCCTGATCAGGGCGGAGTCCGGGGTGCCGATCGTGATGCTCACCGCGAAGAGCGACACCGTCGATGTCGTGGTCGGCCTGGAGTCGGGCGCGGACGACTACATCGTGAAGCCGTTCAAGCCAAAGGAGCTGGTGGCCCGGATCCGGGCCAGGCTGCGCAGGTCGGAGGAGCCGGCGCCCGAGCAGCTCGCCATAGGCGATCTGGTCATCGACGTGGCCGGTCACTCTGTGAAGCGGGACGGGGCGTCGATCGCGCTGACTCCGCTGGAGTTCGACCTGCTGGTGGCGCTGGCCCGCAAGCCGTGGCAGGTGTTCACGCGTGAGGTGCTCCTGGAGCAGGTCTGGGGCTACCGCCACGCGGCGGACACCCGCCTGGTGAACGTCCATGTGCAGCGGCTGCGCTCCAAGGTCGAGAAGGACCCGGAGCGGCCGGAGATCGTGGTGACCGTCCGTGGCGTCGGTTACAAGGCCGGACCGAGCTGACATGTCCCGGGACAGTGCCGCTTCGGCGCCCGGCCAGCCGGGGACCCGCGCGGGGCGGCCTGTCGGCCGGAAGACGACGGGCTCCCGCTGGGGACAGTTCACCGAGGGCGGGCTGCTGCAGGGCGGAGTCCAGGGCAGCCCGGTCCTTCGGCTGTTCATGCGCTGGGTGCGCCGTCCGCTGCTGCCCGTCATGCGGCTGTGGCGGCGCAACATCCAGCTCAAGGTCGTCGTCACGACCCTGCTGATGTCGCTGGGCGTCGTTCTGCTGCTGGGCTTCGTCGTGATCGGGCAGGTGCGCAACGGCCTGCTGGACGCCAAGGTGAAGGCCTCGCAGAGCCAGGCCACGGGTGGGTTCACGGTCGCCAAGCAGGAGGCCGACAGCGCGGCGGGCGCGGACGACGGCCCGGGCTCGGACGAGAACCCCGTGCAGAACGTGAGCGGGTGGATGAGCGCTCTCGTCGAGTCGCTGTCCAGCGGCGGCCAGGGCGCGTTCAGCGTCGTCACCCTCAGCACCGCCTCCGCCGACAACGACAGCAGGGGTCTCGGACCACGTGCTTCGGGCTTCGTCGACTGGAGCCTCAGCGTGCCCGAGGACCTGCGGGACCGGGTCGACGAGGGCGCGGGCGCGGCCCAGAGCTACACGCGCATCTTCTACACCAACGGCCAGGCGTCCCAGCCGGCGCTGATCATCGGCACCCAGCTCAACGACCCCAAGAACGACCCGTACCAGCTGTACTACCTCTTCCCGCTCACGCAGGAGGAGAAGTCGCTCAGCCTCGTCAAGGGGACGCTCGCGACGGCCGGGCTGTTCGTGGTGGTGCTGCTCGGGGCGATCGCCTGGCTCGTGGTGCGCCAGGTCGTCACGCCCGTACGGATGGCCGCCGGGATCGCCGAGCGGCTGTCCGCCGGGCGCCTTCAGGAACGTATGAAGGTCACCGGCGAGGACGACATCGCGCGGCTCGGCGAGGCCTTCAACAAGATGGCGCAGAACCTGCAGCTGAAGATCCAGCAGCTGGAGGACCTGTCGCGGATGCAGCGGCGGTTCGTCTCCGACGTGTCGCACGAGCTGCGCACGCCGCTGACGACCGTCCGGATGGCGGCCGACGTCATCCATGACGCGCGCGTGGACTTCGATCCGATGACCGCGCGGTCGGCCGAATTGCTCGCCGACCAGCTGGACCGGTTCGAGACGCTGCTCGCGGACCTGCTGGAGATCAGCCGCTTCGACGCGGGCGCGGCGGCCCTGGAGGCCGAGCCGATAGACCTGCGGGAGGTCGTACGCAGGGTCGTCAGCGGGGCCGAGCCGCTCGCCGACCGCAAGGGCACGCACATACAGGTCGTCGGGGACCAGCAGCCGGTGGTCGCCGAGGCGGACGCCCGGCGCGTGGAGCGGGTGCTGCGCAACCTCGTCGTCAACGCCGTGGAGCACGGCGAGGGCAAGGACGTCGTGGTCAAACTCGCCGCGGCGGGCGGAGCGGTCGCGGTCGCGGTGCGCGACTACGGAGTGGGGCTCAAGCCAGGCGAGGCGACCCGGGTGTTCAGCCGCTTCTGGAGGGCGGACCCGGCACGCGCGCGTACGACCGGTGGTACGGGCCTCGGCCTGTCCATCGCCCTGGAGGACGCGCGGCTGCACGGGGGCTGGCTGCAGGCCTGGGGTGAGCCGGGGGGCGGCTCGCAGTTCCGGCTGACGCTGCCGCGTACCGCCGACGAGCCGCTGCGGGGCTCGCCGATACCGCTGGAGCCCAAGGACTCGCGGCGCAACCGCGGGCTGAACGACGCGGGGCTGCCGCTCGGCGGCACGCAGAAGCTGGCCACGGTGCCCGCGCAGCCCGTCAGCGAGCGCACCGGGCCGCCGCCGATGATCGCTCCCCGGGTGACCGGCGCGGTGGACCCGGCCGCGCTGCCCGGCAACGGCGCGCGCGTGGTGCCGCGGCCCACCGCGGAGACGCGCGGCCAGAGCGCCGAGGCAGCGCAGGACGCCCCGTCCGAGGACGGCCGGGGAACCGGTGAGCAGCCGGAACAGTTGAAGCAGGGGGAGGAATCACGTGGGCGCTGACCGCGATCGGGGCGGCCGTCGGCGTCCGGTGCGTCTGATGACGTACGGCGTCTGTGGAGCCGTACTGCTGACCGGGTGCGCCTCGATGCCGGACGGCGGGGATCTGCGCGGCGTCGAGGCCTCGCAGCAGCCGGACCCGCAGGTCCGGGTGTTCGCCATGCCGCCGCGGGAGAACGCGCAGCCCGAGGAGATCGTGCAGGGCTTCCTGGAGGCGCTGACCAGCGACGATCCGGGGTTCGAGACGGCACGCAAGTACCTGACGGGCGAGGCCTCCAAGGAGTGGCGTCCGAATCAGTCGACGACGGTGCTCGCGGACGGGCCGAACACCGCGGCGGAGCACAGCGGCAGCCGGGAGGCGACCGGCGACTACGCCTACTCGCTGACCGGTACCAGGGTCGCCAAGGTGGACTCGCAGTTCGCGTACGAGCCGGCCTCGGGCACGTACAACGAGTTCGTGCACCTCTCCAAGCAGAAGGAGAAGGACGGCAGCAAGCAGTGGCGCATCGACGAGCTGCCGCAGGGCCTGGTGATGGGGAAGTCCGACTTCCAGCGCAACTACGTCTCCGTCAACAAGTACTACTTCGCGTCGAACACGTCGGGCGGGGCGGACAAGCGGCTCGGGGCGGTCGCCGACCCCGTCTATGTGCGTGAGCAGGTGGACCCGGTGACACAGATGGTCCGCTCGCTCCTGAAGGGGCCCACGAGCTGGCTCAAGCCGGTCGTCAGGTCCAGCTTCCCCACCGGCACGGCGTTGAAGAAGGGCGTCAAGTCACTGACGCTCGACGACCAGAACCGGCTGACGGTGCCGTTGAACGACAAGGCCGACCGGATAGGCCAGTCCGTGTGCACGGAGATGGCGGCCCAACTCCTTTTCACCCTCCAGGACCTGACGCCCACAGGCATCGACGAGGTGGAGGTGCAGCGTTCGGACGGTACGCAGTCGTGCGTGCTCGGTGCCAACAACGCCGAGGTCTACGTCGCGCACGGCCCGGCCAAGCGTGCCGAGTACGAGTACTTCATCGACGGTGAGAAGCGGCTCGTCCGGATAGCGAGCGCGGGCAGCGAGCAGGAGCCCGAGCCGGTGCCCGGTGCGCTCGGCGACGGTGACAAGGCGCTGCGGGCGGCCGCGGTCTCGCGGGACGAGGACACGGCGGCCGGGGTGTCGCTCGACGGGCGCTCGCTGTACGTCGGGTCGCTCGCGTCGGGCGGTTCGCTCGGGGAGCCCGTGCTGCGCAGCAAGGCCAAGTCGGAGGACGACGGGCTGACGACGCCCAGTTGGGACACGAGCGGGAACCTGTGGGTGGCCGACCGTGACCCGAAGAGCTCCAAGCTGCTGCTGCTCGCGAAGGGCGCGGGTGAGCCTGTGGTGGTCACGACGCCCGGGCTCGAAGGGCGGATCGAGGCGGTGCGGGTGGCCGCCGACGGTGTGCGGATCGCGCTGATCGTGCGGAATAACGACAGGACGACCCTGCTCATGGGGCGGATCGAGCGGCAGAACGGATCGGACGGGAAGCCTTCCGTCTCCATCCACGAACTGCGGTCCGTGGCACCGCGGCTGGAGGAGGTCACCGCCATGTCCTGGGCCGGCGACAGCCGTCTGGTCGTGGTCGGGCGCGAGGCCCGGGTCGTGCAGCAGATCCAGTACGTCCAGGTCGACGGCTCCACACCGGTCGGTCCGGCACCCGCCGCGCTCACCGGGGTGAAGGAGATCGCCGCCTCCGAGGACGAACGGCTGCCGCTGGTGGCCCACTCGGAGGACGGGATCGTGCGGCTCTCGTCCGGGTCCCAGTGGCAGACGGTGGTCAAGAAGGGGATGGCGCCGGTCTATCCGGGGTGAGCCCTGGGCAGGCCGGTCGGTGGGCCGCTCGGTGGGCAGGCCGGGGCCGGCTTGCCTCGCTTTCCGAGTGCCTCACTCGTGTGGGTGACAACGGCCCTGTGGTTGCCCGGAGTTGTCCACAGGGAGTTGTCCACAGGGGTGGCAGGGGCGCTCGGGCGTTGGCACAGTGGTGGGCATGCGGGGGTGGTGGCAGGACCTCACCGACCTGGTGCTGCCGGCCGAGTGCGGAGGCTGTGGGAGGCCTCGCACGGTGCTCTGCCCGGAGTGCCGTGCCGCCCTGACGGGGGCCGTACCGAGCCGGGTGCGACCGGAGCCGGAACCACCGGGGCTGCCGGTCGTGCACGCGGCGGCTCCGTACGAGGACGAGGTGCGCGCGGTGCTCCTCGCCCACAAGGAACGGGGTGCGCTGATGCTCGCGGGGTATCTGGGAGCGGCGCTGGCGGGGGCCGTGCGGGCGTCCCTCGCGACCGGCGGCGGGAGCGGGGCCGCACGCCTCGTGCCCGGCGCCTGCGGGCCTGGTGGACCCCGTGGACACGGGGTACCTGGTGGACACGGTAGACACGGCGGGCCCGTCGGAGCGGGCGGCTCCGGGATTCCCGTGTCGCTCGTTCCCGTGCCGTCCGCGCCCTGGGCGGTCCGGGCGCGGGGCCACGACCCGGCACGGCGGATCGCGCTCGCCGCGGCGGGCGAGCTGCGGCGTACGGGGACACCGGCCCGGGTGGTCGCCGTACTGCGGCAGCGGCGTGCCGTGGCCGACCAGTCGGGGCTCAACTCCCGGCAGCGGCTGGACAATCTCGCCGGTGCCCTGGAGGTGCCCGCGGGCGGCGCGCGGCTGTTGGCCGACGGCGGGCGGGTCGTGCTCGTCGACGACCTGATGACCACGGGCGCGTCCCTGGCGGAGGCGGCAAGGGCCCTGAACGCCGTTCTGGTGGCGAGAACCGGTCCTTACGGCCGAGTAACACCCAAAGTGACAGGGGAAGGGATGTCACAAGTGACGGCGAGAGGTGTAGGCCGACCAGAAGCGGTCAGGGAAATGAGAGGTACGAACGGCGCCGAAGGCTTGCTCGCAGCGGCTGTGGTCGCGGCGACTCCGGCATCTTTCGAAATAAACCGGAACTGACAGAGAAGTTGCGTCGTTGCAGGTAGTGACAGGTTCTATTCACCTGAATGGAGGTACGTCGCAGTAGAGGGTGACGCCATCCGTCCAGGCGAGATATGTTCGGTTGTGAGGGAATGGCGACGCCGTCCCTCGCATATCGGAATGCCGTGCCGTGGGTTTTCTGCAATCACCCGCGACAGTGGGTGGAGATCTTGCCCGCGGGGGAGGAGGAGGTGGAAGTCACCGAGTCCGAGGCTCCGGGAGTCGCTGGAGCCTGGTGCAAAAGGGAGATGCTCCGCCGTCGATGCGGAGTGATCCGGGAACGGAGTTCTGCGTGGACATCGTCGTCAAGGGCCGCAAGACCGAGGTGCCCGAGCGGTTCCGCAAGCACGTGGCCGAGAAGCTGAAGCTGGAGAAGATCCAGAAGCTCGACGGCAAGGTGATCAGCCTCGACGTCGAGGTGTCCAAGGAGCTGAACCCCCGGCAGGCCGACCGCTCCGACCGAGTGGAGATCACGCTTCACTCCCGCGGTCCGGTGATCCGGGCGGAGGCAGCGGCAAGCGATCCGTACGCGGCGCTGGACCTGGCGGCAGACAAGCTGGAAGCACGGCTGCGCAAGCAGCACGACAAGCGGTACACGCGCCGTGGCGCCCGCAGGATCTCGGCAGCCGAGGTCGCCGACCACGTCCCGGGTGCGGCGACGCTGAACGGGAACGGCAGTGTGGTCCACGAGGAAGAGCCCGAGGCCGTGCCGACCAAGAGGATCGGCTCGCTCGAGGTGAAGGGTGACGGCCCCCTCGTCGTCCGCGAGAAGACCCACGTCGCGTCCCCGATGACGCTCGACCAGGCGCTCTACGAGATGGAGCTGGTCGGGCACGACTTCTATCTGTTCGTCGACTCCGAGACCAAGGAACCGAGTGTCGTCTACCGGCGGCACGCGTACGACTACGGCGTCATCCACCTCAGCACGGACCCGATGGTCGCCAAGGCACAGCAGGCCCCGGCAGGCGGGGCACTGGGCGGCTGACCTCGCCCTCCGAGCTACCCCGGCCTTAGGCCGGGGGGACCCCGGCGGTGCCCCTGGAGTGCCCGTGCGCCCCCAGGGGCACCGGTGTGCGACCCCTCAGTGCCCCGCTCTGTCGTCCCGTTGTCGCCCGGGCATGAAATCATGGCCGTACCGGCCCAACCGGTGGGCCGTTGCCTCGGGTTGGCGATGGCACAGGAAACACAGGCCACGGCCTTCAGGGGGAGGAACCATGGCGGACAGCTTCGGACCGATGCGTGACGAAGATGCCGACGACGGCGTCGTCGGCATGGGCCCGGACGCGGGGTCCCCACGCAAGGAACCCATCAGGGTCCTTGTCGTGGACGACCATGCCCTCTTCCGTCGCGGCCTGGAGATCGTGCTCGCCGCCGAAGAGGACATCCAGGTCGTCGGCGAGGCGGGTGACGGCGCGGAGGCGGTCGACAAGGCCGCCGATCTGCTGCCGGACATCGTGCTGATGGACGTACGCATGCCCAAGCGCGGTGGGATCGAGGCGTGCACCTCCATCAAGGAGGTCGCGCCCAGCGCGAAGATCATCATGCTGACGATCAGTGACGAGGAGGCCGACCTCTACGACGCGATCAAGGCGGGGGCCACCGGGTATCTCCTCAAGGAGATCTCCACGGACGAAGTGGCCACGGCTATTCGTGCCGTCGCGGACGGGCAGTCGCAGATCAGTCCGTCGATGGCGTCGAAGCTGCTCACCGAGTTCAAGTCGATGATCCAGCGTACGGATGAGCGGCGGCTGGTGCCGGCGCCTCGGCTCACCGAGCGTGAGCTGGAGGTTCTCAAGCTTGTGGCGACCGGGATGAACAACCGGGATATCGCCAAGGAGTTGTTCATCTCCGAGAACACCGTGAAGAACCATGTGCGGAACATTCTGGAGAAGCTGCAGTTGCACTCCAGGATGGAGGCTGTTGTGTATGCGATGCGGGAGAAGATTCTCGAGATTCGTTGAGAGCGGCAGGTAGTGGCAGGGGCAGGACAGCGGTAGCGCCGTGGGGGCGTGGGTCGGGTTGTCGCTGCGGGCCGGATGTGGCTGGGCGCGCAGTTCCCCGCGCCCCTGAAAGCCCCCGACGCTGCCGACGGGGGCCTCGGTCTGTCTAGCCCAGCGTCCGGGCCAGTTCCGTTGTCAGGGCTTCTCGTAGGGACGGGGTGTTTGCCCGCTCCACTCGGATGTTGGTGCAGTCGACCCAGGTGGCTGCCTCCAGGAGGGCCTGGGCCACTGCCGGTACCGCCTTGGGGCTCTCCAGGGTGACCTGCTTGGCCACCAGCGTGGCGCCCTCGCGGGCCGGGTCCACGCGGCCGACCAGATGGCCGCCGGCGAGGACCGGCATGGCGAAGTAGCCGTAGACGCGCTTCGGCTTGGGGACGTAGGCCTCCAGGCGGTGGGTGAAGCCGAAGACGCGCTCCGTGCGGGCCCGCTCCCAGACCAGGGAGTCGAACGGCGACAGGAGCGTGGTGCGGTGGCGGCCCCGCGGAGGGGTCTCCAGGGCCGCAGGATCCGCCCAGGCGGGCTTGGCCCAGCCCTCCACCGTCACCGGGACCAGACCGGAGTCCGCGAGCACCGCGTCGACCTGCTCGCCCTTGAGGCGGTGGTAGTCGGCGATGTCCGCGCGCGTGCCGACGCCCAGGGACTGGCCCGCGAGCCGGACCAGGCGGCGCAGGCACTCCGTGTCGTCCAGCTCGTCGTGGAGCACGTCGGCCGGGATGGCGCGCTCGGCGAGGTCGTACACCCGCTTCCAGCCGCGCCGCTCGGTGCACACCACCTCGCCGTGCATCAGCGCGCGTTCGACGGCGACCTTCGTGCCCGACCAGTCCCACCACTCGCTGGTCTTCTTCGCGCCGCCCAAGTCGGTGGCCGTGAGCGGGCCTTCGGTCCTCAGCTGCTTGATGACCTGCTCGTACGTGCCGTCCGGCAGCGCGTGGTTCCAGTGCGGGCGGGCGCGGTAGGCGCGGCGGCGGAACGCGAAGTGCGGCCACTCCTCGACGGGGAGGATGCAGGCGGCGTGCGACCAGTACTCGAAGGCGTGGGGGCTCGGCGGAGCCGTGCCGTCGGACGCCGGGGTCCAGTAGGCGGTGTCCACCGTCTTGCGGCCGACCGCGCCGAGACGGGCGTACGGAATGAGTTCGTGGGAGCGGGCCAGGACGGAGATCGTGTCGAGCTGGACCGCGCCCAGGTGTCGCAGTACGCCTCGGACGCCGCCCCTGCGGTCGGGGGCGCCCAGGAAACCCTGGGCGCGCAGGGCGATTCGGCGGGCCTCGTCGGCGGTGAGATCGGCGGTGGGGCGCGGCAGACTCGTCATGGTCCGCACGATATGCGGTGCCACTGACAGTGGGCCCTGAGCTGCGAAAACCGCCGGGGAAGTCGGTCCGGGGGACGGGCGGGCGTCAGGAGTTCAGTCCTGGCGTGGTGCGGGCAGGTAGGGCGCTGTCGACGGCAGGCCCAGGTCCGACGGGAGCAGGGATCCGATCCAGCAGTCGCGGCGTACGCCCTTGTTGTTGATGCCGGAACGAAGGGTGCCTTCGATGGTGAAGCCGGCGCGTTCGGCGACCGCGCGGGAGCCCGTGTTGCCGACCTCGGCCCGCCACTCGACGCGGTCGATCGCCAGCTGGGTGAACGCCCAGCGGGAGGCGGTGACGGCGGCCTCGGTGATGTAGCCGTTGCCCCGGTGTTCCTTCGTCGCCCAGAAACCGATCTCGCCGACTCCCAGGGAGCGCATCGTGATGGCGAGCATGCCGGCGAGCTCACCGCTGATGGGCAGGAAGACACCGAAGGTGAACATCGAGCAGTCCACCCATCCGTCGGGCACCATCTGCTCGGTGAAGGCCGTGGCGTGCTCGGGCAGATAGGGCGAGGGGATCGTGGTCCAGCGCTGGATGTCGGGATCCTGGACGGCGTCGTACACGGCGTCGGTGTCGTGCGGTCCCACCGTGCGCAACAGGAGCCGTTCGGAGGTCAGTGTGACGGGGTCCATCGGCCGATTCTGCTCGGGCTTCGGTGAGGAAGCCATCACTTTAGCCCTGTGTGAGGCGGCGGTTACCTTTCGTAGCGCTTGCGCGGCACCTTCCGCATCCTCCGCCCGTTGTCCTAGTGGCTGTCACATGCAGACCTCCCGGCGCGGTGGGGTCCTCGCTTACGATGGCCGTTGCTCAAGCTGTGATTTGAAACTGTCATTGAAACCGACCGTCCCAGGCCCGACCGGCAAGGAGACAAACCCCCGTGTCCGTCCTCTCGAAGATCATGCGTGCAGGCGAAGGAAAGATCCTGCGCAAGCTGCACCGCATCGCGGACCAGGTCAACTCCATCGAAGAGGACTTCGTTGGCCTCTCCGACGCCGAGCTGCGAGCCCTGACCGATGAGTACAAGCAGCGGTACGCCGACGGCGAAAGCCTCGACGACCTGCTGCCCGAGGCGTTCGCGACCGTCCGCGAGGCCGCCAAGCGCGTCCTCGGCCAGCGTCACTACGACGTACAGATCATGGGCGGCGCCGCGCTCCACCTCGGCCATGTCGCCGAGATGAAGACCGGTGAGGGCAAGACCCTGGTCGGCACGCTGCCCACGTATCTGAACGCCCTCTCCGGAGACGGCGTTCACCTCATCACGGTCAACGACTACCTGGCCGAGCGCGACTCCGAGATGATGGGCCGTGTCCACAAGTTCCTGGGCCTGAGCGTCGGCTGCATCCTGGCCAACATGACGCCGGCCCAGCGCCGCGAGCAGTACGGGTGCGACATCACGTACGGCACGAACAACGAGTTCGGCTTCGACTACCTGCGCGACAACATGGCGTGGTCGCAGGACGAACTGGTGCAGCGCGGCCACAACTTCGCGGTGGTCGACGAGGTCGACTCGATCCTCGTCGACGAGGCCCGTACGCCGCTGATCATCTCCGGCCCGGCCGACCAGGCCACCAAGTGGTACGGCGACTTCGCGAAGCTCGTCACGCGCCTGAAGAAGGGCGAGGCGGGCAACACCCTCAAGGGCATCGAGGAGACCGGCGACTACGAGGTCGACGAGAAGAAGCGCACCGTCGCCATCCACGAGCCCGGCGTCGCCAAGGTCGAGGACTGGCTGGGCATCGACAACCTCTACGAGTCGGTGAACACGCCTCTGGTGGGCTACCTCAACAACGCCATCAAGGCCAAGGAGCTCTTCAAGAAGGACAAGGACTACGTCGTCATCGACGGCGAAGTCATGATTGTCGACGAGCACACCGGCCGTATCCTCGCCGGCCGCCGCTACAACGAGGGCATGCACCAGGCGATCGAGGCGAAGGAAGGGGTGGACATCAAGGACGAGAACCAGACGCTCGCCACGATCACCCTGCAGAACTTCTTCCGCCTCTACGACAAGCTCTCCGGCATGACCGGTACGGCGATGACCGAGGCCGCCGAGTTCCACCAGATCTACAAGCTCGGCGTCGTCCCGATCCCGACCAACCGGCCCATGGTCCGCAAGGACCAGTCGGACCTGATCTACCGCACCGAGGTCGCGAAGTTCGACGCGGTGGTCGACGACATCGCCGAGAAGCACGAGAAGGGCCAGCCGATCCTCGTCGGCACGACGTCGGTCGAGAAGTCCGAGTACCTCTCGCAGCAGCTCTCCAAGCGAGGCATCCAGCACGAGGTGCTGAACGCGAAGCAGCACGACCGCGAGGCCCCGATCATCGCCCAGGCCGGCCGCAAGGGTGCCGTCACCGTCGCCACGAACATGGCCGGCCGTGGTACGGACATCAAGCTCGGCGGCAACCCCGACGACCTCGCCGAGGCCGAGCTGCGCCAGCGCGGCCTCGACCCCGAGGAGCACATCGAGGAGTGGGCCGCCGCGCTGCCCGCCGCCCTGGAGCGGGCCGAGAAGGCCGTGCAGGCCGAGTTCGAAGAGGTCAAGGACCTCGGCGGGCTCTATGTGCTGGGCACCGAGCGGCACGAGTCCCGCCGTATCGACAACCAGCTGCGCGGTCGGTCCGGCCGTCAGGGCGACCCGGGCGAGTCCCGCTTCTACCTCTCGCTGGGCGACGACCTGATGCGCCTCTTCAAGGCCCAGATGGTCGAGCGCGTCATGTCGATGGCGAACGTTCCGGACGACGTGCCGATCGAGAACAAGATGGTCACCCGTGCCATCGCCTCCGCCCAGTCGCAGGTCGAGACGCAGAACTTCGAGACCCGGAAGAACGTCCTCAAGTACGACGAGGTCCTCAACCGGCAGCGCGAGGTCATCTACGGCGAGCGCCGGCGCGTCCTGGAGGGCGAGGACCTGCAGGAGCAGATCCAGCACTTCATGAACGACACGATCGACGCGTACATCGACGCGGAGACCGCCGAGGGCTTCGCCGAGGAATGGGACGTGGACCGGCTGTGGGGCGCCTTCAAGCAGCTCTACCCGGTGAAGGTCACCGTGGAGGAGCTGGAGGAGGCGGCCGGCGACCGTGCCGGTCTGACCGCCGAGTTCATCTCCGAGTCCATCAAGGACGACATCTACGAGCAGTACTCGGCCCGCGAGGAGCAGCTCGGCTCCGAGATCATGCGTGAGCTGGAGCGCCGGGTCGTGCTGTCGGTCCTGGACCGCAAGTGGCGTGAGCACCTCTACGAGATGGACTACCTCCAGGAGGGCATCGGCCTGCGCGCGATGGCCCAGAAGGACCCGCTGGTCGAGTACCAGCGCGAGGGCTTCGACATGTTCACCGCCATGATGGACGGCATCAAGGAGGAGTCCGTCGGCTACCTGTTCAACCTGGAGGTCCAGGTCGAGCAGCAGGTCGAGGAGGTCCCGGTCGAGGACGCGAAGCCGTCGCTCGCCAAGGGGGACGCGGTTCCGGCGGGTTCCTCCCGTCCGGAGATCCGGGCCAAGGGTCTCGACACCCCGCAGCGGCCGGACCGGCTGCACTTCTCCGCGCCGACCGTGGACGGCGAGGGTGGCATCGTCGAGGGCGACTTCACCAACGACGACGAGCCGGTGCGGTCGGAGTCCGACGGGCTTACGCGCGCGGAGCGGCGTAAGCAGCAGAAGGGTGGCCGTCGCCGCAAGAAGTGACGGTTCGCTCCGCGGGGTGGGTTTTGCTCCGCGGGGTGGGCGGTTCGCTTTGCGGTGTGGGCAGTTGAAGGGCCGGGCATCTTTTGGTGCCCGGCCCTTTGCGTTGGGTTGGCTTCCGGCCCCGGGCCCCGGCCCCCGGCCTCAGCCCCTGGCCCCTCGCCTGGCTTTCGGCGCCGCCGGGGTCGTGTTGTCGGCTGCGGGCCGTGGGGGCTTGTCGCGCAGTTCCCCGCGCCCCTTCCGGGGCGCCCAGGGTTGGGGCGTGCCTGGTCAGTCCTCGTTTGTGTGTGGCATGCGGGCGCCGCCGAGTTCTACTGCTGTGCAGCGCCAGCGGAGGTCGGGGCCCTGTTCCAGGCGGAAGGCCATGGCGCGGAGCTGGTCGCCCGCCCCGATGCGGGCGAAGGCCTCGACGGCGCCCGGACGGGGGACGTAGTAGCCGATGTCGCGGACGACGGGGCGGGTGCCGCGGGCGCGGAGAGGGCCGCGTTCGGCGAGCCAGGCCAGTTCGTCGTACGCGCGTCCCGCGGTGTGCCGGAGCATGCAGTGGACGGGGCGCTGACCACTCAGGACGGCCAGCAGACGGTCGGCGAACAGGTCGGTGGGGCGAGGCTGCCGGGGTGCGCCGGGAGGGCCCTCAGCGGGGACTGTGCGCGTTGTGGGGGTCGTCCGGGGCGGGGCTCCGGACGGGACCGGCGAAGTGGTCGAGGTCGTCGACGTGGTGGGTGGGCGGCCGTCGCGCGGGGGAGTGTGCGGGGCCGTGTGGGGTGCGCTCGTGCTCCGGGTCGGGGCGAGTGCGGTGCCGCCCGGCGCCGAGCCGCTCGGCGCCGAGTCGCCTGGGGTCGTGCCTGACCGCCTTGTGCGGGGTGTGCCTCCGCCCGGTGTCGTACGTGGTGTGCCGCCGCCCGGGCGGCGCGTGTCGTGGCGTACCGGCGGGCGGGTGCCCGGGGCGCCCGTGGTGCGCTTCGTCCTGGTCATCACCTTGTTCATGGCGGGATCCCCATTCCGTCGGACCGAGTCGATACCGGTCGGTAACTTTCCGTTGGGGATCTTGTACGAGGCCGGAGCGGGCGGCCGCAAGGACGCTGGGCGCGCGCCGGGGGCGCCGGAAGGTTCACCTATCAGGGTGACGGGGGAGGGCGGGAGGCTTGGCGGGGCTGGGGTGTACCGGGTGATGTGCGAGGCCGGGGGTGGACGCCTCCTGAGGGGTGGCCGGGACTCGAAAGGGGACGCCCGCACGTATCCTGAAGGCTCTCCCGGGAGGCGCCGAGCCGCCCCTCGGAGCCCTCCGACGGCGAAAGCCGAGGGCGAGATCCGGCGTCGAAGCCCGGCGGCGGGATCCGACCGACGCAATCCGACTACGAAAGCGGCCAGCCATGCGCGTCTACGTCCCCCTGACCCTCTCCGGTCTCGCCGAGGCGTACAAGACGGGTGAGCTGGGGTCGGGGCCCTTCGCCGCGTACGCCGTCACGCCCGCGCTGCGGGAGTGGTACCTGTCCGACGACATCGAGGAACTGGAGTACGCGGCGCTGAACCGGGCCGCGCTCGCCTCCCTGCGGCTGGTCGCGCTCGACCCCGGAGCCCCGCGGCGGCGGGTCGTCGTCGCCGTCGACGTGCCGGACGGGGCCGCCGTCGCCGATCCCGACCGGGGGCTCGACCCCTCGGCGCTCGGCGAGGTGCGGGTCGGTGGAGCCGTGGCGCTGGCCAAGGCCGCCGCCGTGCATCTCGACTCGGACGAGGCCGAGGCGGACGTGACCGCGGCCGTGGACGTGCTGGGCGCGGCCGACCGGGGTGACGACGACGCGCAGTTCGTCGTGGACGGGGCCGAGGACCACGAGCTGCTGTGGTTCGCCACGCAGGAGATCTCGAACCTGGTGGGGCTGGGCGACTGAGGGATCCGCCCTCCCGGTCGCGGTTCCTGGGGGCGTGCTGAAGCGCACAGGATGTGTTGTCAGTGTGGCCGGGTATTTTTTCGGTATGGGGATGCACGGAGCGGCACACATTGTCTGGGACTGGAACGGAACCCTGTTCCACGACAACACGGCGATCATCGGCGCGACGAACGCGGCGTTCGCCGAGCTGGGGCTGGAACCGATCACGCTGGAGAGGTACCGGGAGCTGTACTGCGTACCGGTGCCGAAGTTCTACGAGCGGCTGATAGGGCGGCTGCCCACGGACGAGGAGTGGGAGGTCATGGACCTGACCTTCCAGCGGTACTACACCGAGCACCGGGTGGGCTGCGGGCTCACCGACGGAGTGCCCGGGCTGCTCGCCGAGTGGGCGTCGGCCGGTCGCAGTCAGTCGATCCTGAGCATGTACGGGCACGACGAGCTCGTTCCGTTGGTACGGGGGTTCGGGATCGAGCCCCATTTCGTACGGGTCGACGGGCGGACCGGGCCGTCCGGGGGCAGCAAGGCCGAGCACATGGTCCGCCATCTGGGAGCGCTGACGGGCGTGGAGCCCGCTCGTACGGTGGTGATCGGGGACGCGGCGGACGACGCGGTGGCGGCGCTGCACGTGGGGGCGCGGGCCGTGCTCTACACCGGTGGGTCGCACAGCCGGGCCAGCCTTGAGGGGATCGGGGTGCCGGTCGTGGACAGCCTGGAGGAGGCTGTCTCGGAGGCCGAGCGGTTGGCGGCCTGAGTCGGCAGTTTCTTGGGGCCCTGGGGTGGGTCCCCCGCGTGAAACTGGGGGCTTCGCCCCCAGGCCCCCCGGGGTGAGGGGTCGGCTGCGGGTCCGTCGTGGCTTGTCGCGCAGTTCCCCGCGCCCCTAAGGGGCGCCCCTCGTGGAGCAAACTGTGCAGAGTGTCAAAAAGGGGGGCCCTCTTTTGTACACATACGGCTCATGACGGGGGGCCCGTGGAGAGCGATAGCCTTGTGCCGTGATCAGCGCGATACGTCGCGGGGGCCTTGTCGCCCCTGCCCTGCGCCCGGAACGCACGGACGACATCCGTGACCGGGCGGTCGCTGGTCTCCCCGGGTGGGGAAGCGCAGAAAGCGCCGCATACGCGGCAGGCGCAGGTGCACCGAGAGCAGCGTCACAGCCTCCGGAGCGGCCGAGAATGGCCGATAACGCCCCGCTCATCTCTCATCGCGGCATAGCGTCGAACGAGACCGGACACCCCGCGTCGCGGCGCTACGTCACTTCACGTTCTACGACGTCACGCAACGGCGCGCGACAGGAGCCAGAGGACAATGCAGACCAAGCTGGACGAAGCCAAGGCCGAGCTGCTCGAACGGGCCGCCCGGGTAGCTGAGAACAGCCCGGTCGGGGGGAATCTTCACCTGCCGACCGGGAAGACGGGCGCGAGCGCTCCCGACCAGGACACCCTGCTCGCGTTCCTCCAGCGCTACTACCTGCACACCGCCCCCGAAGACCTCACCGACCGAGACCCGGACGACGTCTTCGGAGCCGCCTTCTCGCACTACCGGCTGGCCGAGAACCGACCTCAGGGCACGGCCAACGTAAGAGTCCACACACCGACGGTCGAGGAGAACGGCTGGACCTGCAGCCACTCCGTCGTCGAGGTCGTCACGGACGACATGCCCTTCCTCGTCGACTCCGTGACCAACGAGCTGTCCCGGCAGGGGCGCGGGATCCATGTCGTCATCCACCCGCAGGTCATCGTGCGGCGCGATCTCACCGGCAAGCTCATCGAGGTCCTGAAGACCCGGCCCACCGGCGAGCTGCCCCACGACGCCTTTGTCGAGTCCTGGATCCATGTCGAGATCGACCGCGAGACCGACCGCGCCGATCTGAAGCAGATCACCGCCGACCTGGTGCGCGTCCTGTCCGACGCCCGTGAGGCCGTCGAGGACTGGGAGAAGATGCGCGACTCCGCGCTGCGCATCGCCGACGAGCTGCCCACCGAGCCGACCGCCGACGACCTGCGCGACCAGGAGGTGGAGGAGGCCCGTGAGCTGCTGCGCTGGCTGGCGGACGACCACTTCACCTTCCTCGGGTACCGGGAGTACGAGCTGCGCGAGGACGACTCGCTCGCCGCCGTTCCCGGCACCGGACTCGGCATCCTGCGCTCCGATCCGCACCACGCGACCGACGAGAGCCACCCGGTCAGCCCGTCCTTCGAGCGGCTGCCCGCCGACGCCCGTGCCAAGGCCCGCGAGCACAAGCTCCTGATCCTCACCAAGGCCAACAGCCGCGCCACCGTGCACCGGCCCTCCTACCTCGACTACGTCGGCGTGAAGAAGTTCGACGAGGACGGCAACGTCGTCGGCGAGCGCCGTTTTCTGGGCCTCTTCTCCTCCGCCGCGTACACCGAGTCCGTACGCCGGGTCCCCGTCGTCCGGCGCAAGGTCGCCGAGGTCCTCAAGGGCGCGGGCTTCTCGCCCAACAGTCACGACGGGCGCGACCTCCTCCAGATCCTGGAGACGTACCCGCGCGACGAGCTCTTCCAGACCCCGCCCGACGAGCTGCGGGCGATCGTCACCTCCGTCCTCTACCTCCAGGAACGGCGCCGCCTGCGGCTCTACCTGCGGCAGGACGAGTACGGGCGCTACTACTCGGCGCTCGTCTACCTCCCGCGCGACCGTTACACCACCGGCGTGCGCCTGCGGATCATCGACATCCTGAAGGAGGAGCTCGGCGGCATCAGCGTCGACTTCACCGCGTGGAACACCGAGTCGATCCTCTCCCGGCTGCACTTCGTGGTCCGGGTCCCGCAGGGCACCGAGCTGCCGCAGCTCAGCGACGCCGACAAGGACCGCATCGAGGCACGGCTCGTCGAGGCCGCCCGCTCCTGGGCCGACGGCTTCGCCGAGGCACTGAACGCGGAGTGCGGCGAGGAGCGCGCCGCCGAACTGCTGCGCCGGTACGGCAACGCCATCCCCGAGGGCTACAAGGCCGACCACAACCCGCGCACCGCGGTCGCCGACCTGGTCCACCTGGATCAGCTCGGCAACGGCAAGAACTTCGCACTCAGCCTGTACGAGCCGGTGGGGGCGGCCCCGGGCGAGCGCCGCTTCAAGATCTACCGCACCGGGGAGTCGGTCTCCCTCTCCGCCGTCCTGCCGGTCCTCACCCGGCTCGGCGTCGAGGTCACCGACGAGCGCCCCTACGAGCTGCGCTGCTCGGACCGCGCGTCCGCGTGGATCTACGACTTCGGTCTGCGCCTGCCCAGGACGGGCAGCGGCAACGGCGACCACCTCGGTGACGACGGCCGCGAGCGGTTCCAGGAGGCCTTCTCGGCGACCTGGACCGGGCAGGCCGAGAACGACGGCTTCAACTCCCTCGTCCTGAGCGCCGGCCTGAACTGGCGGCAGGCGATGGTGCTGCGCGCGTACGCCAAGTACCTGCGGCAGGCCGGTTCGACGTTCAGCCAGGACTACATGGAGGACACCCTCCGCAACAACGTCCACACCACCCGGCTGCTCGTCTCGCTCTTCGAGGCGCGGATGTCGCCGGACCGCCAGCGCGCCGGCCTCGAACTGACCGACGCCCTCCTGGAGGAGCTGGACGCCGCCCTCGACCAGGTCGCCAGCCTGGACGAGGACCGGATCCTGCGCTCGTTCCTCACGGTCATCAAGGCGACCCTGCGAACGAACTTCTTCCAGGAGGCGGGCGGCGGCGAACCGCACACGTACGTCTCCATGAAGTTCGACCCGCAGGCCATCCCGGACCTGCCGGCGCCGCGTCCGGCGTACGAGATCTGGGTGTACTCGCCGCGCGTCGAGGGTGTCCACCTGAGGTTCGGCAAGGTCGCGCGGGGCGGGCTGCGCTGGTCCGACCGGCGTGAGGACTTCCGGACCGAGATCCTCGGCCTGGTCAAGGCGCAGATGGTCAAGAACACCGTCATCGTGCCCGTCGGAGCCAAGGGCGGCTTCGTCGCCAAGCAGCTGCCCGACCCGGCCGTGGACCGCGACGCCTGGCTGGCCGAGGGCATCCGCAGCTACAAGACCTTCATCTCGGCGCTGCTCGACATCACCGACAACATGGTGGCCGGCGAGGTCGTACCGCCCGCCGACGTCGTCCGGCACGACGAGGACGACACCTACCTCGTCGTCGCCGCGGACAAGGGCACGGCCACGTTCTCCGACATCGCCAACGGCGTCGCGGAGAGCTACAACTTCTGGCTCGGGGACGCCTTCGCCTCCGGCGGCTCGGCCGGCTACGACCACAAGAAGATGGGCATCACCGCCCGCGGCGCCTGGGAGTCCGTCAAGCGGCACTTCCGGGAGCTGGCCGTCAACACACAGACCGAGGACTTCACGGTCGTCGGCGTGGGTGACATGTCCGGTGACGTGTTCGGCAACGGCATGCTGCTCAGCGAGCACATCCGGCTGGTCGCAGCCTTCGACCACCGGCACATCTTCATCGACCCGAACCCGGACGCGGCCACCTCGTACGCCGAGCGCCGTCGCCTCTTCGAGCTGCCGCGCTCCTCCTGGGAGGAGTACGACAAGACGCTGCTGTCGCAGGGCGGCGGCATCTTCCCCCGTACGGCCAAGGCCATCCAGCTCAACAGCCACATTCGTGAGGCCCTCGGCATCGAGGGCAACATCGCCAAGATGACCCCCGCCGACCTGATGAGGGCGATCCTCAAGGCGCAGGTGGACCTGTTGTGGAACGGCGGCATCGGTACGTACGTGAAGGCGTCGACCGAGTCGCACGCGGACGTCGGCGACAAGGCCAACGACGCGATCCGGGTGGACGGCGCCGACCTCCGGGTCAAGGTTGTCGGTGAGGGCGGCAACCTCGGCCTCACCCAGCTCGGGCGCATCGAGTTCGCGCAGGCCGGCGGCAAGGTCAACACCGACGCCATCGACAACAGCGCGGGCGTGGACACCTCCGACCACGAGGTGAACATCAAGATCCTGCTCAACGCGGTGGTCGCGGACGGCGACATGACCGTCAAGCAGCGCAACAAGCTGCTCGCCGAGATGACCGACGAGGTCGGCGCGCTCGTCCTGCGCAACAACTACGCGCAGAACACGGCCCTGGCCAACGCGCTCGCCCAGTCCAAGGACATGCTCCACGCCCAGCAGCGCTTCATGCGCCATCTGGTCCGCGAGGGCCATCTGGACCGGGCGCTGGAGTTCCTGCCGACCGACCGGCAGATCCGGGAGCGGCTCGGCACCGGGCAGGGTCTGACCTCGCCGGAGACGGCCGTCCTCCTCGCGTACACGAAGATCACGGTCTCCGACGAGCTGCTGCACACGTCGCTGCCCGACGATCTGTATCTGCGGAGCCTGCTGCACGCGTACTTCCCGACCGCGCTGCGCGAGCAGTTCATCGAGCAGATCGACAACCATCCGCTGTCGCGCGAGATCGTCACGACCGTGCTGGTCAACGACACGGTCAACACCGGTGGTACGAGCTTCCTGCACCGGCTCCGCGAGGAGACCGGGGCCTCGCTGGAGGAGATCGTCCGGGCGCAGACCGCGGCCCGTGCGATCTTCAACTCCAGCGAGGTGTGGGACGCCGTCGAGGCGCTCGACAACACGGTCGACGCGGGTGTCCAGACCCGGATCCGGCTGCACTCGCGGCGGCTCGTCGAGCGGGGGACGCGGTGGTTGCTCAACAACCGGCCGCAGCCGTTGGAGCTCGCCGAGACGATCGACTTCTTCCGTGAAGGGGTCACGCGGGTCTGGGCCGAGCTGCCCAAGCTGCTGCGGGGTGCGGATCTGGAGTGGTACCAGCAGATCTACGACGAGCTGTCCGGGGCCGGGGTGCCCGACGAGCTCGCCCAGCGGGTGGCCGGGTTCTCGTCCGCCTTCCCGTCGCTCGACATCGTGGCGGTGGGGGACCGGGTGGGCAAGGACCCGATGGACGTCGCGGAGGTCTACTACGACCTTGCCGACCGTCTGCGGGTCACGCAGCTCATGGACCGGATCATCGAGCTGCCTCGTGCGGATCGGTGGCAGTCCATGGCTCGGGCGTCCATCCGGGAGGACCTGTACGCGGCGCACGCCGCGCTGACCGCGGATGTTCTTGCCGTCGGTAACGGGGGGTCCACGCCTGAGCAGCGGTTCAAGGCGTGGGAGGGGAAGAACGCGGCGATTCTTTCCCGGGCGCGGACGACTCTGGAGGAGATTCAGGGGTCCGAGGCGTTCGATCTCGCGAATCTGTCTGTGGCGATGAGGACGATGCGGACGATGCTGCGCACGCGGACGTAGTCCTGGCGACAGGAGAAGGGGCGCCCTGCGGGTTGGGGGCGCCCCTTCTTTTCGCCCCCGCCGCCCCTACCCATTCCCGTCACTACTCGGGGGCTCCGCCCCCGAACCCCCGCTCCTCAAACGCCGGAGGGGCTGAGTTGTAGCCCCCAGGGGAAGGGAAGTCCCCGGAGCAACCCGGGTCTCTCGATCAACATCTACCTAAGTGGCCCCCAAGCGGCCTACACCCCGTACAGGGTTCAGTGAGGGACACTTAGGATAAATAGGATGAACGAGGAATCGCTTCCCGCGCAGGGCGTCGCACCGGACGTGTCCGTGGTCGTGATCGTCTACAACGACGAGTCACGGCTGGTCACAGCCGTGCGCTCCGTGCTGGAGCAGACCTTGCGGAACGTCGAGGTCGTGATCGTGGACGACCGGAGCACGGACGGGTCGTACGACGTGGCGAGGGGGCTGGCCGCCGAGCAGCCAGGGCGGGTCCGGGCCTTCCGGCTCGACCGGAACAGCGGAGGATGCGGGGCTCCCCGCAATCACGGCATCGCCCAGGCCCGCGGCACATACGTCCTCTTCCTCGACAGCGACGACGTACTGGAGCGCAACGCCTGCCGGAACATGCTGGAGGCGGCCGAGACGACCGGCGCCGACCTGGTCTCCGGGATGTGCGTGCGGGTGCACGTGGACTCGCGCAACGGCAAGGAGGTCAAGTGGTACCCGTGGCTGTACGCCCGTACCCGCACCCTGGAGTCGATCTCCGAGCTGCCCGACCTGCTCGTCTTCGACACCCTCTCGACGAACAAGTGCTATCGGAGGGAGTTCCTCGTTGAGCAGGGGCTCGCCTTTCCTGTCGGCATTCACTACGAAGATCTCCTCTTCTCCGCCCAGGCCTACGCCGCCGCCCGCCGCATCACCCTCATCCCGAACCGCGTCTACGACTGGAACGTCGTCGACAAGGCCGCGACGAAGTCGATCAGCAACAGGCGTGCCGAGATCGCCAACTTCTCGCACCGGATGGAGATCCATCGGCGGGTCGATCAACTCCTCGCGGACAAAGGTCTGCTGGAGCTGAAGTTCCACAAGGACGTCAAGTTCCTCAAGCACGACCTGGTGCTGCATCTGCGTGACCTGCCGTTCCGGGACGCCTCCTACCGGGAGGAGTTCGCCGCGATCGCCCGCGGCTATCTGGAGTCCATCGACCGCGCCGCCTTCGACGAGGTGGAGCCCATCCACGCCATCTGCGCCTATCTGCTGCAGAAGAGCGACTGGGACAACCTTCTGCCGGCCGTGGACACGCTCACCAACCGCGACAAGATCTCCGCGCCGATGGTGGAACGCGACGGCCGGATCTACTGGTGCGCGGAACATCTCGACGACCACCTCGACGGCGACTTCGCCCGGCACGTCCTGGACGTCACCGAACTCGGCTATCACGCCAAGCCCGTCGAGAAGATGTTCCTGCGCAACGTTCTGACCGGGTACGAGGAGGCCGCCGGTACCGTTCGGCTCGCTGGGCACATCACCAATCCCCTCGGTGTCGTTCCGCCCGGCGCCCGGCTCGGCGGCGAGCTGGAGTTCGCCGCCCGTCGCAAGGGCGTGCGCTTCCAGGTCTTCCGCTTCCCCGTCGCCACCCTGCGGCACGAGGGCGAGGCCATCGCCTGGGAGGCGTCGGCCGACCTCGCGCGCGGGCTGCGGCCCCTGGGCATCGTGGACGCGGTGTGGGACGTACGGCTGCATCTCGACGTCGACGGCGCCCGGACCACCACCCGTCTCACCGCCTCCGAACCCGGGCTGGCCGACGGGCAGTTGCCCGTCCGGCCCCGGCTCACCCGGCTGGTCGCCGACCATGTCACCCCCGAGATCTCCTCGCGCGGGCATCTCTCCTTCCGGATCGTGACCCGCGAGAAGGTGGACGCGCTCGTCGAGCGGGGTGTGCGGGGCGCGCCCGGCCGGTTCGCCAAGTCCGGGTACCGCAAGGTGAAGGAGGTGCGCAGGAAGCTCACCTCCGGCGACACCAAGATCCGCCTCTACCACGAGGTGTTCAGCCGGCTGCCCGTGAAGAAGGGGCTCGTCGTCTTCGAGAGCCACCTGGGCCGGCAGTACAGCGACAGCCCGAAGGCGATCTACGAGGAGATGCGGCGCCAGGGGCTCGACTTCGAGGCCGTGTGGTCGTACACGGGCAGCGGTCCCGCCGGGTTTCCGGCCGACGCCACTCTCGTACGCCGCTGGTCGCTGCCCTATCTGAAGGCGCTCGCGCAGGCCGAGTTCTGGGTCGACAACCAGAGCTATCCGCTCAAGCTCACCAAGCGGCCCGAGACGACCTACATCCAGACCTGGCACGGCTCGGCTCTCAAACGGATGGGCTTCGACGAGCCCGAGTGGAAGCTCAGGACCCGGCCCGAGCAGGCCGAACAGCAGCGCACCCTCGACCGTTTCGACCGGTTCCTGATCCGCTCCGAGCACGATGTACGCACCCTCGCCCAGGCGTTCCGCCTCAAGGAGAAGACGCTGCTGCGGGTCGGTTATCCCCGCAACGACGACCTCGTGCGAACCAGAAGGAGGGAAGAGGAAGTCGGCCTTCGCGAACGCGGGGCGCTCGCCGCCGAGTTGGGGATTCCCGACGACAAGGCCGTGTTGCTGTACGCGCCCACCTTCCGGCAACACGGGGGCAGGCAGCGGCGGTTCGAGCTTCCCTTCGACGTGGAGCGGTTCGCCGACACGTTCGGCGACCGGTACGTCCTGCTCGTGCGCTCGCACTACCTCAACCACGTCGTGCTTCCGCCGTCCGTGCGCGGGCGCGTCATCGACGTATCGGCACACCACGACGTGACCCCGCTGCTCGCGCTCGCCGACGGGCTGATCACCGACTACTCGTCCGTGATGTTCGACTACGCGCTCCTCGGCCGGCCGATGTTCTTCTTCGCCTACGACTACGAGGAGTACGTGCACGAGGGCCGCGGCACCTACTTCGACCTGCTGGAACGGGCGCCGGGACCGGTCGTGCGCACCGAGGAGGAGCTGCACACCGCCCTCGCCTCCCTGGACGAGCAGGCCGTGAAGTACGCGGAGGCGCGGGAGGGGTTCGTGGCGGAATTCGGCGAGTACGACAAGGGGAACGCCGCCCAGAGCATCGTCGACCAGTTCTTCGCGCAGTGGAGGCGTGGATGACCCTCGTGAGCACCGAACCGCAGCGGGACGTCTTCTTCGTCTCCAACAGTGTCGACGAGCTGGGCGGAGTGACCAGTTGGTCGCACCAGATGGCCCGGCTCCTCACCGGGCGCGGGCACCGCGTCCACGTCGTCGGTATAACCCCGTCCGACGTCGTGCAGGAACTCGGCGAAGTCGCTTACCCGATGACGACGTTGTACGCCGGACAGCCGCCGCGTCCCGGCCGGGCGCGTGAGGCGAGCATGCGCGAGCAGGCCGTCAGGCTCACCGCGCTGTTCCGGGCGGCCCGGCCCGGCGCGGTCGTCATCGTCACGCAGGTGTGGGCCATGGAGTGGGTGGCGCAGGCCGACACCCGCGGGCTGACCGTGATCGGCATGAGCCACGAGTCCTTCGAGTACTCGAAGGCGTCCTCGCGTTTCCAGCGGGTGCGGAAGTACTACCAGGACGTCGACCGCATGCTGGCGCTGACCCGCGAGGATGCCGACCTGTGGATCGGACAGGGCATGAACAACGCGTCGTTCATGCCGAACCCGCTGCCGTTCATGCCCGACGTGCCCTCGCCGCGCACCGAGAAGGCGGTCGTCAGCATCGGCCGACTGCACGACCAGAAGGGCATCGACATGCTCCTCGACACCTGGGCGGAGGTCGCGCCGCGCCACCCGGACTGGCGGCTGCGCATCTACGGCTCGGGCGAGGACGAGGAGATCCTGAAGAAGCAGTGCACGGCTCTCGGACTCGACAACTCCGTGGACTGGATGGGGCGTACGAGCGATGTGGCGGGCGCCCTGCGCGGCGGTTCCGTCTTCGTCCAGTCCTCCCGGGGCGAGGGTTTCCCGCTCGCCCTCATGGAGGCCATGGCGACCGCCGTGCCCTGCGCCGCCTTCGACTGCGCCCCGGGCGTCCACGAGATCGTCCACGACGGCGAGGACGGCCTGCTCGCCACCCTGGGCAACACCGGTGAACTGGCCCGCCGCCTCGACACGTTGATGTCCGACAAGGAGCTGCGGGACGGTATGGGCGACCGGGCCCGCATCAACATCCAGCGCTACACGACGACCGAGATCGTGAACAGGTGGGAGGACCTGTTCAGCTTCCTCGAACGCTGATCCCGGCGGATCCCGGCGGATCCCGGCGGATCCCGGTTGTTCGTCGGCTGCGGGTGCGCTGTGGTTGCTCGCGCGGTTCCCCGCGCCCCTCAGGAGGCTTTCCCCCCACCCCCGGTGAACTTCTCGTACTCCTTCAGCACTTCCTCCGTGGGCCCGTCCAGACGGAGCTCGCCGCGTTCGAGCCACAGCACCCGGTCGCAGGTGTCCCGGATCGACTTGTTGTTGTGGCTCACCAGGAACACCGTCCCGGCGTGCTTGCGCAGCTCCCGGATACGGTCCTCGGACCGCTTCTGGAAGGAGCGGTCCCCGGTGGCCAGGGCCTCGTCGATCATCAGCACGTCATGGTCCTTGGCCGCGGCGATGGAGAAACGGAGCCGCGCGGCCATTCCGGACGAGTACGTCCGCATGGGCAGCGTGATGAAGTCGCCCTTCTCGTTGATGCCGGAGAAGTCGACGATCTCCTGATACCGCTCGCGCACCTGTTCCCGGGACATTCCCATCGCGAGGCCGCCGAGATAGACGTTGCGCTCGCCGGTCAGGTCGTTCATCAGGGCGGCGTTCACCCCGAGCAGTGAGGGCTGCCCGTCCGTGAAGATCCGCCCGTGCTCCACCGGAAGCAGTCCGGCGACGGCCTTGAGCAGCGTGGACTTCCCGGACCCGTTCGTGCCGATGAGCCCGATCGCCTCCCCCCGGTACGCCGTGAAGGAGACCGCCTTCACGGCGTGCACCTTCCGTACGCCCGAGGCCTGTTCGGTCTTCTTCCGGCGCAGGATGCGATTGAGGGCGGCGGTGGCGCTTCCGCGGCCGGCCCCCGTGCCGTTGACGCGGTAGACGATGTCGACACGGTCAACGACGACCGTGGGGATGGGCTCGGTCGCGACGGCGGGGACACGGTCCGCGACGAGGGTGGGGGCGGGTGCGTTGGTGGGATCAGCCACGGCCGTACGTCTCCTCAGCCTTCCAGAAGTAGATGAAACCGCCGACGCCGGCGAGCAGCGCCCAGCCGACCGCGAGCGCCCACACATGGTGGGGCAGCTGGCTCGCGTGGAAGGTGTCGATGAGCGCGAACCGCATGAGGTCGATGTAGACGGCGGCCGGGTTGCACTCCAGGGCGACCAGCACGATGTGCGGCATGTCCTGGTGGGCGGTGAGCACCTTGTCGATGCTCCACATGACACCGGACACGTACATCCAGGTGCGCAGCACGAACGGCATCAGCTGTGCGATGTCCGGTGTCCTCGCACCCATCCGGGCCATGATCATCGCCACGCCCGCGTTGAACACGAACTGCAGTGCCAGGGCGGGAACGACCAGGAGCCAGGACACACTGACGGGCACACCGACGCAGAGCAGGATCACGAACAGCGCGGCCATCGAGAACAGCAGCTGCTGGAGCTGTTGCAGCGCGTACGACACCGGGAGCGCGGCCCGCGGGAAGTGCAGGGCGCGCACCAGGCCGAGGCTGCCGGAGATCGCCCGGGTGCCCGCCATGATCGAGCTCTGCGTGAACGTCCACACGAAGACGCCGGTGACCAGGAACGGGATGTAGTCCGGTACGCCGCGGCTCGTGCCCATGAGCTCGCCGAAGATGAAGTAGTAGACCGCCGCGTTCAGCAGGGGCGTGGCCACCTGCCAGACCTGGCCGAGCTTCGCCTGGCTGTACTGGGCGGTGAGCTTGGCCGTGGCGAACGCCGTGATGAAGTGCCGGCGCGCCCACAACTGACGGACGTACGCGGGAAGTGACGGGCGGGCGCCGCTGACCGTGAGGCCGTAGCGGGCGGCCAGCACCGCGGCGTCGTCGGACGGGGCGGCCGATGCCCGCACCGGGTCGGGTGCCGGGGGCGGTGTGTGGAGGACCTGACTCACATCCGCTGCTTTCGCTCGGAGCGCGGGGCTCGTGGGAGGGGTGTGCGAACGCTTCTTTTACGTCGCTACGGGCCCGCCTTTACCCGTACCTGGGACCCTCTTTACGTCGGGACGGAACCGTATCGTCGTCACGTGAGCGTAGGCCGATCTCACGTCGGAACGCAACCGTTTCGTCGTGACGCCCCTATGCTGATGAACATGACGACGAACGCCGACGGGACCCCGACGAACGCCGAAGGGACCCCAGAGAGCCCGCAGCGGCCGCGCCGCCGGACTCCCGCCGGGGCGGCGGTGCTCCGGGAGGACGTGACGGAGGCCATCAGGGCGGCCGTCTTCGAGGAGCTCGCGGCCGTCGGATACGCGCGGATGTCCATCGAGGGGATCGCGCGCCGCGCGGGCGTGGGCAAGACCGCGGTCTACCGCCGGTGGCGCTCCAAGCTGCACCTGGTGCTCGACCTGGTGTCGGCCGTCGCGGTGCAGGGGCTGCCGGCACCCGACACGGGCTCCCTGGAGGGCGACCTGCGTCTGCTGTACGAGGTCACGTCACGGGCCCTGCGTCACCCTGTCGCCTCGCAGATCATCCCCGACCTCCAGGCCGAGGCCGCCCGCAATCCGGACATCGCCGAGGCCATGCAGAAGGCTCTGCGGGAGGGGCAGGAGGGCGTCGCCAGCGGCATCGTCGCCGCGGCGGAGCGGCGCGGCGAGGTCCGGATGGGCATCGACGACGAGCTGGCGCTCGACCTGATCTCCGGACCGCTGTACTGGCGCTCGGTGGTGATCCGCAGCCCCAAGCTGCCGAAGGGGTACCTGGAGAGCCTGGCCCGGGCCACGGCGGTGGCGCTCAAGGCGTTGTAAGGATGTTGTAAAGGCGGCCGCAAGACGTCGAAGGGTGTCGAAATGGCGCCGCCGGGTCACGAAGTCCGGGTCCACGTGCGGGTAGTGGAAGTCGGCCGAGGCTGGTCCCGTGCATGCCAGGGAGCCGCGTATCGTCGCAGCTCCGCCCGCCTTGCGGGGCGCCCCGGCAAGGGGCGTCAACCCCGTAGCGTCCGGATCGTTGTCATCCGGGCCTCACTTTCGAGGCCCTCGGGGGCGCATACTGGACTGACGATGACGAAGCCATCCGCGCCCCGGCGCCACCTGTCCACCAGTCCCTTCAAAGCTCCGGTTGTCCCGGTCGCCAAGCACTTCGCCCTGGGTGACCGTGTTACGCACGACCAGTTCGGCCTGGGCAGGATCGTCGGCGTCGAGGAGGGCATCGCGATGCTCGTCGACTTCGGCTCCCGCCAGGCCCGTATCGTCAGCCCCTACACCCGCATGGACAAGCTCTGACGGATCCCGTCAGTACACCGTCAGTCACTCGCCGCGGCCCCCGGACGACGTCCGGCCCGCGGCGAGCGCGTTTCTGGACCTCCTGAGCCGGCCTTCTGAGCGGGTCTTCCGAACCAGTCTTCCGAACCGGTCTTCCGAACCGAGGGGGGCGGCCCCGGTCCTCAGCCCTCTTGGGCCTGGCCCCGCCGGGCCTCGGGATGAAGCCGTACCCAGCCCTCCCAGGCCGACGTGATCATGTCGTGGACGTCGTACTTGGCCTTCCAGGCCAGTTCCGCGGCGATGCGGTCGGCGGAGGCGACGACGCGCGGCGGGTCGCCGGGGCGGCGAGGGGTGACGGCAGGGGCGAGCGTGTAGCCGGTGACCTCGTTGATCCGGTCGATCATCTCGCGGACGGAGACGCCCTCGCCGCGGCCGATGTTGAGGGTCAGGTCCGTGCCGGGAGCGGCGGCCAGCCGGCGGGCGGCCGCCACATGGGCCTCGGCCAGGTCGGCGACGTGGATGTAGTCGCGGACGCACGTGCCGTCGGGGGTCGGGTAGTCGTCGCCGAAGACGCGCGGGGGCGCACCTTCGGTGAGCTTCTCGAAGACCATGGGGATCAGATTGAAGACGCCCGTGTCGGCCAGCTCCGGCGCCGCGGCGCCCGCCACGTTGAAGTAGCGCAGGGAAGCCGTCGACAGACCGTGGGCGCGGCCCGTGGCGCGGACCAGCCACTCGCCCGCCAGCTTGGTCTCGCCGTACGGGCTCATCGGCACACAGGGTGTCTCCTCGGTCACCAGGTTGACGTCGGGCATGCCGTACACGGCCGCGGAGGACGAGAACACGAAGGACGGCACCGCGGCGGCCGTGACCGCCTGCAGCAGCACCCGCAGCCCCTCGACGTTCTCGCGGTAGTAGTGCAGCGGCAGGTCCACGGACTCGCCGACCTGCTTCTTCGCCGCCAGATGGACGACACCCGTGACGCCGTGGTCCTTGAGCGCCCGGGCCACCCGCTCCCCGTCCAGGGTCGAGCCGACGACCAGCGGCACCCCGTCGGGCACGCGCTCGGCGATCCCGGTGGACAGGTCGTCGTACACCACGGCCCGTTCGCCCGCCTCGGTCATCGCACGGACGACGTGCGCCCCGATGTAGCCGGCGCCGCCGGTGATCAGCCAGGTCATGTATCGGCCGTCCCCTCGTGTGTCGGTTCGTCTGTCGGTCGGTCGAGCCGACTTTCAGTGAAGCAAACGCCTCATTCTGCGACCCACCACGGTGGTCATGCCACGCCAGCCGGGCGCCAGGCGCAGTGCGAGCGAGCCCGCGTGGGTCGCGTACGGCTGGACGAGCAGCAGCCCGTGCCGGCCGTTGGGCACGACGGACCGGCGCAGCAGGCCAGGGCCCGCGACGGCGTGCGCGGTGGTCTCGCGGCTCGTGCCGTCGTGGAAGCGCAGGCGGAGGCGCAGGTCCCAGGTGCCGGAGCCGAGCGCCGCGAGGTCGACGCCCGCCTCGGCCGTCCAGGAGTCGGTGCCCCCGTCGCTGCCCGGGCCGTCGTCGACGGGATCGACGTCGTCCGGCAGGAACCGGGCCGTCACCGTGAGCCCGACCGCCCCGTCGTGCCGGTTCACGAACTCGGCGTCCACGGACGCCGGCGCCGCGTCCGCCATCCGCCCGTACAGCTCGTGCAGACGCAACCGCAGCCGGGTGGCACGCGCGCGTGGCCGCAGTTCCGCGTCGACGGCCACAGGGAGGAGGCGTACGGGCCGGAACAGCAGGTGTTCCAGAGTCACCTGGGTCAGATCGGCGGACCAGACCGGCGTACCGTCCGCGAGCCGTGCGTACGGCGGCCGCAGCCGGGCCGGGCGCGCCGCGACCTCCTTGACGCGGGTCAGGTCGCGGGGCTCCTCGGAGGCCGTCACGACCTGTGCGACGACCCGACCGGGCGCCGGTGCGAGCGCCAGGTCCCCCGCGTCGAACGTCGCGAGGTACGCACGCGTGAGGGCCCACCACTCGCTCCGGTACACGGGACCGCGCTGGTCGAGCTCGCGCGCGTACATCCGCAGCGAGTGGTCGAGGAACCGCGCGCGCGTCGCCCGCGCCAGCCGCTTCTCACCGGCGGCGAGGAGGATGTCGTACGAGAGGGCGTGGGCGGTGATCCTGGACCGCCAGTTGCCGACGCCCGCCCGGTCCAGCGAGATCGACAGCCGTTCGGCGCCGCGGCGCACGTGCCAGACGTACACCGTGTCCGGGATCAGCGCGATGCGCGGACCGGCGGCGAGCACGCGCGCGGTGAAGACGAAGTCCTCGTAGGGGAAGCGTCCTTCGGGGAAGCGGATGCCGTGCTCGCGCAGGAAGTCGGTGCGGTAGAGCTTGTTGACGCAGAGGGTGTCGTGGACGAGGTGGGTGCGGCGGGACGGGTGCTTCACCAGGGCGGCCTTCGCGTACAGCTCGGGCTGCCAGGGGACCTCGCGGCCGGACGGCAGCTCGCGGCGCACACACAGACCGGCGGCGACCTCGGCCCCGCGCCCGGCGGCCGCGTCCAGGAGCGCGTCCACGGCACCGGGCGGCAGGACGTCGTCGCTGTCCAGGAACATCACGTACGGGGCCGTGGCGGCGTCGACGCCGTCGTTGCGGGGGCTGCCGCAACCGCCGCTGTTGACCTTGCGGCGGAGCACCCTCAGGCGGGGTTCGTCGAGGGCGAGGCGGTCCAGGAGATCCGCGCTGCCGTCCGCCGAGCAGTCGTCCACGGCGATCACCTCGCGGACGGCGGGCCCCTGCGCGAGGGCCGAGCGCACCGCGTCCGTCACATGGGCGGCGTCGTCGTACCCGATGACCACGACGCACACCTGTGACTGGTGGGGAGGTATGGCTTGGATGGGTCGCATGACTTCCACAGGGCGAAATAATGGCTGGTGTAGGTAATTTTCCGTTAAGAGGTACTTACTGTCTCGTGGGGAAGATGACGGGAATTGTGTGAGGGTTCCGTCTCCGCTGATCGAATTCCCGTGGACCGGACCCCGGTCGGCCGGGTCCCGGCGGTCCACAGACGGCGGAAGGAGAGCGCCGCGGCCGCGACGAGCAGTCCGTTGCGGACGAACATCAGCAGGGTGCCGGTCCAGGTGCAGTCCATGACGTCCCTGTACAGGACGGGGTACGCGAGGGCGCTGGCCGCCGCGGCCAGCGTGATCAGCACGGCCACCGGACGCTGCGAGGTGTGCCGCGAGGTCAGACACACCGCGGCCAGGCCGAGCAGCCACACCAGGTACTGGGGACTGATCACCCGGCTCGTCACGGTGAACAGGAGCACGGCACAGAGCGCGGCGTCGTACGGGGTCGCCGGCGTCCAGTGCCGGGCCCGCAGGCGCCACAGCAGCAGGGCCCCGAAGGCGGCGACGGTGAGTGTCAGCGACGCCGCGGCGATCGTGGTGACGTACGGCCCCGTGAACTCCATCGCCCCGTACCGGTAGCGCACCTGACCCGGCCAGCCGGCGTGCCGCGCGAACGAGAGGGCCGTCCCGCCGAGCGACTCGATCTGCACGCCCCGGCCGCCCTGCTGGCGCAGGAAGTCGAAGGGGTCGCGGAAGAGCGCGGCGAGTGCGAGGAGCAGTGCGCCCGCGGTGACGGCCGCCGACGTCCACACCTCCCTCGTCGTACGCCCCCTGGGGGTGCCGATCAGGATCAGCGCGGGCCACACCTTCACGAGAGCGCCCAGCGCGGCGAAGGCGCCGCACGCGCGCGTGGAGCGCGAAAAAGTCAACAGGGCGATGACGGCAAGGGCGGTGACCTGCACGTCGTAGCGGGCCAGCGGGAGGTGCAGGAGGAGGGGGAGGCCCCCGATCCACAGGGCCGCGCCGCGCAGGCTGCGGCCTGTCCGGGTGCCCGCGCGCGTGAGGGCGACGGCGACCACGGCGTCGGCGGCGAGCGCCAGGACCACGAACGCCTGGAAGTACGTCAGCCCCGGCAGCAGCCCGGGGGACAACAGGACCGGGCCCGCGCCCGGCGGGTACTGCCACAGCCGGTCGCCCGAGGGGAACGTGCCGTGGGCGAGCACGCCGTACCAGCGGGCGTACAACCCGTGCACCTCACGCGCGACACCGCCGATGCCCAGCGGGGCGTGCCCGTCCCGGGCGAGCAGCCAGAGCATCAGGGCGCGGGTGGTGAGCCAGCCGACGGCGACGAGGAGGAGACGGGGCTTCATCCAGGGCTTCACCCGACGGATCGTAAGCCGCAAGAAGGCACATAACGTCCGATGACGGGTCAATCACGTGGGAAGGCTGACTAATAGCACAAAATCTGGTGCATGGTCGTCAAGCGCCCGCAGGTTGCCGTCGCCGTGCTCGTACCCGCACTCGTCATGTTCGGGATCGGTCTCTGGGGGATCGATCGTGGCGGGATGTGGCGGGACGAGGCGGTCACCTTCCAGGTGGCCCGGCGCTCGCTCCCGCAGATCTGGCAGCTCCTGCACTCCGTGGACGCGGTGCACGGCCTCTACTACCTCCTCATGCACCCCGTCCTCGCCTTCCACCCCGGCGAGGTCGCCCTGCGCCTCCCCTCGCTCTGCGCGGCCGCCGCGACCGCGGGCCTGGTCGCGGCCCTGGGCGCCCGGCTCGCCCGCCCGAGGGTGGGCCTGTGGGCGGGCCTGCTGTACGCCGTGACCCCGATGGCCGGTCACTTCGCCCAGGAGGGCCGTTCGTACGCCCTGGTCGCCGCCGGGGTGGCGGCGTCGACGCTGCTGCTGGCGCGGGCGACGACGGTCGGCGGGGGCGGAAACCTGGGCAGGGACGGAAACGGGGGCGGGGACGGGGATCAGGAGGACGAGCCCGTGGGCCGGCTCGCCCGGCACGCGCGCGTGGTCGGCTGGTGCGCGTACGGAGGGGTCGTCGCCGTCACCGTCCTGCTGCACGAGTTCGCCGTACTGATCCTGCTCGCGCACGCCGCCACCCTGGCCCTCTCCCGCATGCCCCGCCGCGTGTGGCGCGACTGGGCCTGCGCCGCGGGTGCCGTACTCCTCGTCCTGCTTCCGCTCGCCCTGGTCTCCAGTGGCCAGGCGGAGCAGGTCGCCTGGCTCCGGCCCCCGGGCGGCGGCACCGTCGAACGCCTGCTGCGCTCCTTCACGGGCCCGACCCAGCTGGTCCTCGGCCCGTATCTGCTGCTGATCGCCCTCGCCCTGCGCATCCCGTTCACCCCGCCGGCCCGCCGCGGCGAACTCTCCCTCCCCACGGTCGCCCTGCCGCTGCTGCTCCTCCCGCCCGCGGCCCTCATCGCGGTCTCCCGCCACTGGCCGCTCTACGACGACCGCTATGTGCTGTACGCGCTCGCCGGGGCGCCGTTGCTGGCGGCGGCGGGGGCGGAACGGCTGCTCCTGGCGGCACGCAGGGTGGGACTTGCGCGGCGCGAGACCGACGGCCTGCTGCGGGGCTCGGGGGGCGGTCCCGGCGTCGCTCCGGGTTCCGGTGCCGGTTCCGGTGCCGATTTCGACTCGGATCCCGGTCTCGTACGAGGCTTCCGGGTGCCGTACGCCGCCACGCTGGCCGGCGTGCTGGCCATCGGCCTCGCCTTCGTCTCGCAGCTTCCGGTCCTCCGGGAGGACCGGGACCCCGCCCGCCGCCCCGACAACCTCGCCGTCGTCTCGGCCGCGGCCGCCCAGCGGATGAGCCCCGGGGACTCCGTGCTCTTCCTGCCGTCGCTCGGCAGGCGCTCCGCGCTGGCGTACCCGAAGGGGTTCCAGGGCACGCGGGACATCGCGCTGGAGGAGCCCGCACACGTCTCCGGCACGCTCTACGGGCGCGAGACCGGCCCGGACGAACTGCGCCGCAGACTCGCCGGCCTGGACCGCGTATGGGTGGTCGCCGAGCCGTACGCGCTGAAATCGGCCTGGTATCCGAGCGATCCGACCGAGCGGGTCAAACTCACCGTCGTGGGCGAGGAGTTCGTGCCGCAGGCCGAGTTCGTACGGAAGGGGTCGATTCTGCGGCTGTATGTGCGGAGGGCTCCGACGGTGTGAGGGGCGGGGCGGGGTGCGTGCCCCGTGGTGTGTGGGCGGTGGTCAGGTGCCGCAGCCCGGGGTCTCGGCCAGGGCCGCCGCGTCCAGTGCGTTCGTGAGCTTGTCGAGACGGGCGCGCAGTTCGAGGATCTCGTCCAGTTCGAAGGTCGTAGCGGCGGCGATCCGGCGCGGTACGCGCAGTGCCTGCTCGCGCATGGCCGTGCCCTCGTTCGTGAGTCCGACCACCACGGACCGCTCGTCACGCGCACTGCGCTCACGGCGTACGAGGCCGGCCGTCTCCAGTCGCTTCAGCAGCGGCGACAGCGTGCCGGAGTCGAGCCGCAGGTGCTCGCCGACCTTCTTCACGGGCAGCTCGCCGTGCTCCCACAGGACGAGCATGACCAGGTACTGGGGGTAGGTGAGCCCCAGGTCCTTCAGCACGACCCGGTACACGCCGCCGAAGGCACGGGAGGCCGCGTTCAGGGAGAAGCAGATCTGCTGGTCGAGACGGAGGAAGTCCTCGTCCCGAACGGGCTGCTGTACGGAGGGGTCGGGTGCGGGCGTCGTGGTCATGGCCCCAGGATACCTCCAGTGCGTCATTTAGTTGTGCACAATTGAATTGTGTGCTCTACTTGTGGTCGTGAGGGGGGCCGGCCAAGGCCCGCCGATACGACGTTGACCCTGAGAGGGATGGTTTTCATGGACGCGCTCTACACCGCTGTCGCCACCGCCACCCACGGCCGTGACGGCCGGGCCTACAGCTCCGACGGCAAGCTCGACCTGGAGCTGGGCATACCGGTGGAGATGGGCGGCAACGGTCAGGGCACGAACCCGGAGCAGCTGTTCGCGGCCGGTTACTCGGCCTGTTTCGCCAGTGCGCTCGGGCTGGTCGGGCGGGCGGCGAAGGTTGATGTCAGTGACGCGGCGGTGACTGCCGAGGTCGGGATCGGCAAGCAGGGGGAGGGGTTTGCCCTTGCTGTCACGCTGCGGGTGGAGCTGCCCGAGTCCGTGGACGCGGAGACCGGCCGCAAGCTGATCGAGCAGGCCCACCAGGTGTGCCCGTACTCCAACGCGACCCGGGGCAACATCCCGGTCGAACTCGTCGTCGAGTAGTAGCTTTCTCCGCCCCCGCCGCCCCTACCCATTCCCGTCCCTTTTCAGGGGCTCCGCCCCCGAACCCCCGTATCGCGCTGACGCGCTCGTCCTCAAACGCCGGACGGGCTGGGTGGGGGCCGGCGGGGGTGGGTGGGTTGACCGTGGGCGGGTGGGGAAGCGGCCTGAACGGCCTCGTCCTCAAACGCCGGACGGGCTGAGCAGGGGCTGGCGGGGGCGGGTGGGGGATCGGCCTGAACGGCCTTGTTCTCAGGCGTCGGGCGGGCTGGGTTGTCCGTGCGGGATCGTTGTGGCTGGTCGCGCGGTTTTCAGCCCCTCCGGCGTTTGAGGAGCGGGGGTTCGGGGGCGGAGCCCCTGAGTCAGGGACGGGAATGGGTAGGGGCGGCGGGGGCGATGGAACTCCGCCAGCAGCAACGGCACACCCACCACCGGCACCAGCCACACCATCACCATCAGGCGGTCGATGGCGATGTCGGGATGAGCGGCGATGCTGAGTACGCCGGTGCCGGCCGCGGCGGCGAGGAGGACTCCGAAGGCGGGCCACCGCCGGAGGGCGCCCCACCCGCCGGCGACCAGAAGAGTCAGGAACAACGGCTCACCGAACTGCCGCCGCAGCCACTCCATCCAGAAGTTGAGCTCCAGGTGGAAGAACTCCCACCACGCCCGCTCCCGGTCCGGCCGGTTGAAGTGGTCGGTGAGAAGGTCCTGGAGACTGTCGGACTCCGAGGGATACGGAAGCAGCCGGGTCAGCAGCATGACGCCCACGGCCGCACCCACCATCACCTTCAGCAGCGTCTTCACGGCCGCGCCCACAGGCCGCCCCGCCCGCCTCCGGTGGAGACCGATCAGACACAGCCCGCCGGCGAGACACACCGACAGGAACAGCGCCTGCGAGTGCTTCACGGTGAACAGCAGCGCCAGCGAGACCCCCACCAGACCGGCGGCTCCCGCCCGCCCCCGCAGCACCAGCGCACACCCCCACAGCACCGCCAGAGTGAGCGCCATCATCGTGCCCTCGGTCATGGGCCGCATCGCGGTCGCACCGGTCGGCAGGACGTAGTAGAGGGCCTGCCCGGTCAGCGCCAACCCCACCGGCACACCCACCGTCCGCAGGACGAGGAACACCAGCGCGCCCCCGACCACCGTGACGACCACCCCCGCCGCCCACAGCCCCCACGTCACCCCGAGCACCGTCACGAACGGCAGGAGCAGCAGCGGATACCCGGGCCGCACCTCGAAGATCCGCATGAACCGTTCGCTCATGAACGGCGCGGTCCACCCGGACGTCTGCCCGGCCGCCAGCCGCCGCCCGACGCTCCAGTCGTAGTAGCCCCGGCACTCGTCCCGGATCCCCGGCCCCGGATCGGGAGCACGGAAGCGCCGCACGTCCACGCTGTGGTTCCGCGACGCGGTCTCGGCCCGGCTCGCGCACACGTACGCGATCGTGCGCCCCGCCGCCTCCTCCTTGTCCGCACCGCCCAGACTCAGCGCGTACGACAGGTAGTTGCGGCTGTCGGGCGTGTCGCGGCCAGTGACGTTGGCGAGTTGGAGACAGCCGAAGAGGGCGGCGAGGAACAGCACCCACGCGGCGGGGCGAGCGCTCACGAGCGGGCCAACTGCCCGCTCGGGACGCCGGGTGCGGGGACCGTGGGCGACACGGCGGCCAGGTCCTCGCCCAGCATCACCAGCCGTACGACCCGCTCCGACGCCCGCCCGTCGTCGTAACCGCCGAACCGCTCCCGGAAGGCCTCCCGCAGTCGCGCCGACTCCTCGTCCCGCCACGCGCCCGAGGCGAACAGTCGCGCCAATTCGCCCTCGTCGTAGGCCACATGGCCCGGCGGGCGCTCGGTCACGTCGAAGTAGGTGCCGCGTCCGGCGAGGTAGGTGTCCCGGTCGTAGGTGTGCAGGACGATCGGCCGGTCGAGGTGGGCGTAGTCGAACATCAGGGCCGAGTAGTCGGTGACCAGCGCGTCGGAGGCGAGCATCAGATCCTCGACGCTCGGCTCGTCGGTGACGTCCAGGAGCACACCCCGCCGAGCCAAGTCCCTGAGCTCCAGGCCGCGTTCGTGACGCTGCGCCAGTGACGGATGGAGGCGGACCGCCAGGACGTGGTCGCCCGGCAGCCCGGCCGCGAGGCGTTCCAGGTCGCAGGTGGGCGCGTAACCGCCCTGACGGTGGTCGCGGTTGGTCGGCGCGTACAGGATCAGGGTCCTGTCGTCGCCGACGTCCAGCCGCTGCCGTACGGACTCGCGTCGGCCCGGCTCCGGGCGGACCAGGCAGTCGTTGCGCGGGCTGCCCGAGCGCAGGGACACGAAGTCGCAGGGGTACGCGCGGTCCCAGACCAGCTCCGAGTGCGGGTTCGCGACCAGGCTGTAGTCCCAGCGGTCGGCCCGGTGCAGCATCTTCGGGACGCTGAAGCCGCGTCGCGCTCCCGGGTACTTGAGCAGGTCCGCACCCATCGACTTCAGTGGGGTGCCCTGGTGGGTGTGGATGTGCACGGCACCCTCGCGCTTCACCAGGTCGTTGGCCCAATTGACGTTGTTGACCAGGTACTTGGCCCTCGCCGTCACCTTCCGGTACGCGCGGCTGCCCGGCAGGACGTGCTCGACGTCAGGCGGCAGCGTGTCCACGTATTCCTTCCCCACCACCCACACGCCCCGGATGTGCGGGGCGATCTCCCGCGCCTTGCGGTGGATCGCGGCCGGATCGCCCAGGACACCCCGGTGCGAGAAGGCCGAGTACACGGCCAGGTTGGGGTCGAGTGCCCGCCGCAGGACCAGCCGTCGGTGCGTCGCGAGCAGCACCCTGCGCAGCCGCCGTCGCCAGACCCGGTAGCGCCTGCGCAGACCGGCCCGCAGCACGGCGGCCGCGCGGTGCAGTCCGTAGAGGGCGTACGGGGTCCGGGCGAGCAGCGTGAAGGACACACGCGGGATGTCCGCGCCGAGCCGGTGTCCGCTCGGGCGGTACGTCCGCAGGTCCCGGGCCGCCCGCCGGTGGAACTCGGGGCGGGCCGACGGCGGTACGCGGTCCTGCTGGCGGAGGATGAAGAGGTAGTGGTCCGCCATGTGGTCGTAGAGGAAGCCGCGCCACCGCTCCAACTCGGGCCGCTCCGCGATGAACCGGAACAGCCGCTCGTACTGCGCGAACACCTCGAAGTGCTCCCGGCTCGGCGTGCGCATCGCGTTGCCCTGGCGGCGCTGCCGGTAGTACACGCAGATCCGGTCGACGAGCGTGATCGTGCGGGCCGTCCACAGTGTCTGGTAGACGACCACCGCGTCCTCGTAGAAGCCGGTGGGGAAGGTGAAACCGCCCTCGCGGAAGAAGTCGAGGCGGTAGGCCTTGTTCCAGACGACCGTGAACAGGTCGAGCAGATCGGGGCGTTCGGCGACCGTGAACACCTCGGGGCCCGGCGCCTCGAACACCGCCGCGTCCCGGTTGCGCCGCACCGGGCCGTGCCAGTGCGTGCGCGCGTAGTCGAACAGGACGATGTCGGGCCGCGAGGTCGCGTCGATGCGCTCGGCGATCGCCCGCAGGGTGCCCGGTGTGTAGCTGTCGTCGCTGTCGAGGAACAGCAGGTACTCGCCCCGCGCCAGCTTCGCGCCGTGGTTGCGGGCCGGGCCGATCCCGCCGTTGACGGGCAGATGCACCGGTACGACCCGCTCGTCGCGGGCCGCGAACTCGTCGATGATCGCCGAACTCCCGTCCGGGGAGCAGTCGTTGACGACGATCACCTCGAAGTCGCCGTACGACTGGTCGAGGACCGACTCCAGGCATACGCGCAGATAGCCCTGCACGTTGTGGACGGGCACGACGATGCTGAAGCGGGGCATGGCACCTCCAGGTCCGGGAACCGGCGGGGATTTCGGGGGACTTGACGGCGGCATCAGCGGGCCGGCGCGTGGGTCCGTGGGCCGACGACGACCGCCGCTCTCGCCGCCGGAACGGGGAGGCGCTCGTGCAACGGCACCACCGGCGGCAGTTCCTCCTCGGACTGCCCCAGCAGCACCCGGCGTACGACCCGCTCGGCGGCCCGCCCGTCGTCGAACCGGCAGAAGCGCTCCCGGAACCGGTCCCGCAGCCCGGCGGACCGCTCGTCCGCCCACTCGCCCGTCGTGAGGACCCGGATCAACTCGTCCTGCGTACGGGCGACATGGCCGGGCGGCTCGGCCAGCAGGTCGAAGTAGACGCCCCGTGTGGCCCGGTAGACGTCCCAGTCGTCGGCGTAGGTGACGATCGGCCGGTCCAGGTTGGCGTAGTCGAACATGATCGACGAGTAGTCCGTGATCAGGGCGTCCGAGGCCAGACAGATGTCCTCGGTGTCCCGCGAGGCCGTGACGTCGATCAACTTGCCGGAGGACACGGCCTGTTGGAGGTCCGCGTCGCCTTCGAGGAAGTAGTGCGCCCGCAGCAGCACCACGAACTCGGGTCCCAGCTCCGCACAGAAACGGGCCAGGTCGAACTGGGCGGACACATCGCGCGGATAGTCGCGGTACGTCGGCGCGTACAGCAGCGCCACCCGGTCCTGCGGGATGCCGAGCCGCTCGCGGATCTCGGTGACCTCGGCCGGATCCGCCGTGTAGAAGCGGTCGTTGCGCGGATAGCCGTACTCCAGATGCGTGAAGGCGCTGGGGTAGGCGCCCGACCAGACCTCCGTGGAGTGCGCGTTGGAGGAGAGGGAGTAGTCCCAGCGGTCCGCGCGCTCCATCAGCCGGCCGAAGCTGCCGGTGGCCGCCGCGACGGCCCGGTACTCGATCTGGTCGACACCCATCCGCTTCAGCGGCGTCCCGTGGTGCGTCTGGACGTGCACGGATCCGGGGCGTTTGACCATGGCCGTCTCGAAGTTGACGTTGTTGAACGTGTACTTGGCCCGCGCCAACACCTCCCAGTACCGCCTGCTCCCGATCACCACGCTCTCCACGTCCTCGGGCATGCTCGCCGCGTCCTGCTCCCGCACCAGGAACACCGACCTGATGTGCGGGGCGAGTTCGCGTGCCTTGCGGTGGATGGCGGCCGGGTTGCAGGCGTAGCCGCGACCCCAGTACGCCGCGTAGACGGCGAGGTTCTCGTCGAGGGGCCCCCGCAGGTACCTCCGGTACGGGCCGCGAGGGCGGCCTCGGCGCCATCTGCGGGCGGCTCGGGTCGCGAACGCGCGGGCCTGCTCCGTCCGTCGCTCGGCACCGAGGAGCGCGCGGAACGTGGCGTACGCACCGCGGGCGAGCAGCCGGTTGCGCAGCCCCCTGGTGCGGTGGCCCGCCGGGCGGTGGCGGCGGTAGAGCCTGCCCGCGCGGCGGAAGAAGGCCCTGCGGCAGGAGGTGGCCGCCGTGTCGAGGACCTCGGCGAAGAGATGGTCGAAGAGGGCGCCCGAGGTGTCCTGGGGCAGGTCCTGTTCGGCTGCCCGCCTCAGTACCAGCTCCACCTGGTCGAGGAGTTGGCGCTGTGCGGCGGGTGTCGCGCCGCCGCCGTTGCCGCTGGGGCGCCGCTCATGACGTCGTACGCAGACCGTGTCCAGCGCGGCGGTCCTCCCGGCCGCGAGGGTCACCAGACCGGACCAGCCGATGTCCGTGAAGTGGCCTTCCGGGAAGGTGAGTTGGTGATCGGCGAGGAATGCCCTTCGGTAGGCCGTGGCCCAGACCGGTCGCCGTACGTCCGTGGGGTCGTCGTCGCCTCGTTCCGCCACCGGTTCGCCGACCCACCAGGGCACGCGCTCGTGGGCGAGGTGCAGGACGTCCACCTCGCCGGTTTCCTGGAGCCGTGCGTCCATCGCCGCGAGTGCTCCCGCCGTCAGGACGTCGGTCGCGTTCAGGAAGAGCAGGTATGTGCCGGTGGCCGCGTGCATGCCTGTGGCGCGGGAGCCGGTGGGGTGGGTGACGCGGGGGTCCCTGTCGGTGTACTCCCCGGTGACGGTCGCCGCCGGGGAGTCGGGGGTGTCGCAGACCGTGATCAGCTCGAAGTCCGTGAAGGACTGGGCCAGGACCGAGTCGAGGGCGGTGGGGAGGCGCCCCGCGAGGCCTTGTGCGGTGACGATGACGCTGAAGCGGGGCATGTTGTGCGGTGCTCTTTCTTTGACGGGGGTGGGTGGCGTGTCGGGTGCGGGCCGGTGGGGGCTTGTCGCGCAGTTCCCCGCGCCCCTAAAGACAAAGGCAAGGGCTACCGCCCCCGAAGATGAAAGACAGGGGCGCAGCCCCGTCTTTCAGGGGCGCGGGGAACTGCGCGACCAGCCCCCACCGGGGCCGTACCCGACGCACCGAACCCCGCCGCCGCTAGAGACAAGGGGCCTGGCCCGCCGGTGTGGGGACGGTGGTCAGGGGAGTGGAGGGGGACCGGTCCGCCGCCGAGGGCACAGGGTGGCGGTCGGTGGGCGGCACCACCGCCGGAAGCCCCGCCATTTCGCCGAGCACGACCCGGCGTACGACCCGCTCGGCCGCGTGACCGTCGTCGTACGGGCAGAAGCGGTCCCGGAACGCCGACCGGAGCTGCGTGGAACGGGACCCGCGCCAGTGCCCCGTCGCGAAGATGTCGATCAGCTCGTCCTCGCTGCGCGCCACCGCCCCGGGCGGAAACGCGCGCAGGTCGAAATACGTGCCGCGCGCCGCCTCGTACGCCTCCCAGTCGTCCGCGTGGATCACGATCGGCCGGTCGAGGCCCGCGTAGTCGAACATCAGGGAGGAGTAGTCGGTGATCAGGGCGTCCGAGGCGAGGCACAGGGACTCGACGCTCGGGTGGTCCGACACGTCGATGAGCCGGCCGGCGCTCCGCACGAGCGGGGCCCCGTACGCGTGGTGCGCGCGGGCCAGCAGGACGAAGCGCGGGCCGAGTTGGCGCAGCACCCGCTCCAGGTCGAGCGCGGTGCGCTGGGTGCTCCGGTAGTCGCGGTGCGTGGGCGCGTACAGGACGGCGACCGCGCCCTCGGGGATGCCGAGGTTCTCGCGCAGCCGGGCCACGTCGGCCGAACCGGCCTGCTGGAACACGTCGTTGCGCGGCTGGCCGTACTCCAGTGTCGTGTAGCCGGACGGGAACACGCGCTCCCAGACGAGGGTGGAGTGGCGGTTGGCGGACAGGCAGTAGTCCCACTGGTCGGCGTCGCGCAGCAGGTGGGTGAAGTCCGTGCCGCGGGCCGCCGCCGGGCGTTCCTGGAGGTCCAGGCCCATGTGCTTGAGCGGTGTGCCGTGCTGGGTCTGGACGAGGATCTGGCCGGGGCGCTTGACCAGCCGGGGGTCGAAGTCGGCGTTGTTCACGAGGTACTTGGAGCGGGCGAGGGCCGTCCAGTACGCGGCGGTGCCCGGTGTCAGCCTGCGCGTCGCCGTCGGGATCGTGTGGTGGAACTCGGGGCGCGCGATCCACGCGGTGCGCACGTCCGGCGCGTACGTCCGGAACGCGGACTCCAGCGCCCCCGGGTTGCAGCCGTGGCCGCGTCCTCCGTGGCTGGTGAACACGGCCTGGTCGGCCCGGACGGGAAGCCGGAGCTGGAGCTTGTAGTGCAGCCGCAGCGCTGCCGTGCGGAGGGTCCGGGCCAGTGCCCCGGTGAGTCGCGTGACGCCTCGCTGGAGCCGCACCGCCGCCCACAGCGCGCGGTACGTGGGGTGACTGCCCAGGCGCACCAGCGCGTGCCGCAGCCGGTTCTCGGACGGGAGGTCGGCGGCCGGTACGCGGTAACGGACGTAGTGGGCACGGGCCTTGCGCAGGAACAGGGCGCGGGAGCCGCGCGGCACCCGGTCGCGCTTGAGGAACACGGCCGACAGATGGTCGACCATGCGGCGGAACAGGACCGGCCGCCAGTGCGCCAGTTCGGGGTGCGCGTCGAGATGCGCGAAGACCCGGTCGTACTGGTCGAAGATGTCGAAGTGCTTGCTGCTGACCGTGCCGAGGATGTTCCCCCGGCGGCGCTGGCGGTAGTGCACGCAGACGCGGTCGAGCGTCGCGATCGTCCCGGCGGCCATCAGGACCGGGGACGTCCAGGGGGTGTCCTCGTAGTAGCCGGGCGGGAAGGCGAACCCCTCCCCGGCGATGAACTCCCGGCGGTACGCCTTGTTCCACACGACCATGAGGACCTTCAGCAGGCCCGGCCGGTCGTCGAGCGTGAACGGCGCCGGCGCGTTCTCGGTGAGCTGGCCCGCCTGTACGTTGCGTACCGTCTCGCCCGACCAGAAGGTGCGCGCGTAGTCGTAGACCAGGACGTCCGGGTCGCCGGTCTCCTTGACGCGGTCGGCGATGGCCCGCAGGGCGTCCGGGGTGAGGGTGTCGTCGCCGTCCAGGAAGATCAGGTAGTCGCCGGTCGCGTACCGCATACCGGCGTTGCGGGCCCGGCCGAGGCCCACGTTCTCCTTGAGGTGGACGGCCCGCACACGGGGGTCGGCGGCCGCGAACTCGTCGATGATCGCGCCGCAGGCGTCGGGTGAGCAGTCGTCCACCGCGATCAACTCGAGGTCGGTGAAGGACTGTTCGAGAACGGATGCCATGCACTCGTGCAGATATGCCTGCACCTGGTACGCGGGGACAATGACACTGAACCGGGGCAAGGGACATCCTTGTGTCGGCGCGGGCATACTGCCCGGAAACGGCCGAAGGGGTTACCGGGTTACGCCGGATGCGGCATGTGGGGGACCCGGGGTGAACGCGAAGGGGCGGGCCGATGACGGCCCGCCCCTCGCGATGTGTACTCCGGGTGCCCGACCCGGATGTCCCGGACGCTACTTCACCGCGCCCGCCATCACACCGGACACGAACTGCCGCTGGAACGCGAAGAACACGGCCAGCGGGATCACCATCGAGATGAACGCGCCGGGCGCCAGCGTCTCGATGTTGCCGGAGAACTGACGGGTCTGCTCGGTCAGCGCGACCGTCAGCGGCCGCGAGTCGGAGTCCGAGAAGACCAGCGCCACCAGCATGTCGTTCCACACCCACAGGAACTGGAAGATGCCGAGCGACGCGATCGCGGGCGCGCCGAGCGGCAGGATCACGGTGGTGAACAGACGGGTCTCGCTCGCGCCGTCGAGCCTTGCGGCCTCCAGGAGTTCACGCGGGATCTCCGCGAAGAAGTTCCGCAGCAGGAAGATCGCGAACGGCAGGCCGAAGCCCACGTGGAACAGGACGACACCGATGACGCTGCCGAAGATCCCGAGGTCGCCGAAGAGGTCGGAGAGCGGGATCAGGGCGACCTGCACCGGCACCACCAGCAGTGCCACCACGGCCAGGAACCACCAGTCGCGGCCCTTGAAGTCCATCCAGGCGAAGGCGTATCCGGCCATGGCCCCGATGACGATGACCAGGACCGTGGCCGGCACGGTGATCCAGATCGTGTTGAGCAGGGAGTCGGTGATCTCCTCCTTGCCGAGCAGGGTCGAGTAGCTCTCGGTGGTGAGCTGGGACGGCTTGCTGAAGACGTCCCACCAGCCGGAGGCGGCGATGTCGGTCGGGTCGCGGAACGACGAGGCGAGCAGCCCGACCGTCGGTGTCACCCAGAGCAGTGCGATCAGGATGAGGAAGACCCGCATCACACCGCCCGCCGCGCCGCTCGCCAGCTTTGTGGCCAGCGAACGCCGGGGCGGACCGGCCGCGTCCACGGCCACCGGTGGTTCCTTCAGGGGTACGGAGGGTGCGGTCACCGTCGGCGCTCCCTTCGCAGTCGGCGGATGTTGACGATCATCACGGGCAGGACGAGCAGCAGCAGTACGACGCCGATCGCACTGCCGAGGCCCAGGTCGCCGCCACCACCGAAGGACGCGTTGTAGAGCTGCAGCGCCAGGACGTTGGCCTCGTCCTGGGTGGGCTGCGGGGCGATGATGTAGATCAGGTCGAAGATCTTCATCACGTTGATCATCAGGGTGATCAGCACGACGACGAGGACCGGTGCGAGCAGCGGCACGGTGACCCGGCGGAACACCTGCCACTCGTTGGCCCCGTCGACCCGGGCCGCCTCCAGGAGGTTGCGGTCGACTCCGGCGAGCCCCGCCGCGATGAGCACCATCGCGAAGCCCGCCCACATCCAGGCGTACGCGGCGATGATCGCCGGGGTGACCAGGCTCGGGCCGAGCCAGTCCACGCCGTTGTAGGGCGCCGCGAAGTTCGAGGCGGGCAGGCGCAGTTGGGCACCGTCGGCGGAGGCCGGCAGCGTGAACGTACCGTCGTCGCCCGCCTTCGCGGAGGCCACGACCTTGCCGTCCTTGACCGCCTCGACCTTGATGCCGGGCAGGGCCTTCTCACCGGTGTCGACGGCGCCCTTCTCGCCGCCGCCGCCCAGCTTGAAGTCCAGCCAGACCGTGCCGGACACCCCGTCGCCCGAGGCCTCGGCGGGCTTGGCGTCCCCGGGGCTGCCGGGCACCTTGTTCGGGGCGATGCCGACCAGCGGGATCAGGGCCGGGGAGCCCGCGCTCACCGTGCCCGTGGAGGTGAAGGAACCCCCGCCGGACGCCTTCAGGTCGCTCTCGGCCGAAGGGCGCGCCTTCGGATAGACCGATGACTCGGCGAAGGTGTCGTGCACCCCCACCACCACGGCGTTGGCCACGCCCTGGTCCGGGTCCGCCTCGTACACGAGCCGGAAGATGATGCCCGCGGCGAGCATGGAGATGGCCATCGGCATGAAGATGACCAGCTTGAACGCCGTTGCCCAGCGCACCCGTTCGGTCAGCACGGCGAAGATCAGACCGAGCCCGGTGACCAGCGCCGGAGCGACCGCCACCCAGATCGCGGTGTTCTTGACCGCGGTGAACGTGGCGTCGTCCGTGAAGATGTCGCCGTAGTTGCCCAGCCCCACGAAGCCCGAACCGTCGGCGTCGTAGAGACTGCGCCAGATCGAGTACCCGATCGGGTAGACCACGAGCGCGCCGAGCAGCACGATCGCGGGCAGCAGGAACAGAGCTGCCACCCACGGCCGGGTACCCATCACGCTCTTGCGTTTTCCGGCGGGGGGCACCGGACCAGCCGGGCCCCCCGCCGTCGCCACCTGCGACGACATGGGCTGCCGTCAGCCCTTGTACGCCTTGGCGGCGTCCGCTTCGAGCGCCTGCTGCGCGCCCTCGACGTCCGAGGGGGTCTTCAGGAAGTCCTGCAGCGCCTTCCACTCGCCCGCGCCCTGGGTGCCACCGAAGGCGGCCGGGGCCTGGTCGGACATGTCGAAGCGGAAGTCGTCGCCCGCGTCGAGCAGCGCCTTGGCGATGTCCTCGGCCACGGCGTCCTTGTAACTCTTCAGGTCCATCTCCTTGTTGGGGGAGATGATGCCGCCCTGCGCCGCCCAGAGCTCGGCCGCGTCGGTCGACGCGAGGAAGGTGATCAGGGCCTGTGAGGCCTTGTCGTCCTTCAGGATCACGGCCACGTCACCACCGCTGACGACCGGTGACTCGTCGCCGACCGCCGGGAACGGGAAGACCTTGGCGTCCGTGCCAATCTTGGCCTTCGTGTCGGCGTTGATGTTCGCCGCGACGAAGTCGCCCTCGTAGACCATGGCGGCCGGGGTGTCGCCCGAGAAGGTGTTCGTCACCGACTTGGGGAACTCGGTGCGCAGCGCGCCGGCCCTGCCGCCCGCGATCAGGTCGTCCTTGCCCCACAGCTGGGCCAGCGTGGTCAGGGCCTCCTTGACGGAGGGGTCCGTCCACTTGATCTCGTGCTTCGCCAACTGGTCGTACTTCTCCGGGCCCGCCTGCGAGAGATAGATGTTCTCGAACCAGTCGGTGAGGGTCCAGCCGTCCTGGCCGCCGATGGAGACCGCGGGCGAACCGGCGTCCGACAGGGTCTGCGCGGTCTGGAGGAACTCGTCCCAGGTCTTGGGTTCCGCGGTGATCCCGGCTGCCTCGAACGCGGCCGTGTTGTACCAGACCAGGGACTTGTTGGCGGCCTTCGCGTAGACGCCGTACTGCTTGCCCTCGTAGGCGCCCAGGTCCTTCCAGCCCGTCGAGAAGTTCTTGTCGATCTGCGCCTGTGCCTCGGCGCCGAGGGGCTTGACCCAGCCCTTGTCGGCGAACTGGTGCAGCACACCGACCTGCGGCAGGAACGCCACGTTCGGCGGCTTGCCGCCCTGGATCTTCGTGCCCAGGAAGGTGGAGGTGTTGTTGCCGGTCGGTACGAAGCTGACCTCCGCGCCCGTCCGCTTCTCGAACTCGTCCAGGACCTTGGTGAAGTTGTCCTGCTCAGGGCCGGTCCAGACGGCCGCGACCTCCAGCTTCTGGCCGTCCAGCTTGGGGAGCTCGACACTGGCGGCGCCGCCGGTCTCGCTTCCCCCGCCTCCTTCGTCGCTCTTGTCGTCGTCACCGCCGCACGCCGTGAGCGTGAGCGCCATCGCCCCCGCGACGACGGCGGCCGCGGCTCGCGCGGTCCTGCTCATCTTGTGCGACTTGTGGTGCGACCTGTGTGTACGAAGAGTGTTGCTGCGCATGACTTGCCCCGTTCTTCGTCGAACGTCCGAGCGCTGTCCCGTGCGCTCTTGGTCTACGCCCGTGCGCTTGGCGGCGGCAAGAGCGCCTGCGCTGTCAAGACCGTGATCGTAACCGCGTCGTGACGTGGGGACTTGCGGCCACGCCCCGGACCCCGAGGGGGCGCGTCGCCGGGTGCGGCCCCGCTGTGCCTGACCGCGCAGTTCCCCGCGCCCCGAAAAGGGGCGCGGGGAACTGCGCAATCTGTTGGGGGTTCGGGGGCGGAGCCCCCGAGTGAGGGACGGGAATGGGTAGGGGCGGCGGGGGCGAGAAAACGCCGGACGAACCCGCAGCTAGAGAAGCGAAGGCACCTCCGTCGCCGAGACGGAGCGAGCGGCCCGCTCCAGGGCGCTGGCCAGGAGCGCCAGGTCCGTGGGCCCGTTGCCCAGCTCACGAACGGGCCGACGAGCGGGCGGATCGCCCATACGAGCCCACTCCAGGGGCACAACCGTGGGACGCAGAGTCGCCGTACGAGGAATACGCCCCGTGACCCGACCCCCCTGGAACGGCGTTGACCGACCGGCCGGTCCGCCGAGCCGCCCCCGCCCGGGCGCAGGTTCCTCCGGCCCGGCCACCACCGCTTCGAGGACAACCCGGAGCGTGGCCCGCCGAGCCAGCTCCGTCTCGTCCGTCCGCTCCCCGCCCCCGGTCGCCGCCACCAGATGCACCCCGAGCCGCTCCCCGTCCCGCGCCACGGCTTCCAGCGCCCGCACGACCGACCCGGCCGCCGGGCGGCCGGGGGAGCCCAGCGCGGGGGAGAGCAGGGCGTCTAGGTCATCGACGACCACGACGAGCCGCGGGAGCGCAGGCCCCGTGTCCGAACGCGGCCGGCTGGCGACGGGACGCAACCGGAGCGTGGAACTGGAGGGAGTGTCGATGTCCCCGGCACCGGCGGACCCACCGGCCGCACCGCCCTGCCTGGCCGCTCCTGAACCGGCCGAACCGGCCGATCCAGTCGCACCCGCCGAACTCGCCGAACCTGCGGACCGCTGGGCGACGACACGGCCAGACGCCCCCTGTCGGTCCTGCCGATCCTGTCGCGCCTGCCTGTCCTGTCGGTCCTGCACGGCGTGCCACTCGGCGAAGTCGAGCCGGCCGAGCAGCTCGGCCCGCCGCTTCAGCTCGGCGGCCAGGGACTGGGCGAACTCCCGCATCCGTACGGGATCGTGGGCGCCCAGATGCGTCGTCACGTGAGGCAGGTCCGTACACACCTGGAGCCCGTCCCCGCGCGCGGCCGCGCCACCGCTGCCCGTGCCGTCCCGGCCGTCGATGAGCACGATGCCGAGCCGGTCGGGCCGCTCGGCGGCGGCCAGCGAGGCGGCCACCGAACGCAGCAGTTCCGTGCGCCCGCTGCCCGAGGGGCCCTCGACCAGCAGATGCGGCCCCTCGACCGCGAGGTCCACGCAGACGGGCCCGCGGGGACCGGCGCCGAGCACGGCCGTGGCCCGGCCGCCGAGCGCCTCCGTGTCGTCGGCCGCGTCCGCCCAGCGGGCCATCAGTGACGCCGGGGTGGCCCTCGCCAGGCCCAACTCGTCGAGCAGCCGGGCGGCTTGGGGCAGCGGCGCCGACACACGGGTGTGCCGCTCGCCCACCACGCCGTCCGCGCGGAGCGGCGCCAGCGCCCGGGCGAACCGCTCGGCCCAGGCCATGGACACGGCGTCCACGGCGGCGACCGTGCCGTGGCCCACGGGCCCGCCCTGCGCGGGGGACGCGGAACCGCCCGGCTGCTTGCCGTGCGCCACGCGCAGCAGTCGCAGCGCCGTCGCCACGTCCCCGCTGAGCAGCGCGACGGCACCGCACTCGCGGAAGGCGGGCGAGGCCGCGCAGGCCGCCTCGTACGTGTCCGTCACCGGTGAGGCGGGCGACGCGGCCGGCGTCTCCACGAGACAGATGACGTGGATCCCGGCCTGGGGCCCCTCGGCCGCGAGCCGTGACACGGCCTCCCGCACACCGGCCGACCCGGGGTCCCCGTCCACCACGACGACGGTGTGGGGGCCCGGCCACTCGGTGTCCGCCGGATCGTCGGACCGCGCCCAGGAGGGCCGCCTGGCCCGCCCGCGCGAGGCCGCGTCACTGGTCTGCGTACCGCTGCGGGGGAGTCCCAGGTGGGTGATGTTGCTGTCGCGTGCGGTGGGGTGGGCGCGGGGCAGCGCCGGGTCGGTGGAACCGGTGCGCCCACCGGCGCGGGCCGCGTCGCCGTCGGACGGGTGCCTCGACCGGGCCGGACCGTCGGAGGAGGAAGATGAAGCGGAAGAAGAGGAGGTGGTGGAGGAAGAGGAGGACCCGGGACGGCCGCTCGTGCCACCGTCATGCCCCCCAGGGCCACCCGCGCCTCCATGGCCCCGCTCGCCGCCGGGTTCCCGTCGCTCGTCGCCGTCCGACCGTCGTACGGCCGAGAAGGCTCCGCTGTCGTCCGGTGAGCCGTCGCCGAGGCGCCACGCCCCTCCGCCGGTGGACACGGAGGCCCGGCCCGCCTCCGCCAGGTGGTCCTCAAGCCTGCGGACCAGCTCCTCCGTACGCGCCGTCGCCTGTTCGCGGTCGTAGGCGAGGAGGAGACGGCAGTCCTGGCCGTGGGTGGGACGGAGATGGGGGAGCCAGCCGAGCCAGGACCACTCGGCGGTGCGCTCCTCCACGGAACGCGAGCGGTCCGTGCTGATCAGGGTGATTTCCAGGGCGTCGGGCGAGTGCAGCGCGGCGAGCTGGGAGACCACCGCGCGGGCGAGCCCCGAGAGGCGGCCGCGCGGCCCGGCCAGGCCCAGCGCCCCGACCTCCCGCAGACCCGCGGTCACCGGCACGGAGGGGAGCAGGCCGGAGCCGTCGGGCGCGCTCCGGTCCGCCGTGCCGAGCCGCACCGTGAGTGTCTCGGGGTGTCCCGGGCCGCGCTCCCACAGTCGCGGACCCGGTCCGAGCGCGGCCAGCAGCAGCGCGGCGGGATCGGGCCACCGCTCGGGAGCGGACGCGCCCGCGACGAAGGGCTCCTCGGCTGCCGGTGTCTCGTACGCGTCGTCGTACGTGTCGTCGTACGCCTCGTCGTGCTCCGTGTCCGGTTCGTCGCTCCGGCCGCCCGCCAGCCGCCTGGCCCATGCGGAGAGCCCGCCGCGCTTGCGCACACCGCGTGGCACGGGTGTCCCCCGGAGGGGAGTGCCTTTTCGGCCGCCCTCACCGGGGGCGGGTGCGTCCGGGTTCTCCTCGGGGGCTGCTGCCGAGGGCGCTCCGGGGTCCGTGCTCTCGATCCGGGGTGCCCGGCCCTGCCCGGGCACGACGGTCGGGCCCGCGGGCGTGAGCCCCTGGGGCGAGGACGTGGCCCCGGCGGCCCCGTGGGAGCGCCCGCCCTCGGCGGAGCCCCACCCCGCGGTGCCGTACCCGTGATGCGTCTCGGCGGTCGGCGGCGCGCTCCGGAAAGGCGACGCCGCCTCAGGAGCGCCCCCGTCGCCCCCGTCGTGCCTGTCCCCCCGAACGCCCCCGTCGCGCGCGTGGGGCACCCTCGCCGCTCCGGCTGCCTCACCCGGTGCCGGCGCCGGTGCCTGCTGTCCCGTACGACCGGACGTGGCCGTCGGCTGTTCCCGCTCGGGGGTCTCCGGTGCCGTCACGACCCGGATGTGGCCCTCGCCGTCCGGTGCGGTCTCCCGCACGACGGCCGGTTCGCCCGCCGGGGCCAGGCGCAGCGCGGACTCGCCCACCCGAAGGAGTGCCCCAGGCGCGAAGCGCACCTGGCGCTCGCCCACGCGCCGGCCGTCCAGCGTCGTGCCGTTCGTGGAGCCCAGGTCCACCACCGAGACGCGGCCGTCCGCCGCGACCGTCACGGCGCAGTGCAGACGGGAGACGTCCGGGTCGTCCAGCGGCACGTCGGCGTCGGCCGAGCGGCCGATGTCGATCCGGCCGCCGTGCAGGAAATGGACGCCTCCGGCGTCGGGTCCGGCCACCACGCGCAGCTGTGCCGCGGCGGGGTCGAGGTCGGGACCGGGCTCCGCGGGGGAGCCGAGCGACAGCACGGCGCCGTCCATGAGAGGTGGCTCGCCCAGCGTGCAGCGCTGCGCGTCGAGCCGCTCCGCCCCCGCGTACAGCACCCCGGCTCCCTCGCCCCCGACCGCCGAGGCGAGGCCGGAGGCCACCGCCGCGAGCGCGGTCCCGGCGGGTGCTGTCACCAGCACGTCGCAGGACGCGGGGCGTCCCTCGGGGCGCGTCCCCAGCGGGTCTACGACGGTCAGCCGGATCTGCATCGCCGTCAGCGGTCCCTTCTGTCGCGGGCGCCCGCGACGAGGCTGCCCCGCGGTCCCCCACCGCAGATTCCCCCCACCGCACACGGGCACGTCGGCCAGTACGGAAAGCATCCTCGCACCTGCCACTGACAACACGCCCGTCCTCCACCGGCATGTGATCTTGATTGGTCGGCTCTGCCCGCAAAAGTGCCTGACCAATGCCCGAGCGATGTCCGCTTGAGATCGGTCACGTCAAGATGCGGCAACCAAACCACCCAAAGCGAGCGTCTTTTCATCGAACACATACAGGAACGGCTTACGTAATGCATGGGCAGGCAGGGTGAGGGAAACCGCAGCGGGACGACAGCCCGGTGCCACGTTCGACGGCACTACAGTGGGTCGGAACCATCCGTAGCAGGGTGGACGGATCAGTCAGGCAAGCAGCAGGGAGCGCATGACGTGCGGCCGGTAGGGAGCAAGTACCTCCTTGAGGAGCCGCTTGGGCGCGGCGCCACAGGCACCGTCTGGCGCGCCCGCCAGAGGGAGACAGCGGGCGCCGAGGCGGCAGTACCCGGTCAGCCGGGTGAAACGGTGGCGATCAAGGTCCTCAAGGAGGAGCTCGCCAACGACGCGGACATCGTGATGCGGTTCCTGCGCGAGCGCTCCGTGCTGCTCCGCCTGACCCACCCGAACATCGTGCGCGTACGGGACCTCGTGGTCGAGGGTGATCTGCTGGCCCTGGTCATGGACCTGATCGAGGGCCCCGACCTCCATCACTATCTGCGCCAGAACGGCCCGTTCTCGCCGGTCGCCGCCGCGCTCCTGACCGCCCAGGTCGCGGACGCGCTCGCCGCCAGCCACGCCGACGGAGTCGTGCACCGCGACCTCAAGCCCGCGAACGTCCTGCTCAAGCAGGGAGGCGGCCAGATGCACCCGATGCTGACCGACTTCGGCATCGCGCGCCTCGCCGACTCCCCGGGCCTGACCCGCACCCACGAGTTCGTCGGCACGCCCGCCTATGTCGCGCCCGAGTCGGCCGAGGGCCGCCCGCAGACCTCCGCCGTCGACATCTACGGCGCCGGAATCATGCTGTACGAGCTGGTCACCGGCCGTCCCCCGTTCGGCGGCGGATCGGCCCTGGAGGTCCTGCACCAGCATCTGAGCGCCGAGCCGCGCCGGCCCTCCACGGTCCCCGACCCGCTGTGGACCGTCATAGAGCGCTGCCTGCGCAAGAACCCGGACGAGCGGCCCAGCGCCGAGAACCTCGCCCGCGGGCTGCGTACGGTCGCCGAGGGCATCGGCGTGCACGCGAACTCCGCGCAGATCGCCGCCGCCGAGGCCGTGGGCGTCATGCTCGCCCCGGACCTGGCGCCCGCCGCCGTGCCGGGCGACTTCGGTGCCGCCGACCCCACCCAGGTGCTCCCGCAGGGCGCGGCCTCGTACGACCCGAACGGCGCGACCAGCGTCCTGCCGCACACCGGCGCCGCCGACCCCACCGCCGTACTGCCCAACCGTGGCGCGGCCGACCCGACGGCCGTGATGCCGCCGGTGCCCCCGGGGCAGCCCGGGGGCGGTCCCGAGGACCCGCACCCCTGGCAGAACCAGCTGCGGGCGGCCCGCGACCGCAACGAGCCGACGCAGATGCAGCCGTACCTCGACCCGAACGAGGACCCGCTGCGGCGGCGCCCGCAGCGCCAGGTCGCCAGGCCCCAGCAGCAGCCACCGCCGCAGCCGAGGCCCCAGCAGCCGCAGCAGCGCCGGCAGCGACCGCCCCAGAACCAGCCCGGGTACGGCTATCCGCAGCAGGGGCAGCAGCCCCAGGGGTACGCGCCCCAGCACCAGCCCCACCAGCCGCAGCAGCGGCACGCTCCGCCCCAGCAGCCTCAGCAGCCCGCGCCGAGGCCGCCGCGCGAGCCCCGGCAGCGCAGCGCCAACCCGATGAAGATCCCCGGCCTCGGCTGCCTCAAGGGATGCCTGTTCACCATCGTCATCCTGTTCCTGGCCGGGTGGGCGATCTGGGAGTTCAGCCCGCTCCAGGGCTGGATCGGCACGTCCAAGAGCTACTGGGACCAGCTGACGGACTGGGTCGGCACGGTCTCCGGCTGGGTCGAGGACCTGGGCGGCGGTTCCGGGAAGTAAGTCTTCTCAGGCGCCAATAAGCCTTTTCAGGTATTTCAGAGCATTGCCCCTTCAAATCCCCGGAACCGCGGTGCGGTTCTGGGGATTTGTCGACACCTGGGGGGTGATTTCTGTCGCCGAAGAGGAGGTTGGCGCTCTGGGCGCGTAGCTTTATCGGCAACACGCGCCCGTAGGAGCAGTCTTGGTACGGAAGATCGGCAGCCGGTACACCGCCAACCAGATTCTGGGGCGGGGCAGCGCCGGCACGGTGTGGCTCGGCGAGGGGCCCGAGGGCCCCGTCGCCATCAAGCTGCTGCGCGAGGACCTCGCGTCCGACCAGGAGCTCGTGGGCCGTTTCGTGCAGGAGCGGACGGCCCTGCTGGGCCTGGACCACCCGCACGTCGTCTCCGTACGGGACCTCGTGGTCGACGGCAACGACCTCGCCCTGGTCATGGACCTAGTCCGGGGTACGGATCTGCGGACCCGGCTCGACCGGGAGCGGCGGCTCGCGCCCGAGGCGGCCGTCGCCATCGTGGCCGACGTCGCGGACGGACTCGCCGCGGCGCACGCGGCGGGGGTCGTGCACCGGGACGTCAAGCCGGAGAACGTGCTGCTCGACATGCAGGGGCCGCTCGGGCCCGGCGGCTCGCACCCCGCGCTGCTCACCGACTTCGGGGTCGCCAAGCTCATCGACTCCCCGCGGCGGACGCGGGCGACGAAGATCATCGGCACGCCGGACTATCTGGCGCCCGAGATCATCGAGGGGCTGCCCCCGCGGGCGGCCGTCGACATCTACGCGCTGGCGACCGTGCTCTACGAACTCCTCGCGGGATTCACGCCGTTCGGCGGCGGTCACCCGGGGGCGGTCCTTCGCCGGCACGTCACCGAGACCGTCGTCCCGCTGCCCGGGATTCCCGAGGAGCTGTGGCAGCTGCTCGTGCAGTGCCTGGCGAAGGCGCCCGCGTCCCGGTTGCGGGCGTCCGAGCTGGGCGAGCGGCTGCGGGAGCAGTTGCCGCTGCTGGCGGGGATGCCACCGCTGGACGTGGACGAGCCGGACGGGGGCGAGGACGGGAGCGGCGGGTACGACGACGCGCCGGACGAGCCGCAGGCTCCGCGGGAGCGGGTCCGGCGGGGGGCCGTTCCGCTCGTGCCCGGGGCCAAGCCGGACTCCAACCGTGACACGCATACGTCGATGAGGGTGCCGGGGCCCGACGAGCTCGCGGGCGGCGCCCGTGGCACGGCCCGGGCGCCGCGGGCAGCGGGGGCGCCGCGGCCGGGGTCCGCGCGCCATCGGGCCGCCGCGGCCCGGCGTCGGAGGATCACGTTGGGGGCGGCGGGGGTGGCGCTCGTCGCTGCGGTGGGGGTTGGCGCGTGGCTCGCCACCTCGGGGGACGACGCGGGTGCGACGCCCTCCGAGACGGAGACGTCGGCGCCGGCTTCGCCCTGACGGGCCGCTTGTCGTTTTTCGGGTGCGGGTTCGTTTGGGCTGAGCGCGCAGTTCCCCGCGCCCCTCAACAGCACGGGGCTACCGCCCCTGAAGACGAAAGGCAGGGGCGGTAGCCCCTCTTTCGTCTTCAGGGGCGCGGGGAACTGCGCGACCGGCCCCCACCGGCCCGCACCCGACGAACCGAGCCCCGCCAATCACAAGCCCCCCGTTCCACCGGCGGAGCCACTTCGTGGAGCCGTTACGCTGGAGGCGTGGCAGTCGTCGATGTATCCGAAGAGCTCAAGTCCCTCTCCTCGACCATGGAGTCGATCGAGGCCGTCCTGGACCTCGACAAGCTGAGGGCAGACATCGCCGTGCTCGAGGAGCAGGCGGCAGCGCCGTCCCTGTGGGACGACCCGGACGAGGCGCAGAAGATCACCAGCAAGCTGAGCCACCTCCAGGCCGAGGTGCGCAAGGCCGAAGCGCTCCGCGGGCGTATCGATGATCTCAGTGTCCTCTTCGAGATGGCCGAGGAGGAGGACGACCCGGACACCCGGGCCGAGGCCGAGACCGAGCTCACCGCCGTCAAGAAGGCGCTGGACGAGATGGAGGTCCGGACCCTGCTCTCCGGGGAGTACGACTCCCGCGAGGCGCTCGTCAACATCCGCGCGGAGGCCGGTGGCGTCGACGCCGCCGACTTCGCCGAGAAGCTGCAGCGCATGTACCTGCGCTGGGCCGAGCAGCACGGATACAAGACGGAGGTCTACGAGACCTCGTACGCGGAAGAGGCCGGCATCAAGTCGACCACCTTCGCCGTCCAGATCCCGTACGCGTACGGGACGCTCTCGGTGGAGCAGGGCACGCACCGGCTGGTGCGCATCTCGCCCTTCGACAACCAGGGACGGCGCCAGACCTCCTTCGCGGGTGTGGAGATCCTTCCCGTCGTCGAGCAGACCGACCACATCGAGATCGACGAGTCCGAGCTCCGGGTGGACGTGTACCGCTCGTCCGGGCCCGGCGGCCAGGGCGTCAACACGACCGACTCCGCGGTGCGGCTCACCCACCTCCCCACCGGAATCGTCGTCTCCTGCCAGAACGAGCGGTCGCAGATCCAGAACAAGGCGTCCGCGATGAACGTGCTGCAGGCCAAGCTCCTCGACCGGCGCCGGCAGGAGGAGCAGGCCAAGATGGACGCCCTCAAGGGCGACGGCGGCAACTCCTGGGGCAACCAGATGCGTTCGTACGTCCTGCACCCGTACCAAATGGTCAAGGATCTGCGCACGGAGTTCGAAGTCGGAAACCCCGAGGCCGTTTTCAATGGCGAGATCGACGGGTTCCTCGAGGCCGGAATTCGCTGGCGCAAGCAGCAGGAGAAGTAGGCGACATTTGTAGACGTCGTTTTGTCGACAGGGCAACTGCCATCCATCGGACGGCAGTTGCCCTTTGTGTAGGCCGATGTCTGGGTTTTACATCACACTCACATGACGCTGTGCCGGTCAAAAGAGCTTGATCTGGACATCGCGGTCGCAACGACCTTGACGTTGCATTGAAAAGTGGGAAAGCTGACGCGCGGCATGCGTATCTCTGGGGCGCATGTGAACCGGGAGCTCCACCGAGCTTTCCCCGACGTCGCGGCCCCGGGCGCTGCACCATTGACGATGAGCTACTGGGGGTAGCAACCAGATGACCAAGAAGACGCGTATCCGGATCGCGCGGATAGCCGCCGGCGCGGTGATCGCCGCCGGTGCTTCGCTGACCGCCGCCGGTGCCGCTTCGGCTCTCGACGTCGGTGTCGAGGTGGGCGGTCTGAACGTCGGCGCCAAGGCCGACGAGAGCGGTGTCGAGGTCGGCATCGGTGTCGAGGACCCGACGACCCCGGCCCCGACTCCCACGGAGCCGACCGAGGAGCCGACGGTTATTCCGACGGACCCGACCGACCCTCCCACCGAGGAGCCCACGGAGGAGCCGACCGAGGAGCCCACTGAGCCGACGGAGGAGCCGACCGACGAGCCCACCGACGAGCCGAGCGACCCGGGCAACGGCAACGGCGGCAGCGCCGGTGGCAACGACACCGACCCCGACGGCGGCTCCCAGCCGGTCGAGCAGGGCGCGGGCAAGGAGAGCCTGACCGACACCGGTTCGGACACCTCCGCCCAGGGCACCGGCGGCGAGCTGGCCGAGACCGGCGCCGCCGAGAACATCACGTACCTGCTGATCGGCGCCGCCACGATGATCGCCGGTGGCATCGGCTTCCGTATGCTGCCCCGCCTCATGAACGGCCGCGGCGCGGCTGCCTGACATCATGGGCGTACGCGCGTGAGTGTGTGACGTGAGTGCGTGAGAAGGGCCCGGAGCTTGAAGCTCCGGGCCCTTCCTCATGTCTTGTCCGCGCCTTGTCGTCCGCTGCGGTCGTGCCTCGTGCGTGCCCGGTCGTGCCTCGCGCGCGTCCCTACGCGGTCTGGTGGGCCAGCAGGGCCACTGCCGCGATCAGGATGGCGAGCAGTGCGATCAGGGCCATGGGGTTGAGGCCGCCGCCGAAGGGGCCCTCCTGCTGCAGCCGCGCACGGTTCGCGCGGCAGACGGGGCAGCGGCCCTCGTTCACGGGCGCGGCACAGTTCGCGCACACCAGCCGGTCGTACGTCATGCGCTCGCCCTCCTTGCACCGGTTCCACGTACACAACGCTCTCGGGAACGGATACGTTCCCCCTCCACTGTGCCAGGTTCCTCCGGAGGGTGCGCGGGTTCTTGTGCGGGGGCTGGGCAGGGCGCCTCCTGAGGGGTGGCTTGCGTTGTCTCGCGGCTACAGGCCGTGTGTGGCCGGTCGCGCAGTTCCCCGCACCCCTTCGGGGCGCGGCCCCTCTCAGAGGTTGCCCCGCACAAAAGCGCACAACCCTTGCGCAACCTCTCCCGGCGACTGCGCGCGTGTACCCGGGTCGCGTATGGTCACGCTCATCTAACCCCGATATCCCCGACGGCCTGTGGTGCATCCGTGATCCGATTCGACAACGTGTCCAAGGTCTACCCCAAGCAGACCCGCCCCGCTCTGAGGGATGTGTCCCTGGAGGTCGAGCGAGGCGAGTTCGTGTTCCTGGTGGGGTCCTCCGGCTCCGGAAAGTCCACCTTCCTGCGGCTGATCCTCCGCGAGGAGCGGACCAGCCACGGTCAGGTGCACGTCCTGGGCAAGGACCTCGCGCGCATCTCCAACTGGAAGGTGCCGCAGATGCGCCGCCAGCTCGGGACGGTGTTCCAGGACTTCCGCCTCCTGCCGAACAAGACGGTCGCCGAGAACGTGGCCTTCGCGCAGGAGGTCATCGGCAAGTCGCGCGGCGAGATCCGCAAGTCCGTGCCGCAGGTGCTCGACCTCGTCGGGCTCGGCGGCAAGGAGGACCGGATGCCCGGTGAGCTGTCCGGCGGTGAGCAGCAGCGGGTGGCGATCGCGAGAGCGTTCGTCAACCGGCCCAAGCTGCTGATCGCGGACGAACCCACCGGAAACCTCGACCCGCAGACCTCCGTCGGCATCATGAAGCTGCTCGACCGGATCAACCGGACGGGCACGACCGTCCTGATGGCGACGCACGACCAGAACATCGTGGACCAGATGCGCAAGCGCGTCATCGAGCTGGAGAAGGGCCGACTAGTCCGCGACCAGGCGCGCGGCGTGTACGGCTACCAGCACTGACCGCGACCTCCCTCACGCTCTCGGCGCCACCGCAGAGCAGGGGGAGGACTCCCCACGCATCCGCCACGGAAAGGCCTGAGAAGACGCCATGCGCGCCCAGTTCGTTCTGTCGGAGATCGGTGTCGGTCTCCGCCGCAATCTGACGATGACCTTCGCGGTCGTCGTCTCGGTCGCCCTGTCCCTCGCCCTGTTCGGCGGTTCGCTCCTGATGAGCGACCAGGTGAACACGATGAAGGGCTACTGGTACGACAAGGTCAACGTCTCGATCTTCCTCTGCAACAAGAGCGACGCGGAGTCCGACCCCAACTGCGCCAAGGGAGCGGTCACCACCGAGCAGAAGAAGCAGATCGAGACCGACCTCGACAAGATGTCCGTCGTCGAGACCGTCTCGCACGAGTCCAGCGACCAGGCGTACAAGCACTACAAGGAGCAGTTCGGCGACTCCCCGCTCGCCGCCTCGCTCACTCCGGACCAGATGCAGGAGTCCTTCCGCATCAAGCTGAAGGACCCGGAGAAGTACCAGGTCATCGCGACCGCCTTCGACGGCCGTGACGGCGTGCAGTCCGTGCAGGACCAGAAGGGCATCCTCGACAACCTCTTCGGGCTCCTCAACGGCATGAACTGGGCCGCCCGCGCGGTGATGGCGATGATGCTCGTCGTCGCGCTGATGCTCATCGTCAACACGGTGCGCGTCTCCGCCTTCAGCCGTCGGCGTGAGACCGGGATCATGCGCCTGGTGGGCGCCTCCGGCTTCTACATCCAGGCGCCGTTCATCATGGAGGCCGCGGTCGCCGGACTGATCGGCGGCGGGGTGGCGTGTGCCTTCCTGCTGATCGCCCGGTACTTCATCATCGACCACGGTCTGGCCCTGTCGGAGAAGCTGAATCTGATCAACTTCATCGGCTGGGACGCCGTTCTCACGAAGCTGCCGCTCATCCTCGCGACGAGTCTGCTGATGCCCGCGCTTGCCGCGTTCTTCGCGTTGCGCAAGTACCTGAAGGTGTGACGCATGCCAAGAGGGCCGTACCGGCAAGCGCCGGTACGGCCCTTCTCGTTGTCCTAGACTCACCGGCATGTCAGGCCGTGACCTGTTCTGTCAGCCCCGCCGTTTCGGCCGCGGGGCGGCCCTGACGTTGGTCTTCGCGAGCGTTCTCGCGGCGGGCGCCGCGACCGGCTCGTTCGACACCCCGGGCCGCAAGAACGCCTCCCCGTCCGCGAAGTCGGCCCCGGCGGGCCACCAGGAGGACGTCGCCGACGCCGCCGCCGAGGCGATGGCCGACGGCAAGTCCCCGGTCGAGGCCGCCGAGCGGGCCGTCAGCCGCAGCGGCGACCGCTGGGGCGCCGTCTACTCCCAGGGCGAGTACGAGGAGTTCGAGGAAGCCCTCGACGGCCAGTACACCGGCGTCGGCCTGTGGGCCCGGCGCGAGCGCGACGGACGTATCGAGGTGACCCGCGTGCAGTCCGGCTCGCCCGCGCAGGCCGCCGGGATCCGCCAGGGCGACCGGCTGCGCAGCATCGACGGCCACCGGGTCGACGGCAGGCCCGTCACGGAGGTGGTCTCATTACTGAGGGGCGACGCCACCGACGCGAGCGCCGGAACGACCGTCGCTCTCGGCCTTGAGCGCGGCACGCGCACATGGCGCGAGACCCTGCGCCGGGCCCGCCTGTCCACCGACTCCGTGACGGTCCGCGAACTGCCCGGCGGCGTCACCGTGATCAAGGTCGCCGCCTTCACCAAGGGTTCCGGAGACCTCGTACGGACCGCCGTGGCCGACGCCCCCACGGGCACCGGGGTCGTCCTGGACCTGCGCGGCAACTCCGGCGGCCTGGTCACCGAGGCCGTCACCGCCGCCTCCGCCTTCCTCGACGGCGGCCTCGTCGCCACGTACGACGTGAACGGCGACCAGCGTGCCCTGCACGCCGATCCCGGCGGTGACACCACCAGACCCCTGGTCGCGCTCGTCGACGGCGGCACGATGAGCGCGGCCGAGCTCCTCACGGGGGGCCTGCAGGACCGCGGCCGGGCGGTCGTCGTGGGCTCCAGGACCTTCGGCAAGGGCTCGGTCCAGATGCCGAGCCGGCTGCCCGACGGCTCCGTCGCCGAGCTGACCGTCGGGCACTACCGCACCCCCTCCGGCCGCGGCGTCGACGGCCGCGGCATCACTCCCGACCTGGAGGCCGAGGAGAGCGCGCTGGAGCGGGCCGAGACCGTACTGAGCGGGCTCGGCGACCCCTCGTAGCCGACCGGACCCGGCATTCCGGGCCGACGGTCCGCGTCTCCCGTAATCGGCTTTCCCTCGTGGGCCCCTCTAGTGCGAAAATGGCCAGCACTATGAGCAAGGGCATGTACGTACCGAAAGAATCCCAGCCGAAGCAGGGAGGGGGCACCTCCGGCAAGGTCAAGGACGGCAAGCGCAAGATCGTCGCGCAGAACAAGAAGGCGCGGCACGACTACGCCATCATCGACACCTACGAGGCCGGGCTCGTCCTCACCGGCACGGAGGTGAAGTCCCTGCGCCAGGGCCGGGCCTCGCTGACCGATGGCTTCGTCCAGATCGACGGGAACGAGGCGTGGCTGCACAACGCCCACATCCCGGAGTACAGCCAGGGCACGTGGACCAACCACACCGTGCGCCGCAAGCGGAAGCTGCTCCTGCACCGCGAGGAGATCGACAAGCTGGCGTCGAAGTCCGAGGAGACGGGTCACACGATCGTGCCCCTCGCCCTCTACTTCAAGGACGGCCGCGCGAAGGCCGAGATCGCGCTCGCCCGGGGCAAGAAGGAGTACGACAAGCGGCAGACCCTCCGCGAGAAGCAGGACCGGCGGGAGTCGGACCGGGCCATCGCGGCGGCCAAGAGGAAGCAGCGGGGCGAGTAGCGGCCGGTGGGCGCCGGGCCGCCGGGCCGCCGTGCCGCCGTGCCGCAGGGAATACGGTGGCATGGGTGCGCGTTGGTCACGTACGATGGCACTGCACCTCATAGCGGGTGCGCACCTCTTCGCTTGGAGAAGTTCCGAAGAGGCTTGAAAAATCAACATGGGGATGATCGGTTTCGACAGCGGCTGTTGAAGCAGGGGAAGCGTGTCGAGGAAGCGGCAATGATCTCGTTAACCATATGTCGCAACCAATAATCGCCAATTCCAAGAGCGATTCCCAGTCCTTCGCCCTCGCTGCCTAATAACAGCGACTGAAGGACCCTAAAAGGGTGTCAGCCCGGGGGTGTTCCCGACCCGGACCCTGGCATAATCTAGGGAACTAAACCATCGAGCCCGGTCACGGGGTTCGATGGGAAATCAAACAGTGACTGGGCCCGTCGGCGACTTGTTCGCGTGATCACCGGGGCCGAGAAAATCGCAGCGAACTGCACACGGAGAAGCCCTGATTCTGCACCGGTGGACGCGGGTTCGATTCCCGCCATCTCCACTCATCCCATGTTAAACAAAGGCCCCGCTGCCCAGGCAGCGGGGCCTTTGTCGTGCCTGGACCCTTGTCATGAGCCGCGGGGCACACGGCGCGCGGCTCCGCCGTGGGGTTCGGCTGATTGCCTCCGGAGGCCTACTGTCCACGGGGCGCGTCGTCCGGGATGCTCCTGTGGCATGAGCAGACCCGTGAGTAGAACCGCGAAGAGTTCTGGGGAGCGCGTCGACTCCCGAATGAAACGGTGGATCTGGCCCGTCGTGATCGGGCTCGCGGCGGCCGCGCTCGGTTCGGGTTCGCCGGCCGGTGCGGACGCCGACCGGAGCGGACTGCCGGAGGCCATCGACACCATCCTCGGGGACAGCCGGATGGAGGGCGGGGCGGCGAGTGTCGTGGTCGCCGATGCCACGAGCGGCGACGTGCTGTACCAGCACCGGCCGACCGAGCGGCTGATGCCCGCCTCCAACACCAAACTGCCCACCTCGGCCGCGGCGATGGAGATCCTCGGCCCCGACCACAGGTTCACGACGGACGTCCTGACGAACGGCAGACGGCAGGGCTCCGTCCTGCGCGGCGATCTGTATCTGCGCGGCAGCGGTGACCCGACCGCACTCGCCAAGGACTACGACAAACTGGCCGCCGACCTCGCCACGTCGGGTGTCACCCGTGTCGACGGGCGGCTCCTCGCCGACGACACCCGCTTCGACAGCGCCCGGCTCGGCCGCTCCTGGGCCGCCGACGACGAGTCCGCGTACTACTCCGCGCAGATCAGCGCGCTGAGTGTCGCCCCCGACACCGACTACGACACCGGGACCGTGATCGTGGAGGTCGCGCCGGGCGCGGAGGCCGGGGACGAGCCGACGGTCACCGTCACACCGAAGACGGACTACGTCGACCTGGACGTCCGGGCCACCACCGTCGCCGCGGGAGGCTCGAACGACCTCACCGTCGAGCGGGAGCACGGCACCAACACCATCGTGGTCGGCGGTACGACGCCCGTGGGCGGCTCCGGCGCCACGGAGTGGGTGAGCGTGTGGGAGCCCACCGGGTACGCGGTCGCCGTCTTCCGGGACGCGCTCGCCGCACACGGGGTGAAGGTGACCGGGCCGACACGGCTCGGGCGCGCCACGCCCGCGGGGGCACGGCAGCTCGCCTCGCACGCCTCGATGCCGCTCAAGGACCTGCTGATCCCCTTCATGAAGCTGTCCAACAACATGCACGCCGAGATCCTCACCAAGGCCATGGGCCTGAAGGTCTCGGGGGAGGGGAGCTGGAGCGCCGGGCTCGCCGCCGTCAGCGGTTACGCGAAGGGCGTCGGCGTCGAAACGGGCAAGCTGCGGCAGGTCGACGGCTCGGGGCTGTCCCGGATGAACAACTTCACCGCAGGCCAGTTCGCCAAGCTGCTGCTCGCGGTGCGGGCCGAACCCTGGTACGCCGACTGGTACAAGTCCCTGCCGGTCGCCTGCGGCCCCGACCGGTTCGTGGGCGGCACACTGCGGACCAGGATGTGCGGGACGCCCGCGGCGCTCAACGCCCGTGCCAAGACAGGCTCGTTGACCGGGGCGTCCGGCCTCTCCGGGTACGTGACGGACGCGGGCGGACGTGAACTCGTCTACAGCATCGTGCTCAACAACTACCTCGCCTCCTCCGTGAAGCCGCTGGAGGACGCGATCGTGGTGACACTGGCGCGGTCCACGGCGGACGCGGCCGCACTGGTGAAGCCGGGCAGCGCGCGGGCGGCCGAGCGGAACGGGGACCTGGAGTGCTCGTGGCGCAAGCCGGTGAAGTGCTGAGCGAGTGCTGAAGGAGTGAGGTGCGGTCCAGGGCGTCTCGTCGACGCCCTGGACCCCACAGGGCCCGGGCGGTCAGGGCCGCGGCATCGTGCTCGCGCGTACCGTCAGCCGGGGCGACAGCAGCGTGGCCTCCGGTACGGCCGTGGCGCCGCCGAGCTTCCTCATCAGCAGTTCCACCGCCCCCGTGCCCACCTCGGCGGTCGGTATGGCGATCGAGGTGACGGGGACGCGGGTCTGCTCGGCCACCTCGTCCGGGCAGATCGCCGTGACCGACAGATCCCCCGGGACCCGTAACCCGAGTGCCTCGAACGCGTCGATCAGTGGCTCCAGGACCGGCTCGTTGTGCACCACGACACCCGTCAACGCGGGCCGCTCCCGCAGGAGTTGCTCGGCGACCCGCCGGGCCGCCGCGGGTGCCGCCTCGCACGGGTGCACCGAGGAGGCGATGCCGTTGCGGTCGGCCGCGGCGGTGAAGCCCTGGACCACCCGCTGGGCGAACCCGGTCTCCCGTACGTACACCTCGGGCGGTGAGCCCACCAGGCCGATCACCCGGTGTCCGAGGCCCGCGAGATGCTCGACGCACAGCTCGCCCGCCGCCCTGAAGTCCAGGTCGATGCAGGTCAGCCCGGCGGGCTCGGCGGGGAAGCCGATGAGGACCGACGGGCGGTCCAGGGCGCGCAGCAACGGCAGGCGCCGGTCGTGGAGTTGGATGTCCATCACGATCAGCGCGTCCACGAGGGCGGTGTCCGCGACCCGTCGCAGCCCGTCCTCGCCCTCCTCCTGCGTGAGCAGCAGCACGTCGTGGTCGTGCCGGCGCGCGGCGGTCACGACGGACACCGCGAACTGCATCACCACCGGCACATGGATTCCGGTCCGCAGTGGCACCACCAGTGCCAGCACGTTCGACCGGCTGCTGGCGAGGGCCCGGGCGCCCGCGTGCGGCCGGTAGCCCAGCTCGCGGATGCTGTCCTCGATGCGCTGCCGGGTCTCCTCGGAGATCGGGCGCTTGCCGCTCAGCGCGTACGAGACGGTGCTGGGGGACACCCCGGCGTGCCGTGCCACGTCGGTGATCTTCACCATGCTCAGCCCCGCTCCTGCTCGGGTCCCGGCTCAAGGGACTCGGGGTCCGACTTCGGGTCCGACTCGGGGCCCAGTTCGAGGGAGAGGAACCCGGTCCCGGCCTTCGCCCGCGCCACCCGTTCCCCGGCCGCAAGCGCCCAGGGCGCCGACGGGTCGCTCGACGAGGCACGCAGTGTGTCACCTTCGCGTACGACGGTGAAGGTCACGCCGTCCACGGGCACCGTGACCTGCGCGCCGCGGTCGAGCCCGTACGCGTGCAGGGTCACCCCGTCCGCGTGCGGATAGTCCGGCCGGTCGTCGACGGCTCCCACCGGGATCACCGCGCCCGGCCTGACGAGGAGCGGCACGCTGGAGAAGCCGTGCCTCTCGCGCACCCAGCGGGGCCCGGTCACCGGCCGGCCGGTCAGGAAGTGGGTCCAGGTGCCCTCGGGCACGTAGTACGACACCTCGCCCTCGTCGGAGAACACCGGCGCGACCAGCAGGTCCGGACCGAGCATGTACTGCCGTTCCAGATGCGCGCACCCGGGGTCGTCCGGGAACTCCAGGAGCATCGCGCGCATCATCGGGACGCCCTCGGTGTGCGCGGTGCGGGCGGCCTCGTACAGATACGGCATGAGGCGCAGCTTCAGCCGGGTGAACAGGCGCAGGACGTCCACGGCCTCCTCGTCGAAGAGCCAGGGCACCCGGTAGGAGGAGCTGCCGTGCAGGCGGCTGTGCGAGGAGAGCAGGCCGAAGGCGAGCCAGCGCTTGAAGAGGGCGGGTGTCGGGGTGCCCTCGAAGCCGCCGATGTCGTGGCTCCAGTAGCCGAACCCGGAGAGGCCGAGCGACAGGCCGCCGCGCAGCGACTCGGCCATCGACTCGTAGGTCGCCTCGCAGTCGCCGCCCCAGTGCACGGGGAACTTCTGGCTGCCGGCGGTCGCCGAGCGCGCGAAAACGACGGCCTCGCCCTCGCCGCGGTGCTTGCGCAGCACGTCGAAGACGGTCCGGTTGTAGAGGTAGGTGTAGTAGTTGTGCATCCGCTCGGGGTCGCCGCCGTCCGCGTACGCCACGTCGAGCGGGACCCGCTCCCCGAAGTCGGTCTTGAAGCAGTCGACGCCCTGCGCGAGCAGCGCCTCCAGCTTCGACGCGTACCAGTCGCGGGCGGCCTCACTCGTGAAGTCGACCAGTGCCATGCCGGGTTGCCACAGGTCCCACTGCCAGACGCTGCCGTCGGGCCGCTTCAGCAGGTGTCCGAGGGCCTTGCCCTCCGCGAACAGCGGGGAGCGCTGCGCGATGTACGGGTTGATCCAGACGCTGATGTGCAGCCCGCGCTCCTTGAGGCGGGCCAGCATCCCCTCCGGGTCGGGGAAGACCCGGGGATCCCACTCGAAGTCGCACCAGTTGAACTCCCGCATCCAGAAACAGTCGAAGTGGAAGACGGAGAGCGGGAGTTCACGCTCCTTCATGCCGTCGATGAAGGAGGTCACGGTCGTCTCGTCGTACGACGTGGTGAAGGACGTCGACAGCCACAGCCCGAACGACCAGGCGGGCGGCAGCGCCGGACGGCCGGTGAGGGCCGTGTACTTGCGGAGGATGTCCTTCGGCGTCGGACCGTAGATGACGTAGTACGTCAACTGCTGTGTCTCGGCGCTGAACTGCACCCGGGACACCGCCTCCGAGCCGACCTCGAACGACACCCGGCCCGGATGGTCGACGAACACGCCGTAGCCGGCGTCCGTCAGATAGAACGGCACGTTCTTGTACGCCTGTTCCGTGGCCGTGCCCCCGTCGGCGTTCCACATGTCGACGACCTGGCCGTTCTTGACCAGCGGCCCGAAGCGTTCGCCGAGTCCGTAGACCTGGGTCCCCACACCGAGGTTGAGCTGCTCGCGCAGATAGTGGCCGCCCGTGCCCGCGTCCCGCATGATGCCCATGCCCTTGGCGCCGCTGGTGGTCAGGGTGCGGCCGTCCGCGAGGAAGTCGACGTGCCAGGGGCCGGTGCGGCTCACCCGTACGGACAGGGCGCCCGCGGTGAGGGTCGCGGACTCCTCGTCGTACTCGGCGTGCGCCGCGAACTCCTCCCTCCCCAGTTCGAATCGGGGCCCGCGCGGCTCCTCGCCCTCGAAGTGCGTGAACGTGACGCCGATGACGTCCGGCATCGGCGCGTGTGCGCTGATCGTCACGACCGGTCCCTTCAGCAGGTCGCCGCGGTGGCGGATGGGCTGGGTCGGCGCGTGGATCGCCAACACGCCCTGCCCGGCGGTCACATCGAGGACCTCGACCGGATGGGCCGCGCTCACGCCCTCGCGCAGCATCCAGTAGCCGTCGGTGAACTTCACACGCACACCCCTTACTTGACCGCGCCCACGGCGATGCCGCGGGTGAGCGTCCGCTGGAAGACCAGGAAGAAGACGAGGGCGGGCAGGACACCCAGGAGCGCGGCCGCGTTCGTCATCGTGGCGTCCATCAGGCGCTGGCCCTGGAGGACACCGAGCGCCACCGACACGGTCTGGTTGTCGTTGGAGATCAGCATGACCAGGGGAAGCAGGAACTCGTTCCAGGTCCAGATGAAGAAGAAGACCAGGAGCACGCCGATGGTGGGCCGGCTGACGGGCACCACGATCCGCCACAGCACCTGCCACTTGTTCGCCCCGTCGATCCGGGCGGCCTCGATGATCTCGCGCGGGAACTGTCCGAGGACGGAGGCGAGGAGATACGTGCCGAAGGCGGCCTGGATCACGACGAAGACGATGATCACGCTCAGCCTGGTGTCGTACAGGCCCGCTTCCTTGCTCAGGTAGTAGACCGGGTAGACCAGCGCCTCCTGCGGCAGCATGTTCGCCAGCACGAAGAAGGCGAGCACCCAGGTGCGGCCCTTGATGCGGCCGATGCCGATCGCGTACGCGTTGAGGACCGACAGGACGACGGCGCCCAGGGCCACAGACCCGCTGATGAGCACCGAGTTGACCAGCTTCTGCCCGAAGTCGACGCGCTGCCAGAAGTCCTTCAGACCGTCGAGGTAGACGCCCTCGGGAAGGCTGAGCGGGCCGTTCGCCGAGTACTCGGCGGGCGACTTCACCGCGTTGACGGCGACGATCAGGAAGGGCAGGACCATGAAGAGGGCCCCGATGAACAGGGCGACGAGCACCGGATAGCGGCGGGCGGCGGTCATACTCGGAGCCCTTCCTCGGCGTCTTCGGCCCGGGTCTGGAGCTTCAGTCCCACGAGGGCGAGGACGAGGATGATCACGGTCAGGACGGTGGAGATCGCCGCCCCGTAGCCCACCTGCGTCTTCTCGAAGAACGTGGTGAAGGAGAAGTAGGAGGGCACGTTCGTCGCCCCGCCGGGCCCGCCCTTCGTGAGGACGTACACCGCCCCGAAGACCTTGAGCGCGGCGATCGTGCACCACAGGAGTACGACGTGGATCTCGGGCCTGATCTGCGGCAGCGTGATGTGCCAGAACCGCCGCCACCAGCCGGCGCCGTCCAGCTCGGCGGCCTCGTACAGCTGGGGATCGACGCGTTGCAGGCCCGCCATGAAGACCACGAGCGGGAAGCCGATCTGCACCCAGACCATCACGCCCATGACGGTGTAGAGGGCGAGGTCGGGGTCGCCGAGCCAGTCCTGCTGGAGGCCGCCGAGCCCGACGGCCTTCAGGAGCTCGTTCAGCGAGCCGTTCTCCGGCGCGAGGATCCAGCTCCACACGATGCCCGCGACCGCGATCGGCAGGACCTGCGGCAGATAGAAGCAGGCCCGCAGCACGGCGACCGTCCTGCTGCCGAAGTGCTTGCCGACGAAGTCGAAGAGGGCGGCGGCCAGCACGAGTCCCACGACGGTCGGCACGGCCGCCATCGCCACGACCATGAACAGGCTGTGCCGGAAGGACGCCCAGAACTCCGAGTCGTCCATCAGCTCCCGGTAGTTGGCGAGCCCGGTCCACTTCGGCGTACCCACGCCCTGCCACTCGGTGAAGCTCACGCCCGTGTTCATCAGGAACGGCACGACGATGATCACGAAGAAGGCGAGCGCTCCGGGGAGCAGGAACAGCGCGTACGAGTCGCGGGGGCGGTGCGGTCCCTTCGCCCGGTGATGCGCTTCGACAGCATCACCGCCCCGACTGCCCCGTCCGCTCCGACTGCCCCGGCCGCCCCGTTCGACGGTGACCGTCATGGGGCCTGTACGCCCTTCTCGTACGCCGATTCCACCGCGTCCAGGTAGGCGTCCGGTTTCGCGCTTCCCGTCATCAGCTTCTGGGTCTCGGAGACGAGCACGTCGTAGAAGCCGGCGACCGGCCAGTCGGGGTAGAAGGCCAGCCCGTCCCGCTCGGCGAGGGTGTTGAAGTTGGCGATCAGCCCCTTGGAGCGCGGGTCCGTGATGGCGGCGGGGTCGGCGGCCACCGGGACTCCGCCGTTGTTGCCGAGCAGGTTCTGGATCTTCTTCGACATGGTGATGTCGATGAAGTCGTACGCCAGGTCCTTGTTCTTGGCGCCCTTGGGGACCACCCAGAGGTTGCCGCCCGAGCCGAGGGTCATGTTCGACTCCGGCCACAGGAAGGTGCCCCAGTCGACCTTGCTCTCCGCGACGAACCGGCCGTACCACCAGCTGCCGGAGAACAGGATCGGGCTCTTGCCCTGGATGAAGGAGACCCCGGCGTCCTCCGCCTTCGTACCGGTGGACTTCTCGCTGATGTACCCCTTCTTCACCCAGTCCGCGAAGGTCTCGGCGCCGTACGTCCAGGCGGCGTCGTGGAAGTCGGGCTCGCCCTTGTAGAGCTCGTACGAGTCCACCCAGGCGCGATCGGCCTTCGACAGGGCCAGCTGGTAGAGGTACTGGTGGGCGATGTACTCGGCGCCCGCGTTGGCGAGCGGGGTGATGCCCTCGTCGACGAACCTGTCCATGGCGGCGGTCAGTTCGTCGAACGTCTTCGGCTCGGCCAGCCCGTACTTCTTGAAGAGGTCCTTGTTGTAGAACACCATCGTGTACTCGGCGTAGTTGGGGATTCCGTACCACTTCCCGGAACCCATCACGCCCTTGGCGTCGTACTGGCTGGTGGTCCGCACACCGGCGCTGAGCTTCTTGTCCCAGCCGCGGTTCGCCGCCTCCGCGGACAGGTCGGTGAGCAGCCCCTGTCGGGAGAGGTGCCCGGCCGTCGCGTTGCCCTTGTTGTACTCCATGAGGTCGGGCGCGTCATTGGAGTTGAGGACCATCGGGGCCGTCTTCTGGATCTGTTCGAAGCCCTTCTCCTCGAACTTCACCTCGACGCCCGGGTGGGTCTTCTCGAACTCCTTGATGGCCTCCGTCCAGGCCACGCCCATCGCGCTGTTGGGTGCCTCGTAGTGCCACAGCTTCAACGTCTTCCCGTCGGAGGACTCGCTGCCCGAGTCGCCGCCGCAGGAGGCCAGCAGCAGGGTGGTGCTCACCACCGCCGCGGCCACGGCCATCACACGCCTTCGTGCCGTCAACATCCAGTGCCTCCGGGGGAGTCGGATGGGTATCGGGACATCACGCAGCGTTCATCGAATCGTTTCGATGCGCGACGTCGAAGCGCTTCGACGGGGGAACGTATGTGGGGGCTGTGGGCGCGTCAATGGGGTGCGCGCGAATTGGGGCGGGTGTTCGGCGGGTCGGACGGGTGGGGTGTCGTCAGGGTTGGGCTTCGGCCTGGGCTTGGGCCTCGGCTTGGGCTTGGACTTGGACTTGGGGTGAGGCTTGGGGCTGGGGCTGGGCTTGGGCTTGGGGTGAGGCCTGAGCGTGGGCGTGGGCGTGGGCCGGGGCCGGGCGGCCCGTCGTTGCCGTGACCGAGATCAGGAGGGCGGTCGCCGCCGCTGCGACCGGTACTCCGTAGCCCGCGGTCGTCGACACGTGTTCCACGGCCCATCCGCCGGCCGCCGCCCCGCAGGCGATCCCGCCCAGCAGTCCCGTCACCGCCAGGGTCATCCCCTCGTTCAACCGGCCCTCGGGCGTGCGGTGCTGGACCAGGGTCATGCCCGTGACCATCGCGGGGGCGGTCGCCATCCCCGCCAACAGCAGCGCCCCGGCGAGCACCACGAGGGAACCCGTGAGGGAGGCGGCCAGCAGCGGCAGCCACATCAGGAGGGCCATCGCGGCGAGGGTCCACGGATGCCGCCGCTCGGCCGGGCCCGTTGCCCTCAGGGCCCCGTAGAGGAGCCCGGCGGCGCACGATCCGGCGGCCTGTAGCCCGAGGACGATCCCGGCCGCCGCCCGGTGCCCCTGCGCGTCGGCGAACGCGATCGTCACCACCTCCATCGAGCCGAACACCGCACCCGTGGCGAGGAATCCCACCAGCAGCGGCGGCATCCCGGGCGCCCGGACCGGCGACCGCGTCGCTGTGCTCGTACGGCCCCGGGCGGGCGGTTCCGTCGAGCGCTGGGCGGCGAAGGTGAGCACGCCGGTCAGCAGCAGGACGACCCCGACGAGGGTGCCGGCCTCCGGGAACAGCGCCCCGCACAGGGACGCGGCCAGTACCGGCCCGAGCATGAAACACAGCTCGTCGGCGGCCTGCTCGAAGGAGTTCGCGGTGTGGAGGCGTACCGGATCGCCCTTCAGCAGATACGCCCAGCGTGCCCGGGACATACCGCCGGTGTTGGGTGTGGTGGCCGTGGCGGCGTACGCGGCGAACAGCGTCCAGTCGGGTGCCCCGTACCGGACGCAGAGCATCAGCGCGAGCGAGCCGAGCGCGGCGATCGCCGTCGCGGGCACGGCGATCCGCGCCTGTCCGTGCCGGTCGACCAGCCGTGCCGTCCAGGGTGCCACGACCGCCGTCGCAGCCAGCCCGGTCGCCGTGACGGCACCGGCGAGCGCGTACGAGCCCCGCGCCCCCGCGATCATGATCACCGCGCTCACGCTGAACATGCCCATGGGGAGCCGGGCGATCAGATTCCCGAGGGTGAAGGCCCGGGTGCCGGGGATGGTGAAGAGGCGGCGGTACGGGTTGGTTCCGCGCCGAGGCCGCCCTTCCGGGCGGGAGGCCCGCCGCCGCGGTCCGAAATCGGCCACCACCAGGCTGTCGGCGGTGACGGCGGGGACGGTCGTACGTGCGTCGGGGTGGGGGCGGGACCGGGGTCGGGGGTACGGCCGAGGGGGCTGCTGGAGGGGTGGTCGGGGTGGTCGGGGCATGGATCAACGTTCGCCCGGCCCGTCGGCGGGGGTCCAACACTTACTCCGTACCGATTCACGCACCCGCGTTGTAGGTTCGCCGGATGCCCGCCCACCTCGACCCCCGCCTGCTGCGCGCCTTCCTCGCCGTCGCCGAGGACCTGCACTTCACTCGCGCGGCCGCCCGGCTGTACGTCGCCCAGCAGGCCCTCAGCCGTGACATCCGGCGGCTGGAGCGGGAGTTGGGCGCCACCCTCTTCGTACGCACCACCCGGCAGGTGACGCTCACCCTCGACGGCGAGCGGCTGCTGCCCCACGCGCGGCGGGCGCTGGAGGCGCAGGACGAGCTGCTGGCCGCCTTCGGGCGGCCGGACGCCGAGCGGCCCCTGCTCGTGGACGTGAACAGCCCCGGGCTGGTCTCCGGGCGCGTGCTGGCCCTGGCCCGTGAACTCGCCCCCGACTGCGAGCTGATGACCCGCTTCGAGAGCGGCCTCACCGGCGCCGCCGCCGAGCTGCTCGCGGGGCGGCTCGACGCGTCCTTCGGGCGGTTCGCGGGCCTGGACCCGGCGGTCCGCGCCCGCCTGGAACAGCAGCCCGTGCGGTACGAACCCATGGCCGTCGTGCTGCCGGAGGACCACCGACTGGCCGAAATGGATGCCATACCACTCGACGCGCTGGCGGGCGAACAGGTGTACGCGGGAGCCGGGAATCCCCGGACGCTGGAGTGGACCGACCTCGCCCGTCAGCTTTTCGAGGGACGCGGGATCGAGGTCGCGGCGCCGGCGCCACTCGCCGTCGGCACGGAGGAGTTCCAAAGGATCATGGCCAAGAAACGAAACCCCGTCCTGGCCGTGATGGATTTTCCGGCCATGCCCAAATCCGTCCTCCGGCCCCTGGTCGACCCGGTTCCGCTGTCACCGGTGTCGCTGGTGTGGCGGAAGGGACTGGTGCATCGTGGAGTGGAGGCGTTGCGCACTGCGGCGGCTCGGCTTGCGGGGGCGGAAGGGTGGCTGGAGCGTCCATCGGAGGGTTGGATTCCGGCCACAGATGCACTCATCATGATGAGCCGGGCCTGACACAGAACCCTCACTGTTGCTTACGTGCGCTACATTCATGGGCCGGGTGCAGTGTGATAAAGGGGGCGCTCGGGCCGGATGGGGGTCCGGTCCGGACGACGAGTACGAGTGCCCGGGTCGTACATGCACCCCTGTGAACCAGTCCCGTGGGGGGATGTGCGTGCGCGTGGAAAGTTGGCGGGAAGACGCCCAACCGGGTCGGAGCGATTCCGATCATCCGGGTGAGGGTGGAGCCGATCCGTCGGCCCGTCGTAAGGACGCCCTGTCGTTCCGTGGTGAGGCCGGTCAGGCGGCCCCTCGGGAGACCGATCAGCCGTTTCGCGGCGACTCCGATGGCGATGGGTTCGACGGCAGAGCCTCCGGCGGCAGAGCCTTCGGCCGTGGGGACTTCGGCCGTGGGGATTCCGGCCGTGGGGATTCCGGCCGTGGTGACTCCGCCCGTGGTGATTCCGGGCGGTGGGATTCCGATCGGCGCGACATCGACGGGCGTGACATCCAGGGGCGTGACGCCGACCGGCGTGACACCGACCGGCGTGACGCCGATGAGCGTGGGACCGACGTGTGGTTCCGCCGTGCTGCGGCGCCGTCGGTGCCGCGGCAGAGAGACGACGAGCCGAACGACCACGAGCCGAACGACAGCGACTACGAGCCGAACGACGACGGGCGGAACAACGACGTGCTGAGCGACGACCGGCGCGGTGACAGCCTGCGTGGTGATGGCCTGCGTGGTCAGGCCCTGCGTGGTGACGGCCCGTGGAGCGACGGCGAGTATCGGAAGTACGGCGAGCGCGGTGAACACGGTGCACGCGGTGAGCGCGGCGAGCGCGGGGAACAGAGAGACGGTGACTCGGGCGTGAGCCTGTCGCAGCCCGGCAGGTCCGGAGGGTCCGCCGGGCCGGTCGGGCCCGTGGTGTCCACCGAGCCCGCCGTGTCCACCGAGACCGTCATATCCACAGGGTCGGCCGGATCCACAGGGTCGGCCGGATTCACTGGGTCGGCGGGATCCGTCGGGTCCGCCGGGTCCCCCGGGTCCCCCGGATCCGTATGGGACGACGCCGATTCCGACGCCGCCCAGGACTCCTGGCAGGAGTCCGAGCACCCCGAGCACACCCACGACCCGCACGAGGTCACGGTCCAGCTCGACGGTGTGGGGCGGCAGTTGGAGGACTGGCTCGTCCAGCAGGCCAAGGGTGCCCCCAGCACCAAGGAGGCCTCGGACGGCCCGGTGTTCGTCGACGAGACGGGCCGCCGCAGCCGCAGGTACCGCAGGATCGGCATGGCTGTCGGCATGGCCTGCGCGGTCTACGCGGTGGTCATCCTCGCCACGCTCATGTCGGGCAACTCCAGCGCGCCCTGGCTCCCGGAACTGGGCCAGGAGCAGGAGGACAAGCCCGCCGGAAAGGTCGAGATCCCGCCGCTGCCCGCCGACTCCGCGGACCCGTCCGGCTCGGTGGTCCCCTCGCCAGGCGTGACGCCGTCGGCGGGTGGCACGGTGAGCGACGCGCCGGGCGCCGGCACCTCGACGGGCCCGTCGGCCAGCCCCACGGGCACGGGGAAGAGCGCCGATCCGAAGCCGTCGGCCACCAACACGAAGCCCGCCTCACCGAAGCCGACGAACACCGCGCCGTCGAACACACCCCCGGTCACGCCCGACCCCGAGCCGAGCGTCACCGAGAGCAGCGACCCCTCGGATCCGCCGGCCGACACCGACACGGTCGCCGGTGACCCGCTCACGCCCGGGCCGGTCGTCTCGCCGGACCCGAGCGCCGCCCCAACCGCACAGTCCCCGGAGAACACCCTCTGATGGCACCCCGCACCAGCCGCCGCGGTGCAGAGCGGGGCGCCGTCCGGCGTCGACGCCTGCCCATGCGCTATCTACTGCCCTCGCTCATCCTCGTCGCCCTGATGGCGATGCTGATGCTGCGCGGCTTCGTCCACAGCGAGATCCTCGCCGACCACCGCGTCCAGTCGCCGGCCGCGTCCGACCGGGTCCCCAAGGAGATCCTGGAGGGCGGCCCGGTGATCGACACCCGCAACGGCCGCGCGGACAGTGTGAACATCCCGGACCGCAAGCTGGTTCTGACCTTCGACGACGGCCCGGACCCCGAGTGGACGCCCAAGGTGCTCGACGTGCTCAAGAGGCACGACGCGCACGCCGTCTTCTTCATCACCGGCACCATGGCCTCGCGCCACCCGGACCTCGTTCAGCGCATGGTCGACGAGGGCCACGAGATCGGCCTGCACACCTTCAACCACCCGGACCTCTCGCTCCAGTCCAAGAGCCGGGTCGACTGGGAGCTGTCCCAGAACCAGCTCGCGCTGGCGGGCGCGGCCGGCATCCGGACCTCTCTCTTCCGGCCGCCGTACTCGTCGTTCGCGGGCGAGATGGACAACAAGTCGTGGCCGGTGACCGAGTACATCGGCAGCCGTGGCTACATCACGATCGTCAACAACACCGACAGCGAGGACTGGCGCAGGCCGGGCGTCGAGAAGATCATCAGCAACGCCACGCCCAAGGGCGGCAAGGGCGCCGTCGTGCTGATGCACGACTCCGGCGGCGACCGCTCGCAGACCGTGGCCGCGCTCGACCGGTTCATCTCCGGACTCCAGGACGACGGCTACCGCTTCGACACGCTCACCGCCGCCCTGAAGGTGCCCAGCGCGCACACCGAGGTCGCCGGCCTCGACCTGTGGAAGGGCAAGGCGTGGGTCGTGGCGGTCCAGGCCTCCGAGAACACGACCTCCGTGCTGGTCGTCGGCCTCGCCATCATCGGTGCCCTCGTCCTCGCCCGCTTCGGGCTGATGCTGCTGCTCTCCGTCCTGCACGCGCGCAAGGTCCGCCGCCGCGGCTTCAGTTGGGGGCGGCCGATCACCGAGCCGGTCTCCGTCCTGGTGCCCGCCTACAACGAGGCGAAGTGCATCGAGCAGACGGTCCACTCGCTCGTGGCGAGCGATCACCCCATCGAGGTGATCGTCATCGACGACGGGTCGAGCGACGGCACCGCGCGCATCGTCGAGAACCTGCGCCTGCCGAACGTACGCGTCGTGCGCCAGCTCAACGCGGGCAAGCCCGCCGCCCTCAACAGGGGTGTGGCGAACGCCCGTTACGACCTCATCGTGATGATGGACGGCGACACCGTCTTCGAACCGGCCACCGTCCGCGAACTGGTCCAGCCCTTCGGCGACCCGAGCGTCGGCGCCGTCGCGGGCAACGCGAAGGTCGGCAACCGCGACTCGCTGATCGGCGCCTGGCAGCACATCGAGTACGTGATGGGGTTCAACCTCGACCGCCGTATGTACGACATGCTCAACTGCATGCCGACCATCCCGGGCGCGGTCGGTGCCTTCCGGCGCTCCGCGCTCAAGCGCGTCGGTGGCATGAGCGACGACACGCTCGCCGAGGACACGGACATCACCATCGCGATGCACCGCGACGGCTGGCGGGTCGTGTACGCGGAGAACGCCCGCGCGTGGACCGAGGCACCGGAGTCCGTCCAGCAGCTGTGGTCGCAGCGCTACCGCTGGTCGTACGGCACGATGCAGGCGATCTGGAAGCACCGCAGGGCGGTCATCGAACGGGGCCCGTCGGGCCGCTTCGGCCGGGTCGGCATGCCCCTCGTCTCCCTCTTCATGATCCTTGCCCCGCTCCTGGCCCCGCTGATCGACGTATTCCTTCTCTACGGGCTCGTGTTCGGCCCCACCGAGCAGACGATCCTCGCCTGGTTCGGCGTCCTGGCGGTCCAGGCGATCTGCGCGGCGTACGCGTTCCGCCTCGACAAGGAACGCATGACCCACCTCCTGTCCCTCCCACTCCAACAGATCCTGTACCGCCAGCTCATGTACGTAGTGCTGCTCCAGTCCTGGATCACCGCCCTGACCGGCGGCCGACTGCGCTGGCAGAAGCTCCGGCGTACGGGCGCGGTCGGCCTTCCCGGCGCCGCGGGCCCGGGCGGCACCGCCGCGCAACAGCCGGAGATGGACCGGAGGCCGGTCGGATGAGCACGCCGCCCCCCGGGACTCCGTGGCCGGGGTCACCCGGCACTCCGGGCACTCCCGGCACTCCGTGGCCGGGCACGGACGCAGGAGCAGGCACAGGTACCGGAATCGGTACGGGTACGGGTACCGGAATCGGTACCGGCACAGGCACATGGGCCGGACAGGACACCTCGATGCACGACTCGTACGACGGGACATTCCCCGGCCCCGCCACGGCACCGGCCTACCCGGACGGAGGCCCGACGGCGACGAGGCCGGGGCCGGGTTCGGGTGCGGGTTCTGGGCCGGTGTCTGAGCCGGGCTGGGGTTCGGGACCGGGCGGGACTTCGGCCGACGCGTCGGACTCGGGGTCTGGCTCGGGGTCGAACTCTGCTTCGGACGCTGCTCCGGACTCCGCCAAGCGTTCCGGCCCCGTCCGGGACCGTTACTTCGACCTGCTCCGCGCGCTCGCCCTCTTCCGCGTGGTCCTCTATCACCTCACGGGCTGGGCCTGGCTGCCGCTGGTGTTCCCGTCCATGGGCGTGATGTTCGCGCTGGCCGGCAACCTGATGGCCCGCTCGCTGAAGCGCCCGGCCCCGCAGGTCATCCGCAGCCGCATCCGCCGCCTCATCCCCCCGATCTGGCTGCTGGGCGCGATCGGCGTCACCGGCATGGTCCTCCAGGGCTGGGGCCCGGACGAGGACGGCCACCCGGGCTGGTGGCTCCTCCACCTCACCTTCTGGATCCTCCCGATCAGCGATCCGCCGTACGCCGAGGGGCTGCCCGGAATCCACGGCTTCATCGGCGACAACTGGGCCTCGGACCTGGCGGGCCCGCTCTGGTACGTCCGCGCGTACCTCTGGTACGTACTGCTGTCGCCGTTCCTGCTCCGCGCCCTGCGCGCGCTGCCGGTGGCGACGATCGCGGCGCCGATCGCGCTGTCGGCGGCGTTCCAGCTCGAGTACCTGTCGCTGCCCGGTGAGCGGATTCCGTCCGCGCTGACGGACTTCAGCACGTTCGGTGCGTGCTGGATCCTGGGCATGGCGCACCAGGAGGGAATCCTGCAGCGCCTCCCGCGCTATGTGGTCCCCTCCGTCGCCCCGGCCATCGCTCTGCTGGGCCTCTGGTACGCCACGAACAACAACTTCACCGAGGGACACGACCTGGACAGCATCCCGCTGGCCCAGGCCCTCTGGTCGTGCGGCACTGTGATGCTGCTGCTGCACTTCAGCCCGTCCTGGTCGGAATGGCCGCGCAGGCTGCGCCGCTGGGACAAACCGATCACCCTGCTCAACTCCCGTGCCGTGACGATCTACCTCTGGCACAACACGTGCATCCTCATCGCCGCGACGCAGTGGGACCGCCTGTGGAACTTCGACGTGCTGTGGCAGAACGTGCCCTGGCTCCTGGAAAGCCCCTGGCCCGTCCTCGCCCTCACGTGGGTCCTCATCGGAGCCTGCGTCCTCTCCTTCGGCTGGGCGGAGGACCTGGCAGCCAAACGCCGCCCACAGCTGTGGCCGACGGGTTCGAAGAAGCCGGGCCCGAGCTCGCGGGGACACCGGGCCAAGGTGCGGTAGGCGTAGGCGACACGGGACTCCGATGTCGAGGTGACGCTTCCGGTTTGTTTGCGCGGGCCAAGTCGAGGACTTGGCCCGCGACTTGGAGTAGTCGCCTCGCTGCTCTTTAGGCCATCTCCTGTACCGAAATGCGAGCTTTGACGCCCAGTTCGTGACGCGGTTGATGCAATTCGCTCTGGTGTCGTCTCTTACCCCCTCGGTAGCGTGGCTGGGCTCATGTCCCCCTCGCCCCACCGGGAGCCGTCCGTGAACCGCCGCCCCACCCTGCTCGCAGCGATCGCGCTGACCGCCGCCGCGGCCCTGTCGCTGTCCGCCTGCGGTAGCGACGACAGTTCCAAGGACAAGGACAACGACAAGATCGCGGGCGCCGACACAGGCACCGAGAAGTCGGCTTCGCCAAGCGCTTCCGCTGCAGCGGCTGCTGGCCGGCCGAAGATCGAGCTGCCTTCGGATCTCCACTACACCTTTGAGTGGGACAAAACGGGTGACGCGGACAAGGACGCTGTCCTGTCCGACGGTGAGCAATTCATCAAGGCAACGGACCAGGCCATCGCCAACCAGGATCCGCTGGACCCCGCGTATCGCTTCTACTCCGAGGGGGAGTTGGCGGCGACCACTCAGGAGTACGTGCAGCGATTCGTGGATCACAAGGCTCGCACTACCGGGACCTACCGCTTCTATGACGAGTCGGTGACGGTCCGCGGCGATGGAACAGCGACGCTCACGTACTGCGAAGACCAGGGCAAGGCCTACAACAAGTACGTCAAGACTGGGAAAGTCGATAAGACCCCGGTGACCAAGAACAGTTACGTGCTCTACAACACGGCCTTGAAGAAGAACAAGGCCGGCGTATGGGTGACCCAGGACATGCTTTCAGAGAGGGCGAGTGGCAAATGCCAGCCGTGAAGAGGCGGGGAGTCGTTGTCGGCTCAGCTGTCGTCCTGATGCTCTTGGCCAACTCGGGCCTCGCATCAGCTGACGACGACTTCGGAAGTGGCAGTCAGAAGCCGAGTCCCCCACCGGTCTCCGGAAACGCCGATGACGACGGCACGCTTTCGTCAACGGCAGGTGCCGTTGTCTTCGACCGCTCGAAGAACGGCTCCGGGCAGTCGGCCGGTCCGGTCACCTCCACGGCGTCCAACTGGACTCCGCCCGCCTGCTATTACGCCCCCAAGTACTCCCCGGACCAGCTGAAGAATTACCTGGAGCCGATCTGGGAGGCGGGCTCGACCGGATACGAGTGGGACGCGGAGCAGCGTAAGAAGTTCGTCGGTGGTGACCCGTACAAGGACTTCAACAAGGACAAGGCCGGCGAGGGCTATTTCTGGGCCTCCTACGTCACGGAGGGCAGGGAGGGCGATCCCGGTGCGCTCGACTGCACCAGGGACTACTTCTGGGTGGACACGGGCGACCCGCCGCCGCCCGAGATCCCGCAGGCGATCACTCCCGAAATGCTGGCCCAGCTCGCGTACGCAGAGATCCGCGTGCCCTCGACCAAGGTTGAACTCGCCCCGGAGGGCACCACAAAGGTGAACCTGCCGACGTGGGCGTGGCTGGACGCTGCGGACTTCAAGCCGGTCTCGGTGACGGCGTCCGTCCCGCTGCTGGGCGTCCAGGCGACGACCACGGCCGAGCCGATCTCCCTGAAGATCGAACCGGGCACGGCCGACGCGACGACCTACCCGGCTTCCGGCGTGTGTGAACTCAACGGCGACCAGATCGGCGAGGCCTTCGCGAAGGGCAAGGCGGACGAGACCCCACCGTGCGGTGTGAAGTACCTCCGTTCCTCGGGCGACGACTCCTACAAGCTCCAGGCCACGGTCACCTGGAAAATCCACTGGACCGGCACCGGTGTGAACGGTGACCAGCCTCTGCCCGACGGCGAGTTCGGTGCCGACCAGGACGTGATCGTCCAGGAGATCCAGGCCGTCAACCGCTGACCGAGTTGCCTGCTTAAGCCGACTGGCCAACCGCTTTCCCGACGAGCGGTTGGCCGAGCGCCGTGAAGAACGGATAGCGTGATTCCGCTCTCAGTACGGCGGGCGAAACGGGGAGAGGTAACGGTCGTGGCGGAGCGGTTAGCGGTCGACGGGGATGAGCTCGGGCGCTTCATGAAGATGCTGAACAAGTCGACGGACTCGCTCAAGGGCGTCCGCAGGGCGTTGTCCGAAGCGAACATCACGGGCCTCGGCACCGACGACCTGGACTCCGCGTGCGAGGACTTCCAGGAGGACTGGAAGTACGGCTCGGAGGAGATCGGCAAGCAGACCGAGGACCTGGCCGAGATCATCGGCAAGAGCCGGGACAGCTACCGCGAGGTCGACAAGGCGCTGGAGGAAGCGCTGAAGAAGGCCGGGGACGGTAGCGGAGGCGGCAAGAAGTGACTCAAACGCCCGGTATCGAGCCGTCGCCCTTTTCCCAGTCCGAGGCCGCGAGGAACGGTCCTCTTCCACAGGGACTGAAATCCTCCCCGAGGATCGCGAACCCCGATTACCCCAACCTGGGCTTCAACCCCGTGCCGGGCAGCACCGAGACCGTGAGCGGCCTGCACAAGAAGCTCGCCGGCTGCGCGAAGGTCCTCGAAGACACGCGTGACCTGGTCACCAAGTTGATGGACGGCAGCTACTGGAAGGGTGACGCGGCCGTCGCCTTCCGGGAGCAGCTCGACGAGGGCCCGCTGCCGCTGAACCTGAAGAACGCCGCGCGTTCCCTTCGTAAGGCGGCCAAGCAACTGAGCCTCTGGGAGGGCGAACTCGACGACTTCCAGCGGCGAGCGAAACGCCTCGACGAGGAGGCGAAGGATGCGCGCGCTGCGGTCGACACGGCCAAGGGCAAGGCGACAACAGCGGGCGACGATCCGGCCCTGGACAAGAAGAAGAGCGCCGGACACGACGACGCTCAGAAGGCCCTGAACAGCGCGAACACAGCCGTCGATGAGGCAGAGGCCGACCTCGAGAAGATCCTGGGCAGAGCTCGGAAACTCGCCGAGGAGCATGAGAGTCAAGCTCAGTACCGAGCAGGCAAGATCCGTGACGCGACGAAGAAGCTGGCGCCACACGAGCCGGGGTGGTTCGACTCGGCGATGGACTGGCTCTGGGAGAACCTGCCGGACATCCTCAGTTTTGTGGCGGGGGTCGTCGGGCTGGTGGCGATCATCTTCGCCGGTCCGCTCGGGATCGCGATGGTGGCGGCGTTGATGCTGACAGCGTCGGCGATGAGTGCTACGGCCCTGTCGCTACGGCTCTCTGACGCCGAGACGTGGGAGTCCCTGAAAGACGGCTTCACCAAGGGGGAACTGGATGCCGACTTCTGGAGCAACGCCGTTTCGGTAGGAGCTGATCTTGCTGGGGCCCTGCCGGGAATTGGAGCAGTGGTCAAGGGCGGTGTTGAGGCCACCCACGCAATTCGAGCGGGAAGCCAATCACTTGGCTTCTGGCAGAGAGCCGCCACCTACGGTACGAAGACCCTGGATGAGGCGGGCGCCATCACGAGCCTTGACAACCCCTTGATCGCACGAGCGGTGCGGGGTCTCAGCAACCCTGAAGCGGCAGCCAAGGCAGTGTCGGCGACGTCGGGCGGGGTTGGTGCGGGCACCGGCGGCTTCGGCCTGTACAACAAGGTGGTGGACGCGGACGACGATGGCATCAAGAGCGGCGCCACTGCCGGAATCGACGGTACCCGCCTTGTCGTCGACAACGGCGGAATTCTCAACCTGGTCCGCCATGTCTTCTGACGCCTCGTGCACGGAGAGGAAAAGTCTGTGAATCCCGCCGACCACCGCACTGCCTGGGACCATCCGCCAACTCGCCGGGCCTGGACAGAACACATGACTATGACCGTCATCGCTCTCGTCGGCTGGGTTACTGCCTGGTGGACCCTGCTCTATGTTCTGATCGTATTCCTGTCCCCTGGGTTCGCCGTCCTTTTCGTGCTGCCTCTCCTCTACTCTCTACATCGAGCCGTCACCCAACTGCGCTATTTCCGCCCAGCACTCTTCATGCGGCGCATTCTACGGGCTTACCCCTGGCAGATCCTGCGAGATGTCCCGCACGGACTGACCAAGCGTCCCGAAGTCGTCGGCAAGCACTACGGATGGTTCGAGTTTCCCAACCCCGCTCGCTCCGACCAGCAACTGCCGCTCGTTTTCCCGCAGCACCTTCGTGTGGAGTGGTGGGCGCGTCGCATGGCTCCTCGCGCCAGGCCTCAGCTGAAGGATCAGATCGAGATCGTCTGGTTCGCAGGCGATCCGCGTTTCGTCGGACTCATTGCTGCCCCCACAAGCAGGGGAACGGCCCCCCGACGCCTGCACGTCATTGAGCAACGGACGGATGCGCAGACTGGTCAGCGTTTCGCGGACTGGGGTGCCACCCCCGAGGACATCGAACGTGGCCGACGGGCTGGCGTCCATCCCGTCCATCTCTGATTCGTATTGGGAAGCGTGCTCGTGAGTGCCCCCACCGTTATCCTCACCGACTCCGTCAACGACCCCGAAGCGGAGCTCTGGTTCGCCGAACCCGCAGGTTTCACATCCCTTCCCCTCGACGGCCTGCTGCCCGAGCCAGGGTCCCCGGCTGCTGACACCCTCCGTACTGCCGTTGCCCCGTTCCTCGACGCGGCGCCCAACGAGATGGTCCGCCAGCAATTCATCTCCCACTTCGCCTCAGGGCAGCAGTTGCTTTGGGCGTTGAGAGAGGTAGGCACCGTCCACTGCTCGATCGGCCTGCACCGCGACGACGTGGACGAGGCGGGCATGAATAGTGGCCAGCCGTTGCTCTCACTCTTCACTCTCTCCTGGCGGGACACGGCAGTGGCTCCTCGTGGCGTGACGGCCGCCCGAGCGCTAGCCGTCAACGAGGGCCGCACGCACATCGAGTATCTCGAACTACCCTGCGGTCCAGCCACGTTCAGCGAGTCAGTGTGCACACCATCAGCCGACAGTGGTCTCCCGCAGTTGTCTCTCTTGCAAGTCCACGCCCACTTGCCACACCCGGACTGCAAGCGCCTGGTCGTCCTCACACTCAGCACAACGGCTGTGGCTCGCCGCGAGCAGTACCGAGCGGTCCTCCAGCAGATCGCCGAAACGGTCAGTTTTGACGATCCGCTGGTACCCGGCACGAGCGAAGCGCGTTGACCGTGGAAACCGTGGGAGAAGGCTCTGCCGGCGGCGAGGACGGCACGAAGCGACGGCGTGGCCTGTCTTGTCTCATCATGGTGGGCCTCATCCTCGGGCTCTTCGTCGTCCCTGGTGTTGGAAAGGGGCAGTGGGGCCCGGAGGTCTGGCGCTGGGCTGGGACCTCCTGGCCCGGTGGGGCTTACGGGTTCGCGGTCGCAGTTGGTCTCGCCGTTCCCCTTCTGGCCGTGGTCTTCCTCCTCTGTGTGTCCAAGGCCGTGGAGCTGTGGGAGCCCGGACTCCGGCGCTTCACCTGGGGTGTGGGTGCCGTCGTCTGCATCGTCGTGCTTGAAGTTCTCTTCGGCGCCATCCTTGAAACGTGGCCCTTCGGCGGAGGCCGACGCGGCAGTCCCGGCGGTACAGACACCTCCAGGCGATACCCGGCCCTCTGGGTGACCGGCCTCGCCGCCACCCTTGTCGGAGTTCCTTTGGCCAAGCTGTTCATCCGCGTGTACGACAGGCTCTTCCCGCCTCATGCGCGCAGCGAGCCGTCGCGGCCCTGATTCCTGAGGCAGCCTTCGCGCACGCATCGGCGGCGCGTGCTTGGGTGTCCCAAGGTGTCCAACCGTTCAGGTGGTGCGTGGGGACGAATGCGCCTTCAGTGTTCGTATCAGCTCATGTAGGCGAGGGCGGGTGGTGACGAGGATGACGTCGGGTTCGTCGCTCTCGCGGAGGTGGACCGTTCCCGTAGAGGTGGTCGCCACGTAGACACAGTTGGCAGCTTCGGCGCTGTACGACGACTTCTGCCAGGTGAGTTCGGGCATGGAGGCTCCTCAGAGGTCTTGTGCGAGGCGCTGGATGAGGTCTCGGGACTTCCGCTCAGGCAGGGCTCGCGATTCCATGCGGTCCAGCACCGAGCGGTAGCGCTCCAACTGTGCCTCTGCGTCCAGGAATTCGCAGCCATGGTCGGTGTCCAGGACGATGGTGTCGAGCCCTGGAACAGAACCGACAGCGCAGGTGATGGGCTGGCCGGATGCCGGGAACCCCGCCTTCCCGAACGGGATCACCAGGATGGTGATCGTGGGCTGCTCGCTCATCTCCAGTAGATAGCCGAGTTGCGCTCGGCCGATCTCAGGTCCGCCGAAACCCATGCGCAGCGCCGCCTCGTGCACGATGGCCGTGTATGGGGTTGCGATTCGCTCGAAGAGAACGGCTTGGCGCTTCACGCGGTGCGAGACGCGGTGCTCGATCTCGTAGGACCGTAGCGATGGAACCGCTTCGCGCATCACCGCGCGGGCATGCTCCGCGGTCTGCAGCAGGCCGGGCATGTGGATCGTGACGGCCACCCGGAGTGCGGTGGCGTGGTACTCCAGCTCGGCTAGGTCCAGCAAGTTGGAGGGGAGCACGTCGCGGTACTCCTCCCACCAGCCACGGGTCCGTCGGCCGGTCATGGTGGCGATGGCGTCGACCAGCCGCTCGTCCGCGCAATCGTACGAGCGCGCCAGGGCGCGGACGCGGTCGGCGCTGAGGGAGCTGCGGCCGGTCTCGATCATGCTGACGCGTCCCTGGTTGACGCCCAGCAGCGTGGCGGCGCCGGTGACTGTCAGCCCAGCCCGCTCACGGAGTTTGCGGAGTTCGGCGCCCATTCGCCGCTGGCGCAGAGTCGGGGCGTTGGTGGGCGGCAAGACGCCTCCTTCCGGCCGCGTCGCGGCGCTCGGGTACCCCACACGAGGTAATCGCTGATGGATATCGAAGGTTTGGGAGATGCATCTCCTGGATGGCGCTAGCTTAAGACCGTACCGCCAACTGCCCGCGCCCCCAAGCCGGAAGCGCACCCGCCCAGGCACTGCCACCGCAAGGCGCGGACGTTGAGCGAGCCCAAGTTCTCTCTCCCATTCCTCTCCCTCTCCCCTTCCTCCCGGAGGCGTTCATGGTCACCGTAGCCCCGCCCGATACCTGGGCGTACGCCCTTCGCCTGCCCCATGACCCCCGTGCTGCACGCGTCGCACGTATGACCGTGCGGGCCGTGCTGAACGGGCATGGAATGGCCGAAGTCCTCGATGTGGTCGAGCTGTTGACGTCCGAGTTGGTCACCAATGCGTACCGGCACACGAAGGGGCCCGCCTCCCTGCGGCTGCGCGCGCCGGGTGAAGGCCGCCTGAGGGTCTTCGTGTGGGACACCAGCCCGTACATCCCCCCACCCTTCGATCGATCCTCGGACACCCACGCCCCGCCCCCGGCCTCGGCGGACGCCGAAGCCGGCCGCGGCCTCCTCCTCGTCCAGCAGTGCGCGGACCTCTGGGGCTGCTGGCCGCTCGGTGACGGCCGTCTGGATCGGGGCGCGGGGAAGCTGATGTGGTTCGAGGTGGGCGGGGCGGGAGCCCGGGGGAAGCGGGCGGCCGCATGATGCCCGACCGCCAGCCTGCCCAGGGCATCGAGCCCAAGACCGCGCCGCGCTCGCCGCAGTACACAACACGGGCAGCAGGGAAGACCCCGCATTCCGGTCCGGCATGGACGAACTGACCGCAGTCGAAGCGGAGGCGCAGGGCGGTGTCCGCGTGACCTGGCAATGGGAAGTACGACCCGGACGAACTGCACGTGGCAGGCGGCGCCCCTCCCGCCTTCCTTGCGGAGGTCGAGAAGCGGGTCGACGAGCTGGTCCGCGCCGCCGCAGCCTTCTGCGTCGACGGCACCACCCGCCAGGGCGAAGGGCCGAATGGAGGCTTCGCCCACGTGCCTGGCGGCTTCTTCAACTACTTGATCGTCCCCCGGCATGAACGGCTCTACATCATGCAGGTGACCTTCCTGTGACTGGCTTACCCCTGCCCCCTTTCCCCTGCATCCGTTGTCATCGCAGGGGAGGGGCTCAGTGAGCGCAGCCGGGTAGTTCGGCGGATGGAATGACGCTGCCGGCGAATCCGGTCAGCGCCCGTCAAGTGCCGTGCGAGTCCGAGTGACACGCCGCCTGCACAGCGTGTCACTGGGACTGAGCGCCCAATTGGCTCTCGTTCAGCGATTCGCCAACAACATCCGTACGCCGCCGCAGGCCCCTGGTCGCCCGTGAGCCCTACCCCCAGCCCCGGCTCGTACCCCCCACCCCGGCCGCCCGGCTCGTGCCCTGTTCATCGGGCCCCCGCCGCCAGCCCGTGGGGCGGCACGCCAGTCGGCTCCTGCGTCGATCCGGGCGCGGCCCCGCACCGCGGCAGCCGCACGAGTACAGGCCTGAGCACCCGCAGGAGTCTTCGCAGTCGCAGCCCTGGCACCCCCCTCACCAGTAGAAACCCCCCACCCCCCGAAAAAACCCTCACCGTGCCCCCCGCCCCGGGGTGAGAGCAAAGTTCCCGGGTGGTCACCCGTTGGCACAGGCCGGAAACGAGTCGTCCCTACCTTCGGGTGGACCAGCCGGAGAAATTGTGGAGGCGTGAGATGACAGCCCCGAGCAGCAGCATCGCACCGCGCAAGGGGGGCCGCTGGATCGAGCAGTGGGACCCGGAGGACGAGACGTTCTGGAAGGAGACGGGGGAGAAGGTCGCCCGGCGCAACCTGTTCTTCTCCGTTCTTTCCGAGCACATCGGGTTCTCGATCTGGACCCTGTGGTCCGTGATGGTGCTCTTCATGGGGCCCGAGTACGGGCTCACCCCGGCCGACAAGTTCTTCATCATCTCCATGGCCACGCTGGTCGGCGCCATCGTGCGCGTGCCGTACACCTTCGCGGTCGCGCGCTTCGGTGGCCGGAACTGGACCATCGTCGCGGCGAGCATGCTGCTCATCCCCACGATCGCGGCGTTCATCGTGATGGAGCCGGGGACGTCCTTCGGGACCTTCCTCGTGTGCGCCATGCTCGCCGGCGTCGGAGGCGGCAACTTCGCCTCCTCCATGACCAACATCAACTCGTTCTTCCCGTTGCGGAAGAAGGGGTGGGCTCTTGGGCTCAACGCCGGCGGCGGCAACATCGGGGTGCCGGTCGTACAGCTCGTCGCGCTCGCCGTCATCGGGGCCAGCGGCGGTCCGCGGGTGCTGCTCGGGATCTACATTCCGCTGATCGTCGTCGCCGCCGTGCTCGGGGCCCTCTACATGGACAACATCACGTCCGTGAAGAACGACACCGGTGCCGCCAAGGAGGCGGTGAAGGACCCGCACACCTGGATCATGTCCTTCCTCTACATCGGGACGTTCGGGTCGTTCATCGGATACAGCTTCGCCTTCGGGCTCGTGCTCCAGACGCAGTTCGGGCGTACGCCGCTGGAGTCGGCCTACGTCACCTTCATCGGGCCGCTGCTCGGCTCGCTGATCCGGCCCGTGGGCGGCTGGCTCGCCGACAAGTACGGCGGCGCGAAGATCACCCTGTGGAACTTCGTCGGCATGGGCGCCGCGACCGCCGTCATCGTGGCCGCCTCCATGGAGGAGTCACTGGCCCTGTTCACCACGGCGTTCATCGTGCTGTTCGTGCTGAGCGGGCTCGGCAACGGCTCCACGTACAAGATGATCCCCGGCATCTTCCAGGCCAAGGCCGCCGCCCTGGGGCTCACCGGTGAGGAGGCCGCGTCCTACGGGCGGCGGCTGTCCGGTGCCTCGATGGGGCTCATCGGGGCCGTGGGCGCGGTCGGCGGTCTCGGCATCAACCTCGCCTTCCGGCAGTCGTTCCTGAGCGTGGGCTCGGGCACCGGGGCCTTCGTCGCCTTCCTCGCCTTCTACGCGGTCTGCTTCGGGGTCACCTGGGCCGTATACCTTCGCCGCCCGGCGGCCGCCGAGTCCCCGGCGGTGACCGCTTCCGAGGCGAAGCCGCAGCTCAGCTACGCGGAAGTGTGACGTAACACGGATGACATCAAGCGGAACCGAGCCTGTCACGCATGATTGACAGGCTCGGTCATCCGCCATGATGCGGGCAAATAGGGCGTTCAGTGAACGCCCCGGAGCAGGACGCACCGGCCCTGGGACCGGGCGCCCCACCACGGAGGCTCCACGCGGTACGCCCCAACCCAGCGGGTGACGCAGGACGAACACCACTCGAGCGGGACGAGAGCCATGTACGAAGAGCAGCGACCGGAGCAACGCCCTGAGCCACGACCCGAGCAGCGAGCAGAGCAGCGATCCGAGCAGCGGGCCGAACAGCGGGCCGAACAGCGCGCCGACCGGCCCGATCACGGTCCCCTCGCCGGGTTCACCGTCGGTGTGACCGCCGCCCGCCGTGCCGACGAACTCGGAGCCCTGCTCCAGCGGCGCGGCGCCGCCGTCATGCACGCGCCCGCCCTGCGCATCGTGCCCCTCTCCGACGACAGCGAGCTGCTCGCGGCGACCAAGCAACTGCTCCACGAGGCCCCGGACATCGTGGTCGCGACCACCGCGATCGGGTTCCGCGGGTGGGTCGAGGCCGCCGACGGGTGGGGGCTGGGCGAGGACCTGCTCGACACACTCCGCGGAGTCGAGCTGCTCGCCCGCGGACCCAAGGTCAAAGGTGCGATACGGGCCCAGGGGCTGACCGAGGAATGGTCCCCGTCCTCCGAATCCATGGCCGAGGTGCTCGACCGGCTGCTGGAGGAGGGAGTCGAAGGGCGCCGGATCGCCGTCCAGTTGCACGGTGAGCCGCTGCCCGGGTTCGTCGAGTCGCTGCGGGCCGCGGGCGGGGACGTCGTCGGCGTGCCCGTGTACCGGTGGATGCCGCCGGAGGACATCGCCCCCGTCGACCGGCTGCTGGACGCCACGGTCACCCGCGGTGTGGACGCGCTGACCTTCACCAGCGCCCCGGCCGCCGCCTCGCTGCTGGGCCGCGCCGAGGACCGCGGACTGCTGCCCGAACTGCTCGCCGCCCTCAGCCACGACGTGCTGCCCGCCTGCGTCGGCCCGGTCACCGCGCTGCCGCTGCAGGCCAGGGGCATCGACACGGTCCAGCCGGAACGCTTCCGGCTCGGCCCTCTCGTACAGGTGCTGTGTCAGGAACTTCCGTCCCGGGCGCGAACGTTGCCGATCGCCGGTCACCGGGTGGAGATCCGGGGGCACGCCGTGCTGGTGGACGACACACTGCGGCCCGTGCCGCCCGCCGGAATGTCCCTGCTGCGCGCGCTGTCCCGGCGGCCCGGCTGGGTGGTGGCCCGCGCCGAACTGCTGCGGGCCCTGCCCGGCGCCGGCAAGGACGAGCACGCCGTGGAGACCGCGATGGCCCGGCTGCGTACGGCACTGGGGGCGCCCAAGCTCATCCAGACCGTCGTCAAGCGCGGCTACCGGCTGGCGCTCGACCCGGTGGCCGACTCCAAGTACGGCGACGACTGACGACCGCTCCGGCCGTGCCGCCCGTACAGCACCAGAGCCTGCGCCAGCAGGCCGAACGCCACGACGTGCAGTACGGCGCGTACGACGTTCCAGGCCACCCACGGGTCCTCGAACCTCTCGCGCACGGCGGCCGGATCGGCCGTCGTGGCCGGATTCCCGGCGTCCATGATCTCGTTGTTCAGCGGGATGTTGAAGACGACGGTGACCAGGAACGCGAGCGCGTACACGACGAGTGCCGCGAAGACCCACACCCGGACCCGTGGCGAGCCGCGCAACTGCCAGGCCGAGAAGGCCGTGAGCAGCAGGGCGCCGTTGAAGCTCAGCAGGAACACCGGGTTCTGGATGACGTCGTTGATGTTCTGGATGACCTCGATGTAGACGCGGTCGTCGCTGCGGGCCAGCGCCGGCATCACGTTGTTCGCGTACGCGTAGAAGAGCCCGGCGACCAGACCCGTGACGACCGTGGCCGCGACCAGTACACCCCCGGCGGTCGAACGCCGCCCCTTGTTGCTCTCTGTGGTGGTTGCCATGTCTTTCAGTCAACCGGCGGGTCCCGGCGGACGACATGCTTCGGACGCGCGCCCGCATAAGCGGACGTCCAGCGGGGAGAGCCGGGCGGCGCGAGGGAGGGTACGGCCCGGCGCGGGGCTTCCCGCCGCGCGCGGGGGAAGGCACTGTAGGGAGTACGGGCCCTGCACGGCCCCCTCCCGTACCCCCACTCACGACCACTCACCGACCCCGCATGGCGGCAACCCCAAGGCGGTGACAGGCACATGGCACTGGGCACGGCCACAGCCACGGCCTCGTACGAGCTGCGGTTCGACTCCGGACGGATCTGTCTCGATCTCCTGGCGACCACGCACCCCGAGGAACGGCTCGACTCGGCGGAGCCGTTGCGGGCCTGGATCACCGGATCCGGACTCGTCCCGGCGGGCACACCGCTCGCGTCCGTCGACTCCTCCTGGCTCGTCGGATTTCGCGAACTACGCAGCCATATAGGCCAGTTGGTGCGTTCTGAGCCCTCCAGGGACTCCCGGCCCTTCGTCATCGCGCTGGCCCGCGTGAACGAACTCGCCCGCACCGCACCGCCCGTGCCGAACGCGGTGTGGGACGCCGGAGGCTCGCTCGTACGCGCCCTGGACGGCCCGCCGGCCCCCGCCGCGCTGCTCGCCGCCGTCGCCCGTGACACAGTGGAGCTGCTGACGGATCCGGCCGCCCGCGCGAGCATTCGGCAGTGTGAGGGAGACAACTGCCCCATCGTGTACCTGGATACGTCCAGAGGGCGTCGTCGCAGGTGGTGCTCCAGTGAGGTGTGCGGGAACCGCGAACGCGTTGCCAGGCACCGGCGCAGAGCAGCCCTCGCGCGGGCTTAGAGTTCCTCCGTGAAGGAGAGCCCCCAACTTCCCCACACTCTCCTCACAAAGAATGCCCGTCACTTTGAACACAGCCGCGCCTGCGCCCGTATCCCGGGATGAGCGACCGACTGGGGGATCCCCCGGACACCGGAGGTAGGCGTGCGCAAGGATTCCGCCGTGGCCGATGAACGATTGCCGAGGGCCCGACATCGTATGTCCCAGCCCTCGGAGCCGGACGAGGAGCTGATGCGTGCGCTCTACCGTGAACACGCCGGGCCTCTGCTCGCCTATGTGCTGCGGCTGGTCGCCGGGGACCGGCAGCGCGCGGAGGACGTCGTACAGGAGACGCTCATCCGTGCGTGGAAGAACGCCGGGCAGCTCAACCGAGCTACCGGTTCGGTACGCCCCTGGCTGGTGACGGTCGCTCGGCGCATCGTCATCGACGGGCACCGCAGCCGGCAGGCCCGGCCGCAGGAGGTGGACCCGTCGCCGCTGGAGGTCATTCCCGCGGAGGACGAGATCGACAAGGCGTTGTGGCTGATGACACTCTCTGACGCGCTCGACGACCTGACCCCCGCCCACCGGGAGGTACTGGTCGAGACGTACTTCAAGGGGCGTACCGTAAACGAGGCCGCCGAAACCCTGGGGATACCCAGCGGCACGGTGCGCTCACGGGTGTTCTATGCCCTGCGTTCGATGAAGCTCGCACTGGAGGAGCGGGGGGTGACGGCATGAGCACATACGGGGGATACGGAACGGGTAGTCCTGGACCCATGCAAAGTTCGCAAGGGCAGGGCGATGTGCACGAGACGGTTGGTGCCTATGCGCTCGGCATCCTCGACGACGCCGAAGCCACCGCCTTCGAGGCGCACCTCGCGACCTGCGAGTGGTGCGGCCAGCAACTCGACGAACTCGCCGGCATGGAGCCGATGCTCGCCGCCCTGGCGGATCTGCCGGCGGCCCAGGGCACACCTGCCATCGGTGAGTCGCTTTCCGCCCGCCCGAGCCCACAGCTCGCGGACCGGCTGGTCGGCGAAGTCGTGGAGCGTCGGGTCAAGGCGAAGAGGAGCCGTCGCGCCTTCTTCGGGCTCGCGGCCTCACTGATCATCGGCGGCCCCATCGTCGCGATCGCGGCCACCGGCGGCGACACGGCCCAGGAGGCCAAGCCCCTGCAGTCCGCCAGTCCCGCCAAGGACGCCTTCACGCACATGACCGACAAGGTCGAGGCCACGGACCCGACCACCAAGGTCAGCGCCGTGGTGGGCATGGAGGGCAAGGCCTGGGGCACCCATTCGGTCCTGGAGCTGAAGAACGTCAAGGGGCCGGAGAAGTGCTCCCTCATCGCCGTCGGCAAGAACGGTGAGCGGGAGACGGCCACCACCTGGGCGGTCCCGAAGTGGGGCTACGGCATCAAGAACGCCACGACGGAGCAGGCCAAGAACCCGCTCTACGTACACGGTGGCGTCGCCATGAACCCCGAGGACATCGACCACTTCGAGGTCATGACCTTCGCCGGCAAGAAGCTGGTCGAGGTCGACGTGTAGGCGATCAAGAGCGGAAACGTAGCCTCACGGGCTCCCCTTCGCGTACGGTTGACGGCTGCCATGCACGTCAGAAGGGGGCCCGGTGGCCGCTCAGGTTCAGCAGGAAACGGCGTTCGATCCGGTGGGCGACTCCGTGCGCGACCGCGAGATCGGCGTCGAACAGGAACACCTGGACCGGGTGTACCAGCGCCTCGAGGAAAAGATCCACGAGGCGGAGTTCCTGATGAACGACGCCGCCCAGCGCGGCCAGGTCGGTACACCCGGAGCACTCGCGGAGCGTGACGCGCAGGTGTTCCGGGCGGGGATCCACCTCAACCGCCTGAACAACGAGTTCGAGGACTTCCTCTTCGGAAGGATCGACCTCCTCGCCGGCAAGGACGGCAAGAAGGGCCCGGACGGCGCGTACACGGCGGTGGAACCCGCCGAGGGCGCCGTACGGCCCGACAACACCGCGGAGATCGCGGAGACCCTCCACATCGGCCGTATCGGCGTCCTGGACTCGGACTACGCGCCGCTGGTCATCGACTGGCGGGCCCCGGCGGCCGCGCCGTTCTACCGCTCCACACCGGTCGATCCCGGCCGGGTGGTACGCCGCAGGGTCATCCGCTCCAAGGGCCGCAGGGTCCTCGGGGTCGAGGACGACCTGATGCGCCCGGAGCTGAAAGCTTCCCTCTCCGGCCGCGAACTGCCGGTGATCGGTGACGGCGCGCTGATGGCCGCGCTCGGCCAGGCCCGCAGCCACACCATGCGGGACATCGTCGCCTCCATCCAGGCCGAGCAGGACCTGGTCATCCGGGCACCCGCCGCCTCCGTCACGTACGTGGAGGGCGGGCCGGGCACCGGCAAGACGGCGGTCGCCCTGCACCGGGCCGCCTACCTGCTCTACCAGGACCGCAGGCGGTACGCGGGCGGCATCCTGATCGTCTCGCCCACGCCCCTGCTGGTCGCGTACACCGAGGGCGTCCTGCCGTCGCTCGGCGAGGAGGGCCAGGTCGCCATCCGCGCGGTCGGCTCCCTGGTCGACGGCGCCGAGGCCACGCTGTACGACTCCCCGGCGGTGGCCCGCGCCAAGGGCTCGTACAGGATGCTCAAGGTGCTGCGGAAGGCGGCGCGAGGGGCACTGGAGGCGCCGGGCGGACCCGGCCAGGGGCCCGCGCGCGGCAGGCGGAACGGGCAGGCCAGCCGCAACGGCCACAACGGTCAGGCCGGTCAGCTCGCGTTCGGCGACCCGGAGGACGGCTTCGCCGACGCCGACGACTCCGACGACGAATCGCAGGCTCCCTCCGCCGTATCCACCACCCGTCTCCGCGTCGTCGCCTTCGGGCGCCGGCTGGAGCTGGAGGCGCCCGAGCTGGACCGGATCCGCCAGAACGCGCTCTCGGGGACCGCCCCCGTGAACCTGCTGCGCCCGCGCGCCCGCAAGCTGCTGCTCGACGCCCTCTGGTCGCGGTCCGGCGCCGGGACCCGGCACACGGACCCCGAGCTGGCGGCCGAGCTGCGCTCCTCGTTCGACGAGGACGTCAGCTCCGAGGACAGCTTCATCGCGTTCGTCGACGCCTGGTGGCCCGAGCTGGCACCGAGTGCCGTTCTGGAGGCGATGGCCGACGAGAAACGGCTCGGCCGCTGGGCACGGCGGATCCTCAACCCCGGTGAGGTACGGCGGGTCGCCCGCTCCCTCAAGCGGGACGGCCTCTCCGTGCACGACGTGGCCATGCTCGACGAGCTCCAGGCGATCCTCGGCACGCCGGCCCGCCCCCGCAAGAAGCGGGACCTCGACCCGCTCGACCAGCTGACGGGCCTGGAGGAGCTCATGCCCGTACGCGAGGAGTCGCAGCGCGAGCGGGCCGAGCGGCTGGCCCAGGAGCGTACGGAGTACGCGCACGTCATCGTCGACGAGGCGCAGGACCTCACGCCCATGCAGTGGCGCATGATCGGCCGCCGGGGCCGGCACGCCACGTGGACGGTGGTCGGCGACCCCGCCCAGTCCTCGTGGTCGGACCCGGACGAGGCCGCCGAGGCCCGTGACGAGGCCCTCGGCACCCGCCCGCGCCGCCGCTTCACGCTCACCGTGAACTACCGGAACCCGGCCGAGATCGCCGAGCTCGCCGCCAAGGTCCTGGCCCTGGCCATGCCCGGCTCGACCTCCCCGTCCGCGGTGCGCTCCACGGGCGTACGGCCGCGGTACGCGGTCGTACGGGACTCCCTGGCCAAGACCGTGCGGGAGGAGGCGGCGCGGCTGCTCGACCAGGTCGACGGCACGGTCGGTGTCGTCGTCGCCATGAACCGCCGCGCCGAGGCCGCGCGCTGGCTCGCGGGGCTCGGCGACCGCGTGGTGGCGCTCGGCAGCCTGGAGGCGAAGGGCCTGGAGTACGACGCCACGGTGGTCGTCTCCCCGGCGGAGATCGCCGACGAGTCGCCGGCCGGGCTGCGTGTGCTGTACGTGGCGCTGACACGGGCCACCCAGCAGCTCACCGTCGTCTCGGCCGACCGCGACGAACCGGACGCGAACGGGGTGCCGGACCTGCTGCGGGACTGACCGGGCCCCGGCTCGCGGCCCGGTTCCGGCCCGCCCAGCGGGCCGGACCGGACCTCGCCGGAAGAACCTTCTCCGTGAACCTCCGGTACGGGAATTGCCTTACGGGGATCGTTTGTTACGGTTGGTGTGGCACCGGCCCGATCCAAGCCCCCGGGCCCAACCTTCGTCGCTACGAGCGACCACTTGCCGCGAGGCGAGCATGGCGGGTCGGTGTCATTGAACGAGTTCCGCTCGACATGTCGTGAGCGGAAGAGAGGTCCCTGTCACCCAGTGACAGGGGCCTCTCTTTGATTGAGAACAAAACGTTCGCAATCCGGGGCGGCTACCACGTACTCCGCGGTAGGTGCGACGATCGGACGGCAAACCCGCGAACCAGTAGCGCTCGCAGTACCCGGTGAAAGCAGAGGAAGTCGGCCATGGCAACGGCGCCCAGCGTCTCCTACTCGATTACGGTCCGGTTGGAGGTGCCCGCGAGCGGAACCGCGGTCTCCCAGATCACCACGGCCGTGGAGTCCCACGGAGGCTCGGTGACCGGCCTCGACGTGACGGCCTCCGGCCACGAGAAGCTCCGGATCGACGTCACCATCGCGGCGTCGTCCACGGCGCACGCGGACGAGATCGTCGAGCAGCTGCGCGGCATCGAGGACGTCACGCTCGGCAAGGTGTCCGACCGTACGTTCCTGATGCACCTCGGCGGCAAGATCGAGATGCAGTCCAAGCACCCGATCCGCAACCGTGACGACCTCTCGATGATCTACACCCCGGGCGTGGCCCGCGTGTGCATGGCGATCGCCGAGAACCCCGAGGACGCCCGCCGTCTGACCATCAAGCGCAACACCGTCGCGGTCGTGACGGACGGCTCGGCGGTGCTGGGCCTGGGCAACATCGGCCCGATGGCCGCCATGCCGGTCATGGAGGGCAAGGCGGCCCTCTTCAAGCGCTTCGCCGACATCGACGCCTGGCCGCTGTGCCTGGACACCCAGGACACCGACGAGATCGTCGCGATCGTCAAGGCGATCGCCCCGGGCTTCGCGGGCATCAACCTCGAGGACATCTCGGCCCCGCGCTGCTTCGAGATCGAGGCCCGCCTCCGTGAGGCCCTCGACATCCCCGTTTTCCACGACGACCAGCACGGCACGGCGATCGTCGTGCTCGCGGCCCTCACGAACGCGCTGCGCGTGGCGGGCAAGGCGATCGGTGACATCCGGGTCGTCATGTCCGGCGCGGGCGCGGCCGGTACGGCCATCCTGAAGCTGCTGCTCGCCGCCGGCGTCAAGCACGCCGTCGTCGCCGACATCCACGGTGTCGTGCACGCGGGCCGTGAGGACCTGGTGAAGGCCGCCGCCGACTCGCCGCTGCGGTGGATCGCCGACAACACCAACCCCGAAGGGGTCACGGGGACGCTCAAGGAGGCCGTGCGCGGCTCGGACGTCTTCATCGGTGTCTCGGCCCCGAACGTGCTGGACGGCGACGACGTGGCCGCCATGGCCGAGGGCGCCATCGTGTTCGCGCTCGCGAACCCCGACCCCGAGGTCGACCCGGCGATCGCCCGCCAGACCGCGGCCGTCGTGGCCACCGGCCGCTCCGACTTCCCGAACCAGATCAACAACGTGCTGGTCTTCCCGGGTGTCTTCCGCGGTCTGCTGGACGCCCAGTCCCGCACGGTCAACACGGAGATGATGCTTGCGGCCGCAACCGCCCTGGCGGACGTGGTGACCGAGGACGAGCTCAACCCGAACTACATCATCCCCAGCGTCTTCAACGACAAGGTCGCGGGCGCGGTCGCCGGCGCGGTCCGCACCGCGGCGAAGGCGGCGGGCGCGACGGCCTGAGCGGTCGTACCGCCCCTTCTGGGGCCGGGGGTGGCAGGTTCGTGGTGACGGGTGCGGGTCCGCTGTAGCCGGCCGCGCAGTTCCCCGCGCGCCTGGGTATCTCGGCCCCGAGGTCTCTCGAAACCCCGGGCATTTCAGCCCCTCCGGCGATTGAGGCGCGGGGGTTCGGGGGCGGAGCCCCTGAAATGCACGGGACTGGGTAGGGGAGGCGGGGGCGGGGAAATTCCCCGCCAGGTGGCGACTGTGACGGTTGCCACCCGGCCCCCGTACCGGCGCGTCGCCGGACGTGGGGCGACAGGCCGCCTCTAGGGTGGCGGCCATGGCTCAGTCCCTGACGGCCCACCAGGCCTTTCAGGCCCTGCGGTCCGCTGCCGGGAACCGACGGAGCGTCACCAATTCGAGGCCGTGGCGCTTTTCGTGTGACTCCCAGGGGTGCCGGATTGGCTTTCCCGCCGCAGGTGGGGGCAGGATGCGTCTTCGGGCGCGAGGGTCCGGCCACGGACCCGGGTCCGGGGACCGACGAGGAACCTGGCAGCATCGGCTTCGACGTGCCCAATATGCGGCTCCGCCGCGTGGCACGCCTCAACGGCAAGAAGAACACGGGAGTAACAACATGAACCGCAGTGAGCTGGTGGCCGCGCTGGCCGACCGTGCCGAGGTGACCCGCAAGGACGCCGACGCCGTTCTGGCCGCCTTTGCCGAGACCGTCGGTGAGATCGTCGCCAAGGGCGACGAGAAGGTCACCATCCCCGGCTTCCTGACCTTCGAGCGCACCCACCGTGCCGCTCGCACCGCGCGGAACCCGCAGACCGGCGACCCGATCCAGATCCCCGCCGGCTACAGCGTCAAGGTCTCCGCGGGCAGCAAGCTCAAGGAAGCCGCCAAGGGCAAGTGACCTTGCCGTCTACACCTCGCGGGACGGTGTTCGGCAGGTAGTGGCAGCTAGGTAGGCAGTAGTAGGAAGTGCGATGGGGCGGCACCCGGGATCCGGGTGCCGCCCCATCGCTGTCGCGCTCACCAATGGCCTCGAACGCCGGCCGGGCTGGACAGTGCCCGGCCGGGCCGAGTGGCGCCGGCCGGGCGGAGTCCCGCTAGCCGAGCGCCTTGCCCGGCAGCTCGACCTTCGCGCCCAGTTCCACGAGCTTCTCCATGAAGTTCTCGTAGCCGCGGTTGATCAGGTCGATGCCGTGGACGCGGGACGTGCCCTGGGCCGCCAGCGCGGCGATGAGGTACGAGAAGCCGCCGCGGAGGTCCGGGATGACCAGGTCGGCGCCCTGGAGCTTCGTGGGGCCCGACACGACCGCCGAGTGGAGGAAGTTGCGCTGGCCGAAGCGGCAGTGCGAGCCGCCGAGGCACTCGCGGTAGAGCTGGATGTGCGCGCCCATCTGGTTGAGCGCGGAGGTGAAGCCGAGGCGGGACTCGTACACCGTCTCGTGGACGATGGAGAGGCCGGTCGCCTGCGTGAGGGCGACGACGAGCGGCTGCTGCCAGTCCGTCTGGAAGCCCGGGTGGACGTCCGTCTCCAGTGCGATGGACTTCAGCTGGCCGCCCGGGTGCCAGAAGCGGATGCCCTCGTCGTCGATCTCGAAGGCACCGCCCACCTTCCGGTAGGTGTTCAGGAACGTCATCATCGAGCGCTGCTGGGCGCCGCGGACGTAGATGTTGCCTTCGGTCGCCAGGGCCGCGGAAGCCCACGAGGCGGCCTCCAGGCGGTCCGGCAGGGCCGCATGGGTGTAGCCGCCGAGCTTGTCGACACCGGTGACACGGATGGTGCGGTCGGTGTCCATCGCGATGATCGCGCCCATTTTCTGCAGAACGCAGATCAGGTCCTCGATCTCCGGCTCCACGGCCGCGTTCGACAGCTCCGTCACGCCCTCCGCGAGGACGGCCGTCAGCAGCACCTGCTCGGTCGCGCCCACCGACGGGTACGGCAGCGTGATCTTCGTGCCGCGCAGCCGCTGCGGAGCCTCCAGATACTGGCCGTCCGCGCGCTTCTCGATCGTCGCGCCGAACTGGCGCAGCACCTCGAAGTGGAAGTCGATCGGCCGGCCGCCGATGTCGCAGCCGCCCAGCCCCGGGATGAACGCGTGCCCGAGGCGGTGCAGGAGCGGACCGCAGAGGAGGATCGGGATACGCGACGAGCCCGCGTGCGCGTCGATGTCCGCGACGTTCGCGCTCTCCACGTGCGACGGGTCCATGACGAGCTCGCCCGGCTCCTCGCCCGGACGGACCGTCACACCGTGCAGCTGCAGCAGCCCGCGTACGACCCGTACGTCACGGATGTCGGGGACGTTGCGCAGTCGACTCGGAGCACTACCGAGCAGCGCGGCGACCATGGCCTTCGGTACGAGGTTCTTCGCACCGCGGACACGGATCTCGCCCTCCAGCGGGGTTCCGCCGTGGACAAGGAGTACGTCGTCTGAGCCGTTGACGGTCATGTATCTCGCGTTCCGGTTGGTTGGGCAGGGGCGAAGAAGCAAGCGTAATGGCCGCCTACCCCCCTTCAGTAAGCCCAAGGGCGCCCCAGGGACGTCATAGCTTTGCCACAACACGAACCGCTCCTAAACGGACACACGGGGTCACCGGCGGGGGCGTGCGCTCCACCTGCATCTGTACGCCCTGAGCTGCATTCACCCGGGTACGGGTATTGCCTCCCCCCGCACGGGGAAGATGCGGGATCATGTCTCGCATGACCGAGGTGTCCTCGCTCACAGGGCGGCTGCTCGTGGCCACGCCCGCCCTGGCGGACCCGAACTTCGACCGTGCGGTGGTGCTGCTCCTCGACCACGACGAGGAGGGCTCCTTGGGTGTCGTCCTCAACCGCCCCACACCGGTGGATGTGAGCGACATCCTCTCGGGCTGGGCGGATCTCGCGGGCGAGCCAGGCGTGGTCTTCCAGGGCGGCCCGGTCTCGCTCGACTCCGCGCTCGGGGTGGCGGTGATCCCGGGGGGCGCGTCGGGGGAGCGCGCTCCGCTGGGCTGGCGCCGGGTGCACGGGGCGATCGGGCTCGTGGATCTGGAGGCCCCGCCGGAGCTGCTGGCCTCGGCCCTCGGCTCGCTCCGGATCTTCGCCGGATACGCGGGCTGGGGCCCCGGACAGCTGGAGGACGAGCTCGGCGAGGGCGCCTGGTACGTGGTGGAGTCGGAGCCAGGAGACGTCTCCTCGCCCTCTCCGGAACGGCTGTGGCGCGAGGTGCTGCGCCGCCAGCGCAACGAGCTGGCGATGGTGGCCACCTACCCGGACGACCCTTCGCTCAACTGATGCCTCCCGGCTTCAGTACTCTTGCGTCTATGAGCACTCTTGAGCCTGAGACCCAGCCCCAGCGAGGCACTGGGACGGGGACCCTCGTAGAGCCGACGCCGCAGACGTCGCACGGCGACGGGGACCACGAGCGCTTCGCCCACTACGTCCAGAAGGACAAGATCATGGCGAGCGCGCTGGACGGCACGCCCGTCGTGGCGCTCTGCGGCAAGGTGTGGGTGCCGGGCCGCGACCCGAAGAAGTACCCCGTGTGCCCCATGTGCAAGGAGATCTACGAGTCCATGGGCGCCGGCGGCGACGAGGGCAAGGGCGGCGGCGACAAGAAGTGACGCCCCCGGCGCGCCTCCGGTGACCTCCCGCCCGGTGCGGGGTGCCGCCGGGCGCAGTGGCGCCGGGCGAAGCGCCGCGCGGTGCCTTGTCGTGGTCCAACTTCCCGGTGGGCGGACGGCGTTGCCGTGAGTGTGGGCCCCGGATGCGTTCTTTGGGCGCTTCCGGGGCCTTTGCACTGCCCGTGTACGAGCCACTCGTTGCACGGAGTGCTTCGAGTGGTCACAGAGTGGTTGAGACCTCTTGTGGCCGTGTTCATGTACTCCATAGCCTCCGACGTGTTGTGCAGCGCAAAACCACCATTGCACGTGCTGCAACGCGCTCCCCCGGAGGACGCCTCGTGAAGCTCTCGAAACTCATCGCCCGAACGGCCGCCCCGATAGCGGCGCTCGTCGTCGCCGGGCTCACGGCCACCGCCTGCGCCCCCGAGTCCTCCGACAACTCCGGGGGCAAGGACGAGAAGAGCGGCACCCTGCGGGTGTGGCTCTTCCAGGAGGTCGACACCGCACCGAAGGAGAAGGTCGTCGACGGTGTCGTCGCCGCCTTCGAGAAGGCCCACAAGGGCACGAAGGTCGACGTCCAGTACATCCCCGTCGAGACCCGCGCCGAGAAGATCAAGGCCGCTTTCAACGACCCCAAGAGCGCGCCGGACATCATCGAGTACGGGAACACGGACACGGCCGGTTACGTCAAGGACGGCGGACTCGCCGACGTCACCAAGGAGTTCACGGACTGGAACGAGTCCAAGGACACCGACCCGACCGCCAAGCAGTCCGTCACGGTCGACGGCAAGATCTACGGCGCCCCCTACTTCGTCGGCGTCCGCGCCCTCTACTACCGCACGGACGTGTTCGAGGAGCTGGGCCTCGAAGTACCCAAGACCCAGGCCGAGTTGATCAGCACCGCCAAGGCGATCCGACAGGCGAAGCCGGACCTGTACGGGCTCGCGGTCGGCGGCGCCTACACGTACGGCGCGATGCCGTTCATCTGGTCCAACGGCGGCGAGATCGCCGAGGGCAAGGGCGGCTCGTACGCCTCGACGATCGACGGCGCGGACGCCCAGAAGGGCATCAAGGCGTACACCTCGCTGTTCGGTGACGACAACTGTCCGGCCGCCAAGTGCGCGGGCATGGGCGGCAACGACACCGTCACCGCGTTCGCCTCGGGCAAGGCGGGCATGGCGATCGGCGGCGACTTCAGCCACGCGGCGATCGAGGCCGGGAAGGTCAAGGGCAAGTACGCGGTCGTGCCGCTGCCCGGCGTGAAGTCCGGTGAGATCGCTCCCGCGTTCGCGGGCGGCAACAACCTCGGTGTGCTGAACAGCACCTCGCACCGCACGCTCGCCGTCGACCTGATGGAGCAGCTCGCCTCGAAGAAGTCGCAGGACAAGCTCTTCGACGCGATGGGCTTCCTGCCGACGTTCACGGACGTGCGCCAGGACGTCGCCAAGCGCGAGCCGTTCGTCGCGCCCTTCGTGAAGACCCTCGGCGCGGGCGCCAAGTTCGTCCCGGCCTCGCCGGCCTGGTCCCAGATCGACGCGTCCCTCGTACTGCCCACGATGTTCCAGGAGGTCGTCAGCGGGCGTAAGAGCGTGGACGCGGCCTCGAAGGACGCGGCGAAGAAGATGAACGCCGCGTTCAGCTCCGCGGGGTGAGCCGGATGACGAACCGTCCGCTGCCGGGCCCGTCCGCCCAATCGCCCTCGCGCGAGGACGGGCCGGACGGGGCGGAGCCCGGGGCCGCGGCCTTGCCCGCGGCCCGTCGGGGCGCGGGGTCAGGTCCGGCGAAGGGTGCCTCGCCCGCACCCGTGACCGCGGCGGCCCGCCCGGGCCGCCGCGGCGGCGGGGGCCGCAGGTCCCCGCTCGCGCGCGGCGGATGGACTCCCTGGCTCTACCTCGCCCCCGCGCTCGTCGTCATCGGCGGGCTGCTCGTCTACCCCGTCTACCAGCTCGGGCTGATCTCGTTCCTGGAGTACACACAGGCACAGGTCAGCGGCGGGGAGCCGGCGACCTTCCAGGGGTTCGGGAACTACACGACGCTCTTCGGGGACCCGCAGTTCTGGCAGGTCCTGCTGGCCACCGTGCTGTTCGCCGGCGCGTGTGTGGTGTCGACGCTCGCGGTGGGCTGCGCGCTCGCCGTCCTCCTGACACGTGTCCGTGCCGTGCCGCGGCTCGCGCTGATGCTGGCCGCGCTCGGCGCGTGGGCGACACCCGCGGTGACCGGGTCGACGGTGTGGCTGCTCCTCTTCGACCCCGACTTCGGTCCGGTCAACCGGATCCTCGGGCTCGGCGACCACTCCTGGACGTACGGCCGCTACAGCGCCTTCGCCCTCGTCCTGCTCGAAGTGGTCTGGTGCTCCTTCCCGTTCGTGATGGTCACGGTGTACGCGGGCATCCGCGCCGTACCGGCCGAAGTGCTGGAGGCCGCGTCCCTGGACGGCGCCTCCCAGTGGCGGATCTGGCGCTCGGTGCTCGCCCCGATGCTCCGGCCGATCCTCGTGGTCGTCACCATCCAGTCGGTCATCTGGGACTTCAAGGTCTTCACGCAGATCTACGTCATGACGGGCGGCGGCGGCATCGCAGGCCAGAACCTCGTACTGAACGTGTACGCCTACCAGAAGGCCTTCGCGTCCTCCCAGTACAGCCTCGGCTCGGCGATCGGAGTGGTGATGCTGCTGATTCTGCTCGCCGTCACGCTCGTATATCTGAGGCTGATCAGAAGGCAGGGGGAGGAGCTGTGAGTTCCGCAAGTCCCGTGAAAACAGAAGGCTTTGTACGTGATTTCGCACGCCGTTCCGTACAGCGGCCGTGGCGGCTGGCCGCCGAGGCGTCCGCACTGCTGATCGCGGCGGTCGTCGCATTCCCCCTCTACTGGATGGTGCTCAGCGCCTTCAAGCCCGCCGGGGAGATCGAGTCGACCGAGCCGCGGCCCTGGACGCTGGACCCGACGGTCGATTCCTTCCGACGCGTCTTCGGGCAGCAGGAATTCGGCCGGTACTTCCTCAACAGCCTCGTCGTGGCGGTCACCGTGGTCGCCGTCTCGGCGCTCATCGCGTTTCTCGCGGCGACCGCCGTGACCCGATTCCGCTTCCGTTTCCGCACCACCCTGCTCATCATGTTCCTGATCGCGCAGATGGTGCCCGTCGAGGCCCTGACGATCCCCCTCTTCTTCCAGATGCGGGACCTCGGTCAGCTCAACACGCTGGGCGCGCTGATCCTGCCGCACATCGCCTTCTCGCTGCCCTTCGCGATCTGGATGCTGCGCGGCTTTGTGAAGGCCGTCCCGGAGGCGCTGGAGGAGGCCGCCTACATCGACGGGGCGAGCAGGACGCGGTTCCTGTGGCAGATCCTTTTCCCGCTGGTCTTTCCCGGGCTCGTCGCCACCAGCGTGTTCTCGTTCATCTCCGCGTGGAACGACTTCCTCTTCGCCAAGTCCTTCATCATCAGCGACACTTCGCAGTCCACTCTGCCGATGGCCCTCCTTGTCTTCTACAAGCCCGACGACCCCGACTGGGGCGGTGTGATGGCCGCGTCCACGGTGATGACCATTCCGGTACTGATCTTCTTCGTACTCGTACAGCGACGGCTGGTCTCCGGACTGGGCGGCGCGGTGAAGGACTGAGACATGACCACCACGGAACTGATTCCCGGGCCGCGGACCACGTCGACCTGGGGCGACGGTGTCTTCCCGCTCGACGAGGAGACGACCCTCACGGCGGGGCCCGAGACCGACGGCACGGCACGCTGGCTGCGCGCGGTGCTCGTCGCCGCCACGGGGCTTCCCCTGCGCGAAGGCGAACCCGGGCCGCCCGGAGGCGCGGCGGAGAACTCCGTCGAACTGCGCCTCGACCCGCAACTGCCGCCCGAGGGCTACCGGATCACGGTCCGCGACCGGCGGGCCCTCGTCGCCGGAGGCGGCCCGGCCGGGGTGTTCTGGGGCGCCCAGACGCTACGGCAACTGCTGGGCCCCGACGCCTTCCGGCGCGCCCCTCTGAGGCGCACCGGCTGGCAGTTGCCGGAAACCGAGATCCAGGACGCCCCGCGATTCGCCTGGCGCGGCCTCATGCTCGACGTCTCACGGCACTTCATGCCCAAGGACGGTGTCCTGCGCTATCTCGACCTGATGGCGGCGCACAAGCTGAACGTCTTCCACTTCCACCTCACCGACGACCAGGGCTGGCGTATCGAGATCAAGCGGTACCCGAAGCTCACGGAGACCGGATCGTGGCGGGCGCGCACCAAATTCGGCCATCGCGCCTCGCCCCTCTGGGAGGACAAGCCGCACGGGGGCTTCTACACCCAGGACGACATCCGCGAGATCGTCGCGTACGCCACCGAGCGGCATATCGCCGTCGTCCCCGAAATCGACATCCCGGGGCACTCGCAGGCCGCCATCGCCGCATATCCGGAACTGGGCAACACCGACGTCATCGACACGACCTCCCTCTCCGTCTGGGACACCTGGGGCGTCTCGAAAAACGTACTCGCCCCCACTGACAACGTCCTTCGCTTCTACGAGGGCGTCTTCGAGGAAGTCCTCGGTCTGTTCCCCGCGGACGCGGTCGCCTTCTCGGAGTTCGTCCACGTCGGCGGCGACGAGTGCGCCAAGGACCAGTGGGAGGCGTCGCCGACCGCGAAGACGCGGATCGTGGACCTCGGTCTCGCGGACGTGGACGAACTCCAGTCGTGGTTCATCCGGCACTTCGACAACTGGCTGGCCGCGCGCGGGCGCCGGCTGATCGGCTGGGACGAGATCCTGGAGGGCGGCCTCGCCCCGGGCGCCGCAGTGTCCTCGTGGCGCGGCTACCGGGGCGGCATCACCGCCGCGCGGGCGGGCCACGACGTCGTCATGTGCCCCGAGCAGCAGGTCTACTTGGACCACCGTCAGCACGACGGTCCCGACGAGCCGGTGCCGATCGGGTTCGTACGCACCCTTGAGGACGTCTACCGCTTCGAGCCCGTTCCACCGGAGTTGACCTCCGATCAGGCGCGGCACGTCCTGGGCACCCAGGCCAACCTGTGGACCGAGGTCATGGAGGACCGCACACGCGTCGACTACCAGGCGTTCCCCCGGCTCGCGGCCTTCGCCGAGGTCGCCTGGAGCGCACTGCCCGACCCCGCGGAGCGCGACTTCGCCGACTTCGAGCGGCGGATGGCCGCCCACTACGGGCGACTTGACGCCCTCGGGGTCTCCTACCGGCCCCCCGCCGGGCCGTTGCCGTGGCAGCAGCGTCCAGGAGTGCTCGGACGCCCGATCGAGGGAGCGCCCCCGAACGTGTGAGGTGCCTCCCAAGGGGTGTCGTCCGAAGCCGTTGCCCTGGGACGGTGACCCTCAAGGAGAAAGGCCCCCAAGGGCCATCGAAGGCTGCCAATTCGCGCTGACGGGCGATGTGGTGCGAAAACGGACCATCCGCTGGTGGCGGTAGGAATGCCTCCTAGCGGACCCCCGCGTCGAGGGGCGGGGAAGATGTGCCAGAGTTGCCACGTCCGCCCTGTCAGCACGTACCGTACGGCAACACAGGTGGGACCAGGTGGGGCAGCGGGAAGGGGCAGCCGGTTTGACCACGCACGCACCGCAGGCGGCGCAGGCCGTGACGCTGCCCGCCTCGCTGGACGAGGCCGTGGCGGCTCTCGCAGCCATGCCCGCGGCCGTTCCCGTGGCCGGCGGCACCGACCTCATGGCCTCCGTCAACTCCGGGCAACTGCGGCCCGCCGCACTCGTCGGCCTCGGCCGGATCAGCGAGATCCGCGGCTGGCAGTACCAGGACGGCCACGCGCTCCTCGGCGCGGGCCTCACCCACGCCCGCATGGGACGCCCCGACTTCGCCGCACTCATCCCCGCCCTCGCGGCCGCCGCCAGAGCCGCGGGACCGCCGCAGATCCGCAACGCGGGCACCCTCGGCGGCAACATCGCCTCGGCGTCCCCCACGGGGGACGCGCTTCCCGTGCTCGCCGCACTGGAGGCGACGCTCATCATCGCGGGCCCCGGCGGCGCCCGCCGCGAGATCCCCGTCTCCCACCTGCTCGCGGGCATGGAGATGCTCCGCGGCGGCGAACTCATCGGGTACGTGCGCGTGCCGCTCCTGCACGCCCCGCAGGTCTTCCTGAAGGCGACCGGACGGACCGGGCCCGGGCGCGCCATCGCGTCCGTCGCGCTCGTCCTCGACCCCGCCAGGCGCGGAGTGCGGTGCGCGGTGGGCGCCATAGCGCCGATGCCGTTGCGGCCCCTGGACGCCGAGCAGTGGGTCGCCTCGCTGATCGACTGGGACAACAACCGCGCGATCGTCCCCGAGGCGCTGCACGCCTTCGGGGAGTACGTCGCCGCGGCCTGCATCCCGGACCCCGCGCCCGCCGAGGACGGCTCCGCCCAGCAACTGCCACCCGCCGTACTGCACCTGCGGCGCACCGTCGCCGCGCTGGCCCGACGAGCACTGGGGAGGGCACTTTCGTGACCGACGACCAGCACGGAGAGAGCGGCCCCCGGTCGGGCAGCCGCTGGGATCCGCTGCCCCAGGGCGACTACGACGACGGCGCCACGGCCTTCGTCAAGCTCCCCGAAGGGGGCATCGACGCACTCCTGGCGGACTCGCCGCTCGCCGCGCCCGGCCACGGCTACGTACCGCCGCCGATAGCGCCCTCGCCCGCCACGGAGGACGGCGCCAATCAGGCCGCGCCCGGCTCCTGGGCCGCGCCGCCCGAGGGCGGACAGCCGCAGCCCGTGCAGTGGCCCGACTCCAACGCCCTGCCCGAGGAGCACCGGCAGGGCACCCAGGACGCTTTCGCGTACAACCCGGGGGCCACCGGCCAGTGGACCTTCGACGAGCCCGCACAGGGCGGCCAGGGCGGTCACGGGGACCAGGGCGCGCCCGGCCAGGACGTGACCGGACAGTGGTCCATTCCCGTCGCCGACGGTGATCTGCCCGACGAGTCCGGCGAGTTCACGACGTCGGCCCTGGTCGAGCAGTGGGGCGGCACGCCTCCGGCCACCCTGCCGGGCGGAGCGGCGGCGCCCTGGGCCAACGAGCCCTGGGCCCAGCAGCCGGCTCCCGAACAGCAGTCGCCCGCCGAGGAGGCCGCGGCCCACGCCGAGCACGGCGGCGTCGGGCCCAGCGCCGCGGAGATCGAGGCCGCCGAGATCATCGACGTCTCCGGAGAGCACGCCGACGAGATCGCCGTCTCCGTGGACCGCGAAGAATCGATGCGCGAAGGTACGATGCGCGACGAGCCGGGTGAGGCACCGGCCGGTCACGGCTCCCCGGAACGGTCCGACGAACCGGCCTCCGAGCCCGGGGCGCACTCCCCGGAGGAGACCACCGAGTCACCTGTCGACGCCGCCGAGGGACCCGCGGCCGACGACACCCCGGGTACGCCCGCGCACAACGACCACCCCCTCGCCTCGTACGTCCTGCGGGTGAACGGCGTCGAACGGCCCGTGACGGACGCCTGGATCGGCGAATCGCTGCTCTACGTACTGCGCGAGCGGCTCGGTCTCGCGGGCGCCAAGGACGGCTGCTCGCAGGGCGAGTGCGGGGCCTGCAACGTGCAGGTGGACGGCAGGCTCGTGGCGTCCTGCCTGGTGCCCGCCGTGACCGCCGCCGGGAGCGAGGTGCGCACCGTCGAGGGACTCGCCGCCGACGGACAGCCCTCCGACGTCCAGCGGGCGCTCGCCAAGTGCGGTGCCGTGCAGTGCGGATTCTGCGTCCCGGGCATGGCGATGACCGTGCACGACCTCCTGGAGGGCAACCCGGCGCCGACCGAACTGGAGACGCGCCAGGCCCTGTGCGGCAACCTCTGCCGCTGCTCCGGCTACCGCGGCGTCCTGAACGCCGTACGCGACGTCGTCGCCGAGCGGGAGGCCCACGCGTCCGGCGACAACGCCCCGGACGCCGCGCCCTCTGCGGATGCCCGTATCCCGCACCAGGCGGGCCCCGGCGCCGGAAGCGTCAACCCGTCCGCGTTCGAGTCACCACAGCCGCACCAGCAGCCGTACGGCCAGGACGGAGGCCAGGCGTGAGCAACGACACCGCCACCGCGACCACCGCGGAGCCCGGCACCGCCCCGGAGCCGCTGCCCCACGGCCTCGGCGTGTCCCTGCCGTCCGCGGAGGCCCGCGCCAAGACCGAGGGCACCTTCCCGTACGCGGCCGACCTGTGGGCCGAGGGCCTCCTGTGGGCCGCCGTCCTCAGATCACCGCACCCGCACGCGCGCATCCTGTCCATCGACACCACCCACGCGCGCGAGATGCCCGGAGTACGGGCCGTCATCACCCACGAGGACGTGCCCGGCACCGCCCTGCACGGCCGCGGCCGGGCCGACCGCCCGGTGTTCGCCTCCGAGGTCGTACGCCACCACGGGGAGCCCATCGCGGCCGTCGCCGCCGACCACCCCGACACCGCCCGCATGGCCGCGGCCGCCGTCATCGTCGAGTACGAGGCACTCGACCCGGTGACCGACCCGGAGCAGGCCTTCGAGGCCGAGCCCCTGCACCCCGACGGCAACCTGATCCGCCACATCCCGCTGCGCCACGGCGACCCGGACGCGGCCGGTGAGATCGTCGTCGAGGGCCTGTACCGCATCGGCCGCCAGGACCCGGCCCCGATCGGCGCGGAGGCCGGCCTCGCCGTGCCCCGCCCCGACGGCGGGGTCGAGCTCTACGTGGCGTCCACCGACCCGCACGCCGACCGCGACACGGCCGCCGCCTGCTACGGCCTGGAACCCGAGCGCGTGAAGGTCGTCGTCACGGGCGTGCCCGGCGCCACCGCCGACCGCGAGGACCAGAGCTTCCAGCTCGCCCTCGGACTGCTCGCCATGAAGACCGGATGTCCGGTCAAACTCACCGCGACACGCGAAGAGTCCTTCCTGGGCCACGCCCACCGCCATCCCACGCTCCTGCGCTACCGGCACCACGCCGACGCCGAGGGCAAGCTGGTCAAGGTCGAGGCGCAGATCCTGCTCGACGCGGGCGCGTACGCCGACACGTCGTCCGAGGCCCTCGCAGCCGCCGTCTCCTTCGCCTGCGGCCCGTACGTCGTCCCGAACGCCTTCATCGAGGGCTGGGCCGTACGCACCAACAACCCGCCCTCCGGACACGTACGCGGCGAGGGCGCCATGCAGGTGTGCGCCGCCTACGAGGCCCAGATGGACAAGCTGGCGAAGAAGCTGGGCGTCGACCCGGCCGAACTGCGCCTGAGCAACGCGATGGCCACGGGGGACGTGCTCCCCACCGGCCAGACCGTGACGTGCCCCGCCCCGGTCGCCGAACTGCTGCAGGCCGTCCAGGACTTCCCGCTGCCCGCCCTCCCGAAGGACACGCCCGAGGACGAGTGGCTGCTGCCCGGCGGACCCGAGGGCGCCGGCGAACCCGGTGCCGTACGGCGTGGCGTCGGCTACGCCCTGGGCATGGTCCACATGCTCGGCGCCGAGGGCGCCGACGAGGTCTCGACCGCCACCGTGAAGGTCCACGACGGCATCGCCACCGTGCTCTGCGCGGCCGTGGAGACCGGCCAGGGCTTCACCACACTGGCCCGGCAGATCGTCCAGGAGACGCTCGGCATCGAAGAGGTGCACGTCGCCTCCGTGGACACCGATCAGCCCCCCGCCGGGCCCAGCTGCCGCGGCCGCCACACCTGGGTGTCCGGCGGCGCCGTCGAACGGGCCGCCAAGATGGTCCGTACGCAGCTGCTGCAGCCCCTGGCCCACAAGTTCGGGATGTCCACCGAGCTCCTCCAGATCACCGACGGCAAGATCACCTCGTACGACGGTGTGCTGTCGACGACCGTCACGGAGGCGATGGACGGCAAGGAGCTGTGGGCCACCGCGCAGTGCCGCCCGCACCCCACCGAGCCGCTCGACGGCACCGGCCAGGGCGACGCCTTCGTGGGGCTCGCCTTCTGCGCGGTCCGCGCGGTCGTCGACGTCGACATCGAGCTGGGTTCGGTGCGGGTCGTGGAGATGGCGCTCGCCCAGGACGTGGGACGGGTGCTGAACCCCGCGCAGCTCGCCTCCCGGATCGAGGCCGGAGTCACCCAGGGCATCGGTGTCGCCCTCACGGAGAACCTGCGCACCGCGCGCGGGCTGGTGCGCCACCCCGACCTCACGGGGTACTCGCTGCCGACCGCCCTCGACACCCCCGACATCCGCATCGTCAAGCTCGTCGAGGAGCGTGACGTGGTCGCGCCCTTCGGCGCGAAGGCCGTCAGCGCGGTGCCGGTGGTCACCTCCCCGGCCGCGGTCGCCTCCGCGGTACGGGCGGCCACGGGGCGTCCGGTGAACCGGCTGCCGATAAGGCCGCAGGCGGCCGTGGTGACGGCGACGCAGTGACCCCTCCCGAGCCGCCGCGCTACGAACCGGGGCCGAGTGTCGGGAAACTGATGCTGTGGCTGCTGGTGTTCGTGCTGGCGGCGGTCGTGGTCGTCGCGGGCGGCGTGTACTTCGGTTGAGGCCGGCTGAGGTCGGTTGGGGCCGGGCTGAGGTCGGTTGAGGTCCGGACCCGGCCGAGCGTTGTCGGGAATCCGCTGGTCACGGCGGTGCCGGGGCGTTGTCAGTGGTGCCGCGTAATGTTCTGGGCAGTGGGGAGGACCGCTGGGCGGCGGGGCATCCTCCACGGATTCTCCATGCGTTTTCCGTGAGTCTGTCCACAGGTTCCGTGCGTGGTTTTCCGTGGTTTTCCCTGAGTGTGCCGCCCGGTCCGGTCCTGCCGGGGGACTGTGAACAACCATGCGCGGGGGAACGATGAGCACGACGGACGCCGGCACCAGGACGATCACCCTGACCGAGGACGAACTGGACCCGTATGTCACGCACGCGGCGACGCGGCGCTGGCTGGCGGGCCCCGGACTGCCGGGCGACGGCGGCCTGCTGACCTTCGAGGCACTGCGCACGGACGGCCCCCGGACGGTGGCGGACTCGACAGGCGACCCGGACCTGCTCGCGGACGACCTGCGGGATCTGTTGGTGATAGGCGCGCTGCGTGGCCCCGCCGACGCCGAGACGGAGTCGGTGCTGCTCGACGGAGCGACGGGCGAGGTCTCCACCACGTACTTCTTCCACGACCGCCCCGACCTGATGGACCGTCGCCCGCTCGCCCCCTCGCTCCAGGCGCTGACGGAGTTCGTGGCGGCGACGGAGGAGATGGCGGCCAGACGCGGCCAATTCGCCTCCTACGAGGGCCGGTTCGGGCCGAAGGCAGTGGCCGCGATGTCACGGCAACTGCTCGCGGTGTTCGAGGAGGGCACCGGCGGCGAGGTCCCGCCGTTCTGGCGGATGGCGGCGCTGATCCGCCCGCTGGCCCTGGTCGCGGGCCCGCCCGCCGACGAGACCCTGGCCCTGGACCTGCCGGACCGGCTGCTGGACCAGGAGTTCGGCCAGGGCCGGGTCGTGCGCTTCGAGGACGTCGACTTCCCGGCGGCGCTGGCGCACGAGCCGACCCGCCGCTTCCTGCGCGACACGGGACTGCCGGAGGACGGCTTCCTCTTCCAGCTGGACACGGACGTGCCGCTGCCGACCCTCGCCGAGTACTACGAGGACGAGCGCCCGGGCGAGTACACCGCAGCCGAACTCCCGGCAGGTTCCGACCACTTGATACGCCTGGGCCACCTCATCGAGGACAACAGCCTGGTCGTCGACGGCTCGACGGGCGCGGTCCTCAACTGGAGCGAGCCCGAGGCCACCCTGCACGCCCTCAACACGGACGTCTCCACCCTGGCCTTCACCCTCTGGCTGCTCCACCGCGAGAAGGCCATCGACGGCACCCTGTCCCACGAACTGACCACGGAGGCCTACGACCAGCTGGCCACGACGATGACGCAGACCCTCTCGACGGTCGACCCCACGGGCTCCGCCTCCCAGGCGGACTGGCACTACTGGACGGAACTGTTCCAGGACGAGGCGGGCGGGGTGCTGTGAGCCCGTCCCGTGCACGGGGGCGTGCCGCGGCCTGAACCAGTTCCGCACGGCCGCCACACACGCGTCGGGGCCGACCGCCTGACAGCGGCCGACCCCGACACCGAACAGAGGCCGTGGCGGGAATTGAACCCACGTGCCTCGCTTTGCAGGCGAGTCCCTAAGCCACTCGGGCACACGGCCAAGCTTGAGTCCGGGGTTCCGGTGTTCGGTCACCCGGTGTTCCGGACTCGTTGTGTCGACCGTAGGGCGCTGTCGGCAGGGGCTCAAGGGACGGGGCTGGGCTGCAATGGGACTGCCACACGGCGTTCATGAAAGGGGGCGGGGAGGGGACGGGGGAGGGTGGTCCTACGACCAAGGTCTCGGGGGAGGTCCCGTCTCTCGACAGGGGTCAATGTCAGTCGTGCCCCTTACTCTGGCGGGCATGACCACCCTGGAACCGAGCGACACCGGCGTCGCTGAGACCCCTGCCGACCTGGCATCCCCGAGCGTACAGATCCCGGCGACCGAGGCCGACGCCCGTGAAGGTGTCCTCGGGCGGGATCATCGGGCGCTCAGTATCGGGATCGTGTCCGTCGTGCTGCTGATCGCCTTCGAGGCTACGGCGGTCGGGACGGCCATGCCGGTGGCGGCGCGGGAGCTGGGCGGGGTCTCGTTGTACGCGTTCGCGTTCTCCGGGTACTTCACGACGAGCCTGTTCGGGATGGTGCTGGCCGGGCAGTGGTCGGACCGCGCGGGCCCGCTGGGGTCGCTGACGGCGGGGATCGGGGCGTTCGCGGCGGGGCTGCTGCTGTCGGGGACGGCCGGGGCGATGTGGCTGTTCATCCTCGGGCGGGCCGTGCAGGGGCTCGGCGGCGGGCTGGTGATCGTCGCGCTGTACGTGGTCGTGGGGCGGGCCTATCCGGAGCGGTTGCGGCCGTCGATCATGGCGGCGTTCGCGGCGAGCTGGGTGATCCCGTCCGTGGTCGGACCGCTCGCCTCGGGCGCGGTGACCGAACATCTCGGGTGGCGCTGGGTGTTCGTCGGGATACCGGTCCTCGTCCTCCTGCCGCTGGCGTTCGCGCTGCCGCAGATACGGCGACGGGCGTCCGGCCCGGCCGAGGGCGCCGTGGCCGCGCCCTTCGACCGGCGGCGTATCCGGCTGGCGCTGGGCATCTCGCTGGGCGCCGGGCTGTTGCAGTACGGGGCGCAGGACCTGCGGTGGCTGTCGGTGATCCCGGCCGCGGCGGGAGTCGCCCTGCTGATCCCGGCCGTGCTCGGGCTGCTGCCCAGAGGGACCTATCTGGCGGCGCGCGGGCTGCCGTCCGTCGTGCTGCTGCGCGGGATAGCCGCCGGGTCCTTCATCGCGGCCGAGTCCTTCGTGCCGCTGATGCTGGTCACCGAGCGGGGGCTGTCGCCGACGCTGGCCGGATTCTCACTGGCGGCGGGCGGGGGCACCTGGGCGCTGGGTTCCTTCGTGCAGTCCAGGGCGCGCGTGGAACCGTACCGGGACCGGCTGATGATGCTGGGCATGGTCATGACCGCCGCCGCCATCGCCGCCGCGCCGAGCGTGCTGATCGACGGGGTGCCGGTGTGGACGGTCGCGGTGGCCTGGGCCTTCGGGTGCTTCGGCATGGGCCTGGTGATCTCCTCCACCAGTGTGCTTCTCCTCCATCTCTCCGCCCCGGAGGAGGCCGGCACCAACTCCGCCGCCCTCCAGATATCCGACGGCCTCTCGAACGTCCTCCTCCTCGCCGCGGGCGGCGCGGCCTTCGCGGCCCTGGGGGGCGGCACGGTCACCCATGCCGCCACCGACGCCTCAGGCGGCCATCCGGCCGCCTTCGCCGCGGTGTTCCTGCCGATGGCCGGGGTGGCGTTGGTGGGAGCCTGGGTGACCACACGGCTGCGGACGGAGTCCCGGTGACGCCCGATCCGGCAGCGCTTGCTGTGACGTGAGTCCCATCCAAGGGTGACCCCGCGTCGTCCGCGCGTTGACGCGCTCGGGGCGCCGGTAGGGTGGCCCGGTTGTCATACGCAGCCGTTGCCGAGCCGCCCAACCACCCCACGGAGACCGTGACTACCACCGCCGCCAGTGCCACCTCCTCGCATCACCTGTCACCCGCGTTTCCCGGGCGTGCCCCTTGGGGCACGGCCAGCAAGCTGCGTGCCTGGCAGCAAGGTGCCATGGAGAAGTACATCCAGGAGCAGCCGCGTGACTTTCTCGCCGTCGCCACACCCGGAGCCGGCAAGACGACCTTCGCGCTGACGCTCGCCTCCTGGCTGCTGCACCACCATGTCGTGCAACAGGTGACCGTGGTCGCGCCGACCGAGCATCTGAAGAAGCAGTGGGCGGAGGCGGCCGCGCGGATAGGGATCAAGCTGGATCCCGAGTACAGCGCGGGGCCGCTCAGCAAGGAGTACCAGGGCGTCGCGGTCACGTACGCCGGTGTCGGTGTGCGGCACATGCTGCACCGCAACCGCGTCGAGCAGCGCAAGACCCTGGTGATCCTCGACGAGATCCACCACGCCGGTGACAGCAAGTCCTGGGGCGAGGCCTGCCTCGAAGCCTTCGAGCCCGCCACCCGCCGGCTCGCGCTCACCGGTACGCCCTTCCGGTCCGACACCAACCCCATCCCCTTCGTCACGTACGAGGAGGGGAACGACGGGATCCGGCGGTCCGCCGCCGACTACACCTACGGATACGGCAGCGCGCTGGGCGACGGCGTCGTGCGGCCCGTCATCTTCCTCTCCTACAGCGGCAACATGCGGTGGCGTACGAAGGCGGGGGACGAGATCGCCGCCCGGCTCGGCGAGCCGATGACCAAGGACGCCGTCTCGCAGGCCTGGCGCACCGCCCTCGACCCGCGCGGCGAGTGGATGCCCAGCGTGCTGCGCGCCGCCGACCAGCGGCTCACGGAGGTCAGGAAGGGCATCCCGGACGCCGGCGCCCTCGTCATCGCCTCCGACCAGGAATCCGCCCGCGCCTACGCCAAGCTCATCCGTGACATCACCGGCAGCAAGGCCACCCTCGTCCTCTCCGACGACACGGGCGCGTCCAACCGCATCGACGAGTTCAGCCACAGCGACGACCGCTGGATGGTCGCCGTCCGCATGGTGTCCGAGGGCGTCGACGTGCCCCGGCTGGCGGTGGGCGTGTACGCGACCACCATCTCCACGCCGCTCTTCTTCGCCCAGGCCGTCGGCCGCTTCGTACGGTCCAGGCGGCGCGGCGAGACCGCCTCCGTCTTCCTGCCGACGGTCCCCGACCTCCTCACCTTCGCCAACGAGATGGAGGTCGAGCGCGACCACGCCCTCGACAAGCCCAAGAAGGAGGGCGAGGAGGACCCGTACGCCGAATCCGAGAAGGAGATGGAGGAGGCGAACCGGGAGGAGGACGAGGACACCGGGGAGCAGGAGCAGTTCTCCTTCGAGGCCCTTGAGTCCGAGGCCGTCTTCGACCGGGTGCTCTACGACGGCGCCGAGTTCGGTATGCAGGCCCACCCGGGGAGCGCGGAGGAGCAGGACTACCTGGGGATTCCGGGGCTGTTGGAGCCCGACCAGGTCCAACTCCTGCTCCAGAAGCGGCAGGCCCGGCAGATCGCGCACAGCCGCAAGAAGCCGGACGACGAGGCGGATCTTCTCGAACTGCCCGCCGAGCGACGGCCCGTGGTCTCCCACAAGGAGATGCTTGAGCTCAGGAAGCAGCTCAACACGATGGTCGGCGCGTACGTCCATCAGAGCGGCAAGCCGCACGGTGTGATCCACACCGAGCTGCGCCGGGTGTGCGGCGGGCCGCCGAGTGCGGAGGCGACGGCCGGGCAGTTGCGTCAGCGGATCGCCAAGGTGCAGGAGTGGGCCACCCGTATGCGGTGACCGCGCCCCCGCCCGGGTGCGTCCAGGCCCGCCTCGGTGCGTCCACACGAGTCCGGGTGCGTCCACGTGAGCCGGGTACGTCCAACGAGCGCCGGTGTCGTCATGACACCGGCGCTCACGCGTGTGCGCGCTCTGTGCAGGGCTCGTGCACGCCCAGTGGTGTGCGCTGGACATATCGCCGCGAAAGTGAACCTAACTCCGGGTAACCGAACCCGGTCCGTACCTGCGAACGCCCGGATTCTGGACGGAGACTTCCGCTGAGCGAACCAGCTCGCTACTGTCCCGCTACGCACACGCCCCGTGGCAGCGCCGCCGCGGAGCGCAGCCGGTGCCCGCCCGGGAGAGCCCGGGACGCTGCCGAACCGGCGGCCTCTGACGCGCGTCGCCGATGGGACCGGTGACGCATCCGCCGCGTAGGGGGCCGTCGACTCTCACCACTAAGGAGTGGGCGTCGTGACCGCGGAAACCTCCCAGACGCTCGACCGGGGACTCCGTGTCCTCAAACTGCTCGCCGACACCGACCACGGTCTGACCGTCACCGAGCTGTCCAACAAACTCGGAGTCAACCGGACCGTTGTGTACCGCTTGCTCGCCACGCTGGAACAGCACGCCCTCGTACGTCGTGACCTGGGCGGCCGTGCCCGGGTCGGGCTCGGTGTGCTGCGGCTCGGGCGGCAGGTGCATCCGCTGGTCCGCGAGGCCGCGCTGCCCGCGTTGCGCTCGCTGGCCGAGGACATAGGGGCGACCGCCCATCTCACGCTGGTCGACGGTGCGGAGGCGCTCGCCGTCGCCGTGGTCGAGCCGACGTGGACCGACTACCACGTGGCCTATCGCGCCGGGTTCCGTCATCCGCTCGACCGGGGGGCCGCAGGCAAGGCGATTCTCGCCGCGCGGGCCGCTTCCGCGGAGGAGCCGGGGTACACCCTCACTCACGGGGAGTTGGAGGCGGGTGCCAGTGGGGCGGCTGCGCCGCTGCTCGGGGTCACCGGGGTGGAGGGGAGTGTGGGGGTGGTCATGCTTGCGGATGCCGTGCCCGAGCGGGTGGGGCCGCGTGTCGTTGACGCGGCCAAGGAAGTTGCTGAGGCGTTGCGTTGAACTTGGTTCAGGGGGTGCTCGGGGTTGTGGGCGCCGTGGGTGTCGTGGGGAGGTTGTGCGTCGGCTGCGGGTGGGTGGGGGCTGGTCGCGCAGTTCCCCGCGCCCCTAAAAGATTGCGCAGTTCCCCGCGCCCCTTAGGGGCGCGTCGGTCCCCGTGCGCCTGAAGAGTGCGCTGCTCCCCGGGCCCCCAAGCCCCGTGATTCCAGGTTGGCCCCCAAGCCCCGTGTTTCCAGGTCCGCCTCTGCTTTGGCCTTGTGGCCAAAGCCTTGGCCGTAGCTCTGGCTGATTCGCTCATCGGACCTTGTCGCTCGCTCTCCATCATCAGGGGCCAGGCAGGGAACGGTGGAGGGAGTCAGGGTGAAGACGGTTGGTGGGGTGCCCGGGGTGGGGCAGGGGTCGAGGCCCGGCGGGCGGTTGACGCGGCGGCAGGAGGTGGGGGCGCTCGTCGCCGACGCGGCGGACAGCCCGCTCAGGCGGACCATGGGGCTCGGGCAGCTGACGCTGCTCAGCATCGGTGCCACGCTCGGCACCGGCATCTTCGTCGTCCTCGGGGAGGCGGTGCCGGAGGCCGGTCCCGCCATCGTCGTCTCGTTCCTCGTCGCCGGGACGACCGCGCTGTTCTCGGCGCTGTCCTACGCCGAGCTGGCCGGCATGATCCCGGGCTCCGGATCCTCGTACAGCTACACCTACGCGACGCTCGGCGAACTCGTCGCCTGGGTCTGCGGCTGGTGTCTGATCCTGGAGTACGGGGTGTCGGTGGCCGCGGTCGCCGTCGGCTGGGGCCAGTACGTCAACGAGCTGCTCGACCTCACCGTCGGCGTCACGCTCCCCGACTCGCTCAGCGCCCCGCCGGGCGACGGTGGCCTGCTGAACATCCCGGCCGCCTTCATCGTCGTACTCTCCATGGTCGTGCTCCTGCGCGGCGCCCGTGAGAGCGCCGTCGTCAACACGGTCATGGTCGCCGTGAAGGTCGTCGCGCTCCTGATGTTCTGCGCGGTCGCCTTCACCGCCTTCCGCGCCGGGAACTTCACCCCGCTGTTCCCGCTGGGCGCGGCCGGGATGAGCGCGGGCGCCGCCTCGCTGTTCTTCTCGTACATCGGGTTCGACGCCGCGTCGACCGCCGGTGAGGAGGCGAAGAACCCGCAGCGGGACCTGCCGCGGGCGATCATCCTCTCCCTGCTCGTCGTCACCGCCCTGTACGTCCTCGTCGCGGTCGCCGCGCTCGGCGCGATGCCGTGGCAGAAGTTCGAGGGCACGGAGGCGACGCTCAGCCAGGTGCTCGTGCAGTCCGTGGGCGGGGGCAGCCTGTGGCCGATCCTGCTCTCGATCGGCGCGGTCGTCGCGACGACGAGTGTCGTGCTCACCGTCCAGTACGGGCAGATCCGCATCCTCTTCGCGATGTCCCGCGACGGGCTCGTACCGCCGCTGTTCGCCAAGGTCCACCCGAGGACCGGTGTCCCGCGCGCCAACACGGTCATCGTCTCCTCCTTCATCGCGGTGCTGGCGGCCCTCGTCCCGCTGGGCGCCCTGGCCGACGCCACGAGCATCGGCACGCTCTTCGCGTTCATGCTGGTCAACCTGGCCGTGGTCCTGCTGCGCCGCCGCAGCCCGGAGACGCCGCGTTCCTTCCGTGTCCCGTTCTCGCCGGTCACCCCGCTGCTGGGCGTGGGCTTCTGCGTCTACATGCTGTTCAGCCTCGGGCCGGACACCTGGATCGCGTTCGGCGGCTGGATGGCCGTCGGGCTGCTGGTGTACTGGACATACGGGATACGGCACTCGAAGCTCAACCGGTCGCAGCCGCAGCCGCAGTCTCAGCCGCAGGGGAGCGGCAGTTGAATCCCCTCGGCCCCCCGGCCCCTCTCGACCCGCTCGCCACCGACGTCGTCGGCCTCACCCGCGCGCTCGTCGACATCCCCTCCGAGAGCGGTGCGGAGGAGGCCCTCGCCGACCTCGTCGAGGCCGCCCTGCGCCCGCTCGACCACCTCGTCGTGGAGCGGGTCGGGAACTCGGTCGTGGCCCGTACGGACCTCGGCCGCGACGAGCGGGTGATCATCGCCGGGCACCTCGACACCGTGCCCGCCGCGGACAACCTGCCCGCGCGCCTGGAGGCCGACCGGCTGTACGGGCTCGGCGCCTGTGACATGAAGGGCGGGGTCGCCGTCGCCCTGCGCCTGGCCGCCACCGTCACGGCACCCGTGCGTGACGTCACGTACGTCTTCTACGAGTGCGAGGAGGTCGAGGGCGACCGCAACGGGCTCCACACGATCGCCGGTCGCCGGCCGGAGCTGCTCGCGGCCGACCTCGCCATCCTCATGGAGCCGTCCGACGCGGGCGTCGAGGCGGGCTGCCAGGGTGTGCTGACGGCCGACATCACCGTCCGCGGGGAGCGGGCGCACACGGCTCGCGCGTGGCGGGGGGTGAACGCCGCCCACCGGGCCGCGCCCGTCCTCCAGCGGCTCGCCGACCACACGCCCGAGCGGGTCGTGATCGACGGCCTGGAGTACCGGGAGGGGCTCAACGCCGTCGCCGTACGCGCCGGGGTCGCCGGGAACGTCGTCCCCGACACGTGTGTGATCACCGTCAACGCCCGTTTCGCGCCCAGCCGTTCGGCCCAGGAGGCGGAGGCGTACGTGCGTGGGCTCTTCCCCGAGCGGGAGTACGAGGTCGACGTCACCGAGGTCGTGCCGGGTGCCCTGCCGGGGCTCGGCCGGCAGGCGGTCGCCTCGCTGGTCGGCGTGCTGGGGGCCGAGCCGCGCCCGAAACTGGGCTGGACGGACGTCGCCCGGTTCGCCTCGCTCGGCACGCCCGCGCTCAACTACGGCCCCGGGGACCCGGTGTTGGCACACACGGCGGGGGAGTACGTACCGCTCGCTCAACTGCGGGAGTGCGAGGCGCGGCTCAGGAACTGGCTGACGCCCTGAAGCCCCGCCGCGGGATCACGTCCGGAGACTCCGGCCCGGTGTCACGCCCTGAGCCCGGCCAGGGTTCTCAACTGCAGCCACAGCACCAGCCGTTCGTCGGGGTCGTCGAGGTCGATGCCGACGTGCTGCTGGGCCTGCCGCAGCCGGTAGCGGCAGGTGTTGGGGTGGACGGCGAGCAGTTTCGCCGCACCTGCCATGTCGCAGCCGGCGTCGAACCAGCAGACGAGCGTACGGGCGTAGTCGGTGCCGTGCTCGGTGTCGTACGCGAGGACGCGCCGCCACGAACCCGCCGACAACTCCCGCCGCTCGCCGAGGAGTTCGGTGAGCCGCAGCAGGGTGACCCGCGGGCGCACCTCGTCGACCGCCGCGACCGGGAGCTCGGGGCCGAGCACGCGCAGCACCAGGTCCGCGTCGTCCCGGGACGCCGTGACGTCCGCGAGCCCCGGCACGACCTCGCCGAGCCCGGCCCGCACCGGAACCCGCAGCGCCTGCCCGGCCCGCGCCACGATGTCCTCGGCCAGCCGCCGATGGCGGGCCCCGCCCCGCTCGCCCACGGCGGGCAGCAGCGCGTACACGACCCCGTCCATCAGCACGCACACGTGCCGCCCGTACCTCACCTCGCACTGCAGCCGTACGAGGTCCAGGAGCCGCAGTGAGGTCTGCTCGCTGTCGTGCGCCGGAGTTCCGGAGCCCAGCACGAACGCCGCGACACGCACCGGGCCCTCGCCGAGTCCCAGGCGGTGGGCGGCGGTCGCGGTCTCCGCCGTACCGTCGAGCAGCCGTCGCAGCGACTCCCCGTCCTGATGGCGGGCCAGTTCCTGGGCGGCCCGCGCCCGCAACAGCAGCAGCGCCGCCGTGGACGCGCCCTGCGCGAGCGCCTGCTCGGCGTCCTCCGCCAGCGAACCGTCGTCCACCACCCACAGCGAGCCGAGCGTCTCGCCCCCGGCGCGCACGGCGACCGCGAGGCGGGGCAGGTTCCCCTCGCCGAGGGCGGGCAGCCGCACCACGCCCCGCGCCGCGAACAGCACCCGGTACTGCTCCGAGTTCGCGGGGCTGCCCGGCACCTGGAGGCCCAGGATGCCCTGGCGGCGGTCCTCGTCGACCGCCTGGCCCGGGATGGTCGAGTACGCGAGGATCCGCTGGCGCGGGTCCTCGACGGCGGTGGCGCCGCCGACGGCCGTGGCGACGGCGTCCGCGAGCGCGAAGAGGTCCCCGAGGCCGTTCCCGGCGGGGGAGGGGCCGGCGCCGATCGCCGACGCCAGCAGCAGATGGGCGTGGTGCCAGGCCGCGTCTTCGTCGACGGAGAGCAGGGCCACGCCCGCGGCCTCCGCCTCGGCGACGGGACCGCCCGGGCCGCGTACGACGAGCCCGGTCATCCCCGCCTTCGCCGCCGCCCGGGCCAGCGGTCCGGCCGCCGCGGCCCGCACGCCGACCGCGAGCAGCAGCGCCCCGGGCACGCTCGGCAGCGGCGCGTGGGCGTCGTACAGCAGTGCCTCGGTGACGGGTGCGGTCAGTCCGGCGGGTGCGGTGTGCAGGCGTACGGAGGGGCCGCCGATGACGTCCAGCAGGTCGCCGAGGGTGCAGGCGTCCATCGGGAGTCCTTCCGTCGTGGCCCGGCCGGTCCGCGGGCCTGCGGTGCCTGTGGTCGGCCCGCGGTGGGCTTGGCCGATCTCATCAGGAACGTACGCGGGTGTTGTCCGCTTGCACAACGTGGGCGCCGCGATGGGCTCCGAGACTCGTTCCCATGACAGAGGTCAGCATCCGTACGGTCCACGACGTCACCGGTCTCGCCGCCGTGACCGACTTCTTCAGCGACGTCTGGCAGACCCCGCGCAGCACCCCGCCGTACCCGGCCGAGGTGCTGCACAGCCTTGTCCACGCGGGCGGCGCGGTGCACGCCGCGTACGACGGGAGCCGGCTGGCCGGAGCCTCCGTCGCCGTGTTCGGGCCGCCCGGGCGGCGGGACACGTACTCCCTCGTCGCCGCCGCCGACCCCGGGATCGGGCACGCGGTGAAACAGGCCCAGCGGGCCTGGGCCCTGGAGCGCGGCGCGCGCACCATGCGCTGGACCTTCGACCCGCTCGTCGGCCGCAACGCCCGCTTCAACCTGGTCAAGCTGGGCGCGGTCGGCACGGAGTACCTGGTCGACTTCTACGGACCGATGGCCGACGGCGTGAACGACGGCGACGAGAGCGACCGGCTGACCGTGACGTGGGACCTGGCTGCTCCCCGCCCCACCGCGCGGGAGGATGACCGCGCCGTCCCGCCGGAGGAGGACCGGGCCACCGCCCCCGCCACCCATCGCGCCCCCGACGGGGATCCCCTCGCCCGGCGCGACCTGGCCGACCGCCGCGTCTGGTGCCGCGTGCCCGAGGACGTCGTCAAGCTCCGCGCCGCCGACCCCGTGCTCGCCCTGCGCTGGCGCCACGCAGTCCGCGAGGTCTTCACGGAGGCCTTCGCCGAGGGCTACACGGCCACGGCGATGTCCCGCGACGGCTGGTACACGCTGACCCGCGCCGCCGAAGAGGCCGCAGTCGAGGAACTCCCCGCCGAGGAAGGCACCCCCGCATGAAACTGGAACGCGTGGAGATCGTCCACATCGCGCTGCCCCTCGTCACCCCGTTCCGCACGTCCTTCGGGACCATGACGACGAAGGACACCTTTCTCCTCCACGTCGTCACGGACGCGGCCGAGGGCTGGTCGGAGTTCGCCGCCGACCCCGAGCCGCTCTACTGCTCGGAGTTCGTGGCCGGCGCCGAGATCGTGCTCCGCGACTTCCTGCTGCCGCGCGTCGCCGCCCTCCCGGAGCTCACCACCGCGGCGCTCGCCCCCGCGCTGGCGAAGATCAAGGGCCACGAGCTGGCGAAGGCGGCACTGGAGACGGCGGTCCTGGACGCCGAGCTGCGCGCGTACGGGATGCCGCTCGCGACCTACCTGGGTGCCGTGCGCGACCGGGTGCCGGCCGGTGTCTCGGTCGGCATCAAGGAGTCCCTCGGGGAGCTGCTGGACGACGTCGAGCGCTACCTCGACGAGGGCTACGTACGCATCAAGCTGAAGATCGAACCCGGCTGGGACCTGGCCCCCGTGCGCGCCGTGCGGGAGCGGTTCGGGGACCGGCTCCCCCTCCAGGTCGACGCCAACACGGCCTACACGCTCGCGGACGCCGAACACCTGGGCCGGCTCGACGAGTTCGGGCTCCTGCTCATCGAGGAGCCCCTGGAGGAGAACAACCTCCACGCCCACGCGCGGCTCCAGCGGCGCGTCGCGACCCCCGTCTGCCTCGACGAGTCCCTGCACAGTGCCCGCGACACCGCGTCCGCGATCGCGATGGACGCGTGCCGGGTCGTCAACGTGAAGCCCGCCCGGGTCGGCGGCTACCTGGAGGCCCGCCGTGTCCACGACGTCGCGCACGCGCACGGCGTCCCGGTCTGGTGCGGCGGCATGCTGGAGACGGGAATCGGCCGGGCCCCGAACCTGGCGCTGGCCGCCCTCCCCGGCTTCACCCTCCCCGGGGACACCTCGGCGTCCGGCCGCTACTTCGCCGAGGACATCACCGAGCCGTTCGTGCTGGAGGACGGTCATCTGCGGGTGCCGCGGACGCCGGGCATCGGGACCGAGCCGCTGCCGGACGCCCTGCGGCGCTTCACCACGGCCCGCAGGGTGCTGCACAGCGGCTGACCGGGCCCGGGCCCGGGCCCTGGCGCCGACCCGCCCCGGCACCGCCCCGGCACCGACCGGCCTGCACTGTCGCCCGCCGGGCCCCGGCGCAGACCGGGCCCCGGCCGGAAATCGTCCTCGCGTTAGATTGATCCCGTGCTCTCTCGCCTCACGCGCCCCCAGGCCGTCGCCGTCTGCGCCCTTCCCGTCGTGGCCCTGCTCGCCACGGCGGTGTTCGCGCCGCTGCCCTTCTCGGTGGCGCAGCCCGGGATGACGGCGAACGTCCTCGGCGACAACAAGGGCGAGTCGGTCATCACGATCACCGGTGCGGACACCCACAAGACGCGTGGCCAGCTGCGGATGACGACCATCGAGGCGACGGGCCCCGACCAGGACGTGAGCCTGAGCGATGTGCTCGACGGCTGGTTCCGTACGGACCAGGCGGTGATGCCGCGCGACTCCGTGTACCCGAGCGGCGACACCGTGAAGGAGATCGAGGAGCACAACGCCGAGGAGATGAAGAAGTCCCAGGACACCGCCACCGAGGCGGCCCTGAACCACCTCGGCGAGCAGTCGGACGACATCAAGGTCACCCTGAGGCTCGCCGATGTCGGCGGGCCCAGCGCCGGGCTCCTCTTCTCCCTCGGCATCGTCGACAAGCTGGACGGCGACGGCAGCGGCGGCGACCTCACGGGCGGCCGCAACATCGCGGGCACCGGGACGATCGACGCCGACGGAAAGGTCGGCCCGGTCGGCGGCGTCGCCCTCAAGACGCAGGCCGCCCGCCGCGACGGCGCCACCGTCTTCCTGGTCCCGAAGGCGGAGTGCTCGGACGCGAAGACGGACCTCCCGAAGGGGCTCCGCCTCATTCCGGTCACCACTCTGAAGGGCGCGATCACCGCCCTGGTGGCCCTGGAGAAGGACCAGGGCTCGGTACCGAGCTGCTAGCGGAACCGGACCGCTCCCCGGGAGAGTCCCCGCTCAGCCCTCCTTCACGAACCCCTCGTCCTTCATCCAGTCCAGCGCGACCGCGTGCGGATCCTCCCCGTCCACGTCCACTCGTGCGTTCAACTCCTGTGCCACGTCGTTGTTCAGGCGTTTGGTGATCGGGTCGAGGACCTGCGCGATCGCCGGATACTTCTTCAGCGCCTTGGAGTTGATCTCCGGAGCCACGTTGTAGTTGGGGAAGAACTTCTTGTTGTCCGCCATCACGACCAGGTTCATCGACTTGATGCGCCCGTCGGTGGTGAACACCTCTCCGTAGGTGCAACTCCCCTTCGCCGCCTGGGTGTAGATGATCCCGGTGTCCATCTGCGTGACGTTCCCGGCGGGCAGCTTCATGCCGTACGCCTTCTCCATGCCCGGCAGCCCGTCGGCCCGGTTGGCGAACTCGCTCTCCACGCAGAGCGTGACCGCCTTCGGATCGGACTTCGACAGCGCGGCCACGTCGGAGAGGGTCTTCGTGCCGTACTTCTTGAAATTGGCCTGGTTCATGGCGAGGGCGTAGGTGTTGTTCAGCGCCGACGGAGGCAGCCAGGTCAGCCCGTTCTTCAGATCCGCCTCGCGGACGGCCTCCCACTGCTTGCGCGGATCGGTGATGGGACCGCTGTTGCCCTGGTAGGTGATCCAGGCGGTGCCCGTGTACTCGTACATGCCGTCCGCGTCCCCGCTCTTGACGGCCTCGCGGGCGCCGATGGAGCCCTGGATGCCCGTGCGGTCCAGCACCTTCGCACCGGCCGCCTCGAAGGCGATGCCCATGATCGCGCCGAGGATCAGCTGCTCGGTGAACTCCTTGGACGTCACGGTGAGATCGGCGCCCTTGAGCGGCTTCCCCTGCCCGATCGAGCCGGGCTCCACGTCGTCGACCATGGGCGAGCCGCTGGTCAGCCCGCACCCCGCCGAGGCCGCCAGCATCGCCCCGGCGGCCACCAGACCCGTACGCCGTCTCATGTCCCCGCCTCCAACCCGAGTGGGCTGAGCAGCAGTTCGGCCAGCGAGGCCAGCCAATCGACCAGCAGCGCGAGGGCCACGGTCAGGATCGAGCCGAGCACCAGCACCGGCATCCGCTGGTTGGTGATCCCGGTCGTGATCAGCACGCCGAGACCGCCGCCCCCGCCGAAGGTGGCAAGGGTCGCCGTGCCCACGTTCAGGACGAGAGCGGTACGGACACCGGCGAGGATCAGCGGTACGGCCAGGGGCAGTTCGACCCGGGCCAGTACGCCCATGGGCGACATGCCGATGCCCCGGGCGGCCTCCAAGAGCGTTGGGTCGTTCGCCTTGAGCCCGGCGATCGTGTTCGACAGGACCGGCAGGACGGCGTACGCGATGATGCCGATCAGCGCCGCCTTCTGGCCGATGCCCAGCCAGATCACGAGCAGCGCCAGCAGACCGATGGCGGGGGTCGCCTGCCCCATGTTGGCGACGGCCATCGCGGCCGGGGTCGCCCTGCGGAACGCCTTGCGGGTCAGCAGGATGCCCAGCGGGATCGCGATGATCAGCACGAAGAACGTGGAGATCACCGTCAGTTCGATCTGCTGCCGCAGTGCCTTCCACACCTGGCCGCCGGAGAGCGCGTTCTCCGAGAGCGGGTCCAGGTCCGCCTGCCGGAACCAGAGCCAGGTGGTGAGCAGCACCACGGTGAGCACGGCCGGCAGCAGGGTCAGCTTCTGCCAGGTCACCCGGGAGGCACGGGACTTGACGGCCGGGGGAGCCTTCGCCGCCTCGGACCCGGAGCCCGCCCCGGGATCCGCCCCGGAGTCCGTCCCGGCGCCCTCGTCGCCCGGGTCCGTCCCGGTGTCGTGGTCGGTCTCCGGGGCCCTCACGCCTTCGCCTCCCCGCCGGCACCGGCGGTGCCCTCCTGCTCGTGGTGGGTCTGCTCGGCTCGCGTCTCCTCCAGTTCGTGCTGGTGCTCCATCGCGTCGAGCCGGTCGGCCTCCAGCAGTTCGTGCACGGAGTTCATCAGCGTCTCCATGTCCACGACGCCGGTGTACTCCCCGCGCCGCCCCGTCACCACGACCCGCCCCGCGTTGTCGATGAGCACGGCCTCCAGCGCGTCCCGCAGCGTCGCGTCCCGGGTCACCGTGTCGTGCACCAGCGTGCCCGCCCGGGCCAGCGAGCCCTTGGCCCGCATCAGGTCCCCGCGCCGCAGCCACTTGTAGGGCCGCCCACGCCGGTCGAGCAGCAGGATCTCGTTCGTACCGCTCGACCTCAGCCTGTTGAAGATCTCCTGCAGCGGATCGTCGACGGTCACCGTCGGATAGTCAGTGATCTCCACATCCCGTACGCGCGACAGATTGAGCCGCTTCAGCGCGGCCCCGGCGCCCACGAACCCGGACACGAAGTCGTCCGCGGGGTTGGTGAGGATGGCCTCCGGGGTGTCGAACTGGGCGATGTGCGACCGCTCCCGCAGCACGGCGATCCGGTCGCCCAGCTTGATCGCCTCGTCGAAGTCGTGGGTGACGAAGACGATCGTCTTGTGCAGCTCGTGCTGCAGCCGGATCAGCTCGTCCTGGAGGTGGTCACGGGTGATGGGGTCCACGGCCCCGAAGGGCTCGTCCATCAGCAGTACGGGCGGATCGGCGGCCAACGCCCGTGCCACACCGACCCGTTGCTGCTGCCCGCCGGACAGCTGCCGCGGATAGCGCCCGTGGAACTCGCCCGGGTCGAGACCGACCAGATCCAGCATCTCCTCGACCCGCGAGGTGATCCGCGCCTTCGGCCACCCCACCATCCTCGGCACGAGGGCGATGTTCTGGGCGACCGTCATGTGCGGGAAGAGCCCCGAGGCCTGGATCGCGTACCCGATCTTGCGGCGCAGCTTCACGGGGTCCATGTGGGTGACGTCCTCGCCACCGATCCTGATCCGCCCGCCCGTCGGCTCGATCAGGCGGTTGATCATCTTCAGGGTGGTGGACTTCCCGCACCCCGAGGGGCCGACGAAGACGACGAGTTCACCCGCGTTGATCTCCATGTTGACGCTGTCGACGGCGGGGTCGGGGCTCCCCGGGTAGCGCTTGGTGAGGTTCTCCAGCTCGATCGTGGCGCCGGTGGTGGCGTTCGCGCCGGTGGTCGCAGCGGCAGACGTGGTGGTCGCGGTGGTCGCGGTCGGCTCAGGCACGGATCCCCCTGGGAATGGTCAGCCGCCCGATGAGGACGTACGCGGCGTCGAACAGCAGGGCCAGGACGATGATCCCGAGCGTGCCCGCGAGCACCTGGTTGAGCGCGTTCTTGCTGCCCAGGGAGGCGATGCCGCGGAAGATCTCGTTGCCGAGACCCGGCCCCGAGGCATAGGCGGCGATGGCGGCGATCCCCATCAGCATCTGGGTGGAGACCCGGATCCCGGTCAGGATCGGCGGCCAGGCGAGCGGCAGTTCGACCCGCAGGAGCCGGGCGAGCCGTGACATCCCGATGCCGGTGGCCGCGTCGACGAGCGAGGGGTCGACCCCGCGCAGCCCCACGATCGAGTTGCGCACGATCGGCAGCAGCCCGTACAGGGTCAGCGCGATCACCGTGGGCGGAACCCCCAGCCCCACGATCGGGATGAGCAGACCGATCATGGCGAGCGAGGGGATGGTCAGCAGGGTCGCCGTCGTGGTCGTGGCCAGGCTCCCGGCCCACTCGCTCCGATAGGTGACGACACCGACCACCACACCGATCACCGTGGCGACGACCATGCACTGGAAGACGGCGCTGGCGTGCTGGTAGGCGTCGGCGAGGAGCTGCTGATGGCGACTGCCCAGGTACTCCCAGAAGCTCACCCGCTTTTCACCCCTGTCGCCTCAGCCGTCACTGTCGCCTCAGTCGTCGTCCTCCGCGGCCTGCTCCACCAGCGGGATGATCCGCAGCGGCACGGGGTTCTCCATGACGATCGCCGTGGAGGCCCGGACGATGCCATCAAAACCGACAACCCGGTCGATCACCCGCTGAAGATCGGCGTTGGACCGCGCCACGAGCCGGCACAGCATGTCCCCGCCGCCCGTCGTCGTGTGCAGCTCCAGCACCTCGGGCACGGTCGCCAAGTGCGCCCGTACGTCCGTGCCTTGGCCCTGGCGGATCTGCAGCGTCGCGAAGGCGGTGACGGGATAGCCGAGGGCCGCGGGATCCACCTGCGGCCCGAACCCCCGGATGACTCCATTCGACTGAAGCCGGTCGAGCCGCGCCTGCACGGTCCCGCGCGCGACCCCGAGCCGCCGGGACATCTCCAGCACACCGATCCGCGGCTCCCGCGCGAGCAGCACCAGCAGCCGCCCGTCCAGATGATCGATCGCCATGAAGGCCTCCGAGGTGGTCATCCTGTACACAAAGACCGATCTACCCGGCCTTTCTCTGCACATATTGCCCAGCAGGTTCGCAAACTATTGCGCACCTTGCCGAACGGAGAGAGCCTGCGGCCATGGCAGCTATCTCTGCGAACACCCACACCACCCCCGACACCGCGCGGCAGGCAGACCCCTTCCCGGTCAAGGGAATGGACGCGGTCGTCTTCGCCGTGGGCAACGCCAAGCAGGCGGCGCACTACTACTCCACCGCCTTCGGCATGAAGCTGGTCGCCTACTCCGGACCGGAGAACGGCAGCCGCGAGACCGCGAGCTACGTCCTGGAGAACGGCTCCGCCCGCTTCGTCCTCACCTCCGTCATCAAGGCCGCCACCCCCTGGGGCCGCTTCCTCACCGAGCACGTGGCGGAGCACGGTGACGGCGTGGTCGACCTCGCCATCGAGGTCCCGGACGCCCGCGCCGCGTTCGCCTACGCCGTCGAGCACGGCGCCCGCCCCGTCACCGAGCCCTACGAGCTGAAGGACGAGCACGGCACGGTCGTACTCGCCGCCATCGCCACGTACGGAAAGACCCGCCACACCCTGGTCGAGCGCACGGGCTACGACGGCCCCTACCTTCCCGGGTTCACGGCCGCGGACCCGATCGTCGAGCCGCCCGCCCATCGCACCTTCCAGGCCATCGACCACTGCGTCGGCAACGTGGAACTCGGCCGTATGAACGAGTGGGTCGCCTTCTACAACAAGGTCATGGGCTTCACGAACATGAAGGAGTTCGTGGGCGACGACATCGCCACCGAGTACAGCGCCCTGATGTCGAAGGTCGTCGCCGACGGCACGCTCAAGGTCAAGTTCCCGATCAACGAGCCCGCCATCGCCAAGAAGAAGTCCCAGATCGACGAGTACCTGGAGTTCTACGGCGGCGCCGGCGTCCAGCACATCGCGCTCAACACGAACGACATCGTGGAGACCGTACGGACCATGCGCGCGGCGGGCGTCCGGTTCCTCGACACCCCGGACTCCTACTACGACACCCTCGGCGAATGGGTCGGCGACACCCGCGTCCCCGTCGACACCCTGCGCGAACTGAAGATCCTGGCCGACCGCGACGAGGACGGCTACCTGCTCCAGATCTTCACCAAGCCGGTCCAGGACCGCCCGACCGTCTTCTTCGAGATCATCGAACGCCATGGCTCGATGGGCTTCGGCAAGGGCAACTTCAAGGCCCTCTTCCAGGCGATCGAACGGGAGCAGGAGAAGCGCGGCAACCTGTAGTCGCCGCATCCCGCAGGGCAGCCGGGGCGCTGTCGCACCGAGCCGTACCGAGTCACACCGACTCACACCTGACCCAGTGCCCCCAACGCCTCCTTCGCCGCCGGAACGCCCAGCGGCGAGAAGTACGGACTGATCCGCAGCGCCTCCTCAAGATGGCGGCGCGCGGGTCCCTCCATCTTCAACCGCCGCTCGATCATGCCCCGGTGGTACGCGTAGGGCGCGCTGCGGACCGCGCCCACGTGCTGCTTGTCCGTGGCCTTCGTGGCGAAGACGAGCGCGTCCTCGTGCTGCCCGGCGCGATGCAGCGCCCACCCCAGTGCATCCGCGACCGCCGCGGAGGGATGCCGCTCCCACTCCTCCCGCAGCAGCCGCACGGCGGCCTCCGGGTCACCGTGGTCCGCCTCGAAGAGACCCGCCACGAGGTCGGAGTTCACCCCACCGGCGGCGCCCTCCCGCACCCGCTGCCGCACCACGTCGTACTGGGCGCGCGCCTCGTCGCCCAGCCCCAGCGACTCGTACAACTCGCCCAGCTCCCACGCGTACTGAGGCAGCGCCCGCTTCTCCGACGCGGCCCGGTACGCGCGCACGGCCTCCGGGGTCCGGCCCAGCGCGGCCAGCGCCCGGCCCTGCCCCGCGAGCGCGGAGTGCCCGTCGGGATCGGCCCGCACCGCGGCCTCGAAGGCGCGCAGCGACTCGGTGGGCTCCCCGCGCTCCCAGGCCAGCTCCCCGGCCCCGGCGAGACAGTCCGCCCGCTCGGCCGGAGCCGAGGCGAGCGCCACCGCGTCGGAGAGCGCGGCGGCGGCATCCTCGCGCTGCCCCTGGTCCCGGTGCACGAGGGCGGCCCGCGCCAGCACCCGTGCCCTCGGCGCCGCCGCCCCCTTCGGCAGCCGGACGAGCCTGGCCAGCGCCTTGTCCGCGGCCTTGAACTCCCCGAGCCCCCGGTACGCGTCGATCAGCGCCGGATAGGCCGTCCACCGCTTCGGCGAGGCCGCCACCGAGGCCTCGCCCCACTTCCGCGCCGCCCGGAAGTCGTGCCGGGCATTGGCGAGCGCGGCCAGTCCGTCGAGCGCCTCCACGTTCTTCCTCGGCTTCGCCCGCAACGACGTACGCAGCGCCTTCTCGGCCTTCGGGTAGAACCGCGCGTCGCCGGTCCGCTCACCCCGCTCCGTGTACGCCGCGCCGAGCACCGCCCACGACCGCACATCACCCGGATGGGCCCGCAGATGCGCCTCGCGGTCCCCGATCAGCGCGACCAGATCGGGCAGCGAGGCGGGCGCCCCGGCCCCGACGGCGGTCTCGGCCCGAGCCACCGGACCGGGCGCGGGCGGCGGCCCGCCGCGCTCGGGGGGCGCCGCCGTCAGCACACCGCCCAGCACGGCACACCCCACGACGGCAGACCCCACGACGACACCGACGAGCGTCCACCTCTTGGCCGAACGGCCCCCTGGGCCATCCGCCGGGCCACCGACCGGATCGCCCGCCGGACCGCCCGCCGAACCCGAGGCCAGCTCTTTTCCCATGCCGCTCTCCATGCGGCTCACTGTGCGCCAATACGAAGAGCACACCCGGCCACCACCCCGGCACGGAAAGCCTCGCGCGGGCGGGGTTCACACCGATGGCCCCGGGTGCGACGCTGTGATCATGAGCCGTATCGAAGCCCGACCCGATGAAGACACCGTGGCGGTGGGCAGCCTCGTCGACCGTCTCCTCGCGGGCCTGCCGGCCGAGGCGGTCCTCACCGACCCGGACGTCACGGTCTCGTACGCCAACGACATGGCCAGCTTCTGCGAGGCCGGCACCCCCGCCGTCGTGGTGCTGCCGCGCACCGTCGAGCAGGTCCAGCACGTCATGCGCGTCGCCACCGAACTGCGTGTCCCGGTGGTCCCGCAGGGCGCCCGTACGGGCCTGTCGGGCGCCGCCAACGCCTCCGAGGGCTGCATCGTGCTGTCCCTCGTCAGGATGGACCGCATCCTGGAGATCAGCCCGGTCGACCGGATCGCGGTCGTAGAGCCGGGCGTCGTCAACGCCACGCTCTCCCGCGCCGTCAACGAACACGGCCTCTACTACCCGCCGGACCCCTCCAGCTGGGAGATGTGCACCATCGGCGGCAACATCGGCACGGCGTCCGGCGGCCTGTGCTGTGTGAAGTACGGGGTGACGGCCGAGTACGTCCTCGGCCTGGACGTGGTCCTCGCCGACGGACGCCTGATGTCCACCGGCCGCCGTACGGCGAAGGGCGTCGCCGGATACGACCTGACCCGCCTCTTCGTCGGTTCGGAGGGCTCGCTCGGCATCGTCGTACGGGCCACTCTCGCCCTCAGGCCGCAGCCGCCCCAACAGCTGGTGCTGGCCGCCGAGTTCGCCTCCGCCGCGGCCGCCTGCGACGCGGTCTGCCGGATCATGGAGGGCGGCCATGTGCCGTCCCTCCTCGAACTGATGGACCGTACGACGGTGAAGGCCGTCAACGACATGGCGAACATGGGCCTTCCGGAGTCCACCGAGGCCCTGCTCCTCGCCGCCTTCGACACCCTCGACCCGGCCGCCGACCTGACGGCCGTGGGCGCGCTCTGCGAGGCGGCCGGCGCCACCCAGGTCGTACCGGCGGACGACGCGGCCGAGTCCGAACTGCTGCTCCAGGCCCGCCGGTTGTCCCTCACCGGCCTCGAAGCGGTCAAGGGCACGACGATGATCGACGACGTGTGCGTACCGCGCTCGAAGCTCGCTGAGATGCTCGAAGGGGTCGACCGGATCGCCGAGAAGTACCAGCTGACCATCGGCGTCGTCGCACACGCCGGTGACGGCAACACCCACCCGACCGTCTGCTTCGACGCGGGCGACCCCGACGAGTCCCGGCGCGCCCGCGAGTCCTTCGACGAGATCATGGCCCTCGGCCTGGAACTCGGCGGGACGATCACCGGCGAGCACGGCGTGGGCGTCCTCAAGAAGGAATGGCTGGCGCGCGAGATCGGCCCGGTGGGCGTGGAGATGCAGCGGGCGATCAAGACGGCGTTCGACCCGCTGGGGATCCTCAACCCCGGCAAGCTCTTCTGAATCCCGGGAAAGCTCTTCCGGGCCACCTCCTCGGCTTCTCGCGCCCCTCCGTCTCACTCCCCGTCCTTGGACTCGTCCGAGGGCCAGGGGTCGCGCAGCCAGAGATCGTCGGCCGGGGTGGGCGCGAGCAGCTCGGCGAGGCCGTCGTCGATACCGAGCTGCTCGGCCTCGGAGCCCGGGGGCACCGCCCGCAGGGTGCGCTCCAGCCAGGCCGACACCTGCGCGGCGGGCGCTTCGAGCAGGGCGTCCCCGTCGGGCGAACTCAGCGCCATCAGGACCACGCTCCGCCCGGCGACCTTCGTCGGCCACACCCGCACATCCCCGTGCCCGCACGGCCTGAACACCCCCTCCACGAGCAGCTCGCGCGCGAACGTCCAGTTCACGGGGTGGTCGGAGCCGATGTGGAAGGCGATGTGGACGGCGTACGGATCGTCGGTGCGGTAGCTCAGCCGGGCCGGGACCGGGATGCTGCGCTCGGGGGACAGGACCAGTTTCAGTTCGAGCTCGCGCTCCACCACGGTGTTCATGTCGTGCGTTTCCTCTCGTCCGGTGGCCCTGTGGGCGGGCCCGTACGAGTGGAGAGGGCGCGGGCGGCGAAGCATTACGCGGGTTCGCGGAACTTTTTCCGCGGGCGCCGGCACACAACCGCCGTAGACGACCGGCAGACACGATCAGCACACGGCCGGCAGACGATCGTCACCCGACCGGAAGCGGCCGGAAAACGTGGCGGAACCTTGCTCGAAGGGGGTAGGTACGCGAGGAGCGGCAATGGCCGTTGCGCCGGTCTGATAGATGTGGACGCTCAACACGACCCCCGAGCAGATACGGGACGACGGACATGAGCGCCCCAACCCCGGCCCCAGGCGACGACAGGCCCCGCGAAGGGTATTACCCGGACCCCTCCATTCCCGGATATGTCCGGTACTGGAACGGTGCCGCGTGGGTGCCGGGCACCAGCCGGCCGGCGCCGTCCGGCGGCGAGCCGCTGTCGTCGCCCGCGGACGAACGGTCCGTGCCCGCCTCCACGGAGGAGACGGGGCCGCACTTCTTCGACGAGGACCCGCCGGCCGCGAACCCGTCGCCCGCCGACGCCCAGCACGGCAGCCGGCCCGAGCCCGCGACCGCGTGGGGCGCCGACCGCTCACGGCAGACCGGCTTCGGCGGCGACCCGGACCGCCGGATCCGCTGGGGCAAGCCCGATCCGCGCGTACCCGCCGAGCAGCAGGCCGAGTCCGCCGGGCCCTCCCTGCCGTCCCAGCCCGACGGCAGGTCGGACCACACGGACGGCATGGCCACGTTCCAGTCGTACGAGTCCCAGGCCGATTCCGGTTCCGGTGCCGAGTCCGACGGGGGCTCGGGGGCCCTCAAGCCGCCGGGCTCCGGCGGTTCGGTGGTGTTCCGCAGGCCGACCGGACCGGTGCAGCCCACCGGAGCGGCGGGCTCCGCGGGTTCCGAAGGCGCCGGGGCCTCGGACAGGGCCGCCGGGCCGGCCGGGGGAGCGGGCGCGGCGGGAGCCATGGGCGCCGGACGCGCGCATGTCTCGGGCGCCGACCGTTCGGGCGCTGTCCCCGGCTCCCGTGAACCCCTCGCCTCCGAGGGCACGATGACGTTCAGGGCCGTACCGCGCGGGGGACAGCAGCGCGGGTCGGGGGCCTCCGCCGCCCAGTCCTCGGCGGCGGCCCAGGCAGCCGCGGCCCAGGCCCAGGCCGCCCCCCAGGGCCCCGCAGCCGCCTTCCCGGCGGCCCCCGCGACCCCGCAGCGGTCCGCCGCGCCGCAGTCCGCCCCTGAGCGGTCCACCCCCGGCACCCCTGCGCAGTCCGGCTCCGGCGCGCCCATGGCCGCGGGTGCCGGCGGCGGGCAGCCCTCCTGGGCCCAGCAGGTGCACCGCCTGGCCGGGCCGGAGGCCGACCAGCCCGTCGTGCCGTGGAAGCCGGTGCGGGAGGACCCGTTCCAGGCGGTGGCCCGCTCGCAGGCGAACGCGCGCCCGGCGGGACTCGGCAAGCGTCTGGCGGCCAGGCTCGTGGACACGGTGGTGCTGGCCGCGGTCACCGGCGCGGCCGCCGTTCCGCTGGGCACCAGGGCCCTGGACCACGTCAACGAGAAGATCGACGCGGCCAAGCTGTCGGGTGAGACCGTCACGGTCTGGCTCCTTGACGGCACCACCGCGGTCTACCTCGGCATCATCCTCGCCGTACTTCTCCTCTTCGGTGTCCTCTACGAGGCGCTGCCCACCGCCAAGTGGGGCCGCACCCTCGGCAAGAAGCTCTGCGGCCTCCAGGTGCGGGACATCGAGGGCGGCGACCCGCCGTCGTTCGGTCTGGCGCTGCGCCGCTGGCTCGTCTACAGCGTTCCGGGGCTTCTCGCCATCGGTGTCGTGGGTGTCCTGTGGGGCGCGTTCGACCGCCCGTGGCGCCAGTGCTGGCACGACAAGGCGGCCCACACGTTCGTCGCGGGCTGACCGCTCCCCCGGACGGCCGCCCCCCATTGCGCAGTCGGGGGGTTCGCGGTCGACTCGGGATATGACGACCGAGCCGCCGCCCCCGCCGGATGACGATCCGTTCAAGAAGAAGCCGTCGGACGAGGGCTCGTCCGGCGGGCAGCCGCCGCCCGGCGAGGGCCCGCCGTTCGATCCCACCCGCGGCAACGAGCCCCCGCCGGGCACCGGTTCCCCGTACGGCGCCACCCCGCCGCCACCGCCCTACGGCGGCGGTGACCCGTACGGCAGCGGTGGTGGTGACCCGTACGGCGGCGGCCCGTACGGCAACGACCCGCTGGCCGGGATGCCTCCGCTCGCCGACAGCGGCAAGCGCACGCTCGCGCGGATCATCGACATGATCCTCGTCGTCATCGTGGTGTGGCTGGTGACGTGGGCCTTCAACGTCAACGAGTACGACGTGGACACGGACAAGATCGACTACGGCAGGTCGTTCGGCCAGTCGCTGATCGCCGCGGTGCTCTACGTCGGCTACGACACCGTCATGACCGCCAGGGCGGGGCAGACCCTCGGCAAGAAGTGGCTGCACCTGCGGGTGGCGAACCTCGACAACGGCTCCACGCCCTCCGTGCAGACCTCGCTGGTCCGCGCGCTGGTCCTGTGGCTGCCGTTCGCGTTCTGCTGCGCGTGCATCTGGACGGCGATCGCGGGCGGTTGGAGCTTCTTCGACAAGCCCTACAAGCAGGGCCTGCACGACAAGGCGGCCAAGACGGTGGTGGTCAGCACGGGCTGAGTTCCACAGGAGTCGGCACGGGCTGAAGTTCCACAGGAGTCGGCAAGGCCGAGTCCACAGGCGGCGCAGACGACCGGCGGGTCCGTGGTCAACGGGCCCGCCGGTTCGTGTTGCGGTTCGGGGCGGCTCAGGCGCGCTCGCGGACCGGCTCGGGTGCGCTGGCGGCCGCGACGGTCTCGCGCTGCACCGGAACTCGGTGTTCCGAGAGGGTGACAGACGCGGGCCGGGCAACGGACACGGTCGGCGCGGCGGGCTTCGGTACGGGAACCGTCATGGCCACGAGGAGGCCGAGCACGAGGGCGGAGAGCGCGATCACCACGACTCCCAGGCCCGAACTCGTCTGTGACAGCAGCAGCATGGCGAGCGTGGAGAAGATCACGGTGCAGGAACCGTAGGCGAGCTGTGCGGCGGTCGGACGAGGCATGGCTATTCCGATCCTCGGGGTGGGGGTCTCCCCCCGTGCCTCTCGCGATGGGGGAGGGTGCGGATAAGAATCTGGGGTTCGACAACGGTGTCCGGTTGGCAAACCACCGGAAATCCGGCGAGCCGCCAACCGACTCTAATCGGCTGTCTGCCCGAGCGGAACGAGCAGTAAGCGTGACCTAACCCACGGTGCCGGTGCACAGGGGGCGCACGGAGTCATGGCGTCCATCAAGTGGACGTTCGAACGCGCCTGTTGATTCGTACACCGTTCTTCCGTGAGCGGACGAATGTCCGTGCGCGGCGCACGACCGCCGGTGCATAGCCCACTTGACCTGTTCAAGTCAAGATCTGTCTTTTCTCCTTCAACTCCGGTCGAATGTCGTCACTTGTGACGCGCATAGAGCGCGCGCGGACTCCATGACCTGGACACCCCTCCATTCCGCGCGCCCGGGCGCGGGGGAGGACTGCATCAAGTGACCAGCAGACCATGGACGTTCAGAGCAGCCGCGGTGGGTGTGTCGCTCGCAGCGGCCGCTGCCACGTTCTCGACCTTCGCGGTGGCGCAGGCCGCTGCCGGCGAACAGCCGGCCGCGGCGGCGGGCCGTCAGGATCCGGCCGCGAACCGGCAGGACCCGGCGCGCGCCGAGAACCACACCGATCGCGAGCACGACCTGAAGGGCCCGCTGACCGAGCGTCAGGAGGCCCAGCGCGAAGAGGCGCTCAAGAAGGTCATATCCGGCGACGCCACCGTCAAGAACCGCGGCGGCTCGCAGGTCGTGAAACTCCAGGACGGCAAGTACGTCGAGCTCGGCCGGGAGAAGACCGATCAGATCTTCACGATCCTCGTGGAGTTCGGCGACAGGACGGACCCACGCTACGGCGGCACCCCGGGTCCCCTGCACAACCAGATAGCCGAGCCGGACCGCTCCGAGGACAACAGCACGGCCTGGCAGGCGGACTACAACAAGAAGCACTTCGAAGAGCTCTACTTCGGCACCGGCAAGGGTGTCGAGTCGATGAAGAAGTACTACGAGAAGCAGTCCTCGGGCCGCTACTCCATCGGCGGCGCGGTCTCCGACTGGGTCAAGGTGCCTTACAACGAGGCCCGTTACGGCTCCAACAAGTGCGAGCCCGACACCTGCGCGTGGAACGCCGTCGCCGACGGTGTCACCGCCTGGGTCGACGCCCAGAAGGCGGCCGGCAAGTCCGACGCCGCCATCAAGTCCGAGCTGGCCGCCTACGACAAGTGGGACCGCAACGACTTCGACGCCGACGGCAACTTCAACGAGCCCGACGGCTACATCGACCACTTCCAGATCGTGCACGCGGGCGAGGACGAGTCCGCGGGCGGCGGCGCCCAGGGCGAGGACGCCATCTGGGCCCACCGCTGGTACGCGTTCGGCACGGACGCCGGCGCCACCGGGCCCACGGGCAACAAGATGGGCGGGGCGCAGATCGGCGACTCCGGCATCTGGGTCGGCGACTACACCATCCAGCCGGAGAACGGCGGACTCGGCGTCTTCGCCCACGAGTACGGCCACGACCTCGGTCTGCCGGACCACTACGACACCACCAACACCGCCGAGAACTCCACCGGGTTCTGGACGCTGATGTCGTCCGGTTCCTGGCTCGGCGAGGGCAGGAACACCATCGGTGACCTGCCCGGCGACATGACCGCCTGGGACAAACTCCAGCTCGGCTGGCTGAAGTACGACACGGCCAAGGCCGCGACGCGCTCCACCCACAAGCTGGGCGTGGCGGAGTACAACACCAAGAACGCCCAGGCGCTGGTGGTCGAACTGCCCGAGAAGGAGGTCACCAACCCGGTGGTCACCCCGGCGCAGGGAGCCACCCAGTGGTGGAGCGGCAGCGGTGACGACCTCAAGAACACGCTGACCCGTTCCGTCGACCTCACCGGCAAGTCCTCGGCCACGCTGACCCTCGACGGCTGGTACGACATCGAGACCGACTTCGACTACCTCTACACCGAGGTCTCGACCGACGGCGCCAACTGGACGCCGCTGGACGGCACGGTCGACGGCGCGGCCCTCCCGCGCGACGGCAGCGGCAAGCCCGCGCTGACCGGCACCGTGGACGCGTACAAGAAGCTCTCGTTCCCGCTCGACGCCTACGCGGGCAAGAAGTTCGACCTCCGCTTCCGCTACCAGACCGACGGAGGGGTGGCCCAGAAGGGCTTCGCGGCCGACGTGATCACGGTGACGGCCGACGGTTCGCCGGTCTTCTCGGACAACGCCGAGACCGCCGACTCCGCCTGGAAGGCCACGGGCTTCTCCCGCATCGGCGCGGCCGTCACGGACGACTACGCGCAGTACTACATCGCCGAGAACCGCCAGTACGTGTCGTACGACAAGACCCTCAAGACCGGCCCGTACAACTTCGGCTTCTCGAACACGCGCCCGTCCTGGGTGGAGCACTTCCCCTACCAGAACGGTCTGCTGATCTGGAAGTGGGACACCTCCCAGAACGACAACAACGTCAGCCAGCACGCCGGCACCGGTCTGCTGCTGCCGGTGGACGCCCACCCGAAGCCGCTGAAGTGGTCCGACGGCACGCTGATGCGCAGCCGCATCCAGTCGTACGACTCGCCCTTCAGCACCTACCGGACGGACGCCCTCAGGCTGCACAAGGCGGACGTCGCGACGAAGATCCCGTCGCTTCCGGGCAACCGGATCTTCAACGACCACAAGAACACGTACTACGACGAGACCAACCCCACCGCCGGTGTCCGTGTCACTGACACCAACACCAAGATCGCGATCGTGAAGGAGCCGCGCGACGGCTCGACGATCACGGTGAAGGTCTCGGCCGCGACGAAGTAAAAGGCATTTCCGCAGGTCAAACCATGATCGGCCGCAACCCTCTGGCGGGTTGCGGCCGATCGTGTTTAGGTGCGTGCTGTGACTCTCTTATTGACACTGGTTCTCACGGGGGTGTGACTGCATGGCCGCAGGAGGTTTCTGCAAGCTGCCGAACGGCACGGTGGTGGTGGCGTTGAACCTGCCCCGACCGCCCGCCGCGGGCAGCGGCTCGGTACGCGTGCTCGTGCACGCCCAGAACCGCGCCCGCGCCCTGACGCGGCTGCGCAACCTGGGCATGCGGGCGGTGTACCTGCGCGGCAACGCGGAGCCCCCGACCCCGGACGAGATCACCGCGGTCCTGCACCATCCCGACGGCCTCATATGGCGCACGGCCCCCGGTGCCGACGCCTGCGCGGCGGAGCTCTGGCACCCGATCCGGGCGCTGATGCGACGCACGGCCACGCCGCAGGGATTCTGAGTATTCGGCTGGCGTTCGATGAGCCGCTGCGGGTTTGTCGTGGCTCGTCGCGCCCACGCGGCGGAGCCGCAAATGTCACAGCCCCGCGCCCCTTACGGGGCGCGGTCAGACGATCGGCTTGCCGCTCAGTTCCACGCCCGCCGCGCTCAGCTCCTCCAGGGCTCGCTCGGTGGTCTCCTCGGACACTCCTGCGGTGAGGTCGAGGAGGACCTGGGTGCGGAAACCCTCGCGGGCCGCGTCCAGGGCGGTGGCGCGGACGCAGTGGTCGGTGGCGATGCCCACCACGTCGACCTCGGTGATCTGGCGGGCACGCAGCCAGTCGCCCAGCGGCACGCCGTTCTCGTCGGCGCCCTCGAAGCCGCTGTACGCCGCCGCGTACGCCCCCTTGTCGAAGACCGCGTCGATCGCGCCGGAGGCGACCGCCGGGGCGAAGTTCGGGTGGAAGCCGACGCCCTCGGTGCCCGCCACGCAGTGCGCGGGCCAGGAGTGGACGTAGTCGGGGTTGTCGGCGAAGTGGCCGCCGGGGGCGATGTGGTGGTCGCGGGTCGCCACGACGTGGCGGTAGTCGGCGGGGGCCTGCCCGATCAGCTCCGTGATCGCGGCGGCGACATCGGCTCCGCCGGACACGGCGAGGCTGCCGCCTTCGCAGAAGTCGTTCTGCACGTCTACGACGATCAGGGCGCGGCGCATGTCGGTGTCCTTCTGCGGGTTGTAGTGGGCTGATCGCACAGTTCCCCGCACCCCTGACGGGGCGTGACTGTGCGACCGAGCTGTTGCCGTTGCATTCCCGCTCCTCGTCCGTTCATGCCCGTTCGGGCTCGGGGTGGCCTGAGGTGTGCGCCCGGGTGTTCCTCGGATCCGGTCCCACGTGGCTCATACGTACTCGGTCGGAATGACGGCTTCCCCGCGGGAGAGCTGGGTCGCCGAGAGGGGCAGGTTCGCGCGGGCCGCCGCGTGCCGGTCGCGTACGACGTCCAGGGGCTCGCGGGCGAGGACCTGGCCGCCCTTGACGAGCTCCACGAGGAGCTGACGGTCGCTGAGCTCGGCAGGGACGGCCCCGAGGCCGACCACCTCGGCCTCGGCGACCCCGTACGGGTCGAGCCGCCGCGCGGCCCATTTGCGGCCGCCGATGGACGTCTTTCCGCCCGTCGACTTCTTCGCCACCGGAACCAGCGGAGCCTTCGGGTCCGCGGACTCGGCACGGGCGACGAGCTTGTAGACCATCGAACATGTCGGATGGCCGGATCCCGTCACCAGCTGGGTGCCCACGCCGTACGCGTCCACGGGCGCCGCGGCCAGCGAGGCGATCGCGTACTCGTCCAGGTCCGAGGTCACGATGATCCGGGTGTTCGTGGCGCCCAGCTCGTCCAGCTGCTGGCGCACCCGGTGCGCCACGAGCAGCAGGTCACCGGAGTCGATGCGGACCGCCCCGAGCTCGGGCCCGGCCACCTCGACGGCCAGCCGGACGGCCTCGGCGACGTCGTACGTGTCGACCAGCAGCGTGGTGCCCCGGCCGAGCGAGTCCACCTGGGCTTGGAAGGCGTCCCGCTCGCTGTCGTGGAGGAGCGTGAAGGCGTGGGCGCTGGTGCCGACGGTCGGGATGCCGTAGCGGAAGCCCGCGGCCAGGTCGGAGGTGGTCGTGAAGCCGCCGACGTACGCCGCCCGGGACGCCGCCACCGCGGCCAGCTCGTGGGTGCGGCGGGCACCCATCTCGATCAGCGGGCGCTCCCCGGCGGCCGAGGCCATCCGGGAGGCGGCGGCCGCGATCGCCGAGTCGTGGTTGAGGATGGAGAGGATCACGGTCTCCAGGAGCACGCACTCCGCGAAGGAGCCCTCGACCCGCAGGATCGGCGACCCGGGGAAGTACACCTCGCCCTCGGGATAGCCCCAGACGGCGCCACTGAAGCGGTAGGAGGCCAGCCACTCCAGGGTCGGCTCGTCCACGACGCGGCGCTCGCGCAGGAAGCCGAGGACGTCCGCGTCGAAGCGGAAGTTCTCGATCGCGTCCAGCACCCGTCCGGTCCCCGCCACGACGCCGTAGCGGCGGCCCTCGGGCAGCCGGCGTGTGAAGACCTCGAAGACCGAGCGCCGGTCGGCGGCACCGCCCTTGAGGGCGGCCTGCAGCATGGTCAGCTCGTAGTGGTCCGTGAAGAGCGCGGTGGAGGGAACATCAACCGGCAGCCCTAGGTCCGCAGTGTTCATGGCAAAGAATGGTACCCCCTATCTCGTCACTCTGACGATTTGTGGGGCTCGTTTGGCCGGGCACCCACCTGTGGTGGCAGCATGGGCCGTGTGACGGCTCCCGCACCCCTAGAGACCGAAAAAACCGAGTCGGCGGAGGAGGTCTTCGCCGTACCCGAGCCCGACGTCCCCTGGGTGACCATCGTCCACAACGACCCGGTCAACCTGATGAGCTACGTGACCTACGTCTTCCAGACGTACTTCGGCTATCCGAAGGACAAGGCCACCAAGCTGATGCTCGACGTCCATCACAAGGGCCGGGCCGTGGTCTCCAGCGGCACACGCGAGGAGATGGAGCGCGATGTGCAGGCCATGCACGGCTACGGTCTGTGGGCCACCCTCCAGCACGACCGGAAATAGGCCTGAAGCAAGGCCGGTGGCAGACCGGCAAACACAGTCCGACCGGCAGTTGCCCGACGCCCGCGCAGTACTGGAAGTAGCGACGCACCTGATGCCAGGACACTTCGAACCGCTCCCCGGCGGCGGCGCGGCCGTCGCGCTCGACGAGGTCGAGATCTCCATCATCCGCTCCCTCGCCGTACAGCTCCTGGAGCTCATCGGGCCGGGACCGGGCGAGGACGCCTCCGACGACCCGCTCGCCGAGCTGTTCGCGGAGGGGCCGAGCGAACCGCCCTCCGATCCCGTGCTGAAGCGGCTCTTCCCCGACGCGTACAGCGGGCCCGACGTCGAGGCGAACTCGCCCGAGCAGGCCGAGGAACAGCGCGCCTACTCCGCGGAGTTCCGCCGCTTCACCGAGAACGACCTGCGCGCGGCCAAGCGCGAGAACGCGCTCACCGTGATCCGCTCCCTGGACACGCTCTCGGCCGTGGGGGAGGGCGGGGCGGTCCTCAAGCTCTCCGCCGAGGAGTCCGAGCAGTGGCTGCGCGCCCTCAACGACCTGCGCCTGGCCATCGGGTCCCGCCTCGACGTCGTCGACGAGGAGGACACCGACCTCCTCTACCGGCTGCCGGACGAGGACCCGCGCAAGCCGATGGTGATGGCGTATCTGTGGCTGGGCGGGCTCCAGGAGACGTTGGTTGAAACGTTGATGTCCTGACATCTTCCGTTCGCTCAGCGGACGCTCAAATCCGAATAACGATCCCGTCACCGTGACCGCGCCCTATGGGGCGCGGTCCGACTTTTGTCCGGTTCTCCCTGTGGTGTGCGCTACACGCGCCTCGGGTGATCAGCATTGCGGCCGTGATAAATCTTCACGACCGCCCGGCGGGACGCCACCCATGTCCGGCCGGGTGCGCCACCGGTCGGCGGATCGCCGACCAGGCACGAGTGGGCCGGGGAGCCCGCTCAGCTCCATTCAATCCGGGGGGATCGGGACCCGATCCGGAGCCGACGACGGCTCGGATCGGCATGGAGAAAGGCGCATCAGACATGACCTCGGTGCAGGTCGGCAAGAACGACGACGGGCACGACCGCAAAGGTGTCGTGGGCAGCGAACCCCCTGAGGAGGGTCACGCCCCCGAAGAGGGCTACGAACGCGGCCTCAACAGCCGTCAGGTCCAGATGATCGCGATCGGCGGCGCCATCGGCGTCGGCCTCTTCCTGGGGGCCGGGGCGAACATCGCCAAGGCGGGCCCCAGTCTCATCCTCATGTACGCCCTCGCGGGCGTCATCATCTTCTTCATCATGCGGGCCCTCGGAGAGCTCCTGCTCTACCGTCCCGTCTCGGGCTCCTTCGCGGAGTACTCCCGCGAGTTCCTCGGCCCGTTCTTCGGCTACTTCACCGGCTGGACGTACTGGCTGATGTGGGTCGTCACCGGCATGGCGGAACTCACCGCCGCCGCGATCTACGTCAACTACTGGTTCCCGCAGATCCCCCAGTGGGTCACCGCCCTGGTCTTCCTGCTGGTCCTCTTCGGGGCCAACCTGATCTCGGTGAAGCTCTTCGGCGAGATCGAGTTCTGGTTCTCGATGGTCAAGGTCACCGCCCTCATCGGCATGATCGTGATCGGCCTGGGCGTCCTCACCTTCGGCTTCAGCTCCGCGGGCGACTCGGCCGCCGTCTCCAACCTCTGGGCCTTCGACGGCTTCTTCCCCAAGGGCATCGGCTCGTCCCTGATGACCCTGCAGGGCGTGATGTTCGCGTACCTCGCCGTCGAACTCGTCGGCGTCACCGCGGGCGAGTCCGAGAACCCGGAGAAGACCCTCCCCAAGGCGATCAACACCCTGCCCTGGCGCATCGCCCTCTTCTACGTCGGCGCCCTCACTGTCATCCTCTGCGTAGTGAAGTGGACCGAGTTCGCACCCGGCGTGAGCCCCTTCGTGGAGGCCTTCGCGAAGATCGGCATCCCGGCGGGCGCGGGCATCGTGAACTTCGTCGTCCTGACGGCGGCCCTGTCCTCCTGCAACTCCGGCATGTACTCCACCGGCCGCATGCTGCGCACCCTGGCGGACAACGGCGAGGCCCCCAGGATCTTCAACAAGCTGTCCTCCACCAAGACGCCCGCGCTCGGCATCACCGTCTCCATGCTCTTCATGGGCATCGGCGTGGTCCTGAACTACATCGTCCCGGAGAAGGCTTTCGGCTACGTCATCTCGGTCGCCACCGCGGCCGGCATCTGGACCTGGCTGATGATCCTGGCCAGCCACATCCTGTACCGCCGCGCGGTCGACGCCGGACGCCTGCCCGCCTCGTCCTTCCCGGCCCCGGGCGGCTCGAAGCTCAGCTGGGTCGCGGTCGTGTTCCTGCTCTTCGTCACCTGCCTCATCGCGTACGACGCCGACTCCCGCGTCTGCCTCTACGTGATGGCCGGCTGGGCGGCGGCACTGGGCATCGGCTGGACCGTACTGAAGTCGCGGAACCCGGAGGTCACCGAGCGCCGCGACCCGGAGTTCGAGAAGATCGGCTGACGGATCTCACGCAGAGCATGTAGGGCTCGTGGCCCAGCATGTGGGCCGCCTCGTACCACCCTTCGGTACGGGGCGGCCCTTCTGCTTATCCTGACGACCATGCTGACCATCACCCAGGTCCTCTTCGACCAGATCGTCGCGCACGCGCGCAAGGACCACCCCGACGAGGCGTGCGGCGTGGTCGCCGGCCCGGAGGGCACCGGCCGCCCCGAGCGGTTCATCCCGATGCTCAACGCCGCGCGCTCGCCCACCTTCTACGAGTTCGACTCCGGCGACCTCCTCAAGCTCTACCGCGAGCTGGACGACCGCGACGAGGAACCGGTCGTCATCTACCACTCCCACACGGCCACCGAGGCGTACCCCTCCCGCACCGACATCTCGTACGCGAACGAGCCCGGCGCGCACTACGTCCTGGTCTCCACGGCGGACGCCGACGACGCCGGGCCCTTCCAGTTCCGGTCCTTCCGGATCCTGGAGGGCGAGGTGACGGAGGAGGAGGTCACGGTCGTGGAGACGTACTGATCCCGTATTTCGGTCAGAATTCATCCAGTATCTGAGATCACATTCCAGAACCCGGACCGGGAATCGATACGATGACCCCATGGTTTCCCACGACGTGAGCGACAAGACCCCGGGCATGCTGCTCGTGGCACGGTTGCACGTCGACCTGTGCAGGCTGCAGAGCGCCATCTGTACGCGCTGAACCCTGCCGCCGTACGGCCGTGAGCCGCGGCGCCTCACGACGCACACCTGCTCTTCTGCGCTGCCGCGCGCCCACCGACCGACTCACTCCCGACAGGAGCCCACAGCCATGGCCATCGAGGTCCGCATCCCCACCATCCTCCGCACCTACACCGACGGCCAGAAGGCCGTCGAGGGCGGCGGGGAGACCCTCGCCGCCCTCTTCGCCGACCTGGAGACCCGGCACACGGGCATCCAGGCCCGCATCGTGGACGGCGGCGAGCTGCGCCGCTTCGTGAACGTGTACCTGAACGACGAGGACGTGCGCTTCCTCGACGGCATCAACACCAAGCTGACCGACGGCGACAACGTCACGATCCTGCCGGCCGTGGCCGGCGGCATGGTCTGACCGGCACCGGGCTCTGATCGCTGATGCGTTACGACTCCCCGCTGGCCGCGGTGGGCAACACCCCTCTGGTGCGCCTGCCGCGGCTCTCGCCGTCCGCCGACGTCCGCATCTGGGCGAAGCTGGAGGACCGCAATCCGACCGGCTCGGTCAAGGACCGTCCCGCGCTCCACATGATCGAACAGGCGGAGAAGGACGGCCGGTTGACGCCCGGCTGCACGATTCTGGAGCCCACCTCCGGCAACACCGGCATCTCCCTCGCCATGGCGGCGAAGCTCAAGGGCTACCGCATGGTGTGCGTCATGCCCGAGAACACCTCCCAGGAGCGGCGGGAACTGCTCGGCATGTGGGGCGCCGAGATCATCCCGTCCCCGGCGGCCGGGGGTTCGAACACGGCGGTGCGGGTGGCGAAGGAACTGGCCGCCGAGCACCCCGACTGGGTGATGCTCTACCAGTACGGCAACCCCGACAACGCGGGCGCGCACTACGCGACGACCGGGCCGGAGATCCTCGCCGACCTGCCCTCGGTCACCCACTTCGTCGCCGGGCTCGGCACCACCGGCACGCTGATGGGTGTGGGCCGCTTCCTCCGCGAGCACAAGCCCGACGTCAAGATCGTCGCGGCCGAGCCGCGATACGACGATCTTGTGTACGGGCTTCGGAACCTCGACGAGGGGTTCGTGCCCGAGCTGTACGACGCGTCCGTTCTGACCACCCGGTTCTCGGTCGGCTCCGCCGATGCCGTCACCCGTACGCGGGAGCTTTTGCAGCAGGAGGGGATCTTTGCCGGGGTCTCCACGGGGGCGGCGCTGCACGCGGCGATCGGGGTCGGGCTGAAGGCCGTGAAGTCGGGCGAGCCCGCCGACATCGTCTTCGTCGTGGCCGACGGGGGTTGGAAGTACCTCTCCACCGGTGTCTACACCGCTGCCACGACGGAAGAGGCCATCGAGACGCTGCAGGGGCAGCTCTGGGCGTAGCCCGGGTTTCTCGCCCCCGCCGCCCCTACCCGTCCCGTCCCTGGGGGCTGCGCCCCCAGACCCCCGCTATCGGCCTGAACGGCCTCGTCCTCAAACGCCGGACGGGCTGAAAATGTCGGCCCGGGCCGCGAAATCTCCAGCCTCTCCGGCGTTTGAGGAGCGGGGGTTCGGGGGCTGGCCCCCGAAAAGGGACGGGAATGGGTAGGGGCGGCGGGGGCGAGGAAAGCCCTAGTGGGGGAGGTTGCGGACCTGGTCCCAGATCATGGGGTCCACCGGGCCCACCCGGCGGCGGAAGTCCCGTACCGGCAGCCCGCGCAGCTCATCCGTCTCGAGGAAGCTGGCCCGCCCCCGGGCATCCCCCACGGACCCGGGCGGCAGCGGAATGACCCCGGCCCGCCGCTCGTCGTGGTTCTTGCTGGTGATCTTGGCGACGACAGCCGTACGCCCCCGCACCGACAGAACGAGACACGGCCGATCCTTCGCCCCGGGCCCGTCCTCGTAGGGAACGTTCGCCCACCAGATCTCGGCAGGCTGCGGACGGGAAGAACGAGACGGGCGAGAAGAGCGCCGGAACCCACCCAGGGCCCGCGGTCGCCCCGGAGGACGGTCCGGCCCGCGACGGGGCGACCGGCCCCGCCAACGGCCCCGTCCGCCGGAAGACCCCCGCCCCCACCCGTCCACCACCGTCGCGACACCCGCCAACAGCACCACGGCCACCAACGCGAGCCACCACGACGTATCCATGGATATGACGGTACCGGCGTGACGGGGCCCACGCTTGGCCACCCCGCTGGCCCCCGAACCGGTGACACCGCAGGTGAGTTCCCCCACAACAGCCCTCGACGGAGGAGCGACAGGACCTTTTGCGCCTTACGCTCGACGGACCGCACGACCCCCGTCTTCACTCCCCGCCAGCGGAGGTTTCTGCTTTATGAAGCTCACCGTCGTCGGCTGCTCGGGGTCGTTCCCGTCCGCGGAATCGGCCTGCTCGAGCTACCTCGTCGAGGCCGACGGCTTCCGGCTGCTTCTCGACATGGGCAACGGTGCCCTTGGCGAGCTGCAGCGCCACTGCGGTCTCTACGACCTTGACGCGATCTTCCTCAGCCATCTGCACGCCGACCACTGCATCGACATGTGCGCGTACTTCGTCGCACGCTACTACCGCCATGACGGCGGCCGCTGCGATCCGATCCCCGTCTACGGACCGGAGGGCACGGAGCAGCGCCTGACCACCGCGTACGCGGACACCCCCTCCGCCTCCTCCATGAGCGAGGTCTTCGACTTCCACACGGTCAAGCCGGGCTCGTTCGAGATCGGCCCGTTCTCGGTGCACACCGAGAAGGTGAGCCACCCCGTGGAGGCGTACGGCATCCGTGTCGAGCACGGCGGCCGGTCGCTCACGTACTCCGGGGACACCGGCGTGTGCGACACGCTGGACGAACTCGCCAGGGACACCGACCTGTTCCTCTGCGAGGCCGCGTTCACCCACGGCAAGGAGAACATCCCGGATCTCCACCTCAACGGCCGCGAGGCCGGCGAGACCGCGACCCGCGCCGCGGCTCGCCGCCTGGTCCTCACCCACATCCCGCCGTGGACGGACCCCCAGGCGAACCTGGCGGACGCCCGAGCGGCGTTCGGAGGGCCGGTGGAACTCGCCACGCCGCGAGTCACGTACGAGATCTGACGTCGTCCGTACGCAGCACTGCACACGCAGCACTGCGCAGGCTGCGCAGCACGAGGCCCCCGGAGCCGATCGGCTCCGGGGGCCTCGTCATGTCCTACGTCCTGGTCCTCGTGCCTTGGAACTCAGGCCTTGTTCCTCACGCCTTGGTGAGGTCCTCGACCTCTTCCTCGGGCTCTCGGCCCGGCGTCGCGAGGTTGAACCTGATGATCGCGAAGCGGAAGGTCGCGTAGTAGATCGCCGCGAAGACCAGGCCGATCGGGATGATCATCCATGGCTTGGTGGCGAGGTTCCAGTTCAGGAAGTAGTCGATGGCACCGGCGGAGAAGCTGAAGCCGTGGTGGACGCCCAGCGCCCAGGTGACGGCCATCGAGATCGCGGTGAGGACCGCGTGGATCACGTACAGGACCGGCGCGATGAACATGAACGCGAACTCGATCGGCTCGGTGATACCCGTGACGAACGAGGTCAGCGCGAGGGAGACCATCATGCCGCCGACGGCCTTGCGGCGCTCGGGGCGGGCGCAGTGCGTGATCGCCAGGGCGGCGGCCGGGAGCGCGAACATCATGATGGGGAAGAAGCCCGTCATGAACTGACCGGCGGTCGGGTCGCCGTGGAAGAAGCGCGGCAGGTCACCGTGCCAGACGGCACCGGCGGAGTCCGTGTAGGTACCGATCTCCTGCCAGGCGACGGTGTTCACGAACTGGTGCATGCCGACCGGCAGCAGCGCGCGGTTGATGGCGCCGAAGATGCCCGCGCCGACCGCGCCGAGGCCGGTCATCCACTCGCCGAAGTTGGTGATGACGTCGCCGACGGGCTCCCAGACGAGGCCGAAGAAGACGCCGACGGCGGTGCCGATGAAGGCCATCAGGATCGGTACGAGACGGCGGCCGTTGAAGAAGCCGAGCCAGTCGGGGAGCTTGGTGCGGTGGAAGCGCTGCCAGGTGACGGCGGCTATCAGGCCCATCACGATGCCGCCGAGGACCTTGGGGTCGTTGTAGGTCGCGGCGACGTCCGCGCCCTTCTGGACCTTGGCCTCGCTGATCGGGAACGCGGTGAGCACGTTCTTGTAGACGAGGAACCCGACGAGCGCCGCGAGCGCGGTGGAGCCGTCCGACTTCTTGGCGAAGCCGATGGCGATGCCGACGCAGAACAGCAACGGCAGGTTGGCGAAGACCGCGTCGCCGGCGGTGGCGAACACGGACGCGACCTTGTTCCAGCCGAGCCCGTCCGGGCCGAACACATCGGGCTGGCCGAGACGGAGCAGGATGCCGGCGGCCGGCAGCACGGCAATGGGGAGCTGCAGGCTGCGGCCGACCTTCTGCAGGCCTTGGAGCAGGCCGGATCCCCACTTCTTCGCGGGGGCCGCCGGAGCTGTGGCGGTGGTCATGGTTCCTCCATGTGCAGGGTGCTGCCGGGGACGGGAAGTGAACGGAAGTGAATTGCACGGGGGATGGACAGCATCCACGTGGTCTACACCACTCAGTGGTGTAGACCTGTTGTAGCACGGTGAAGGTGAGATAAGGAACCCGCAGTTTTTGCGGCCTGGACATGCAGGATCAAGTGTCTGGAAACATGAAAAAGCGCCCCTAAGGGGCGCGGGGAACTGCGCGAACGGCCACGCCGGTCCGCAGACTGCGAACCGGCTTCGGGGCCCAGGAAAGGCGGAGCGCCTACGCCTTCGTCACGTCCTCGACCTCGTCCTCCGGCTCCCGGCCCGGCGTCGGCAGGTCGAACTTCGTGATCGCGAACCGGAACACCACGTAGTAGACGACGGCGAAGCACAGACCGATCGGAATGATCGCCCAGGGTTTCGTGGCCAGATTCCAGTTGATGACGTAGTCGATCAGACCCGCCGAGAAACTGAACCCGTCGTGCACACCCAGACCCCATGTCACCGCCATCGAGGCACCCGTGAGAACCGCGTGCACCGCGTACAGCGCGGGCGCGATGAACACGAAGGAGTACTCGATCGGTTCCGTGATGCCCGTGACGAACGACGTCAGGGCGATCGACAGCATCAGACCCCCAACTTCCTTGCGGCGGTGGGGTTTCGCGCAGTGCGCCATCGCCAGGCACGCGGCCGGCAGAGCGAACATCATGATGGGGAAGAAGCCGGACGTGAACTGCCCCGCGTTCGGGTCGCCCGCCAGGAACATGTTGATGTCGCCGTGCACGACCGTGCCGTCCGGCTTGGTGTAACTGCCGAACTGGAACCACATGGGCACGTTCAGGAACTGGTGCAGCCCGATCACGAGCAGTGCACGGTTGGCGAGACCGAAGACTCCCGCACCCCACGCGCCCAGGCTCACCAGCCAGTCGCTGAAGTCCTCGAGACCCCTGCCGATCGGCGGCCACACCCACAGACACAGCGCCGCGAACGCGATCGCCACGAACGCCATGATGATCGGGACGAGGCGGCGGCCGTTGAAGAAGCCGAGCCAGTCCACCAGCTTGGTGCGGTGATAGCGCTGCCAGAAGTAGGCCGCCATCAGGCCCATGATGATGCCGCCGAAGACACCCGGATTCTGGTACGTGAACACCACCACCGAGCCGTCGTCCGCCTGACAGCCGGCAGCCACCACCTTCGCCTGCTGCGCACAGTCCTCGGGGAACTGCCGCAGCACGTTGTAGTAGACGAGGAACCCGGCCACCGCCGCGAGCGCCGTCGAACCGTCGGCCTTCTTCGCCATACCGATCGCCACACCGACGCAGAACAGCAGAGGCAGCCCGAGCGAACCGTCCAGCAGCGCGCCGCCCGCGCCCGCCATCACCTTGGAGACGTTCGTCCAGCCGAGACCGTCGTCCCCGAACACATCCGGCTGGCCCAGGCGGTTGAGGATGCCGGCGGCCGGCAGCACGGCGATGGGCAGTTGCAGGCTGCGGCCCATCTTCTGCAGGCCCTGGAACAGGTTGCTCCAGCGGGTGCGCGCGGGCGCGGCGGCGCTTTCGGCACTCATCTGCGGTCCTCCTGCATCCTCCCGCGCCCCTCCACCGGTCTCCCGCCGCCCTTCCGCACCCCCGGGAACGGGGCCGGGTTTGGCGGCCGTTGAAAACTGGTGTAGACCAGTCGGCGAACGGTTGCGCTGTCGTGTTCGCCATCATTCGGTACGGGTGACGTGACCGCTCGCGAAGATGGGCCAACTGTGGGTTACTGCGACAAAGCGGTTCGGATCAGGGAGTAGGACATGGCCAGCAAGGCTGAGAAGATCGTCGCCGGGCTCGGTGGCATCGAGAACATCGAAGAGGTCGAGGGCTGCATCACCCGCCTCCGCACCGAGGTCATCGACCCGAGCAAGGTCGACGAGGCCGCCCTGAAGGCCGCGGGCGCCCACGGCGTCGTCAAGATGGGCACCGCCATCCAGGTCGTCATCGGCACCGACGCGGACCCGATCGCCGCGGACATCGAAGACATGATGTGAACCTCCGGACTCCGGGCCCCGGCCCGAGGACCTGAGGTGTCACTCCTGAGGGGCCGCTTCCGTTACCCGGGGCGGCCCCTCACCCGTATACGACTAGGCTCGACGCCATGTCTCGAATCGACGGCCGCACGCCCGAACAGCTCCGCCCGATCACCATCGAACGCGGCTGGAGCAAGCACGCCGAGGGCTCCGTCCTCATCTCCTTCGGCGACACGAAGGTCTTCTGCACCGCCTCCGTGACCGAGGGCGTCCCGCGCTGGCGCAAGGGCAGCGGCGAGGGCTGGGTCACCGCCGAATACTCCATGCTCCCGCGGGCCACCAACACCCGCGGCGACCGCGAATCCGTCCGCGGCAAGATCGGCGGCCGCACGCACGAGATCAGCCGCCTCATCGGCCGCTCGCTGCGCGCCGTCATCGACTACAAGGCACTCGGCGAGAACACCATCGTCCTCGACTGTGACGTCCTCCAGGCCGACGGCGGCACCCGCACCGCAGCCATCACCGGCGCGTATGTCGCCCTCGCGGACGCCATCTCCTGGGCCCAGGGCAAGAAGATCATCCGCGCCGGCCGTCAGCCCCTCACCGGAACGGTCAGCGCCGTCTCCGTCGGCATCGTCGGCGGCGTACCCCTCCTCGACCTCTGCTACGAGGAGGACGTCCGCGCCGACACCGACATGAACGTCGTCTGCACCGGCGACGGCCGATTCGTCGAGGTCCAGGGCACCGCCGAGGCCGAACCGTTCGCCCGTGAGGAGCTCAACTCCCTTCTCGACCTGGCCGTTCTGGGCTGCACAGAACTCGCTGTCGCCCAGCGCACGGCGCTTGATACGGTCCTGGAAAGGTAAAGGACACACCAAGACGGCCTCCTGCCACGGGCAACCACGGCACCGGCCGTCGCGTCCCTACCAGTACGGGCGTACGGCACACCGCGGTACGCCCGGCCAGCACCACACGGGGGCCTTGTGGCCTACGCAACGGGGCCCTCGGGCCTGACGCATCGGGAGGACCGTTTCATGGCCGCGAGTCGCCGCCGAGCACGCCGTACCACTGCCATCGCCGCCGCCGTGGCAGCCGTCGCGCTGACGGCCGGGCTGACCACCGGCTGCGACGCCGTCAACAAGGCCCTGGACTGCGTCCAGACCGCCGACACGATCGCCGACAGCGTCACCGACCTCCAGCAGGCCGTGGAGAACGCCGCGAACGACCCCACGCAGGCCGACGAGGCGCTCGACTCCATCGACAAGAACCTCGACACCATCGGTGACAAGACCGACGACACCGACATCAACAAGGCCGTGGACGACCTCCAGAAGGCGGTCACCAACGTCCGCGACGCCATCAAGAACGGCGACGAGACGCCGGACATCAGCCCCGTCACGGACGCGGCCGGCGAACTGACCAAGGTCTGCACGCCGTAGCGGCAGCGGCAGCGTTAGCAGTACGCGATCGCGGCAGCCGTAGCCGCAAGGCTCGTTCTGCCGCGGGGCAACGGCCGGTCCGCCGCAGGGCAGCGACCGGTCCGCCGTGCGGCAACGGCCGTCTCACCGCGGGGCAACGGCCGTCTCGCCGGGGGCGGGCCACTACCGGTCCGCCGCGGGTGAACGGCCGGGCCCTCCGCAGGTGGACGAGTGGCCCATCCGCGGGTGGGCACCCGGTCCCGCCGCGGGTGGGTTACTGGCTTCTCCGTGGGCGGACGACCGGTCCCGCCGCAGGTGGATGACTGACCCCGCCGCGGGTGGCAGACGATCACGGGCAGCGGCAGCGGCAGCGGCAGCGGCAGCGGCAGTGGGCGCGGGAGTGACAGTGGGCTGGGGAGCGGCGGGGGCCAGCCGGTCAGATCGCAGGCACCGGTGGGCGATCGCAGGCATCGTGCGAGCGGTACGGGCCGGCTGGCTAGGGTGAGCACCATGACCCGCCTGATCCTCGCCACCCGCAACCCCGGAAAGATCACCGAGCTGAGGGCGATCCTCGCCGCCGCAGGTCTGCACCACGACCTCGTCGGCGCGGACGCCTACCCGGAGATCCCCGACGTCAAGGAAACCGGCGTCACCTTCGCCGAGAACGCCCTCCTCAAGGCGCACGCCCTCGCCCAGGCCACCGGCCTCCCGGCCGTCGCCGACGACTCCGGCCTGTGCGTCGACGTCCTCGGCGGCGCCCCCGGCATCTTCTCCGCCCGCTGGTCCGGCACCCACGGCGACGACCAGGCCAACCTCAGGCTCCTCCTCGCCCAACTCGGCGACATCGCCGACGAACACCGCGCCGCCCACTTCGCCTGCGCCGCCGCACTGGCCCTCCCCGACGGAACGGAACGCGTGGTCGAGGGCCGCCTCAGCGGCACCCTGCGCCACGAGCCCACGGGCACCCACGGCTTCGGCTACGACCCGATCCTCCAGCCCGACGGCGACACCCGCACCTGCGCGGAACTCACCCCCGACGAGAAGAACGCGATCAGCCACCGGGGCAAGGCGTTCCGCGGACTCGTACCCGTGGTACGGGAGTTGCTGGGCTGACCCTCCCTCCCGGGACCCCGGCTACTCCTCCCCGCCGTACGACCGCATCGCCACCCGCGCGTCCAGGTCGATGCCGTTCGCGCCCGCCGGGGCCGGTAGCCGCAGGACCCTGTCGAGCACGGGGCCCAGCCGGCCGCAGCCTGAAGTACCCGGCGCCGAAAAGCGGTTGTCGGCCACCCCGAAGGAGACGACCAGCGGATCCGGCGAGACGACCCCCGGCGGATCCGTCTCCTTGAGCACCAGGTGGACCGGGGCCGCGTCGGTGCCTATGGAACAACCGCGCGGTACCTCCGGCCCGGATATACGGAACGTCAGATCCAGCTCGCCCCGCCGCTCGTCGTTGGACTCGAAGTCCGAATACCCGCCGTACCGAGGCGTGATCGACAGCGGTGTGCCCCGAACTCGTAGGGGAGTGGCGGCCATCGCCCCGAACACCTGACGGAACTCGCCGTCGACCGTGCCCTCCGCGAAGGTGATCGCCAGGGGCCGGTCGATCGGCACCTCGACGCGACCGAGGCTCAGATGCCCGGTCGCGGTCATCGCCTCGCACCGCCACTTCGCCGGATCCGCGCCTTCGGGAAGCTCGGCGAGGCTCGGACAGTCCGCGAAGCCAAGCTGCCGCGCGCCCGAGCCGACACCGGTGTTGGTGTTGGTGTTGGCGTGCGCGGGACCCGCAGTCGCCGCGCCCGTGCCGGCGGCGAGGGCCAGGGCGGACAGAGCCATGACGAGACGTCGGGCGCGAAGCATGAAGGCCTCCAGGTGAATGGCGGACGGGCGGGAGGGTCCCGCGATGTCGATGTCCACGCCTCAAGGATTGCAGCGATTCCTCTGCAATGGAAGGTCTGCAGAGAAAATTCTGCAAACTTCACTCTGCAGAGGTTCGGCTGTGAGACGGTAGGCTGCCCCCATGAGCGATGAAGGCGAGCCCGAGCCCGGGCCGGAGGCCGACGCGGGCACCGAGACGGGTGTCGAACCGGACGGCGAACGGCGCACGATCGGCGACCCGGCGGCCCTCAAAGCCCTCGCCCACCCACTACGGCTGAAGATCCTCCGCCACCTGGCAGTCTCCGGCCCGGCGACCTCCACGACCCTCGCCGCCGCCCTCGGGGAGAACACCGGCACCCTCAGCTACCACCTGCGCCGCCTGGAGCGCGGGGGCTTCATCGAGGACGTACCGGAACGGCCCAACAGCCGCGAGCGCTGGTGGCGGGCGGTGCGCGGACTCGACGTACGCAGGCCCGCGCAGGACGAGATGACCGACGGCGAGCGGGCGGTCGCGGGGGCCCTCGACCGCATGCGGCTCGACGAGGACATCGAGCTGGCCCGCCGCTTCACCGAGGAACAGGCCGAGTCGGACGGCTGGATGCGCGGCTCCCGCAGCCTCAGCCACCTCACCAAGGAAGAGGTGACCGCCTTCCACGACGCCTACCTCGACCTCCTGACCCGCTTCGCCCGAGGCCCGGAGGACGCGCCATCGGACGCCAAGCCGGTGCTGCTGCGGTGGTTCGCGCTGCCGGTTGAGTAGCGTTCCCGCCCTGCAGTCACGTGACTCGCCGCAAAGAAAAGGCCTGCGAATCGATCTTTCGATTCGCAGGCCGTCACTGTGCGGCGGAAGGGATTCGAACCCTCAAGCCGTTTCACGGGCCACAGATCCTAAGTCTGCTGCGTCAGCCGTTGCGCCACCGCCGCCAGCCGACTGTCATCGTACCGGTCACGTGGGTGCTGGTGAGTGGGGGTTTGCGTCACGCTGTTCTCCCTGGCTTCGGCGACCTCCTCTGCACCAGGTGCTGGTGATCGCATGACAGTTGGGGCACAGCAGTCGTAGGTTCTCGCGCCGGTCGTCGCTCCAGTCGCCATTGACGTGGTCGATCTCCAGCGTCATGGGTTGCCCATTCCACTCGGGTGGAGTCCCGCACTCGTCGCAGCGCTCCGGAACGCCGATCTCGGCGAGCGCCCGACGTAGCAGAACCGCGCGGGTGCGACACGATCCATCGCGCTTGACGAGGATGTCTTCCGCGCTTCTCGCCGGCGCCGTTCCGGGCTTCCCTCGTTGATGGGCCTGTCCAAGGAAGTGCGCCACAGAAAGTTCGTCCTCCTCGATCCACCGGCGCAGGGCGGCTCTCCGGCTGCCGTTGTCCGGAAACCCGAGCATCCGCAGGTCTCCGCCAGAGACCACGACGCGGCCACGGCTCGGCGCAGCGTCTGTGTCTCCGGCTTTGGGACGCGGGGGCGGCCGCTCATGTGGCGGTGCCCGTGCGGTGGCGCTTGCTCCTGCCTCGGTACGAGTCCGTCGCCGCATGACAGTTGGGGCACAGGAGGCGCAGGTTCTCCGGGCGATTGTTCCGCCAGTTCCCGTCGACATGGTCGACTTCGAGTGGCAGTGGACGCCCCCGCCAGAGCGGCTCGGTACCGCACCTTGAGCACTGTTCGGGTGTGCCGAGGTCCAGCAGGGCTCGCTTGAGCCGGTCCGGATGTTCTCGGCGTTTGTCCTTCGACTCGTGCTGGACGAGGACCTGATCGGTCGTTCGCTGACGTCGGTTGCCCTTCGGTCGTTCGGCGCGAGGGCAGAAATGTGAGGTGTCGAGACCGTAGGCCTTGATCCTGCGGGTGATGTTGGTGTGATGGCCGCCCACAAGGTCGAGGCCGAGATGGCGGAGTACGTCATTCACCGACTTGGAAGCCGCCACCGCGGGGACCAGAACTTCTCGGGTCCAGCGCGTTCCTTCGCGCTGGAAGTGAGCCGTGTCCACCCCCAGCTTCTTCATGCGCCCCCGGATGTAATCGCGCGTCGAACTCTTCGGATCCACCCCCAACCTCCCCAACGCCTCCGACAATGTCCGCGACGAACTCGCCGCCTCCTCCAGGCGCTCCCTGGTGTACGGACTGACCGCCATGGTTCCCCTCCGTCCCGGTCGCCTGTTCGCGACCTCGTACGGAGTAACGAACCGTTTATCGGATGGTCACGACCGGAATGCGGAACGGCCCGCGCCGCTTGTCGCGGGGCGGGCCGTTCCGGTGTCGGTGATTCGAGAGGAAGGGGCGGGCCAGGCCTCGGATCCCCCAGTCGTCAGATCTTCAGGTCCTCAGATCCCCAAGTCCTTGATGATCTTCGCCACGTGGCCCGTGGCCCGGACGTTGTACAGCGCCCGTTCGACCTTGCCCTCCTCGTCCACCACGATCGTGGAGCGGATGACGCCCATGTAGGTCTTGCCGTAGTTCTTCTTTTCGCCGTAGGCGGCGTAGGACTCGGTGACCGTCTTGTCGGGGTCGGCGAGGAGGGTGATCTTCAGGTTTTCCTTGTCGCGGAACTTGGCGAGCTTCTCGGGCTTGTCGGGGGAGACGCCGATGACGTCGTAGCCCGCGCCGGCGAGGAGCTCGAGGTTGTCCGTGAAGTCGCAGGCCTGCTTGGTGCAGCCGGGGGTCAGGGCGGCCGGGTAGAAATAGACGATGACCTTGCGGCCCTTGCGGTCGGCCAGGGAGACCTCGTTGCCGTCGGCGTCGGGCAGGGTGAAGGCGGGGGCGGTGTCGCCGGGCTGGAGTCGCTCGCTCATCTCGTGGGGTCTCCTTGCGGGGTGGTGGATACGCACCCGAGCGTAATGGGGGTGCCGGGCGGTGCGCGGCGTGCGGAGCTGACAGACTGTCGACCAGAGAAAAGGCCGAAGAGAACAGGCCACGGGAAGAAACGACCACGACCACGGAGGCAGCGCGTGTCGGACACGTCGAGCACGCCGGACACCAGGACTCCGGCGCAGATCGAGGCGGACATCGAGCGCCGTCGCGAAACCCTCGCCGAGACGCTCGACGAGATCGGTGTGCGGGTGCATCCGAAGACCATCGTCGGGGACGCCAAGGCCAAGCTGGCGTCCAGCGTCGACCACACGCTCGGACGTGCCTACGTCGGCGTCAACCGCGTCGTCGGCGATGTGAAGGGGCAGTTCGTGACGGAGGAGGGCGCGCCGCGGCTGGACCGTATCGTGCCCGTCGCCCTCGTCGTGGTCGGAGTCGTCGGACTGCTCACCCTGAGTACCAGGCGTCGCAGGGGTTGACCCGCCGTCACCCCCGGCCGCACGCACGCCAGTACCCGCACCCGTACCAACGCCAGTACCCGCGCCCGTGCGCCGGGCACCGAGCCGGTCCGGCCGACCGCACCCCACGTACGTACGAACCGTGTGAAGGCAGGTAGGTTCGAGACGTGAGCGAGAAGAACCATCACGACAAGTTGCCCATCCGGATGCTCCACGACCGTGTGCTCGTGCGGCAGGACACCGCCGAGGGCGAGCGACGGTCCGGCGGCGGCATCCTGATCCCCGCGACGGCGGCCGTGGGCCGGCGGCTCGCCTGGGCCGAGGTCGTCGCGGTCGGGCAGAACGTACGGACCGTGGAGCCGGGCGACCGCGTTCTGTACGACCCGGAGGACCTTGCCGAGGTCGAGGTGCGCGGCACCGCGTACGTGCTGATGCGTGAGCGCGACCTGCACGCCGTGGCGGCGGACCGGTTCGAGGGCTCCGAGGACTCGACCGGCCTGTATCTCTGAAACAGAGGTCGAACCTGTACCTCTGAAACCGAGGTTGAAAGAGTCAGAAGGGGCTGGTGACCATCGTCACCAGCCCCTTCTGCTTGGCCAATGATTGGCCTTTGCTACCTTGGAAGGACCCCGACGAGACGCGCCGTACCGGGACTCGCAAAGACGACGCACCCCTGTTGATCAACGCCTGTTGATCCGTTCACGGAGGTGCCTCATGGCCTGGGTCCTGCTCGTCGTCGCCGGTCTGCTCGAAGTCGGCTGGTCGATCGGTATGAAGTACACCGACGGTTTCACGCGGCTCGTGCCGAGCGTTCTCACCGGTGCGGGCATCGTCGCCAGCATGTTCCTGCTGTCGTACGCGGCGAAGACGCTGCCCATCGGTACCGCCTACGGCGTCTGGGTCGGCATCGGCGGGGCCGGGGCGGCGGTGTTCGGCATGGCGGTGCTGGGTGAACCCACGACCGCCGCCCGGATCTTCTTCGTCTGTCTGCTGCTGGTCGCCGTGGTGGGGCTGAAGGCGACCTCCGGTCACTGACCCCTGGACGCCGGGGGACGGCGGGCGGCCCCCGAACTACGGGAAGCCGCCGAAGTTCGTCCCCGTGACCCCGCCGTCGTCCCCCGTTCCGTCCGTCGTTCCGCCGTCCGTCGTCGTACCGCCGTCGGTGGTGCCGCCGGAGTCGCCGGTGCCACCCGTGGGGAAGCCGGTGCCGCCGCCCGTCGTCGCGCCTCCGGTGGTCGCCCCTCCGTCGCCGGTGGTGCCGCCGTCGGTCGTCGTCCCGCCGTCGCCGGTGGTGCCGCCGTCCGTGGTGGTGCCGCCCGTCTGGCCCTCCGTCGCGGGGGTCTCCTCGCCGCCGGTGGTCGTGCCGCCGTTGTCCTGCCCGGCGTCCGTGCCCGGCTGGTCCTGGTCGGGGTCGGCCGGTGGCAGTTGCTGCTCCTCCGCGCCGTCCTGGAGCCGCAGGTCGAAGTCCTGGGCGGAGGTGCCCTTCAGAGCGGCCTTCGTGTACTGGGCCCAGATCTGCGCCGGGTAGCCGCCGCCGTTGATGCGGGGCTGTCCGAGCGCCCCGTACAGCGGCTTGTGCGCGCCCGTGTCGGGGTCCTGGCCCATGATGGCGACGACCGTGGCGAGGTTCGGGGTGTAGCCGGCGAACCAGGCCGCCTGGTCCTCCTCCGCCGTGCCGGTCTTGCCCGCGGCGGGCCGCCCGGCGGCCTGCGCGGCCGTGCCGGTGCCGCCGTCGACGACGCTCTGCAGGACCGAGGTCGTGGTGTCGGCGGCCTCTCGGCTCACGGCCTGCCAGGTCTTGCGCTCGGGCAGGTCCACCACGTCCGCGCCGTCCTTGGTGATCTTCTCGATCATCGTGTACGTGCCGCGCTTGCCGTGGTTGGCGAGGGTCGCGTAGGCCTCCGCCATGTCGAGGACGCTGGCCGTGGCCGGGCCGAGTGCGATCGACGGGGACGCCGTCAGGTCGGGGGTGTCGGACGGGATGCCGAGGCCGACGGCGGTCTTCTCGACCTTCTCCGGGTCGACGTCCACGGCCATCTGCGCGTACACGGAGTTCACGGACTTGTCCGTGGCGGTGCGGACCGAGATCTGCCCGTACGAGACCTGGTCCTCGTTCTCCGGGGCGTACGTGCCGCCCTCCCAGCCCTGTACGGGGCGTTTGTTGGTGCCGTCGTAGACGGTGTTCGGGGTGATCGTGCGGCCGTCCTGCGTGGTCGAGTCGTTCTGCACGGCCGCGGTGAACACGAACGGCTTGAAGGTGGAGCCGACCTGGTAGTCCCGGCGGGTCGCGTTGTTGTAGTACTGCTTCGTGTAGTCGATGCCGCCGTACATCGCGAGGACCTTGCCGGTCTTCGGGTCGATGGAGGCGCCGCCCGCGCGGACGTAGTTGTCGACCTTGCGGTCCTTCTTGTCGAGCTTCTCCATCACCTGGTCGTCGACGGCCTTCACGAAGGCGTCCTGCTTGGGCTTCTGCAGGGTGGTCGTGATGCGGTAGCCGCCGGCGTTCAGCTCGTCCTCGTCGAGGATCTTGTTGTCGGTCAGGTAGTCGTTGACGGCCTTCACGATGTAGCCGCGCTGGCCGGACATGCCGGCCGCGATCACCGTCTGCTTGGGCTCGGGGAACTTGACGCCCGAGCGCTCCGAGGAGGTGATCCACTTCTTCTTGACCATGCCGTCGAGGACGTAGTTCCAGCGGGCCAGCGCCGCGGGCTTGTTCTCGGGGTGGGCGACCACGTCGTACTCGCTCGGCGCGTTGAGCAGCGAGGCCAGGTAGGCGCCCTGGCCGACCGTCAGGTCCTTGGCGTCGACGCCGTAGTAGGCCTGGGCGGCGGCCTGGATGCCGTAGGCGTTGCGGCCGAAGTAGCTGGTGTTGAGGTAGCCCTCAAGGATGTCGTCCTTGCTCTTCTCGCGGTCCAGCTTGATCGCGATGAAGAACTCCTTCGCCTTCCGGGTGACCGTCTGCTCCTGGGCCAGGTAGTAGTTCTTCACGTACTGCTGGGTGATCGTCGAGCCGGACTGCTTGCCCTTGCCGGTCGCGGTGTTCCAGCCGGCGCGGATCATCGCCTTGGGGTCGACCGCGGACTCGCTGTAGAAGTCGCGGTCCTCGGCGGCCAGCACCGCGTGCTGGGCGTCCTTGGAGATCAGCCCCAGGGTCACGTTCTCCCGGTTGACCTCGCCGTCACGGGCGAGCTGGCTGCCGTCCGAGTAAAGATAGACGTTGCTCTGCTTCATCGCCGCCGAGTTCGCGGCCGGGATCTTCACCAGGTAGTAGCCGAGTGCGAACAGGCCGATGAGGAGCAGGAGCCCGGTGAGGACCGTGCCGAGCACGATCCGCCAGGTGGGGATCAGGCGTCGCCATCCGGTGCGTTTCGGTCGCTTGGGCTTCTTGCCGGGTGTCTCCGGTGCCGCCGCGGCGGCGGGCCCCGGTTCCCTCGGTGCCCAGCCCTCGCTCGGCTGCTGCGGCTGCCGCTGGTCGTTCATGTTGTGCCGGACTCCCGTTTCGCGTCATACGTCTCGTACGCCCTCGTACGCCTTGTGCGCCCCTCCTTGAAGACTGTCGCACCCGGCGATTCGTTCCCGGCACGTGGCACGCGTCCCGGGGAGAAAATGCGTGGCACGCGAAACGGCTCCCGGGCTAGGCTCCTGCGCTTTGGCTCGGACCGGTCGAAGGGGGCCCGACGTGGGGACTTGGCGGTTGTACGCGGCCGTCGCGACGGGCGCGTTCCGGCGGTACGCGACCTACCGGGTGGCGACCGCCGCGGGCGTGTTCACCAACACCGTCTTCGGGCTGATCCTGGCGTACACGTACATCGCGCTGTGGGACGAAAGGCCTGGCCTCGGCGGGTACGACCAGTCCCAGGCGGTGACGTACGTGTGGCTCGGGCAGGGGCTGCTCGCGGCGGTCGCGGTGATCGGCGGCGGCTTCGAGGACGAGATGATCGAGAGAATCCGTACGGGTGACATCGCGATCGACCTCTACCGGCCCGCGGACCTCCAGATGTGGTGGCTGGCGGCCGACGCGGGGCGGTCCGCGTTCCAGTTGGTGGGGCGTGGTGTGGTGCCGATGGCGTTCGGGGGGCTCGTGTTCCAGCTCGCGCTCCCCACCGATGCCGGGACCTGGCTGGCGTTCCTCGTCGCCGTCGTCCTGGGCGTCCTGGTGAGTTTCGCGATCCGCTATCTCGTGGCGCTGATGGCGTTCTGGTTCATGGACGGGGCGGGTGTGCAGCAGCTGGCGGTGCTCGCGGGGCTCTTCTTCTCCGGGATGACGCTGCCGCTGAACGTCTTTCCGGGTGTCCTCGGCGAGCTGGCCCGGGCGCTGCCCTGGTCGGCGCTCATCCAGGCCCCGGCGGATGTGCTGCTCGGCGAGCGCACGGGCCTCGCTCTGCTGCGGACGTACGCCTTCCAGGCCGCGTGGGCCGTCGGGCTGCTCGCGGTGGGCCGCCTGGTCCAGTCGGCGGCGACGCGCAGGGTGGTGGTCCAGGGTGGCTGACCTGGGGGAGAGGCACGACGTGCACCGCGGCTTCCCGCCGACCGGTCGCTCGCGTGCGGTGGACGGGCTGCGGGCCTACCGGCTGATCGCCTGGATGTGGATCCGCTCGACGATGGCGTACCGCGCGTCCTTCGCGATGACCGTCTTCGGCAACTTCGCGGGGACCGCGCTCGACTTCGTCACGATCCTGCTGATGTTCTCGCGGGTCGACGAGCTCGGCGGCTACTCGCTGGGCGAGGTGGCGTTCCTGTACGGGCTGTCCAGTGCCGCGTTCGGCCTCGCCGATCTGGCGTTCGGCTCGGTGGAGCGGCTCGGGCAGCGGGTGCGTGACGGCACGCTCGACTCGCTGCTCGTACGGCCGGCGCCGGTGCTCGCGCAGGTCGCCGCGGACCGGTTCGCGCTGCGCCGCCTGGGCCGGATCACGCAGGGGCTGCTGGTCCTCGGGTACGCGCTCGTCGTGGTCGACATCTCCTGGACGCCGCTGAAGGTGCTGCTGATGCCGGTGATGGTGGTCAGTGGGGCCGCCATCTTCGCGTCGGTGTTCGTGGTGGGCGCGGCCTTCCAGTTCGTGGCGCAGGACGCGTCCCAGGTGCAGAACTCCTTCACGTACGGCGGCACCACTCTGCTGCAGTATCCGCCGACGGTCTTCGCGAAGGACCTGGTGCGCGGGGTGACGTTCGTGCTGCCGCTGGCCTTCGTCAACTGGCTGCCCGCGCTGTACGTGCTGGACCGGCCCTATCCGCTCGACCTGCCCGAGTGGGTCGCGTTCCTGCCGCCGCTGGTGGCGGTCGTCTGCTGCGCGCTCTCGGGGGTCGCCTGGCGCGCGGGTCTTCGTTCGTACCGGAGCACGGGGAGTTAGCCGCACATGAAAACGCAGACGGACGTCGATCCCGCCGGCGGCCACGCCGAGGGCTTCATTCACCTCGACCGCGTCGAGAAGGTATTCGACGTACGCAAGAAGACCGGCTTCATGCGCAGTGAGCGGCGGCAGGTGCGGGCGGTCGACTCGATCTCCTTCGCCGTGGCGCGCGGCGAGATGGTCGGCTACATCGGGCCGAACGGCGCGGGCAAGTCCACCACCATCAAGATGCTCACCGGCATCCTCACCCCGAGCGGCGGACGGCTCCGGGTGGCGGGTATCGATCCGTCCCGCGAGCGCACCCGGCTCGCGCAGCGCATCGGGGTGGTGTTCGGGCAGCGGACGACCCTGTGGTGGGACCTCCCGCTGATCGACTCGTACCGGCTGATGCACCGCATGTACCGGATCCCGGACGCCCGGTACGCCGAGAACCTGGACCGGTGTGTCGAACTCCTGGAACTGGGCGAGCTGTTGGACGTCCCCGTACGGCAGCTGTCGCTCGGGCAGCGGATGCGCGGGGACATCGCTGCGGCGCTGCTGCACGACCCGGAGGTGCTGTACCTGGACGAGCCGACGATCGGGCTCGACGTGGTCAGCAAGGCGAAGGTGCGGGAGTTCCTGCGGCACCTCAACGCCGAGCGCGGCACGACCGTCCTGCTCACCACCCACGACCTGACCGACATCGAGCAGCTGTGCCGGCGGGTGATGGTCATCGACCACGGGCGTCTGATGTACGACGGGCCGCTGACCGGGCTGCACGAGATCGGTGAGAGCGAGCGGACGCTCATGGTGGACCTGGAGCGTGAACTCCCGCCCATCGAGGTCGAGTCGGCGCGGGTGGTGAAGGTCGAGGGGCCCCGGCAGTGGCTCGCGTTCCCGGCGGCGGAGTCGGCGGCGCCGCTCGTGGCGCGGATCGCCGCCGCGTATCCGCTGGTGGACCTGTCGGTACGTGAGCCTGACATCGAGGCGGTCATCAGCCGCATGTACGAGGAGAAGGCAACCTCGTAGGCTTCTGTCCATGACGGACGAACTCCCCGACGGGCTTCCCGAGCTGCGAGCCTCCGACGCCGACCGCGAACAGGTCGCCGAAGTGCTGAGGGACGCCCTCGCGGAGGGCCGCCTCGACATGGAGGAGTTCGAGGAGCGTCTGGAGGCGACGTACAAGGCGCGTACGTACAAGGACCTGGCGCCCATCACGCGGGATCTGCCCGCGCCCGGGGTGACTCCTCCCGCTCCCACCGTCTCCATGGTCAAGCAGCCCGCGGGGGCCGGCGGCTGGGCGGGCCGGATCGTCGGCGGTGACGGTTCGTCCCGGTGGGGTGTCGCGATTCTGGGCGGGTTCGAGCGCAAGGGGCGCTGGACCATGCCGAAGCAGTTCAACTCCTTCGCGTTCTGGGGTGGCGGTGTCATCGACCTGCGCGAGGCGAACTTCGCCGACGGCGAGGTCGTCGTCAACTGCGTCGCGATCATGGGCGGGATGAGTGTGATCGTGCCGCCGGGTGTCGAGGTCGTCGTCCGCGGCATCGGCGTCATGGGCGGCTTCGACCACAGCGAGGAGGGCGTCGAGGGCGACCCCGGCGCCCCGCGTGTCGTCGTCACCGGGTTCGCCTTCTGGGGCGGTGTCGGTATCGAGCGCAAGCTGACCCGGGCCGAGCGGCTCCGCCAGAAGGAGGAGCGGCGGCTGGAGAAGCTGGAGCGGAAGGCCGCGCGGCAGGAGGAGTTGGAGGAGTCCCGGCGCCGGGCCCTTGAGGGCTCCGGCGCCGGCGACTTGGGCCATCGGGACTCGTTGGACGACGCGCGGTCCATCCACCGGGCCGCGATGGAGCAGCATCGGGAGATGATGCGGGAGCATCGGGAGGCTCGGCGGGAGGAACGTCGTGAGCGGCGGGACGAGCGGCGGGACCGGGACTGATCCCTGGCCCCGGCCCGAGCGCTCCCGCAGGTAGTGCCGTGCAGCGCGGGCCGGATGTGGCTGGTCGCGCAGTTCCCCGCGCCCCTTTGGGGCGCTCACAGCTCGGCCGGAGCTGATCCCTTCAGGTCCTTCAGGTCGAAGACCTCCGCCATGCGCTTGTAGCCCTTGTCGCTGGGGTGGAGGTGGTCGCCCGAGTCGTAGTCGGAGCGCAGGCGGCGGGGGTTGTAGGGGTCGCGGAGTGCCTTGTCGAAGTCGACGTAGGCGTCGTAGACCTTGCCGGCGCGGATCTGGGCGTTGACGGCCTGGCGGGTGTCCTCCAGGTGTGGCCGGTAGCCGCGGTGGCCCTGGAAGGGCATGAGCGTGGCTCCGACGACCCGCAGGCCCCGGGCGTGGGCCAGCCGCTTCAGTTCGCGCAGCCCGGCGGTGATCTTGTTCGCGTCGGTCTGCTGGGGCGTACGGAGGATGTCGTTGACGCCGAGGGCGATCACGACCGCCCTGACGTTCGTACGGCCGAGCACGTCACGGTTGAAGCGGATCAGGCCGCTCGGGTTCTCGGCGGGCCGGCCGAGGCCGCTGCCGAGGACGCGGTTTCCGCTGATGCCCTGGTTGACCACGCTGTAGCGGGGCCCGTTCGAGTTGTCGCGCAGCCGGTCGGCGAGGACGTCCGTCCAGCGCCTGTTCTCGCCCACGGACGAGGTCGAGCCGTCGGTGAGCGAGTCGCCGATGACGACGACCGTGCCGTCCGACTCGTTGCTCAGCACGTCCAGCGCGGTCACATAGCGCCAGTACGGCGTCTGCCCGGTGTACGCGGTGCCGGTCACGTCCTCCGTGAGGTCGCCCTCGGCGGTGTACGAGATCTGCCGTGCCTGCGGGTGGATGGTGACCGGCCCGGACGGGGTCGGCGAGTACGTCGTCACCAGCACGTCCGTGTCGTGCGGGACGAGCAGGCGCACGGCGTCGCTGACCACCTGCTGCCCGGCCGGCACGACCACCGACGGGCTGCCGCGGAAGGTGAGGCGGCGCATGGTGCCGGTGGCGGCGGCGGGGTTGTTCGCGGCGGCCGCGACGGCGACCGAGGCGTGCGTGATGCTGAGCGGCTGCTGTCCGTAGAGGTTGGACAGGGTGATCCGGGCCGCGGTGCCGCCGACGCCGACATGCACCACGTTGCGGACCGAACGGCCCGCCATCCCGTTGGTCTCGGTGCCGGGCTCCGCCCCTGACGGGGACGCAGACCAGGCGCCGACCCAGGTGCCGACGGACGCGGGGGCCGCCGAGTTGTGTGGTGTACCGCCGCCCACGAGCGGCTTCTCCTCGCCGTCGTCGGCGGCGACCCCGACGTATATGGCGGCTGAGATGACCACGACTACGGCGACGATCGCGGCCAGCAAGGCATAACCGTGACGCTTGGTCATGCGGTGCAAGTCTCCTCGGGCAGTGGGAGCCCGAGGCTCCGATGTGATGACCCCATGATGAGGCATGGCGTGGGGGAAGCGGACAGGGCCCCATTGCCCCCGCCGCCCGTATCCGGTTTTTCCGGCCCCGCCCGGCAAGACGCCGGGAACTCCTGTTCCGTTCCAGTAGTCGGTCAGGTTGGGACAATGGGTGTGGGGGACAGGGAACGGGTGGAGTGGATGGAAAGCACGAAAGCGGATCAAACGGATGACGCGGGGCCCGAAGGGCAGCATGCCCGGCCCGGCGGTGTGGCGAACCGCACGGTGCCCGGGCGCGCGATGAACTCGTTCAGCCCCGCGGACGAGGAGAAGTTCCGCGGGGTGCGCCGGATGAAACTCACGGCGACGGGCATGCTGCTGTTCGTCGCCGTCGTGTACGTACTGGCCAAGTGGGCCGGGAACTCCGGTGCGGGCGCCTGGACGGGCTATGTCGCCGCCGCCGCAGAGGCCGGCATGGTCGGCGCGCTCGCCGACTGGTTCGCCGTCACCGCGCTGTTCCGGCACCCCCTCGGCATCCCCATCCCGCACACCGCGATCATCCCCACCAAGAAGGACCAGCTCGGCGTCTCCCTGGGCGAGTTCGTCGGCGAGAACTTCCTCTCGCAGGACGTCGTACGGCAGCGGCTGCGCTCCGTCGGCATCGGCAGCCGCCTCGGCGCCTGGCTGGCCCATCCGGAGCACGCCGACCGGGTGACCGCGGAGCTGGCCACCGCCCTGCGCGGCGCCCTCGCCGTGCTGCGCGACTCGGATGTGCAGGCCGTCGTCGGCGAGGCCATCAACCGGCGGGCCGACGCCCAGGAGATCGCCCCCGGCATAGGGAAGACGCTGGAGAAGGTCGTCGCGGACGGCGGCCACCGGCGCGTCGTCGACCTGATCTGCGTACGCGCCCACGACTGGCTGGTCCTCCACAACGACCAGGTGATGGACGCCGTACAGGGCGGCGCCCCCGGCTGGACCCCGCGGTTCGTCGACAAGCGGGTCGGCGAGCGCGTCTACAAGGAACTGCTGCGTTTCGTCACCGAGATGCGCGACATGCCCGCCCACCCCGCCCGCGGCGCCCTCGACCGGTTCCTCACCGACTTCGCCTCCGACCTCCAGTCCGACACCGACACCCGCGCCCGGGTGGAGAACCTCAAGCGGGAGGTCCTCGGCCGCGGCGAGGTCCAGGATCTGATCGCGTCAGCCTGGTCCTCCGTACGGCAGATGATCGTGTCCGCGGCGGAGGACGAGCGCAGCGAACTGCGGCTGCGCGTGCGGGCCTCGCTGCTCTCGCTCGGTGCGCGCATGGCCACCGACGCGAAGCTCCAGGCCAAGGTCGACGGCTGGGTCGAGGGGGCCGCGGTGTACGTCGTGACGACGTACCGAGACGAGATCACCTCGCTCATCACGGACACGGTGGCGGGCTGGGACGCCGAGCACACCTCGAAGAAGATCGAGGCGCACATCGGGCGGGATCTGCAGTTCATCCGGATCAACGGCACGGTGGTTGGCTCGCTGGCGGGCCTTCTGATCTATACGGTGTCCCGGGTTCTGGGGGCGTAGCGCTCCGCGGGGTGCGCGGGTGTGGGTTGCGGGTTCGTCCGCGGGTGGGTGGGGGCTTGTCGCGCAGTTCCCCGCGCCCCCAAAAGGGGCGTAGCCCCGGGCTGCGTGGCGGGTGGCGGGTGAGAGGGGCGCGGATCTGGGGACTCGGGGACGTGCCCCGGCGCCGCACGTGCCCGGGGGCGGAGGAGGCGAGCCATGGCCGTCACCGAGGCCGATACCGGCACCGTGACCACAGCGGTCCCCGCCCGTCTGGACCGGCTGCCCTGGTCGCGGTGGCACTGGACCATCGTCATCGGGCTCGGCACCGTGTGGATCCTCGACGGCCTTGAGGTCACCGTCGTCGGCAACATCGCGGGCCGGCTCTCCGAGTCCGGCAGCGGGCTGCCCGTCTCGGCCGCCCAGGTCACCGGTATCGCGGCCGCGCTCTATGTGGCCGGGGCCTGCTCGGGGGCACTGTTCTTCGGCCGTCTCACGGACGTCTTCGGCCGCAAGAAGCTGTTCATGATCACCCTGGCCGTCTACCTCGCGGCCACCGCCATGACGGCGTTCTCCTTCTCCACCTGGTGGTTCTTCCTCTTCCGCTTCCTCACCGGCTTCGGCATCGGCGGCGAGTACGCGGCCATCAACTCGGCCATCGACGAACTGATCCCCTCCCACTACCGCGGCCGCGTCGACCTCATCATCAACGGCAGCTTCTGGCTCGGCGCGATCGGCGGCTCGCTCTTGTCGATCGTCGCCCTGAACACGGACCTGTTCGCGATCAACGTCGGCTGGCGGCTCACCTTCCTCCTCGGCGTCGTCCTCGGCCTGGTGATCCTGCTCGTACGCCGCAACGTCCCCGAAAGTCCCAGGTGGCTGTTCATCCACGGCAGGGGAGAGGAGGCCGAACGCCTCGTCGCCTCCGTGGAACGGCAGATCGAGGAGGAGACCGGACGCGAACTCCCGCCGCCCGCGGGCGAGATCACCATCCACCAGCGCAAGAGCATCGGGTTCCTCACCATCGGGCGCACGGTCTTCTCCACGTACCGCAAACGCGCCGTGCTCGGCCTCTCCCTCTTCATCGGGCAGGCGTTCCTCTACAACGCGATCACCTTCGGCTTCGGCGCCATCCTCACCAAGTTCTTCGACGTGCCGACCTCCAAGACCGGCTACTACTTCGCCGTCATCGCGGCCGGCAACTTCCTCGGCCCGCTGCTGCTCGGCAAGCTCTTCGACACCGTGGGCCGCCGGATCATGATCTCGTCCACCTACCTGCTCTCCGGCATCCTGCTCTTCGTCACCGCCTGGCTCTTCGACCGGGGCTCGCTGAGCGCGACGACGATGACCGCCTGCTGGTGCGTGGTCCTGTTCTTCGCCTCCGCGGGCGCCAGCAGCGCGTACCTCACGGTCTCCGAGATCTTCCCGATGGAGACCCGCGCGATGGCCATCGCCTTCTTCTACGCCATCGGCACCGCGGCCGGCGGCATCAGCGGGCCGCTGCTCTTCGCCGACCTGACCAGCACGGGCGTGGTCGGCGACACGGTGCTCGCCTTCCAGATCGGCGCCGGGCTGATGTGCGCGGCGGGACTGGTCGCGGCGGCACTCGCGGTACGGGCGGAACGGCGGTCGCTGGAGGACATCGCCAGGCCGCTGTCGGAGGCGGCTTCCCCGTCATCGGGGGCGAAGCCTTCCGGGTCATCGTCTTCAGGGTCGCCGCCTTCGGGGCCGCCGCCTTCCGGGCCCTCGCCGTCCGGGGCGACGGCGTAGACCCGTCCCTTCCGGAGCCTTGAACCTCCGGCCCGTACAGCTGTCGGCTCGCCCTCCCGGGGTCCTGAACCTCCGGCCCGTACGGCTGTCGGGTTGCCCTCCCAGGGGCCTTGAATCTCCGGCCCGTACGGCTGTCGGGTCGTCCTCCCGGATTGCCCGACGCCCGTCGGGTGACCTGCGAGGATGCGCCGTGTCACCGTTCTCGGAACGACGCAGCGACACGACGACGCAGAGCCGCGACGACGACGGGAACGCGCGTCGAATCGGAGGACGAGATGACGACCTACCCGCTGGACCCGGAGCTTGCCGCGGTCGTGCCCATGCTGCCCAGGGCCGACACCTCGGACCTCGAAGGCGCCCGGGCCGAGATGCTCGTCGGTGTCACCGCGGCCCTCGCGGACGTGGACCCCACCGGCGTGGACGTCTTCGAGGTGGTGGCACCCGGGCCGGAGGGCGCCCCGGACGTCCCCCTGCGCGGCTACCGCCCGCAGGGCGTCGAGGGCCCGCTCCCGGTGATCTACGACATCCACGGCGGCGGCTTCATGCTGGGCAGCGTCGACTTCGACCACGGGACGAACGTGGCGCTCGCGCGGGAACTGGGCGCCGCCGTCTTCTCCGTCGAGTACCGGCTCGCCCCCGAGAACCCGTACCCGGCCGGCCTCGAAGACGCGTACGCCGGACTCGTGCACATCACCAAGAACGCCGCCGAACTCGGTGTCGACCCCACCAGGGTCGTCCTCTTCGGCGCCAGTGCGGGCGGCGGTCTCGCGGCCGGTCTGGCGCTGCTCGCCCGGGACCGGGGCGGCCCCGCGATCGTCTTCCAGTACCTCGGCATCCCCGAACTCGACGACCGCCTCGACACGCCCAGCATGCGGGACTTCACCGACACGCCCCTGTGGAACCGGCCCAACGCGATCATCAGCTGGGACGCCTACCTCGGCGCCGGTGTGCCGGGCGGCCCCGACGTCCCGATCTACGCGGCTCCCGCCCGGGCCACCGCCGAGCAGCTTGTGGGGCTGCCGCCCGCCTACATCTCGGTGATGGAGTTCGATCCGCTGCGGGACGAGGGCATCGACTATGCGCGTGCGCTGCTCGCGGCCGGGGTGAGTGTGGAGTTGCATCTGTTCCCGGGGACGTTCCACGGCTCGGCGATGGTCGCCCATGCGGAGGTCTCCCAGAGGGATGCGGCGGAGGCGGTTGCGGTGCTTCGAAAGGTGCTGAGGTAGCGCTCTGCTGGGTGTGGCGGGGGTACCTGTCGTTCGTCGCGTGCGGGTTCGTTGTGGCTGGTCGCGCAGTTCCCCGCGCCCCTAACGGGGCGCCAATCGGAGCGCGTACAGCGCCAGTTGGGCCCTGAAGCGGTCCTGGGGGTCGCTCAGGCGGTAGCCCAACGCCGTTTCCACTCCTGCCAGGCGGGCGGCGACCGAGCTGTGGTGGAGGTGGAGGTCGGTGGCGGCATGGCGGAGGGAGCCGGTGCGCAGGAAGGCGGTCAGGGCGGCCAGTGCCGCCGGGCCGCCCTTGCCCTCGGCGAGTTCGGCCAGGGCGCGCACGTCGGGCTGGGCCCGCAGCCGGTCGGCGGGGATGTCGGCCAGCAGTGCCACCGGCCCGAGGGTGTCGTGGTCGACGACGGCCTCGTCGGGCAGCCCCGCCACATCGACGGCGAACCGCAGCGCGAGCCGGGCCTGCGCCCAGGAGACCCCGGCGTCCAGGGCGGGAGCACTGCCGCCGATCCCGATCCGTACGCCCTCGGCACCGTGCTCACGGAGGAACGCCCGCAACTCCTCGGCGGCCGACTCGGCGCCCGGCGCCAGCGCCACGGCGAGCGGGCCGACCGCGGCGACCCGCACCCCGGGCCGCAGTTCGCGCCGCCCGAGCACGGCCACCGAGGACGCCCCGGCGACGGCCACCACCCGCAGCGGCTGCTCGGGCGCCAGACCCAGCAGGCGCAGCGCCCGCGCCCGGTCCTCGACGGCCTCGCGCTCCGACAGCACCCGCTCGACCAGCGCCGGGTCCGCCACCTGATGGGGCGCGCTCTCCTGCTCACGGCTGCCGTGCACGACGCCCGCGGCGATGGCCATCCACTCCAGCACCAGCTCGTCGAAGGGCCCCGGCGCGCCCGCCCGCTCCAGCCACACCCGGCCGCCCGGCGCGAACTCGGCGCTCCCGGAGACCGTGCCGACAGGCCCCGCCGGTACGGTCCCGCCCGGCCCGAACCGCACCACCCGCCCGCCCACCTCAAGGCCCGCCGGACACTCGGCGAGACCCGCCGTGGACCGCACGAGCGACTCGGTGTCGAGCCGCCCGGCCCCGAGCAGCGCCTCGAAGTGCGCGATGACCCGCAGCGCCGCCGCAGCGTCCGCGTCGAGGGCCGACAGCCGTAGCAGCAGTCCCTTCATGACCTGGGAGTCTAGGCCGTGGGTGGCGAATGTGGGCCGGTCGTACGGGCCGGTCGTACGGGCGGCCGTGCGGGGCGGTCGTGCGCCCCGTCGCACGCTGTACGGGCGGGAGGAGGGCCCCGGCGATCTGAGTACGCGTACTCTGTCGGCCCCGTGTGCGCCTGAGGAACGCTCGTTCCCATGACCGAGAAGCTGCTGGGCCTGCTGTCGAAGCGCCCCTGGACGGAACGCTGGCTGACCCGCCTGCTGGGTGCCGCCCTGTCCTCGGCGGCGTACCTTCTCTGCCTGCCCTGGGATCTGCGCAACCGCCCCGAGTCACCCGGTTCGACGACCGAGACGACTCCGGTGACCGTCCTCGGCGTCGCGGTCCTTGCCGTGACCCTGCTCCTCCTGGCCGTGTACTTCGGCCACCGCGACGCCCTCGCCTGGCCCCTGCTGTTGGTGGCGGCGCCCCCGGCGACACTCATGTACCTCTCGTTCCGCACGAACCCCGAGCCGCCGGACGCCTCCCTGTGGCCTCTGACCTGGGCGTTCTCCACGCTTGTGATGGCGGCCGGGGTACTCGTCACCGCGTCCGTCGCCCGGCAGTTCAGGCAGGACACGGGAGACTCGACGGACGGGCTGGTGTTCGCCCACTCCTCCTCGGGAACGGGCGGCGGCTCCTCGGCCCCGGCCGTCAGGCGCCCGTCGTGGAACCAGGGCGGACGATCATGAGGATCGTGACGGTGGCCCAGAGCAGATTGAAGATGCCGGTGAACATGGCGAGCCGGACTGTGGCGCGGGGGTTCGCGGCGACGCCGATGGACGTGGTGGTGCCCGTGGTGGTCTCCGTGGTGCCACCGGCCCCAGCGGCACCGCCGGCCCCGGTGGCCTCGGCGGTCGTGTCGGCCCCGGCCGCCGCCTCCACCGCTTCGAGGAGTTCCTCCTGACGCGGCAGCACCAGCGCCAGCAGGACCGCTGCCGCGACACCGGTCAGCGCCATCGAGGCGATCAGCCAGGCGTCACCGAGCACGCCCATGCTCATGGCCGTGGCGAAACCGAACACGGGAACGGCGATGCCGAGGCCCGCGTACACCCGGCAGATCCGGTGCAGCAGCCGTAGCGTCTCCGCCGCCCGCTGGTCCCCCGGATCGGCGAGGGCACGGCGCGCGCCGGGCGGGAACATGCTGGCCGCCACGGTGACGGGCCCGACGGCGACGATCGCGGCCAGGACATGGAGAACGAGGAAGAACTTGGTCACGAGGGGACGGTAGGCGGCGTACCGGATCTTGTGGAAGTGGCGGTATTGCCAGTGTTCAACGGATTCTCGCCAGGGCTCGTCGGAGTTCGCGAGGCTCGCCAGGGCGGCCTGTTCGGGCAGTCGGCAGGCCGACAGCAGGCCAGCAGCCGATCGGAAGCAGGTCGGCCCCAGGCGGAACGCCACGCCACCCTCCTGTTGGCCAGAACCCGCGCCACCCCTACTCTTTCGCCATGCACACAGTGGCCGTACTGGTACTCGACCAGGTCATCCCGTTCGACCTCGCCGCGCCGATCGACACGTTCAACTGGGCCCGGCTGCCGGACGGCCGCGCGCCCTACCGGGTCAAGGTCTGCTCGGTGGCGGAGGAGGTGAGCGCGGGTCCGTTCGCCGTACGGGCGCCGTACGGTCTGGAGGCGCTGGCCGAGGCCGACACGATCGTCGTGCCGGGCACCGCCGACCCGACCGTGCCGCTGCCGACGGGCGTCGCCGAGGCCCTGTGCACGGCGGCCGCGAACGGGACGCGTATCGCGTCGATCTGCGTCGGCGCGTTCATCTTCGCCGCCACCGGTCTGCTGGACGGACAGCGGGCGACGACCCACTGGATCGCGGCGGCGGACCTGGCGGCCATGTACCCGAAGGTGACGGTCGACCCGAACGTCCTCTACGTCGACAACGGCCAGTTCCTCACCTCGGCCGGTGCCGCCGCGGCGATGGACATGTGCCTGCACATGATCCGCCTGGACTACGGCTCGGCCGTCGCCGCGCACGCGGCCCGGATGTCCGTCATGCCGCTCGAACGGGAGGGCGGGCAGGCCCAGTTCATCGTCCACGCCCAGCCGCCGGCCCCGGCCGGCACGACGATGGAACCCCTGCTGAGCTGGCTGGAGGAGCACTCCGACCGCGATCTGACCCTGGACGACATCGCGGCCCGGGCGGGCATGAGCGCCCGTACGCTCAACCGCCGGTTCCGCGAACAGACCGGCACCACGCCCCTGCAGTGGCTGCACCTGGCGCGGGTGCGCCGCGCCCAGCACCTCCTGGAGACCACGACCCACCCGGTCGAACGGATCGCGGTCCAGACGGGGTTCGGCTCACCGACGGCCTTCCGCGACCGCTTCAAGCGGGTGGTGGGCACGAGCCCGCAGGCCTACCGGAGAGCGTTCCGGGGAGCGCCGGTGGGATAGGGATCCGGCCCTCCCCGGGGACCTCAGCCGCGCCGGTCGGCCACCGCCCAGGACGCCAGTGCGACGGCCCCGGCCACACCGAACACCGCGGGCCAGGCGCCGACCTTCTTGGCGAGGGGATGCGATCCGGCGAACCCGGCGACGTACGCGACGGTCAGCGCGGTCGCCGCCCGCCCGCCGGCCTGCTGCCGCCACTGCTGTGCGGCCGTGGCCCCGGCGACGGCGAGTACGACCCCGCCGAGCTGCCGCTTCCTGGTCCAGCGAGCGACCCCGTACCCACCGATGAGCCCACCAGCGGCCACCGCCGCGGCCGGTACCTTCGCCATCACTGCCTCCTGGTGCTGCTTCCGGACGGGATTCCGGACGGTCAACCGAGGCTAACCGGCCCCCGCCGGGCGCCCGGCACCACCTCTCCCGAGAGCGGCAGCCCCAGCCCCGCCACGGCCCGCGCGACCAGCCGGGCCATCTCGACCGCGCCCCGCTCCTGGAAGTGGGTGTTGTCCTGGACCCCGTTCGGGAAGTTCGGATACTGCCCCGCGGCCAGCCACAGGAAGATCCCCTTGGACCCCTCGATCCCGACCCCGTCGAGGTGGACGCGGCTGGCCGCCGAGAGGTCGACCAGCGGGGCCCCTTCCTCCCGCGAGACCGCCTTCGCGGCATCCACGTACGCCGGGAAGGAGACGTTGAACTTCCCCGTCGACGCGTTGTAGGAGCGCCGCGACACCGGCGTCACGACGACCGGGGTCGCGCCCCGCGCCCGGGTCGCGCGGATGTAGTCGTTGCGCAGGTACTCCTTGTAGTCGGCGGGAGACGTGTACCGCTCCGGATTGCCCACGGTCGCGTCGTTGTGCCCGAACTGCACGAAGAGGTAGTCACCGGCCTTGATCACCTGATGGATCGCGGCCAGCCGCCCCTGCTCGATGAAGGACCGCGAACTCCGGCCGCCGATCGCATGGTTGGCGACGGTGATGTTCGAGGTCAGGAACGAGGACAGCTTCTGCCCCCAGCCGGCCTGGGGGTAGTAGCGGGAGTTGTACGTCTGGGCGGTGGAGTCACTGGCGATGTACACGGTGCCGGTGGCCGCGGCGGCGGCAACAGCGGCACCGGGCAGCCCCAGCACCCCGAGCGCTCCGCCCCCGACCGCACCCGCACCACCGACAAGAAACCGTCTACGACTGCTCACACTGACATTGCGGCTCATCCGACCATCCCTGCGCAGGAGTTGAGGAACTGTCAGAGAGAGGTGGCAGCCGGGAAGTGAAAGGTTGCCGGGGTCGGGGTCGTGGCCGTACCGGCAACCGGCGGGCCTACTCGGGCCCACTCGGGCCTACTGACGCGCGTCCGCCAGCCAAGTCCGCCAGACGTGACGGCTGTTGGGCACTTCGGGGCGGTCGAGAATCCACAGCACGTACCCGGCGTGCAACTGGGCCCAGGGGTTCTCCGAACGCCGGGCGCCCTCCAGCCGCACCCGCAGCGGATCCCCGTCGACGACCCGGGCGATGCGCACGTACTCGCGGTCCTTGCAGCGATAGGCACGCCGTACGACGATCTCCACCAGGTCGATCAGCTTGGTCCGGGCCACCGGATCCTGCCCGACGGCGTCGGTGGCCAGATCGCGGATGAGCCCCTCCTTGGTCCCCCACGCCTTGGCATGCCGGGTCCACTCCTCCGGATACCGGGCTTCCCACTCCAGGAAGAGCAGCGCGTAGGGCAACCCGGGCCATTCGGCGAGATCCTCGCCGTGGCCTCTGTCCCACATGCCGCTGGGCAGGGAATGGCTCCGGGCCCACAGGTACTCCTCGTTGGCCGACCGCAGCGCCGGATCCTCGTACGGATACATCACCCCCTGCCCCTGCAGCATCCGCAACGTCTCGTTGAACCGATGCTGAGCCTCCTCGGTCCTCCTGCGCGCGGAGGCCAAGTGGTCGAGCGCGGCGGCCCGTTCGGCCGGGTCGTTCGCGATCAGTCCGTACGCCCATGCCAGCCGCTTGTCCCATGCCCGGGCGTCGTCCATGTCCGCCCCGTGCCCTTTCCCATGCCCCATGGGACAGATCATCCCTGAGCGTGCCGCGCCCCGCTCCTCCGGGCACCGGTACCGGGAGGGGCGGGGGCGAGCAGGGGGCCTCGGATCAGCCGGCGCAGAGGGTCACATTGACGGTGTCGCCGTTGGCGACGGTCTTCGGGCTGTGGGGGTCGACCTGGATGACCGTGCCCGGCTTGCCGTACTTGCCGCAGTCCACCTTGCTGACCTTGCCCAGCTTGGTCTGGGTCTTCTCGATCTGCCCCTTGGCGTCGGCCAGGCTGGCGCCGAGGAGATCGATCGGGATGGTCATGCCCGCGCTGTGGGCGAACAACAGGGTGGCGGCGTCCTTGGCGGGCGCCGCTGTGATGGCGGCCGCGGGAGCGGGCTTCGGCGCGTCCGAACCGCCGGTGATGGAGGCGAGGGCGGTACCGCCGCCGGCCACGATGAGGGCGGCCGAGATACCGGCGATGGCCGTGGCGCGCTTGCGACGGGACCTGCGGGTGATGCCGGGCGCGTCGAAGGTGGGCGCGTCGGCGGAGTTCGCGAAGTTGTTCATGGCGTTCACCAGTTCCTCTTCGAAGGATGTGGGGTGTGCGCAGCCGAAGGGCCGCGAATCGTTCGAGGTCATCGGGTTCCCTCCTCGGGCTGCCGCGGTGAAGGGCCGGAGAGTGCGGGAAACTGGCTTCTGAGCTTTTCCATGCCGCGAGCGAGCTGTGACCGTACGGTGCTCTGCGAGATGCGCAGATCGGCCGCGATCTCGGCGTCGGACAGATCGTGGAAGTACCGAAGCACCACGACCGTCCGCATCCGCATCGGCAGACTCTGCAGAGCACGGACCAGCTGGTCCCTGCTGTCTATACGCCCGTACTCGTCACCCGGAGCCGCCATGTCACCGGTGTCCTGGTGAGGAACCGTGCGACGGAACCTCCGCCAACGGTCGTTGGCCAGGTTCACCATGATCCGCCGGACGTATGCGTCCGGAGCGTCCTTGGCGGCGATCGTGCGCCACTTGCGGCAGACCCGCTCCAGGGTCTCCTGGACCAGGTCCTCCGCCGTCTCGCGGTTCCCGGTCAGAACGAGGGCGCCGCGGAACAACGGAGCCGACCGGGCGGCGACGAACCGGTTAAAGTCCATCTCCGCCGACCCGACCTCGGCCTCACCACGACCGGCACTCAGCTTCCACTCGGTTGCCAGATCCACACGCTCCTCCCTTCCTGTCACCCCCTCGACGCGGAACCCGTGTTTTCTGCTGCACAGCGATGATGAGACCTGGATCACAGGCGGATCGAAAGCCGGAGACCATGCATACGCCCACACCCGCGCGCCCCCATGACAGGAGCCCCGTATGACTGATCCGGAACCGAGAGCAGCCCGCAGCAGCCGAGGGACAACCGGAGCCTGGCCCCTGATCCGCGCCGAGCGAACGGCACTGGCGGCCGATGTCACGGACCTGACCGACGAGCAGTGGAAAACGCGCTCGCTCTGCACCGAGCTGACGGTGCGCGAGGTGCTGGCGCACCTCACCGCGGGTGCGAGCCTCAACTCCGTACGCTGGCTGGCGGGTGTGATCCGCTGCCGGTTCGACTTCGACAAACAGGTGGCGATGCGGCTGGCCGAGCAGCTGGGCGCCACCCCGGCGGACACACTGGAGAGATTCCGACGGGTGGTCCCGAGCACGACCAAGCCTCCCCTCCCCACCCTGGCCATGCTGGGCGAGACGATCGTCCACGGAGAGGACATCCGACGCCCGCTGGGCATGGTCCGCGACCACCCGATCGAGACGGTCACGAAGGTGGCCGAGTACTACCGGGGCTCGGACCTCGTGGTCCTCGCCAAGGGACGCATCGACGGCCTGAGACTCACCGCGACGGACGGCCCTTTCACGACAGGCACCGGCCCGCTGGTCTCAGGTACGACCCTGGCCCTGGTGATGGCGATGACGGGGCGCGCGGCGTACTGCGACGACCTGGAGGGCGACGGAGTGGAGCTGCTCCGGACCCGCTGCGAGACGACGTGACGCGAGGAACCCAGGCAGCTTCTGTCACGAGGTACGCCGTGCAATCGCAGCGGAGCAGGCGCACTCTGGAGGAAGGTGGAAGCAGCGGAAGGCAGCTGGAAGACGGCTGGAGGGCAGCTGGAAACAGCGGCTCCGGAGGTGATCGTGATGACGATGAAGACCGCTGTCGGATGGCACATAGAGCTGGAATTCGACGAGGACGACAACCGCACGCGCGCAGCCGCCCTAGTGCGCCTCCCCGACGGAAGCGAGGTACGGGCCCACGGCTACGCGAGCCGCCACCCCTCCGACTCCAACCAGCCGAGGGTGGGCGAGGAAGTAGCCGGCGCCAGGGCCTTGAACGAACTGGCGATGAAACTCCTGACCAAGGCCCACGACGAAATTGACGAGGCCTCGGGCCGAACATCACACCCACTGACGTGAGCGGCCTCGCTCACTCGCGGTAGACGGGCGGGGTGTTGACATACGTATGCCCGGTCGGCGCGGTCCAGACGGCGTCCCCGGTACGGGCATCCCTGCCCACTCTCCACCCCGGATGATGAGTCTTGAGCCGATGATGCCGCCGACACAGCGGCTGAAGATTCTCGGGAGTGGTGGGCCCGCCCCGCTCAGGACGAGCATGGTCAAAAGCCCGAACATGATCGAGATCGCAACGCGAGGCAGGCATCCGACAACTGGGAAACGCACAGTACTGATCCCGAGCAACCACATGCCGCGCGGTCTCCGCGGTCGGCTTGTAGGTAGTGGGATCGCTCTTCACGAGCAGCCCACCAGCAGGCTGAACAAGAAGCCGCCGCCATACGGTCCCGGCGGCGAAGGCGATGTCCCGAACCTGACTGGCGGTGACTGGGCCGTACCCCTTCAGCTCACCCGGCCCGTCATCAACGCCCATAAGCACATCAATCGGCACGGTGACGTGAACAACAGCGGTGGTGGAAGGGGCCCCACGCGCTCCATTCCGCGGCTGCTGGACCACCAGGTCGTACAACGCATCGACCCGCTTCTGATCCAACGTACGCCCCTCGTCCCCGTACCCAAGGGCGTACGCCTCCACGACCTGCTCCATCACGGCGGCGCGCTGGGCGGGCAACACGGCCCCGAACAAGGCCATCCCATCCTCCTGCGGATAGGACAACAACTTCCGCTCCCGCACGCGCTGCTGATGACGACCCTCAGCCCCCTCGGGATCAACCCGAAGAACCTGCCGCCGCACAGCGGCCCGAGTCTGCCCAGCAGCCTGCCGAGGCATCTTCTCGACGAGCGCACGCTCGACCTCCCCAGCCACGTCCACCGCCAACGCAGCACACTGCTCGGCCACGATCCTGGCCTGCTGATACGAGATCTCCCCATCGGCCAGCAACCCGAGGGTCGCCGGATGCCGAGCCGTCAGCAACCGAGCAGTCTCCAACCGCTGAGCAGCAGTGGAATTGGCCAACTTCAAGGCGCAGGCAACTTCTTCAACGGCACAGTCCCACTCACCGAGAAAAACGGCATCCATATCAGAACCCACAGCAGGAACATCGGCCGACGCCGACCCCTCGGTGTGATCGGAAATGAAGGCCAACAACTCAACCTGCTTGGCCTGCAACCAAGCCAGATGCCGCTCCACAACGGCAAGCGCATCAATCCGCCCCCGAGGAGAAAGCCACGCACCCTTCAAATCATCAAGAGCAGCAGCGGTCTCACCACAGGGAGCCTGCTCCCGGAGGAGCGCGGCCCAGGCATCCAAAGACTCCGCGGCCACGTCAGTGGAGAAGGGCACTCCTCCCGGAACCACTTCGCTCACAGTTAACGCACCCCCCGCTGCCACGCCCCGAGATCACACCAACTCACCTTCCCACCAGGTGAGTTGACTCCTTCAATTCTCCTTCACTCAACGTGATAAGACCAGGTCAGCCAAGTAATCGAAAGGGTGAAAGAAAGGACCCATGCAGGGAACCCTCGGCGGCCCCGCACACCCGCACGTATAGAACCCCCCGCTACCCGAAAGCCGCTAAGCCACCCGGCGTGCTGGCGAGACGCAACCGCGCCCGAAGACCCCGCCCCACACCCAATCCCACCCGCGCCGCACGCCTACCCGGGGACCCCACTCTCCCCGGCCGCCCGCTCGCTTCCACCCCGTGATTCCGTGGGCCGAGTCAAGGGTGAAGCGAAGCGAAATCGCCGCAGGCGACGGCCAAAGGCCGCCCTTTACACGGCCCACGGAATCACGACACTGAAAAAGAAGCGGGCGGCCCCACGGCACCTTCGCAACCCAGGTTCACCAACACCACCCGGACAGCGACTCGACCAAGCCATCAAGACTTACTCGGCCAACCCACGCACCCTCGCGCCGCCACCCCACCCCTCCAAGTCGGCGCGGAGTTACTGCTCAGAGTCCGCGCGAGATTGCGGCACCACATCACGCCGGGCGGATTCTCCCGCTATTCCGAGATTCTGCCGAGCATGCTCGTGGAAATTGTTGAGGGTGACCAACCATTCGTTGGCGCGCTCGTGCCACATGTCCTGGGTGATCTCTTCGGCGCCCCGGGCCGGCCGTTCCAGCTGCCACAGCCGACCGTTGAGATCGTGGGCAGCCTGTACGGTCGCCGCGTCGCCCAGCAGCATCACCCGCTCAAAGGCGTGCGACCGATCCCCCTCGGCCGCCCTCATCTCGGCCAGCAGAGCATCACGAGCCGCCGGATCACTGTCGTCCCACTGCGGGGTGAACACCTGCTGTGCGCACCGATAGACGTGCTTGACGGCCGCGACGTAAGCGACGTACGAGTCGAGGCGGTGCGCGTCCCACCGAACGCGCAGATCACGCTCGAACCGATCCCGCTCGGTCAGCCGAGTAGTGAGGTAGGACCCCGCGGCCCCCGCCATGACCGCGCCCACCGTGACCAGCTGCTCAGCAAACCCCACGTCGACCCCTGGATCCCTATCGGCCATCATCCGGTCACAGTTCGAGGCCCCCGGCCCCGATACCAGTGGGCGAGGAATCCACCACCGTCCGCCCAGACTCTGGAATTTCGCGCGCCAGACTACCCCTCGCCATGGACCGCATCAGTGACAGGCCACTCCACGCGCAACGCCTACGCGCCATGGACCATCGTTGGCTCCACCGGCTAGGCGGACCCACCGCTGATCGCCACGGGAGGGGGCTCTGGTCGCCGCGTGTTCTCGACCGCAACTCGGCAGCTCAGCCTGCCGCGAGAGCATCGCCATCCAAGGCCCGTATGAAGGCCCGCCAGGCGTGAACGCGAATGGTGAGCACGGGGCCACGACTGTCCTTGGAGTCGCGTACGAGGGCCCCGCCGACGGCGTGGGCGCACTCGACGCACTCACCGCCCGCGCCGTTGCTGTAAGAGGACTTGAACCACGATGAGGGGTCCCGGGGAGCAGGCCGCGCAATGCTCATCTTGCGTATTCCTTAAGAATGGACTTGATCAGCTCGGCGGAGCGCTGAGGGCTCAGGGCAGCTGCCCTCAAGCCGTCGAACGCCCTCGTGTACTCACGCACATGATGCTCCCCTTCCAGGTAGACGGCATCGGTGATGCCGTCCCGGTACACGATGTCCGGGTCCTCCTGGTCGGGGAAGCCGAGCATGGTGAACGATCCCGTGGCCGGGTAGGTGCCTGAGTCGAACGGGAGGACCTGCAATGTGACGCTCGGCAACTCCGATGACTCCAGGATGCGTTCGAGCTGTTCTCTCATCAGCGCCCGCTCCCCGATGACATTGCGGAGAGACCCTTCGTTCACGACGAACCAGGCATCCGGGGCCTCGGGTCGCGTCAGCATGGCCTGGCGCTCCATGCGTACGCGCACCGCGCGATCGATGTCCTGGGCGGGCAGATGTGCACCCGTCTTGTGAAGTTCGCAGGCGTACGCCGGGGTCTGCATGAGCCCGGGGAGCAACTCGCACTGGTACTGACGGAACGTGGAGGCTTCCTGCTCCAGGCCGATGTAGATGGAGAACCACTGGGGCACCCCCGATCCGTGCTCCTGCCACCAGCCGCGCGTCTTGGCCTGCCTCGCAAGAGACTTCAGGAACTCGCGCAGTTCGTCGCCGGTCTCGTAGAAGCGGCACAGCGCATCGATGTCGGACGGCTGGACCCTGCCGCTTCCCGTCTCCATCCGATTGACCTTGGAGCCACTCCAGTCCAGTGCCGAACCGACTTGGGCGCAGGTGAGGGCGTTGGCCTCGCGCAGCTTCTTCAGCTCGATCGAGAGGCGACGACGGCGTGCCGTCGGTGAACCTGCCATTCCCAACACCCTTCTCGGTAACCGGCGTTCAGTCTCGTGCCAAGGGGCGGGCTTGCCAATCACTCGGAAGTGGGAATCCCGCCGTGCACATTGCACGACGGGATACGCGGACGCCATCCTGGCAAGCAACGCCACTCACTGTGAGCGTTCGTGACACTCCGCCGATCATCTGGAGCCGGCGGCGACGGCGAGCGACGAGAGGGGACCCGGTGATTCAGGAAGCGTGCATGTCCCGGAAGCCATGGGACTTGGCCTTCACGGCCGAACCCGAGGAGGTGGCAGCCCTGCGCCGCATCATGAGGCTGCACCTGGGGGTCTGGGGCCTGCACGAAGTCACCGACGACGCCCAACTCTGCGTTAGCGAGCTCGTGTCCAACGTAATTACGCACGTTGGTCCCGGCACTCCGACCACTCTCGCTGTCTCTATGAACGGCACTCATCTGCGTATCGAGGTCCACGACCCCGGCGCCCGAGCCCTTCCGACGCTCCTTAGCTCGGACCTCGATGCCGAGTCGGGGCGGGGCATGGCACTCATCGATGCCACCGCCGACCGCTGGGGCGTCCAACTCCTGGCTGACCGCAAAGTGACATGGTGCGAGCTCTCCACCAGCCTGACCACGCCCAACGGGCACGGCGGAGGATCCCGTGTGGCAAGAGCCGAGGGAATGCTCGATCTGTATCGGGCAGCAAAGTCGCCGCGAACAGCAGTCGCAAGTTCGCTGAGCATGGCCACGGCAGAGGAAGCGGCGATCCATGCCATCGCCGACCTCCTGCACTGGCTTCGAGCGCATGGCCGTGATGCGGATGAAGCGCTCGACCGAGCCCAGACGCACTTCGAGGCTGAAGTTGGCCTCGTAGGCGAATCGATGTGAGTGTCACCCCGCCACGATTGCCGAGTACGTCCAGACATCCGCTGGGATCTCGTGCCTCAGCTTCCATGTGATTGCCATCGGCTTGCTTCCCGTGTGGCCGTCGTACTCGGCCGGGCCGAGCAGCATCCAGGGTTGAGCTCCTCCGATATCAGTGCTCTTGTAGCGGCGCACAAAGAGCAGAACGTGACTGCCCTCAGTGGTGTGATGCTGGTAGCGGAGCCCGGTCGGGGAGGTGTCCGAGGTCTGGTTTTGGGACTCCCAATGGAAGGCAGTCTCGCTCAGTGCGTAGTCGTGATAGCGGGTCTGCGGAGAGAAGTCTTTCTCGTCCTTCTCTAGCGTGATGAGGAGAGCGTCGGTCTTGTGCGACTCGCACCACTTCACACCCTCGCGGAAGTCGCCTGGCATGAAGCCGCCGATGTAGGACTGGCCAAGGGCGGGAAGGATCTCCTCGCGGCTGTAAGAGGCGTGCACGGTCAGTGGGACGCCGTTCTGCCCGCCAATCCCTAGCAGTGGGACCGGGACGTGCTCGGTGTGATCGAGGTTGTATGCCAGCACCTGGCGTAGCTCGCTGCGGATGGCGTGCTGCTTGCGCAGAGTTGCAAATCCGGCGTCGTAGTGTGCGAAGCCCTTGCGGGTGATGCCTCCGAGCGGCCACAGCTGGAAGAAGAGCATGCGGGCGTAGGCCTGCCCCTGCTCGTCGAGTTCGGTGTAGAGGGGGGCGTCGTCTTCCAACATCCGTGTGTACGCTGCTACTCGGAGCGGGTCATCCACGTGGAGGAAGGCGGAGATTCGCTTGAGTAGTGCTGCTTCACTTTCCGGTTCCGCACCCTTCAACAGGCCAGAGCGGCGCAGCAGCCCAGTCCATGAGTTGCCGTTTCCTCGGTAGAGCTCTTTTAGTTCGCGCCCGCTCTCGCGGAGATAGTGGCTCAGCTTCGGTTCGGAATAGTCTGCGACCTCGCGCGCCAGGGCAGTAACGTTGACGCCGATCTGTTCCTTGATGTTGGCGATGATGGTCTTCTTCGCCTTCTCCTCAAGGAGGATCTGGCAGCCGGACGGAAGCTGCGGGAAGTCATGCTCGATGTTGTCCAGGAGTCGCTTGCGGGTCAGGTTCGTGAGCGCTCGGAACTGATTCTCGAAGCGAAACTCCTTGCGATGCTGCCCGATGAAGTCCAGCACGGTCAGCACCGCTTTGTCCTCGGTGCGGCGAAGGCCCCGGCCGAGCTGCTGGAGGAACACCGTTGCGCTTGAGGTGGGGCGGAGCAGAAGCAGCGTGTCTACATCAGGGATGTCGAGGCCCTCGTTGAAGAGATCGACGGAGAAGATCGCCTGTAGGGACCCGGACTTGAGGTCAGCCAGTGCCTGCTTGCGTTGCTCGGCTGGACTCTCGCCGGACAAGGCAATGGCGTTGAGGCCAGCAACGCGGAAGTGCTTCGCCATGAAGTGCGCGTGCTTGACTGACACGCAGAAGCCCAGTGCCCGCATGGCACCGGGCTCCACGAGCTTTTCTTCAACGGCCTTCACGACCAGCCGTGCCCGTGCGTCATTGCCGGTCAGTACGTTGCTCAAATCACTTGCGTCGTACGCTCCGCGGCCCCACTTCACCGTACTCAGATCGGTGTTGTCGCTGATTCCGAAGTAGTGAAAGGGGCTGAGTAGATCATTCTCCAAAGCCTCCCATAGCCGCATCTCGGCAGCGATCCGGCCGTCGAAGAACTCGTCTTGGATGTTCTTTCCATCCATACGCTCAGGCGTCGCTGTCAGCCCAAGCAGCTCCAATGGATGGAAGTGATCGAGGATCTTCCGATACGTCGGTGAGGTCCCGTGATGGAATTCGTCGATCACGATCATGTCGAAATGATCAGGGGAAAGCTGGTCGAGAGCGCGTGCGTTCAGTGATTGCACGCTGGCGAAGACATGCGTCCACCGCTCTGGGATTTCCCCGCTGTGGAGAGACTCGCCGAAGTTCGGGTCTACCAAGACGTCTTGATAGGTTCGCAAGGACTGCTGCAAGATCTCCTTGCGGTGGGCGACGAATAGTAGCCGCAGGTCACGTCCGTGCTTCTTGCGTAGCTGCTTGTAATCGAGTGCAGCCATCACAGTCTTGCCGGTTCCAGTAGCCGCCACTAGAAGATTTCGGTGTCGGTCGTGCACCTCCCGATCGACTTCTAGCCGCTCCAACATGTCGCGCTGATGTGCGTAGGGCCGCACCTCAAGACCGGACAGCGTGATACCGCGGTCCACGGCTGGCTTTGAAGAGGTGCCTCCGGCGATCGCCAAGGCTTCCTGTAGGCGAGTTCCATCAGCTTCGGGGTCGTATGTCTCGAAGGACGGGTCACTCCAGTACGCCTCGAAGGTTGCCTCGAATTTTCGGAGTACATCGGGCGTGGCGATGGAAGACAGTCGAACATTCCACTCCAGACCATCGAGCAGTGCGGCTTTTGAGAGGTTGGAGCTCCCGACGTACGCCGTGTCGTAACCGCTCCTGCGACGGAATAGCCAAGCTTTGGCGTGAAGCCGTGTCGACCGTGTCTCGTAGTTGACCTTGACTTCGGCGTTGAAATCTTGCACCAAACGATCCAGAGCGCGACGCTCGGTTGCTCCGATGTACGTCGTCGTGATGACGCGTATGGGTACGTCCCGCTCATGGGCTGCTTTGAGGGACTGCTCGATGATGCGCAGACCGTGCCACTTCACGAAGGCGCAGAGGAGATCGACCCGGTCGGTGGTGGCGAGCTCGGCGCGCAGTTCGAAGCCGAGACTGGGGTCCTCTGGCGAGTTGGTTATCAGCGCTGTGTCGGAGAGTGGGATAGCCGGGCGGACGGCGAAGACACCCGGTGCCTCCTGCCGTGTTAGCGCTAGGAGTTGGCGCGGTCCTTCGGCGACCACGTCCACCCATTCCTTCGCCCCTTCAAGAGTGCCGATGGACTCCAGGAGGTGGTTCGCCGCGTGCACCCGCTCCGCAGCTGGGAGGGTGTTCAGTACGCGTCGAACAGCTCCGGCGACGTGTCTTGCCAGAACATGGGGAACCGATTCGGCTCCCACAGCCTCGTGTACCGGGTGCCATCCCAGGGCGGCGAGTTCCTTCAGCCTCTGCTCGCACCGCAGCGTGATGAGCTCCTCGTACACACCCGCGACGGGCTGCGACAGGTCTCCCGGCTCAGACACGCTGATCCCCCTTGATCGCTCAGGCAACTGCGCCCATGTGTAACAGAGACCACTGACACCGGGCGAGGAGGGCTGATTCGGAACCTCCATGCGCCACAACCAGTCAACTCTTGATAAGGGTTTGACATCAGTGATCGATTTCGCTCCAGTGGAGCCGTGGAAATCGAACGAGTCATCGGTCATGTAGAGGGTGTCGCGGTGGGGGATGTCTTCCATCGGAGGATGGATGTGCTGCGGGCCAAGCTGCACCGAGCCAACCAGAAGGGCATCTCTTGGCTCGCCGACAAGGACGGCAGTGAAGTCGGCGACGCCATCGTGCTGCACGGGGGGTACGAAGACGACGAGGATCACTGGACGTGGGTGCGATACACAGGCGCCTCGCCGGACAAAGACAAGGATGCAGCAACTGGGAAGCTTCTGCGTAGCCAATCATGGCTGTATCAGGATAATGCTGCCCTGAAGCGCAGCTATGAGCGCAAATATCCCGTCCGTGTCATCCGCGGCTTTGAAGGAGACCCGCGCTACTCGCTGCCTGATGACTACCGTTATGACGGCCTGTACGAGATTACGGCGATCCGTACGGCGATTTCGAAGTCGCCTGCACCAGACGGCTCGGATATCGAAATCTGCCAGTTCGACTTGGAGCGTCTTTCTGACCCTCTCCAAGAGCCTACCTCTGCAGAGCGCCATATCGTCGAAATGCTAGAGGAGCTCGACGAACAGCAAGAGGAAAAGTTTCCCGAGGTGCGCACTTCGAAGGTGCAGCGTCTTGTGCGGGATGCCGCGGCAGCCAGGCGCGTTAAGAAGCTTTACGCAGGCGAGTGCCAGCTGTGTGGCCTCCGCATGGAAGGACCGGATGGAAAACCCTACAGCGAGGGTGCTCACATAAGGCCTATAGGTGCGCCTCACCATGGCCCTGACGTTGAGCCGAATATCCTGTGCCTGTGCCCCAACTGCCATGTGCGGCTCGATATCGGGGCTGTCGTCGTTGCCGATGACTGGTCAATCATCGTGCGCGCAGGCATGTTCGGCGCAGATGTATTGCCGAAGCTGACGATGAAGGGTTGGCACAAAGTGCACCCGGACTATGTTCGCTATCACCGTGAGAAGTGGGAGAAGCAGGCCAGCCCCAGCCAGGAACAGTAAGGCTGGGGCTCATTGTGGCGGGCTATTCCGTCCCGTGGCACCCCTCATACACTCGCCCCGACCCACACCAACAAGACGCCCCCCGCTCCGGCGGCCAAGCCTCCGCCCTCCCCCTCGCCGCCAACGTCGTCGCATACTGCGGCAACAACGAAGCATCACCGGGCGAAGCCCCCTCCGAGGCAGCGAACGCCTCGTAAGAAGGAACCGTGCCTGTCACGATCCCCAAGTTCGGCGTGCCGGAGGCCGCGAGCTCCCTCAGTGATCCCTCTATCGTCGCCAGGTGCTCCTCATGCGACGGGTACTCCTCCGCCAAGGTCGGATACGCCGTCACCAGTTCCGACAGTTCCGAGGTCGGCCAGTGGAGGACCGCTACCGGGAACGGGCGGGACAGTGCCTCGCGGTACGTGCCCAACTCGGCGCGCAGGCGCGAGATTTCCGCCTCCAGTTCCGCCGGGTTGTCCGAGCCCAGGGACCACACGCGCTTGGGGTCGTGGAGTTCGTCCAGGGAGACCGGGGAGGAGTGGAGGGTGTCCGCGAGGGAGTCCCAGTTGTCGTGGGGCAGGCCCAGCATGCGGCGTACGCGGTGGCGGCCGAAGAGGACCGGGTGGGTCGCGTACGGGGGTTCGGGGACGTCCGTCAGGAGGTGGGTCGCCGCCTCCGTGAACGTCTGCTGTGCGGCTTCGAGCTCGTCGTGGGACTCCAGGGACTCGGCCACGATCACCCAGGGGGCCGGATCGCGGGGTGACGCCGCGCGGACGCCCTCGATGATCGCCTTCGCCTCCGCCTCGTGGCCGTACTCCCAGAGGTTGGCCGCCTTGAGGGCCCGTACCAGGAATGGGTTCTCCAGGGGGGTCGCGCTGGAGAGGAGACGGTCGTAGAAGGCGGTGGCTCGCGGGCGGTCGTCGGCCAGTTCGAGGTGGGCCGCAGCCTGCAGCAGCAGGTGCTCGGCGTCCTCGGGGTAGAGGCCGGCGGTCCGCTCCAGGCGTGCTGCTTCGGCGTTGTGGTCGACGTACTCGGCAGACGTGTCGGGGCGCATGGTGGACACCGTACTGCCGACCGCCCGGCGGAGGAGAGGTATGGGCAGGCCAGGGGTGAGATCGGGGGTGGGGGCGTGAGGAGTCGTGGGTGGTCGTGAGCGGTGGGGAGGGCGCGGCTCGTTCATGGGGATGGTGAGTTGGGGCTTCAGCCCTTATCTTGCGGCAGCCACAGCAGGCTGAGGCTCTTGCGGGAGGAGGCAGGCGTCCGCATGCGAGTCCCCGTCGTTCATCAGCGGGCCCGGCGGCGGCGTGCGCGCTACGCCCGCCTTCTCTGGAACGGCGCCGAGATCCTCGTAACCCTCGGTGTCGTCCTCATGCTCCTCGTCGTCCACCAGCTGTGGTGGACCAATCGGCAGGCCCGTGAGGGCGCCGAGAGGAAGGTCCAGGCCCTGGAGAGCGAGTGGGGTGCCAGGGATGGGAGTGAGGGTGGGGAGGGCTCGGCCGCGGTCGGCGGGTCCGGCTCGGGCGGTGGGTCCGGCTCTTCCCGTGACCGGTCCGGTGCCGACTCCCGGACTGCGCCTGACTCCGCCTCGGCCACCGACACCAACCCCCGTCCCCGCTGGACCCAGGCGTACGCCATCCTCAGCATCCCCCGCCTCGGCCTGCGCGTTCCGGTCGCGGAAGGGATCAGTAAGGGGAACGTGCTGAACAAGGGGTACGTCGGTCATTACCCGGACACCGCGCAGCCCGGGCGGGCCGGGAACTTCGCGCTCGCCGGGCATCGGAACACGCATGGGGAGCCGTTCCGGTACATCAACCGGCTCCGGCGGGGGGACCGGATCGAGGTCGAGACCCCGGCCGCCGTCTACACGTACGTCGTCGACAGGACGCTGGCGCAGACCTCGGCGGGGGACGGTGGAGTGATACGGGAGATTCCTCGCAGCTCGGTCAGGCCCTCGTACGGCTACACGGACCCCGGGTACTACCTCACGCTCACCACGTGCACTCCGGAGTACACGTCCAAGTACCGCCTGGTGGTCTGGGGGAAGCTCGGTTCCATGCGGCCCCGCTGAGCCACCCCGCCCAGCCCAACCCGGCCCCCACCCGATCAGCTCTTTTTCAGCTGGTCGTAGCGGCCGAGGAAGTGCGGGACGCCGTTCTCCACGCGGTGGAGGAAGAGGCCGTTGACCCAGCGGAACTCCTTGGTCACCGGGTCGAACTCGATGGTCTTGGCGAGCCCCTTGTGGGTGGTCCGGCGGAGCCTGCGCACCATGGCGCCCCGCTCGGGCTCCACGCTGCCCAGCTCGCGCAGGCCCTGGGCGACGAAGAGCAGCGCGTCGTACGCCTCCACCGCGAAGTGCTCGACGGTGCGTACCCCGAAGCGCTTCTTGTACGCCGCCACGAAGCGTGCCGCGCCGGGCAGCTCGGCCGGGTCGACATAGGTCGTGGTGATCACCCAGCCCTCGGCCGCCGGGCCCGCCTCGGTGAGGAACGCGCTCTGCAGGACCGGTTCCGGCGCCATGCGCGTGCCCCGGAACCCGGCCTCTCGCAGCGCGCGGGCGCAGCGGGCGGCCCGGTGCGGTGAGGCGCCGGCGTACACCACGGCCTGCGCGTCGGCGGCGAGGACGGCGGCGGCGACCGTGTCGAAGTCCTCGCTGTCCGCGGGGACGACATGGGTCGTGGTCGTGCCCCTGGAGGGCGGGAACGCGGTCAGGTCCTTGACGATCTGCCAACTGGTGCGGCTGGACGCCCTGTCGTCCACGAGGGCGGTTCTGCGGCTCTCCTCGGTGTGGGTGAGGTAGTGGATGAAGGGCGTCGAGAGGGCGTTCTCGTCGGGTCTGAGCTGGAAGTACCCGCGGCTGCTGGACTGGGATTCCAGTTCGGCGGGGGAGGAGACGGTCACGAGGGGCAGCAGGGCCTTCTGGTAGCGGGTGGCGGAGGCCTCGGCCGCGGCGCTGCCCGTCGGGCCGAGGACGGCGTACACGTCGTGGTCCGCGACGAACTTCCCGGCCACCTCCGCGGCACGCTTCGCCTCGCCCGCGTCGTCCAGGACCTTCAGGGTCAGGTCGAAGGCGCGGCCGTCGCGGGAGCGGGAGTTGAAGTCCGCGACGGCCAGGCGGGCGCCGCGCTCCTGGGCCAGGCCGATCGCCTTGTCCGGGCCGGACAGGTCCGCGTGCAGGCCGATCACGTACCGGGGCAGTGGTGCGGAGCGGGTCGCGTCGTCGCCGCCGGACGTGGACCTGGCGGCGGCCCAGGCCGCGAGGCCGCCGCCGGTCAGGACCACGGCGGCCGCCGAACCCAGCGTCAGCAGGCGGCGCCGGGAGACGGCGGGCGGTTCCTGCGACTGGACGAGAGTGGTCGGCCCGGGGTCGGGCAGCGCCAGGACGGCGGACGAGCGTTCCGCGATCAGCCGGGGCAGCGAGGGCGGCAGCCAGTCGGCCTCCCGCCCGGCCTCGCCTCCACCCTTCCGCCCGCCCTTCCCTCCGGCTCCCCGTCCGGCACTTCCTCCGCCCTCTCGTCCGGCTCCCCGTCCGGCACTTCCTCCGCCCTCTCGTCCGGCTCCCCGTCCGGCACTTCCTCCGCCCTCCCGTCCGGCTCCCCCTCCGGCGCCTCGCCCGGCCTCCAGCCCGGCACCCCGCTCGCCCGCAGGGCCGCTCTCCCGCTCGCCCGCAGGGTCGCCCTCCCGCTCGCCCTCCTGCCCGCCCGCAGGGCCCCCCGCCCGCTCGCCCGCCGAGTCGCCCTCCCCCTCGCCCGCAGCGTCCCCCACGCCCACCCCCTCGCCCGCCGAGTCATCCTCCCCGTCGTCCTCACCCGCCAGAGCGGCCCGTACCTCCTGCGCGGTCGGTCTGGCCGCCGGGTCCTTGGCGAGACAGCCGGTCAGCAGTGGGACCAGGGTCCACGGCACGGCGTCCAGGTCCGGTTCCTCGTGGACCGTACGGAAGATGACGGCGGCCGCGGTGCCGGTGCCGAACGGGCGGCGGCCGGTCGCCGCGTACGCCAGGACGCAGCCCAGCGAGAAGACGTCGCTCGGCGGGCCGATGTCACGGCCCTGCCCCCGCGCCTGCTCGGGCGAGAGGTAGCCGGGCGAGCCGATCACCACATCGCTCGCGGTCAGCGCGGTGGCACCGGTGGAACGCGCGATGCCGAAGTCGATCAGCCGGGGGCCGTCCAGGGCGAGCAGGATGTTGCCCGGCTTGACGTCCCGGTGGACGAGGCCCGCGGCGTGCACCTCGGTGAGCGCCTCGGCCAGCCGGGCGCCGAGGAAGCGGACCGTACGCTCCGGCAGCGGCCCGTACAGCGTGACGGCCTCGGACAGCGACGGGCCCGGTACGAAGGCGGTCGCCAGCCAGGGCTCGCGGGCCGCCGGCTCCGCCGCGGTCACCGGTGTCACCCACTGCCCGGTGAGCCCGCTCGCCGCCTCGGCCTCGCGCCGGAACCGGGCCCGGAAGTCGTGGTCGGCCGCGTACTCGGCGCGGATCACCTTCAGCGCGACCAGCGCCCCGCCCGTCGAACGGGCCAGGTAGACCACGCCCATGCCGCCCGCGCCGAGCCGGCCGAGCAGCCGGTAGCCGCCGACGAAGGTCGGGTCGCCGGGCTTGAGGGCGCGCACTCCCGCGGGCCCCTCCGACGGGGGATGGCTCACGGAGACCCGCTCACAGCGACCCGCTCACGGCTACACCTCGGAGGGGGCATCACCGAGGAACCGGAACCGGCCGCCCTCGACCTGGTGCAGGAAGATGCCCCAGCCGGCGAACGTGCCGTCCTCCGGCTTGAAGGAGAACTCCTTCGTGATGCCCTTGTAGCGGCTCTTGCGCAGCAGGCCCACCAGGTCCTTGCGCCCCGGCGGCCGTCCGCCCTTCGTGGCCTTCACCAGCTCCTGGAGGACGAGGTTGACGGTGTCGTACGCCTCGGCCGCGTAGTAGCCGGGCGCGGCGCCGAACCGCTTGCGGAAGGCGGCGGTGAAGGCCGCCGCGGCCGGCAGGGCGGAGGGGTCGACGAAGGAGGCGGTCATCAGCCATCCCTCGGCCGCGTCCCCGGCCAGCTCGAGGAACGCCGGGTCGATCACGGCCTGTGAGGCGAACCGCGGCCGGTCGAAGCCGGCCGCCGCCAGCTCGCGGGCCACCAGGGCGGCTCCCTGCGAATAGCCGGCGTAGATGAAGGAGCCGATCCCGGCCCGCAGCATGTCGGCGACGACGGGCCCCATGTCCTGCGTGTTCTCCGGGACCACCCGGGGGTAGGCCGGCCGGCCCAGCTGACGCAGCATGGTGGAGTTGACCCCGGCGGACTCCTGGGCGTACGTCTGCGCGGTGCGGTCCTGGAGGAGACCGGGGCGCTGTGTCTCCTTCTGCTTCATGAGATAGACGCTCATGGGCAGGGAGAGGGCCGCGTCGCTGGGGCGGCAGTGCACGAAGGACCGGTACTCCTGGGAGGTCAGGAGCAGTCCTCCGGCCGAGACCGACAGCAGCGGCAGCAGCGCCTCGTCGTACGTGCCGAGGACCGCGGTAGCCGCCTCGTCGCTGGTCGGGCCGAGCACGGCGAGCACGTCGGCGTCCTGGATCAGTTTCTTCGCCGCGGCCGGCGCCCGGCCCGCGCTGCCGCCGTCGTCAGCGGTCTTCAGGGTGAGCTCGAAGGGCTTGTTCCCACGGGAGTTGAACTGCTCGACCGCCAGCCGCGCGCCCCGCTCCTGCGCCTGGCCCGTCGTCCGCCGGTCCCCGCTGAGATCCGCCTGTACGCCGATGGCCCAGCGGCGGGCCCGCGGCGTCGAGGCGCCCGGGTCGTCCTCGTCGCGCAGGGCGGCCCAGGCCGCGGTTCCGCCCGCCGCCATGAGAAGTGCCGCGCCGGAGGCCAGGAGCAGCCGGCGTCGGCCGGGCGACGTCGGTTCCGCCTCCGTCGGTGCTTCGGCGGCCGACGCGTCGGCGACGGTCGGCTCGATGTCGGGGAGCGCCAGCATCTCGGCCGAACGGTCGGCGATGATCCGTACGACGTCCTCGGGCAGCCAGTCGATCCGGCCGCCCTCGGGGACCGAGTCCTCGACCAGCAGCACCGTGCCGAACTGCTCGGCCGTCGGGCGGTCCGCCGGGTCCTTCGCCAGGCACAGCCGCAGCAGCGTCAGCAGTTCGACGCCCTCCGTGTCCTCCCCGGCCTCGATGCCGGACAGGTCGGGTTCGTCGTGGACCGTGCGGTAGAGCAGGGCGTCGGCCGTGCCCGTGCCGAACGGCGGACGGCCGCTCGCCGCGTACGCCAGCAGACAGCCCAGCGAGAAGATGTCGCTCGCCGGGCCCACCGCCGCGCCACGCGCCTCGGCCTGCTCGGGGGAGAGGAAACCGGGCGTGCCGACGACCAGATCGGTGGAGGTGATCGCGGTCTCGTCGGTCGCGCGGGCGATCCCGAAGTCGATGAGGCGCGGGCCGTCCACGGCGAGCAGGACGTTGGCGGGCTTGACGTCCCGGTGGACGAGACCGGCGGCGTGGACCTCGCGCAGCGCGGCGCCGAGCATCCGGCCCAGGACGCGCACGCTGCGGGTGGGCAGCGGGCCGTGGCGGGCGACCGCCTCCTCCAGCGAGGGGCCGGGCACGAAGGCGGTGGCCAGCCAGGGCTCGTCCGCGTCCGGGTCGGCGCCGGTGACCGGTACCGCCCAGGGGCTGGTCACCCGGCGGGCCGTCTCGACCTCGCGGCGGAACCTGGCTCGGAAGTCCGGCTCGTCCGCGTACTCGGCCTGGATGACCTTGACGGCGGCCAGGCTCCCGGCCTCCGTACGGCCGAGGTAGACCACGCCCATGCCGCCCGCGCCGAGGCGGGCCAGCAGCCGGTGTCCCCCGATCGAGGCGGGGTCGGTGGGGAGCAGACGCTCGCTCATTCGGCCGCCTCCAGTTCGGTCTCGACGCGGGTCAGCATCTGGACCGCTCCCTGGCGCAGGGCGGAGTCGACCTCTTCCTCGGACCGCCCCTCGGAACCCCTGCCGACGACGGCCACGGTGACCTGCGCCAGCCGGCTCTGTATCCAGTAGTAGTAGCGAGGGCCGCCCAGCTCGTCGCTGTAGTACTCGCCGCCTTCCGAGAGCGTGTCCTCGGAGGTGAAGTTGCCCATCAGGCCGTACTGCGCGCCCGTGGAGTGCAGTCCGCTGATCCGCTCGTTCTGGCGGAGCTGCTGATCGGGGCAGCGCAGCGCCTCCTCCAGGGTCCCGGCCATCTCCCAGTCGGCGTCCTTCACGGCCCGGTGCACGGTGACGGTCGCGGTGACGTGGATCGGGCCCTTGCCGTCCTCCGCGGGCAGTTCGCTGTTGCGGGCGACGTTGGCGAGCACCGTCGAGGGCAGCGGCTCGCGCTGCCAGACACAGTCCGGGTCGAGTACGGGCCAGGAGGCGGGGTCGCTCTCGTACGGGCTGCGCCTGACGAAGCCGGGGCCCCAGTCGGCGGGTGCCGCCGCGACGGTGCGGGCCAGGCGCAGGGCCGCCGCGCGGGTCTTCGGCGCGCGGTCGGGATCGGGGGTGAAGTCCAGGCTCGTGGCACCGGCGCTGGGACTCGGGCTCGGGCTGGAGCGGGTGTCACCGCTCGCGGCGGCCTGCGGGGAGCCGGTGGGTTTGGAGTCGGAGGGCTTGGCGGTCCCGTTGTCGCCGCCTCCCGAACAGCCGGCCAGCAGCAGCCCGGTGGCTAAGGCGCCGACACACAGACGCACACGTCTTCGGTACACCATCGACTCCCCCAACTCCCCATACCCGCACGCGCGTTCCCCCGCTGGGAGCGTAGCGACTATGCCCCCGGGGTACTACGGCCTTGCCGGAGTCCGTTGTTCCCTCTTCTGTGTTCATGGCCGCTCACCTGCGGCAGCGGCTTCCGGAGCCGATCCTGTATAACGGCAGGAGGCCACAGAGCCAGTAGGACCGGTAAGCCGCAGTAGGTAGGACCAGAGGGAAGGAGTGCAGCCGATGACACGGACCTGGGCGCAGCTGAAGCCCGCCGTGCTGCTGCTCGTCCTCCTTCTGCAGGTGGCGCTCCTCGACACCGGCAGCCTCGCCGGAGCCGTCGCCGTCACGTTCGCGGCGACCGCCGCGGCCGGGTCCGCGCTGGCCGCCTGTTCCCTCATCGCCTCCCGGCTCGCGCCCGCCGTACCCCGCACACGGGTCCGTACGGCCATGCGCGACCGCGAGAAGCGCACGGCGTTCCTGCCGCAGCGCGACCCCGACGCCCGGGGGCGCAGGCGTCCCCGAGCACCCGGCCGTTCCCTCCTGACGGCCGCGTAGGGGACCACCGACCACTCTTCGAACGCTCTCGGAGCGTCCGCAGGGGAATTCCGGAGAACCTCAGCAGACCCCGCGCGGGTCGTCATGCCGACGTACGTCACGTCTCATCTCCTCGGCACGACGAGACCCACGGAGGGCTCATCCATGTCCGGCTTCTCTTCCCTCTTCTCTTCCTTCATGTCCGCCTTCGCGAGCCTCGTCGAGGGGCTCGCCGAGCTGCTCGAACCGCTCTTCCAGGCCTCCTCGGCGGCCGCCGCGATCGTCCTGTTCACCGCGCTCGTACGACTCCTCGTGCATCCCCTGTCCCGGGCCTCGGCGCGCGGGCAGCGGGCGCGTGCCGCCCTGCAGCCGCAGATCGCCGCACTGCGCAAGAAGCACGGCAAGAACCCCGAGAAGCTGCAGAAGGCGGTGCTGGAACTGCACGCCAAGGAGAAGGTCTCGCCGCTCTCCGGCTGCCTGCCCAGCCTCTTCCAGCTGCCGGCCTTCTTCCTCCTCTACCACCTGTTCTCGAACTCGCGGATCGGCGGCGAGGCCAACTCCCTGCTCGCCCACCAGCTCTTCGCCGCACCGCTCGGCGACCGGTGGGCGGACGCCCTCGGCAATGGCGGGGTTCTTGGGGCGCCCGGCCTTGTGTACCTGGCCCTGTTCGTGATCGTCGCGGCCGTCGCCACCTTCAACTACCGGAGTACGAAGCGGATGATGGCCGCCAGTGCGTCGGTGGCCCCGGTGACCGGCGGCGCCCAGGGTGAGCAGCAGGTGCCCGGGCTCGGCGCGATCACCAAGGTCATGCCGCTGATGTCCTTCCTCACGCTGTTCACCGTGGCGGTGGTGCCGCTGGCCGCCGCGCTGTACGTGGTGACCAGTACGACGTGGAGCGCGGTCGAGCGGGCCGTGCTGTACCGGGACATGCCGGGGGCCGCGCCGGCCGCGGCGGTACTCGGCTGACGGGCAGGAGGTCTGACGGGCAGGAAGCTTGTCGGGCGGGAGGCCTGTCTGGCGGGTGGTTACGGTCCAGTCCGTGAACCGGGTATTGCGGACTGGACGCGGACCTTGGACGATCGACCAGTCCTCCGATGGCTGCACCCGTCGGACGGGCCGCCCGCGATCAAGGGAGATTGTGATCATGAAGCTGCTGCGAGTCGGTACGTCAGGGGCCGAGCGGCCCGCGCTCCTCGATGCCGAGGGAGTCCTGCGGGACCTGTCGGGCGTCGTGCCGGACATCGACGGGGCGCTGCTCGCCGACGAAGCGGCGCTCGGCCGGATACGTACCGCCGCCGAGGCCGGGGAACTGCCCGTGCTCGACGCGGACGGGTTGCGGGTCGGCCCGCCGGTCGCCCGGATCGGCAAGGTCGTCTGCATCGGCCTCAACTACCACGACCACGCCAAGGAGACCGGTGCCGAGCCGCCCGCCGAGCCGGTGATCTTCTTCAAGGCTGCGGACACGGTCGTCGGGCCCTACGACACCGTGCTCGTGCCGCGCGGCTCGGTGAAGACCGACTGGGAGGTCGAGCTGGCTGTCGTCATCGGGCGTACGGCCCGGTATCTCGGCTCGCACGAGGAGGCGCTCGCGCATGTCGCCGGATACGCGGTGGCGCACGACGTGTCCGAGCGGGAGTTCCAGATCGAGCGGGGCGGGACCTGGGACAAGGGGAAGAACTGCGAGACGTTCAATCCGCTCGGGCCGTGGCTCGTGACGGCGGACGAGGTGCCCGATCCGCAGGGGCTGGGGCTGAAGTTGTGGGTCAACGGGGAGTTGCGGCAGGACGGGAGCACGTCCGACCAGATCTTCTCCGTTGCCGAAGTCGTGCGGTATGTGAGTCAGTTCATGACTCTCTATCCCGGGGACGTCATCAATACCGGGACGCCGGCGGGGGTTGCTCTGGGGATGCCCGAGCCCAAGCCGTTCTTGCGGGCGGGGGATGTCGTGCAGCTGGAGATTGAGGGGCTGGGGCGGCAGCGGCAGGAATTCAAGCCGGCGTAGGCGTTCCACTGGGGCGCGGGGGACCACGGCGCGTTGTCGGGTGCGGGTTCGTTGTGGCTGGTCGCGCAGTTCCCCGCGCCCCTTGAAGGCGAAAGGATTGCGCAGTTCCCCGCGCCCCCAGAAAATCCAAAAGACTGCGCCGTTCCCCGCGCCCCCGAATAAGCCAAAGACTGCGCCGTTCCCCGCGCCCCCGAATAAGCCAAAGACTGCGCCGTTCCCCGCGCCCCTGAAAGCGCTCCCTACGCGGTCGTCGAGAAGCGTTCCAGTGCCTCCACCACCATTGCGTGGTCCTCCAGTTGGGGGAGGCCCGAGACCACGACCGTGCCGATTACGCCTGCGCCTGTCACCGTGATCGGGAAGGCTCCGCCGTGGGCCGCGTACACATCGGGGTCCAGGCGGGAGGAGTCCTCGAACGTCGTGTTCTTGGCTCGGAAGCGGGTGCCGACCAGGAGGGACGAGGCGGCGTAGCGCTCGACGACCCGGCGCTTGCGGTCGATCCAGGCGTCGTTGTCGGCGGTGGAGCCGGGAAGCGCGGCGTGGAAGAGCTGCTGGCCTCCCCGGCGGATGTCGATCGCGACGGGCGCGTCGCGCTCGCGGGCCAGTTCGACCAGGAGCGTGCCGAGGGCCCACGCGTCGTCGTACGTGAAGTGAGGGAGCGTCAGACGGAGCTCCTGCTCCTCCAGTTCGGCGATGGTCGGTGCGGTGGGGGTGCTCACAGGGTCACCGTCACGTTCTCGCGGGCCGAGCGGCGCGCGCCTTCCAGGACGTCCAGGGCGGCGGCGGCCTCCAGCGCGGTGACCGGGTTCTCGCCGGTGCCGCTCAGGGCCCCGGCGACGGCCGCGTAGTACGCGGGGTACGCGCCGGGCAGGGTCGGGACCGGGGTTCCGCCGCTGGTCAGCGGGGACTCTCCGGAGCCGACGCGGCCCCACAGCTCCTCGGGCTCGACGCCCCACTCCTTCTCCTTGCCCACGACCGGGCGCTCGCCGTCGCGCAGGGCGGCCTCCTGGGGGTCGAGGCCGTACTTCACGTAGCCAGCCTTCGAGCCCAGCGTGCGGAAACGCGGGCCGAGTTGGGCGGTCGTCGCGGAGACGTAGAGGTGGGAGCGGACGCCGTTCGTGTGCGTGATCGCGATGAACGTGTCGTCGTCGGCCTCCGCACCCGCGCGGCGGACGTCCGACTCCGCGTACACCGCGGCCGCCGGGCCGAAGAGGACCAGCGCCTGGTCGACCACGTGGCTGCCGAGGTCGAACAGCAGACCTCCGACCTCTGCCGGGTCGCCGGACTCGCGCCAGCCGCCCTTGAGTTCGGGGCGCCAGCGCTCGAAGCGGGACTCGAAGCGGTAGACGTCACCGAGGCCGCCCTCGGCGATCAGCTTCCGCAGGGTCAGGAAGTCGTTGTCCCAGCGGCGGTTCTGGAAGACGGAGAGCAGCAGCCCGCGCTCCTCGGCGAGGGCGGCGAGCTCGCGGGCGTCCGCCGCCGTGCCCGCGATCGGCTTGTCGACGACGACCGGCAGGCCCGCCTTGAGGGCGGCCGTGGCGATCGGGACGTGCGTCTTGTTGGGGGACGCGATGACGATCAGGTCCAGCTCGTCGGCGCGCGCCCAGAGCTCGTCGGGGGCCGACGCGATCCGTACGTCCGGGAACTCGTCCCTCGCCTGCTGCTGCCGGTCCGCGTTCGACGTGACCACCGTGTCGAGGATGAGTCCCTCGGTCGCGGCGATCAGCGGGGCGTGGAAGACGGAGCCCGCGAGGCCGTAGCCGACGAGGCCCACGCGGAAGGGGCCCTCGCGGACGGGGCCTTCGCCGACGGGGGTGCCATTGCCTGTACCAGTCATGCCTTCCACTTAAGCAACGCTGTTGCCAAAGTGCAAGCGCGGGGGACAATGGGGCTGTGGAGCACGCGGTAACTGTGGACCACGCACTACAGGCGCACGCGGCACAGGGAGGATCGGAGTGGCTGGTATCGGGGCTGGTTCCGGAGCGGCCCGGGTGGGCGGCGGGGTGAACCTGCTCGCGCTGCGCAGCCACAACGCCGCGCTGCTGCTCGATCTGCTGCGGCGCGCCGGGCGTACGGGGATGAGCCGCCTCGAACTCGCGGAACGTACAGGGCTGACGCCTCAGGCCGTCAGCAAGATCACCGCCCGCCTCCGGGAGGACGGGCTGGTGACCGACGCCGGCCGACAGGCCTCCACGGGTGGCAAGCCACGCACGGTGCTGCGGCTGGTGCCGGAGGCCGGACATGCGGTGGGGCTGCACCTCGACCGGGACGAGCTGCGGGTCGTGCTCGTCGATCTCACGGGGGCGGTCGTGGGGGAGCGGTGCGCTCCGCTGGATCTGGGGGCCGGGGCGGACGCCGTGCTGGATGTGGTCGTGGCGGAGTTCGGGGAGGTGGTGGCGGAGCTGGGGCCTGGGGGTGTGTCCGGTGTCGGCGCCGGGTCCACCGTTCTCGGGGTCGGTGTCGCCATGCCCGGGCCCCTCGATCACACGCACGGTGTGCTGCACCGGGTGACCGGGTTTCCCGAGTGGGACGGGTTCCCCCTGCGCGATGCGCTGGCGCGGCGGCTCGGTGTGCCGGTCGTCCTGGACAAGGACACGAACGCCGCGGCGCTCGGACTCGCGGTCGGGGGTGAGGCGGGGGCCTTCGCGTATCTGCATCTCGGTACGGGGCTGGGGGCCGGGCTCGTCCTCGGTGGGGCCGTGCATCGCGGGTCCCGTACCGGGGCGGGTGAGTTCGGGCACCAGGTCATCCAGCTGGACGGGCCGCCCTGCTCCTGCGGCAACCGGGGGTGCGTCGAGGCGTTGTGCCTCGCGGCGGTGGCCCGGGGGGACGTGGACGAGGCGGCGCGTGTTCTCGGCGAAGGGGCCGCGAACCTTGTGGGGCTGCTGGACATCGACCTTGTGCTGCTGGGTGGGCGCACGGTTGCCGCGGAGTCCGTGCGGTTCGTGAGGGGGGTCGGGGCGGTGCTCGATGCTCGGGCTCGGCGGGAGGGGGTGGGGAGTCCTGTGCCCGTACGGGTTGCCTCCGGCGGGGGGCGGGTGGCTGAGGGGGCTGCTCAGTTGTTGTTGGTGCCGTTGTTCGGGCGGGCGGAAGGGTGAGTTTTGGTGCGGGGGCTTTTGGCTTCCGCGGGTTCGGTGTCGGGTGCGGGCTCGTTGTGGCTGGTCGCGCAGTTCCTCGCGCCCCTAAAAGATTGCGCAGTTCCCCGCGCCCCTTGAAAGCGAAAAGACTGCGCCGTTCCCCGCGCCCCTGGGTGGGTTGGTCCCCGGCTCAGCTCAGCTCAGCTCAGCTCAGCTCAGCTCAGCTCAGCTCAGCTCAGCTCAGCTTGGCTTGGCTTGGCTCTCTCTGGACCGATCGGGCGCAATCCCCGCCCCGATCGGACCCCGCCCAGCGTGCCGGAGTCGGTGCGAGGGTGCGTCGTGGCAGGCTCCCGTGTCCATGCGACTGAGCAAGCCTGTGTGTCTCGCTGTCAGTGCTGCAGCCGCCCTCGCTCCTGTGCCGGCCGATGCCGCGGTGGGGGTGGAACAACGGCAGGGGCGGCCCACCTGTGCCGAGCCGGGGGGCGGGGAGTTTCCCGTGCGTACGCGGATTCATGGTGGGCCCGCCGAGTACGACGCCGGGGGCGGGTTCCGGACCTGGTACATCGATCTCACCAACACCACCGACGCGACCTGCGGGAACATCCACCCGGTCGTCGTCCTCGTGGACGGGAAGCGGGCGCTGCGGCCGGAGCAGCCGCAGCTCGAGTTCTACGACGGGGAGCGGCCCCGTCCCGTCGGCTTCGAGCGGACCGAGCAGGACGAGAACATCGGGGTCCTCGGCTCCCCTGTGAGCCGAGCCGACAGATCCGACGCCGACGGCTCCGAAGGCGACGAGGCTCCCTTCCCCGGGTTCACCGTGGCGCCCGGTGTGACCCTCTCCGTCAAGGTGCGGCTCGCCGTCACCTCGGACGCCGTGGCCAACGACGTCGTCGCGCACGCCGCCGTCGTCCAGCGGCGGGGGGACGACGGCGACGACGGCGACTGGGTCGGGCAGTCGAACGACTACCGCTTCCGCATCCTCGGCGAGGGCGAGGGCCGGGGGGAGCGCGAAGAGGGTGGGACGGGCGAGGTCGGCGGCAAGGACGGTGCCGGGACCACGGGTGACCGGGACCGTGTCGACGCCTCCGGGCGCGTACCGGACGGCATTCCCTTCGCGGAGGAACTGGCCCGGACGGGGCTGCGCTCGACCCGGGGGATCCTCGCCGCGACCGCCGGCGCGCTCCTGCTCCTCGGCGTGGGACTCGGCGCGCTGTTCGCGGCCCGCCGCAGACGCTGAGGGCATCGCGGGATTCTCCGCCCGGGCCACTGCCGCCCCCCTCCACCAAGATCGGGCGGATGGCTAGTCTGGAGGCGTCGGCACACAGCTGTGACGGCGTCCCCCACACCCGCGGCAGACCCGCACGGCTCACGCAGCACGCGTACGGCAGGAGACGGCACATGGCAGAGCGCAAGCCCATCGAATCGTGGCTCACGGACATGGACGGGGTGCTGATCCACGAGGGCGTGCCGATCCCCGGCGCCGACGCCTTCATAAAGAAGCTCAGGGAGTCCGGGAAGCCCTTCCTGGTGCTCACCAACAACTCCATCTACACGGCCCGCGATCTGCACGCCCGGCTGCGGCGGATGGGACTGGACGTGCCCGTCGAGAACATCTGGACGTCCGCCCTCGCCACCGCCCAGTTCCTGGAGGACCAGCGCCCCGAGGGCTCCGCGTACGTCATCGGCGAGGCGGGTCTGACCACCGCGCTGCACGACATCGGGTACGTGCTGACCGACCACGACCCCGACTACGTGGTCCTCGGCGAGACCCGTACGTACTCCTTCGAGGCCATGACCAAGGCCGTGCGGCTGATCAACGACGGCGCCCGGTTCATCGCCACGAACCCCGACGAGACCGGCCCGTCCGCCGAGGGCGCGCTGCCCGCCACCGGAGCCGTGGCCGCGCTGATCACCAAGGCGACCGGCAAGAAGCCGTACTTCGCGGGCAAGCCGAACCCGCTGATGATGCGTACGGGGCTCAACACCATCGGGGCGCACTCCGAGACCAGCGCCATGATCGGCGACCGGATGGACACGGACGTCCTGGCCGGCCTGGAGGCGGGTATGGAGACCTTCCTCGTCCTCACCGGTCTCACCACGGCCGCGGAGATCGAGAAGTACCCCTACCGCCCGTCCACGATCGTCGACTCCATCGCGGACCTCGTCGACCGCGTCTGAGCCACCCGTACGGGACCGGCACCCGTGTGGGGGCGCCACCCGTACGGAGCAGCGGCCCCCCTCCCCGGATGCGGCCCCGTGCCCCGAGGAGGACGCTCCAGATATCTGGAGGTTCACGATGGGTTCACTGCGACTGACTCTCTGTGCCGGGGTGGTGGCCGCCGCCGCGCTCGCCCCCACCGCGTACGCGGCCGACGGGGGCGTCACCGTGACCCCGGGGTCCCCGGCACCCGGCAGCGACATCCAACTGCGGGTCAAGGGGTGCGCCGGGATGTCCGGCACCGCCGCGTCCGAGGCGTTCGTCGCCGACGCGCAGCTCACCGGGAAGCCCGGGGTCCTCACCGGCGAGACCCGCGTCCGCTCGACGCTCGACCCCGGCACGTACGACGTCAAGGTCACTTGCGACGGCTTCGAGGACAAGGTCAAGGGCGCCATCACCGTCCTCGACAAGAAGCAACGCGAGAAGCAGCAGAAGCAGGAGAAGCAGGAACAGAACGAGAAGAAGGAACAGCAGGAACAGCAGGAACAGCAGGGGCAGAAGGATCAGCAGGAGGCGCAGCCCCTCGCGCCCGCGTCCCCCGTCGCGCCCGTGCACGCGGGCGGCGGCGGTACCGCGCGGCTCGCCGTCGTCGACGCCCGCTCGGAGGGGCCCGGCACCCGGCACGCGGTGGTCGGGCTGGTCCTGGCCGGTGTCGCCGCCGTCGCCGTGGCGGTCCGCAGCGCCCGTCGGAGTCGCGGGAGTACCCGCGGTACGGACTGACCGGCCATGTCCGACCGGGAACACACTTCCGGCGGCGGCCGTCTGCTCATGGGCGTGGCCTGGGCGCTGCTGCTCCTCGGGCTGTGGCTGTGGGGCCGCGAGGTGACCGACGTGCGCCAGGGCATATCCGCGCCGACCACGGGTGACGTGGCGGCCGTCGGACGGCCGCTCGGTGTCGAACTGCCGCCCGCGGCCGAGCCGTTGGGGGACGCGAGGCCCCAGCGCGTGGACATCCCCGCGCTGGGCGTACAGGCGCCCGTGGTGACCCGTGGGCTCGACCCCCGCGGGGCGATCGACCCGCCGCCCTACGGACAGCCGGGGACCGTCGGCTGGTACGGGGACGGGGCGCGGCCCGGGGCGGCCGGGACCGCGCTGCTCGTCGGGCACGTGGACACCGAGACCCGGCCCGCGGTCTTCTACCACCTCAGCGAGGTACGGCCGGGCGAGACGGTCCGGGTGATCCGCGACGACGGCAGGGTCGCCGAGTTCACCGTCGAGGACGTCCAGGTCTTCGCCCGCGACCGCTTCGATGCTCAGAAGGTGTACGGGACACGGCAGACCGGCCGCGCCGAACTGCGCCTGATCACCTGCGGCGGCACCTTCGACCGGACCAGCCGCACCTACACGGCGAACGTGGTCGTCTCCGCGTACCTCAGCGGCACCGGTCTGTGAGCCCCGGGAAGCGGCCCCCCGAACCCTCGTACCGAACCCGAGTGCCCCTCGTGCCTCCACCTGGCCCGGTCGACGACCCGCTCCCCCCGGAGCCGTCGACCGGGCTGGTCCTCGACCGTGCGCGCACGGGCTGCGGGAGTAACCCGGCGGTCGGCACGGGAGGTTCAGGGGGCCGTCGGCGCGTCACGCACGCGCCTCACGAATGGTCCGACAGCCGGGGGCCGGGGCCGTCTGATAAGACTCTAGTTCGGATGAGCGCTCCGGCCTAGGGTTTGATTGACGCCATGTCCCGGACCGGTGGCGCTGAGTTATTCGCGCAGCTAGTCGCCGGGTCTACGCAGGCCCGGGGCGCTCGCGGCCCAGCTCGGCGATGTCCTGCGAGTCCGTGATCACGGCCGTCGCGACCTCGTCGAGGGGCAGCCGGTGACTGCGCGCGTACTGGCGCAGCGCGATGAACGCCTCGTCCATCCCGGTCCGCCGGCGCTCGGCGAGCATGCCCTTCGCCTGCTCGATGCGTACGCGGCTGGAGAGGGCCTCCTGCAACTGGCCCGTCAGCGTCCGGTACCGGGTGAACACACGGTGGTTGGCGAGCCCGAGGGCGGCCGCGTCGGCCAGGGTCTGCGCGAGGAGCAGCGCCGTCCCGTCCGCCGGGGACGGGGATGGGGATGGGGATGGGGACGGAGAAGGGTGGGCCGGCTCCGGCACGAACACGTTGAGGGCGCCGAGCGGGGTCCCGTTCCGGCGCAGCGGTACCGCGAAGGTGCTCCCGATGTCGTACCGCAGCGCCCGTTCCGTGAAGTCGGGCCAGCGCGAGGAGGCGTGGGCCGCGCGGATCGCGACCTGTGGGACGGGTTCTCCGCTGCCGTAGCTCTCCAGGCAGGGCCCGCCGTGGTGCTGGACCTCCAGCAGGTCGAGCGCCAGCTCCTGTTGGAGGCTGCTCACCCCGAACGACACCGTCTCGCCGCCCTCGATCAGCATGATGCCGGCCGCCGAGGCGTCCAGGAGGGCCACACAGTGGTCGGAGAGCCGTCGCAGGTACGCCGCCGTGTCGAAGGCCTCGAAGAGCGTGTCCGCGGCTTCCACGAGGGCGGCCCCCAGCTGGACCTCCCGACTGCTGTGGTGCATGTGCGCGCCCTTCCCGAGTCCCGCCACCGCCCCCGCACGTCCGTCCGGCGCCTACCCGGCAGGGAGGGGGTGTAACAGCTAGTGGACAAGGGGCGGACGAGCTCGTGGGCGGACCGACACGTATGTCAGGATTGGTACTTCGGACGGTGCACCCGAGGGGGAGTTTGATGTACGGGAGCAGGGGGGCTGTGTCTCTTTTCGCCACTGGAGGGGTGGCAAAGGCGTCCGTGGCGGTGGCCGGAGCTGTGCTGCTGCTTGCGGGGTGTTCATCCTCGGACGGCGACGGCGAGAAGGACAAGTCGGGCGCCAAGGTGAGCCAGCAGCCCAAGGACAAGGACCCCTACTGGGTCAATCCCGATGGGAACGCCGCCGAGCAGGTGGCCTCATATGTGAAGGACGGCAAGAAGGACGACGCCGAGCTGATCCGCAAGATCGCCGAGCAGCCCACCGGTGAGTGGCTCACTCCGGAGAACGCCGAGCAGGAGGCGCGCGGTTTCACCGAGGCCGCCGCGAAGGCCGACCGGGACGCGCTGCTCGTCGTCTACAACATCCCGCACCGTGACTGCGGCCAGTTCTCCGGCGGCGGCGCCGCCGACGGCAACGCGTACCGGGGCTTCATCGACCAGGTCGCCAAGGGCATCGGCGACCGCGCGACCACGGTGATCCTCGAACCGGACGCCGTGCTGCACATGGTGGACGGCTGCACCCCGGGCGAGTTCCACGAGGAGCGCTACGACCTTCTGCGGGGCGCGGTCGAGAAGTTCAAGTCCCTGAAGAACACGAAGGTCTACCTGGACGCGGGCAACGCGGGCTGGGGCAAGACCGACGACATCACCGAACCGCTGAAGCTGGCGGGCGTCGAGCAGGCCGACGGCTTCTCGGTGAACGTGTCCAACTTCTACACGACGGCCGACAGCACGAAGTACGGCAAGGAGCTGTCGTCGAAGGTCGGCAACAAGCCGTTCGTGGTCGACACCAGCCGCAACGGCAACGGCCCGTACACGGAAGGCGATCCGGCGGAGAACTGGTGCAACCCGCCCGGCCGCGCGCTCGGCGAGACACCCACGACCAAGACCGACGACGACCTCGTCGACGCCTACGTGTGGGTCAAGCGGCCCGGCGAGTCCGACGGCACGTGCAAGGGCGGCCCGAAGGCCGGCCAGTGGTGGCCCGAGTACGCGCTGAAGCTCGCGAAGGCGACCAAGTAGCGGCCCGCGGGCGATCAGCCTGTACGTGACTGGGGGCGCCCTCCGTGAAGGAGGGCGCCCCCAGTCGTGTCACTCCCGGCGGGTCAGGGGATCTTGACCCACTGGGCCTTGCTCGGGGTGCCCTGGTCGTCCGTGACGAACAGCATGTACCAGCCGGACTCGACGAGGTTGCGGCTCTTGGGCACGGTGACCTCGATGCCGTCCTTCGTCTTTGTGAAGTCCAGCGCGATGGACCGCTGGTCGACGTCGGTGACGTGCGTCGACGCGCTCGGCCGGATCAGCCGGGCCGTCTTGATCGACGAGGCGTGCTGCGAGGTGAACGTCCCGGAGCCGCCGCGCTCGATGGTCTTGGGACCACCCGAGAGCGAGGGCCGCGAACCCTGGTACAGATACGGCGGCGTGTAGATCTCCACACGCTGCTCGAACTTGCCCGGCTTGGTGTTGGCCTTGTCGGCGTAGAGCGAGTCCGAGCCGAAGAACATCACGCGGCCGTCGGGCAGCAGGATCGAGCCCGAGTGGTAGTTCCGGCCCACCAGCGGGTCGGCGACCCGCTTGAAGTCGTTGGACTTCGAGTCGTACATCCGCGCCTGGAGGATGTTGGAGTCACCGCGGCCGCGGTAGTCCTCCGAGCCGCCGGACACCAGCACGTCGTCGTTGGGCAGGATCGAGTACTGCGGATAGCGCGTACCCTTCTCCAGCTCGGGACCGTCCACGAACTTCGGGTCGTCGGCCAGCAGGTCGATGATGCGGGTCTTCTTGCTGGACCGTTCGGACTCGCCGACCCCGCCGCCGCCGATCACCATGTACTTCTCGTCCTGCGCGGGCGGCAGCAGCACCGTGCCCGCGGTCTCCAGGAGCTTCGGGTCGGACATGCCCTTGAGCTTGTCGAACTTGTTCGACTTCAGGTCCCAGATGCCCGGGTCACGGCCGACGTCGTCGGGGCCGTAGCCGGCGTTCGCGCCCGAGTAGAACAGCTTGCCGTTCTGCATCAGGGAGATCGCCGGGTAGGTCGGGAACTGCCTGACGCCCTTGGTGTACGTCCACTTCTTGGTCTTGGGGTCGTACACCTCGTTCTTGCCCGGCACCAGCTGGCCGATCTCGTCCAGTCCGGAGAGGCTGAGGATCTTGCCGTCGGACAGGGTGGTGAGCGTCGGGTACCAGCGCGCCTCGTTCATCGGGTCGACCTTGATGTACTTCTCGGCGACCGGGTCGAACTCGTAGGCGTCCTTGATGCCCTGGAAGTCCTTCTTGTCCAGGGCGAGCTTCTCGGCGATGCCGTACGTGTTGCGCGCCTCGGCGCCCGACAGGCCCTGCACGCGGTAGTTGTCCTGCGTACCCGTCTCGTACTTCTTGCCGCTCTTCTGCGCCTCGACGTAGATCCGGCCCAGGCCCGGTTCGTTGCGCAGGAACTTGCCGGTGTCCGGGTCGAAGACCTTCTTGGCCCGCTCGACGACGACCGGGTCCTTCGACACGAACGTCTTGCCGCTCTCCTTGCCCGTGAACCGGGTGCCCGCGGGCAGGGTGATCGGCTTGTCCGGGTTCTCGTTGTGGACGACCATCAGACCGCCGGCCTTGGTGATGTCGCCCTTGAGCTTCTCGTACCGCTTGGTGCCGCCCGCGATCAGCAGGTTGCCGTTGGGCAGTTGCGTATGGCCCGTGCAGAACAGGTCGGCCGGCGTCGGGACCTTCTTGATCGTCTTCTTGACCGGGTCCCAGACACGCGTGTCGAACTTCTTCGCGTCGAAGTTGTCCTGGTTGTTGCCGGAGCCCGCGATCAGCAGGATCTTGCCGGTGTGCAGGAGCGCGGCGTGGATGGTGTTGAGCCGGTACTCCTCCGGGAACTCGACGACGTCCCACTTGCCGTTGTCGGCCTTGTACTCAGGTCTGTTGATCTTGTACTCGTGGTACTGGTCCGACCCGAAGCGGTAGAGCGCGGGTCCGTTCATCCCGGCCAGCGCAAGCACCACCGCCGCACCTATCGCGATGCGGCGGGCGCGGCGGCGGCTGGAACCGTCTTTCACTTCAAATCCCGTCTAACTTGTCTCGATGACTGGCGTACAAGGCTTTTCCGGCTGGGGTCCGGAGGCCCGGGGGTCCGAGGGCCTCCGGCGGGGCCGCTGATGGAACTCAGCCCCCGGATTGGTGCTGCCGTCCCCCAAGGGCGATCTGCACGGTCTGGTCGTTGCCCCCGCCTGCCGCCCAGCTCGGCTTCTGCTGGGGCGTGTGCGGTGCGGCCGGAGGCTGCTGTGAACTCTGTGGCTGGTGGGGAATGCGGCTGTCCTGCGGGGGCGGAGGCGGGTCCTGGGGGCCGCCCTGCCGGTGCTTGCGCCCCTTCTTGTCCTGCCGCATCATCCAGCGCCAGGCGAACATCGGCGAAGCGGTGATGAGCAGCGCGAAGGTCGCCCAGATGATCATCGCCGGGTGGGCGTGGCCGTAGACGAAGCCCGCGGCGATCGAACCGGCGAAGATCAGCATGAAGTACCAGTGGTACCTGAAGGTCCCGAACCAGGTGTCCGGGCTCGCGGAATCGCCCTTCGGGGTGACCACGAACTTGCTCTTGCGACGCAGGACCGAGTCGATCAGCGCCTTCGCGTAGAGCGGCGCCGACAGCGCGGACATGATCATGCCGGCCACACCGCCGGAGCCCTCGGGCTCGTGCGGCGAGACGTTGTGACGGCGGTTCCAGACGTAGAGACCGATCTGCAGCGCGGAGGCGTTGCCGTAGAGCATCAGCCAGATCGCCGGGTCGATGTTCACACCCGATGCACCCAGGCCCAGGAACAGGGCGCAGCTCAGCGCCGCCAGGATCCAGTTGAGGGCCGACATCGGGTAGAAGATGATCATCATCGTGTAGTTGAAGAGCTTGCTCGGCGGAAGCGAGTACCAGCCCTTCCAGTACTGCTTGAGGATCGTCTCGTACGTCCCTCGCGACCAGCGCATCTGCTGGGTGAAGAAGTCCGTCCAGGCGTTGGGGCCCTCACCGACGGCCAGCACGTCCGGCGTGTAGACCGAGCGCCACTTCCTGCCCGTCGCCGGGTTCTTGTGGCGGTGGATCTCGAAGCCGGTCGCCATGTCCTCGGTGATCGAGTCGTACAGACCGCCGATCTGCTTCAGCGCCTTGATGCGTACGGCGTTGGACGTGCCGACGAACATCGGGGAGCCGTAGGCGTTGCCGGCGCGCTGGATCAGCGCGTGGAACAGGAACTGCTGCGACTCGGCGGCCTTGGTGATCGGGTTGTCGTAGTTGCCGTAGACCTGCGGGCCGATCACGAAGCCGACGTTCGGGTCGCGGAAGAAGCCGAGCATCCGCTCCAGATAGTTCGGCAGCGGCACGTGGTCGGTGTCGACGGAGGCGAAGTAGTCGTAGTTGTCGCCGTGCGCGTCCAGCCAGGCGTTGTAGTTGCCGTGCTTGGTCTTGGCGCGGTGCGGGCCCTTGGGCATGTTCCACTTCGCGACGCCCTTGCGGGAGAAGTGGTGCACGCCGAGGCGCTCACACACCTCCCTCACCTCGGGGTCGTTGCCCTCGTCGAGCAGCCAGACATGCATGAGGCCGCGGTGGCGGATCTTGACCGCGGCTTCGAGGGTCTTCGTCACCATCTCCAGCGGCTCCTTGCCGGGCACGAAGGAGGTGAGGAAGGCCACTCTCGTACCGGTCTCGGGCACCACCGGGATCGGGTCGCGGGCGACCAGCGTGGCGTGCGCGTTCGACAGCACGTTCATGCAGCGGAAGAGCTCGATCAGACCGATCGAGACCAGCATCACGATGTCGAGCGCCGGCAGGAAGTCGAAGGCCGGGTAGTCGCGTTCGGTCCAGTGCGCGGGCTGCAGCAGCCATACGAGCAGGACCAGCGAGAGCAGCGGCGCCGCGCCCAGCATCAGGGCGGCGCGCAGCCGGTGCGGTTCCTGCGAGAGCAGCGAGCGGTACTGCACCTTGTACGGCTTGGTCGGATCAGGTTGTGTGAGAGGACCCGCGAGCCGGCTGTAGTGCTCGTAGTCGTATCTCGGCAGTGTCTTCTTGATTCTCCGGAAGCTGCCGGTCCGAGTCTGTGACGGCACCCTCAGTTGGGTGGTCTCGGACGGATCGGAGTTCTGCCGGGCGCCCGTCGGCGTCGACGTCATGAGTCATCCCCCCACACGCGAACCATCGCGTGCTCGTTGTTCCGTTCGCCTGCTCATGTCCCCCTAGACATTCACAGGCGCATCAACAGCAGGCCCCCGCCACCACATCATCCACATACCCTATAGACACGGCGCACCGGCCTTCCGGTTGCATGATGCCCCCCTCGACATCCGTTCATGAACGGGGCCCCTATTCCCCGCCTTCGCACGCAACCGGTTCCAAGCCCCCAACTGCCCTGTAACCGCAGCCTCTTGTCGCCCAGGGTTCTACGGCGTTCATCATGATCGCAAGATGCGAAACACGGTGTTTACCGGTCATACGCGTTCATTGGGGTGTCTGATGGTCTCGTTCGGTGTGGTTGCGGTCAAGCGCGTACGGATGTTGCCGAAGTGTTCCCTTATCGAGTCCTCGGCCCTGGTGGCATCGCCCGAGCGCACCGCGTCCAGGATCTCCCGGTGCTGCCGGCAGGTGACCTTCGGATCCTGCGGCAGCCCCACGAGATCGGTGCGTACGCGGTGGAAGGCATCCCAGAAGGCCTCCAGGAGCTCGCTCAGCAGCAGGTTGCCAAGACCCCGGTAGAGGGTGGCGTGAAAGGCACGGTCGGTGTCCGCGAGACCGGTGCCCGCGGCCGCCTCCGCGTCCATGCGGTCCACCAGCGCATCCAGTTCGGCGAGATCGTCCGCCGGGACCCGGCCCGCGAGCCGGACGATCAGCCCGGTCTCCACGGCCTCGCGCAGCTGCAGGAGCTGGAGCAGGCTGTCCTCGCCCCGGTAGTGCCCGGCGACCGTGCGGAAGGCGAGGCCCTCGATCATCGGGGCCATGGACATCGGTCCCACGTAGGTGCCGAAGCCGTGCCGGATCTCGACGATGCCCATCGCCTGGAGCGCCTTCAGCGCCTCGCGCACGGAATTGCGGCTGGCGCCGAGCAGCTCCATGAGCTCGGGCTCGGTCGGGAGTACGGCGCCCGAGGGCAGCCGGCGGTCAATGATGAGCTTCTTGATCCGCTCCTGGAGGTCGCGCGCCATGGCCAGAGGGTAGCGGGCCGAAAGGGTTCGGCCATACGCGATGGAGTTTCGGCCGCATGCGAAGAGGCCCCTCGCGGTGGCGAGGAGCCTCTTCGGTGGTGCGCCGCCAGGGACTCGAACCCCGGACCCGCTGATTAAGAGTCAGCTGCTCTAACCAACTGAGCTAGCGGCGCGTGCTGCTCCGCAGACTCTACCTGGTGTTGGGGGGTGCCCCGGCCCTCCATGCACGTGTGCGGGCCGGTGGGGGCTGGTCGCGCAGTTCCCCGCGCCCCTGAGATGGCTGGGGCCGGTGCGTCGGCTGCGCCCCTCTAGGGGCGCGGGGAACTGCGCGACCAGCCCCCACCCACCCGCAGGCAAAAGACAACCCCCCTCCCGAACCGCCGGAGGCAACCCGTACATCATTTGGACCGTCAACATGCGACACCCGGTGACAGTTGAGAAACTGACGGACGTGCAGAAGCGCGGACATTTCCACCAGGAGTGTGAGGGGAATCGCATGGCGGCTCCGGTATTCGAGGAATTCGATCCCGAGAGCGACTGTGACTGCCCCGGATGTACCCACTGGCGGCTTGTGCTGCCACATTCCGCGGCCACCGGATTCGGTGGCCACCCGGCGGCCCACCGAGCGCTCGTCCTGGCCGCCGCGGCCGGCACGGCGCTCGGCGCGGGCCACGTCGTCCCGGCCGTCGCGGCCGCCGCGCACGCCCCGCGGCTGCCCGGTGCCCCCGTGGCCGACGAACCCGACACACCGCAGGGCGGCAAGACCCCGCTCCACGGCCCCGGAGGCGTTCCGGCCAAGGTCAAGGCACCCCCGACGACCCGGGCAGAGATCATCAACCGGGCCAAGGAGTGGGTCGCCGCGGAGGTGCCCTACAGCATGAGCGCGTACTGGTCCGACGGGTACCGCCAGGACTGCTCGGGCTTCGTCTCGATGGCCTGGAACCTCGGCGGGAACGAATGGACGGGCAGCCTCGACAAGTTCGGCGTCCGGATTCCCCGGGAGCAGCTGGAGCCCGGTGACATTCTCCTGTTCCACAATCCGGCGGACCCCGAGAAGGGGTCGCACGTCGTGATTTTCGGGGGCTGGACGGATTACACGCAGGACTACTACATCGCGTACGAGGAGGCCCGCCCGCGCGCCCGCAAGCAGGCCACTCCGTACGCCTACTGGAAGCATTCGGACCGCTATCTGGCGTACCGCTACAAGGGGCTGAAAGTGGGAACGGAAGGCGTGGATCCGGCTTCTCCGGCCGACCCGAAGACCCCGGCCGCTCCGGCCACTCCCGTCGCCTCACCGGGGACGAGGCCGACGGCGGTTCCCTATCCGGGGGCGGAGGCCTTCAGGCCCGGGGCGAGCAACGCCAATGTCACCCGGCTGGGGCGGATGCTCGTCGAGCGGGGCGCGAGCGCGTACTACTCGGCGGGGCCGGGGCCGCGCTGGTCGGAGGCGGACCGCAGGGCCACCCAGGCGTTCCAGCGGGCGCAGGGCTGGACGGGGGCGGACGCGGACGGCTTCCCCGGGCCCGCGACCTGGGCGTACCTGGTGAGTGACAAGGGACGGGACATCGTCGCCCCGAGCGGCGGCAGTTCCGGCAAGCCCGGGCGGCCCCCGGCCGGGGGTGTCGCCTCGCACGGCGTCCCCGGCTACCCCGGGCGGGCGCTGTTCCGGCCGGGCGCCAGCAACGAGTACGTCACCCGGCTCGGGAAGCAGCTGGTGAAGAAGGGGTTCGGCAAGCACTACACGCAGGGGCCCGGACCGCGCTGGGGCGAGGGCGACCGGCGCAATGTCGAGGCGTTCCAGCGCGCACAGGGGTGGCGCGGCGGTGCGGCCGACGGCTACCCGGGTCCGGAGACCTGGCGGCGGCTCTTCTCCTGAGGACGCGGATCTCCCAAGGGGCCGGATCACGTCAGGAGCCGGGCCGTTCGGACGGCTCCTGACGGCACTTCTCTCATGACAGTTCTTCCTGGCGCGGAGGCACGGAGGCACGTATGAGTACGACGACTGAACAGTCCCCGGAGTCCGAGGGGACCCCAGAGGCGGGCGGTCGGGACACGGGTGGCCGCGGGGCGCGGCTCATCCACAACGAGGCGACCACCGAGATCCCGGTCCACCTGCTCTTCCGCGACGAGCCCGAGCCGGTGTCCGTGCCGCTCGCGCCCGCCGTCGTGAGCCGGCGGCGGGGCACGGGCGAGCAGCCGAGGGTCACCCGGCGCCCGCCCGCGCCGGTGCGGCCGCGGCCGGTGGTGGAGGTGGACCCCGACCTGGTGGAGCGGCCCGCGGGCGTACTGCCGGGCATGGTCGGGGCACTGGCCGGTGCCGTCGGCGCGGCGGGCTGTGTCCTCGCGTCGTGGTGGGCGGGTGTGCTGCCGCCGCTCGCCGTGGACGCGCTGGGGCTGCCGGTGCGGATGAGTGCCGGGCTCGGGGTGCCGCAGTGGGCGGCGCTCGCCGGGGCCGGGGCGCTCACCCTGTTCGGCTTCGGCGGACTGGCCCGCGGCCGTACCGGACGCGCCTGGGTGCTCGGCCTCTTCGGCCGCTACCGGGGCACGGTCAGGCGCACCGGACTCATGTGGGTGAACCCGCTGGTGCTGCGCCGCCGGATCGACGTACGTCTGCGGCACTGGCGCAGCGATCCGATGCCGGCGGTCGACGCGAACGGGGTCGCGCTCAGGGTCGTGGTGCTCGTCGTCTGGCGGGTGCGGGACACCGCGCGCGCCGCGCTCGGCGTCGAGGACCACCAGCGGTATCTGCGCGAGTGCGTGGAGGCTGCGCTCGCCCGGGTGCTCGCGCAGCTGCCGGCCGATGTCGCGCCCAACTCGCCGAGGGCCGCCGAGTCCGCGACCCTGCGCAACACCGAGGCCGTCGGCGACTCGCTGACCCGGATCGTGGCCGCGGACGCGGCGGCGGCCGGCCTCCAGGTGTTCTCGGCGCAGCCGCTGCGCGTCGAGTACGCCCCCGAGGTCGCCGCCGTGATGCAGCGCCGCCGGATCGCGGCACTCGACGCGCAGCACCGCGACAAGGTCCTCACCTCGGTCGTCGACTCCGTGGAGGACACGGTGACCCGGCTGACCGTGCGCGGGCTCGTCGAACTCGACGACTACGAGCGCAAGGCTCTGGTGAAGGATCTGACGGTGGCGTTCTATACGGGACATGGAGATCGCTGACCGCCGTACCCCCACCGGTGACCGCCGCACCCCCGACGACGAACACCGCACCCCCGCCGGAGACCACGTCACCCCTGCCGGAGACGACCTCACCCTCGCCGGGCTCGCCTCGGACGCCTGGAGCCTGACCGACGGAACACCGCGCGCCGTGCTGGGCCTCGCCGGCCCGCCCGGCGCCGGCAAGTCGACCCTCGCCCGCGCCCTCGTCGCGCACCTGGGGGAGGGGGCCGCCTATCTGCCGCTCGACGGCTTCCATCTCTCCAACGCCCAGTTGGAGCGCCTCGGCCTCACCGCCCGCAAGGGCTCCGAGCCGAGCTTCGACGTGTGGGGGTACGTCGACCTGCTGCGCCGGGTCCTCGACGAGACCGGCCGCGACATCTACGTACCGGACTTCGACCGCACGCTCCACGAGCCGGTCGCCGCACGGCACGTGGTGCCCCCGACGGCCCGGCTGATCGTCACGGAGGGGAACTACCTCGCCTGCGACCTGCCGGGATGGCGGGAGGCGTATGTGTTCATGGGGGAGTGCTGGTACGTCGAGGCGCCCGGGGAGGTGCGCCGGGTGAGGCTGGTGGAGCGGCAGTTGGCGGGCGGGAGGGACGAGGTCCGGGCCCGGGCCTGGGTCGCCACCAACGACGACCCGAACGGCGAAATGGTGGAGAAGTCCCGGGACCGCTGCCACCGAATCCTCTCCACTATTGGTATGGACATGTTCAACAGTCAGCAATAATCTGGGACTTGGTCTAGACCTGCATCATCGCCACACGCATCGCGATGCGCACGCACAGCTCACGGAACTTCCCCCACGTTCTCCAGGAGCGGCAGCATGCGGAAAAAGACGAAGTTGTACGCCGCCGCGGTCGGCCTCGCCACCACGGGAGCGCTCGTGCTCTCCAGCGGCGGTGCCACCGGCCACGGCTACACCGACCTCCCCATCAGCCGGCAGAAGCTCTGCCAGAACGGCTCCGTGACCAACTGCGGCGCCATCCAGTGGGAGCCCCAGAGCGTCGAGGGCCCCAAGGGCTTCCCGGCGGCCGGGCCCGCGGACGGGCAGATCTGCTCCGCGAACCACACCAACTTCGGCGCGCTCGACAAGGCGACGACGCCCTCGGGCGGTGCCTGGCCGACGACCAGGGTCAGCGGAGGGCAGAGCTACAGCTTCCGCTGGCAGTTCACGGCCCGGCACTCCACGACCGACTTCAAGTACTACATCACCAAGAACGGCTGGAACCAGAACGCTCCGCTGACCCGGTCCGCGCTGGTCACAGCCCCGTTCCTGACCGTCCCCTACAGCGGCCAGCCGCCGGCGACGCTCTCGCACAGCGGCACCCTGCCGACCGGCAAGAGCGGTCACCACGTCATCCTCGCGGTGTGGACGATCGCCGACACGGCGAACGCGTTCTACGCCTGCTCGGACGTGACGTTCTGAGCGCCCGCCACCCGTTCGCCGCGCAACTCTGAGCATCTCTTGAGGCTCTTGCCCGCCCCCCACGGGTAGGTTCCACGCACGTCGACATGACCATGACGGCGTGCGTGGAGCTGTACCGAACATCGGGGGATGTCGATGGACTTCATGTTCTATGCGGTGCCGGGCCTGATCATGGCCGTGACCGTCTTCCTGGCGGCCAGGGTGATCCGCCGCGCGCTGGAGCTCAGGCGCGCGTGGAACAGCGGGCTGACCGCCGAGGCGCGCTGTCTGCGCACGTACACGACGACCAGCGGCGGCAGCGGCGACTCCTCCGTGCGCACGACGCTGCACCACGTGTACGAGTTCACGGCCCGGGACGGGCGCACCATCCGTTTCGAGGAGGAGGACGGGCCGGGCACGACCGTCGAGGGCGACATCGTCGTCGTGCACTACGCCGAGGGCGAGACCGTGAAGGCCACGGCCCAGGCGCCGAGCCACGTCAGGAACACGGCCTCCACCGTGGGCATCCTGACGTTCCTCTCCGTGGTCGTGGTGTTCTGCGTCGGCTTCATGGTCACGTACACCGAGGCCTTCGGCGACAACTCCTTCATGGACGACGACCCTTCCGTGAACAAGGTGGACGAGCCGCCCTCGCTCGACGACATGCCGTACAACAAGGTGCCGTGACCCTTCCGCGCCTGACCCTCCACATCTGACGCACCGTCAATTATGGTGCGCCTCCATGGGATCCAGAAGCGTGGGGACCGGCGCACGGACCGTCGCGGAGCTCGTGCAGGACCGGTGGGGCGACCACCGGCCGGGGCTGTGGTTCGAGGAGCGGACCCTGACCCACCACCAGGTGGCCGCGGGCGCGGCGGCGCGGGCCGCACTGCTGACCGACCTGCTGCCGCCCGGCGCGGAACCACATGTGGGCGTGCTGCTCGACAACACCCCCGAATTCCCGCTGTGGCTGAGCGCGGCGGCCCTGGCGGGCGCGGCCGTCGCCGGGATCAATCCCACCCGCCGCGGCCCCGAACTCGCCCGCGACATCCTGCACACCGATTGCCGCGTCCTGGTCACCGAGCGGGCCCACCTCCCCCTCCTCGACGGACTCGAACTCCCGGGCCTGCGACTGCTGGTGACCGACACCGAGGCGTACGAGCAACTGCTCGCGCCGTACGCGGACGCGCGCCCCGAACCGACGCGGGCCACGCCGGGAAGCCGCTTCCTCCTGTACTTCACCTCCGGCTCGACGGGGGCGCCCAAGGCGGCGATCTGCTCGCAGGGGCGGCTCGCGGCGGCCGGGCGGTCGCTCGTCGGCCACTTCGGGGTGCGCGCGGACGACGTGCACTACATCTGCATGCCGATGTTCCACGGCAACGCGGTCATCGCGGACTGGGCCCCCGCCCTCGCGGCGGGCGCGGGCGTCGCACTGCGGCGACGGTTCTCGGCCTCGGGCTTCCTGACGGACGTACGGGCGTACGGGGCCACGTACTTCACGTACGTGGGACGGGCCGTGCAGTACATCCTGGCCACCCCCGCCCGCGCCGACGACCGCGACAACCCGCTGCGGACGGGCTTCGGGACGGAGGCGGGGGCGGTGGACGCGGCCGCCTTCGAGGAGCGGTTCGGGGTGCGGCTGGTGGAGGGGTACGGGTCCTCCGAGGGCGGGGCGGCGATCCAGCGGACCCCCGGCACACCGAAGGGGGCGATCGGGCGGGCCGCGCCGGGCGACGACCTCGCGGTGGTCGACCCGGTGAGCCGCACGGAGTGCCCCGCGGCGGCCTTCGGACCCGACGGCAGGCTGCTCAACGGGCGGGACGCCATAGGCGAGCTGGTGAACCGCGGGCCCAACCCGTTCGAGGGCTACTGGCGCAACGAGGCGGCGGAGGCCGCCCGACAGCGCGACGGCTGGTACTGGACCGGGGATCTCTTCTACCGGGACACCGACGGGTTCCTGTACTTCGCGGGGCGCACGGACGACCGGCTCCGCGTCGACAGCGAGAACCTGGCCGCCGCGGTGATCGAGAACATCCTCGCCCGCTACGGGGACGCCGCCGCAGTCGCCGTGTACGCGGTGCCGGATCCGGTGGCCGGGGACCAGGTGATGGCGACGCTGGCGCTGCGGGAGGCGGCGGAGTTCGACCCGCTCCGGTTCGCCGGCTTCCTGCTGGCCCAGCCGGACCTGGGCACCAAGATGGCCCCCCGCTTCGTACGGATCGTGGACCGCATGCCCGTCACCGCCACCAACAAGATCCACCGGGTCGGGCTGCGGCGGGAGGGGTTCCGGTGCGCGGATCCGGTGTGGTGGCGACCGCCGGGGGAGTCCGGGTACCGGCGGCTGGACGAGGCGGACCTGGCGGAGCTCATGGAGCGGTACCGGGCGCGGGGGCGCGAGGAACTGCTGGTGAGGTAGGGCCGGACCCGTCACGGCCCGTCGACCGGGCTCAGGGAGGGGGTACGCGAAAGGCCCCCGCTCTCGCGGAGGCCTTCGTGTTGTGCGCCGCCAGGGACTCGAACCCCGGACCCGCTGATTAAGAGTCAGCTGCTCTAACCAACTGAGCTAGCGGCGCATGACTCTCGCCAACCGCTTTTCGCGGCTGGCGACAGAAAAAATAATACCTGGTCCGAGCGGGTGCTCCGGACCACGCCGCCGGCGCTCAGATCGCGAGCGAGAGCAGTACGGGCGCCGCGCCCCGGTTCAGGGTGTCCGCCGCCTCGCGCAGCCGGTGGGCGTGGGACACCGGGAGGGAGAGGGCGAGGCAGCCCACGGCCGAGCCGGCCGTGATGGGTACCGCCGCGCACACCGTGCCGACCGCGTACTCCTGGAGGTCGAGCACGGGAACGGTGGGTGCCTGGGCGTCGAGCCGGGACAGGAGCGCGCGCTCGTTCGTGATGGTGCGCGAGGTGAGGCGGGCCATCCGGTGGCGGGAGAGGTGGTCGCGCCGGCCGTTGAGGTCGAGCTGGCCGAGAAGGCTCTTGCCGATCGCGCTGGCGTGGGCGGAGGAGCGGAAGTCCACCCATTCGTTGACCGCCGGGGTGGTCGGGCTGTCGGCCCACTGGGAGACGTGGATCTCGCCGTCCACGTACCGGCTCATGTAGACGGCGGCGCCGACCGAGTCGCGCAGCCGGTCGAGGTTCCGCTGGAGCTGGGCGCGCAGCGCCTCGTCCCGGTCGTGGGCGGAACCGAGCCTGCCGAGCGCCGCCCCGGAGACGTACGCCCCGTCGGCGATCTGCTCGACGTACCCCTCGCGGCGCAGCATCCGCAGGAGCGCGGTGAGGCGCTCCGTGCCGAGGCCGGTGCGGCTGGCGAGTTCGGCGTCCGTGACACCGGTGGTGTGCCGCGCCGCCACGGTCTCCAGAACGCGCAGGGCGTCCTGGGCCGAGTGGTACGGCACGGTCGGCTCGTGCTTCAGCGCCACGGTGGGTCCCCTTGCGCTTTTCGGCCCGGCTTTCACTTCAACGCAGCCCGGACGGCCGGGCCCCCTCCACGATAACCGCCAAGAGGCTTACGGGGAGGGGCTGTTGGCGAGATTGGTGGCTCGTTCCAGTCCCCTCAACAGCGGGGCATCCTTCTGGCATATGCCAAAGTCATGCCCCATCGGCTCAGCCTCGGTACCTCGCCGTCTCCACTTCTTGAAGACCGCCGGTGACGCTCCCGGGGGGGACTACAGCACCGCGCCGAGGAACTCCCGCGTCCGCTCGTGCTCCGGGTCGCCGAAGATCTTCTCCGGCGGACCGGACTCCAGGACGCGCCCCGAGTCGAACATCAGCACCTGGTCCGAGATGTCCCGGGCGAAGTTCATCTCGTGGGTCACACAGAGCATCGTGATGTCCGTGGTGCGGGCGATGTCCCTGAGCACGTCGAGGACGCCCGCGACCAGCTCGGGGTCGAGCGCGGAGGTCACCTCGTCCAGGAGCAGGACCTGCGGCCGCATCGCCAGGGCGCGCGCGATCGCGACCCGCTGCTGCTGACCGCCGGAGAGCTGGCTCGGGTACTTGTCGACGTGCTCGGTCAGCCCGACCAGTTCGAGCAGCTCCCTGGCCCGCTCCTCGGCCGCGTCCTTGGACATGCCGAGCACGGTGACCGGCGCCTCCGTGATGTTGCGCAGCACCTTCATGTTGGGGAAGAGGTTGAACTGCTGGAAGACCATCCCGATGTTCTTGCGGACCTCGCGGATGTGCTTCTCGCCGGCCGGGACCAGCTTGCCGTTCCTCTCCTCGTGGGTGAGGTAGTCGCCGTTGACCTTGATCGTGCCCTCGTCGGGCTTGGCCAGGGTCATCAGCAGCCGCAGGATCGTCGTCTTGCCGGAACCGGACGGGCCGATCAGCGTGACGTGCTTGCCGGAGGCGACCGAGAAGTCCAGCCCGTCGAGGACGACGTTGTCCCCGAAGCGCTTGGTGACCTTGTCGAAGCGGATCAGCTCGCTGCCGTCCGTCGCCGGGTTGGCGTCGGAGTTGGCGTCGGGCTCTTTCATCAAAGGGGTGTCAGCGGACAAGACGTCGCTCCAGGGCTCGCATGAGGAGGGAAGCGGGATAGGAAATGAGGACGAAGGCCACGCCGATGACCGTCAGAGGCTCGGTGAACTGGAAGTTCTGCTGCGAGAACAGCCGTGCCTCGCCGAGCATGTCGAGGACGGTGATCGCCATCAGCAACGGCGTGTCCTTGAGCATCGAGATGACGTAGTTGCCCAGCGCGGGCACCACCCGGCGGATCGCCTGCGGCAGGATCACCGCGGTCCACGTCCGGGTCATGGGCAGGTTCAGTGCCGTGGCCGCTTCCCACTGGCCGGCCGGCACGCCCTCGATACCGGCCCGGTAGACCTGCATCGTGTACGTCGAGTAGTGCAGCCCGATGGCGACGACACCGGTGGTCATCGCGGAGAACGTGATGTTCCACTCGGGCAGCACATAGAAGAGGAAGAACAGCTGCACCAGCAGCGGGGTGTTCCGGATGAACTCCGTGACGACCCCCACCGGCCAGCGCACCCAGCGGCTCGGCGTACGCATCAGCAGCGCCCACACCAGCCCGAGGGCGAAGGAGATCAGCGAGCCGAGCACCAGGGCCTGCAGGGTGATCAGCAGTCCGTCCCAGAAGTGCGGCATGAAGTCGCCGACGGCACTCCAGTCCCATTTCATCAGCGACCCCCTGCCGCTTCGGCACCGACGGCCGTGGTCTCCGGGCGGGGCGCGGGAAGCTTCCCGCCGCCCTCGGGCACCCTGCCGAGCCCGGCCTTCAGCTTCTTCTCCAGACCGCGCATGACCCGCGTGAGCAGGAAGGCGATCACGAAGTAGATCAGCAGGATGTACGTGTAGATCTCCGCGCTCTCCTGCAGCGCGAGCCGCACCAGGTTGCCGCTGAACGCCAGGTCGCCCATGCCCATCACGGACACCAGGGCCGTGCCCTTGAGCAGCTCGATCAGCAGGTTGGAGAAGGGCGGGATCATCTCCGGCACGGCCTGCGGAAGCAGGATCAGCCGCAGCCGCTGCCAGGGCGTGAAGCTCAGCGCGATGCCGCCCTCACGCTGCGCCGGGTCGACGGAGTTCAGGGCGCCGCGCACGATCTCGGAGCCGTACGCCCCGTAGGTGAGACCCAGTGCGAGGGTGCCCGCCCACATGGGGACCAGCTGCCAGCCGAAGGCCGGTGGCAGCACGAAGAACACCCAGAAGATCATGATCAACGCGGAGGTCCCGCGGAACACCTCGGTGTAGAAGCCCGCGAGGAAGCGGACGATCCACAGCCGGTGGGTGCGTGCGATGCCCACCACGAAGGAGACGACCGCGGCCAGCGCAGCGCTGAACACCAGCAGCTGGACCGTGACCCAGATCCCCTTCAGTACGAGTTCCCAGAGTCCCGATGTCATCCGCCGCACAACTCCTTCGCGGTCATATCGGTCATCTCGTTCTTGGTGAAACCGAAGGGCTGGAGGATCCGGAACAGCTCACCGCTCTCCTTCAGCTTCCTGAGCTCCACGTTGAAGGCGTCCCGCAGCCCGGTCTCCGTCGGGCGGAACGCGAAGCCGCCGCCGTCGACGTGCGGCTTGCCGTCCACGAGTGGCGCGAACGGCTTGGTCGACTCCGTCTTTCGGGACTTCTTGACGACCTCGCGGGTGGTCAGCGCCGTCCCCGCGAAGACGTCGACACGGCCCGCCTCGACGGCGTTCAGACCCGCGACCTGGTCCGGGACGATCAGGATGTCGCTCTCCTTGTACCCGGCGTCGACCGCGTACTGGATCTCCGCGTAGCCGGTTCCGGTCGCGAACTTCGCCTTCGACTCCACGACGTCCTTGTAGTCGTGCAGGTTCTTCGGATTGCCCTTGCGCACGATGAAGGAGTCGAGCATCTGGTAGTCGGGGTCGGAGAAGATCACCTGCTCGCAGCGTTCGGCGTTGATGTACATGCCGGCGGCGACCACGTCGAACTGCTGGGAGTTCAGACCGGGGATGAGCGAGCCGAACTCCGTGGGCACGGGCTGGACACGGTCCACCCCCAGCCGCTTGAAGATGACCCGCGCGAGTTCCGGTGCCTCGCCGGTGAGCTCGCCGTTCTTGTCGATGTAGCCGAATGGGATCTCGCCGGCGATGCCGAGGCGTACGACGCCCTGGGCCTTCAGGCGGTCCAGGAGATCACCGCCGTCCTTGCCGGACGCCGTGGCCACACGGCTGCATCCGGCCGCGCCGAGCGCGCCGAACGCCGCGACGCCGGCCAGCAGTGACCGGCGGCTCGGGCTGTGTCTGTCGCGGTTCTTCTCTTCCGCGGAAGCTTCCTTCGCGTCGTTCCCAAGTGGTGGAGCCATGGGCGCGCGGCTACCCGGGACGATGCGAGTTATGCGGATCTGTTTGCGCCCCGTTTGCGGAGGGCCCTCTTGACCCGGGGTGGACCATGGAAATCATGACCGACCGCTACATCGACGTGTCCCTGTCCAAGCGCGGAGTCCACTGCACTGCGAAGCTCCTCGACGACCGTGCGCCGATCACCTGCGAGGCGGTGTGGAACGCTTTGCCGCTGAGCAGTGACGTGTATCACGCGAAGTATGCCCGCAATGAGATCTATGCCCTGTTCCCGGCGTTCGCGCCCGCCGAGCCGCCGCTGGAGAACCCGACCGTCACGCCCATTCCGGGCGACCTCTGCTATTTCTCCTTCTCCGGTACGCAGCTGGGTACGCAGGCGTACGGATACGGGGGTGCCTCCGGCGTGCAGGCGGGTACGCCGGTGATCGACCTCGCCCTGTTCTACGAGCGCAACAATCTCCTGCTCAACGGGGATGTCGGGTGGGTGCCGGGGATTGTGTGGGGGCAGGTGGTGGAGGGGTTGGACGCGATGGCTGAAGCGTGCAATGACCTTTGGCGTGGGGGAGCGCTGGGGGAGACGCTGAGCTTCTCCCGGGTTTAGGGGCGGTACGGCTGGGGGGCGTGGGGAAGCTGCGGGCCGGTGGGGGCTGGTCGCGCAGTTCCCCGCGCCCCTAAAAAGCGGGGCTGCGCCCCTGGCTTTTTGCCTTTAGGGGCGCGGGGAACTGCGCGACCAGCCACGACGGGCCCGCAGTCGACGCACGACCTTCCAGCGGGGCTCAGCGGGGCGCCGGTGGCGCGATCCCAGCGACCCCCGCCTCGTACAGCGCGTGTGCCGTTCGCAGAACGAGCTCGTCCCCGTGGCGGGCGGCCACGATCTGGAGCCCCACCGGGAGACCGGAGTCATCCAGGCCCACCGGGACCGTCGCCGCCGGCTGCTGCGTCATGTTGAACGGGTAGGTGAACGGCGTCCACCCCGTCCACCGGCGATGCCCCGAGCCACGGGGCACCTCCGCACCCGCCTCGAACGCGGTGATCGGGATCGTCGGCGTGACCAGGACGTCGTACGTCTCGTGGAAGAGGCCCATCCGGCGGCCGAGTTCCATGCGTACGTCCACCGCCGCGAGGTAGTCCAGCGCGCTGGACCGGGCCCCCGCCTCGCAGATCTCCCGCAACCCCGGGTCCAGCAGTTTCCGCTGTTCGGGGCCGAGCCGCTGGGTGACCCGGGCCGCCCCGCCGAACCACAGGGTGTGGAACGCCTCGACGGGATCCGTGAAGTCGGGGTCGGCCTCCTCGACGTACGCCCCGAGGGCCGCGAGCCCCTCCACCCCGCGCCGCACCGCCGCGGCGACCCCGGGCCGGACGGCGACCTGGCCGCCGAGGGAGGGCGAGTACGCGACACGCAGGCCCCGCACACCGCCGGCCAGTCCGTCCACGAACGAGCCGTTCACCGGGCCGAGTTGTGACCAGTCGCGTGGGTCGGGGCCGCTGATGACGTCCATCATCAGGGCCGCGTCCGCCGCGTCCCGTGTCATCGGCCCGACGTGCGCCAGCGTGCCGAACGCGCTCGCGGGATACAGCGGCACCCTCCCGTACGTCGCCTTCAGCGCGAAGATCCCGCAGAAGGCGCCGGGGATACGGACACTGCCGCCCCCGTCCGTGCCCAGGGACAGCGGGCCGGCGCCCAGCGCCACGGCCGCCGCGCTGCCGCCGCTGGATCCGCCCGAGGTGCGCGAGAGGTCGTACGGATTCCGTGTCACGCCCGACTGCGGTGAGTCGGTGACGCCCTTCCAGCCGAACTCGGGTGTCGTCGTCCGGCCGATGAACACGGCACCGTGCTCGCGCAGCCGGGCCACGGAGGGCGCGTCCTCGTCCCAACGGCCCTGGGTGGAGATCGTTTTGGAGCCCTTGAGCGTCGGCCCGCCGCGCATCAGCAGGATGTCCTTCACCGAGACCGGCACCCCGTCGACCAGCCCGGCCGGCTCGCCGCGGCGCCACCGCTCGGCCGACTCCCGGGCCTGCGCGAGGGCCTCGTCCCCCTCGACGCGTACGAACGCGTTCACCGCGGGCTGGACCTCCTCGGCCCTGCGCAGCGCGGCCCGCACCGCGTCCACGGGGCTGAATTCGCCCTTGCGGTATCCCTCGACGAGTCGTACCGCGGTCAGCTCGGTGAGCTCGGTCATCCGCCCCTCCAACGTGCTTCAGTGGACGTGTCTCAGTGGCCAGGTACGTATCCGCGCTGCTTGTCGACGACGTTCGGCAGCGGCTCTCCCGTCTCCCAGAGCTCGTACAACTCCACGAACTGCCTGCCGAGTTCGTCCCGCCAGCCCACCGTGTCCCCGCTCATGTGCGGCGACACGATGAGGTCAGGGGCCGCCCACAACGGGCTGTCGGGGCCCAGCGGTTCGTGCTCGAAGACGTCGAGCGCCGCACCCGCGATCCAGCGGCTCGCGAGAGCCTCGGCCAGCGCTTCCTCGATCACAAGCTGCCCGCGTCCGACGTTCACGAAGCGTGCCGACGGCTGCATCAGCCCAAAACGCCGCGCGTCGAACATCCCGTACGTGTCCTCGGTGAGCGGCGCCGCGGACACCACCCAGTCGGCGCGGGCGATCAGCCGGTCGAGGTCCTCCGGGCCGTGCACCCCCGCGCGCGGTGTGCGCCCCACGAGCGCCGTCGTGATGCCGAGGGCCTTCAATGTCCCCTCGATCGCGCGCCCGATCGGTCCGGAACCGACCACGCACGCGCGCGTGCCGGCGATCCGCTGCGACTCGCGGTGCCGCCACTCCCGGGCCCGCTGCAGGTCCCAGGTGCGCGGCAGGTCCTTGGCCATGGCGAGGACGAGCGCGGCCACGTACTCCGCGATCGGCTGGTCGAAGACACCGCGCGCGTTCGTCACCAGCGTGTCGGACGCGGCGAGTTCGGGGCACATCAGATGGTCCACGCCCGCGCTCGCCGTGTGCACCCAGCGCGGTCGCGGGCCCTCGCCGGGCCAGGCCCGGCGCACGGCGTGCGAGGCGAAGTCCCAGACCAGCAGGACGTCCGCGGTGGGCAGGAGCGCGGCCAGCGACGACTCGTCGGCGTGCTCGACCCGCACCCGGCCGGTGAGCCGGCCGAGCCGGGGCGGCGGATCGGCGTCGAGCACCAGAAGGGTCGTCTTTTCGGCCAGGTTCGGGGGCGTGGCAGAGGTCATCGGGGGGAAACCATTTCGCAACGAGGGTCCGCTTCTCTGGTATCTGGACGCTGGACGCCGGGCTCTGAGTGCTTGCGGGACATCGGCCGAGCCGTCTGGGACCGGCCGTCGGGCCGGGGGCGCAAAGCCGTCTCAGATGCGCGGATTGACCACGCTCGCACCGGAACCTACCTTCGTCAACAAGGGCTAGTTTCCGTGGGAATCCCGGAGTCCCGTCCGTTCCCCTGTCCCGACGTCCCGGCATGCGCCGGCTTGTGTCCCCCCGGCCTCCCGGCCGGTCACCACCGCTTGTTCGACCTGAGTTTGGGGCTGCTCATGGACGTCTCCTTCCTTGGTGGACCACACCCTCAAAGGGGTGTCGGCGTCGTCGCTCCCTTCGATTTCGCTCTCGACCGTGAACTGTGGCGCTGGGTCCCCGACGAGGTCTCACTCCATCTCACCCGTACCCCGTTCGTGCCCGTGGAGGTCAGCCTCGACCTGGCCCGGCTGGTCAGCGAGCACGAGACGCTCGGCGACGCGGTGCGCGCGCTGAACGCCGTCGGGCCGGAGATCGTCGCGTACGCCTGCACCTCCGGCAGCTTCGTCGGCGGCATCCCCGGCGAGCGCGCGATGTGCGAGGCCATGACCCGGGCCGGCGAGGTCCCCTCCGTGACCACGTCCGGCGCCCTCCTTGAGGCACTGGAGGAGCTGGACGCACGCCGGATCGCGCTCGTCACGCCGTACACCGTCTCCGTGACCCAGTCCCTGGAGGAGTACCTCGCCGAGGCGGGCATCACGGTCACCGGCCGCGCCTACATGGGCCTGACCAGGCACATCTGGAAGGTCCCGTACCGCAATGTGGTCGACATGGCGCGTGACGCCGTACGCGGCCATGCGGACGCCCTCTTCATCAGCTGCACGAATCTCCCCACCTACGACGTCATCCCGCAGCTGGAGGCCGAACTGCGCATCCCGGTGATCTCGGCCAACCAGGTGACGATGTGGGCTGCCCTGCGCCACCTGGGTACCCGGGCAGTAGGGCCGTACCAGGCGCTGATCGACGAGTCGGCGCGACAGCGGCCCGTACCGCCAGCGCTACCGGCAGAACCAGCGCTACCGGAAGAACAGGAAGGTTGGGCATGACGGCTCTCGGATTCCTCTACCCGGGCCACTCGGCCGAGGACGACTACCCGCGCATCGAGCAGCTCCTTGGCAGCGACATCCGCCTCCAGGTCGTCCACACCGACATCGGTGAGGACGCCCATCGCGTGGACGCGCTGCTGGAGATGGGCTCGGCGGCCCGCCTCGCCGCCGGGATCGAGGATCTGCGCCTGTCCGGTGCCGAGGCGGTGGTCTGGGCCTGCACGAGCGGCAGCTTCGTCTACGGCTGGGAGGGCGCCCACGACCAGGTCCGCACGCTGGCCACGACGGCGGGGCTGCCGGCCTCCTCGACGTCGTTCGCTTTCGCCCATGCCGTACGGGAGCTGGGCGTGAAGCGGGTCGCGATCGCCGCGACGTACCCCGACGACGTGGCCGTTCTCTTCGGGAACTTCCTGAGGGACGCGGGGCTCGATGTCCTCGGCGTGCGCAGTTCCGGGATCATCACGGCGGCCGAGGTGGGGACGTGGGGGGAGGCGGAGGTACTGGCCCTGGCCCGCGCGGGCGACCATCCGGAGGCGGAGGTCGTTCTCCTCCCCGACACCGCCCTCCACACCGCCTCCCACATCCCGGCCCTGGAAAAAGAACTCGGCAAGCCGGTCCTCACCGCCAACCAGGTCACGGTCTGGGAGGCCCTGCGCCTCACGGACCGCCGCGTGAACGCCCCCGAACTCGGAACCCTCTTCACCAGGGAGCCGATCGTCCAGGCGTGACGGGCCCGGCGGGGCGAGGGAATAAAGCGGAGCCAACCTCCTGTTACGGCAGCGCGGACAACGCGTCGTACCAAACAGGAGGACCCCCGTGGCGGCACCGGACCACACCCCCAGCGGACCCGACGAGATCAGGGCGGAGGCGAAGGGGACCGCACAGGTACCCCTCTCCGTCCTCGACCTGGTCACGGTAGGCGCAGGCCGCACCGCGACGGACGCCCTCCGCACCAGCGTCAAGCTCTCCCGCCTGGCGGAGGACAGGGGCTTCCACCGCTACTGGGTGGCCGAACACCACTCCATGCCGGGCGTGGCCTCCACCTCCCCCGCCGTGATCCTCGCCCACCTCGCCGCCCACACGACCCGCATCCGCCTCGGCTCGGGCGGCGTCATGCTCCCGAACCACGCCCCGCTGGTCATCGCGGAGCAGTTCGGCACCCTGGAGGCGATGGCCCCGGGCCGCGTAGACCTGGGCCTCGGCCGGGCCCCCGGCACGGACGGCGCCACGGCAGCGGCCCTCCGCCGCACGGACCGCCTCAACGAGGGCGCCGACGACTTCCCCGAGCAGCTCGCCGAGCTCACCCGCTTCCTGGACGACGACTTCCCGCCCGGTCACCCCTACGCCCGCATCCACGCGGTCCCGGGCCCCATCCAGTCGACCTCGCCCGGCGGCGTCCAGTCCCCGCACCGCCCGCCGATCTGGCTGCTCGGCTCCTCCGGCTTCAGCGCCCGTCTTGCGGGCACCCTCGGTCTGCCTTTCGCCTTCGCGCACCACTTCTCGGCGCAGAACACGATCCCGGCGCTCGACCTCTACCGCGAGTCCTTCCGGCCCTCGGCCGTACTCGACTCGCCCTACGCCCTGATCGGCGTCTCCACCCTCGCGACGGACGACGAGAAGGAGGCCCGCCGCCAGATCATGGCCGCCGCGCTGAACATGGTCCGCCTGCGCACCGGCCGCCCCGGCCTGGTCCCCACCCCGGAGGAGGCCGAGGCGTACGAGTTCAGCCCGATGGAACGGGAGTTCGTCGACTCCTGGAACACGAACGTCATCCACGGCACCGCCGACGAGGTCCGCTCCGGCCTCGACGACCTCCAGAAGCGCACCGGCGCCGACGAGTTGATGCTCACCGCCAACGCCCACAGCGGCGACCTACGCCTGCGCTCCTACGAACTGATCGCGGACGCCTACCAGTTGCCCGCGGCCGGAGAGGCCCGGGCAGGAGAGCCCCGGGCCGGGGAGCCTCAGGCCTGAGAGCAGGCCGCCGCCGTCAGGAGCGCGGAGATACGATCCGGCGCCACCGGCCGGGAGTAGAGCCACCCCTGGCCGGTGTCGCAGCCGATGCGCCGCAGCCGTGACGCCTGGCCCGCGGTCTCCACGCACTCGGCGGTGACCGTCAGACCGAGCCGGTGCGCGAGCTGGATCATCGCCTCGACGATGACCTCGTCCGCCGGGTTGGACCGGGCGTCCGGACCCGCGCCGTTCTCGCCGGTCTCGTACTGGAAGCCGCGCACGAACGACCCGTCGAGCTTCAGCACCGAGACCGGCAGCCGGCTGAGGTAGGCGAGGTTCGAGTACCCCGTGCCGAAGTCGTCGATGGCGATGCGCACACCCATGTCGCTGAGGGCCTGGAGGGCCTGCAGCGGGCGGCCCGCGGAGCCCATCACCGCGGACTCGGTGAGCTCCAGCTGCAGCAGATGCGGGGCGAGGCCGGTCTCCGCGAGGGTCGCCGCCACGTCCGCCACCAGGTCGGAGTCCCAGACCTGACGCACCGCCACGTTCACACTGACGAAGATCGGTTCCGCGTCCGGGTGGTCCAGCTGCCAGCGGCGCGCCTGCCGGCAGGCGGTGGCCAGCACCCAGCGGCCCAGCTGCACGATCGAACCGTCTTCTTCGGCAAGTCCGATGAACCGATTCGGCGTCAGTGTGCCGAACTGAGGATGGTTCCATCGCACCAGCGCCTCGACCCCGCGCACCCCGCCGTCCTCCATGCACACGAGCGGCTGGTACTCCAGCGCGAACTCGCCCTTCTCGATGGCCGGGCGGAGCGTGGAGGAGAGAGCCTGGCGGGTCATCCGGTGGGCGTTGCGCTCCGGGTCGAAGAGCGTCCAGCGGGACTTGCCGTCGGCCTTCGCCCAGTACAGCGTCGTGTCGGCGGCCTGCATCAGACCCGTCGCGGTGGTGCCGGCCGCGTGCCGCTCGACGACACCGATCGAGGCCGAGACCGACAGCCGCTGCCCGGACAGGTCGAACGGCACCTGGAGGGACTTCAGTACGGAGTCGGCGAGGTCCGCGAGCTGCTCCGTACCCGTGGAGTCCTCGACCAGCAGCGCGAACTCGTCGCCGCCGAGCCGGGCGACCAGGGGCGTGGCCGGTCGCGCGTACCCCGCCTCGTTCGCGCAGCGCGTCAGCCGCTCGGCGACGGCCGCGAGCAGCCGGTCGCCGACGCGGTGGCCGAGCGTGTCGTTGACCGCCTTGAACCCGTCCAGGTCCAGATAGCAGAGCCCGATCCGGCCGGTGCCGGACTCCTCGTACGCCTCCGCCTCCAGCGCCGCCGAGAGCCGCTCGAAGAACAGGGTGCGGTTGGGCAGCCGGGTCACCGGGTCGTGCATCTGCAAGTGACGCAGCCGGGCCTGGAGTTCACGGCGGGCGCTGATGTCGGAGACCGAGAGCAGCACCGCGCGCTCCTCCTCGGGCAGCGGACTGACCGTCACCTGCGCCCAGAGGGAGTGGCCGTCGGGGTGTTTGAGACGGCGGGTGCAGCGCAGTCTGGCCTGCCGGCCGCGGAGCACCTCGCGGTACGCGTGCCACGTACGGGCGTCCGAGGCGAGGTCCACCAGATCGGCGGCGATCCGGCCGGTGAGCCCTTCGGGACCCGCGCCGAGGAGCGCCCCCAGGGTGTCGTTGGCCGTGACGACCAGGCCCTCCCGGTCCACCACGGCCATCGCGAGGGGAGCGGCGGCGAAAGTGGCGCGGAATGTACGTGTACCGGCCTCGGTGTCGGTTCCGGCACGGGCTCCGGGGCCGGCACCGGTGTGGGGCTGGGGGTTGGCGTCGGCACGGGGATCGGTGCCGGTGCGGGGGTGGGCGCCGACACCGAAGTCGATCCCGGGGTGCGGCGCGAGGCCGGCCGGGGAACCGGCCGAGAGCAGCGCCGGAAGTCCCGCCGACAGACCGGAGGGGAATCCGGCGAGGAAGTCGGCCGGAAGCCCGGCCGGCAGCTCGGCGGGGAGTCCCGCCGAGAGGTCCAGAGGGGGTGCGACCAGGGACTCGACGCGTGGGACCCGTTCCTCGTGAGGAGGGGTCCCGACGCGACGAGAGGCCGCGATGTGACTCTCTGTGACGGCCGGCCGGACGAGGTCTACCGCGGGCGCCGGCCCATCGGACGTTCCGCTCACCGTTCGCTCCCGCTGTGCACTCGTTCGTCGTACAGGTCTCGTCGGGGGGTCGGCCGGTGGTGGACGGCCGCTCTAGCCGTGTCCGCGCAGGAAAGTGTGCCGATCATAGAGGTTGGCCGTAGGGCCTTCCAGCTACTGTCCAGTGTCCCGGATGAACCCCTCTCTCTGACAGATCGTTTCTGCCCGCAGCTGGACGGGTTCCTTCCCCGGTCGATCACTTGTGACGTTCCGTGAGTGCTCGGGGTGTCGGCGTGTCCTGGCGCCCCCCTGGTGCTCCCCGATGTTCTCGGTCGGATGTCGGCCCTCTCACTCCTTTGGTTCAGATAAACAGGGCGTAAACGATCAAACCGGCACAGGCTGGGTGCGGTATCCCGAATTCCGCATCCGGAGGTCGACGTGCCGCGTCTGCTCCCCCTCAAGGGGCTCACCCGTGGCGGGGTTCGACCCCGTTGGGGAGGCCTCGGACGGCCCGGACCGGGCCGACGGGTACCGGCATGGTGGGGGCGGACCTGGCGGGAACGGTGGTGGCACGCGCCCGCGGCCGTGTTCACTGCCATGACGGCCCTCGCCGCCACCTCCCTCGTGACGGGCCCCTCGGTCGCCGTCCCGCTCTCCATGCCGTGCGCCCTCAAGCGCACCGACGCGCACCACTCGGAGGGCCTGGACACCTGGAACGCCGCCTACCCGCGCCCCACCAGCCGCCTCGACGCCGTCATGGTCTTCCTCTCCTTCCCGGACGCCGACCCGCTGACCACGCCGGACGAACTGACGGCCGACTACTTCCCCGCCACCAGCCGCTTCTTCGAACGGGCCTCGTACGGCAGGTTCCAGCTCCGCCCGCACCCGCTCACCGAGTGGATCCGGATGCCGCGGCCCTCCACCTCGTACGCCATACAGCGCGACTGGAACGCGGCGGCGCGCTCGGCGTATCTGCGCGACGCCCTCGCCGCGGCGGACGACCGGGTCGACTTCTCGCGCTACGACATCGTCTACTTCGTCGCCGACCCGGACGCGCCCGGCGTGGACTCGGACGCGACGAAGGTGGTGAACATGGACACGCCGCTGCGGGCCGACGGGAAGGACATCCGGCGGGTCGTCACGGTGTTCGAGAAGCATCCGCCGGACCGGCTGGTCCTGGCCCACGAGACCGGACACGTCTTCGATCTGCCCGACCTCTACCACCGCCCCTCCGACGGCAAGGGCGACTGGGACACGTACGTCGGCGACTGGGACCTCATGGGCAGCCAGTTCGGCCTGGCACCCGACCTGTTCGGCTGGCACAAGTGGAAACTCGGGTGGCTGGAAACACGCCAGGTGGCGTGTGTGCGGGGCGCGGGCGGACGGGGTACGCGGCTGACGCTGGAGTCTCTGGGGGCGGGACCCGGGGTGGCCGCGGCGGGTTCGGAGGCCTTCGTGAGGGCGGGTGCTCCCGGTGCCGGGCCGGAGTCGCAAGGCATGGGATTCGGGTCCGGGGGCGGGACGAAACTGGCGGTGGTGCGGACCGGGCAGGACACCGCGGTCGCCTTCGAGGCGCGCGGGCCGGTCGGCAACGACGCGGCGGTCTGCTCACAGGGAGTGCTCGTCTACCGCGTGCGCGGCGGGACCCAGTCCGGCGGCGGCCCGATCGAGGTCGTCGACGCGCACCCCTCGTCCGCGGCCTGCTGGGACGACTCGGTCTATCCGCCGCTCGCCGACGCGCCGGTCGCGCTCGGGGAGACCTTCACCGTGCCGGGCGAGAACCTCCGCGTCAAAGTGGAGGACCGGACGGCTTCCGGGGCGTGGACGGTGACGATCTCGACCGGGGGCTGACTTCTTGGGCGGGGGCCCACACCGGTCGGCCGTCGGGGCGTGGGTGGCATGCCGACATGCGAAAGGCCCCTCGCTCTCACGAGGGGCCTTTCACCGTCTGTGCGCCGCCAGGGACTCGAACCCCGGACCCGCTGATTAAGAGTCAGCTGCTCTAACCAACTGAGCTAGCGGCGCCTGCTGACGTCGTAGACCTTAGCATCCTGATCGGCGCGAGGAAAAATCGATATCCGGGGGTCGGGGGAGGGCTCGGGGACGCGTCGGCGGGCCGCTGACCGGGCAGCTCGTATCGCGGCCCAGAGCAGGATCGCCGGGGTCGGCAGCCACGGGTGGCGGGTGTCGGGAGCGACCAGCCAGCGGGATTCCGCAGGGGGGCGGGGACCGGTGCGGGGGGCGGCCGGGACGGTCGCGGGGGGCGGGACCGTCACCGCGTCACCGGTGCCGTGGCAGAGGAGCGGCGGGACGAACCGGGCCCGTTCCGAGGCGCCGCCCGAGCCCCACTCCTCCCACTCCAGGAGCGCGGGCAGCCGCTGCGCGGTGCCGGGCGCGGCGAACAGGAGCATCCGGCCCCGGTAGGTGGCGACAGGGCCCGAGCCCGGGCCCTCGTCCCACAGCCGGTCCAGCATGCGGCGGCCGAAGACCGCGGGCGCGTTGACGACGTCGAAGGCGGAGCCGCAGGACAGGACCACCGGGGCGGCGGGCCGGTCCTCCCGGAAGGCGAGCGTGCCGCGCGGGTACGTGCCTGTTGAGGCGAGCCAGGCGGCGCCCTCGGAGGTGACCCCCGAGACGTCGAACCGGTCAGGGAGCGGCTCGACGATGCCGTGGCCCGAGCCGTGGCCTGTGCTCTGGCCGGCACTGCGGCCCGAGCCGGGGCTGTCGGGGGCGATGTCTGCCTGGTTCCGATCGCTGCTCATGTCATCTAGAGCTACCGGGGGTGAACGGCCCGTCCCCGAGGGTTGCGGGAATGGGGGACAGCGGAGTGCGGGGTGGGGTATCTTGCCCGCCTGGCATATGCCAGCGGTTGTTTTCGGCTGGGCGTGGCTTGGATGCGCGGTTGTTGCGCCTGTGTGCCGTGCTTGCGTGTCGCCTCTTCGCGCACTGCCTGGCGCGTGACCGACGCGCTGCCCGGGCGCTCGCTGTCGCTTTCCTGGACGCCGACCGCTCAGACCGGGTCCGCGTACCCCTCGGCGTCCGCGCCGCGCAGGAGTTCGCGGCCGAACTCCACCATCTTCTTCGCGTAGTCCTCGGTCCACTCGGCCCGCTCGGCGATCGCCGCGGGCGTCAGCCGGTCGAACCGGCGGGGGTCGGCGAGCTGTGCGGCGGCCATCGCCTGGAACTCGACCGCCCGGTCGGTGGCCGCGCGGAACGCGAGAGTCAGCTCAGTGGCCCGGTCCAGCAGCGCCTGCGGGTCGTCGATCGATTCCAGGTCGAAGAAGTGCTCGGGATCGGCAGCAGCCTCCGCGGGCTCGAAGAGCAGCGGCGCGGGGCGAAGCCGCGGCTCGTTCCGACGCGGCGTGGGCTCCGCCATGACTTCTCCTCCTCGTACGGTGGTCGGCCCGTCCTTGTTGGTGGGCCACCGTCCATTGTCCCTTGACCGCGCAAGAGCGCCTCAGGGCGCGGCTGACCGGCCCTGATGCACGCTCTCTTCTACCCTTCGCGCTCCCTCACGACTCCCACGCGACCCGGTGCTCCGCGAGACGGGACAGCACCGCGTGGTTCGCCTCCCAGCCGTCGGGGCTGTATCCGTCGGCTGCCTCCGGCGGCGTGCCGGACTCCGTCCGGCGGAGTGGGGCGGCGGTGAGCCGGGCGCCTGTTGTCCAGGTGCCCCGGGGCGGGCCGGTCACGGCTGCCAGACCACGCGGTGCTCCGCGAGATGGGAGAGCACCGCGTGGTTCGCCTCCCAGCCGTCGGGGAACTTCACCGTGACGCCCAGCTGGACCGGCTCCGTGGACGGGTGGTCGTCGAGGAGGTCGGTGACACCCGCGCGGCAGACGACGATGCAGGCGTGGCGGTGGCGCGAGGCCAGGACGCACAGGCGGCCCGTTTCGAGGTGGAAGGCCGTCGCGTCGGGGCGGCCCGACAGGGGGTGCAGGACGACCGTCATGTCGTACTCGCGGCCCTGGAGGCGGTTCGCCGTGTCCACGGTCACGTCCGTGACGCCCAGCTCCGCCAGGGCCGAGCGGACGGCCGCCGCCTGGTCGCGGTGCGCGGTGCCGACGGCGATGCGGTCGGCCGTCAGCGGGGCCGGGTCGGGGGAGCGCTCCGAGGTCGCCGCGCCGCCGCGGTCCAGTAGGCGGCGTACGACATGGGCGAGCGCGCGGACCGCCTCCGGGTCCGTGCGCGGGGTGTGCCGGGCCGGCAGTTCCAGCAGGCCCCAGCCCGATTCCGCCGCCTCGTCGATGACCCGGTCGGGGCCCGAACCGTCCGACGGGACGGCGAAGGCGAGGCGGCGGTCGCCGTGGCCCGTGCCACTGCGGAACGGCGTGAACGGGTAGAACGCGTCCGAGACCAGTGGCGCCGCCGACGCCGGAAGCCGCCAGGAGACGGGGAGGCGGTGCTGCGGCAGCTCCGGGTTGTGGGCGAGGAGCGTCGTCACGGCGGAGGCCGAGGGGTCGTACGACAGGCCCGCCCACTGCTCGCTGCCGACGATCGCGAACGGGTCCAGCTGGCCCGGGTCCCCCACGAAGAGCGCCCGCTCGAACAGCCCGGCCACGGCCAGCAGCGCGTCCGACCGCATCTGGTACGCCTCGTCGACGATCGCGTGCCGCCACGGCTCGACGCCCTTGACGTGCGCCCACTTCGCGGCCGTCGAGATCACGACGTCGAGCCCCGCGAGATCCCCGGCCTTCGCGGACTTGCGGACGTTCGGCAGGTCGTCGAGCGCCTTGTCGTACGGGTCCGCGTCGCTGCTGTGCAGTCGGCCGACGGGCAGCTCGGGGTTCTTCTCGGCCAGCCGCAGCACCAGGTCGTCGACCTGCGCGTTCGTCTGGGCGATGACCATCAACGGGCGTCCCGCGTCGGCCAGTTCGAGTGCGGCCCGTACCACGAGCGTGGACTTGCCTGCGCCGGGAGGGGAGTCGACCACGACACCGCGGTGCGTCCCGTGCAAGGTGTCGCGCAGGATCGCGTCGGTGGCTTGGGCGGCCTCGGCGCCCGGATCGAACACGGTGGTCACAGGACGTCCTCTTCGGTCACGGCGTCGGGCTGCACCTCGAGTTGCGGGGCGGCGGCATCGGTCTCGCCGGGCGGCCCGCCGTGCGTCCACGGCGTGTCCTCCGGGTCGGGCAGCTTCGCACCGCCCCGCTGCTCGTGCTCGAAGAGCGTGAAGCAGACGAGATCACCCTTCTCCGGTACGGATCCGGTCTCGGGCTCCTTGCCGCGGCCCATCTTGTCGACCACGCGGAGGACGACCAGGGCGTCGAGAGCGTCGGTGGGGTCGTCGCTCTCGGCTCCCTGGTCGTACCGGACGTACTCGACGAACTCGGCCGCCTGTGCCTTGCCGCCGAGCGAGCGGTAGACCTTGGCGCGCTCGCCGAAGTGCGGCCGGTCGTCCGTGCGGACGGTCACGAGGGGGCGCGGGCTGGGCCGCTTGCCCTCGCTGTACGCCATCACGACATCCGTGACCTCCCCCGCGAACGCCTCGCCCGCGAGCCGTCGGCCAGCCATGACGAGCGGGTCGTCGAGGGCCTCCTGGGCGTCCAGACGGGCCTGTTCGCGCTCGCGGGTGGCGAGTTTGTTCGCCGCCGTGACCGCGTCGTCGCGGCGCGGCTGCGGGGGCTCGCCGGCCAGGACACGGTCCCGGTGACCGGTGAACGACCAGCGGTCCCGGGTCCACCGATCGGCCGCGTGGGCGCCCTCGGGCAGGTCGCGCAGCAGGTCCAGGCCGCGCCACACGGCGTCCCAGGTGGGGCGGGTGCGGCTCTCCACCAGGTCGCGGATCTGCCGTTCGGCGGCGGTGAGTTCACCGAGCCGGTCGTCCGCCTCGATGCCGTCCTCGGCGGCCGCGAGTGCCGTACGCGCGCGGTCGTAGCGCTCGATGGCGGGGGCGAGCAGTTTGTTGTCGAACGCCGGGTCGGTGGCGGGCCCGGCCGGCGGGCAGAGGAGCTGTCCCTTGCCGTCCCGCCGCAGCTCGGCCCGCAGCGCGGCATCGGCGCCGGACTCGCCCTGCGGCGGGTCGATCCACGCGAGCAGCGCCCCCAGGTGCTGGTCCTCCAGGCTGGACTGTCCGGTCGCCCAGTGCCGGGACAGGACGTCGGTGAGTGCGAGGAGCAGGGCGGAGCCGGGGACGCGGGACCGCTCGCCGTAGTGGGTGAGCCACCGGCCCAGCAGCGGTACGCGCGGGGGTGCCGGATGCGGTGTCTCCGGGTCCTGCTCGGCGGTTCGGCGGAAGCGCATGGAGCGGCCGAGCAGCCGTACGAAGTCGATGCCCGAGCGGCTCGGGACGATCAACTGCGGGGCGTCCGCACAGAGTTCGACCTCTACCTTGACCCGCTTTCCGGTCTCCGGGTCGGTCTCGTTGCGCTCGGCCGGCTCGACGTCGTCCGCGTACGCGTCGATGTACGGCAGGACGATGTCGGCCAGCTCGGCCAGGAACGCGAAGCGGAGGTCGCGGTCGCGGGGCTGGGGGACCACGAGGAGGCGGGGGGTTTCGCGGTCCGTGCCGACCAGTGCCCCTAGCGGGGCCCCGGCTTCTCCTGCGGTGGTGAGCGGGACGAAGACGAGGGGGTGCGGGGAGAGGTGGCGGTGGCGGGTGGTTGCCAGGGGCTGGGCTCGGCCGGTGGCCACGGCTTCCAGGCGGGCGAGGGTGGTGATCAGGGACATGGGGCTGCCTCTCGGGAGGGGCGGGCCGGGTGGTGCGGTGTTGTGTGTGCGGGTCGGTGGGGGCTGGTCGCGCAGTTCCCCGCGCCCCTTTCGGGGCGGGAGGGGGTCAGCACGTTGCTCCAGACGAGGTCTCGGGCTGCGGGGTGTTTGCGGGGCTCAGGGCTTCTGCTCGCAAGGTTGCTGCTCTGCGTAGGGCCGTGATCGTTGGGTCGGTTGGGTCGCCGGCGGTGCCGTGGGCTGCCGCGAGGACGTCGTCGATCGTTGTCAGGCCGCCCAGTTCGGCGCGCAGCGAGCGGCCCAGTGAGGTCACCGCGCCCTCCGCCCGGGAGTGGTTGCGGCAGTGGAAGGCCAGTTCGCAGGCGGAGAGGCACTCGGGGGCGTACGTCGCCGGGACCGATTCCACCGCGGCCGTCAGGTCGGCGGTGGGGAGGTCGGGGGAGAAGCAGGTGCCCTCGGGGAGCAGGTCGGCGATGTCCTCGATGCGGGTGAGGCGGTCCAGCTGGCGGCGCGTGACCGAGCGCTGCTTGCGGACGTCGACGGCGGACGCGGTCGGGAGGTTGGAGAAGTCCTTCGGGCAGACCAGCAGCACCGTGTGCCGCACCTCGGGCGCGGGGGCCAGCCGGGCCGCGACCCGCTCCAGCGCCAGGACGTACACCGCGGCCTGGCGGGCGGCCGCGCCGACCTTCGCCGCGTCCGCCGAACCGTCCAGCATCGGGAAGGACTTGATCTCTACGACGGTCCAGCTCCCGTCGGGATGCACGACCACCGCGTCCGGCTCCAGGAAGGCGGGGGAGCCCGCGACGTCCAGGGCGAGCAGGGGGTGGTCGAGCAGTGTCCAGACGCCCGCCTCGGTGGCCTCGCGCAGCGCCAGGGCCGTACGCGCGGTGCGTCCCTCGGGGCCCACGGCGGACAGATCGGGAACGGCGCCGGCCGTGGGCGCCGCGGCCCCCGCGTCCAGCTTCTCGTGCACGAGCCGCAGCAGCTCGGCGCCGCCGTCGGCCTTGACCCGCGCCTCGAAGGCATTGCCCCGCATGAACGCGAACTGCGACTGACCGAAGGCCGACGGCGAGCCGAGCGCGCTCGCCAGTGCGGCCTTGTTCACCCCCGCCCCGTCGAGGATCGCGCGCCGCTTGCACCCCGGGTTCGCGGCGAGTGCCGCGAGGGCGCGTGCGTCGAGCGGCTGCGGCGGGACCGCGGGACCGCGCAGCTCAGCGAGCCGCTGCCGGAGCCCCGTCCCCCGCGCCGGGGGGACTCGCTCCCGGTTCGGCTCCTGCCGGGGCTCCCGGCTCGGCAGGAGCCGGGACGGCTGGGACCTTGCGCTGTCGGGGAATTCGCTCACCCGGCGAAGTCTGGCACCCCGCACTGACAATTGAGGAACCTGCGCCGTGCGGGGCGCCTGTGGAACCCCCGGAGGCAAGGGCGAAGGGCCGGATCCCCAGCCGCGCCCGGAGCGTGTCCGCGAGCCGCAGCACCGGCCGGGTCAGCAGGAAGCCGATCCCCATCACGACGAAGCCCGCGACCGCGTCGAGGAAGTAGTGGTTGGCGGTGCCCATCACCACGATCGTGGTGATCAACGGGTACAGCACCCCCGCGACCTTGGTGAGCCGCGTCCCGCCGTACATCCAGAGCATCACACCGCACCACAGCGCCCAGCCGCAGTGCAGGCTCGGCATCGCCGCGTACTGGTTGGTCATGCCGCCGAGCCCGCGCGGCGCGCTCGCCTCGCCGCCCCACCAGCCGTAGTCGCTGTACTGGGCCATCGTGTCGACGAACCCGTGGCTCGCGGACAGCAGCCGCGGCGGACAGGTCGGCAGCAGCGTGAAGCCGATCAGACCGATGAACGTGGACGTCATCAGCCAGGTCCTGGCCGCTCTGTAGCGCACGGCACGGGACCTGAAGAGCCAGACCAGGACGGCCGGCGTGACCATGTAGTGCAGCGACGCGTACCAGAAGTCGGCCGGTATGCCGATCCAGGGCTCGCGTGTGAAGAGACGGTTCAGCGGGTGCTCGGCGTTGAGGAAGAAGAACTTCTCGACGCGCAGGATCGCCAGACCGTGGTCGACGGCGCTGGTCACGTCCCCGCGCGCGAGGAGCCGGCCCGCCGAGTACGCCCCGTACACCAGCAGGATCAGTGGCAGCTCGGTCCACCAGCGGAGGCGGGAACGTGGTGCCGCCTCGGTGCTCGGTGCATCGGTCCGCAACATCCGATCCCTCCCCCTCCTGCTTTCCCGGCCGCAATGACCTGGCCCAATTTACGGTCTGCGCGCGTCCCCCGTGGCCGCGCCCCCTGGTGCTCATAGACGCAGAGATCGCCCAGCGGGTTGCTAAACCTGTGAGTAAGCGATGATGGAGTGATCCACCTCTCGTTCCCCCGCGGTTCACCGCTCGATCTTCCCCGAAAGGCCCCTTCCATGGCACCGCGTTTCCTGCTGGCCCGGCACGGACAGACGGAATGGTCGCTGTCCGGCAAGCACACCGGCAGGACCGACGTCCCCCTCCTGGAAGAGGGCAGGCGTGGCGCCAAACTGCTTGGAGAGCGCCTGCACAGGGCCCCGCTGAACGGCCTGCCCGGGATGGAGATCCGTACGAGTCCGCTGGCACGCGCGCGTGAGACCTGCGAACTCGCCGGGTTCGGCGACCGGGCGACCCCCTGGGACACGCTCATGGAGTGGGACTACGGCGCGTACGAGGGCATGACCCCCGACGAGATCCGGGCCGACCGTCCCGACTGGCTGATCTGGCGGGACGGTGTGCCCGGGGGCGAGACCCTCGCCGAGGTCTCCGCGCGCGCGGACGAGATCGTCGAGTGGGCCCGCTCCGCAGACCGTGACGTACTGGTCTTCGCCCACGGGCACATCCTGCGCTCCATCTGCGCCCGCTGGCTCGGCCTGGACCTCGGCTTCGCGGCCCGGATCCGCCTCAACCCGACCTCCCTCTCGGTCCTGGGCTGGGCCTACGGAGAGCCCGCGATCGAAGCGTGGAACGACTGCGCACACCTGACGGCATAGTCCAGGTGGGGCCTTCAGGGGCGCGGGGAACTGCGCGATCAACCCCCACCGGCCCGCAGGCAGATCACAACGCCCCCAGCGGAGCGCAACGGCTCAGGCAGGCCGCGGCAGCGCCCCGTGCCGCTCCAGGAAGTCCGACACCCCCGAGGCGCGGCGGTGCGGCAGCAGAACCCGCGCCGTCCCCGCCAGCATCGTCTGCACGCGGGACGACTGGACCTCGTCCAGCAGGTCCAGGACGCGCAGTCCGGCCGCGGCCGCCTCGTCGGGGTGCCCGGCGCGGGCCAGGTCGTCGGCCAGCTCGGCCGTGTAGAGCGCGAGGTTGCGGGTGAAGTGCGGGTCCTGGAGCCGGGTCGCGCGCCGAGCCTGATGGGCCGCGCGCGACCAGTCGCCCAGCGTCGACCAGCACTGGGCCTCCAGACCGGCCAACTCGGCGTCTCCGTAGAAGCTCATCCACTCCGGATCGGCGTCGCACGGGCCGCGCCCGTACAGTGCCTGCGCGCGGGTCAGCGCCTGTTCGCAGCCTCTGCGGTCGGCGAGCCCCGCCCAGCCGCCCGCCTCGCGCAGCGAGAGGAGCGACAGGAGCCGCGCCGAGCCCAGCGGGCGCGCCGCGAACTGGGCCGCCTGGGCCGCCCGGACCGCCTCGCGCGGCCGCCCCGCGTCCCGGGCGAGGAAGGACGTGTTGCAGAAGGCGTGCGCCTCCAGGGCCGGGTCCCCGGCTACCCGGGCGGTCGCGAGCGCCTCCGCGTAGTGCGAACGCGCGTCCTCGAAACGCCCCGAGTCGTGTGCCAGCCACCCCACGGAGATGGCCAGTTCACCGGCCCCCGTGTGCAGCCGCTCGGCGGTCGCCTGCCGTGCGGCGCCCGCGTCCAGCAGGGCGTACGCGGCTCGCAGCGGGGCCGAGGCCCTGCGGTACAGCCCGTCGGCGCCGTGCCGGTCGTCCAGCAGCCGGATCTTGCGTACGGCCTCTTCCAGTGCCCCCGCCTCGGCCTCGCCGGCCCGGCGCACGGAACGGTCCGCGGCCGCGGCGACGCCGCTGAACGCGAGCCCTATGGGGCCCAGTGAGGCGGCCGCCACGGTGGCGGTACCGCCGCTCATGAATGCGCGACGTTGCACGTCGCTCTCCTCGTGGTTCTGGTTGTCGATCTCGTGCGGGTCATACCGGTCGTTCGGTTCGTGCGTGCCGTACGTGGTGTCATACGGCTCGTACGCCCCGTCCGTCTCATGCGGGGCGTACATCGGGCTCGTGGTGCGAGGGTCGGGCGCCTCCTCGAAGGTGCGCGCCCCCCGGCCGCGTACCGCCGAACGGGGCACGAACCCCAGGTCCGTCAGCGTCCGGCCGGGGAACATGTGCAGGAACACCCGCTCGTACGCGTAGTTGGGACACCGGATCTCCCCGGCCTCGACCCGCCCGATGTAGCGCGCGTCGCAGCTGACCTGCTCGTCGATCTCCCGGGCGGCCCGTCGCACCGCCGCGGCGAACTCGCCCGGCGAGCGCTGGCCGCGCAGCCGCCGGAAGGCGAGATTCGGCCGCGCCGGCCGAGGTGACTGGGACGACGAGGTCATCGGTGACGACGCCATGGCCGGGCCCTCTCTCACGAACCGTCGAACCATGCCGGAAGCAGGGCGAGTTGATCATGTTGTCGACCCGGCCGCACCTGTGTTTCCGGCGGGCACGAACGTACCCGCTGTGACGAGTCCACCACTCGGGGTTTGGCTACAAAACGGATATCTCATCCCTGATCTGCCATGAACTGCCATCCTTTGCGGCCGAGTTTCGCCGTAGCCGTTGACGCCGAGCGGCGTTGAACCATGCGGTGTGCCCGATCGAGGAGGGGTTCCGTGGTGGAGGCCAGGATGGAGAGCAGGCAGAGCGTCGATCCTTGTGATCTCGTGACCGTCCCCGCTCGGCAGGGGCTGGAGGCGGTCGACATTTTGCGGCGCGGTGCGTCGGCGGAGGCCGTGGGCCCCGTTCTGCATGACGACAGCTGTGACACGCTCGGGTTTCTGGTGCCGCCGGGGACGGCTTCCGCCTGGGATGTCCCGGGCAGTACGTGTACGCGGACCGACGGGCGGGGGCTTCGGCTGGCGCCGGAGCCGCCGGTGGAGGGGTCGGACTGGCTGTTGCCTCCCGGGGAGGCCGAACTGGCCACGGATCCTGCGGTTCTGCGGGCCGCGTTGGGGGAGGCGGCCCGTCTGATCGAGGCGGCGGACAACTGCCGTTGAGGTTGGGCGGGGGGTTTGGGGGCTCGCGGGTCCTTGTCGTCCGCGGGTCCGCGGGGGCTGGTCGCGCAGTTCCCCGCGCCCCTAAAAGAACAAGGGTCCGCTGTCGCTGAGCCGGACTGCTGGGTGCCGTCGATAATGGGTGGATGGCGCGGGCAAAGAACAAACGGGTGGATGACAAGCGGGGCGGTGACAGACGTGGTGGTGCCTCGGCCGTCGTCGAGAGTGTGGACGGGGGGCTTGCCGAGCTCATGCCCGACCGGGACCGGGGACGCGCCTGGACGCTGCTCATCGACGGGGCCCCGCAGTCGCACGTCGACCTCGACGACCCCTCGTACCTGAGCTTCGAGTACCAGCGCAGGCTCGGTCACGTCATCGATCTCGTCGCCCCGCCCGGCAAGCCCGTCCAGGTCGTGCACCTCGGCGGGGGCGCCTTCACCCTCGCCCGGTACGTGGCCGCCACCCGGCCCCGCTCCACCCAGCAGGTCGTCGAACGCGACGCGGCACTCGTCCAACTGGTCCGCCGCGAACTGCCGTTGGACCCGAACGCCCGGATCCGCGTACGGTCCGTCGACGCGCGCGAAGGGCTTGCCAAGGTGCCGGACGGCTGGGCGGACCTGGTCATCGCGGACGTGTTCAGCGGGGCACGGACGCCCGCGCATCTGACGTCGGGCGAGTTCCTCACCGACGTACGCCGGGTCGTCAACGCCGGTGGCCTGTACGCCGCCAACCTCGCCGACGGTCCGCCCCTCGCGCACCTGCGCGGCCAGATCGCCACCGCCGCCGGTGTCTTCCCCGAACTCGCCCTCATCGCCGACCCGACGGTCCTGCGCGGCAAACGCTTCGGCAACGCCGTCCTGATCGCCTCGGCCCTGCCCCTCCCCGTACCCGAACTGACCCGCCGAGCCGCCTCCGACCCCCACCCGGCAAGAGTCGAACACGGCAAGGCGCTGAGGGACCTCACCGGCGGAGCAACCCCGGTGACGGACGCGGCAGCGGTGGCCTCCCCGGCACCCCCGCCGTCGGTGTTCCGGTAGGAACGGCCCTCCGGTTGTTCTGGCTCGGGGCGACGGAAGCGCCCCTGTCTTTCAAGGGGCGTGGGGAACTGCACGACCAGCCCGCACGCACCCGCAGCCAACCCGCGAACCAGGCCACCCGCGGCGCTCAGTAGTCGTTGATGGAAACCCGCGGCGCGGAGTCGTGCCACGTACAGAACACCGAAACCCGATCCGCCCCCGCCGAGAACTCCACCCGAATCCACGTCTCGGTCTTCCACACCTGCATCGACCACCCGGACGCGGGCGTCGCCGACACCAGCGACGCGTACGACTTGCCGAGGTCGAACACGACCCGGCCCCCCTCGGTGTCGTAGCTCTTCACCTCGCCGGAGGCACCCGCGCCAGGAGTGGCGCTCGCCGACTTCGAGGGCGGGGGCGAGGAAGGCGGCGAGGACGAGGGCGGGGCGGACGGCGAACGCCCCGCACCCGGCTCACGGCTCTTCGACGGCCCGGGCTCGGTTCCAGGCCCGGACTCGGGCCGACTCGTCGAGGAGGCAAGCGGCTTCGCGCCCTGCGCGGTCGCCCCGTCCGCCGTGATCGGCAGCGCGCGCGGCGGGTCGTACGCCGTCCCCGCCATCACCGTGTGGACGCCCCACCACGACAGCGTGACCGCCGCGCCCGTGGCGAGCGACCAAGCCAAGCCGTGTACGAGTCCTCTGCGCATCGCGGGCCATACTGCCCCACGCGCCCCACACATGTCCCCTGCCGGTGCCGCACATGTCCCCCGTCGGCGCCGCCCGGACGGTTATCCACAGGCCCCGGACCGGCCCAACCCATATGGCGTACGGTGCGGGCCATGGCAAGTGTGCTCGTGGTCGAGGACGACCAGTTCGTGCGCTCGGCCCTCATCCGGCATCTGACCGAGGCCGCGCACACGGTGCGCAGTGTCGGTACGGCACTTGAGGCGCTGCGCGAGGTCGCCCATTTCCGTTTCGACGTCGTGATCCTGGATCTCGGCCTGCCCGACCTGGACGGGTCGGAGGCGCTGAAGATGCTGCGCGGCATCACCGACGTGCCCGTGATCGTCGCGACCGCACGGGACGACGAGACGGAGATCGTGCGGCTGCTGAACGACGGCGCGGACGACTATCTGACCAAGCCGTTCTCGGTCGAGCACCTGGCGGCACGCATGGCGGCGGTGCTGCGCCGCGCCCGCTCCTCGGCCGGGGAGCCCCCGCCGTCGCCTCAGATCCGCGTGGGCGGTCTGGCCATCGACCCGCTGCGCCGCCAGGCCGAGCTGGACGGCGTACGACTCGACCTGACCCGGCGCGAGTTCGACCTGCTGGCCTTCCTCGCCGGACGGCCCGGGGTCGTCGTGGCCCGCAAGGAACTGCTCGCCGAGGTGTGGCAGCAGTCGTACGGGGACGACCAGACCATCGACGTCCATCTGTCCTGGCTGCGAAGGAAGCTGGGCGAGACGGCGGCCCGCCCGCGCTATCTGCACACCCTGCGCGGAGTGGGTGTGAAGCTGGAGCCGCCGGGGCCGTCGGGAGCGGAGCCGCCGCGATGAGATGGGCACTGGTCAAGGTCTGTGTGGCGGTGACCACCATGGTCGTGGTGGCCTTCGCGGTGCCGCTCGGGCTCGTCATCAGGGAGATGGCAAGGGACCGCGCGTTCTCGAACGCCGAGCGGGAGGCCGCGGCCATCGCCCCCGCCCTCTCCATCACCACCGACCGGGACCAGCTGGAGCGGGTCGTCGCCTCGGCGGGCTCGGACGCGGGGATGGCCGTCCACATACCCGCGAGCGACGGTGTGGAGGCGGTCGACCTCGGCCGGCAGCGCGCCGTCGGCAAGGACATCGCCACCACCCGGAAGCTGGGCCGGGCCTCCACCACCGAGGTCCCCGGCGGCTCCACGCTGCTGCAGCCCGTCGCGCTGAGCTCGGGCGAGATCGCCGTCGTCGAGGTGTACGTGCCCGAGTCGGAGGTCACCAACGGCGTGGCCACGGCCTGGGCGGTGCTCGCCGGGGTCGGTATCGCGCTCATCGTCGGCTCGGTCGCGGTGGCGGACCGGCTCGGCGTACGCATGGTGCAGCCGGCGCAGCGACTGGTGGAGAGCGCGCACGAGCTGGGGGAGGGGAAGCTGGGCGCCCGGGTGCCCGAGGAGGGGCCGACGGAACTGCGGCTCGCGGCGGTCGCCTTCAACTCCATGGCCGACCAGGTGGTCCAACTGCTTGCGAACGAGCGGGAGTTGGCGGCGGACCTCTCGCACCGGCTGCGTACACCGCTGACGGTGCTGCGGCTGAACGCGGCCTCGCTCGGGGACGGGCCCGCCGCCGAGCAGACCCGGGCCGCCGTCGCGCAGCTGGAGCGCGAGGTCGACACGATCATCAGGACCGCCCGGGACGCCAAGCCGCAGACCGCGGCGATAGGCGTGGGCGCCGGGTGCGACGCGGCCGAGGTCGTCCGGGAGCGGATGGACTTCTGGTCGGCGCTCGCGGAGGACGAGGGGCGCAAGGTGCGGGTGGCCGGGGTCGACCGGCCGGTACGGATACCCGTGGCCCGCGCCGACCTGGTGGCCGCGCTCGACGCGCTGCTCGGGAACGTGTTCCGGCACACCGCCGAGGGCACGGCATTCGCGGTCGACGTGCACAACGGCGAGGACGCCGTCATCGTGCTCGTCTCGGACGCGGGCCCCGGCATCACCGACCCCGAGGCGGCGATGGCGCGGGGCGGCGGATCGGGCAGCGACGGCTCGACCGGGCTCGGGCTCGACATCGTGCGCAGGCTCGCGGAGTCGACGGGCGGGGACGTACGCATCGGGCGCTCCGTCCTGGGCGGGACCGAGGTCCGGATCTGGATCCAGCTGGACGGCCGGGAGCCTGAGCGGCGAGGCCACCGGGGCTCGGTGCGCCGACGCCGGTCGACCAAATTGGTCTCGACCTTTAACCGGTCCCGATCCCTTCCTTAAGCGCACCCTAAGATCCCCAACCTCCGTCCGGATCAGGCCGTTTGCCCGTTTCCGGCTCGCTAGCGTGCTGCCGCACCCCCACCCCCCTGAAGGCAGGCACGCGATGAGCACGCACCGGAGCACGGTCAGTGGCAGGAACAAGGCGATCGGAGGCGTGGTCGCCGCGGCCGTGGTCGGCGGTGGAGCCCTCGTGTTCTCCGGTACGGCGCAGGCGGCCGGGGTCGGCGCCGCGTACACACAGACCAGCGACTGGTCGACCGGCTACACCGCGCAGTACGTCGTCACCAACGACAGCGGCGCGGCGAAGCCGGACTGGACGCTGGAGTTCGACCTGCCGTCCGGGGCCGAGTTGAGTTCCCTGTGGAACGGCGAGTCGAGTGTGAGCGGCCGGCACGTCACCGTGAAGCCTCCCGCCTGGGACAAGGACGGGCTGGCCAAGGGCGAGTCGGTGACGGTCGGCTTCGTGGTGAACGGCTCCGGCGCCCCCACCGGCTGTCTCATCGACGACGCCAAGTGCTCGGTGGACGACGGGGCGACCCCGGAACCGACCGGCCGCCCGACGGAGACGGGGACTGGGACGGGGACACCGAAGCCCACCGCGACTCCCACGGCCACCACCTCCCAGACCGCGAGCCCCACCGCCTCGCCCTCCGTGCCTTCCGAGTCCACCGACGGCGGCACCGCGGCCACCGCCGGCTTCGCGCCCTACGTCGACACCTCCCTCTACCCCGCCTTCGACCTGGTCGCCGCCGCGGCTGCCACCGGTGTGAAGGACTACAACCTCGCCTTCGTCACGGACGGCGGCGGCTGCACCCCCAAGTGGGGCGGCGTGACGGACCTCGGCACCGACGCGGTCGCCGCGCAGATCGGCGCCCTGCGCGCCAAGGGCGGCGACGTCCGCGTCTCCTTCGGCGGCGCGGCCGGCTCGGAGCTGGCCCTCAACTGCTCGTCGGCGGACGCCCTCGCGGCGGCGTACGAGAAGGTGGTGGACGCGTACAAGCTCACGAAGGTCGACTTCGACGTCGAGGGCGGCGCGCTCCCCGACACGGCGGCGAACACCCGCAGGGCGAAGGCGATAGCCGAGCTCCAGGCCGAACACCCCGACCTGGACGTCTCGTTCACCCTCCCCGTCATGCCGGAGGGGCTCACCCAGGACGGCGTGAACCTGCTCGCCGACGCCAAGGCGAACGGCGTCGGCATCGACACGGTCAACATCATGGCGATGGACTACGGCCCGGCGTACAGCGGCGACATGGGGACCTACGCCGAACAGGCCGCGACGGCGACGCAGGCGCAGATCAAGGGAGTTCTGGGCCTGTCCGAGTCGGCGGCCTGGAAGGCGGTCGCCGTCACCCCGATGATCGGCGTCAACGACGTGGTGACGGAGATCTTCAAGGTCGACGACGCCACCCAGCTCGTGGACTTCGCCGAGTCGAAGGGGATCGGCTGGCTCTCCATGTGGTCAGCCACCCGCGACAAGCAGTGCCCCGGCGGCACCAAGCCCTCCGCCGACGCGACCTGCAGCTCGATCCTCCAGGACCCCCACGCCTTCGCGAAGGCCCTCGCCGCCTACAAGTAGCCCGACGAGCGGCCCGCGGAAAGCCCGAGCAGCCATCTCCGCACGGGGGTCATGCGCCCCGGCCGGCCTTCCCCCCACCCGGCCGGGGTTCGCGAAGGGGCGCGGCACTCCCCTCACAGTGCCGCGCCCCGTCCCCCGCCCGCCGTGTCCCCCCTGGGAGAGGGGTTATTCGGTCGTGTTCGCCGACGGGAGCGCGCCGGTCCGGGCCGCCTCGCCGTACCAGAGGGCGCTCGATTTCGGCGTACGGGCCTGGGTCGCGTAGTCCACGTACACCGCGCCGAAGCGCTTGTCGTAGCCGTACGCCCACTCGAAGTTGTCCATGAGGGACCACAGGTAGTAGCCGCGGACGTCCGCGCCGTCGGTGATCGCCCGGCGTACGGCCGACAGATGGCCGTGGAGATAGGCGATGCGCTCCGGGTCGTGGACGCGGCCGTCCGGGTCGGGCTTGTCGTCGTACGCGGCGCCGTTCTCGGTGATGTAGAGGGGGAGCCCGGGGGCCTCCGCCGTGTAGCGCATGATCAGCTCGTGCAGGCCCGTCGGGTCGATGGTCCAGCCCATCTCCGTACGCTCGCCCGGAGTCTGATGGAACATCACATCGTCCGCGCCCGGCCACGGCGAGTGTTCGCTCGCCCCGTGGCCGTCCGCGCGCGGGCTGTTCGGCGCGGTCTCGGCGGCGCCGACCAGCGTCGGCGTGTAGTAGTTGAGGCCGAGCGCGTCCAACGGCTGGTTGATCAGGGAGAGATCGCCGTCCAGGACGTACGACCAGTCGGTGATCGACGACGTGTCGGCCAGCAGGGTCTCCGGGTAGGCGCCGTGCAGCATCGGGCCGTGGAAGATGCCGTTGGCCAGGTCGTCGATGCGCCGGACCGCCACCAGGTCCGCCGGGTCCTGCGAACGCGGCCTGACCACCGAGGAGTTGAGGCTCACGGCGATGCTGTTGCGGGCCGGCATCGCGGTGCGCAGCGCCGAAGTCCCCAGCCCGTGCGCCAGGTTGAGGTGGTGCGCGGCACGCAGGGACGCCTCCGGGTCCGTACGGCCGGGGGCGTGCACCCCTGATCCGTACCCCAGGAACGCGCTGCACCAGGGCTCGTTGAGCGTGATCCACTGCTCGACGCGGTCGCCCAGCGCCTCACCGACGATCTGCGCGTACTCGGCGAACCGCAACGCCGTGTCCCGCTCGGGCCAGCCGCCCGCGTCCTCCAGCTCCTGGGGGAGGTCCCAGTGGTAGAGGGTGAGCGCGGGCTTGATGTTGTGGGAGAGCAGCTCGTCGACCAGACGGCGGTAGAAGTCCAGGCCGCGCTGGACGGCGGGGCCGCGGCCCGTCGGCTGCACCCGGGACCAGGACACCGAGAAGCGGTACGCGGTCAGGCCCAGCTCCGCCATGAGGGCCACGTCGTCGCGGTACAGGTGGTAGTGGTCGTTGGCGATGTCGCCGTTCTCGCCACCGGCCGTCTTGCCGGGCGTGTGACTGAAGGTGTCCCAGATCGAGGGCGTACGGCCGTCCTCCCGCACCGCCCCCTCGATCTGGTACGCGGAGGTGGCCGCGCCCCAGAGAAAGGCGGGCGGGAAGGTCACGGGCGTTGCGGGCTCAGACATGGAAGCGCTCCCATGGGAGGAATGGTCGTAGGAGACCAGGGATATGGGGTCGGAGGGGGGAGGAGCAGGGGCCGAGGCAGCGGCGGCTCGGCCCCTTCGTCCGGGGCGCGGCGGTTCAGCCCTTGATCGCGCCCTGCATGATCCCGCCCACGATCTGCCTGCCGAACAGCAGGAAGGCGATGAGCAGCGGCAGAGTGCCCAGGAGCGCGCCCGCCATGATCACCGCCTGGTCGGGTACGTAGCCGGTGCCGAGCGAGTTGAGGGCGACCTGCACGGTGGGGTTCTGCTGGTTGAGCGCGATGATCGGCCACAGGAAGTCGTTCCAGGCCATCACGAACGTCAGCAGCCCGAGCACGGCCATCGCCGGCCGTGCCGCCGGGAAGACCACGTGCCACACGACGCGCAGACTGCTCGCGCCGTCCACCCGCGCCGCCTCGATCAGCTCGCTGGGCAGCGCCTGTACCAGGTACTGCCGCATGAAGAACGTACCGAACGCGCTGACCAGGGTGGGCAGGACGACCGTCTGCAGCTGGTTGGACCAGCCCAGCTCGCTCATCCACAAGTACAGCGGTACGACCGCCAGTTGCGGCGGGATCATCATGGTGCCGATGGTCAGCAGCAGCAGGACGTTGGAGAACTTGAACCGCAGCTTGGCGAAGGCGAACCCGGCGAGCGTGGAGAACAGGACCGTACCGACGGTGATGGTCGAGGCGACGATCGTGCTGTTGAGCATCGCTGTACCGAGACCCGCCTCCTCCCACGCGGTCTCCAGGTTCTTGAACAGGTTCCCGCCGACCCACAGCGGCGGTGGCGTCTCGGAGAGCCGCTGGTTGGTGCGCGAGGCCGCGACCACCGTCCACAGCAGCGGTGCCAGCGAGACGAGGGCGAAGACGGCCAGGACGATGTATGTGACGGGGCCCGCGTGCAGTTGTTTGCCCGCGCCGAGCAGCCGGCGGCGCCCGGTGCCGTCAGGGCCGCCCTTCCCCGCCGCGTCGACCTTTGCCTGAGGAGGCGTCAGTTCTGAAGTGGTCATTGGGACTTCCTCAGCCGTCGGGTGATCAGCAGGTTGATCGCGGCGACGATCAGCAGGATCAGGAACATCGTCCAGGCGATAGCGGACGCCTTGCCGAGGTTGCCGATGATCCAGCCCTGGTCGTACATGTACAGGCCGAGCGTCTGGTACTGGTGCTCGGAGCCGCCCTTGGAGCCGCTGGCCCCGCCGAACAGGAGCGGTTCACCGAACAGCTGCGTCGCGCCGATCGTGGAGACGACCACCGTGAACAGGATCGTCGGCCGCAGCATCGGGATCGTCACATGGCGGAACTGCTGCCAGCGGCCGGCGCCGTCCAGGGCCGCCGACTCGTACAGGTCGGAGGGGATCGCCTGCATGGCCGCGAGGTAGATCAGGGCGTTGTAGCCGGTCCACCGCCAGATCACGATCGAGGAGACGGCGAACTGCGAACCCCACGTCGACTCACGCCAGTTGACCGGGTCGACCCCGACGAAGCCCAGCAGCCAGTTGATCATGCCGCCGTCCCAGGAGTACAGCAGCACGAACACCAGGGTCGCCGCCGCCACCGAGGTGGCGTACGGGGTGAGCATCACGACCCGCCACACGGTGGAGCCACGCAGCTTGTAGTTGAGCAGGTGCGCGATGCCGATCGCCATGATCAGCTGCGGCACGGTCGAGATGACACCGATCGTGAAGGTGTTCTTCAGCGCGGTCCAGAAGAAGTCCGAGGAGATCAGGTTCTGGTAGTTGTCCAGGCCCGCCCAGGTCTGCTGGTCCAGGTTGGACAGCTGCACGTTGTGCAGCGAGTACCAGGCCGTGTACAGCAGCGGGATGAGCCCGAAGGCACCGAAGAAGATGAAGAAGGGGGCGATGAACGCGTACGGCGACGCCTTCATGTCCCAGCGGTACAGCCGGCTGCGCCAGGAGTCGGGGCCCGGGGGCGGTGTACCGCGACCGTGAGCACGGCGCGCCGCGCCCGGCTGGGAGCCGGGCGCGGCGTCGGCGCTCGACGCTGATCGCGCGAGAGCCTGCTTGGAGCTGGTCACTGGCCGAGCACGTCCTTGATCTCCTTGGTGGCAGCGTCCCAGCCCTGGTCGGGGGTCTTGCCCTTCTGCTCGACCTGAAGGATGCCGATGTCCGTGATGGCGGTGCCGATCGGCTGGTCCTTGACGCCGAAGATCTGCGTCGGGATGGTCTTCGCCGAGTCGGAGAAGATCTGCGTGATCGGCGCGTCCGAGAAGAACGCCGTCGTGGCGGCCTGCGGCTTCAGACTCGGGTACGCCGCCGGGATCGACGGGAAGCTCGCCTGCTTGGCGAAGACCTTCGCCTGCTGCTCGGGGGCGGTCAGCCACTTCGCCAGCGCGATGGCCTCCTTCTGGTGCTTGCCCGCCGTGGGCACACCGATGAACGCACCACCCCAGTTGGCCGCGGTGGGTGCCGCCGCGATGTCCCACTTGCCCTTGCCGGCCTCACCGGACTTCTCCTGGATGTAGCCGATCATCCAGGCGGGGCAGGCCACCGTCGCGAACTTGGCGTTGGCGAAGGCCTGGTCCCACGGCTTGTCGAACTGCTTCAGCTTCGCCGACATGTCACTGGTCGCCACCTCCATCGAGGCTTCCCAGGCCTTCTTCACGCCCGTGGACTTGTCCCAGATGACGTTGCCGTCCTCGTCGTAGTAGCGCTGGTCCTCGCCACCGAGTGCCGCGTTGTAGACCGAGGAGGCGGAGTCCACGAACTTGGTGCCCTTCGGCGCCTTCTTCATGTAGTCCTTGCCGACGTCGACGTACTTGGACCAGTCGCCCTTCCACTGCTCGGCGAGCTTGGTGCGGTCCGTCTCAAGACCTGCCGCCTCGAAGAGGTCCTTGCGGTAGCAGATCGCCATCGGCCCGATGTCGGTGCCGAGCCCGATGGTCTTGCCGTCCTTGGTGGTGGCCTGTGCCGTCTTCCAGTCCAGCCACTGGGACTTGTCGACTTCCTTGCCGAGGTCGACGAACTTGTCGGCCTGTGTCTGCACCGCCTCGGCGACGTTGCCGATCTCGATCGCCTGGATGTCGTCGGTACCGGAACCGGCCTGCAGACGGGTGAGTGTCTTCGGCCAGTACACGTCGGTACGGGTGGTGACGTTCTCCTTGATGGTGATGTCCGGGTTCTTCTTCATGTACTCGTCGTAGAGCCCGGCCTGCTTGTAGCCGAAGACACCGAAGGTGCCGATGGTCAGCGTGGTCTTGCCTCCGCCGCTACCGCCGTCCGAGTTCGACGAGCCGTCGTCCGAGTCCTCGGCGCAGCCGGCAAGCAGCCCCGTCGTCAGCGCGGCGACGGCCGCGAGGGCCATCAGCCTGCGGGACCCGCGGGTACTCGTGCGCATTGCGTCCTCCTGTTGCCTGACGTGCCGACCCCCCGGCCAACTGCATTGTTGGGCCCGTTAGTTCACGCTGCGGCTCGGGCGGGGAACGTGCGGGATGTGTATGTGTCAGGTACTGTGGGAGCGCTCCCACAGGTGATGTGTTGAAGGTTCGTCGCTCGGCGCGGGGGTGTCAAGGGAGAGGGCATAGAGATATGTCTTCAGTTATCGGGCTGTTAGCTAACGGCGGTTGGGTTCGGGAGAGTAGGTCTTCGACGGTTGCGGGACGGCCTCGGGAAGGCTCCGGATCGGCCTCGGAGTGGCGCTGCGGCGGACGAATCCTGGACGGGCCCCGGACGTGTCCCGGTCGCGGCGTGGAGGCGGCGAGGCTTTGGGCGGCACCCGGGGGGCCTCTCGGGCGGCCTCCCGGGCGGACCCCGGGGAGACGTTCCGGGCGCCGGGCGGGCAGCGCGGCCGAGTGCCGGGGAAGGTGCGGCCGGGTGCTGAGCGAGTACGGATGGAGTGCCGGCCGGGGGACCGGGGAGTACGACCGGGGCGCCGGGGGCGTACGAGCCGGGTGCCGGCCGGGGCGCCGGGCAGTGCGGCCGGAGTGCGGAGGCCCCGACTCCGGGAGCCCGGTCCCGATCACGACTGTTACATTCCAGGCCAAGCACGGTGAGAGCCGTGCCGGACGGGAGGCGGACCATGGCAGTCCACGGAGCGCGTAGCCGGAGCGGCGGACGGCCGACCCTCGAAGAGGTCGCCGCGCGCGCCGGTGTGGGCCGCGGCACGGTCTCCCGTGTGATCAACGGCTCCCCGCGGGTCAGCGACGCCACCCGTGCGGCCGTGGAGGCGGCGGTCGCGGAGCTGGGATACGTGCCCAACACGGCGGCCCGCGCCCTCGCCGCCAACCGTACGGACGCGATCGCCCTGGTCGTCCCCGAGCCCGAGACCCGCTTCTTCGCCGAGCCGTACTTCTCCGACATGCTGCGCGGAGTGGGCGCGGCGCTCTCCGACACCGAGCTGCAGCTCCTGCTGATCTTCGCGGGCAGCGACCGGGAGCGGCGCCGGCTGGCCCAGTACCTGGCGGCGCACCGGGTGGACGGGGTCCTGCTGGTCTCGGTCCACGCGGACGACCCGCTGCCCGACCTGCTGGCCCAGCTGGAGATCCCGGCGGTGATCAGCGGCCGGCGCTCGGCCGACGAGACGCTGCCGTCGGTGGACTCGGACAACTTCGGCGGCGGCCGGTTCGCCGTGGAACACCTGATCGCCCAGGGCCGGCAGACCATAGCCCACCTGGCCGGACGCCTGGACGTGTTCGGTGCCCAGCGCCGTGTCGACGGCTACCGCGAGGCGCTGCGCGACGCGGGACGCGAGGTCGACGACCGCCTCATCGTCCCCGGAGACTTCACGGAGGAGGGCGGCCGCCGGGCGATGAAGGAGCTGCTCGCCGTCTGCCCGACCCTGGACGCGGTCTTCGCCGGCTCCGACGTGATGGCGGCCGGCGCCCGCCAGGTCCTGCGCGAGGCCGGCCGCCGCATACCCGACGACGTGGCCCTCGTCGGCTACGACGACTCGGCCATCGCCCGCCACATGGACCCGCCCCTGACGAGCGTCCGCCAGCCGATCGAGGACATGGGCCGCGCGATGCTCGGCCTCCTGATCGACGAGATCGCGGACCGCCGCCCGGCGGTGTCCCGGGGACTGGAGCGACGGCAACTGGTACTTCCTACGGAACTGGTGGCACGGGCTTCTTCGTAGGGAGGCCGCAGCCTTCGGGTGGTGCCCTACCGAGTGAGGGACCACACCGCCCAGGCGATCAGGCCCGCGCCGACCAGCACCATCACGGCGGACACCGACCGAGGCAGCGACTCGCGGGACCGGCGACGCAGCTGCGGCCGCAGCTGCGGCCGCGGTTGCCGCTGTGACTGTGGCTGTGCCGCGCCCGCGCCCGGAGGTCCGGCAGGGGCCGGCCGCCCGTACGTTCCCGTCTGCGCCGGGGGTGGTTGAAAGGGAGCCACCAGCGGGGGCCGGGTGTCCCAACTCCCGCTCCCGTACCGCTGTTCCAGCATTCCCGTGGCCGACCGCCGCCACCGGACTCCCGCCGCGTCCGTGAACTCCACGACACCGAGGGCGGGTTGGGAGGGATGGGCGGGACCGGGGCCGGTATCGCTCGTGGGCAGCAGGGCGCTGACGCTCTCCCCGGCGTGCAACAGCCCGCCGGTGAGGCTCGTGGGGAGGGGTCGGCCGTCGTAGTGAAGTGCGACGTCCCTGACGGGCTGGTCGCTCCCGTTCGTCGCCTGAAGACTCCAGCCGACCCACTGCTCGGCCAGCGGCGACGGCCGGCTCCGCATCACCACCTGAACCAGGGAGGCCTGGACCACCTCCGCCCGCCGCTCGGCCTCCCTCGCGAGTTCCCGCTCCCGCTCCTCGACCTCCCGGGCCATGGCCGACACCCGCGCCGCCTCCCGCACGGAGTGCCGATGCCCGGCATAGCTCGTGACCACCCCCGCCACCCCGACAACGACCCCGACCACCCCGACGACTGCCTCCAGCATGCTCGTAACTGTGGCGGGGTGCGGGAGGGGCAGTCCAGTACCACCGGGGAATCCGATCAGTCCGGTGGCCGGGTGGTGCCGGGTGGTGCGGGAAACGCCTGAGGCCGGTCCGCTTTCGCGGACCGGCCTCAGGGTCTTCAGGGTGAGTGACGGGACTTGAACCCGCGGCATCCTGGACCACAACCAGGTGCTCTACCAGCTGAGCTACACCCACCATGACCGGGTTGGTTCTCCGAGTGGTTCACCGACCGGCCGAGAAAAAGTGTACAGGGTCCGAAGGGGTGCTCGCGCCCGTGTTTCGGTGGGGGCTATCCCGCAGGTAGGACGTGCTTCGAGGCGATGCTGCGGGCCGTGTCCGAGTCGGGGCCGGGCTGCGGGACGAAGATCGCCTCGCGGTAGTAGCGGAGCTCCGCGATGGATTCGCGGATGTCGGCGAGCGCGCGGTGGTTGCCGTTCTTCTCCGGGCTGTTGAAGTACGCCCGGGGGTACCAGCGGCGGGCCAGCTCCTTGACGGAGGAGACGTCCACGATGCGGTAGTGGAGGTACTCCTCCAGGGTCGCCATGTCACGGAGGAGGAAGCCGCGGTCCGTGCCGACCGAGTTCCCGCACAGCGGGGCCTTGCCCGGTTCCTTGACGTGCTCACGGATATAGGTGAGGACCTGCTCCTCCGCGTCCGCCAGGGTCGTGCCACCGGCCAGCTCGGAGAGGAGGCCGGAGGACGTGTGCATCTGGCGCACCACGTCCGGCATCGTCTCCAGCGAGGCGTCCGGCGGGCGGATCACGATGTCCACCCCCTCGCCGAGTACGTTCAGCTCAGAGTCGGTCACCAGCGCGGCCACCTCGATGAGCGCGTCGTCCGACAGCGAGAGACCGGTCATCTCGCAGTCGATCCACACCATGCGATCGTTCATGGCCTCACCCTACGGCCCGCTCCCGCGCCCCGGCAGGCCCGGGACCTCGGCAGTCGGCACCGATGTCGGCACCGACGAGGGACAAAAACCGCGCCGGCCCCGGACCACAACGGTCCGGGGCCGGCGCGCAACGCTCCGAAACGGCCGCGGCTAGGGCGCGCTCCGCTGCCCGGGCAGGCTCGCCCGGCCTCCCGCGTACATCTCGGCGCCGGCCCGTCCCTCGGTGGAGAGGGACGACGTCGCCGGGCCGACCGCGTGCGCGGCCGCCGTGCGCCGGGTCTGCAGCGGCACGGGTGCCTCCTGCTGCACCGGTGGCGGTGGCAGCGCGCCGGAACCGTCCGAGTCCGACTGCTTCTCGCCCTGTGGACGACGGGCCCGGTAGGCGGCCCGGTACGCGGCGGGGGACGAGCCGAGCTGCCGGCGGAAATGGCCGCGCAGGGCCACCGGGGAGCGGAAGCCGCAACGGCCCGCCACCTCGTCCACCGAGTAGTCGGACGTCTCCAGGAGCCGCTGCGCCTGGAGCACCCGCTGCGTGATCAGCCACTGCAGGGGAGCGCTCCCGGTGAGCGAGCGGAACCGGCGGTCGAACGTACGCCTGCTCATGTACGCGCGTGCCGCCAGCGTCTCCACGTCGAACTGTTCGTGGAGGTGCTCCAGCGCCCAGGCGACGACCTCCGCGAGCGGGTCGGCGCCGATCTCCTCTGGTAAAGATCGATCGAGATAGCGCTCCTGACCGCCACTGCGGCGGGGCGGGACCACCAGACGGCGGGCCAGAGCTCCGGCCGCCTCGTTCCCGTGGTCCGTCCGCACTATGTGCAGACAGAGGTCGATCCCGGCCGCCGTGCCCGCCGACGTGAGTACGTCGCCGTCGTCCACGAACAGCTCGCGGGGATCGACGTGCACCGACGGATAGCGCTTGGCCAGCGTCGGTGCGTACATCCAGTGTGTTGTCGCGGGACGGCCGTCCAGCAGTCCGGCCGCCGCGAGTACGAAGGCGCCGGTGCACAGCCCGACTATGCGGGCACCCTCCTCATGGGCCCGGCGCAGTGCGTCGAGCGCCTCCTCCGGTGGTGGTGAGGTGATCGACCGCCAGGCCGGCACGACGACCGTGCCTGCCCGGGAGATCGCCTCCAGCCCATTGGGCGCGGTGAGTTCCAGGCCTCCTGTGGTCCGCAGTGGGCCTTCCTCGCCGGCGCACACCAGTAGTCGGTAGCGCGGCACGCCGGCGTCCTGGCGGTCAATCCCGAACACCGATAGAGGTATGGAACTCTCGAAGATGGGGCCGCCGCTGAACAGCAGCACCGCGACGATCTCCTTGCGGCGTCGCCCGGAAAGTTTCCGGGCCGCGGCTTCCGGCGCGGCAGTGGAGTCGTGGCTCATACTGCTAAGCCCCCCTCGGTGGTCGCGGCTCCTCGGTTGTGTCGCTCCTGCACGTTTCCCCTCGGTCCTGCACGAGTCCCCCGCCGTAAGACGTCAAGATCGAATCTACTGTGTCCCGTGGTGCCGAGGTGGCCAGTTCAGCACTCGGCAGATTGTCGACATGGCAACTTGGCGTGAAGCATTCGATCACGAAGCGTTGCACTCGTGGGCCGTACAGGGAAGTGCGCCTGGCCCGCGTGGCCGGTCCCAGTAGGGTGCGGGCACCCTACTGGACCCTTTCAGTGCAGGTCGAACGGGGGTTGGGGGCCTGGTCGGCCAAGGGGTGCGCGGTGTCCAGAAGTTGGCTGAAAAGCAACGGGCTCGTGCGCGGAAACCGGTCAGTCAACCGGCGTATTTCCACCGGCATGCCGACCGCTCCGGTGCGCTCCCGCGCCGACCCTGCCGCGGGGCACATGATGCGCCGCCGGCTCCTCCGTGCGCAGCCGTGCCGCGCCCCGCTCGGACCGGCGCAGCAGCACCCGGCACGCCCCCGTCACCGCGGCCAGGCCGAGGGCCGTGCCGGCGGCGCCCGCCAGGGAGGTCCCGTACCCGACGAGGACGACCGGAACCAGGACGCAGCTGAAGGCCGCCCAGCGGACCACGTCGCTCGCCGTGTCCTGGGGGGTGGTGGAGCGGGCGGGTGTCCTGGAGGGGGGCTGGGGCGCGGTCGAGGGTTGTCCGGACACGGTGGGGCTCCCTGGGGCGGTGGCTTACGGGGGTTCAACGCGTGTTCGAGCCGCCGGTCACGGGGAGTTTCCCGGGGGTGCCCCGGGAAACTCTGGATGCGGTGTCGGGGTTTGTGCGTTGCCCGCGGGTGGGTGGGGGCTGGTCGCGGAGTTCCCCGCGCCCCTTATGGGGCGCCGCCGTTCCCGCGTGCCTGAAGGGGCCTGAAGAAGCGGGTCCGGTCGCCCTGGTGCCGTCAATACCCGCCCGGGGGCCTCCCGCCTGGGTGAACGCTGTGCAAACCGCCTGTACGGGGCAGCAACCATTGCGTTACGGGCGTGCTCTCGTGCATGCTCCGGGGAACCCTCCCGCGGCGAGAGCGGGATCTGGGCAGAGGAGGCGTGCCGCCGTACCCTTGGGGGTATGGGGTTGGGAAGATGATTCCCGGACACAGCTCCGTAGCACCTGTCGTCCCACCCACGAGGATCCGAACGCCGAGACACTCATGGCCGGTCACGAATTCGAACCCGCGGACCGCAAGCGCCCCGTCGCCGATCCCACGGCGGCCGAGCCCTTGGCGGCGGAAGAACCACGTCAGTCCTGCGATCCCGCCTTCAAGCACGGCGTCGTCGTCGGCTTCGACGGATCGACATCGAGCGAGCGCGCCCTCGCGTACGCGATCGGGATGGCCTGCCGCTCCGGCTCGGGCCTGATCATCGTCCACGTCGCCAACCGGCTGCCCACCACGGTGTGGGCGGGCTGCGAGCCCCCGGTCTTCGTCGACGTCCCCGATCACCGCACCGAGGTGCTCGGGCTGGAGCTCGCCTGTGCGGAGTATCTGGCCGAGGTCCCCTGGATCCTCGTCGAGCGCGGCGGGGACATCTGCCACGAACTCGAAGAGGTGGGGCGGGAGTACGAGGCGGACGCGATCGTCGTCGGATCGACCCACGGCATCGTCGGACGCATCTTCGGCTCCGTCGCAGGCCGGCTCGCGAAGCGTGCGCAGCGCCCGGTGGTCGTCATTCCCTGAACGGCCCCCGGCCGTCCCCGAATTGACCCCTGACCGTTCCTTGGTCGCTCTCTGACCGCCGCCTGATCGAACACCTTCGGTGTTGTCGTTTCGCAACTCGGCGTTGTCCCAGGTGAGATGAGCCGTGGGAAAGGTCAACTTCCTTTACGTGCTGGGTAAATCTACTCGCGCGTAGATGTGTTTGTGCGCTTGTGAAGGGCATATACCGGTCACCGCACAACAGCACATGCACGAAGGGAGCCCGCCGTGGACAACGACGTCTCTGCGGGAAGCACCACCTGGACCCTCGGTCACCTCGCACTCGGACTCACGCTGCTCGCTTTCGGCCTCGGTCACACCGAAGTGCTCGACGGCGTCACGGCAGCCGACTCCGTCTCTCTCGCCACCTATGTCGGTGGCATCGCGCTCTTCGTCGCCGGTCTCATGGCCTTCCGCGACCGCGACACGTTCACGGGTACGGCCTTCGCCGGGCTCGGGGCTTTCTGGTTCACCTGGGGCGTCGGCGCCGACACACAGGTCTCCGACAACGCGGCGGGGCTGTTCCTGCTGCTCTTCGCGCTCGTCGCGCTGAGCCTGACGCTCGGGGCGTCCGCCGCGGCGCCGCTCACCAGGGGCGCGTACGGGTTGCTCTTCGTGGCGATGGTGTTGCTCGCCGTCGCGCGGTTCGGTGACTCCGCGGCGCTTGCCAAGGTGGGCGGGTGGTTCGCGGTGGTCGGCGGGCTGGCCGCCTGGTATGCCGCGACTGCGGCGCTGGCTCACTGGCCCACGGCCATGCCGCGCCGTGCTGCCGGCCGGGGCGTGACGGCAACCGGCTAACTGGCAGCCTGCCGGGGTTTTGGGCGGCCCCGGCGATGAGAACGGACCCCCCGTGTTTTGGTGGCAGCACGTGGGGGTCCGTTCTGTGTTCTCGGCCTCTGCGGGAGCGTGGGGGTTGCTCGCGCAGTTCCCCGCGCCCCTTGCGGGGCGCCCCCGCCGAGGGCTATTCCACAGTTACCGACTTGGCCAGGTTCCTCGGCTTGTCGATGTCCCTGCCCAGGGCCAAGGCCGTGTGGTAGGCGAGGAGTTGGAGGGGGATGCCCATCAGGATGGGGTCGAGTTCGTCCTCGTTCTTGGGGACGACGATGGTCTGGTCGGCCTTCTCCTGGCACTCGTGGGCCACGGCGAGGATCCTGCCGCTGCGGGCCTTGATCTCCTCCAGGGCCGCGCGGTTCTTCTCCAGGAGGTCGTCGTTCGGGACGATCGCCACGGTCGGCAGCGCGGGCTCGATCAGCGCGAGCGGGCCGTGCTTCAACTCCGAGGCGGGGTAGGCCTCGGCGTGGATGTACGAGACCTCCTTGAGCTTCAGGGAGGCCTCACGCGCCACCGGGTAGCCGCGGACCCGGCCGATGAAGAGCATCGAGCGCGCCTCGGCGTACTGCTCGGCGAGCTTCTTGATCTCGTCCTCCTGGTCGAGGATCTCCGTGATCTGGCCGGGCAGCTTGCGCAGGCCCTCGATGATCCGCTTGCCGTCCGAGACCGACAGGTCACGGGTGCGGCCCAGATGCAGCGCGAGCAGCGCGAAGGCGACCGTGGTGTTGGTGAAGCACTTGGTGGAGACGACACAGACCTCGGGGCCCGCGTGCACGTACATGCCGCCGTCGGCCTCGCGGGCGATGGCCGAACCGACCACGTTCACGATGCCCAGGACCCGCGCGCCCTTTCGCTTCAGCTCCTGCACGGCCGCCAGGACGTCGTACGTCTCACCGGACTGCGACACCGCCACGTACAGCGTGTCGGGGTCGACGACCGCGTTGCGGTAGCGGAACTCCGAGGCGGGCTCGGCGTCCGCGGGGATACGGGCCAGCTCCTCTATCATCTGGGCGCCGATCATGCCCGCGTGGTACGAGGTGCCGCAGCCGAGGATCTTCACGCGGCGGATCTGGCGCGCCTCGCGGGCGTCCAGGTTCAGGCCGCCCAGGTGCACGGTCGAGAACCGGTCGTCGATCCGGCCGCGCAGCACGCGGTCCACGGCGTCGGCCTGCTCGTGGATCTCCTTGTGCATGTACGTGTCGTGGCCGCCCATGTCGTACGAGGCGGCCTCCCACTCGACTGTGGTCGGCTCGGCCGTGGTGCGCGTGCCCTCGGTCGTGTACGTACGGAAGTCGTCGGCCTTCAGTGTCGCCATCTCGCCGTCGTCAAGCGTGACGATCTGGCGGGTGTGCGTGACGAGCGCGGCGATGTCCGAGGCGACGAACATCTCCTTCTCGCCGATGCCGAGGACGACCGGGGAGCCGTTGCGGGCCACCACGATGCGGTCCGGGAAGTCGGCGTGCATCACGGCGATGCCGTACGTGCCCTCGACGACCCGGAGGGTCTCGCGGACCTTGTCCTCCAGCTTCTCGGCCTGGGAGCGGGCGATCAGATGGGTGAGGACCTCGGTGTCGGTCTCGGAGAGGAACTCGACGCCGTCGGCCTCCAGCTTCTTCCGCAGGTCGGAGGCGTTGTCGATGATGCCGTTGTGGACGACGGCGACCTTGTTGTCGGCCGACATGTGCGGGTGCGCGTTCACGTCGGAGGGGGCGCCGTGGGTGGCCCAGCGGGTGTGGGCGATGCCCGTGGTGCCGGCGAAGCGCTTGGGGACGCGGGCCTCCAGGTCACGGACGCGGCCCTTGGCCTTGACCATCTTGAGGCCGGCCGTCTTCGGAGACGTCACGACGATGCCCGCCGAGTCGTAGCCGCGGTACTCGAGGCGCTGCAGGCCTTCGAGGAGGAGCGGTGCCACATCACGCCTGCCGATGTATCCCACGATTCCGCACATACGGTTTCTCTGTCCCCTCAGTCGTTCAGTCGTTCGGTCGTTCAGATCGGCTCTGTCGCTCTGGTTCGTCCGGCGGTCAGCCGTAGACGATGCGGCGCAGCTGTCTGAGCGTGAGCTCGGGCGGTGCGACCGCGCGGTACTTCAGGTCCGCCGCGATCCGTTCGAAGATCGTCGAGTTCACCAGTCCCTGAGCCTGGAGCTCGCGATGGCGGCGACGGACGTAGTCGTCGGTCGCCTCGTCGAAGTAGGCGAGGACGTCCTGGATCACCCGCAGTGCCTCGCCCCGGCTGAGGGGCGAGGAGCGCGTCAGATGATCAACAAGTTCGTCGTGCACCCGTCGATCCTGAGGTAAAGCGCTGGCAATCGCAAGAATCCTGCCCGATTTCGGGCAAGAGGCTGTTGAAACTCTTATGGGGGGCTGTTCGGGGCCTGTTCATCCTGTGGCCCGCGGTGCGATGGTTGCCAGGAGCACCTTTTCGGCCATGGACACTCCACGCATGGGCGTACCGGAGCAGCTCGCCGCGCGCATGAGCATGGCCGAGCAGCACGAATACCTTCGCGCCAGATTCTCGCGGCGCACGATGATCAGGGGCGGCGCCGTCACACTGGGCGCCGTCGCGGGCGGGGCCTTCGTGCCCGGCGCCGTCGCACAGGCCGCGACGAAGACCTCCGTACCGACGCGGGCCGCCGCGCGCACCGAGAGTGTCGACGGCGCGCTCGTCGCCCCCTTCGGCCGCCACCTCGCCTGGGGCAGCGACCCCCGTACGGAGATCACCGTCTCCTGGCAGGTCCCGGTCGCGGTGAAGAAACCATTCGTCCGCATCGGCGCCCACCCCTGGGACCTCTCCCACAAGATCGACGCCGAGGTCCGCACGCTCTTCACGCCGGCCGGCGTCGGCGCGAGCGGCAACCACACCCAGTACTACGTGCACGCCGAGCTCACCCACCTGCGGCCCGGCCGGACGTACTACTACGGAGTCGGCCACGCGGGCTTCGACCCGGCCGAGGCACATCTGCTCGGCACGCTCGGCACCTTCACCACCGCCCCCGCGCACAAGGAGCCGTTCACCTTCACGGCCTTCGGCGACGAGGGCGTCAGCTACCACGGCCTCGCCAACAACAGCCTGCTGCTCGGCCAGAACCCGGCCTTCCACCTGCACGCCGGGGACATCGCGTACGCCGACCCGGCCGGTGCGGGCCAGAGCGCCGACGCCGGGTTCGACTCGCGCGTCTGGGACCAGTTCCTCGCGCAGACCGAGTCGGTCGCCAAGTCCGTCCCGTGGATGCCGGCCTACGGCAACCACGACATGGAGGCCTGGTACTCGCCCAACGGCTACGGCGGCGAGGACGCCCGCTGGAACCTTCCGGACAACGGCCCCGACAAGAAGAACCTGCCGGGCGTCTACTCCTTCGTCTACGGCAACACGGCGGTCATCTCGCTCGACGCCAACGACATCTCCTTCGAGATCCCGGCCAACCTGGGGATCTCCGGCGGTACGCAGACCAAGTGGCTGGAGGCGCAGCTGAAGAAGTACCGCGCCTCCAAGGACGTCGACTTCGTCGTCGTCTTCTTCCACCACTGCGCCTACTGCACCTCCACCGCGCACGCCTCGGAGGGGGGTGTGCGCCAGGAGTGGGTGCCGCTGTTCGAGAAGTACACGGTGGATCTCGTCATCAACGGCCACAACCACCAGTACGAGCGCACGGACGTCATCAAGGCGGGCAAGGTCGCCAAGAAGCTTCCGATCGGCGGTACGGCGTATCCCGAGACGGACGGTGTGGTGTACGTGACGGCGGGGGCGGCCGGGCGCAGCCTGTACGCGTTCACCGCGCCGCTGTCGTACGAGGGGCATGAGAACGAGGTCGAGTCCGTCGCCTCCTTCGTCAATACGAAGGGTGGCAAGGTCAACGAGACCGTTGCGTGGTCTCGGGTGCGGTATCTCGACTACTCGTTCCTGCGTGTCGATGTGACGCCGGCGTCGAAGGGGCGTACTGCCACGTTGAAGGTGCGGGGGATCGCCGAGACCGGCGAGGAGGTTGACCACTTCACTGTGGCGCGGCGGGTTCGGTGACCTGTTTGTGGGGCGGCGGGTGTGATTGCGGGTGCGGGTCCGGTGGGGGCTTGTCGCGCAGTTCCCCGCGCCCCTAAAGGAAGGCGCCCGCGAACCCCTCGGGGGCGCGGGCGCCTTCCTTTGCAGGGCTACATGCCCCTCAGTACCGCCTGTTTGGCCAGGGTGAATTCCTCGTCCGTGAGGATGCCGGACTTGTGTAGGTCGCCGAGTTCTCGGAGGCGGCGCAGGAGGGCGTCGTGGTCGGCCTCCGGGGGTGGGTCCGGGGCGGCGGTGAGTTGGCTGGGTGGGGTGTCCGTGGTGGACGGGGCCGACGGGTGGGGGAGGCGGGCCTGTACCGCCGCCGCGACCAGGGCCATCAGGGGATCCTTCTTGAAGCCCCACAGGTCCACGGAGTTGGGGTCGTACTTCGGCGGGGCCTTCGTGGGCGCGCCCCGGACGGTGAAGCGCAGGAAGCCGTTCTCCAGGCCGACCGCGGGATGCCACTCCACGGACTGGATGTCGGCCAGGGCGAGCGTGCGGGCGCCGGCGGCCGACTTGGCCTCCTCCGTCTTCCAGTTCCACTCCAGGCGGATGTTCTCCCCGTCGAAGCTCGCGGTGCCGTCGCCCGCGGAGACCGACAGGGGCACCGCGGGCCCCGGCAGCAGATAGCGGTCGACGGCGGTGGTGGGCACCTCGTCCAGGAGCAGCGCGTTGCGGATCTCGTCCACGAAGTACTCGGCGACGCCGTAGCGGTCCGAGTCGACGGTCATCTGGTAGGGGTCGGAGGAGTCCGTGAGTCTGCCGCCGGTCGCGTGCAGCAGCGGGTCGGCGCCGTCGCGCAGCCGGAGCCTGAGCCGCCCGGTCTTCTTGCCCTGCTCGAACGAGATCCCCGCCAACGCGCCCAGTGGGACCGCGAGTTCGCCCAACGTCTTGCGCAGCAGGCCCACGTTCTTGTCACGGCCGGGCACGAGCCGCAGGGCGTCGCCGTCGAAGGTCCACGTGCCGTCCCGTTGGATGATTTCCGCCATGAGGGGGATTGTTTCACCGGCAGTGCGGGAGAGTGGTCTATACCCATTCGAAGGGAGCGCATGTGAGACAGCACAGAACGCCCCGACTCCTCGGTACGCTGCTGCTCGTGGTGGCTGCAGGTATCTCCGTCGCCGGCGCGGCACCGTCCGCCGCCGGCCGAACCGCTACCCCGCTCGGCCAGGTGATCCCGGCCCCCGCCTCTGTCGACGCGGGCGGATCCCCGTACCGGATCACCAGCAGTACGCGCATTCGTGTGGACGACTCGCGGGAGGGCCGCCGCATCGGCTCGTATCTCGCGGACGTCCTGCGGCCCTCCACCGGCTATCGGCTGCCGGTCACCGACGACGGCGGCCGCGATGGCATTCGGCTCCAGCTCAGCCGCAAGGACTCCGCGCTCGGTGCGGAGGGCTACCGGCTGCAGAGCGGCAAGGGCGCCGTCACCATCACGGCCCGGGAGCCCGCCGGGCTCTTCCACGGCGTGCAGACCCTGCGCCAGCTCCTGCCGGCCGCGGTCGAGAAGGACTCCGTACAGCCCGGACCCTGGGCGGTCGCCGGCGGCACCATCACCGACACGCCCCGCTACGGCTACCGCGGCGCGATGCTCGACGTCTCCCGGCACTTCTTCGGCGTTGACCAAGTCAAGCGCTACATCGACCAGTTGGCGCTCTACAAGGTCAACACGCTGCACCTCCACCTCAGCGACGACCAGGGCTGGCGGATCGCGATCGACTCCTGGCCGCGGCTCGCCTCGTACGGCGGGTCCACACAGGTCGGCGGCGGAGCGGGTGGCTTCTACACGAAGGCCCAGTACAAGGAGATCGTCCGGTACGCCTCTTCGCGCTTCCTCGAGGTCGTGCCCGAGATCGACATGCCCGGCCACACCAACGCGGCGCTCGCCTCGTACGCGGAGCTGAACTGCGACGGGGTCGCGCCGCCGCTCTACACCGGCACCGAGGTCGGCTTCAGTTCGCTGTGCGTGGGCAAGCCGGTGACGTACGACTTCGTGGACGACGTGATCCGTGAGCTGGCCGCGATCACGCCCGGCAGGTACATCCACATCGGCGGCGACGAGGCGCACTCGACGCCCCACGAGGACTTCGTGGAGTTCATGACCAAGGTCCAGCCGGTCGTCGCCAAGTACGGGAAGAAGGTCATGGGCTGGCACCAGCTGACCGGGGCGAGCCCCGCGAAGGGCGCGCTGGCCCAGTACTGGGGTCTGGACGACACGAACGCCGCCGAGAAGGAGCAGGTCGCGGCGGCCGCGCGGAACGGGACCGGGCTGGTCCTGTCGCCCGCCGACCGGGTGTACCTCGACATGAAGTACAACGCCGACACCCCGCTCGGCCTGGACTGGGCCGGACTGGTGGAGGTCAAGCGGTCGTACGACTGGGATCCCGGCAACTACCTCGCGGGCGTGCCCGGTTCGGCGGTCCGGGGTGTCGAGGCACCGCTGTGGACGGAGACCCTCTCGACCTCGGCGAACCTCGACTACATGGCGTTCCCGCGGCTGCCCGGGGTGGCCGAGCTCGGCTGGTCGCCCGCGGCCACGCACGACTGGGACACGTACAAGGTGCGGCTCGCGGCACAGGCGCCGCGGTGGGACGCGATGGGGACCGGCTACTACCGGTCGTCGCAAGTCCCCTGGCCCGCAGAGTAGTTGAACCCGGCAGGTTGAGGCCCGACGGGCTGATGCCGGACAGGTGAACACGGCGGCGGGCGCCCCCTGGGACCGTTCTGGGGGACGCCCGCCTGCTTGTGGGAGCTGTAAGTCGGTGAGCGGGTCCGTGCTTACAGCCCGGCGATGGGGTTCTTCAGGTTCCCGACGAGCTGGAGGGCTCCGGCGGGGTCGGCGAGATCCACCATCTGTTCGTTGTCGCGCAGTTGGAGACGGTTGAGGCAGGACAGCGAGAACTCGGGCGCGAACATGTCGTACTGCTTGAACTTGTCCGCGAGTTCGGGTGTGGCCGCCTGGTAGTCGCGTACGCAGTCGGCGACCGTCTGCCAGAAGTCGTCCTCCTCCAGGACGCCCTCGCTCGCCAGGTTCGCGGCGAGGAAGCGGAAGAAGCAGTCGAAGACGTCCGTGAAGATCGACAGGAGTTTTTTGTCCTCGGGCACGTCGACGCGCAGCCGCTCGACCGTCGGCGGCAGCACCGCGTCCGGGTCCATGACGGCGATCTCCTCGGCGATGTCCTTGTAGATCGCCCGCTCCACGACACCGTCCTTGAGTACGAGGATGACGTTCTCGCCGTGCGGCATGAACACCAGGTCGTACGCGTAGAAGCTGTGCAGCAGCGGGGTGAAGTAGGCCCGCAGATAGCGGCGCAGCCACTCCACCGGCGTCAGCCCCGAGCGCTCGATCAGCGTGGCCGCGATCGACGCGCCCTCGTGGTCGACATGCACGAGCGAGGCCATGGTGGCGAGCGACTCGCCGTCCCGGAGCGAGGGGACCGGGCTCTCGCGCCACAGGGCGGCGAGCATCTTCCGGTACGGGGAGTAGCGGTCGGTGGCGGCCTCGTACTCCAGGTGCCGGTAGCCGACGGCCGCCCGCTCGCGGATGATCGACAGACCGGTCGACCTCAGCACCGGGTCGTTGTCGATGAGCCCGGCCAGCCAGTCGTTGATGGCCGGGGTGGCTTCCATGTACGCGGCGGACAGGCCGCGCATGAAGCCCATGTTGATGACCGACAGAGCGGTCTTCACATAGTGCTTCTCGGGCGCGCTCCTGTTGAAGAACGTCCGGATCGACTGCTGGGCCAGGTACTCGTCGTCGCCCTCGCCCAGGCACACCAGGCGTTTCTGGGCGACCTCGGCGGCGAAGGTGACGGTGAGCTTGTTCCACCACTGCCAGGGGTGGACCGGGATGAACAGGAAGTCCGCCGGGTCCAACTCCTGGGCGCGCAGGGTGTCGTTGAACCGCGCGACCGTCTCCTCGCCCAGCTCGTCGCGCAGGAAGGACTCGTACTCGATGCCCACGCCCGCGGTGAAGGCGGCGCGCGAGCGGTGCGCGGCCAGCCAGACCAGCCGTACGGGGCTGGCCGTCTCCGGCGCGTACGAGAGGTACTCGTGGACCCCGAAGCCCAGTCGCCCGTTGTTGGCGACGAAGCAGGGGTGGCCCTCGGTCATGCCCGTCTCGATCTCCTGGAAGCCGCTTTTCGCGAGCTCGGCGGAGGTGAGCTGGGGCTTGGTGAGCTTGTAGCAGGTGCCGGCGAGGGTGGAGGAGATCTCCTCCAGGTAGACCGGGAGAACCTCGTCGCTCAGACCGAGCGCGCCCTTCAGCTCGATGAAGAAGTCCAGGGCGTGCAGGGGGAGTTCGCCGCCGTTCCGGTGGCGGGTGATCGACTCGGCGTCGACCTGCCAGTGGTCCAGGGCGCGGCGGGTGGCGGTGAACCGGTAGCGGGTCAGGCCGTCGTCACTGCGGATGGCGTACTCGGCGGGCTTGCCTTCGTTGCCCGCGTTGCCGCCCTCGCCGCCTCCGCCTTCGGTCGGCTCCGGGGTGATCAGCCGTTCGTGGGCGAACTCGGCGAGGGCCTTGCGGATGAGGAGGCGGTTGGCCCGCGCCCAGCGGTGGGGGGACAGATGTGCCACGGCGTCGGACAGGGTCACAGGGAAACTCCTCGGGTGGCCAGGCTGCGCTTCTTCAAGAAGTGCTCGCGCGTGCAGAAGGACAGCAGCGCGCGCTTCTCCGGCTTGTCGATCTCGCGCGCCGGGACGAAGCCGACGGCCTCGTTCAGCGCGTGCACTGCCTTGTTGGTGACGTCCGGCTCGACGACGACCCGCCGGGTGCGCGGGTCGGCGAACAGCTCGTCCATCACCGCGGTGATGACGGCCCTGGTGAAGCCGTGCACGGGCCGGTCGGTGGGGGCGACCAGGAAGTGCATGCCGACATCACCGGGCTCGGGCTCGTACAGCCCGACCAGTTCGATGTACCGGGGGTCGTACTTCTCCATCAGGAACGCGGGCCGGCCGTCGTGGAACCCGAGATACGCGTGATGGTGCTCGTTGGCCGTGATGGCCATGTACTCCCGCTCCACGTCCTGGAGTTTCGCCTCCTGCATCATCCAGAAGGCGGCCTTGGGATGCGTCACCCAGGAGTGCAGCAGCTCGGCGTCCTTGAGGGGGTCGAGGGGGCGCAGGCTCAGGGTGCCGACGGTGTCGCCGGTTCCGGCGGCGCTCATACGGCGAACTCCTGGAACGCGATGGACTTCTCCACCGGGTAGTACTCGGTGCCGAGCAGTTCCCGGATGATGTAGGCGTTGCGGTAGGCGCCCATGCCGAGGTCCGGTGAGGTGATCGAGTGGGTGTGGACGCCGGCGTTCTGCAGGAAGATGCCGCGGCCGGTGGTGTCGATGGCGTAGTTGCGGGCCACGTCGTACTGGCCTTGCTCGTCGTAGACGATGCGGTCGCGGACGGGCCTCAGGAACTCGGGCTCCACGTACTTGTAGCCGGTCGCGAGAACCAGGCCCTCGGAGTGCAGCTCGTAGTCCTTGCCCTGCTCCTCCTGGCGCAGGCCCAGGGTGTACGCGCCGTTCTCGTAACTCGCCGTGGAGAGGGCGGAGTTGGTGAGCAGACGGGTGGGGACCGGGCCGCCGAGGTTCTTCTGGTAGAGCAGGTCGAAGATCGAGTCGATCAGCTCGCCGTCGATGCCCTTGAACAGGCCCTTCTGCTCCGTCTGGAGGCGGTAGCGGGTCTGCTCGGGCAGCGCGTGGAAGTAGTCGATGTACTCCGGGGAGGTCATCTCCAGCGTCAGCTTGGTGTATTCGAGCGGGAAGAAGCGCGGGGAGCGGGTGACCCAGTTGAGCCGGTAGCCGTGGACGTCGATCTCGCTCAGCAGGTCGTAGTAGATCTCGGCCGCGGACTGCCCGCTGCCGACCAGCGTGATCGACTTCTTGGCCTGCAGCTCCCGCTTGTGCTGCCGGTAGCGGGAGTTGTGGATGAAGTCCCCGCCGAGCTCCGCGCAGGCCTCCGGGACGTACGGGGGAGTGCCGGTGCCCAGGACGAGGTGCCGGGCACGGAACACGTCACCGGCGGTCGTGCGGACGGCGTACACGTCGTCCGCGTACGTCACCTCCGCGACCGTCGTGCTGAAACGGACGCCGGTCAGTTTCGAGGCGGCCCACCGGCAGTAGTCGTCGTACTCGACGCGCAGCGGATAGAAGTTCTCGCGGATGTAGAACGAGTACAGACGGCCCGATTCCTTGAGGTAGTTGAGGAAGGAGTACGGGGACGTCGGGTCGGCCAGGGTGACCAGGTCCGACATGAACGGGGTCTGGAGGTGTGCGCCCTCCAGGAACATCCCGGAGTGCCACTCGAAGTCCGGCTTGGACTCCAGGAAGACACCGTCGAGTTCGTCGATCGGCTCGGTGAGGCAGGCGAGGCCGAGGTTGAAGGGGCCGAGCCCGATGCCGATGAAGTCGTGCGTCCGCACGGCGGATTCAGCGGGTTCAGGAAGCGCGGTCAAGGGACTCTCCCAGGTACTGCTCGGCGTGGCCGGCGATCAGGTCGAGCACGGCGGAGATGTCGTCCGTCGTGGTCTCGGGGTTGAGCAGGGTGAACTTGAGGAAGTGGCGGCCGCCGACCTTCGTACCCGCGACCACCGCGTCGCCGGAGGCGAACAGAGCCTTGCGGGCGTACAGGTTGGCGCGGTCGATCTCGGCCGGGTCGGTGACGGCCGCCGGGATGTAGCGGAAGACGAGGGTGGACAGCGACGGCTCGACCACGACGTCGTAGCGCGGGTCGGCCGCGAGCAGCTTCCAGCCCTGCCCGGCCAGGTCGCAGACCTCGTCGAAGAGCTGGCCGATGCCGTCGGCGCCCATCACACGCAGTGTCATCCACAGCTTGAGGGCGTCGAAGCGGCGCGTGGTCTGCAGGGACTTGTCGACCTGGTTGGGGATGCGCTCCTGCACCATGCGGCGCGGGTTGAGGTACTCCGCGTGGTAGGTCGCGTGGCCCAGGGTGGCCGCGTCGCGGACCAGCAGGGCGGAGGAACTCACCGGCTGGAAGAAGGACTTGTGGTAGTCCACGGTCACCGAGTCGGCGCGCTCGATGCCGTCGATGCGGTGCCGGTTCTTCAGGGACGCGAGCAGTCCGCAGCCGTACGCGGCGTCGACGTGCATCCAGGCACCGAACTGCTCGCACAGCTCGGCGATCTCGGGCAGCGGGTCGATGGAACCGAAGTCGGTGGTGCCCGCGGTCGCGACGACGGCCATCGGGACCAGGCCGTCGCGCTTGCAGCGCTCCAGCTCGCGGGCGAGCGCGACCGTCTGCATGCGCTTGTCGTTGCCCACGGGGATCGAGACCACGGAGTCCTGGCTGAGGCCCAGGAGTTTTGCCGACTTCTTGACGCTGAAGTGGCTCACCTCGGAGGCGAAGATCCGCAGTTTGGCGTGCGAGGCAGACGCTTCCGACCCTCCCTGCCCCGGCTTGGCCTCCTCGCGGGCCAGCAGCAGCGCCTGGAGGTTGGACTGCGAGCCGCCGGAGGTGAACACGCCGTCGGCGGCGGGCCCGAACCCGATGCGCTCGTTGGTCCAGTCGACGAGCTTGCGCTCGATGAGGGTGCCGCCGGCCGACTGGTCCCAGGTGTCGAGGGAGGAGTTGACGGCGGAGAGGACCGCCTCGCCGAGCACGGCGGGTATGACCACCGGGCAGTTGAGGTGCGCGAGGTAGCGGGGGTGGTGGAAGTAGATCGCGTCCCGGAGGTAGACGTCCTCCAGCTCGTCGAGCACCGCGGTCGTGTCGTGCAGCGGCTTGTCGAGGTCGATCTGCTCGATCCGGGGCGAGAGGGCGTCGACCGTGACGCCTGTGAACGGACGGTCGGTGGTGGCGAGTTTGGCCGCCACCCGCTCTATTCCTTCGGTCACGGAGCGGCGGTACCGCTCCGCGGTCGTGTCATTGAGCAGGTGCGAGCGCATGGGGGAGTCCTCCGGGGGGACAGGAGAGAAACGGGCGCGTGAGAGAAGTGGGGGGCGGCGCTGAACTTAGGTAAGCCTAACCTAACTTCCCGTGGGTGTCCGCCCCACCCGTCACGCTGTGAGCTATGCCTCTCTGCCGTCACTTCGCCCGCTGCTTCCGCGTCGCTTCGCCCGACGCTTCTCCCGTCACTCGCCTCGCTCGCGCAGCTGCTCCTCGCTCAGTCCGCGCCGCCAGTAGCCGACGAAGGTGACCCGCCTGCGGTCGATCTCGCGCTCCCGCACGAGGTGGCGCCGCAGGGCCTTCACGCACCCGGACTCGCCCGCGATCCAGGCGTACGGGGCCTGGGCTGAGGGGAGTTGGGCGGTGCGGATGGCTTCCAGGGCGAGGGGGGATGCCTCGGCGTGTGTCTCGCTGGAGGGCTCGTCCTGCGCGTTGTCCGGTATGGCGTCGTGCGTCTCGTCGCGTACGAGCCAGGTGATCTCCACGTCCGCGGATGTGGTGGGCTCGACGCGGTCGCCGGCGTGCGGGACCTCCAGCCAGACGCGGGCCTTCGTCCCGGCGGGCAGGGTCTCCAGGATGGCCGAGGCGGCGGGCAGGGCCGTCTCGTCGGCCCAGATGAGGATCAGGTCTGCGTCGGCGGGCGGGCGGAACCGGATCGCCGTGTTGTCGGCGACGGACGGGCCGAGCAGGACGGCCCGGTCGCCGGCCTCGGCGTCCGCGGCCCAGCGGGAGGCCGGGCCCGCGGGAGTTGCGGCGCCCGGTTCCGTGCCGTGCAGCACGAAGTCGATGTCGATCTCTGTGGTGGCGCCGGTCGCGTCCTGGCGCAGGGCGCGCAGCGTGTACGAGCGCATGACCGCGCGGACGTCTTCGGGGGTGTCGATCCAGGCCTGGCGCCAGCCGTCGCCGTACTCCATCGGCATGACGGGGGTCTGCTGGCCGGGGCGGGGGAGGAAGAGCGAGAGGCTCTGGTCCTGGCCGTTCGAGGCGAAGGCGTGGATGTCCGGGCCGGTGAAGGTGACGCGGACGAGGGACGGGCTGAGCCGCCTCGTCCGTGTGACCTGAAGGGTGAAGAAACGGAACGGGGCGGCTACTGCCGTCGGCATGGCTTTTGCTCCTGAGTTTGCGTCAGGGGGCGGGTTCGCTCCGCTGGGTGGGGCGGGGCGTTGCGTGCGGGGTGGTGGGGGCTGGTCGCGCAGTTCCTCGCGCCCCTGAAAGATTGCGCAGTTCCCCGCGCCCCTGAGGGGGTGGTGGCCGGGTCGCACAGTGCGGGTCGGCTTGGGTTGCTCGCGCAGTTCCCCGCGCCCCTGAAAGACTGCGCCGTTCCCCGGGCCCCTGAAGGGCGCCCAAGTGCCGGCGCGCCTTCAAAGGGGGGGCGGGTCAGGCGACCTTCTTGGCCTTTTCTATTGCTTCGGCGAGGGTGTTGAGCATGGGGGTGCACTTGTCGTAGGAGAGGATCGGCTCCGGGGTGCGGGGGATGACCTGGTCGGCCTTGACCGCGGGGAGCTTCTTCCAGGTGGCCTCGGTGATGTCGGCGGGCTGGATGGTCGCGGTGCGGTCGTCCATCATGATGATGTCCGCCGGGTACTTGTCGACGTTCTCCCAGCTCAGGTTCTCGTACCAACCGCCGCTGGCCTTCAGGGCCTTGGCGGAGGGCTCGACGAGGTTCACGCCGAGGGCCTTGAAGTACTCCAGGTCGATGGAGAGGTTCGAGCCGGAGACGTAGAAGATGTCCTGGCTCGCGGAGCCGATGAGGACCTTGATCTCCGGGCGGGCCTTGGCGGCCTTGCGCAGCCGCTCGGCGGCCGTCTCGAAGTTCTTCTTCGCCTCGACGGTCTTGGCGGCCTTCACGTCGGCGCCCAGCGATTCGGCGAGCGCGAGCATGCGCTCCAGCGGCTTGGGCAGCTGACGGTCGTAGACGGAGATGCCGACGCTCGGGGCGAGCTTGAGGATCTTGTCCTCGGACTCCTCGGGGACGTACCAGAGGGTGCCGGCGTCGTCGAACATCGTGGAGATCAGCACGTCGGGGGCGAGCCCCGCGTACTTCTCGATGTTGAACTCGCCCCACGTGTTGCCGAGGACCGTCACCTTGCTGACGTCCATGTCGCCGGCCTGGACATCGGCCTTGCCGTCCTTGGTCTTCGTCGGACCGAAGACACCCTTGACCTCGATGCCGTAGTCGTGGAGGGCGGCGGCGACACCGGTGAAGGCGACGATGTTGGCCGGGATCCTGTCCAGCTTCACCGTCGTGCCGCGGTCGTCCTCGAAGCTCCACGGGCCTGACGCGGCGGCGCTTTTCGTCGCGTCCGCCGAGCCACCGCTCTTCGAGTCTTCGTCACCGCAGGCGGCGAGCGCGGCACCGAGGCCGAGGGCGCCACCGGCGGCGAGGATGCCGCGGCGGGTGAGGTGAGTGGCACGGGCGTTGGACATGGCGTGGCTGCTTTCGAACAGGGCGGATGACCCACCGGACAGTGCGGAAGGTAGGTTAGCCTAACCTCACCACTTGTCCAGGGGGTGGCCCTCACCTGCTGGAACGCCCGGAGCGGTCCATGGTGGCACCTGTGAGCAGCCTGTGCACCCCGAGCCTGGGGGAGGCCGCGGGTGTGATCTTTTCGGCCAATGAGGCCCAACTCCCTTGTCACTCATGCCCCGTTGACCTCGGGTTTTGCCCTTGACATGTGCGCACCACGGATATGTAGGGTGCCTCAACTGTGAACATCCCGTGACTCCCTGTTGGGGATTTCATGGGGTCGGGGGAGGCACGGGGTGGGCTTGTCTGTGTGTAAGCGCGGCAGCGGTAGGGCGTTTGTGACAGCGCTTTCGGTGGCGGTCGTCGGGGGTGTGCTGCCGATGACCGGCTATGGCGGTGCAGCCCATGCCGAGGTGCCGTCGACGCAACGGAGTGCCGCGGCGGGGGGCATTCCGCAGGCAGCCCGATCCTCGGCGGCACTGGCTGCCGAGACCGGGGAGCCCGTGGAGGTGCTCCACGAGCGCACCGAGTACTCGCAGGTGTTCGCCCAGCCGGATGGCAGCTTCAAACTCACTCAGTCGACCACTCCGCGGCGAGTCAAGGGTGCCGACGGGGCATGGCAGCCCGTCGACGTCACGCTGGAGAAGCGCGCCGACGGCCGTATCGCGCCGAAGGGCGCGGTGGTGGACCTGTCCTTCGCCGACGGGGGTGCGGGTTCGGACATGATCCGCATCGGGGACCGCAAGGGGCGTGCGCTCACCCTGGGCTGGGATCGTGAACTGCCGGAACCGGTTCTGGACGGGGATACGGCCACGTACCGCGAGGTGCTTCCCGGCGTCGACCTGCTGCTGACGGCGACGCCAGAGTCGTATCGCGAGGTTCTGGTGGTCAAGACACCGCAGGCGGCTACGAGTCCGGCGTTGGACAAGGTGGTTCTCGGCGTCGACAGCGAGGGGCTGGAGGTCCGGCCCAACACCAATGGTGGGTTGGTGGCCGAGAACGAGGACGGGGTGGAGGTCTTCACCGGACCACCGGGGCGGATGTGGGACTCCGCCGGTGAGGCCGCCGAGGGTTCTGGCCCTCAGACCATGATGGGCGAGGGTGCTGCCGCAGCCGAGGGTGAGGAGAGAGATCCGGCTGTCGGCCCCGGAAACGGTGCAGCTTCCGCGGTGATGCCTGTGCAGGTCGAAGGCGACAGCATCGCCGTCGTGCCGGACGCCGAGATGTTGGAAAGGGCCGGCACTGTCTACCCGGTCTATATCGATCCGGCGGTTGGGCTCGGGCACACGTACCGCGCGGTTCTGTCCTCCGACGGTGACAGTTTCTGGATGTTCAAGGGGGCCGGCTACGGCATTGGCCGATGCGGTTCCAACTCCCAGGGTGCGTGCACCACCGGTGCCTGGTACACGAACCGGATGTACTTCCAGTTCAACTCCGCGAGTGCGTTGCGCGGCAAGTACGTGATCGATTCGACGTTCCGGGCGTACGAGACGTGGTCGTTCGACTGCACCCCGGCCTGGGTGGACCTGGAACGCACCGACGGAATCTCTTCGGGCAGCAAGTGGCCGGGCCCCGGCGGACCCAAGTCGGACAACAGCTGGGACCAGCTGGGAGACAAGTACGTTGCGGCGGGACGTGGCACCGCTTGTGCGCCGGAGCAGCCGAACTCGTGGATCGAGTTCAACGACAATCCGGCCGAGGCGGATGAGAATCTGAACTCCACGGTACGGAACTTCGCCGACGGCAAGATCGACAACCTGACGCTCATGCTCAAGGCGAAGGACGAATCGGACGTCACCGCCTGGAAGCGCTTCGACGACAACGCCGAACTCGAGGTGGAGTTCGCCTACCAGCCCGGGGTGCCCACGCGGTACGGGGTATGGCCGGGCAACATGGGCGGCGACCCGGATGACGTGCAGTGCTCCACCTCTTCCTCCAACCCCGTCGTCGTCACCCGGGCTGAGCCGTATGTGCAGGCGGCTGTGCAGACCAAGGTCGAGCACAGCAAGGGGGACTCGGAAGGCCTGCTCCAGGCCGAGTGGGTGATGGAGCGACGGCAGGCCGACGGCACCTGGGTGAGCAGTTGGAGCGACTACAAACCCGACTCCGGTTGGGACCCCGACGGCACCGTGGAGACAGCGAAGGTCTCTGCGCGGGTGGACAAGACGGTGTACCGGGTCAAGGCACGTACTCAGTCGCATTGGACCTACCAGAGCAAGTCCGGAGACCTGTTCTCGTCCTACACCCCGTGGTGCTACTTCAAGGTCGATGCCGATCGGCCCCAAGCCCCCGTCGTGAGCGCCGTGCAGGGCGGCATCTATTCGCTGTGCGTCACGGAGGACTGTGGGGCCCAGGGCGGTCCCGGCACCCGGGGCAAGCTGCACTTCGCTCAGAACTCAGCGGACACCGATGTCGTGAAGTACGAGTGGCGGCTGCCGGGCATGACCAAGCCCAAGTTCATCACCGGTGCCAGTGTGGACGAGGAGATCACGCCTCTTGTGGCCGGCCGTCAGACCTTGCAGATCCGCGGATGGGACGCCGGAGGCTACGGTGAGTGGGCGTACGTCAAGATCAAGGTCGCAGCCGCGCAAGGCGCGCTCGGCCGATGGCACTTCGACGACTCCCCGGCGGGCTCAGCCGAAAAACTGGCCAAGGACAGCGCGGTTGAAGGCGCGGTCCGCCACAACGCGACGATGTTCACCGAGGGCACAGGCTTCTCCTCGCTCGCACGCCGTGGAGACGCGGACCAGTCGCTTTGGTTGGACAGCACCGACCCGGCCAAACAGCAGGGATATGCGGCCACTTCGACACCTGTTCTCAACACGAGTGACTCCTTCACCGTGTCGACGTGGGCGTATCTGACCGATGCATCGGCCAACAGGGTGGTCCTGGCTCAGCCGGGCAGCGCGTCGAACGCCTTCACGCTGTACTACTCGACCTCCTACAAAGCGTGGGTGTTCAACCGCACCGACCAGGACAAGGCCGCCCCGGTCTTCATTCGCTCCATTGCCGATCAGCAGAATCCTCAACTGAAGGTATGGACGCACCTGGCGGGTGTCTTCAAGACCGAGGGCGACGACGGGATCCCGGACACCGATCCGACGAACGACACGATTCAGTTGTTCGTCAATGGTCGGCCCCAGGGGCAGCCGGTGAACCTGGCCAGCGCGGCCTCCACCTACCAGCCCTGGTCGGCCTCCGGCACTCTGCAGTGGGCGCGCTCGGTCAAGGCGGGTACGGGGCAGGAATTCTTCCGAGGCCGACTCGACGAGACGGCTGTTTGGCAGCGGCCCCTCACTGAGGCGGAAATACGTCTGGAAGGCCTGCTCAGCGAGAACGAGGCCGCCGCAACGGAGTTGATGGCGGAGTGGGATGCCTCCACATCAACAGGCACCGCCCTGGCGGAGAAAACGGGCTACCCGTTCCCGGCGATGACACTTGCCGGAAGCGCCAAACTCGAAGAGAGTCCGCAGCTGCTGACACTGGACGGTGCCAACAGCTACGCCACCACCACCGGACCAGCGGTCGACGAGACCGGTTCCTTCACTGTCAGCGCGCTGACCCGGGCAGATTCCGCCAAGCTGATCGGCAAAGCCGACGGCTACACCATGACCGTCGCCAAGCAGAAGATCGGCAACGAGGCGTCGTGGGCCCTGAAGCTGGTCAAACTGGCCGACGACATCGACGGCGACGGCAAACCTGAATGCCTCTGGCGTTTCGAGCGCGCCAAGGTCGACGCCACGGGGAAGAAGACCGCAACCACGCACGTGTCGGCCACCGCGGTGGCGATCCTGGACGAACTCGTGCATGTCACCGGGGTGTACAACGCGGCCGAGGCATTCGAGGACGGCGACGCCACCCGGTTCGGCAAACTGCACCTCTTCGTCGGCGCCGACGAACAGGTGGATGAAGCGACCGAGCCGAACTTCGCCGAGCCGCAGCAGGGCACCGGCGAGCTCGCCATCGGCCGCGGCCACAGCAACGGCGCACCCGGTGAGTACCTGCCCGGTGCGGTGGAGGGCTTGCGCATCTGGACCGGAGCCATGGAGAGCCGTCAGATCGCCGAGCGAGTCCTCGGCGAGGCGACGCCCACCGGCTAACCGACCACGAGGGCGGCAGCCGGATCCGGCACGGACACCGCTCACTCAGGCACAGGCAACCGAACAGATCCCTGCACATGGATCCAGGTGGGTCACACGATGACGATGGGGCGGAAAAGGCCATGAGGGCTGCACACCGAGTGGGACGGCGACGCTGGATGGGGCGTGCGGCCGCGGTTCTGTCGTTGGCCATGTTGCCGGGTCTGCTGGCTCCCATCGAGTACCAGGCCGAGGCTCAGGACAAGGGCCTCGGCCGACTGGATCTGCCTGCCCCCCGCGAAGCCGACCTACGCCCTTTCACTGCCAAGCCGGACAAGAAGAGCGCCGCGGCGCTGAAGAAGGCGGAGGCCGCCGACAAGGCTGCGGCCTCGCGCGCACGCAACGAACAGCGGATGAAGCCTGTATGGCCCAAGCCGGGCACGGTCACCATCGACGTACCGGCCACTGGTACCAGGCGCGTCACAGCCGGATCGCTGCCCGTCGCCATCGCCGCTCCCAAGTCTGGTCGCACAAAGGCAGCCGACGCGGTGACCCTCACGGTCCTCAACCGCAAGAAGGCTCGAGCGGCCGGTGTCGACGGAGTGCTGCTCACCGCCCAGGGCAAGCACAAGGGCGCTGCTCGCCTGACGGTGGACTACCGCAAGTTCGCCGCCGCGGGCGGAGACTTCGGCGGCCGGCTCCGCCTCGTACAACTGCCTGCGTGTGCCTTGACCACACCCGACAAGCGTGTCTGCCGCGTCCAAACGGAGCTCGTCTCCTCCAATGACCGTCAGGCCGCCGCGGTAGCAGGAGACATCACGCTGCCTCAGCCGTCGGCTTCGAACGGCGATCGGCCCCCGGCTCACAGCACAGTTGCTCCGCGCCAGGCGACGGTGCTTGCCGTCACCGCAGGCGCCTCCTCAGGGCTGGGCAGCTACAAGGCCACCCCGCTGTCGGCCTCCTCCACCTGGGAAGCCGGTGGTTCGTCCGGCTCGTTCAGCTGGAGTTACCCGTTCGGCGTGCCTGCTCCGGCTGCCGGCCCCGGCCCGGATCTGGCACTCTCCTACGACTCCAGCAGCGTGGACGGCCGGACCGCCAACACCAACAACCAGGGCTCCCTCGTTGGAGAGGGCTTTGACCTCACCTCCTCCTACATCGAGCGCAAGTACCACTCGTGCGAAGACGACGGCCAGACCGACAAGTTCGACCTGTGCTGGAAATACACCAACGCCTCACTGGTGCTCAACGGCAGGGCCTCTGAACTGGTCAAGGACGACACCAGCGGTGAGTGGCGGCTGAAGAACGACGACGCGTCCAAGGTCGAGCACCTGACCGACACGGCACTCGGCAACGGCGACAGCAGCGGCGAGTACTGGCGTGTGACGACGGGTGACGGCACCCAGTACACCTTCGGCCTGCACAAACTGCCCGGCGCACCGAGCGGCGAGCGGACCAACTCCGTGTGGACCGCACCAGTATTCGGCGACGACGAAGACGAGCCGGGATACGACGGCGGCACCAGCTTCGCCGGACGATGGGACATCCAAGCCTGGCGCTGGAACCTCGACTTGGTCGAGGACACCTATGGCAATGCGATGACCTACTGGTACGCCACGGAGAAGAACTTCTACGCCAAGAACGGTGTCGATTCCCCAGGCACGGAGTACGTCCGTGGCGGCTACCTGAAGGAGATCCGATACGGCCAGCGCGCCGAAGCACTGTTCAGCGCCACCCCGGCCGCCTCGCACAAGGTCACGTTCCCGGTCGCGGAACGCTGCCTGGCGGCGTCTTCGGGCTGCGACAGCTTGGACGAGGCGCACCGCACCAACTGGCCCGACGTGCCCTACGACGCGATCTGCAAGGAAGGGGACGCCTGCACCGGGCTGGGCAGCCCCACGTTCTTCACTCGCAAGCGGTTGACCGGAGTCGAAACGTACTTCTGGAACACGAAGCTGACCACCCCGGCCTTCGACCAGGTCGACTCCTGGAAGCTCAAGCATCAATATCTGGATCCGGGCGAGGTCGGCGACTCGTCGGACCAGTCGCTGTGGCTGGACGAGATTCAGCGCACCGGAACCTACGGCACCGACATCGCGCTGCCCGCCGTCAAGTTCGGCCACCAGATGTTCAAGAACCGCGTGGACGGCACGGCCGACAACATCCTGCCGCTGGGCAAGCCGCGCCTGTCCAGCATCGTCTCCGAAACCGGCCAGCTGACCACTGTCAACTTTCTGCCCGCCGAGTGCACCGCCGGTATGACCAAACCGGCGGAGGACAAGAACACCAAGCGCTGTTACCCGGTGTACTGGTCGCCCAACGGTGGCTCCGTCCCCCAGCTCGACTGGTTCCAGAAGTACCCCGTCTCGGATGTGCGCCTCGGCTCCGTCTACGGCGGCACCCTGGCCGTCAACCACCACTACGACTACTCCGGTGGCGGTGCGTGGCACTACAACGACGATCCCATGACAGTGGAAAAGGAGCGCACCTGGTCCGTCTGGCGCGGCTTCGAGAAGGTCACGCGCACGATTGGTGACGACACCGGGCCGAAGTCCAAGGACACCACCGTCTTCCTGCGCGGCATGCACGGCGACAAGCAGAAGGACGGCTCCACCCGCACGGTGGAGGTCACGGGGATCAAAGCCCCGAAGATCACCGACCTGGATCGCTATGCAGGTGTCACCCGGGAGCAGGTCACCTACGACGGCGGCGAGGAGGTCTCCGGGAAGGTCAACGACCCCTGGTCGAAGAAGACCGCCACGCAGCACAAGTCGTACGCCGACACCGAGGCCTACTACGTCCGTACCGAGGCCGGCCATGCCCGCACCCGGGTGACCTCGGGCGTCACCGCCACGGACAGGACGCGCACCACTCGGACGACCTTCGACGACTACGGCATGCCCCTCACTGTGGAGGACTCCGGCACGGAGGCATCCGGCGACGAGGTCTGCACGCGAACCTGGTACGCCCGCAACAGCACGGCAGGGCTGACCGCGCTGGTCTCCCGTGAGCAGATGGTCGCCAAGGCGTGCAGCGTGGCCACAGGCCTGCTCGACCTTCCCGCTGACGATTCCCGTCCCGGCGATGTCATCGCCGACACCGCCACCGCGTACGACACCACTACGTGGTCGGCCACGCAGGAGCCCACCAAGGGGCAGGTGCGGTGGATCGGCCGCGTCAACGGTTATGACGCCTCGGACAATCCGATCTGGCAGAAGGTGACTGCGACCGACTACGACACCCTCGGCCGAGCGACCGTGGTTTCGAACAACATCGGGACCAGCACCCGGACCACCTACACCCCCGCGGCTGCCGGTCCGCTGACCCAGCTCGAGGTCGTCAACGCCAAGCAGCACAAGGCCGTCACGGTGATGGACGCCAGCCGAGGCCTCCCGGTGAAGACCACCGACCCCAACAACAGAATCACCGAGCAGAGCTATGACAGCCTCGGCAGGATGACCGAGGTGTGGCTGCCGAACCGGTCACGCGCCCTGAGCCAGGGCGGCAACTACAAGTTCGGCTACAGCATCTCTAGCACTGCCCCTTCGTGGCTCTCGACGTCGGCACTCGGCAAGACCCAGTACAACACCAGCTACGAGATCTTCGACGCGCTTCAGCGACCGCGCCAGACGCAGGCGCCCTCCCCGCGAGGCGGCAGGGTCGTCAACGAGACCATCTACGACGACCGCGGTCTGGCGGTCGAGACCAACGCAGACCTCTGGGACACCACCGCCCCGTCAGGCGAGTTGGTCGGCACGGCGGGTGGGTCCGCCCCGCTGCACACCGACACGAGCTATGACGGCACCGGTCGGTCGACCCAGGTCGTGACCAAGACCTACAACACCACGCGCTGGACCACCAGCAGTAGTTACACCGGGGACTCCCTCACCACCACCGCACCGGCCGGCGGTAACGCCGTGACCGTGACGAGCAATCTGCTCGGGCAGGTCACCGAGCGGCGCGAGTACCCCAACCCCACCGCGACCGGCACGCCGGCCACCACCAGGTTCACTTATGCCGCCGGCGGCCAGACGAAGACCATTACCGGGCCGGACGAGAAGCAGTGGTCCTACGGCTACGACCTCAAGGGCCGCCGAACGACCGCCACCGACCCGGACAGCGGCACCACGACATCCACGTACACCAGCCTTGACCTGCTCGACACCAGCACGGATGCCGAACAGCGAAAGCTGATTCACGGCTACGACGAACTCGGCCGCAAGACGGACCTCTGGCAGACCGAGAAGACCGACGCCAACAAACTCGCCAACTGGACCTTCGACACGGTCACGTTCGGCAAGGGCTACCCGGCCGACGCCACCCGCTACGTCGGCGGCAAGACCTACACACAGAAGGTCACCGGCTATAACAGCCTCTACCAGCCCCTCTCCTCCGAACTGCAACTGCCTGCGTCAGCCGACGAGCCGCTCGTCGCGGCGGGAGTTCCGCAGACCCTGAAGTTCGAAACCGCGTACAACGTCGACGGCACCGTGCAGTACACCCGCGAGCCCGTAGTGGCGGGCATGCCCGCCACAGGCACGCAGGCCTACGAGCAGATCGACTACACGTACAACACCCTGGGCATGCCCAACACGGCCAAGGGCGCGACCGGCTATCTGCTGGACACCACGTACACGAACGTCGGTCTGCTGCAGCAGCAGACCCTGGGCACCGACTCGGCGGGCAAGAAGGTCTATGTCGCCAACGAGTACGAGGACGGCACCCGCCGCCTGATGGAGTCGGACGTCACCACAGACACCCACACTTACATGCTGCAGGACCTCAAGTACTCCTACGACGCCGTGGGCAACGTCACCGGAGTGTCCGACACCGCCACCTGGCAGGGCACCTCACAGGCGGATCACCAGTGCTTCGCCTACGACGGGCACCGCCGCCTCACGGAGGCCTGGACCCCGAATACCGCGGACTGCGCGAGTTCAGGCCGCAGCACTTCCAACTTGGGGGGCGCAGCGCCCTATTGGTCCAGCTACACGTACGACAACGCGGGCCAGCGCAAGACCGAGACCCAGCACGGCCTTTCCGGTGACACTGAGATCACCTCCACTCACGGCACCACCACTGGGCAGCCGCACCCTCTGACGAAAACTGAAACGAAGGTCCCGGGAAGCTCGACTCCGACCACGCACAACTACAAGTACGACGCCACGGGCAACACCACCAGCAGGCCGGGCACCAAGTCGACGCAGACTCTGGCCTGGAACAGCGAAGGCCGACTCGCCGAAACCAGCGAGCCCGCGGCCGACTCCCAGCCGGCCACCGGCACCAAGTACGTCTACGACGCGGACGGAGAGCTCCTCATCCGCCGCGCCGCCACCACCGACGGCGAGACGGTCCTGTACCTCGGAGCCACCGAGGTGAAGCTCTCGGTCTCGGGCGGCGGCAAGACCAAGGCGCTCTCGGGCACCCGGTACTACGCCGGAGGCGCCGTACGAACCGTCGGTGGGGGCAAGAACGAACTCACCTTCCAAGCGGGTGACCACCACGGAACCATGAGCCTGAGCGTCAAGGCGGACGCGACCCAGACGGCCACCCGCCGCTATCTCACACCGTTCGGAGATCCACGCGGAGACGAGCCCACCACCTGGCCGGACGACAAGGCCTTCCTAGGAAAGCCCGCTGACAAGACGACGGGCCTGACCCATGTCGGGGCTCGCGAATACGACCCTGCCATCGGCCAGTTCATCAGCGTCGACCCCGTCCTCGACGGCAACAACGCCTGGTCCCTCAACGGTTACAGCTACGCGAACAACAGCCCTATCACTCAGTCGGACCCGAGCGGTCTGTACTGCGACGGCTGCAGTGTGGACAACTCCGACTCAGTCTGGGCTCCTGAGAAGGGCAACGGCCCCGGATGCACGCACAACGCGTGTTACGACCACGACGGGAACGTCCAGTACGAGATCAGCCACGGTGGTGGCACGGGGGGCAACAAAGCCAGCAACAGTGGCAGTGGCGGCAGCGGCGGTTCGGGTAAGCGGCCTGAGATCGTTCCCGGAGTGGTTATTCCCTCGGAGGAGGAGCTCCGAAATCTTGGGTACGACCCGTGGAAGAACCAGACGTATACCCAGCTCCTTATGAAGTGGTCCGACGGTAAGTGCCTCGCAGATCCGGCAGGCCTAACTTGCAAAGCGGCCAATGCCTTGGGGTGGGTCAGCCCGACGCAGGACTTCCTGGAGTTCATCGGCGTACGTGACGCCATCGACTGCGCCAAGGGAAGTGTCAGCGGCTGCGTATGGACGGCAGTGGGACTGCTGCCGGTGGGCAAACTTGCCAAGGCGGCGAAGCTCGTCAAGAGCGGCGACAATGCAGCCGCCGCGGCAATGGCTTGCGTGAGGAGAAGCTTCCTTCCCGGCACTCAGGTGCTCATGGCCGACGGCAGTACCAAGGCCATCGAGGACTTGCGGGTCGGTGACGAAGTCTTGGCGACGGATCCCGAGACGGGGGAGACGGCGCCGCAAGAGGTGACCGCTGAGCTGTTGAGCGAAGGCGTCAAGAACCTTGTAAAGATCGCTGTTGAAGATGAACGGGGCGGTCGTAAGACGGTTACCGCCACTGACAACCACCCCTTCTGGGTCCCTGACCTGCGTCAATGGGTGAGCGCCGGCGACCTCAAGCCTGGACAGTGGCTCCGGACCTCCGCGGGCACCCTGGTCCAGATCGAGGCCATCCAGCGCTGGACCCAGATCGCCCGTGTGCACAACCTGACCGTTGACGAACTGCACACGTACTATGTCGTGGCGGGAGGGACGTCTGCCCTGGTGCACAACGATGGTGGCGTGCCAGATATTACCCGAATACCGGACCTTTCGGGATTGACGCAGACGGAAGCTGACAGCGTTCTGACGTCTCGCGGATTCGACCTACAGGCGATTTCGGAGAAGTATGCGACGTACCGAGGCGGCGACGGCAGCAAGCTGACCATTCGTCTGGGTGACGGCCGGGTGACCCGTACATCGGTGGTGGATCCCGGGCCCAATGCGAAGAACTATGCGCAGCGCTGGGATCAAAGCGGAAACAAGACGAGTTCGCACGATCACGGAGAAAATCTTGGTGGCTGTAAGTAAGGACTTCGCAGAGGTGTGTCAGCGGGCGGCCGATTTTCTGAACGGGCTTGACGGCTACTTTCTGGAGCGAGTCTCGCTGGACACAGGACGCGCCAATAGCGGCGTGGACATTTTCTTGCGGGTCGGTCCCACTGCTCCGGACGTCGTGATCTCGCTCACGGGAGTCGTGAGCGCGGTCATCGGGAATTTTCTCGAAATGGATTCAGCTTTCATCGACGAGATCCGTTTGGAGTACGTTTCCGGAAGTGAGCCTTCCTGGCCCGGTGGTCTTTCCGGCTTGGGTGCCAGGCCGTCCGGTTTCCCCGGTGTCGCGTGGCTGACCATCGATGGGCCTATGCCCGTCGAGGTCGTGGCGAAAGCCATTACGGTGTCCGTGGCGCAGGTGTACTGAGCCTTTTCGATCGTGAGCGGATCGGGTGGCAGCGGGCGATGCCTCGCCAGATATTTCCGGCGGGGCATCGTTGTGAGCAACGCGGAGATCGGTCCATGACCCATCCCTTCTGATTGGACTCTGAGGAGGCGTGGATCGAGGCTGGTGATCTCAGGCCTGGCGTGTGGTTGCACACCGCGGAGGCGAGCCGGTCAAACTCACAGATATCCGCGCCTTCGACAAGCGCCAGAGGGCACACGCCTCTCTGTCAGCGACGTGCAAACGTACTATGTGCTGGCCGGGGACACGCCGGTCCTAGTTCATAATTCTGGTGGATGTCCGACGGACGTGGCATTGGGGATTCGTAAGAATGGCCTGAGAGGATTTGCCGAAGGCAAGGGGTGCACCCGCTATCTGGATAGCGATATTTGGGAGGCCGAGGTTCGTGCGGTCGCCCATAACCCGAACGTCAGGCTTCATGTATCACTCGACGGGTTCCGTGGAGCTGATCCCGGCGAGCAGTTCTCAAGCGCTTGTCGCAACGATAGTGGGAGTAAGTGGTTTGCGACGGAACGGGAGATGTACCACGTGGGGAAGGCCGTACGAGTTGGGGATCGCTCATGGGATAGCGTCACATTCTATCGAGGTGGGTCTGTAGTGCAGGTTCCGAAGCCTGGTTTTCTTACCGGAGGGTGACATGTCGAAGATCGCAGAGTGGGAACGCGAGTTCCAGGTTTGGCAGTACTCCGTCAGCCACTCCATGCTGCTCCTGCGTAGCGTGAACGTGGAAGGCTTTGAGACGCGGATCGATGTTCTCTTTACGGCTGTTGAGCTGATGCACCTGCAGCCCTACTGTGCTCGCCTGGAAATCAGTGAGGCAACCAGTGTGGAGAGGGGGCAAATTTTGGGTGACCAACTGGCGGCAGAGCTCCCCGGGGTGCTGTACCTCCTTAACGGGGGAGAAAGCTATGTTCTGGCGCGACGATGCTCCTGGCACGAGGATCTTGGTGATCACCATTCCCCCTCGAAGTTTGGCCCGCTCCGAGGGACAGAGTAGTTTTGATTAGTCGGATCTGAAGGTTCCTTTCCTTGCCTTTGATATCTATCTTCCATTCGAATAACCCTCGGAGAGTTCATGCATGCGCGCGTGCCACGGTTCATCCCGGTCATGCTTATCTTGGCAGCTGGGACACTAGCTACCGTCGCGTGTTCCTCGAGTATCGATGCACGGCAAGTGGGCGGGTCTGGGAAGTCGACCGCGTCTGCCGATGATTCTCTGGAGCCGCTCACAAAAGCGCAGTTGAAGGCGCTCACCTTCAAGGAGCGTGAGGTTCCGCAGGTTCGCGAGGGCGGAATTGCCTTGCAAGAACTCGCCACCGAGGACGGTGAACCTTCATTCCCGCCGGTTTCCAACCCTTCCTGTGAAGCGATGCGCGACATACGGCACGGTGAAAATGCTTCCACCGTTGTTTCTCAGGTATTCAACTGGGAAGGAGATATCTATCCGGCCTACTCGACCATCGCTGCGTACAAGGATGGTGAGGCACGTAAAGTCTTCGCTGAACTTGAACAGGCGCTCGGTGCGTGTCGCTCCTACTCGGGTGAAGGGTATGCAGGAAAATTCAAGCTAGCAGTCAAGATGGAGAAGGATCCGGATGTAGGAGACGAGGCCGTGCGCTTCCGGGAAATAGCCCCCTTCAGAGACTTGGGGGACCGTGACGAGCAGTTCACTCTGGTTCGGTCCGGAAATGTGATCGTGACTTTCCAGGCGCTGAATATCGGGGGCAGTTCCTCCTTCCCTGAGGATCTGATCGACAAGCAGGTTGAGCGTCTGCGTGAAGCGCAACGTAAGTGAGTGCTGGTCGCGCCGTTGCCGGCGCCCCGGGTGGAGAAGGCGCCCGTGAGGAGTTGGCCGCTCTGGATGCTCGCCCTCGGTCTATGCCCGCGGTGACCTGTGTGGTGTGTGCAGGGTGGATATCAGGGCGGCAAGCTGGAGTGGGCCTGTTATGAGCATGGTCTCCGGTTCGTCGCCTTCTCTGAGGAGGATCGTTCCGGCGGACGGGGCGGCGAGATAAACGCAGGAGGACGCTGTCTCGCTGTATGTGGACTTCTGCCAGTGGAGATCGGTCACGGGGTTCCTCGTCAGATGCTCTTGGCGATGGTTTCGATGAGGTCGTGGGAGGCGGCGGGCTTCAGGGTGGCCTGCTCCATGCGGTCCAGGATGAGCCGGTACGTCTCCAACTTCCCTGCCGCGTCAATCAGTTCGCTGCCGTGGCTGGTGTCCAGCTGGGCGGTGTCGAGGGCGGTCACCGGTCCGCTGGCGTAGTCGAGGCCGTGGCCGGCGGTTGGGAACGACGTGCCGCCGAAGGGGATGACGCGCAGGCTGATGTTCGGTTGTTCGCCGACTTCGACGAGATGCCGGAGTTGGGCTTGGGCCACCTCCCGGCCGCCGAACTGCATGCGCAGGGCCGCTTCGTGGATGACCGCGATGTACGGCACCGGGTTGTCGCGAAACAGGACGGCCTGGCGTTTGATGCGGTGGGAGATGTAGTGCTCGATTTCGTGGGGTCGCAAGGCCGGGACTACTTCGCGGAAGAGCGCGCGGGCGTGATCGGGCGTCTGGAGCAGTCCGGGAATGTTGATGACCTGGGCAACGCGTAGTGCGGTGGCGTGGTGCTCCATTTCGGCCAAGTCCAGGAGGGGGGACGGCAGTGTGTCGCGGTACTCCTCCCACCAGCCGCGCGTGCGGTTCGTTGCCATGTCCGCGAGGGCGTCGACCAGCGGTTGGTCCGCGCAGCCGTAGATGTGGGCGAGTGTGCGTACGCGTTCCCCGCTCACGCCGAAGCGGTTGGCCTCGATGTTGCTGATCTGGGCTTGCGTAGTACCCAGCGAGTGGGCGGCCTGCACTGCGGTCATGCCCGCCCGCTCGCGCAGTCGGCGCAGTTCGGTGCCGATGCGGAGACGGCGAGCCGTGGGGGTGCTCCGTGGTGCCATGCCCTCGCTCCGTTTCGTACATCTGACGTGGCGGTCACCCACACAGGGCAATTCCCTGAAGGTTTTGCAGATGCATGCAAAACCTTCAGGGATTGAAGTCTACGGTGAGACCCGAACCGCCCAGCCACCCCCGCCGATAGGCCCGGAAGCGCACCACGTACGTGCCTGTACGTGGCACCGCCACCGTCACCGCCCGGTCGAGGCGTCGAGCAAGTCGAATGAAGCAAGTCCCCCCACCGCAGGAGGCTTTCATGGTCACCGTATCCCCGCCGTCCCTGCTGGAGGGTGAAGCGGACCCGACTTGGGCGTACGCCCTCCAGCTGCCCCGCGATCCCCGCGCCGCCCGTATCGCCCGCATCACCCTCCGGGCCGTGCTCGCCGGGCACGGACTGGCGCAACTCGTTGACGTCGCTGAGCTGTTGGCCTCCGAACTCGTCACCAACGCCTACCGCCACTCCATCGGCCCCGCCGCCCTCCGCCTTCGTGGCCTGGGTGGTAGTCGGCTGCGAGTGAGTGTCTGGGATGCCAACCCTCACATCCCGCCCCCGTTCGACAAGTGCTCAGGACCGCTGCGTCCTGCGCCTGTGCCGGTGGAGGCCGATGGTGGGCGTGGACTGTACCTTGTATGCCACTTCGCGGACGCGTGGGGCGGGTATCCACTCGGAGACGATCTCCTCGGGACGAGCGGGAAGCTTCTGTGGTGCGAGCTGGGGGTGTCGGCGGACGATCGTGCCCGAGCCGCCGCGTGACGGCCGAGCGGCCGGTGATCATGCGGCGGGCGGCCAGGATGGCCCCGCGCTATCGTGGAAGCGCGACACGCTCTGTAACCAGCGGAGGACCGTGGTGACCACCATGACCGAGCGCCCGACGGCCATAGACGCCTCTCCGGCCGGAGCCTTTGAAGACATGCTCCGAATCGTCGAGGAGCTGGACACACCTGACGGCTACAAGGCCGAACTCATCCGGGGGAAGATCATCGTGTCGCCGTGGTCGAAGCTGCGCTACAAGAAGGTGATGAAGTCACTGCGGCTGCAGTTGCAACCCCATACCCCGGAGGGTCACGACGTCGACGTAGCGCCGTTTCTCTTCACCTTCCCCGGCTCCGAGCGGGGCTTCGGCCCTGATCTGCACGTCGCCGACGAGACTGCCTTCGACGTCGATGGCCGCCATGCCGATGGTGCCGCTCTGTCCCTCGCCGCGGAGCTGACGTCCGACTCCACCAAGGACGCCGACTGGCTCGACAAGCTGGACACGTACGGTCGGGTCGTGCCCGTGTACCTGGTGCTCGACATGCAGGTCCAGGAGGTCACAGCCTTCTGGGATCCGTCTTCGAAGGGCTTTCGGTCCAGGCACTCCGTTCCCTTCGGTGAGCCGCTGCACGTGCCCGCGCCCTTCGACTTCGAGTTGGACACGTCCGGGTTCTTCGTCCGCGCGCATGACGCCAACGGAGAGGGCGCGCGCGACGCGTGAACACCGGACGTCGGTCTGCGGGCGAGTCGGCGCAGACCGACGACGGTACGGCGGCTCTCAGCCCACCAACCCCAACTCCCGTGCGATCAGCATCCGCTGGACCTCGCTAGTGCCCTCGCCGATTTCCAGGATCTTGGAGTCGCGCCACATGCGGGCGACCGGGTACTCGTTCATGAAGCCGTAGCCGCCGTGGATCTGGGTGGCGTCACGGGCGTTGTCGACGGCGATGGTGGAGGAGTGGAGTTTCGCCAGGGCCGCCTCCTTCTTGAAGGGCTCGCCCGCCACCAGGCGGGAGGCCGCGTCGCGCCAGGCGAGGCGGGCCGTGTGGGCCTTCATCTCCATGTCCGCGATCTTGAACTGGATCGCCTGGTTCGCGCCGATCGGGCGGCCGAAGGCATGGCGCTCCTTCGCGTACTTCACCGACTCGTCCACACAGCCCTGGGCCAGGCCCGTCGCGAGTGCCGCGATGGCGATGCGGCCCTCGTCCAGGATGCGGAGGAACTGCGCGTAGCCGCGGCCCTCGGACCCGAGCAGGTTCGCGGCCGGGACGCGGACGTCGGCGAAGGAGAGCTCCCGGGTGTCGGAGGCGTTCCAGCCGACCTTCGAGTACGGAGCCGCGACCGTGAAGCCGGGAGTCCCCGACGGCACGATGATCGAGGAGATCAGCGGCTTGCCGTCCGGAGTACGGCCGGTCACCGCCGTCACCGTGACCAGGCCCGTGATGTCCGTCCCCGAGTTGGTGATGAAGCACTTGGTGCCGTTGATCACCCACTCGTTCGTCGCCTCGTCCAGGCGGGCCGTCGTACGGGTCGCGCCCGCGTCCGAGCCGCCGTCCGGCTCGGTGAGTCCGAAGGCCCCGAGGATCTCGCCCGAGCAGAGACGGGGCAGCCACTCCGCCTTCTGCTCGTCGGTCCCGAAGAGGTGGATGGGCATCGCGCCGAGGGAGACACCCGCCTCCAGGGTGATGGCCACCGACGAGTCCACGCGGGCCAGTTCCTCCAGCACGATGCCGAGGGCCATGTAGTCGCCGCCCATGCCCCCGTACTCCTCCGGGAACGGCAGCCCGAACAGACCCATGCGGCCCATCTCGCGGACGATCTCGTACGGGAACTCGTGGCGCTCGTAGAAGTCGCCGATCTTCGGTGCCACGACGTCGTGCGCGAAGTCGGCCACCGTACGGCGGAGTTCGTCGAGTTCGGGGGAGAGGCGGTGGTCGAGAGGCATGGGGATCACTCCTGGTGGGAGAGGGCGCGGACGGTGCGGGACGGGCTGGGTCGGCCCAGTTGTTCGGCCATCCACACGCTGGTGGCGGTGAGACGGTCGAGGTCGACCCCGGTGTCGATGCCGAGGCCCGTCAGCATCCACACGAGGTCTTCGGTGGCGAGGTTGCCGGTGGCGCTCTTCGCGTACGGGCAGCCGCCAAGGCCGCCCGCGGACGCGTCCACCGTCGTGACGCCGTGCTGGAGCGCGGCCAGGGTGTTGGAGAGCGCCTGGCCGTACGTGTCGTGGAAGTGCACGCCGATGGAAGCCGTGGCCACGCCCTGTCGGTTGAGCGCGGTGAGGAGAGCCCGCACATGCCCGGGGGTCGCCACGCCGATCGTGTCGCCCAGGCTCAACTCGTCGCAGCCCATGTCGAGGAGGGCCCGGCAGACCCGTACGACCTGGGGGACGGGCACCGGCCCCTCCCACGGATCGCCGAAGCACATCGACAGATAGCCGCGGACATGGGCGTCCTGGTCCTTGGCCCGCCGGACCACCGGCTCGAACATCGCCAGCGCCTCGTCCACGGTCCGGTTGAGATTGGCCTTGGCGAAGGACTCCGTGGCACTGGCGAAGACCGCGATACGGGTCGCGCCGAGAGCCAGCGCCCGGTCCAGACCCCGTTCGTTCGGTACGAGGACGGGGAGGGCCGTGCCCGAGAGGTCCCCCAGGTCGCGGACGAGGGGGAACAGCTGCTCCGCGTCGGCCAGTTGGGGCACCCACTTCGGGTGGACGAAGCTCGTCGCCTCGATGGTCCCGAGGCCCGCGTCGGCCAGCCGCCGTACGAACTCCGCCTTGGTCTCCGTCGGGACGGTGGCCTTCTCGTTCTGCAGTCCGTCGCGGGCGCCGACCTCGTGGATGCGGACGCGGGCCGGGAGCCCTTCGGCCGGTACGGGCATGGGCAGCCCGAGTTCGGGGGTGGTCATGCCTTCTCCTCCTCCTGCGCTTCCTCGCTCGGCGCTACCACGGCCAGGATCTGGTCCATGGCGACCGTCGTGCCCGGGGTGACGTCCAGCTCCGTGACGGTGCCGGCGTGCGGGGCGGAGATGACGTGCTCCATCTTCATCGCCTCCACCACCAACAGGCTCTGCCCGGCGGTCACTTCGTCCCCGACGGCCACCTTCACGACGGTCACCGTGCCGGGCATGGGGGCGGTGAGGGAGTCCGCGCCTGCGTGGGCCGCGCCGGTGAGGGAGGCGGCGACGGGGTCGTGGTCCAGCAGATTCCAGACGTCACCGTCGCGGCCGAGCCAGGTGGAGGTGTGGTGGAAGGTGTGGGTCCGGCCGGCGAGGTGGAGGGTGACGGTGGAGGGCTGAGAAAAGCGGTTCTCTTCCCCAGGCCCACCCCTTCCCGAAACCGGGGGCAAGCCCCCGGGCCCCCAGGAGATGGCGGCTGCGCCACCAGGCTCGGGGAAGGATTGGGCTGCGCCACCAGGCTCGGGGACCGGTTCGGCTGCGCCGTCGGGCCCGCTGTGGTGCCGGGCTACGCCCTCGGCGCCCCCGAGCGATTCGGCTGCGCCGTCAACGCCGTCGAGCCGGAACTCCGCGCCCTCCGCCGTGCCCCGCACGCGGACGGTCACGGGATCGTGGCCGGGCACGCGGAGATGGTGCACGGTCCAGGCGGGCTCGCCACCGAGTCGCCACCCACTGGGCACGGAGAACGGATCGACCCATGCGGACCCATTCAGCCCGCTCCCACCCAGCCCGTCCGGCGTTTGAGGACGAGGCCGTTCAGGCCGATTGGCGGGGGCCTGGGGGCGCAGCCCCCAGCTTCGGGAAGGGGTGGGGCCGGGGAAGAGCGCCGCCTGTCGCAGCAACCCACCCACCACATACACCTCCGGCGGAACCCCGGTCGAGACCAGCCCCTCGACCTCCCGCTCAACCAACCCCGTGTCCAACTCACCGGCAACAACCGCAGGATGGCCCAGCAACCTCCGGAGGAACCCCGCGTTCGTCTGCACCCCGAGCGTCACCGTCTCCGCCAACGCCCCCCGAAGCCGCCGCAGCGCGGTCGCCCGGTCCGGCCCGTACGCGATCACCTTGGACAGCATCGGGTCGTACAACGACCCGACCTCCGTGCCCTCGGACAGCCCAGAGTCCGTACGGACCCCGTCACCCTGGGGCTCGTGCAGCCGCAGGACCGTACCGCCGGACGGCAGGAAGCCCCGCGCCGGATCCTCCGCGCAGATCCGGGCCTCGACGGCATGCCCGGTGAGCGTGATGTCCTCCTGGGCGAAGCCGAGCCGCTCGCCCGCCGCCACCCGCAGCTGCCACTCCACCAGATCGATCCCGGTGATCATCTCGGTCACCGGATGCTCGACCTGGAGACGCGTGTTCATCTCCATGAAGTAGTACGAGGACGGGTCGACGCCCGGCACGATGAACTCGACCGTGCCCGCGCCGGAGTACCCGCAGGAGCGGGCCGCCTGGACCGCCGCCTCGCCCATCGCGGCACGGGTCCTCTCGTCGAGGAGCACGCTCGGCGCCTCCTCGATGATCTTCTGGTGCCGGCGCTGGAGGGAACACTCGCGCTCGCCGAGATGTACGACGTTCCCGTGGCCGTCCGCGAGCACCTGGATCTCGATGTGCCGCGGGCGGTCGACCCACCGCTCGACGAGGAGCGTGTCGTCGCCGAAGGAGGCCCGCGCCTCCCGCCGCGCGGCGGCGATCTCGTCCGCCAGCAGGGAGGCGTCCCGCACGAGCCGCATGCCCTTGCCGCCACCGCCCGCCGACGGCTTCAGCAGCACGGGCATCCCGATCTCCCGGGAGGCCTCGGCCAGTTCGGCATCGGACAGCCCACTGCCCGAGGACCCCGGCACCACCGGAACCCCCGCCGCCTTCACCGTCTCCTTGGCACGGATCTTGTCGCCCATGAGCGAGATGGCGTCGGCGGGAGGCCCGATGAAGACGAGCCCCGCGTCGGCGCACGCCCGCGCGAAGTCGGCGTTCTCCGCCAGGAATCCATACCCGGGGTGCACAGCCTGAGCGCCCGTCCTCGCCGCCGCCTCCAGCAGCCGTTCCGCCGACAGATAGCTCTCGGCGGCCGGCGCAGGACCGATCCGGACCGCTGTGTCCGCCTCGCGCACGTGCCGCGCGTCGGCGTCCGCGTCCGAGAAGACGGCCACCGAGCGGACGCCCAGCGACCGGAGCGTACGGATGACCCGTACGGCGATCTCGCCCCGGTTGGCCACGAGTACCGTGTCGAACATCGTCGTCCGTTCCCTCACGTCCGTCCCCTCACATCCGGAAGACGCCGAACTGGGGGTCACCCAGCGGGGCGTTCGCGCAGGTCGTCAGAGCAAGTCCCAGCACCTGGCGGGTCTCCATCGGGTCGATCACACCGTCGTCCCAGAGCCGGGCCGTGGCGTAGTAGGCGTTGCCCTGGTGCTCGTACTGGGCGCGGATCGGAGCCTTGAACTCCTCCTCCGCCTCCGCCGGCCAGGACTCGCCGCGGCCCTCCAGCTGGTCGCGCTTGACGGTCGCGAGGACCGACGCGGCCTGCTCGCCGCCCATGACCGAGATCTTGGCGTTCGGCCACATCCACAGGAAGCGCGGGGAGTACGCCCGGCCGCACATCGAGTAGTTGCCCGCGCCGTACGACCCGCCGACCACGACCGTCAGCTTCGGCACGCGTGTGCAGGCCACCGCGGTCACCATCTTGGCGCCGTGCTTGGCGATGCCCCCGGCCTCGTACTGACGGCCCACCATGAAGCCCGAGATGTTCTGCAGGAAGACCAGCGGGATGCCGCGCTGGTCGCACAGCTCGATGAAGTGGGCGCCCTTCTGGGCGGACTCGGAGAACAGGATGCCGTTGTTGGCGACGATGCCGACCGGGTGGCCGTGGATCCGGGCGAAGCCGGTGACGAGCGTCTGCCCGAACTCCGCCTTGAACTCGGCGAAGCGCGAGCCGTCGACCACACGCGCGATGACCTCGCGCACGTCATAGGGGGTGCGGGAGTCCACCGGCACCGCGCCGTACAGCCCGGCCGGGTCCACCTTCGGCTCGATGGCCTGGGTGACCGACCAGGGGAGGGGCCCGCGGTCGGGGAGCGTGGAGACGATGGTCCGTACGATCCGCAGCGCGTGCGCGTCGTCCTCCGCGAGGTGGTCCGTGACTCCGGAGACCCGGGAGTGGACCTCGCCGCCGCCCAGCTCCTCCGCCGTGACGACCTCGCCGGTGGCGGCCTTCACCAGGGGCGGGCCGCCGAGGAAGATCGTGCCCTGGTTCCGCACGATCACGGCCTCGTCGCTCATCGCCGGGACGTACGCCCCGCCGGCCGTGCACGAGCCGAGGACGGCCGCGATCTGGGGGATTCCGGCGCCCGACATCCGGGCCTGGTTGTAGAAGATCCGCCCGAAGTGCTCGCGGTCGGGGAAGACCTCGTCCTGCATGGGGAGGAAGGCGCCGCCCGAGTCCACCAGGTACACACAGGGGAGGCGGTTCTCCAGGGCCACCTCTTGCGCGCGCAGGTGCTTCTTCACCGTCATCGGGTAGTACGTGCCGCCCTTGACCGTGGCGTCGTTGGCGATCACCACGCACTCGCGGCCGCTCACCCGGCCGATCCCGGCGATGACGCCCGCGGCCGGGGCCTGCCCCTCGTACAGCCCGTCGGCCGCCAGTGGAGCCAGCTCCAGGAAGGGCGAGCCGGGATCGAGGAGCGTGTCCACGCGGTCGCGCGGCAGCAGCTTGCCGCGGGCGGTGTGCCGGGCGCGGGCCCGCTCACCGCCGCCGAGACGGGCCGCGGCCAGCTTGCGCCGCAGCTCGTCGACGAGCGTGCGGTGCGCCTCCTCGTTGGCCCGCCAGGCCTCCGCCGCGGGGTCCACCGCGGTCGTCAGCTCCGGTGCCTCGTGCATTCTGCGGTCCCCTCACCCGGTGGTCACCGGTCCATGAACCAAGTTAATGAGCGTTAACGCGTTTCCTTCAGGTTAACGAGCGCTAACCTCCCTGTCTAGAATTGCGTCCATGGCCACGAGAACCGACGCCCCGACCCGTCGCGAGCAGATCCTCAAGGAGGCCGCGCGGCTCTTCGCCGAGCGCGGCTTCCACGGTGTCGGGGTCGACGAGATAGGGGCGGCGGTCGGCATCAGCGGCCCCGGCCTGTACCGGCACTTCCCCGGCAAGGACGCGATGCTCGCCGAACTGCTGGTGGGGATCAGCGGGCAGCTGCTGACCGGCGGCAAGCGCCGTCTGGCGGAGTCCGACGGGAATCCCGAGGCGCTCCTCGACTCGCTCATCGAGGGGCACATCGACTTCGCGCTGGACGACCGCCCCTTGATCACCCTGCACGACCGTGAGCTGGACCGCCTCCGGGACAGTGACCGCAAGCTGGTGCGGCAGCTGCAGCGGCAGTACGTCGAGCTGTGGGTGGAGGTGGTCCGGGAGGTCTACCCGGGGCTGGCCGAACCGGCGGCCCGCTCGGCGGTGCACTCGGTGTTCGGACTGCTCAACTCCACCCCGCACCTGGGCCGCCCCGGCGCACTCCCGGGCCGCGCGGGTACCTCCGAGCTGCTGCACCGGATGGCGAAGGGGGCCTTCGCTGCCGCGGCGGCGTGACGAGCGTTACGCGGGTGCTCCTCTGGACGCTGCTGCCTACTCGCCGGTACGGTGAATGAGCAAGCGCTTAGCCAAGGGACCGCAACCATTGATTGAGGAACCCCCACGGCGAGCAACCACATCCGCGAGAGCGGCGCCGGCTTAGGCGCAGAGAGGGGCCGGCGGTGCGCCGTACGGTGTTCAACGAGGATCACGAGGCGTTCCGGGAGACCCTCCGGGCCTTCATCGAGGCCGAGGTCGTTCCGGTCTACGACGAGTGGTTCGCGGCCGGCCAGGCGCCGCGCGACTTCTACTACAAGCTCGCCGAGCTGGGCGTCTTCGGCATCCGCGTGGACGAGGAGTTCGGCGGCGCCGGCATCGACTCGTACAAGTTCGAGGCCGTGATGTACGAGGAGACCGCCCGCGCGGGTGTCTCCTTCGGCGGCTCCGGTGTGCACGTGCTGCTCGGCCTGCCCTACATCAAGGCGCTCGCCACCGACGAGCAGAAGAAGCGCTTCCTGCCGAAGTTCGTCTCCGGCGAGGAGATGTGGGCGCTGGCGATGACCGAGCCGGGCACCGGCTCCGACCTCGCGGGCATGAAGACCACCGCGAAGCTCTCCGAGGACGGCTCGCACTACGTCCTCAACGGCGCCAAGACCTTCATCACCGGTGGCGTGCACGCCGACCGCGTGATCGTCTGCGCCCGCACCTCCGCGCCCACGGCCGAGGACCGCCGCTTCGGCATCTCCCTCTTCGCCGTCGACACCAAGGCCGAGGGCTACTCGGTGGGCCGCAAGCTCGACAAGCTCGGGCTGAAGACCTCCGACACCGCCGAGCTGGCGTTCGTCGACGTGAAGGTGCCCGTCGAGGACCTCCTCGGCGAGGAGAACAAGGGCTTCTACTACCTCGGCGGCAACCTGCCCTCCGAGCGCTGGGGCATCGCCTTCGGCGCGTACGCGCAGGCCGCGGCGGCCGTGCGGTTCGCCAAGGAGTACGTGCTGGAGCGCACGGTCTTCGGCAAGCCGGTCTCGCACTTCCAGAACACCAAGTTCGAACTGGCCGCCTGCCAGGCCGAGGTGGACGCCGCCCAGGCGGTCGCCGACCGGTCCCTGGAAGCCCTCGACGCGGGCGAGCTGTCGCCGGCCGAGGCCGCGTCCGCGAAGCTGTTCTGCACCGAGGTCGCGCACCGCGTGATCGACCGCTGCCTCCAGCTGCACGGCGGCTACGGCTTCATGAACGAGTACCCGATCGCCCGCCTGTACGCGGACAACCGCGTCAACCGCATCTACGGCGGCACCAGCGAGATCATGAAGTCGATCATCGCCAAGGACATGGGCCTGTAGGGCCCGGAAGCCGCCCGAGAAAACATCCGCGAAATCACTGCACGGTACAACTGACACATGAGTCAGGCACTTGAGGCCCTGCTCGATCTGCTCGACCTGGAGCAGATCGAGCAGGACATTTTCCGCGGCCAGTCCCGGTTCGCCGTCGTCCCCCGCGTCTTCGGCGGGCAGGTCGCGGCGCAGGCGCTGGTCGCTGCGGGGCGCACGGTCCCCGAGGACCGGTTCGCCCACTCCCTGCACGCGTACTTCCTGCGCGCCGGGGACGCGGGCGCGCCGATCGTCTACACCGTCGACCGGATCCGCGACGGCCGGTCCTTCACGACCCGCCGGGTGGTCGCCGTCCAGCACGGGCAGCCGATCTTCCACCTCTCCGCGTCCTTCCAGACGTACGAGGAGGGCATGGAGCACCAGGCCGACATGCCGGCCGCGCCCGATCCGGAGACACTGCCGACGGCGGCCGAGCTGCTGCCGCGGTACGCCGACCTGTACCGCGAACAGGGTGTCGTGGAGCGGCTGTTGGAGGCGCGCGAGGCCGTCGACCTCCGCTATGTCGACGCGCCGCCGTTCGCCAGCGTCGGGGAGGCCCGCGAGCCGCGCTCCCAGGTGTGGTTCCGCGCCAACGGCAAACTCGCCGACGACCCGCTTCTGCACGTCTGCCTCGCCACGTACGTCTCCGACATGACGCTCCTCGACTCCGTACTCCTCGCCCACGGCCGCGGCGGCTGGGTCACCGGAGACGTCGTCGGCGCCTCCCTGGACCACGCGATGTGGTTCCACCGCCCCTTCCGCGCCGACGAATGGCTCCTGTACGACCAGGAGTCCCCTTCAGCCTCCGGCGGCCGGGGCCTCGGCCAGGCCCGCATCTACACCCAGGACGGCCGACTGGCGGTCACGGTGATCCAGGAGGGTGTCGTACGGGTGCCGCGGTGATCCGGATCCGGGGGCGGTGACGAAGGAACAGGCCTCGATCGAGGGCCCTCGCGGGCGGCTGGGGCGTCGAACTGGTCCTCGTCCCCGCCCCCGTAAACCGTATGGGCGGAACTCGACGGCACCGCATCCACCGGAGCCTGACGCCGTGTGTTCCGGTGGGCCTGGCGCTCTTCCCAAAGAACCACGAGGCGGAAAGAAACCCCACCAAGCCCCACCCCTCCCGCCCACGGCGCCCGCTCACTCGCGCGAGTGAACATCACCAACTGGGCTGGCTCCGGGACAGGTTGGCTGCTCTACGCTCAGCGCGACACAACACAACCGCAGACATGCGACGGCCCCCGCCGGGACGGCAATCCCAGTGCGAGGGCCTGACCACAGAGGAAGCAACACCTTCCCAATGGATACGCAGAACCCTAGCGTGCGCCCGCACGCCCAGGCCCGTACCGCGGGCAAAAACCACCCGCCCCGGAGCGCCCGCGCGAACACCCGCCCGGCCGGCGGCATCGCGCACGACAACTCCCGCCACACCACCCGCTTCACGGTGATCGGCAACCACCTCGCCCAGCACCCGGAACTGTCCGGGCTGGCCATCGGACTCGCCGTCCACATCCAGTCGCTCCCCACCGGTGCCCGCGCCGACATCAAGACCCTCGCCGCACGCTTCCCCGAGGGGCCGACCCGTATCGCCGCCGCCCTGCGCGAACTGGAGGTCCACGGCTACCTGCTCCGCACCCGCGAACGCACGGAGAGCGGCCGCATCGTCACCCGCACGGTCTCCTGCAACCAGCCGGACCGGCACGGGGACGCGACCGACGACGCGCCCAAACCCATGGCAGGGCCCCCTGCCCGTCGGGCGGCCGAGCAGCGGAAGCAGCCCCCACGCCGCGCCCTCCCCGCCGTACCGAAGCCCGCGTACGCCTCCCCGGACCTACTCCAGACGGCCATCGACGTCCTGGCGGGCCTCCGCCGCGAGGACCCCCGCCTCCTCCTCTCCTCCACCGACGCCGAACACCTCGCCCCCGGAGTCGCCGCCTGGCTGGAGCGAGACCTCACCCCCAGCGCCGTACGCCATGCCTTGGCCTCCGACCTGCCACCCGAGCCCCTACGCCGCCCGGCCGCCTTCCTCGCCCACCGCCTCACGGCCCGGCTGCCACCACTGCCACCGTTGGGCACCACTGCCGAGCCCCAACCCGTCCGGCATCCCCTCCGGAACTGCGAAGGCTGCGACCGCGGCTTCCGTTCACCCGAGCCCGGCGCACGCTGCCGAGAATGCCGCGAGCGCCCCGCCAGGCAACCCGGCCCGGTACCCGGACGTCAGGAGGTGGAGCGGTGAGTGGCGAGAGCTTGCGGGAGAGCAAGCACGCGCTCCTGAGGGGTGACCCGGCAGCCGCCGAGAAGACCGCTCGTCTTCTCGCCGAACTGGGCGTCGAGGAACGGAAGGACGCGGAGGTCGAGGCCGAGCATCGAGCCGTCTTCCTCGCGGCGACACGTGCGTACGCGGAAGGCGCCGGGCAGCCGGGCCCCGCTCCGCCGGTCGCCCGGCTCTGCCGTGCCCCTGGCCGGATACTCTGGCCGGGGCACCCTCTGGAGGACACCATGAGCACCCAGGCCGATCACGGACATGAGCTGATCCCTCGTCCCGAGCAGACTCCTGATGCCTTGCGCGCCGCCCTCGCCGTCATTGATCCCAGCCGTCTGGAGGAGATGCAGAGTACGAAGGACGACGCCTTCGCCAAGGCCGTCGAGTGGCAGTCCCTGAGTCCAGTACGGAGCTGGGTCCTCACCTGGGCCAGGGACATCGAGATCGCCCGCCGCCCCGACCTGTCCGACCGCCATGCTCACGCGAAGAGCAACCTGGAGAACGACGATCCCGTCCTCGCGCAGGAAGCCCTACGGGAGCTGAGCGCCGTACTGGACGAGGCCATGAAGGCAGTGCGCGAGTGAGCTGGAAGTGGGAGTACGCATTCGGCGCGGAGGAAGCCGCCCGCACCGCTCCTTCGGGCTTTCTCTCCGCTGTGGAAAGGAAAGCGGACGAGCTTGGCATGTTCACGTACCAGGTCGTCGTACGCAGCGAGCGGGTCTACGTCGTCCAGATCACCTATCTCGGCTTCTGAGGTACAGAGGCTGCTCCGAGACGCCGAGACCTCTTACGAGACTCGTGCGAGGCCGTTCACTCCGGCCTGACCACGAACGCCCGCACCCCCCGCATCCGCATCCCCGTCCCGTACGGCTCCACATCACCGTGCACCGCCACCTCGAAACCGTCGAGCCAGGCCGCGGCGGCCTTGTCCACGTCCTCCGGACGCAGCTCCACCCGCACGCTGCGCACCCGTTACGCATCCTCGTGGGGGGGGGAGTGAACCGTAGATCGTCGCCTGGCAGTCGCCCTGCCCGCTCAAAGGCGTGACCACGCCGTGCAGGACTGCACCCTCCCCGTGGGCCGCCCGTTCGTGCAGGTGACACCGGCGAACAGCATCCGGGACACCGTCCGGGCGAAGGGCTCAGTCCGTGTCCGTGTCGGTTTCGGTGAGGCCCGCTGCGTCCAGTAGATAGGCCGTCATCGGGTCGTAGTGGCGGGGGCTTGTTACGTGGTCGTCCATGGGGATGGTCACCTGGACCGTGCCCTCCGACTCCGCGAGGAACAGGGCCGGGTCGTTGCAGTCCGCGTAGCCCATGGAGTCGATGCCGAGCTGGCCCGCGCAGCCCGCCCAGCCGTGGTCGGCTACGACCAGGTCGGGCAGCGGGCGGCCCTCGCCCTCCAGGCCCTTCAGGATCGCGCGCATCGGCTCGCCCGAGTGGGTGTGCCACAGCGTCGCGCCGTGCTCCAGGACCGCGACGTCCGCGAACTGGAAGACGTATCCCTCGTCCGTGGTCAGGCCGTCCGGGATCACGACGATCTCGCAGCCGGCCGAGCGCAGGGCGGCGGCGGTGGCGCGGTGCACGTCGAGGAGGCCACCCGGGTGGCCCGTCGCGAACAGCACCCGCTGCTTGCCCGCGGCCGCCTTGCGCAGCCGGCCGGCCATCCGCTCCAGGGCGTCGACCGTCAGATCCGGGTCGATGGTGTCCTGGCCGTAGCGGTACTCCGGGTCGTCGTTCACGCCGCACCGCTCGGCCATGACCGCCAGGACGTCCTGCTCGTCGGTCCAGCGGTCGCCGAGCTCCAGGCCGAGCCAGTAGTTGCGGTCGCCGTTCGCCAGCTTGCGGTAATGGGAGAGGTTGTTCTCGCGGGGGGTGGCTACGTCGCCCGCGATACGCGTCCGTACGAGGTGGTCGACAAGGTCGGCGCGGCTGGGGGTCCCGGGTATCGGCATGCCCCCATTCTGCCGGTGCGCTCCGCCGGGTGGCGCCGGTGTATCGAACCGTGGGACATGGGTCACTCGGGGTTTGGGGCGGGGCGGGGCGGAGTGGGGTGGGCGCGGTTGTGTGCCGGGTGCGGGTGGTGTGTGGCTTGTCGAGCAGTTCCCCGCGCCCCTGAAAAGCGGGGCTGCGCCCCGGCCTTTACGCCTGCCGCAGCGCGAACCACAGCTCCATGCGTACGTCCGGGTCGTCCAGGTCCGTGGACAGCAAGGCTGCGCAGCGGGCGATGCGTTGGCGGACCGTGTTGCGGTGGACTGAGAGGGCGACTGCCGTGCGGTCCCAGCTGCCGTGGAGGGAGAGCCAGGTGCGGAGGGTCTCCGTGAGGGCGGGGTTCGCGGCGATGGGGGCGAGGACTGTACGGGCATGGGTGGCGGCCTCCTCCGGCGGGACCAGGTCGGCGAGGCCCGGGTGTTCGCCGTGGCGGACAAGGCGGGCACGGGTCGCCCTCGCCCGGGACAGGGCTCGCGCCGCCTGCGTGTCCGCGGACCCCCACTCGTGCGGGCCGACCTCGGCGCTCGCGCCGCACGTCCAGCCCGGCTGGACCGCCAGTTCACGGTGGCCCGCGGGCACGAGGACCCGTACGACATCACCGTCCACGTCCACCAGCGCCGAACCCAGTGCCGCCCCCAGCGCGGACGCGGTGACGGCGTCCGGCGCCGGGCCGTCCGGCCGCGCGTGCACCACCACCCAGCGCTCACCCCCGCCCAGCAGCGGCGCGACCTCCTCCGGTGCGGCGCCCAGCAGCAGCCGTACCAGGGCCGAGGAGCGGGCGGCACCCGTGCTGCTCTGGTGCTCCCCTGTGAGGAGGGAGAGCAGCACCGCGCCCACGGACGCGATCGTGTGGTCTCCGGGGTCGCGGCGCGGGGCCGCCACGCCCAGCACGAAACCCTGCCCGGTGCCGAGGGCGTACGCGGCGAGATGGACGCCGGCTGCGGTGTCGCTCGCGGAGGAGGGGGAGGGGGAGGGGGATGGGGATGGGGAGGCGGAGGGGGAGAGGCTGGCGCCGGCCGTCGAGCTGCCGCTCGAACCGGGTCTGCCGCCGGGCCCGGATCTGCCCCCTGCCCCGGAACCGCGCCCCGCCCCAGATCTGCCCCCTGCCCCGGAACCGCCCCCCGCCCCAGAACTGCCCCCCGTACCGGAACCGCCCTCGGTCGCCGGGCGCACCACCGCCACCAGCCCCGCCAGCGCCCCACTCACCTCCGCGGCCGCGCCTGAGTCCGCACCCGCGCCCACGTGCAAGCCCCCGCCCCCGCCCACCCCCGGCATCCGCCCCGCCGAAGCCACCTCCCCGCCGTCCGGGGCGTACAGCGTGGCCCGGCCGCCCACCCGTTGGGCGAGTTGCCGCAGGACCGACGGGACGGGGTCGGGGCGGGCCGCGGCGGCGGCCAGGCTCTGCTGGGCCTCCGTGACGCGGCGCAGTTCGGTGTGGCGGGCCTGGGCCATGAGCTGCCAGACCGCCCGGGCCACGCCGGAGAAGGTGGTGCGGGGCGGCACCTCCACCAGCGGCAGCCCGTAGTCGTCGCAGGCCACGACCAGGGCCCGCGGGACCGTGTCGTGCACCGGGGCCACCCCGAAGCCGAGGGCGGCGCCGCCCGCCTCGACGATCCGGGAGACGTAGTCGTCGAAGTACGTGCCCGAGCCCGCCGCCTCCGGCACATGCACCCCCGCCGTGAGCAGCAGCTCGCCGCCGAGCAGATACGGATAGGGGTCCGCCATCTCCGAGGTGTGCGCCCAGTGGATCACCGTGGCCGAATCCCGCGGCCCCGCGATCTGCCGCAGGCCGAGGTCCTCCCGGGCCAGCAGTGCGGAGAGGGGGACGGGAGGTGTGGGTGGGACGGCAGGGGCGGGGCCCGGAACGGCAGAGTCCGGCATGGTGGACGTTTCCTCCATCGGATCCGGTGACTGTGGATGAAACGTACACTTCATCGTTGCTTTCCGGCCACCTAGGGTCGTCCCCACCGGAGGCCGCGGGTACGGGCGGATGTCCCCGCGAAAACGCCAAGCGAATGTCACGTGACGACGTCGTACGAAGACGTCCTACGGCGACGCCGTACGACGACGCGAGCCGTCAGCCACCGGCGAACCACCATCACCCACCCGCACGACACGCCACCGAACGCGCGAAGAGGAGCCCCCAATGGCCGTCGACTACACAGTGATCGTCGTCTATCTGGTCGGCATGCTGGCCGTGGGCTGGTGGGGCATGCGCCGCGCCAAGTCCAAGAGCGAGTTCCTGGTCGCCGGACGGCGGCTCGGCCCGACGATGTACTCCGGCACCATGGCCGCGATCGTCCTCGGCGGCGCGTCCACCATCGGCGGCGTCGGCCTCGGCTACCAGTACGGGCTCTCCGGCGCCTGGATGGTCTTCACCATCGGCCTCGGGCTGCTGGCCCTGTCGGTCTTCTTCTCGGCCCGCATCGCCCGGCTGAAGGTCTACACCGTCTCCGAGATGCTGGACCTGCGGTACGGCGGCCGGGCCGGTGTCATCTCCGGCGTCGTCATGTGGGCGTACACCCTCATGCTCGCGGTCACGTCGACCATCGCGTACGCCACGATCTTCGACGTCCTCTTCGACATGAACCGCACGATCGCGATCATCCTCGGCGGCTCGATCGTCGTCGCGTACTCGACGCTCGGCGGCATGTGGTCGATCACCCTCACCGACATGGTGCAGTTCGTCGTCAAGACCATCGGTGTGCTGCTGCTCCTGCTGCCCATCGCCGTCGTCAAGGCCGGCGGGTTCAGCGAGATGAAGGCGCAGCTGCCCACCGAGTACTTCGACCCGCTGGGCATCGGCGGCGAGACGATCTTCACGTACGTGCTGATCTACACGTTCGGCATGCTGATCGGGCAGGACATCTGGCAGCGCGTGTTCACCGCGGGGAGCGACCGCACCGCCAAGTGGGGCGGCACCGTCGCGGGCACCTACTGCCTGGTCTACGCGCTCGCCGGGGCCGTCATCGGTACGGCGGCCAAGGTGCTCTACCCGAAGCTGGGCAGCGCCGACGACGCCTTCGCGACCATCGTGAAGGACGAACTGCCCATGGGTGTACGGGGGTTGGTCCTCGCCGCCGCCCTCGCCGCCGTGATGTCCACGTCCTCCGGAGCCCTCATCGCCTGCGCGACCGTCGCCAACAACGACATCTGGTCGCGACTGCGCGGAGCCGTCACGGCCGACTCCGGCGAGGAGCGCGACGAGGTCAGGGGCAACCGTGCCTTCATCCTCATCATGGGCGTCGCGGTGATCTGTACGGCGATCGCGCTCAACAACGTCGTCGAGGCCCTGACCGTCGCCTACAACCTGCTCGTCGGCGGTCTCCTCGTGCCCATCCTCGGCGGTCTGCTCTGGAAGCGCGGCACCGCCCAGGGCGCCCTCGCCGCCGTCGCGGTCGGCGGCCTCGCGGTGATCGGCCTGATGGCGTCCTACGGAATCCTCGCCAACGAGCCCATCTACTACGGGCTCCTCTCCTCCCTGGCCGTCTACGTGATCGTCTCGCTGGCCACCCCGGCGACCGACCCGGCGGTCCTCGCCGCCTGGCGCGAGCGGCTCGCGGGCCGCGGCTCCGAACCCGTGTCCGAATCGGTTCCGGCTCACCAGTAGAGTCGGAGAAGCAGCACATACGCGATGAAGCGTGTGAATCGCAGGAAAGAAGGCATTACCCCCATGAGCAGTTACGAGACGCCCCGCGGCCCCGTCGACTCGTCCCGCGTGCCGCGGTTCGCGGGCCCCGCGACCTTCGCCCGGCTGCCCCGGCTCGACGAGGTCGGCACCACCGACGTCGCCGTCGTCGGTGTGCCGTTCGACGCGGGCGTCTCGTACCGCCCCGGGGCCCGCTTCGGCGGCAACGCGATCCGCGAGGCGAGCCGGCTCCTGCGCCCGTACAACCCGGCACAGGACGCCTCGCCCTTCGCCCTCGCCCAGGTCGCGGACGCCGGTGACATCGCCGCGAACCCGTTCAACATCAACGAGGCCGTCGAGACCATCGAGGGCGCCGCCGACGAACTCCTCGGAACCGGCGCCCGGTTGATGACCCTCGGCGGCGACCACACCATCGCGCTGCCGCTGCTGCGCTCGGTCGCCAAGAAGCACGGCCCGGTCGCGCTGCTCCACTTCGACGCGCACCTCGACACCTGGGACACGTACTTCGGCGCGGAGTACACCCACGGCACCCCGTTCCGCCGGGCCGTCGAGGAGGGGATCCTGGACACGGAGGCCCTCTCCCACGTCGGCACGCGCGGCCCGCTCTACGGCCGGCAGGACCTCACCGACGACGAGAAGCTCGGCTTCGGCATCGTCACCTCCGCCGACATCTACCGGCGCGGCGCCGACGAGGTCGCCGACCAGCTGCGCCAGCGCATCGGTGACCGCCCGCTCTACATCTCCATCGACATCGACTGCCTCGACCCGGCCCACGCGCCCGGCACGGGGACGCCGGAGGCGGGCGGCATGACCTCCCGCGAACTGCTTGAGATCCTGCGCGGCCTCGCCTCCTGCAACCTGGTCTCCGCCGACGTCGTCGAGGTCGCCCCCGCGTACGATCACGCCGAGATCACCTCCGTCGCCGCGTCCCACACGGCGTACGAACTCACCACCATCATGTCCCGCCAGATCGCGCAGGCCCGCGAGAAGAACGCGCAGGCGCCCGAGGAGACCGACGCCAAGTGACCCACGACCACGACCTGGTGCTCCGCCCGACCGCCGCTCAGACGGAGGCCGCACTCAACCCGCCGCCCGGACGCAACGGCGGAGACCTCGTCGTGGAGACCCTCACCGGTCTCGGCGCGACCACCGTCTTCGGCCTGCCCGGCCAGCACGCGCTCGGCATGTTCGACGCGCTGCGCCGCTCCGACCTCGCCTACATCGGTCTGCGGGTCGAGAACAACGCCGGGTTCGCGGCGGACGCGTACGGCCGCATCACCGGCGAGGCGGCCCCGCTGCTCCTGTCGACCGGCCCCGGCGCGCTGACCTCGCTGGCCGCGCTCCAGGAGGCCGCCGCCGCGAGCGCCCCCGTCCTCGCCATCAGCAGCCAGATCCCGAGCGCGGGACTCGGCGGTGGACGGCACGGCTATCTGCACGAACTCCCGGACCAGCAGGCCTCGTTCAGGGGCGTCGTGAAGTCCGTCCACACGGTCCGTACGCAGTCGCAGATCCCGTCCGCGATCGCCGAGGCCTGGGAGTCGGCACTGACCGCCCCGCACGGCCCGGTGTGGGTGGAGATCCCGCAGGACGTGCTGCTCGCCGAGACGTCACTGCCCGTCGTCACGGCCGCGGACGCGGCACCCCACGACCTGCCGCCCCGCCCCGAACTGACCGCCGTGGCAGCCCACTTGCTCTCGAATGCGGCCCGCCCCGCGATCATCGCGGGCGGCGGAGTCGTACGGGCCGACGCGTCCGGCAAGCTGCGGCAGCTCGCCGAGCGGCTGAACGCGCCCGTCGTCACCACCTTCGGCGGCAAGGGCGCCTTCCCCTGGAACCACCCGCTCTCCCTCCAGTCCTGGCTGGAGGACCGGCACACCACGGACTTCCTGGAGGACGCCGACGTCCTGCTCGTCGTCGGCTCGGGCCTGGGCGAACTCTCCTCGAACTACTACACGTTCAAGCCCCGCGGTCGGGTCGTCCAGATCGAGGCCGACCTCGGCAAACTGGAGTCCAACCACCCGGCCCTCGGCATCCACGCGGACGCCCGCCTCGCCCTGTCCGCCCTCCTCGAAACCGTGCCCGAGCGGGAGGACGAGACGGCCCCGGACCGCGTACGGGCCGTGCTCGACCTCGTCCGCGAGCGCATCGAATCCCAGGAACTCACCCTGGAACAGCGGGTGTTGTCGGCAGTCCGCGAGGCCCTTCCCGACCGGTCGGCCAGCTTCTGGGACATGACGATCCTCGCCTACTGGGCCTGGTCCGCCTTCGACCCCCGCCGGCCGAACACCATGCACTCCGCCCAGGGCGCGGGCGGCCTCGGCTACGCCTTCCCGGCGGCCATCGGCGGCGCGGTGGCCGACCCGACCCACCCGGTCCTCGCGGTCTCCGGCGACGGTGGCGCGCTGTACTCCATCGCCGAACTGGCCACCGCCAGGCAGCACAACCTCGACGTGACCTGGCTCATCGTCGACGACGGCGGCTACGGCATCCTGCGCGAGTACATGACCGACGCCTTCGGCCGGTCCACGGCGACGGAACTCTCCCGCCCCGACTACGTGGCGCTCGCGGAGTCCTTCGGCGTCCCCGGCGTACGGACCACTCCGGACACCCTCGCCGACGACCTCGCCAAGTCCCTTGCCACGCCCGGCCCTTCGGTGGTCGTACTGCCGGCGCTGCTGCGGATGTTCGCGCCGACGCACCTGGACTGAACCGCTCCTGACCCGGAGATCCGGCCCGGACATGACGGTGGGGCGGCACGAGGCCGCCCCACCGTCATGTCCGTGGACCGCTCGCTCAGCGCAGGTACTCGCCGAAGTGCGCCGCCGTGGCGGGCGCGCCGAGGTCACCGGCGCCGAACGCGAACGACGACGTGGCGGTGAGGCCGCTCGCCGTGCCCTTCAGCACCCAGACCGCGCCGTTCTGGGCGTTCTCGGCCGTGGAACCGGCCGCGAGGTCGGCGTGGCCGTCGCCGTCGAGGTCCAGGAGAGCGGTGCTCACACCGAACTCGTCGCTGTTCTCGGCGACTCCGGGGACACCGGCGGTGTCCTGGTGGAAGGTCTTCGTTCCGGCGCCCGTGGCGCCGGAGGCGCTGCCGGGGACCAGGGCGATCGAGCCGGCGTCGTAGATGTCGCCGATGTCCTCGCCCGGGATGCCGAGCGCGATGTCGGCGTAGCCGTCACCCGTGACGTCCGCGACCGAGACCGACGCGCCGATCTCGTCCTCCTCTTCCTCGACTCCGGGGAACCCGGGGCTGTCCTGGTTGAAGGTCTGGACGCGGTCCGAGGACAGGCCGTTGGCCGAACCGAGGGCGACCTTGACGGTGCCGCTGCCCCAGTCGTTGCCGACCACGACGTCGTCGAAGCCGTCGTTGTCGACGTCCCCGACGCCGGTGCCCGTCTTGTTGCCGGCGGCCTCACCGGGGACCCAGCCGCTCTTGAAGCCCGTGCTGCCGCCACCGAGGAGCAGGCGGTTGCCGTAGACGCCGTCGCCCTTGTACTCCCAGACGACGATGTCGTCCTTGCCGTCACCGTTGACGTCACCGGTCTCGGTGGAGGTGTAGGGGCCGCTGATGGAGTCGGCGTCCTCCTCGCAGCCGCCGTTGGTGGCGCAGGAGGCGTCGTCGGCGTCGTAGCCCCACCACAGGGACTTGTCCAGGACGGGCAGGACGGCGGTGGGCGTGCCGGTCCGCGAGATCGGGCCCTTCCACACGGCGGCGGCGCTGCTGGGGGCCTCGTCGCCGAAGGAGGACACCTGCTCGAACAGGGCGAGGTCCGTCTTGCCGTCGCCGTCGAAGTCACCGGCCGTGGGGGACTGCCCGTACCCGGCTATGGCCGTGCCGCCGGTGAGTCCGGAGGTGGAGCCCCAGAGGATGACGGAGCCGGCCTTGCCGCCCGAGATCACCAGGTCGCTGAAGCCGTCGCCGTCGAGGTCGCCCTTCGTGAAGTTGGTCCCGAAGTACTCGTTGGCGACGGCGGAGCCGGGAACGCCGCTGGTGGAGCGGCTGATGAGCTTCTTGTTGGCGGCGGAGACCCCAGTGGCTGAGCCGTACGTGACGGCCACGTAGCCCGCCTTGGCCTTGCTGGAGATCGTGGCGTCCGGGGCCGACACGACCAGGTCGGCGTATCCGTCGCCGTTGAAGTCGTCCTGCGCGTCCGCGGACCCGGTGGCCGCGTGCGCCGAGGCCCCGGTGAGGGCCATGGCGCCGAATCCTCCGGCAAGCAGCACCGCGGCTGCCAGAGGTGCGGTGAGGCGCGCGGTACGGGTTCTGCGGTGTGCTCGGGACATACGGGAAACCCTTCGAGTCGGTCTGGTCCTGCACGCGGAATAACGCGTTCAGGTGGTTCGACTCGATCAACGCGCCTCCGGTTGTACGCCTCAATGTCATGGATTCGTAACCGCGAATACGCCCGTGCGTTTCGAACTCCCCTTCACTTACGGGGAGTTCGGCGACGGCCACAGACGGAGATCGGCTTCGTTACGATCTCCAGCTCCCGAGTGTTGGAGGATTGCCATGGGTGAGCGCCCTGTCCACACGGTCGAAGTCCCCCTGGGTGACGGCAGCGACGAAGCGATCCGCGTCCAGATCCACGAAGTGGACGAAAGCCTCGTACGAGTGGGCCGTGGCGGCCGCTCGGTGGTGCGGGCGGAGCGATCGTTCGGCCAGATGCTGGACACCGTCCGGCCCGTGGCGGAGAGCTTCGTGGGGCGTTTCCGGGGACTGGCGAACGCTCCGGACGAGATCACGCTGGAGTTCGGGGTGTCACTGTCGGCGGGGGCGGACGTGGTCATCGCCAGCACCGCGACGGCCGCTAACTTTTCCGTAACCCTCACCTGGAACAAGAGTGAACGCAGTGAAGGGGAAGGCTCAACTACCCATAATGCTCAAGGTAGTTGAGCCAGCAGTGTTACGGGGGAACAGTGACTGAAGCACAGTCACAGAACGTGGGCGACGCACCGGCCTCGGCCGTGGTCTGCGTCAACGGGGCAGATGGCATCGCCGTCGGCGCGGGCTTTCTCGCCGGCCCGGACCTGGTACTGACGTGCGCCCATGTCGTGTCGGACGCGCTCGGCCTGCCGCGTGAGAAGACGGTGGCGGTGGGAGCCGTCGTCGCCGTCGACTTCCCGCTCGTGCAGGGTGACGGCATCGAAGGGGCCGGCCCTCCGGGCCGCACGGCCGAGGTGGAGCGCTGGATCCCGATCCGGCCCGACGGCACGGGAGACCTGGCCGTGCTGAGGCTGCGGGCCCCGGCGGCCGGGGCCTGCCCGCTCCCCATGGCTGAACCCGTCGATGTCTGGAACCACCACGCGCGCGTCGTGGGGTTCACCGGCGGCGAACCGCGGGCGATCTGGTTTCCGGGAACGCTCAGCGGTGCCACGAGCGAGGGCTGGTTCCAGCTGTCCCGGGCCAACGGGCAGGCCACACACATCAAGCAGGGCTTCAGCGGCAGCCCCGTATGGGACATCGACCTGGGGGCGGTGGTCGGTCTCGTAGTGGCGGCGCAGCCCGAACAGGACGCGCAGCAGGCCTTCGTGCTCCATACGGGAACGCTGCTGCGTGAGCTGCCCGACCTCGCGCCCGCCATCCGCCCGGTCTCGCCCTTCAGGGGCCTGGCCACCTTCCAGGAGGACGACGCGGGCGTCTTCTTCGGACGGGACGACGACATCCGGGAGGTCATCACGGCCTTGCGCGGCGTTCATCCCACCGTCACTCTCTACGGCCCTTCGGGCTGCGGAAAGTCCTCTCTGGCACTGGCGGGTGTCGCGCCCCGCATGCAGCAGGACGGCCACGACGTGCTGGTGGTGGACGCCGGCAAGGTCTCGTCACCGCGAACCGCGCTCTCCATCGTGCTGTACGAGGCGGTCAGGACCGGTCGGTTCGGGGCGCAGCGGGTGAACAGCGCCGAGGAGGTGGAATCCCTGCTCGCAAGGCGCGGTCTCGCGGACACGCTGCACTCCGTGCGGGGAGGCGCACCGGGCCGGACAGTCGTCGTGCTCGACCAGGCCGAAGCCCTCCTGGACCGCACCGGGACCGAGGTCGAGGAGGCAGTCGAACTGCTCTTCCCGCAGCACCGTCCGCAGGAGGGACCGCGGGTACTGGTGACCCTGCGGGCGGACTTCATGGACGCGATGCTGAAACATCCGCGCCTGGGTCCCGCGTTGAGGGGCGGCAGAACGCTTCCGCTCACGCCGATGTCCCCGCAGCAGCTCTCGGAAGTGGTCAGGAAGCCGATCGAGCGGATTCCCGCGGTGGAGTACGACCCCGGGCTCGACCAGAGCATCCTGGACGACGCGGGCGGCGAGCCGGGCATTCTGCCGCTGCTGGGCTTCGTACTGCAGGAGTTGTGGGACCGACGGGTCGCCGGACGGCTGCGCGCCACCGCGTACGAGGAGATGGGCGGCGTCTCCGGTGCGCTCGAACGCCACGCGGAACAGACCTGGCGGGAGTGCGTCGCGGGACAGCCGGAGTCGGAGGCCGAGGCGCTGCGACTGCTCACCGGCCTGGTGCGCGTGCTGCCGGGGAGCGAGACTCCGCTGCGGCGCAGGATCACGCGTCAGGAGGCGGGTGAGACACGGTGGCGGCTGGCCCGGGCGTTCGCGGAGCGGCGGCTGCTCGTCCTGCACGGGGACGAGGACGAACCGGAAACGGCGGAACTCGCCCACGAGGCGCTGATCACGGCCTGGCCGGCACTGCGGCAGCAGGTGAAGGCCGACGCGGAGTTCCTGGCGGCGCGGGCCGAGGTGGGCCACGACCTCGACCGCTGGGAACGGGGCGGCAGGTCCGCCGACCTTCTGGCCGGGACTTTTCAACTCGCTTCTCTACGACGTCGGTTGGGTGAGCGGGAGCGGGAACTGACCAGTGCGGAAAGGGATTTCCTCGCGCTAGCACGACAGCGGCAACGGGTGCGCCGGATCCGGGCACGTGCCGCCTGGACCGCCGTGGCCCTGGTGTTCGCGCTGATCGTGGGCCTGAGCACCTTCCTCGCCTATCAGGCGCAGGTCAGCGCGGCGCGGGACGCGGAATCGCGGTCGCGAGCCCTGGCCGGCCTCTCGGACCAGGTCAGTCTGCGTGACCCCGGCCTGGCCGCCCTGACCGCCATGGCCGGTTATGACGTGTCGCCTACGCACGAGGCCCGGAGCGCGCTGATGCGGCAGTACGAGCGGCTCAAGCACGCGTCGTGGGTGCTGAGCGGAGTGGACGGAGAGATCCGCTCGGTCGCCACCAGCAACGACGGCCGGGTGACCCTGGTGATCACAAGGACGGGGCGTGCGACCCTGTTCGTCCGTGGCGCCGGGGGCAAGGTGGTGCGCAAGCAGCTCCGCCTCGCCGTCTATGTCACTGCCGTGGCGGTCAGCAGGGACGGGCGGCGCATCGCCTATCTGTCCGCCGGATTCGCCGACCTGCACTGGCACGAAGTGAACCGTGCGGCTTCGGCGGAGGGCGACCTGCTGGGGCCTGAGCGCACCGTGGCAGGCGGACGGTACGAGAACGCGAGCCGCGCCGAGAAGACCACTAAGAACCCCTTCGGGGTGCTCGGTCTTTCTCCGGACGGGAGTCGAGCGGTCACGGTGTCCGCGGACGGACGGCTGTGGCTGTGGGACCTGAACACCCGCCGGAACCGCGTGCTCACGGCCAGGGTCAAGGATGTGCAGGGCGCGTGGTTCGGAGCGGACGAGGACACGCTGGTGGTCCAGCTCGCGGCCCCCGAACCGGAGTTCGAGGCCTTCAGGGCGAGCATGGCGGCGGTCGACATCGGCACGGGGAGAACATGGCCTCTCGCGGAGGAGGTCGACGCGTCGGACGATTTCGCGAACATCGGCGTGTCGGGTGACGGCAGTGTCCTGGTCAGCTGCGGGAAGGGGGCCGACGAGCAGGTCGTCTACCGGGCCGTCCGGGTGGCGGACGGTCGGGAACTGAGACGTTACGAGCCCGAACTCGAGTATTCCTGCGACCGGACAGTCGTCGACCGGGCAGGCGACCGCTTCGCGTACGCGGACAGCGGCGGCTGGACCGTCGTCGACACCCGGCAGGGCGGTGCGGTGGAGCAGGCACTGGGGGACAGTACCGGCGAGGTGAACGGCATGCCTCTCCTCGGGGACAGGCGTGCTTCCAGCGTGGTCACCTGGACCCAGAACGCGGTGCTCGCCCGGCCGGTGATCACGGACGTCTTCGACATCAACGGATCTCCGACGCTGCTCGAAAAGGGCGACCGAATGGTGGTGTACGAGGGGAAGCGCGGCGAGCGACTCGCTCTCGTCGACAGCAGCGAGTTGCTGTCGGCCCAGAGGGAACGGACCGCGATCGTCACCCGGGTGGACCGGGGCGTCACGGTGGACGAGGGGGCGCCTCCGGAGCCGTTGCAGGTCAACTCCGCCGAAACGCTGCTGGCCGACCTGGTCGCCCCGAACAGGATCGTGGTGCGCGCGCTTCCCTCTCTGCGCAAGGTCACCGAGATCACCACAGTGATGCCTCCCCTCGACGATCAGGGGACAGCCGAGAGGCCGCAGTTCAACTTCCTCGACGGGGACGAGTTCATGACGGTCTCCGGAAGTGTGGTCGAGCAGTGGAACGCCCGGGACGGCCGACGGAGCGGCAGGACGATCGAGCTGCGCGATCTGCGGCTCACCGAGCAGACGTCACCGAAGTTCTCTGTGGGGCGCCACCCCAAGCCGGGGCGCCTTCAGGTCTCGGTGGAAGGCGAGGGCGAGGTCCACGCCGTCGATCGCGGAACGGGCAAGGAGGACAAGGACCTTCGGGTCAGCTTCTCCAGCGACGACTTCGTCACCGCCTCGTTGACGAAGGACGGGCGGCACGCACTCGTACTGGCCCGGGGCCGCATGCTGGAGGTGTGGTCTGTTCCGGACGGAGGAAAGGCGACCAGGGTGTTCGGCCCCTTCGGCCCGCTGACCGAGGGGGACGCTTCGCAGCTACGGCCGATGGGAACCTCCGGGCTCGCCCTGGCCAACGCGAACTCCGTGCGCTTCCTGCACTTCTCGGACCTCGACCGCCTGGACTCCTACGACTTCGTGGCAGACCAGTCCTTCCTGGCGATGTCCCGGGACGGAAGGACGCTGATGCGAACACTGGAAGGAGGCAGGGTGGACATGTTCCGGCTCGACCCCGAGCTCTGGAAGCGCTACCTGTGCGACATCCTCGGCCGCGACCTCACCGCGGACGAGCGCCGGGGCATGCCCTCGGGGCTGCCCGACGTGGTCTGCCCGGTCTGACGAGAGCGGTTGAACTCCCCATGGTGTGCGGGGAGTTCAACCGCCGTTCAACCGCCTCGGATCGGCCCGGACGGTCTACCAGATCGCCTCGACCCACTCGGGGTGGTCGATGAACGGGTTCCGGTTGCCCTGGTAGTTCGAGTAGATGAGCTCGTTGCGGCGCTCCTCGAAGGCGCTGGGCGGGTCCGCCTCGTTCCACTGCTTCAGGACCGAGAGGCGGCCGTGGTACGGGACGCTGCCGTTGGAGACCGAGTCGTTGGGCTCCAGGTCCTCCCACGCGTCGTCGCCCTCGTAACGGACGGCCATGTAGAGGATCATGCGGGCCACATCGCCCTTGACGGCGCTGCGGGGCTCGAAGGAGTTCGAGTCGGTGAGGCTGCCGCCGCTGTTGGTGAAGCTGCTGCCGCCGTTGTCGAAGTCCTTGTTGCCGCGGATGCTGTTGACCTGGACGTCCTCGGGGCGCAGGTGGTGCAGGTCCGTGCCCGGGCCGGCGGAGGTGCCGAAGTCGCCGTGCGACTGGGCCCACGTGTGCTCACGGTTCCAGTTGCCGGTCGCGCCGCCGTTGAGGGACTTGCTCCGCGAGATGCCGGAGTACAGCAGAACCACGTTGCTGCTGTTGTTCGGGTCCTGGTCGGTGACCTTGAGCGCGTTCCAGACCGCGGAGTACGAGATCGTGGTCTGGTCGCTGATGATCGAGTGCAGCGAGCTCTTGAGGGCCGTGCCGGTCTTGCCGATCGCGCCCGCGTAGTACGTGTCGTCGTACGCGGTGGTAGTTGCCGCGGCGGGGGTCGCGGCGACCGTCGGGAGCGTGAGGCCGACGAGGACGGCGGAAACGCCTACCGCCAGCGCCTTCCAACTGCCTTTGTGCGCAACGGACATGGGGGTGCCCTTTCCCGGGAACGGCACGCGCCGGGACGCGGGATCCTGCTCAACGGGCCCGCGTTCTACGCGTGTTGACACTTCGGTCAATCGGGAGCGTGACATGGACATGGGGTCGCTCGTGTAACCGGGAGGAGGCGTTTGTGTGACGTTCTCGCATACGACGCAACCCCTGGCCGTTGCCGGTCCAGGGGCTGCGAAGAGCGAGGGTTCTCCCCAATTGGGGGAGGGATTGCCCTAGTTGACGTCCGAGGCGTCCAGGCGGTAGAGCGCCTGGGTGTTCTGGGAGTCGGTGCTGTCAGAACTGTTGGTGCTGTCGGTGCCGTCGGAGTCGGTGGAGGTCTCGGACGACGCGTCGCTGTACTCGCTCGCCTTCACCGCCGTCGCGTGTTCCTGCACCCACGCGGTCACCTCGGAGCTGGCGCTGTCGCCGCCGCCCCTGCCCCCGCCGCCTCCGCCCATGCCGCCGCCGAGCACGATGTAGTGCAGCTCGCCCTTCTTCACGAGCTCCTTCAGCTTGGCGAGGGTCATGGCCTTGTCGCTGCCGGACCAGCCCCACATGGAGATGACGGGCTGCTTCGTGCTGACGATCAGCTGGGCCGCGTTCTGCGAACTGGACACCGCCACCAGCCACTTGGCGCCGTCGCGGTGCTTCTCCAGGTACGTGACCATCGCGCTGTCGGCGCCACCGCCGGGTCCGCCGCCCATGCCGCCACCGCCGCCCATGCCGCCGGGCCGGGAGGTGGCGTCGCCGCCCTGCTCGCCCGTGCCGGAGGTGCCGTTCGGCGGGGTGCCGGTCTGGCCGCCGCCCTGTTCCTGGCCGTTCTGCTGCCGGCCGTCCTGTTCCTGGCCGCCGCCGGGCTGTCCGCCGTTGGGGGCGCCACTGGGCGGGGTGCCCGTCTGGCCGCCGCCCGGGGCCTCGCCACCGGCCTGCTGGTTGCCTTGCTGCTGGCCGCCCGGGGCCTGGCCGCCACCGCCGCCGGGGAAGCCGCCCCGGCCGCCACCGCCGCCGGGTCCGCCGCCCATGCCGCCACCCGTGCTGGGGCCGGCCGTCGGGTTCGTACCGCTCATGCCGCCGCTCGAACCCGCGGTCACCGAGGCCGCGTAAGCCGTCGGGCCCGCGAGGGAGGCGGCGACGGCCGCGGTCAGGGCGACGGCGAGCAGCCGTACGCGCCGGCCGGACCAGAAGAGGAAGAGCCCGGCGATCGCCAGGACCATCACCGCGGCGATCGTCGGCCACAGCCACGAGTTCCAGTCGGAGGCCCGGCGCAGGAGGACGACTGCCCAGATGCCGGTGGCGGCGAACGCGGCGGGCAGGACCCACAGCCACTTCTTGTCGGTGCGGAAGGCGTGCAGGAGCATCAGCCCGCCGCCTCCGCACAGCGCCGCGATGCCGGGGGCGAGGGCGGTCGTGTAGTACGGGTGCATCGTGCCCTCGGCGAGGCTGAAGGTGAGGTAGTGCAGCGCGGTCCAGCCGCCCCACAGCACCAGCGCGGCCCGCGTCAGGTCCGTACGAGGAGCGCGGCCGCGCAGTACGAGACCGCCGACGAGCGCGATGGCGGTGAAGGGGAGCAGCCAGGAGATCTGGCCGCCGAGCACCTCGTTGAACATCCGGCCGATCCCGGCGGTCCCGGAGAAGCCGCCTCCGCCACCGCCTCCACCGCCGCCGTTGCCCTCGCCGCCGAGGACGCGGCCCAGGCCGTTGTAGCCCATGATCAGGTTCCAGGCGGTGCCGTCCGTCGAGCCGCCGATGTACGGCCGGTCGGCGGCGGGCACCAGCGACACGGCCGCCGCCCACCAGAAGCTGGAGACGGCGAGGGCGACCGCGGCGATCGCGAGGTTGCGTATCCGGCGCAGCAGGCCGCCCCGGGCCGCGTACAGGTAGACCGCGAAGACGGCGGGCAGGGCGATGTACCCCTGGAGCATCTTGGTGTTGAAGGCGAGGCCGAAGCAGACGGCCGAGCCGACGAGCGGCAGCAGCCTGCCGTTGTGGACGGCGCGCAGGGCCAGGGCCGCGCCCGCGACCATCAGGAAGACGAGCAGGGTGTCCGGGTTGTTGTCGCGGTTGATGGCGACGGTGATCGGAGTGAGGGCGAGGACGAGCGCGGCGACGGCCGCGGCGCCGTGGCCCCAGACCCGCTTGACCGACGCGTGCAGGATCCAGATCGTGCCGAGGGCGGAGGCGACCAGCGGCAGCATCATCTGCCAGGTGCCGTACCCGAAGACCCGGCAGGACAGCCCCATCACCATCAGGACGACGGGCGGCTTGTCGACGGTGAGGAAGTTCCCGGCGTCCAGCGACCCGAAGAACCACGCCTTCCAGCTCTGTGTGCCGCTGAGCACGGCGGCGCTGTAGAAGCTGTTCAGGCTGGACGAGGAGAGGTTCCAGGAGTACAGTACCCCGGCCAGGACCATGATCGCGACCAGCGCGGGAAGCGACCAGCGGGGTGGCTTCCCGGGCCGCGCGCCGGACTCGGCGGGGGGCGGGGAGGAGGCGGCCCGGTCTGCTGCGGGGGCGGCCTGGGCGGCCTCGGGGGCGTGGGGGTACGGATCGGTGGCAGATGTCACGCGTGCATCGTGCGAGGGCGGTGTGGGCGAGGGCTGTGGTGAACCTGGGGCCCGGCTGTGAGTGGGGGAAGGGAGGTCCCATGGAAGCGTATGAACACGTAAAGAGGCGGACGGTCACAGAGGGGGCCGCCCTGTAACAGTTACCGGCGGTTCATGCAGGCTGTGAAACAGGAGTGGCCGGCGATGAACCGGCTTGCCGCGTACGACGTTTGACGGGTTGAGATCAACAAGCAATGACGCCGAAAGGGCACCCCGACATGTCGCTCAGCCGCACCCGCTCCCGTACGCTCGCCGCCGTCGGTCTCCTGGCCGCCACGGGGCTGTTCCTCACCGCGTGCGGCCCCGAGGACTCCGCAGGCGCGGAAGCCTCCTCTCCTGCCGGTGCCTCGGCCTCTCCCGGTGCCTCGTCTCCTGCCGCCTCCGGTTCTCCCGCGGCGTCCGGTGGCGCCGACGCCTCCGAGCCGCCGGCGGGCTCGGACGGTACGTTCTCCGGCACGTTGACGTTCCTGGCGCCGGGCAAGCTGCTGGTCGGGGAGCGTGCCTTCTGGGTCGCGGAGGACACGGTGATCCAGGGTGCCGGGATCTGTGGTGACCCCGAGACCGCGGGGGCGGAGAACTGCACCGCCGACCAGTTGGACGACACCGCGAAGGCCGGGAACACCAAGGCCGAGGTGTCGATCGAGAAGGGCATGGCGACCAAGGTCTTCGCCGCGGAGGGCGGGGGCGGCGACTCCTCGGAGAAGCCGGCGGGTTCGGACGGTACGTTCTCCGGCACGTTGACGTTCCTGGCGCCGGGCAAGCTGCTGGTCGAGGAGCGTGCCTTCTGGGTCGCCGAGGACACGGAGATCACGGGCGGCGACATCTGCGGCGACCCCGAGACCGCCGGGGCGGAGAAGTGCACCGCCGATGATCTCGACGCCGCCGCCGAGGCCGGCAACCTCACGGTGGAGGTGACGATCAAGAAGGGGATCGCGGAGCAGGTCACCCAGAAGTAGCCGGGGCTTCAAGGCCGCCCAATTCCCCTTCCGAGAAGACGCGTACAACCCCCAGCCGTTCCGGTGAGTCGAGAGAGGCGAGTGTGCCGAGGCGCGCTCGTTCGTACCCAAGGGGATGGAAGAACTCGATGACTCACCGGATATCCCGGCGTACCCGTGTGTTCTGTGCGGGCCTCGGTGCCGGGGTCCTGGTGCCGCTGACCGTGGCCGTGACACCGGCGACCGCGGCCGCGACACCGCAGGCGACCTGCACGTCGAACCAGTCGGCCCTGGCGACCAAACTGCAGAAGGACATCACCACGGCCCTCGCGAACCGCAGGGGCACCGTGGCCGTCGGTCTCCACGACCGGAGCACCAACACCACCTGCACGCTGAGACCGACGCAGGCCTACGACTCGGCCAGCATCGTCAAGGTGACCGTCCTCGCCGCGCTTCTCTGGGACGCCAAGAAGCACAACCGCTATCTCACCCAGCGGGAGTCCGATCTGGCCACCGCCATGATCACCAAGTCGGACAACGCGGCCACGACCAAGCTCTGGAACCAGCTGGGCACCACGAAGGTGAAGGGCTTCCTCACCGCGGCCGGCATGACCCGGACCAAGCCGGGGGCGAACGGCTACTGGGGCCTCACCCAGATCACGGTCCAGGACGAGCAGAAGCTCCTCGCGCTGCTCACCGCCAGGAACGCGGTTCTGAGCGACAACTCCCGGGCCTACGTGCTCAAACTCATGGGCAAGGTCGTCACCTCGCAGCGCTGGGGCACACCGGCGGGAGCCCCCTCCTCCGTCGCCGTCCATGTGAAGAACGGCTGGCTGTCCCGCTCCACGCACGGCTGGCGGGTCCACAGCGTGGGCACCTTCAACGGCGCCGGCCACGACTACACGATCTCGATCCTGACCCACGGCAACAGCACCATGAACTACGGCGTGACGACGATCCAGGCCGTGGCCAAGGCCATCCACAAGGACCTCGTGCCGACCAGAGCGCAGCGGTACACGCCCACGACCGACCCGCAGGAGGCCTTCCCGGCGGTGCCCGCTTCATGATCATCTGGCTCAACGGCGCCTTCGGCGTCGGCAAGACCACGACCGCCCGGCACCTCACCACCCTCCTCCCGGACTCCAGGCTCCTGGACACCGAACAGGTCGGCTACATGCTCCGGCACGTCCTGGGGAGGCCGGCCCGCGACTTCCAGGAATTCCCGCCGTGGCGCGGTCTCGTCGTGGAGACCGCGCGTCAGGTGCTCGACCATGTGGGCGGCACGCTGGTCGTCCCGCAGACCGTGCTGGAGAAGCCGTACTGGCGTGAGATCCGCACGGGACTGGTCCAGGCGGGCATTCCCTTACGCCACTTCGTCCTCCACGCCGACCACAACACGCTCGTCGAACGCATCCAGAACGACACGGACCCGGAGAGCATCGGTGCCCGCGGGAGGCGCCTGGACCATCTCCATGACTACGACGAGGCGCTGCTCTGGCTGCGCGGGGAGGCCGAGTTGATCGACACCACCGGCATCCCGCCGGCCGCGGTCGCGAAACTCGTCATGACGACGGTCCGGCATCAGGGCGCCTCCACGATGAGGGAGAACGTTCACCCGGGCTTCCTCGGAAGCTCACCAAGGAGTGCTAGAAACCCCCGCTGACCTGCGGAGTCCGGCAAAAAGAAGCGATTTTCCGGGGCAACCCTCGGCCCCGGTCCGCTGTCTGAATGGGTGATCGGAAACAACACCTGCCACACCCGTCACGGACAGTACGGACCGCACCGGCCGCACAGGTCGCACCGGCTGTCCGATCGCCGTTCGCCGATCGCGGTGAGGGCGCCGACGACTTCACCGGCGTCCTCACCGCCGATTCCGACTCCGTTCAGCACGCACTCCACGAAGGGTCTCTTTCGCATGCGCGTTTTACGAAGCATCGCCGCCACCTCCACCCTCGTACTGGCTCTGGGAGGAGCCGTACTCGCCGCGCCCACCGCCCAGGCGGACACAGCGGCCTCCACGGCCACCGTCGAGCGCTATGACGGCGCGATCTGGTACCGGGCCGCCGCCGGACAGGTGAACGACCTGCGGATCTCCACCAAGGTGATCGACGTCGACCCGAACGAGTTCGGCGGCGACTACCTCGTCACCTTCCGGGACAAGTTCGAGATCACCATCGCCAGCACGGACGTGTGTACGTACCCCTCGGCGACCGACCGCACCGTCGTCGAGTGCGTGGAGCCCGAGCCCCTGGGGTCCGACGACTCGGACATCTACGACGTCGACCTCGGTGACCTCGACGACACCGTGACGGTCGGCGACGACGTCTTCACGCAGGGCACCCTCGACGGCGGCCCGGGCAACGATGTCATCCGCGGCAAGGGCGCGAACGTCCTCAAGGGCGGGGACGGCGACGACCACCTCGAAGGCGTCGACGGCGTCTGGGTCAACGGCTCCTTCGGCGAAGCCGGCAACGACACCATCCTCACCGGCTGCGCGTACCACTGCAGCGGCGGCGCCGGGAACGACGTCCTCACGGTGACCGGCGAGGACGACCTCGGCTACACCACCCTGTACGGCGACGACGGCAACGACATCGTGCGCGGCAGCTCCGGCAACGACACCCTCTACGGCGGCCGGGGCAACGACACCCTGTACGGCCTGGCGGGCGACGACACGATCTTCGGCAACACCGGCGACGACGTGATCCACGGCGGCGCGGGCAACGACACGCTCTCCGGCGGCGCGGGCAACAACAAGGTCTACCAGGACTGAGACCCAGGACTCGACCGGAGCCGCGCGGCCACCGACACCCACGCGACTCCGGTTCCTGGCCCCCGGCCTGCGACTCCGGTTCCCGGCTCCCAGCCCCCGGTCTCCGGCTCCCGGCCCCCCTGCCCTGGCCCTGGCCCCCGGTCCCGGCTCCCGGCTCCCGCCCCCCGGCCTCCGGCCCTCGACCCCCGGCCTCCGGCCCTAGGCCCGGGCCCGCGGCCTCCGACCCCCGGCCCCGGCTCGCGGCCTCCGGTTCCCAGCCCTCGGCCCCCAGCCCTCGGCCCTCGACCCCTGCCCTCGCCCCCGGCTCCCGGCCCCCTGCCCTCGCCCCCGGCCCTCGACCCCTGGCCTCCGGCCCCCGGCCCCTGGCCTCCGGCCCCCGGCCCCCGGCCCTCGACCCCCGGCCTCCGGCCCTCGACTCCGGCTCCGGCTCCCGGTCCCGGTCCCTCGGTCTCGGCTCCCGGTCTCGGCCCCCGGGCCCCGGTCCCGGTCCCGGCCCCCGACCCCACTCCCGATTCCAGCCCCCTGACCCCGCCCCCTGACCCCGCCCCCGCCCCCTGAAAAGCTCCAACTCCCGCTCCCGCTCCCTGGAATTAACGGTCAGTACCCTCCCCCTCAACCCGCCTCCGCCTACCGTGACGCCATGCGTCTGAGACCACTTCTTGCCACCGTCACGGCCGCCCTGGCGGCGGCCGCCTGTCTTACCGCGGCAGCGCCCGCCAATGCCCAGCGCGGCAATGCCTGTTCGCCCTCCGTCTCCATCGAGAGCTTTTCCGACGGGCTCGACAAGACGACGTACGAGGGCACGTTCGTCGGCAACTTCTCCGCGCTCGCAGTGGACCGCGACGGCAGGATCGCCGCGGTCTCGGACCGGTCCGCCCTCTTCACGCTGGACCGCAGGACCCTGCGGCCCGCCTCCGTCGTCCCGCTCGCCGACGAGACCGGTGCCGCGCTCGACTCCGAGGGCCTGGCCGTGGACCGCGACGGCACCCGCCTGATCGCCTCCGAGACCGAGCCCTCCGTACGCCGCTACGCCCGCGACGGCCGCATCCTCGACCGCCTCCCCGTACCGGACGCCCTCAAGGTCGCCCCCGCGGGCCGCGCGACCACGAACCAGACCTTCGAAGGGCTCACCTTCCTCCCCGGCCGCCACACCCTGCTGGCCGGCATGGAGGGCTCCCTTGCGGGAGACACCACGGGCATCGTCCGCTTCCAGACCTGGGAGCGGCAGCGCGGCCACTTCGCGCTCGACGCCCAGTACGGCTACCGCACCGACACCGGTCTGAACGTCTCCGAGACCACGGCCACCCCCGACGGCCGCCTCCTCGTCCTGGAACGCGGCTTCACCGCGGGCGTCGGCAACACGGTCCGCCTCTACCTCGCCGATCTGCGCCGCGCCACAAACACGTCCGGCATCGACAACCTGACCGGCCAGAGCGGCGTACGTCTCGCCCGTAAGACCCTGCTCGCCGATCTCGTGAACTGTCCTTCACTCGGCGCCCAGGCCAAGCAGCCCCAGCCCAACCCGCTCCTCGACAACATCGAGGGTCTCGCGGTCACGGGCGGCGGTCACGGCCGTCTGAACCTGCTCCTGGTCAGCGACGACAACCAGAACCCGGTCCAGATCACCCGCTTCTACTCCCTCCGGGTCCGCCTCTGACCACCTCTCACCGCTGCCCCGAACAGGCCCCGATTGTTGCGGAGGGATGAAATCCCCTCCCGTCCGCGTTGGTGCCTTCCGGACGATCAGGATCGACTGGACGGATGGAAGGCACTCGTGGCAACGCAGCGGGGATGGGCACGACGGCTGGCCGGGTACGCCTGGCGGTACCCGAAGGACGTCGTGCTCGCGCTGGGCGCCTCGCTCGTGGGCATGGCCGTCATGGCCCTGGTCCCGCTGGTCACCAAGGTGATCATCGACGACGTCGTCGGGGACCACACGCGGGGCATGGCCCCCTGGGCCGCCATGCTGATCGGCGCCGGAGTCGTCGTCTACGTCCTCACCTACATCCGCCGCTACTACGGCGGCCGCCTCGCGCTCGACGTCCAGCACGACCTGCGCACGGAGATGTACGGCACGATCACCCGCCTCGACGGCCGGCGCCAGGACGAGCTGTCGACCGGCCAGGTGGTGGGCCGCGCGACCAGCGACCTCCAGCTCATCCAGGGCCTGCTCTTCATGCTCCCGATGACCGTCGGGAACGTCCTGCTCTTCGTGATCTCCCTCGTGATCATGGCCTGGCTGTCGCTGCCGCTCACCCTGGTCGCCCTCGCCGTCGCCCCGGCCCTGTGGGTCATCGCCAAGCGCAGCCGCTCCAAGCTCCACCCAGCCACCTGGTACGCCCAGGCGCAGGCCGCCGCCGTGGCCGGCGTCGTGGACGGCGCGGTCAGTGGCGTACGCGTGGTCAAGGGATTCGGCCAGGAGGACCAGGAGACCGGCAAGCTCCGCGAGATCGGCCGCAAGCTCTTCGCGGGCCGCCTGCGCACGATCCGGCTGAACTCCAAGTACACCCCCGCGCTCCAGGCGGTCCCGGCCCTCGGGCAGGTGGCCATGCTGGCCCTCGGCGGCTGGCTGGCGGTCAAGGGCCAGATCACCCTCGGCACCTTCGTGGCGTTCTCCGCCTACCTCGCCCAGCTCGTCGGACCCGTCCGCATGCTCGCGATGGTCCTCACGGTCGGCCAGCAGGCGAGGGCCGGAGCCGAACGCGTCCTGGAGCTGATCGACACCGAGCCGTCGATCAAGGACGGTACGAAACCGCTGCCCGCCGACGCCCCCGCGACCGTCGAGTTCGACGACGTGTCCTTCGCCTACGAGGACAGCCGCCCGGTCCTGGACGGCCTCTCGTTCGAGATCCGCGCGGGCGAGACCCTCGCGGTCGTCGGCTCCTCGGGCTCCGGCAAGTCCACGGTCTCCCTCCTGCTGCCCCGCTTCTACGACGTGACCAGGGGCGCGGTCCTCATCGGCGGCCACGACGTGCGCGAGCTGACCGTCGACTCGCTGCGGGCCGCGATCGGGCTCGTCCCCGAGGACTCCTTCCTCTTCTCGGACACCGTCCGTGCCAACATCGCGTACGGCCGCCCCGAGGCCACACAGGAAGAGGTCGAGAAGGCGGCCCGGGCCGCCCAGGCGGACCGCTTCATCGCCGCCCTGCCCGACGGCTACGACACCAAGGTCGGCGAGCACGGCCTCACCCTCTCCGGCGGCCAGCGCCAACGTGTGGCCCTGGCCCGCGCGATCCTCACCGACCCCCGCCTGCTGGTCCTGGACGACGCCACCTCGGCCGTGGACGCCCGCGTGGAACACGAGATCCACGAGGCCCTCAAACAGGTCATGGCAGACCGCACCACACTCCTGATCGCCCACCGCCGCTCCACCCTGAACCTCGCCGACCGCATCGCGGTCCTCGACGACGGCCGTCTCGCCGACATCGGCACGCACAAGGAACTGACCGAGCGCTCACCGCTCTACCGGCGCCTGCTCACCGACCCGGACGAGCTGGGCGGCGTATCACCCGGTCACGCCCGGCCGACCTGCCCGCAGGAGGACACCTCCGTACGGGACGAGCTGGACGCCGAGTTCGACGCCGAGCGGGGCGTCACCCCGCACCTGTGGACGGGCGACCGCGAGCCCAAGGACACCGCTCTCGACGGATCGCCCGCGACCCCCGAACTCCTCGCCCAGGTCGACGCGTTGCCCCCGGCCACCGACATTCCGCAGATCGACGAGGCGCGCGCGGTCACCCCGGAGGAGTCGTACGGCCTGAGGCGTCTGCTGCGCGGCTTCGGGCTCCCGCTGCTCGTCAGCCTCGGCCTGGTCGCCGTGGACGCGGGCATGGGCCTGCTTCTGCCGGTCCTGATCCGGCACGGCATCGACCAGGGCGTCTCCGAGGTCGCCCTCGGCGCGGTCTGGGCCGCGTCCGCGCTCGCGCTGGTGACCGTCGTCGTCCAGTGGGTGGCGCAGACCGGCGAGATCCGCATGACCGGCCGCACCGGCGAACGCGTCCTGTACTCACTGCGTCTGAAGATCTTCGCCCAGCTCCAGCGCCTCGGACTCGACTACTACGAGCGGGAGTTGACCGGCCGGATCATGACCCGGATGACGACGGACGTGGACGCGCTGTCCACGTTCCTCCAGACGGGCCTGGTCACCGCGTTCGTCTCGGTCGTCACCTTCTTCGGCATCATGGTCGCCCTGCTGGTCATCGACGTGGGCCTCGCGCTGGTTGTTTTCCTGACGCTGCCGCCGCTGATCATCGGCACGTTCTTCTTCCGCCGCTCCAGCGTGAAGGCGTACGAACTCGCCCGTGAGCGCGTCTCCGTGGTGAACGCGGACCTCCAGGAGTCGGTGTCCGGGCTGCGGATCCTCCAGGCGTTCCGCCGCGAGGGCGCGGGCGGCAAGCGGTTCGCGGAGGGCAGCGACAGCTACCGCCAGGCCCGTATTCGCGGTCAGTGGCTGATCTCCATCTACTTCCCGTTCGTACAGCTGCTGTCGTCGGTGGCGGCGGCCGCGGTGCTGATCGTGGGCGCGGGCCGGGTCGACGCGGGCACCCTCACCACGGGTGCGCTGGTGGCGTACCTCCTCTACATCGACCTGTTCTTCGCGCCCGTGCAGCAGCTCTCGCAGGTCTTCGACGGATACCAGCAGGCGACCGTCTCGCTCGGCCGGATCCAGGAGCTGCTCCAGGAGCCGACGTCGACGAAGGCCGCTGACGAGCCGCTCGAAGTCCTGTCCCTGCGCGGCGAGATCGCCTTCGAGGATGTGGACTTCGCGTACGGCGACGACGAAGAGGCCCTCAGCGAGGTCTCGTTGAGCATCCCGGCCGGGCAGACCGTCGCGTTCGTCGGTGAGACGGGCGCCGGGAAGTCGACCCTCGTCAAGCTCGTGGCCCGCTTCTACGACCCGACCGGCGGCCGGGTCACCGTCGACGGCACCGATCTGCGCTCCCTCGACATCACGTCCTACCGGCACCGTCTGGGCGTCGTCCCGCAGGAGGCGTACCTCTTCCTGGGCACGGTCCGGGACGCCATCGCGTACGGGCGTCCGGACGCGACCGACGCCGAGGTGGAGGCGGCGGCCCGCACGGTCGGCGCGCACGACATGATCGCCACGCTGGACGGCGGCTACCTCCACGAGGTCGCCGAGCGCGGCCGCAACCTCTCCGCCGGGCAGCGGCAGCTGATCGCGCTGGCCCGCGCCGAACTCGTCGACCCGGACATCCTGCTCCTCGACGAGGCCACCGCCGCCCTCGACCTGGCCACCGAGGCCCAGGTCAACCAGGCCACCGACCGTATCGCGGGCCGCCGCACCACGCTGGTGGTCGCCCACCGGCTGACCACGGCCGCCCGCGCGGACCGTGTCGTGGTGATGGCCGACGGCCGGGTCGCGGAGGACGGCACGCACGACGAACTGCTCGCCCGGGACGGCCGGTACGCGGAGCTGTGGCGGACGTTCGTGGGGGAGCCCGACCAGGACACGGCCGCGACCGTCGGTACGCCGACGTGACCCGGTGGCCCCTTCCGCGCAACCATTCGCCGTACGTCATGCGTCCGTACATCAGTACGCCGATTGCTGCGGGCCGTGGAAGGGACACCAGTGGACATGGGCGTGATACGCCGACGTCTGGCGCTCGGCACCGCCCTGATGACCGCGTCGGGGCTGCTGGCGCTCGCGGGCCCGGGGGTGGGTGACGCCTCGGCGGCGAGCCCGTGCTCGGGGCGGAAGGTGCGCACGGTGCCCTTCTCCACCGGGTACGTGCAGGTCTACAAGAAGCGCGGCTACGTCTGCGCGGTGACCCGTCCCAAGAAGGTGGGCGCCCGCAAGTACATGATGGTGAGCGTGCGGGCGTGGGGGAACCAGGCGGTCCCCAACGAAGGAATGTTCAAGAAGTACGCGGGCCCGGTGAAGGTGCACGCCGGCAACCGCTGTGTGTGGATCAAGGGCGCCGTCGGCTCGGGCTCGGTGAGCACGGGCTGGATCCTCTGCTGAACGGACACTCCCGGCCGAGTTGTGCGATCTTCGTGCCATCCTGTCCGTAATGCACCCAACATCCCCTGGTGCGACAGCAGTTGCTCCGCTAGGTTCCGGCGGACATCTGCGTATTCAGGGGAGAACGCATGCGCAAAACGCTCAGATGGCTGTTGTCTCTCGTGGTGCTGATAGGCACCGTGAGCACGGCCGGGGCGGCCACCGCCGCCCAGCCGGACGCCACCGGCACGAATGTCGTCACCGACGACGCGGCGGACATCAAGGACCGGCTCCTCGCGATACCGGGCATGAGCCTGATCGAGGAGAAGCCCTACACCGGCTACCGCTTCTTCGTCCTCAACTACACCCAGCCCGTCGACCACCGGAAGCCGTCCAAGGGCACCTTCCAGCAGCGGATCACCGTGCTGCACAAGGACACGGCCCGCCCGACGGTCTTCTTCACCGGCGGCTACAACGTCTCCACGACCCCGCGCCGCAGCGAGCCGGCCCAGATCGTGGACGGCAACCAGATCTCGATGGAGTACCGCTTCTTCACTCCGTCCCGGCCCGCGCCGGCCGACTGGAGCAAGCTGGACATCTGGCAGGCCGCCAGCGACCAGCACCGCATCTTCAAGGCGCTCAAGCCGATCTACGACAAGAAGTGGATCTCCACCGGCGGCTCGAAGGGCGGCATGACCGCCACCTACTTCGAGCGCTTCTACCCGCGTGACATGGACGGCGTCGTCGCGTACGTCGCCCCCAACGACGTGGTGAACAAGGAGGACTCGGCGTACGACCGGTTCTTCGCGAAGGTCGGCACCAAGGAGTGCCGCACCCGGCTGAACGCGGTGCAGCGCGAGGCACTCGTCCGCCGTACGTCGCTGGAGAAGAAGTACAAGGAGGTGGCCGCGGCCGAGGGCTACACCTTCAACACCATCGGCAGCCTGGACAAGGCGTTCGAGGCCGTCGTCCTCGACTACGTCTGGGGCTTCTGGCAGTACGCGCAGGCGGCCGACTGCAACGAGGACGAACTGATCCCGCCGAACGCCAAGACCGCGACCGACGACCAGATCTGGAACTCGATCGACACGATCTCCGGCTTCTCGTTCTACACGGACCAGGGCCTGGACCCGTACACGCCGTACTTCTACCAGGCGGGTACGCAGCTCGGCGCGCCGACCATCGTCTTCCCGCACATCGAGAAGAAGTACATCCGCTACGGCTACCTGCCGCCGCGGAACTTCGTGCCGCGCGACATCTCCATGAAGTTCCAGCCCGGCGCCATGCACGACGTCGACGCGTGGGTGAAGCGCAACGCGAACCAGATGCTGTTCGTGTACGGCCAGAACGACCCGTGGGGTGCCGAGCCGTTCCGCGTCGGCAAGGGCGCGCGTGACTCGTACGTCTTCACGGCCCCCGGCATGAACCACGGCGCCAACGTCGCGGGCCTCGTCCCCGACCAGAAGGCGCTCGCCACGGCCCGGATCCTGGAGTGGGCGGGCGTCGCCTCCGCCGCCGTCCAGGCCGACCCGGACAAGGCGAAGCCGCTGTCCAAGTACGACTCGAAGCTCGACAAGCGCAAGGTGGAGCGCCAGCTCAGGCCGTAACCGGCCGACGCGGCAATCGCCCTGCCGCGCCCGTCCGGTGGAGTCCTCGGGGAGATCCCGGGGCTACACCGGGCGGGCGCAGCCCACCGGCTTCGGCCCGCCCAGCTGGACGTACAACGCCGTCGAGGCAGGGCAGCCGGTGCGCTTCTCCACCGCCGCGGTCACCTTGAACTCCGGCGCCTTCTTGCCCGTGCTGTCGCACGACGTCTCACGGACCTCGCCCTCGCCCGCGCTGTAGACACAGTCGCCCACGATGGTGCGGGGACCCCCGCCGCCGCCCGGGTCGCCCGGATGCGGGGCCTCCAGATTGCGCATACAGGCGTAGCCCTGCGGGACCGCGCCGTCGCCGTCCTCGTCGGCCGAGGGCTTCTGCTCGCTGATGTGCAGCACGAAGTCCGTGGTGGCGGGGCAGGGCGGACCCTCGCCGACCTTCCCGTCGTGCCGCGCGACCACCCGTGCCGCCGCCTTCTCGCTGGAGCACGGCACCTCGGTGAACGACTCGCGCCCGAACGAACTGCACTCGTCGATCGCGAGGAACACCACCCCGTATCCCGAGGCCCGCGTCGGAGCCGGAGTCGTCTCGTCCAGCTTGCGCTCCTCGGTCCCGGACGACTGCTGGCACCCCGTGAGCGCCGCCGCCACCAGCATCAGCAGCCCGCACACCATCCCCGTACGACGTGCTCCCACGCCCCGTCCATCGCGCATGGCGCTCCCCCCGATCCCCCGGCCCAGCGTGACCCGTCGCGGCGGGCCCCGCCAGGCGTACGGGGTGCTTTGCGTCAGTTGGGGGCGGTGCGCCGGGTGTGCGGCGTAGGTCCCGTACGTCAGGCCCAGTAGGCGGGGCCCGATACGTGGGAGCTAGTACCTCAGACCGTGCCCGACGGGGTACAGCACCTCCGTCGGCTTGTCCGCCTTCTGCACCGGCACCGGCAGTTCGCCCACCGGGTCGGCACGCCCCGCGAGCACGCGCACGGCGGCGCGCAGCTCGACGTCCGTCCAGGAGTACGCCGCCAAGTAGGCCTTGACATCGGGCAGTTGGGCCACGTCGTACGGATTGCGAATGGCGAGCGCGACCACCGGGCGGCCGGTGCCGAGCAGCTGGTTCACGAGCGTCCGCTGACTGGAGGCGGCCGTGACGTTGTACGTCCCCACGAGCACCGCGTCCACGCCCTGGGCCGCCGCGACGGCCTTCGCGATGGTCGCGTCGGTGGGGGCCGTGCCCGTGGAGAGAACAGTCGCCGTGAAGCCCAGCTCGGTCAGCGCGGCGCCGAGCACGGTCGTGGGCGGCCCGGTGGTGCCGGACGGCGAGGCGGGATCGGCCCCGACGACAAGAACCCTCCGATGCGTACGACGCGAAAGCGGCAGCAGCCCCCCGGAGTTGACGAGAAGAGTCGTGGTCCGCTCGGCGATGCGATCGGCGGCCTTGAGATGCGACGAGATCCCCACGACCCGGTCCACCCCGCGCCGAGTGACATACGGATCCTTCAGCAGCCCCAGCTTGGCCTTCAGCCGCAGCACCCGCAGGATCGATTCGTCGAGGCGCGCCTCCGTCAGCTCACCACCACGGACGGCCTGGAGGACCGCGTTCCAGGCGATGTCCAGCTTCGGCGGATTGAGGAGTTGATCGACACCGGCCTTGAGCGCGAGCACGGGCACCCGGTCGTCCCCGTACTTGGTCCGTACGCCCTCCATGCCCAGCGAGTCCGTCACCACGACCCCGTCGTAGCCGAGCCGCTCGCGCAGGATGCCGGTGAGGATGGGCCGGGAGAGGGTCGCCGGATCGCCGGACGGATCGAGCGCCGGAACCATGATGTGCGCGGTCATGATCGAGTCGATCCCGGCCGCGACGGCGGCACGGAACGGCGGCGCGTCGAGCTCGGCCCACTGGGCCTCGGTGTGCTCGATGACGGGGAAGCCGTAATGACTGTCGGTCTCGGTGTCCCCGTGCCCCGGGAAGTGCTTGGACGTGGCGGCGACCCCGGCGCTCTGATACCCCTTCACCTGTGCGGCGACCAGCCCCGCCACCGCCTGGGGATCGGCGCCGAAGGACCGTACGCCGATGACCGGGTTGGCCGGGTTGACGTTCACGTCGGCGACCGGCGCGTAGTCCTGCCTGACGCCCATCGCGCGCAGTTCGGCCCCGCCGATCCGCCCCGCCGTCCGGGCGTCCGTGCGCGAGCCGCCGGCCCCGAGGGCCATCGCACCCGGGAAGAGCGTGGCGGGCTTGCCCACCCGGGCGACGATGCCGTGCTCCTGGTCGGTGGAGATGAGCACGGGCAGCCCGCGGGGCTGTTCCAGCGCGGCCTTCTGAATGCCGTTGCTCAGGTCCGCGATCTGGTGCGGGTCACGGGTGTTGTGCGCCCACCCGAAGTAGATGATCCCGCCGACCCGGTACTTCGCGATCAGCTCGACGGCATCGCGTACGCCGATCTCCTTGAGGTTGGCATCGATGTCGGCCTGGTCGGGCGCGGTCGCCGAGTGCCCGTACACCCGCATCACGAAGAGCTGCCCGACCTTCTCTTCGAGCGTCATACGGGAGATCAGGGCCCGGAGCCGCTTGTCGTCGTGCCTGCCGGTGTCGTCGTCCTCGGCCAGCGCCGGACCGCCGACGGCGACGACCGCCGCCGCGCCCGCGGTCGCCGCGAGCAGCGTACGTCTGGAGGTGTGCACGTGCGCTCCTTCCGGAGAGGGCCCGAAGGGCCCGTGGAGGGGCGAGTATGAAGGAAACTTCCAAGGAGTCACGGATATCCGGGAAATTTCTGCCAGTCAATAGCGCGGACAGCCGACACGGCGGATACACCCCGCCCGAGCCGTTCCCGCGAGGGTGCCCGAGGGCGGTCGCCGTACGCTTGAACCGGCGGCAGACGAGGGGACGGATGCCATGTCCGAAGTGCCACGCACGCAATGCGCCGAGACGATGAACGCGCTTCGCGAGGAGCTGCAACGGGCGGCGGAGGAGCGGTCGACGGAGGGGTTACGCACGCACCGGGCGGACGGGAACGGGCCGGTGGAGGACCGACCGGTGGAGGAACCACCCCCCGCCGCCGACCTGGTGTCGGACTTCGAGCGAACCCTGGCCGACCACGAACGCAAGCTGGGCCCGGACCACCCCGACACCCTGCGCGCCCGAAGCAACCTCGGCGGCGCCTGCCAGCAGGCGGGACACCAGGATCGCGCAGTGCGGCTGTTCGAGGAGACCCTGGCCGACGGGGAACGAGTCCTGGGGCCCGACCACCCCGACACCCTCACCTTCCGGAACAACCTCGCGGGCGGCCACGAGGCGGCGGGCGACCCTGCCCACGCGATCCCGCTCTACGAACAGGCCCTGGCCGGCCGTGAGCGCGTCCTCGGCCCCGACAACCTGCTCACACTGCAATGCCGGGACAACCTCGCCCGGGCCCACGAACTGACGAACGCCCCGGCCAATGCCGTTCCCCTCCACGAGCGGACCCTCTCCGACCGCGAACGCACACTGGGCCCCGGCCACCCCAACACGCTCCTCTCCCGCGGCAACCTCGCCTACACCCACCACAAGGCGGGCGACGGGCAGTTGAGCGCGGAGGGGTTCACGCACGCCCTGACCGACAGCGAGCGCCACCTCGGGCCCGACCACCCCGCGACCGAGCGCATCCGGCAGCTGCTGACCCACGTACGGAGTGCCTGACACAAGAGGGGCCGCCATCGGCGCTGTTGGAGGGGGGCGCGCCGATGACGGCGTGCTGCCGGCCGCAGGCGGCGGAGAGGGTAAGTCAGCGATCGCAGCCAGCAGCGAGGCCGACACCGCACTGCGGAGACTCATCCGACAGCATGCGAATTGGACGGCGGGTGGCGGGGATGGGTTCCCCGGATTCCGCTGATTCCCGGAAATTGGTACGGGTGGGCACGGGAGTGCACAACGGGGTTGGTGTGGTGCTGTTTTGGGCCGCCCGAACGCCGACGCGGTGGCGCTGATGTGATGGCGCCGACGTCGGTGTCACGCCACCGGGGCGGCGACGCGAGGATCCCGCGCGCCGAGGTCCCGGTACAGCACGGCGACCACTGAGCACACGAACGGCAGAACCACCAACGGCAGCAGGAGCAGGGCCACCGCCGTCGGAGTGATCAGGACCAGCACCCCGGTGATGTACGGGTTGTCGTCGCTCAGCCACAGCATGCCGAGGCCCAGCACGTGCGCGACGGGAGCCGCCGCGTACCGCAGGACGACGAACGCGAGCACAACGGCGGCCGCGAGCAACAGCCCGATGCCGTACGTCTTCCAGGGCGCCCTCTTCGTCAGCGCCCAGGCACGTCGTACCGCCGCCTTGGACGAGGAGTTCTCGGTCACCAGCGCGGCGGTGGCCACGCAGTGCCGGAAGTACACGAACAGGGCGAGCACCGCGACGGTGATCGGCAGAACCCCGCCCACCAGCCGGTACTGCCAGGTCGCGGTATCACCCACCAGCGTCCGCTCGACACCCGGCACTTCCCCCGAGTCCGCGAGGACGGAGATCATGAGCGCCAGAAAGCCCACAGCTCCGACGCGCAGCCAGATCCGCCACTGCACCCAGTAGGCGACCCCGACGTGCGGACGCATCCGCGCCCACAAAACACGCACGGTCAGGGCCTGTTGACCCTCCTCCGCGGTGTGCTCGAAGGCCACGGTGTACGCGGTCTGCAACACGGCGACAACTGCCGCGGCGAGGGCCAGCAGCAGCACGGTGACGCCCGCGCCGACCTGCTGCAGGTTCTCCATCGTGCCGTCGATGTACGCCGCGATGGGGTCCTCGTAGGCGACGTCCTGGTCCGCACTCCTCCGCACCTCCTCGAACGTCCCCCACGACAGCAGGAACCCGGCCCCCACGACCACGCTCCCCACGAGGGTGGCGAGGCCGGTCACGAGCAGCGTGAGCCGGTAGAGGGGCCGCCAGGTGAGACGGAGATTGCGGAGGGCTTCGCGGATAAGCATCAGAGCTGCGGGCTGGTCCTTACCTCGGCTATGAAGGCGTCCCAGGCGGCGGGGGAGACGCGGAGGGAGGGGCGTGCGATGTCTTTGGAGTCACGAATGTGGATGGCGGAGGTGGTGGCCACCTCTACGCAATCACCGCCACTGGAGTCGCTGTAGCTGCTTTTGAACCATGTCAGTTGGGTCATAGCTCACCTGCCAACTGCTCGATCAGGACGGCGGTTTCCTCCGGCCGGAGGGCCTGACTTCTGATCATCGCATAGCGGCGCGCCAGAGCCCCGACGTCTTCCGGCTTGGATACGAGGGTGCTCTGTCCGTTGCCCTCCATGTACACAAGGGTGGAATTCTCGGGCGTCTCGATCAGCTTCATCTGCCCCTGCAAGCCCGCATGTCCCGCCATGCTCATCGGCATCACCTGAAGAACCACGTTGGGGCGTTCGGCGCAGGCGAGGAGGCACGCATACTGGGCGCGCATCACTTCGAGCCCCCCGATCCGGCGTCGCAGCGCGGCCTCTTCGAGGATCACGCTCAGCACGCACGCGGGCTTCCGGTCCAGCAATGCCTTCCGTTCCATACGAGCTGCGGTCAGCTGATTGATCTCCTCCTCGTCCAGCGGGGGGAACGCGGACCCCAGCACAGCACGGGCGTAGGCCTCGGTCTGTACGAGTCCGTCGATGAGCTGCGTGCAGTACGAGGAAACGCTCAACGCCTCCTGCTCAAGCTGAACGAACCCCTGAAAGTGGGCGGGATAGCGCTCCAGGCGCAAATACTTGGCCGCCGCCGCAATCACCCCACCCGCCTCCAGCGCCTTCTCCGCAGCCTCGATGAACTCGTCCGTCGCCGGTTTCGCGCACGTCTCCACGGCGCTCACCGCGGCCCCCGTATAAGCCATCCGCTCGCCCAACTCGGTTTGCGACAACCCCGCCTTCGTACGCAGCATCCGCAGGACCTCCGCGAAATACTGCGCGGCAGGTGACGACGAGTTCTTCTTGGGTTGCGCCATCGCGAACCTCCCCCTTCACACGGCCACCGTGCTCAACACGCCTCAACGCCAATCAACGTCGGCCCGCACGGAGTTACCTCCCGCAGGCGTCGACGCTCGGTCACTGGTGACGGTAGCCACCAGGGCCGACAGTGTTCCTGTGAACACAGAAAGTGACGGAGTAAACCTCCGAGACTTGCGAGACGTCCGCGACCTCCGGGTCCGGACCTGGCGGCGCAGGCTCACACCGGTGACCCGCTCCGTGCCGGAGGCCCGCCGCGGGGCCAGGTCCGTACTCGCGGAATGGCGGATCCCGACCGACGCGGCGGAGGCGATCGAACTGATCGTGTCGGAGCTGTCGACGAACGCGGTACGCCACGCCCGCGTCCCCGACCGCTTCTTCGAGGTGGCACTCACCTACGACGGCGAGAAGGCGGTGGAGATCGAGGTCTCCGACGCGTCGCCCCGCCTCCCGGAACCCCAAGTAACGCCCCTGGAGGCGGAGTCGGGCCGGGGCCTGCCCCTCGTGGCGGCCCTGGCGGAGAGCTGGGAACTCAGAGCCAGAGTGATCGGCAAGACGGTATGGGCGAGGGTGCGCACACAGTAGGCACGTTCATGAACGCCCGCCGGCGTCCAGCCGTGCCCCCCCCGCGCGCCCTACGCCGACTCGTTCAGCAAGCGAGCCAGATGCTCCCGCCCCGCTCCCAGCAACCCCTCCAGCGGAGCCGCGCCCTCGTACCACCGCTTCTCGTACTCCCAGCACAGCCAGCCGTCCCAGCCCTCGCGGGAGAGGAGTTCGACGCACTCGGTGAGGGGGAGGACGCCCGTGCCGAGCGGCAGCGGGGTCGTGTCGTCGGCGGAGGCGATGTCCTTGACCTGGATGTAGCCGAGGTGCGGTGAGAGCGCGGCGAAGCTGGCCGGGGGCTGTTCGCCGCCGAGCCAGGTGTGCATGACGTCCCACAGGGCGCCGGCCTGGCGGTGACCGACGAGGCCGAGGACGCGGATCGCGTCGGCGCCCGTGCGGTGCGAGTCGTGGGTCTCCAGAAGGATGCGTACGCCCAGGTCGGCGGCGTACTCGGCGGCGGTGCCCAGACGGCGGGCGGCCGTGGCGTCGGCCTCCTCGGGGCTCTGGTCGGGGTCGCCGCCGGGGAAGACGCGGATGAAGGGGGCGCCGAGGTCCCGGGCCAGGTCGAGGAGTCCGCGGATCTCGGCGATCACGGGGCCGTCGTCGCCCGGCGCCGCGACGCGCGCGTACCCGGCGAGGCCCAGGATCTCGACGCCCGCGGCCTTGAACTCGGCAGCCACGTCGGCCCGTTCGGTGAGGTCGATGCCGGGGTGGACCGGCTCCTCGGGATGCGCGCGCAGCTCGACACCGTGATAGCCGTGCGTGGCGGCGAGCCGCACCACGTCGCTGATCGGGAGTCCGGGAACGCCGAGGGTGGAAAAGGCGAGCTTCATGAGTCGGACAGTACCCGCCACTCGTGATCTGTCACTCCCGCGTGCCGCGCGGGTCAGGACATCGGTTCCGGGCAGTGCTGCCCGGCCCCTCGACCGGCACCTCGCGGCGCCCCCGACCCATGTACGACCCATCCGTCCGCCAAGTCCCGGCAACGGCCCGGCAATGCCCCGACCTGGCATGTCATGGCTTGGCCAACCCCTTTCCACCCGTTTCTCACTTGTTCACCGGAGGCCCCTGATGTGCCATGCCGAACCGGGCGGAGAGTGATCGGCGGCCCGGTGCTCTCCGTCACGGGCCCACGCCACTCCGCAGAGCCCATTGGCTCAAGAAGGGGCAATCATGCCCGAGTTGACTCGTCGTAGACTCCTCGGTTCCGCCGCCGGCGCGGTGGGCGGCGCCGCGGCCCTCACTCTCCTCCCGCCCAGCGTGCAGAAGGCCGTCGCGGCCGGACCGCCGCGGCGTGGCTCGCTCCGCGACATCGAGCACGTAGTGATGCTGATGCAGGAGAACCGTTCCTTCGATCACTACTTCGGCACGCTGTCCGGGGTGCGCGGCTTCGCGGACCCGCACGCGCTGAAACTCGACAACGGCCGTTCGGTCTTCTACCAGCCCGACGCCGAGAACCCGAAGGGCTATCTGCTGCCCTTCCACCTCGACACCCGTAAGTCGAGCGCGCAGGCGATACCGTCCACCAGCCACGCCTGGTCGGTCCAGCACGAGGCCTGGAACAACGGCAAAATGGACCGCTGGCTGCCTGCCCACCGCAAGGCGGACGGCGTCAACGGCCCGTACGTCATGGGGTATTACACCCGCGAGGACATCCCCTTCCAGTTTGCCCTCGCCGAGACCTTCACCATCTGTGACAACTACTACTGCTCGGTGTTCGGCCCGACCTGGCCGAACCGTCTGATGTGGATGACGGGCACGATCGACCCCGGCGGGCAGCAGGGTGGCCCGATCCTCAGCAACGTGGCGCCGACGCCGTACCGCTGGACGACGTACGCCGAGCGGCTCCAGGCGGCCGGGATCAGCTGGAAGGTGTACCAGCAGGACGACGACTACGGCTGCAACATGCTGGAGCAGTTCGCGTCCTTCAGGAACGCGGCACCGGGCTCGGACCTCTACGAGCGCGGCGTACGCCCCCAGCCCGAGGGCACCTTCGAGGACGACGCCCGCAACGACCGCCTGCCGACGGTCAGTTGGATCATGCCGACGAGCTTCCAGTCGGAACACCCGGACTACCTGCCCGCCGCGGGCGCGGACTTCGTCGCATCCAAGATCGAGGCCATCGCCTCCAACCCCAAGGTGTGGCGGAAGACGGCCTTCATCCTCAACTACGACGAGAACGACGGCCTGTTCGACCACGTGGCCCCGCCGACTCCCCGCGCGGGCGCGGCGAACGAGTTCGTCCAGGGTCTGCCGATCGGTGGCGGCTTCCGGGTCCCGGCGATCGTCATCTCGCCCTGGACAGTGGGCGGTTGGGTGGCGTCGGAGGCCTTCGACCACACCTCTGCCCTCCAGTTCCTGGAGAGCTTCACGGGTGTGGAGGAGCCGAACGTCAGCGACTGGCGCCGCGAGACGTTCGGCGACTTCACGTCCGCGTTCCGCTTCTCGCACGGCCGCCCGCGCGCGCCGCGTCTACCGGACGACACGGCGGAGCAGTTGGAACGGGCGAAGGAGGAGGTGGCGACCCTGCCGAAGCCGACGCTTCCTGGCGCCCGCCAGTCGTTCCCACGCCAGGAGAAGGGCCGCCGCCCGCACGTGTGACTCCGTCGGGGCCTGAAGGTCGGTGGTCGGCTGCGGGCCGGTGGGGGTTGGCCGCGCAGTTCCCCGCGCCCCTGGGTGGGTGGGGGTCGGTCGGGTGTCGACGGGCCGTCGTACTGGGCCGGGCGCGCAGTTCCCCGCGCCCCTAAAGGCAAAAGACTGCGCAGTTCCCCGCGCCCCTAAAGGCACAAGACTGCGCCATTCCCCGCGCCTCTGACGGGGCGCGCCCGGCCGACTTCCCCGGCCGCGGCTCTCAGCCTGCGCCATGCAGGTCCAGGCGCCAGTCCTGGCCGTTGAGGTCGGTGCCGAAGGAGCGGTGGGGTTTTTCGTCGACGAGGACGAAGCCGTGGCGCTGATAGATGCGGCGGGCGGACGTGAGGACGTCATTTGTCCACAGGACCATCTCCCGGTAGCCGACTCCGCGTGCGAACTCGACGCAGGCGCCCACGAGTTGATCGCCGATGCCGAGGCCGCGCGCGTCCGGTTCGACGAGCAGGAGGCGCAGCCGGGCGGCGCCGGGTGCCTCGTCCCGTACACACATCACGCAACCCACCGGACGACCGTCGAGCTCCGCGATCCACACCCGCTCCAGGTGCGGGTCGTGGTCCTCGGCGAAGTCGGCGACGATCCGGGCGACCAGGCCCTCGTAGTCGGTGTTGAAGCCGTACTCCGAGGCATAGAGCGCGGCGTTGCGCTGCACGACCCAGCCGAGGTCGCCGGGTCCCGGCTCGCGCAGCAGCACGTCCTCGCGACGCGGCGGACGACGACTGGCGTCGGAGAGAATCTCGCGGATGTCCCGCATGGCCTCGGCGAGCCGGGGCCGGTCTTCCGGGGGCACGGTGGAGAGCAGCGAGCCGACGGCCTCCCGCGAGCGCTCGTTCAGCAGATCGGCGGTCTCCCGGCCGCGGGCCGTGAGCGTGATCCGGCGCCGCCGGGTGTCCTTCTCCGACGGCGCGCGCTCGATCAGCCCGTCCTTCTCGAACTTCGCGAGCAGTCGGCTCAAGTAGCCGGAATCCAGACAGAGTTCACCGCGGAGGTCGGCCGCGTCCGTACGGGGCGAGTGGGCGAGTTCGTACAGCACGCGGGACTCCGTGAGCGTGTACGGGGCGTGGAGCTGGCGGCTGTAGTCGAGCGCGCCGATGAGGTTCGTGTAGAAGCGGTTGAAGGCACGGATCTCTTGAATGGTCATGACGTCCGGCACCTGCCTTTGACACCTGCCTTGTGGTTCACACATCGGGCTGGATAGCTGACTCAGTCAGAGATTATGCCCGCTGTGGCCGATAAGCGCACGGGTTTTTCCTTGCTGCCCGCGCTGTTAGCGTGGCCGTTCGAACGAGGGGGGACTCGTAGATGACGACCACATCGAGCACGTTCCGTATCGGCGGGGACCTGGAGGTGGGGCGGCTCGGTTTCGGGGCGATGCACCTGTCCACGGAGCCGGCAGACGCACGCGAGACCGCCATCGCAGTGGCCCGGCGGGCCGTCGAACTCGGAGTGACACTGATCGACACGGCGTACATGTACGGCGGCGGCGCCAACGAGGAACTCCTGGCCGAGGCCCTGTACCCGTACGCGGACGGGCTGCTGGTCACCACCAAGATCGGCCTCGAACGGTCGGAGGCGTCGGGCGAGTGGGAGCTGGACGGCCGCCCGGAGGCCCTGCGGACCCAGGTCGACCGAGCCCTGCGCCGTCTGCGCGTGGAACGCATCGAACTCCTGCAACTGCACCGCATCGACCCGGCGACTCCGCTAGCCGACCAAGTCGGCGCACTGCGGGACCTCCGGGACGAGGGCAAGGTGGGCCGGATCGGCCTGTCCGAGGTGACAGTCGACGAACTTGACCAGGCCCGAAAGGTCGTGGACATCGCAAGCGTCCAGAACCGGTACAACTTGCTCGACCGCGAGCATGAGCCGGTGCTGGACGCCTGCGCGGCGGCGGGCATTGCCTTCTTGCCCTGGCGGACCGTGGCGTGGGGTACGTCGGGGGACAGGGCCGAGATCGCGGCGATCGCAGCCGAACTCGATGCCACGCCCACCCAGGTCGCCCTCGCCTGGCTCCTCGCCCACTCCCCGGCCGTCCTGCCGATTCCCGGCACGGCCCGCCTCTCCCACCTGGAGGAGAACATCGCGGCCGCCGAACTCCGCCTCAGCCCGGGACAACGGGCTCGCTTGGACGCGCTCTAGCACCCTGCGGGCCGTCGGTTTTCTGGCTGCGGCCCGGTGGGGGGGTGCTCGCGCCGTTTCCCGCGCCCCTGAACGCCAAAAGATTTCGCTGGTTCCCGCGTTCGTTCCCAGGCGGACTTGTCCGGTTGGTCATGTGCGGGGCCGGATGACGGGGGCGGCGAGTCCGTAGCTCGACGTGTGCTCCGTACGCGCCCGCCCTGCGGTCCCAATGTCGGTGCGGATCAATACAGTTGCTCCGCCGGTCGCGCCCGTGCGGCCGGACCCGTACTCGAAGGAGTTCCTCAGGTGCGTTTACGAAGACGTGCGGCGGGTGCCGCGCTGGTCCTGGTGGCTGCGTCGTTCAATCTGCTCGGTGCCCCAGGCACGGCAGCGGCACAGTCCCGGGGTGGCATCGTCCTGCCCGTGCGGTCGCACTGGCAGACCCTCGCCGACAGCCGCCATGTGTACGTCAGCGCCCCCGGCGACGACGCTGTGCTGGCCACCGACCACGACGGGCAGGTCGTGAAGAAGGTTGAGGGTCTCGGTGGGGCGCGGGGCATGGCCGAGTCGGCCGACGAGTCCACCCTGTACGTGGCACTCCCGGACGCTGACGCGATCTCCGTCATCGACACCGCGACCTTGACCGAGACGCGGCGCATCTCAACCGGGGCCGACACCGAACCGGAGAGCCTCGCCCTCGCTGGCGGCCGCCTGTTCTTCGGCTACCAGGCCACCGTCTTCGACTCCGGCATCGGGTCGGTCGCCATCGGCGAGGTGCCCCCGACCGTCACTCTGGACGAGAACCCTGTCTGGTACGGCAAGCCGCGACTTGCCTCGTCGCCGGACGCGCCCGACCGGCTCGTCGCCGCGGAGAGCCAGGGAGCGCTGGGCATGCGCGTGTACGACGTGGGCTCCGGCACGCTTCAGGAGACCGCCTACAGCGACGCCGTCGCCGATGTCGAGGACGTGGCGGTGACGCCGGACGGCAACAGTGTGATCACCGCGAATGGTTCCAACTACTACCACCAGCGCTGGCGCCTGTCGGACCTGACGGAGGAGGCCCAGTACGACACCGGCGCCTACCCCAACTCCGTCGCCGTCGACTCCCACGGCACGGTCGCCGCGGGGATCGTGGCGGGAGGGGAATGGGACGTCTACATCTACCGCCCGGGAGAGACCACCGCGTACCGCACGGTCGCGTTGTCGCCGGGGCGCGCGGATCTGGTTGACCGAGGCGTGGCCTGGGCGCCCGACGGCAACAGGCTGTTCACCACCCGCTTCCCCTACTCGGGCGAGGTCGTTCTCGACGTCGTCGCCGACGTCGCCAAGGCATCCAGCACGATCACCCTGTCCGCCCCGCCGACGAACCCCGTCGGCACGCCGGTCACCGTGACGGGCAAACTGACCTCGCTGATCCCCTTCCCTGAGCCCGGAGCCGTCACGGTGACGCGCAACGGCGTGGAGCTGCCAGATGTGAAGGTCGAACAGGACGGCACGTTCAGCTTCAGTGACACTCCGCCCGACTGGAACATGTACGGCCAATACACGGTCACGTACGCGGGCGACGCCCGGCATGTGCCCGGCACGGCGACCATCATGGTCGAGTTCGTCGGCTGACCAGCCCGGGCAGTCTGCCCGCGCCCGTCACAGCGCTGCGGGAACCTGAGACCGTTTGTCGGCCGCCGGTCCGGTGGGGGCTGAGCGCGCAGTTCCCCGCGCCCCTGAAGGGGCCCGCCCCCACCGGGCGGCAGTCGCACCCCTGCCGAAGGGGTCGTGTCGGGGTTTCCGATCGCAGCACGACCTCCCGAGGGCGCCCAATAGAACAGGGGATGACACAGCTGCGATCGGATGCCCCGTCGCGGCCCCGACCCGACGACGAACGGCAGGCGCGTCTTTTAGGGGCGCGGGGAACGGCGCGACCAGCCACACCCCACCCGCACAGGCCGAGAGCCGCGCAGCCCTCTCGGCATCGAACCCCGTGAGTGCCGACGCTCAGTTCTCCTCGGCTGCCGCGTCCTGCCCATCTGGGCTGCGGGCCATGACGAGCCCCGAACTGACGGCCTGATCGCCGTCGATTCCGATGCGCTGGAGGAAGGCCCACTGGTCGAGCTGGGCGCACGCCCATGCAGGGTCGTAAGCCGCGGTGGGCAGCTGCGGGATGCGCTTACGGCCCGTCTCGTCCAGTTTGTAAGGCTCCTCGAACGCGATGTTCCACTTCCGCACGGCAGGGGCGTACCGCTCTCGGGCCTCGTCGGCGCTGATTCCCAGATAGGCCGCGACCTGAGCCCAGGAGCTGCCGCGTTCTACTTCGTAGATGACGGCCGAGGCCAGGCTCCGTTCGGCCAGTTCGACGAGTTGCTGGGCCTGGCTCACACGACCGCCGAGTCCGGTATAGGCATCGTGACGCGTGCCCACGAGCCCGGCGGCGCTGTTGGCCACGTCCTTGGCGTGGTCGGAGAGGACGAGACGGGCCAGCCCTTGCCGAGAGTGTGCGGCTCTGTCCTCGTCGTACGGGGTCGTCTCGCTCATGAGAGACAGAGTTCCACGGGCAGGTGCTCGGCGAGTACTGGATATCGAGGCCAGCGGCACCGGGGCAGTTCACCGGCGACCAAGAGCGGTGACCAGCTCAGCGACGAGCCGGGTGCAGTGAATGCCCGCATCGGGGCCCAGCCCACGCACGCCCAGCCCCCCACTCACCCGCCCCCATCCACCCGCACCCGACCCCCCCAACCTCAGGAGTTCTTCGGCGCCCCCGTAGACCCCCGCACCATCAACTCCCCCCGAATCGTCGCAATCCCCCCAGGCGGCGCCTCCTCCCGTCCCATCGCGATCCGCCCGGCCCGAGTCCCCGCCTCCGCCAACGGCAACCGCACAGTCGTCAACGCAGGCACAGCGTCAATGCTGAAGGGAAGATCATCGAACCCCACAACAGACACGTCATCCGGAATCCGCAACCCGGAGTCCCGCAGAGCAGCACACGCTCCAAGAGCGACCGTGTCATTCGCAGCGACAACAGCCGTCAACTCCGGATCACGACGCAGCAGTTCAAGAGTCGCCTCGTACCCGGCCCGCCGGTCGTACCGCCCGTGCACAGTCCGAGCAGGCTCGTCCGGAATGCCATGCGCCGCAAGCGCGTCCCGATGCCCCTCCAACCGATGTCGCGTAGTCGTACGCTCCTCCGGCCCCGCGATGTACCCCATACGCCGATGCCCGAGCTCGATCAGATGCTCGGTGAGCCGCCGCCCGCCACCCCGGTTGTCGAAGGTGAGAGCGACCGCGTCGGTGTCGGCCGGCGCGGGCGGCCGCCCGCACAGCACGACCCGCGTCCCCGCCGCCGCGAGCTTGCGCAGCTTCGTCGCCACGGCCTCCGCGTGCGCCGTGTTCTCCACGGCCCCACCGGTCAGCACGACCGCCGCGGCCCGCTGACGCTGGAGAAGCGTGAGGTACGTGAGCTCCCGCTCCGCGGAACCGCCGGTGTTGCACACGACGGCGAGCCGCTCCCCGCCCGCCCGGCCCCCCGGCCCCCCGATCTCGCCCTGGATCGCCCCCGCCATGATCCCGAAGAACGGGTCGGCGATGTCGTTGACCAGGATCCCGACCAGGTCGGAAGTCGCCGCGGCGAGCGCGCTCGCGGGGCCGTTCAGTACGTAGTCCAGCTCGTCCACGGCCCGCAGCACCCGCTCGCGGGTGGAGGCGGCCACGGGATAGTTCCCGTTCAGCACGCGCGACACCGTCGCGGGCGAGACCTGCGCGCGGGCCGCCACGTCCGCCAGGGTCACCGTCATCTTCGTCGTCCTCCGGTCGAGCATCTCGTAGTACGTCCTCGTACACCGCTCCGAGCACCCCGCACACACGGGCGTTCAAACCCCTGCACGCGCGAGCGCTCCAAACCCCCGCACGCACAGGCACTCCAAGCCCCACACGCACAGGCACTCCAAGCCCCGCACGCACAGGCGCTCCAAACCCCCGCACACACGGACGTCCCAGGCCCCACACGCGCAAGCGCTCAAACGCCCCCACAAGCACGGGCACACAACGCTCGGGCGCACAGCGCACGGGCACAGCGCACGGCTCCGTGCAGACCCTAAGGCCGAAACCCCCGGTTGTTCGCCCCCTCGAACAACTCATCCCCGTCACGGTCTTGTCCAGACCGCTCCTCAGAGGCTAGCTTCTCTACATATAGAAAGCGCTTGCTGTGACGCTCACCAGTTCACCAGGGTGCCCCGGACGTACCGGGGTCCACCTGTGGGGCGTACGCGGCGCGGGACGCGTACGAAGGGAATCACGTGACACGCAAGACGGTGCGCATCGCGATGAACGGTGTGACGGGGCGCATGGGCTACCGCCAGCACCTCGTCCGCTCGATCCTCGCCCTGCGCGAACAGGGTGGTCTCGACCTCGGCGACGGCACCGTGCTGTGGCCCGAGCCGATCCTCGTCGGCCGCCGCGAGCACGCCCTGAAGGCGCTCGCGGAGCAGCACGGCCTGGACCCGGCGAACATCTCCACGGACGTCGACGCGGTCCTCGCCGACCCGACCGTCGAGATCTACTTCGACGCCCAGGTCACCTCGGCCCGCGAGGAGGCGATCAAGAAGGCGATCGCCGCGGGCAAGCACATCTACACGGAGAAGCCCACCGCCACCGGCCTCGACGGCGCTCTCGAACTGGCCCGCCTGGCGAACGCGGCCGGTGTCCGCCACGGCGTCGTCCAGGACAAGCTCTTCCTCCCGGGCCTGCTCAAGCTGAAGCGCCTCATCGACGGCGGCTTCTTCGGCCGCATCCTCTCCATCCGCGGAGAGTTCGGCTACTGGGTCTTCGAGGGCGACTGGCAGTCGGCCCAGCGCCCGTCCTGGAATTACCGCTCCGAGGACGGCGGTGGCATCGTTGTCGACATGTTCCCGCACTGGGAGTACGTCCTCCACGAGCTCTTCGGCCGTGTGAAGTCCGTACAGGCCCTGACCGCCACGCACATCCCGCAGCGCTGGGACGAGCAGGACAAGCCGTACGACGCCACGGCCGACGACGCGGCCTACGGCGTCTTCGAGCTCGAAGGCGGAGCCATCGCCCAGATCAACTCCTCCTGGGCCGTCCGGGTCAACCGCGACGAACTCGTCGAGTTCCAGGTCGACGGCACCGAGGGCTCTGCCGTCGCGGGCCTGCGCAACTGCCGTGCCCAGCACCGCAGTTCCACGCCCAAGCCGGTCTGGAACCCCGACATCCCGGCCACCTACTCCTTCCGCGACCAGTGGCAGGAGATCCCCGACAACGCCGAGTTCGACAACGGCTTCAAGGCCCAGTGGGAGCTCTTCCTCAAGCACGTCTACGCCGACGCGCCCTACCACTGGGACCTGCTGGCCGGCGCCCGCGGCGTTCAGCTCGCCGAACTGGGCCTGAAGTCCTCCGCCGAGGGCCGCCGCTTCGACGTACCGGAGATCGCACTGTGACGAAGCCGAACTCGAAGCCGAAGCCGAAGCCGGATCCGACGCCTAAGCCGACGGCGAACGGGAGGATCCAACTACCCGACGCGGAAGGCGTGTTGCGCGCCTACACCCCGCGCACCGAACCCCTCGCCCTCACCACCGGCTCCCCCTTCACCTCCCGTACGGTCTACTCGGCGGCCCACGTGGTCGCCGATCCGTACGCCGACACCACCCCCGACTCACCGGCCGTCGTCGACTGGGACGCCACCCTCGCCTTCCGCCGCCATCTGTGGTCCCACGGGCTCGGTGTCGCGGAGGCGATGGACACCGCCCAGCGGGGGATGGGGCTCGACTGGGCGGGGGCGGCCGAGCTGATCCGCCGCTCGTCGGCCGAGGCCAAGGCGGTCGGCGGTCTCATCGCCTGCGGCGTCGGCACCGACCAGCTGCCGGTGACCGAGGTCGGTTACCCGTACAGCCTGGACGAGGTGCGGGCCGCGTACGAGGAGCAGCTGGCCCTCGTCGAGGAGTCCGGATCGCGGGCCATCCTCATGGCCTCGCGGGCGCTGGCCGCCATCGCCAAGGGCCCCGAGGACTACCTGGAGGTCTACGGCCACCTGCTCCGCCAGGCCGCCGAACCGGTGGTCCTGCACTGGCTCGGCCCCATGTTCGACCCGGCGCTCGAAGGCTACTGGGGCAGCACCGACCTCGACGCCGCCACCAGCACCTTCCTGGAGGTCATCGCCGCCCACCCCGACAAGGTCGACGGCATCAAGGTCTCCCTCCTCGACGCCCGGCGCGAGATCGACCTGCGCCGCAAGCTCCCGGACGGCGTGCGCTGCTACACCGGCGACGACTTCAACTACCCCGAGCTGATCGCGGGCGACGACCAGGGCTTCAGCCACGCCCTGCTCGGCATCTTCGACCCGCTGGGGCCCCTGGCCGCCGAGGCGGTACGCGTCCTCGACACCGGGAACACGGGCGGCTTCCGTGAACTCCTCGACCCCACGGTCGAGTTGTCCCGCCACCTCTTCCAGACCCCGACCCGCTTCTACAAGACGGGCGTGGTCTTCCTCGCCTGGCTCGCGGGCCACCAGGAGCACTTCACGATGGTCGGCGGCCTCCAGTCGTCCCGCTCGCTCCCGCACTTCGCCCGCGCGTACGAACTCGCCGACGGCCTGGGCCTGTTCCCGGACCCGGCCCTCGCCGAGGCCCGTATGAAGAACCTGCTCTCCCTGTACGGAGTGAACCAGTGAGCACGAGCAGTACGAGCCCCCTCGGCGACCTCTCCCGTTTCAGCATCAACCAGATGACGGTCAAGCAGCTGTCGATGCCCGAACTGGTCGACACCTGCCTGGAGTTGGGCGTCCCGGGCGTCGGTCTGTGGCGGGCACCGGTCGAGACGTACGGCCTGGAGGAGACGGCCAAGCTGGTCCGTGACGCCGGGCTGGCCGTCACCACCCTCTGCCGCGGCGGCTTCTTCACGGCCATCGACCCGGCCGAGCGCGCCGAGGCCCTGGCCGACAACCGCCGCGCCATCGACGAGGCGGCCACCCTGGGCACGGACACGCTCGTCCTCGTCTCGGGCGGCCTCCCGGCGGGCTCCAAGGACCTGCACGGCGCGCGGGAGCGCATCGCGGACGCGCTGGGGGAGTTGGGCCCGTACGCGGCCGCCAACGGCGTGCGGCTGGCCATCGAGCCGCTCCACCCGATGTACGCCTCCGACCGCTGTGTGGTCTCCACCCTCACCCAGGCCCTGGACCTCGCGGAACGCTTCCCCGCGAACCAGGTCGGTGTCGCGGTCGACACGTACCACATCTGGTGGGACGACCAGGCGCCCGCACAGATCGCCCGCGCGGGTGCGGGCGACCGCATCCATACCTTCCAACTCGCCGACTGGACAACCCCGTTGCCCGAGGGAGTCCTGAACGGCCGGGGCCAGATCGGCGACGGCGCGATCGACATGCGCGAGTGGAAGGCGTACGTCGAGGCGGCCGGCTACACCGGCCCCATCGAGGTCGAGCTGTTCAACGACGGGTTGTGGGCCAGGGACGGCCGCGAGGTGCTCGCGGAGACCGCGGCACGGTTCGTGGAACATGCCGCATGACGCCCGTTCGCCTGTGATGGATCACCCGTGACGGTTCGCCTGTGCGGGATCACAGGCGGACCGTCGTCCGCGTCTCCCGCACCTCCTCGTCGTCGGTGAAGACGCCGGACGCCGTCGCCCCGCCGAGAAGCGCGGTGACGAGCGCCGCCGCACCGACGAGGGTCAACCGTGTCCGCCAGGGCCTGGCGCGTGCCGGTGCGGTCTTCAAGGGCGCGACGACCGCAGGCACGGACGCAGGTGTGACGTCCACAGGCCCAGGCACAGACCCATGCCCATGCACAGTCCCAGGCCCAGGCTCAGGCCCAGTCACAGGCATGAGCGCAGGCGCCGGCCCGCACGCGATGTCGGTGCGGGCGTCCAGCCATGCCTCCGCCTCGGCGCCCCGAACCCCGCACGCGGCGACGAACGCGGCGACCAGTTCCTCGCGGGGCAGCCGTTCCCGGCCGAGCATGCTCGCCGCCGTGGAGTACGGCAGACAGTGGCCCTCCTCCGCCGCCCGGCGCTCAAGCCGGCGATAGCTGAGGCCCGACCACGCCTTGAGGCGCCGCAGCGCCGCCACGAAGGCGGCGGCGTCGGTGTCCGGCGGGGTGGGCGGTGCGGTGGTCATGACGGTGGTCCCCCCTGGTGAGCTGGACGTACACGGGTTCGCACAAGCTCGAACACCTGACAGCTTGAGGAACGGCGGCAGCGGCGGTCAACCTCGGTGCGGATTCCCGATGTTGGAGGTCATAGGTCATATGGGTCAGTCCCGCCGCCGCCGTACTGCAGCCGCCGTCACCGCACTTGCCACCCTGCTGACGCTGGGCGCGTGCGCCGAAGAGCGCGCCGCCGGGCCGGGCAAGGAGCGCGCCAGAGAGCCTGCCGAGGAGCGCTCGGCCGCCGGGTCCGCCGCGAAGGCGCGCGACGGGGAGTCGGTCGCCGACTTCCTCCGCCGGACGGTTCCCGCCGGTCCCGGCGGAACCGTCATCGCCGCACGCGGCGACGAACTCGTGTACTGCGGAGGCTTCGGGACGGCGGACCGCGCCGCCGGCACACCCGCGAGCTGCCGCACGGTCTACGACGTCATGTCGATCACCAAGCAGTTCACCGCCGCCGCGATCCTGAAGCTGGAGGTGCTGGGGCGGCTGCGGGTGAGCGACCCGATCAGCCGGTTCCTCGGCCCGGTTCCCGAGGACAAACGGGACATCACGATCGAGCAGTTGCTCACGCACACATCGGGCCTGGTCGAGGGGCTCGGCGACGACTACGACCCGGTCTCCCGCGACGAGATGGTGCGCCAGGCGCTGGCCTCGAAGTCGGAGTCGGCCCCCGGGAAGGAGTTCCACTACTCCAACACCGGGTACAGCCTGCTCGCCGCGATCGTCGAGGAGGCCTCCGGACAGGGCTACGAGGCGTTCCTCGCCCGGCACCTGTTCGGTCCGGCGGGGATGGAGCGCACCGGATACGTACTGCCCCGGTGGCCGCGGCACCTGGTCGCGGTGGAGTACGACAGCAAGGGGCGCAGCAAGGGCAGGCCCCTCGACCATCCCTGGGCCGCCGACGGGCCGTACTGGAATCTGCGCGGCAACGGCGGAATGCTCTCCACCGCCGAGGACATGTTCCGCTGGCACCGGGCCCTCTCGGGCGACGCGGTCCTGCCGGAGCGGGCCAGGCAGAAGCTGTTCGCGCCCCGCGTGCGGGTGCCCGACTCCGACGACGGCTGGTACGGATACGGCTGGGCCGTCCGTGAGACGCCAGAAGGCCGGGTCGTCTGGCACGACGGCGGCAACGACTGGTCGCTCGGGGTCCTCACGAGGTCGCTGCGCGACGGCGTCCTCGTGTACTGGGTGAGCAACCACGCCTACCAGGACGGCAAGTGGAACCTGGAGGACCAGGCGGAGGAGCTGACCCTGGGCATCGCCGACCGAGTCCGCGCCGAGGGCGACTGAGACACCGACCGTCCCAGGTCGACAAGGTGTCGGCGCACCTCGAATCGGACGTCGAATCGAACCTCAAAAAAATCTCAAGAGACCGTGCAACCCTCCCCGCACTCCGTGGGTCGTACTTGGCATCAGGACTTCTGGAGGGGGATCCGGGGGGATCGCGGGGGTTCTGGTTGGGGGAGGGGAAACCGAGGGGCCCGGTCGACGGACCGGGCCCCTCGAAGCTTGTCCGGGCACTCATGCCCAGGGCTCACCGGGGCTCAGAAGAAGACCCCGCAGTGCAGCAGCACATTCGCGTACGGGCGGGCCTCACCGGTCCGCACGATCAGGCGGGCGCCGGCCGAGAGGATCTTCAGGTCCTCGTGGGAGACATGGGTCAGCGCGTAGGGGAAGCGGTCGGCGAGCAGCGCGGACGCCTCCGGGTTCGCCTCCCGTACCTCCTTCGCCGCCGTGGCACTCTCCACGACCAGCTCCTCCAGCAGGCCCTCAAGGACCTCCTCGAAGGACGGGACGCCCGCGCGGAAGGCGAGGTCCACGACCCGCGGCCCGGCCGGGATGGGCATGCCCGCGTCGCAGATCAGCACGCCGTCGCCGTGCCCAAGCTCGGCTATCGCCCCCGCGAGATGACGGTTCAGGATTCCGGCCTTCTTCACAGGGCAGCGACCTCTTCGGCGGTGGGGAAGGACGCCTGCGCGCCCTCGCGGGTGACGGCGACGGCGCCCACGCGGGCCGCGTACGCCGCCGAGTCCGCGAGGGACTCCCCGGCGCCGAGGCGCCAGGCCAGCGCCGCGGTGAAGGAGTCGCCCGCGCCGGTCGTGTCCACGGCGTTCACCTTCACAGACGGCACCCGGGCCGTGCCCAAGGAGTCGGCGACCAGCGCGCCCTCCTCGCCCAGGGTGACCACCACCGAGCGCGGACCGAGTGCGAGGAGCGCCTGGGCCCACTGCTCGGGCGTGTCGCCCACGTCGGCGCCGAGCACCACCCGCGCCTCGTGCTCGTTCACGATCAGCGGGTCGCAGGCCGCGAGCACCTCCTCGGGCAACTCCCGGGGCGGAGACGGGTTCAGTACGAAACGGGTGCCGGACGGCAGACTCCGTACGACCTCCACGACCGTCTCCAGCGGGATCTCCAGCTGGGCCGAGACCACCCGGGAGGCCGCGAGCAGGGCCGAGGCCGCGTGGACGTCCGCCGGGGTGAGACGGCCGTTCGCGCCGGGCGACACGACGATGCTGTTGTCGCCGGACGGGTCCACCGTGATCAGCGCGACCCCGGTGGGCGCCCCGCCGACGAGGACCCCGGCCGTGTCGACCCCGGCCGCCCGCTGCGAGTCGAGCAGCAGCCGGCCGTGCGCGTCGTCGCCGACCCGGGCCAGCAACCCCGTACGCGCCCCGAGCCGGGCGGCGGCGACCGCCTGGTTGGCGCCCTTGCCGCCCGGGTGGAGGGCCAGGTCGGAACCGAGGACGGTCTCCCCGGCGCCCGGCCGCCGCTCGACTCCGATGACGAGGTCGGCGTTGGCCGATCCCACGACCAGCAGGTCGTAGTCGTACATGAACAGTCTCCCTGTGGGGGTGAGTTGAGGGCGGGTGGACGGCAGCCGCCGTGCACCCGCCCCTCGACATCGGTCGGGTCAGCCGGTGAACTCGTCCACGTTCTTCGCCGTGACCACCTTCACCGGAACCTTCACCGTCTTCTCGACCTCCTTGTCGTCGGCCGCCCGCAGCGCGTTCTCCACCGCGATCCTGCCGAGTTCCTTCGGCTGCTGTGCCACGGAGGCGTACATCGTGCCCTCCTTGACAGCCTTCAGACCGTCGGGCGTGCCGTCGAAGCCGATGACCTGGACGGACTTCCCGGCCTTGGAGCCGAGCGCCTTGACCGCGCCGAGCGCCATCTCGTCGTTCTCGGCGAAGACACCCTGGACGTCCGGGTGGGCCTGGAGCAGGTTCGTCATCACGTCGAGGCCCTTGGTGCGGTCGAAGTCGGCCGGCTGCTTGGCCACGACGTCGATGCCCGGGTAGGCCTTCAGACCCTCGGCGAAGCCCGCGCCGCGCTCACGGCTCGCGGACGTACCGGCCAGACCCTGAAGGATCACGATCCTGCCCTTGCCGCCCAGCTTCTCGGCGAGCGCCTTGGCGCCCAGCTTGCCGCCCTCGACGTTGTCGGAGGCCACGAGCGCGGCCGTCTCCGCCTTGTTGACGCCACGGTCGACGCCGACGACGGGGATGTCGGCCTTGTTCGCGGAGCGCACCGACGGGCCCGCCGCGTCCGAGTCCACCGGGTTGACGATGATCGAGTCGACGCCCTCGCTGGTGAAGTTCTGCAGCTGGTTGGCCTGCTGCGAGGCGTCGTTCTGCGCGTCCGTGACGGTCAGATCGGCACCGAGCTTCTTCGCCTCCGCCTGCGCACCCTCCTTGATCTGTACGAAGAAGGGGTTGTTCAGCGTGGAGAGGGACAGGCCGACCTTCGGGTTCGACGAGGACGAGCCGTTGTTGAACAGGGACAGCCCGCCCACGATCGCCGCCACGAGGACCACGGCGAGCCCGTACTTGATGGCCTGCGGCCCCTTGAGGCCCGAGGAGCCCCCGGCGCCTGCGGTGACCGGAGTCGCCCCCGCCTTGCGCCGCACGGTGTCGAGGAGCACCGCCAGCGCGATGACCACACCGATGACGACCTGCTGCCAGAACGCCGACACGGAAAGGAGGTTGAGGCCGTTGCGCAGCACCGCCAGGATCAGCGCGCCGATCAGCGTCCCGGACGCCTTGCCCGTACCGCCCGCGAGCGAGGCGCCACCGATGACGACCGCGGCGATCGCGTCCAGCTCGTAGCCCTGCGCGGCCTGCGGCTGTGCGGAGGAGAGGCGCGAGGCGAGCACGATGCCCGCGGCGGCCGCGAAGAGACCGGACAGCGCGTAGATGACGAGCTTCTGCCGCTTCACCCGCAGCCCGGACAGACGGGCCGCCTCCTCGTTGCCGCCGATCGCGTACATGGAACGCCCGATGTACGTACGCCCCAGGATCAGGGCCGTGATCAGCCCCATGACGATCATCACGAGGACCGGCACCGGCAGCCAGCCGCCCAGCGTGTCACCGAGATGCGAGACCGACTCCGGGAACGCGATCGGGCTGCCCTGCGAGATCACCAGGGAGAGACCGCGGCCCACCGACAGCATGGCGAGCGTCGCGATGAACGGCGGCAGCTTTCCGTACGAGATCAGCACACCGTTGACCAGGCCGCAGGCTATGCCGGTGGCGATCGCGAGGATCACCGCGATCCAGACCGGTACGCCCTCCGAAGTCGCCGTCCAGGCAAGGACGGTGGCGGACAGCGCGGCGACCGAACCGACCGACAGGTCGATGCCCGCCGAGACGATCACGAAGGTCACACCGAAGGCGAGGATGGCGGTCACGGCCGCCTGGACGCCGATGTTCAGCAGGTTGTCCGTCGTCAGGAAGTCGCCCGACAGGGCCGACATCGCGATGACGAGAATGATCAGCGCGGTGAGCGCGCCGTTGTCGAGCAGGAGCCGGCGCAGGCCGCCCGAGGCGCCACTCGCGCCCGGTGTGCTCTTGAGCGTGTCAGTGGCCACGGGAGCCCTCCCCGGAGGTAGCAGAGTCGGTGGTTGAGGTTGTGGTTGTCGGTGATGCGTTGGGTGTGCTGACGGCGAGTGCCATCACGGAGTCCTGGGTCGCCTCGTCGGCGGAGAGTTCACCGGCGATCCGGCCCTGGGCCATCACCAGCACCCGGTCGCTCATGCCGAGCACCTCGGGCAGATCGCTGGAGATCATCAGCACGGCGTGGCCGGCGGCGGTGAGTTCGTTGATCAGCTGGTAGATCTCGACCTTGGCGCCGACGTCGATACCGCGCGTCGGCTCGTCGAGGATCAGCACCTTGGTGTCGGCGAGCAGCCACTTGCCGATGACGACCTTCTGCTGGTTGCCACCGGAGAGCGTGCGCACGTGCTGGCCGAGCCCGGCCATCCGTACGCCGAGCTGCTCGGCGATCCTCGCGGCGGCCGTCCGCTGCCCCTTGAGGTCGACGAGCCCGCCGCGGGTCGCCGCCCGCAGGGTGACGAGCCCGAGGTTCTCCTCGACGGAGGCGTCGAGCAGGAGACCCTGGCCCTTGCGGTCCTCGGGGACGAGCCCGATCCCGGCGGTCATGGCCGCGTTGACGTCGTGGCGGGGCAGCCGGGCGCCCGCGACGGCCACGGACCCCTTGTCGTACGGATCGGCGCCGAAGACGGCCCGTACGACCTCGGTACGTCCCGCTCCGACGAGCCCCGCGATACCGACGACCTCGCCGGCGCGGACGTCGAAGCTCACGTCATGGAACACGCCGTCCCGGGTGAGCCCCTCCACGGTGAGCAACGCGGTCCCGGCGTCGGCCCGTTCGCGCGGATACTGGAGCTCGATGGAACGGCCCACCATGAGGCGCACGAGCTCGTCCTCGGGTGTGGACGCGGGGACCTGGCCGATGCTCCGGCCGTCCCGGAGGACCGTGACGCGGTCCCCCAGGGCGGCGATTTCCTCCAGGTGGTGCGTGATGAAGACGACGCCCACGCCGTCCTCGCGCAGCTGCCGCACGATCCGGAAGAGTTTCTCGACCTCTCCGGAGGTGAGCACCGCGGTCGGCTCGTCCATGATCAGGACGCGTGCGTCCAGGCTCAGCGCCTTGGCGATCTCGACCATCTGGAGACGCGCGATACCGAGTTCACGCACCCGCGCGCGTGGGGACACGTTCACCCCGACCCGCTCCAGGAGTACGGCGGCGTCGGCCTCCATCGTCTTCCGGTCGATCATCCCGAAACGGCGGGGCTGCCGTCCCAGGAAGATGTTCTCGGCGACCGTCAGATCGGGGACCAGGTTGAACTCCTGGTAGATGGTCGCGATCCCGAGGCGCTCGGCGTCCTGCGCACCATGGATACGGACCTTCTTGCCGTCGACCACGATCTTCCCGGCGTCGGGCCGGTAGGCGCCGGACAGCATCTTGATGAGCGTGCTCTTGCCGGCGCCGTTCTCACCGAGCAGCACGTGCACCTCGCCGCGGCGCAGATCGAAGTCGACGCTGTCGAGCGCGACCACACCGGGGAAGGTCTTGCGTATGCCTTCGATACGCAGCAACTCGTCGGGACTGCTCACGTGTTGCTCCTTTGCGGGGACGAGTGCGGGGGCGGGGACGGTTGTGGGGGTACGGGCTCGCCGCACGATTGGCGGACGACGAGACGGGCGGGGAGGGTGACGGACTGCGGGGGCCGGCCCTCGATGCGGTCGACGAGTGCGCGTACGGCGGCGCGGCCCAGCTCGGGGGTGGGCTGGGCGATCGCGGTGATCGGTGGATCGGTGTGCACGAACCAGGCGATGTCGTCGAACGCCGCGAGCGCGATGTCGTCGGGAACCCGCAACCCGCGCGCGCGGATGGCGTCCAGGGCGCCCAGGGCCATCAGGTTGTCGGCCGCGAAGACGACCTCGGGGGGTTCGGGGAGGTCGAGGAACTCCTCGGTGACCCGGCGACCGCTGGCCGCCTGGAAGTCGCCCTGCCCTATGTAGGCGTCGGGCAGCGGGAGCCCGTACTCCTGGAGGGCCTCCCGGAAGGCCGCCACGCGCTCGCTGCCGGTGGTGGTGGCCGCCGGGCCCGCGATGATGGCGAGCCTGCGGTGGCCGAGGGTGTGCAGGTGGGTGACCAGGTTGTGGATGGCGGTGCGTCCGTCCGCCCGGACCACGGGTACGTCCATGCCCGGGATCCAGCGGTCCACGAAGACCATCGGGGTGCCCGCGCGCGCGGTGTCCAGCATCAGGGGGGAGCTGCCGTCCGTGGGGGAGACCAGGAGGCCGTCGATACGGCGGTCGAGGAGCGTGCGGACGTGGTGGTCCTGCAGCTCTGGGCGCTCGTCGGCGTTTCCGATGATCACGCTGTAGCCGAGGGCGCGGGCCTCTTCCTCGACGGAGCGGGCCAGTTCGGTGAAGTACGGGTTGAGTACGTCGCTGATGACCAGGCCGAGGGTGCGGGTCTGGTCGGTGCGCAGGGAGCGGGCGACGGCGTTCGGGCGGTAGCCCAGCGTCTCGACTGCGGCCAGCACGGTTGCGCGTGCCGCTGGGCTGACGGAGGGGTGGTCGTTCAGGACGCGCGAGACCGTGGCGACGGATACGCCTGCCTCGGCGGCGACGTCCTTGATGCTCGCCATCGACGCTCCACCTCCTTGTGGAATCGATTACATGCGCCTACAGGGAGGATTGGAATCGATTACATCGAAGTTAACAAGCCCCTGAGACCGGATCGTGATGGTGGGGGGTGGGGGTTGTGTGTTGTCTGCGGGTGGGGTGTGGCTGGTCGCGCAGTTCCCCGCGCCCCTAAAAGATGCGCCTGCCGTTCGTCGTCGGGTCGGGGCCGCGACGGGGCATCCGATCGCAGCTGTGTCATCCCCTGTTCTATTGGGCGCCCTCGGGAGGTCGTGCTGCGATCGGAAACCCCGACACGACCCCTTCGGCCGGAGGGGCGACTGCCGGAGGGTGGGGCGGGCCCCTTCAGGGGTGCGGGGAACTGCGCGCTCAGCCCCCACCGGGCGGGAAGGTGCGCACGGTCCTCAGCCAGGCTCTTCGGGGGCGCGGGGAACGGCGCAATCTTTTGGCCTTTAGGGGCGCGGGGAACTGCGCGGTCGGCCCCCCACCGGGCCGCAGATGCACAGGGGACCCGGACATGGCACGGACTTTGGCCGGCTGTCAGAGGTGGGGGGTAGCGTCGGATCATGTCCAAGCAAGGGGCGGGGAGCGGGGAGCGGAACCTGGCGGTTCTGGAAGGCGTGCTGGAGCGGATCACGTACGCCAATGAGGAGAACGGATACACCGTGGCCCGGGTGGACACGGGCCGAGGCGGTGGCGATCTCCTCACGGTCGTGGGGGCGTTGCTCGGTGCCCAGGTGGGGGAATCGCTGCGGATGGAGGGGCGTTGGGGGTCCCACTCGCAGTACGGCAAGCAGTTCACCGTCGAGAACTACACGACGGTGCTGCCCGCCACGGTCCAGGGCATCCGCCGCTATCTGGGGTCCGGCCTCGTCAAGGGAATCGGCCCGATCTTCGCCGACCGCATCACGCAGCACTTCGGTCTGGACACCCTCCAGATCATCGAGGAGGAGCCGAAGCGGCTCATCGAGGTGCCCGGGCTCGGTCCCAAGCGGACCAAGAAGATCGCCGAGGCCTGGGAGGAGCAGAAGGCGATCAAGGAGGTCATGCTCTTCCTCCAGACCGTCGAGGTGTCGACGTCGATCGCGGTCCGCATCTACAAGAAGTACGGCGACGCGTCGATCTCGGTCGTCAAGAACCAGCCGTACCGCCTCGCGTCCGACGTCTGGGGCATCGGCTTCCTCACCGCTGACAAGATCGCCCAGTCCGTCGGGATCCCGCATGACAGCCCGGAGCGGGTCAAGGCCGGTCTCCAGTACGCCCTTTCGCAGTCCACCGACCAGGGGCACTGTTTCCTTCCGGAGGAGCAGCTGATCGCGGACGCGGTGAAACTGCTCCAGGTGGACACGGGCCTGGTCATCGAGTGCCTCGCGGAGCTGGCGGCTCCGACCGAGGAGGGCGAGGAGCCGGGAGTCGTACGGGAGCGGGTGCCCGGCCTGGACGGCGGCGATCCGGTCACCGCCATCTATCTGGTTCCCTTCCATCGGGCCGAACTGTCCCTCTCGGCCCAGCTGTTGCGCCTCCTGCGTACGGACGAGGACCGCATGCCGGGCTTCCGGAACGTGGCCTGGGACAAGGCACTTGCCTGGCTCAAGGACCGTACGGGGGTGGAGCTGGCCCCCGAGCAGGAGGCGGCGGTCCGGCTCGCCCTCACCGAGAAGGTCGCCGTGCTCACGGGCGGCCCCGGCTGCGGCAAGTCCTTCACGGTCCGCTCGATCGTGGAGCTGGCCAAGGCGAAGCGGGCCAAGGTCGTCCTCGCCGCGCCGACCGGCCGCGCCGCCAAGCGACTTGCCGAACTGACCGGCGCCGACGCCTCCACCGTGCACCGGCTCCTGGAGCTCAAGCCGGGCGGCGACGCGGCCTACGACAAGGACCGCCCACTGGACGCGGACCTGGTGGTCGTGGACGAGGCGTCCATGCTGGACCTCCTCCTGGCCAACAAACTGGTGAAGGCTGTGCCTCCGGGCGCGCACCTCTTGTTCGTCGGAGACGTCGACCAGCTCCCCAGTGTGGGAGCGGGCGAGGTGCTGCGGGACCTGCTCGCCGAGGGTGGGCCGGTGCCCGCGGTCCGTCTCACCCGGGTGTTCCGGCAGGCCCAGAAATCAGGGGTGGTGACGAACGCTCACCGGATCAACGCGGGCCAGCATCCGATCACCGACAACCTCAAGGACTTCTTCCTCTTCGTCGAGGACGACACGGAGGAGGCGGGGCGGTTGACGGTGGATGTGGCCGCACGGCGCATTCCGGCCAAGTTCGGTCTGGACCCCCGGCGTGACGTCCAGGTCCTGGCCCCCATGCACCGCGGCCCCGCAGGTGCCGGCACGCTCAACGGCCTGCTCCAGCAGGCCATCACGCCGGCCCGCCCCGACCTCCCCGAGAAGCGGTTCGGTGGCCGCGTCTTCCGCGTCGGCGACAAGGTCACCCAGATCCGCAACAACTACGACAAGGGCGAGAACGGCGTCTTCAACGGCACGGTGGGGGTGGTGACTTCCCTCAACCTCGACGACCAGCGCCTCACCGTTCTGACGGACGAGGACGAGGAGGTCCCGTACGAGTTCGACGAACTCGACGAGCTGGCCCACGCGTACGCGGTGACGATCCACCGCTCCCAGGGCAGTGAGTACCCCGCCGTCGTCATCCCCGTCACCACGGGCGCCTGGATGATGCTCCAGCGGAACCTTCTGTATACGGCCGTCACCCGTGCCAAGCAACTGGTTGTCCTAGTCGGCTCCCGCAAGGCCCTCGGCCAGGCCGTCCGCACGGTCTCCGCCGGCCGCCGCTGCACAGCCCTGGACCACCGCCTCTCCGGAGCCCGCCTCCCGGACTGACCTCACCCGTCACCCCGACGGGGGCCGACCGCGCAGTTCCCCGCGCCCCCAAAAAAAGCCAAAAGATTGCGCCGTTCCCCGCGCCCCTGATGAGCGTGCCTGAGGTTGATGCGTACGTGCGGGTGCGTCGTGGCTGATCGCGCAGTTCCCCGCGCCCTGAAGGACGAGGGGCGTGAGCCCTCTCTCCAGGTGCCCCACCGGGCGGCAGCCGCTCTCCTCCGCGAGGGGTCGTGTCGGGGTTTCCGATCGCAGCACGACCTCCCGAGGGCACCCAATAGGGCCCGGGATGACACAGCTGCGATCGGATGCCCCGTCGCGGCCCCGACCCGACACCACACGGCAGGCGCATCTTTTAGGGGCGCGAGGAACGGCGCGACCAGCCCCACCCAACCCGCAGGCAAAAAATGATCGATCAAACGAGTCGGAAACCTCACACGGCACTTTCGGAAGAAGGAGGAACCGGGCAGGATGAACAGGTTGGCGGCACTGAGTGCCGCCAATAGGCCCAATGGTCGACCCCGAGTGCACTCTCCTGCGCCAAATGGGGGATGGTAGAGACAGTCAGGGCACCTCGAAGAAGAGGCACAACGTCGGTGAGGGATGACGTGAGCGACAACTCTGTAGTACTGCGGTACGGCGACGGCGAGTACACCTACCCGGTGATCGACAGCACCGTCGGCGACAAGGGCTTCGACATCGGGAAGCTCCGCGCCCAGACCGGTCTGGTGACGCTGGACAGCGGATATGGAAACACCGCCGCCTATAAATCCGCCATCACCTACCTCGACGGTGAGCAGGGCATCCTCCGCTACCGCGGCTACCCGATCGAACAGCTGGCCGAGCGCTCCACCTTCCTTGAGGTGGCCTCCCTGCTGATCAACGGCGAGCTGCCCACGGTCGACGAGCTCTCCGTCTTCAAGAACGAGATCACGCAGCACACCCTGCTGCACGAGGACGTCAAGCGCTTCTACCAGGGCTTCCCCCGCGACGCCCACCCGATGGCGATGCTGTCCTCCGTGGTCAGCGCACTGTCGACGTTCTACCAGGACAGCCACAACCCGTTCGACGAGAAGCAGCGTCACCTCTCGACGATCCGCCTTCTCGCCAAGCTTCCGACGATCGCGGCGTACGCGTACAAGAAGTCCATCGGTCACCCCTTCGTCTACCCGCGCAACGACCTCGGGTACGTCGAGAACTTCCTGCGCATGACCTTCTCGGTCCCCGCCCAGGAGTACGAGCTGGACCCGGTCGTCGTCTCCGCGCTCGACAAGCTGCTCATCCTGCACGCGGACCACGAGCAGAACTGTTCGACCTCCACCGTCCGTCTGGTGGGCTCGTCGCAGGCGAACATGTTCGCCTCGATCTCCGCCGGCATCAGCGCGCTCTGGGGCCCGCTGCACGGCGGCGCCAACCAGTCGGTCCTGGAGATGCTGGAAGGCATCAAGGCCAACGGCGGCGACGTCGACTCCTTCATCCGCAAGGTGAAGAACAAGGAGGACGGCGTCCGCCTGATGGGCTTCGGCCACCGGGTGTACAAGTCCTTCGACCCGCGCGCCAAGATCATCAAGGCGGCGGCGCACGACGTCCTCTCGGCCCTCGGCAAGTCCGACGAGTTGCTGGACATCGCGCTCAAGCTGGAGGAGCACGCGCTCTCCGACGAGTACTTCGTCTCGCGCAACCTCTACCCGAACGTGGACTTCTACACCGGCCTGATCTACCGGGCCATGGGCTTCCCGACCGAGATGTTCACGGTCCTGTTCGCGCTCGGCCGTCTCCCGGGCTGGATCGCCCAGTGGCACGAGATGATCAAGGAGCCGGGTTCGCGCATCGGCCGCCCGCGGCAGATCTACACGGGTGTGGTCGAGCGGGACTTCGTTCCGGTCGAAGAGCGCTAGGCAGCTCGTTCGTCCGCAGGTCCGCGAGGGCTGTTCGCGCAGTTCCCCGCACCCTTGAACTGAAGAGGGGGCGTCCCTGACCAGGGACGCCCCCTCTTCAGTTGCACAAGCAAGTCGTACGGATAACAGAAGGCGCCCCGCTACGGTCCCCCCACGGGCCGTAGATCGGGGCGCCTTCCCATGTCCCGGTGCGGATTCCCCCCACGGGATCCGGCCGGGCGTCTGAAGGCAGCGCCTGAGTCGCTGCGAGCAAAACGAGCAAAACTGGTTGGACTGGTGTGCTGCGGTCTGCCGGGACCCGTACGTACGGGAGGGCCGCTCAAAGCTCCCCGCTGTACGTGCCCCGGCAACGCAATTCCGAGAACGTCCCCCAAGACGTCCCCAGATGCCAGATACGCCCCCCAAGACGTCTCTGACATCGTCAATCTAGACTCACGAACCCCTTCGATGGTTACGTTCACATCACTGTGATCTGCGTCTCTTGCGTATGTCCTGAAGATGCGCAAGAGATCCGATATCGCTACCGGAACCCAAGCGTAAGGATGATGCGCGAGCCTTGTGAAGAGCTTATGTGAAGGCGTGTGCCGGACTCTAGGGGGACTCTTACCTCTTCGTCATGAAAATGCCCTGAGCCGCAGGCTGTTCGTCACCACGAACACCGAGGAGAAGGCCATGGCCGCGCCCGCGATCATCGGGTTCAGCAGTCCGGCCGCCGCGAGCGGCAGCGCCGCCACGTTGTAACCGAAGGCCCAGACGAGGTTTCCCCTGATCGTGGAGAGCGTCTTCCGCGACAGCCGGATGGCGTCCGCGGCCACCCGCAGATCCCCCCGTACGAGTGTCAGGTCGCTCGCCTCGATCGCCGCGTCCGTCCCGGTGCCCATGGCGAGGCCCAGGTCGGCGGTGGCGAGCGCGGCCGCGTCGTTGACGCCGTCGCCGACCATCGCCACGGTCCGCCCCTCGCCGCGCAGCCGCTCGATCACGTTGACCTTGTCCCGCGGCAGCACCTCGGCGATGACGTCGGCGGCGTCGATGCCGACCGCGCGGGCCACGGACTCGGCGACGGTCCGGTTGTCCCCGGTCAGCAGCACCGGCCGCAGCCCCAGGGCGCGCAGGGCGCGTACCGCCTCCGCGCTGGTCTCCTTGACCGCGTCGGCGACGGTGACGACACCGCGTGCCGCGCCGTCCCAGGCGACGGCCACCGCGGTGCGCCCGTCCTCCTCGGCCCGAGTCTTGAACGCGACCAGTCCGTCCGGCAGCGCGATCCCGGCCTCTTCGAGGAGGCGGGCCCGCCCGACGAGGACCTCGTGGCCCTCGACCGTGCCGCGCACACCGAGCCCGGCCACGTTCTCGAAGCCGCCCACGGCCGCCAGGGGGCCTGTACGGGTCTGTGCGCCCTCGGCGACCGCCCGGGCCACCGGATGCTCGGAGGCGTGCTCCAGGGCCCCCGCGAGCCGCAGTACGCGCTCCTCGTCGGTGCCGTCGGCCGCGTACACCTCCTGGAGGGTCATGCGGCCGGTGGTGACCGTGCCGGTCTTGTCCAGGACGACCGTGTCGACGCGGCGGGTGGACTCCAGGACCTCGGGGCCCTTGATGAGGATGCCGAGCTGGGCGCCGCGGCCCGTGCCGACCATGAGGGCGGTCGGGGTGGCGAGGCCCAGCGCGCACGGGCAGGCGATGATCAGCACGGCGACGGCCGCCGTGAACGCGGCGGCCGTGTCACCGGTGACCCCGAGCCAGCCCCCGAACGTGCCGACCGCGATCAGCAGCACGACGGGTACGAAGACGCCGGAGACCCGGTCGGCGAGGCGCTGCACCTGGGCCTTGCCGTTCTGCGCGTCCTCCACGAGCCGTGCCATCCGCGCGAGCTGGGTGTCCGCGCCGACCCGGGTCGCCTCGACGACGAGCCGCCCGCCCGCGTTCACGGTCGCGCCCGTGACGGCCGAGCCCACCGTCACGTCCACCGGCACCGACTCGCCGGTCAGCATGGACGCGTCGACCGCCGAGGAACCCTCGACGACCGTGCCGTCCGTGGCGACCTTCTCCCCGGGCCGTACGACGAAACGGTCGCCCACGGCCAGAGCGGTCACCGGGACGCGGACCTCACGGCCGTTCCGTACGACCGAGACGTCCTTCGAGCCCAGCTCCATGAGGGCCCGCAGGGCGGCACCCGCGCGGCGCTTGGAGCGGGCCTCCAGATAGCGGCCGAGGAGGATGAGGGCGACCACACCGGCGGCGACCTCGAGATAGATGGCCGACGAGCCCTCCGTACGGGAGACGGTGAGCGAGAAACCCTCGTCCCGCATGCCCTCCATCCCCGCGTCGCCGAGGAACAGCGCCCACAGGGACCAGCCGAACGCGGCCAGCGTGCCGATCGAGATGAGGGTGTCCATGGTGGCCGCGCCGTGCCGGGCGTTCGTGAACGCCGCCCGGTGGAACGGCAGTCCGCCCCACACGACGACGGGCGCGGCGAGGGTGAGCGCCAGCCACTGCCAGTTGTCGAACTGCAGCGCCGGGAGCATCGACAGCAGGACGACGGGGACGGAGAGGAGGACGGAGACGGTGAGACGCTCGCGGAGGGAGGACAGCTCGGGGTCCCGCTCGACCGCTGGTTCGGCGTCGGCCTCCGGCGGCTCGATCCTCGGCGGGGGAGGCTCCTCGGCCGTGTACCCCGTCTTCACCACCGTGGCGATCAGATCGGTGACCAGCACCCCCTGCGCGTACGAGACCTTCGCCTTCTCCGTCGCGTAGTTGACCGTGGCGGTGACCCCGTCCATGCGGTTGAGCTTCTTCTCGACGCGGGCCGCGCAGGAGGCGCAGGTCATCCCGCCGATCGTCAGCTCGATCTCCGCGGTCCCGCCTATCGGGGTCGCTGCGGTGGTGCTGGTCATCTCCGTGCTCCGGGTTCCGCCGGTGTCAGGCCTTGGCGACGAGCTCGAAGCCGGCCTCGTCGACGGCGGCGCGCACGGCCTCCTCGTCGAGCGGGGCGGCGGAGACCACGGTCACCTCGCCGGTGGAGGCGACGGCCTTCACCGAGGTGACACCGGCGATCTCGGAGATCTCGCTCGACACCGAGCCTTCGCAGTGTCCGCAGCTCATCCCGCTCACCTGGTAGACGGTGGTGAGGGAGCCCGGGGTGTCGGTCTGGGCGGTCATGTCGTTGCTCCTCGTCGAGACGTGTGGGGCGTGCGTGGCCCACGAGGGCCTCACACTAACCACACTGTACCCCTAGGGGGTATTTCGCCAAGAGGGGTCGCGACGTGTCAGCGCACGCACCCAGGCGATGCCCATCAACGACACGGCGACCATGCCACCGACCGAGAACAGCGTGAAGAGATGTTTCTGCTGGTCCGTCACGGCCGGCAGGTAACCCGGCCCGAAGAGTGTCGTGTTCAGCCCCGCATCCGTCAGCCGCGCCACCAGCCAGAGCGCGATGCCGTGTGTCGAGTCCCACAGGGCGTGCAGAAGCGCGACGCCCACGTACGTGCCGACGACCGGGGCGGTGAACGCGAAGTGCCCGGTCGGGCGGCGGTGGGCGAGCAGGACCGCGCCCGTGATCGCCGTCCACAGCCCGTGCCCGAAGGGGGCGAGCACGCCACGCAGGATCTCGGTCTCCAGCAGCGCCCGCAGATCGATGCCCTCGGTCGAGACGGCCGCGTTGAACGCGTACCCCGCGCTCTCCAGCGCCGCGAACCCGAAACCGACCGACGCCCCGAGCACGAGTCCGGCGCGCACTCCGCGGATACGGGTCTGCCGGCGCAGCGCGAACATCAGCGCGGCCGCCTTCACCGCCTCCTCGATGAGCCCGACCCCGAGGAACATCCACAGCGACGGCCGGAGCAGGTAGTACTCCATCACCGAGGCGCCGAGCACGCCCAGTACGCCACCGGTCAGGAAACAGCCGAGGATCACGTTCACGCCCAGGTCGCGGCCGTGGTGCTCGTACGCCCACAGCACGAAGACGACCGGGGCGAGGAAGCTGCCGAGCAGGATCAGCGTCGGCAGCAGGGTGGTGTTCCCGGTCGCGTACGTGACGAGCCCGCTGAGCGCCCAGAGCGCGAGCCCGCCCCACAGACACCGCCGCCACAGTCCGGTGCGGGGCCGTGGACAGGAGGGAGGGGGCTGCTGAGGGCCGGGGATGCGCGCTCGGGGTGTGCCGGGCGGCGGGGGCTGGGTCACGACGGATCCCTCGAACTCGAAACTGCGACGCGGAAGATTTGTCCGCACTTTATGGCAAGTGGTTGTTATGCGCCGTTCTGGCATATGCGGGCCCGCGCCCTTCAGGGGCGCGGGGAACTGCGCGACAAGCCCCCACCGGGCCCGCAGACGAAAACCGTGCACCCCGCGGGGCGTCTAGCGTTCGGTCGGAAAGGTGATCCACGTCGGAGGGGCAACACATGCGCGCAGTGGTGTTCGAGCAATACGGCAAGCCGGCCGAACTGCGAACCGTGCCGGACCCGGCACCGGCGCCGCACGGCGTAGTGGTGCGCGTCGAGGCCACCGGCCTCTGCCGAAGCGACTGGCACGGCTGGCAGGGCCACGACCCGGACATCGCGCTGCCGCACGTGCCAGGCCACGAACTCGCCGGAACCGTCGAGGCGGTGGGTGGCCTCGTAACCGGCTGGCGCCCCGGCGACCGCGTCACCGTGCCGTTCGTCTGCGCCTGCGGCAGCTGCCCCTCCTGCGCGGCGGGCGACCAGCAGGTGTGCGAACGGCAGACCCAGCCGGGGTTCACGCACTGGGGGTCGTTCGCCGAGTTCGTGGCCCTGGACCACGCCGACGTGAACCTCGTCGCCGTCGCGGACGAGCTGTCCTTCGGGACGGCGGCCTCGCTGGGCTGCCGGTTCGCCACGGCGTTCCGCGCGGTCGTCGCGCAGGGACGGGTGGCACCGGGGGAGTGGGTGGCCGTGTACGGCTGCGGCGGTGTGGGGCTCTCCGCCGTGATGATCGCGGCGGCGGCCGGCGCCCGGGTCGTCGCGGTCGACCTCTCGCCCCGGGCGCTGGAGCTGGCACGGCAGTTCGGGGCGGCGGAGTGTGTGGCGGCGTCCCGCGACGCCCGGCCCGAGGAGACGGCGGAGGCCGTACGTGAACTGACCGGCGGCGGCGCCCACCTGTCCCTCGACGCCCTCGGCTCACCGGCCACCTGCGCTGCGTCGGTCGGCAGCCTGCGCCGCCGGGGCAGGCACGTCCAGGTCGGCCTGCTGCCCCAGGACCCGACGCTGCCGATGTCCCGGGTGATCGGCCTGGAACTCGAACTCCTCGGCAGCCACGGCATGCCCGCCCACGCCTACCCGCCGATGCTGGAGTCCGTACGGGCCGGGGCGCTGCGCCCCGACCTCCTGGTGACGTCCACGATCCCCCTGGCCGAGGCACCCGCCGCGCTGGAGGCGATGGGGGCGGCCCCGGGGGCGGGCGTGACGATCATCGAGCCGTGGGCGTGAGCCGCACGCTCCCCGGGCCGACATGAGGGGACCCCCGCACGCCTGTCGTGCGGGGGTCCGGTTGTCGTGCGTTGTCGTGCCGGGAGGTGATCAGCCGTCTCTGCGGCCTCTGTTGCCGGGCCGCGAGGCGACCCAGGCGCGGACCGTGTCGGCGTACCAGTAGGGCTTGCCGCTCTCCACGTGGTCGGGCGGGGGCAGCAGCCCGTGCTTGCGGTAGGACCGCACGGTGTCGGGCTGCACCTTGATGTGCGCCGCGATCTCCTTGTACGACCAGAGCCTTCGGTCGGTCATGAGTTGCACCTCCCTGCGCGCGCCGCAGCGGCGGCCGAGGGGCGGCCGTCGGGGGAGCCGGGCACTGCGCTGGCGATCACAAAGCCTGTGCCCGCTCAACGACACAGCGTGACCAGCCGGTAGCGCCTGTCGCCCGGGTGTGACGCAAGACCCGCGTACACGCGACATGTGTGACAGGAAGGGGTCTTTTGTGACACGGGTGATGCACTACGCACCAGAGGGCGCGCCCCGACAGGGGCGCGGGGAACTGCGCGACGAGCCCCCACCGGCCCGCAGCCGAGAACGCGCCCCCGGCGGAGCCGTCACGCCCCGCAGGACCTCAAAAACGCCCGAGTGCGCTGAGCGATGGGCAACGGCTTGTCCGGCTCGCACGGGTACATGTCCTGCTCGACGATCGCGAACAGCTCCACGTCCAGCTTCTGCGCGGCAGCCAGCACCGGCTCCAGCGCCGGCACCCCGGACGGCGGTTCGCACATCACGCCACGCGCCACGGCCGGCCCGAACGGAACCTCGTTGGCCCGCACGTCGGCGAGGATCTCGGGATCCACCTGCTTGAGGTGGAGGTACCCGATCCGCTCCCCGTACGTCTCGATGAGCTTGACGCTGTCGCCGCCGCAGTAGGCGTAGTGCCCGGTGTCCAGGCACAGCGACACCAGCGACGAGTCCGTGCCGTCGAGGAAGCGCGCCACGTTCTCCTCGCTGTCGATGTGCGTGTCCGCGTGCGGGTGGACGACGATTTTCAGCCCGTACCGCTCGCGCACCTCGTGCCCCAGCCGCTCGGTCTGGGTGGTGAGATGGCGCCACTGCTCGGGGGTGAGCGTGTCGGGCTCCAGGACCTCGCCCGTCTTGTCGTCCCGCCAGAAGGACGGGATGACGACCAGGTGCTCGGCGCCCATCGCCTGGGTGAGCGCGGCGATGTCCGAGACATGGGCCCACGTGGCGTCCCACACGTCCGGGCCGCGGTGCAGCCCGGTGAAGACCGTGCCGGCCGACACCCGCAGGTTGCGGCGCGCGGTCTCGTCCGCGAGGACGGCCGGCTCGCTCGGCAGATAGCCGTACGGGCCCAGCTCGATCCACTCGTAACCGGACTCGGCGACCTCGTCGAGGAACCGCTGCCAGGGGACCTGTTGGGGGTCGTCGGGGAACCACACGCCCCACGAGTCGGGGGCCGAGCCGATGCGGATGCGCGACAGTGAGGACTGAGGCGATGACTGAGGTGACAACGACGTCATGGGCGTCAGCTTCAGGTCCGTCGGGGAGAGGTGTCAAGGCCTGGTCCGAATGTCCGGACAACCAATTGACAGGGCTCTGTGGGCGCCGCTAGACCTTGGGTCAACCGATACGAAGGGAACTCGATGGCCGAGTCCGCGGAGTCCAGTGCGTACGACCTCATCACCATGGGGCGGATCGGCGTGGACCTCTATCCGCTGCAGACCGGGGTGCCGCTCCCGCAGGTGACCTCCTTCGGGAAGTTCCTCGGCGGTTCGGCGACCAATGTGGCGGTCGCGGCGGCGCGGCTCGGGCGGCGTACGGCCGTGGTGACGCGGACCGGTGACGATCCGTTCGGGGCGTATCTGCACGAGGCGCTGCGGGGCTTCGGGGTCGACGACCGCTGGGTGACGCCGGTGCCCGGGCTGCCGACGCCGGTCACCTTCTGCGAGGTGTTCCCGCCGGACGACTTCCCGCTGTACTTCTACCGGCTGCCCAAGGCGCCCGACCTGGAGATCGACGCCCACGAACTGGACCTGGACGCCATCCGCGACACCCGGATCTTCTGGGTCACGGGTACGGGGCTGAGCGAGGAGCCCAGCCGCACGGCGACGCTCGCCGCCCTCGCCCATCGTGCCAAGTCGGGTACGACGGTCTTCGATCTGGACTGGCGGCCGATGTTCTGGAGCGACCCGGAGGCCGCCCGGCCCTTCTACGCCGAGGCCCTGCGCCACACCACGGTCGCCGTCGGCAACCTCGACGAGGTGGAGGTCGCCACGGGCTTGCGCGAGCCCCACGCGGCCGCCCGCGCCCTGCTGGACGCCGGTGTGGAGCTGGCCGTGGTCAAGCAGGGCCCCAAGGGCGTGCTGGCCGTGAACCGGCAGGGCGAGTCGGCGGAGGTCCCGCCCCTCCCGGTGACGGTCCTCAACGGCCTCGGTGCGGGCGACGCGTTCGGCGGCTCCCTCTGCCACGGCCTCCTCGCCGGCTGGGACCTGGAGCGGATCATGCGGCACGCCAACGCCGCCGGTGCCATCGTCGCCTCCCGTCTGGAATGCTCCTCCGCCATGCCGACCCCGGCGGAAGTCGAACAGGCACTGAAGGCGGGGGCGGTGCTGTGAGGGCGGGTTACGCGGGGGCCGGCCGGCGCGAAGGGGATGCCGCAGGGGCGTACGCCTTCGCGGGCGGCGCCCCGACGGGCAGTTCCGCGACGGGCATCGACATCTCGGAACTCGTCCGGATCCGGGCCCAGCGCCCCGAAGCCGTCGAGGAAGCCGCCGCGCGACGGCCCCGGCGACCGCTTCTCGGCGAGTCGGGGCGGCTGATGATCGTCGCCGCCGACCATCCCGCCCGGGGAGCCCTCTCCGTGGGTGACCGCAGGCTCGCCATGGCCAACCGGATCGACCTGCTCGAACGGCTCTGCCTGGCCCTCTCCCGCCCGGGAGTCGACGGCGTGCTCGCGACCGCCGACATCCTCGACGACCTGTTGCTGCTCGGCGCGCTGGACCACAAGGTGGTCATGGGCTCGATGAACCGGGGCGGACTCGCGGGCGCGGCCTGGGAGTTGGACGACCGGTTCACCGGACACCGCCCGCGGGACATCGAGCGGCTCCGCTTCGACGCGGGCAAGCTGCTGCTGCGGATCGACTACGACGACCCGGGCTCGCTCACCACCCTGGAGTCGACGGCCCGTGCCGTGGACGAGATGGTCGAGCGCAGGCTCCCCGTGTTCGTCGAGCCGTTCCTCAGCCGCCGCGACCCCACCACCGGCACCCTCCGCAACGATCTGGGCGCCGATGCCGTCACCCGGTCCATCGCCATCGCGAGCGGCCTGGGCGGCAGTTCGGCGTACACCTGGCTGAAGCTCCCCGTCACGGAGAACCCGGACGACATGGCCCGTGTCATGGAGACCTCCACCCTCCCGGCCGTCCTGCTCGGCGGCGAGGTCGGCGCCGACCAGGAGGGCGCGTACGAGAAATGGCGCGGTGCACTCCAACTGCCCACCGTCCAGGGGCTGGTGGTGGGGCGCTCGCTGCTCTACCCGGCCGACGGCGATGTCGGGGCCGCGGTCGACACCGCCGTCGGACTGCTGTGAGGGGAAGCCGACATGACCGACGAGCCGTACCTCTCCGGCGGCGGTTGTACTGTGCGCACAGAGGGGAATAAAGAGGACAAAGTGTTTGAACTCCCGGGCAGGGAGGGCGTGTTCGACGGAGTCACCGACTTCGCGCACGCCCCCCGTGACGCCCGGGTCCTGATCGCCTCCGGCGCGGGAAGCCGCTTCGCCCTGGCAGGAGCGAAGTGCGAGCGACGACTCCCCGCCCGCTACGGCCCCGCGCCGGAGGTCCCCGTCATCTGGTGTGCACGGCGACGGATTGGCGGACGGGCCATAGAGACGTAAGGCCCGTTCAGACGTATGACGTGGCGGATCTGCTTCCACCCGGGACACGAAGAAAGCGCAGAGGGCTACCGATGACAGAGCCGACGTCAACGACGACAAGGCTGACGGTCGCGCAGGCACTGGTGCGGTTCCTCGCCGCCCAGTACACGGAACGCGACGGCGTGCGACGCCGCCTGGTCGACTCCACCTGGGGCATCTTCGGGCACGGCAACGTCGCCGGGCTCGGGCAGGCGCTCCTGGAGTACGGCGACGACATGCCCTACCACCAGGGCCGCAACGAACAGGCGATGGTCCACGCGGCCGTCGGCTACGCGCGTCAGTCCGACCGCCTCTCCGTCCAGGCGGTCACGACCTCCGTCGGCCCCGGCGCCACCAACCTCGTCACCGGCGCCGCCCTCGCCACGATCAACCACCTGCCGGTGCTCCTGCTGCCCGGCGACGTCTTCGCGACCCGCCCCGCCGACCCGGTCCTCCAGCAGCTCGAAGTCCCGTACGCGGGCGATGTGTCGGTCAACGACTGTCTGCGCCCCGTCTCGAAGTACTTCGACCGGATCACCCGACCCGAGGCCCTGATCCCGGCCGCACTCCAGGCGATGCGGGTGCTCACCGACCCGGTCGACACGGGTGCCGTCACGCTCGCGCTGCCGCAGGACGTGCAGGCCGAAGCCTTCGACTGGCCCGAGGAGTTCTTCGCCGAGCGGGTCTGGACGGTCCGCCGCCCGGTCGCCGACCCGGAGGAACTGGCCGCCGCCGTCAGGACGATTCGGGACGCCCGGCGCCCCCTGCTCGTCGCGGGCGGCGGGGTCCACCACAGCGAGGCCGAGGACGCGCTCAAGGAGTTCGCCGACCGCACCCGCATCCCGGTCGCCTCCACACAGGCCGGCAAGGGCTCGCTGAACTGGGACCACCCGGCGGACGTCGGCGGCGTCGGCCACACCGGCACCGCGACCGCCTGCGAACTCGCCCGCACCGCAGACCTGGTGATCGGCGTCGGCACCCGCTACACCGACTTCACCACCGCCTCCGGCACCCTCTTCGCCGCCCAGGGCGTGCGCTTCCTGAACGTCAACATCGCGTCCTTCGACGGCCACAAGCTCTCCGGACAGCCGCTGATCGCGGACGCCCGCACGGCCCTGGAGTCCCTCACGGAGGCGCTCGCGCTGCACGGCCACCGCGCCGAACCCGCGTACGTCACCGAGTACACGGACGACAAGGAGCGCTGGGAGTACCGCGTCGACGCCGCCTACGAGGTGGAGGACCCGGACATCCGGCCCACCCAGCCGCAGGTCCTCGGTCTGCTCGACGAGATCGTCACCGGCGACGACATCCTGATCAACGCGGCCGGTTCCCTCCCCGGCGACCTGCACAAACTCTGGCGCGCCCGCTCCCGCGACCAGTACCACGTCGAGTACGGCTACTCCTGCATGGGCTACGAGATCCCGGCCGCCATCGGCGTACGCCTCGCCGCGCCCGACCGTCCCGTCTGGGCGCTGGTCGGCGACGGCACGTACCTGATGATGCCGACGGAGATCGTCACCGCCGTCCAGGAGGGCATCGCGATCAAGGTCGTGATCCTGCAGAACCACGGGTACGCGTCCATCGGCGGCCTATCCGAGACGGTCGGCGGCGAGCGGTTCGCGACCGCCTACCGCCACCGGTCCGAGGACGGCACGTACACGGGTCGTCCGCTGCCCGTCGACCTGGCCGCCAACGCGGCCAGCCTGGGCATGCGGGTCCTGCGCGCGAAGACCGTGCGCGACCTGCGGGCCGCTCTCGCCGAGGCGCGGGCCGACGACACTCCCACTTGTGTCTACGTGGAGACCCAAACGGCAGACACAGTGTCGGGCGCGCCCCCGGCGCAGGCCTGGTGGGATGTTCCTGTGGCCGAGACCGCGACCCGACCGTCGGCGGTCAAGGCCCGTGAGCTGTACGAACGGCACGTCTCCACCCGGCGCCGCCATCTGTGAAGGAGCACTCGGTCATGACGAAGATCGTCAACCACTGGATCGGCGGCAAGTCCGTCGAGGGCGCGTCGGGCACGTACGGGCCGGTGACCGACCCGGCGACCGGCGCCGTGACCACCAAGGTCGCCTTCGCGACCGTCGACGAGGTGGACGCCGCGATCGCCGCCGCGAAGGACGCCTACGCGACCTGGGGCACCTCCTCGCTCGCCAGGCGGTCCACGATCCTCTTCAAGTTCCGGGCGCTGCTGGACACGCACCGTGACGAGATCGCCGAGCTGATCACCGCCGAGCACGGCAAGGTGCACTCGGACGCGCTCGGCGAGGTCGCGCGCGGCCTGGAGATCGTGGACCTGGCGTGCGGGATCACCGTGCAGCTGAAGGGCGAGCTGTCGACCGAGGTGGCCTCCCGGGTCGACGTCGCCTCGATCCGCCAGCCGCTGGGTGTGGTGGCGGGCATCACGCCGTTCAACTTCCCGGCGATGGTGCCGATGTGGATGTTCCCGCTGGCCATCGCCTGCGGCAACACCTTCGTCCTCAAGCCGAGCGAGAAGGACCCCTCGGCGTCCGTGCGGCTCGCGGAGCTGTTCGCGGAGGCCGGACTGCCGGACGGCGTGCTGAACGTGGTGCACGGCGACAAGGTGGCCGTGGACCGACTGCTGGAGCACCCGGACGTCAAGGCGGTCTCCTTCGTCGGCTCGACCCCGATCGCCCGCTACATCCACACCACCGCCTCGGCCAACGGCAAGCGCGTCCAGGCGCTCGGCGGTGCGAAGAATCACATGCTGGTCCTCCCGGACGCCGACCTGGACGCGGCGGCGGACGCGGCCGTCTCGGCGGCGTACGGCTCGGCGGGCGAGCGCTGCATGGCCATCTCGGCCGTCGTGGCCGTCGGTGCGGTCGGCGACGAGCTGGTGGACAAGATCCGTGAGCGCGCCGAGAAGATCAAGATCGGCCCGGGCAACGACCCGACCTCGGAGATGGGCCCGCTGATCACCGCCGCCCACCGCGACAAGGTCGCCTCGTATGTGACGGGCGCGGTCGCCCAGGGCTCCGAGGTCGTCCTGGACGGCACCGGCTACACCGTCGAGGGCCACGAGGACGGCCACTGGATCGGCCTCTCGCTGCTCGACAAGGTGCCGACGAGCTCGGACGCCTACCGGGACGAGATCTTCGGCCCGGTGCTGTGCGTGCTGCGCGTCGACACGTACGAGGAGGGTGTGGCCCTGATCAACGCCTCGCCGTTCGGCAACGGCACCGCGATCTTCACCCGGGACGGCGGCGCGGCCCGCCGCTTCCAGCTGGAGATCGAGGCGGGCATGGTCGGCGTGAACGTGCCGATCCCGGTGCCCGTCGGCTACCACTCCTTCGGTGGCTGGAAGGACTCCCTCTTCGGGGACCACCACATCTACGGCAACGACGGCACCCACTTCTACACCCGCGGCAAGGTCGTCACCACCCGCTGGCCGGACCCGTCGGAGGCCCCGACGGGCGTCGACCTCGGCTTCCCACGCAACCACTGATCCGCGACCACTGACCCGCGACCTCTGAACGCCCCGCCAGGGGCGCGTTCAGGGGCGCGGGGCTGTGTCCGATATGCGGCTCCGCCGCGTGGGCGCGACAAGCCCCCACGCGGCCGCAGCCGACCATGAACAGAACCGCCCGAACCCTCCCCCGCGTACAGCGGACGCGGTACCCCGCGGGGGTCCCGTACTCCCGTGGGAGGGGTGGGGGTTCAGCCTGGAAGCTGTCTGGGGCCGACAGGTACGGCCCGTACTGTTGACGCATGGATCTTCGACTGCCCGCACTGCGGCGGCCTCGACGGTGGATCGCCGCCGCGGCCGTCGTCGTGGTGCTCGCCGGCGCCGGCACGTGGAACGCCGTCGCCTCCGACGGGGCACCCGCCGTACACCGCACCGACCAGCTCATCAGTACGGGCGACGGGGTGAGAATCGACACGTCGTACTTCACCGGCGACGACTCCGGACGCCGGCCCGCCGTCCTCCTCGCGCACGGATTCGGCGGAAGCCAGAAGGACGTACGCACCCAGGCGGAGGACCTCGCACGCGACGGGTACGCGGTCCTGACGTGGTCGGCCCGCGGTTTCGGCGGATCCAACGGGAAGATCGGCCTGAACGACCCCAAGGGCGAGGTCGCCGACGCCTCCAAGCTGATCGACTGGCTGGCCGAGCGCCCCGAGGTCCAGCTCGACAGGACCGGCGACCCGCGCGTCGGCATGGCGGGCGCGTCCTACGGCGGCGCGGTCTCCCTGCTCACGGCCGGGTACGACGACCGGGTGGACGCCATCGCCCCGGCGATCACCTACTGGAACCTCGCGGACGCGCTGTTCCCGAACGGCGTCTTCAAGAAGCTGTGGGCGGGCATCTTCATCAACACCGGCGGCGGCTGCGACAAGTTCGAGAAGCAGCTGTGCCAGATGTACGACCGCGTCGCCGAGTCCGGCACGCCGGACGCGGCGGCGACGAAGCTCTTGGAGGAGCGCAGCCCCGTCGCCGTCGGCGACCGCATCAAGGTGCCCACGCTCCTCATGCAGGGCCAGACCGACTCGCTCTTCCCGCTCGACCAGGCCGACACAGCGGCGAAGGCGATCAAGGCCAACGGCGCACCGGTGGACGTCGACTGGATCTCCGGCGGCCACGACGGCGGCGACATGGAGGTGGACCGGGTCCAGGGGCGCGTGCAGTCCTGGTTCGACCGCTACCTGAAGGACGAGAAGGGCGTCGACACCGGCCCCGCCTTCCGGGTCACCCGCACCCTCGGCCTGGGCTCCGGCGACGGAGAGCCCCGGCTGGGCAGCGCGACCGAGGACACCTACCCCGGCCTGACGAGCGGTGGGCGCTCGATCGCCCTGACCGGGCGCGAGCAGCGCTTCGACAACCCGGCGGGCTCCAGCCCGCCCGCCATCTCGGCCCTCCCCGGCCTCGGCGGCGGTGGCCTGTCCCAGCTGTCCTCGCTCGGAGTCGGGGTGTCCCTCGACTTCCCCGGCCAGTTCGCCTCGTTCGAGTCGGCGCCCCTGCGGGAGGACCTGCAGATCACCGGCTCACCGACGGTGACGGTCCACGTGAAGTCGACGAGCGAGGACGCGGTGCTCTTCGCGAAGCTGTACGACGTCGGGCCGGGCGGCGCCCAGCCGGTGCTGCCCTCGCAGCTGGTCGAGCCCATCCGGGTGGAGGGCGCCAAGGCCGGCAAGGACGTACGGATCACCCTGCCTGCGATCGACCACGAGGTGGACGACGGTCACCGGCTGCGCCTGGTCCTCGCCTCGACCGACCTCGGCTACGCCTCACCGACGGCCCCGGCGACGTACACCGTCTCCCAGCAGAGCGGTCTGACCGTGCCCGCGCCGCTCGGCGGGGACACCGCCGCGGCGGCGCTGCCCGCGTGGGTGTGGTGGCTTCCGCTCGCCGGTGCCGGGCTCGCGCTGGCCCTGCTGCTCGGCGGACGGCGCCGCACGGCGACGCCCGCCCCGGACCCGGCACAGGCCGAAGTCCCGCTCCAGATCACGGACCTGAGCAAGCGGTACGCCAAGTCGGCGGACCGCTACGCCGTACGGGACCTCACCTTCCGTGTGGAGAAGGGCCAGGTCCTGGGCCTGCTGGGGCCGAACGGCGCGGGCAAGACCACGACGCTGCGCATGCTGATGGGCCTGATCAAGCCGGACGCAGGAGAGATCCGCGTCTTCGGCCATGTGATCCGGCCGGGCGCGCCCGTGCTGTCGCGCGTCGGGGCCTTCGTCGAGGGAGCGGGCTTCCTGCCGCACCTCTCCGGCCGAGAGAACCTCGAACTGTACTGGCGGGCCACGGGCCGCCCGCCCGAGGACGCGCACCTGGACGAGGCACTGAAGATCGCCGGGCTCGGCGACGCACTGTCCCGAGCCGTACGGACCTACTCCCAGGGAATGCGCCAGCGCCTCGCCATCGCCCAGGCCATGCTCGGCCTGCCGGACCTGCTCATCCTCGACGAACCGACCAACGGCCTCGACCCGCCGCAGATCCGCGAGATGCGCGAGGTCATGATCCGCTACGCGGCGGCCGGACGCACTGTGATCGTCTCCAGCCACCTCCTCGCCGAGGTCGAGCAGTCCTGCACCCACCTGGTGGTCATGGACCACGGGAAGCTGGTCCAGGCGGGCCCGGTGAAGGAGATCATCGGCTCGGGCGACACGCTGCTGGTGGGCACGGCCACGCCGACGGACGAGCCCGTCGTCGAGAAGGTCGCCGCGCTGCCCGGTGTGGTCTCGGCCGTCAGCACCGACGACGGACTCCTGGTCCGGCTCGACGCGGACGGAAGCGCACAGCGCCTGGTCGCCGAGCTCGTACGGATGGACGTACCCGTGGAGTCCGTGGGTCCCCACCGCCGTCTCGAAGACGCCTTCCTCACCCTGATCGGAGAGTCCGCATGAGCACGCTGGCCGACCGCGCGGAGGAGCGCGAGGAGCGCGCCGGGCGCGACGACAAGCGTGCGGGGGCCGGTCGCGGTCGGCCCGTCGAGGTCGCCGACGGCTACCGCGCGGGCCGCACGCTGCCTCTGAGGGTCGAACTGGTCCGGCAGTTGAAGCGGCGCCGCACGATGGTCATGGGCGGGCTGCTGTTCGCCCTGCCCTTCATCCTGCTGATCGCCTTCCAGGTCGGCGACCCGGGCGGCGGTGGCAACGGCGCCCAGCGGGTCAACCTGATGGACACCGCGACCGCGTCCGGGGCGAACTTCGCCGCCGTGAACCTCTTCGCCTCCGCGGGCTTCCTGCTCGTCATCCCGGTGGCGCTGTTCTTCGGGGACACGGTCGCCTCGGAGGCGAGCTGGTCGTCGCTGCGCTATCTGCTCGCGGCGCCCGTGCCCCGGGCCCGTCTGCTGTGGTCCAAGCTGGCCGTCGCCTTCGGCCTCAGCCTGGCCGCTCTGGTGCTGCTGCCGGTCGTCGCGCTCGCCGTCGGTACGGCGGCCTACGGCTGGGGGCCGCTGCAGCTTCCCGTCGGCGGGACGCTGCCCACCGGGACCGCCGCCGTGCGTCTGCTGATCGTCGTGGCGTACATCCTCGTGTCCCAACTGATCACCGCGGCGCTGGCGTTCTGGCTGTCGACCAGGACGGACGCCCCGCTGGGAGCGGTCGGCGGAGCGGTGGGGCTGACCATCATCGGCAACGTCCTCGACGAGGTGACGGCGCTCGGCGACTGGCGCCACTTCGTGCCCGCGCACTGGCAGTACGCCTGGCTCGACGCGGTCCAGCCACAGCTCGACTGGAGCGACATGATCCAGGGGACGTCTCTGTCGCTCACCTATGCGATGGTGCTGTTCGCTCTGGCCTTCCGTGGGTTCGCCCGCAAGGACGTCGTGTCGTAGACGGCTGGTGACCTCGTCATAGAGGCCCTTCGGACACCCTCAGGTCTCCGGAGGGTCTCCCACCGGTCTCAACTGCCGTCCGCCGTGGCCGCATTGAGATTCATCCGCAACGCCTTGGCCCGCTCCTTCCGGGCGCCTCCGACGTCACAGTCACAGACGTCGACTCAAAGAGGTCACCCGAGGGGGCACGCATGAGGCGCAACGGACGGCAGCAGGCACGGTCGGAAGAGCGGGAAGAGCGGGAAGCGCGGGGAAGCCGGGCCGGACACGTTCGGTGGGCTGGGCAGGGATGGCGGCGGCGAGGGCGTGTGCGTGGTGCGCTTGTCGCCGGGGGTGTGGTCTTCGGGCTTCTGCTCACCGCTTGCAGTGGTGGTGACAGTGGTGAGAGTTCGTACGACCGGGGTGGCAGCAAGGCCAAGGACGGCAATGGCTTCCCGGCACCCGCTCCCGTTCAGCCGACCGGTCCCTCGGGTACCGACGAGGGCAGCGCCGAGGGGGATCGGAAGGGTGAACTCCGCGAGAGCGTGCCGCCCGCCGACTACCTCTCCACCTTCGCCCTGGACGTCGACACCGCCTCGTACGGCTATGCGCGCCGCACCCTTGAGGAGGGCCGCAGGCCCGACCCGTCGACCATCCGCCCCGAGGAGTTCATCAACAGCTTCGGCCAGGACTACGAGCGTCCGGACGGCAACGGCTTCTCGGTCACGGTGGACGGAGCTCGTACGGCGACCCCTGACGGTTCGGTCCGTGAGGACGACACGTACGACTCGTTCGGTGAGGAGAACCGGGACTGGCGCTTCCTCCGGGTCGGCCTCGCCACGCGTGAGGCCGAGGACGCCGGTGAACGCCCGCCCGCCGCGCTGACCTTCGTCATCGATGTCTCCGGCTCCATGGCCGAGCCGGGCCGTCTCGACCTGGTCAAGGATTCTCTGGGAGTGATGACGGAGCGGCTGCGCGACGATGACGCCGTCGCGCTCGTCTCCTTCAGCGACGAGGCCAAGACCGTGCTTCCGATGACTCGCCTGGGCGACAATCGGGGGCGGGTCCACGAGGCGATCGACACGCTTGAACCCACGGATTCGACCAACCTCGGCGCGGGGGTGAGCACCGGTTACCGTACGGCGGTTGACGGTCTGCGCGAGGGTGCCACCAACCGGGTCGTGCTGCTCTCCGACGCCCTCGCCAACACCGGCGACACCGATGCCGACTCCATCCTCGACCGGATCGCCGACGCCCGTCGCGAGCACGGGATCACGCTGTTCGGCGTCGGCGTGGGCAGCGACTACGGTGACGCGCTGATGGAGCGCCTCGCCGACAAGGGCGACGGTCACACGACGTACGTGTCCAATGCCGAGGACGCCCGTACGGTCTTCTGCGACCAGCTTCCGCGGAACATCGAGCTCACCGCACGTGATGCCAAGGCGCAGGTTTCGTTCGATCCGGAGACCGTCGATCAGTTCCGGCTGATCGGCTATGACAACCGGCAGGTCGCCGACGAGGACTTCCGTGACGACCGTGTGGACGGTGGGGAGGTCGGGCCCGGGCATACGGTCACTGCCCTTTACGCGGTGCGGGTCAAGCCGGGGGCGTCGGGGCATGTTGCCACGGCGACGGTGCGCTGGCTCGACCCCGACTCGCGTATGCCGCGTGAGGAGACGGGGCAGGTCGAGGCGGATTCCCTCGACGGGGGGCTGTGGGGGACGGAGACCGCGCGCAGTGGTCTCCAAGTCGCCGCGATAGCCGCGTACTTCGCGGACGTGCTCCGTTCTGGTGGTGAGAGTGGGGGTGCGGTGCCGGTGCCGCCCTCCTTGGGCGAACTCGCCGACCGGGCGGACGAGTTGGCCTCGACGACGGAGAGCCGGCCGATACGCCAACTGTCCGAGACGATCGACCGGGCCAGTGCTCTGGGCTAGTTGAGCGTCTGCGTCTGCGGGTGGGGTGTGGCTGGTCGCGCAGTTCCCCGCGCCCCTAAAAGCCACGCCTGCCGCCCGTCGTCGTGTCGGGGCCGCGACGGGGCATCCGATCGCAGCTGTGTCATCCCGGGCCGATGGGGGGTGCCCTCGGGAGGTCGTGCTGCGATCGGAAACCCCGACACGCCCCCTCCGGCAGGAGGGCGACTGCCGGAGGGTGGGGGGAACGGCGCAATCTTGTGGCTTTAGGGGCGCGAGCAACGGCCCAGTCTTTTAGGGGCGCGAGGAACTGCGCGCTCAGCCCCTACAGCCCCGGCAGCCGACAAACGACCGCAGCCCCCACCCTCCTCAGGGGCGCGGGGAACGGCGCAATCCTTTGGCTTTTAGGGGCGCGGGGAACTGCGCGACCAGCCCCCACTCACCCGCACAGGTCCCTCTCCGCCCGCACAGGATCGTTCGGGAAGCGGAACGATGTCCGGTCCCAGGCCCCGGCCACATTGCGGAGAAAGCGACTCGGGGTCAACGCCCCCCGAGTCGCAGAGGCCAACTCGGCAAGCGCACCGCAGTGCAAGGCACGCCGAGCAGCGGCAACCTGCGCCGGATCGGCCCAGCCGGGCAGAGCCCCCGGCACACCCCGGTCGGCGGCCAGCCAAGCCGCCGGCAGCCGCTTGTCGTGGCCGACCCGCCCGCCCCCGACCCGCTCGGAATGCGCGGCCAGCGGATAGGCCAGCCCGATCGGATCGAGCGCGACCCCGTCGAGCGGAACGACAGACCCGTTGAGCCCCAGCACCACATAACTGGCCGTCATGGAAGGGGAACCCGCACCCGCGGGCGCAGCCACCCGCCCCTCCTTGCCGAACAGCAGGGCCGGCGCCCCGGAGTACCGCGCCGCCCACACCTTCCGCGCGTACTCCATGTGATGCGGCGCCCCCACGAAGGTGTGCCGCACCGGATGCGGATCGGCGTTGTGGCGGACGTACACCCCGCGCTCGTCCGCGATCCCCGCCGGACCGATCTGCCCGCCGTACGGAATCCGCAGCCACCCCGCACACACCACCGCCCACAGGCCCACCCCGACCGCCGCCAGCACGCCCACCCGTGTCACCGGCACCACGAAGACGGGCAACAACATCAGCAGGAGCCCCGGCAGCAGCATCCGCCCGTGCATGAAGTCACCGCCGACCTTGATGACGTACAGCCAGCACAGCAGCCCGGCGACGACGGGCGCGAGCACGGGAACGAGCCGCGCGACCCCGCGTTCGGCGAGCCCGCCGCGCGCGGGCAGCACCGCAGCGGCCACGAACAGCGCGGGCACCCACAGGAGATAGGGATGCGCGAAGTCCCCGAGATACCCGAAGCCCCGCCCCCACAGACTCTGCGAGGCCTCCTTCGTCACAGCGGGCAGCGGCACCAGATGCCCGTAGTACCCGGCCCTGAACACCTCGTACGCGGCCGGCAGCGCGCCCGCCGCCCCCGCACCCGCGAGCGTGCCCCGCCACGACGGCCGTACGAGCAGCCACTGCGCGCCGAGGAAGACGACCGACACGAGCCCCAGGTCGGGCCGGACGAGCGGCCCGAGCCCGATGACCGCCGAGGTGAGGAGCGAGGAGGGCCGCGTGATCAGCGCCAGCCACGCTCCCGCGATCCAGCATGTCGCGAGTCCCGTCTCAAGACCCGAGGTGGCGAAGTCCCACACGGGCGGCAGCCCGAGCAGCACGAGCGAGCCCAGCGGCAGGGCTGTTCGACCGCCGTACGTCCGCAGCGCCGCGAGTCCCGCGAGCGCGAAACCTGCTGCGGTCAGCAACAGCCCTCCCAGCACCGCCGCCGACACCGGGTCCATCCCCGCCGTCCCGGCCGCCACCAGCAGCCACTGCCACAGCGTCCCGGTCGACGACTCGACCCGCTCACCCGCGTTGAACACGGGCCCGTTGCCCGCCAGCACCTGCCGCACGGTCCGTACGTAGATATAGGCGTCGTCGGACATCCACCGCCGCTCGAACCCTGCGTACGCCACCACGAGCGCGGGCCCCAGCCACACCGCCAGCCGGGCCCGGTCCGCCCACACCTCCCGCCACCCCGGCCCGGACAGCAGCGACACGGAGGAGGAAGGGGAGGGGGAGGAGGGAGGGGCTGGTGTATGGGGTTTCGGGTGGGTGGGGGAGTGCGTTGACGTCATGTCCCGTTCATCGGTTCGCGTCAAGCCGAGCTTGACGCCCGGGGGCCGTACCGGTGGGCCGAACGGGGGACCGGGCAGCGGGAACTGACGTCACGTCATTCCGTGGTGCAGACCGACGGCAGTGCCCGGCCGAGCCCCTTGATGTGCAGTACGTCCAGACGGTGGCCGTACGCGGACAGCGTCGCCGCGGTGTACAGGCGCGGGACGCAGGAGGCGTCGGTGCGTGCCGGGTTCGTTTCCTTGAGCGAGGCCAGGAGTCGGGTGGTGATCAGGTCGAGCGCCGGGCGGACCTCCTTGGCCAGGTCGGGGCGCTCGGTGGGCCGCTCGGCGGGGTGGGCGTCCCAGCGTGCGTACAGGCCCCGCTGGACCAGCTTGTTCGCCTCGATCTGGTCGCGGAAGACGGTGGTCACGGAGTCGGGGTCGAGGCCGAGCCCGGCGGCCCGCGCGGCGACGTCGTCCAGGATCTGCCGCTCACGCGCCGGGTCGTCGATGGGCAGCTCGGTGCCGTACTTGGCCGCCGCCACCTTGTCGGCCAGCAACAGCCGCTCGGCGAACAGCTCGGTGAGGACGCCGAGAGTGGATGTGGGGGCGGCTGTGCTCGCGATCGCCGGGGTGTGGGCAGTCGCCGACGTCGTGCCGGAGACTGCCGCGGCGGCCACCACGAGAGTGGTGACCAGGGCGGACCGAAGGCGGTGGGGGCGCACTGGGTTCCCTTCGAAAGGAGGTCAGGCGGCGCCGGAGCGTCGTCCCGCGCCGTGCAGCAACGTATCGACGACGAGCGTGGCCAGCGCATCCGGGTCCTGCCGGGCCTGGGGTCCGTGCAGGGCCTCGCCGATGAGCGCGTAGTAGACGCGCCGAGTCCACTCCAGGTCCACGGAGGCGTCGAGCAGGCCCTCGTCCCGTGCGCGCCCGAGGAGTTCGAGGCAGCGGGCGCCGACCTGCTCCCAGCCCGCCGCCGCGGCCCCGCCCTCGTCGTCCGGACGGCTCAGCGCATAGCTCCAAGCCCCCTTGGTCCGCAGGACGTTGGCGGTGATGCGATGCAGGGAGACCAGTGGCGGAGCGGTGTCCGGGCGGCCGTCCTCGACCGCCTCCGCGAGCTGGCGTACGGCCGACTCGGCGAGCGCCTCGATCAGCGCCTGCCGGCTGGCGAACCGCCGGTGCACCGTCGTCCGCGCCACGCCCGCCGCCTCCGCGATCTGCTCCATGGACGCCCCGGGGTCGGCGGCGAGCACCCGCTCGGCCGCCTCCAGGATCACGCGCACACTGCGCTCCGCGTCGGCGCGCAGCCGCCGGACGGGCCGGACGGCGGGTTCGGCCATGGGGACCTCCTGGGGGGGCGTGGGGCAGACGGCCGGGGCAAGCGGCCGGTCAAACGATACGGGGCGGCGGCAGCTTTTCTTCTAAGTGTTACATTGCTGTTGCGGTTACTGAGAAAGTCGCTACTCTGTTGTTGTAGATAGTGCACCCAGAAGCGAAGGGAAACACCATGACTCTCGCTCTCGTTACCGGCGCCTCCTCCGGGCTCGGCGCCGAGTTCGCCGATCAGCTCGCCGCTCGTGGCCATGACGTGGTCCTGGTGGCCCGTTCCGAAGGTCGTTTGGAGGAGGTGGCCGACCGGGTTCGTGTGCGCCACGGCGTCCGGGCGTATGTCCTGCCCCAGGACCTCGCCGAACCGGACGCGGCCCGGCGTGTTGCGGAGGGCCTCGCCGCCCGGGGGCTCTCCGTCGATCTGCTGGTCAACAACGCCGGGTTCGGCACCTGTGGCCGCTTCGAGGAGATCGACCCGTCGCGTGACCACGACGAGATGATGGTCAACGTCGTCGCCCTGGTCGATCTCACCCACGCCCTGATCCCCGGCATGCTGGAGCGCGGCTCGGGCGCGGTGCTGAACGTCGGCTCCACGGCGGGCTATCAGCCGGGCCCGTACTTCGCGGTCTACAGCGCCACCAAGGTGTTCGTCCTGAACTTCTCCCTGGCCCTGCGCCAGGAGTACCGCGGTCGCGGCATCAAGGTCACGGCCCTCTGCCCGGGTCCGGTGGAGACCGGCTTCTTCGATGCGATCGGCACCCGCAAGGCCGCGGTGGCGGGCTCCTTCACCACCTCGGAACCCGTTGTGCGTGCCGCCCTGCGTGCCCTCGACCGCGACCGTGCGTACGTGACTCCTGGCCTCGGCAACGCCCTGGGCGCCCATCTCACCCCGCGCCGCCCGCGCACCCTGGTGGCCGCCATGGCGAAGCGCGTCACTCGCAAGGTCCTGGAGCCGGAGACCGGGCGGGAGCGGGTCGCCGCCTGACGGGGGAAATCTCCAAGCGGGTTGAAATTCCCCTACGCGTGAGTAAGTTGACCCGGAAGTAAGTACGCGCCACCGCGTAACGCGAGCCGCGACCGGGAGCTGTCATGGGCGTACGCAAGGACCTGAAACGGGCGAAGAAGCGCAGCGATCTGGCGGACCGTGCCAAGGTCGAGATCACCAGGGACCACCACGGAGTCGTCCGAGAGGCGCGCATGCCGGCCCTCGCCGCGAAGGCCGCCACCGGCAGCATCGCCGATCTGCCCTTCACCAACGCGGCCGAGGCTCCGCACGCCGTGGTCCTCCGCCGCAGGGAGCACGGCACCTGGCAGTCGGTGACCGCGGCCGTCTTCGCCCGCGAAGTCACCGCCGTCGCCAAGGGGTTGGTCGCGGCCGGCCTCGAACCGGGCGGCCGCGTCGCGGTCATGTCCCGTACGCGCTACGAGTGGACGCTTCTCGACTTCGCGATCTGGGCGGCGGGCGGCCGGAGCGTGCCCGTGTACGCCACGTCGTCACCCGAGCAGATCGAGTGGATCGTCCGTGATTCGGACGCCCGCTTCGTTGTTGTCGAGACCCCCGAGAACGCTGCGGCGGTCGCGGCCGGCACGGCCGACCACCCCGATCCCCCACATGTGTGGCAGATCGACGAGGGAGCGATCTCCGACCTGACCGTTCTGGGCGGCGGTATCGCCGAGGATGAGGTGACCAGGCGGCGTGCCGCTCTGACTCCCGACACCGTCGCGACGATCTGTTACACCTCCGGCACCACCGGGCGGCCCAAGGGCTGTGTCCTCACGCATGCCAACCTGCACGCCGAGGCCGCGAACACGGTCGAGCTGCTGCACCCCGTCTTCAAGGAGGTCACCAGCCAGATCGCCTCGACGCTCCTCTTTCTTCCGCTCGCCCACATCCTGGGGCGCACCCTCCAGATCGCCTGTCTGATGGCCCGTATCGAACTGGGCCACTGCCCCAGCATCAAGCCCGACGAACTCCGCCCGGCGCTACGGGAGTTCCGGCCCACCTTCCTGGTCGGCGTGCCGTATCTCTTCGAGAAGATCCACGGCACCGGCCGCGCCACCGCCGAACGGATCGGCCGCGCCGCCTCCTTCGACCGCGCGCACCGGATCGCCGTCCGCTTCGGCGAGGCGCACCTCGACCGGTTCCTCGGCCGCGGCAAGGGCCCCGGCCCCGGCCTGTACGCCGCCTGGGCCCTGTACGACCTGCTGGTCTACCGCCGCATCCGCAAGGAGATCGGTGGCCGCACGCGCTACGCCATCAGCGGCGGCTCCCCGCTCGACCGCGACCTCAACCTCTTCTTCTACGCCGCCGGCATCATCGTCTACGAGGGCTACGGCCTGACCGAGACCACCGCCGCGGCGACGATCGTCCCGCCCCTCAAGCCCAGGCCCGGCACGGTCGGCCTCCCGGTACCCGGCACCTCGATCCGTATCGCCGACGACGGTGAGGTGCTCATCAAGGGCGGGATCGTCTTCGGCGCCTACTGGAACAACCAGGCCGCCACCGACGCCGTCCTGACCGAGGAGTGGTTCGCGACCGGCGATCTTGGTGACCTCGACGAGGACGGCTATCTGACCATCACCGGGCGCAAGAAGGACATCCTCGTCACCTCCGGCGGCAAGAACGTTTCCCCGGCCGTCCTGGAGGACCGTCTGCGCAGCCGGCCCCCGGTCGGCCAGTGCGTCGTCGTCGGAGACAACCGCCCCTATGTCGCCGCCCTGATCACCCTGGACCGGGAGGACCTCACCCACTGGCTCTACGTCCGCGGGATGCCCGCGGACACCCCGGTCGCCGAGCTCGTCCATGACCCCCGCATTCGCGCCGACGTCCAGAAGGTCGTCGACCACGCGAACCAGGCCGTCTCCCGCGCGGAGTCGATCCGTGAATTCGCCCTGGTGGAAGGCGAGTTCACCGAGGAGAACGGTCTGCTCACCCCGTCCCTGAAGATCAAGCGCCACGCGGTGACCGCCGCGTACGCCAAGGAGATCGAGGCGCTGTACGGCGACTGAGACCGCGGCTCGGAGGGCGAGACCCGGGCACGGTGGCCGGGGCCGGGAACGGCTGCTGGGCCGGGCATGGGAACAGCGGGCCACCCACGAGGGGTGACCCGCTGTTCGCGCCGCTGCGGAGATCAGCTGCGGTCGGCGCCGTTGCCCGAGAGCACCGGGATGTTGTCCAGGATGTGCGACAGCGGCTCGTCGCCCTTGGCCTGGGTGGAGTTCTCGGTGCACTGCTGGTTCTGCGGGGCCGACAGGATCGGCACGTCCTGCAGGACGGTGATCGGCACGGCGCCGATGAGCGAGGCCAGGTTGGCCTTGACCGGCAGACCGACACAGGGCTTGTTCAGGGAGCCCTGCACGAGCGAGAGCTGGGGGCTCATCTTGCCGTGCGTCGCCTGGTTGCCGTACTTCTGGACGGAACCGTTGCCGTTGGCGGTGGTGACGCCGTCGTCGTTGCCGATGGCCAGCGCCTGGGGCGCGCCGGCGGCCGACAGACCGGCGACAGAGGCGGCAATGGCCGCGGTCGCCATCAGCTTCTTCATGTTCGTTCCCTTTCGGAGAATGGCCCCGTTACGGAGCCGCATAACGATCAACAGTGCGGTGGACGGTGCGGTTGCGGGGTTTGCCCCGATTGGCCCAGGGGGTTCCTCGGGACCGAAGTTGCGCGCGCCGCCGTAAGACGTGAGGACGTGAGAGGGGCAGCGGACCGCCGTGAGACCGGCGGTCCGCTGCGAGGTGCGGCAGGTCAGCTGCGGTCGGCGCCGTTGCCGGAGAGCACCGGGATGTTGGAGAGGATGTGCGACAGCGGCTCGTCGCCCTTGGCCTGGGTGGAGTTCTCGGTGCACTGCTGGTTCTGCGGGGCCGACAGGATCGGCACGTCCTGGGCGACGGTGATCGGCACCAGACCGGCGAGCGACGCCAGGTTCGCCTTGGCCGGCAGGCCGATGCAGGGCTTGTTCAGCGAGCCCTGGATGAGCGCCATCTGGGGGCTCATGTCCCCGTACGTCGCCTGGTTGCCGTAGACCTGCGCGGCGTGGTTGCCATTGGCGGTGGTGACGCCACCGTCGTTGCCGATCGCCATCGCCTGGGGCGCGGCGGCAGCCGAAACACCGGCGACGGAAGCGGCGACCGCCGCTGCAGCCATAACCTTCTTGATCACTTGCTGGTCCCTTCTGGAGTAACCCCGTCCACCGGAGCGACCTGGACAACTGCCCCCGGCCCGCATAGTTGCTCCGATTCACTCCGATGGCCCATTTGGGAAGCCCGTTTGTACGGTGCGCGCGCGCGAGGGATTCCGTGAATTCCGGGGTGCCGAACGGGCCAACCGGGTGACGGTACGAAACCAATGGCGCCGCTTCCGGTTGATGCGAAAGCAGGAACATGTGTCTCTGCCAGGAAAGGACCGGAGAAATGCTCAAGAAGGCAATGGCCACGGCGGCGGTCGCCGCTTCTGTCGTCGGCGTCTCGGCGGCGGCAGCCCCCCAGGCGCTTGCCATCGGGAACGACGACGGCGTCACCACCGCCAACGGCAACCACGCCGAGCAGGCGTACGGCAACGCGAAGACCGGCGGCGACCTGAGCCCCCAGGCCTCGCTGGTCCAGGGCTCGCTGAACAAGCTCTGTGTCGGCCTGCCGGTCAAGGCCAACGCGGCCTCGCTCATCGGCATCTTCGTCCCGGTCACCGTCCTGCAGGACGTGCCGGTCCTCTCGGCCCCGCAGAACCAGCAGTGCGCCGAGAACTCGACCCAGGCCAAGGGTGACGAGCCGCTGTCGCACCTCGTGGACAACATCCCGGTGCTCTCCGGCAACGGCGCCGACCGCAGCTGATCCACCGTCACAAAGGATGCCCGGGCATCCCCTTCGCTCTTCGCGCAGGGGGTGCCCGGGCTCTTTGGCATTATTTTCTGTTTTTGTTCTCTGTCGGTTCTTACGCTGGTCTTCCCTTATGGCAGTTACGTTTCGCCTGTTGAATCCACGCGGAGCGTTCGGGTGAATTACCGGTGAGCCGCACTTTCTGTAGTTTCTTCGGCCCCCTTCCCCTCGTTCTACAGCCCGCAGGTCATGGTGCGAGCCGTTCAGGCTGGGCTCGTCCGGTTTCGGCCGTCATAGGGGCATGACCGCAGAGAAAGGGAAGTACGTGAAGCACAAGAAGAGTGCCGTCGTCGTAGCCGGCGCGATCATGGCCATGGGAATGGCCGCCCCGGCCTTCGCCGACTCCGAGGCGCACGGTGCCGCCGTGGGCTCGCCGGGTGTCCTCTCGGGCAACGTGATCCAGGTTCCCGTCCACATTCCCGTCAACGTGTGCGGCAACTCGATCAACGTGATCGGCCTGCTGAACCCGGCGTTCGGCAACGAGTGCGTCAACGACTGACGTCGTAACGCACCAGCCGACCGGCTGTGTCACGCCGGCCTTGGACTGCCTTTCGGCGCCAAGGCCGGCTTTCCCACTTCTACCAGCAGAGAAGACAACGAGATTGCGACAGACCCTGAGCAGGGGAATGGTCGTGGCCGCCGCCGCGACGAGCTTCATGTCCCTGTACACCCCCCAGGCGTTCGCCGACACGAACGCGAACGGGGTCGCAGCGGACTCGCCCGGCCTGCTGTCCGGCAACAGCGTGCAGGCGCCGGTGAACGTCCCGGTCAACGCGTGCGGCAACTCCGTGGACGCCGCGGCCGGCCTCAACCCGACGTTCGGCAACTCCTGCGGCAGCGCCCCGGGCACGGGCAAGCACAGAAAGCCGGACACACCCAGGCATGCGGCTCAGTCCGGCTACGGCTCGGACGACCGTTACGGCTCCGACTACGGCTCGGACTACGGCCATGGCTCCGATGACGGTCATGGCTCGGACTTCGGCTACGGCTACGGCCCGGATCACGGCTATGGCTCGGACGATGGTTACGGCTCCGGTTACCAGGACTCGGGCCGCCACGGTTCCGGGCACCACGGCGGTCCCGGGCACGGTGGTGGTTCCGGTCACCACGGCGGTGGTTCCTCCACGCATGGCGGGACGCACAACTCGCCCGGCGTCGCCTCGGGCAACAACGCGCACGTGCTGGTGGACGTTCCGGTGAACGCGTGCGGCAACACCGTGGACGTGGTCGCCCTGCTGAACCCGGCGTTCGGCAACAAGTGCGCACACCACAGCGGTCCGAAGGGCCATGGCCCGCGTGACAACGGCCCGCAGGGCCACGGCCCGCAGAGCCACGGCCCGCACAACAACGGCCCGCACAACGACGGTCCGCAGGGCCATGGCCCGCAGCACGACGGCCCGCAGGGTCATGGTCCCGGGGGCTACGGCGACGACACCCCGCCGACCAGGCCCCCGAGCACGCCACCGGCCGCACCACCTGCCGAGCCCCCGACCGCGCCTCCCATCAAGCCCCCGACCACGCCGCCTACGAAGCCGCCGAGCACTCCGCCCACTTCCGCGCCGCCCACTTCGGCGCCGCCTGCTTCCACGCCTCCCACCACCACGCCGCCGACGGCCACCCCGCCGACAACGGCGCCCCCACCACCCCGCCACCGACCAGTACTCCGCCTGTCACGGCCCCGCCGACGACTGCGCCTCCCACCGCCGCACCACCGACCAGGACCCCACCTGTCACCACCCCGCCCGCGACGACCCCACCTGTCACGACTCCGCCGGTGAGCGTGCCGCCGACCACGACTCCTCGGGTCACGACTCCTCCGGCCGCAACCCCTCCGGCAGCCGTGCCGCCTGCCGTGACTCCTTCGGCGAGTGTGCCGTCCGCCGCGACCCCTCCGGGGCCGGGGGCCGGGGCGCCGCAGTTGGCGCAGACCGGCAGTGACGGGCTGCTCGCGGCCTCGGCTCTGAGTGCGGGGCTGCTGGTCGGTGGAGCGGTGCTGTACCGACGAAGCCGGGTCGCGTCCCGTCAGTGGTGACGCGTCGGGTGCCGGACGCCTCGCGCCCGGCACCCGCACGGTCAGTGACCCGCCGCCCCGAGCACCCCGCGCCGCTCCCGGGCGCCGGGCACGGGCACCCGGGCCGGCCCCGTACGCAGCCGGCGCCGCACCCCTCGTACGAGGGTCCGGGCAGTGAACGAGGCGCCGTGCACGAAGCGCATGGCGGGGCCGAAGCCGGAGGCCGTGACCAGGCCCGCCAGGAAGAGGCCGGGGCAGGAGGACTCGAACTCCCGCCCTACGCAAGGGGATCCGTCGGGTGACGCGGCCAGGGTCCCGCGTACGTCCTCTGGCAGCAGGTCCAGGCGGTCGCGGGTCGCCCTGAACCCCGTTGCCGCGATGACGTGTTCGGTGTCCAGGGAGGTCAACTCGCCGGAGCGGGACAGCGTTTCGAGGCGTACGGCGCCCTGGGCCGGGTAGGCCGCCGCGACCTCCTGGCCCAGCAGCAGCTCGACGGCCGGTTCGACCCGGTCGCGGATCCACCAGGCGCCCGCGGGGCCCAGTGCCGTGGCGGCGACCCGGGTGCGGGTGGCCTCGGGGAGGGCGCGGAAGGTGTCGGGGCGTTCGGCGTAGAACCAGTTGCGCCAGCCGCAGCCCAGGCCGCTGTGCGGGGCGCGGGCCGACTGCCACCAGGGGCGGTCCCAGGGCGGGGGCACGTCGTTCCACCGGAGTCCGCCGGCGCGGGCGATCACCCGGACGCGGGTGCCCTGTTCGGCGAGCAGGGCGGCCGTCTCCAGGGCCGCCTGGCCGCCGCCGATGACCGTCACGTCCTTGCCGCGGAAACGGTCGAGGTCGCCGTGGTCGCTGCTGTGCGAGACATGCTCGGGGCCCAACTCATCGTAAACAGCGGGTACTTCGGTGAAGGGCAGGACGCCGACCGCCAGGGCGACCGTTCGCGCGCGGACGCTCCTGCCGTCCTCCAGGACCGCCTCGAAGCCGCCGAGGCAGGGGTGGATCCCGGTCACCATGCGCTCGTCGACCTCGGGGACCGCGTGCCGCGCGAACCACAGTCCGTACGAGGCGAACATCTCGACCGGGACGGGCTCCCCGTGCCGGGCCCGTACGCCCTGTTCCGCGCAGTAGGTGTCCAGGCGCAGACGGCCCTCGGGGTCAGAGAGGTTGGACGCCCACGGCTCCGACTTGAGGAACATGCCGCGGGGCATGTGGTCGCGCCAGGACGCCATCGGCCGGCCGAACACGCGCAGGCTCAGGCCGGCCGCCGCGGCGTGGGAGGCGATGGACAGACCGTAGGGACCGGCCCCCACCACCAGCAGGTCGTACATCAGTAACTGCTCGCTTTCTCGTCGTCGGACAGGGGGTTGGCGTCGCGGCGGGCCGTCTGCCGGACGATCCGGGCGTCGGCTGCCGGTGCGGCCGGGGTCCGGCGGGCGCGGTGCAGCACGCGGCGGCCCACATGGCGGGACCACAGCGTCCACAGGGCGGCGCCGGGCGCGAGGTCGTCCCGGGCGTGCCAGGCCCGCTCGGTGCCGGAGCCGAGCGCGGCGAGCGGCGCGTAGTTCTCCGCCACGAAGGTGCGGCCGGGCAGCGGGGCGGGCGGCGGCAGCGGACGGTGGGTCAGATCCAGGTGCAGCGCGCGCACCACGTCGAGCCCCGACCCGTCCGCGAAGAGCCGGAACTGGGCGCCGGGCCGCGGATTGAAGTCGAGCAGGTGGTACGCGCCCGTGGTGTGTTCGCGGCGGAAGTCCAGGTCGAAGATGCCGCGGTAGCCGAGCGCCGACACGAGCCGTTCCGCCAGCACCTGCACGGTGGGGTTCGGGGTCCAGCGGCCCACCGCGGTCAGTCCGGCCCCGCGCGGCCAGGCGCGCAGCTTGCGGCCCGGGCCGCCGCCGCACACCGCCCCGGACCGGTCCGCGTACCCGTGGAAGAACCAGTCCTGGTCGGGTGCCGGTGGCAGGAACGCCTGGAGGAGCAGCCTGCTGCCCGCCTCCTCGGCGCGGCGGCACAGCGTGTTGGCCTCCTGCGCCGAGCGCAGGACCGCCGTGCTGCGCAGGTCCGTACCCGTGGGCAGCAGCCAGGGGCGGCTCCACTTCGCGACCACGGGGAGCCCGAGCCGCCGGACGGCCGCGGTCGCCTGTGCCGGGGTGTCGGGCACGAGTGTCGGCGGGTGCGGGATGTCCGCGGCCTCGCACAGGGCGGCCAGTTCCGCCTTGTCCGCAACGCGTTCGGCGAGACCGGCGGGGGAGAGGGGAAGCAGATAGCGGGGCGCGAGAGCGTCCCGCATCCGGTCCACCGCGACCGCGCTCGCGTCATCCATTGGGATCAGTACGGCGGGACGGGACACCCGGGCCGCCACTCGGCGCAACGCCAGCGCGATGTCGGCGGGTGAGGCGTCGGGTGCGGGCGGCGGATGCATGCGGTGGACAAAGCGCGATCTGCGCACCGGACTTCCGGTGGAATCGGCGACCACGTGAACGTCGATTCCGGCCCGGCCGAGGGAGCGTACGGCTCCCAGCGTTCCGTGGTGAAAGGGATTCCGGTCGATTCGCAGAAGTACGGCGGGAACACGGGTGTCGAAGGGCGACATGGGCATATTTCCTTGAGGTCTCTTCTGTTGTCTCTTCTGATGTCTCACTCGTGCGGGTGATCCGGGATTTCCCCGGTTGCCCGGCCCGGTTGGCGCATTGCACATTTATGTGACTGGGTGTCAGTGGACGGTGGAAAAGGAGCGCGAGGAGCGGACATGGCCCCACTGCAACGGACCCGAACCAGACGGCTGGCTTATGCCACCGCCGCACTCACCGCCGGACTCGTCGCGTCGGCCGCCCTCGCCTCGGGGCCGGGGTACGCCGTGGGCGCGGGGGTGGGGGATCCGCCGGCTCCGACGCCGACCGCTCCCTCCGCCGTCGTCGCACCCGTGGCACCGGCGGGGCCTCTCACCCCGGCGGCGACCGCGACGACGGCCCCGACCGCGACGCCCTCGAAGGCGGCCGGAGGCCCCGCCTTCGGCGCCTACCTGGACTACGGCCCCCGTGGCGTGGCCCGGATCGCCGAGCTCAGCCGCTGGCTGGGCGGCGCCGACCTGCGCGTGGCGCACACGTATCTGCCCGGCGACCGCTGGAGCAACATCGAGGGCCTGCCCGGCTTCCTGGACACCTGGGCGGACTGGCGGGCGGACGAGGACGACCGGCTCTTCGTCCTCAACGTCCCCATGCTGGAGCGCAACGAGGAGAACGTCTCGGACGCGGAGGTCCGCTTCCAGCTGCGCCGCGGCGCGGCCGGGGACTTCGACCACCACTTCCGCCGGCTCGCCGAGCGGCTGGTCGACCTGGAGGCGCCCGACACCGTCATCGTGCTCGGCTGGGAAATGAACGGCATGACGTACACCCATCGCTGCGGGCCCGACCCGGAGGCCTGGAAGAAGTACTGGAAGAGAATCGTCACCACCATGCGGGCGGTGCCGGGGCAGAAATTCCGGTTCGACTTCGCGCCGAACCGCGGCCGGGACGCCATTCCCTGGACCCAGTGCTATCCGGGCGACGACACGGTCGACATCATCGGCATGGATTCGTACGACCAGCCGCGGGGCCAGTCATTCGACGAGGCCGTGTCGGAGCCCTACGGACTTCAGGCGCACGTCGACTTCGCGAAGGCCCACGGAAAGCCGATTTCCTATCCGGAGTGGGGGCTCTTCCGCAACGGCGACAACCCGACGTACATGAGGCGCATGCTCGCGTGGATGGACGAGCACAAGCCGCTGTACAACACGCTCACCGACTACTGCCCGCACGGCGTGTGGCAGTGCAGGGACAACCCCAAGGCGTCCGAGATCTACCGGGCGGCGCTCTTCGGCCGCACCGACACGACACCGCTGCCCAAGCCCACCGACCCGGCGCCGAAGCCGACCGCACCGACCCCGGTGCCCAAGCCGACGCCGCTGAACCCGCCGAACTGCTCGCCGCTGGAGCTGGGCGACTGGGTCGAGTACTGGCTCGGCGGGAAGCTCTGCCTGCGCTTCGACTGGTGGTCGCGCCACCGCTGAGCGGGCGACCGCCGACGGGGCGGTGGCGGCGGGTCGGTCACGGCCTGCCGCCACCGCGTTCCCTCCAGCCGTGGAAGCGGTCGAGCAGTTCCTTGCCCCGGCTGCGGGCGGCCACGTCACAGACGGCCGCCGACATCAGCGGGGCCGTCCGCCGCCGGGCGAGCAGGAAGCGCTGGTTGACGACGGGCTGGGGCCGCCAGTGGTGCTTGTAGGGCTCGTTGCCCCGCAGCAGGCTCAGCACCCGGCGCCCGCCCGCCTCGGTGTGCTGGGCACAGGCGTGCAGCAGCATCGTCGCCACGTCCGCCTTCCGCTCGCGCAGCTGCGGATGCGCGCCGTACAGATAGCCGCCCGCCAACTGCCGTGACAGCAGCGTCAGATCGACCGCCATCACGGTGTCGCCCAGCCGGAACTCGGTCACCACCGCGTCCCCGGCGTCGACCATCGGCCCCACCGACCGGACCAGATGCTCGGCGAACCGCTCCTGCAGATGCTCGGTGGTCACCTTGCGGCCCTGCCACTGGAGCCGGTGCAGTTCCAGGAGCCGGCGCAGGGCCGCGCCCACCTCGTCGGGGCGCACGGCACGCCGCTCGACACCCAGCGAGGTGAGTTTGCGCAGCTTGGCGCGGACCCGCTGCTGGGCCTTGGCCGTCGCGAGCCGTCCGATCAGATCGTCCATCGACGCGCCGGGCAGCTCCAGACACAGCGAGTCCCGTACGCGCCGACGCGGCCCGCGCCAGCTCGCGTAGACCCGCTCCACCGCGCCGCCGGGCCGTACCTCGCGGAAGTCGATCAGCGCGGTGCGCGCGGCGGTGGCGAGCCCCTCGGCGAGGCCGGCGGCCGCCAGGTCGGCCCGCTCGCCGTCCTCGATGAGCACATCCCCGAAGTCGGAGATCGACCCGCCGAGCGGCACCAGGGCCGGCCACGGCTGCCGTACGAGCATCAGCGGGGCGGCGGCGACCAGCTCACCGCCCTCGCGGACGAGAACGAGCCGCAGCCGCCCGGGTCTTCCGTACGAGAGCCACCAGGAGTGCAGCCAGGCATGGCTCTGGAACGGGGTCGCCGCGCCGCACCGCCGGTACAGCCGCCCCCACTCCTCCGCGAGGCGGCCGAACTCCCGCTCGTCCGTGCACAGTTCGGTCCGTGCCGCGCCGGTCGCGGCACCGGTCACCGTGCTGTTCACAGCTGCCCGTGGACATCGGCGGCGGTGGCGGGCCCCGGTACCGACGGGGTGGGCGGGACGTCCGAGGACCGGCGCGGCCGGACCAGCAGCACCAGCCCGCCGAGCAGACCGCCCGCGCTCGCGCCGACCAGCCCGGTCACCGTCGAGGACGCCGACGACGCCTCGGTGGGCTTCATCGCGCGGGAGAACTGCAGCAGCTCCACATGGGTGCTGTCCTCGGCGGAGTTCGCGTGCCGGGTCAGCGAGCGCGACACGGCGTTGGCCATGTCCGCGGCCAGGTCGGGGCGCGCGGAGGTGGCGGTCACGGCGACCATCGGGGCGTCCGGCGAGGTCGCCGTCCGCACGCTCTCGCGCAGCGTCGACACCGGTACGCCCGCCCACACCTGGGCGTCCCCGAGCACCGCGAGCTGGGTGGCGACCCGGCCGTACGCCTGGGCGAAGCCGAGCGCCGCCGTCGGGTCCGACTGCTCGGTCGGGACGGCGATGACGTAACTCGTGGCGGAGTACTGCGGTGTCTTCAGCTCGCCGTACGCGCCGCCGAGCAGGCCGCCGAGGGCGGCGCCCGCGGCCAGCAGGGACCAGGGCGGAAGCCCCTTGGCGCGGACAAGTGCCGTCACCGGCCGGCCGGTTGTACGAGTGGGGTTTTCGGTCATGCGGAACTCACTCCCAGAGTTGCGGCCGTGTAGATGTCCATGAGCCGGTCGGCACTGCGGGCGATGCTGTAGTGGTGGGCCGCCTCGGGCGCGGAGCGCGGCCCCGGGCCCTGGGCGCGGACCTGCCGCAGGGCCCGTACGAACGAGTCCGCGCCGCCCTGGACGCGCCGGGCGAACGGGGCCGCGCCGGGCGGCAGGTCGTCGACGGCCGGGCAGGAGACGTAGAGCACGGGCAGCCCCGCAGCGAGGGCCTCCACGACGGCGAGTCCGAAGGCCTCCTCCGCGCAGGGCGAGGCGAGCGTGTCCATGGCTCCTATCAGGGAGGGCAGATCGAGACCCGAACCGCCTTGTGAGGCATCGGTGTTGGGGCGCTCGCCGGTGAACAGCACCCGGTCGGCGACACCCGCGGCCTGTGCCGTGCGCCGCAGGACGTTCTCCTCCGGGCCGCCGCCGACCAGCAACAGCCAGACGTCGTCGGGGAGTTCGGCCAGCGCCCGGACGAGCACCTCGAATCGCTTGGTGGCCGTCAGACGTCCGACACCCCCGACGACGTACGCGCCCTGCGGCAGCCCGAGCCGCCGCCGGGTGCTCTCGCGCCGGGCCGCGTCGAAGCGGAAGCGCGCCACGTCGATGCCGTTCGGTACGACCTCGATGCGCGGCCCGGGCACGCCCCAGCGGCGCAGGCGCTCGGCGACCGTGGGCGAGACGGCGACCGTCGCGCGCCCCAGGCGCTCGCTGGCCAGGTAGAGCCCGCGGACGCCCGCGGTGAGCCGCCTGCCCTCCATCTGCGAGTCGCCCAGCGAGTGCTCGGTGGCAACGACGGCCCGCACACCCGCCAGGCGCGCGGCGATCCTGCCGTAGACGCAGGCCCGGTAGAGATGCGTGTGGACGACGTCGTAGCGGCCGCCGCGGATCTCGCGCACGAGACGCGGCAGCGCCGAAAGGTCCCGGTTGCCGTGCATGCCGAGGTGCATGACGCGTACGCCGTCCGCGGTGAGGTCCTCGGCCACCGCGCCCGGGTTGGTGAGGGTCACCACGTCGCAGTCGACCGGCAGGTGGCGGACCAGGAGGCGCAGTTGCTGCTCGGCCCCGCCCACCCCGAGACCGGTGATGACGTGCAGGGCCTTCACGGGGTCTCCTTCACCGGGGACTCCGGTGACGCGGGGGACGGCAGGGACACGGAGATGGGGAGGGGCTCCGCAGGCGCGAGGGGCACCGGGCGGCGGCGGAGCCGGTTGAGGCGGTACTTCAGCAGCAGCCGCCAGGAGGTGTCGTTCTCGCCGATGTGCACGCGGGGGAGGGCGAACGGGCCGGTCAGCGGGCCGGGGTCGATCGCGCACGCGTACTCGTAGCCGGCCGCGCGCACCACGTCGGCGACCCGCTGGTCGACGGTCCCGTACGGGTAGCAGAAGCCCAGGACCTCGCGGCCCGTCAGCTCGGAGAGCAGGGCCCGGCTGCCACCGGTCTCGGCGCCCAGCAGGGCGTCGTCCGCCTCGGTGAGGTCGACATGGGTGAGACCGTGCGAGGCGATCTCCAGGCCCTCGGTGTCGGCGAGCCTGCGGATGCCGTCGGCGGTGAGGAGCGGCTTGCGCGGGCCCAGCGGATCCCATTCGTTCGTGCCGCCCAGCCTGCCCGGGAGCACGAAGACGGTGGCGCCGAAGCCCCAGCGCCGCAGCACCGGAAGGGCGTTGTCGGTGAAGTCCGCGTACCCGTCGTCGAAGGTCAGCCCCACGAGGTCCCGGCCCTCGCCCCGGGCGCGGGCCGCGAGCAGGTCGGCCATGCTCACCCCGCGCAGGCCCCGGCGGCGCAGCCAGCCGAGCTGCCGGTCAAGCCGGTCGGGCGAGACCGTGATGCGGTACGGGTCGTCCGAACAGTCGCCCACCGAGTGGTACATCGCCACCCACAGGGGCGCGGCCGGGCGCGGGTCGGTACGGGTCAGGTCGGGGGTGTCAGCGGAAACGGACATGCGGCAGCCTTCGTGTGACGGAGCGGAGGGCGGTACGGAAGGCGGGCGCGACGGCCTTGACGCCGAGCACCCGGAGCAGCAGGACGTAGACGACGGTCACGGTCAGACCGCCGACGGCCAGGGCGAGTTCGGGGGAGTCCACGCGGCTCGCGCAGAAGGCCCCCGCGACGGCCGCGCACACGGCGGCCCGGACCGGCTTGGACAGTTCGTGCATGACCCGGCGGGTGCGGATCGGTACGCTGCGCCGCTCGCCCATGCCGGACAGCAGCAGGGCCGCGGTGACGGTGATCCCGATGGCGTTGGCGGCGGCGATCCCGCGCACGCCCCAGGCGTCGACGGTTCCCGCGCCGATCCAGGAGGTGGCGACGATGCCCGCCGCCATCGCGGCCAGCGGGTACCAGGTGGGCCGGCCGGCCGAGAAGTACGTCCGCACCAGCGCGCCCACCAGGGTGTGCCCGAGCAGTCCGACGGAGTAGACCCGCATGACGGTGGCCGTCGCCGCCGTGTCCTGCGCGGTGAACGCGCCTCGCTGGAACAGGAGGTTGATGATCTGCGGCGCGCACGCGAACACCGCGGCAGCGCCCAGCAGCACCATGCACGAGGCGACCGCCACATCGCGCTCCACCCGGGTGCGGGCCCGCTCGGTGTCACCCTCGGCGAGCGCCTGCGCCAGCACCGGGAAGGTGACGGTGCAGAGCATCAGCGAGAGCGTCATCGGGATCTGGGCCACCTTCTGCGCGTAGTTCAGATGCGAGATGGCTCCGGAGGGGAGGGTCGAGGCGAGGAACCGCTCGATGAGGACCTGCGACTGACGGCACAGGGCGAACATCAGCACGGGTGCGATGAGGGCGAGTTCGACCGAGTGCTTCACAGAGGGGACCGGGTCGTCGGTGGCCTCGGCGACCTCGGTGACTTCGGGGATCTTGGTGGCCTTGCCGACCTCGGGGCCGTCGAGGGGCGCCGGGCCGCCCTGTGCGGCGGCTGTTTCGGTCTCCGGGGCGGACCGGTGGCGGCCGAAGAGCTGCCGGGCGAGGGAGGGCGCCTGTGCCGCCACCATCAGACAGCCGCCGAGCGCGACGCCGACGGCCGCCGACCGTACGCCCCACCGACCGCCGAGGACGAACATCGCCGTGATGATGCCGGTGTTGTAGGCGACGTAGATGGCCGCGGGCGCCAGGAAGCGGCGGTGCGCGCGCAGGGCCGCGCTGCAGTAACCGGCGAGCCCGAAGCTCAGGACGCAGGTCGCGGTCAGCCGCGTGCAGTCGACGGCGAGCCCGGGGTCGGGCAGCCCCGGCGCGAGGGCCGCGACCAGGTAGGGCGCCCCGGCCATCAGCAGTGCCGCGACCGCCACGAAGGCCAGCGCGAGGCGCGGCAGTGTCGAGGCGACGAGCGCGCGGACGGGGTCGGTGCCTGTGGTGGTCCCGCGCGCCCGCCTGGCCACCGCCAGGCTGAACGCCGGGACCAGCACGAACGCCATCCCGTCCTCGATCAGCAGCGTCGCCGCGACCTCCGGCACCGTCCACGCCACCAGAAAGGCGTCCGTCTCGGTCCCGGCCCCGAAGAGATGCGCCAGCGCCTGATCCCGGCCGAGACCGAGCAGGGCCCCGGCGATGGAGAGAACAGCGGTGACGAGCGTGGCCTTGGCGAGGAACCCACGGGTGGGCGGGGCGACACCGGTGGCCGACGCGGCGTCGGTGCCCTGCTCGGTCTCGGCGGACGGCTCGGCATCGCCGACGGGCGCGACCCGGGCCGCGGGCAACGCGCCGGTCCTGCCCTCGGGCGCGAGTGCGGGGGTATGCGTGGACAGTGATGCGGGCGCGGGTGTCACACCGTGCTCCGCAGCCCCGGTCCCTGACCCGGAACCAAGCCGGTCCCCGGTCCCTGGCCCCGAACCAAGCCGGTCCCCGGAATCCGGCCCCGAACCGAGCCGATCCCGACCCCCAGCCCCGGCCCCCGGCCTCAACCCACCACGACCCCCGGCCCGGACCACCGCGTCCTCCCCCTCCGCCCGGGAGGGCGTTACCGTCATCGCTGCCCGGCCTCCTCGGAGGCCAGCGCCCACCAGGCGCCGAGGCCGAAGAGGACCGCGGTCAGTGCGGTCGAGGGGCCGCCGATGTCGGCGTACGCGAAGTCGACGAGCTGCCAGGTCAGCAGGCCGCATGCCACGAGGGCGCAGTCGAGGGCGCCCGACGAGTGGCGCCGGGCGCGGAAGAGTCTGCGCAGCCCGCACACCAGCAGCGCCAGCCAGCTCCCGGCCAGCGCGAGCAGACCCAGCAGCCCCTGCTCGCTGAGGATCAGCAGGTACATGTTGTGCGGCGACAGGAGCGGCTGGCGCTTGAAGCCGGCGCCCGCGCCCTCCGTGTCACTGCCCGACGACAGCGCGAGCGAGGCGTGCCCGTCGCGGTGGTCGGGGAATCCCTTCAGCCCGACCCCGGTCAGCGGCTGGTCGCGCCACATGTCGACCGCGGCCGCCCACATCGTGTAACGGTCCGTCACCGACTGGTCCGGCGCGTCCGCGACCTGCGTGATGCTGCTGATCCGCTCCTGGAGCATCGCGGTGCCCACCCCGAGCCCGCCCACGAGAACCACCGACGCGGCCGCCACAACCGCGAACACCTTCACCGCCCGCCGCATCCCGGCGAGCGCCAGCTGGACCCCGCACGTCACGGCCGTCGCGATCCACGCGCCCCGGCTGAACGACAGCGCGAGCGGCAGCAGCAGGACCAGCGAGCACAGCGCCGCCGCGGTCCGCTGCCGGCCCGGCCCCGCGCCGAGCGCCAGCCCGAGCGAGCACACCACGCCGAAGGACACCACGGTCGCCATCCCCATGACGTCCGCCGCCCCGAACGTGCCGACCGCCCGGATCTCCTCGCCCATGTACGAGGCCCCGGTCCCGGTCGCGTACTGATGGACCCCGATCGCCCCCTGCCACAGCGCGAGCCCGATGAGCGACCAGGCGACCAGCCGCGCGTCCCGGCGGTCGCGGATCAGCAGCATGACCGCCACGGGGACGAGCACGAAGATCTGCAGATAGCGCACGAGTCCGGTGATCCCCGCCCCCGGCGAGCCGGCCCCCGCCGCGGCGAGCGCGATCCCGACGACGGGCAGGGCGAGCACGACGGCGGCGGCAGGGGACAGGGGGCGCCGGCGGTCGCGTACGAGGCGGATCGCGCAGTACAGCACGACCAGCCCCGACACGGCGTCCGCGACGGTGCCGCCTCCTGAGTCGCCGCCCCCGGAGACCGGCAGCGCCATCATGGCGACGAGGGCCACCACGGGCAGCACGGGAAGGAAGCGGCGCGGCGCCGAGACGGCGGTCGTGAGAGGAGGAGCGGTCAGCAGCTGGGTCACGCGGTCAGCTCCCCGTCGGGCGCACGAGTGCGGCGGCGGTGCGCAGCAGGATGCACACGTCCTGCCAGAGCGACCAGTTGTCGATGTAGGCGTTGTCGAACCGGCAGCGGTCCTCGATCGAGGTGTCACCGCGCAGCCCGTGGATCTGCGCGAGCCCGGTGATCCCGGTCCGCATCCGGTGGCGGGCCGCGTAACCGGGGTAGGTCTGGCTGAACTGGCCCACGAAATAAGGCCGTTCGGGTCGCGGACCGACCAGGCTCATGTCGCCCCAGAAGACGTTCCACAGCTGGAGCAGCTCGTCCAGCGAGGACCGGCGCAGGAAGCGGCAGAACCAGCTCATCTCGTGCTCGTTCGCCACACTCCACCGTGTCGCCGCCTCGTGCGCGTCGACCGGCCGGTGCGTACGGAACTTCAGCAGTGTGAACGGCCGCCCGTCCTTGCCGATCCGCTCCTGCCGGAACACCACCCCGGGCCCGTCGCCGATCCGCAGCACGACCGCGCACACCAGCAGCACCGGACTGACCATCAGCAGCAGCACCCCGGACACCAGCACATCGAGCAGCCGCTTTCCGGCGCTCCCGTACCGCCGCCCCACCGGCAGCCGCCGACAGGCGAACCCCGCGAGCCGGTCCGTCCTCTCGTACGCCGGGGAGTCCGCGTCCACCTCCCACACCGCGCAGCCCGACTCGCCCAAGGCCCGCAGCAGCGGCCCCTGTTCGGCACGCGCGGCGGGGCCCACGACGAGCACGTCCTGCACGCCGTTCTGGATGAGCGCCCGCTGGACCTCCTCGCCCGTGGTCAGGACGGGCAGCCCCTCACCGCCGGAGCTCTCGTCGGAGACGACACCCACCGGCCGTACCCCGCACGCCTGGTGGCGCAGGAAGGCGGCGGCCACACGCTGAGCGATCGCGGCCCGGCCGACCACCAAGGCCGCGCGCGGCCGACGCAGCAGCGCCCGGCGCCGCCGCCCGTGCACGACACCACGGCCCAGACAGCTCGCCGCCGACTGCACCGCGCAGCCGAGGACCAGGGTGCGGGCGGACAGCGCGTGGTCCGGGGAGTACGCCGCGAGCAGGGCCGCGAGCGCGCACCAGCCCACCGCGATCCGGCCGCAGACGGCGGGCAGTTCGTCCAGCATCGCGGGGACGGGCGCGGCGCGGTACAGCGACCCGTGCGCGTTCAGCCACAGCACCGCGAGCACCAGCGAGGCGAGCGGAAGCGGATGCGTCCAGGGCAGCACCAGGCCGCCGCCGAGCAGTGCCGCGCAGACGTCCACGGCCGGCAGCGGCAGCCGCGAGGGCCGCCGTACGAACGGCCGTCCGCCGCTGGGGAATCTGAAGCCGCCGGCGGCCTCGCGCGGCGGGATGACCGAGACGGGCGAGAATCCGTGGTCCGTCGCCCGCGGCCGGCCACCGGGGGAGGGAACGGTACTTTCCGCAGTCACGTGTGGATGGACTCCCTGCACTCGGTGGCTTCCACGCCCGTGTTCCGTCCTCTCGGCCGCGTCGACCGGGTCGGCCGGGTGCCGATCAGCTCGCGGTACACCTCGGCGACGGCCTTCGCCGTGCGCCCGAAGTCGTGCGTGGTCGTTACGTACCGGCGCCCCTGATGGCCGAGCGACTCGCGCAGCAGCGGGTCGAGCAGCAACTCGGCGACGGCCGCGGCCAGTTCGGCCGGCCGCTCCGACGGCACCAGACAGCGCGGCCCCTGGCCCGGCGGCAGACTCTCGCGCGCCCCGTCCACGTCGGTGATCACGACGGGCCGTCCGCAGGCCATGGCCTCCAGCGGTGCCAGCGCCATGCCCTCCCAACGGGACGGCAGGACCACCAGATCGGCGGCCTGGTACCAGGGCACGGCATCGGTGACGGCCCCGGCGAACAACACCGACTCGGGAGCGGCGGAGCGCAGCGCCTGTGCGTCGGGCCCGTCGCCCACCAGCACGAGCCGCGCCTGGGGCACCCGCCGGGTCACCTCGCGCCAGGCGTCGAGCAGGACGTCCTGCCCCTTCTGCCGGCACAGCCGCCCGACGCAGACCACGAGCGGCGCCGCCGGATCGACCCCGTCGAGCAGCTCGATCCCGGCCCGTACGGTTCCGACCGACGCCGGGTGGAAGCGCTCAGGATCGACGCCGTTGGGGATCACGGTGAACCGCCCGGCGATCCCCGACCGCCGCCCGGTCCGCCGCTCCGCCTCGCTGACGCACACCACCCTGGAGGCCCAACGCGCGCTCAGCCGCTCCCAGTTGAGTGCGAGCAGCCCGGTGACCCCGCCGGCCGCCTCGAACGACCAGGCGTGCGGCTGGAACACGGTCGGCACCCGCCCGCGCACGGCGAGCCGCGCCGCGAGGCCCGCCTTGGCGCTGTGCGCGTGCACCACGTCGGGGTCAACCTCCCGCACGACCTGGCGCAGACTCCGTACCTCCTGCGCGAGCCACGGCCCGGGCGAACGGGTCGCGTGCCAGGTCCGTACGCCGCAGCCCAGTGCCTCGGCCGCCGCGGCGAGTGAGCCGCCCGCCGGACAGGCGACGGTGACCTCGGTCCCGGCGGCCACTTGGGCCCGTACGAGATCCGTGATCACGCGGGCCACCCCGCCGTCGACGGGCTGGGAGACGTGCAGGACCCGCGGCCGAGGGCCGGGCGGTGACAGTTGCATGCGTGCGTTCCTCGCTCACGGGTGGCGCTCGGAGGGGCTCAGGGGGAGGTCACGGGGAACTCACGGGAGAGTTCGTGGAGAGAGAAGAGTTCATGGAGAGAGGAGGGCGGGCGGTGTCAGCGCTTCGCGTCGACGGCGACGAACAGCGCTCCGGCCCACGCCGTGTCGCGCGGCGACACCAGGCGGAAGTCCAGCCGGTCACCGCCGTGCCGCAGCCCCTTGTCGAGCTCGAAGACGTCGGAGTCGTACCCGAGCGTGTTCGGATACGCGGGTGTGCGTCCCGGGGCCGTCCGGCCGGGCTCGCTGATGGTCGAGTTCAGTACGTCGTCACGGGGGTTCACGCCGTTGGCCAGACGGGTCGTCAGGCCGCCTGCCACAAGGGTGAGCGAGCCGCCGGTCCGCCCACGGTCACCGTTGTAGGCGACGAGCCCCGCACGCCCTGTGGCCCCCTCGGGGAACTTCACGCCGGGCAGCCGGACGGTCTGGTCCCTGCCCGCGCCCAGCGGGTCGAACCCGTCCCACATCGCCAGGTGCCGCAGCGGCTCCGACTCCTTCTCGTACGCAACCATCAGCGTCCAGCCGCCCCACGCCCCGGCCGCCGAGTGGCCCATCGCCACATTGACCTGCGCCACGGTGTAGGCGCCCGCGCCGCTGGAGCGCACCAGAGAGGTGACGTCCGCCGAGGCCTGGAAGGCGTCCGCGCCGTGCGCGACCCGGTGCCCGACGACGGTGTCCGCGAGCACCTCCTTGTACTGGCCGCCCGGTTCGGCGATCAGCACCCGCCCGTTGTCCTTGGGCGGCTTCTGCTCACCGACGCGGAGGTTTCCGCCCCAGTACAGCCGCGCGTACGAGACCCGGGCGCCGGCCGGCGGACGGACCTCGGCGCGGCTGGAGTTGTAGGTGTTCGGGTCGTTGTCGACGTCGATGTAGAACATCTCGAAGTCGTCGTTGTCGTCGTTCGCGGCCGCCCGGCCCTCGCGTGCGGCGGGACAGGACGCCGCCGACCGCTCGACGGGCCGCCGGCAGGTGATGGACGAGTTGGCGGCCCGGACGATCCCGCCGTGCTGGAGCGCGCGGTACCGCTGGGTGAAGGCGAGGCTCTCGGCCTCGGCCGCCGGCGCCGTTGACGTCGTCGACGTGGTTGACGTCGTGGGCATGGCAGGCGCGGCCGCCGCCGGTCCTCCCGGTGCCCAGAGCGAGGCGAGGGAAAAGGCACCCACCATCCCACGGCGCAGCAGAGGACCCAGGGAATTGCGCATGACCGGCGTTGCCCTTTCGGGGGAATTCGGGAAGAGGTTCTGACCCTGCGGACGGACAGGCTGTGGACATCACATGGGTGCCGCCATGACTCCCCGTCTGTTTCAAGCGGCCTGAGGAGGAACGCAACTGTAGCTGCTATCCGTATTTATCGGTGAAACCCGTCAAGTGTGTCGTAATCATGCTGCATACACTGGTTGACGCCGCGTCGGGCGGAGGCGCCGTCGTGGGCCCGTCCGCCGCCCGGCACCCGGTCGGGGACTTCACCCATTTGGTGGCACAACCCGCGCCAGTGCCGCGCGTTGATCCAGAGCCGGGCACCCCGCCCGGGTTGTTGTGTCAATCCCAAGGAGCACCTCTCCATGTCGCGTATCGCGAAGGGCCTGGTCCTTACCTCCGTTGCCGCCGCCGCCATGGCGGGCACCGGTGGCGTCGCCGCCGCCGACAGTGACGCGCACGGCTTCGCCGCCCACTCCCCGGGCGTCCTGTCGGGCAACCTGATCCAGGTCCCCGTCCACGTGCCGGTCAACGTCTGCGGCAACACCGTGAACGTCATCGCGCTGCTGAACCCGGCGTTCGGCAACGAGTGCGCCAACGACTGACGTCGCTGCGCAGCCCTCGACCGGCCGTCCTCCCACAGGGAGGGCGGCCGGTCCGCGTTGCCCCGAATGGACGGAGGGGCGCCGAACGCCGGGGAAACACCCGGGCATGGCACCTCACCAGGGACAACGGACGCGGCGGCCCGCCCGGGCCGCTACGGAGCGCGGTCGTTCGGTTGCAGGAGGTGCTCACCGATTCCACGGTGAGCACAAGATCCGTACGCACCACCGAAAGGACCCCTCCATGCGTGCTCTGCCCGCACGGCGTATCGCGGCCCCCGCACTCTGCGCCACGCTTCTGCTCGGGATCGCCGGACCGGCCGCCGTGGCCGCCGACCACGACTCGACCCGCGATGCCCGTTCCATAGCGGCCCAGGCGCCGGTGCCCGGAGCGGACGCTCTGCTGGCGCAGGTCAAGAGCCTCGGCGACGTCGGCGGAGTGCTCAAGCCGGTCACCGACCTGCTCGACGCCGTGCTCAAGGCCGACAACGGCCAGCTCCCCGCCGCCGACGCGGCCAAGCTCGCCGACGCGGTGAAGGCCGCCATCGCCAAGGCCTCCGCGGCCGCCCCGGCCGCAGGCTCGCTGACCCCGCCGGTCAAGGCCGAGCGGGACCAGGCCGTGCCGACCGCACCGCCCACCCCGACGGCACCGGCCGCCCCGGCCACGCCCGCCGTTCCGACCACTCCGGCCAAGCCCGCGACGCCCGACGCCGTGACGTCGCCGGTCGAGCCGGTTGCTCCGGCCACGCCCACGACCCCCGCCAAGCCCGCTGTTCCGGCCACGCCGGTCACCCCCGTCACGCCGGTCGCCCCGCCGGCCGCGCTGCCGGAGGTGCCGAAGCTTCCGGCGGCCCCCGCGCTGCCGCTGCCGAAGGACGCCCAGCGTGCGGCCGCCGAGATCCCGCTCGACCTCAAGGCCGACGCGCTCAAGGCCCTGCAGGCCGCGGTCGACTCCCTGGTCAAGGCCGCCACCAGCGGTGACGTCGCCGGTGTCGCGGCGGCCGCGCTGGCCGTCGTGACCGGCCTCGTCAACGTCGTCGTCGCCACGGTGCTGGGCGGCGGCCTGCCCGCGGCGAACCTGCCGGGTCTGCCCAAGCTGCCCCTGCCCACGGGCGCGCTGCCCCTGCCCACCGGCGGCCTGCTGCCCTCCTGAACGACCCGTCGGGCCGGCCCGTCACCCGGGCCGGCCCGACGGCTGTTTTCATATGAGGGATCCCATTTGACGATTTGACACACCCTTCAATTGGGTGGCTTCCAGAAATTTTCGGTGAACGGAGTTTCCGTCCAGAAGGGGGATCGTTGGGCAGGGTGCAGTTCAGCGAAATTTCCCTCCGGCGACGCGAGTTGCCGACGAAAGGAACACGATGAAGTCCCTGAAGGCCGCCGCTGTCGTCGCCGGGTCCCTGGTCATCGCTGCTGCCGCAGCGCCCGCCTTTGCCGCCGACCTCACGCCCTCCAGTCTCAACGGCGGCCTCGACTCGGCGCTCGGCGCGCTCACCACCGAGCCGGTGGACGCCGCGGACGCCATGCCCCTGCAGTCGCAGTCGAACGCGCTCGACACGTCGAACAAGGACTCCGTGCTGAACACCGTCGACGGCGCGACGAAGGCCCTCAACTCGGCGGAGGGTCCCACGGGGCTCCTGGGCGGACTTCCCCTCCAGAAGTGACTTCGGACGAAACTCCGGACGCGGCATCGGACGCGACTTCCGGAAGTGACGAAGGGCCGGTTCCGCATCACACGGAACCGGCCCTTCGTCGTGTTCTCCGATTGTCCGTGCCGTTCCGATTCTTCTTTCCGGCCGTTCGACACAGTCCCCCGTTCGTGTGGAGACCCGGCCGGAAATCCCCCGGGCGAGTGAGAAACGGAGCGGACGCATTCCGGCGCGTCGATACGGTTCCGCGGTGACCTCAACATCAAGCGAAACGCGTCCTTTCCGTGCCGCCGACCTCGGCACGCTCGTCGTCATGGCGTGGAGCGGCGAACACCCCGACGGCGACATGCCGTTCCTGCTGGCCTACTCGCTCGGTGACGGCGAGGGCGGCCCCGAGGGCTCCACGGCCGCCGTCGAGCAACTGCTGCACCGCAGCGGCCTGCCCATCGGCGACGAGATCGTCGACGGCACCCGGCAGCCCAGCTTCCCCGTCGGTCTCCTCGTCGAGGCCGGGCAGGCCGTCGTCACCATGGCCCACCTCAACGCCCAGTGCACCGTGCCGCCGGAGTGGCTCGCCGCGGTCGGCGAACGCGGCTATGCCTACTTCCTGTTCACCACCCGCCCCTGGCCCGAGGCCGAGCCGGGCAAGCCCGTCGCACCGGAGACGCTGGCCGCCTTCGCCGGCGACGAGAAGACCCTGAACAGCGCGGCGCACGCCCTCCTCCCGGCCCGCAGCCTGCGCGGCTGACGATGCGCACAGCGGGCGCCGGCCGCGCGTTCGCCCTGCTGCTGGTGATCACGGGCGCGGCCGGACTGCTGGCCTCCTGGGTCATCACCATCGACAAGTTCAAGCTGCTGGAGGACCCGGACTTCACCCCGGGCTGCAGCCTGAACCCGGTCGTCTCCTGCGGCAACATCATGAAGAGCGACCAGGCCTCCGCCTTCGGGTTCCCCAACCCGATGCTCGGTCTGGTCGCGTACGGCATCGTGATCTGCGTCGGCGCGGGCCTGCTGGCCGGTGCGGCGTTCCCGCGCTGGTACTGGCTGACGCTCGACGCGGGCACGCTGTTCGGCGTCGGCTTCGTGACATGGCTCCAGTACGAGTCGCTGTACAGCATCAACGCGCTGTGCCTGTGGTGCTGCCTCGCCTGGATCGCGACGATCATCATGTTCTGGTACGTCACGTCGTTCAACGTACGAAATGAATTCCTGCCCGCACCCGGCTGGGCGAAGGGATTCCTCGCCGAATTCACGTGGGTGCTGCCGGTTCTGCATCTGGGGATCATCGGAATGCTCGTGTTGACGCGTTGGTGGGACTTCTGGACGAGCTGACAATTGCATCCACCGGGGGAATTTTGACCTGATGTCGTTCGCCGTGTCGTTACGCGTTTCGGACGCAGCCCCCGAATCCCGAAAGGCCCGTGCCTGAGATGAAGTCGACCACCCGAGGAACTCTTGCCGCCGTCGTCACCTGTGTGGCGGCCGCCGTCGCGACGCCCGCCGTCGCGGCCGACGGGATCCCGGTCGCCGTGCCGCTGGACGGTGTGGAGAACTCGCTGAACATGGAGATGCCCAGGATCGGCGGCACCCTGCCGCTGCCCACGCCGGGCAACCCCGACGGGCCGCGGTACGTCGAGGGCCGGCTGCTGCCGGACCGGGCCGTCCCGCAGCTGCCGGTCACCAGTGACCTGCCGTCCCTCGACCTGCGTACGCCGGTGCCGCGCGTTCTCGGGGACACCTTCGACCACGTCGCCGCCAGCACGCCCACGTCGGACCTGCGTGCCCTGACGCCGGGTGCCTCGTTGGACGCTCCGTTGACCGCGCCTCAGGCGGACAAGCTCGGCCTTCCGGCCCCGAAGCTGCCCGAGGCCGGTCTTCTGGCGCCGGTTCTGCAGGCGGCGCCGGGGGCGAACCTGGGCCTCGCGCCCGGGCTGTAGACACCACGGGCCGGCCCGGCCGACAGGCCGCTCGGGCCGGACAGTTCATGGAGGAGTGCGGGTGGGAGCGGTGAACGGCACGCGGCGGGACGTCCTGAGAGGGCTGCTCGTCGCGGCCGTCGCCGCCGCCCTGGCTCCCCTCGTCGCGGCCTCGCGTCCGTCGCGCCCGTCGCGCGCCGAGCCGCCCGCGTCCGGCGAACCGGGCGAGTCCGAGGCGGAGTTCGGGGCCGAGTTCGACGAGATGTATCGCGGACGGTGGATCCGTGGGTTCAAGGACGCCACAGGCGCTGAAGACGCCGCGGTCGTCGAGGGCACGGCGAGTGGTGTCCGGCGCGCCGGTGCCGCGGGCGCGGCCCCCGCCGGGCAGTGGCGGGTCACCGTGGACGGCCGGCCGCTGCATCTCATGCGGCGGGCCGACGGCGGCTATCTGACCATGGTCGACCATTACCAGTCGTATCCGACGCCGCTCGCCGCCGCCCGCGGGGCCGTCGACGAACTGGGCGGCACACTGCGGCTGCGCGCGGCCGCCGCGGAGGCGGAGGCGGACCCGGGGGAGGGGCACGCGCATGGCGTACACGCGTAAGAACGTGAGCGCGCTGACAGGGGCCGAGCGGCGCAGGCTCGTCGGCGCGTTCCTGGAGATCAAACGCACCGGCGAGTACGACGAGTTCGTCCGTATGCACATCGAGCACTATGTGTCGGACGGCGACGGCGGGCTGCGTACGGCCCATATGGCGCCCTCCTTCCTGCCCTGGCACCGGCGGTTCCTGCTGGAGCTGGAGCGGGCGCTGCGGCGGGTCGACTCCGGGGTGTCCGTGCCGTACTGGGACTGGACGAAGGACCGGACGCCCGCCGCCTCGCTGTGGGGTGAGGACCTGCTCGGAGGCAACGGGCGGCGCTCCGACCGGCAGGTGACGACCGGACCGTTCGCCTACCGGCACAAGAAGTGGGTCGTCAAGGAGTCGATGACCGACGGCGAGTACCTCATGCGCGACCTCGGCCGGCCCCACGATCCACTCGCCCTCCCGACCGCCGACGAGCTCGCGCGGGCCCTCAAGGACCCCGTGTACGACACGGCGCCCTGGGACTCCACCTCCTCCCGCGGCTTCCGGAACAAGCTCGAAGGGTGGGGGACCGGGCAGGGCAACGACGCCTGGCGCAACCACAATCGCGTGCACCGCTGGGTCGGCGGGCACATGCTCGGCGGGGCGTCGGTCAACGACCCCGTCTTCTGGCTGCACCACTCCTTCGTGGACCTGCTCTGGACCCGCTGGCAGAAGCGGCACAAGGGGGCCCGGTATCTGCCCGAGTCGCCGCCGGAACTCGGGGACCGGCAGCGGGGGCGCGTGGTGGCGCGGCACGAGGAGATGCCGCCGTGGGGCGTGACACCGGACGAACTGGAGGACCACAGCCGGATCTACCGGTACGTCTGATCCACCGGTGGATCTGATCCGTCGGTACGTTCGGTCTGCCGGTGGCCGGTGGCCGGTGACGGGTGAACAGGGGAAAGCCCCCGGTGGTGTGTACCGCCGGGGGCCTTCGCGTGGGTGCGGTGACTCAGTGGCCGTAGCCCTTGGGGCCGTGTCCCTTGGGGCCGGGGTGACCCTTCGGGCCCTCGTCGACGTTCGCGCACTCGTTGCCGAACGTCGGGTTCAGCAGGGCGATGACGTTCACGGTGTTGCCGCAGAGGTTGACCGGCACGTTGACCGGGACCTGGATGACGTTGCCCGACAGGACGCCGGGCGAGCCGACGGCCTTGCCCTCGGCGCCCGCGTCCGCCATGGCCAGACCGGCACCACTGATCACAACGGCACCCGTGCCGAGAGCCACACCGGCTGCCTTCGCGATGCGAGACATCACGTTCACTCCTTCGATTTCGGTGAGCGCGGCTGCTCCGACGCGACCGCACTGCCCGTTCAACGCGACGGCCCACAGGGGGTAACGGTGCTCAACGGGGCATCATCCACCAAGCTCCTTCATATGGGGTGATAAAGCATATGAGTCTCCTCCTTGTTCGGTTCCTGGCGGTGGTCCGGCCCCGGTTCGCGGAACAGTCGGCCGGGCCACCAGAACCAGCGGCCCAGGTCGAGGGCGAGGGCCGGCACCAGGACCGTACGGACGAGGAAGGTGTCCAGGAGGACGCCGATGCCGACGATGACGCCCATCTGGGCCATCGTCACCAGTGGCAGCCCGGCGAACACCGCGAACGTGGCGGCCAGGACGATGCCCGCGGAGGTGATCACGCCTCCGGTGCTGGTCAGGCCCTCCAGGACGCCCCGGGAGTGACCGAGGCGGGTGGCCTCCTCCTTCACCCGGTGCATAAGGAAGATGTTGTAGTCGATGCCGAGGGCGACCAGGAAGACGAAGCCCATGAGCGGGATCGACCAGTCGACGCCCGCGAAGTCCAGGACGTGCTCGAAGAGCAGGTTCGAGGCGCCCAGGGCCGCGAAGTACGACAGCACGACGGTGGCCAGGAGCAGCAGCGGGGCGACGAGGGCACGCAGCAGCCAGACGAGTACGGCGAGGACGACCAGCAGCACGATCGGGATGACCGTGGTGAGATCGCGGTCGGCGGCGCGCTGGGTGTCCAGTGCCTCCGCGGTGGTGCCGCCCACCAGGGCGCCCTGCCGGTGCACCGCGTCGCGCAGGGCGTCGACGGTGTCCTTGGCGGCCCGGCTGTCGGGGGCGTCCTTCAGTACGACGTCCAGCGTGGCGAGCCGGCCGTCCGGCGTACGGTCGCCGGTCCCGACGCGGGCGACACCGGGCACCGACCGCGCCGACTCCCGCACCTCGGCGGCCCGGTCGGAGTCGGTGACGATCGTCGCCGGGTCCGAGGCGCCCGACGGGTAGTGGGCGGAGATCCTCTCCTGGGCGACGACCGACTCGGGCTTGTCCTGGAACATCTCGGCCTGGGTCAGGCCCAGGTTGATCCCGGCCGCGCTGAGCGCGAGTACGCCCGTGACGGCGGCGGACATCAGCCAGGACCAGCGGGGGCGTCGGGCGACCGCGTTCCCGATACGGGCCCACACCGTGCGGGGCTTGCGGGCGGGGGTGCCGTGGCGCGGGACGAAGGGCCAGAAGACCCAGCGGCCCGCGACGACCAGCAGGGCCGGGAGCACCGTCACCATCGCCAGGAAGGCGCAGACGACACCGACCGCGCCCACGAGGCCCAGCGAGCGCGAGGAGTTGATGTCGGCGAAGGCCAGACAGGCGAGGCCGGCCGCGATGGTGCCGGCCGAGGCGAGTACGGCCGGGCCCGAGCGCCGCAGGGCGATCCGCATCGCCGTGTGCCGGTCCTCGTGGCGGTGCAACTCCTCGCGGTAGCGGGCGATCAGCAGCAGCGCGTAGTCGGTGCCGACACCGAAGACGAGCACCATGAGGACGCCCGAACTCTGCGGATCGACCGGCAGATCGGCGTACTTGGCGAGCAGATAGGTGGCGGCCTGGGTGAGGACGGCGGCGAAGCCGACCGCGAGGAGCGGGAAGAGCCAGAGGATCGGGCTGCGGTAGGTGATGAGCAGCAGGGCGGCCACGACCAGACCGGTGGCGATCATCAGGGTCGAGTCGAGGGTGTCGAACACCGCGACCGAGTCGGTGAGGGAGGCGGCCGGGCCGCCCACCTCGACGTCCACGCCGGGCGGGGCGTTCGCCGCCGCCACCGCGCGCAATTCCTCGACCTTGTCGGTGACTTCGTCCTCCGAGTCCAGGGGGACGACGGTCATCAGGGCCTTGCCGTCGTCGGAGGGGACCGGCTGCGAGACCTTCTCGCCGGTGGGCACGAACGGGGCGAAGGCGGTGCGGTCGGCGGTGGCCTTGGCGTTCATCGCGCCGTCGTCGCCATCGCCGGTACCGACACCGGTACCGGTGTCGGTGTCGTTCGTGTAGATGACGACCGCCGGCATGATCGGGTCCGTACGGAACCTCTCCAGTTCCGTGTTGACCCGCGCGGACTCGGCGCCGCCCGGCAGGAAGGCGTTGGCGCCGGAGTCCTCGACGTCGCCGAGCTTTCCGGCGAGTGGGCCGAGTGCGACGGCCAGGATCAGCCAGGCTGCGAGGACGAGCCATTTTCCGCGCCGGCCGCCGGGCGCACCGGTGGCGCGCTGGAGCAGCGCACGCATGAGTAGTCTCCTTCGTGTGGAGCGCGCCGCCGGTCCATGACCGGCCCGGGGCGCACGTGGGCCCGCACCACGGCGCAACAGGTGTCACGACCTGCCGTGGCGTTCGGGATGTGTGTCAGGGATGTCGTTCCGCTTGGGTACGGCCGGGAGTTGGCGCTCCCGGCCGTACGCGCGGTGGTTCGGTTCAGCAGTAGTGCGGTGGCAAGGCCTTGGGCGTCGCCCGCTATTCGATCTCGCGCATCATCTTCTCCATCGAGTTGACCGACAGTCGCGTCTGCGTCAGCTCGTCGAGGGTCTGCCGCTGCTCCTCGACCGTACGGCGCTGCAACTCCACGGTGTCCTCGAGGAGTTGGGCGTACTTCGCGGCCAACTCCTTGTACTGCTGCTCGCGGGCGGCCAGCATCCGGGCGCGCCAGGTGGCGGCGACCTGCCAGACGATCACGATCAGCAGGGAGAAGAGCCCGGCCGCGCCGACGGCGCCGACCAGAACCCCCAGGTCGTCGGCGCTCGCGGCGGTCGTCACCAGTTGCTCCTTCACTTGGCTTCCTCTTTCGCGGTCTTCACGGTCTTCGTGGTCCTCGCGGGTTTCGCGGGCGGATCCGCCTTGTCCGCCTCATTCGTCTTGCCTGCCTTGTCCGTCTTGTCTGTCTTTTCTTGCGCCTGCTCGGTGATCGTCGTGGCCGCCCGCGCGATGACGTGCGGCGTCAGGCGGTAGCAGAACGGGGCGACTTCGAAGTACTTCATCGCCTTGCCGTCCTCCGAGAGTTCGAGCGTGCCGACGATCAGTCCGGCTGCCTCCAGCCGCTGCAGGTGCATGTGCAGCAGCGGGCGGCCCATACCGATCTCGCGAGCCAGCGCGCTGACGTAGTTCCGGCGCTCCATGAGGGCCGCGACGATCCGCAGGCGATGCGGATTGCCCAGCGCGGAGAGCACCTTCAGCAGCTCGTCGCCGGTCGGTTCCGGAGGCGGGGCCTCGGGCATCGCGCCCCTTTCCTTCGTACCTGTCAGAAAAGACTGACAGCTGTCTCCTGGACCTGTCAAAGACTTCTGACACATCTCCGGGATGACATCGGGGAGGAATCGGGGTGGGGTCGGGGGTGGGGTGGGGGCGCCTCAGGGTCGCGTCAGGGTTGCGCCGAGGGTCGGGACCCGGCTCACCGGCGCGTCGGGACCCGGCTCACTGGCGTGTGCAGCGGCCCTTCGGGCTGTCGGCCGGGGGGCTGCACTGGAGGCTGTAGTCCGCCGACGCCGTGCTCAGGTATCGGCCGACGCAGGTGGTCGACGTGGTCCTGCCCCGCTCCGCGCAGAAGCTCAGGGCGGCGCGGCCGTCGGTGAACGGGCCCGGGGCGTAGATGACCCAGAAACCCGGGCGGAGCGAGGCGTAGTCGTCGCTGCGGACGTAGACCGCCTCGGGGACGGTCTTGCGGATGGTCGCGAGCCGTTGGTCCCGCGTGGCGGTGCCGGAGCCGACCGGTTCGGAGAACAGTTGGGCGATCCATCGGCCGCCGGTGGCGGGCGGGGTGGTGGCGTCCTTGGACGGCGACGCGGCCGGCTGCGAGGCCTCCTTCGACGGCGCGGGTGTCGACGAGGGCGTGGGCGTCTGCTTCGAGGACGGGGAGGTCGCGGTGCCGGACGCCGAAACGCCGCCGCCCTTGGCCTTGCCGTCGTCGCCGTCCGTCTCGCGCAGGTTGAGCACGAGCGCGGTCGCGGCCGTCGCGAGGGCGGCCACGACGACGGCGACGGTGGCGATGAGAGCCGGGCGCCCCCTGCGCCCCCGCGGAGACAGGTTCTGGACGCGCGTCGGGTGCTCGCCGACCGGCTCGGCGGGCCAGGCACTGCCGGGCCCGGAGCCGCCGGAAACCGTGCTGCCCGGCCCGGAGCCGGGTCCACGGTCTCCGGGTCCGGAGCCGCCGGGAATCGTGCCGCCGGACGCGGGCGGGACGGGCAGGACGTGCGTCGGGGCCGTCGTGGGGCCGGGCGGCAGCGGGGCCGTCGCCGTCGGCAGCGCCCAGTCCGGAGTCGTACCGGACTCGACCTGCGCCAGCATCGCGTCCAGCCGCGCCGCGTCGGGGCGGGCCGCCGGATCCCGTACGAGCAGGGCCTGGAGCACGGGCGAGAGCGGGCCGGAGCGCACCGGCGGCGGCACGGCCTCGTCGAGGACGGCGGCGAGGGTGCCCAGGGTGGTGCCGCGGCGCAACGGGCTGATGCCCTCCACGCAGACGTACAGGACGAGCCCCAGGGACCAGAGGTCGGACGCCGGGTCGTCGTCGTTGCCGCGGATCCGCTCGGGGGCGATGTACTCGGGGGAGCCGATGAGCTCGCCGGTCGCCGTCAGCGCGGTCGAACCCTGGAGGGCCGCGATGCCGAAGTCGGTGAGCACGGCGGAGCCGTCGGCGCGCAGCAGGATGTTGGCGGGTTTGACGTCCCGGTGCTGGATGCCCGCCGCGACCGCGGCGCGCAGGGCGGCGAGCACCTGACGGCCGAGACGGGCGGCCTCCGACGGGCTCAACGGGCCGTCGGCCAGCCGCTCCTGGAGCGAGACGCCGTCCACGAGTTCCATGACGAGCCAGGGGTGCGGGTCGTCGTCGATGATGTGGTGGATCATCACCACGTTCGGGTGGCTGATCCGGGCGAGCGCCCGCGCCTCGCGCAGCACCCGCTCACGGACGGAGGCGGAGGCCGCCGCGTCATGGCGTACGGCCTTGAGGGCGACCTCCCGGTGCAGCACGCTGTCGCGGGCCCGCCACACCGTCCCCATACCGCCGCTGCCGAGCCGCGCGAGCAGCTCGAACCGCCCGTCGACCATGTCCCCCGATGCGTTCATGGCGGACAGATTAGTGGGGCTCGCCCGGTCTTCAGGACGTCGGGTGCGTATGTCCGAAGCAGCGCTCCAGTTCGTTCAGCTCGTAGAACGCGCTGCCCTTGGACACCGGGCGGCAGCCCTGCTTGAACGCGGTCTCCTTCTCGTTGTAGAGCATGCGTACGAGATAGGTGTGGCCCTTGCGGAACACGTCCCACTGGATGTTCGCGGCCATCGGCGCCACGGACGCGCCGCGCCAGGGGTTGTCGGCGTAGGTGTACGGGCGCTTGGCGGTCACCGGCTTCGTACTGCCCGGCAGACCCATCAGCGCGGCCAGCGGAATGATCTCCTCGGCGTGCGTGAAGCGCAGTTCCGCGCCGAGGTCGCTGGTGCCGTCCCGCCTGGCCTCGACCTTCTTGAAGAAGTCGTCGAGCAGGACGCCGGCCATCTTGTACGTGATGTCGCTGTCGGCGAAGCCGGGGCCCTTCTCGTAGAAGTCCTCGGCGTCGCTCAGATATCCGAACCAGGCGGCGTCGCGGGGCGCGATGTACCGCTCCATGTGCCAGCCCGCGCCGCCCGGGCTCTCGGCGCGCATCGCGGGGGCGATGCCGTAGAGGTTGTAGACCGCCTCGGCCGCGTCGACGTCGCTGCCGATGTCCGAGAACTCACCCGCGGAGATCCGTGCGACGAACGCCGGTTTGAAGATCTTCTTCAGTACGTTCACGGCGGCGCGGTGCGTGGCCGGCTGGTCGGTGACGCTCTTGAGGGTGTCCGCGAGCCGCTTGTCGTTGTCGATGTAGTCGCGGTACGCGGCGCCCCCGGCCGCCTTGTGGAAGTACAGCAGGTCCTCGTCCGCGCGGGCGGGCCCGATCAGCGGCTTCAGCGCCGGGTCGGCCTTGGTGAGCGCGGTCGCGAACTCGCCCGCGCTGTCCACCGCGCGCCCCTGCCCGGAGCTGACGACGTCGATCGGCTCGCCGTCCTTCGCGATGTGCGCGAAGAGTCCCGGGAGCCGCTTCTCCATGCGTACGGCGGTGTCCTGGATCTCCTGCCTGCCGCGCCCGCTCAGGTTCCCGTACCCGACCTTGGCCATGGCGTCGAGCAGCGCCCGCACCCGGGGCCCGAACTCCTTGCCCGCCCCGGTCAGCTGACCCTCACTCGCCGCCTGGTCCCACAGCTTGAGGACGAGGTCCCCGTCCTCGCTGTCGGTCGCGGCACGGGACCCGTGCCGGGAGACGTTCTCCGTGAACACCGGCTGGAATCCCCGGGGTGCGGGCTGGTAGGTCCGCGGGTTCTGCCCGGGCTCGTACGACGCCTTCGTTCCGTAGCTGTTGCTGTGCCCGTCGACCGGGTTGCCGGTCGAATGGCCGGTGGAGTGGCTTGCGGCGTGGGCGGGCAGCGCGCCGGAGAGGAGTGCGCACAGGGCGAGGGCGAGGGCGGGAGTGGCGCCGGGGGCAAGACCGGGGGAGAGGCGTCTCACGGGTCGTCTCATGGGTCGTCGCTTCATGGGTGGGCCGTCGTTTCGTCGGATGGGAGAGGCCGTGTCCGCAGTTGCGGCCTCTGGGAGGGGATCGAACGATCCGCCGCATCGTTTCCGCCGTGGGCCAACGCCTGGTGACCGAAGCGTGGCTGGTTTCCGACCGGTGGTCCATGGGGGAACCATGGGCTGGTCAAGGGCGGGTGTGCCGCTTCTCGACGGCGTCGTGACGGGCTGAGCGGTGTCGAGCAGCGCCGAGCGGTGGCGTGACTCCGGGGCCATTTTCGGACAGTTTTCGGATCCCGAACGGTGAATGACGCCCGGTTCAGGCGTCCCTGAGGCGCTCACGGCGCTCAACGCGGGTCGGGAGGGGGTCGGGAGGAGTCGGGGAATGCCGCGCGTGTCCGCTGCGGCCGCCCGCGGAGAGATGCTCCGACCAGCGAAAAGCCCTCCCGGAGGGGAGGGCGGGGAGAGGCGCCCCCGGCAGGACTCGAACCTGCGGCCAAGCGCTTAGAAGGCGCCTGCTCTATCCACTGAGCTACGGGGGCCGGGTGTGGTGGCCTGTGGTGCTGGTGCCCGGGTGTGGGCGGGTCCGTGACCTTGCCGGGGACAAGGATAGAGCGCCCGGGTCCCTGTCCTTGGTGCTTCGCCTCCGTGGCTCGATGTGGAGGTTCAGTGAAGCGGTCCTGATAATCGCAGGCAGGTGCGAATCGTGCATCGCTTTTGGCGTCTCACGCCCCGGGTGTTGTGCACTCGTTATGCCTGCGCCCCATGCGTCCCTTCCGCCTCGTATGTCCGATCGGCGCGCAGACATGCTCATATGCTTCAGAAAGCCTCCAAAATTGGGCATTCTTCGCATGTGGTGACCTTGGACGTACGGCCTCAGCTGCTCGACGCACTTTCCGCCCTGCGCGACCGTGTCGCCGCCGCACGCTTCCCGCTGCCCCTGGCGGGGGCTCCACGCGCGCGTGCCAACCGCGACGAACTGCTCGCGCAACTCGACGACTATCTCGTGCCCCGGTTGAGAGAACCCGAAGCACCCTTGCTCGCCGTGATCGGAGGATCGACCGGGGCGGGCAAGTCCACACTGGTCAACTCCCTTGTGGGACGGCGGGTCAGTGAAGCCGGGGTACTGCGGCCCACGACCCGCACTCCGGTGCTCGTGTGCCACCCGGAGGACCATCACTGGTTCAGCGGTATGCGCGTACTGCCCGACCTCACGCGCGTGTGGGTGCCCCAACAGGACGCCCTGGACGATCCGCTGCTGCCGGGTGAGGACGACGGGCGCGTGCTGCGCATCGAGACCGCCGACACCCTCCCGCGCGGGCTCGCCCTCCTCGACGCGCCCGACATCGACTCCCTCGTGGCCGACAACAGGGTGCTCGCCGCCGAACTGATCTGCGCGGCCGACATCTGGGTGATGGTCACCACGGCCGCCCGGTACGCGGATGCGGTGCCGTGGCATCTGCTCCGTACCGCGAAGGAACACGACGCGACGCTCGTCACGGTCCTCGACCGGGTGCCCCACCAGGTCGTCTCGGAGGTGTCGCGTCAGTACGGCGCGCTCCTCGCCAAGGCCGGACTCGGCGACGTACCCCGCTTCACCGTGCCCGAGTTGCCCGAGTCGGCATGGGGTGGGGGGCTGCTTCCGGCCACCGCGGTGGCGCCCCTGCTCGCCTGGCTCACCGAACAGGTGGAGGATCCCGGCGCCCGGCAGCAGGCGATGGCACGCACGGCGTACGGGGTGCTCGACTCGCTGAAGACGCGGATGCCCGAGCTGGCCGGTGCGGCGGCCGCGCAGTACGCCGCCGCCCTGCGGCTCACCGCGGCCGTCGACGGGGCGTACGACAGCGAGCAGGCGCGCGTACGGGGCCGTTTGCAGGCCGGGGCCGTACTCGCCGGGGACGCGCTCAAGCGGTGGCGCAGCTATCCGCTGGACTGCACCGCCGGCGAACTGCTCGACGCGCTCGCCGAGAGCCTGGCCGCGCTGCTGCTGTGCGCGGTCACCGCCGCCGACGAGCGCATCGACGAGGCCTGGCGCCGCGAACCCGGTGCGGCCGCACCGGGGCTGACGGACCGTGATCCGACGCTGGAGAGCGCCGAGCACCGCATCGGGATGGCCGTACGGCGCTGGCGGCGGATCCTCGAGGAGTACGCCGAGGAGGAGGTGCGTGCCCTCGAGAAGAGCGTCGCGCCGGACCCCGAGGTGGTGGCGGCGCTGGTCGCCACCGCGCTCCTGGGCGGCCGTCGGGCACGGTCCGCGGGCGAAGGACTCGCCGAGCGGATCGGGGCCCACGGCGCCCTGCGGCTGCGCGACAAGGGCGGGCGACTGCTCAGCGACTACCTCGACAAGACCCTGCACACCGAACGGGAGCGGCGGCTCGCGCCGCTCGACGCACTCGACGTACACCCCGAACCCCAGGCCGAACTCATCGCCGCGCTGTCCGTACTGCAGAAGGAGAGGTGATCGTGGTGACCGCCGTCACGGACCACACGGATCACGCCGATCACCCCGGAGACGACGAAGGGCGCGAGGGCAGCGGCAGCGTGCACGCGCGCGTGGAGGACGATTTCGTGACCGACCACAAGGACGCCCTCAAGAAGGACCCCGGCAACAAGGCTTTCGGCAAGAGGGATCCAGGCAGGAAGGACCCCGGAAAGAAGGACGTCGGCAAGAAGGATGCCGTCAAGGGCGGTGTCCGTTCGGAGAGCCGCATGTTCGGGCTCTTGCGCGTGGAGATCGGCGACGAACCCGAGAAGCCCGCCTCCAGGGGCGACACGGACGGCACCGACGCCCTCGCCGGCCTCGACGGCAAGGGACGCGTGGACGGCATGCCGGGCGCGGAAGCCGCGGACTCCGGCGTCGCCTGGGACGACGGGCTGATCGCGCGGCGCGTGTCCGCCACGGCGGAGGGACATGCCAGGCCCGTGAAGGAGGCAGTCGTGGACAGCAGGCCGCCCGTGGTGACCCCTCTCGCGTACGACGGTTCGCTGCGGTCCCGTCTCGACGCGCTGCGTGAACTGGTGGGGCTCTCCCGCACCCGGCTCGACAGCAGGACCCTCGCCGAGGCGGGACAGGTCCTGGACGAGGCCACCGCGCGGCGCAGGCTCTCCGGACAGCACACCGTCGTCGCCATCGCGGGCGCCACCGGGAGCGGCAAGTCGCAGCTCTTCAACGCGCTCGCCGGAGTGGCCATTTCGGAGACCGGGGTGCGCAGGCCGACCACCGCCGCGCCCATCGCGTGCAGCTGGAGCGACGGCGCGGCGAGCCTCATCGACCGGCTAGGCATCCCCGGGCGGCTGCGGCGGCGCCCGCTGCAGAGCGCGGAGGCCGAGGCGCAGTTGCGCGGGCTCGTCCTGGTGGACCTGCCCGACCACGACTCCGCGGCCGTCCAGCACCGCGAACAGGTGGACCGCATCCTCGCGCTCGTCGACGCCGTCATCTGGGTCGTCGACCCGGAGAAGTACGCCGACGCCGTGCTGCACGAGCGCTATCTGCGCCCCATGGCGGGACACGCGGAGGTCACCTTCGTAGTCCTCAACCAGATCGACCGGCTGCCCGGGGAGGCCGCCGACCAGGTCCTCGACGACCTGCGACGGCTGCTCGACGAGGACGGGATCGCGCTCGGCGAGTACGGCGAGCCGGGCGCGACCGTCCTCTCGTTGTCCGCCCTCACCGGGGACGGCGTCGCGGAACTGCGCGAGGTACTCGGTCACTTCGTGGCCGAGCGGGGAGCCGCGGCGCGCCGGATCTCCGCCGATGTGGACGCGGCGGCGGCCCGTCTGTGGCCCGTCTACGCGAACCGGAGGCAGGCCGGGCTCACCGAGGAGGCGCGCGACGAGTTCGCCGACCGGCTGGCGGACGCGGTCGGCGCCACGGCGGCGGGCGAGGCGGCCGAGCGGGCGTGGCGCCGCAACGCCAACCGCGCGTGCGGCACGCCCTGGCTGCGACTGTGGCGCTGGTACGAGGACCGGCGCGAACCACCGACCGGGCGCCTGGCGGTACGGACCCACGCCGACGAGGAGGCCACGGCACGGCAGCGCGTCGAGCAGGCGGTCCGTACGGTCGCCGAGCAGGCGGCCGGCGGACTGCCCACGCCCTGGGCGCAGGCGGTGCGCGAGGCGGCCGTACGAGGGTCACAGGGGTTGTGCGAGGCGCTCGACGAGCTGGCCCTGCGAGCCGGTGCGCCGGTCGGACGGCCGCCGAGGCCCGGCTGGTGGCCGGTCGCGGTACTGGCCCAGGCGGCCATGACGATCCTCCAGGCCGTCGGCGGGCTCTGGCTGCTGGGGCAGGTCGTCGGCTTCATGTCGCCGAATCTCGGGGTGCCGGTGCTGCTGATGGTGATCGGCATCGTGGGCGGCCCGGGCGTCGAGTGGGCCTGCCGGCTGGCGGCGCGCGGGCCGGCCCGGCGGTACGGGCTGGAGGCGGAACGGCGGTTGCGGGAGGCGGCTTCGGGGTGCGGCCGGGCCCGGGTTCTCGATCCGCTGGCGGCGGAGCTGCTGCGGTACCGGGAGGTGCGGGAGCAGTACCTGCGGGTCACGGGGGTCGGCGTCTAGGGCCTGGCCGACAGCTCGCGTCGCGGGGCTGGGGGCACCTTCCAGCCGGAGGCTGGGGGAGGGAGCTGGGAAGCCGGCGAGCTGCCGACAGGGAGCCGGGAAGTCAGGGAGCTGCTGGCACGGAACTGGGGAGTCAGGGAGCTGCCGGACAGGCGCTGGACGGGGTGAAGTTCTCGTTCGGGTGGCGGAGTTGTCCACAACCGGGCGGTGGCCCACAGCGCTCAGCGGGCTCGGGCCGGCGGAGGCAGTCTGGAACCGCGGCGATCACGACGCGATCACATCGCGGTCGCCGCACCGGACGCAGCCGTACGGGACGGGCCCGTCGGCGTGGGCAGGGAGGGATTCCGCGATGAACGAGACGACGGTGTGTGTGGTGGGGAACGTGGCGACGCAGCCGGTGTTCCGGGAGACGGCGACGGGCGCGTCGGCGAGGTTCCGGCTGGCGGTGACGCAGCGGTACTGGGACCGGGAGAAGAACGCCTGGACGGACGGGCACACCAACTTCTTCACGGTGTGGGCCAATCGGGCGCTCGCGACGAATGTGCAGGCGTCCGTGTCTGTGGGCGAGCCGCTCGTGGTGCGGGGCAGGCTGAAGGTCCGCTCCGAGCTGCGCGACGGACAGTCGTGGACGGGCGCGGACATCGAGGCCACGGCCATCGGCCACGATCTGGCGCGTGGCACCGCGGCGTTCCGACGGGCCCACAAGGGCGAGACGCCGTCGGAGACGCCCGCCAGGCCGGAGCCCAACTGGGAGACGGAACCGAGGGCTCAGGAGGCCGAACCTCCTCAACAGCGTCAGGAACCGGCTCTGGTGACGTGACATCAGGCACATACCAGACACGCGGCGGGCAGGCACCAGGCAGACACCTGGTGCTGGAGTCACCGTCCGGCCGAAGTGCGGCTTATCGGCGAATGTGTTCCGAACGGTCCCCATGGATTTGTCGATAAGCCCAGCTCACGCCTCATCCTGGCGATAACGATTCCGAGTCGGATCGCTTGTCCGATGTCATGACCGGGGAGAGAGGTGCGCCCCGTCCTTAGGATGCCGGGCATAGCTCTCGGGGCTTCTGATTCTGCTGGTGGGACCGTAACCCCCCACGTCAACGGGTCCTGCTCGAAGGGGAATTCTGTGCTTTCTTCGTTCTCTGCGTCGTCCGTGCGCGGGCGGGGTGCCGCCCGGCTCGCCGCGGTGGCGCTGGTGTCCGGACTCGCCGCCGTGAGCGCTCTGACGGCCGCGGGCACGGCCGCCGCCGACGAACTCCCCCTGAGCCAGGGCGGCGCGACCGCCACCATAGGTGGGCTGAAGACGTCCGGAACCGCCGTCATCCACGAGAACGGCGAGGACAAGCAGGTGCCCGCGGGGCTGTTCGAGATGTCCGTCGACAACGGCGGCACCCTGCAGACCTACTGCGTCGACCTCCACAACCCGACGCAGATGGACGCCAAGTACCAGGAGACGCCCTGGAGTGGCACGTCACTGAACGGCAACCCCGACGCGGGCCGGATCCGCTGGATCCTGCAGAACTCCTACCCGCAGGTGAACGACCTCGCCGCGCTGGCCGCCAAGGCGGGTGCGAGCGGTCTCACCGAGCAGGACGCGGCGGCCGGCACCCAGGTCGCGATCTGGCGGTACTCGGACGGCGCCGACGTGGACGCCGTCGACCCGCAGGCGGAGAAGCTCGCCGACTATCTGCAGCACAACGCGCGCAACCTCGCGGAGCCCGAGGCCTCGCTGACCCTGGACCCGCCCGCGGTCTCCGGTCACGCCGGTGAGCTGCTCGGCCCCGTCACCGTGCACACCAACGCGGACAGCGTGACGGTCACGCCGCCCGCCGACGCGACCAGCGGGGTGCTGGTCGTCGACAAGGACGGCAACGAGATCACGTCCGCGGCCGACGGCGGCGAACTGTTCTTCGACGTCCCCGAGGACACCGCGGACGGTTCGGCCGCGCTGACGGTGCAGGCCTCGACCACCGTGCCGGTCGGCCGGGCCTTCGCCTCCGAGACCAGGAGCCAGACCCAGATCCTCGCCGGCTCCAGCGAGTCGACGGTCTCCGCGACGGCCACCGCGAACTGGGCGAAGACCGGCGCGATACCCGCGCTGTCGGCCGAGAAGAACTGCGCCGAGGGTGGCGTGGACATCACGGCGGCCAACGAGGGCGACGAGGCGTTCACCTTCGAGCTGATGGGCGCCGAGCACACCATCGCGGCAGGCGCGTCACAGACCGTGACGATCCCGCTGCAGGAGGACCAGGCGTACGACTTCACGATCAAGGGGCCGAACGGCTACGAGAAGCGGTTCAAGGGCGTACTCGACTGCCGGACGCAGAGCAGTACCGCGGGTGAGACGCCCCAGACGCTGAACGCCCCCAGCCCGGCCACGGTCGGCGGCACCTCCGCCACCACGGTCGACCTCGCCGAGACCGGCGCCTCCAGCACCACCCCGGTGATAGCGGGGATCGCGATCGCCCTGGTCGTGATCGGCGGCGCGGCAGTGCTCTTCGTCCGCAAGAAGAAGACTCCCGAGCAGGACTGAAGAAACGAAGGAGACGCCGCCGCCCGTGGCGACGGGCGGCGACGGTAAGTGACAGTGCGGTCACGGGAGTGGCCGGGTGGCGTCCGGTCACCGGCCCCCGGCCAAACGGGTTTCCTTCGAGGGGTGGCGGTACGGCAAGATGGGGTGTATCTGCCCACTGCCGATTTCAAGCGTCCGGACGGTTTCTCTTGGCTGAGTTCATTTACACCATGCGCAAGACGCGCAAGGCGCACGGCGACAAGGTGATTCTTGATGACGTCACCCTGAACTTCCTGCCAGGCGCGAAGATCGGCGTGGTCGGTCCGAACGGTGCCGGTAAGTCCACCGTTCTCAAGATCATGGCGGGCCTTGAGCAGCCGTCCAACGGTGACGCGTTCCTGTCGCCCGGTTTCAGCGTCGGCATCCTCATGCAGGAGCCGAAGCTGGACGAGTCCAAGACGGTCCTGGAGAACGTCCAGGACGGGGCCGCCGAGCTCATGGGCAAGCTCAAGCGCTTCAACGAGGTCGCCGAGCTCATGGCGACCGACTACTCGGACGCGCTGATGGACGAGATGGGCAAGCTCCAGGAGGACCTGGACCACGCCAACGCCTGGGATCTCGACGCGCAGCTGGAGCAGGCCATGGACGCGCTGGGCTGCCCGCCCGGCGACTGGCCGGTCACCAACCTCTCCGGTGGTGAGAAGCGCCGCGTCGCGCTCTGCAAGCTGCTGATCGAGGCTCCCGACCTGCTCCTCCTCGACGAGCCCACCAACCATCTCGACGCCGAGTCGGTGAACTGGCTGGAGCAGCACCTCTCGAAGTACTCGGGCGCCGTCGTCGCCGTCACTCACGACCGGTACTTCCTGAACAACGTCGCCGAGTGGATCCTCGAACTGGACCGCGGCCGCGCGATTCCCTACGAGGGCAACTACTCCACGTACCTCGACAAGAAGTCCACCCGTCTCAAGGTCGAGGGCCGCAAGGACGAGAAGCGTCAGAAGCGGCTCAAGGAAGAGCTGGAGTGGGTCCGGTCCAACGCCAAGGGCCGCCAGACCAAGTCCAAGGCGCGCCTCGCCCGTTACGAGGAGATGGCAGCCGAGGCCGACAAGATGCGGAAGCTGGACTTCGAGGAGATCCAGATCCCGCCGGGCCCGCGGCTGGGGTCCATCGTCGTCGAGGTCCAGAACCTCTCCAAGGCGTTCGGCGACAAGGTCCTCATCGACGACCTGAGCTTCACGCTGCCGCGCAACGGAATCGTCGGGGTCATCGGTCCCAACGGCGCCGGCAAGACCACGCTCTTCAAGATGATCCAGGGCCTTGAGACCCCGGACTCCGGTGCGATCAAGGTCGGCGAGACCGTCAAGATCAGTTACGTCGACCAGAGCCGCGCCAACATCGACCCCAAGAAGACGCTGTGGGCCGTCGTCTCCGACGAGCTCGACTACATCAACGTCGGTCAGGTCGAGATGCCGTCGCGGGCCTATGTGTCCGCCTTCGGCTTCAAGGGCCCGGACCAGCAGAAGCCCGCCGGTGTCCTCTCCGGTGGTGAGCGCAACCGTCTGAACCTGGCGCTCACCCTCAAGGAGGGCGGCAACCTGCTGCTCCTCGACGAGCCCACGAACGACCTCGACGTCGAGACCCTGTCGTCGCTCGAGAACGCGCTCCTGGAGTTCCCGGGCGCGGCCGTGGTCATCTCCCACGACCGCTGGTTCCTGGACCGGGTCGCGACGCACATCCTCGCCTACGAGGGCGAGTCGAAGTGGTACTGGTTCGAGGGCAACTTCGAGTCCTACGAGAAGAACAAGATCGAGCGGCTCGGACCGGACGCCGCGCGTCCGCACCGCGCCACCTACAAGAAGCTGACCCGGGGCTGATCTCTTGCGGCACATCTACCGCTGCCCGCTGCGCTGGGCGGACATGGACGCGTACGGCCACATCAACAACGTGGTCTTCCTCCGCTATCTGGAGGAGGCGCGTATCGACTTCCTGTTCCGCCCGGACAAGGATTTCCAGCAGGGGTCCGTGGTGGCACGCCATGAGATCGACTACAAGCAGCAGTTGGTCCACCGGCACCAGCCGGTGGACATCGAGCTGTGGGTCACGCAGATAAGGGCGGCTTCGTTCACCGTCGCCTACGAGGTCAAGGACCCGGACCAGGTGTACGTCCGGGCCCGGACGGTCATAGTGCCGTTCGACTTCGAGGCGCAGCGGCCGCGTCGTCTCACCGCCGAGGAGCGGGAGTTCCTCGCGGAGTACGCGGACGACGAGGACGAACCTGCGGGGGCCGTCGCCGCATGACGGCCCTGCACCTCGCCGACGAGGGGGAGGCGGCGGACCTCGCCGCCTTCCTGGCCCGCCTGATCCACTACGACCGGGCGGCCGCGGTGCGGCTGCAGGCGGCGGGGACGACGCTCGCGGTGTTCGGCCGGCCACCGTCGTTCGAGGTGCTCGCGATCCGTACGGCACGGCTCGACAAGCCGTACGAGAACGGGCTCGACCTCTCGCTCGACGTGACCGTCTCGGCCGGTGAACTCCTGGAGTCCCTGGACGAGTCGTCGGCCACCGCGACCGTGCCCGCCGCCGTCACCGGCCCGCCCTGGGCCGGGGTGCTGCCGCCCCGCGGGGGCTGGCGGTCCGAGCCCGGGCTGCCCGGGCCCGACGCGGTGCGGACCATGGTGGCCGGGGCGGTCGCCGAATTCCGTTCACGCATCGACGAGTTGGCACCCGAGGGGCGTACGCGGAGCGCGCTCGACCGGATCGGGCGGGAGATCTGGTCCCGGCCGGTCGGCGACACCGAACTCCCTGTGCGGGCCGCGCATGCCGCCCAGTCGCTGGGATTCCTGCGGCCCGCGCGCCCGGCCGCGACGACGAACGCGGCCGCGGCCACGAAGAATTCACCCTCACCCGTGCCCGACCAGACTGTGCTGCGGCTGCTCTCGGCGGGGGCGTGGCTCAGGCTGCGTACGCCGTACGGGTCGATCGCCGTACGCAGGGCGGGACTTGGGGCGTTGGACGTCAGCGTTCGCTGAGCGGAGCTGAGCGGTCCTGAATTTCCAGGACCGTGGCATCCGCAGGACCGGCGGCGGTGAGTGCCGGCCGCGCTCCCGCTTGCCGACCGAGTGTCCCCGTCAGCCGTGCTCGCTGTCGTCCGGCCATATGCCGATGTGGTCCGGTTCCAGTTCCAGGGCGACGCGGTCGCGCATGCCGAGGGCCTCGGTGTACTCGGCGGGGAGTTGCAGCCGGCCCGCGCGGTCGAGCATCGCGTACTCGCGGGCCACCACCGTCTCGTGGCCGGTCGTGGCGTCGACCTCGGTGCGGCGCAGGACCTCCGTGGAGGTGCGGCCGTCGCGGATGGCGACCGTGCGGCGGACCTCGCCGGCGACCGCCTGGTCGTGCGTCACGATGACGACGGTGGTGCCGAGGTGTTCGTTCGCGGTGCGGAAGGCGGCGAAGATCTGCTCGGCGGTGTGCGAGTCGAGTTCACCGGTGGGCTCGTCGGCGAGGAGCACGGCGGGGGCGTTGGCCAGGGCCACGGCGATGGCCACGCGCTGCTGCTGACCGCCGGACATCTGGTACGGGCGGCGGGCCCGGCAGTCGGCGACACCCAGCAACTCCAGCAGTTCCAGGGCACGTTCGGACTGGGCGCGGCGGCTCTTGCGGGTGCCGGTGAGCTGCATCGGCAGGGTGACGTTCTGGGCGGCCGTCAGATAGGGCAGGAGGTTGCGGGCCGTCTGCTGCCAGACGAAGCCGACGGTGTCGCGGCGGTAGCGGAGCCGGTCCTTCGCGTTCATGGTCAGCAGGTCGTGGCCCGAGACCCGGGCGGCGCCCGCGGTGGGGGTGTCCAGGCCGGCCAGGATGTTCATCAGGGTCGATTTGCCGCTGCCCGACGCACCCACCAGCGCCATCAACTCGCCCTCCCGGACGAGGAGGTCGAGGCCCTGGAGCGCCTGGACCTCGACGCCGTCCGCGGAGAAGATCCGGACCAGCCGGTCACAGGTGATCAGGGCGTCATGACCGTAGGCGGGCCGGTCGCGCCGGGCGGCGGCCCGTTCGGCCAGGTCGGCGAAGCTGGGGCCGGTGGGCTCGGTGGTGGTCATCGGGCGACTCCCGTGGTGATCGTCGTGGAGGGCACGTCTCCGCCGGTGCCGGTTGTCGTGGAGGGCACGTTTCTGCCGGGGCTCGTTGTCGTGGTGGGCGTGTCTGCGCCGCTGTCGGCCTTGGTGGCGGGCATGCCTGCGTCGGCCTCGGTTGTCGTGGAGGGCACGTTTCTGCCCAGGCCCGCTGCCGCGGTGGGCAAGTCCGTGCCGCTGTCGGGCTTAGTGGCAGGCAGGTCTGCGCCGCTGCCGGCCTTCCTGGCGGGCACGTCTCCGCCGGTGCCAGGTGTCGTGGAAGGCACGTTTCTGCCCAGGCCGGTTGTCGCGGCGGGCATGCCCGCGCCTGCCTCGGTCGTCGTGGACGACACGTGTCCGCCCCCGCCGGCCGTCCTGATGGCCATGCCTCCGCCCCCGTCGGCCGTCCTGATCGGCACATGCCCGCCCTTGCCGTAAGTCATCGGCTGTCCCCCGCCCTCAGCTCCCGCACCGACCCCCGCCGGCCCGTCCACCACGCCTGGCCCGCCGCGATTGTGGTGGCCAGGAGGAGGACGGTCAGGGCTGGCAGGAACAGGGACGCCGGGTCCGTGTGCAGTGCGGCGGTGCCCGTCGGGGGTGCTCCGCCGGGGGTGGCGAGGGCGATGGAGGTGAGGTCGATGCCCGGGGCCAGGAGTCGGACCGCGGCCCAGCCGGTCAGGACGCCGCCCGCCGCGGCGAGGAGCGCCTGGGGCAGCGCCTCCAGTACGAGCAGTCGGCGCCCCTGGCTCCGGGTGAGGCCCATCGTGCGCAGCCGGGCCAGCAGGGCGGCGCGCTCGGGCGCGGCGCGCACCAGGGCGAGCAGCAGCGCCAGTACGGCGTATCCGGAGCCCGCCGCCACCGCCGCCGCGTAGACGCGTTCCGCGCCGGACTGGAGAGGGGAGTCGACGTACCGCGCGCGCTCCTCCGAACGCAGTCGTACGTCGGCACGGGCGGTGGCATCGGCATCGGCGCCCGTACTGGCGCTGACAGCCTTGCGGAGGGCGGCCCCGCTCACCTCGTCGCCCGTCACCAGGAGCGTGGTCGGGCGCGCGGCGACCGTGCCGAGGCCCGCCCGGTCCACGATCAGGAAGTCCGTGCCCGGCAGGGCCGGGGTCAGGTCGCGTACGAGGGTGATGCGGACGGTGACGTCGCTGCCGTCCGCCAGCCGCAGCGAGAAGGGACGGGTGCCGTAGCGGTCGGCGACGGCGGAGGAGGCGAGGGCGGGAATCGCGGCCTTCGCCGAGCCGCCACCGGCCTTCGCCGAACCGTCGCCGTCGTCGTCGGCCTTCGCCGAACCGCCCTCGCCGGACTTCGCGGAGCCCTCGGCGCCGGACGTCGACGTGGCGCCGGCCGGTGAAGCCTTCAACTCGCCGGCGGGGAACGCCCCGAGACCCGTCCGGTCCGCCAGCCGCGCGTACCCCTCCGGGTCCACCCCGGCCAGGGGCACCGACTCCACGCCGGCTCCCGGCTTGGCCTCGTACGCGATGCTCAGAGGCGTGACCTCCCGTACGCCGGGTGTCGAGCGGACGCGTTCCGGCAGGGTGGCGGGCAGGGCGCCCTCCGCCTCGACGCGGGCGTCCGCGCCGAGGTTGAGCACGGCCGCCCGGTCCCGCGCGTCCGCGACGCCCGCGAGGACCGAACCCCCGAACGCGGCGGTGGTGAGCGCCGTCAGCAGGGCGAGCAGCGGGAGAACCGTGGAGACGGAGGTACGGCCCGCGCGGGCCAGTGACAGATGGCCGATCGCGCCGCGCAGCCGGCCGGCGGGACGGGCCAGCCAGCGCAGCGGCAGCGGATAGAGCCGGACCAGGACGAGCGCGGCGATGACACCGATCAACACCGGTGCCATCGCGACGAGTTGGTCGCCGGAGCCGCCCAGGTCGCCGGAGCCGCCGGAGCCGTGCGCCTCGTCGGAGGTGCCCGACGTCCCCCGGCCGCGCAGCGCGAGCACCGCCGCCGACGCCAGCACGAGCAGCGTGAGTTCGGCGATGGTGCGGCGCCGCGAGGGCCGTACGGACGCGAGGTCCTCGCGGGCGCCGTGCACCCCTACGGCCCGGTGGGCGGCCAGGGCGCGCACCGGCAGCGCGGCGCAGGCGAGGAGGGTGACCGCGAGCGCCGCCCCGACGGCGTAGGACGCGCGGCCGTACGGGACGACGAGCAGCGCGCCCGCGAGGCCGAGCGCGCCCGCGGGCAGCGCGACCACCGCCGTCTCGGTGAGCAGCCGCCGGGTGAGCCCGCGCAGCGAGGCGCCACGGGCGCGCAGGAGGGCGAGTTCGGTGCGGCGCCGGTCGGCGGTGAGGCGGCCCGCCATCAGCAGGACGACGACCGCGACCGCACCGGTGCCGAAGGCGGCGACGGAGACGAGGGGCCGTACGCCGGACCGGAGTTCGGCGTACGAGGCGAGCACCTCGTCGAGGTCGGTGCTCACTCCGGTGTCCGCGTCCGTGGACGCGCGGACCTTCACCAGACCCGGGCCCGATTCCAGCGAGGCGACCGCGCTGCCCAGCCGGGACAGGTCGTGCGCGGTGAGCGCGGCGGGGTCCGGGGTGAGCAGCCAGTAGCGCGCGGGTTCGCCCGGGGTGCCGAGGAGCACCGGGGCCGCGTCCGGGGACAGCAGCAGGGCGCCCAGCCAGTAGGTCTCCGGCTCGCCGCCCTGTGTGGGCGGCCGGATCAGGGACGGGGTGCGCAGGAGGGGCTGCGTGGTCCAGTACGCGCCCTCGGGGTCGCGCGGGACGACGATGCCGGTGATGCGCACGGCGAGCGGGTCACGCTCCACGGCGGGCACGTGGATCACCGAACCCACCTTGATGTCGAGGCGCTCGGCGGTCTCCGTGGTGACCGCGGCCTCCACCTCCCGGGTCGCGGCGGTCACCGTGCTCCCGGCGCGCGGGAGGCGGCCCGCGCTCGGCCTGGAGTGCTCGGCGAGTCCGCTCTGCGCGGCGAGCGACATCTGCGCGGGCAGCCCGCTCGGCATCGGCAGCCAGGTCTCCGCCGCTTCGAGGTTGTTGACGTTGCGGACGCCGTACGTGGACTGCCCGGGGTCGACGGCGAGCGGCCGCTCGATCGTGTTCAGCACCCGCTCGTACGCCTTGCGCATGCTCTCCGGGCGCAGGGCCGTCTCGCGTTCCGGCTGCGGGATGTAGTTGCCGGGCTGCGGGGCGGACACCTGCAGCGAGGTCCTGGGCGCGGTCGCGTCCAGGACGGCCCGGCGCAGGCCCGCGTCCTCGTACCGTTCGACGGCACGGGGGAAGGCCGCGGCCAGACAGGCGGTCGCCATCACCAGGAGCGCGAGGGCGACCGCGGCGCCGGGGGCCGTGCGCAGCCGGGTACGGATCCAGGGGGCGACGGAGTGGTCCCGCCGCCGGAAACCTGGTCGTCCGTCGGAGCCGGGCCGCCGGATGCCCGGACGCCCGCCGGAGCCGGAGTCACGCCCCATCTCACTCACCGTCCTGCCCGTTGAGCGACTTCATCGACCGCAGCGAAGGAGCGGTGTCCTCCCGCCGCAGCGCCAGCAACGCGGTGACGGCCAGTGGCGCGACCACCACGGCTGCCAGCAGGAACACGACCTGACCGAGCGGCAGTTCCACCAGTACCTCCGGGACCGGTCGGCTCGCCCCCGACGTCAGCACGATCAACGGAATCACCGCCCGCGTGAGAACAGCCCCCAGCGCCACCCCCACCACCAACGCCAGTGCCATCAGCACGCCCTGCTCGGCGGCGACCAACCGGGCGAGCTGACGCCGTGGCGCCCCCAGCGCGCGCAACAGCGCGAACTCACCGCTGCGCGCCTGCAACGACCCTGCCGTGCTCACGGCGAAGCCGACCGCCGCCAGCGCCGCCGCGACCACGGACGCCGCCGCGAACGCCGCCTCGGGACCCGCCCCGAAGGGGTCGTCCCGCAACTCCTCGGCGACCTCGTCGCGCACGACCACCTGCGACGGCTCGACATCGGGCCGCTCGCGCAACTCCGCTGCCACCCGCGCCGCGGCCCCCGGCTCGGTACGCAGCCACCACTCGCTGGGCGCGACACTCTCCCCGTACCGCTGCTCCAACACCCGGTTCACGGACCGGAGATCGACCAGCAGTGCCCCGCCGGACGGGTCCCCGCCACCGGCGTCCTGCGTGGTCGGCAGCGCCCGTACGTGCCCGACGATCCGCACCGGTACGGCCGAACCGCCGAAGGTCACGTCCACCCGTTGCCCCGTACGCGCGCCCGCGGCCTTGAGATAGCCGTCCGTGGCGATCGCCGCGACCTCGGGCACGGCGGGCCGGTCCACCCGCAGCCGGATCGTCAACGACGAGACCTCCCAGGCGTAGTCGCTGGGTACGTAGCCGGTGCCGTAGCGGACCGTCAGCGGCTTCTGGGACCTCACGGTCGCCGCCGACGGGCTGGAGTCCGCCTCGGGATCCGCCGTGCTGCTGTTGCTGCGGGACTTCGCCAGCCAGGACGCGGGCTGCTCAAGACGCTGCTCCGAGCCGTCGGCTGCCGTGGCCGTCAACTCCTCGACGGACAGCAGATGGCGCTCGGCGCGGCCCGTCGGCTGGAGCATGTCCAGCTGGATCCCGGTCAGCGCCAGCGGTTCGGCGGCACGGCCGGCCGGGGCCCCGGCCGCCTTCGCCAGATCCAGGGTGAGCCGGTGGGCCCGTCCGTCGGCGGGCAGTTCACCGACCGGAACGCGGTACGGAGTGCCGTACCGGTCCTCCAGCGTCACCGCCACGTCCGCCGACATCTCGGAGCGGAACGCCGCCGGGCCCGAACCCGACCCCTCAGCGGCCGACCCCTTCACCGGCGCGGCCTCCGCCCGGATCCGCAGCGCCAGCCCCAGACGCGTACTCCCCTTCGGCAGCACCGCGCCGGGCGACGCGGTCCCCTTCGGCCCGAGCCCGGCCAGCATCCGCCCCACCGGCTCCTGGGCCAGATCACCGCGCATCAGCAGACCGTCCTCGCCCCCGGAGTCCGCCGTGTCCAGCGCCAGCACCGTCGCCGTCCGGTTCCCGGACAGCGGCAGCGTCGTACGCACCGCGGGAGCCGTTCCGCTCACGCCGTCGACCGCCGAGTAGATCCCGGCCTGCCCCAGTCCGCTCTCGCCCGCGCCCGTCACACGTACGGACGTGCCGGCCCTGAAGTCCGCCTGGTCGTCCTGCGAGCCGTTCCACGACGCGCCCTGGCCGATCGCGAGCATGCCCATGGCGATGGCGAGGACGAGCAGCAGGACGGGCCCGGCGCCGCGCATCGGACGGCGGCTGAACTGCCAGCCCGCGAGCGCCGTCGGCAGCCCCCGGCCGCTCGCCGCGCGCCGCTCCGCGAGGCGGGCGACGGGAGGCAGCAGACGCAGGGTGAGAACCGTTCCGGCGAGCAGGGCGAGCGCGGGCGCGGAGACGAGGAGCGGATCGATGCCGAGCGTGCCCGAACGGTCGTCCGTGACGGCACCGGACTTCTGGCTGCTCAACTGCCAGTACGCGACCGCCGCGATCACCAGCAGACCCACGTCCGCACCGGCCCGTACCGGCGCGGGCAGTGCCCTGGCCCGGCCGCCGCCTCCCGAACCACCGGTCAGCGCGGGCAGGGTCACCGCAAGCGCGCACCCGAGGGCCACCCCGGCCGCCACCACCCACACCCCGCCGGCCGTCACCGAGGTGTCCAGCCGCAGCCCGATCCGCGACAGGGCACCCTGCCCGGCCAGCAGTCGCGTCAACGGGCCGGCGAGCAGCGGGGCGCACAGCGCGGCCGGGATCGCCAGCAGCAGTGCCTCCAGCGCGGCGAGCCACGCCACCCGGCCGCGCGTGGCGCCACGCGCCCGCAACAGCCGTGTCTCACCGGCCCGTTCGACGCTCAGCAGCCGGGCCACGAGCAGCAGCGCGTACCCGGCGAGCAGCGAGAGCTGGAGCGCCACGATCAGCAGGGTCGAACGGGAGACCAGCAACGACCGTTCGACCCGGTCCAGTTCCTCCGGCAACGATGTCGTGACGGCCGTGGTGCCGTGCAGCGAGGGGGACTTGAGCAGCGAACGGGGCCCGGAGTGTGCCGCGTCCCGCAGGGTGCCGATCCGCCCGGTCGTCAGCGTGGAGAAGTCGGCGGACGCCAGCCAGCCGGTCTGCCCGGCGCTCACCGTCACGCCCGCCCGGTCGGCCTGGTCGGTCCCGTCGGTCCGGTCCGTCTGTCCGCTGTCCGTCGCCGCCGCGAGCACCGCCGGATCGGCGAGCAGCGGGCCGTACGTCGTGAAGTCCAGCCTGCTGACGCCGCGTCCGCGCAGGTCCTCCAACTGCCAGTAGGGGGAGGTGACTCGTGCCGGCCGGTAGACCCCGGTCACCTGGACCCGCACCTTGGGTCCGCCGAACCGGTCGACGAGTGTCAGCTGTGCGCCCGCCTTCAGCGCGAGTTCCCGCGCGGCCGCCTCGGGAAGGGCCACCTCGATCTCGCGGCTGTCCCCCGGGGCACCGGGCAGGCGGCCCGAGACCATCCGCACCTGGGTCCGGTCGAGCGCCGCGAAGTGTGTGAGGTCCGGGTCGCCCGAGCGTTCGGCCGCGGGCTGCAGCGACCTCGGCAGCGCGTACGGCCCCGACCGCGTCAGCGTCCGCAGTGTCACCGGCAGGCCGTCGTAGGTGCGCCGCGCGCCCTCCCGTACGGCCTTGTCGGCGGCGGCGCGTTCCTGCGGGGGCACGTCGGCCTTGACGATCAGCGTCGTGGCCGCCGCGCTCTCCTCGCGCCCGGCACCCCGTGAGGTGTCGAGGAGCGAGTGGCGCAGGGCGGCGTCACCGATCGCGCCGGAGTACGCGGTGAGGGTCGCGAGGACCGACGTGGTGAGCACGACGGTCAGCAGCGCGGCGGCCAGCAGCAGCCGGTGTGCTCGCACGCGCGAAAGAACGAACCCCGTCACCCGGCCCCCCGCCGTATCCCGGAATCCCCGTCACTCCGGATCTTCGGCGATGTTGTCAGAGGTGACGGCCCCGGGGTAAGCGCTTGAGAACCGACTTTGACCGGATCGTGACCGGAATCCGGCGACGGCCGACCGGAATGCGCGCGTCAGCCGGGTGCGGTGCTCAGCCCTCCGTGTTCACCATCGACGCCGCCGCGTACGTCAGGTAGTTCCACAGCGTGTGCTCGTGCTCCTCGGAGAGGCCGAGCTCGTCGACGGCCACCCGCATGTGCTTCAGCCAGGCGTCGTGCGCCGCGCGGTCGACGGCGAACGGGGCGTGCCGCATCCGCAGCCGGGGGTGACCGCGGTTCTCGCTGTACGTGGTCGGGCCGCCCCAGTACTGGATCAGGAACAGCGTGAAGCGTTCCTCGGCCGGGCCCAGGTCCTCCTCGGGATACATGGGCCGCAGCAGCGGGTCCTCGGCGACGCCCTCGTAGAACCGGTGCACCAGTCGCCGGAAGGTCTCCTCGCCGCCGACCTGCTCGTAGAAGGTCTGCTCCTGAAGCGTGCCGCGCGGAATCTCTTTCACGCGTCCATGGTCTCAGACCGGGTGACCGAGGACTCAAGGCTTAGGACCACCCGAATCGAAGGGCCGGTTCCGGATCATCGATGGGCCGGTTCCGGATGGTCGGTTCCGGGCCGTCGAAGGGCCGGTTCCGGATCGGTCGGCCCCGGCGCTCGCCTCCCGGCCCGTCCGGCAGCACAGTGGAGGTATGGGCGCGCACGCCATCGACCCCGGTCTCGACGACCTCGCCGCCACGGCGCGGGCGGCGCTGGTGCGCGAGATCGAGGCGAGCGGGGCCTGGGCCACCGACCCCGTCTGGCGGGAGGCCTTCGAGAGCGTCCCGCGCCACCTCTTCGTGCCGTACTACTACGTCGGCGCGCTCGGCGGCGGCTACGAGCGCCGGTGGGGCGAGGATCCCAGCCCGCGCAGGCGCGAGAACTGGGTGCGCGGCGCGTACGCGGACGCCCCGCTGGCCACCCGGGTGCGCGACGGCGAGCTGCTGTCGTCCAGCAGCCAGCCCTCCCTGATGGCGAAGATGCTGGCAGAGCTGGCGGTAAGGGACGGCGACGCGGTCCTGGAGATCGGCGCGGGCACCGGTTACAACGCGGCCCTGCTCTCGCACCGGCTGGGCGACGGGCAGGTCACCACGGTCGATCTGGACCCGGAGATCACCGACTCCGCCCGGCGGCACCTGGCCCTCGCCGGCCACCACCCCACCGTCGTCACCGGCGACGGGGCGCGCGGCTGTCCGGAGCGCGCCCCCTTCGACCGGATCATCGCGACCTGCACGCTCAGCACGATCCCGCGCGTCTGGCTGGCCCAGTGCGCCCCGGGCGCCCGGATCCTCGCGCCGTTCGCCACCGGCCTCATCGCGCTGCGGGTGCGCGACTCCGAGTACGCCGAGGGCCGCTTCCTGCACACGCCCGCCTACTTCGTGCCCCTGCGCGGCGGTGGCCCGCCCGGGCCGGAGCTCCCGGACGTGGACCTGACGGGGCTGCCGCGCCGGACCAGGAGCCACGAGCTGTTCCGCTTCCTGCTGACCCTGACGGCGGACAGCCTCGACCCGCACGAGGCGTACGGGATCTGGGAGCGCGAGGGGCAGCCGCCCAGGCAGCGGTACGGGATCACGGTCGGCGGCGGCCGCGCGTGGGCATGGCTGGACGACCCCGAGGGGCCGTACACCTGGCCGCTGCCGTGAGCTCCGCCGGTCGTGCGGTTCGTCGGCTGCGGATCGTTCGTGGCTGGTCGCGCCCCGCGGCGGAGCCGCCCATGGTCACAGCCCCGCGCCCCGCGCTCCTTACGGGGTCCGGCCTTGCCTAGCCCCGTCGGATCGTGATCGTCGTCCACGCGCCCACGTGCACTCGGTCGCCGTCCTGCAGCGGTACGGGGACGAAGGGCTGGATGGGCTCCTCGGCGCCGTTGACCGTGGTGCCGTTCGTGGAGTTCTGGTCGACGACCGCCCAGCTGCCGTCGGGCTGCTGGACCAGCACCGCGTGCTGGTGCGAGACGCCCGGGTCCTCCGGCGGCACCGCCAGGTCGATGTCAGGGGACTCGCCCGTGGAGTGACGGCGGCGGCCGATGGTGATCTGGTTGCCGGTGAGCGGACGCTGCTGCTCGGGCGAGTACGCGGGCAGGTTGAGCCCCGCGGCCTCCGGTCCCGAGCGCTGCATCATCGCCATGAAGTACTCACGGTCGGGTCCGATCGTGATGCTCCACGACAGCGGCTGCTGCTGGTAGCCGGGGGGCGCCTGCGTCGAGCCGGGCTGCGGGTAGCCGTAGCCACCGCCCGGTCCGCCACCGGGGCCGGGAGGACCGCCGGGGCCGCCAGGACCGCCGGGCGTACCGGTCGACGGGGGCGGAAGCACCCAGTCGTCCTCACCGCCGCCGAAGGACTGCCCGCCGGGACCGCCGGGACCACCAGGACCGCCGGGGCCACCGGGACCCTGAGGGTGCCTGGTCTCCTGCGGGTACGCGGGCGGAGCGGGCGGGCCGGACTGCTGATACCCCTGCGGAGCACCGGGACCGCCGGGACCACCCGGACCGCCCGGCCCGTTCGGTCCGCCAGGACCGCCGAGACCGTTCGGGCCGCCGGGGCCACCAGGTCCGCCCTGTCCACCGGGGCCGCCGGGCCCACCAGGGCCGTTGGGTCCGCCGGGAGGTCCGCCGGGACCGCCGAAGCCACCGGGCATCCCGGGCCCCGTGGCGCCGGGCCCGGGCGGTGGCGGTACCGGTCGTGACGGGTCACCGGGGAAGCCCGAGGGGTTCTCGCCGTACGGCGGGATCGGCTCGGCGGGCCGGTTCATCTGCGAGGGCCGGGAGCCCTGGTAGTCGTACCCGCCGGGCTGTCCGGGCGGCTGCTGCTGGAAGCGCAGCGCCGGGTTCTGGCCGCCGGGACCAGGACCGGGACCGGCGCCGGGCCCCGGAGGGCGCGGCGCGGCCGGGGTGTACGAGGTCGCGGTGTTCGTCAGGAAGTTCCACCGGCACTCCTCGCAGAACGGCGCCCCGCCCTCACGCGGGGTACGGCACTGCGGGCAGAGCTCGGCCGAGGGCGCGTCGGGCACCGCGGAGAGATGCGGGCGGCCGCCCTGGCCGGGCGGCGGGGGCGAACCGGGCGGCGGATAGCCGTAGCCGGCCGCCGGGGGCGGCGGTGGAGGTGGCGGGGGCACGGCACCGGCCATGCGGTGACCGCAGACCTCGCACCAGTCGTCGGAACCCGACTGGTGTCCGTTCGGGCAGGTCGGCATGTCGGCGCTTCCCCCTCTCCTGTTCCGGCCCGAGAGGGCCGCAAATCGTGCAAACCGCTTGCGTACTGCTGGTTACTGCCTGCTTGTTGCCGCGCTCGCTGCCGAGCGCGTACTGCTCTACTTCTTTACACGAACAGTCTTTGTGGACCGTGTCTCGAGAGTCATCTCGTCGGCCTCCGCGACCTTCGCCTTCAATCGCACAGTACCTGCCGCGGCGTCGACCACGTCCACCACCTTCGAAAGCAGTTTCGCCGTATCCGCGTTTCCGGAGGCGCTGGCGAGCTGAACGGCACGTCCCAGCTTGGCCGTTGCTCCGTCGACATCTCCCGCTTTGCGGGCATCCAGGCCCTGTTGGATGACTTGTGCCAGTTCCGCCTGGCCCGTGTAGTGCGCGACCTGCGGATTGATCGACGTGGACGCCGCCATGTCGTCGGTCCACACGGCCCGTACGAGACCCTGGGCGCCCAGGGTCTGGGCGGTGCCGTCGCCCTGCGGGATCACCAGGGAGACGCGGGCGGCCAGCATCTCCTGGCCGAGGTCGGCCTCGGGGACCTCGACGCACACGTGGTAGTCGCGGGACTCGTCACCCCAGGAGCCGGTGGGGTAGTCCCCGGCACGCGGGCCCGCCTCCGTGCGGCGGTCGGTCAGCTCCTCGACCGTGGGCGCGACCTGCTTGACGAACCTGATCGACGTGCCGACCGGGGTCCACAGCCGCAGCGCCACGTCCGCGACCTCCTTGCCCATGGCCGTCTCCATCATCTGCGTGAAGTCGGCGGACAGGCCCGCCGGGTCGGCGACGATGTCGGAGGTGCCGAGCAGCGCGGACGCGATCCCGGTGACCTCCTTGACCTCCCAGTCCGTGCCGACGCCCCGCGCGTCCGCGGTGAACCGGCCCGCGCAGGCCTCCAGCGCGGCCTTGAGGTCCTCGGGCGACTCGTGTTCGTTGCGGCCGTCGGTGAGCACGATGCCGTGCCGGATGGCGACGTCCGCCGAGGACAGCAGCCGGTCCGCCAGCCGCAGCCAGGTGCCGATCGCCGTGCCGCCGCCCGCGCTCAGCTTGCGCAGCGCCTGCTTGGCCTGGTCGCGGGTCTGCGCGTCGGCGACGGCGAGCCGGCCGCCGCCCGGGTAGACCTCCTTGGCCACATGCGTCCCGCCGATGACCGCGAAGTGCACCCCGTCGCGCACCGCGTCGATCGCCGCGGCCGTCGCGTCCCGGGCGCCCCGCATCTTCGTCGGCGGGTAGTCCATGGACCCCGAACAGTCGACCATGATCGCCACGGCCGCGTCCGGGCCCTCACCCGGCGTGTAGAGGTGGGGTGCCGCCACGGCACTGCCCACGGTGCCGCCGCCGGTCGAGGTCACCGTGACGATCGCGTTGACCTCACGGCCGCCCTCCGGCAGGTACTCGTTCTGGTAGACGTCCACCGAGAACTGCGGCACGTTCGACTTCGAGAAATTGGCCATGCCTTCTCTGCTCCCCCTCAGGACTCCCACGAGGTGTGGGTGATGTCGGTGGGCGGACCGGTCCCCTCCGGTCCTGGCCCCTCCGAGGCCGACGCCGTTTCGTACCGCTTCGGCCTCAGGCCGATCCTGCCCCCTGCGGCGGGGCCGGGAACGGCACGACGGCCACTGTTACGTTGTCGTGGCCCCCGCCGTCCAGCGCGTGGCCCACCAGGACCTGGGCGCTGTGCAGCGGCCGGGCCGCGGCGTCGGACGGGATGACCTCGGCCATTTCCTCCGCCGCCTCCGCGTAGTTCCACAGTCCGTCGGTGCACACCACCACTACACCCGGCCGGTCCGGCTTGAAGGAAGCGGTGTGCGGCTCCAGTTCGTACGCGTCCGCCCCGAGCCAGCCCGTGATGGCGTGGGCGCGCTCGTCCGCGTACGCCTCGGCCTCGCTCATCAGGCCCGCGGCGACCATCTGGGCGGCCCAGGAGTCGTCCTCGGTGAGCCGGGCCGGGGGTGACGACCGGTCCACGGGCACCCAGTAGGCGCGGCTGTCGCCGACCCAGCCGACGATCAGCAGGCTGGGGGTGACGACGGAGCCGACGATGGTGCAGGCGGGCGCGTTCACGTGCGGCTGGTGCTCGTGGGCCGGAGCGCTGCGGTCCGCCAGGGAGTTGACGGCCTCCGCGGCCGCGAGGATCGCGTCGTGCATCGCCTGCTGCGGGTGCGTGCCGCGCGGCAGGGCCGCCAGGAGGGACTCGTTGGCCGCGCGGGAGGCGGCCAGGGAGGCCTCGTCGGGGCGGGTCGCCGAGGAGACGCCGTCGCACACGATCGCGACGACCGCGGGCGAACCGTCGGACAGCGCGGTCGAGGACACGGTGAACGCGTCCTCGTTGCGGTGGTGGCGCAGACCCCGGTCGCTGACCGCGGCCACCGCGCCCAGCTCCTGCTCCATGTGATCGCGCTCGCGCGGCTGCGCGTGCCCGCAGTTCTCGCAGTAGCCGTCCCGGTCGACCTGGCCCGCGCGGCAGGCCACACAGACCTTCAGGCCCGCGGGGGGCGTCGGAAGGTCGGCCGTCCGCGGATCGGCGGGCGGCACCTCCGGAGGCAGCGGCGCGGCGAGCGGGTACTCGTCCGGTTCCGCGGACACCTGCGCGGCGGGCTGCGGCGGCTGCGCGGGGGACTGCAACGGCGGCGGTGCGGGGGACGGCGGCGGTGGTGGTGCGGCCGGGGACGACGGCGGCTGCGCCGGCCGGTCGAACCGTACGCCCGGGCTGTCGGAGCCGGCCGACTCGCGGCCGTCGATGTCCGTCGGCAGGACCACGGGCGCGGGTGTGTCCGAGGTGTCCACCTCGGGGGCGACCGGCCAGTCCACGGACGCCGCGGCCGAAGGGGGCCGGGGCGCCGCGCCGTTGACGGCGACCGTGGGGTTGTCGTCCGGTGCTGCGGGTACGGCCGACAGGTCGTACCCGCACGCACCGCAGAAACGGTCCCCCGACTCCAGCGGCTCCTCGCAGCTGGGGCAGGCGGCCAGTTGAGGCATCTGCGACATCAATTACACCCACGTCCGGGGGCGGTAGCGGTTGGCGCGCTCCACCAGATCGATCCTCTCCTCGCCACGCTGGGCGAGCCGGGCCAGTGTCCGGTACGAGCGCTCCAGACCGAAGCGCAGGCCCCGCTCGTCCAGGTCGCTGCCGAGCAGTACGGTCCGCGTCCCAGTGCTCGGCGGGGCGGAACCCTGGCTACCGGAGAGTACCCAGTCCAGGGCGCAACCAAGGACCTCTGTGGACAACTGCTCGCGGCGCACCGCGTCCAGACCGTACCCGTCCAGGGCCTCGACCTGGGCCGCGGCCGAGGTCAGGTCGTCCAGGAACGGGGCGTCGGGAACTCCCGCACCGGACAGCCCGGGACCGGGAACTCCCGTGCCGGGTACGCCAGCGGCGGGCACCGCCGTCCCGGACGTACCCAGGGCCGGTGGGCCCGGTGGCGGCGGCGCCGTCTCGGCCAGCCGCTGGCGCAGCCGTGCCCGGACGGCGGCCACCCGGGCCGCCGTGTAGTGGATCGACGCCTCCGGCACCGACTCCAGCGTCCGTACGGAGCCACGGCGGTCGCCCGCCGCCAGCTGGACGCGGGCCAGGCCGAACGCGGTGCTCACATAGCTGGGGTCGGTGGTCCACACCAGGCGGTAGTACTCGGCGGCGTTGTCCAGCTGTCCGAGGACCTCCGCGCACACGCCGAGGGCCAGCTTGGGCGCGGGCTCGCCGGGGAACGCGTCGTAGATCGCGTCGAAGGACACCGCCGCGATTTCGTGGTCGCCGGTCGCGAGCGCCGCCACGCCCCGGTACCAGACCACCCGCCAGTCGTCGGGATGGTCCGCCTCCAGCGCTTCGAGCGTCCTGGTCGCCTGGTCGAGCTCGCCCATCTCCAGACGAGCCCGCAGCTCGCGCAGCCGCAGCTCCAGGGAGCCGGCGGGCGCCGCCTGCAGAGCGGTGATCAGCTCGGCCGGTGCGGAGGTCATCAGCCCGGCCAGGAACCCGGCGTTCGGGTCGCCCGGGTCCACCCGCGGCACCGGCAGCGCCAGGGCCGCGGCGGCGGTGTTCAGCGGCTTGAGGAGGGATGCCCGAGCGGCTGCGGAGGCCGGCGGCGGGAACGGCGTGCCGATCGCCCCGGCGGTCCCCCTCGTCGCCACTGCCCCGTTCGTGCCGTTCGTTCTGTTCGTTCCGCTCGCCCCGGCCGTCAGCGCCGGCGCGCCCTTCTTTCCCCGTACGGGATCGATCCGCACGCCCAGCCGTGACACATCACCGGCCAGTGAGCTGAACAACTCCGTGTCCGTGACCTTCAGTTCGGGTCCGAACAGGGTGGAAAGCGAGGGCCGGGCGCGTCCCGTCTGCACCGAGACGACCTCGCGCAGCACACCCGTGAGCTGCTCGGCCATCTCCTGCGCGGAGGCGAACCGGCGGGCCGGGTCGGGGTCGGTGGCGCGCACGAGGAGCCGGTAGAAGGACTCGTACGTGCGGAAGACCTCGATGTTGTCGGGGTCGGGCAGGGAGTCCACGAAGACGTTCGTGTAGCCCTGGAAGTCGAAGGACAGGACCGCCAGTGTGCGGGCGACCGTGTAGAGGTCCGAGGCGACCGACGGGCCGACATCGGCGACCTCCGGCGCCTGGTAGCCGACCGTGCCGTAGATGGCCGACTCGTCGTCGTCCATCCTGCGTACCGCGCCCATGTCGATCAGCTTGAGCTGGTCCTCGGTCTGTATCGCGTTGTCGACCTTGAAGTCGCAGTACAGGAGGTTGCGGCTGTGCAGATGACCGAGGGCCTCAAGCGCCTCGATGCCGTACGCGCAGGCCTGCTCCACCGGCAGCGGGTCGCGCTTGCCGGCCGCCGTGCGGCGGCCGTTGGCGATCTCCTTGAGGGACTTGCCGCCCACGTACTCCATGACGATGTACCCGTCCAGCGAACCCGTCCGCTGGTCGAGGTGCTCCACGAAGTTGTAGATCCGCACGATGTTGGAGTGCTCGATCTCGGCGAGGAAGCGGCGCTCGGAGATCGCCGCCGCCATCGCGTCCTGGTCGCCCGTGTCCAGGAGGCCCTTGAGGACCACCCAGCGGTCGGACACCGCACGGTCGACGGCGAGATAGACCCAGCCGAGCCCGCCGTGCGCCAGGCAGCCCACGACCTCGTACTGGCCGTGCACGATGTCGCCGGTCTGCAGCTTCGGCACGAACGAGTACGGGTGGCCGCACTTGGTGCAGAAACCCTCCGTACGGCCGGACCGCTCGCCGCGCGAACGCCCCACCGGCGCACCGCAGTCGGAGCGCGAGCAGAACCGCTTGCGCTCGGGGACCTCGGGATTCTCCTGGATCATCACGCGCGGGTCGGGCCGCGGCACGTCCGGGACCTGCACCAGGCCTACGCCGAGCCGGCCGCGCCCCGAGGACCCGGCGGTCGAGCCGGAGCTGCGCACCGACACCGAGCGGCCCGTCGTCCGGCCCGACACCGAGCGCGAGAGACGGCCCGACACCGAGCGCCGCGACTGGGACGACCGGGACGAGGCCCGTGAGGAGGCGCGGGAGCTGGAGCGCGAACTGGCGCTGCCCGAACTCCGCGAACCGCCCCTGCCGCCGCCGGTGATCCCGGTCGGCGGGGAGCCCACCATGCCGGTCGACGAGACGACCGGGGCCAGCCCGCAGGTGTCGCAGTACAGCTCGCCGCCGCCCATGTCCTCGTACGACCCCGAGCAGCCCGGACGCTGACACGGTTGCTGCGAACTCTGCCCACTCGCTTCGGTGTTGACGTTCTGCTGACTCACGATTCCCCCCTCCGGTCCTGTGGTCCGCCGTGCCCGGGGACCCTGGGCACCAGCACTTCGGCGGCCGCGTGCTGGTAGCGCAGCACCGCCTGTTCCGCCACACGCAGGTCGCAGGGCGCGCTCCACAGCATGCGGCGCGCCGCGTCGTACCGCTCCACCAGCAGCGGGTCCTCGGCGAAGCCGTGCCGGGCGACCTTCGCCTTGTACGCGTCGAGACGGCCGCGCAGCTCCGCGCGGACCGCGAGCGGCGCGGTGACCGCGGTCAACGACTCGCGGGCGCGCAGCAGTTCGTCGTCGGCCTTCGCCTCCAGGGACTCCAGGAGCGGCGAGAGGCGGTGCCACTGGGCGTGCCTGCGGTACTCGGCGGCCGTCGCCAGCTGTTCCTGCAGCGCGGTCGGCGGGCCGCTCACCGCGGGCACCTCGGACGCGGCGATCTTCGCCAGGACCTCCCCGCGGGCACTTCGCGCCTCGGCGAGTGTGCGGTCCGCGCGGCTGAGCACGTCCCGCAGCCGCACCAGCCGCGCCTCCGCGTCCTGCCGCACGGTGAGCACGGCGTCGATCTCGCGGCGCACTTCCTCAAGGGCGCGCGCCTCGCGGTCGTAGCGCGTGGTGTCGGGGCGGCCGCCGCCCGGCGCCGAACTGCCCTGCGCGGGCAGCCAGAAGTCCAGCGGATCGGACACCACCCGCTCGCGCAGCGCGGTCAGGGTGCGGGTGATCCGCTCCAGGTCGTCGCCCGAGGGGTGCTCACCGGGCCGTACGCCCACCGAGTGCGCGAGCTGGCGGGTGCGCTGCAACTCCGCGGCCAGTAAATCGATCCGGGCGGGCAGTGCCGACCACACGGCGTCGGCCGTCACGACCATGTCCAGCGAGGTCGCGTACAACTCGTTCATGCGCTCCACGAGTTCGGCGAGCGAGAAGCGCTCGCTGAGCTTGCCCGTGCCCGCCATTGTGGGCGCGGCGGCCGTCGCGGACGCGCTGCCGGCGACCGTGACGCTCTCGCCGCGCAGCAGCTCCGTCAGCTCCATCAGGTCGTCGCGGTTCGACCAGCGTCTGCGGGAGCGGATCTCCCGCGCGGAGCGCAACGCGTCGGCGTACGCGTCGAAGTACGCCCAGAGCAGGGAGATCGACGCCTCGGCGGCGCCCCAGCGCTCTTTGGTCGTACCAGTGAGCTCGGCGCCTTCGAGGAGTCTGCGGCCCGCGTGGTCCTGCAGGGCGAGGAGCGAGGTCTCGATGGCCTCGTGCTCCGCGCCGAGCCGCGCCAGCGCACGGTCCACCTCGTCCCGGTCCATCACCGGCCCGGAGGGTCCCGTGACGCCCATCGATCACCCCTCGCTTCGTGAAGAACTGCGTGAAGAACTTTTGTGAAGTACCGCATGAAGAACTGTTCGTGAGGAACTACTGGAACATTCCCGCTACTTGTACTGAACCGCGGGCGGCCCGTCGCCCTTGCCGAGCGTCCCGGCGAGCCAGGTGTTGTACGACTTCTGCCAGTCGGCCTTGCGGTAGTCCACCAGGATCTGGTTGACCCGGCGTATCAGATCGGTTGCGTCCTTCTTCATCGCCACGCCGTAGTACTCGTCCGTGAACGGCTTGCCCTTGAGCTGGACCGTGGGGTCCTGTGCGGCCTGGCTCGCGGCGAGCGCGCCGTCGGTCACCACGGCGTCGACCTCACCGAGCTGCAGCCGCACCAGGCAGTCGAGTTGGCTCGGCACGACGGTGCTGATGTCGGCGGACTTGGGGATGACGGTCCCCAGGTCCGCTTTCAGTTTGTCGAGGGCGATCGAGCCCGACGCCGAGCAGATCCGCTTGTTCGCGAGCGTGTCGTCGTATCCCTTGATGTCCGACTTCTTCGGGGCGAGCACCTGCTGGCCGGTCTTGAAGTAGGGCGAGGAGAACGCCACGAGACCCAGCCGCTCGCAGTTGATCGTCATGGTGCGCACCACCATGTCGACATCGCCGCGCTGGATCGCCGGGATGCGCTCGTTGGTCGGGATGGCGCGGAAGACGACCTTGTCCGGGTCGCCGAGAATGTCTTGGGCGATCGCGTGCACGAGATCGATGTCGAAGCCTTCCAACTCGGCTTTCTTCGCCTCGCTGTTCGGGTCGCGGTAGCCCCAGCGGTAGCTGTTCTGGTCGACGCCGACCGTCAGAGAGCCCTTCTCCTTGATCTTCTGGATGGTCGCACCGTCCTGGGGGCCGGAGTCCGGTGCCAGGCTCTGGTCCTCGGGGTCCACGCAGTCCTCCGCCCGGGCCTGGGAGCCCTGGGCCACACCCTGGCCGTCGGCGTCCGTGCCGCCGTCCTCGCGGCTCTGGGCCACCGGCAGCAGCAGCGCGAACACCGCCGCGAGGGCGCAGACGACCGCCATCGCCCCCACCCCGCCCCAGCCCCTCAGACTGGTCCGCAAACGCCGTGCGTTCATCGTCATGCCCCCTCTCACCGGTACTCCGACAGCCTGCGCCCGATGCCGAGCACCGCGCCGGCCGCGGCCAGCACCGCGAGGACCGCGGCGCCCACCACCAGGCCGTTCATCGCGCCCCGGCCGTCTCCGGCGGCCTGCTTGAACTCGGTCTCCTCGTGGTCGATCGCCGCCTTCAGGGCCGCGTCGACGTTCCTGAAGCACTCGCCCGTCGGCTTCTTGTCGTCGGAGCCGATCACCCGGTCCAGCGCGCCCTGGTAGTTGCCCAGGTTGTCCTGCGTGCGGGCTTCGTCATGCCGGTCCTTCCAGACCTCCATGTTCGCCGTCGCGTCCTTGACCGGCTTCATGCCCGCGCTGTCGTCGGCGAGGCCCTCGGCGGCGGCCAGCTTCGCGGTGAGGTCCTTCATCTGCTTCTTGTAGTCCTCGTCGAAGACGTCCAGCGTCCTCTTGTTCGTGCCCGTGCCCTCTGTCCTGGTCTCCGCGCCGCGGGCGACCAGTGTGAGGTTCTCGTTGCCCCGGGCCTTGAGCGAGGCGATCCGGGCGTCGTTCAGCGTGTTCAGCGAGCGGACCGCGTTGTCGTACGAGTCGTTCAGGCCGGCGCGGGCGACGCTGTGACCGACGACCAGCCACAGCAGGACGACCGTGGAGGCGGCCGTGGCGGCGACCAGGCCGTGGTTCAGCACACGGTTCGTACGGCGGTAGTTGCGGTGCTGGGCCCAGGCGAGGCCGCCGATGGCCAGGACGCCGGCGCCGATCGCGATCCACGGGTAGGGCGTCGCGTCGTCGTAGTCGGCGCGCAGGTGCTGGTTCTCCACCGTGTAGAGACGCTCGGCGTCATCGAGCATCACCTGCATCTTCGAGTTCGCGTACCGGAGGTAGGCGCCGCCGAGGGGGAAGCCCTGGCGGTTGTTGGCCCGGGCGCGCTCCACCAGGCCCTTGTACTCGGGCAGCAGCCTGTTCAGCTTGGTGATGGTCTTCTCGGAGGCGGAGCCCGGTTCCGAGTTGGCGGCCGCGGTGACCAGCTTCTCCGCCGCGTTGTTGATGTCCTTCTCGTAGAGGTCGCGGGACGCCTTCGTCTCCTGGCCGCCCGCGAGGAAGCCGCTGGACGCGGCCGTGTTGGCGTCGGCGAGGGAGCGGTAGATGTCCGCCGCGTCGGCGCTCAGCGGCTGGCTGCTGTGCAGCACGTCGTCCGCGGCGGCCGAACGATCCGTCATCTGCCAGGCGGTGACCGCCCCGAACGCGACGACGAGGAGGGCGAGCACCGCGCCGATGATGCGCAGCCGGCCGGGTTCGGTGGTCGCCGCGGCACGCAGCTGGTCGACGCCCTCCGCCCACGCCGTACGGCGGGGAGGCCCGGTGTCGGGCACGGCGGAGCGGACCTGCGGTCCGGGCGGCGGGGCCTGCGGCGGCACCGCGGGCATGGTGGGCGCGGGCGCCCCCGGTGGCGCCGTACTGCCCTTCTGCTGATATGTCACTCGACCTCCCCCATGGTCATAGGCCGGTCACCTCCTCCCGGGCGCCAGGAAGCGCGGGAAGAGGTGCACGGCCGCAAGTATCGCCGCCGGGACTGACATCCGCACAGGCCTTGCGGCGATCTTGTTCGGATTGCAGCAAGGCCTTGCCCGGATCGCAGCACGGCGAAGATCCCGTACCACCCCTGCCCATGAATACGCCAACCCGAACTGTTCGGTTCCCGGCGCGCTCAGACCTTCTCGTAGAACTCCCGCACGCGGGCGTGCGCCAGGGCCGGGGCCCTCTCGTGGTCGAGTCCGAGGAGGGCTGATCCGAGGACCGGCCGGGCGGTGACGACGCGGGGTACGGCCTTGGGGGCGCGCTCGGCCAGCAGTTCCCTTATCCGGTCGTCGAGTTGGGGGTGGCGGGCGGCCAGGACGCCCCCGCCGAGCAGGACCGGGGTCTCCTCGTCGAGCAGGTCGAGCCGGGTCAGGGCGACGACCGACATGGACGTGACCTCGTCCGCGAGCCGGTCGACGAGCGCGCGGGCGACCGGGTCGCCGTCCGCCGCCGTGGCGAACAGGACCGGCGTCAGCTCGTGGCGCCGCGCGTGCTCGATGTGTTCCAGGTGCAGGGCCTCGATCAGCGCGTACATGGAGCCGAGGCCGAAGTGCGCGGGCAGGGTGCGGGCCAGCGCGGTCGGACCGCCCCGTCCGTCCTCGGCCCGCGCCCCGTGCCACAGGGCCTCCTCGGCCAGGCCCCAGCCCCCGCCCCAGTCACCGGAGATACGGCCGAGGGCGGGGAACCGGGCGACCCGGCCGTCGGGCCGCATGCCCACGCAGTTGATGCCCGCGCCGCACACCACGGCCACCCCGCGCGGCTCCTCCACACCGGCCCGCAGGATCGCGAAGGTGTCGTTGCGGACCTCCACGGTCGTGCCCCACGCGCGCGCGTGCAGCGCGGCTGCCAACTGCTCCTCCTCCACGGGCAGATCGGCGTTGGCCAGACACGCGGAGACATGGTTCACGGAGTCGACGCCCGCCGCGGCGAAGGCCCGGCCGACGGCGTCCGCGACCGTGTCGACCGCCTCCCGGACGCCGACGACGGGCGGCCGGAACCCGCCGGCGCGGGCCGTGGCGAGCACGCTCCCGTCGTCCGCCACGACCGCGACGTCGGTCTTGCTGTTCCCCGCGTCGACGGCGAGGACGGTTGCGGTCACGCCCACGCGAGGTGCTCCCGGTTGTGCGCGATCAGCCGGTCGGTGAGGCCCTCGGCGTACGCGTACTGGCCCACGAGGGGGTGTGCGAGCAGCGCCCGGAACACCCGCTCGCGTCCGCCGCGCAGCGCGGCCTCCAGGGCCAGGTCCTCGTAGGCGGTGACGTTCGCCATCAGCCCCGCGTACAGCGGGTCCACCGGGGCCACCGGCAGCGGGGACGCCCCCGCGTGCCCGACCGCCGCCTGCACCTCGATCACGGCGTCGTCCGGCAGGAACGGCAGAGTCCCGCGGTTGTACGTGTTCACCACCTGGTACGTGCTCCCGCCCCCGCCCAGCAGCGACGCGGCGAGGTCCACGGCCGCCTCGGAGTAGTACGCCCCGCCCCTCCTGGCGAGCAGCTCCGGCTTCTCGTCGAGCTCCGGGTCGCCGTACATCTTCAGCAACTCCCGCTCCATCTCCGCCACTTCCGCGGCCCGCGACGGCTTCGTACCCAGTTCTCGTACGACCTCGTCGTGCGCGTAGAAGTAGCGCAGGTAGTAGGACGGGACGACGCCCAGCCGGTCGAGGAGCTCGTGCGGCATGCGCAGGGTGTCGGCGAGGGAGTCGCCGTGCTCGGCGAGCAGCTTGGGCAGGACGTTCTCGCCCTCGGGGCCGCCGAGCCGCACACCGGTCTCCCAGGTGAGGTGGTTGAGGCCCACATGGTCCAGGTGCACATCGCCGGGGGTGACGCCCAGCATTCCGGCGAACCTCCGCTGGAATCCGATCGCCACGTTGCACAGTCCGACCGCCTTGTGACCGGCCTGGAGCAGGGCGCGGGTCACGATGCCGACGGGGTTGGTGAAGTCGATGATCCAGGCGTCCGGGTTGGCACGCCGTACGCGCTCGGCGATGTCGAGCACCACCGGGACCGTGCGCAGCGCCTTGGCGAGGCCGCCGGCGCCGGTCGTCTCCTGGCCGACGCAGCCGCACTCCAGCGGCCAGGTCTCGTCCTCGTTGCGGGCGGCCTGTCCGCCGACGCGGAGCTGGAGCAGCACCGCGTCGGCGCCCTCGACACCCGCGTCGAGATCGTCGGTCGTGATGACACGCCCCGGGTGCCCCTGCTTGGCGAAGATGCGCCGGGCCAGACCGCCGACCAGTTCGAGACGGTCGAGGGCGGGGTCGACGAGCACCAGCTCCTCTATGGGCAGCGTGTCCCTCAGCCTCGCGAATCCGTCGATGAGTTCAGGGGTGTAGGTGGAGCCCCCGCCCACTACTGCGAGTTTCATGTCAGCCCTTCACTCCGGTGAGCGTGACGCCCTCGACGAACGCCTTCTGCGCGAAGAAGAACACGAGGATCACGGGGGCCATGACCAGGACGGTCGCGGCCATCGTCAGATTCCAGTCGGTGTGGTGCGCGCCCTTGAAGGACTCCAGGCCGTAGCTCAGGGTCCAGGCGCCGGGATTCTCGGACGCGTAGATCTGTGGTCCGAAGTAGTCGTTCCAGGCGTAGAAGAACTGGAAGAGCGCGACGGCGGCGATGCCGGGCTTGGCCATCGGCAGGACGACCTTCAGCAGGGTCCTGAAGTCCCCGCAGCCGTCGACCTTCGCCGCGTCGATGTACTCGTTCGGGATCGTCATCAGGAACTGCCGCAGCAGGAAGATCGAGAACGCGTCCCCGAACGCCATCGGGATGATCAGCGGCCACAGGGTGCCCGACAGATCCAGCTGCTTCGCCCAGAACAGGTACATCGGGATGATGATGACCTGCGGCGGCAGCATCATCATGGAGATGACCAGCATCAACGACAGGTTCCGGCCACGGAAGCGGAACTTGGCGAGCGCGTACGCCACCGGAATGCTGGACACGACGGTCAGGACGGTGCCGGCACCCGCGTACAGAAGGGTGTTCTTCCACCAGGTGAGGAAGCCGGGCGTGTCGAAGACCTTCGTGTAGTTGCCCCACTCCCAGGTGTCCGGGATCAGATCCCTGGTGAGGGTCTGGTTGTCGCTCATCAGGGAGGTGAGGACGACGAACACGAAGGGCAGCACGAAGAACAGCGCGGCCGCGACGCCGAGCGCGTGCACGGCGATCCATTCGAGGAGCGCCTTGCGGCGGGCGGTCCGCTCGGCGGGTGTGACCGGCGGTGCCCCCAACTCCACGGGCTTGTCGAGTACTTGGGTCATGGGTCAGTCACCTGCCTGGATGAGACCGCCCCGGCGCCGCATCAGGAACGCGGTGAACACCATGGACAGGGCGAACAGCACCAGCGCCACCACGCACGCGGAGCCGTAGTCGAAGCGCTGGAAGCCGAGGTTGTAGACGAGCTGCGGCAGGGTGAGCGTCGACTTGTCGGGGTATCCCGGTTCGAACTGCTGGCCCGAGCCGCCGATGATCCCGGAGGCGACCTTCCCCGCGACGAGTGGCTGTGTGTAGTACTGCATCGTCTGGATCACGCCGGTGACCACCGCGAACATGACGATGGGCGAGATGTTCGGCAGCGTCACGAACCGGAACCGGTGCCAGGCGGACGCGCCGTCCAGCTCGGCGGCCTCGTACTGCTCCTTCGGTACGTCGAGCAGCGCGGCCATGAAGATGACCATCAGGTCGCCGACGCCCCAGAGGGCCAGCATGGTGAGGGCGGGTTTGGACCACGCGGCGTCCGTGAACCAGCCGGGCGTCGGCAGTCCGAGGTCGCCGAGGACCGAGTTGACCGGCCCGGTGCCCGGGTTGAGCAGGAAGACGAAGGCCAGCGTCGCCGCGACGGGCGGCGCGAGGTAGGGCAGGTAGAAGAGCGTGCGGAACACACCCGTGCCCGTCTTGATCTTCGTGATCAACAGGCCGATGCCCAGGCCGAACGCGACCCGGAGGGTGACCATGACGAGCACCAGCCACAGGGTGTTGCGCAGCGCGGGCCAGAACATGGGGTAGTCGTTGAAGACGTAGTTCCAGTTCTCCAGACCCCTGAACTCGGGGACACCGAAGCCGTCGTACTTCATGAACGAGAAGTACACGGTCGAGATCAGCGGATACGCGAAGAAAACGCTGAAGCCGATCAGCCACGGCGACATGAAGGCGGCCGTGCGAAGCGCCGACCGGCGGCGCTTCGCACGCAGAGTGAGCGTGGACATCGGTGCTACTTCGCCTGCTCGATGTCACGGTCGATCTGGTCGGCCGTCTTCTTCAGACCGGCCTTCAGGTCCTTCGCCTTGCCGGACTCGTACTGGTAGCCGAAGTCCTGGAGGGTCGTCTGGTACGTCGAGCCGTTGACGGACGCCGGCGGGGTGTTGGAGTGCGGGTTCTGCGCGATGTCCAGGAAGGTCTTGAAACCGGGGTCGACCGTCAGGTCGGGCGACTTCAGCGCGGCGAACGTGGACGGCACGTTGTGGATGGCGTTGGCGAAGGCGACGACGGCCGCGGTGTCGGTCGTCATGTACTTCACCAGCTCCCAGGCCGCGTTCTGCTTCTTGCTCTGCGGCGCGATCCCCATGATCGTGCCGGAGAGGAAGCCCTTGCCGTACTCGTCGACCTCGTCGTCGGCGACGGGCATGGGAGCCGTGCCGATGTCGAACTTCACGCCCGCGTCCTTGGCCATCCCGAGCCGCCACTCGCCGTCGAGCTGCATGGCCACCTGGCCGGTCTGGAAGGGGTGCTTGGCGCCCCACTCGTCGCCGAACGTGTTGCGGTACTTCTCCAGCTTCTGGAAGCCGCCGAGGCCCTCGACGAGCTTCTTCTGGTACGTGAACATCTCGGCGAAGGCCGGGTCCTCGGCGATGCTGGACTTGCCGTCCTTGTCGAAGTAGGCGTGGTCCCACTGCGACATGTAGTGGTCCACGACGGTCTCGTAGCCGTGGTAGTTCGGCATGAAGCCGAGCTGCTCGTACGAGTCGCCCTTGGACTTCGTCAGCTTCTTGGCGACCTCGGTGAACTCGGACCACGTCTTCGGCGGCGCCTTGATGCCCGCCTTCTCGAACGCGTCCTTGTTGTAGTAGAGGCCGTACGCGTCGCCCAGCAGCGGCATCGCGCAGCGCGTGCCCTCGAACTGGGTGTACTCCAGCATCGGCTTGGGGATGATCTTGTCGAGGTCGAGCTTCGACTTCTCGATGAACGGCTTGAGGTCGGCGAAGGCGCCGGACGAACAGAACTTGCCGATGTTGGACGTGGTGAACGACGACACCACGTCCGGGCCCTTGGAACCACCCGCGCGCAGCGCCTGGTTGAGCTTGTCGTCGTTGATGTTGCCGACGACCTTCACCTTGATGTTGGGGTGTTCCTTCTCGAACCGGTCGATGTTCGCCTGGATGGCCTTGACCTCGGCGGGAGCGCTCCAGCCGTGCCAGAACGTGATCGTGGTCGACGCGTTCGGGTCGTCCGTGGCGCCGGTGTCCGACTGGCCGGTGCAGGCGGTGGTGAGAAGGGCTATCGAGGCGGCGGCGAGCACCGCTTTCCTGGGCATTCCGGGCATGGCGAAGTCTCCCTGGGGCGGGACGGGGTGGTGTGGGACGGGATGTGTACGGAGATGTGCGGGGAGGCGTGCGGGGTCGGGCTCAGCGCGAGGTGTCGAAGGCCTCGTCGCGGGTGGCCGCGAGCGCGCTCTCCAACGCGCCGCGCAGCACGGGGTGTTCGTCGACGTCGCCGACCACGAGGCGCGGCCGGGATGCGGCCAGCTCCTCCAGCTCGGCCTGCACCAGGGCGCGCAGCAGTTCGCCGCCCCTGGTGAGCGAGGCCCCGCTGAGGACGACGAGTTCGGGGTCGAGGACGGAGACGAGCGAGGCGAGACCGGTGGCGAGCCCCGTCGCGTACGTCTCCAGGAGCTGCCGGTGGGCCCCCGCGTTGATGTCCGCCGCCTGCTCGACGAGCGAGGCGGCGACTTCGGCGTACGGCCCGGTGGGCAGGGGCTGGATGCCGAGTTCGCGGGCCAGTTTCGGGATGGCCTGGGAGCCGGCCAGCTCCTGGTAGCCGCCGCTGTTGGCCTTGGTGACGTGCCGGACGAGCGGCGCGCCGGGTACGGGGAGGAAGCCGACCTCGCCCGCGCCGCCGGTCCAGCCGCGGTGCAGGCGTCCGCCGAGGACGAGCGCGGCACCGAGACCGCCCTCGTTCCACAGCAGGACGAAGTCCTCGTGGCCCCGGGCCGCACCGAGCCGCTGCTCGGCTATGGCGACGAGGTTGACGTCGTTCTCGTACTCGACGGGCATCGGCAGTGCGGCCGCGAGCTCGTCGAGCAGGGCGGGGGAGTGCCACCCGGGAAGGTGGGAGGCGTAGCGCAGCCGTCCCGTGTTGGGGTCGAACGCGCCGGGGGTGCCGATGACGAGCCGCTGGATGTCGGCCCGGACCAGCCCCGCCGCCTTCACCGCGCCGTCGAGGGCGTCGGTGACCTGCCGTACGACGGTCTGGCCGGCGCGACGGCCGGGGGTGAGCAGTTCGTACTCTCCCACCGTCCGCCCCGTCACATCGGCGACGGCGGCGAGGATCCGCTCGGGCGTCACGTCGAGACCGGCGGCGTAGGCGGCGGCCGGGTTCACCGCGTACAGCTGTGCGTTGGGCCCCGGCCGGCCCTCGCTGGTGCCGGTGACGAGGACGAGCCCCGCCGCCTCCAGCCGGGCCAGCAGCTGCGAAGCGGTCGGCTTCGACAGGCCGGTCAGCTTGCCGATCCGGGTCCGGGACAACGGCCCGTGCTCCAGCAGGAGATCGAGTGCGGCACGGTCGTTCATGGCGCGCAGAACGCGAGGGGTGCCCGGCGTACCGGCGGTTCCTGCCATGAGAGTCGACACCTGCCTTTCGGCTGCACAGCTTCCCAGTGGTGCCGCCGTGAAGTCCACCGCGGAATCACTGTTAGGAAACTTTCCTATCGGTGGGAGGAAGGTAGGCCCGGGGTGGGGGACGCGTCAATACCGGCCACTGGCGGGCAATGAAGTCGTTACCCGGCGGACGGTGAGGGGACACGCGCGTGGGGCGACAGCGGGAGCGATGCACGTGTGGGGCGGCGCCCGGAGCGACACGCGTGTGGGCGGCGCCCGGAGCGACATGTGTGTGGGGCGGCACCCGGAGTGATCCGGATGCCGCCCCACGGAGGCCGTGCGCGTATGAGAAAGGTCTCGCCCCTACTTCGTCACATTCGTCGGGACCGCCGCCGGAGCTATGGGGGACGCCGTCTGCGACTGGGGGGACGCGGAGTTGGAGTAGGCCGACGGGGCCGCCATGCCCGCCGTCGGATCGGGGGCCGTGTCCTCGTCCAGCTGGGTGGGGAGGCCGCCGACGATACGGATACCGGCCGCGTCCAGCGCGTGCTTGATGCGCCAGCGCAGTTCGCGCTCCACGCTGAGCGCCTTGCCCGGCATCGTCTTCGCGGAGACGTGGACGACCATCGAGTCGAGCAGGACGCTGTCGAGGCCGAGAACCTCGATGGGGCCCCAGAGGCGTTCGTTCCAGGGCTCGGCCTTGCTCATGTCCTCGCCGACCTGGTTGAGGAGGGTCTTCACCCGGTCCAGGTTCTCCGAGGGGTGGACCGTCACGTCGACACCGGCCGTGGCCCAGCCCTGGGAGAGGTTGCCGATGCGCTTGACCTCGCCGTTTCGGACGTACCAGATCTCGCCGTTGTCGCCGCGGAGCTTGGTGACGCGCAGGCCCACCTCGATGACCTCGCCGGAGGCCACGCCCGCGTCGACCGTGTCGCCGACGCCGTACTGGTCCTCCAGGATCATGAAGACGCCGGAGAGGAAGTCCGTGACCAGGTTGCGGGCGCCGAAACCGATGGCCACGCCCGCCACACCCGCGGAGGCCAGCAGCGGGGCCAGGTTGATCTCGAACGTGCCGAGGATCATCAGCGCGGCCGTACTCATGATCGCGAAGGACGCGACCGAGCGGAGCACCGAACCGATGGCCTGGGAGCGCTGGCGGCGGCGCTCGACATTGACCAGGAGGCCGCCGAGGGCCGTCCCGTCGACCGCCTGGGCCGTACGGTTCATGCGGTCTATGAACTTCGTGATGGTCCGCCGTATGACCACTCTCAGCACGGCCGCTATCACCAGGATCAGCAGCACGCGCAGGCCGATGCTGAGCCATGTGGACCAGTTCTGCTCGACCCAGCTCGCGGCGTTCGTCGCGCCTTCCTGGGCGTCCTGGAGCGTTGGCGACGTCGGTTCCTCGGTGGGATCGGCGGCCGACAGGACGGACAAGAACACGGCAGGTACCTCCAGGCGTAGCGGTCCGCCCGTGGCAGGGACATCGGGATGGGGACACCGACGGGCAGAACCACCACACTAACGGGGCACCATGTGTGGATCGTTGCAATGTTCGAGGGAGAGACTGTGCTCACCTGGGGATGAAGAAGATGTGGTCGAAAACACTCCCAGCCCGTTACCGGGACATGGTGGCGCTTCCACCAGGCATGAGGGGAGACTGACTACAGATCGTCCCGGCGCGAGCCACGCGCCGCCGGCGTACAAGGAGGCCATCCGTGCCGCATGTCCTGGTCCTCAACGCGTCGTACGAGCCCCTCGGCGTCGTACCGCTCCGCCGCGCGCTCGTCCTCGTCCTCGAGAACAAGGCTGTCTGCCTCGAGGAATCCGGCGCCTTTATGCATAGTGCAACCGTTACTGTCCCCGCACCCAGCGTGGTCCGGCTGAAGAGGTTCGTACGGGTCCCTTACCGGGGGCCCGTTCCGCTGACCCGTCGGGCGCTCTTCGCCCGCGACGGCGGCCGGTGCATGTATTGCGGTGGCGTCGCAACCAGCGTCGACCACGTCATCCCGCGCAGCCGCGGGGGTCAGCACGTCTGGGACAACGTGGTGGCGTCCTGCCGCCGCTGCAACCACGTCAAGGCCGACCGTCACCTGGTCGAGATCGGCTGGCGCCTGCGCCATAAACCGGCCCCGCCGACGGGGCTCGCTTGGCGCATCATCGGAACCGGGCATAGGGACCCGCGCTGGCTGCCATACCTGCAGCCGTACGGCGCGGAGGACGCGATGGCCCGGATCGACGGCATTTCCGCCTGACGATCCGGGCCTTCGTCTTGCCCTGTGCGAGCCGGTTCCGCTTCTTTCGCGCGGGCCGGTTCGCCGCCTTTTCCGGCTCTCCGGGAAGTCCCCTCGTGCCTCCCGGAGAACCGGAAATCCGTTCTGCGCCCGGTGGCCCGGGGCGGCTACGCGAAGCGCAGCTCCGCCGGATGCACCGAACGGCGCAGCAGCGGCAGGGAAGTGGCGGCGGCGAGGAGACAGGCCGCGTAGACGGCCGGCGGCACGAGCAGCGGCACCAGAACGGGGATGGCCGGAGCCTCCACGGCGCTTCCGTACGCGATGTACACCGCCGCGCCGCCGAAGCCCGCGAGCAGCATCGCCGGGGCCAGCGGCAGCGCGGTCTCCAGGAGCAGCGCCCGGCCGAGCACCTTCTGCGGCACGCCCGCCGCGGTCTGCGCGGCAAGTCCCCGGCGCCGGGTGGCGAGCGACTCGGCGGTGCCCACGGCGAGACCGCCCAGGCTGATCAGCAGCGCCACCAGGACGGCGACGCCCGCCAGATTGACGCCGGTGGTGTAGAACGCCAGGTCCTCGGCGCTGTGGGGCAGGCCCTGCCGCGGATGACGCACCTCGTCGAGGAACATCTGGCGTACGCCCATGAAGCCCACGCCCACGACGGACACCAGGAGCACCGCCGCGTTGGTGCGCGCGGTGGCCCACGGGTCGGCCTGGAGCCGTTCGGCGGCGATCAGGACCGCGGGGTTCCCGGTCCGGGCGGCGAGCCGTCTGCCGATGGCCCGTGCGGTGAGCCCGGCGACCGCCACCGCGCCCGCACCGGTCAGCGCCACCGCGGAGAACACCAGCAGGGCGAACGCGGTGGCCCCCGGCCCGGTGACCCGCATGACGATCAGCAGGGCGGCCAGGCCCACCAGCACCGCCGGCACCACCAGGGCGAGAGTGGCGACCCGGCCGTGGCCCGGCCGCACCCGGCGCACCCAGCCGAGCGGCGAGGCCACGACCCGGCGCAGCGCGACCACACTCACCAGCACGGCGAGCAGCGGCACGGCGAGCGTCACCAGGGCGAAACCGCCCCAGGCCTCCAGTGAAGGCCGCTGCTCCAACAGGTTCACCATGAGGAGCGCGGAGAACACCGCGGCGACCACCGCCCCCAGCAGACAGGCGAGGCCGGACTCCAGGGCCGCGATGCGCCGCACCTGCCTCGGCGTCGCCCCGGCGAGCCGCAGCCCGGCCAGCCTGCGGTCGCGGTGCACGGCGCCGATACGCGCGCACTGGGCGAGGAAGCCGAGCACCGGCACCCACAGGAGCAACAGCGTGACGACCACCCCGGCGCGCTGCCCCGGCTGGTCCAGAAGACCGTGAAAGTACGAGGTGGACACCTGCCCCTCCACCGAGGCGACCGCCACCGCCGCGAGCCCGAGGCCGGTGGCCAGCGCGGCCCCCACCGCCGTCAGCATCACCCGCCACCACTCCCGCCGGTCCGAGCCCCGCGTCAGCAGCAGCGCGAGCCGCAGGTCGGTCCTCATCGGGGCACCTCCACGACGGCGTCCGCCCCGGCGGCGACGACCCCGGAGGCAACCGCTCCGTCACGCATCTCCACCTCGCGGTCCGCGTAGGCCGCGACCTGCGCGTCGTGCGTGATCAGCAGCACCGCCGTGCCGGACTCCCTGGCCGTGTGCACCAGAGCCGTCATCACCCCCTCGCTCGCTAGGGAGTCGAGCGCGCCGGTGGGCTCGTCCGCGAAGACGACCTTCGGACCGGTCACCAACGCCCGCGCCAGCGACACCCGTTGGGCCTGACCACCGCTCATCTCCCCGGGCCGCAGCTCCTCCTGACCGCGTACGCCGAACCGCTCCAGCCACTCGCCCGCCCGCTCGTGGGAGTCCTTGCGGGAGGCACCCGCGAGCAGCAGCGGCAGCGCGACGTTGTCGAGCGCGGTCAACTCGGGTATCAGCTGCCCGAACTGGAACACCACCCCGAACTCCGTACGCCGCAACTCGCTCAACCGCTGTTCCGGCAGCTCGTCGAGGCGCTGCTCGGCGTAGACGACCGAGCCCTCGTCGGGACGGACGATGCCCGCCAGACAGTGCAGCAGCGTGGACTTGCCGCTGCCGCTCGCGCCGGTGACCGCGAGGATCTCCCCGGCGCGCAGGTCGACCGAGGCACCGCGCAGCGCCCGGGTCCTGCCGTGCGTCTTGCCGAGGCCGCGGGCCGTCAGGACCGGCAGGGCCTCGTGCGTACTGCTCATGGGCGGTCTGCTCATGCTCCGTCGACCTCCGCGGTCAAAGTGGTGAGCCGGGCCGCGGTGGTGGTCATCCAGCGCAGATCGGCGTCGAGGTGGTTGAGGGCGTAGTCGGCCGAGAGGACCGTCGCGAGATCGGCGCCGGGCGCCGTCTTGACCGCCGTGAGCTCCCGCATGCGCGCCATGTGCGCGGCGCGCTGGGTGCTCAGATACTCGGCGGGGTCGGCCGAGGCGAGGATCGCGCACACGACCTTGGCGAAGATCTCGTTCGTCACGAAGGGCGCGGGCGGGGTGATCTCGGCCGTCCACGCGGCGAGTTCCTTCGCCCCCTCGTCGGTGGACCGGTACAGGGTCCGCTCCGGACCGCCGTCCGAACCGGTCCCGTCGATCTCCGCGAGACCGTCGCGGACCAGGCGCTGCAACGTCGTATAGACCTGGCCGTAGGCCAGCGGGCGGGCTTGCGGGAAGCGTTCGTCATGGCGTCGCTTGAGGTCGTAGCCATGGCTCGGCCCTCCGGCGAGCAGCCCCAGCAGGATGTGGCGGGTGCTCATGGCGGCCATTATGTACTGAGTATATGTAGCGAGTGAATAGTGACGCCGGAAAATCCTCGGCCGCGTTCCAGGAGGGGCTCTCAGGCGGCGGGCCCCAGGGGGAGGGGCTTCGCGGGAGGGGGCGGGCTTGATCGCGGACGGTGGTCGTCCAGGCGCTCTTGGTTACCCGGCGCATCCGGGACAGAATGTGAACAAGGGCACGTTGTCCGGGCTGTCACGTCTGCGCGCCCGCCCACTGGGTAGGGCTGCCCTGACCCGCCGTACGACTACCCGCGACGACCAAGGAGGCCCCCATGGCCGCATCAGCACAGCTTCTGCTCTCGGCCCTCTCCAAACGCCCGGCGGACCAGCCCGCCGACCCCGCCCCGTACATCTGTGTCTTCACCGCCGAAGGACCCTGCGCGGAGACGCCGCTCACCAGCGAGCCGCCGCTGCCCGACGCCGCCCCCCTCACCAGCGAACCGCCTCTCGCCGACGCCGCGCCCCTGACGAGCGAGCCCACCTCCACGGGCGCCGCCGCGGGCCTGGACCCATCGGGGGTCTGATGCCGCTCTCCCGGCTCGCCGCGCTGCACGGCGTCGCCACCTCCTTCAGCCCGTCCCCAGGGCGCACGGTCGCGGCCTCGGACGCCGCGGTCGTCGCCGTCCTCGCCGCACTGGGCGTCGCCGCCGGCACGCCGGACGCCGTCCGCACGGCACTCACGGCCCGCGAGACGGAGCTACGGGAACGACTGCTCCCACCGACACTGGTGTGCTGGAGCGGGGCTCCGACGGTAGCCGGGAGTGACCATGACCCCGGGGCGCGCGAATCCGCCCCGGGGGCGCACGAAAGCGAACGCGCGCGGGGCGAGGGCCGACCCGCGCCGGACGCGGACCGACCCGCGCCGGATGAGCACCGGCCCGGGGCGGGCGAGAACCCTCTCGGGGCAGGCGAAAACCCTTCCGGGGCAAGCGACGGCCGACCCGCGCCGGACGCGGATGCGCTCGCGCCGGGCGGACTGCCATCCGTGGTCGAAGCGTCTGTGGTCGAAGCGTCCGTGGCCGATGCGTCCGCGGCCGGTGGTTCCGGCGGCGCCGCTGGTTCCGTGCTCGCGCCGGGCGGCCAGGACCCGATCACCCCGCCCGGGTTTCCCGGAGACTCCTTGCTCGCCTCCGTCCTGGCCGCCTTGCCCGCCGGGACCCGGCTGCGGATCCGTACCGAGCAGGGGGAGTCGCGTGCCTCCGCCGAGCAACTGCCCCTCGGTGTCCATGAGTTGGAGGCCACGGCTCCCGATGGACGGACCGGCCGCGCCCATCTCGTCGTCGCGCCGACGCGGTTGCCCGCGGCGCCGGGGCGTACGTACGGGCTGCTCGTGCAGGTCTACTCGCTGCTGTCGCGGCGCTCCTGGGGCATGGGCGACCTCGGGGACCTCGCCGAGCTGACGGCCTGGGCGGGACGGGCGCTCGGCGCCGGGTTCGTACAGGTCAACCCGATGCACGCGGCCGTGCCCGGCGCACCCACCGACCCCTCCCCGTACCGGCCCTCCTCCCGCCGCTACCCCGACCCCGTGTACCTGCGCGTCGAGGACATCCCCGAGTTCGCGTACGCCGGTGAGCGGGACCGCGACCGCGTCCGTACGCTCCTGGAGCGGGCCGAGCGGCTGCGCGAATCCGTGCTGGACAAAGGCGCGTTGATCGACCGCGACGCCGTGTGGGAACTGAAGCGCGAGGCCCTGGAGCTCGTACGGGACGTGCCGCTCGGGCCCGGACGCCGCGCCGCCTACTGCGACTTCCTCGCCGAGGAGGGCGAGGCGCTGGAGGACCACGCCACCTGGTGCGCGCTCGCCGAGGTGTACGGCTCCGACTGGCAGAAGTGGCCGGCCGCCCTGCGCGACCCCCGCTCGGCCGAAACCGCCCGCGCCCGGGGCGAGTTGATGGACCGCGTCGACTTCCACAGCCGCCTCGCCTGGCTGACGGACGCTCAACTCGCCACCGCCCAGCGCAGCGCGCGCGACGCGGGCATGGGGGTCGGGCTCGTGCACGACCTCGCGGTCGGCGTCCACCCCGGCGGCGCCGACGCCTGGGCGCAACAGGAGTACTTCGCGGCGGGCATGTCGGTCGGCGCGCCCCCGGACGCGTTCAGCGTGCAGGGCCAGGACTGGGGGCTGCCGCCATGGCGCCCGGACCGCCTCGCCGCGTCCGGCTACGCCCCGTACCGCCGCCTTCTGCGCGCCCTCTTCCGGTATGCCGGCGCCCTCCGTATCGACCACGTCATGGGCCTCTTCCGCCTCTGGTGGATCCCGCAGGGCCGCCCGGCCACCGAGGGAACGTATGTCCGGTACGACGCCGAGGCCATGCTCGCGATCCTCGCGCTGGAGGCGTACCGCGCCGGGGCGTTGGTGATCGGCGAGGACCTCGGCACGGTCGAGCCGGGCGTCCGGGAAAAGCTCCACGAACACGGCGTGCTCGGTACGTCCGTGCTGTGGTTCGAACGCGACTGGGACGGTACGGGCCTGCCGTTGTCGCCCGAGAGCTGGCGCGCCGACTGCCTCGCCACCGCCACCACCCACGACCTGCCGCCCACCGCGTCCCGGCTCACCGGCGACCACGTCGAACTCCGCGACCGGCTGGGCCTGTTGACCCGCCCGGTGGAGGAGGAACGGGCCGAGGCGGCCGCCGACGTGGGGGAGTGGCTGGCGCTGCTCGCCCGGCTCGGGCTGCTCCAAGGCGCGGCCGGCGGGCTGTCGGAGGACTCCGAGGAGGCGCAGATCCAGGCCCTGCACCGCTTCCTGCTGCGCACCCCCGCCCGCATGATCGGCGTCTGGCTCCCGGACGCGATCGGCGACCGCCGCCCGCAGAACCTGCCCGGCACCTGGGACCAGTACCCGAACTGGCGCCTGCCCGTCGCCGATGCCGAGGGCCGCCCCGTCACCCTGGAGGAACTCGCCGCCTCACCCCGGCTGCACGCCCTCATCGACGTGGTGCGCGCGGGCCGGGCGGTGGGCGGATGCGGGTCGGACGCGGGAGTTTCCGTCCCGGAACCGGCGGAATCCGGGACGGATCTCGCGGAATCCGGGCCGGGCTCGGGTGGCGTTCCGCCTCGTACGGCACCCCCGGGCGCGCGGCCGGATTAGGTGTTCGCTACGTTTGCACCGTGGACAAGAAGAACGCCCTGCGCGCCGGCGCCCTGGCTGCCGGTACGACGCTGATGATGCTGCTGATGTCGTCCCCCGCGCTCGCGCTGACGCCTGACGACGGTGACGACCCCGGTCCCGGCCTGAGCGTCATCGAGACGCTGGGGCTCTTTGTCGTGGCGCCGATCGGGCTGTTCCTGCTGATCGCCGGCCTGGTCTGGGTTCTCGACGGGTCGACGGACCGTCACCCGAAGGCGAAGGGCAAGGCCAAGACGAAGGCGGCCGTGAAGGCTTCCTGACCTCGGCCCGCTCCGGCCGCTGAGGTTTTCCGCGGCCACTGAGGCTTTCTGTTTCGAGGGCACCGTCCTCGTGTACGTACGGCAGTCGTCGTACGTGCCCGAGGACGGTGCCCTCGACGTGTTTCCGGCCGGTACGGGCACGGCGTTCGGTGGCTGTGGCTGCGGCTGTGACTGTGGTTTTCAGTGGGAGAGGCCCGGGTGCGGGGCCGTCAGGTAGCGCTGGACCGTCGGTGCCAGCCAGGCCACGATCTCCTCGCGGGTCAGGTCCAGGGCGGGCGGCAGGCGCAGGACGTACCGGGTCAGCGCCATGCCCAGCATCTGTGACGCGACGAGCGCGGCGCGGGCCGGGACCTGCTCGGGGTCGGGGCAGACGCGCAGGGCCACCGGCACCAACTGCTCCTTGAAGATGCCCTGCATGCGCTCGGCCCCGGCGGTGTTGGTGACCCCGACCCGCAGCAACGCCGTCAGCACCTCGTCGTTCTCCCAGAGCGCCACGAAGTGCTCGACGAAGATCCGGCCGACCTCCTCCTTCGGCACCTTCTCCGGTACCGGCAGCCGCAGATCAATGTCGACGGCCGCCGCGAACAGGCCCTCCTTGTTGCCGTAGTAGCGCATCACCATCGAGGGGTCGATCTTCGCGTCGCGGGCGATGGCGCGGATGGTCGCGCGCTCGTACCCGTCGGCGGCGAAGCGTTCGCGCGCGGCGGTGAGGATGGTGGCGCGGGTGGCGTCGGAGCGGCGGGCGGGCTGCGCGTGCTGGGTGGGGGAGTCGGTGTCGGTCATGTCAACAAGCGTAGGCCAACAGTTGTTGACGGGCCAGGGGTGTCGCCCTATGGTGGCAAACGGGCGTTGGCCTACAAGCGTTGGCCTACGAGTGTTGGCACCCGGACCGCCCGGGGCTCGCCAACAGCCCTTGACCAACAACCGTTGGCACCAGGAGGCCGCCATGACAGGTACGACCGGCACGACCGACAGCAACGGCACCCCCCGTACCCCCGTCACCCCCTCCCGCGACGTCATCGTCGTCGGCGCGGGCCCCACCGGTCTGCTGCTGGCCGGCGACCTCGCCACGGCCGGCATCCCCGTCACCCTCGTCGAGAAGCGCCCGCACAGGATCAGCAACCTCTCCCGCGCGTTCGTCCTGCACGCCCGCACGCTGGAGCAGCTCGACGCCCGAGGTCTCGCCGACGAGCTGGAGAGCAAGGGCCGGACGCTCGACCGGCTCCGGCTCTTCTCCCGCCTGACCGTCGACCTGACCACCCTCCCCTCCCGCTTCAACCACCTGCTCGTGCTGCCGCAGTACGAGGTGGAGCGCGCGTTGGAGCGGCGGGCGGTGGAGGCCGGGGTGCGGTTCGCGTACGAGACCGAGGTGACCGGGCTGGTCCAGGACGAGGACGGGGTGACCCTCCGCGTGCGCGCGGCAGCCGGGGCCGAGCCGGCCGCGGGGGGAGCGCGGGAACTGGGGCAACCGCGGGAGCTGCGGTCGGCGTACGTCGTCGGGACGGACGGGATGCGCAGTGCCGTGCGGGAGGCGGTGGGACTGCCCTTCCCCGGGCGTTCGGCGATCCGTTCCGTCGTGCTCGCCGACGTCCGGCTCGCCGAGGAGCCGGAGACGCTGCTGACGGTGAACGCGGTCGGGGACGCGTTCGCGTTCCTCGCGCCCTTCGGGGACGGCTACCACCGGGTGATCGGCTGGGACCGCCGGCGCGACGTCGCCGACGACGCGCCCCTCGACCTCGAAGAGGTCAGGGAGATCACCCGCCTCGCCCTCGGCCGTGACTTCGGCATGCACGACGCCCGCTGGATGTCCCGTTTCCACAGCGACGAGCGACAGGCTCCGGCGTACCGGGTGGGCCGGGTCTTCCTGGCCGGGGACGCCGCGCACGTGCACACCCCGGCCGGCGGCCAGGGCATGAACACCGGCCTCCAGGACGCCGCCAACCTGAGCTGGAAGCTGGCGGCGACTCTCAACGGCCACGCCCGCGCCGACCTGTTGGACACCTACCAGTCCGAACGCCACCCCGTCGGAAAGTCCGTCCTCCGCAGCAGCGGCGGACTCGTACGGCTCGCGATGGCCAAGCGGCCCTGGACGCTCGCGGCCCGCACCCTGCTCACCACGTTCGCGAACCACGCCCGCCCGGCCCGCACCCGCATGCTCGGCCAGATCACCGGCATCGGCTACGCCTACCCGGCCCCACGCGGCGCCCACCCCCTCACCGGCAAGCGCGTCCCGGACGTGATCCTTCAGAACGGCCGCCTGTACGAGGCCCTGCGCGGCGGCAGGTTCGTACTCATCACCCCGCCGGACGCACCGTCGGACCTCGACACCGGCACCCGCAAGGACCGCCTGACCGTGGCGAGTTGGACGAGCGACCGCCGCACAACCCTCCTGGTCCGCCCGGACGGCTACACGGCCTGGGCAGCGGAGAACCCGACCACAGGGCAACTCGAAGCGGCACTGACGGCATCAATGGGACAGGCCTGACGGGCCCCGCCCCCGCAAGGGGCGCGGGGAACTGCGCGACAAGCCACATCGGACCCGCGGCCAGACAACGACCAGGAACCCCCCTCCCCGGCGAGTCGCTAGCGACTCGTCCGGCCCGTGCCGGCAAGCAACTGCCGCAACAGATCAGCCAGTTGACCGGCCTGCTCCTCGTCGAGAGACGACAACGCCTCCGTCTGGACGTCAAGACCGGCCCCGACCGCCTCGTCGACAAGCACCAACCCCTTCTCCGTGAGCGTCACTTGGAGGGCGCGACGATCGTGGGGGTCGGGGGACCTGCGGAGCAGACCGGCCCGTTCCAGCTTGTCGAGGCGGCCGGTCATGCCTCCCGTGGTCAGCATCAGCGTCGCCGAGAGCTGACGGGGCGAGAGGGCGTACGGGGCGCCGGACCGCCGCAGCGTGGCGAGCACGTCGAACTCGCCGCGCGAGATGCCGAGCCGCGCGTACGTCTTCTCCATCCGGTCGCCCATCGCCCGCGAGAGCCGGAAGACGCGGCCGAAGACCTCCATCGCGGCCGTGTCCAGGTCGGGCCGGACGGCGGCCCACTGGTCGATGATCGCGTCGACGGGGTCCGCGGGGGTCCTGGCGGCCTTGGAAGTGCTCATGGGGCGAGTATCCGCACCGCGTCACCCGGCTGCAAGAAGGTGGCTTGACGATAAGTAGCTTAGCGCTAAGCTAATTACTGCCAAGTCATCTCGGGGTCGTCTCCCCGGGCCATCTCCCTCATGGAGCCGGTCATGAACCGCAGCACCGTCATCGCGCTCACCGCCCTGGCCCCGGTCTCCTGGGGCAGTACCTACGCCGTCACCACGCAGTTCCTGCCGGCCGACCGGCCCCTGTTCACCGGCCTGATGCGCGCCCTGCCCGCCGGGCTGGTCCTGCTCGCGCTCGCCCGCACGCTGCCCCGCGGGGTCTGGTGGTGGAAGGCGGCGGCCCTGGGCGCGCTGAACATCGGCGCCTTCTTCCCGCTGCTCTTCCTCTCCGCGTACCGGCTGCCGGGCGGTATGGCGGCGGTCGTCGGTTCCGTCGGCCCGCTCTTCGTCGTCGGCCTCGCGGCGGCCCTGCTCGGCGAACGCCCGACTCTCCGTACGCTCCTCACGGGCATCGCGGCGGCCCTCGGCGTGAGCCTGGTCGTACTGAAGGCGGCCGGCGCGCTGGACGCCGTGGGTGTGCTCGCCGCCCTCGCCGCGACCGCGTCGATGTCCGCGGGCACCGTGCTGACGAAGAGGTGGGGGCGTCCCGAGGGAGTCGGCCCGCTGGCCCTCACCGGCTGGCAGTTGACCGCGGGCGGGCTGCTGATAGCCCCGGTCGCGCTGCTCGTGGAGGGCGCGCCGCCCGCGCTCGACGGGCGGGCCGTCGGCGGCTACCTCTATCTGGCGCTGGCCAACACGGCGGTCGCGTACTGGCTCTGGTTCCGCGGCATCGGCCGGCTCACCGCCACCCAGGTCACCTTCCTCGGCCCGCTCTCCCCGCTCACGGCGGCCGTCATCGGCTGGGCGGCGCTCGGCCAGGCGCTGGGCCCCGTGCAGCTGGCGGGCATGGCCCTGGCTTTCGGCGCGACGGTGTTCGGCCAGCTCGGGGCACGCCCGGCGCGCGGAATCCAAACGTTCAGCTCAGCTGAAAGGAATGGTCGAAAAGATTCGATGGACGTGACGGTTCCGGCGCTGCGACGGTAGATCCACATCGACCGAGTTCCCGGTGACGGAAAGACGGGAAGAGAGGCGTGGGACACACCGTGGGAGCCCTGGACCCGACCACTCGTACGCACGGTTCGCGGACCGAGCAAGGCGAACCGGCCCAGGCCCCCGCTGTCGGCCTGAACGGCCTCGTCCTCAAACGCCGGACGGGCCGGGTGGGGCGGGATACCGTCGCGAACATGCCTGACGACCGCCCCGCTTGTCGCTGTGTGATCTGCCATGACTACGGCGACCGTGACGAGGCCGATCGTATGGACCTGTGGACAGTCGAGCAGGTCCGGGAGCACGGGTGGAGCGTCGTCATGGTGCCGGCCGACGAGGAAGGGCCCGGGTTCGCCTACACGATCGGACTCTGGCACACCCACAAGGTGCCCGAGCCGGCCATGTTCGGCCTGGACATCAGGGTGATGCAGGTGCTGCTCAACACGCTCGGGCGCAGGGCCGCGGCGGGAGCCGTGCTGGAGAGCGACCAGGAACACCGTGACGTCGTCGAGGAGTTGCCGGTCGTTCTCAAGGAATCCGACCTTCGCTGGTACCGGGAGTTCTTCGGGAACGCGATCGCCTTCTACCGACGGCCCCCTTCCCGGTCCTCCAGCTGGTGTGGCCCGACGCGGAGGGACGCTTCCCTTGGCAACCTGGGATCGACGAGCACTATCGGCAGTCCCAGCCCCAGTTGTGGCTGAAGCCGGCTCAACATCCTGAAGGCGTCCGGGCCACGCTCGCGAACGGTTGAGCGGCTTCACGGGCACCCGCATTCCCGGCAAGGAGTGCCGAGTCGTACGCGGCGGCGGCGACTTCGGTCACTGCGCGGTTGCCGTTGCGCGACGGTGGGAGGCGCGGATCAGCACGGAGACCAGAGCCGCGAGGTCAAGGGCGCCGGCCGGGTCGTCCGCGTAGCGGGCGGTCTGCAGCGGCCCCACTTCGGACAGGCGTACTCCCTCCGTCTCCAGGACGTGGGCGAGGGCCAGCAGTGCCAGGCGGGCGTTGCCGTCCGGATAGGGGTGGAAGAAGGCGATGTCCAGATATGCCCTGGCCGCCCGGGCGGGCAACGGCACCGACGGGTCCGCGCTCTGGCGCAGGCAGGCGGCGAAGTCCCGCCAGGTGTGCGGCGTCAGCCCGTACCGCTCCCGGCCGCCCTTGGCGAAGGCGTCGCCCTGACGCAGGCACACGTCGGGTGTGCCGAGGACCGACTTCTGCCAGTCGTCGAGCAGGGGCGGGGTGAGCGGTTCTTCCTGCGAAGCAGCGGCACGGGAGAGGGCCATCGCGGTGAGCAGCCGGTCGGCGCGGTCCGGGTCGCGGTGGCGGACCGGACCGTCGAACCAGGCGGCCAGTCCGTCGACGGCCGGTCGCACAGGTGCAGGGCTCGTGGTCGCGACCGAGGACCAGTCGACCTGCTCCCTGACTCGGCACCACACGGACAGCGAGTCATCCCTCACGGTAGAACCCGCGACCGGTGAGGCGGACCGCCAGGTCCTCGCCCACCGCGTCGACCAGGGGCGGGGCGGGCTCGGCCCAGCTCTTGAACCGGCCCCCGATCGCGGCTTCCACCGCCTTCCTTGCCGCCTCCGGTCGCAGGCCGGTGGAGGAGAGGAACCAGGTCAGCGTGGTGTCGCAGAGCCCGTACCAGGCCGACTCCGCGTGGGTGCGGTCCACGACCGTGGTGACCAAGCGGGTCACCGCGCGTTCGAGATGCCAGCTGCGGTCCTCGGCATTCGCGTCGGGCGGCGGAGCGAGCTGCTCGAACCGCTCGGCCATGTCCTCCAGCCAGTCACGCCATTCCAGCAGCGAGGCCACCACGCGCGCGGCGGTCTCCTCCGCCTCTCCGACCGAATGCATGTCGCAGCACCAAGCGCCGACAGGTCCACCTAGGTAGGTCGACCAGCCCCAGCCACAGGCCCAACGGCCGTAGCGCGACGCCAGGAGCACGCTCACCTCGCTCACGAAGCGGAAGCCCTTCATCCGATCGGCATCGGCATCGACGTCGGTTTCGGCAGAAGGTGTCATCCCGGCGACCAGCGCCGAAATCCGGGCCTCCTCGTCGTCGTCCCACTCGAAGGCGTTCCGACGAGGGTCGGCCTCGGACCACGACAGCGACCAGGCTCGAAGATCTTGCTGGATGGACGTGGTGTACCTCCGAAGTCGGACGTGACAGAACAACTGCCCGATGATGCCGACGTAATCGAGGCATGTCACTCGAATTTACGGGCCACCGACCTGCGTCCCCCACGCCCCGGCCCGCCATCGCCGTTCCAACGAAAAACGCACCCGGCATATTCGCACAAGTTGATCTCCGTCGCGGCCGCCCCAAGGGCCCCTTGACACTCTGACCCGGCACATCGAGCCTTGACGGGGCGCGCTCCCCGGACCGCCGGAACCGCCCGTTCGAGACGCTCAACGGCCGTACCGAGGTGAGGAGTTGGCGTGAGGGCAGAGGGCGCTCGCAGCCGGGGAAACCCGTATCCCACCGTCGCCGAGCTGGCGCACCGCGCGCGGGCGATGGTCGCGGAGCGGCCCGGGACGTTGCGTCTGCGCACCGTCGGAACGTCCCGCGCCGGCCGGCCCCTGTGGCTGCTCTCGGCAGGCCACGGCGAGCACCAGATACTCACCGTGGCCGGCGCCCACGCCAACGAACCGGTCGGCGGTGCCTCGTCCCTCACCCTCGCCGAGGACTTCGTACGGGACCCGCGTGTCCTGGACGAACTCGGCTGCACCTGGCACTTCCTGCTCTGTCTGGACCCGGACGGCACGACCCTCGGCGAGCGCCGGTTCGCCGGACACCCGGCCTCCGCGCCGACCCTGGACGGCTACTACCGCGGCTTCTACCGGCCCGCGTTCATCAGTCAGCCCGAGTTTCCGCCCGTGGACACGGACCCGCACACCGCGATGCCCGAATCCCGCGCGCTGACCCGGCTCCTCGACGAGCTGCGGCCCCTGATCCAGTTCTCCCTGCACGGTGTCGAAGTAGGAGGATCGTTCCTGCAGCTGACCCGTCCCGTACCCGGAGCGCCCCGCGCCTTCCGGTCCGTGGCGGCGGAGCTCGGTATCCCGCTGGAGTACCGGCCGTTCGACGGCATGGGCTGGTTCGTCGACAGCCCCGGCGTGCTCGTCCTGCCCGACGGCAGCCCCGCCGACGAACGCGACCCCTCCGGCTACACCTCCCAGGCGACCTGGATGTACGCGATGCGGCACGGGACGGTCTCGGCCGTCGTCGAGGCCCCCTTCTGGAGCGTGGCCGGCGTCAGCGATCCGAGCCCCGTCACCCGGCCCGAGCGGGAGATCTCCCGGGCCGCCGAGATCCTGCTCAGCCGCGCCAAACAGCTGGAGAAGGTGCTCGGCGCGCTCGCCGACCAACCACCCGCAGACGAGCGCCGGCTGCCGTTCCACACCGCCGCGCGCGAACTCATGGACATCGGCCCCGGCGTCGTCGACACCTGGAACACCCACGACGCGCAGGGCCTCGGCGACGCCGAACTCGCCACCACCGTCGGCAACTCGGTCTCCCTCGGCATAGCCGCCCGCCGCATACCCCTGCGCGCGGCCGCGATGATGCGCAGCGCCCTCGACGAACCGCCCGAGGCCCTCGACACCCTCGTACGCGACTGGAGCCAGGAGCTGGAGACCACCTTCGTCGCGCGCTGGGTGCCGGTGCACCGGCAGACCGCGCTGCACATCCGCACGATGCTGCACCTGACCCGGCAACTGGTCGGCACATGACGAAGGGCGCCCGGTGTCACACCGGGCGCCCCCATCCGAGTACCGCCTACCGGGTCGTTGCCGCCGCGTCCGCCGCCTGGGCCCTGAGCGCGCGCTCGATGCCCGCGCGGGACTCCGAGATCAGCCGGCGCAGTGCCGGGCCGGGCTCGGCGGAGGCCAGCCACTCGTCCGTCTTGCGGAGGGTCTCCTCGGAGACCTGGACGGACGGGTAGAGCCCGACCACGATCTGCTGGGCCATCTCGTGCGAGCGCGAGTCCCAGACGTCCTTGACCGCCGCGAAGTACTTGTCCGTGTACGGGGCGAGCAGCTCGCGCTGGCCGGTCTGGACGAAGCCGCCGATCACGGCCTCCTGCACGGCGTTCGGCAGCTTGTCGGACTCGACGACCGACGCCCAGGCCTCCGACTTGGCCTCCTCCGTCGGACGGGCGGCACGGGCGGACGTCGCGTGGCGCTCACCGGCGGCCGTCCTGTCGCGCTCGTACTCGCCCGCGATCTCCGCCTCGTCGAAGCGGCCCACCGCCGCGAGTTGCTGCACGAACGCCCAGCGCAGCTCGGTGTCGACGGCCAGGCCCTCGATGGTCTCCCGGCCGTCTAGCAGGCCCTCCAGGAGGTCGAGCTGCTCCGGCGTACGGGCCGTCGCCGCGAAGGCGCGCGCCCAGGCCAGCTGGTGGTCGCTGCCGGCCGCGGCGGACTTCAGGTGGGCCAGCGTGGCGTCCGTCCAGCGGGTCAGCAGTGCCTCGCGCGCGGTCGGGTCGGCGTACAGCTCGATCGCCAGCTTCACCTGCCGGTGCAGTGACTGCACGACGCCGATGTCCGACTCCTTGCCGATGCCGGACAGCACCAGGGACAGATAGTCGCGGGTCGCCAGCTCGGCGTCGCGCGTCATGTCCCAGGCCGAGGCCCAGCACAGGGCGCGCGGCAGGGAGGACTCGAAGTCGCCGAGGTGCTCGGTGACGAAGGCCAGGGACTGCTCGTCGAGACGGACCTTCGCGTACGAGAGGTCGTCGTCGTTGAGGAGGATCACCGCGGGGCGGCGCCTGCCCACCAGCTCGGGCACGGCGGTCAGTTCGCCGTCGACGTCCAGCTCGATACGGCCGTTCTCGTCGTCCCGCAGCAGCTTGCCGCTGTCGTCGTCGAGGTCGTAGAGGCCGACGGCGATCCGGTGCGGACGCAGCGTCGACTCGCCCTTGGCGCCCGCGGGCAGTGCGGGAGCCTCCTGGCGGATGGCGAAGGCGGTGATGACGCCGTTCGCGTCCGTCTCGATCTCCGGGCGCAGGACGTTGATGCCCGCCGTCTCCAGCCACGCCTTCGACCAGGTCTTCAGGTCCCGGCCCGAGGTCTCCTCCAGGGCGCCCAGCAGGTCGGACAGGCGCGTGTTGCCGAACGCGTGCCGCTTGAAGTAGGCCTGCACGCCCTGGAAGAACTCGTCCTCACCGACATAGGCGACGAGCTGCTTGAGGACGCTCGCGCCCTTGGCGTACGTGATGCCGTCGAAGTTGACGAGCACGTCGTCGAGGTCGTTGATCTCGGCCATGATCGGGTGCGTGGACGGCAGCTGGTCCTGCCGGTACGCCCAGGTCTTCATGGAGTTGGCGAACGTGGTCCAGGAGTGCGGCCAGCGCGACTGGGGGGCGTACGCCTGGCACGCGGCCTCGGCGTAGGTGGCGAACGACTCGTTCAGCCACAGGTCGTTCCACCACTCCATGGTGACCAGGTCGCCGAACCACATGTGCGCCAGCTCGTGCAGGATCGTGGCGGCCCGCACCTCGTACGCGGCGTCCGTGACCTTCGAGCGGAACACGTACTGGTCGCGGATCGTGACCGCGCCCGCGTTCTCCATCGCGCCCGCGTTGAACTCCGGCACGAACAGCTGGTCGTACTTCTTGAACGGGTACGCGTAGTCGAACTTCTCCTGGAACCACTCGAAGCCCTGCCGCGTCACCTCGAAGATCGCGTCCGAGTCGAGGAACTCGGCGAGCGAGGGCCGGCAGTAGATCCCGAGCGGGACCGACTGCCCGTCCTTCTCGTACACGCTGTGCACCGAGTGGTACGGGCCCAGGATGAGCGCCGTGATGTACGTGGAGATGCGGGGCGTCGGCTCGAAGACCCAGATGTCGTCCTTGGGCTCCGGCGTCGGCGAGTTGGAGATGACGGTCCAGCCGGAGGGCGCCTTCACGGTGAACTGGAAGGTGGCCTTCAGGTCCGGCTGCTCGAAGCTCGCGAAGACACGGCGGGCGTCCGGTACCTCGAACTGCGTGTAGAGGTAGGCCTGCTGGTCGACCGGGTCGACGAACCGGTGCAGGCCCTCACCGGTGTTGGTGTACGCGCAGTCGGCGACGACCCGCAGGATGTTGCGGCCCTCAAGGATCCCGGACAGCGCGATCCGCGAGTCCTTGAAGACGTCGGCCGGGTCGAGGGCGTCGCCGTTGAGGGTGACTTCGTGGACGGCCGGGGCCACCAGGTCGATGAACGACTCGGCGCCGGTCTCGGCCGAGTCGAAGCGCACGGTGGTCACGGACCGGTAGGTGCCCCCTTCGCCCTGCGCGCCGGAGAGGTCGAGATCGATCTCGTACGAGTCAACGGTGAGCAGCTTCGCCCGCTGCTGCGCCTCTTCGCGGGTCAGGTTTGTGCCAGGCACGCGGTCATCTCCTCGTTATGTGTGGGTTGCGCCATCCTTCCACGGCTGATGCGGGGAATGCGATGTCCGTTTCCCGCCGGTGGAGGGCGCCCGGGGGCGGGAGTCTGGAACGCATGACGACATATACCGCGAGGCCGATCGAGCCGGGTGTGCTGAAGGAACTCCGTGACGTCGATGACGCGGGGCGGGCGTGCGTTCCGTTCGTGGAGGGGGAGGGTGGGAGTCCGCTGCGGTGCTGTCTGCGGCGGAGTCGGAGTGGGGAGCGGGTCGCTCTTGTCTCGTACGCTCCGTTGCGGCGGTGGGCCGCGGGGGTGGGGGTGGAGCCGGGGGCGTACGACGAGCAGGGGCCCGTCTTCATCCATGCCGAGTCGTGTGCGGGGGTTGTGGGGGTGGGCGGTATCCGTTTGCTCGGCCGGGGGTGTTGCGTGCGGTGCGGCGGTACTCCGGGGAGGGGCGGATCCTTGGCGGGCGGCTCCTCGACCTTCCGTCGACGCCCGACGAATCGCTGGACGCGGCCTTCTCCGAGGCTTTCGCCGATCCTGAGGTGGCTCTGGTGCACGTTCGGGCGGTGGAGTACGGGTGCTTCCTGTACGAGGTGCGGCGGCCGTAGGGCTTTTTCTCGCCCCCGCCGCCCCTACCCATTCCCGTCCCTGACTCAGGGGCTCCGCCCCCGAACCCCCAAAAGACCAAAAGACTGCGCAGTTCCCCGCGCCCCTAGGTACCCAGGGGCGCGGGGAACTGCGCGATCAGCCACGACGAACCCGCAGCCGAAGCCCTTCAGCCCGTCCGGCGTTTGAGGACGAGGTCGTTCAGGCCTTGAGGTCCGCTGCCACCAGCTCTGCGATTTGGACCGCGTTCAACGCGGCACCCTTGCGGAGGTTGTCGTTGGAGATGAAGAGGGCCAGGCCGTGGTCGACGGTCTCGTCGGCGCGGATGCGGCCGACGAAGGACGGGTCCTGGCCGGCGGCCTGGAGGGGGGTCGGGATGTCGGAGAGGGCGACACCCGGGGCGCCCGCCAGGAGCTCCGTCGCGCGCTCCACGGACAGGGGACGCGCGAAACGGGCGTTGACCTGGAGCGAGTGGCCCGAGAAGACCGGGACGCGGACGCACGTGCCGGACACCTTGAGGGCCGGGATCTCCAGGATCTTGCGGGACTCGTTGCGGAGCTTCTGCTCCTCGTCGGTCTCGTTCAGGCCGTCGTCGACGATCGAGCCCGCGAGCGGGAGGACGTTGAAGGCGATGGGGCGCTTGTAGACGCCCGGCTCGGGGAAGTCGACCGCGGAACCGTCGTGCGTCAGCTTGTCCGCGTCCGCCACGACCTTCTGCACCTGACCGTGCAGCTCCGCCACGCCCGCGAGCCCCGACCCGGACACGGCCTGGTACGTCGCGACGACCAGCGCTTCGAGACCCGCCTCCTCGTGGAGCGGCTTGAGCACCGGCATCGCGGCCATCGTCGTGCAGTTCGGGTTGGCGATGATGCCCTTGGGGCGGTCGGTGATCGCGTGCGGGTTCACCTCGGAGACCACGAGGGGGACCTCCGGGTCCCTGCGCCACGCCGACGAGTTGTCGATCACGACGGCACCCTGGGAGGCGACCTTCCCGGCGAGCGCCTTGGAGGTGGCGCCGCCCGCGGAGAACAGGACGATGTCCAGGCCGCTGTAGTCGGCGGTGGAGGCGTCCTCCACGGTCACGGCCGAGCCCTTGTAGTCGATCGTCGAACCGGCCGACCGCGCCGAGGCGAACAGCCGCAGCGTCTCCATCGGGAAGTCCCGCTCAGCGAGGATCTTGAGCATGACCGTGCCGACCTGACCGGTGGCTCCGACGATTCCTACCTTCACGGCGACTCCTTTTGCCTGTGCATAACTGGCCAGTGTTTCCATCATGCGTCTCACCCCGGCCCGCCTGTCCAATCCTTTGACCTCGGGGACCGAGGACTGGGACGGGCCGGGGACCCCGCGAAGGGCCGGTCAGCCGCCGTTCTCGATCGTCCAGTTTCCGCTGGTCCTGATCTGGAGGAAACCCCCGGGCAGCCGCTGCAGCCCGGAGGCCGTGCTGATCCGCCGTACGGGCCGCAGGCGTTCGTCGAGTTCCCAGATCACCAGCAGGTCGAGCATGCCCCGGCCCTCGTGGGTGAGCATCATCTCGGTTTCCGGACCGGTGTGACGTACGACTCCATAGCCCTGTCCCGACACCTGGCGGCCCCCTCCTCCGAAGGCGGGAGCCGTGTCGAGGGGAGCGGGATCCAGCCGCCAGCCCGTCTCGTCACCCGCCTGGACCAGGAGATAGCAGTACCCGGCCTCGGACACCCACAGCGGGCCGGTCACGGGCCGTCGGCGCCCCGCCGTGTCCGCGCAGACCGCGCGCTTGCCCTCGGGCTGCACGGTCCAGCTGTCCAGCCAGCCGTCGTCGCCGGTGGTCCGGCGCAGGCCGACCAGGGCGGGCGGACCGGCGTAGCCGAGCACCGTGCTGCCCGCGCCCTCCACCGAGCCCGTCAGCGGCTGCGCCTGCTCGACCGGCAGCAGCCGGAGACTCCAGTCACCGGCGTCCTCGATCCGCAGCCTGGCCTCGGGCTCGCCCTTGCGGAACAGGAGGGTGCGGCCGCGCCGTCCGTTGCAGTCGCCCCGCAGCAGCCTTTCCTCGTCCTCGTACTCGTCGAGCAGCTTGACCTCGTACCCCATGAACGAGCCCTCGTCCGTGATCGAGTACTCCAGGATCGCGGGGCGGCCGAGGGCCGGGTTGACCAGCGTGATCGTGCTCTTGCCCCGGCCGGTGTAGACGCCGGAGGCCCGGGCAGCGGCCTGGTCGAGCACGGGCAGGGGGCGGGCGGTGAGCTGCCAGGGGCCGTCGGCCTCGATGAGGAGCAGGAGAGGTCCGGCCGGGACGGGCACGGTCTGGCGCAGCGCGTCCGTCTCGTTGACCAGCAGGTCGTACTCGTCCGGGTTCCGCAGGTTCGCGATCTCCTGGCTCTTGAGCGCGAAGTAGCCGCCGCCGTCCTCGTCACCGGCGAACTCGACGTCGATGTCGGCCGCGGTGCCCGTGTACGCCACCACCTCCGGGCCGTACCCCTGGAGCGGGGAGTCCAGCCGGCGGGTCACCGAGAGCGGCTGGACCATGACCGTCCAGTCGTTGTCGGCCTCCACCCGCAGCCGCAGGGGGATGCCCTCCGGCGGGTGGACGAGGGCGCGGCCCCGGAAGTCGCGCAGGGTGCTGTTGTAGAGGAGGTCGTCGTCCTTGTTGCGGTGGTTGAGGGTGTGCATGCCGAAGTAGCCGTCGCCCTGGTGCCAGGCCTCGACGATCACGGGTCCCGGCGGCAGCGGAACGCCGACGGAGACCACCCCGTTGCCACGGCCGCGCTGCACGAAGGGCTGGAAATCGGGCCCGAAGGAGACGGCCGCCGCCGGTGCCTGCGGCGGCGGGCCGGGGCGCGGCGGCACCGCGTCCCGTACGTCGTACCCGGGCGGCCCGGTCGGTACCGGGGGCGGGGTCGGTATGGGCGCCGGTATCGGGGTCGGGGCGGGTGCCGGGGTCGGGTCCTCCACCGCTATGCCGAAGTCGGTCGCGAGGCCCGCGAGTCCGGACGCGTAGCCCTGGCCCACCGCGCGGAACTTCCAGCTGCCGTTCCTGCGGTAGAACTCGCCGAGCACGAAGGCCGTCTCGTCGGACGCGTCGGTCACGTCGTAGTGGGCGACGACGGCGCCGTCGGGGGTGAGCGCCTGCACACTCAGTCCGGGCACGGAGCCGAAGACCCCGCCGTCGCACGACCCGGCGATCACCACCCGCTGCACCTCGGGCTCGACGCTCGGCAGGTCCAGCTCCAGCCACTCGGCGAGCTGCCCGCCGCCGTCGGCCGTGCCCGCGTGGCGTACGGCCCCGGAGGGGTGCGCGGGCTGGTTGTAGAAGACCAGGTCGGCGTCGCCGCGCACCTTGCCCAGGGCGTCGAGAAGCAGCGCCGAGGCATCCACGGACGGAGCCCCCGGAACGTTCCGCCGACAGACCGCCACACGCAACAGAGCTGCGGGAACAGGGGTGTTGGCACCTTTGGTGATGTGCGTCATGCGGCACATGGTGACAGTGGAGGCGGTGTGAAGTCGATAAGTGGGAAATGTGGAGGATGAGGGTCCGTAAAGATCTCCGGAATCGGGCCGAAAAGATCTCCCGGATCGGGCCGAACGTTTCCCGCACCACCGGCGTCCTAGAGAAAACGCGGCGAGGGGAGGGGTGGCTGTGCTGCGCAGAAAAGCCCGCCGCGTCCAGGGGGGCGGGGAGAGCGCCGGGGGGACGCTCGACGACCCCCTGGACGCGGCCCAGGAGCGTCGGGTGCGTGCTGTGCTCGCGCTCGGCGGGGTGCCGCAGGCGGACCTGCCGGACGGGGTACAGCAGGTCCGGCTGCGGCTCCTGGAGCGCGCGGCGAGCGGGGCGGAGGCACCCCGTGACGTGTCGGCCTGGGCGGCGGTCGTCGCCTCGAACCTGGCCATGGACTGGCATCGCGCCAGGCGCCGCCAGGAGCGGATCGGCGAGCGGCTGGCCTCGCTGAGGCCGGCGGAGCACGTCGCGGGGGAGTCGGGCGAGGACACGAAGGTGATGTCGCTCGCCGTGGCCCAGGGCCTCGACGAACTGCCGGACGCCCAGCGGCAGATCCTCGTGCTGCGGTTCTACGCCGACCTGCCCGTCCGTGGCATCGCCGAGGAACTCGGCATCCCGGAGGGCACGGTCAAGAGCAGGCTGCACACGGCGGTCCGCGCACTGCGCGCCCGCCTGCACGAGGACGAGGTGGTGTGACGTGGCCGAGTACGAGGGAATGGACGCGCTGATGGCCGCGCTCACGGACGAACCCCTCCCCGAGGACGCCCGGGACGACGCGGAGTTCCTGGCGGAGCACCGGTCGGCGCTCGCGGACGTCGCCCTGCTCAGGGAACAGCTGCGGATCATGGGCGACACGCTGGCCGCGGGGACACCGGTCACGGAAGGCGACCGGCCCGATCCCGAAGCCGAGCCGTCTCCCGCCTCCGCCCCGCGCAGAACGCCGAAGCCGCTCAGGACACCGAAGCCGTCCAGGAAACCGAAGTCGCTCAGGGCGCCGAAGCCGTCCAGGCCGTCCCAGCCGCCCTGGTACCGGCGCTACGCGGGCGTGGCGCTCGGCACCCTCGTGGTGGGCGCGGGCACGGCGATGCTCGGCGGGATGGTGTGGCTCGGGGTGCAGGGTGGCGTCGGCGACGGGGGCGCCGACTCGTCGGCCGCGAAGCAGGATGACGGCGCGGGCGACGCGTCGCTGTACTCGCCCGAGATGCACCTCGCGTGCTCCAAGGTCCTCGTCGAGGGGACCGTACAGAGCATCACGCCCGCCGCCGACGGGAACGTGAGCGTCGTGCTGAAGGTGAAGCGCTACTACCGGCCCGAGCAGTCCGTGGCGGACCGTCCGACGATCACCGTCACGCTGCTCGGCAGTGCCAAGGAAGACCTGGAGGTCGGGACGTACACGCTGGTCCGCGTGCCGGTGTTCCCGCAGGACCGGCAGGACTGGGAGACCGGCCCGGGCGTCGCCGACGCCCGCAAGGACATCCTGAAGGCGCTGCCGAAGGCGCGGGGGATGGAGTGCGCGGGCCCGAACGGGGGGTAGGGCCGGCGGACAACGGGAAGGGCGGGCGCCCGGTGGAACCGGACGCCCGCCCTTCCCGTACAGAGAGCAAGGCCTTCAGAGCGCTACGAACGCTACGGCGTGACCTTCTCGATCAGCACGCTGCCGGTACCGGCGACCGTGCCGCGGGCGTTCACGAGCTGCGCGCGCCCGAAGAACGTCCGGCCCTCCGGCGGCGCCGCGTTCGCGACGACCTTCGCCTCGACCGAGGCGGTTCCCCCGGTGCCGAGCTTCACGGGCGTCGAGTCGACCTGGACCTCGCCGAGCGAAGGCGCGAAGTACACGTCGAGGTAGTCGTACGCCGTGGAGCCCGCCGGGATCGCATAGCCGACGACCTCGATGGTGTACGTGCCGGCGGCGGGCGACGGGACGGAGACGGACTCCTCGGAGTCGCCGTCCGCGGACTGGCCGACCTGGTTGCCCTGCGCGTCGTAGACGGTCAGGTCGAGGTCCGCCGCGGCGTCCGAGACGTTGCCGATGGTGACGTCGAGCGAACCGGCGCCCGCGGGCACGTCCACCGTGGTGGTGTCCGTGGCGCCGTCGGCGATGGTCGGCCGCGCGTTCTTGGAGGAGCCGAGCGGGCCGCCCTTCAGCGAACCGTCGACCGGGACGAGCTTGTTCGTCACCTTCCAGGAGACCGGGGCCGGCGTGCCGACCTTGGCCTCGGGGACGGTCACGACCGCCGGGTCGAAGTCGGCGCCGAGCACCTCGACGTTCAGCTTGTACGGGTTGTCGAGCACCGGCGACGTACGGCGCGACTCGACCTCGATCTCCCAGACGCCGGGCTGCGGGTCGGCGTACGAACGCACGTCGGGCTTGCAGCCGTTGCCGTCGAGGTAGTTGTTGTAGCAGAACGGCGTGGAGGTGTTGTCGACCGGAACGCCGTACGGGTGGATGGCGATGAACCGGGTCTGGCTCTTGTCCTTCAGCCCGCCGATCGCGACCTCGAGGGTCTTGGCACCCTCGGGGACGGTCACGAAGTACGACTTGCTGGAGTTGCGCTGGACCGTGCCGGACGCCGAGTGGGTGTACTTCAGCGGGGCGGAGACCACGACCGTGGTGAGGACCTGCTTGTCGATGCCCTCGGTCCTCGGGTCGTCGACCTCCAGGATCGCGCTGCTGAGACCGGAGTTCTCGGCCTTGGCCGCGACCTTCACCGTCACCGGCTTGTTCAGCGGCAGGGACACCTCGTCGCTGCCGACGATCCGGAACGTGTCGTCCCGGTTGTTCTCCAGGTGCAGCTCGTGCCGGATCGCACGGTCGGCACCGGTCGTACGGGTGATGGTGACGTCGTACGTCTTCTTCTGGCCGACCTTGAGGCCGCCCTCGCGGTCGTAGAGGCCCGTGCCGAAGCCCGGGGTCTTGAGCGCGAAGTCGATCGCGGTGTCGACCGGGGCCTTCACCGTGTACTCGTGGGCGGTGGCGCCGTCACGGATCGAGTCCCAGGCGTCCGGGATGTTGACGAGGCCCGCGCCCTCCGCGTACGCCTGCGTGCCGCTGATGTGGTCGGCGGTCGAGGTGAGCGCGGTGCGCAGCTTGGCGGGCGTCAGATCGATGTTCTTCTGCTTCGCGGCACTCAGCAGCAGCGCGGACGCGCCCGCGGCCTGCGGGGACGCCATCGAGGTGCCCTGGAGCATCGAGTAGCCGGCCGGCAGGGAGTAGCCCGCCTCGGCGACCGGGCCGCCGGGCAGCCAGGTCTGCGTGGTGTTGATGGAGGCACCGGGCGCGGTCAGCGTCGGAGTGAAGCCGCCGTCCTCACGCGGGCCGCGCGAGGAGAAGGGCAGCATCGCGTACTTCTTCTCCACGGCCGAGCCGTAGTTGGACGCCCAGGTCTCCTTGGAGATGGACGCGCCGACCGAGATGACCTTGTCGGCCAGGCCGGGGTCGCCGATCGTGTTGGCGCCGGGGCCCGAGTTGCCGGCCGAGATGACCAGCTCGACGCCGTAGGTGTCGATCAGGCGGGTGTAGAGCTCGGCGCGCGCGTTGTTGCCGTCGTTCAGCGCCGGGAGGCCGCCGATGGACATGTTGACGATGTCGACGCCACGGTTGGCGACGAGGTCGATCATGCCCTCGGTGAGCGCGACGTTGGTGCAGCTGGGGCCGAAGAGGCAGGCGCGGGAGGAGACGACCTTCGCACCGGGCGCGGCACCGTTCATCTTGCCGCCGAACAGCCCGTTCGCGGCGGTGATGCCGGCGACGTGCGTGCCGTGCTCGCTCGATATCAGGCCGATGTTGACGAAGTCGCGCTTCTGGCCGACCCAGTCGCCGCCCAGCGGGTCCATCGGGACGTCCTTGCGGATCTCCACGACGAACGGCTGGCGCTCGACCACGTCGGTGGCCGGGTTGTCGGTACCGAAGTAGCCGATCTGGTACCCGTCCTTGTACGGCTTCATCGGCGCGTCGTCGGTGAAGTCGCTGTTGCCGTTGGAGTCGACACGGACCGTGCCGGCCGCGGCGTCGTACAGCACGCCCCAGGCGTCGGTGGTGTCGCCGTCGCGGTTCACGTCACCGGCCGCGTCGCCGCCTGCGGTCGCGGACTCGCGGAAGAGGTTCACCTGGTAGCTGCCCGCGGGCGCGGTCCAGGTCTTGCCGCTGAAGGTGAACGTGGGCCCGGAGACCGAGGTCAGCATCGCGCGCCAGGACGCGTCGCCGTCGATGATCGGGTCGGTGGACGTCACCCAGTCGACGATCTTGCGCTCGCCGGTGGTGGTCTTCTGCAGCGCCGGGTGCGCCAGGTCCACACCGGAGTCGAGGACACCGATGGTGATGCCCCGGCCGTCCGCCTTCGGGTTCTTCTTCACGAAGTCGACGGCACCCGTCTCGAAGGACGGGTTGTACGGGTTCTCGGCGGGGGTGTTCTTGCCGGGGGCCGGGTAGGCGCCGGCCGTCGGGGCCTTCTTGGCGCCCTTGGCGGTGTCGGCGGACGGCGTCGGGTCGTCCAGCGCGATCTCCTGGCGCAGGTCGATGCCGTGCACGGAGGAGAGCTTGGAGGCCGCCTTGATGGCCGCGTCGGCCTTGGCGGTCGGGACGGTGGCGCGGACGTAGCCGAGCTTGTCGTGGGTACGGCCCACGGAGCCGCCCTTCACCGCGTCCAGCTGGTCCGCGACCTGCTCGGTCTGCCCCGGCGCGGTGGCGACCATCATCGTGACGTTCTTGTCGCCGCCGGCCTCGGCCTCGGCGAGGAGGTCGGCGTCGTCCGAACCGAGCTTGCCGCTCGCGGACTTGACCGACGTGTCGACGGGCGTGCCCGGGTCGTCCGCGGAGAAGGCCATGGGTATGGGCCCCGCCGCGGAGAGTGCGGCCACGAGACCGGCGGCCACGGCTATGCGCGCCGCGCGTCTCGCGCCGGTGATCGGAGCTCGCTGAGGGTTGGGGGTCATCAGCATCCTTGTAGGTAAAGGAAAGTCCGTTGACGATCGGAACGATCGCCCCAGTCCGGTATGTGAACCCGGATGACCGCTCAGCTTTACCCAAGTGATGGATGTTTGGGGAGGGTTGACCGTGGCGTGAAGTGTCCATGGCGTACTTCCGCCATACGCCACCGCGGGCATAGCGGCGTATGGCCGGACATTCCCGGAGGGCTCAGCCCTCTCGCGTGCGCGCGTAGTGGCGGGACGCCTTCGCGCGGTTGCCGCAGGCGGCCATCGAGCACCAGCGACGGGTGCCGTTCCGCGAGGTGTCGAAGAAGTGCAGGACGCACGCCTCGTGGGCGCAGCGCCGGATGCGGTCGGGGGCGGTGGACAGCAGTTCCAGGTAGTCGCGGGCCGCGAGCCAGGCCGGTCCCCAGGACGGGTCGCGGAACTCGGCCTTCTCGCCAGGCCCCGCGGCCGTCAGGGTCGCCCGGATCCGCCCGTGCGCGAGCACGGCGTCGACGCGGTCCGCGCTCTCCGCGAGGGATCCGTCCACGGCGGCCCGCAGTGCGTCCCGTGCGGTCAGAGCGTGGCGCAGGGTCGCCTCGTCGGCCGTGAAGTCCAGCGTGTTGGCGGCCAGCCACACCGCGAGCCCCTCGGTGTCCGTCAGCAGGTCCCGGGCCACGCCGTCGTGCATCCACCGCGTGTTGAGCAGGTCCAGCGAGAGCGGCTCCCCGGTGAGCGGACGTGGATCCCGGGCGGCGACGGACATCTGGCGGCTCCCTGCTTTCCCGGCCGGCGTGCACCGGCCGGCCCCTGCTAACCGGTCAAGAGTATGTGACCGGTTGACGTTCACCGATTCTAACTCTTAAAGTCGTCTACAACGGTTAGCCCATGCCGGGCTCGACGCAAGAGGAGTGCCATGTCGACGACCACCGCACTGCGCATCGGCCACACCGGCCTGAACGTCACGGATCTCGACCGCTCGCTCGCCTTCTACCGGGACGTCCTCGGCTTCACGGTGATCGCCGAGGGCAAGGAGGAGGACCGGCGGTACGCGTTCCTCGGCGAGGACGGCCGCCCCGTGCTCACGCTGTGGCAGCAGGCCGACCACGGATACACGGCGACCGGCGCGGGGCTGCACCACCTGGCCCTGGAGGTCGACACGGTCGACCAGGTCAGGGCGTACGAGACGGCGCTGCGCGCCCAGGGTGTGGAGTTCGCCCACGAGGGAGTCGTCGCCCATCGCGAGGGCGCCGCGTCCGGGGGCATCTTCTTCCACGACCCGGACGGCACCCGCCTGGAGATCTGCACGGCCCACGGCGCGGAGGGGGCACCGGCCCCGTCGGGCGAGGCGCCGACCTGCGGTTTCTTCTAGCCCGAACGGGCCGGGCCCGGCGGAAGCCGGCCGTGACCCGGCCCGGATGGAGCCGGCCGTGGATCGGCCCGGGCCCAGCCCCGCCCTCAACCCCGCCCCCACCTCTGGCTCCGCCCCAGTAGTGACCCGCCGCTTCGTCGTCGAGGAGGACACCGTGACCTACCACTCCGGCTCGCGTGCCGTGCAGGACCGGGTCGGCGTGCGTGATCTCGCCGACCACGTCGGACGGTCGATCGGGGAGGGGCTGCGACCGGTGGCCGCCGCCTTCCTGGAACTCCAGCCGATGCTGGTGCTGGGCGCCGCCGACCCGGACACCGGCCGGGTGTGGGCCTCCCCGGTCACCGGCGAGCCCGGGTTCGTACGGGCCACCGGACCGCGGCAGATCTCGGTCGAGGGCGGCCCGCGCGCGGGCGACCCGCTCGCCGCGGCGCTCGCCGTCGCCGGGACCCCGGTCGGCACCATCGCGCTCGACCCGCGCACCCGCCGCCGCATGCGGCTCAACGGCCGCTCCCGGCCCACGCCTCGCGGCCTGGCGGTCGAGGCCGACCAGGTCTTCTCCAACTGCCCCAAGTACCTCCAGAAACGGGAGTCGTACGAGACGGTCGCGCGCACCCCGGGCCAGCCGCTGCGTGGCAGTGAACTCGACGCGGCCCAGCGGGAGTTCGTCCGCGCCGCCGACACCTTCTTCCTCGCCAGCGTGCACGGGGGCGGCGCCGACGCCAGCCATCGCGGCGGCAACCCCGGTTTCGTGCACGTCACTTCACCGACCGAGCTGAGCTGGCGCGACTACCCCGGCAACTCGATGTTCCTCACCCTCGGCAACCTCGCCGCCGACCCGCGCGCCGGACTCCTGCTCCTCGATTGGGAGACGGGCGCCGCCCTCCAGCTCTCCGGCACTGCCCGCACCGAGTTCGCCCCCGACGGCACCCGCACCGTCCGCCTCACCGTCGAGGCGGTCGTGGACACGCCCGGGGCGAGCCCGCTGCGCTGGTCGCCGCCCGAATACTCACCGGCGAACCCGCCCCTGCCGTATTAACGTCTGTGCATGCACAAGGAGTTGAGGGTGGCGGCCTACGCCGTATGCGTGCGGGACGATCGGATACTCCTCGCGCGTCTGGTGGAGAAGAACGGCACCAGGCCCTGGACGCTGCCCGGCGGCGGCATGGACCACGGCGAGGACCCGTACGACACCGTGATCCGGGAGGCCCAGGAGGAGACCGGGTACACGGTCGAGCCCCTCTCGCTGCTGGGCGTCGACTCCATCCGGCGCACCTACGCGCGCCGCCTCGGCCCCGCCGCCGACTTCCAGGGCCTGCGGATCGTCTACGAGGTCGGCGTCACCGGCGGCGAACTGCGCCACGAGACCGACGGCTCCACAGACCTGGCAGCCTGGCACCCACTGGACGAGGTACCTGCCCTGGACCGGGTGGGTCTCGTCGACGTGGGCCTCACACTGTGGCGGGACCGGCCAGCGGTGGGGCGTGCCCCGTAAGGGGCGCGGGGCTGAGCCGATATGCGGCTCCGCCGCGTGGGCGCGACCAGCCGAAGCGCACCCGCAGGTTCATAACCACCCCCAGCGGAGCGCCTTCGTACCCAGCCAGGTGAACTTGGAGTGACCGCCTCCCCTCGGTTCAGACAGGGCTCGGTGGACGCGGAGGGTAACCAAGATCCACGTACGGTGATCGGCGCTGCCCGTTGCTGTCGAGTTAACGCGCAGGTCACCCCCGGTGCCAACGATCCAGTATGAGCGGGCTGTTCGCGTCAGCGAACCGCCCGCGACCACTGCTGACGCGTTCGGACCCGGGGAGATCGCGCCATGTCGCGCATACGCTCTGTCGCCACCGCCACTGTTCGTGACCGCCGCGCCTTCCTGGCCGCAACCGGGGCGGTGTCCCTCTCCGCGGGCATCGGCCTCGCGCTGCGGCCCGGTTCCGGCGAGGCCGCCGCGCACACCGCCTCGGCCGAGGGGCAGCCCCTCGCGGTCTCCCGCCCCGCGCCGGCCGCGCCGCTGGCCCCGTACACCCGCGGCACCACCCTCTCGACGGTCGCGGTCCCGCGCGGCGGCTCCGGGTACCGGCGGCTCGGCGACGGGCCCGCCTGGTCGCGTGTCGTCCGCGGCGACCTGGCCGCACCCAAGGCGGGCCGGGGCGAACGGCGCACCGCGCTCGCCGCGTTCGTGCAGTTCACCGACCTGCACCTGGTCGACGTACAGCACCCGCTGCGCTACGAGTACCTGCGCTCCCAGACCGCCAGCGCCTGGCGCCCCCAGGAGGCCCTGTCCGTGCCCGGCGCGGTCTCGCTCGTCGAGCGGGTCAACGCGTTGCGCGGCGCCCCCGTCACCGGCTCGCCGCTGCACTTCGTGATGACCACCGGCGACAACACCGACAACAACGCCAAGACGGAACTGGACTGGTTCCTGAAGGTGATGAGCGGTGGCCGGATCACCCCCAACTCCGGTGACCCGAACCGCTACGAGGGCGTCCAGAACAGCGATCTCAAGCTGTACTGGCAGCCCGACGCGGCCCTGCGCGACGCCGACAAGCAGCTCGGCTTCCCGCGCATCGACGGCTTCCTCGCCGCCGCGATCCGCGAACTGCGCAGCCCCGGCCTCAACCTGCCCTGGTACTCCACGGTCGGCAACCACGACTCGCTGCCCGGCGGCTGCTACGCGCCCGGCGACTCCTTCTTCGCCGACTTCGCGGTCGGCGGCAGGAAGCTGATGACCCTCGACGAGTCGGAGGGCGTCACCATCTGGAACAACGTCAGGAAGGGCGGCGACCCCAAGGGCGCGGCCTTCAAGGCGATGCTCAAGTCCCAGGCGCGGAAGATGCGTTCGGTCACCCCGGACGAGGGCCGCGCCCCCTTCACCCCCGCCGAGTACCTCCAGGCGCACCTCGACCCCGCGCACACCGGAGCGGGCCCCATCGGGCACGGCTACTCGCAGGCGAACCTCGCCGCGAAGACGCAGTACTACACCTTCCGCATCGCCGACGGCCTGATCGGTGTCAGCCTCGACAGCACCGACCCGGGCGGCCACTACGAGGGTTCGCTCGGCACCGCCCAACTGCGGTGGCTGGAGCGCACGCTGAAGACGGCCGAGAAGAACAAGGAACACGTCGTCGTGTTCAGCCACCACACCAGCAAGTCGATGCGCAACCTCCGTGAGGACCCGGCCCACCCGGGCGAGCGGCGGCACGGCGGTGACGAGGTGCTCGTCCTCCTCGGCAAGTACCGCTCGGTGCTGGCCTGGGTGAACGGCCACAGCCACAAGAACAAGATCACGCCGCACTCCGCCCCGGACGGCCGCTCCTTCTGGGAGGTCTCCACCGCCTCCCACATCGACTTCCCGCAGCTCGCCCGGGTGATCGAGATCGTCGACAACCACGACGGCACGGTCTCCCTGTTCACCACGCTCATCGAGTCCGGCGCCCCGCACGGCACGGACTTCGCCGACCTCTCCCAGACGGGCCTCGCCGCCCTCTACCGAGAGCTCTCCTTCAACGCCCCGGGCTCCCGCACGGACCTCAGCGGCGAGCCGGGAGACCGCAACACAGAGCTGGTACTGAAGAAGGGCTGATCCCCTTCGGGAGGGGGCGCCCCTTCAGGGGCGCGGGGAACTGCGCGACCAGCCACGACGCACCTGCAGCTTCAGGACGACACAACTCACCCCGCGCCACTCACGAGTTGTTCAGGTAAGCCAACACCGCAAGCACCCGCCGATGCCCGCTGTCACTGGGCGGCAACCCCAACTTCAAAAACACATTCCCGATGTGCTTGCTGACGGACCGCTCGGTCACCACAAGCACCTTGGCGATCGTCGTGTTGTCATGCCCTTCGGCCATCAGCTGAAGAACCTCCCGCTCACGAGGAGTGAGTGAATCGAGCGGCGAGTCCCGCCGCCGCACCAGTAGCTCCGACACCACCTCGGGGTCCAACGCGGTCCCCCCGGACGCGACCCGGTCGAGCGCGTCCAGGAACTCGTCGACCCGACCCACCCGGTCCTTGAGCAGATAGCCGACCCCGCTCGCCCCACCGCCGAGCAACTCCGCGGCGTACGACTCCTCGACGTACTGCGAGAGCACGAGCACGGGCAGCCCGGGGATCTCCTTGCGGGCCGCGAGCGCCGCGCGCAGCCCCTCGTCGCGGAAGCCGGGCGGCATCCGGACGTCGAGCACGGCGACATCGGGGCGGTGTTCGAGCAGCGCGGGCAGCACCTCGGGCCCGCTGCCCGCGACGGCCACCACCTCGTGCCCGGAGGAGGTGAGCAGCAGGACGAGCCCCTCCCGCAACAGGGCGTTGTCCTCGGCGATCACCACACGCACGGCAGCTCCACTTCGATCACGGTCGGGCCCCCGACGGGGCTGTTCAGCTGAAGGGTCCCGTCGAGCGCGGCGACGCGCCGCTGCATCCCGAGCAGCCCGGAACCACCGGCCTCGTCGGCCCCGCCCCGGCCCTCGTCGCGTACGGTCACCCGCAGCCCTCTGTCCACGCGGACGAGGCGGACCTCGGCCCGCTCCGCACCGCTGTGCTTCGCGGCGTTCGTCAGTGACTCGGCGACGACGAAGTACGCGGCGGCCTCGACCGCCGCCGGGGCCCGCGCCCCGTCCCGCTCGCTGTCGGCGTCCTCCAGGCCGTCCACGGTCACGGCCACGTCCAGGCCGCTGCTCGCGGCGAGCGCCCGGACCGCGCCGGCCAGACCGCGGTCGGTGAGGATCGGCGGGTGGATGCCCCGTACGACGTGCCGCAGTTCGGTCAGGGCCTCCTCGGCCTGGTCCTGGGCGTCGTCGAGGAGCCTGCGCGCGGCCTCTGGATCACGGTCGTACGCCCGCTTGGCCAGCCCGATCCGCATCGACAGGGAGACCAGCCGGGCCTGGGTGCCGTCGTGCAGGTCCCGCTCGATGCGCCGCAGCTCGGCGCCGTGCGCGGCGATCGCGCCGGCCCGGGTCTCGGTCAGCTCCTCGACCCGCACGGCGAGCTGCGCCTTGGGGGAGGGCCTGAGCAGGGCGGTCGACCACTTGGCGTCTAGATCCGCGAGCCGGCCGATCAACGGCAGCACGAAAGCCCTGCGGCGCAGCAGCCCGGACCACACACCGTCGACGAGCAGGCCCAGCGGCCACAGCGGGATCGCCAGATACGGCAGGCAGCCGTACCCGTAGTAGGCGACCATCCAGCGCAGATCGGTGAACGTGCCCGGATCGCGGACGACCGTACGCACCCGCTCGCGCACCGTGCCCTCGACGGGCCGGTAGGCCTCGGGGATCTCCTGGCCCGTCCACGCGGCCACCATGCGCCGCTTGGCCCCGGCGATCCGGCGCACCAGCAGCACCGTCTCGGGCAACAGCCCGATGGCGACCACGCTGACCGCGCCGATGGCCCCGATCAGCAGGACCGTGACGAAGAGGTACGAGCCGAAGGACAGCACGGCGGCAGGCGCGAGCTGACGTGTGGCCCGCGCGGCCTCCCGGACTGTCTTCCGCATGGCGATCAGAGTAGGCGAACGGGCACACGTGCGGACGCGTGCCCGCCTTCCTTTGATCAGCGGACACCTTCCCTTGACCTGCGGTCGCCTCCCGCGACGCACCGCCGGCGTGGTGTAGCCCGCTACACCTCCGGTTCGGGAGGGCACTCCCTCGTGGCGGCGAGCGGATCCCGGGATCGTTGATCTCAGTCGATCGCGGGAGTTCCGAGCTCCCCCACCCGGAAGGAAACTCCCATGAAGGCGCTGCTCTCCTCGAAGCCGGTCCTGTGGTTCCTGTTCCTGTTCAACCTCGTCGTCGCCGCGGCCGCGCCCTTCGTCGTGGACGGCTCGCAGGGCGTGATGACCGCCGTCGGCATGGGCGTCGTCTCCCTCGGGGCGGGCCTGAGCCTCCTCAAGGGCCGCGGGCAGGGACAGGGCCGGCAGGCCTGAGCTGCTGAAGCCTGTCGGCCCGAGCTGTTCCGGAAGGGCCGAAACCCGCTCAACCGCCGCAGTCGCAGGCAACCCGTACCACATGCCACCGGGTCCCTCCCGTCGGTTCACCACGACGAACACGACGGACACGACGGATGGGACTCGACGACATGACTGCATCCCGCACGCTGCGCCTCGGACTGACGAGCGCGGCCGCACTGGTCGCGGCCTCGCTCACGGCTCCGATGGCCATGGCCTCCCCGGCCTCCTCCTCGGCCCCGGCCCCGCTCAGAGACCACCGCGCGACCCAGCGGGCGATGGACGCCGCCGTGCAGGACGGCGTCCCCGGTGTGGCCGGGCAGGCGAAGGACAAGTACGGGACCTGGAAGGGCACTTCGGGCGTCGGCAACCTCAGGACGAAGCAGCCGCGTTCCGCCCACGACCACTTCCGCGTCGGCAGCATCACCAAGACGTTCGTGTCGACGGTGCTGCTCCAACTGGAGGCGGAGGGACGGCTCTCGCTCGACGACAAGGTGGAGAAGTGGCTGCCGGGCGTGGTCCGCGGGAACGGTCACGACGGCAGCCGGATCACCCTCCGCCAGCTTCTCAACCACACCAGCGGCATCTTCAACTACACCGACGACGAGGACTTCGGCCGGACCTATTTCCTCAAGGACGGCTTCTTCGAGCACCGCTTCGACCGCCTTTCGCCCGCGCAGCTCGTGAAGATCGCCACGGCCCACAAGCCGGACTTCGAGCCGGGCACCTCCTGGAACTACTCCAACACCAACTACGTACTGGCCGGGATGGTGATCGAGAAGGCCACGGGCCACGCGTACGGGGACGAGGTCAGGCAGCGCATCGTCGAGCCGCTCGGCCTGCACGCCACGACGGTCCCCGGCACGACCCCGCACCTGCCCCGGCCCAGCAGCCGGGCGTACGGCAAGCTCGCCGAATCCACCACCGGCCCGACCTACGACGTCACGGAGCTCAACCCGTCCCTCGCCTCCGCGGCGGGCGAGATGATCTCCGACTCGGGCGACCTCAACCGCTTCTACTCGGCGCTGCTGCGGGGCAAGCTGCTGCCGAAGAAGCAGCTGAGCGAGATGAAGACCACCATCAAGGTCGACGCGATCCCGAACGCCGGCTACGGCCTCGGTCTCATCGAGCGCAGGCTGAGCTGCGGTGTCGTCGTCTGGGGCCACGGCGGCGGCATCCACGGCTCGAGCTCGGAGGCCGTCACGACGGCGGACGGCCGCCACTCCCTCGCCTTCAACTTCAACGGCGACTGGTCGGGGGACAGCGAGGCGGTGATCGAGGCGGAGTTCTGCGCCGAGTAACCGCCCGGAGGGTGGGCCGGGTGAGCGCGCACAGGGCCGCTCACCCGTTCCTGGCAACCCTCAGGTCCCCATCCCCATCCCCATCCCCGTACTGGACCCGGCCCCGGACGCGGCCCGCAGCAGACGGAGCTGCCCGATCTCGGCGACGTTCTTCATGAGCTCGGCGTTCACCCAGCCGGCCATGTGGGCGACGGTGTACTCCGGATCGTTCTGCCACGGGAACGGGGCGACGGCGTCCAACTCGGCGTCCGTGAACCGCTCCAGCACCGCCAGCCACTCCTCACGCAGTCCGCGCAACCACGCGACGGCGGCCTTCCCGTCCCCCGGCCACACGATCTCGGTCCGCTCCCGCGGCACCCGCCCCTGGGCGTGATCGGCGGCCACACTCCACCACCACCCGATGTGCCAGCTCACCCACCCGATCGTGGGAACCGGAATCGGGTCGGGCTCGGCATCCGCCCAGTCCGCCACCCACCGCCCATCACCATCGCCGTCCGGACGCACCGTCCAGCAGAGCGGCCCGGGCTCCCACAGGAAGTCCTCGTCCTCCAGCCGCTCCAAGTGGTACTCGAACAACGACCACGTCAACTCGAACTGCCGGTGCAGCAGTTCACAACGGGAAACAGTCACCGGGCGACTCTGACATGCCGTCACTCCTGACGGGAAACGGTTATCAAAGGGCGTACACAGACCGGCCCGTACGATCCGGCGCAATCCCGCAGGCCGCGAACTATCCTGCTGCGCACGTGGATTGAGAGCTCGGGGGAAGCGTGGCAGCGAAGTCATCTGCGCAATGGGTGCCGTCTGCGCACCCTGCGCGACCGGCGTCATCCGTGCCGACCGGAGCGGGCCACCGCGACGCGGTCCTCGTCCTGCCCGGGATCATGGGCAGCGAGCTGGTGGAGAGCGCGACCGGCCGCGTCCTGTGGGGCGGTTCGGACCTGCGTTGGTACGGCAGTGCCTGGGCGTCCGGCGGCTCGCTCTCGGCCCTCCACGTGACGGACGAGGAACGCGCGGGCGCGACCGGGCGCATACGCGCGACCCGGCTGCTCCGCTTCCCCGCCTTCGCGCCCGTGCTGCGGGGCTTCGAGCCGTACACCAAGCTCCTGGCGGGCACCCGGCGCGTGGCGGCCCACCCCGACGCGGTAAGGGAGTTCGCGTACGACTGGCGCCTGTCGACCGAGCACGCGGCCGCCGGTCTGGCGGAGACGGCGGACGACCACCTACGGGCCTGGCGTGCCCACCCGCACGGCAGCCGGGACGCCCGGCTCACCCTCGTGGCCCACTCCATGGGCGGCCTGGTCGCCCGCTTCTTCATGACCGCGCTGGGAGGGGCCCGTGACGTCCGCACCCTGATCACCCTGGGCACCCCCTTCCACGGCTCGGTCCAGGCCGCGGGCCTGCTCGGTTCGGGACGCGGTACCCCGCTTCCGCTGCCCCGCCGCCGGCTGCGTGCCCTGGCCCGCACCCTGCCCGGTCTGTACGAGCTGCTGCCCGGCTACCGCTGTGTGGAGGAACCCGCCGGTGACTTCCGCCACCTCACTCCGGCCGACGTCGAATCCCTCGGCGGAGACCGGGAACTGGCCCAGCAGTCGCTCGACCGCAGGGAGAAGCTGAACAAGTCGGACGCCGGCACCCTCCCTCAACTGCGTGCCGTGGTCGGCGTCGGCCAGCGCACCCCACAGAGCCTGACCCTCGCGGACGGCACGGCGGAACTGCGCGAGTACGTCCCGGACGGCGACACCCGCCTCGACCGCCGCGGCGACGGAACGGTGTACCGGGAGGCGGCGACACCGGCCGGGCTGCACCCCTTCTACCTCCCCCAGAGCCATGGTGCCCTCGCCCGCAGCGAGGAGGCGGTCGCGTTCACCGGCTCGGTCCTGACCGAACGCCCACTGGGCCCGCCGCTCGGCGCGACCGAACTGGGCCTGTACGTACCGGACGTGACAACGGCACGCGAACCGTGCCCGGTCGAGGTCGACCTGGTGGACAACCCGATCGCCGTCGAACTCCAGGTCTTCGACGTCTCCGAGAACCTGGAGATCGACCGCCCACGCCTCTCCCGCCGCGACGGCCGCCTGCGCGCCGACGTACGGCTCCCGTGGCCGGGCCTGTACCGCGTCGAGGCGAAATGCGGCGGCTTCTCACCGGTGACCCAACTCGTCCTGGCGGTCGCCGGTGACTGAGTTCAGCTTCGTACCCGTTCCGATCGGCAGATACAGGACGACGGCCTTCCCCGATCTGGACGCGGACGAACAGGCGTCACGGATCGCGGAGTTGGCCGAGGGGATCGGAGGCCTGGAGGAACCCTGGACGGAGCCAGGTCTGCGCGACCGCTCGGCGGTGGACGGCCGGCTGGGCTCCTGGGCGCGTCCACCGTCCCCGCGCAGCTCGCTGCTCTACTGGGCCGGCCACGGCCAGGCACTGGGTCCCAAGGCCTGGCTGGCAACGGCCGACTCACCCGATCCGATGACCGAGGGCGCGGTCAACCCGGAGTCCTTCGCCGAGTACGTGATCTCGGAGTGGCGGCGCCGGTCGGCCGACGAGGAGGCCTGGGCGCTGGTCGTCATCGAGGCGTGCGGCGCCAAGCGTTTCGTGGAGGCGATGTTGTCCTGCCTCTACGCCGAGGGCAGCATGGACCGCCTGGCGGTCATCGGGGTCGCCGGGTACGGGGCGGGGTACCTCGGTGACTTCCAGCGGGTCCTCTCCGATGCCCTCGCCGGCTACTCCGACAACGACGAGGCCATCCAGCTGCGCGACCTGGTCGGCCGTATCCAGGACCGCCTCGGCGACCGCGGCATGGTCGGGGACCTGGGGCTGTACCGGGCGGCGCCCCTGCCCCGCCGCCGCAGACTGACCGGGCCCGTCACGGCGCCGCTCGACGTCTACGGCGAACTCCGCGACTTCGTCGCCACGCTCTCACCGGATGAACGGGGCCACTTCCTGCCCAAGGCACAGGGCGCCGAACAGGGCGAACTGGCCTGGTACTTCGTGGGCCGAAGACAGGAGAGCGCGGAGATCGCCCGCTGGCTGCACACGGCGCGAGAAGGCATGTTCGTCGTCACGGGCCAGGCGGGCTCGGGCAAGTCGGCACTGCTCGGGAACGTCGTCGTCCAGGCGAATCCCGAGCTGAGCGCGCTGCTGGCCCGGGCGGGGATGGGCGACTCGACCGGGTTCGACGACGTACCGCCACCGCATGTCTTCGACGCGGTGCTGCATCTCACGGGGGCGACGACGGGTGAGGTGGTCCAGCAGCTCGCGGCAGCGCTCGGACCGGACACGGCGATCGAGGACGCGGAGCGGCTCGCGGAGGTGCTGAAGGACCGGCAGGCGCCCTTCACGGTCCTGGCCGACGCGCTCGACGAGGCCCAGGACCCGCTGGCTGTGGCACGGGGGACACTCGCCCGGATCGCGGGCATCGACGGGGTACGTGTACTTGTCGGCACCCGGAGTTCCACGAAGGAGGGGCCGGATTCCCCGGCGGAGGGGGACCAGGACATCCTCGACGCACTCGGCGGCACGGGCCGGCGGATCGTTGTGGGCGCGGACAGGGCCGCGGCCGAGGAGTACGTACGACGTCGTCTGCTCGCCGCGTTCCCGGACGCCGCGGAGGCCGAATTCGATTCGGTGTGCGAGGAGATCGGCTCCCGGGAACGGCACTTCCTGTACGCGCGGCTGGCCGTGCATGAGCTGATCGCCCGCCCCGAGCTGATGACGGCGGGCCACCGCGGTCAGCGGCTGGACCTGCTGGCCCAGGACTACCGGGCCATCTTCGCCGCCGCCGTCGCCCGTCTCTCCCGGCGCAACCCGGCCTTCGCGCCCCTCCTTGAGGCCCTGGCCCTGAGCCAGGGCCGCGGGCTTCCGCGCACGGACGGTGTGTGGCCGGTGGCGGCCCGGGCGTTGAGGGACATGCACGACGTCCGCTCAGCCATCGGCGGGCAGTCCATCGACGAGCAGTCCATGGACGAGCTGCTGGCGGACGCGGCGCCCTACGTCATGCTCGACGCCGAGCACGGCCAGAGCGTCTACCGCCTCGCCCACCGGACGTTCCAGGAGCACTACTTCTCGGCCGAGTCCGCCGAGCGGCACCAGCTGGTTGCCGAGGCACTGGGCGAGTCCGCCGAGGCGGCTCTGCCTTCCCTGCCCAATCCGTACCTCGTCCATCACCTCCCCGCGCACCACGCGGAGGCCGACGCCTGGCAGCTCCTGGCCGAGCGGCCACGCCTGCTCGATCACCTGGCACCGGCCGCGATCGCGGCCCAAGCGGGACGCCCGCGTCCGGGGGAAGCACCACTGCCCGGAGCGGTCTCCGCGATCCGCGCCGCGCACCACCGGCTCTCCGCCGTGGCTCCGAGCGAGCGCGGAGCCCTTCGCGCGGTCGCCGAGGCCCAGTTCACCGGCCGAATCCCCGATCCGTCCACCTGGAAGTCCCAGGACGCCGCCTGGCAGCCGCTCTGGGCCGAGTTCAAGCGTCTCCGCAACCCGGCGACAAGGGTCTTCACCGTCGAGTGCGAGAAGCTGACGGCGCTCACGACGATCACCTGGACTGACGGCCGCACCCTGCTGGCGCTCGCGGACGCGGACACTCCCGCTCGGATCCACCTCTGGGACCCCGTGCACCTGGTGCCGGTCGGCGAGCCCTGGACCGATCCGCAACTGGCATCGGTCTCGGCGCTGGCGACCGTTTCCACCGAGCGGCGGCCCGATCAACTGGCCGTCGCCCAGTCGGGACGTTTTGAGGTCTGGGACCTGGCAGGCAGGAAGCCTGTTCTCACCTTCGAGTCCGACCTGGCGGGATTCTTCGCTCACCTCGCGGCGGTACGGACATCCGACGGGCGCACGCTGCTGGCCTACGGCAACAGCACCTCTTCACGGCTCGGTTTTCGAGAACTCGGAATGGGCCGTGAGGAAGTGGTGATTGATCTTGAGGGCAGCATCGGTGCGATTGCCGGTCTGCGACTGGAGGACGGATCGACGGGACTGGTGGTCGCCAAGAGTTCCTCCAGCAGCAAACCGGTACGTCACGGCAGCTCCGGCTCGCCGGCGCCGCTGCCGATCCTCGTCGCTCCTGGAGAGATCGATGCGATGGCAGCGATTCCGGGGGTGCCCGGCGCGATGGTCCTCTCGCCCGCCTCCGTGCACCGACGACCGCTCTTCGCCTGGGACGCCGCGTCCGACGGCTCCCGAACGGAGTTGCCGGGAGCGCTGGATCTCGCTTACCACGGTGACTTCACAATTGTCCGAGGACCTGAGGGTCAACTTCTTGTGTGCTCGATCAACGGTGAGGACCGAACGGTCACTGTCTCCGAGATGCCCGGCATGACATCTCCACAGGACGGGACCCCCTACCAAGGGCGCAATGGTGCGTGTGCTGTACACATCCCGGGAAGCGGTGACGCGTTCGCGGTCCTCATGGCTGGCGAGTTCGGCTTTCGTCATGCGGCGACTGGCAGTCCGGTCGAACCCTCCGAAGGCGGGGTCCGCGAGATCGCCGGTCCGTCGGGTGGGCCGCTGCTGATCCGGGACCTGCCGAGCGGGTGGTCGATCTGGGCGGAGGACGGGAGCCGCAGCCCGCTCGCCGAGCTTTCCGGCCACGTCGCCTGCGCACCGTTCACGGCCCCGGACGGAAGAGTGCTGATCGCCCGGGAGTCGGGTCGGAACAGCCGGTGGATCAGGTGTACCGGCCTGCTGCCCCGCACCGGGCGACGGCGATGGCTGGGCGGGGTACGGAGCCAGGAGCCGAGTTGGCGACTCCACGGGCATCACGGCTACGTGAATCAGATCAAGACTCTGCCGAAGAGGGGAGGCGGTGCGGTGATCGTGGTGAACACACCGCTGCGCAGGTCGGGGAGTGTCGTCGTGCTCGACTCCGACCGTCCGGGACACGTCTGGAGCCTCTCCGAGGACGAAGCCGTGTTCCACGCCGGTGCGGCCCTGCTCCGGTTGGGAACACCACTGCTTGCCACATGCGATCCACGAACGATCATGCTCTGGGACCTCCGGAGTCGAAAGCTGGTCGGCAGACTCGGTGGTGACAATGACATTGTCGGGGATCTGACCGAGGTCCAGGTGGGCCCCGCCGACCGGCCCCGGATCCTGCTTGCCGTGGCGCACTGTGACGGCTCGCTGCGACTGTGGAACCCTCTCAGCCCTGCCGAACCGCTCGCCGTCCTCGACCTCGACATGGCCGCCGAGACCATTGTCTCGTCGGGGACCAAGCTCTGCCTGGTCAACGAAGAGGGCGCACTCTGTATCGACGTCGGCGGCATCGTGTGTCCTTGAGAGACTCACCCACCCCCGCGCCCCGCCTCGCCCCGGCCCGTAATTCGATGCCCTGGCAGCCGCCGCAGCGGGATCATGAAGGCCCGGGCGCGCCCGCCCGCCCGCGCCCCGACACCCGAGGAGCCGTTCGACATGTCAGTGCCCGCCGATCCCACGGTGCTCCATCCGATGCCCGGGCAGCCACGGGTTGTGCTGCTCAGGCCGTTGGTGAAGTCCCCGTTGATAGAGGTGGGGGAGTACTCCTACTACGACGACCCCGACGACCCGACCGCGTTCGAGACGCGCAACGTCCTCTATCACTACGGGCCGGAGAAGCTGGTCATCGGGAAGTTCTGTGCGCTGGGCACGGGGGTGCGGTTCATCATGAACGGCGCCAACCACCGGATGGACGGTCCCTCGACGTTCCCGTTCCCCACCATGGGCGGTTCCTGGGCCGAGCACTTCGACCTGCTCACCGGTCTGCCGAACAGGGGTGACACGGTCGTCGGCAACGACGTCTGGTTCGGTCACGGCACGACGGTGATGCCCGGGGTACGGATCGGACACGGCGCGATCATCGGCGCCGGTGCCGTGGTCACCACGGACGTGCCCGACTACGGCATCGTCGGTGGCAACCCGGCCCGGCTCATCCGCACCCGCTTCAGCGACGACGAGATCGACCGGCTCCTCGCGGTGGCCTGGTGGGACTGGCCCGCGGAGCACATCACCGGGCACGTACGGACGATCATGTCGGGCAACATCGCGGAGCTGGAGGCCGCCGCCCCGGACCGCGCGTGAAGGGGCGGACCCCCGGTCTCCCGGGACCCGCCCCTTCACTCCCCTCCGGGATGCCCCCGGTCCGTCACTACCGGGGCAGCACCACTACATACGCGGCCGGGTCGCGGTCCGCTGAAGCCATCAGGGCCGTACGTACGACCGTTGCCTGCTGTTCCATCGAGTCCCGGAGCTTCTTCGGGGTGATGTGGACGACCGTGATGCCGAGCCGCTCCAGGTGCTCGCGCTTGCGGGCGTACTCGGACCACATGGCGTCCTCGTCCTGGCGGGGCGCGCGCGTGTCGAGTTCGAGGGCGACCGCGTGGTCGGGCCAGTACGCGTCGAGACCGCCGAGGTGCGGGCCGCCGGGCAGACGGAGGTCCACGTTCCAGACCGGGTCCGGCAGACCGTGCTCCTGGACCATGCGGTAGAGGCGGTCCTCCGCGATGGCCCGTCCCTCGGCGAGCAGCGAGTCGACGGCGTCCACGACGTGCGGGCGGCTCAGCAGCCGCGCCTGCGTCAACTCCTTGACCACGGCGGCCGGTTCGCAGTGCCCGCCGCGTACGGCCTCGGTGAGCAGCCGGCGTACGACACCGGCGTCCGCGAGGTCGGCGACCGCGTCGGCCAGGGCGCGCGGGACGGGGGCCACCGGGATGCCGGTGATCTGCTGGGGCTCCGGCATGCCCGGCGTACGGACGATACGGACGCAGCCCGTCGAACGCAGCCGGCGCAGACGCGGGACGAGAACGTCGATGCGGTCCAGTGAGAGAAGCGGGGGCGCCGAGGAGAAGCGGTGCAGGGCCAGCGCCGCCAGGCCGGTGATCATCGCGTCGGTGTACCGCTGCGGGGCGTGCGGCTCACCGGCGCCGGGCTGGGTGGGGACCGCAGGTTCGGTGGCGGGGGAGCGGGCCGCGTACAGCAGGACCGCGTGCAGCCGCTCCTCGCTGGTGGCCGGGCCCGGGCGGAGCAGGTACACGCCCGGCAGAAGCTGCTGCCAGGTGCCGCCCGGCCTGCACTGCGCGTTGATGTCGGCGGTGCTCACGCCCTGCGAGCGCAGCTGGGCGGTGGTCAGGACACGGAGCTGAACGTCGGACAGGTGGCGGAGGGGCCGGGGGGAGAGCGGGGTGTTGTGGTTCATGACCCGAGGATTTCCCGCCCCCGATCCCCCTCCTAACCGCTGTTACACGCCCGTCGACAAAACCGGACAAGCTCGCCCTAAAGTGCAAGCGTTCGACTGCCGAAACCCCCTGGTCCGTACGGGGGTCACGGCACCGATTACCCGCATTCCGTAACTGTTATGGACGGAACGAAAGTCAACAGCGTGAGCGAGAAGCCCCGTTAGGGGCGCGGGGAACCGCGCAGTCTTTTGGCTTTCAGGGGCGCGGGGAACTGCGCGACCAGCCCCCACCCACCCGCACCCGACAACGAACCGCACATCCCAAGCCCCACTCAACCGGCGGCACCCACATCACACGCCTGCCCCCGCAGGGCCCGCGCCAGATCATCCCGAGCCTCCAGAACCAGCCGCCGAAGAGCAGGCGCAGCCGCCCCCCGCGCGGCAAGCCACGCATCGGCCGCCGACAACGTCTCCCGAGAATCCTGCAGCGAAGGGAACAGCCCCCTCACCACATCCATCCCGATCTGGATCGACCGCTCACCCCACACCCGCTCGATCACCTCGAAGTACTTCGACGCGTACGCAGCGGTCAGCTCCCGGTGCGACGACTGGGCGAAGCCCGCGATCGTCGCCTCGACCAGCGCGTTGGACAGCGAGTCCGACTCGACGACGGCCGCCCACGCCTGCGCCTTGACCGCCGCGGACGGCCGCGCGGCCAGACACCGCACCTGATGCCGCTTGCCCGACGCCGTGTCGTCCCGCGCCAGCTCGGCCGCGATGACACCCTCGTCCGCGACCCCGTGCGCGGCGAGCGGCTCCAGGAACGCCCAGCGCAGCTCCTGGTCCACCTCGAGCCCGTCGATCTTCGCCGTGCCCTCCAACAGCCCCTGGAGCAACTGGAGATCGGCCTCGCCCGACGCGACGGCGGCGAAGAACCGCGCCCACGTCAGCTGGTGCTGGCTGCCGGGTTCGGTCAGCCGCAGTTCGCGCAGCGCACCTTCGGCGAGGAGCCGTCCGCCCTCCTCCCGCCACCCGGGCGCCGCGTAGAAGGTGAGCGCGGAGTTCGCCCACGCGTGCAGCATCTGGAGCACGCCGATGTCGGTCTCGCGGCCCGCGAAGCGCAGGACCAGGTCGATGAAGTCCCGGGCGGGCATGAGCGCGTCGCGGGTCAGGTTCCACAGGGCCGACCAGCACAGGGCGCGGGCCAGCGGGTCGGTGATGTCGCCCAGACCGTCCCGCAGGGCGGCCAACGAGCCCTCGTCGAACCGGATCTTGCAGTACGTCAGGTCGTCGTCGTTCACGAGCACCAGGTCGGGGGCCTCCGTGCCCACCAGCTCCCCGACGACCGTACGCGGACCCTCGACGTCGACCTCGGCGCGCGCGTACCGCTCCACCGCCCCGTCGGGCGACCGCCGGTACAGGCCCACCGCCACCCGGTGCGGCCGCAGTTCGGGATGCGACTCGGCGGCTTCCTGGAGGATCGCCAGCTCGGTGACGCGCCCCTCCGCGTTCAGAATCACCTGTGGGGTAAGGGAGTTGACCCCGGCCGTCTGCAGCCAGGACCGCGACCAGGTGGCCATGTCGCGCCCGCTGGTCTCCTCCAGGACCGACAGCAGATCACCGAGCCGCGTGTTCCCGTACGCGTTCCGCTTGAAGTAGCGGCGGGCGCCCTCCAGGAACGCGTCCCGGCCGACGTAGGCGACCAGCTGCTTGAGGACGGAAGCGCCCTTGGCGTACGTGATCCCGTCGAAGTTGAGCTTGGCGTCCTCCAGGTCACGGATGTCGGCCGTGATCGGGTGCGTGGAGGGCAGCTGGTCGGCGCGGTACGCCCAGGACTTGCGGTTGTTGGCGAAGGTGATCCAGCCGTTCGTGAAGCGGGTCGCCTCGACCATCGAGAACGTGCCCATGAAGTCCGCGAAGGACTCCTTCAGCCACAGGTCGTCCCACCACACCATGGTCACCAGGTCGCCGAACCACATGTGGGCCATCTCGTGCAGGATCACGTTCGCCCGGCGCTCGTACGACGCCTGTGTCACCCTGCCGCGGAAGATGAACTCCTCGCGGAAGGTGACGAGCCCCGGGTTCTCCATCGCGCCGAGGTTGTACTCCGGCACGAACGCCTGGTCGTACTTCCCGAACGGGTACGGGTAGTCGAAGTGGTCGTGGAAGAAGTCCAGCCCCTGCTTGGTGACGAGGAAGACGTCGTCTGAGTCGAAGTGCCGGGCCAGGCCCTTGCGGCACATCGCGCCGAGCGGGATCTCCAGGCGCGTACCGTCCTCGAAGACGCGCTCGTAGGAGTCCGTCACATAGTGGTACGGGCCCGCGACGAACGCCGTGATGTACGTCGAGATGGGCTTGGTCTCGGCGAACTTCCAGACCCCGTCGGCGAGTTCACCGACGCCGTTGCTCCACACGACCCAGCCCTCGGGGGCCCGCACCTCGAACCGGAAGGGCGCCTTGAGGTCCGGCTGCTCGAAGTTCGCGAAGACACGGCGGGAGTCGGCCGGCTCGTACTGCGTGTAGAGGTAGACCTCGCCGTCCTCCGGGTCGACGAAGCGGTGCATGCCCTCGCCGGTGCGGCTGTAGGCGCACTGGGCGTCGACGACCAGCTCGTTGTCCTCGGCGAGGTCCTCCAGGAGGATGCGCGAGCCGTCGAAGACCGCGCCCGGGTCGAGGTCCCTGCCGTTCAGCGAGACGGCCGTGACGCTCGGGGCGATCAGGTCCGCGAAGGTCGTGGCACCCGGCTCGGCGCTGCGGAAGCGGATCGTCGTCACCGACCGGAAGGTGCGCGGCCCGGCGTCCGTGTCGCCCACCGCGGAGCGCAGGTCCAGGGACACCTCGTACCCCTCGACGGACAGCAGTGCGGCCCGCTCGCGGGCCTCGTCGCGGGACAGATTCTCACCGGGCACGGGCGGCACTCCCTCGTGGCGTCATGGATACGCGTCGGGTACGCGTCTGGGTACGCGTGAACAGCACCGATCCTGCCATGTGCCCCTGACCCCGGACACCCGGGAATGGCACAGGTGACCGGTTGCGTTGGGGCTGAGGGACACGACCGAGAACCCCCGAGACCCGCACCGGGATCCGTACCGAGGAGAAGCATGTCCGAGCAGACCGCGCAGACCGCCGGCAAGACCCCCGTCGACTTCTGGTTCGACCCGCTCTGCCCCTGGGCGTGGATGACCTCACGGTGGGTCCTGGAGGTGGAGAAGGTCCGGGACATCAAGGTCCGCTGGCACCTGATGAGCCTCGCCGTACTGAACGAGGACAAGCTCGACGACCTGCCCGAGGAGTACCGCGAGTTCCTCGGCACGAAGGCGTGGGGCCCGGTCCGCGTCGTCATCGCGGCCCAGGAGGAGCACGGCCCCGAGGTGCTCGGTGATCTCTACACCGCGCTCGGCACCCGCTTCCACAACCAGGGCGAGGGCCCCGGCAAGGAGATCGTCGCCGCCGCCCTGAAGGACGTCGGCCTGCCCGAGTCCCTCCTGGACCACTGGGACGAGACCCCGTACGAGCCCCAGCTGCGCGCCTCCCACAAGGAGGGCATAGACAAGGTCGGCCAGGAGGTCGGCACCCCCGTCATCGCGGTCCCCGGCTCCGACGGCGAGCAGATCGCCTTCTTCGGCCCGGTCGTCACCCCGGCCCCCAAGGGCGACGAGGCCGGCAAGCTGTGGGACGGCACGCTGATGGTCGCCTCGATACCGGGCTTCTACGAGATCAAGCGCACGCGGACCAAGGGCCCGGACTTCAGCAACCTCTGACCGGGGGAGCCGGCAGCGGCGGGCTCAGGTCGGGTCGGGCAGCCGGAGGGGCTCCTTGAAGGGCTTCTCCCTGAAGTAGTGCCGCAGGTTGCGGCACTGCTTCTCCCCGTCGGCGAGGAGCGCCTCGCACACCATGAATCCGTCCACGTTCTTCCTGCCCGTCTCCTTCTTCAGCCAGTCCGCTTCCGGGGGTTTCAGGAAGCGGTGCTCCTCTTGAAGGCTCTTGCAGGTGGCGCAGCTCTTCTTCGGCACCCCGTAACCATCACCCGGAGCCTCCCGTACCGGAAGCCCTTCGCAGCAGTCCCCGCTCCATCGCCACCACCACCGCCCGCGTCCGGTCGTTCACGTCCAGCTTGGCGAACAGCCGCAGGAGGTGGGTCTTCACGGTGGCCTCGGCGATGACAAGACGGGCGCCGATCTCGGCGTTGGTGAGACCGTCCGCGACGGCGTTCAGGACGTCGGCCTCGCGAGCCGTCAGCGGCGGCTGGGCGGGTCGGCGCATACGGGCGACCAGCTTCTCGGCCACCCGCGGGGCGAGGACCGTCTCGCCCCGCGCCGCCGCGTGGATCGCGTCGACGAGCTGTTCGCGCGTGGTGTCCTTGAGCAGATAGCCGATGGCGCCGGCCTCCACCCCGCGCTCGATCTCGGCGTCGGTGTCGTACGTCGTGAGGATCAGGACCCGGGTGCGGGGGTGGGACGCCACGATCTCGGCCGTCGTTGCCACCCCGTCCAGCACCGGCATCCGCAGATCCACCAGCGCCAGATCGGGTTCGTGCGCGGCGACGAGGTCGAGCGCCGCCCGGCCGTCGCCGGCCTCGCCGACGATCTCGATGCTCGGCTCGGAGGCCAGCAGGGCCACGACACCGGCCCGCATCACCGTGTGATCGTCGACCACGACGATCCGCAGCGTTTTGGGGGTCATGTCGTTGCCCCGCCTTCGGCGGGGCCCGCCATGGAGGTCGCCGTGTCCGGCGGGACGTTTGTGGGTGCGGGTTCGTTGTGGCTGGTCGCGCAGTTCCCCGCGCCCCTAGGGGGCGGGGGTTCGGCCTGGCCTTCAGGGACGCTGGGAACCGCGCGACCAGCCCCCACACACCCGCGGTCGCCGACTGCCGCGTCCCCCGGAATCCCTGGCGCGGGGCCCGGCGGGGCCTCCGTCCCGTCCCCCGGAATCGTCGCCAGTACCCGCGTCCCGTCGCCCACCGAACTCGTCACCGTCAGCTCCCCGCCCAGCTCCGCCAGCCGCTTGCGCATCCCGTCGAGGCCGAACCCCGTCGACTCCCCGACCACGAACCCGGCCCCGTCGTCCGTGACCTCCAGCTCCACCCCGTACGGCTGTCGGGCCAGCACCACACCGACCGTGGACGCCCGCGCGTGCTTGCGCACATTGGCCAGCGACTCCTGGGTGCAGCGCAGCAGCGCGATCCGGGTCGGCTGGTCGCACTCGATGTCCGCCAGGTCCGCGTCGACCGCGAGCCCGGTGTCCTCCGCGAACCGGTCCAGGATCCGCCGCAGCGTCTGCGCCACCGAACCCGCGGCCACCTGCCCCTGCTGCTGCGCCGAACCGACCAGCTCCCGCGCCTCCGCGAGGTTCTCGCGCGCCGTGGACTCGATCGAGCGCAACTGCTGTGCACTGCGCGCCGGTTCGCTGTCGAGCCCGGCGCGCGCCGCCTCCGCCAGCACGATGATCGAGGCGAAGCCCTGTGCGAGCGTGTCATGGATGTCGCGTGCCATCCGCTCCCTCTCGTCGGCCGCCCCCTGACGCTGGTGCGCCTCGGACAGCTCGGCCTGTGTCTGCTCCAACTCGACGATCAGCCGCGCCCGTTCATGGCTCTGGGCGACGACCGAGTGCACCCACAGACCGATCAGCACCCCGACGGCCACCACGATCACCACCGGCACCAGCGTCTCCCCGAAGAACTTCGCCGAGTTCCCCAGCCGCAGCCAACTCCCGGTCAGCGTCGACCCGGTGGCCAGCCCCAGGAACAGGAGCGAGGCCCGGGGCGTACGGCTGAACATCCAGAAGTGCGGCAGCGTCACCATGAACAGCGTCCCGAAGGAGCTGCGCAGATACGCGAACACCCCGAGCCCGGCCACCAGCACCAGCAGATAAGTGTGCGGGCGCAGCACGGGGTTGTCCGGGAGCCGGTCGACCACCGCGTAGCACAGCATCAGGAAGCCCAGCAGCCCGAGCGCCCAGTACTTGCTCCCGCCGGGCCGGTCCATCGCGGCGAGCCCGACCGCCATCGCGGCGAACAGCACCCAGCACACCGCGTTCCAGCGACGGATCGTGGCGGCCCAGAAGGGATCGGTGGCCTGTCCGGCGGAAGTGGTCATACGGATCAACGTACGTCCGCCGCCACCGCGGAGACCTCCCGGTTTTCCCGTACGGGCCGGCGCACCCCGCGCGAGGGCCACCAGCTCGCCTCTCCGAGCAGCAGCATCGCCGCCGGCAGGATCAGCACCCGGATGACGAAGGCGTCGAGCAGCACGGCCGCCGCGAGCACGAACCCGATCTGCTTCATCTCGATGATGTGGAGGAAGACGAAGCTCGTGAAGACGGTCGTCATCACCGCCGCCGCGCTGGTCACCACGCTCGCCGAGCTGCGGATCCCGTCGAGCACGGCCTGCCGCGTCGGTGTACCGCCCAGCACTGCCTCCCTGATCCGGCTCACCACGAACACCTGGTAGTCCATCGAGAGTCCGAAGAGGATCACGAACAGGAACAGGGGGACGCGTGATCCGATCGATCCGGTGGAGTCGAAGTTGAGCAGGCCCTCGGCCCAACTGCCCTGGAAGACCAGGACGAGCAGCCCCAGCGCGGCCGCCGCGGAGAGCAGGTTCAGTACGACACCGAGCAGGGCCAGCACCACCGAGCGGAACGCGTACAGGGTCATCGCGAAGGTCACCAGGAGCAACGCCCCGAGAACCAGGGGCAGTTTGCTGTTCTGGTGGGCCGGATAGTCGCTGTAGCGGGCGACATCGCCGCTCACGCCGTACTCGGCGCCCTCCATCCCGCCGACGGTCGCGGGCACGTACTCGTCCCGCAGGTGGTCCAGGGAGTCGTACGCCTCGTCGGAGTTGCCGAGGTACGGCACCTTCAGTTCGAGGACGCTGACGCGGCGGTCGTCCGAGGTGCGGATCCGCTCCGCGTCGGTGAACAGCGGGTCGCCATGGGCGAGTTCGGCGAGCTTCGACAGGGCGGCCGTCACCTCGCCGGAACGGCCGGCGTCGGCGCGTACGACGATGTCGTGGGTGACCCGGCGCTCGGGAAAGGCCTCGTTGAGCCGGTCGTACACCTGCATGGCCGGGATCTCGCGGGAGTGGGTGTCCCGGCTCATCTCGGTGATCCTCAGTCCGGCCAGCGGCGCGGCGAGGGCGAGCAGGGCGAGGACGGAGACGCACAGCGTGGCCACCGGATGCCGGTTCGCGGGCCGCAGCAGCGCGGCCCACACCCGCCCGCCGCTCTCGCCGCGCGTCCGGCGGCGTACGGGCTTCCCGCGCTCCGCCCGCCGGCGTTCCCTGCGCTCGGCCCGCCTGCCGAGCTTGACCAGCAGCGCGGGCAGCACGGTCAGGGAGCTGAGCACCGCCACCAGGACGACCACGATGGTGCCGGTGGCCAGCGAGGAGAAGATCACGTCGGAGGCCAGGTACAGCGTCGCGGTGGAGACCACGACCGCGAGCCCGGAGACCACGACCGCCCGGCCCGAGGTCGCCGCGGCCAGCTCCACCAGCGCCTCTGAGCTCAACTTCCCCTGGCTGCGGGCCCGTTCCTCGCGTTCGCGCTTGAGGTAGAAGAGCGTGTAGTCGACCCCGACCGCGAGGCCGATCATCAGGATGAGGTTGGTGCCGATGCCGGTGTCCGGGGAAATGTGCGAGACCACCATCGACAGCCCGACGGCCGCCGCGATCGACGACAGCGCCAGCAGCAGCGGCACTCCGGCCATGGTCACCGAGCCGAACACGATCAGCAGGGTGATCAGCGTGACCGGGAGGGTGATCGCCTCGGAGAGCGCCAGGTCGTCGCCGCGCTGCTTGTCGACGCCCTTGCTGATGGAGGGGCTTCCGGTCTCCTCCAGGAGCAGGCCGGGGTTCGCCTTCTGCACGGCGTCGGTCTGCTCGACCAGCGCGTCGACCTTGTCCTTCGCGTCGCGCTCCTCGCCCTTAAGGGCCGCCTCGACCAGCAGGATCCCGCCGTCCCCGGACAGCACCGGCTCGGCCACGCCCTCCACCTCGGGCAGCCGCTCGAACCGGGCGGAGAGCTCCTTCGCGGCTGCCTCGACGGCGGTCTTCGCGGCGGCCCCGTCCAGGGCGCCAGGCCGGGCGGAGATCAGCACCTGTTCGGTGGACCTGCGCTCCAACTGCCCCTCGGCGGCGATGGCTTCGGCCCGGCCTGCCTCGCCGACCCGGTAGTCGGCGGTCTTCGCGCTGTTGACGCCGACGGCGCTGCCGAGGCCCAGGCACAGCACGACGAACACGAGCCAGCCGATGATGGCCCGCCAGGGGTGCAGGGCACTCCAGCGAGCCGCGCGCACAGTGAATGAGTTCATGCCCAAAAGCCTGGCTGAGCAGGGCGGTTGGGCGGCAGAGGTACTCGGTTGAACTTGCCGTCCACCGATCGGTGGACGGCGATGCGGGGGAGAACCCCCGTGAGGGCTGCGCCCGTAGCGGGGCGCGGCCCGCTCAGTTGCCCGTGCGGGCTCGTTGCCAGGTGTAGCCCGCCGCTGCCAGTGCCAGCGTCATCGCGCCCGTCGAGTACAGCTGGACCCGGGTGTCCGGTTCCCGGGCCATCAGGATGAAGATGGCCAGCATGCCCGCGAGGGCCACCCAGGTCAGTACCGGGAACGCCCACATCCGTACGACCAGCTTCTCCGGGGCCTCGCGTTCCAGGCCGCGGCGCAGGCGGAGCTGGGAGACCGCGATGAAGATCCAGACGACCAGGATCACCGCGCCGATCATGTTCAGGAGCCAGGGGAAGACGTCGTCGGGGCGCCAGTGGCTCAGCAGGACGCAGACGAAGCCGAAGACCGAGGAGGCGAGGACCGCGGCCCGCGGGACGCCGCCCGACACCCGGCCGAGAGCCTTCGGTCCCTGCCCCCGCTCCACCAGCGAGTACGCGATGCGCGAGGAGCCGTAGATATTGGCGTTCATCGCCGAGAGCAGGGCGACCAGCACGACCACGTTCATGAGCTGACCCGCGCCCGGAATGCCCAGGTGGTCGAGGGCGGCGACGTACGGGCCCTTCTCGACGACCGCCTTCGAGTCCCACGGGACGAGCGTGACGATGACCGCCATCGAGCCGATGTAGAAGAGCGCGATGCGCCACATCGCGGTGCGCACGGCGCTCGCGACACCCCGTACCGGGTCCTGCGACTCGGCCGCCGCGATGGTGACGGTCTCCAGGCCGCCGTACGCGAAGACGGAGGCGAGCAGACCGATGACGAGCCCCTCGCTGCCGTTGGGCAGGAAGCCTCCCTCGCCGGTGAGGTTGGTGAGGCCGGGGGAGTCCGTGCCCGGCAGGACCCCGGTGATCGCCAGCACGCCGAGCACCAGGAACAGTGTGATCGCGCCCACCTTCAGCGCGGCGAACCAGAACTCGAACTCGCCGAAGTTCTTCACGGCGGCCAGGTTCGCGATACAGAAGACGACCATGAAGAGGGCCACCCAGGCCCACTCCGGTGTACCCGGCAGCCAGCCCGTCACGATCTTCGCCGCGCCGATGCCCTCCAGGCCGACGGCCGTGCAGAGCAGCACCCAGAACGACCAGCCGGCGGTGAATCCCGCCCATGGCCCGATCGCCCGCTCGGCGTGCGCCGAGAAGGAGCCCGACGACGGATACGCGGCCGACATCTCGCCCAGCATGCGCATCACCAGCATGACGAGCAGACCGGAGACGGCGTACGCGACGACGATCGACGGGCCTGCGGCCGCGATGCCGGCGCCGGAGCCGACGAACAGGCCCGCGCCGATCACCCCGCCGAGGGCGATCATCGACAGATGGCGCTGCTTGAGGCCGTGCGAGAGAGAGACGTCCGCGTCGGGAGTGCCGCTTGCGGGGTCGTGGGTGGTACGGGACATGAGTGCGGGTGGTCCCTTGTGTGCGAGGGCAAAAACGCCCACAGTCTGGGCAGCCCCTCCGCCCGCACGGAGAGGCCGCCCATCATGTGGACACACTCGACACGGAGTGCGAGATTCCGATTACGCGGCTGCCGGGTATTTGGCGACCGACGTGTAGTGGGAGGCGTCCCCCGCGATCGAGTAGCTCTCCTTGCCCTCGATGCCGACCGGCACGTCACCGGCGACCGTCACCCGGTTCAGGCGGCGCGGCAGACCGTCGTAGTTGTCGATGGCGTAGTGCTGGGTGATGCGGTTGTCGAAGAGGACGAGCTGGTTCGGGGACCAGCGGTGGCGCAGGACGTTCTCGGGCCGGGTGACGTACGCCTGGAGCAGGTCGAGGACCTTGCGGGACTCGCTCACCGGCAGGCCGACGATCCGCTGAGCGAAGCCGCCGATGAACAGCCCGCGCTCACCGGTCAGCGGGTGGACGCGGACGACGGGGTGGGCGGTGCGGTACTTGATGGACGTGAACTGGGCGCGCTGGGCGGCCTGTTCCTCGTCCACCTCCTCCTCGGGCACCGCGTAGTCGTAGTCGTTGGTGTGCTCGGCCCACAGGGTGTCGGCGAGCTGCCGGAGCGGTTCGGGCAGGTTGCGGTAGGCGGCGGCCGAGCTGGCGATCAGCGTCTCGCCCCCGTACGGCGGGATCGTGATGCTGCGCAGGGTGCTGGCCTGCGGCGGGTTGAGGACGAACGTGACGTCGGTGTGCCAGTTGTTGGCGGCACGGCCGCGCTCGCTGTCCACGGGCAGCACGTTCGGGGCGCCCTCGACGGCGGGCACGGTCGGGTGGGCGGTGGTCAGGTCGCCGAAGTTGCGGGCGAAGGCCTGCTGGCCCGCGTCGTCGAGGTTCACGTCGTCGAAGACCAGGGCCTTGTGGACGTTGAGAGCGTCCCGCAGTGCGGCGACGGTCCCTTCGTCCAGGGGCTCGGAGATGTCCACGCCGGATATCCGGGCGCCGATCCTCGCGGTGACCTTGCGGATCTCGATGTCTGACATGGGGTTCCTTTCGGATCTGGCTCGGGTTCGGGCTCAGACGCGGGCGAGCGCCGGGGCCGGGGCGGTGACGTACTGGTTGGCGGGGCGCGGGAGTCCGTATCTCTCGCGCAGGGTCTGCCGGGGGCCGTACTCCTCGCGGAGCAGACCGCGGGCGCGCAGGAGCGGGACGACCTGGTCGACGAAGGCGTCGAGGCCGGACGGCAGGACCGCGGGCATGATGTTGAAGCCGTCGGCGGCGCCCTGCGTGAACCACCTCTCGATGGCGTCGGCGACCTGCTCGGGCGTCCCGGCGAAGGTGAGGTGCCCGCGCCCGCCGCCCAGGCGCCCGATCAGCTGCCGCACGGTGAGGCGCTCGCGCCGGGCCAGCTCCACCACGAGCGTGTAGCGGCTCTTGGCGCCCTCGATGACGCTCTCCGGAGGCAGGTCGGAGGGGAGCTCGGCATCCAACTCCAGTGACCCCGGCGGCAGTTGCAGCAGGGCTTCTAGACGGCCCACACCGTGCGCGTACACGATGTGGTCCTCCAGGACCTGTTCCGCCGCCAGCGCCTCGGCCTCCGTCGAACCGATGACGGGGACGATGCCGGGCAGCACCTTGATGTGGTCCGGGTCCCGACCGGCCGCCGCCGTACGGGACTTGAGGTCGGCGTAGAAGGCCTGCGCGTCCTCGACGGTCTGCTGGGCGGTGAACACCGCCTCCGCGTACCGGGCCGCGAACCCCTTGCCGTCCTCGGACGAGCCCGCCTGCACCAGCAGCGGGTAACCCTGCGGGGTGCGCGGCACGTTGAGGGCGCCCTCGACGCTGAAGTAGCGGCCCTTGTGCCGGGCGGGGTGGATCCTCGTGTCGTCGCCCCAGACGCCGGCCGCCTTGTCGGCGACGATCGCGTCGTCCTCCCAGCTGTCCCAGAGCTTCAGGGCCACGTCGAGGAACTCGGCGGCACGGGCGTACCGCTCGGCGTGCGCGGGCTCCGCGTCGAGACCGAAGTTGCGGGCGGCCTCCGCGCCCGCCGTGGTGACGATGTTCCAGCCCGCCCGGCCACCGCTGATGATGTCGAGCGAGGCGAACTTGCGGGCCAGGTTGTAGGGCGAGTTGTAGGACGTGGAGGCGGTGGCGATCAGACCGATGTGCTCGGTGGCCGTCGCCAGCGCGGTGAGCAGCGTGAGCGGCTCCAGGGCGCCGGCAGGGCGCTGGGCGAGATTGCCCCACAACTGCGGTCCGTCGGCGAGGAAGAGTGAGTCGAAGGTGCCGCGTTCGGCGATCCGGGCCAGGTGGACGTAGTGGGCCAGCTCCACATGGGCGTACGGATCGCTCTCCGGGAGCCGCCACGACGCCTCGTGGTGGCCGGTGTTCATCAGGAAGGCGTTGAGGTGCAGTCTGCGCTCGGTCACTTGGGGTCCTCCGCGTGCTCGTGGTGCCTGTGGTGGTCGTCGCTCGCGTCGTTCCCGTGGTGGTCGTGGTGCTCCGTGACGCCGAGGGCGGTGAGGAGCCGTTCGCGGTACTCGCCGAGCAGCGGGTCGCGGTAGGAGCGGGGGCGCGGGCGGTCGATGGTCAGGTCGAGGCCGATGCGGCCCTCGTCGAGCACGAGCACCCGGTCGGCCAGCACGATCGCCTCGTCCACGTCGTGGGTGACGAGCAGCACGGAGGGCCGGTGGCGCTCCCACAGTTCGCGCAGCAGGGTGTGCATACGGATCCGGGTGAGCGCGTCCAGTGCGCCGAACGGCTCGTCCGCCAGCAGGAGTTCGGGCTCCCGGACCAGGGAGCGGGCCAGCGCTGCCCGCTGGGCCTCGCCGCCGGACAGCTCGTTGGGCCAGGCCCGTTCGCGGCCCGCGAGACCCACCTCGGCGAGGGCGGCGCGGCCCCTCTGCTCGGCCTCCTTCCCGTCGAGACCGAGCAGGACGTTGTCGAGGACGCGCTGCCAGGGCAGCAGCCGGGAGTCCTGGAAGACCACGGACACCCTTGACGGGGCCGTGAGTCGACCGCTCCCCGCCACCTCGTGGTCGAGTCCGGCGACCGCGCGCAGCAGTGTGCTCTTGCCGGAGCCGCTGTGCCCGAGCAGGGCGGTGAACTGGCCGGCCGGGAGATCGAGGTCGATTCCGTCGAGGACCGTACGTCCGTCGAACGACCTTGTCAGGCCCCGGAGTTGTACGGCGGGACGGGTCAGCTGCTCAGCGTGCGGCGCCATGACAGCACCCTCCGTTCGATCAGACGGACCGCGCTGTCGGAGATCAGACCGAAGATGCCGTAGACGACCAGGCCGACGAGGATGACGTCCGTCTGGCCGTAGTTCTGGGCCTGGAACATCATGTAGCCGAGTCCGCTGGTGGCGTTGATCTGCTCCAGCACGACCAGGCCCAGCCAGGAGCCGGTCACTCCGAGCCGCAGCCCGACGAAGAAGCCGGGCAGCGCGCCCGGGATGACGATCCGCCGGATGAAGGCGTACCTCGACAGGCCCTGGACCTCGGCGAGTTCGACGAATCGGCTGTCGATGCCGGAGAGCGCGGCGTGCGTGTTCAGGTAGATCGGGATGTAGACGACGATCGCGATGATGGCGATCTTGAAGGTCTCGCCGATGCCCAGCCAGAGGATGAACAGCGGGATCAGACCGAGCGTCGGGATGGCCCGGTTGAGCTGTACCGATCCGTCGATCAGCGCCTCGCCGGTCCGGCTGAGCCCGGAGGCCAGCGCGAGGGCGATGCCCGCGGTCAGGCCGATCGCGAAACCGGAGCCGGCGCGTTGCAGCGAGGTCAGGATGTCGGTGGGCAGTGTCCCGTCGGTCCACAGCTGGACGCCGGTCTCCAGTACCGTCCAGGGCGCCGGAATGGCACCCGGGTCGAGCTGCCCGGCGGCGGAGGCCGCGGCCCACAGGGCGAGCAGCAGGGCCGGGCCGAGGAAGCGGGTGGCGGGCAGCCGCTTGCCGGGGGAGAGCCGACGGCGCCTGCGGACCTGGGAGTTCTCCACGGTGGCCGCGAGGGGCACGGCTGTGGTCGCGGTGGTGGTCGTGGTCACGGCGCTCACTTCCGGTACTCCGCCGGTACGGACTTCGCCGCGATGCCCTCGAAGCGCCGGTCGAAGAGCGAGTCGACCTTGAACCCCTTCACGAAGCCGCCCTCGGCCAGCAGATCGGCGGTCTCCTGCTCCCACTTCACCGCCTCGTCCCAACTCGGCGGGAACAGCGGCTTGTTGGCCAGCTCGGTGATCGACCGCGCCTGCGCGAGCGTGAGGTTCTGCGTCTTCACGTAGAACTCCTCGTTCCAGGCGTCGGGGTGCTCGTACGCCCACACCGCGCCCTTCGCCCAGCGCGGGATGTACGCGGCGACGGCGGCGGCCTTCGCGGGGTCGGCGAGCACGGAGGTGGGCGCCCACAGCAGGTTCAGCAGGTCCACGACGTCCGTGGTGATGACATGGGCGCCCTTGGACCCGTACTGCTTGAGGTACGCGGGTGACTGGGCGTTGGCGAGCGGGGCGATGTCCACCTGGCCCGCCTGGAGCGCGGTGAGGAACTGGTTGCTGGTCAGCGGCACCAGATCGACGTCGTCGTAGGCCAGCCCGGCCTGCTTCAACGCCCGCAGCAGGACGACTCCCTGCGCCTGCCCCTGCGAGAAGGCCAGCTTCTTGCCCTTGAAGCCCTGGACGTCCTGGATGTCGCTGCCGGGCTTCGTGGCGAAGAGGTAGTTGGGCTTGCGGGTGACATTGATGGCGACGATCTTCGCGTCGAAGCCCTGGTAGTGCGCCTGGATGGGCGGGATGCCGGCGTTGTTGCCGACGTCCAGGGACTTGGCGCGGAAGGCGTTGATGACATCGGGTCCCGCGCCGAGGTTCGGCCAGTCGGCAACCTTGAAGGGCAGGTCGGACAGTCCCGCGAGCTTGAACTGCAACTGCTGGACGCCCTGGTACGAGGCGATCTTCAGGCTCGTACCGGACGGGACCTTGTCCGCCAGCGGGGCGGACGTGGACCCCTTGACCCCGGTGTCGGCGGCGCTGCTGCCCGCGCAGCCGCTGAGCCCGGCCGCGGCGGCGGCCCCGAGCAGGGACGAGAGGAAGAGACGTCGGTCGACACCGGAGGCGGACGGAGGTGGCATGGGAGGACTCCCTGAATTCATTGGGACAGGCAGATACGCGGGATCCCTGGCGGTTCCGGGCAGGGCGAAGCCGGGAACGAGGAAGGTGCGCAGGGGCGGGCACACGTGGGAAGCACACGCGGAGGGCGTGGTGTGGTGTGGCGGTGGTGGAAGAAGGACGCGGACGGACCGGCGTACAACGCGGACGGATCGGCGAGGAACGCGGACGGGACGTCGTCAGTGCGTCAACGCGTCAGCAACAGAAGGTGCGACAGCTCATGAACACGATGCTCCTGGCCTGGTGGGGGCCTGTCAACATTCGGATTTTCTGAATTAAATCGGCCCCGGTGAGACGGTCCGGGACCTGACCGACGACGCGCTCAGCGGATCCCGGTAGAGCACGTCCAGGGCAACCGAACCGCCGGCCACGGCGAGCACGGAGTCCGGGAAACTGGTCGGCACGACGGCCGCCGCCCGGTCGGGACCGACCTCCTCGCGCAGGGCGGCGAGGCAGTCCTCCCGGTGGACGGCGCCCATCTCCGTGACGACGACCGAGTCCGGGTTGAGCACGTCGAGCAGAAGCCCCGCCGCACGGCCGACCATACGGGCGCGGTGCAGCAGCAGACGTACGGCGACGGGGTCGCCGTCCGCCGCGGCGGCGAGGATGTGCATGGGATCGGCGGTCCGGATGACCCCCGCCTCGCGCGCCCTCCTGCACAGGGTCCGCTCGCTCAACTCGGCCTGCAGGCAGCCGGTCCGGCCGCAGTCGCAGCGTTCCGTGCCGCCCGCGAGCGGCAGATGGGCGATCGCGCCGGACTGGGAGCGGGGCCCGTGGTGGACCTCGTCGTGGGTGGCGAAGGCGGCGTCCACGACGTTCCCGACGAAGAGGTGCAGCACGCTGCGGCTGTCACCGGCGGTCCGTCCGAAGAGCCGCTCTGCGTTGACGAGGGCCCGCGCGTGTCCGTCCACGTGCACGGGCAGGCCGGTGAGCGCGTGGATCACCTCGCGCGCGCGGACGTCCCGCCAGCCCAGGAGGGGATGTTCGACGATGGTCCCGGAGTCCCGGTCGACCCAGCCGCCGGTGGCCAGGCCGACGCCGAGGGGTACGCGATCGGGGGCGGCCGCGAGCAGGGAGCGCAGCCCGGCTGCGGCGTTGGAGAGGACGTCCGCGTCCCTCTCGCCCTCCCCCTCCTCGTGGTCCAGCCGGCGTTCGGCGACGACACGGCCGCGCAGGTCCAGGAGGGCGACGGTGGTGTACGGCACGGCCACGTGCACGCCGCCGACCACGAACCGGGAGTCGTCCAGGTCGACCGGTACGTGCGGGCGGCCGACTCCGTTCGACCGGCGGAGCGTTGCGGCCCCCTGGATCAGGCCGAGTGCGGTGAGGCGGTTGCAGTGGTCGGTGACCGAGGCCGGGGAAAGCCCGGTCAGCCGGGCGATGGTGCTGCGGGCGACGGGGCCGTGCGCCAGCACCGACCGCAGGATCGCGCTGGCACTGGTACGGCGGCGGTCGCTGTCGACGGCGCGGCGGGTGGGGGAGGGGGGACGGGCAAGAACGGGAGTGGGTGCGAGGGAGGAACTGGGCATGGAGAGAGGCATGGAGGACTTCCTCGGGAACTGGGGGGACTGGTCCGACACTGCGCCGACGACTGGTGTCTCGTCTTGTCTCGGCGAGCCGGATGGATCCCCTCCGCGCCCGCCTCAGCGGTGGCGACAGGTGGCCGTGCCCTGGCGTCGCAGGTCGACATAGCGACGCGACGCGAAGTTCCTGGCTTGGGCGACCATGGGTGAAGGGTAGGCGGTGGGCGGGCTGTCCGGCCAGGGGGGCCTTTTTCGCCCCCGCCGCCCCTACCCATTCCCGTCACTACTCGGGGGCCAGCCCCCGAACCCCCGCTCCTCAAACGCCGGAGGGGCTGGATCTTCGTGGCCCGGGCCGACAACTTCAGCCCGTCCGGCGTTTGAGGACGAGCGCGTCAGCGCGATACGGGGGTTCGGGGGCGGAGCCCCTGAGTAAGGGACGGGAATGGGTAGGGGCGGCGGGGGCGAAGAATCCTTTGGCGGGACCCTACAGATGGCGTCAGCCCGAACCTCGTCGGGAACCCCATCCCACCTCAGTGACCAGCATCACGCCCCCACGGGTGTACACCACACTCTTTGTAAGAGGTCCACCACACACCGGATCCCCCCTTTGTGGACCGCTGACGGTGCTGCCCCCAACCCCCCTGGGATAGCGTCACCGTGTCCCGAACTGCCCACACCCGCCGGAGCCCCCATGACCACCGCCGTCGCCCCCACCCGCCCGGGCCAGGTAATAGCCGATCTGCTCCCCGCCTCCCGCGTAAGGGACGCCGCACTCGTGGCCGGCGGCGCCGCGCTCACGGGCCTCGCGGCCCAGATAGCGGTCCCGGTCCCCGGCTCCCCGGTCCCGGTGACGGGCCAGACCTTCGCGGCCCTCCTGGTCGGCACCGCACTCGGCACCGGCCGAGGCCTCGCCTCCCTCGCGATCTACGCCCTGCTCGGCCTCGCCGGCGTCCCGTGGTTCGCCGAGGGCAGCTCCGGCGCCACCGTGTCCTTCGGCTACATCCTCGGCATGCTGCTCGCGGCCACCGTCGTGGGCGCCCTCGCCCGCCGCGGCGCCGACCGCTCGGTCGTACGGATGGCCGGCACGATGCTCCTGGGCGAGGCGATCATCTACGCGATCGGCGTCCCGTACCTGGCGCTCGCCGCCGACATGACGATGACCCAGGCCATCGCGGCCGGCCTCACCCCGTTCCTCCTCGGCGACGCGCTCAAGGCCGCCCTCGCGATGGGCGTGCTGCCCACCGCCTGGAAGTTCGTCAAGCGCGAGAGCTGACGGACACGTCGTAGTTCCTGCGGAAGAGGCTCGTCGGGTCGTACACCGACTTCGGCCCGTACGAGGAAACGCCCCTCGCGATACGGCACGGCGTTCGGCCGCGGCTCGGCCCGCGCTCCGCCGGGGTGGTCGATCCGGACGACGTACATCGAGGGCGCGTCCGGGCCGGTGAGCGCGAGGAGTTCGCCCGTCGCGGCCACGTCCAGCCGGCTCAGCACCGCGCTGTCCCCGTAGTACGCGTGCGGGCAGTCAGGGTCGGAGTGGTTGGCGCGGTGGTCGGCGTACGACATCTCGCGCAGCGAGTCCGCGAGCACCGGGCGGCCGTATGGCTCTACGGCGCCACGCCGGCCGGATTACCTGACGTCCGCCGCCAGCTTTTCCCCGAGTCCTCCCCGCGTCGTGTCCGCGCACTCCCCGGGCACGACGGCGCCCCCGCGGTGGGACCGCGGAGGCGCCGTACGCGTGCGTACCTGCTGTGCCGTGCTGTGCCGTGCTGTGCTGTGCTGTGCCGTGGGGTGTGGGGGCCTACGACTCACTCCGCTGAGGGCGCCGCTGGGTCCACCACAGGCCCGCCGCGCCCGCGGAGATCAGCGCCGCTCCGACCGCGCCGAGCGGCAGGATCCGGTCGGCGGGACCGGTCTTGGGCAGTTCCTCGCCGCCCGACTTGTCACCGCCGGCCTTGTCGCTGCCAGGGGTGACCGGGCTGTTGTCGGTGCCGAGCAGGAGCGGTGTGGCCGGTGCGTTCGGCGACGGGTTGTTCGCGCCGAACGGGACCGGACCCTGCTGCCAGAACGTCTTCGCGCCGTCGGCGTCCTGGACGGGCAGGCAGATCTTGCCCTCCTTCTTCAGATCGAAGGTCGCGTCCACGGCGTACGACTTCGACTTGCCGGCCGCGAGATTGTCGATGGCGCATGCGAAGCCACTGTTCGAACCTTCGGGGAGGTCTTTCTCGGCGATTTCCGCACAGCCCTCGACGCCCTTGACCGAGAGGCCATCAAAACCGACCACAAGCAGTCGGATTGCGCCGCTGTCCTTCGTTCCCCCGTTCTTTACCGTGGCGGTAATCGCCGTTTCCTGTGAGCTGTTGTCGACCTCGATCTTCTCGGGCAGCAGCGTCGTCAACTCGACACCCGCGGGCGCCTTGTCAATGACCTTTCCCCCCTTGCCGCTCATCGGCCCTTCGTCGTCCGCGCCGGCGGAGAAGGAAAAGATCATCACCGCCGAGAAAGATGCAGTGAGCAGCGATCCAGTGGCGATCGTCATACGACGAGAACTCATGTTCGTCCCCCTTGTATCCCCCTGACTGCGCCTGAATTCGCAGTCTTTGAAGTGGTACCACAAGATTTCTCCCCACTATGCTGGTGCGGCACGAAGTTGTGACCATTGTGCTTCTTTGCGGTTCTTGTGTGGCGGGTGTTGAAGGGGGGCATGGGGGTGCCGGAAATAACGAGGGGCGGTATTCCGGGATTGCTGGTGACGGGCCGTTACCGGCTGGCCGAGAGCATTGGTCAGGGTGGAATGGGACGGGTGTGGCGCGCCGTCGACGAAGTCCTCGACCGACCGGTCGCCGTCAAGGAAATGCGTATAGACGGCATGGACCAGGAGGACAGCAGGACCCGCCGCGAACGAACCCTGCGCGAGGCCAGGGCCACGGCCCGGATCGACCACCCCAACGTCGTGCGCGTGTACGACGTGGTGGACCAGGGCGAACGACTGTGGATCGTGATGGAACTGGTCGACGGCCGTTCCCTGGACCGGGTCCTGGCGGAGGACGGACCGCTGAGCCCGCGCGGCACGGCACGGATCGGGCTCGGACTGGTCGCCGCGCTCGGCCAGGTGCACGCGGGGGGCGTGCTTCACCGGGACATCAAGCCGGCCAACGTACTGGTCGAGCGGCGCGCGGGCCGGGTCGTCCTCACCGACTTCGGCATCGCCGCGATCCAGGACGCCGAGGCGCTGACGATGGCGGGCATGCTGGTCGGCTCCCCCGACTACATGGCACCCGAGCGGGTCTCCGGCCGCCCCCAGGGCCCGCCGTCCGACCTCTGGTCCCTCGGCGCCACCCTCTGCGCGGCCCTCGGCGGCCGCTCCCCCTTCTCCCGCGCGACCACCCTCGCCACCCTGCACGCCGTGCTGTACGAGGAGCCGGAGATCCCGTCCGCGGCGGGGGAGTTGCGCGAGGTCCTGTCGGCCCTGCTGCTCAAGGACCCGTCGGTACGGCCGGGCCTGGAGGAACTGGCGGCGATCCTCGGGCCCGTGGCGGACGGGAGTACGGGGGCGCCCGCGCCGCCGGGTGCGACGGCGGGGCTGGGCACGGCGGTTGGCCCGGGGTCGACTGAGCCGGCTCGGCCGGTTGGCCTGGGTGAGGTGGAGAGGACGGCTCCGGGCGTGGTGGCGGAGCCCGGAGAGGGAGAAGGAGAGGAAGCGGGAGCGGGTTCTGAATCCGGTCCGGCGTCGGGGCCCGCTCCAGGACCCGGGTCCGAGTCCGGGTCCGGGTCCGGGCGGGAGTCCGGGTCCGGGTCCGGCCCTGGGTCGGGGTCCGGGTCCGGCTCCGGCTCTGGCCCCGGCCCCGGCCCCGGGTCTGGCTCCGGCCCTGGGTCCGGCTCCGGCCTCGGGTCAGGCTCCGGCCTCGGCCCCAGCTCAGGCGTCAGCTCCGGCTCCAGCTCCGGCCTCGGGTCAGGCTCCGGCTCCGGCCTAGGGTCGGTTTCCGGATCAGGCCTCGGGTCCGGCTCAGGCCCCGGCCCCGGGCACGGTTCCGGGGCGCGATCGGGAACCGCACCGGCGGCTGCCCGTACGGCCGAGTCCGCGCCCGGTGCCGCCGGTCAAGCGCCACCGGAGCCCGGAGCGGAGGCCCCGGCCCCGCCGACCGCGTCTCCGGCGCCGACCGAGCACCCGACCCCTCCGTTGTTCCGGATCCCGGTCCTGGAGCCGCCGCTCGTCACTCCGCCGACGGGCGAGGGCACGCCGAGGCCGGCCGAGCCGGTGGAGGACGCGGTACCGGTACGGCGTACACCGACGCTGTGGAGTGCACCGGAATCCGAGGAGGCGGCCGGTCCCCCCTCTGCCACCGGCCCAAGCTCAGCCCCGACCCCGGCCCACACCCCAACCCCGGTCCCCATCCCGACCCCGGCTCCAGAGGCACCGCCCGCCCCCGAACCGCCCCCCACAGCACCCACAGAGCCCGCAGCGCACACCGGCCACACACACCCCGATCCCACACATCCCGACCCCACACCCCCCGCCCCAGACAACGCGTCCTCCGAGGCCCCGCCCCAGGGAACCCCGGAGATCCCCTCCGCGGGAGTGGCCGCCGGATACGCCCTCCACGCGTCCGGCATCAGGCCGGAAGCGCCGGAGGCACCGCAACCGGCGGCCAACGGGCACAACTCACTGCCCACCAGGCCCAGGGCCGCCCCGATGCCGCCGGGCGAACCGCTCGGTCCCGCCGTGCCGGCCGACCCGCGCAGGGGTCGGCCCTGGAGCCGGAACCGCAAGGCAGTCGTGGCCGCCGCGGGCGTGGTCGTCGCCGGTGTCGTCGCCGCCCTGGTGATCCCGGCGCTCGGCGGATCCCCCGACGACAAGGACAAGGCCGCTCCGTCGTCGTCCTCCTCCGCCACCGGCGGCACCGCGTCCAGCCCGCCCCCCACCGTCGCGGGCACCGCACGGCCGCCCACCCTCCCGGAGGGCTCCCGTACGGAGGCCGGTATGTACGCGTGGGTCCCGCCCGAGGGCTGGGAACGGGTCGTACAGAGCGGCGCCGAGGTCCACTACACCTCCCCGGACCGCAAACAGGAGATCCTCGCCAACGCGGCTCCGGCCCGGGGCGACCTGCTGGACCAGTGGACGGAGACGGAGAAGGACACCAGCAAGGGCCTCGACTACCAGCGGATCCGGCTGGAGGAGACCACGTTCCGTGACGCTCCCGCGGTCGTCTGGGAGTACACGGTCACGGCCAAGGGACTGCCCTGGCACGCCCGGCTGCTCGGCTTCAACGCGGACGGCAAGTACTACGAGATCACCACGTGGTACCGCCCGGAGGCAGAGGACCGCGCACTCCCGGTCTACGAGAAGGTCAAGGACAGCTTCACACCCCTGTGACCCACGAGCCGGAGACCCGACGGCACACCGACACGACGACGCCTCCGTGGAGAGTCCCACGGAGGCGTCGTACAGAAAAACAGAGAACAGAGATGAGGCGGTCGAGCCGTCAGACCGTGGTGGAGTCCTGCTCCTTCTGGAGCTCGGCCCGGGCCTTGCCGCGCCGCACCTTCTCCAGGACCAGCGCGACGCCGACGACGACGGCCGCGACGAGAAGCGACAGCAGTACCGTCTTGCGGCCGTCGTGCTCGGTGTCGGTGAGCATGTAGCCGAGGACGAAGACGATCAGCGCGATCGTCGCGTACGTCAGATACGGGTACAGCCACATCCGCACGACGAGCTTCTCCGGCGTCTCGCGCTCGATGATCTTCCGCATCCGCAGCTGCGAGAGGCAGATGACGAGCCAGACGAACAGGGCGACCGCACCGGAGGAGTTGACCAGGAAGAGGAAGACCGAGTCGGGGAACTCGTAGTTGAAGAACACCGCCACGAAGCCGAAGACGACCGAGGCGATGATCGCCGGCATCGGCACACCGCGGCTGGTGGTACGGGCGAAGGCCTTCGGGGCGTCACCGCGCTGACCCAGCGAGAAGGCCATGCGGGAGGCCGTGTAGAGGCCGGAGTTGAGACAGGACAGTACGGACGTCAGCACGATGAACTTCATGATCTCGCCGGCGTTCGGGATGCCGAGCGAGTTCAGGGCGGCGACGTACGAACCGTCCTTCTGGATGGCGTCCGAGTCCCAGGGCAGCAGCGTGACCACGACGAAGATCGAGCCGAGGTAGAAGACGCCGATCCGCCAGATGATGCTGTTGGTGGACTTCGTCACCGCGCGCTGCGGGTTCTCCGACTCGCCCGCCGCGAGGGTGGCGATCTCGCTGCCCATGAAGGAGAAGACGACGAGCAGGATGCCGGTGAGGATCGCGCCGGGCCCGTTCGGCAGGAATCCGCCGTGGTCGGTGAGGTTCCCGAGCCCTGCCGTGTCGCTGTCGACACCCGGCAGTACGCCGAAGACCGCGAGCCCGCCGATGACGATGAACGCGCCGATCGCGACGACCTTGATCCCGGCGAACCAGAACTCGAACTCGCCGTACGAGCCGACGGAGACCAGGTTCGTCGCGGTCAGGACGACCATGACGATGAGCGCCCAGCCCCACTGCGGTACGGCGGGGATCCAGCTCTCCAGGATCACGGCACCCGCGGTCGCCTCGATGGCGAGCACGACGACCCAGAAGAACCAGTACAGCCAGCCGATCGAGAAGCCGGCCCAGCGGCCGAGCGCCCGGTCCGCGTGCGCGGAGAACGAACCCGAGGTCGGGTTCGCGGCGGACATCTCGCCGAGCATCCGCATCACGAGGACGACCATCGTGCCGACGAGGGCGTACGACAGGAGGATGCCGGGGCCCGCGGTGGCGATACCGGAGCTGGAGCCGACGAACAAGCCGGCGCCGATGACTCCGCCGATGGCGATCATCGAGAGGTGACGGTTCTTGAGCCCGGCCTGGAGTCCGGCGTCGGGCCCTCCGGGTTCTCCGGGTCCTTCGGGGCCGTTTCCGGCCTTCGTCAGGGTCGGCTGCGAGGTCATAGGACGGTGTTCCTTTGCGCAGGGGACTGTGGGGGAGGGGACTGCGTGGGGGACTGCGAGCCACCGCAGATTCTGCGGATTCCTACGGGAAACCCGTACGAGCGGTGTACGGGTGATGCACACGAGGTGCACAAGCCGGTCCAGTGAATCCCAGGCGAATGGATTCGTGAACCTTTGAATCCAGATCGTTACTTGAGGTTTCCTTGAGGTTCTGTAGTGTTGCTCACACTTTTCCGTCATGCGACGCGGCGCATTTCGTGCGCCTGCCCCGACGGGGCCGATCGGAAACAGGCGTGTCACACTCGGACCATGCGCGTGTATCTCGGCTCCGACCATGCCGGTTTCGAACTCAAGAACCACCTCGTCGAGTGGCTCAGGGCGGCCGGGCACGAGCCCGTCGACTGCGGACCCCTCATCTATGACGCCCAGGACGACTACCCGCCGTTCTGCCTCCGCGCGGCGGAGCGCACGGCGGCCGACCCGGGCTCGCTGGGCATCGTGATCGGCGGCTCGGGCAACGGCGAGCAGATCGCGGCGAACAAGGTCGAGGGGGTGCGGGCCGCTCTCGCGTGGAGTGAGCAGACCGCGGCGCTCGGGCGGGAGCACAACGACGCCAACGTGGTGGCCGTCGGTGCGCGGATGCACACCGAGGAGGAGGCGACCAAGTTCGTCGAGATCTTCCTCGGCACCCCGTTCTCCGGTGACGAGCGCCACATCCGCCGCATCGACATGCTGTCGACGTACGAGACGACGGGCACCCTCCCGGAGATCCCGGCCCACCACCCGCAGGGCTAGAACGGCTCTCCCCGCGCCCCTTCAGGGGCGCGGGGAACTGCGTGATCAGCCACAACGAACCCGCACGTACCAGGAGGACGCGTGCCCGAAGGGCACACCATTCATCGGCTGGCCGAGGACTGCATCGGCGGCTTCGGTGGACGCAGGGCGCACGTCACCAGCCCCCAGGGCAAGTTCACAGACGCCGCGGCCCTCCTGAACGGCACGGAATTCACCACGGCGGAGGCCCACGGCAAACACCTCTTCCTCCGCTTCGAGTCCGAGGACTGGATCCACATCCACCTCGGCCTCTTCGGCAAGGTGAACTTCGGCACCACCCCCGCACCCCCGCCCACGGACACGGTCCGCCTGAGACTGGCGAACGACACCACGTACGTGGACCTCCGCGGCCCCACCACCTGCACGCTGATCACGGACGCGGAGAAGCAGGCGATACACGCCCGCCTGGGCCCGGACCCCCTGCGCGAGGACGCGGAACCGGCCCGCGCGTACACCCGCGTCGCCCGCAGCCGTACGACGATCGCAGCCCTCCTCATGGACCAGAAGATCATCGCGGGAGTGGGCAACGTCTACCGCGCCGAGGTCCTCTTCCGGCACGGCATCGACCCGTACAGAGCGGGCAGGGACATCACGACGGCCGAGTGGGACGCGATGTGGGCGGACCTGGTCGCGCTCATGCGCGAGGGCGTCCGCAACAACCGCATCGACACCGTCCGCCCGGAGCACGAACCGGAGGCGATGGGCCGCCCGCCGCGCAAGGACGACCACGGCGGCGAGGTCTACGTGTACCGCAGGGCCAACCTGCCCTGCCTCATCTGTGGCGGCGAGATCCGCACCGCCGATCTCGCCGCCCGCAACCTCTTCTGGTGCCCGACCTGCCAGAAGGCCTGAAGGCCATCGGCTCTGACGGCCGACAGGCCCGACACGGCTCAGAAACCGTGCGGCAGCCAGGGCGCCACGACGGAGGAGAAGCCGAGCGAGGCCTCCGCGAGGGCGCCCTGGCGCAACTCCCGCACCCGCCCCGCCGCGGCGAGCGAGGCGAGGGAGACGCCACCGAGATAGGCCGACCCCAACTCCCGTACGGACAGGGTCAGATCGGGCGCGTCGGCCGTCCGCGCGCAGGACGCCCCCTTCGTGTCACCCGTGAGCCGCCAACGCCCCTCGTTCCAGGGGCAGAAGGCGTCCTCGACCTCGAACACGACGTCCACCGGCGCCTGGTACGTCCGCGCCTCAAGCGCCGCGCCGACATCGACGAGCCGCACGTACAGCGAGTCCCGGAGCGAGATGCCGCACCGCCGGACGTCGGAGACCAGGTGCTGCCAGGCGTCGTCGACGGGACGGCTGTGCGTCTTCACCGTCGACGTCAGGTCGATGCCGAAGAGGTGCTGCCACAGCGCGGCGTACGCGGCCGGGTCGAGCGCCTCCAGATCGCGCAGCTCGATGGCGCCGTTGGGGCCCGCCGAGTCCCAGTCCGGCTTGTTGAAGTACCGGGTGTAGCCGACCACTTCGCCGTCCCGCTCCGCGAGCACGCACTGCAGCGGCGACGTGCCCTTGCGGTCGCTCTCCGGGTCGAGCAGCGGCAGCCGCTCCCAGCCGGGCCTGCGCTCCAGCATCCCGGGCCGGACGGCCACATGACGCGCGTACACGGCCTCGCAGGCGTCGCGTACGGCAGGTGCGTCCGGTGCCACGAGCCGCAGCCGTACGTCGTCCGTGCCCGCCGGCACCGACAGCCGCACCCGGGACGTGTCGATCTCGGCGCGCAGTTGGTGCGTCGCCACGCCGTAGCCGAACCGGCCGTAGATGACGGGCTCGGACGCCGTGAGCACGGCGAGCGGCTCGCCCCAGGACCGTACGTCGTCCAGCTGGCGCCGCATCATCGACCGCAGCACACCACGCCTGCGGTGCGTCGAGGAGACGCTCACCATCGTGACGCCGGCCGCCTGCACGGCGGCGCCGCCCGGGACGGTGACCCGGAACGTGAACGCCCCGGCCGTGCCCACACAGTCGTCGCCGTCCCAGGCGCCGACGAAGCGGTCGTGCTCCGTGAGGTCGCTCCACAGCGACCTCTCCTCGGGGGATTCCGCGACCCCGCCGAACGCGAGCTCCAGGTTCCCGTACCACTTGTCCCAGTCGTCCGGGCGCAGCACGCGCAGTTCTGTCGTCATGTCCTCATGCCTACCAGGGCAATCCGGGATGAGCGACTGTATTTCTCCCAGCTCGGCGATGTCGGACCTGTATCCGGCCGTACGCTCTGCGAGGGCCGGAATTCCCTGTGACTTCCGTCCCCGGACGGGGGACAAGTGGGACCTCCCGTGCCAAGCACCTGGTCCGATGGATAGGGTCCCGAACTAATGGCAGCAGGACGAGAGCGGCGCGCTGAAGCCGATACGTTCACGGCCCGGTTGAAGAAGCAGGTTCACCGGGTCCGCACCGGCCTGCGCAGATCCGCTGTCGACTACTTCCGCGGCGACGGCTCCGACTGGGTCGCGCTCGCCGGTCTGCTGCTGACCATTCCCGTGATCGCCTGCCTCACACTCATGAACTCGGTCTGGTGCTCGCCGGCGCTGCTGGTCCTGCCGATCGTCGCCGGCGGGCTGCTGCTGCGGCCGTCGAGCCTGCTCGGGCTGTACGCGGCGGCCGCCACCGCGCTGATCGTGGAGTCCGTGAAACTCGGGCCGTACACGGAAGGGCCCTCCCGGGTGACGCCCGGGATCGTGCTGGTCGTGGCCGCGTGCGGGTTCTTCGGGCTGCTGATCGCCCAGTTCCGCAGCCGGGTGGGTGTGCCGTGGCGGCGGGGCGGGACCATGCTGTTCGACCTGCGCGAGCGGATCCGGGTGCAGAGCAAGTTGCCGAAGCTGCCGATGGGTTGGCATCGGGAGATGGCCCTGCGGCCGGCCGGTGGGCAGTCGTTCTCCGGCGACTTCGTCGTCGCTGCCCGTACGAACGGGGGCCGCACGCTTGAGGCCGTCCTGACGGACGTCTCCGGCAAGGGGATGGACGCGGGGTCGCGTGCGCTGCTGTTGTCCGGGGCGTTCGGGGGGCTGCTGGGCTCGCTTCCCCCGCACGCGTTCCTGCCCGCGGCGAACGGGTATCTGCTCCGGCAGGACTGGGACGAGGGATTCGCCACGTCGATCCATCTGGTCCTGGACCTGGACTCGGGCGACTACGAGTTGTTCTCCGCCGGGCATCCGCCGGGTCTTCAGCTCAGCGCGGGGAGTGGGCGCTGGGAGGAGAAGGCCGCGGAGGGGCCGTTGCTCGGGGTGTACGACGGGGCCCAGTTCGACCCCGTGAAGGGGTCGTTGCGGCCCGGGGACGTTCTGATGCTCTTCACGGACGGGCTGGTCGAGACGTCCGACCGGGACATCGTCGAGGGCATCGACCGCCTCACCGGCGAGGCCGACCGGTACGTGGCCGGGGGTTTCCACGGCGCCGCGTGGCACCTCATCGAGGCGGTCGCGAAGGACGTGAACGACGATCGGGCGCTGTTGCTGATCTGCCGCGAGGGTGCGACGACTGGGCCGGCGACGGTGTGAGTCGTTGGGGGGTTCGTGTTTGGCTGCGGGTGCGTTGTGGCTGGTCGCGCAGTTCCCCGCGCCCCTGGGTGGGTGGGGGTTTCGGCTCGTGGCCTGGGTGCGGGGCCGTGGCGGGATGTCCGCCCGCAGCCGCTGACGTAAAGCGCAGTTGCGGCACGGTGGCCGCCCACTGGTGTCCTCGTAAGCTGCGGCCACACATCCCGCCACGTCCCCTCCGGCCGACGGACCATCCGGTCCCGGGCAGGGGGGAGAGGGGGACGCCGGGCAGCGCCCCGTCAGGGGCGCGGGGAACGGCGCGAGCAACCAGGACGGACCGTCACATGGCGACGGCGGGTGGTGCCCCTTCAGGGGCGCGGGGAACGGCGCAATCTTTTAGGGGCGCGGGGAACTGCGCGACAAGCCACAGTGCACCCGCACCCACCCACGATCCTGAGCCCACCCACCCGGGGGTCTGGGGGCGGAGCCCACAGTTTCGGGAAGGGGTGGGGTTGGGGAAAGGGGAGCCTTCAAGATGAGCGCGGTCGGCGTCAGCCGACGCGGACCACGTCCCGTTCCACTTCGACGTCGGACCGCCCCCCGGGCAACACCCGAGCCAGCCACCCCGACCGCCCCGCGGCCAACGGCCCAAGAACGGCCAGCAGCAACACATACCCCGCGATGAACGGCGACAGCCGCTCATCGAGCCCCGCCACCGCAGCCATCGTCGCAAGGATCAACGCAAACTCCCCCCGAGCAAGCAGCGTCGTGGAGATGTTGGCGGCGGGCCCGGCCCCGAACCCGTACACACGAGCCGCCCCGAGCCCGGCCAGCACGTTCATGACGAGCGTCAGCGCCACCGCGGCGAGCACGGGCCAGAGCACGGTCGGCAGATCACCGGGATCGATGGACAGCCCGAACGCGAAGAAGAACATCGCGCCGAAGGCGTCCCGCAGCGGATGCACCAGCTTCCGTATCCGCTCCCCGGAGGAGGTGCTGCCGAGCATCAGCCCGACCATGAACGCCCCGATCGCGTCCGCCACCCCGAACCACTCCGAGACGCCCGCCATGAACACGGCCGCCCCGAGGAAGGAGATGACCAGCAGCTCGTCGTCCTTGGTGGCGAAGAGCCGCCCCACCACCCGAGTACCGAACCGCGCCGCGAGGGCGAGCAGCAGCAGGAAGGCGAAGGCCTTGCCGCCGTCGAGGACGGCCGCGCCGAGGGAGTTCGCGCCGGACAGGACCGGCTGGAGGGCCGCCAGATAAAGGGCGAGGAAGATGTCCTCGACGACGATGATGCCGAGGATCGGCTTGGTCTCGGGGTTGCCGAGCCGCCCCGTGTCCACGAGCACCTTCGTCACGATCGCGGACGACGAGATGCCCAGCACCCCGGCGAGGACCAGCGCCTCGGAGGTGCCCCAGCCGAGGGCGAACCCGAAGCCCAGGCCCGCGCCGACGTTCAGCACGAGGTAGGTCCCACCGGCGAGGGCCATCCGGCGCCCGCCCGCCTTGAGGTCGTCCATGTGGAACTCGAGGCCGAGGTAGAAGAGCAGCAGGACCAGGCCGAGTGCGGAGAGCATCTCCATGTCGTGCGGGTCCGAGACGAGCACGATGCCGGGCGTGTGGGGGCCGAGCAGTATTCCGGCCAGGATGAAGAGGGGAATCGTGGGGAGCCCGATACGGGCACCCGCGCGGGCGAGAACGGCGGCGGCCAGAAAGGCACCGCCCATGGCGATCAGAAGCTCTGCGTGTCCGATGGGCCCGTTCCTCCTTGGTCGAGAGAGCGGTAGAGGGGCTGGTCAGGGATCGGTCTGGGGATTGGTCAAGGGAGTGTCAAGGAATCGTCAGTAATTAGTTTACCAAACGATCTGGCGGGCCATCCGGGCCGCGTCGAGTGGTGGGGTTTGCCCCACCTGGACTCGGCGGTCGTCCTCATGGTCCCGAGTGGTCCCGAATCCGTAGTTTCGAGTCATCGGCAGCGAGCGCGCTGCGACGAGCGGGACGACGAGTCAGGGAAGGCGGACCCGGCCATGGGGCTGCGCAGGAAGCGGTACGAGGACGGGGACGCCGTAGGGAGCACGACCGGCCCGGCGGTCGCCAGGCAGGGTCCGACCGGCCCGGTGGGGGACTGTGCCGTCGAACTGAGGGGCGTGCGGCGGCAGTACGGGCGCGGCGCCTCCGCCGTGCACGCCCTGCGCGGCATCGACCTCGCGCTCCCGCGCGGCAGCTTCACCGCCGTGATGGGACCGTCCGGCTCGGGCAAGTCCACGTTCCTGCAGTGCGCGGCCGGCCTCGACCGGCCGAGCGGCGGCACGGTCAGCCTCGGTGGCACGGACATCACGGGCATGAGCGAGAACAAGCTGACGGCGCTGCGGCGTTCGCGCCTCGGGTTCGTCTTCCAGGCGTTCAACCTGCTGCCGTCCCTGACGGTCGAGCAGAACGTGGTGCTGCCGATGCGGCTGGCGGGTCACCGGCCCGACCGGCGCCGGGCGGCAGCCGTCCTCGGTCAGGTGGGCCTCGACGGCCTGGGGCGCCGACGCCCCGGCCAACTCTCCGGCGGACAGCAGCAGCGCGTCGCCATCGCCCGCGCCCTCGTCACCCGGCCCGATGTCGTCTTCGCGGACGAGCCCACCGGCGCCCTCGACACGACCACCGCGGCCGAGGTTCTCGGCCTGCTGAGGCAGGCCGTGGACGGGCTCGGTGCCACGGTCGTCATGGTCACCCACGACCCGGCGGCCGCCGCCTGGTCCGACCGCGTCCTGTTCCTCGCCGACGGCTCGATCATCGACCACCTGGAGCGTGCCCCGGCCGACCGGATCGCCGCCCGCATGGCGTCGCTGGCCGCGCCCTCCTACTCGGGAGCGGCAGCCTGATGTTCGTGCCCAACGGCCTCGCCCGCGCCGCCGTCCGCTTCAAGCCCGCGGCCTTCGTGGGCACGTTCGTCGCGCTCGCCATGGCCGCACTGATCGTCTCGGCCTGCGGGATCCTCCTGGAGACGGGCCTGCGGGCCTCGGTTCCGCCCGTCCGCTACGCCGACGCCCCGGTGGTCGCCGCCGCCGACCAGCGGGCCCACCTCGTCACAGGCCACGGCGACGACCGCGAGGACGACGCCGTACCGGTCCCGGGCAGGGTCTGGCTCCACAACTCCCTGGTGGCGAAGGCCGGTTCGGTGCCCGGGGCGCGGGCTGCGGTCCCGGACGTGACCTTCCCCGTCCAGACGCGTGCGGGTGAGCAGGTCACCGCGCACGGCTGGGGCTCCACCGCCTTCACCGGTGAACGGCTGACGTCCGGACAGGCTCCCGGGGCGGGCGAAGTCGCCCTGACGAAGAGCGTCCTCACGAACGGCAGGGTGGGCGACCGCGTCACCCTCACCACGGCCGACGGCCCTCGCACCTTCCGCGTGTCCGGGGTCGTACAGGCCGAGGCGCCCACCGCCTGGTTCACCGACACCGAAGCCGTAGGCGTCTCGGGGCACCCCGGCCGCGTCGACGCCATCGCCGTCCTCCCGAAGCAGGGTGTGTCGGCCGGGGCCCTCAAGTCCCAGGTGGAGCAGGCTCTCGGCAACCGCGCCGACGTGTACACCGGGCGCGACCGCGGCACCGTCGAGGACTCCTCCCTCGCCGAGGCCAAGGAACTGCTCGTCGCGCTCGGCGGCTCCTTCGGCGGTATCGCCGCGACCGTCGCCGTCTTCACCGGGATGGGCACCGTGGCGCTGTCCGTCGCCCAACGCGCCCGGGAGTTCGCCCTGTTGCGGGCCATCGGTACGACCCCGCGTCAGATCCGCCGCTCCATCGCCACCGAGACCCTGCTCGTCGCACCCCTGGCCGGCCTGGTCGGCCTCCTGCCCGGGATCGCGCTGGCCGGCTGGTGGTTCGGACAGCTCAAGGACAAGGGCGCGATCCCGCAGGCCGTCGACCTGTCCGTCTCGTACATCCCGCTGCTCTCGGCCGTCGGCGCGGTCCTCCTCGCCGCGCTGCTCGCCGGGTACGCGGCCGCCCGTCGCCCGGCGCGGATCAAGCCGGGCCAGGCGCTCACCGAGGCCTCCGTGGAGCGGCTGCGCCCGGGCTGGATCCGTACGCCGCTCGGGATCGCGGCGGCCGCCGGAGGCTGCGTCTGCGCGGGGCTCGCCGCGTCGCTGACCGGTGAGGACGCGGCCAACGCGGCGCTGGGCATCGTCATGCTGTTCATGCTGGCCGTGGCGCTGCTCGGGCCACTGGTCGCCCGTGCCTGCGCCGCCCTGTTCGGACTTCCGCTGCGCGGCGCGGGCGCGTCCGCCTCACTCGCCGCCGCCAACTCCCGTACGAACGCCCGTCGGCTGGCCTCCGCGATCACCCCGATCGTCCTCGCGATGGCCTTCTCGTCCGTCCTCGTCTTCATGCACACCAGTGAGGAGCGGGTCACCCAGGAGCAGCAGCGGGACGGCATCGTTGCCGACCACATCGTGACATCGGACGGGGGATTGGCTCCGGACGCGGTGCGCGCGGCCTCCCGAGCACCCGAAGTCACCGCCGCCGTAGGCCTGTTGAAGACCGAGGTGCTCGTGCGGGCGAACGGGATGCTGGACTCCGCCTCCACCCAGGGCGTCACGGGCTCGGCGCGGGATCTGGCCCGCGTGCAGGACCTGAAGGTCGAGAAGGGCGCCCTGTCCCTGGAGCGCGGCGAGATCGCGGTCGACGCCTCGCTGGCCGAGAACGCCGGCGCCGGGGTGGGCGACCGGATGGAACTGCGCCTGCCCGACGGCACGAAGACGTCCCCGCGCGTCGTGGCGACGTACGAGCGTGGCATGGGGCTGTCCCAGGTCACCATGGGGCAGGCCGACCTGGCGTCCCATGTCGGCTCCGCCTTCCTCACGGAGGTCTGGACGAAGGGCGGGAGCGCGAGCGATCTCGCGAAGGTGGGCACCGTCCTGGACCGCGCGGACTACACGACCGCCCAGTCCCTCGACCGCGAGCTCAACGCCTGGGCGAACACCGTCATGGCGGCCGTCCTCGGCGGATTCGCGGCCGTCGCCGCCGCCAACACCCTGGTGATGACGGTCCTCGACCGCCGGCGCGAGCTGGGAACACTGCGGCTCATCGGTTCCACCCGCCGCCAGGTGATGCGCATGATCCGCTGGGAGGCGCTGCTCGTCGCCCTCGCCGGCATCGCCCTCGGCACGGCCATCGCGCTCGCCACGCTCGTCCCGATGATGAAGGGCCTCACGGGCCAGGCACCGTACATACCCCCGCTGGTGTACGGCTCCTTCGCGGCGGCCATTGTGATCCTCGGCCTGACAGCGGCGACCGTACCGGCGCGGGCCGCGATACGGGGCACACTCGACGCATGACCGAGAACGAGCGCCGAGTGACCGAGAGACCCCTGCTGACCCTCACCGAGGTCGAGGCCCTGGCCCGGAACGCGCACGCCGCCCAGACGGACAAGGCGGGCCGCCCGTACGCCGAGCACCTGCGGGCCGTGGCCGACGGGGTGCGGGAGCGCGGCGGGGACGAGGAGCAGATCGCCGCCGCCTGGCTGCACGACTCCGTCGAGGACGACGCGCTCTCCGAGGACTGGCTCCGCGAGGCCGCCCTGTCCCGGCGCACGAAGGACATCGTGCTGGCCCTCACCAAGCGGCAGGGCGAGCCCCCGGAGTCCTACGCCGACCGCATCCTGGCCACCCCGGGAGCCCTCCTGGTGAAGGAGTCCGACCTGGCCCACAACGCGAACCCGACCCGCCTGGCGGCCCTGGACGAGTTCACCCGAGCCCGCCTGACCCAGAAGTACACAAAAATGCGCAAACTCCTGGGCCTGGCAAAGGCCCCGTAAGGGGCGCGCCCTACGACTTGGCCCGCTCCCGGGCCAACTCGGCGGCGTCCCTCTTGAACGCCCACTCCATCTTCGGCTCCATCGCGAAGCGGAACGCCCGCTGCACAGGCGGAGTGCACAGCACCGTGATGACCGCGGCGGCGGCGACCGTGAGGAAGATCTCGCCGAGCGGCTGGTTCAGCCACGCGTAGTCGTCGTACCAGCCCCAGAAGCGGGAGCCCTTGGCGAGGAAGCCGTGCAGCAGATAGCCGTACAGCGTGCCCGCGCCGAGCACGGTGAACCACATCCTGCGGCGCGGCACCCAGGCGAAGAAGCACGAGGTGAGCACCATCGAGCAGCCGAACATGGCGAGCGTCATCACGACACCGGCCCACCAGGGGGCGCCCAACTCCTGGGCGCTGTCGCGGTGGTAGAACCACGCCGAGTTCATCCGCGGCCCCGCCCAGTAGGCGAAGGCGAGCGCGCCCAGAAGGACCGGAACCGACAGGATCCGCACCTCGCGGCGCCGCATGAGCTGGAAGTGCTCGGGCTTCATGAACAGGCCCACGACGAAGAACGGCAGGAACTGCAGGACGCGTTGGAGGTCCAGGTCGTCGCCGATGTCGGGCGAGACGGAGGCGAGCATCGCGATGGCGAGCGCGAGCGGCACGGGCCAGCGCACGACCTTCCACAGCGGGACCGTCATCCGCCACACGAACAGCGCGACCAGGAACCATGTGAGGTACCAGGGGTCGAGCAGGCTGATCGGGTGGCTCGGGTCGTCGTCCGCCCACTTCTTGAAGAGGGAGTACGCGACCTCGAAGAGGATGTACGGCACGGCGATGCCCGTGACCAGCCGCTGGAGCCGGTCGGTGCGCATGTCGAAACTGCGGGAGAAGTAGCCGGAGATGAGGATGAAGGCCGGCATGTGGAAGGTGTAGACGACCATGTAGAGCGCCTCGGCGGCGCGGCTGTGGTCGGTCAGCGGTTCCCAGGCGTGACCCATCGCGACGAACACGATCGCCAGGTACTTGGCGTTGTCGAAGAACGCGTCGCGCTGCTTGGCGGGCTTGGTGCCCGGCCCGGTGGCGGCGGCACCCGGTTGCGGGGATCCCGGGGTCCGTGGTGGTCGCGGGCTGGGTACACCCGGCGCCGGCGTCTGGGCCGACGGGAGCGGAGCCCTCTGATGGCCGTGCGGACGGAGCGAGTTCGTCACAGACCCTCCCACCAGGAGCTGGGGGAGACGATCCTGGACCTCGCTGCGCGTGCGGGGGACGAGGCAGCGTAGAACATCTGAGGCACCCTAGCGTTGTCTGTGTGATTTCGTAAAACCTCTGAGGCGAATCCTGCTTATCGCTGTACGAGTACCCGGTATTTGGCGAAGTCGTCATGCGGATGCCTGTGTCGATCGTCATACCGCAAGCGGGTGTTACGTCCTGATTCGTCACGACTAAATGGTGCATAACGCCCGCGGGCGACTCTGGTGAAATGTCCGGTTGATTCGTCTTTAGTGACCCGTCCTCAGCCTTGTTGCTGTGCCTGTGGCAACAATTCGAATTGGCTGCGAACAGGTTGTGTGGACGAGTGTGTGGACATGGAAACGATCTTCCTGAATTTCCTGTGAGAGGGATCCGTCGAATTGCCGTGCGACGCGCGGCCGTTCGCGTCTGTGACCGAACGATGGCTCACCCGCCGCATACGCCGGGCTCGTTGGTGGCACGATGGTTCTGGCGGGGGTGCGCGGGGTTGCACCTCCGGGCCGGGAGAGCGGACCGACCGTAGGGTGTGATCAGTTGTGGCCATTTCGCTGTCAGTGGTGCTTCTGTTGGGGATCGTCCTGGTGGTGTTGATACGAGGGGGATCGATCAAGGGCGGGCCGGCGGTGGTCGCCGTGCTCTTCGGTTTCTTCCTCGCCTCCACAGGTATGGCGGACGACATCCAACGGTTCCTCAACTCGGTAGCGGAGACCATCAACTCGATCCAGTTCTGAGCTTCCGGGCGACTCGGGGACGCCCGGAGGGCAAGGGCATCGGGGGAGCGGACGGGTTCCGGCGGCATGCCACGGCCCGACAGTCCGGCGGAACGTTCACCCCTGTACGTGCCGTCGGCCGGCGCCGACGAGGGCCCACAGCTCCCGCGCCCGCCCGGAACCCGAACAGGTCGCGCCTGTACGGAATCCGCTCGGTCCCCGCGGTGGACGCACGACCCCTCCGGCCGACGTACGACTTCTCATCCGGCCATCCGGACATCCATCCGGACATCCATCCGGACATCCATCCGGACATCCATCCGGACATCGATTCGGACATCCGGCCAGCCGTCTTCTTCTCAGCCGTCCTCCCGACCGAAGGAGCCCGAGGAAGTGAGCCCCGAGAACACCTGGCAGCTGCGTGAGAGCTGGGAGAGCCCGATCGGAACCCTCCGGTGGGACCGCCTCGGGCCACAGGACGGTCCGCCGGTGGTGCTGCTGCACGGCACCCCGTTCTCGTCCTACGTGTGGCACGAGATCGCCCCGGCGCTCGCCGCCGACGGCCACCGGGTCCACGTCTGGGACATGCCCGGCTACGGCAGCTCCCAGAAGAGCGACGGCCAGGACGTCTCCCTCAGGGCGCAGGGCGAGGTGTTCGCCGAGCTCCTGGGGGTCTGGGGACTGTCGAACCCGTCGGTGATCGCGCACGACTTCGGCGGCTGCGTCGCGCTCCGCGCGCATCTGCTGCACAAGGCCGAGTACCGGCGCCTCGCCCTGGTCGACCCGGTCGCGCTCGCCCCCTGGGGCTCCCCCTTCTTCCGTCTGGTCGCCGAGCACGCGGCGGTCTTCGGGCAACTGCCCGCACCGCTGCACGAGGCCCTGGTCCGTGAGTACGTGAGCTCCGCGAGCCATCGGGGACTGCTGCCCGGGGTACTGGACGAACTGGTCGCCCCCTGGACGGACACGTCGGGACAGCCCGCGTTCTACCGCCAGATCGCCCAGGCCGACCAGCGCCACACGGACGAGATCCAACCCCTCTATCCCACGCTGAACCTGCCCGTCACCGTCTGCTGGGCCACCGAGGACACCTGGATCCCACCGGCCAAGGGCGAGGAACTCGCCTCCCTGATCCCGGGCGCCCGACTCCGCCCGATCCCGGACGCGGGTCACCTGGTCCCCCTGGACGCCCCGGCCCGCCTCCTGGGCGAACTGATCGCCTTCCTCCGGAACTGAAGCCGGAAAGAAGCCGGAAAAGGAGCCGGAACCGAACCCGAACGGATCCGCGCCCGAACCCGCCCCGGAAACGCGTCAGGGCCAGGTCGGAGAGTGAATCTCCGACCTGGCCCTGAGCCGTACAGAGCGGGCGACGGGAATCGAACCCGCGTAGCTAGTTTGGAAGACTAGGGCTCTACCATTGAGCTACGCCCGCACAGGACGCGCCGCAGGTCAGTGACGCGCGGCACGGAAGCATCGTAGCGGGTCGCACCCCCTCGTCGCACACCCCGTTCCGGAGGCCCCGAGTGCCCCGTGAAATGCGGGAGCCGCGCCGCCTGCGGGCATGTACCCTACGTCTCGCACCAGACGGGGTGTGGCGCAGCTTGGTAGCGCGTCCGCTTTGGGAGCGGAAGGCCGTGGGTTCAAATCCCGCCACCCCGACCACCGTGCCGGACCACCGGCAAGATCACCTTTTGGGGCGTGTCCCGCCTGCGGCTAGTATGCAAACTGCGCGCCCGTGTGTCTGCATTGTTACGTCCCTCAAGGGCCGCCAATCCGCTGAGGCTCCGCCGTATCCGGCAGAGAACGTCAGCAGAACCCAAAGAAGTCAGCCCCCAAGGAGACCGAACCGTGAAGAGCGCCGTGGAGACCCTGAACCCGACCCGGGTTCGGCTCAGCATCGAGGTGCCCTTCGAGGAGCTCAAGGACAGCCTCGACGCGGCGTACAAGAAGATCAACCAGCAGGTCACGGTGAAGGGGTTCCGGAAGGGCAAGATTCCGGCGCGCGTCATCGACCAGCGGTTCGGCCGCGGTGCGGTTCTTGAGGAAGCGGTCAACGACGCGCTTCCGAAGTTCTACACCGACGCGGTCAACGAGGCCGAGCTGAACGTCCTCGGCCAGCCCGAGGTCGACATCACGGAGCTGAAGGACGGCGAGACGCTGAACTTCACCGCCGAGGTCGACGTCCGCCCGACCATCGAGATCCCGGACTACTCCGGCATCGAGGTCGAGGTCGACGCCGTCGAGGTCAGCGAAGAGGACGTCGACAAGGCCGTCGAGGAGCTGCGTGAGCGCTTCGCTTCGACCGCCCCGGTCGAGCGTGCCGCCGAGGACGGCGATGTCGTCACCCTCGACCTTGAGGCCAAGGTCGACGGCGAGGTCCTGGAGGACGGCGTCGCGAGCGGCGTCTCCTACACCATCGGTTCCGGTGAGCTGCTGGATGGCATCGACGACGCCGTGAAGGGCGTGGAGGCCGGTGGCGAGGCCACCTTCGCCTCCGAGCTCAAGGGTGGCTCGGCAGCCGGCAAGGAGGCCGAGGTCACCGTCAAGGTCACCCAGGTCGCCAAGCGCGAACTGCCCGAGCTGGACGACGACTTCGCGCAGCTCGCGTCCGAGTTCGACACCCTCGAGGAGCTGCGCGGCGACAGCCGCAAGCGCCTCGAGAACATGAAGCAGTACGACCAGGCCACGCAGGCCCAGGAGCGCGTCCTGGAGAAGCTGCTCGAGCTCGTCGAGGTGCCCGTCCCCGAGAAGCTGCTCGAGGACGAGATCAACACCCGCAAGCACAACCTGGAGCACCACCAGCTCGGCCAGATGGGCATCGACCTCGAGAAGTACCTCGAGATCCAGGGCAAGACGGCCGAGGAGTTCGACACCGAGACCAAGGAAGCCGCGGTCAAGGGCATCAAGACGCAGTTCGTCCTGGACGAGCTCGTCAACAAGGAGAAGCTGAACGTCAACCAGGAGGAGCTCACCGAGCACCTCATGCGGCGCGCGGCCTCCTCCGGCATGTCCCCCGACCAGTTCGCCCAGGCGGTCGTCGAGGGCGGCCAGGTCCCGATGCTGGTCGGCGAGGTCGCCCGCGGCAAGGCCCTGGCCGTCGTGGTCGAGGCCGCCACGGTGAAGGACACCAACGGCGAGCTGGTCGACCTGGACGACGAGGACGAGGACGAGGTCTCTGCCGAGGGCTCGACCGAGGAAGCGTCCGAGGAGGCCACCGAGGCCCCCAAGGCCGACGCCTCAGAGTCCTCTGAGGAGAAGACCGAGGCCTGATCGCCTCACCAGTACGTACTACGGGCCCCCGGGACATGTCCTGGGGGCCCGTAGGGCCTTCCAGGGGCGCGGGGAACTGCGCGAGCGACCCACCACCGACCCGCACCCGCCGACGCACCATCCGTGGCAGACGCGACCGCGCCCCCGCGGGGGCTGGCCGCGCGGTTCCCCGCGCCCCTTACGGGGCAGGCCGTAACCCCTGCTCACCCAGCGGAGCGCATGCGCTCACAGCGAACAGTCACCTCTGCGGGATTCCCCGGAGGGACCCGCGCGTTAGGGTCCATGAGTACGAGGGCAGGGGAGTCCCCGGAGCCGTCCGACACGGCGCGCACACGGGGTCCCACGCCCCCAGCAGAAGACGTGAGACGGCCCGGCGCCGTCGTAAGACGAGCAGGTGGATACGTGACGAATCTGATGCCCACAGCCGCCGGCGACCCCATCGGTGGTGGCCTCGGCGACCAGGTCTACAACCGGCTGCTCGGCGAGCGGATCATCTTCCTCGGCCAGGCGGTCGACGACGACATCGCCAACAAGATCACGGCGCAGCTGCTGCTCCTTGCCTCCGACCCGGAGAAGGACATCTACCTCTACATCAACAGCCCCGGCGGCTCGATCACCGCTGGCATGGCGATCTACGACACCATGCAGTACATCAAGAACGACGTGGTGACGATCGCGATGGGCATGGCGGCCTCCATGGGCCAGTTCCTGCTGAGCGCGGGTACTCCGGGCAAGCGCTTCGCGCTGCCGAACGCGGAGATCCTGATCCACCAGCCCTCGGCTGGCCTCGCCGGTTCCGCGTCGGACATCAAGATCCACGCCGAGCGACTGCTGCACACCAAGAAGCGGATGGCGGAGCTGACCTCCTTCCACACCGGCCAGACCGTGGAGCAGATCACCCGCGACTCGGACCGGGACCGCTGGTTCGACCCGATCGAGGCCAAGGCGTACGGCCTCATCGACGACATCATGCCCACCGCTGCCGGAATGCCTGGCGGCGGCGGCACCGGAGCGGCCTAGGTCGGCACACAGCCGACCCCGGTGCCGGCGTAGACCGGCACCAAGCCCCTCCGAGCCCCCAGCCGACCGCCTCAGCCCTTATCAGGCTTTCCAGGAGACACAGTGAACGACTTCCCCGGCAGCGGCCTCTACGCCCGCACAGAGGCCGAGTACACCGGCCCTCGCGCGGAGTCCCGCTACGTCATCCCGCGCTTCGTCGAGCGCACCTCGCAGGGCGTCCGTGAGTACGACCCGTACGCGAAGCTCTTCGAGGAGCGCGTGATCTTCCTCGGCGTGCAGATCGACGACGCCTCCGCCAACGACGTCATGGCGCAGCTGCTGTGCCTGGAGTCGATGGACCCCGACCGGGACATCTCGGTCTACATCAACAGCCCCGGTGGCTCCTTCACGGCACTCACTGCGATTTACGACACGATGCAGTTCGTGAAGCCGGACGTTCAGACGGTCTGCATGGGCCAGGCGGCCTCGGCCGCCGCGATCCTGCTGGCCGCCGGTACGCCGGGCAAGCGCATGGCACTTCCCAACGCCCGCGTGCTGATCCACCAGCCGTACAGCGAGACCGGCCGAGGCCAGGTCTCGGACCTCGAAATCGCGGCCAACGAGATCCTTCGTATGCGTGCTCAGCTGGAAGACATGCTGGCCAAGCACTCGACGACGCCGATCGAGAAGATCCGCGAGGACATCGAGCGCGACAAGATCCTCACGGCCGAGGACGCCCTCGCGTACGGCCTGATCGACCAGATCATCTCGACCCGGAAGATGAACAACGCCTCGGTCGCGTGACGCAGCGCTGTATCGTCTGCCGCTCCTTGACGCGGTTCACGACAAAGTGAACCGCGCCAAGGGGGGCCCGAACGGGGGGCTCGGCAAGGTACCGTCGGACATAAGGCAGCACCAGGAGCCGCTGGACCTAGGCGTCTCCCAGGCGAAGGGGAAGCACACCGTGGCACGCATCGGTGACGGCGGCGATCTGCTCAAGTGCTCGTTCTGTGGCAAGAGCCAGAAGCAGGTCAAGAAGCTCATCGCAGGCCCTGGTGTGTACATCTGCGACGAGTGCATCGACCTCTGCAACGAGATCATCGAGGAAGAGCTCGCGGAAACGAGCGAGGTCCGCTGGGAGGAACTCCCCAAACCTCGCGAGATCTACGAGTTCCTCGAGGGGTACGTGGTCGGCCAGGAGTCCGCCAAGAAGGCGCTCTCCGTCGCGGTCTACAACCACTACAAGCGGGTCCAGGCCGGTGAGAACAGCACGGGTCAGAACCGCGAGGACGCAATCGAGTTGGCGAAGTCCAACATCCTGCTCCTCGGCCCGACGGGCTCGGGCAAGACGCTCCTCGCCCAGACCCTGGCCCGCATGCTGAACGTCCCGTTCGCCATCGCCGACGCGACGGCGCTGACGGAGGCCGGCTATGTCGGCGAGGACGTCGAGAACATCCTGCTGAAGCTCATCCAGGCCGCCGACTACGACGTCAAGAAGGCCGAGACGGGCATCATCTACATCGACGAGATCGACAAGGTGGCTCGTAAGAGCGAAAACCCGTCGATCACGCGGGACGTGTCCGGCGAGGGCGTGCAGCAGGCCCTCCTCAAGATCCTCGAAGGCACGACGGCCTCGGTCCCGCCCCAGGGCGGACGCAAGCACCCGCACCAGGAGTTCATCCAGATCGACACGACGAACGTCCTGTTCATCGTGGGCGGCGCCTTCGCGGGCCTGGAGAAGCTGATCGAGTCCCGGGCCGGCGCGAAGGGCATCGGCTTCGGCGCGACGATCCGCTCGAAGCGCGAGATGGAGTCCAAGGACCAGTTCGAGGCCGTCATGCCCGAGGACCTCGTCAAGTTCGGCATGATCCCGGAGTTCATCGGCCGTCTGCCCGTCATCACTTCGGTGCACAACCTCGACCGCGAGGCCCTCCTCCAGATCCTCGTCGAGCCCCGCAACGCGCTGGTGAAGCAGTACCAGCGCCTCTTCGAACTCGACGGCGTGGAGCTGGACTTCGAGCGCGAGGCCATGGAGGCCATCGCCGACCAGGCCATCCTCCGCCAGACCGGCGCCCGAGGCCTGCGCGCCATCATGGAGGAAGTCCTCCAGTCCGTGATGTACGAGGTCCCGTCCCGCAAGGACGTGGCCCGCGTGGTCATCACGGCGGAAGCCGTCCGCTCGAACGTGAACCCGACCCTGATCCCGCGGGACGCGCGGGGGCGGGGGCCGGGCGAGCAGAAGACGGCATAGCATATTTGCGCACGTGAGGAGGAGGGCGCCCGGCGAAACCTGCTGAGCGCCCTCAGTCATTCTCCGTGTGGATCAAGCCAAACGCACCTCATCGATCATGGCATGTGCACCTCACGTGATCTATTTGCTTACTGCAAGGCAGACCATCTTGCAGTAAGTGAAAACGGGAGGAAAGAGCATGAAGATCAAGCGAGCCCTGACGGCGCTGGGTGTGGCTGTTGCGGCTGGGGTTGTGCCCATGGCGATGGCTACCCCTGCCCAGGCCGATCAGGTCGACTGTGTCCTTTACCTGAGATCCGAGGGCTATGCCATCGGTACTGGCGTTCGGGCGGCGTGTAATTTCGACACTTGGGCCGGTAGGCCGTTCTGTCAGGCCAAGCTGGCATCTCTGGGGATCACTAACACGTCGCACATAATTGAGGCGTGCAACAGAGCGAGCATCTGATGACTGCTTAAAGCCGTCAGCAGTTCTGCGCTGAGGGTTGAGTGCAGCGAAGGGGTCCCGGTCAACTGACCGGGACCCCTTCGCCGTTGTATACGATGGTCAGATCTTGACGCGGACTTCCTTGCGGAGCTTGGCCGTCAGCTCGGCGGCCGCCGAGAGGTCGGCGCCCTTGCCCGCCATGGCGTTGGCCATGTCGATGTTGATGATGACGCCGAGCGTGCTGTGGTCACCCCAGATACACACCGGCATGCTGATCGACGAAGGGCCGGCGGCCGCGTCGCCGGACGCCTCGTCGTTCTTGAGCTTGGTTTCCTGGCACTTCAGGACCGCGCCGTCCAGCCCGCTGGGCGTGTAGCTCTTCGGGCTGCCGACGAGCTCGCCGTCATCGGAGTCCTTGGTGGCCTCGTCCTTCAGGTCGGCGAACATGGCGTCGACGACCTTCTCCGGGTCTTCGATTTCACCGTACACGCCCATGAATTGGATCATGTTCTGCGACAGCGGGTTGCTCTCGTCCCCGGCCACGTAGCCCGCGTCGACGTCCTTGGCGTTCTTGACGCCGTGCTTCTCTGCCTTCTTGACGTCGCTCGCGTCGAAGCCGCCGCCACCGGCCTCTTCGCTCTTCTTGTACTCCGTGAGCACCGTCGCCGGAGTGGTCAGCTTGTGCGGGCCGTCGTCCGCGACGTCCGAGGAGCCGCTGCTGCCGCTTCCGACGACGAAGTACGCGCCGACCGCGATCGCCGCCACGACAGCGACCGCGCCGATGATGAGGCCCGTCTTCTTCTTGCCGCCGCCGGGTGCGGGGGGCATCGGCGCGCCGTAGGGGGCGCCGGGGGGCTGCTGACCGTACGGCGGCTGCTGGCCGTAGCCGGGCTGCTGGGGCGGAACCCCGGGAGGGGCCTGCTGGGGGTACCCGTAGCCGGGCTGCTGCTGAGGCGCCTGCTGCGGGTATCCGTAGCCGGGCTGGGGGGCCTGCGGCTGCTGGCCGTAAGGACCCGGCTGACCGTACGGTCCGGGCTGCTGAGGCTGCCCGCCGTACGGGCCCGGCTGGTTGTAGCTCATTCTGGGTTCCCCTCCAGATGCTTATGTGTTCCGAACATCTTGACGGAAGGTGCGAGGGTGCGGGACCGGCGGGGTGGATTGATGCCTAGTTGTTGATGGTCTGTTCCAGACACTCGACGTATCGACTGAGCCTGGCGGCCGAGTGCGCGGCCGCCGATGCGGCGTAGTACGGCTTCGACCACAGATGTCCATCAAGAGTGTGTGATTGCCGGAGAGCCCTGGTTGAAGCCCCTCGCATACGCTGGGCCAGGCTTGCGACGGATGTGTCGACCGGATAGCGCACGACCAGGTGAACGTAGTTGGCCTTGCAGCGAATGTCCTCCACCTCCGACTTCAGGGACCGCGCGGCGTCGCGCATCGTGCGCTCTATGAGTGATCGCAAGTCATCTGTGAGCGCTGGGCTGTCTCGTGCCGTCACGAACGCAAGATGCGTTCGAAGGTCATGAAAGTCGGCGTTGCCACGATCTCGATCCTTTCCTTCTGCCGCATGGCGCTGCCGAGCGGACCGTTTGGGAGGGTGTGCGGCTCGCCAGACATCGAGTTCGGGTTGTGACCAGGTCGGGGTGCGGCCTGTGTAGGACGGGTGTGGGAAGTCGTTCTCCTTCCGGGAATTGAGGACGTAGATCACTTGGACGGTGACGCCGAGATACTCGGCTGCTTGTGCCGGTGTGAGTCGAGAGTCCGCCATATGTTTCACGGTATGACAGACAAGTTGAACTTGTCTGTCATACGGTGAGTGCGCTGGTCGCCTTACAGGTGAGGCCAGTTGAGCCGCACTCGGGGAAGGGGGCGGAAATGGCAGTTGGCAAGGGCAGTCGGACGAGGAAGCCGATCAAGGAACCCGCCGATGCCGGGCGCACCTATCGGCTCTGTCCCACACCTCAGCAGGCCGAGCGGCTTCTGCTGTGGGGCCACACCTGCCGGGCTGTCTGGAACGTAGCTCTGGAGCAGCGGCTCTATGTGTATCGGCAGAGGCGCGTGTACCTCCGGGCCGATGAGCAGTGCCGGTACCTGACCGAGGCTCGACGCGATCTCGAATGGATCGCGGATCTGCCCTCTCAGGCTCCGCAGCAAGTCCTCAGGCACCTCGATCGGGCCTACGACAATTTCTGGAACGAGGAGCATCCAGCTGGCTTCCCGCAGTTCAAGAAGCGCGGTGCGCGGATGGCGATTCCCCTCCCGGGGCAGGCCGTGCGTGTGACCCGGCTCAACCGCAAGTGGCCTTCGTACGTGTCCCCAAGCTGGGCGAGGTGAAGTTCAGGCTGACGCGTCCCCCTCGGAGGACGGATCAAGAGCGCGACGATCCGCACGGACGGCTCGGGGCATTGGTACGTCAGCTTCGGCGTCCACACCGGCAGGACGGTCGCCTCGCCGAACGAGCAGCCCCCCGTGGGTATGGACTTCGGCGTCAAGCAGTCGGCGTACCTGTCGGACGAGACTGCTCCGCGCCTCATGCCGCAGACCTTGACGGAAGGCGAGAAGCGCAGGCTCGCCGGATTGGAGCGCCGCAGGGAGCGGCAGCTCGCACATGCCAGGAAACACCGAGGCGGCAAGTACAGCCACCGCCTGCGCGAGACCCTGCGCGCCATCGCGGAACTGAGGGCGCGCCAAGCTCGTCGCCGTCTGGACTTCACGCACAAACTCACCACCGACCTGGCCAAGAGCCACGGCCTGGTCGCTGTCGAGGATCTTCGGGTGAAGCAGATGACGAAGAATGCCAGGGGCAGCCGTGTCGAACCTGGCATGCGCGTCGCTCAGAAGGCGGCCCTGAACCGGGGTGTGCTCGACAACCTGCCGGGTGAGAGACGCCGACAGCTCGTCTACAAGTGCCCCGTGTTCGGATCCGTTCTCGTTGCGGTGACTCCTGTGGGTACCTCGCAGACCTGCGGTGTCTGCCGGCAGCGGGACCCGGCATCGCGCATCAGCCGGGACGTATTCGTCTGCACGAAGTGCGGACACACTGACGATGCCGACCACAACGCGTCGGTCGTCATCCTTGCCCGCGGCCTTCGGACCGCAGTCGGCAAGGCTTCCGCCGCAGGGCATTGCGGTGAACAGCACGCAGGGGCGGGCCATGCACGGCCCCACCATGTCCTGAGCTCGCCCGGGACGCACGCGTGAACCCCTGAACCCCTCATCCACCGCGGCCCCGGCCGTTGCGGATACCGAGGGCTACAAGGAATCCCTGCGGTGCACCCCAGGGAGGATGCCAACAAGTAATCGAGTTTCGGGACGCCCCGGCGACACCCCTAAACTGACCCCGTGACCGAGAACGCTCAGCAGCAGACGCCAGCCAACGCCCCCGAACTGCCGACCCAGTACGCGCCGGCCGAGGTAGAGGGGAAGCTGTACGAGCGCTGGGTGGAACGGGGTTACTTCGCCGCCGACGCGAAGAGTGAGAAGCCGCCGTACACCATCGTCATTCCGCCGCCGAACGTCACCGGCAGCCTCCACCTGGGCCATGCCTTCCAGCACACGCTCATGGACGCCCTGACCCGCCGCAAGCGCATGCAGGGGTACGAGGCGCTCTGGCTGCCCGGCATGGACCACGCCGGTATCGCCACGCAGAACAAGGTCGAGCAGCAGCTTGCCGAGGAGGGCAAGTCGCGGCACGACCTCGGGCGCGAGGCGTTCGTCGAGCGCGTCTGGCAGTGGAAGGAGGAGTACGGCGGCAGGATCCTCGGGCAGATGCGCCGGCTCGGGGACGGCGTGGACTGGGACCGTGAGCGGTTCACCATGGACGAGGGGCTGTCCAAGGCCGTCCAGACCATCTTCAAGAAGCTGTACGACGACGAGCTGATCTACCGCGCCGAGCGCATCATCAACTGGTGTCCCCGCTGTCTGACGGCCATTTCGGACATCGAGGTCGAGTACCAGGAGGACGACGGCGAGCTCGTCTCCATCAAGTACGGCGAGGGTGACGAGACCCTCGTCGTCGCCACCACGCGTGCCGAGACGATGCTCGGTGACACCGCCGTCGCCGTTCACCCCGACGACGAGCGCTACCGGCACCTCATCGGCAAGCGCATCAAGCTGCCGCTGACCGACCGTTCCATCCCCGTCGTCGCGGACGCGCACGTCGACCCCGAGTTCGGCACGGGTGCCGTCAAGGTCACCCCCGCCCACGACCCGAACGACTTCGCCATCGGCCGGCGCCACGGCCTGGAGTCGATCACGGTCATGGACGAGCGGGCGATCATCACCGTCCACGGCCCCTTCGAGGGACTCGACCGCTACGAGGCGCGTTCCGCCATCGTCGGCGCACTGCGCTCGCAGGGCCGGATCGTCGCCGAGAAGCGTCCGTACGTCCACAGCGTCGGGCACTGCTCGCGCTGCCGGACCACCATCGAGCCGCGGCAGTCCCTGCAGTGGTGGGTCAAGGTCGGCCCGCTCGCGCAGGCCGCCGGTGACGCGGTCCGCGACGGCCGGGTGAAGATCCACCCCGAGGACATGTCGAAGCGGTACTTCGACTGGGTCGACAACCTCAACGACTGGAACATCTCGCGTCAGCTGTGGTGGGGCCACCGCATCCCGATCTGGTACGGCCCGAACGGCGAGACGGTCTGTGTCGGCCCCGACGAGCAGCCGCCGGGCACCGAGGCCGAGGGCTGGCGGCAGGACACCGACGTCCTCGACACCTGGTTCTCGTCCGGCCTGTGGCCGTTCTCCACGCTCGGCTGGCCCGAACAGACCCCGGACCTCAAGAAGTTCTATCCGACCGACGTCCTGCTCACCGGCCACGACATCATCTTCTTCTGGGTCGCCCGGATGATGATGTTCGGTCTGTACGCGATGGACGGCGAGGTCCCCTTCAAGACCATCGCCCTGACCGGTCTGGTCCGTGACGAGCGCGGCAAGAAGATGTCGAAGTCGTTCGGCAACGTCGTCGACCCGCTCGACTGGATGGACGCGTACGGCTCCGACGCCGTCCGCTTCACCCTGGCCCGCGGCGCCAACCCCGGTACGGACGTGCCGATCGGCGAGGACTGGGTCCAGGCGTCCCGTAACTTCGCCAACAAGATCTGGAACGCCACGCGGTTCGCGCTGATGAACGGCGCGACGGTCGAGGGTCCGCTGCCGGACGCGTCCGAGATGTCGGCGACGGACCGGTGGATCCTCTCCCGGCTCAACAAGACCGTCGCCGAAGTCGACGCGTTCTACGAGGACTTCCAGTTCGCGAAGCTCTCCGACGCGCTGTACCACTTCGCGTGGGACGAGGTCTTCGACTGGTACGTCGAGCTGTCGAAGACGACGTTCATGGCGGGCGGCGCGGCCGCCGACGTCAGCAAGCGGGTCCTCGGCGAGGTCCTGGACGTCACGCTGCGGCTGCTGCACCCGGTCGTCCCGTTCGTCACGGAGACGCTCTGGACCACGCTCACCGGTGGCGAGTCCGTCGTGATCGCGGACTGGCCCAAGGCTGTGCTGGTTCCTGGGGCTGACGCCCCGGGCGGCTTCCGTGATGCCGGTGCCGAGCGCGAGATCGAGATGCTTCAGCAGGTCATCACGGAGGTCCGCCGCTTCCGTGCCGACCAGGGGCTGCAGCCCGGCCAGCGGGTTCCGGCCCGGCTGACCCTCGACGGGACGGCTTTCGCCCCGCACGAGGCGGCCATCCGCCAGCTGCTGCGGCTCCAGCCCGAGGGCGACGCCTTCGCGGCCACGGCGACCCTGCCGGTCGCGGGCGCTCAGGTCGCGCTCGACCTCTCCGGCACGATCGATGTGGCGGCCGAGCGGAAGCGGCTTGCCAAGGACCTGGCCGCCGCCGAGAAGGAGAAGGCGCAGGCGAACGCGAAGCTCGGCAACGAGGCGTTCCTCGCGAAGGCGCCGGATCATGTCGTGGACAAGATCCGGGGGCGGCTTGCCAAGGCGGACGAGGACATCGCCCGTATCCAGACCCAGCTGGAGGGGCTGCCGGAGGCGTAGGCGGCGCACGCCTTCGCCCGGGGGCGGGTGCCGTGGCCGGGCCCCCGTCATCGAGCGCTCCCGCCGGTTCGTTGTCGGCCGCGGGACCGTCGTGGCTTGTCGCGCAGTTCCCCGCGCCCCTGAAGGGGGCTGCGCCCTCCCAGGGGCGGGGGGCTCCGTAGACTGGGGGTGTGAGTGAGTTCCCGCACGACAGCAGTGAGTCAGACCCGGCCGACCCGTTCGACGAGATCGTCGAGGCGGAGACCGGGCGTGATCCCGATCTCGCCGTGATCGAGGCCGGCAGCCGTACCCTGCGCACGCAGGGCGGGCCGCCGGAGTCCGACATTCCCACGCGCCCGGCCGACCAGGAGACCGACAAGGCGCTCCGTGAGGTCGAGGCCGAGCTCGCGACGCGCTGGGGCGAGACCAAGCTGGAGCCGTCCGTGAGCCGCATCTCCGCGCTCATGGACGTGCTGGGGGAGCCGCAGCGCGCGTATCCCTCCATCCACATCACGGGGACGAACGGCAAGACGTCGACCGCCCGCATGATCGAGGCCCTCCTCGGCGCCTTCGACCTGCGCACCGGGCGGTACACCTCGCCGCACGTCCAGTCGATCACCGAGCGCATCAGCCTGGACGGCGCCGCGATCTCCGCCGACCGGTTCGTGGAGACGTACCGGGACATCCAGCCGTACGTCGAGATGGTCGACTCCCAGCAGGAGTTCCGCCTCTCCTTCTTCGAGGTCCTCACGGGCATGGCGTACGCGGCCTTCGCGGACGCGCCCGTCGACGTGGCCGTCGTGGAGGTGGGGATGGGCGGCAGCTGGGACGCCACGAACGTGATCGACGGGGACGTCGCCGTCGTGACCCCGATCGATCTGGACCACACCGACCGCCTCGGTACCACCCCCGGGGAGATCGCCAAGGAGAAGGCCGGGATCGTCAAGCAGGACGCGACGGTGATCCTGGCCCAGCAGCCCGTCGACGCCGCCCAGGTGATGCTCAAGAAGGCCGTCGAGGTCGATGCCACAGTCGCCCGCGAGGGGCTCGAGTTCGGCGTCGTGAGCCGCCAGGTCGCCGTCGGCGGGCAGCTGCTGACCCTCCGGGGGCTGGGCGGGGAGTACGACGAGGTGTACATCCCGCTGCACGGGGCGTACCAGGCGCACAACGCGGCGGTGGCGCTCGCCGCGGTGGAGGCGTTCTTCGGGGTCGGGTCCCAGCGGCCCGAGCCGCTCGACATCGACACGGTCCGCAAGGCCTTCGCTGCGGTGTCCTCGCCCGGGCGGCTGGAGATCGTGCGGCGGTCGCCGACGGTCGTGCTGGACGCCGCGCACAATCCGGCGGGGGCACGGGCGACCGCCGAGGGTGTCCGTGAGGTCTTCGACTTCAGCCGGCTGATCGGTGTCGTGGGGTCGAGCGGGGACAAGAACGTACGGGGGCTGCTGGAGGCCTTCGAGCCGATCTTCACCGAGGTCGTCGTCACGCAGAACTCCAGCCACCGGGCCATGGACGTGGACTCGCTCGCCGCGATCGCCGTCGAGGTGTTCGGGGACGACCGGGTGCAGGTCGAGTCCCGGCTGGACGATGCCCTGGAGGCCGCGATCACGCTGGCCGAGGAGGAGGCGGAGTACGCGGGGGCCGGGGTGCTGGTGACCGGTTCCGTGATCACTGTGGGCGAGGCCCGGTTGCTGCTGGGGAGGGGCTGATCCGTGCGTACGCTCTGTGCTTCGACGCTGATCGGTGAGTTCTTCGTCATCGGTTTCGCGGGGCTCGTCGCGATGAAGGATCCCGATCTGTCCATGGCCACGGTCTGGACGGTGAGTGGGGTCGCGATGGTGTTGTGCCTGTTGCTCTGCGGGATGATCACGCGGCCGGGGGGTGTCCAGCTGGGGTGGGCGCTGCAGGTCGTGCTGATCGCCAGCGGGTTCGTCGTGCCGACCATGTTCTTCCTCGGTGCCGTCTTCGCCGCCCTGTGGTGGGCCTCGGTCCACTTCGGCCGCAAGGTGGAGGAGGCGAAGGCGCGGTTCGCCGCGCAGGCCGAGACCGGGGGTAACACGGCGTAGGCGTGATATTCAGCCTCTCCGGCGTCTGAGGAGCGGGGGTTCGGGGGCGGAGCCCCTGAGTCAGGGACGGGAATGGGTAGGGGCGGCGGGGGCGAAAACAGCCGGGTCGGCCGGTATCGGACCGGCCCTCCCCGTAGCAGCTGACGCTGCGTAACACGCACCCGGACACGCCCTGTAGCCTCGGTCATCCGCACATCTGTGACCCGAAGGAGCCACCACCGTGAGCCAGCGCACCCTCGTCCTTCTCAAGCCCGACGCGGTCCGTCGCGGCCTGACCGGCGAGATCATCAGCCGCATCGAGCGCAAGGCCGGCTGGGAGATCACCGCGCTGGAGCTGCGCACGCTGGACCAGGACACGCTGGAGCAGCACTACGGCGAGCACAAGGGCAAGCCCTTCTACGAGCCCCTGGTCGCCTTCATGGCCTCCGGCCCGGTCGTGGCGCTGGTCGTCGAGGGCGAGCGCGTCATCGAGGGCGTACGGGCACTCGCGGGCCCGACCGACCCGATCGCCGCCGCCCCCGGCTCCATCCGTGGCGACTTCGGTGTCATCGTCCGGGAGAACCTGATCCACGCCTCCGACTCCGAGGAGTCCGCCGAGCGAGAGCTGAAGATCTTCTTCCCGGGCCTCGCCTGACCGCTCCCCGACGGACCACCGACCCGCCACACCCCGAGGCCCACACCACTGGCGGGCCGAGGGGTGCGGTGCATGGCACCCGGCGCCGGCACCCGGGAGACTCCCCCAGGCCCCAGGCTGGGACCTGGCTCCATTCCCGGCAGCCCAGGGTCCGGCCTGCCAGGCGTGGGCGCGCCCAGGAGACCGGTTCTGCGCCCGGCAGGCCAGGCTGCCGGGCGCAGTGAACCCGGGCCTGGCAGCCGGGCGGTGGGCGCCCGGGGCACCGGTTCTGTGCCTGGCAAGCCGGCAAACCCGGCAGGCCCAGGCCGCTGGGCGAGCAAGCTTGGGCCCGGGCTCAGCGTCCGGGGTTCAGCGAGCCCAGCCGAGATCCGGGGCTCAGCGAGTCCGGGCCCAGTATCCGGGGCTCAGCGAGCCCAGGCACGGCAAGCCCAGGCCCAGCAAGCCCGGACCCAGAGCCCAAGCCCGGCATCCCGGTGCTCAGCGAGTCCGGGCCCGGCATCCGGGGCCCAGCGAGCCCGGAGCCAGCCCCCGGAGCTCAGCAAGCCCAGACTCAGCACCCGGGCCCGCGAGCCCGGCCCCAGCATCCGGGGCTCTTTGGGCCCAAGCCCGGCATCCCAAGGCTCAGAACCCCGGGCCCAGCAAGCCCGGGCCCAGCAAGCCCGAGCCCGGCAGGCCCAGGCCGCTGGGCCGGCAAGCCCGAGCCCGGACTCAGCCTGCGGGGCTCAGCGAGCCGAGGCGCGACATCCCGGGCCCAGCGCCCGGACCCAGAGCCCAAGCCCGGCATCCCAAGCCCAGCAAGCCCAGACCCAGTACCCGGGCCCCGCGAGCCCAGCCCCAGCCTCCGAGGCTCAGCAAGCCCAGACTCAGCACCCGGGCCCCCGAGGCTCAGTGGGCCCAAGCCCGGCACCCCCAGGCTCAGCAAGCCCAGACTCAGCACCCGGGCCCCCGAGGCTCAGTGGGCCCAAGCCCGGCACCCCCAGGCCCAGCAAGCCCAAGCCCCGCAGCCCAGTCTCAGCAATCTCGGGTCCAAGCAAGCCCAGCCCAGTAGTCCAGGCCCAGCAAGCCCGGGCTAAGCTCCGGCTTCCCAGGTCCAGCAAACCGAAGCCCCGCATCCCAGACCCCGCCGCCCCGCCCCGTCACCCGTTGTTCAGTCCGCACCCACCCGTTCGTCCCGTCGGGAACCCGCTTCACCAGGAATCTTCTGATGTCATGTCAGGCACCTGGGCTTCTGACCTGGGAGCGGCGCACAATGGCTGCTGTCGGTTGGCATATGCGTGGCGATCGAGGGAACGCGTTCCCCCGATGGACCGTCTCCAGAAGCGGGGCGGCACGTCATCTGGTCACAATGGCGAAGACCCTCGCGCGGTGTTCGTGCAGGCGAGACTACGATGGAAGCCTTCACGTCACAGCGCTCACCCTCGCCGACCTAAAAAGCCATCAAAAGCTCCACTTGGGAAGGCCAGACGAATCCTGATGGGGAACTCAATGTCGTTCATCGGCCGTGACATGGCTGTCGACCTCGGGACCGCCAACACGCTGGTGTACGTCAGGGGTCGCGGGATCGTACTCAACGAGCCGTCCGTCGTCGCGATCAACACCAACACCGGTGGCATCCTCGCGGTCGGCGCGGAAGCGAAGAAGATGATCGGGCGGACGCCGGGCAACATCGTTGCCGTGCGCCCGCTGAAGGACGGTGTCATCGCCGACTTCGAGATCACCGAGCGCATGCTCCGCTACTTCATCCTGAAGATCCACAAGCGGCGCTATCTCGCCCGTCCTCGCGTCGTCGTCTGTGTGCCCTCGGGCATCACGGGCGTCGAGCGCCGTGCCGTCATCGAGGCGTCGTCCCAGGCCGGCGCCCGCCAGGTGCACATCATCGAGGAGCCCATGGCCGCGGCCATCGGCTCCGGCCTGCCGGTCCACGAGGCCACGGGCAACATGGTGGTGGACATCGGCGGCGGCACCACGGAGGTCGCGGTCATCTCGCTCGGCGGAATCGTCACGGCACAGTCCATCCGTGTCGCCGGCGACGAGCTGGACAACGCGATCATCCAGCACATCAAGAAGGAGTACTCGCTCCTTCTCGGTGAGCGGACGGCCGAGCAGATCAAGATCACGATCGGTTCCGCGTACGACCTCGACAATGACGAACACACCGAAATCCGCGGCCGGGACCTGGTCTCCGGCCTCCCGAAGACCGTAGTCATCTCGGCCGCCGAAGTCCGCAAGGCGATCGAGGAGCCCGTCAACGCCATCGTGGACGCGGTCAAGACCACCCTCGACAAGTGCCCGCCGGAGCTGTCCGGCGACGTCATGGACCGCGGGATCGTGCTCACCGGTGGTGGCGCCCTGCTGCGCGGTCTCGACGAGCGGCTGCGTCGCGAGACCGGCATGCCGATCCATATCGCGGAGGATCCGCTCGACAGCGTGGCGCTCGGCTCCGGCAAGTGCGTCGAGGAGTTCGAGGCGCTCCAGCAGGTTCTGGACGCCCAGCCGCGCAGATGAAGTAACTCTTCGATTCCGCCGTACGGGATGATCCCTTCTCGTACGGCGGATCGTTGATATTCAGGCATAAGCTCCCCCATAACGCCGCCCCGCGGGTCCGCGCTCCGGGTACTCCGGGGATCTTCCGGGTGAGCCATACACGTATTCGACGAGGAAGGCACGGCCGCCGCACGTGAGGGACACACGAGAGAGCCGGCTGCTCTTGGTGCTGCTGATCGCCATCGCGTTCGCTTTGATCACGGTGGACATCCGCGGTGGCAAGGATTCGCCGGTCGACGGTGCCCGGCAGGCCGCCGCCACGGTCTTCGGCCCGATCGAGGACGGGGTGTCCTCCGCGGTCGACCCCGTCGGCAACGCGATCGAGGCCGTGAAGGGATCCGGCGGCCGCCACGACCGCATCGCCCAACTGGAGCGCGACAACGCCGCGTTGAAGGCGAAGCTGGGCAGCGACGACCGTAACCGCAGCCGCCTCAAACAGCTCGACAAGGTCCTCAAGACGGCCGGCGCCGGGCAGTACGGCATCAAGGGCGCCGAGGTCATCGCCATAGGAGCGGCCCAGGGCTTCTCCTGGACCGTGACCATCGACGTCGGCGCGAACGACGGCATCAAGCGCGACATGACCGTCCTGAACGGAGACGGGCTGGTCGGGCGCGTCACCACCGTGGGGCCCAGCACCGCCACCGTGCTGCTCGCCAACGACCCCGACTTCACGGTCGGCACGCGCATGGAGGCCACCGACGAGCTGGGCTTCGCCTCCGGCCAGGGGGACCGCCCGCTGCGCGTGGAGCTGCTCAACGGCAAGGCCAAGATCAGGAAGGGTGACCGGCTGGTCACCTTCGGATCCCAGGCCGACCGGCCGTTCGTGCCCGGTGTCCCCGTCGGCATCGTGTCCCGCGTCGACCCCTCCGGCGGCGACCTGACCCGCACGCTCTACGTCACGCCGTACGTGTCCTTCACCAAGCTCGACATCGTCGGCGTCGTCGTCCAGGCCCCGCGCAAGGACCCACGTGACGACGTGCTGCCGCCCAAACCGGAGCCAACGCCCACGCCGACCGTGACCGTGACGGTCACGCCCTCGGCGAACGCGCCCGCCGACGGTCTGCAGCAAGAGCAGTAGGAAGTAGGAGCTGAATCCCATGCGCTTCAACCGAATGCTGCTCTCCACCACCCTCGTGGTCGTCGCCCTGGTGATCCAGGTGAGCGTCCTGGCCCGGCTCCACCTGCCGGGCGCCGTCCCCGATCTGCTGCTGCTCACCGTCCTCGGCCTCGCCCTGGTCTACGGCCATGTCGGCGGCGCCCTCATCGGCTTCGGTGCGGGCCTGCTCGCCGACCTGGCCCCGCCCGCCGACCACGCCGCCGGGCGCTACGCCCTCGTGCTGTGTGTCATCGGCTACCTCGCCGGACTCGCCAAGCCCGAGAACGGCCAGCTCAAGTCAGCGACCGGCCCGATGGCCGTGGTCGTCGCCGCCGCGGTCGGATCCACGCTCCTGTACGCGGGAGTGGGCGCCCTCGTCGGCGACACCGCCGCCCGCCATGTGGGCCTGAGCAGCCTGCTGTTCACGGCTGCCCTGTACGACCTGCTGCTCGCCCCGTTCGTCGTACCCGGGATCATGGCCCTGGCCCGGCGCGCCGAGAACGACCCGCTCGCCGAAGCCGGTGGCGGCGGCGGTTCCGGCAAGAAACCCGACGTCACCGCGGGCTGGCTGTCCTCCGGCACGGGTCTGAGCATCGGCAGCCAGCGCGGCGGCCTGAGAGTCAAGGCGGCCAGGGCGCGCGTCGCGCGTGCGGGACGCATCAAGGGGGTCAAGCGGCTGTGAGAGCGGCGCTCACGACAACTGCACACCGTGTGGGCTCTCACGAGGTCGGCACACCGCAAGAGCTGAGGGAGGGGGATCAGTGACCAACATCCCGGAGACCGGCCGGACCCCAAGGGTCCAGATCCGGCTCGTCGTCATCCAGATCCTCGTGCTCTCGCTCCTGGGCACTCTCGGCGGGCGCCTGTGGTACCTCCAGATCCGCAACGGCGACGAGTACGCCAAGGAGGCCTCCGGCAACCACGTCCAGCAGGTCGTCAGCCCCGCCGTGCGCGGCTCGATCCTGGACGCCCGCGGAGTGCCGATCGCCGACAACGAGACGCGGCTCGTGGTCTCCGCGTCCCGCACCGAACTGCTGAAGATGAAGGACGACGGCGACGCCGTCCTCACCAAGCTCGCACGCGTCCTCGGCATGAAGGCCAAGGACGTGATGGACAAGGTCCGGCTGTGCGACTCGAAGACGCCGCAGCCGTGCTGGAACGGCTCGCCCTACCAGCCGATCCCCATCACCGACGAGGCCACGGCCAAGCAGGCGCTGCAGATCCGCGAGCGTGCCGAGGACTTCCCCGGCATCACCGCCGAGCCGCAGGCCGTCCGCCGCTACGCCGCCCCCGGCGAGGCCAACACCGCGCAGGTCCTCGGCTATCTCTCGCCCGTCACCGACGAGGAGATCACCAAGGCCAAGGACACCGACTCGCCGTATCTGCGCTCCGACCAGGTCGGCCGCTCGGGCCTCGAGCGCGAGTACGACAAGGAACTGCGCGGCAAGGCCGGTGTCACCCGCTACGAGGTCGACAATCTCGGCCGCGTCATCGGCCAGGCCAAGAGCGACGAGGCCGAGCCCGGTGCCAACGTCGTCACCAGCATCGACTCCCGCGTCCAGCGCGTCGCCGAGTACGAGCTGAACGAGGCGATGAAGGACGCCCGCGACGAATTCGACGACAACACCGGCGAGAACTACAAGGCCGACTCCGGAGCGGTCGTCGTCATGGAGGCCAAGACCGGCCGTGTCGTCGCGATGGCGTCCAACCCGTCGTACGACCCGAACGCCTGGGTCGGCGGCATCTCCGGCAAGGACTACGCCAAGCTCACCGGCAAGGGCTCCAACTACCCGCTCCTGAACCGCGCGATCCAGGGCCAGTCCGCCCCCGGCTCCGTCTTCAAGGTCATCCCGACGGCCGCCGCGGTCAACGCGGGCTACTCCTTCGACGGCCCCTACGAGTGCTCCAGCTCGTACTCCATCGGCGGCCAGGTCTTCAAGAACTTCGAGTCGAAGGGGTACGGCCCGATCAGCCTCGGCCGCGCCCTTGAGGTCTCCTGCGACACCGTCTTCTACCGGCTCTCCCACGAGGAGTGGAAGCGGGACGGCGGCATCAAGCCGAAGAAGAACGCCAAGGACTGGTTCTACAAGACGGCCCACCAGTTCGGCCTCGGCAAGGTGACCGGCATCGACCTGCCGAACGAGGTCGCCGGCCGCGTCCCCGACCGCCAGTGGAAGCTGGACTACTGGAAGGCGAACAAGGACGCCTGGTGCAAGTACGGCAAGAAGGGCGGCTCGTACGCCCAGCAGATCGCGTACGAGAACTGCCTCGAAGGCAACCGGATGCGTGCCGGTGACTCCGTCAACTACTCCATCGGCCAGGGTGACACGCTCGTCACCCCGATCCAGATGGCGACGATCTACGGGGCGATTTCCAACGGCGGCACCCTCTACGACCCGACCGTCGGCAAGGCGATCATCAGCCCCGACGGCAAGACGGTCCAGGAGATCAAGCCGAAGTCGCACGGCAAGCTGCCGATGACGCGGAAGACGCGCGACGCCATAGACGGTGCCCTCGCGGGAGTCGCGACCCGCGGTTCGGCCGCCTGGCGGTTCGGCGGCTGGCCGCAGGACAAGATCCCGCTGCACGCCAAGACGGGTACGGCCGAGGTCTACGGCAAGCAGACGACCTCGTGGTTCACCACGTACACCAAGGACTACACGGTCGTCATGACCATCTCCCAGGGTGGTACGGGCTCCGGTGCCTCGGCCCCCGCCGTGCGCAAGATCTACAACGCGCTGTACGGCATCTCCGAGGACGGCACGATCGACAAGAAGAAGGCCCTGCTCTACAGCCCGCAGAAGAGCCTCCCGAAGATCGAGGCCGACGGTTCGATCGACTCCCCGAAGGTCGAGAAGTACCCGGCCAAAGAGGAGCAGGCCTCCGAGGAGGGCGGGCAGCAGCCGGTGTCCGGTGACGACCCGGCCGCCACCGTGCCCAACCCCAACACCGGTGACAACCGCGACGCCCGAAGGCGCTCGGCCCGCCCGAGGAAGAGGCGGAGGACGCTCACATGACCGGCGCGAACGGATTCTCCGTCTCCGGATACGGACCCGAACGCTCCAGCTGGTCGCGGCTGTTCGCCCGCGACTCGCTGGCCCGCAGGCTCGACTGGCCGATACTGTTCTCGGCCATCGCGCTCTCCCTGATCGGCGCGGCCCTCGTCTACTCGGCGACCCGCAACCGCACCGAGCTCAACCAGGGCGACCCGTACTACTTCCTGTTCCGGCATCTGCTCAACACGGGCATCGGCTTCGCCCTGATGATCGGCACGGTCTGGCTCGGCCACCGCACCCTGCGCACGGCCGTACCGATCCTGTACGGGATCTCCGTCTTCCTGATCCTGCTTGTGCTGACCCCGCTCGGCGCGACCATCAACGGCGCGCACGCGTGGATCGTCATCGGCGGCGGCTTCTCGCTCCAGCCCTCCGAGTTCGTGAAGATCACGATCATCCTGGGCATGGCGATGCTGCTCGCTGCCCGGGTCGACGCCGGAGACAAGCCCTACCCCGACCACCGCACGGTTCTGCAGTCCCTGGGTCTGGCCGCCGTACCGATACTGATCGTGCTGCTCATGCCCGACCTCGGCTCGGTCATGGTCATGGTGATCGTCGTGCTGGGTGTGCTGCTCGCCTCCGGCGCCTCCAACCGCTGGGTCTTCGGGTTGATCGGCGCCGGCGCCCTCGGCGCGATCGCGGTCTGGCAGCTCAAGATCCTCGACGAGTACCAGATCAACCGCTTCGCGGCCTTCGCCAACCCCGAGCTCGACCCGGCGGGCGTCGGCTACAACACCAACCAGGCGCGTATCGCGATCGGCTCCGGCGGTCTCTTCGGCACCGGCCTCGGCAAGGGTTCGCAGACCACGGGCCAGTTCGTGCCCGAGCAGCAGACGGACTTCGTCTTCACGGTCGCGGGCGAGGAGCTCGGCTTCGTCGGCGCCGGACTGATCCTGGTCCTGCTGGGCATCGTGCTGTGGCGGGCCTGCCGCATCGCCCGCGAGACGACCGAGCTGTACGGCACGATCGTCGCCGCCGGGATCATCGCCTGGTTCGCCTTCCAGTCGTTCGAGAACGTCGGCATGACCCTCGGCATCATGCCGGTGGCGGGTCTACCACTGCCTTTCGTGTCCTACGGAGGCTCTTCGATGTTCGCCGTCTGGGTGGCCGTGGGACTCCTGCAATCGATCCGCGTCCAACGACCGATGTCGGCCTAGTGCACATGTGAGGGCTGCCCATGAGCCGGATTCGCGACTAGATTCGGTTCATGGCGGACACAAAGCGGGAGATCGAGCGTAAATACGAAGCCGATGAGAGCGCCGGACTGTCGGATCTGCCGGACCTGACAAAGGTCTCCGGCGTCTCGGCCGTCATCGACAAGGGCGTCGCCGAACTCGACGCGACCTACTACGACACGCCCGATCAACGGCTCGCCGCCGCGTCGCTCACCCTGCGCCGCCGCACCGGGGGCGACGACGCGGGCTGGCACCTGAAACTGCCGGTCTCCGAAGGCGTACGGGACGAGATCCACGCCCCGCTCTCCGACACCGTGCCCCGGACGCTCGGCGGGCTCGTCCGCTCCCGGGTGCGCGACGCCGAACTGGTCCCCGTCGTGCGGCTGCGGTCGGCCCGTGACATCCGCCACCTCGTCGACGACTCCGGGGGCCTGCTCGCCGAGATCAGTGTCGACCGCGTACACGCCGAGCGGCTCAGCGGCGGCGACGGCACCACCGAATGGACCGAGATCGAGGTCGAGCTGGCCGACGACGGCGACCCCGCCTTCCTCGACAAGGTCGAGAAGAAACTCCGCAAGGCCGGCGTCTCCCGCTCCAAGTCCGCGTCCAAGCTGGCCAGGGCCCTCGGGGAGACGGGCCAGGCGCCCCGCAAGCAGGCCGTCGTGGAAGCGGCACCCGTCACCTCGGGCGACCACGTCCTCGCGTACGTACGGGCCCAGCGCGACGCGATCATCGAGCTCGACCCCGCCGTCCGGCGCGACGTGTACGACTCCGTGCACAGCATGCGCGTCGCCACCCGCCGGATGCGCAGCGCCTTCCGCTCGTACGGGAAGATCCTGGACCGGGCCGTCACAGACCCGATCGGCGACGAGCTGAAGTGGCTGGCCGGGGAACTGGGCGTCGACCGTGACCAGGAGGTCCTGACCGAGCGGCTGACGGCGGCCCTCGCCGCACTCCCGCGTGCCCAGCTCACCGGGCCGGTCCGCACCCGGATCCGCACCTGGTCGCACGCCCGCCGCTCCGGCTCCCGGCGCCGGCTGATCGCGGTCCTCGACGGCAGGCGCTACCTGGACCTGCTCACCGCCCTGGACACGCTCCTCGCCACTCCGCCGCTGCTCAAGGCCGCCTCGGGCGAACCGGAAAAGGTGATCTCCAAGGCCGTGCACAAGGACTTCGACAAGCTGTCCGGACTGATCGCGGAAGCCATCGACTCTCCGCCGGGCCCGGACCGTGACCTCGCGATCCACGAGGCCCGCAAGAAGGCCAAGCGCACCCGGTACTCGGCGGAGGCGGCCACCCCCGCCCTCGGCAAACCCGCGAAGAGCCTGACGAGCGACATGAAGTCCCTGCAGAACCTGCTCGGCGAGCACCAGGACAGCGTCATGGCCCGTGAGGCCCTGCGCGACGTCGCGACCCAGGCGCACGCGGCGGGGGAGAACGCCTTCACGTACGGGGTGCTGTACGGGCGTGAGGAGCGGGCGGCGGAGGGCGTCGAGGCCGGGCTGCCGGGGGCGTGGGAGACGATCCGGAGCGGGACGGTGTTCTGAGGATCTCCGCTCCGGTCGGTGGGGATCTCCGCTCCGGACGGCGGACGGGGGGTGGCTCCCGGCACGTTAGGCTGGATGGTCACCCCTGTCGGATCTCACCCCACCAAAGGTTTGCGAGATGTCTGCCGAAGTCGCTGCATCGGTGTTCCCGCAGCTCGAAGCTCTGCTCCCGCATGTGCAGAAGCCGATCCAGTACGTCGGCGGAGAGCTCAACTCCACGGTCAAGCCCTGGGAGACCACTGACGTCCGCTGGGCGCTCATGTACCCGGACGCGTACGAGGTCGGACTGCCCAACCAGGGTGTCATGATCCTTTACGAGGTCCTGAACGAGCGTGAGGGCGTTCTCGCCGAGCGCACGTACAGCGTGTGGCCGGACCTGGAGGAGCTCATGCGCGAGCACCGGGTCCCGCAGTTCACGGTGGACAGCCACCGCCCGGTGAAGGCCTTCGACGTGTTCGGCCTGTCCTTCTCCACGGAGCTGGGCTACACGAACATGCTGACCGCGCTTGACCTGGCGGGCATCCCGCTGGAGTCCAAGGACCGTACGCTCGACGACCCGATCGTGCTGGCCGGCGGTCACGCGGCCTTCAACCCCGAGCCGATCGCCGACTTCGTCGACGCGGTGATCATCGGCGACGGCGAGCAGGCCGTGCTCGACATGACCGACATCATCCGCGCCTGGAAGTCGGAGGGCATGCCGGGCGGCCGCGAGGAGGTCCTGTTCCGCCTCGCGAAGACGGGATCGGTGTACATCCCGGCGTTCTACGACGTCGAGTACCTCGCCGACGGCCGGATCGCCCGAGTGGTCCCCAACAAGTCGGGTGTCCCGTGGCGGGTGTCGAAGCACACGGTCATGGACCTGGACGAGTGGCCGTACCCGAAGCAGCCCCTCGTCCCGCTGGCCGAGACCGTCCACGAGCGCATGTCGGTGGAGATCTTCCGCGGCTGCACGCGCGGCTGCCGCTTCTGCCAGGCGGGCATGATCACCCGCCCGGTGCGCGAGCGCTCCATCACGGGCATCGGCGACATGGTGGAGAAGGGCCTGAAGGCGACGGGCTTCGAGGAGGTGGGCCTGCTGTCCCTCTCCTCGGCGGACCACTCGGAGATCGGCGACATCGCGAAGGGCCTGGCGGATCGGTACGAGGAGGACAAGATCGGCCTGTCCCTCCCGTCGACCCGCGTGGACGCCTTCAACGTCGACCTGGCCAACGAGCTGACGAGGAACGGCCGGCGCTCGGGCCTCACCTTCGCCCCCGAGGGCGGCTCCGAGCGCATGCGCAAGGTCATCAACAAGATGGTCTCGGAAGAGGACCTGATCCGTACGGTCTCCACGGCGTACGGCAACGGCTGGCGCCAGGTGAAGCTCTACTTCATGTGCGGCCTGCCGACGGAGACCGACGAGGACGTCCTGCAGATCGCGGACATGGCGATGAACGTGATCGCCGAGGGCCGCAAGGTCTCCGGCCAGAACGACATCCGCTGCACGGTGTCGATCGGCGGCTTCGTCCCCAAGCCCCACACTCCCTTCCAGTGGGCCCCGCAGCTGTCGGCGGAGGAGACGGACGTACGCCTCGGAAAGCTCCGCGACAAGATCCGCGGCGACAAGAAGTACGGCCGCTCCATCGGTTTCCGCTACCACGACGGCAAGCCGGGCATCGTCGAGGGCCTGCTCTCCCGCGGTGACCGCCGCATCGGCTCCGTGATCCGCGCGGTCTACGAGGACGGCGGCCGCTTCGACGGCTGGCGCGAGCACTTCTCGTACGACCGCTGGATGCAGTGCGCCGAGAAGACGCTCCCCGCCTTCGGCGTAGACGTCGACTGGTACACGACCCGCGAGCGCACCTACGAAGAGGTCCTCCCCTGGGACCACCTGGACTCCGGCCTCGACAAGGACTGGCTCTGGGAGGACTGGCAGGACTCCCTCGACGAAACAGAGGTCGAGGACTGCCGGTGGACACCCTGCTTCGACTGCGGGGTCTGCCCCCAGATGGACACCTCCATCCAGATCGGCCCCACAGGCAAGAAGCTGCTCCCCCTGACGGTCAAGAAGGACCCTGCGACGAGCGGGCACACGCACTGACGTGAGTGAGGCGCTGCGGCGCGTCGTGGAGGTGCTGGGGGACGGCAGCAGGGCCCGGACCGTGTATAGCGGTCCGGGCCCTGGTCTGTGCGGTGCCGCCCTTGCGGCGGCGGTGTGTCAGCTCTGGGTGGTGTCGTCGTCCGCCTGCGTGGCGCCCTCAGCCTCAGCTGCGCCTGTCTTCTCGCGCATCTTGCGCACCAGCTCGGCCTTTCGGTCGGCTGCGCTCTGGCGGTCGAGGTTGCGGTACGGGCCGTTGTTCTGCCGTTCGGTGCGGGACAGCTTCTTGCGCTTGCCGCCGCCCATGCCCACGGGATTGTTGATGTTCTTGCTCACGGTCACGGGTTCTCCCGGTAATGATGTGAAGTGATCTACGGATTCGTCGGTGGGGGACGGGCGGCGACGTCGAAGGGCGTCAGCGGGGGCCCGTCACGCTCTCACTCGTAAATCGGCGTCTGGAAGAACATGTCAAAGACGTTACCCGGTTCCGTCGGCCCCGCGCACCAACCTTTTCGCTCGGAGTCGCCTGGGTGGGTGCTCTTGGTTCGCGTGGTGGCTTTCGGCTTCCTAGCGTGGCGGTATCCGCTACGGAGGAGGCAAGCATGCCGGCGAGTGGTCCTTCGTGGGGGCGCTCCGGTGACGGCCCTGCCCCTCCTGGTGCCGGGCAGTGGGCGGCGCCGGCCGGGCCTCCGGGGAAGCAGGGGCGGAACCGTTCGTGTCTGTGGGGCTGCGTCGGAGCTCTGGCCGCGGTGGTCGTCGTCATTGTCGTCGTGGTTGTGCTGGTGATCGTGCTGGCGGGTTCGATCGAGAACCCCGGGAATCCCGAGAATCCGCCGTCGGCCGATGTGAGGGTCACGTCCTGTGCCGTCGATGCGGCAACGCGGCTGCCCTCGGCCGGACTTGAGATCCACAACCACAGCTCGAAGACCTCGACGTACGGCGTCACTGTCGAGTTCAGGGCCCCGGACGGGACGCGTGTGTCCGAGGGCGCGGCCCTGTCCCTGACCGTCGCGTCCGGTCAGAAGGTGACGACCACGGCTGCCGGCAAGGACCAGGTCACGCAGAAAGTGACGTGCAAGGTGACGAAGGTGAACCGGATCGCGGGCTGAGCCGCCCCGCACGCACTCCGTGCGCCTCCGCGAAGTGGGGGAGAGGTGCGCGATCGCAGACTAGAGTCGTCTGGTTACGGTCAGTTGTGGGGTCGGGGTTCGGTGGCAGGGCCTCGGAGTTGTGGGGGAGGGCCTGTAGAGCATGAGTCGTCGCTCGAATGGGTTGGTCGGGATCTGGGCCGAGGTCCAGCGGCAGCAGCAGCGCCAGGTGGAGGAACGGGCGCGGCAGCAGCGGGAGTTCGACAGGCAACAGCGGTACCAGCAGAGGGAGTTGGCACGCAGTCGGCGTGAGCATCAGGCCGCGTACCGGCAGCAGCGGGAGGCCGACGCGAGGCGGCGTACCGAGGAGTTGGACGCGCGGGTCGAGTCCTTGCGGGGGTTGCTGGCCGCCGGGTGCCGGGCGCCGGCATTCGGGACCGCGCAGCTCGCCCGCGCCGAGCAGGTGGAGCCCTTCGCGCCCGGGCCGCTGGCGTATCCGCGGCCGATGCCCGATCCGAATCAGTATCAGGCGCAGGGCGGTTGGGGGCTCGGTGCGGGCCGGCGGGCCCAGGCACAGGCCGAGGCGCGCGCCCGGTTCGAGCGCGACTGGCAGGCAGCACAGGCCGCGGAGGGGCAGCGCCTGCAGCAACTGGCCGCCTACCAGCGGCAGTACGAGCAGTGGGCCGACAGCCGGCTGAGCGAAATCCGTCAACACAACGCCGGTGTCGCCGAGATGGCCGCCGGGCTCCGCGACGGTGACCCCGAGGCCGTGGTGGAGTACTTCTCCGCGGCCCTCTACGCCTCCTCCGCCTGGCCCGAGGACCTGCCGCGCCAGGTGACGGCCGCGTACGACTCGCCCGCGCGACAACTGGTGCTCAACTGGGAGCTGCCCGGGTACGACGTCGTACCCGAGGTGAAGCTCGTGCGGTACATGCCCGGCGCCGATCAGGACAAGGAGGCGCCCCGGCCCGCTTCCCAGCGCCGCGCGCTGTACCGGGACGTGCTCGCGCAGTGCGTCCTCCTCGTCCTGCACGATCTCTTCGCGGCGGACGAGTTCGGGGCACTGGAGTCGGTGGCGCTCAACGGGTTCGTCGACGATCACGACCCGGCGACGGGCAGGCAGGCGCGGATCTTCCTGGCCACGGTCATGGCGCCCCGCTCCGTCTTCACGGGACTCCGTCTGGAGCAGGTCAGCGCCGTCGACTGCCTGGTGGACGGCTTACGGGGACAGCTGTCGGCACGGCCCGACCAGCGTGCGGTCGTACGGCCCGGCCGGCGGCCCGAGGACGTCGGCAACGGCGTCGTCACCCACGGGGGCGACGAGGAGCCGGATCTGTACGAGATGGACCCGATCGCCTTCGAGTCGCTGGTCGCGGAGCTGTTCCGGGCCATGGGCATGCAGGCAGTTACGACCCAGCGGTCGAACGACGGCGGCGTGGACGTCGACGCGCTGGACCCGACGCCGATCCGGGGCGGCAAGATCGTCGTGCAGGTGAAGCGCTATCGCAACACCGTGCCGCCGACCGCCGTCCGCGACCTGTTCGGCACGGTCCAGGACGCGGGCGCCAACAAGGGCGTCCTCGTCACCACCTCCGGCTTCGGCCCCGGTTCGCACACCTTCGCCAACGGCAAACCCCTGGAACTCGTCGCGGGCAACGAACTCGTCGACCTCCTGCACCGGCACGGGCTGCGCGGGCGCCTCGGAAACTCCGGCGGCCCGATTCCCGCCCAGCGCACACCGGAAGGACGCACACCGGAAGGACGCACACCGGACGCCGACGACGGGACGGACGACCACAACAGGCTCGGCATGTTCTGGACCGGCCAGGTCGCCCTGGACGTCTGCGCGCTCGTCTGCCACGGCAACCGGGTGCTGAGCGACGAGCACTTCGTCTTCTTCAACAACCCCCGGACACCGGACGGTACGGTCCGCGCGCTCACCGCCGCCGCACCGGACAAGGCGGCGATCCGGGTGTCCTTCGACGCGCTGCCCGAGCGGGCCGACCGGCTCGTCCTCGTCGCCGCCGTCGACCCCGAGATCAATCCCGAGGCGGATCTCTCCGGCTTCACCGAGGCGGGCATCCGGCTGTCGGACGCCTCGGGAACCGAGCTGGGCCGCCTCGACGTGTCCGACGGCCGGGCCGACGAGACCGCGTTGGTCCTGGGCTCCTTCCGCCGACGAGCGGGCGGCGACTGGGACTTCGTACTCGGCGGCAAGGGATATCGGGGCGGTCTGGAGGAACTGATCCGGGAGTACGGGATCGACGTGGACTAGCGTCCTCGCCGCGCCGGGCGAAGGCACCGGGCGAGTCCGTCAGGCGAGGCTCCGGTCCACGCCGGTCCACGACGGCCCCCGGTGGAAAAGCCGTGGCCCGGCCTCGCCCCGCGGACCACAATGAGGCGATGCCGCAGCTCATCAGCCCCGACCCCCGGTTCCGGCTCTCCTTCCTCGACGCCGTCCGCGAAGACGTGGCCGAGGGGGAGTACTTCGGCGACACCCTCAAGCGGGAGCTCGCCGTGCACGGCGACGACTGGCAGGAGCCGGACGGCTTCGCGCGCTATGTCGCGGCCGTCCGTGAGGAGGAGTTGGAGGAGGGTCGGCGGCCCGAGGGCTTCGTACCGGGCAGCTGGTTCTGGTACGTGGACGGGGACGACTATCTGGGCCGGATCCAGATACGGCACCGGCTCACCCCGCAGCTGCGCGACTTCGGCGGTCACATCGGCTACGGCGTACGGCCGACGGCGCGCAGGAAGGGGTACGCGACGGCCATGCTCCGGGACGTCCTGCCGCACGCGCGTGATCTCGGGCTCGACCGGGTCCTCGTCACCTGCGACACCACCAACATCGGCTCCCGCAAGGTGATCGAGGCCAATGGTGGAGAGTTCGAGGACGAACGGGGCGGAAAGCTGCGGTTCTGGATCCGTACGGGCCATTGATGCGTCCTCGTTGATATGGACCTGGAGAAGTCGCCGCAGCCCGCGCCGCGTGAGTCGCCTGTGCCGCGTGGGACGCCCGCGCAGCCCGAGTCGCCTGTGGCGCCCGTGGCGTCCGGTGCGCAAGGCGTGCCCGCGCGGCGGGAGGACACCGCTCCCGAGGGCTGCCTCGCCGTCGCGATCCGTATTCCGGTGCGGATCGTGGTGCTGGTGCTGGTCGTGCCCGTACGGATGGTGTGGGACGCGTTGGTCGTCGGCGGGCGTTTCCTCAAGGACACGCTGTTCCGGCCCCTGGGGCGGGCGGTCATGTGGGTGTTCGCACCTGTGGGGCGGGCCCTCGGGTGGCTGGTGGAGGGGACCGCGACCGTCGTCGCGTGGCTGCTGACCGGCCTCGGGAACGCCCTGGTCTGGCTGGGCAAGCTGCTGTTCGTCTGGCCGTGGGTGGCGCTCTGGCGGTACGTGGCCGTGCCGCTGGGCCGCGCCCTGGCCTGGCTCGGGAACGTGCTGCTCGTCGTCCCCGCCGTCTGGCTGTACGAGCGAGTGCTGACGCCCGTCGGACACGGAGTGGTGTGGGCGCTGCGGGGGATCGGGGCCGGGTGCGCCTGGCTGTGGCGGGTGTCGGTCGTCGCTCCCTCCCGCTGGTTGTACCGGGCGCTGCTCGCACCGACCGGGCGGGGTTTCGCCTGGGCCGCGCTGGGGCTGTGGGGCGCCATCACATGGGTCGGCCGCGGTGTGTGGGCGGGCGTGACATGGGCTTCCCTGGGCCTCTGGGCGGGTGTCGTATGGGTCGCGCGTGGTGTGTGGTCCGGTGTCGTATGGGTCTCCCGTGGTCTGTGGGCCGGCGTGACATGGATCGGCGGAGGGCTGTGGGCCGCCATGACATGGCTGGGGCGTGGGATCTGGACGGGCGTGACCTGGATCGCCATGGTCGTCGGGACGCTCCTGCGGTGGATCTTCGTCGTGCCCGCGGTCGCCCTGTGGCGCTGGGTGCTCGCACCCGTCGGGCGGGGCATCGCCGTCGTCGCGCGGGAGATCGGCGAAGCCCTGGGACACGCGTGGCGCGTCGCCGGGTACATCTCCCTCGCCGTCGGACGCTTCCTCGGGCGACTCTTCCGGTGGATCTTCGTGGAGCCGGTGCGATGGGCGTACAAGAGTGTGCTCACCCCCGTCGGACATCTCGTACGGGACGCCGTCTGGCGGCCCGCCGCGGAGGCCGCCCGGAGCGTGGGCCGTACCACCCGGCAGGCCCTGGCGAGCGCCCGTGAGACGGCACGGCAGACCCGGGCCGACATCCGGCGCATGGTGTTCGGGGCGCCGCGCGAACCTGAGCCGGTCGCCCTGGCCAAGCCCCGGAGCGAGCCCGAGCCGGTGCGCCTGGCCAAGCCCGGCGGTGGCCTGTAGTCCGGGCCGGACCGCTCCCGGGGGGAACCTGCGGGCGCCGAGACACGTACTCTAGGTAGCAGTACGACCGCACTCACGAAGGACTGAACGACACTGGGCAAGCGACAGCCCGAAGGCCCGCCGCCCGCACCCGCGGTGCAGCGCATCCGACTGCGTTACACCAAGCGCGGCCGCCTCCGGTTCACCAGCCACCGCGACTTCCAGCGTGCTTTCGAGCGTGCGCTGCGCCGCGCCGAGGTGCCCATGGCGTACTCGGCGGGGTTCACCCCACACCCGAAGGTGTCGTACGCCAATGCCGCACCCACCGGCACGGGCAGTGAGGCCGAGTACCTGGAGATCGCGCTCACCGACGCGCGCGACCCCGAGAAGCTGCGCCTGCTCCTCGACGAGTCGATGCCTGTCGGGCTCGACATCATCGACGCCGTGGAGGCCCGTACGTCGGGTCTCGCCGACCGGCTCACCGCGTCCGTATGGGAGCTGCGCCTCGACGGCGTGACCCCCGAGGACGCGGAGCGCGCGGTCGACGCCTTCACGTCGGCCGAGGCGGTCGAGGTCCAGCGCAAGACGAAGAACGGCATGCGCACCTTCGACGCCCGCGGCGCGGTCGCGAGCCTGGAGGCGCACACAGCACAATCAGAGGCACACACGGCACAGCCCGGGACGCACAGTCCACAGGCTGATAGGCCGAGCGACCAGGCCTGTGCGATACTGCGGCTGGTTGTTCGGCACGTGACGCCTGCCGTTCGACCTGACGACGTCCTGTCCGGTCTCCGAGCTGTGGCCGACCTGGCGCCGCCGGTCCCCGCAGCGGTGACCAGGCTGGCGCAGGGGCTTTTCGATGAAGAGACCGGCACGGTGACCGACCCGCTCGCGCCCGACCGCGAGGCAGTGGCTGCCGCCCCACCCACGGCCGCGACCGCTGCCGCCGCGAAGGCGCCGGCGTAAGGAAGGTCCCGCGTAAGGACGAACGTCGAAGCGCCGCCCTCGTATCCGGGAGCCACCTGGGTCGGGCAGCGCACCGACCAGAAGACTTTCGCCAGGCCGTACGCACACATGGCGTACGGAACCGGCGAGACAGGACACAGAGAGCTCCCGTGCGGCGCCCGCGCCCCGGACGGCGGCACCGCGCATCGCGCGAGCCGCGGACGTCACCGGATCCGCGGCGCCCGGGAGCCTGACGGGAGATCCACCCGCATGCTCGAACCGACCGAACCCGCTGAGCCCTCCAACGGCTCCGAGAACAGCACTCCCAGCGACACCCTGCCGCCGCGCAGGCGTCGTCGCGCCGCGTCCCGCCCCGCGGGACCGCCCTCCGGGAACCCCGAGGGCGAGAGCGTGGCCGGGACCACCGCGCCGGCCATACCGGCCGTGAGCTCCACCGATCTCGTGACGGAGGAGCCGGAGGAGACCGAAGAGGCGGCTGTGGCCGCTGAAGCGGTGACCGCCGAGAAGGCTGTCACTGAGACGTCTGTCACCGACGAGCCGGCGGCCGAGGCTGCCCCAGCGCCGCGTACGCGCCGTCGGGCCACCCGTCGTGCGTCCGCCCCCGCCGGTGCGCCGCAGGCCGCCGAGACGGCGCAGGCCGCTGGGGCCGGAGCGCCCGGCGCGACCGCCGTGACCGAAGAGGCCGTCGTCGCCGCTCCGGCCGTACAGGCGGAGCCCGAGGCGCCCGTCGCCGAGCCCGTGGCCGAGGAGCCCGCAGCCGAGGCTGCTCCGGCGCCCCGTACACGCCGTCGCGCCACGCGCCGCGCCACCGCACCCGCCGGTGCGCCCACCGAGACCGAGGCCGCCGAGGTCGTAGTGACCGCTGGGGCCGAAGAGGCCGCCGTGGCCTCGACCCCTGCCACGACCACCGCCCCGGCCGAAGCCGAAGCCGAAGCCGAAGAGGCGCCGGCCGTCGAGGCCGAGGACGCCGCACCCAAGGGCCGTACGCGCCGCCGGGCCACCCGTCGGGCCACCGCGCCCACCGGCGCGCCGCAGGCCGAGGCCGAGGTGCCCGTGACGGCGCCCGCCGAGGCCCCCGCCGAGCCCGCCCGCCGCGCCACCCCGCCCGAGGCGGAGCGCGCCGAGACCCCCACCGCGACCGAGCCCGTCGAGGCCGATGTCCGCGACGAGCGCAGGGAGGCCCCCGTGGCCGCTGCCAAGAACGACCGGGCCCCCGAGGCCGACACCACCACCGACGTCGAGGACGGCGCCCCGCGCCGCGCCCGCCGCCGTGCCACGCGCAAGGCCGCCGGAGGCTTCGCCGCGCCCGCGCCCGACAAGAGCGCGGAGACCGAGAAGGACTCCTCGCGGCGCCCCGCGCGTCCCGCGGTCGCCGTGTTCCAGGCGCCCGTGTTCACCGAGCCGATGTTCCAGACGCCGGAGCGCGCCGCGGCCGCCGCCGCTGCCGAGGCCGCCGACGAGCCCGAGGACGTCGTGGAGCCGGTCCAGGAGGCCGCCCCCGTCGCCGAGGAGGAGACCGGCGGATCGCGCAGGCGCCGCCGCAGGAAGGCCGAGGAGCCCGCCGCCCCCGTGGCGGAGGCCCCCGAGCCCGAGGAGGAGCCCGTCGACGAGGAGTCCGCTGAGGACACCGCCGACGACTCCGCCGAGGGTGACGACGGCGAGGAGACCGGTTCGCGCCGTCGGCGCCGTCGTGGCGGCCGTCGCCGCCGCCGGGGCGAGTCCGCCGAGGCGGACGGCGACTCGGCCGACGGTGACGACTACACCGCCGAGCAGTCCGAACAGGCTGCCCAGGACGCCGAGGACACCGCCGAGCAGACGGAAGAGGACGCCGAGGACGAGCGCGAGGAGTCGGGCGGCTCCAGCAGCAGCCGTCGCCGTCGTCGCCGCCGTCGTCGCGCCGGTGACTCGTCCGGCGAGGCCGAGTCGGGCGACAGCGACCCCGAGCGCACGGTCGTCAAGGTCCGTGAGCCGCGCAGCAAGAAGGAAGAGCGGGCCGACGCCTCGGACGAGGTGCAGTCCATCAAGGGCTCGACCCGTCTGGAGGCCAAGAAGCAGCGCCGCCGCGAGGGGCGCGAGCAGGGCCGCCGCCGTGTTCCGATCATCACCGAGGCCGAGTTCCTGGCCCGCCGTGAGGCCGTCGAGCGCGTGATGGTCGTCCGCCAGAGCGGCGAGCGCACCCAGATCGGCGTCCTTGAGGACAACGTGCTCGTCGAGCACTACGTCAACAAGGAGCAGTCGACCTCGTACGTCGGCAACGTCTACCTGGGCAAGGTCCAGAACGTGCTGCCGTCGATGGAGGCCGCCTTCATCGACATCGGCAAGGGCCGCAACGCCGTGCTGTACGCCGGTGAGGTCAACTTCGAGGCGCTGGGCATGGCCAACGGCCCCCGCCGCATCGAGAGCGCGCTGAAGTCCGGCCAGTCGGTCCTCGTGCAGGTCACCAAGGACCCGATCGGCCACAAGGGCGCCCGCCTCACCAGCCAGGTCTCCCTCCCCGGCCGCTACCTGGTCTACGTGCCCGAGGGCTCGATGACCGGCATCAGCCGCAAGCTGCCCGACACCGAGCGCGCGCGTCTGAAGACCATCCTCAAGAAGATCGTCCCCGAGGACGCGGGCGTCATCGTGCGCACCGCCGCCGAGGGCGCGAGCGAGGACGAGCTGCGCCGTGACGTCGAGCGGCTCCAGGCGCAGTGGGAGGACATCCAGAAGAAGGCGAAGGGCGGCAACGCGCCGACGCTGCTCTACGGCGAGCCGGACATGACCGTCCGCGTCGTCCGCGACATCTTCAACGAGGACTTCACCAAGGTCATCGTGAGCGGCGACGAGGCGTGGGAGACCATCCACGGGTACGTGGCCCATGTCGCGCCCGACCTGGCCGACCGCCTGTCGAGGTGGACCTCCGAGGTCGACGTCTTCGCGACGTACCGGATCGACGAGCAGCTCGCCAAGGCGCTGGACCGCAAGGTCTGGCTGCCGAGCGGCGGTTCGCTGGTCATCGACAAGACCGAAGCGATGATCGTCATCGACGTCAACACCGGCAAGTTCACCGGTCAGGGCGGCAACCTCGAAGAGACGGTCACCAGGAACAACCTGGAGGCGGCCGAGGAGATCGTGCGCCAGCTGCGGCTGCGCGACCTCGGCGGCATCGTCGTCATCGACTTCATCGACATGGTCCTGGAGTCCAACCGCGATCTGGTGCTGCGCCGCCTCCTGGAGTGCCTGGGACGCGACCGTACGAAGCACCAGGTCGCCGAGGTGACCTCGCTGGGCCTCGTCCAGATGACCCGTAAGCGGGTCGGCCAGGGCCTGCTGGAGTCGTTCTCCGAGACCTGCGTCCACTGCAACGGCCGTGGCGTGATCGTGCACATGGAGCAGCCCACCTCCGCCGGAGGCGGCGGCAAGCGCAAGAAGCGCGGCCGTGGCGGCGCCGACCAGACCCACGACCACGAGCACACGCACGAGACGGAGACGGCCGAGCCCGAGGAGACGGAAGCCGAGGTCGTCGCGGAGGCCGCCGAGCCGGTCGCGCTGCCCGAGCCCGAGTTCGTACCGGACGAGGACCTCTACAGCAGCGCCGCCGAGGCGGAGGCCGCGGCCACGCGTGGCCGTTCGCGGCGTCGTGCCGGTCGGCGCGCGTCGGCCCCGGCGGGTGCGCCGAGGTCCGAGAGCCGTCGCTCCGAGCGCCGCTCGGAGGCTCCTACGGCCCAGTCCGTGACGTCGGAGGACGAGGTCGGGCGTCCCGTGCAGCCGGAGCAGGCCGCCACCGCGCAGGCCGAGCCCGCCGCTGCCGAGGACCCGGTGGTCGAGGCCCCGGCGGCCGCGGCCCCCGCCGTCGAGGACGCCGCGCCCAAGGGGCGTACGCGCCGTCGGGCGACCCGCAAGGCCACCGCGCCCGCCGGTTCGCCCAAGGCCGCGGAGGAGACCGTGGTGACCGTCACCGAGCCGGTCGCCGCACCCGTCGAGTCCAAGGCGGAGCCGGTCGCCGAGCCCGAGCCGCAGCCGGAGCCCGCCACGGACAGCGCCGCCCCGCCGCGGGCGCGCCGCCGTGCGGTCCGTAAGGCCACCGCTCCGACCGCGCCCGCGGAGACGGCCGTCGTGGTCGTCCCCTCGGCCTCGGCGGAGGCTCCCGCGGAAGCCCGGACGGAGGCCGCCGAGGCCCCTGCCGACGCCCCTGCGGAGGCGTCCGGCGACGGAGAGGCCCCAGCCAAGAAGACGGCCCGCAAGACGGTCAAGAAGGCGACCGCCAAGAAGGCCGCGGCGAAGAAGACGACGACGGCCAAGAAGACGGCCGCCAAGAAGACCGTGGCCAAGAAGACGGCGAAGACCGCCAAGACGGCCGCGAAGTCGACGTCGAAGAAGACCGCGGCGGCGGAGCAGCAGACTCCGTCCACCGTCACGGCCTCCACCGACGAGGGCTGAGCACCCGCGCAATCGAAGACGCCCCCTGGCCTGCGGTCGGACCGCAGGCCAGGGGGCGTCTTCGATTGCGCGGACGACGCTCCGTCAGGGGAAGCGAACTGCCGTGATTTCCGCCCGGTTTGGGAGCTCCTGACATGCTTTCAGGAGCATCACGGTCATCACAATTACCCCCCGCCTCTTGGAAGGCGATCATCTACCTGTAAAACTCATGCAGTCATAGGCGTGAACACACGGGTGCGCGTTGGGGAGACGCTCACACGTGTCAGGGGAGGGGATTGGAATGGCGCGCGTGCGCCTGAAGGGCACTGGGCGACACCGTGCCGTAAAGCCGGTCAAGGGCGGGCGCCAGGCCGTCGCACTGGCGACGGTGCTGTCCGCGGCGGGTGGACAGGCCGTCATGTCGGCGGGTACCGCGCAGGCCGTGGACAACCCGGCGTGGACCGAGGGGCCGATCTTCAACGACCCGCTCGGTACGGCCGACGAGCAGACCGCGATCCGTACGAGGCTCATCGAGCTGACGAACGCCGCGCTGCCCGGCTCCACCATCAAGGTCGCGGTCTACCACGTCTGGGAGGCCTCGGTCGTCAACGCGCTCGTGGCGGCGAAGAACCGCGGCGTAGACGTCCAGGTGCTGCTCGACGAGTCCAGCATCAGCGACCGCCCCACCAACACCGCGTACGGCACGCTGGCCTCGGGGCTCGGCACGGACCGTACGCAGGGTTCGTACGTCGCGACCTGCCCGGAGAACAAGTCGTGCCTCGGCGACCCGAAGTTCGGGCAGTCGATCATGCACAACAAGTTCTGGCTGTTCTCGGCGGTCAAGGGCGCCACGAACGTGGTCGTCGAGACCACCTCGAACTCCACGCCGTCGGCGCACACCAAGTTCTTCAACGACGCGCTGCTGCTGCCGAACAACCCGACGATGTACGACGCCTACGCGGACTACTTCGACACGATGGTCGCGCAGGACTGGGAGTCCTGGAACTACCGCACGGTGAGCAACGGCCTCTACAAGGCGTACTTCTTCCCGCGGGCCGGCAACACCCGGGCCACCGACACGGTGTACTCGATCCTCAACAACGTGACCTGCAAGTACAAGGACACCGCGGGGGTCACGCAGTCGACCAAGGTCCGGGTGGCGATCTTCAAGATCACGCGGCTGGCCATCGCGGAGAAGCTGGTCTCGCTGAAGAAGGCGGGCTGCTCCGTGAGCATCGTCTACGCCGAGTCGGACAGCGCCAAGAGCAGCGGCGGCACCGCGGGCACGTGGGAGAAGATGCACACCACCGGCGGCCCGACCGTGCGCTGCTACAACGACGACCGGGACCCGCTGAACCCCGGCCAGAAGCTGTCGACGCCGTACATCATCCACTCCAAGTACATCCTCATCGACGGCATGTACGACGGCGTGAAGAACAAGGTCAGCTTCACCGGCTCCGGCAACTACACGGGCCCGGCGCTGCGCGAGAACGACGAGTCGATCGTGAAGGTCGACGACGACGCCGTGCACGACATGTACAAGGTCCACTTCGACCGGGTGACCAAGGCGGCCTACCCGGGCACCGCGGACACCACGGACCTGTGCAAGGGCGTGAAGCCGCTGCCCGACGACGGTGAGAAGCCGACCACGTAGGTCCAGGTCAGGTCCTGGCAAGGAGCCGCCCCCGACCCGGTTTGACCCCCAGGTCGGGGCCCCGTAACCTTGACCCTCGGTGTGTTCACTGACGCACCGCATTCCCGTAAACCTCTTCCTCCCGGTGGCTCGCGCCCCGGGAGAGGCCGCCTGCTTTCCTCGGCGGCTGGACTGCGGGGATTCCGATTTCGAGCGAGAGAGAGATCCGCGTGTACGCCATCGTGCGCAGCGGTGGTCGCCAGCACAAGGTTGCTGTCGGCGACATCGTTGAGGTTGACAAGATTTCCACTGCCAAGGTTGGCGACACGGTCGAGCTCTCGACCCTGCTCGTTGTCGACGGCGACGCCGTGACGAGCGACCCGTGGGTCCTCGCCGGCATCAAGGTCCAGGCCGAGATCGTGGATCACCACAAGGGTGTGAAGATCGACATCCTTCGCTACAAGAACAAGACCGGCTACCGCCGTCGTCAGGGCCACCGCCAGCAGTACACGGCGATCAAGGTCACTGAGATCCCCGCGGCTGCGAAGTAAGGGACTGAGGAGAGATGGCACACAAGAAGGGCGCATCGTCCACCCGGAACGGTCGCGACTCCAATGCTCAGCGGCTCGGCGTGAAGCGCTTCGGCGGTCAGGTCGTCAACGCCGGTGAGATCCTGGTCCGCCAGCGCGGCACCCACTTCCACCCCGGCGCCAGCGTCGGCCGCGGCAAGGACGACACGCTGTTCGCCCTCGCCGCCGGTGCGGTGGAGTTCGGTACTCACCGTGGCCGCAAGGTCGTGAACATCGTTCCGGTCGCCTGACCGGATCTTTCGCGAGGCGGACCTCACTTCCCGTACGGGAAGCGGGTCCGCCTTTCGCGTGTTTTAACTGAGTAGTGATCACTGAGCGGCGAATGCCGCCGGGTGATCATCGATGAGAGATTTCCGTACGTAACTGGAGGCACATCCCATGACCACCTTCGTGGACCGCGTCGAGCTGCATGTCGCCGCGGGTAGCGGAGGTCACGGCTGTGCCTCCGTCCACCGTGAGAAGTTCAAGCCGCTCGGCGGCCCGGACGGCGGCAACGGCGGCCGTGGCGGTGACGTGATCCTGGTCGTCGACCAGTCCGTCACCACCCTCCTCGACTACCACCACTCCCCGCACCGCAAGGCCACCAGCGGCAAGCCCGGCGAGGGCGACAACCGCTCCGGCAAGGACGGCCAGGACCTGGTCCTGCCAGTGCCGGACGGCACGGTGATCCAGGACAAGGCGGGGAACGTACTCGCGGACCTGGTGGGCCAGGGCACGACCTACGTCGCCGCACAGGGCGGCCGGGGCGGCCTCGGCAACGCGGCGCTGGCCTCGGCCCGCCGCAAGGCGCCCGGCTTCGCGCTGCTCGGCGTGCCCGGTGACCTCCGGGACATCGTCCTGGAGCTGAAGACCGTCGCGGACGTCGCGCTCGTCGGCTACCCGAGCGCGGGCAAGTCCTCGCTGATCTCGGTCCTGTCGGCCGCCAAGCCGAAGATCGCGGACTACCCGTTCACGACCCTCGTCCCCAACCTCGGTGTGGTGACGGCGGGTTCGACCGTCTACACGATCGCGGACGTGCCGGGACTGATCCCCGGGGCGAGCCAGGGCAAGGGCCTCGGCCTGGAGTTCCTGCGCCATGTGGAGCGCTGCGAGGTGCTCGTCCACGTCCTCGACACGGCGACCCTGGAGTCCGACCGCGACCCGGTCTCCGACCTCGACATCATCGAGGAGGAGCTGAAGCAGTACGGCGGCCTCGGCAACCGGCCGCGTCTCGTCGTCCTCAACAAGATCGACGTAACGGACGGCAAGGACCTGGCCGAGATGGTCCGGCCGGACCTGGAGGCGCGCGGCTACCAGGTCTTCGAAGTCTCGGCGGTGGCCCACACGGGCCTCAAGGAACTCTCCTTCGCCCTCGCCGGCATGGTCGCGACGGCCCGTGCGGCGAAGCCCGAGGAGGAGGCCACCCGTATCGTCATCCGCCCGAAGGCGGTCGACGACGCCGGCTTCACGGTGGTCCAGGAAGAGGACGGGCTCTACCGCGTACGGGGCGAGAAGCCCGAGCGCTGGGTCCGTCAGACCGACTTCAGCAACGACGAGGCCGTCGGGTACCTCGCCGACCGGCTCAACCGCCTCGGTGTGGAGGACGCGCTGATGAAGGCGGGGGCCCGGCACGGTGACGGCGTCGCCATCGGGCCCGAGGACAACGCGGTCGTCTTCGACTGGGAGCCGACGGTCATGGCGGGGGCCGAGATGCTCGGTCGCCGTGGCGAGGACCACCGGTTCGAGGCGCCTCGGCCCGCCGTTACCCGGCGGCGCGAGAAGCAGGCGGAGCGGGACGAGGCGGACCAGGAGTTCGACGACTTCGACCCGTTCTAGAGACGGCAACCGGGGGCTCCGCCCCCAGGCCCCCACCGGCTTGTTCGCACACTGCGGGTGCGGTGGGGGCCGTTCGCGCAGTTCCCCGCGCCCCTAAAAGCGACAGGTGACCGTCGGCGGGAAGCGGCAGGTGACCGCCGGCCCCAGCCATCTTCAGGGGCGCGGGGAACTGCGCGACCAGCCCCCACCGCACCCGCAGCCGAAAACGAAACGCGCACCAAAACAGGAAGAGGGCCCGGAGACACTCCGGGCCCTCTTCCACGTGCTCCCCGCGGCAGCGGCTACGCGTTGACGGAGTCGTCCGCCTCGTTCGGGTCCTGCGCGGCCTCCTCGGCCGCGTCCTCCTTCGCGGAGCGCGGGGAGGGGATCTCCGCGGCGAGGCGGGACTCCATACGCACGCGCCGCTCGTCGGCCAGGGTGCAGAGGTCGTCGATCGCCGCGTCGAAGCGGGCCAGCGACGGCGGGTCGGACGGGCCGAGCAGGTGCTCCTTGAGCTCGGCACGGGCGGCCGTGAACCGGTCCTTCTCCGGGTGGCGGACCGACTCCAGGAGCGCCGGCACACCTCCCGCCTTGGGCGTCAGGATGGCGCCCGCGGACACCGTCGGGAACCCCGCGCGGAACGCCGCCTCGGACATCCCCGAGGTGTTGGCGACCGCGTACGGCTTCTCGCTCGACAGCCAGTCGGAGACGACCGACGAGACATCGCTGATCAGCAGGTCCGCCTGGTTGAAGCAGGCGAAGATGGCCGGCCGCGCGTCCGTGATGATCTCGTGCTCCCACTCCGGGAAGGACGCCCAGTAGGCCTTCTCCCAGGCCAGCGTGGCCTCGACGATGGCCGCCTCGCGGTCGCCCCGCGGCGCGCCCTGGAGCAGCATCCGCTCCATCTCGTCCGCACTCTCACGGAAGTCGGTGGACGTGAGCTTGTCCAACTCGGCCGTGCGGCGCGTCAGTTCGGCGGCGGCACCGGCGTCCGGACGGGCGCCGGACCTCTTGGTGTTGGCCTCGCGGATCATCGCCATGATGCGCTGGTTCGCGGCGCCCGCGCGCGGGTCGACGGAACCGGTCATCGGGTGCGGCTTGTAGAGGAGCCGTACGCCCTCGTCGGCGAGCAGCCGCTTCACGATGTTCTCGCCGGCCAGCACCACCGAGGTGTTGCCGGGGTTGCCGTCCCAGCCCTCCCACGTGGGGGCGTACAGCACGGTCGTGTACGTGCCCGTCGGCGCCCCGGAGTAGGGGCGGATCGGCGCCAGCTGCGGGCGGCCGACCTCCACGATGTCCTTGTCCTCGACGCCGACCTCGGCCAGCGCGTACCGCTCGCGCGCCGCGGGACCGGCCACCCACACCTCGTCGTACGCCTTCGCGTACGGGTTGCAGGAGGACAGCTTGTCGGACTCGCCGTGGTTGATGAAGGCGTGCTTGATCGTGGGGATGCGCAGGACCTGTGAGGTCTTCGCGGCGTTGGCCGGGTGCAGCATCATCTTCAGCGTCGAGTTCTCCAGCGAGAACATCGTCGAGACCTTGGGGAAGCAGATGACCGGGACGTCCGTGGCGTCGATCTTCTGCACCATGAAGCGCTCACGCAGCACGATCAGCGGCTTGGCGTCGACCGAGGAGAGCGTGGAGAGCCACATGTTCGCCTGGTACGCGGAGGTCGTGCCGCCCGAGAAGTACATGGCGACGGTCGGCCGGTAGTCGGCCAGCCACTTGTCCAGCCACTCCATGACCTTCTGCTCGCTCTTGGCGCGCTTCTTGGGCAGCAGCCAGGTGGCGAGGTAGGCGGTGCCGCCGCCGATCAGGACGAGCGCGATGCCGACGCCGATGGCGCCCCAGTACGCGTCCGTGGTGGCCGCGGTGACCATCAGGCCGGCCGTGGTCGGGATCGAGAAGGTGAGCAGGCGGTGACCCGGGCGTCGGGCCAGGACGCGCGGCGGCGCGGCGCTCAGGCGCAGCGCGGACGCGTCGATGTTGCGGGTGACGATCGGCAGCGTACGGGTGCGGCGGACCACGACCGCGGCGGCCTGGCAGGCGAAGTGCAGGGCGTAGAAGAGGCACAGCGCGATCAGCAGCGGAGCCTGCTCGCGCGTCGGGTTGATGCCCTCGATCCGCAGGAGCCCCACCAGGATCAGCATGTCGCGCAGCAACTGCCGGACCGTGACGTCGAAGCGGACCTTGCCCAGGAGCGAGAGCAGACCGGGGTCCCGGTACTGCAGGAACACGTCGAGGGCGAGCCCGGCGGCGCTCGCGGCGATGAACACCGGGACGTTCGGCAGCAGAGCGGAGACGATCTGCGCCGTGAAGAGCGCGAACATCGAGAGCAGCGCCGACAGCTGCACGATGCGGCGGGGGGCGAGTCCGGCGGAGGGCACGGAATGGGCTCCTGCGAGGGATGCGACGGATGGGGGGAAACATGGGGGTCGGCCTCGTCATGCCTCGCGAATCCCCGCGATTTCTCGCGGATCCTCGTGCCAGTGGGAAGCCGATCCCTGACCGTATGACTTCGGCGGGCCCGCTAGCAATCTTGCGTGAGATCATTCACCGTATTTCGGGCTAAAAAGACTGGAACCTGTGAGCTGGTTCTCTCGTCTTCCTCACTCGGGCCTCCGCGGCCCGCATGCCGTCCGCCACTCGAAACGCGGCGGCGCCGGCCACCCTCGGTCACGTAGATTGCACAGACCGGGCTGGTCGGAACATTGGGGTACAGCGTGTCAGCGGCAAGGCAGGCGGCAGTGCAGGCGGCGAGGCCGGGAGTGGCGGAGGCCCGCAGGATCGTCGTCAAGGTGGGTTCCTCGTCCCTGACCACCGCGTCCGGAGGCCTCGACGCCGACCGCGTGGACGCCCTCGTGGACGTCCTGGCCAAGGGGCGCAGCGGCGGTGAGAAGGAGATCGTCCTCGTCTCGTCCGGCGCCATCGCCGCGGGCCTCGCCCCGCTGGGCCTGCGCCGCCGTCCCAGGGACCTGGCCCGTCAGCAGGCCGCCGCCAGCGTCGGCCAGGGCCTCCTGGTCGCCCGCTACACCGCCTCCTGCGCCCGCTACGGCGTCCGTGTCGGCCAGGTGCTGCTCACCTCCGACGACATGAGCCGCCGAGCCCACCACCGCAACGCCTCGCGCACCCTCGACAAGCTCCTCGCGATGGGCGCCCTGCCCGTCGTCAACGAGAACGACACCGTCGCCACGGACGAGATCCGCTTCGGCGACAACGACCGGCTCGCCGCCCTCGTCGCCCACCTCGTCCGCGCCGACCTGCTGGTCCTCCTCTCCGACGTGGACGGGGTGTACGACGGCGACCCCAGCAAGCCCGGCACGTCACGGATAGCGGAAGTGCGCACCCCGGCCGACCTCGCGCACGTGGACATCGGCAGCGCGGGCAAGGCGGGCGTCGGCACCGGCGGAATGGTCACCAAGGTCGAGGCGGCCCGCATCGCGGCCGCGGCCGGTATCCCCGTGGTGCTGACGAGCGCGGTGCACGCCGCGGACGCCCTCGCGGGCCGGGACACCGGCACGTACTTCCACTCCACGGGCCGCCGCTCGGCCGACCGTCTGCTGTGGCTCCAGCACGCGTCAACCCCGCAGGGTGCCCTCACCCTCGACGACGGGGCCGTGCGCGCGGTCGTCGAGCGGCGTACGTCCCTGCTGCCGGCCGGTATCGCGGGCGTCGAGGGCGACTTCGCCGCGGGCGATCCCGTCGAACTGCGCGACAGCGCGGGACGGGCCGTCGCCCGGGGGCTGGTGAACTTCGACGCCAAGGAGATCCCGCAGCTGATCGGCCGCTCCACGCACGAGCTGGCCCGCGAGCTGGGTCCGGCGTACGAACGCGAAGTCGTACACAGGGACGATCTGGTGCTGCTCCACCCGTAAACGGCCGAAAGGAAGGCCCCCGCCGGTGGACGTTCCGTAAAACCGTCACACGGAGGCTTCCCACCTGCTCAACTTTGTTTCAGGGAGACCCCCTCAGTCCGAGCGGACCCATTGCGTAAAGGAGGCCGTCGTGAGACGAGTGCGCCCTGGGGCGGCGGCGTCCCGCGGTGGTGTCGGCTCCCGGGTGGCCGGCGAGGAGCGGGCTCTGACCAGCGTCGCGGCCGGCGACACCTACGAGGTCGAGGAGCCGCAGGACCTGCCGAGGCTCTGGCACGTCACGCTGAGCGTCTCGGGGGCCGAAGCCCCGCTGAAGGAGGTCAGGCGCGGTCTTGAACAGCTCGCCCACGACCACCCCTTTCTGCTGACCAGCCGCTATGCCAACGACCACGCGGAGATCCGCTACTGGGAAGAGGCCCGCGACCTGCACGACGCCGCCGCCGTCGCGCTGCGCCTGTGGGGCGAGCACCGCCAGACCGCGAAACTGCCGCCCTGGGAGATCGTCGGCCTGGAGGTCATCGACCGCGAGACCTACCACCAGCGCATCGCCGAGGGATACGGACCGCTGCCGGCGACACCTGTGGGCGTACACCCTTTCTAGGGGCATTTCAGGACCTGTCTCGCGGTGTGGGACAACGGCTGAACAGCTCTCGCGGGCGCACTACCCTGCGGGATATGACCACGCTCTCGCCGTACGACTCGATGTCCCCGGTCACCCAGGCCGCCTACCGTGCCAAGGGCGCCGCCGCCGACCTCGCCCCGCTCCCGCGGGCCGAGAAGGACGACGCGTTGCTCGCGATCGCGGACGCGCTCGAGGTCCGTACGAGCGAGATCGTCGAGGCCAACGCCAAGGACATCGAGCGCGCCCGTGAGGCAGGCACCAGCGAGTCGATCATCGACCGGCTGACGCTCACCCCCGAGCGGATCCGCGCGATCGCCTCCGACGTGCGTGACGTGGTGGCACTGCCCGACCCGGTCGGCGAGGTCGTCCGTGGCTCGACCCTGCCCAACGGCATCGACCTGCGCCAGGTCCGCGTCCCGCTCGGCGTGGTCGGCATCATCTACGAGGCCCGCCCGAACGTGACCGTCGACGCGGCCGCCCTCTGTCTGAAGTCCGGCAACGCGGTGCTCCTGCGCGGCTCGTCCTCCGCCTACGAGTCCAACACCGCCCTCGTACGGGTCCTGCGCGACGCGGTGGGCGGCTCGGGCCTGCCCGCCGACGCCGTCCAGCTCGTGCCGGGCGAGGGCCGCGAGTCCGTGCGGGAGCTGATGCGCGCCCGCGGTCTCGTCGACGTGCTCATCCCGCGCGGCGGCGCCTCCCTGATCCAGACGGTCGTCCAGGAGTCCATCGTCCCGGTCATCGAGACCGGCACCGGCAACTGCCACGTCTACGTCGACGCGCGGGCCGACCTCGACATGGCGATCGACATCCTGATCAACTCCAAGGCGCAGCGGCCCAGCGTCTGCAACGCCGCCGAGACGCTCCTCGTCCACCAGGACATCGCGCCCGAGTTCCTGCCGCGCGCCCTCGACGCCCTCGCCGAGGCCGGGGTCACCGTGCACGGGGACGAGCGCGTTCTCGGCTACGCCAAGGACTCCAAGGCCACCGTCGTCGAGGCGACGACCGAGGACTGGGAGACCGAGTACCTGTCGTACGACATCGCGGCGGCCGTCGTCGACTCGCTGGAGCGCGCCGTCGAGCACATCCGGCTGTGGACCTCCGGCCACACCGAGGCGATCGTCACCACCTCGCAGCAGGCCGCCCGCCGGTTCACCCAGCTGGTCGACTCCACGACGGTCGCCGTGAACGCGTCCACGCGCTTCACCGACGGCGGCCAGTTCGGCTTCGGCGCCGAGATCGGGATCTCCACGCAGAAGCTGCACGCGCGGGGGCCGATGGGGCTGCCGGAGCTGACGAGCACGAAGTACATCGTCACCGGCGACGGGCACATCCGCCGCTGAGGGGGCCGTGGAGGGCTCCCGGAGGACTCGCGAAGGACTCCGCGAAGGGCTCGCGAAGGGGCTCTCGGGGACGTGGCGAGGGGCGCTCGGAGAACTCGCCGAGAAAACCCCGCACGGAGTGTTTGGGGGCCTCGCCCGGAAAGCGTCTCGTCAGGCGGATGAATTTCCATACCGTCTGCCCAAATTGACCACCCCGGTCTACTCTGGATCCGTGCCGGAGGACGTGGGGGGCACGCCGTTCCCTGACGGCTGGGAGCCCGACGACGACCGCGACCGCGGGGGTGCGGACGAAGAGTTCGCCTCCGTGGTCTTCGACGAGGCCTTTGTGCGGGCGGCCACGGTTCACGAACCGACCGCCGTCGAGCGCCTCCTTGCCGCCGCCCAGGCGAGAGCCGAGGCCTCCGAGGCCGAAGCGCGCCGGACACACCCCCGAGGGGTACGCGGCGACGACGAGTTCCACGACGACGGATTCGGACCCGACGGCCGTGGTGATTTCGGCCACGACCCGGAACTGGACGACCTCGACGACCGTGACGTCCTGCACGGCGGCTACGGCAACCCGGGGACGTACGGGAAACAGGCCCGCTGGCACCGTCCCGTCGCCTGGATGCTCGCCCTCGTGATGGGGATCGGCATGGTCGCGCTCGCTTTCACGGCCGTCTACCGGGGAGCTTCCTCGGGCAGCCGGGACCAGGTCCCGCCGCCCGCCTCCACAGGCCTCGAACAGGGAAGCGGAGTGGGTCCCTCGGCCTCGGCCGACTATTCCCAGCCAGCCGTCTCGGCGGTGCCGCGCACGCCGTAGGGCTTCCGTGAGGTCCTGTCAGAACTTGTCGTGTACCAGGGCGTTTACCTGAGGTCCCTGAGACCTACTCTGAATGTATGGGCGGACCTGGAGACCCACCTGAGGGGACCCCCGAGGGTGCTCCTGGTGGTGGCGAGGAAGAGTATCGATCCGTCGTCTTCGACGAGTCGTTCGTCCGGGCTGCCCGCCTCCAGGAGTTCTCCGCGCAGGAGCGGATCGGCGACCACACCCCGGCCGTCCGCCGCCGCCCGCCGATGCGCAGGGGCCTGTCCCGGCAGGCGCTGATCCTCGTCCTGCTGATCGCCGTGGCCTTCGGCACCGCGATCTACATGGGCGTACGCCATCCGTACCAGACGCCCGCCGCCAAGCATCCCGAGCCGCTGCGGATGACCGTGATACCGCTCGCGCCGCAGAGCGCCGTGCCCGGCTCCACGGACATCGATTCGCTGTACGCGCACAGCCCGGCCGACCAGTTCCGCATCGGAGCCGAGGGCATCACGCTGCCCGCCTCCCGGCGCACCGCCCACTTCTCCGACAGCCAGGTCGTCACCGCCCTGACCACGGCGAAGGACTACCTCGTCGAGTCGTCGCTCGACCCGGACGTCCTCACCGGCGGCGCCACCCGGTCCGTGCGGATACGGCTCGACCCGCAGCAGCTCGACCAGTTCGACCAGAGCTTCGAGCGGCCGACCGCGGACGGACGGCACGCGCCCACCGGCTGGCTGGTCCGTTTCGACCCCAACCAGGCGGAGCTGGCCGACAGCAAGATCCGGGTGCAGGGCACGCTGTCGGCCGCCGAGACCGACTCCGACACCCTTGAGGTCAGCGCCGACCACACCTTCGTCTACGCCCTGCGGCCGACCGGCTCGGACGAGAAGGCCAAGGCCTCGCTGTTCACCGTGCGGCGCGAGCTGCACTTCCGGTTCGACCGCGACGACCTGCGCATGCACCAGACCGAGCTGGTCGTCTCGTACGTCCAGGCCGGGCCGCTGGCCTGCGCCGAGGACGCGACGAACCATCTGCGCCCGCTGCTCGCGGGCGAGACGGCCAGGGCGGGCGGCCCGGCCGGCACCGACCCGTACGCGACGGGCAGCGCCACGTCACTGTGCGGATCACTGGCGGCGAGCGCCCAGCCGAAGCTGTAGATCGGCCTCCTCAGCCCTCTCGGCCCCTCGGCCTTCTGGACCTTCTGGTTGTTTGGGCCGCCGCGTGTGCGGGCTGGCCCCTGGGCCGCCGCGTGCCGACTGGCTGTCTGGGCCGCCGCGTCCGGGCTGGCTGCTTGGGCCGCCGCTTGCCGCTTGTCCGGACTGGCCGCCTGGGCCGCCGTGCCCTGAGCCGTGGTTCGGGGGCTGAGCTGTGGCTCCGGCCCCGGCTTCCGGCTCCAGCCTGACGGTGGCTCCGGCCCGGCTCCTGGCTCCGGCTCAGCTGTGGCTCCGGACCCGACTGGCTCCCCGGGCTGCCGTGCCCCGAGCCGTGCTTCAGGCACTGAGCTGTGGCGCCGGACCCGCCTTCTGGCTTCGGGACCCGGCTTCCGGGTTCGGACCGGCTGTGGCTCAGGGGGCTTCCGAGGGCCGGGATTGCGGCACGCTCCGGGTCGGGCCGGCCCCCGCCTTCGAGGGGCGGCCCGAGCCCGGGCTGAGGGCGGCGCTTCCGCGCTCAGGCCCTGCCGTTGCTTCCGTTGGGGCTTTCGTCGTCCGGGCCGTCGGTGGGCGGCTGGTCCTGCGGGGAGCTGCTGCTTGCGCCTCCGCCGCCGGTCGCGAAGCCGCCGAAGCCGCGCCGGACCCGGCCGCCGAGGTCGCCCGCGCCGCCCGCGATGTCGCTGACCAGCTTCATCAGCGGGTCCTTCGAGTTCTTGACGTCCGTGGCGTAGCTGGCGGCCGACTGACGGAAGGAGTCCGTGACCGAGGTGTCCCCGTCCTCGTCCCGGCGCGGGTAGTGGCCGTCCATGATCCGCTGGTAGTCGCGGGACTCGGCCCACTTCTTCAGCTCGGCCGCGCGGACCGTGGTGAAGGGGTGGGAGCGGGGCATGACGTTGAGGATCTTGAGCACGGAGTCGCGGAGGTCGCCCCCGGCCTCGTACTCCTCGGCCTGGGCGAGGAACGCGTCCACGTTCATCTCGTGGAGGTGGTTGCCGCCCGCGATCTTCATCAGGCCGCGCATCGAGGCCTTCAGGTCCTGGCCGACCAGGAGACCGGCGCGGTCCGCGGACAGCTCGGACTTGCGGAACCACTCGCGCAGGGCGGTCACGATCGCCATGATCGCGAGGTTGCCCAGCGGTATCCACGCCACTCGCAGGGCGAGGCTGGTCAGGAAGAGCAGGATCGTGCGGTAGACGGAGTGGCCGGACAGCGCGTGGCCCACCTCGTGGCCGATGACCGCCCTCATCTCCTCCTCGTCGAGCAGCTCGACGAGGCCGGTGGTGACGACGATGATCGGCTCGTCCAGACCGATGCACATGGCGTTCGGCTGCGGGTCCTGGTTGACGTACATCGGCGGGACCTTCTCCAGGTCCAGGATGTAACAGGCGTCGCGCAGCATGACGTTCAGGTGAGTGAACTGGGCGTCCGAGACGCGCACGGAGTCCGACAGGAACAGCAGCCTCAGACTGCGCTCCGGGAGCAGGCCGCTGAGCGCCTTGAAAACGGTGTCGAAGCCGCTGAGCTTGCGCAGGGCGACCAGGGCCGAGCGGTCCGCCGGGTGTTCGTACGCCCGGGAGGAGATCCCCTCGAAGCGCCGGCGCTGCCTGCTCGGTACGTTCTCGTGGCTTTCTTCTGGCATGTGGTCCCCCATGCGTTTGATTGCCTTCTGTGCCCCCAAGGCGGGGTCCAGCCTAGGCGGATATACCGTGGACGGGCAGTACAGCGAAGGAGTAGTACGTCATGGAGCATCTCCCCGAGCCCTGGCTCACCGAGGCCGCGAGCGCCGCCCAGCAGCAAGGGGCGGGGAATCTCCTCCGTGTCGTGCTGATCGTGATGGTCGTCGGCTGTGTGCTGACTGCCTGGTTCCTTCTGCGCGGCTACAAACGGGACGAGTGAGGCCGGGCGGAAGGTTCCCGACCCCTTAGACCCGCGGAGGGTTCCGGACGGTTGAGACGGCCGGCAGGATCTCTCGGCGGACGCCGGGAGGCACGCTCCGCCGAGGCCGATGGTTCGGGGTGCCGGAGGCCGGGCAGTCCTGACGGCGGAGTCGGAGTGATACCGGCGACAGCCCCCGCTTACGATGTGCGGAAGTCTTTATCCCGCCCACACCGAATAGGTCCTGCCGAAGATGAGCTTCCACAGCACCGCTGCCCAGTTGGTCACACTTGCCGCCGAGGGCGAGGAGCACGGCGGCAACCACGAGAGCCTCAGCCCCTACCTGACCGGCGGCGGGGCCTTCTTCATCCTGATGCTGCTGCTGTGGATCACCACCCGCTTCAACCGGGACCGCTGACGCCCGCGCGACCGGACCCGTCGTCGGGGCCGGTAGGGTCTGCACGCATGGGAGAGCAGGACATGCCTACCGGTCCGGCGGGCGGCACGGCGCGGAGCGCACGGCGCGGCCCGGGAAACGGCCCGTCGAACCCGGGAAAGCGCCGCCTCGGCGTCATGGGCGGAACGTTCGACCCGATCCACCACGGGCACCTCGTGGCGGCCAGTGAGGTCGCCGCGCAGTTCCACCTCGACGAAGTGGTGTTCGTGCCGACCGGACAGCCATGGCAGAAGACCGACCGCAAGGTCTCCCCGGCTGAGGACCGCTATCTGATGACGGTCATCGCGACCGCCGAGAACCCGCAGTTCTCCGTGAGCCGCATCGACATCGACCGCGGCGGCCCGACCTACACCACGGACACCCTGCGCGATCTCCGGGTGCTCAACCCCGACACGGATCTCTTCTTCATCACCGGCGCCGACGCACTTGGTCAGATCCTCACCTGGCGCGACGCCGAAGAACTGTTCTCCCTCGCGCACTTCATCGGGGTCACCCGGCCCGGCCACATACTGACCGACACCGGTCTGCCGGAGGGCGGTGTATCGCTCGTCGAGGTCCCCGCGCTCGCCATCTCGTCCACAGACTGCCGTGTGAGGGTCGCGAAGGGCGACCCGGTCTGGTACCTGGTGCCGGACGGTGTGGTGCGCTACATCGACAAGCGAGAGCTGTACCGCGGCGAGTGAGCCGAGAGGGGCACCGGTGAACGACCGATACGACGCTGGGTACGGGGGCGACCAGTACGAGCTCGTCGGCTACGACGAGTTCGGGCAGCCTGTGTACCGGCAGGTGCCGTCACCTTCCCAGACTCCGCACACTCCGGGGGCCCCGCAGGCCCAGCAGGAGTACGGCTCGTACGACCCCTACGGGGGGCAGGCGCAGGGGTACGGGCAAGGACACCAGGGACAGCAGGCGTACCAGGGGCAGCAGGGGCACCAGGACCACGTGGGCCACCAGGATCACCAGGGGCAGGGATACGGGCAGGGGTACGGGTACGACCCGTACGCGATGGGCCAGCAGGGGCAGCAGGCGTCGCCCGTGGTGTCGTATGACACGGGTCAGCAGCAACCTGTGGCGCCCTATGACACCGGTCAGCAGCAGGCCCACGTCGCGGAGCAGACCGCCTACATCCCGCAGCAGGCGCGCCCCGCCCAGTCCCCGGAGCAGTCGGGGCGGCCGGAGTCTCCGGAGTCCCCGGAGGGCGGGCGGCAGGGCGAAGGGCCGCAGGGTGAACGCGAGTACCGGACCGAGCAGTTCGCCTTCGTGGAGGAGCAGCCGGAGAACTCCGAAGACGTCATCGACTGGCTGAAGTTCACCGAGAACCGCACCGAGCGGCGCGAGGAGGCCAAGCGCCGGGCGCGCGGCCGTGTCGTCGCCCTGGTCGTGGCGCTCGCGCTGGTCGCGGTCGGCGGCGTCGGCTACCTCTGGTACGACGGCAGGCTGCCGGGAACGTCCTCCGAGTCGGCGTCCGGGACGACCACCGCCGGCGGCGCCCAGAACCGTGACGTGATCATCGTCCATCTGCACAACACCAAGGGCGGCGGTACGGCGACGGCGCTGCTCGTCGACAACACCACCACCAAGCAGGGCGCCACCGTCCTGCTGCCCAACTCCCTTGCCCTGACGGACGACAACGGCACCACGACCACGCTCGCCAAGTCGGTCGACGACGACGGGTCCTCCGGGACGCGCGACGAGATCGACACCGTGCTCGGGACCGACGTCGAGGGCACCTGGCGTCTCGACACCCCGTACCTCAACAACCTCGTCGAACTCGTCGGCAACATCGATGTCGACACCAACGCGGACGTGCCGGACCCGGACGCGAAGAAGAAGGGCGAGGCGCCTCTCGTCAAGAAGGGCGAGGAGCAGACGCTGAGCGGCAAGATGGCCGTCGCGTACGCCACGTACCGCGCCTCGGGGGAGTCGCAGAACGCTCAGCTGGAGCGGTTCGGCCAGGTCATGCAGGCAGTGCTGCGCAAGCTGTCGTCGGACCCGCAGGCCGCGACGACCACCGTGCAGACGCTCGCGCAGATCCTCGACCCCTCGCTGAGCGACAAGGACCTGGGCGCGTTCCTGGCCAAGCTCGCCGACCGGGCCAAGGGCGGCGACTACAAGACGGCGCTGCTGCCGGTCCAGACGGACGGCAGGCTCAGCGCGCAGGCCAGCGACAGCGTGGTCAAGGACGTGCTCGGCGGCGCCGCGAAGAGTCCCGAGAAGGGTGCGGCCGTCCAGGTCGGCATCCGCAACTCGACGGGTGACAAGGACGCCACCGAACAGGCCCGGGTGGTCCTGCTGAACGGCGGCTACACCTTCGTCGACGGCGGCGAGACCGATGTCGCCGAGGCCGTGTCCCAGATCACATACACCGACGCCGCGAAGAAGGACGACGCGGTGGAGGTCGCCAAGACGCTGGGCCTGCCGACCAGTTCGGTGAAGAAGGGCAAGACCACGTCGAACGCGGATGTGTCGGTCGTACTGGGCCAGGACTACAAGGTGGGTGGCTCGGCGGGTTCGTCGGGCGGGTGACGGGCGCGTGACCGGCGGTGCCTTCGGGGTGCCCGGGCCGCGTGGCGGTCGGGCACTCGCCGCCGGCCGCCGGTACGGACACCGGGTCCAGGCGCCGGGGCCAGGCCCTCGTAGAGCCCCTCGTCCAGGCGCTGGGCGTGTCCGGGTGCGGGTCCGGAGGCCCCGGGGCGCCCGCGGCATGATCGGTTAATCACGTGGGGTGCTGTCGGCGGTCCGTGAGACCCTTGGGGTAGGGCCTGCCCGGCGGAGCAGGCCGGAGGCGTGCGAAGGCGTCCGGCAAGCGTGGATGCGCGTGCCGGACCCCGCTTCTCCGGCATGATCCGCCGCACAGGCCCCAACCCCTCGGGGACACCTGACCGTCTACGGAAAGCCTTGTAGTGACCGCCACTGACCGCTCTATCGAGCTCATCACCACCGCCGCGCAGGCGGCCGCAGACAAGCTCGCGCACGACATCATCGCGTACGACGTCAGCGACGTGCTGTCGATCACGGACGCCTTCCTGCTGGCCTCCGCGCCCAACGACCGCCAGGTCAAGTCGATCGTCGACGAGATCGAGGAGCGGCTGAACAAGGAGCTCGGCACGAAGCCGGTGCGCCGCGAGGGCGACCGCGACGCCCGCTGGATCCTGCTCGACTACGTGGACATCGTGGTGCACGTCCAGCACAGCGAGGAGCGGGTGTTCTACGCGCTGGAGCGGCTCTGGAAGGACTGCCCCGAGCTCGATCTGCCCGCGGACGCGAAGGCCACGCGCGGCAAGGGCGCCGAGCACGCCGAGCTCCAGGACGCGGAGGACGCCGCCGAACTGCGCGGAGAGCTTCGGTGACCGCCGGGGCGGGGCATCCGGTGCCGGACGGCAGGCCGCTGTCCGAGGCCGGGAAGAAGGCGGGCCGGGGGCGCCGCGTCATCCTGTGGCGCCACGGCCAGACGTTGTGGAACGTGGAGCGCCGCTTCCAGGGCACGACGGACGTCGAGCTCACCGAGACCGGCGTGGGCCAGGCCCGCCGCGCCGCCCGGCTGCTCGCGTCCCTGAAGCCCGACGCGATCGTCGCCTCGGACCTGAAGCGGGCCGCGAACACGGCCGCCGAGCTGTCCGTGCTCACCGACCTCGACATCACCCACGACGAGGGCCTGCGCGAGACCTACGCGGGCGTCTGGCAGGGCCTGACGCACGAGGAGATCATCGAGCGGTACGGCGACCAGTACACGGCGTGGAAGCGCGGCGAGCCGGTGCGCCGGGGCGGCGGCGAACTGGAGACCGAGGTCGCCGACCGCGCGGCCCCGGTGGTCCTCCGGCACGCCGACAAGCTCCCGGACGACGGCACGCTCGTGGTCGTCAGCCACGGCGGCACGATCCGCACCACCATCGGCCGCCTCCTCGGCCTGGAGTCCCAGCACTGGGAGAGCCTCGGCGGCCTCTCCAACTGCTGCTGGTCCGTCCTCGGCGAGGGCGCCCGCGGCTGGCGACTGCTGGAGCACAACGCGGGGACGCTCCCCGAGCCGGTGCTGGGAGACGACGACTAGGCGCTCCGCCGGCAGCCTTTCGGGCTTCCGGCCGGGCCGCTCCTTCGAGGCGCCCGTGGCGTCCGTCGCGAGCCGTCGCGGGGCACTTCCGGGGCACGTCGCCGGGTGTTCCGTCCGGCCCCCGATGCCCCGCGGGACCGGATTTCACTTTCCGGCTGGTCGCAGGCTAAAGTTCTTCTTGTTCCGCCGCCGGGAAGCCGGGTCGGACACCCGCAAGGGGCTGTAGCTCAGTTGGTAGAGCGCCTGCATGGCATGCAGGAGGTCAGGAGTTCAATTCTCCTTAGCTCCACAGATCAGCTCAGCAGATCGATGATCCCGTTCCCATCAGGGGGCGGGATTTTTCGTGCCCTCGGCTGCCGTCGGATTTCCCTCAGCCGCGCGGCCCGCGCACTCGTCTCCTCGTCGGCCGGCCGGTAGACCACGACCCGGCACTCCGGCATCCCGTCGACCGACAACGACACCGACGTCATCCGCAACTCGCCCACCGCCACGTGCCGGAACGTCTTCACGCGCGGTCCCGGCGGCGTCACGTCCCCGTTCCGCCACAGCCGGGCGAAGTGCCCGCTGACCTCCGACAGCCTGCGTATGAAGTCCTCCCACACGGGCTCGCCGACATGTCTTCCGTACGCAGCCCGCAGCGTCGCCACCATGACCGGCAGCTCGCTCTCCCGGAACACCAGCGGACAGTCCTCCTCCGAGGCCGTGAACAGCGTCCACAGCGCGTTGCGGACACCACCGCCGGCCGGGCGTGTCTCCGGCACGAAGAACACGTCCCGGTAAGCCGGGTTGGTCGCGAGGATGTCGTACCGCGCGTTGTAGACCACCGCCGGGCTCGGGTCGAGGGCGTCGACGATCTCCTGGACCTCCGGCCCCAGGGACAGCGTCGTCGACTCGAAGCCGTGGGTGTACGGCACCTCCGCCAGGTCGTACAGATGCTCGCGCTCCGGCTGGTCGAGCCGCAGCGTGCGCGCCACGGCGTCCAGCACCTGGGGCGACGCGTTGATCGGCCGGCCCTGCTCCAGCCACGTGTACCAGGTGACGCCGACCCCCGACAGCTGCGCCACCTCCTCGCGCCGCAGCCCGGGCGTGCGGCGGCGCAGCCCCGGCGGCATCCCCACATCGGCCGGTGTCACCCGCGCCCGCCTGCTCCGCAGGAAGGCGGCCAGCTCCGGCCGACGCCGCTGTGTCGTGGCCATCGTCGTCACATCCCCCATCGTCGACCCCGGACCCCGCCCCTGCCAGGTGCTGTCAGTACCAGCATCGGCGGGCTCTCCACACCCGTACCCGCCCGCCGCCACGCTCGATGCCATGACGACGACAACCCCAGCGGGCCCGGACTCCGCACCCGGATCCGGCCCCGGACCAAGGCCTGCCCCAAGTAAAACTCCCGGCACTGACAATCGCCCCGCCCGACTGCTCGCGATCGTCCTCGCCGCCCAGTTCATGGCGCTCCTCGACGTCTTCATCGTCAATGTCGCGGTCCCCACCATCGGCGCCGAACTCCACGCCTCCGGCGCCGAATTGCAGCTGGTGGTCGCCGGATACGCCATCACGTACTCCGTCCTGCTGATCACCGGCGCCCGCCTGGGCGACCTGCTCGGCCACCGCCGCGTCTATCTGACCGGCCTCGCGCTGTTCACGACGGCCTCGCTCGCCTGCGGACTCGCCCAGGGCACGGGCGAGTTGATCGCCTTCCGGCTGATCCAGGGAGCCGGCTCGGCCGTGATGATCCCGCAGGTCCTCAGCCTCATCCAGCGGAACTTCACCGGTGAGGCCAGGGGCAGGGCCCTCGGCCTGTACGCGGCGGTCCTCGCGACCGGCGCCGCGGCCGGGCAGGTGGCCGGCGGAGTCCTGGTCAGCGCTGACCTGTTCGGCACGGGCTGGCGCCCTGTCTTCCTGGTGAACGTGCCCGTGGGCCTCGTACTGCTGGTGCTCGGGGCGCGCGTCCTGCCGCGCGACGACACACGCGCCCCGGAGCGCGCGCACCGGCTCGATCTGCCGGGCCTGGTGCTCCTGGGCGCGGCCGTGTCGTCGCTCACGGTGCCGCTGGTGCTCGGGCAGGAGGAGGACTGGCCCCTGTGGTCCTGGCTGTCGCTCGCGGCCGCCGCGGTCGCCTTCGCCCTGTTCTGCGCGTACGAGTCCCGGCTCGCCCGGCGCGGCGGCACCCCGCTGATCGCGCCCAGGGTGCTGCGCCACCCCGGCATGGGGCTCGCGGTCTTCCGGATCATGGCCGTGATGGCGGTCAACGGAGGCTTCCTGTTCGTGCTCACCCTGCACATCCAGGGCGGCCTCGGCTTCAGCGCGCTGCGCGCGGGACTCACCTTCGCGCCGACCGCGGTGGTCTTCGGGCTGGTCGGGCTGACCTGGCGTGGATGGCCCGCATCCTGGCAACGCGCCCTGATCCCGGCCGGGTTCGCCCTCGCCGCGGTCTCCGTCGCGGGCGTGGGACTGGCACTGCGGGACGGCCACGGAGCCGGCTTCTGGCTGTACGTGGCGTTCGCCGGCGTCGGCACAGGGCTCGCGCTGGGCTTCAGTCCCACGCTCACGCGGGCCCTCGCCACCGTGCGCCCCGAGGACGCGGCGGACGCCAGCGGCCTCCTCGCCACGGTCACCCAGCTCGGTCAGCTGATCGGAGTCGCGGTGTTCGGCACACTCTTCTTGAATCGGCTTGAGTCACTTGGGGCCTCGGGGGCGTATACCTCTTCGGACGCGCTTCTCGTCTGCATGTTCGCGCTGGCCGCGACCGCCGCGACGGGTGCCGTGTCCGGACTGGTACGAAGGCGTCGCTGACCGTATTGGCCCGGCCGTGGCAGAATCAAACGGCCGGAAGGGGCGGCCCGACGGGAGGGAGTGGCGATGCCTGCGAGCATCCTCGGGGAGGTCGACGACCTTTCCGAATCCGAGGTGATACGGGACCGGATCACCCGCCTCGACTGCCCTTCCTGCGGTTCGGCCCATGTCGCCCTGCTTTTCGGCGACAGTGGCGGAATTTCCTACGTGTGCACGGCCTGCGGCCACAGCTGGAGCTGATCGATGGGTGCACACAGGCGCAAGTGCGATTGGTGCGGCAGTGGTACGCCCATCGTGCGCGACATGGAACCGGTCAACCACGACTACCAGTACTGGTGCGAGGAGTGCGCTCGGGCGCTGATCATAAAAGGCGACCCGATCGAGACGTACCGCGAGCTGGAGGGCGAGCCGATCTACGGCCGGCTGCTCGACGAGCACTGCACGCTCAAGCGGTTCTATTCCTTCGCCACTGCCTGACGCCGACCGGGGTTTCGCCACATGGTGACCCCGGTCATGGCCGGCAATGTGAAAGTGGCCTCTCCGTAGAGGGTCGACAACGTCAACACGACGCCGCTGGAGTGCTCTCCACGCGGTCCCGCGGCCGCGGGACCGCCAGGGCCCCACTGAGACGGTGAGCGTCGCTGAGACGACCGCAGAGGCCCTCTCCAGGGCGTGCAGCGGCGGGGCGGGCACCCGCGCGGCCAGGGGCCGGAAGCCGGCGCTGTCCGTCGTGACCATTCGGCCTGTCCGCGCGTACCGGAAACGATTTGGCGGTGCACGGAGGGACCGGTAATGTTGGCGTCGCCGCCGGGGAGATCCGGTGGAACACCGCGAGGGGCTATAGCTCAGTTGGTAGAGCACCTGCATGGCATGCAGGGGGTCAGGAGTTCAAATCTCCTTAGCTCCACAGCAGATGAAGGCGGGTCATCCGATCAGGATGGCCCGCCTTTTGCGTTGACCCGCTCTTGTCCGTCTCTTGCGCCGGCTCCTGTGCGCGGTTCGGTTCGGCGGCCCGGTCTCCCGGGCCGCCGGTGCGTCAGCGGCCGCGGCCCAGGGCTCGGCGGCCGCCGCCACCGCCCTCGCGTACGGCGGGGAGGTTCTGGCGGGGAGCCGCTCCGCGGGTGTCCTCCTCCAGGCGCAGCGCGAGCGCCGGGCAGCGGCGTACGGCACGCAGCGCCTTCGCCTCCGCGTACCGGGGCACCCCCGCCTGCGCGACGGTCGGGAAACCGTCGGCGCCCAGCTGGAAGACCTCCGGGAGGATGTCCGCGCACAGGCCGTGTCCGCGGCACAGTGTCCAGTCGACGTAGATCTTCTGGCGGCTGGGACCCTGCTCGGGCTCCGCCTGGCCGCCCGGGATGCCGGTGGGCTGCTGGCCGCCCTCGAAGAGCGGCAGAACGCCCTCCACGGGCCGTCCGCAGCCGTTGCCGAGGACATGTGCGGCCAGGTCGTCCGTGAACGCCTTGATGGTCGACTCCAGGAACATCGCGGAGCCGTCCGGGTGCGAGCACGCGCCGCGCCGCTTCACGGCGTTGGCGACCTGCTTGAGGGCCTCCAGGGCGGCCGGGCCGCCGCCGTTGAGGATGTCCTCCATGCCGCGCGCCGCGGCGGGCAGCCCGAGGTAGCAGGGACCGCACTGCCCCGCGCTCTCCTCCGCCAGCCACTGCGCCACCCGCAGCGACTCGCCCAGCGGGCAGGTCGCCGTACTGATCGGCAGGATCGCGCCCGCGCCGAGCGCACCGCCCACCGCGTCAAGGGAGTTGCGCGAGACGATCGTCTCGTTGACCGTCGCGGAGTCGATCCACTTGCCGTGGTACCCGCCGGTCAGGACGCCCTGCGGGACCGGCGGGGCGCCGGCCAGCTGCAGGATGTACCGCAGCGGTACGCCGGTGGGGGCCTCGATCACCATCGGGCGGGCGACCGCTCCGGAGACGGTGAGCATGACCGTGCCGGGCTCGTCGTACAGACCGGTGTTGCCGTAGCGCTCGGCGCCGATGCGCGCGGCGATCGCCAGCTGGGCGAACGTCTCGGCGTTCGACAGCAGGGTGGGCGCGCCACCGACACCGTTCTGCGAGGCGCTGGTCTTGCGGCCCGGCGGGATCGCGGGACCGCCGTCGATGGAGCGGACGAGCGAGGCCGCCGCTCCGGTCACCATGCGCACCGGGTTGCGCTGCACGCGCGCGCGGATGGTCGCTCCGCGCCGGTTGGTCAGCCCGCGCTCGGAGAGCGCCGCCTCCATCGAGCGCTGCGTGGACTCGCGGGTCACACCGACGACCAGGGTGCGTGCGCCCAGCGCCTCGGCGACCAGCAGGGCGCCGTCCAGGATCAGGTGCGGGGCACGGTTGATCATCACCGTGTCCTTGCGGCAGGCGGGTTCGTCCTCGCTTCCGTTGACGACGACCACGGGACGTACACCGCGGCGGATCGCCGCCTCGGCGACCGACCGCAGTTTCTTGTGGAACGGGAAGCCCGCGCCACCGCGGCCCTTCAGATTGATGCGTTCGGAGAGCTGCGCGAGCTGCTCGCCGCCCATCGGCTCGAGCGGCCCGTGCACCTTCAGGTGCATGGGCAGGTCGAGTCTCTCGACGAGATCGAAACCGGAGGTGAGCTGGGGAAGGCCCACCACTCGGACTTCGGGGACGTCGGGAAGGGCCTCGTTCACTAAAAGCCTCCGGAAGGCGCGTTCCAGGGTTCGCCGTTGCTGGGTGCCTCGTAGGGACCGGGCTGCGTTTCAGTGGCGGGACCGCTGTTGTACATGTCGTTCGGGTTGTACGTACCGAGGGGGTCGTTCGTCTCACCGGTGTCGTACACATCACTTGTGCCGTACGTGGGGACGGCACCGGTGTCGTACATGCCGTTCGCGTCGTATGTGGGAATGGTCCCGGTGTCGTACGTCGGCGTACCGGCGGGGCGCGGCGGGGCCTCGTAGAGCGGCGGGGACGGGGTCGGCCAGCGGGCCCCGGAGTTGCCGTCGACGCGCGGCATCGCCTCCGTGGCCTGCATGTCCATCGGTACCTGCATGCGCTGGGTGGGGTCGGGCGTCAGCGGGTCCTGCGCGCGCGGGGTGTTGACGGCCCGGTAGGCGGCCGCGAAGCCGCCGGTGTCCGTGAGGGACCCGGTGTCCGTGAAGGACGCCGAGTCCTGGAGGGCGGAGCGCTGCGGGGACTGGTACGACCCGGACGGGGACGACGTCCGCTGCGAGGGGACCGGCATGTCGGGGAAGCCGGGCCGACCGCCACCGCCGCCGGGCAGCGAGGAGGCACCGGCACGGCGTGCCCCGGGCTCTTCGCGGTAGGGCCGGTTGTCGCTGTCGAGCAGGGACAGGACGCGCCCGGCGACCTTCCGCTTGAACGGCAGGGGGGCCGACCGCAGGAGCAGTGCGCCCATGACGGCGACCAGGGACAGGCTGTACAGGATCACGAAGACCGGCTTCGCCTCGCGCCCGGCGAAGAGGCCGTGGATCAGGGCCGAGCACCAGGCGGGGTAGGCCAGCATGTGCAGCGCGCGCCAGCGACCGGCGACCTGCACGGGGGACGAGAAGGCACTGCGCAGCGCGCCGGTGAGGGCCGTGACGACCATCAGGAGGCCGGCCAGGGTGCCGAAACCGATGAGCCCGTCGGTGCCGGTGACGCCCAGGCCGAAGGGGATCACGACCGCGATGGCCGAGGTGTGGTCGAGGACGAGCTTGACCGAGACGTGCAGCAGCAGGAAGCCCACCGAGGCCACCGCCGTGCTCCGGTGCACGGCCTGGGCTATCAGCCTCTGGCGCGTGTTGAGGAAGACCCGGTCGGTCGCTACGAGCCCCCAGAGCACCGAGAGGGTGAGGGACACGAGCGACAGAACGCCCGCGCCGAAGTTGAGGAAGTCGCGGAATCCGTCACCTCCGACCACTACGACGAGGGGTATCAGCAGCAAAGCGGCAGCCGTCACTCCACCCCGGACCGATCGGCTCGGCTGGGTGAGCGTGCTGTTGTTGCGGCGAGAGTTCATGGGGGCAACTCCGAACAGTTCGGGAAAGCGGTCCCGCTGCCGCACTCTAGGTCGAGCCATACCGAGGGGTACGAGGTTTGAGTTATTGCGCTGTTATCAAAGGGCAGTGAGGGAGTTGTGATGTCCCTTAGAGGCCCTTACGCGAAGTAACTTTTGACTCTTGTTCAACTTCTGTCGACCTGGCGCGGACGTGACACGCAGTGCCGCAGCGTAGCCGAAAGCGCGTCGCGGTCCGCTCGGCCGCTGCGGTACCCTGACGCCATGCGTGCCGTACGCCTTCTGCTTAGCGAGCCGCGCTGATCAATCCCGGTCGCCGGAAAACCGCGACCGGCATCGGCGCGGCGCCCCCTCCTGTGCGAGGGGTTTTTTCATTTCCTGAGCCGCTGGCAGAGACGATCGATGGAGCTTTGAGGATCATGAGCGAGACGAACAACGCTGCCGCCTCCGAGGTGGCCGCGCCGCACCGCTACACGGCCGCCATGGCCGAGCAGATCGAGGCACGCTGGCAGGACTTCTGGGACGCCGACGGCACGTACGAGGCCCCCAACCCGAAGGGTGACCTGGCCGGGGACCCCTCGCTGGTCGCCAAGCCCAAGAAGTTCATCATGGACATGTTCCCGTACCCCTCCGGTGCGGGCCTGCACGTCGGTCACCCCCTGGGCTACATCGCCACCGATGTATTCGCCCGGTACCAGCGCATGACCGGCCACAACGTCCTGCACACCCTGGGCTTCGACGCCTTCGGCCTGCCCGCCGAGCAGTACGCCGTGCAGACCGGCACGCACCCGCGCGTGTCCACCGAGGCCAACATCGAGAACATGAAGATCCAGCTGCGCCGGCTGGGCCTGGGCCACGACAGGCGCCGGTCGTTCGCCACGATCGACCCGGACTACTACAAGTGGACCCAGTGGATCTTCCTGCAGATCTTCAACGCCTGGTACGACGACGAGGCGGGCAAGGCCCGTCCGATCGCCGACCTGGTCGCACAGTTCCAGACCGGTGAGCGCGCCGTACCCGGTGGACGTTCCTGGAGCGGGCTGACCGACGTCGAGCGCGCCGACATCCTGAGCGAGTACCGCCTGGCCTACGCCTCCGACGCGCCCGTCAACTGGTGTCCCGGGCTGGGCACCGTCCTGGCCAACGAGGAGGTCACCGCCGACGGCCGCTCCGAGCGCGGCAACTTCCCCGTCTTCAAGGCCAAGCTGCGCCAGTGGAACATGCGGATCACCGCCTACGCGGACCGCCTGCTGGACGACCTGGACGCGCTGGACTGGCCCGAGGCCATCAAGCTGCAGCAGCGCAACTGGATCGGCCGCTCCGAGGGCGCCCGCGTCGACTTCCCCGTGGACGGCGAGGCCATCACGGTCTTCACCACCCGCCCGGACACCCTGTTCGGCGCCAGCTACATGGTCCTGGCGCCCGAGCACCCGCTGGTCGAGAAGTTCACCCCGGCCACCTGGCCCGAGGGCACCCACGACGTCTGGACGGGCGGGCACGCCACCCCCGCGGAGGCCGTCGCCGCCTACCGCGCGCAGGCCGCCTCCAAGTCCGACGTGGAGCGGCAGGCCGAGGCCAAGGACAAGACCGGCGTCTTCATCGGCGCGTACGCGACCAACCCGGTCAACGGCGAGCAGATCCCCGTCTTCATCGCCGACTACGTCCTGATGGGCTACGGCACCGGCGCGATCATGGCTGTACCGGCGGGCGACCAGCGCGACTTCGAGTTCGCGCGCGCCTTCGAGCTGCCGATCCACTGCATCGTCGAGCCGACCGACGGGCGCGGCACCGACACGTCGACGTGGGAGAACGCCTTCGGGGCGTACGACGCGAAGATCATCAACTCCGCCAACGACGACATCTCGCTGGACGGCATGGCCGTTGCCGACGCAAAGGCGCGCGTCACCGAGTGGATGGAGCGCAAGGGCATCGGCCACGGCACCGTCAACTTCCGGCTGCGCGACTGGCTGTTCAGCCGCCAGCGCTACTGGGGCGAGCCCTTCCCGATCGTCTACGACGAGGACGGCATCGCCCACCCGCTGCCCGAGTCGATGCTGCCCCTGGAACTGCCCGAGGTCGAGGACTACTCGCCGCGCACCTTCGACCCGGACGACGCGAACACCTCCCCGGAGACCCCGCTGTCCCGCAACGAGGACTGGGTCGACGTCACGCTGGACCTGGGCGACGGCCGAGGCCCGCGCAAGTACCGCCGCGAGACCAACACCATGCCCAACTGGGCCGGTTCCTGCTGGTACGAGCTGCGCTACCTGGACCCGCACAACTCCGAGAAGCTGGTCGACCCGGAGATCGAGCAGTACTGGATGGGGCCGCGCGAGGGCCAGCCGCACGGCGGTGTCGACCTGTACGTCGGCGGCGCCGAACACGCCGTGCTGCACCTGCTGTACGCGCGCTTCTGGTCCAAGGTGCTGTTCGACCTGGGGCACGTCTCCTCGGTCGAGCCGTTCCACAAGCTGTTCAACCAGGGCATGATCCAGGCCTACGTGTACCGCGACAGCCGTGGCATCGCCGTACCGGCCGCCGAGGTGGAGGAGCGCGACGGCGCCTACTTCCACGAGGGCGAGAAGGTCTCCCGGCTGCTGGGCAAGATGGGCAAGTCCCTGAAGAACGCGGTCACTCCGGACGAGATCTGCGCCGAGTACGGGGCGGACACGCTGCGTCTGTACGAGATGGCGATGGGCCCCCTGGACGTGTCGCGGCCGTGGGACACGCGCGCGGTGGTGGGCCAGTTCCGGCTGCTGCAGCGGCTGTGGCGCAACGTCGTCGACGAGGCGACCGGTGCGGTCACCGTCGTCGACACCGAGCCGGACGAGCAGACGCTGCGCGCCCTGCACAAGGCCATCGACGGCGTACGCCAGGACCTGGAGGGCATGCGCTTCAACACCGCCATCGCCAAGGTCACCGAGCTGAACAACCACCTGACCAAGGTGGGCGGTCCGGTCTCGCGTACGGTCGCCGAGTCGCTGGTGCTGCTGGTCGCGCCGCTGGCCCCGCACATCGCCGAGGAGCTGTGGCGCAAGCTGGGCCACCCGGACTCCGTCGTGCACCGGGACTTCCCGGTGGCCGACCCGGCGTACGTCGTGGACGAGACCGTGACCTGCGTCGTGCAGATCAAGGGCAAGGTCAAGGCGCGCCTGGAGGTCTCCCCGTCGATCTCGGACGAGGAGCTGGAGAAGGTGGCGCTGAGCGACGAGAAGGTGGTCGCCGCGCTGGACGGGGCGGGGATCCGCAAGGTCATCGTGCGGGCGCCGAAGCTGGTGAACATCGTTCCCGCGTAGCTTCCAGGTAGGTCCCGCGTGGTTTCCGTGCAGGTGGTTCCTGTGCAGACGGAGGGCCCGAGAGGGTCGGGGCAGTTCCCCTGGTCGGGGTAGTCCTCTACGGGCAGGTTGGGGGTTCCGCTGGAACCCTCGGCCTGCCTTTTCCGTTTACCGTGGAAGAGCCGGCCGGCACCGTCGGCACTGGACCGCACGCGAGAGGATCGTCATGGAAGCCGTGGGCGTAGTCGTGGCGCTGATCTTCTTGCTGTTCGTGGCGCTGGGCGCGTATGCCACGGTGAAGGTGGTCGGCGCGGCCAAGCGCGGCGTGGACCGCACCGTCGCGCAGGCCCGCCGCACGGTGGAGGACTCCACGCTCAGGGCGAAGACCTTCGCCCAGCCGGGACCCCAGGGCGAGATCGCCCAACTGCGCCTCTCCTTGCGTACGTCGATGCGTGCCACCCAGGACGCGCTGCACGCGGGCGTGACGGAGGACGAGTCGCTGAAGGAGTCCCTGGCACTCTTCGAGCGGCTCAGCGCTCACGGCCACGAGCTGGACGGCGACCTGAAGCGGCTGGAGCGCGAGCCGGACCGGGCCCGCCTCGCCGAGCGCCTTCCCTCACTGCGGGAGCGCACGGAGCGGATAACGCAGTCGGCGGACGCCCTGCGCTGGGCGGCCCGCGACCGCGCCCAGCGCTTCGGGAACGACGACCTGGACTCGCTGAGCACCCAGATCGACATGGAGGCGGGCGCGCTGCGGCACTGGACGACGGAGCCGTCTTCCACGGGGACATCGGAGCCGTCCTCCGCTGGCTCGCCCGGTCCTTCCGTGGGGTCGCCCGGCTCCTCTGCGGGGATGCCCGGTCCGTCCGCGGGAGCAGGGGTGCCGGATCCGTCCGTAGGGATGCCAGGTCCGTCCTCCGCGCGGACGCCGGAGCCGGCCGCGGCACAGACGCCGCCCCCGGCTCCGTGGCCCGAGGCGCCGCCCGTGCCCGCCGATCAGCAGACCTGGCCGGAGAGCCCCGAGTCGCGCAGGGCCGAGGAGCCCACCCGGGCCGCGATCGACCCGCCCGTGCAGCGACAGGCCTACCCTTGGGAGAAGAAGCCCCGCCCCGAGAGCACGACTTGATCCCCTCTGCCCGACCGCAGGTGGGAGGGGGCGGACTGCCGCCCACGCCCACTGACAGGTAACCTCCAGCTCATGTCCCGCCATGTCGCGATCGTCACCGATTCAACGGCCTACCTGCCGCCACGGACGATGGAGCGTCACGGCATCACCGCGGTACCCCTGACCGTGGTCCTCGGCGACCAGGCACTCGAAGAGGGCACCGAGATCTCGGCCCGCTCACTGGCCCAGGCGCTGCAGAAACGACGGCCCGTCACCACCTCCCGGCCCAGCCCCGAGGCGTTCGCCGAGACCTACCGCAGGGTCGCCGAGTCCGGCGCGACCGGCATCGTCTCGCTGCATCTGTCCGCGGAGTTCTCGGGTACGTACGACGCCGCTGTCCTCGCCGCGCGCGAGGCGCCGGTGCCCGTGCGGGTGGTCGACACCGGGATGGTCGCCATGGCCCTCGGCTTCTGCGCGCTGGCCGCGGCCGAGTCCGCCGAGGCGGGCGGCACGGTTGACGAGGCGGTCACCGCGGCGGAGAAACGGGCCGCGGGCACGTACGCGTACTTCTACGTCGACACCCTCGACTATCTGCGCCGGGGCGGCCGGATCGGGGCGGCGCAGGCGCTGCTCGGGTCGGCGCTGGCCGTGAAACCGCTGCTGCAACTGGACGGCGGGCGCATCGAGCTCCTGGAGAAGGTGCGGACCGCGGGCAAGGCGATCGCCCGCCTTGAGGAGATCGTGGCCGAGCGGGCGGGAAGCGCGCAGGTCGACATCGCGGTCCACCATCTCGCCGCGCCCGAGCGGGCTGCGGCGCTCGCGGAGCGGTTGCGGGTTCGGGTGCCGGGGCTGGCCGATCTGCATGTGAGCGAGGTCGGGGCGGTGATCGGGGCGCACACGGGGCCCGGGTTGCTCGGGGCGGTTGTTTCTCCTCGGTGAGGTTGGATCGATCTCACCGTGAGGGCGGACCGATCTCCTTGTGAGGGCAGGCAGATCACCTTCGGTGAGGTCGGGCCGACTCATGTGGGTGACGGAGTTATCCACAACTGGGCGGTAATCCCCGGGAATTGAGCAAGATCATCGCGGTTCGGCGGTTGTGCCCGATTCTCGTGGCATGGCACTTCGATCACCTTCACGGACAGCGACAGCAACCAGCGGGCCGGGGCGGGGCCCGGTCTCCGACAGTCGTACGCGACACCGCCGGCACCGCCCTCGCGGCAGGTCCCGACGCCGAGAGGCCTCCGCCGAGGCGCTGCGCCTGCGCGCGGAGACACTCTTCGCCGAACGGACGAGAGTGCGCGGGGAGTTGAGGCATGGTCCGCCCGTGGTGTCGGGGCGGGAGGGGTGGAGTCGCGGCGGCAGTGGTGTGGTCGCCGGTGGTGAAACCGATGCTGAAGTCGATGTTGAGACTGCTGTTGAGAGCGGTGCTGAAGTTGGGCCTGGGCCTGGGCCTGGGCCTGGGCCTGGGCCTGGGGCTGCGGTTGCGGCTTCGGCTGGGGCGGGTGCCGGGGTGCGAGCCGGGGCCGCGTGGCGGGAGCGGACCGGGCTTGCCGTCCGGGAGCGGATGCCCTTGTGGCTGCAGTCCAGGTGCGGGCTGGAGCGGAGGAGCGTGGTCGCGCTCACCGTGGTCCTGGTGGTCGCGGCTGTCTTTGCCGCGCAGCACTTCTGGTCTGGGCGGACCCAGCCGGTGCGGGCACCTGAAGTGGTGCGGGCGGTGGGCTCGTACGAGGGGTTGGGTGAGGGCGGGCAGGAGGCGGTGCCGGGGTCGTCTGCGGCCGCACGGGACCCGGTAGGCGTGGCCGGTACGGCTGGTGCTGCCGGTGCCGGTGCCGGTGCAGTGGTTGTGGTGGACGTCAGTGGCAAGGTGCGGGAGCCCGGTATCCAGCGGTTGCCTGCCGGTTCCCGGGTCGCCGATGCCCTCCGGGCGGCCGGCGGGGTGCGTCCCGGCACGGACACCGAGGGACTCAACCGGGCGCGGCTGCTCGTGGACGGTGAGCAGGTGCTGGTCGGGGGACCTTCGGCTGTCGCCAGGCCCGGTGTGGCGGGCGGTCCCGGTGCCGTGGGCTCCGGCGGAGCCGCCGCGGGGGCTGCCGCCGCTCCGGTCGGACTCAACACGGCCACGCTGGAACAGCTGGACACCTTGCCCGGTGTCGGCCCGGTACTGGCCCAGCACATCATCGACTACCGCACCCAGCACGGCGGCTTCCGCTCGGTCGACGAACTCCGTGAGGTGAACGGAATCGGCGACCGCCGTTTCGCCGATCTGCAGAATCTCGTACGGCCATGAGGGGCCCGGAGGCGCGCGGTCCGGCAGGGCCCGGAGCGCGGCAGGCCTCCCCGGCGCCCGGCGTGCCGAACGGCGCTCTGCGGCCCGACGACAGCCGCCCGGGCGTACACCGTCCGGGCGTACACGCCACGTCCGGCAATCCGCTCGGTGCCGCGCATCCTCGCCAAGAGGCGCCGACGGATCTGCGGTTGGTGCCTCCGGCGCTGGCGGCGTGGGCGGCGGCGGCGTTGGCGCTCGACGCGCCGCCGGGGTGGGTCACCGGTGTGGTGATCGTCTGCGTGGTCGTGGCTGGTGGGTTGTTGGCCACCCGCCGAAGTCGCGCGAGCGGTGAGTCACGGCCGCATCATCGGCCGGAGCCGGAGCCGGAGCCGGAGCCGGAGCCGGAGCCGGAGCCGGAGCCGGAGCGAGATGGTGGGCCGCGAGGCGGCATGCGGCGACGTCGATGGCGTTCGTGGCCGAAGGTCTCCGTCGCCGCTGTGTTGCTCTGTGTCGCGGCGGCGGCTGCCTCGGGCGGTCTGCATGGCGCGGATCTGCGGCGTGGCCCCGTCCCGGAGCTGGCGCGGCAGTATGCCCAGGTGACCGCCGAGGCGGAGGTCACCTCGGACCCACGGCTGACGCGCCCGCGGATCAAGGGCAACCATGCGGCTCCGACCGCCATCCTGCTCAACGCCGAGGTCAGACGGGTCGAGAAGCCGAACGGGACGGTGGCGGAAACCCGCACACCGGTGCTGCTGATCGTGGACGCGGGTGCGGGTGTGGGGGCGGACCGTGAGCGACAAGGCTCGCCCTGGCTCTCCCTCCTGCCCTCCACGAGGGTGCGTGTGACGGCACGGGTCGTGCCGCCGCTCGGAGACAGTGACCGGATCGCGGCGGTGTTGCGCGTGCGCGGCAGTGGCCCGCCGCGAGTGGTCGGGCAGCCGTCGGACACGCAGCGGTTCGCCGGAGAGCTGCGAGGCGGGCTGCGGGCGGCGACCGACGGGCTGGAGCCGGACGCACGGGCGCTGTTGCCGGGCCTGGTGGTGGGGGACACCTCACGGATCACGCCGGAGCTGGACGAGGCCTTCAAGGCGACGGATCTCACACACATCCTGGCGGTGAGCGGCGCCAACTTCACGATCCTGCTCGCCCTGCTCATCGGGCCACCCGGTCGTGCACAGCAGGCGGAGCGCCGAGGGCTGGCGCCGCGTCTCGGCATCCCACTGCGGGCGACCGCCCTGGCCGGCGGGGCGCTCACGCTCGGCTTCGTCATCGTGTGCCGGCCGGACCCGAGCGTGCTGCGGGCCGCGGCCTGCGGATCGATCGCGCTGCTGGCCATCGCGACCGGCCGACGCCGATCACTGATCCCGGCGCTGGCCACGGCGGTTCTGCTGCTCGTGCTGTACGACCCCTGGCTGGCCCGGAGCTATGGCTTCCTGCTCTCCGTGCTCGCCACCGGTGCCCTGCTCACGCTGGCCCCGCGATGGAGTTCAGCGCTGCGGAGACGTGGGGTGCCACCGCGGCTGGCCGAGGCGTTGGCGGCCGCGGGAGCCGCGCAGGCGGTGTGTGCGCCGGTGGTCGCCGTGCTCTCGGCCCGGGTGAGCCTCGTGGCGGTGCCGTGCAATCTGCTGGTCGAGTTCGCGGTCGCGCCGGCCACGGTGCTGGGCTTCGCGACCCTGGCCACGGCTCCCTGGGCGATGCCGGTCGCCAAGGCGCTGGCGTGGTGCGCGAGTTGGCCCGCGGGGTGGATCGCGGACATCGCCCGCGCGGGGGCCGCGCTGCCGGGCGGAGGAGTGGACTGGCCTGGCAGTTGGACGGGCGCGCTGCTGCTCGCCCTGGTGATCGCCGTGGTGGTGCTGGTCGGCCGCAGGCTCTTAAGACATCCCTGGCTCAGCGCGGCTTGTGGAGTGCTCCTCCTGCTCGTGATGGTGCAGCCACCTCCTCTCACCCGAGTGATCACGGGGTGGCCGCCGCCCGGCTGGCGGTTCGCTATGTGTGACGTGGGGCAGGGCGACGCGATGGTGCTCGCGGCAGGCGACGGTACCGGTGTCGTGGTCGACGCGGGACCGGACCCGACGCTGGCCGACCGGTGCCTGCGTGCGCTCGGCATCACACGGATCCCGCTCGTCGTGCTGACCCACTTCCACGCGGACCATGTCGCCGGGTTGCCGGGCGTGCTGCGCGGGCGATCGGTGGGCGCGATCGAGACGACGGGCTTCGAAGAGCCGCTGGACCAGGCCGAGTCCGTCCACCGGCAGGCGGCGGCCCGGCGGATCCCGGTGACGCGGGCGGTGGCGGGGGAGCGGCGTCGCACGGGTGGGCTCGACTGGCAGGTCCTGTGGCCGCCACCGGAGCGGGCCGCCCCGGGAGCCGAGGGCCCGAACGACGCGAGCGTCACTCTGCTCGTACGATCGGCGGGGCTGACGCTGCTGATGCTCGGAGACCTCGAACCACCGGCACAACAGGCACTGCTGAGATCACCGGCGGGCGCCGGCCTGGGGAGCGTGGACGTGCTCAAGGTCGCCCACCACGGGTCGGCCTACCAGGACCCCGACCTCATACGCAGGGTGTCGCCGCGCCTCGCCCTGATCTCCTGTGGCGCCGACAATCCGTACGGACACCCGGCGCCGAGCACGGTGGCGGCGCTGCGGGCCGGGGGTGCGCAGGTGCTGCGTACGGACGAGGACGGGGCGGTCGCCGTGGCAGGAGGCGGTGAGCGCCTGCTGGTGGCGGGAGACTGAGGGTATGAAACCCGCACAGGCTGATGCCTACCTCCGCCGTATCGGCGCCGCTCACCCCGCCTGGCCCACCGCCGACGTACTGCGTGAGCTCCAGTTTCGGCACCTGTTGACCGTGCCGTTCGAGAACCTGTCGATCCATCTCGGCGAGGAGATCGTGCTGGAGGAGGAGCGGCTGCTGGACAAATTGGTGGGTTCCCGGAGGGGCGGCTTCTGTTACGAACTGAACGGGGCGTTCGGGATGTTGCTCGGGGCGCTGGGCTTCGATGTGACATTGCTCGCGGCGCGCGTGTACGGGGAGGAGGGGCGACTGGGGGTTCCGTTCGACCATCTCGCGCTGCGGGTGCGGACGGTGGACGGCGGTGACTGGCTCGTCGACGTCGGCTTCGGTGCGAACAGCCACTATCCGCTGGCGTACGGGGAGAGGGGCGAGCAGACGGATCCGGGCGGCGCGTTCCGGGTGATCGTGGCCGGGGCGGATCCGGCGGGGGTGCGAGGGAACGACAGGCGGTTCGGGGACCTGGACGTCGTGCGGGACGGCAAGTCGCAGTACCGGCTGGAGACCCGGCCGCGGGTGCTCGGGGACTGCGTGGCCGGAGCCTGGTGGCACAGCACCTCGCCGGCCTCGCATTTCACACAGTCGCTCGTCTGCTCGCGGCTCACCGAGGACGGCGGGCGCATCACGCTCAGCGGACGCACTCTCACGGTCACGGACCCCGACGGCGGGAAGGAGGGGTCGGATCTGGCCACGGACGAGGAGGTGTTGAAGGCGTATCGGGAGCGGTTCGGGATCGAGCTGGAGCGAGTCCCTGTTGTCAGGAATGGCTAATCCTGAGGGAAAAACATAAACGGAGCTGCCAATTCGGGCTACTCGTGCGTAGTCCCAGCACATGTGCTGGATTCCTGCGATGTAGTCGTCTGTTGCCTCGAAAGTCGCATCAGTGGTCGAATACCTCCTCGGCAACGGTGATTTCACAACGTTCGTGTCGCGCGAGGGTGGGTCGCAGATGGTCGGCAGCTGGCTGGGGAACCGTTCGAATCGTTCGAGCCGAACGCAACGGGCGGATCGTGTCGCCGAGGTGCCGATGCCGGACGGGGCCGGTGTGCTCAGCTGCCGGGTGTTGGATCCGGTCAACCAGCCGGTACCGCATGCCGAGTTCGTGGTCACGGACACGGCGGGGCGAAAAGTGGTCGGCGGGGGGCTGGATCCGTTCGGTTCGTTCACGGTGACGGTGCCGGCGGGTGAGTACCGGCTCGCGGTGTCGGCCGAGGGGTACGCCCCGTTCCGGGCGAACGCCACGGTGGAGGAGAACGCGTTGGCCTCGCTCGGTGAGGTGACGTTGCACGTCGCCCGGCCGCCCGCGCTGCCCCGGCCGGGGGACTGGGAGATCGAGCCGACGCACTCCACGATCGGCTTCACCGCCCGGCACATCGGGCTGGCCAAGGTGCGGGGCAGGTTCAACACGTTCGCGGGGGTGATACGGCTGGCCGAGCGAGCCGAGCAGTCGGCCATGCATGTGGTGATCGACGCGTCGTCCATCGACACCAACGTGAAGATGCGGGACGACCATCTGAGGTCCGCGGACTTTCTGGACGTCGACCGGTTTCCGACGCTGGAGTTCTACAGCGATCGGTTCGCGCACCGGGGCGGCAGCCGGTGGGCGGTCACCGGGGCGCTGTCGCTGCACGGGGTGACGCGGACGGTCACGCTCGACACGGAGTATCTCGGCGTCGGCAACGGCATGGAGGGTGAGGTGCGGGCGGCCTGCCGGGCCAGCACCGAACTGCGCCGCGACGACTTCACGGTGAGCTGGCAGACGATGCTCGCCCGGGGGATCGCCGTGGTCGGCCCGAGCATCAGGGTCGATCTGGACGTACAGATCGTGCCCAAGGGCTGACGCCGGTTGGCGAGTCGACCGGGTCAGCGGGGTTGACCGAACTGCCCAGTTTGGCAGGTCTGCCTCGTCTGGTGGGTCTGACCTGGTGTTCCGCTGATCGCCCGCCCTCGGCCCTGAGCCTCGCCCGCGTATCGGAAAATAGCCGGGTGAGCGATGTGAGACATGTACTGGTCCTGCCCGACCGCGATGCCGCGCACGAGGCGGCGGAGGCGCTCGGGGAGCGGTTCGCACTCAGCGAGGAGCCGCAGCTCGTGCGGGACGCCCTGGCCGGCGAGGACGACGCCGAGGACGCGCAGTGGCTGCTGGTCCTGCGGGACTCTGAGGGGCGGCTCGACGCGGGGGAACTGGACGCGTTCGCGGGGGAGTGGGACGGGTGGCGCGAGGAGCCGTAGGCCGCGGTCGCGGCTGAAGCCCACCTGCATGGCGTGGGCCCACCGCAGGGCGGCCACCCGTGACGGTTGGCCCGTTCCACGGCTGTCGGGGCGCCCCTCGCCCCATGGCGGGCGGTCCGGCTCACGGGCGGAGTTCGTTGTCAGTGGTGCGTGGGATGCTTGGCGTGATGGCCAGGAACTCTGCACAGGACAACCCGCTCGCCCCCGTCACGATCGCCGTCGGGCAGGAGGACCTCCTGCTCGACCGCGCCGTGCGGGAGGTGGTGGTCGCCGCGCGGGCCGCCGACGCGGACACGGATGTACGGGACCTCACGTCGGACCAGTTGCAGCCGGGCACGCTCGACGAGCTGACCAGTCCGTCGCTCTTCGCGGAGCGCAAGGTCGTCGTGGTGCGCAATGCCCAGGATCTGTCGGCCGACACGATCAAGGACGTGAAGGCGTATCTGGGCGCCCCCGCCGAGGAGATCACGCTCGTGCTGTTGCACGCGGGCGCGGCCAAGGGCAAGGGGCTGCTCGATGCCGCGCGCAAGGCGGGTGCGCGGGAGGTCGCCTGCCCCAAGATGACGAAGCCGGCGGATCGGCTGGCCTTCGTGCGGAGCGAGTTCCGGGCGCTGGGGCGGTCCGCCACGCCTGAGGCCTGCCAGGCCCTTGTCGACTCCATCGGGAGCGATTTGCGGGAGCTGGCGTCGGCCGTGACGCAGCTCGTGTCGGACATCGAGGGGACGATCGACGAGGCCGTCGTCGGCCGGTACTACACGGGTCGGGCCGAGGCCTCCAGCTTCACGGTGGCGGATCGGGCGGTCGAGGGGCGGGCGGCGGAGGCGTTGGAGGCTCTGCGGTGGTCTCTGTCCACCGGGGTCGCGCCTGTGATGATCACGAGTGCGTTGGCGCAGGGGGTGCGGGCCATCGGGAAGCTGTCGTCGGCTCGTGGGGGGCGGCCTGCTGATCTTGCTCGGGAGTTGGGGATGCCGCCCTGGAAGATCGATCGGGTGCGGCAGCAGATGCGGGGGTGGACCCCGGACGGGGTTTCTGTTGCGCTTCGGGCGGTCGCGGAGGCCGATGCCGGGGTCAAGGGGGGTGGTGACGATCCTGAGTACGCCCTTGAGAAGGCCGTCGTCGCCATTGCCCGGGCGGCCCGCGCGCGCCGCGGCTAGCTGCCGCCGGGCGTTTCCTCGCCCCCGCCGCCCCTACCCATTCCCGTCCCTTTTCAGGGGCTCCGCCCCCGAACCCCCGCACCGCGCTCCGCGCTCGTCCTCAAACGCCGGACGGGCTGAAAACCCCCACGCACGCCAAAGGCCCCGGCCGCTCACCCTGGGGAAGGGTGAGCAGTGCCGGGGCCTCGGATTGTGCGGGGGACTCGTACCCGCGTGGCGAACGCAGATCGCGTACGAGTCGGGGTGCCGGTCGGGAGCGGATAGAGAGGGCCCGCTCAGGTCCTTCCGGCGGTCAAATCAAGTGAGTTCAGCCCTTGAGGGTAGAGACATTGGAAGCAAGCGCCGACTTCTTGTTGGCGGCCTGGTTCTTGTGGATGACGCCCTTCGAGACAGCCTTGTCCAGCTTGCGCGAAGCCTCGCGCGCGGCCTCCGTGGCCTTCTCGACGTCACCCGCGGCAGCAGCCTCACGGGCCTTGCGGATCGCGGTCTTCAGCGAAGACTTGACGGCCTTGTTGCGCAGCCGAGCCTTCTCGTTGGTCTTGATCCGCTTGATCTGGGACTTGATGTTCGCCACGAATGAGCCTTCTCAGGTTCTGGCACGCGAGAAACGAGAAATGAAAACACGCCCCGCGCACCGTTTGGTTTCTTGAGGATGTGCCTCCTGCAGAGAGGGCATGAGACACAGCTGTTCAGGCTACCAGTCACCGCACGAGTGGCCCAAACCGGTCGCACGCCCCCGCCCGTGGGACCATGGAGCCTACGTATCGATCCGACCCGAGGCGACAGGCGCCTCAAGAGACAGGACCCTGCGTGCCCGCGACCCCTAACAATGTGCCCGAGCCGAGCCGTACCGCCCCGGCGCTGCTCCGCAATTTCTGCATCATCGCGCACATCGACCACGGCAAGTCCACGCTCGCCGACCGCATGCTCCAGCTGACCGGTGTGGTCGATCAGCGGCAGATGCGCGCTCAGTACCTCGACCGCATGGACATCGAGCGCGAGCGCGGCATCACGATCAAGTCCCAGGCGGTCCGACTGCCCTGGGCCCCGACCGAGGATCCGGGCAAGACCCACATCCTCAACATGATCGACACCCCCGGGCACGTGGACTTCACGTATGAGGTGTCCCGGTCGCTCGCCGCCTGCGAGGGGACCGTTCTCCTCGTCGACGCGGCTCAGGGCATCGAGGCGCAGACTCTCGCCAACCTCTACCTGGCGATGGAGAACGACCTCAAGATCATCCCCGTACTGAACAAGATCGACCTGCCGGCCGCCCAGCCGGAGAAGTTCTCCGAGGAGCTCGCCAACCTCATCGGCTGCCAGCCCGAGGACGTGCTCAAGGTCTCGGCGAAGACCGGCATCGGTGTGGACGCGCTCCTGGACCGGGTCGTCCGTGACGTCCCGGCCCCGGTCGGCGTCAAGGATGCGCCCGCCCGCGCGATGATCTTCGACTCGGTCTACGACTCGTACCGGGGCGTGGTCACGTACGTCCGTGTCATCGACGGGCAGCTCAACAAGCGCGAGCGCATCAAGATGATGTCGACCGGTGCCACCCACGAGCTGCTTGAGATCGGCGTCTCGTCCCCCGAGATGACGCCGGCCGACGGCATCGGCGTCGGCGAGGTGGGCTACATCATCACCGGCGTGAAGGACGTCCGTCAGTCCAAGGTCGGTGACACGATCACCAGCAAGGACAAGGGCGCCACCGAGGCCCTCGGCGGGTACAAGGACCCCAAGCCGATGGTCTTCTCCGGTCTGTATCCGCTGGACGGCTCGGACTACCCCGACCTGCGCGAGGCGCTGGACAAGCTCCAGCTCAACGACGCCGCCCTGGTCTACGAGCCGGAGACCTCCGCGGCCCTCGGCTTCGGCTTCCGCGTCGGCTTCCTCGGCCTGCTGCACCTCGATGTCATCCGTGAGCGCCTGGAGCGCGAGTTCAACCTCGAACTCATCGCCACCGCGCCCAACGTGGTCTACCGCGTGATCATGGAGGACGGGAAGGAGCACACGGTCACCAACCCGAGCGAGTTCCCCGAGGGCAAGATCGACAAGGTCTTCGAGCCGGTCGTCCGGGCCACGATCCTCGCTCCCAGCGAGTTCATCGGCTCGATCATGGAGCTCTGCCAGACCCGCCGCGGCACCCTCCTCGGCATGGACTATCTGTCGGAGGACCGGGTCGAGATCCGCTACACGCTTCCCCTCGCCGAGATCGTCTTCGACTTCTTCGACAACCTGAAGTCCAAGACCCGCGGGTACGCCTCCCTGGACTACGAGCCCACGGGCGAGCAGGACGCCTCGCTGGTGAAGGTCGACATCCTGCTGCACGGCGACCGCGTCGACGCCTTCTCCGCCGTCACGCACAAGGACGCGGCGTACGCGTACGGAGTGCGGCTCGTGGCCAAGCTGCGCGAGCTCATCCCGCGCCAGGCCTTCGAGATTCCCATCCAGGCGGCCATCGGGTCCCGGGTCATCGCCCGCGAGACCATCCGCGCCATCCGAAAGGATGTCCTCGCCAAGTGCTACGGCGGTGACATCTCCCGTAAGCGGAAGCTGCTGGAGAAGCAGAAGGAAGGCAAGAAGCGGATGAAGATGGTGGGCTCTGTGGAGGTTCCGCAAGAGGCCTTCATCGCCGTTCTGTCCAGCGACGACGCCGCCGGCTCGGGCAAGGGCAAGAAGTAGCCGCCGGCCCGGTCGTCGTACGGCCGCGCAATGACGGGCCCGTCGCGCATTCGCGCGGCGGGCCCGCCGCGTCAACGGACTGCCGCGTTCCGCCCACGCTCTGTAGGAAGTGACAGCACGCCGCCCCTTACGCACCGGGCGGACGGGCTTTACTCTGATCACCACTCGTTGGTTACTCGTGAGTTAAACAACGAGTGCACCGAGCCAGTAGCCAGTGAGTCACCAGCACCAATCTGCCCCTGAGCCAACTGTCAGAGCCAACCGCAATCAGCCAGCCACACGCACTGTCGCGGGCCCCGGAGGATGTCGTGAGCGACACACAGACCCTGATCGAGAACCGTCCGCCGTCCGTGGCGGCCCTCTTCCTGGAGCGCGTGGCGGCGACGCCGGACGCGGAGGCGTACCGCTACCCGGTGCCGTCGGCCTCGGGCGAGGGCCCGGACGACTGGAAGTCCCTGAGCTGGACGCAGGCGGCCGACCGGGTCTACGCGATCGCGGCCGGTCTGATCGAGCTGGGTGTGCAGCCGGAGCAGCGCGTCGCGCTCGCCTCCTCGACCCGCGTCGAGTGGATCCTCGCCGACCTCGGCATCATGTGCGCGGGCGCGGCGACGACCACCGTGTACCCGCAGACGAACGCCGAGGAGTCGGCCTTCATCCTGGCCGACTCCGAGAGCAGGGTGCTGATCGCGGAGGACGCGGCCCAGCTCGCCAAGGCCCGGGACAAGCGCGGTGACCTGCCCGAGCTTACCCATGTCGTCGTGATCGACCCGGCCGGCGTGGAGTCCGACGAGTGGGTCCTCACGCTCGCCGAGCTGGAGACCCGCGGCACCGCGTACCTGGAGAAGAACCCCGACCTGGTCAAGGAGAAGGTCGGGGCGATCACCAAGGACCAGCTGGCCACCCTCATCTACACCTCCGGCACCACGGGCCGCCCCAAGGGTGTCCGGCTGCCGCACGACAACTGGTCGTACATGGCGAAGGCCATCGCCGCGACCGGTCTGGTCGGCAAGGAGGACGTCCAGTACCTCTGGCTGCCGCTCGCGCACGTCTTCGGCAAGGTCCTCACCTCCGGCCAGATCGAGGTCGGGCACGTCACCGCCGTCGACGGCCGCGTCGACAAGATCATCGAGAACCTGCCGGTCGTGCAGCCGACGTACATGGCTGCCGTGCCCCGCATCTTCGAGAAGGTCTACAACGGGGTCGCGGCCAAGGCGCGGGCCGCCGGCGGCGCCAAGTACAAGATCTTCCAGTGGGCCGCCGGTGTCTCCCGCGAGTACGCGAAGGCCACGCAGGACAACTTCCGCCGTACCGGCACCGCCTCCGCGCCCTTCGGCCTCTCGGCCAAGCACAAGGTCGCCGACGCGCTCGTCTACGCCAAGATCCGCGAGGCCTTCGGCGGCAACCTGCGCGCCTGCGTCTCCGGGTCGGCGGCCCTCGCGCCCGAGATCGGCTTCTTCTTCGCGGGCGCAGGCATCCACATCCTGGAGGGGTACGGACTCACGGAGTCGTCCGCCGCCTCCTTCGTGAACCCCGGCGAGGCGTACCGCACCGGCACGGTCGGCAAGCCGCTGCCCGGCACCGAGGTGCGGATCGCGGACGACGGCGAGATCCTGCTGCGCGGCCCCGGCATCATGGAGGGCTACCACGGGCTGCCCGAGAAGACGGCCGAGGTGCTGGAGTCCGACGGCTGGTTCCACACCGGCGACATCGGCGAGCTGTCCCCCGACGGCTATCTGCGCATCACGGACCGCAAGAAGGACCTCATCAAGACCTCGGGCGGCAAGTACATCGCGCCCGCCGAGGTCGAGGGCCAGTTCAAGGCCGTCTGCCCGTACGTCTCCAACATCCTCGTGCACGGCGCCGACCGGAACTTCTGCACCGCGCTCATCGCCCTCGACGAGCCGTCGATCCTCGGCTGGGCCGCGGACAACGGCCTGTCGGGCAAGTCGTACGCCGATGTCGTCGCCGCCCCCGCGACGGTCGAGCTCATCGACGGCTACGTCAGGACGCTCAACGAGGGCCTCCAGCGCTGGCAGACCATCAAGAAGTTCAAGATCCTCCCGCGCGACCTCGACATCGAGCACGGCGAACTGACACCGAGCCTGAAGCTGAAGCGGCCGGTCGTCGAGCGGGAGTACAAGTACTTGATCGATGAGATGTACGCGGGATCGCGCGAGGCGTAGCCCCGCGCAGCGTCACTGGGGCGGGGTCACAGACCCCGTCCCTGTCGCATTTCGCGAAGCAGGTCCTCCATGTGGCGTATGTGGTGGCGCAGTTCGAGGACGTCCTTGAGGTCGCTGGTCGCCATGTGGGTCTCGATCGCGCGCAGACGGTCGGCGAGTTCGTCGAACTGCGCCTGCTCGCGGGCGAGCATCCGTTCCAACTGCCGGTTCTTGCGGTGCAGATCGAGGAAGACGGTCACCTTGGCACGTAGCACCCAGGGGTCGAACGGCTTGGTCAGATAGTCGGCTGCCCCGGTCGCGTACCCGCGGAACGCGTAGCCCGCGTCGGAGTCCGTGCCGGTCAGGAAGATGATCGGTACGTCCTTGGTCTGGTCGAGCCGCTTGATGTTCGCGGCCGTCTCGAAACCGTCCATGCCCGGCATCCGGATGTCGAGCAGAACGACGGCGAACCGTTGGCGCAGCAGCGCCTTCATCGCCTCCTCGCCCGAACGGGCGCGTACGAGCGGTTCGTTGAGGGACCCCAGGACGGCCTCCAGCGCGATCAGGTTGTCCTCCATGTCGTCCACGAGGAGGATGCTGGCGCGCTCGTCGGTCGAGCCTTCAGTGCTCATGGTGATTGACTGCCTGCCTCATTGGGTCGCCGGCGGGATGGTGGGCTCCTCCGATGCGACGGGTTCGGGCGCGCCGGAACCGAGGGGTTCCGCTGCGCCGGTCGCGACGGAGAGGCCCTGCTCCTCGGCATCCGTGCTCTCGGGGTCCAGGAGCGCACAGACGACGGTCAGCAGCTGATCGACGTTCACCGGCTTGGGTACGTAGTCGTTCGCACCGCGCGCGATGGACTTCTCGCGGTCGCCCGGCATCGCCTTGGCGGTGAGGGCGACGATGGGAAGTCCGGCCCATTGCGGGGTGCGGCGGATGGCGGAGATGGTCTCGTAGCCGTCCATCTCCGGCATCATGATGTCCATCAGTACGAGTTGGACGTCGGGGTTGCGCTCCAGTGTCTCGATGCCCTCGCGCCCGTTCTCCGCGTACAGGACGGGCATCCCGACCCGGCCCAGTACATGGGTGAGCGCGAAGACGTTGCGGATGTCGTCGTCCACGATCAACACCCGTCGTCCCGGCAGGACTTGACCCGCCCGTCCTGTCTTCCACGCCTCCAGTTTGGTGGGTGCCGGCCAGCTGTCGTCCTGGTCGTGAACGGTGTACGGCTCCGAGGACAGCTGCTCGGGCAGGGGCAGGGCCTGCTCCTCGGCGCCCGGCTCGGTCGCCGAGTGTCCGGGGCTGACGACCGGCACGTACAGCGTGAAGGTGGAACCCCTGCCGGGCATGCTCTCGGCGATGATGCGGCCGCCCAGCAGGCCCGCGATCTCCCGGCTGATGGACAGACCGAGGCCCGTGCCGCCGTACTTGCGGTTCGTCGTGCCGTCGGCCTGCTGGAACGCCTCGAAGATCACCGGGAGTTTCTCCGGGGCGATACCGATGCCGGTGTCGGAGACCGCGAAGGCGATCACGTTGTCGCTCTTCTCGCGGGTGTAGAGGTGCTCGGGGTCCTTGACGCGGTTGACGCGCAGCTCGACCCGGCCCGTCGCGGTGAACTTGATCGCGTTCGAGAGCAGATTGCGCAGGATCTGCTGGAGCCGCTGCTCGTCCGAGTACATCTCGCGCGGTACGTCCTCGCCGACCGACACCTCGAAGGCGAGCCCGCGGTCCAGCGTGAGCGGCCGGAACGTGGCGTGGACGTAGTCGAGCAGCTTGATCAGCGGCAGCTTCTTCGGGCGTACGTCCATCCGGCCGGCCTCGATCTTCGACAGGTCGAGGATGTCGTTGATCAGCTGGAGGAGGTCGGAGCCCGAGCGGTGGATCGTCGTCGCGAACTGCACCTCCTGGTCGGAGAGATGACCGTCAGGGTTGTCGGAGAGCAGCCGGGCGAGGATCAGTAACGAGTTGAGCGGGGTGCGCAGCTCGTGCGACATGTTCGCCAGGAACTCCGACTTGTACTGGGAACTGGTCGCCAACAGCGCCGCCTTCTCCTCCAGTTCGGCGTTGGAGCGCTGCAACTCGGCCTGCTGCATCTGGAGTTCGTCGGAGCGTTCCTGGAGCTGCATGGCGAGGCGCTGCGACTCGCCGAGCAGGGACTCCGTACGGGAGTTGGCGATGATGGTGTTGATCGCGACGGCGATGGTGTTCACGAACTGGTCGAAGAACGCCAGGTGCACATCGGAGAAGCGGGAGAAGGAGGCCAGCTCGATCACACCGAGGAGCTTGTCCTCGAAGAGGATCGGGATGATGACCACGCTGGCCGGGGCCGCCTCCCCGAGCCCACTGTTGATCTTGATGTAGTCCGGCGGAGCCTCCTCGACGAGGATCCGCTTCTTCTCGCGGGCCGCCTGCTGGACCAGGCCGTGCACCGGGAGGCCGCCCGTCTCGACCGTGGCACCCTGTGCCGAGCCGTACCCGGCGATGAACGCCAGTCCCTTCGTGGGAACGGTTGTACGCAGAGAGGCGCTCTCCTCGTCCGGGTCGGCCAGGAAGAACGCGCCGTACTGGGCGTTCACCAGCGGGGTCAGCTCGCGCAGGAGCAGGTCGGCGACCTCCATCAGGTCGCGGTGGCCCTGCATCAGCGCGGCCAGACGGGCCAGATTGGACTCCAGCCAGTCCTTCGCGCGGGTCGTCTCGCGGAGGTTGGACACCATCAGGTTGATGTTGTCCTTCAGCTCCGCGACCTCGCCCTGTGTCTCCACGGTGATCGAGCGGGACATGTCGCCCTGGGCCACCGCGGACGCCACCTCGGCGATCGCGCGGACCTGGGTGGTGAGGTTGGACGCCAGCTCGTTCACGTTCGTCGTCAGGCGCTTCCAGGTGCCGTACACACCCTCGACCCTTGCCTGGCCGCCGAGTTGGCCCTCGGATCCGACCTCGCGGGCCACGCGGGTGACCTCGGAGGAGAAGGAGGAGAGCGTGTCGACCATCGTGTTGATGGCCGTCTTCAGCTCCAGGATCTCGCCGCGCGCGTCGACGTCGATCTTCTTGGAGAGGTCTCCGTTGGCCACGGCCGTGGTGACCTGGGCGATGTTGCGGACCTGCGAAGTCAGGTTGTCCGCCATGTAGTTGACGTTGTCGGTCAGGTCCCGCCAGACGCCGGACACACCGAGGACCTGGGCGCGGCCGCCGAGCCGTCCGTCGGTGCCGACCTCGCGGGCCACGCGGGTCACCTCGTCGGCGAAGGCGCGCAGCTGCTCCACCATCGTGTTGACGGTGTCCTTCAGCTCCAGGATCTCGCCGCGCGCGTCGACCGTGATCTTCTTGCCGAGGTTGCCGTTGGCCACGGCCGTGGTGACCTGGGCGATGTTCCGCACCTGTGAAGTCAGGTTCAGGGCCATGAAGTTGACGTTGTCGGTGAGGTCCTTCCAGACCCCGGAGACACCGCGCACTTGAGCCTGGCCGCCGAGGTTTCCCTCGGTGCCGACCTCGCGGGCGACGCGGGTGACCTCGTCGGCGAAGGCGGAGAGCTGGTCGACCATCGTGTTGATGGTGGACTTGAGCTCCAGGATCTCGCCCTTGGCCTCCACCGTGATCTTCTTGCCGAGGTCGCCCTGGGCCACGGCGGTGGAGACGAGCGCGATGTTGCGGACCTGTGAAGTCAGGTTGTCCGCCATGAAGTTGACGTTGTCGGTGAGGTCCTTCCAGACCCCGGACACGCCCCGGACCTGCGCGCGCCCGCCGAGGTTTCCCTCGGTGCCGACCTCGCGGGCGACGCGGGTGACCTCGTCGGCGAAGGCGGAGAGCTGGTCGACCATCGTGTTGATCGTCGACTTCAGCTCCAGGATCTCGCCCTGCGCGTCGACCGTGATCTTCTGGCTCAGGTCGCCGTTGGCCACGGCCGTGGTGACCTGGGCGATGTTGCGGACCTGAGAGGTCAGGTTCGAGGCCATGAAGTTGACGTTGTCGGTGAGGTCCTTCCAGACCCCGGACACACCGCGCACCTGGGCCCGGCCGCCCAACTGGCCCTCCGTGCCCACCTCGCGGGCCACCCGAGTGACCTCGTCGGCGAAGGCGGAGAGCTGGTCGACCATCGTGTTCACGGTCAGCTTCAGTTCGAGCAGCTCACCGGTCGCCTCGACCGTCACCGTGCGGGTCAGGTCGCCGCGCGCCACCGCCGTGGTGACCAGGGCGATGTCACGGACCTGGGCGGTCAGCCGGGACGCCATCGTGTTGACGGCCTCGGTCACGTCCCGCCAGCTGCCCGACAGGCCCGTCACCTTGGCGCGACCGCCCAGCCGTCCCTCCGTGCCCACCTCGCGGGCCACCCGGGTCACCTCACCGGTGAAGAGGGACAGCTGGTCGACCATCCGGTTGACCGTCCGGCCCAACCGGCGCAGGTCGCCCCGCAGTTGACGGTTGCCGTCGTGCAGGTCGACGCGCTGGGTCAGGTCGCCGCCCGCCACCGCGTCGAGCACACGAGTCGCGTTGGCGGCCGGTGCCACCAGTGCGTCCAGCAGTTGGTTCACGTCGTTGACCCGGGTCGTCCAGTGGCCCTGCCCCGGGCTCGCGGAGAGCCGCTCGTCCAGCCGGCCGTGGCGTACGAGCTCCCGGCGGACGCGCTGCACCTCGGAGTTGAAGTGCAGGCTGCGGTCCAGGATCTGGTTGAACACGGTGACCAGCTCGGCCACCAGCCCGTGGCCGGATTCAGGCACTTTGCTGAAGTCGCCGTCCCGGGCGGAGGTCATGGCGGCGAGCAGGGGACGCAGGTCTGATGCCCGAATCTGTCCTTCTTCGAGCACATGCGTAGCACTGTTCTCACTCATGGTGGCCCAACTTCGGTAACTCGGCGCTTATGGGCGTGGCCAGTCTGTCACTCTGTCCGCATCGCCTGAGGCGTATTCGTCCGAACTGCTCCGGGAGCCGCACAGTGGGGCCCATACCGACGCAACGGGAGTCCGTGTCCCGTGCTCCTGAGGCGCCAGAGCGCCCGCGGGCGGTGGCGCGTACGTCTTTGCCGGGCAACCCTCTCGCGCCGGGCGCCGCCCGCCGGTTCGTCCGTACAGCGCTCGCCGAATGGACCGAACTCGCCCTGCCGGGCGCCGAGTTCATCACCGACCTGCTCGTCGCCGATGCCATGGTCGTGGTCAGCGAACTCGTCACGAACGCGGTGGTGCACGCCGGCACGGACGTGGAGCTGCTGTGCCGGCTCGGCCGTTGCTCGGAGGACTGCCCGGCGGCCGCTGCGGCGGACTCCGGGGCGGTACGGGTGGCCGCTTCGAGCGACGGATCGCACGAGAGTTCGAACGGCGGTGGGTGTGACGGTTCGCGCAGCGACAAGCGTGACGGTTCGGGCGACGGTTCGGGTGTCCGCTCGGGCGGTGGCTCCAAGGCAGGACAGCCCGGTCCGGATTCCGGCGTCCTCGTCATAGAGGTGTCCGACCACCACCCCGCGCGGGCGGTGCACGACGACGGGGCCGAGCGGCCGTACGACACCGTCGAGTACGGCCGGGGCCTGCGTCTCGTCTCCGCGCTCTCCGAAGCCTGGGGCATCACCTACCGCACCGGCGTCAAGACCGTGTGGGCACGCCTGCCCGTCGACGGGATCGCGGCCGTCGAGGAGGAGGCGGAGGCGTACGACGGCGAACACGCGCTGCGGCGCGGGCAGCGGGCCGCCGAGATCCTCGCCCCCGCACCGCGGCGCGGAACGCAGGACCAGGACTGGCGCAGCCGGGGCGTCCTCTCCTTCCTCGCCGAGGCCTCCGACCTGCTCGCCGGGCAGCTCGACGAGGACCTGGTCGCCGCGCTCACCGGGCAGCTGCTCGTCCCGCGGCTCGCCGACTGGTGCGCGGTGTGGCTGGAGGACGAGGCCCCGGGCCGCTCCGACGGGGGTGTCGTCGGCGGGCCACGGCTCGCCCGGGTCTGGCACGGCAGCGAGAACCGCATCGAGGAACTGCGCCGGCTCCTGGAGAAGGACCCGCCCGAGCTCCCCGAATCGGACCGCGCGGGCCCGGTGCCCGTGCCGTGGCCCGCCGAGGCGCTGGGAGCGCGGGCGACCGGCGGATCGGCACTCGCGTTCCGGCTGATCGCGGGCGGCAGACCGCTCGGCACACTGGTCATCGGCCGGGCCGGGCAGACCCGCTTCCCCGACGAGATCACGGGGCTCGTCGAGGACCTCAGCCGCCGTGTCGCGCTCGCCATCGGCGCGGCCCGGCAGTACGCACGCCAGGCCACCATCAGCCGCGTACTGCAGCGGGGACTGCTGCCCGGGGCGGTCGCCGAGATCCCGGGCGTACGCAGCGCGCTCGTCTACGAGCCGTGCGACAAGGGCGGACCCAGCGGGGACTTCTACGATCTCTTCCCCGCCGGGGACGGCCGCTGGTGCTTCGCCCTCGGCGACGTACAGGGCAAAGGGCCCGAAGCGGCCGTGGTGATCGGTCTCGCCCGGCCGTGGCTGCGGCTCCTCGCCCGGGAGGGGTACGCGGTGCCCGACGTCCTCGACCGACTCAACCAGCTGCTCCTCGACGACGCGACCGAGGCGTCCGACGCGGCCGCCCGGGCCCTGGTCTCCGCGGGCGGCACCGGGCTCGCGGACGAGGGACCGCAGACCCGCTTCCTCTCCCTCCTCTACGGCGAGCTGGTGCCCTTCGACGGCGGAGTGCACTGCACGGTCGCCTCCGCCGGACACCCGCTGCCGTTGCTTCTGCAACCGTCGGGGGAGGTCGGCGAGGTGGCCCAGCCGCAGACCCTCCTCGGCGTCTTCGAGGACGCCAGCTACCTCTGCGGGACCTTCGAGCTGCGCCCCGGCGACAGCCTCCTGTGCGTCACGGACGGCGTGACCGAGCGCCGCAGCGGGCACCGGCAGTTCGACGACGACGACGGCCTCGCCGCCGCGCTCGCCGGGTGCGCGGGCCTGAGCGCCGAGCTGATCGCCGAGCGGATCCGCCGGCTGGTGCACGAGTTCGGCGGCAAGCCACCGGAGGACGACCTGGCGCTGCTGGTGCTGCAGGCGGAGTAGGGAGGGAGTGGGCGGAGTGGGTGGAGCAGGCGGTCCACGGGCTCCGGGCAGTGCGGCGGCGGGTGGTCCGGGGGTGCGGGAGCAACCGCTGAGGGAGCGAGTGGCCGGGGCGCGGGGCGGCGGGGCCGGCAGTGTCGAAGGTGCTGGACAATGGAGTACATGCCTTCCGCACTTCCCGACGGCGAGCCCGTCCCCGACGACGGGGTGCTGCCCGCGCACGCCCTGGCCGGCGCGGCCGACCGTCCGCTCGGGTTCTATCTCCACGTCCCGTACTGCGCGACGCGCTGCGGCTACTGCGACTTCAACACGTACACGGCGACGGAGCTGCGCGGCTCGGGAGGCGTGCTCGCCTCCCGCGACAACTACGCCTCGACCCTGATCGACGAGATCCGCCTGGCCCGCAAGGTCCTCGGCGACGACCCGCGGCCCGTCCGCACGGTCTTCGTCGGCGGCGGTACGCCCACACTGCTGGCCGCCGACGATCTCGTACGGATGCTGGGGGCGATCCGGGACGAGTTCGGGCTCGCGGCGGACGCGGAGATCACGACGGAGGCGAACCCGGAGTCGGTGGACCCGGCGTATCTGGCCGCGCTCCGGGAGGGCGGGTTCAACCGCGTCTCGTTCGGCATGCAGAGCGCACGGCAGCACGTGCTCAAGGTCCTGGACCGCACCCACACCCCCGGCCGGCCCGAGGCCTGTGTCGCCGAGGCGCGCGCGGCCGGGTTCGACCACGTCAACCTCGACCTCATCTACGGCACGCCCGGCGAGAGCGACGACGACTGGCGGGCCTCGCTCGACGCGGCGATCGGTGCCGGGCCCGACCACGTGTCGGCGTACGCCCTGATCGTCGAGGAGGGGACGCAGCTCGCGCGGCGCATCCGGCGCGGGGAGGTACCCATGACCGACGACGACGTGCACGCGGACCGGTACCTCATCGCGGAGGACCGGCTCTCCGCGGCCGGCTTCTCCTGGTACGAGGTCTCCAACTGGGCCACGTCCGACGCCGGGCGTTGCCTTCACAACGAGTTGTACTGGCGGGGGGCCGACTGGTGGGGGGCGGGGCCCGGGGCGCACTCCCATGTGGGGGGTGTTCGCTGGTGGAACGTAAAACATCCCGGGGCGTATGCGGGGGCCCTTGCGGCGGGGCGGTCGCCCGGGGCGGGGCGGGAGCTCCTGTCCGAGGAGGATCGGCGGGTGGAGCGGATTCTGTTGGAGCTGCGGCTCCTTGAGGGGGTTCCGCTGACGTTGCTCCACGCGGAGGGGCTTGCGGCGTCGCGTCGTGCCCTCGCGGACGGTCTCCTCCAGGCCGGGCCGTACGAGTCCGGGAGCGCGGTGCTCACCCTGCGGGGGCGGCTGCTCGCTGACGCGGTGGTCCGCGACCTGGTGGACTGACGACCTGTTTCTCGCCCCCGCCGCCCCTACCCATTCCCGTCCCCTGGGGCTCCGCCCCAGACCCCGTCCGTAGCGATTTCGGGTGCGGGTGCGGTGGGGGCTTGTCGCGCAGTTCCCCGCGCCCCTTTTAGGGGCGCGGGGAACTGCGCAGTCTTTTGGGGGTTCGGGGGCGGAGCCCCAGGGGACGGGAATGGGTAGGGGCGGCGGGGGCGAAAAAATGCCCTATGGCCGCCGCGCGCTCACTCCGGGGCCGTGACGAAGTCGATCAGTTCTTCCACGCGGCCCAGCAGTTCCGGCTCCAGGTCTCGGTAGGAGTGGACCGAGCCGAGGATGCGCTGCCACGCGGCACCCGTGTTGTCGGGCCAGCCCAGCGCGCGGCACACCCCCGTCTTCCAGTCCTGCCCCCGCGGCACACGCGGCCACCCCGGGATACCGACGGCCGCCGGTTTCACGGCCTCCCAGACGTCGATGTACGGATGCCCCACGACAAGCGCGTACTCACTCGTCACGGCCTCCGCGATCCGCGACTCCTTCGTGCCGGGAACGAGATGGTCGACCAGCACCCCCAGCCGCGCATCCGCCCCGGGACCGAACTCGTCCACGATGGCGGGCAGATCGTCGATGCCCTCCAGGTACTCGACGACGACACCCTCGATCCGGAGGTCGTCGCCCCAGACCCGTTCGACCAGTTCCGCGTCGTGCCGCCCCTCGACGTAGATGCGCCCCGCCCGGGCGACCCGTGCCCGGGCCCCGGGCACGGCAACCGAACCGGACGCCGTACGAGTGGGGCGTACGGGTGCGGACGACGGGCGCACCAGCGTCACCACGCGCCCCTCCAGCAGGAACCCCCGGGGCTCCAGCGGAAACACCCTGTGCTTGCCGAAGCGGTCCTCCAGAGTGACCGTCCCCGCCTCGCAGCGGATCACGGCACCGCAGAACCCGGTCCCGGGCTCCTCGACCACGAGTCCCGGCTCCGCCGCCACCTCGGGCACGGGTTTGGGCTTCTTCCACGGAGGGGTCAGGTCCGCTGAGTACTGGCGCATTCGGACGACGATAGGAGAAGGTCCCCGCCCGGCGCACCGAGCCCCCCTACGACACGCCGAAACGCCGTGCCAGCGCGTCCCGTTGGGCCCGTACGAACGTGGCGTCGACCGCCGCCCCGTGGCCGGGCACGTACACCGCGTCCTCGCCCCCGAGGCCCAGCAGCTGGTCCAGGGCCGCGGGCCAGCGGGAGGGGACGGCGTCGGGGCCCGCCTGGGGTTCACCGGACTCCTCGACGAGGTCCCCACAAAAGACAACCTCCGGCGAGCCGGTCCAAGAGCGTCCGGGGCGGCCGGGACCGCCCGAGCCGCCGAAGCCGTCGGAGTTGCCGAGATTGCCGGGGCCGACGGGACTGCCAAGGCCACCGGAGCTACCGGGACCGCCCGAGCCGCCGAAGCCGTCTAGGCTGCCAGGGCCGCCCGGACCGCCCGGACCGCCGGGACCGCCCGAGCCGCTGGGGCCGACGGGACTGCCAAGGCCGTCGGAGCTACCGGGACCGTCCGAGCCGCCGAAGCCGTTGAGGCTGTCGGAGTCGCCGAGACTGCCAGGGCCGCCGGGGCCGCCGGAGCTACCGGGACCGACCAAGCCGCCGAGGGCTCCTGTGCTTCCCGGGACGAAGATCGCCAGGTCGTGGCCCGTGTGGCCGGGGCCCACGTTTGCCAGCAGGACCTGTACGCCGCCGCCCAGGTCGAGGGTCCACTCGCCGGAGACGAGGTGCCGGGGGCGGACGAGGAGGTCCGCCGCCTCGGCGGCCTCGTCCGGATCGGCGCCGTTGCGCACGGCGTCGGCCCGCAACTCGTCCCGGCCGTCGACGAGCACCCGCTCAAGGCCCACCGCCCCGAAGACCTCGACCCCCGCGAACGCCGCCGCGCCGAAGACATGGTCGAAATGCGGGTGGGTGAGCGCGAGATGGGTGACCCGCCCGCCCCCGAGCAACCGCCGCGCCTCCGTACGCAGCCGCGCGCCCTCCCGCAGCCCCGACCCCGCGTCGATCATGAGCGCCGCGCCCTCGCCCACCACGAGCCCGACCGTGCAGTCCCACCCCGGAAGCCGGCAGCGCCCCACACGCGGCCCCAGTTCCTCCCACCCGGCCTCTTCCCAAGTCACCCTCATACGCCGACGCTAGGCCCTGTCGTCACATCCCCGCCTGTCGGCCCTTCCGGCGGGCGACGGGGATTTGACGACAGGACCTGGCCCTACGCCCCATGAAGTGCGCAGACAGTAGTCGGGACAGAGCAGGACAGCCCCGTACACGTCGTCGTGACATCGCGGAGCCGCCCTTGCCCGGGGCGCACCTACCGGCCGTACACTTGGCGCGGGGATGCTGGCACTCGCGCGGGCTGAGTGCCAGGCAAGACGATCGAGGATGATCGAGGACCGCATCGAAGACCGCGGGGAAGACCAGCTGGAGGTGTGCGCGATGCTCAGTGAACGCAGGCTCGAAGTGCTGCGCGCCATCGTCCAGGACTACGTGGGCACCGAGGAGCCGGTCGGTTCCAAGGCGCTCACGGAGCGCCACCGGCTGGGCGTCTCCCCGGCGACCGTCCGTAACGACATGGCCGTCCTCGAGGACGAGGGCTACATCGCCCAGCCGCACACCAGCGCCGGCCGTATCCCCACGGACAAGGGCTACCGCCTCTTCGTCGACAGACTCGCGGGCGTCAAGCCGATGACCGCGCCGGAGCGGCGGGCGATCCACAGCTTCCTCGACAACGCCGTCGACCTCGACGACGTCGTGGGGCGGACCGTCCGGCTCCTCGCGCAGCTCACCCGGCAGGTCGCCGTCGTGCAGTACCCCTCGCTCACCCGCTCGACCGTGCGTCATGTGGAGCTGCTGTCGCTGGCCCCGGCCCGCGTCATGCTCGTACTGATCACGGACACCGGCCGGGTCGAGCAGCGCATGGTGGACTGCCCGGCGCCCTTCGGGGAGGCCTCCGTGGCGGATCTACGCGCGCGGCTCAACAGCCGGATCGCGGGCCGCCGTTTCGCGGACGTCCCGCAGCTGGTGCAGGATCTCCCCGATGCTTTCGAGTCGGACGACAGGGGTACGGTCGCGACGGTGCTCTCCACCCTCATGGAGACCCTCGTCGAGGAGACCGAGGAGCGGCTGATGATCGGCGGCACCGCCAATCTGACCCGCTTCGGACATGACTTTCCCCTCACCATCCGTCCGGTCCTGGAGGCCCTTGAGGAGCAGGTCGTTCTCCTCAAACTCCTTGGTGAGGTCAATGATTCGGGCATGGCCGTACGGATCGGTCACGAGAACGCCCATGAGGGACTCAACTCCACGTCCGTCGTCTCGGTCGGCTACGGTTCGGGCGTCGAGGCAGTAGCAAAACTTGGCGTCGTCGGACCGACGCGCATGGATTACCCCGGAACGATGGGAGCGGTACGAGCGGTGGCACGGTACGTAGGACAGATCCTGGCGGAGTCGTAAGTGGCCACGGACTACTACGCCGTACTCGGCGTGCGCCGCGACGCGTCCCAGGACGAGATCAAGAAGGCATTCCGGCGGCTCGCACGCGAGCTGCATCCGGACGTCAATCCCGATCCGAAGACGCAAGAGCGCTTCAAGGAGATCAACGCCGCGTACGAGGTGTTGTCGGACCCGCAGAAGAAGCAGGTCTACGACCTCGGCGGTGACCCGCTGTCCCAGGCGGGCGGCCAGGGCGCGGGCGGCTTCGGCGCCGGCGGGTTCGGGAACTTCTCGGACATCATGGACGCCTTCTTCGGCACGGCGTCGCAGCGGGGCCCGCGGTCGCGCACGCGGCGCGGCCAGGACGCGATGATCCGGCTGGAGATCGACCTCGACGAGGCGGCCTTCGGCACGACGAAGGACATCCAGGTCGACACGGCCGTCGTGTGTACGACGTGCAGTGGCGAGGGCGCCGCACCCGGCACCTCCGCGCAGACCTGTGACATGTGCCGCGGGCGCGGTGAGGTGTCCCAGGTCACGCGGTCCTTCCTGGGCCAGGTCATGACGTCCCGGCCGTGTCCGCAGTGCCAGGGGTTCGGCACGGTCGTTCCGACGCCGTGCCCCGAGTGCGCCGGTGACGGGCGGGTCCGCTCGCGGCGGACCCTGACCGTGAAGATTCCCGCCGGTGTCGACAACGGCACGCGGATCCAGCTCGCGGGCGAGGGCGAGGTCGGACCCGGTGGTGGTCCCGCCGGTGACCTGTACGTCGAGATCCACGAGGTCGCGCACTCCACCTTCCAGCGGCGCGGCGACGACCTGCACTGCACGGTCACCATCCCGATGACCGCGGCCTCTCTCGGCACCAAGGTGCCGCTGGAGACGCTCGACGGGATGGAGGAGGTCGACATCCGTCCGGGCACGCAGTCGGGGCAGTCGATTCCGTTGCACGGGCGGGGAATCACCCACCTTCGCGGTGGCGGGCGTGGTGATCTCATCGTGCATGTCGAGGTCATGACGCCGACCAAGCTTGATCCCGAGCAGGAACGGCTGCTGCGCGAGCTCGCGCAGCTTCGGGGGGAGGAGCGGCCCACGGGTCAGTTTCAACCCGGGCAGCAGGGGCTGTTCTCCAGGCTGAAGGACGCGTTCAACGGGCGCTGAGGGTTTTCCTCCTCGGCCCCCGCCGGGTGATTCCCGTGGCTTATGCCCGGGGGAAGGCCGGATTCGGACTTGTACGGAGGACGTGACAACATGCCGTCATGTCCTCCGCGCTGACCGATCTCTTCCCCCTCCCGATCGTGCAGGCCCCCATGGCGGGCGGCGTCTCCGTGCCGCAGCTCGCAGCGGCCGTGTCCGAGGCCGGGGGGCTCGGTTTCCTCGCCGCCGGCTACAAAACGGCCGACGGCATGTACCAGGAGATCAAGCAGTTGCGGGGCGCCACGAGCCGCCCGTTCGGTGTGAACCTGTTCATGCCGCAGCCCGAGTACGCCGACCCGGCCGCGGTCGAGGTCTACGCCCACCAGCTCGCCGGCGAGGCCTCCTGGTACGAGACCGAACTGGGCGACCCCGACAGCGGACGCGACGACGGTTACGACGCCAAGCTCGCCGTACTCCTCGACAACCCGGTGCCGGTCGTCTCCTTCCACTTCGGCTGCCCCACGCGTGACGTCCTGGACTCCCTGAGCCGGGCCGGCACGCTGACCCTGGTCACGGCGACCACCGCCGAGGAGGCGCAGGCCGTGCAGTGGGCGGGCGCCGACGCGGTGATCGTGCAGGGTGTCGAGGCCGGCGGCCACCAGGGCACCCACCGCGACAACCCGGAGACCGACGGTTCCGGCATAGGACTGCTCTCGCTGATCGCGCAGGTCCGCGAGACCGTGCAGATCCCGATCGTCGCGGCCGGCGGCATCATGCGCGGCAGCCAGATCGCCGCCGCGCTCGCCGCGGGCGCGAGCGCCGCCCAGCTCGGCACGGCGTTCCTCGCCACCCCCGAGTCCGGCGCCAACGCCGTGCACAAGCAGGCGCTGACCAACCCCCTCTTCGTACGTACGCAGTTGACGCGTGCCTTCTCCGGCAGGCCCGCGCGGGGGCTGATGAACCGCTTCATGCGCGAGCACGGGCCGTACGCGCCCGCCGCCTACCCGGATGTCCACCACCTCACCTCCGCGCTCCGCAAGGCGGCTGCCAAGGCCGGGGACGCGCAGGGCATGGCGCTGTGGGCGGGACAGGGCCACCGGCTCGCGCGCGAGCTGCCCGCCGGGCAGCTGGTCGAGGTGCTCGCGGCCGAACTCGCCGCCGCCAAGACAGCGTTGTCTTCCAACTCGGGCGGGGGACCGGTCCGTTGACCGCGCCTGTGTTCGTGGTGGACGTGGTGCCGGGCGGGCCCGAGTTCGTTCTCGACGGCCCCGAGGGGCGGCACGCCGTGTCCGTGAAGCGGCTGCGGGCGGGCGAGGACGTCGTCCTCACCGACGGGCACGGGCGCTGGGTCGAGGGCGTCGTCAAGGCCGCCGAGGGCAAGGACCGGCTCGTGGTCACGGATATCGCCGAGGTGCGTGAGGAGCCCGAGCCGACGCCCCGCATCACCGTCGTCCAGGCCCTGCCCAAGGGCGACCGCGGTGAACTCGCCGTCGAGACCATGACGGAGACCGGTGTCGACGAGATCGTCCCGTGGGCCGCGTCCCGCTGCATCACGCAGTGGAAGGGCGAGCGGGGGCTCAAGGCGCTCGGGAAGTGGCGGGCCACCGCGCGTGAGGCGGGCAAGCAGTCGCGGCGGGTGCGGTTTCCTCGGGTTGCGGACGCGATGACGACCAAACAGGTTGTCGCGTTTCTCGCCGAAGTGGACCTTGGGGTGGTGTTGCACGAGGACCGGGGGTACGGGAGCGAGCCGCTGGCTTCCGCCGAACTGCCCTCCTCCGGGCGGATCGTGCTCGTCGTGGGCCCCGAAGGCGGTGTGTCCCCCGAGGAGTTGGCGGCGTTCACGCAGGCCGGCGCGAAGACCTGCCGACTGGGCCGCACCGTCCTGCGCACCTCCACCGCGGGCACGGCCGCGACGGCCCTGCTCCTGACCCGCACGGGCCGCTGGTCCTGACGGACGGCTCCTCGCCCCCGCCGCCCCTACCCATTCCCGTCCCTTTCTGGGGCTCCGCCCCAGACCCCGTCCGTTGCGATTTCGGGTGCGGGTCCGGTGGGGGCTTGTCGCGCAGTTCCCCGCGCCCCTAAGAACCCAGGTTCTTAGGGGCGCGGGGAACTGCGCAGTCTTTTGGTCTTTTGGGGGTTCGGGGGCGGAGCCCCTGAGTCAGGGACGGGAATGGGTAGGGGCGGCGGGGGCGAAATCGTGGCTGCATGCGGTCTACCGGGCTCCACTCGGGGGTGGCACGCTGCCGTCTATGGGGGCATTGAGGCGTTTACGGGGTCGGATGGGCGGGCGGCGGGGACCGGTCGCGGCCGGCGCCGTCGTCGCGGCCGTGTTCGGCGTGACCGCGTGTGAACCCGGCGACGGAATCAGCACCGCCGCGGTGGCGATCACGACCGACCAGACGGGAACCCGCGAGCTGGAGAAGCAGGGCGTCGACGTCCAGTGGCTGAGTTGTACCGCCTCGTACGGGGACAAGGGACAGACCGCCGGAAGCTCGCCCAGCGCGCGGAGCGTCGCGAACGTCGACTGCGTCGGGGAGGAGAAGGACGGGCGCGAGATCACCATCAAGGGCAAGGTGACGCAGGAGATCAACGGGACCTGTGTGCGGGGTGACCTGACCGCCAGGGTGGGCGGCAAGGAGTGGTTCCGGGTGGATGTGCTCGGGAACTGCAGGGCGGGTACGCCGAGCACCGTCAACCCGTGGACACCGCCCGTCGATCACAGGACGACCCCGCCGCCGGGCCGGCCGGAGGCGACCGTCACCGTCACCAGGACCGTCACCGAGTACCCGCACCCCACCTGCTCGTGCTTCCAGGGCAAGTGATCGAAAGCTCTGGTCGAGGACAGGACCGCTGCATAGGGTGATCGGGTGACACAGACCGCATCCGCCGCATCTGCCCCGTATCTCCGGTACCCGCATCTGCACGGCGAGTTGATCGCCTTCACCGCCGAGGACGACGTCTGGGTCGCGCCGCTCGACGGCGGCCGTGCCTGGCGGGTCAGCGCCGACAACGTCCCGGTGAACCATCCCCGTATCTCCCCGGACGGAACGACCGTCGCCTGGACCTCCACCCGTGACGGGGCACCCGAGGTGCATATCGCCCCCGTCGACGGCGGTTCCACCAAACGCCTTACGCACTGGGGGAGTTGGAAGACCCAGGTGCGCGGCTGGACCCCGGACGGCGAGGTGCTCGCGCTCAGCACACAGGGCCAGGCGAGCCTGCGCCGCAGCTGGGCCCGGGCCGTCCCGCTCGACGGCGGACCGGCGACCACCCTCCCGTACGGGCCTGTCGGCGATGTGGCCCGGGGCGGCCCCGGCACGCTCCTGCTGTCCGCGCCCATGGGCCGGGAGGCCGCCTGGTGGAAGCGGTACCGGGGCGGCACGGCCGGGAAGCTGTGGATCGACCGGGAGGGCGAGGGGGAGGCCGGGGAGTTCGTACGGCTGCATGCCGACCTGGACGGGAATCTGGAGTACCCCTCGTGGGTGGGGGAGCGGGTCGTCTTCCTCTCCGACCATGAAGGTGTCGGGGCCGTCTACTCCTCCCTCGCCGACGCATCGGATCTGCGGCGGCATACGGCAGTTGACGGGTTCTACGCCCGGCACGCCTCCACCGACGGGACGCGTGTCGTCTACGCGTCCGCCGGTGAGCTGTGGATCCTCGACGACCTCGACGGGGCCGAGCCACGAAGGCTCGACATCCGGCTCGGCGGACAGCGCGTCGATCTGCAGCCGCATCCCGTGAGCGCGGCCCGCTGGTTCGGTGCCGCCGCGCCCGACCACACCGGACGCGGCAGCGCGGTCGCCGTGCGCGGGGCCGTCCACTGGGTCACCCACCGCTCGGGCCCGGCCCGCGCACTCGCCGCCGAACAGGGCGTACGGGCCCGGCTGCCGCGCACCTTCCGCGCGGACGGCGAGGAACACGTGGTGTGGGTGACGGACGCCGAGGGTGATGACGCCCTCGAGTTCGCGCCCGCCACCGGTGTCGCGCCCGGAGCCACCCCACGCCGGCTCGCCGCCGGACAGCTCGGGCGGGTGCTCGGGCTCGCGGTGGCGCCCGACGGCAGCCGCGCCGCGGTCGCCTCGCACGACGGCCGGGTCCTGCTCGTCGAGCGCGAGACCGGCGAGGTACGGGAGGTCGACCGCAGCGAGGACGGCGAGGTCTCCGGGCTCGCCTTCTCGCCCGACTCGGCCTGGCTCGCCTGGTCGCACCCCGGCCCGCGCCCGCTGCGCCAGCTCAAGCTCGCGAACACCGCGGACCTGTCGGTGACCGAGGCGACACCGCTCCGATTCCGGGACTACGCGCCCGCGTTCACCCTCGACGGGAAGCATCTGGCCTTCCTGTCGGCGCGGTCCTTCGACCCCGTCTACGACGAGCACGTCTTCGACCTGGCCTTCGTCGGGGGCTCGCGGCCGCATCTCATCACCCTCGCCGCGACCACCCCCTCGCCGTTCGGGCCGCAGCGGCACGGCCGGCCCTTCGAGGCGCCCGACAAGGACGAGACGCCCGACAGCGAGGGCTCCCCGGCGACCCGGATCGACCTCGACGGACTCGGCGACCGCATCGTGCCGTTCCCCGTCGAGGCCGCCCGCTACTCGGGACTGAAGGCCGCCAAGGACGGGCTGCTGTGGCTGCGGCACCCCGTGCGGGGCGTGCTCGGCGCCTCCCGCGCCACCCCGGACGACCCGGACCCGAAGACCGACCTGGAGCGCTACGACCTCGTCCAGCAGCGCATGGAGCACCTCGCCTCGGACGCCGACGGCTTCATGGTCACCGGCGACGGCAAGCGGATCCTGCTGTGGACCGACAGCAAGCTCAAGGTCGTACCGAGCGACCGGCGCGCCTCGAACGACGACGAGAGCGACACCAACATCACCGTCGACCTCTCGCGCATCCGCCAGACCGTCGACCCGGCCGCCGAGTGGCGGCAGATGTACGACGAGACCGGCCGCCTCATGCGCGACAACTTCTGGCGCCCCGACCTGGGCGGCACCGACTGGGACGGCGTACTGGACCGGTACCGGCCCGTGCTCGAACGGGTCGCCACCCACGACGACCTCGTCGACCTGCTGTGGGAGGTGCAGGGAGAGCTCGGCACCTCGCACGCGTACGTCATGCCGCGCGGCGGATACGGCGGCGGCGAGCGGCAGGGGCTGCTCGGCGCCGACATCTCCCGCCACGAGGACGGCCCGCAGGGTTCGCCGCAGTGGCGCATCGACCGCATCCTGCCGTCGGAGACCTCCGACCCGGACGCGCAGTCGCCGCTCGCCGCGCCCGGGGTCGCCGTGCGCGCAGGGGACGCGATCGTGGCCGTCTCCGGGCGGCCCGTCGACCCGGTGACCGGGCCCGGACCGCTGCTCGTCGGCACGGCGGGCAAGGCCGTCGAGCTCACCGTGTCCCCGGCGGGCGGCGGCGATCCGCGGCACGCCGTCGTCGTACCGATCTCCGACGAGGAACCGCTGCGCTACCACGCGTGGGTGGCCGACCGGCGCGCCTACGTCCACGAGAAGTCCGGCGGACGGCTCGGCTATCTCCACGTGCCCGACATGCAGGCGCCAGGCTGGGCGCAGATCCACCGCGACCTGCGGATCGAGGTCGCCCGCGAGGGTCTCGTCGTGGACGTCCGCGAGAACCGCGGCGGCCACACCTCCCAGCTGGTCGTCGAGAAACTCGCCCGGCGCATCGTCGGCTGGGACCTCGCCCGCGGCATGCGGCCCACCAGTTATCCGGAGGACGCGCCGCGCGGGCCCGTCGTCGCCGTCGCCAACGAGTTCTCCGGTTCGGACGGCGACATCGTCAACGCAGCGATCAAGGCCCTCGGTATCGGGCCCGTCGTCGGTACGCGTACCTGGGGTGGCGTCGTCGGGATCGACAGCCGGTACCGGCTCGTCGACGGGACGCTCGTCACCCAGCCCAAGTACGCGTTCTGGCTGGAGGGTTACGAGTGGGGCGTGGAGAACCACGGCGTCGATCCGGACGTCGAGGTGGTCCAGGCCCCGCAGGACTACGCGGCCGGGCGTGACGTGCAGCTCGACGAGGCGATCCGTATCGCGCTGGCGGCGCTGGAGGAAAACCCGACGAGGACGCCTCCGGTGTTGCCGGGTTCGTAGGGCACTCGGGTTCGCAGGGCGCCCGGAGCGCGGTTCTTCGGGTGCGGGTGCGTGGGGGCTGGTCGCGCAGTTCTCCGCGCCCCTTGCGGGGCACGGGCTCGGTACCATGCCCGGGCATCGATCATCCAGCGTGAGGAGGCCGCGCATGGCAGGGGAAGCGCAGGACGACTGTCTGTTCTGCAAGATCGTCGGTGGGAAGATCCCGGCGACCGTCGTCCGAGAGACCGAAACGACCGTCGCCTTCCGGGACATCAACCCGCAGGCACCCATCCACGTCCTGGTGATCCCGAAGGTCCACCACCCGGACGCCGCCTCCCTCGCGATCGCCGAGCCGGCGATCCTGGCCGACGTCGTGCGCGAGGCCGGTGAGGTCGCCGCCGAGGAGAAGCTCGACAGCTACCGCATCGTCTTCAACACCGGCAGTGGGGCCGGACAGACCGTCTTCCACGCGCACGCCCATGTACTGGGCGGCCGCGGCATGCAGTGGCCGCCGGGCTAGGGGGTCTGGAAACTCGGGTAACTCGACGTGTCCGTACGTGAATTGGTGGTCCTCGGCACCGCCAGCCAGGTGCCCACCCGGCACCGCAACCACAACGGCTATCTGCTGCGCTGGGACGGCGAGGGCATCCTCTTCGACCCCGGTGAGGGCACGCAGCGGCAGATGCTGCGCGCCGGGGCCGCCGCGCACGACCTCCACCGGATCTGCGTCACGCACTTCCACGGCGACCACTCCCTCGGCCTCGCCGGAGTGATCCAGCGGATCAACCTCGACCGGGTGCCGCACGAGATCACCGCCCACTTCCCGCGCTCCGGGCAGCGGTTCTACGACCGGCTGCGGTACTCGACCGCCTACCGCGAGACGGTCCCGCTCACCGAGGCGCCGGTCGACTCCGACGGCGTACTCGCGTCCACGGCGTCGTACGTGCTGGAGGCCCGCAAGCTCTCCCACCCCGTCGAGGCGTACGGCTACCGGCTCGTCGAACCCGACGGGCGGCGGATGCTGCCCGAGCGGCTCGCCTCGTACGGGATCAAGGGGGCGGACGTCGGGCGGATCCAGCGGGAGGGCGCGCTGGGGGACGTGTCGCTCGACGACGTCAGCGAGGTGCGGCGCGGGCAGCGGTTCGCGTTCGTCATGGACACCCGGCTGTGCGACGGGGTGTACGCGCTCGCGGAGGGGTGCGACATGCTCGTCATCGAGTCGACGTTCCTCGACGGGGACATCCAACTCGCCGTCGACCACGGGCACCTGACGGCAGGTCAGGCAGCGGCGGTGGCCCGGGACGCGGGTGTACGGCATCTCGTGCTCACGCACTTCAGCCAGCGGTACGACGATCCCGAGGAGTTCGAGCGGCAGGCACGGGCCGCCGGCTTCGAGGGGGAGCTGACGGTGGCGCACGATCTGCTGCGGGTGCCGGTACCGAAGCGCAGATGAAACGGCCGTACGATGCCTTGATGCCCATCCCGAAAGCCGAACTGCACCTGCACATCGAAGGCACCCTGGAGCCCGAGCTGGCCTTTGCGCTTGCCGCTCGCAACGGTGTTCCGCTGCCCTACGCGGACACCGACGCACTGCGCGAGGCCTATCAGTTCTCGGATCTGCAGTCGTTCCTGAACCTGTACTACGAGCTCATGGCCGTGCTGCGGACCGAGGACGACTTCGCGGACCTCGCCGACGCGTATCTCGCGCGGGCCGCCGCGCAGGGGGTGCGGCACGCTGAGATCTTCTTCGATCCGCAGGCGCACATCTCCCGGGGCGTCGGGATCGGGACCGTGGTCGAGGGGCTCGGGCGGGCGCTCGACCGGAGCGAGGCCGTGCACGGGATCTCCACCCAGCTGATCATGTGCTTCCTGCGGGACGAGTCCGCCGAGTCCGCGATGGAGACCCTCCAGGCCGCGAAGCCGTACCTCGGCCGGATCGTCGGTGTCGGGCTCGACTCCGCGGAGGTCGGGCATCCGCCCGTGAAGTTCCGTGAGGTGTACGAGGCCGCTGCCGCGCTCGGGCTGCGGCGGGTCGCCCACGCGGGGGAGGAGGGGCCGCCCTCCTACATCACCGAGGCGCTCGACGTGCTCGGGGTCGAGCGGATCGATCACGGACTGCGGTGTGTGGAGGATCCTGAGCTGGTGGCGCGGCTGGTGCGGGATCAGGTGCCGTTGACGTTGTGTCCGCTGTCCAATGTCCGGCTGCGGACCGTCGACGTCCTGGAGGAGCATCCGTTGCCCGCGATGCTCGACGCGGGGCTGCTGTGCACGGTCAACTCCGATGATCCCGCGTACTTCGGTGGATACGTCGAGGACAACTTCCTTGCCGTCCGCGAGGCGCTGGGCCTCTCTCCCGACCGGCTGCGCGACCTGGCTCGCAACTCCTTCCTCGCGTCGTTCCTCGACGATGACGAGGAGCGACGGGCCAGGTACCTCGCGGAGGTGGAGACGTACGAGTTCCCGTGACGGGAGCTTTTCCTCGCCCCCGCCGCCCCTGCCCATTCCCGTCCCCTGGGGCTCCGCCCCAGACCCCGTTCGGAGCGATTTCGGGTGCGGGTCGGTGGGGGCTTGTCGCGCAGTTCCCCGCGCCCCTGAAAGGGGCGCGGGGAACTGCGCAGTCTTTTGGGGGTTCGGGGGCGGAGCCCCTGAGTCAGGGACGGGAATGGGCAGGGGCGGCGGGGGCGAAAACCGTTCCGGCACGGCGTGACACTCCGCGGGCGGTGGAGTGGTTGGTGCACACTGGCCTGAATCCGCACCACCTCATGGGAGCGCACCGTGACCGCGTCCAACGGAGAGGGACCGCACAGCCGGACCGCCCAGGTCGACCCCCTCGCAGGGCTGCGCGCCCACGACGACCCGCCCTGGGACGTCTACCTCACCGGCACAGTCTTCCTCGACATCATCTTCACCGGACTCGACTCCGCCCCGGTCCGCGGCACCGAGTCCTGGGCGCGCGGGATGGGGTCCAGCCCTGGCGGGGTCGCCAACATGGCCACCGCGCTCGCCCGGCTCGGCCTGAAGACGTCCCTCGCCGCCGCCTTCGGCGACGACCACTACGGCGAGTACTGCTGGGACGCCCTGGAGCAGGGCGAACGCATCGACCTCTCCACGTCACGCACGGTACCGGGCTGGCACTCCCCGGTGACCGTCTCTATGGCGTACGAGGGCGAGCGGACGATGGTCAGCCACGGACACGAGCCGCCCCCGGAGGAGCCCGCCCCGGACTGCCCGCCCCGCGCACGCGCGGCCGTCGCGTCGCTCACGCCGGGCATCCGCGCCCCTTGGATCGCCGGGGCGGCGGGCAAGGGGACGAGGATCTTCGCCGACGTCGGCTGGGACGACACGGGCCGCTGGGACCTTGCCGGGCTCCCGGACCTGGCGCACTGCGAGGCGTTCCTGCCGAACGCCCAGGAGGCCATGCGGTACACGGGCGCCTCGTGTCCGCGCGCGGCCGCCCACGCGCTCACCGAGCACGTGCCGCTCGCCGTCGTCACTCTCGGTGCCGAGGGCGCGTACGCCGTGGACGGACGGACCGGCGAGACCGCCGAGGTTCCGGCCATCGAGGTCGAGGCCATGGATCCCACCGGCGCGGGGGACGTGTTCGTGGCCGGGTTCGTCATGGGCACCCTGGCCGGATGGCCGCTGGCCGACCGGCTCGCCTTCGCGGGCCTCACCGCCGCCCTGTCGGTCCAGGAGTTCGGGGGGTCCCTGTCCGCCCCCGGCTGGTCGGAGATCGCCGGATGGTGGCGGCGTGTGCAGTCGTACGACCACCAGGATCCGGCGGCGCTCGGCCGGTACGCCTTCCTTGAGCCCCTCCTCCCGGAGCCGAGCCGGGCATGGCCCCTGCGGCGGGCGGTACCGACGATCGGGTTCGGCAGATCGGCGTGAGGGCGCCGGCGGATCGGGGTGAGGCCGCAGGTGGATCCTCGTGAGGCCGCAGGTGGATCCGGGTGCGGTCGGGCGTGGATTCACGCGGGGTCACCGAAGGATTCGCCACGGGTCACCGGCGGATTCACGTGAGGCCACCGGTGCGGGCGAAAAGTCCTACGGCGTTGTCGGTGCCCCGTCGTACTCTTGGAAGCACAAGGCTGCCGTACCGGCAAGCGTGCCTCACCGAGGAGGATGAGCAGGCCTACAGAGCCGGCCCATGACGCAGACACCCACAGCTCACACCCCCGCGCAGGGGCAGTCACGAGCGCAGTTCACCGTCCCGGCCAAACACCCCATGGTGACCGTGCTGGGGTCTGGAGACGCCCTTCTGCGCGTGATCGAGAAGGCCTTCCCGGCGGCCGACATCCATGTCCGGGGCAATGAGATCAGCGCCGTCGGCGATGCCCGTGAAGTGGCCCTCGTCCAGCGCCTGTTCGACGAGATGATGCTGGTGCTCCGCACCGGACAGCCGATGACGGAGGACGCAGTGGAACGCTCGATCGCCATGCTGAGGGCGAGCGAGAACGGGGAGGGCGACGGCCAGGAGACCCCGGCCGAAGTGCTCACACAGAACATCCTGTCCTCGCGCGGCCGCACCATCCGCCCCAAGACGCTCAACCAGAAGCGTTACGTCGACGCCATCGACAAGCACACCATCGTCTTCGGCATCGGCCCCGCCGGTACGGGCAAGACCTACCTCGCCATGGCCAAGGCCGTGCAGGCGCTCCAGGCCAAGCAGGTCAGCCGGATCATCCTGACCCGCCCCGCGGTGGAGGCGGGAGAGCGGCTGGGATTCCTGCCCGGCACGCTCTACGAGAAGATCGACCCCTACCTGCGCCCGCTGTACGACGCGCTGCACGACATGCTCGACCCGGACTCGATCCCGCGGCTGATGGCGGCCGGGACCATCGAGGTGGCCCCGCTCGCCTACATGCGTGGTCGTACGCTCAACGACGCCTTCATCATTCTGGACGAGGCCCAGAACACGAGCTCCGAACAGATGAAGATGTTCCTCACCCGCCTCGGCTTCGAGTCGAAGATCGTGATCACGGGTGACGTCACCCAGGTCGACCTGCCGAGCGGCACGAAGTCGGGTCTGCGTCAGGTCCAGGACATCCTGGAGGGCCTCGACGACGTCCACTTCTCCCGCCTCACGTCCCACGACGTCGTCCGGCACAAGCTGGTCGGCCGTATCGTCGACGCGTACGAGAAGTACGACAGCCAGAACGGTACGGAGAACGGCACCCACAAGGGCGCCCGTAACAAGCGGAAGTAGACCAGCGCGACCATGTCGATCGACGTCAACAACGAGTCCGGAACCGAGGTCGACGAGCAGGCGATCCTCGACATCGCCCGCTATGCCCTCGCCCGGATGCGGATCCACCCGCTCTCCGAGCTCTCGGTGATCGTCGTGGACGCCGACGCCATGGAGCAGTTGCACATCCAGTGGATGGACCTGCCGGGTCCGACCGATGTCATGTCGTTCCCGATGGACGAGCTGCGGCCGCCGTCGAAGGACGACGACGAGCAGCCGCCCCAGGGGCTGCTCGGTGACATCGTGCTCTGCCCCGAGGTCGCCGAGCGGCAGGGCAAGGAAGCCGACACACAGCACTCCATGGACGAGGAGCTCCAGCTCCTCACCGTCCATGGAGTGCTGCATCTGCTCGGCTACGACCACGAGGAGCCGGACGAGAAGGCCGAGATGTTCGGCCTCCAGGCGGCCATCGTGGACGGCTGGCGTGCGGAGAAGGGCCTGACCGGCCCGTCCCCGGCCCCGACCGTCTCATGAGCCCGCAACTCGTCGTGGGCGCCATCGCCCTGGTCGTGGTCGCCTGGCTCGCCGCCTGCGCGGAGGCCGGTCTCGCCCGCGTCTCCAGCTTCCGCGCCGAGGAGGCCGTCAGGTCCGGCCGCCGCGGCAGCGCCAAGCTCGCCCAGGTCGCCGCCGACCCGACCCGCTATCTGAACGTGGCGCTGCTGGTGCGCGTCGCCTGCGAGATGGCGTCCGCCGCGCTCGTCACGTACGCCTGTCTGCAGGAGTTCGCCGAGACCTGGGAGGCGCTGGCCGTCGCCATCGGCGTGATGGTCCTCGTCTCGTACGTGGCGGTCGGCGTCTCCCCGCGCACCATCGGCCGTCAGCACCCGCTGAACACGGCCACGGCGGCCGCGTACGTACTGCTTCCGCTCGCCAGGATCATGGGCCCGATCCCGCCGCTCCTGATCCTCATCGGCAACGCGCTCACACCCGGCAAGGGCTTCCGGCGCGGTCCGTTCGCCTCCGAGGCCGAGCTGCGCGCGATGGTCGACCTCGCGGAGAAGGAGTCGCTCATCGAGGACGAGGAGCGCCGCATGGTGCACTCCGTCTTCGAGCTGGGCGACACGCTCGTACGGGAGGTCATGGTCCCGCGCACGGACCTGGTGGTCATCGAGCGCTACAAGACGATCCGGCAGGCGCTGACGCTGGCCCTGCGGTCCGGTTTCTCCCGCGTCCCCGTCACGGGGGAGAGCGAGGACGACATCGTGGGGATCGTGTATCTGAAGGACCTGGCCAGAAAGACGCACATCAGCCGGGACGCGGAGAGCGAGCTCGTGTCGACGGCGATGCGGCCGGCGGCCTTCGTCCCGGACACGAAGAACGCCGGCGATCTGCTGCGCGAGATGCAGCAGGACCGCAACCACGTCGCCGTCGTCATCGACGAGTACGGCGGCACGGCAGGCATCGTCACCATCGAGGACATCCTCGAGGAGATCGTCGGCGAGATCACCGACGAGTACGACCGTGAGCTGCCGCCCGTGGAGGACCTCGGCGACGACCGCTACCGCGTGACCGCACGGCTGGACATCGGAGACCTCGGCGAGCTGTACGGCTTCGAGGCGTACGACGACGAGGACGTCGAGACGGTGGGCGGCCTCCTCGCGAAGGCGCTCGGACGTGTGCCCATCGCCGCCGCCTCGTCGGTGGTCGAACTGCCCGACGGACGCGAGCTGCGGCTGACGGCGGAGGCCTCGGCCGGCCGCCGCAACAAGATCGTCACGGTGCTGGTCGAGCCCGTCGGCCCGGCCGGCTCCCCCGAGGAGGAGAAGCCGGAGTGACCCCGCAGGAGCTGCGCACGTTCTGCCTGTCCTTCAACGCGACCGTCGAGGACTTCCCCTTCTCTCCGGAGATCTCGGTCTTCAAGGTGCTGGGCAAGCTGTTCGCCCTGACGAGTCTGGACGCCCGTCCGCTCACGGTGAATCTGAAGTGCGACCCCGATGACGCGGTGCGCCTGCGCGCCGAGTACGAGGGCCTGATCATCCCGGGCTACCACATGAACAAACGCCACTGGAACACGGTGACGGCCGACGGGGACCTCCCCGACCGGCTGGTCAGGGAACTCGTCGAGGACTCGTACGACCTCGTGGTGGCGGGACTGCCCCGGTCGGAACGGCTGCGGCTGGACCGGAGCTGAAGGAGCGCACGGCGGCCGTGCCTGCTTCAGGAAGCTGTTCCTGCGGGCTCGCCATCGCGTGGGCGGGGCGGCAGAATGGGGGGACCGGTGGAAGCGAGACGGCTCCACTCCGGGCACCGGCCAAGGAGACTCGGAGTGGAACACTTGTATTGGCGTCCACCTCACCTGGCCCCGGCCCCTCTGGTCGGGGCCACGTGTGTGTCACACGTGGAGGATCCAGTCGTCGATGATCTCGTAGATCACGGCGATGAGGCTGGCCCAGGGGGCGGCGATGACCGCCCATTCGGCCCACGTGCGGATGTTGCGACGCCCGTCCGGCTCTTCGGCCATGGGGCTGTTCTCCTTCCTCGGTCCCGGCTCCACGTGATGCCGTGGATACCGCGGTGAGCCACGAACGGGTGGTTCCGAGGCGGTGAAGGAGAGGGCACCCGATGGGGTGAGCCGACCTCTGCGATCGCTTGGCGATCAACCTCCCTGTGCTGCTTGGCAGTTGGGTACAGCACTGCTTTGAGCCAGCCTAGCCTGCAGGTCCTTTTCTGGGTAGTACTGTCGGCGAGTTGGCGGATGTCATGAAGAATTTCGGTTGCTCCGTTGAGACGTCTCACTGTCAGCCGCATCGCTAGGAGCGAGGTAGCGTTCGGCAAACTGCCGGAGGGAGCGCTGCTGATTGTCGACCCAATGTGCGCCATTCGAGGTTCCCCTCGGCTGCCCAGTAAACTGTCAGCCAGGAAGGACTCGATGAGTGAGATGCTAGTCTGCTATGTTGCAACTCGCATGGTCTGTTTGGGGGTGGAGCCATCGTGAGCGCGCCAAGTGCGGCACTACAGCGGCTACGGCTGCGTACGGAGCTCCGCAGGGCACGTGTCGCCGCCGATCTCACACAGCGCCAGGTCGCGGCGAAGATGGAGTGGAGCCCCTCCAAGCTGATCCGTATCGAGGCGGGCGAGGTCGGCATCTCCGTCAACGACCTGCGCCCTCTTCTCGCCGCGTACGGGATCGGTGACCGGCGCAAGATCGATGCCCTGCTCGATCTGGCCCGGGGCAGCCGGAAGATGCCCTTCACGGAGTTCCGGGACGTGTACGGCAAGGAGTTCCTCCAGTTCCTCGCCCTGGAGTCGGCGGCGTCGATCATCCGGCACTACGGCTCGCTGGTGATCCCGGGCCTCCTCCAGACCGAGGAGTATGCGCGGGCCGTCATGACGGCCTACGACAAGGGGGTCTCCGACGAGGCGCTGGACCGTGCCGTCGAGGCGCGGCTCACCCGTCAGGAGGTGCTGTCCGCCGAAGGCGGGCGCCAACTGTTCTTCATCCTCGACGAGTCGGTCGTGCGCAGGCGCGTCGGCGGGCGTGGGGTGATGCGGGCCCAGCTGGAGCGGCTTGCCGAGCTGGGAGCCGAACCGCACATCACCATCCAGGTCCTGCCGTTCAGTATCGGCACCCATCCGGCCATGCAGGGGCCCTTCACGCTCTTCGAGTTCGAGGCCGAGGAGATGCCGGACTCGCTGTATCTGGAAGACCCTCGCGGCGGCACCTACGCCGGCAACTCGGCCGAGGAGACGGGGCGTTATCTGGAGACGTTCTGGGAGCTGGAAGACCTGGCCATCAAGGACGAGGCCGGCGTCGTGCTGCCCAGGCTCGCGGCCAGGATGGGTGAGGGATCCGACGACCTGGAGACGCTTCTGGAGAACGAAGCGGAGTAGCGGGAGCCTTCCCGCCCTACGGACTGCGTCAACTCGCGTTGGTGTGCGGGATGTTGGCGGGTTTCAGCTCTCCATGTCCGGATGACCCCGCACTATCCTGAAAGAGGTGCTGCCTGCCCGCGCGCCAGCGGTACGAGGGGAAGCCGCGGTGGGGCCTTTGCACCCGGGCTGGAGGAGAAGCGTGGGTGGCTCATGGGCATGGCGCAAGAGCAGCGCGAGTACGGGTGGAGGGGGCAACTGCGTCGAAGTCGCCTGGACCGGTGAAGCCGTGCTGGTACGCGACTCGATCCGCTCTCGTGGCCGCGTCGTCGCCCTCGGACCGACGGCGTGGTGTGCCTTCCTCGGCCTGATGGCGACTCCCTCGCCGCGAGACACCCCACCTTCTCCGCACGAAACGACGGCCCGCGCCTGAGGCATCCGGCGCGGGCCGTCGTCGTGCCCCGGTCAGTGGCGCGGTGCTCGGCCCAGGCCCAGCGCCACCAGCCCCGCCGCCCCCAGCACGATCGCCGCGTCCAGGGCCACCACCGTGTGGACGCCGGAGAGGAGGTTCGGGGATGTGGTGGCCAGGATGCCGAGGAGGGGGATGCCGATGGTGAGGCCGACCTGCTGGGTGGAGGTCACCAGGCCGGTGGCGAGGCCCTGTTCGTGGTCGGGGACGCCCGAGGTGACGGTCAGGCCGTACGAGATGATCGCGCCCAGGTGGCACATGCAGGCCAATGACACCGCGGCCGTGGCCAGCCAGATCGACCCTCCGCCGGTGCCGAGGGCGAGCAGGGAAGCGATGAACGCGCCCTGGCCGGCGAGCGAGGCGACCAGTGTGCGGCGGGCGCCGAGGCGGCCGATGATCCTCGGGGCGCAGGCGCCCGCCACCGCGGACATCACGCCCACGAAGCCGAAGACCAGGCCCGTCTCGAAGGCCGACAGACGCAGCGTCTCCTGGAGGTAGAGCGTCAGGACGAAGATCACCGTCGACATCATCGAGAAGGTGACCAGGCCGCCCAGATTGCCCCACGCCACTGTGCGGCGGCCCAGCATCGGCAGGGAGACCAGGGGCTCCGCGGTGCGCGACTCGACGTATCCGAAGAGTGCGAGCAGGGCGACTCCGGCGATCAGGGCCGCGATCACGTCCGCGCTGCCGAAGCCGCGTTCCGCCGCCGTCGACAGGGCGTAGATCAGGGCGAGCAGACCGCCGGTGACCGTCACCGCGCCCGGGACGTCCAGGCGGGGGCGGTCGCTGTGGCGGGACTCCGGGAGCAGGGTCGGTGCCAGGGGCAGCACGATCAGGGCGAAGAGCGTCAGCAGGCCCATCGTGGAGCGCCAGCCGAACGCGTCGGTCAGCACCCCGCCCGCCACCATCCCGACGGTGAAGCCGAGCGAGAGCAGCGTGCCGCTGATGCCGAGGGCACGGTCGCGGGCCGGGCCCTCCGGGAACGTCGTCGTCAGCAGCGACATGCCCGTCGGTACGATCGCCGCCGCGCCGAGGCCCTGCAACGCCCGTCCGGCCAGGAACGACGCCGGGTCCCAGGCGAAGGTCGCGAGCAGCGAGGCCGCGCCGAAGAGGGCGAGCCCGGCGAGGAACAGCCTGCGGCGCCCGTACAGGTCACCCATCCGTCCGAAGAGCAGCAGGAATCCGCCGGACGGCAGGGCGAACGCCGTGACCGCCCACTGGAGGGCCGACTGGCTCATGCCCAGGTCCTGGCCGAGAACCGGCAACGCCACGTTCAGCACGGAGAAGTCGAGGGCGACCATGAACTGGGCCGCGCAGAGGACGAACAGGACCAGTTTGTCCCGGGTGGAGAGGTGAGGGGCGGGGGCCGCCGGTTCTTGAGCGGTTGGTTCGTGTTCGTGTTCGTGTTCGGGCTCGTGCACAGGGGTGGGTGCGGAGGATTCGATCGCCATGGGCACGAGCTTGTGGGCGTCGGAATATCGGTGGGGAGCCGGAACTTATGCTGGTGGTCGCAACACCAGCCACCCGGAGGGGGATTCCTACGTGGTTGACGACGTGCTCAAGACCCGTCGGCTGAGTGAGCTGCGTGAGTTCCTGATGAGCCGCCGGGCGAGGGTGTCCCCGGCCCAGGCCGGGCTGCCGGACGGCGGTGCCCGTCGGCGTACTCCCGGGCTGCGTCGCGAGGAGGTCGCCGTGCTCGCCGGTGTCGGCGCCTCCTGGTACCAGTGGCTGGAGCAGGGGCGGGACATCTCCGTGTCGCCGCAGGTGCTCGACTCGGTGGCCCGTGTGCTGCGGCTGAGCAACGCCGAGCGGCGCCATCTGTATCTGCTCGCCGGGCTCAATCCGCCCGCGCCCGAGGTCGCGCCGGGGGACCGGGACATGTGCGAGGGGCTGCGGCGGCTGATCGACACCTGGATGCCGTATCCGGCGCACATCATGGACGCGTACTACAACTGCGTCATGTACAACGACGCCGCCGGGGCGGTTCTCGGCATGCGTCCCAAGGACGTGCAGAACTGCCTCCTCGACTTCTTCACCGACCCGCTCTACCGGGGGCGGTCGCTGACCTGGCAGGAGAACGCCCGGACGGTCGTCGCCCAGTTCCGCGCCTCCTGCGCGGCCGCTCCCGACGACGAGGGGTTCCAGGACGTACTGGCCCGGGTGAAGGCGGCCAGTGCCGAGTTCACGGAGCTGTGGGAGCGGCGGGACATCGAGGCTCCGGGGCAGACCCGCAAGGAGCTCGACCATCCGCTGGTCGGGGTGCTGGTCCTGGAGGCGACCGCCATGAAGGTGCCGGCGCGGCCCGACCTCACGATCGTGCTGCACACGCCGCTGCCCGAGGCCAACACCTCGACGAAGCTGGAGTGGCTGGCCTCCGCGGAGGGGCGGCGTGGGGCGATGTATCCGGTTGCTGGGTAGCTGGGTAGTGGCCGGGTTGGTGGGGGGCGGCGTTGGCCCGGGGATGCTGGGATGAGTGTGCAGGGTTTGCAGGTGTGTCGGGTCTACGGCTGGGCGGTGTCGCGTACCGCCGCGCGGGAGGCGGGTCGGGCTTCGTATGCTCTGGGCATGACCGACAGCACCGCGCTCGATCCCGAGGACCGCAAGATCGTCACCCTGGCCCGTTCCGTACGGGCCCGCAATGGTGTGCCCGAGGGGGCGGCCGTGCGTGACGAGACCGGCCGTACGTATGTTGCGGGGAGCGTTGACCTGCCTTCTCTGCGGCTCAGTGCGCTGCAGACCGCGGTGGCCATGGCTGTGGCTTCCGGGGCGAAGGCGTTGGAGGCGGGGGCCGTGGTGACCGAGGCGGAGTCCTTGGCGGACGGTGATCTGGCGGTTGTGCGGGATCTTGGTGGGCCTGGGGCGGTTGTGCTGGTCGCTGGGGTTGATGGGGAGGTTCGGGTGCGGGTTGCCGTGGGCTGAGGCCCCGGGCGTTTTTCTTCCCCAGCCCCACCCCTTCCCGAAACTGGGGGCTCCGCCCCCAGACCCCCGGCGGGTGCGATTTCGGGTGCGGGTTCGTTGTGGCTTGTCGCGCAGTTCCCCGCGCCCCTTCTAGGGGCGCGGGGGCGGAGCCCCCGAGGCATGGGCCCCACCGGTCGACTTCGGCCACATCTTCGGCCGGCGGAAGATTCCCCACCGCTTCTCTTGCAATCCCGGGCCGCTCGCGTCTCAATGGACGACAGCTCTTCCGACGGACCGTCAGATTCGTCGCCGCGCAGCGTGCCCGCACACCGCTCGTGGTGACTGGTCCGTGCGCACGTGAATCCCCGCACCGTCGCCGGCCCGCCGAACAGGCACCGGTGGCAAGCACGCGTGCCCGCACGACGGCGCGCCCGTCGAGCGTCCCCACATGGCAATTCCCGTACAAGGGAAGGGAATCCCCCAATGAGATGCAAGCGACTCGGAATCGGTGCGGCGTTAGCCGCCGGCACCCTCGCCGCCGGCCTGGCCCTCGCTCCGGGTGCCGCAGCCGTCGTCCCCCAGTCCGCCACGATCATCGCCGACTGCGGCGCCTACGGCGGCGGTGAGGCCACCCTCACGGCCACCCAGACCGGCACCTCCGCCACCATCACCCTCAGCTCGTCCGAGATCACCTCCCCGCTCGCCCTCGGCGCGGACTCGATCGTCTCCACACTCACCATGGTGAAGGCGGGCGGCGGCACGACCGCCTTCACGGGCACCAAGAACCCCGCCATGGACGCGGGTGACGGCGTCTCGGTCGGCCCGCTGACCGGCACCGTCGCGCCCGGCGACAGCCTGGAGGCGAACGGCGGCTCCCTGCGGATGGTGATCTTCGGATTCATCACCGTGACGTGTACGGCGCAGGGGCCGCAGTCGCCGGGCCCGTTCGTGTTCGAGTGAGCCCCGGGCGGCAGCCCTCTCCGTAACCCCCACGAGGCAACCCTCCCCGCGAGGCAACCCCCCACGAGCAAGTCGAGCCATGGACCGGTGTCGCCTGCGCGCGGCGGCACCGGTCTTCGTGCTCAACTGCCCTGTTGTGCAACGAAGTTGACAGAAGCTGATGGCCCATCAGTTGACGTCCGGCGATTCCATTGACTTTTCACACAACCAACACATCAATGTCCCCCTGTCGGCGCAGAAGAACGCGGAAGAGCCGCTGCGCCCGCATCCTCAGGAGGGGCAACCATGGGTTCAGGAACCCGAAGACGCCACCGTTGGGCGGCACTTCTCGGAGCGACCGCGCTCGCGGTCACCGGGGGAGGTGCGCTCGCCTGTCCCGCGAGCGCGGAGCCTCAGCAGGTCGAGTTCGCCACGCACTGCGTCCCGCCGCCCATCGCGGGCATCCCGCCGATCGACGGCACCACCACCGCCAGGATCACGGTGGACAACGCCACGCCCAAGGTGGGCGACACGGTCACCGTCACGTACACGGTGGTCAAGCCCGCCGCGTCCAACCCGGTCGACATCGCCCTGCCCGCCGACATCATGACGCCCACCGGCAAGGTCACCCTCGGTGGCGTGCAGACCGGTGCCGTCACGGTCGCGGGCCCGAAGAAGAACGACCCGGTACCGGGGAAGGGCGCCTTCCCGTCCTTCTCGATGACCGGCACCTTCACGGTCACCACACCCGGCGCGATCACCCTCTCGCCCGGCGACTACAACATCCACACCAGCTATCTCCTGGAGCTGGACACCCCGTGCACGGTCACCAACCCGCCCGCCCCCGTCTCCGAGACGGTCACCGCGACGGACGGCGGACAGACCAACAACCGTGCCATCAGCCTCGGTACGGCTTCCGGAAAGCCGGGTGACAGCGTGACCGTCACCGGCACGAACTTCACCCCGGGCGCAGCGGTCACCCTCGCCGGACGGGCCGGCGCCGCCGAGACCGCCGACAAGGGCACCACCACCGCGAACGCCCAGGGCGCCATCAGCGGCACCCTGACCGTCAACGACAAGGCGACGACCGGGGTCGTGGCGTACGAGGGGAGTGCCTGGAGCGACAGCAAGGGGGCCGGGCCCGCCGCCTATGTCGTCATCGAGGACAACACGCCGCTCCCCGAGGGCAGTCAGAAGGTCAACTCCTCGGTCAAGGCGGGCACGTTGTCCATGACCCAGGCCGGTGACACCGTTGAACTCGCGGCGGTCGACTACGGCAAGGGCGGCTTCTCGCGCGGCTCCCTGCAGACGGTGACCGTCAAGGACTTCCGCGGCGGACCCGCGGGCTGGTCCCTGACCGGCAAGGTCACCGACTTCGCCGGTCCCGGCGGGGCGAAGATCGAAGCGGCCAAGCTGGGCTGGACCCCGGTCTGCGCCACCAAGACCGGCAGCCCGAGCACCTGCCAGCCCGGTTCGCCCGGCTCGGTCGGCAGCGCCGGAGCGACCCTGGCGTCAACGCCCAACGGCGCGCAGACCGGCGGCGAGTTCACCGTCGACGCCAGGCTTTCGCTGAACGTTCCGGCGTTCACCCCGCCCGGCGCGTACTCCGGCGTTCTGACGCTCACGCTCACCTGACACACCCTGAAACACCTGACGGTTCGTCAACAGAGCTGTCAGCAGGCTTGTTTCGTCGGTGGCCGGGCGCGCACCCGCCCGTCCGCCTCGTCCGACTCGCTCACCGGGGGTCCGCACCCATGCGCAAGCCGTTCGTCCTCCTCCTGTTGCTCTTCCTCGGCCTGACCGGGGCGCCCGCGTACGCCGCCGACAACGGCAGCTGGTCCGTCTACCCCGTCTCGACGGACCTCGCCTCGCGGCCCTACTTCCACCTCTCCGCCGACCCCGGGACGACCATCGACGACAAGGTGACCGTCGCCAACAAGACCGGGGCGCCACTGACCTTCCGGCTGTACGCGGCCGACGCCTACAACACCGCCCGGGACGGCGGATTCGCGGTGCGCACCCACAAGGAGAAGCAGCGGGGCGTCGGCGCCTGGGCGAAGCCCACGAAGTCCCGGGTGACCGTGCCCGCCCACGGCTCGGTCACCGTGCCGTTCACGATCCGGGTGCCCGAGGGCGCCGAACCCGGGGATCACCCGGGTGCGCTGGTCGCTCTCGACGAGCGGATCGACGGCGGGTCGGGGGCCGTCGAGGTCGGCGTGCAGCGGGCCGTCGGCGCCCGGATCTATCTGCGGGTGGGCGGACCGACCGTGCCCGCCGTCGCCGTCGAGGACGTCCGCATCACCCACCACCAGCCGCTCGTGCCCGGCATCGGCGACAGCACGGCCACCGTCTCGTACACCCTCCACAACACCGGCAATGTCACCCTCAACCCCAAGGTGGAGCTGAAGGCCGAGGGGCTCTTCGGCCGTACGCTGCTCGCCCGTGACCTGGCCGAGGTCCCCTCCGAGCTGCTGCCCGGGCAGCGGGTGAAGTTGAGCGAACCGTGGCGTGGTGCGCCCCAACTCGACTGGGGCGACGTGACGTTGACGGCCAGCGCGCACGACACCCGTGAGTCGGCGAGTACGTCGTTCTTCGCGCTGCCGTGGCTCGTCGCGGTCGTACTGGCAGCGGGGATCGCGGGCGTGGCGGTGGGGATCAGGATCAGAGGGCGTCGGGGCCGCGCTCGCCCGTCCGTACCCGCACCACCGTCTCCACCGGCACGGCCCATACCTTTCCGTCGCCGATCTTCCCCGTCTTCGCCGCCTTCACGATCCCTTCGATGACGGCGTCGGCGTCCGCGTCCTCGACGACGACCTCGATACGGATCTTGGGGACCAGGTCGACCTGGTACTCGGCCCCGCGGTACACCTCCGTGTGGCCGCGCTGGCGCCCGTACCCGCTGGCCTCCGTGACGGTCAGCCCGTGCACGCCGATGTCCTGGAGGGCGGTCTTGACCTCGTCGAGCCGGTGCGGCTTGACGATCGCGGTGATGAGCTTCATGCCGGGGTCCTGGCCTTCTGCGCGATGCGGGTGACGGGGGCGGGCGGGGAGTGGCCGGGGCACGTACGACGGAGGTGGGAGCCGTGCTCCGGAACCCCGTGATCGTAGGCCGTCCGGGCCTGTGTCGTAAGGTGCCGGCCGGTGTGTGTGGCCGCTGGGTGCGGCAGGGCTCCGATGATCAGGGACAATGGGGCTCATGAGCGTTCGTACCCAGTCCTCCGAGCCGTCCGAGGCGATCCATCGCGCCGGCTTCGCCTGCTTCGTGGGCCGCCCCAACGCGGGCAAGTCCACCCTGACGAACGCTCTGGTCGGCCAGAAGGTGGCGATCACGGCGAACCAGCCGCAGACGACGCGGCACACCGTGCGCGGCATCGTGCACCGGCCCGACGCCCAGCTGATCCTCGTGGACACGCCTGGGCTGCACAAACCGCGCACGCTGCTCGGCCAGCGGCTGAACGACGTCGTACGGACGACGTGGGCCGAGGTCGACGTGATCGGGTTCTGTCTGCCGGCCAACGAGAAGCTCGGTCCCGGTGACCGTTTCATCGCGAAGGAACTGGCGTCGATCAAGAAGACGCCGAAGATCGCGATCGTGACGAAGACCGACCTCGTGGACAGCAAGACGCTCGCCGAGCAGCTCATCGCCATCGACCAGCTCGGCAAGGAGCTCGGCTTCGAGTGGGCCGAGATCGTGCCGGTGTCCGCGGTCGGGGACAAGCAGGTGGATCTGCTCGCGGATCTGCTGGTGCCCCTGCTTCCGGAGGGGCCCGCGCTCTATCCCGAGGGTGACCTCACGGACGAGCCCGAGCAGGTGATGGTGGCCGAGCTGATCCGTGAGGCCGCGTTGGAGGGGGTGCGGGACGAGTTGCCGCACTCCATCGCCGTTGTCGTCGAGGAGATGCTTCCCCGCGAGGATCGGCCTGCCGACAAGCCTCTTCTCGACATCCACGCGTTTGTCTATATCGAGCGGCCCAGTCAGAAGGGGATCATTATTGGGCCCAAGGGCAAGCGGTTGAAGGAGGTTGGGATCAAGTCGCGCAAGCAGATTGAGGCGTTGCTGGGTACGCCGGTCTTTCTCGACCTCCATGTGAAGGTTGCCAAGGACTGGCAGCGGGATCCGCGCCAGCTGCGCAAGCTTGGTTTTTAAGACCTTTCTCCTTCCCCAGCCCCACCCCTTCCCGAAACTGGGGGCTCCGCCCCCAGGCCCCCGGCGGGTGCGATTTCGGGTGCGGGTCCGGCTGTGGCTTGTCGCGCAGTTCCCCGCGCCCCTTTAAGGGGCGCGGGGAACTGCGCAGTCTTTTGGGGGTTCGGGGGCGGAGCCCCTGAGTCAGTGACGGGAATGGGTAGGGGCGGCGGGGGCGAGAAAACTCATCGCTGGGATTGGATCGCGGCCCTTAGCCAGGCGTACGACGCCTTCGGCGTGCGGGTCAGGGTTTTGAAGTCCACGTGGACCAGGCCGAAGCGGCGGGCGTAGCCCTCGGCCCATTCGAAGTTGTCGAGGAGTGACCAGACGAAGTAGCCGCGGACGTCCACACCCTGCTCCAACGCCCGGTGCAGCGCCCGCAGATGACCGTCCAGGTAGGTGATCCGGTCCTGGTCGTCGAGGCCCTCGTACGAGCAGCCGTTCTCCGTGATGACGATGGGCGGGAGCCGGTCGCCGTACCGCTTGTGGAAGTCCACCAGCAGTTCCGTGAGCGCATGAGGGACCACCGGCCAGCCGAAGTCCGTGACCGGGTAGCCGTCGATCTCCCTTACGGAGAAGGGGAGTTCCGCGGGCATCGTCAGTCCGCCGAACTCGATCTCCGAACCCTGGGGCGCGCCCACCCTCGTCGGGGCGTAGTAGTTGATCCCGTACCAGTCGATCGGCTCCGCGATGACCTTCAGGTCGGCCTCGACGTCCCCGGGCATCAACTCGCCGAGGCCCTCCGGGTATTGGCCCGTCAGCACCGGGTCCGCGAACAGCCGGTTGAGGAGGAGGTCGTAGAAGGCCGCCGCCTCCAGGTCCTCCGGTTCCTGGGACGCGGGCCAGGTCGGTCCGTGCGAGTTGGCGATGCCGATGTCCGTGACTCCGGCCGCGCGCAGGGCCCGTACGGCCAGGCCGTGGCCCAACAGCTGGTGGTGGGCGACCGGCAGTGCGTCGAAGAGGAGCTGCTTGCCCGGCGCGTGGGCACCCAGGGCATGGCCCAACAGGGTGTGTTCGGCAGGCTCGTTGAGGGTGATCCACTTGCTGATCCGGTCGCCTAGCCGGTCGGCCACCAGGGCGGCGTACTCGGCGAAGCGCTCGGCCGTGTCCCGGTTCAGCCAGCCGCCCGCCTCCTCGACCGACACCGGCAGATCCCAGTGGAAGAGGGTCGGGACGGCGCGTACGCCCGCCGCGGTCAGTTCGTCCACCAGGCGGTCGTAGAAGTCCAGGCCGCCGGGGGAGTTCACCCGCGGCCAGGAGATCGAGAAGCGGTACGCGTCCACGCCGAGGTCGCGCAGGAGCGCGACGTCCTCCGGGTAGCGGTGGTAGTGGTCGCAGGCCACCGCCGCGGTGGAGTTGTCCTTGATGTGCCCCGGTTCGGCCGTGAAGGCGTCCCAGACCGAGGGGGCGCGCTTGTCCGCCGCGCCCTCGATCTGGTGGGCCGAGGTGGACACGCCCCAGAGGAAGCCGGCCGGGAACTGGGGGATCGGGTTGGTCGCCGTGTTCGCCATGCGCGCGATCATCTGTAGCGGGCTTGAGCGAAGTCAACGGGGTTGGGTGAAGTGGCCGTTACTTGTTCCGCCGAGGGCGCCTGGAGGGGAGGGGCTTGCTGTGGTTGGGCGGCTGCGGGGCGGATGTGGCTGGTCGCGCAGTTCCCCGCGCCCCTGGAGGGCGCCCCCCCCACGGCCTTCCCTGTCCGGCGCCCTTGTTACGCGCCCTCCTTGAGGACTCTTGAGATCAGTTTTCGTTGTTCCTCTGTCAGGCGGGGGTCCGCGCAGTACACCGTCCTGCCGTTGACGGTGATCTGGTAGCTGAAGCCGTCCGGAACGCCTATGGGAGGCGTGCCCCGGCCGGATGTGATCGCCTGTTCGGCCAGGGCGTGCCACTCCTGGGCGTCGACGCGGCCCGAGGTCTCCACCTCGGCGTACCGCTCGATACCCGCGAATCCGCCCGTGCGCCTCACCTGAATACGCATGGGTCCTGTCTAGTACGAAACGGCTCCCCTACGGAACGGCGGCGCGAGTCACGGTCACAGGGTTCGTACCCCGACCTGCTCCCACGCCTTCGTCACCGCCTGCAGTTCGTCGCCCTCGCCGAACGAAGCGCGGGCCTTGGCCACGGTCAGCGTCGCGAAGTCCGTGAAGTTGGCCTTCGAGCCCAGTTCGCCGCCGGTCAGCACGTCGTACCAGATCCGTCCCGCGCGCTCCCACGCGTGCCCGCCGAGCGCGGTCGCCGCGAGGTAGAAGGCGTGGTTGGGGATGCCCGAGTTGATGTGGACACCGCCGTTGTCACGGCCCGTCTGCACGTAGTCGTCCATCGTGGCGGGCTGCGGGTCCTTGCCGAGCACGTCGTCGTCGTACGCCGTGCCCGGGGCCTTCATCGAGCGCAGGGCCGTGCCCGTGACGCGCGGGGCCAGCAGGCCCGCGCCGATCAGCCAGTCGGCCTCGGCGGCGGTCTGGCCGAGCGTGTACTGCTTGATGAGCGCGCCGAAGACGTCCGAGAAGTGCTCGTTCAGGGCACCCGGCTGGCCGAAGTACGTGAGGTTCGCCGTGTACTGCGTGACGCCGTGGGCCAGCTCGTGGCCGATGACGTCGACCGGGATGGTGAAGTCGAGGAAGATCTCGCCGTCACCGTCGCCGAAGACCATCTGCTCGCCGTTCCAGAAGGCGTTGTTGTAGTCCTCGCCGAAGTGCACGGTCGCGTTGAGCGGCAGCCCCTCGGCGTTGATCGAGTTCCGTTCGTACGCCTTCTGGAACAGCTCGAAGGTCGCGCCCAGGCCGGCGTACGCACGGTTGACCGTGGCGTCCTTGCCCGGCTTGTCGCCCTCGCCGCGGACCTTCTTTCCGGGCAGGTCCTGCTTGTGCTTCGCGTCGTGGATCGTGCGGTTCGGCCTGTCCTCGGCGGCGCCCTTCGGCGGGGCCAGGGTGGGCGCGCCGATGACCGTGGTCAGGCGGCGGTGGGTGCGCTCGAAGGCGTCGCGCTCCAGGGTGCGGCGTGCCTTGCCGGCGAGGGCGGGGTCCTCGGCCTGGGCCAGGGTGTCGAGGACGTGCGGTGGGACGATCGTGCAGAAGACGGGCTCAAAGCCCCCGTTTGTCGTCATGGTCGGCACCATTGCACTGTGTGACTTGGCTGTCACTAGAGGCAACCATGATTGGTGAAATGCGGGGATAAGAGGGGCTGTGGGGTGAGCGTTGTGTTACGGGTGCGGGCCCGGTGGGGGCTTGTCGCGCAGTTCCCCGCGCCCCTGAAAGAACACGGACCCCGAGCCCCGAAGGGGAAGTGTGCCGATGTGCGGTGATGTGACCTTGTGCACCTTTTGTGACGCGATTCCCTGGCGTCCCGCATACTGATACGGACCCTCGCGTGGGGCTTGGCTCGGCTAGCATGCGGAGCATCATGCGTTTCGGGCTGCTTCTCCTTAGCTGCCGCGGCGAGGGCCTGTAGTCGAGGCCGACCCCCTCCCCGCGGAGTTCGGCGTTGCGCCGTCGGCCGTCCCTCGGATTCTCTCCGAGGATCAAGCGGACCAAGAGGAGCCCCTCGCATCATGGCGAACCGCCAGCAGCCCACCTCCATGCCGATCCACAAGTACCGCCCGTACGACCAGGTCGACATCGCCGACCGTACGTGGCCGGGCAACCGGATCACCGTCGCCCCCCGCTGGCTCTCCACCGACCTGCGTGACGGCAATCAAGCCCTGATCGACCCCATGTCGCCCGCGCGAAAGCGCGAGATGTTCGACCTGCTGGTGAAGATGGGCTACAAGGAGATCGAGGTCGGTTTCCCCGCCTCCGGCGAGACCGATTTCGCGTTCGTGCGCTCGATCGTCGAGGAGCCGGGCGCGATTCCGGACGACGTCACGATCTCCGTACTGACCCAGGCCCGCGAGGACCTCATCGAGCGGACCGTCGAGTCGCTGAAGGGCGCCAAGCGCGCCACCGTCCACCTCTACAACGCCACCGCCCCGGTCTTCCGCCGGGTCGTCTTCCGCGGTTCCAAGGACGACATCAAGCAGATCGCCGTCGACGGCACCCGGCTGGTCGTGGAGTACGCGGAGAAGCTGCTGGGCCCCGAGACGACCTTCGGCTACCAGTACTCGCCGGAGATCTTCACGGACACCGAGCTGGACTTCGCGCTGGAGGTCTGTGAGGCGGTCATGGACGTCTGGCAGCCGGGTCCGGGCCGCGAGATCATCCTCAACCTGCCTGCCACGGTGGAGCGTTCGACGCCGTCGACACACGCGGACCGCTTCGAGTGGATGTCGCGGAACCTGTCCCGTCGTGAGTACGTCTGTCTGTCCGTTCACCCGCACAACGACCGGGGTACGGCTGTCGCGGCGGCCGAGCTGGCGCTGATGGCCGGGGCGGACCGTATCGAGGGCTGTCTGTTCGGGCAGGGCGAGCGGACGGGCAATGTCGATCTGGTGACGCTGGGGATGAACCTGTTCTCGCAGGGTGTGGATCCGCAGATCGACTTCTCGGACATCGACGAGGTGCGGCGGACGGCGGAGTACTGCAACCAGATGGAGGTCCACCCGCGCCACCCGTACGTGGGGGATCTGGTCTACACGTCCTTCTCGGGCTCCCATCAGGACGCCATCAAGAAGGGGTTCGACGCCATGGAGGCCGACGCGGCCGCGAAGGGCGTCACCGTGGACGACATCGAGTGGGCGGTTCCGTATCTGCCGATCGACCCGAAGGACGTCGGGCGGTCGTACGAGGCGGTCATCCGGGTCAACTCGCAGTCCGGCAAGGGCGGTATCGCGTACGTCCTGAAGAACGACCACAAGCTGGACCTGCCGCGGCGGATGCAGATCGAGTTCTCGAAGATCATTCAGGCGAAGACCGACGCCGAGGGCGGCGAGGTCACCGGCAAGGACATCTGGGCGGTCTTCCAGGACGAGTACCTGCCGAACGCCCAGAACCCCTGGGGCCGTATCCAGGTCAGCAACGGCCAGTCCACGACCGACCGTGACGGTGTCGACACGCTCACCGTCGAGGCCGAGGTGGACGGCACCGAGACCGTTCTGGTCGGTACCGGAAACGGCCCGATCTCGGCGTTCTTCCACGCCCTGCAGGGCATTGGGATCGACGCCCGGCTGCTCGACTACCAGGAGCACACGATGAGCGAGGGCGCGTCCGCGCAGGCCGCCTCGTACATCGAGGTCGCGATCGGCGACAAGGTGCTGTGGGGAATCGGCATCGACGCGAATACGACACGCGCCTCGCTGAAGGCCGTGGTCTCCGCGGTCAACCGCGCGACCCGATAAGGCCGTTCACCTGCGTTTCTCCGGTCCCGTCCGCCTCACAGGCGGGCGGGACCGCGGCGTGTATCAAGCCATGTCACAGAGTGGTCTCGCCCTGGGTACTGACTCTTCCTCAACAATGTGGCTAACATCACGCCAACGCGGCGATGTTGCCGCGGGGTTACGGAGGTGCGACGTGCTGCCAGGACGGGGACGAAACGGCCGGTTTGTCCGCGCCGGCTCCATGGGCGTTTCGCGCATCCTCGGAACCCGTACGGCGTGGACCACCGTCGGCGACGGCGAGTTCTTCTGCCCCGGCTGCGGAGGCGACCGCAACTACCAGCGCCTCACCGGCCGCCGCCGCTTCACCTGCCTCGGCGTCCCGGTCCTCCCGCGCGGTGAGACGGGTCCCGTCGTCGAGTGCGCGGCCTGCGGCCAGCACTACAGCGCGGACGTCCTCGACCACCCCACCACGACCCGCTTCTCGGCGATGCTCCGCGACGCCGTCCACACCGTCGCCCTCGCCGTCCTGGCCGCCGGCGGCACCTGCTCCCGTACGTCCCTGGAGACCGCCGCGAGCGCCGTCCGCTCGGCCGGTTTCGACGACTGCACCGAGGAGCAGCTCGCGGCCCTCGTCGAGGCGCTCGCGGCCGACACCGGCCGGATCTTCGGGGAGCCCTGTGGGCCCGGTCTGGCCATAGAGCTCCATGAGGCGCTGGATCCGCTGGCTCCCCACCTGGCTCCCGGTGGGCGCGAGGCCATCCTTCTCCAGGGTGCTCGTATCGCTCTTGCGGACGGGCCTTACACGCCTGCCGAGCGCGAGACTCTCGCGACGGTGGGCGCTGCGCTGACGATCTGTGCGGATGATGTGACTCGGTTGCTCACGGCGGCGCGGACGCCGTCGTGACCCCTGGGTGATCCCGGGCCCCTTGCGCCCTCCCGGCCGGCGCCCTCCCGGCCGGCGCCCTCCCGGCGGGGAGTGATTTCTGCTGCGGGCCCGGTGGGGGCTGGTCGCGCAGTTCCACGCGCCCCTTGCGGGGCGCGGATTGTTGCTCCCCCGGAACCCGTGCCCCCAACGGGGCGGGGCGCCGTCGACTACTCCCCGGGGAGTAATCCGTACCCGCCGTCGCCCCCGGCAGTACGCGGTACCTCGCCCTCCCGCCCGACGAAAGCCGTGGTCTTCACCGGAAGTCTGGGGACCTAAGCAGACGTCACCCGGAGGGAGATCGGTCAATGGGGGCCGGACAGACAACCACGACGAGGACGGGACGCAGGCGAGCCGTTCCATGGGCGGTGCTCGGGCTGTGGATTGCCGTGATCGCGCTCGTCGGACCGTTCGCGGCGAAGCTCGCCGACGTGCAGCACGACCGGGTCACCGACTACCTGCCGGCGAGCGCCGACTCGACGCAAGTGGCGAAGATCCAGGAGGAGTTGCCCGGGGGCGAGACCACCGAGATGGTGCTCGTCTACCACCGGGACGGCGGGCTCAGCGCCGCCGACCGTGAGACCGCCGCCGGGCAGGTCGCGGAGATCAGCAGGCAGCACGAGCTGATCGGCGGTGCTCCGAAGGGGATTCCGTCCAAGGACGGCACGACCCTGATGTACCCGGTCGCCAGCAACGAGCCCGGGACCAACGAGGAGCTGCGGGACGAACTCGTCAACGACGTCCGCGAAGTCGCCCAGGGCGAAGGCGGGTTGAGCGTCGAGGTGGGCGGCACCGGCGCGCTGGCCACCGACGCCGCCGAGGTCTACAACTCGCTCGGCGGACCGCTGCTCTACACCACCGTCGCCGTCGTCGCGATCCTGCTGATCCTGATCTACCGCAGCCCCGTGCTGTGGCTCGTGCCCCTCGTCGTCGCCGGGATCGCCGACTTCATGTCGATGGGTGTCGCCTACGGCCTCAACCAGGCCTTCGGCACGACCGTCTCGGGCCAGAGCTCGGGCGTGATGACGATCCTTGTGTTCGGGGCGGGCACGGACTACGCGCTGCTGCTCGTCTCGCGCTACCGGGAGGAACTGCGGCGCATCGAGCGCCCGTACGAGGCCATGGTCGCCGCCCTGCGCGGCTGCGGGCCCGCCGTGCTCGCCTCCTCCGGCACCGTCGCCGCCGGACTGCTGTGCCTGCTCGCCGCCGACCTCAACAGCAGCCGCGGCATGGGCCCGCTCGGCACCGTCGGAGTGCTGTGCGCGCTGATCGCGATGCTGACCCTGCTCCCCGCCATCCTCGTACTGGTCGGACGGCGCGTTTTCTGGCCGCTCGTGCCGGCCTTCGGGAGCACGCCCAAGCAGCGGCGGAGCCTGTTCTCGGCGATGGGCAGCTCGGCCGGACGCAGGCCGCTGACCGTGCTCGCCAGCGGTGCCGTACTGCTCGGCGCCCTCGCTCTGGGCTCGCTCAACCTGCCGGGACCGGTCAAGCAGGAGGACTCCTTCGTCGACAAGCCCGAGGCCGTCGTCGCGATGGAGACCCTCGCCAAGTCCTATCCCGAGAGCGGCAGCCAGCCCATCGACGTGGTCACCCCGCAGGGCCGCGCCGACGAGACCCTCGCGGCCGTCCGCGGCACGCCCGGAGTCGACAGCGCGGAGAAGGGGCGTACGGGAGACGGCTGGACCGAGATCTCCGTCTTCGCCAAGAGCGCGCCCCAGTCGGCGGGGGAGACCGCCACCATCAAGTCCCTGCGGGACGAACTGAAGGGCTCCTATGTCGGCGGGGCCAGCGCCCAGCAGATCGACCTGGAGGACACCAACGCCCGGGACACGAAGATCGTCGTACCACTCGTCCTCGTCTCCGTGATGCTCATACTGATCGGGCTGCTGCGGAGTCTGGTCGCACCGCTGCTCCTGGTGGTCGCGGTCGTCGCGGTGTGGGGTGCCTCCCTCGGGATCGGCGGACTGGTCTTCGGACCGCTGCTCGGCTTCGAGGGCACCGATCCGGGGCTCGGCCTGCTGTCCTTCGTGTTCCTGGTCGCCCTGGGCGTCGACTACGGCATCTTCCTCATGCACCGGATGAGGGAGGAGTCCCTGGCGGGAGCGGAACCGGCCACCGCCGCGCTCACCGCGCTGCGCACCACCGGCGGCGTCATCGCCTCCGCCGGACTCGTCCTCGCCGCGACCTTCGCCGTGCTGACGAACATGGGCCTGGTGCAGCTGGTCCAGCTCGGCTTCGTGATCGCCGTCGGCGTCCTGCTCGACACCTTCCTCGTACGGACGTACCTGGTGACCAGCGCCAGCGTCGCCCTGGGCCGGAAGGTGTGGTGGCCGGGCGTGCTCTCACGGGAGCCCGAGCAGGCCGAACGGACCGGACCGGCCGGACCGACCGAGCCGCCACGGCAGCCGGAAACGGTCGGTGCGCCCTGAGCACGCTGATCGAACACGCTGATCGAGCACCTTGATCCGGCGGGCTCGCCCGGGCGCCTCTCCTTCCGGAGGGGCGCCCGGGTTCCCGCACGAGTACCGGAAGATGGAGCCGTGGAAGAACGGGGAACGACCACAGGGGCACGCGACCGGTCGGCGGCGGAGACGGCGGCCGGCGGAGGCGGGCGGTCCCGTCGCGTCGAGCGCATCATGTCCGCCATCAACCGCGAACCGATGACCGCGCCGCACCGCACCCGCAACGACGCGTTCCTCGCGCTGGGCGTCGCCGTGCTCGCCGTCGCCATAGCCCTGATGGGCGGCGAGGGGACCTGGCCCGACCCGATCGGCTGGACGCTGCTGCTCGCCGGGCACGTGCCCCTCGTCTGGCGGCGCCACCGTCCGCTGGTGGCCCTGCTGGGGGTGGCGGCCTGCGTGGTGCCGTACCACGCCCTCGACAACAACCACGCCCTGCCCATCCCCGCGACCCTCCTGGCGCTCTACACGGTCGCGGCGACCGGCACCGTACGCCGCACGCTGCTCACCGGTGTCGCCGTCCTCGGCCCGACAGTGATCATCAACGGCCTCACCAACCCGAAGGGGGCGCTGGAGTTCCTGCGGATCTCCGGCTGGATCATCGCGGTCCTGTTCATCGGGATCGACGTCCGCTACTACCGCCGGTACGTGGCCTCCATCGTCGAGCGGGCCGAGCGCGCCGAACGCACCCGCGAGGAGGAGGCCAGGCGCCGCGTCGCCGAGGAACGGCTGCGGATCGCCCGGGACCTGCACGACCTGCTCGCCCACAGCATCACGCTCATCGGCGTGCAGACGTCCGTGGCGGCCCACGTCCTCACCGCCGACCCCGAGCGCCTCGACCGCAAGGCCGTCGCCCAGGCACTGGACGACATCGCGGGGACCTGCCGGACCGCCCGGGGGGAGCTGCGTACGACGCTGGAGGTGCTGCGGGCGCACGACACGGTCGTGGGAGTGGGCGGAGAGCTGGGGGCGGCCGTCGGTTCCGGTTCCGGTTCCGGATCCGTTTCCGGGACCGAGGACATGCGGGGGCCGCTGCCCGGGATCGACGGACTGGCCGGTCTCGCGGAGACCGGCCGGGTGGCCGGGGCCAAGGTCGAACTGTCCGTCCGCGCGGACGGCATACCGCCCTCCGTGGGCGCCGCCGCGTACCGGATCGTGCAGGAGGCGCTCACCAACGCCGTACGTCACGGCGGCCGCGAGGACCTCACCGTGCGGGTGGGTCTGTGGACCGCGGACGGCGCGCTGCGGGTGAGCGTCACGGACGACGGGACGGGCGGGGCCACGGACGCGGGCGGCGGTGCGGGCCCGTCCGACGGCACGCCGGGGTTCGGGCTCGTCGGAATGCGGGAGCGGGCCCGTAGCGTGGGCGGCACACTGGACGCCGGACCGGGGCCCGCCAAGGGCTTCGAGGTGACCGCCACACTGCCGCTGTCCCGGGAGGGCGAGGCTCGATGACGATCCGCGTACTGCTTGCCGACGACCAGAACCTCGTACGGGCCTCCTTCGCGATGCTCGTCTCGTCGGCCGGGGACATGGAGGTCGTCGCCGAGGCGGGGACCGGGCGGGAGGCGGTGGCGCTGGCCCGGTCTGCGCGGGCCGATCTGATCGTGATGGACATCCGCATGCCCGACCTGGACGGGATCGAGGCGACCCGGCTCATCGCCGCCGACGAGGATCTCGCGGGGGTGAAGGTGCTCGTCCTGACGACGTACGACACCGACGAGCACATCGTCGAGGCACTGCGGGCCGGGGCGTCCGGCTTCCTCGTGAAGGACATCAAGCCGGCCGAACTCCTCGACGCCATCCGGACGGTGGCCGCGGGGGAGTCCCTCCTCTCGCCCGGTCCCACCTCGCGGCTCATCGCCCGCTTTCTGCGCGCGCCGGACACCGCGACGACGTCCGCGGTGGGCGGGCCGAGCGGGCTGTCCGAGCGGGAACGACAGGTGCTCGCGCTGGTCGCGCGCGGTCTCAACAACTCTGAGATCGCCGACGCGTTGGGACTCAGTCCGCTGACCGCGAAGACCCATGTCAGCCGGATCATGGGCAAGTTGGGGGCGCGGGACCGGGCGCAGCTGGTGATCGTGGCGTACGAGTCGGGGCTTGTGATACCCGGGACTGTCTGAGCTTCGGGCCGAGTTCGGGTCGGGTTCAGGCCGCGTTCCGGGGACCTGTTGTACGGTCCCTCAACTCCCCGTGGTTGCACGGGCATTGCTCTGTCCCTCGGTGCGCACTAGTTTCACCCTTCACAAGGACATCCCACGTCCTATGTTCCCTCGCGTCCCGTGTCCGCTGTCTCACGTCCGCCTCTGTGCGTTCTCAGGAGAAACCGTGGCTTCCACACGTCGTCGTCCTCGTCCGATCGCCCTTGCCGGTGTCGCGGGGCTCACCGTCGGACTCGCCTCCGGATTCGTGTCCACCGGTACCGCGTCCGCCGCGGAACGGCCGTCGCGGGGGTGTGTCTCCTCCGTTCCGTACGCGGCCGGGCAGAACGGGTACGACACCTACCGCATCCCCGCCACGGTCACGACCCGGACGGGTGCCGTGCTCGCCTTCGCCGAGGGCAGACGCGACGGTGCCGGGGACACCGGGAACATCGACGTCGTCCTCAGACGGTCCTTCGACGGTGGCTGCACCTGGGGGCCGCTGTCCGTCGTCGCGGCCGGGAAGGGGGACACGCGCGGCAATCCGGCGCCCGTCGTCGACCCCCGTACCGGGAAGGTCGTCCTCCTCACGTCCTACAACAGCGGTGCTGTGACCGAGGCGCAGATCATGCGCGGGGAGGTCACGGCCGAGCAGAGCCGGCGGGTCTTCGTGCAGACGAGCCGGGACGACGGGCGTCGATTCAGCGCGCCCCGGGACATCACCGGGGCGGTGAAGCTGCCGGGGTGGCGGTGGTACGCCACCGGGCCGGGGCATGCGGTGGCGCTGACCCGGGGGCCGCACGCCGGGCGGCTCGTCGTGCCCTCCAACCACTCGGCCTCGCCTGCGGCCGGCTCCGCCGACACCGGGCAGGAGGCCAAGTACTACGGGGCGCACGCGATCTACAGCGATGACGGTGGGGTGACGTGGCGGGTCGGGTTCGTGGACGACTCGTACGACGGGGTCGACAACGCCAACGAGAACGCCGTGGCCCAACTGCCCGATGGGCGGCTGTACTTCAGTGCGCGGGATCAGCACGGGAGCAGTGTGGGGAACCGGCTCGACGGCTACTCCAGCGACGGGGGTGTGACGCTCGACCGGCCCTATCTGATTCAGCCGACGCTCAATGACGTGCCGGTGGTGCAGGGGAGTGTGCTGCAGTTGGTCGGGGGCGGGCGGGGGGCGGCTCCGTTGCTCTTCTCCGGGCCGTCCGTGCCGACGGTTCGGCAGTCCATGGCGGTGTGGCGCAGCTCGGACGCGGGGCACTCCTTCACCAAGGCGAAGACGCTCTCCACGCGGCCGGCCGCGTACTCCGACCTCGTGCAACTGGGTTCCGACCGGGTCGGGGTCCTCTACGAGACGGGGGTCACGGGGATGTACGAGGGGATTGAGTTCAGGCGGGTGCCGGTGGGCGAGCTGAGGGGGTAGCGGGGGTTTTCTCTCGCCCCCGCCGCCCCTACCCGTCCCGTCCCCTGGGGCTCCGCCCCAGACCCCGTGGGGTTCGTTTTTGGCTGCGGGCCGTCGTGGGTTGCTCGCGCAGTTCCCCGCGCCCCTAGGTACCTAGGGGCGCGGGGAACTGCGCAGTCTTTTGGTCTTTTGGGGGTTCGGGGGCGTAGCCCCTGAGTCAGGGACGGGAATGGGTAGGGGCGGCGGGGGCGAGGAACTCTTTACAGCAGACCCGCCCCCGCCAAGAACTTCCCCACCCCTTCCGTCTCCTCCGGGGACAGGGGGATCTGGGGGTCGGCGGTGGTGGGGGAGGTGATGATGCCGCGTAGGTGCAGGGCGGCCTTGAAGGCGCCCAGGGCCGATGAGCTGCCACCCATCCGCCCCGCATCCCCCACCCGCACCATCCCGAACAACGAACACAACCGCTCCTGCTCGGCCCGCGCCCGCTCCCAGTCCCCCTCACGGCAGAGGCGGTACAGCCGCACATACCCGTGCGGATCCACGTTCGCGAGCCCCGGCACCGCCCCGTCCGCTCCCATCGCCAACGCACTGTCCACGACGAGCTCGGACCCGGTGAGCACGGAGAACCCGGTGATTCCGGGATGCGCGCGGACCCCGGTCACGACGGCCCGGAAGCCCCCCTCGTCCCCGCTGGAGTCCTTGAGCCCGGCCAGCACCCCTTCCGCCGCCAGCTCCAGCACCGACTCGGCGCCCAGCTTGGAGTGGACGGCGACCGGCAGGTCGTAAGCGAACACCGGCACAGAGCAACGGGAAGCGATCAACCGGTAGTGGCGGGCGATCTCCGCCGGGTGCGTGCGGGTGTAGAAGGGAGCCGTCGCGACCACCGCGTCGGCGCCCGCCTCCGTCACGTACCGGACGTGGTCGAGGACGCGCGGGGTCGTCATGTCGATCGCCCCGGCGAGCACGGGGAGTCGGCCGGACACATGGCCCACCACCGACTCGACGACCAGCCGACGTTGACGGTCCGTCAGATATGCCGCCTCCGACGAGGAGCCCAGGACGAACAGGCCGTCCACCCCGCCCCCCACCAGGTGGTCGACCAGCCTCAGCAACGACGGGACGTCCACCTCGCGGTCCGGTGTCAGGGGCGTGCAGACGGGCGGTACGACACCGGTCAGCGGGGCGGGCATGGGCATTAGGGCTCCCTGGGCATCTCGGCCATGGCGGTGGCCTCCGGAACGGTGGTGACGGCCTGTGCGACCAGGTCGCGTGTCGACTGGCCGTCCTCCACAGGATGGTGGCACCGAAACCGGTGCCCGGGACTCGACGCGGCCGCGAAGTCCGGCATCGTCCCGGCACAGACCGGGTCCGCCTTCCAGCAGCGGGTGCGGAAGGGGCAGCCGCTGGGCGGGCGGGTGGCCGACGGCACGGGGCCCACCAGCGGGATCGGGTCGATCGGGTCCAACAGGCCCGGCGTCGCCGAGAAGAGGGCCCGTGTGTACGGGTGCCGGGACCGGTCCGTCACCTCGTCGGCCGGGGACTCCTCGACGATCCGGCCGAGGTACATCGTGATGACCCGGTCGCTCATCCTCCGTACGGTCTGGATGTCGTGCGAGACGAAGACCAGGGCCAGGCCCAGCCGTTCCTTCAGGTCGAGGAGGAGGTTGAGGATCTGGGCGCGCACCGACACGTCCAGCGCGCTCGTCGGCTCGTCCGCCACCACCAGGTCGGGGTCGAGGGCCAACGCCCGTGCGATGGCGACCCGTTGGCGCTGGCCGCCCGACAGCTGTCCGGGGAGTCCGTCCGCCAGCGCCTTGGGCAGGCCGACCAGGGACATCAACTCCTTTACGCGGTCCTCCCGTTGCGGGGCCGTTCCCCGCCTGTGCACATCGAGGGGGTCGCGCAGGATCTGCCGTACCGTCAGCCGGCGGTTCAGGGCCGTCGACGGGTCCTGGAAGATCATGCCGGTGCCGGCGCCCACCGTGACCCGCCGTTCGGCCGGGGGCATCGTCCACAGGTCGCTGCCCCGGAAGGACACCGTGCCGGACGTCGGTCTCTGTACGCCCACCAGGACCTTGGCGAGCGTCGACTTGCCGCAGCCGGACTCACCGACGACGCCCACCGTCTCGCCGGGCGCGATGGTGAGATCGGCGCCGGTGAGGGCGTACACCCGGTCGCGTGCGAACAGGCCGCCGGTGCGCGCCTTGTGGACGACGTGCGCGTCGGACACCACCACGAGCGGGCTCTCGGGGCGGCTCACTTCATGGCCATCGGCACGTCGGGTCATCTCACGGCCTCGCTTCCGTCGCCTCGGCCGGCCCTGTTCCGGTCGGTCCGCTCGGCTCGGTTGATTCGGTCAGTCCCGTCGATCCGGCCGGCCCGGTCGAGGCCGTGGGCATGGGCAGGTCGATCGCCGGGTGGTGGCAGGCGACCTCGTGGCGGCGGGGCGGGCCCGCCAGCCGCGGAGCCGTCGTACGGCACACGTCCGTCACCATCGGGCAGCGGTCGGCGAACCGGCAGCCCGCCGGGAAGTCGGCGGGCGACGGTACGACGCCCTTGATCTGCGTCATCCGCTCGGCCGCCGACTCAAGGGACAGGACACTGCCGAGCAGCCCCCGGGTGTAGTGGTGGGAGGGGAACTCGACGAGGTCCGCCGTCACGCCCGACTCCACGATCTGGCCGCCGTACATCACGACCACCCGGTCGGTGACGTCCGCGATGAGCGCCAGGTCGTGCGAGACGAGGATCAGCGCGAAGTCCAGTTCGGCGCGCAGCCGCAGCAGCAGCTCTATGATCTGCGCCTGCACGGTGACGTCGAGGGCGGTCGTCGGTTCGTCGGCGACGATCAGCTTCGGGTCGCGGGAGAGTGCCATGGCGATGAGGACGCGCTGGCGCTGGCCACCGGACAGTTCGTGCGGGTAGCTGCGCAGGGTGCGTTCCGGGTCCAGGCCGACCAGTTCGAGGAGTTCGGCGCCCGTGCGGGTGCCGCCCCTCCTCACAACCTGCTTGAGCTGGGCGCGGATTGTCATCGCCGGGTTCAGCGAGGAGAGGGCGTCCTGGTAGATCATCGCCATCTCGTGGCCCAGGAGCTTGCGGCGTACGCTCATCGGCTCGCCCACCAACTGCCGCTGGTTGAACCGCACATGGCCGCGCACCCGGGCGCCCTTCGGCTCCAGGCCCATCACGGCGAGCGCGGTCAGCGACTTGCCGCAGCCCGACTCGCCCACCAGGCCCAGGACTTCACCGGGCTGTACGTCGAAACTGATGCCGTCGACGATGTCCACACCCCCGTGGCGGGCATCGAATCCGATGGCCAGGTTCTCCACGCTCAGCACCGGTCGGCCCTCGGGGAGAGGGCGTGCCCGGGTGCGCAGCCGCTGGGCCGCCTCCGTCAGCCCCGGCAGTTCGAGCACCTTGCCGCTGCCGGGCTCGGGCGCCTCAAGACGGTCCTCCTCCTCGCGCGCCTCGACGTCCCGCGCGGCCGGCGCCGCCCAGGCGTCCGAGACGCCCTCGGAGAGGATGTTCAGCGAGAGCACGGTGAACAGCATCAGCAGACCGGGGAAGACGGTCGCCCACCAGCCGCCCGTCAGCACCATGTTCTTGCCGTCCGCGATGACACTGCCCCAGGACGGGTCCGGCGGCCGCACCCCCGCGCCGATGAAGGACAGCGACGCCTCGAAGACGATCGCCTCGGCAACCTGCACGGTGCAGAACACGAGGACCGGGGCGGCACAGTTGATGGCCACGTGCCGCCACACGATGTGCGGAGTGCGCGCTCCTATGACCCGCTCGGCCGTCACATAGTCCTCGCCGTACTGGTCCATCACGTTGGCCCGTACGACCCGTGCCATCGGCGGCATGTAGAGGAACGCGATCGCGCCGATGAGGATCGGGATGCTGCCGCCGAACACCGCGACGAAGACGGCCGCGAGCGCGATGCCCGGGAAGGCCATCACGATGTCGAGGCAGCGCATCAGCGTCTCGTCGACCGCCTTGCGCGAGGTCGCCGCGATCGCGCCGATCAGCGCGCCCACGACGAGCGCGAGTCCGGTCGCGCCGAGTCCGATCGCCAGGGACCAACGGGCCCCGTACATCAGCCTGCTGAGGATGTCGCGGCCCAGGCTGTCCTGCCCCATCCAGTGCTCGCCCGACGGCGCGCCCTCGCCGTGGCCGTTGTCGACGAGGGGCACCTGGTCGAGCGGGTCGTGCGGGGCGATCAGCGGGGCGAGCAGGGCCGTGAGGACGACGATCCCGATGACCACGACCGCGATCCGTGAGATCAGGGGGAGGCGCTTGAAGCTCCTGAGGCGGATGCCGGGCAGGGAGAGCTTCTCCGCCAGCCGCTTCCGGTACATCAGCATCATGCTTCGGCACTCCTCAGGCGCGGGTTGACCAGCAGATAGAGGATGTCGATGACGAGGTTCACGACCACGAACCCGAAGGCGATCGTGAGCACACCGCCCTGCACGACGGCCGGATCACCGTTCTTCACGGCGTCGATCATGAGCTTTCCCATCCCCGGCAGATTGAAGATCGTCTCGATGACGACCGCACCGCCGAGCAGATAGCCGACCCGCAGACCCAGGACGGTCAGCGGGTTCATCAGGGCGTTGCGCAGCACGTTCCGCCCGACCACGACCACCGGCGGCAGCCCGCTGCCGATCGCCGTCCGTACGTAGTCCTTGTCCAGCTCCTCCACCACCGCCGTGCGGACGATCCGGGTGAGCTGGGCGGCGACCGGCAGCGACAGCGCCAGCGCGGGCAGCGTCATAGTCTTCAGCCACCCCGTGAACGAGTCGGCGGGATTGACGTATCCGCTGGTCGGGAACCAGCCCAGGTCCACCGCGAGGTACTGGATCATCAGCAGCGCCAGCCAGAAGCCGGGCGCCGCGACACCGGTCAGGGAGACGACACGGATCAGCTGGTCCGGGAACCGGTCCCGGTAGATCGCCGCGGTGACCCCGCCGATCAGCGACAGCACCACCGCGATGCCGAGGCCCAGGAAGGTCAGCTGCATGGTGAGCGGCAGCGCGGTGGTGACCTGGTCGACGACCGGCGCCCGCGTCAGCGCGCTGACTCCCATGTCACCCCGGATCAGATCCCCGACGAAGTCGAAGTACCGCACCGGGAACGGATCCAGCAGGCCGTTGCGCTCCCTGAAGTCGTGCAGTTGCTGCTCGGTCGGGTTCGCGCCCTGGAAGTACGCGGACGCCGGATCACTGTCCGAGAACCGCATCACGACGAACACGAACAGAATGATCCCGAGCATCAACGGCACGAGCAGGACGATCCGCCGCCCAATGATTCTGACGATCGCGACCACGGGTGAATTCTCCCCTAGCGTCTAAAACCGGCTGAACATTTCAGGGGCGCGGGGAACTGCGCGACCAGCCACAGTCGGCCCGCAGCCTCCACACGACCCCTACACCCACTTCGCCTGGAGTACGTTTATCCCCGGATACGGCTGAGGCCGAATACCCGAAAGATCCTTCGAGTCCCACGCAGTGATCAACTCGTTGTGGACCACCGGATAGATCACGGCGTTCTCCGCCACGATGTCGATGTACTCCTGCGTCATCGTCTTCTTCTTCTCGGCATCCGGCTCCTGCGTGGCCTGATCCATCCGCTTGAACAGATCCTTCGCCACGGAGTTGTTCTCCCAGCGCGCATACCGCATCCAGGTGTTCCCGGGCCCGTAGTTGTAATGCATGATCAGATCCGCGTCGAGACCGAACTGGTTCGGATTGGACGCGGCGGCGACGACCTGGAAGTCCTTCTTCTGGTCGAGCTTCGTGAACAGCGCGGCGGTTTCCTGCGGTTCGAGGGTGGTCTTGACGCCGATCGCGTCCCAGGAGGCCTTGATGGTCGGCAGGCAGTCCACGATCCAGCTCACGTTGACCGCCATCAGCGTGACCGTGAGCCCGCTGACCCCGGCCTCCTTCAGGAGCGCCTTGGCCTTGTCCGGGTCGTAGTCGTAGACGGTCTTCGCCTTCCGGTACGTCGGATTTCCCTCGTTGAGATACGACGACGCGGCCTTTCCATGACCGCGCAGCGCGGCCTGGATCATCTTCTCCTTGTCGATGGCGCAGTGCAGCGCCTGCCGCACCCGTACGTCGTCGAAGGGTTTGTGGGCGGTGTTGAAGAGGAGGAAGATGTGGTTCATTCCCGCCCCTCCCTCGACCTTCAGGCCACCCTTTTCCAGCTGGGAGATATTGGCGTACGGAATGTTGTCGGAGATCTGCGCGCCCGCGCTCGAACCCGAGATCTTCGCGACGCGCGGCGCGGCGTCCACGATCGTCAGCCAGTTCATCTTCTTGAAGGCGGCCTTGCGGGGGCCGTTGTAGTCCGCGAACGCCTCGAAGGTGGTGTTGGACTTCGGGTGGTGGGCGGCCTGCCGGTACGGGCCGGAGCCGACCGCCTTTCCGGTCGTGGCCTCGTCCAGCGCACCCGCCTTCGAGAACACGTGCTTCGGCATGATCTTGGCGAGGGTGAGCCGCTGTGCCCCGTCGGGGAACGGGAACTTGAGAATGAGCTCCACCGACTTCTCGTCGACCTTCCTCACCTCCTTCAGCCAGGACGCGAAGAAGTTCTTGGCGAGCGTCGTCGTCTTCGGATCCAGTACGCGCTCATAGGTGAAGACCACGTCGTCGGCGGTGACGGGCTGCCCGTCGTGCCATTTCGCGCCCTCGCGCAGCGTGAACTTCCAGGTCGTCGCCTGGAGATCCGCCGGAACGGCCGTCGCGAGCGCCGCGTACGGCTCACGGCTGATCGGGTCGGTGTCCAGCAGCCCCTCGTAGATGTGGTGGTTGCCGGCCATCGCGAAGGCCGAGGCGGTCATCAGCGGGTCCCAGCTCTGGTCGTTGCCGTAGCCGATGACCGCGGTGAGCGTCCGGTCGGCGCCCTCGCCCCCGCCTCCCGTCTCGTTCGTGGACTCCGGTCCCGACGAGCAGGCGGAGAGCGTCGAGCTGATCGCGGCGGCGGCGCCCAGCGCGCCGGAGTACTTCAGGAACGACCGGCGGTGCAGCGCCGGTGCGTGGGTCGCGTCGCGCACGGTTCCTCCAGCAAGGGGTGGGAGATACGACGTCCTACGTCATAGGTGCAGCGTGACCATAAGAGGGCGCGTGGGGGTGGTCAAGGGAGCGCGCACGAATGCCGTTTCTTCCAGAGGTGCAACCAATGTCGCCGTGAAACACGCGGAGTTGACGGACGGTCAACCACCGATTGACGGCCGATCCTGTCAGGAGGTGGGACGTGGGATGTCCCGCGCGCGTACGATGCGGCGCATGTCTGAGCGGCGCGTATCCGACGGCTCCAGGAACGACAGCCCACGCAAGGACGGCCGGCCCAAGGCCGACGGGCCCGGGGACGCCGGTCCCAGGAACTCGTTCCCCCGGGCGCGCTCGGTCCGTGAGCCGCGGGTGAGCAGTCAGATCCAGCGCGAGGTCATGCAGCTGATCCTCGACCGCAGGCTCAGGGCCGGCGCGCCCCTGCCCACCGAGGCCGAACTGATGGAGTCCCTCGGCGTCAGCCGCAACTCCGTCCGCGAGGCCCTCAAGGCACTCCAGGCCCTCGACATCGTGGAGATCAGACACGGCTACGGCACCTATGTGGGCGAGGCGTCGCTGACCCCGCTCGTCGACGGGCTGACCTTCCGCACGCTGGCCCAACAGGGCGACGACACAGGCGCGTTGGCCGAGATACTCCAGGTCAGGGAGGTACTGGAGGAGGGGCTCGTCCGGCGGGTCGCGGGCAGGCTCTCGGACGCGGAGCTGGCGCGGCTGGAGGCCGTGGTGGAACGGATGGAGGAGGCGGGCCGGGCGGGCCGTCCGTTCCCCGAACTGGACCGCGAATTCCATGAGTTGCTGTACGCGTCACTCGGAAACGCCCTGGTGCCACAGCTGTTGGGCGCCTTCTGGACCGTGTTCCGGCGGGTCGCCGGTGTGCGGGGCTGGACGGACGATCCGACGCCCGACGTGACGGTCCGCCGCCATCGTGACATCGTCATCGCCTTGAGAGCGGGAGACGTGGAGGGGGCGCAGAAGGCGATGGCGGATCATTTCCGCGGTATCGAGGCCAGGGCCGCGCAGGAGTCGCGGGGGGTCGGATGAGCGACGGATGGGACGAGGGGACGGTCGGCGTCCTGCGGCTGCCGTCCGGGCGGCTGGTGCGGGGCCGGGGGCTGCGGCACGGGCTCGACCCCTCGGCGGTCCAGCCGACGTACGGCCTCTATCTCCTCGGCAGACAGCCGCCCGAAGTCCCTTGGGACACACGGTGGTTGAAGTGGCCGGACTTCTGGCTGCCCCGGGACCGGGTGGACGCGCGGAAGGTCCTGACGGCGACCTGGGGCCGGGCCGCGGACTCCGGCGAGCGCATCGAGGTCGCCTGCGGGGGCGGCCGCGGACGGACCGGCACGGCACTGGCCTGCCTCGCGGTCCTGGACGGCGTACCGCCCGAGGAGGCCGTGGAGTTCGTACGACGGAACTACGACCGCCACGCCGTGGAGACGCCGTGGCAGCGGACGTACGTACGTCGGTTCGAGGAGGGAGCGGGGCCCGGTTCATGACGGGAACGGGCCCCGCTGCTCTGGGGTGGGACGGCATGGGCGCTACTTCGCGGAGTGCTTCCTGTAGCCGGTCACCTTTGCGATCCACGCCATGAAGTCGGCCGGGTCCTCGTTGGAGCCGTGTCCGCCGTCCCAGTACATGAAGGCGTCGACGTCGTCGCCCAGGTTCTCCAGGCCCAGGGCGAGGTTGCCGACGACGCTGAGCGAGGTGTCGCTGTCCTTGGTCCCGACCCGGATCCACCAGTGCTTCGACCGGGCCGGGTTGCGCTTCTCGATGAAGTGCATCGGGTTCATCAGGTCGAGCTTCGCGGGCAGGTCGGCGGCGAGCCGCGCGCTGGTGCCGCCCTCGTGGCGCAGGCTGTAGAGCGTGAAGTGCCGGGCCTTGGTGGTCCCCGTGCCGAACAGGTTGTTCTCGCCCGAGGAGAGGTCGAAGGCGTCGAACGCCGGGGTGTCCTTCTTCCGGGCGCCCACGTGGGTGAGGAAGTCGGCCCAGGAGAAGGTCGCCCGGCCGCCGGACCAGGTGATGAAGGTGTTCGCGGCCAGGTAGGTCGCGCGGGCGGAGTCCGACAGGGCGGCGAGGTACTTGGTGGCGGACGGCTCCAGATACGTCTTCACCAGGTACTCGTCGAGGTTGCGGGCCGTGACGGTACCGAAGCCCTTCGCCTTGAGCTTGAGGGACGCCTGGTAGTCGGCGAACGCGGTGCTCAGTTCCCTGGACACGATCCGGTCGACCGGCGAGCCCGAACTCAGCTTGTTGGCGCCCCAGTTCCACTCGTACGCCATGTCGGCGTGTTCCAGGTCGGTGATCGGGCACCAGTCACCGCTGGCGAAGATCGCGTCGCTCGCGTCGGCAGCGCCCAGCTCCTTGAGGTACTTGTCGTAGAGCGGGCTGTCGCCGGACGCGCCGAGCAGGGCGGACAGGGCGCCGCCCGCGCTGGTCCCGGAGGAGACGATCCGGTCGGTGTCGCCGGGGACGCGGCCCTTGTTGGCGCGTACGTACCGGACCGCGGCCTTCAGGTCCACGATGGCGGCCGGGGCCGTGCCGTAGTACGTGCCGTCCGAGTCGACGAGGGTGCGGCCGCGGGCGCCGGGCTCCACGACGACGTATCCCGTCACCAGGGCCAGTTTGCCGAGGTTGACCATCTCGCCCTGGCCGTTCACCATCGCGTTGCCGCCGGACTGGACTTCGCCCGAACCCGAACCCGAGCCGGTGCCGGTTCCGCCGGACGTGGAAGCCGACGCGGACGCGGATGCAGAGGCGGTGGGCGCGGCGCTCGCGCCGCCCGTCGCCCCGCCCGGGCCGCCGGTCATCTCGCCGCCGCCCACTCCGGTGGCCTCCGCGACGGACGACGGCAGGTAACCGCCCACGGAGTTGGCGAGGAGGATCGGGGCGTCGGTGGCGTCCACCGCCTTGCCGTCGATCTCGACCGGAACGCTGACGTTCAGGCTCTGGTACTTCTCGTCGACCGGCTTCGTGACGTACGTGAGGGCCTTGTAGAAGTGGTACTTCACCTCGTGCTCGTCACCGGCGGCGTCCGTGATCGTCGTCGTCAGTTCCGTGTAGGCGTCCTTGTCGAAGGCGAGGGCACCCGCCGCGCCCGAGGCCTTCGCTCCGGAGCCGCCGGACTCACCGGACGCCTGAGCGCTCAGGGCGAAGCCGCCGGCCGCCGCGACGCCCGCGGTCGCGCCGATCCCCAAGACGACACTCCTGCGCTTCACTGCCCTGTGCTTCACGATGTCTCCCACGTCCACTGCCACGTCCACGGATCTTGTACTTGCGAACGTAATTCGGTCGCGACAAAAGTGTCAACAATTCTGTTGATGACATGGTGAACGCTCAGGAATTCATGGTCGGCGCACAGCTCCCCGTCACTTCCGGTGGCCGAGGCTCATCCCTTGGTATGGGTGCCGTAGACCATCGGCCGACAGTCAGAAGTGCTCCGGCTCAACAGACTGGCGGCATGGAGAACACGGGGAACGGCCAGGGCAAGAGCGCAGGGGTGAGCAGGGCGCGGTTCATGGCGGCAGCGGCGGTCATGGGGGTCGGAGCGGCGGCGGTGCTGCCGGCCGCCGGGGCGTCGGCCTCGACGCCCCCGTCCCGGTCACCCTCTCCGGCGCCGCGAGCCGCGGCAGGCGGCGGCTCGCGTGGACTCACGCACCGCGGTGTCGTCTACACCGTCGGGGCGGGGGAGACCCCGGGGACGGCGTGGAGCGAGCGGCGGATGCGCGGCGACGTCCGGGCGATCGCGGACGACCTGCACGCCGACACCGTCGAGGTCACCGGGGACGGGGTCGAGCGGCTGAACGCCACGGCGAGCGAGGTCGCCGGGCGCGGGCTGCACGTCTGGCTGCAGCCCACGCTGGGGGACGTGCCGGAGCGGGAGATCCTGGAACACCTGGCGGAGACGGGCCGGCACGGGGAACGGCTGCGGAAGCAGGGCGCCAAGGTCACCCTCGCCGTCGGCTGCGAGTTCTGGCTGTTCGTGCCGGGAATCGTGCCGGGGGCCGACGTGTTCGAGCGGATCGACAACCTGCAGAAGGGCAACTTCGATCTGGCGAAGCTGCAGAAGCGGCTGGCCGCGTTCACCGCTAAGGCGGCGGCGGTCGGGCGTTCCGTGTTCCGCGGCAGGCTCAGTTACGCCGCCATGCAGGACCCGACGTTCGAGAACGTCGACTGGAACCTCTTCGACATCGTGGGGATCGACTACTACTCGTACTTCCCGCAACGAGCCGACTACGTCCGTGAGTTGAGGAAGTTCCAGCGCTGGGGCAAGCCGCTCGCCATCACCGAGTTCGGCACCTGTACGTTCGTCGGCGCCCCGGAACAGGGCGGGATGGGCTGGAACATCGTCGACTACGGCAAGACACCCCCGGAAATCAAGGGGAACGTGGTGCGCAGTGAACGCGTACAGGCCGCCTACCTCACCGATCTCCTCGACGTCTTCGAGTCCATGAACCTGCACGCGGCGATGACGTTCGAGTTCGTCACCGCCGACTCTCCGCACCGCCCCGACAAGCCGCTCCACGACCTCGACATGGCCTCGTACGCCATCGTCAAGCCCATCAAGGACCGCCCCGACGACCCGAGTTCGGACTGGCACTGGGAGCCGAAGGAGGCCTTCCACGCGGTGGCCCGGCACTACGGCCGGGCGGGCCGCTGAGCGGTCCGTGGCCGGTCGGGCTCACGGGCGTGTCGGCTGTGCCGAGGCTTCGGCTTCATGGGCGGGTCGCGCGGAAACGGACGGCACCGGAGTCGGGGTGCCGGTCCACCGACACGTCCGCGAAGCCCGCCTTCGCGAGCCGGTCCGGGAGGCCGGCCGGATCCACCGTGTTCATCGTGTCCCGGAAGTGCAGCAGCCGGAACCGGAGACTCGGCTGGCTGTCGCACCCGGCGAAGACACCGCCGGGGCGCAGCACGCGGTGTGCCTCCGCGAAGATCCGGTCCTGCTGGGCGGCCGTCGGCACGTGGTGGAGCATCACGAAGCAGACGACCGAGGAGAAGCTCTCGTCCGGCAGCGGCATCGCGGCTCCGTCGGCGTGCAGGATCGTGGCCCGGTCGCCCCACTTCCCCTCCAGCAGGGCGGCGGTGCCTTCGTCGATCTCGACGGCGGTGACACGGGGGACCTGCTCGATCAGTACGCGCAGATTCGCGCCGTAGCCCGGACCGATCTCCAGTACGTCGTCACCGAGGGGCACGTCCTTCAGGGTCCAGGGGAGGATGTGGTCCCTGGTCGTCAGGGCCCACTTCTCGGAGCTGCACAGTCGGCGGTGTGCTCGGTTCATCGGCATGAGGCGACGGTACGAGCGGGGCGGCGGTGTCCGACACGGGCTACGCTGCCGTCTCATGTCGCCAGACGGACAGCCAGACGGACAGCCGGACGGACGGCTGGTGGGCCGGTCGGCCGGACAGCCGGCCACCGCGATCTTCATCGGGCACTTCGCGATGCCGAGAGGCAGCGCGTTCGGTCGGCACTGGCATACGTTCCACCAACTCGCCTGGGCCGCAAAGGGGTTGCTGCGGGTGACCAGCGAGCGCGGCGCCTGGCTGCTGCCGCCGTCGCTGGCGCTGTGGATCCCTGCCGGGCTGGCCCATACGACGGAGGCGGAGGGCGACGCCGTCATGCGGACTCCGTACGTGAACCCGGCGGCGTGTCCGGAGATCACATGGACCGAGCCCACGGTGGTGGGAGTGGACCCGCTGCTCCGGGCACTCGTCGACCACCTCGTGCGCAGGGACCTCGCCCCGGACGCCCGGTCGCGGGCCGAGGCCGTACTCCTCGACGTGCTGCGTCCGGTACCGGTGACGAGCGTGTCCGTGACCGAGCCGCGGGATCCCAGGACGCGGGCGGTGGCCCGGGCGCTCGCCCAACACCCCGCCGACGGGCGCGCGTTGGAGGACTGGGGCAGGGAGGTCGGTGCGAGCGCCCGTACGCTGGCCCGGCTCTTCGTCGCCGAGACGGGCCTCGCCTTCGGCCAGTGGCGCGAACGCCTGCGCATGCAGACCGCGATGCCGCTGCTCGCCGAGGGGCTGACGACGGAGGCGGTGGCCCGGCGGGTGGGATACGCCTCCGCCAGTTCGTTCGTGGCGGCGTTCCGGCGGATCGTGGGGGTCACGCCCCGGCAGTACTTCCCGGTCCACGACTGAAGGCCCGCGTACTACGAGTCACCGGAACCGGTGTCCGGCGTCCGCTGTCCCCGGCGGTGGGCCGCGACGCGCTCGCGTGTGGCACAGCGCCGGGAGCAGTAGCGGCGGGCCGGGCCCGGGCCCGAGGTGATGTAGACGTTCCGGCAGGCGGGGGAGGCGCAGAGGCCGCCGGGCGGGCGCTGGTGGTCCCAGAGGAGGACGGTCAGCGCCAGACAGGACGAGGTCAGGAACCACTCGTCCCAGGGGGCGTCGTCGTGGCTGTCGAGGTGGGGGTGCCACGGAGTGCCGCCGCCGTGCGAGGTCAGCCGCAGCGGTCCGGTCTGTTCCGCCAGCAGGCGGTTGAGGGCGGCCGCGGCGGCGTCGACGTCCTCGGCGGCGAAGACCTCACGGAGGAGGAGGGCGGCCGCACGCATCCGTACGACGTCGTCCGCGGCGAGCTCGACGGGCTCCGACTCGCCGTACTCCCGCAGTACTTCGGCGACTGCATCGGCGACCGCGTCGGCGAGCGTATTGGCCGCGTCGGTCGCTGCTTTGGGCTTTGGCTGCCGGTCGCCCGTACCGGACAGGGCGTTGATCAGGGCCGCGGTGCGCCGGGCGTTGGACAGGACGGAGTGCCGGGTCGACCAGTCGTCGGAGGTGGCTGCCATGGGCCGAATGTAACGCATATTGCGCAGGTTTGAGTTACGTACGTAACGTCGTTCCGATGAAGAGGCGTTACGTGATGGGGTCCTTCCTCGCCGGGGCGGCAGCGGCGCGGGCGGGCGACGAGATGTCCGGTCCCGCGCTGTTGCTGGCGGGCTACGCGGTCGGAGGGTCGGCCACGGAGGCGTCGGCGCTGCTGGCAGGCATCACGGTCTCGGCGGCGGTCGGCGGCCCGCTGCTCGGAGTGCTCCTCGACAGGTCCCCGAGGCCGGGCCGCCTGCTGGCCCGGGCCCTCGCCCTCTACGGGACGGGCCTGGTGGCGATCCTCCTGAGCCTCGGCCGGCTTCCCTTGGAACTCACGGTCCTGATCGCCGTGTTCACGGGGCTCCTCGGGCCGGCCCTGTCCGGCGGCTGGACCGCCCAACTCCCCGGGGTCGTACCCCGCGAGCGGCTGCCGCGTGCGAACGCGCTCGACGCGATGACGTTCAGCCTGGCGAGTCTGGTCGGCCCGGCGCTTGCGGGAGCGCTCGCGCATCTCTTCGGGGCACCGGCTGCTGTGGTGGCTTCGGTGGCGTTGATTGCCTTGGCTGTGCCTGCGGCTTGGATGCTGCCGGGGGGTCGGGGCCGGGGCCGGGGTCGGTACGGCGAGCGGGACCGCGACCGGGGCTGGGATCGGGACCGCGACCTGGGCTGGGGTCGGGATAAGGTCCCGCCGCCCGAGCCCGAGCCCGAGCCCGAGCCCGAGCCCGAGCCCGAGCCCGAGCCCGAGCCCGAGCCCGAGCCCGAGCCCGAGCCCGAGCCCGAGCCCGAGCCCGAGCCCGAGCCCGAGCCCGAGCCCCCGTCCCCGTCCCCGTCCGTGACCGGCGACCTCGTCGCCGGTATCCGCTGCATCACCCGCACCCGACCGTTGGCCCGGGCCACCCTCGCCTCGGTCGTCTCCTGCGCGGGCCTGGGCATGCTGATCACGTGTACCCCGCTGCTCGGGGAGCGGGCCTTCGGTTCGGCCGCCGACGGCACGCTGTTCCTGTCCTGTACGGCGGTCTCGGCCCTCGCCGCCAATGCCGTACTCGCACGCCGTCCCCGAGCCATCGCGCCGGACACGATCATCTGGGGCAGCACGCTGGTCCTGGCGCTCGCGCTCGTGCTGTCCGCGACGGGCCACCCCGTGCTGGTCATCGCGGCGGCGCTGACGGCGGGCGCGGGTGAAGGCCCGCAACTCGCCGCGCTGTTGGCGATCCGGCACCGGGAGTCCCCGGAACGCCTGCGCAGCCAGGTCTTCACGACGGGCGCCAGCCTCAAGATCACCGGCTTCGCGCTCGGCGCGGCCGTCGCGGGCCCGCTCGCGACGCACTCACTGTCGACCGCGCTTCTGACGGCCGCGGGGGTTCAACTCGTCGCGGGCCTGAGCTTCCACGGGTTCGCTCTCGGCCGGGGGAGCAGAGCTTTTTCCTCGGGATCGTGAGCTCCGACCTGCGTTGTGTCAGCAGGCTTGTATGAGCATGACAGCGGTGGCGGAGGTCCGGGAACATGGGTTCGTACCAGTCGGAAATCCGAAAAGGGGGAAACACATGCGGACTTTGACGCGCACGTTAGTCAGCGCCACCGCGGTTGCCGGGATCCTGATCGGCAGTCTCGCGGGGGCGAGCAGCGGTTTCGCGGCGACCGAAGTGGCTGCCAAGCCGACCACGGAGCCGGCGGCGAGCGCCGAGGCAGTCAGCCCGCTCGCGGTGGACAACCACGGTCTGTCCACGGGGGAGGCCAGGAACGTCCAGTGCTGGCTGATGGACAACTGGGGCTACCCCGGCCCGCTCAACGGCCAGTTGGGCACCGAGAGCTGGAAGGCGATACAGCGCTTCCTCCAGGCGGACTGGGGGTACCCCGGTCCGATCGACGGAGTCCCCGGGGTCGGCACCGACAGGGCATTGCTGGCTTTCCTGGCGGCGGACTACGGCTACCCCGGCCCGTTCGACGGAGTCTGGGGCCCCCGCGCCACGGTCTCCTTCAAGAGGTTCGCCGCATGGTGTGCCGCGTCGTGCTGAGCTAGAGGACCCCGTTCGTCTGCTCGCACTCCGTCGTGTCGGCCGGCCGGTTGGTCGGCCGACACGACCGGCCGGTTCAGAAGGCGTGCGCCATCAGTTCCGCGAACAGCGCGTGCTCGTCGACGTCGAGGCCCCGCGAGCGGAACCAGCCGCAGATGTTGGCGCAGTCGCGCTGGAGGAAGGTCATCCCGTTGAGGTTGCCGACCAGGTCGACGATCTGTGGCAGGTCGATGACGACCAGCCGCTCGCCCGCGGCCAGGATGTTGTACGCCGAGAGGTCGCCGTGCACGAGGCCGTTCTGCACCATCGTCGCGAGCGCGTCGGTGAGCTGCTCGAAGTACGCCGCCAGCAGCTCGGGTGAGGGCCGGGTCTGGGCGAGCCGGGGCGCGGTCCGGACGGCGTCGTCCTCGTCGACGACGGTGATCCACTCCATCAGGATCTCGGTGCCGTCGATCTGGACCGGGTAGGGGACCGGCAGCCCGAGGTTCCAGAGCCGCACCAGCGCGCCCCACTCGGACACGGCCCACTCGCCGGCCGCGACCTGCCGGCCGAAGGTGCTTTTCCGCTTGATGGCCCGCTCGTCGCGTGAGCGCTTCATCGAGCGGCCCTCGGTGTAGGACGCGGAGCGGTGGAAGGCCCGGTGCTCGGGGGAGCGGTACCGCTTGGCCGCCATGACCACACCGGCGGCGGGGTCGAGCGGGTCGGCGCGCTCGACGAGGTGGACGTCGGCTTCCTTGCCGGTCTTGAGGACGCCGAGCTCGGTGTCGATCGCGCCCTGCGAGGTCACCACCCAGTCGGGGAGCGGCTCGGGGCCTCGGCAGAGGGGTTCGACGCTGAGCCAGGTCGACCAGCGCTGGCCGTCCCCGAGGTCGTCGTAGGAACGGAAGTCGAAGACGAACCGTTCGTCGACGTCGCCGAGGTCGTCCGGCGGCGGAACGCGGTGGTAGGGGTCGGTGACGAAGCCGTCAGGGAATGCCGGGTCGTCAGGAAATGCCGGGTGCTGAGGGTGCTGCGAGAGATCGTCGTGAGACATCGCTGGAGGTACTCCATGAGGCGAGAGAGAGGCGGTCTGCGGACAGGCCGACGACAGTCGTGGTCACGTCGTGCCTCCTCTCGTGGAGCACCGGGCAGCTCCCGGTTTCCCGCCCATGGTGAGGCGCGAACAGGGAGACCGGCAACCGAATAAATCCGGCCCACGTCGAGCGACCCCAGCGGTAACGGAGTCCTGCTACGTCAGGAGCTCGACCAGGGCCTCGCCGCGTGGGGTGAGGGTCATTCTGACGGACTGGCCTCGGCGTTCGCGGACGAGGAGGCCGGCGTCCTCCAGTTGGTGGCAGTGGTAAGTGACCGTTGCGGGGGCGCAGTTGAGGTGGGCGGCCGTTTCGCTCACGGTCGGGCGGTGGGTCAGGTAGCGGAGGATCCTTGCCCGGACCCGGCCGGCGACGTGGCTCAGCGCGTCGGGGGACTCCGCCGGTGGCTCCTGCCCGGTCCAGGCCAGCGCCAGCCCTCGGGCCGGGTAGCCGAGCGAGACGCTGTGCGGGGTGTCGAGGCTGAAGATGGAGGCGTTGGTGCCGGACAGCAGGGGGACCAGGAGGAAGCGCCGGTCGCCGAGGGCATGGTCGCCGATCCGGCCGCCGTTGTAGACGAGATCGTCGCCGTCCAGCCTCCACAGCGCGTTGAGCTGGGACAGGACGATCCCGATCTGCCCCGTCACCGAGGCGGTCCCTACGCGTTCGGCCTCCCGTTCGTAGACGGCCCGCGTCCGCCGCAGCGCCGGTGCGCACGTCGTCCGGACGGCGTCCAGCGCGTCCGCGAAGGTCGCCGCGAGTCGACGGGGGTCGCGCAGCGCCGGCTCCCACCGGGCCGGTATCCGCCCGCCGAACGTGAAGTCGATCCCCTCCAGCACGGTGTCGGCCGACAGGTCACGCATCCGCGCCAGCGCTTCGCGGATCTCCTGGTCCGAGCCCGCCGTGTCCATCGACAGCCAGTCCGGTATGGGCGACACCCCCGGTACGAACAGCGGGGGCAGCAACTGGGCTGCCTCCCGCGGCAGTCCGGCGCGGACGGTTCGCCGCACATGCGGGAGCACGCCCTGCGGACGGCCGCCCAGGGCATCGACCAGCAGGGAGACGATCGTCGTACCCGGCCGGAACGCGACCTCGACCTTCAGCTGATCGACCTGCCCCAGCCGAACCCTCGACTCCGCCACAGATCCCTCCCCCGGCCACGTGGTCCCACCGCCATGTCACCACGCCCCGCACTGTCGGCGCGCCTGCGCTTTTAGACGAGCTTCGAAAACGTTGCTCTGCACACCTCCACCCCGCACGCTGAGTGGTGACAGCGCCGGGCAGTCCGAGGCCGGCACCGTCGCGGCCCCACGCGGGGGAGGGGGCCGCGACTTCGCCACACCACCGGCACGAGCCCGGCGCTGTCCCGCTCCGTCGGCTCCGCGCCGCCGACCCCCGGAATCCCGGCGCCGCGAACCGCCTCCGCCGCTACGATCCGGCCATGTCAGACAGATCATCAAGAGACGGAACGAACGAGATCGTGCTGACCGGCGGCGGCATCACGGCGCGGTTCGACGGGCAGCGGCTCCGGCTCGTCCAAGGGGCCACCATCTGGACCGTACCCGTACGCGCCCTGCGGGCCGCCGAGTTGACGCCCGCCGGCGACGTACGCATCGACCTGAGCGGGGACCCCGGCGCCGCACGCCACGGGCTCGGCGCGGGTGTTTCGATACCGTCCCGCAACGCCCACGCGGCCCGGGCCTTCACCGAGTTGCTCCAACGGGCCCTGGCCACCACGACCGCCGTGCCCGACGGACACGCGCTGGTCCTCGTGGACACCCGGCAGCCGAGTATGAGCCCAGGGGCTCACCGCGGCCTCATGATCGGCATCGCGGCCGCCGCCTACGCCGTCGTGCTCCTGCTCATCGGGCGGTACGGCGCGGGCGACGTCGGTCCGGTGATCCTGGCCTTCGGCTGGCTGGGGCCCGGCGGCCTGGGTCTCCTCTACTTCTGTTGGGTCCGCCTGATACGCGATCTCGTCGTCCTGCGCCGCCGTGGCATCACCGTCTCCGGCCGCAGCGAGGGGACGGTACGGGGGTTCGGGGGCAACGTCTTCTACTTCCAGCGGCTCAGCTACCGGACGGCCGACGGGACGGACTTCACGCGGGTCGAGTCGCGCAGCTCGGTGGGCGGCATTACGACAGGGGTGGGACGGCTCGATGTCACCTACGACCCGCTCGACCCGAGCAGGGCAACGGGCCCTCTCACCTTCAACCACGCCGGCTGGACACTCTTCCTTGTCGTCTGCGGCCTGGTCGCCACGCTGGTCTGGGCGGTCGGACTGTACGTCGCCCTCACCGGCTGACGTTCACCGCCCGAGCCCCCCGACAAAGGCGAGCCACGCGTCGGCACCGACCAGCAGGACGGGCCCATCCGCGACCTTGCTGTCCCGCACGGGCACGACACCGGGGACTCCGTCGGCTACTTCGAGGCATTCGCCGCCGTTGTCGTCGCTGTAGGTGCTCTTGCGCCAGCAGGTGTTGCTCAGGTCGTACTCGCGCATCGTCTGTGGTCCTCCGCCGCCGATTCGATCAGGGCCTGGGACGCCTCCGGCGGCAGCGCGGCGGCCCTGAGCAGATCGTATGTCCCCTGCACCCGCTTAACCAGGGCCGGGTCGTCCAGCAGGTTCCCTGAATACACCGCTTCTGTATAGGCAGTTGGCGGCGCGTCCTCGAACTCCATGAGCTGCACCATGCGGCCCATGAGGGGGTACGCCCCCACTGAGTACGGCAGCACCTGCACCAGGACTGCCCGCCGGTGGACCAGTTGGGCGATGTGGTCGAGTTGCTCGGCCATCACCTCGGCGCCGCCGACCGGGATCTTCAAGACGTGCTCGTGCAGGATCGACCAATACTCGGGCTTTGTAGTGCCGTCCAGCAGCTGCGCCCGCTCCCTGCGAGCTGTCACCTTCTCCTTGATGTACTCGTCGGTGACGAACGGGTTGCCCGCCAGCATCACCGCGCGGGTGTATGCCGGTGTCTGCAATAGGCCCGGCACCAGCGTCGGCGCGAACGTGGAGATCTTCGTCGCCGTCCGTTCCAGCTCCACAACCTCCGCGAAATACTCCGCATACCGTCGGTCATCGATGAGCTTTCGCCAGAGGCGCTCGAAAAAGCCGTCGGTTTGTAGGATCTCGTCGATCCTCTTCGCCACATCCAACTGCGGTTTCCGAATGGCCTGTTCGAATTGCCCGATGTAGCCGCCCGACACAAAAACGCGATGACCCAAGTCCACTTGGGTTAACCCGGCATCCTCGCGGCGCCTCTTCAGCTCCGTCCCGAAGAACTCCCAAGCAGCCTGCCGCGAACCATTGGCCATGGCCAAGCCCCCTTGTACTGCCGTGTACTGCACCGACGTTGCTGAGCGTAGAGGTCTTCCAAAGTCTAAGCGGCAAGCGTCACCGTGGAGATGAAAAGCGTGAAACCCAATTGGAAAGGGGAACACGGTGAAGGCTGACGGGATCGGCCACGGCGCACAGCACTCGGCGGCGTGTGTCGAACAAGCGGAGGAAACGGTGAAGGAATTGCGCGCGGCACTGGCAACGGCAGGAATTAAGTTGCCGACACTGGGGATCGACCCGGCAAGTTTGGCGCGGGAGGCCCCTTGTCCGCTCGTCGAATTGGGGCGGTGTTCCGTCGAGACGGCGGCGCGACTCGCGGCGGTGCTGGGATGAAGCCGAAGGTCGGGACGTACGTCGTCGACACGAGGACCGGAAGGGTGGGCGTGGTGATGGGGCACGAGGGACCCTACGTACAGCTCAGGCCGTACGGCGGCGGCAAGGAGTGGGACTGCGCACCGGACACCGTCCGGGGAGCCACCGCGGCGGAACGTCTCAGCGCGGCGACCGCGTACGCCAACGCACGCAGCCGTGGCGAGGTCCCCTGAAACGCCCGAAGCGGCCTGTCATAGGGTGCTGCGCCATGGCGATATGGATATGGAAACGTCGCAGGCGGAAGGCCGCGCGCAAGTACCCCGTTCCGCTCACCATGCACCAGTTGTGGATGGTGTCGCTCAGCGCGCCGGTGAACCGTGACCGGGACGCCTCACGGACGACCCTGTACCCGTTCACCCGCATCGACGACGACAAGGCCGGGCGCTGGCTGGCCGACCAGTGGGAGATCACCTCGCGTGACGAACTGGTCGGCCGGCTCGACGGCCTCGCCCGGACCGGCTACCGCGCCGGCGCCCGGCGGCGGCTCGGCGTCGAGCCCCTGGCGTGGGACGCGGGTCTGTACGTCGACATCACCCGCCGCGGCTTCGCGTGCGGGATGCTCGGCGAGGCCGACGCGTGGACCGCGCTGAAGAACATCGTGCCGGCGGTGGTGAGGTCGTACGCCTCCTGGAACGAGTACGCCGAGCACTATCTGCTCGGCAGGATGGTCTGGCGGGACAATCTTGTGGGCACCCCGGACGCACCCGCCCCGCAGGCCGTCTCGGACGCCCATCTGAAGTCCCTGCTGGACCCCGCGAACCGGGCCAGCCCCTGGAACATGGCGCCCTGGCACGCGATCAGCCACCCCGACCGCACCCGCTGACTCCGTACGCGAGAATGGGCCCATGAGCCTGTTCCGCGACGACGGCGTTGTCCTGCGCACCCAGAAGCTGGGTGAGGCGGACCGCATCATCACGCTGCTCACTCGCGGTCACGGGCGCGTGCGGGCCGTCGCTCGGGGCGTCCGGCGGACCAAGTCGAAGTTCGGGGCGCGGCTCGAACCCTTCTCCCACGTCGACGTGCAGTTCTTCGCACGCGGGAGCGAGCTGATCGGCCGCGGGCTGCCCCTGTGCACGCAGAGCGAGACGATCGCTCCGTACGGTGGCGGGATCGTCGCCGACTACGCGCGGTACACCGCCGGGACGGCCATGCTGGAGACCGCCGAGCGGTTCACCGACCACGAGGGCGAGCCGGCCGTGCAGCAGTATCTGCTGCTGGTGGGCGGGCTGCGGACGCTCGCGCAGGGCGAGCACGAGCCGCACCTCATCCTCGACGCCTTCCTGCTGCGCTCCCTCGCCGTCAACGGCTACGCGCCGAGCTTCAACGACTGCGCGAAGTGCGGCATGCCGGGACCGAATCGGTTCTTCTCGGTCGCCGCGGGAGGTTCCGTCTGCGTCGACTGCCGGGTGCCCGGCAGCGTCGTACCCTCGGCGGGGGCCCTCGAACTGCTCGGCGCACTGCTGACGGGGGACTGGGCGACCGCGGACGCCTGCGAGTCGCGGTACGTCCGGGAGGGCAGCGGTCTGGTGTCGGCCTATCTGCACTGGCACCTGGAGCGCGGACTGCGCTCGCTGCGGTACGTGGAGAAATAGGCAAGCAGAGAAGTACCAGCAGAGAAGTACCCGTAGGCACGTCACGCAAGAGGAGACGAGAAGCACATGGTGGTACGCGGGATCCTGGGGCGCCAGCGCCGCGAGTACAAGACGCCGGAGCCGCACCCGTCCGGCGCCCGCTCGCCCAAGCTGCCCGGCGAGCTGATCCCGAACCACGTGGCGTGCGTGATGGACGGGAACGGCCGCTGGGCCAAGGAGCGCGGGCTGCCGCGCACCGAGGGGCACCGGGTCGGAGAGGGCGTCGTCATGGACGTCCTCAAGGGGTGTCTGGAGCTGGGCGTCAAGAACCTCTCGCTGTACGCCTTCTCGACGGAGAACTGGAAGCGGTCGCCCGAGGAGGTCCGCTTCCTGATGAACTTCAACAAAGACGTCATCCGGCGCCGCCGCGACGAGATGGACGAGCTCGGCATCCGGATCCGCTGGGTCGGCCGCATGCCCAAGCTGTGGAAGTCCGTCGTCCAGGAACTCCAGATCGCCCAGGAGCAGACGCAGAAGAACGACGCGATGACGTTGTACTTCTGCGTCAACTACGGCGGTCGCGCCGAACTCGCCGACGCGGCGAAGGCGTTGGCCGCGGATGTCGCCGCCGGGAAGCTCGACCCGGACAAGGTCACCGAGAAGACCATCCAGAAGTACCTCTACTACCCGGACATGCCGGATGTCGATCTGTTCCTGCGCCCGAGCGGGGAGCAGCGCACCTCCAACTACCTGATCTGGCAGTCCAGTTATGCCGAGATGGTCTTCCAGGACGTCCTGTGGCCCGACTTCGACCGGCGCGATCTGTGGCGTGCGTGCGTGGAGTACGCGTCGCGGGACCGCCGCTTCGGCGGAGCCGTCCCGAACGAGGACCTTCTGGCGATGGAAGAGGGCATGCGGGGGCGCCCCGAAGGGGCCTGAGCGAGCCTGAGCGATTTGTTGAAGGTGCGGCCCGGTGGGGGTTGTTCGCGCAGTTCCCCGCGCCCCCAAAAGACTGCGCAGTTCCCCGCGCCCCTGAAGTCCGCGCCGTCCCTGCCGCGCCTCAAAGATTGCGCAGTTCCCCGCGCCCCTTTTGGGGGCGCGGGGAACTGCGCGAACAACCCCCACCGGCCGGCAGTCGAAAACCGGCCGGACTTACCCCTAGCCGCGCGCAGCGCACTCCGCGCAGGTTCCGAAGATCTCCACCGTGTGAGCCACGTTCACATAGCCGTGCTCCGAGGCGATGGCCTCCGCCCACTTCTCGACAGCGGGCCCCTCCACCTCGACAGCCTTGCCGCACACCCGGCACACCAGGTGGTGATGGTGGTCGCCGCTCGCACAGCGGCGGTACACGGACTCGCCGTCCGACGTGCGCAGAACATCGACCTCGCCCGCGTCGGCAAGGGACTGCAGCGTGCGGTACACCGTGGTCAGCCCGACGGAGTCGCCCTTGTGCTTGAGCATGTCGTGCAGGTCCTGGGCGCTGCGGAACTCGTCCACCTCGTCGAGCGCCGCCGCCACGGCGGCACGCTGCCGGGTGGAACGGCCCCGAACGGGCGGTCCAGCGGTCGTCACCGTTGCCTCCAAACGTCTGCGGCTTGCCGGGCCATTGTGCCAGCCCGGACAGGGCGCAGTCAGACGCCGACCTTTCCGGGGGGTGTGCGCGTGGCCGGAATCGCGCACTCCGCCGGATCGCCGGCCTCCTGGGCCGCGGCCTGCGCGGCGGCCCGCGCCCTGCGCCGGGCCAGTGGTGTCGCCAACGCCGTGAGCAGGATGAACACGCCGATGGTCAGCAGGACGATCGTCGCGCCGGGCGGCACGTCCTGGTAGTACGAGGTCGCCGTGCCGCCGATCGTCACGCTGACGCCGATGGCCACGGAGATCGCGAAGGTGGCGGCGAAACTGCGGCTGAGCTGCTGCGCGGCGGCCACCGGCACCACCATCAGCGCGGAGACCAGCAGCAGGCCGACGACCCGCATGGCAACCGTGACGGTGACCGCCGCGGTGACGGCCGTGAGCAGGTTCAGGGCGCGCACCGGCAGCCCGGTGACCCGCGCGAACTCCTCGTCCTGGCTCACCGCGAACAGCTGCCGCCGCAGCCCGACCGTCACGAGCACGACGAAGGCGGCCAGGAGGCAGATCGCCGTCACGTCCTCCTCCGACACCGTGGAGAGCGAGCCGAAGAGATACGAGGTCAGGTTGGCGTTGGAGCCGCCGGGCGCGAGGTTGATGAACATCACACCGCCCGCCATGCCCCCGTAGAAGAGCATCGCCAGCGCGATGTCGCCGCGCGTCTTCCCGTACCAGCGGATCAGTTCCATCAGGATCGCGCCGACCACGGAGACGGCCGTGGCCATCCACACCGGGGACCAGGAGAGCAGGAAGCCGAGGCCGACGCCGGTCATCGCGACATGGCCGATGCCGTCGCCCAGCAGGGCCTGGCGGCGCTGCACGAGGTAGATGCCGACGGCGGGCGCGGTGATGCCGACGAGGACCGCGGCGAGCAGGGCCCGCTGCATGAAGGCGTAATCGAGGATTTCGAGGTTCATGGCGATCAGCTCAGCAGTCCCGTCCGGATCGGTTCGGCGTCGTGAGCCGCGTGGGGATGTACGTGGTCGTGGCCGGGCAGCGCGTGCTGGCCGAGCGCCTGCGGGGGCGGGCCGTCGTGCATGACGCAGCCGTCGCGCAGCACGACCGCGCGGTTGATCAGCGGCTCCAGCGGTCCCAGTTCGTGCAGGACGAGCAGGACGGAGGTGCCCTGGGCGACCTGCTCGCGCAGGGTCTCCGCGAGAACCTCCTGGCTGGCCAGGTCCACGCCCGCCATCGGCTCGTCCATGATCAGCAGCTCGGGCCCGGCGGCGAGGGCACGGGCGATGAGTACGCGCTGGTGCTGCCCGCCGGACAGCGCGTTCACCGAGTCCTTGGCACGGTCCGCGAGGCCGACCAGGGCGATGGCCCGCTGGACCGCCTCGCGGTCGGCCTTGCGCAGGACACCGAAGCGGGCACGGGACAGCCGCCCGGAGGACACCACCTCGGTCACCGTCGCGGGCACCCCGCCGGCGGCGGTCGTGCGCTGCGGTACGTAACCCACGCGCGACCAGTCGCGGAAGCGGCGCCGCGGGGTGCCGAACAGCTCGACCTCACCGGCGGTCACCGGGACCTGACCGATGACCGTACGGACGGCCGTCGACTTGCCGGAGCCGTTGGCGCCGAGCAGCGCGACGACCTCACCGCGGTTCACGGTGAGGTCGATACCGCGCAGGACGGGGCGCGAGCCGAGCTCGGCCGTCACACCGCGCAGGGATATGACAGCCGACGCGCCGGGCTCGTCCCTCGTGCCGCCGTCCTTCATGCCGCCACCCTCCGGGGGTTGGTCACTTCGCGCCCAGTGCCGACTGCAGCGCCTTGAGGTTGGACTCCATCACCTGGAAGTAGTCGTCGCCGCGGGACTTCTTCGTGATGCCCTCGATCGGGTCGAGCACATCGGTCTTGAGGTCCGCGTCCGCGGCGATGGTCTTCGCGGTCTTGTCGCTGACGAGGGTCTCGTAGAAGACCGTGGAGACGCCGTCGGCCTTGGCCATCTTCTCAAGGTCCTTGACGCGGTTGGCGCTGGGCTCGCTCTCCGGGTCCAGGCCGTTGATGGCCTCCTCGGTGAGGCCGTAGCGCTCGGCGAGATAGCCGAAGGCGGCGTGCGTGGTGATGAAGACCTTCGTCCTGGTGTTCTTGAGGCCGTCCTCGAACTGTGTGTTGAGGCCGTCCAGCTTCTTCACCAGGGCCGCGGTGTTCTTCTTGTAGTCCGCCGCGTTGTCCGGGTCGGCCTTCTCGAAGGCCTTGCCCACACCCTCGGCGACCTCGGCGTACTTCACAGGGTCGAGCCAGATGTGCGGGTCCTCGCCGGCGCCTTCCTCGCCCTCGTGGTCGTCGTGCTCGGCCGCGTGGCCGCCGACCTCGTTGCCGTGCTTCTCCAGGCTGGTGAGGGTGGCCGCGTCGATCTTCGTCTTGATCTCGGACTGGGCGACCGCGTCGTCGACGGAGGGCTGGAGGTTCTTCAGATAGAGGGCCACGTCCGACTCCTGGAGCTGCGCGGTCTGCTTGGCGCTGATCTCCAGGTCGTGCGGCTCCTGGCCGGGCTCGGTCAGCGTGCTCACACTGACGTGGTCGCCGCCTATTCGCTCGGCTATGAACTGCAACGGGTAGAACGACGCCACGACGTCGAGCTTCCCGCTGTTGCCGTCGGCCGCGTTGGACTCGGACGAGCAGGCGGAGAGGAGCCCGAGACCCAGGGCGGTGGCCGCGGTGACCGCGGTGCCGGTTACAAGACGTCGTCGTACGTTCATGACACCCATTTTCAACAAGTCTGGAAACGGTTGTCAATAACGCGCCTTGTGATCTGGGCTTCATCCCGGTATGGGAGGGGTGTGACGGGGGAGGTGGGGACGGTGGGTGGCCAGGACCCCAACCGATTTGATCCGGGGGGCGGGGCCGCCGGTAATCTGAAGCATTCGCTCTGAAGCATCGCTGTGAAGCAACCGCCCGCCCGTCTCCCGACCACCACCCCTCATCGAGGCGCTTCGCGCCGCACCAGTCAATTTTCGCCCGTCGTCGTAATGAAGAGAGCACCGTGGCCGCCGACAAGATCGACACCATCGTCAGCCTGAGCAAGCGCCGTGGCTTCGTCTACCCGTGCAGTGAGATCTACGGCGGCCAGCGAGCCGCCTGGGACTACGGGCCGCTGGGTGTCGAGCTCAAGGAGAACATCAAGCGCCAGTGGTGGCGCTACATGGTGACGTCGCGCGAGGACGTCGTCGGTATCGACTCGTCCGTGATCCTGGCGACGGAGGTCTGGGTGGCCTCCGGTCACGTCGCCACCTTCACCGACCCGCTCACCGAGTGCACCTCGTGTCACAAGCGCTTCCGCGCCGACCACCTTGAAGAGGCGTACGAGGCCAAGCACGGCAAGCAGCCCGAGAACGGCCTCGCGGACGTCAACTGCCCGCACTGCGGCAACAAGGGCCAGTTCACCGAGCCCAAGCAGTTCTCCGGCCTGCTCTCCACGCACCTCGGCCCCACTCAGGACAGCGGCTCCGTCGCCTACCTGCGCCCCGAGACCGCGCAGGGTATTTTCACCAACTTCGCCCAGGTCCAGCAGACCTCGCGCAAGAAGCCGCCGTTCGGCATCGCGCAGATGGGCAAGTCCTTCCGCAACGAGATCACGCCCGGCAACTTCATCTTCCGCACCCGCGAGTTCGAGCAGATGGAGATGGAGTTCTTCGTCAAGCCGGGCGAGGACGAGAAGTGGCAGGAGTTCTGGATGCAGGAGCGCTGGAACTGGTACACCGGCCTGGGCCTCCGCGAGGAGAACATGCGCTGGTACGACCACCCGGCCGAGAAGCTCTCGCACTACTCCAAGCGCACCGCCGACATCGAGTACCGCTTCCAGTTCGGCGGCAACGAGTGGGGTGAGCTGGAGGGCGTCGCCAACCGCACGGACTACGACCTCTCCGCGCACTCCAAGGCCTCCGGCCAGGACCTCTCCTACTTCGACCAGGAGGCCGGCGAGCGCTGGACTCCGTACGTCATCGAGCCCGCGGCCGGTGTCGGCCGCGCGATGCTGGCGTTCCTCCTGGACGCCTACGTCGAGGACGAGGCGCCCAACGCCAAGGGCAAGATGGAGAAGCGGACCGTTCTGCGGCTCGACCCGCGCCTTTCGCCGGTGAAGGTCGCCGTGCTTCCGCTTTCGCGGAACCCCGAGCTGTCGCCGAAGGCGAAGGGGCTTGCCTCCGCGCTTCGTCAGAACTGGAACATCGACTTCGATGACGCCGGGGCCATCGGTCGTCGTTACCGGCGGCAGGACGAGATCGGTACGCCGTTCTGTGTGACGGTGGACTTCGACACGCTCGACGACAACGCGGTGACGGTTCGTGAGCGGGACTCGATGAAGCAGGAGCGCGTGTCGCTGGACCAGATCGAGGGGTACCTGGCCAGCCGCCTCATCGGTTGCTAGTTCGTTCGCGGGTGGGCGTCTGCGTGGCTGGTCCTGGCTGCCGGCTGCGGGTTCGTCGTGGCTTGTCGCGCAGTTCCCCGCGCCCCTGAAAGCCAAAGCAGGCGGTTCGCCCCGGGCCTGAAGCAATGGGGGCCCGCGTCTCCGGAGAAGAGGCGTGGGCCCCTCTCAAATGCCCCGGTTCTGTCACGTCCGTAACGGATGTAATGGAACCGGGGTTTTTGCAATCCGGGGGGCGGGGGGTTCCGAAGGAGGGGGCAGACGGTCCGCAGGGGGCGGGCCGGCACCTTCACGGGGGTACGGATGCGCAAGCAAGCAGTCATGGGCGTACTGGCGATGGCGGTGGCGCTCGGGACGGTCGGTGCCGTCGGTGCCGGGGCGCTCGGCGGGTCGGCGGAGAAGGGGGCCTCCGGGTCCGGGATCGAGGCCAAGGGTGGTGGGGGCTCTCTGCCGGAGGCGCTCGCGCCCAGCGGGCTGCGGGCCGTCGGGCTCACGGCGGACCAGCGGCTGGTTCTGTTCCGCGTCGACCGGCCCGGTGCCGCGGTGCCGCTCGGCAAGGTCGCCGGGCTCAAGGGCGACCGGACGCTGATCGGTATCGACTACCGCGTCCAGAACAACAAGCTGTACGCCGTCGGGGACCAGGGCGGCATCTACACGATCCGTGAGGCGGGCGCCCGCGCCACCAAGGTCTCGCAGCTCAGCGTGGCCCTCCAGGGCAAGGCCTTCGGCGTCGACTTCAACCCGGCCGCCAACCGGCTCCGGGTCATCAGCGACACCGGCCAGAACCTCCGCCACAACCTCGACGACCCGGCGGGCGCACCGGCTCCCGGCACCACGGCCGTCGACGGCAATCTCACCAACCCGCCGGTGCCGCCGAACCCGGGTGCCACCGCACTCGGTGTGACCGGGGCCGCGTACACGAACAACGACCTCGACGCGACGACGGCCACCACCCTGTTCGACCTCGACACCACGCTGGACCAGGTGTCGGTGCAGTCGCCCGCCAATGCGGGCAACCTCGCGCCGACGGGCAAGCTGGGCGTGGACGCGCCCCTGAACTCCGGGTTCGACATCTACAGTTCGGCGCGGAACGGGACCAACACTGGTTACGCGGTGACGGGCAACAAGTCGTTCCGGGTCAACCTGCTGACGGGGAAGCTGACTTCGCTGGGCGCGTTCCCGCACGGGCGTCAGGTGGTGGATGTGGCGCTGCCGTTGAACCAGGGGTGACGGCAGCAACTGGCTTGTGAAAGGCGGCAGTTGACGGGTGGTGGTCGGCGGACCGTGAGGTCCGTCGGCCGCCACCCGTTCTGTTCTGCCCGGTCAACTTCCTTCGGTGGCGGGCTGCTTGGTGAGTTCCGTGGGCTGGGAGGGGAGGGCGTTCCCGCCCTCGGTGACGGGTGTCGGGGCGCTCACCGCCGCCTTCCGCGGCTCCTCCTGCTCCTCCTCCACGAACGGGAGTTCGCCGTCGAGCACCTTCCTGGCACGTGCCGAGTCCAGGGCACCCTCCCAGCGGGAGACGGCGAAGACGGCGACGCAGTTGCCGAGCAGATTGGTGGCGACGCGCATCGAGTCCATGATGCGGTCCACGCCGAGGAGCAGGGCGACGGCTCCCACGGGGATGACCCCGAGCGCGGAGGCGGTCGCGGACAGGGCGAGGAACGCCGAACCCGGTACGCCCGCCATGCCCTTGCTGGTCAGCATCAGGATCAGTACGACGGTGATCTGCTGGCCCAGGGAGAGGTCCACGCCGACGGCCTGGGCGATGAAGAGGGTGCCGACGGAGAGGTAGATCGAGGCGCCGTCGAGGTTGAAGGAGTACCCGGTCGGCAGGACCAGGCCCACGGCGTCGTCGCGGCAGCCGGCGTGGCGGAGCTTCTGCATCATGCGGGGCATGACGGTCTCGCTGGACGCGGTGCCTAGTGCGAGCAGCATCTCCTCGCGGGTGTAGCGGACGAACTTCCACAGGCTGACACCGGCGACCGCCTTGAGGGCGACGGCGAGCAGCAGCAGGAAGATCAGCGCGGTCGCGTAACAGACGAGGATGAGCTTGCCGTACGTGGACATCACGCCGACCCCGTACTGACCGACCAGGTGGGCCGTGGCGCCGAAGACCGCGAGCGGGGCGAGCTTCATGACGAAGCCGACGATCGCGAAGACGATCTCCTGGGCCTGCTGGACGGCGGGCAGGATCGCGGGCACCTTGGTGTGGCCGAGGTGGAGCACCGCGGCACCGGTCAGACAGGCCAGCACCAGTACCTGCAGCAGCGAGTTCTCGGCGAAGGCGCCGACCGCGCTGTCGGGCAGGGAGTGCAGGATGAACTCGCTGGTCGAGGGCAGCGAGCCGCCACCGGTCTTCTCGTCGACCGCCGAGGCGTCCAGCTTCGACGGGTCGACGTTCATACCGGCGCCGGGCTGGACGAGGTTCCCGGCGACCAGCCCGAACAGCAGGGCGAACGTGGTCGCGACCTCGAACCAGATCAGGGCCTTGAGTCCGATCCGTCCGAACGCCTTGAGATCACCGGCCTTGGTGATGCCGACGACCACCACGCAGAACACCAGGGGCGAGATCACCGCCTTGATGAGCCGGATGAACCCGTCGCCGAGGGGCTGGGCGGCCGTGGCGATGTCCGGCCACAGCTTTCCGACGAGGATTCCGAGGACGAGTGCGCAGGCGACCTGCGCGAACAGCGAGGTCCGCAGCTTGCGGACGGCGCGTCGCGGCAGGGACGGTACAGACGGTGGCACGGTGTTCCTCCAAGCGACTTCTGTCATACGGAAAAGAACTTCCGCATGGTGACCGTCGTCACTATGCCCCGCTCGTGTGATCCACAGAAGAACCCGGCCGCGGATCGGGCCAAATCTTGGATGTTGCTCCAAAAAACGGAGAGCGCGGCACGGCGGGGGTCCGGGTGGACCCCCGCCGCGCCGCGCTGTGACCGTGCCGGCCGGTGCTCCCTCAGCCTTCCGACGGATCCACTGTCGCCTGATGCGCCTCCGCGAGATGCTCCTCGGCCTTCAGCCAGGGCAGGAACTGGGCGGCCTTCCGCCAGCCGCAGGTGTCGCATCTGATCGTCCGCTGCACGCCCGAGCGTTGGACTCGGACGATGTGCTCGCGGCCGTGCTGGTCCCAGCGGCTCACCTTGCTGGTGTTGATCTGCAGCATGACGCCTCCTGGTGGTCGCGCTTTGCTTGCGCGCGCTAAGGAGTGTGCAGCAAGAACAACATCAACAGGGACACAACTGTGGTGAGTTGTGTGCGAATTCCGCGCACTGTTCCGTGTGTTCACGCGATGGTGCGAGGCAGTCGCAGGCTCAGTCCGGTGGTCAGGGCGACCCCGGCGAGCTGGACGAGAAGCGTCGTGACCAGGGCGTCCCGCATGCCGTGGCCCGGGGTGAGGGTGAGGAAGAGGGTGCCGAGGGTGGCCACGCCCAGAGCAAGGGCGGACTGCTGGGCCGTGATCATGACGCCGCTGCCCACGCCGGCGCGGGCCGGGGGCACCTCGGAGAGGATCACGCGGAAAAGGATGGGCAGTTGGAGGGCCTGACCGGCACCCGCGATGACCACGCCGGGCCAGAGTTCGAGACCGCCGACGTGGGGCCAGGAGCTCCACACCGTGAGGGCGAGGACGGCCACGCCGACCGCCTGGACCAGGCCGCCCGCGGTCACCACGCGCGTGCCCCACCGGGCCACCAGCCGCGGGCCCAGGAGCGAGACCACGAAGAAGGACACCGCCATCGGCGCCAGGGTGAGGCCCGCGCGGACCGGACTCAGGGTGACTCCCTGCTGCAGCGCCACCGCGATGACGAACATGAAGCCGCTGAAGCCGATCGAGAAGGGGAGGATCATCACCAGGCCCCGGCGCAGGGGGAGGTTCGAGAACAGACTCGGCGGGACCAGCGGGGTGCGGCCCAGACGCTCCGCCCGCCGCTCGACGAGATAGAAGGCCGTCGCCGCGACCGGGAACACCGCCAAGGACACCCACGTCCACAGGGGCCAGCCCGACGCCCGGCCCTCGGTCAGCGGGGCGAGCAGGGACACCAGGGCGATGGCCAGCAGGACCGTACCGGGGCCGTCCACCGGCGCGGGGTGCTGCGAGCGGGTCTCGGGCACGGCCTTGGCGGCCAGGAAGAGGCCCACCAGCACGACCGGCACGTTCACCAGGAAGACCGCGCGCCAGCCGGTGCCCGCGATGTCCGCCGCCACCAGGACGCCACCGAGGATCTGCCCGGCCACCATGGAGAGCCCGGCCGTGGCGCCGTACAGGCCCATCGCCTTGGCGCGGCGCGGGCCCGCGGTCGCCGACTGGATGGTGGCGAGGACCTGCGGGAGCATCGCCGCCGACGCCGCGCCCTGTGCGACGCGCGCCGCGACGAGCGTCCACGCGCTCGGCGCGAGCCCGCACGCCAGCGAGGTCAGCCCGAAGGCGATCATGCCGCCGAGGAACAGCCGGCGTCGGCCGAACATGTCGCCGAGCCGGCCGCCGAGGACGAGGAGCACGGCGTACGCGACTCCGTATCCGGCGACGACGAGTTCCAGGACCGCGTCGCCCGCGGCCAGGTCGTGGCCGATCGTGGGCAGGGCGACATTCACGATGAAGAAGTCGATGAGGGGCAGCGCCGCGCCGAGCAGCACGGTGAACAGCCCGAGCCCGCCGAGCACGGGTGGGGCGACGGGCGAGCGGACGGTACGGGAGGAGAGGGTTTCGGTCACGCTGTCGAGCGTGCTCCCCCTCTCAGACTGGTACCAGAGTCTCCTTATCCTGTTACAAGGAGTACCTGGAAACAGGGTCCGGGCGGCGGCACGCTGGAGGCATGACGACCATGACCGAGGAAACGGCGGTACGGGGGAACGGGGCGACCGGGTCCACCGGGGTGCGGGGGCGCGAGGCCCAGGCTCAGGGCGCGCCCGCGCGTGAGCCCGAGAGCGTGCGTGAGTCGGAGAGCGGGGCCTCGCGCGAGTCGGACATCCGGCGTCATGAGCTCGCCGCCTTCCTGCGGCACCGTCGCGAGCACCTCACGCCCGAGCAGGTGGGCCTGCCGCGCGGCCGCCGTCGGCGCACGCCGGGTCTGCGCCGGGAGGAGGTCGCACACCTCTCCGCGGTCGGCGTCACCTGGTACACGTGGCTCGAACAGGCCCGGGACATCCAGGTCTCCGTGCAGGTCCTCGACGCCCTCGCCCGCACGCTGATGCTCGACCAGAACGAGCGCGCCCACCTCTTCCAGCTGGCCGGTGCCGTCGATCCCACCCCGGCCTCGCGCTGCCCGACGATCACTCCGGCGCTGTTGCAGACGCTGGAGCAGCTGGAGCCTCTGCCGGCCTGCATCCAGAACAGCCGGTACGACGTCCTCGCGTACAACCGCACGTACGGGCGTCTGCTCTGCGACCTCGACGAGGTGCCGGCCGAGGACCGCAACTGCATGGTCCTCATCACGACGAACGAGCAGTGGCGTTCGTCGATCGTGATGCTCGACGAGTCGATCCGGCTGATGGCCGCCAAGTTCCGGGCCTCGATGGCCGGGCATCTCGCCGACCCCGCCTGGAAGATGCTGCTCAAGCGGCTGCGGGCGGAGTCGGAGGAGTTCCGTGAGGTGTGGGAGCGGCATGAGGTCGTCGGCTCGCGCAGCAAGACCAAGTTCTTCGACAACCAGTACGTGGGGCGGTTGACCCTGGTCCACACCGATCTGTGGCTCGGTCCGGGGGAGGGGCCGCGGATGGTCACGTACGCACCGGCGGACGAGGAGTCGCGGGAGCGGCTGGAGAAGCTGCATGCGATTGCTGTGGAGCGGGGTTGAGTGATTGTGGCGCGGGTTGAGTGTCTGCTGCGGGTGCGTGGGGGTTGCTCGCGCAGTTCCCCGCGCCCCTAAAAGCGGGCTGCGCCCCTGGCTTTTATCTTTTAGGGGCGCGGGGAACTGCGCGCTCAACCCCCACGGGCCGCACGTTCACACGACCCCTGCCGACTCCTTGATCTCCGGCGACTCCAGTCGCAAAGCCGTGCGCTCGGCCGTGCGCCGGGCCCAGGCCCCACTGGTGAGGGCGCCAAGCACCAGCACCGCCAGACCGCACGCGGCGATGATCCACCAGGCGGGGCGGGCCGCGGAGACGAACGTGTCCCGGTAGGAGGAGGAACCGACGCCGGAGGCGAGGACCGCGCCGATCACGGCGACGCCCAGCGTCTGGCCGATCTGACGGCTCGTGGAGGCGACGGCCGCGGCCACCCCGGCCTGGGCGCGCGGCATGCCGGAGACGGCGGTGTTGGTGATCGGGGCGTTGACGAAACCGAAGCCCAGACCGAAGAGGAAGTACCCGATGACGAGGGTCACGTTCTCCGTCTCGGCCTCGAAACCGGCGAAGAGCACACCGCTCGCGGTCATCGCCGTCCCCGCGATGAGAAGTGACAGGCGGGGGCCGCGGTTGCCGACCAGCCGCCCGGACAGGGGCGCGCAGACGAAGGTCATGACCGCCATCGGCAGCATCCACAGGCCCGCGTGGAGGGCGTCCAGGCCGCGGACGTTCTGGAGGTAGAGCGTCGAGAGGAAGAGGAAGCCGCCGAGTGCCGCGAACGCGCTGACCGCCACGACCGTGGCCCCGCTGAAGGGCGCCGAGCGGAAGAAGCGCAGATCGATGAGGGGTTCGTCGCGGCGGGGCTCGTACCAGAGAAGGGTGACGAGCGCGGTCAGCGCGATACCGCCGAAGGCGAGGGTCTGGCCGACGGCGGAGGAGGGCGCCTCGATGATCGCGTACGTGAGGGAGGCGAGCAGCGCGATCACCAGGAACTGGCCGACCGGGTCCGGGCGGCGGGCCTTCGGGGCGCGGGACTCGGGCACGTACCGGAGTGTGAGCAGAAGCGCGGTCAGGCCCACCGGCAGGTTGATCCAGAAGATCGAGCGCCAGCCGACCGAGTCCACGAGGAGGCCGCCGACCAGCGGGCCCGCGGCCATGGATATGCCGACCACGCCGCCCCAGACCCCGATCGCGCGGGCACGCTCGCGCGGGTCCGTGAAGGTGTTGGTGATGATCGACATCGCGACCGGGTTGAGCATCGAGCCGCCGACCGCCTGGATCATGCGGAAGACGACGAGCGATTCGAGGTTGGGCGCGAGCGAGCAGAGGACCGAGCCGATCGTGAAGACGACCACGCCGGCCATGAAGACCCTCTTGCGGCCGATACGGTCCGCCGTCGAACCGGCGAGCATCAGCAGCGCGGCGAGCACCAGGGTGTAGGCGTCGATCGTCCACTGCATGCCCGCCAGGCTCGCGTCCAGGTCCTTCTGCATGGCGGGCAGGGCGACATTGAGGATGGTGACGTCGAGGCTCACGATCAGCAGGCTCATACAGCAGATCGCGAGCACCAGCATGCGACGACGGTGGCTGAGCTCGGGCATGCCGACCAGGATACGCCCGCTTCGGTAGTGTGCCTAACTAATGAACGGAGCCGGTGGACCGGGCCGGCCGACCGCGGGCACGGGTGGCTTTCGTGGCACCGGTCGGCGTACGGGACAATGGGGGAATGTCCACGCCCACATCCACGCTGAACTCCGCCCTGCGGATCGGTCCGCACACCGTCCAGCCGCCCGTCGTCCTCGCGCCCATGGCCGGGATCACGAACGCGCCGTTCCGCACGCTGTGCAGGGAGTTCAGCGGGGGCAAGGGCCTGTTCGTCAGCGAGATGATCACGACTCGGGCGCTGGTCGAGCGCAACGAGAAGACGATGCAGCTGATCCACTTCGACGCGTCGGAGACCCCGCGCTCGATCCAGTTGTACGGGGTCGACCCCGCGACCGTCGGCAAGGCCGTCCGCATGATCGCGGAGGAGGGCCTCGCCGACCACATCGACCTGAACTTCGGCTGCCCGGTCCCGAAGGTCACGCGCAAGGGCGGCGGGTCCGCGCTGCCGTACAAGCGGCACCTGCTGCGGGCGATCCTCCGCGAGGCGGTGTCCGGGGCGGGCGACCTCCCCGTCACGATGAAGATGCGCAAGGGCATCGACGACGACCACATCACGTACCTCGACGCCGGGCGGATCGCCGTCGAGGAGGGCGTGACCTCGATCGCCCTGCACGGCCGCACCGCCGCCCAGCACTACGGCGGCACCGCCGACTGGGAGGCCATCGCCCGGCTCAAGGAGCATGTGCCGGAGATTCCCGTGCTCGGCAACGGCGACATCTGGTCCGCCGACGACGCGCTGCGGATGGTCCGGGAGACCGGCTGCGACGGGGTGGTCGTCGGGCGGGGGTGCCTGGGGCGTCCGTGGCTCTTCGGCGATCTGGTGGCCGCGTTCGAGGGGCGCGGGGGTGAGTACGCGCGTCCGACCCTCCGGGAGGTGGCGGGCGTGATGGTCCGCCACGCGACCCTCCTCGGGGAGTGGATCGGTGACGAGGCGCGCGGAGTCATCGACTTCCGCAAGCACGTGGCCTGGTACCTGAAGGGTTTCGCGGTCGGCTCCGAGATGCGCAAGCGCCTTGCGATCACGTCGTCACTGGCCGAACTCTCCGAGGGGCTGGAGGAGTTGGAGTTGGACCAGCCGTGGCCGACCGGCGCCGACGGGCCCCGTGGCCGCACGTCCGGCAACAACAGGGTTGTCCTGCCGGACGGTTGGCTCAAGGACCCTTACGACTGCGCCGGCATCAGCGAGGACGCGGAGCTGGACACGTCCGGGGGTTGAGGGTTCGGTGCGGGTGCGTGGGGGTTGCTCGCGCAGTTCCCCGCGCCCCTAAAAGCGGGGCTGCGCCCCTGGCTTTTGTCTTTTAAGGGGCGCGGGGAACTGCGCGACCAGCCCCCACCGGGCCCGCGCCCGAAGTCCGACCTCACGCACCCCCCACCGCGGTGAGCAACGCCAACGGAGCCGCCGCGGACCGGGATTCGCGGACGCACGCGTGCGGATACGGCACCGGCTCCGCATGCGTATCCCGCCCGTACCCCGCAAGAACCTCCGGCAGCCGATGCCCGGCCGCCGTCGCCGCGTCGACCAACGCATGGGCGACCGTACGAGCCTCGTCATGGAGCCCGTACCGCGCCAACCCCAACGTGATCAGCGCGTTGTCGTGGGGCCACACCGACCCCCGGTGGTAGGACAGCGGATGGTACGCGGGCTGGCCCGAGGCAACCGTGCGGACACCCCACCCGGAGAAGAAGTCCGGCTCCAGCAACCGCCGCCCCACCAGCTCCCCGTACTCCTTGTCCAGCAGCCCGGACCAGAGCAGATGCCCCGCGTCGGACGCCAGCGCGTCGACGTGGTTGCCGTCGCCGTCGAGGGCGAGTGCCGGGAAGGAGTGGTCCGGCATCCAGAAGTCCCGCTGGAACCGGTCACGGAGATCCCCCGCGGCCTGCTCCAGGAGCGCCGCGTACACCTCGTCGTCCCATACCGTCCGGGCCAGCTGCGCGGTCCGGCGCAACGCGTCGTACGCGTACCCCTGCGCGCCCGCGGCCATCACGGGGCCGGTCGGCCGCGAGCCGTCGCCGGAGCAGATGGCGCCGGGGGAGTCCTTCCAGTTCTGGTTGGCGAGGCCGCCCTCGTCCGCGCGGTAGACGAGATACCCGCGCGAGGTCAGCCCGCCGTGGTCCAGCATCCAGCCGATCGCCGCCCGGGCGTTGGGCTCAAGGCGGCGGGCGAGTGCCGTGTCACCCGTCTGTTCGACGTACGCGCCGAGGAGGACCAGGAAGAGCGGGGTCGCGTCGACCGAGCCGTAGTAACGCCCGTACGGCACCTGCCCGAAGTGGGCCAGCTCCCCGTGCCGCATCTCGTGCACGATCTTGCCGGGCTGGGCGACCGTGCCCACGCCGACCTCGGTCGCCTGGGCGGCGGCGAGCGCGGGCAGGGTGGCCGCGGCCAGCTGGGGGCGGTAGGGGAGCGCGAAGAGCGAGGTGAGGAGGGCGTCGCGGCCCAACAGGGTGAGGAACCAGGGGACTCCGGCCGCCGGGACACGAAGTTCCTCTCCGTCGGGGCCCGTTGCGGGCACCTGGAGCACGGCCAGGTCGGACAGGCCCCGCGCACAGGCCGCGGCCAGCTCGGGCCAGCCCGTCGGGAAGGGCACGCCCTCCGCGAACTCCCCTTCCAGCGAGAGGAGTCGGGCGTTGACGGCGGCCGGGGAGGGGGGCACCTCCGGGTGCGGCATACCGTGCGGGCGCGCCGCCACCCGGAGGGCCAGCTCGGCCGATTCGTGCGGCTGGAGTTCGAAGGTCCACACAAGGCGGCGCGCACCCGTGCCGGTCTCCTCCACGCCGTCCGGCGCGGGCTCGGAGGTCACGGTCGTACAGGACCGCCACTCCCCGCGCTGGTAGGTGAACTCCACGCCGTCGTCGAGGACTTGGCGGGAGCGGACCACACCGATCTTCGTGTACGTACGGTGGTCGGAGCGCAGCTCGAACTGGTCCGTGAAGTCGGCGTCAGCGGTGACCGCGATCCGGACCGTCGTCGGCGCAGGACGGTTGCTGGTGACGCGCAGCGACTCGACGAACGCCCCGTCCGCCACGGCCTGTTCACGGAAGATCGTGTACGCGGGCGGCTCCTGTCGGCCGCCACGCGGGACGAGCACACAGCGGGCCGTGTCGCCGTCCGCGACCGGCGTCAGCGCCTCGGGCACCGCCCCGTCGACGGTCAGCTGCCAGCGGCTCAGATGCCGGGCGTCGCGCACGAACAGCCCGTGGGGCGAACTGGCACCGCGCACCCCGTTGATGTCCCCGCCGTCGCCCACGGCCGCGAACGTCCCACCGTGCACGAGCAGATGATGCCGGTCCGTCATCGCCGGTCCCCTCCCTTGGCGCCCTTGCCGAACTCTTCCGTCGTGCTGTGCACCGCTTCGGGTGCCTCGTGCAGCAGGTCCAGCGTCAGCGCCGCGGTCCAGCTGAAACCGAGTGCTCCGCAGGCCTCGCCGGTGTACGGATCCACGTACTCCGCGAACCCGGACGTGTCCGCCGTCTCCAGCAGCGCGCCCCGCAGTTTCTCCGCGCGCGCGTGTTCCCCGTGCAGCCTGAGCCCGCGCTCCACCAGCCAGTTGGTGTTGAACCAGGCCGGACCGCGCCAGTACCGGTGCGGGTCGAAGGCGTGCCCGGTCAGGTCGTAGCTCGGGACGAGCCGGGTCGATCCGCCGAGCCCGAAGTGCGGCCCGTACAGCGTCCGTACGAGCGTGGCGGCCGTGTCGCGGGGGAGCGTGGGGAGCAGCAGCGGGACGAGTCCCGAGACGCCGCGCTCGGGGATCAGCTCGTCCGTGCGCACGTCCCGGCAGAAGAACATGCCCTCGGCCGGGTCCCACAGCCGCTCGACGAGCGCCGCGGTCAGCCGCTCCGCGCGCGCGTGCCGGGCCGTGCCCGTCGCGCCCAGCTCCCGCGCGATCCGCGCCAGGGCGTGCTCGGAGGCGATCAGCAGCGCGTTGAAGGCCGGGTCCTCCACCGCGAAGCCCGCGGTGCCGTCCGTGCCGTCGGCGTACCCGCCGTCCCGGTAGTCCGTCGCCAGCCGCACGTACCGTCCGTAGTCCAGGTCCGTCGGCCGGTCCTCCGCGGCGCCGTGGTCGAGGTCCGCGCGCCGGAAGGAGCGGGCCGGGGCGGGCGTCACACGGGACAGCGGGGCGTCCCAGCTCGGCGCGTTGTCCATGCCCTGCTCCCAGGGGTGGACCACCGAGGCGATGCCCCCGCCGCCCAGGTCCCGGCGGTGCAGCAGATAGCGGTGCCAGGCCGCAAGCCGCGGGTAGATCCGGGACAGGAAGGACCGCGCCCGGGACAGACCCGGGTCGGACACGTGCACCAGCCAGGCCGCGAGCGCGTGCACCGGTGGCTGCACGATGCCCGACGTCTGTACGGTGCGCGGGGCGCCCGCAGCGCGCCCCGCGGTCGAGGAGCGCCAGAAGTCGGGGCTCGGGAAGTACGCGTCGAGGGGGACGGAGGGGTTGAACACGATGTGCGGAATCCGGCCGTCGCCCCACTGCGCGTCGAGCAGGGTCTCCAGCTCGATCTGGGCCCGCAGCGGCGACAGATGGCGCAGGCCGATCGCGATGAACGCGGAGTCCCAGGACCACTGGTGCGGGTACAGACCGCGCGAGGGCACCGTGGACGTGCCGGTCCAGTTGCCGTGCAGTACCTCGGCCGCCCTGAGGTGCAGCGATCCCGCCGGGCGGACCGGATCGTATACGGCCACCCTGGAAGGGCCGATCTCACCGTGGCCGGAAAACGGCGGTGAGGTCGCGGTGCGTACGGGATCCGCGGTCCCGGTGCGACGGGCGGTGAGCTGGGTTGTGCGGTCCACTCAGGTCTCCCCGAAGACATGCGGCCGACCAGTTCGGCAGTAGCTACCGTAGGGTTACGTCTATTTAACACGCAAAACTCAATATGTAATGCAGAGTTGGTGAGCGCAAGGGGTTCGCATCACCGGAACCACAGGGAGTAGCGGAATGGCCACACGCGCCGGGAAGACCGGGAGCCAGGCGAGCTCCGGCGACCTGCTGGAGCTGGTGCGCAGCGGGCGCGCGACCACGCGCGGGGCCTTGCAGCAGGTCACCGGGCTGTCGCGGGCCACGGTCGGGCAGCGGCTCGACCGGCTCTTCCGGGCCGGCTGGCTGCGTGAGGGCGCCGCGGGCCCGGTGGACTCACCGCTCGGCGGCCGTCCCTCGGTCCGGCTGGAGTTCGACGACGCCCATGCCGTCGTCCTCGCCGCCGACCTCGACACCCGGCACGCCCGCGCCGCCGTGCTGTCCCTGACCGGCGAACTGCTGGCCGAGCACACGGGGGCGCTGCTGATCGAGGAGGGCCCGGACGCGGTCCTCGGCGAGCTGGGCCGCTGGTTCGCGGAGCTCCTGGAGAAGGCCGGACACCGGGCGCACGAGGTGTGCGGCATAGGGCTCGCCGTGCCGGGTCCCGTGGACAGCCAGACCGGCCGGGTCGTCCAGCCGCCGATCATGCCCGGCTGGGACGGCTTCGACATAAGGGGCCGCCTCACCCGCGCCTTCGCCGAGCACACGGGCGCCGGCGCCGTCCCGGTCCTCGTCGACAACGACGCCAACCTGATGGCGTACGGGGAACAGCGCACCGGCCACCCCGACTGCTCGGCGTTCGTGCTGGTGAAGGTCTCCACCGGTATCGGGGCCGGAGTGGTCGTCGGCGGTGAGATCTACCGGGGCATCGACGGCGGCGCCGGGGACATCGGGCACATCCGGGTCCCGGAGGGTGCCGACGCGCTGTGCAGATGCGGGTCGTTCGGGTGCCTCGCGGCCGTCGCGAGCGGTGGCGCGGTCGCCCGCAGGCTGGCGGAGACGGGTGTTCCGGCGGCGTCCGGCTCAGATGTGCGCGATCTGCTGGCCTCCGGGCACCCCGGCGCGGCCGCGCTCGCGAGGGAGGCCGGCCGGCATGTCGGTGACGTACTGGCGACCGTGGTGACGCTGCTCAATCCCGGCGTCCTGATGGTCGCCGGGGACCTGGCCGGGACCGCGTTCCTGACCGGCGTCCGCGAGCTCCTCTACCAGCGGGCCCTGCCCCGCTCCACCGCCCACCTGGACGTCGTCACCTCGCGGCTCGGCGAGCGGGCGGGTCTGGTCGGGGCGGGCGCGATGGTCGTGGAGCATCTGTACGCACCCGAGCGGGTCGAGGAGCGGCTGCTCGCCATGGGCGTGTGACGGTGACTCGCCGGTCGCTCGCGGTCACTCGCCGTCAGTCGCCATGGGCGTGTGACGGTCACGTTTCCGTCTCCGTACCGGTCCGCATGGTGAAATCCGGGCGCCGGAATCTGCGTGATTCTCGCCACGCCTGATCGGGGTTTCGCTCAGATGAGCGGATCTTGGGCGGCTGCACTTCTCAAAGGATGGCACTGAGTGCCACCCGTTGATCATTTACGGCGTGAACTCAGGCGTGCTGAGGGCCGCTCAGGTGAGCGATATTCCGGGTCTGGAGGTGTTGACTCGTTCAAGAAGTGAACGCGGTCGGGTCGTCCGGCTTGCCTCTCCTTGACTTTCGATCTGCTGGCGGACGAGTGGTTACAGCCGTATGACGCGCAAGTGGACGTACCCAGGCGCCTTCGATCTGGGTATGTTCCCCGTCGTCAGGGCAGCCACCGCGTCCTCGAGGAGTCGAGACCCGTGTCGGAAAACAAAGATCCCCACGTAGCTGAGAGCGGCGACAGCGGCGTCGCGGACGTGAAGTTCGTTTACGACTTCACCGAGGGCAACAAGGACCTCAAGGATCTCCTTGGTGGCAAGGGTGCCAACCTCGCCGAGATGACCAACCTCGGCCTTCCCGTGCCTCCCGGCTTCACCATCACCACCGAGGCCTGCAAGACCTACCTCGACAGTGGCGACGAGCCGGCGGCACTGCGTGACGAGGTGAGTGCGCACCTCGACGCCCTCGAAGCGAAGATGGGCAAGAAGCTCGGCCAGGCCGACGACCCCCTCCTCGTCTCGGTCCGTTCCGGGGCGAAGTTCTCCATGCCGGGCATGATGGACACCGTCCTGAACATCGGCCTCTCCGACAAGTCGGTGCAGGGCCTCGCCAAGCAGGCCGGTGACGACCGCTTCGCGTGGGACTCGTACCGCCGGCTGATCCAGATGTTCGGCAAGACGGTCCTCGGCGTCGAGGGAGAGCTCTTCGAGGACGCGCTGGAGGCGGCCAAGGACGCCAAGAAGGTCACCGTCGACACGGACCTCGAAGCGGCAGACCTCAAGAAGCTCGTCACCAAGTTCAAGAAGATCGTCAAGACCGAGGCCGGGCGGGACTTCCCGCAGGACGCGCGCGAGCAGATGGACCTCGCCATCCACGCGGTCTTCGACTCCTGGAACACCGACCGGGCCAAGCTCTACCGCCGCCAGGAGCGCATCCCGGGCGACCTCGGCACGGCCGTCAACGTCTGCTCGATGGTCTTCGGCAACCTCGGCCCCGACTCCGGCACGGGCGTCGCCTTCACCCGCGACCCGGCTTCCGGCCACCAGGGCGTCTACGGCGACTACCTGCAGAACGCGCAGGGCGAGGACGTGGTCGCGGGCATCCGCAACACGGTCCCGCTCGCCGAGCTGGAGCAGATCGACAAGAAGTCGTACGACCAGCTCATGCAGATCATGGCGACCCTGGAGAACCACTACAAGGATCTCTGCGACATCGAGTTCACCATCGAGCGCGGGCAGCTGTGGATGCTCCAGACGCGGGTGGGCAAGCGGACGGCGGGTGCGGCCTTCCGTATCGCCACGCAGCTCGTGGACCAGGGCCTGATCGACGAGGCCGAGGCGCTCCAGCGCGTCAACGGCGCCCAGCTCGCCCAGCTGATGTTCCCGCGCTTCGACGACGAGGCGAAGGTGTCGCAGATCGGCCGGGGCATCGCGGCCTCGCCGGGCGCGGCGGTCGGCAAGGCGGTCTTCGACTCGTACACGGCCGTGAAGTGGTCGCGTTCGGGCGAGAAGGTCATCCTGGTCCGCCGGGAGACCAACCCCGACGACCTGGACGGCATGATCGCGGCCGAGGGCATCCTGACCTCCCGCGGCGGCAAGACCTCCCACGCGGCCGTGGTCGCGCGCGGCATGGGCAAGACCTGTGTGTGCGGCGCGGAGGAGCTTGAGGTCGACACCAAGCGGCGCCGGATGACGGTGCCGGGCGGGCACGTGGTCGAAGAGGGCGACGTGATCTCGATCGACGGTTCGAGCGGCAAGGTGTACCTCGGCGAGGTCCCGGTCGTGCCGTCCCCCGTCGTGGAGTACTTCGAGGGCCGGATGCACGCGGGCGCCAACGACGCCGACGAGCTGGTCGAGGCCGTGCACCGGATCATGGCGTTCGCCGACCGCAAGCGCCGCCTGCGGGTGCGCGCCAACGCGGACAACGCCGAGGACGCGCTGCGCGCCCGCCGCTTCGGCGCCCAGGGCATCGGCCTGTGCCGTACGGAGCACATGTTCCTCGGCGACCGTCGGGAGCTGGTCGAGCGGCTGATCCTCGCGGACACGGAGGCCGAGCGCGAGGAGTCGCTGAAGGCGCTCCTGCCGCTCCAGAAGCAGGACTTCGTGGAGCTGTTCTCGGCGATGGACGGCCTTCCGGTGACCATCCGTCTCCTGGACCCGCCGCTGCACGAGTTCCTGCCGGACATCACCGAGCTGTCGGTCCGCGTCGCGCTCGCCGAGTCCCGCAAGGACTCCAACGAGAACGACCTGCGGCTCCTCCAGGCCGTGCACCGTCTGCACGAGCAGAACCCGATGCTCGGCCTGCGCGGTGTACGCCTGGGTCTGGTGATCCCCGGTCTGTTCACCATGCAGGTACGGGCGATCGCCGAGGCCGTCGCCGAGCGGAAGGCCGCCAAGGGCGACCCGCGCGCGGAGATCATGATCCCGCTGGTGGGCACGGTCCAGGAGCTGGAGATCGTGCGCGAGGAGGCCGACCAGGTCATCGCGGAGGTCCAGGCGGCGACCGGTACGGATCTGAAGCTGTCCATCGGCACGATGATCGAGCTGCCGCGAGCCGCGCTGACCGCCGGTCAGATCGCGGAGGCGGCGGAGTTCTTCTCCTTCGGCACGAACGACCTGACCCAGACGGTGTGGGGCTTCAGCCGGGACGACGTGGAGGCCTCGTTCTTCACCGCCTACCTGGAGAAGGGCATCTTCGGCGTCAGCCCCTTCGAGACGATCGACCGCGACGGCGTGGGCTCCCTGGTCAAGTCCGCGGTGAAGGCCGGCCGCGAGACCCGCCCCGACCTCAAGCTCGGCGTCTGCGGCGAACACGGCGGCGACCCGGAGTCCGTCCACTTCTTCCACGAGGTGGGCCTCGACTACGTCTCCTGCTCCCCGTTCCGAATCCCGGTGGCACGACTGGAGGCGGGGCGGGCGGCGTCGTCTTCACAGGGGAGCGACCACCGCTAGCGCGGGCTGCAGAACCCCGGCCCACCTTTGGGCCGGACTCGCGGAACCCCGGCCCAAAGGTGGGCCGGGCCCGCAGTACCCCGGGGCCGTCGTCCGCCATCCCACCCTCACCGACGGATCGCGGCTCCGGTGCACGAAAGACGAAGGGGCGGCGCCTTGTGCGGAGGTGCCGTCCCTTCGTGCATGCGCCCCACGCATCCAACTCCACGTAAATTCAAGGGACTTGAGCATTGGTCCGTCGTCGGTAACTGGGGGTTCTCCCCCCATGTGCCCCCACCGCTCCGCTCCTAGGGTCGATCACGGCAAGACCAGCCCGTGTTCATCAGGGGGAAGAGGAGGGGCATTGAAGACCTCAATGCGCAGAGCGGTACAAGCCGGTGTGACGACCATGGTTCTGGGTGCGGCGACGGTGCTGTCGGCCGGACAGGCGCACGCGGCGACCGGTGTGAGTGTGAGCACCGTTCGCATTTTCGTCACCGCCGTGGCGGGGAAGGCGAACGATCTTTCCATCACCCGGTCGCTCGACACCGTCACCATCAGCGACGCGGGCGACACCGTCACCGCGGGATCCGGCTGCACCCAGGTCGACGTCGACACGGTCCGCTGCCCGTACGGCGGCCGCACCCTTACCCTCGAAAGCGGGGACCTCGGTGACATCGTCACCGTGACGGGCGGTGTGCCCGCCATCATCAACGGTGGCACGGGCAACGACATCATCTCGATCGATTCCGCCGCCACCGCGGGGACCACCCTGAACGGTCAGGGCGGGCACGACACGATCTTCGGCGGGGGAGGGGTCGACTCCATCACCGGTGGCGCCGGAGACGACGTCATGTTCGGCAGAAACGGCAACGACCGCCTGGATGCCCTCGACTCCACGCAGGCCAACGACCGCTCCTTCGGGGACGCCGGCACCGACACCTGCACGGGGGACCTCAACGACCTGAAGGACAGCTGCGAGCGCTGAGCCCTTCGCCTCTCGGGCCCCCTGGGCAGAAGACGCGGCGGGGACCCTGTGGAGGGTCCCCGCCGCGTCCTCTGCGTCCGCCGACGCAACAGCGGACGTGCCGTCCGACGTGTCAGCGGGCGTCGCGGCGCTTGCGTGCCGCGAGCAGCATCCCGCCTCCCGCCAGGAGGACCACCGCACCGCCACCCGCGACGTACGGCGTGGCGCCGCTGCCGCCCGTCTCCGCCAGGTCGGTGTTCTTCCCCCCTGTGTTGGAGGCGGTGTTCTCGGTGCTCTCGTCGTCCTTGCCCTGGTCGTCCGCCGGGACGAAGTCCGAGGGCGGCTGGTCGCAGCCGACGCCGTCCTGGTCGCGGTCCAGGTCGTTGTCGTAGTGCTCGTCGCCCCTGGCGATGTCGGAGTACCCGTTCTCGTACGCCTCGGTGCAGTTCTTGAACGGGTGGTTGCCGTCGTGGGCCTGGGCGGTGGTGGCCGACAGGGCGGTGAGCGCCAGCGCGGCGACGGCAACGGCGGCGGGCTTGCGGAGCAACTTCACGAGAGCACCTCAGGTTTGGGTCGATATCCGTATGCATGATCACGGAGGGGCGATCAGTCGGATTTGAGGTGACGAAAGTATTAGGGGGCTGATGGTGCGGTGGCGGAATGACGGACCCGTGATGCGAACGTGACGTGACCGGACGGTAGCTCTCCGCTCATGGGTCCGTCATCTGTAAACCCGGTCCGGGTGCGTGCTGGTGCCCCGGGAGTGGCGGCTACGAGCGGAACGGGCCCCTCACCTCGTACGTGATGCCGCCGGACGAACTGCCGCTGGTGCCGCGCTGGCTGGAGAAGTACAGGCGGGTTCCGTCGGGGGAGAAGGCGGGGCCGGTGATCTCCGAGCCGGACTGGCCGTCGATGCGCAGGAACGGGGCGATCACGTCGTTCGGCGTGATGACGCAGATCTCCATGTTGCCGCCGTCCTCCGCGACGAACAGGTCGCCCGAGGAACTGCCGGTGATGTTGTCGACGCCGGTCAGCGGGGCCGTACCGGAGGTCACGAGCGAGTCGTCGTACGCCAACTCGTATGTGCTCGCGGCCAGGTTGAGCTGCCAGACGCGGTTGTCGCCCTTGGTGGTGAACCAGACCGTGTCGTCGGCGTAGTGGCAGCCCTCGCCGCCGTTGAACTTCTTCGAGCCGGAGACCTGCGTACGGGTCGTGGTGGGGGAGCCGTCCGGGTCGGGCACGTTCGCCCAGGTGAAGGAGCCGGAGGTGGCGGTCCCGGCGACCATGACCTGAAGGGTGCCGGCGGACAGGTTGCCCCAGGTGGTGGGGACGAAGCGGTAGAGGCAGCCGTTGGTCTCGTCCTCCGTCAGATACACCACCCTGCGCACCGGGTCGGCGGCCGCCGCCTCGTGCTTGAAGCGGCCCATCGCGTCCCGGCGGGTGCTCGCGTTCACGCCCCACGGGTCGGTCTCGTACACGTACCCGAGGGACACCTCCTCACAGGAGAGCCACGTGTTCCACGGCGTCTTCCCGCCCGCGCAGTTCTGCCTTGTGCCGGACAGGATGCGGTACGCGCCGGTGATCGCGCCCGCCGACGAGAACTTCACCGCGCTCGCGCCGCCCGAGGGGTTGATCTCCGAGTTGGAGACGTAGATCCAGCCGCTGCCGTCGGTGTAACAGGCCCCGCCGTCAGGGGCGTTGTGCCAGGTGTACGACGTGCCGGTGACCGTCTGGCCGGACCTGGCTATCACCCGGCTGGTGAAGCCGCTCGGCAGCCTGACGCCGTTCGCGTCCGCCGCGCCGAGTGCCCCGTACGGGCCGACGCCGGGCTGGGCGGGTGCGGCGTACGCGGCGCCGCGCCACAGGGTTCCGCCGAAGACGGCGGACGAACCGCCGAGTACGGCCGCGCGCAGGAGGGTACGACGTTCCACTGTCGCTCCAAGGGGGTGCTGTGACCGCCCCGTCCGCCGGTCGGCGACGGGGTCGCGCACCGCCGGAGCCTAGGAGTGCGGGGTGGACGCGCCATGGCCAGGCGGTGACGTGTACGCGTCACTGCCTGTTGTGCCCCGTACGCCTGTGCGTCATGCCTATCGCGGGCTGCGGGCTGCGGGCCGCACTAATCCGCCCGCGTCACACCTTCAGCGCGTCGTACGTGACACCCGTCAGCCGCTCCGACTCCTCCCAAAGCCGTTGCCCCGCCCGGTCGTTGAGGGTCCACCTGGCGCGCCGCGACTTCGCAGGGGAGCCACGGAAGCCGAGGATCGAGGGACCGGTGAAGGAGTCCGGGCGTACGCCGGGTGCCGTCGCCGCGTACAGGGTGGGGAGTGCACCGGCCTCCGCGGACTGGGCGACGAAGCGGCTGCCGATCTCCATGAACCGTTCGGAGTTCCTGCGGCCCTCCATCCTCGGGGCCACGGTCATGAGGTTGGTGGCGGCGTAGCCGGGATGCGCGGCCGCCGCCACGACATCGGAGCCGATGGCGGCGAGCCGGCGCGCCAACTCGTGCACGAACAGCAGGTTGGCCGTCTTCGAGCGCCCGTACGCGGTCCAACGCCCGTACTTCCGCTCGCTGTTGAGGTCGTTGATGTCGATGTTGGCCAGCGCGTGCATGAAGCTGGACACGCTCACCACGCGGGCGCCGGGCGCGGCGAGCAGCGCCGGCAGCAACAGCCCGGTGAGCGCGAAGTGCCCGAGGTGGTTGACCCCGAACTGCGTCTCGAACCCGTCCGCCGTGCGCCCCTGCGGCAACGCCATCACGCCGGCGTTGTCGACCAGCACGTCCAGCCGGTCGTACTTCCGCCCGTACGCCGCCGCGAACTCCCGTACGGAGTCCAGGTCCCCGAGATCGAGAGGCGCGAACTCCGCCTCCGCGTCCGGCACTTCGATGGCCAGCCGGTCGGCAGCCTCGACACCACGGCTCTCGCTCCGGCACGCGAGAACGACCCGGGCACCCCGCCGGGCCAGTTCCCGGGCAGTGACATACCCGATCCCACTGTTCGCCCCGGTGACAACGACGATACGACCACCCTGATCGGGAATGTCGTCCGTGTTCCAGCCGCTCATGGCTTTGGCTCCCTCCGCGTACGGGTGACTTCACAACGTAAGCACGCCCGAGGGGAAGCGGCCCCTTTAGGGGCGCGGGGAACTGCGCGACCAGCCACAACGAACCCGCACGTACGAACAACCCGAGCGGAGCTCACCGAGAGGCGTACTCCTCAGGCATGGGCCGCGTATCGAGATAGAACCACTCGGCGGTGGGCCCGGGCCCCTGTGCCGGCCCCGGGGCCGTGGGCGCGTACGGACGCCGGGGCAGCCCACTCCCGGTCGGCCGAGCCTGCTCACCAGCCAAGTCCACTACAGGCGTCGGCGCGCCAACCGGCTTCGCCGGACCGGGCATCAGCAGCTCCACCCGCAGCCCGAACCCCCGTTGCTGGGTGACGAACTCCTCCACCTGGTTGCGGCAGGCGTGGTCCAGGTGGGTCACGCCGGTCAGGTCGAGTCGGATGCGTGGCTTGCCCGCCTCCGCGGCGGCCTCCAGGGCCTCGATCAGCTGCGGCAGCCGCAGGAACGTGGCGTTGCCCGCCATGACGACCTTGGCGGTGTCCTCCTCCAGGTGCTGCTTGATGACGGTCTGCGACATGCGCAGCGCGGCCAGTACGATCCCGGCGGCGAGGCCGAAGAGGACCCCTTCGAGGAGCGCGGTCGCCACGATGACCAGCGTGGTGAGGGTCATGACCGCGAACTCGCCGCGGTCCTGGCGCCACATCTTCGGGAACTCCTCGGGGGCGAAGAGCTTCCAGCCGCTGTGCACGAGGACGCCCGCGAGGACGGCGATCGGGATCAGGGCGAGGACCTGGGGCAGGAGCAGTGCGAAGGCCAGCAGCCACAGGCCGTGCAGCGTGCGGGACAGCCGGGTCTTGGCGCCCGCCTGGACGTTCGCGGAGCTGCGGGCCACGACCGCCGTGATGGGCAGCGCGCCGAGGATGCCCGCCACGGTGTTTCCGGCGCCCTGGGCGATGAGTTCGGGGTTGTAGCGGGTGCGCGGGCCGCTGTGCATACGGTCCACCGCGGCGGCTGTGAAGAGGCTCTCCGCCGAGGCGATCACCGTGAAGGTGAGGATCGCCGTGATGATCCCGACGTCGGCCAGTCCCGCGAACTCGTTGGGGCCGGGGACGTTCACGGAGGCGAGCAGATTGCCCACCTGGAGCGTCTTCACGTCCACGCCCGGCAGTGAGGCGACCCCGATACCGATCCCGACGGCCACGAGCGCGGCCGGGATCTTCTTGACCGGGCCCGGCATCTTCTTCCACAGGAAGCTGAGGACGATGGTGACGACGCCGAGTCCCGCGGCGATCAGCGCCTGCGGGTTGGCCACGGTGTCGGCGATCAGACCGGGGATGCCCGCCATGTTCTCGATCGGGGTGCCCGGGGCCTTGGAGTCGGACATCGGGTACAACTGGCTGAACATCAGCGGCAGTCCGATGCCCGCGAGCATGCCCTGGACGACGGCCAGGGAGATCGCCTGGAAGATCCGGCCGAGACGGACCAGGCCCAGGACGATCTGCAGGATGCCCGAGCCGAGGACGATCACACCGAGCATGGCGACGCCGTGTTCGAGGACCGTCTCCGCCACGAGGGCCGCCAACCCGGCCGCAGGGCCGCTGACTTGGAGCGTACTGCCGCGTGCCGCGCCGACCACCAGGCCCCCGATGACGCCGGAGATGATGCCCAGCTCGGCGGGGACACCGGAGGCTACGGCCACGCCGATGCACAGGGGGAGCGCGACGAGGAAGACGACGAGGGACGCGGTGATCTCGGTGGCGAGGTCGGCCTTCGGCCCCTTGGCGGTCTTGCCCGCCCTGGCCGTCCTGTTCACCTCGTCCGTCCCGTTCGACTCGTCCGTCCTGGCCGTCGCGGCCGTCTTGTCCATCCGGGAGGTGGCCGGCGGTGTGATGTCCGGGGCGTGCGTGGGGGAGTGGGCGGGGGCGTTCGGCGCGGGGAAGTCCGGGACGGGCGGGGCGTCCGGGATCCTGGCGTGCGCCGGTACGCGTCCGCGTGCGTGCATCCCGCTCATACGGTGTGCACCCGGAAGCTGCCGTCCTCGTCCAGCTCGTGGACCTGGCCGGTGTCGACCTCGTAGTACCAGCCGTGCAGGCGCAGCCGTCCCGAGTCGAGCCGTGGCTTGGTCACCGGGTAACTCCGCAGCGCCGCAAGCTGGTTGACGACGTTGAGCTGGGCCACGGCCGGCATCGACGGGTCCTCGAAGGCCCCGTCGAGCAGCGGCGCGAGCTCCGGGCGGGCGAGGTCCAGCCAGGCGTCCACCCCGGGCAGCGCGGACAGGTCGTCGCCCGACTTCAGGGCGCCCATCGCACCGCAGTGGGAATGGCCACACACGACGATGTCCTGAACGCCGAGCACCTCCAGTGCGTACTCGATGGTGGCGGCCTCACCGGACGCGCCCTGACGTCCGTGCGGTGGAACGATATTGCCTGCGTTCCGCAGCTCGAATATCTCTCCGGGCCGTGCGCCTGTGATCAGGGCGGGTATGACCCGCGAGTCCGAGCAGGTAATGAACAATGCCTCCGGATATTGGCCTTCGGCCAGCTTCCGGTATTCGCCGCTCTCGAAATCGACGCGCCTCTTGAACGAGCGGGCGCGGTCCAGCAGTGCCTTCACGGTTCCTCCCGGCAGGGGGTTCGACCAGGGCTTTCCCGTCGTGCTCCCACCGTAGAGGGGCGACTGCCAGGCGAAGGTTAAGGGAACACTAGAGCGCGACCAGGAATGGCACATATTTCGTCCCGGGCAGCCCTCCACAGGCTCTGAATCAACGTCAACGAGCCATCCAGAGACGGTTTTTGAGCAGCCGGTCACATTACCTCGGGTATAGGCGACGTGCCCATGACGGCTCTTGTAGCGTGTCCCCTCCACGGCACGGAATTCGTGCTGTCCGGATTCATGGGGAGACAGGACCTATGGGCGTACGAGTGCTGCTCATCGAGGACGACGAGACGATCGCCGAGCCGCTCGCCGAGGGTCTGGGTCACTTCGGGCTGACGGTCGACCACGTCTCGACCGGGGCCGCCGGGCTGAGAGGGCCGTACGGCGATGTCGTCCTGCTCGACCTGGGGCTGCCCGACATGGACGGCATCGACGTCTGCCGGGGGATCCGGCAGTACTCCGACGTGCCCGTCATCATCCTCAGCGCGCGCGGCGAGGAGGCCGACCGCGTTCTGGGTCTGGAACTCGGCGCCGACGATTATCTGGCGAAACCTTTCAGCCTGCGCGAGCTGGTGGCCCGGATACGGGCGGTCACCCGGCGCACCCAGCAGGGCCGCGGTCTCCAACAGGGCCTGACCGAGGGCGAGTTCATGGCGACACCGCCGGGCGGGACGCCTGTGGTGGGCCCGTTCGGCACGGGAACACCGGGCACGGGCCCGCTCGGATCGGGTCCGGTCGGCACGGGGACCCTCGGGGCGGGGGTGCGGGTGGCGGGCCTGCTCGGCGACGGGCCGACTGCCGCCGCCGCAGGGACGCGTGGCGCCGGGTCTCCGGATGCCGGGTCCTCGGTTGTCGGGTCTTCCGATGCCGGGTTCCTGGGTGCCGGGTTTTCGGGTTCGGGGTCTCCGGGTCAGGGGTCTTCGGACGTCGGCTCGTCCGACTGGGCGTCCCGTTCCGAGGGGGCGTACGAGTCGGGGTTCTCCGCGAGTCACGGGGCCTCCGGCGAACGGCCCCGGGATGCGGAACCGCGGGCCGCGGAGTCGCGGGACGAGAAGCCGTTCAGGGGCGAGTCGTTCGGCGGTGAGCCGTTCGCGGGTGAGTCGTTCTCGGCGGGGCCGGCCGTCGAGGGGGCGGAAGCCGCATCGGCCCCGCGGTCCTCGTACGACCGGAATGACGACACAGTCACCGGCACAGGCACAGGCACAGGCACCGGCACCGGTACGCGTTCCTCGTGGGATCAGTCGGACGGCACCGGCACGCGCTCCTCGTACGGATCCGCCGGAGGCACCCGTGCCGCGGACCCGTACGACCTGCCGTCCGGCGGCGCCGCCCGGTCCTCGGACGCGTACGACCCGGACGATCGCTACGGCCGTCACGGCCGCTACGGCGGCCAAGACCAGTCGCCCGGTGTCGGGCGGCGCTTCGACGACTCGTCGCGCTCCTTCGAGGCCGGGACGGGCTTCGAGTTCGCGCCGCCGGTCCCGGCCGGGCGGCCGCGACGGGGGGCGTCGACGGGGCCCGTCGAAGGAGCATTCCGTGACGAGCCGGAGACGGATCCGGAGCCGGTCGCCGAGACGGCGCCCGCGCCCGGCCCCCTCGTCGTCGACCGCCGTACGCGGCAGGTCTGGGTCGGGGACTCGCCGGTCTCGCTGACGCCGAAGGAGTTCGAACTGCTCGCGCTGCTCACCGAGGACCCGGGGGCGGTCTACTCGCGGCAGCAGATCCTGGACCGGGTGTGGGACCCGCACTACCAGGGCCCGACCAAGACGCTGGACGTCCATGTCGCCACGCTGCGACGGAAGTTGGGCAACTCGGCGTGGATCCAGACCCTGCGCGGGGTCGGCTTCAGACTCGCCGTGCAGAACCGGCCGCCCTCGGCGGGCGGGGCCTCGGGCGGAACCCTGGGCGGGGCGACGGGCGGCGCGTACGGGGAGCAGCCCGGCAGACGGAACGGCTCGTACGGCTCGTACGGCGCTTCCGGTTCGAACGCTTCGACCGGTTCGACCGGTTCGTTTGAGTCTTTTGAGTCGTTCGGGTCGAGCGGCGCGTACGACGATCTCCCGGACGGTGGATCCCATGAAGCCCGGCCGGCGGCCTTCCGGTGACGCGTCGCCTGCTGCTCAGTTATCTGACTCTCGCCGTGCTGCTCCTGCTCTGCCTGGAGATCCCGCTGGGCTTCGTCTACTCCAGGGGCGAGCGGGAGCGGGTCACCAACATGGCGAAGGACGAGGCGGAGTCGGTCTCCGCGTACGCCTCGCTGGCCCTCTCCATGGGCGGCCGCGCGGAGCGGGACCTGCCGGGCAGGGTGAGCCGCTGTGCCGAGCGCATCGGCGGCAAGGTCGTGATCGTCGACCGGTCCGGCGCGCTGGTCACCAGCTCGCACACGCTGTCGGCGACGGAGACCCAGGGCCTCGCAGCCCGTCCCGGGATCGCGGCGGCGCTGCGGGGAACCGCCACGCAGGACGTCCGCACCTCCACCATCGGAGGCGTCCAGTACCTGTCCGTCGCGGCGCCGATCGCGCACGGCTCGTACAAACAGGGTGCCGTGTGGATCACGCTGCCCACGCAGATGGTGCACGCCCGGGTGCACCACGTGTGGCTGCTGCTGGCCCTCGGCGGGCTCGCGGCCCTCACCGCCGTCGCGGTCATCGGCTTCGCCATCGCCCGCTGGACCGGTCGCCCCATCCGTGAACTGGAGCTCGCCACCCACGAGTTGGCCGACGGTGGCCCCTCGACGCCGGTGGCGATCACCAAGGGACCGCCGGAGGTACGAAGTCTCGCGGCCACCTTCAACCGTACGGCCGCCCGTCTCGAACACCTCCTCGCCTCCCAGCGCGCCTTCGCGGGCGAGGCCTCGCACCAGCTCAAGACGCCCCTCGCCGCGCTGCGGCTGCGCCTGGAGAACCTGGAGTCCGACATCGCCCTGCACGCCCGGGGCAACCTGACCGCCGCGATGACCGAGACCGACCGGCTCGCCAGGATGGTCGAGGGGCTGCTGGCGATGGCCCGGCTCGACGAGAGCGCCGCCGTGCGCGAGCAGGTGGACCTGGACCGGGTCTGTGCGGAGCGGCACCGGGCCTGGGCGCCGATGTTCGAGCAGCACGGGGTGCAACTCGTGCTGCTCGGCGACTACGGCGGGCCGGTCCTCGCCCTGCCCGGCGCGGTCGAGCAGATCCTGGACAACCTGCTGTCCAACTCGCTGCGGGTGGCGCCCCGTCACTCCACCGTCTCCATCGACCTGCGCAGGCCCGAGACCCATGAACGCCGCTTCGGTCACCGGCCCGCGGGGCCGGCCCGTGTCGAACTCCATGTCATGGACGAGGGTCCCGGTATGACCGAGGAACAGCGGCGGCGCGCCTTCGACCGCTTCTGGCGCGCTCCCGACGCGCCGAAGGGTGGTACGGGGTTGGGGCTGGCCCTTGTCCAGCGGTTGGCGCACGCGAGCGGTGGGGATGTGTTGCTGCGTCCCGGTGCGCGGGGTGGGCTCGACGCGGTGGTTCGGCTGCCGTGGGGCGGGGGCGGGGGCCGGCGGTAGCGGCTGCGGGGGCCAGGTCGTTGGAGAGTGTGCCTCAGCGGGTGTCGTGAGTGTGCGGGCCGGTGGGGGCTTGTCGCGCAGTTCCCCGCGCCCCTTAAAGGCAGGGGCGCGGGGAACTGCGCGATCAGCCCCCACCGGCCCGCACACGACGTCATCGCCCGTCCCCCACTACAGCGACGCACCCCCGTCGATCACCAGGTCGGTGCCGACCATCGATGCCGCCGCGTCGGAGGCCAGGTAGAGAACGGCCGCGGCCACCTCCTCCGTCGAGGAGACACGGCCGAGCGGTGACTCCTCCTTCATCCGCGCGGCCCGGTCGGTCTCGGTCTCGCCGGGCCGCAGGGACATGGCGGTCGCGGCGGGACCGGGGCTCACGGCGTTGACGCGGATGCCGTCGGAGATGTGGTCGAGCGCGGCGCCGGCGGTGAGCGCGGACACGGCGGCCTTGGAGGCGGCGTACGCGGTGGTGCCGGGCCACTGCTTGTGCGCGCCCAGGTTGGAGGAGACGTTGACGATCGCCCCGCCGCCCGACTGGGTCCGCATCTGCCGGACCTCGGCCTGCAGGGCGAGGAGCACCCCGGTGACGTTGATGTCGAGCAGGGTCCGCCAGTCCTCCTCGGGGAGGTCGGCGACGGGCTGTCCGCCCCGGAAGACGCCCGCGTTGTTCACGGCGACGTCGAGAGAGCCGAAGCGGTCGACGGCCGTGCGGACGAGGGCCTCCACGTCCGCGGCGCGTGCCACGTCGGCGACCTGTGCGACCGCGGTGCCACCGGCCCGTTCGGCGAGGGCGACGGTCTCGTCGAGCGCCGCCCGGCTGCGGCCCGCCACGACGACGGAGGCGCCCTCGGCGGCGAACGCGAGCGCGACGGCCCGCCCGATTCCGGTTCCGCCCCCGGTGACGAGGACGGTGCGGTGCGAGAAGCGGGTGCGGTTCATGAGTGACTCCCTTTCGGACATGGTGAGTTGGGGAACGAGAATCCGAGGTTCGGAGGTGCGTGAGGAATCAGCGGCCGACGTGGGATCGGGCGGGGGATCAGGCGCGGGCGAGTCGCAGGGCCAGGGCCGCGGTGCCGAAGAGGGCCGCGGTCACCGCGAGACTCGCCGTGTCGCCGCCCACGCCGAGCACCAGGGCGAAGACGACGGTCGGCCCGGTCTCCATCGCCGTGTTGTGCACTCCGCCCGCGAGCCCGGTCCGTTCCGCCGGCACCCGGTCGGTGGCCAGCACGGCGGCCCCGGCGAAGGAGGCGGCGACCCCGGCCGCCAGCAGGACGAACCCGGGGAGAAGCCCGTACGCGTACGGGACCGTGTCGTTCATTCCGGGCAGCGCGAGGAGTACGAGTCCCGCGGCGCCGACGGCCAGCCCGGCACCGGTGACGGCGGGTGCCCCCCGCCGGCCGATGAGCCGCCCCGCCACCCGGCTCGACGCGAGGAGCGCCACGGCGAACGGCACGAACGCTGTCGACGTCCGCAGCGCCGACCAGCCGCGTTCGTCCTGGAGATGGAGCGAGAACAGCACGAAGACGGTGGCGGTCCCGGCCGCGGTCAGTGCGGTCGCGGCGAGCCCGAGCGCGCGCCGCCGGTCGAGCAGGAAGCGGGGCGGGAGCAGCGGATCGGGCGCCCGCCGCTCGACCCCGACGAACAGGACCAGCAGTACGACTCCGGCGACCAGCGGCCCCAGCACCCGGCCGGACGTCCAGGGCCACGCGTCGGTGAGCACGAGCCCGTAACTGGCGGAGGCCAGCCCGGCCGTGGCCAAGAGGGCGCCGGGCAGGTCGAGACGGGGCCGGGCGGGATGCCCGGGGCCGTTCCCGGCGGAGTGCGGTTCGACCGCCGGTGGCAGCACCCGGGGTGCCAGCGCGAGCGCCGCCACCGTCACGGCGAGCGGTACGGCGAAGGCCCAACGCCAGGACAGGAGCGCGGAGATGACCCCGGAGAGCAGATTGCCCGCCGTGGCGCCGAGGATGGACAGACCTCCCCAGGTGGCCATCGCACCGCCGTACGCGGCGGAGGAGGGGAACACCGTCCGCAGCACCGCCATGGCGGCCGGCGCGATCACGGCCGCGCCGGCACCCTGGGCGAACCGGGCCGCGAGCAGCGCGTCGTACCCGGGAGCGAGCGGGGCGGCGGCCGACGCGACCCCGAAGACCAACAGTCCGGCGGTGAGCGCCCGACGCCCGCCGTACCGGTCGGCGAGCCGCCCCCCGAACAGCAACAGCCCGGCGAAGGTCAGCCCGTACGCCGCACTGAGCAGGATCAACTCCTCGCGCCGCACCCCGAATTCCACCCCGATCCCCGGCAAGGGGACGGCGACAGCGGCCAACGTGAAGATCAGGGTGACCTGCACCCCACCGAGCAACACGAACGCGGCTCGACTGGAGCGAGGAGGCGCCATTGTCACGGCCACAAGTTCCCCCTAATTAGACCGATCGTTTCAATATAAGAGCAAGCAAAACGAGCCCCTTCAGGGGCGCGGGGAACTGCGCAATCTTTTGGGGGCGCGAGGAACTGCGCGACCAGCCCCCACTCACCCGCACACACCGAACGACCCGGGCCGAACCGAATCAATCCAGCAAGGTCAGAGCCTGCTCCGCCGCATCCCGAACCCGCCCGGGATCGGCCGACGCCTTGCCGACCACCCGAAGCCCCTGCATCAACACCAGCAACATCCGAGCCAATGCCCGAGGATCCCGATCCTCCGCAAGCTCCCCCTGCGCCTGCGCCCGCACGAGCGCCGAGTGCATCAGCGTCTCGACGTGATCCCAGCTGTGCTCCACGCGAAGGGCCGCCGCGGCATCGTGAGGCGCGAGCTCGGCCGCCGTGTTGGTGACGAAGCAGCCCGCCGCCCGGCGGGCGTCGTCCGCGGCCTCGGCGGCGAACCGCCGCACCAGCGCCCGTACGGCGGGCAACGCGGCCCCCGCCTGCGACAGCTCGTACAGCATCAGCGCGTCGCGCGACTCCCCGTACCGGTCCAGCGCCTTCAGGTACAGCGCGTGCTTGTTGCCGAAGGTCGCGTAGATGCTGGCGCGCCCGATGCCGAGATGCTCGACGAGATCCGCCATCGACGTCGCCTCGTAGCCGCGCCGCCAGAACAGCTCCAGGGCCGACTGCAGCGCGGCGTCCGGATCGAACTCCTTGGTCCTGGCCACGTACCGCAGCCTAGACCTTTCTGAAACGATCGGTCAATATCAAACCCGCCGCCTCGCCGGGCAAGCCCTAGAGCGCCCGCACCTCGTACGTCGCCACCCGCACCGTCTCGTCGTCCAGGCACTGCCCCGACTCCAGGTCGAACCGCTGCTTGAGGAGCGGCGAGGCGACGAACGGGCGCCCCTGATGCGTGCCCGTCAGCCCGCGGGAGAGAACGGCCGCGCCGGAGAACGGGTCGCGGTTGTCGATCGCGTACATGCGGCCCGTGCGGTCCAGGAAGAGCGCGACCTGGTGGCCGTCCGGGAGCAGTGCCGCCACCCCGCGGCCGGGCATCAGCAGGGACAGGTCGCAGACCGTGAACCAGCCGTCCGTCAGCTGGAGTTGGACCGTGGTGGCGGTCGTCGTGGTCGTCTCGGGGGCGAGGGTCATCGCTGGGCGCTTCCTTCCAGGGGGCGCGTGCCGATGGTCAGCAGCGGCAGGTCGGGCTTGATCTGGTCGCGCTCGGGGACGAAGCCCACGACCGGGTCGGGGGTGTCCGGCGCGTTCACGAAGGAGACGAAGCGGGAGAGCTTCTCCGGGTCGTTGATGGTCTCGGCCCACTCGTCGCGGTAGGCCGCGACATGCGCCGTCATCAGGGACTCCAGCTCCTCGCAGATGCCCAGTGAGTCCTCCACGACCACCTCGCGGATGTGGTCGAGGCCGCCCGGGATCCGCTCCAGCCAGGTCGAGGTGCGCTCAAGACGGTCGGCCGTGCGGATGTAGAACATCAGGAAACGGTCGATCAGGCGGATCAGTTCGGCGTCGGAGAGGTCCTGGGCGAGCAGGTCGGCGTGGCGCGGGGTGGCGCCGCCGTTGCCGCCGACGTACAGGTTCCAGCCGTTCGCCGTGGCGATGATGCCGAAGTCCTTCGACTGGGCCTCGGCGCACTCGCGGGCGCAGCCGGAGACCGCCGACTTGAGCTTGTGCGGGGAGCGCAGACCCCGGTAGCGCAGCTCCAGGTCGATCGCCATCCGCACCGAGTCCTGGACGCCGTACCGGCACCAGGTCTGCCCGACACAGGACTTGACCGTCCGCAGCGACTTTCCGTACGCGTGCCCGGACTCGAAGCCCGCGTCCACCAACCGGGCCCAGATCAGCGGCAGTTGCTCGACGCGCGCGCCGAACATGTCGATCCGCTGACCGCCGGTGATCTTCGTGTAGAGGCCGAAGTCCCGGGCCACCTCGCCGATCACGATGAGCTTCTCGGGGGTGATCTCGCCGCCGGGGATGCGCGGCACGATCGAATAGGAGCCGTTCTTCTGGAGGTTGGCGAGGAAGTGGTCGTTGGTGTCCTGGAGCGAGGCCTGCTCGCCGTCCAGGACATAGCCGTCGGCGCCGATCGTGGGCGCCAGCGAGGCGATGATCGAGCCGACCGCGGGCTTGCAGACCTCGCAGCCGTCGCCGCCCCGGGCGCCCTCACGCCCGTACCGGTCAAGGAGCTGCCGGTACGAGGTGATGCGCAGGGCGAGGACGATCTCGTACAGCTCCTCGCGGGTCTGGGAGAAGCAGCCGCACAGGCCCTTGTCGACCTCGACGCCGCTCGCCTCCAGTTCGGAGGTGACCAGCTGGCCGAGGACCTTGACGCAACTGCCGCAGCCCGTACCGGCTTTGGTGCACTTCTTGACCTCGGGCACGGTCGTGCACTCGTGGTCGGTGACCGCTCCGCGGATCGCGCCCTTGGTGACGTTGTGGCAGGAGCAGATGATCGCCTCGTCCGGCAGCGAGGACGGGCCGAGCTGGACGGGCGCGCCGGCGCCGGCCGGGAGGACGAGCTGTTCCGGGGAGATCGGCGGGACCGAGCCGGTGAACGCGCGCAGCGTGCCGTACGCCTCCGCGTCGCCGACCAGGATGCCGCCGAGCAGTTCGCCGTTGCGGCCGATGACCAGCTTCTTGTACGTGCCGGAGCGGGAGTCGGAGTAGACGACGTCGAGGCAGTCCTCGGCCGTGCCGTGCGCGTCGCCGAAGGACGCCACGTCCACGCCGAGCAGCTTCAGCTTGGTGGACAGGTCGGCGCCGGTGAAGGACGCCTCGTCGGTGGCGATGGTCGCGGCGGCCGTCTCGGCCTGCTCGTAGCCGGGCGCGACCAGGCCGTACACCCGGCCGTCCGCCGCGAGCGCGCACTCGCCGATCGCGAACACATGCGGGTCGTTCACGGTCCGGCACTGCTCGTCGACCGTGATGCCGCCGCGCTCGCCGACCGTCAGACCGCAGTCGCGGGCGAGCTGGTCTCGGGGGCGGACACCGGCCGAGAACACCACCAGGTCGGTGGCGAGTTCGGAGCCGTCGGACAGCTTCATACCGGTCACGGCGCCCGAGGCGTCCGTGACGATCTCCTGCGTACCCACCCCGGTGTGGACGCTCAGGCCCATGTCCTCGATGGTGCGCAGCAGGGCCGCGCCACCCCCGTCGTCGACCTGTACGGGCATCAGGCGCGGCGCGAACTCCACGATGTGGGAGGTGAGTCCGAGCCTCTTCAGGGCGCCCGCCGCCTCCAGGCCGAGCAGACCGCCGCCGACCACGGCACCGGTCGTCGCCCTCGACTTCGCGTACTCCTCGATCGCGAGGAGGTCCTCGATCGTGCGGTAGACGAAGCAGCCCTCGGCGTCCTTGTTCGGCACCGGCGGCACGAAGGGGTAGGAGCCGGTGGCGAGGACGAGCGTGTCGTAGTCGACCGCCAGGCCGGAGCGGGCCGTCACCCTCTTCGCGGCCCGGTCGACCGTCTCGGCCGGGTCGCCGATGTGCAGCTCGATCCCGTGGTCCTTGATGAACTCCATGTCCGTCATGGACAGTTCCTCGGGAGTGGTCCCCGAGAAGTACGAGGTCAGCTGCACGCGGTCGTACGCGGGGCGTGGCTCCTCGCACAGCACGACCACGCGGTGCGTGGCGGTCAGGCCGCGCTCGGCGAGCGCTTCGAGGAAGCGCTGGCCGACCATGCCGTGGCCGACGAGCACGATCGTGGGGGTGGCCTCCGTGGCCTCCGGGGTGGCGGTCATCAGGAGCCTCCATCGTTGGTGAGCAGGTGGAGCAGGGGGCCGCCGTCGGAGGGCAGCGGCTCTGCTCCCTCCCAGGCGCGGGCGAGCGCGCCGACGGTGCCGAGCTCGCCGACGAGCACCCCGCCGACCAGGCGGTCGTCGCGGACGACGACCTTGCGGTAGGTGCCGCGGGTGGCGTCGGTGAGCTGGATGACGTCGTCGCCGGGAAGCGGGGTGTGCTCCCCGAAGGCGGCGAGGTCGAGAGGGGTGCCGGAGGCGAGGGCGGGGCGGGCGAGGGTGAGACGGGTGAGGGCGCGGGTGCCGGTGTAGCCCGCGGGGGCCCCGGCCGAGCCCGCACCCGGGGCCGCGTCCCTGTCCGCGTCCGGGTCCGCCGTGGCCAGCAGCTCGGCCAGGACATCGGCCTGTTCGAGGGCGGGCGCGGCGAGACCGTAGACGTTTCCGTCGTGCTGCGCGCAGTCGCCGATCGCCCGGATGCGCGGGTCGGAGGTGCGCAGCTCGTCGTCGACGATGACGCCCTTGTGCACGGCGAGCCCCGCGTCCTGGGCGAGGCCCACCCTCGGGTGCACCCCGCAGGCCAGTACCACCAGGTCGGCGTCGAGCGCGTACCCGTCGGCCATCTCGACCGAGCGGACCGCTCCGCCGACACAGCGCACATCGCGCACCCGGCACTCGGTGTGCACCTCGACGCCGAGGTCCTTGAGGTGCCGGAGCACCAACTTGGACGCGGACGGGTCGAGCTGACGCTCCATCAGCCGCTCGGACTGCTGGGCCAGCACCACCTGCGCACCACGCTCGGCGAGCGCGCGGGCCGCCGAGACACCGAGCAGTCCGCCGCCGATGACGACGGCCCGGGTGTCCGGCCGTACGGCCTTGGACAGGCCGAGGCAGTCGTCCATCGTGCGGAACGCGTGGACGCCTTCCGGCAGTTCGTGCCGGTCGGGACCGAACAGGCCGCGCAGGGGCGGAAGTACCGGGTTGGAACCGGTGGCCAGAACCAGCGTGTCGTATGCGATCACCGAGCCGTCGGCGAAGTGCACCAGCCGCTCCGCGCGGTCGATGTGCACCGCCCGGCCGCGGGTCAGCCGCTCGGGCGTCGGCAGCGCGATGACCTCGGGGGCGTACCGCCCGGCCAGGACCTCCGCGAGCAGGACCCGGTTGTACGGGGTGTGCTCCTCGTCGCCGACGAGCACGGCGGACATGCCGAGCTCTCCGAGCCTGCGGGCGAGCCGTACGCCCGCGAGGCCGGCGCCGATCACCACCACACGCGTATTCGAGGTCATGCATCGCAGCGTGCGGTGCCGGTGTTACCCGGTCGCATCACCACTGTTTCCCGCGGGGAACGCTGCCCTCAGCGGGGCCGGGGCGCGGATGTGAGGGTTCTCGACGGGCGGGGCGGGGGCACGGTGAGGTCGCCCGGCACGGGCCCGGGGGTGCGGGTATCCCCACCCCCGGGCTCCGTGCGAGCACCATCGACCTCCGGCTCCGGCCGCGGCAGCCTTGAGAGGCCCGACCCCGGGTCGATGTGATGGCCGACCGTAGGTTGACGACATGCGCAGACCGACCGCCGCGCTCGCGCTCGACGTCCTGAGGCGTCCGGCCGCCGCCTTCGCCCCGAAGGCCCTCGCCGTACTCCTCCACGCCCTGATCGCGCTCCCGCTCGCCCTCGTCGGCTTCGTGCTCACGCTCGTGGGGCTGGTCGTCGGCGGAGCCCTGTCCGTAACCACGCTGGGCCTGTGGCTGCTGGCGCTGACCGTGCGGGGGGCGCTCGCGCTCGGTTCGGTCCAACGGGCCCTGGCGCGAAGCCTGTTGGGGCTGGACATCGAGGAGCCGCCGACTCCTCCCGCGCGGGGCGTACTCGGCAGACGGCGGGCCCTGCTCCTGGGCCGGGCCGGCTGGCGGGCCGTCGGCTGCGCGCTGGCCACACCCTTCACGGCCGTCCTCGGGTTCGCCGCGGTCCTCGGCGCGTACGCGTACGGAGCCCAGACCGCCCTGCACCCGCTGCTCAAGCGCTGGAACCACCACACCGTGCGCGACGGCGACTCCGTACGGCACGTGTCGATCGAAGTCCTCGGCGTCCAACTCGACTCCTGGCCCCGGTGGTTGATCCCGATGGTGGCCGGACTCGCCCTCCTGGCCGCCGCCCCCTGGCTGCTGCGGCACGCCCTCGCCCCGCACCGCGCGCTGCTCGCCGCCACGCTCGGCCCGAGCGACGCCGAGCGTCGCATCCGCACACTGGAGGAGACACGCGCCCAGGCCGTGGACGACGCGGCGGCGACCCTCCGCCGTATCGAGCGCGACCTGCACGACGGCACACAGGCCCGGCTCGTCGGGCTCGCGATGCATCTGACGATGATCCGGGAACTGGTCGGAGCGGACGCCGACCGCGAACGGCTCCTCGCCGTCGTCGACACCGCGCAGGGCAACGCCAAGCAGGCCATCGCCGACCTGCGCCACCTCGTCAAGGGCATCCACCCTCCCGTACTGGACCAGGGCCTGGACACGGCCCTCGCCACCCTCGCCGCCGACAGCGCCCTGCCCGTCGAGGTCGTCACGGACATCGAGGCCCGCCCCGCGCCCGCCGTCGAGTCCATCGCCTACTTCTGCGCCGCGGAACTCCTCGCCAACACGGCGAAACACAGCGGGGCGGCCGGCGCCACGGTCACGGTGACCGCCCGCGCCGGGCTGCTGCGGCTCACCGTCCACGACGGCGGACGCGGCGGCGCGGCGATCGGCGCGGGCTCCGGACTCACCGGCCTGCTGACCCGCGTACGGACCGTCGACGGCACGCTCACCTGCGACAGCCCGCCGGGAGGCCCTACGGTGGTCACGGTCGAGCTGCCTTACTGATCACGGGGGCCACATGCGCGTTGTCATCGCCGAGGACTCCGCCCTGCTGCGCGACGGGCTGGCCCAGCTCCTCCAGCTGCGGGGCGTCGAGGTCGCCGCGGCCGTCGGGGACGCCGACGCGCTGCTGGCCGCCGTGGCCGAGCACCGCCCGGACGCCGCCGTCGTCGACATCCGGCTGCCGCCGACCCAGACCGACGAGGGCCTGCGGGCCGCCGTACGCCTGCGCGCGGACCACCCCGGCACCGGGGTGCTGATCTTCTCCCAGTACGTCGAGACGAAGTACGCCGCACAGCTCCTCGGCACCAACCCGGGCGGCGTCGGCTACCTGCTCAAGGAACGGGTCGTCGACATCGGGGAGTTCGTGGACGCGCTGGAGCGGGTCGCCGCCGGCGGTACCGCCCTCGACCCGGAGGTCGTCGCCCAGCTCTTCGGCGCGAGCCGCCGCGCGAGCGCCCTGGACGCCCTCACGCCCCGCGAACGCGAGGTGCTCGCGCTGATGGCCGAGGGCCGTACGAACCACGCCGTCGCCACGTCCTTCGGCGTCTCGGAACGGGCCGTCGAGAAGCACATCGCCAACATCTTCACCAAGCTCGGCCTGCTGCCCTCCGACACGGGGAACCGACGGGTACTGGCGGTCCTGCGCTACTTGGAAACGGCGGGCTGACCCCTTCGTCCACCGTTGCCCCGAACCTCTGAAGATCCTCAAGGTTCACAGGATTCATGGACGGCACATCTACCTCGTCCATAGGGTCGCGATCATGCCCGACATATCGCTGACCATGGTCGTCGTCCTGTGCCTGACCGCTCTCGCGGCGGGCTGGATCGACGCGGTGGTGGGCGGCGGCGGTCTCCTGCTGCTCCCCGTACTGCTGCTCGGGCTGCCGAACTCGGGCTCGGCCGCCCAGTACGCGCTCGGCACCAACAAGGCCGTGGCGATCGTCGGCACCACGGGCGCGGCGGTGACGTACGCGCGCAAGGCGCCCGTGGACGTCGGCACGGCCGTACGGATCGGCCTCGCGGCGCTCGCCGGGTCGTCGGCCGGCGCGCTGGTCGCCGCCGGGATGAGCACCGACGTGCTGAAGCCGGTGGTCATGGTCGTCCTGCTCGGCGTCGGCGCCTTCGTGATCCTGCGGCCCGCCTTCGGCACCGCGCCCTCGACCGCGCCCGTCACCCCGCGCCGCGTCCTCGCCGCGATCGGCCTCGCGGGCCTCGGCATCGGCTTCTACGACGGGCTCGTCGGCCCCGGCACGGGAACGTTCCTCGTGCTCGCCCTGACCGCGCTGCTGCACCTCGACCTGGTGACCGCCTCCGCCACCGCGAAGATCGTCAACTGCTGTACGAACGCGGGAGCGCTCGCGATGTTCGCCTGGCAGGGCACGGTGTACTGGCAGCTGGCCGCCCTGATGGCCGTCTTCAACCTCGTCGGCGGGATGGTCGGGGCGCATACCGCCCTCAAGAAGGGCAGCGGGTTCGTCCGGGTCGTGCTGCTGACGGTGGTCTTCGCACTGGTGGCGAACCTGGCGTACCAGCAGTGGCTGGCGTGATTCACCGGTGGCGTGTCCGCCGGCGGCGAGATCGACCGGTGGCGTGATTCGGCGATGACGTGATGGGGCGATGACGTGACTCAGCGGCTGCCCGTCAGGTGGGCGAAGACGACCACGTTGCCCTGGTAGCCCGTCGCCTCCGAATAGCCGCCGCCACAGGTGATGACACGCAGCTCGGGGCGGTGCGCGGCCCCGTACACCTTCTCGTCCGGGAAGTCCCGGGCGTCGTACGCCTCGACCGCGTCGACCGAGAAGAGGGCGACCGTGCCGTCGCGGCGCTCGACCTCGATGGTGCTGTCCTTCTCCAGGGCGCCGAGACGGTAGAAGACGGCGGGTCCCTCGGCGTTGTCGACATGGCCGGCGACGATCGCGGTGCCCGTCTCGCCCGGCGCGGTACCGGCCTCGTACCAGCCGGCCAGGTTCGCCCGGTCGGACGGCGGCACGTCGAGGCTGCCCTGCGGGGTGAGGCCGAGGCCCAGGAGGGGGGCGTCCACCCGGATCGAGGGGATACGGACACGGTCGGGCGCGGCGGGCGGCAGCGCGGCGGCCGCGGGCCGGTCCAGATGGGCGCCGGCGCGCCCCTGCGCGGCCGAGGGCTGCGGCGGGGCATGCGTCTGCGCCCCACTGCGCAGCAGCCAGGCACCGGAGAGGAGGGCGACGAGGGTGACGGCGACCATCGAGATGGTGGCGAACCGGTGCACGTACGTCTCCTCTCCTGGGTGCCTCGGTGACAGGGGGCTCGGGGGCTGAGGGCTGGGAGGGTCTGGGGGGCTGGAGGCTCCCGGGATCCTCGAATCTTCCCTGTCCCGTGTCCCCCTCCGGGACGCGAGGGGCGTCGGGCCCGGAGGGGGAGGGGACGGCGGTACCGGCGGACGGACAGCGGAGGGTGTCCGTCAGATCCCGTCGCCTCTCGCCCGGCGATGCAGGAGCCAGGTACCGCCCGCGGCGGCGACGGCCAGGGCCGCCACTCCCGCCGCGGTCTGCACGGGGTCGGGGCCCAGTGCGCCGCCGACCCCCGTCTTCACGCTTCCTCTCGGATGGACCTGCTGCCCGCTCTCCTCGGTGGAGGTGAGCGTGACCACCAGGTCGCCGGTCATCCGCTTGCCGCTCGAACAGCGCGCGACGATCTCGTACGTGCCGGGCTGGGCGGACGGCGGTACCCGGAACTGCCCGACCGCGTCGCCCTCGTGCGCGCTGGGCAGCAGCGTGAAGGCACCCGCGCCGACGGCACCGGCGTCACCCGACACCGCGTCCGTCGCGCCGCACGCCGCCGTGTTCACCGTGACTTCGGCGCCGGGCGCGACCGTGGCGGGGTACAGCTCGATGGACCCCGTTCCGACGCCGTACGCGGGGGCGGCGGTGAGGGCCACCGCGGCGACGGCGAGCGCGGTACCGGTCAGCGGACGGGCTGTGCGCATCGTTGCTTGCTCCTCCGAGAGGGCACGACCCGCGGCACCCCCATGTGCCGCTGCGTCGGTCATGCCCCTGCCCTACCGAGGAAAGTGGCAGTCGGGGACCCACGCCTCCTGATGAGGCGTCAGAATTGATGTGAACGGGTGTCAGGTGGAGGTTCCGAGCGGGCCGTCCGGGGATGTTTCGGCAGGTCATCGGCGTGTCGCCACCACATCCGCAAAAAGAACCCGAACGGAACGGGCGGCGCGTGTGAACGGGTGACCGGTCGCCGCGGGCGGCCACCCGACCGGCCGACTTGACCTGAAGTTTGGTTGAGGTATGAGGCTGGGTCGCATGAACTCCACCACAGAGGTACCAGTCCCCCTCCCCGCGCCCGCCTCCCTCCCGGCGGCCGTGTCCCTCCCCGAGCCCCTGAGGATCGCCGTGATCGTCGGGAGCAACCGGGAGGGCCGGTTCGGTCCGGTCGTCGCGGAGTGGCTGCTGAGCCGGATCCGGGACCGGGCCGACCTCGCGGTGGACGTCGTCGACACCGCCGACGTACACCTGCCGACGGCCCTCTCCCACTCCCCGTCCGCCGAGGTGACCGCCGAGCTGGGCAAGGTCACCCCCCACCTGGCCGCTGCCGACGCCTTCGTCGTCCTCACCCCCGAGTACAACCACTCCTTCCCCGCGTCCCTCAAGACCCTCATCGACTGGCACTTCCACGAGTGGCGCGCCAAGCCTGTCGCCTTCGTCTCCTACGGCGGGCTCTCGGGCGGCCTCCGCGCCGTCGAACAGCTCCGCCAGGTCTTCGCCGAACTCCACGCCGTCACCGTCCGCGACACGGTGTCCTTCCACAACGCGGGCGCGTCCTTCGACGACAAGGGCCGCCACAAGGACCCCTCCGCGCCGGACGCGGCGGCGAAGGCGATGCTGGACCAGCTGGCGTGGTGGGCTCTGGCACTGCGGGAGGCGAAGTCGGTCCGGCCGTACGGGGGCTGACCGGAACCGAGTCTCAGAGCCGGGCCCCGCCCTCAGCGCTGGTCCCGGCCCAGGGCTCGTGTCTCAGGACCCGGCCCCGTACTCGGCCAGCGCCTCCGCCACCGCCCGGTGCGCCACGGTGGCGAGTACGGGATTCGTTACCCGGTAGTGGTGCTCCGCGACCAGGCCGAAGCACAGGGCCCAGCCCCGTCCCCGTGCCCAGGTCGCGTCGTCGACCTCGGCCGCCTCGCGGAACAGGCCGCGGGTCTCCGGGGTGAAGACGGCCCAGGCGGCGAGTACGTCGGCCGCCGGGTCGCCGACGCCGAGGCCGCCGAAGTCGATGACCGCGCCGAGGCGGCCTCCGTGGGCGAGCAGGTTGCCCGGCAGGAGGTCGCCGTGGAGCCAGACCGGGTCGCCGTCCCACTGGGGGAGCCGCAGCGCCTCCTCCCAGGCGGCGGTCGCGAGGTCCGCGTCCAGCGTGCCGGCCGCGCCCAGGTCGCGGATCGCGGCACGGACGTCGTCCTCACCGTCGTCGGTGAGTGGCCCGCCACGCCAGGACGGCGGCCCGCCGGTGGCGTCGACCTTCCGCAGCGCCGCGACGAACCGTCCCAACTCGACGGCGGCGTCGGCGAGTTCGGCCCGACCGCTGAGAGGAGCGTCGTAGATGTTGTCGCCGTCCAGCCAGCGGAACACACCCCACGGCAGCGCGTACCCCTCGCCGGGCGTCCCCTTGGCGAGCGGTACCGGAACGGCCAGCGGAAGGTGCGGCGCCAGCAGCGGCAGCCACCGCTGCTCCTTGTCCACCTGCCGGGCCCCACCGGGCAGCCGCGGCAGTCGTACGACCATGTCCTCGCCCAGCCGGTACATGGCGTTGTCGGTTCCGGCGGAACGGACCTCCCGGACGAGCAGCTCCGCCCACTCGGGGAACTGCTCCGCCACCAGTCGGCCGACGAGCGCAGCGTCGATGTCGAGTTCGTCGGCGTGCATCTTCGTCTTCGGTGGCATGGGTCTCCGTAGGTCGGGCGTGGGCAGTCGTGATCGGCAGTGATCAGTCGTCGGGCAGTCTTCAGGGGCGGAGCGGTCAGGAGACGAACAGGCCCTGGCCGGCGCCGATCCGGTGGATCTCCTCCACCGGATACGGGGTTCGCCTGCTCTCGTTCTGGAGTGTGCGGCTGAAGTCCGCGAACACCGTCGCCAGCGGCGCGTATCGCGTCACGATCGCCGCGGCGGCAGCGGGGAGTTCGGCGGGGTGCGCACCCTGGGCGCAGGCGCGGATCATTTCCTCGCGGTCGTCCCTCCCGTACTCGTAGACGGCGGTGATCAGCCATTTCACCAGGTAGGTGATCGTGTAGCAGCGGTCGTACGTCCGGTGCCGCTCGAAGAAGCGGGTGTGTTCCGGGGAGAGGCCGAAGCCGGAGGACAGGGCCAGGCCGTAGTCCGCGAAGTACAGGCGGCGGCCGTCGGTCAGGATGTTCTCGAAGTGGGCGTCGAAGTGGATGAGCCCGCGCGAGTTCATGAAGGACGTGCCCGCGTGCAGGGCCTCGTCCACCCAGGAGCACGCCCGGTCCGCCGACTCGCCGCCCTCCCGGATCCGTTCGTCGAGCCACTGGTGCAGGGTCCGCGGCACGTACTCCAGGAAGAGGGTGAGGCTCGCCGAGGCCCCTCGGAGCCCTTCGAGCCGATGACGCACCTCCGGGCTGCCGTCCCAGAACGCGACGACCCGGTCGACGTCGGCCAACTCCTCGGGCAGAGCAGACGGGTCGTCCGATTCGCCCGAGTTGTCCGGGTCGCTCGCATAGTCCGGCAGTACGCGCCAGTGGTACGTCAGCGGAAAGCCCTGGAAGTCGTTCGCGAGCACCCAGTTCGTGGTCATCTCGTGCACGGCCAGTTCCTGCCAGGCTCCGAAGCCGGGCCCGCCGATGCCGTAGTGGCAGATGGCGGGCAGCCCGTAGACGTTCGCGGTCGACCGCACGTTCTTCGGCAGCGTGTCCGCCGCGGTCAGGGGCACGCGTTTGACGAAGACCTGGGTGCCGTCGACATCCAGGAGCGCCGACCGTCCGCCGATGCCGGAACCGAGAGGTGCCGCCCCGCGTACGAGGGCGTTCAGTTCGTCGTCGCCGTACTCGGCCAACGAGGCGGAAACGGCGCTGTACGTGGCCAGGCGCACGCCGTGCGACCTGCTGGATGTGTCACTCCGGTACCGGGAATCGGGCATTGGATCAGAGTTCCACAGGGGCATGGCCGGGGACACCGGAAATCGCCACGGGATGATCTCGGGGCCCGGACCGCTCTATGTTGCTTGGACAAAGGGCGGAGGGGCCGGTCTCGCGGGCCTCAACAAGGCCGCGCAGGCGAGGAGTTGGATATTGGACATGGGCGCGCAGGACAGGCCGGACGTACGGGATGCATCGGACGTATCGGATGCGCCGGGTGCTTCAGACGCATCGGGTGGACCGGACGCGCAGGACACGGCCAAGAGGCTGCGGGCGATCGGTGACGAGCTGTCGGACCGTTTCTACGAGCGGGCCGACGTGGTGCGGACGCTGGTGGTGACGTTGCTGGCCGGACAGCACTCGTTGGTGCTGGGCCCGCCCGGGACGGCGAAGTCCGAGCTGGCCCGGGAACTCACGGGCAGGTTCGAGGGGGCGGCCTACTGGGAGATCCTCCTGTCGAAGTTCACCGCCCCGACGAGGATGTTCGGCCCCGTCGACGTCGCCGCGCTGGCCCGGGGCGAGTACCGCCAGGTCTACGACGGCCGTGCCACGACCGCGCACATCGCGTTCATCGACGAGATCTTCAAGTGCTCGACGGCGGCGCTGAACGAGACGCTGGGCTTCCTCAACGAGCGGATCTACCACCCCGAGAGCGGCGGCGAGCCGATCCGCTGCCCCCTGATCGGGGCCATCACGGCGAGCAACGAACTGCCGAGCGGGGAGGACACGGCCGCGATCTACGACCGGCTGCTGGTGCGGATCGAGGTGGGCTACCTGGCTGACCCCTCGAACTTCGCCGCGCTGGTCCGCTCCGCCGTGGGCCGCCCGGCGGCAGCGCCCCGGACCACCGTCGGACTGGCCGCGCTGCAGCACGCCGTGACCCGGGCCGTCCCGGCCGTGGATGTCCCCGACGTGATCGTGGACGCCGTGTGCACCCTGCGGGCCGCCCTGCGCCGCAAGGAACTCGTCGCCTCCGACCGCCGCTGGCGACAGGCGGTGGGCCTGCTCCAGGCGTCCGCGTACCTCGACGGCCGCCCGGCGGTCGCCGAGACCGACCTGTCGGTGCTGACCCATGTGCTGTGGGACTCCCCGGCCGAGCGCCCGACCGTCGAGCGCGAGGTGCTGCAACTGGTCAACCCCGACGCCAAGGAGGCGCTCGACCTGGCCGACGACATCGAGGAACTGGAGGCCCAACTCGACGCCATGGCAGGGCAGTCCCGCGAAGCGCTGAGCGAGTGGGTCATCAAGAAGGCCCACAACAAACTCGCCATGGCGGGCAAGCGGCTGGAGAAGCTGCGCGAGGAGGCCGCGGGCGCCGGCCGCTCCACCGCCGCCATCGACCGGGTCACCGGCCGCCAGCGCGCCGTCCGCGCCCGCGTCCTCACCGAGGCCCTCGGCATGGACGCGAGCATGGTTCAAGCGCAGCTCTGAACACCGGGGGAGGGGTCAGGACGACCATGGGTGAGGCACCGAGCACGCTCGACGAACTGGCCCGCCGGGCCGGGAAGTGGCTGAGCCTGTCCGCCGCCGCTACCCAGCGGCACACCGCGGCCGTGGCCGCGGACCGGTTCGACCGGATCACCTGGCGCGACACCTACGAGCAGTCGGCCGCACTGCGCGAACTGGCCGAGGAACTGAACGAGCGGTACGACCACACTCACCGGGACGTCTACGACCACACTCACCGGGACGCCTACGGCCGAACGCACCAGGACGCCCACGGCCGCAGCCGCCAAGACGCCCACGGCCGCCCCTCCGCCCGCCCCTCCACCCACACCACGGACCTCCTGACCGACGTGTTCCTGGCCGCGTACAAGGTCAACCCGCGGTTGCGCGAGCGCACGGAGATGGACGCCTCCCGGCTGGTAAACCACCAGGTCATCACGTCACTGGTGGAGTCACCGGAGTTCGCCGAACTGCGCCGGGAAACGGCCGGCGACCCCTACGCCGCCGCCATGGCCGTCCTCGCCCAGGCCACCGCGCTGCGCCGGATGCTGGAGGCCACCCGGGACGCCCAGGACAAGGCCGAGCAGGCGAGAGAAGCCCAGCAGGACACCGAACGCGCGGCGACCACCGTCGCCGAGGCACTCCAGCAGGCAGCCGCCGAGACCGCCGAGACCGCCGGGGCCGCCGAGGCCGACGAGGACGGCGCCGCGCCGACCCCGGACGGCGCCGCCGCCGTACAACGGACGATCGAAGCCGCCGAGGCGGCCCAAGCCGCCGCGGGGCAAGCAGCCCAAAGCGCCGCACAAGCCCTCACCACAGCAGCCCCCGGTATCCGCGCAGCCGCGCGGCACGCGGCGGCGAAGGCAGCTGAGGGCGCCCGCGCCGAGGCCGCGCTGATGCGGGCATGGGGCGTCGGCCCCGGCGAACTTGAGCGGATGCCGTTCGACCGACGGGCCCGCCTCGCCGAGCGGTTGCGCACCAGCCGTCTCGCCGAGTGGGCCGAACTCATCGGCCGTTTCCGGCAGATGGCCGACGGCGAGCGCGCCCGCAGGGTGGAGAACGCGACCGGCGAGCTGGTCGGTGTCACGCTCGGCAACGACCTCTCCCGCGTCATCCCCTCCGAGCTGGCCAACCTCGGCCTGCCCGCCCTGCGTGCGGTGTTCGCCGCGCGCTACGCCGCCGGGGAGCTGATGCTCTACGACAGCCAGGGGGAGCAGACCACCGGCCGGGGCGCGATCATCGCGTGCGTGGACACCTCGCACTCCATGTACGAGGCAGGGCCCGGCGGAATCACCCGGGAGGCCTGGGCCAAGGCGTGCGCCCTGGCACTCCTCGACCAGGCCCGCCACGCGGGGCGTGACTTCGTCGGCATCCTGTTCTCCGCCGCCGACAAGCTCAAGGTCTTCCGCTTCCCGGCCGACCGGCCCGCAGACATCGCCCATGTCCTCGACTTCGCGGAGACCTTCCTCGGCGGCGGCACCAGCTACCAGAGGCCGCTGTCGGCGGCCGGCGGCCTGCTGGAGGAGGAGTTCAACGACGCCGCCCGTATGCGCGGTGACATCGTGATGCTCACCGACGACGACTGCGGCGTCACCCAGGAGTGGATGCGCGGCTGGAACGACGCCAAGCACCGGTTGGGCTTCCGGGTCTTCGGCGTGGCCATCGGCGCCCCGCGCGTCGCGGAGGCCGACTCGGTCCTGGACGCCCTGTGCGACAACCTCCGCGCCGTCGAGGACCTCACCGACGTCCACGCCGCCGCCGACCTCTTCCGCGTGATCTGATCTTCTCTGGCCGTCAGGGACGGGCGTACGGCCGGGTCATGATCTCCATGTTGTGGCCGTCCGGGTCGGCGAAGTAGGCGCCACGGCCGCCGAACAGGTCGTTCGTCCGGCCGGGTTCGGTGTGGCTCGGGTCCGCGTAGTACGTGACGCCGAGGACATCCAGGCGGGCGATCATGGCGTCGAAGCGGGTGTCGGGCACGAGGAACGCGTAGTGCTGGGGCTGGATGGGCCCGTCCCTGAACGCGTAGTAGTCGAGGGTCACGCCGTTGCCGAGGTCGATGGGCAGGAAGGGCCCGAAGGGGGCGCCGACCTTCAGCTCCAGGACCGCGGCGAGGAACTCCGCCGACAGGTGCCGGTCCGTCGCGTGGACGACGGTGTGGTTCAACTGGACTGTGGTCGTGGGCAGTTCGGAGGTGTTCGGGTGCCGCTGGGCATGTGACATCGGTGAGGTGTCTCCGGGTCTTTTGAGTGCGCGTCGAAGGGCGCGTGTGAACTGGCCCATGGACGCTCAGGGACATGGCGCACGCCTGGGCGGCGCGGCTGCTGCAAAGACACGGAGAAAGGGCGGGGCTCTGGCCCGCCTCGCGCTCACGCCGAGGCCGGGAACCCCACTCGTGCATGGCTCAAGGCCGACCCGGCAGTCACCCGACCGACCTTAGTGTCGGGCCGGGGGCGGGGCAACGCGGTTTCTCGTCCGAGCCACAGGGGGCTCCCACCTCTTACCGCGCTGCCTCGCCCCGCCCCGCTCCACGGGCCCGGTGTCAGTTCACGGACACCGCCGACCAGGCCGCCCCCACCGCCCGGTACTCCGCACTTCCCGCCCCGTACAGATCCTTCGCCGCGCTCAGCGTGGCGACCCGCGCGCCCGCGTACTTCGTCGACGACGTCATGTAGACCGTCAGTGCCCGGTACCAGATCGCGCCGAGCTTGGCCTTGCCGATGCCGGTCACCTTCGCGCCGTTGCACGTCGTGCCGTTGTGGGCGACGCCGCCGATGGTCTTCGGGCCGCTGCCCTCCGCGAGCAGGTACGCGAAGTGGTTGGCCACGCCCGAGGAGTAGTGGACGTCCAGGTCACCGACCGCGGAGGTCCAGCAGTCCGCGGAGTTGCCGTCCTTGGAGGGCTGGTCCATGTAGCGCAGGGCGGAGCGGCCGAAGCCGGACTTCACGATCTTCTCGCCGATCCGCCAGTCCCCGGGGTCGGCGGGGTTCTTGGCGTAGAACTCCACCAGCGTGCCGAAGATGTCCGACGTCGCCTCGTTCAGACCGCCGGGCTCGCCCGAGTACGTCAGCGCCGCCGTCTTGGACGTCACGCCGTGCGACATCTCGTGCCCGGCCACGTCCAGGGACACCAGCGGCCCGAAGGTCTTCCCGTCACCGTCCCCGTACGTCATGCAGAAGCAACTGTCGTCCCAGAACGCGTTGTTGTACGCGCTGCCGTAGTGCACCCGGTTGTACGAGCCCTTGCCGTCGCCCGCGATACCGGTGCGCCCGTGGACGTTTTTGTAGTAGTCCCAGGTGGTGTCGGTGCCGTACTGCGCGTCCACCGCCGCCGAGGCACGGCTCGAAGTCGCCCCGGTTCCCCAGTGGTTGTCGGTGTCGGTGAGAACGGGCGCGGGAGCACGCTGGTAGCAGATGATGAGGATGCAGGAGTCCGTCTTGTTCTTCGTGTCGCCCGTGTACGTGTTTCCCCGTGTGGGGTCGGAGAGTTGGTACGTCGAACCGGACCGTGTCGTCTCCAGCGGGACCTTGCCGCTGTAGAGGGAGCGGCCGTCACCGGTCGCCGTCTCGATGCTGTCCCAGGCGTCGATCTGCTTGCCGGTCACCGCGTCGGTGAGGACCACGCGGGCGACGGGGTTGCCGAGCGAGTCCTTGCCCCCGGCCTCGGTGCGCCAGGCCAGCCTGGGAGTGCCGTGCAGGGCGTCAACGACCAACTGGGGCTTGGCCGTTATCCTGCGAAGCGTCTCGCCGACGTTCGCCAGGCGCAGTGCCGCGGCGGCCAGGTCGGCGGCCTTCGGGGCGGACACCGAGGGTGTGATGCTCGCGAGGGAGAGCGGACGCGTGGTGGCCCGGTCGGCGGCCCGGTAGTCGCCGTCCGCCGTCAGGTGGACCACGAAGTCGCCGCCCAGCACGGGGAGTTGGCGGTACGTCCGGTCGTAGCGCACATGCTGTGTGCCGTCCGCGTCGACGACCACGTCACGGGCCTCGGTGTCCTGTGCGGAGGTGAGGCCCAGTCGGGCGGCCTGGTCGGCGAGCACCGCCGCCGCGTTGCCGAGGACGGTGTCCCGGGTCGGTCCGTCGGCCGTCACCGCGCTCGGGGCCAGCGCCCCCGCCAGCAGAGTGGTGGCCGCCGCCGATATACCGACGGTGGCGAGGCGCGAGCCTCGGATGTGCCGTGTCCGACTCATCGAACTCCTCGGGAAGGCACGCGAAACGCGTGGTGGTGGGGGGAGTGGGGAGTGGCTGGTGGGGGGTGTCCGCACAGTTCTAGGTGGCCCGGACCTGGCATGTCCATAGCGGACTGCCGGGGGATGTGTGAGGGGTGAGAATCGTTTCTGCAAAGGTCCGGGCACGCCGGGAGAGCCCGGTGGGAGCAAGCCCGGAGAGACCGGGGAGAGCAAGCCCGGAGACACCGGGGAGAGGAGACCACCGGGTGAGCGGCCGACTGCCCTTCTTCGTCTACGGGACCCTGCGCCCCGGCGAGCACAACCACGACCTCTTCCTGCGCGGCCGTACGCGCTCGGAGGTGCCGGGGCGGCTCACCGGCGCGGTGCTCTACGACGGTCCGGGCTATCCGTACGCCGTCGAGGAACCCGGCGGCGTGGTGTGCGGGGAGCTGGTCACGGCCGACCCCGACCAGTACGGCCAACTCCTGGGCGTCCTCGACCGGTTGGAGGAGTACGCACCGGGCGACCCCGGCAACCTCTACGAGCGCGTGGCCAGAGAGGTGACCCGCGAGGACGGCACGGACGTACGGGCCTGGGTGTACGTGGCGGCCCCCACGGTTGCGGCAGCGCTGCGGGCGCGGGGCAGGCGCATCGACGGGGGCGACTGGCGGACACGCTGAGGCCCCGGCCGGACGCGGCCGCCCGAACCGCCCCCGGACTCAGCAGTCCGGGCGCCGGTCTCCAGAACGGAACACGGCGTCGGCCTCCAGGGACGGAGCTGCGCGCCGGTCTCCAGAACGGAACACGGCGTCGGCCTCCAGGGACCGATCCGGGCGCCGGACCCTAGGGACGCAGCCGTGCCGCCAGTACCGCCACATCGTCCTCCGCCGTGCCGCCCGGGACGAGACCGGCCAGGAGGACGGCCAGCTGGTCTTCGAGTGAGCGGCTGCTGGGGAGGCGCTGGCGGGTGAGGCGGCCCAGCCACTCGTCGACGTCCTGTTCCCGGCGCTCCACCAGGCCGTCGGTGTAGAGGAGCAGGGTCCGGTCGGGAGCGCAGCAGCCGGTGACCGTCTCGTAGCCGCCGAACCCGGTGCCCAGGGGCGGGCCCACCGGGACGGGGAACAGGCTCACCCTGTCGTCGGCGTCCAGGATCGCGGGCGGCAGATGGCCGGCGCTGGTGTACAGGCACTCACCGCTCGGCGGATCGGCCAGGACGAGCAGACAGGTGGCGGGACGGTCGGTGCCGGAGCGGGTGATCAGTTCGTCGAGGTGTTCCAGCACGGTGTGCGGCGGCAGGTCCTCGGCGGCCACGACGCGCAGCATGGCCCGGTAGTGGCTCATGGCCACGGCGGCCTCGACGCCGTGGCCCATCACATCGCCCATGGCGAGCAGCGTGCGACGCCGGGGCATCGGTATGACGTCGTACCAGTCACCGCCCACCAACGCGCTGTCCCCTGCGGGCAGATAGCGCGTGGCCACCTCGATCCCGGGGTGGGGGCACAGCCCTTCGGTGAGCAGCGCGCGTTGCAGTTCCACCGCGATGCCGTGCTCACGGGCATAGCGGCGGGCGTTGTCGAGGCCGATCGCGGCGCGCCCCACCAGGTCCTGGGCCATCACCACGTCCTGGTGCTCGAAGGGCGGCGAGTCCCCGACCCTGACGAGCACGACCACTCCCATCAGATTGCCGCGGGCGGTCAGCGGCACGACGAGGTCGGAGTGGACGCCGACCGCACGATGGGCCGGAAAATGCTCCATGTCCGGTATGGAACGGCTCAGTTCCTCGGCGCTGAGCTGGTTCTCCACCACCGGACGGCCGCCCGCCAGACAGCGCTGGACGCTCGACCCGTGCCGGTAGCGCAGCTGTTCGCCCACGATCGCGCTGATCTCCACCAGATAGTCCTGGAGATGGGGCACGGCCGCGACCCCCGCCATACGCAGCAGGATCGGACCGTGCCGCTCGGGCGGCGGACGGTGTTCGGGGAGGTGCTCCGAGCCGTGCGGGGCCGGGTACATCATCACCGCGGCCATGTCGGCGAGCTCCGAGGAGAGGAAGTCGGCCAGCTCGGCGCAGGTGTCGTCGACGCGGAGCGTGGTGCCGATGCGGGTGGCGGCGCGGTCCAGCAGCGCCAGCCGTTTCCGTACCCGCTCCAGCTCCCGGTGCTGATGCCGTACGCCGTTGATCACCATGATGACCACGGCCACGCCCACGACGTCCCCGTCGGCCTCGAGCCGGTGGTACGCGCCGCGCCAGCTGTGGTGTTCCAGGCCCGCCCCGGAGAGCGTCACGCCGTCGTTGATGCCCTCGCGGGAGCGCCCGTCGGCGAGCACCTCACGCAGTACGCCCTTGCCTCGGCCGGTGAACGGAAGTACCTCCTCGACGGCCCGGCCCAGGTGTTCATGGGCCGGCTTCCCGCTGAGTCGGGCCAGCGCCGGGTTGACGTACAGATAGCGGAGTTCGGGATCGAGGATGCCGACACAGGCGGGGGTCGCGTCCAGCACCCCCAGCAACAGTCCGTCACCCAGGCGGTCCATGCCCCCATCCTGAACCGAGGCGGACACCCGCGCACGTCGGAGATACCCCGGGGCGGCATGACCTGTGCCCCGTCAGGGGCGCGGGGAACTGCGCGCTCGGTCACGACGAACCCGCACCCGACCTACAAGCTCAGCCCACCCCCTCCACCCTCTCCACCCGCACCGCACAGGCCTTGAACTCCGGCATCCGCGACGTCGGGTCGAGCGCCGGATTGGTCAACGTGTTGGCCCGCCCCTCGCCCGGCCAGTGGAACGGCATGAACACGGTGTCGGGCCGAATGGAGGTGGTGATCCGCGCGGGCGCGACGGCACGTCCACGCCGGGACACCACGGCCAGTGGCTCCCCCTCCACGGCCCCGACCCGCTCGGCCAGCCGAGGATGCAACTCCACGAACGAACCGGGCGCGGCGGCGTTCAGCTCGTCGACCCGCCGGGTCTGCGCACCGGACTGGTACTGCGAGACCACCCGCCCGGTGGTCAGCAGCACCGGATACTCCTCGTCCGGCTCCTCCGCCAACGGCCGATGGTTCACGGCGACGAACCGCGCACGCCCGTCGGGGGTGGCGAACCGATCGAGAAAGAGTCGCGGCGTACCAGGATGAGCACCCGGTTCCTGGACCCCACCCTCCCGATCCTCGGCGGAGCCACCCGCGGAGCCACCCGCGGAGCCACTCGTTGATCCACCCGCGGAGCCATCCACTGAGCCGCTCCCGGAACCCTCCGCCGAGCTGTCCGCCGAGCCGTCCGCCGGACACGGCCAGAAAACCCCGTTCTCCTCCGCCAGACGCCGATACGTGATGCCCGAGTAGTCGGCGGGCCCGCCCGCGCTGGCCCGGCGCAGTTCCTCGAAGACCTCCTCCGGGTCGGTGGGGAAGCCCTTCTCCACGCCCAGCCGGTCGGCGAGTTCGTGCATGACGTGCAGATCGCTGTGGACGCCCTCCGGAGGAGTGATCGCCTGCCTGCGCAGCAGGACCCGCCCCTCCAGGTTGGTCGTCGTGCCGCTCTCCTCGGCCCACTGGGTGACGGGCAGGACGACGTCCGCGAGCTCGGCCGTCTCGGACAGCACCACATCGGCGACCGCGAGGAAGTCGAGGGACTTCAGCCGCTCCTCGACATGGGCCGCCCGAGGCGCGGACACCACCGGGTTCGACGCCATCAGCAGCAGCGCGCGGATGTCCGTACCCATGGCATCGAGCAGCTCGTACGCGCTGCGGCCGGGCCCCGGCAGCGAGTCGGGGTCGACGCCCCAGACCTCGGCGACGTGACGGCGGGCCGCGGGATCGTCGAGCTTGCGGTAGCCGGGCAACTGGTCGGCCTTCTGGCCGTGTTCACGCCCGCCCTGCCCGTTGCCCTGCCCGGTGAGACAGCCGTACCCGGAGAAGGGCCGCCCCGGACGCCCGGTCGCCAGGCAGAGGTTGATCCACGCGCCGACGGTGTCCGTGCCCTTGGAGTGCTGCTCGGGCCCGCGCGCGGTGAGCACCATCGCGGACTCCGGCTCGCAGAACATCCGTACCGTCTCCCGGAGTTGGGGGACGGAGACGCCCGTGATCCGCTCCACGTACTCCGGCCAGTGCGCCATCGCGGCGGCCCGCGCCTCCTCCCAGCCGCTGGTGCGCTCCTGGATGTACGCCTCGTCCGTACGCCCCTCCGCCACCACCAGGTGCAACAGCCCCAGGGCCAGGGCGAGATCGGTGCCGGGGCGGGGCGCGAGGTGCAGGTCCGCCTGCTCGGCGGTCCGGGTGCGGCGCGGGTCGATGACGACCAACGTGCCGCCGTTCTGCTTGAGTTCGGTGAGATAGCGGAGCGCCGGCGGCATGGTCTCGGCGAGGTTGGAACCGACCAGGACGACGCACCCCGTCCTCGGGATGTCCTCCAGGGGGAAGGGCAGCCCCCGGTCCAGGCCGAAGGCCTTGATGCCACCGGCCGCCGCCGAGGACATGCAGAAGCGGCCGTTGTAGTCGATCTGCGAGGTGCCGAGCACGACCCGGGCGAACTTCCCGAGCGTGTACGCCTTCTCGTTGGTCAGCCCGCCCCCGCCGAACACCCCGCACGCGTCCGGGCCGTGCTCCGTGCGCGTGCGGGCCAGCTCCTCGGCGATCCGGTCGAGCGCCTCGTCCCAGCCGGCCGGCTCCAGCACTCCCGCCCTGCGGATCAGGGGCGAGGTCAGCCGCACGCCGGGGGAGAGCAGTGCGGGCGCCGTACGGCCCTTGCCGCACAGGGCGCCCCGGTTCACCGGGAAGTCCGGGCGCTCCGTCACCTCGACCGGACTGCCGCCGCCGTCCGGCGTGGGCGTCAGATTCATGCCGCACTGCAACGCGCAGTACGGGCAGTGGGTGGGCGTGGCGGTGGTCTGCATACCGGTCAGCGTGCGTCGGCCGTGTTTCGCGGCGCGACGCTCCCCGTTACACGGCAGGCACGGGGACCTCCCCGCCGGGATCGGCGGGACGTGAGGACGTCCCGCCGGCCCGCTCAGGAGCAGCGCTCACTCAGCCGCTGGTTCAGCACACGTACGCGTAGTACGGGACGTCGCCCGGGTCCAGACCGATGCGTCCGACCCCGCCGGGGCCGATCTGGATACAGCCCGGGTCGAAGCCGTCGACTTCGACAGTGGCCTTGATCGTGTAGTTGCACACGTTGTGGATGTCGGCCCAACCGTCGCCGTAGGCACCGAGCTTGGCGCATCCCGGCTCCTTCGCGGCGTCATCGTCCGCCACGGCGGTTGTCATGGCGGCCGGAACCGAGAACAGCGCGGCCGCCATGGCGGCGACGAAGGCGGTACGCAGACCAGTCATCATGTGTCCTTTCTCGTGGGCCCGGTTCGGATCCGAGCCCCTGAAAAAGACACTATCCGTAATCAGTTGACTACAGAGTGCTGCGGAATCGGTTTCACGCGGCAGGGTGAGCGGTCCGCGTCAAACCAGGCGGCCCACGTGATCTGCGTCTCGTCGACTATCGGCCACCCGCCGCCAACGCCCGTTCCACGCCCGGCTCTTGGGGCCCGAGGAAGTGGGGATCCGGCTCGAAGACCGCGTCCAGGAGTGCCTTCCCCGCCGCGAGGACCTCCCGGGCGCCCCCGTAGTACCAGGTCGCGTCGTGCACGGCGTCCACCCCGACCCCGTACGACGTGACGCCCGCCTCCTCGCAGAGCGCGACCGCCCGCCGGATGTGGAAGCCCTGGCTGATCAGCACGGCCTTGTCGACGCCGAAGATCTTCTTGGCGCGAACGCAGGAGTCCCAGGTGTCGAAGCCCGCGTAGTCGCTGACGATCCGCGCGTCGGGCACGCCACGATCCGTGAGATACGTGCGCATGGCGTCCGGCTCGTCGTAGTCCTCGCGGCTGTTGTCGCCGGTGACCAGAACCACCTCCACGCGTCCGTCCCGGTACAGCTCGGCCGCCGCGTCCAGCCGGTGCGCGAGATACGGCGACGGCTCACCGCGCCACAGCCCCGCCCCGAAGACGACCGCCACCTCGGTGCGCGGCACGTCCGCCGTGGTCCGCAGCCGGTCGCCCGTGACCACGTACATCCACGTCGACGGGAGCAGCGCGAGGACACACCCGGCCATCACGGCCTGCACGGCCCGGCGCTGCCCCGTCCGGGTGCGCGGCAGGCGTAGTCGCGGCAGGCGCGGTCTCGGCAGTCGTGGCCGCGGCAGCTTCGGACGACGCATCGGGCGGTCCCTCCCCAGGTGGCCTCGACCCTGAGGACGCCGATTACGGTGATCCGGTTCGCCCGGCACACGGTGACCAGCTTCACGCGGGGAGCCGCAACCGCAGGTCACCGCGCCTCACAGACCCCGTACACCCCACCGTGAACCCCCGGAAAACACCCGTCATTCCCACGCAACGGGGAGGCAACCTCCGACCCGCACCATCGGTGCATGACGGCGTCGAACCCTCCTCGCGACGAGTCCAAGCCCCGCCCCGGCGGCCAGCCGCCGCGTGGCGCCCACCTCGACAGTACGGCGCAACTCATGAACCGGATCAGCAGTCAGCTCGGCAGCCAGCTCAGCCTCGTGTCCCTCGACGGCACCCGGCGCCCCGCCCCGCCCGCGCTCGTCCTCGTGGGCCACGGCAGCCGCGACCCGCGCGCCCTGAGCACCGTCCGGACCCTCCTGGACCGGATCCGCGACCTGCGCCCCGGCCTGCCCGTGCACCTGGGACACATCGAGCTGAACGAGCCCCTGCTGCCCGACACGCTCGCGGGCCTCGGCACCGGCGACGCCGTCCTCGTACCGCTGCTGCTCAGCCGCGGCTACCACGTCAAGCAGGACATCCCCGAGGCCGCGGCCGCCGCGCGGGCGCACACCCGGGTCGCCGCGCCGCTCGGCCCGCACCCGCTGCTCGTGGAGACGCTGTACGAACGCCTGACGGAGGCCGGCTGGCGGGCACCGAGGGACGAGACGGAGCGCCGGGGGAGCGGGGTCGTGCTCGCCGCCGCCGGTTCCCGCGACCCCGACGCGGCCGTCGACACCCGCCGCACCGCGGGCCTCCTGGCCGAGCGGCTCGGCGTCCCCGTCGTCCCCGCGTACGCCTCCGCCGCGGCTCCCACCGTCCCCGCGGCCGTACGCGCCCTCGCCGCCCGGGGCCGTCACCGCGTCGCCGTCGCCTCCTACTTCACGGCCCCCGGCCGCTTCTCCACCGAGTGCGCGGCGGCCGCCCCCTGGATCGCGTCGGCCCCCCTGGGCGCCCACCCGTCGATGGCCCGCCTGATCCTCCACCGCTACGACCAGACCCTGGCGACCCCGGCCACCCCGGAACGGGCACTGGCCTCGGCGTAGGCGCTCCGCTTGGCGCGGTGTGTCGACTGCGAGTCAGTTGTGGCTGGTCGCGCAGTTCCCCGCGCCCCTTCGGGGCGCAGTCGGCGCCGATGCTTTTAGGGGCGCGGGGAACTGCGCGACCAGCCCAACTCAACCCGCAGCCGCAAACGGACAACCCCCGGCAGACGCGCAGGCGCAAACACCCCCGCCCCAATTGTCAGCCGCTCCGCTTACTGTTCAGGACATGGAAGGCACCAGCACCGACACCACCCAAAACCCGCACGAGCACCACATCGCACCCCCCGGCTACGACCCCACGTCAGTGGAGCGTTGGGCCACAGAGCCCGACAAACGCCCCGGCCGCACCGCCTTCCAGCGCGACCGCGCCCGCGTCCTGCACTCCTCGGCCCTGCGCCGCCTCGCAGGCAAGACGCAGGTCGTCACGCCCGGCACCAGGAGCCAGGTCTGGGACGCGAGCCCCCGCACCCGCCTGACCCACTCCCTGGAGTGCGCCCAGGTCGGCCGCGAGCTGGGCGCCGCCCTCGGCTGCGACCCCGACCTCGTCGAGGCGTCCTGTCTCTCCCACGACCTGGGCCACCCGCCCTTCGGGCACAACGGAGAGCAGGCACTGAACGAGTTCGCGGAGGACTGCGGCGGCTTCGAGGGCAACGCGCAGTCGCTCAGACTGCTCACCCGCATCGAGCCGAAGCGCTTCGTGAGAAGCGAGACCATGCCATCGGCCTCCCCCGCGCTCGAACGCGGCTCGCGCGGGGGCACCCCCATCACGGCGGGCGGCGGCGACCTCGTCAGCGTCGGCCTCAACCTCACCCGCGCCACTCTGGACGCCGCCACCAAGTACCCCTGGCCGCGAGGCGCCCACCCGACCGACCCGAAGTCCCCGAAGTTCGGTGTCTACGACGACGACCGCCCCGTCTTCGACTGGATCCGCGAGGGCGCCCCCGGCACCCGCACCACCTTCGAGGCGCAGGTCATGGACTGGGCGGACGACGTGGCGTACTCCGTGCACGACGTCGAGGACGGCCTGCACGCGGGCCACATCGACCCCAACTGCCTGCACGCGGAGCCCGAGCGGCAGGAGATCTTCGCGGTCGCCGTCGGGCGGTACGTCCCGGTGGACACCGACCCCGCCGAGCTCGCCGAAGCCCTCGACCGCCTCCTGGACCAGGAGTGGTGGCCGCACGGCTACGACGGCTCGGCGGTCGCGCAGGCCCGGCTGAAGGACGCCACCAGCCAGCTCATCGGCCGGTTCTGCCTCGCCGCGGAGGGCGCCACGCGCACGGCGTACGGGACAGGTCGGCTCACGCGGTACACGGCCGAACTGGTCGTCCCGCGAGCGGCCCGGCTGGAGTGCGCGGTCCTCAAGGCCGTCGCCGACCGGTACGTCATGCAGCGCGCCGAGCAGGAGCGGCTCCGCGCCGACCAGCGGATCGTCGTCGCCGAACTCGCTCACGCACTCACCGCCCGCGCGCCGGACGGCCTGGACCCGCAGTTTCGAGCCCTGTTCGACCAGGCGTCGGACGACCGTGCCCGCAAGCGGGTGATCGTCGACCAGATCGCGTCCCTGACGGACGCCTCCGCGCGATCACTGCATGCGAGGCTCACGGGGTAGCTGTGGCGTCCGGACGGGGAGGGCGTGACCCTGCGTGGCCTGATCGGGCCACTCCCTCTTCCCCCATCACGCTCCGTGCGGGACGCTCGCATATGGCGACATCCTTACGAGGAGGCATCAAGTGGTCGACGCAGATCAGACATTCGTCATCGTCGGAGGCGGGCTGGCCGGCGCGAAGGCGGCCGAGACGCTCCGGGCGGAGGGCTTCACCGGCCGCGTGATACTGATCTGCGACGAACGCGACCACCCGTACGAACGTCCGCCGCTGTCCAAGGGCTATCTGCTCGGCAAGGAGGAGCGCGACAGCGTCTTCGTCCACGAGCCCGCCTGGTACGCGCGAAACGACGTCGAGCTGCACCTCGGCCAGACCGTCGACGCCATCGACCGGACCGCGAAGACCGTCCGCTTCGGTGACGACGGCACACTCGTCCACTACGACAAGCTGCTGCTCGTGACCGGCTCCGAACCGCGCCGCCTCGACATCCCGGGCACCGATCTCGCGGGCGTCCACCACCTGCGGCGCCTCGCCCACGCGGAGCGCCTCAAGCACGTACTGACCGCCCTGGGCCGGGACAACGGCCACCTCGTCATCGCGGGCGCGGGCTGGATCGGCCTGGAAGTCGCCGCGGCCGCCCGTGAGTACGGCGCCGAGGTCACCGTCGTCGAGCCCGGGCCGACCCCGCTGCACTCGGTCCTCGGCCCCGAGCTCGGCGAGCTCTTCGCCGAGCTGCACCGCGAGCACGGCGTCCGCTTCCACTTCGGCGCCCGGCTCACCGAGATCACCGGCCAGGACGGCATGGTCCTGGCGGCCCGCACGGACGACGGCGAGGAGCACCCCGCGCACGACGTCCTGGCCGCCATCGGCGCCGCCCCGCGCACCGGCCTCGCCGAGGCCGCCGGCCTCACGATGGTCGACCGCGCGCAGGGTGGCGGCATCGCGGTCGACGAGCAGCTGCGCACCTCCGACCCCGACATCTACGCGGCCGGTGACGTGGCCGCCTTCCACCACGCGCTGTTCGACACCCGCCTGCGCGTCGAGCACTGGGCGAACGCCCTGAACGGCGGCCCGGCGGCGGCCCGCGCGATGCTGGGCCGCGAGCTGACGTACGACAGGGTGCCCTATTTCTTCTCCGACCAGTACGACGTAGGGCTCGAGTACTCGGGCTGGGCGCCCCCGGGCACGTACGACCAAGTGGTGATCCGGGGAGACGCGGGCAAGCGCGAGTTCATCGCCTTCTGGGTGAAGGAGGGACGGGTGCTGGCCGGGATGAACGTGAATGTGTGGGACGTCACGGACCCGATCCAACAACTGATCCGGACCCGGACCCAGGTGGACTCCGAGGCACTCGCGGACCCGCACGTTCCGCTGGACAGTCTGGTCTCATGACCGACGGCGGCGCTCGACTGTCACACCGTCCCCGTAGAATCCATGCGTGGCTGGAAGGATCAACGACGAGGACGTGAAGGCTGTTCGGGACGCGGTCCCGATCGACGCCGTGGTCTCGGAGTACCTCCAGCTGCGCAACGCGGGCGGCGGAAACCTCAAGGGTCTCTGCCCCTTCCACGACGAGAAGTCGCCCTCCTTCCAGGTCAGCCCGAGCAAGGGGCTCTTCCACTGCTTCGGCTGCCAGGAGGGCGGCGACACCATCACGTTCGTGATGAAGGTCGACCACCTCACCTTCTCGGAGTCGGTCGAGCGCCTCGCCGCCCAGGCGGGCATCACCCTGCGGTACGAGGAGGGCGGCTACAACCCCTCCCACCAGCGCGGCGAGCGCATCCGCCTGGTCGAGGCCCACAAGATCGCCGCCCAGTTCTACATCGAGCAGCTCGACACCGGCTCCGAGGCCGACACCGGCCGCAAGTTCCTCGCCGAGCGCGGTTTCGACCAGGCGGCGGCCACCCACTTCGGCGTCGGCTACAGCCCCCAGGGCTGGGACCACCTCACGCGCTACCTCCGCGGCAAGGGCTTCTCCGACAAGGAGATCCTCCTCTCCGGCCTCTCCCAGGAGGGCCGCCGCGGCCCCATCGACCGCTTCCGCGGCCGTCTCATGTGGCCGATCCGCGACATCGGCGGCGAGGTCGTCGGCTTCGGCGCCCGAAAGCTGTACGAGTCGGACAACGGCCCGAAGTACCTGAACACGCCCGACACGCCGATCTACCGCAAGTCCCAGGTCCTGTACGGCATCGACCTCGCCAAGAAGGACATCGCCAAGAGCAGCCGGGCGGTCGTGGTCGAGGGCTACACGGACGTGATGGCCTGCCATCTCGCCGGCATCACCACGGCCATCGCGACCTGCGGCACGGCCTTCGGCGGCGACCACATCAAGATCCTCCGACGATTGCTGATGGACAACGGCACGGCGCGTGTCATCTTCACGTTCGACGGCGATGCAGCGGGTCAGAAGGCGGCACTGCGGGCGTTTGAGGATGATCAGAAGTTCGCTGCCTCGACATACATTGCGATCGCTCCGGAGGGCATGGACCCGTGCGAACTGCGCCTGGCGAAGGGCGACGAGGCAGTGGCGGAGTTGGTCCAGCCGCACACACCTCTGTTCAAGTTCGCACTGCAACAGATCGTGCAGCGCTACGACCTGGAGACTCCGGGAGGTCGAGCGGCTGCCCTGGACGAGGCAGCCCCCGTGGCCGCCCGGATCAAGGAGCGCACCGCGCGGCGCGAGATGGCTGTGGAACTCGCTGGCCTGGTCGGCATCCTGGACCAGGAGTTCGTGGTGGATCGTGTCGGCTACCTCCATCGGCGTAGTGGCGGTGGCGGTCAGGGCCCCGTACCCACGCCTACACGTTCCCCTCAGGCCGAGGCAGCTCCATCGAGAGCATTCGGGGGTCCTCCTTTGACCTTGCGTAATCCCGCACATAAGACGGAGCGTGAACTCCTCAAACTGGCGCTCCAACGCCCGGAGCTGGTCTCTCCGGCCTTCGACGCGTTCGAAGCTGACGAATTCACTGCGCCGCCCTACGCTGCCGTACGCCAGGTGATCATCGAGGCGGGCGGAGCCGAGTACGGTGTCCAAGATCCTCAGGATTACCTAGTTAAGGCCCGTGAGGCGGCCCCGGACGACTCGGTCCGCGCGATGGTCACGGAGTTGGCAGTCGAAGCCATCATGCGTCGCACGGTCGACGAACTGTACGCGGGCGAGCAGCTGGTCACCGTCCGCCGCCGCGCCGTGGAGCGCCGCGTCCGGGACGTCCAGGGCGCCCTCGCCCGCGCCAGCGCCCAGGGAGACCCGGCCCAGCTGGCCGCCGTACAGAACGAGTTGTGGGTGCTCCAGCAGTACGACCAGGCCCTGCGCGAGAAGGGCGCGGGCGCGCTCTGACACGGGTCGGGCCCGCGCTTCGAGACGGCCGGACCCGCGCTCCGGGGCGAGTGGGGCCGGCGTTCCGAGCCGGGTCAGTCCCCGGCCGGGGAGTACGGCGGACCCGGTGGCCGTCCGTCGAACGTCGGCGTCACGGCCCGCACCAGCCGGTCCGCGAACTCCCGCTCGGCGTCCGCGAACCGCGGATACTCCGTGACGAAGTGCTCCCACTCCACATACCCCACCGCCTCCACCAGGTCCTCCAGGAAGACCCCCTCGCGGTACTGGCGGGGCCACTCGCCCGACAGCCGGAACACCTCGTGCAGCAGCTCGTGGCGCAGCGGGTGCCGTTCGGCGAGCAGCACGGCGTCGTACAGGTCCTTGCCCTGCGCGTGCATGTCGTTGACCAGCCACATCAGCTTCCAGGCCAGCGACAGCTCCGGAGTCGCGGCCCACACGACCGCGCCGCCCGGCAGCTCCACCGGCTCCGGCTCCTCGGGCAGCCGCTCGTTGAAGACGAAGTCGAGCTGGACGTGCCCACCGGGCAGCCCGGGCGCACCCCAGGGCAGCACCATGCGGCGCCCCGGCACCCGGTCGTACGTCCAGATGTCCTCGACCACCGCACCGCGCGCCGAGATGCCGACCTCACGCCCGCGCTCGTCGGCCAGCGCCTGGGCAGCCTCGGCGATCCCTTCGAGCATCCGGTCGGTACGTCCCTCGTCGACCCGCCAGGTGCGCGGTACGACGACGAAGTCCAGGTCACCGGGCTCGCGGGCGTCGTCCCCGAACCACGCCGACATCAGCACACTGCCGCGCAGCACCAGCGACTCGACCCACTCCGAGCCGGCGATCGCGGCGAGCACGAGATCCAGCGCCCGGCGCCGCGCGTACCGCCAGGCCTCGCCCCTGGCCGGGTCGGAGAAGCCGGGGTCGGTGGCGCGGTAGGCGTTCTGGTGGTGCTTCATGGCCGGGTCGAAGACCGGCCGCTGCACCGCGTCGTCCGCCTCCACCCAGTGCAGCGTCCGCGGCAGGTCCTGCGCCCGGCGGGTCGCCTCGTCCAGCGGCTCCCGGGGTATCTCGACGCTCCGCCAGCCGAAGTCCTGCCATGTCCCGCTCATCCCAGCACCTCCTCGGCCGCTCTCGGCATCTGCTCCACGCGCGCTCCGTGCGACACGCGCGCCCCGGTTTCCTCGATCCATCCGTCGTCGACCGAGAGATCACTGTCGTGGAGGACGAACTCCCGCTCCACATCGGCCACTTCGAACCCGTACAGCTCCGCCAGCAGCAGCTCCAGCAGCCGCCCGGCGCCCTCCGCGTCCACACCCCGGCACCGCTGGGTCACGAACCGCTCGTGCCGACCACCGGTGCCGTCGATTTCGCTGCCGTGCCCGTCGCCGCGCACCCGCCGGGCGTTCCACGACAGATGGGCGCCGTGCGGGACGACCCTCGCGGCCAGGGCGTCGAGGTCGGTGTCCGCGTCGAGCAGCAGCTTCACGTGGTGCTCGAAGTACCGCTCGTCGCCGCCGGTCCGGCAGGGTTCGCGGGGGACCTCGGGGGCCCACGGGGACGACTCGATCTTGACGCGTACGGGCACGAATCCATCGGCCCGCAGACGTGCGGCGACTTCCCGGGCCCGGGCCGATTCGGCGGCGTACGACGGGGAACCCGCCAAGGTGACCATCGGCTGCGAAGGCATCCGGCCGCGTGCCAGCACGATGTGCGTCAGCTTGAGACCGGACCCGGCCGCCCAGCACCGCAGCCGTTCCGATTCGGCGGCGCTGTCGCAGCGGACCGTCACGTGAGTTTCGTAATGGGAACCGGACACTCGGGGATCGTGCCAGATCAGGGTACGAACGGGCACGCGAGTTTTCCGCGAGGGTAACCACGCGGTCACGGACCGGACTCAAAAAGTCACCGCACGCCCCTCGTGGCGACGATGTGTCGTACTCCACACTGGGTTCCGGTGCCTGAGTCCTCGGAGCGCGGCCGACCCGAACGCGACGGGTCCATTGTCCCCGCGGTTCCGCTCAACGTGTTCGGGACGGACAGCGGCAAGGCCGTCGTCCCCGTCCCGCTGCCGCACGCCTCAGCAGCGACATTCCTGGAGGTCGCCCCCGTGCAGACCCAGACCCTCACCCAGACCGACAACACCGGCGACACGGACGCGGATTCCGACGTCATCGGGGCCGTGCCCGCGCAGAGCCGTGTCGCGCACCACCCCGAGACGGCGGCGGAACCGGAGGGCTCGCAGGCCGAGCCCGAGGAGCCGCCCGTCACCCTCGTGGAGACCGAGGCGCCGGAGCCGGTGGAAGTGCCCCGCGGGCGTACGGACACCGGTGGGCCCTCGTCCGACCTGTTCCGCCAGTACCTGCGGGAGATCGGCCGGATCCCGCTGCTCACCGCGGCGGAGGAGGTGGAGCTGGCGCGCAGGGTCGAGGCCGGCCTCTTCGCCGAGGAGCGGCTGCGGCTGGCCCCCGACCTGGACAGCCAACTCGCCCTGGACCTCGACAAGTTGGTGGTCATGGGCCGGATGGCCAAGCGCCGGCTCATCGAGGCGAACCTCCGGCTGGTCGTCTCCGTCGCCAAGCGGTACGTGGGCCGCGGGCTGACCATGCTCGATCTGGTCCAGGAAGGAAACCTGGGGCTGATCAGGGCGGTCGAGAAGTTCGACTACGCCCGTGGGTACAAGTTCTCGACGTACGCGACCTGGTGGATCCGCCAGGCCATGTCGCGGGCCCTCGCCGACCAGGCCCGGACGATCCGAGTGCCCGTCCACGTGGTCGAGTTGATCAACCGGGTGGTGCGGGTGCAGCGGCGGATGCTGCAGGAACGGGGGTACGAGCCGACGCCGGAGGAGGTCGCGGCGCACCTCGACCTTCCCAGTGAGCGGGTCAGCGAGGTCCTGCGGCTGGCCCAGGAGCCGGTGTCCCTCCACGCTCCTGTGGGCGAGGAGGACGATGTGGCTCTCGGGGACCTCATCGAGGACGGGGATGCGACGAGTCCTGTGGAGTCGGCGGCGTTCCTGCTCCTGCGCGAGCACCTGGAGGCGGTCCTCTCCACTCTCGGGGAGCGTGAGCGGAAGGTCGTTCAACTCCGGTACGGGCTGGCGGACGGCCGTCCCCGCACGCTGGAGGAGATAGGCCGCATCTTCGGCGTCACCCGCGAACGCATCCGCCAGATCGAATCCAAGACCCTGAACAAACTCCGAGACCACGCCTTCGCAGACCAACTACGGGGCTACTTGGACTGACCTGGTCTTTTCTCGCCCCCGCCGCCCCTACCCATTCCCGTCCCCTGGGGCTCCGCCCCAGACCCCGTGGGGTGTGTTGTCGGGTGCGGGTGGGTGGGGGCTGGTCGCGCAGTTCCCCGCGCCCCCAGGTACCTGGGGGCGCGGGGAACTGCGCAGTCTTTTGGGGGTTCGGGGGCGGAGCCCCTGAGTAAGTGACGGGAATGGGTAGGGGCGGCGGGGGCGAAAAAACCCGCCGACCCCCGGGTCACCCCTCAGTCCACCTCCACCACGGCCTCCGCGAACTGGGCCTTGTAGAGGCGGGCGTACGCGCCGTCCGCTGCCAGCAGGTCCGTGTGGGCGCCCTGTTCCACGATGGACCCGTTCTCCATGACGAGAATCGTGTCGGCATCCCGGATCGTCGACAGACGATGAGCGATGACGAACGACGTCCGCCCGTGCGCGAGCTTCGCCATAGCCTTCTGGATCAACACCTCGGTACGGGTGTCGACGGAACTCGTCGCCTCGTCCAGCACCAGAATCACCGGATCGGACAGGAACGCCCGAGCGATGGTGATGAGCTGTTTCTCACCGGCGCTCACCCCCGACCCCTCGTCGTCGATGACGGTGTCGTACCCCTCGGGCAACGTCCGCACGAACCGGTCGGCATGGGCGGCCCGAGCCGCCTCCTCGATCTCCCCACGCGTGACCTCACGCGAAGCCCCGTACGCGATGTTCTCCGCGATCGTCCCGCCGAACAGCCAGGTGTCCTGCAGCACCATGCCGATCCCGGCCCGCAGTTCGTCCCGGGACATCTTCGCGATGTCGACCCCGTCGAGGGTGATGCGCCCGCCCGTCGTCTCGTAGAACCGCATCAGCAGGTTCACGAGCGTGGTCTTGCCGGCACCGGTCGGGCCCACGATCGCGACCGTGTGTCCCGGCTCCACCTTCAGCGACAGGTCCTCGATGAGCGGCTTCTCCGGGTCGTACCGGAAGGAGACCCCCTCCAGCGCCACCCGCCCCCGCAGTTCCTCCGGACGCGCCCCGGTCACCGGGTCCGCCTCCTGCTCCTCCGCGTCCAGCAGTTCGAAGATCCGCTCCGCCGAGGCGACGCCGGACTGCACGAGGTTCGCCATGGACGCGACCTGGGTGAGCGGCATGGAGAACTGCCGGGAGTACTGGATGAAGGCCTGGACGTCACCGATCGAGAGGGCGCCCGATGCGACGCGCAGCCCGCCGACCACGGCCACCAGCACATAGTTCAGGTTCGACACGAACATCATCAGCGGCTGCATGACCCCGCTGTTGAACTGCGCCCGGAACCCGGCCTCGTACAGCTTCTCGTTCTCCTCGGCGAACTGCGCCGCCGACTCGTCCTGCCGACCGAAGACCTTGACGAGGTTGTGGCCGGTGTACATCTCCTCGATGTGCGCGTTGAGCTTGCCGGTGGTCCGCCACTGCTGCACGAAGTGCGGCTGCGACCGCTTGCCCACCCGGGTGGCGACGAAGAACGACAGCGGCACGGTGACCAGTGCGACGAGCGCGAGCAGCCACGACACCCAGAACATCATCGCCAGCACACCGACGATCGTCAGCAGCGAGTTGACCAGCTGGCCCATCGACTGCTGGAGGGTCTGCCCGATGTTGTCGATGTCGTTCGTGGCGCGGCTGAGCACCTCACCGCGCTGCCGCTTGTCGAAGTACGACAGCGGCAGCCGCGACAGCTTCGTCTGTACGTCCTCGCGCATGTTGTACATCGTCTTGTTGACGGCCCGGTTCACCAGTCGCGTCGCCACGGTCATCAGCAGACCGGCCACCAGGAACGCCACGAGCGCGAGCAACAGCACCTCGCCGACCGCGCCGAAGTCGATGCCCTTGCCCGGCGTGAAGTCCGTCCCGGAGAGCATGTCGGCCATGCCGCCGTCGCCGCGCTCCCGCATCGCCGCGAGGGCCTCGGCCTTCGTCTGGCCGGCGGGCATCTCCCGTCCGACGACCCCGGCGAAGACGAGGTCGGTGGCCCGGCCCAGGATCTTCGGCCCGAGGACCGAGAGGCCGACGCTGAACACCACGGCGACGAGCATCACGTACAGAGTGGTGCGTTCCGGCTTGAAATGCGCCAGTAGCCGCTTTCCGGACTTCTTGAAGTCCATCGAGTGATGGTCGGGGCCCGTCCCGGCCATCATCCGCCCCATGGGCCCGGCCATCAGGCTGCCTCCGCTTCCGTCAGCTGGGAGAGCACGATCTCCCGGTATGTCTCGTTCTCCGCCATCAGCTCGTGGTGGCGGCCCGCGCCGACGACCCGGCCCTCGTCGAGGACCACGATCCGGTCCGCGTCCCTGATGGTCGACACCCGCTGGGCGACGATCACGACCGTCGCCTCGGCCGTCTCCTGCGCGAGCGCCCTGCGCAACGCCGCGTCCGTCGCGTAGTCGAGCGCCGAGAAGGAGTCGTCGAAGAGGTAGATCTCGGGGCGCTGCACAAGGGTGCGGGCGATGGCGAGCCGCTGCCGCTGACCGCCCGACACATTCGTCCCGCCCTGCGCGATCGCCGCGTCGAGACCGTTCTCCAGGCCCTCCACGAACCCCTTGGCCTGCGCCACCTCCAGCGCGTGCCACAGCTCCTCGTCGGTCGCGTCCGGATTCCCGTACCGGAGATTGGTCGCGACCGTGCCCGCGAAGAGGTACGGCTTCTGCGGTACGAGACCCACCGTGCGCGCGAGCAGCCGCGGCTCGACCGTGCGTACGTCGACGCCGTCCACCAGCACCTGGCCGTCGGTGGCGTCGAACAGCCGGGGGACCAGGCCCAGCAGCGTGGACTTGCCGCTGCCGGTCGAGCCGATCACGGCGGTGGTCTCACCCGGCAGGGCCACCAGGTCGATGGTCCTCAGCACCGGCTCCTCGGCACCCGGGTAGCGGAACCCGGCGCCCCGGATCTCCAGATGGCCGTGCCGCCGCAGCTCCAGGACCGGCGCCTTCGGCGGAACCACGCTGCTGGAGGTGTCCAGGACCTCCTGGATGCGCTCGGCGCACACCTCCGCGCGCGGCACCATCATGAACATGAAGGTGGCCATCATCACGGACATGACGATCTGCATCAGGTAGGCGAGGAAAGCGGTCAGCGCGCCGATCTGCATCCCGCCGCTGTCGATCCGGTGGGCGCCGAACCACACCACCGCGACCGACGACACGTTCACCACCGTCATGACGATGGGGAACATCAGCGCCAGCATCCGCCCGGTGCCCAGCGACACCTCGGTGAGGTCGGCGTTCGCCTTCCGGAAGCGCTCCTCCTCGTACGTGTCGCGCACGAAGGCACGGATGACGCGGTTGCCGGTGATCTGCTCGCGCAGCACCCGGTTCACCGTGTCGAGCCGCACCTGCATCGTGCGGAACAGCGGCCGAAGGCGGCGCACGATGAGGCTCACCGAGATCCCGAGCACCGGCACCACGGCGAGCAGCACCCCGGACAGCGGTACGTCGAGACCGAGCGCCAGGACGATGCCGCCCACGCACATGATCGGCGCCGACACCAGCAGCGTGAACGTCATCAGCGTGAGCATCTGCACCTGCTGCACGTCGTTCGTCGTGCGGGTGATCAGCGACGGCGCCCCGAAGTGACCGACCTCACGCGCGGAGAACGACTGCACCCGGTCGAAGATGCCGGCTCGGATGTCCCGCCCGACCGCGGAGGCCGTACGGGCGCCGTAGTAGACGGCCCCGATGTTGCAGACGACCTGGGCCAGCGAGATGCCGATCATCAGGGCGCCGAAGGACAGGATGTAGCCCGTGTCGCCCTCGACGACACCGTTGTCGATGATGTCCGCGTTCAGCGTGGGCAGGTAGAGCGTGGCGCAGGTCTGCAGGAACTGCAGCAGTACGAGCAGGGCGATGGGTTTCTTGTAGGGCGTGAGATAGGTACGCAGGAGTCGTATGAGCACGCTGGGTCTCTCGGAGTCGGCGGCGGGGCGGTTGGTTGCCCTTGGCCCCTATCGTCGAACACTCCACCCGTGTTACCTCAACTGATTAAGCCAAGAGAGGTCCAAGAGCGACCCGGCCTCGGTCCGAAGCCGTACGCCGTTCGAGTCGCCCGGGCTCCGGAAGGCCTCAGGGCCGGAAGGCGCCCGGGTGGGTCTGGTCCCGCACCGACACGTACTGCTGCCGCACGGCCTGGCCCACCGCCAGCTCCTCGCCGGGCTCCAGGATCTGCGCGGCCGCGCCCTGCCAGACGGGCGGCAGGCCCGGCTGGATCGTGCCCTGCGAGGTGCCGAGCGCCCAGGCCGCCTGCCGGGCCGCGCCGATCGCCGCGTAGTCCGCGGGCTGCGGCACCACGATCTGCGTACCGAGCAGCGCGGGAGCGCAGGCCTGCACCGCGCTCAGCTCGGCGGCCTGGCCGAGGAGGAAGATCCGCCGCACCTCCACGCCCCGCTTGCGCAACACGTCCAGCGCGTCCGCGAGCCCGCACAGCATGCCCTCGAAGGCGGCCCGCGCCAGATGCTCGGGCTTCATCGACTCCCGCCGCAGCCCGGCCAGCGTCCCCGCCGTGTGCGGCAGGTTGGGCGTCCGCTCACCCTCCAGATAGGGCAGCAGCACAAGCCCGTGGGAGCCCGGGGTGGACTTCATCGCCAGGTCCGACAGGGCCTCCAGGTCCGGCACGCCGAGCAGTTCGGCGGCCCCGCGCAGGGCCCGTACGGCATTGAGCGTGGTGACGACCGGCAGGTGCATCCCGGTCGCGTCCGCGAGGGAGGTGATCATTCCGGAGGAGTCGACGAGCGCCTCGTGGTGCACGGCCATCACGGAACCGGAGGCGCCGAGCGACACCACCGCGTCCCCGAGCCCGATGCCCAGGCCGAACGCCGCGGCCATCGTCTCGCCCGTCCCCGCCGAGATCAGCAGCCCCTCGGGTGTCGTCCCCGCGGCCTCCCAGGGCCCGAGCACATCGGGCAGCAGCGCCTGGTGCCCGAGCGCCAGCTCCACGAGATCGGGCCGGTACGCACCGGTCGCCGCCGACCAGTACCCGGTCCCGGAGGCCCCGCCCCGGTCGGTGGTCCGGCGGGCCGGGCGGCCCAGCAGCTGCCACACCAGCCAGTCGTGCGCCTGGAGCAGCACGCTGGTGCGCAGCGCAGCCTCGGGTTCGGTCTTCGCCAGCCAGCGCAGCTTCGTCACCGGCTGCGCCGCCTGCGGCACGCAGCCCACCGCCTGTGCCCAGGCCTCGCGTCCGCCGAGGGCGTCGACCAGGTCGGCGGCCGCGACCTGCGCCCGCTTGTCACCGCCGACCATCGCGGGACGCACCGTGTTGCCCTGGGTGTCCACCGGCACGAGCCCGTTCTGCTGCGCGGACACTCCGATGGCCTGGACGCCTTCGAGGAGCCCGCCGCCCGCGGCCTCGCCCAGGGACAGCAGCCAGGCCTGCGGGTCGACGTCCGAGGGCCGGCTGCCCTCGGACATGCCGTCCATCGGATGCGGGGCATACCCCTGCCTGAGCACGGCTCCGCTGTCCGCGTCGCAGACGACGATGCGAGTGAAATCGGGCGAACTGTCCAGCCCGGCGACTATCCCCATGGCGGAAATTCTGCCGTACGACCGGAGCAGGCCGTACCGGTCCGGCGGAGGCGGTCGTACCGGTTACGTGTTGCTGGTGCCCCAGTCGTCATCGGTTCGCGTGCCGTTCGTGTTGCGCTCGCGCAGGTGGCGGACCCTGTCGGCCACCGAGTCGGGGACCCGGTCACCGACCTTCTCGCTCACCACGTGGTACGCCTTCCCGGCGAACTCGCGTCCCTGCTGGGCCGCGGACTCGGCGGTGTTGCGCACCGCCGGGTTCTGAGCGACCTGCTGTGCGGTCTTCCTCAGCTGCTCGTAGCGCTCGCGCCCGGCACGCGTGCCGAGCACGTATCCCAGGGCCAGTCCGGCGACGAACGTGAGCCGGTAGCGCATGGCTGCCACCCTTCTCTTGTGAGTCGGTCCCTTGCGGCGGCGTCGGTCGCAGGCGGGGATTACCGATTGGCGGAGCACCCCCCTGCTTGCGCTAATGTATGTGTCGCAGCGAGCGCACGCCCCCTGGCGAATACCCAGGGAGGTACGTTCGATGCAACGAGGCAATCCCCTGTAGCTCAATTGGCAGAGCAGCCGGCTGTTAACCGGCAGGTTACTGGTTCGAGTCCAGTCGGGGGAGCTTCGGTCTTCCGTAGCTCAATTGGCAGAGCAGCCGGCTGTTAACCGGCAGGTTACTGGTTCGAGTCCAGTCGGGAGAGCAAGGGAACGAGGACCCCGTTGGGGTCCTTTTTCATGTCCTCGGGAACCGCTCCGCCCCAGGTGGGGTCCTCCAGGGCAGGCGAAGTCGACCATCCGAAGCAGGAGATCGTATGAGCGGCTATGCTGCGGCAGACGGCGCGCACAAATGTGCGCGACGCGCCGTAATGGGGCGGTAGCTCAGCCGGTTAGAGCAGCGGACTCATAATCCGTCGGCCGTGGGTTCGAGTCCCACCCGCCCCACCAGGCGCTACGCGTGAAGAATCGATCCGACCAGGTGTTTAGCTGGTGGGGTAGCGCCCTTGAGGGGTGGTCAGGTCTCCTGAGGCTGTTGGGCCGGGAGCGGACATCGGCGCCACCGCGTTCTCACCCCGCCGGGCCCTCGCGGAGTACTCCGCGCACGGTGTCGAGACGTACACCCGGGTCGAACTCCGGCAGCCACCACGTCGCCCCGGCTCTCGCGTACGGCTCGGGATCCACGCCCAGCGGCAGACCGACGGCGATGTCGTACGAGTCCATCTCTCCGTCGCGCAGTTCGGTGAGGGTGTCGACGACCTCGGCGAGTTGGTCCGGGTGTTCGAGATTGGCGGGGAAGAAGCCGTCGAGCCGGGCGGCCCGGCGGATCGGCTTCGCGTTGCCCGGGAATCCGGCGGCCCACACCGGCACACCGGGCCGCTGAACCGGCCGCGGCAGGAACGCGATGCCGTCGACGGTGTAGTGCTCGCCGCGGTGGCGCACCGGCTCGCCGGACCAGGCGGCGGCCAGGATCGCCAGGGACTCGTCGAGCATCTGCCCGCGCAGCCGGTCGTCGAGCTCCTCGCCCGTCCTGGACAGCTCACCGGCGAACCGGTCGCTGCCGAGGCCGACCCCGAGGGTGAGGCGGCCCTCGCTGAGCCGGTCCAGTGTCGCGGTCTCCCGCGCCAGCTTGGCCGGACGTCGACGGGCGGGCGTCGACACCATCGGGCCGAGCCGCAGCCGCCGGGTCACGGTCGCGATCGCCGCCAGCGCGATCCAGGGGTCGGCGACCTGCCGGACCGGCGCCCGCCAGCACAGCTGATCCCATACGAAGCAGCCGTCCCACCCGGCCTCCTCCGCGTCGGCGGCGAGACGCGCGACCTCCCGCGGGTCGGCGAGGTCGTCGAAGAGCGGCAGCCAGAGCGCCGATCGCAGCCGGTTCATGAGCGGGCTCCTTCCGTGTGCGACACCAGGGCCGACACGAAGTCGTCCCACACTGGCCTCGGCAGGTCGTGTCCGGCGCCCTTGAGGACCAGCAGCCGTGCACCGGGGATCGCGTCGCGCAACGCCTCGCCGTGCGGCAGCGGCAGGAGCGGGTCGTGGTCGCCGTGGACCACGAGCGTCGGAGCCGTGATGTCGCCGAAGCCGCCCCGGGCCGGCCCGTCGGGCTCGACGGCGTAGTGGTTGACCAGAGTCGACGCGTAGTTCCTGGCGCGCGCCACGTCATGTTCGGCCAACGCCCGGATCGCGGCCTCGTCGAAGTACGGCGAGCCACCGGCGAACGCCCTCGCGCCCGCGACCACGTACTCGACGACCGCGGCGGCGTCGGAGGAGTCCGGCTCGGCCGGCATGGCCAGGTCGCCCGACGGCGGCGGCAGGTCGTCGGCCCCGGTCGAGGTCGAGACGAACGTCAGCGACGCGACCCGGTCGGGATGGTCCACCCCGAGGACGAGTCCGCTCCCGCCGAACATCGACTGACAGACCACATGGGCGCGCCCGATGCCCAGGGCGTCCTGGATGGCGAGCGCGTCCAGGGTCAGGTCGTTGAACGAGTACGCCGGCTCTCCGGGCGGGTAGCAGGTCGAGCGGCCGGTGTCCCGATGGTCGTAGCGGACCACGAACCGGCCGCGGGCGGCGAGCTGTTCGCACAGTCCGGCGTCCCACCAGAGCATCGAGGCGGCCGCCCCGGCGACCAGCACGATCGCCGGGGCCGCCGGGTCTCCGAAGGTCTCGACGCACAGCTCGACGCCGTCGGTCTTGAGGAGTTGTTCGCCGTGGGACTGATGTGAGGTCATGTCAGGCACGCTATGGCGCATGGGTCCATTGTGAAAAGCGATGATTTTCGATCAATTCGATCGCTTGTGGCAATGGTCGTGGCTATGGTGGGCCCGTGACCGACGTCGAGCTGCGCCATCTGGCGGCCCTGGCCGCCATCGCCGAGGAGGGCTCGTTCGGCCGGGCGGCCGCCCGCCTCGGGTACACCCAGTCGACGGTGAGCCAGCAGATCGCCGCGCTGGAGAGGGCCGTCGGCGGTGCGGTGTTCGACCGGCCGGGCGGTCCCAGGCCGGTACGGCTCACCCCGCTCGGCTCCGTGGTCCTCGGCCACGGTCGTGAACTGCTGGCGAAGGCCGAGGCGCTGGCCCACGCCGTGGACCGGTTCAGGGCGGGAGACGGCCGGATCGACATCGGCACGTTCCAGAGCGTGTCCAACGTGATCCTGCCGTCGGTCGTACGCCGGCTGCGGGACGAGCACCCCGGCTGCGACATCAGGCTGTCCGAGGAGGAGCCGGAGCAGCCGCGGATCGGCGACCTCGACCTGCTGTTCTACGACGGCCGCCTCGACGGTGACGTCGAGCACCTCAAACTGCTCGACGATCCGTACCTGCTGGTGGCGGGCGCCGGCACCTTCCCCGCCGGGCCGGTCCCGCTGGAACTCCTCGACGGCGCGCCGATGGTGGCCTGGCCGCTGACCTGCGACCAGCCCGCGATGGAGCAGGCGGTCGCCCGGGGCGGAGCCCGTCCGCAGATCGTGTTCCGCAGTGCGGTCAACGACACCCTGTTGTCGATGGTGCGCGCGGGACTGGGCTCGGCGGTGCTGCCCTGGCTCGCCGTCCGCGGTGCCGACGTACCGTCCGACGACAGGCTCCGCGTCCACGAGCTGCGGCCGTCCCCGCCGCCGCGGGAGATCTACCTGCACTGGCGGGCCGGACGTACTCATTCGCCACTTGCCGGACGGGCCATCGAGATCGCCACGGAAGTCGCCGAGGAAGTCGCGGCCGAGGTCGCGCCGTCGTCGGCCAGTGCTTGATGGCGAATCAATCCACTTTGTTTCGGGCGGCCCTGTCCTGGCCGTGCCCGCGCCCGTTGGGATGGACCTGCTTCCGTTGCAGCTGCCTGAAAGGCACTTGATGACCATGCCGCGCACCCGCTCGTTCGTACAGGTCGACGTGTTTTCCACGAGCCCCTACTCCGGCAACCCGGTCGCGGTCGTCCTGGACGGGACGGATCTGAGCGATGAGGAGATGCAGCGGCTGGCGCGTTGGACGAATCTGTCGGAGACGACGTTCGTGCTGCCCCCGACCGTCCCGGAGGCGGACTACCGGCTGCGGATCCTCACTCCGGACGGCGAGTTGCCGTTCGCCGGGCACCCCACCCTCGGGTCCGCGCACGCCTGGCTGGACGGCGGTGGCGTGCCGCGGCACGGCGACCGGGTCGTGCAGGAGTGCGCCGCCAGGCTGGTCACCGTACGCCGTGGCGAGGGCGCTCTGGCCTTCGCGGCTCCTCCTCGTGTGCGCGAGGGGGCGCTGGACGAGGAGTATCTGAAGCAGATCGTGGGCGCGTTCGGCATCACGCGTGACCGTGTCCTCGCCCACCAGTGGGTCGACAACGGGCCCGGCTGGGCCGTGATCCGGCTGGCGACGGCCGAGGAGGTGCTCGCCCTCGAACCCGACCTCTCCCTCATCCCGGACGCGATGGTCGGCGCGATCGGGGCCCACCCCGACGGGTCCGCGCACCGCTTCGAGATGCGTACCTTCGCCCCTGGCGTCGGCGTACCCGAGGACCCCGCGTGCGGCAGCATGAACGCCGGCGTCGGGCAGTGGCTCACCGCCACCGGAGCCGCACCCTCCTCCTACCGGGTCTCCCAGGGCGCGAGACTGGGAAGGGCCGCGAGCATCGAGGTCACCGCCGACACGGACGGCACGGTCTGGGTCAGCGGCGCCACCGTCGTCTGCGTCCGCGGAACCATCACGCTCTGACCGTCATGGGGTGCCGGTGCCGGTGCCGGTGCCGGTCCCTGTGCCTGTGCCTGTGCCGATGTCGGCATCGGCTGTGAGCACGGTCTGCTGCGGGACACCACCACGTTCGTGCACGGCGGGCGTTGGCGGCCGGCCTGCGTCCGACGCTGTCCACCGACGACGTCCCCTCGGTCGGCGGCGACATGTTCTCCACGATGCGTACGGACTTCGCCGTGCAGCGCGGCCTGGACGGCGGCCTGCGCTCCCGCGACCTGCTGGAGTTCACCACGGTCGACGCCGCCCGGTCGTGCGGACTCGACGCCCGGACGGGCAGCATCACGCCCGGCAAGGACGCCGACATCATCCTCCTGCGCACCGACGACCCGACCGTGTTCCCGGTCACCGACCCGGCCGCCACCGTTGTCAGCGCCGGCCACCCCGGCCTGGTGGACACCGTCCTGGTCGCCGGCCGCGTGGTCAAACGCGACGGCGTCCTGGTGGGCGTGGACCTGCCGGCACTGAGGACCCGCCTCCTCGAATCCCGCAACCGCGTCGCGGCGGCCGCGGGCGCTCCACTCGACGGCACGTGGCGCCCGCGGCCGGTGTCGGACTAAGGACCCCTAGGGCTGTACGGGCTTGCCGCGCCCCCAGGACCAGGCGAGGCGGTCGGCGCCGGACTGGTTGGTGGTGGTCAGCCAGGGGCGGGCCGGATCACCCGTCAGGGTCTGCAGCGAGTAGGTGTCGTCCGTGCGCAGGCCGGGCCAGTACACGGAGCCCATCTTGAGCTCGCGGAACGTGTCGGTGACGGCCTGGAGGTAGTTGATGAAGTTGTTGTCCGGGGTCGGCTTGTTGTAGTCGAAGCCGGTGGTCATCGGGGAGCCGAACTCGTCCGCGACGGTCCGGTTCGCGCAGTCGCCGATGCGCACCTTGAGGTCGGCCACCCACTGGTCGTACGTGGCGTAGTCCTTCCAGAACCCGTAGTGGTGCAGCGACAGATACGTGCCCTTCAGGCGCGGGTCGGCGCAGACGGACGTGACGTGGTCGTTGTAGCCGGCGCCACTGACGAAGACCCTGTTGCGGGGGACCTGCCGGTACGTGTCCAGCCACTTCGCGGCTATGTCAGCCCACTCCGTGTCGGTGTAGCCGTGCGGCTCGTTCATCGGCTCGAAGTAGACCCGCTTGTCGCTCTTGTAGGCCTTGACCACGGTGTTCCACATCGGCCAGTAGGTGGCCGTGTCGTCGATGAAGCCGTCCTTGCGTGGTCCCGTTCCCTCCCAGTAGGACAGGATGACCTTGAAGCCCTTGTCCGAGGCCGCGTCGATGACTCCGCGATACGACTTCCAGTAGCGGCCGTTGACCGTGTACGGGTTGATGGGCAGCCGGACCGTGTTGGCACCGAGGTTCGCACGGAAGGCCGAGATCACCCGGCTGGCCTTGGTGTACGTCTGGGCGTAGGTGTCGGACGTCGACAGGCCGGACAGCACGACCGGGTCGTCGGCGAAGTTGTCACGCGGGTCGGCCCAGTTCACGCCCTTGAACTGGGTCGTGTCCTTGCTCAGCCCACTCGTGTGTCCGCCCGTGTGTCCACTCGACGTGGCACCGGCCGGGCTCGCGGCGATGGTCGTGCCGCTGGTCCCGGCGATCAGGAGCGCCACGAAGGCGGCCCGCAGCCGGGGGGTGAATCGGGTGCCGGCGGGGGTTCTGCGCATCAGCTTGCCCTTTCAGGAGATGGCGGCTCGGTGCATGGGGCTGGTGCCCGCGCGTGGCTGAGCGGCCGTCGGTGGCGTGCCGGGCCGGACGGGCGGTGTTTACGTAAACATCGGAACGAAGAGTCGAGCCCGACCTCGCGGCCGTGGGCTCGACTTGGGGTGATGTTTACGTAAACATCGCGGCGCCGGAATCGTGGCACCCGGCGCAGCGATCGTCAAGGTTTCCTACGCGTAACAGCTGTTGGGTCGTGGGGCTCGATGGGATGGGATGGGTGGGTTGGGGCGGGGTGAGGCTGTTCGGCTCACGGGTGTGGTCGCAGGGGGGACTGCCATGTCACCGTCGTCCCGGTTCCGGGTTCGTCGGCCCTCTCCGGCTCCGGCTCCCTCTCCGGCTTCCTCTCCAACTCCCGGTCCCTCTCCGTCTCCGCATCCGCGTCGCCGTCGTCGTACACCGTCAGTCGTACGCCGGGGCGGCCGTCCGGGAGGGTCGTCGTCGCGTCGATCGAGACGGTGACGCGGGTGGTGCCGGTGCGGCGGGACGCGGCCGCGAGGGCGTCGCGGAGGGCGGTGAGTAGGCGGGTGGCCACCGGGTTCGGGACGCGGGCGTCGACGGGCCCCGTGAACTGTACGGAGGGCTGGAATCCGAGGGCCGCCGCCGCGCCTGCCGTCTCGCGGAGGACCTTGCCCCGGAACGTGGTGGGGGCGTCGGCGGGCGGCTGCTGCAGCGCGAAGATCGCCGTACGGACCTCCTGGACGGTCGACCGGAGTTCCTCGACGGCCCGGCCCAGCATCGCGTGGACCTCGGCGTCCTGCTCCTCGTCGGCGGTGCGGCGCTGGGTGGACTCCAGCATCATGCCGGTCGCGAAGAGCCGCTGTACGACCAGATCGTGCAGGTCACGGGCGATCCGGTCACGGTCCTCGAAGACCGCGAGCCGCTCCCTGCGCTGCTGGGCGTCCGCGAGGACGAGCGCGAGGGCGGCCTGCGAGGCGAACTGCGTGGCCAGCAACTGCTCCACGGACGTGTACGGACGGTCGCCGCGCCGACGCGGGAGGGCGAGGGTGCCGATGAGCCGGCCGCCGGCCTGGAGCGGCAGCAGCATGCTCGGCCCGAACCGGTGCCGTACCTCCGTCGTCATACGCGGGTCGGTCGCCGAGTCGTCGACGAACACCGGCTCCCCGCCCAGGAGTTGATCGAGGACCGCACTGCCCGGCGCGATGGTCGTACCGACGAGACCGCCCGGGTCGTCGGGCGTCGACGCCGTCACGATCTCCATGCCGCCCTCGTCGGTGGGCTGGAGGATCACCCCGGCCGAGGCATCGGCGAGCATCCGGGCGCGCTCGGCGACCGTCATCAGCGCGTCGGCCGCCGTCTCACCGGTGAGCAGTGCCGTGGTCACGGCCGCCGCGCCCTCGATCCAGCGTTCCCGCTGACGGACCGTCTCGTACAGGCGGGCGTTGCCGATCGCGATGCCCGCCTGGGTGGCCAGCACGCGCACCAACTGCTCGTCCTCGCCCGTGAAATCGCCGCCGTCGCGTTTCCCGGTGAGACGGAGGCGTCCGTACGCGTCATTCCGTACGTGCACCGGCACGTCGAGGCGGCTGTCCGTGTCCTGCCCGGCAGCCGGTGGTTCGGCCGTGTGGAACTCCGTCGGGCAACCGTCGTCGTCACCGTGATCGCCAACGTGTCCGGGGTCGGTGGCCTCCAGGGTCGCGTGCCGGGCGTCGGTCAGCTCGGCCGCGGTGTCCACGATGTGCTGGAGCGTGGCAGGCAGCTCCGGGTCGGCGCCGACGCCCAGGACGGCTTCGAGCAGGCGGGGGAGCGGGCCACGGGGAGTGGACGGCTCGCTGGGTTCGACGGGCTCAGGGGGACCGACGGGCTCGGGGGGTTCGGAGGCTTGGCTCATGCGGGCGGCGGAGGGTCCGGCTCTCTGCGTACGGGCTGCATACGGTCTGCGTAGGGTCTGTGGGCGGTCCGCGTTCGGGGTGGCGCTCAGGTGGCCAGCGGGTCGAGGGCCAGGGGCTCGATCCTGCCCTCCAGCATCGCGCCCAGGCCGAGGACCGCGCACACGTCGGGGCGTTCGGCGATGTGCACCGGCATGCCCGTCGCGTGCCGCAGCATCTGGTCGAGGCCCGGCAGCAGGGCGCTGCCGCCGACCATCATGATCCCGCGGTCGGCGAGGTCGGCCACCAGGTCCGGCGGGCAGACGCGGAGCACCTTGCCGATGCCGTCGAGGACGGCGGTCAGCGGGGTCTGGATCGCGTCGCGCACGGCGGCCGTGTCGACCTGCACGGAACGGGCGAGGCCGGTGGCCACGTCCCTGCCGTGGATCTCGGTGGAGGCGGGGCCGTGCGGGGTCAGCCCGTTCCCGGAGAGGGCGAGCTGCAGCGGTCGTACGGACTGCGACGGAAGCATCAACTCGTGCTGGTGGCGCAGGTGTTGGACGATCGCGTGGTCGATGGCCTCGCCGCCGACCGGGATGCGCGCGGCGGTCACGATCGATCCGAGGGACAGCACCGCGACCTGGGTGGCGGCGGCCCCGCACACCATGATCATGGTCGCCTCGGGCCGCTCGACGGGCAGCCCGCAGCCCACTCCGGCGGCGATGAGCGTGTCGACGAGCTCGACGCGCCGCGCACCGAGTCCGACGAGCGTCTCGACGGCGGCGCGCTCCGCGAGCGGGTCGGCGTCGTGCGGGGTGCAGATGGCCGCCCGCAGCCGGGGCTTGCGGCGCAGGGCGCGGCGCACCTTGTCGCCGAGCAGCTGGCGGAGCATGCGCTGGGCCATCTCGATGTCGACGACCGTGCCGCCGGAGACGGGCCGTACGACGCGGATGTAGTCGGGCGTGCGGCCCGTCATCTTCTCCGCGAACTCGCCGACGGCGATCAGGGCGCCGGTCTTCGTGTTCACGGCGGCGACGCTCGGCTGGTCCACGACGAGCCCGGCGCCCTTCACGAACACACGCGTCCTCGCCGCCCCCATGTCGACGGCGAAATGGCAGCGGCGCAACTGCTCCAGGCTGGCGGTCATCGCGGGTCCTCCCGAGAGCACGGACGGTGGGACTCGGCCGGGCGGCGGTCCTCCTTCGCATCGTGGGGGACCTGACGGGGTGTCGCCTTTTGAGGTGGGCCGGGTGGGGTGCCGCTGGATGGGTGGTCTTGGGCGAGGGCGTGGGTCCCGGTGGTGGGCGCGGGGCTCAGGTGTTGGGGAGTGCCTGGATCAGGGGCGCCCATGAGGCGGTGGTCAGCTCGCAGCCCGCGCGGAGCAGGCGCTGTCTGTGCGGCTCGGAGCGGGTGTAGCCGAGGAAGCGGAGGCCGATGGCGTTCGCGGCGGTCAGCTCGGCGACCGACGAGCCGACCAGCACGGCGTCCGACGGCGACGCGCCGAGCTGGTCCAGGGCCCGCAGGAGGCAGTCCGGGTTCGGCATCAGCCGGGTCAGGTCCTCGGAGCGGCCGTGCACCCCGCCGTTCACCAGGCCGGTCAGCCGTCCGTGGGCCTGCAGATACATCCAGACGGCGCTCGGCGCGTTGTCCGCGACGACGGCGACGCGCCGGCCGAGGGCGTTGAGCGTGGTGATCAGGGAGTCGGAGAACGGGGTGGCCGTGGCGGTGGAGACGGCCCGCTCCTCGATGCGGTTGAGCCGGCGGCGCAGATCGGCTCCCAGGGGGTGCCCGGCGAACTCCCGCAACAGGTCGAGCGGGTTCGAACGCCCCTCCAGGCGTGATGTGGGTGCGCCCCCCGGCGACAGCGGCTCGCCGCTCGGCTCGCCACGCGGCACGGCGCTCGGCGCGGCTTCGGGGTGGCGCAGTTCGGCGAGGAGCGCGGTGAGCTCCTGGGTGACCTGGTCCTCCTTGGCCCGGGTGTAGAGGCGTACGAGAGGGCCGTCGAAGCCGATGAGTACGTGGGGCACGTCGACCAGGAAGGGGGCGGCGGCGTCCGGGGGCGGGGCGAACGACTCGGCCGCCGGAGGGAGGAACGGCGGCTCTTCCTTCGGCTTCAGCCGCACCGAGCACGTCACCGAGAGCCCGGGAACCGGCCAGCTGTGCAGCTCGTTGTGGAGCGCGCCCCGCGTGGGCACACGGTGGACCGGGTGACGACGGGTGACGCGTCCGGCCTCCTTGATGACGTGGCCGAGGAGGCGTTCGGTCACGTTGCCGGTGTCACCGCCCACGAACGCCACCGGGTCGTTCACGTGCCAGGCGAGCTCCACGGACGCGGCGAAGGTTCCGCCGCGGGAGCTGGGGAGGGACAGCCGGTGGCCGGACCGCTGGGGGGTGAGGTCGACCTCGTAGTACGTGATCGGGCGCCCCGAAGCGGGTGCCTCGTGGAGCCGGTCGGGGTCGAGGAGCGTCAGCGCGCCGCCGGAGGGCTTGATGACGATGGCGGTGCGGCCGGGCTCCGGAAGGGGGATCCACCTGGGCGGGCGGGTGGTGAACGGGCCGCGGACGAGGTCGCCCTGCTCGATCTCGGGATCCGGGGCGAGCTCCGGAAGGTTCAGGGGGCAGTACCAGGCGAGGACCGGACCGTCGCGCTGCTCCGCGTGCAACGGCCGGAAAAGAGTGAGGTCGACGGGGAGGTCGCTGTTCGCGAGTTCCTCGTACAGGACGGGCGAGAGGAGGAGCGCGATGTCCGACTGCTCCGGTGCCGGCAGAGACTCCGGGGTGGGGGGCTGCGCGGTGTGCCAGAACGTCAACCGGACCCTGGGCGGCTCGTCCGCCTCCAGGAGTATGCCCGGCAGGTCGCGCAGGGCCGCGTTCAGTACGGCCAGCACGGACCGTACGGACAGCGCGGGACGTACGGACTGTTCGGGCCGGGTCGGTGGCTCGGCTGCGGTGGACACGACGTGGGCGTTGTCGACGGAGCGCATCTCGTAGTCGTCGGGAGCCAGGCCGCCGAGCGAGAGCAGCCAGACCAAGGAGTGGGAGAGCCTGTTGTGAGCCCTCCGGTGGTCGTCCGCGTCCGCGCACTCCATCGTGATGGTCGGCCGAGTGGCGTCCGCGATGCGGCTCAGGTTGCTGAGGGCGAGGAGGTGCAGTCGGCGGAGGTCCTCGTGTTCGGGGTGCGTGCGGAGCAGGTCGCCCAGGTCGCTGGCCGCCTGTTCGAAGTGGCCCAGTTCCAGGTCGAGTTCGGCGCGGGTGACGTGGAGCGAGAGACGCAGGGCGCGCAGCCGGGTGCGGGTCGCCTCGGCGGCGGGGCCGGGGACTCCGTCGAGGGGTTCGCCGTACCAGAGGTCGAGGGCGCGTTGGACGGCGTCGCGGGCCGTCGTCGGGTCACCGTCCTCGCGACGGGACTTCGCCTCGGCGACGAGCTCCTCGCAGCGGTTCACGTCGACGCTGTGGTGCGGCGCGTACAGGGCGTAGCCGTCCCCGGTGGTGGTGAGAAGGCCGGGACCCAGGATCTTCCGCAGCCCCGAGGAGTAGGTGGACAGTCCTCCCGCGCGGCCCGGGGAGTGCCGCCCCCACAGTCCCTCGGTCAGCTCGATGTGTGTCACAGGACTGCCGTGTCGCAGGAGCAACATGCACAGCACGGCCTGTTCCTCGGGGGAATGGTTGTGGAGGACGTCGTCGTCCCGCTCGATCCGCACCGGACCGAGCAGGCCGTAGCGGTGTCGGTCCGCGGCGAAGGCGGCCGCGCTCGCGCCGAAGGAGGGGTCCATGAGGAACTCGGCGGCGCGACGCTGTCGGTCCGTGTCCGGAGAGAGCAGAAGACGGACGGCTGCGGCGAGCCGTGACCTGAACGCCCGCGCGAACTCCCGGAGTTCCTCCGGTGCCTCCTCCGTGCCCAGGCTCTCCAGCAGGTGTCCGAGGTCCTCCAGGTCCTTCGACTCGCCGTTCTCCCGGTCCCGCACCAGCTCGAAGTGCGTGATCCTGACGGTGCCGTCCGGAGACATCAACAGGCTCTGGGGTGTGAGGCGACCGTGTGCGACACCCTGTTCATGCAGGGCCGCGAGACCCAGCGCGATCTGCCGCACCACGGACACGCACGCCGTGAAGGGCAGTCGTGAGCTCTCGGCGGGTGTGGCTCCCTCCACGAACTCCGTGACCAGATACGCCATGTCGTCCTCGACACCGAAGTCGTGGACGTCCATCACGTTGGCGTGCCGGACACCGGAGAGAACGCGCGCGGCGCTCAGGAAATGCTCATGCCGCTCCGGCCCGATCGGGCGCGGGTACACGGCGACCGTCCTACCGGACCGGATGTCCTCGGCCTCCATCACGTGCTTGCCCCGCCCCAGCCGCCGTACGAGCCGGTACCTGCCGAGCACCAGCCCGGTGGCCGGCCTCGGCGGGGCCCCGCCCATCCTCCGTACGCTCTCCTCCTGTACCGATGTGAACGGCTCGCCGTCGGCCGTGATGTTGCCGGGGCCCGGCACGGCGACGGGGAAGTCACCGGCCGCCACTCCGGCCCGCGCGTCGATCAACGCGCCCACTCGCTCGACGAGTTCGGAGGTGCGGCCGAGTGCCGTGCGGGGCAGGGTGCGCTTCAGCAGTTCGCGTACACCGGGGCGGAAGGCGTACGAGCCCGCCCTGCCCGGGACCGCGATCAGGGCGCCGCTGAGGATCACCTCGGCGAGGTGCTGCGGCTGGGGATTCCGCTCGATCGCCGCCTGGACCAGACGCATGACCGGCAACTCGGGGCGCCCGACGGCGAGATGACCGGCGAGCCGGAAGGCCTCGGGGGAGGCGAGAGAACGGAAGCGGAGCAACAGCTCCTCGGGGGAGAGCTGCTCGATGTCGCTGCGGCCCCATTCGTCGACCGGCGCGGGCGGCGGGGCGGCGCCCAACAGGCCTACCGCGCCCGGCAGTCGGCCCCCGCCCGCCACCAGCGCCGACCAGTTCGCCAGCCAGGGCGCCGAGGCCTCCAGGACGGGGAGGGGGAGCGCGTCCCGGGGGAGGTCCTCCATGGCGTACGAGTCCACGTCGTACGCGGAGTTGGGCGCGGCGGGCCCCGGTGCGGCGATCCGGGCGGTGGTGGCGGGCAGTGCGGTGGTGCGCCACAGGCGTTCCGGGAGCGGCTGGACCACGGCGACCGGCATCCTGGCGGACCAGCGGCGCAGCGTGGCGTACCAGCGGTTGCCCGCCGGGCCGTCCCGCCACTGCGGGCCCATGCAGTCGCTGATCAGCAGAGTGACCGTTCGCCCGTCCGCGTACGCCTCCTGCGAGCCCGGGCGGCGTACCGTGCCGTCGGTCTCCAGCCGGTGCAGCTCCACCGTGCGGAAGATGCCCGACTGGGCGAGCGCCGAGTGCAGTTCGCGGACGAGCGGGCGCCAGATGGGCATCGTCGGGCCGGTGTCGTGCACGAGGTGGAGCGTCAGCCAGCGTTCGGTCGCGGGGCGCAGGACGGGCAGCCACCACTGCGGGGCGGCTCCGAGCCGGGCGATCCGGTGTGCGGTGGCCGCCTCGTCCAGTTCCTGTCCGAACGGGGCGGGGGCGCTTCGCTTGAGGGGGCGGAGGGCGCGTTGGAGTTTCAGGGGGTGGGGGAGCATGGGTGGGGCGGGGGCCAGTAGTGAGGTGTACGGGGTGGTGTTCGGGGTGGCCGCCTGGGACGTGTCTGTCTGTGTGGATGTGCCGGGTAGGCGCAGGGGGACCCTGTTGTGTGGGTGCTCGGGGATTTGGGGGTGGTGGGTGGGGTGCGGTGGGGGGTTTGCTGCGGGCTCGTTGTGGCTTGTCGCGCAGTTCCCCGCGCCCCCAAGATTTGGGGGTGCCGTGGGTGAATCCGTGCCCGAGCCCGCGTCGGCGCCCGAGCCCCCGCCCGTGCCCGAGTTGGGAGCGGTCGAGGGCGTGGTTGGAGAGTTGGTCTCGGGGGGCTTCATGTGGCCGGCCAGCCATAGGAGTTCGGCCAGTTCCACGGAGGTCGGGGTGGGGCCGTTGCCGGCCTCCGTGAGGACGTCGGCCAGGCGGGCGGCGCCGGGACCGGTGTCGGCGCCGGTCGTGGCGTTGACACCGGTGGTGGCGGCGGCCTCAGAAGACATCCGATTCGTCTCCCGTGCGGCTCAGGTACGGCATCAGCTGCTCCGCCAGGTCGTCGCGCGACGACGCGTCGATGCCTGCCGTGCCCGTGAGGTAGATGGCGTTGAGGAGTTGGTCCGTGGCGAGTTCGCCGTCCGTTCCCCGGGACAGGAAGCGCTCGATCAATTCCCGTGCGTGCGCGTCGGGTTCGCCGAGATGGGCGCGGACGATGCTCTCCAGATGGGCGGCGCGGGGCTGGTGGAGTTCGAGGCGGACACAGCGGCGGAGGAACGCGGGCGGGAACTCCCGCTCGCCGTTGCTGGTGAGGACCACGAAGGGGAAGGCGCGGCAGCGGACCCGGCCGCGCGAGACCTCGACCCGTTCGTCCGTGCCGTCGACCATGACCTCGGCGGAGGGGGTGTGCCGGGCGGCGCGGACCAGCTCCGGGATCTCGTACTGGCCCTCCTCCAGGATGTTGAGGAGGTCGTTCGGCAGGTCCAGGTCGCACTTGTCGATCTCGTCGATCAGCAGGGCGCGCGGACGGCCGTACGGCAGGAGTGCCGTGCCGAGCGGGCCGAGGCGCAGATGGTCCTGGAGCCCGCCATCGGTGGGGAGTTCATCGTCCGGCGGTACCTCGCGGGCGGCGGCGCGTCCTGCCGCGTACAGGCGGGAGAGCGGATCGTACTGGTAGAGGCCGTCGTGGAGTGTGGCTCGGCTGGTGATGTTCCAGCGCAGTACGGGGCCCAGCCGCAACTCCCTTGCCACCGCGTACGCGAGGCTCGACTTGCCGCTGCCCGGCGGGCCCGTCACCAGGAGCGGGCGGCGCAAGTACAGGGCCGCGTTGACGAGTTGGACCGCCCGGTCCGTGGCGCGGTAGGTGCGGGCGCGGTGCCGACGGTCCGGGGAGGTCGCCGAGGCGTCGTCGTTCTCGGCGGGGGTCGCCAGCTCCGGGCCGCCGTCGAAGGCGCGCCAGGGTGGTGGCGCGGGCAGCTCGGCGATGCCGTCGTGCGGTTCGCTCGTACCCGTGTAGACGGGCCACAGGGACATGGTCTCTCCGAACGTGTTCCGTGTTCCGTTGTGCGTTCCGTGCTTCAGTCGACGGCTTCGGGCCGCCTTTCATCAACCGATTTCCAGCGGCATCCTCAGCGGTCTCCTCCATGGCGTTCTCAACGGCCTTCTCAACGGCCTTCTCAACCAACGGGGTTGTGCGCGTAGCCGACGGGGTCGGGGAGGCATTCGGGGTCCTCCCAGAGCAGTGCCAGATCGTGCGCCCAGTGCGGTTCAGCGGTGCCGGACGCGTACGCCGTCTCGCGCAACTCATGGACGTACTGCGGGAGTTCGTGGGGCGGCAGGTCCGCGAGGTGTTCGGCGAGGCGGTCCAGGAACTCCGAGCCCGGGCAGTCCGCGGGCCGCCCGCACTGATGCTCGCCGCGGCAGCCGGAGCGCGGCCACAGCATCACCGGCACGGCCGCGTTCAGGCTCGCCTGGAACAGCCGTCTGACCCCGTCGGCGCGGGGCGGCGTGCCGAAGCCCACCATGTCGGCGTCCCGGCGCAGGTCGATGGTCAGTTTCACCTGGTCCTGGCCGACGGCCCAGCAGTCGATGCGGTGCAGCCGGGCCGCCGACCCAGAGTCCAGGGACCGCCACTTCTGTCTCAGCTTGTGCTGCAGGCCGCCGCTGCGCCGCCGCTCCAGGTCCATCACGACGAGCGGTGCGAAGGAGCCGAGCGGGCTGTCGTCGTCGGCGCTGCGCTTCCAGCGCGCCACATCCGCGTTGAGCCAGCGGCGCGGCAGTACGAAGGCGATCAACTCCCGGGCCCCTGGCTCCAGTTCGTGGTACGCCTCGTCGATGCGTTGCAGCGCGTACGGGCGGACGCGGTCCACCGGGAGGCGGCGGGAGCCGACCACTCGGCGGTGCCGGTCGTTGTACGCGGACACCTCGACCAGGAAGTCCCGGTTGCCGGAGCCGCTGGGGGCGATCTCCACGAGGATCGGCGACCAGGTGTGTGCCGTGGAACTCGCGCGGGTCGCGGGTGTGTTTGCGGGGGCCGGGCTGCGGTTGGTGTGTGGGTGTGGCCAGCTTCGGAGCGCCGACCGGAGCCGGGTGTCGTCCACGAAGTCGGCCAGGCGGGTCGCGAAGCGGGGGGTGGCGGACGGGTCCGTCACCTCTGAGAGGAGGTACCAGGCCGCGGACCAGAGGGAGCCGAAGCCGTGTGGGGGGAGTGGCGGCCCGAGGGGGCCCACCGCGTCCAGGTACAGCCGTTCGGGGCTGCATTCCGGAGTGCGGGGAGTCCTGTTGTGGCTCGGCTGCGCGTTTGTGGGGGCTGGGCCCGCAGTTCCCCGCGCCCCTGACGGGGCGCTGTGCCGCGGCGCGGTTGCCTCCTGAAGCCTCTCCGCCGCCTCAACCAGGTGGCGCAGGCGTTCCTTCTGGGGCTGGTCGTACTCCGGGGTGGGGATCAGGTCGCCGAGGCGGGGCCAGTAGCGGGCCATGATCTGGGCGGGGAGCATGCGGCCGTTGCGGATCTCGGGGCTGCGGGCGGCGGCGGAGACCATGCCCACGACGCGGCCGGTGTCCGCGAGGGTCACCGCGGCGCCGCTGAAGCCGGGGGCCAGCGGCTGTCCGTGCGCGGCCCACGCCTCCAGCTGGACCCACTCGCCGGCGATCAACTGGTCGGCGGTGGCCCGGTATTCGGCGAGCGTGCCCTCGTCGTACCGCTTCGGGAAGCCGTAGGCGAGGAGCCTGCGCGGGGGGTCCCCGTACGCGTCGGAGGGTGTCGCGAACTCCGCCGGCTTCAGCGACACCGGGCGGTCCAGTTCGAGTACGGCCAGGTCGCCCGGGTCGGTGTCACGGCCGTCCCAGCCGCCGTGCGCGATCACCCGGGCGGGCACCTCTCCCTCGCCGCCGTGTGCGAACGACACGGCGACCGGGGCCGTGTCGCTGTGCGCGACGACATGGGCGCAGGTCAGGACGTGCCGCTCGGTGACCAGGAAGCCGGCACCGGTGTCGCGTCCGCAGTTGATTCTCGCGTGCCAGGAAGCGCTGCTCATGAGACCGGGGTGGCCTCCGGGGAGCCCGGGGCGGGCTCGGGCGAATCGTCCGACCCACCGGACCCAGCAGACCCAGTAGACCCACCGGACCCGCCGGGAGACCAGGAGAGCTTGACCACGAGATGGCCCTCGACCGCGCTCTTTGCGATCAACGCGCCCGCCTCCGCGGTCAGTTTGACGCCGAACTCGATCTCCACGTTGTCGGGCTTCAGCGAGCCGTCCCGGAAGACGCGGAGCGCCGACTCGGCGGCCGCCCGCACCCCGTCCAGGGAGCCCTCGAACGTACGAGCCGCCTGGACCGTGCCGTCCGCGCGCGCGACCAGCCGGGAGCCGGACTCGTCCTCGACGCCTTCGACGACGATCACGGCACCGTCGTCGGTCTTGAACTCCACTAAACCGTCCATGCTGTGGCAGAACCCCCGTTTTCCGTGACTGTTGACCTACCCATTGTCACGGACGGTGCTTGGCGCTGTCGCGGTTTCCACAGGTCGTTCACCGGCTCTCTGGCGGAAAACCGCCAGGGCAGCTTTCCGCCAAGTCCGGTCGGCACCGCCGCAACACCGGCCCCCCGAGACTCTTCGCAGCATCCGGGCACCACCCCGGTCCGAGAAGAATCCGCGAAGATCCGAGAAGAAGAGGTACGGATGACCAGAGGATCCGCGAGACGTGGGGCGGCGCTCGCCTCGGCCGGGCTCGTGCTCGCGCTGCTGCCCACGGGCGGGGCCGAGGCACAGGAAGCCGAGGGACAGGACACCGGAACCCGGGCCCGTACCCGCGACGCCTCCGCCGCCCGCACCGTCACCCTCGTCACCGGCGACAAGGTGACCGTCACCGACCTCGGCGGCAGGAAGACGGTCGCCGTCGAACGGCCGCGGGGCGCCACCGGAGCCGTCCGTACGCAGACGGCGAACGGCGCCCTGACCGTCGTACCGGACGAGGCGCTGCCCTATCTGCGGGCCGGCACCCTCGACCAACGACTCTTCGACGTCGGCGAGTTGATACGGCAGGGCCTCACGGACAGCAGCACCGGCGAACTGCCGCTCATCGTCACGTACGAGAAGGGCGCGCGGGTGGCGACTCCGCGCGGCGCCGAGAGGACGCGCGGGCTGCCCAGCGTCCACGGGGCGGCTGTCGACGCCGACAAGGGGCGGACGTTCTGGCGGGCGCTGACCCGGCAGGACGGGATCGACAAGGTCTGGCTCGACGGGCGGGTCCGCGCCGACATGGCCGAAAGCAATGCCCAGATCGGTACGCCGGAGGCGTGGGAGGCAGGGCTGACCGGCAAGGGCGTCACGGTCGCCGTGCTGGACACGGGGGTGGACGTCGGCCATCCCGATCTCGACGGGCGGGTCTCCGCTACCCGGAGTTTCATCGAGGGCGAGGAGGTCGCCGACCGCAACGGCCATGGCACACACGTCACTTCGACCGTGGGCGGCAGCGGCGCCGCGTCCGACGGCAAGGAGAAGGGCGTCGCGCCCGGCGCCACCCTCGCCGTCGGGAAGGTCCTCGGCGACCAGGGCTCGGGCAGCGAGTCGCAGATCATCGCGGGCATGGAGTGGGCCGCGCGGGACGTCGGCGCCGAGGTCGTCTCGATGAGCCTCGGGTCGACCGAGCCCAGCGACGGCACCGACCCCATGGCCCAGGCCGTCGAGACCCTTTCGAAGGAGACCGGCGCCCTCTTCGTCGTCGCCGCGGGCAACACCGGTGCCCCGTCCTCCATCGGCTCGCCCGGCGCCGCCGACTCCGCGCTGACCGTCGGCGCGGTCGACTCCGCAGATCAGGCCGCGTACTTCACCAGCGCGGGCCCGCGATACGGCGACAACGCGCTGAAGCCCGACCTGTCCGCCCCCGGCGTCGACATCCTCGCCGCCCGCTCCGGCCTCGCGCCCGGCAGCGGCGACTACACCGCCATGAGCGGTACGTCGATGGCGACACCCCATGTCGCGGGCGTCGCCGCACTCCTCGCCGAGCGGCACCCCGACTGGACCGGAGCGCAGCTCAAGAGCGCGCTGATGTCGACGTCGAAGCAACTCGACGCGTCCGCCCATGTGTTGGGCGCCGGGCGCGTGAGTGTGCCGGAGGCCGTGAAGGCCGGGGTCACCGCCACGGGAAGCGTCGATCTGGGCTTCCACCGCTGGCCCTACGAGTCGAACGAGCCGGTCACCAGGACCGTCACCTACACCAACTCCTCCGACTCGACGGTCGAGTTGACCCTCGCCGTGCGGGGAGCGTCCGAGGGGGTCGCGACGCTCGCCGACTCCACGCTGACCGTGCCCGCGCACGGGACGGCCTCCACGACCGTGACCGGGGACGGCGACAAGGCCCCGGTGGGCAACACCAGCGGGCAGATCGTGGCCTCGACGGCCGATGGAACGACCGTCGCGCACACGGCCTTCGGCCTGGTCAAGGAGGAGGAGCGGTACACGCTCACCGTCCACGTCAAGGACCGCGCCGGGGACCCGACCGCCGCCGACCTCGTCGTGCAGCGACTCGCCGAGGGCGTCGACCCGTTCCCGGCCGCGGTCGGTGACTCCGGCACGGTGGAACTGCGGCTGAAGCCCGGCACGTACAGCCTGAACACCTTCCTCGACGTACGCGGCAGCCGTGGCGCCGACTCGCTCGGGCTCGGCTTCCTCGCCGCACCCGAGATCGACCTCGACCGGGACCGCGAAATCACTCTGGACGGACGCAGGTTGAGGGAGGTTGCTGCCCGCGTCGACCGGCGGACCGAGACCCGGCAGCTGCTCATGGAGTACGACCGCGCGGCGAACGGCTCGGATCTCTTCGGGGCCGTCCAGGTGCCGGTCAAGTACGACAGCGTCTTCGCGGCACCCACGGCGAAGGTGACGGAAGGCAGCTTCGAGTACCGGACCGTGTGGCGGCTCGGGAAGCCGATGCTGGAGGTGAAGGGGGTCGGGGAGGCCGTCGTCCAGCCCGGGAGCACGCTCGTCGAGGGGCGCCGCAGGCTGCCGCTCGTCGATGTCGGCACCGGGGAGTACGGCGGAAAGGACGTACGCGGCAAGGCAGTTCTCGTCCGGATGCGCGAGGGCGCGGTGCCCTCGGAGATCGCGCAGGCCGCCCAGGACGCGGGCGCCGAGGCGTTGTTCGTCACGGACGACGTGCCCGGACGGCTCAACGCCTGGTTCGGCACCGACGACAACGCCGACCGGCCGATCCAGATCGCCACGGTGAACACGGCGGACGCGGCCCGTCTGCGCGCGGCCCGGAAGGTCGAGACGAACGGGACGCGCAACACGCCCTACACATACGACCTTTCGGAAGGGCATCGCGGGAGCATCCCGGCACGCGACCTGACGTACGAGCCCTCGCGCGGCCAACTCGCCGTGCTGGACACCAGGTTCCATGCCGTGAAGCCCGTGTCCGGGAGCGAGTTCCGTTACTCGCTCACCGACGACTCCTTCCCCATCGGCATCGGCTTCCAGGAACGGATCGACTTCCCGGCCGAGCGCACCGAGTACGTCTCCACAGGACCCGGCCAGCTGTGGCACGAGTCCGTCAACGTCGGGGCCGGGGACCTGGAGGAGCGCAGCGGGCTCGTCCGCTATCGCGGGGGCACACATCCGGACCTCGACTGGTTCCGTCCCGTCTGGCATCCGTGGCTCGGCACCGGGCTCGGCTGGGGCCAGCAACGGGCAGGCGGTCAGATGCAGTTCAACACCCCGGGCTGGGGCGACTCCGGGCCCGACCACACAGGCTTCGGCAATGTGTGGAGCGACGAGACCGGAATGACCCAGTTCACCGAGGTGTACCTCGACGGGGAACTGGTCGACCGGCGGATGAGCTCCGGCGCCTATGTCTCGGACGCCCCCGCGGACGAGCACACGTACAAGGTCGTCACGGACACGACGCTGGACGCGGACCGCTGGAAGCTGAGCGCGTTGGGCCACTCCGAGTGGACGTTCAGGTCGGCGGCCACCCCCGAGAACCGCTGGACCGTACTGCCGCTGCTCAACCTCGGCTTCGACGTCGACACGGACCTCGCGGGGAACGTTCGGGGCGGGAGCCGGCTGCCGGTGGGGATCCACTCCTCGTACGTGGCGGGTGCGACGGACACCGGCGCCACGGGGGCCATCGGCGGCGGGAAGCTCGAAGTCTCCTACGACGACGGGAAGTCGTGGCGGACGGTACGGCTGTCCGGATCGGGCTCGGGTGAAGCCGCCTGGAAGGGGACCCTCACCGTGCCGCGCGGCGCTGAGTACGTGTCGCTGCGGGCCTCGGCGAGCGACGACCGGGGTGGTTCGGTGACACAGGAGATCATCCGGGCGGTGGGCGTGCGGTAGGTACGGCACGGAACCGTACGGACGCGGACGGCGCCGCCTCCCCCTGGGGCCGGGAGGCGGCGCCTTCGTTCCGGGAACGGGCCTGCTAGGACGGCGACTTCAGTGGCTCCACGATGCCGCGTACGACACCGAGGTCCACCAAGTCCTGCGGTCGGATGCGGAGTTGGTCGGCCGTGGCCCGGACCTTCTCCGGTGGCCGTTTGAGGATGGCCGCCGCGAGCTCGGGGGCGATGACCGAGAAGTAACTGTCCGGCGTGGCCCAGGTGTTGTCCGGTGCGGCGAGGGCCAGCGCGCCGCCCGAGCCGCCCTCGCCGATCAGCAGCGTGGTGAGGGGCGTTCCGGCGGCGGCCACGGCTCCGAACACGTCCGCGATCGCCGCACCCGCGCCCTGCCGTTCCGCCTCCGCGTCGTTGGCGGCACCCGGGGTGTCCACCAACGTCAGTACGGGGATGCGGAGTCGGTCCGCGAGCCGGATCAGCCGGGCGGCGGTGCGGTAGCCGGCGGGGCGGGTGGCGGTACCCGTCTGGGCCGCGTAGGCCACGGTGCGGCCGCCGTCCTTCAGCACGCCGAACCCGCAGAGCATCCCGTCGTCCGTCCCGCCGCAACGGTCACCGCTGATCGCCGCACGACGGGCGAAGTGGGCGTCCAAGTAAGCGGTGGCGCGGGGGCGTTGTGAGGAACGGGCGTTGTCCACCGCCTCCCAGCCGGTGGCCGGCAGATCGGTGGCGGCCAGTGCGGGCGGAGGCGGGACCGGCTCGGCCGACGGGTGGGTCAGCAGGTGCAGCCACAGCCCCAGCAGCTCGGGCAACTCCGCCGGTGGCACCACCGCGTCGACCGCTCCCGCCGCCAGCTGCGCCTCAGCCGTGTACGCCGCCGGGTCGGCCTCGGGCGGACGTACGCGTGAGCCCGCGAAGCCCACCTGGGCGCCCGGGAGCGCGAGGACGACATCGGCGCCCGCGCCCAGGGTGGCCCAGCCGCCGCCCGTCGTGGGGTCGCGCAGGACCGCGATCTGCGGCAGCCCGGCCTCGCGGGTGAGCGTCGACTGCCGTGCCACGCGCTGGAGTTGGACCAGCGCCCGCATGCCCTCCTGCATACGGCTGCCGCCCGTGGCGACGAGGGAGACGACCGGGAGCCGGTGCTCGCGCGCGTACGCGTGGGCCGCCTCCAGCCGGTCGCCCGTACGCTCGCCCAGCGATCCGCCCAGGAAGCCGAACTCGAACGAGATGAGCACGGTCGCCGTCCCGCCGACGGTCGCCGTACCGCAGACGACCGACTCCTCCTCACCCGTGCGGGCGGCGGCGCGGGCGCGCGAGGCGTCGTAACCCTGCCAGGACAGGGGCCCGTCCGGCCCGTACTTCCTTACGGGGCCTACGGGGCCTACGGGGCCTACGGGGCCTACGGAGCTTGCAGGGCTCGCGGGTTCCACGGGCTCGGTCAGTTCGGTGAACCCGGAGGTGACCAGGTCGATCGCCTCGCGGGCCGTGTACCGCGGCACGGACTCAGTCATGGGTCAGCGCACGCTTCATGATCTTGCCCATGTCATTGCGGGGCAGGGCGTCGAGGTGGTGGACGACACGGGGCCGCTTGTGGGGCGCGAGGCGGCGGGCCACATGGTCGGCCAACTCGTCGACGGATGGCGGCGATTGGGGATCCGCGGGCACGATCCACGCCACGATCCGCTCACCCAGGTCGGCGTCCGGTTCACCGGTGACCGCGGCCTCGCGCACGCCCGGGTGCTCCAGCAGCGCGTTCTCGATCTCGCCCGCCCCGATCTTGTAGCCGCCGCTCTTGATCAGGTCGGTGGCCTTTCGGCCGACGATGCGTACGTAGCCGTCGGGGTCGCGCACCGCCATGTCGCCGGTGCGGAACCAGCCGTCCTCGGTGAAGGCCGCCGCGGTCGCCTCGGGCCGGTTCAGATACTCGGTGAAGAGGTTCGGCCCGCGGACCTGGATCTCGCCGACGGTCTCCCCGTCGTACGCCTCGACGGCCGTCGTCCCGTCCTCCTCCGTCAGCCGCAGTTCGACGCCCGGCAGCGGGACACCGACCGTGCCCGCGCGCGGCTCCCCGTCGGCGCGGACGCTGGTGTTCATCAGGGTCTCCGTCATCCCGTACCGCTCGATGACCCGGCGCCCGGTCGCCTGCGCGATCCGCTCGTGGTCGTGCACGGGCAGGGCCGCCGACCCCGACACGAGCAGCCGCGCCCTGGCCAGGGCCTTCGCGAGCGCGGGGTCTTCGGGCACGGTCTCCGCGATCCGGTGGTACATCGTCGGCACCCCGAACAGCATGGTGGCGCCCTCGCTCAACTCCCTTGTCACGCCCGCCGTTTCGAAGCGACCCAGATGCCGTACGGATCCGCCGCGGCGCAGCGGGCCGAGGATGCCCAGGATCAGTCCGTGCACGTGGAAGAGGGGGAGACCGTGCACGAGGACGTCGTCACCGGTCCACTGCCAGGCGTCCGCGAGGGCGTCGAGGGTGGCGGCGACGGCCCGGCGGGGGATGACGGCGCCCTTCGGGGGGCCGGTGGTGCCGGAGGTGTAGACGATGAGGGCGGGGGTTTCGGGGGTGAGACCGGGGGGCCCGATGGTGGCGGGGGCGCCTGTGGCGGGAGATGCCACCCCCGTGCCGCGTACGTCGATGTCCGCGTCCACGTCGACGCGCTCCAACGCGTCGAGTGCGGGCGGGAGTTGAGTGCCTGCCGCCGCGAGTACCAGGGTCGGGGCGCTGTCCGACACGATGTGCCCCAGCTCGCTCTCGCCCGACTTCGGATTGAGCGGTACGGCCGGGACGCCGGCCAGCAGCGCGGCGACCACGGCGACCGCGGTCTCCAGGGTGGGCGTGGCCCAGACGGCGATCCGGCCCGCCTCCGCGACGCGGGCGACGAGGGGGGCGGCGGTGGCCGCGAGCTCGCCGTAGGTCAGGGCGCGGTCGCCGAAGCGCAGGGCGGGCCGGTGCGCGCCGGGGCCGTCCGGGTCCGCCCGGGCCTCGGTCAGGGCCGGGAAGAGATCCGGGGAGTGAGCCGGGGAGAGAGGGGACACGCGTCGTACTCCTTAGGTCGAACGTCGAAGGCCGCCCGTCGGCAGCAGCCCGTCGGAGGCTGCCCGTCGGAACGCACGGCCCGGCCGGTGTCATCCCCAGTCGGGGACCACCAGCGCGAGCCACACCACGGCGGGGACCACGGCCACCACGATCCCTCCGTACATCATCAACTGCCGGAAGAAACGCTCCCGGTCGACGCCGGGTGCCGCCGCGAGCACCAGCGCGCCGTTCGTCGAGAACGGGCTCACGTCCACCACCGTCGCCGACACCGCGAGCGCCGCCACCATGCCGACCGCCCCGATCTCGCCCTGCGCCAGGAACGGCACCGCCAGCGGGATCAGCGCCCCCATGATGCCGACGGACGAGGCGAACGCCGAGACCAGCGCGCCGATGTAGCAGAGGAGCACGGCGGACAGCAGCGGGACGCCGATGTCGCTGACGCCCTCCCCGGCCCAGTCGATCGTGCCCATCTCGTCCAGGACGCCGACGTACGTCAGCACACCGCAGATCAGCAGGACCGTGGGCCAGGCGATCTGGCCGACGGCGTTGCGGCTGTCCTCCGGCCAGCAGGTGCTGAGCAGGACGGCGAGCGTGATGGAGGTCAGACCGGCGTCCAGGTCGAAGGCGAGCACGGCGACGACCAGGGCGACGAGAGCGGCGAGGGTGGCCATGCGGGCGGGGTTGAGCCGCGTGGCGTCGTCCTCGCGTTCCTCCGAACGGTCCTCCGAACGGTCCTCTGCACGATCCTTCTCAAGGTCGACTTCGCGGCCCGCGGGCGCGCTCTTCGTGTCCGCGCCCGCGCCGGCCGAGACCGTGGACGACGAGGCCGACGCCGAGACCGGGGCAGTCTCCGCGACCGTGCCGTCGTTGCGCAGCTTCAGCCCGCCGAACAGCACGAACACCACAGCCGCGATCACGAGGTTGACGACGAGCGAGGCGAGGAATAGGGCGATCTCGTTGCCGGGCAGCTTCTCGCGCTCGACGATGCCGTTGACGATCGTCCCGTAGATGCTGATCGGGGAGAAGCCGCCGCCCTGCGCGCCGTGCACCACCATCGCGCCCATCAGCAGCGGGCTGATGTGGTAGCGCGCGGCGAAACTCAGCGCGATCGGCGCCACGATGGCGACGGCGGCCGGGCTGACCGCGCCGATCGCGGTGAGCGCTCCCGTCAGCACGAACATCACCCACGGGATCAGTACGACCCGCCCGCGCACGAGCCGGATCGAGGCGTGGACCAGCCAGTCGGTGGTGCCGTTGGCGCGGGCGATCGCGAACAGATAGGTCACGCCGACGAGTACGACGAAGAGGTCGCCGGGGAATCCGGCGAAGATCTTGTCGGTGTCGAGGTCCGCGACCAGTTCGCCGACTCCGAAGGCGGCGGCGAAGGCGAGGGCGCCCATGTTGATGGAGCGGGTGGTGGCGATCACGAACACCACGACGAGCACAAGGATCGAGATCAGTTCGGCGGACATACGGGCTCCCGTCTTTGGGTCCCTTGTCGAGCGGATGGCGAGTGGGTGGCGAGCGGATGGTGAGCGGGGCGGCAGATTGGCCAAGTGGCTGAACCACATTGGGTGGTGCTCGTGGAGAGCGTCAAGAGAAGTGACGTAAATTGGCTCAGCCACTCATCCACTGGGCCACTTGCCCACAGGAACGCTGAGCCGGTCACCCCCGGTGTTACGCTGCGCCCGCAGGGGGACGAACCACCCGCAACAGGGGACAAGGGGGACGGGCATGACCGACGCACTGCGCCCGATGACTGCCAAGCCGCGCCTGTACGAGCAGGTCCTCGACCGGTTGCGCAGTTACGCGGCCGAGGGTGGTCTGGGTGCCGGCGACCGCCTCCCGCCCGAGCGCGACCTGGCGGCCCGCCTCGGCGTCAGCCGCGCCTCGGTGAAGCAGGCCATCGTGGTCCTGGAGGTGCAGGGCCTGGTGGAGGTCCGCCACGGCGGCGGGACCTACCTGGTCCGCGACACCCTCGACGCCGAACCGGTGGAGCAACTCGTCGAGCGGCGACGCCGGTTGCCCGACGTGCTCGACGCCCGAGAAGCCCTGGAGACCAAGCTCGCCGAACTTGCCGCCGAGCGCCGCACGGACGAGGACGTCTCCGCCATGGACTCCGCCCTCGTCCACATGCGGGACGAGATCCAGGCGGGCGGACACGGAATCGAGGGCGACCGGCTCTTCCACGCGGCGGTCACGGCCGCCGCGCACAGCGGCATCCTCGCCGAGTTCATGCGCTCCATCGCCGACCAGATCACCGAGAGCCGCCACGAGTCGCTGCGCCAGCCGAGCCGCCCCACCCGTTCCCTCACCCAGCACCGCGCGATCTTCGACGCGATCGTCGCCCGGCAGCCGGGCCGGGCGGCCGCCGCGATGCGCCGGCACGTACAGACGGTGGCGAGGGTACGACTGCTGGACTGGGACCCGGAGGAGAACGACGAACAGGGCACGTGACGGCCCGTAGTGACGAACAGGAGCTGTGAGGGCCGTGACGGCCCTGGTGACGAACGGTGACGGCCGTAGTGACGAACGGACGCTCCGACGGCCGTGGTTAGGATCCGGTGCCATGACCGCGTCCGACACCACGCCCCATACTTCCCCGGCATCCCATGATGCCCCTGCATCCCCTGCATCCCCTGTGAACGGGCGAGAGCCCACGATCCTCGCCACCTCCGGCGGCCACCGTGCAGGGGGCGGCCGGACCATGGTCACGTTCAACTCCCTTGTGCACCACGCGGTCGAACTCTCGGGCGCCCACGGCCGCCGCCCCCGCGTGCTGTACGTCGGTACGGCCATAGGCGACGCGGAACACTTCACGGCCCGTATGACCGAGGCAGCACGCGTGGCGGGCTTCGACCTCACGCCCCTCAACCTCTTCCCGATGCCGAACCTCGACGACATCGAGGGCACCGTCCTCGACCAGGACGTCGTCTGGGTCATGGGCGGCTCGGTGGCGAACCTCCTCGCGGTCTGGCGGGTGCACGGACTCGACGACATCCTCCGCAGGGCCTGGCGCTCGGGCGTCGTGCTCAGCGGGGTCAGCGCGGGCTCGATCTGCTGGTTCCGGGGCGGCACCACGGACTCCTTCGGCCCCGAACTCCGCCCGATCACCGACGCGTTGGGCCTCCTTCCCTACGGCAACGGCGTCCACTACGACACCGACGCCGGCCGCCGCCCCCTGGTCCACGAACTCGTCGCGGACGGCACCCTCCCCACCACCCACTGCACCGACGACGGAGTGGGTCTGGTCTACCGCGGCACCGAACTGGTCGAAGCGGTCACCGAAGTCCCCGGCAAGGGCGCGTACATCGTGACCCGCGACGGCGACACGGCCGTCGAGGAACGCGTCGAGCCGCGCCGGCTGCCGGGCGTTTCTTAGCGCCGTGCGCCCGCATGTCCCGTTGTTGGTTCCGCTACTGATCGCCGCGCAGATAGCGGGTGACCATGGCGACCAGTTCGTTCCCGAACGTCTCGACCGGGATGGTCCGCGGGCCGGCCATGAGCATGTGGGTGTTCATCTCCACCGTGGTCACGATCAGTTCGGCCGCGGTGTCGAGGTCCCGCACACGGACATCCGGGTGCCGGGCGAGGAGGTCGCGCACCTGACCGACGCGGTTCCTTCCGTGCCGTTCGATCGTGTCGATCACTTCCTGCGAGAACGACGCCTCCTCGATCATGATCCGCAGCAGCTGCGGATCGTCGCGGTGGTTGTCGATCGCGTCGCGGACCAGCGCCCGCACCGTCGCCTCCAGACTTCCGGGGGACAGGTCGAGTTCGTCGGCCTGCGCCCATGTGCCGCGGTCGATGTGCCGCACCAGCAGCTCGGCGAGGATGGCGTCCTTGTTCGGGAAGTACTGGTACAGCGAGCCGATGGAGACACGGGCGCGTTCGGCGATGCGGTTGGTGGTCCCGGCGGCGTAGCCGTACTCGGCGAAAACGTGAGCAGCGGCGGTGAGGATGCGGTCACGGGTGAGCTCCGCGCGCACCTGGCGGGGCCTGCGACGTGGCTGAAGACGACGGTCGGCAGACGACATCGGGAGCCCTCCTCAGGGCGCGAAAAGCGAGTAGCCAAAGAGCTGAGCCATTGCTCACAATAGTGCCATGACCTGCGAAAACAAGGCCACGTCCGATGCGCGGGAGAACCGGCCGAGTGCCCTGCGCCGACTGACGACGGTGGACGAGGTCGAGACGACCGTCGGCCGCCCGGCGTCGGCGGTCATGCTCAAACAGATCAGCGCCCTCGACGGGGGCTGCCGGACCGTCCTCGCCCGGTGTCCCATCGCGGCCTTCGGCTACCGGGACGCCGACGGCACCCACCGGACGACCTTCATCGGCGGCAGGCCGGGGTTCGCACGCGTCCACTCGCCGACCCGGATCTCGTTCTCCCTGCCCGAGTCCGGCGACCCGCACGGTCCGGTCTCGTTCTTCTTCCTCCTGCCGGGCGTCGGGGAGATCCTGCGCGTCAACGGTTCGGTGGCCGCCCGGAAGGGCGCGGAGACGACCGTCGACATCGCGGAGGCGTACGTGCACTGCGCACAGGCAGTCCTCCGGTCCCGCCTGTGGCAGCCACCCGCCCCGCTTGCCCAGGCCGCTCCGCTCGCCTCGGCCGGACCGGTCGCCCAGGCCGCCCCGCCCGCCGAGTTCGCGGGTGACGGGCCCTTGTACCAGCCCGGCGTCGCCGAGTTCCTGGCCGCGGCGCCCTTCCTCGCCCTGTCCACCTGGGACTCGTCCGGCGGGAGCGACACGAGTCCGCGCGGGGACCGGCAGGAGGTGGCGCGGATCCTGGACGGCCGCACGCTCGTCATCCCGGACCGGAAGGGCAACAGACGCGCCGACACGCTCCACAACCTGCTCAAGGACGACCGGCTGTCGTTCGCCGCGCTCGTTCCGGGGCGCACCGGTGTGCTGCATGTCCGTGGCCGTGGCGCGATCACCGACGATCCCGCGCTGCTGGAGACGATGGCGCTGCGCGGGATGCCCCCGCACCTGGCGCTGCTCATCGACGTCGAGCACGCCGAGGTGACCGCCAACGACGCCGTGGCGCGCTCACGGCTGTGGACCCCCGGCGCGCACGTGGACCGCGGCACTGTGCCGGACCTGATGGCACTTGCGGGAGAACACCTCGCGGCCGGTTCCGCCGACGCCGAGGGCGGGCCACCCGCGTTCCTGCTCAAGGCGGTCGGGGCGATCCCGGGGATGGCCCGGTTGCTGCGGCTGGTGATGAACCGCGCCTACCGTTCCGGGCTGCGGAAGGAGGGCTACGAGGTAGCCAAGGAGGACATCGACGAGGACGTCCGGCCCGGCGCGGGCGGGGGCCGCCGCGGCTTCCTGCGCCGACGCCGTGCCGACGACCGAGGAACTGACGACGGACGAACCGGGGTCGGAGGAGCCGGTGCCGGAGCGACGGAGCACCCGCTCCGGGACGTGCGCGTCGCCGAGGTGCGCAGGGAGACACCGAGCGCGGTCACCCTCGTACTGGAGGACCTCGTCCCGGAGGACACCGGCGTGAACCCGGGCTCGTTCGACTTCCGGCCCGGCCAGTTCTTCACGCTCGTCGCCGACATCGACGGCCGCCCGGTGCGAAGGGCCTATTCGGCCTCGTCGGTGCCAGGTTCGGCCCGGCTGGAGGTCACCGTCAAGCACGTCGAGGGCGGCCGGTTCTCCACCCATGTGCACCGGAGTCTGCGCGCCGGGGACCGTCTCGCGGTGCGCGGCCCGTCGGGGTCCTTCCACGCCGAGCCGCGTCCCCCGGACGCCACGGATGCCCCGGACGCCCCCGGGGCCTCCGACGAGATCGTGCTCGTCGCCGCGGGCAGCGGTGTGACGCCGATGATGAGCATGATCCGCACCCGGCTCGCCGTCCGGCCGGGCCGCGACCGGATCGCGCTGCTCTACAGCAGCCGCAGCGCGGACGAGATCATCTTCGCCGACGAGCTGACCCGGCTGGCGAAGGACCATCCCGACCGGCTGTCGGTCACCCACGTCCTGACCAGCCGGGACGGCAGGCTCGACGCGGACGGCGTACGGCGTTGGGTCACCGGCCTCTCCCCGGCCCCGGGCGCCCGCTACTACACCTGCGGTCCCGGGCCGTTGATGGATGCCGTCCAGGGCGTGCTGGCCGGGCTCGGAGTCCCGGACGAACTGGTGCACCAGGAGCACTACACCAGCGGTGCGGACACCCGGGCCGTGGCGACGTCGGTGCCGCAGGAGATGACCGTCGAGGACGACGGACGCCCCGTCGGCACGGTGCTGGTCGAGCCCGGCCAGACACTGCTCGACGCGGGACTGGCCGCGGGGCTGCCGATGCCGTACTCCTGCACGGTCGGGAACTGCGGCGACTGCATGGTGCGGCTCCGCGGCGGAGAGGTCGCACAGAACGAGCCGAACTGCCTCACGCCACAGCAGAAGGCCGACGGGTACGTACTGACCTGCGTGGGCTGTCCACTGTCGAAGGTCACCCTCGACATCGCGGAACAGTGATCGCCTGCCGAGACCCCGTGAGGAACCTACTGGGATTCAGCGTTCACGAGGTCGGCCACCACACAACTCACGTTGTCCGGGCCGCCGGAGTCGTTCGCCGCCCTGACCAGTGCCCGGGCGGCCTCGGCCGGCGCGGAGGCAGTCGTGAGCGTGTCCCTGATGATGTCCTCGGGCACGACGGCCGACAGCCCGTCCGAGCACAGCAGATAGCGGTCGCCGGCGAGGGCGTCGTGCAGCCGCACGTCGAGGTCCGGGGCGGGCCCGCCGCCCGTCAGCGCCTTCAGGAGCAGGGCGCGCTGCGGATGGGCGGTGGCCTCCTCCGGGGTCAGACGGCCCTCGTCGAGCATCGACTGGACCATCGTGTGGTCGTGGGTGATCCGGAACAGGCCGCCGTCGCGCAGGAGATACGCGCGGGAGTCGCCGATGTGGACCAGGGCCAGTTGGGAGCCCGTCCACACCATCGCGGTGAGGGTGGTGCCGATCTCGGCCGTCGGGCCCGCCACCTCCTGGACGGCCCGGGTGGCGCCCTGGACCGCGTCCTCCAGGAGGTTGAGGACGCCCCCGGCGGGGAGCGGTTCGTGGTCGAGGAACTTCAGGGCCTCGACGGCCGCGCTGCTCGCGGGCGCGCCCCCGGACCCGAAGCCGTCGGCGACGGCCAGGACACGGGTGCCCGCGTACGCGGTGTCCTGGTTGGCGGGGCGTACGAGGCCGGTGTCGGACAGGGCGGAGTAGCGGAGTTCCAGCATGGCGGTGTCCTTACTCGGATTGCCCGGAGCGCCTGGCTTACCTGGCTTCTCCGGGACGGTTCGTGACAGGTGGTCGACGAGGAAGGCGGCCAGGTCACGGCGGGTCGCCGTCTCCGACTCGATCCGCGCCCAGAACGCGCGGATCTCCCGTGCCGCTGCCGCCGGTTCAAGCGCGCGGACCTCGCGGATCCCGGCCAGCGGCATGCCCAGCCGTCGCAGCCACGCCACCAGGCGTGCCTGCTCCAACTGCTCGGGCGCGTAGTAGCGGTAGCCCGTCTCCGGGTCCACCCGCGCGGGGCGCAGCAGCTCCAGCTCGTCGTACAGCCGAAGTGCCTTCGGCGACAGCCGGGTCGCCTTCGCGAACGCCCCGATCGTCAGCATCTCCATACCCGCACCCCCATGAGCAGCCGGTCCGCCTGTCGCCAGGTCGGTCGTTCCTCGTCTCGTCACCGATGCTGTGGCCTCCCCAAAGGTGAAGGTCAAGCGGCCCGATCCGGTTCCCGGGGCGGTTGTTAGTCTGCGAGCGGGATCACTGGAGCCGACGTACCCATGAGGAGCCCGCCGTGGCACGCACCGCCGCCCGCATCGCACTTGTCACCTGCCGGGAGGTCGAGGCGTCCGGATACGACCGTGACCTGCCCGTTCTCGCGGACGCGGTGGAGCGGGCCGGGGCGGAGGCCGCCGTCGTGTGCTGGGACGACCCCGACGTCGCCTGGGACGGCTTCGACCTCGCCGTCATCCGCTCCACCTGGGACTACAGCTGGCGGGCCGCCGAGTTCGTGGCGTGGGCCGAGCGGTGCGGGGCGCTGACGGCACTGGCGAACCCCGTGGCCGTCGTCCGCTGGAACACCGACAAGCGGTATCTCGGCGACCTCGCGGCCGCCGGGGTGCCCGTCGTCGACACCCGCTACCTCGCCCCCGGCGACCCGGCCGACCTGCCCGCCGACCGCGAGTACGTCGTCAAGCCGACCTCGGGGGCGGGCGCCCGGAACGCCGCCCGCTACACGCCCGAGGACCACGAGAGGGCCGTACGGCATCTGGAGTGGATGCACGCGGAAGGGCTGACCGCGATGGTGCAGCCGTACATGGCGAGCATCGACACGGCGGGCGAACGGGCCCTGCTGTTCTACGGCGGGCGCTTCCTGCACGCCATCCGCAAGGGCGCAGTCCTGGAACCCGGCACCGCCTACGACGCGGACAAGGTCCCGCACCCGAACCTGCGGCCGTGGGAGCCGACCCCCGCCGAACTCGCCGTAGCCGAACGGGCGTTGGCCGCCGTGCCGGACGCCCCCGAACTGCTCTACGCCCGCGTGGACCTGGTGGACGGCGACGACGGCGCACCCCGCGTCATGGAGCTGGAACTCGTCGAGCCCAACCTCTTCCTCTTCCTGCACGAGGCCTCGGTGCCGGTCGTCGCCGAGGCGATCGTCAAGGCCGCCACCCGCTGACGGGCTTGCCGCCGGTCAGGCGCGCGGCCCGGTGACCGCCATCCGCTGAAGCAGCCCGTACGTGAACTCCGCCGCGCAGTCGTGCGGTACGCCCGATGCGTCCGGAGCCGTGAACGCGAGACCCCAGCGCGTCGGCGCCGACCCCTCCAGCGGCCGGGCGGGTGCGAAGGCGCGGGCCGCCTCGTCGACCGTGCAGGACCAGGGGGTCAGGTCCTCCAGGGTGCGCAGTTCGGGGGAGGGGGCGCCCGGCGCGCGGACCAGCCACTCGTTCCAGGCCGCGCCGTTCGGGGCCACCAGCACCTCGAAGCGGAGGTCGGACCAGAGGGGGACCGGCCACAGGAGCGCCTCGCAGGACAGGTCGCCGATCTGCCGGGGTGTCACCGACTCGGGTTCGCCGAGGATCGAGCGGTAGCGGGAGACGGCTCCCCGGCCCCGCGGCACATGCCGCATCGCCTGCCAACGCCGGTTGGCCTCGCGCATGTCCGCGATCGAGGCACCCAGCGCGTGGCGGGCGTCCTCCACGAGGTCCGGGTTGTGGTCGGCCATGCGGCGCAGCAGGACCAGCTGGAAGTCGAGCGGGGTGAACGGGCCGGCGGGCCTATCGGGTCGCTTGGCGGGAGGCATGCGTCCCATCGTGGCGTACGTGTCCGGCGCGGTGCGCGTCGCCCGGGGTGCGGCCCGTCGGGAGGAAGAGCACCGAGTTCACGTACCGGACGTACCCCGGGCTCCGGACGGTCAGTACCCGCCGCAGCAGGCCCTGGGAGACCACGTGCGAGGCGTGGGCCTGGTGGGACTCCAGGTCGAAGGAGGACAGGGGGAGCCAGGTGTCGTCGGGCAGGACCCAGCCCCTGTAGCCGCGCTCGGCGAGGAACGACACGACGGGCCTGATCGGCTGGATGCGGGCCTCCAGCTCGATGAACAGGGCCGGGCGGTCACGGGTGAGGAGGGTGGTCGCCCCGCGCAGCACCGCCAGCTCGTTGCCGTCCACGTCGATCTTGACGAAGCCGACGTCGTGGAGGTTCAGGCTGTCCAGGGTGAGACAGGGGACGTCCAGGGCGCGGGCGTGGATGTCCCGGCGGACGAGCGACGAGACACCCCGGTCGCCCTGGTCGCCGGACGGCAGCCACAGACGGGCCGTGCCCCGGCGGTCGCTCGCGGCGGCCCGGACCACCCGGACGTTCCCGGGCGTCGCGGCGGTGAGCAGCCGGGCCAGGTGCGGGACGGGCTCGACCGTCACCACGCGGTGCGCCCGCTCCGACAGCCGGCGAGTCCAGGGGCCGTACCAGCCGCCGACGTCCACGGCCGTGCCGCAGCCGGGCGGGCAGAGATCGCCGAGCCGGGCCAGTTCGGGCTCGAAGCGCGGATAGACGAACCGGGCGGCGGCGGCGACCAGCCGCACCGGCACGAAGGGGGCCAGACGGGCTGCCAGGGTCATGAGGTCGACATCCGTTTCAGCAGGTGTTCGTGTTCGTTGTCCGTCACCTGCTCGCCGGAGGACGGGAGGAGCTGCGGGATGCCGTCCACGATCGGATAGCGGCGGCGCAGACGTGGGTTGTAGAGAGCGTCCTCAGTACTCTCCGGACCCTCCGTCTCCCTTTCGAGGAGATGCAGCGGCCCCTTGTCCAGCGGGCACGCCAGTATCTTCAGCAGCGGGTCGTCGGGGTTCATCAGTGGTCAACTCCCTTGTGGGGGCGGGGGGTTGGGGCTCGGGCGAGGGATCGGGTCGCGCCGGCGGATCGTGCTTGGGCATCGCCAGGAGTACGGACACCGCCAGCGCCGTACCGCCGATGCGCAGCGCAAGACGCAGCGGATCCTCGGGCAGTGCCTCGCCGAACGCGAGCGTGCCGAGCACCGCGGTGAACAGACAGGTCACCGTCGTGCAGACCGGCACGATCAGCGAGGCCCGGCAGCGCTGCAGCGCCGCCTGCGACATCACCAGGCCGAACACGCCGGTGAACAGCAGGAGATAGGGGTACGGGGAGCGCAGCAGATCGACCACCGCACCGCCGAGGCCACTGGTGGTGAGGTGGCTCGACACCCCCTTGATGGCCAGCGAGCTGACCCCGTACAACAGGCCCACCGCCACGCCGTATTCGACGCCCGTGGTCGGCATGCGGTGCCGGTGGCGGGCGCGGCGCTCGGCGGACGCGTACAGCCAGACGCCCAGCGCGAGCGACGGTACGCAGACGAGCAGGATCAGCGGGGCGGGGGCGCTGCGGCTGACCGTGTCCGAGCCCTCCTTGAGGGACAGGACGACCATCAGCAGTGCGATCAGGATCGCGCCGATCGCGTACCGCTCGCGGCCCGAGGTCTCCTCGCCGAGCAGCACCGAGGAGAGCAGGACGAGGATCACCAGGCCGGAGACGAAGATGCCCTGCGCGGCGGCGATCGGCAGCGTGCGGTAGACGACGAGCTGCGCGCCGAAGCCGGACGCCAGGGCGAGGGAGCCGCCGATCCACAGCGGACTGCCCAGGACCAGCCGCAGCAGACGGGCGGGCTGCCGGACGGTCACCTGGGGCATCGCCGCCAACGCCCGCTTCTCCAGCACGAATCCGGTGCTGTACAGCACGTTCGCCAGCAGGGCCGCGGCCACCCCCCACCACATGGTCTACGTCCTTCGCGCGTGCAGGAGCAGGATCGAGGACATCGACGGCACGGCACACGCCAGCCGGTCCAGCGGGCGCAGCGGCCGCGGCACGCCGTGGAAGGGCGCGCCCTTCAGCCGTACGACCTCGAAGCCCGAGGCGGTCACGAACTCCCGCAGCGCGCGGGCCGTGTAGAGCCGCAGATGGCCCACGACCTCCTTGCCGGGGCGGCCGTGGATGGCGCGCAGGCTCACCTCGGAGAAGACGGGCTGGACACCGGCGAGCAGCAGAGCGCGGTTGTACCAGGCGGCCAGGTTGGGTGTGGACAGCATGAGATGACCTCCCGGGCGGAGGATCCGGTGGATCTCGTCGAGCGCCGCGTCCGGGTCCACGAGGTGTTCGACGACCTCGCTGAACAGGACGGCGTCGGCGGAGGCGGACCTGAACGGCAGCCCGCCGTCGGTGAGTTCGCCGCGTACCGCGTACGGCAGGTGCGCGTGGGCGCGTCTGAGGGCGTCCTGGGACCAGTCCACTCCGACGATGCGATGGCCGGCCAGGAGCGGAGCCGCCGTCGCGGCCGCCGAGCCGTCGCCGCAGCCGATGTCGAGGACCGTCCGCGCACCGGACGTGGCCGGGCCGAGCGCGGCGGCCAGCATCCGGGCCTGGCGCAGACTGCGGGGCGCGCCGGAGGCGACCGGTACGGCAGGGTCCTCGTAGAAGTCCCGCAGCCCGTGCGGAGGTTGGCCGCCGGACGGCCTGCGGGGCGGAGCCGTGGTCATGGGGCACTCTCCGTGGCGTGTTCCGTGGCGTGCAGGTAGTGCTCGAAGAGGTCGCGGAGATGGGAGCCGTCGCCGTGGCTGAGCAGCGTGCGGGACCAGCGGAACGCCACATGCAGCCGGCCCGCCGTGGACGCCGTCGTGACCGTCAGTCCGCGCGGCATCCGGGCCGGCGCCGAGAACCACACCGCGTGCGCCCGCCCCGCCCCCTCGCCGAAGTCGAGGGCGTACGGAATGCGGCCGATGTTGCTCAGCAGGGTGGTCGACGTCCAGGGCCCGGCGGCCCTCCGCAGCACCCGGGTGAACGCGGCCCGCCAGGCCACCGGGACCACCGGCGCGGTCAACAGAGCTGCTCCGTGGCCGAGTTGGGGACGCGGCAGCGCCTTGAGCGCACGGGTGCGGTCCGCCGTGCGCCGCAGCAGGCCCGCCATGTCGGAGGCGTCCAACTCCCCGGGCGCGAAGGGCACTTCGACGAGCCGCGTGCCGTTGCCGATCGGCATGTCGGTGTCCCGGGTGCGGTCGTCCACCGGCATCGTGATCCGCAACGGGCGCGGCCGGGCGCCGTGTTCCCGGTTCCAGTGGGCGATCATCAGCGCCGTGGCCACCATGAGCTGGTCGTTCACGGTGTACGGGGAGCCCTTGGGCCGACGCGGTACGCCGAACTCGGCGACGAGCATGCCGTTGCCGGGCGAGGGCTCGGGCGCGCCGTGCGCCACCCGCGCGGGCGGGGCCCAGGTGGAGGGCGCGTCGACCGGGCTCGGCACCTCGGCCGTCGTACGGGTCGGGGGCGCCGTGGGGGAGTTGTCCCGGCCGCCGTACAGCTCGGCGGCGGTGGCGAGGACCCGCAGACAGGCCGGGCCGTCGAGGGCGGTGTGGTTGATGGTGACGAAGAGGACCGTGTCGTCGGCCTCCGGATCGAGGACGACTTCGAGCCGGATCGGCGGCGAGGCGGACAGCGGCGGGGCGTCCTGGAGCGCCCGGTCGCGGGCGTGCTTGAGGGCGTCCCGGTCCGGCGGCGGGAACAGGACGACCTCCACGTCCGCGTCCGGGGTGAGCTCCCACTCGTACCGCCGCCCGTACCAGGGCCGTCGCGCCTCGCGCATCAGAATCCGCGGATGGCGGTGCAGGGCCCCGGTGAATGCCCCGCGCAGCCGGTCCGGGTCGAGACGGCCCGGCAGATGCACCTCGATGTGGACGGTCTCCGGCTCCTCCTCCTGGAGGCAGTGCCGGGCGACCTCGTCCACGACGGGGAACGGGATACGGGCGGGCGGCTGTACGGGGCCGTCCGTGCCGTCGCGTGCCGGGTGGTCCAGCGTGGTCATGTCTGTTCGCCTTCCCCCGTCTCCTCGGGTCGGGCCGGCCTGGCGTCCTCCGGGTCCGCGGGCCTCGCCGCTTCGGGCCGTTCCGGACGCGACTCCTGAGGCGGTGTCGCCTTGAACTTCGGCTTCCGGAAGCCGAACCGGGTGGTGGGCGGGTCGGGATCCGGTTGCGCGGACCCCGGCCCACGGGCGGAGACCGTCGGACCGGACGCCACCCTGGGGGCGGGCGGGGGCCCGGCCTCTCCGGAGGCGGGCCCGGCTCCTTGCTCCGGAGCCGCGCCGGGGGTGGGCGACGCTCCTGGGACCGTCGGCGCTCCGGCCGCTCCGGTTGTCCCGGCCGACCCGACCGCCCCAGCCGCCCCGGCTGTCCCGGCCGTCCCGGGTATTCCGGGCATCCCGTGCTGTGCCTCGGGTGCCGGGGATGCTTCGGACGCACCAGGCCCCGCACTCTCCCCCCGCCGCCGCTGGGGCAGCGGCTCGGTCGGCGCCTCGGTCCCCGGCGCAGGCGGTGGCAGCGCGCTCGCACTGGGAGCACCTGGATAGCCCGGAGCGGCGGGAGTACCGGAATACCCGGGAGCGCCGTGAGCGCCGGAAGCGGCGGGATACCCGTGGGCGGCGGAAGCCGCGAAGCCCTGACCCCCGCCGGGACCCTGACCCCCGCCAGGCCCCCGAGCCCCGTATTGCGCCTCCCCGACCGACACCAACCCGGCGAACAGCCCGATCAGCGCCAGCAGTTGGGCCGTGGGCCCGAATGCCCCCGCGCCCTCGGAGACCGGCTCCCCGGCCCCGGTGGCGGCGGCGATCCCGGCCCCGGCGAGCGCGAGGAACGCGATGGGCACCAGCAGGGCGTGCCGCCGCCACGCGAGCAGCGCCAGCAACGGCACCAGCAGGGCGAAGAACCCGGCGATCACGATCCCGACCAGGGTCAGCGCGACCGTGCCCAGGATCAGACCGGGCGGCGGCGGCACCGGCGAGGGCTCGTCCGTGTTGGGCGAGTTCCGCCGGTAGAGCACGAGCCCCGCGAGCAGGAGCACCGCGACACCGCCGCCGATCAGCCCGGCCTCGTACAGCGTGGACGGTTCGTACGAGAGCTCGACCGTGCCGCCCGCGCCCGCCGGGACCCGCCAGCCCTGCTGCCAGCCGTCGAGCCGTACCGGGTCGAGCTTCTTGCCGTTCAGCGTGGCCTTCCAGCCGTCGTTGAAGTTCTCGTACGTCGTCAGGTACGAGGCCGCGCCCGAGCCGACGGTCACTTCGCGGCGGTCGCCGAGCCAGTCACGTATGCCGAGTTCACGGTCGAGCGCGGTGGGTGTGGTGAGCGTGCCGCGGGTCAGCGTGACATCGGTGACGGCGAGCGGTCCCGCGTCCCCGGCCTCGACGCGGTGCGAGCCCGAGCCGAGGGACAACTCCGTGTCGGTGCGCCCCTCCTGGCAGAGCGTCAGCTCGATGGGCCGCCGCTCGACGAGGTCCTGAACCGTGCCCTTCGCGCTGGTCTCGTACAGCTCGTCGTCGATGGCGAGGGTCGGGCCCTGTCCGCAGGGGACGTCGAAGGTGCGGGTGCCGCGGGGCTGCGGGGTGCGGTACTGGTCCAGTGCCGGGATGTACGCCTCGGTGAGGCCGACCGGCAGTTGCAGGTCCTCGTCGGCGAGCGGGTTGTGGACGGTCATCGGGGCCGTCTCGGTGATGGTGATGTCGAGCCGGTCCGTGGTGATCGGATCGAAGCGGACGACACCGTTCTCGTCGACGCCCGCGATCGTCGCGCCGTCCGGGGAGCTGATGTCGACCTCGGTCGGCCGGGTGGAGAGACCGCCCGCCGGGGCCAGCACGATCTCGCCGACGGCCTGCTTGTCCGGCCAGCGCAGATGGATGGTCGGGTTGTCCCCGGCGATCCACGCGGTGGTCAGGCTCCCGTCGGTGAGGTTGCGCGGCGAGAGTCCGGTGCCGAGCAGGGCCGTCGAGTCGGCGGTCGCGGTGATCCGGTTCTGCTGCTCGGGGGCGACCCTGTAGAGCAGCGCGTCGAGCTCGTCGCTCGGCACGGGGATCGCGCTCGCCTTCACCTCGTACGTGCCCGCCGACTCCGAGGTCCAGCGGCGGTGCAGCCCCGCCTCCGTGCCCGTCGGCGAGAAGCCGCCCGGGTCGGTGGCGCGGTGCAGCGAGACGACCTCGGCGGCCGCGTCGGTGCGCTCGGCGTCCGTCGGGAGCCGCAGCATCCGGGTCACCTGGACGTCGGGAATGGTGATCTCGGAGAAGCCCGCGCCCGACAGGTCGGAGTGCCGGGCGGCCGAGTCGACGATGGTGACCTTGAGCCAACTCGTCGCCCCTTCAGGGGCCTTGATGCGCTGGCGCATCCCGTTGGCCTGGAGGGTGCTCGTCTCGGAGCCGCGTTCCGTCTCCACACGCACCCGGGTCGGCGCCGACCGCACACTGTCCTGCGGCAGCGGGGTGACCCGGATCGAGTCGGGGATCTCCGTCTCGTCCGTGAAGCCGATCCGCAGCCACTCTCCGTCCGCGGAGCCCGCCGCACCCTCGGCCCAGGCGGTGTTCGGGTTGCCGTCGAAGGCGTTCACCGGGTCGTACTGCGGCAGATAGAACATCCAGTTGCCGCTCGACGACGCCGAGACCGAGCGCGCGCCGCGCAGTTCGGCCACCGTCTGGTGCTCGATCCCCTCGGTCGGCAGGATCTGGTGCGGTTTCTCCCCGGCGTCCTGGAAGCTGCCGGAGTGATTGCGTTCGTTGCGGGTGTACGTGTAGGAGGTGTTGGCGTTGACCAGGCCGAACCGGGTGTCGGCGCGCCGCAGTCCGTCGCCCACCACCTGCATCTCGGGGGCACCGAGTCCGGGATGGTTGTCGCCGGTCAGCACGGCGGCCCGGTCCCGCATGGTCGGGTCGGCGGACAGCGGCAGCAGCGCCTCGGGCCCGCCGGAGACGACGGCCGTGTCGGCGACCGCCTTCAGACCGGCCTGCCCGGGCCGCGGCACGTCCGCGCTCGCCGGCTCGTAGATCTCGACGGCCCGCTGCCGCGGGTACAACCCCTCTATCTGTATGGGGGTGTTCTCCGCGATGCGCCCGCCCGTCATCACCGGACCGAGGCCGGTCACCCGCCGGTAGCCCGACTCCTCCAGGGTGCGCTTGACGGTCGTGGTCGGTACATAGCCGAGCTGGTCGGGGTCGAGATCGTTGCGTACGACGACGTAGTAGAGGCCGGCCCGGCTCAAGTAGTCGGCCAGGCCCGGGACTTCGCCGCCCGTCAGCAGGGACTGCTCGACCGCGTCCATCGCGCGCCGGTTGCCCGCGGTGCCGAACGGCACGTAGTCCCGCTGGGCCCAGCGGGAGTCGGCGAGCACGTCGAGGGGCTGGTCGATGGGCGAGCCCCAGGTGTAGATGCCGTGCGCGGTGGCGGGCACGACCAGGGCGCGCGAGTCCGGCGAGTACTTCTCCAGCCAGTCGGCCGTGGACTGCCAGTACTTGGGAAGCTGCTGGAACGAACCCGGCTGCAGGATCGACCCGTTGAGGTAGGGCCAGGCGAGACCGGGGAGTACGAGGACAGCCGCGACCAGCGCCACATACCGGCGGCCGCGCACGGGACGGGCCCCGCGCGACTGCGAGGCGACGCCGACCAGGTGCATCAGCCCGAAGACCAGCGCGAGGGCGAGCCCCGTCTGGAACTTGTAGATGTTCCGGAAGGGCACGAGCCCGCCGTCCAGCCAGTCCTGGACGACCCCGTGGAAGGGCGCGCCGAACGAACCGCCGTACCCGGCAAGGGTGATGAGCACGACCGACAGCACGGTCAGCACCAGCCAGCGCCGCTCGGGCAGGTCACGGCGGGCCAGTCCGGCGAGACCGAGCCCGGCCGCGAGCGCCGACGAGACGATCACGACCACCGAGGCCGCGACCGTCCAGCCGGCCGGCAGCCAGGCCTCGCCGAAGTGCAGATACGCGACCCAGTTCCCGGCCCCGCGCAGGGCCTCCGTGGCCGCCATGGTGTCCGTCGTGGTCTGCGAACTCTCCACGTACGGAAGGAAGTTCTCGCCGTAGAAGCCCAGCATCAGCAGCGGGACCACCCACCAGGCGGTCGCCAGGAGCACGCCCGGGATCCACCAGGCGATCAGCTTGCGCTGCCGGGGGCCGCGGGGGCGGGACAGGAGATACAGGCCGACCGGCAGCAGGGAGGCCAGGGTCGAGGCCGCGTTGACACCGCCCATGAAGGGGATGACCAGCGCCGAGCGCAGGGCGGCGACCCGGGCGCTGTGGCGCTCGTTCGTCAGCGGCAGCAGCACCCACGGCAGGAAGGCGCCAGGCAGCGCGGCAGCCGAGGTCGAGCCGACGACGATCGTGAACACCGGCCACAGCGCGTACGCGACCGCGCCGAGCAGCCGGGACGCGTGACTGCCGATGTCCAGCCGCTCGGCCAGCCGCAGCGCGCCCCAGAAGGCGACCGCCACGATGAGCGACATCCACAGCCGCTCGGCCAGCCACACCGGGAGGTTGATCAGCTCGCACAGGCCGTAGTACGGCAGCATCGGGAAGGCGTAGCCGACGTACTGGTCCGCTATGCCGCCGAAGCCGCCCCGGTCGTGCCAGAGCTGACCCAGGTCGGACAGGAACTGCCAGGGGTCGAGCGCGACGCCGAGCTTCGTGTCGAAGGTCTGCCGGCCCGGGTCCACGGCCAGGAACAGCACGAACACCACGGCCCAGAACCCCAGCAGCCACCGCCTCGACCTCGGTCCCTGCGGGGGACCGGGGGCGGGGGCGAGCGGGCGGGTGCGCGCCGGGGGAGGGGCCTGGACCGTGCTGGTCATGGACACCGCCGGAGAATGAGGAGGAGATTCCAGGTGGCGAACTCGCGCAGCCCGGGCGCCTTCGCGACGGCCTGGGCGAGGAACGGCCAGTAGCGGGAACGCGCCGAGACGACCGTGACGTCGTCCCGGGCGCGCACCTGCCGCAGGGTGGGTCCGATGTGTACGGCGAAGAGGTTCTCGCCGAGGGTGTGCTTGGCGGGCCTGCCGGTACGACGGCTGTAGCGGGCGCGGGCCCGCTCGGCGCCCAGGTAGTGCCAGGGCGCCCACTCGTGACCGCCCCACGGGGACAGCCAGTTGGTGAACGACACGTAGATCAGCCCGCCGGGTTTCGTGACCCGCACCATCTCGCTGAGGAAGGTCTGTGGGTCGGACACGTGCTCAAGGACGTTGGAGGAGAAGCAGACGTCGGCGACGCCGTCCGCGAGCGGCAGCAGATAGCCGTCGGCGACCACCGCGCCCTCCGGCGGCTTCGGTCCGAGCTCGCGCATGTCGGGCTCGAAGAGATAGCCGTGCGCGCCGCGCCGCCGGAACTCGTCCGTGAAGTAGCCGCCCCCGCCGCCGATGTCCACGACGGTCCGGCCCTTCACCGGACCGTCGTACGCCTCCACCTGGTCGGCCGCGTCGCGCGCGAGCAGCGAGTAGCAGCCCTCCGGGTCGTCCTGTTCATGGCGGAAGGCGCGGAAGAGGGCGAGGGAACGGCGGAAGGAAGGGTCCTTGAATCCCGTACCGGTGCCTGGGCCTGTACCGGTGCCTGGGCCCGTGCCTGTGTCCGGGCCCGTGCCTGTACCCGGGCCCGTGTCTGGACCCGTACCCCGGTGTTCCGGCCGATTCCCCCGAGCTGGCGTCATGGCGTCCAGTTCCTCACCGCCTCCGTCGCCACCGCTCGGAACTGGCGGACCGTGCGGTGCCAGCGGAACTGGGTGGCGCGGTCGCCCGCCGCCTTGCCCATGAGCGTCCGTCGGTGGGTGGACAGGGCGAGGGTGCACCAGGCCGCCGCGAACGAGGACTCGCCGCGGGCCAGCAGGCCCGTCTCGCCGTCCACGATCGAGTCGCGCAGACCGGGTACGTCGAAGGCGATGGCCGGGGTCTCGCGGGCCGCCGCCTCCGTCACCACGAGGCCCCACCCCTCGACCGCCGAGGGGTGCAGCAGCAGCCAGGCGGCGCAGAGCAGCCGGTGCTTCTCGGCCTCGGAGACATGACCCCTGAACTCGACGCCAGGGCCCGCGAGTTGTTCGAGCCGCTCGCGCTCGGGTCCGTCGCCGACGATGACCAGCCGGCCGCCGGTGACCGGGCGGACCCGCTCCCACAGCCGCAGCAGCAGATCGATCCGCTTGTACTCGACGAGCCGTCCCATCGCGAGGAACAGGGGTTCCGGGGAGCGCTCGGCCGGCGGGCCGGGCTCCTCGACACCGTTGTGGACGACCCGGATGCGCTCGCGCTCGACGCCGATCGCGCGCAGGGCGTGTGCCGTCGACGGGGAGACGGCGACCAGCAGGTTGTGGCGCTGTGCGCCGGCCAGTGCCCAGTGTTCGAGTCTTCGCCCGAGCCGGGCGGCGGGCGCCAGCGGTCCGTTGAACCGCATCCGCCACAGGTCGGTGTGCACGTGGTTGACCAGGCAGAGGGTCGGCCCGCGATGCCACAGCGGGGCCAGGTACGGCATGCCGTTGCAGACCTCGACGAGCAGGTCGCAGTCGCCGATCTGACGCTGGAACGCCGATCTGGCGCGCAGATAGTGGCCCAGGTCGCCGCCCGCCGACACGACACGGTAGTCGCGATAGGCGGCGGGGCCGCCGCACAGCAGGGTGACCTGGTGGCCGAGGTGGGTCAGGCCCTCGGCGAGTCTGTCGACGAGGAGTTCGGAGCCGCCCGCGGCTTCGTTGCCGAAGTCACGACGGGCGAGGAAAACGATTCGGCGCGGCTGTGGGGGGAGCGCCGGGGGTCGCTGCGCGGAGCGGGGGAAGGCGGCGCGCAACGACGAAGGCACGTGCTGGGGCATGGGTGCTCCAACTCGTCTCGGGGTGCGGAACCAGCGTGAGGGTGGGGTGGGGGGTGAGGTGGGGCTCGGTGCGATGGCGGTGACGGTCTCCCGGTGCGGATCGGTGGTGTCTCGCGGTGCGGGTCGGTCAGGTCGCGCGGTGCGGATGGGTCGCGGTCGGGGTGGGGGGTGGTGCGGTTCTGTCGGTCCTCGCGGCGCGGGATGTGCCGCGAGTTCCCCGTTCCTGTGGTGCCGATCCTCACGGCTTCGATGTGGTTCGGCGCGGGAGTCCTGAATCTCCCGCGGACCGAATCCGTACGGATCTGTGGGACGGAACCTGTGGGGCTGATCGGTGTGGGTGATGCGGGCCGGCTGTGATGGGGATGTGGTCGGGCTGTGTTCGGGTGGGGTGGACAGTTTTCGCCCGCTGGTTCGTCGCGGCTACTCACCGAAGTGACAATTTCGGGGCTTTATCCAGCTGACGTCTCATCACATTGTGAGCGGCTGCTGGGAGCTCTCGGACGTTTCGGGATGCGGACGCCCGCGTACCACCAAAACGACCCCCACAAGTGCGAGCAGGAAGCCCGCCACACCCGTCCCGATCGGCAACGTCTGCCCCACCATGCGCAGCATTCCGCTGTCCGTGTCGGCGAGATCGACCTGTTCCTTCTGGGTCTCGGTGGTGAAGGCGATCCGCTCGCTGTCGAGCAGCACCACGGCGTCCTTGTCGCCGCCGGGAGCCCGGAGCGTCTTGCGGGGGCCGATCGCCGCGTAGATGATCCGGCCGGTGCGCTGGTCGGCCACGAGCTCGATGCCGTGGTTGGCGTACCACTCCTCGGCGAGCACCTGGCCGCCGTCCTTCTCGCCCACGATCGTGCCCGGTACGAGCCGGGTTCCGGTCTTGGTGGCGGGCACGGTTCCGGTGAAGCGGAGGCCCTCGTACCCCTGGATCTTCTTCGTGCCCTTGTACGCCAGGGTGACGGTCGAGCCGAGCGTGCTGTCCCACCAGATGTAGGAGCGTTTCTGCACGTCGAAGGGGAACTTCAGATACGCCTCGCCCTCGTAGTAAGGCTCCTCGTCGCAGCAGTGGACCGGCTTGTTCGTCTTGCGGTCGGTGACCCAGCGCTCCATGGTCCACTGCAGCGAGTCATGGGGATCGGCGGCGGGCAGCGACTTGTCGGTGTCCACGGACGTGGACACGTCCCAGACGGCCCGGCCGCTCTTCTCGCTGTCGGCGACATCGCCGCGGACCTGGCGGGTGATGGTGATCTTCTTGTCGCGGACGGTCTCGATCTCGTCCGTGTCGAAATAGCTGCCCGTACCGGTGAAGACGGTCTTCGAGTCGATGTCCACGGGCGTGCGTTGAGCACGTGGCTCGACGTACCAGGCGAGCAGGGGGGCCAGGACGAGCAGGAACACGCCCAGACCCAGGACGACCAGTGAAAAGGGTGAGGCAGTACGGCGCATCCGGGCACTCCAGGGGCTCGTGGTGACACGGCACGGGCTGTGCCGGCACGGTGGGGGAGGGTGCACGTGCGGTATGGGGCGGGAACCGTAGGCGCACCCTTGACGAAGTGTCAATGCGTTGTCGAGACTGGGGGCTCGCCGGACGGGACCGGCGAACAGGGCTGGGGCCCGCGAGCCGTAATCGCGGGTGTACCGGGGTGGGTGGACCTCCGACAGAGAGGCTGACCCGCGATGCCCAGACTGCTGGCCGCCCTGCTGACCGTGGCGGCCGCCGCCGCACTAGCCGTGGGCGCCGCCCTCGGTATCGTCGCGCTGCTCGATGCGACCCCCGACCAGCCGAACACGCCGCTCATCACCTATGAGACGGCCGGCCAGGAGCGCTGACCATGGCCCTACGCCGGGGACCCGTCACCGTGCGCTCGGCCTGGCACGACGTGCCGCGCCTCCAGGTGCGCCAGTTCGCGGCGCTCGCCATGGCCGAGGCGCCCGTACTCGCCGAGGAGATCCTTCAGGAAATACGTCACGAATATCCCCATCTGCCCGTCGTGCTCGACGACTCGGGCGAACCGATGGCGCTCGTCGGGATCCGGCGGGCCATCGAGGTGTTCGTCCAGCACCTGGAGACCGCCGAGGGCCGCCCGCGCGTCCACCCCGAGGTCTTCCAGGAGTTCGGCCGCGGCGAGGGCCTGCACGGCCGCAGCCTCGACTCGCTCCAGGCGATCTACCGGCTCGGCGTACGCCTCGCCTGGCGCCGTTTCGCCGAGATCGGGACGCGGGTGGAGATACCGCCGCCCGCGATGTACGAGCTGGTCGACGCCGGTTACGAGTACCTGGACGGGCTGGTCGACCAGTCCGTACGCGGATACGCCGAGGCCGCCGCCCGGCAGGCCGGGGAACGCCTGCGTCTGCAACGGCGGTTGATGGAACTGCTGCTCGCCGAGCACCACCGGGGCGATCCGGCCGAGGCGCTCTCGGAGCGGGCCGCCCGGATCGGCTGGCCGCTGCCGGACAAGGTCGCGGTGGGCGTACTGCTGCGGCCCGCCCGCGAGGCCGTCGCGCCCGCCGTCGGACAGGGTGTGCTCCTCGACATGGAGTACGAGCAGCCCCGGATGGTCGTGCCCGAGCCGGACGCCGCCGGGCGCCCCGAGCTGCTGCACCGGGCGCTCACGGGGTGGGCCGGCGCGATCGGTCCGCCCGTCCCGCTGGCCGACGCGGCGAAGTCGCTGCGCTGGGCCGAGGCGGCGGTACGGCTCATGGAGCGCGGGCTGCTGCCACCGGGCGAGGTGCTGTACTGCACCGAGCACACGGAGGCGCTGGTCCTGCTGCAGCCCGAGGAACTGATCGACGACCTGGCGCTGCGGTGTCTGGAGCCGCTCGCTCACTGCGGGCCCACGCACGGGCGGCGGCTCGCGGAGACCCTGCTGGCGTGGCTGGAGACGCGGGGCGGGGCTCCCGAGGTGGCCGCGCGCCTTGGGGTCCATCCACAGACCGTGCGGTATCGCCTCCGGCAGATTCGGGAACTGTGGGGCGACGAGGTCGACGATCCGGACCGTCGCTTCGAGCTGGAACTGGTGCTGCGCGCTCAGCGGCTTCGGGGGGAACTGGGCGATCCCCGCGCCCGGCGATAACCGATTTTTCCCACCCACCCACCCGTTCACCGCGTGCCCTCCGGTGGCCCTCGGGCACACCCCCACCCGTAACCGCTCGCCCACCCGTTGTCGCAAGGCCATTGCCCGGCCGTAATCGGTATGAGTAGCCTGTGTTCGCTATGCCGATCGTCTGTTGAAATTTCGAACACAAGGGAGGGGGCCAGTAGTGGGACGCCTCGTACCTGCCGTAACCAGGGCTCTCGACATACTGGAGCTATTTCTCGACGGAGACGGCACGCTCTCCGCTCCCGACATCGTGCGCAAGCTCCAGTTGCCGCGCACCACCGTGCACGAGCTGGTGACGACACTTGCCGCCCGTTCGTACATCACGCCCGTACCGGGTCAGCCGGGACGTTACCGGCTCGGGGTGCGCCCGTACCAGCTCGGCAGCCGCTATTCCGAGCAGCTCGACCTCGCCGCCGAGGGTCAGCAGGTCGCCCGGTCCGTCGCGGAGACCTGCGACGAGACCGTGCACGTGGCGATCCTGGAGGGCACGGACGTCATCTACATCGCCAAGGTCGACTCCACGCACGCCGTGCGCATGGTGTCCGCCGCGGGCCGCCGGCTGCCCGCCCACTGCACCTCCGTGGGCAAGATGCTGCTCGCCTCGCTCTCCGAGCCCGAGCTGACCTCGCGGATCCCCGACGACGCCGACCTGGTCCGGATGACGCCCAACAGCATCACCGAGCCGGCCGCCCTGCGTGAGGCCCTCACCGAGATCCGCGCCCGCGGCATCGCGGTGGAGAGCCGAGAGTCGAACCCCGACGTCAGCTGTGTCGCCGCGCCGGTGCGCGACCGCACGGGGCAGGTCGTGGCCGCGCTCTCCATCTCCGTGCCGATGATCCGCTGGAGCGACGAGCGCCGCGGCGAGCTGGAGCAGCTCGCCGCGAAGGGCGCCGGCGAGCTGTCGGAGCGGCTCGGGCACCGGAGCGTGGGATGACGTACGCGTACGAGGTCGCCGTCCGGGCGGAGGCGGCCCTCGGCGAAGGCCCCACCTGGGACGCCGATGCTCAGCGGCTGATCTGGATCGACATCCTCGGCTCCCGGGTCCACACCTACGACCCGGTCTCCGGCCGCCGCACGGTCATGGCGACCGAGCAGCACGTGGGCGCCGCGAAGCCGCGCGCGAACGGCGGGCTGATCGTCAACCTCCGCGACGGCGTGGGCCTTTACGGGCCGGGCGGGGGGCCTTCGGGTGTCTCGGGTGCGTCGGGTGCCGTAGGTGACTTGGACGGCGGGGGCGACTCGGACGGTTCGAGCGACTCGGATGGCTCGGGCGGTTTTCGGTGGTTGCACCGAGAGGTCGTCCCCGGTCGCCGCGCCAACGACGCGGCGGTCGCGCCCGACGGCGCCCTGTGGGCGGGCACCATGCGCTACGACGAGGCGCCGGGCGGCGGCACGCTCTCCCGTGTCGCCCCCGACGGCACGGTCGAGACGGTTCTCGACGACGTGGCGGTGAGCAACGGCACGGGCTGGAGCCCCGACGGCCGCCTCATGTACTACATCGACTCGCCGACCCGCCGGATCGACGTCTTCGACTTCGACGGCCAACGGGCCACCGGCAGGCGCGAGTTGGCGGTCGTCGAGGAGGGCGACGGCTTCCCCGACGGCCTCACCGTCGACGCCGACGGCTGCGTCTGGGTCGCCCTGTGGGACGGCGGCGCGGTCCGCCGTTACACCCCGGACGGCAAGCTGGACCGTGTCGTGGAACTGCCCGTCCCACGCCCGACGGCCTGCACGTTCGGCGGCGCCGACCTGACCGATCTGTACATCACGACGGCCCGTACGGGTCTGGAGGCGCCGCATCCCCTCGCAGGCTCGGTGCTCGTCGTCCCCGGGGCGGGCAAGGGCCTGCTCCAGCCTCCGTTCGCCGGCTGACCGCGCGGCGGCCGACGTCCCGTAGAGCACCGGGAAAGCATCCGGGAAAGCACCTGCGAAGCACCTGGGAAAGCGCCCCGAAGCCCCCGTCCGATCGCCGGACGGGGGCCGCTGTTTTTGTGCAAACCATTGACTAGTAAGCGCTTCCTATCTACGGTCCCGTTCGAAGTTACGAGCATTCATCGAAATTTCGAACAGTTAGGCAAGGTATGGGACGACCTGGCCTGAATCGCAGGCAGATCCTGGCGGGACTGAGCGGGCTGACGGTCGCGGGCAGCCTCGGATTCGCCGCACTCGGCACCGGGGCGGACGCACTCGCCTCCGGCGCGGACACCCGCGTCCGCTACTGGAACCTCTTCAGCGGCGGCGACGGGTACAACATGATCGCGATGCTGGACGCCTTCCGCGAGGCGAACCCCGGCATCGACGTGAAGGACTCCACCCTCCAGTGGGGCAGCCCCTTCTACACCAAGCTGGCCATGGCGGCGGCGGGCAACCGCGCGCCCGACCTCGGCGTCATGCACATGGGCCGGGTCACCGGCTTCTCGCCGGACCGGCTCCTGGACCCCTGGGACACCGCCCTGCTCGCCAAGTACGGCGTGCGGGAAGCCGACTTCAACCCCGAGCTGTGGAAGCGAGCCGTCATCGACGGCACGCTGTACGCCCTCCCGCTCGACATCCACGTACAGCTCTGCTGTGGGGCCTCTACCTCAGTTTCACGGACGCCAACATCTCCGGCGACGCCACGAGCTCCGATCGGCCTCGACAACTACCGCGAGGCCCTGAGCGACCCGCTGGCGTGGATTTGCCCGGCCACAGCGCGTACGTCACGTTCCTGGTCGTGCCGTTCATCACGGAGGAGGCCACCTTCATCGACGGTGGGGGCCGCTGGCGGGTCTTCTGCACCATCATCGCGTCCAGGAACAACTTCCTGGCCGTACATGGTGACCAACAACCGTTCCTAAAAGCTGAGCGGGAGTGAGTCCTGTTGCCAGAACCCATGTTCAGCCGCGTGTCCCGAACGGTGTTGGGCACGCTGGTTCCCCGCTGTTACTGCACGGCCGGTCGCCACCCTCTGGGGGCTGGTTCCGTTCCGTGTCCGGCGGAGTTCCTCACGCCCCCGAGTACCACGATCGGCCTGGAAGGTCCGATGCCCGCCACCATCGCTCTGGTGGTGGCGGGGCGGTTTCGTCCGTCGCCGGATCGGGTGCCCGAGGGCGCGCCTTCCGATCGCGATGCCCGCCGCGTCGTGGCGGGTCATCGCACGCTTGCTGCTGGTCAGGGGTGTCTTCCAGTGCTCGGCGCCCCACTTGGAGGTATACGCCGGGTCGACGGCGACCAGGGCCAGACCGTGCTCAGCGGCCATGTTCACCAGCCTGGCCTTGACCTTGCTGGTGGGGATGCCGTGGATGAGCTGCCGGAAGCGCTTCTTGCGGCCGAACCTCTCGCGGGTCTTCCCGTCAGAGAAGTCCAGGTCCTCGACGGCGATCGCGGTGACGCCGGTCCGGGTGGCCCAGCGCAGCAACTGGCTGAGTGCGTGGCGCAGCTGCGCGTCGCGGTGGTCCGCGTTGCCGGTGAGGTCGTACCAGAAGCGCTGCGGGTCACCGACCGGGTTGCCGTGCGCATCGAGGCGGTACGCGGCGAAGTGGTCGGCGTTCGTGTCCACGCCGATCAGTCCGCCCGCCCGCGCCGCGTCCAGCCCGATGGCCTGTACGACGGGGCGCTTCCACGAGGCGGTCAGGTACCAGCGGTCCTTGGCCACGTCGTAGTGGATCTCGTACGCGACCGCACGGTTGTGGGCGATGCGGTCGGCCCACTCCTGGCCCCGGTGCTGGAACGCGATGCGGCTGGTCAGGACGTACCGGCCGCGCGGGCTGTTGGCCAGGTGCTGAAGCGGCTTGGGCAGCTTGATCGAGACCTCGCCGTCCGGGGCGACGCGGATCGTCTCGTTCCCGAACCGCTTCCCCGACTCGCCGTCCGCGCTCAAAAACCAGCGGGCGGCCTCCCAGCGTTCCCGCCATCCGGTCTTGGTGAGCTCGGCGGCGGCCAGGTTGTGCCGGTTGTTCGCGAGTCTCTTCCCTCCGCGCACGACGTGCACCCGACCGGTCGCGATGTCCTCCTGCACGGCCGCGAGACGGGCCTTGAGGATGTGGAGTCGGCGGGACTTGCGGAACCACTCCGCCTGCGACCGGTACCCACCCGGCCTGCCCTTGGTGCCCTTCTCTCCGATCGGGAGGGACAGGCGGTGGCCAAGCATGCGGATGCCGTCGGTGAGCTTGTCGCGGTACGCGAACTGGCCGCGGCGGGCCAGGGCGTACTGGTCGTGGGTGCCCTTGGTGACGGCACCGGCCCAACGCGACGACGACTGGGCGGTGACATCCTGCTTGCGAGTGGCCCAAGTCTGGTTGGTGCGCTCGAAACCGGCCCGCGAGTACAGGGCGAGGTCAGTGGCTGCGAGAGAACCGAGGTGGGTGCCGACCAGGCGCAGGACCTTGTCGTCCTGGGGTGTGAGGTCCTTGAGCCGTTCACGGATCGCGACACCCGTCGCGTCCTGGACCACGAACGGGTCCCGAACCGGACGGAACGGCTTCTTGTGTTCGTTCACTCCGCGGCAGCCTCAAGCGCTTTCTGCGCGCGGTTCATCGCCGAGCGGCGTCCGTACAGGCGGGCGCAGAACGATGTCAGGACCTCGGTCATGTCGCGGACCAGGCCGTCCTCGGCCTCGCCCTCGTCGAGGACGACCAGGCGGCGGCCGTGCGCAGCCAGGGCGGCCTCGACGAGCTCAATATTCATCTGGCCCAGGCGGTCCTTGCGCTCGACGACCACGGTCGTCACGGCCGGGTCAGCCAGCAGGCGTCGCACGTTCACCCGCGCTCCGTTCATGCCCGAGGCGATCTCCGACTCCACCCGCACGACCTGGCACCCGGCCTTCGCCGCCCACTTGGCGAGGCGCGCGACCTGCCGCTCCAGGTCAGCCTTCTGGTCATGGGAGGAGACCCGGGCGTACAGGCCCGCACCACCGGTGACATCGACGGCCTGGCTGGCCTCGATGTTCACCAGGATCGTGCGCGGACCCACCCGCATCGCGGGCACCGGCAACGTTCCCTCACGAAACCAGCGGCGTGCGGTCTGCGGGTGGACACCCTGGGCCTTCGCCCACTCAGTCAGATTCACACTCCCGACCGTAAAGAGCACTCACCTATGAACGCTCGTAATCGCTCGTTCTTCACTAGAACGAGTGCAGTTCAACCCCGACCTGATGACCATGCCGAACGGCATCGCGACCGTCATGAACTCCTACGGCATCCAGTGGGCCCAGCTCATGGCCGGCGGCCTGATGGCGGGCCTGCCGCTGATCATCGTCTTCGTCTTCTTCCAACGCCAGATAGTGACGGGCATAGCCCACACGGGCCTCGCAGGCCAGTGAGGGACGACTGTCGTTTTTCAGGGGCGCGGGGAACTGCGCGACACGCCACAACGAACCCGCACCCGCCGACGAACCACCAGCCCCCACCCCGAAAGGCGAACAAGGAACCCATGCAGGACAAGGCCCGCTTCACCCTCGACCCCGCCTTCACCATCGGCCAGGTCAACCCCCGTCTCTTCGGCTCGTTCGTGGAACACCTCGGCCGCTGCGTCTACACCGGCATCTTCGAGCCGGACCACCCGGCGGCAGACGAGGCGGGCCTGCGGACGGACGTGCTGGAGCTCGTCCGCGAGCTCGGCGTCACCGCCGTCCGCTACCCCGGCGGCAACTTCGTCTCCGGCTACAAGTGGGAGGACTCGGTCGGCCCGGCCGAGGAGCGGCCCCGCCGGCTCGACCTCGCCTGGCGGTCGACGGAGTCCAACCGCTTCGGGCTCTCCGAGTACATCGCCTTCCTGAAGAAGATCGGCCCGCAGGCCGAGCCGATGATGGCGGTCAACCTCGGGACCAGGGGAGTGGCGGAGGCCCTGGAACTCCAGGAGTACGCCAACCACCCGGCCGGCACCGCCCTGTCCGAGCAGCGGATCGCCCACGGCGACAAGGACCCGTTCGGCATCAGGATGTGGTGCCTCGGGAACGAGATGGACGGCCCCTGGCAGACCGGCCACAAGACCGCCGAGGAGTACGGACGGGTCGCCGCCGAGACCGCCCGCGCGATGCGGCAGATCGACCCCTCCGTCGAACTGGTCGCCTGTGGTTCCTCCAGTCAGTCCATGCCGACCTTCGCCGAGTGGGAGGCGACGGTCCTGGCGGAGACGTACGACCTCGTCGACTACGTCTCCCTGCACGCCTACTACGAGCCCCAGGACGGCGACCTCGACTCCTTCCTGGCCTCCGCCGTGGACATGGAGTCGTTCATCGAGAACGTCGTCGCCACCTGCGACCACATCGGCGCGAGGCTCAAGTCGAAGAAGAAGATCAACCTCTCCTTCGACGAATGGAACGTCTGGTACATCTCGGGGTGGCACGCGATCGAGAACTCCGCCGATCGGGACTGGGCGGAGGCCCCCCGCCTCCTTGAGGACAACTACAGCGTGATGGACGCCGTCGTCTTCGGCTCGCTGCTCATCGCTCTGCTGCGGCACGCGGACCGGGTGACCGTCGCCTGTCTGGCCCAGCTCGTCAACGTCATCGCACCGATCATGACCGAGCCGGGCGGTCCGGCCTGGCGGCAGACGACGTTCTTCCCGTTCGCGCAGGCCTCGCGGTACGGGCGCGGGCAGGTCCTCGACGTACGGGTCGACTCGCCCACGCACGAGACGAAGAAGTACGGGGAGACCGACCTGCTGCACGCCACCGCCGTGCGTGCGGAGGACGGCTCGGTCACCGTCTTCGCGGTCAACCGCAGCCGGACGGAGGCACTGCCGCTCGAAGTCGCCCTGAACAGGCTGGAGTTGACCTCGGTCGTCGAGCACAGCGTGCTCGCGGACGCCGATCCGGACGCCCGCAACACGCTCGCCGAGCCGGACCGGGTCGCTCCGCGGACCGTGCAGGGGGCCACGCTCCGGGACGGCACCCTGAGTGCCGTCCTGGAGCCGCTGTCCTGGAACGTGATCCGGCTGGCCTGAGGGCCGGTCCGCCCGACGGCTGTCCGTCCGACGCCCGCTCGACCGACGGTCTGTGGTGCCCCGGTCCCCTCCGGCCGGGGCACCCGTATGTGGGGCCTACATGAGGCCTATGTGGGGCCTGTGACGGTGTCTGTGCGGGGTGCTCATCTCCCGCTCAGGCAATCCTCAGTTTCGGCACCTACCGTCCCGTGCGTCCCCTTCCACCTTTCGGGGGGGACAACGCGAGAAGACGGGACGGACACGATGCGCACGCTGGTACTGCTCGCCCTGGCGGGCCTCGGTGCCCAGCTGGTGGACGGCAGCCTCGGCATGGCCTACGGCGTGACCTCGACCACCCTGCTGCTCTCCATGGGCACCAACCCGGCCGCCGCCTCGGCCACCGTCCATCTCGCCGAGATCGGTACGACGCTGATGTCCGGCGCCTCGCACTGGCGGTTCGGGAACGTGGACTGGAAGGTCGTCGCCAGGATCGGCGTACCCGGGGCGGCCGGGGCCTTCCTCGGCGCGACCGTGCTGTCCGGGCTGTCCACCGGGACCGCCGAGCCGGTGATGTCGCTGATCCTGCTGGGGCTCGGGCTGTACGTGCTGTCCCGGTTCACGTTCCGCGGCCTGCCCAAGGGCAACCTCGGCAAGCCGCTGCGCAAACGGTTCCTGTCGCCGCTCGGCCTGGTCGCCGGGTTCCTGGACGCGACCGGGGGAGGCGGCTGGGGCCCGGTCGGTACGCCGGCGTTGCTGGCCGGCGGCCGGATGGAGCCGCGCAAGGTGATCGGGTCCATCGACACGAGCGAGTTCCTCGTGGCCGTGGCCGCGAGTCTCGGCTTTCTCTTCTCGCTCGGCTCCCAGGGGCTGAACTGGGGGTGGGTCGCCGCGTTTCTGCTCGGCGGGATGGTGGCGGCGCCGGTGGCGGCGTGGCTGGTGCGGTTGCTGCCGCCGCGGGTGCTGGGGTCCGCGGTGGGCGGCGTCATCGTCGTCACCAATGTGCGTACGTTGCTGAGGAGCGACTGGGTTGCGGCGTCGGGGGCGGTCAGCGTGGTGGTTTATGTCGTGGTTTATGCGGCTTGGGTCTCGGCTGTGACCTACTCGGTCCGGGCGCATCGGAGGGAGAAGGCGTTGGAGGAGGAGGCGGGGGAGCGGCGGGCCGTTGCCGTCTAGGGGGCCTCGGGCTGTTCGTTCTCTGCGGGGGCGTGGGGGCCGGTCGCGCAGTTCCCCGCGCCCCTGAAGGGCGCCACTCTTCGGGCGCGGCGAATGGTCTCCCCCGTGGACCATTCGCCGCTGCACCGGATGGGTGGGGCGTCGGTGCCGACTGCCCCTCCAGTGAGCACGTTAGGAGGCGGCGTGCTTCGGGGACCACCGTGCACGGTGGCCAGATTCGTCCGTGGGGTGTGCACGGTGCGCAGTCGTGACGCGCAGGGCGTGGACGAGGTCGTGGATGCCCGAACCGGTGGTCAGCAGGTCGCGGTTGAGGAGGCGTTCGGCGGCGCGCAGATGGGCGCGGACCGTGTTGCGGCTCAGACCCACCTGCGCGGCCGTGCGCTGGGCATCGGTGTTGGCGTCGATCCAGGCCTCCACGGTGCGGTACAGATCGCGGTGCCGACTGTCCTGGAGGGGCCGCAGGAAGGGTTCCGCCCAGGCGGTGGCGGGAGCCGTGCGCAGGAGTTCGCCGAGCGGTGGTGCGACCGGCTGGACTGCGTCGGTGGGATCGGGCTGCAGGGGACTGAGGGACAGGGCCAGATCGAGCGTGGCACGCGTGCGTACCTCGCCCAGGTCGATGCCCAGGGCCTCCTCCGCCCGGCGGCAGTGGGCCGTGACGGTGGTGCGGCTGAGGTGCAGCAGACGGGCCACGCCGGACCGGGTGAACGTCACGGCCAGGCGGACGACGTCCACGGTCGGCTTGGGGGCGTCGTGCAGCGGCTCCAGATAGGCGCGCGCCCAGGCGAGGGCCGCCCGGCGGGGCAGTACGTGCACCAGCGAGGGCCGTCCCCGGTAGGCGGCCAGCCGGTCGGGGGAGTTGCGGGCGACGGCCAGGGCGTGCACGGCCTCGCCGTACGCCTCGCCCGTGGCGGCCAGCGGATGGGGCCTGCTGACGCCCAGCGCGTACCCGGGGTTCTCCCTGACCAGCCGGCGCAGCATCTCGCCCTGCTGGAAACGGCCGCCGAGCTCCGGGTCCTCGGCGACGGGGCAGATCAACTGCTCCTTGAACACCGGGCAGTTCACCATCAGACCCGGGCCGTGGTAGCCCGACGAGTCCAGATAGGTCCTGGCCAGCCGGTCACGGTCGGCGGGCGGGCAGTGCAGGAGATGGACCCGTACGCGCTCCGCGTTCAGCAGCGGCGGTACGTCACCCGTGGTCATCCGCCGCGCCAGGGTGACGTCCCCGGCCAGCAGGGCGGTCAGGACCGCGAACCGCAGCTGCGCGGCCTTCGCCTCGTACCCGCGTGAGCCGGCGTCGCCCTCCGAGGCACGTCCCAGCAGTTCGAGGAGGCCACCGGCCTGCGACGCCAGCAGCACGGACTCGCGGGGAAGCGCCGAGGCGCTGACCGTCACCAGCACCGGACGCGGCTCGCGTGCGCCGAAGGCCTCCAGGTGCACCTCCAGCTCGCCGGCCTGCGTCGTGGCCGCGGCCAGCCGTCCGTGGGTCAGGCGTGCCACCTGGTCACGCAGTTCGTCGGCGAGCTGCCGGGGGAAGCCCGCCGTCGCCGCCTCGACCGCGCCCCGGCGGCCGATCCACGCGGCGTCCGCCCCGATCCGCCGCCCGAGCCACCTCAGCACTTCCGCGGGGCTCCCGTGCCGCCGTACGAGCCGCAGCAGTTCGTCGAGACTCTCCGTCTGCCCCAGCGCCTCCACAGCCCGACTCACCTTCCCGCCTCCGCGACGAACCTCCGACGAACCTCCGAATCCGAACCATAAAGGCTGTTCCTGTCTGCCCGCCCCCGTCACGCCACCGCCGTCGGCGCCAGGGACCGCAGTTCGCCCAGCGCCGCCGCGACGGCCGGCCGCTCGTGGCCGCCGGCGCGGGTGCAGGTGAGGAGTTTGCGGTGCGGGTCGCCGGTGCACCGGACGCGGGTGATGGGCAGATGCGGGGTCAGATGGGCGAGCCGGGGGATGAGGGCGACCCCCAGACCGTGGGCGACGAGGTGGGCCATCACGTTCCAGTCCAGCGCGTGGTGGACGACGTCGGGGGTGAAGCCGGCCGCACCGCACGCCGAGAGCACGTGCACCCGGCAGGGGCTGTCCTGGACCGGCGCGATCCAGTCCTCGCGCGCCGCCTCGGAGAGGTCGACCCGGCGCAGCCCCGCCAGCCGGTGACGGTCGGGCACGACCAGGTCGAACGGGTCGTCCAGGAGCGGCTGCTGGTCGAAGCGGGCGTCGCCGAGCGGCGGGTTGCGCGGGGTCGCCTCGACGACCGCGAGATCGGTCTCGCCCTCGAAGAGCAGGTCGAAGCTGGACGGGACCTCCGCCTCCTGTATCCGTACGGAGAGCCGGGGGTGGCGTTCCCGCAGCCGGGCCGCCATCGGGGCGAGCAGCACCGAGATCGCCATCGGGAAGCCGCTCACCCGCAGCAGCCCGGCCGGATCGCCGTGGTCGGCCCGCAGATCCAGTTCGGCCCGGTCCCAGCGGGCCTGGATCGCGTCGGCGTGCGTGATCAGACTCCGCGCGGCCTGGGTGAGCCGTACGCCGCGGCCCTGGGGCTCCAGCAGATCGACGCCCAGCTCACGCGCGAGCTGGCGGACCTGCTGGGAGGCGGCGGACGTCGTGAGGTGCAGGGCGCGGGCGGCGGCGGTCACCGTGCCGTAGTGCTCGACGGCCCGCAGTACGTGTAGCCGACGCAGATCAATCATGAAGTCCACGCTTCAAGGTGAGGTCCAGAAAGTCAACCTGGACGTACACGAAGCTTCCGTTACACGCTGGAGGTGTCGCGACGGCCCCCACCCGACCACCCGCACGAGGAGTTGCAGACCGATGACCAGCACAGCCCATACCCACGACCGGCCCGTCGGCGACGCGTGCCCGTACTGCGGGTGGCCCGACCGTGCCGAGCCCTTCCAGGTGGTGTCCCGGCACGGCACGGCCGCCGGCCAGACCGTGTGGACGCGGTGCGGATGCGGTTCGCTCCAGATGCGCGTCGTGGACGCCCGCGGCATGAACGTCGTTACGCGCAGCCGGCCCGCCACGCGGCGCTCGGCGGACCGGGTCACCTCCGGTGGGGTGGGATGTTCGCTGCGGGCCGGTGGGGGCTGATCGCGCAGTTCCCCGCGCCCCTTGGGGGCGCGCGAAGCGGCGCCCTTCAGGGGCGCGGGGAACTGCGCGGCCCACCCCCACCGGCCCGCAGGCGGCACACGACACTCAGCCCGTTTCGACGCCCAGCGTCAGCGTGCCCGCGTAGCCCGACGTCGCCGAGCCGCCCAGCGCGGTGAGCGTCAGCAGGCCGGACGCGGCGCCACCCTCGTCGTAGATGGAATCCTGCGCGAGGGTCGTCCGGGGCACGGTGTTGGCCGCGTACGCGGGCACCTCCGCCACGTCCTCGGTGACCGCCTCGTCGAAGAACAGCTGCCCGGTGTGCAGTTCCTGACCGCCCTCGAAGGAACCGTCGGAGGTCAGCGTCACGTCGGTGTGCACCTTCACATGGATGTGGATGCACCGCCCCCGGTACCAGCCGGGATAGACGCTGGTGATCCGGGCGACCCCGTCGGAGCCGGTCAGCACCCCGCCCCGCAGGAACGTCCCGTTGTCCGGCTCGTCGTGCCCGTTGCCCCCGACGAACCCGGAGTACTCGCCGAGCGCGTCGCAGTGCCAGATCTCCACGAGCGCGTTGCCGAGCGGCGCGCACGTGTCGTCGTCGACGACGGTGAGCGTGAGTTTCAGCGGGACACCGGTCTTGTCCTCGCTGACATCGGCGCGGACGAGCTGTCCGTCGAGGTAGTAGGGGCCTTCGGTCATCTCCTTGGTGAGGGTGCAGACGGCCGCGGCGGCCACGGGGACCCCGGCGGCCGAGGGGGCTTCGGGGGCCGTGGCTCCCACGGTCAGCGTGGCCGCGGTGGCGCCACCGGCGATGAGTACGGTTCGACGTCGGATCGATGTGTCTGTCATGAGCATGGCACCGTAGAAACGGAGCCTGTCGGGGTGCTGTGCGTTCGGCAAAGTGACGGGGCGTCAAGTCGCTTGTGAGACACCTGGGATGTCGAAAGGCTTTCGACACTTCCCGGGGCGCGAGGGGCCGTGTGAACCGTTGACGCGCAAGGGGTTCGATTCTACTTTCCCGTTCGAATTGATGACCATCGTTCGGCACATCGAACGAACTCTGCCCCTCCCCATGTGCAGGAGGACCCCCGTGAGCCGCATCCCCCACAGCGCCCGCCTCCACAGCGCCCGCCCCCACAATGCCCGGCGCCGCAGGGCCCGTAGAACAGCCCTGCTCGCCGTCCCCGCGGCGATCCTGCTCGCCCTCGTCCCGGGGACCGCGTCCGCCTATCCGAACCCGGGCACCGTCACCGGCTCGACCGTCGTCCACGACCCGACGATGATCCGTACCTCGTCGGGCCAGTACCTGCTGTACGCCACCGGCGGCGGCCTCGCCCACAAGACCTCGGCCAACCGGATCGCCTTCAGCGCGGGCGGGGACGCCTTCGGGACCAGGCCCGGCTGGTGGTCGTCGTACGCCACCGAGGCGTGGGCGCCCGACATCTCGTACCGCGGTGGCAAGTACCTGATGTACTACGCCGTTTCGACCTTCGGCTCGAACAAGTCGGCCATCGGGCTGGCCACTTCACCGACCGGACTGCCGGGCTCGTGGAGCGACCAGGGGACCGTGTACACCTCCACGACCTCCAGCGACTACAACGCCATCGACCCGAACCTCTTCGTGGACGGCGACGGCAAGTGGTGGCTGTCCTTCGGCAGTTGGTGGACCGGGCTCAAGATGATCCAGCTCAACCCGTCGACGGGCAAGCAGCTCTCGTCGAACACCACGCGCTACTCGATCGCCTCCCGGCCGACCGGCACGAAGGCCGTCGAGGCTCCGTCGATCGTCAAACGGGGCGGCTACTACTACCTGTTCGCGTCGTACGACACCTGCTGTGCCGGTACCGGCTCCACGTACAAGGTGAAGGTGGGCCGGGCCACGAGTGTCACCGGGCCCTATTACGACAAGAGCGGCGTCGCGATGACGAACAACGGTGGGACGCCCGTGCTGGAGTCGCACGGCCGGTACATCGGGCCCGGCGGGCAGTCGATCCTGGCGGACTCGGACGGGGACCTGATCGTCTACCACTACTACGACGGCCAGGACAACGGCACGCCCAAGCTCGGGATCAACCTGCTGAACTGGAGCGGGGGGTGGCCTGTCGCCTACTGATGCGCTCCGCGGGAAGGTGGTTCGTTGGGCGCGGGTGGGTGGGGGCTGGTCGCGCAGTTCCCCGCGCCCCTAAAAGATTGCGCAGTTCCCCGCGCCCCCAAAGGCCGAAAGACTGCGCCGTTCCCCGCGGCCCAAAAGCCAAAAGATCGCGCCGTTCCCCGCGCCCCTGAACGGTATGGGCAAGAGGTGCGGGCCCGCGTCTCCCCTCCGAGCGCGGGCCCGCTGCCCCCTGTGCCGGGGCCGGGAGGGTCCTGGACCTCCCGGCCGGCGAGGGCCCCGTTGCGGGATGCGGGGTCCTCGGGCAACCGGTCCGGTGGTCAGCCGACCCGGTCGACAGCGGCGGCCGGCCAGCCGGCGCCGTTCGGCGGCGTGTTGGGCCAGCCGGTGGCCTGCTGCGGCACGGGTTGGGGCACCGGCTGCGGCATGGCCTGGGGCTGCGGTTGCGGGAACCCCTGCGGCTGACCCTGGGCGGCCACGGCGGTCAGCCCGCCCGGCATGCCCGTCGTGCCACGGGTCTGGGCGGCCGTGAGCGGCTGCGGCTGCCCGGGTATCCCGTTCGCCGCAGCGGTGAACTGCTGCGGCTGGCCCATCATTCCGTTCATTCCGTTGGCCGCGGCGGTCAACGGCTGGGGCTGGCCCATCATTCCGTTCGCGGCGGCCGTGAGCGGCTGGGGCTGCCCGGCCATCCCGTTGGCGGCCGCGGCGATCCCCGGATAGCCCTGCCCGTTGGTCGAACTGACGAGCCGGTCCACCGCCGCCGTACCCGAGCTGTAGCTGGTCCCTGTGCCCAGCTCGGGCACGGCGGCTCCCCTCCTGGTCCCGTAGAGCACCGACTCCATGCCGGACACCAGGCGACGCACGTCCGTCTGGGGGCGCACCACGAGCCGCAGGAAGCGACTGGACGAGCCGATCTTGTTGCCGCACTCGCGGACCAGGATCCGGTGCTCGGTGAGCAGGCGGTCCCGGACCACGGTGCCCTCGGCGCCCACGGGGAGGCGCACGAAGAGGAAGTTGCCCTGCGAGGGATAGACCGTGAGGCCGGGCAGCGTGGAGAGCTGGCGCGCCATGTCGAGCCGGTCGCGGCGCACCATGTGCAGGCTCTCCATGTACTCGGCCCCGTAGTCCTTGAGCATGAAGACCACGGTCTCCGCGAAGGCGTTCAGGTTCCACTTCGGCAGCATCGAGCGGATCCTGCCCGCCAGGCCCGGGTTGGCCACCATGTAGCCGAACCGCACGCCGTGCAGCCCGAAGTTCTTGCCGAGGCTGCGCAGCACGATGACGTTGGGGCGCATCACCGCCTCCTCGACGATGCTCGGCTCGTTCTCCGCGTCGGCGAACTCCAGGAACGACTCGTCGATGACGATCAGGTCGAGGTCGGCGAGCGCGTCGCAGAACGCCAGGATCGTCTGCTTGGGCAGGAAGCCGCCGTCAGGGTTGTTCGGGTTGCAGATGACGGCCGCGCGGGTGCCGCGGGAGCGGATGAACTGGATGTACTGGGCCGGGTCGAGGGCGAAGCCGTTGCTCTCCTGGAGCGGGAACATGTCGACGCGCTTGCCGGTCTCCAGCGGCTGGTCGGTCCAGCGGCCGAAGGTGGGGACGGGGATGGCGAGCGACTCCCGGACCAGCAGATGGTCGATCCAGGTGATGAGTTCCGTGGACCCGTTGCCCATCGCCACGCACTGCGGGGGCAGTTGGAGCAGGTTGCACAATTCAGCGGTGATCGTGTCCGCGCTGCTCGGGTAGTACGTGATGATGTCGCGCAGCCGGTTGGTCAGCTCGTCCATCATCCTGGGCGAGGGAAAGTACGGATTGCACGGGATACAGAAGTCCACCGGACCCGCCTCCCCGCTCTCGCGTGCCAGCGCGGCCATCGAGGGGCTGTGCGCGCCGGTGCGGAACAGCGAGGTGACATTGTCGGCCATGGACCCTCCGTCCTTGAGGGGCGGCCCGAGCGGGGATACGCGGGCCGACCCTTAGTACGGGCCGCTGTGTGTCTCTGTTCAACGACTGTGAATCGATGTGGAAATTGTGAACCAGCTGTGAAGAAGGATCACAAGTTGAAGGAGTGAACCGTCGTCGAGCGGTACGTCCCGCCCGGCCTGAGCACGGTCGACGGGAACTCCGGGCGGTTCGGCGAGTCCGGAAAATGCTGGGTCTCCAGGCACAGCGCGCTGCCAGGACCGTATGCGTGGCCGCCGGGGCCCACGAGGTCGCCGTCCAGGAAGTTGCCGGAGTAGAACTGCACACCGGGCTCGGTCGTCGCGATGCTCAGGGTGCGCCCGGAGACCGGTTCGCGGAGGGTCGCGAAGTGCTCGGGTCGCTCCGTGAGCCCCTTGTCGAGGACCAGGTTGTGGTCGAAGCCCCTGGTGTGCAGGAGTTGTGGGTCGCTGCGGCCGAGGTCCTCGCCGACCGTCTTCGGCGTACGGAAGTCGAAGGCGGTGCCCGTGACTTCGGCGAGCTCGCCGGTGGGGACCAGGCGCGCGTCGACCGGTGTGAAGCGGGACGCGGCGACCGTCAGCTCGTGGTCGTGGACCTGGCCGGCGCCCTCGCCCGCGAGGTTCCAGTACACGTGGTTGGTGAGGTTGACGACCGTGGCCCGGTCGGTGGTGGCCTCGTAGTCGATGCGCCAGTCGCCGTTCCCGGTGAGCGTGTACGTGACCTTCGTCGTCAGCGTGCCGGGGTAGCCCATCTCGCCGTCGGGGCTGGTGCGGCGCAGGACCAGGCCCACGTCGGAGCCGGTGGTGAACTCCTCCACGGCCCAGACGTGTTTGTCGAAGCCGTCGGGCCCGCCGTGCAGGTTGTTCCCGCCGTCGTTGACGGGGAGCCGGTGCTCCTCGCCGTCGAGGGTGAACCTGCCGTCGGCGATGCGGTTGCCGTACCGGCCGATGACGGCGCCGAAGTACGGGCTGGACGCCTCGTACTCCTCGATCGTCCCGAAACCGAGCGACACGTTCGCGTACCGGCCGTCGCGGTCCGGGAGTTCCAGGGACTGGACGACTGCGCCGTAGGAGAGGACCCCCAGCCGGGTGCCGCCGTTCTCCAGCGACCAGCGGTGGACCTTCGTGCCGTCGGCGAGCGTTCCGAAAAGTTCCTTCACGGTCGTCCTGTCTTCCAACTGTCTTCTGGAGCTTGGCTGTTGCCGCGGTGCGCAAAGAAGCCGCACACAGAGAAATGGGGCCCCACGGGCATGCGCCCGCGGGGCCCCACCGGCAAGGTTACGAACCGACCTTGCGCTTGTTCCACACGTCGAAGCCGACCGCCGCGAGGAGCACCAGGCCCTTGATGACCTGCTGCCAGTCGCTGCCGACACCGACGAGGTTCATGCCGTTGTTCAGAACACCGAGGACGACACCACCGATGATCGCGCCGAGGACCGTGCCCACGCCGCCGCTCATCGACGCGCCGCCGATGAACGAGGCGGCGATCGCCTCCAGTTCGAAGTTCAGACCGGCCTTCGGCGAGGCCGCGTTGAACCGGGCCGCGAAGACCAGACCCGCCAGCGCCGCCAGCATGCCCATGTTGAGGAAGACCAGGAAGGTGACCTTCTTGTCCCGCACACCGGACAGCTTCGCCGCGGGCAGGTTGCCGCCGATCGCGTAGATGTGACGGCCGATGACGGCGTTGCGCATCACATAGCCGAAGCCGACGACGAGGACGCCGAGGATGAGCAGGACGACCGGGGCGCCCTTGTAGCTGGCGAGCATCATCGTGACCGTGAGGACGGCGGCGACGAGCGCCACGATCTTCAGCAGGAACAGCTTGGTGGGCGGCACCTCGAGCGCGAACTCCTGCTGCCGCCTGCGGTCACGGAACTCCTGCAGCACGATGAACGCGATCACGGCGAAGCCGAGCAGCAGCGTGAGGTTGTGGTAGTTGGTGTCCGGGCCGACCTCGGGAAGGAAGCCGTTCGAGACGTCCTGCAGACCCTTGGGGAACGGGCCGACCGTCTGGCCCTCCAGGAAGATCTCCGTCAGACCGCGGAAGAGCAGCATTCCGGCGAGGGTGACGATGAAGGACGGTATGCCGAGATAAGCGATGAAGAACCCTTGCAGGGCACCCGCGGCGGCGCCCAGGAGCAGGCACAGCACGACGGCCAGTGGCCAGGCCATGTCGTGATTGACCATCAGTACGGCACCCACCGCGCCCACGAAGGCGGTGAGCGATCCGACCGACAGGTCGATGTGGCCCGCGATGATGACGAGCATCATGCCGATGGCGAGGATCAGGATGTAGCTGTTCTGCAGCACCAGGTTGGAGACGTTGCGCGGCAGCAGCAGGTCGCCGTCGGTCCACACCGCGAACAGCACTACGATCAGGCCGAGGGCGATCAGCATGCCGTACTGCCGCATGTTGCGGCGCATACCGTCCACCATCAGCTGCAGCAGGCCGTCGCCCCCGGTCGAGCCGCCCTTGCCGGCGGGCGCCGGCGCGGGGGACTTGGCGGTCACGTTCGTGCTCATCGGTCTTACCTCTTGTCCTTCGTCATCTGGCGCATCAGCACTTCCTGCGTGGCCTCGGCCCGCTGGACCTCACCGGTCAACCGTCCGGCGGCCATCGTGTAGATGCGGTCGCACATTCCGAGCAGTTCGGGCAGCTCGGAGGAGATGAAGACGACCGCCTTGCCCTCGGCGGCCAGTTTGTCGATGACCGTGTAGATCTCGAACTTGGCGCCCACGTCGATCCCGCGGGTCGGCTCGTCCAGGATCAGCACGTCGGGACCCGCGAAGATCCACTTGCTGAGGACGACCTTCTGCTGGTTGCCGCCCGACAGCTTGCCGACCGGCTCGAAGACGGTCGGAGCCTTGATGTTCATCGACTTGCGGAAGCCCTCGGCGACCTGCCGCTCCTCGTGCTCGTCGACCACGCCGCGCTTGGCGACCTTGCCGAGGGCACTGAGGGAGATGTTCCGGTTGATGGTGTCGATGAGGTTGAGGCCGTAGTGCTTGCGGTCCTCGGTGACGTAGGCGATCCCGTGCTTGATCGCGTCGGACACGGTCTTCGTACGGATCTCCGTGCCGTCCTTGAGGACGGTGCCGCCCGCGTACCGGCCGTAGGTGCGCCCGAAGACGCTCATCGCGAGCTCGGTGCGCCCGGCGCCCATGAGTCCCGCGATGCCGACTATCTCGCCGCGGCGCACCTGGATCGACACGTCGTCGACCACCTTGCGCTGCTGGTCGATCGGGTGGTGGACGGTCCAGTTGCGGATCTCCAGCGCCGGTGCCGAGCCCACCTCCGTGTCGTGCGGGGTGCGGTCCGGGAAGCGGTGGTCGAGGTCGCGTCCGACCATGCCGCTGATGATCCGGTCCTCGGTCGTCTCGGCCGCCTTCACGTCGAGGGTCTCGATGGACCGCCCGTCGCGCAGGATCGTCACCGAGTCCGCGACCCGCTCGATCTCGTTCAGCTTGTGCGAAATGATGATCGAGGTGATGCCCTGTTCCTTCAGACCAAGGATCAGGTCCAGGAGCTTGCCGCTGTCCTCGTCGTTCAGAGCCGCCGTGGGCTCGTCGAGGATCAGCAGCTTCACCTTCTTCGACAGCGCCTTCGCGATCTCGACGAGCTGCTGCTTGCCCACGCCGATGTCGGCGACGCGGGTGTCCGGGTGCTCGTTGAGCCCGACCCTGCGCAGCAGTTCCGTCGCGTGCTTGAGCGTCTCGGTCCAGCTGATGAACCCGCGCGTGGCGTGCTCGTTGCCGAGAAAGATGTTCTCCGCGATGGAGAGATAGGGCACCAGGGCGAGCTCCTGATGGATGATCACGATGCCGTGCTGCTCGCTCGCCCGGATGTCCTTGAAAGAGCAGGCCTCTCCCTCGAAGAGGATCTCGCCCTCGTAACTGCCGTGCGGATGGACGCCGGAGAGGACCTTCATGAGGGTCGACTTTCCGGCGCCGTTCTCACCGCAGATGGCGTGGACCTCGCCCGGCCGGACGCTCAGGGAGACGTCCGAGAGCGCCTTGACGCCCGGAAAGGTCTTGACTATCGAGCGCATTTCCAGGACGGGTCCCGCCATGGTCGTGCCTTCCAATCCCTAGGGGGTGGCGGTTAGTTGACTGCGTCGGCCTTGATGAAGCCGGAGTCGATGACGACCTTCTGGTAGTTGCTCTTGTCGACGCTCACCGGGGTCAGCAGGTACGCGGGCACGACCTTCGAGCCGTTGTCGTACGACTTGGTGTCGTTGATCTCGGGCTTCTTGTCGTTGAGCACCGAGTCGACCATGTTCGCGGCGACCTTCGCGAGCTCACGGAGGTCCTTGAAGACGGTCGCCGTCTGCTCGCCGGCCTTGATCGACTTCAGCGAGGCGACCTCGGCGTCCTGTCCGGTGACGATCGGCAGCGGCTTGGCCTTGGAGCCGTAGTCGTCCGACTTCAGCGCCGACAGGATGCCGATGGAGATGCCGTCGTACGGCGAGAGCACCGCGTCGACCCGGTCCTTCTTGTATGCCGCGGTGAGCACGTCGTCCATGCGCTTCTGCGCGGTGCCGCCGTCCCAGCGCAGCGTGGTGACCTGGGTCAGCTTCGTCTGGCCCGACTTGACCACCAGCTGCTTCTTGTCGATGTACGGCTGAAGGATCTTCATCGCGCCGTCGAAGAAGTACCGGGTGTTGTTGTCGTCGTTGGAGCCCGCGAAGAGCTCGATGTTGAACGGGCCCTTCTTCGAGCCGTCCTTCAGACCGAGCTTCTCGACGATCTGGGTGCCCTGCAGCTCGCCGACCTTCTCGTTGTCGAACGACGCGTAGTAGTCGACGTTCGGCGAGTTGAGGATCAGGCGGTCGTAGGAGATGACCGGGATGTCGGCTTCCTTGGCCTGCTGGAGAACGTTGTCCAGCGACTTGTTGTCGATCGCCGCGATGATCAGCGCGGACACACCCTGCGTGATCATGCCCTCGATCTGCTGGACCTGGGTGTCCGGGTCGTCCTCGCCGAAGGCCAGCTTGGTCTTGTAGCCGGCCGCCTTGAGGTTCTTCTCCACGTTGGCGCCGTCGGCGATCCACCGCTCGGAGGACTTCGTCGGCATCGCGATGCCGACGGTGGAGCCCTTGGCGTCCTTCTTGGTGTCCTCACTGCCGCCGTCGCTGTCCTGCCCGCAGGCGGAGAGGGTGAGGGCCAGGGAGGCGGCCGCGGCTATGGCGGAAAGCGCTGCTTTGCGATTGCGCATGATCATCTTCCTTGATGTTCTGACGGGGCTCGGTCTGGAGCTACGAGGAGCCGGAGTGAGGAACGGACCGAGAGCAAGTGTGTGGGATTGTGTTCGGCCGCGTCGTCTTTTGTGAAGGGGGTGTGTTCGGAACGTTATGAGGGAATGTCAAACCGTTGGAGTGCGCCCGGGAGCCGGGAGCCGAGCGGCGCCATGTCGCCGTCCGCCCCGTGCCGCGCGAGCAGGTCCAGGGCGAGCCGACCGCGCCGCACCCTCTCCCTGGCCGTGGACAGCGTCACGTCCCGCATGTGGTGGCCGTACGGGTAGATCCCGGGAGCCTTGGACAGGCCGAACTTCAGGTACAGCGGGGCGCCGCGGCGGATCAGCTCGGCGACCTCGTACATGCGCACGTACCCGCCGAGATCGTCGGGGGCCTCGATGTACATGTCCATGGGGGCTGCACTCACCCGGCGGATCTCCGTCAGGTGGTCGAGCGTGAGATCGCTCGGCACGTTGATGGAGTCGCCGCCGAGTTGCTCGTACACGGCGTACGCGGCCGGGTTGACCGGGCCTATCAGCGCCGAGACCTTGAGCGTCGTGTCCGCCGGGATGATCCCGGCGACGCGGGCCCTGTGCAAGGTCCACAGGACGCCCTCGTCAGCCACGAGGAGGCACTTTACGCCCAACTCCGTTGCACGGACGGCGTCTTCGAGACAACCTGCGACCGCATCGTGACCACGGGCGCGCAGCCCGCCGCCCCGTGAGTCGGTCCGGGTCGAGCCGCCGATGTCCCACGTGCCGCGCGGGCCCGTGAAGAGGCAGAGCTCGATGTCGCGCTCTTCGGTGGCCTCGACCATCTCGGTTATCTCGGCGTCGGTCAGCATCCAGACGCCGCTGCCCTGGCTGATCCGGTGGATCGGCACATCGAGCCGCGAGGACTCCTTGAGGACCACCGCGAGCGCCTCCGGCCCCTCGCACGAGGGGATCTCGGTGCGCCAGCGGCCGCCCTCCGGGAAGGCGTGCGGTGAGGCGTCGGCGGGGGAGAGGGCGGGCGCGCCCAGGCCGAGCGCGGCGAGCGCCTGCTCACCGGGTCGACGGGCCGCCTTGGGAGAAGCGTCGGTCACTAGCTGTCCTTAGCTGGCTTTGGCGGATTCGCGTTCGATGTCTCGGACGTGGTTCGTGGCGGTGGATGTACGCCGGTACGGAGCGTCAGGTCTCCGTACCGGCGTACGGATCGGGGGGCGGCCGGTACCGCCGGGCCCGGGGTCTGTCACGGGAAACCGCAGACAGACCCTAGGGCCGCAGCAGTACCTTGCCGACCTTCGGGTCGCCGGACCCCACCAGCTCGATGGCATGAGCGAACTCGTCCAACGGCAGCTCGTGCGTGACCAGCGGAAGGGGATCGAGGAGACCGGCGCCGAAGACCCGCACCGTGTGCGCCCAGGCCTCCGGCGGCGCCCCGAACACGGTGTGCACCTCCAGCTGCCGTACGACGAGATCGGTGGGGTCGAGGCCGACGGCACCCGGAGCCGGGATACCGGTGAGGACGAGACGTCCGCCGCGCCGGAGCAGGGAGGCGGCGGTGGTCGCGGCGGACGCCGACCCGGCGGTCTCGATCACCACGTCGAAATCGTCGGGCAACTCCTGGTCCCTGGTACGGAAGTCGGTCGCGCCGAACGTCTTCGAGAGCTCCTCGCGGTCCGGGCGGGTGCCCACCACGAGCAGCTCCGAGGGCGAACCCGCCTTCAGGAACTGCACGGCGAACATGCCGAGCGTCCCGGTGCCGACGACGGCCACCCGCTCGCCGGGCCGCGCGTTCGCCTTGAGCGCGGCCGCCGCGATGCAGGCCGCCGGCTCCAGCAGCGCCGCGGCCGTCAGATCGGCGTCCTCCGGCAGGATGTGCAGCAGCCGGGCGGGCAGCGTGAGCGTGGTGGCCATGGCGCCGGGCTGGGTGAAGCCCGTCTCCTCGTAGCCGGCCGTGCACAACGTTGTCTCGCCCTCGTGGCAGCGGTCGCAGACCTGGCAGTTGCGGAAGCCCTCACCGACCACCTTGCGGCCCACGAGCCCCTCCGGGACCCCGGGACCGACCGCCTCGACCGTGCCGGACCACTCGTGCCCCGGCGTCAGCGGATAACGGACGTACCCCTCGGGCCTGTTGCCCTGGTACACCTCACGGTCACTGCCGCAGATACCGCTCGCGTGGACCCGTACGAGCGCCTCGCCGGCGGCGGGCGCCACGGGCTCGTGGGCGGCGAGCCGGTGCTCGCCGGGACCCTCGATCACGACGGCCTGCGCGGGGGCGCTCATGAGTGCTCCGTGGCGGTGGGGCGGGTCGACTCCGCGATGGTGCCGCGCGCCGGGGCTTCGAAGGGGCGGCCGGCATCCCTTCGATCGGCCGCGGCGGCGCTCGACCACAGCGGCGCGTTGCGGTGGTGCAGAACCGTCCGCGGCCCGCCGCCCACCCCGGTGCCGGGCGCCGTCACTTGCCACCGCCCTGCGAGGACGGCTTGCGCTGCTCCCAGCCGTCCGCCCACAGGTCGAAGCGGGCCTGCTGCTGCGGGAACTCGGCCGCCGCGTCCGTGTCCAGCTCGACGCCGAGACCCGGCTCGTGCGACAGCTCGAAGTAGCCGTCGACGACCTGCGGGGCACCCTTCACGACCTTCTTGATCTCCGCGTCCGCGAAGTCGTTGAAGTGCTCCAGGATCTTGAAGTTCGGGGAGGTGAAGCCGACTTGGAGGGAGGCGGCGGTGAGGACCGGGCCGCCCACGTTGTGCGGCGCCACGAGTACGTAGTGGGCCTCGGCGGTCGCCGCCAGCTTCCGGGTCTCCCAGATGCCGCCGATGTGGCCGACGTCCGGCTGGATGATGTCCACGGCCTGGCTCTCGAAGAGCTCGCGGAACTCGATGCGGTCGTGGATGCGCTCACCGGTCGCGACCGGGATGTCGACCTTCGCCGCCACCTTCTCCAGCGCCTTCAGGTTCTCCGGCGGGACCGGCTCCTCCAGCCAGGCCGGCTTGAAGGGCGCGAGCTCGCGCGCGAGGCGGATCGCGGTGGCCGGCGAGAAGCGGCCGTGCATCTCCAGCATCAGCTCGGCCTCGGGGCCGATCGCGTCCCGGACCGCCTCGATCAGCGAGACCGCGTACAGCGACTGCTCGTGGTCGAGCTCGAAGTGACCCGTCCCGAAGGGGTCGATCTTCAGCGCCTTGTACCCGCGCGCGACGACCTCCTGGGCCGCCTTGTGGTACGCCTCCGGAGTGCGCTCCGTGGTGTACCAGCCGTTCGCGTACGCCTTCACCCGGTCGGTGACCTTGCCGCCCAGCAGCTGCCACACCGGTACGCCCAGGGCCTTGCCCTTGATGTCCCAGCACGCCATCTCGATCACGGCGATGCCGGACATCACGATCTCTCCGGCCCGCCCGTAGTCGCCGTACTTCATGCGACGCACGAGGTCCTCGACAGCGAAGGGGTCGGAACCGAGAATGTGGTTGGTCTCCGCCTCTCGCAGATAGCCGAGCAGCGCGTCGGTGTGCCCCAGCATGCGAGTCTCACCGACTCCGGTGATGCCCTCGTCGGTGTGCACCTGGACATAGGTCAGGTTGCGCCACGGCGTCCCGACCACGTGTGTGCTGATTCCGGTGATGCGCACGGAAATTGCCCCTTGTGGCTCTACGGCTCTGTTCGAAATTTCGTCACACGTTCGAAATGCTGGCCAGACAGTAAGGATTCGGCGGCGGCAGTGTCAATGGGTCGAACGCACAACGGTTTCGACGCGATGGCACTGGAAGGCGGCGAATGGTCCGGCCTGTCCTCAACTCGCCCAACCGGAACGGGCAGTTCAGCACAGAACTTTCACAGCTGTGACTGTGAACGTGACCTGCGCGGAGTTTAGTCTTCCGGCGTCATGGACTACTGCCACCCGTGCCAAAGGCACCTCAATGGCGCCCTCGCTTGCCCGGGGTGCGGTACATCGGCCGAAGCGTGCCGGGAGTACGCGGCTTCCCTGGAGGACCGCGAGGACGCCGTCGACGAGTTCGACGACGACCCGGAGGGCGACGAGCCGGCGGCCGGTGGACGCCGGTCCCGGCGCCGGGGCGGCCGCGGGGTGCGGGCCAGTCGGCGCGACCGGCGTGCCGCGCTGCACCGGCGGCGGCGAAAGCGGGTGCTGCTCGTGGGGGCGGGGCTGTTGCTCGCGGCGGGCGGGCTCAGTCTGGCCGAGCTGGGTATAGAGGCCCCCTCCTCCGAGCCGAAGGCGGCAGCGGCGGACGGGGCGTCGTCCGGTTCCTCCGCCTCCGCGGACGGTTCGGCGCTGTCCGACGACGAGGCCGGTTCCGCCGGCGGGGCGGGCGCGGAGTCCCCGGACGCGTCGGCCTCCCCTTCGGCCTCGGAGTCGAAGAAGTCCAAGAAGGACGAGGACAAGGACGACGACGAGAAGAAGGAATCGTCGACCCCGTCCCGCTCGACCGACCCCGGCTCCTCGGTCCCGGCCCCGGACGAGACCACCCCGGGGGACACCACCCCCGCAGACCCCACCACCCCGGACCCGGCCCCCACGGCGGAGGACCCGTCCCCCGACCCCACCCCCACAGAAACGTGCACACGCTTCCTGTGGTGGTGCTCGTAGCCTCCGACTCCCTGAGGGCATGGCCCGAGGTCTGATTCGCCGGGTGCGGCCCGGTGGGGGCTGATCGCGCAGTTCCCCGCGCCCCTAAAGGGGCGCCTGAGGCTGAGCCGCGCCCGTAAGGGGCGCGGGGAACGGCGCGAGCAACCCAGGTCGGCGGTCAGGCGGCGGACAACCTCAGCCACCGGTCTTTCAGGGGCGCGGGGAACGGCGCGAGCAACCCAGGTCGGCGGTCAGGCGGCGGACAACCTCAGGCACCGGTTTTTCAGGGGCGCGGGGAACTGCGCGACAAGCCCCCACCGGCCCGCGGACTACGAACCGCCCGGTCCGTCCACCCCCGCGGAGCCGGACCCGTCGAGCATCCGCAGAAGCAACCCCCGCAAAGCCACCCGCTCCTCCCGCGAAAGCCCCGCAAGCGGCTCCCGCGCAAACCGCAGGGAGTCCCGCAGGCTCCGCGCAACCCCCAGCCCCTCCTCCGTCACCGCGGCCAGCTTCACCCGCCGGTCCGCCGGATCGGGCCGCCGCTCGACCAGCCCCCGCACCTCCAGCCGATCCACGATCCCGGTCACATTGGACGGCTCGCACTTCAGCTTCTGAGCCAGCCGCCGCATCGGCAACGGCTCCAGCGAGAGCAGACTCAGCAGCCGAGCCTGCGCCCCGGTCAGCGCATGCTCCGCCGCCGCCTCCTCGTACTCCTCGTGGTAACGCGCCACCACCGTGCCGATCAGGTCGACGACCTCGAGTGTCAGAGGGTCGATCCGGGGAGTCTTCTGCGTGGACATGTTCTCCAGGCTACCCCCATTACTTGACATCATGAAATATTCAGGTGCATGGTTGTTTCAGTTACTGAAGTATTTGCGACGTAGAGCCGCTGCCCCACGGAAAGGCGCCCCTCATGACCGACACCTCCGCCCTCCCCGCCACCAGCCGCGAATGGCACCTCGTCAGCCGCCCCGTCGGCTGGCCGAAGCCCGAGGACTTCGCCCTGGTCGAGACCGAGGTGAAGCAGCCCGGCCCGGGCCAGGTCCTGGTGCGCAACGAGTACCTGTCCGTGGACCCGTACATGCGCGGCCGCATGAGCGCCGCGAAGTCGTACACCGCCCCCTTCGAGCTCGGCAAGGTCATGCAGGGCGGCGCCGTCGGCGAGGTCATCGCGTCGAACGCCGAGGGCTTCGCGGTCGGCGACCGCGTCCTGCACTTCTTCGGCTGGCGCGACCACGCCACGTTCGATGCCAAGAGCGCCGTCAAGGTCGACCCCGAGGCCGCGCCCCTGAGTACGTACCTCGGCGTCCTCGGCATGACCGGCCTCACCGCGTACGCGGGCCTGCTGCGCACCGCCTCCTTCAAGGAGGGCGACACCGTCTTCGTGTCCGGCGCGGCGGGAGCCGTGGGCAGCCAGGTCGGCCAGATCGCCAAGCTCAAGGGCGCCTCGCGTGTCATCGGCTCCGCAGGATCCGACGAGAAGGTCAAGCTCCTGGTGGAGGAGTACGGCTTCGACGCCGCCTTCAACTACAAGAACGGCTCCGTGAGTGAGCAGCTGAGGGAGGCCGCCCCCGACGGCATCGACGTCTACTTCGACAACGTCGGCGGCGACCACCTGGAGGCCGCGATCGGCTCCCTCAACCTCCACGGCCGTATCGCGATCTGCGGGATGATCTCCGTCTACAACAACACGGAGCCCGCCCCCGGCCCGAAGAACCTCGCCCGTCTCATCGCGACCCGCGGCCGTATCGAGGGCCTCCTCGTCGGCGACCACTACGACCTGCAGCCGCAGTTCGTCCAGGAGGTCGGCCCCTGGGTCGCCTCCGGCGAGCTCAAGTACCGCGAGACGGTCGTCGAGGGCATCGAGAACAACCTGGAGGCGTTCCTCGGCGTCCTGCGCGGCGAGAACACCGGAAAGATGATCGTCAAGCTCTGACTTCGAATCCGGGCTTCTGCTGGACTTCCGACATGCGGTAACTTCTTTCCGAAACTGTCGCGAATCGTGGGCGCGAGTCGTGGCGGACCAAGGAGGAAGCCACCGCATGTCCATCCAGCAGACCGACGTCCTCTACACCGCCGTCGCCACCGCCGAGAACGGTCGCGACGGCCGTGTCGCGACCGATGACGGCAGGCTCGACGTCGTCGTCAACCCGCCCAAGGAAATGGGCGGCAGCGGCACCGGCACCAACCCGGAGCAGCTCTTCGCCGCCGGGTACAGCGCCTGCTTCCAGGGCGCCCTCGGCGTCGTCGCCCGCCAGGAGAAGGCCGACATCTCCGGCTCGACCGTCACAGCGAAGGTCGGCATCGGCAAGAACGCCGAAGGCTTCGGCCTCATAGTCGAGATCTCCGCCAGCATCCCGAACACAGACCCCACCACGGCCCGCTCCCTCCTGGAAAAGGCCCACCAGGTATGCCCCTACTCGAAGGCCACCACAGGCAACATCACAGTCACATTGACCTGAGCCACAGGCCCTTCAGGGGCGCGGGGAACGGCGCGAGCAACCGAGGCCGGCCCGTCACGTGACGTACGGGCCGGGCCACCGGTTTTTGGGGACGCGGGGAACGGCGCGAGCAACCAAGGCGGACGGTCACGCGACGCACGACCCCAGCCACCGGTCTTCCAGGGGCGCGGGGAACTGCGCGACCAAGCCCCCACCACCCCGCACCCTCAACACAACCCCCGGTTCATGAGGGGGCGTTCGCGCCTAACCAAGCGCGAGCGCCCCCTTATGAACCACCCGGACCAACCGCTGATTCTCCGGCGCGGCCCCACCGGGAAACGCGATCCGCCGCCGTGTATACCCATACGCAAGCCCACTCCGCGGATCCGCGAACCCCTGCGATCCCCCCGCCCCGCTGTGCCCGAACGCCCCGGCCCCCAGAAACGGATGCCACATGTCCGCGGTGGCCTGAAACCCGAGCCCGTACGACTTGTGGGCGCGCGCGATCAGGTCGTAGCCGACCGAGTGGATCTGTCCCACCTCCCCGACCGCGTCGGGCTTCAGCAGCGGCCCCCGCCCGTCGACCTGACTGATCGCCGCCGCGTACATCCCGGCGAGCCCCCGCGCGGACGCGACCCCGCCCGCCGAGGCGGAGCCCAGGGCACGCACGGCACGGGAGTTGGGAAAGTCCACCAGCGGCACGGCCCCCGGCACATGCTCGTTGAACGCGATCGACGACAACGTGTGCGGCCCCCTGGGCGTGGCGTCGAGCAGCGCCTGCTCCGGCGGAGTCGGTGCCATCGGCAGGACCGGAAGATACCGGTGCTCCTCCGACTCGGGCAGCCCCAGATAGAACCCGAGCCCGTACGGCGCCCGGATCCGCTCCTCGTACAGCTCCTGGAGCGTACGGCCCGTCGCCCGCCGTACGACCTCGCCCGTGAGCGCGCCGATCACCAGCGCGTGATAGCCGAACGCCGAGCCCGGCCGCCAGAACGGCCGCTGGGTGGCGAGGCGTTCGGCCACCACCCGGTCGTCGGCCAGTTCCTCGACCGTGAAGCCCGCGTCCGCCCCGACCACGCCCGCCCGGTGCGCGAGCAGCTCCCGCAGGGTCACCGCTCCCTTGCCCTCGGCGGCGAACTCCGGCCAGTAGTGGGCCACTTCACGGTCGAGGTCCAGCGTGCCGTCCTGCACGAGCAGGGCGACCACCAGATGAGCCGCCCCCTTCGTGGAGGAGAAGACACCGAACAGCGTGTCGCCGTCCGTGTCCGCGCCTGTCCAGAGATCGACGACCCGCCGCCCCCGTACGTACGCGCTCAACTGGCCCGCGTAGTCGGGACGTTCGGCGGCGACGACGGACGCGAACTCCTCGCGCACCGCCTCGAAGCCTTCGGCGACGGTGCCGTGGATCTCCTGTGTCATCCGTACTCTCCTCGTGTCACGGTTGTCTGGGAACGTCCCTCAGGACACTGTCAGCAAAGCACGTGCGACCTGTGGGAACTGCCCCTTCGGATGATCACGGAACAGCGGCTCCGTGCCGAACAGGACGGCATGCGGACCGCTGACCACCGAGGCCCGCCCCGCGGCCTGCGCCGGACCGCCGCTGCCGTCCTCCAGTGCACGCCAGTGCCCGGACACGAGCGGGTTCCCGGCCGCGTACGACTGCTCCACCCGGACCCCGGGGCCGAGGTCCGTGAACCACAGCGGCGCGTAGACGAAACTGTGGTCCGGGGCGCCGGAGGTCACTCCGCCGGCCGAATTGACCACGCGCACAACGCCGTTGGCGTCACCGTTGCCCTCGACGGGCTTGACCGCCAGAAGCCCCGCGGCGGCGTTGAGGGCCGCTCCGGTGGCTCCGCGGCCGACGAGGCCCTCGCGGTCGAGGAAGGCGTCCAGGGCGGCGCGTGCGGCCGTGTTGAGGCCCGCGTGGTTCAGACCCGCGGAGGCGAACAGCACGTCCGCCTTCGACCAGTCGAAGCCCGCGTTGAGGATCGCCGTGGAGACGGGCGTCACGTCGAAGTTCATCTCGCGCAGCGCGAACAGCTCGCCGGGCGTGACGGCCGCGGCGACCCGCACGCGGTGGAGCGGGGCGGTCCCGGCCGCCTTCGTCGCGTCGAAGGCCACGTCGTACTTCTTCGCCAGGGCCGCAGCCCTCGTACGGGCCGAGGCGGGCACGATCGCACTGCCGTCGGCCGCCCCGCGCACCGAAACCCCGTCCGCGAGAAGGGAGTTGAGGGCCGCGATCTCACGGGCGTCGTCGAGCCGCAGCCGGAGCGTGCCGCGAGGCGCCACATAGCCGACGTTCGCGGCCTCGTGCACCGCGCGGTCCGGCACGGAGAGCTTCGACGTCCGTACGGTGTCGACGGTCGCGCCCCACAGACGGCCGAGACTCCAGCCCGAGATGTCGTACATCACGGACACCTTGTCGCTGATGTCCCGTCCGTCCGCCAGCATCACATTGGCCATGCCGCGTTTGGGCTGGCGCAGATCGACGACGTACGACCCCTTCGCGTATGTCTTCCCGCCGAGCCCGAAGTCCTTTGTCGCGCGCCGGACCTGGACGTCGTTGGCGAGCAGGTGGTCGACGAGCCGGGCCGCGGCGGTGGCCGAGCGCTGTGCCTTCGCGCCCGCCGGGATCACGTACGCGCGCGGGAAGTCCGTCGTGTAGACGTCCTCAGGGCCGATGCCCGGCACGCCCGGAACCGTCTCCGGCGAGACCGGGACCTGCGCGGCGCCCGTGACACTCCGGCGGAAGACCTCGATCTGGTCGGCGATCAGCGAAGTGCGGTTCGCCTGTGTGTAGTCGAGGCTCGCGCGCATCGCCGCGCCCGCGATGGCGACGTTGATCGCCGAGCGGCGGCGCAGCTCGGTGACGGGCAGGTCGTCGTACTCGTCGTTGTTCACCGCCATCGGGAACTCGACCGTGTGCGCCGCGACCGCGCCGTGGAACGGCATGTACTGAGGGGTGAAGATCGGCGGCCAGTCGTCCCAGCCCTCCTCCTGGTCCCGGAACGGGATCTGGGCTGGCTCCACGCCGTCCTTGGCGGGCGTGTAGCCGAGGCCGTTGACGGCGGCCTCCATGCCCAGGGCGTTGGCGTAGGTGTTCTTCAGGAAGAGGTCGTACTCGTAGTTCTCGCCGTGCGGGGGAGTCGTGGGCTCGATGAGCGTGCCGTTGACGTACCCGTGCAGGTCGACCATGACTGCCGGCTGCTTGTCGATCGCGATCCGGCGCATCGCGCGGACCTCGGGCTGCGAGGCGGTCACGAAGTCACGGTTCAGATCGAAGCCGTTGGCGTTGGCGCGGGTGCCGGCGACACGGCCGTCCGGGTTCGCGGTGATGTTGAAGTACACGCGGTTGCGGGCGAGCAGATCGGTGGTGGACCGGTCCTGGGCGGTGGCGAGCTTCTCGATCAGCTTGAGGGCCGCGTCCGTGCCCTCCCACTCGTTGCCGTGGATGTTGTTGTTGAAGAACACGGGCGTCTTGTAAGTGCGCTTGACCGACGGGTCCTTGGCTGCGGCCGAGGGCGCGTTCTCGATCAGTTCGCGCATACGTTCCTGGGCGCGGGCCTGGCGCGTGGACTCCGGCGCGGTGACGGTGACCAGGTAGAGACGGTGTCCGCCGGCCGAGCGCCCCGCCACCTCCACGCTCACCCGGTCGCCGAGCCGCTGGAGGGCGTTCAGCTTCGGGGCGATGGCGTGGTACGGGGTGAGGCCCAGCTTGATGGACTTGTCGGCCGGGTTCTCCGGGTCCGGGGTGAGCACCTGCTCGCGGGGGTAGCCGCGGGTGCCTCCGGCGGTGCCGGTGCCGTCGGTGAGCTCGGTGACCGGGGCGGTGAGGGCGCGGTCCGTCGTGCTCTCCGGGGCTCTGGCGGCCGCCCGGTCGGAGAGATCGGAGAGACCTGAGCCCTCGCGGACCGGGGGAGCGGACTGGGGTGCGGGACCGGGCGTGGGGTCGGCGACCGCGCCGTTCGGGGTGAGCAGGAGCGTGGCCGCCGCGGTGGCGGTGGCCGTGGCGATCAGGGCGGGTCTCGGTAGACGCACGCGTACCTCCGCTGGAGTTGCTGTGGACATGCCTGACATCGGTACGCGGAGGTCTACCTGTTCGACTCACGTGCAACAAGAGGGCGTTGGCGTCACCGGGGCCACGGGTTGCCGCGGGTTCCCGCTGATGGTGGGTCCGAGTGTCGGTGGAGCGGGCATGCTGTGCGTGAGGCGAGGAGAGTCCATGGCAACGATTCCGTCGCTCCCCAGCAGGGATGACGTGGCACGTATCGCGCGGAGCACGACCGACATCACCGGCCAACTGCTCGACACGGCGGGGAACATCACGCGTATCGCGATCAACACCTTCGATCCCAGAGACGGTTCGGGGGCGGAAGTGCTGCGGGTGCTGCGGCAGACGACCGCCGAGCTGGCCGAGGCCAGTGCCTCGCCCGAGGCGCAGGAGGCCTTCTACCGGATCGTGGACACGTTGACTCGGCTGGGGACGAGTGGGGCGCCGCTCGCCGTTCATCCGGTCAGCGAGCCCGCGCAGGCGTTGCTCACGGCGCTCGGGGACAGTCTGCTGCCCGTCCTCGACGCGGTGGAGCCCGCGGTGGAGGAGGCGGCGGAGGCGCTGGGCGAACTGGTGGACGCCACGTCGCCGTTGCTGCCCGCGGCGGCGGGGGTGGTGGCGGGGGTGCTGCTCGCGCTCGCGCCGTTGATCCGGGCCGCGGCGGATGTTCTGCGGGACTCGTCCCCCGAACTGCGGCGGATCGCTGACGCGTTGACCGCGGCGTTGGCTCCGCTGGTGCCGTTGCAGGTGGCGTTGGCCGAGCGGGCCGCGGCTGCGGGGGTGGGGGTTGTGCGGGTGGCTCTGCCGCCTCTGGCGGACATTACGGAGGCGGCGGCTGCGGGTCTGAAGGCCGGCCGTCCCCTGCTGATCGCCGGGGAGGAGTTCGTGGTGTCCGGCCTCGAACGGCTGCAGCCGTTGCTGCTGGTGTCCGCTTCGCGGGTGGGGAGGGTGGCTCGGGCGGGGGCTGTCCGCGTCACCGCGGCGGTGTCGCCTGCGGCGGAGCGGGGGGTTGTGGTGGCGGTCCATCCCGTGTGACGTGGTCCGCGGGACGCGTTGTGGCTGGTCGCGTAGCTCCTCGCGCCCCCAAGTGCCCGTTTCCCACACTTCGTTGGTTGCCGGCGGCCTGCCGTCGAGGCTGGGAGACGACCCGGTGTGTCGAAGCGGGGACGGGCGGCACTTCGAACACGGTCAGGACCGACCCTTGTTGCTCTGGACGGTCCCGACCCGACTACGGAGAGCGGCTGCGATTGCGGTGAGCAGTCCGGCTGTGCCTAGGGCTGCTGGTCGTCGGCGGCCGGCCGGTACCTGACGTTGATCTCGGCTGTGGGGATGTCGCCGTTGAGCAGTCGGAGTTTGACGGGGGCGCCGCCGGGGTTGTCGAACAGGCGGATTCCGTCGCCGAGCAGGACGGGGGCGATGTGCAGGTCGATCTCGTCGATCAGACCGAGTTCGAGGGCCTGCCGGCCGACCGAGGCGGAGAGGATCTCCAGGTTCTTGCCGTCGGCGGCCTCGAGGCCGATCCGGACCGCTTCGGCCACACCGCAGTTCAGGAACGTCGTCCTCGGGGTGGGCGGGGCGTCCTCGGGGTGGTGGGTGAGGATGAACACGGTTCCCTGCATCGTGCCGTCGTAGGTGGAGTCGGCGTCGGGGAAGGCGTCGAAGCCGTCCCGGCCGCCGAGGATGGCGCCGGTGGTCTCGACGTACTCCTGGGTGATGTCGGCCCGGGGGTTGACGATCCCGGTCATCCAGTTCATCGCGTGGTTGGGGCCGGCGACGAAGCCGTCGAGCGACATCGTGAAGTGCCAGAGGACCTTGCCTGCGGCGGTCTGCGGTGCGGTGTCGGGCAGTGAGTACGTCATTTCGGTCTCTCCTTGGTGAGTTCTCATCCGATGGCGACGAGGACGACGGCGGCTCCGCAGGTGGCGAGGCCGAGGCGCTGGGTGGGGCGGATGCGTTCCTTCAGGCACACGACGGCCAGCAGAACCGTGATCGCCGGGTAGAGCGAGGTGAGGACCGCGGTCACGCCGAGGTCGGCGGCCTGGGTGGCGGCGAGATAGAGACAGGTACCGACCGCGCCGAGCGTGCCGGCGACGACGCCCCAGTGCAGGTGCCTGACACCAGAACGCCAGGGCCGGCGGAGTGCGGTGGCGATCACGGCGATCACGACGGCACCGATCAGCTGGCTCACGGCCAGCGGCAGCACGCCGGCGGAGGACGGAATCTGAGCGGTGGCGACGAACAGGCAGCCGAAACCCAGCCCGGCGATTCCGCCGTCGATCATCGCCGGCCGGCGACCGGCCGCCGGGTCTGCGCCACTCTCGTGAGCCACCAGCCAGATACCGGGCAACGCGACGAGGACGCCGAGCCAGACGAGCGAGGTCGGCCGCTCGCCGAGGGCGGAGCCGACCAGGACGGGCAGGATCGCGGCGCCGACGGCCGAGACCGGTGCCGCGGTCCCCATGCTGCCGGAGGCGAGACCGCGATAGAGGAAGGCCGACCCGATCGCACCGCCGAGACCGGCCAGCGTCGCCCAGCCGAAGTCCCGCAGTGACGGGGTCCCGGGCATCGCCAAGCTGACACCGACGATGGCCGCCGCACCGGCCAGCTGCCCTGTGAACGCGACCGCCCAGGCCGAGACCCGCCCCGAGCCGAAGCCTCCGATGAAGTCGGAGGTGCCGTACCCGACGGCGGCCAGCAACGCCAGCAGGATCCCGATGGTCATCGGAGCCCACCGCCGTCGTGAGCGCTGAATGTCGAGGTGATCATCGGGTCCTCCTGCTGGGGTCGTTGCCAGTACCTCGATCCTCGACGAAGATTGGTCTTGCCTGCAGGGCCAATCTGAAGGCTGCGGAGTGGACCACTTGGGGTGGCGTTGATGGCGGTGCGCTGGGTCGGGATCGGGCCGGAACTGCTCATCGGCCTGGACCGGTCAAGTCCCGAACCGATCGGACAGCAGCTCCAGCGCGAGCTGCGCGGCGCGATCCGCGCCGGCCGGCTCTCCGCGGGGGAGCGGTTGCCGTCCAGCCGGTCCCTCGCCGGGCAACTTCAGGTGTCCCGTGGTCTGGTCGTGGAGTCCTACGACCAACTGGCCGCGGAGGGCTACCTGATCACCGCGACCGGATCCGGCACGCGGGTCGCTCCGAGCACGTCCGCACGCGATGCGCCGCGGCGACCGAAACGGGACGACCGCACGCGGCCGGCGCCGATCGAGGTCGACTTCGAGTACGGAATCCCTGACCTCCTGTCGTTCCCGATGCAGGACTGGCTGTGGGCGCTCACCCAGGCCGCACGGGGGGCGGGATCCGCTGCCATGGGCGATGAAACGGGCTCGGGCTCCGTACAGCTCCGCGGTGTCCTCGCGGGCTACCACCGGCGCGTCCGAGCCGGTACCGCCGAAGCCGAGGACGCGATCATCGTGAACGGCTTCCGGCACGGCCTCAACCTGGTCTTCGGTACGCTCGCGCACGCCGGCCACGACACGGTCGCTCTGGAGGACCCTGGACCCCGCGAGCACGACGAACTCGCCACCCGGGCAGGCCTTTCACCGATCGCGGTACCCGTCGACGAGGAGGGTGTGGACGTGGAGGCGCTGGCCGCGTCCGGAGCCCGCGCCGTCCTGGTCACACCGGCTCATCAATGCCCGACCGGAGTCGTCCTGAGCGCACAGCGCCGCCGCGACCTGATCGCCTGGGCCGAGGAGGTCGACGGACTCGTTCTCGAAGACGACTACGACGCCGAGTTCCGCTACGACCGTCAGCCGGTCGGCTCGCTGCAGGGCCTCGCACCGGACCGGGTCATCGCGCTCGGTTCGGTCAGCAAGACACTGGCGCCAGGCATCCGGATCGGCTGGCTGCTGGCCCCACCACGACTCCTCGAACCGTTGGCGCGGGAGAAACACCTGACCAGCCGCGGAGTACCCGCGCTCGACCAGACCGCACTGGCGCTGCTGATCGAGTCCGGACGCTTCGACCGGCATCTGCGCAGGATGCGCGACATCTACCACGCGCGCCGCCAGACCCTGGTCACCGAACTCGCCGAGCACGCCCCCGGCATCCGGCTCGACGGCTTGGACGCAGGCTGCCACGCCCTCCTGCGGCTCCCCCCGAAGCCGACCGAGAAGGACCTGGTGGACCGCATCGCCGCCCAGGGCGTCCAGGTCTACGGTCTCGATCGCTACCGCACCGCCGGCGCGACCGGTCCGACCGCGTTCAGCCCTGCCCTGGTACTCGGCTTCGGCAACGTCAACGAGTCCAGGATCAGCCACGGCGTACGAATCCTCGCGGCAGCGCTGAACACCTGAGTCCGCCCACAAGTCGTCGAGCGGCTCGCGGAGTTCCTTACGGGACTGCGACGGCAGACACAAGACCCGCTCGCCGCACGGTTGCTGCCCTCGCGTGTCGTCGTGAGCCGCGGCCACCGTCCCCTCCGGGCGGTGCCCTTCCAGGGGCGCGGGGAACTGCGCGACAAGCCACAACGGGCCCGCAGCCGACCACAACCCCCCGGCGGAGCCCCCGGTATGGTGCAGGTATGCATGATCTTGGCGTGGGGTTCGGCTACTTGGTGCGGGGACAGCGGTGGGTGACCCGCCACGGAAAGCAGTTCGGCTTCGGACTGATCCCCGGCCTCATCACCCTCGTCCTGTACGCCGCAGCCCTCACCGCCCTGGCCCTGTGGGGCACGGACTTCACCGCCTGGGCCACCCCCTTCGCAGACGACTGGTCGAGCCCCTGGCTCGGCCTCTTCCGCGGATTCCTGACGGCCGTCCTCTTCGCCCTCGCCCTCCTCCTCTCCGTGATCACGTTCACCGCCGTGACGCTCCTCCTCGGCCAGCCCTTCTACGAGAACCTCTCGGAGAAGGTGGACAGGGACGTCTCCCCGGACGGCACGGCACCCGAGTCGGGCCTGCCCCTGTGGCGCGAGCTCCTGATCTCCGCACGGGACAGCCTCAGGGTCGTGGCCAGGGCCCTGGTCTGGGGCGTACTGCTCTTCGCGCTCGGGTTCATCCCGTTCGTCGGACAGACCGTCGTCCCGGTGATCGGCTTCTTCGTCACGGGCTTCTTCCTCACCGAGGAACTGACGGCGGTCGCCCTGCAACGCCGCGGTGTCGTACTCCGCGACCGCCTCACCATGCTCCGCTCCCGCAAGAGGCTGATCTGGGGTTTCGGCACTCCGCTGGGCCTCGCCTTCCTCGTCCCCTTCGTGGCCGTCTTCCTGATGCCCGGCGCGGTCGCGGGCGCCACCTTGATGGCTCGCGATCTGATGGGCGAGGAGACCCGCGAAGAAGAGGACGAGGACGAGGGAGAGCAGGCCGGCAGCGTCAGCCGGTGACGTCCGCCGCCACCTTCAGGATCGATCGGACCTGGGCGATGATGTCCAGCCGGTTCTGGATGAACTGGGGGTCGGTGACCGTCCCGCTCGCCGGATCCGTGTTGCCCGTCCCGAACTGCAGGACCGGCGTGTGGACATGACCGCCGGGGAGCGAGGCGGTGAGGCCCAGCCGGTCCCGCAGAAGCGTCGCGCGGTACGCGATCTCGTTGGAGAGGTAGTCGCCTCCGCCGCCCGCGCGGGCGGTCGAGCCGGCGGTCGGTCCCTCGGGGCGTACGACGGGAGTGGTGCCGCCCGCCGGGATCTCGGTCACCGACGTGTTGTCGTACACGGGGAATCGGCCCGTGCTCGCGGCCACGATGTCCTTGTACGGCAGGGTCGTCGACGTCCACTGCGGCTGCGAGGCCGGGTCCGTGACCGGGATGGTCTCGGTGCGGGAGAGATTCTCGTTGTCCCCGAAGCCGCCCCGCCAGGCCCCGTTGGTGCGCTCGACGTCGAACCGGCCCACCCGGCCCTGGCTGACCGTCGTGAACAGGTCGACACGGGGGAGCTGCGGGCGCAGGGTCCGCTCCACCGTGCCGTCGGCGAAGTCCTGCCAGCGGACCGGGAAGACGGCGGTCTCGATACGGGCCGGGCCGTCCGCCGTCTCGATCACCGTGCCGTCGAGCGCGAGGGCCGTGGCTCCGGACGGGTTGGAGATCCGGATGTCCCGGTCCAGCGTGAACGGGTCGAAGCCCGTCACCAGGATTCGCTTGATGCCCTTGGAGTGCGGGTAGCGGATGGTGTCCTGCCCGCGGGAGGTGCGCTCGAGTGAGGTGAGCAGACGGGTCCGTTGGGCTTCGGTGAGGCCGAACCGCGGCTCCCACTGGCGTACTTCACGGGTCATGCCGAGCCGAGCCCAGTACAGCGGGCGGTCGTCGTCCCGGCTCAGGTCGCCGCCCGCCGGGCCCCGGCCCTGCGCGCGGTCCACGGCCCGCTGCCACAGTCGCGCGCCCTGCCGTTCGACCACCCGCTCGGCCTGCGCGTACGAACGGGTCTTGCCCAGTGCTCGTACGAACTCCGGTGCCACTGTGGCGAATCCGGAGCGGGCCAGGATCTCCTGGGGCGCCGCCCTGTCGAGTCGCCGTTCCTCCACGGTGGGCGCGGCGGCGGGGTCCTCCGCCGCGTGGGCGGGCGGGGCCGCGAGGCCGGTCAGCAGGGCCAGGCCGAGGGCGCCGAGCTGAACACGTATGTGCGTCAAGGTAGTTCAGGTCCTTCCGTCGCGAGTGGGGGCCGTCGTCGGATGGCCGCAGTATGCGTGACGGACGGGGCGTGCGCCATGGCGCGTGAACGCAGGGGTGTGCGAGTCAGGTGCGGGGCGAGGGGATCTTCGCCGCCGCCTCGCGCAGGGCGGCCAGGAACGCCGACGTGGACGGCTCCGGGTGTCTGCCCCGGGCCGTCGCCGCGTACACCGCCCGGGCCGGCGCCCCCTCGTCGTGGACCGGCAGGAGAGCGATGTCGGGGCGTACGGACTCGGCGGCCAGCGCCGGGATCAGGGTCACCCCGAGCCCGGCGGCCACGTACCCCTGCTTGGCCGTCCACTCGGCGACGACGTGTGCCACACGCGGGCGGAAACCGTGCAGCAGAGCCATGTCGAGGAGGGTGCCCTCGGGGCGGGAGCTGCCGGATATCCAGTCGGCGTCGGCGAGTTGGGACAGCTGGATGGACGGGAGGCCGGAGAGGGGATGGCCCGCCGGGACGGCCACGTACAGGGACTCGTCGAGGAGGTGGTGCAGTTCGTGGGCGTCCAGCGGGGCGCGGCCCGTCGTGGAGACGACCGCGAGGTCGAGGTCGCCCGCGGTGAGGGCGTCGAGGAGGGCCGGTGTCAGCCCCTCCTCGCGGGTGAGCCGGACCCCCGGGTGCCGGGCGCGGAAGGCGGCGATGGCGCGAGGCACCAGCGCCGCGTCGGCCGTCGCGAACGCACCGACCCGCAGTCTGCCGCTCGACGCCTCGCGCAGTGACGCCAACTCCCGTGCCGTGTCGCGGAGTCGCTCGGTGACGGCCTCGGCGTGCGGGACGAGCGCCCGCCCCGCCCCCGTCAGCCGAACCCCTCTCGGCAGCCGGTCGAAGAGCGGGGCCCCGCCGAGCGCCGCCTCCAGCGAGGCGACCTGCCGCGACACCGCCGACTGCGTCCAGCCGAGCACCCGCCCCGCCACCGTGAACGACCCGTGCCGGGCCACCTCCAGGAAGACCCGCAGCCAGACGGTCGAGAGGCCCGGCACGTCGTCCGGGCCGCCGGTCCCCACCCCCACGGCCCCGCCGACCAGGGCGTCGGCGTCGCTTTCGGTATGCGGTGTCTGCATGGCGGCCATGCTAGACATTCGCTTGTCGCATCGCCCGCCCACACCTAGCGTCGAGGACACGTACAAGGCCGAGGACACGTACAAGAAGGACCACCGAAGGAACACGTGAAGATGCAGACGACGCTCGACAACCCGCCCTCCGCCCCGCAGCCCGCCAACGCCTACTACTCCCAGGTCGCCCGGGTCGAACTCGACGGCGGGGGAGTGATGTTGTACCTCTCCGGACAGATCGCCGACGGAGACACCCTGGCCGAACAGTCCCGCGGGGTCTTCGAGACCATCGACGCCCTGCTCAAGGCGCACGGAGCCACCCTCGCCGACGTCATCAACATCCGTACGTATCTGACGGACATCGACAGACTCCACGAATACGGCTCCGTACGACGGGAGTTCCTCACCGGGACCGCCCCCACCAGCATGACCTTCGAGGTGTCCCGCCTCTTCAAGCCGGAGGCCCTCGTCGAGGTGGAGGTCGTCGCCGCCGTCAGCCCCCGCTGACCCCGGGGCCTTCGCCCAGCAGCGTGAGGAAGTCGCGGAACGCCGCCGGCATGTCCACCGACTCCGGCGCGAGCAGCCACTGGTACTGCAGCCCGTCCATCACCGCGACGAGCAGGGGAGCGGCCCGCTCAGGCGTGAGCCCGCTCGGCAGCCGCTCCCCGTAGTCGGCCCGCAGCACCTGCGCCATGTTCGCGCGCACCGCCTCGTACCGCTCGGTGAAGAACTCACGGGCCGGGTGCCCCTCCGTGACGCTCTCGCCGAGCAGCGCCGAGAAGGTCTGCACGATCCCGGGCCGCATCGCGTTGTACTCGACCAGCTGGTCCAGCAGATCGAGCCGCAGCCTGGTGGCGGGCATCGCGTCCCACTGGTCGCGCTCCGCCATCACGGCGACGAGCAGCGCCTCCTTGGTGGGGAAGTGGTGCAGCAGCCCCTGCTGGGTGAGCCCGACCCGCTCGGCGACGGCGGCCAGGCTCGCGCCCCGGTAACCGCGCTCGGCGATCACCTCCAGCGTCGCCCGGAGGATCTCCGCGCGCCGCTCCACGCTCCTGGCCGACCGGGGCGCCTTGCTCGTCATGACGTCACCGTACGACACGGGCACATCCCCCGGCCCACTGAAAGTAACGTACAGATAACTAAACCTACCGATCTACAGGTAACGCGTGCAGGATGGAGGGACGGTACGGACTTCGACGAGGAGGCACCGCCATGGCGGGAACCCAGGGAACCCGGTCCACCCCGGCCGACCAGGCACGCGAGGCCGTGGTCGAGACCGCGCTCGCGAAACTCGACCTGGACGCGAAGACGCGGCTGCTCGCCGGACAGGACATGTGGTCCCTGCCCGCCCTGCCGGAGATCGGCCTGAAGTCGCTGGTCATGTCCGACGGTCCGATAGGGGTACGGGGCGTGCGCTGGACCGCCGACGACCCGTCCATCGCCCTGCCGTCCCCGACCGCGCTCGCCGCCACCTGGGACCCCGCCCTGGCCCGCCGCGCCGGCACCCTCCTCGCCCAGGAGGCCCGCCGCAAGGGCGTCCACGTCCTGCTCGCCCCCACGGTCAACCTGCACCGATCACCGCTCGGCGGCCGTCACTTCGAGGCGTACAGCGAGGATCCGTATCTCACCGGGCGGATCGGCTCCGGGTACGTGACCGGCGTCCAGGAGGGTGGCGTCGGCACCACCGTCAAGCACTTCGTCGCCAACGACGCCGAGACCGACCGCTTCACCGTGAACAACGTGGTCTCCCGACGCGCCCTGCGCGAGCTCTACCTGGCCCCCTTCGAGGCGATCGTCGAGAACGCCCACCCCTGGGGCATCATGACCGCCTACAACTCGGTCAACGGCACGACGATGACCGAGCACCGCTACCTGGTCGACGAGATCCTGCGCGGCGAGTGGGGCTTCGACGGCTTCAACGTCTCCGACTGGATGGCCGCCCGCTCCACCGTCGACGCCGTCGAGGGCGGCCTGGACGTCGCGATGCCGGGACCCACCACCGTGTACGGCGAGAAACTCGCCGTCGCCGTCCGCGCCGGAGAGGTGGCGGAGACCAAGGTCGACGAAGCCGTACGCAACGTGCTGCGCCTGGCCGCCCGCGTCGGCATCCTGGACGGCGCCGAACCGGTGGTCACCGACTTCCCGGCGGAGGTCGACGGAGAGTCGCTGGCCCGTGAGATCGCCCGCCGCGCCTTCGTGCTCGTACGCAACGAAGGCGCCCTCCCGATCCCCGAGGGCCGGTCGGTCGCCCTCATCGGCGCCGCCGCCCGCGACGCCCGGGTCCTCGGCGGCGGCTCCGCCGTCGTGTTCCCCGCCCGGGTCGTCTCCCCGCTCGACGGCCTCACCGCCGCACTGCCCGAGGGCACGCTGACGTACGCGGTCGGCGCCGACCCGAACGAGGAACTCGCCGCCGCCGACAAGGGATTCGAACTGCGAGCGGTCTGCCGCGACTCCGCAGGCACCGTCGTCGGCACGGGCTCCGCACCGAGCGGTCACCTCCAGTGGATGGGCGACGACCTGCCCGACGGAGTCACCCACGACAACCTCCACAGCGTCGAACTCACCGGCACCTTCACCCCGCGCGAGAGCGGCCCGCACACCTTCGGCATCAAGGGACTCGGCGCCTTCACGCTCACGGTCGACGGCACGACGTACTTCGACGAGGTCCAACGGGCGGAGAAGGACGACCCGTTCGTGACGTTCTTCGGCGCTCCGGTCGAGCGGGCCACGGTGGACCTGACCGCCGGTGACACCTACGAGGTCTCACTGCGCCATGTCGTCTCCGTCCCCGAGAACGTCCCCATGAAGGTCGTCGCCTTCACGCTCACCCACAAGGAGCCCCAGCGCGACCCGGACGAACTGATCGCCGAAGCCGTCGAGGCCGCCCGCGCCGCCGACACCGCGGTCGTCGTGGTCGCCACCACCGAACGCGTCGAGTCCGAGGGCTTCGACCGCAAGGACCTCCGACTCCCCGGCCGCCAGGACGAGTTGGTCCACGCGATCGCCGCCGCCAACCCCAACACCGTCGTGATCGTCAACTCCGGCTCCCCGGTGGAACTCCCGTGGCGCGACGACGTGTCCGCCGTACTCCTCAGCTGGTTCCCGGGCCAGGAGGGCGGCGCCGCCCTAGCCGACGTCCTCACCGGCACCCACGAGCCCGGCGGCCGCCTCCCCACCACCTGGGGCTCCTTCACCGACGCCCCGGTCACCCGGGTCACCCCCACCGACGGCGAACTCCCCTACACCGAGGACGTGTTCATCGGCTACCGGGCCTGGGAGAAGGAGGGCCGCACCCCGACCTACCCCTTCGGCCACGGCCTCGGCTACACGGACTGGACGTACGACTCCATCGACGTGACGGGCACAACGGTCACGGTCCGCATCACCAACTCCGGCACCCGCGAGGGCCGAGAGACCGTCCAGATCTACCTGGCTCCCACAGAGCCCGACACCACCCGCCCGACGCGTTGGCTGGCAGGCTTCGCAACGGCGGAGGCACTCCCGGGCGAAGCAGCCACAGTCACCGTCGAACTCCCCACCCGAGCCTTCGAGACCTGGGACGAGAAGACCAACGCCTGGACACCGAGGAGGGGTTCATACGAGATCGAGGCGTCCCACTCGATCACCGACTGCAGGCTGAGGGCGAGCATTGAAGTCTGACCCGCACTTTGGGCTTTTGGTCTTTTGCGCTTTTGGTCTTTAGGGGCGCGGGGAACTGCGCGACCAGCCACAACGAACCCGCAGCTCAAAACGGCGCCCCACCCCTCACGCAGGAGGCGTACGCGAGGTCACAGCCGCGTACGCCATCTCAGCAAGCCGGGCCTGCCCGTTCTTGCTGGGATGGAACCAGTCCCAGTGACTCAACTGCTTCGTACCGAACCGATACTCGAACACCGCCCCACCATCGAACCGGCACCGCTCGTCCTTCGCGCACACTTCCCGCAACACCGAGTTGTACGACTCCACCCGATCCTGCACGGTGTCCCGCCGCAACGTCGCAGCCGAGTCCAACGCGTCGGCGTCACCCAGCATCGACGGGCAGATCCCGAGCTTCCAGATCTGCTTGCTCAGCTGGTTGGTCCGCCCCTCCGACCACAACCGCTTCAGATCGGGCACGCTGGACACGTACACCTGCGTCTTCGGCAGAGCCTCCCGCAGTGTGGTCAGCGCGTCCTGGAACTGGGTGCGGAACTCCGCCACCGAGGTCATCGCGGACACCGACGAACGGCAGGCGTCGTTCGCGCCGGCCATCACCGTGACCAGCTCGGGCTTCTTCGTCGCGGCCTGGGCCATCTGGCCGGGCAGATCGGTCATGCGGGAGCCGGTCTGCGCGTAGTTCCAGCTGCGCTGGGCGGCACCGGCCGGGCCGAGGAGCCGTACCGCGAGGCTGTTCACCTTCAAGTCGGTGCCGGTCGCCCACGAGACCTCGGGGCAGTCGGACAGTACCGAGCAGGCGTCGAAGCCGCGGGTGATGGAGTCGCCGACGGCGGCCAGTGAGCGGGGGCTGCTGTCCCAGGCGGGAGTGGGTTTCGGGGACGGTTTCGCGGCCCGCGCGGAGGTGCCGGAGGGCCCCGGGGAGTTGCCGCCACTGGCGTCGCATCCGGCCAGTCCCGCGACACCCAGCAGAGCCGCCACCGCGGCCGCGGCGACACCTCGTGAACCGTGACCACGCTTCCGCATTCCCAGTTCCCCTCGTTCGTCACGCAACGGCGGCCCGCCCAGGAGCGTCCCCCTGGGTGAAACCTCCGTGTTTCCGGGCGCTGGGACCGACGGTACGTCACACTCCTTGCGCCGCCGCACGGTAGCCTCGCCACGTGGCTGCCCAGCCACTGACGTTCCGCCAAAGTGCAAGATGCCCGCTCTGTCCGGAGGTCCCAGTGACGACACGTGGAGTTCTCTACGTGCACTCCGCGCCGCGTGCGCTGTGCCCGCACGTCGAATGGGCAGTCGCGGGTGTGCTCGGCACACGGGTCAGCCTCGACTGGATCCGGCAGCCCGCGTCACCCGGCACCTGGAGATCCGAGTTCTCCTGGAAGGGCGAGGTCGGCACGGCCTCCAAGCTCGCCTCGGCGCTGCGCGGCTGGCAGATGCTGCGCTTCGAGGTCACCGCCGAACCGTGCGCCACCGCCGAGGGAGAGCGCTACAGCTGCACCCCTGAGCTGGGCATCTTCCACGCCGTGACCGGCATCCACGGCGACATCCTGATCCCCGAGGACCGCCTGCGCGCCGCCCTGGTCCGCTCCCAGCAGGGCGAAACGCAACTGGAGTCCGAACTCACCAAGCTCCTCGGCAAGCCCTGGGACGACGAACTGGAGCCCTTCCGCTACGCGGGCGAGGGCGCCCCGGTCCGCTGGCTCCACCAGGTGGTCTGAGACCTTCGGACGGGCGCGCCCGTAAGGGGCGCGGGGAACTGCGCGACAAGCCCCCACCGGCGCGCGGCCGACAACCAACGAACGACAAGTGGCCCGGGTTCCTCAAGGAGGAGCCCGGGCCACTCACCGTAGGCACAAATACGGCCGAAATCAGACCGTACGGAACGCCAGAACCACGTTGTGCCCACCGAACCCGAACGAGTCGTTCAGCGCGGCGATCCGCCCCTCGACGGGCAACTTCCGAGCCTCACCGCGAACGATGTCGGCGGCGGCCTCCGCCTCGGGGTCGAGGTTGTCGACGTTGATGGTCGGCGGTGCGATCCGGTGGTACAGCGCGAGCACCGTGGCGACGGACTCGACACCACCCGCGCCACCCAGCAGATGCCCGGTCATGGACTTCGTACCGGAGACCGCGAAGTGGTCGGTGTCGTCGCCGAAGACCTTGCGCAGCGCCTTCAGCTCGGCCACGTCACCGGCCGGCGTGGAGGTCGCGTGCGCGTTGACGTGCACGATCTCCGCCGGGTTCAGGTCCGTGTTGTCCAGCAGGTTCTGCAGGGCGTGGGCGATGCCCCGCCCTTCCGGCTCCGGCTGCACGATGTCGTGGCCGTCGGCCGAGATGCCCTGGCCGACCGCCTCCGCGTACACGCGGGCACCGCGCTTGGCGGCGTGCTCGGCCGACTCCAGGACGATGACACCCGCGCCCTCGCCGAGGACGAAGCCGTCCCGGCCGAGGTCGTAGGGACGCGAGGCGCCCTGCGGGTCGTCGTTGTTCTTGGACATCGCCATCATGTTGCCGAAGGCGGCGATGGGCAGCGGGTGGATCGCCGCCTCCGTACCACCGGCGACGACGACGTCGGCGCGGCCGGTGCGGATCATCTCGATGGCGTAGCCGATGGCCTCGGCGCCCGACGCGCAGGCGGAGACCGGGGTGTGCACACCGGCGCGGGCGCCGACGAGCAGACCCACGTTGGCCGAGGGGCCGTTCGGCATCAGCATGGGGACGGTGTGCGGGGAGACGCGGCGTACGCCCTTCTCCTTCAGCACGTCGTACTGGTCGAGCAGGGTCGTGACGCCACCGATGCCGGAGGCGATGACCGCGCCCAGACGGTCGGGGTCGACCGCCGCGTCCTCGCCGGCCTTGTCGGTGTAACCGGCGTCCGCCCAGGCCTCCTTGGCCGCGATCAGCGCGAACTGCGCCGAGCGGTCGAGGCGGCGGGCCTGCGGGCGCGGAATGACCTCGCCCGGCTCCACGGCGATCTGTGCCGCGATACGGACCGCCTGGTCGGCGGCCCAGTCCTGCTCCAGAGGGCCGACGCCGGAACGTCCGGCGACCAGGCCCTCCCAGGTAGAGGCTGCGTCGCCACCCAGCGGTGTGGTTGCGCCGATACCGGTGACGACCACGGTGCGATTGGTCGGGCTCACGGGAATTCTTTCTCCAACGGATACGAGGATTCAGCGGCGCCACCGCCGGGTGGCGGGGCTAGCAGCGTCTGGGCTGGGGGTTGGCTCAGCCCTGGTGCTTGAGGATGTACTCGGTCGCGTCGCCGACCGTCTTGAGGTTCTTGACGTCGTCGTCGGGGATCTTGACGTCGAAGCGCTCTTCGGCGGCGACGACGACCTCGACCATGGACAGCGAGTCGACGTCCAGGTCGTCGGTGAAGGACTTCTCCAGCTGGACGTCCTCGACCGGGATGCCGGCGATCTCGTTCACGATGTCGGCGAGACCGGCGACGATCTCTTCCTGAGTGGCGGCCATGTCAGGCGCTCCTTCTTGTGTATCCAGAGGGTGTGGCGGTACTCCCGCCCGGAAGGATCCGGGCGGTGTGCCTAGGGGAGGGTAACGACCGTCGCGGCGTACACGAGACCCGCCCCGAAGCCGATGACGAGCGCGGTGTCGCCGCTCTTCGCCTCGCCGGTCGCCAGGAGCCGCTCCATCGCGAGCGGGATCGAGGCGGCCGAGGTGTTACCGGTGGTGCGCACATCACGGGCGACCGTGACGTGTTCCGGCAGCTTGAGAGTCTTCACCATCGAGTCGATGATCCGCTCGTTGGCCTGGTGGGGAATGAAGACGTCCAAGTCGTCCGCAGTGAGTCCGGCGGCGTCCAGCGCCTCCTTGGCGACCTTCGCCATCTCGAACACGGCCCAGCGGAACACCGCCTGGCCCTCCTGCGTGATCGCGGGGAACTTGACCTCGCCCTTGGAGTCCAGGGGCAGCTGGGACACGTCGCCGATCCGGAAACGGTCCCAGGGGATGGTCTGCTTGATCGTGTGGGACTTGTCGCCCTCGGAACCCCACACGGTGGGGCCGATGTGCGGCTCCTGGGAGGGGCCGACGACGACCGCGCCCGCGCCGTCACCGAACAGGAAGGCCGTCGCGCGGTCCTCCAGGTCGGTCAGGTCGGAGAGCCGCTCGACGCCGATGACAAGCACGTACTCCGCGGAGCCCTCGACGACCATGCCCTTGGCGAGGGTCAGTCCGTAGCCGAAGCCGGCGCAGCCCGCCGAGATGTCGAAGGCCGCGGCCTTCGCCGTGCCGAGCTTGTCGGCGATCTCGGTGGCGACGGCCGGGGTCTGGCTGAAGTGCGAGACGGTCGAGACGACCACGGCGCCGATCTGCTCGGCGCTGATCCCGGCGTCGGCGATCGCCTTGCCGGACGCCTCGATCGACATGGCGGCGACGGTCTCCTCGTCGTTCGCCCAGTGCCGGGTCTCGATGCCGGAGCGCGAGCGGATCCACTCGTCGGACGAGTCGATCGTTTCGAGGATCACCTCGTTCGGCACGACACGGACCGGGCGGTAGCCACCGACACCGAGGATGCGCGCGTACGGGGCGCCCTTGCTGGGCTTGATCTTCGACATGCTCTGTCGGCTCCTTACGCGCTCAGGCGGAGGCGTGCTCGGCGATGAGCTCGCGAGCCGCGTCGAGGTCGTCGGGTGTCTTCAGCGCCAGCGTCTTCACGCCGGGCAGCGCGCGCTTGGCGAGACCGGTCAGGGTGCCGCCGGGGCACACCTCCAGGAGCGCGGTCACGCCGAGTTCCTTGAAGGTCTCCATGCACAGGTCCCAGCGGACCGGGTTGGCGACCTGGCCGACCAGCCGGGCCAGCACCTCGGAGCCCGCGGCGACGGCCTGCCCGTCCTTGTTCGACACGTACGTGACCGTCGGGTCGGCGGGAGACAGCTCGGCCGCGGCGCGGCCGAGGGCGTCGACCGCCGGGGCCATGTGGTGCGTGTGGAACGCGCCCGCGACCTTCAGGGCCACCACGCGACGTACGCCCTCGGGCTTGTCGGCCTCCAGGGCGGCCAGCTCCTCCAGCGTGCCGGCGGCCACGATCTGGCCGGCGCCGTTCACGTTCGCCGGGGTCAGACCGAGCTTCTCCAGGTGCGGGATCGTCACTTCCGGGTCGCCGCCGAGCAGCGCCGACATTCCGGTGGCGGTGGCGGCGGTCGCCTCCGCCATGGCCAGCCCGCGGAGGCGGACGAGGCGGACGGCCTCCTCGTCGGGGAGTACCCCGGCGAGCGCGGCGGCGGTCAGTTCGCCCACGCTGTGTCCGGCGACGGCGCCGACCTTGAGCGGCAGCTGGGCGGGGTCGTCGAAGAGCGTGTACGCCGAGGTCAGTCCGGCCGCGACCAGGAGCGGCTGCGCCACCGCGGTGTCACGGATCTCCTCCGCGTCCCCCTCGGTGCCGTAACGGATCAGGTCGAGCTCCACGGCGTCGGACCACGCCTCAAGGGCACCGCGGACACCGGGGAGGTCGAGCCAGGGAGTCAGGAAGCCGGGCGTCTGGGCGCCCTGGCCGGGAGCGACGAGTACGAGCACTCTCACACTCTCTCTTGTGGACGGGCACCGCCGCCCGTGGGGACAGGGACGAAGAACAGGAGGGGGAATTGTAGGGCCCCGACAAAAGCCTAGAGCTGGGGATCTCCATCGGCCAGACGCCCCAGGATCAGCGCGATCCGCAGCGTGAACGCCGAACGTACATCCGAGGGCGACCAGCCGGTGACGTCAGTCACACGTCGAAGCCGGTAGCGCACGGTGTTGGGGTGCACGAAGAGCATCCGGGCCGCACCTTCGAGACTGCTCGCCTGTTCGAGATAGACGCTCAGCGTCTCCAGGAGAGCGGACCCCGCTTCTTCCAGTGGTCTGTAGATCTCCTCCACCAGCTGTTCACGAGCAGAGGGGTCCGAGGCGATCGCGCGCTCCGGCAGCAGATCGTCCGCCAGAACCGGCCGCGGGGCGTCCTGCCAGGCGAAACACGCCTTGAGTCCGGCGGCGGCGGCCTGCGCGGAGCGGGTCGCGGCGAGCAGGTCGGGCACGACCGGACCGGCCACCACGGGTCCCGCGGCATACGGCCCGATCAGGGACTTCGCGACACCGAGCGGATTGTCGCTGCCACCCGCGATGACGACCAGCCGGTCCCCGAGCACCCCGGTCAGCACCTGGAGCTTGGCGTGCCGGGCCGCCCGCCGGATGGCCTCGACCGTCAGCTCGCTGTCACCGTCGGGTGCCGTGCCCAGCACCACGCACACATGCTCGGGAGAGTTCCAGCCGAGCGCCGCGGCTCGGGACACCGCACCTTCGTCGGCCTCCCCGGAGAGGACAGCGTTCACGACCAGGGACTCCAGCCGGGCGTCCCAGGCACCGCGCGCCTCGGCGGCCTGCGCGTACACCTGGGCGGTCGCGAAGGCGATCTCCCGCGCGTACACGAGCAGCGCCTCGCGGAGCACCGACTCGTCACCGGGAGCGGCCACCTCGTCGATGGCGCTCTCCATCACCTCGATCGTGGTGCGCACCATCTCGACGGTCTGGCGCAGGGTGATCGCCCTGGTCAGCTCGCGCGGCGCGGTGCCGAAGACGTCCGTGGAGATCGCCTGGGGAGCGTCCGGATGCCGGAACCACTCCTTGAACGCGGCGATACCGGCCTGGGCGACGAGGCCGATCCACGACCGGTTCTCCGGGGACATCGCCCGGTACCACGGCAGCGTCTCGTCCATGCGTGCGATCGCCTGGGCCGCGAGACTGCCGGACGACTTCTCCAGCCGCTTCAGGGTCGCGGCGTGCGCATGGGCGGCGCGGGCGGCGCGTTCGGTGTTGCTGGATTCGGGTTCGGGCACGGGACAAGACTGCCTTATCAGGACGGGAGTATGCGGCGGAGGGTCTCGGACGGCCCGTCCGACGGGTCTACGGTGGGTCCGTGATGGACGTACGGCGCGCCGACGAGCGCTACCGCGGAGGCGACCCGGCGGCCGGGATCGAGTCCCTGCACGCCTTCTCCTTCGGCCCGCACTACGACCCGGACAACCTCCGCTTCGGCGCGGTCATCGCCTGCAACGAGGAGCACCTCGCACCCGGCGCCGGCTTCGACGAGCACCCGCACAGCCACACCGAGATCGTCACCTGGGTCGTCGAGGGCGAGCTGACCCACCGCGACACGGCCGGCCACGAATCGGTCGTGGGCCCCGGTGACGTCCAGCGCCTCAGCTCGGCGGGCGGGGTCCGCCACATCGAACGCAACGACGGGGACACGCCACTGCTCTTCGTCCAGATGTGGCTGGCCCCGCTGGAGCCGGGCGGCGACCCCGCGTACGAGGTCGTCCACGGCATCGCCGACTCCACCCCGTACGCCGTCCCGGAGGCGGCCGCGATACTTCACGTACGCCGCCTGGCGCCGGGCGAGCGCACCGCCGTCCCGGACGCGCCGTTCGTGTACGCACATGTCGTACGCGGCGAAGTCCTGCTGGACAGCTGGGTGCTGAGCCCCGGGGACGCGGCCCGCATCACGGACGCGAAGGACCTGGAGGCGGTCGCCAGGGACGGGGCGGAGCTGCTGTTCTGGGAGATGGCGTAGGGAGCCTCTTACGGGGTGCTGGAGAGCTCGGCCAGCACCGCGTCCGTGAAGGCGGGCCACACCTCGACGGCCCACGGCCCGAAGGCCCGGTCCGTCAGCGCCACGCAGGCCGCTCCGGCATCGGGGTCGATCCACAGGAACGTACCCGACTGCCCGAAGTGCCCGAAGGTGCGCGGCGAGGACGAACTCCCCGTCCAGTGGGGCGACTTGGAGTCCCTGATCTCGAAGCCGAGGCCCCAGTCGTTGGGGTTCTGGTGCCCGTACCCCGGCAGGACGCCTTTCGTCCCCGGGTACTGCACGGTCATCGCCTCCGCGACGGTCCGCGGATCGAGCAGCCGCGGCGCCTGCACCTCGGCGGCGAACCGCACCAGATCGTCGACGGTCGAGACCCCGTCCTTCGCGGGCGAGCCGTCGAGGGCCGTCGACGTCATCCCGAGCGGTTCGAGGACCGCCTGCTTCAGATACTCACCGAAGGGAATCTCCGTCGCCTTCGCGATGTGATCCCCCAACTGCTCGAACCCGGCATTGGAGTACAGCCGCCGCACCCCCGGCGCCGCCGTCACCCGATGCTCGTCGAAAGCCAGCCCACTGGTGTGCGCGAGCAGATGCCGCACGGAGGACCCCTCGGGCCCGGCGGGCTCATCCAGCTCGACGGCCCCTTCCTCGTACGCGACAAGGGCGGCGTAGGCGGCGAGGGGCTTCGTCACGGACGCCAGCGCGAACCGCTGAGTGACGGGCCCATGGCTGCCGAGCACGGTGCCGTCCGCCCGCACGACGGCCGCGGCAACGGTTGGGACGGGCCACTTCTCGATGAGGGCGAGACTCTCCAAAGACATGCACAAGAGCCTACGACCACGGTGATGGCCCCGGTTCAGGGCAGCACCCCTTCAGGGGCGCGGGGAACTGCGCGACAAGCCCCCACCGGGCCCGCAGCTCAGAACCGAAGCCGCATCAAAGGATCAGGCGTACGAACAAACCCCATGGACGCATACAGCGGCGCGGCCTCCGCCGAAGCAGTCAGATCGATCTGCCCGACCCCTTCCTCCCGGAACCACGCGATCAACGCCTCCATACAGGCCCGCGCATACCCCCGCCGCCGCACCTCGGGGTCGCTCGCGACACTGAACACGTAGCCGATCCGCCCGTGCGGATTCCCGGCCCGCCCGATCCGGTACTCCACCGTCCCCACGACAAGCGCCCCCAGCACCCCCACCCGCTCGGGGTGATCGACGACGAACGCGGCGAAACCCCCGTCGGGATCGGCCAGCCGCCCCCGTACGGTGGTCAGGGACTCGGCATGCCAGTCGGTGGACGTGTCCGCGCCGGCCATGGAGTCGATCATCACCTGGCGCAGTCGAAGGAGTTCCTCGGCGTCCTCGGGCACGGCACGACGTACAAGACTCATGATCGGCACGGTAGCCACGGACCCCGGCCGATGTCGTCGGAATTTCATCGGAATCCGCTTGCTTGGAGTGCACTCCAAGGTTTTAGCGTTGAGGCCATGACGGTGATGGAGACCACGGACACCAGGAACGACACCTGTGCCGGCCCGCCGCACGCGGCCCGGCGTCCGGACGGCCAGGACCAGTACACGATCAGCGAGGTCGTCGCCTTCACCGGCCTGACGGCGCACACCCTCCGCTGGTACGAGCGGATCGGGCTGATGCCCCACATCGACCGCTCGCACACCGGCCAGCGCCGCTACAGCAACCGCGACCTCGACTGGCTCGACCTCGTCGGCAAGCTGCGGCTGACCGGAATGCCGGTCGCCGGGATGGTGCGGTACGCGGAGATGGTGCGCGAGGGCGACCACACGTACGCCGACCGCTTCGAGCTGCTCGAAGCCACCCGCCGGGACGTCCGGGCGCGGATCGCCGAGCTCCAGGACACCCTCGCGGTGCTCGACCGGAAGATCAATTTCTATGCGGACGCCGGGCGGGCCCTGGCGTCGGAGAGGTCCCGATGACGGACAGCAGGATCGCGAAGGCACAGCTCGGCACGGGCGGCCCGGAGGTCGGGGTACAGGGCCTCGGCTGCATGGGCATGAGCTTCGCGTACGGCCCGACGGACGCCGACGAGGCCCGGGCCACGCTGGAGCGCGCACTGGAACTCGGCGTGACGCACTACGACACGGCGGACGTGTACGGCCAGGGGGACAACGAGGAGTTCCTGGCACCGTTCTTCCGGGCGCACCGCGACGAGGTCGTCATCGCGACCAAGTTCGCCATGACGATCCCGCCGGACGAGCCGACGAAGCGGATCATCCGCAACGACCCGCCGTACATCAGGCAGGCCGTGGAGGCGAGCCTCAAGCGGCTGGGCGTCGAGGTGATCGACCTCTACTACATGCACCGCCGTGACGTGAACGTCCCCATCGAGGAGACCGTCGGCGCCATGGCCGAGCTGGTCCGCGAGGGCAAGGTCAAGCAGCTCGGCCTCAGCGAGGTCACGGGCGGCGAACTCCGTGCCGCGCAGACGGTGCACCCGATCGCGGCCGTCCAGTCGGAGTGGTCGCTGTTCAGCAGGGACATCGAGGCGGGCGTGGTCCCGGCGGCCCGCGAACTGGGCGTGACCCTCGTCCCGTACTCCCCGCTCGGCCGGGGCTTCCTCACCGGCTCCTTCACAAACGCCGACACGGAGCTCACCGCGGGCGACTTCCGCCGTCAGCAGCCCCGCTTCACCGGCGACAACGCGGCGGCGAACGCGGCCCTCCTGGAGCCGATCCGGGCGGTGGCGAAGGCCCACGACGCCTCCGCGGGCCAGATCGCCCTGGCCTGGGTCCACCAGCAGGCGTCCGTCCACGACCTCCCGGTCGTCCCCATCCCGGGCACCCGCAGGCGCACCCGGATCGAGGAGAACACGGCAGCCACCCGCATCGTCCTGAGCGAGGACGACCTGGGAGTACTGGACGGGATCGCCGCCCAGGTATCAGGCAACCGCTACGCGGACATGACGTTCGTATCGGCGGGCCGGGAGTAGCCCCTTCAGGGGCGCGGGGAACTGCGCGACAAGCCACGATGGTCCGCAGCCGACAACCGACCCCCAGCCCCTCACACCTCACAGCTCGGCCAGCAACTCCGCCTTCTTCACGGAGAACTCCTCATCCGTGACGAGCCCAGCCTCATGAAGCTCCCCAAGATGCCGGATCCGGTCGGCGATGTCGGCCGGATCCCGCCGAGGCCCGGCACCGGCATCGGCCCCCGCCCCGGTCACGGCCCCAGCAGGACTCTCGGGCAGGGCAGAAGACCCACCGGTCCGAACCGCCGCGAGCACGGACGCCGCGAACGGCAACGACTCATGAACCGGCCCGTACCCCAGCCCGAAGACAACGGCGGCCGGATCCTGATCCGCCTGAGCCGGCTGCGCAACCCCCGCATCACGCCGAAGCAGCCGCAGATGCCCCTCGAAGACCTCGGGCGAGCGCCACTCGACACCACACAGGTCGGACACGGCGAAACTCTGGTCGCCGGCCTTCCACTTGGCGGAGGACGCCCCCGTCCAGAACCACCGGAAGTGCACGGACTTCCCGTCGAAGGAGGCCTTCCCGTCGTACGCCTTGAACTGCAGCGGCGTCTCGGGCGGCCGCACCAGATACCGCTCGGCGGGACCCGCGTCCTTGCTCGGGAGCATCGCCCGCAGTTCGTCCGCGTAGTACTCGGCGAGCGTCTCCCGCTCGGCGGGCAGTACCAGGCGATAGGGGTCGGACGCGTCCTTGAGCTGTCCCGCGGCCGCCTCCATGAGCGGATCCGCTCCCGGTCTCGGCTCGGCGCGCAGGACGACCGTCCCGCGCTTGCCGGGCGTCAGCGTCACCGCCGCGATCGCGTCGAGCGGGATGCGGCGCTCACCGAGCGCCTGGAACAGCCTCGGCGTGCGGATCCCCCGTTCGAAGCGGATGAGCACGGAGTCGGACTCGAACTCCCAGGCGGCATGAAATCCGGCCAGTACGTCACCCATGCGGGCCATCGTATGCGGCATGCGCTTCGTAGTCCCCTCCCTGAGCAGACCGCACTTTCTTCGTTCTCTACGCGCGTCCGACTTCAGCCGTGTCGGACAAACCCTCCCGGCACACGTCATCCTCCTGGGCGCAGCGCACCGCGCGGTACGCGCCAATCCCGATCTCGGCGAAGTTCCGCAGGCTGTCGGTGCCGGGCACGAAGTACCCGGTGTGTCCCCGGGCGCCCCGGGCCGACAGCACCCGCGCGCCGAACTCCGCGGACATCGGATCGGCCCCGTGACCGAGCCCGCCGACCTCCAGATGCGGTACGTCCTCGATCCAGTCGTCGGCGTCCCGTACGGCCCACACCCGGGCGGAGGTGTGCAGCTGCGCGGCCCTCTCGACCCGCATACCGGGGCTGCCCGCCACCGCGATGTCGGAGACCCGGGAGGGCAGCGAGTGCGCGGCGACGCCGCAGACCACGGAGCCGTAGCTGTGGCAGTACAGGGCCACCCCGGAGCGTCCGGGCAGGGCCCGGACCAGGGCGTTGAGCCGGACCGCGCCCTCCTCGGCGCGAATCCCGGTGGCCGCGTCCATGCCGAGTCCGCTGGGCGCCGTGTAGTCGGCCCAGGCGATGACGGCCGTACGAGTCTCCGGGCTCGCGGCCCGCTCGGCGCTGTGGAGCGACTTCGCCATGCCGACGGGCGCCGAGTACGTCCGGTTGGTGCGCTGGAAGGTCAGGAGGTTGGTGTCGACGCCGGGCACCACGACCGAGACCCGCTCGGCCCTGTCCAGGTCGCCGAAGACCTCCGCGACCCGGCCCGAGCCCATCGGGTCGAAGGCGAGGATGTGTCGCTCGCCGCTCATCAGGTCCTCGTACCGGTGCATCCGGCGCCCGGCCTCGTGCTGTCCGGTCGGTGAGAGCCGGTCGTCGTGCATGCGTTTGAGCTCGACCTTGCGTGCCTGGTCGAGGGCGATGTGGTTGGCGCGGTAGCGGAGCTGTACCGGCGCCCCGTTCATGTTGCCGACCGCCAGCGGATAGCGGGCGGCGAGCCGGGCCCGCTGCCGCGCGTCGAGCGAGGCGAAGAAGTGGGCCAGCCGGGCGGGCTTCGTGTCGTCCGGGTCGGGCAGGCGATGTCCGCCTATGTGACCGCGTTCCCAGGCGGACAGCGACGCCGCGAGCGGTGTGGTCGCGCCCCGGTGGTTGCGCACGGCTGTCCAGCCGGTGGTCCCGAGCATCACGAACACCACGGCCAGCGCGAGCAACATGCGCCAGACGTTCAGTTGGGGGGTGGAGTCGAAGGAAGTCACTGAAAGGACACACTAGGAGAACGGGAGTGTCTCGCGTTAACCGAGTGAGGCGGATCACGTTTCAGGAGGGGTAATTGGGTAAAACCGGGCGCATATTGAGTCGTTCGGTCACCCTGTGTAGGTGAGTGACTCGCCCTGTCGAGCGCGGAGTTCGACTCTGCGTGCGACTGTCGTCACTCAGTGTCCGTATGGTCGTTCCCGCCGTCCGTATGCCAGTTCTCCGCCAGCGCGGGCCCCACCTGATCGAGATAAGAGGCGGTCAGCTCACGCATCGCCGCCACGCTGAAGTCCTCGCCCGCGCCCCAGAGCCGGCCCGTCAGCCGCATCACCCCGCCGAAAACGGCCATGGCCACGCGCGGCCGCGGATCGGTGTCCACGTCCAGGCCCTCACGCTCAGCGATCACTCGCGCGAGTTCCTCCTCCAGCCCCTCCTGACGGCGCAGGTGGGCGGCGAGCAGCGCCGGCGTCGACTCGATCAACTGGAAGGCGCGCATGTGCAGTTCGAGCGGGATGACGGCCTCGATGGCCTCACCGATGGTGTCCCAGCTCGCCATGACGGCCTGACGCAGCGCCTCCAGCGGGGCCTCGTGGGGAGGGCGCCCGCGCACCGCCTCGACGAAATGCGACTCGGCCATCTCTTGGACGGCGAAGGCGGCGTCCTCCTTGCCCGCGAAGTACCGGAAGAACGTGCGCTGCGAGACGTCGACCGCCTCGACGATCTCGTCGACGGTCGTCCGCTCGTACCCCTGGGTCGTGAACAGTTCCAGTGAGGCCCGCACCAGGGCGTCCCGGGTGCGTTGCTTCTTGAGCTCGCGCAGTCCCGGCCGTGACGCCGTGTCCATGGAACCTCTTCCCGTCTTCGTCCTTCTGCGTCTGTTTCGTCCCTCCGGCGCGCCGCAGGTGTCCGTTCGACCAGCTGAGCCTATCCGTGAGTGACGTGACAGTTACCGACTTGTGAATTGGTTTGTCAACTGTCAGTGGCTGTCATTAGCCTCGATGCATGACTAGTCAGACCACCGTCGACACGACCGGCCCGGCCGACAAGGCTCCGCCCGCCGCCTCCGGTCCGACCCCGGGCAAGGGGCTGCGCGGCCACCCTTGGTACACCCTGTTCACCGTGGCCGTGGGCGTGATGATGGTGGCGCTGGACGGCACCATCGTGGCCATCGCCAACCCGGCCATCCAGAAGGACCTGAACGCCAGCTTCGCGGACGTCCAGTGGATCACCAACGGCTACTTCCTCGCGCTCGCCGTCACGCTGATCACGGCGGGCAAGCTCGGTGACCGGTTCGGCCACCGGCAGACCTTCCTGATAGGTGTGGTCGGCTTCGCGGCGGCCTCGGGGGCCATCGGCCTCTCCGACAGCATCGCCTTCGTGGTCGTCTTCCGAGTGCTCCAGGGTCTGTTCGGCGCACTGCTGATGCCGGCCGCGCTCGGTCTGCTGCGCGCCACCTTCCCGGCCGAGAAGCTGAACATGGCGATCGGCATCTGGGGCATGGTCATCGGCGCCTCCACGGCCGGCGGTCCGATCCTCGGCGGTGTGCTCGTCGAGCACGTCAGCTGGCAGTCCGTCTTCTTCATCAACGTGCCGGTCGGCATCATCGCGGTCGTCCTCGGCGTGGTGATCCTCACCGACCACCGCGCGGAGAACGCGCCGCGCTCGTTCGACCTCCCCGGTATCGCCCTGCTGTCCGGCGCCATGTTCTGCCTGGTCTGGGCGCTCATCAAGGCTCCGGAGTGGGGCTGGGGAGATGCGCTGACGTGGTCGTTCCTGGCCGTCTCCGTACTCGGCTTCGGACTGTTCGCGTTCTGGGAGAACCGGGTGAGCGAGCCGCTCATCCCGCTCGGGCTCTTCCGCTCCGTGGCGCTGTCGGCCGGTGTGGTCCTGATGGTGCTCATGGCGATCGCCTTCATGGGCGGCCTGTTCTTCGTCACCTTCTACCTGCAGAACGTGCACGGGATGAGCCCGATCGACGCGGGTCTGCATCTGCTGCCGCTCACCGGCATGATGATCGTCGGCTCGCCCCTGGCCGGCGCGATGATCACCAAGACGGGACCGCGCATCCCGCTCGCGGGCGGTATGGCGCTCACGGCCATCGCCATGTTCGGTGTGTCGACGCTGGAGACGGACACGAGCAGCGGCCTCATGTCGATCTGGTTCGCGCTCCTCGGTCTCGGCCTCGCACCGGTCATGGTCGGTGCCACGGAGGTCATCGTGGGCAACGCGCCCATGGAGCTCTCCGGTGTCGCCGGTGGTCTTCAGCAGGCCGCGATGCAGATCGGCGGCAGCCTCGGTACGGCGGTCCTGGGTGCCGTGATGGCCTCCAAGGTCGACGGCGACCTCGCGGGCAACTGGGCGGACGCGGGCCTTCCGCAGCTCACCCCGGTCCAGTTCGACCAGGCCAAGGAGGCGGTCCAGGTCGGCGCGGCGCCGGTGGCACCGGGCACGCCGCCCGAGCTCGCCGAGAAGATCACGGGCGTCGCGCACGACACGTTCATCTCCGGCATGAGCCTGGCGAGCCTCGTCGCGGCCGGTGTCGCCTTCGTGGCCATCTTCGTCGCCTTCCTCACCAAGCGGGGAGCCAACGCGGAAGCGGGCGCGGGAGTCGGGCACATCTAGTCCGCCCACCCTTCTCCGCCATCTCGGGCCCAGCCCCGCCGAGTTCACTCGGCGGGGCTTTCGCCTATCAGGGTGACGCCGTTCCGTATGACTTTCATATCGGTCGCGCCGCAGGTCAGAGTGCTCTCAACTGATCCGTGGGGAACGGGCAGTTCGGTGAGGCCGGGGCGCGCTGCCGGAGGGGGGCAGCGCGCCGCGGAAGCCGGGGGAGAGAAAGTACGGGTCTGAACCGAAGGGACCGGGGTACCCGGCTTCCGAGCCCGAACCGGCCGATATGCGGCCGGCTCAGAGGTCCAGGGAGTTGATGATGGCGGGCTTCGGTCACACCACGCGCAAGCACCCTCGCTCACGTCGCCGTACGGGGTCACGGAGCGGGCCGGACCGCGCGACGCTCGGAATCATCGGAGTCATCTGCGCGGTCGCCGGTTTCTTCGTGCTGGGGATCATCCTCGGCCCACTGGCGATCGTCTGCGGATGGCTGGCCATGGGACGCCGCTGGAACGGCGCCCGCCCACTGCCGGCGGTGATCGCGCTCGTACTCGGCGCGATTGACACGATCCTGGCGATCGTTTGGATGGCCGGAACGGCGGGCCCGGGCAGCGGGATGTTCTAGCAGGACCGTGCGGTTGTGCGTCGTCTGCGGGTCGTCCGTGGCTGGTCGCGCAGTTCCCCGCGCCCCTAAAAACGGCCTCGTCTTTTAGGGGCGCGGGGAACTGCGCGACCAGCCCCCACGCACCCGCACCCGACGAACAAACACACACCGCTCAACTCAACCGCTCCTCCGCAACGACAGACGCCGAGTCGGACAACGCGGCAACCTGCGCCCGCAGGGCGCGTACCTCCTCCGCCAGTGCCTCGATCGCCGCGGTCTGCCGCCGCTCCTCCACATCGTCCGACTCGAACCGCGATATGAACCACGCGGCGATATTGGCGGTCACGACACCGAGAAGAGCGATCCCGGACAGCATCAGCCCGACCGCTATCATCCGCCCGAGCCCGGTGGTCGGAGCGTGATCGCCGTACCCCACGGTCGTCATCGTGGTGAAGGACCACCACACCGCGTCACCCAGCGTCCTGATGTTGCCCTCTGGCGACTCCCGTTCGACGGACAGCACGGCGAGCGAGCCGAACATCAGCAGCGCCACCACCGCACCCACGACATACGTGGTCAGCCGTATCTGCGGCGCCATCCGGGCCCGCTGCCCGACGAGCAGCAATGTGGAGACGAGCCGCAGCAGCCGCATCGGCTGGATGAGCGGCAACAGCACCGCGCACAGATCGAGCCAGTGCGTACGGACGAACTCCCGCCGCCGCTCGGTGAGAACGAGCCGTACGAGATAGTCCAGGGCGAACAACCCCCAGACCGCCCACTCCACCCTCGTGCACCAGGAGGTCACCTCCCGGTCGGCCTCGGGCCACACGATCGGCACGGCATAGGCAACGGCAAACGCCACCGCGAGCCCCAACAAGGGCCGCTGCGTACGCTGCTCCCAACGGTCCTGCGCCGACTGCTGCTTCATGCGCGCATAGTAGAAAACGCGAAAGGGGTGGCGAGCCCACGGCCCACCACCCCCACCGCACTGTGCTAGACGCACCTGGTCAGACGCGCCCCTGTCTTTTGGCTTTTAGGGGCGCGGGGAACTGCGCGACCAGCCCCCACGCACCCGCAGCCGACAACCGAGCCCGGCGCGGAGCGCTACGCATCTCCACCCGCGGCACCCGGATCCGCGGCAGCCGCATCCAACAACTGATACCGATCAATCGCCTGCTTGAGCACGGACCGATCAACCTTGCCCTCACGCGCGAGCTCAGTCAGCACCCCCACCACGATCGACTGCGCGTCGATGTGGAAGAACCGCCGAGCAGCCCCCCGGGTATCGGCGAAGCCGAACCCATCGGCACCCAGCGACTGGTACGTCCCCGGCACCCAGCGGGCGATCTGGTCCGGAACCGACCGCATCCAGTCGGAGACGGCCACGAACGGCCCCTGCGCCCCGGACAGCTTCCGCGTCACATAGGGAACCCGCTGCTCCTCCTCGGGGTGCAGCAGATTGTGCCGCTCCACCTCGACGGCCTCGCGCCGCAACTCGTTCCAGGAGGTCGCAGACCAGACGTCGGCCCGTACGTTCCACTCCTCGGCGAGGATCCGCTGGGCCTCGACGGCCCACGGCACGGCGACGCCGGACGCCATGATCTGTGCCGGGATGGAACCCGAAGTGCCTTCCGCGAAGCGGTGGATGCCCTTCAGGATGCCGTCGACGTCCACGCCCTCCGGCTCGGCGGGGTGCTGGATCGGCTCGTTGTAGACGGTGAGGTAGTAGAAGACGTCCTCGCCGTGCGGGTGCTCGGCGGACGAGCCGTACATCCGCCGGAGCCCGTCCTGCACGATGTGCGCGATCTCGAACCCGTAGGCCGGGTCGTACGCGACACACCCCGGGTTCGTCGAGGCGAGCAACTGCGAGTGTCCGTCCGCGTGCTGCAGACCCTCACCGGTCAGAGTCGTACGACCGGCGGTCGCGCCCAGTACGAAGCCGCGCGACAACTGGTCGGCCATCTGCCAGAACTGGTCGCCGGTGCGCTGGAATCCGAACATCGAGTAGAAGACGTACACCGGGATGAGCGGTTCGCCGTGCGTCGCGTAGGCCGAGCCGGCCGCGATCAGCGAGGCCGTGCAGCCCGCCTCGGAGATGCCGTCGTGCAGCATCTGCCCGGTCGGCGACTCCTTGTACGCGAGGAGCAGGTCGCGGTCCACGGCCTCGTACTGCTGGCCGAGCGGGTTGTAGATCTTCGCGCTCGGGAAGAACGAGTCCATGCCGAACGTGCGGTACTCGTCGGGCGCGATCAGCACGAACCGCTTGCCGATCTCCTTGTCCCGCATGAGGTCCTTGAGCAGCCGGACGAACGCCATGGTGGTGGCGATCGACTGCTGACCCGAACCCTTCTTCACACTCGCGTACGTCTTGTCCTCGGGCAGTGCGAGCGGCTTCGACCGCACGACGCGCGTCGGGACGTACCCGCCGAGCCCCTTGCGGCGGTCGTGCATGTACTGGATCTCCTCCGAGTTCCGGCCCGGGTGGTAGTACGGCGGCGCGCCGGACTCCAGCTCCTGGTCGGAGATCGGCAGGTGCAGCCGGTCGCGGAAGCCCTTGAGGTCGGCGACCGTCAGCTTCTTCATCTGGTGCGTGGCGTTGCGGCCCTCGAAGTTCGGGCCGAGCGTCCAGCCCTTGACCGTCTGCGCGAGGATCACGGTCGGCTGACCGGAGTGCGCCTTGGCCGCCGCGTAGGCCGCGTAGACCTTCTTGTGGTCGTGACCGCCGCGGCCCAGGTGCAGGATCTGGTCGTCGGTCATGTTCTCGACCATCGCCCGCAGCCGGTGGTCGTGACCGAAGAAGTGGTCGCGGATGTACGCGCCCGTCTCGGTGGCGTACGTCTGGAACTGTCCGTCGGGCGTGGTGTTCAGCTGGTTGACGAGCACGCCGTCGCGGTCCTGCGCGAGCAGCGGGTCCCAACTGCGGTCCCAGACCAGCTTGATGACGTTCCAGCCGGCGCCGCGGAACTGCGACTCCAGCTCCTGGATGATCTTTCCGTTGCCGCGCACCGGACCGTCGAGCCGCTGCAGATTGCAGTTGACGACGAAGGTGAGGTTGTCCAGGCCCTCGCGTGCGGCGATGGACAGCTGGCCGAGCGACTCGGGCTCGTCCATCTCGCCGTCACCGAGAAACGCCCAAACGTGGGACTTGGAGGTGTCCGCGATACCGCGCGCCTCCATGTAGCGGTTCATGCGCGCCTGGAAGATCGCGCCGAGCGGACCGAGGCCCATCGAGACCGTCGGGAACTCCCAGAAGTCCGGCATCGACCGCGGGTGCGGGTACGACGACAGGCCGTTCGGCGCCTTCGACTTCTCCTGGCGGAAGGCGTCGAGCTGCTGCTCGCTCAGCCGGTCCAGCATGAACGCGCGTGCGTAGATGCCGGGGGAGGCGTGCCCCTGGAAGAAGATCTGGTCGCCGCCGTCGCCCTCGTCCTTGCCACGGAAGAAGTGGTTGAAGCCCACGTCGTAGAGGGAGGCGGAGGACGCGAAGGTGGCGATGTGGCCGCCGACGCCGATTCCGGGGCGCTGCGCCCTGGACACCATCACGGCCGCGTTCCAGCGGGTCGCGTTGAGGATCTTGCGCTCGATCTCCTCGTTGCCGGGGAAGAACGGCTCGTCCTTGGTGGCGATGGTGTTGACGTAGTCCGTGCTGCGCATCTCCGGCACGGCCACGCGCTTCTCGCGGGCCCGTTCGATCAGCCGCAGCATGAGATAGCGGGCGCGCTCCCGGCCCCGCTGGTCGACGGCGGCGTCGAGGGAGTCGAGCCACTCCTGGGTCTCTTCTGGATCGAAGTCAGGGACCTGACTCGGAAGGCCGCCAATGATGATCGGGTTGCGATCGGGTCCGGAAGCCACGCTGTTCCTTCGCTCTCAGGGGGCCGCTTTTTCTCGGTTTTTCTCGGTTTTTTCTTGGGGGGTCTCTCTGGTTACCTGGGTCTCTGCACCGTTCCCCATCGTGTACCTCGGGGGCGGAAACGTCATCTCTACCGAGAGGTAACCGAGACGTTCGTCCCGTCTCCCCAAGGGCGGGCCAGGCAAATCGCAACGATACGCCCGACCCGTGACGCGTACCGCAAAGCCTTTCGAGTCCCGTACCCTCGTAGGGTTCGTAAATCCACAAATGGGGCAGATTGGTGTGGTGTGCGTCACCAATGGCCAGGATTCTCTGCCTGGAGTTGCGGCGACACGGTCGGGATCGTCACCGTTTCGGCGGTCCCGACGGCCGGGTACTTGCGCGATCCGCCCCGCCCGTGTGGACTACGGCCAATGCTTCGCGCACGCGCGTGGCTTGAACTTCCCCAAGCTCCAGGCTTCGCCCGAGCAGGGGGAGACCCCATTACCGAACATGATCAGGAGGCAACCCGTGAGCGCGACCGCGGACCACGCGGAGGAGCGGACGAGCCTGGCCACCAGGCTGGGATTCCAGCCCGAGCAGGTGGTCCAGGAGATCGGCTTCGACGACGACGTCGACCAGGAGCTCCGCGAGGCCATTGAAGAAGTCATCGGCAGCGAGCTCATGGACGAGGAGTACGACGACGTCGCCGACGCCGTAGTGCTCTGGTTCCGTGACGACGACGGCGACCTGACGGACGCGCTGGTGGATGCCACCACGTACGTCGAAGAGGGCGGCGCCGTCCTGCTGCTGACGCCGAAGACCGGCCGAGACGGGTATGTGGAGCCCAGCGACATCGCGGAAGCCGCGACGACCGCGGGTCTGTCCCAGACCAAGAGCATCAGCGTGGGGAAGGACTGGAGCGGGACCCGGCTGGCTACGCCGAAGGCGGCCAAGTCAAAGCGGTGACGCTCCGCTGAGTTGGGCGGGGGTTCAGGGGTTGGCACCCCTGGGCCCCCGTTTTTCGTTGGCGGGTGCGGGTGCGGGTGCGGGTGCGATTTCGGGTGCGGGTCCGGTGGGGGCTTGTCGCGCAGTTCCCCGCGCCCCTAGGTACCTAGGCCCCCAGGTACCTAGGGGCGCGGGGAACTGCGCAGTCTTTATGGGGGTTCGGGGGCGGAGCCCCTGAAAAGGGACGGGAATGGGTAGGGGCGGCGGGGGCGAAAAGAGGTTTCTGCGTAGGGTGGGGGACCCGAACGGCCCACGGAAGGGATGCAGGACCATGACGATCGAGGTCGGCGACAAGGCCCCGGACTTCGAGCTGAAGGACAACCACGGCGCCACCGTGAAGCTCTCCGACTTTCGCGGCGCGAAGAACGTGGTGCTGCTCTTCTACCCCTTCGCCTTCACCGGCGTCTGCACGGGCGAACTGTGCGCCCTGCGTGACAACCTGCCGAAGTTCTCCGACCGCGACACCCAGCTGCTCGCCGTCTCCAACGACTCCATCCACACCCTGCGCGTCTTCGCCGAGCAGGAGGGCCTGGAGTACCCGCTGCTGTCCGACTTCTGGCCGCACGGCGAGGTCTCGCGCGCGTACGGGGTCTTCGCCGAGGACAAGGGCTGCGCCGTGCGCGGCACCTTCGTCATCGACAAGGAGGGCGTCGTCCGCTGGACCGTCGTCAACGCCCTGCCGGACGCCCGTGACCTGAACGAGTACGTGACGGCGCTCGACAGCCTGTGATCCCGCCGGGATCGTGCCGGGATCCCGGCACGATCCCCGCTCCGTGACCGGCCTGTGATGCCGACACTCTGGGATTCTTCACGCCCAGGGCCTGCGGCGGTGGGGAACCCCTCACTAGGATCGACACGTTGATCCGATACCAACGCACTACGGGGCGCACCGCCCCTGGACACCAATGGGAGGACTCGTGGGAGTCAGCCTCAGCAAGGGCGGCAACGTATCGCTGTCGAAGGAGGCCCCGGGACTGACCGCGGTCATCATCGGTCTGGGGTGGGACATTCGCACCACCACCGGTACCGACTTCGACCTGGACGCCAGCGCCATCCTGACGAACGCGGAGGGCAAGGTCAGCAGTGACGCCAACTTCGTGTTCTTCAACAACCTGAAGAGCCCCGACGGCTCGGTCGAGCACACCGGTGACAACACCACAGGTGAGGGCGAGGGCGACGACGAGCAGATCAAGGTCAACCTCGCCGGCGTCCCGGCCGACATCGAGAAGATCGTCTTCCCGGTCTCGATCTACGACGCCGAGAACCGCCAGCAGTCGTTCGGCCAGGTGCGCAACGCGTTCATCCGCGTCGTGAACCAGGCGGGCGAGGCGGAGATCGCCCGGTACGACCTTTCCGAGGACGCCTCCACGGAGACCGCGATGGTCTTCGGCGAGCTGTACCGCCACGGTGCGGAGTGGAAGTTCCGTGCCATCGGTCAGGGGTATGCCTCAGGTCTGCGCGGCATCGCGCAGGACTTCGGCGTCAACGTCTGAGCCACCCCGGGGTCGTCGTCCGGCCCCGGGCAGCTTCAACCGCTTCACCTTTTTTCCGTCCGGCGTCGCACACTCCTAGTGCGGCGCCGGACGTGCTCGACAACCCAATGGCTTGACCGGGGAGGACAAGGATCATGGGCGTCACGCTCGCCAAGGGGGGCAATGTCTCCCTCTCCAAGGCCGCACCGAACCTCACACAGGTGATGATCGGGCTCGGCTGGGACGCACGCTCGACCACCGGAGCAGACTTCGACCTCGATGCCAGCGCGCTGCTGTGCAACTCGGGGCGGGTGCTCGGTGACGAGTGGTTCATCTTCTACAACCAGCTCAAGAGCCCTGACGGCTCGGTCGAGCACACCGGGGACAACCTCACGGGTGAGGGTGACGGCGACGACGAATCCCTCCTGATCGACCTCTCCAAGGTGCCCGCCAACGTCGACAAGATCGTCTTCCCGGTCTCGATCCATGACGCCGACAACCGCGGCCAGACCTTCGGTCAGGTCAGCAACGCCTTCATCCGGGTCGTCAACCAGGCCGACGGCCAGGAGCTCGCCCGCTACGACCTCTCCGAGGACGCCTCCACGGAGACCGCGATGATCTTCGGCGAGGTCTACCGCTACGGCGCCGAGTGGAAGTTCCGCGCGGTGGGACAGGGGTACGCGTCCGGACTGCGGGGCATCGCCCTGGACTTCGGGGTCAACGTCTCGTAGGGCCGCCGGATCCGGGGAAGGTGCCCCCGGTGACCGAAGGAGAGACCATCGCCCGCCATGCACCGAAAGCAGTGTGGCGGGCGGGGCGGAAGGCGCGTCACTGGCGTCCGCACCCTCTGGACCTGCGACTCTCCGGGTGGGGTGGCCCGGCCCTCTCGTCCGAGGGGGCGTCCCTCTAGACTTTGTGGTCAATGTTTCGTAAAGCCGGGTACGGCGGGGGGAAACCCCCTCCGGACTTCGTCCGGGGATAGCCCCCCATACTCACGATTGGGTAGCCAGTGGTTCTGAAAACCTTCGGCTGGTCGTTCGCGGTCACCGCGCTCGGCTTGGTCGCAGCGGTGCTGATCGACGGATGGACCGCGTTCGGGATCGTGCTGATCCTGTCCATCCTCGAGATCTCGCTGTCCTTCGACAACGCTGTGGTCAACGCCGGAATCCTGAAGAAGATGAGTGCCTTCTGGCAGAAGATCTTCCTCACCATCGGCATCCTGATCGCCGTATTCGGAATGCGGCTCGTCTTCCCGGTCGTGATCGTCGCGATCAGCGCCTCGCTCGGCCCCATCGAGGCGGTCGACCTGGCGCTCAACGACGCCGACCGCTACCAGGAACTGGTCACCGACGCCCACCCGTCGATCGCCGCCTTCGGTGGCATGTTCCTGTTGATGATCTTCCTCGACTTCATCTTCGAGGACCGTGACATCAAGTGGCTCGGCTGGCTGGAGCGCCCGCTGGCCAAGCTCGGCAAGGTCGACATGCTGTCGGCCTGCATCGCCATGATCATCCTGCTGATCACCGCGCTGTACCTCGCCCCGAAGGCCCACCTGCACGCCGGGTCCGCCGACAAGGCGGAGACGGTCCTGCTCTCCGGCCTCGCCGGCCTCGTCACCTACCTCGTGGTCGGCGGGCTCTCCGGCTTCTTCGAGAACCGTCTCGAGGAAGCGGAGGAGCGCGAGCACGAGCAGGAGGAGGAGGCCAAGCGCAGCGGCAAGCAGGTCTCCGCGGGGGCGCTCGTCGGCAAGGCCGCCTTCTTCATGTTCCTGTACCTCGAGGTCCTGGACGCGTCGTTCTCCTTCGACGGCGTCATCGGCGCCTTCGCGATCACGAACGACATCATCCTGATGGCCCTCGGCCTCGGCATCGGCGCCATGTACGTCCGGTCGCTCACGGTCTACCTGGTCCGCCAGGGCACCCTCGACGACTACGTCTACCTGGAGCACGGCGCGCACTACGCGATCGGCGCCCTCGCCGGCATCCTGCTCATCACGATCCGCTTCGAGGTCAACGAGATCATCACCGGCCTCATCGGTGTCGTCCTGATCGCCTGGTCCTTCTGGTCCTCCGTCCGCCGCAACCGAGCAATCGCGGCCGCAGAGGGAAAAGCTGAGGCCTCGGACGACAAGGCTGAGATCTCGTCCGGGGTGTGACACGGCTCCGAGTGAGGAACGCTCTGTGAGGGGCGGCCGTCGAGGGATTCCTCGCGGCCGCCCCGGCGCATTCATCGAGGTGAACAGGGAAGCGTGGGGGCGGGAATGAGCTTCTGGGAAGGCTTGTGGCGCGGACGGTCGACAGACTTCGACTCGGGCAGCGCGGCGACCAACGCCATCGAACTGACCAAACGGAACCAGACCATCTCGCTCACCAAGCAAGGCGCGGCCACCGGCAACCTCCGCATCAACCTGTCCTGGCGGATGCGCACCTCCGACATAGGCGGGTCCCAGCGGGACAGCCTGCTGCGCCACCCCTTCAAGGCGTTCAAGCCGGACGTGGTGCAGGCGCACACCCAGAGCATGGTCAACGTCGACCTCGACCTGGGCTGCATGTACGAGCTCGCGGACGGCACCAAGGGAGTGGTCCAGCCACTGGGCGGTTTCCTGGGCGAGCTCAACGGCGCGCCGTACGTGAAACTCAGCGGTGACGACCGCTTCGGCTCCGGCTCCGGCGAGACGATCTTCGTCAACCTCGACCACCGCGAGCAGATAAAGCGGCTCCTGGTCTTCGTCTACATCTACGACCAGACCCCCGCCTTCGACCGTACGCACGCGATCGTGACGCTCTTCCCGAGCAACGGCCCCCGGATCGAGATCGGCCTCGACGAGCGGCACTCCCAGGCCAGGTCCTGCGCGGTGGTCATGATCGAGAACATCAAGAACGAACTGGTGGTGCGTCGCGAGGTGAAGTTCGTGTACGGGTTCCAGGCCGAGCTGGACCGGCTCTACGGCTGGGGGCTCCAGTGGGGTCGCGGTTATAAGACGAAAGCCGACCGCTGACCACGCGGTGCCGTTGGGCTCGGCGGAGGCGCCTCGGAGCTCGGGGTGTCAGGTTCGGTGGCGGCCGCGGCTTGTCCGTGGCTTGTCGCGCAGTTCCCCGCACCCCTGAAGGGCGCGGGGCGCCCCTAGCGGCCGATGAACTGGGGGCCCTGCGGGGGCAGCCTGAAGTCCGGGTCGGGGAGGGGGGTCACCGGCTGGGGGTAGCCGTAGCCGGACTGGGCCGTTGCCGGAGCGGGCTGGGACGGGGCCGTCTGCGGGTAGCCGTAGGCGGGCTGGCTGGTGGGCTGTGGGTAGCCGTACGCGGGCTGCGCGGCCGGCGGCTGCTGCCGGGTGGGCTCCGGACCCGCGGCGGCCGGTGGATAGCCGTACGACGGCTGCTGGGGCATCGGGGGCAGCTGCGTGTGCTGCTCGGGCGGCAGCGGCTGCGCACCGGCGGGCGGGCCGGGCAGCGCGGACGCCGACTGGTCCCCGCCCTCGGACTCGTCCACCGAGATGCCGTAGTCCGACGCCAGCCCCTGCAGGCCGTTCGTATAGCCCTCGCCGAGCGCCCGGAACTTCCAGCCCTCGCCGCGCCGGTACAGTTCGCCGCACACCAGCGCGGTCTCCTCGCCGGTCTGTGGCTTGATGTCGAAGTACGCCACCGGCTCGGCGTCCCCGAGTACTGCGTCGTACAGCAGGATCCGCAGGGCGCTGACCCGGTCGAAGGTGACGCCGTCGGCGGAAGCGACAAGGAGAATTCGTCCCACTCCATTGTCAACGCCGACGAGATCCGACTGAATCGTGTCGGTGAGTCCCTCGGCGAGACCCTCGTTCACGCGCTTCTTGCCGAGTCGCCAGACCTTGCCCGAGGGATGCCGGGGCTGGTTGTAGAAAACGAAGTCCTCGTCGGACCGCACACGACCGTCGAGGCCGAGGAGCAGCGCCGAGGCATCCACGTCCGGGACACCCCGTCCCGGTGTCCAGCGCAGCACGGCGCGCACCGCAGTGGCGTCCAGCGGGACGTTCGACCCCTTCAGCATCGCGTGCGTCATGCGGTCATCCTGCCTTCTCGGTCCTGGTCACGACAACGCGGGGTGACTTCCCGACCGGCCCGATCCGCGGAGGGAAGACACAATGGTGTTTGCCTGCGTTACCTGAATTTCATGCCCGGTGGGAACCCTTGACATGGATCTCTACGTACTATTACCGGCCACATATCGTCAGGCCACCTAGCCGCCCCGGGGGAGACTCATGCGTCATTTCGGGCACATCGCCCCTGAGGTGCGGGAGCGCCTCTTCCACCAGGAGCCGTGCGTGTTCACCGCGGACTCCCCGGCCAGAATGCTGGCCGTGGCTCTCGGAGCCACCCTCTACAGCCCTGCCACCAGGCCGAAGCTGGCCGACGACATCGTCAAGCAGACCGGGCGCGGTGTCGTCTCGATGGTGCTGTGCCTGGAGGACTCGATCGACGACGCGGAGGTTCCCGAGGCGGAGGCGAACCTGGTCCGGCAATTCGCCGACCTGGCCGAACGCTGCCCGGAGACCGAGCTTCCGCTGCTGTTCGTCCGGGTCAGAGCGCCCGAGCAGATCCCCGACCTGGTCGGGCGGCTCGGCGCGTCCGTCCGCCTGTTGTCCGGATTCGTACTGCCGAAGTTCACCGAGGAGCGGGGAATCCCGTTCCTGGAGGCGCTCACCGCTGCCGAGGCCGCGAGTGGACGACGGCTGTTCGCGATGCCCGTCCTGGAATCGCCCGATCTGCTGTACCGCGAGTCGCGGGCGGAGACCCTCGCCGGGATCTTCCGGGCCGTCGACAAGTACCGCGACCGCGTGCTCGCGCTGCGGCTCGGCGTCACCGACTTCTGCTCCGCGTACGGACTGCGCAGGGCGCCCGACATGACCGCGTACGACGTGCAGATCGTCGCGTCCGTGATCGCGGACGTGGTGAACGTCCTCGGCAGAGCCGACGGCACCGGATTCACGGTGACCGGGCCCGTGTGGGAGTACTTCAGGGTCCAGGAGCGCATGTTCAAGCCCCAGCTGCGGCGCAGCCCCTTCACCCCGGAGGCCGAGGACCTGCGTGCCCTGCTGATCGAGCATGACATGGACGGGCTGCTGCGGGAGATCTCCCTCGACCGGGCCAACGGACTGCAGGGCAAGACCTGCATCCACCCCTCGCACGTCCTGCCCGTGCACGCGCTGTCCGTCGTCAGCCACGAGGAGTTCAGCGACGCGCAGGACATCCTGCGGCCCGAGCGGGGCGGCGGGGGCGTGCTGCGGTCCGCGTACACGAACAAGATGAACGAAGTGAAGCCGCACCGCGCCTGGGCCGAGCGCACCCTCCAGCGGGCCGAGGTCTTCGGCGTCGCGAACGAGGACATCGGCTTCGTGGAACTGCTCGCCGCGGGAATCCCCGGCTGACGGCCCCATCACGCCCATCAACGCTCACTGACACCGGCCGACACCCAAGGAATCCATGAACAACGCTGTGAACGACGGGGGCGGGGCAGGGGTCTGGTCGGCGACCGGATTCCACCCCGGGACCAAGGCCGGGGCCGACGCGGTCCCCGGCGCCGGAAGCCCGTCCGGGACACCGGGCGGAGCCGACGGTGACATCTGGTCCGGATGCTGGGTCGCCGAGCGGCTCGGCGTCGAACTCGTCGGGGACGAGGGGCTCGGCGAGCTGCTCGGGCTCGCGCTGCGGCGCAACCCCAAGCGGGCCCATCTGCTCGTGTCGCACGTGCTCGGCAAGCACATACCCCAGTCGCCCGCCGTGGTGTACGGGTACGGCTTCGCGCTCGGCCTCCGGGTGCGCGACCTGCTCGGCGAGGACGAGGCGCGCCGGGCCGTCGTCCTCGGGTACGCCGAGACGGCCACGGGGCTCGGACACTCCGTCGCGGACGGTGTGGGCCTCGCGCCCTGCCTCCACTCGACCCGGCGCCCGGTCGACGGTGTCGCACGGGCGGGCGGCTTCGAGGAGTCCCACTCGCACGCCACCTCGCACCTGCTGCTCCCGGAGAACCCCGGCCTGCTGGCGGGCGACGGCCCGCTGGTCCTCGTCGACGACGAGTTCTCCACCGGCAACACCATCCTCAACACCATCCGTGACCTGCACGAACGCTATCCGCGCGACCGGTACGTCATAGTCGCCCTGGTCGACATGCGCTCGGCCGCGGACTCCGGACGCCTGGACGACCTCGCCCGCGAGATCGGCGCCCGAGTGGACCTCGTGACGGCCGCCTCCGGCACCGTACGGCTCCCCGAGGGCGTGCTGGAGAAGGGGCAGGCGCTGGTCGCGCGGTACGAGTCCGAGGCGCAGGCCTCCGCCTCGGAGGCGCGGGAAGCGCAAGAGGCCCAGGGGGAGCCCGCCCGGCCGGTCCTCCGTGTCGAGCTGGGATGGCCCGCGGGGATACCCGACGGCGGACGGCACGGCTTCACGCCCGACCACCGCGTACGCCTGGAGGGCGCCCTGCCCGCCATGGCGGCCCGTATCGCCGACGCGCTTCCGTCCGACGCCCGCCGCGTCCTCGTCCTCGGCTTCGAGGAACTGATGTACGCGCCGCTGCGGCTCGGCGTCGCCCTGGAGAAGCTGACCGACGCCGAGGTCCGCTACTCCACGACCACCCGCTCCCCGGTGCTCGCCGTCGACGACCCCGGCTACGCGATCCGCACCCGGCTCGTCTTCCCCGCCCACGACGACCCCGCCGACGGCCCAGGCGAGCGCTACGCCTACAACGTCGCGGGCGCCGGCTTCGACGCCGTCGTCGCCGTGGTCGACTCCGCCGCCGACACGCCCGAACTGCACGCTCCCGACGGCCTCCTGGCGCGGCTCTCCGCGCACACGCCGAGCGTGCTGCTCGCCGTCGTCCCCTCGTACGCGCCGGCACGGCCGTCCACTGCGTCGCCCACTGAAAGGCCATCCATGCTGCCCGAGCCCCTCCGTGGCCCCGACTTCTCCTCGTACGCACCTGACGAGGTCGGCTGGCTGCTGCAGGATCTCTCGGACACGAAGCTGGAGGCACCGACCGAGGAGCGCGAGGAGGCCATCCAGAGCGGCGGCGCCCACTACGCGGAGTCGCTCCCGGTGGAGTACCAGCCGAGCGAGGCGTACCAGGAGCTGTTCCACAACGCGCTCGCCGTCTCGGCCACCCGTATCGCCCAGGCCGTCGGCGTCGTCACGGAGACCGTGCTCGCCGAGCGGTCGCCGCGCCCCGTCCTCGTGTCGCTCGCCCGCGCCGGCACCCCCGTCGGCGTCCTGATGCGCCGCTGGGCCCAGCACCGGCACGGCCTGGAACTCCCGCACTACGCCGTCTCCATCGTGCGTGGCCGCGGCATCGACGCCAACGCGCTGCGCTGGCTGGCCGCCCACCACGACCCGGCCGACATCGTGTTCGTGGACGGCTGGACCGGCAAGGGCGCCATCACCCGCGAACTCACCCAGGCCGTCGAGGAGTTCGAGGCCTCCGACGGCATCACCGGCTTCGACCCGGAGATAGCGGTCCTCGCCGACCCCGGCTCCTGCGTGCGCACCTACGGCACCCGCGAGGACTTCCTCATCCCCTCCGCCTGCCTCAACTCGACCGTCTCCGGCCTCATTTCGCGTACGGTCCTCCGTGCCGACCTGGTCGGGGAGCACGACTACCACGGCGCGAAGTTCTACCGCGAACTCGCCGACGTGGACGTCTCCGTCGAATTCCTGGACGCCGTCTCCGCCCGCTTCGACGAGGTGGGCGACGCGGTGGACGACCGGGTCAAGGAACTGCTCGCCACCGACCGCACCCCGACCTGGGAGGGCTGGGCGGCGGTCGAGCGGATCAGCGAGGAGTACGGCATCCACGACGTGAACCTCGTCAAGCCGGGCGTCGGCGAGGCGACCCGCGTGCTGCTGCGCCGCGTCCCCTGGAAGATCCTCGCCCGGGCCGGAGCGGGCGCCGACCTCGACCATGTACGCCTGCTCGCCGAGCAGCGGGGCGTACCCGTCGAGGAGGTGGCCGAACTCCCGTACACCTGCGTCGGGTTGATCCACCCCAAGTACACGCGCGGAGCGACCGGTGCCGACGGCAAGGCGGTGACGGTCTGATGACGAACACCGCCGAGACGACGAACTCCGGTTCGCTGCCCACCTCTTCACCTTCGCCCAAGGTGCTGGTCGCCAGCGATCTCGACCGCACGCTCATCTACTCCTCGGCCGCACTGGCCCTGACCATGCCGGACGCGCGGGCGCCCCGGCTGCTCAGCGTCGAGGTGCACGAGAGCAAGCCGCTGTCCTACATGACCGAGACCGCGGCCGGACTCCTCGCCGAACTCGGTGACGTGGCCGACTTCGTACCGACCACCACCCGCACCCGCAAGCAGTACCAGCGCATCCAACTCCCGGGCCCCGCCCCGAAGTACGCGATCTGCGCGAACGGCGGCCACCTGCTCGTCGACGGTGCGACGGACCCCGACTGGCATGCCTCGGTGACCGAGCGCCTCGCCCGCGAGTGCGCCCCGCTCGACGAGGTGCGCGAGCACATGGAGGCCACCGCCGACCCGGCCTGGGTACGCAAGCACCGCCTCGCCGAGGACCTCTTCGTATACCTCGTCGTCGAGCGCGAACTGCTTCCCGAGGACTGGGTGAAGGAACTGGCCGTCTGGGCGGAGAACCGCGGCTGGACGGTCTCCCTCCAGGGCCGCAAGATCTACGCCGTACCGAAGCCGCTCACCAAGAGCGCCGCGATGCGGGAGGTCGCCCGCCGCACGGGAGCGACCCTCACCCTCGCGGCCGGGGACTCCCTCCTCGACGCCGACCTCCTCCTGGCCGCGGACCGCGGCTGGCGCCCCGGCCACGGCGAACTGGCCGACGCCGGGTGGACGGCGCCCGGGATCACCGCCCTTCCGGAACGGGGGGTCGCCGCCGGCGAGCGGATCCTGAGGGAGTTTCTGCGGGAGGCCCGGTAGGGCTGTCGGTAGGGCTGCTGGTAGGGGTGGGTGGCGGAGGCGGTTGACCGGCGGGCTTCGGTAGGGGGGCCTGAACGGCGGCTGCGGACGGCTCAGGCAGCCACCTTCTCCTCGTCCCCGGTCTGCCCCTCCTTCGCGCGGCGCCGCCCGCCCCGGCCCGGCCTGAACAGCCGTACGCCCGCGAAGAGAAGCACCGCGAGCACCGCCCCCACCAGCACGACCTTCGAGTACGTCGACACATAGCCGGTGACCTGCGACCAGTTCTCGCCGAGCAGATAGCCGGCGAGGACGAAGACGGTGTTCCAGATCGCGCTGCCCAGCGTGGTCAGGCCGAGGAACACGGACAGACGCATGCGTTCGACGCCCGCGGGCACGGAGATCAGGCTGCGGAAGATCGGGATCATCCGGCCGAAGAACACGGCCTTGGTGCCGTGGCGGGAGAACCACGCCTCCGTCTTCTCGATGTCCGAGACCTTCACCAGCGGCAGCCGGGCCGCGATCGCCACCGTACGGTCGCGGCCGAGCAGCGCCCCCACGCCGTACAGCGCGAGCGCGCCTATGACCGAGCCGGCCGTAGTCCACAGCAGGGCCGCGAACAGGTTCATCTGCCCGGTGCTCGCCGCGAACCCCGCGAGCGGCAGGATGACCTCGCTCGGCAGGGGTGGGAAGAGGTTCTCCAAGGCGATGGCGATGCCCGCGCCCGGCGCCCCGAGCGTGTCCATGAGGCTGTTGATCCACTGCGGAGCACTGTTGTCCGGCGCGGCGGCTGCGATGGCTGTCATGCCCCCACGCTAGAAAACCGAAGCTGAAGAGAGCCTGAGGACGATTGCGGGGGGCCTGGTCCTTGTGGCGGACGACGGCAGGGATCCGTGCGGTGGACGACGACAGGGATCCACGTGCGGTGGACGACGGACGACGGCAGGGTTCCGTGCGGTCGTCCTCGGGGATCCGCGCGGTCCCGGTGGGTCAGCCGCAGCAGCCCCCGCCGCAGCAACCGCCTCCGCCCCCGCCACCGGCGCTGGGGCGGGGTGCGGGCGCCGAGGCCGAGCCGCCGACCGCGACCGTCGACAGCAGCTTCACCGTGTCGTCGTGGCCGGCCGGGCAGGCCGCGGGCGCGGACGACTCGGCCATCGGACGGCTCTTCTCGAAGGTGTCTCCGCAGGTCCGGCAGCGGTACTCGTAGCGAGGCATGGGCACAGGTTAGCGGGTGCTCCGCCCGTCTCCCATGGGCCCACCTTCGGGGGGAGTGGTTCGGCTCTCCGAGAGGGCGGGGTTGCCCTTGGCTCCGGGCAGGGCGCTCGCCCGGAGGTCCGCGCCGGCCCGCAGTCGCTGTTCGCGGGCGGCCTGCTCGGGGTGGCGGGAGCGCCAGTACGGGTTGTCGTGCGGCAGGGCCGAGCCGACACGTCCGTACATCCCGAAGAACATCAGCATCACGCCGACCACAAAGCTGAACAGCACGTTCTGGATGCGGAAGGCGAGGAAGTTGAAGCCCGTGTCGAGGAGGGCGAGGTTCACGAAGCCGCTGAGGATGAACAGGACACCGAGGATCATGTTGAGCGTCGAGGCGACATTGCCGCCGATCACCATGCCCACGAAGAGCAGCAGCCCGACACAGATCGACAGCACGCTCAGCGCGCCGTTGGTGTTCAGCCCCGCGACGGTGTCCCCGCCGGTGTCGAAGAAGCCGACCTTGTCGATCAGCCCCAGGATGCCGAAGGCGAGCAGCACAAGACCCATCAGCCCCGCGCCGACCCGGTAGAACTTGCTGAGACGGTGATCGACCGGCAGATGCTCATCGAGCCTGATCCGCCGCCTCGGCGCCGTACGAAGCACGTGCGTGGCCATATCCGCCTCCTCGGGTCCGAGCGGAGGCCGTACCTATCCTCAGCATCCGCCCCGGACGCCCGAACCGCCACACTTGAAGCAGACCTGAAAGACGCCGGGTAACCGGAGCGCCCCAAAGGGGCGCGGGGAACTGCGCGCCAAGCCCCCACGGCCCCGCACATACGCCACGGCCTGCATGGAATGCGCAACCCCCACGGCCCCGCACATCACCCACGGTCCGTATGCCATGCATCAGCCGCCCCACGGCCCCGCGCGCATTTCACCCGCCCCCGGCGGAGCGCTCACGCTCCGCCCCCACGCTCCTCACGAATCTGCGAAACCACCCGGCCCACAGTCCTCCGCACACCCTCCAGCTCGGTCAGGAAGTGCCAGTAGTCGGGATGCCGCCCCTCCAACGTCCCGATCGCACGCTCCAGCCGGGCCACCGATTCGTCGAGCGGCCGCGCATGCTGCGGGTCGGGCGTATTGCGCCCCGACATGGCCAACCGCTGCGCGTCCCGGATGGCGAACCGCGTGCGGTCGATCTCCCGCTGAGGGTCCTTCGACACCTCGTTCAGCCGCCGCAACCGGTCGCCGGCCGCGGACACGGCCTCGTCGGTCGTGTTCAGCAGCGCCCGGACCGTGGACAACAGCGACGTGGCGTCCGCCCACCGCTGCTCGTCCCGCGCGGTCCGCGCCTCCGCGAGCTTCCGCTCGGCCTGCCGGACGGTGTCCGCGGACTGGTCGGGCACATGCTGCAGGTCCTGCCAGCAGGAGGCCGAGAACCGCCGACGCAGCTCGCTCAGCACGGGCTCCACCTGCCCGGACCGCGTGGTGAGCGCCTGCGCGCGGGTCCGCAGCGAGACGAGGCGCCGGTCGATCTCGGCGGCCCGCTCCGGCAGCCGCTCGGCCTCCGCGCGGACCGCCTCGGCGTCCCGCGCGACCCGGTCGGCGCGCTCCAGCGTCTCCGGTACGCCGTGCTGTCCCGCGCCCTGGTTCAGCTTGGTGAGCTCCGGGGCGAGGGCGGCGAGCCGGGCGGCGAGGTCGTCGGCCTTGAGCTCCGTACCCCGTACGGCGTCGAGTGCGTTCGACGCGGCGAGCAGGGACTGGCGGGCGCGCTCGACGGCCGGGGCGAGGCGGGCCAGCTGTGTCTCCGCCTTGCCGAGGAGGGGGCCGAGCCCCTGCTCGAAGCGGTCCAGCTCCTGCTTGACCCGGGCGAGCTCGTCCTTGGCCTTCGTCAGCTCGGTGCGCGCGTGGGCGGCGACGGAGGCCTCGAGGTCGTCCCGGTCGAGGTCGTGGGCGTCGACCGCGCCGATGTACGTACGACTGGCCTCGTCGATGCGGCGGCCGAGCGCGTCGAAGTCGGAGACCGCGCGGCGGGCGGCGGGGGAGTCGTCGACGGCCGTGATCGTCTCGATCGAGATCCGCAGATCGCGCTGCGCGGTGTCGAGCTCGTAGAACGCGGCCGCCGCGGCGTCCTTCGCCGCCTGGGCCTCGGCCCGCTGACTCTCGGAGCGCCCGCCGAACCATCGCCGGGTGCCGCCGCCGGCGAACGCGGCGGGCAGCGTGAGCGCGAGCAGCGGGAGCGGAAGAAGCACCAGGGCCAGCAGGTCGCGGCCAGCACCACGCGCCCCCGTGCGCCCGAACCAGGCACGGGGGCGAGGAACTTGCTGTGCGCATGGCACAAACGGTGTGTACGGCTGCGAAGGTGTCGCCGTCACTTCCCTCTCCCGTGCTGTCATCCGTCCTGCCCCGTGTCATTCTCCCACCAGGTAAGGACGAACACACGGGCCGGTTAGTTCGCGGTACGCACGGTGACTTTCCCGTCCTTCGTGTGGGCGGACACCACATGCGAGCTGCCCTCGTCACGGGGCACGGACACATCCACTGCGCCGTCGTCGGTCCCGGTGGTGACGCGGTACGTCGCCTTCGGCAGCCCGATGGTCAGGGAACCGTCGTCCCCGCGCACCGAGACCCGGTCCGGTACGACGGTGAGGTCGAGCCGCACCGACCCGTCCTGCGTGTTCACGTCCACCCGCCGCGAGTCGACGCCGGTCGCCTCGACCGAGCCGTCGTCGGTACGCAGAGTGAGCGCCCCGGCCACGTCCTCGACCCGTACGGAGCCGTCCTTCGTGTGGATGTCCAGAGAGTCCTTGAAACCGTCGGCCTTCACGCTGCCGTCGTCGTCCCTCACGACGACCGCCACGTCACGCGGCACCTCGATGCGGTGCTTGGCCGAGCAGTCGGAGACCACACCCGAGCAGTGCATACGGAGCTTGAGGGTGTCGTCCTTCATCGCCCAGGTCACCTTGGGGTCCCCACCGATCGCGACCCGGCCCTCGAACCAGCGCGTCACCTGGACCTTGTCGACGTCCGCGGCGACCAGTTCGAGCGCCGAGTCGTCGGAGTCCACGGTCAGCGTCCGCCCACTGAGCGCGAAGGCCCGCTTCTCCGGATCCTTGTCGTCCCCCGCACTGGCCCCGCATCCGGTGGCGAACACGCCGACAGCCACGACCCCCACACCGACGGCGACAATCGAACGCCGCCGCCCACCGCTCCTCGAAGGCCGCTTGCTCAAAGATCGCTGAACACCACTCATGACAGGACTCCCCCGCACTCGAACGCCCTTGGCCCCACGCTGTGACCCGGACATACTTCGACCGTACGGAGCCGGGGCCCACCGGGGGATCCGGGCCACTCCCGGATCGGGGGTGGGGTAAACCCCCGCATCAGAGGGGGGCCGGGCCGGGCGCGGGACCAGCCTCTGTCCCGCGGTAACGGGTTTGCGGGGCACCGCCCCGGGCAATGTAGGCTGTCGACTCGTCCCGGGCGCGTAGCTCAGCGGTAGAGCGCCGCCCTTACAAGGCGGATGTCGGCGGTTCGAAACCGTCCGCGCCCACCAGTCCCAGGACACGACTAAGGCCCAGGTCGACCGGTGTGAATCCGGTGGTCTGGGCCTTGATCATTGTCGGCGACCGTTCGGCGCCGTGCCACTCGCACGCCAGATGGGCGGCGTGGGGGTCACTCACCTTCCTGACCTGTCTGTCGACGTAGCCGACGATCTGGTGGTCATGCCCGTTGACGAGGTGCAGGCAGATCAGTGCGGCCCGCACGGACGAGTGGCCCATACGGTGCATCAGTTCAAGGACGTTGAACTGGACGAGGCCTCCGAGGCAGGGCGCCGCGCACAGCAGCCCGGCCGTCTGCTACCCAGTCGGAGGCTCGGCGCTCAAAACCGACGAGGCGGCACGGTGTTCCTCGCATACGGCCCACCAACTGTCGCCACCCTTGTCCTCAACATGCACGCTCCACACAGCGTCATTGGGGCATGGAGCGTTCCAAGCACACTTCCCCAGGTGGGACTTTGTACCCGACCGGTGTTTGTTCGCTGTCCATCCGACCGGTGGCCCAAGTAGCTGCATGCTTCCAGTGAAGAGGATGCGGGCCGGCGACCGCAGCCGATTGCCCCGAGCCGGGAGCATCGCTGACTGCCGTTGCCGTCTCGAAACGGATCTCTCAGTCGGGTCGGCGGAACCGTGGTGACATCGATGCGCATCAGCAGTTGTCGGTGTGGTCCAGGATTGCGGTGGTGAGTGGGGCGTGCACCTCACGGGGGAGTGCGTGACCCATGCCAGGTATTTCCACGATGCGTGCGCCACGGATCGCCTGGGCGAGGTGGTGGGCGTGCGGTGGCGGGGCGACCGGTTCGGCCGGGGCAGAGATCACGAGGGTGGGCACGCTGGTCTGCGCCAACTGCTCAGTGCGATCCAGTCCGGAGGTGTCGGCACGGGCGTGCGCGGTGCTCGTGCTGTAGCGCCCAGCGTGTTCGATGACCTTGCGTTCCAGGCCGCGGGCGTACTCGGCGTCGAAGGGAAGCTGGTCGCCGCCCAGGAGCCGCCAGTGCTCAACCCGCCGCTCGAGTTCGGCTTCCAGGCCCCGGTCCTTCACGGGGCGGGCCCACATCTCCAGCAGTCGGGGGGCGATGCCGGGGAGTTCCTCGGGCGGGATCAGTGTTCCGTCCGGGTGCACGTACGGGACAGTGCTGAGTGCGCTCGTGCCGATCAGGGTGGCACTGAGCAGGCGGTCGGGATGGTCGGCGACAAGGAGCTGGGCGAGCATCCCGCCCAGGGACATGCCCACTACATGGGCGCGTTCCATACCGAGACCGTCCAGCGCGGTGACGGCGTCTTCCGCGAGCTGGGTGAGGGGGTAGGGCTGCTGGTCGAACGGCCAGGTGGAGCGGCCGGTGTCGCGATGGTCGTAGCGGATCACGCGATGACGAGAGGCGAGCATGTCCACCAGTTCGTCCGGCCAGCCCAGGCCGGACGCTTGCGCACCCATGATCAACAGAAGTGGAGGCGCATCGGCGGCGCCACGATCCTCCACCCACAGGTGTATGCCGGGCGCCGCGTCGACCAAGCGTTCCATGATGCTCCTCTGGTATCCGAGCTTGCCGATACGAGACGTATCGTATCGCCTATCGCGTCGCCTTCGATGGGGCGGGGGTGAGGCGTCGGCGTCAGGGGGCCGTGCCCGGTCCGAGGGGCTCGGCGGGTGAGCGGCTGTCGGGGCGACGAACTGCTCGATGCCTGTGCGAGGCTCAGGGTGACTTCGATGTTCGAAATAGTGCCCGGCGCAGGTGAGCTGCGAGCCTTGTTCTGGGTCGGCCGGGTCCTCAACAGGTCCGTGTGGCGGGGGCGTTGACCCCGGCCCTCTGTGTCAGCACAATGAGCGCGCACTCTTGAGAGCGCTCTCAGGGCGGGTGCTCCTCGTACGTTCGGCTCGTACGTTTTCAGGGAGAGTCATGGTCGGCAGGCAAGGTTCGGCGTTCGGTCGTCGTGCGCTCATCGGTGGCGGGCTCGGGGTCGCGGGGGTCGCCGTGGTTGGTTCCGGGGTGGCGCATGCCTCCGGGGGGTCCGGTCGGCGGCGTGGGCTCGGGTTCTTGGCTGCTGCCATGGACGGCTATCCGGAGCACGGGAGTGTTCGGCTGGCGCAGAGCTACAGCGATCAGGCGGGGCTCTTCAGTACGGCCTTCACGTACGACAACGCTTTGGCCGTTCTGGCTCAGCTGGCGGGTGGTACCGCCGGTGGGCGGGCCAGAGCCGTGGTGCTTGGTGATGCGTTGCTCTACGCCCAGGAGCACGACCCGGTGTACGACGACGGCAGGTTGCGGCAGGCCTACAACGTCGGGCCGTACACCTTCTTCGACGGGTCGCTGCAGCCGGACGGCTTCGTGCGGGCCGACGGCACCGCCAACGTGGGTACGCAGTTCGGGTTCACGGGTACGGCCGTGGGTGACATGGCCTGGGCGGGGATCGCCCTGAGTGCACTCGCCCGGCGGACCGGGGCCCGTCGTTTTCTTGAGGGCGCCGTGCGGATCGGTACGTGGATCGAGCGGATCGGGCGCACCGACGAACCCCTCGGGGGCTACAAGTTCGGCGTCAACGGGGCCGACGAGAAGTTGCCCTTCACCTCCACCGAGCACAACACCGATCTGGTCTGTCTGTTCGGCCGGCTCGCCCTGCTCACCGGCGACCGGGTGTGGCGGGAGCGGCGTGCGCGGGCCGAGGCCTTCGTCAAGAAGATGTGGGAGCCGGCCGGGGGCTTCTTCTACACCGGCACCAATGACGGGGTGACGGTCAACAAGTCCCCGATCCCCGAGGACACCCAGACCTGGACCCATCTCGCCCTCGACTCCCGCTCGTACTCCCGGTCCTTGGACTGGGCTGCGGCCGAACTCGCCGTGCTCGACCACGCCGACCGGCGGAACAGCACGGTTCCCGCGGGACAGACGTACGAAGGCGTCACCTTCAGCTCCGCCAGTCTGGTGGCGAACGAGGACGCCCCGATCGCCGAGTTCCAGCCCAAGCCCGACCGCAATGGGGTGTGGTTCGAGGGGACCGCTCATCTCGCGCTCGCTCTGCGGGATCGCGACGGGCGTCGTGATGAGGCGAGTGCTCGTCGGCTGGTCGCCAGTATCGAGCGGGCTCAGGATCTGCTCGGCGCCGGGCAGACCGTCGGCGGTCGTGCGCTTCCCGACCGTTCCGGTGTCGTCTCGGCGAGCAGCCCGCTCGACACCGGGTTCGGCTTCGGCTACTACCCGTACCGGCACGTGGGGGCCACCGCGTGGTACCTGCTGGCGGCTACGCGGACCAATCCGCTGCGGGCCTGAGCGGGGCGCGCCGGTCGGGCCGGCCTCATGGGCGAGCGGGTCGTGGGCCTCACGGAGGCTCAGGGGGCTCAGGGGGTGGAGCGGCCCTCCGCGCCCGGCTCCTGTGCCGGTGTCTCCGTCTCCCTTACGTGCTTGAGCGACATCCTCGCGTCCACCTTCTCCGCGGCCGCGACCTCCGCCCAGAAGCGGTGGCAGGTCACGAAGACCGTGAGTTCGCGCTCGCGCTCGCGGAGCTTCTCCACCTCGGCCTGTTCGTCGGCCGTCCAGCCGGGGGAGGCGGGGCGCTCCACCTTGCGCCAGCCGTGGTCGTCGCTGAAGCCGTCCAGGGGCTCGACCGACCAGGGGAGGCGCTTCAAGAGGGCCAGAAGCTCGGCCCGGACCTGATGCAGCTCCTCCTGACCGGCCAGGAGGTCACTCGGGAAGTCATAGGTCGTAGCCACGCGACAATGCTACGCCTGTTCGATTTTGGGATGCGAGTTCCTTGGGGGACTTCACGCGAATGTGTCGCGGCGACGGCCTCCTCCACGGCCACGGCGCACTGTCGGGCTCCTGGCGTTGTCCGACCCCCGTCCTAGGGTGGCCACCATGGACAGCGCAGAGACATCGCAGGTGAGACTGCACGCGTGGGCGGAAGGCGACTTCTGGCTTCTCCAGAGGGCCAACAGCCCCGAGATGACGGAGCACTTGGGCGGTCCGGAGACCGAGGAGAAGCTCATCGACCGGCACCGGCGTTACGTCGGCCTGGGGCCGGGGTGCATGTACCGGGTCACGTCGGCGGACACCGGCGACACCGTGGGCTCGATCGGCTTCTGGGAGCGGGAGTGGCGGGGCCGGAAGGTGTGGGAGACCGGGTGGGGGGTCCTGCCCGAGTTCCAGGGACACGGGTTCGCCGCGGCGGCGGCCCGCGCGGTCGTCGAGGAGGCGCGGGCCGCCGGGGAGCACCGGTACCTTCATGCCTTTCCGAGCGTGGATCACCCCGCGTCGAACGCGGTCTGCCGCAGCGCCGGATTCGAACTGCTCGGTACGGCCGAGTTCGAGTACCCGAAGGGCCACTGGATCACGTCGAACGACTGGCGGGTCGACCTCGGCGAAGGCTGACGCGGGGCTTGGCGGGGAGGTCCGTCCGTCCGGCGTGGGGCTTGGCGCCGGGGCCCGATGTCCATGGTCGTTTCCCGCGCTGTCCGTGGAGGCGTCGCCGTTTCCGGGCGCGATGTCAGTGGCGCGCGCGAGACTGGACGTATGTGCCGCAGCATCAAGACTCTCCGACCGCCCGTCCTGCCCGAAGAGGCCACGGAGGAGGACATCCGCGCCGCCGCGCTCCAGTACGTCCGCAAGGTCTCCGGCTTCCGCGCCCCGGCCGCGCACAACCGCGAGGTCTTCGACCGCGCGGTCGATGCGATCGCCGAGGCGACCGCCGAGCTGCTGGACGGGCTGGAGATACGAGGGCAGACGGCCGCGGGCCGCCAGGCCGACAACCGCCAGGCCGACAACCGCCAGGCCGACAGCCGTCAGGCGGGCTGACCGGCCGACCGGCTTCCGCCGAACAAGGCCTGCCGAATGGCGCTGGTCGATTGGCTTCCGCCGAAAAGGCCTGCCGAGCGGCGCCGGTCGAATGGCGTCCGCCGAACTAAGCCTGTCGGCTGGCGCCCATCGGCGGGCGTCCGCCGAACGAGGCCCGCCGAACGAGGCCCGCCGAACGAGGCCCGTAGAACGAGGCCCGTAGAACGAGGGCCGTACGAGGCGCGCGGCCACTGACCTGGCGTACGCAGCCTTGGTGCGCTCAGCCGCCAGGATGCGCTGAGTCGCCGGTGCGGCCAGCCAGCGGTGCGGCCAGTCAGTGGCGCGCCCACGCGAGGCCGAGCCCATCCGAGGCCGCGTCCACCCGAGGGTGTGCGCATCCGAGGGCGTGCGCATCCCAGGCCGCGTCCACCCGAGGGCACGCCCACCCGAGGGCACGCCCACCCAGGCCGCGTACGCCTCAGGCCTGAGGCGTACGTCTCAGGCACCCGCGTACGTCTCAGGCACCCGGGCCCGACTCAGGCCTCGGGCCCGCCTCAGGCGCCCGGGCCCGCCTCGGGCACCTGTACCTGCACCTGCGCCGGTACCGACACGGCTACGGGCACAGGCACAGGCACAGGCACAGGTGACGGTCGTCGCATCAGGAACGCCGCCCCCGCACCCGCCCCGAAGAGCGCCACCAGTGAGACGCCGGTGGCGAGCCAGGTCGCGCCCAGCCACTGGCCGCCGAAGTAGCCGAGGGCGACGCTGTACGCGGCCCAGGCGAGCCCCGCGAGGATCGACCACGGCAGGAATTCGCGGACGCGGCGGTGCGCGGCGCCCGCGCCGAGCGAGACGACCGAGCGGCCCGCGGGCGCGAAGCGGGCCAGCACGACCAGGGCGCCACCACCGCGGGCGAGCGCCGCGCCGAGACGTTCCTGCGCACCTCGCAGACGGCGGGAGCGGGCGATGGCGCGGTCCAGGCGCTCCCCGCCGCGCCAGGCCAGCCGGTACGCCACCAGGTCGCCGAGGACCGAGGCGGTCGCGGCGCAGAGGGTCAGCGCGAGGAGGTCGGGCACGTGCGCGGTCGGGATGTCCGGCACATGCACGGCAGCCGCACCGGTACCGGCCGCGGCCGCCGTCGCCGCCGTGATGACGAGGACGCCGCTCGGCAGTACCGGCAGAAAGACGTCGAACAGGACCGACAGAGCCACCACGGCATAGATCCATTGGCTGTAGATCCAAGGGCTGCCTGACAGCGACCCCACACTCTCAAGCACCCGAACTCCCCTGTGTCTCCCCCGTAGGCCCGAACCGTGCCGTGAATGCCGCGATGTCGCGGGGGAGCGGCAGGAGCGGCCTGTGACAGCCATACAGCGTACGCCTCGGGTCCGACAGGAGATCCACAGGGGGCACGTACGTTCGCCACATCATGTTCACCCGGCTGCCGCTTCCCGGCGGGCGGGCCCGCGCCGCGTCCCGTACCAACGGAGAGGGGCGACCAATGGTGTGAGGAGCGGAACCGGCGATGGTGTCAGGGATAGCGGCAGGGCGAGCGGTACGAAAACCGCGAACAGTTCGGACAGCTCGGACAGCTCGGACAGGAAGAGTGGGGCTCGCCGTCGTGGTGTTGGCGTCGGCCGCGCTCGCGACCGGCGCGGGCGGTGCGTACGGTGCGAATGGCGGCGACGGCGGCACGGTCGAGCCGGGCGGCAGTGCCGCCGGTGGCGGCGGTACCGGCGGCAAGCACGGCTACTCGATGCGGACCGACGCCCGTTTCGCCCCGCCCGGCGCCTTCGTCCCGTCGGCGGCCGTCACGTACGACATGAGGCTCGTGCCCGCCGGATCGTGGATCGAGGTGGGTCAGCGCAGTGCGGAGCGTGGTGCCACGACGGTGAAGCTGCGGGTGACCGGGCTGAAGGCGGGACACGAGTACGGCGCGCATGTGCACCGGAAGCCGTGCGGCGCCGATCCGGCCGCCGCGGGCGGGCACTACCAGCACCGGCCGTCCACGAACCCCGCCGATGTGAACCCCGACAACGAGGTGTGGCTCGACTTCACGGCCGATGCGCGCGGGATGGGTGCGGCGAGTGCGCGCCACGACTGGAACTTCCGGTTCGGTGAGGCCGGGTCCGTCGTGCTGCACGGTGAACAGGGCGGCTCGGGCGTGCGGTTGGCCTGCTTCAGCGTGCCCTTCGGCTGGGCCGCGTGAGCGCTCCGCCGGGTCCGGTGCGTCACCTGCGGGTGCGTCGTGGCTGGTCGCGCTGTTCCCCGCGCCCCTGAAAAGCAATCCCCGCGCCCCTGAAAGGGGCGCGGGGTGCCGGCCGTCAGGCCGTGACCGGCTTCGAGGAGCGCTTCCCGTCCGACGGGGAGGACGCGGACGAGGACGAGCGGCCCTTGAACAGGCGGTCGAGGCCGAAGGCGCCCGAGCCGGTGAAGACCAGCAGGAGCATCGACCAGGAGTACATGGCCGCGCCCTCGCCGTTGTTCCGGATCGGCCAGAGGTGCTCGGGCTGGTGGACCTTGAAGTACGCGTAGGCCATCGCGCCCGACGCGATGAACGCCGCGACGCGGGTGCCGAGGCCGAGCAGGACCAGGCTGCCGCCGACGAGCTCGATGACGGCCGCGTACCAGTTGGGCCAGGCGCCGGTCTCGACGGTGGAGCCCTTGCCGTCCAGTCCGCCGAGTACGCCGAGGAGCGAGACGGCGCCGTGGCAGGTGAAGAGCAGGCCGATGACGATCCGGAACAGGCCGATGGCGTACGGCTGGGCGCTGTTGAGGCGTCCGGTCATGTGGGGAGAACTCCTTCGGTCAGGATCCGGTCCGGAAAGGGACCGGTGTGGGGGACGGAACCGAGTGAGTGCTCAACGTTAGGTCGGCCTAATCAATGCTTGCAAGTTCAACTTTTGGCCATGCTTGTGTGTGTGCTGTGGGTTCCGGATCCGCCTCTCGGCCTTGTCCCGCTTGCTCCGCGGCCGTTCGCAGAACCGCCCTCGCCACCGCGTCGGCGTCCGACAGCGTGACCGAGTCCACACCGGGCCGGGCCCCGGCGGCGGTCACCCAGTGCACACCCTCCGTAGGCACTCCGATCGCGAACCGCCTTGCGTGCACGCGCCCCTGACGGTCGATCAGACGGTAGGGGCGCTGTGTTACGTCCAGCCCTCCGGTTTCGTAACCGTCCACCGTGTGCGGGCGGCACTGGCCCGTCTTCAGCAGCCGGGCGAGGAGTTCGTCGGCCGTCCGCCGGAGGTCCGGTTCCGGCAGCCGTGCCTCGACGAGCGTCGTCGCCCGCACGGTCGAGCCGGGTACGTCGGGCGAGTGCGCCACCCAGGCCCCGTCCTCGGCCCGCACCTCCAGTCGCGGGCCGAGCACCTCCAGGACGCCCGCCTCGATCAGCGCGGTCATCTCCTCGATACGACGCCGGGGCGGGCCGATCGAGAGGAACGCGTTGAGCGGGGTGTACCAGCGGTCCAGGTGCTCCCGGCGCGAGGCTCCCCCGAGCCCGCCGTGGTCGACGATCTGCCGCAACTCGTTGCGCAGGTCGCGCAGTACGTCGAGAGCCGCCTTGAGGGGACCGTCGACGTTGCCGAGCGCGGCCTGCGCGGCGTCCTCGCGGAGGTGGTCCAGCAGCCACTCCCGGAAGTCGCCGCGACCGGTGAAGACCCGACCGCCGTGCGGCCGTGAAATCCGGTCCCAGGACCAGCGGTCGGCCTCCGCGATCCCGAACTCGCCCAGGACCAGGGCCTCTTGGGGAGCACGGTGGGGGACGGCGAGGAAGCGCTCACGGAAGCCGCGTATCAGGGTGGAGGCAGGTCCCAACAGCCCCTCGTAGTAGACCGTTTCGACCTCCTTCGCCACCAACGGCCATATCTCCGCGAGGAAGTCCGGAGCGTCGCCCGAGTCCGCGCGCTTGCGGAAACGGGAGATGACGTCAGGCGTGAGGACGAGCGGCACGTGACGCCCGTACGGGCCCTTCGCGTTGTCGCCGCGCGCCTGGTACGGGATACCGCGGCGGGAGCCGGCCCGCAGGCGCGGCTCGCGGCCCGAGGGGAGGTAACGCAGGCCGCCGGGAGTGCGCCGGAAGCGGCCGCCGCGCGCCGTCGTCAACAGCGCCATGTGGTCGAAGAAGTTGAGGCCGAGACCGCGCAGGAGGACGGTCTCGCCGGGCGCGACGGAGGAGAGGTCGAGGTCCGCCGGGTTGGCGGGCGGGACATGGCGCAGGCCGTGCCGGTCGGCGTACGCGGCCAGGCGCTGCTGTGCCCGGTCGGCCACGGCCGGCAGATGGCCCTGGGCCAGGACCACGGCGGACAGGTCCGCGATGGTGCGGCCGTTGTCGAGTACGAGGATCTGGTGGCCGTCGGCCGTCTCGTCGAGGCGGGTCGCGCGCGCCCGGTGCGTCAGGACCCGCAGTGCGGGCGGTGCCCCGCGGACGACCTCGCCGAAGACCCACTCCAGGTACTGCCCGTACTGGGCGCGCGTCGGATAGTCGTCCGGGCCCAGCTCGCCGTCGGCCCAGGTGTGCAGGCTCGGGCCGGGGCGTATCGGGCCCGAGCAGTCCACGCTGTCGTCGGTGAAGAGGGTGACCTGCGAGGCCACGGTGTTCATCAGCAGCTCGGTCGGCTGGGCGGTGCGCCAGACCCGGCCGGGGCCCGGCGGCGACGGGTCGACGACATGGACCGTCAGCCGCGTGCCGGGCGCGAGGAGCTCGGGCGCGGAGGCGCAGAGGCGTTCCAGGACGCTGGTGCCGCGGGGTCCGGCGCCCACGAGCGCGACGGACGTGACGGCCGCGACGGACGCGGCCCGGCTTCTCCCGGACGTCGCGGTCTCCGCCGGTTCCGTGGTCCGTGCCGGGTCCGTCGGCTCCGCGGTCGCTGCAGACAAAGGTGTGACTCCCGGACAGGTGGGGCGCTGGGCAGAGCACACCGTCCGCCGGAAGCGGACGGTCCGCATCATCATGCCGTCGCGCGCCACGGGAGCCGAGCCCTGGAACGGATCAACCGGGCCGGTTGTGGGATGCGTCACGAACACCATGGGCAACAAGCGTGTGCATCACGGGCAACGCGACAGCACTTGGGCAACGTGGGCAACGTACGCAATAAACGTATGCAATCGGGGAATTGCGGGACGCTGTCGGTGGAGGTGGCCGGTCGCCGTGAGCTCCCCCGTCGCGGTCGTGTGAAGAACGGTGGCGCGCGGGGGAGTTGTGACTCTCCGTGTCCGTGTGTCAGCTGAGTTCGGATTCGACGATCGTCCGCAGCCGGGCCGCGCCGCCGCGTTCCTGTCGTGCCTGGTCGAGTCGCAGTCGTGCCGAACGGCCGCGCAGGGTCAGCGTCATGAGCTGGTTGCCGAACCAAGGGCCGCCGGTTTTCCGCCAGTCGACGGGTGGACGCCCGAGTCTGCCGTGCCGGGCGAAGCGGCGGCCGATCGCGCGGCCGACCCCGCTCCAGCCGAAACGGAAGCCGAGCCTTATCGAGAGCGGGATGGAGTTGTGGACGGGGGAGCAGGTCAGCTGGAGCACCCGGGCGTCGGGTCCCGGCAGGCCCTCCCGCCAGACCGGCTCGGCGATGTACGCGTGGTGCACGTCCCCGGACAGCACGCACACCGTCGCCGGTGCCTGCGGTCCCGAGCCGGCCTCGGCGATCAGCTCCGCCAGCGTGTCGAACGACGTCGGGAACGCCGCCCAGTGCTCCAGGTCCGCCGCCCGCCGCAGGTTCTCCCCGAACCGGGCCCAGCGCTCGCCGCGCTCGCCCCGGCACAACGCGGCGTTCCAGCCCTCCGCGTCGTGCACGAGGTTGGGGAGCAGCCAGGGCAGGGAGGTGCCGATGAGGAGATGGTCGTACGAACCCGGCTCCTCCAGCACCTGCTCGCGCAGCCATGCCTCCTGGGCCGGGTCGAGCATCGAGCGGTTCTTCTCGTCGAGGACGCGGGCCGCGCGGGAGTCGATCATCAGGAGCCGGGTGCGGCCGAAGTCGCGGCGGTAGCTCCAGCGGACCGAGGCCGGGTCGGTGTCGGCCCGGGCGGCGAAGGTGCGCAGGGCGTCCGTGCCGTCGGGGGTGGCGCGGACCGCTTCGTACAGGGGGTCCTCGGCGAGGAGCTCGGGCGGGAGGTTGCCGAGGTGCTGGTGGACCCAGTACGACATCAGGCCGCTCAGGATCCGCTCGCGCCACCACGGCGTGGCCCGCATGTCGGCGACCCAGGCCTCGCTGGTGTTCCAGTCGTCGATGACGTCGTGGTCGTCGAAGATCATGCAGCTGGGCACGGTGGAGAGCAGCCAGCGGATCTCGGGGTCGAGCCACGATTCGTAGTAGAGGTGCGTGTACTCCTCGTAGTCCGCGACCTCGGCGCCCGGCGGTTCGTTCAGCCCGCGGCGCGCCTCCAGCCAGCGGCGGGTGGCGTCCGAGACCTCGTCCGCGTACACCTGGTCGCCCAGCAGCAGCAGGACGTCCGGGCGTTCGCCGTCCGGGTCCGCGGCGATGCGGGCGGCGAGGGTGTCCAGGGCGTCCGGCCCTCCGGGGTCCTTCTCGTCGGCGGCCGGTGTGGCCCAGCGGCAGGAGCCGAAGGCGACCCGCACGGTCTCGTGGTCGTCCACCGGAGTGTGGATGACCGAGGGCGGGAAGCGGGACTCGGGGAGCGGCCAGACCTGTGCCCCGTCGAGCAGTACCTCGTACGAGGATGTCGTGCCCGGGGTCAGGCCGGTGACCGGGATCAGGGCGTAGTGATGGCCCGCGATCTGGAACGTACGGGCCTCGCCTCCCGCGCCGCCCGGGCAGCGCACCTCGGCGGTGCACGGGCGGCTCGCCTCGACCCAGATGGTCGCGGACGAGCCGTCGACGTACCTCAGCAGTGGACCCAGGCGCAGTCCCGCCACGCGATCACTCTCCTCCGTCGCCCCGTACGGTACGGAACGACGGAGGTGAGCGGGGAGGTTCCGTGCATGGTGCAGTTGATCAGTTGCCCAGCGGCCGCTCTTCTGCCGCCGGTCCGCTGTGGATCAGTTGGTGATCAGCAGCCGCTCAGGACCGAGCTGAGCTTGCTCTTCTCCGCCGAGTCGACGGAGAGGTCGTAGTAGTACTTCACCTGGACCCAGGCGCGTACGTAGGTGCAGGCGTAGGCGGTGCGCGAGGGCATCCACTCGGCCGGGTCCTGGTCGCTCTTCGACTGGTTCACGTTGTCCGTGACGGCGATGAGCTGCGGGCGGGTGAGGTCGTTGGCGAAGGCCTGGCGCGTGGAGGCGGACCAGCTGTCGGCGCCGGAGTCCCAGGCCTCGGCCAGCGGGACGAGGTGGTCGATGTCGAGGTCGGAGGCGGCGGTCCAGGTCGCGCCGTCGTAGACGGAGTACCAGCTGCCGCTGGTGGCCGCGCAGGCGGAGCTGGTGACGACGTTCGTGCCGTCGCGCTTCAGGACCGTCTCACGCGTGTTGCACGTGCCGCTGATGGTGATCCAGTGGTTGAAGAGATCGCGGTCGTAGCCGGTGCGGTCCTCGGTCGCCACGGTGAGCGAGGCGAGGTAGGTGCGGGCGGTGGCCGCGCTGACCGGGGTGGGCAGCGCGGCGGAGGCGGTCGGGCCGTTGAAAAGCCCGACCATGGCTATCAATCCGGCGAAGGCGGCCACTAGACTCAGCCGTCGACGCGCGTAGATCTTCGGCATGCGAACTCCCTTGGGGTGGGGGGAAGTTGACCTGCGAGCGACTGAATGCTCGCGGTGGCCGGTTTCCGGGAGATGTGCGTCAGGTGAGAAGTTAATGACGTGGTCATGACACAACAAGGGGCGGGGCGGGACTTTCGGGTTTTCGTCGGCCGCCTTGTTGTGGGTTCGTGTGGAATGGGGGCTCTGGGGTGGTAGCGGGATCGGGCCTTCGTTTTGTACCGTGGGGGAACAAAGTGGCTCCCGTCCGCACTCCCTGACCGGCGGGCGGGGCCGCCTTGTCCCCCCGGGGGTCACGGAATGGCCCGCCCGGGACCCTCTTCCACGCTTTGGAGCATGCCGATGACGGCGTCAACCGTGCTGACCGCCCGTGCCCTGCTGCTGGACATGGACGGCACCCTCGTCAACTCGGACGCCGTCGTCGAGCGCGTGTGGCGCCGCTGGGCCGACCGGCACGGGCTCGACGGGGACGAGGTCATGAAGGTCGTCCACGGGCGGCAGGGGTACGCGTCGATGGCCGTGCTGCTGCCCGGCCGGCCCATGGAGCAGAACTACGCCGACAACGCGCGGATGCTCGCCGAGGAGACGGCGGACATGGACGGGGTCGTGGCGATTCCGGGGGCCGCGGAGTTTCTTGCCTCGCTGCGGGGAGTGGTGGCGCATGCGCTCGTCACGTCCGCGGATGTGGCGCTGTCCACGGCGCGAATGGGGGCGGCGGGGCTTTCGCTGCCGGAGGTTCGGGTCACGGCCGAGTCCGTGGGGGCTAGCAAGCCGGATCCTGAGGGGTTTTTGAAGGGGGCGGCCGAGTTGGGTGTCGCGCCTGAGGAGTGTGTGGTGTTCGAGGACTCGGGGGCGGGGATCGCGGCGGGGCGCTCCGCGGGGATGCGGGTGGTCGGGGTCGGGCCCCGGGCCGGGTTTCATCGGCCGGATGTTGTTGTGCGGGATCTTCGGCAGGTGCGGGTTGAGGTTTTGGGGGGTGGGGTGGTTCGGCTTCGGGTGGGGTGACCTGGGGTCGGGGATTGTGGGCTGGGCCGGGCCGGGCTGGGCTGAGCTGAGTTGGGCTCGGCTGGACTTGGCTTGGCTGGGGGCTGTCGGGTGCGGGTTGTGTTGGGCTGGGCTGGTTGCGCAGTTCCCCGCGCCCCTGGGGTGGCTGGGGTTTGGTGTCGTGTGCGGGGCGGTGGGGGCTTGTCGCGCAGTTCCCCGCGCCCCTGAAAGCTTGGGGCCGGGCCGTTTGACAGGGCGGCCTCCGGCGCCTTCGCTGCCCGGAGCCCGGAGCCCGGAGCCCGGAGCCCGGAGCCCGGAGCCCGGAGCCCGGAGCCCGGAGCCCGGAGCCCGGAGCCCGGAGCCCGGAGCCCGGAGCCCGGAGCCCGGAGCCCGGAGCCCGGAGCCCGGAGCCCGGAGCCCGGAGCCCGGAGCCCGGAGCCCGGAGCCCGGAGCCCGGAGCCCGGAGCCCGGAGCCCGGAGCCCGGAGCCCGGAGCCCGGAGTCTTCGAGGCTCAGGGTCGTTTTCTACGGCTCCGTTGTTTCTGATTCCAGGCGGGTGCGGGTTTCTTTGTCGTAGGTGCCGGCGTCCTCGTTGTTTATGCCTCGGGTCAGTTGGTAGTTGCGGACGGCGGTTTCGGTTTTGTTGTCGTAGTCGCCGTCGGGGGTGCCTGCGAACAGGGCCACCTGTTGGAGGCGTTGCTGGAGTTCGGTGACCTCGGGGCCCTCGTCGCCGCGGCGCAGTGTCACGGGCTCGGCCTTCTCCGGTGGGGTGGAGGGCCGACTGGTCGTCGGGGTGGGGGCACCCGTCGACGGGGCTCGGGTCGTGGCGGTCGGGCGGGGCGGAGCGGGTGACGCCGTCGACCTCGTCGGTGACGGTGTGGCGCTCGCGCTGCTCGACTCCGTCGGTGAGGGTGACGGCGACCGCGTGGGCGACTCGGAGACCGACGGCGACGGCTCGTCCAGGGTCGCGTCCGGCACGCTCGCCCGTATGTCGTCCGGGGCCGCGCTCTCCCGCGACGGCGCGTCGTACGAGAACAGCCCGCTCGCGAACCCGGCCGCCGCGACCACCGCCGCTGTGGCGCCGGCCCCGACGAGCGCGAAGCGACGGCGTCGGCCCGTGCCCTCCGTGGGCTCCTCGGCCGGATCCAGCCGATGGGCCTCCTCGAAGAGGCTCCTGTCGGGAGAGGGGGAGTGGGGCAGCGCCGTCGCGCGGGGCAGCTGGGCTGTGGCGGCCGCGTCCGCCGGCTCCCTTTCGTGCATCTCGCTCGTGGGCGGCGGCTCGGACGGCGCCCCGTACCCGTAGCCGTGGTCATAGCCCTGCTCGTACCCGTGCTCGTGCTCGTGCCCGCGTCCGTGCTCGTACGCCGTGCCGTCAGCCGCAGGGGCGCCCGGCGTCCCGGCGGGCGGTTCCGGAGTGGCTGAGGCTGCCGAGTCCGCCGCTTCCGGTGTCGGTGGGGCCAGGTCCACGTAGGGGCGTATGCGCAGGGGGTCGAAGTCCTCCGCCGCGGCGGCCTCCGCGGAGCGGGTCTCCAGGAGGGCGTCCGCCGCCCGGCGGCCGCAGTCGCACGTGGGGGAGCCCCCCGACTCCCAGGGCGCCCCGCATTCCGGGCATATGTGCCCGTTCCGGTCGTTCACGTGTGGGTTCCTCCCCGTACGAACTCCAGCGATTATGCAGACACCCTCCACACAATCTCCCGGTTACCCCCGGAATCCCGGACTCCGTAGCGGATTCAACAGGCCATAACCGGTCACACCGACCAGGATGGAAGAGAAAACGGGACTCTCGTGGCCGGGAGGTCTTCATGGCCGAGGATGCGCACGGTGCGAACGACACGAACGGCACGGACACACCGAAGGCGGCCCCCCACACCCGGGACCATTCGCGCGGTGCCACCGCCGGTCAGGAGCATCCGAAGGGCGGCGTCCTCGTCTCGATCGGCGCCCTGCTCCTCGGACTCCTCCTCGCCGCGCTCGACCAGACCATCGTGTCGACCGCGCTGCCGACCATCGTCAGCGACCTGGGCGGTCTCGACCACCTGTCGTGGGTCGTCACCGCGTATCTGCTCGCCTCGACGGCCGCCACCCCGCTCTGGGGCAAGCTCGGTGACCAGTACGGACGCAAGAAGCTGTTCCAGACCGCCATCGTGATCTTCCTGATCGGCTCCGCACTGTGCGGTATGGCGCAGAACATGCCCCAGCTGATCGCCTTCCGCGCCCTCCAGGGACTCGGCGGCGGCGGACTCATCGTGCTGTCGATGGCGATCGTCGGCGACATCGTCTCGCCCCGCGAACGGGGCAAGTACCAGGGCCTGTTCGGCGCGGTGTTCGGCGCGAGCAGCGTGCTCGGCCCGCTGCTCGGCGGGCTGTTCACCCAACACCTGAGCTGGCGCTGGGTCTTCTACATCAACCTCCCCATCGGGATCGTCGCGCTCGCCGTCATCGCGACCGTCCTGCGCATCCCGGTCCGCGCCCAGAAGCACACGATCGACTACCTCGGTACGTTCCTGATCGCGGCCGTCGCCACCTGCCTGGTCCTCGTCGCCTCGCTCGGCGGCAGCACCTGGGCCTGGGGCTCGGTGCAGATCATCGGCCTCGCCGTGCTGGGTGTCGTCCTCGCCGTGGCGTTCGTGGCCGTCGAACGGCGGGCCGCCGAACCCGTACTGCCCCTGAAACTGTTCCGGATCCGCACCTTCACCCTCGCCGCCGTGATCAGCTTCATCGTCGGCTTCGCGATGTTCGGCGCGATGACCTACCTCCCGACGTTCCTCCAGGTCGTCCACGGCATCTCGCCCACCATGTCGGGCGTGCACATGCTGCCGATGGTGGCCGGACTGCTCGTCTCCTCGACCGTCTCCGGGCAGATCGTCAGCCGCACGGGCCGCTGGAAGGTGTTCCCCATCGCCGGTACGGGCGTCACCGCGCTCGGCCTGCTGCTCCTGCACCAGCTCGACGAGAACAGCTCCGCGGCCGAGATGAGTTCGTACCTCCTCGTGTTCGGCCTGGGCCTCGGCCTGGTCATGCAGGTCCTCGTGCTGATCGTGCAGAACGCCGTCTCGTACGAGGATCTCGGCGTCGCCACCTCCGGCGCCACCTTCTTCCGCTCCATCGGCGCCTCGTTCGGCGTCGCCATCTTCGGCACGGTCTTCGCGAGCAGGCTGGGCAGTGAACTCACCGCCGCGCTCCGGGGGCAGGACCTCCCGCCGAGCCTCGGCACGGACGCGCTGAAGGCCGACCCGAAGATCATCGCCGACCTCCCGGCCGCACTCCGGCCGCCCGTCGTCGAGGCGTACTCCACATCCATCACGGACGTCTTCCTGTACGCGGCCCCGGTCGCCCTCGCCGGCTTCGTGCTCGCCTGGTTCCTGCGCGAGGACAGGCTGCGGGCCTCCGTCACGGCACCCGACGCCACCCAGACGCTGGCCAGCAACCCCGTGGAGCGCTCCTCGTACGACGAGGTGTGCCGCGCGCTGTCCGTGCTCGGCACCCGCGAGGGGCGGCGCGAGATCTACAAGAAGATCACCGCCCGCGCCGGGTACGACCTGCTGCCCGCCGCGAGCTGGCTCCTGCTGCGGATCAGGCGCTACGGCTGGGCCGAGCCCGCCGTCCTCGCCGAGCGCAGCGCCGTGCCCCTGCATGTCGTCATCGCGGCCGCCCGCCAGGTCGAGGAGAGGCATCTCGCCGTACGGGAGGGACTCGACCTGGTCCTGACCGACCAGGGCCGTGAAGCCGCCGAGAAGCTGGCCCAGGCCCGTGAGGAGTCCCTCGCCGAGCTCCTGGGCGACTGGTGGGGCCCGGACCGCCCCACCGACCTGGTCCGGCTCGTGAAGGAGCTGAACGCCGAGATGTGCGGCTCCAACGAGGAACGCCCCCACAACGGAACCGTGCCGAAGCCGACCGGCCGGGTGTGGCTCACCAAGTGAACCCGGGCTGGCGGCCCGGCAGTTGACGCGCGGGGCACGGCCACCGGTGGGACATGACCACGGGCGGGCGGCTCAGGTGGTGAGTCGCTTGGCGAACCAGTGCTCGGCGTACACGTCGTCGTTGTACGCCTCGGTCTCCGCGTAGCCGTGCCGGGCGTACAGCGCCCGCGCCTCCACCAGGTCGCCCCGCGTGTCGAGGATCAGCCGCCCGGCCCCGAGCGCCCGGGCAGCCGCCTCGGCCGCCCCGAGCAGAACGGCACCCCCGCCCCTGCCCCGCAGATCCCGGCGTACGAAGACACGCTTGAGCTCGCCCGTCGCCGCGTCGCGCAGTCGTACGCCCGCCATGCCCGCCGCCTCACCGTCGTGCCGTGCGACGAGCAACACCCCACCGGGCGGGGCGAATTCGGCTCCGGCGTCGGCGGCGATCTCGCGTTCCAGCTCGGTTGGGTCGGTGTCGTGCCCGCGGTGCAGCCGGTACCAGCGGTCGCTGACCTCCGTGTAGTACGCCCGCCAGAGGGCGACCGCGGCCGGCGAGTCGAACGGCTCGGGGGCGACGGCCCAGGGCTCCGGCACACCGGCCGTACGTGTCTTCATGGCGGGCATTGTCACGAGACGCCGTACGCCGTCCGCAAGCGAATTACCTCCGTGGCCGACGCGCTGCCGTACGGATGTCGCGAGCGCAGTTTGGGGACCGTCGTCCGGGCAACCCGGCTTGGGAAGCGGCCCACTGGGCCCAGAACCCGGAAGGCATTCCATGTCCACAGGCTTGATCATTCTTCTGATCGTGGTCGCGGTGGCTCTCGTGGCCGCCGTGGTCGCCCGGTCCGTCGTGGCCCGCGGGGCGGGCGGCGGGCGAGGCCTGAAGCGGCGCTTCGGGCCCGAGTACGACCGTGCCGTCGCCCGGCACGACGGCGACTCCAAGGCCGCCGAGCACGAACTCGAAGAGCGGGTGAAGCGGCACGGATCGCTGCGCGAGCAGCCGCTGGAGCCCGGGGCACGGGAGCGGTACATGGTCCGCTGGACCGCCGTGCAGGAGCAGTTCGTCGACTCGCCGCGCGACGCCGTCGTCGAGGCCGACCGGCTCATCGCCGAGGTGGCCGGCGCCCGCGGGTTCCCGGACGGCAGCCGTCACGACGAGCAGCTCGACGCGCTCTCCGTGCACCACGCGCACCACGTCCACGGCTACCGGCGCGTCCACCGGGCCGCGCACGCGCCCAAGGCCGGCTCCGGCGCGGGCTCGGCGGCCGGTACGGAGGAACTGCGCGAGGCCCTCGTCGAGGCCCGCGCGCTCTTCCAGGACCTGACGGCCCCGGTCCGCGGGGAAGAAAAGGCGCTGTCCCGGGGGAAGAACGAGTCCCGCGAGGAGACCGACGAAGCGCCCGCGACCACCCGAACCGACAAGGCCCGCGGCCGCACGCACGCGCCGTGGGCACTCAACAGGCGCCATGTGAAGGGCAGTTGAGAGCCATGCCGGACGACAACAAGACGACCGGACCCTCACCGGAACAGCGCAACGACCCCCCGACGTCGGCAGACCGGCCGTCGTCCCCCGACCGGCGAACACCGGCCGACCGACGCGCGTCAGCCGACCGACGGACTTCCCCCGACCGGCGGACCTCTCCCGACCACCAGACACCTGCCGACCCGACCCGGACACCTGACCGGACCGGGACACCCGCTCCGGCCGGGGCACCCGACGAGACCGGGATCATCGGCCGGACGGAGGCCCCTGACCGGACCGGGATCATCGGCCGGACGGAGGCACCCGACCGGGCAGGGTCACCTGACCGCGCCGAGACTGCCGGCCGGACCGGAGCCGGCGGTCGGACCGGGTCACCGGACCGGACCGAGGCTGTCGGCCGGGCCGGGTCACCCGACCGGACCGAGATACCCGACCGGACCGGGGCTGCAGGCCGGGCCGAGGCCGCCGGAAGGCCCGCCACCCCCGGAGGGCCCCCCGCTTCCGACACCGGCGCAGGCACACCCGCCCCGTCAGGGGCGCGGGGAACTGCGCGCTCAGCCCAAGACGACCTGCACGAGACCACGGCGGGGAGTTCAAGGGCTCCCGGCGACACACCTGTCCCAGGCAGCCCGCCCGCCACCCAGACCAAGTCGACCGCCGGAACCGCCGGAGCCGGAGGCGCAGGCGGACGCCTGATGTCTCCCGACGCCGGCGAAAAGTGGACCCACCAGCTACAACACGCAGTGGCCGGCTTCATAGACGGCCCCCGCGGCTCGGTCGAGGAGGCCGACAAGGTCCTCCAGGAGGTCGCGGCCCGCTTCACCGACGCCGTGACCGAGCGCCGCCGCACACTCCGTACGTCCTGGCAGACCACCGGCGAGGAAAAGACCGACACCGAACAACTCCGGCTGGCCCTACGGGACTACAGGGAACTGGCGGAACGACTGCTGCGGCTCTGAGCCCACGTACCCCCGCGAACTCCCGTACATCAACGCGAACCCCCGTACGCGAACTCCCGTACGCGATACGCATCTTGCGCAGCGAGGCCCTGCCCCGGGCCATGTGTCGGGGCAGGGCCTCACCCGTGCCCCAAGAGGGCGGCGCGGTCTTCAGCCGGCGCGACGCTCGTGCCACTCGCGGACGATCTCGTCGACGTCGTACGGCTTGAGGCCCAGCGGCGGCCCGGGCGGCGGCTTGAACATCATCTCGCGGATCTTCTTGTTGATCTCCGTGATGATCCGCCGTACCGCCTGCTCCGACGGGGCCTTCGAGACCGCCTCAAGGGCGTCCTCGGCCTCCTTGCGGAGGGCCAGCGTCGGCGGCAGTACGGTCAGGCCCTCGCGGATCATCTTCTGCTTGATCCACCACAGTTCGTCGTACGACGTGTCGGGACCGCTCGACAGAGGTTTGCCCATGCCGGGGAGATCGGCGAACTCCCCACGGGCCTCCGCGTCGCGGATCTGCTTGTCGACCCAGGACTCGAAGCTGACACCAGGAGGCTTGCGCTCGGTCATGCGTCCATTGTGCCGGACGGTGTGGGACTGCGCCGGACGCTGTGGGGCCGGGCGAATTATCATTCGGCGGCGACACCTCGCCGGGGCGTCAACCGCGTCCTGGCGCGGGACAATTGGAACGCGGGAACGCGCGGGAACGAAGGAGCACACGTGCTCGAACTCACCATGGCCACGGTGTCCGGGACGGACGCCGGCGCGACGGCCGGTATGCAGATGGCCGACGCGCCGAGCGAGCCGGGTGCCGTGCTGCGGGTGGGGCGGGACCGGGGCGTGTGCCGCCTCGCGACGCCCGACGACTGGCTGTTCGTCTCGCGGGTGCACGTGGAGTTCCTGTGCGGCCCCGAGGGCAGCTGGCAGGTGACCTGGCTGCGGGGCTCGCACGACGAGCCCTCGTCCGAGGTGCGGTTCACGCTGGTCGGCGGGGCCGCCCCGCAGATCCTGCCGTACGGCGGGACGGCCAAACTGCCCCTCGGTGGTTCCGGCGAACTGATCATCTACGACCGCACGGGCCCCCGCAGCGTCAACGTGGGCTTCTACCACGAGGCCTGACCCCCGAGGGCGAGAGCCCGTAGCCGTCCGCGAGGGTCCCGGAGGGCTTGCGGCGGTACGCCCCGGAGGGGCTACGGCAGTACGCGCGCCAGCGCGAACCCGTCGTACCCCTTCGAGCCCACCGTCTGGACAGCCGTGGCGGTCAGTTTCGGGTGGGTGGCGAACAGGTCGAGGGACTCGCGGGTGCCCAGGACGCTCGGGTCGTCGCTGGTGGCGTCGGTGACGGCGCCGCCGCGGACGACGTTGTCGAGGATGATCAGGCTGCCGGGGCGGGTGAGCTTCACGGCCCACTCCACATAGCGGGGGTTGTTGACCTTGTCCGCGTCGATGAAGACCAGGTCGAAGGGGGCCGCGTTCCCGTCGCCCTCGTCGGCCAGCCTCGCCAGGGAGTCGAGCGCCGGGCCCACCCGGACCTCGGTGATCTTGTCAAGGCCGGCCCGGGCGAGGTTGCGGCGGGCCACCTCGGCGTGTCGCTCGCTGTACTCCAGCGTGATCAGCCGGCCGTCCTGCGGGAGGGCACGGGCCAGCCAGATGGTGCTGTAGCCGCCGAGCGTGCCGATCTCCAGGATGCGGGTCGCGCCCTGGATCACGGCGAGGAGATGCAGCAGCTTGCCCTGCGGCGGGGCGACGTTGATATGGGGCAGACCGGCGGCGTCGCTGTCGTTCAGCGCGTCGGTCAGGGCGTCGTCCGGCGGGGCGAGGAGGCCGGTGAAGTAGTCGTCCACGTCGTGCCAGAGCTGCGGCTCGGTCATACGAATATGCCTTTCGTCTGTCTAGTTAGGTGCGCTAACGAGTTCTGTCGCCGAATATAGCCGGTTACCGACAGGTTGGGTGGTTGTATTCCACCCACGGCGACTCGCGGAGGTCTCGCGGCGACTTGCGAGGGAGCCACACCGGCCGTACAACACCTCCATCCGGACAAAAGGCTGAAGGACGTCAGGTGAAGAGGGGGTTGCCTGCGTCTCACGGCGGGGGGAGTGCGAGCCTCTTAGGATTCGAACAGGAAACAGACGCACCCAGACCCATGGGACACCGGGGACGAACGGGGCGGGAGGGCCGACGGCGCGTGGCGAATGTGGAGCACGGTGGGCGACCAGGGGATGCCTTCGGGGCGGCGGCGCCCGGAGCGGCGAAGGCACGGCTGGGACTGGTCCGCGCGGGCCTCTGGCTGATCGCCGCGGTCCTGGCGGTACGGCAGGTCGCCGTCGTCCTGAGCACGCCGAGAGGCGAACGGCTGACGGACCTGGAGACCTGGGTCGGACCCAACGGCGTGCTCCATGTGAACGGGTCGTTGTACGACTCGACCCAGTTCACGGGCACACCCTTCGCCGGGCTCGTCCTCAAGCCCCTCACCCGTTCGGCCGAACAGGCCCTCGGCTGGGGCTGGACCTTCGGCACACTGCTGCTGGTCGCGGCCCTCGGCCTGGTCGCCGCGCGCGCCCTGCCACAGCCCGTGAGCCGCCGAACGGCCCTGCTCGCCGCGCCCGTCGCGATCAGCCTGCTGATGCTGTCGCTGCCCGTGCGCAACACGCTGTACCTCGGCCAGACCAGCATCATTCCCGTGCTGCTCGTGCTCCTCGGCTGCTTCGCCGTGCGCGGGGAACGGGCGAGCGGGGTACTGATCGGGCTCGCGGCGGCCCTGCAGCCGACCGTGCTCCTCTTCGCGCCGCTCCTGTGGTTCACCGGCCGCCGCCGGGCCGCCGCCTCCACCGGGATCACCTTCGCCGCGGGCACCGCGCTCGCGTGGGCGGCGATGCCGCACGACTCGTACACGTACTGGGTGCACCACCTGGCGGGAGTCGGGCTCGGGCGGCCCGCCGACGACCTCGCCAACCAGTCGCTGCACGGCGCGTTGCTGCGGCTCGGCCTCGAAGGCCCGCTGGAGATCGGGCTGTTCCTGGCGCTGGGCGCGGCCGTCGCCGTGCTCGGCCTGCGCCGCGCCGTGCGCTACGCCCGCGACGGGCAGTTGCTGCTCGCGGTCGCGATCACCGGCTGTGTCGCCGTCGCCGTGTCGCCCACCACCTGGCAGCACCAGCTGCTGTGGGTGCTGCTGGCGTTGGTCGGCCGGGTCGGCAAGAAGGCGGGCGACCGGTACGTATGGCCCGTGGCCGTCATCCTCGTGATGACGCTCCCGGCGAAGATGATGCTGCCGAACATGGCGGCCCTCTACCCGCTGCGTGACAACGTCGTCCTGCTCGCCGCCCTCGCCGCGGCCACCGTGGTTCCGTTTCTGTCCCGTACGTCGGAGTACTACCGGTCGCCCGTCCCGACCGAGTACGCGCGGCCGGTGCCCACGCGCTTCAAGCACGTGCCGCTGCTGCCGTTCCTGCGCCGGGTCCTCACCCGACCCAACCTGCTGCTCGAACTGCTCCTGATCCGCGTCGGCTACTCCGCGTACCAGCAGGTCAGGCTCGCGGCGACCGGCGGCACCAACACGGGGGGCCGGGCCACCGCCGAGGAGCACGGCGAGCAGATCCACGCGATCGAGAAGTTCCTGCACATCGACGTCGAGCGCTGGGTCAACCACGCGGTGGTGGACGTCCCGTGGCTGCAGGGCTTCTTCGACTTCTACTACACGTCGTTCCACTTCGTGGTGCCGCTGAGCGTCCTCGGTGTCCTCTACGTCCGCCGCCCCGCCGAGTACCGCTGGGCCCGTGCGGCGCTCGGCTTCGCCACGCTGTTCGCGCTCGTCGGCTTCTGGCTCTACCCGCTGGCCCCGCCGCGGCTGATGCCGGGCCTCGGTTTCATCGACACCGTGCACGGCGTGCAGGACTTCTCCCAGCCGGACTACGGGACGCTGACCGCGCTCACCAACCAGTACGCGGCGATGCCCTCGCTGCACTTCGGCTGGTCGCTGTGGTGCGGGCTCGTCATCGCGATCCTCGCCCCGAAGTGGTGGATGAAGGCACTCGGCCTGCTGCACCCGCTGTTCACGGTCTCCGCGATCGTGGCGACCGCCAACCACTGGGTCCTGGACGCGGCGGGCGGCGCGGCCGTCGTCGGCGCGGGCTTCGCCCTGACCTACCTCCTCCAGGGACCACGCCCGCGGCCGCTGGCCGAACCGGCGGCGGAGTCGGCGGAGGTCAGCATCGCGGAGCCGGTCCCGGCGAAGGGCCGTACCCCGAGCTGATCCGGTACTCGCCCGGCTCGGTCACCGTCAGGCGCGTGAACTCGCCGGCCTTCTCCAGGCAGCCGCCCTCGGCGTACAGCCAGGGCGAGAAGGCGACGCGCACGGTCACCGAGCCGGCCCGCGGGACGTGCACGAGGACCTGGGCGCTGTCGGCCCGCACGACGGCGGCGGGCCTCGACACCAGGGGCACCGCCCCGCGCACGCGGTAGACCCGCCAGTTCACGTCCCGCCACACCGGCTCCAGCCACTCGGTGCCCCGCGCGACCAGGCGCGCCTCGTCCTCCGCGAAGCCGTCCGGCTTCCCCGAGGGCAGCACGACGAACCCGACCGCCCACCGGTCCAGCCAGGCGCGGTACGTCGTCTCCGAGAACGTCCCGTCGTAGAAGAGCCGGCCCCGCTCCATGTCCAGCTGCCGGTTCCAGCCGCGCGCCAGGTTCACATGCGGGGCGAGTGCGGTCGCCTCGCGGTGGTTGCGGGCCGGGACCACCTCGACGCGCGTACGGTCGGCGCCGAGCCGGTCCAGGGCCTCCACGACGCTGGTGGTGTCGTGGGCCCAGGCCGGTACCACCGTCGACACCTGCAGATCATCGACCGTCTTCTTGCCGACCCAGCCCACGGAGAAGACCAGCGCCATGGCGAGAGCAACCCGTCTCTGCTTGCTGCGCCTGCGGGGCACCCCGGCCGGTGCCGAGGTGGCCGGCACCGCGAGCAGCGCGGCCAGCAGGGCGGCCGGTGCGAACAGTTCCGCGAGCCGTTCCACGTTCGTGCCGACCGGGGAGGGGATCAGATACGTGAGGACCGTCCCGGCCGCGTACACGACGGCTCCCCAGCGCAGCACCCGCCAGCCGCGCGGCGCGAGGGTCAGTACGACGAGGCCGATCACGACGGGCGGCCAGATCCGGGCCGCGGGCATCAACTGCTCGCCGGTGAACGGGAACAGCAGGGTGGTGGTGCCCACCACCACGACCGGCGGGACGATCAGCGTGGCGGCCCGCACCCGGTCCCGTACGAGGGCGTGGCCGGCGCCCGCCACGACCAGGAACAGCCCGGCCACCGGGCTCGCCATGGTCGCCAGCGCCGCGTACGCCACCGCGAGCGGCACGCGGCGCTCCCGGGTCAGCAGCACACAGGCCGCGAGTCCGAGCGCGACTCCGAGGGCGAAGGTGGTCCGCCCCGAAGCGACGTTGCACCACAGCGCGAGCGAGGCGAGCAGTGCCGGGCCGAGCGGCCGGCGGATCCCCGTACGGACGATGAGGACCGAGGCCAGCCAGGCGGCGAGGAGCCCGGAGGCGACGGTGACCGTGCGCACGCCGAAGGCTGCCATTAAATAGGGCGAGATCAGGCTGTAGTTGGCGGTGTGCATCCCGCCGTACCAGAACAGGCTGTACGCCGAACCGCCGTGCCGGGACGCGAAGTCGGCCCAGGCCTCCTGCGCCGCGAGATCACCGCCGCCGGTGGCCAGGAACAGCCACCACACCACATAGAGCGGCACGGTCGGCAGCGTGGCGAGGAGGGGAACGCGGTACCGCCTCCAAACCGGGCGGAGGTCCCGCTTCCTGGAGGTGGCCGCGCCCTCCGGCCGGACGAGTGACAGTTCGGCTGGGACCACGGCTCGGCTTTTCCGTTCGAAGTCTTCGAAGGTGTCAGTTGGCTGTGCCATCCGTGAAGACGCGTAACGGACCGGAAACGTTCACTCCTTTTCGGGCACGGGGCAACCCATTGGAACCCGGGGGAGGCAGGGGCGGGGCGTAGGGGGGATGCCCCTGCCTCCCGCGTAGCGGGTCACCGGCGGCTCAACCGGCGCTGACCTGCAGTTCCTTGACGCCGTTGATCCAGGCCGAGCGCAGCCGGCGCGGGTCGCCGACCAGCCGGAGGCCGGGCATCGCGTCGGCGATCGCGTTGAAGATCAGGTCGATCTCCAGGGTGGCCAGCGACTTGCCGAGGCAGAAGTGCGGGCCGCCGCCCCCGAAGCCGAGGTGTGGATTCGGGTCGCGGGTGATGTCGAAGACCTCCGGTGTTTCGAAGACCTCCGGGTCGTTGTTGGCGGAGGAGTAGAAGATGCCGACGCGGTCGCCCTTCTTGATCTGTTTGCCGCCCAGTTCGGTGTCCCGGGTCGCCGTGCGCTGGAAGGAGACGACGGGTGTCGCCCAGCGGACGATCTCCTCGGCGGCGGTCGCCGGGCGCTCCCGCTTGTAGAGGTCCCACTGGTCGGCGTGGGTGAGGAAGGCGTGCATGCCGTGGGTGATGGCGTTACGGGTCGTCTCGTTGCCCGCGACGGCCAGCATCAGTACGAAGAAGCCGAACTCGTCCGAGCCGAGGTTGCCCTCGTCCTCGGCGGCGACCAGGGTGCTGACGATGTCCTTGGCCGGACACTGCTTGCGGTCGGCGGCCATGTTCATCGCGTAGGCGAGGATCTCGGTGGCCGACTCGGCGCCGATCTCCTCGGTGATGGCGTACTCCGGGTCGTCGTACGCAATCATCTTGTTGGACCAGTCGAAGATCTTGGCGCGGTCCTCCTGCGGGATGCCGATCAGCTCGGCTATCGCCTGGAGGGGCAGTTCGCAGGCGACCTCGGCCACGAAGTCGAAGGAACCGCCGGGGCCCGCGTTCGCCAGCGCGGTCTCCACGATCCGGCCCGCGCGGCCGCGCAGGTTCTCCTCCAGCGCGCGGATGGCGCGCGGGGTGAAGCCGCGCTGGACGATCTGGCGGACCCGGGTGTGCTCGGGCGGATCCATGTTCAGCAGGATCAGCCGCTGGGCGTCGATCGCGTCGCGCTCGATGTGCTCGCCGAAGCGGATGATCGCGGTGTTGAGAGTGGAGGAGAACAACTCGGGGTGCGTGGACACGTACTTGACGTCGGCGTGCCGGGTGACGGCCCAGTAGCCCTCGTCCCCGAAGCCGGCGAGATTGGGCGGCTGGGGGATCCAGCGGACCGGTTCGGTCCGACGCAGCTCGGCGAACTCCGGGAAGGGCACGCGGTGGTGCAGCACGTCGGGGTCGGTGAAATCGAACCCGTCGGGCAGCGCTGGACAGGTCATCGGCAACTCCAGGTCGTGCGACGGTCGGGTTCTGTCGTGTTCTGACGGTCGGGCTCTGTCGGTCGAGTTCCGGCAGTCGGGATCTGCCGGTCGGGTGCTGTCGTGTTCTGACGGTCCATCAGGTACCGGGAATTGCCGTGAAGGTAGTAACGGGTTCTACAAGTGGCAAGAGGCGCGACAACCCGAATTGCGTGCGGAAGTCGTGCAGATCGCGACTTCGGGAGCTGCACGACCCTTGCGGTGACGGACGCCGGGTCAGCAGACTGCAGGCAGAACTAGAACGCGTACTAGTTCAGCGTGGCGGGTGGGCCGGGACGCCCGCGCCGCGCGGGTGACCCGAGGAGAGGAACTCCCCATGGCCGCGGAACCCGTGATCGTAGAAGCCGTGCGCACCCCCATCGGCAGGCGTGGCGGCGCACTCGCCAACCTGCACCCCGCCTACCTGCTGGGCGAGACCTACCGAGAACTCCTCGGCCGTACGGGTATCCACGCGGACTGCGTCGAGCAGGTCGTCGGCGGAGCCGTCACCCACGCCGGCGAGCAGTCGGGCAACCCCGCCCGTACGGCATGGCTCGCGATGGGACTGCCGTACGAGACGGCGGCGACGACCGTGAACGCGCAGTGCGGATCCTCGCAGCAGGCCTCCCACATGGTCGCCAACATGGTCGCGGCGGGCGTCATCGACATCGGTATCAGCTGTGGCGTCGAGGTCATGTCCCGAGTGCCGCTCGGAGCCGCCTCCAAGCACGGTCCTGGCAAGCCGACCCCCGACGAGTGGAACGTCGACCTGCCGAACCAGTTCGAGGCCGCCGAGCGCATCGCCCGTCATCGGGGGCTGACCCGCGAGAACGTGGACTCGCTGGGCCTCATCTCGCAGGAGCGGGCCGCGGCGGCGTGGGCGGAGGAGCGCTTCAAGCGGGAGACGTTCGCCGTCCAGGTGCCCACCACGGAGGACGAGCAGCGGGCCGGGCAGGGCATGTGGCGCCTGGTCGACCGTGACGAGGGCCTGCGCGACACGTCCATGGAGGCGTTGGCCGGCCTGAAGCCGGTGATGCCGACGGCGGTGCACACGGCGGGGAACTCGTCGCAGATCTCCGACGGTGCGTCTGCCTTGATGTGGGCGTCGAAGAGGATGGCTCGGGCGCTGAAGCTCCGGCCGCGGGCGCGGATCGTCGCTCAGGCGCTGGTGGGGTCGGACCCGCACTTCCACCTCGACGGCCCGATCGACGCGACGAAGGCGGTGCTGGGGAAGGCGGGGATGTCTCTGAAGGACATCGACGTCATCGAGGTCAACGAGGCATTCGCGTCAGTGGTGTTGAGCTGGGCCCAGGTCTTCGAACAGGACCTGGAGAAGGTCAACGTGAATGGTGGCGCGATCGCGCTCGGGCACCCCGTGGGTGCCACCGGGGCGCGGCTCATCACCACGGCACTCCATGAACTGGAGCGCCGGGACAAGGAGTTCGCGCTCATCACGATGTGCGCGGGTGGCGCGCTGGCCACCGGGACGATCATTCAGCGGTTGTAGCGGCCCAGTTGAGGAACGTGGTGAAGGTGGCGGGGTCGAGGGTGAGGGTTGGCCCCGCCGGGTTCTTTGAGTCGCGGATGGCGATGGTGGGGGCGGGGGCGGCGGGTATGTCGGCCACCTCGACGCACTCGCCGCCTTGGTCGCTGCTGTAACTGGACTTACGCCACTGGATCCCCGTCGGCATCGCGTTGTTCGCCATAGCGTTCCTCCATCACCCGCCGGATCAGCTCCGCCGAATCCCTGATGGAGAGAGCAGCGGCCTGAAGATGATCGTAACGGAGCGAACAGTCCTTGACCGTGTCCGGGTTGGCGGTCGGGTGTCCGCTTCCGTAGTGCTCCGTGTAGACGATGGCTGGGTCGCCGGTGAAGCGGAAGAGGGTGAATGAGCCTGTCAGTCCCGCGTGTGCTCCTACGGAGAACGGCAACACCTGGATGTTGATCCGGGGATTGTGCTCGAAGGCCAACAGGTGGGCCAGTTGTCCCCGCATGGTCTCCCGGCCGCCGATCTCCTGGCGGAGAGCCGCCTCGCTGATGACCGCCCACAGGACCGGCGGCTCGTTCTTCTCGAAGATGCGCTGGCGGGCGAGGCGTACGGTGGTGCGGTCGTCGAGGTCGCTCCGATCCAGCGTGCCGAGCACGGCGCGGGCGTATGCCTCGGTCTGGAGCAGCCCATGGACCGAGTGCGTGTGGAAGGTGCAGATCTCAACCGCCCGCGCTTCCAACTCCGCCACCTGTTGGAACCAGGCCGGTAGTTGACTGCGCATCACCAGCGCGACGAGTCGCGACAGCAACCCGCCCGTCCCCAGCGCCGCGTCCACCCGCTCGCTGAACTCCTGCGTGGGCAGCTTGCGGGCCGTTTCGATCTGGCCGACCAGTGAGCCCGTGTAGTTGACGATGTCGCCGAGCTGTTTCTGGGTGAGTTCGGCGGCCTCGCGATGCCGTCGCAACTCGAACCCGTAGTAGTCGAGCGGCGACGCGCCCGGGTCGAGGACGTTGATGTGGGTCACGTACGGACCTCTCTCGCACGATGTGCAACTCGGCCCACTGCGGGACCAGTTGTATCCGTTCTGTGGCCGAGGGTAGTCATGCGAGGTCAGCCTTGTGGGGTGAACTACTACATTCCCCCCACCCTCGCGGGCCCCCGCACCGCCCAGTACCGCATGCGCCTCACCGTCGGCGAGCACTCGCCTCAGTACGTCCGCCGCATCGTGCGGTCGTACCTGCGCGAGTGGGAGATGGCCGAGCTGACCGACGCCGTGGAACTGGCCGTGACCGAGCTCCTCGCCAACGTCGTACGCCATGTCCCGGACCGGCGCTGCGAGTTCCTGCTGCTGCGGCAGGTGGCGGGGGTCCGGGTGGAGGTGACGGACGGGTCCTCGCGTCTTCCGTCGATTCCCGTCGAGCTGTCACCCGAGTCGGAAGGCGGACGCGGGCTCGTACTGCTCGACGCGGTGGCTGACAAGTGGGGAGTTGATCCTCTGTCCGGCGGCGGTAAGAGCGTGTGGTTCGAGTGCGGAAGCACGCTCTGACGGCGGGAGCGGCGGCCGGACGGGCTGTGGGAGTGGACCGTCGGCCGGTCGACCTCTCGGATACCGGAGAACGCCATGTCGTGTTCATGGTCACGTCATGGGAAGTCCGTCGCTCCCCTCGATTCTCGCGCTCATGACATCTCGAAGAACCTCGCTGAGGCTGGGCCTGTCCATGGGGCTCTCCGGCCTCCTGCTGGCCGTCGCGGGTGCCCTCACCCCCGCGGCGGCGGCGACCAACTGGTCGTACTTCAACGACTTCGGACAGCCCTGTCTCCGCTCGTCGACCGCGAGCACCAACGTCTGGGTGAGCACCAGTTGCCCGGACAACAGCTCCGTCAAATGGCACTGGGGCGCGGAGTCGAACCAGTGGGGCGGCCACACGATGCGCCGACTTGTGAGCAACGCCAACGGCGGTTGCCTCACCACGGATGTCGGCGCCGAGACGAACGCTGTTCGGACGGAGCCTTGCGGAGGCGGCCGTTCGGGACAGTTCTGGACCGCCGACGGCGACTACTTCCAGAACCAGAACGGGAACTACCTCCGTACCTCTCCCAGCGGTGACGGCGTCTACACCAGCCCCTGGAGCGTGATCGCGGACTACGACATCGACATCACGCGGTTCGTCTGGTGGGGCTTCAACGGCAGCGACTGGGACTGACGCATTCGGCTCCGGTGACGCCTCCCGGTCCGCACGGGCCGGGAGGCGGACGTCACGTCCGTGATGGACTCGTGCGCCGGCCCCTTCCGAAAGGGTCGCCCGGCCTGCTCCATCGGCAGCGACATGGCCGTCTTCAGCCGAATCCCCTCACTCCCGCCCCGAAGTCACCACCGCCAACACCCCCACGATCCCCGCCGCGACCAGCAGTGGAATGCCCAGGCCGTGGTCGAGGACCAGCCAGGCGCCGAGCAGGGCGCCCGCGAACATCGCGGTCACCAGGGACGCGCGGCGCAGGGAGTGGTGGCCGTTGCCGCCTGCGGCGGGGGAGTCGCCCGCGAGGCCGGTCAGGGTCATTGTCACGACGGTGGTGGTCGTGAGGGCGGGTACGCCCAGCTTGCGTACCGTCGCGTTGCGCAGGCCCATCGCGAAGGCGGTCACCGCGATGACGGCGTACACCGTGGCGCCGGTGTCGGGTGTGGCGAAGGCGATCACGGCGGCCGCGCCGACCAGCACCGCCTCGGCGGCCAGTGAGAGACGGGTCCAGGTGCGGCGTGAGCGCTCGCCGAGCCGGAGCGCGATCCGCCCGCCCGCCACCGCGCCCACGAGGAAGGTGGCCAGTGACGTCAGCGTGTGGGACACCGAGAAGCCAGGGGCGCCGGCGGCGGCGAAGCCCAGGACCACGATGTTGCCGGTCATGTTCGCCGTGAAGACGTGCTCAAGGCCGAGATAGCTCACCGCGTCGATCAGCCCGCTGACCACGGTCAGGGCCAGCAGGACGACGACCAGCCGCAGGCCGCGTGCCTCGGGATCGGCGCCCGGGGCGGGGGCAGGGTCGGGGCCGGGATCGGGGGTCTGCGTGGGCTCGGGGCCGCCTGTCTTCCCTGTCTCTTCGGCGCTCATGGGGCCTCCGGTCGGCGCGCGTGGGCTCGGTGCCCGCAAGTTCACCACGGGTGGCCGTCGAGATTCCGGATGCGCCCCACCGGAGCATGGCGAAGGCGGCGGCCCCGGGGATCGGGGGCCGCCGCCTTCGCGTACGGGGGTGCACCCGCCCGGGTGCACGTGGGGTCTTGCGGGCCGGTCAGTACCAGCCGTTGGCCTGCCAGAAGTTCCAGGCGCCGGTCGGGCTGCCATAGCGGTCGTTCATGTAGTCGAGGCCCCACTTGATCTGGGTCTTCGGGTTCGTCTTCCAGTCGGAACCGGCGGAGGCCATCTTCGAGGCCGGCAGGGCCTGGACCAGGCCGTAGGCGCCGGAGGAGGAGTTGGTGGCGGTGACGTTCCAGCCGCTCTCGTGCTCGACGATCTTGCTGAACGCCTTGTACTGCGAGTCGTTCGGGATCATCTTCTGCGCGATCGCCTTGGCCGAGGTGGAGGAGGCCTTCGAGGGGGCCGCGGCCTGAGCGGGGCCCGCCGCGAACACCATGCCGGCGGTGGCAGCGGCCACGGCGGCACCGGTGAGGGCCTTCTTCGGAGTGGCGATGCGGCGGATGCGGGTGGAGATGGACACAGAGAACCTTTTCCTTCGGGGACATGGCGGTCGCTCGTACGCCGTGACCCGTAAGGCCTTGGCATGCGTCGGCGCCGAGGCCCGGGTGGGCTCGTCGGCGCCTTGCGACTCCTCCAGAGAAACAGGCTCGGAGGGCGTCCGCAATGACCCCTTTTGCTAGTTGTGGTCGTATCCGCCGCAAAAGGTCCTTCTGTGACGTGGCTCTCAATCCGCAGGTCAGGGGCAATAAGGGCGTGCGCATGACAAGCGGAATGATCTACTACCGCGCTTAGCAAGTGACTTAGGTCCTGTGGGCCGCCTCACGGTCGGTGTAACCCGCAGTGGTTGAAGCGTCTACGGTGTGCGGCCGGACGGTGTGACGGGCACCGCATCACGTGGCTCCTCGAAGGTGACCGACGTCTCGAACGCCGCCCTCCGCGTGGCCCGTCGGAGCGCCTTGAGGACGGTCGCGCCGAGCGTGAGGGTCAGAACGACGGTCACCACGGCCCGGCCCAGGTCCCAGCCGAGCGAGGTGGCCAGACAGTACGCGACGAAACGGGCCAGGTTGGCGTCCACGTCGTCGTGCGGGTCGAAGGCGACGTTCGACGACAGCGCGTCCATGAAGGGCCAGCCGGCCAGGTTCATGAACGTGCCGTACGCGAAGGCCGCGGCGAACCCGTACAGGGCGAGCATCGACAGCTCGCCCCGGCCGCGCAGCCGGTCCGCGCCCGGGAGCAGGCCCGCCCCCATCGTGAACCAGCCCATGGACAGCATCTGGAACGGCATCCACGGCCCCACCCCGCCCGTGAGCAGCGCCGACGCGAACATCGTGACCGCCCCGAGCACGAATCCGAAGCCCGGCCCGAGAACCCTCCCGCTCAGCACCATCAGGAAGAACATCGGCTCGATGCCGGCGGTTCCGGCCCCGATGGGCCGCAGCGCGGCCCCCGTCGCGGCGAGTACGCCGAGCATGGCCACGGCCTTGGGCCCGAGCCCCGACTCGGAGATCGCCGCCCCGACGACCCCGACCAGCAGCACCAGCAGCCCCGCGAACAGCCAGGGCGCGTCCTTCGAGTGGGCACTCACCTGTGAGGTGGGCCCACTGAAGAACGGCCAGGTGAGCGCCGCCAGACCGACGAGGCTCACGAGGAGGAGGGCAGCGAGGGAACGGGGGCCCAGGCGGACGGGGCGGGCTTGACGCTGGGGGAGGGGGCGAGGTTCGGGACGGGGGCGAGGTTCGGAGTGGGGGAGAGGTTCGGGGTGGGGGTGCGGCTTCTCGTTCATGAGCCCGGCTCCTTCTGCCCTTCGGCCGCGCGGAGCGCCTCGCGTACCTGCGGTACCGTCAGCCATTTCTGCGGGGCGAGGATCTTGGTGACCTGCGGAGCGAAGGACGGCGAGGCGACGACGACCTCGGCCGTCGGGCCGTCGGCGACGGGTTCGCCGTCGGCGAGGATGACGACCCGGTGGGAGAGTTCGGCGGCCAGCTCGACGTCGTGGGTGGCCAGCACGATGGCGTGGCCCTCGGCCGCCAGCCCCCGCAGGACGGTGACCAGACGGGACTTCGCCGCGTAGTCGAGGCCGCGGGTCGGCTCGTCGAGGAGGAGCAGGGGCGGCCGGGCCGTCAGGACGACCGCCAGGGCGAGCGCGAGCCGCTGGCCCTCCGAGAGGTCTCGTGGATGCGTGTCGTCCTCGATGCCCGGGAGCAGCTCGGACACCAGGGTCCGGCAGGTGCCCGGTTCCGCCTCCGCGTCGGAGTCCGCGGCCGTGCACTCCCCGGCCACCGTGTCGGCGTACAGCAGATCGCGGGGTTCCTGCGGTACGAGGCCGACGTGGCGGATGAGTTCACGGGGTGCCGTGCGGTGGGGCTCGACGCCGCCCACGCGCACGGATCCCGACGCCGGTGCGACCAGGCCGACGAGGGCGGAGAGCAACGTGGACTTGCCGGCACCGTTGCGGCCCATCAGGGCGACGGTCTCGCCGGGGCCGACGGTGAGCGTGACGGCGTGGAGCACCTCGGTGCGTCCGCGGCGGACGGAGAGGTTCTCAATCACCGCTGAGTGGTTGGTGGTTGGGGTTGTTGGCCGGGGCGCGGTCCTGGGCGTGGTCTCGGGGGTGCGCCTGCGGAAGAGACGGGGGCGGGGGAGGGGGTCACGGGTGGGCGTCGGGACGGCTTCCGTCGGGTGCGGGTGCGGGTGCGGGGGCGCTGTGGGGTTCGCGGAGGGGCTCGCCGTGCCCGCCGTACTCGCCGTGTTCGCTGCTTCGTACGTGGTGTTCTTCAGCCGGTCCCGCAGAGCGCCCGCCCTGCGTCGGGCGTCCCGCACGGTCAGCGGCAGGGGTGACCAGTCGGCGAGCCGGCCCAGCGCCACCACCGGCGGGTACACCGGGGAGACGGCCATGACCTCGGACGGGGTGCCCAGCACGAGAGGGGCGCCGGGGGTGGGGAGCAGGGCGACCTGGTCGGCGTACTGGATGACGCGTTCCAGGCGGTGCTCGGCCATGAGGACCGTCGTGCCGAGGTCGTGGACGAGGCGCTGGAGGACGGCGAGGACCTCCTCCGCGGCGGCCGGGTCCAGGGCCGAGGTCGGTTCGTCGAGGACCAGGACCTTGGGATGCGGGGTGAGGACCGAGCCGATCGCCACGCGTTGCTGCTGGCCGCCGGAGAGCGTGGAGATGGGGCGGTCGCGCAGGTCGGCGAGGCCGAGCAGGTCGAGCGTCTCCTCGACGCGGCGGCGCATCACGTCGGGTGCGAGGCCCAACGACTCCATTCCATACGCGAGTTCGTCCTCCACCGTGTCCGTCACGAAGTGCGACAGCGGATCCTGGCCCACCGTGCCGACCACGTCCGCGAGTTCGCGCGGCTTGTGGGTCCGGGTGTCACGGCCCGCCACCGTCACGCGGCCGCGCAGGGTGCCGCCCGTGAAGTGCGGGACCAGCCCGTTCACCGCGCCGAGCACCGTCGACTTGCCGACCCCGGACGGTCCGACCAGCAGCATCAACTCGCCCTCGGGGACGGTGAGTTCGATGCCCTGGACGGTCGGCCCTGCCGCTCCGTCGTATGTCACGGAGACATTCTCGAAGCGGATCATGAGGGTTCCTTGCGGGTGTTCTCGGGGCCGGTTTTCTCGGAGTGGGCGGCTTTGCGGCGGGTGTTCTCGGGGGCCGGGGCGACGAAGGCGGGGAGGAGGCCGAGGAGGATCGCCGCCGCGGGCCACAGGGGGAGTGCCGGCGCGGTCAGCGGGACGACACCGGGGTGCAGGGCCGCGGAGTTGGCCGGGGCGTAGGAGGAGTACAGGATCAGCAGCGTCGCGACCGCCGCGCCGGACGCGGCGACCAGCCACGCGCGGACACCCCACGCGTCCGGCCGGTAGCGCGTACGCAGCGAGCGGCGCCCGCCGAGCCATAGGCCGGCGAGGGCCGCGGCGAGTCCGGCGAGCAGTACGGGCAGGCCGTAGCTGCCGCCTTCCGCGGTGAGCAGGCCGTACGTGCCTGCGCAGACCCCGACCAGGCCGCCGAGTGTGAGCACGGCGGTGGTGCGGCGGACGCTGGGCGGTACGTCCGCCGTTCGGCCGTAGCCGCGTGCGTCCATCGCCGCCGCGAGGGAGACGGACCTCTCCAACGCGCCCTCCAGGACCGGGAGTCCGACCTGGAGCAGGCCGCGCAGGCCCTTGTCCGGGCGGCCGCGGAGGCGCCGGGCGGCGCGCAGGCGCTGCACGTCCGCGATCAGGTTCGGGGCGAAGGTGAGGGCCACCACTACGGCAACTCCCGCTTCGTACAAGGCTCCTGGCAGGGATTTGAGGAGGCGGGCCGGGTTCGCGAGGGCGTTCGCCGCGCCTACGCAGATGAGGAGGGTGGCGAGTTTCAGGCCGTCGTAGAGGGCGAAGACGAGGCCTTCAGCGGTGACTCGGCCGCCGATGCGGATGCCATCTGCCCAGTCCGGGAGGGGGAGTTCGGGGAGGGTGAGGAGGGTGTGGGTGCCGGGGATGGGGGAGCCGAGGGCTACTGCGAAGGCGAGGCGGATCACCAGGACGGCCAGGGCGAGTTTCACGAAGGCCGCGTAGGAGTGGGCCCAGGGGGCCTCTGTTCGGCGGGCCGCCACCACGTAGCCGGCTACGCCGATGAGGAGGGCCAGGAGGAGGGGGTTCGTTGTGCGGGAGGCGGCTGTGCCCAGGCCCAGGGCCCAGAGCCACCAGGCGCCTGGGTGGATTGCGTTGGTTCTGGTTGCCTGCGGCGCGGTCAGTCTGCGTTGAACTTTTCTGGATCGGGCACCCGGAGTCTGTGGCTGTGCCCACCCTCCCCCACTCTCGGCTTCGCTCGAGCGGGGGGACCCCCATCGCCCTGCGGAACACCTGCCCACAGTGGTAGCGGCAGTAGCGGCAGCAGCAGTGGTAGCTGTGGAAGCGGGGGGCTGGGGCTTGTCGTTGTTGTTCGTGGTCATTGTGCGGGCCCGTCAGTCGCGGCGGCGGCGGGCTTGCCAGGTTGCTGCCGTGGCCAGTGCCGCCACCGCGGCGATCCCGGCCATCAGGCCCAACGACGGGCCGCCGTCCCCGTCCCCCTTCTCGGCGCCGGACTTGCTCTCCGTCTCCGCGCCGGGTGAGGTCGAAGCCGTCGGGCGGTCGCCCGAGACCGGTTCGCCGCAGCCCGTGCTCGGGTAGCCCGCGATGGCGCAGAGCAGGGCGTTGGTGTCGTAGCGGAGGGGCTTGGCGACGGCGGCGAGGGCGTCCGCGGTCGTGGCGTCCTCGTCGATGCGGGCGCAGGCCGTGCGGGGGCCGGGCGGGGTCGAGCCGGCCGGGGCGTCCGCGGCCGTGCCGAAGTCGAGGACCAGGCCGACCCGCTTGGACCCCTCCCGCGCGGGCGTCTTCGCGCAGATCGTCGCGAAGTCGGCCGCCCCGCGCGGCTTCGCCGAGTCCTTGGAGTCCTCGCTCACCGAGAAACGGAACCCCTGGACATCACCGTCCGAGGGCCGCGCGGTCGACGGCCCCTGGGTCGCGTACACCCACGTATCGGCTGTATCGGCCGTACCGGCGGTGGAGTTCCGGTCCCAGAAGGACCAGTAGCGGTAGCCGACCGCCTGGGCCTGCCCCGCCGTGCCGAGGACGGCGAGCAGGAGACACAGGACCGGCAGAACCAGGCGGCGGCAGGTCACGGCTGCTGCTTCTTGTTACGGCCGCTGAGGAGGAAACCGATGCCGATACCGCCGACCAGGCCGACCCCGATGATCCACCAGAGGCTGACCCCGCCGTCGTCCTCGTCCGAGGCGGTGTCCTTCTCGTCCTTGTCGTCCTTGCCGTCGACCGGGGCGGTGGAGGCGTCGGTGGACGCCGCCGCGGGGCCGGTCGCGCCGAGCTGCTTCACGAGGTCGGCGCCGCCGAAGGCACGCGGGTCCGTGCCGGTGGCGTTCGCCGCGAAGATCAGCTGCGCGTACGCCGCCGGGCCGCTCTTCGCCGCCCAGGTACCGGAGTTCTTCTCCAGCCAGGCCAGCGGCTTCTCGGTGTCGGCCGTGCGGCCGGCGGCGGCGAGCGCGACGACCGTGTCGGCGGTGTTGCCGTAGTCGGGCTGGTCCTCGGCGCCGGGGAGCGAGGACTTCAGGTAGCCGTTCTTGGCGACCGCGCCCGCGAGGTACAGGGCGCCGTTGGCCGCCGCGTCCTCGATCGTGAGGGAGTCGCCGCCCTCGCACCGGGACGCCTTCGGAGAGGCCTTGTCGGCGCCGTCCTGGTCGGGATCGGTGTCGAGGCCCTCGCCGAGCGCACCCAGCACCCCGGCCGCCGTGGCGTCCGCGTTCGCCGCGAGCTTGCCCTTCTTGTCCGGCTGGAAGGCGAAGGCGCCGCCGCCGTTCTCGTCGCAGGGGACGGAGAGCCCGAGCAGGGCGTCGTACGGCGTCCGGTCGTCCTTCGAGGGCAGGTCCTTCGGGTCGGTGTCCCCGGCGTCGAGCGCCCCGATCACGACGGACGTCGAGTTGGTGTCGCTGGGCGTGCCGGGGAAGTAGCCCCAGCCGCCGTCCTTGTTCTGTACGGACTTCAGCCACTTCACGGCCGCGCCGGTCACGGCGTCGCTCGCGTCGAGAGCCTCCAGGGCCTGCAGTGCGGCGGCTGTGCTGTTCGTGTCGACCTTGGTCTTGGCGTCGCACTTCGTGCTCGGGTCGGGGCGGTAGGCCGCGAAGGCCCCGCTCTCGCACTGCTGGCCGGTGAGCCAGTCGACGGCCTGCTTCGTGGGCTTCACCCCCACGGTGTCCTGGGCGAGCAGCGCGAGCGACTGCCGCCAGACACCGTCGTAGGTGGGGTCGGTGCTGCCGTACAGGGCGGAGGGGAACGCCTGGGAGGGGGTCGCGCCGGGCGACTCGTCGGCGAGGGCGGCGGGCGCGAACGCCGTACCGATCACGGCGGTGGCGGCCAGTACCGCTGCGCTGCGGCGGACAAACATGATCGGTGGTGCCTTTCCCTGTCAAGGAGCCAGGCAGCCCAGAACCCGGGCGGCTCGGCTCCGTATGCCTCGACGGTGCCGGTCACCGGCGGACCCGGTGACGCGAGCCGGTCACTTCCGTACGAGGCAATCCGGCTCGCCACCCCGATCGGCTGATCGACTGATCGGCCGGTCGACCGGGTGGCACACGGTTGCGGGTCAGCGCCGGATTTGCACCGGCTTCCCCCCGTACGACTGTGATGACGACCCGCTCACTGTACCGGCCCGTAGCAAGACCCTGAGGGCCGCCTGTGGAGCTGCCTGTGAGGCCGGACGGCTCCGGGTGGCTTCTGCCCATGGGGATACCCGCGGGGGCCGGGCGATTGCTCGGATCGGGACGTACGGCGGATGTCTACGCGCTCGACGGCCACGACGGCCACGACGATCACGATGGCCAGGGTGGCCTCGACGATTGCGACGGCCTCGGCGATGGTCCCGGCGGCGGGGCGTGGGTGCTGCGCCGGTACCGGGACGGCTACGGGGACGCGCAGGCCGAGGCGGCCGTCATGGAGTACGTACGAGGTCACGGCTATCCCGTGCCGCGCGTGCGGGCGGCGGACGCGCGCACCGACCTCGTGATGGAGCGGCTGTAGTCACCAGGACCGACCACTCCGAGTCCCCGGACATGCCATGGCGTCCGGGGAGGGCGGGTTCAAACGGCCACGTACGTCACCGGATCGCTGCCCGGTACCGCTTCCGCGTGGCCCAGTTTCACCAGGCGGCGCAGGTGGGCCTCCGCCTCCGAGACGGCGATGTTCCTCGATCCGTAGGGGATGTCGTCCCACGGGCGGTTCCACTCCATGCGGACGGCGAGCTGCCAGGAGGTGAGCGGGGTGACGAGGAGGGAGCGGAGGTCGGTGAGGCGGGACTCGTGGTGGTCCAGCAACTCCCTTACGCGGGAGGGGGCGTCGGTGAAGGCGTGCAGGTGGGCCGGGAGGACCTCGGCCGGTTCGAGGCGGCCGATCCGTTCCAGTGAGTCGAGGTAGTCGCCGAGCGGGTCGGCGACGGTCTCGTCGTCCGGGTCCTCGTACAGGCCGATGTGCGGGGTGATCCTCGGCAGGAGGTGGTCGCCGGAGAACAGGCGTCCGTGGCCCGGGAGTTGGGCCGGATGGGCCTCCTCCAGGTGGAGGCAGACATGGCCGGGGGTGTGGCCCGGCGTCCAGATCGCGCGCAGGCGGCGGCCGGCGAGGTCGAGGAGCTCGCCGGGGACGATCTCGCGGTCGGGGAGCGCGGGGGAGGCGCCGGGGAACATACGGGAACGGGCCGTGCGCATCGGCGCCACGTGCTCCTCGGGAGCGCCCGAGGCGGTCAACTTGTCGGCCATGTACGTGAACCAGCGCCCGGGCCTGGTCCCGCGCGTCCGCCGTACGATCGAGATGTCGGCGGCGTGCATCGAGATCCAGGCGCCGGACGCCTCCCGTACCTTGCCCGACAGGCCGTGGTGGTCCGGGTGGTGATGGGTGATCACCACTCCGTGGATCTCCGCGACGGACGTCCCGCACGCCAGGAGCCCCTCGGCGAGTGCGTCCCAGGACGCCGGATCGTCCCAGCCCGTGTCGATCAGCACCGGCCCGCGGTCGGTGTCCACGACGTACACGAGTGTCGTTCCGAGTGGATTGTCCGGGATGGGAACCTCGACGGACCGTACGCCGCCGCCGTGATCGGTCACCTGTGCCATGGGTTCCCCTGTCGCCGACTCCCGGCCACTATAACTAGAACCAGTTCCAATGGGAGCCCAAGTCACTCATCGGGTCGGCGCGACGGATCGCGGGCGCGGTGAAGTGATGTGAGGTCCGTGGACTCCTCCAACTAGAACTGGTATCAGTTCCAGTGTCGTCATGTCTGATGAACCGTCAGTCTGATGCACCGTCAGAAATGTCCTGCGGAGAGGCAGTCGGCCATGACCGAGCTCGTGGAACACGGACAGCTGTTCATCGGCGGGGAGTTGGCCGCTCCCCTGGGCCAGGACGTGATCGAGGTGATCTCCCCGCACACCGAGGAGGTCATCGGCCGGGTGCCGCACGCCTCGCGGGCGGACGTCGACCGGGCCGTCGCGGTCGCGCGGACCGCGTTCGACGAGGGCCCCTGGCCGCGGATGTCCCTCGACGAGCGCATCGAGGTCGTCACCCGGATCAAGGACGCGATCGCCGTACGCCACGAGGAGATCGCCCGTGTCATCTCCTCCGAGAACGGCTCCCCTTACTCCTGGAGCGTCCTCGCACAGGCCCTCGGCGCGATGATGGTGTGGGACGCGGCGATCACCGTCGCGCGGGACTTCACGTACGAGGAGACGCGCGACGGAGTGCTCGGGAAGATCCTCGTGCGGCGCGAGCCGGTCGGGGTCGTCGCGGCCGTCGCCCCCTGGAACGTCCCGCAGTTCGTGGCGGCGGCCAAGCTCGCGCCCGCGCTGCTGACCGGCTGCACGGTCGTGCTCAAGCCCTCGCCGGAGTCGCCGCTCGACGCGTACATACTCGGCGAGATCGCGAAGGAGGCCGGGCTGCCGGAGGGAGTGCTCTCGATCCTGCCGGCGGACCGTGAGGTGAGCGAGTACCTGGTCGGGCATCCCGGAATCGACAAGGTCTCCTTCACGGGTTCGGTCGCCGCGGGCAGGCGGGTCATGGAGGTCGCCTCGCGCAATCTCACGCGCGTGACACTGGAGTTGGGCGGGAAGTCGGCGGCGGTGGTCCTGCCGGACGCGGACATCGAGACCTCCGTGCCGGGCATCGTCTCGGCGGCCTGGATGAACAACGGCCAGGCGTGCGTGGCGCAGACCCGCATCCTGCTGCCGCGGTCGCGCTACGACGAGTTCGCGGAGGCGTTCGCCGCGGCGGCGGGGGCGCTGGTGGTCGGCGACCCGCTGGACCCGGCGACCCAGGTGGGCCCGCTGGTCGCGCAACGGCAGCAGCAGCGCAACCTCGACTACATCCGCATCGGCCAGGAGGAGGGCGCCAAGATCCTCACGGGCGGCGGGCGTCCGGCGGGCCTCGACCGCGGCTGGTACGTCGAGCCGACGCTCTTCGGTGACGTCGACAACTCCATGCGGATCGCTCGCGAGGAGATCTTCGGGCCGGTGATCTGTCTGCTCCCGTACGGCGACGAGGCCGAGGCGGTCAAGATCGCCAACGACTCCGACTACGGGCTGAGCGGCAGCGTCTGGACGGGCGACGTGGCCCGTGGCATCGACGTGGCCCGCCAGGTCCGTACCGGCACGTACTCCGTCAACACCTTCAGCCTCGACATGCTCGGTCCCTTCGGCGGCTACAAGAACTCCGGCCTGGGGCGCGAGTTCGGTCCCGAGGGTTACAGCGAGTATCTGGAGCACAAGATGATCCACCTGCCGGCGGGCTGGGAGGCCTGAGGATGGGCGACCGCTGGCACGTCGAGGTCGACCGCTCCCTCTGCATCGGCTCGGCCCAGTGCACCCACCTCGCCCCCACCGCCTTCCACCTCGACTCCGCCATGCAGTCCCACCCGGCGGACCCGGAGTCCGACGCCAACGAGAAGGTCCTGGAGGCGGCGGAGGGGTGTCCGGTGGAGGCGATCATGATCACCTTGCTGGGGAGCGGGGAGGCGGTGTTTCCGCCGGAGGAGTGAGTCCTGGTGGAGGGGGCGCGTGTTCGGCTGCCGGCCGGTGGGGGCTGAGCGCGCCCACGCGGCGGAGCCGCATGTCGATACAGCCCCGCGCCCCTTACGGGGCTGTGGGTGCGGCCGTCGGCTACTGGGCGCGGCGGAGTCGCACATCGATGCGGCCCCGCGCCCCTTGCGGGGCCGTCAGTCGTCCGTTGACGTCAGGTCGATCAGTCTGCACACCGTTTCGATGTCGATCTTGACCTGGGCGATGGAGGCTCGGCCGGAGAGCCAGGTGATGAGGGCCGAGTGCCAGGTGTGTTCGATGACGCGGACCGCGGAGAGCTGGGCGGGGGTGGGGTCGTCGAGGCCCATCGCGTCGAGGATGATCACCGTGGTCTGGCGGGAGACCTGGTCGACCTCGGGGCTGACGCTGCGGTCGGCGAAGGTCAGGGCGCGGACCATCGCGTCGGCGAGATGCGGCTCGCGCTGAAGGGCGCGGAAGGCGCGCATCAGCGTCTCCGCCACCCGCTCCGCCGCCGTGTCGCCCGCCGGCGGCTTCTTGCGGAGCGTCCCGTGCATATGGGCGAGCTGGTCCTGCATCGTCGCGACCAGCAGATGCACCTTGGAAGGGAAGTAGCGGTAGAGCGTGCCCAGGGCCACCTGGGACGACTCCGCGACCTCCCGCATCTGCACCGCGTCGAAGCCGCCCCGGCTCGCCAGCTGTGCGCTCGCGTGCAGGATGCGCCGCCGCCGCGCCTCCTGGCGCTCGGTGAGCGGGGGAGTGACCGGCTGCGCGGCCCGTACCGCCGGCTGCGCGGCCTTCGCCGAAGTCTTGGCTTCCGCAGGCATGGATCCCGTTCCGTGACGTTCGTACAAGATTCGTAGAACAGAGGGCTCGATGGGGACGAGTGGGCGACAGCAGAGTAGAGCCCGGCCGTGGCGTGAATCACCTGATCCACCGCTCACAGGAGAGCTACCTGCCGGTAGATTCTGTGCTCCCTGAACGATCAAGTCTGAAACTTGTTCTAGATTACCGTCCCGAAGTAATCTCGCGGGAACGTGCTGGAAGAAGGGGGCCGAGAGTGACCCATGAGGCCATGGAGGCAGGCCTCCACGCGGGCTCGGCCGCCGACGCCGACCGACCGCTGCGCATCGCGCTCCTCACCTATAAAGGGAACCCGTTCTGCGGCGGCCAGGGCGTCTATGTACGGCACCTCTCGCGCGAGCTCGCCCGCCTCGGCCACGAGGTGGAGGTCATCGGCTCCCAGCCCTACCCCGTGCTCGACGAGGGCGAGGGGCTCGACGGGCTCTCCCTCACCGAGCTGCCCAGCCTCGACCTGTACCGCCACCCGGATCCCTTCCGGACGCCGAAGCGTGACGAGTTCCGTGACTGGGTCGACGCGCTCGAAGTCGGCACGATGTGGACCGGCGGTTTCCCGGAACCGCTGACGTTCTCGCTTCGCGCCCGCCGTCATCTCCGCGCCCGGCGCGGCGACTTCGACGTCGTGCACGACAACCAGACCCTGGGGTACGGGCTGTTGGGGGACGTGGGTGCCCCGCTGGTCACCACCATCCACCACCCCATCACCGTGGACCGGCAGTTGGAGCTCGACGCCGCGGAGGGCCGGCGCCGCCGGATGTCCGTACGCCGCTGGTACGCGTTCACGCGCATGCAGAAGCGCGTCGCGCGCAGGCTCCCCTCCGTCCTCACCGTCTCCGGCACGTCCCGGCAGGAGATCGTCGAGCACCTCGGTGTACGCGACGACCGCATCCACGTCGTGCACATCGGCGCCGACACCGACCTCTTCTCACCGGATCCGTCCGTGCCGCAGGTGCCGGGGCGGATCGTCACCACGTCCAGCGCGGACGTTCCCCTCAAGGGCCTCGTCTTTCTCGTCGAGGCGCTCGCCAAGGTCCGTACCGAGCACCCCGCGGCCCACCTCGTCGTGGTCGGCAAGCGTGCCGAGGACGGGCCGGTGGCCCAGCTCATCGAGCGGTACGGCCTCGAAGGCTCCGTCGAGTTCGTGAAGGGCATCTCGGACGCGGAGCTCGTCGACCTCGTGCGGTCCGCCGAGGTCGCCTGCGTGCCCTCCCTCTACGAGGGCTTCTCGCTGCCCGCCGCCGAGGCGATGGCGACCGGTACGCCGCTCGTGGCCACGACCGGCGGGGCGATCCCCGAGGTCACCGGCCCCGACGGCGAGACCTGCCTTGCCGTCGGGCCCGGCGACGCGGGGGCGCTGGCCGCTGGGCTGAGCAGGCTGCTGGGCGACCCCCGCCTGCGTGAACGACTCGGCTCCGCCGGACGGGAACGCGTCCTCCGCCACTTCACCTGGGCCAAGGCCGCGGAGGGCACGGTAGCCCGCTACCGTGAGGCGATCGCGAGCGCTGACCGCTCCGCGCCCCAGCCACAAAGCCGCTCCGCGGCAGGCACTGACCGCTCCGCGCCCCAGCCACAAAGCCGCTCTGCGGCAAGCACTGACCGCTCCGCGCCCCAGCTTCCCGGCCGCTCCGCGGCCTCACAGGATGCGGGCCCGGCGCCCGCCACGCCTACAACCGAGGCGCCCGCGCCCGTCATGTCCGCGCCCGTGGCGCCCGCCGCGCCCGCACAGGCCGCGCCCGCACACGCGGCGCCCGCACACGCGGCGCCCGCACACGCGGCGCCCGCACAGGCCGCGCCCGCCGCACCCGCGGCGCCGGCCGCCTCGCCCGGCGCGGTGCCCCCCGAGCCCGCCCACGCGGTGCCCGCCACGCCCGCGCCCGCGGCGTCGGCCACCTCGCCCGGTCCGGTGGACGCCACGTCCGCGAACCGGCCCCCCACCCCCACCCCCGTGAACATGGCCGCCTCCGGGGCCACCCCCGTGGACACCCCTCACCGTGAAAGCAGGACCACGTGCTGACCGTCGACTTCTCCCGGTTTCCGCTTGCCCCGGGGGACCGTGTGCTGGATCTCGGGTGCGGGGCGGGGCGCCATGCGTTCGAGTGCTACCGGCGCGGCGCGCACGTCGTCGCGCTGGACCAGAACGCCGAGGAGATCCGCGAGGTCGCCAAGTGGTTCGCCGCGATGAAGGAGGCGGGCGAGGCGCCGGAGGGTGCGACCGCCACCGCCATGGAGGGTGACGCGCTCCAACTCCCCTTCCCCGACGAGTCGTTCGACGTCGTCATCATCTCCGAGGTGATGGAGCACATCCCGGACGACAAGGGCGTGCTCGCCGAGATGGTCCGCGTGCTCAAGCCCGGCGGACGGATAGCCGTCACGGTCCCGCGCTACGGGCCCGAGAAGGTCTGCTGGACGCTCTCGGACGCGTACCACGAGGTCGAGGGCGGCCACATCCGCATCTACAAGGCGGACGAGCTGCTCGCCAGGATCCGCGAGGCCGGCCTCACGCCGTACGGCACGCATCACGCCCACGCGCTGCACAGCCCCTACTGGTGGCTGAAGTGCGCGTTCGGCGTCGACAACGACAAGGCGCTGCCGGTGCGGGCGTACCACAAGCTCCTCGTCTGGGACATCATGAAGAAACCCCTGGCCACCCGGGTCGCCGAACAGGCGCTGAACCCCCTGATCGGCAAGAGCTTCGTGGCGTACGCGACCAAGCCCCACCTGCCCGTCGACGCTGCCACGGTGGACCCTTCGTGACGACACCGCGCACGGAGCACCTCGTCCTGACCGGAGTGCTCACCGCGGAACAGGCCGCGCAGACAGTCCGGGGCATCCTGGCCGTGCAGCGCGCGGACGGCGCCATACCGTGGTTCCGCGGCCACCACCTCGACCCTTGGGACCACACCGAGGCCGCCATGGCCCTGGACGCGGCCGGCGAGCACGAGGCCGCCGGGCGGGCGTACGACTGGCTGGCCCGGCACCAGAACCAGGACGGTTCCTGGTACGCGGCCTACGCCGACGGGGACGCCACCGACGTCACCGACCGCGGCCGCGAGACCAACTTCTGCGCGTACGTCGCCGTCGGCGTGTGGCACCACTACCTCGCCACCGGCGACGACACGTTCCTGGACCGGCTCTGGCCGACCGTGTTCGCGGCCGTCGAGTTCGTCCTCGAACTGCAGCAGCCCGGCGGACAGATCGGCTGGAAGCGCGAGGACGACGGGACGCCCGTCAACGACGCGCTGCTGACCGGGAGTTCGTCCGTCCACCACGCCCTGCGCTGTGCCCTCGCCATCGCCGAGGAGCGCGAGGAGCCGCAACCCGACTGGGAGTTGGCGGTGGGCGCGCTGCGCCACGCGATACGCCGGCACCCCGAGCGGTTCCTCGACAAGGACCGCTACTCGATGGACTGGTACTACCCGGTGCTCGGCGGCGCGCTGACGGGCGCCGAGGCGAAGGACCGCATAGAGGGGGGCTGGGACCGGTTCGTGGTCCCGGGGCTCGGCGTGCGGTGCGTCGTCCCCAACCCTTGGGTGACGGGCGGCGAGTCGGCCGAACTCGCCCTGGCGCTCTGGGCCGTGGGCGAGTCCGACCGTGCCCTGGAGATCCTTCAGTCGATCCAGCATCTGCGGGACCCGGGAACCGGCCTGTACTGGACGGGCTATGTCTTCGACGCCCAGGCCGTCTGGCCCGAGGAGCTGACCTCCTGGACGGCCGGTTCCCTGCTCCTCGCCGTCGCCGCTCTGGGCGGCGACGAGGCGACGTGCGCGGTCTTCAGCGGCGACCGCCTGCCGACGGGCCTGGACCCCGACTGCTGTCAGTAGGGGCCGGGCACCTGCTCGGTACGTACGCGCACCTGCTCAGTACGTACTCCACCTGCTCAGTGCGTACTCAGTGACGGTGGGCGCGGTTGGCGATCGCGTGCCCCACGAAGAGGTACACGACGGCCGCGAGGCCATACCCTGCGACGACCCGTGCCCACTGCTCGTCGAAGGTGAACAGGTCGTGCGACCAGCCGGCGAGCCAGCGTGCCGCGTCGTGGATGAACTGGACGAAGTCATTGCCCTGGTTGGCGTCCAGCAGGTACATCAGGATCCAGAGGCCAAGGATGAGGGCCATGATGTCGGCGACGACCGCGATGACCGTGCCGGCCTGGTTGGCACCGTTACTGCGAGTTCGAGAGGACATGCTCTGCGAGTTGCCCTTGAATCCTGGATGAAACCCGTTGCGGTCGGTCGGGTTGGAATCCGTCGAGGTCAAGGTGACCCCAGGGAGGCGGTGACAGGCCCTCCCCGTGATGGTTCGCCAGCGATTAATCTTGGTTCCAACTGCCGTTCGTCGTGAGGTGGTTCGGCGGTAAGCGCTGTCACCGACGATCCTGCCCCACGCTAGGGGGAGACGCCGGTGTCCGCGAACAGATCCGTGTCAGAGGAACCCCGTCTGGTCGTCAACAGACCCGAGCGCAGTCGCCTGCGCCGCACACTCGCTCTCACACTCCCGGTCCCTGTGGTCGGCTTGGTCCTGCTCCTGGCCTCCGGCCATCTGCTGATGCCGCTCGACCGGGTCGTCACGATCGAGGCCAAGATGGCCTCCAAGAGGGACTTCTTCGAGGATCCCGAGGTCCAGCGCATCCTGATGGAGCGCGGCTTCCGGGTGCACATCACGAGCATGGGCTCCCGGGGCATCGCCACCCAGGACGTCGCGGGATACGACGTCGTCTTCCCCTCCGGGCAGCCCGCCGCAGACCTGATCACCGACAAGCGGGCGGCGGCGGGCCGACCGGCCCTCACCTACCGGCCGTTCGTCAGCCCCATCGTCCTCGGCACCTACCGGGAGTACGCCGAGACACTGCGGGACGTGAAGATCGCGAGCCCACAGCCGGGCCAGGGCGCCGATCCGCTGTACTACACGCTCGACATGGCCAAGTTCCTGAGACTGGCCGAGGACGGGACGAGGTGGGACGACCTCGACGTCGAGCGCCGCCGCGTGCAGAACGGCAACAAGATCCTCGCCCAGACCTCGGACATCTGCGAGTCCAACTCCGGCGGCACCTACCTCGGCCTCGTCTCCTTCGTATGGCACAAGAACGAGGCCCCGAGCACCGAGAAGCAGGCCGACCAGTACGCCAGTGCCATCAAGAAGCTGCTCATCGCACAGGGCCTGCCGGGCTCCGAGCGGGCCGAGACCTATCTGTCCGTGGACGGCAAGAGCATTGCGCCGATCTCCGTCATCTACGAGCACCAGTTCCTCGCCCACCAGATCCGGTACGAGGCCACTCACGGAAAGCCGGACAACGAGCGTGTGCTGCTCTACCCGTCGACCCGCTTCGTCACCGAACCTCAGCTCGTGGCGCTCACCGACGACGGCGAACGGCTCGGCGAACTGGTCCTGAAGGACCCCGAACTCCAGCAAAGAGCAATGGAGTTGGGCTTTCGCGTACGGGACGCCACCAGCGACTCGACCAGTGAGCAGCTGGCGGCCTTTCTGAAGGACCGCGGCATCCAGGTGCCCGTCACCTCCGCCGACGACACCAAGGCGGTCCTCCCCAGCCTGCCCCTCCTGGAACGCATGATCAAGGCCGTAGGCGACTGCCCGGAGCTACCCGGGGAAGCCAAGTGAGGCGCGGGCTGAGCATTCTGACGCTGTGTCTGACCCTGACGGTCACCGTCGGCTGCTCGGGGGGCGACGGGCAGCGGACGACCACCCTCCGCGTCCTCGCCGGCCCCGACCTCGCCGTACTGGAGCCGCTCCTCGACGAGTTGAGGGACGAGACCGGAGTCGAGCTCGACATGGACTACCGGGCCGACGCGGACACCGGTGACGCCCTGGTACCCGGCACCGGAAAGGGCGGCGGCGGACACGACCTCGCCTGGCTCTCCACCGACCGCTCCTTCCGGCTGCGCCACAAGGACACCGCCCAGCGGCTGCTGCGTACCCCGACCATGCTCTCCCCGGTCGTGGTCGGACTGCGGCCGGACACCGCACGCGAGCTGCGGGCCAAGTCACCCGGCGGCAACCTCAGTTGGGCCGACATCGCCGACGCCGCCGCCACCGGAACCGTACGCTTCGGGATGGCCGACCCCCGTAAGACGGGCACCGGCATGGCCGCCCTCGTCGGCGTCGCGACCGCCGCGGCGGGCACCGGTGGCGCGCTGCGCGAGAAGGACGTGTCCTGCGACCGGCTGCGCGGTTTCCGTTCCGGCCAGAAACTTACCGCCGACTCCACCCGCGACCTGCTCGACGACTTCGTCGACCACCCGGGCACGGCCAACGCCCTCATCACGTACGAGTCCGATCTGCTCGCCCTCAATTCCGGTGGCCGGCTGAAGGAGAAGCTGGAGATCGTCCGCCCCGAGGACGGCATGGTCCTCGCCGACTTCCCCCTGCTGCTCCTCGACCAGGACGACGCGGACCGGCGGGCCGCGTACGACAAGGTCGTGGAGTGGCTGCAGCGGGACTCCGTACAGGAGAAGATCATGCGGACGACCCTGCGGCGACCGGTCGGGGCGTCGGTCGCCCGGGACGGACAACTCCGCGTCCCGATCGGCAACGCCCTCTACTTTCCCGACCAACCGGCCGTCCTGGAAAGGCTGTTGGACGACTACGGCGATCCCCGGCGACGCGTCCCCGACCAGGTGATCTTCCTGCTCGACTTCTCCGGGTCGATGCGCGGCGAGCGCATGGCGGCCCTGCGCGAGGCCTTCGCGGACCTCAGCGGCGCGGACTCCTCGGCGACGGGCAAGTTCGCGCGCTTCTACCAGGGTGAGCGGCTGACCGTCGTGCGGTTCGGCGGCCGTGTGCTGGAGGAGAGGACCGTCACCGTCGACGGACAGAAGGACCTGAAAGCGCTCGCCGACGTCGTCGCGCGCGGCGGCTACGGCGACGCGACCGCCGTCTGGACCGCGCTCGACCACGGCTACCGCACGGCCTCGACCGTGGTGGCCGACGACCCCGAACGGGCCGTGTCCATCGTCCTGATGACGGACGGCGAGAACAACTCCGGTATCGCGTACGAGGAGTTCGTACGCCGCTACGAGGCGCGGTCGGCCGGGACGCGCGCCGCGGTCCACACCTACCCCGTGCACTTCGGGGAGGCCGACGCGGGCGCACTGCGGCGCGCGGCCAAGAAGACGGGCGGACGCATGGTGGAGGCGCAGGGCTCATCCCTTTCCGAGGCGTTCAAGGAGATCCGTGGCTGTCGTTGACGCGCAGTGGTGGGGTGTGTGGTGGCCCTGGATGACGGTGTGGCTGGTCACCGCGGCCGGTCTGGTGACGCTCGGTGCCGTGCTGGCGCGGCACGTGCGTGAGCGAAGACGGCGGGCGCTCGGGCGGCGGTCCGCGTACAGCATCTGCTTCTACCTCGACGAGAAGGCGGTGATGGACCTCTACCGCATCGGCAACTACAGCGCGGCGCTGGAGCAGGCGGTCGAGCACCGGACCAACGTCAACACCAGCCTGGGTCTTTGGGGCAGGCTGCTGCCGTGGACGGTCAAGGCCAACCGGGACATCAGCCAGGAGAAGTTCAGCAGTTACGTCCAGAAGAGCGAGCCGATCTCCGTGATCGGGATGCTCATGGACGCCTTCGAGCGCGCCGACGTCATCGTCCACGCCGACCTGCGCTCCGGGGACGTCACGCCGAACCGGGCCCTCGCCGAGACCCTCGGTCCCGAGGCCGGCCGCGGCGGCCTCGCGCTCAGCGACATCGAGGAGTTCGTCTCGGTCCGCGGCCGCTTCCTGGTCGAGTCGGAGTCGGCCGAGGAGATCGTGCTGCGCGCCCCCTACGGGGATCCCGGGGAGCCCGCTTACGTCCGCGTCACCTGTGCGGCGGGCGGTCTGCGGGGCGAGCGGATCAACGACGGGACCTTCCAGGCGCGCTGCCTGGGCAAGATGACCGGCTGGCGCTCGGACAGCCGCGAGGTCACGCTGGAGGCCATCGCCATATTCCGCTAGCCGACAGCGGGCCCCAAAGGAGCGCGGGGAACTGCGCGATCAGCCACAGACGACCTGCGGCCGCGAACCCGCCTCAGGACACAACGGCGAAGAGGCGAACCGCCGAGCCCGGCGGAGCACTCAGTTGAGCTCGGCCAGCGTGCGCAGCGTGAGCCGGTCCGGTGACAGCACCAGCAGGTCGGTCACCGGACCCTTCCTCCACAACTCCAGCCGCTCCGCGATCCGTTCGCGCGGGCCGACGAGCGAGATCTCGTCGGCGAACGCGTCGGGCACGGCCAGCACGGCCTCCTCGCGACGGCCCGCCAGGAACAGCTCCTGGATACGGCGGGCCTCCTCCTCGAAGCCCATCCGCGCCATCAGATCGGCGTGGAAGTTGCGTGCCGCGTGCCCCATGCCGCCGATGTAGAAGCCGAGCATCGCCTTCACGGGCAGCAGCCCTTCGGCGACGTCGTCACAGACCTTGGCCCGGGCCATGGGCGCGACGAGGAAGCCCTCGGGAGCGGCATCGAGGGAGGCCTCGTACACATCCGTCCTGAACGGGGACCAGTACAACGGCAGCCAGCCGTCCGCGATCCGGGTGGTCTGCGCGATGTTCCTGGGCCCCTCGGCGCCCAGCAGGATGGGCAGTTCGGCGCGCAGAGGGTGCGTGATCGGCTTGAGCGCCTTGCCGATCCCCGTCCCGTCCTCGCCCCGGTACGGATGCGAGTGGAACCGCCCGTCCAGCTCAACGGGCGCCTCGCGCCTGAGGACTTGGCGTACGACGTCGACGTACTCCCGGGTCGCGGTGAGCGGCGACTTGGGGAACGGACGCCCGTACCAGCCCTCGACGACCTGGGGACCCGACAGTCCGAGGCCGAGCATCACGCGGCCGCCCGAGAGATGGTCGAGCGTGAGCGCGTGCATCGCGGTCGTGGTGGGGGAGCGGGCGGCCATCTGGGCAATCGCCGTACCCAGCTTGATCCTTGAGGTCTGCGCGGCGATCCAGGTGAGCGGTGTGAAGACGTCGGAGCCCCAGGACTCGGCGGTCCACACGGAGTCGTAACCGAGCCGCTCCGCCTCCTGGGCGAGAGGCACATGGTCCGCCGAGGGGCCGCGTCCCCAGTAGCCGAGAGCGAGTCCGAGCCGCATGCACACCACTCCTGACGATGCGTCAGATACCTGATATCCCGGCGACTGTACGCCGAACGGCCCCCCACCCGGAAGAGCGCCGAAGTGCTCGTGAGGGTGGAGGGCCGTGGTGGAACCCGGCGGCGGTGTGTGTCAGCCGCGCTGGATCCCGGACGTGTCCTGCAGAACACCGCGGCGGCCGTCCTGCGTCTGCGCCACCAGGCTCGGGCCGCGCTGCTCGACGGCCAGGTACCAGGTGCCCGGCGCCAGTTCGGCGATCGGCGTCGGTGAACCGTCCTCCGCGAACAGCGGACGCGGCACCGGCACGGCGAACCAGAACGGCGAGAACTCCCCGGCGGGCGGCTGTGCCTGCGGGGCCTGCGCCTGCTGAGGCTGGGGCTGGGTGCCGAACGGCTGACCCGGCTGACCCTGCTGCGGCTGACCGCCGTAGGGCTGGCCCGGCTGCGGGGCACCGGCGCCCGGGTAGCCGTAACCACCCGGCGGCTGACCGCCGTACGGCTGCGGAGCGGCCGGCTTGGGGGCCGGGAGGAGGGGGCCCTTGAGGGCCGGCACGAGGGGAGTGGCGACCGCGGCGCCGGCCAGGGCCAGCGTGGCGACCAGGCTGAGGATGAGACCGGTGCCCGCCCCGAAGTCGGTGAGACCGCCGTTGTTGTCGAAGCCGCCGGCCGGGTCGAAGATGTTGCCGAGCGCGCTCCAGGCGGAGAACACCGTGAAGGCGATGCCGAACTGGCCGAGGTCGAGACCGGCGACCTTCGGCAGCTGCGGCAGGCCGCGGGCGGCGACGATCAGGGCGGCGCCGATGAGGCCGGCGAAGGTGACACTCAGGAGGACAGGGCCACTTCCCCAGGCGTTGGGAATGTCGGCGCTGTCGCTGGCCCCGTCGATCGAGTAAATGTCGAGGAACGACGCGATCAACAGCAGAACCGCTGCTCCGATCACCACGCCGTCGCCTCGAGTGAGGGAGCGGATATTCACTTCAGGTCCTTCGTCAGTCGTCTCGTCATCGGTGGAGGCGTCGCTGTCACCATGTCGCCGTAAGGCCGCGGTGTGAAGCGCGGGGGTGGCCCCTCATCGTAGGGACGACACTATCGTCAGGCCCACAGGGGTGTCCGCACGGATATGTGCGCTGATCACTACCCGTGCAGGAAACTCACGATTCCCTCAGAGATTCCTTGCGCCGCCTTCTGCCTCCACGCGCTGCTGGTCAGCTGTGCGGCGTCCTTGCTGTCGCGCATGTTGCCGCACTCGATGAAGACCTTGGGAACCGTTGACAGATTGAGACCGCCGAGGTCCTTGCGGACGTCGAGACCGGTGCCGCCGCCGATGTAGTTGGAGGGGGCGCTGCCGGTGACGCGCAGGAAGCTGCCCGCGACGCGCTCGCCGAGTTCGCGGGACGAGGCCACGATCGGCCGGGTGTCGGCCGCGCCGGAGTGCACCGAGCCGGGCAGGATCACATGGAAGCCGCGGTTGCCGGCGCCCGCGCCGTCCGCGTGGATCGACACCACGGCGTCGGCGCCGGCCCTGTTCCCGATCTCGGCCCGCTCGTCGACGCACGGGCCCCAGGGGCGGTCGCCGTCCTGGGTGAACTTCACGGTGGCGCCCTCCTTCTCCAGGACGGTGCGCATCCGGCGGGCGACGTCGAGGGTGAACTTCGCCTCGGTGTAACCGTCGTTGGTCGCCGTACCCGTTGTGTCGCACTCCTTCGAGTTCGTCCCGATGTTCACCTGCTGGTTGATCTCGGACGTGTGCTGGAAGTTGCCGGGGTTGTGACCGGGGTCGATGACGACGACCTTGCCCTTGAGCGGGCCGGAGGCGGCGGGGGCCGACGCGGAGGGCGACTCGCCGGGCTTCTCGCTGTCGCCCGTCCGGCCGGAGTCGCCGGGCTGCTCCTTGCCGTCGTCCGAGGCGCCCGGCGTGGCGGGCCTGCCCCACGAGGAGGCGGACGAGGGCGACGCCTGTGCGTCCCCGCCGGAGTCCCCCACCGTCTGCCACACCAGCCAGCCGACCAGCGCGCCCGGCACGAGCGCGGCGACCGCGACGGTCAGAGGGCCGCGCAGGGGGCGGCGCGGGGGACGGGGAGGTTCGAAGTCAGGACCTACGTACGACACGCCTGCCACCTTACGGGCAGCCCCCGGGGTCCGCAGGTTTCCCTGGGCCACGCCGGTGACGGGCGTCGACGACCACGTGGTGCGGGCCGGAGCGCCCCTGTTCGGGGGCTCCGGCCCGTCTGTGTCGCGTACGGCCGTTCTGCCGGATGGTTACGTGTCGGAGATGTCGAGCCTGCTCACCTTGATGGCGGACGTGTCGTGCTCCCAGACGACGAAGAACTTGCCGGGCGCGTACTCGTCGGCCATCGGGTACGTGTCCCAGCCGGCGCCCGTGCCGGCCGGTGTCGGGTCGTCGGCGGGGCCGTCGGCGAACAGTTTGGCGGCTCCCCACGCCTTCCCGGGGCTCTTGACCTTGTAGTTCAGGACCTTGCGGTAGGCACTGGCATCAAGAGAGGTGTTCGCGATGGTCAGATACCGGCCGGCGCTGTCCGTGGTGAAGAAGACCTTGGAGTCGTTGGACGGCACGTTGCTGTCCAGGGCCCAGTCGGTCCAGGACTGGCCGCCGTTGTCGCTGGTGGCCGTCACCGCGGAGACCTTCGACACGGCGTAGTTGCTGCGCGCGACCATGATCAGCTTGTTCGGGTCGTCCTGCGAGACGGTGAGCTGCGGTTCGCCGCCCATGTACTTGTTCGGGTCCGGGATGGCGGGACGGGCCACCCACTTCTTGAGGTCGGTGGAGTACAGCACCCCGTTCTCCCGGCCCGACGCCCAGTACGGCATGACGTGATCCCCGTTGGCCAGTTGGAGCGGACGTCCGGCGAAGGCGAGGTTCCCCAGGCCCTCGTCGGTGGTGGTGGCCGGGTCGTCGAGCGGTATGTCGACGGCGTAGTCCTGCCAGGTGTGCCCCTGGTCGGTGCTGCGCTTGACGACGATGTCGTTGATCGGCAGACCGTTGTCGTTGTTTCCGTCGCCGTCGGTCTCGCTGTCGTCCAGGACCGGAGTGCGGCCCATGTACGCGAAGAGCTCGTCGCCCACCTGGTAGAGGGTGACGTAGTGCCAGAGGTACTCACTGGTCTCCTGCGCCAGCACCTTCGGGTGGGACCACTTCGCCCCGCCGTCGGTGGTGTACGAGTACCGGATGTACCCCTCGTCGACCCGGCCGGGCAGGGTGCCCTCCCGCCAGGCCACGACCGCGTTGTTCGAGCTGGTGCTGATGATGTCGGGGACGCGGAGGCCGTCGCCCTCGGTCTCCTGGTTCGTGTAGACGGTCCTCACGTCGGAGACCCCCGCGGCGGACGCGCTTTCGGGGGCGACGAGGAGGGCCGCGAGCAGGGCGGCGACGAGGGTGAGGAACGTCGTCAGGTAGATCGGCCGAGGTGCTCCCGAGGGCCGCTGTCCCGTTACCAGAGCCACTGCTGGTCCCTCCCCGAGCAGGTCCACTGCATGGCCTCGGTTCCGTTGGTCGTGGTGCTGTTGGGGATGGCCAGGCAGAGGGAGCTGTTGGCGTTCCGCAGCCGGTCGGTCTCGTCGTGGGCCCAGACCTGGTCGGTGTTGTCGCTGCACGGCCACTGGATGGCCTTGGCGCCCCCGTCGGTGCTCGAACTCCCGATGGCGAGGCACTTGCCGGTCGCCTGGTTGCGGACCCGGTAGCCGTTCGTCACGGGTTCGAGCGTCCAGTACTGGCTCGCGCTGGTACTGCACGTCCACTGGATCAGCACGACCCCGTTGGCCGGATTCGCGCTGGGGACGGCGAGGCACTTTCCGGTGCCCTGGTTGTAGAGCCGGGCGTACACCGGCGCCTCGGCGGCCGCGGCCGCCACGGTGGTCCCGGCCGTCTCGGCGCGCTCCGCCGCCGACGCCGTGCCGGTCAGCGAGGACCCCGTCAGCACGGGCGCGCTCAGCAGGGCGACGGCCGCCGCGACGACGGCTCGTCCTCGCACCCTGGAGCTCGCTGACGCTCTGCTCCTTGTCAACTGCTCATCCCTTTCTGCGTGTTCGAGAACGAGGGGTGGCCCTCCGGAAGAGGGCCACCCGGTTGATCACTACCAGAGCCACCGCTGGTCAGTGCTCGTGGTGCAGGTCCACTGAATGGCTTCGGTGCCGTTGGCCGGGCTGGCGCTGGGGATGGCCAGGCATCTGTCGCTGTTCAGGTTCCGCAGGCGGTCGATGCTGTCGTGGATCCAGATCTGCTCGCTGCCGCCGCCGCACGTCCACTGAATGGCCTGGGTGCCGTTGGCCGTGCTGGCGTTGGGCATGGCGAGACACTTGTTGCTGTTCAGGTTCCGGACGCGGTAGCGGTCGCCGTTTCCGCCCTCCACCGCTTCCAGCTGCCACTGCTGCTCACCGTCGCCGCTGCAGTCCCACTGGATCAGGCCGATGCCGTTGGCCGTGTTGGCGTTGGGAACGGCCAGGCAGTTTCCGGTGCCCAGATTGACGAGAGTCTTGTAGGCGGCCGCATCGGCGTTGGCCGCCGTGGATAAGGCCAGTGCGCAGGCGGCCGTGGTGGCCACTGCGGCTACTCGCCCGATGATTTTCGTGGTCTTGGACATGGTGATGTGCCCCTCGGTCCGGTCGGGAACGGTGTGCGAGACGTACCCGGCAAGAATGCGGTGGGGCTCCTGGGACTGTCGTGAGCGGTGAGTCCACAGATCCTGCGCTCTGCGTCTACTCCGCCTGTTCCGCCTGTTCCGCCTGTTCCGTCTGCTCCCTCGGCTCCGGCGAGGAAAGAGCCTGGAGCCGGTACTCCTTGGGCGTGAGCCCGTACGTGCTGCGGAAGGCGCGGGCGAAGTCGGAGGCGCGGGGGAGGCCCCAGCGGGCGGCGACGGTGTGGATGGGGACGGCGTGCAGCGCGGGGTCCGCCAGATCGCGCCGGGCACCCTCCAGTCGCAGCCGGCGGATCCAGGCCGCGACCGTCTCGCCCTCGCCGTCCTCGCCCGGCGCATGCTCCTGGAAGAGCCGGTGCAGATAGCTGACGGAGATGTGGTGCGCGGCGGCGATCACGGGTGGTGCGAGCCCCGGGTCGCGCAGGTTCTGCCGGATGAACGCCCGTATGCGCGTGGTCATGGCCCGATGGCGGGTCTCCGGCGGCAGGATGTCCTCCGCGTCGAGCACCTGGGCGAACCAGGCCGACAGCAGGTCGAGCAGCACCGTCCCCAGGCGCGGTGCGTCGGACGGCTCGAGGACGTCGGACTGCCGGTCCAGGCCGATGAGGAACTCCGTCAGCAGCGAGCCGGTCCCCTCCCGCCCCGACAGCCGCCTGCCCAGCAGTTCCCGGACCCGGCCCGGCGACAGGGGCAGCAGTGACCTGGGGAAGTCCACGGCCACACCCGTGATCAGCTGGCGGCCCCCGCCGTCCGGCGGTCGCACGTCGTACGGCTCGGAGGTGTCGGTCACCCACAGGTCGCGCGGGCCGTACAGGTCGGTCCGCCCGATGTGGTCCAGCCCCAGCCCGCCGCCGAGCATCAGGGACAAGTGGTACATCTCGGGGTCGCACTGACGCACCATCTTCTCGGTGCGCAGGAATCGCGAGGGCAGGAACGACGTAGGCCACACCATCATCGGCCCCAGCTCCAGCAGGCGCTGTTCCGCCCAGAAGTCGCCGGCGTGGTCACTGGTGATGTCGCTCGGTGCGATCGCCCGGTGGACCAGGTCACGCCAGTAGTCGAACCTGTGCTCAGCAGGCACGTCCTCGCTCCGGAACACCGTCCCGATCATCCCGCCCCGTCCCTCCCCGGCCGTCGGGCGCGCTGCGGCCCAACTCCGCCCGTGCGGAGGGTACTTCAATCTTCATACGGTGAATTCGGGTGCCATGGAAGCCGACTCGGAGAGGGCATCCCGACGGCTGGCAGGTGGCGCGTGGGTGAAATTCAGGTCCTGGGCGGCGGGTGGTCCGGCTCGGGCCGTGCCCGCCCTCAGATCCCCGAGCCCGTCCGCCGCAGCACCCGCAGCGAATCCGTCACCGAGACCTCCGTGAACGCGCCCGACGCCAGCGCCCGCAGATACACGCGATACGGCGCCTGCCCGGTGAACTCGTCCACCGGGTCGGGGAACACGTCGTGGATGAGCAACAGTCCGCCCTCGGCGACATGGGGAGCCCAGCCCTCGTAGTCACCGGTCGCGTGCTCGTCGGTGTGGCCGCCGTCGATGAAGACGAGGCCGAGAGGGGAGTTCCAGAAGGCGGCGATCTGCGGCGAGCGGCCGACGACGGCGACCACGTGGTCCTCCAGACCCGCCCGGTGGAGCGTACGGCGGAAGGTCGGGAGTGTGTCCATGACGCCGAGCTCCGGGTCGACCGTCGCCGGATCGTGGTACTCCCAGCCCGGCTGCTGCTCCTCGCTGCCGCGGTGGTGGTCGACGGTGACGGCCGTGACACCGGCCTCCCGTGCCGCACCGGCCAACAGGACCGTGGAACGCCCGCAGTACGTGCCGACCTCCAGCAACGGCAGCCCCAGCCGCCCCGCCTCGACAGCAGCCCCGTACAACGCAAGCCCTTCCCCCACGGGCATGAACCCCTTGGCCCCCTCGAAGGCAGCGAGAATCTCCGGCTTGGGCGCGGCGGGCATGGGGTTCCTCCAGGTCGTACGAGTACGGGGGCGCCCCATGGTGCACCACGGGACGGGGCTGCGCCCCGTCAGGGGCGCGGGGAACTGCGCGACCAGCCCCCACCGACCCGCGGACGAACTACGACGCCCCCAGCGGAACGCTCACCCCGGGCAACGAGAGATCCAGCTCGACCGCCCGGTCACCCCCCGGGTGCGTGGCCGACGAGGCCAGCGGCTCGTGGCCCAGAGCCTTCGCGGCCAGCACATACGCCCCCTCGGAGGGCACGGAGAGCGCATAGCCGCCGTCCTCCCCGGAAAGCGTCGCCCCCGCCTGCCGCCCCCGCCGGTCGATCAGCGTGACCTTGGCCCGGGCGACCGGAACACCGTCGGCGGTGAGAACCCGGCCACGGAACCCGGCCTGAGCGGCCTGCCCGGCCGGGGCCGATCCGGGCGAGACCTCGCCGGATTCGGCGTCCTCGCTGGACGCGATCAGATGCGGCTTCTCCGCGTTCACGGCAGCCCGCCGCCCCGGCAGGAACGCCGCGAACACCAGCCCCAGCAGCACCGCACCCGTGGCGATCAGGAACGACACCCGGAACCCCTGCATCGTGGGCACCGCGACTCCGCCCACCTGGTCCGCCGTGTTCGCCAGCACCATGCCGATCACGGCACTGGACACGGACGTACCGATCGAGCGCATCAACGTGTTGAGGCCGTTCGCCGCACCGGTCTCCGACGCCGGGACGGCCCCGATGATCAGTGCGGGCAGCGAGGAGTACGCGAGACCGATGCCCGCGCCCAGGACGACGGCGATGACGATGGTCTGCCAGGCGGCGCTCATCAGGCCGAGGCCGGCGCCGTAGCCGACCGCGATGATCAGCATGCCGATCATCAGGGTGACCTTGGGGCCGTACTTGGCGGAGATACGGGCGTACACCGGCGCCGTGAACATCATCGTCAGGCCGAGCGGAGCCACGCACAGACCCGCGACGACCATGGACTGGCCGAGGCCGTAACCGGTCGACGTAGGCAGCTGGAGGAGCTGGGGCAGGACGAGCGAGACGGCGTAGAAGGCGACGCCGACCATGATCGAGGCGAGGTTGGTGAAGAGCACCGCGGGGCGGGCCGTGGTGCGCAGGTCGACCAGCGGCGCCTTCACGCGCAGTTCCATCAGGCCCCACAGGAGGAGCACGACGGCCGCCGCGCCGAACAGGCCGAGCGTGGTGCCGGAGGTCCAGCCCCAGTCGCTGCCCTTGGTGATCGGCAGGAGGAAGAGGACGAGACCGGCGGAGAGGCCGAGCGCGCCCCACACGTCGAAGGTGCCCACGGCGCGCATCGGGGATTCCGGTACGAAGGCGAGGGTGAGCAGGATCGAGAGGGTGCCGAGGCCCGCGGAGCCGAAGAAGAGCGCGTGCCAGTCTGCGTGCTGCGCGACCAGGGCGGCGACCGGCAGGGCCAGACCGCCGCCGACGCCGATCGAGGAGCTCATCAGGGCCATCGCCGAGCCGAGCTTCTCGCGCGGCAGCCCGTCGCGCATCAGACCGATGCCGAGCGGGATGGCGCCCATCGCGAAGCCCTGCAGGGCACGGCCGACGATCATCACGAGCAGATCACTGGTGAAACCGGCTATCAGCGAGCCCACGACCATCACGGCCAGGCTCGCGATCAGCATGCGCCGCTTGCCGAACAGGTCGCCGAGGCGCCCCATGATCGGTGTGGAGACGGCGCCCGCGAGCAGGGTCGAGGTCATCACCCAGGTGGCGTTGCTCGGCGAGGTGCCCAGCAGCTCCGGCAGGTCCTTGATGACCGGCACGAGCAGGGTCTGCATCACCGCGACAACGATGCCCGCGAAGGCCAGCACCGGAACGATTCCGCTGCCGCTGGGCCTTCGCGTGCGCGGGTCCGTCGTTGTCCGGGTCATTACGTGCTGCCTCCAGAGGCGAGAGCGGGGTAGGTGCAAGGTGAACCCCGTGCGCCCAGGCAACTATTCCGTTGCTTCGAGCCGCTAACGAATTCTTGACTTTCTCATTACGTGAAGAAGTGGATCGGCCCGCATCTGACCTTCCGTCAGATTGGAACGTGTTCTAGTCTGCGCCGCATGGGGATCGGGATCACGCGGGAACAGCGGGACCTGGCCGAGGCCGTACGCGGCTGGATCGCCCGGACGGTGCCACCCGAGGAAACGCGCAAGCTGCTCGACGCACCCGGCGGCCAGGGCGGCCGCCCCGCCCACTGGGACGCGCTCGCCGCGCAGGGATTCCTCGCGGTGCACCTCCCGGAGAAGTACGGAGGCGGCGGCGGGACGGTGCTCGACCTCGCCGTCGTACTGGAGGAGGCCGCACGGGCGGCGCTCCCCGGGCCGTACGCGGCGAACGCGCTCGCCTCGCTGGTGCTCGCGAGGGCGGGCGCCACGGCCGAGGAGCTGGTGCGGGACATGGCCGCGGGTGAGCGGATCGGGGCGGTCGCCCTCGGGACCGGGACGCTGACCGCCGTGGCCGACACGGACGGAGCGGACGGGTACGGGTACGTGCTCGACGGGACGGCTCCGCCCGTACTGTCCGGCGGCGACGCGGACGTGCTGATCCTGGCGGCGTCGGAGGCACGAGCAGGAGCAGAGGCAGGGGCGGGGGCGTCGGGGGCGGTGCCGGTGCCGGGTGGTCGCGCGGTGTGGCTGGCCGTGGACGCCTCGCAGCTCTCCGTCCGCGTCCACGAGAGCGCCGACCCGACGCGCGCGACCGCGGAGGTGGTGGCCACGGCAGTACGCGTCCCGCCCGAGCGCGTCCTCGACATCGACTCGGCGCTGGTGCGGGACCTCGCCGCCGCCGTGTTCGCCGCCGACGCGTGCGGGACCGCCGCGTGGGCGCTGGAGACCGCGGCCGAGTACGCGAAGGTGCGGGAGCAGTTCGGCCGGCCCATCGGGCAGTTCCAGGGGATCAAGCACCTGTGCGCCGACATGCTGGTCCGCGTCGAGCGGGCCGCCGCGCTGGCGTGGGACGCGGCCCGGGCCGTACAAGAACCCGACGACGCACGGGAGTTGGTGACCTCTCTCGCCGCCGGTGTCGCGCTCGACGCGGCCCTCACGTGCGCCAAGGACTGCGTCCAGGTGCTGGGTGGCATCGGGTTCACCTGGGAGCACGACGCGCATCTCTACCTCCGACGGGCCCTGGTGGCAAGGCAGTTGCTCGGCGGTGGGCAGCTGCTGCGGGCGGTCGGAGCGGCGGAGAACGGGGCGAGACGCGAGCTCCGCACCGAGCTTCCCGAGGCGGAGGCTGCGCGGCACCGGATGGCGGCCCGCGCGGTGATCGCGCGCGTACGCGGCCTCGAACCGGCAGCCGTACGAAGGGAGTTGGCGCCCACCGGATACACCGCACCCCATCTGCCCCCGCCGTACGGACTCGGCGCGGGACCCGTCCAGCAGCTCGCCGTGCAGGAGGAGCTGGCCGCCGCCGGAGTGCGCGTCGGCGACCTGGGGATCGCCACCTGGGTCGTACCGTCGCTCATCGCCTACGGGACCCCAGAGCAGCAGGAGCGGTATCTGCTGCCGACGCTGTGCGGGGACGTGCTGTGGTGCCAGCTCTTCTCGGAACCCGGGGCCGGGTCCGACCTCGCCTCGCTCCGCACGCGGGCCGAGCGGACGGCGGACGGGCGCTGGCGGGTCAACGGGCAGAAGGTGTGGACGAGTTCGGCCCAGTGGGCGGACTACGGGATCCTCCTCGCCCGGACGAACCCGGACGCGCCCAAGCACAAGGGGCTCACGTACTTCGTCGTCGACATGAAGGAGACGGACGGCATCGAGATCCGTCCCCTGAAGGAGATCACCGGCGAATCCCTCTTCAACGAGGTCTACTTCGACGATGTCGTGCTGCCCGCCGATGCCGTGGTCGGTTCGGTCGACGACGGCTGGCGGGTCGCGCGCAACACGCTCGGCAACGAACGCGTCCACATGGCCGACCAGTTGACCTTCGGCACCGGCCTCGAAGCGATCGTCGCCCGCTCCACCGGCCTCGACGACACCGTGCGGGAACGCGTCGGAACCCTGATCGCGGAGGCCCACGCGCTGGGCTGCATCGGACTCCGTACGACCATGCGGCAGGTCTCGGGCGTGGACCCGGGCGCCGGTGCCTCCGTACGCAAGCTCGTCCAGACCGCGCACCAGCAGAAGGTCGCCGAGCTGGCACTCGAACTCCTCGGCCCGGCCGGTGCGTTGTGCGAGGGCGCCGGGGAGCGGGCCGTGCACGGATTCCTGCTCAGCCGGTGTCTGACCATCGCCGGCGGGACGACGCAGGTGCAGCTGAACGTGGTCGCGGAGCGCATCCTCGGCCTGCCGAGGGACCAGCGGGCGGAAGAGCGAGCGGAAGGCCGGGGAGAGTCATGAAGGCGTATGTCGTCGGTGTGGGCATGACCAAGTTCGAGAAGCCGGAGACCCGGGACTGGCAGTACTGGGACATGGTCCGGGAGGCGGGCACGGGCGCCCTTGACGACGCCGGGATCTCGTACGACGCCGTGGAGCAGGTGCCCGTCGGCTACTGCTTCCAGGCCTCCACGGCCGGACAGCGGGCCGTCTACGAACTCGGCCTGAGCGGAGTGCCCGTCTACAACGTGAACAACAACTGCGCGACCGGCTCGACCGCGCTGATGCTCGCCCGGCAGTTCGTGGAGGGCGGCGCGAGCGACTGCGTACTGGCGGTGGGCTTCGAGAAGATGGCGCGGGGCGCGCTGGGTGGCGGGGCGGACGGCGGTGACTTCAAGACGTCACCTGTGGCGCGTCATTACGCCGTGATGGCGGCGCGGCACGGCTTCGAGATGACTCCGCCCACCGCCCAGATCTTCGGGAACGCGGCGCGCGAGCACATGGAGAAGTACGGCACGACCGAGGCGCAGCTCGCGGCCGTGGGGGCCAAGAACCACCGGCACTCGGCGAACAATCCCTACGCGCAGTTCCAGGACGTCTACTCGGTCGACGAGATCCTCGCGGCGCGTACCGTGCACGCGCCGCTGACCAAGCTCCAGTGCTCGCCCACCTCGGACGGGGCCGCCGCGGCCGTCGTCGTGTCGGAGCGGTTCGTGGAGCGGCACGGGCTGGGGGAGCGGGCGGTGGAGATCGTCGCGCAGGCGATGACCACCGACACGGAGGAGTCGTTCGCGTCCGGGTCGTGCGTCGACGTCGTCGGGCAGCCGATGTCCCGGGCCGCCGCCCGGCAGGTGTACGAGAGGGCCGGGCTCGGCATCGAGGACGTCGACGTCGTGGAACTCCACGACTGCTTCTCCGTCAACGAACTCCTGACGTACGAGGCGCTCGGCATGTGCGAGGAGGGCGAGTCCGGGAAGCTGGTGGAGTCGGGCGCGACGACATACGGCGGACGCTGGGTGGTGAACCCCTCGGGCGGGCTCATCTCGAAGGGGCATCCCCTGGGAGCCACCGGAATCGCCCAAGTCGCCGAACTGGTCTGGCAGTTGAGGGGCGAGGCGGCGGCACGGCAGGTGACGGGCGCGCGGGTGGGCCTCGCCCACAACATCGGGCTCGGGGGCGCGGCGGTGGTGACGCTGCTGAGGCGGGGCTGAGCGGGGTCTCCGGGCGGGGCCGGGCGGCTGAGAAAGGGCGGCCAGGGGTCCTAGGTCCTGCGGTGGACGGATCGTGCAGCGAAATTCCGATGTACGGGGCACGAGGCCGCTGCGAGCATGACACCCATGCCCACGCTCAGAACCGCCGCAGAGATACCCGTGTCCGGTCGTGCCGCGCCGCCCACCTGGCTGGTGGTCGCACTCGCCTGCGCGGGACAGTTCCTCGTCGTCCTCGATGTGTCCGTGGTCAATACGGCGTTGCCGTCGATGCGGGCCGACCTGGGGCTCAGCGCCCCGGGGCTCCAGTGGGTCGTCAACGCCTACACGATCGCCTTCGCCGGGTTCATGCTGCTCGGCGGGCGGGCCGGGGACCTGTACGGCCGCAAGCGGATGTTCCTGGTCGGGCTCGCGCTGTTCACGCTGGCCTCCCTCGCGGGCGGGCTCGCCCAGGAGGGCTGGCAGTTGCTGGCCGCACGGGCCGTACAGGGTCTCGGGGCGGCGGTGCTCGCGCCCTCGACACTGACGATCCTGACGTCGGCCGTGCCCGAGGGCGCGGCCCGCGCGCGGGCCATCGCGACCTGGACCGCCGTCGGCGGGGGCGGCGGCGCGGCGGGCGGGCTCGTCGGCGGGGTCCTCGTCGACGGGCTGTCGTGGCGGTGGGTCCTGCTGATCAACGTGCCCATCGGCGCGGTGGTGCTGGCCGGCGCCCTGCTCTGGCTCGTCGAGAGCCGGGCCGGCGACGGACGGCGGATCGACCTGCCCGGAGCTTTGCTGGTGACGGCCGGCCTCGCGACCCTCGCGTACGGGATCGTGCAGACCGAGGCCGAGGGGTGGGCCTCGGCCGAGACCCTGGTGCCACTGGCCGCCGGGGCCGCCCTGATCGGGCTGTTCCTGCTCGTCGAGGCGCGGACGAAGGTGCCGTTGATGCCGCTGAAGCTGTTCCGGCGGCGGTCCGTGTCCTCGGCGAACGTGGCGATGTTCCTGTGCGGCTCGGCGATGTTCTGCATGTGGTTCTTCATGACGCTGTACGCGCAGAACGTGCTCGGCTATTCGCCGCTGGACGCCGGACTCGCGCTCGTGCCCAGCTCCCTGGCGGTGATCCTCGGCTCGAAGGTCGCGCCGCGGTTGATGCCGGTCGTCGGAGCGCGGAATGTCGCGGTCCTCGGGGCGTTGGTGGCCGCCGCCGGGTTCGGCTGGCAGTCCACGATGACCGCCGACGGCGCGTATCTCACCACGATCATGTTCCCCGGCATCCTGATGATGCTCGGCGCCGGGCTGTCCGCGACGCCGCTTGCCGCGCTGGCCACGTCGGGGGCGGAGCCGGGGGAGGCCGGGCTGGTGTCGGGGCTGATCAACACCTCCCGCACGATGGGGGGTGCGATCGGGCTCTCCGTGATGTCGACGATCGCCGCGGCGCGGACCGGGGGTGGGGTGTCGCCGGAGGCCCTGACGGAGGGGTACGCGCTGGTGTTCCGCACGGGTGGGGGTGTGTTGCTCGTGGGGGTTGTGCTGATGCTGGTGTGGCTCCCGCGGGTGGCTCCGCCGGCGGTGCGTTGACGGCTGCGGGTGGGTGGGGGCTGGTCGCGCAGTTCCCCGCGCCCCTTAAAGGCAAGGGCTACCGCCCCCCAAAAAGACGAAAGCGCGGGGGCGCAGCCCCTGCCTTTCGTCTTTAGGGGCGCGGGGAACTGCGCGACCAGCCCCCACCCACCCGCAGACAACGAACCCGCTTACAGCCACCCCTGCTGGCGAGCCTCCCGCATGGCCTCCATGCGATTGCGCGTGGCCGTCTTGCCGATCGCCGACGAGAGGTAGTTGCGGACGGTCGACTCGGAGAGGTGAAGCTTCGACGCGATGTCGGCCACCGTCGCCCCGTCCACCGAGGCCTTCAGCACATCGCACTCACGCGCGGTGAGCGGATTCGGCCCAGCGCTGAGCGCGGCCGCCGCGAGCGCCGGATCGATGACCGTCTCACCCGTCAGCACCCGGCGGATCGCCTCGGCCAGTTCCTCCACGGGCCCGTCCTTGACGAGGAACCCCGCGGCGCCCGCCTCCATGGCCCGCCGCAGATAGCCCGGCCGGCCGAAGGTGGTGAGGATCAGCACCCGGCAGTCGGGCACCTCGTCCCGGAGCAGCGCGGCGGCGTCGAGGCCGCTGATCCCGGGCAGTTCGATGTCCAGGAGTGCCACGTCCGGCCGCGACTCCAGGGCCGCTCCCACGATCGCGTCCCCCGTTCCGACCTGTGCCACCACCTGGATGTCCGCCTCCAGACCGAGGAGGAGGGCGAGGGCGCCCCGCATCATCCCCTGGTCCTCGGCGAGCAGAACGCGGATGGACTTGGCGGGCCGGTAGTCCCGGGGCATCTCGTTCACGCGCTCAGAGTAGGCCGGGGAAGTGCTCCGCAGGGGGTGCGTTGTTCGGCTGCGGGTCCGTGGGGGCTGGTCGCGCAGTTCCCCGCGCCCCTCAAAAGCAAGGGCTACCGCCCCCCCAAAGACGAAAGCGCGGGGGCGCAGCCCCTGCCTTTCGTCTTCAGGGGCGCGGGGAACTGCGCGACCAGCCACAACGCACCCGCAGCCGAACAACACACCCCCCGGCGGAGCCGACCCGCACCTACCGAGCAGCCTCCACCGGCTCCGCCATCCTCGCCGGCTCCGCCGGATCCACCGGAAGCTCCGCCGTCACAGTGAACCCGTTCCGCACCCCGGGCCCCGCCTCCAACGACCCCCCGGCCGCCGCGAGCCGCTCGGTCAACCCCTTCAGACCCGTACCGCCGATCCCCGTACCGCCGATGCCGGGCACGGGCGATTCCGGCGCGGCCGGGGGCGCCACCCCCCGACCGTCGTCCATGACACGCAACCGAACATGCTCCGCGGAACCGTCCACCGTGATCTCACAACGCCCCGCGCCACTGTGGCGCACCACGTTGGTGACCGCCTCGCGGACGACCCAGCCGAGCAGGACCTCGGTCTGGGCGGCGAGCGGCGGCCCGGACCGGCGGACGACCGGTTCGATGCCGGCGGCCCGCAGGGCCGATCCCGCCCGGTCGAGATCCGCGGCCAGGCTGCCCTCCCGGTAGCCGGTGACCGCCTCGCGGATCTCCGTGAGCGCCTGGCGGCCGACGGACTCGATGTCGGAGACCTGGACCAGCGCCGCGTCCATGTCGCGGGGCGCGAGCCGACGGGCCGCCTCCGACTTCACGACGATGACGGAGAGCGTGTGCCCGAGGAGATCGTGCAGGTCACGGGAGAAGCGCAGCCGTTCCTTCTCGACAGCCTGGCGGGCCAACTCCTCGCGCGCCGCGCGCAGTTCACGTACGGCGTCCGACAGGGAAAGGATCGCCGCGGTCACCATGGTGGACAGGAACGTGCCGTACGCGACGTTCACCGCGCCCCAGCCGTCCCGCAGCCCGGCCACGACACCCGCGAGCGTGCTCAGCCCGATGCCGGTCCTGCCGAGCCACCGACCGCGGACGATCGCGCCCGCGGCCAGGCCGAGCAGCGGGAAGAAGAGCAGCCAGCTGCCGCCGTACAGGCCGCCCAGGAGACAGGTCACCACGCCGAGGGCGAGCAGCGCGCCCCGGGTGGAGCGGGCCTCGCGGGCCTCCTTGGTGAAGGCCCGGAACACCACATGGATGTAGAGGGAGTTGAAGACGAGGAGGCCGATACCGCCGATCCACGGGTTCGGGGTCTTGCCCTGGAAGAGGTTGGAGAAGGCGCCCATGCCCATGAGCAGCCAGGGGAGGAGCGCGAAACCGCTGGGCGGCGGGCCCAGATGCTCCGGGAGCTTCCCGGTCTTCCGTACGGCCTTCTGGTCGGCGACGAACGCGTCCCGGTCGGCCTTCCAGTCCGTCCGCTTCTCCTGCCACGCGGACATCTGGCAGATGGTCCTTCGCATCCAGGACATGTCTCCAGCCCCCGTTCAGACGGTCCGCGCGGTCCTGCGGTACGAGACCACAGCGTACGAGCCGAAGGCCAGCAGCCAGGCGGTCAGCACCAGCACCGCCCCGAGGGCGGGCGCGTGCCCGTCGGCGACCGACGTGCCGAGCTGCGCGAACCGGTTCGTGGGTGTGTAGGTGGACAGCGACTGCAGCCACCCGGGGAAGAGGCTCAGCGGGAACCACAGGCCGCCGACCACCGCGAGCGTCAGGTTGCACACCATGTTCACCACGCCCGTGGCCTGCGCGGTCAGCCGGTAGCCGTTGCCGAGGCCGAGCAGGGTGAAGGGGATCGAGCCGAGCCAGAGCAGCAGCGCGATCGCCGCCCACTTCCATGCGTCGAGCCGTACGCCGTTGACCAGGCCGCCCGCCACGAGGACCGCGACGATCGCCGGCAGCACCGTCACCGCACCCGTGAGCGCCCGGCCCATCACGACCTGGCGCGGGCTCATCGGTGTGATCCGCAGCTGCCGCAGCCAGCCGATGCTCCGGTCCTCGGCGACCCCGCCGCCGGTGTTGAGGGCCGAGCCCATCGCGCCGTACGCGGCCATGCCGATCATCGAGACGGTCCGCCAGTCGCCGTCGGCGCCGTCACCGAGGTTCGTGAACAGCAGATACATCACCGTCGGCATCAGGACACCGCCGATCATGAAGCCGACGTCCCGCAGCGTCCGGCGCACTTCGAGCCGCAGATAGTCGAGCATCACACCGTCTCCAGGAAGGTACGGGCAGGGGCGTCGGAGGAGGTCAGGGCGAGGAACGCGTCGTCCAGCGAGGCCGGTGCGACCTCCAGGGCGCGTATCGCGCCGCGCTCGGCGAGGGCGATCACCGTCGCGTCCGAGTCGTCGGTCCGCAGCCGCGCCCGGTCCCCGCGCACCTCCACGGAGACCACACCGGGCAGGGCCGCCAGCCCGTCCGTGCCCGCGCCGGCCAGGTCGAAGGCGACGAGGCTGCCGCCCGCGGCCCGCTTCAGCTGCTCGCCGGTGCCGTCGGCGACGATCCGCCCGTGGTCGATGACGACGATCCGGTCGGCGTTGGCGTCCGCCTCCTCCAGATAGTGGGTGGAGAAGAGGACGGTGTGGCCGCGCCGCGTGTACGCCCGCATCGAGTCCCAGAAGGCGTACCGCGCCTCCACGTCCAGCGCCGCGGTCGGCTCGTCGAGCACGAGCAGCGCGGGGTTCCCGACGAGTGCGACCGCGAACCGCACCCGCTGCGTCTGGCCCCCGGACAGCCGGTCCACGCGCCGCCCGGCCAGCTCGGCGATGCCCGCGAGCTCCAGCGCCTCGGCGACGGGCATCGGCGCGGGATACGTACCGGCCACGAACCCGACCAGCTCGCCCACCGTCACCCGCGGCACCGGCCGGCCGTCCTGGAGCATCGCGCCCACGCGCCCCGCCCGCACGGCCTCCTCCGGGGTGCCACCGAAGAGGCGTACGACGCCCTCGTCCGGCTCGTTCAGGCCCAGCAGGAGTGAGATCGTGCTGGACTTGCCCGCGCCGTTGCGGCCCAGCAGCGCGACCGTCTCGCCGCGCGCGATCTCCAGATCGACACCGTCCACGGCCCGCACCGCCCCGAAGGCCTTCACCGCCCCCGCGAAGGAAACGGCCTGGTCCGCGGCCTCGCCCCCTCTGGTCTCCGCCGCCGTATCCCTCGTGTCCGTCATCGTCCTCGTCCCCGTCCTCGTCATGGGTACGACGCTACGAATCCGGGGGCCGGCGGGGCAGATGCGCAATGTACGGACTCGGGCAGGACAAATGTCACTGCCGGGCCCCCGCAACCCATCTGACATGCCGTCAGGAGTCTTCACATGTGCCGGACCCTGAGCTATACAGGTGGTCGCCGGACTGGAACGCGTTCTAGAACAGGCGGGTTCCTCGGCTCAGTGTCGACCTCGGTGCGGCCGACGGTGCGGACGGCCGCACCGGGGTCTTCCCCGCCAGCAGTCAGGAGCCCCATGCCCATCGACGTTGCCCAGGCTCTCGCGGCCGAGCCCCGGTCCGCCGGGATCGCCTGGGGTCACAAGGACGTCCAGCTCTACCACCTCGGCCTCGGCGCCGGTGCGAACCCCGACAAGGACAGCCCCGCGACGGACCCCGACGAGCTGCGCTACACCCTGGAGTCGCGGCTGCACGTGCTGCCGAGCTTCGCCACCGTCGCGGGCTCCGGCTCACCGGGCGTGATCAACAGTCTCTCCATGCCGGGCATCGACGTGAACCTCGCGCACGTACTGCACGGCGGCCAGACCATCACGCTGCACCGCCCGATCCCCGTCGAGGGCCGGGCGACCGCCACCGGGCGGATCGCGGCCGTGTACGACAAGGGCAAGGCCGCCATCCTCGTCATGCGCACCGATGTCGCCGACGACGAGGGCCCGTTGTGGACCAGCGACGCCCAGATCTTCGTACGCGGCGAAGGGGGCTTCGGCGGCGACCGCGGCCCCTCCACCCGCCCCGAACCACCAACAGGCGATCCGGACAGGACGGTTGAGCGAGTCATCCGCGAGGACCAGGCGCTCCTGTACCGGCTCTCCGGCGACTGGAACCCCCTGCACGCCGACCCCGAGTTCGCCAAGCTCGCCGGCTTCGACCGGCCGATCCTGCACGGGCTGTGCACGTACGGCATCACGCTGAAGGCCGTCGTGGACACGGCACTCGGCGGCGACGTCGGCCGGGTCCGCTCCTACGCCACGCGCTTCGCCGGGGTCGTCTTCCCGGGCGAGACCCTGCGCATCCGTATGTGGCAGGGGGACGGCACGGTCCGCGTGACGGTGGGCGCCGCCGACCGGGACGACGCACCGGTCCTCGCCGACACCGTCGTGGCGCACAACTGAGCCCCGCACCCGCACCTGCACCCGTGCTGTATGTCCCGCACCTGAGTCGCCCGTGAGCCGCAAGTCCCGCATCCGAGTGTCGGCACACCTGAGTGTCGTACGTACGTTTCCGAGGGGAGCCGCACCATGCGCGCAGCCGTACTGCACGAGATAGGCCAGGACAAGCTGGAGATACTCGACGACGTCGAGGCGACGGGCTTCGGCCCCGGCCGGGTGAGGATCCGGGTGCGGGCCACCGGCCTGTGCCACTCGGACCTCTCCGCGATGGCCGGGGTGCTGCCCCAGCCCGCGCCGTTCGTCCCCGGGCACGAGGGGGCGGGCGAGATCCTGGAGGTCGGCGAGGGCGTCACCAACATCAAGCCCGGCGACCGGGTCGTCGTGTGCTGGCTGCCCGCCTGCGGCGCCTGCCCCGCCTGCAAGCGCGGCCAGACCCAGTTGTGCCTCGCCGGGTTCATGAACGCGGGCACGCCCAACTTCAAGCGCCCCGGCGGCGATGTGTTCGGCTTCGCGGGCACCGGGACCTTCACCGAGGAGGTCGTCGTCGACGCGGGCTGCGCCGTGCCGATCCCGGACGACGTGCCCTTCGACATCGCCGCCCTCATCGGCTGCGGCGTCACCACCGGACTCGGCGCCGCCCTCAACACCGCGGATGTGGAAGCCGGTTCGTCGGTCGCCGTCATCGGCTGCGGAGGCGTCGGCATCTCCGCGATCCAGGGCGCCCGGCTCAAGGGCGCCGCCGAGATCGTCGCCGTCGACCCGGTCGCCTCCCGCCGCGAGGCCGCGCTGAAGTTCGGCGCCACCAGGGCCGTGTCGCCCGACGAACTCCCCGACGCCAAGCAGTCGGTGACCGCGGGCGAGGGCTTCGACTACGTCTTCGAGGTCGTCGGCCGCTCCGCCACCGCCCGCACGGCGTACGACAACACCCGCCGCGGCGGCACGCTGGTCGTCGTCGGCGCGGGTGCCATGGACGATCACCTCCAGCTCAACATGTTCGAGCTGTTCTTCGACGAGAAGCGGATCCTGCCGTCCATGTACGGCGGCGGGGACGTCCTGCGGTCGTACGAGCGGACCGTCGCCCTCTGGCGGGCAGGGCGCATCGACCTGGAGGGGCTGATCACCCACCGGGTGCCGCTGAGCGACATCAACGAGGCGCTCGACCAGATGCGTACGGGTGTGGCGCTGCGTACGTGCATCGAGATCTGACGCCCGTCCGTCGAGCACCCTTCGATCGACACGGGACCTCCAACTGCCGATCCCTGAAAGGACCTTGATGTCACTGCCACTTGAGGGCCGGTCCGCGGTCGTCACGGGCGCGGGCCGCGGCCTCGGCCGGGCGGAGGCGCTGGAGCTCGCCCGGCTCGGCGCCGCCGTCGTCGTCAACGACTTCGGACAGCCCGGCCGGGACGGCTCGGGCGCCGCGTCCGCCACGCCCGCCGAGGAGGTCGCCGCCGGGATCCGGGCGGCGGGCGGTCGTGCCGTCGCGCACACCGGGGACGTGGCCGACCACCAACAGGCCCGGGAACTGGTCGAGTTGGCGGTCGCCGAGTTCGGACAGCTGGACATCCTCGTCAACAACGCGGGCATCCTGCGCGACCGGATGGTCTTCTCGATGTCCGAGGACGAGTGGGACTCGGTGATCCGGGTCCATCTCAAGGGCCACTTCAACACCACCCACTTCGCGGCCGCGCACTGGCGTGCCCGGTCCAAGGCCGCGGACGCGCCGGTGTACGGGCGGATCGTGAACACCTCCTCGGAGGCGTTCCTCGCGGGCTCCGCGGGACAGCCCAACTACGCGGCCGCCAAAGGCGGAATCGTCGGGCTCACCACCTCGACGGCACTGGCGCTCGCGAAGTACGGCGTCACGGCGAACGTCATCTGCCCGCGTGCCCGGACCCGGATGACGGCGGACGTCTTCGCGGGCTTCCAGGAACCGGCGGACGACGGGTCCGAGGACCGGCTCGACCCGCTCGCTCCCGAGCATGTCGCCCCGCTCGTCGGCTATTTGGCCTCGCCCGCGGCCGCACACGTCAACGGCCAGTTGCTCGTCGTGCACGGCGGGATGGTCGCGGTCGTCGAACGCCCGCGGGTGGCCGCCAAGTTCGACACCAAGCAGGACGCCTTCACGTACGACGAACTCGACGCGCTGCTCACACCGCACTACGCGGACCGGCCGGCGGGGGAGACGTTCGCGGCGGCGGAGGTGCTGGGGCTCAAGCACGAGTGACAGGTTGTGCCGGGGTGCCGCTCGCACGGAAAGGCCCCGCCCGACGAGTGTCGGGCGGGGCCGTGTGACGTTCCGGACCTGAGGTCGTCAGGCCGCCGTGTCGCCGTGCTCGGCGGGCTTACGGTGCCGGCCGCGAGGGGTCGCCTCGCCCTCCTGCGCGGAGACGGGCCCCCGGTGCCGGCCGTGGCCACCGTCGTCTGCTGCCTGGGCCACCGTCGCCCGCGGGTCGGTGGCCGTCGTCTCCATGGTGTTCGTGTCGCTCATGTGGAAATTCACCCCGTGTCAACAAGATCCTTCGGTACAGCGCGGGCGAGTCTAACGGGCGGGTGTGACAGTGCCGAGGGGTGGTTGGGGCTACTCGGTGGTCACTTTGAGGGGGGCGGAAGGGGGCTTCGTATCGGCGCTCACCCGAAGAGCGCGGAGGGCCGGCGGGCACTCGGTACTCACCTGCTCGATGTGCAGTGGGTTCACCACCTGAACCGGCGCCTGGGCCGTCGTCCGGACCGACGGTTGGACCGACGGCTGGACCGCCTCATGGACCGCCGCCCGGACTGCTGGGCGAATGCTTTCAGCGGGAGCTCCGCCGGTCCCGTCGGCGGCCACGGGGCTGGGGCTCTCCGGGTCGATCGGAGCCAGGAGAAGGGTGCTCTCCGGGTCCGCCGGGACCATGCCGAGGGGACTTCCGGCAGCCGCGTCACTGCCGCCTTCGACGGGTGCACGGCTCTCATGCTCGGCCACCGAGTGGCCGGCGCTCTGCGCAGCCACCTGCCCTGTGCTCTCGACGGCAGTCCATCCGGCACCTGCCTGCCCTGTGCTCTCGACGGCAGTCCAGCCCGTGCCCTCCCTGCGGACCGGCTCCGGGGCCCGGGCGGCGACCCAGTCCGTGCCGCCCGCCGTGCCCGTGCCAACCGGCCCCGCGCCCGGACCGGTTGGCCGACCCGCTCCCGGTCCCGCCCCCTGGGCCAACCGGCGGCCGGCGAACGCGTTCGCCATCAGGCGTCCCGTCAGCGGTGCCTGTTGGAGGGGTACGGGACGGGCCGCCGCGGGCTCCGGGGGACCCGCGACCGACGGCCCCCGTGACGCGTCCCCCCGCGCCTCAGCCGTACGGTTCGGATCCCCCGGGCCCCCGTCCCCCGCCCCCGTGGGCGCTCCCACCCGTGACACGCCGCACGGCACCGCCCCCGTCGCGTACGGCAGATGGAGCACCCCGTCCCTGGTCCATTGGCCCGAGCCCGCCAACCAGCCGTCGGGCGCGGCCAGTTGGTGGACGTGCCGCTCGGCGGGACGCCACACGCCGAGCCAGCTGCCCGAGGGGCCCCCGATCCGCAGGGCCACCGCGCAGCTCTCCGGGGTGAGCACCTGACCCGGCTGGATCGCGAACGGGGCGACCGCCCGGCCGGGCAGTCGCAGGTATTCAGGGAAGCGCACCGGAAGCGTGCTCCCCAACACGCCCCAGCCGAGCCGCTCCTGGCCGGGGGACGGCGCGTCCGACCGGATCAGGAGCAGCCCGCTGTCGGCGTCCGCGAGCAGCAGCCGGTCGTTGCTCCGCTCGGAGATCTGCAGCAGCGGCGACACCTCGCCCCCGCGCTCCAGATCGACCACGACCGTCTTGGTCCGGCCGTCCAACTCCCGGTCCAGCGCGAGCAGTCGGTCCCCGCCGCCCAGCCACACCCCGCCCGAGCAGCGGCCCGGTACCTCCGCCAGATGCTCGGGCCCGAAGGCGCCGCCCGCGACCAGCCACACGGCCGTCGAACTCCGGCCCACGGCAAGGGCGTACGCACGGGTGCCGGCCGGAGCGGGAGGCAGCAGCCGCAACTCCGTGCCCACGTCCGGGCATTCGACCGCGCCGAGCAGTACCTCACCCGTCCCCGGGCCCGTCGGATACAGCAGCGAGAAGGTGTGCCGTCCGTCGACGAGACGGTGGATGAGCACCCGCCCGTCCGCCATCGGCAGCACCTCCGTGCCGGGCTCCTCCGGCTGGTTGCCGGGCAGTGGCACGGCGTACGGCTCGGGGCCGTCCAGTGTCCAGCGCTCCGGGAACCAGGAGTCGCCGCTTCGGGCCAGGCGGGCCGCGTACGACCCGTCGACGGTGATCACGCACCCTGTTCGCGCGGCCCACTCGTTCTCGTTCACCGCCGCGGACGATGGGGTTCCCCCCTGCTCGAGCGAAGTCGAGACCTCGGGGGAGGCACAGGCCGTCATCGTTCGGTCACCTCCGGCCACGAAACCTAGTTTTCGCACGCACAGGCGTGGGACCGGCAGGTGACCGCTTCACACATAAGAGTGGCCCGTTTCTGATTCGCCTGAGGGAACGGGGGCGGGTGTGCTGAGCGGGGGTGGGGCGGTTTATGGTTAGGGCTGCCTAAGTGGCGCTTGAGCGTTGCCTGTGGGGTTCCTGAGGTCCTCGCCGTGCCCCTCGCGCGCCACCGGGGTCCGGGTCCGTCCCGGCCCCGATCCTGAACCTGCACCTGATCATGAACCACCGGAGTGTGTGCCTGATGTCCCTACGACGCCGCGGTTCCGCCGCCGTCGCCCTCGCCGTGGCGGCCGCTCTCTCGCTCGCCGCCTGCGGGTCGGGCGACTCGGACTCGGGTTCCGGCTCCGGAAAGTCCGACAACGGCGCCGGCAGCAAGTCCGTCGCCACCGGCGGCGAGGACTTCGCGAAGGCAGCCGAGGAGACGGCCAAGATGGGGACGACCGCCAAGGCCGGCGAGTTCCCGCGCACGATCGAGCACGCGATGGGCGAGACCGAGCTGAAGGCCAGGCCCGAGCGTGTGGTCGTCCTCGACGTCGGCGAGCTCGACAACGTCGTCTCCCTCGGTGTGAAGCCCGTCGGCTGGGCGCCCACCGAGGGCTCGGCCGGGATCCCCTCGTACCTGAAGAAGGACGCGGGCAGCCCCAAGGACGTCGGCACGATCAACGCCCTCAACCTGGAGGCGATCGCGGGCCTGAAGCCCGACCTGATCCTCGGCAGCGAGCTGCGCGCCGCCAAGCTCTACCCGCAGCTCTCCAAGATCGCCCCCACCGTGTTCTCCATCCGTCCGGGCTTCACCTGGAAGGAGAACTACCTCCTCAACGCGGCCGCGCTGGACAGGACGGCCGAGGCGAGGACGCAGCTCGCCGCGTACGAGAAGAAGGCCAAGGCCCTCGGCGACGAGCTCGGCCCCGACAAGCCGACCGTCACCATGCTCCGCTACCTGCCGGGCATGATCCGCCTCTACGCGAAGGCGTCCTTCATCGGCACGATCCTTGAGGACGTCGGCATCCCGCGCCCCAAGAACCAGCAGATCAACGACCTCGCGGCGGAGATCAGCCCGGAGAAGATCGACGACGCCGACGCCGACTGGATCTTCACCGGGGTCTACGGCGACGCGAAGAAGACCGACCGCGCCACCGCCGAGGACAACCCGCTCTGGAAGAAGCTCGGCGCGGTCGAGGACGGCCAGGCCAAGGACGTACCCGACGAGACCTGGTACCTCGGCCTCGGCGTCACCGCGGCCGACGAGGTCCTCGACGACCTCAAGGGCTTCCTCGCCAAGTAGGACGACGACCGCACGGCCACCTCGCCGAGCGCCCGCAGCGGGGTCGCCCGGTCACAGCTGGTCAAGTAGCCCGCGACCGGTGGGGCACGGACACAAGGCAGGTAGCCTTTTGTTCGTGCCCCGTCTGTCTGAAGTCATCGCCGCGCTCGACGCTCTCTGGCCCCCCGCGAGCGCGGAGGACTGGGACGCGGTCGGGACGGTCTGCGGAGACCCCGACCAGGAGGTCTCCCGCGTACTCTTCGCCGTCGACCCGGTCCAGGAGATCGTGGACGAGGCGGTGAAGCTGGACGCCGACCTGCTGGTCACCCACCACCCGCTCTATCTGCGCGGTACGACGACGGTCGCGGCCTCGACCTTCAAGGGCCGCGTCGTGCACACCCTCATCAAGAACGACATCGCGCTGCACGTCGCCCACACGAACGCCGACCGCGCCGACCCGGGCGTCAGCGACGCCCTCGCCGGAGCCCTGGACCTCCGCGTCGTACGCCCCCTCGTGCCGGACCCCGCAGACGCCGACGGCCGCCGGGGCCTCGGCCGGGTCTGCGAGCTGGACCACCCGCTGACCGTCCGCGAGTTCGCCGCCCGCGCCGCCGAGCGGCTGCCCGCCACCGCGCAGGGCATCCGCGTCGCGGGCGACCCCGAGGCGCTGGTGCGGACCGTCGCGGTCAGCGGCGGCTCCGGCGACAGCCTCTTCGCCGACGTACGCGCCGCCGGCGTGGACGCTTTCCTCACCGCGGACCTGCGCCACCACCCGGCGTCGGAAGCCCGCGCCCACAGTCCCCTCGCGCTGCTCGACGCGGCGCACTGGGCCACCGAGTGGCCCTGGTGCGAGCTGGCCGCCGCCCAGCTCGACGAGATTTCCGACCGTCACGGCTGGGACCTGCGGGTCCATGTCTCGAAGACGGTCACCGACCCGTGGAACTCCCACTCCCCTTCACCTGGAGCCCCCAACTGAACGCCGCGCCCGCCGACCAGATCCGACTCCTCGACGTCCAGTCCCTCGACGCCCGCCTGCAGCAGCTCGCGCACAAGCGGAGGTCGCTGCCCGAGCACGCCGAGATCGAGTCGCTGACCAAGGACCTCACGCAGCTGCGGGACCTGCTCGTCGCCTCGCAGACCGAGGAGAGCGACTGCTCCCGCGAGCAGACCAAGGCGGAGCAGGACGTCGACCAGGTGCGCCAGCGCGCCTCGCGCGACCAGCAGCGCCTCGACTCGGGTGCCGTCACGTCCCCCAAGGACCTGGAGAACCTCCAGCGAGAGATCGCCTCCCTCGCCAAGCGCCAGGGCGACCTGGAGGACGTCGTACTGGAGATCATGGAGCGCCGCGAGTCCGCGCAGGAGCGGGTCGCCGAACTGACCGAGCGGGTCTCGTCCGTCCAGTCGAAGATCGACGACGCGACGGCCCGCCGGGACGCCGCGCAGGAGTCCCTCGACGGCGAGGCCGCGTCGGCGACGAAGGAGCGCGAGGTCATCGCGGGCTCCGTCCCCGCCGACCTGCTCAAGCTCTACGAGAAGCTCCGCGAGCAGCAGGGCGGCGTCGGCGCGGCCCGCCTCTACCAGCGCCGCTGCGAGGGCTGCCGCCTGGAGCTCAACATCACCGAGGTGAACGACGTGAAGGCGGCGGCCCCGGACGCGGTCCTGCGCTGCGAGAACTGCCGCCGAATCCTGATCCGCACGTCGGAGTCGGGCCTGTAGGCGTTTGTAGAGGTCTGTAGAGGTCTGTAGAGGTCTGTAGGGGTCTGCGGAGTCCTGTTCGGGTCTGTAAGGAGCTTCTGGCTTGCGCGAGTTGATCGTCGAGGCGGACGGGGGTTCCCGGGGAAACCCGGGGCCCGCGGGCTACGGAGCCGTGGTCATCGACGCGGCGACGGGGGAGACGCTGGCCGAGGCGGCGGAGTACCTCGGCGTCACCACGAACAACGTCGCCGAGTACAGCGGCCTGGTCGCGGGCCTCCGCGCGGCCCGCGACCTCGACCCCACGGCCACCGTGCGCGTCCGCATGGACTCCAAGCTCGTCGTCGAGCAGATGTCGGGCCGCTGGCAGATCAAACACCCCGCGATGCGCCCCCTGGCAGCCGAGGCCCGCTCGATCCTCCCGGCCGACCAGGTCACGTACGAGTGGATCCCCCGAGCGGAGAACAAGCACGCGGACCGCTTGGCGAACGAGGCGATGGACGCGGGGAAGAGGGGCGAGCAGTGGTCGCCGTCGAGGCCGACTGCGGATACGGATGCGGGGGCCGCGAGGTCAGCGCCCCGTAAGGGGCGCGGGGAACTGCGCGATCAGCCCCCACCGGCCCGCAGCGAGACGACTCCCGCGAGCACCACTGACGCACAGGGGTCGCTGGCAGCGCCGGGTTCGGTGGCGCCCCTCAAGGGGCGCGGGGAACTGCGCGACCAGCCACAACGGGCCCGCAGCCAGACAACTCCCGTCAGCACCCCCCACGCCAACGACATCCGAGCCGCACGGAACGTGGCCTCCGACGCACCGGCCGCCGCAGGGGGCGCGCCTCCAGACCTCGGCACCCCCACCACCCTCGTACTGCTCCGACACGGCGAAACCCCCCTGACCCCCCAGAAGCGGTTCTCCGGAAGCGGCGGCAGCAACCCCCCGCTGTCGGACACGGGCCGCCACCAGGCCGACCGCGTCGCAACCGCGCTAGCCGCCCGCGGGACCGTACAGGACGTCATCTCGTCCCCCCTCGCCCGCTGCCGCGAAACCGCGGCGATCGTCGGGGACCGGCTCGGACTGGACGTACGTATCGAGGACGGCCTCCGCGAGACGGACTTCGGGGCCTGGGAGGGACTGACGTTCGCCGAGGTCCGCGAGCGGTACCCGGACGACATGACCGCCTGGCTGAGTTCCCCGGACGCCGAACCCACCGGCGGCGGCGAGAGTTTCGAGGCGGTGGCGCACCGGGTGGGCGCGGCCCGCGACAAGTTGCTCGCGGCGCACACCGGCCGCACGGTACTTGTCGTCTCCCACGTCACGCCCATCAAGACCCTTGTACGGCTGGCCCTGGGTGCCCCGCCGGAGGCGCTGTTCCGGATGGAACTGTCGGCGGCGTCGCTGTCGGTGGTGGCGTATTACGGGGACGGCAATGCGAGCGTGCGTCTCCTCAATGAGACGTCAGCGTTGCGCTAGAGCGGGGGTTGGGCTCGGGTGGTGGGTTGACCGCGGGCCGGTGGGGGCTGGTCGCGCAGTTCCCCGCGCCCCTGAAGGGGCGCGCCTCAGCTGGAGGGGTGCCCCAGGCTCGCGGCCTCCCTTGCCAGAGTCTCCACCCGTCCCCAGTCCCCGCCCGCTATCGCGTCAGCAGGCAGCATCCAACTCCCGCCCACGCAAAGGACGTTGGGCAGCGCCAGATACTCCGGTGCGACGGCCGGCCCGATGCCCCCAGTCGGGCAGAAGCGGGCCTGAGGAAGCGGCCCCGCCAGGGACTTGAGGTACGCCGTACCGCCGGCGGCCTGGGCCGGGAAGAACTTCATGTCACTCACGCCCCGCTCCAGCAGCGCCACGACCTCAGACGTCGTGGAGACCCCCGGCAGGAACGGCACCCCGGACGCCTTCATGGCATTGAGCAGTACGTCCGTCCAGCCCGGGCTCACCAGGAAACGTGCCCCGGCGGCCACCGACTGGGCCACCTGTTCCGGCGAGATGACCGTGCCGGCCCCGACCACCGCCTCCGGAACCCCGTCGGCGATCGCCCGGATCGCGTCGAGCGCCACCGGCGTCCGCAGCGTCACCTCGATCGCGGGCAGCCCGCCCGCGACGAGCGCGCGGGCCAGCGGCACGGCGTCCGCGACGTGGTCGACGACGACCACGGGGACGACGGGCGCCAGTTCGAGCACGGACGAGGACAGCGACGACGAGGGCAGCGGCGAAACCATGCGCTCATCCTGCCCGCGCCCCGCAGCATGCGCAAAGCTCGTTGCGTATGTTGCAACGGTCAGGCTCGCGCCCAGCGAACCCCACGTGCTCAGCGCAGGAGGGCGCCGCGGGTGCCCGGCAAATCGGCCCCCGTGCTCAGCAAGGGGCGTCGCGGGTGCTCAGCAGGGAGCAATGCGGGCGCCCGACAAATCGCCCCGCGTGCTCAGCAAGGGGGGCGTCGCCGGTGCCGAGCAAGCCGTCTGAATTCTGAACGCCGAGCAAGCCGCCCGCCCGCTCAGTGAATCTCGTCCACCAAAACGTCCAGCATCCACGCCCGCCCAGCCCCCGCAGGAGCCGCCGCCTCCACCACGTACCCGAGATCCCGCAGCGCCTCCACCAGCTCGGCGGGCCCCGAAGGCACGGCACCGGACTGCATGAGGCTGCGGACGATCCGCCCCTTGGTCGCCTTGTTGAAGTGGCTGACGACCTTCCGGGTCGGCGCGTGCAGCACCCGTACGCTCGCTGTACGCCCCGCGACCTCGCCCTTCGGCTTCCACGCGGCCGCGTACGCAGAGGACCGCAGGTCGAGCACGAGCCCGTTCCCCGCCGCCTCGGGCAGCACGGAGGCCATCGGCGCCCGCCAGTGCGCACCCAGCGCGCCGAGCCCCGGCAGCTTCACACCCATCGAGCAGCGGTACGAGGGAATCCGGTCCGTCACCCGGACCGCGCCCCACAGCCCGGAGAAGACGAGCAGCGAGCGCGCCGCCCGCCGCTTGGCGGCCGTGTCGAGCGAGGCCAGGTCGAGGGCGTCGTACAACACCCCCGTGTAGATCTCCCCGGCGGGCCGCGCCCCCGCGGTCCGCAGCTCCGTGTTCTTGCCGACCTCGCCGCGCAGGCCCTCGCTCAGCCCGAGCACCTCGCGGGCCTTCTCCTCGTCGCCCGCGCAGAGTTCGACGAGTTCCTCGAACACCGCCTGCCGCGCCTTGGCGAGCCCCGGCAGCGACAGCGACTCCGGCTTCAACGGCGCGCCCCGCCCGGAGGGAGCCTTTCCTTCGGACGGCGGCAGCAGCACAAGCACGGCGGTTCTCCCTGGGGCGTTCGGTACGGCATCGGTACGACGTTCGGTACGGCATTCGGTACGTGAGAGGGGTACGCGCAAGCCTACGGGGTGCCGCTCGCCCCACCCCGCCATACGCTCGCCCTATGCCCCGCCGCCAGATTCGTGTGACCGGCGCAGCCGAGGCGCCCCTGCGGGCCGCGCTGCGCGCACTGCGCACCGAGCTCGACGTGCCCGAGTCCTTCGGGCCGCAGGTGCTCGCCGAGGCGGAACGGGCCGCCCGTGAACCCACGCTTCCGGCGTACGACGCGACGGACATCCCCCTCTTCACCATCGACCCGCCGACGTCCACCGACCTCGACCAGGCGATGCACCTGTCCCGCCGCCCGGACGGCTACCGCGTGCGGTACGCCATCGCGGACGTCGCTGCCTTCGTCGTACCCGGCGGGGCCCTGGACGCGGAGGCCCACCGCCGCGTGACCACCCTCTACTTCCCGGACGGCAAGATCCCCCTCCACCCGCCGGTACTGAGCGAGGGCGCCGCGAGCCTGCTGCCCGGCCAGACCTGCCCGGCCGTCCTCTGGACGATCGACCTGGACGCGGACGGCCGCCCCACGGCCACCGACGTCCGGCGCGCCCTGGTCCGCAGCCGCGCCAAGCTCGACTACGAGTCCGTGCAGAAACAGCTCGACGCGGGCACCGCCGAGGAACCGCTCGCCCTCCTCAAGGACGTCGGACTCCTGCGCGAACAACAGGAGGTGGCCCGCGGCGGCATCTCCCTCAACGTCCCCGAGCAGGAGATCGCCGAGCGCGACGGCACGTACGAACTCGCCTACCGCGCCCCGCTTCCCGCCGACGGCTGGAACGCGCAGATCTCCCTCCTCACGGGCATGGCCGCGGCCGAGCTGATGCTCGCGCACGGCACGGGGGTGCTGCGGACGCTCCCGGCAGCGCCCGACGGCGCGGTCGGCCGGCTGAGGCGTACCGCGCGGGCGCTGCGCATCGACTGGCCGCACCATGTCTCGTACGCCGAGCTGATCCGTACCCTCGACCCGCACCTGCCCCACCACGCGGCCTTCCTCCAGGAGTGCACGACGCTGCTGCGCGGCGCGGGCTACACGGTCTTCCGTGGCGGTGTCACCCCGGACCTCACGACCCACGCCGCCGTGGCCGCGCCCTACACCCACTGCACGGCCCCGCTCCGCCGCCTGGCCGACCGCTACGCCTCGGAACTGTGCCAGGCGGCGGCAGCCGGGGACGAACCGCCGGAGTGGGTGCTCGCCGCCCTCGACGACCTGCCGAAGCGGATGGCCGAGGGCTCGCGCCGCGCGGGCACGGTCGAGCGCGAGTGCGTCGACATCGTCGAGGCGGCGCTGCTCAAGGACCGCGTCGGCGAACTCTTCGACGGCACGGTCGTGGACGTACAGGAACGCGAACCCACCGTGGGAACCGTCCAGTTGGAGTCCCCCGCCGTCGTCGCCCGCATCAAGAGCGAGGAGGGGGCCGGGAGGCTGCCGCTGGGGGAGCGGCTGCGGGTACGGCTCACCCAGGCCGACCCGGGCTCGGCGAAGGTGCTGTTCGCTCCCGCGTGAGCCCTACGTGAGCTGTTGTACGGGGGTCCGGGCCGCGCGTATCTCCCGTACCAGCGCCTCGGGTTCGTCGGCGTGGAAGCGGATCGTGGTTACGTCCTTGGGGCGCCCGAGGAAGGTGAAGTGCCGTACGGGGGAGGAGAGTTCGAGTGTGATCGTGGTCTGCGCGCCGATGGCCAGGTCGAGCCGGCCGTCGCGCTTCTCGTGCGTGGTGACCAACTCGCGGCGTACGGAGGCGATCGAGGCGAGCGGCACGCGCAGGTCGACGTGGACGGCGCGGCGGACGCGCAGGACGGCTTCGTCTCCCGTGTCGTCGAGCACGTGCGGACGGGTCACGGAGGCCGCGTGCATGCCGACGACCAGGAGCAGTGTGTAGACGTCGAGCATGAACACGACCCGGTGGACAGCGGGATGGTTCCGCAGGAGCACCGCCATACAGGCGCTTTCGAGCACGCACACGAAACCGAAGCCGAACATCATCGCGCCCTGGCCACGCCCGTACGAGAAGGCCCGCCCGCCCCCGATGCCGTGCGGCCGCCGGGCCACCCACCGGGCGATGCTCGCCAGCAACCGCACCTCGTGGGTGACGAGCCGCCGCATGGTCCGTACGCTCCGCAAGGTCCGCAAGGCGCCGGTCGCCGGCGTGCGGTCGGCCGGCGCACCGCTCGCCGTCGTCACCGTCACCGTGTCCGCCGCGGTGTCCGCCGCGCTCATCGTGCACGCTCGACGAGCAGCTCGATCGTCCGGCGGACCGCAGCGGCCTGCGCGGGGGCGAAGTCGTCGAGAAAGGCGCGGAAGAAGCTGCCGTTGCCGTTCATGTCGGTTCCCTCCAGGTCGAGTTGACCGAGGCCCATGCCCTCCAGGGCCTCGTCCGGCAGGCAGTCGGCGAGGGTACGGGCGGCCTCCTCGACGCGAGGGTCGGCCGGGTCGACGTCGACGAGAGCGTCGAGCAGGGCGTACGCCTCGTGCGTCCGCTCCAGGACACCGGGCACGTCCGCGGCGGCACGCATCGCGGACAGCAGTCGCTCACGGTCCTCCGGGGCCGCGACCGTTTCCAGGAACGCGATCATTTCGCGGTCCTTGGCGGCCATCGCCGGTTCCGGGTGTCGGGTCAACTCGCCGAAGATCGCGGCCAGTTCGGGAGACACGGGTCCCTCGGCGGGCAGTCCGCCCCCGTCCAGCAGGGCGCGCAGCCGCAGCCGCCGCTCCCGGATCGCCGCCTCCTGGCGGGCCAGATCGTCGTCCAGCTCGGCGAGCACCTCGGCGAGATCGCGCCCCGCGTCGTCCGCGAGGGCGTCCCGCACCTCGGCGAGACCGAGCCCCAGCTCGGTCAGCCGTTTGATCCGGGCGAGCACGACCGCGTGACGCAGGCCGTAGTCGCGGTAGCCGTTGGAGCGCCGCTCGGGTTCGGGCAGCAGCCCGAGGTGGTGGTAGTGCCGGACGGTCCGCGTCGTGACGCCGACGGTCGCGGCGAGTTCTCCGATCCGCATGCCCTCAGTAGAAACGTTGACGTTGCGGCAAGGTCAAGCGACGGCCTTCCTGGCGGGTCGGGGTCGGGGATCACAGGTCACCCCTTGACGGCTAACGGTGTTAGCCGTACGGTCGAGGCTAACGCCGTTAGCCTCGACCGTACGAGGACACCACGACGGTCAGCCCGACTGAACGACCGCCCAGCCGCAGGAGGCAGCAATGAGCACGAGGAGCACCACCGCCGCGCCCGGCATTGCCGACACCGCGGAGGCAGCGGAGGCCGCCGGCATGGCCACCGCCCCCCGAGGCCGTCGCGTTCTCCCGGTCGTCCGCCGCACGACATGGCTGCTGAACGCCCTCTTCTGGTCGGCCTTCGCCGTACTCGAAGCCGTGAACCACGGCTGGCTCGCGGGACTCCTGGCAGTCGTGTTCTTCATGGCGCCCGACCTGACGTTCCTGGTCGGCATCGGCGACGCGCGCGGAATGGCGAAGGGCCGGCTCCAGCCCCGCGCGGTCCCGTACTACAACGCCGCCCACCGCGCGCTCGTCCCGCTCGCCCTCATGACGCTCTACGCCTTCGGCCCGGTCACCTGGGCCCCGGCCTTCGCGGCCCTGTGCGGCTGGCTGGCCCACATCTCGTACGATCGCGCCTTCGGCTACGGCCTGCGGACGAAGGAGGGCTTCCAGCGTGACTGACCGGCAAGGCACCCAAGTCGCTGACCGGGAGGGCGCTCAAGGCGCCCAGGGCGGTGGGCTCGGGCGCGGTGGGCTGTCGCCACGGGCCCGTTCGATCGTCGCGGCGGCCCGGGCGCTGCTTGAGGAGGCGGGCCCTGCCGCGCTGACGATGCGGGCCCTCGCCGACCACTTGGGGATCAAGGCCCCGTCCCTCTACAAGCACTTCCCCGACAAGTCGGCCGTAGAGGTCGAGCTGATCGCGCAGATGCTCGCCGAGTCCGCGGCGGCGCTGGAGGAGGCCGAGGCACACGCACCGGGCTCGATCCCGGCCCTGGCCGAGGCGTATCGCGCGTACGCCCTCGAACACCCCCACCTCTACTGCCTGGCCACCGAGCGCCCGCTGCCCCGCGCCTTCCTCCCTCCCGGCCTGGAGGACCGCGCCGCCGCGCCCCTCGTCCGGGCCTGCGGCGGCGACATGGACCTGGCCCGGGCGACCTGGGCGTTCGCCCACGGGATGGTGATCCTGGAGATCCACGGCCGCTTTCCGGACGGCGCCGACCTGGCCGGGGCATGGAAGAAGGGCACGCGGGCGTTGCACCCCTGAGGAGGTACGACGCCATGGGGGCACGGGGTGATGGTGAGCGGGCGGCTGGGCTTCACGGGCCGGACGGGCACGGGCAGACGTCTGGGCACGGGCAGACGTCCGGGCCGGGACGGACAGGTGTGCCAGGGCGGGCGGGACGGTCCGAGCAGACGGATGCGCCTGGACTGCCAGGCGGACCCGGCCGGACGTCTGGCCCGACCGGACGGCCAAGCGCGAACCGACGGGTGGCCGTGAGCCGGTGGCTGGGCGCGAATCGCGCGCCGGGCGCGAGCCGGTGAGTGGGCGTGAGTCCGTGGCCGGGAGTGAGCCGATGAGTGGGCGTGAGCCCGTGGCCGGCCGCGAGCAGGCCGTCTGGACCCGGGCGACGCTAGGCCGAGGCGGCCGCCCCCTCGACCTCCTCACCGCCCGCTTCGACCGTCACCGCTACGCGCCGCACGCCCACGAGGAGTTCACCATCGGCGTCTGCGTCGGCGGCTCCGAGATCATCGACTACCGAGGCGGCCGGATCGAGCCGAGCCCCGGCTCGATAGTCGTTCTCGCGCCCGGCGAGATGCACACCGGCGGCCCGGCGACATCCGACGGCTACGCCTACCGCGCCCTGTACGCCGAGGTCCCGCTGCTCACCGAAGGCACGTACGGCATCCCGCACTTCCGCGACCCCCTCCTCGACGACCCCGAACTGGCCGCCGCCCTGCGCCTCGCACACACCGAACTGAGCGTCTGCCCGGACCCGTTGGAGGCGGAATCCCGCATCCCGTGGCTGCTCACGGCCCTGGCTCGCCGCCACTCCACGGCCCGCCCGGTGTCCGACACGCTGCCGGGCGCGAACCGCATAGCCGAGACGGTCCGGACCCGCCTGGCAGACGAACTCCTCTCCCCACCCTCCCTCTCCGCCCTGGCCGCGGACCTGGACCTGTCCCGCTACCAACTGCTCCGAGCCTTCCGTACGAGCACGGGGATGCCGCCGTACGCCTGGCTGGCACAGCACCGCGTGAACCGGGCCCGCTGCCTGCTGGAGAAGGGCCACCGTCCGGCCGAGACGGCGGCCCTGGTCGGCTTCGCGGACCAGGCGCACCTGACGCGCTGGTTCCGCCGGGTACTGGGCGTGACCCCGGCGGCGTACCGCAACAGCGTTCAAGACACCCGCCGCTGACCAGGCCGAGACTGCGCGCATGACTGCACGCGGCTGGTTTCTCTTCTCCCTGATGGGAGTGCTCTGGGGCATCCCCTACCTGATGATCAAAGTGGCGGTGGACGGTGGCATGTCCGCGTCCATGGTGGTGTTCACACGATGTGCGCTGGGCGCGGCACTGCTCCTCCCCTTCGCGATCCGCCAGGGAAACCTGGTGGGAGTCGTACGAGCGCACTGGCGCCCCATGCTGGCGTTCGCGTGCATAGAGATCATCGGCCCCTGGTGGACCCTGACCGACGCGGAACGCCACCTTTCCAGCTCGACGGCGGGCCTGCTGATCGCGGGCGTACCCATCGTCGGCATCCTCTTGGCCCGCTACTTCGGAGACACGGAACGCCTGGGCATCCGCCGCATGGTCGGCCTGGGGCTGGGCCTGGCCGGCGTGACGGTCCTGACGGCCCCACACCTGACGGGCGGAAACGCCCGGGCCCTGACGGAGATGCTGGTGACGGTGGTGGGCTACGCGACGGCCCCGCTGATCATGGCCCGCTACTTGAAGCCGGTCCCGACCCTGCAACTGATAGCCCCGTGCCTGCTCCTGGCGGCGCTGGTGTACGCCCCGGCGGCGGCGCTGACACGACCGTCGTCGCTCCCGTCCCCCTCGGTCCTGGCGTCCCTCTCGGGCCTGGGAGTGATCTGCACGGCACTGGCCTTCGTGGTCTTCCTGGAACTGATCAGGGAGGCGGGGCCGACGAGGGCGGTGGTCTTTACGTACGTCAACCCGGCGGTGGCGGTGACGGCGGGTGTGCTGTTCCTGGACGAGGAGCTGACGGCGGGGGTGGTGGCGGCGTTCACACTGATCCTGCTGGGCTCGTTCCTGGCGACGGCGGGGCAGAGGAAGCCGGACGAGCCGCCCGCTGGAGCGGAGCCGGCCGCGGGCCCGGTACCATGGTCGACACGGCAGACGAGCCGGGCGGACGGCCGCGTGGAGTCCCCTTCGGGGGCGCTTCCCGAGGAACGTCCGGGCTCCACAGGGCAGGGTGGTGGCTAACGGCCACCCGGGGTGACCCGCGGGACAGTGCCACAGAAAGCAAACCGCCCAGCGCTTCGGCGCTGGGTAAGGGTGAAACGGTGGTGTAAGAGACCACCAGCGCCTGAGGCGACTCAGGCGGCTAGGTAAACCCCACCCGGAGCAAGGTCAAGAGGAGCGCGGTAACACGCGCTCTGCGCGGACGTTCGAGGGCGGCCCGCCCGAGTCCGCGGGTAGACCGCACGAGGCCGGCGGCAACGCCGGCCCTAGATGGATGGCCGTCTCCCCGGCCGCCGCGAGGCGACCGGGAGACAGAACCCGGCGTACAGCCCGACTCGTCTGCCACCAAGGCCTCTGACCAGCGAAAGTAATGGTCAGAGGCCCTTTCTCGTAGATCCGGGGGTTTGGGCGGACCCCGCTCCGTACCGTTTCAAACAGGACCGCGCGGCTACGTACGTAGCCACCAAGGTAGCCACGCTTCGCAGGGTCGAAGGTGGGCGTGGACGGAGCTGGGGGAGGCACTCCCCGGTCAAGATGCGCCCTGTTCCGAGGATCTTTGCTAGCCGGAGTGACGGGCGTCAGTTCTTGGTGACCAGCTCGTCGAGTAGCTGTTCCAACAGATTGTTGTCACCGAGGAAGCTCTTCACCGAGGCGTCCTCGTTGCGTTGAGGGTCTATGCCCGACCAGTTGAGGGCGTATCCCGCGTCGGCGCTGAGTTGGGCAAGGAACGCCCGCTGGGCACGGCCGTTGCCCTCGCGGAACGGGTGGAGGACGTTCAGGTCGCCGTACAACGTAGCCAGTTGGATGACGAATTCCTGGCGGGGGAGATTCTGAAGCTGGCCGGAGGAGGCGAGACGGCCGAAGACCTCTCCGGCGTAGGGCACCAGGTTTCTCGCCGGGCAGAATGGTGTGCGCTTGGCGATGTTCACCTTGCGTAACTCGCCTGCCCACGGATAGATGTCACCGAAGACCGCGGCATGGAATGCTTGGAGATGGCCGAGGTCGTACGCGCCGGGTAGCGGGCGTTCGGCGAGCATGACGAGGCGCGCCCGGGTGATGTCCGCCTCCGCTGCCGCGAGCAGGTGATGGTCGGTGATGCCGAGGTTGTTGCGCAGCACGCCGTTGGGCATGGCGTACGGATCGTTCACCCTGCCCGCCGCTTCGAAGTCTGTCGGTGGCGGGCGATCGCGCGCGCGACAAGGGTGTCCGCGTCGAGGTCGCCCTTCACGTACGCCTCGGTGTCGTGGTCTGAGACATTGGAGGCCTGGAGTCCCTCGGCCTCGATGGAGCCGGTGGCCGAGGCGACGGCCGCACGTCGTGCCGCTCGGCCGCTCAGGGCTTCGAATGCCTCGACGGACAGGAGGACGCCCTGGGGCTTGCGGTGGGCGCCGATCAGGACCGGGTCGGCATCCGCGCCGGACTCCGACAGGTCGGTCAGGATCCGCGAAAGTCTCGCGCGCGCGTCGCTTACGGTCACGACCTCAGGGATCTCCACGCTGTCTCCGTACCCGTATAGAGGCTTGATTCTGTACAGATTCTAGTACGGATTCCGGCAAGTGTCCCGCCTTGGGCGAGCCGTGGAGGTATCCCCACCATCCCGTCCCGGCGGCTGTCCCCATGGGCGGGGCGCCTCCTCGCATAGCCACCAAGGTAGCCACGGAAACGCCCTCCCCGCACGTTCACGCAGGTCATAGCGCTGCGATGACTCTCCCCGGCGTACAGCTTGGCTCGTCTGTTTTTACGGCCCTGGCCTGGGGTTTTCCCCGGAGCAGGGCCGTCTTTCGCTTTCGTGGTCTGCCCGCTGTGACCTGTGGTTTCCCGGAAGCTCCCGCAGGGTTGTGCAATGATCTTGAAATTTTCGGCGTATCCCGGGGATCGTCTCTGGCCTGGTCCAGGACGCGGAGTTCTGTGTTTCAAAGCGCGCCACGGGCCGCTGGACTCGCCGTGAAGGAGTTGCTACCGGCATGGCCCCGGGAGCTATGCGAGTTCGGTGACCGATCTGGGCATTCGGGGGTGGCGGTCCTCGTCCTGCATCTTCTGCATGAGGTCGAAGCCGTCCTGTGCAGTGATCAAGCCTGCCTTGACGGCCTGCTGCATCATGTCGAGTGTCTCCGCTGTACGCAGACCCTGCTCGCGCGCGTAGTTCAGCGACTCTCGGTCGTCCGATATCCAGCAGGCGTCTTCGAACTCGGCCCAGTGCGTGATGACGTAGCAGGTCTCGGCCTCGCCGAGGTGCTGCAGGGGGCGGTTGTCGGAGCCGCCGAACACGGCGGTGCGGATGCGGCGGATGCGGGCCGCGTCCGTCGCATCCGTGACTCTGAGTGCTTCGCCGAGCCAGCCCTGCAGCGGGATGTTCTGCAGGGCCGGGAGCCAACGTGCCGACCTTCGGGCTTCTTGCGCGACGCTCTGGGTCCATCTGCCGCGCCCGCCGAGTACTTCGCGGAGGATTTCAAGGCGCTCGATGGCGGCGAAGTTGCACAGGACGGTGTTGTCGGGGAACAGGAACTCACTCATGCGGCACCGCCGTTGCCCTGCTCCGTCTCGATCCTGTTCCTGAGCTCATCCACATCGACGCCGAGCAATGTGGCGTAGGGGCGCAGGGTGGACTTGCCGGCCTTGTAGGCAGCGAGTGTGTCGCGTGCGAGCGGCCCGGGTAGCCGGGACTGCTGCGAGAGCCTTGCGCGCCTGTCGAACTCCTCGCCGCGACCGGCGAGTTCCGCGGCCTCGACGGCCGTCATCCGCTTGAAGCCATCGCACATGCCGGAGTCGATCATTCGCAAGTGGAGCATCCGGTACGCCAGGCTGCTGGGGCTGACCATCAGTTCGCAGGCCAGGGAGGCGAAGCCTTCGGGGGTCAGGCCAGTGGCCTTGATGCCTCTTCGAAGGGTGTCCTCGGGCATGAGGAAGGCGGATGCGAAGGCGTTCGCGCACTGCTCGCTCGGATCCCGCCGCTGAGCGGGCGCGAAGATGTCCCGGTCGAGGTGGACATCCTGGTTGTCGCCGGCGAGGAGGTGGCCGAGCTCATGGGCGAGGGTGAAGCGCTGACGTGCGGGGTTGGACGTAGCGGCCAGGAGGATGAGCTTGGCGTCGTCGGTGGTTGCCGTGAGGCCGTCGAAGCCGTCGCCGAGCTGGACGACGGCTACATCGACACCGAAGACGTCCTCGATCAGTTCCGCCAGATCGCCCTCGGAGATCGAGCGGCTGTGGCGCGCGGTCTCCCCAAGGGCTGCTTGCGCCAGGCTCTCTGCCCTTGCCGTGTAGCTGCCGACTGCGGGAGCTGTTTCGGCGACGGGCCGCCAGGGCTGTGGGTAGCCGAGCGTGCCCAGATCGGTGCGCCGGGACGTGTACTCCCGTGCTGCCTCCAGGGCCTGTGCGGCCTCGCCCGTGGTGGTCCTCGCCGCGACAGAGAGCGGGGATTCGGCCCCGGTGAGCAGGAAGTCCATCGAGACGTCGAATGCCTCGGCGATGCATGCGAGGTCGACTACGGAGAAGGGGCTCGCGCCACTGAGTGACTCGGCGAGTTGCGGGGCCTCCAGGTCTGCTCGCTCGGCGAAGGCGTCGAGGTTCAGACCTGATTGCTCCATCAGGTTTCGAACACGGTCGGAAGTGCTGGGCATCAGCGGACAGTAGCCCGTCGATTGCACAGCCGACAAGGCAAAGGGTGGTCTTGTGCGCAGGCCGCCGCGACGGCTGGCACGAGGAAGTAGCTGGGCTGATTCGCTACGTCGCTACGACGCGCTCGTACAGCGTCTCCTGGGTCTCGAAGAGTTCGCGCTCCACTGCTTCGGCGAGGTTCGGATTGTCTACGAGGACGCCGAATTCGACGTTGGCGTTCTCTGCGCTCCAGGAGAAGTTGGCGCTGGTTACCAGCAGCAGGTGGTGGTCGATGATGAGGAACTTGGCGTGGTTTCGGACGTACTTTCCGTCGAAGGTCTTGGTCCGCCAGATTTCGGCCGGGCTCAACTGCTCGGCGACATCGGTACTCGACGGACCCCATGCCCGCTGGCCGTTGCCGTCGGCCGCCTTGGCGTCCAGGTAGACGCGTACGGCGAGATCTCCGCGTTGCGCGGTCCTCCGCAGTGACGTCCAGAGCCCGGAGGTGCGCTGGAAGTTGAAGGTGGAGCAGGTGATACTGCGGCGGGCGCTGTCCACGAGTTGAGGTACGGAAGAGGTCAGGGGGCCGCTCTGGGCGAGATGGCCGGGCATGGTCCACAGCGGAGTGAGGGCGGTGGGCAAGGCCCGGGCGCCCTCGATCGCGCGCAGGGCCAGGATGCGCCGGGTCTCGGCGGCGGTGCGGGTGGCGGCGTCGGTGCCGAGAAGCTCCAGCAGGCCGCGGCATTCGGCACGGTGGCCGACGGCGATCACTTTGAGGGCGGTGGTCAGGGTGTCGCCGTCGGCGAGTCGGTCGGCTATGTCCTTGGCCTCGGTGCCGGTGAGGAGTTGACCGAGGCGTCTGGCTGCGGTGGCTTCATCCATGAGTGGGGAAGAAGCCGAGGCCGCTGCCGCCGGGGAGGTCGAGGAGGAAGCGGCGGTCGAGGAAGCGGTTGGCGCGTTCGCAGGAGGTTTCCGAGGCCATGACGCAGCAGTGGCAGGCGGCGCCGTGGAGGAAGTCCTCGGGGTCCTGGGGGGTGCGCATGGCGCAGACGGGGTCGGAGGAGCAGCGCTCGGCCTTGTGGAGGGCGCTGGCGACGAGGCGTTGGAGGCGGTCGGGTTCGCTGAGCTGGACCAGGCCGCCGAGGGTGCCGTCGCTGTCGGAGGCAGTGGTGCAGATGAGAAGGCCGGCGGCGGGGTCGCGGCCTTCGGCGGCCGGCCAGGCGTAGAGGCGTTCGCTGAGGCTGGCCGCCGAGTAGCCGCAGGTCAGGGCAGCTTCGCGGATGAGGATGTGGGCGAAGGTGTGGACCAGCCAGTAGCGCGGGGGGCGCAGGCGGGTGTCGGGGTGGACATGGGCGGCGGTCTCGGAGAAGCGGCGGTTGAAGTTGCGTTCGTGGGAGGCGCGGTGGAGTTCCCAGAGGTCAGTGTCGAGGATGCGCTTCTCCCAGGCGGCGACGGCGGTTTCGTCGAGTTGGAGGAAGACGCCCTCGCCGCGGTCCTCGGTGGCCACGGTCCAGGCCGGGCGCGGGGCGCGGGTGAGGGGGGCGAGGCGGCGCGGGAGGTCACCGACGCGGTCCATGTCGTCGATGCGGGTGAAGCCAACCAGGGCGTTGACCTTGCGGAGGCGTTCGACGGCGAGGACGCGGCCGACCTCGGGGCGTAGTTGTGGGCCGCGTTCCCGGGCGGCGAGTGTCAGGCCGCTCTTTGGGTCCTCGACGCGGGTGGAGAGGATGTCGCGGAGCAGGTAGCGCCACTCGGGGACCAGGAGGTCGACCGGGTCCCAGTCGCGGAGTTGTTCTTCCTGCTCCTCGGGGGTGGCGACCGGAGCGGAGGCGGTGGCGAGGACCTCTTCCAGGTCGTGGTCGGTCAGGCCGGTCACGTCGACCCTGTCGTCGAGGAGGTCGCGGATCATGTCGAGGTTGTGGCGCCACTTGCCGAGCTTCTCGCCCAGTGCGGTACGGACCCGGTCGGCGAGGTCGCTGGCCTTCTCCTCCTTCGACTCGGGCATGACGATGATCGCCTGGGTGGCGGCGAACCACAGATTGGAGGCGCCGACCAGCATCAGCTTGGTGTCCCTGTTGCAGCCCTTGGGCTCGAAGGCGTCCAGGTGCGGGTGGCGGCCCCGGCAGAGCGGGAGTTTGCGCTGCCCAGCCTCGCCCTGGGCCTCGCCCATGGGACGCCGCTGGTTGCAGGAGGCGCACTTGATGACGGCCGAGGCACCCTTGCCCGCCGTGCGGTCCTCCATCTTCAGCGCGGGCAGCTCAGCCACTTCGCAGGGTCGGCCATGGTGCACCCACAGGTCGTAGGGGAACTCGTCGAGGTGACCGTCGGCACAGGCCAGGAGGTAGCGGGCCGGGATAGCGGTGCGGCGCATCGCCTTCCGGGCACCGTCACCGGCGCGGCCGGTGCACTTGGCGTGCTCGAAGACGGCGAGGTCGGTGCGGAAGGGATGGGTGTTCTTGTAGTCGAACTGGGCGAGCAGCCCGAGCATGTCGCAGCCGGTGCAGCGCAGCCACTGCGGGAAGACCCGGGAGGGGACTCCGAGGTCATTGCCCTCGGCGGAGCGCATGTGCTTCTTCGGCTGCCAGGGGTGGGGCCGCAGCTGGACATCCGGTGAACGCAGCATCATCCGCACCACCTCGCGCAGACGCGGGGCATGGATCTGCGGGGGTGCGGAGTCGCGGCGGCGCCAGATGCGGTCCCAGTCGTCCAGACCGGTCGGCATGATCGTGAACTGCGGAAGGTCCATGATGGCGCCGGGCCCGTAGGTGTAAAGCAGGGAACTGGGGCGCGCCGAGCCGACCTTCGCCCGGTTGTGCTTGGCGGCCTTCTCCTGCTCCTCCTCCAGATCGGCGAGCGGGTCGACGCCACGGGATGCGTCGTAGATGAAGCGGTTCTCGTCACTCACGACTGGTCCTCCGGCATCCGCCACTGCGGGGCATGGTCGGGCGCGCGGTACACCAGACGCTCCTTGATCGGGCTCACCAACAGATTGATTTCCGGCTGCACTTCACGCATAGAGTTCGCTACGACGAACGGCGCGGCGTCGCGCGTGTCGATGCCCGCCTTGGCGTTCTCCGCGCTCATCATCAGCGCGTCGTGACGGCTTTCGTCCAACACCCGCTCGTAGACGAGGGACTTGCGCAGTTCACCCAGGGACTTGCGGCGATTGCCCCACTGGTCGAGACGGTTCTCAAGGCGCAGCCGGGCCCGCTCGGCAGCGTCCTCGTTCCCGGCCCGCGCGATCCGGCGCACCAGCGCGTCGAGGAGCTCACCGGCGAAGTGCTGCTCGGCCTCGATCCGGCCCGCGCCCTCCTCCGGCGACAGTCCCTCCCGTACGTGCGGCTTCGCAGCCTGTAGCACCCGTGCCGCGCTGACCAGGACACCATCCAGACCGCGCTCCAGGGAGGTCACCGAGAACGGGGTCACCGACAGCGCTTCGACCTGCGAGTAGAACGTCTCGTGGTAGTGCTTGAACTGCTCGAAGTGCGCCAGGTCGCGCGGACGTGCCCAGTTCCCGAGCGCGACCACCAGGCCCGGCTTGTCCTCGACACGGCCGACACGGGACGAGGCCTGGATGTACTCGGCGGTGTTCTTCGGCTGACCGACCACCAGCATCAGCCCCAGGCGGGGCACGTCGACACCGACCTGCAGCATCGAGGTCGCGAGCACCACGTCGTACGGATTGACCTCCCGTTCAGGACCCTGCTTCTTCGCCTGCCGCAGTGCCCGGCGGTTCGCCTTGCCCGCGGTGGAGTCGAAGGCCGGATCGAAGGCCACACCCATCTGGTCCAGGGTGGCGGTGATGTCCGCACTGGCCACCCGGGAGGTCAGCTCGGCCACATGCAGCGAACCGAAATTCGCACCGAAGCGACGCGGCAGCCGGGACCAGGGGCGGCCCTTGGCGAGCGCGGTCTGGATGTCGTCGCTCATATAGCGAGCCATACCGGCCAGTTCACGGGTGGCGCTGAAGTAGCCGACCAGACCCATGTACGGGTCGGCTGCGCTGCCCGAACGGTCCATGAGGAGCTGCCCGGCCGCCAGGAGCACCTCGGCGATCCGGATCTCCGCGGTCGTCAGACGCACCCCGGTCGTACTCAGGCCGATATAGCGCCGGCCGGGGGACTTCTCGGAGATCTCCATCTCCTTGGAGAAGAAGGTGTTCCCGGCGTCCAGGACCTGCGGCGGGAAGATGGTGACATCCCGCCCGTACAGCGCACGCACCTGGTCGGCCGCGTTACGGGCGGTGGCGGTGGAGGCGACCAGGAGCGGACGCACCGGACGGCCTTCGGCGGTACGCCAGTCGGTCATCACATCGACAGCCACCTCGAACAGGCCCACCGTCGTCCCCAGCGCACCACTGATCAGGTGCAGTTCGTCCTGGATCACCAGGTCCGGGGGACGCAGCCGGGTCGCGGGGTTCACCGGGGCGGCGGGCCAGCCGTCCTTCGTCTTCGGGTGCTTGTTGCCGTCCTTGATGTCGCAGTGCTGATAGTCGGGGTGGACGAAACCGTGCCGCTCACAGCGACGCGAGACATATCCGAAGAGGGAGGCGGCCTCACCCTCACGGGCCAGGCGCGCGAACTTGTCCACAGTCGCGATCACGAACGAGGGCGCGAGCCGGTAGATCTCCTCGTCCACCGTGAGCACCGGCAGACCGTCCGCGACCTCGCCGCCCTCGGCGAAGGGACACTCGGCCAGCTCGTCACCGCAGTACACGTACACCCGCCGCAGAGTGGGCTCGGTGCGCACGTCCCCGGCCTGGATCCGGGTCCCGCACCAGGGGCAGCGCTGGATCTGCAGCACGGTCAGCCGGTAACTGAACCCCTTGTTCGCGTCCGCGATCTGTTTGGCCGCCTCGTCGTACCGCTTGGGGCTCACATCCGTGCCGACCCACAGGCCGATCCGGAACGGCTCCTGGCCCCAGGTCACTGGGTCTTCGCGGCGTGCGACCTCGGCCGCGCAGACCAGCGCGGTGGCGCGCTGGAATTGCTGGGCGGTCAGCAGTCGCAGTGTGTAGCGCATCAGCACGGCCACGCCGGACATCCCGTCTAGCGGCCCGCCGTCGGACTCCACCACACCCTGACGCCGCCGCACTGCGAACGCATACGCCGCCAGACCCAGATACGCCTCGGTCTTGCCACCACCGGTTGGGAAGAACAGCAACTGCGCCTTGGCCAGATCCCCCGATCGCTTCTCGGCCGACGGGTCGGACAGCAAGGGCAGTTGCATCAGCACGAAGGCCAGCTGGAAGGTACGCCAGGAATGCGCGAGTGCGCCCTTCTCCTCGAGGATCGCCTCTCGTGCTTCCTCGATGCTCTCCTCCGGCCGGGCCGCCCGCCGCTCGGCGACCTGCGACTGCACACGCTGATCGGCCATCACCCGGTTCATGAACCGGAAACAGCGCAAGGCTTCCGCATCGGAGAGCAGGAACGCGAGGCCGTCGGACAGCTGCCGGTGGACGCGGCGCGCCTCGGCTACCGCGTCGAGCCCTTCGGACCGCAGATGCGCGGGCAGGGCCTCCGCCCGCCGCTCCTCGCCGTCCAGCCAGGCCCCGTACCCGGCGACGATCGGTTCAAGACCGGCCTCCAGCTCGTCGGTTGAGGCTTCCTGCAGCTTGCGCATGTCCAGCAGGGCCGAGCCGATCTCCTCGGCCCGGGTCTGCGGCGTCTCGCTGACCGGCAGCCATGTCGTCCGTACGCTTCGGGCGCGGCGCGCGCCGTCGTCCGCGTCCCAGTCCACCGAGCAGGTGCGGCCGACGGCGAACTCCAGCCGGTTGCGGTACTGCAGCTTCAGGCGGCGCAGCTCGTCGTCCCACTCCTGGCGGGTGTCGACCAGTACGTCATTCACCGGGAGGAACACCTCCGCGCCGCCTGCGGTGACCTCCAGTTCGGTCTGGTACAGCCACGCCTCGACCGGGATCTTCCGGGGCGTTTCCCGGTCGTTGCAGAGCGCAACCTCGATCAGACGGCACCCGCGCTCCGTGTCGTCGTAGCGGTCAACACGGAGGACGACCTTGTCCTTCAGCGGGATCTCGGTCGTCCGGGACGGCTTCAGATCAGCCACGGAGATCGTCTTTGCGATGGAGTTCGGCGTGCGCTGGAAACGACGGAGAGCGGGGGGCGTGGTGCCGTCGTCCGCGCCGGTGCCCTCGGCGCTTCCCTCGCCGCGCTTCTCCTTCACCGGCTCGTACGTCCCCCAGGAGGCGACCACCGTGAACTCGTCCAGGTCGTCCGTGATCTGGCAGCGAAGGCCCATCGACGCCGGGATCATCAGACCGCGCTTCTGCGGCTGGTCCTCGACCTCGTCCTCCTCCGACCCCGCACTGCTCTCATCGACAGCGGTGACCGGCACACCCCGTCCGCCGAAGGCGTCCACCGCGTCACCAACGTCGGTCGCGGCCTCCTCGGAACCGGCCTCGCCCGGATCGTCCTGCACGCTCGGACCGCCGGTGAGACGGACCGGGGCGATCCGGCCGACCAGGTAAGCCGAGTCCGGGACACCATCGAGGATCTCGTCGAGACCGTTCGCCGGGCCGAGGAGCTCACGCTCCAGGATGTCGACCAGGTTCTCGCGAGCCGTCCAGGAACGGCCGTCGGGCTCGTACTCGAGACGGAAGGCGGGGGCCGGAGGGCGGGCCGATGCGGCACGGTTCGGCTGCCCGCCGCGCGGGGGAGTGCTCATCGCTCGTCGTCTTCCTGATCGTCCTCGTCGCCGTCATTGTGGCCGGAGGGACTGACAACGCCCTGCGCGGCGGCACGACGCTGGTTCTCCTCGAGGAGCCGGTCGAGGATCTCGACCCGGGCGGCAGGACTCACTGTCCAGCGCTCCATCTGGCGGTAGGTGTGGAAACCGTGGTCCAAGGGGATGCCGGTCCAGCCGTAGGCAGCCATCACGGCGCGGTCGAGCTCGACATGGATCTCGCGGAGGCGGGCTACGTCGGGGTCGGCGGAGTTGGTGATAGTGGGGTCGTTGACCAGGTTGTAGAGCTTGGTGAGGCCAAGGCTGCGGCGGAGCATGATCTCGCGGCGCTCTGAATTCAAGGACTGGGCTGATTCTTGAATCTCGTCAGCATCACCACGGGGGCGGGGGAAAGTGAGAAAAACGCTTGAAGCAGTGTATACCGGATCTCCGGTGCGTGTTGCGCCCCAGCATGTCGCCCAAATTCTGTGAAGGGACGAGCTCAAAGTGCCAAGTAGGGCGAGAGAGTCGGAGGCGAATACGACCAGCTTCTGGTCGAATACCTGACTTGCATCAACGAGTAGAGGGATTTGCGTCGCACTCGTTTGTGAAAGGACCATTACTTGATCCAGGTCTTTGATTGCCTCTCGCATGGCTGGGCGTTTTTCGGCAAACTGCCACCAGTAATCCCGGTACACTTTGCGATTATTCTTGAGTCGTTCCTCTTTAGCTGTCTCTAGGATTCTCTCGTAAGGAAGGCGGTATGACTGGGCCGCGCTCTCGGGCCGGTCGTTGAAGTCGATTACCCAGCGGCTCGCCACTAGTGATGGATTGCCGTTAATGTCATTCTTTCCGTGAGGATATGGGAAGAGTACCTCTCTATTCTTCGATTCGGTGTCGATCCATGATGTCGCCTCGTCAGGGGTAAGTACGAATCCCATTCCCAGTACGAAGCAGCCTTTGAATGCGATGTCGAAGTTTTCGGCCAGTGGAAGTGGTTTGCTGTCGGTGCGACCCACGGGTTCCAATAGTGTTGAAATTTGGCGCACCTCGACATCCTCAGAAAATCGTGGCACATCAGGGGATACGAATCCGCGGCTACCCCAGATTGCCGAATACTGAAGGTTGGCGCTGGATGCTGGCCAATCGCGACTCTGGATTGCTCGGCTGATGGTGAACCCGAAGTCCTCCATCCGGTCGAGTCCAACTTTCCTGGTGGGCCCTTGGGCAACTGTGTTCGTTGCAATCAATCCCAGGCCTCCACGTTGGGTGATCAACTCGAAGGCGCGCAGGAAGAAGTAGGCCACAAGGTCTGCGCTCCCCGTCTGTCCAGATGCGAGCACATGGACAAACCAGTCGCGAATATTCGTCCCCAGTGAGCCAGTAATTTTGGAGCCGCCCAGGAACGGTGGGTTTCCTACCACCGCATCGAACCCGCCTCGCTCCATGACGTCCGGTACGGCCAGGATCCAGTGCAGTGGCTTCCACCGCTCATAGTCAGTCGCGACCGTCGGCGTGAGCCCGGCCTTCTTGATGCCATCGAGCATTTTCGTGTCCCGGTCCGCCTCCGTGCGCCCGGCCGGATAGGCCAACTCGACGGCGACTCGCAGATCTTCGTATGCCGTGCGCAACTGCTTCCCTGGCTTCCCGCCCCACCGGAGCCCGGTCGCGATGACCGCATCCGCCACGTCCGCGAGTTGCCTGGTCATGTCCTGGTAGCGCCGCCACTGCCGCCTCTTGGTGGCGGCCGAGCGCTGGGGGTCGCTTTCGTCGACCTCGGTGGCGAGCTGGCGGCGCAGGCGGGCGGCCTGGTCGAGGATGCCGTCCACGTCCAGGCCGAACATGTTGAGCTGTGCTCCGGCCGCATTCGGGTCGATGTGCAGTTCGCGCAGCTGCCTGGCGCTGGTCAGACCGAGCAGCGCGTTGCCGTGCAGCACCTTGTCGTCGACGAAGGAGAACGGCAGCTTCGGGTCCAACGACACCAGCCACAGCGAGAGTTTGCACATCTCGACGGCCATGCCGTTGATGTCCGCCCCGTACAGGCAGCTGGCGACGACGCTCCTTATGGCGTGGACGTGGAGGTCGTGCGGGCTCATGCCGCCGGTGGTCTCCTCGCGGCGCCAGGCTTCGACGAGGCGGTCGGCGAGGTAGCGGGCGGCGGCGACGAGGAAGGCCCCGGAGCCGCAGGCGATGTCGGCGATGCGGAGGTCGAGGATCTGGTCGGCGTAGATCGGGACCCAGGTGTCCTGGTCGGCGCTTTGGTGTGGGCCGGGGGAGTAGACCAGGGGTTCCAGCGTGTGCTTGACGACTTCCTCGGCGAGCGAGCGCGGTGTGTAGTGTGCGCCGGCCGAAGCCCGCGACGGCGTCTCGACCAGTAGCACGCCGCCTGGCTCGACCACGAGCGGACGCCCGCGCAGGTCGCGGCGGATGATGCCGAGGAACGGCCGCAGCCGCTCGCGGAGTTCGGCGTCCTCGGTGACGTCGCGGAGCGCGATCTCCGCGTCGTCCAGGGTGTCGCCCGCCTTCAACGCCTTCACCAGCGTCGGCTTGGTGGGCGGCTTCGCCGCTGGCTGGTTCTGCTTGACCCAGGCGAGGATCGCCTCCACCAGGGCAGTCTCGGTGGTTTTGGCCTCGGCGAGTTCCTCCAGGATGGCCAGGGGGATCTCGGGCTCGGATCCTGCGCTGCCGGTCAGTCCCAGGACGACCTCGTCGACCGGCTCGCAGGAGTAGCCGAGCAGGCCCTCGTAGATGTAGCCGATCTGTTCGACGTCGATGTCGCGGAAGGAGATCCGGCGGTCCCCGCCGGGCAGTTTCGCGAACTGGACAGCGCGCAGGACTTCGAGCATGACGCGGTCGCTGACCGTGATGGCCAGGGTGTCCTGGGTGTCGCGGGCAGTGAGGAAGGGGAATCGCTTGGGATCGAAGAGCGAGCCGCCGTATTCGGGCAGGCGCAGGTCCTCGAAGGAGGCGCCCTGGTAGAGGGCCTGGGAGGTGGCCAGGAGGCGGTGCCAGGTGAGGAACGTGGCATCGAGGGCCTGTTCGCCCTCCTCCTTCTCCCGGCCGTCCAGGAGGTCGAGTTCGTCGCTGATGCCATACCCCATGGAGAACAGGCGGCTCTGTGGGAGCAGTCCGCGTTCTTCTGCGAAGAGGAGGAAGACGACGCGCATCATGACGGTGACGGCGGCTTCGTACACTTCGCTGCGGTTGTCCGGCAGCGGGTCGGGCTCGCCGCGACGGCGGGTTTCCAGGGCGCCTTCGGACAGGGCCTGGACGATGAGTTCGACGGCGCGGCGGACCTGGGTGCCGAGTGCTTCGGTGATCTTCTCTGCGGCGGTGACGGACTCGCCGAACAGCTCGGTGAGGCGGTCGGTCGGCTTTCCGCCGATGAGGCGGCGCAGCTGGAGGAGGGCGAAGAAGGCGTTACGGGTGGCGGGTTCTTCGATCCAGGTCTGGGCGTCGACGATCCCGGAAGCGGCCATGGTCTGCGGGCGGGCGCTGACGACGGCCCACCAGCGGCCGTCGGTGACGACGCCGATGGGGACGTTCGCGGCGCGCAGGAGTTCTTCCATGCGGTCGATAGGGCTGGCCGACCAGCCGTCGGTGAGCGGGTCGCGCAGGGAGGCGACGGGGTCGGTGATCAGGACCAGAGCGCCGGTTTCCTCGCCCCGTACGAGCGCACCGTCGGCGCGTACGGTGACCGCGTAGTCGGGGGAGCGGACCTCGGCGGCGGCCGGGGCGGGTGCGCTGTAGTGGGCGCCCCAGCGCAGGCCCTGGCGCAGCACGAGATCGACCCACATGTCACGGGCCTCGCGGTACAACTCCAGGGCAGCCAGGTCGTCGGGGTGCTCGTCCCAGTTCTCCCAGGCTTTCTCGAAGGCGGGTTTGGCGTCTTTGACCGCTTCCAGCGCGCGGGCCTCGGGCTGGGGGATGCCCTGGGGCCAGACCCTTTCCAGGGCGGGTACGGCGAGGAACGGGCCGTCGGTGTCGACGAGTTCCAGCCAGGCGCGGTGCAGCTCAGCGGTGCTCGGGGCGTGCGTGCGGCGGCTCATGCCTCCACCGTTCCGTTCGTCGCGGCGCCGTCACCGGAGGCGGCGTCTTCGGGCGTCAGGGCGAACACGACCGCGGCAGCCGACACGTATGGCCTGATGTCGGTGTAGCGCTCGAGGATCATGGCGACCTCGCGGGCCTCTTCCTCGTCCAGGCTGTCGAGGCGTTCGTTCATGTGGTGCAGGTCGCGACGACGCTGCTTCTGCTGGTCGTCGGTGAACAGCAGCTCCTCCTCGGTACGGATCTCCTGCTCCAAGCGGTCGCGGGACTCTCGCAGGTTGATCCGGAACGCGTCGAAGATCTCGTGGGCGCGGGTGATGTCGGCATCCCGGCGCTGGATGAGGGCTTCGGTGACCTTCTCCTGCCGGGCGGCGCTCTTGCGGTCCATGGCGTTCAGCAGCCGGTCGCGCAGCCGGGCGTCGGAGCTGTTCCACTGGTCGGCGAGGCGGGACCGTACGGTGTCGTCGGCCAGGTGCAATTCGGCGGAGTCCAGGGTCTCGTCCAGGACCTGCTCGACCTTGGCCTCGGCCAGGGCCCGGCCCTGCAGCCGGATGCCGGTGAGGAAGACCTCCTCGTGCAGGCGCAGCCCGCCGCGGCCGACCAGAACGAGCCGGGAGACCGCCGCGACACAGGACTCCGGAAGATCGGGGGTAACGACGGCGGTGACCCGGTTCACCGGCGACTCGGCGCTGAACAGCGCCGAGCGCAGGGTGCGGGTGGAGCGCTGCATCAGGGCGTGGCCGAGGTGGATGTGGACCAGATCGGTACGGTTCTGCGCGGCCCTGTCGTCGAAGGTGACCGGGCGCAGAACACCGGGCTCCAGGCGGGTGTCCAAGCCGCGCAGGGCCGGTTGCCAGGTGCGGCCGAGCGTGGGGAGCTCAAAGACCTGGGCCTCGGTACGGTCGTCGCCGATCTCGATCAGCGGCGGCTGGGAGGTCAGGGCCAGCGCGGTGTCCACCACCCGCCGCGCGTTGGCGGGCGTGAGGTGCATGCCGACCTTGCTGTCCTCGTAGGTGTCGGCCATCTTCGTCAGCTGCCGGTTGAGCTCCATGCCGCCGGCCAGGACCCGGTTGATGACCTCGCTGTCGGCGTCCGGCGCGGACGGGCGTGCCTTGCGCGAGGAGCGGGTGGGGCTGAAGTGCTCTTGGATCTCGGCGTCGATGACCTGGTTGACCTTGCCCAGGTCCTGGGTGGCCGTGCCGACCTTGGTGGCGATGATGCCCATGAATCGCATGTCGGCGGCGTACCGGGTAGAGCTGTCGACCGGCTTGAAGTGGAAGATCTTCGGATCCTCGGTCTGCCCGTACCGGTCGATGCGGCCAATGCGCTGTTCCAGGCGGGAGGGATTGAAGGGGATGTCGAAGTTCACCAGGCGGTGGCAGTGCGTTTGCAGGTCGATGCCCTCACCGGCGGAGTCGGTGGCGAGCAGGACCCGGACCTTGTGCCGGTCGGGGCTCTCGGTGAAGCGGGCGCGGATCTTCTCCCGCTCCTCGGCTGGGGTCGAGCCCTGGATGATCTCCAGGACGTCGTTGTAGCCGCGCTGACGCAGCACACCGGCGATCCAGTCGAGGGTGGCCGCGTACTCGGTGAACACCACGACTCGCTCGTTCGTCCAGTGGGTGCCGTCCGGGCGGCAGACGGCGTTCAGGAAAGCCAGCAGAGCCTCCAGACGGGAGTCCGCCTTGTGTTCGTAGCCGCGGCCCCACTCGATCAGCGAGTCAATCTCGCTCTGCGTCGAGGTGACCAGCGGGTCAGAGCCCTTGGTCTGACGCAGCGCGGTGAACTCGGGGTGCTCGGCCTCGCCCTCCTCGTCGTCGGACTGACCGCTGCCCATGACCTCGGTGAAGTACTGGTCCTCGTCATCCATCTGGAGCTGGCGGTCACCGCCCTCGGCGCCCTCGTACAACTCAAGGGTGCGGGCGAAGGACCACGGGCTGGACAGGAAACGCTTCTTCAGCAGCATCGAGACGATGTCGCCGCCCGCGCCCGCGCCCTTGCCGTTCGCCCGGGCGCTTTCGGCCAGGAGCAGCTCCAACCGCTCGAACTGCCGCTGCTCCTCCTCGGTCGGCTCGAAGATCAGGCTCTCCAGCTTCCTGGCCTTGAAGCCCTTCTCGGGCAGCTCGCTTTTCAGACGGCGCACCCCGACCTCGCGCAGAGCCTTCTCGTCGATGCTCGCGCCACGGGTGAAGCGACGCCCGTCGATCATCTCCAGGAGGGCGGTGAAGGACTCGGAGTAGCCGTTGTGCGGCGTCGCGCTCAGGAACAGGCGGTGCTCACAAGCCTCGGCGAGCTTCGTCGTCGCAATGGTCCGCTTGCTGTCCACGGCGTAGCCGCGCTGCCCCGGCGCCGTGGTCGGGCTGGCCGGAGCCACGTGATGCGCCTCATCGACGACCAGCACGTCGAAGGCGTAACGGCGGGCGGTGGAGGAGTCGCGCATGTCGGCCAGGACGTCACGCAGCAGGCGCTGGGCGCGCAGCGAAGGCAGCCACGCCATGCTCACGATCACCCGGGGGAACAGCCGGAACGGGTTCGCGTTCAGTCCGTGACTGCGCCGTACCTTCGCCATCAGCTCACTGTTGACGATCACGAAGTCCAAGCCGAACTTCTCCCGCATCTCGTCCTGCCACTTCAGCGACAGACTCGGCGGACAGACGATGATCACCGAGCGGGCGCGGTGGCGGAGCAGTAGCTCCTGTACAACCAGCCCGGCCTCGATGGTCTTGCCCAGGCCGACGTCGTCGGCGAGCAGCAGGTTCGTACGCGATGACTTCAAGGCGCGGCTCAGCGGCACCAGCTGGTAGGCCTCCACGTTCGCGCCACTGCGGAACGGAGCCTGGAACGAGTCGGCGTCGGCGGAGGTCACGGCGCCCCACCGGACGGCGTCGACGAAGGCGGCCAGGGTGTTCGGGTCGTCGAAGGCTTCGGGACGCACAGACTCCGGGAGCCCCTGGTCGGGGGCGACGGTGTGTCCGACCTCCAGTTCCCACACCACGGAGAGCTCCTGACCGAGGCGGTCCTCCTCCAGCGACTGCAGGCTCACCACGTGGGAGAGGCCGGCTACGCCCTCGTCAGCGGGGCTGCGGGGCAGACCCTGGCGGCGGACGTCGGCGACGGCCCAGGTGGAGCCCCGCACGTTGACCACCTGGCCGGGCTCCGGTACCGGCGGCAGACCCGCCGTGGCGGCAGTACTCGGCTGTGCTCCTTGCGGAGATTCCGTAGTGGTCGCCATCCGAGCAGACTCCTCCATCAGCACTTCACATACCGGCCCGAACCCGGCCTTACGGCACGCCTTTACGGCGCGCTCACGCAAGATCGCAGAGGGTTCCCGTGCCCAGTATTCCTGATCACCCCGGGTTTCCTGGGGTCGATCCGCGAGATCTGGAGGGATCCCGGACCGCGGGCCGTATCCCACATCCGGTGCCAGGTCGTCTGTGACGGGCCAGGGTGCCGCGGCCCAGGACTGCCGGGAGGCGTAGGGCGGGGTGAAGAGCTGGTCTACGGCACTCGCGCCGATCATGAGCAGGGCGTGCCGCCGGATTTGCGCAGGGTGTTCAGAACCGGTTCGCGTACAAGGCATGGGTGATGTATCCACAGTTCATGTGGTGATCCGGGTGGTGGGCGTTACTGGCACAGGTCCCACCCACCACCGTGATGTCAGCGCGAGATACTGGTGAACCTGCGCCCGACCTTGAGGTAGAGCTCGTCCTGCTCGGTGGTGGTCTCGGCCAGTACGGCCGCGAGCGTCTGCTGCCCGGCGGCTTCCCGCGGCGGACCGCCGAGTTGCTCGCGGCGAAGCCCAGGACCTGGTCGAGCAGGCACTCAGCGGGGTCGCCCCGTGCTCCTTGACGGAGACGACCGGGAGGTTCTGGGTGTCGCCGAAGGTCCGCTTGGAAAAGCGGGCTGTGAACTCGGCGCGTGCTGCGTCGGCGGCCTCCAGTCCGTGGAGGGCCGTGGTGACCTCGCCGGCCAGGATGCGCTTAACGGCCATGGGGTGGGCGGTGCCGTCGGCGACGCGGTCCGTGACTGTGGTGATTTCCTTGTCGGTCCACTCGGTGAGCTGCCTGGATTTCGGTAGGGCCGAAGGCCCGAAGCGGCAGGTCTCGCGGGTGTGCCCAGCTGCGGCTACGTCCGTACCCACCGAGCCGAGGACGACACGAGCCCCTGCCCGCGCTGCCAGAGCACTGCAATCGGCGACCGCGAGTGTCTGCACCGGGTCCTGGAGCCCACCCGGTGTCACCTCCGGGACCGGCAAAACGACGCCTGAATCAGGGACGACTCGGACTACCGCGAGCGGCTCAACTACACCGTCGTCACGGCTGTCGACATCGCCACCGAGGGCATCGAGTGCGCCTGGCGTCACCAGCAGGCCACCTTCGGCTGGGACTTCAGCAGACGCACCGTGGTTCGGGCGTTCAACCTCGGCCAGGCTCGCTTCGATGTCCCCGCCACCGACTCATTCGCGGGTGAAGACGTCCGGCTCAACCCCTTCTACGTGTGCACCCAGTGCGGCGGGGCCACGGCGAAGGGACGGCCCGCCCCGGACCAGTCGCCGGACGCCCTGAGCCGGTCCCTCGCCCGCCGGCCCGACCGATCCCACTACCGGCCCTGGTGCCCGCGTTTCCGAGACCTAGGGCGGCAATCCCGATCACCTGGAAGCCGTCGTCGCCTCCATGCCCGACCAGTCGGGCGGCGGTGAGATCCGGCGCCGCTTCCTCGTGGTGTACGACACCCTTCCCTGCGGAACCGGCTATCTGCACCGCCTCGCCAACCCGGACACCTGCCGGGACGTACCCGTCGCGGCACGCCACCGCATCGACACTTACCCCTGCAAGGAGGAACGCAAGGCGGCCTGTCACCGCTGCCTCCCGAGGCATGTGGCGGGCACTGAATACGCGCACGTGAGCTGCGCCGCAGCTCTCGGACTGCTGCGTGAAGTCTTCGGCGACATGGTCGAAGGCTGGCAGGTTGCCCCCGTCGCCGTCACCCACGACATCCCCTGGGACGCCAGGCGGAGAGCGAACTTGAAGCCCGATTCCTTGAAGGCCTCGTCGCCTGGGCTCGCCGTAAAGACACCCAGGCAAGCGTCAGACACGCCCAGGACCCGTCGGGCACCATCGCCACCGAACTCGCCGCACTGGGCCGTGACGCCGAGGCGGCAGGGAGCAGACCCGAGGACAAACCCGGCGGGCTGAGGAATTTCCCGATCTTCGGCGGACGCGGCTTCATCCAGTTCCTCGCCGTTCCCCGGCAAGAGTGCGTCTACATCTGCAACGTCGTGTGGCACGGGTGACGTTGCCCTGAGGGCGCGGTCAGGCCGCAGGCACCGGGTCGGCGCTGCCGGAGGCTGTGGTCGATGGCGAGCGCACTGCTCGTGATGCCCAGGTGGCAGGAAGAACAGCGCCAGGCGTCGGCGCGCGCGGAAACCCTTTGGTTTCACGGGGCAGTTGGTGCTGGAAGGGCCTCTGTGCCGCAATGGACTGCCCCACTCGGCACAACCTTGCGGAAGGCCGTCGGTCTGAAAAGGCATACACACGTCCGCGAGCTGCCGGGGGTGGTCGTGCGACGAATAGGTATTGCACTGGCCGCGACAATGCTGGCGGGTGGCGGCCTGTTGACTGGCACCGTTCCGGCGGTGGCCGCGCCGACAGCCGTGGACTGTGCCGTGACGTGGGGGAGCCTGGACAAGACCGGTGACTCCGTTACCTCCAGGCGATTGACCGACGTGCGGACCGGACAGCACGAGTGCTTCGACCGGCTGGTCTTCGACGCCGAGGGCACGGCGGCCGACTCGATTGGTTACACGGTCCGCTACGTCGACGTGCTGCACCAAGACCCGAGCGACGTCGTGGTTCCGATCAAGGGCGGAGTCATTCTGGAGATCTCGCTGTTCTCCCCGCGCTACGACCCGGCGACCGGTCAGCCCTACCCGCCGCTTCCGTCAGTCAATGTCACCGGGTACCGGACCTTCCGGGAGTTCAAGGTCACGGGTGGCTCCGAGGGATACACCCAGGCCGGACTGGGCGTCCGCGCCCGGCTGCCGTTCCGCGTCTCCCAGACGGCCAACCATCTCGTAGTGGACGTGGCTCACACCTGGTGACCCCGTACGGCCTCGGGGCGCGTCTTACGTAGCCATCAAGGCAGCCAAACAAGCGCAATCACTGCACGTTTATGCAGGTCACAGCGCTGCGGTGACAGTCCCCGGCGTACAGCCCGACTCGTCTGCCGCTATCAGCGGCTTTGCCTTGGGAAGGGCCTCTGATCTGCGCCGGAGGCTCTTTCTGGTCTTTCGGAGGCTTGCCGGGTTAGGCGACGAAGAGTCCCTCGGAAGTCCCTCAGACAGCGCTGAAAGTCCCTGAAAAGTCCCTGGGCGGAGGGACGGATGGCGCCTCTGAGCTGGTTCGGGTCGATGGGATCACGCGGTCGCTCTACCCCGCAGCCTTGCAACTGCCGTGAGAAGAGGTGATCTGCGGTGGACTGTTCGTGGTCTGGGGCCGGTGCACCTCGTAATGCGTAGGTCGGGTTCGAAGCCTGAAGGCCCCTCCATGAAGGCCCAGGTCAGACCTTCATTGCCCTGGGCCTATTGCCTTTCGTGGACGAGTCTCGCTGTCTCTGACCGGGCCGAGGGCCACCGCTGGGGGGAGTTGGTGGATAACCAATGGACAAGCGTGTAACGGGCGTGCAGAGCCGTGGACGAGCGCACTCACGAGAACCGGCCTGTCGCGCCGGAGGCAATGGACGGCTGTGGGTCTGTGTCTCTCGGGCTGTCGACAGCAACGCTGTCGGGGGAGTTCCACAGATCGGGCGGGTCGAGCCAGCGACTGGTGAAGAATCAGCCGGGTGGACAACGAGATTCAGCTGATCAGCGACGGTGACGGATTGACGGTCATCGGGAGTGAGACGGATGTCGAACGCTTCCTCGTCTCGGAGGGACTGTCGTCGAAGGGCCTCGGATTGCGATGGCTCAAGTCCGTCGCCGGTACCGGGGCTGTGGTCGCGCAGGCAGGTTCGGACATTGCCGCCGAATCGGCTTGCTGGGTGAAGCTGACCCGGGAGTCGGCACAGGTCGTCAAGAAGTACGGGCTGAGGGAAAGCTCGAAGACGGGTCTCAGCACCGGTGTGGTGAAGGGACCCAAAGGCCAGGCCAGGGGTTTCGTCGAATTCGCGAGCGGGCCCCGATCGCTTCTGGGTAACCCGGCGGTTCTCGCTCATGCTGCGGGGATCATGGCGCAGCTCGCGATGCAGCAGACCATGGACGAGATCACCGACTATCTCGCCACGATCGACGAGAAGGTGGAGGACGTGCTCCGCGCTCAGGAGGACGCCGCGTTGTCGGACATGGTCGGAGCGGAGCTCGTGATCGAGGAGGCCATGACCATCCGGGAGCAGGTGGGCCGGGTTTCCAAGATCACGTGGTCGAAGGCGCAGGCCACGCCGGGGGCGATTGCGGCGACCCAGGTGTACGCGTTGCGTCGACTCGACGCACTCGCGGAGAAGATGGAGAGCAAGGCCAAGATCGGTGATCTCGCCGAGGCGGCCAAGGAAGCCGAGTCCAAGGCTCAGGAGTGGTTCGCTGTTCTGGCTCGTTGCTTCCAGCTGCAGGACGCGATCGCCGTGCTCGAACTCGACCGGGTGCTGGACGCGGCTCCGGAGGAGCTGGACCGGCACCGCCTCGGAATTCGGATTGCTCGGCAGAATCGGCTGGATCTCATCTCACGGAGCACCGAGCGTCTGGTGGCCCGGATGAATGCGGCTGCCGGAGCGGCCAACGCAAAGGTGCTGCTGCACCCGACCAAGTCCCCGGCTGTGGTCCAGTCGAGCAACCATGTCGTGACCGGCGTCCATGACTTTCACGGGCGGCTCGGGATCGAGTCCGGTCGCCGGTCGTCGGAGACGAGGCGATGGGCGGCCGCAGCGGCGGAGGTGAGGGACAAGGCGCTTGAGACAGGAGCGAAGGGCGTCGGTGCCGCCAGAAGCCTCGGCAACGCGACCCTCGGCCGGGCCAGCTCGGTAAAGGGCAAGCTCTCCAGCGGGATCGCCGAGCGAGCGCGCCGTCGGCGCGGGGACGAGGAAGAAGCTGAGTGAGCGCCGACCGTCAGCCACGTGCGCAGCTCGACTACACCCTCAACTGCGCAGCGCCGCAATACCGGGGAGGAACGGTCGTCAATGTTTTCCGCTTCGGTGCCGGCGTCGGGGACTTCACCCTTGACGTCCAAGGAGGAGAGCGTCCAGTTCCTCAACGGCCTGGGCGGAATCTGCCCGCCTCGCCAAGGCCCCGCCCGCCCAGGAGGTCGGCAGGTTCCTTGTGCTTCAAGCCGACCACGACAATGCCGTGGAGCCCACTGTCGTGGAGAGTCGGACGGAGGGGGAATCCTCCTGCAGCAGTCCGGAGCCATGATTAACGCGGACTTACAAAAGGAACATCCGTCGTGCTCGCCGACTCGTTGCGTTGCATGCGGAAGGAGGGGGAGAGCGAGGATGTCGAAGCGCACTCGACGCGCAGTTGTGCTCGCTGCTGAACAGCGCGCGGTCGACCACGCGTACTTCTGTCTGGAGCGGGCTCGGCAGGTGGCGTCGGAGTTGAGCGGCCTTGACGCCGCGGCCAGCGGCAAGGACTCCATCGACGCCCGGCGGACCTGGGAGCGGGAGTTGGCGTCCCTCGACATCGCAGGTAAGTCTCTCGTCTTCATGAGGGCTGATGTCGACGAGGGCGAGGGCCGCGAGACGTTCTACGTGGGGCGCCGCCTGGTGCGCGACCAGCAACTGAATCCCGTTGTGGTCTCCTGGAGTTCGCAGGCCGCGGTGAACTGGCGGCTGACCAGCGAGGGTGATCCGGGACAGGTGCTTCTGTTGCGTCAGATCATCTGTGATCAGCAGGTGGTCAAGCGCTATCTCGATCTCCACGGATCGGTAGCGGAACCACCGGTAGGACCAGCAATTCCGGCGGCGCCGGGTGCAACTGCCACGCCGGACACGGCGGCCGAGGAACCGGCGTGGCGTGATCCGCTCCTTGAGGAGATGGACCGTGCGCGCGACGGCTCGATGCACGACATCGTTGAGACCATCCAGCGGGAACAGCTCCGGCTCGTGGCGGAGGAACCTGCGGGCGTGCTCGTGATCCAGGGCGGTCCGGGCACGGGCAAGACGGCGGTGGGCCTGCACCGCATTACCTGGCTGCTGGACAACAAGCACCGGACAGCCAGGGAAATCCTCGTCATCGGCCCCAACCGGGGATTCCTCGACTACGTGGGCGTCACCCTGTCCGAACTCGGCAGCGACGACGTGTCGATGCTTGAACTGCCCGCGCTCTGGTCAGCGGCCGCGTCGCCCCGAGATCCCCGTCCGGTCGCCGCGGTGAAGGCTGATCCGAGGATGGCTGAGGTGCTGCGTAGGGCCGTCGACCGTGAGACGACGAGTTCGGCGGAACGGTTGACCGCACTCGTGGGTGGGCCGGTCTTCACTTTCGAGTTGAACCGCCGCGAAGTCGTCGTCCCCGTGGAGGAGATAGCGGGGATCGCTGGTGCGGCGCTGGCCGGCGACAGCCCATACCAGGTGCGCCGGGAGCGGTGCGTACAGTGGATCACGCAACACCTGACCGAAGTCTACGTCGGGCTGTTGCCCGGCCCCGCCGACATCGACTACCTGGCCGAGACGGCAAGGGCACGCCCCGTCGTACGCCTCCTCAAGCGGATCTGCCCCAGCCTTGCAGCCCAGGACGTGCTGCGTGGCCTGTTCTCCGGCGTGGCCACCCTCAGCCGGGCCGCCGAGGGCATTCTGTCGGCCGCCGAACAGGACCTGCTCACCGCACCCCGCCCGGGGGCCGGTCCAGGTAGCCGTACGACGCGCTCGCAGACCGAGCCGAGCCGCGAAGACCTAGTCCTTCTCGATGAGTTGGAGTACGTACTGGGCGGACGCCCCCAGAAGGTGTACAGGCACCTGGTCGTCGACGAAGCACAGGATGTCACGCCGATGGAGGCCAGAGCCCTGGCACGTCGCTGCCCCAGCGGTTCGATGACAGTGCTCGGGGACCTTGCACAGTCGACCGGGCCCTACCCCCACCAGGACTGGGACGGGTTCGGGAAGGTGCTCGCTGGCCGGGACGGATGGCGGATCACCCAGTTGCTCACGGGGTTCCGCGTACCGGGAGAGGTCATGGCCTTCGTGGCCCGGCTGGGGGAGCACTGCGCGCCCGGCGTGGCAGTGCCCGACTCGGTGCGCGACACGGGTACGGACGTCGCTGTGGTCCAAGGGGCAGAGGCGGGCACTCTGGCCGCCGCGGCCGTGGCACGGCTACGGGCGAGCGCGGCTAACGGAGCGGATGAACGCTCGATCGGCGTGATCGTGCCGCCGGGCGGCACGTGGGCCAGCGACATGGTGCGCGCGCTCGGTCCGGAGAGTCTCGGGAGCCTTGCCGTCCTCACCCCGGCTGAGGCGAAGGGACTTGAATTCGACCACGTCGTCGTGGTGGAACCTGCTGCGATCGTCGCAGGCGAGTCCGTGGGGCTGAGGCACCTGTACGTCGCGCTGACGCGGTGTACCCAGTCGCTGACCGTCGTCCACACTCTTCCCCTGCCCCCGCAGATCGGCGGCTCGGACCGGCTTCCCGCGAGCGCTCCCTCCCCGCGTGACGCGGAAGGCTCTGCCGCGGATCCGGGGGTGAGCCTGTGCAGCCGGTACTTCGCTGACGGATCTTCGTGCACCCATTCCACTCACCAAGCCGATAAGTGGTGCAGGACGGCCCCCTGCGGGGGCTTCCGTACCGCTGAACCGGTGGTCGTGGCCCAGCCCCGGCGCCTTGCTCCACTCTCGGGTGCGCGGGACCAGGGCCGTCTCAGCCTCGGCGCGCGGCAGCGTGCCGCCGTGCGGGTCAGCTCGGGGGCGTGCGGGGCCTTCGTCGCACGGCACCGGGGCGGCCTGCGCGAAGCGGCGGTGGAATTGCACGCCATGCTGGTCCCGTTCGTCGAGCGGGCCCGGCACCTGCGCGCCGCAGACGGCACCTGGGTGCTGGACCTCGCGGGATTCCGCATCGTGCTCAGTCCCGAGGCGGACACGATCACGGGCTACGACGCGGCGCACGCGGAGCGGAGCTTCGCGCAGTTCGAGGCGGGCGTCGCGTCCCGGGTGGGCAAAGATGCCCGGGCCACGCGGAGATCGGTGCTGACCGCAGCGGTGCGGGAGAGCGGACCGCCGCTCGATGGCGAGGAACTGGTTCGCCTGCTCGATGCCGAAGCGGTGCACGCCACCGCCTCGGCCTGCGCCGGATACGAGCGGGCGGGACAGATCCGCGGTATGGCCGATGAAGCCTTCGTACGTGCGATGCGTGGAGCGCTTGCCGATGACCTGCGAACCGCGGACATCGAGTTGCTCGAGACCTGTGTCATCGTCGAAGGCAGCCGCTTCCAGTGGCGGCTCTCGGCCGACGGCCGCTCCCTGTTTGCCGTGTGTGAACCCGGTACGGACTACCGCAGACCGCCAGCCTTCCACGACTCCCTCCCCGAGCCCCGAAGGGCGACCATGTTCACCACCGACCCGGCACCCCAACTCGTCGAAGATGAGCAGGCGGAGGAGGAGCGGCCGGCCGAGGTGAGCCGCGGGCTGGAACGCCTGGTGGCCGCTCGCACGGTGGCGTCGCGGGCGGACCGGTCCCACGAAGCACTCCGGCACCGCCTGCTCGCCGACCTCTACGAAAGCGCGCCGGAGGTCGGGGAAAGCACCTTCGTGGACGCCTGGTGCACGCGGGCTGACGGCACCGTGCTGTTCGACGTACTGGGCAGTGAGGAATGCACGTACCCATCCATCCGGGAGTCGGTGCTCCACCTCATGGAGGTGTCCCATCTGCGTACGGAGGGCCAGGCGGAGTTCCTCGTCATCGTGTTGGGCGGCGAACCTGCGGAGCCATGGATGGCCGACGCGGTCGATGGTGCCTTCAGTGTGCTCCTCGCCTGGCGCGCCCACGGGACCTGGGCGGGGCCCGGCGCGCGGCACATCGTCTCCTAGCGGGGACCCTCCCGCCACCGCGAGAAGACCTGTCAAAATACGACGCAGGTTTCGAACGCGGGAGACAAGCGGGGGCGGATGGGGAACGAGGACGCTTCGGCCGATCGGCTCGGAGGCGGATTCGGCGTGGGGGAACCGCCGGTTACGGAGTCGATGACGCGCGCTGAGATGGTCGAGGCGTGGCGGGAGCGGCGGTCCGCCCGCCGCTCCGCCGCGATCACCGGTCCCGGGGGCGTGGTCGACGGATTCGCGTTGCGCAAGTGGCGCAGGGCCGGGGTCTTCGGTGCGGAGGCGGTGGCGCGTGTCGAGGACGTGCTGCGGGGGCTGTTGGCATCCATGGATGCCGAGGACGAAACGCTGCGGTGGGGCGCCGACACCATTCGTGCGTGTCTGGACGGACAGCCGACACCTCAACTTCTTCCCGCCGTCAAGGCACTGCTCGAAGCCGCCGAACCGGGCAGTCGGACCGTCGCGCAGACGGCCGCCGTGCTCTCCGCAGTGCACGAGGCCGGCCTCCCCTGGCTTTCCCCGGCCGGTGAGCACCGCCTCGCGATCATCGCGGGCGCGGACCCGGCGGCCGGCCTTGGCACGGACGACCTGCCTCGCGGGGCCGAGGAAGACCCTACTGGGGCCTTCGCGCTTCAGCAGGCCCTCGCTCGGAGGAACCTGGACGAACTGACTACGCACCACCTAGGGGCAATTGCCCCCTGGGCACCCCTCGGCGTCATCGACGACCTCATCGAGGCAGGCGTACTGGACCGCGACCATAAGCCGTGGACCTTGCGGGCGGATGCCAGCGAACAAAACTACCTGCTCGCCAGGCTCGCACCAGAGAAGACAGACGCCGCCCTCGCCTGCTCGCTCGGCTGGGACGAGCCCGGCGAGCGGGAGGCATTCCTGGCCGGCGAGCCGGTCCAACCCGTACCGGGCAGCCTCTACGACCTGCTCCTGCGCGTCACGGATGGTGAGACGGACGTCCTCAAGGAACTTGAGGAGCTACTGCCTCGCGAGCTGGTGCTTCGCCTGCGTAAGGTGCGGGATGGCGCCAGGACGGGCTCCTGGGACCCGGACATCCCCGCCGACCGTGGGCTGTGGCGGCTGATGTGTTCACTGTGGGAGCCGAGGGCTGCGGTAAATCCGGCGCGCGGACCGTTCTACGCCCTCGTGGCGCTGCGACACGCCTACGACCTCATTTGCCAGGGCGAGAGAAAGAAAGCACAGGCACAGGTCGAAAAGCTCGTCGATCACGATGACGCGCCCGCCGAGCACGCGGCTGAGGCATGGAACATGTTCGCCTACCTTGCCCTGCTGCAAGACGATCTCGACCTCGCCTACGTCTCGCTGGCGCGCGTCGCCCGAACCGACCGGCGGGTCGAGGGGAACCTGGCTCTGCTGGAGCGCCGGCGGAGGACCAAGCGCAACGATCGGGATCAGCCCGCCAATCCGTATCTGGAGCTGGGGCTGCCGCACAAGAGTGAGCAGTGGAAGCACCAGTGGCGCGAGCGCAGGAGGGCCGACCGGGATGACCTCGACCTGGCTGCGCAGGCCAACTGGGCGAAGCGCCGGATTGAGCAGGCCGAGCGGACCGAGGACTGGTCCGACTTCTTCGTACTGCCGCTGGATCCCGCGGCCCTGCGGCTACCCACGGTGAGGCCGAGGTCCCTGACGCCGCGGACCGCCGCGATGCCGCGCCGGACCACTCATGGGGCCGCCGCGGACCTCGCAACGGTACGTGACCGCGCGATGGCCGACCTTCTACCCACTCTGCTGACTGCGCCCCGGCGCCCCGATCACGACCACAGGACGACTTCATGAGCAGCAAGCCGGCAGGCCGCAAGAACAACCCGAGCACGGCCGAGCAGGCCAAGAAGCCCACGGGGCACATCCGCCGCAAGGAGAACCGGGAGTTCGCGGCGGACATGAAGCTGCGCACGCTCAGGCCGGAGGAGCTCCTTCACCCGGCGCAGCTCCTCGCCCGTTTCGCCGAACGGGCCGCGGAGCTTATCGCTCAGCTTCCGCAAGACGTCCGTCCGACCCCCGCCACGGTCAACGCGGCGCTGAGGCAGGGCGTGTTGGAGGCATTTAGGACGCGGGACGAGCACATTGCGCGGTTGGTCGAGACCGACCTCCTCGCCAGCACTCCCGAGCAGGGTGCGAAGGCCATCCGCCGGGCGGTGCGCGCATCGCTCGTCGACATGGGGGTCCGCGTGGTCGAAGAGGCCGACGAGCAGGAGCTCTTCGTCGTCGTCGAGGGCGAAGGCGAGGGCTTCGAGCTGGTCCGGCCGGCCTATGTGGACCAGGCGACGGACAAGTTGCTGCTCGCCGGCCAACTACGCCGCATCCCAACCTCGAGGATCCTGCCGGAGCATGACGGGACCAGTGCGGTGGATGTGCGCGGAGATGATGCCAAGTGACCTCGACAGGAATCGACTTCGGTACGACGAACTCCGTCGTGGCCCAGTGGCAGGGCGACGACGCCGAGGTGCTGCCGCTCGATGCGCACCACATCGACGCCGACTGGCGGCGGCCGGGGTTCGAGCAGCTCTTCCCCTCGGTCGTGGGTGTCAGCTCGCTTCGGCGCGGCCCTCTGTTCGGCTGGGAGGCCAAGCTCCGCTCCGAGGAGGCGGCCGAAGCCTGCAAGCGGCTCCTCAAGAGCGACGAGTACGTGACCATTCAGGACAGGCGCTTCGCGGCGACAACCGTCGCGGCGGGTGTCTTCACCGCCATGCGCGACGGCGCCCAGCACAACCTCACCGACATCGATCGCGCCGTCATCACTGTGCCCGCCAATGCGACGGGCGCCGCCCGGTACCGGACCAGGGCAGCGGCACGGTTCGCCGGCATTGAGGTCCAGGCCCTGCTCAACGAACCGACGGCGGCCGCTATCTCGTACGTTCACGACTTTCGCGAGGACTCCCAGATCCTGGTCTTCGACTGGGGCGGCGGCACCATCGACGTAACCGTGCTCGACTACTCGGACGGGTTCTTCGAGGAGCGCGCGTCCCGTGGAGTGACGGAGCTCGGCGGTCTGGAGATCGACCGGCGGTTGCGTGAACTCGTCCTCGAACGAGCGCCCGCGCGCAGGGCCTGGACTCCGGCACAGGAGCGGCAGTTCCGCCTGGACGTGGAGCGGAACAAGATCCTGCTCTCCTCCCAGCCGTTCGTCACGGTGATCACCCCTGACGGTATCGGCGTCAAGATCCACCAGAGTGAGCTGGAGGAGGCCATCGGCGACCTCGTCGACCGCGCCCTTGGACCTGTGGAGCAGTGCCTGAAGGACTTGCACATGGCCCCGCTCGACGTGGACGAGATCCTCATGATCGGCGGTACGAGCCAGATTCCCAACGTACGGGCCGCCGTCGCCGAAGCACTCCAGATGGAGCCCGTGCCCACCGAGCTGTGCGACCCGATGACAGCGGTCGCGCGTGGCGCGTCGATCGCGGCGGCGGTGCTCGCCGGTGAGACCGAGGGAGTGATCCAGGTCGCCACCAGCCATGCGCTCGGCACGATGGTCAAGGACCCCTCGGGGCGCAAGCGGTTCAGCCAGATCATCCCCAGGAACTCGCCGCTGCCCTGGAAGGAGCGTAAGAGCTACACGCCGCACCAGGACCACGCGCGGCAGCTGTCCGTGGAGATCTGGGAGGGCGATCCGGACAAGGAGCTCGCGCACCGCGATAACGTGCAGCTCACCGAGCTCACCCTCAAGTACCCCACGCCGCGGGTCCGTGACGAGTCCCGCTTCGACCTGGAGTACACGTATGACTCCAATGGTCTGCTCCACGTCAAGGCCACCTTGGAGCACACGGGTGAGGTTGTGGTCGACCAAGAAGTCGAGAGCTTCGGTTCGGGTGGCCCCACGCCCGAGGTCCGTGAGGAGCTGAACCGCCTGCTGAAGGGCAACTCGAATCCGGACCCCCTCAGATCGACCGCGTCGGCCACGGGCACCCACCCCGTTCCCGCGCCTCCGAAGGCACGGCCGGTGACGCTCGACGGCGGCCCGCACACCCTGGTCGTCGACGGCTCCAACCTCGCCTGGATCGGTCATTCACCGGTCCGCCCGGGGGTCTACGAAGACGACGATCACCCGAGTTTCTCTCAACTACAGGCCGCGCGGGCGGCGCTGGCCAAGAAATACCCCGAGGCCGACATTCATGTCGTGGTCGACGCCAGCTTCCGGCACAAGGTCGCGGACGCGGAACGTGAAGCCGTGGCGGCCGCCCTCAGTAAGGGAGACATCATCCAGCCGCCAGCCGGTACCGAGGGCAAGGGCGACGCCCTCGTGGCGGTCATCGCGGACGACTCAGGCGCGATGGTCGTGACGAACGACAACTTCGCGGAGCTGCAAGGCCGTTATCCGTGGCTTCGGGAGAAGGGCCGGGTTCTGGGCGCCACCTGTTCCAAAGGGGTCTGGTTCTTCACTGAACGTATCTGCGTGGCGCCGCGAGGGCGGGGGTAAGAGAGAACCTCCGGTTTCCCATGTTTTCCCTGAACCACAGCCCGTTTGAACAGCTTCCGGAGGTCGACCTGACGTTGACTGCTCCCGGTCGAGACCGAGCGGTGCTCCGTCTCACTCTCACTGAGGCGGAGCAATTTCGGGAGCGCCTCAGCGAGTTGATCGGGTCTGCGTAGACCTGTGCCACTCGGGACCTCCTGCCAGTCCACGAACTGCTCAGTCGCATGGGTGCCCATGTGGTCGAGGACTCCCGTCTCAATCCGAGCTCTCCCGGTTACGTCCTCAGAGACATCGCTCCCGGCGGCCTGGTGCGAGTGGTGGTGCCCGGCGGACTGGTTCGGTTGCCCCCGGCGACCAGAGTCATTGTCTGCGAAAACCCCTCTGTCCTGGAGGCCGCCACCGATGAACTGATCCCGGACTGCCCCGCGTTGATCTGCACGGACGGTATGCCCTCGAATACCGCTCTCGATCTGGTGGCGGGACTGGCGGCCGCCACGGACGAGATCACCGTCCGGGCCGACATCGACGACGCCGGGTTTGTCGTGGTCGACCAACTTCTGACCGCCGCACCGGCCGCGACGACCTGGCGGTACGACGTGGGAACGTACCTCGGCCACCTCGGCATGACGATCACTGGACATCAGAGCGTGGGCATGGACACACTCCGCGATCTCTACGAGGAACATCGCGTCTCGATCCACGAGGTGGCCCTGCTCACCACTCTGATCGATGACCTGTCACATCCGCGGAGCTGGTGAACGCGGCAGTCCGGCAGCGCGGATTCCCGGCTCAGGCAGCCTGGCAGCCGTCTTCCGGCGCGTCCTCCAGCGGGATGCCGACGACCTCCACCTGCACTCCGTACGCCTGGAGTGTGCGGGCCGCGTGAGCGAGGGCGACCTGCGCGAACGGGTAGAGCGTGTCGGTGGTGAGCTCGGCGTGGCCCTTGAGCAGGATCGCGTAGACGACCCGCTCCGGGAGGAAACCTTCCGGCAGTCGACGTCCGCCCAGGACTGCCACCCGGTCGGCGAACCCGGCTCGGGCCTCCGGCTGGTTCAGCAGGGCTTCGACGGCCACGACACCCTGGCTGAACAGATGGCTGAGCGCACCCGAACCGCTGGCCTGCTTGACCATCACCAGCGTGTTGTCGGGCGCGAGGAGGTCGCAGATCTCCACGCCGCGCTGCCGGTGGAGCGGGGTCTGGACCAGCTTTCGGTCCAGACAGATGAAGCCGTCCCGGGTGCGCTGAACGCTCTTGTTGTACGTCTCTTCGTCGTCACCGGCGTGCCAGGCCGGCAGATCCACCGACGGTGTGGGGGTGATCAGCCGCTCGATCCTGGTGGCGAGGCCCGCGAGGTATGCCTGGTCGAACTCATGCCACTCGCCCTCCGTGAGGACGAACCGGCGTCCGTCCGCCCGGAACAGGTCCGCCTCGACCCAGCGCTGCAGCGGTTCGGTGCCAATGACGTCGGCCGGTCTCGCTCGGCGGTCCCGGTAGAGGGTCACCTGGGCCTCGCGGAGCGCAGTGACCCGGCGTCCGGGCCGGTGGAACCGCAGTCTTCCCCGCACGTAGTCGAGCTCGAACGTGTCACTCGTCCACTCCTCGCCGGAGCCGAAACGGATCCCGACGGCACGAGCCCGCCCGAAGTCCGCCAGGCAGTCGGCAGGGACGGTCGCGGCGATGCGGGCTCCGTCGACGGTGCCGAGGGCGTGGTCGAGGGCGGCGTCGAGCAGCGAGACGGTCTCCGCGTCCTGCAGCTGCACCACCGACTCGATGAACTCCAGCTGAGGATGCGGCAGTTCCTCCTGGGACACCCTGGCGATCGTACGGATGTCGCTGATCAGCGACGCCGCGTTCGCGCCGTATGGCAGCCGCAGGCCGCAGCCGCCCTCGATGCTGCGCACCCGGCCGCCGCCGGCGCGCTCGACCGTCAGTTCAGGCCGGGCGAGACGGCCGCCCATGCGCTGGACCAGCTTCGTGTACGTGTCCAGGCCCAGCGTCCCGATCGGCGCGCCGCCGGGCATCACGGCAATGTCGGTCCGGCCCTGGCCCGGGGTGCGGGCCACGGCGGCGCGGATGTCGTCCGGGTCGATGCTGCGGACCGCGAAACGCAGCCCGAACCGCCGGTCCTTGAGCGGTGCCGGCACGAGCCGGAAGCCGTCGCCGTAAGCGAGGGCGTACACCTGGCCGTCGACCCCCAGCAGCACCAGGCCTGCGCCCCTCAGGGACGGGTGGATCACCGGCCACTCGGTGAGTCGGGCGAAGTCCGCGCACCAGCTGGCCTCGTCCTTGGTGAAGCGGCCGTGCAGGGCGATGGCCGGGACGCCGAAGTGGTCGAGCGCCCGGAACTCGGCGCCGATCTCGTCGAGGCGGCCGGCCTGGATGCTGTCGAACATGCCCTCCAGGGTCGGCTCGACGCCGACGAGCCGGTAGAGGGTGCGGGTGGAGGTCGGGACGAGAGAGAGCCGGGACATGGGCGTGTTGCTCCTGCGAGGTCTGGTCGTGCCGAAGACGGTGAAGTCCGAGGTGCTTCGGGACGGAGTGCGCCGATGCCGATCGACGGCGCGGGGCGGCGGGAACCCGTCGGGGACCGCACGCGCTGAAACCAGGGGTGACAAGGTGCCGGCTGCCTGACCCACTCGCCGACGGCGACGGTGAAGCAGGGCCGGTGCTTCACCATAACCACACTCGGCCTAATGGCGCAAATTATTGGGAGAGTTTGGAGCTTGAAGCGTCGGGTGGGAGACGGATAGCCTGTCCCGTATGACTGAGTCACTGGAAGAGCTGGAAGCGCGCATGACGGAGTACCGTGCCGCCATCAGCGTTGCCAAGCGTCGCGGCGACAACGTCACCGCCGGACAGCTGCGCGCTGAACTGCGCGCGATCGTGCAGGAGTACGGCCGTCGTCTCGACGAGATGGACGACGAACCCGAACCCGAACCCGAGGCGGACGCGCACGAGTCCACCGCGGCGTCGAAAATTGAGGCTTCGAAGGCAACTCCACCGCCCGTACCTCGCCCCGGAGCTGCCTCCGTCCCGATCCGGGAGCAGGCGCACCAGGCGTTGACCATTCTCGACGCCCCCGCGGGCCCGAAGCTGATCGCCGAGACCCATGAGGCGTTCCTGTTCGAGAAGGTGGTCACCACCCGGTTGGGTTCACTCCGGCGGGACGAGGAACGCTCGTTCACCGCCCAGCCGTTCGCCCGCCCCTACTACATCTGCCCCGCCCTCAGTCATGACCGGCTCACCCCCGTCCGAGGGTTGTTGGCGGTGTCCACGTGGCCTCTTGAGCAGCGGATCATCGGACCGTTGGGCCCCCGCGTCGACTTCCTTGTCCATGCTCGGAGCGTCGCCCGGCAGATTGCCCGCATGCAGGCGGCCGGTCATGAACCGACGCTCCCCGCCTGGGCGTTGCTGCGCCGTTTCGCGTTGAACATCCCCGGCGCCTACGAGGGCTACGGCTCGCCCGACCCCGCCCGCGTGAGCCAGGCGGCAGAGGCCGAGGTCGACGTGCACGCGGAGACCGACCAGGCCACCCGGCAGGCTGCCGCCGCCCATGCGCGCGAACGACTCAAAGATCCGGTGCGCATGTTGTTCGGTGCGACCCGCCTGGGTGCCGTCGAAGCGGCCGAGCAACAGTAGCCACCGGTAGCACGCCGATGACGGGGAGTTGCCGGTAAGGTTGTATGGCCACTCCTGCCCCATGCTCCACCTCCATGGCGTCTGCACGAGTGCCGCCAGGCGCCGCAGGACGTTGTGCCCGTACTCCCGCTCAATGGAAGGTCCATGCCGCCAACCTCTCCTCAGGCGCCCGGAAGCATTCGCCTCGACCGGCTGCGTGGCAGTATGGAACGGCAGGACTACTCCGCGCGGAAGATCACCGCCCTGACCGTCAACCCCGGTTGTGAACGGCGAGCAGTCCTTGATGCCGCCGGAATCGACAAGTCCGGCCTGGCCGCGAGACTCGGGCCGACCGCCCCGTTCGGCCAGTCTCCCTTCGCCATCACCCGCCAGCGGGCGTTCGAAGAACAACTCAAGGCGAACGGCTACGCCGAACTGATCACCTTGCTGCGAGCCGAGCTCGAGGTTCCGGTCGCCGAGGCCGCCGTCGCCGACCTCAACACGGTGGGAGAGAACGCCGGTTGGTGGCCACGTGCAGGGGAGACCCGGCGACTTCTCGGCGCGATCGCCGCGGACCATGACGCCCGGGTGATTCTCGACCACCCGGTCCTCACCCTGAACGTCGCGGGCACCAACGCCTACCTCGTTCCGGACGCGGTCAGCCACCGCATAGGCGACCATCTCTACATCGTCGTCATCAAGTCCTTCGCGGCTGTGGACGGGCAGGCCGACGCGGGGAAGGTGGCGGAAGCCGCCAAGCAGGCCGCCGTGTACGTCCTCGCTCTGCGCTCGGTCCTGAGTGGGATCGGTGTGGATCCCACTCTCGTTGCTGAAAAGTTCCTTCTCGTGCTGCCCAAGGATTTCGCGAACCGGCCCTACGGTCGCCTCGTCGACCTGCGCCAGCAACTCGACGCCGTCCGTCACCAGTTGGCCCGCCTCGGCAGGGTCGAGGAACGGGCTGCCACGCTTCCGCCCGAGGCTACGCTCGATCTCTCCACGGACCCTCGCACCGGCCATCCGACGGTCGGCACCGACGAGTTGGTCCACACGGTGGAGGCCCTTCCGCACCTTTACGGCCCGCGCTGCCTCGACATGTGCGAGCTGTCCCGCTACTGCCGGGACGCAGCCCTGCGCGACGGTGACCCCGCGCACCTCGGCAGTGTCGTACGGGACAGCCTTCCCGGCTTGGCGAGTACGGCCGCCGCGTACGCACTCGCCCGTGGGGAGCTCAATCCGTCGGCCGCGCAGGAGGAGGTGGCCGCGCTGCTCGGCGACGCGGTCCGGCTCCGGACTCTCCGTCTCGCCGGAGGCGCGGCATGAGCACCCTTCGTGTGGCGGCGGCGCTGGAGGCGGCTGCCACTGGCCGCGCGGCGCCGGTCACGACCGTGCGCCATGTCCACCTCGCCGACCGGCCGCTGGTCCTCATCCCGCTGAGCCTCGCCGGTGAGGCTTGCGCCCCGCTCGCCGCGATGGTGGGAACGGACCGCGATGCCCCCGTCCTGCTGACGGTGCCGAATCCGAAGGACCGCACCGACCGCTTCCACTTCGCCGCCCGTCTCGCCGGACACGTACTGCCGTACTGCGAGACGTTCGCCACGGACACCGAGTCCTACGAGTACGGCCGTGGCAAGGCGAGGGAGTTACGGGAGCGCTCCACCGACGCCCCGCAGCTGATCGTGCCCAATCGCGCCGGTGTGGGGTTCCTGCGGCTGCTCGGCCGCTCCACACGGTTCCGGCGGACCGAGGGCCCGTACGCGGTGGATCCAGCCGTTCCCCGGCTCGGGCAGTGGCTGAGCTGGTTCACCGACCAGAACGAGTTCCCCACCTCCAGCTTGTGCGTCGGCCTCACCCAGATGCTGACGGCCCACTGGGCCACCGGGCAGAGCCCCACCGAGGACGCACACCTTCCCGCTCTCATGGGCTGGATCGACCCGCCGCCCGACACCGACGGACCGACGGCGGCACGACAAGCTGAAGACCCTTCCCGTTTCCCGCCCGCCGGCCCCACCACCGACCCGGTCTTCGACGGCATGCTCACCGAGCTCTACACGGCGATCGGACAGGCTTCGAGTGAGCGCCGCCGAGCGGCGGCGATACGCCAGTTGGAAGAACAGCTCCGGACTCAACTGCTGCCCACTTGGCGGCTGATGTGGCGCGGCTTGGACCTTCTGGAGGAGCGTTCCGCGGGCCGCAGCGTGGCATCGCGGTGGCAGACGGACAGGGATCGATTCACTGGATTCGCCGCGTACGTGGCGGACGGCGGACTTCCGCAAGGCAGATGGGAGCACGCCTCGGGTGCGGCCCGGAGGCTTGCCCGACTAGAGGACGCCGCCGACCGTTACGCGTCCGAGCGGGCCTTCGACGACCCCCTGGTGATGGCCGAGTACGAGCTGACCGGGGAGGCCGTGGTCGGCGTCGTGACGGTGGCCAACCCCAGCCGTACGGTCGTCAGCTCCTCCGGTAGACGGCTGCTCCGCCCGTCGCTCACGCTCACCGTCCCGCACTCCGGGCGCCTTCGTGTCGGCGACGAGGTGCGAAGTCCTGCCAGGACCGGGCAGAAAGCCGAGGTCCTGGCCATACGCCGGACCGAGGAGGGACCGTACGAGATCGACTTCGAGTTGAGCGGTGGCATGGGACGCTCCCAGCGGCCCCCGCCACCGCCGGGCACCGTACCGGAACTCGGCGATGAGGTCTGTTACACCAGCCTGTCCGTCTTCACGCTGCCGGCCGCCCTCCCGGACGACGCGTCGACGCCCTGGACGCACGGCGGGCCGCCCCAGCCCCACGCACCCACCGACGACGACGCGAACGAGGCATGGGAATGAGTACACCCGGTGAACGCGCCGACACCGCCGTCGCCGGGGTCCTCGCCGACCTCGAACGGCTCGACGGTGATTCCTCCCCCGGCGTCGTGGTGGATTCTCCACCCGGCGCCGGGAAGTCCACCCTGGTCGTGCGGGCGGCCCGTCACCTCGTGGCACGCGGCGAGCCCGTGATGATCGTCGCCCAGACCAACGAGCAGGTCGACGACTTGGCCGAGCGGCTCGTCCGGGACCAACCCGGCCTCACCGTCGGCAGGTTGCTGCGTACCGGAGGCTCGCTGTCCCCGCGACTCGCGGAGCACTCCGGCGCCGTCATCGGTGCCGAACGAGTCACCGGCCTGCGTCCGTTGCCGCCGATCGTCATCGCGACCGCCGCCAAGTGGGCACGGGTCAAGGAGGAGGACGGCCACTGGCCCATCGCCATCGTCGACGAGGCGTACCAGATGCGCTCCGACGCCCTGCTCGCCTGCGCGGGACTCTTCGACAGCGCCCTGTTCGTTGGTGACCCCGGCCAGCTCGACCCGTTCAGCAGTGTCGACACCGACCGCTGGACCGGCCTGACCTGGAACCCTCTGCGCAACGCCGTGGACGTCACCCTGGCGCACAACCCCGGCATGACGCTCCACGAGCTCCCCGTCTCCTGGCGCTTGCCGGCCTCGGCCGCCCCACTGGTCGAGCGGGCCTTCTACCCGTTCACCCGGTTCATCGCCGGCACCGGTCCTGATGACCGGCGTGCGGCAGTGCTGCGCGCCCTCGCACCCGATCCTGTCGACCGCGTCCTCGACCGTGCCGCTGAGACCGGCTGGGGGTATCTCCAACTGCCCGCTCGGCATACCCTGCGCACCGACGGCGAACTGGCCGACGCCCTCGCCGACACAGCCGTACGCCTTCTCTCGCGCGGGTTCCGCACCTACTGCGACCAGGCGCCCCCACCCGAGGGACGGCGTCTTGTTCCCGGCCGCATTGCCATCGGTGTCGCCCACAACGATCAGGCGGAGGCTGTCGGCAGCCGCCTCGCCCTCGCGCCGGAACTCGACGGCATCACCGTGGACACCGCCAACCGCCTCCAGGGTCGGGAATTCGACGTCACTCTCGTCTGGCATCCCTTGTCCGGCCGCGTCGACGCCAGCGCCTTTCACCTGGAGACCGGCCGACTGTGCGTGTTGCTCTCCCGCCACCGCCACGCCTGTGTCGTCGTCGCCCGCGCCGGTATCCCGGACCTTCTAGACCGCCATCCCTCGGCCCAGCCCGTCTACTTGGACGTCCCGCCCAAGTTCCCGGACGGCTGGCGTGCGCACCAGCTCGTCATGGAACACCTCGAACGGTCCGACCATCGTGTGCCGGTCTGAGCCGTCCGCATCATGAGGTGGTGACGGACAAGGGCAGGAACGGGCTGGGCCTGCCGTGCCAGGAGACGCGCAGCGCGTCGCGGGCTCGGGTGGTGGCGACGAAGAGCTGGTTGCGGCTCTTCTTGAGTTCGCGCTCGTAGCGGTTGGGGTCGGCCGTCTCGTACTTCTCGATGAGGGCGGTGCGCGGGAGGATGCCGTCGCTCGCGCCGATGACCGCGAGCTTCTGGTATTCAAGCCCCTTGAACCGGTGCATCGTGCCGATATGGACCTCGCCACCGCCCTGCGGGCCGTCCTTGGTGAGGGTCGCCGTGGTGATGCCGTGCTTCATCTCCAGGTCGGCGGCGACGCGGCCGGCCATCTCGCCGTCGGCGACGCAGACGGCGATGGTGCCGCTCGGGTCGCGTACGGTGCCGTCCTCGCCGGGCTGCGTGATGTCCGCGCGCCACTGCTTGAGGGCCTCGGCGAGCCGGGTGATCTCGTCGGTCCAGTCGACGCAGGCGACGTACTCGGGGGCCGGGCCGTGCAGCAGGGAGTGGTAGCCGTCGAGGGTGTCGGTGCCGTCGTCGAGGTTGTCGTAGGTCGCCCCGCGGACGACCTTGGCGGCTTGGTCGAGGATCTCCTGGGTAGTGCGGTAGCTGAGCGTCAGCTTCGAGGCGCGGCCGCGGATGTGGACGCCGACGGTGGAGAGGGTGACCTGTCGGTCGTAGATCCGCTGGTGGGTGTCGCTGGCGATGAACAGGTCGTCCGGACCGGGCACGACCATGGCGCGCAGCATCTTCCAGTGGGCGGGGCTGAGGTCCTGGGCCTCGTCGACGACGATGTGGCGGTAGCGATGACGCAGGTAGCGCATCGCGGAGCTGTTGTCGTCGAGGTGGATGAGGTCGCCGCCGCCGATGGCCGCCTTGCGTTCGGCCCGGCTCTGGATCTTGCGGGCGCGTTCCATCTCGTAGCGGGCCGCGCGTTCGGCGGCCTGGGCCCAGGTCTCACGGCCCATGCCGTTGAGGCGCAGGGTGAACTGGTCGAGCAGCTTCCAGATGGCGGCGCGTTCGGGGCGGTTGAGGGCGCGGCCCATGCCGGCGCGGCGGGCTTTGAAGTAGTCCTGGCGGGTGGCCAGGGACTGGCCGAGGATGATCTGTTCCCATTCGTCGAAGAGGAACTCGGCGTCCCAGCGCTGCTCGTCGTGTTCGAAGAGGACCTCGCGCAGCACATCCAGAGCCCGGTCGTCGGTGATCAGGCCGCGCTGTGCGCCGGGCGCGGTGTTCTCGTTGAGAACGCTCTGGGCGAGCTGGTCGATGTGCTTGATGTCGACCCGGTCCAGCAGCGCCGGGTCCATGAGCGAGGTGAGCCGGGAGCGCAGGTCGGCGGTGAGGTTCTTGGTGTACGTGGTCAGCAGGATCGGCCTGCCGTGGCCGGGCGGCAGAGCCGCGGCGAGGCGGGCGACGCGGTGCAGGGCAACGATGGTCTTGCCGGTGCCGGGGCCGCCGCTGACCCGGGCGGGGCCGCTGTAGTTCCGTTCGGCGGTCTTGCGTTGGGTGGGGTGGAGGTAGACCTTCCAGGCGCGGAAGTCGCCCTCGGCCAGGATGTTGCGGATGTCGTCGTCGACCGTGGTGACCGCGGTACGGGTGAGGGCCGCCGCCATATCGTTCTCGAAGCCCGGTTCGAGTTCGGTGGAGGCAGGCTCGGTGATCTCACGCTCGACCTCGTCCACGGACATGCCGGAGCCGAGTCCGGTGAGGACCTCGGCGGTCAGACGTGGGGCGCCGACGATGAGTTGGTCGAGTTCCTCGTCGGTCGTGACGGTGAGGGCGAGGTCGATGAGGGCGTCGGCGACACCGAGCCGCCGCAGGTCCTCAGGGGCGCGGCTGGCGAGGAGGGGTTCGACGTGGGCGATCGGTTGTTGCGTCACGACGGGGGCGGGCGTGGGCTCGGCCTGTGCGTCGTGATCGTCCGGGGCCGGGGTGAGTTGGAGTCCCGCGCGCTGGAGGACACTCTGGCCGACGACGCCGAGATCGACGAACTCGATCTCGCCGGTGATCCGGTTGATGGCGACGGTGAGTTCTTCGTAGACGTCCTTGCGGTGGCGGACGGCGACGATCAGCCACTGCTGGATGCCATCGGCGCCGACCCCCGCCCGGGCAAGAAGCGCCCGGTACGAGCGGTCGATCTTGGCGCGGAAGATCCGGCCGTCGCCCTTGAGAGGCTTGAGGTCGAGGCTGGGGTGGTCGGGTTCGAGACGGAACTGGTGGCAGAAGTCGTAGAACTTGGTCTTGACCGACGAGTCCATTTTGTAGAGCTCGTTTTCGGCCTTCTGGTAGAGGCTGAGGCGTGCGGTCATCGGGCGGCACTCTGTTCTTCGGAGTCGGGACGGGCGGTGACGTCGGGGAGCGCGGTGAGCAGGGTGTCGAGATCAGCGAGCCAGTCGTCGGCCGAGCGGATGGTGAACCCGGCGTCGCGGTAGGCGCTCCAGGTCTTGTCGCTCTCCTCGTCCGCCTGGTCGTACGGCTCGGCCATGACGGCGATCCGCTGGTCACCGTGGTCCCAGGCGAAGTCGGCGAGCCACCCGCGTTCGCCGAGCTCGTAGCCGTAGGCGGGGGCCTTCTTGCCACAGTCGGCCAACACGCGGGCGAGGCGGGTGAGAGGGGCGTCAGGTTCGTCCTCGTCGAGGTATTCGAGGATCTCCTGGTCCCACAGCAGATCCCGCATCGGTGCTTCGGGAGGAGTCTCGTTGGACGCCTCCGTTGGCACGGGCTGCGGTGCGGGTGCGGCGGTGCCGTACTGGACGACGAGGGACTCAAGTTCGCCGAGGCCGTCGAAGGCCTTGAGGATCGCGGTGTCGAAGCGGCCTGCGGTGGCGGTGGTCAGCTGGACCCCGTCGCCGCCGTCGTGGGCGAGAAACTGAAGGATGTTGGACCACTGGAGCCAGGAGCGCCAGCGCGCCTTGTGTTCGGGCGTGCCGAGCTGGTCGCGTGCGGTGTCGTCGAGGCAGGCCAGGGCGGACCAGCGGCTGGTTACCCCGTCGACGAGGAAGGCGACAGGGAGCCCTGACTCATCGCAGGTCTGGAACAGGTTGAGTGTGCCGGTGCCCTGTACGGCCGCCGGGTCGATGCCGTCAGTGCGGCCCCAGGCGTCGAGGAGACGGTCGAGTGTCTGCCGGGTCTGGTCGGGGGCGCCGTTGCCGACGAGCATCTCCTTGCCGGTGCCGAAGAGTCCGCCGACGACGGCCGATGCCCGCCTGCCCCAAGCCGCGTCGTCCGGACTGCGCAGGTAGGCGAGAAGCATGGTCATCGGGTCGGTGAAGGCGGAGTCGGCGAGGTCGTCAGCACCGCGTTCGGCATAGAGCTGCTTGGCGAGGTCCTGGGCACTGCGCGGGTACGGCGGCCACACCGGCTCGGCCGGCTCGCGCCCCGCGGCGGACTCGGCCGTGTTCGTCAGCCGCTCGAAGGCGTCGAGGTCGTCCCAGGTGAGCTGGAAGACGGCGCGGCCCTCGGACCGGAGCCGGTTGCGCTTGTCGGCGTCGCCGGCGAGCCGGTTGTGATGGCGGGTGGCGTGGTAGCGGTGTCCGTCGAGGTAGACGGTGATCTTCTGCCGGGGGCCGTCGACGCGTTCGAAGGTGAAGTCGGTGCGGGTGTAACCCTCGTTGCGCTGAGCGGTCAGACGCCAGCCGTGCACGGTGCCGACCTCGTCCAGACGCAGGTAGGCGCTGTTGTCGCCGCTCTCCTCAAGGACGGCGTCGGCGCGCTGTCCGGCCCACCCGCGCAGCGCCTTGAGGAAGCGGGCCTCTAGGTCGGACTCGACCTGTCCGTCAAGACCGATCTGGTCGGTGTTGCCGACCTTCTTGGTGTCCCAGGCGTCGGTGTCGGTCCCCAGGAGTTCGTCGAGGATCTCCAGGGCGGCCTTGCGGGAGACGCGGTCGATGTGCTGTTCGTCGGCGTAGAGGTACAGACAGAGGTGGCAGGCCTGCACGCCTTCCCCGTTGCAGGGGCACTCCACCAGCAGCCCGCGCGCACCCTCCAGCACCTGCCGGAAGGCGGCGGAGTCGGTGAGGCGGTCGAGGTAGCCGGTGCCGTGCGGGAGACGGTCGTACAGGACCAGGAAGTGCCGTGTCTCCGCGGTGTCCCGGTCCGGCATGGTGGCCAGGGTGGTGGCGAGGTGCTGTGGGTCGCCGCCGAAGGCGCCGTCCACGCCCAGGCGCAGGGCCGCCTGGAAGGAGTGGACCTTCTCCTCGACGAGGACGGTCGCCGCGGGCAGCAGTACGCGCAGCGCTTCGGTCTCCAACTCGTGGGCGAGCAGGACCGGTTCCTGGTCCACCCCCTTCTTGCCGCGCCGCAGCGGGCACCAGGGGGCGTGGTGCTTGAGTTCGCGCTGGCGGTTGGCGGAGTTGTCGACGGCGTCGCGGTCGTCGTCGAAGACCGGTCGTCCGTCGGCGCTCGCGGCTCCGCAGGCGGTGCACACGAAGAAGGGAGCGATGCGCACAGGCTTCCCGGCGAGCTGGTCGTTCTCCTGGGCGCCGATGCTGAGCGGCCCGGCGTTGATACGGCGGATGACGGCACGTCGGGTGTAGTCGACGCCGAAGATCTCTTTGGTGTGCCGCCAGGACTTGCCCACCGCGAAGTCCTTGGGGTCGATGTCGACCATGTCGACGATGGTGTAGAAGCGGCGGTCGCGGTCGTCGCTCTCGTCGCCGATCCTGGCGTCTTCCCGCTTGTCGCGGGCCGTCACGACACTGGGCTGAACGATCTGCCGCAGACAGCCGGAGTCGGCGATACCCGTCTCCTCGCAGCGAGGGCAAGGTGTCGTGTCGTTCTCGGCGTTCTCGGCGCGGACGTAACCGCACGAGGGGCAGAAGCGCCAGTGGCGCCAGTCCTGGTCCCGGCCGGTGACGATGTCGATGCCGGTGATCCGGTGCTTGTACCCCTCGGCGTAGAAGGTGTTGCCGGGGGCGAGTTCGGACAGGGCGAAGCCGCGCGGCCGCCCGTAGGAGAACGACTTCGACTTGTAGCGGACGCGTCCCTCGGGCGTGGTGCCCTCGGGCCAGAAGACGGTGGCGTCGAGGGTGGTCGTGGCGTCGATGAGGGCGTAGTTGGGCAGCAGGCCGAGGTCGCACAGCACTGTCTGTGCGGGCTGGCGCTGGCGTGTGGCGCCCTGCCTGGAGATGGCTCCGAGCTCGGCCTCCAACTCCGCCTTGGTACCCGCCTGTTCGTCGTCACCTTCCTTGAGTTCGTCGATTGCGGAACGGATCGTACGGATACGGGTGCGCAGCTTCTGGTTCTCGCGCTCCCACTCCCGCTCGGCCTTCTCGATCGCGCTGCGGATGCCGCGTACCGCGTACTTCTCCAGCTCCTTCTTGGCGGTGTCGCTCACGCCGGTCGGGAAGAGTGCGAGGAAGCCCGCGACGAGCTCTTTGCCGTGGGCGAGGGCGGCGTCGGTGAAGTCGGCGAGGTAGCCGGAGGGGCCGAAGAGTTCGTCGACCCGGCGTGACAGTGCGGACAGCGGCCTGCCGTCCTCGCGTAGCAGCCGGCCGCGTGCCGCGAGATCGAGGAGGTGGGCGGTGTACTGGCGGCGCAGGATCTCGATGGCCGACAGATACGAGCCCGGTGGCACGATCCGTCCGTCGATCATGTCCCGTGGCCGGTCGAGGAAGTACAGGTCGCGGCGGGAGCGGTCGGGGATGGTCAACAGGAAGGCGTTACCGGTACGGCGCCCGGCTCGGCCCGCCTGCTGGGCGTAGTTGGCGGGTCGGCGCGGAAGGGCACCGAGGACGACGGCGGACAGGTCGCCGATGTCGATGCCCATCTCCAGAGTGGGCGTGCAGGACAGTACGTTGGGGTCGTTGAACCCCTCGCCGTTGCGGAAGGCGTCCTCGACGCGTTCGCGCTTGGGGCGGGAGAGCAGACCGGTGTGCTCGGCGGTGATGACCTGGTAGGTGCCTGCTCGGCGGTACAGGCTGCGGTAGTAGTCGTCGCGGTAGTCGCGGTCCCGGTCGTGGCGGTCGACGGTCTCAAGCCAACGGTCACCAGCGACCAGCCGTCCCTTCGCGCAGCGATACGCCTGGCAGGGCTGCCCGTGGTACTGGGCCAGAAGCGAGGGGTGGACGGTCTGCTCCCAGAAGCACTTCGGGCAGCGCACATACGACTCGTTGACCTGCGCGTCGGGCAACAACTGCAGCCGGATGGCGCCCGGTTGTAGGCCGTAGAGGCGTACGGCCGTGTCGCTCGGGGTCCGTGCCGCGAGCAGCCCGGCGTCGGTGAGCCGGGGCAGCAGCCGCACCCAGAACTCGTCGGCCTGTTCACGGGTCATGTCGAGGCAGCGCTGCGCCCAGGTCTGGTACCAGGACAGACGCCCCGCGGCGAAGTCGAACTCGCTGCTCGACTTGGGCCGCGCCAGCAGGAAGCTCGGCGCGGAGACGCCCTTGGGGAAGGCCTTCATTCCGCGCGGGCGGCCACCCCAGATGAAGTAGCGGCTGGTACCCGCCTCGTCGAGGAACTTCTCCAGCCACCGGTGCCCGACCGCACCCCGTGTACGCAGCCGCTCCAACAGCCCACGCAGGAACGCCAGATACCGGGCATCGTCGTGTTCGGTGAGCGCCAGCCCCCGGTGGGCGGCTTCCTCATGGGCGGCGCGTGCGATCGCCACGGCCGCCCGTACGTCGGGGATCTCCACCCAGGCGGCCGCGGTACGGGTCAGTTCGAGGGTACGGCCGTTGCGGGAGCGGTGACCGAACTCCATCACGGCCTCGAACGCGAACCGTTCACCGATCAGGTCCCAGGTCTTCCTGTCCCCGCCCCGCCCCGCGCCCGAAAGCAGACGAGCCACGCCCGTGTCGTCGTGCAGATCCGGCGGGACGACGGCGGCGAGCGTCTCACGGTCGGTGGTCGCCGCGACGACGTCGGCGACGAGGTCGTTGAGCGCACTGGGCCGCTGCTCGCTCAAATGCTTGGTGAACAGGGCCCGCAGGGAGAAGGTGTACGAGCGGGAGGCGACGAACCCGGCCCGGTGCGCGGCGTCCTGCACCGAGTCGTTGAACATCAGCGTCTTCGTCTCACGCTGCTCCTTGTCCATCTCCCCGCCGGTGAACAGCTGGGTGACGGACGCGGCCGCGAGCGCGGCGGCACCCGTACCGACGAAGCGGATCGCGTTGTGCGTGCCACAGGCCGGACACCAGTCGTCCTTGGCGGCGCGTTCAGCAGTGTCGCCGAGCTGGACGAGGACGAAGGCGGAATCGGGGCCGGCGGGCGCCGGGTTGCCCTCGTCGTCGTAGTCGCCCTGGGGATCGGGCAGACGCAGGCGCTGGGACAGACCGTCGAGCACCATGAGCACGCCCGCGCCGCCGGTCGTCAGCGACTTCTGTGCCGCCGGGTCCATGGCGGTACGGCCGTTGCCCTCGCGGGCCTCGTTGTCGGTGGCCGCCACCAGGGTGCGCACCTTGGCCTTGTCGGCGGTGACGGTGGCTCGGCGGATCTTGTGGGCCTCGAAGTTCAGCTCCTCGAAGTCCGACTCGGGGGCTAGGACCGACCACCCGGAACGCCCGCACTCACGGCAGTACACCGCGGGCAGAAAGAGCTTGGTGTCGCGGGAGGTGGTGGTGTCCGGCGTCGTACGCGACTGGCTCCGCGCCCCGGCCGTGTCCCACGCGAACTCGGCCTTCGGCCAAGGCAGTACACCACGCAGCATGCGCGTGACGGACCGCGCCCACTGGTGCACCTCGATCTGGACGAGGGGTCGGTTGATCGGGGTCGGCGCCTCCGGGTCGCGCGCCACGGCCAGCAGGGCGACGAAGCGGGCGAGGGCCACTGCGGCGATCTGCGGCCGCGTCGTGATCGCCTCGTCCCAACTCTTCGCCCCACTGCGGCGCATCACGTCAAGCACCTCGTCGTAGGTGCGCACAGTGCTGTCAAAGGCGTTCAGGACCGCGTACGTGAGCCGGTTGCGCTTGAGCGCGGCGCCGAGGACGACCGGTTCGGTGACGCGGCTTCCGGTGACGGCCTCGGCGAGGTCCGCGAGTGCTTCGGAGCCGGAGGCCGGGTCCGGTAAGGAGGTCAGGGTCTCGGGGGGCGTTGCCTGACCGGGAAGGAATCTCGCGTCTGGGATCGACTCGTCCTCGCCGAGAATGAACTCGTCGACCGTCAGCCGGTCCTCGCCGACGATCGCGTCCTCGGTGAACTCGGCACCGAAGACGTTGGTGGCGACGGAGAGGAGTTGGGCCACTCCGTCGGCGTCGGTGCCGGAGGCGAGGGTCGCGGAGGTGGCGACGGGGGTGATCGAGCCGAGCGGCTTGCCGGGCTGGTTGGCATCGACGGCGATGGCCAGGCGGCGCAGCAGCATGGCGACGTCGGTTCCCTGCGCGCCGTCGTACGTGTGGAACTCGTCGACGACCACGTAGCCGATGTCACTGCCGTCCCACAGCGGTGCGTCGGCGGCACGCTGCAGGAGCAGGTCGAGCATCTTGTAGTTGGTGATCAGGATGTCCGGCGGGGACAGCTGCATGTCCTGGCGGCGGGTGTAGACCCGGTCGTAGTGCGTCGCCGCCTTCTCACCGATGTACAGGCCGGCTCGTACGCCGCTCAACTTGTCGTAATCGATGAGGAGTTGGTTGATACGGGCCGCCTGGTCGGTGGCCAGGGCGTTCATCGGATAGAGGAAGACCGCCTTGACCCCGTCGTTCCCGGCCCCGCGCTCACGGGCGCAGTGATCGAGTACGGGGTACAGGAACGACTCGGTCTTGCCGGACCCCGTGCCCGTGGTGACCAGGGTGGGCTGAGGTAAGTGCCCGTCCTTCGAGGTGAGCCGGGAGAAGGCACGGGCCTGGTGGGCGTATGGCGTCCAGCCGTCGGTACGCACCCAGTCCAGGTGCTGCTGCCAGCCGTCGTCGGCCGGGGTGAACGGCGTGCGGAGGCGGAGGTATGGTCCGCGAAACATGCCCGTCGTCTCGTCCCCGAGGAACGAGTGCAGGGCTTTTCTGGCGCCCTCGTCCGCGAGGCCGTACGTCGTGGACAAGTACTGGAGGAGGCTTTCTTTTAGTCCCTGTGCTTCGAGGGTCGGCCTCACGGGGTCGGGACCTCCATCTTCTCAGGGTCCCAGAGACCCTCGCTCACGGCTTCGTCGAGGCGCTTCTTGAAGTAGGCGTGGGCTTCGCGCATTTCGCGTTCTCGGTCGGCCTTGTAGAAGGGGGCGGTGTAGCCGTCGGGGACGGGGGCGGCTTCGGGGTCCTTCTCGTAGGCCTCGAACTGGGTCCAGTGGTCTTTCGTCTGGTCGAAGCCGTACGTGTGGTGCTTCCCGGCGATCTTCCGCTCGTCGGCGTCGAACCAGGTCACCCGGTCGAAGTCCTGCATGATCGGGAAACGGGCCCGGTACATGGCGATGAGCGTGTTCGCGTCGATACCGAGCCAGACGGCGACGAGCGCGTCGATCTCGACGAGGGCGGCGCGGCGGGCGTGTTCGGTGCGGAGGGGGGTGTCGCGCTGCCAGGTGGGGGTCACGTTGTGCAGCTCGGTCTTGAGGTTGGGCCAGTTGATCGCCCAGGGCTCGTAGCCAGGCCACTTGGGGTCGTAGAGCTCCGCCCAGAAGTCGGCGTAGGCGGTGGTCAAGCAGTTGAGGCGGAGCGTTCGGATGAGCAGCGAGGATGCCAGAGGGTGATCTTCCTGAGGAGCGGGGAGCGTCGCGGCCGTACCAACACGCATGTCGCCCTTTCCGCTTGTGCGGAGGTAGTAGTCGAGCGGGAGACCGGCCCAGAATCCTGCGACCAAGGCAGTTCCACGAGGAGTGCCGAGCCTCATTGAGTTCACCTGGTCCACGTGAGTTACCCCGCGCGGAACGACGGCTGCGTAAAGCGCCCGCTCGGTGTCAGATGCGATCTGCCGCCGCCATGCAACCCGAAAATCCTCGCTGAACGGATTGCTCGCCTTGTCAATCAGGAGCTTCTTGATCTGCTCGTCCTTGACCTCCTCCGGCTGCACCTTTCGCTGATTCACTAGTTGGAGCCGTGCCTGTGCCCACTCGTCCTCCGAGGCGACCAGTTCCTCGTACTTCTCACAGTCAGGCCACTTGTCTTGTTCGCTCAGGAACACGTCGCGCGGGGCCACCCGCCGGTATTCGGACTCCGGCACCGCCTCGCTCGCAAGCGCCCTTGGGTCGAGTCCGCGCGTCTCACCGCTACCCTGGCTGGGTTGCTTAAACATCGGGTTAGCCACACCAATCTGTGGTCCCTTGAGGACGACGTCGCTCCACGCCTTGGCGTGGTAATCACCGTGGCTGTCGATGCCGGTGTTGTAGTCGATCAGTGCGAACTGCTTCTCGGGGCCGAAGTCCTTCTTCCGCGCGTAAGTCTCGTAGTACCCCTGGGTGACTTCAGGCTGCAGCGTCCCAAGTCGGAGGGGGTACTTTCCCAGCGCGTCGATAGCGGGATCCTCTGCCGTGCTCACCGGGGCAAGGAGCTGGGTGCGCTCCAGCGGTCCCTCGGCACCTTGCAGTCGACGCCACCGCATCAGAGTGTCGGAGGTCACTCGGACAACGCGCTTGGGGTGGGGGCGTTCGTCCCAGCTTCCTCTGTACTTCACCCCTGGATCATCGCCGTCATCAATGGCGCTAAAGGACAGGCGAAGGACGTCCGCTGCAAAGAGCCATGACAAATTGACGAAGTCGATCTCACCGCGTCCGCCGTAGATGTGAACGCCGAACTCTGTAGAGTGACCAACAGGTTCGGGGAAGATCCGCCGCTGATTGACGAACCCGCCATGTACCCGCAGCCGCTGGAATGCCGCAGCCCTCAGAGCGGCTTCCTTGTCACCCGCGAAATGGGTGTCGGGGTGCACCATCCCGGCCGTTCCTCCGCGCCCGGCGTGGTCCCAAATCTCGCACATGAACGCCCGATACAGATCGGGCCTAGTGCCCGCCACCAGCGGGTACACCGGTGACGCCGCCAGGTATGACGCCATGGTCACCGTATTCGTCACCTCGCCGAGCAGGTACTCCTGCACCTCCTCGCGCGCGAGTTCAGCGTCCCGCCGCCGGTTCTTCTCCTCCGCCTTCGGCTTCTCCGTGAGCATGAACCAAGGCTCGTACTCCGCCAGGACCGGATCCTCTTTCCACTCCGGCCGCACCCACGGCGGATTACCCATCTGAAGATCGAAGCCCCCCGCCTCACCGGTGAAGACGCCAGCGAAGTCCAACTCCCAGTGCAGAAAACCCTGTTGCTCAGCGATATCACGAACGACCCGCATCCACGGATACCGCGTCTCAACCGCCTTACGGGCCTCGTCCATCCCCATCTCGGCCTGGATCAGGTCTTCGAGCTTCTTCAGCTCCTCCAGAGAGTCGACCGTCGTGGCGAAGGTGTCCTCCGGGATCGATCCCGTGCCCACCATGGACTCCAGGAAGGCGATCCAGTCGTCCACGTCCGTAAGCGGGATGATCTCGCGGCGGCGTCCCGACCCGCCGGTCTTCTTGGGGGCCGAGGAGGTACGCGCCTTCTTGACCACCTTCTTCTCCACGAGCCCGTCGTCGTCCCCAGCCTCGCCCAAGGACATCTGGTCACCGTCCAGGGTGAACAGCAGCCCGTTCTCGACGAATTGAGGCACAGGCGTGGGCTCAGGCACACGCTCCTCGACCTCCACCACCGGCCCAGCCACCGACGACAGCAACGCATCCAGGTCGGCCCCCGCCTCCGCCGTCACCACCGGAGCCGTCGCGTACTCCGCATCCGCCCCGTCCAGCAGCCCCACCTTCTCCAGCGGCCAGAACCACAGCGCACACCACGCGTCCATGACTTGCTTGAGCCGCCAGTACGGCGACCCCTCCGCCTCGAAGAGGTCCTTGAAGACCTGCTCCTTGGTCAACGGCAGGCTCTGGTCCGCGTTCTGCTTGTCGCGGCGAAGGAACGCGTACTCCTCCGCGTCCTCCTCGCGATCCGTCCCCCACACATCGATGGTGCGGGCGATCTCTCGCTCGCTCAGTTCCATGCGCTTGGCGACCAGCTTCCACAGGAACTCGACGCGAAGGGCCGCAGCCTGCAACCGTGCGAGCTGGCTGCCTTTGCCGCCCGTCGTCTTGGGCTTCGCCTTGACGCTGTTCTTCCACGCCTTCAGCTGCTCCACCTGCGTCCCGGCGAGCTGCTCCACCAACTTCTTCGCATCCCCGCTCGCCCCTGCGACCGCACCCCAACCAGGAGTGGGCAGCAGGAACTGATGCACAGCTCCCTCCGGCAGCAGCTGCTCCGCACCGTCCCCAGCCGCCCTGAACGGCAGCTTGGTCGGCGTCTGCGCACCGATCGTCCGCTCTTTCTTGATGCGCTCGGCCTCGTACACCCAACGCCGGGCACCGATAAGGGAGTCACCGCGTCGCAGATGCAGGCCGAACCATGGCGCGCGCATCCCCGGGTGCATGGTGTTGAGCCACAGCGACACCTCCGCCAGCTCCACACCCGTCGCGTTCAGGTCGATGCCGTACGCGTTGTGGAGGGCGATGTACGCCTTCACCTTCTGCTCGGCATCCAGAGTCTTCGACGTGTCCAGGCTGGCGCCCAGCTCATCCTGACGGCGCTTCAGATACTCCTTGGCGACTTGGTTGATCGCCTCGTTGAGGAACGCACCGGAGCCCAGGGCCGGTTCGCAGATCGTGTAGCGCAGGAGCTCGCTCGCCCGGGTCTGGACCGTGTTGCCGTCAGCGTCCTTCTCCTGGTCGAGGCGGTGCTTGAGGGCAAGCTCGACGGTGACCTTCGTAAGGGACTCGGGGGTGTAGTACGAGGCGGACGTCTCGCGGTCGCGGCCGGCCAGGCGGTACACGAACCTACCCTCGGCGTACTTCTTCGGGCCGCGCAGACCGTACTGCTCGGCATCCTGGGCGGAGTACACGACGTGCGTGTTCTCGTTGTAGATCTTCAGCCGGTCGGCGGGGATGAGCCAAGACCCCTTCTCGGGATCGCCGTACTGCTTGTCACCCTTCTTGGTGCCGGGCTTGGCGACCTCGGCGAATTCCTTGTCAGCGATGATGCCCGTGTACGACATCAGGCCCTCATAGACGGCGCCGAGCTGGTTGATGCCGAGGTTGCGGTACGAGATGAAGCCGCCCTGGCGGCCCTTCTGTCCGGCCTCCTTCATAGTCAGCAGGCGCAGCACCTGGTGCAACGCCTCGTTGCGCAGCCGCAGGTCCAGCCACCGCGGCTCCTCGTCCCCGTCCTCGTCCTCGTCCCAGTGGGGGTCGAGAACGCGGCTGCCGATGAGCGTGATCGCCTTCGGGTCGAACAACTCGCTGCGCAGCGCCTCGAAGCGCAGGCCACGCTGCTCGCTGCGCTCGTCGGCGGGCTTGTTGTCGTCTGCCTCCGTGCCGTGCGGGCGGTGGCCGTAGTTGACCTTGTTGAAGAGGACGTCGAGGGAGGCGTACAGGTGGAAACCGTTGCGGCTGTCCTCGTCGACCAGCTTCCGTTCCCGGGCCGCCAGCTCGCGCAGCCGGGCAACCGAGTAACCAGCCTCGTATGTGGAGTCGTCGGCGGGCAGGATACCCAGCTCGGGGCGGGCCTCCGCGTAGAGGAGGAAGAGGATGCGGTAGAGGTAGCGCAGCGATTCACGGGTGAGCTGCTTGGCGAACGGGCCCTTCTTGAGGTCCTCGATCTCCCGTGGCTCGACCTCCGCGTCGCGTAAGCGGGCGAGTACCTCGTTCGCGATGATCTCGACCGAGTGCTGGAGTCCCTTGCGTAGCTCGGAGTTGACGCCGACGGCGTTGTCGCGGGACGCCTTCAGCAGGTCGTCGATGCGTCGGCCCTTGCCGTCGGGGCGGGGCGCGAGCATGTCGTGGGAGAAGAGAGCGGCGAGGAGGGCGAGTTCGCCCGCCTTCGCCGTGTCGTTGCGGGCGAGGGCCGCGTCCAGGCCGGCGGTGAGATAGCGGCCTTCAGCCCAGGAGCCCCGATCGGCGAGGACGAGTACGCCGCCGCAGAGCAGCAGGACGAAGCGGGGCGTGTCGCCGCCGGGCTCGTGCAGTTCGCTCTGGAAGAGCCAGCCCGCCAGCTTCTCGCCGACTTCGAGGAGGCCGTCGGCAGTTTTGAGGGGGTGGAGGAGTTGCCCGGCCTCGTCGGGGTCGAGGGCGTCGTCGAGGCTGGCGGTCCAGCCGCAGTCGAGGGCGACGATGCCGTCTCCGTGCCAGGCGACCTGGAGTTCGTACTCCCTGCTCGCGTTGTGCACGGTGATCGACTCGGGCCGATCACCGCCGTAACCGAGGGCCTTGAGGACAGCGGTGTGCCAGGTGGTGATGTGCTGGGCCCACTCGCCCGTGGGGTCGTCGTAGGTACTGCCGAGTTCTTCCTGCTGGGCGCGGGAGGTCAGGAAGGGGCGCACAGTGGCCAGGTACTCACCGCGGAGGCGGGGGAGGAGTTCGCGCGGGGTGGGCTGTGGGTCGTGGGCGTCGGTCTCGCGGCTGGTCCACAGGGTTAACAGGCCCTCGTCGGCCGCCTTGTTCTTCTTGAGGGTGTTCTCCAGCTCCTCGCTGAAGTAGTGCGCGGATAGGTATTCGCCGCGGTTGGCGAAGGAGTCGTAGGTGTAGCTCATCGTGCGGACTCCTCGGCGTGCGCGGTGGACACGGTGCTGGTGTGGAGGGGGTCGAGGACGCCGAGGACTCGCAGCATCGGGTCGCCGTCGGTCCGCAGACGGCGTACGAGGTCGCGGCGGCGCGCGGCGGTGTCGTACACCTGCTGGATGCGGCGCTGCTGGTTGCCGACGGCGATCAGGGCGCCCTGCTCCCAGACCTGCACCCGGTCCTCGTACGGGGCCAGGTACGAGTCGACCTGTTTGTCGTAGTCGGCGCGGCGCTCGCACAGATGGGTCTCGGCCGCGTCGACGGCCGAGGGGACGAGCGCCTGGAGGAGGCCGGGGTCGACCGGCTGGGCGCGGCCAGCCATGGCGGGGCCCACACCGCAGGCGGCGAGGAACGCGGAGTCCATGCGCCACACGCGAGGAACGGCCGCTGCGAGGCCGGTGACGGCCATCCACTCCACGACCGTCGGTTTGCCCGCCGCGTTGGAGTAGACGCCCTGAAGGAGGTAGACCGGGCCGGTGAGGGCCTCCGGCAGGGCTGCGTCGATCCGTTTGGCCTTGGCGGTGTCGGGCTGGTGGGCGAGGACGAACGCCTCGTCGTACCGGAGCTTGGCGAGGACCTTGTCCGTCACCCAGTCGAGGACCGGGTGGATGTCGGAGACGTACGAGACATTGGGCCACTGCGAGGTGGGCTGGTCGGTCTTGCCCTGCTTGGCGTTGCGGGCGGCTTCCAGGCGGTCGGCGGCGTACTGCTTGTCGAAGGTGATGCGCAGCGTGCCGTCGTACTTGGGTGTCGTGAGGATCTTCTCCTGCTCCAGGTACGACTTCGGCAGCTCGCGGAAGCGGTACTGCAGGTCGTCGGGCGGAGTGAACTCGATGCGGCCGTTGGCCGTCTCCGGCTTCCAGTCGAGGGCCTCGCGGTCGGCCTGGGGGTAGATGAGGTCCACCGCGGCGTGGAAGTACGCCTTGGTGCCGGCGAAGACGTGGGGCACGTCGGCCTCGGGTACCGCGGCCGTGCCGAGCGTGGCAGGGGCGGCCGTAGGGTCGGCGAGCCGGGCGTTGGCGCCGGCGAGGAGTCCCGCGAGGACCCCGCCGGACTCCTGCTGGGACTGCTTGATGGAACGCTCGACCGTGCTGCCCTTGATGAGGTCGCGGGTGAGGCGGTCCTCTTCCTTCTTGTCGTTGTAGAGGCCGGTGACGGCCTCGGCGCTGCCCTCGCCGGTCTCGATCTCGTGCGCCTGGGCCTCGCGGCGCAGCAGACGGGTGCCGACGAGCCGGTCGTCGAGCGTGAGCATCTCGCCGCTCTCCTCGTCACGCCGCCAGGGCACGTCGGCGGTGAGGGTGAGGGCACGGAACTCGGGGCTGACCGCCTGCCCGTAGCGGTCGATACGTCCGTTGCGCTGCTCGATGCGGATGAGGGACCAGGGCAGGTCGTAGTGGACGAGGTCGTGGCACTGGTGGTGCAGGTTGACGCCCTCGGAGGCGATGTCACCGGTGAACAGCAGCCGCACCGGCTCCTCGCGCCGGCCGAAGCGGTCGACGATCTCCTGCTGTTGCTGCTCGTTGGTGGTGTCGCCGTGCATGACCTCGACAGCGCCGTCGTACGCCTTCCAGGGGCGTGTTGCGTCGGGCTTGGCCTGGTTCTTCTTCTTGAAACCGAGCCGGGCCGGGACTTCCCGGGCCAGCCAGTCCAAGGTGTGGACCCGCTCGGAGAAGATCACGACGCGGCGCTCGGAGTGCGGGCCGACGCGAAGCTTGTCCTTCAGCGTGCGGACGAGCGCGTCGAGCTTGGCGGAGTCCTCGTCGGTGAGGTCGGCGACCAGTGACTCCAGCTCGGCGAGGGCTCTGCCCTCGGCCGCCAGGGCGGCGCGGCGCTCGGGGGAGTCCGCCTTCTTGCCGTCCTTGCCCTTCACCATGCCGCTCTTGGGGTTGTCCAGGTAGGTGCGGCGGGCGGCGAGGGATTTCCGCAGGGCGACGTGGGAGGAGAGGAAGGCCTTCAGGAAGTTGTAGCCGACCAGCGGATCGGCACAGACCGACGAACGGTTCGGGTCTCCCGGGGTCCACTCGCTCGCGAGTTTCTCCAGGACGGCGATTTCCTTCCGCGTCGCCGGAGCCGGCACCGGCAGGGAGCAGCCGCGCTCGGCCCAGGGCTTGCCCTTGAGGCCGTCGCGCACCTCGCGGTCGGTCTTGGTACGCCTGATGTAGAGGTGATCGAGGTCGGCGACCTTGTAGTTCTTGGGGTCGGCGATCGCCGCCGGATCGAGCATCCGGATCAGCTCGGCGAAGGATTCGGCGTCACCGTTGTGCGGAGTCGCGGACGCCAGGATCAGCGCATCGGTCTGCTCGGCGAGGCGGCGGGCCAGGCGGTTGTTGCGGGTGCCCTTGTTGACGAGGTTGTGCGACTCGTCGATGACCACCGCGTCCCAGGTGATGTTCTCCAGATGGTGGGAGTACGTCGCAGACTTGAGGGTGTCGACGGAGACGATGACACGCTTGAAGTGGGCGAACGGGTTCCGGCCGGACGGGATCTCCTGCTGGATGCGCTGGATGCCGGTGGAGTCCAGGCGCACCAGCGGCAGGGCGAAGCGGGTCCACAGCTCGCGCTGGAACTGCTCCAGCACATGCGCGGGCGTGACCACGAGGATGCGCTCGCCGCGCCCGCGCCGTATCAACTCCGAGAGCGTGACGCCGATCTCCAGCGTCTTGCCCAGACCGACCACGTCGGCGATCAGCAGCCGGGGCTGCGGGTTGCGCATGGACAGCGCCAGCTCGGCGGGGCGTAGCTGATGCTTCTGCCGGTCCATGAGGAAGGAGTCGGCGAGCGCGATGCCGTGCTCGGTCTGCGGCAGCGCGGTCTTGCGGATGACGGCCTCCAGGTAGAGGCGGGCCTTGGCGTGCTTGGAGGTGTCGTCGGGCACGAGCCGGGTCTTGCGCGGATCGAGTACGTCGATCTGGTCGAGACCGGAGTAGAACACCGCGTCTGTACCGCGGACGAACGAGGAAACCCCGCTGACCTCGACCATGAGTCCGTCACGAGACTCCGCGACGGACTTCACGAGCCACTGCTCGTCGCGGATGCGTACCTGGGCGCCGGGGGCGAAGGCCGGCCGCGCACCGGCTGGGGACGCAGCCCGTGTTGTGTCGGCATCGCGCGACTCAGGAACCTCGGGCTGTATCGCCGCGGTCACGTGGTGCTCCTCCGTGGAATGTGTACTCGTGATGTGTGGTGTGCTGGTACCCGCCCTTGTCCGCCCCGGACTGACACCGCCGGCGAAGAGAGGGAAGAGGAGGTCAGCGCTTCGACCAGGTGAGCGCCGGTCCCATCGCGTAGCGCTTGCGCAACTCGTCGGCGACCCGCCGCGAAGCGGGAGGACGGCCCCTTTGCGGTGCGGGTTCAGCCGGGCTTCCGGTTCCGGGCAGAGGCTCCGGCACGAGCACGGGTGGGGGCGAATTCTCCACGTCGCTCTCGATACCGCTCTCGGCCGGGCAGTTCGGATCGGATTCACCGTCGGGCGGCGGGACGGGGATGCCCCCCGCCGGGGACGCCGACTCTTCGCGCAGCAGCCTTTCGAGCGAGTCGAGTCGGTCCAGCATCGGTGTGTCAGGCTGGGGCAGCACCATCGTGGGATGGTCCTTCGGCGTCGTCTCCTGGATCAGAGCGCACCGTGCCCGGGCCGGACTAGTGCCCAGCAGACGCATCAGATCGGCACACTGCCGGGTCACCTCCTCCAGGGAGGGGCGGTCCTCCGCCTTGTGCGCCAGCATGGCCGTCACGATGGGGGTCAGTTCAGCGGGCAGCCCGGACAGATCGGGGCCGATCTCGGCGTTGACGACCTGCGCGGCGACCGCCTCCCACCGGGCGCCGTCGTACGGGTAGTGTCCGGTCGCCGCGTACAGAAGCACGGTGCCCAGGCCGTACACGTCAGCCGCCTTTGTCACATCCACCTCACCCAGGGCCTGTTCAGGTGGCATGCAGCGCACGGTGCCGATGACCACACCGGCCTGTGTGAGCGATGCATTGGACGCCCCGACGAAGGCACCGAGGCCGAAGTCGATGATCACCGGACCGAAGTCGCCGAGGACGACGTTCTGTGACTTCAGGTCGCGGTGGACCAGGCCCGCGGCGTGCACGGCGGCGAGCCCCTCGGCCAGCAGCGCGCCGAGGCTCGCCACCAGTGGTGTGGACAGCGGGCCCTGGCTCTTCACGACGTCGGCGAGCGGGCGGCCGGGGACGTAGTCCATGGCCAGCCAGGGCTGCTCGGCGAACGGATCCGCGTCGATGAAACGGGCCACACGGCCCGTGCCCGAGATCGTGCGCGCGATCGTCGCCTCGCGTTCGAAACGGGCGCGCGTGTGCGGATCCGTGCGGTCGGGCCGGATCACCTTCACGGCGACCGGTTCACCCGCGACGGAGTAGGCGAGGTACACCTCCCCCATCCCGCCCGCACCAAGCTGCCGCTCGACGAGATACGGACCGATACGTAACGGCAGAGCCGCGCCGTTCACCGCACACCCCCATGACTCGCGCAACGACTGCGCGATCGGTAAATCCTACTTACCGATCGGCACGCAATGGGAGGGGGTGATCACATTGCGTCAGACCAACTCGACGAACCCCGCCCAAGCGTCAAGCGACACCGTAAGAACGGGCCCGGTGACGTCCTTGGAGTCCCAGACGAGCACGGCGGTCGTAGTGGTCGCGACATCTGCGCACTGACCGCCCTCGGCACCGCTGTAGCTGCTCTTGAACAGGCGAGGCCGGGCGTGACTGTCGAGGACTCGGCGTTAGCCGCTGTCGGGCGTCTCTCCTGGTCGAGACGAGGACCAAGAGAAACGCCCGTGCGCTCAGGCAGCGTCCCGGCGCTCCCAGCGGTCCCGGAACCACGCCAAAGTCCCGGCGAGCAGCTCGCGGTTGCGGTCCTTCTCCAGCAGGGAGAGGCGGAAGCTCGGGTGCAGCTCCAGTCTGCCCTCCGGGATGTCGACGCCCTCCAGTTCGTTGAGGCGCGTGAGGAGTTCGAGGCGTAGGCCGCGGTCGGTGAAGGGTTCCCGCGCGGCGAGGTACTGGAACACCACCTGTGCTGTGCCACCCCGCCCGCCGCCCGGATAGAGCGTCAGTGGCCAGATGCCCCGGCCCGGCGCGCCCGCCTCCCCGAGCATGAGGAAGGCACTTGTCGTGACCTGGCCCGCTCCGTGTCCGATCCAGCCGCCGAGTTCCTCCCAGCTGGCCAAGAGTGCGCGTACCGCCTCGACCGTCTCGGGGGAGTCGTCCGCTGTGAGTTGGCGGAAGAACCGGTTGGCGCGTGTCTCCTCGTCCTGGTTGCTCGGCACGCTCTGTGAGGTGTCAGCACCCTCGGTCCGGTCGTCGTCCTCGGCGACGAGCAGGGCGAGGTCGTCGGCGGTGAGGCGCTGGGCCGGATCGGCGGCCCCGGTCACCGTGAACGCGACGCCGGCGGCGGACAGAAGGGAACGGACGTCGCCTTCCTCGTCCTCGGAGGTCCAGTTGAAACCCGCGGAGACCTTGCCTTCGGAGGTGAGCACCCGGTATAGGTTGGCCACCTCCGGTGTGCTTGCCAGGTGGTTGCCCACCGCCTGGGCGCCGGAGCCGAGGAACGCGGCGAGATCGCCGTAGGACGTCCAAGTGCCGTGGGGGAGTGCCGCGAGCACCTGGTGGGCCAGGTGCCAGTCCCGGCTGCGCTCCGCGCGTCCGACTCCGCGCAGAGGGGCTGGCCACAACGCGGCCGCACGGCCGGCGAGTTCGTCGGCACGGGCGAGGATCTCCTTCGCGCCCCAGCGTTCGGTTCCGGCGATGCGGCGGTTCATCTCCAGGTGGCTGCCCTGCAGCAGGCCCTGCTTGCGCTCGAAGGGGTGTTTCGACAGTTCCGAGTTGACCGCGGTGAGCGTCAGGTTCCCGAGGGTGTGCTGCAACCGGGAGTGCAAGTCCTTTGCGTTCTCCCCGTCGGTCACGTCCTCGCCCAGCATGCGCAGCCACTCGTCGCCGGGCGACTGCGGCATGACGTGCTCGATGGTGAGCTGCGCGGCGGCGAAGTCCACCGGCTCGGGATGCTCGTAGCTCTCCTCCAGCCGCTGCAGCACCATCTTGCGCTGCGGTGGGCGCCCGAACTGATAGAAAGGCGCCTTCTGGATCTTCTCGCGCAGTTCGTTGTCGTCGGGCCAGAACCGGTTGTCGGCGGAGAGCAGTTGGTGCAACCCGTCGGCGACGGGCATGTCGAGCGGTAGCTGCCCTGGGACGGCCTGGAAGATCCTGTTGAGATTGTTCGGCGGCACTCGACAGATCATCCGGCGCACCAGGAAGCTCTCGACGTACGACATCGCACGGGCCGTGTCCGAGGAGTCGAGCTCCCCGCGCTCGCGCCGGTCGAGCAGCAGCATCAGCGCGGGGTAGGTGGCCTGGGCCTGCCAGGTGTCCAGGCGGTGCAGATGGGCGCGGACCGCTGCGTCCGGCTCCTCCTCGGGGTGGAGCAGGCGGCGGAAGAGAGCGGCACGGCGGTGCAACTCCCTGATGTACGCGTCGATTTCCTCCTCGCTCGCCCCGCCGCGCTCGAAGCGCTGCTGCTGGGCCGCGTACAGGTCCTGGCGGCGCACCCGGTCGTCGCCGTCGAGGACCAGCTGAAGCCACATGAGCTGTTCCAGCTCTTCGTTGCTCAGGCTGTCCTGCAGCGGCAGCCAGTAGGACTCGTAGACATGCTCACCGCGGGTGTGCAGCTTCATGAACAGGTAGTTGCGCAGCAGGTCCGCCTGACTGAGCTTGAGCCCGGTGTTGTTGAGCGACTCGAAGATGCGGTGCACGTTGTCGCCGCGCTCGGCGGTCACCGCCACCAGCGTCAGCCGGGAGGTGATGGCCTGCTCGATGCGGAACACGTCCTGCGGGGCGGCAGGATCGGCTGCCTCGACCAGCTTGCGGCGGAAGTAGGTGTAGGCCGCGGCGACACCGCCACCGGCGGCCTGTTCCGTGAGCGGGCCCCGGACGTGAGCGGCGAACTGTGGCCGGTCCGCCTGAGTGGGCAGCAGCCGGAAGTGGTCGCTGCCGGTCTTCCACTTGTTGATCAGATATTGCTCGTCGATGCGCTCGGCCTCGTCCGGCTCGGCGTCCCTGATGTGATCGCGGATTGCGGCCAGAGCGAGCGAGAGCGTGGTCAGCCTCTGCTGGCCGTCGACGACGAGCCAGCGGGGGAACGTCGCATCGTTCTGCGGCGACGGCGCCAGCACGACGGACCCCAGAAAGTGGGTGTTCGCCTTCTCCCCGCGCTCGATCAGCTCGGCCTGCTCCAGGACATCGCTCCACAACTGTCTGAGCTGCTTCTCTGTCCAGGAGTACGTCCGTTGATAGAGCGGCACCTGGTACTGCTGGGCCCTCCCCTGAACGAGATCGGCGAACAGCGTCTCCTTCGCCTGCATCGTTGCCCCCCCTTGGCAGTTGAAGCGATCGTGGCACGTGGGAACGACCATAGGGCCTCCCGCTGACGGCCCCAGCGCTCGTCCACGTGCGCGCACCACAGCGCGTAGCGCCGTGCTAATACCGGAAGACAGGCGTGAGGCGCTCTGGCTGCTTGCCGAGGGGCCTTGCCCTCGATGACAGCTACCGGGACCTGGCCCCCATCTGCCAGAAAACGACAGTCGGTCTGGGCACGGGGGAAGACATGGGCCGGGGACGACCTGGCCGCAGCCGTCATCCGCACCTGGAACGTATCGTGCTTGTCACCGGCCCCGACGAATTAGCCGACATCCTGGCCAAGCCCTTCGCCGCCTAGGGAATCCTCCTCCCCCCCCAGCGGCGCATTGCCTACCGGCCCAGATACGCCGGGCCCGCCCAGGTCGCCGGCGAACTCGGTACCGGCAAGACGGTTGTCGCCTTGCACCGAGTCAAGCATCTGCTGGAGCGGGTGCCCGACACGCAGGTACCTCTCACTACCTGCCCCGGAGTCCTGGCCGGCTCCTTGCAGAGCAGCCTTGTCTTGCTGCTCGACCACGACCGGACCTGCTTGCCCGCGTCGAACGTCAACCACCGTTGGCCGCCACACTCATCAATACCCCGACTGCTAACGTGAGTTGACCGGGATAGAGGGACGCCTGACTAGCCTGCAACTGCTGGGGGTGCCCAGGAAGTTTGCAGGCTGCGGTGAATGTGTCCCCGGCGTAAAGTCCGATATGTCTGCCATGTGGGCTCTGACCTGGACTCATGGTCTGGCCGGGGCCCTTCTTGTGTGATTGCACCCCCTCTGTCTCCCACCCCACGCCCCAGTGGCTTGCACCCCGAGAGTCGGCCCCGCTCTTGGTGCGCAATGAGCAAGCGCACCGGCAGTTGAGTGATTGACGTAAGTCCGGGCGACTCTGTAATCTCAAGGTGAGTTTGCTTTGAAAACAAACTGTTCTGGAGGGTCTCCATGCCAGTTCCTCAGCACATCGACAGCCAGGCCGCCGGGCGGCAGTTGCTCGTCGGGCATCGGGAACTGCGCGCGCAGCTCTCGGCGTTGCGGGCCGCGCTCGATGAGGAGGGCGGGCTTGAGGCGGCCGGGAGCGGGACCGGGATCGTCGACGGGGCTTCCCTCGTGCAGCAGTTACGAGCCCGCTGCCTCGAGTACTGCCTTGGGCTGCATCATCACCACACCATGGAGGACGGCGCCTTTCCCGTCTTTGAGCAGCGTTATCCCGAGATCGCCCCCGTCATTGAGCGGTTGAGGGAAGAGCATCGGCAGGTGGCCGCTGGGCTCGACCGGCTCACCAAGCTCCTGGACAGCGACGACGGGCAGGACCTGACCTGGCTGCGGGCGGAGTTGGAGCGGACCGTGGCCGGCATCGAGGAGCATTTCGTCTACGAGGAGACGTATCTGCTTCCCGCCCTGGGGGTGACCCCGCCCGGCTCCACTTCCTAGGACGGCGCCGCGCCCGACCCACCTCGTAGGACAGTGTTGGACCCGGTCCATCTCCTCGGACGGCGCCGCACCACGGTCCGGTACCGTCCCCACCTCGTACGACGCCCCCGCCCCACCGTCCGGTACCGTGGCGGATCTGGAGGTCGAAGCGATGTCAGAGGAGCCGGAGCCGGACGCGGGTAGCCGTCTCAGCGCCGAGGAGGCGGTTCGGGCGATGTTGGTCACCCTGCCTCGGCTGGTCTCCCGTGCCAAGCGCGCCCCCGTGCCCGAGCAGTTGCGCTCGTTGCGGCTGGCGCCCCGGCATCTCTCCCTGCTGTCTTGCCTCATTTTCGACGGGCCCACGTCCGTCAAGGACCTCGCCGCTCGGCTGGAGGTCGCGCCGACCACGGTCAGTCTGATGGTCAGTGACCTGCAGCGCGAGGGCGTCGTGGAGCGTCGTTCCGATCCCGACGACCGTCGACGCAGCATCGTCTCGCTCACCGAGGACCCCGGCACCCGCGAGGCCATCGACGCCTGGCTGGCCAGCGGGGCCAGGGCCTGGCGCAAGGTCTTCGACGACCTCAGTCCGCAGGAGCGCGCGACATTTGTGCATGCCATCCAGCGCTACGAGGAAGCCGTCGCCGAAGCACCCTGAACGCCCTGGATGTTCTGAGCGCCCTGAAATCCCTGAACGGGGTCGGCCGCCATCGGAAACCTCGCCTTCCGCAGGCGGAACAGTGCCGCCGTGTACGGCCCCACCCCCCGCAGTGCCACCCGCGCCAGGTCCTCCGGAGTGTCCACGTCCCGCCTGATGCCGCAGTCGCTCGGGATGTCGATGGGGAATGCGCCGAGTGAGGCGTGTCGGTGTGCGGAGTCGGGGCCGAAGGCGGGAGCCAGGCCGGAGGTGGTGAGGGCGGTCAGGACCGTGGTTCCCTCGCCGGTGTGGTCGGGGACGAAGGCACGCTGGTGGTGACGGGCCTCCCGCAGGACGTGCTCCAGTTCGCGCGGACGCAGGCCCGGCAGGTCGGCGGTGAGTACTGCCACCGGCCCCTCGGGGCCCACCGAGCGGCACTTGGCGGCCCCCAGGCGTATGGCGTCGTTGAGGTCGGGATCGGGTGCGTCCGGGCAGACCAGAGCGCCCAGCGTGCGGGCCTGCGAGGCGGCCAGTGGATCGGCCGTCACCACCACGACCGTACGGACGCCTTCGGTGTTCCGTACGGCCCAGAGTGTGTCCAGGAAGAAGGCGTGGGCCAGTTCTTGGCGCCACGGTCCCAGCCCCGCCGCGAGCCGGCTCTTGGCCCTGCTGAACGACTTGACCGGGAGCACCACCGACCACACGTGCTCAGCCCTGCGTCCGGGCGCGCACCACGAGGTCGTCCCGCTCGATGACCCGGGACCGGCTGCGCAGCACACCGGACACCCGGACCAGGGTGTCCCGGACGAAGCAGGTCGGCTCCACCAGGACGGCACCCTGCGCGGAAGTGACCGTGACCGTCGCGTAGTAGCTGGTGGACACCGTGCCGTCGTCGGCCTCCTCGACCGTCATCATGTCGAACCAGTGCCGGGGCTGTGCGCCGTCGAACCTGCCCGCCGCCGCCCGCGCGCCCGCCTCGATCGCCTCGGGGCCGGTCAGTACGGTGCCGCCCGCGAGACGGAACTCCGCCTCCGCGACGAACGTGGCGGCGAAACCGCCGAAGTCGTCCCCGTCCATGCGGTGCATCTGCCGGGCGTAGAACTGTGTCACCTCCACGTACAGCTCGGGGGAGGGGAACTTGGGAGCGTTCGTCGTCGTCGCGTCAGTGGTCGTCGTCTCGTCAGTCGTCATGGTGGCGATGCTGAGGGCGCCTACTGGAGCCGGGATCGAGCGGCGGCGGAGCCGACGGCGTCCCTCCCGCCGTCCCTCCTTGCGCCCCGCCTGCCGTCGAGCCGGTCTCCAGCACCTGTCGAGTGCGACCGCACAGAGTTGCGGCATGGCTGAATTCACCATCACCGAGTTCCAGAGCGTCGTGAACGACTGCTTCGACGGAGCCACCAGTGAGGAGATCAAGGATTCCACGCTGCACACCGAGTTCACCGACCTCGGTTTCGACTCGCTCACCGTGTACGAGATCGTGACCCGCATCCAGGACGACTTCAAGGTCAGCGTGCCCGACGAACAGCTCGACGAACTCACCACCCCCGCCGCCCTCATCCAGTACGTCCAAGGTCAGCTCACCGCTGTGTGATCCCGCTGTTCCCCCAGCCGGTGCAACGCCTCGGCGAAGACCCTCGCGTCGGCCGGGCCACCGGCGTCCCGGCCGACGGCCAGCAGGGGGACCACCTCGCTGGCGCCGTCCCGCACCGCGGGGTGGTGCCGGGCGGGGGCGCTCAGGCTCCGGTCCGCGGAGCCGTCGAGCAGCAGCAGCCCCGGCCGCCTCCCCAAGGTGTCCAGCAGTTCCCGCAGGGCCGGCCAGTACCGCACCGGGGCGGCCAACTGCCCGCCCCAGAAGTGCGGATCCCGTGCTTGCGCCGCGGTCAACGCGACCCCGGTGCGGGTCGACACCACGGTGCCGGCGGCCGCCGCCCTGGGAGCACGCGGTCCGAAACCCGCCAGCGCCTCACCGAAGCGCAGCGCGGCCCCTTCCATGGCAGGGCTGTGGAATGCGTGCCCCGAGCGCAGCGTGCGCACCAGGATCCCGCGGTCCCGCAGCCGTTGCTCGACGGCGGCCAGCGCCTCCCGGGGGCCCGCAAGCACCGTCTGCCGCGGCCCGTTGACGGCGGCGACCGCCACCCCACCGCCGAAACCGCCGGGTTCTGCGGCGGTGACGGCCAACCCGTCGCCGGAAGCGCCGGGTTCTGCGGCGGTGACGGCCAACCCGTCGCCGAAACCGCCGGGTTCCGCGGCGGCGACCGCCAACCCCTCACCGGAACCGCCGAGTTCCGCGGCGACGACCACCCCGCCGGCGGAACCCTCAAGCTCTCCATAGCCCCCGAGCTCTCCGGGGCTCCCAAGCTCGCCGTAACCCCCGAGCTCTCCGGTCAGCTCCTCCACCGGCATCGCCACCGCGAGCATCCCGCCGTGCCCCGCACCCGTACCCGTACCCGTATCCGTCCCCTCCAGCGCCCGGGAGCGCGCCGCGGCCAGCGCGCCGATGTCCGCCGGGTCGAAGACGCCCACCAGGCAGGCCGCCGCCAGCTCGCCCACGCTGTGGCCGAGCAGCAGCGCGGGAGGTTCCGCCGCCGTGCCCACCGCACGTCCCAGGGCGTGGCCCACAGCGAGCAGCAGCGGCTGCGCCACCGCCGACTCGTCCAGTTCCGGGTTGGGCGCGGGGCGCAGCCACGCCGACCGCAGCCGTTCCCCCGTCGTGCCGAGCCGGCCGAAGAACTCGTCCATGGGCGCGGTGAACTCCTCCCGCGCGCCGTACAGTCCGGCGGCCATGCGTTCCCGCTGCGCACCCTGTCCGGGCAGCAGCAGCACACTTCGACGGCGCTCCACGGGACCTCCCTCACCTCGGCCCCCGGCACCTCCGGCGGGCGGGCCGAGCCTGTCCGACCCGTCTCGACCTGGAGTGGACCACCGCTGGACCGGCGAGACGGGGCCGCCAGTCGAATTCGAGCCGTGGTCAAGGGGTTGCGCCGACAGTCGAAGACAGCCGAACGAGGGGCAGGACAGTGAACCGAAGTGTCGCAATCACCGGGATAGGCGTTGTCGCGCCGGGTGGGGTGGGCAAGAAGGCGTTCTGGGATCTCCTGGTCTCGGGCCGTACCGCCACCCGCACCATCTCCTTCTTCGACCCCTCCCGCTTCCGCTCCCAGGTCGCCGCCGAAGTCGACTTCGATCCGCAGCGGTCCGGGCTCAGCCCGCGGGAGGCGAGGCGGCTGGACCGGGCCGCACAGTTCGCCGTCGTCAGCGCCAAGGAGTGCATGGCGGACAGCGGCCTCGAATTCGTGGAACTCGATCCGCACCGCACCGGGGTGAGCGTCGGCAGCGCGGTCGGCGGCACCACCGGACTGGAACGCGAGTACCTCGTCCTCAGCGACAGCGGCCGGCTGTGGGAGGTGGACAGCGACTATGTCTCGCCCCACCTCTTCGACGCCTTCGTGCCCAGTTCCCTGGCGGCCGAGGTGGCCTGGACCGTGGGCGCCGAAGGGCCCGCCACGGTCGTCTCCACCGGCTGCACCTCCGGTCTTGACTCCGTGGGCTACGCGCGTGACCTCATCGCCGAGGGCACCGTCGACGTCATGATCGCCGGGGCGGCCGACACCCCGATCTCGCCGATCGCCGTCTCCTGCTTCGACGCGATCAAGGCCACCACGCCCCGCAACGACGACCCCGAGCACGCCTCCCGGCCCTTCGACCGCACCCGCAACGGCTTCGTACTCGCCGAGGGCGCCGCGATGTTCGTCCTGGAGGAGCTGGAGCACGCCCGGGCCCGGGGCGCGCATGTCTACGGGGTGATCGGCGGCTATGCCACCCGCTGCAACGCGTACCACATGACGGGTCTGCGGCCGGACGGCCACGAGATGGCCGAGGCCATCCGGCACTCACTGGACCAGGCGCGGCTCAACCCCGATCTCGTCGACTACGTCAACGCGCACGGTTCGGGCACCAAGCAGAACGACCGGCACGAGACGGCCGCCTTCAAGGAGACCCTCGGGCAGCACGCCTACGAGGTGCCGATCAGCTCCATCAAGTCCATGGTCGGGCACTCACTGGGCGCCATCGGTTCCATCGAGATCGCCGCCTGCGCGCTGGCCATGGAGAACGGCGCCGTTCCCCCCACGGCCAACCTTCACGAGCCCGATCCCGAATGCGACCTGGACTACGTACCGAACGAGGCCCGGGAGCACGGCGTGGACGCCGTCCTCAGCGTGGGCAGCGGCTTCGGCGGCTTCCAGTCCGCCATGGTCATCACCCGAGAGGAAACCACGCGATGACACTGGCCACTCCCGAAGCCCAGGAGACCCCTGAGCGCACCGGGCGGCCGACCGCCGTCATCACCGGCATCGGCGTCGCCGCCCCCAACGGCCTGGGCACCGAGCAGTGGTGGCAGTCCACACTGAGCGGCACGAGCGGCATCGGGCCGGTCGTCGACTACGACGCCTCCCGCTACCCGTCCCGGCTGGTCGGACGGATCGCGGGGTTCGAGGCTGCCGAGCACATCCCGGGACGGCTGCTGCCGCAGACCGACCGGGTGACCCGGCTGGCCCTCGTCGCGGGAGCCGAGGCACTGGCCGACGCCGACGCCAACCCCGCCGAACTGGCGGAACAGGACGGATACGGCGAGTACGGCTGCGGCGTGGTCACCTCCAACGCCACCGGTGGATTCGAGTTCACCCACCGGGAGATCCGCAAGCTGTGGACCCAGGGCCCGCAGCAGGTCAGCGTCTACGAGTCCTTCGCCTGGTTCTACGCGGTCAACACCGGCCAGCTCTCCATCCGCCACAAACTGCGCGGACCCAGTGGCGTCCTCGTCTCCGAACAGGCGGGCGGCCTCGATGCCATCGGCCAGTCCCGCCGTACGCTCGGGCAGGGCGTCAAGCTCTCGCTGACCGGCGGCATGGACTCCTCCCTCGACCCCTGGGGGCTGGTCTCCCACCTCGCGAGCGGCCGGCTCTCCCGCTCCGACGACCCCGCCACCGCCTACCTGCCCTTCGACACCCGCGCCGCCGGTCAAGTGCCGGGCGAGGGGGGCGCGATGCTCGTACTCGAGGAGGAGACGGCGGCTCGCGCGCGCGGCGCCCGGGTGTACGGCGAGATCGCCGGGTACGCGGCCACCTTCTCGCCCCGGCCGGGCTCCGGACGGCCTCCCGGTCTCGAACGCGCCGCACGGCTCGCCCTCGCCGACGGCGGGCTGGGCGTCGAGGACGTGGACGTGGTCTTCGCCGACGCCGCGGGACTGCCCACCGCCGACGACGAAGAGGCCGCGGCACTGCGCGCACTCTTCGGCCCCTACGGTGTGCCGGTCACCGCCCCCAAGACCCTCACCGGCCGGCTGTTCGGCGGCGGGGCCCCGCTCGACGTGGCCGCTGCCCTGCTCGCCCTGCGCGACGGTGTCATCCCGCCCACCACGGGCATCGACCGCCCCGTTCCCGAGCACCGGCTCGACCTGGTGCGCGCCACACCCCGCCAGGCGCCGCTGCGCACCGCACTGGTGCTGGCGCGGGGCCACGGCGGCTTCAACGCCGCGGTCGTGGTCCGTTCACCCGAGACCGCCTGACCTCACCCCACCTGGAACCTCACCCCCACCCCCATCCGATTCCGTATGCGAGGAGTTCATCTCATGACCATCACCCTCGACGACCTGGTCCTCGTGCTCACCGAGTGCGCCGGCGCCGACGACGACGTCACGCTCAACGGCCAGAACCTGGACCTGCCCTTCACCGACCTCGGCTACGACTCGCTGGCGCTGCTGGAGACGGCGGCCCTGATGAAGCACCGGTTCGGGGTCGAGCTCACCGACGAGGAGGTCACCGGGATAGAGACGCCCCGGGAGTTCCTCGACCGGGTCAACCACGCTGCGGCCCAGGCCGCCTGAGAGAACGGGCCCGACACCATGGAGCAGGAACAGGCCCCCCGGGGCACTGCCGTCGTCACCGGAGCGACCCGGGGCATCGGACGGTCCGTCGCGGCCTCCCTGGGCGCGCTCGGACACCCCGTCTACCTCTGCGCCCGGGACGAGGAAGCCCTCACCCAGACCGTCAAGGAGCTCCAGGAGAGCGGTGTGACGGCCGACGGAACCGTGTGCGACGTGACCTCGGCGGACAGTGTGCAGCGGTTCGTCCAGGCCGCCGTCGACCGGTTCGGTCCCGTGGAGGTCCTGGTGAACAACGCCGGGCGCAGCGGCGGCGGCGTCACCGCGGAGATCCCCGACGAGCTCTGGTTCGACGTCATCAACACCAACCTCAACAGCGTCTTCCTGGTCACCAAGCAGGTGCTGACCACCGGCCGGATGCGTGAGCTGAAGCGCGCCAGGATCGTCAGCATCGCCTCCACGGGCGGCAAGCAGGGCGTCGTGTTCGGGGCTCCCTACTCGGCCTCCAAGCACGGCGTGGTCGGGTTCACCAAGGCCCTCGGTCTTGAGCTGGCCAAGAGCGGAATCACCGTCAACGCGGTCTGCCCCGGCTATGTGGAGACGCCCATGGCGGGCAACGTGCGCCAGCACTACGCCCGTATCTGGAACACCACCGAGGACGAGGTCCTGGAGCGGTTCAACGCCAAGATCCCCCTCGGCCGCTACACCGACCCCGACGAGGTCGCCGCCATGGTGGCGTATCTGGTCTCGGACGCGGCGGCGGCCGTCACCGCGCAGGCGATCAACGTCTGCGGCGGTCTCGGAAACTACTGAGCCGCCCCGCACATCACTGAGATCTCGCACATCACTGAGATTGAGGAGAACGACCGCGTGGACACGGAGACGCACGAGAGGACCGCGGACAGCCCCACCCGCAGCGCCGAGCACGTGACCGAGCTGGCCGCGTCGGCCCGCCGCGCCTACGCGCTCATCGAGGACGTCGGCCGCTGGCCGCTGCTCTTCGCGCCCTGCATCTGGTCCCAGGAACTGGAACGCACCGGCGACATCCAGCGCATCAGGCTCTGGGCGGTGGTCGGCAACGGGGTGCGCAGCTGGACCTCGCGGCGGGTGCTCGACCCGGCGGGCAACCGGATCGACTTCGCACAGGAGACCCCGGCCGCGCCGCTCACGGAGATGTCGGGCCACTGGCGGTTCCAGGACGCCTCGCCGGGCAGCCCCGGGCGGCTGGAATTGGGGCACCGGTGGACGACCGAAGGCGATCCGGGCGCGGCCGACCGCATCGCCGCCGCGCTGGACTCCAACAGCACCGTCGAGATCGGGGCGCTCCGGTCCTGGGCGGAACGCCCCGAGGAGCCGGACGAGTTGATCCTGACCTTCAGCGACGACGAGCTCATAGCCGCGCCGGCCGCGGAGGTCTACGACTTCCTGTACCGCGCCGATCTGTGGCCGGAGCGGCTGCCGCACGTGGCCGGGCTCGACCTGGAGACAGTCCCGGCGGAGGCCGCCACCGCGGGCGCGGAGGTGCAGACGATGGACATGGAGACCTCCGCCGCGGACGGCAGCAAGCACACCACCCAGTCGGTGCGGCTGTGCTTCGAGGGCGAGCGGATCGTCTACAAGCAGACCACCCCGCCGCGCGGACTGCTGGCCCACTCCGGGGAGTGGCTCTTCAGCAGCGGTCCCGAGGGCACCCTGGTCACCGCCCGGCACACGGTGGCCCTTGATCCTGCCGCGGTGGAGAGCGTCTTCGGACCGGGCACCACCATCGCCGAGGCACTCGTCAAGGCCCGGGACATCATCGGCGCCAACAGCCGGGGCACCCTTCGGACGGCCCGGAGCCATCTCGGTCAGGGGGCCGCCGAGTGAGTGGTCGTACTGTGACCGGGGCCCGGACCGCCACCCCGGGAAGGCTGGAAGAGCTGGCGGACGGTGTGTTCGCGTACATCCAGCCCGACGGCGGCTGGTGCGTCAGCAACGCGGGCATCCTGCTGGAACCGGGGCGGGGCGGTGGACCCGTCCTGGTCGACACGGCCGCCACCCAGGGGCGGGCCCGCGCCATGCGGACCGCCCTCGCCGGGCTCACGCCCGAGTCCCCGCGGTTGATCGTCAACACCCACTTCCACGGCGACCACACCTTCGGCAACGCCGTACTGGCGGGCCCGGGCACCGTCGTCGTCGCGCACGAGCGCACCCGTACGGAGATGGCGGCAGCCGGACTCGGTCTGACCGCGCTGTGGCCCGACGTCGAGTGGGGCGGCATCGAGTTGATGCTGCCCGACCTGACGTACCGCCAGGGGCTCACCCTCCACCAGGGGGAGCGCCGGATCGAGCTGATCCATCCGGGCCCCGCGCACACCACCAACGACACGCTGGTGTGGCTGCCCGAGGAGCGCGTGCTGTTCGCCGGCGACGTGGTGCTTCCCGGCTGTACGCCGTTCGTGCTGATGGGATCCGTCGCGGGTTCCCTCGCCACCCTGGAACTCCTGCGGAAGCTGGACCCGCGGACCGTCGTCGGCGGCCACGGCCCCGTCAGCGGCCCCGAGGCGCTGACACAGACCGAGGAGTACTTCCACTGGCTGACGGAGCTTGCCGCCAAGGGCAGGGCGGCGGGGCTCACCCCCCTCCAGCTCGCCCGCGAGACGGGGCCCGGTCCGTACGGCGACCTGCGCGATCCCGAGCGGTTGGTGGCCAACCTGCACCGGGCCTACTCGGAACTGGCCGGCGAAGAACTCGGCAGCGCCCTCGACGTCGTGTCGGTCTTCGGCGAGATGGTCGAGTACAACGGCGGTGTACTTCCCCTCTCACACGCCTGAGAGCCGTCTTCTCTCCCACGTCTGAGAGCCGTCCTGGCAGCACAACTCGGCGCGGCGGTGGTGGAGTTCACCACCGCCGCGCCGGCGTGCCCCACATCCCGCCTGAACTGCCGTGACAGAGCCGGCCGGCCCCGTCTCCCGGGGCCGGCCGGCTCTGTCCGTGCTCCGTGGCCGCTACCGCGCGGCTGCCGGACCGCCGGTCTCCGTGGTCCACAGGCGTCCCTCGGCGTAGGCGAGCGCCGCCGATTCGAACTGGAGGGCCACGTGGGTGGCCGAGGTGTTGACGTCCCGCCAGTAACGCTGCAGCGGGGCGCTCTCCCCGTAGCCCGTGGTGCCGCCGTTCGCCGCGAGCCGGTTGACCGCGGAGGCCAGCATCCGCACCGACAGGGCGGTGTCGCGCAGATTGCGCCGGGTCTGCTCGGGAGTCACCTCAGCGCCCAGGTCGGCGACTTGCGCGCACCGCTCCAGCAGCAGTCGCGCGGCGTCCGTCTCCCCGGCCGAGTGGGCCAGCACACCGGCGAGCGCCTCGCGGCTGGGGCCCGGCGCCTGGGGCCGCAGGACCGCGCTGCGCGCCTTGACCACCGCGTACGCCGACCACTGGGCGAGCGCGCCCTCGGCGGCTCCCAGCAGCGGCCCGGCGAACGAGAGACCGTTGGCAGCTTCCAGCGGCACGGTGTGACAGGGCGCCGTGGACGCCGTGGGGCGGCCCGTCAGCAGGTCGGCGCGGGCGAAGGAGCGCCGCTCGGGAACGAACACACCGGAGGCGACCACCGTGTGGCTGCCGGTGGCCCGCATACCGACGCTCTCCCAGCTCTCCACGACCTCCACCTCGTCCCGGGGAACCGCGAAGACCCGGGGCCCGGCCCCGTCGGGCAGCGTGGCGCACAGCAGCAGCCAGTCCGCGTACGCCACGGCGCTGATGTAGGGCCAGCGCCCGGACACCGTCCAGCCGCCGGCCGCGGGGGCGGCCTGTCCGAAGGGGGAGAGGGAGCCGACGACGAGCGCGTCGGGCCCCTGCGCCCACACCTCCCGGTAGCCCTCGGCGGGCAGATACGCCGCCATCCGGCCCAGGTTGGCGGCCAGCGAGGCGCACCAGGCGGTGGCGGGACAGGCGGCGCCGACCCGCGCCACCGCCTCGGTGAGTTCCGCGAAGGTGCCCTCGGCGCCGCCGCACTCCCGGGGTACGAAGTGCCGGGCGAAGCCGGCCTCGACCAGCAGTTTGACCACGTCGGGGTCGAGCTTGCGGGCCTCCTCGGCCCCTCGCGCGGATTCGGCGGCCTGTTGGGCCAGTTCCTCGGTGTCCAGCATCCTTGCGCCTCCCATGGACCGCGTCGTGCGGGGAAGCAGCCGTGGGCATGGACGTCGCGCTCTAGGGCGTGTTGCGAAAGTCCCGCCTGCCTGGCGACGCCTGGCACGCACTCTCGCCGCACCGGGCGGAAGGCCAAGTACGTCCAGTACGAGGCCTTCCGCCCGGCACGCCGAGAGCACGCACCAGACGCCGCCAGGCCCGTCCTCCGGACGGACGGCGGGACTTTCGCAACACGCCCTAGGCGGCCATGCCGTCAGCGGCGTGCGTTCGCGCACCCGTCGTCCGCCACGGTCCCGGCCTCCGCTGGAAGGCGGCTGGAGGTCGGCTCGACAGCGGCCGTCGTCACCGCTCCCGGCTCCAGCGTGCTGCGCAGGAGCTGGTCGAAGCCGGCCTTGATGCGCTCCGGCGAGAAGCCCCTGACCCGGCTCTGGTGGTCGATCAGGCTGGGCGCGAAGGGGGCCAGCAGCGCGTCCGCCAGAAAGTCCGCGTCGGCGTCCGGGCGCAGCTCGGCGATCAGCCGGCCGGCATGCGCGTGCTGGAAGTCGTAGGAGGCACTGAGGTAGCGCGCGGGCGGCGAACTGGACTCGGCGAGCAGCAGCAGTTCCCGCTGCCCGACGGAGAGGTCGACGAGCGCGTGCAGGAAGGCACGCAGCCGGTCGGCGGCGTCGGCCTGCGGCCCCAAGGGGGGCGGGCCCTCCACCACCCGGGCGCGGAACAGCTGATGCTGTTCCTCCAGGAGGGCGAAGACCAGTCCGGCGCGGTCGCCGAAGCGGCGGTAGACCGTGCCCACGCCCACGTCCGCCACCCGGGCCACCTCGTCGAGGGAGAGCCGCTCCGCTGCTCCGGCGGCCACCAGACGGGCGGCCGCGGCCAGGATCTTCTGTCGGTTGCGCACCGCGTCGGCGCGTTCGGATGGGGCTGCGGCCATGGCCGTGAGCATAGTTCGCCCTTCTCCAGTGGCGTACGAGGTCGTTGCTTGCGATACGGAAGTCTCTCCGCTTAGGCTCGGCGCGCGTATCGATATGGAGAAACCTCCGTTTGTCTCGCCGAGAGGAAGTCCCCGTGGCTGCTGACCAGTTCGACCCCGCGCCCACCACCCCCGCCGAAGGAGACCCGGGCAGTTACAACCTCCCGGTCATGCAGGAGTTCCGGCAGAACGGCGGCAAGGTCGGCGGCCCCTTCGAGGGCGGTTCGCTCATCCTGCTCACCACCAAGGGGGCGAAGTCCGGCGTGGTGCGTACGGTGCCCACGCTCTTCTTCGCCCAGGCCGACGGCAGCCTGCTGATATTCGGCAGCAACGGCGGCGCGGACACCCACCCCGCCTGGTTCCACAACATCAAGGTGAATCCCCGGGTGACCGTCGAGACCGGTGAGGAGACCTACTCGGCCGTCGCGACCGAGGTGCCGGCCGGGAGCGAGGAGCGCGACCGCCTCTTCGCCGAGGCCGCCGCCGAGGTGCAGGCCTTCGCCGCCTACCAGGCCCAGACCGAGCGGAAGATCCCCCTGGTCATACTGAGCCGGAAGGACTGAGCCGTGCGCTACACGCTTCTCGGCAGGACCGGGGTCCGGATCTCCCGGCTGGCGCTGGGCACCATGACCTTCGGCGACGACTGGAAACTCCCCGAGGCGACGCGCGCGCGGATCTTCGACCAGTACGCCGAGGCCGGCGGCAACTTCATCGACACGGCCGACGAGTACGGCGACGGATCGGCGGAGACGACGCTCGGCAAGCTGCTCGCCGGGCGCCGTGACCAGTTCGTCCTCAGCACCAAGTACACGATGCAGACGCGGCCGGGTGACCTGAACTCCGCGGGCAACCACCGGAAGAACCTGGTGCGTTCCCTGGAGGCGAGCCTGCGCCGGCTCGGCACCGACCACCTGGACATGCTGTGGGTGCACGCCCGCGACACCCTCACCCCGGTGCCCGAGGTGATGCGGGCGCTGGACGACCAGGTGCGCGCGGGCAAGGTGCTCTACGTCGGTGTGTCGGACTGGCCCGCGTGGGAGGTGGCCCAGGCCAACACCCTGGCCGAACTGCGTGACTGGTCGCCCTTCGCGGGACTGCAGATCAGGTACAACCTGCTGGAGCGCACCGTCGAGCGTGAACTCCTCCCGATGGCCCACGCCTTCGACCTGCCGGTGTTCGCCTGGGGCCCGCTGGCCGACGGGCGGCTCACCGGCAAGTACCTGCGGTCCGAGGAGGGCCGGCTGGACCACGTGGCCTGGGGGCAGGGCGGCACAGGACCCGGCGACGACGTAGTGGAGGAGACCGTACGGGTCGCCGAGGCCGCCGGAGTCAGCCCCGCCCAGGTGGCGCTGGCCTGGCTGCTGTCCCGGCCCGGAAACGTGGTGCCGATCCTCGGCGCCACGAAGCCCGAGCAGCTCGCCGACAACCTGGGCGCCGTCGAAGCCGTGCTGGAGGACGACTGGCTGGCGGGCCTGGAACGGGTCAGCCGTGTGGAGCCGGGCTTCCCGCACGACTTCCTGCGCTTCCCGGCCATGCGGGACGCCATCTACGGCGACCGCTGGCAGCAGGTCGACGACCTGCGGACGACCGCGCGACGGGTACCGGCCGACGACCGGTACGGGGCGGCCTGAGCGCTCTACCGGAAGTGCGGTGCCTGAACCAACAGTGCGGCGGAGAGAACAGTGCGGCGGAGCGGCCAACCGGCCCGCTCCGCCGCACTGTTGTGTCACCGCACAGGCCCCGGGAGGGCTACGCGTCCTTCACGTTCACGGTCTCCGACAGATTCACCTTGGCGACGATCTGCTCCACCTTCACCCGGACCACGACGCCGTTGGGGATGGTGAACCGCTCGGAGAACTCCTCCTCGCGCCGCTTGCCGTGGTACCGGCCACCGATCCGGGCGGTCCAGGCGCGCAGTTCGTCGATGTCCTCGCTGAGCGTCGCCCGCCCGCGCACCAGCACGAACGAGAACGGCGGACGCTCGTCGTCCCACAGCATCGCGATCCTGCCGTCCCGCTGCAGGGAGCGGCCCTTCACGCTGTCCTTCTGGCACGTGTAGATGATGTCGTCGCCGTCCATGATGACTCCCACCGGGACGACATGGGGACTGCCGTCCTTGCGGACCACCGAGGCCTTCGCGGTCCTGGGCGGATCGGCCATGATGAACTCCCGCCACCAACCCTCGGGCGCGTCCACGTAGTTGGGCATCAGTGCGTCTCCTTCTCCTGCTGTTCCGCCGTCTCGTCGGACGCCGTGCTGTCGGACTCTGTGCTGTCGAACCCTGAGTTGTCGGACGCCGTGCTGCCGGATCCCGTGCTGTCGCCCGCGATGCGGTCGCCCGCGATGCCGTCGGGCCTCGCGCGCCGCCAGGTGAGCACGCGTTCCGGCGCGCGACCCCCCACCGGTGTCACGGCCGTGCCGCGCAGCGACAGCGTTTCGCCGTCGAGCGTGACGCGGCGTATCTGTTCGGTGCCCGCCATCCGCGGATGGGCGCTGACCTGGACCCGGTGCGTCATCCGGTCCCCGGCCAGCCGCCACTGCCCCGAATAGCCCATGTAGGTCTCCAGGGCCGGGGCCTCACCGGTCTTCATCATGCTCACCGCGACATGACCGTCCGCGGTGTAGATCAGCAGCCCGGCCGGCGCCTCGCCCAACGGCCCCGCCACCGTGCCCCCGTCCTCGCCCACCTCCGTGTACGAGGCCAGCCGCCACACTCCGACGACCTCCTCAGGCGTCACCGCGAGCGCCTGCTGGTCACGCGGTAGGAGCCGAGCCGCACGGCCGCGCCCTGTCCGAAGAGCCGCCCGGCGTCGGTGCTGTCCTCGTCTGCGAAGGTCTGCTCCTGCGGCGCACCGACCGAGGGCCGGTAGTACGTGGTGTGCTTGCGCGCGGAGAGCCGTACGAGGCCCTTGTCGGTGGGCCAGGACGCGTCCAGCAGGGTCAGCAGGCCCAGCCCGGCGTTGAGCTGCCGCGGCTTGACCAGTGTCTCCTCGCCGCCCTCGTCCAGGGTCGCGGTGGACCGGTCGAGCCGGTGCCCGATGCGGTCCACCCGGAAGTGCTCCTCGCCGTCGATCAGCCAGCGCACCACCCCGGCCGCGCGGTCGTAGGCGATGCCGAAGTCGTGGCTGTCGCCGGGCCGCCGCGCCACCAGCGGCACGGTGTGCGCGAACGAGGCGTAGTCGCCCAACTGGCCGCGCAGGAAGGTGGGGCGCCCGTACCAGGCGTAGATCCGCTTGTTGGTGACCACGAAGTCGAAGGAGACGGAGGTCTCCGGGTCGGTGGTCAGCATCATCGCGGAGGACAACCGCAGATCGTCCTCCGGATCCCGCACCGCGTCCCCGAAGGGGTGGCCCGCGGTGCCGTAGGTCCGGCCGGAGAGCCGCGTCTCGAAGAGGAGCTCGTAGCCCTCGTGGGCGTCGAAACCAGGGTGGCCGCTGGAAGCGGTGTGACTGGTGTACGCGATGAACTTGGCATGGTCCCCGGAGCCGGGCATGCCGACCGGGTTCTCGGCGGGGATGGTCTGCGTGAACGCCGGCTCCCCGGTCACGGGGTGACTGCCGCGTGCCCGCACGGACAGTTCACCCCGGCGGGTGGTGACGATGCCGTCGTCGGCACGGTAGGGGCCGCCCGCCACGTGGAACCACCGGGCGCCCTCGCCCTCGGTGCGGAACCCCTCGGCGAAGTCGTCCCAGACCATCCGGTAACCACGGTTGCCCGGTTTGGCGGTGGAGGTCCCCGGCGTCGTCATGACGGTGCCCAGTGCCGCGGCGGCGAGCAGCAGGCCGTGCCGGGAGACGAACGTTCTGCGCGGCATCGGAACCGCTCCTTTCCTCGGGGTGTCCAGGGGTGCGTCTGTGCTTGTGCCTGTACGCGGGGTGCGGGGCGTGCGGGGCGCGTTCACCGGTGTCCGTCCAGTACGGCGGTGACCGCCGCGGGGAAGGAGTCCACGACCGTGTCCGCTCCCGCCCGCATCAGTTCGTCGGGGCCGGACACGCCGTACGAGACACCGATCACCGTCATGCCGGCGGCGCGCCCCATCTCGGCGTCGGGCACCCCGTCACCGATCACCACGCAGTGCTCCGGCGCGATCCCGAGCCCCTTGGCGACATGCAGGGCCATGTCGGGGTGCGGCTTGCCGCGCTCGACACTGTCGTCGCCCGCGATGACCGTCAGCCGGGTGTCCAGACCGGTGAGTTCGGCGATGGCGCGCGCGGCCTTCTCGACCTTCGAGGTCGCCATGGCCAGCCGGAAACCGGCGGCGGACAGCCGGTCCAACCCGTCGAGGACCCCGGGATACAGCAGCCGCGGGCCGGCCGCCCGCACATGCGCGCCGAACCGCCGCCCGTACTCCTCGGTCGCCTCGGCCACCCGCGGGTCCTCCACGGGAACGCCCAGCAGCCCGGCGAGAGAGGCGGGCAGCGGCCGACCGACCGTGGAGAGGATCGCCCCTCGGGACACCGCCGTGCCCATCGCCGCCAGGACCTCGGCGGTGATGGTGGCGATGGCGGCGGGGGTGTCCGCGAGCGTGCCGTCGAGGTCGAGGATCACCCCACGGTCCACCGCGGCGGTGGCGCCGGTCACCGCTCCGCCTGTACGGCGCTCAGGGCGGCGGAGAACTCTCCCGCGACCCGGGCGGTGCTGAGCAGCAGGGAGCGGCCGGCCTTGGGCAGCATGCCGCCGGAGGCCCTGGCGAGCGCCTTCATCAGGTACGGGCTGACCGCGTTGCCGACGATGCCCTCCTGGTCGCACTGGGCGAGGGCCTCGGTGATGGCGGCCTCGACGACCGCCTCGTCCACCGCGTCCTGCTCGTCGATGGGAGTGGTGAGCAGCACCGTGCCGGGTCCGTTGACCTGCCAGTGCGCCTCGGCGGCGCGCGCGGCGGTGTGCAGATCGTCCATGCGGGTCACGGGCACGTCGGCCTCGCGCACCACGAAGGCCGCGAGCCTGTCGGTGCGGTACCCGTACACGGGGACACCGGCCGTCTCCAGGTACTCGGCGGTCAGCCGGTGATCCAGGATGCTCTTCGCGCCGCCGGAGACCACGGTCATCTTCGTCCGGCGGAACTGGAGCAGGTCGGGGGAGATGTCGAGGGTGTCCTCGCCCCTGCGGTGCACACCGCCGATGCCCGCCGTGGTGAAGACCTGGATGCCGGCCCGCTCGGCGATCACGATGGTGCCGGCCACCGTCGTCGCCCCGAGGCCGCCGCCGGCCAGCGCGCCGCCGATGTCCCGCGCGCTGATCTTCGGAATGCCCTTGGTGGAGGCGAAGCGTTCGATGAGGGAGTCGGTCAGACCGACGACGAGCTTCCCGCCGGCGATCCCGATGGTGGCGGGTACGGCCCCGGCGCCCCGTACCGCCTTCTCGATCAGTGAGGCGGTCTCGGACGAGGGGTCGGTGGTGATGAGCGAGGACTCCAGCGCCACCACCGGACGCCGTTCCGCGAGCGCGGCGGCGATCTCGTCGCTGACCTCTAGCAGCTGGTCGGGCTGTCGTTCCATGTCCGGGGTGTCCTTCCTGAGGTGCGGGAACTGACTCGCCAGGCCACCCTCCCCGCCCCCGCTGGAGCCCCGGTCGAGGAGCTGTCGAAGCTCCGGCCGCAGCGGTCCTCAAGAGAAACTCCGGTGCCTTCCGGCACGGTCGCGGAACCGGAAACCGCTGAAACAGGGGGTAGTTGTGGCAAGGGGAACGATGAGACACAAGGTTGCGTACGCCGTGGTGGCCGCGGCGGCCGTGGTGGCGCTCCTGCCCGCCACCGCGCAGTCCGCGCCGACGGAATCGCAGGCACGGCCGGGCGGCGGGACCGTCCTGTTCCAGGACACCTACGGCAACGGCTTCACCACCGGCGAGAACGGCAACTGGCTGCTCCAGGGCGATGCGGAGTGGCCGACCGGGGACGCCGTCGTCACCACGCCGGGCGGCGTGCTCAACGTGGTGCCCACCGGCGTCAACCCGAAGACGGGCGACCCGGCCTACGCGCGCAGCACGGGACCGGACGGCGGCGCGGACTCGGACGACCACATCAAGTGGATCGCCTTCCCCAACCGGTTCACCGCCGAGAACGTCCCGGGCTTCGAGGTGCCGGACACCGGCTCCATCAGCTGCGTGCACAAGGTGGCGGGCCGGACCTTCGGCACCGAGAACCCGTTCGGGAGCACCGTCAAGGACCCGGCCTCCGACATCAGGCTCGCCTCGATCGCGCTGATCACCGCCGACTTCGAGTCCCGGGCGATCGCCGACTTCTCGGTCACGAACGACACCGTCTACGCCATCTACGAGCGCCTGCCGAGCGACACGGAGGACTACGCCTCGTACGGCTACGCGATCCCGCTGGCCAGGACGGAGCCGGGGGCGATGCACGAACTGGAGGTCCGGCTGGACCAGAGCGGCAAGCGAGTGACCTGGTTCGTGGACGGCCGGCAGAAGCTCCAGACCGACAAGATCGGCACGCGCGCCTTCGACCGCAAGTACATGACGCTCGACCACGGCGGCAAGGAGGAGCGGGTCGAGCTCGACCAGATGACCTGCGGCATGGGGCTGGGCAGTCTGCTGGACGGGGCCAAGCCGGGCGCGGCCGACGGCGGGGCGCTGGTGCGGCTCAAGCACAAGGACGGCTTCTACTTCGATCCGCGGCGCGGCGAGCCGGTGGAGCAGAAGTTCCTCGACCCCGACAGCAAGGTCGAGAACCGGCTCTTCGGCCAGGGCTCCGAGATCAGGGCGGACTGGACGAAGGTGATCCGCAGGCCCTGACCCGGGGAGCGGATCACCTGACACGACGAGCGGGGCCGTCAGTACTGCGACGGCCCCGCTCGTCGTGCGCGCGACCGGTTCTCACCGGCGCGCAGGGTTCAACACCCTGCTTCGAACCGCGCGTTACCGCAGTTCGAGGGCGAGATCGCGCTCCACATAGGTGCTTCGCGGTTTGTCCAGGCCTCCGCCCAGGACCTGCTGGTGCAGCCGCTGTATCCGGTCGGACGGCTCGACGCCCAGTTCGCCGACGAGCGCCGAGCGCAGTTGCTGATAGACGTCCAGGGCTCGCCAGGTATGTCCGGAACGGCACAGGGCGATCATCAGCTGCGCATGGAAGCTCTCGTGCATCGGATGCTGGGCGACCAGCATCCGCAGCTCACCGAGGAGTTCGGCGTGCCTGCCGAGCCGCAGATCGGCCTCGATCCGCAGTTCGAGCGCCCGCGCCCTGGCCTCCTCGATGCCGAGGATCTCGGTGTCCAGGACATGCCCCGTCGGTACGTCGATGAGGGCCGAGCCGTGCCACAGGCTCAGAGCCCGGCCGAGCACGTCGGCGGCCAGGCCGGCCTCGCCCCTCTCCAGTGCGGCGCTCCCCTCAGCCGTGAGCCGTTGGAACGTTCCGACATCGCTGCTGTGCACCGGTTCGGACAACAGGTATCCGCCGAACCGCGTGGACAGTACGTCCTTCGCCGTCGGTCGTCGGACGTCCGGCCGGGCTGCGCTGATCCTGCGGCGGAGTTGAAGGATGTAGGTCTGCAAGGTGGTCTGTGCGCTCCGGGGTATTCGGTCACCCCAGATCTCCTCCATGAGAACCGGTACGGGAACGATCCGTCCGGCTCGCAGTGCGAGGAGTGCCAGAATCTGCCGAGGCTTGCCCGCGCTAGGCACGATCGATGTGCCGTCCAGACGGATGTCGAGCGGTCCCAAAACTTCGATTTCCATATCCAGGCCCCCTGTCGGAAAATTCCAATTGGGAGCCTCGCAGAGGACTTCGGATCGACATAGTGAATCCGCCATGGCTGTGCCTATGAATTCCTCATACCCGGCGGGGGTGATCGGCACGGGGAGAAAAGGTGGGGCGAGAACAAGCCAATATTGTGCGACGCCGTGCAGGGCGACACACCCAGGGGATGTGAATTCTGGCACACCCCCGGTGGGGCGGGCAACCTTATGTAACGCGCATTTATCGACCTGTTGGCCGGAATGTAAAAGCCCCGGCCCGGGAGACGGGTGCGGGGCTTTCTGCGGCGCTCGGTGCGGTTCAGGGCCGGCGCGGGCGCCGTGCGCGGTTCAGGACCGGCGGCAGTCCACATGGCTGATCTGTTTCCACGGCTGGCCCTCGAAGCGGATGAAGGCGTCGTCGGTGAACCGGTCCTGGTTGACCACCCGGAACTCGTCCTTGCTGTCCGCGTGTCCGCCGGGCGTGATGTACGGACCCTGGAAGCGCAGCATGCCGCGCTTCCAGCCGGCGGAGGACGCGGTTCCGGTGTTGCCCCAGGTGTCCCAGTAGAAGGAGGTGTACTGGTTGTCGATCGTGTTCAGGCCGAACACCCAACGCCCCTCGAAGGCGGGGCTCTTGAGGTGCATCTCGTAGAACTTGCCCTCCAGGGTCTTCTTGGTGTCCCAGTTGAGGGTGACCGTGGTGGGCTCTTCGAGGGTGAGGTCGGTGTACGCGCAGGTGTAGTCGCCGAGCAGGAAGTCGAGTTCCGTCATGGAGACCGCCTTCGCCGACCCTCTGGCGTCCTGCTGGGCCCCGGCGGGCGCCGAGCCGATCAGCGGGAGCACGAGCACGCCGACGAGTGTCGCGAGGCCGCCCCGGGCGAGGCGCCGCGAAGATGTGGAGAGCATGGGCACGTTCCTTTCCTGAAGGTCCCGAGGTCCCGAAGGCCCTCGGGGTTTCGGAGGTCCTGTGCCGCACACTGTGGTCCGTGATGATCGAGGATCGGTCGAGGGAATCCGGGGCGGACATGCCGGTGCCCCCGCCGCGATCGATCGCGGCGGGGGCACCCCTGACGAGGGCGGGGGTCCCTCTCAGGGGGCGACGCGCGCCTTCGTCCCGGCCTCTGGGGGCAGGGCCGTGCCGGCGGCGGCCGTCGCGTGGTGGTGGTCGGAGTCGGTATCGTCCGCGTCGACGTCGCTCACGTCGACCCGTCCCGGCGGCAGTACGAGGGCGAGCAGTCCGGCCAGTGTGTAGAGGCCGACGACTGTCAGTAGGCCGACGACCGCCGAGTCGGTGGGCGAGTGCCGGTCCTCCAGCAGCGTGAAGTAGACGGTGCCCACGATCGCGACACCGGTGGCCACGCCGATCTGGATGGACGTGTTGATCAGCGAGGACGCGGCGCCCGAGGAGGACTTGGGCATCTGGGCCAGCACGATGGTGAGCAGCGTCCCCGCGACCATGGCGAGGCCGATACCGGAGACGATCATGCCGGGTGCCAGGTGCCACCACTCCAGCGAGCCCGACCAGTGGTCGACGGTCCAGGTGATGACCCCCATGCCCACGGCCATGACCGCGCAGCCGAGGAGCACCACCCGGCGTCCGAGCGGCATCAGTTGAGGGGCCACGGCCGAGCCGATGCCCACACCCACGGTGAACGTCACCAGCGCCACCGCGGTGCGGATGGGGGAGTACCCCTCGCCCGTCTGGAGGTGGACCGTGAGGACCAGTTGGTAGGCCATTCCGCAGAAGAACAGGATGGCGACGAGCAGGCCGCCGAGCGAGCTGCGGTGGTGCAGCAGCGCCGGGTCGATGATCGGTGACTCGCCGCGGGCGATCACTTGGTGCTCGTAGCGGATGAACAGCCACAGGATCACCGGGCAGGCGATCATCAGGGCGAAGGTCCACCAGGGCCAGTCCAGTTCGCGTCCCTGTACGAGCGGGAAGAGCAGGCTGATCAGGCCCACGGTCGCGATCAGGGTGCCGCGGATGTCGAAGCTCTCCCGGGTCTCCACGCGCGACTCGCGGGTGAGGATGGCGGCGGCGACCAGCGCGGCCAGTCCGACGGGAACGTTGACGTAGAAGACCGGCCGCCATCCCAGGCCGAAGAGGTCGGCCTCCAGCAGGACGCCGCCCAGCAGGGGGCCGCCGATGCCGCCGACGGCCAGCGACATGCCGTACAGGGACATCGCCTTCGGGCGCTCGGACTTGGGGAAGTCCACCTGGAGCATCGCCAGGACCTGCGGCACCATCAGCGCGGCCGCGGCGCCCTGGAGGATCCGGGAGGCGATGAGCATCTCCGGGTTGGCCGCCGCGCCCGCCAGCGCCGAGGTGACGACGAAGGCGCCGAGACCGATGAGGTAGATCCGCCGGCGTCCGAGCTGGTCGCCGAGGCGGGCACCGGTGATCATGGCGGCGGCGAAGGCCAGTGTGTACCCCGCCACCGACCATTCCAGCTGGGCGGAGGAGGCGTCCAGGTCCTCCTGGACGGCGGGCAGGGCCACGTTGAGAACGGTGTTGTCCACCATGTCCATGAACACCGCGAACAGGGTGACGGCCAGCGTCGCCCAGCGCTTCGGGCTGTACTGCGCCGGGGGCGCCGTATCAGCTTGTTCTTCCACCGTCATGGGACGGCCCTTCCGGTAGGCTCGGGAGCAGTAAGGGAAGCAAGACAAATCTGTTTTGCTTTCAAAGCAAAGCTATTGCGGGGGCTGTGTCATGTCAAGCGATGGTCGGCAGGGGGCAGGGCTGAGCGTCGACAACGGGGTCCGGACGCTCCTGCTCCTCATGCCGCGTGTCGTCGCACGAACCAAGCGCACGCCGGTGCCTCAGCAGTTGGAGGAGTACAACCTCGCTCCGCGCCATCTGTCCCTGCTGGCCTACCTGTTCTTCGACGGGCCGCTCGCTGTCAGCGAGCTGGCCACCCGGCTGGAGTTGGTCCCGGCCACGGTCAGCCTGCTCGTCGGGGAGCTGAACCGGTACGGGGTGGTGGACCGCAAGGAGGACGAGGCCGACCGTCGCCGCAAGATCGTCAGCATCGCCGAGCCGTACCGGGAAGCGGTGCGCAGCTGGCTGGAGAACGGCGTGAACGCCTGGCGGGCAGCACTCGAACCACTGAGCCCGGCCGAACGGCAGACCTTCATCGACACCCTGCGCGTGTACGAGCGTGAGCTCATGGGCGCGCAGGAGCGACAGGCGGTCGCTGCCACCGCAGACTGATCGACGTCCGCAGGCGCGCGCCGTGGCGTGCCTCTCGCGGAAACGGCCCGCCGAAGGGCGGGCCGGCCACATCCGTGATGTGACGGTTGTTCGCACGCCCTCGTGAACGACTGCGGGGGTCGGTCCATGTATGCGCAGGGGGAAAGCTACGTGGTCTACGCAAAGAATCGACTCCACGACTACGACTACGACAACCACTACGAATCCGATGACCGTGAATCGGGAATCGGTGTGGAATTAGGCGCGACCGGGCTGAGACTGGCCCTGTTCATCACTGGCGCGGTCCAGTTGGGCTATGCGCTGATGGCAATCCTGAATCTGCTGAAATGGCACCACGAGTCCTTGAGTCTCGTGGGCGCCGTGCTGATACTGATCGCATTCTTCGGGCTGCAGCTATTTCACTGCAATCCCTATGCCGTTCATCTCAGGGCCAGAGTCGGACCCTGGACGCTGGTGCTGCAGGCCGCGCTGGCCTATACGCCGTTCCCCATGTTCGGCGTGCTGTGGGGCGGCTTCGGCGGATTTCTCTCGGGGGCCGTGCTGGTCGTGCTCCGGGGCTCGCCGCTCGCCTGGGTCCTCTTCGTCCTCAACGCCTCCGCCGTGCTCGCGCTCGCCCTCTCCACGTTCGCCCTCGCCGCGTCGGCCTATCTGACGCTCGCCACCGTCGTCATCGGGCTGATGGTCTACGGGCTGACCCGGCTGAGCGACATCGTCGTCGACCAGTACCGGCTGCGTCATCGGACGGCCTGGGCCGCGGTCTCCGGGGAGCGGCTCCGCTTCGCCCGCGACCTGCACGACCTGCTCGGCTACAGCCTCTCCGCCATCACGCTGAAAAGTGAACTGACGCTGCGGAAGGTGGGAGTCGACGACGAGCGCGCCCGCAAGGAACTGGTCGAGACGCTGAACATCGCACGGCAGGCGCTGGCCGACGTCCGGGCCGTCGCCCGTGGCTCCCGGAACATGTCCGTCACGGCGGAGCTGCGCTCGGTGTCCGGAGTGCTCAACGCGGCGGACGTGGAGACCACCATCGAGGGCGAGCCCGGCGACATCGACCCGGGCGCCGGCTCGATACTGGCCATAGTGCTCAGGGAGGCCGTCACCAACCTGCTGCGCCACAGCGCGGCCAGACACTGCCGCATCGAGTTCGGCGAGGCCGACGGACAGCTGTGGCTGGCGATCTCCAACGACGGTGTCGAGGCCGGGGCGTCACGCACCGAGGCCGGCCGCCGCAGCGGTGGCCTCGACAATCTCGCCGACCGGCTGAGTGCCGTCGGCGGCGGGCTGACCGTCACCACCGAGTGGGGCTGGTTCCATCTGCGCGCCGCACTCCCGGCCGGGCCCGCCGGACCTCCGGCCCGTACCGGGCGACAGCCCACACATCACCATGCGTGCTGACATGCGAGGTGGTCAGATGACACCGTTGTCCCTTGCGATCCGGACCGCGTCGACCCGGTTACGGGCACCCAGCTTGTGGACGATCGTCGTGAGGTAGTTGCGCACCGTGCCGACACTCAGGTGCAGTTCCTTCGCGATGACTCGTACGTCCTCGCCCGCGGCGGCCAGGCGCAGTACGTCCACCTCGCGTGGCGTCAGCTGCTGCGCCGGGCCGTCCCAGGCCATCAGGGCGAGTTGCGGATCTATGACCCGCTGACCCGCCGCCACCTTGCGTATCGCCTGGGCCAGTTCGCTCGGCAGCGCGTCCTTGAGCACGTATCCGTCCACCTGGGCGGCGAGTGCACGGCGGAGCGCCGCCGGATTGCCGAGGCTCGTGATGATGAGGACCCGGCAGGAGGGGAGACAGGAACGGAGCTTCGCGGCGGCCGTCAGCCCGTCGGTACCGGGCAGATCGACATCGATGACGGCGACGTCGGGCCGGTGTTCCAGCGCGGTGGGAAGAATGTCGTTCCCATTGCCCACCTCCGCCACGACGCTGAGGTCCTGTTCCAGTCCCAGCAACGCCACCAGTGCCCCGCGAAGCATGGGCACGTCCTCGGCGATGATCAGCCGTATCACGAGCCGTTTCCCCCTAGTTTATTGTTCAGCTTTCACTCGCTCGTCAGCGGCTCGAAGCGGTGGTAATGGGCTGGCAATCGCTTTCTTCTCCGCCTGCGGCCCCGTTGCTCCGGATCGCCCTCCGAAGGGCCCGGCGCCGCTGGAGGATCTCGGCCCACGGGCCGGTGATCATGTGTGCAGCCTGCGGTTTCCTGCGCGAAGGGACGACGCCGTCGTCCGGTTCGGCATACGGTGCGACGGCGAGAGTGTCCAGTTCGGTGTGCACGTAATCCCCCGGGGTCGAACGAGTTTCAACACCGCCGATTCCAGCCGCTCTTTACCTTTTCAGGCGTCCGGAAAGCAAATCGATCAACCGGTCATCGGCCATCCAGTCTCCGCCATCGTAGTGTGAAATCTCTTGCGAATGGCGGATTCCTCCTGCGTTCTCAATGCGTGGGTCATGGTGAAAAGGGCCACGCTGCGGACAGTTGCGCAGAAGTCGTCCGCCCGCCGCGGCTCACCGCCGTCATCCGCGCCCTGAGTCGATCTCAAGGGCTTCTCCACCGTCCCCGTCGACGCTGGGCGCGAAGAACGTATCCGTTCACGGATGCCGCAGCCGATACGGAGGAGAGGGCGATGACACGGACCGTCCTGACAGCCGGGACCCGCCACAGCGCGCTTCTCGGGATCGGCGGCTACCGGCCGCGCCGGGTGGTCGGCAACGCCGAGATCTGCCGGCTCATCGATTCGACCGAGGAGTGGATCGAGACCCGCAGCGGCATCGTCGAACGCCGTTTCGCGGACCACGACGAGACCCTGCCGATGATGGCCGCCACGGCGGCGGAGAAGGCCCTGGCACAGGCCGGAACCACGCCCGCCGAACTCGATCTCGTGCTGGTGGCCAGCATGTCCAACCTGGTGCAGACCCCGCCGCTCGCCGTGCGCGTGGCACACGAGTTGGGCGCGGGCGCCGCCGCGGGCGTCGATCTGTCCGCCGCCTGCGCCGGCTTCTGCCACGCGCTGGCCATGGCCTCCGACGCGGTCCGCGCGGGCAGCGCCCGCCGGGTGCTGGTCGTCGGCGCCGAACGCATGACGGACATCGTGGAACCCACCGACCGCACCATCTCCTTCCTCTTCGCGGACGGCGCGGGTGCGGTCGTCGTCGGCGACTCCGACACACCGGGGATCGGCCCGGTCGTACGGCGTGCGGACGGCGCCCACAGCGAGGCGCTGAGGATGACCGCCCCCTGGGCCACGGCCGAAGGGGCCGCCCCCGAACGGCCATGGATGCGCATGGACGGCCGCCGGGTCTTCCGCTGGGCCATGGACGAGGTGGCCCCCGCCCTGGCCCGGACGGTCGGCGAGGCCGGGCTGACGCCGGCCGAGCTCGGCGCCTTCGTCCCCCACCAGGCCAATCTCCGCATGATCGAGCTGATGTCGGAGCGGCTCGGACTCACCGGCGCCACCGCCGTCTCCCGCGACGTGGTGCGCTCCGGGAACACCTCCGCGGCGTCCATACCGCTCGCCCTGGAGGCGCTGCTCGCCTCCCAGGAGGCCTCCACCGGGGACACCGCGCTCCTCGTGGGCTTCGGAGCCGGCCTCAACTTCGCCTCCCAGGTGGTGGTTCTGCCGTGAACCGCACCGATCGGCGGGCCGTCGCCGACGTCGAGCCCACTCAGGTCCGTGAGGGGTTCAGGGCTGCCATGGCCCAGCTCGCCGGCGGAGTCGTCGTCGTCACCACCGAGGACGCCGACGGCCGCCCGTACGGATTCACCGCCACCTCGTTCTGCTCCGTATCCATGGATCCGGCACTGGTCCTGGTCTGCCTCGCCGAGACCTCCAGCTCCTACGAGGCCTTCATGGACTGCCGGGGTTTCGCGGTCAGTCTGCTGAGCCAGGAGCAGAGGACCCTCGCCACCCGTTTCGCCACCACGGGCGCCGACAAGTTCCACGCCGAGGACACCGTGACCACCCCGCGCCTGCTCCCTGCCGTGGAGGGTGCGCTCGCCGTCCTGGACTGCGACGTACACGCCCGCCACCCCGCGGGCGATCACACCATCCTGGTGGGCGCCGTACGCCATGTCCTCCCCGGCCGGGGCGAACCGCTGGTCTACCACGACCGGGCCTTCCAGCAGCTGCGCCACCCCGAACACCCCCGCCTGCCGCGTCCCTGACCGGTCATCGGCCGGGCCCGCTCAAGCCGGCCGCACCAGCCCCATGTCGTAGGCGAAGATCACCGCCTGGACCCGGTCCCGGGCCCCGATCTTCGCGAGGATATGGCTGACGTGGGATTTGACCGTGGACTCGGCCAGCGAGAAGCGGGCGGCGATCTCGGCGTTGGACCAGCCCGTGGCGATGGCCGTCAGAACCTCGCGTTCACGGACCGTGAGGGCGGTCAACTGGCGTTCCTGGGCGGGGGTGTGGCCGGGGAGGTGGGCGGAGAAGGCGTCGATCAGTTTGCGGGTCAGGCCGGGGGCGATGACCGCGTCGCCGGAGGCCACGGCCCGGATGCCCGCCGTCAGTTCGTCGGGGAGAGCGTCCTTGAGGAGGAAGCCGCTGGCTCCCGCGCGCAGGGCCGCGTAGGCGTATTCGTCGAGGTCGAAGGTGGTGAGGACCAGGACGCGCGAGCGGCCGCCCGACTCCACGATGCGGCGGGTGGCCTCGATGCCGTCCATGCCCGGCATGCGGACGTCCATCAGGACGACGTCGGGGCGTAGTTCGGCCGTCATACGGACAGCCTCGGCGCCGTGGGTGGCCTCGCCGACCACCGTCAGGTCGGGGTGCTGCTCCAGGAGCATGCTGAAGCCGAGGCGTTGCAGGGCCTGGTCGTCGACGATGAGGACAGTCGTCATGCGGGACGCTTCTCCGTGGGTGCCGTGTGTGCCGTGGTGGTGGTCAGGAAGTGGGCCTTCACCGTCCAGCCGCCGTGGGTGTTGGGGCCCGCGGTGACGCTTCCCCCGTACAGGGCGGCCCGTTCGCGCATGCCCACCAGGCCGCGGCCCTCGTCCTGCGGGTCGGGGGAGTGCGGGGTGCGGGCGGGGCCGGCGTCCTCGACCGTGGCGTGTACGGACGTGCCGTCCGTCGTGAGGGTGACGTGGACCGTCGTGTCGGGCGCCGCGTGTTTGAGGGTGTTCGTCAGGGACTCCTGGACCACGCGGTAGACGGCCAGTTGGAGGCCGGGGGCGAGACCGGTGAGGGCGCCCTGCGTGTGCAGGGTGACGGTGGGGCCGGCGCCGCGGACGCGTTCGATGAGGTGGTCGAGGTCGGCGAGGCCCGGTTGAGGGGCGAGAGGCGGGCCGTGGTGCGGGTGTCCCGTGCCGGGCGTCGGGGTGTCCTCCGTGGTGTCGCGTTCCTCGCCGATGACGGCCAGGAGGCGGCGCAGTTCGGCCAGGGCGCCGCGGCCGCTGTCGGCGATGATGCGCAGGGTCTCGGCGCCCCGCTTCGGTTTCGCCTCGGTGAGCCCGGCGGCGCCGCCCGCGAGGCCGACGATCACGGCGAGGGTGTGGCCGAGGATGTCGTGCATCTCCCGGGCGACACGGGCGCGTTCGGCCGCGGCGGCGAGGCGGGCCCGCTGGTCGCGCTCCACCTCCAGGCGGACGGCGCGTTCGTGCAGGGCCCGGATGTACGCGTTCATGACCCGGCCGACCAGGCCCGCAGCGGCGACCGCCATCACGAGGGCCGACTGCACGATCGCCAGCACCGGCGTCTGCAGGAACTGCTCGTTCGGCTGTTCGGCGCCGCGGACGACGACCGCCACGGTCGTCTGAGCGACGGCGATCGCCAGACAGACCGTCAGCTGGGCGGGTCTGACGCTGCGGCCCACATTGAGCAGTGCCACGATCCGTGCGCTCTCCGCGCCCGTGTCGGCGTCCAGGCTGAGGGCCACCGCGGAGACGGCGGAGGTGAGGGCGAAGACCAGGACGGGGCGCTGCTGCCGCCACAGCAGTGGGACACAGAACGCGACGATCAGCACCAGCACCGTCGGTACGGCGGCTCCGATGCCGTTCGCCGCGTTCCGCAGGGCCGGGAGACCGAGACCGGCGCAGAGCAGCGGCACCACCCAGCGCCTGAACCCCGGGTGGTCCAGGTCCGCCTGCCTCGTCCGGATGAGCCACTTCATGACCGCGACGTCCGAGCCCCGGTTCGTCCCGTCCAGCAGGGTCTCCGGCGCGATGGAAGGAGCCGATGGCCCGGGCCCGGGAGCGGTTGGTGCGGTCACGTCCTGACGGCCTCTCGTTGTGCGGGGGCCGCCCGCCGGTCCCCGGGGGAGTGGGACCGGCGGGCAGTGCCGGTGGGCAGGGCCGGTGCGGGCCGTACGCCCTGCTGGGATCGTACGGCCGACGGGCTCGGCCCCGGCCGGTGCGGACAGTTGAGTCGGGGCAGGTGGCGAGAGCCGGGCCGCGGCCGGTGGCGACCGGCTCGGCTCTCGCCGACTCGCCTACGCGGGCGGTTCGGCCCTGGCCCTTGCGTGCGGGCCGGTTCAGCCCTTGCCGGTGTGGACCGGCTCGGGGATCTCCTCGCCCTCGCCCCTGCCCCCGGTCCTCTCGGTGTCCTTCTCCAGCAGGTGCCGCAGCTTCTCGCCCTCCACGTCCACGTTGGGCAGTATCCGGTCCAGCCGGCCGGGCAGTGCCCAGGCGCGGCGGCCGAGCAGGGCCATGACCGCGGGGACGATGGTCATCCGTACGACGAAGGCGTCGAAGAACACGGCGGCGGCGAGGCCCAGGCCGATCGACTTGATCAGCGCGGTGTCACTGAAGAGGAACCCGGCGAACACGGAGATCATGATGACCGCGGCGGCCGTGACGACACGGGCCCCGTGCCGGAAGCCGGCGATCACCGCTTCCCGCGGCTCGGCCCCGTGGACGTACTCCTCCCGCATCCGGGTGACGAGGAAGACCTGGTAGTCCATGGCGAGTCCGAACACCACGCCGACCATGAAGATCGGCAGCACGCTCACGATCGGGCCGGTCTGGTCGACGCCGAAGACGTCCGCGAGCCAGCCCCACTGGAAGACGGCGACGACGACACCGAGCGTGGCGAGGACGCTGAGCAGGAAGCCGGCGGCGGCCTTGAGCGGGACGAGGATCGAGCGGAACACCAGCATCAGCAGGATCAGCGCGAGGCCGACGACCACGCACAGATACGGGATCAGGGCGTCGTTGAGCTTGCCGGAGATGTCGATGTTGAGGGCGGTGGTGCCGGTGACCATCAGCTCGGCGCCGGTGTCGTCGTGCAGGGCGGCGCCCCGGTCGCGGATGTCGGACACGAGGCCGACCGTGTCCTCGCTGGTGGGGGAGGAGCCGGGGACGGCACGGATCAGGGCCACGTCACCGGTCTCGTTGAACGACGCGGGGCTGACGGAGGCGACGTCGGGCAGGTCGCCGAGCAGGGTCACCGCGTCCTGGGCGGCGGCCTTCGGGTCGTCGCTGCCGCGGGCGTCGACGACCACGGTCAGCGGCCCGTTGTAGCCGGGCCCGAAGCCGTCGGTGATGGTGTCGTAGGCGCTGCGCTGGGTGCTGCCGGGGGTGGCCGTCGCGTCGCTGGGCATGCCGAGTTGCAGCGACAGGGCCGGGACGGCGAGCAGGAGCAGACCGGCCACCGAGACTCCGAGGACCTTCACCGGGTTGCGCAGGACGAACCGCGACCAGCGCACGCCCATCGGTTCGCGCTCGCCCTGCTCGATCGCCCGCATACGGCGCGTCTTGAGCTTTCCGGTCGAGATCCGCGTACCGGCGAAACCGAGCATCGCGGGCAGCAGGGTGAGTGCGATGACCACGGCGACGACGACCGCGAACGCGGCGCCGAGACCGATGTCGGAGAGGATCTTGATGCCGATGACGCTGAGTCCGGCCAGCGCGATGACCACCGTCAGTCCGGCGAACACCACCGCCGATCCCGCGGTGCCCAGAGCGCGCCCCGCGGCCTCCTCGGGCTCGTGGCCCTCCGACAGCTCGCCGCGGTAGCGCGACACGATGAACAGGGCGTAGTCGATGGCCACCGCGAGGCCCAGCATCAGCGCCAGCGTGCTGGTGCTGGAGCTCAGGTCGATGAACGAGCCCGCCACGGTGATCCCGCAGATCGCCGCGAGGACGCCGAAGAGCGCGGTCAGCAGGGGCAGTCCGGCCGCGACCAGCGAGCCGAAGGTGATGACCATGACCAGGGCGGCGATCACGATGCCGATCAGCTCGGCCGCGCTCTGGTGGGACTCCTCGGTGACGGCCGTTCCGCCCATGCTGACCGCGAGACCGGCCCGTTCACCCTGTTCGGCGACGTGCTCCAGGTCGGCCCGGGCGGCGTCGGTGATGTCGGCCTGGGCGACCTTGTACGTCACCTGGGCGTAGGCGACGGAGCCGTCCTTGCTGACGGTGCCGCCGGTGTAGGGGTCGGCGACGCTCGCCACCTGGGACGCCGACTTGAGGTCGGCGACCAGCGACTCGACCTCGGCCTTGTGCGCCGCGGACGTCAGCTTCTGTCCGTCGGGTGCCTCGAACACCACGCGTGCCGTGGCCCCGTCGGCCGAGGCCTGCGGGAACTCCTTCTCCAGGAGGTCCAGCGCCTTCTGGGACTGGGTGCCGGGGATGGCGAAGGTGTCCGACGTACTGGAGGACACACCGGCCGCGCCTATGCCGACGGCGGCCAGGACCGCGATCCACAGCATCAGGACGAGCCGTCGTCGCCTGAACGAGAACCGGCCGAGCCGGTAGAGGAAGGTGGCCACGGAATTACTCCCAGCAGAGTCGTCGTCGAGACGGAGAAGAGGGCCTGCGCGACCCGTGTCTCACGCTAGGAAGGGAATCCCGCACACCTGCGGCACCGGAGATGCGATAACGGCGGGGCGGAGTAGTACCGCGGTACTACTCCGCCCTCATCCCGGGGAACACGCGCCTCGGAGCACGCCTAGCCGGCCGCCGGGGATCCCGGCCGTTCGGTCTCCCAGCCGGCCGCCGCCGCGATGCCGATGAGCAGCGGCCAGAGGGCGGCGCCCATCTCCTCGGGGGTGCCGGGGCAGTCGTGGCGCAGCCAGTCGACGACGCTGCCGAGCACGGCTCCCGCCACGAACGCGGCCGCGGGATCGTGCGGGGTGGACCCGGCGGCCACCGGGTCGTCGGCGAGGGGGGAGGGGCGTACGGCCCCGTCGGCGGGGACGGACGCCTCGTACGGGCCGGTGTCCTGGGCCGGGCTCCGGCTGATGTGGGCGGTCACCGTCATGCGCTGGAGCAGGTGGTTGATGACCCGCGCGCTGCCGTCGTCGCCGAGCAGGGCCCGGTAGAGGGGGGCGTGTTCCGCCACGTGCGCGAAGAGGTCCGGCAGGGGGTTGTCCGGGGGGCCGCCGTCGGGGGTGGCCGGCGGGACCGCCGCGGGGCTGGCCGCCACCAGCTCGTCGAAGACCGTCGTGCACGCGGCGGCGGCCAGGTCGTGCACGTCCGTGTAGTGCTCGTAGAACGTCGACCGGTTGACCCCCGCGCGCTTGGTGATGTCCGAGACCGAGATCTGGCTGAGGTCCCGCTCGGCGATGAGTTCGCGCAGGGCGGTCTCCAGGGCGGAGCGGGAACGGCGGGTGCGGGGATCCATGGGACGTGCGGGCATGGTGCGAGCGTATCCTTTCCGCCACTTGTCGGTTAACCAACATATGATGGATAGTGGCGGGGGTCCACCGAACGGAGCCGTCATGTCCTTTCTCGCCCGGCCGGCGACGGCCTCCCTGGCCGCCAGGGCGATGCAGCGTCTCACCGCCCTGGCGGACCGGCGTATCGCGTCCTCCCTGTTCGGCCGCTATCCGGAGTACCCGAGGAACACGCGTGAGCTGACGGTCCCGACCTCGGCCGGCCCGGCTCGCGCGGTCGTGTACCTGCCCGACGCCACCACCACGGACACCGACGCCGCCCCCGGCTCGACCCCGGACTTGGCCCCGCCCGTGCACGTCAACTTCCACGGCGGCGGCTACGTCCTGCCGCCGATCGAACTCGACGACCCCCTGTGCCGTTTCCTCGCCGCGGAAGCGGGCGTCGCGGTGGTCAACGTGGACTACGCCGTCGCTCCCCAGCACCCGTTTCCCGCCCCGCCCCATCAGGCGTACGAGATCGTCCGATGGGTCGCAGGGCACGGTGCGGAGCACGGCTGGGACGGCGACCGGCTCACCGTGGGCGGCCAGAGCGCGGGCGGCGGACTCGCGGCGGCGGTGGCCCGCCAGGCCCTGGAGGCCGGGCTCGACGGGGCCCCGACCATCGCGCTCCAAGTCCTCCACTATCCGCCCCTCGACCTCGCGACCCACGCCCGCGACAAGCGCGCCGCCATCGCCAAGCCGGTGCTCCGGCCCTGGATGGCGGACGTCTTCGACTCCGCGTACGTGCCGGACCCGCGGCGGCGCACCGACCGCCTGGTCTCGCCCGCCCATCCCTCGGACACCGCGGACCTCACGGGCATCGCCCCGGCCTTCGTCGTCACCGCGGAGTACGACCTGCTGCGCGCGGAGGGCGTCCGGTACGCCGAGCGGCTGCGCGGGGCCGGTGCGCTGCTCGACCACTACGACGTCCCCGGAGCCGACCACGGTTACGACCAGAAGGACGCCGAAACGGCCAGGAGCGTGTACGCCCTGATCGCCGCGCACGTACGCCGGGCCACGACCCCCGGGCCCGGGAACACCCCGAGGGAGAACCAGCCATGAGCACCAGCACAGGACTGTCGGGCAAGTCGGTCGTCGTCACCGGCGCCGGGTCCGGCATCGGCCGCGCCGCCGCCCTGCGCTTCGCGGCGGAGGGCGCCCGTGTCGTCCTCGCCGACCTCAACGCCGAAGGTGCCAAGGAGGCCGCCGAGGAGATCGTCGCGGCGGGCGGCACCGCGGTCACCGTGGTCGGGGACCTCGGCGAGCAGCGGACCGTCGACCAGGTCGTCGCCACCGCCGTGGACACCTTCGGCGGCATCGACGTACTCGTCAACAACGCGGGAATCATGGACAGGATGTCCGCCGCGGGGGAGACGGACGACGACGAGTGGGAGCGCGTCCTGCGGATCAACCTCACCGCGCCGTTCCTGCTCACCCGCGCCGCGCTGCCCCACCTCCTCGCGAACGGCAAGGGCGCGATCGTGTTCACCGCCTCCGAGGCGTCCCTGCGCGGCAGCGCCGCCGGCGCCGCGTACACCGCCTCGAAGCACGGCGTCGCCGGTCTGACCAAGTCGCTCGCCGTGATGTACCGGGACAAGGGCGTACGGACCAATGCCATCGCGCCGGGCGGCACGGTGACGGGCATCCAGGTCCAGGCGGACAAGGATGCCCTCGGTCCGTCCGTGATCATGGGCCACATGGGCAATGTCGGCCGTACGGCGAGCGCCGACGAGCAGGCGGCGGCCATCGTCTTCCTCGCCTCGGACGCCGCCAGCAACATCAACGGCGTGATCCTGCCGGTCGACAACGGCTGGGCCGCCGTCTGAGGGTCAGCCGAGGGGGTTGTCCCCGTTCCGCAGGGTCGTCAGGACGGGCTCGTACATTCGGGACTTGATGGTGCCGAGGGTCGGGCCGGCCTTGGCCACCTGGGCCCGGGCGATTTCCACGGCGGTCGAGCGTACGGCGTCCTCGGGCACCGCGCGGTCGACGAGGGCGGCGGCGAGGGCGTCGCCGCCCCCGTAGCGGCGGGCCGTGGTCATGGCCTCGTGTGCGGTCTGCGGGGTCAGCCGGGACTGGATCAGCGCGGACATGCCCGGTGTGAAGGGGATGTTGATGTCGGCCTCGGGCAGACACCAGAAACCGCGGTCGGCGCGCATCACACGGAAGTCGTGGGCCAGCGAGAACATCGCACCGGCCGCGAAGGTGTGCCCCTGGAGGGCGGCCACCGTGATCACGGGCAGGGACAGCATCCGCGCGAACAGCTCCTGGACGCCGGCGACGTACTCCTGTTGCTGGTCGGCGTGCGCGAACAGCCAGTCCAGGTCGAGGCCGCTGGAGTAGAACTTGCCGGTCGCGGCGGTCACCAGGGCGCGCGGCCCCTCCGCCTTCTCCACCTCGTCCAGGGCGGAGTCGACCGAGGCGATCCAGTCGGGGTGGAAGCGGTTCTCGCCGTCCCCGAGGTCGAGTACGAAGACGTCGTCCTGGCGGTCGAGCATGGGCATGATGACTCCCTCGTGAGGTTACCTATCGGTAACTTATGCCCGTGAGGGTGAACGCGCAACGGTCCGAGGGGAACGTGCAACGGTCCGCGCGTCACGCAGTGGCCGGTTTCGGTCTCCCGCTGTGGGAGCGCTTCCACGACAGTCATGACCATGCCATGCGGCCGGCCCCGTCGCATGGTGTCGCTCCACCACGCCATCACTCCATCGCGACCTCCCCACGAGCCGCGATCCGGAAGGGACGGACATGTCCGCCACTGGCAGCAGCAACACCGTGAGGAGACCGTCGCGTTCGGGGCTCGCAGTGCTCTTCGGGGCGCTCGTCTCCCTGCTCGCGACCCTGCTTCTCGGCGCCCCGGGGGCCTCGGCCCGCCCGGAGCCGACCACGTCCGGGGCGACGACCCGCGCGGCCGCGCCCGCCGCGGTACCGGCCGCCGCCCCCGACGCGGTGCCCGCCGCCGCGCTCACCGAGGTCACCGGCTTCGGCGCCAACCCCAGCAACCTGCAGATGTACCTGTACGTGCCGGACAGCGTCACCGCGAACCCCGCGGTCGTGGTGGCCGTCCACTACTGCACGGGTTCCGGCCCGGCGATGTACTCCGGAACCGAGTACGCCTCGCTCGCCGACCGCTACGGGTTCATCGTCGTCTACCCGTCGGTCACCCGCGCCAGCAAGTGCTTCGACGTCTCCTCGCCGCAGGCGCTGAGGCGGGGCGGCGGCAGCGACCCCGTCGGCATCAAGTCGATGGTCGACTGGGTGACCCGCACCTACTCCGCGGACACCGGCCGGATCTTCGCCACCGGCATCTCCTCCGGCGCGATGATGACGAACGTCCTGCTGGGCGACTACCCCGACGTGTTCGCGGCGGGCGCCGCGTTCTCGGGCGTACCGTTCGGCTGTTTCGCCACCACCGACGGATCCGAGTGGAACAGCGCGTGCTCCGGCGGAACCGTGATCCGCACCCCGCAGGAGTGGGGCAACCTGGTCCGCGCCGCCTACCCGGGCTACACCGGTCCCCGGCCGCGCATGCAGCTGTGGCACGGCACCGAGGACGACGTCCTGCGCTACCCCAACTTCGGGGAGGAGATCAAGCAGTGGACCGATGTGCTGGGTGCCGGCCAGACCCCGGCCGCCACGGACTCGCCCCAGTCCGGCTGGACCCGCACCCGGTACGGCTCCACCGGTGACCGGGCTCCCGTCGAGGCCATCAGCCTCCAGGGTGTCGGCCACAACCTGTACGCGTACGGCATGGCGGCCCGGGTGCTCACGTTCTTCGGTCTGGACAGCTCGGGCCCCGGGCCCGGGCCCCAGCCGGGCGCCTGCAAGGTGACCGTCACGACCAACGCGTGGAGTACGGGACTGACCGGCTCCGTGACGATCACCAACACCGGCACCGCCCCTATCGAGGGCTGGAAGCTGGCCTTCACCCTGCCCTCCGGGCAGACCATCACCAACGGCTGGGGCGCCACGTACGCCCCGGCGAGCGGGGCGGTGACCGCCGCCAACGCCACGTACAACGGCACGATCGCGCCGAACGCGAGCGTCGGCATCGGCTATCAGGCGAATCACGGCGGCAACAGCGGGGCTCCGACCGCGTTCACTCTCAACGGGACGGCGTGCTCCGTGAGTTGACGGACAGAGCGTCAGCAGCCAGTTGTTCGTGACGTTCCGTCACATCCTGGCGGTCGGAGGTGTGTCCTCGGCCGCCAGGAACCCCGTCCGCCGCTCCGGAGGAGTTCACCGTGCCCGCGAAACCGTCCACGCCGAGAAGAGTCCCGTTCGCCCGTCTGGTCACCCGTCTGCTCACCCCCTTCGTCCTCGTCCTCGCCCTCGTCGTGACCTCGTCCGCAGTGGTCGCGCTGGTCGCCCCGGTCGAGGAGACCCGGGCCACGGAAGGGGACGCCGGCCGCCCGGCGGTGTCGTCCGCCGCCCGGTACTGGGTCAACACCTGGACCGCGATGCCGCAGCTCACCGAGCCGGGCAATATGCCGCCCCCGCCGTTCACCGAGGACCGTGCCGTCCTGACCGACACGACCCTGCGGCAGACCGTTCGCGTCTCGACCGGGGGCGAGCGTGTGCGGCTGCGCTTCTCCAACGCCTTCGGCGACACCGCGCTGCCGCTGACGGCGGTGACCGTGGCGCTCCCGCGCGACGGACGGGCCGGGGTCGCCGCGATCGAGCCCGGCACCCTGCGGCGGGTGACGTTCGGCGGGCGTGGGTTCGCGACCGTGCCCTCCGGAGCCCAAGTCGTCTCGGACGCACTGGACTTCGACCTCCGGTCGGGCTCCAACCTGACCGTCACCGCCTACCTCGCCGAGGGCCAGCCCTCCCTCGCGCTCACCTCGCACCCGGGATCACGCACCACCTCGTACCTCCAGAAGGCCGACCGCACAAGGGACTTGGACCTGCCGGAGGCGACTCCCGTCAACCACTGGTATCTGCTCAGCGACGTCGAGGTGCTCTCAGGACATGGCACGGCGGCGGTCGCCGTCCTGGGCGACTCCCTCACGGACGGCCGCGGTTCCACCACCAACGGGAACAACCGCTGGCCGGACCGGTTCCTGGACCGGCTGCACGCCCGGCCCGCGACCTCGGACGTCGCGGTGCTCAACCAGGCCGCCGGCGGCAACCGCGTCCTCAACGACGGCCTCGGCCCCAACGTCCTCGCCCGCCTCGACCGTGACGTCCTGTCCCGCAGCGGTGTCTCCTGGCTGGTCGTCTTCGAGGGGGTCAACGACATCGGCACCGCCGCGGCCACGCAGGCCGCCCAGCGCAGCGTCACCGCCGAACTGACCGCCGCGTACGAGCAGATCGTGGTCCGCGCGCACGCTCAGGGCATCCGGGTGTACGGCGTCACGCTGACGCCGTTCGGCGGCAACGCCATGTACGACGACCCCGACGGGCACCGTGAGTCGGCCCGGCAGGCGGTCAACTCCTGGATCCGTACGAGCGGGACGTTCGACGCGGTCATCGACTTCGACCGTGCCGTCCGTGACCCGCGGGACCCGCGCCGGCTGCTGTCCACCCTGCACGACGGGGACTGGCTGCACCTCAACCCGGAGGGCTATCGGGCGCTGGCCGCGGCCGTCCCCCTGCGGCTCTTCCAGCAGGTTCCCGCGAGGCCCGATATCGGTTGACGGTTCAAGTGGAATGACCTACGGTCCAGCTTGAAGGTTCAAGTTAATGATGAGGCAAGTCAAGGTGCGTCAGGCTGGCCCCGTACGGAACGCGGCTCGAACCGGGCCGCCAATTCATCACCGTCCCACCGGAGTTGAGAAATGACCGAACGTGCCGACCGGATCATCGGTGCCCTGCGCAGCGGACACGACTACCTCACCACCGTCGTGCACGGCGGCCTTGCCGCCGCCGACCTCGACCGGCCCTCCGGGGCGTCGGAGTGGACCGTCGCCCAGGTGCTCAGCCACCTCGGCAGCGGTGCGGAGATAGGCCTGGCCGTCCTGGAGGGCTCGCTGAGCGGCGCCGGGCCCAAGGACATGGACTTCAACAAGTCCGTGTGGGCGCGCTGGGACGCGATGTCCCCGGCCGAGCAGGCCGCGGGGTTCGTCACCTCCAACGAGGCGCTGGTGCGCGCCTATGAGGACCTCGACGCGCAGACGCGCCAGGACCTGCGGATCGACCTCGGATTCCTGCCCGCACCCGTGGACGTGGCCACCGCCGCGGGCATGCGGCTCAGCGAGTTCGCCAACCACTCGTGGGACGTGGAGGTCGCCTTCGACCGGACCGTGGGCCTGGCGCGGGCGGCGACCGAGCCGCTCCTCGACCAGGTCGGCATGCTCATAGGCTTCCTCGGCAAGGCCGACGCCCTCGACGGCCGGCACGTCCGCGTCGCCGTCCGCACCACGTCCCCCGAGCGCTCGTTCGGGCTCGACCTGGGCGACGCGGTCGCGCTCACCGACGAACCGGCCGAGCCCGACGCCGTGCTCAGCGCGCCTGCCGAGTGGTGGCTGCGGCTCGTCACGGGCCGCCACGCGCCCGCGAACACGCCCAACGGTGTGGCCGTCACCGGGGACGGCCTGACCCTGGACGACCTCCGCCGGGTGTTCCCCGGCTTCTGACGGTACCGACCGTACGTATGCCGTGAGATGAAGGGCTGTGGCCGAAGGGGTGTTCCCCGTGGCCGCGGCCCTTCGTGGGTCCTTGGTCCTTCGGCGGTCCGCCACTCCTGCTGCTCCGGCTGCTTCCGCCAATCCGGCTGCCCCCGCTACTCCGGCTTCTCGGCGCCGTGCCCCTCGGCCGCCGGGAACGGGTGCGCAGGCAGCAGATCGTGCAGTTGCGCGTACCGCTGGGCGCAGGCCGTCCGGGCGATGGCCTCGGAGACGGCGTCGGCCAGGGGGCGCGAGGCCTCGCTCAGCAGACGGCGGGCCTTGTCCGTGAGTGTCACCTCGATGCCGCGCCGGTCGCCGCAGGCCGAGTTCTTGCTGATCAGCCCCGCGTGCTGCAGACAGGCGACCTGATAGGTCAGCCGCGTCTTCGGGCGCCCCAGCAGCTCCGCGATCCGCGTCATCCGCAGGCTGGAGCCGGGCTGGTCGGCCAGCAGGCACAGCACCAGGAACTCGTCGTGCGAGATCCCCATGGCGTCCTTGACCCGCGAACGCAGCGACTGCTCGATCGCCCCGGCCGCGGCCAGCAGACGCATCCAGGCCCGCAGCTCGGCCGGGAGCAGCCCGGCGTCGTCCGCCGACAGCCCGTCTCCGCCCGACAGCCCGTCTCCGCCCGACAGCCCGTCTCCGCCCGTCGGCTCGTGTTCGGGCTGGTCGGCGAGGGCGGAGGAGTCGGCCATAGTCACCAAGTCTACCCGTTGTTCAATTTTGGATAATCGGCTAGCGTGGGGTCATCCAAATTTGGATTACTGAGTCGATCGTTCGAAACCGTCAGGAGAAGTCCCATGACCGTCGCCGTAGAAACCGGCCTGTGGCAGCTCGACCCCGCCCGCACCACCGTCGCGATCAAGCACAGGACGATGTGGGGCATGGTCAACGTGAAGGGCGTCTTCGCCGGGGTCACCGGCGAGGGCGAGGTCCAGCCCGACGGCAGCGCCCGCGGCACGATCACCCTGGACGCGGCCTCCCTGGACACCAAGAACCGCAAGCGCGACGAGCACCTGCACGGCAGCGACTTCTTCGACGCCGACCGGCACCCCTCCCTCGTCTTCGCCGTCCGCAACGCGACGGTCCGCCAGGACGACACCGTCGAGATATCCGGTCAGCTGACCGCCCGTGGCATCAGCCGCCCCCAGACCGTCACCGCCCGCGTCACCGGCGCGACCGCCTCCGCGGTCACGCTCACCGCGGAGTTCACCGTGGACCGCGAGCAGTTCGGCATGGGCTGGAACCAGCTGGGCATGATCCGCGGCCTGACCACCGTGACGGCGACGCTCGCCTTCACGCGTACGTCCGCGTAGGCGAATTCGCGTACGTCGGCGTAGGCGGCGCGAGCAGGGCTTGCGAGGGCTGGGTCAGGGCCTGGACGGGGCTTGCGGGGCGGGCCGATCACTTGAACCGTCACGTTAAAGTGGCGGCCATGGAGACCCCGCAGGAGCCTCGCCGGCTGACCGACGGCGAGAAGGAGGCCTGGCACGCGCTGGCCGGCGTGCTGGTCAGGCTGCCGGGCGCGCTCGACGCGCAACTGCAGCGCGACGCCGGGGTCAGCCACGTCGAGTACCAGGTGATGGCGATGCTCTCCGAGGCCCCGGAGCGCACGATGCGGATGAGCGAGGTCGCCGGCTACACGGGCACCTCGCTGTCCCGCCTCTCCCATCTGGTCAAGCGGCTGGAGAAGAGCGACTGGGTGCGCCGTACGCCCGATCCCGCCGACGGCCGCTACACCCTCGCCACTCTCACGGACACGGGCCGGGAGAAGGTCGTCGCGACGGCACCCGGGCACGCGGAGGCCGTGAGCCGCTACGTCTTCGAGCCCCTGACCCTGGCCCAGCAGCGGCAGTTGCGCGACATCGGCCGCCGTATCTGGGGGACCGTCGCACCGGACGACCACTGCCTGCCGCCGAGCTGACGCCCGCGAGGCCGCGCTACGCGACGGCGGTCCCTTCGAGCTCGACCAGCTGACCCGGGATCGCCAGCCGTGTCACCCCGAGCATCGTGGTCGTCGGCGCCACCCGGGCGGCGCCCAACCGCGCCGCCAGCACGCCGTAGTGCTGGAACAGCAGGTCGACGTCGGTCGTGTAGACGTTGAGCCGGACGAGGTTCGCGAGAGACATGCCTGCCTCGCCGAGTACGGCCTCCAGGTTGCCGATGCTCAGCGCCAACTGCGCCGCCATGTCGCCCTCGTGCTGGGGTTTGCCGTCCTCGCTCATCGCGGTCTGGCCCGAGATGTACAGGGTCCGGGTGTGCCCGGAGACGACCTCGCCCTGGTTGAACCCCATCTCCACCGACCACGTCACCGGGTTGATCGCCGTTCGTTCCACCGTCACATCGGCTGCCACGTCAGCTCCATTCGATTCATGGGGAGTACGTCATGGGAGTACGTCATGGGAGTACGTAAGGCCCTTGGCTCGGTGGCCGCAGGCTTCGATGTCGTGCTTCGGATGTCGTGCTTGCGACGTCGTGTTGACGAGCCTCGCAACAAATCACGACACCCTCAGTCATGTATTCGATAGTGTTCTCGTATGCGCGCCGACCGGCTGGTCTCCCTGGTGTTGCTGCTGCGTCAGCGCGGTCGGCTGACCGCGGACACGCTGGCCCGCGAGCTGGAGGTGTCCACCCGTACCGTGCTGCGTGACATCGAGGCACTGTCCGCGGCCGGCGTCCCGGTCTACGCGGAACGCGGCAGGCACGGCGGGTTCGCGCTGCTGCCCGGTTTCCGGACCGAGCTCACCGGGCTGAACCACGACGAGGCCCTCGCCCTGCTGACCGCCGGATCGGGGCGCGGCGAGCAGGCGTTCGGCCTCGGCTCGGCGCTCGCCTCGGCCATTCGGAAGGTGGTCGACGCGCTGCCGGAAAGCCACCGGGTCACCGCGAGCGACGCGGCCCGGCGATTTCTCGTGGATCCGGAGACCGACCTGCTCGCACGCCGGCTGGTCACCGAGGAGGTACCGGGCGCCACCATGATCGAGGTCCGGCGCGCGGTGCTCGCCGGACACAAGCTGCGTATCCACTACGCGGCCACGGGCCGGCCGCCTCAGTGGCGCACGGTGGACCCGATCGGCCTGGTCACCGCACGCGACCGGGCCTACCTGCTGGCCACGAGATCCGGCGAGGACCGCACGTACCGGCTGTCGCGGGTGTTGGCCGCCGAGGAACTCCCCGAACCGGCACAGCGACCGAACCGGGTCGACCTGGACCGGATCTGGCGGGAGCGTTCCGCGCGGTTTCTCTCCGGCAGCGACCACATCACCGTGCTGGTACGGGTGAACCCGGAGCGGCGGGAGGAACTGCTGGACACCGCGCTGGCCGTCCGCGCGGAGGAACCCGACGCGGACGGCCGGCTGCGGCTGGAGGTGACCTTCCAGGACTCACGGCACGCCGAATGGGCGCTGTGGCAGCTGGGCATGGACGCGGAGGCCCTGGCCCCGCAGTCGTTGCGCACCACCCTGTGCGACCGGGCCGCCGCGATTGCCGCCCTCTACGGAGACTCGTCGTCCTGAGACCGGCGCTCCCCAACGACCGCACGGCGTACGGCGTTTCCCGCGCCTCCCGCGATTCCTGCGTCTCCCGTGTGGAGCGTCACGGGTTCAGCGAGCGGTCCGTCACGCGCGCCAGGTGCGCGGCGAACACCTCGCGAGTCTCCGGCGTCAGCGTCCGCAGGGCCACCGCGGCCGTGATGATCACGTCGCACAGCTCGGACTGGACGTCGTCCCAGGTGTGGGAGACGCCCTTGCGCGGGTTCTGCCCGGTGGCGCCGATCACCGCCTCGGCGACCTCGCCGACCTCCTCCGACAGTTTCAACATCCGCAGGAGCAGGGCCTCTTGGGGCGGTCGGGCCGGCTGGGAGCTCGCCAGCCGGTCCTGGATACGGTCGATGGACTCCCAGAGATCCTCGTCGCTCATGACGAGCAGATTGTCATGAGTCGGGGTGCGCCGGGGCGGGTGCCCATGACGGTCCACGTGCTCAGTGGTCTCGAATGGTCCTAGGCGCTGTACGACATGCTGTCCTCGCCGAACAACTCCCCCTGCTCGCCCTCCTTCTCGCTCCGCAGCCGCTTGTTGCGGAGCCCCACCACGGCCAGCGTCGCGGCCGCCGTGCCCGCGAGGGCGACCGGCACCATCCAGCCGCGGTCGACCGCGTGGCCGAGCGCGTGGTCGAGGGAGAGCCGGCCGGGGCCCGTGACGGCGAGGCCCGCCGCCGCGAGACCCAGGGACGCGGCGTGCTCGTAGCCGCCGCTCTGGTTGAAGAAGCCGTTCGGGGCCTGCACCGCCGACGCGCCCGCCATCGCCCCGGCCGCGGCGGCGCCGGCCGCCGGGGTCGCGAGGCCCAGCGCGAGGAGCGTGCCGCCGCCCGCCTCCGCCAGGCCCGCCGCGGTCGCGCTCGCCCTGCCGGGCGCGTACCCCACGGACTCCATGAACTGGCCGGTCCCGGAGAGCCCGCCCCCGCCGAACCAGCCGAAGAGCTTCTGTGTCCCGTGCGCCGCGAGCACCCCGCCGGTGCCGAGGCGGAGCAGCAGCAGTCCCAGGTCGCGTCGGTCGAAAGAGGTCACGGTTCTCGTCACTCCTCGGATGTCCCGGCTGGCGTCCCGACCGGCGTCCCAGTCGGCCGTTCTCACGCGAACGGCCCCTTTTGTCTCGTACGCCGCCTGCCCACCGTCGCACCGAACAGTCGCCCGGGTCCCGGCCCGCGCCGCCGTTCGGGTGGCGGGGGCGGCCGGGCGGTGTGAGTCTGACGTCCATGACGATTCAGGTAGCCAAGCTGAGCAACCCGGCCGTCCGGGACTTCGTCAGCGCCGTGAACGCCCATGACCGGGACGCCTTCCGGGCCGTCCTCACGCCCGACGCGACGATGTCCGACGACGGCTCGGACCGCGACCTCGACGAATGGACCGAGCGGGAGATCTTCGACTCCCACGGCCATATGGAGGTCGACAACGAGTCGGACGGCGGCCTCGCCCTCCTCGCCCGTTACAGCAACGACGCCTGGGGCGAGATGAGGACGCGGTGGAGCTTCACCGTCGACGGAGGCGGCAGGATCTCCCGCTTCGAGACCGGCCAGGCGTAACGACCGCCGCGGTTCGCCGTCGCGGTCCTGCCTCCGACCGCGATTCCTGCCCCGCCGTCCTGCCCTCGCGTGTGCTCCAACTCCTGGCGTCCACGGGCATGGAGAGCAGCGGGCGATCCGCCGCGCCCTCGACCGCGGCGTCACCTTCTTCGACACGGCGGCCCGGGCTTCGACGACGCTCTCGTCCCGAATGGTGGGCAGCCGTTCCGTGGCCCGGGTCGCAATCCCGCGGTCCCACGCGGAATCCCCCCACCCGAGCCGCCGGAACGGCTGCCGCCTCCCCCCAGAGGTGTGGCACGGAAGCCCTGTGCTCCAAGTGTGAAGTTCTGGTGGAGGAGTGTCGAGCATAGGCCCGTAACCGGCCGAGATACCGCGGAGGTATCCCCTCCGTTTGTGCAGATTGACTCACGGGATGGGACTGAGGGGCTGGTCCTGCGCCCCGCAAGGGGCGCGGGGAACTGCGCGACCAGCCACACGCGACCCGCACCATCCGTCCAGCCGGCGGCAGGCTATCCCCGCCCCACAAACGGCATCGCGGTAGCGAGAACCGTCGCGAACTGTACATTCGCCTCAAGCGGCAACGCCGCCATGTGCCGCACCGTGCGAGCCACGTCCGCCACATCCATCACCGGCTCGGGTGCCACCTCCCCGTTCGCCTGCAGCGCCCCCGTCTGCATCCGCTCGGTCATGTCCGTCGCCGCGTTGCCGATGTCGATCTGCCCGCAGGCGATCCGGTAAGGCCGCCCGTCCAGCGACAGCGACTTCGTGAGGCCGGTCAGCGCGTGCTTGGTCGCCGTGTACGCGGCCGACCGCGGGCGCGGCGTGTGCGCCGAGATCGAGCCGTTGTTGATGATCCGGCCGCCCTGCGGATCCTGCTCCTTCATCTGCCGGTACGCCGCCTGCGCGCACAGGAACGCCCCGTCGAGGTTGGTGCCGACCACGTGCCGCCAGGCCTCGTACGGCAGTTCCTCGAACGGCACTCCGCCGGGACCGAAGGTGCCCGCGTTGTTGAAGAGGAAGTCGAGCCGCCCGAAGCGGTCCCGTACGGCGGTGAAGAGCGCGGCCACCTCGTCGGGCCGCGAGACATCGGTGCGTACGCACAAGGACGTGACGTCCTCCGCGGCCGGCTGTCCCGCGCGTGCCGTCTCCGCGAGCGCCGCCGTCTCCTCCAGGCGCTCCGCGCGGCGGCCCGCGAGCGCCACCGACCAGCCGGTGCGAAGCAGTTCAACGGCCACGGCCCGGCCGATCCCCGAGCCGGCTCCCGTCACGATCGCGATCTTCGTTCCCATGGCGTTCATGGCCCAGCAGCGTACGTGAGGACAGGCGATCTTCCGCCACACGAATCTCATCTGTCCGACATCTGACTGGTGTGTACGTGACAGTCCGACGTCGAATCTGATCACTCCAATACCTAGTACAACAACAGTCAGGGGAGGGCCAGATGACACTCGCAGGCCACCAGCAACAGTCGCAGCACGCCCCCGAACTCCGCGCCGCAGCCCGTCACCTCGGACGCCGCCGTTTCCTCACGGTCACCGGCGCGGCCGCCGCGCTCGCCTTCGCCACCAACCTGCCGACCGCGGGCGTGGCGGGTGCCGCGGAACTCGACGCGGCGAAGATCACCGAGAACCCCTTCACGCTAGGTGTCGCCTCCGGTGACCCGCAGGCCGCCTCCGTGCTGCTGTGGACCCGGCTCGCGCCCGCCCCCTTCCAGGCCGACTCCGGTCTCCCGTCGCAACGCGTCACCGTCCGCTGGGAGTTGGCGCGCGACGAACGATTCCGACACATCGTCAGACGTGGTGCGGCCGTCGCCCACCCCGAGTTCCACCACTCCGTACACGTCGAGGTCGGCCACCTCGACTCCGACCGGGTCTTCTACTACCGCTTCCGCGTGGGCAGTTGGGTCAGCGAGACCGGCCGTACGCGCACCGCGCCCTCGTCCCGCTCGAGCGTCTCCGAACTGACGCTGGCCGTGGTCTCCTGCCAGGCGTACCACGACGGGTACTTCACCCCGTTCGGCCATCTCGCCGAGGACGACGTCGACGTGGTCTTCCACGTCGGCGACTACCTGTACGAGTACGCGGTCAACTCCGTGGGCGGCGTCCGCAATTACACCGACCGCGTGCTGCCCGACATATTCAACCGGGAGACGATCACGCTGGAGGACTACCGGCTGCGGTACGCCCTCTACAAGACCGACCCCGACCTGCGGGCCGTGCACGCCGCGCACCCCTTCGTCGTCACCTGGGACGACCACGAGACCGAGAACAACTACGCGGACGACATCCCCGAGAACGACGTGCCGCCGGAGGAGTTCCTGCTGCGCCGCGCCGCCGCGTACCGCTCGTACTGGGAGAACCTGCCGCTGCGCCACCCGCAGCGGCCCGAGGGCGCCGACATGCGGCTCTACCGCCGTCTGAACTGGGGCAGGCTCGCGCAGTTCGACATCCTCGACACCCGGCAGTACCGCACCGACCAGGCGAACGGCGACGGCTGGAAGACGCCCACCCCCGAGTCGGAGGCCGAGTCGCAGACCCTGCCGGGGCTCGCCCAGGAGCGGTGGCTCATTGACGGCTGGAAGCGGTCGAACGCGCTGTGGAACGTCGTTCCGCAGCAGGTCGTCTTCGCCCGCCGCAACCACGCCACCGCTGGCAACACCACCCTCAGCATGGACGCCTGGGACGGCTACCCCGCCTCCCGTCGGCGTCTCCTCGCGGGTGCCGAGGCGGCCGGTGTGGAGAACCTGATGGTGCTCACCGGTGACGTCCATGTGTCGTACGCCTTCGACATCAAGCGGGACTTCGCCGACCCGGGGTCGCGGACTCTGGGTACGGAGGTTGTCGCCACGTCGGTCAGCAGTGGGCAGAACGGGGCCGCCCGGCCCGCCAACTGGGCGGGTTATCTTGCCGCCAACCCGCACATGAAGCACTACAACGGGCATCGGGGGTATTCGACGGTTCGCCTCGGGCGGGAGTCGGCCCGGGTGGACTTCAAGACGGTGGCTGCCGTGACCACGCCTGGGGCTGCGATCACGACCGCCGCGTCGTTTGTTACCGAGGTGGGGGATCAGGGGCTGAAGCCGGCGTAGCGCCTTCGGCGGGAGGGGGGAACTGCGCGGGTTGTTCGTCGGCTGCGGGCTATCCGTGGCTGGTCGCGCAGTTCCCCGCGCCCCTGAAAGACTGCGCAGTTCCCCGCGCCCCTAAAGGGGCGCCACCTCGCCCGGATACGTGACGCCGACGCGGTCCCTTGCCGCGTCGAGCGTTCGCATTACTGCCAAGGTGCCGTCGAGGGGGACCAGAGGGGACTCGGTTTCGCCGGTCCGGAGGCAGCGCATGACCTCGATGGCCTCGTGTTTGAGGCTGGCCTGGGTTCCGTCTGCCGCGCTCGCGGTGAACTCCTGCGGGTCGCGGCCGTCGCGGTGCAGTACGAAGCGGTCGGCGTGGAAGAAGCCGGACGGGATGTCGATACGGCCCTCGGAACCGGTGACCGAGGCGGAGGTCGACGTGCCGCCGACGAGAGAGCAGTGCAACGAAGCGAGAGCACCGCTCTCCCAAGAGAGCAGCATCCCCGTCTGGAGATCGACGCTCTCGTCGGAGAGCACCGCTCTCGCCATCACCTCCGAGGGCTCACCGAGCAGCAGGTGCGCGAACGACACCGGATAGACACCCAGGTCGAGCAGCGCGCCACCGCCCTGCGCCGGATCGCGCAGCCGGTGGGTGGGAGGGAAGGGCCCCGACAGACCGAAGTCCGCCTGCACCGTGCGGACCTCGCCGATCGCCCCCTCGTCGACCAGCGCCTTCAGTTTCCGGATCAGCGGGTTGCAGTACATCCACATGGCCTCCATCAGGAAGCTCCCGCGCTCCTTCGCGAGGCCGACCAGCTCCTCCGCCTCGCGCGCGTTCAGCGTGAACGCCTTCTCGCACAGCACGTTCCGGCCCGCCTCGAGACAGAGCCCGGCCGCCGCCCGGTGCGCCGAGTGCGGAGTCGCGACGTACACGACATCCACGTCCTCGTCCGCCGCGAGGCTCTCCCAGTCGCCGTACGCCCGGGGGATCCCGAACCGCTCCGCGAACGCCTTCGCGGACTCCTCGGTGCGCGACGCCACCGCGACCACCTCGGCGTCCGGCAGATCGATCAGATCCGCCGTGAACGCCCCGGCGATCCCACCGGTCGCCAGCACGCCCCACCGCACACGTTCTCCCGCCATCCCAACCCCTCGCTCCGTGAGCACGATCACCCGATGGCCGACGACCCGAACCCGAACGTGGTCGACGACCCGAACATCACCGACGACTCGAACGCGATGGTCTCGACCACCTGTACGAGCTGAGAGCATAGGTGGCGTATTCCACAAACAGGGAGGGGCGCATGTCCGAGCGTGGCCGCACCACGCGGGACCAGGACGGCCCGGAGGGGCACATACCGAGCGCGGCCGTCACCGAGACGGTCACCGACGCGGTCACCGAGGAGACGGCGACCGCCGCTGCGGCGGCACCGGTACCGCCGCCGGAGGCCCGCCGTTCCGTGGGACTCCTGGTCACGCTCGTCCTCGGCGGCCTCACCGCCGTACCGCCGCTGTCCATCGACATGTACCTCCCGGCGCTCCCGGAGGTCACCGACGCGCTCCACGCGTCCGCGGCCACCGTGCAGCTGACCCTCACCGCGTGCCTCGCCGGCATGGCCCTCGGGCAGCTGGTCGTCGGCCCGATGAGCGACAAGTGGGGGCGCAGACGGCCGCTCATCGCCGGACTGCTCGTCTACGTCGTCGCCACCGCCGTGTGCGCGTTCGCCCCCACCATCGAACTCCTCGTCGCCTTCCGGCTGCTCCAGGGCCTCGCGGGCGCCGCCGGAATCGTGATCGCACGCGCCGTCGTACGCGACCTCTACGACGGCGTCGACATGGCCCGGTTCTTCTCCACGCTCATGCTGATCTCCGGGGTCGCGCCGATCATCGCGCCGCTCATCGGCGGACAGGTGCTGCGGATCACCGACTGGCGGGGCGTCTTCTACATCCTGACCGCCGTCGGGATCGTGCTGACCGTCGTCGTCTGGCGGACGCTGCCCGAGACCCTCGCGCCCGAGCACCGCCACAGCGGCGGCACCGTCGAGGCGCTGCGCACCATGCGCGGCCTGCTCGCCGACCGCGTCTTCACCGGCTACATGCTCACGGGCGGCTTCGCCTTCGCGGCGCTCTTCGCGTACATATCCGCGTCGCCGTTCGTGATCCAGGAGATCTACGGCGCCTCCCCGCAGACCTACAGCATCCTCTTCGGCGTCAACTCCATCGGCCTCGTGGCCGTCGGCCAGATCAACGGCAAGCTCCTCGTCGGCCGGGTCAGTCTCGACAAGGTCCTCGCGGTCGGCCTCGGGATCATCACCACCGCCTCGGCGGCGCTGCTGCTGATGTCGAGCGGGGTCTTCGGCGAGGTGGGCCTCGTCCCGATCGCCGTCGGCCTCTTCGTCCTGATGTCCGCGATGACCCTGTGCATGCCCAACACCAACGCGCTCGCCCTCATGCGCACCCGGCACGCCGCGGGCTCCGCGTCCGCGCTGCTCGGCACCTCCTCCTTCCTCGTCGGCGCGCTCGCCACACCCCTCGTGGGCATCGCCGGGGAACACACCGCGGTCCCGATGGCCGTCGTCCAGTTGGCGTGTTCACTGGTCGCCGTCGGCTGCTTCGTGGGACTGTGCCGTCCCTGGCGGAGACAGGCGGACGTGAAGGGTGGGGGTTCCCCCGCTCGAGCGCAGCCGAGAGTGGGGGAGGAGAGCTGAGCGCACCGAGACTGCGCCTCGGCACACCGGAACGTGCCGGGCTCGACCCCGACGAACTCGACCGTCTCGTACGAGAGTTCCGGCGGCTCACCGACGGGGACCGGCCCTGGGCCCCGGGCGCCGTACTGGTCGCCGGACGCGGGCCCGTGATCGCCGTCGAGGAGGCGGCGGGCTGGGCTGTGCGGTACTCCGCGTACGACGAGGTCACCGACACGGGCGTCGAGCTGCCCCGCGAGGCCCGCGTCCCGATGACCGCGGACACCGTCTTCGACCTGGCCTCCCTCACCAAGCTCTTCACGAGCGTGGCCGCCGTGCAGCAGCTGGAGCGCGGCACGCTCGGCATCGACGCGCGCGTCGGGGCGTATCTGCCGGACTTCACCGCGGCCGCCGAGTACGGCATCACCGTGCGGCACCTGCTCACCCACACCTCCGGACTGCGGCCCGAACTCCCGCTGTACGACTGCCGGGACGACAGGGCCCGGCTCGCCCTGCTGCGCGCCGAGGAGCCACTGACCGCGCCCGGTGGCCCGTACGCCTACTCGGACCTCAACATGCTGCTGCTCCAGCACGTCCTCGAACGGATCACCCGGCGCCGGCTGAACGTCCTCGTCCGGGACGGCATCACCCGGCCGCTCGGAATGACGGCCACCGGGTTCGGACCCCGCCCGGACGCGGCCGCCACCGAGGACCAGCGGCGACCGTGGGCCAAGGCGGACCGGGGCATGCTGCGGGGCGAGGTCCACGACGAGAACGCCTGGGCGCTGGGCGGAATCGCGGGCCACGCGGGCCTCTTCTCGACGGCGGGCGACCTGGCGGTCTTCTGCCGCACGCTGCTGGCGGGCGGCTCGTACGGCACCGCCCGCATCCTCGGTCCCGACTACGTCGAACTCCTCCTCTCCCCGCCCGGCCTCGGCTTCGCCCTCGACCAGCCCTGGTTCATGGGCGGGCTGGCCGGCCACGGCGCCGCGGGCCACACGGGCTTCACGGGTACGTCGCTGGTCCTGGACCCGTCGACGGACACGTTCCTGGTGCTCCTGGCGAACACGGTCCACCCGCGCCGCCGGCCCCCGGACAGCGGCCCCCGAGCGGCAGCGGCGACACGACTGGCACGGGCGGTCCGAGGTGCGTGAGCGGCGCGCCGGTTTGTGAGCGGTGCTCTCGATTGCGGGCGCTGTTCCGGTTTGTGAGCGGCGCTTCCGGCTGCCGGTGCCGAGCATGATGTGAGCGGTGCTCTCGTCTGAGAGCACCGCTCACCCGTCCCACGTCCGCACCCCTCGTAGAATTCCCCCGTGACCGCCCCCGTTTCCCCAGCCGAGACCCTGCGTGTGGCCCTGGCGGGGCTGCTCGACGGGCTGCCGACGAAGGCGGCCGCGCAGGCCGTCGAGCGGCTGATCGTGAACTACCGGGGGACCACCCCGACCGACGCCCCGATCCTGCGCGACCGCGCGGACGTGGCCGCGTACGCCGCGTACCGGATGCCCGCGACCTTCGAGGCCGTACGCGCCGCGCTGGACGCCTTCGCGGACGTCGTGCCCGAGTGGACGCCGGGCGGCCATGTGGACGTGGGCGGCGGGACGGGCGCGGCGACCTGGGCCGTCAACGCCACCTGGCCCGAGGAGCGGCCGGTGACCGTGCTCGACTGGGCCGAACCCGCGCTCGCCCTCGGCCGTGAACTCGCCTCGCGGAACCCGCTGTTGAAGTCCGCCGAGTGGCACCGCTCTCGTATCGGAGCGGCGCTCACCATCGAGAGCACTGATCTCGTCACGGTGTCGTACGTCCTCGGCGAGCTCACCGAGCAGGCCCGCACCGAAGTCGTGGACGCCGCAGCCACCGCCGCCCAGGCCGTCGTGATCATCGAACCCGGCACACCGGACGGCTACACCCGCGTCATCGAGGCCCGCGACCGTCTCGTCGGCGCCGGCTTCCACATCGCCGCGCCCTGTCCGCACAGCGCGGCCTGCCCGATCGTCCCCGGCAAGGACTGGTGCCACTTCTCGGCCCGGGTCAGCCGTTCCTCGCTGCACCGGCAGGTCAAGGGCGGCTCACTGGCGTACGAGGACGAGAAGTTCAGCTATGTCGCCGCCACCCGCTTCCCGGTGACCCCGGCCGCCTCCCGGGTCGTACGGCGGCCGCAGATCCGCAAGGGACAGGTGCTCCTCGACCTGTGCGAGACCGAGGAGCAACTGCGCCGCTCAACCGTGACCAAGCGCCACGGCCTCCTCTACAAGGCGGCCCGCGACGCGGACTGGGGCGACGCCTGGCCGCCCCCGTCCTCCGCCCCGGATGAGGGCGAGAGCTCAGACACGTAGCTCCTGCGTGCAGCACTTCACGCTGCCGCCGCCCTTGAGGAGTTCGCTGAGGTCCATGCCGATGGGTTCGTACCCCCGTTCCCTGAGCGGGTCGAAGAGGCCGGTCGCGGACTGCGGAAGCAGCACGTGCAGACCGTCGGAGACGGCGTTCAGACCGAGCGCCGCCGCGTCGTCGTCGCCCGCGAGGAGCGCGTCCGGGAAGAGCCGGCGCAGCACCTCGCGGCTGCCGGGGGAGAAGGCCGGCGGGTGGTACATGACCTGGTCCGTCGCGTCGTCGAGTACGGCGAGGGCCGTGTCCAGGTGGTAGTAGCGGGGGTCGACCAGGTCGAGCCCGATCACCGGCCGCCCGAAGAACTCCTGCGCCTCGCCGTGCGACAGCGGGCTGGCCCGGAAGCCGCGTCCGGCGAGAACGTACGAGGCGGTGACGGCGAAGTCGCCCTCGCCCTCGTTGATGTGGACCGGTTCGTGGACCCGGTCGAAGCCGCTCGCGCGGAACCAGTCCAGGTGGGCCTCGGCCTCCGCCTCCCGCTCGCGGAAGGCGAACCGCGCGCCCAGGACCCGGCCGTCGACCACCGTCGCGCCGTTCGCCGCGAACACCATGTCCGGCAGGCCGCGGCGGGGGGTGAGTTCCTCGACGGTGTGGCCGAGGGCGCGGTAGCGGTCGCGGAGGTCTTCCCACTGGGCGACGGCGAGGGGGACGTCGACCGGCTTGGCGGGGTCCATCCACGGGTTGATGGAGTAGGTGACCTCGAAGTGTGCGGGTGGGCACATCAGGTAGCGCCGGGGTGTGGCGCGGCGGGGAGGCTGCAAGGAGGGCTCCTTACGGGTACCGCGGGGGCAGTTGGAGCCCATGGTGCGCCGCGAGCGGGCGTCCCGGCGGGAGCCGAACGGGTTGTTTCTCGCCCCTGGGGGCTGCGCCCCCAGACCCCCGTATCGCGCTGCCGCGCTCGTCCTCAAACGCCGGACGGGCTGGGAGGTATCTGCGGGTTCGTTGTGGCTGGTCGCGCAGTTCCCCGCGCCCCTGGGTATCTCAGCCCCTCCGGCGTTTGAGGAGCGGGGGTTCGGGGGCCGGCCCCCGAGTAGGGACGGGAATGGGTAGGGGCGGCGGGGGCGAGAATTGTCGTTCGGCGAGACGGAGCGTCTTGTCGGGCTGGTAAATTGGGGCGTATGGCTCACACGTCCGACCAGCCCCCGCAGAAGCCCGCCCCCGACTCAAGCCGCCGCAGCGAGAAGTCACGGCGGGCGATCTACGACGCCGCCCTCGCGCTCGTGACCGAGGTCGGCTACCCCAAGACCACCATCGAGGGCATCGCCGCCCGCGCGGGCGTCGGCAAGCAGACGATCTACCGCTGGTGGTCGTCGAAGGCGGACGTCCTGCTGGAGGCGTTCATCGACCTGAGCGCCCAGGCGGCGGAGGCCGCCGCCCGGCCGGAGGTCATCGGAGAGGGGGCGGAGTACGAGATCCCCGACACCGGCGACCTGGAAGCCGACCTCAAGCTGGTGCTGAGGTCCACGGTCGACGAACTGCTCGACCCCACCTTCGAGGCCCCGTCACGAGCCCTGGCGGCAGAGGGCGTAGTCAACGAACAGGTCGGCCGGGAGTTCGTCGGCAAGCTCCTCGAACCCCAGCTCCAGCTGTATGTGAAGCGCCTGCGCGCCGCCCAGGAGCAGGGCGCCGTACGCGCCGACATCGACCCGCGCATCGCCCTGGAACTCTTCGTCTCGCCGCTCGCCCAGCGCTGGCTCCAGTACACGGGCCCCATCACGTACGAGTACACGGACAAGCTCGTCGAGTACGCCCTCTACGGCCTCGCGCCACGCGGCCCCGCCGCCCGCTGACCTCCCGCCCGGCGGCCCTCCGCCCGCGCCAGCCGTCCCGGCGCGTCCGTGATGATCCCGTCGCAGCCGAGCGCGAGGGCGCGGTCGCGCTCGGCAGGGGTCACCACGGTGTGCGCCCACACACGGGGAATGCCGGACCTGACCGCCCGTACGAGATCGCGGTCGCGGGCCCTGTGGTCCACGTCCAGGACGTCCACGAACGACCGCCACCGCTCGGGCCGGTCCGTACGCATCTGCCGTGCCGACCGCCACAACTGCGAGACCAGGCCCATGCGGTGGGCCCGCCACGCCAGCGCCGGGTGGTTGGAGTTGACCAGCACGGAGCGGGTCAGACCGCGTGACCTGATCATCGCGGCGAGGGCAGGCAGGCTCCGCGGGTCCTTGGCCTCCAGCATCAGCACCACCCGTCCGCCGAAACGGTCCAGCACCTCGGCGAGCGTCGGCGGCCGCTCGGAACGCCAGCTCCCCGGCAGCTCGTCCTCGGGGCGGAGCCGGACCCCCTCCCAGTCCCGCCGGTCGAGCGCGTCCACCGGGCCGCCCGTATAGGTCGTGCGGTTCAGGGTCGCGTCGTGCATGACCACCACGGTCCCGTCGCGCAGCATCCGGGTGTCCAGGTCGAGCACCTGGGCCGTACCGCGCTCGTACGCGGCCATGAGGCCCGACATGCTGTTCTCCGGCACCTCCCGGGCGCCGCCGCGGTGCGCGGTGTGGACGATGCGGGGGAGCGCGGACACCGTCAGCGGGCCGGCGCCCCATTCCAGCGGGGTGATCGCACCGCCCTGTCCCACGAGGGCCAGCGACGTGAGACCCGCGATACCCGTCAGCGCAGTCCGTGTGACCATGCCGACACCGTAGGCGGGCAAATCGTCTCAAAGTATGCAATGACACTCGATGGATGACCCGGTCGGGCATCGTCCCGCCTACCCCGGATGTGGGCTCCGGCCCCCCGTGACGCAGGATGGTGGGACCATAGGGCATGCTGTCCGCACAACAGCCAGGGCGAGGGGATCGATGAGCGCAGAGATGGGCCGCCGCTCGGGCGGGCAGGGCAGGATCTCCCAGTGGCTGCGTGGCCGACGGCCTCGTACGGACTCCGGGGACGACTCCTCGAGTCGTGAGGAACTGCTGCTTGCCGCCGCCGGAGCCGGGCTGCCGCTCGCGCCCGCCGCCCATCCCTCCGCCTACCGATGTTCCTGTGACCGTGTCGGGTGTCCCACCCCCGCGCGGCACCCCGTGTCGTTCGCCTGGCAGACACAGTCCACGACCGACCGGGCGCAGATCGAGCGGTGGGCCCGGCATCAACCGCTGGCCAACTTCATCACCGCGACCGGCATGGTGCACGACGTGCTGGACGTTCCGCTGGAGGCGGGGCAGGAGGCGCTGGAGCGGTTGCTCGCGCTCGGGGTCGAGGTCGGGCCCGTCGCGGTGTCCGGGGGTGACCGGATGCTCTTCTTCACCGCCACGCGTGGTACGCCCGAGGACGAGGACGAGTGGTGGCCGTGCGAGCTGGACTGTCATCCGGAGACGATGGATGAGCATCCGGGGTTGCGGTGGCACTGCCGTGGGTCCTATGTGCTGGTGCCTCCGGCTCGGTTGCCGGGGGAGTTGAGTGTGGAGTGGGTGCGGGGGCCGGAGCACGGGCTGCCGGATCCTTTGTCGTTGCTCGAGGTGCTTACCGATGAGTGTGCTCGGTATGCGGGGGTTGAGCGGGATCATGTTGCGGCGTGGCCCCTTCGGGGCTGACGCCCCGTACCCCTCGTCTCGCATTTTCTTTGTCCGCGGGCCAGTGGGGGCTGGTCGCGCAGTTCCCCGCGCCCCTGAAGGCCTAAAGACTGCGCAGTTCCCCGCGCCCCTGAAAGCCAAAGGATTGCGCAGTTCCCCGCGCCCCTGAAGGGGCGCCCCCCCTACTCCCCCTTCGCCGCCGTCAGGCCCTGGATTCTGCCCAGGAATTCCACCTGTTGGTTCGCCGCGTCCTTGGCGGGGTCCAGGACTGCCTGGTTGGAGATGGATTCGAGGGTGAGGGACTGCTTTGGTTCGCCGGTCATGAGGGCCTTGACGTCGGCGTTGGTGACGTTGATGGGGACACCCTGGGCCGCTGTCTGCTTCTGGTAGTGGCGGGTGGTGAAGAAGACGAGGGCGCCGCCCGTGGTGGTGCGCAGGGCCACCGGGGCGTAGTCGCCGGAGGCCAGGGGCTCGTCGATGTACTGCTGGGCGAGGCCGGGGCGGCTCGCGCTCTTCGTGCGGTCGGAGCGCCACTTCGTGGTGTGGGTGCCCGCGGCGAAGGTGTCCCCGCCGTCCTTGAGGTAGGTCGCGTAGTCCTGGGGCAGGTCCCCGGGCGCGACCGCCAGGTCCGCCGCGGTCGCCGTGACCGGTTCCGCCCAGCCGTCCTGGTCCTTCTTGAAGTCCGGCACCTCTACGGCGGCGACGATCGTCAGATACGACACCTGCCACACGTCGTCGGCGTCGCCCCGAGTGAACACCAGCAGCCAACGGTCCTCGCCGCGGCCCTTGTTGGCCTTCGAGTCGGTGACGAACCAGCGCGGCCAGCCCGCCTTCTTCGGGATCGTGAACTCGGTGTCGCTCAGCTGCAGCGGCACGTAGTCGGGGTTGCCGCCCGGCTGGTTCTTGCCGCCGGCCTTCAACTTCGCGCCGTCGATGTCCCCGAGAGCACCGGTGACCCGGTCCGCGTCCAGGGACGGGTCGTTGGCGCCGTTGGCCTCGTTGTAGGCGGCCGTGAAGTCCTTCAGTGCACGCGCGGCCTCGGTCTTCGTGGCCCCGGGGAGGATCTCCCGTTCCCCGTGCACCACCACGCACCCGCTCGCCGTCACCGACAGCACGGTCACCGATGCCGCCGTCAGCGCGCTCCGGCCGAGCCTGCGTGGCCTATGAGGGCCGTGATCCCTGCGCATGGGTACCGTCACCGTCACATTCCCCTTTCCCGGAGGGGAACCCTACCGGGGCCTGTCGGCGCGTGGGTGGGGGGATCACGTAGTGCTGCGGCACCGTGATCCAGTATGCGAAGTACTCCGGGGATTTGTCGGGTGCGCGTTCGTCGTGGCCGGTCGCGCCCGCGCGGCGGAGCCGCACATGTCACAGCCCCGTGCCCCTACGGGGCGCGGACCGGCGCGGGTGTCTTCGGTCGTGCCTCGCCGGACCGGGAAGGGGCCAGGAAGAAGGCGAGGGTCGGTACCAAGTACAGGGACCACACGACGACTTGGAGGACCGTCGGATCGGGCTGGAAGTTGAAGACGCCCTTGAGGAGCGTGCCGTACCAGCTGTCCGGCGGGATGGTCTCGCTGATGTCGAAGGCCTTGTTCGTCAGACCCGGCAGGAAGTCGGCCTCCTGGAGGTCGTGGAAGCCGTACGCGAGAACGCCCGCGGCCACCACGACCAGCATGGCGCCGGTCCAGGTGAAGAACTTGGCGAGGTTGATGCGCAGGGCGCCCCGGTAGAAGAGGTAACCGAGCACGACCGCGGTCGCGATGCCCAGCAGCACGCCGATCAGCGGGCCCTCGGTGCCGTCGCTGGAGGCGCGTACGGACGTCCAGACGAACAGGGACGTCTCCAGGCCCTCGCGACCCACGGCCAGGAACGCGGTCGCGACCAGCGCGCCTGTGCCCATCTGCAGGGCCGCGTCCAGCCTGCCGTGCAGATCGGCCTTCAGATGGCGGGCCGTACGCCGCATCCAGAAGACCATCCACGTGACCAGGCCGACCGCGACGATCGACAGCGAGCCGCCGAGCGCCTCCTGCGCCTCGAACGTCAGCTCCTGGGAGCCGAATTCGAGCGCGCAACCGAAGCCGAGGGCGAGACCCACCGCGACGGCGATGCCGATCCAGATCGGCTTCAGGGCGTCCCGCCGCTCCGTCTTCACCAGATACGCGATGAGGATGCAGACGACGAGGCTGGCCTCCAGGCCCTCGCGCAGGCCGATCAGATAGTTCGCGAACACGGCCTACGCCTCCTTGGAGTTCGTGGAGCTCTGGGAAACCTTCGAGTCCTTCGAGAACAGCGCCCGGCCCCACCAGTCGTCCTTGTCGCGGACGCCCGGCGGGACCGCGAAGACCGCCGAACCCACGTGCTGGATGTACTCGTTGAGCGCGTCGGCCGCCAGGCTCCGCTGCACCGGGATGAAGCCCTTGCGCACGTCCCGCTGGTACGCGAGGAAGAACAGCCCCGCGTCCAGGCGGCCGAGGCCGTCGGTGCCGTCGGTGAAGGAGTAGCCGCGGCGCAGGAGCGTGGCCCCGGCGTTGGTGTCGGGGTGCGCGAGCCGTACGTGCGCGTCGGGCTTCATCGCCTTCAGGAACGGCTTGTCCCGCTCCTTGGCCTTCCCGACCGGAGCGCCCTCGCCCTTGTCACGGCCGAAGATGTCCTCCTGCTCCTGGAGGGAAGTACGGTCCCAGGTCTCGATGTTCATGCGGATGCGCCGGGCCACGAGATACGAGCCGCCGACCATCCATGCCGGGCCGTCCTTCTCCTCGACCCACACGAACTTCTTCAGCCGGTCCGTCTCCGTGCCCGCGATGTTGCGGGTGCCGTCCTTGAACCCCATGAGGTTACGAGGGGTCTGGGCCTCCGGAGTCGTCGACGACGTCTTGCCGAAGCCCAGTTGGGACCAGCGGATGACGACCTTGCCGAAGCCGATCCTGGCGAGGTTGCGGATCGCGTGCACCGCGACCTGCGGATCGTCCGCGCACGCCTGTACGCACAGGTCGCCGCCACTGCGGTTCCCGTCGAGGTTGTCGCCCGCGAACTTCGGCAGCTCGACCAGGGCTTCGGGCCGCCGGTCCGCGAGGTCGAACCTGTCGAACAGGGACGGGCCGAAGCCGATCGTCAGGGTCAGCCGCGACGGTTTGAGGCCCAGCGCCTCCCCGGTGTCGTCCGGCGGCGCTTCCGCCAGACCGCCGTACGCGCCCTCGCCGACCGCGTGCCCGGCGGTCATCCGCCGCGCGGCCTCGGTCCAGTCCTTCAGCAGTTGGACGAACGCGGCCCGGTCCGTCGTCTTCACGTCGAACGCGGCGAAGTGCAGCCGGTCCTGCACCGGGGTGGCGATGCCCGCCTGGTTCGTGCCGTGGAAGGCGATCGCGGCGCCCGACGCGGCGGCGGTCGGTTCCGCGTCGTCGCCGTTGCGGGCCATCGCCACCGCACCGCCGGCCGCGGCGGCCCCGAGCGCGAGCCCGGCACCGCCCCAGCCGATCAGTGAACGCCGCGACGGAGCACGGGAGTCGGCGCCCCGCGTCCCGCCGGTCTCCGCACCTTCCCCTGCACTCGTCGTATCGGTCGTGTTCGTCGTGTTCGTGGTGTCCGTCATGGCGCCAGGCCCCTCTTACGTCACGTCCTACTTCACGACGGCGGCGGCGAGCTTGGACAGCGGCTCCGCGAGCGCGTTCACCGCGTCGGAGAGCTCCTTGCGGTCGGCCTTGCCAACCTTGTCGTACGACGTGAAGACGTAGGAGGTCTTGTCCTCGCGGTACTTGTCGAGCAGCGTGTTCAGCGCCGCGAACTGCGTGTCGAGCTCCTTGGTCAGCGCCGCGTCGTTCTCCGAGGCGACCGGCTTCAGCAGCTCGTACGACTTCTCCGCACCCTCGACGTTGGCCTTGAAGTCGACGAGGTCGGTGTGCGAGTAGCGCTCCTCCTCGCCGGTGACCTTGCCGGTGGCGACCTCGTCGAGGAGCTCCTTGGCGCCGTTGGCCATCGAGGTCGGGGTGATCTCGGCCTTGCCGACCCGCTTCTGCCAGTCGGTGAGGTCGGTGATCAGCTGGTCGGCGAGCTCGGAGTCGCGGTCGGTGAGCTTCTTGTCCTGCCAGAGCGAGCGCTCCAGGCGGTGCCAGCCGGTCCAGTCCTTCTCCAGGTCCTGGCCCTCCTCCAGACCGTCCTCGCGCAGGTCGACCTTCGGGTCGATGTCACCGAAGGACTCGGCGACCGGCTCGGTCCGCTCCCAGCCGATGCGCGAGTCGGCGTACGCCTTCTTCGCGGCCTCGATGTCGCCGTCCTTGACCGCCTGTGCGAAGACCTTCGCCTTGGGCAGGGTCTCGTCGGCCTGCTCCTGCGCGTACTCGCGGTAGGAGGCGACCGCCGCGTCCAGACGCGGGTCACGCTTGGCGACCTTGCCGGAGCCGGTGGCCGTGACGTCCTGACGGATGCCCTTGCCCTTCATGCCCGGCTTGCAGGCGATCCGGTAGTCGCCCTCCTTCACCTCGGCGGTGACCTTCTGCTTGGTGCCGGGGCCGATGTTCTCGCGCTCGGTGACGATCCGGTCGTCCGGGAAGAGGAGATAGACCTCGGTGACCTTGGAGCCCTTGTTCTCGACGTCTATCTGGATGTGCCCGGCGGGGAACTTGGTCTTCGACACCTCGCACTTGGAGTCCGTGGCGGTCACCTTGACGACGCGGTCGTCGCCGCCCGAGGCATCGCTCTTCTCGGTGCAGCCCGTGACAGCGGCCAGCGCCGCCGCGGTCGCGGCGGCGGTGACGACGGAGAGTCGGACGGCTCGCATACAGGCTCCAAGAGGGTCACAGGGGAGGCACAGATTCTCGGTGAGGCTGCCCTAACTTATCTGAGGCTTACCTGACCGAAAGCTGCCCGTCCAGTGATTCAGCTCTCATTGGTGTTGTATGGCCACGGCCTGATCACGGCGGCTCAATACACCCCCCACGAAACGGTCAAAGACCGGTCAAGAACCCCTCACCGGGGCCACCAGGACCTCGCCGGTGCGTGGATGCGGGAACACCTCGACCGGCTGTTGGTAGACGTCCGAAAGTAGTCGGTCGGTGAAGATCTCGGCCGGCCGTCCGTCGGCCACCGCACGCCCGGCGCGCAGGATCACGACCCGGTGCGCGTAGGCCGCCGCGAGCCCCAGATCGTGCAACACCACGACCACCGCGTCCCCGGCGTGCGCCCTTGCGCGGCAGACCCGGAGCACCAGTTCCTGGTGGCGCAGGTCCAGGGCGGCGGTCGGTTCGTCGAGCAGCAGCAGCCGGGTGCGCTGGGCGAGCACCCGCGCGAGCGCCACCCGGGCCCGCTCACCGCCGCTGAGCGCCGAGAAGGGCCGCCCCGCGAAGTCCGTGACCTCGGTCGCCGCCATGGCCGCGGCCACCGCAGCGTCGTCTGTTTCCTCTGCGTACTCCTCGGCCTGTCCGGCCCAGGGCGCCCGGCCCATCCGTACGACCTCCTCGACCGTGAACGGGAAGGAGAGCGCGGCGGACTGGGGGAGCACCGCCCGGCGCAGGGCCAGTTCCTGCGCCGACCAGTCGGACGCCGGGCGACCGTCGACGCGTACGACTCCCGCGGCGGCCGGGAGGTCGGCGGCGAGCGCGCCCAACAGGGTGGACTTTCCCGCCCCGTTGGGCCCGACCAGGGCCAGCACCTCGCCCGCGCGGGCCATGACGTCCACGCCGGACAGCACCTCGCGGCCACCGAGCCGGACGTGCAGGGCCTCGGCCTCGGCGAGTACGTCGCCTGGGTGCACGGGGCCGGGAGGCGCGGGCCTCGTGCCGATCAGTCCGAGCAGCTTCACGCCCAGCCTCCTTGCCTGCGACGGGTCCTGCGCAGCAGCCAGAAGAAGAACGGGCTGCCGAAGAGCGCGGTGAGCACCCCGAGCGGCAGCTCGGCGGGCTCCACGACGGTACGGGCCGCGAGGTCGCCCGCGAGCAGGACCACCGCACCGCCGAGCGCGCTGCCGGGGATGAGGAAACGGTGGCCGGGACCGGCCGCCATGCGCAGCAGATGCGGGATGACGAGCCCGACGAAGCCGATGACACCGGAGACGCTCACGGCCGCGGCCGTCAGCAGCGCGACGACCAGGATCAGCACGACCCGCAGCCGCTCGACGTCCACGCCCAGATGCCGGGCCGGTCGCTCGCCGAGGGACAGCAGGTCCAACTTCCGTGCGTAGAAGGGCGCCACGGCCAGCCCGAGCGCCGCGCACGGCAGCACCGCGAGCACCTTCGGCCAGGTGGCCTGGGAGAGCGAGCCGAGCTGCCAGAAGGTGATCTGGTTCACCGCCGCGGTGTCCGCGAGGAAGACGAACAGACCGATCAGCGCGCCCGCGAAGGCGTTCACCGCGATACCGGTGAGGATCAGCGTCACGACCTCCGTACGGCCGCCCGAGCGGGACATCGAGTACACCAGCAGGGCCGTGCCGAGACCCGCCACGAAGGCGAAGGCCGGCAGGGTCCAGTTGCCGAGGAAGTTCAGGCCGAGCGAGATCGCGGCGACCGCGCCGACCGCCGCGCCCAACGAGACGCCGATGACGCTCGGTTCGGCGAGCGGATTGCCGAACACGCCCTGCATCAGCGCGCCCGCGCAGCCCAGCGAGGCGCCGACGAGCAGTGCGAGCACGATCCGCGGGAAGCGCACGTTCCAGAGCACCGACTCGGGGACCCGGTCGAGTTCGCCGCCGCCGAGTCCGGCGCGGTGCGCGATGGACGACAGGACGTCACCGGGGGATATGTCGTACGCGCCGAGCCCTGCGGAGGCAAGGGTGAGAAGGCCGAGGAGGACGGCCAGTCCGACGGTGAGCAGCCAAGGGGCGCCGCGACGGGGCCCGGCGGATCGTTCACGGGCGGGCGACGACGCCTCCGGAGCCGCGTCCGCCGTCCCTGAATCGGGGGCGGCGCCCTTGTCGGTCACGGTCACTTCGCGTCCCCGTACAGCTGGTCGACCAGGGACTTCATTACCTCGTCCGTGCGGGGCCCGTAGTTGAGCAGGACGCCGTCCTCGATCGAGACGACCCGGCGCTCCATTCCGGCGGGGGTCTGCGCGACACCGGGAATCTTGACGAGACCGTCGATGCCGCCGACGGATTCGAGGCCCTTGGACATGACGAGGATCGCGTCGGGGGCGGCCTTCGCGAGGGCTTCCGTGGTGATGGTGGTGAAGTCCTTCTCCAGACCCGACTCGGCGCCGCCGTCCACCGCTCCCGCCGCTTCGAGCAGCGAGGTGGCCCCGGAGTCCTTGCCGCCGATCAGATAGACGGAGGCGCTGCCCCGGAGATAGAGGAAGGCGACGCGTGGCCTGTCGGTCTCCTTCGGAATGTCCTTGCGCACGGCGGCGATCCGCTCCTCGGAGCGCTTCGCGAGCTCCTTGCCCGCGGCCGGTACGCCGAGGGCGCGGGCCACCGTGTTGATCCGCGGACCCACGTCCTCCAGGCCCTTCGCAGGGTCGACGACGAGCACGGGGATTCCCGCGTCACGGATCTGGTCCATCGCCTCGTCGGGCCCTGTGGTGGTCTCGGCGAGCACGAGATCGGGCTTGAGGGACAGGACGCTCTCCGCGGAGACGTCGTGGTTGCGGGTGACCACCGGCAGCTTCTCCGCCTGCGCGAAGGTGGCGGTGATGTCACGGGCGACGACCCGGTCCCCGAGCCCCAGCGTGAACACGATCTCGCTGAGACTCCCGGACAGCGGAACAATCCGCTCGCCGTCCCTGACAGTGACCTTCCTGCCGTCGGACGAGCGCACGGTGACCGGGAGTTGAGGGGTCGGAGTGTCCGCCAGCGGCTCGACCCGGTCGGCGGCGACCTCGGCCTTGGCGGCCGGCTCCCTCTCGGCCGAGCCGCCGTCGTCGGAGGCACAGCCAGCGGTCGCCGTGAGTGCGAGCACCGCCAGCAGTGCACCTGCCACTCGTGTACGCATGCGTCGCACGGTCGCGTAGTTCCCTTCGGTCGGATCGGTCTGCGGTTCATCGGTGGGGCAGGGTGCCCCGTCCCACCAGGGGCGCGGGGAACTGCGCGACCAGCCCCCACGGTCCGCAGCCGAAGAAAGACCCGCAGCCCCCTCTTCTGTCTCATCCGACGCTTCCCGCATCGGAAAACTTAGCTTAGGTTAGCCTTACCTTTCTCGCCAGAACCGCCCCGGATCCGGCCAGATCCCGCCCGTCCCGGAGGACCTCCATGCCCTCGCGCCCGCCCCTGCGCACCTACGTGACCCTGCTCTGCGCAGCAGTACTCGTGGCACTGCTCCCGGCCGGTCAAGCCCAGGCGGCCGCCCGCACCGTGCAGGGCGGCCGCCTGGACTGGGGCATCAAATCCTCCTTCCAGAGCTACGTCACCGGCCCGATAGCGAACGGCAGTTTCTCCCTCACGGGCGGCGCCGCCACGGTCGGCGGCAGCCAGTTCCGCTTCCACTCGGCGACCGGCACGTACGACGGCGACTCGGGCGCCTTCAACGCCGGCTTCTCCGGCGGTGTCCACTTCCTCGGGCACAAGAAGGACGACGGCACGTATCAGCTCGACCTCACGATCAGCCGCCCGACCGTCCGGCTCGCCGGCAACGGCGGCACCCTCTACGTCGACGTCATCAGCAAGGCGAAGGGCACCGGGGCGGTCACGACGTCCTCGCAGGTGCCCTTCGCCTCCCTCTCCCTGGGCGGCATCGACATGAAGGGCGGCGGCAACGCGGTCCAGTTGAACAACCTGCCCGCCACCCTGACCGCCCAGGGCGCCAAGTCCTTCGCCGGTTACTACACGGCCGGCACCGCCCTCGACCCGGTCAGCCTCTCGGCCGACGTCAAGGCCGCGGCGGCCACCGAGCCGTCGCGCACGCCGTCCCCCTCGCCGTCCAAGTCCAAGGCGAAGAAGGAGACTTCAGGCCGGATCGAGAACGGCGCCGTCGACTGGGGCGTGCGCCGGACCTTCCGCGAGTACGTCACCGGGTCCATCGCCAAGGGCGAGTGGAAGCTCACCGACGGAGCCGAGGACGGCGGCGCGCTCTTCCGCTTCCCCGAGGGCTCGGGCACCTACGACGAGAAGAAGCAGACCCTCGACGCGACCTTCACCGGAGCCGTCCGCTTCACCGGCGAACAGGGCCTCGACCTGAAGCTCGGCGCGCTCCGGGCCAAGGTCACGGACGACGGAAAGGGCACGCTCTACGCCGACGTCACCAGCGCGGGCGGTACGGGCAGTGCGGCCAAGGCGAACGGTACGGAGAAGAAGGTCCCCCTGGTCACCTTCACAGCCGAGGACTTCAAGCCCAAGGACGGCCTCGCCCGGCTGACCGAGGCGCCCACGAAGCTCACCGCCGACGGCGCCGAGGCCTTCGGCGGGATGTACAAGGCGGGCACGGAGATGGACCCGGTCTCCCTCGCCGTCGCCCTGACCGACAGCGCCGAACTGCCCGCCCTGCCCGATCTGGGCAGCGCGGAGTCGGCCACCCCCGAAGCCGCGGCCGCCGAGCAGAAGACGGCCGAACCCAAGTCCGAGGCCACCGCGAGCGATTCGGACGTCCCCGTCCTGCCCATCGGCCTCGCGGCGGCTTCCCTGATCGCGGTGGCCGCGGCTTTCGTGATCATCCGCAGGCGTCGTGCACAGCCCGCCGCCGACGCACCCGAAGCGAACTGAACTTCCCAGCCCAGTCCGCCGGTTGAGCGGACTCCCACACACTGAACCGAGGAGACCCACGACCATGGCCGCCAACCGTCGCCGCCCCATAGCCCTCGCCGCAGCCTGCGCGACCGCCGTCACGCTCGGCGCCACCGCGCTCGCCGCGACGTCCGCGTCCGCCGCCGAAGTACCGCTCAAGGGCTACGAGTTGACCTGGGGCATCAAGCAGTCGTACCGCACGTACGTGACCGGGATGGCGGCCGGCAGCTTCACGCCCGAGGGCGGCGCCACGCAGGCCAAGGACAACGGCGCGTTCACCTTCGTCAACGGCACCGGGACCTACGACTCCGAGGCCCACACCGTGGCGCTCGGCTTCCAGGGCGGTCTGAAGATCGCTTCCAAGCTGCACGGCTTCGAACTCGCCCTGTCCGACGTGAAGTTCGACAGCAAGGCGGCGAGAGTCACCGCGGACGTGACGAAGAGCGGCACGACCCAGCAGGACGTGCCGCTCGCCGAGGTCACCGTCACCCGCACGATGACGGACATGGCGACCAAGCTGACCAAGGAGGCGGGTGACGTCTTCGGCAGCGCCGGCTACACCGGCGCGGCCGGCGACCCCCTGACGGTGGTGGAGAAGAAGACCGAGTCGCCGTCCCCGACGCCCTCGGGCTCGACGACCCCCTCGCCCACCCCTTCCACGACACCGTCCACCACGCCCTCGGGTACCCCGTCCACCACCCCGTCGCAGACCACGAGCCCGACGTCCTCGTCCACCGAGGCCGCCACCAAGGGCGACATCACGGACGGCACCCTCGGCTGGGGCGTCAAGCAGTCCTTCCGTACGTATGTGGTGGACGGTGTGGCGAAGGGCAGGATCACCGTCTCCGGCGGTGCCTCGCAGGCATCCGGCAACGGGATCTTCACCTTCCCCGACGCCACCGGCACCTACGACACGGACGAGGACACCCTCAAGGCCTCCTTCAAGGGCTCGGTCAACTTCAAGGGCCATGAGACGAACGGCACTTACGGCCTCGACCTCACCCTCAGCGACCTCAAGGCGGAGGTCGACGGCGGCTCCGGCAAGCTGACCGCCGACGTCGACAGCCTCGGCAAGAAGTCCGCCGACGTGACCCTCGCCGAGCTCAAGCCCAAGTCGGCCGACCTGACGGCCAAGAACGACGTCATCACCCTCGACGACGTCACCACCACCCTCACCAAGGCCGGCGCGGAGGCCTTCGGAGGCTTCTACCAGGCCGGCGCCGAACTCGACCCGGTAGACCTCTCCGTGGCCCTGTCCGAGGACGCCGAACTCCCGGACCCGGACCCGACGTCGTCCAACGGCGGGACGGGCGGCACGACCGGCGGAACCACCGGTGGCACCACCGGCGGCGCGGGCACGACCGGCTCCACCACGGGCGGTGTGACGGGCGGCCTCGCCTCCACCGGCTCCGACGTCCCGGTCGGCGCCCTGGGCGCGGCGGCCGCGGCGACGGTCGCGGCGGGCGCGGGCGTGGTGTTCGCGGTACGCCGCCGCCGCGCGACGGGCGCCACCCAGGCCTGACCCGAACCGACCGCATCCGGCCGCCGTCCCCGTCGACAGGGGCCGGCGGCCGGATGCGTACGTACGACTCCCGTGGTGCTTGAATGCCCGCGTGACTGATTACGACGTGCTGCGGGTCTTCTGCGGACCGCGCGGTGAGTACGGCAACGAACTCGGGGTCGTGCGGGACGGTTCCGTACTGCCGGAGCAGGACGAACGGCAGGCGTTCGCGGCCAAACTCGGGTTCAGCGAGACGGTGTTCGTGGACGACCCCGAGCGCGGGGTCATCGACATCTACACACCCAGTGTGCGGCTGCCCTTCGCCGGATACCCCTGCGTCGGCGCGGCCTGGCTGCTCGACGTACCCGAACTCGTCACGCCCGCGGGCGTGGTGGGCACCCGCCTCGACGGCGAGTTCAGCTGGATCGAGGCCCGCCCGGAGTGGCCGGAGCCGCGCACACTCCGCCGGTACGACACGGCGGCCGAGGTCGACGCGCTGGAGGTGCCCCCACCAGGGGACTGGCTGTACGCCTGGGCCTGGGAGGACGAGGCGGCCGGCCGCATCCGTGCCCGGGGCTTCCCCGGCCGAGGCGACGGCATAAACGAGGACGAGGCCACAGGCTCCGCGGCCCTCCAACTGACAGCCCAACTGGGCCGAGCCCTGAACATCGTCCAGGGCACCGGCTCCCAACTCCTCACAGCCCCCCAGCCGGAGGGCTGGGTGGAACTGGGCGGCAGAGTCTTCCTGGAGCACTGAGAAGAGAGGCCGCGCCCCTGGCTTTTTGCCTTTAGGGGCGCGGGGAACTGCGCGACAAGCCCCCACCGGCCCGCACCCAACGATCAACGCACCCAGCGGAGCGCTCACGCGCTGATGCGGAACTCTTCCCCCAAAGCAACAAAGACCGCGATATTGAGCGCGAACGCCCTCTTGCACTCGGCAATGATCCGCTGCTTCTCCAGATCATCCACCGCCACACCATCGAGCAGCTCGCGATACTCCCGCTTGAACGCGGCAGGGTTCCCGATGTCCTCGAACACATAGAACCGCACCCCGTCCCCCTTGCGCGCGAAGCCCCACGTCTGCTCGGCCTTGCTCCGCAGGACCTGGCCACCGGAGAGGTCGCCGAGGTAACGGGTGTAGTGATGCGCCACGTACCCACCGGGCCACGTGCGCGCGCACTCGGTGATCCGTGCCGTGTACTCCTCGGTCGCGGGCAGCGCGGTGACACCCTCGCGCCAGTCCGGGCCCCGCAGATGCGCGAGGTCCCGCTCCAGCGCGGCCACCCGCACCAGCTCGGGGCGCATGAACGGCCCGGCCACGGGATCGCCGGCGAGCTCGCGCCCGCCTTCCTCCAGCGCCCGGTAGACGAACCACAGCTGCTCGGTGTAGCGCGTGTACGCGTCCACGCCCAGCCTGCCGCCCAGCAACTCGCTCATGAACGTCGAGTCGTGCGCCTGCCCGTGCTGCTCGTGAGACGCGGTACGGATGAGCGTCGAGAACGGTGTGCTCGACGAGTTCATGAAGACCTCCGGGGCCGAAGGGGGACGAGAGCCGGGCCCATCTTGTATGGTTAGGCTTACCTAAGTCAACAGGTTTCCCGACGTCCTGTCGGTAAAACCGTACCCCGGATCCCCACCCGATCCACATAAAAAAGCCGCCCCTCTGTACGAGCGGGCGGCTTGGTGTGGAACTCGGTAGGGAAAAGGGCGGTTACGGCAGGGTCAGCACCTCGGCCCCGCTGTCCGTGACGACCAGCGTGTGCTCGAACTGAGCGGTCCGCCTCCGGTCCTTCGTCACGACGGTCCACCCGTCGTCCCACATGTCGTACTCGTGCGTCCCCAGCGTCAGCATCGGCTCGATCGTGAACGTCATCCCCGGCTGGATCAGGGTCGTCGCGTGCGGGCTGTCGTAGTGCGGGATGATCAGCCCCGAGTGGAACGACGAGTTGATGCCGTGCCCGGTGAAGTCCCGCACGACCCCGTACCCGAACCGCTTCGCGTACGACTCGATGACCCGGCCGATGATGTTGATCTGCCGGCCGGGCTTGACGGCCTTGATGGCACGGTCGAGGGACTCACGGGTCCGCTCGACGAGCAGCCGCGACTCCTCGTCCACGTCACCGACGAGGTACGTGGCGTTGTTGTCGCCGTGCACACCGCCGATGTACGCCGTCACGTCGAGGTTGATGATGTCGCCGTCCCGCAGGACCGTGGAGTCCGGGATGCCGTGACAGATGACCTCGTTCACGGAGGTGCACAGGGACTTCGGGAAGCCGCGGTAGCCGAGCGTGGACGGGTACGCGCCGTGGTCGCACATGTAGTCGTGGGCGACCCGGTCCAGCTCGTCCGTGGTGACGCCGGGCGCGATGAGCTTCGCGGCCTCGGCCATCGCCCGGGCGGCGATCCGCCCCGCGACACGCATCGCCTCGACCGTCTCCGGGGTCTGGACCTCCCCTCCGGTGTACGGCGTGGGCGCGGGCTTGCCCACGTACTCGGGACGCCTGATGTTTCCCGGCACGGGACGGGTGGGAGAAAGCTCCCCTGGTACGAGCAGCGACTGGCCAGACATGCCAGCGAGTCTAACCAGCGGGTGGTGGGGGACGATGTCCCTGGCGAAAGGAGCCTCAGCCATGGCCCTGTTCAAGAAGCGGACCGTCGGGAAGCCGGGCGAGTGGTACTACTGCCTGGAGCACAAGAAGGTCGAAGAGGGGCCCGACTGCCCGGGCAAGGACCGGTTCGGCCCGTACGCGTCTCGCGGCGAGGCCGAGCACGCGATGGAGATCGCCCGAGAGCGCAACCTCGAATGGGAGAACGACCCCCGCTGGCACGACTCCGCCGCGCGGGGCACGGACGACGACTGACGGCTCCGCCGGAGGGGTCGTCATGAACCTGCGGGTCCGTCGTGGCTGATCGCGCAGTTCCCCGCGCCCCCAAAGGCAAAAGCAGGGGCGCGGCCCCGCTTTCAGGGGCGCGGGGAACTGCGCGACAAGCCCCCACCGGCCCGCAGCCTACGAACCGGCCGAAACCTTCCCCCGCGCCTCCTTCATCCGCACCGCGTGCTCGTTCGTCCGGACGTCGTACGTCATCAGCTTCGGCAGGCACAACGCGAGCGCCCCCACCGCGGCCACGCACAGCAGACCCCCGGCCCACACGGACCCCCGCACACCGATCCACGCGGCCATGCCGCCGGCCCGTACCTGTCCCAGCTGGGGCCCGACCGAGTACGAGAGCAGCTCGATGCCCGCCAGCCGCCCCCGCAGCTCGTCCGGGATCGTCTGGTTCCACATCGCCGCGCGGAAAATCCCGCTGACCATGTCGAAACACCCGCCGAGCGTCAGGCACAGCAGGACCAGCCACACATCGTGAACGGCCCCCGCGGCCACCATCGCGAGCCCCCAGAACACGGCCGCCAGCACCACCATCCGCCCGTGCCTGTGCACCCGGGAGGCCCACCCGCTCGTCAGGCTCACCAGCAGCGCCCCGGCGGGCAGGGCCGCGTACATCAGGCCCAGCGACCACTCCGCGTCCAGCTCGTCCGCGAGGAAGGGCAGCACGGCCAGCGGGAACGCGAAGAACATGGCGGCCAGGTCGATGGCGTACGTACCCAGCAGCTCCTTGCGGCTCCACGCGTACTGCGCGCCCTCCAGGATCGACCGCAGTGACGGCTTCGCGGCCTCGTGGGAGGCAGGCGACGAGGCGAGGCCCACGGCGAGCGCGACCGACACCACGAAGGTCGCCAGGTCCGCTGCATAGGCCCAGCCGAGCCCGGCGTAGGCCACGACGAGCCCCGCGACCGCAGGGCCCGCGACCCCGCCGACCGTCCACCGCAACGAGTTGAGCGCGGCGGCCGCGGGCAGGTGCTCGTGCCGCACGATGCGCGGCGTGAGCGCGTCCAGGGCGGGCCGCTGGACGGCGACGAGCGAGGAGGAGAGCGCGGCGACGGCGTACAACGGCCACACCAGGGGATCCGGCAGCAGCGCGTTGACCAGCAGCACGGCACTCAGCAGTCCCTGCCCCACCTCCGTCCAGAGGATCAGCTTCCGTTTGTCCAGGGCGTCGGCGAGCGCTCCGCCGTACAGCCCGAACACGATCAGCGGGACGAGTTCCACCGCGCCGATCGCGCCGACGGCCACCACGGAACCGGTCAGATCCTTCATCTGCACCGGCAGCGCGACGAAGGTCAGGAAGCTGCCGAAGTTGGTGACGAGCCCGGCCACCCACAGCCGCCGGAAGTCGGCGGAGGTCCGCCACGGCGCCAGATCGGGCAGCAGCGCGCGCAGGCGCGAGGGCGCCGGGCCGGGGGCGGATTCGGGGGTGTCGCAATCGGGTTCCGTCACGAGGTGCCATGGTCCGGCGCGGCCCCGACGGGGACAACCGATTTTCCACCGCGGAGGACCTTCGGGCCGCCGACGAGCAGCTCACCGGCAGGGTGGCACCGACGAGCAGCTCACCGGCACGGCGGCACCGGCGAGCAGGTGACCTTTACAGCGGCACCGGCGCGTACGTCACCACCGTGCCGGCGGCGGAGACGTCAACTGGTCCGCCAGCCGTGACAGCCGGTCCCGCAGGCGCCGCCTGCCCCGCGGGGACGGCAGAGAGTTCTCCCCGGCCGCCGCGCTCACCAGGTGCTGCACGGTGTCCAGGTCGAGGTCCGGCTCCGACGGCACGGCGAGCGCCTCGTGTGCCATCGCGTGCAGTTCACGGTCGCCGCAGTCCAGCGCGAGGACCGTCGCACCGGCCCGGCGGGCGTCGTGGACCCGTTCCAGGAGCGGGGCGCCGGGCGCGTCCGGCGCCACGACGAGGAGCGTCTCGCCCCGCCGGGCCGCCTCGATCCGGCCGAGTCCGACGGCCAGCTGGGCCGGATCCCCGGGCCGCGCCCCGTGCCGTACGAGCGTCGGCGTCAGCTCCGGGGTGCCCGACCAGGCGGCCTCGTCCACGAGGTGCGCGGCCAGGTGCCAGGGTTCGTACTCCGCCGTCCCCACCAGCAGCAGTCCGCCCCCGTGCGGCAGCACGGAGGACCGCAGCGCTCCCGCGAACCGCCGCGTGGCACCCGGCCACTCGGTTCCGGCGAGCACTTCGCGCAACAGGGCGACCCGTACGGCATCCATGCGCACGCATCCTGCCGCAACCGGCCACTCGTCAGGTGGAGTTCACCATGAATTCGCCCGGGGTGGGCAGAGTGTCCGTCCGAGTCGGTAAGGGAGGGTTCCATGGCCAGTACTGAGACATCCGTGCCGTTCCGGGCGGGACAGGAGGGCTACGCGAGCTTCCGCATCCCGGCCGTGGTCGCCACCGGCGGGGGCACCCTGCTGGCCTTCTGCGAGGGCCGGGTCGGCTCCCGCGACGACTTCGGGAACATCGACATCGTGCTGAAGCGCTCCACGGACGGCGGCCTCACCTGGGGCCCGCTCCAGGTCGCCGCCAAGAACGGCGACGCGCTCTCCGGGAACCCGGCCCCCGTCGTCCTCGACACCGGCCGCGTCCTGCTCGTCCACCTCCGCAACGCCGCCCTCGCCACCGAGGACGCCATCCGCCGAGGCAAGGTGAGCGCCGCCGACGGACGCCGCGTCTGGGTCCAGCACAGCGACGACGAGGGTCTCACCTGGTCGAGCCCGAAGGAGATCACCAAGCAGACGAAGAAGGACACCTGGCGGTGGTACGCCACCACCCCGGGCCACGCCGTCCGGTTGAGCACCGGCCGGGTCGTCGTCCCCGCCAACCACTCCCTCCCGCCGGCCGGCAAGGACACCGGCACCGAGGGCAAGTACAACGGCGGGCACTGTCTACTGAGCGACGACGGCGGCGAGACCTGGCGCATCGGGTACGTCGACGACAACACCGACAACTACATCAACGTGAACGAGACCACCGCCACCGAACTCCCCGACGGACGCGTCTACTTCAACACCCGCACCGACTCCACCGCCCCCGGCACCCGCGCCGACGCCTACTCGCGGGACGGCGGCCAGAGCCTGGTCAAGCCCTTCCGGCCGCAGGCAGGCCTCACCGGACCGGTTGTCGAGGGCAGCGTGCTCCAGCTCCGCGATCCGGACGTCCTGCTTTACTCCGGGCCCGCCGACCCCGGGTTCCGCGCCCTCATGACGATCCGCGCCAGCACCGACGACGGCGTCACCTGGCGGCCCGCGCACACCGTGGACGGGCTGCCCGCCGGGTACTCCGATCTCGTCCGCGTCGACGACGACACCGTCGGACTCCTCTACGAGACGGGCGACTTCGGCGCGTACGAGACCATCGTGTTCCGCAGGGTGCCAGTGACGGGGCTCACCTGACCGCCGCGGACGCGAATCGCGCACGTAAAGTCGGCCCATGACCTCTACTGACAGTGCACAGAAGGCGCCCGCGAAGGACCCCTGGGACCTTCCCGACGTGTCCGGGCTCGTCGTCGGCGTACTCGGCGGCACCGGTCCGCAGGGCAAGGGCCTCGCCTACCGGCTGGCGCGGGCCGGCCAGAAGGTGATCATCGGTTCACGGGCCGCTGAGCGCGCGCAGGCCGCCGCCGACGAGCTCGGCCACGGCGTCGAGGGCGCCGACAACGCCGAGACCGCCCGCCGCAGCGACATCGTGATCGTCGCCGTGCCGTGGGACGGACACGGCAAGACGCTGGAGTCGCTGCGCGAGGAGCTGGCCGGCAAGCTCGTCGTCGACTGCGTCAACCCGCTCGGATTCGACAAGAAGGGCGCGTATGCGCTGAAGCCCGAGGAGGGCAGCGCGGCCGAGCAGGCCGCCGCCCTGCTGCCGGACTCGCGGGTCACGGCCGCCTTCCACCATCTCTCCGCGGTCCTCCTCCAGGACCCGGAGATCGAGGAGATCGACACCGACGTCATGGTCCTCGGCGAGGAGCGCGCGGACGTCGAGATCGTCCAGGCGCTGGCCGGCCGCATCCCCGGCATGCGCGGGGTCTTCTCCGGACGGCTGCGCAACGCCCACCAGGTCGAGGCGCTGGTGGCGAACCTGATCTCGGTGAACCGCCGGTACAAGGCCCACGCGGGTCTGCGGGTGACCGACGTGTAGTTCGGGCGGCGCGTTCCGGACGGAGCGCGTGCGGACGGGCTCCGGACGTGGGGGACACTGGACGCAGCAGTGTCCCCCCGACCGGACCGTGTCCCTTCGACGGGACCTGCCCTTCGACGGGACCGGCAGCAACGACAGGAACCGACAGGAGCCGCACCCCATGTCCCGACTCGCCCTCTACGCCCTCGTCGTCTGCCTGCTGGCCACCGCCGCGGCCGTCGTCTCCTTCGTCCAGGGCAGCTGGCTGGGGATCGTGTGGGTGCTGCTCGCGGGGCTCTCGTCCAACATGACCTGGTACTACCTGCGCCGGGACAGGGCGCGCCGCCAGTCGCCGACCGTCACGGGCTGACCGAGCAGTACTGGTTGGTGTCCGTCCAGAAGCGGTAGAGGTTCTGCCCGCAGTACGTCTGGAACTCGTCGATGTTCAGGCTGCGCAGCAGCGCGTCGATCACGTCGAAGAACACACCGTTCACCGCCGGGATCCACAGGATGGCGATCACGAGGAGCAGCCCGAAGGGCGCGAGGGGCTCCACCTGGCGGCGGATGTTGTGCGACAGCCAGGGCTCGATCATGCCGTAGCCGTCCAGGCCCGGCACCGGCAGGAAGTTCAGGAGCGCGGCCGTGACCTGGAGCAGCGCGAGGAAGGCGAGGGCGAACTGGAAGTCGGCCGGTACGCCGTCCAGCGCGTCCAGCCAGAACGGGGCCGTGCAGACCACCGCGAACAGCACGTTCGTCAGCGGGCCCGCCGCCGAGATCAGACTGTGCTTCCAGCGGCCCTGGATCCGGTTCCGCTCGATCCAGACCGCGCCGCCCGGCAGACCGATACCGCCCATCATCACGAAGATGACGGGCAGCACGATGCTCAGCAGCGCGTGGGTGTATTTGAGAGGGTTGAGGGTCAAATACCCTTTCGCGCCGATCGAGATGTCGCCGCTGTGCAGGGCCGTGCGCGCGTGTGCGTACTCGTGCAGGCAGAGAGAGACGATCCACGCCGCCGTCACGAACAGGAAGACGGCCACGCCCGGCTGCTCGGCGAAGCCCGTCCAGGTGGCCCATCCCGTCACCGCGGTGACGGCCACGATCCCGAGGAAGACGGGGCTGATCCGCCGGTCGCTGTGGCGGGTGGTGGCGGTGGTCATGGGGTCGGGCTCCCTGGGGTTCGCTCAGCGGGCTTCATGCTGAGGGGCGTGCCCGACCGTACCGGGCGTATGCCGAAAACGTCTCGCGATCGCCTGTGAGTTCCGGAGAGGGTGGACCCATGAGGTCGTGGCAGGTGTTCCACGCGGGCAGGCGGGCGCAGTGCGAACCCGTACCCGGGGAGCGGTCGCCGCGTCTGTCCGATACCTGGGCCAAGTGGTCCGGACTGCCACAAACCCGTACATCGGAGGGCGCCGCGGAGACCGGTGTCCTCCTCACGATCTACATCCCGGGCGCCACTCCGCAGGAACCCCGCGACCCGTGCTGAGACCACCGGAGACAATGGACCCCGTGCGCTACCGCATTCTCGGCACCACCCAGGCACTCCGCGGGGACGGCACCCCCGTCCCGGTCGGCGGGGCGCGGCTGCGTGCCCTGCTGACCGTGCTCGCCCTGCGGCCGGGACGGACCGTGCCCGCGGCCGTACTGGTCGACGAGGTGTGGGGCGCCGATCCGCCCGCCGACGCCACCGGCGCGCTGCAGGCCCTGGTGGGCCGGCTGCGCAGGGCGCTCGGCGCGGACGCGATCGCCTCCGCCGAGGGCGGCTACCGGCTGTGCGCGGCGGCCGACGACATCGACCTGCACCGCTTCGAGCGGCTCGCCGGGGAGGGCGTCCGCGCGCTCGCCGACGGCGACCCCGGCAAGGCGGCCGTCGTCCTCGACGACGCCCTCGCGCTCTGGCGCGGCCCCGCCCTCGCCGACCTCCCGGACCGCACCGCCGAGTCCTCCCGCTGGGAGACCCGCCGCCTCGACGCCCACCGTGCCCGCCTCACCGCGGCCCTCGCCCTCGGCCAGGCCGAGCAGTACCTCCCCGACCTCACCGCCCTCAGCGACGAACACCCCCTGGACGAGCCCCTCCAGGTCCTGCGCCTGCGCGCCCTGCGCGACGCGGGCCGCACCGCGGAGGCACTGGCGGGCTACGAATCCGTACGACAGCTCCTCGCCGACCGGCTCGGCACCGACCCGGGACCCGAACTGCGTTCGCTGCACGGGGAGTTGCTGCGGGGGGAAGCGAGTGAGAACGGACACCGGCCGACGTCGTACGAGCAGCCGCCCGAGCCGGATGCCCTGTCCGGCACCCGCGACCGCGGCCTCGGCAACCTCCGCGCGCGGCTCACCTCCTTCGTCGGTCGGCACACCGACCTGGAGACCATCCGCGGCGACCTCGGATCCGCCCGCCTCGTCACACTGCTCGGGCCCGGCGGGGCCGGCAAGACCCGGCTGTCCCAGGAGGCCGCCGAGAGCATCGCCGCGTCCGTGCCCGACGGGGTGTGGCTGGCCGAACTCGCGCCCGTCGACGCCCCGGAGGCCGTACCCGAGGCCGTGCTCACCGCGGTCGGAGCGCGGGAGACCGTGCTGCGCGGCGCCGGTGCCGAGGAGATGCGGGCCGTCACCGACCGGCACGACGACCCGCTCGTCCGGCTCACCGAGCACTGCGCCAACCGCCGCATGCTGATCGTCCTCGACAACTGCGAACACGTCGTGGACGCCGCGGCCCGCCTCGTCGAACAGCTCCTGGAACGCTGCCCCGGACTGACCGTACTGGCCACGAGCCGCGAACCCCTCGGCGTACCGGGGGAGTTGCTGCGGCCGGTGGAACCGCTGCCCGAGCCCTACGCGCTGAAACTGCTCGCCGACCGGGGCGCCGCAGCGCGGCCCGGCTTCCGTGTCGAGGACGACCCGGAGGCGGCCGCCGAGATCTGCCGGCGGCTCGACGGACTGCCGCTGGCCATCGAACTGGCCGCCGCCCGGCTGCGGATGCTCACCCCGCGGCAGATCGCCGACCGCCTCGACAACCGCTTCCGCCTCCTCACCTCCGGCAGCCGTACGGTCCTGCCGCGCCAGCAGACACTCCGTGCCGTCGTCGACTGGTCCTGGGACCTCCTCGACGAGGGCGAACGGGACGTGCTGCGGCGGCTGTCCGTCTTCGCCGGCGGCTGCGACCTCGCCGCCGCCGAGGCCGTCTGCGGACCCGCCGCCCTGGAACTGCTCGGCTCGCTCGTCGACAAGTCCCTTGTCGTCGCGGCCCCTTCCCCGCTGGGCGGGGCCGACGGCGAGATGCGCTACCGGCTCCTGGAGACCGTCGCCGAGTACGCCGGGCAGCGGCTCGACGAGTCCGGCGAGCGCCCCGCCGCCGAGCGCGCCCACCTCACGTACTACCGCGAACTCGCCCGCACCACCGACCCGGAGCTGCGCGGCCCCGGCCAGCGCGCGGCCATCGAACTGCTCCAGATCGAGGGCGAGAACACGCGCGCCGCACTTCAGCACGCCGTCGCCGCCCGCGACGAACAGGAGGCGCTCTGCCTCGTCCTGTCCCTCGCCTGGTACTGGCAGATCCGCGACCTGCGCACGGCGGCACGCAACTGGTCCCGCGAGATCATGGCGCTCGGCCCCGACCCGTTCGCACCGCCCGCCGAGCCCGCCGTCCCGCTCTACGAACCGTGCACCGCGACTCCGCCACCGATGCGTCCGGAGGTCCTCGCCGAGGCCCGGCGCGGTGTCCACCTCCTCCATCTCGCGTGTATGGACCTGGAGTTGCAGACCTGGCAGACCCCGGAGGCCGAGGCCAAGCTGCTGGCCATCACCCAGGCCTACCGTCCCGGGCTCCCACAGGTCTGCCGCAACCCCGGCTATCTCTGGTTCTACGCCGTGATGCTGACCGGCGACATGGACCGGCTGCGCGAGGTCATCGACGCGAGCGTCGCCACCTGCCGGGAGCTCGGCTACCAGTGGGAACTGGCCGGGGCCCTGCACATGCGCGCCAACATCCTGGCCAACCGCGCCGACTGGGCCGGTGACGCGACCCGTGACGCGGACGAGTCGCTGGAGATCTTCGTCCGCATCGGGGACGGCTGGGGCGCCGCCGAGGCGCTCTCCGCACGGGGTGAGGCCCGTGAACGCAAGGGCGAGTACCAACTCGCCGCGACGGACTACAGAGCGGCCATCACCCACGCCGAACGCCTCGGTGCCCGCGCCCAGACGGCCATACTCACCACCCGCCTCGGCAGCGTGCTCATCGACTCGGGGGAGGCCGAGCGGGGCGAGCGGCTGCTCCGCGACGTCCTGGAACAGGGCTACGGAGCGCGCAACGAGGCGATGCCCGCGGCCCGGCTCTTCCTCGCGATGTGGCTCGGCCGCAGCGGCCGGCTCGCCGAGGCCCGCGCCCAGATGGACCGGATGCGCGAGGAGTTCGCCGCCGTCCACTTCGTGGTCTTCGACGCGTACGTGCTCGGGGTGGAGGCCTGGCTGGACGCCGTGGACGGGCTGTACGAGAGGGCGGTGACGGGGGCGCGGGGTGCCCTGCAGCGGGGGCAGGACCCGCTGAGCCTCATGATCTCGCCGAACATGATGTCGGCGCATCTGGCCACCGCAGCCCTCGCGCTGTCCGGCGCCGACGGCGGACAACGGGTCAGGGACGCCGCCCGCTGCCTCGGCGCCGCCGACGGGCTGCTGCCCAACGGCCACTTCCGGTCCGCGATCGAACGCCATGTGCGGGAGCGCGCCGAGAAGGTCGTGCGCGCCGCCCTCGACGACGAGACGTACGAGACCGCGTACGCGGAGGGCGGCGGCCTCTCCGTCGAAGAGGCCGCCGCCCTGGTCTGACGACGCGGATCGTGGACGTGCCGTGGTCCGCACGAACGTGAACGTCAGCTCTTGGTACGGAACTTGTGGATCGCGACCGGCGCCATCACGGCGGTGATCGCCACCGACCAGCCGAGGGTCACCCACAGATCGTGCGCGACCGGGCCGCCCACCATCAGTCCGCGGGCCGCGTCGGCGAGCGTGGACAGCGGGTTGTAGTCGGTGAACGCCTGCAGCCAGCCGGGCATGGACGCCGTCGGGGCGAAGATCGACGAGCCGAACTGCAGCGGGAACAGCACGAGGAATCCCATCGCCTGCACGGACTGTGCGTTCTTCAGGATCACGCCCAGGGTGAGGAACACCCACATGATCGACGAGGCGAACACCGCGGCCAGGCCGACGGCCGCGAACAGACCGGGCCAGCTGTTGATGTCGAACCCGACCAGTACGGCGACGATCATCAGCACGGTCGTCGCGAACAGCATGCGCACGAGTTCCACGGAGACCTTCGCGAACAGCACCGAGCCGCGCCCGATCGGCAGGGACCGGAAGCGGTCCATGACACCGGAGTTGAAGTCCTGGCTGAAGCCGGTGCCGACGCCCTGGGACAGCGTCATGCTCATCATCGCGATCATGCCGGGGATCACGTACTGCACGTACCCGTCCTGGCCGCCGCCCAGGGCCTGCCCGATCGAGCCGCCGAAGACGTACACGAACAGCAGGGTGAAGACGACCGGCATCAGCAGCGCGTCGAACATCGACTCGGGGTCCTGCCGGATCCACAGCAGGTTGCGGCGGACGAGGGCGCCGGTGTGGCGCAGATGACCGCGCAGCGGGATCCGGCCGTCCGCCTTGACGTCGGCGGCGGAAAGGTCGGCGGTGGAAAGAGTGGTGGCGCTCATACGGCGACCTCCTCGAGGTCGGGGGCGGGCGTCGCGTCCTGCGGGGCACTGGCGCGGTGACCGGTGAGGGACAGGAACACCTCGTCCAGGCTGGGCAGTTCGGTGGTGACGGAGGAGAGCGTGATGCCGCGCGCGATGACCGCGCCGACCACGGCGGTCAGCTGCTCGTCGCTGAGGATCGGGACCAGGACGGCACCGCGTTCGGTGTCCACGGTGCTGGCGGCGAGGCCGGTCAGGCCCAGCTCGTCGAGCGCGGCGGCCAGCGGCCGCAGCTGCAGCGGATCGACCGGGCGGACCCGCAGGGTACGGCCGCCGACCTTCGCCTTCAGCTCCTCGATGGCGCCGCCCGCGATGACCTTGCCGTGGTCCACGACGGTCAGCTCGGAGGCGAGCTGCTCGGCCTCCTCCATGTACTGGGTGGTGAGCAGCACGGTGACACCGTCGCCGACCATGCGCTTGATCTCGGTCCACACCTCGTTGCGGGTGCGCGGGTCGAGACCGGTGGTGGGCTCGTCGAGGAAGAGCACGGAGGGCTGCCCGATCATCGACGCGGCCAGGTCCAGGCGCCGCCGCATGCCTCCGGAGTACGTGCTCGCCGGCCGCTTGGCCGCGTCGGTGAGCGAGAAGCGCTCAAGCAGTTCGTCGGCGCGGGCGCGGGCGTCCTTGCGCGGCAGGTCGAGGAGACGGCCGATCATGTAGAGGTTCTCCCAGCCCGGGAGCTTCTCGTCGACGGAGGCGTACTGACCGGTGAGACCGATCACACGGCGCAGCTGCCGCGGCTGCCGTATGACGTCGTAGCCGGCGACGCTCGCCGCGCCGGAGTCGGGGGAGAGGAGGGTGGACAGGATGCGTACGAGGGTGGTCTTGCCGGCGCCGTTCGGTCCGAGCACACCCATCACGGTGCCCTCGCGGACGTCCAGGTCCACGCCGTCCAGTGCCTTGGTCTCGCCGTAGTGCTTGACCAGCCCCCGTACGGAGACGGCGGCGTTTCCGCCGCTGGGGTTCTTGTCGATTCGCGTCATGCCGCAAAGGTGTCAGCCGCCACCGACAAACCACCGACATCCCACCGACAGCCGCTCGGTCCGATGTCGGGTGCGGGTCGGTGGGGGTTGCTCGCGCAGTTCCCCGCGCCCCTTAAAGGCCGCAGTCGAACAACGTGCCCCCCCCGCGGAGCAAAAAGGCAGCCCGCCGACGGGGGAAGATCGGCGGGCTGCCTGGTGCCGCAGTGGACTAGTGGACGGAGTGCTCCTCCTGAGGGAACGTTCCGCCGACGACGTCGTCGGCGAAGGCCTTCGCCGCGTCGCCCATGACCTCACGCAGATTGGCGTACTGCTTCACGAACCGAGGCATCTTGCCCCCGGTCAGCCCGAGCATGTCCGTCCAGACGAGAACCTGCGCGTCGGTGTCCGGCCCCGCCCCGATCCCCACGGTGGGGATGTGCAGCGTCCGGGTCACCTCGGCGGCCAGCTCCGCGGGAACCAGTTCGAGGACGACCGCGAACGCACCCGCGTCCTGGATCGCCTTGGCGTCCCGCAGCAACTGCTGGGCGGCCTCCTCGCCGCGCCCCTGGACGCGGTACCCCATGGAGTTCACGGACTGGGGGGTGAGACCGATGTGCGCCATCACCGGGATACCGGACTCCACGAGCAGCTCGATCTGCCGGTGGGACCGCTCACCGCCCTCCAGCTTCACCGCCCCGACCCCGGCCTCCTTCACCAGCCGGGTCGCCGAGCGCAGCGCCTGCACCGGACCCTCCTGGTAGGACCCGAAGGGCAGGTCGCCGACGATCAGGGCGCGCGAGGTGCCCCGTACGACGGCCGCCGAGAGCATGGTCATCTCGTCGAGGGTGACGGGCACGGTCGACTCGTACCCGAGGTGGCAGTTGCCCGCCGAGTCGCCGACGAGCATGACCGGGATGCCGGCCTCGTCGAAGACGGACGCGGTCATCGCGTCGTACGCCGTGAGCATCGGCCACTTCTCGCCGCGCTCCTTGGCGGTGGTGATGTCGCGGACGGTGATGCGGCGTGTGCCCTTGCCTCCGTACAGCGCCCTACTGCTGCTGTCGGTGGTCGCCCGGGCAGCCGAAAGCTGCGTCATTGCAACGGCTCCTTCTGTCATCTCGAAGCGCCCTCACGGCGTCTCCGGATCCCCTCCATGGTGGCACCTCGTGCCAGGGAACGGCTAGAGGGGGCACCTCGCTCCCCCCGGCGGGGGCACCCCGCTCCCCATGGCCCCGTAAGGTCTCGGTAAAGGGTTTCAAATACGAGACGGTCTCGTATCGAATGTCTTCTAGGCTTTTCGGTATGACAACTCCCGCCGTCCCAGCCCCCCGCATACCGGAAGCCGTGCACCGGCGCCGCTGGGCGATCCTCGGCGTCCTGATGCTGAGCCTGCTGATCGTCGTCCTGGACAACTCGATCCTGAACGTCGCGATCAAGACCATCTCGACGCCCGCCCCGACCGGTCTGGGGGCAACCCAGAGCGAGCTGGAATGGGCCATCAACGCCTACACCCTCGTCTTCGCGGGCCTGCTCTTCTCCGCGGGCCTCCTCGGTGACCGGCTCGGACGCAAGAAGGTCCTGCTCGGCGGGCTCTTCGTCTTCGGTGTCGGCTCGGCGCTCGCGGCCTCCTCCGGGACGCCGGTCGAGCTCATCTCGTTCCGCGCGGTGATGGGCCTCGGCGCCGCCTTTGTGATGCCTGCCACCCTCGCGGTCCTCATGAACGTCTTCGAGCGCGACGAGCAGCCGAAGGCCATCGGTATCTGGGCGGGCGGCGTCGGCCTCGCCATCGCCATCGGCCCCATCACCGGAGGCGTACTCCTCGACCACTTCTGGTGGGGATCCGTCTTCCTGATCAACGTGCCGATCGTGATCCTCGCGCTGGGCCTGATGGTGTGGCTCGTCCCCGACTCCCGCGACCCGAAGCCGGGCCGGATCGACCCGGTGGGTGTGGTGCTGTCCGTCATCGGACTCGTCCTGCTCGTCTACGGCATCATCAAGGGCGGCCAGCTCGCCGACTTCACGGACCCCACGGTCCTCGCGACCATCGGCGCCGGACTCGCCGTACTCGTCGGCTTCGTGGTGTTCGAGAAGCGCAGCAGCCACCCGTCGATCGACGTCACGTACTTCAAGGACAAGGTCTTCTCGGCGGCGATCAGCGCCATCGCGCTCGTGTTCTTCGCGCTGATGGGCGTCACCTTCTTCGCCGTCTTCTACACCCAGAGCGTGCGCGGCTACTCGCCCCTGCAGACCGGCCTGCTGATGCTGCCGCTGGCCGTCGCGCAGCTCGTCTTCGCGCCGCGCGCCCGGCTGGTCGTGGACCGCTTCGGCAACAAGGCCACCACCACCGGCGGCATGCTCCTCATCGCCGCCATGCTGGCCGCGTTCGCCGTGCTGGAGGCGGACACGCCGATCTGGATCCTCGAGGTCATCTTCTTCCTCATGGGCACCGGCATGGCGCACATCATGACGCCCACCAGCGTCGTGATCATGCAGGCCCTGCCCCGCGAGAAGGCGGGCTCCGCCTCCGCGCTCAGCAACACGTTCCGGCAGGTCGGCGGCGCCCTCGGCATCGCCGTACTCGGCTCGGTCCTGTCCGCCGCGTACCGCTCGGGCATCGAGGACAAGCTGCCCGCCGCGGCCCGGCACAGCGCGGGCGAGTCCATCGAGGCGACGCTCGGCTTCGCCGCGAAGCTCGGCCCCAAGGGGGAGGCCCTCGTCGGCCCGGCCAACGACGCCTTCCTGCACGCGATGCATGTCACGGCCCTGTGCGGCGCGGGTGTCGCCCTCGTCGGCGCCGTGGTCGTGGGCCTGTTCCTGCCCGGCCGCACACCGGCCCCGGAGGAGAAGGAGGCCGAACTGGTGGGCGCGGACAACTGAGCCGACCTACCCGATTGGGCCGACCGAGCCGACTGCGTCGACCGAGCTGTACGGCAAGGATCCGGTCGCCCGGGGCGGTGAGTGATCGAACTCCCCGCGCACCGGGGAGAATCAGCGGGGCCGCCTGCCCGAGCACGGGCGGCGCAACAGCGGGACGGACAGAGCGGAGCGAGGACGTGGGCGGCGCGGAGCAGGAGGCGGGGGCGGCCGGCGGGAGCGGACCCGCCAGAGGGCGCCCGCGCAGCGAGGCCGTCGAGCACGCGATCGTCGAGGGCGTCATGAAGCTGCTGGAGGACGGCGTCCCGCTCGCGGACATCTCCATCGAGCGGGTCGCCCGTATCGCCGGTGTGGGAAAGGCCACCATCTACCGGCGCTGGAGCGGGCGCGAGGAACTCTTCTGCGACGTGCTGCGCACCGCCGAACCGCCCGACCCCGAACTGCCCGGCGTCTCCATGCGCGAGGACCTCGTCATCCTGCTCGAATCACTGCGGCAGCGGGGTCTGGCCAACCGCTCGTCGGCGATCATGCACAACGTCCACGCGCAGATGAAGAGCAGCCCCAAGCTGTGGAAGGTCTACCACTCGGCCGTCATCGAACCGCGCCGGCGCATGACGTTCGACGTGCTGCGCCGCGGTCAACTGAACGGCGAACTCCGTGCGGACGTCGACGTGGAGCTGGCCAACGACCTCTTCGTGGGGCCCATGCTCGTACGCGCCGTCCTGCGACCGGACGCCGGACTGGAGGAGGGGCTGCCCGAGCGGATCGTCGACACGGTGCTGGCGGGGCTGGGGGTCGCGCGACGCTGAGTGCTGCTCGGCGACGGGTTTCGGTGCGGCTGACGGAGCGGGTTCCGATGTGGGTTCCAACCCCAGTGAGAATATGCGCGTTTCGTCACAGAGCGCGCCTGTCGGGCGCGCAACCGGAACTGCTCACGTCGACTCTTTCGTCCTCGTGCCCGTACGGCCGTCATGGCACGGCGAGAACAAACGCGATCATCCCCTAGGGTCTTATCCGCAGGGATGGTGTGCACGGCACTTGGTGAGGCGACGGTATGGCGCAGGCGTACAAGACGGAGACGGGCAGCGGTGACCAGGGGTCCGACCGCAGAGAACCCCGGCTTCGGCGCCTGCTCTCCACCCTCCGCAACGACCGGGGCATCTGGCGCCGGGGCATCGTCCTCGCCGCGTTCGCCCTCGTACTCGCCCTGGTCATGGGGCTGCACGCGCGGATCCCGAACACCATCGGCAACCTCGGCAGTCTCACGGAGACGTTCCTGCCCTGGCTGGCCGTCCTCATCCCGGTGCTGTTCGTCCTCGCGCTGGTCCGCAGGTCCGCGACCGCGCTGATCGCCGTACTGCTGCCGGCGGTCGTCTGGCTCAACCTCTTCGGCGGACTGCTCGCCGACCGGACCGGCAGTGGCGGAAATCTCACGGTCGCCACGCACAACGTCAACGCCGAGAATCCGGACCCGGCCGGTACGGCCCGTGACGTGGCCGCGTCCGGCGCCGACGTGGTCGCCCTGGAGGAGCTGACGGCCTCGGCGGTGCCGGTGTACGAGCAGGCGCTGGACTCGACGTACAAGTACCACTCCGTGCAGGGCACGGTCGGCCTGTGGAGCAAGTACTCGCTGAGCGAGTCCCGGCCGGTCGACATCAAGCTCGGCTGGACGCGGGCGATGCGGGCCACCGTCACCGCGCCGGAGGGGAAGCTCGCGGTGTACGTGGCCCATCTCCCCTCCGTGCGGGTCAAGATGGAGGCCGGGTTCACCGCGCGCCAGCGCGACAAGAGCGCCGACGCGCTCGGTGAGGCCATCGCCGACGAGAAGCTTCCGCAGGTCGCTCTGCTCGGTGACCTCAACGGCACGATGAACGACCGCGCGCTGAACGGCGTCACCTCGCAGATGCGCTCCACGCAGGGCGCGGCGGGCAGTGGGTTCGGGTTCAGCTGGCCCGCGTCGTTCCCGATGGCCCGGATCGACCAGATCATGGTCAAGGGCGTCGAGCCGGTCACCTCCTGGACGCTCCCGGAGACGGGCAGTGACCATCTTCCGATCGCTGCCCGCGTGAAGCTTTCGGCAACCGGCTCGTAACCCCTGGGAATACTGGGCCTGGGACGCTTTGTTCCGTAGGTGAACATAAGCTGTACGGAACTCCGCTCACCCTTTGAAAGGCCCCCTCATGCCCCTGGCCCTGCTCGCCCTAGCCGTGGGCGCCTTCGGCATCGGCACCACCGAGTTCGTGATGATGGGGCTGCTGCCCGATGTCGCGGACGACCTGGGTATCTCGATCCCCACCGCGGGACACCTGGTCTCGGCGTACGCGATCGGTGTCGTCGTCGGCGCCCCGCTGCTCGCCGCGGTGACCGCCCGAATGTCCCGCCGCAAGGTCCTGATCGGCCTCATGGTGCTGTTCGTCGTGGGCAACACGCTCTCGGCCTTCGCGCCCGACCATCACTCCCTGCTTGCCGCCCGGTTCCTCAGTGGTCTGCCGCACGGCGCGTTCTTCGGTGTCGGGGCCGTTGTCGCCACCGGGATGGTCGCCCCTGAGCGCAAGGCTCGTGCGGTCTCTCTGATGTTCCTCGGTCTGACCGTCGCGAACATCGCGGGTGTGCCTGCCGCGACGCTCGTGGGGCAGAACTTTGGCTGGCGTGCCACGTTCCTGGGTGTCAGTGTGATCGGCCTTGTGGCCATTGCGTCCTTGGCGCTGGTGTTGCCGCGTGACGAGTCTCATGCCCCTGCGGTTGGGCTGCGGGGGGAGTTGGCCGCGCTCAAGTCGTTGCCGGTGTGGCTGGCTCTTGGTACGACCGTTGCGGGCTTCGGTGCGCTTTTCTCGGCGTACAGCTACATCACGCCGATGCTTACGGACTCCGCCGGGTATGCCGACTCCAGTGTGACTCTGCTGCTTGCGCTGTTCGGGGTGGGCGCGACCATCGGGAACCTGGTGGGTGGTCGGCTGGCTGATCGGTCCATGCGGGGGACGTTGTTCGGTGGGCTGGTCGCCCTCGTGGCGGTGCTGGCGCTCTTTCCGGTCCTCATGGGCGCGGCGTGGAGTGCGGCCCTGGCTGTGGTCCTGCTCGGAGTTGCTGCGTTCGTCACCAGTTCACCGCTTCTGCTGATGGTCATGGAGAAGGCGTCGTCGGCGCCGTCGTTGGCCTCGTCCGCGAATCAGGCCGCGTTCAACCTTGCCAATGCGGGTGGTGCGTGGATCGGCGGGCTCACGTTGGCGGCGGGCTTCGGTACGACGTCGCCTGCGCTGGCGGGTGCGGCTCTGGCGGTGCTGGGTCTGGGTGTGGCGGTGGTCGCGTATGTGGTGGACCGGCGCCGGGGCACGGTCAGTGTTGGACGTGTCGTCGCTGGGGGCGTTCCGCGGCATGTGGAGACGCCCGCCCATCGGTGACCTCCGGTGGTTGTCTGCGGGTGCGTGGGGGCTGGTCGCGCCGTTCCTCGCGCCCCTTGGGTTCGTGGTGGGGCGGGGACGCGCCGGGACATCCGAGCTTGCTCTGTTGGAAGTCGGGTGGGCCCGGAAACGCGGCGCTCGCACGTCCCGACACGTCCCCTCACGTCTCGGGTCGGGTGCCGGTCCGACGCCCGACGTCCCTGAAAGCGGGGCAGCACCCCCGGGATTTGTCTTTCTTGCTTGGGGGGCGGTAGCCCCTGCTCTTAAGGGGCGCGGGGAACGGCGCGCCCAGCCCCCGCCGGGCCTGCAGCCGACATACGACGCTGAGCCCCGCTCACCTCAGGGGCGCGGGGAACTGCGCGATCGGCCCCCGCCGGGCCTGCAGCCGACATACGACATTGAGCCCCGCTCACCTCAGGGGCGCGGGGAACTGCGCGATCGGCCCCCGCCGACCTACAGCCGACATACGACACTGAGCCCCGCTCACCTCAGGGGCGCGGGGAACTGCGCGATCGGCCCCCACTCGCCCGCAGTCGACGGACATGCGAAACAAGCTCCCCGCCCCGATCATGGGCACCAATGATCAAGCTCCGCCCGACCACAGCCGTCCTCCTGGCCCTCGGCGCGCTCACCTACACCGCCTGGGCACTTGAGGTCGTCCTGGCGACAGACCTCGCCCCCGCCCACACCTACGTGAGCGAACTGGCCGCCCGGAACCAGCCCCACGGCACCCTGTTCCGCACGACGGACCTGCTCGCCGGCACCCTGGCAGGGGCCGCAGGCCTGCTGGAGCTGTTACGGCTGCCCTCCCCAGGGCGGTGGACAAGAGCAGGCTGGGCCGCGCTCGTCCTCTTCGGCGCCGCCACAGCCGTGGACTCCCGCCTGCCACTGAGCTGCGCGCCCACGGCTGATCCGGTGTGCGCCGCACAGGAGCGCGCGGGCCTGCTCCCGGCGGCCCATTCCGCGCACTCCGTGAGCAGTACGGTCGCCCTGTGCGGCATCCTCGTCGCCATGCTGGCCCTCACCCTCACCGCCCGCCGGTACACGCCCCGGGCGCCCCTCGCCCGCTCAGGCCCCGCCCTGGTGACGCTCGAACTGGCCGCCACTGCCTGGACGCTGGCCGCCATCGCCGCGCTGGAGGCGGGCCACGACGGCTGGGGCCTGGGCGTCGCCCAGCGCCTTCAGGTGGGCGTCATCGCTGTGTGGCTGACCTTCCTCGCCGTCTCGCTGCCGCGCCCCACGACACCCGGCGTACGGCTTCGGATCCCGGACGTATACGACAGCCACCGCACCCCGTCCGGTCCTGGAGACGCCCGCCCATGACCTTCGTACGCGTCTTTGGAGTGCCTCACCACATCCGTGTCGACGGCACCGGGCCCGTGTGCCTTCTCAGCGCCGGGCTGGGGATGGCGTGGTTCGACTGGGATCCCGTGGTTCCGCTGCTCGCCCCGTACCGTACGGTCGTCCGCTTTGATCGGCCGGGGCTCGGGCTCAGCGGCCACGCGCGCGCGTGGCCCACGCTCACCGGTGAGGCGGAGCGCATCGCGCGCGTGCTCGACGCGGCCGGGACCGGTGTGCCCGCGACCGTGGTGGGGCACTCGCTCGCCGGGTTCCACTGCGAGGCGTTCGCCCGGCTGTTTCCGGAGCGGACGGCCGGGCTCGTGCTCGTCGACTCCAGCGTCGAGGAGGCGCCCCGGGGCAGGAGGGTCCCCGAGTTCTCGGACGCGTGCACGCGGGTGGGCGGCACGTTGCTGGCCGCCGCGGGTGTTCCGCGCCTCTTGGGGCCCTTCCTGCGGCGCACCGCGGTTCGCGTCGGGCGGCACAGTGGTGGTGATCCGGCCCCGGGCGACCTCGTTCGCCGCGCCTACTCCACCAGCCGTTTTCTGCATGCCGTCGTCGCCGAGAACGCTCGCTATCGGGATCAGGCCGTCGAACTGGCCTCCCTGCGGGGACGGGTTCCGCTCGACGCGCCCGTCACGGTGCTTGCCGCGTACGAAGGTGGTTCGCGGGGGTGGCTCGATCGGCAGCGAGTTCTTGCCGAGCGGCTCGGCGGTACGTTGCGTGTGTCCGCGCCCGCCGGTCATCTCGTGATGCTCGACCGGCCCCAGGACGTCGCGGACGCGATTCTGGAGACATGAGCGCGCCCGTCCCTCGCCGAGAAGACGGCTGGCGAGGGACGGGCTTTCAACATGTGGGAAAAGCGTCAGTGGTGGTATGACGTCACATAGCCGGGGGCCGGTGAACCCACCCCGGTGACGTCGTCGTAGCCGCGCACTGCCTTCAGCGAGCTGTCCTTGCCCAGGCTGCGGACGGAGGTCAGCAGGCCCTCCGACGCGTCGAACGAGTTGACGAAGTCGACGCGCGCCACCGCGAGGTCTCGGCCCGTCGGGCGGTCCGTGACGTCGTGGTAGAGCTTCGAGCCGTACCGGTCGTAGATCGCCGGGTTGGCGAAACCGATCGGGTGGCCGCCGCGCTGCTGCTGGGCGAGCGCCTGGATGCCCGCGATGACCGGCGAGGCGAGCGAGGTGCCGCCGATGCGGTACTCGTCGTACTTCTGCGTTCCGTCCGGGAAGGTCTGCGTCTGGCCGACCAGGAACCCGGTGTTGGGGTCGGCGATCGCGGAGATGTCCGGCACCGTTCGCATCGCCTGGTTGCCGTGAGCCTTCGAGAGGGTGGATGGGACCACGCCTCGCTGGTAGAACGGCTGCTTCACCGTTGCGCTGGTGCCGCCGCCCGCGCCGGAGGTGTACGCGCCGGGGAAGTCCGTCCAGCTCTTGCCGTCGTCCGACAGTGTGGCCCTGAACGTGCCCCAGCCGGTCTCCCACTTGTACGTGTCGCCCTTGCCGACGGCCAGCGAGGTGCCGCCGACCGCCGTCACCCACGCCGAGTTGGCCGGGGTGTCGACCTGCTTCGTACCGGTGTGCGCGACCTCGTCGCCGTTGTCGCCGGACGAGAAGTAGAAGCCGATGCCCTCGATCGCGCCCAGCTGGAAGACCTGGTCGTAGGCGGCCGCGAGGTCCGGCGTCTGGTTGGCCTCGATGTCGCCCCACGAGTTGGAGACGATGTCGGCCAGATGCCCGTCGACGATCTTGCCCAGGGAGTCGAGCAGATCGTCGTCGTAGCAGGACTCGGCGCCCACATAGATGATGTCGGATGCCGGCGCTACGGCGTGCACGGCCTCGACGTCCAGGGTCTCCTCGCCGTACCAGCCCGCCGCGCCGCACTCCTCGGTCCGCGTGTACTGGGTCGGCAGCACCTGGCTCAACTGCCCGCCGCCGTACGCCGCGTCGCCGTGCTTCGCCGCGTACGTGGCCGCGTCCGCCGCGATGGTCGGCGAGGCGTACGCGTCCGTGATCGCCACGGTCACGCCCTTGCCGGTCGCCCGGCCCGCCCCGTAGGCCGCCCGCAACTGCTTGCCCGTGTAGCCCTTCACGGCGTACGGGATCTTCGTGCCGTACGCCTTCGGGAGCGTCGTCGCGGTCTTCGAGCCGTAGTACGAGGAGAACGGCCCGGCGTTGTGGAACACGGCGTCCGGCGGCGGCAGCGTGTCGGAGTGGTTCGCCTTGTGCGGGGCGTTGTCCAGGCCGGTGACCGTGAGGACCGCGCCGTTCAGGCCCGCGGGCGCCGAGGCGGTCTTGGCGGGTGCCCGGTATGTCTTCTTGCCCTTGGCGTAGTTGTGCAGCTGGGTGCCGAACGCCTTCTCCGCGTCGGCCACTTCACCCGTCACCGAGAGGTAGTGCCGGGTGGTGTCCGTGACGGTCAGTCCCGCCGACTTCAACCAGGCGGTCACCTCGGCCACTTGGGCCTTGGTCGCGCCGAAGCGGGCCTCGGCCTGCCGCGCGCTCAGGTACTTCCCGTACGAGGGCGACGACGGGTCGGATACGGCCTTGGCGTAGGCGCTCAGGCCCGCCGCGTCCCGGCCGGCGAGGTAGACCCGGGCCGAGACCCGGGAGGCGTCCGCCGTGGCTCCCTTGTCCGCCTGGGCGGTGGCCCACAGCGGTTTGGTGCCCTGGAGCGTGTCACGGCCGTCCGGGTCGGTCGACGCATGGGCGGCGGGTATGCCGAGTGCCAGCGCGCCGGCGAGCAGAGGCAGTGTCGCCGCCATGCTCACACCGGCACGCACCGCGGCTCGGTTGGATCTCATGGAGAACCCCCTAATGGATCTCTGGATGGGGGTCACTCTTGCGATGAACCGTTCATGCCAGGGGAATGGCGGGGACATGGCTGGGCCAAGAAGCGCCCAAGGAACCGTATGTGCAAAGGATTTGGGGCGCGATGCCCGACATAAAGCGGGTCGCGCCCCCGGTGCCCCTGGAGCCACGGGTGCGGCTTGCGGGGAATTGCCCCGCTCGGCCCGGCGGCTTCGCGCCGGGGTCAGGCGAGCGGCTTCGCGCCGCGCTTCTTCAGCAGGTCGGTGATGAGTCGCATCTCCGACTCCTGGGCCTGGACCATTCCCTGCGCGAGCCGTCGCTCGACGCCGACCTTGCACCGCTCCACACAGCCCTTGGCCATGTGCACCCCGCCCATGTGGTGGGCGTACATGAGTTGCAGATAGCGGATCTCGGCGGCCTTGCCGTCGAGCTTGCCCAGCGACTCCATCTGGGCGGTCGTCGCCATGCCCGGCATCAGCGAGCCGTCCCCGGCGGACGGCATGCCGCTCATGTCCATCCATGACATGGGTTCGTCGGCCGACACCTTGGGCAGCTCCCACAGGTCCAGCCAGCCGAGCATCATGCCGCGCTGGTTGGCCTGCGTCTGCGCGATGTCGTACGCGAGACGGCGTACCTCTTCGTCCTTGGTGCGGTCGCGGACGATGTACGACATCTCGACGGCCTGCTGGTGGTGCACCGCCATGTCACGCGCGAAGCCGGCGTCCGCGGAGTCGGCCGCCGGGGCCTTCATGCCGGAGTCGTCGCCGTCGGCGACCGCGTACGTGATCGCCCCGGCCGCCACGACGACGGCCGCGGCGACCCCGGAGATCCAGCCGGCGAACTTCATCTTCCTCACTGCGACAGGCCGTTGGTGCAGGCGGCGCCCGGCTCGGGCGTCTGCTTGCCCTGGACGTACGTCTCGAAGAACTTGGCGGCGGCCGGGTCGCTCGCACTCGTCACCGTACGCTGGTGGCCCCACGCGGAGAGCATGATCGGGTCCTTCTGGTCCTCGACCGGGCTCATCAGCGTGTACGGGGTCTTCTTGACCTTCTCCGAGAGCGCCTTCACGTCCGCGTCCGACGCCTTGCTGTTGTACGTCACCCAGACCGCGCCGTGCTCAAGCGAGTGCACGGCGTTCACGTTCTTGATCGCCTTGGTGTAGACGTCGCCGTTGCAGTTCATCCACACCTGGTTGTGGTCACCGCCGACCGGGGGCTCCATCGGGTACTTCACGTCCTTGGTGACGTGGTTCTGCGTGAGCTTGGTGCTCCACGTCTTCACCCCGTCCTTGCCCGTGACGAACTTCCCCGACGTCGACTTCGAGTCGCCCGACGCGCTGTCCTTGTCGTCGGACTGCGAGTTGATCAGGTACGCGCCGCCGGCGACGAGACCGGCGACGACGATCACGCTCGCGGTGATCGTGAGGATCCGGCTGCGGCGCTCACGTGCCTGCTCGGCACGCCGCATCTCCTCTATCCGCGCCTTGCGCGACTTGGACTCTGTCTTCTTGGCGGAACCCATGGGGTGGTCCTTCTGGGGAAAAGGGACAGTCGAGTGGTCCGCTGATCGTAGTGGGGGAGAAGTGGATGTATGCGGGGAGGCCGCAGGAATGGCCAAATGCCCGGGGCTCCCGGCGATAATTTGAACCTGGTATGCGCATTATCTACGCTGCCGGTATGCGGCTGCTGCGATCCACCGACCTGGCTCTGCGCGTCCTGATGCGGCTCGCCGTCGCCGACGGCGCGACGCCCACGACCCGCGAGGTCGCGGACGGCATGGAGGTGCCGTACACGCACGCCGCGAAGGTGGTCGCCGAGCTGCAGCACCTCGGCCTCCTCGACGCCCGCCGGGGCCGGGGCGGCGGCCTCACGCTCACCGAGAAGGGGCGTACGGCCTCGGTCGGCGCGGTCGTACGGACCTTCGAGGGCGAGGGCGACGTCGTCGACTGCGAGGGCTCCACCCCCTGCCCGCTGAACTCCGGATGCCGCCTGCGCGGCGCCCTGCGCCGGGCCCAGGAGGCCTTCTACGCCTCCCTCGACCCGCTGACCGTCACGGACATGGTCGCCTCGCCGACCGGGCCGCTGCTGCTGGACATCTCCCGCGCTCACTGACCCTGTGTGCTCTGCGCGAGCCACAGGTCGGGCCCGAACACCTCGTAGTGGATGTCGGCGGGCGCGACCCCCTTCTCGATCAGTCGGCCGCGTACCGCCCGCATGAAGGGCAGCGGACCGCACAGGTACGCGCGCGTGCCCGACGGGACCACCACTCCGGAGAGGTCGGCCAGACCCGTGCGGTCGGCCGGGTGGCCGGGCTCCGGGTGCTCGTACCAGAAGTGGGCCGACGCGTCCGGCAGCTTCGCGGTGTACGCCTCGTGCTCGGCGCGCAGGGCGTGCTCGGCGGGGGACCGGTCGGCGTGCACGACGGTCACCTGGCCGCGGTGCCCGGTGACCGCGAGCTGCTCCAGCATGGCGATCACCGGGGTCACACCGATTCCGGCGGAGGCGAGGAGCACGGGCGTGTCCGCGTCGCCGTCGTCGTGGTGCAGGACGAGATCGCCGTACGGAGCCGACAGTTCGACCGTGCTGCCGGCGTGCACGCGCGCGTGGAGGTGGTTCGAGACCTCGCCGTCGGGCGTCGTACCGCCGTGGATCCGCTTCACCCCGATCCGGCGTACGGACGAGCCGGGGACCCCGACCAGGCTGTACTGCCGTATCTGACGGGCCCCGTCGGGCAGCTCCACGCGTACGGAGACGTACTGGCCGGGCCGGAAGTCCGGCGCGGGGGAGCCGTCGGCCGGACGCAGCAGGAAGGTGGCGACGTCCGCGGTCTCCTCGACGCGCTCGGCCACCTCCCACGTGCGCCAGCCGCCGCCTCCGCCGGTGGCCGCGCTCTCCTCGTACAGCCGCTTCTCGATGGCGATGAGCGCGTTCGCCATCAGCCAGTAGACGTCGGTCCAGGCGGCCGCAACCTCGGGGGTGACCGCCTCGCCCAGCACGTCGGCGATGGCGGCGAAGAGGTGCTCGTGGACGACGGGGTACTGCTCGGGGGCGATGCCCAGGGAGACGTGCTTGTGCGCGATGCGGCTCAGCATCGTGTCGGGCCGCTCGTCCGGCCGCTCGACGAGCTGCGCGGCGAAGGCGGCGAAGGCGCCCGCCAGGGCCTGGCGCTGGGTGCCGGAGGCCTGGTTGCCGCGGTTGAAGAGGTCGCGCAGCAGCTCCGGGTGGGCCGCGAACAGTCCTTCGTAGAAGCGGTCGCTGATCTCTCCCAGGGCCGCGCCGACGGCGGGGAGGGTGGCGCGGACTGTGGCGGCGGACTGCTCGGACAGCATCTTGGCTCCTCGGGCTCGACTGCCCCGCACGGTAGTTAAATTGGTATCTGAAATGCAAGTTAAGAGGCAGGGGGTGAAGGGCGGGGGGTGAAGGGCGAGGAGAGACGGCGGTGGTCGGCCATTACATGTGCGGCACTCAACAGGCAAGATGGGCGTCAGAGCAGTACACCTGCCGTACGTGAGGCGTTCAGGCGGAGGTCGGCCGGGCGATCGAGGTCCGCAACGCGCATGAAATGCTGTTGTGGTGTGATGCGCAGGTGCCCGACCGCCTCCCTGGGACGGGAGCAGGCGGCCTGACCAGCAAGATTGGGTGGAAGCGGAAGATGGACAAGCAGCAGGAGTTCGTGCTCCGTACGTTGGAAGAGCGCGACATCCGTTTCGTACGCCTGTGGTTCACGGACGTGCTGGGCTTCCTCAAATCCGTGGCCGTGGCCCCGGCCGAGCTGGAGCAGGCCTTCGACGAGGGCATCGGCTTCGACGGGTCGGCCATCGAGGGCTTCGCCCGCGTCTACGAGTCCGACATGATCGCCAAGCCGGACCCCTCGACCTTCCAGGTCCTTCCGTGGCGTGCGGAGGCCCCGGGCACGGCCCGGATGTTCTGCGACATCCTCATGCCGGACGGCTCGCCGTCCTTCGCGGACCCGAGGTATGTGCTGAAGCGGGCCCTGGCCAAGGCCTCCGACCTGGGCTTCACCTTCTACACCCACCCGGAGATCGAGTTCTTCCTGCTGAAGGACAAGCCGGTCGACGGCACGCGCCCGACCCCGGCCGACAACTCCGGCTACTTCGACCACACCCCGCAGAACGTCGGCATGGACTTCCGCCGCCAGGCGATCACCATGCTGGAGTCGATGGGCATCTCGGTCGAGTTCTCCCACCACGAGGGCGCCCCCGGCCAGCAGGAGATCGACCTCCGCTACGCCGACGCGCTGTCGACGGCGGACAACATCATGACGTTCCGCCTGGTCATGAAGCAGGTGGCGCTGGAGCAGGGCGTGAACGCGACCTTCATGCCCAAGCCGTTCTCGGAGCACCCGGGCAGCGGCATGCACACGCACCTCTCGCTCTTCGAGGGCGACCGCAACGCCTTCTACGAGTCGGGCTCCGAGTACCAGCTCTCCAAGGTCGGCCGCTCCTTCATCGCGGGCCTGCTGAAGCACGCTGCGGAGATCGCGGCGGTGACGAACCAGTGGGTCAACTCCTACAAGCGCATCTGGGGCGGCTCCGAGCGCACCGCGGGCGCCGGCGGCGAGGCCCCCTCGTACATCTGCTGGGGCCACAACAACCGCTCGGCCCTGGTCCGCGTCCCGATGTACAAGCCCGGCAAGACGGGCTCCGCGCGGGTGGAGGTCCGCTCCCTCGACTCGGGCGCGAACCCGTACCTGGCGTACGCGATGCTCCTCGCCGCCGGTCTCAAGGGCATCGAGGAGAGCTACGAGCTCCCGCCGGGCGCCGAGGACGACGTCTGGGCGCTCTCCGACGCCGAGCGCCGCGCGATGGGCATCGAGCCGCTTCCCCAGAACCTCGGCGAGGCCCTCTCCCTCATGGAGCGCAGCGACCTCGTCGCCGAAACCCTCGGCGAACACGTCTTCGACTTCTTCCTCCGCAACAAGCGGGCGGAGTGGCACGAGTACCGCTCCGAAGTGACTGCTTTCGAGCTGCGGAAGAACCTGCCGGTGCTTTAGGGGCGGGTCGGAGGGCCTCCGACCCGCGTCGCTCCGCGACGACTGAGGCCGCGACAACTGAGGGAACGGCACATGGGGCCGACGGTCACCGACCGTCGGCCCCATGGTGTTTCACGACACCGCCACGTCATCGTCGTGGTCCTGGCCCGTCACCGCCGAGCGGATCTTCCCGCAGGGCTTTCAGCGAGAGGGTGACCTGTCCTGAGCGCGTCTCGGTCAGGATCACCTCGGCGGCGATCCGCAGGCCCGCTTCGACGCACTCCGAGGGATGGGTGATCCGGGACCACGACCGCGGAGACGGTGCCGGTGACGATCTGTCCCCGTTCGATCGAGAGGAGAAAGGACCGCAAGGCCGGGTTCTCGCACGCTCGCGCGGAGAGGCAGAGCCGGTCCCGGCCCGACGATCTCCCACCGTCGGGTCAGCCCATGAGCGGAACCGTCACGGTGTCTGTTCGGCCAGGTCCGTCATCAGTTTGTGGAGGGGCTTTGTGGCGCGCTCGCGGAATTCCTGGATGGCCCAGCCGTTGCCGTCCGGGTCTGTGAAGTGCATGAACGTGCCGCCGTCCTGGGGGGCGTACTGGACGGGCTCGCTGATCTCCAGGCCCCGGGCGGTCAACTCCTCGTAGGCCGCCTTGGCGTCCGCCACGACCAGCTGCAGACCGTGGTACGTGCCCGGCTGCGGCGTTCCCGTCGGGATGGGCACCCCGTCGGCGAGCACGATCGAACAGCCGGAACCGGGGGGCGTCAGCTGGACCACGCGGGCGCCCGGCATCACCTCGGTGTCGATGTCGACGTGGAATCCGACCTTGTCCTGGTAGAAAGCCTTCGCCCGGTCGATGTCGGTGACGGGAAGTGTGATCACTTCAAGGGCCATGTCCATGGAGCGACTCCTTTGCCGTATGCATTGTCTTAGGCGTTCGTCGTAAGTGTTGTCGTAGGCGTTGTGCCGTCAGGTCGTGCGTCACGCGCGTGCGTCGAACCGCCAGCGGGTCTGGCTGAACGGCTCTCCCTTACCGAAGCCGAAAACGGTCCCGGGCGCCACCGAGAAGACGAGGGCCTTCCCGGCGCCGTGGTGGAAGTGCCCGTCGCCGACCTCGAAGTGCCAGAAACTGCCGTACTTGCCCTCCCACGCCTCGGCCAGCGCGCGCAGCCTGTCGTCGTCGGACACCCGGACCGCCTCGCCCTCCACCACGAGGTCGTAACCCTTGTTCCAGGTGTTGGTGCCTGTGGTCAGTACGACGCGAGGGTTCAGCGCGAGGTTGCGCGCCTTGCGCTCCTCCGGCCCGGTGCAGAAGTGCAGCGCGCCCTCCGACCACACCGTGGGCAGCGGCGTGACGTGGGGCCGCCCGTCGGGGCGTACGGTCGAGATCCAGAACAGCTCGGCCTCGGCCAGCAGCGCCTCGGCCTCCGACCAGGGGCGTGCGGTGGCGGTCTCGTCGCTGTAGCGCGTGTCCAGCTCGGCCCGTGCTTCCATGAGCTCTCCTCCTGCGACTTGGCGGATGTCTGGATGATTCCTCACCAGGACAGACCCCGCCCGGCGACGGAACTCATCGGTCCGGCGGACACCGAGAGGGCCGGCGATCACTGAGAGAACCGACAGTCATCGAGAGGGCCGACGGTCACCGAGAGGGCCCCGGCGGTCGGTCACAGGACCTCCGCCTCCGGGAACAGCCGGGCCACGGCGGCCGTCCGGCTCGACACGCCCAGCTTGCCGAAGGCGTTCTCCAGGTGCTTGCGCACGGTGCTCGGGGAGACGACGAGCTGCTCGGCGATCTGTGGGGTGGCCAGGCCGCGGGCCACGCAGCGCAGGACGTCCAGCTCGCGCCGGGTCAGCCGCACACGCGGTCCGCGCCTGAGGGCGGCCTCCTGGTAGAGCGTGTACAGGTGGGGTGCCATCAGCCGCAGCGTGGTCATCTCGTGCTCGGTGAAGGGCTTCGGGTCCTCGCGCAGGAGCTGGAAGACCCGGGTGCGGTTGGGCGCGGTGGGCAGGGCGACCGCCGCGATGCACTTGAACGGGCTCAGACACTCGGTGTAGATCGGCAGGTTCATCAGCTCGCGCACCGACATGAAGTCCGTCATCTGGTGCGCCTCGGGACTGCTGTGCGGGCCCGCGACCCATGCGCACTGCAGATGCTGGTGCCGCCAGCGCCAGTACCCGTCCAGCGAGCCGTCGTCCCCGCCCATGTTGCCCCAGTTGTCGTACGGGGTCTCCTGCTCGTTGACGTGGATCCGCGTCGGGATGTCCAGCTCCGAGAAGCAGGCGCAGTCGCAGGGGACGAGGCGTTGCAGCCCGAGCAGCAGTGACCGCGGAGGTACCGCGTCCGAGAGGTCGTGGCGGGCCTCGTCGAGGATGTCCGCCATCCGTCGCAGGTGGGCCTCGGCCGTCGTGCCGGTCGCTGTCATGACGGCCTCCCGGGGCCGGTTCTCACCTGTCGCGAATGTACGCCCCTTGCGTGCCGCTGCGGGCCGGAGATTCGCCAAATGACGAATGGGCCACGGCCGTTGGCGGGCGCAGTCTCGAAGACGACGGCCACCTCGGCCGTCGAAAGGGACAGAGGCATCGGAAGAGACAGAAGCAACAGCAGCTACAGAAGAGGCAAGGGGCATCCCATGCATGCTCACCAGCGCACCCGTGACACTCGTACGCATCCGCACTCGCACCCGCACGAGCAACGCCAACTCCACTCGCACTCGTACCCGCGCCACCCCGTGGTCCTCGTCGGCGGAGTCACCGCCCTCGTCGCCGCACTGCTCGTCACCGGGTGCGACAGCGCGACCGACGCCACCACCGGGCCGGCGGCGGACGACCCGGCGTTCTCGACCGTGCGGTTCGAGCTCGGTTCCCGCGGGGGAATCCAGGTCTCCGGGGCGTCCCGGGACACCGTCGCACCGGCAGGCGCCCACCCGGCGTCCGCGGGCCGGTCGCACGCGTTCGACCGGCCCGACGGCAGACTCCTGGTCGTGCTGAGGCACTGGCCCGAACCGGTCGTGGAGCGGGCCTCGCGCGGCCGGGCGTCGCGGTTGCCGCCGCTCGACGAAGCCGCGGTCGAGACCGCGTTCCTGGTCGACACCGCGAACTGGGTGCGGGCCGACCTCGACGGACACCCGCTGCGGTGGCTCCGCCGGGACACCATCCGGGTCGACACGACGAACGTCGCCATCGGGGACACCACCCGCCTCACGCTGTCGGCGCCGCACGGGGGTCGGTACGGGCAGCCCACACCGCCGGCGGGCAACCGTTCGTGCGAGGGCCCGGACGACCGGGCCACGCGCGACGCGGTGCTCCCGGAGGTCGAGGCGGGCGCACCCGTCGCCGACGTACTGGCACGGCTGCGGGAACAGTGCCTCGACGTGCAGTACGCGTCGCTGCCGGGCAGCGCCCGCCCCGGCACCGTGGAACGGGTCCTGGTCCCGTTCGCCGGCCGGCCGGACACGCACGTGGCCGCGCCGCCCGGCGGCAGCATCGCGCTTCCGGGCCGTGCGGCGGGCAGCACGGTGCTCGTGGACCCGCGCCGACCGGCCACGATGGTCGTGGCGCGCTGAAACCGCTGTCCCGCGCTCGGGCGCTTCCCTCAGGCTCTCCGGTTAGGCTCAGGGCCGTACGACCTTGATCCGTGGGCGGAACCGGAGGCCGGGGATGATGACGCCGGGGCGCAGGAGCAGTACCTTCACGCGGCTGCTGCGGCACGGTTTCACCGATCCGTCCGCCGCCGAGCGGCTCATGGAGAGCGCGGAACTCGCGCCGATACGGAACGACCCGGTGCTGCTCGACGCGCTCGGCGCCACCGCCGACCCCGACCTGGCGCTGCTCGGGCTCGTACGGCTCGTCGAGGCGCAGGACGGCCACACGGCCCAGCGGGAGCTGCTCGACACGCTGATCGCGGCCAAGCCGTTGCGCGACCGGCTGCTCGGGGTGCTCGGCGCGTCCGCCGCGCTCGGCGACCACCTCGCGAGGCATCCGCTCGACTGGCAGGTCCTCGTGATGTACGAGCCGCAGGACCTGCACCCGGGCACCGCGGAGTTCGAACGCGGGCTCGCCGAGGCCACCGACCCCGTGACGCTGCGCGTCGCCTACCGGCGGTGCCTGCTGTCCATCGCGGCGCGTGACGTGTGCGGGACGACCGATGTCGCGCAGACCGCCGCCGAGCTCGCCGATCTCGCGACCGCCACTCTGCGGGCCGCGCTCACCATCGCGCGGACGGCCGCCCCCGAGGACGCCGCGATGTGCCGGCTCGCGGTGATCGCCATGGGCAAGTGCGGGGGACACGAGCTCAATTACGTCTCCGACGTCGATGTCATCTTCGTCGGGGAGGCCGTCGACGGGGCCGACGAGGGCAAGGCACTGCGGGCCGCCACTCGGCTTGCCTCGCATCTGATGCGGATCTGTTCCGAGACCACGGTGGAGGGGACGATCTGGCCCGTCGACGCCAATCTTCGGCCCGAGGGGCGCAATGGGCCGCTTGTTCGGACCCTCAGCAGCCATCTCGCCTATTACCAGCGGTGGGCCAAGACCTGGGAGTTCCAGGCCCTGTTGAAAGCCCGGCCCGTTGCCGGGGACGTCGAACTGGGGGAGTCGTACGTCGCCACGCTCGCGCCGCTCGTCTGGCAGGCCGCCGAGCGGGACAACTTCGTCCCCGACGTGCAGAAGATGCGGCGGCGGGTCGTCGAGAACATCCCCGTCGCCGAGATCGAGCGCGAGCTGAAGCTCGGTCCCGGCGGTCTGCGGGACGTGGAATTCGCCGTGCAGCTGCTGCAGTTGGTGCACGGGCGGGCCGACACGTCGTTGCGCAGCGGGACCACGCTGGACGCCCTGAAGGCGCTGGCCGCGGGCGGGTACGTGGGGCGCGTCGACGCAGTGCTGCTCGACGACGCCTACCGGTTCCTGCGTTCAATGGAGCACCGCATACAGCTCTTCCGGCTGCGGCGTACGCACCTCGTGCCCGAGGACGACGCCGATCTGCGGCGTATCGGGCGGTCGTTGGGGCTGCGCACCGACCCCATCGGCGAGCTGAACCGGGAGTGGAAGCGGCATGCCTCCGTGGTGCGGCGGCTGCACGAGAAGCTCTTCTACCGGCCGTTGCTCGACGCCGTCGCCCAACTCGCGCCCGGCGAGAGCCGGTTGAGTACGAACGCGGCGCGGGAGCGGCTGGTGGCGCTGGGGTATGCCGATCCTGCCGCCGCGTTGCGGCATCTGGAGGCGCTCGCCTCCGGGGTCTCCCGCAAGGCCGCCATCCAACGGACCCTGCTGCCCGTGCTGTTGGGGTGGTTCGCCGACTCCGCCGACCCCGACGCCGGGTTGTTCAACTTCCGCAAGGTGTCCGACGCGCTGGGCAAGACCCCTTGGTATCTGCGCCTGTTGAGGGACGAAGGGGCCGCCGCCGAGAATCTCGCCCGGGTGCTGTCCGCCGGACGGCTGGCGCCCGACCTGCTGATGCGGGCGCCCGAGGCCGTGGCGCTGCTCGGGGACGGGGACGGCGGCGGGCTCGAACCCCGCAGCCGGGCCCATCTGGAGCAGGAGATCCTCGCGGCCGTCGGGCGCGCCAGCGGGGGCGAGGCCGCGGTCACCGCCGCGCGTGGCGTGCGGCGGCGGGAGCTGTTCCGTACGGCCGCCATCGACATCGTGAACTCCTACGGGACCGAGGAGACGCCGGCCAAGGCCGACCAGGGTGCGTTGGTGGATCTGGTCGGCGGGGCCGTCTCGGATCTGACGGCGGCGACGCTCGCGGGCACGTTGCGGGCCGTGGTGCGGGACGGGTGGGGGGATGACCTGCCCACCCGGTTCGCGGTCATCGGGATGGGGCGCTTCGGGGGGCACGAGCTCGGATACGGGTCCGATGCGGATGTGCTGTTCGTGCATGAGCCCCGGGAAGGGGTTGATGAGCAGGAGGCCTCCCGGGCCGCCAATTCCGTTGTCTCCGAGATGCGGCGGTTGTTGGAGGTTTCCAGTGCCGATCCGCCGTTGTTGATCGACGCGGATCTGCGGCCCGAGGGGAAGTCCGGGCCGCTGGTGCGGACGTTGAAGTCGTACGAGGCGTACTACCGGCGGTGGTCTCTCGTGTGGGAGGCCCATGCGTTGCTGCGGGCCGAAGTCGTCGCCGGGGACGAGGAGTTGGGGCGGCGGTTCATCGAGCTGGTTGATCCGTTGAGGTATCCGGCGGAGGGGCTCGGCGAGGATGCCGTGCGGGAGATCCGGCGGTTGAAGGCCCGGATGGAGTCCGAGCGGATGCCTCGCGGGGCGGATCCGACGTTGCACACCAAGCTGGGGCGGGGTGGGCTGTCTGATGTGGAGTGGACTGTTCAGCTGCTTCAGCTGCGGCACGGGTGGGAGGAGCCGGGGTTGCGCACCACTCGTACGCGGGAGGCTCTTGCGGCGGCCTGTGCGGCGGAGTTGATCTCCGGTGAGGACGCTTCGACTCTGGACGAGGCTTGGGTTCTTGCCACTCGGGTGCGTAACGCCGTGATGCTGGTTCGGGGGCGGGCCGGGGACACGTTCCCTTCTGACGGGCGTGAACTTGCTGCCGTGGGGCGGTACTTGGGGTATGGGCCGGGGCATGTGGGGGACATGCTCGATGACTATCGGCGTACTACTCGGCGGGCTCGGGCTGTTGTGGAGGAGCTGTTCTATGGGGCGGCTGAGCGGTAGCCGGGTGGCTGAGCGGTAGGGGTTGTTCTGTGGGTGCGGGTAGTGGGGGCTTGTCGCGCAGTTCCCCGCGCCCCTGAGGGGGTTTGGGCCGTCGCGGATTCCGCGGGTTGTGGTTGGGCGCCGGTTCGCTTCAGGACGGGGACGCGGCGGGGTGTCCGTCCTCGGTCTGGCGCGATTGGGGTGCCTTGGAAGGGGAGCCCGGCGCGGACGCGCCATCCGCTGCGGGCGGACACTCCGCCACGTCCCCTTCCGACGTCTTGCGGGTGCGGGTCATTGCCACGCCGGTCAGGACTATTGCCATGCCTGCCCAGATGCGCGGGCCGGTGGACTCGCTGAGGACCAGGGCGCCCAGTGCTACGGAGACGACCGGGAGCAGGTAGCCGACCGTTGCCGCGCTGGTGGGGCCCTCGTCCGCGATGAGGCGGTAGTTGAGGTAGAAGGTGACGCCTGTGCCGAGGATGCCCAGGGCGGTGATCGCCAGGAGGCCCGTGGCGTCGGTGTGCAGGGGGCCGGCTGCGGGGACGGAGAGGGTCGTCCAGGCTGTGGCGGCCAGGAGCTGGGCCGCCGACATGGCTATCGGGGCGCCCCGGTCGGTGAGTTTGCGGGCCATGTACGCGAAGGCGACGGCGTAGCTCGCCGCGGCGGCCAGGAGGGACAGGGCGCCCCAGGTCAGCAGGCCCGCCGAGCGCTGCCAGGGGGCGAAGATCAGGAGTGTGCCCGCGAAGCCCAGGAACAGGCCGGTCAGGCGGACGCGGCCCAGTCCGCGGTCGGTGCCCAGGAGGATGCCGAGCAGCAACGACCACAGGGGAGTTGTCGCGTTCAGTACGCCCGCGATGCCCGAGTCGACCGTCTGCTCGCCGATGCTGAAGAGGGCGAAGGGGATCGCGTTGCAGAAGAGGGCCGCGACGGCGAGGTGGGTCCAGGTCGTGCGGTCGCGGGGGAGGCGCTGGCCTGCCGAGCGGGCCAGGAGGAGCAGTACCGCCGTGCCCAGGGCGCAGCGGGTGATCGTGATCTGGGCGGGGGACAGGCCGTGGTTCAGGGCCAGTTTGACCCACAGGAAGCCGGAGCCCCAGAGGAGGGCCAGGGCGGCCATGCGGAGGGTCGATGTGAGCGGCATGCGTCCACGGTGAGGGAGATATGGTGTAAGGACAAGTGAAGGATCTTGCATGCACTGTTAAGCTCTGCTGCATGCTTGATGTGCGACGTATGCAGATGCTGCGGGCCGTGGTGACGAGTGGGTCCGTGACGGCGGCCGCCGCGCGGCTCGGCTATACGCCGTCCGCCGTCAGTCAGCAGATCGCCGTCCTGGAGAAGGAGGCTCGTACGCCCCTGCTCGAACGGGTCGGGCGCGGGGTGCGTCCCACTGAGGCCGGGCTGATGCTCACCGAGTACGCGGACGTCATCGGGCGGCAGGTGGCCGAGGCGGAGGCCGCGCTCGTCGACCTGCTGGAGGGGCGTACAGGGCGGCTCGCCGTGCGGTACTTCGCCACGGCCGGGGCCGCGCTGGTGGCTCCCGCAGTGGCGAAGGTGCGGGCCGAACACCCCGGTGTGCAGGTCGAGTTGAAGCTCGTCGATGTCGAGGACTCGCTGCCGGACGTGAAGGAGGGGCGGGCGGATCTGGCGCTCGTGGTCCGGCCCTCGGAGGAGGCGGCCGGGCCCGACGGTGTGCGGCTCGTGCGGCTGCTCGACGATCCCTACCTCGCCGTGCTGCCCGAGGGGCATCCGCTCGCCGGGCGGCGGACCGTGGCGCTGGCCGACCTCGCCGAGGAGCCGTGGGTGGGGAGCGAGTGGCCCGGGCCGTGTCTTGACGCGCAGCTTGTGGCCTGCGAGGCCGCCGGGTTCCGGCCGCGGTTCGTGGTGGACAGCGGGGACTACGCGACCGCGCAGGGGTTCGTCGCGGCGGGGTTGGGCGTCAGTCTTGTGCCTCGGCTGGGGCTGGGGAGTCGGCATCCCGGTGTTGTGGTGCGGGAGGTTCGGGGGCCGGAGCCGGTTCGGTCGATTTTTGCTGCCGTGCGGGAGGGGGCGACGTGGTCGCCGGCTCTGCGGAGTTTCTTGGGTGCGTTGCGGGCCGCTGGTGGCGCGGCCTGACGATGGGGGTTGGCGGTCCGGTGGTGTCTTGGCCGCAGGCCGGTGGGGGCTGGTCGCGCAGTTCCCCGCGCCCCTGAGGGGCGCGGGCCTACGCCTTCGTCGGTAGCAACGACCGCCTCGGTGGCTTTGCCGGGACCAGTTGGGGCAGGGCGTACGGCAGGGATCCGTACCAGAGCCTTGCCACTGTGTAGCCGAAGGCCAGGCAGATCATGCCGCCCACCGCGTCCAGCCAGAAGTGGTTGGCCGTGGCGACGATGACCACCAGGGTCGCCGTGGGGTAGAGCAGGCCGAGGACGCGGACCCACGGGACCGACGCCAGGGCGAAGATCGTGAGGCCGCACCAGAGGGACCAGCCGATGTGCATGGACGGCATCGCGGCGTACTGGTTCGACATGTTCTTCAGGTCGCCGGAAGCCATGGAGCCCCAGGTCTGGTGGACCACGACCGTGTCGATGAAGTCGCTGCCGTTCATCAGACGGGGCGGGGCCAGCGGATACAGGTAGTAGCCGACCAGGGCCACACCGGTGGTGGCGAAGAGGACCATGCGTGTTGCCGCGTAACGGCCGGGGTGGCTGCGGTAGAGCCACACCAGGACACCCAGCGTCACCACGAAGTGCAGCGTCGCGTAGTAGTAGTTCATGCCGACGATCAGCCAAGTCACCGAGTTCACGCCGTGGTTGACGGACTCCTCCACGGCGATGCCGAGGTGGTGCTCGACCTTCCAGATCCAGTCGGCGTTCTCCAGCGCCTTCGCCCGCTGCTCGGGGACCGCGTTGCGGATCAGTGAGTACGTCCAGTAACTCACCGCGATCAGCAGGATCTCGAACCAGAGCCGGGGGCGGCGAGGCGTACGCAAGCGGCGCAGGAAACCTTGCCCCGCGCGGCTGTTCGCCTCGTCCGCGACGGGCTGGTGTGCGGCCTGCTCCTGGCCTTCCAGTGTCGTCACGGTGCTCTCACCCATAGAGACAGAGTCTGCCAGATAAGCCCTTCCCCACCGATCATCCCTCGGGTGGGTCCTGCCCGCACGTTCTACACCCGGAGTAGGTGGGGCACTACTGCTTACGCACGATTTCGGTCCCCAGGAGCCGAAGCCGTGGAACCCCGCACCACCAGTTCCGGCATGAACACGAACTCGCTGTGGGGCGCCGGTGTCCCGCCGATCTCCTCGAGCAACGTACGTACCGCGGCCTGGCCCATGGCCGGGACCGGCTTGCGGACCGTGGTGAGGGGCGGGTCCGTGAACGCGATCAGAGGGGAGTCGTCGAAACCCACGACGGAGATGTCCTTGGGCACTTCGAGGCCGCGCTGCCGGGCGGCCCGTATGGCGCCGAGCGCCATCATGTCGCTCGCGCAGACGATGGCCGTGCAGCCGCGGTCGATGAGTGCCGTGGTGGCCGCCTGGCCGCCCTCCAGTGTGTACAGCGAGTGCTGGACCAGTCGCTCTTCGATGTCGGCCGAGGTGAGGCCCAGCAGGTCCTGCATCGTGCGGACGAAGCCCTCGATCTTCCGCTGGACCGGCACGAACCGCTTCGGGCCGAGCGCGAGACCGATGTTGGTGTGACCGAGCGAGACGAGGTGGGTGACCGCCAGCGCCATCGCCGCCCGGTCGTCCGGCGAGATGAAGGGTGCCTGCACTTTTGGCGAGAAACCGTCGACGAGGACGAACGGCACACCCTGGCCGCGCAGCTGCTCGTAGCGCTGCATGTCCGCGGAGGTGTCCGCGTGCAGTCCGGAGACGAAGATGATGCCGGCGACGCCCCGGTCGACCAGCATCTCGGTCAGCTCGTCCTCGGTGGAGCCGCCCGGAGTCTGCGTCGCGAGGACCGGCGTGTAGCCCTGCCGGGTCAGCGCCTGGCCGATGACCTGGGCCAGGGCCGGGAATATCGGGTTCTCCAACTCCGGGGTTATCAGCCCGACGAGCCCCTCGCTGCGCTGCCGCAGCCGTACGGGCCGCTCGTAGCCCAGCACGTCGAGCGCGGCGAGAACGGACTGGCGGGTGGTTGCGGCGACGCCCGGCTTCCCGTTCAGGACGCGGCTGACGGTCGCTTCGCTCACCCCCGCCTGGGCTGCGATGTCGGCAAGCCGTGTGGTCACAGGACTGGACTGTACCGGCCGGGTGTCGCCCTGCCCACCGAACGAACGACGGGTGCGGGCACTTGATCGGCCCGCTCGGGGCTGCTGCGTCATCGCGTTCCCTCGTGATTCTGGTCGGCACTTCGGTCGGCATTCCGGGCTGTGTCCGTCGCGCACCCGCTGTGTGCGCCTGCGGGAAGGGTGGTTCCTGCAAGGCGCCGCCGGGGCGATGATCCCCGTGACCGACGGGTATGGCAAGAGCTTGCAGAGTCTTGCACAACGGCCCCGTTCCCGGTGAATGCCCGTGAACAAGGCCTCGGGACGGTCGAGAAGAGGTCACGCCCGGGTAACTGTCTGTCGGTCTTGCACTTTTTTGCTGCAAGGTCTTTCGCGGCGCTTACATCGCTGTTACGTTCACGTCGCCCGGCGGCGGCAACGGTGCGGTCGGAGAGTCGGCAGGGACGGCGGACGGGGCCGTTCCCTCAAGCACACGGGCTTTCACCCTCAAGGAGAACTCATGCGGCGTGGCATAGCGGCCACCGCACTGGTGGCGTCCCTCGCCCTCGCGGCGACGGCCTGCGGCGGCGACAGCGACGACAGTGGCAAGGCGGACGGCCCGGTCACCATCACGTGGTGGGACACGTCCAACGCCACCAACGAGGCACCGGTCTACAAGGCCCTCGCGAAGGAATTCGAGAAGGCCAACCCGGGCATCAAGGTCAAGTACGTCAACGTGCCGTTCGACCAGGCGCAGAACAAGTTCGACACCGCCGCCGGTTCCAAGGGCGCCCCGGACATCCTGCGCTCCGAGGTCGGCTGGACCCCCGCGTTCGCCAAGAAGGGCTTCTTCCTGCCGCTCGACGGCACCGAGGCCCTCGCGGACCAGGGCAAGTTCCAGCCCAGCCTGATCGAGCAGGCCAAGTACGACGGCAAGACCTACGGTGTGCCGCTGGTCACCGACACCCTCGCGCTGGTCTACAACAAGGCCATCTTCGAGAAGGCCGGCATCGACGGGGCGCCCAAGACCTGGGCCGACCTCAAGACCGACGCCGGCACCATCAAGAAGAAGACGGGCGTCGACGGCTACTGGGGCTCCACCCAGGCGTACTACGCGCAGTCGTTCCTCTACGGCGAGGGCACCGACACGGTCGACGCCGACGCCAAGAAGATCACCGTCGCCTCGCCCGAGGCCGAGAAGGCCTACAAGACCTGGCAGGGCCTCTTCGACGGCAACGGCCTGCACAAGGCCGACACCACCGCCGACGCGTACGCCCACATCCAGGACGCGTTCGTCAACGGCAAGGTCGCCGCGATCGTCCAGGGCCCCTGGGAGATCACGAACTTCTACAAGGGCTCGGCCTTCAAGGACAAGGGCAACCTCGGCATCGCCACCGTCCCGGCCGGCTCCAGCGGCAAGGCGGGCGCCCCGACCGGCGGCCACAACCTCTCCGTGTACGCGGGCTCGGACAAGGCCCACCAGGAGGCCTCGCTCAAGTTCGTGAAGTTCATGACCTCGGCGAAGTCCCAGGAGACGATCGCCCTCAAGAACTCCACGCTGCCGACGCGCGACGACGCCTACACCACCGAGGTCAAGTCCGACCCGGGCATCGCCGGCTACCAGGGTGTGCTCTCCGCCGCCCAGCCGCGCCCGGCGCTCCCCGAGTACAGCTCGCTGTGGGGTCCGCTCGACACCGAACTGCCCAAGATCGCCGGTGGCAAGGAGTCGCTGGACAAGGGCCTGGGCAACGCGGAGACCGCGATCGCCAAGCTGGTGCCCGACTTCAGCAAGTGACCCGTGTGGCCGTCGGATCCGCCGGGCCCCTGCGTGACAGGGGTCAGGGGGGACGGATCCGGCGGCCACCGGCCGTGTCTCCAGAACGTGCGCCCAACCCCTGATTTTCCAGAAGGTGTCGAACCATGACAGTCGTCATCGACCGCGCGACCGGCAAGCGCCGCGGTGAGCGGGCTCCGCGCCCCGGCCGGCTCCAGCGCATGAAGCACTCGTACCAGCGGTACTGGTACGCGTACGCGATGATCGCCCCGGTCGTCGTCGTGCTCGGCGTGCTGGTGCTCTATCCGCTGGCGCGGGGCATCTATCTGACGTTCACCGACGCCACGAGCCTCAACTCGGCGCGCACGATCGGCGTCAACCACATCGACGCCACCTACAAGTTCATCGGCCTGGACAACTACGCCGACATTCTGTGGGGCCCCACCGCGTACGACCGCTTCTGGTCGCACTTCATCTGGACGATCGTGTGGACGGCCCTGTGCGTGCTGCTCCACTACGTCATCGGCCTCGGCCTCGCGCTGCTGCTCAACCAGAAGCTGCGCGGCCGGACCTTCTACCGGCTCATCCTGGTCCTGCCGTGGGCCGTGCCGACCTTCGTCACCGTCTTCGGCTGGCGCTTCATGCTCGCCGACGGCGGCATCATCAACTCCATGCTCGACGCCGTGCATCTGCGCTCACCGCTGTGGCTGGAGGACACCTTCTGGCAGCGGTTCGCCGCGATCATGGTCAACACCTGGTGCGGTGTGCCGTTCATGATGGTCTCGCTGCTCGGCGGACTGCAGTCCATCGACGGCGTCCTGTACGAGGCCGCCGAGATGGACGGGGCCAACGCCTGGCAGCGCTTCCGGCACGTCACCCTGCCAGGACTGCGGTCGGTCAGCTCCACCGTCGTCCTGCTCGGCGTCATCTGGACGTTCAACCAGTTCGCCATCATCTTCCTGCTCTTCGGCGACACCGCGCCGGACGCGCAGATCCTCGTCACCTGGGCCTACTACCTGGGCTTCGGCCAGCAGCCGCGCGACTACGCGCAGTCCGCCGCGTACGGCGTGCTGCTGCTCTCCATCCTGATCGTCTTCACCTCCGTCTACCGCCGCTGGCTGGCCCGCAATGAGCAGCAGCTCGCGATCTGAGGCAGGAGTCCCCATGAGCACCACGACAGTCACGTCCCCCGCCCCGGCGGACCGGGACCCCGCGGACACCGCACCGGCGGGCAAGGGGCCGCGGCGCGGCGAGCGCAGCCTCGCCGGCTCCCTCACCTCGCACGGCATCCTCGTCGTCGCGAGCCTGATCGCGCTGTTCCCGATCGCCTGGCTCGTCTATCTGTCCCTCGGCCCGGACAAGGACGACTATCTGCACCCCGGGGACATCCTCGGCAAGATGACGTTCGACAACTACTCGTTCGTGCTGCAGCACACGCCGTTCTTCGACTGGATGTGGAGCACGCTCCTCGTGTCGCTCGGCACGACCGTCATCGGCGTCCTGGTCGCGGCCACGACGGGTTACGCGGTCTCCCGCATGCGCTTCCCCGGCTACAAGAAGTTCATGTGGGTCCTGCTCGTCACCCAGATGTTCCCGGTCGCCGTGCTGATGGTCCCGATGTACGAGATCCTTTCGGAACTCCAGCTCATCGACAACTACTTGGGCCTGATCCTCGTCTACTGCTCGACGGCCGTGCCGTACTGCGCCTGGCTGCTCAAGGGATACTTCGACACCATCCCCTTCGAGATCGACGAGGCCGGGCGCGTCGACGGGCTCTCGCCCTTCGGTACGTTCGCGCGGCTGATCCTGCCGCTCGCCAAGCCGGGTCTCGCCGTCGCCGCCTTCTACAGCTTCATCACCGCGTTCGGCGAGGTCGCCTTCGCCTCGACGTTCATGCTGTCCGACACGAAGTACACGTTCGCGGTCGGTCTGCAGAGCTTCGTCAGCGAGCACGACGCTCAGCGCAACCTCATGGCTGCCACGGCGGTGTTGGTGGCGATTCCCGTCTCCGCGTTCTTCTACCTTGTGCAGAAGAACCTGGTGACCGGGCTGACCGCCGGCGGTACGAAGGGTTAGCCGTTCGCGGCGAGCCATGAGGTCGTCGGTCGTCCGGCGGCACGTCGTGGCCGATCGCGCAGTTCCCCGCGCCCCTGAAGGGGCGTGGGTGGCGGTCGCGGTGTCCTCCCCCAGCCTCCGGCCGGGGGGAACCCCAGACCCCGCTGACACCGCGGCCGCCTCGTCAGTAGTCCCACATCAGCAGTCCCACAAACGAAGAAGACACGCGCCGCTACGGCGACCCATGACCGAACTCCTCCCCCACTCTCGGCTGCGCTCGAGCGGGGGGACCCCCATCGCCTCAAGGATGTTATGAGCCAGCACTCCGCCGACCCGGCCCCGACCTCCGCTCTCGCCACTGTCGCCGACCGTCGCGACTGGTGGCGCGACGCGGTGATCTACCAGGTCTATCCGCGCAGCTTCGCCGACAGCAACGGCGACGGCATGGGCGACCTGGAGGGCGTACGTTCCCGACTCCCGTATCTGCGCGACCTCGGCGTGGACGCCGTGTGGCTCAGCCCCTTCTACGCCTCGCCGCAGGCCGACGCCGGCTACGACGTGGCGGACTACCGGGCCGTGGACCCCATGTTCGGCAACCTGCTCGACGCCGACGCGCTGATCCGTGACGCCCATGACCTCGCTCTGCGGGTCATCGTCGACCTCGTGCCCAACCACTCCTCGGACCAGCACGAGTGGTTCAAGCGGGCCCTCGCGGAGGGGCCGGGTTCACCGCTGCGGGAGCGCTATCACTTCCGTGCGGGCAAGGGCGCGGACGGTGAACTGCCGCCCAACGACTGGGAGTCCATCTTCGGCGGCCCCGCCTGGACGCGGGTGACCGAGCCGGACGGTACCCCGGGCGAGTGGTATCTCCACCTCTTCGCGCCCGAGCAGCCCGACTTCAACTGGGACCACCCGGCCGTCGGCGACGAGTTCCGCTCGATCCTGCGGTTCTGGCTCGACATGGGCGTCGACGGCTTCCGGATCGACGTGGCCCACGGGCTGGTCAAGGCGGACGGACTGCCGGACCTGGGATCCCACGACCAGGTGAAGCTGCTGGGCAACGATGTCATGCCGTTCTTCGACCAGGACGGCGTCCACGAGGTCTACCGGGCCTGGCGGATCGTCCTCGACGAGTACGCGGGCGAGCGCATCTTCGTGGCCGAGGCGTGGACGCCGACCATCGAGCGCACCGCCAACTACGTGCGCCCCGACGAGCTGCACCAGGCCTTCAACTTCCAGTACCTGAGCACCCATTGGGACGCCGAGGAGCTGCGCTCCTGCGTCGACCGCACCCTCGACGCGATGCGGCCCGTGGGCGCGCCCGCCACCTGGGTGCTGTCCAACCACGACGTGACCCGGCACGCGACCCGGTTCGCCAACCCGGCCGGGCTCGGCACCCAGATCCGTACCGCCGGAGACCGCGAACTGGGGCTGCGCCGGGCGCGTGCGGCCACGCTGCTGATGCTCGCGCTGCCCGGATCCGCGTACCTGTACCAGGGCGAGGAGCTGGGTCTGCCGGACGTCGTCGACCTGCCGGACGAGGTGCGCCAGGACCCGGCGTACTTCCGGGGCGCGGGCCAGGACGGCTTCCGTGACGGGTGCCGGGTGCCCATCCCGTGGACCCGGGACGGCTCGTCGTACGGCTTCGGCAGCGGGGGCAGCTGGCTGCCCCAGCCGTCCGGCTGGGGCGAGTTGAGCGTGGAGGCGCAGAGCGGGGTCGCGGGCTCGACCCTTGAGCTGTACCGGTCCGCGCTCGCCGTACGGAGCGAGCAGGCCGACCTGGGCGCGGGCGACCGTGTCGAGTGGCTGAAGGCTCCCGAGGGTGTACTCGCCTTCCGCCGCGGGGCGTTCGTCTGCACCACCAACACCGGCGGGGAGGCGGCGACCGTCCCGGCGTACGGGCGGGTGCTGCTCGCGAGCGGCGAGGTCACCGTGACGGACGACGGCGAGGCGAAGCTGCCGGCCGACACCACAGTGTGGTGGATCGCTGACTGACCGTTCATCAACTCGGGGGTTCTGCAAGAACTTTCCGGAATTTTCAGAAGCCCGCCTTCCGCTTCGGGAGGCGGGCTTCTACTATCTGGCGCACCGCACGGCCGTTGAATCTTGCAGCAAGAACCGTCAACGGCCCGCCCTTCAACGGAGAAGGACCCCCACATGGCCAAGAGAGCTCTGTCCGGCGCGCTCGCCCTCGCCGCCGCCGCGCTCGTCGTCCCCGCGAGCACCGCGGGCAACGCGTATGCCTCCCCGCCCGGCACCAAGGACGTCACCGCCGTCCTCTTCGAGTGGAACTTCGCCTCGGTCGCCAAGGAGTGCACCAACCGTCTGGGCCCCGCCGGTTACGGATACGTCCAGGTCTCGCCGCCCGCCGAGCACATACAGGGCTCGCAGTGGTGGACCTCGTACCAGCCCGTCAGCTACAAGATCGCGGGACGGCTCGGCGACCGTACCGCCTTCCAGAACATGGTCAATACCTGCCACGCGGCCGGTGTGAAGGTCGTCGCCGACACCGTGATCAACCACATGTCGGCGGGCAGCGGCACCGGTACGGGCGGCTCGTCCTACACGAAGTACGACTACCCGGGCCTGTACTCCTCGCCCGACTTCGACAACTGCACCTCGCAGATCAGCAACTACCAGGACCGCGGCAACGTCCAGAACTGCGAACTGGTCGGGCTCGCCGACCTGGACACCGGCGAGGAGTACGTCCGCGGGGCCATCGCGAAGTACATGAACGACCTGCTCTCGCTGGGAGTCGACGGCTTCCGCATCGACGCGGCCAAGCACATCCCGGCCGCCGACCTCGCCAACATCAAGGGCAGGCTGAGCAACTCGTCCGTGTACTGGAAGCAGGAGGCCATCTACGGAGCCGGCGAGGCCGTCCAGCCCACCGAGTACACCGGCACCGGTGACGTCCAGGAGTTCCGGTACGCGTTCGACCTCAAGCGGGTCTTCAACAACGAGAACCTCGCCTACCTGAAGAACTACGGCGAGGGCTGGGGCTATATGAGCAGCGGGGTTTCGGGTGTCTTCGTCGACAACCACGACACCGAGCGCAACGGCTCCACGCTCAGCTACAAGGACAACGCCAACTACACCCTGGCCAACGTCTTCATGCTGGCCCACCCGTACGGCGCGCCCGACATCAACTCCGGCTACGAGTTCTCCTCGACGGACGCCGGCCCGCCCAACGGCGGTACGGTCAACGCCTGTTGGCAGGACGGCTGGAAGTGCCAGCACGCCTGGCCGGAGATCCAGTCGATGGTCGCCTTCCGCAACACCACCCGGGGCGAGTCCGTCACCAACTGGTGGGACAACGGCAACGACGCCATCGCCTTCGGCCGCGGCGGCAAGGGCTTCGTGGCCATCAACCACGAGTCCTCCTCGCTGACCCGCACCTACCAGACCTCGCTCGCGGCGGGCACGTACTGCAACGTCCAGGCCAACACGACGGTGACGGTGAACAGTTCGGGCCAGCTCACCGCGACGCTCGGCGCGAACACCGCGCTTGCGGTGTATTCGGGCAAGTCCAGCTGCTGACAGCAGCCGTTCGCGCAGTTCCCCGCGTCCCTCTTGGGGGCGCGGGGAACTGTGCGGTCTTTGTCTTTGGCCGGTGTCGCCCCGGACAGCAGTTGAAAGTTCTTTCTACCCTTTGCAGGACTCTTGCTGAAAGGGTTTCGGCGGCGATACGTTCACGCGGATCCGTAATCGCAAGGAGTCAGGCCTGTGATACCAAGATGGCCGGTGCCCAGCGGGCACCGATCCGCACGGCGCGGACGGGCCGCGGCCGTCGCCGCGACCGCTCTCGCGGCAGCGCTCGCCGCAGCGCTCGTCCAGCCCCTCGCCGCACGGGCGGCAGCCCCGCCCGCACCTCCGTCGGACGCGGCACTGGCCAAGGCGCCCGCCCGCAACGACCTCACCCGTGAGCAGTTCTACTTCGTACTGCCGGACCGTTTCGCCAACGGCGACACGTCGAACGACAAGGGCGGCCTCACCGGCTCCCGCCTCGAAACCGGCTACGACCCCACCGACAAGGGCTTCTACCAGGGCGGCGACCTCAAGGGCCTGACGAAGAAGCTCGACTACATCAAGGACCTCGGCACCACTGCCATCTGGATGGCGCCGATCTTCAAGAACCAGCCCGTGCAGGGCACCGGAAAGGACGCCTCCGCCGGCTATCACGGGTACTGGATCACCGACTTCACGCAGGTCGACCCGCACTTCGGCACGAACGCGGATCTCGAGAAGCTGATCGACAAGGCCCACGACAAGGGCATGAAGGTCTTCTTCGACGTCATCACCAACCACACGGCCGACGTCGTCGACTACAAGGAGAAGTCCTACTCGTACCTCTCCAAGGGCGCCTTCCCGTACCTGACGAAGGACGGCGAGCCCTTCGACGACGCCGACTACGCGGACGGGACAAGGGACTTCCCGTCCATCGGGACCGGCTCCTTCCCGCGCACGCCCGTCGTGCCCGCCGCGAAGAAGAACGTCAAGGTGCCGTCGTGGCTCAACGACACGTCGATGTACCACAACCGCGGCGACTCGACCTTCGCCGGCGAGAACTCCACGTACGGCGATTTCGGCGGCCTCGACGATCTGTGGACCGAGCGTCCCGAGGTCGTCAGCGGTATGGAGAAGATCTACCAGCGGTGGGTCAGGGACTACGACATCGACGGCTTCCGGATCGACACGGTGAAGCACGTCAACACGGAGTTCTGGACCCAGTGGGCCACCGCCCTCGACGCGTACGCGGCCGAGCGGGGGCGTGACGACTTCTTCATGTTCGGCGAGGTGTACTCGGCGGACACGTCGATCACCTCGCCGTACGTGACCGAGGGCCGTCTGGACTCCACGCTGGACTTCCCCTTCCAGGACGCGGCACGGGCGTACGCCTCCCAGGGCGGCAGCGCGAAGCGGCTCGCCTCCGTGTTCGGGGACGACTACAAGTACACGACCGACAAGGCCAATGCCTACGAGCAGGTCACCTTCCTCGGCAACCACGACATGGGCCGCATCGGCACCTTCCTCAAGCAGGACAACCCGAACGCGTCCGACGCCGAGCTGGTGAAGAAGGACGGGCTCGCCAACGAGCTGATGTTCCTGAGCCGCGGCAACCCGGTCGTCTACTACGGCGACGAGCAGGGCTTCACCGGCGCTGGCGGTGACAAGGACGCCCGCCAGACCATGTTCGCCTCGAAGACGGCCGACTACCTGGACGACGACGAGCTGGGCACCGACCGCACGCACGCCGAGGACGCGTACGACACAAGTGCACCGCTCTACAAGCAGATCAGTGCTCTCGCAAAGCTCCGCAAGGCCAACCCGGCCCTCGCGGACGGCGTACAGACGGAGCGGTACGCGGCCGACGGCGCCGGCGTCTACGCCTTCTCCCGCACGGACGCGAAGAGCGGCATCGAGTACGTCGTCGCCGTGAACAACGCCGACAAGGCGAAGGAGGTGACCTTCGCGACCGGTTCGGCGGGCATGACGTTCCGCGGGATCTACGGGACGGACGGCACGGGCGGTACGGGCGATGGGGGCGAGTCCCTCAAGAGCGGTTCCGACAAGAAGGTCACCGTCACCGTCCCGGCCGGTTCCTCCGTCGTGTTCAAGGCGGCGGGCAGGCTCGCACCGCCCGCCACCAAGCCGACTCTCACGCTGAAGGCTCCCGCCGAGGGAGCCACCGGAACCGTCGAGATCTCCGCGGACGTCGACGGCGGACAGCTCAACCGCGTCGTCTTCGCCGCCCAAGTCGGCGACGGCAAGTGGAGGACGCTCGGCTCCGCCGACCACGCCCCCTACAAGGTCACCCAGGTCGTCGGCAAGGACGTACCCGCTGGAACTGCCCTGCGCTACAAGGCGGTTGTGATCGACTCCGCCGGGCGGACGGCGAGTGCGACGGCCGCCTCCACCACCGGCACCCCGCCCGCCGAGGAGATCCCGAGCGCCTCCTCGCGCGAGTACGCGGTCGTCCACTACAAGCGCGAGGCCGGCGACTACACCGACTGGCGGCTGTACGCCTGGGGCGACATCGCCGACGGCGAGGCGACCACCTGGCCGGAGGGCCACGATTTCGTCGGCCGGGACACCTACGGGGCCTTCGCCTACGTGAAACTCAAGCCCGGCGCGTCGAACGTGAGCTACCTCGTCATCGACAAGGACGGCAACAAGGACGTCTCCGCCGACCGCACGATCGACGTCACCAAGACGGGTGAGATCTGGGTCGAGCAGGGCAAGGAGGCCGTACGGACCGAGCGGCCGGCCGCCGACTATCCGGCGCCGGACAAGACCAAGGCCGTACTGCACTACCAGCGCGCCGACGGGAACTACGACGGCTGGGGACTGCACACCTGGACCGGTGCCGCGGACCCCACGGACTGGTCGAAGCCCCTGGAACCGGTGAAGACTGACGCGTATGGCGCTGTCTTCGAGGTGCCGCTCACCGAGGGTGCCACCAGCCTCAGCTACATCATCCACAAGGGCGACGAGAAGGACCTGCCCACCGACCAGTCGCTCGACCTCACGGCGAACGGCCATGAGGTGTGGCTGTTGAGCGGCCAGGAGAAGTACCTTCTGCCGCAGCCCGCGGGCAGCGCCGCCGCGCTCGACCTGACCACCTCCAAGGCGGTCTGGATCGACCGGAACACGGTCGCCTGGAACGGCAACGAGGCCGCCGCGTCGACCCAGTTGCTCTCCTCGCGCGACGGATCCATCAAGGTGAAGGACGGCGCACTCGCGAGCGACGACGAGCGATGGCTGCGGCTCGACAAGGCCACGTTCACCGACGCCCAGAAGGCGAAGTTCCCGCATCTCAAGGACTACCAGGCCTGGTCCGTCGACCCGCGTGACCGCGACCGGGTGCGCGAGGCGCTGCGCGGTCAGCTCGTCGCCTCCCAACGCGCCGCGAACGGTGCCGTGTTGGCGGCGACGGGCGTACAGATCGCGGGCGTGCTCGACGACCTGTACGGCGACGCCACGAAGGCGGACCTCGGGCCGACGTTCGACAAGGGACGGCCGACACTCTCCGTGTGGGCGCCCACCGCACAGGACGTGAAGCTGGAGATCGGCGACAGGACCGTGCCGATGAAGCGAGACGAGAGCTCCGGCGTCTGGTCCGTCACCGGCCCCAAGTCCTGGCAGGACAAGGCCTATCGGTACGTCGTGAAGGTGTGGGCGCCCAGCGTCCGCGAGGTCGTCACCAACAAGGTCACCGACCCCTACTCGGTCGCCCTCACCGCGAACTCCGAGCGCAGTCTCGTCGTCGACCTGGGCGCCAAGTCCCTTGCCCCGAGCGGCTGGTCGGGCCTGCGCAAGCCCAAGGCCGTCCCGCTGAAGGACGCGCAGATCCAGGAGCTGCACATCCGGGACTTCTCCGTCGACGACAGGACGGTCCCGGCGAAGGACAAGGGCACCTACCTCGCCTTCACCGACAAGGACAGTGCGGGCTCCAGGCACCTCAAGAAGCTTGCGGAGTCCGGGACTTCGTACGTCCATCTTCTGCCCGCCTTCGACATCGCCACCATCCCGGAGAGGAAGACGGACCAGGCGACCGTCGACTGCGACCTCTCCTCCTACGCCGCCGACTCCGAGAAGCAGCAGGAGTGCGTGGCGAAGGCGGCCGCGAAGGACGCGTACAACTGGGGCTACGACCCGTACCACTACACGGTGCCGGAGGGGTCGTACGCCACCGATCCCGACGGGACGGACCGTACGGTCGAGTTCCGGAGGATGGTCAAGTCGCTGAACGAGGACGGTCTGCGGGTCGTCATGGACGTGGTCTACAACCACACCACCGCGAGCGGCCAGGCGGACACGAGCGTGCTCGACAAGGTGGTCCCCGGCTACTACCAGCGGCTTCTCGCCGACGGCAGTGTCGCCACCTCCACCTGCTGCGCCAACACGGCACCCGAGAACGCCATGATGGGCAAGCTGGTCGTCGACTCGATCGTCACCTGGGCCAAGGAGTACAAGGTCGACGGCTTCCGCTTCGATCTGATGGGCCACCACCCCAAGGCCAACATCCTGGCGGTCAGGAAGGCCCTCGACGCGCTCACCCTCGCCAAGGACGGCGTCGACGGCAAGAAGATCATCCTCTACGGCGAGGGCTGGAACTTCGGCGAGATCGCGGACGACGCCCGTTTCGTCCAGGCCACCCAGAAGAACATGGCCGGAACCGGCATCGCCACCTTCTCCGACCGGGCCCGTGACGCCGTGCGCGGCGGCGGTCCGTTCGACGAGGACCCGGGTGTCCAGGGCTTCGCGTCCGGCCTCTACACCGACCCCAACTCCTCGGACGGCAACGGCACTTCGGCCGAACAGAAGGCCCGCCTCCTGCACTACCAGGACCTGATCAAGGTCGGGCTTTCCGGCAACCTCGCCAAGTACACCTTCACCGACACCGGCGGCAAGGAGGTCAAGGGCTCCGAGGTCGACTACAACGGGGCGCCCGCCGGATACGCGGACGCGCCGGGCGACGCCCTCGCGTACGGGGACGCGCACGACAACGAGTCGCTGTTCGACGCGCTCGCGTTCAAGCTGCCCAAGGGCACCTCGGCCGCCGACCGGGCCCGGATGCAGGTCCTCGCCATGGCCACGGCCGCGCTCTCACAGGGCCCGGCACTGTCCCAGGCGGGCACCGACCTGCTGCGTTCCAAGTCGCTCGACCGCAACTCGTACGACAGCGGCGACTGGTTCAACGCGATCCACTGGGACTGCCGCGACGGCAACGGCTTCGGACGCGGGCTGCCGATGGCGGCCGACAACGAGTCCAAGTGGCCCTACGCCAAGCCCCTGTTGACGTCCACGGGCCTCAAGGTGGGCTGCCCGCAGATCGAGAGCGCCTCCGCCGCGTACCAGGACCTGCTGAGGATCCGTACGAGCGAGAGCGTCTTCGGGCTCGGCAGCGCCGAGCAGGTGCAGTCGAAGCTGTCCTTCCCGCTGTCCGGCAAGGACGAGACACCCGGGGTGATCACCATGGAACTCGGCGATCTGGTCGTGGTGTTCAACGCGACCCCCGAGCGCCAGGAGCAGCGGATCGCCTCCCTGGCCGGGAAGGCGTACGGACTGCACCCGGTGCAGCGGACGGGGGCGGACTCCACCGTCAAGTCCTCTTCGTACGATCCGGAATCGGGCAGTTTCGCCGTTCCGGGACGGAGCGTGGCCGTATTCACCCGGACCGCCTGACTAGGCATTAATTTGGTGGGGCGGAACCCGAACCCTGTTCCGCCCCACCACCGTGCCCCGGGGGCCGCGCAGATGGACGGCAACGCCAACAGGACGCGCACCACCGTGCTGATCGTCGACGACGTGCCGGCCAGTCGCTACGCGCTGGGGGCCGTCCTGCGCCGCGCCGGTCACCGGGTCGTCCCCGTGGCCTCCGCGAGCGAGGCGCTCGTCGAACTCGACGTACGGCTGCGCGCGGGATCCCTGCCCGACGTGGCCCTCATAGACGTCGGCCTGCCGGACATGAGCGGCTTCGAACTGTGCCGCCTGCTCAAGGCGCAGCCGCCCATGTCCACCCTGCCCGTCGTCCACTTCTCCGCCGCCGCCGTGGCACCCGCCGACCGGTGCGAGGGCCTGGAATCCGGCGGCGAGGCGTATCTGACGGTGCCCGCCGAACCCGAGGAGATCCGGGCCGTCGTACGGGCCGCCGTGCGCGCCGCCCGGACGCGCTCCGGCGCCGAGACGCTCGTACGCCGGCTGACCCTGCTGTCCGGGATCATCGTCACCGTCCAGGCCGCGCGCAACCTCACGGAACTCGCCGACGCGTCCGCCGAGGGCGCCGCCCGGCTCACCGGCGGTCCGGCCGTCGTCTTCGTCCTCGGCCCGGACGGCGAGTTGTACTACAGCACCTCCAAGGGCCGCAGCGCCTTCGCCGTGCCCGACAGCCACGCGCAGGAGGCCGTCGTCCGGCTGATCGGCCAGATCAGCAAGGGGCGCACCGGGGTGTTCCGTACCGTCGTGCCCGCGCACCTGTGGCCCATGGGCTTCTTCCGGCCCGGCGTTCGGGACGACGCCCGCCTGGTACTCACCCTGACGCAGGACGGCAGGGCACCCGTCTGCTTCGCCACGCCCCTGCGCATACCCCGGCCCGGCGAACCCGACGACGCGGAGCTGGTCGGCCGCCTCGCCCAGGCCACCGCGCTCGCCGCCGAACCCCTGCTGATGTACCAGGTCGAGCGCCATGTCGCCCTCACGCTCCAGCACAGCTTCCTGCCCCAGCCGCACCGGCTGCCCGACCTCGCCGGCGTCGACGTCGTGGTGCGCTATGTGCCCGCGTCCCGGCAGACCGAGATCGGCGGCGACTTCTATGCCGCGCTGCGCACCGACGACGGGGTGCTCACCGCGGTCGGGGACGTCGTCGGGCACTCGCTCGAGGCGGCCACCGTCATGGTCGAGATGCGTCACGCCCTGCGCGCCCACTGCGTCGAGGAGTCCGATCCGGCGGTGCTCGCAGACCGGCTCGACCGGATGCTGCAGCGCTATCACCCCGAGGTCACGGCCACCGTCTGCCTGGTCCACGTCGACCCGGCCACCGGGCGCACCCGGATAGCCAACGCGGGCCACATCCCGCCGCTGATCGTCCGCGACTCGGGCAACGCCGAGTACGCCAAGGCCGCCGGGCCGCTGCTCGGGCTCGGCCTCGGTCTGCCCAGGCAGCCGCCCGTGGAACTGTTCCTCGATCCCACGGACCGCCTCCTCATGGTCACCGACGGCCTCATCGAGACCCGAGGCGTCGATCTGGCGGTCTCCATGGAGGAGCTCCGCACGGCCGCGGCCGAGGCGCCGCCCGGGGTGTCCGCCCTGTGCGACACGCTTCTGGAGCGGTTCGGCGGGGCTCCGGACGACGACATCGCGATGCTTGCCCTGCGGCTAGGGTGAGGCTTTCGAACTGGAACAGGAGTGCCCGTGCCGCAGATCACCGTTGACTACTCGACGTCCCTCTCCGACGCGTTCGACCGGCAGGGGTTCGCTGTCGCGCTGCATGCCGTGGTGGTGGAGACGGCCGCCGCGAAGATCGAGGCGTGCAAGACGCGGTTCCGGCCCGCGGAGGATGTTGTCGTGGGGGCGGAGGTGAGCGGGCATGGGCTCGTCCATGTCACGCTCGCGTTGTTGGCCGGGCGGTCCGAGGAGACGAAGCTTCTGTTGACCGAGCGGGTGCTTGAGGTTTTGCGGGTGCATGTGAAGCCGGTTGACGGTGTGGCGTTGCATGCGTCCGCGGAGGTGCGGGACCTTGATGCGTCTTACCAGAAGTTCGTGGACTGACGTCCGGGCTTGTTCGTCGGGTGCGGGTGGGCGGGGGCTGGTCGCGCAGTTCCCCGCGCCCCTAAAAGACAAAAGACTGCGCCGTTCCCCGCGCCCCTGGTGGGGCGGGCCCCCTACGACGCCAGTGAGACCAAGCGGCCGATCAGATCCGTGAAAGGGCCCTCTGCCGGTTCTTCCGCGAGCATGTGGCGCAGCAGGTCGGCCATCTCGGGGTCGTAGGCGGCGCTTACGGCGGCGAGGGCCGCGAAGTCGTGGACGAGTTGGGCCTCCAGCTCGGCGCGGGGGATGCGGCGGCCGTCCAGCCAGATGAGGGCCGTCGACTCGGCCAGGGAGATCCAGGAGCGGACGACCAGTTCGAGCCGGGCGGGCGGCCGGTCGATCCGCAGATGCGCCAGGATCTGGAGGTACGCGGCCTGCCGTACGCCGTCGATGAGGGCGTTCGTGTTGGTGGAGCCGACCGCCGGTCCGCCGCGCATCAGGGCGGAGAACCCCGGCCCGTGCTGGTCGACGAAGTCGAAGTACCGCCGCATGACCCGCAGCAGCCGGGCACCCAGCGGGCCCTCCTGCGGTTCAATGAAACGTTCCGCCAGATCGTCCGAGGCCCGCTTCAACGCGGCTTCGTACAGGCTGAGTTTGCCGGGGAAGTAGTGGTAGACCAGCGGGCGCGAGATGCCCGCGGCGGCTGCTATCTCGTCGATGGAGACGTCGTCGGGCGAGCGTCGGCTGAACAGGTCGAGGGCGACGCCGATCAACTGCTGTCGCCGCTCCTCGACACCCATCCTGCGGCGTACCCCGGTTGTCATACGAACACCTTACCGATCGGATCCGGCCGCGAACGGGTCGGAGCCGCACGGGTGTTCACCCGCGTCAGCGCAGGCCGCCGATCGACCTCCCGTCGGCCAGGGTCCCCTTCAGGCCTGCCTGCGCGCCCTGTTCGGCCCGTACGGCAAGGAGGTTGCCCTGCGTGGATCCGTCGACCCCGCCCGTCGCCCGGATCGACTCGGTGTCCTTGCTCCCGGCGGCGAGGAGATACCAGTCACCCGTACCGGACTTCCACAGGACGCCCGCCAGGACGTGGGAGTCCTTCGCGCCGCAGGCGGCCACGTTCTCCGCCTTCGCCGCGACCGCGCCGTACGGCTGGCCCTGGGCGTGGAACTGGGCCAGCACCCGTGTCCCGCCGCCGCGCCAGGTGTCCGCGCGGGTGCACAGCCAGTTCGCGGTGCCGCTCGCGTCGGGCAGCGGCTGCCGGGCGTACTGCCAGGCGTTCACCGTGCGTACGCCCTGACCGCGGACGGCCGCCAGGGAGCAGGCGAGCGGGGACCAGGTCGCCGCCGACGCCTCGCGGGGCTGTCCGGGGCGGCCCGAGGTGAGACGGGCCGGGGTCAGCTCACCGAGGTCGGTCGTCAGCCGGGTGCCCGAACGGTCCGTGAGTTCCAGCGCGTTCCACGAGCGGCACTCGCCGGTCTGCTGGGCGGGGCTGGCGAACGGCTCGGTCACCCCGTCCGCCGACCGGCCGAGACGCGAGGCTCCGGAAGAGTCGGAAGCGCCGGCCGCCGACTTCAGCAGGTCGCGGACTGTCGCCGTACGCACCCACGGTGCCGTCAGATAGCGGACGTTGCCGTCGGCGCGGCCGAGGACCACCGCGTTCGCGTCGGCACCCGTGGCGCCGTCGACCCGGGCGAAGTCCAGGGCGGCGCCCTGCGTGCCGTCCTTCGGCTCGGCATAGCGCGCGATGCGCAGTCCGTCGTACAGCAGCACGACCCGGCTCTGGTCGACCTCGCCCGCGTACAGCAGCTGGGGCGGTCCCGGCGGGGCGCCCGACGGGGTGCCGGGGGTGGCCGAGACCTGCACGGACTCCCCGGGGCGTGCCCAGACGGCGAGCGCGCGGCGCAGCAGTGCCTTGTCCCCGGTCAGGGTGCCGCGCGCGGGCCACACGGAGAAGTCGGTGCGCGTGGACGTCTGCCAGGCGGCCGCCGGGACGAGCGTCAGCTTGCCGGGATCCAGGGCGGCCTGGGCGGAGGGGTTTCGCGCGTACGGGGGAGCGGCCGCGCCCTCGGGGCCCCAGCCGTCGCCCGGCAGCCCGAGCAGCGCCCCGCACACCGCGACGGCGGCGGCCGCGGCGAGCGCCGCCTTCATGTGCTGGCGGCGGCGCATCAGGTCCGGCGGCCGGGCCTGCAGGGAGCACGGGTCGAACTCGGGGGACGTCAGCAGCCCGTACTTCGCCTCGATGTCGTCGGCCTCGGCGAGTGCGTCGGCCGGGTCCTCCTCGCCCGCCGCGGCCAGCACCCCGAGCACGTCCGCGTCGGTGAGGCGCTCAAGACCGCGCAGGACGTAGGCGGCGCGGGCCGGTGCCGACAGGGCCGACAGCCGCTGGTCCAGGGCGAGTTCGTCGGCGCCGCCCGAGCGCGGGAAGAGCCGCAGGCCCCACACCTGGGGGAGCAGCGGCGGCAGTTGCGCCCGCTTCGGCCAGGCCCTGAACGTCAGCGGGCGGCCGGCTTCCAGCGCCGTACGCAGCACCCGGAGGCGTACGTACGCGTATCCGGGATCGGCGTCGCGGCCCTCGGCGGTCTTCTGGGCGGGGAGGACCGAGGCGTCGCCGGACGCCCGGCCCCGGGGCAGCGCGCGCTGGGTGAGCGCGTGCGCGGTGAGCACCCGGCGGTTGCGGCCGAGGCTCGGCGGCAGCACCAGATAGGCGAGCCGGACGAGCCGCGGATAGTGCTCGACGAGCGCGGCCTCGGCCTGCTCGACGTCGACGACCGGTCCGAGGCGGGGGTCCGGTGCGGGGCGCGGGGCGACATCCTGTGACTGCACGTTCAGCAAAACGAGCGAATCCGTGGTTGGTCACCTGGACTGCCCCGAGTCCGTGGGGAGTTACGCCTCCGGCTCCACGAGCAGACGCGCGTAGTTCGCCATGGACCGCTGGTAGCGCGGCAGATGAGCGGCCAGGGCGCCCAGGACGAGCGAGAGTCCCTCGCGCTCGCGGCCCAGGCTCGCCAGGCACAGCGCGAGTGTGGCGCGTACGGCGTCGTCCAACTCGTCGGAGGGCGCGACGAGTTCCGGCGTCAGCAGCTTGACGCCCTCCTCCGGCTGCCCGATGTTCCGCAGCGAGCTGGAGAGCTGGATCTTCGCGCGCCGGCCGCGGTAGCCGTCGAGCCCGCCCGCCAGTGCCTCCCGGTACAGCGGCACGGCCCGGTCCGAGTGGCCCGTCGAGTCCCAGGCGCAGGCCCGCTCGAACGGGCCGACCGGACTGTCGGCGGGAAGCTCGGCGACCAGTGCTTCGATCACCGCGCGGAAGTCGGCCGCCTCCGCCTCGGCGTAGTCGTCGAAGGTGGCCCAGGCGGCCGTCACTCGCTTGTCCCAGTCGGCATCGATTGTGGTCACCCGCCCACCCTCGCACAGCTGTCCCTGTCAACGACATCGGCTTTACGCGCTCATCGACACCCCTGTGCCCCGGCCATGTCCGACAGCGGAGGACCATCGATGTGGCGCGCGTCACTGTGATGTGTCCGGTGATGCCGTAAACACGGAGGCGATTGAGCGCCGGGCGTGCGGGAGCCGTATCCGAAGGCAGAGCCCTCCACCGGGGCTCTCAACGGCGTGGGCCGGAACCGACCCGGAGGTACGTACGAATGCGTTTGACGAGGAAGAGGCTCGCGGTCGGTACGGCCGGGGCGGTGACGGCACTGCTGGCGGTGACCGGCTGCGGCGGCTCCGAGGACGGCGGGAAGAAGGTCCCCGAGACCGCGAGCGGGAGCCTGGAGCAGATCGCGAGCGAGGCGGGCTGCAAGCCGGACATGCAGACGGACGCGGACACGATCCGGCAGGCCATCTGCAAGAGCAAGGGCGGCAAGTACATCCTCGCGACCTTCGCCACCGACCGCGGTCAGCGCGAGTGGCTGAACGGGGCGAAGGACTACGGCGGCTACTACCTCGTCGGCCGCAAGTGGGTCGCCGTCGGCGAGCAGAAGACGGTCACGGCACTGCGCGGCCAGCTCGGCGGGACCATGGAGGAAGGGTCCGAGCACATGAATCCCGGTGGCAGTCACAACAGCGGCGGTCACAGCAGCTGACCGCGCCGGTCGCATTCGGTCGAAGGCATTCGAGGGCATTCGAGGGCAAGCGAAAGCCGGCGGTGGGAAATCCCACCGCCGGCTTTCTCCTGCTTACTGCCTCTTGCTCACTGCCTCTGTGTTACTGGCAGTCCTGACCACTGTTGATGCAGTCGACCACCTGGTTCATCGTGTTCCCGTCGAAGAAGTTGATGAAGTCGTTGTGGTCGGTGATCGGCTTGTGCAGCTGGTCCGGGAAGGAGTCCACCGCGAAGGCGTTCTGTACCTGACCGTTCTGGATCTGCGGCGCGTCCACGTCGTAGACCAGACGGACCTGCAGCTGGGGGATGGCCTGGAAACCGTTGCCACAGGTGCCGTCCGCCTGGACGAAGGACACGTGCGTGCGGTGGTTGGCCGAGTCGATGTTCTGACCGTCCCAGCAGCTCTGGAAGTTGGTCGTCCGCACCACGGAGCTGCCCTCGGGGCAGATCGGGTACTTGTCCGTCAGCTGACGGTCCTCGAAGCCGGTGCAGCTCCAGTTGGTGTTGGCGTTGGCGAGACCGTTCACGAAGGACTTGGCGTCACCGGTGATGATGCGAAGGGCCGTGGGCATCGCGACCACATCGCCCTTCTGGTTGCCCACGAACTTCAGCTGGGCCTCGGCCGGCTGGAGGATCGTGCCGACGTTGCCGTCCTGACCGCCACCGGGGGCGTTCGCGTCGATGTCGTCCTGACCGTCCTGCACACGCAGCACCGGCCAGAAGTACGACGACTTGTCACCCTGGTTCTGGCAGCTGGTGTCCGCCGCGGCCAGGTCCTGGTCGCTCGCGAAAGCGTCGTTGTCCTGGTTGCCGACGTAGTCGTGCTGGTGCTGGGCACCGTTGCTGACACCGGGAGCGACGATCACGTTGTCCGAGTTGCGGTTCTCGTTCTCGTTCGTGCCACAGTTCGTGGTGAACGTGCCCGTCGAACCGGAGTCCCCGTTGGCGGGAAGCCCGTTCGGACCGACGCCCTTCGCGCCACCGGTCGGCTGGACCTGGGTGATGTCCTGGAAGTCGTCGGCCGCCGGACCGTTGCCGTCCTGGCCACCGTTGCCCTGGTCCTGACCCTGGTCCTGGCCATTGTCCTGACCCTGGTCCTGACCGTTGCCCTGGTCCTGACCCTGATCCTGACCGTTGTCCTGGCCCTGGCCCTGGTCCTGACCGTCGCCGCCCTGGCCCTCACCGGCGGCGGGCTGGTCGGCCGGCACGCCTTCACACCCGGCGAGCTGGTCCTGCTGCTGCGGAGCCTTGCCGCCCGCGCGCCGGATGTTGTTGCCGATCCGGTCGATCGTGGCGGTCCGCTTGGACTTCAGCGGACTGAGGATGGCGTTGTTGACGTAGCTGGAGTCCCCCGCCTGGGCCTGGCGTGTGTCGGCGAGGCGCTTGTAGGCCTCGGTGACCTGCTGGTCGAGCTTCGCCAGCTCCTTGTCGACACCGGCGCGAGCGCCCCTCGGCACGTCGGTCAGCTGCTGGCCGACGTCCGGACATTTGATCGTCGCCACTCCGGCGGCCGTCGTCTGCGCGTTCTGAGTCGAGTTCTTGCCCTCGCCCGCAGAAGCGTAGATGTTGGCCGCCAGCAGACCGCCGCCACCCAGCGCGAGAGCCGCCGATGCGGCTATCGCCCGGTTGGCGAGCGTGGAGCGGCGTTTACGGTTTGTGCGTCCCATGGAACTCCTCTGGCTTCCTTGCGGGGGCATTGAGGCGCCCGACAGGAGGTGAAGCGGCTCCGTTCAATACGGAGGGGGTTCCTGAGGTGTTCAGTGGTCCAAGAAATTGGTGAGAGTTCGGTGACGCAATCCCGGCGCAAGGGGCCCAGAAGCCCCTGAAACAACGGCAGTTGCACGGGATTTATTGAATATCATTCAGCGAAAGCGGAACCTCGGACCCGCCTCCTGACGGATCTCCGGACGACCGCCGCCGATCTTTCCCGGTCCGCGTTCGGGACCCTTTCAGCGGTCCTGGTCCAAATAGGCGAGAACAGCCAGGACGCGACGGTTGTCGTCGTCCGAGACCTCGAGCCCCAGCTTCGCGAAGATGTTGGACGTGTGCTTGGCGATCGCCCGCTCCGTGACCACCAGTTGGCCCGCGATCGCCGCATTCGACCTGCCCTGTGCCATCAGTTCCAAAACCTCCAGCTCGCGTGGAGTCACCCGGCCCAGCGGCCGGTCGTCCGCCTGCCGCCGCGTCAGCAGCTGCTGGATGACCTGCGGATCCATCGCCGTACCGCCCGCCGCGACCCGGCGTACGGCGTCGATGAACTGCTCGGCGTCGAACACCCGGTCCTTGAGCAGATAGCCGACCCCGCCGGCCCCGTCGGCGAGCAGCTCGCGCGCGTACAACTGCTCCACGTGCTGCGAGAGGACCAGCACCGGCAGTCCCGGTCTCGCCCGACGGGCCGCCAGCGCGCACTGCAGCCCCTCGTCCGTGTGCGAGGGCGGCAGCCGTACGTCGACCACGGCGATGTCCGGGTTCAACTCGGCCAGCGCCCGCGTGAGTTCGGGCCCGGTCTCGACGGCCGCGGCGATCTCGAAGTCGAACGCCTCCAGCAGCCGGACCAGTCCGTCGCGCAGCAGGAACAGGTCTTCGGCTAGGACAACTCGCAAGGGATCTCCATGGTCACCATGGTGGGGCCGCCCGCAGGGCTGCTGACGGCCAGGACGCCGTCGAATGTACCCAGTCGCCGCTCGACCCCGGAGAGCCCCGACCCCGCGCCGACCGTGGCGCCCCCGCTGCCGTCGTCGGTGACGGCGATCCGCAGCATCCCGCCGGGCTCCGGGGAGTGGTGGATGTCGACCCAGATCCGGTCGGCCCCCGAGTGCTTGACGGCGTTGGTGAGGACCTCGCTGACGGCGAAGTACGCGGCAGCCTCCACCGGTTCGCCCGCCCGGCCCGGCAACTCCACTTCCACCTCCGTACTGATGGGCAGCCGCAGCGCCAACGCCCGTACGGCGTCGCCGAGTCCGCGCTCCGCGAGCACGGGTGGGTGGATGCCTCGTACGAGGTCACGCAGTTCGGTGAGCGCCTCGGCGGAGGACTTGCGGGCGTTCGCGAGCAGCTGTTTGGCCTTGGCCGGGTCCTTCTCGATCAGGGCCTCGACCGTGCCGAGATCCATGCCCATCGCGACCAGCCTGGCCTGCGCCCCGTCGTGCAGGTCCCGTTCGATACGGCGCAGTTCGGCCGCCGAGGTGTCCACGGCGTCGCGCCGGGTCTCCGTGAGCACACGGACGCGCTCGGCGAGCTCGCCCTGGCCGGACGCGAGGACGGACCGGGTCAGCAGGAAGTGGACCCGCAGCAGCAGGGGAGCGGTGTAGACGCCGGTGACGAGCAGGGCGGCTCCCAGCGCGGCCGCGGCGAGGGCGCTGAGCTGCCCGCTGATCGGCACGAACCCGTACCACCAGCCGACGCGGGTGCCGTCCGTGAAGACCTGCCACAGCCCGGCGCCGAGCGCGAACCCCTCGAAGGGGTAGGTGAGCAGCGCGGCGGGCAGCAGCGCGGTGACGAAACCCGCGATCATGTCGACCGGCAGCCACATCAGGTCCCGCCACGTCGCCGGATCGCCGAGCAGCCCGAAGCACCGCGTCCAGGGGTTCGCGTCCTTCGGCAGCGGCCGGTACGCGGGCGGGATCCGCACCCCGCACCACTGGGCCGCCACCAGCCGCCGCCAGTTCGCGAAGCCGCGTACGCCCGCCAGCACCCACGGTGTCGTGACGATGCCGATGCCCAGCGGCACGAAGGCGATCGACACGACGGACAGGACGAAGAGGGTGATGGACCCGACCGGCACCACGACGGCCAGCACCAGGGCCCGCACCCCGGTGAGCGCGGCGGTACGCACCCTGCCGCCGCCTGTGTTGTTGTCCCCGTTCGTGTTCATGCCCTCAGTCTCGCCGAGTCCGCCGCCGTGGTCACGGGGTCGAGCCACCCGGCGGGGGTGGTGCCAACGCCACCCCCGCGGCACTCAGTCGCCCAGGACCTTCACCTCCACCGAGGGGTCGAGCCCGACCACCGGCCGGTCGGGGCGCCGGGGAGCCGTACCGCCGATGCTCTGCAGCCAGCTCCAGGTGTCGGCCACCGTCTCGGCGACCGGCCGGCACCGCAGCCCGTCCCGTACCGCCCTGGACACATCCGCCCGGTGCATCGCGTCGTACGACTCCGAGCCGGGCGGCACCCACACCGGCAGCTGGATCCACGGCTCGATCCCGGCCGCGAGAATCACCTCGGGGTCGGTCCACCGGAGCTCGGCCGGACTTCCCGCGGCTGCGCCTCCCGCGACCCGGACGCACGCGTCGAGCAGCGCCCCCATGGTCGCGTGCCCCGACGGGCTGATGACGTTGTACGCCCCGTCCGCCCCCGCCTCCACCGCGCCGAGGGTCCACTCGGCCAGATCGCGGACGTCGACGTACTGGAGGGGCAGTTCACGGGGACCGGGCGCGAGGACGGGCCCGCCGCGCGCCATCCGGTCCAGCCACCACGGCAGCCGCCCGATGTTCTCGTACGGGCCGAGGATCAGACCGGCCCGTACGAGAAGCGCCCGCTCCTCGCCGAAGGCCTCCAGCACGGCCAGTTCGCCGCCCCGCTTGTCGCGTGCGTAGTCGGTGTGTTCGGCGTCCGGGGAGGCGCCCTCCACCGGTGGGCTGCCCTCGTCGTATCCGGCAGCGGGCGGCCAGGCGTACACGGAACAGCTCGACACGTACACGTACCGCCGGGCGCGGTTCGCCAGCAGCCGCGCCGAGTCCCGGACGATCCGCGGGGCCGCGGACCAGGTGTCGACGACGACGTCCCACTCCTCCTCGGTCCCGGCCAGGGCCGCGAGCCCGTCGGGCGCGGTGCGGTCGCCGTGCAGGGAGCGCACCCCCGCCGGAGGTTCGTGGCGTCCCCGGTGGAAGACGGTCACGTCCCAGCCGCGGGCGAGCGCCGCCTCCACGACGGCCCGGCCCACGAACTCCGTACCGCCCAGCATCAGAAGTCTCATACGGGTGACTCTGCCCGGCGGCCCCGCACGACGGAACGCGAATCTGCCGACAGAAGAACCGTTCCGCCGACGGACGAATCCGTAAGAGGTGCCGGTCCCGGGATCAGCTCGCGGTCGGCGGCGTGTACTTGTACCCCACGCGCCGCACCGTCTGGATCGCCTCGCGGTGCTCCGACCCCAGCTTGCGGCGCAGCCGGGCGATGTGGACGTCCACGGTCCGGCCGTCCCCCACGTGTCCGTAGCCCCACACGGTGGTGACCAGCTGGTCGCGGGTGTGCACCCGGTGCGGATGCGCCACCAGATGAGAGAGCAGCTCGAACTCCAGATACGTGAGATCGAGCGGCCGCCCGCCGACCTCGGCCGTGCGCTGCACGGTGTCGACGCGTACGAGGGAGTCGTCGCCCTCGCTCTCCGGCTCCGCCCGGTCCGCGTCCGGCACGGCGACCGGCAGGAGGGACGGCTGGTCGGCCGGTACGAGGACCAGGTACCCGATCATCGGCGGCCGGCCCGGCAGCGTGGGCAGGGTGTGCGGGGGAGCGGGCAGCCAGGTGGCGCCCGGCGGGAGGAGGTCCGTGACGTCGACCACCTCGTCCCGGTCGACGGCACGCAGTCGATGACGCGCCGAGCCCGTGGACGGGACCGGGGCGGGCGCCGTGGAGGGGGCGGTGGCAACGGACGAGAAGGAACGGGTGTTCGCCATGAGAGGTCAGCTCTTTCGCGCGAGAGGTCGTCGGAGGACGTACGTCGTGCGCGCTGGCCGAAGGCCGGGATGTACGGCTTTAGAGGGCCCGCGCGTTCACCGCGCGACAACACACCCGGTCGAAGTCATGATGCTGCCGGGAAGGCCAGAAGGGCTCAAGGTCACGACGACCCGTCGCACTGAACTCCTGGAAGCCGGTCATGCCCTCATTGAAGCAGACACGCACCCCCAGCAGCAGCCTCCTCTCACAGGCCGGACATTTACTTGCCACGTCTTGAGGCAGCCAACCTTTCAGCTGCCTGGGGCCGCTCACCAAGGGGCGCGGGGAACTGCGCGACAAGCCCCCCACCGCCCCGCACCCGCCCACACACCCGACACCGCCCCTGACCGAACGCGGAAGGGGCGCCCCACCACAAAGGTGGGCGCCCCTTCGGAAGAACAGGAAACTCAGACCTGCCCGGCCTTCTCGAGCGCGGAGCAGCACGTGTCGACGATCAACCGCGTGACCAGGTAGGGGTCGACGTTGGCGTTGGGCCGCCGGTCCTCGATGTACCCCTTGCCGTCCTTCTCCACCTGCCACGGAATCCGCACCGAGGCACCACGGTTGGACACCCCGTAGGAGTACTCGTTCCACGGAGCGGTCTCGTGCAGACCGGTCAGCCGGTCGTCGATCCCGGCACCGTAGTTCTTGACGTGGTCGAGCGGCTTTGAGCCCTCGCCCAGCGACTCGCACGCGGTGATGATCGCGTCGTAACCCTCGCGCATCGCCTTGGTGGAGAAGTTGGTGTGCGCACCCGCGCCGTTCCAGTCGCCCTTCACCGGCTTCGGGTCCAGCGTCGCGGAGACGTCGAAGTCCTCGGCGGTGCGGTAGAGCAGCCAGCGGGCCACCCACAGCTGGTCGGCGACCTCCAGCGGTGAGACCGGGCCGACCTGGAACTCCCACTGGCCGGGCATGACCTCGGCGTTGATGCCGGAGATGGCGAGACCCGCCTTCAGACAGTTGTCCAGGTGGGCCTCGACGATGTCACGGCCGAAGATCTCGTCCGAGCCGACACCGCAGTAGTAGCCACCCTGCGCGGCCGGGAAGCCGCCCTCGGGGAAGCCGAGCGGGCGCGCGCCCTTGAAGAACGTGTACTCCTGCTCGATGCCGAAGATCGGCTCCTGCGCGGCGAACTTCTCCGCGACCTCGGTGAGCGCGGCACGGGTGTTGGACTCGTGCGGCGTCATGTCGATGTTGAGGACCTCGCACATGACGAGCACGTCGTCGCCGCCGCGGATCGGGTCCGGGAAGACGGCGACCGGCTTGAGCACGCGGTCGGAGGCATGACCCTCGGCCTGGTTCGTGGAGGACCCGTCGAAGCCCCAGATCGGCAGCTCGGCACCCTTGGCGTCGTCGGCCAGTATCTTCGTCTTCGAACGGAGCTTGGCCGTCGGCTCGGTGCCGTCGATCCAGATGTACTCAGCCTTGAAGGTCACGGGCCACATCCTTCGGGGTGGGTCTCTCAGCGCGATGCGGGTGCTGCGGCGCTGCGGCACCGGGGCGCCGCGGGGGATGCCGGGAAGCCTGTCAACAGGCGATTTCCCGATCATTGCTCGAATGTGAACCCCGTGTTACCTGGTGCCTCTGTGCTGCGGCTCACTCGCTGAGAGCGTTCGCGCGCCGCGTACCAGCCTCCCGAACAGCGGATTCCGCACGACGCCCGCCCCACCCGGGACCCTCGTATGCGATGGGTTTCGTCACGCCTCGGGGTTCGCGTCGGGTGCTGCGCCCGACGCGGCCTCCCGCACCCCCGCCAGGAACCCCCGGATCGCGGCCAGTTCGCGCTCGTCGTACCCACGTAGCAGTTCCACGGACCGGTCGATCAGCGGGCCGAAGAAGGCCTGGCCCAGTTCGACCGCGCGCTTCTCCACCTCGACGAGCACCCGGCGCCGGTCGCGCCCGTCCCGTACCCGCCGCGCGTGCCCCAGCCGTTCGAGCCGGTCGACGACGGCGGTGGTGCCCGCCGAGTTGAGTCCGAGCAGCCCGCCGAGCCGTCCGGCCGTCATCTCGGTCCCGTCCCTGCGGGCGTCCATGAGGCAGATCAGCGCCCTGACGTCCGTGGCGTGCATGCCGTTGTCGTGCGCGAACCGGGCGCTGTGCAGGCCGAGTTCGACGGTGGCCGCGCGCAGGAGATGGACGATCTCCATCTCGGGCCCCTGGTCCTTCACTCCGCGTCCCCGTCTATCATCTCGATGAGTGAGTATCTCGTTCAGCGAGATAATAGAGGGAGGGGAAGGGGAGCATGAACTTCAGCGTGGCGTACGACAAGGTCGTGGCCAAGTGGCCCGCCGACCGGGAGGAGATCAGCGTCCGCACCGCCTTCGGCGAGACCGTGGTCAACGTCTGCGGTCCGCGCGACGGCACCCCGCTTCTCCTGTTACCGGGCGGAGGCGGTGCCACCTCGGCCTCCTGGTTCGCCAACGCGGCCGAACTCGCCCGTACGCACCGGGTCCACGCCGTCGACCTGATCGGCGAACCGGGCCGCAGCGTACGCGATGCCGAGAGTCCCCTGCGCACGGTCGAAGACATCACCGCGTGGCTCGACGAACTCGTCGGCGCGCTTCTGCACGACATGGGTGCCTCCCCGGCCGCCCGGATCCAGCTGGGCGGGCACTCGTACGGCGGCTGGATCGCCCTGCAGTACGCGCTGCACGTGCCGGAGCGGGTGAGCCGTCTGTTCCTCCTCGACCCGACGAACTGCTTCTCCGGGTTCAAGACGGCTTACCTGCTGCGCGCCGGGTCGATGATGCTGCGGCGCTCGCCCCGCCGGCTGCGCGCCTTCCTGGAGTGGGAGACCGGGGGCGTTCCGCTCGACCACGACTGGCTGCGTCTCCAGGAGGAGGCCGGCACGTTCCCGCTCGTGCGGCCCGTGACGGGCCCGGCTCCCGAACCGGAGGCCCTGCGCGCGCTCGATCTGCCGGTCCTGGTCCTGCTGGCCGAGAGGAGCAGGACCCATGACGCGCGACGGGTGGCGGCCCGCGCCGCCACCCTGTTGCCGCACGCGGAGGTGACCGTCCTGCCGGACGTGTCGCACCACGCGCTGCCCCACACGGACCCCGCCGAGCTGAACCGCAGACTGACCGGCTTCCTGGCAGCCTGAACCGTCACTGCGGCGAGGTCCCACCGATGGGAGTCGTCCCGTCGGTCCACCTTCTCGACGAGGGCTCAGCCCACCTTCTCGATGAGGGCCCTGCGGATCAGGAACTTGCCGGGCTCGCGGACCTGCTCGAACGCCGCGTTGTTCAGGAGCGCGCAGCTGCCGGAGACCGAAGTGACCTCCACGGTCGTGGACTTGTTGTTGTCCAGGTTCGTGACCTTCAGCTTCGTACCGGCCGGGAACTGGTTGCTGGACGCCGCGGGGGCGCCGGCCTCGCCGGACAGGGTGACGGTGGAGCCGTTGCAGACCTGCTGGCCACCGGCCGCGTTGTCACCGCCGGCGTCACCTGCAGCGGGCGCCGAAGCGCCCTGCGAGGGCTGCTCGGCGGGATCCGCCGGGTCCGCGGGGTCGGCCGCGGCGGGCGGGGCCGACTCGGCGGGCGTCCCCTGGGGCGCGCCGGCCTGCGAGGACTCGCCGACCTCACAACCGGAGGCCTCCTGCTGGACCTTGATCTGGGCGATCACCGCCTCCCGGTTGGCGATCCGCGCCTGGGACTGGGCGTCCGGGCTGGTGCGCTGCCCCTCGATGAACTTCTCGTTGTTGCCGAGCGCGGTGGCCAGTCCGTCGCAGACCACGGAGGACTGCGCGGCCGGAGCGTTGGTGCTCGCGTTCGAGGTGGCGGCGAAGGCGAAGGCCCCGCCGCCGGCCACGGCCGCGGCGCTCACCAGCAGCGCGATCTTCTTCTTCGGGCCGAGAGTTCTCCTGCGTGACATGAACGGCTCCTGTCCCCGGCCACCCCTGGCGGTGGCCGTTCCGCCGCTATGTACGAGATACCGAACGGAGTTACTCACTGGTTCACACGAGTCACCTGAGTAACGTAGATCACACGGCAGTTGAGGAACCCTCACCTTGACTTCGGCCCAACGCGTTCCGTACGGCCTCGTCCGTGCGGGCCACCACGGCGGTTCCGTCCTCCGCGGTGATGATCGGCCGCTGGATGAGCCGAGGGTGCTCCGCCAGCGCCGCGACCCACCGCTCCCGCGAGGCGGGGTCCCGGGCCCACTCCTTCATCCCCAGCTCCTTCGCCACGGCCTCCTGGGTCCGGGTGATGTCCCAGGGCTCAAGGCCGAGCCGCTCCAGGACCTCCCGGATCTCGGCCTCGCTCGGCACGTCCTCCAGATATCGCCGAACCGTGTACGCGGCCCCTTCCGCGTCCAGCAGGCTGATGGCGCTGCGGCACTTCGAACATGCCGGATTGATCCAGATCTCCATACCGCACAAGGTACGTGAAACGCCGCGCGGGACGCCCGTCACGGTATGGCCCAAAGGGCTTCTGGCCAGGGGTGATTGTCAGTAGCCGGGCGGGATCCGGTCCTGCGGTCCGTCAGATGCCTCCGCCGCGCCGTCCTCCAACTGTGCCGCGCCATCCTCCAGCGGCACCGCGCCGTCCTCCGGCTGCATGGGGCTGTCCTCCGGCTCCGCCGCGCCGTCCTCCGGCCGTGCCCGCTCGGCCACGGCCGGGTCGGTCGAGTCCGAGACCAGCTCCGCGACGCGCAGGGTGCACTCCCACTCCGACAGCCTGCCCTTGATCACCACCAGGTACGACTCCTGGTCGGCGAAGCGGTACACGCGGCGCCGCTTCTCCACGATGCCCTTGCTCGGCAGATACGTGTGGAGGGCGGCGCGGAGTGCCTTCAGCGCCTGCTCCTTCGTCTCCTGCCCGCTGCAGATGAACTCGGTCCTGTACACGTCGCTGCTGTACTGCGCGATCACGACCCAGTCGCCCATGCCCGCTCCCCCTCGGTGCCGCTGCCAGTCAGCCACAGCTCGGCCGCCGGGACAAGAACGACGCAGCGCGGGGAGATGGCTCTGTTCGAATTTGTGCCGCCTCACGCACATCTCGCAAACCAGGGGTGACACGGCGCCAATTGCCTTGCCCACCTGGGCATTTGCTGGACGTCCTGGGCTCGCTGATTGTCAGTGGTGGCCGGTAAACTATAAGTAGTGTTCGAGGGGGCCGCCGGAGAGGCCGGACGGTTCCCTGACCGCGACAGGAGGATGCCTGTGCCCGCTGCCGCACTCAGCCCGCTGCCCACCCAGTCCACATCCAAGAGGGCGGTCCTGCTCGACCTGCCGTACGAGCCCGTCGAGAAGCGTCCGCTGCCACCGGGCCGCCCGCGCGACTGGTACGTGACGCACAACCGCCGTCTGAAGGCGATGCGACTCGCGATCGCCCTCCTCGACTCGGGTGTGTACGTACCGAACCAGGCCCGCAACGAGAAGATCCGCAGCACGGCCCAACTCATCGGAATCCACCCGCCGTCGGACACCACGTGCCACATGGTCCGAGCCCTGATGAGGTACGCCCGCTGAGCTCACTCCCGGTGCGCCGCCCGTTTGTCGGGGCGGACGGCGCACCGGGTCGTGGCCCTGAGGCGTGCGCGACGAGTCGGCGGCGTGGCGGCTGCCGGCGTCAGGCCGACGCCAACTCCCGTTCCAGCGGCGTCCGGAAGCGCGGGGTCACCCGGGTGGGGCCCACCCAGGCGTGCAGCCGCGCGGCCTCCGCCTCGATCGCCTCCCGTGCCTCGCGGCCCACGCCCTCGGTGTCCAGCAGCCGCCAGGCGATCTCGCCGTCGGGCCGCTGGGCCCACCCGCCGACGATCCGCCCGTCCCACCACACGGTGGGCCCGATGTTCCCGCTGCGGTCGAAGAGCGCGGACCGCAGCTCCTGCGGGCAGTACCAGTCCCGCTCCTGCCATCCCATGGCCGTCGGATCCAGGCCCGGCAGCAGCGCGGCCCACGGCTCGGCCGCCCCGACCGGCTCCACCGCGTCGGCGAGGACGTGTCCGACGCCCTCGTCCACCGACACGGTCACCGTCCCCACCGCCTTGAGCGCGCTCCGTACGTCGGTGACCTTCCAGCCCGTCCACCACTTCAGGTCCGCCTCTGTGGCCGGCCCGCACGCGCGGAGCCACCGCCGCACGAGCTCCGCCTGAGCCTCGGCGACCGGCAGTTCGAGGGAGGGAGGGGCCACCGCCCACCGGAACTGCGTGGACGTCCATGAGCCCAGCGGCCGCCCCCGTACGACCCGGCCCTCGACCCCCAGCACCCTCAACAGCCGCGAGGAGACGGTGTGCACGCCCTCGTAGCTCTTCCCCGCCGCGTACGCGAACTGTTCCCTCAACCGGGGCTCGTCCTGGGCCAGTTCCACCGCGGTGGCCTCCCCGCGCCGGGCCAGCGCGGCCAGCGCGGACGCCTCCACCTCCGCGAGCCACCGCGCGTCCGGTGCCCCCGCCTTGGCCATGTCCTTGATCAGCGCGGCCCGAGCCCGCGCGGCGACGGCGAGCCCGGTGGACGCGTGCACGACCGGGACGAGCCCGGTGGGGAACACGAACACGGTGTGCCGCATGCCGTGCATCCGTACCAGCGTCCGGTCCTCGTACAGCGCGCGTTCCGTCTCCGGCACGGTCTTCGCCGCGTCCGCCAGACGCGCGCCCACGGCGAGGAAGACGCTCGCGGGATCCGTGCCGTGCAGCGCCACCAGCGATTCCGCGACCTCCTCCGGCGAGTCCGCCCGCGCGGCCCCGGCCAACCGCTGCCCGAAGGCCAGCCGGGCCCGCCGCTCCGCCACCTCGATGTACCGCAGCTGTCCGCTCACTCGATCCCCTGTGTCGCTCCGTAGCCGTGCCCTGCGCCGTCCGGTACCGGCCCCGCCCCTGGATTCTCGCCCCGAGCACCGATTTTGTTCGACTTCAGGAGTTCTGTGAGCGTTCGCCCCCAGAAGCTGGCGTTATTCGTTTCCGTCGGACAGGCATCACCCGGCATCCTGAGGGCTACTCTCAACGCACCGACGGACGGGCGCCCGCCCCCAGTGCCGCGTCGGACATCTCAAGGTCCCACCACCCACGCACAAGGAGACCCATCATGGGTACCTTGGTCATTTTGGCGATCCTCGCTCTGGTCGTCCTCGGTTTCAACAACCCGGTCTGGTGGCTCGCCGGAGCCGCCCTGCTCTATCTGCACTTCCGCTACGGCCGTACCGGCCAGGGGACGACGGGCTCCTCGTCGCCCCGCGGGGCCGGTTCGCCGGTCCGCGGCGACAACGACTACCGCGCCTACCGCCAGCGCCGCGACCAGCAGGCCAGGTGGGAGCGCCGCTACCGCCGCGAACGCCCCTGGATGACCCGCCAGAAGCGGAACTAGCCAGGAGCGGCCGGCTCAGGGACGCGCTAGCCCAGGCCCGGCGCTCCCCACAGCGGGAACCACCGGCCCAGGTCCTGCTCCACCCGCAGGTCGTTGCCGAGAGCCGCCCTGATCTGCAGCTCCAGCGCGTTGTCGCGCCGCCGGCCGTCACCGGGCAGCGGCGCGAACGGGTAGAAGGTCCCGCGCTTGTAGAGATAGACGAGCCCGAGCCGCCGCCCGTCGACGTGGTGGAACCCGACCACCGAGCACAGCAGTTGAGGGCCGAACCCGCTGCCCTCCAGCGTGCTGTTCACCGCGTGCAGATCACCGACGAGCGCGGGCAGATCGTCCGGCTCCCGCCGCGACACCAGCCAGGTGTACCCGTAGTCGTCCCGGCTCACCTCCACCGGCGGCTCCGAGTCCGCGTCGAGCAGCTCCCGCACGTCCTCCCGTACGTCGTCGAAGGCGGCCCCCTCGACGGACGCGAAGCACACCGAACCGTGCCCGGTCGGTGTGAACCCGGCCGCCGCCTCCAGTGTCACGGCGGCCGACGGCAGCCCGAATAGCTGGTCGAGATCGGGCGCGACGGGCCTGCTGCGGCCGAGGAGGATGTCGAGGAGCCCCATGCTCAGCCCGCCTTCCCGGGCGCCGGCGCCTCACCCAACTCGCCGGAGATACGGCCGAGTTGATCAAGCCGGTCCTCCAGGCTCGGGTGCGTCGACAGCAGGGAGGAGAAGAGCTGCCGGCCGCCCGGCGCGGCACCGAACGCGGGCGTGAAGTAGAAGGCGTTGAAGGCCTGCGCGGTCCGCAGATCACGCGTGGGGATCTTCGCGATGTCCCCGGTCAGCTTGGTCAGCGCGGAGGCCAGCGCCGAAGGACGCCCGGTGAGCATGGCCCCGGCCCGGTCGGCGGCCAGCTCGCGGTACCGGGACAGGGCCCGGATGAGCAGGAAGCTGAGCGCGTAGACGGCCGCGGACACCGCCATCACCGTCATCAGGACGACGACCGTGTTCTGGTCCTTGCGCCCCCGCCCGCCGAACACCTGCGAGTAGAGGGTGAAACGCACGACGAGCCCGGCGAGCACTCCCAGGAACGAGGCCACCGTGATCACCGCGACATCGCGGTGCGCCACATGCGACAGCTCATGGGCGAGTACGCCCTCCAGCTCGGCCGGGTCGAGCCGCCGCAGCAGCCCGGTCGTCACGCAGATCGCGGCGTGGTCGGCGTTGCGCCCGGTGGCGAAGGCGTTCGGCATCTCCATGTCGGAGACGGCGACCACGGGCTTCGGCATGTCGGCGGTCGCGCAGAGCCGGTCGATCACCCCGTGCAGCTGCGGATACTCCTCGCGCTCGACGACCCGCCCGTGCATCGCGTACAGCGCGATCCGGTCCGAGAACCAGTACTGCGCGCCGAGCAGCGCCGCGGCGATCACCACGACCAGCACCCAGGACTTCAGCAGCACGATCAGCACGGCCACGAAGGCCACGTACAGCAGCCCGAGGAGGAACAGCGTGATGCCCATCCTCGCGGTCAGTCCCCGGTCGGCCCGGAAGCGGCTCTGCATATCGATCACCTCGAAATCGGGCACTCGTCCCGATTCCAGTGTGCACCCGGGCATTTCCACGAATGGATCTGGATCAGTCCTCCACCAGGCAAAGAACGACAAAGCCCTGTCACTGCCCGAGGGGCGGTGACAGGGCTTCGTTCGTCAGCCGTGACGCGCTACGCGTACGTGTCGGTCACGGAGTCGATCACACGTCGTAGTAGAGCTCGAACTCGTGCGGGTGCGGACGCAGCTGCAGCGGAGCGATCTCGTTGGTGCGCTTGTAGTCGATCCACGTCTCGATCAGGTCGGGCGTGAAGACGTTGCCCGCGAGCAGGAACTCGTGGTCGGCCTCAAGCCGGTCCAGGACGGCCGGGAGGGAGGTCGGGACCTGGGCGACACCCGCGTGCTCCTCGGGGGCCAGCTCGTAGAGGTCCTTGTCGATCGGCTCGGCCGGCTCGATCTTGTTCTTGATGCCGTCGAGACCCGCGAGCAGCAGCGCCGAGAAGGCGAGGTACGGGTTGCCGGAGGAGTCGGGCGCGCGGAACTCGACGCGCTTGGCCTTCGGGTTCGAGCCCGTGATCGGGATACGCATGGCCGCGGAGCGGTTGCGCTGCGAGTAGACCAGGTTGATCGGGGCCTCGAAGCCCGGGACCAGGCGGTGGTACGAGTTCACCGTCGGGTTGGTGAAGGCCAGCAGCGACGGGGCGTGCTTGAGGATGCCGCCGATGTAGTAGCGGGCGGTGTCCGACAGGCCCGCGTAGCCGGCCTCGTCGTAGAACAGCGGGTCGCCGTTCGTCCACAGCGACTGGTGGACGTGCATGCCCGAGCCGTTGTCACCGAAGATCGGCTTCGGCATGAAGGTCGCGGTCTTGCCGTTGCGCCAGGCGACGTTCTTCACGATGTACTTGAAGAGCTGGAGGTCGTCGGCCGCGGCGAGCAGCGTGTTGAACTTGTAGTTGATCTCGGCCTGGCCGGCGGTGCCCACCTCGTGGTGCTGGCGCTCGACCTGGAGGCCGGACTTGGCCAGCTCCAGGGAGATCTCGGCACGGAGGTCGGCGAAGTGGTCGACCGGCGGGGTCGGGAAGTAACCGCCCTTGTAGCGGACCTTGTAGCCGCGGTTGTCCTCGATGGCGCCGGTGTTCCAGGCGCCCGCCTCGGAGTCGATGTGGTAGAAGGACTCGTTCGACTTGGTCTCGAAGCGCACGCTGTCGAAGACGTAGAACTCGGCCTCGGGGCCGAAGTACGCGGTGTCGGCGATGCCGGTCGACGCGAGGTACGCCTCGGCCTTCTTCGCCACGTTGCGCGGGTCACGGGAGTACTGCTCGCCCGTGATCGGGTCGTGGATGAAGAAGTTGATGTTGACCGTCTTGTCGCGGCGGAAGGGGTCGACGCGCGCGGTGGACAGGTCGGCGCGGAGCGCCATGTCGGACTCGTGGATGGCCTGGAAGCCGCGGATGGAGGAGCCGTCGAAGGCCAGTTCCTCGGTCGGGTCGAAGGCCTCTGCCGGCAGCGTGAAGTGCTGCATCACACCCGGCAGGTCGCAGAAGCGGACATCGACGAACTTGACGTCTTCGTCCTTGATGAACTTCTTGGCCTCGTCGGCGTTCTGGAACATCCAGCTCCTCCTACTCCCGCTCACTGTGGACCGGGGTGGTAGTTCGTTCGTGCGGCCAGTGCGGTGGCACACGCTGAGCCCGACCTTAGGGACGGGTGATTTCTCAAGCGTGACCCATTTGTTTCGCCCAAGTTAACCGGACCCGGCCCGGAACACCCCACCTGTACGCGTGCCAAAACGGGCGCAGTACCGTGGACGGGTGGACAACAGGCAAGCAATCGGATCGTGGCTCTCCGGACCCCGCGCGGCCGCGGAGGAAGCCGGTGCCGACTTCGGATACCGCGGCGAACAGCTGGGTCTGCCCGAGTCGGGCCCCGGCTCGATCGCCCGCCCCGGGAGGCGCCTTGGCGCCCTCGCCGTCGACTGGGGCCTGTGCCTCTTGATCGCATACGGCCTGATCACCGACGGCTACGGCCAGGCGACCGGCAACTGGGCGCTGGCCGTCTTCTTCGGCGTGAGCGTCCTGACCGTCGGCACGATCGGCTTCACCCCCGGCAAGCGCCTGTTCGGCCTCCGCGTCCTCGCGCTGGACACCGGCACGGTCAACCCGCTCCGCGCCCTCCTGCGCACGATCCTCCTGTGCGTCGCCCTCCCGGCGCTGATCTGGGACCGCGACGGCAGGGGCCTGCACGACCGCCTGGCCCGCACGGTCGAGGTCAGGATCTGACGGATCCCGGTCCGTACGACGATGGGGGCGCCCGGAGTGATCCGGGCGCCCCCATCGTCGTACGCGGAGTGCGTCTTCGTCGTACGGGAGTGTGTCAGCGCATTTTCGGGCCGCCGCGCGGCATGCGCATGCCCTTGGGCATCGGGCCCTTGGGGAGTGGCATGTTCGACATGAGGTCGCCGAGCGCGCGCAACCGGTCGTTGGTCGCCGTGACCTGAGGACCGGACAGCACGCGGGGCAGCTTCAGCATCGTCGTGCGGAGCTTCTTGAGCTCGACCTGGCCCTCGCCCGTGCCGACGAGGATGTCGTGCACCGGCACGTCCGCGACGATGCGGGCCATCTTCTTCTTCTCGGCGGCCAGCAGGCTCTTCACCCGGTTCGGGTTGCCCTCGGCGACCAGGACGATGCCGGCCTTGCCGACGGCCCGGTGGACCACGTCCTGGCTGCGGTTCATCGCCACCGCCGGGGTGGTCGTCCAGCCGCGCCCGACGTTGTCGAGCACCGCGGCGGCCGCACCCGGCTGGCCCTCCATCTGCCCGAACGCCGCACGCTCGGCCCGGCGTCCGAAGACGATCGCCGACGCGAGGAAGGCGAGCAGGAGGCCGAGAATGCCGAGATAGATCGGGTGCCCGATCAAGAAGCCGATCGCGAGGAAGACACCGAGGGTGCCGATTCCGACAGCCGCGAGCACAAGACCGATCATCTTGTCGGCCTTGCGGGTCATCTTGTAAGTCAGGGCGATCTGCTTGAGTCGCCCGGGGTTCGCAGCGTCCGCTGCGGATTCCTTCCTCGCCATGCCGTGAAGTCTACGTGGCGTGGGAAGCGCCGACGACGGCGGTGCCGGGTCGGCGGCTCAGTGACGGCCGCTGAGGCTCTTCTCCAGCACGAGCTGGGCCTCGACGCGGTCCTTGGCGCGGCGGCGGTCCTCCAGGACGGAGGTCCAGGCGTTGCGGCGGGCGGTGCGCTGGCCGCTGCTCAGGAGCAGTGACTCGACGGCACGGAGTGCATCGCCGAACGACGGAATCGGTGTGGCTCGTACGGGCGCGGTCTGCATGATGGAGGTCCCCCCTCGGGATGGCGGCTCTGGCCGGGGCTCTACGTGGCGTAAGACCAGGGTCACTGAATGGTGTTACCAGGGCGTGACCGACCGGTCAAACGCCAATGAAGCCTTGATGCGCGGGCCGAAAACACTGACGCGGCCCTGACGGTGCCCCCATCTGCGGGGACGGTCGGGACCGCGTCGTATTGGCCACTACCGGTGGGTAGTCGCTTGTGCTGGGATTCACACGCTTGCGTGGCACTGCGTGCCATCCCGCAGGTCGCGCGATGTCTCGCGCGACCCCGCCCCGCCTCGTCTCAGACGGCCTGCGAGGCGACGTACGAGCCCCGCTTCTCGATCGCCATCTGGTACAGGCGGCCCGCGCGGTACGAGGAGCGGACCAGCGGGCCCGACATGACTCCGGAGAAGCCGATCTGGTCGGCCTCCTCCTTCAGCTCGACGAACTCGTGCGGCTTCACCCAGCGCTCCACGGGGTGGTGGCGCACGGAGGGCCGCAGGTACTGCGTGATGGTGACGAGCTCGCAGCCGGCCTCGTGGAGCTGGCGCAGGGCCTCGCTGACCTCTTCACGGGTCTCGCCCATGCCGAGGATCAGGTTCGACTTCGTGACCAGACCGTAGTCGCGGGCGTCGGTGATGACCTTCAGCGAGCGCTCGTAGCGGAAGCCCGGGCGGATGCGCTTGAAGATGCGGGGCACCGTCTCGACGTTGTGCGCGAACACCTCGGGCCGGGAGGAGAAGACCTCGGCCAGCTGCTCGGGGACCGCGTTGAAGTCGGGGGCGAGGAGCTCGACCTTGGTGGGGCCGGTCTCGCGGTTCGCCGTCTGCGCGTGGATCTGGCGCACGGTCTCGGCGTACAGCCAGGCGCCGCCGTCCTCGAGGTCGTCGCGGGCGACGCCCGTGATGGTCGCGTAGTTGAGGTCCATGGTGACCACGGACTCGCCCACGCGGCGCGGCTCGTCCCGGTCCAGCGCCTCGGGCTTGCCCGTGTCGATCTGGCAGAAGTCGCAGCGCCTCGTGCACTGGTCGCCGCCGATGAGGAACGTGGCCTCGCGGTCTTCCCAGCACTCGTAGATGTTGGGGCAGCCTGCTTCCTGGCAGACCGTGTGCAGGCCCTCGCTCTTCACGAGGTTCTGCATCTTCGTGTACTCGGGGCCCATTTTCGCCCGGGTCTTGATCCACTCGGGCTTGCGCTCGATGGGGGTCTGGGCGTTCCGGACCTCCAGGCGCAGCATCTTGCGTCCGTCGGGTGCGACTGCGGACACATCGGCTCCCTGTAGCTTCGATTCTTCGGCGTACACCAGGGTACGCCCGTTCGCTTCTCGGCCCCCGGGGTGGGCAACCTTCGGGAGCGGGGGTGCATTCCCGGGGCTTTTCCTCGCCCCCGCCGCCCCTACCCATTCCCGTCCCCTGGGGCTCCGCCCCAGACCCCGTCCGTTGCGATTTCGGGTGCGGGTTCGTTGTGGCTGGTCGCGCAGTTCCCCGCGCCCCTTGAGTACCTCGGCCCTGAGGTATTTCAGCCTCTCCGGCGTTTGAGGAGCGGGGGTTCGGGGGCTGGCCCCCGAAAAGGGACGGGAATGGGTAGGGGCGGCGGGGGCGAAAAAAGCCCCTACACCACCGCCCGCTCCACCTCCCGCGGCCTCAGCTCCGCGTTCGCGAGGACGTCTCGCAGATGGCGCTCGGCCACCGGCAGGACCTCCGCGATGGTGACGTCGCGGCCCAACTCGTGGGCCAGCGACGTGACCCCCGCGTCACGGATGCCGCAGGGGATGATCTTGTCGAAGCTGGACGTGTCGGGGTTCACGTTCAGCGCGAAGCCATGCATCGTGACGCCCTTGGCGACCCGGATGCCCATGGCGCAGATCTTCCGGTCCTCGCGCCGCTGCCCCGCGTTGGACGGCGCGTACTCGGGCCCGTCGAGCCGGGGATCGAACTCCTCGTCCGCGAGCCGGGGGTCGAAGTCGAGGGAGAGCCCGCCGAGAGAGGGCCGCTCGGCCACCGGGTCGCCGAGGACCCAGACACCGGCCCGCCCCTCCACCCGGCTCGTCTCGACACCGAACTCCGCGCAGACCCGGATCATCGCGTCCTCGAGGCGGCGCAGGTGGGCGACGACGTCGACCGGACGGGGAAGCTTCTGGATCGGGTAGCCGACCAGCTGCCCCGGCCCGTGCCAGGTGATCTTGCCGCCGCGGTCCACGTCGACGACGGGCGTGCCGTCGAGGGGCCGCTCACTGTCCGCCGTGCGCCGCCCCGCCGTGTAGACCGGCGGGTGCTCAAGGAGCAGACAGGTGTCGGGGATCTCGTCCTGGAAGCGGGCCGTGTGCACACGGCGCTGCTCGTCCCAGGCCTCCTGGTACTCGACGGCGTCCGCACCGAAACCCATGCGGACGAACCGCAACTCACTCACGGCAAGCGCCTCCCTGCAAGAGTCGTAAGGCTCATAACAGCCTCACGCCACTGTACGTCCGGTCGAACCTCGTCAGCTCTGGGGGCAATCCTCACACGATCGGATGAATGCGCGTCGAAGTGTGCGATCGGGTGCTTACGGACCGCTACATTCGCGCCGTTCACGAGGCTTTCAAGGGCTGCTCAAGGCATGGCGGCCGACCTCGCCCGGGCCTGTTCCCGCAGGCCCCCAGCCCGGAAGGCAGGAGTTCGCACCGCAGATGACGGAACGACCCGCGCAGCGCACCCCCAACCGTCAGCTCGCCGCACTAATCGCAGAAGCGGGGTTCTCCAACGCGGGGCTAGCCCGCCGAGTGGACCAGCTCGGCCTCGAACACGGGCTCGATCTCAGATACGACAAGACATCCGTGACCCGCTGGCTGCGCGGGCAGCAGCCAAGAGGCACCACACCCGCGCTGATCGCCGAGGTCTTCACCCGCCGCCTCGGCCGCCGTCTCACCGCCCAGGACCTCGGCCTGGACGCGTGCGCCCCGGTGTACGCCGGGCTCGAATTCGCGGCCACCCCCGAGGAGGCCGTCGACATCGTCGGCGGACTGTGGCGCAAGGACTCCGGAAGCCACGCGGAGCTCCGCAAGATCGCGTTCACCCCGGCGGGGCTCGTCGTGCCCAGCCGGGACTGGCTGATCGGCCGGGCCGACGACCGGGTGGGCCGCGGCGACCCCGGTGCCGTACGGATCCCCGTACAGGGCCGCCCGGCCGTGCCCAGGCAGCGCGCGCAGACCGAGCGCGGCCCCGGGCAGCGGGTGACCGCGGGCGACATCGCGGCGCTGCGCTCGGTCGGGGAACTGTTCCGCACGCTCGACAACGCGTACGGCGGAGGGCACGCCCGGCAGGCCCTCGTGCGGTACCTGGAGCACGAGCTGGAGCCGATGCTGCGCGGCACCTACGGGGAGCAGACGGGGCGCCGCCTGTTCGCCGCCGCGTCCGATCTGACCCGGCTGGCGGGCTGGACCTCGTACGACATCGCCGCGCACGGACTGGCCCAGCGGTACTTCGTCCAGGCGCTGCGGCTGTCGCAGGCGGCGGGGGACCGGGCGTACGGGTCGTACGTGCTCGTGACGATGAGTCGACAAGCCGTCTATCTGGGGCACGGCCGGGAGGCGGTGCAGCTGGCCCGGGTCGCCCAGCAGGGTGTGGGCTCGTCGGCCCCGCCCGTCGTCCAGGCGCTGCTGTACGCGGTCGAGGCGCGGGGGCACGGTGTGCTCGGCGAGGTGCGGGCGGCCACGGCCTCGCTGGTACGGGCCGAGCGGGCCCTGGAGACCGCCCGGCCCGGCGACGAAGTGCCGTACTGGGCGCGGTTCTTCGACGAGGCGCAGCTCGCGGACGAGTTCGGGCACTGCCACCGTGATCTCCAGCAGTACCGGGCGGCCGCTCAGCACGCCGAGCGGTCCCTGCAGTTGAGGGCGCCCGGGTATGCGCGCAGCCGACTCTTCTGCCGGGTCGTCCTCGCCTCGGCGCGGCTCGGGCTCGGTGAACTGGACCAGGCGTGCCAGCTGGGGGCCGAGGCGGCGACGCAGGCGTCGGAGATGCGGTCGGTGCGGGCGGTGGAGTATGTGCGGGACTTCGAACGCCGGTTGGAGCCGTACAAGGACGCTGCGCCGGTCAGGGGGTACCGCGACAAGGTCGCGGCCCTCGGCTGACGGTTGCTCCGCGGGCAGGGCGGCGAGGGTGGTGTCGAGGCTGCGGGCCGGTGGGGGGCCGGTCGCGCAGTTCCCCGCGCCCCCGTCAGGGGCGCGGGGATGTGGATGGGGAGGAGGTCCTGCCCCGCGGCGGGACCTCCACCCCTTGGCTCTCGTACGCCTACGCGGCGGTCGAGGCCGTTAACGGGGTCGCCGTGGGGGCCGAGTTGACGCCGAGGTCCGTGAGGAGGGCCCTCGCGGCCCGGTGGCCCGAGTGCAAGGCGCCCTGGACCGTGCTGGTGTCGCGGTGGTCGCCGCAGACGTACAGGCCGGCAAGGAGGCGGACCGGGCGCCGGAGGTCGTGCGGGGGCGGCATCGCGGGGACCGCGTCGGGGGTGTGGTGGACCGCGAGCAGCTCCCAGCGGTGCGTGGCGGTGCCGTAGAGGGCGGCCAGCTGGGCGCGTACGGCCCGGTCCGTGTCCGCGGGCGGTGCGCCGAGGATCGTGGACGAGATCAGCGCGCGGCCCACGGGGGCACGGGTCGGGTCGACCTGGCTGATGACCGCGGTGTGGGCCACCGGGCCCCGGCGGTCCGCGTCCAGGAGCAGCGCGGGCTCCGCCAGGGGCACCTCGTCGGCCGTGTGGTGCACCACGGTGACCTGGTGGAACGGCGGCACCCGCAGACCCGGCAGCAGCTCGGCGGCGGCGTGGGCGTCGGTCGCCACCAGGATGGCCCGGCAACGGAGTTCGCCGTGGTCCGCCGTCGTCACGGAGGTGGTGGACACGGAGGTGACCCGCACCCCGGTGCGGACCGTCCCGGGCGGCAGGGCCGACGCCAGCAACTCGGGCAGCGTGTCTGCGCCGCCCTCCGGGACGCACAGCCGGCCCGAGGCGAAGGCGCGCAGCGCGAGGTCCGCGCACCGGCTGGACGTCGTCAGATCCGGGTCGCAGAGCAGCGCGGCAAGCAGCGGGCGCAGAAAACCCTCGACCGTACGGGCCGGCATGCCGCGGGCCGCGAGCGCGCGCCCCGCGGGCCGCTCGGGCCGGGCAAGCAGCCGTTCCACGGGGACGGTCGCGATCCGTCCCAGAGCCGCGGCGAGCCGGGCCTGGTCGAGGGCTCCGCCGAGCGGCGGGAAGGCCCGCGACACGGGCGGCACGGCGGCCGCCGGTATCTGCCTGACCCTGCGAGGGGGGCTCACCAGGGCGCGCGCCGCGTCGAGTGCGCCCCGTGCGCCCCCGGCGCCTGCGGGCTCGCCGGCCCGGTGGACGCGGCCGTCGGCGTGAACGAGCACGCCGGGGGCGAACGGCCGCAGGGCGAGCCTGTCGAGGCCCGGGGTGAGCCGTAGCTCGGGATAGGACGTGGAGAGGAGCTGGCCGATGCGGTCGAGACGGAAGCCGTCGACCTTCTCGGTCGTCATACGGCCACCCACGTAAGGGGCGGCCTCCAGGACCACGGTCGTTACACCTGCGCTGTTCAGCCGATGGGCGGCCGCGAGTCCGGCGACTCCGGCTCCCACGATGACGACGTCCGCCTGATACGCGGGCTCAAGCACGTGCCCCTCCCCGAGGTCGCGTGACTGCTGGGGACGTGATGCCCCCAACGGGCTCCAGGAATACCCGAGTTCGGCACGAGAGTAGGGCCGCCGCCGGTCAGTGGAACTCGCGCATGAACAGGGCACGGTCGCACACGGGTCGCATGGTTCGGCCCTGCCGGCCGGGGACTATGCCCGCGCCCCGTGCCCCGTAAGGGGCGCGGGGAACTGCGCGCCCAGCCCCCACCGACCCGCAGCCAAGTGACCGCAGCCCGGCGGAGCGCTACCGCACCGCCCGGATGGCTTCCTCGATCCCCGGAAACGCGAAAGTGAACCCCGACTCCAACAGCCGCGCAGGAACGACCCGTTGGCTCCCCAGAACCTCCTGCGCCATCTCCCCGAGCACAACCTTCAGCACAGGCGCGGGCACCGCGAAGACCGCGGGCCGACGCAGCACGCGCCCCATCGCGGCCGTGATCTCCCGGTTGGTGAGCGGCTCAGGAGCCGTCAGGTTGAACGGGCCGGACAGCGACTCGGAGTCGATCAGAAACCGCAGCGCGGCCACGTGGTCGTGCAGCGCGATGTAGCTCCAGTACTGCCGCCCGTCGCCCATCCGCCCGCCGAGCCCCGCCTTGAAGAGCGGGAAGAGCCGCCCCCAGGCGCCGCCCTTCGCGGCCACCACCAGGCCGGTGCGCGCGAAGACGGTCCGTACGCCCGCCTCCTCCGCGGGGGCCGCCGCCTCCTCCCACTCCACGCACAGCGAGGGCAGGAACCCGATCGCGGGAGGCGCGCTCTCGTCCACGGCCCGCTCGCCGGTGTCTCCGTAGATGCCCATCGCGCTGCCGTTCAGGAAGACCTGTGGCGGCCGGTCGAGGGAGGCGACGGCCTCCGCCAGCGCGGCCGTGCCGAGCAGCCGGCTGTCCCGGATCTTCCGCTTGTACGCGTCGGTCCACCGGCGGTCACCGATGCCGGCGCCCGCGAGGTTCACCACCGCGTCGCAGCCGACGAGCCCCGCCGCGTCGACGTACTGCCGTTCGGGGTCCCACTCGACCTCGTCCTTCGCCCGGGGCGTACGGCGCACCAGCCGCACCACCTCGTGCCCGTCGGCGGCCAGCGAGCGCACCAGGGCGCTGCCGATGAGGCCGGACGCGCCGGCCACGGCGATTCGGGAAGTCTCCATGGCCCCCATCCTCCGCCAACCACCCCCGGAGCAGTACGCCGAGGGTGTCCGGCACACCGGACGGCGTCGCGGGCGCCGGTCGTAAGGTGTCGCCATGCCCGAGCCGTCCATACGCACCGCCCGGCCCGACGACGAAGAGGCGCTGGGCCGTCTCGACCGCGCGATCTGGTCCCATCAGCACGCCGTCAGACCCCAGGAGCAGCCGCCGTACGACCCGTTCTTCAACGAGCGCTTCGGCCCCCGCGACCACCTGGTGGCGGAGCTGGAGGGGCGCGTCATCGGCTATGTGCGGCTCGGCTTCCCCACCCCGCTCGTCTCGAACGCGCACGTACGGCAGATCCAGGGCCTCGCCGTCGCCGAAGAGGCACGCGGTCACGGCGTGGGCCGGGCCCTGATCCGCGCGGTCGTCGCCGAGTCCCGCCGCCAGGGCGCCCTGCGGATCACCCTGCGAGTCCTCGGCCACAACACCCCGGCCCGCAAGCTGTACGAGTCGGAGGGCTTCGTCGTCGAGGGGGTCCAGCCCGGGGAGTTCTATCTGGACGGGGAGTACGTGGACGACGTACTCATGGGCCGCGGCCTCTGACCCCGAACGGACCGCGGTCTCCGGGTGGTCTCCCGGCGATCCCGAGCCCCGGCCGGTCCGTGTCCTGCCCCCCGGCCGGTCCGCGGATCAGACGTTCCGCGGCTCCGCCAACAACCGCATCCCGCCCGTCAGTTCCCGCAGGCAGCGCACCGCGAGTTCCGCGGGGGAGCCAGGGCCCTCGACGTCCGCGTCCGACTCGGCCCAGGTCTCCAGGGCGACCCGGATCGCGTCCGTGGCGGCCGCGGCGGCGAGGCGGATCTCCAGCGGGTCGGCGTCGTCGCCCGCCAGCCGGGCCACCAGGGGGATGAGCTTGTCCTCGGACTCCTGGTTCACGCGGTACCAGACCGCGCGCAGCGCCGGGTCCTCGGCGGACGCCCGCAGCAGGCCCCGCGTCCAGCGCAGCCCCTCCGCCTTGGCCTCGTGGGGGACGGTCAGCGACGCGGTGACGGCCGTTTCCAGCGCCCGGGGGAGCGGGGTGCCCGGCTCGGCCGCCGCCAGCCGCTCGCGCCAGTGGTCGCCGCCGATGGCGAGGAGGGGGCCGACGGCGTCCTGCTTGTTGCGGAAGTAGCGGTAGAAGGTCCGCAGCGCCACACCGGCGCGTACGGCGATCTCCTCGGCCGTGGTGCCGTCGGGGCCGCGCTCGGTGAAGAGCTCGGCGGCGGCGCGGGCGATGTCGAACTGGGTTGCCGCCTTGCGGCGCTCGGTCAGCGACGGGGTCCTGGTCGCTGCGGACGACTTGGTGCTCACGCGGGGAAGCGTACGCCCGGAGGAAGGCAGGGGCATGTTTCGCCTGGGTGGCAAAACGTGCCAACTGGCTGGTCGTCCACCTGCGCCCGACGCCGCGCTGCCGCCCGATGCCGCGCTGCCGCCCGATGCCGCGCTGCCGCCCGATGCCGCGCTGCCGCGCGACGCCGCGCCGACTGCCCGATGCCGCGTCAAGCCGCCCCGGGCCGCCCCTGGGCCGCGTCGAGCCGCCCTGTCCGCGTCGGCCCTTCCTGGCCCCCGTCGGGCGGCCCGGGCCTCAGGAGGTGACGAGGTCGCCCGTGTCCACCGCGGCCTCCGCCTTCGCCGCGCGCTGGGCGTCGCCCGCGACCTCGTCGGCGGTCAGTACGTAACCCGTCTCGTCGTCGCTCGTGGAGCGGGCGAAGACGACGCCGTAGACCTTGCCGGTGGTGGTCAGCAGGGGGCCGCCGGAGTTGCCGGGCCGGACCGTGGAGCGGATCGAGTAGATCTCGCGGGTGACCGGATCGGAGCCGTAGATGTTCTGGCCCCTGGCGTTGATCTTGTTGGCGACGGTGGCCGCCTGGAGGTCGAGGCCGCCGTCCTGCGGGTAGCCCGCGACCACGGCCGCGTCACCACGGGTCGCGCTGGTGTCGAAGGCCAGGACGGGCGCCTCCAGGCCCGGGACGTCGAGCACGGCCACGTCCTTCTGCGGGTCGAAGAGGACGACCCTCGCCTCGTACGCCTTGCCCGTGCCGCCCACGCGGACGGTCGGGTCGTCGATGCCCGCCACCACGTGCGCGTTGGTCATCACGCGCTCCCGCGCGTACACGAAACCGCTGCCCTCACGGCCCTGGGTGCCCACCGCGCCCTCGACCTTCACGGTGGAGCGCTGGGCGGCCCGGGTGGCGGCCGCGGTGACGCTGTCCCCCGAGGGCTTGGCGACGCTGGCCGCCGGCTCGTTCTCGAAGGGGTTGAAGACCTGCGGGAAACCCGCCTCCGTGAGCGCCGAGGTGGCGCGGGAGAACCAGGTCGGGGTGGTCTCCGGCATCGCGTCCTGCACCGCGCCGAGCAGCGCGGAGTCGCGGATCGACGAGGTGACCACGGGTGAGGCCGACGCGCCGAGGACGCTCGCGGCGACCCATGCCACCAGCAGCACGGCGACCGAGTTGGCCGCGGCGCCGCCCACTCCGTCGACCGCGCGCAAGGGGCCGCTGTCCAGTTCGCGCCGGAGCTTCAGGGCCAGCCGGCCCGCCAGCTCGTGGCCCGCGGCGGCGGGCACCAGCACCGTGAGCACCGCGGTGACCGTGGCCGCCGTGGTCCCCGCCTCCACCAGGTCCATCATCCAGGGAAGCACCCACACGCCGATCACGGCACCGCCCACGAAGCCGGCCAGGGACACACAGCCCGCGACGAGCCCGCGCCGGTAGCCGGACGCCGCATAACCGAGGATCACCAGCAACAGCAGGATGTCGAGCAGGTCCACGGAGCTCCCTTTCTCTTGGGTCTCCTAGTACGTGCCGGGAGGGCCCGGTGATCAGGTACGCGCGCGTGGAAACCGGCCATCCGGCACGCGTGCGTGGACCTGTAGAAACGTCTCGGACCGGGACGTTGGTTCCACCGGGTGGCACAGCACACATCGCGGACGGCCCGACTGTCCCGGAGAGTGGATCCCATGTGCGCCCGACGAACCACTCCGCCACACCGCGCCCGTGGCGCGCTGCGGGGGGTTGGCGCAAGGTGGCGAAGGGAACGACGGCGGACCGGGCCCGGCACCGACGGCGATACGGGGCCGCGTCCGGCGGCCCTGGCCCGCATACCCCGCCCCGCGCGCATCGCTCTCGCCTGTGTCCCCGGCCTGGTCGCCGTCACCGGTCTCGTGCTGTGTGCCGTGGGCGTCGACCGCACGCCCGGTGAGGCAAAGCGTCCCGTCGCGGCGCGGGCCGCCGTGGGGCACCAGGCCGCCCGGCCCCCGATCGTGCCGCGGGAACGCTGGCTGGCGGACGCCGCCTACACCCGGCCGCCGACCCGGTACGCAGGCCGTGTGACCGCCGTGTTCGTGCACCACACCGACTCACCGAACGGCTACGACTGCGCCGACGCACCCAAGATCATCCGATATCTGTACGCGGGACAGGCCGGGGTCCGGCACTGGGACGACATCGGCTACAACTTCCTCGTCGACCGCTGCGGCACGATCTACGAGGGCCGGGCGGGCGGCATCGACCGGGCCGTCGTCGGCGCGCACACGCAGGGCTTCAACGTGGGCACGATGGGCATCGCCGCGATAGGGACCTTCACGGCGGGAGTGCCGGTCCCGAAGGCCATGACCGACGCCATAGCGGCCGTCGCCGCCTGGAAACTCGGCCTCGTGGGCATCGACCCGCGCGCCCACGTACGGCTCGTCTCCACCAACAGCCTGAGCAAGTACCCGGCCGGCACCCGCGGGACCTTCACCGCCGTCTCCGGCCACACCGACGGCTACTGGACGGCCTGTCCGGGCGCCGCCCTGATGGCCAGGCTGCCCGAGATCAGGGAACACGCGGCCCACCTCCAGGGCAGGCGCTAGAGCCCGTCGCGGCAGGCGCCAGGGCCCTTCCCGCCCGGCTTTCACCCGTCCCGCGGCTCCCCGCAGCGCCTCACAGGTACGCCACAGCCGGTTCACGGATCACCCCGAGCCACGCCTTCTAGCGTCGAGGCACGCACTGACCGGAGGGTGGGGATCATGAGCAGTCGCAAGGAGCAGCAGACCCGGGGGACTTCGCTGTGGGCACGGGCCGCACGCGGCCCGTGGACCGTGGCCTGTGTGGTGGCCGCCGTCGTGGTGGGGCCGTCCGCCGCCACCGCGTCCGCACTGGACCGGGCCAACGCGGCGCCGCCGCTCAGCGCCCGGAAGGACGGCTCGCCCACGGCCGCAGTCTGGCCCGCCGCCGTGATCGCCCCCGCGCACCAGATCCGGACGGCCGGGCCGCGCGGCGCTTCCTGGTGAGACGGGTTCTCCCGGTGGGAGCGTCCGCCAATCGGTTGCCGGGGGCTGTCCGTCAGTCCGCGAACCGGTCCCACAGCTGGGGGAAACGCTCCGCCAGCTGTGCCTGGTTCTCCAGGTCCAGCGCGGTGCCCAGCGGCTCGGCCGGAGCGGCCGGAATACCGAGGTCCGGGGCGACCGTGCCGGTGAGCTGCTCGTACGCCTCGTCCGCCGCGTAGCCCAGCTCCTCACCGTCCCCGTCGACCTCGTCGTCGAAGTCCGTGAGCAGGTCGGCCAGCTTGTCCGGATCGTGCACGGCGGCCTCGTACACCTCCCGGCCCTGGCCGATCAGCCAGCAGCGGAAGAAGTCGAAGGCGTCGTCGCTCGCCCCGTCGAGCAGGATCCAGGCCGCGCCCCACAGGTCCCACATGTACGCGCGGTTGTAACGGGCCTCGAAGTGACGGGCGAAGTCCAGGACCATCTCGGGGTCCAACTGGACGAGCCGCTCCACGAGCAGGTCGGCCTGCTCCTCGGGGTCGCCCTCCGCGGCCTCGCGGGTCGCGTCCACCAGCTCCCAGAACTCCGTCTCGTCCATCACGGGACAAGCATCGGGCCTCGAACCGGCCCGCGCACCCGGGGACAGGCAGATCGTTATGCGCGCACATGCCCACGGAAAGTCCGACAGCAGATGTCGGCATTCGGCGCGATGCTCGGACCATGGAGACGACAGCACAGACCGCAGCGCAGGAGTCCGCACCACAACTCGTGGGAAAGGTCGCCCTGGTCGGGGGCGCCACACGCGGCGCCGGACGGGCCATGGCGGTGGAACTGGGCCGCGCCGGAGCCACGGTGTACGTGACGGGACGCACGACCCGAGAGCACGTCAGCGAGGTCGGCCGGACCACCGAGACCATCGAGGAGACGGCCGAACTGGTCGACGCGGCCGCGGGCACCACCGGACGGGGCATCGCCGTCCCGACGGACCACCTGGAACCAGAACAGGTACGCGCCCTCGTCGACCGCATCGACCGCGAACAGGGCCGCCTGGACATCCTCGTCAACGACATGTGGGGCGGAGACGTCCTCCTCGACTGGTCGGCGGAGAAACAGCCCGACATGTGGGACATGGATCTCGACAAGGGGCTGCGGATCATGCGTCTCGGCATCGAGTCGCACATCATCACCAGCCACACCGCCCTGCCGCTCCTCGTCCGCAACCCCGGCGGGCTGCTCGTCGAGGTCACCGACGGCACGGAGGAGTACAACCGCCGCTACCGCAAACCGTTCTTCTACGACCTCGCCAAGACGACCCCCATCCGCATGGCCCACGACCTCGGGGAGGAGCTCAAGGAGCACGGCTGTACGGCGGTCTGTCTCACCCCGGGCTGGCTGCGCTCGGAGGCGATGCTCGACACCGCCTTCAAGGTCACCGAGGAGAACTGGCGGGACGCCTGCGCGCACGTCCCGCACTTCGCGATCTCCGAGACGCCCACCTACGTCGGACGGGCCCTGGTCGCACTCGCCGCCGACCCCGACGCGTCCCGCTGGAACGGACAGTCGCTCTCCAGCGGCGGCCTGGCCCAGGAGTACGGCTTCACGGACGTCGACGGCTCGACGCCCGACGCGTGGCGCTACCTGATCGAGGTGGAGTCACAGGGCAAGCCGGCGGACGTGACGGGCTACCGGTAGCCGTCGGAGCCCACTTGCTCCTCACGCTCCTCAGTCCTGCGCGTCGTAGTACGCCGCCGTCCGGGCCGCCGCCTCGGCGAAGCGCCCGCGGAGTCCGGACGGCTCCAGGACCTCCACCTCGGGGCCGAGGGAGAGGAGCTGGGTGAACGCGACGTCGTACGACTCGACCGGCAGCGTCAGCGTCACCCGGCCCGTGTCGTCGGGAGGGCCGGCCGCCGCCAGGGCCTCCTGCGCGGAGAGCGGATCGACGGTTCGCCTCAGCCGCCGCGCGCCCGCCTCGGTGAGCCGCACCACGACCGACGCCCGCAGGAGCGAGCGCGCGAACTGGGCCGCCCGCTCCGCCCAGAAGCCCGGCAGGTCGAACCCCTCGTCGCGGCTGAAGCGCTCGTCGCCGGGCTCGACCGACGTGAACCGGTCGATGCGGTAGACGCGGAAGGATCCGGGATCGGGAACGCGGGCGCAGACGTACCAGACGCCCGCCTTGAGGATGAGCCCGTACGGCTCCAACTCGCGCTCCACGTCGGTCTCCTGGCGCCGGTAGCGCGCGATGATCCGACGGTCGTCCCACACCGCCTCCGCGACCTCGGGCAGCAGCTCGGGCGTCCTGGGCTCGGCGAACCAGGCGGGGGCGTCCAGGTGGAAACGCTGGGACGCGGTGCGGGACGCGTCCTTGAGGGAGGGGAGGAGGGCCGCGGACACCTTCAGCCGGGCGGCGGAGGCGGCGTCCTCCAGGCCCATCTCCCGGAGCGCGCCGGGCACGCCCGAGAGGAACAGGGCCTCGGCCTCGCTCCTGGCGAGCCCGGTGAGTCGCGTGCGGTACCCGCCGATCAGCCGGTACCCGCCGGCCCGGCCGCGGTCCGCGTACACCGGGACGCCCGCCTCCGACAGGGCCTGCGCGTCCCGGGTGATCGTCCGCTCCGACACCTCCAGCTCCCGAGCGAGCTCGGCGGCCGTCATCGACGGCCGGGACTGAAGCAGCAACACCATCTTGATCAGCCGGGCAGCACGCATGTCTTCATTTTGCCGGGTGGGCGAGTGCGGGCCCGGTGGGGGCCGATCGCGCAGTTCCCCGCGCCCCTGAAAGCGGGGCTGCGCCCCTGGCTTTCATCTTTTAGGGGCGCGGGGAACTGCGCGACCAGCCACAGCCCACCGGCAGCCGAATTACAACCCGTACCGCTCGCGCGCTTCCTTCACCGCCGCGGCCGGCACCTCACCGCGCCGCGCAAGCTGCGCCAACGCCGCCACGACGATCGACTGCGCGTCGACACCGAAGTGGCGACGGGCCGCCGCACGGGTGTCGGACAGACCGAACCCGTCCGCACCGAGCGAGGAGTAGTCCTGCTCGACCCACTGCGCGATCTGGTCGGGCACCTGCCGCATGTAGTCGGAGACCGCGAGGACGGGCCCCTCGGCACCCTGCAGCGCCTGACGGACGTACGGCACCCGGTCCTCGCCGCGCAGCAGCGCCGCGTCGGCCTCCAAGGCGTCCCGCCGCAGCTCCGTCCAGGACGTGGCGGACCAGACGTCCGCGGCCACGCCCCACTCCTCGGCGAGCAGCTTCTGCGCCTCCAGGACCCAGTGGATCGCCGTGCCGGAGCCCAGCAGCTGGATGCGCGAGGCGTTGGCGGCGTTGACCTGGACGCCGGCCGACTCCGCGGTGTTGAAGCGGTAGAGGCCCTTGACGATGCCCTCGTCGATACCGAGCCCCGACGGCTTCGCGGGCTGCGGGATCGGCTCGTTGTAGACGGTCAGGTAGTAGAAGACGTCCTGGTCCTCGCCGGGCGCAGCCTCGCCGTACATCCGGCGCAGACCGTCCTTGACGATCGTCGCGACCTCGTATGCGAACGCCGGGTCGTACGACAGGGCGGCCGGGTTGGTCGCCGCGATGACCGGCGAGTGGCCGTCCGCGTGCTGCAGGCCCTCGCCCGTCAGCGTCGTACGGCCCGCGGTGGCGCCGACGAGGAAGCCGCGGCCGAGCTGGTCGCCGAGCTGCCACATCTGGTCGGCCGTGCGCTGCCAGCCGAACATCGAGTAGAAGATGTAGAACGGGATCATCGTCTCGCCGTGCGTGGAGTACGCGGTGGACGCGGCGATGAAGTCGGCCATCGAACCGGCCTCGGTGATCCCCTCGTTGAGGATCTGGCCGTCCTTGGCCTCCTTGTAGTACATCAGCTGGTCACGGTCGACCGGCTCGTACGTCTGCCCCTTCGGCGAGTAGATGCCGAGGGACGGGAAGAGGCTCTCCATGCCGAAGGTGCGCGCCTCGTCGGGGACGATCGGCACCCAGCGCTTCCCGGACTGCTTGTCGCGGACCAGGTCCTTGACCAGGCGTACGAAGGCCATGGTCGTCGCCACGTTCTGCGAGCCGGAGCCCTTGTCGAAGGCCGCGAACGCCTTGTCGGCGGGGGCGGGCAGCGGGGCGGCCGCGTGCGTACGGCGGGCCGGGGCCGGGCCGCCGAGGGCCGCGCGGCGCTCCTGGAGGTAGCGGACCTCGGGGGAGTCGGCGCCCGGGTGGCCGTAGGGAACCACACCGTCGACGAAGTCACTGTCCTTGATGGGCAGTTCGAGCAGGTCACGCATCTGCTTGAACTCGTCCGTCGACAGCTTCTTCATCTGGTGGTTGGCGTTCTTCGACGCGAAGCCCTCGCCGAGCGTGAAGCCCTTGACCGTCTGGGCCAGGATGACCGTCGGAGCGCCCTTGTGCTCGACGGCCGCCTTGTAGGCCGCGTACACCTTGCGCGCCTCGTGACCACCGCGCGAGAGGTGGAAACACTCCAGGATCTTGTCGTCGCTCAGCAGCTTCGCCAGCTCGACGAGCGCCGGGTCGGAGCCGAAGAAGTCCTGGCGGATGTAGGCCGCGTCACGGGTCTGGTACGTCTGCACCTGCGCGTCCGGGACCTCACGGAGGCGGCGGACGAGGGCGCCGGTGGTGTCGAGCCGGAACAGCTCGTCCCAGGCGTTGCCCCACAGCGACTTGATGACGTTCCAGCCGGCGCCGCGGAACTGGGCCTCCAGCTCCTGCACGATCTTGAAGTTCGCGCGGACCGGGCCGTCGAGGCGCTGGAGGTTGCAGTTGATGACGAAGGTCAGGTTGTCCAGACCCTCGCGGGAGGCGAGTGCGAGTGCCGCCGTCGACTCCGGCTCGTCCATCTCGCCGTCACCGAGGAACGCCCAGACGTGCGACTGCGATACGTCCTTGATGCCGCGGTTGGTCAGATAGCGGTTGAAGCGCGCCTGGTAGATGGCCGACAGCGGGCCGAGGCCCATCGACACCGTCGGGAACTCCCAGAGCCAGGGCAGACGCCGCGGGTGCGGGTACGACGGGAGGCCGTTGCCGCCCGCCTCCTGGCGGAAGTTGTCGAGGTGCGTCTCGTTGAGGCGGCCGTCGAGGAAGGCGCGGGCGTAGATGCCGGGGGAGGCGTGACCCTGGATGTAGAGCTGGTCGCCCGACCCGTCGGCCTCCTTGCCCTTGAAGAAGTGGTTGAAGCCCGTCTCGTAGAGCCAGGCCGCGGAGGCGAAGGTGGCGATGTGGCCGCCGACGCCGTGTTTCGCGCCGCGGGTCACCATCGCGGCCGCGTTCCAGCGGTTCCACGCGGTGATCCTGCGCTCCATCGCCTCGTCGCCGTCCACAGCGGGCTCGGCGGCGGTCGGGATGGTGTTGACGTAGTCCGTCTCAAGCAGCTTGGGCAGCGCGATTCCGTTGCCCTCGGCACGCTCCAGCGTGCGCCGCATCAGGTACGCGGCACGGTGCGGTCCGGCCGCCTTGGTGACGGCGTCCAGGGAGGCCTGCCATTCGGCGGTCTCCTCCGGGTCACGGTCCGGGAGCTGGTCGAGCTCGCTCGGCTGGATTGCGGTGGGGTCGGTCATTGCGCCGCCTTCCGGATGCGGAGGGGGTTCCCTCGTCGGCAAGGGGTGTTTCTCGGGGATGCCCTTGGTCTTTGGCAGGACAGGGCGGCGGGCTCTGGTGGGAGCCCGCCGATGACTGTAACTCGCTGATCGATGATCGATCAAAGGGTTGAAGGGCAAAACCTCTTGATCACGAGAAAGTAGGCACGGGGTGTCTCGGTGCAGGGCACCGCGTGCCTTGTTTTCGCAGGTGAGGGTACTTCTGAGCGGGGTTGTGCTCCGGTGTTCCGGGCCCGCCGCGTGGCGGGCGTGGCTAGGAAGGCTCGCTGCCCGTCCTCGGCGCGCAGCCCAGCACATGTGCCTTCACCAGCTCCGCGATCAGCGGGTCCCGGCGGCGGAACGCCTCCACCAGGGCCTCGTGCTCCTCCGCGTACGACTGCTGGACCGTGCCCAGCCAGCGGATCGACAGGGCCGTGAAGACCTCGATGCCGAGGCCTTCCCAGGTGTGCAGCAGCACGGAGTTGCCCGCGGCGCGCACCAGCTCGCGGTGGAAGGCCACCGTGTGGCGGACCTGGCCGGTGCCGTCGGCCTTGCGGTCGGCCTCGTACAGGGCGGTGACGTGCGGTTCGAGTGCCGAGCAGTCGGCCGCGAGCCGCTCGGCGGCCAGCTCGGCCGCGATGGCCTCAAGACCGGCCCGCACGGGGTAGCTCTCCTCCAGGTCCGCCGCGGTGAGATTGCGAACGCGTACGCCCTTGTTGGGGGCCGACTCGATCAGGCGCAGCGACTCCAGCTCGCGCAGGGCCTCCCGCACGGGCGTCTGGCTGACCTCCAGCTCGGTGGCGATCCGGCGCTCCACGATGCGCTCGCCCGGCTTCCAGCGACCGCTCACGATCCCCTCCACGATGTGCTCGCGGATCTGTTCGCGGAGCGAGTGGACGACGGGCGCGGTCATTGAAGCTCCTTGGGTAGGGGCGCTCCGGCCCCGAGGGCGTTGACTTCTAGACAATAAGGCCGGGTTCGGCGTGGGGAGAGGTGGCGGGGGCGCTTTCGTGCAGGTGAGACGAGACTTACACGCGGTGGCTGTGTGCTGGGTTGCGCCGTGGGGCTCGTGGTTGTTCGCAGGCTGCGGGCCGTCCGTGGCTGATCGCGCGGTTCCCCGCGCCCCTGAAAAGCGGGGCTGCGCCCCCGGCTTTTCATCTTTCAGGGGCGCGGGGAACTGCGCGATCAGCCCCCACCGGTCTGCAGGATGGCCACGGTCTCAGCGGTCGGGAACGCAAAGGGCCCCCGCCCGGAGAACCGGGCGGGGGCACCTCGTCGTGCGATGCGGCGGCGGAGCCTACAGGCCGAGTTCGACCTCGAACTCGCCCGCCTCCAGGATCGCCTTGACCGCAGTCAGGTACCGCGCGGCGTCCGCGCCGTCGACCAGACGGTGGTCGTAGGACAGCGTCAGGTAGGTCATGTCGCGGACGCCGATGACCGTACCCTCCTCCGTCTCGATGACGGCCGGACGCTTCACCGTGGCACCGATGCCCAGGATCGCGACCTGGTTCGGCGGCACGATGATCGTGTCGAAGAGCGCGCCGCGCGAGCCGGTGTTCGAGATCGTGAAGGTCGCGCCGGACAGCTCGTCCGGGGTGATCTTGTTCGCCCGGACCTTGCCCGCAAGCTCGGCGGTGGCCTTGGCGATACCGGCGATGTTGAGGTCGCCCGCGTGCTTGATGACCGGGGTCATCAGGCCCTTCTCGGAATCCACCGCGATACCGACGTTCTCGGTGTCGAAGTAGGTGATCGTGCCCTCTTCGACGTTGATCCGGGCGTTGACGGCCGGGTGGGCCTTCAGCGCCTGGGCCGCCGCCTTCACGTAGAACGGCATCGGGGAGAGCTTGACGCCCTCGCGCGCGGCGAAGGAGTCCTTGGCCTGCGCGCGCAGCCTCATCAGCCGCGTGACGTCGACCTCGACGACCGAGGACAGCTGGGCCTGCTCGTGCAGGGCCTTCACCATGTTGTCGCCGATGACCTTGCGGATGCGGGGCATCTTCACGGTCTGGCCGCGGAGGGGAGAGGCCTCCAGGGCCGGCGCCTTCTTGGCGGTGCTCGGGGCTGCCGCGGCCGGAGCCGGAGCAGCCGCGGCGGCCTTCGCGGCCTCGGCGGCGGCGAGGACGTCCTGCTTGCGGATACGGCCGCCGACGCCGGTGCCCTTGACGGCGGCCAGGTCGACGCCGTTCTCGGCGGCGAGCTTGCGCACCAGCGGGGTCACGTACGCGCCGTCGTCACCGGAGGTCGCGGCCGGAGCCGGGGCCGGGGTGACGGGAGCGGCCGCGACCGGCGCCGGAGCAGCCGGGGCGGGCTTGGGAGCCGGAGCGGCGGGCTGGACCGGAGCCGGCGCGGCGGCGGCCGGAGCAGCGGGGGCCGGAGCCGGAGCAGGAGCCGCGGGAGCCGCCGGGGCCGGGGCAGCGGCGGCGGGCGCCGGAGCCGGGGCGGCCGGGGCCGGAGCGGCGGCCGGAGCCGCGCCCGGGGCGCCGATGACGGCGAGCTTCGCGCCGACCTCGGCGGTCTCGTCCTCGCCGACCACGATCTCCAGCAGGACGCCGGCGACCGGCGCGGGGATCTCGGTGTCGACCTTGTCCGTGGAGACCTCGAGCAGCGGCTCGTCCTCCGCGACCTCCTCGCCGACCTCCTTGAGCCACCGGGTGACGGTGCCCTCGGTGACCGACTCGCCCAGTGCGGGCAGCACGACGTCGGTACCGGAAGCGCCGCCGGCCGGGGCGGCGGGGGCGGGCGTGGGCTCGGCGGCGGGCGCCGGAGCGGCGGGGGCCTCGGCGACCGGCGCCGGGGCGGGCTCGGCCGCCGGGGCCGGAGCCTCGGCGGCAGCGGGAGCCGGGGCGGCGGCAGGCGCGCCGGAGCCGTCGTCGATGACGGCCAGCTCGGCGCCGACCTCGACCGTCTCGTCCTCGGCGACCTTGATGGAGGCGAGCACGCCGGCGGCAGGGGAGGGGATCTCGGTGTCGACCTTGTCGGTGGACACCTCGAGCAGCGGCTCGTCGGCCTCGACGCGCTCGCCCTCGGCCTTCAGCCAGCGGGTGACAGTGCCCTCGGTGACGCTCTCGCCGAGCGCCGGAAGGGTTACGGAAACCGCCATGGTTTCGGTTGCTCCTTACGAATTGCGGAAGTCTGTGTCGTCGCGTCGTGAGTTGACCGAGGGTCGGTCAGTCGTGCGAGTGCAGCGGCTTGCCCGCGAGAGCGAGGTGGGCCTCGCCCATCGCCTCGTTCTGGGTCGGGTGGGCGTGGATGAGCTGCGCGACCTCGGCCGGCAGCGCCTCCCAGTTGTAGATCAGCTGGGCCTCGCCCACCTGCTCGCCCATGCGGTCGCCGACCATGTGGACGCCGACCACGGCACCGTCCTTGACCTGGACGAGCTTGATCTCGCCCGCGGTCTTGAGGATCTTGCTCTTGCCGTTGCCCGCGAGGTTGTACTTCAGAGCGACGACCTTGTCCGCACCGTAGATCTCCTTGGCCTTGGCCTCGGTGATGCCGACGGAGGCGACCTCGGGGTGGCAGTACGTCACCCGCGGCACGCCGTCGTAGTCGATCGGAACGGTCTTCAGACCGGCGAGACGCTCCGCGACCAGGATGCCCTCGGCGAAGCCGACGTGCGCGAGCTGGAGCGTGGGGACCAGGTCACCGACGGCCGAGATGGTCGGCACGTTCGTGCGCATGTACTCGTCGACGAGGACGTAGCCGCGGTCCAGCGCGACGCCCTGCTCCTCGTAGCCGAGACCGGCGGAGACCGGCCCGCGGCCGATGGCGACCAGGAGGATCTCGGCCTCGAAGGTCTTGCCGTCGGCGAGGGTCACGCGGACGCCGTCCTGCGTGTACTCGGCCTTCTCGAAGAACGTGCCGAGGTTGAACTTGATGCCGCGCTTGCGGAAGGCGCGCTCAAGAAGCTTGGAGCTGTTCTCGTCCTCTACCGGGACGAGGTGCTTGAGACCCTCGATGACCGTGACGTCGGTGCCGAAGGACTTCCACGCGGAGGCGAACTCCACGCCGATGACACCGCCGCCCAGCACGATCGCGGACTGCGGGACGCGGTCCAGCTTCAGCGCGTGGTCCGAGGAGACGATGCGGTTGCCGTCGATCTCCAGGCCCGGCAGCGACTTCGGCACGGAGCCGGTCGCGAGGAGCACGTGACGGCCCTGGATGCGCTGTCCGTTGACGTCCACGGAAGTGGGGGACGACAGACGGCCCTCACCCTCGATGTACGTCACCTTGCGCGAGGCCACCAGGCCCTGCAGGCCCTTGTAGAGGCCGCTGATCACGTCGTCCTTGTACTTGTGGACGGCGTTGATGTCGATGCCCTGGAAAGTCGTCAGGACGCCGTACTGGTCCGCCTCGCGTGCCTGGTCGGCGATCTCGCCGGCATGCAGCAGGGCCTTGGTGGGAATGCAGCCGTTGTGCAGGCAGGTGCCGCCGAGCTTGTTCTTCTCGATCAGGGCGACGTCCAGGCCCAGCTGCGCTCCGCGCAGGGCCGCGGCGTAGCCGCCGCTACCACCGCCGAGGATCACTAGGTCGAAAACGGTGCTGGCGTCGTTCGCCACGTCACGTCCTCCATGCATGTGCGCCGTACGCCGGTCTGCGTCGACCGGGCGGCGGCTGGTGTCCGGCCGCTCTTTCTTCGGCCCTGTGGTGGGCCCTGTCCTGCCGAGAACCCATCTTCGCACCTGTCGGCGCCGAGCGGGACGCCGGGCCGGGCAGTGAGACGTCTGATCGATCACACGGCAGGCCCCGCGCCCCTTCAGGGGCGCCCCTGAAGGGGCGCGGGGAACTGCGCGACCAGCCACACCCGACCCGCACCCGCCGTACGGCGAGTGGAACCGAGCTATCGGGCGGGCGTCAGCCCAAATCCCCGGCAGCCGTCAGCTCGGCAAGCCGAACCAACGTACGCACAGCAGACCCCGTACCCCCCTTGGGCGTGTACCCGAACGGCCCCTGCTCATTGAAGGCAGGCCCGGCGATATCGAGGTGCGCCCAGGTGATGCCCTCACCCACGAACTCCTTCAGGAACAACCCGGCCACCAGGCCGCCGCCGTACCGCTCGCCCATGTTGGCGATGTCGGCCGTGGGGGAGTCCATCCCCTTCTTGAGGTGGTCCGGCAGCGGCATCGGCCACGCCGCCTCGCCGACCTCCTCGGCCGCCTCGTACACCGCGGTACGGAACGAGTCGTCGTTCGCCATGACACCGAACGTCCGGTTGCCCAGCGCCAGCATCATCGCGCCGGTCAGCGTCGCCACGTCGACGATCGCGTCCGGGGTCTCCTCGGAGGCCTTGGCGAGCGCGTCGGCGAGGACGAGCCGGCCCTCGGCGTCGGTGTTGAGGACCTCGACGGTCTTGCCGCTGTACATGCGCAGCACGTCACCGGGGCGGGTCGCGGAACCGGAGGGCATGTTCTCCGCCAGCGCGAGCCAGCCGGTCACGTTGACCTCCAGACCCAGCCGCGAGGCGGCGACGACCGCGGCGAACACGGCGGCGGCGCCGCTCATGTCGCACTTCATCGTCTCGTTGTGCCCGGCCGGCTTCAGCGAGATGCCGCCCGAGTCGTAGGTGATGCCCTTGCCGACGAAGGCGAGGTGCTTCTTCGCCTTGGAGGAGGTGTACGACAGCTTCACCAGGCGGGGCGCGGACGCGGAACCGACGCCGACGCCGAGGATGCCGCCGTAGCCGCCCTTCGCCAGGGCCTTCTCGTCGAGCACCTGCACCTTGATGCCGTGCTCCTTGGCCGCGGCCTGCGCGACGGCGGCGAAGGCCTCCGGGTTCAGGTCGTTCGGCGGGGTGTTGATGAGGTCGCGGGCGCGGTTCAGCTCCTCGGACACGGCGGTGGCGCGCTCGACGGCCGCCTTGAACGCCTTGTCGCGGGGCTTGCCGCCGAGCAGCGTGGCCTCGGCGAGCGGGGCCTTGCTGTTCTTCGCGTCCATCCCGCTGCCGTCGCTCTTGCCGTTCTCCTTGTAGACGTCGAAGGAGTACGCGCCGAGCAGCGCGCCCTCGCCGACGGCGCCCGCGTCGGCGGCGTCCTCGATCGGCAGGGCGAAGGCCGCCTTCTTCGAACCGGCGAGGGCACGTGCGGCGACACCGGCGGCCCGGCGCAGGGTCTCCCCGGAGAAGGAACCGTCCTTCTCCGGCAGAGCACCGAGACCGACCGCCAGCACGAGCGGAGCCTTGAAGCCGGACGGAGCCGGCAGCTTCGTCACCTCGCCCTCGCCGCCCGAGGCGCCGAGGGTCTCCAGAACGCCGGCGAGCCTGCCGTCGTACGCCTTGTCCACGGCCTCGGCGCCCGGTGCCACGACCAGGTCCCCGGACTTGGGCCCGGTGCCCTTGGCGACACCGACGACGATGGCGTCGACCCGCAGGCCGGGTGCCGCGGCGGTGCTGAGAGTGAGAGCAGTCACGGTGGTGAAATCTCGCTTCCATTGAGTTGCTGTGGCCGTCAGGGGTGAGGTCGGCCGGGGCGGTGGAGTCCCGGGCACGAGCCTACGCGCGGTGGCGCGTTTCGCTCATTCCAGCGGCCGTTCATCCGTGCGTGGTGGCCTGGCCACTTATCACCTCTCACTTCTGTGACCTGAGACACACTCCTGCTGTTTGCGATGAGTAACCCACTCGTCGCTTTGCATGATTTCCACGGATCCTCCTCGAATTGACCATCAGGGGATCTTGTTGGGGGAGGGGCGAACATGGCGCAGAGTGCGCGCAGATGGAGAAACGCGGCCGCTGTCATGGCGGCCGCCGGTCTGCTGAGCCTGGGGCTGGGAACCCCCGGGGCGTCGGCGGCGGAAGAGCCGCGCATCGATCTGAAGGTGCTCGTCGTCGACAACGGCGACAGCCCCGTGGAAGCCATCACGGAGGAGCTGAGGACCACCGGCATCCCGTACACGACCGTCGACCTGAACGACTCCGGCCGCCCGACCATCGACGAGGCGTTCCTGAGCGACACGGTGGACGGCACGCCGCGCGCCAGGTACCAGGGCGTCGTGCTGCCCAACGAGGCGCCGTTCGGAACCGGTTCGGCCGAGCAGACGGCCCTGGAGACGTACGAGAGGACCTTCGGCATCCCCCAGGTCGACGCCTACACCTGGGCGCACCCCGGGGTCGGCCTCGACTACACGGACGCGGGCGGCTGGGCCGGCACGCTCGACGGCCGCGAGGCGGCGGTCACCACGGCGGGCGGGGCGGGCCATTTCGGCTACCTCGACGGCCCCCTGGCATTCGAGGACAACTCGCCCTCCGTCCAGGAGAGTTACGGCTACGTGGCCCGGCCCCGCGCGGGCTTCACCAGCTACGTGGACATCGCCGTGCCCGGCGGGACCGGCCGTGGCAGCCTGGTCGGCGAGTACGCGCACGACGGACGTCGCGAACTCGTCGTGACCTTCGCGTACAACCACTACCAGCAGCAGTTCCGCGTCCTTGCCCGCGGCATTGTCGAATGGCTGACTCAGGGCGTACACCTCGGCCGGAGCAGGAACTACTTTTCTGTCCATGTCGATGACGTGTTCGCGCCCGACAGCCGCTGGGACACCGAACGCAACTGCACACCCGGCGACTTCGACTGCGTGGGCGGTGACGGTGAGGGAACCACACCGATCCGTATGACCGCGGCCGACGCGGTGCACGCCGCCCAGTGGCAGCGGGACAGCGGCTTCACCCTCGACATGGTCTACAACGCCGGCGCCGGTGAGGAGTGGAAGAGCGAGAACGGCAACGTCGACGCGCTGACCGACCAACTCCTCGCCGACAAGGGCGAGTACCGCTGGGTCAACCACACCTACACACACCCCTTCCTCGGCTGCGTCCAGGACACCAGCACCGTGCCGTGGAGCTGCGCGAAGAACGCCGACGGCTCGACCCGGTACGTGAGCCGCGCCGACATCTCGGCGGAGATCCGCGACAACAACCTGTGGGCGGCGAGCCACGGACTGCCCGTCGACAGCAGCGAGTTGGTCACCGGCGAGCACTCCGGTCTGAAGACCCTGCCGCAGCAGCCGGACGACAACCCGAACCTCGCCGGAGCCCTCGCGGACAACGGTGTCGACTGGACAGCCTCCGACAACTCCCGTGAACCGCAGCAGCGTTCGGTGGGCAGCACCCTGACCGTGCCCCGCCACCCGATGAACGTGTACTACAACGTCGGCACGTCCGAGGAGATGACCGACGAGTACAACTGGATCTACACCTCGAAGGCCGACGGCGGCAGCGGCGTCTGCGAGAACAACCCCACGTCGACCTGTCTCGACGACCCGCTCGACCCGGCGACCGGCTTCGAGTCGTACATCCTCCCGCAGGAGGCCCGCACCGCCCTCGGCCACGCCGTGGGCAACGACCCGCGCCCGCACTACGTGCACCAGTCCAACCTGGCCGAGGACCGGCTGCTCTACCCGGTCCTGGACAAGGTGCTCGCCGACTACCGCGCCCTCTACGCCGACAACGCCCCGCTGGAGAACCCTCGGCAGAGCGCCATCGGCACCGAACTGAAGCGCCGCGCCGCCTGGCAGGAGGCCGTCGCCGACGGTGACGTCACGGCGTACCGCGTCGGCACGACCGTCACCGTCACCGCCCCGTCCGGGACACAGATCCCGGTGACCGCGCCCGAAGGGACCCTCAAGCAACTCCTGCTCGGCACCACCGCGTTCGGGACGCCCTACGCGGGAGAGCGATCGGCCTGGACCACGCCGGACGCTCTGCAGACAGCCCTCACCCTCAGACTGCCCGCATAACGGAGACAAGCGCCGCAGCATGACGCGCGCCCCGGCCAAGACCGGCCGGGGCGCGCCACCGAGCCGTAAGAAATGTTCCAGGGGGGAACACGCATGATGAGCAAAGGCCGTCATGTCACCATGCTCACTGAGGGCACGTATCCACTGGTCCACGGCGGGGTCAGCACCTGGTGCGACCAGCTCGTGAAGGGGATGCCCGAAGTCGAGTTCAACGTCGTCTCGCTCTCCGGCAACGGCCGTGAACCCGTGACCTGGGAGCTGCCGAGCAACGTCTACCAGCACACGTCCGTACCGCTGTGGGGCACGCTGCAGGGATCCCGGCGCGCACCGCGTGGCCCCGCCCGCCGCCGCTTCATCGACACCTACGAGCGGTTCCTGCTGTCCTTCCTGGACCCCGAGGCGCACTGCGACTTCGGCGAGGCCTTCTACGAACTCGCCCGACTCGCCCGTGACGGAAAGCTTTCGGCGGCCCTGCGCACCGAGGCCGCGCTGCGCTCGCTGATGTGGATCTGGACCATGCCGCATCTCCGGATCGCCCAGGCCCGCCCCACCGTGCACGACGCGCTGACCGCCACCGACCTGCTGGAACACGCGCTGCGCCCGCTGGGCGTCCGGCTGCCCGAGAACTCCGTCTCGCACGCCACCGGCAGCGGTCTGGCCACACTTCCCGCCCTGGCCGCACGGCAGTTGGACGGCATCCCGTTCCTGCTCACCGAGCACGGCATCTATCTGCGCGAGCGCTACCTCGGCTACCGCAGCGACGCCCAGCGGTGGCCCGTCAAGGCCCTGATGCTCGGCTTCTACCGAGAGCTCAACACCCTCGGCTACAGGACGGCCGACCTCATCACCCCGTGCAACCAGTACAACCGCCGCTGGGAGGAGCGCGGCGGCGCCGACCCGGACAAGATCCGTACCGTCTACAACGGCGTCGACCCCGCCGCCTTCCCGCACGCCGGACCCGAGCCGGACGTACCCACGCTCACCTGGTGCGGCCGCGTCGACCCCATCAAGGACCTCGAAACGCTGCTGCGCGCGTACGCCATGGTGCGCGCCGAACTCCCCGAGACCAGGCTGCGGTTGTTCGGCCCGGTGCCGCCCGGCGGAGAGGCGTACAAGACCAGACTGGAGAAGCTCGCCGCCGAACTGGGCGCCACGGACGGGCTCACCTTCGAGGGCCGCATCAGCGAGGTGTGGCGGGCCTACGCGGCCGGGCACGTCGTGATGCTCTCCTCCATCTCGGAGGGTTTCCCCTTCTCGATCATCGAGGCCATGTCGTGCGGCCGGACCACGGTCTCCACCGACGTGGGCGGCGTCAGCGAGGCGGTCGGCGACACGGGGCTCGTGGTGCCGCCGCGCGAGCCCGAGAAGATGGCCGCCGCCGCGCTCGTACTGCTGCGGGACGACGAACGACGCCTGGAACTGGGACAGTTGGCCCGCCAGCGCGTCATCGAGCGCTTCACGCTCCGCCGCTCCGTGGACGCCTTCCGGACGATCTACCAGGAGCTCGCGGGCCTGCCCGAGGTGTACGAGCCCACGCTGGAGACCGTCGCCGACTGGACCCTCGAACTGCGCGACCCCTGGTACCAGGCCGTCGCGACGGACGGGACCGGCTGGTGAGCGGATCGATCAGGATGCCGCCCGGCTCGCGGCCCGACACCCTGCCCTATGTGCCGCGCCAACGCCGTCCCAGCTGGGCGGAGCCCGACCCGGTGGACGAACTCGCCAATCGCCTTGAGGAGTTCGTGGCCGCCGCCGTCCACCCGGACGAGATAGCCGCGCTCCTGGAGTCCGACGGAATGTCGGACGACCAGATACGCGAGAAGTACGGCTGCAAGGACTCCTTCTCACTCGCCGAGGAGCTGTACGAGCGGGTCGAACGCCGCCATCCCGAACCCGAGGGGCCGGCCCACGACCCCTGGGAGATCGGCCTGCTGGGCTGCCTGTTGAGAGGCGTCGTCTTCGCACTGCCCGGCCTCGGCTACGTCCTCGGGGCACCCCTCCTCGCGGGCCCGCAGGACGGCCTCGGCCTCCCCGCCGGTACGGTCCCGCTGCTGGCCGGCGCCCTGTGCGGCTGGACCTGGAACCAGGGGCTCGCCCACCGGGCTTACTCCTGGCTGGGGTTGGGCGACAAGGCGGCCTCCCGCCGCTCGCTCCTCGTCGGTGCCCCCATGGGCGCCCTGCTCGGCTCACTCGTCGCACTCGCCGTCGCCCCCGGCCACCTCGGCGCGGTCGCCTTCGCCGCCGGCCAGTCCTGCTACCTCGCGGCCGCCACCGTACTGCTCGTGATGGGCCGCGAACGGGCCCTGCTGGCCGCCCTGTTGCCCATGGCGGCCGGTGCCGTACTGGCAATGACCCAACCGGTCCCCGAGGCCGCGAGACTGGCCCTGCTGTTCGGCTCGCTCGGCATCGTCGGCGCGCTCGCCGCGATCGAAGTCGCCCCGGCCGTAAGGCAGTCGGGGGACGGGACACGGATCGGCTGGTCCGCCGGGTTCGCGGCCCTGCTGCCCTTCGGCGGCGCCCAGGAGACCAGACGGCCGCGCAGCGCCTCGCCCTGGCTCGCCGGCTCCCTGCCGTACGCCTTCTTCGGCCTCGGCAGCGGCGTCCTCGTCGTGTTCGTGGCGCTCGGCGACGTCCTGGCCGACGGGTCGTCGACCGCCGCGGTCGCCGCCCCGGCCGCCGTGGCGCTCACGCTGAGCATGGGGCCCGCCGAGTGGCTGCTCCACCGCTTCCGCAGCGGAAGCCTCGCCGGGCTGCGCTCCAGCAGCACCTCGCGCGAGTTCTGGCGGACCACCTCGGGCACCCTCGTCAAATGCCTCAGCGGCTATCTCGCCGCGCTGTTCCTGCTCAGCCTCGCCACGGCCGCGCTCTGGCCGCACGCGCCCGGCCTCGGCGGCGTACGGCTCACCGCCCTGATGCTCCTCGGCGTCGTCCTCTGGACCGGTCTGCTGCTCCAGTCGTTCGGGGCCGTCCTGAGCGCCGCCGTGGTCTGCTGCGCCGCGGGTCTCGCCCAGGCCGGGGCGCTCCTCGTGGACGGGGTGAGCCCGCACCTGGTCGGCCTCTTCGTGTACGGCGCCGCCGCCGCGGTGCTGGCGACATTGGTCTGTTGGCAACTGGGAAGGGCGACCGCCCACAGATGAGCACTCTCCTCGTCCCGTACTACGAGCACCCGTCCGTCCGCCCCGCCGAATGGGAAGCGATCGTCGAGGCCGCGCCCCGCCTCTACGGGGTCGTGCTGAACCCGGCCAGCGGGCCCGGCGAGCGCGCCGACCCGGCCTTCGCCGAGGTCGCCGAGCGGCTGCGGGCGGCGGACGTTCGGGTGCTCGGGTACGCCGACACCGACTACGGCCGCAGGCCGCGCGCGGAGGTCGTCCGGGACCTCTCGCGGTACCGCGACTGGTACGGCGCGGACGGCGCGTTCCTCGACCAAGTCGCCTCGGGGCTCGGCGACTTCGGCTACTACCAGCGGCTCGCCACGTCCGCGTGGGGGGCGGGCTGCACGACTCTCGCCCTCAACCACGGGGCGCCTCCGCATCCGGCGTACGCCCGTCTCGCCGACGTCCTCGTCACGTTCGAGGGCACATGGGAGACGTACCGGACGTTGCGCCCCGCTCCGTTCACGGGGGGCCGCACCCGCCAGTGCCACCTGGTCCACGGCGTTCCCCCGGGCGCCCTCGTGGGCGACCTGGCCCGCGCCCGGGGCGCCACGATCCACTGCGCGGTCCCGGGAGAGGGCGCCCACCCCTGGGGCACCCTGCCGCACGCCTTGCAGGCGGGCTGAGCAGCGACTTGAGCTCAGTTCGCCGCGCCCCTGGGTGGATGGGGGTTCCTGTGGTTCGCGACGTGCAGGTAGTCCGTGGCTGGTCGCGCAGTTCCCCGCGCCCCTGAAAGACAAAAGCTGGGGCGCAGCCCCGCTTTTAGGGGCGCGGGGAACTGCGCGACCAGCCCCCACCGGGCCCGCACTGTCACCACACAGCAAGAACCACCAGCGCCGAAGTAGCCGCGGTTTCGGCCAACCCTCCGAAGACATCCCCGGTGATCCCGCCGAACCGGCGAACACAGTGCCGCAGCAGAAGCTCGGCGCACCCGCACGCGACCAGCACGGCAACCCCGCCCAGAACGAGCCCGTACGTTCCGAACAACAGCCCCGCCACCCCCACGAGGACGGCCACCCCGACCCCCACCAGCACAGCCCCCCGCAGGGGCACCGTGCCGGCGACCACCGCCCCCAACCCCTCGGGCCGAGCCGCAGGCACACCCACCCGCGCGGCAAGGGTGAGCGCGAGCCGGGCCGCGACCGCCGACACGACGGTCGCGAAAGCCCCCCGCCCCCAAGAGCCGCCGTAGGCCTCCGCAAGCGCCGCCACCTGGGCGAACAGCACGAACACAAGGGTGATGACACCGAACGGCCCGATGTCCGACTGCTTCATGATGCGCAACGCGTCCGCGGCCGGCTTGCCGCTGCCCAGCCCGTCCGCGGTGTCGGCGAGCCCGTCGAGATGGAGCCCGCGCGTCAGCACGGCGGGAACGGCCGCCCCGGCCACCGCCGCGAGCAGCGGCCCCGCACCGAGGACCAGCAGGAACAGGCCGACCACCGCCGCGGCGAGACCCACGACCAGCCCGGCGACGGGCGCGCACAGCATCCCGGCCCGCGCGGCCTCACGGTCCCACCGAGTCACCTTCACGGGCAGCACGGTGAGCGTGCCGAAGGCGAAACGGAGGCCGTCGGACCAGGGGGTCCCGGGAGTTTCCGGCGGAGGCGTGGACACCGGCGCAGGTTACCCGGCGGCCCGGAAGCCGCCCACGGCAGCCGCGGATAAAGTGCGCACATGGGTCATTGGTGGACACGGAACATCACCGAACCGGGAAAACTGCCGCTGCTGCTGGCGCTCGCCTCCTTCGTACTGACCTTCTTGATCACCCGGATCGTCGTCCGGATGATCCGCGCGGGCAAGGGCCCCTTCGGCAACGTCGAGGCCGGCGGTGTCCACATCCACCACGTGGTCCCCGGAGTCGTCCTGACCGTGATCGGCGGCTTCGGCGCGGTGGGCAGCGGCCGGCACGGCTTCGGCTCGGCAGTGTTCGCCGTGGTGTTCGGCATCGGCGCGGGCCTCGTCCTCGACGAGTTCGCGCTGATCCTGCACCTCGACGACGTCTACTGGAGCGAGGAGGGCCGCAAGAGCGTCGAGGTCGTGGTGCTCACCGCGGCCCTGGTGGGCCTGATGCTCAGCGGCTTCCTGCCGTTCGGCGTCAACGACCTCACCGAGGACGAACTGCAGGACCGCGCTGGCGTCATCGTGAGCATCGGACTCAACTTCCTCATCTCGCTGCTGGCCCTGAGCAAGGGCAAGGCACGTATGGCGATCTTCGGAGTGATCGTCCCGCTCGTCGCCCTGGTGGGCGCCGTCCGCCTCGCCCGCCCCGGCTCCCCGTGGGCCAAGCGCTTCTACCGCAGACGGCACCGAGCCCGGGCCAAGGCCCAGCTGCGGGCCTACCACCACGACCGCCGCTGGGCGGGCCCCCGCCGCAAGCTTCAGGACTGGATCGGCGGCAAACCGGACCCGGAACCCGTCCGGTCCCTGCCCGGCGGCCGGTGACGCAGCTCGGAGATCCCGCACAGCACCAGCACGGCCGCGATCGCGGCCAGATGCTCCTTGCCCGCCAGGTTCTCCTTGAGCAGCACCTCCACCACCATGGCCACGACGACGACCCCCGCGGTGACGTACGCGCGATACCGCCAACAGAGAAAGACCGCGAGCCCGACCACGGCCGCCGACGGCCCGGTGTCCACGACCAGCGAGTCCGAGGCGGGCAGCCCCAGAAAGCCGTGCGGGCCGAGCGCGATGCCCACCCGCGCGTAGAGGGTGCCGGCCAGCGTGGCGACGTACGCGATGACGAGCGTGCGCCACCAGCCCAGACAGATCTCGGCGATCCCGAACACGAGCAGGATCTGCGCGAGCGCACCCCACACGGGCAGGTCCAGAGCCGGTACGAAGAGGGAGAGCGGGGTGCGCAGCAGGGCGAGCCAGAGCGGGTCCTCGGCGCGGACGGCACCGATGTTCTGGACGAACCGGTAGCCCCAAGGCTGGTTCTGCGCGTACTGCGTGAGCGCCGTCAGGCACACCGCGGCGACGGTCATGGGGATCGCCCGCAGGCGCCGCTCGACGAGGCCCGCGCGTACGGCCCCGTACAGCGGGCCCCATTCGGCGCGGGCCAGCCGGGCGACGGCGCTCATCGGCGGGCGGCCGCAGGCCCGTGCGTACTCGCCTGCCTCGTCTGCCTCATCTGTCTTGTCCGCCTCATCCGCGGATACTCATCTGTGCGACTCCAGGTGCTTGCGGTGCAGCCACTTCGGCAGTCCCGGCGCCTCCAGGAACCCCTCCGCGCGGGCCGCGGCGATGCCGATGCGCGGCAGGTCACCGCTCTTCTCGAAGAGCAGGAACCGTGGTTCCCAGATGGGCCGGTACTTGGCGTTGGCGCGGTACAGCGACTCGATCTGCCACCAGCGCGAGAAGAAGCTGAGGAGTGACCTCCACAGCCGCAGTACCGGGCCCGCGCCGAGACGCGCGCCACGTTCGAAGACGGAACGGAACATCGCGAAGTTGAGCGAGACCTGCGTGATCCCGATCTCGGGGGCCCGCTGGAGGAGCTGGATGACCATGAACTCCATCAGCCCGTTCTCGGAGTCCCGGTCCCGCCGCATGAGGTCGAGGGAGAGCCCGTGCGGCCCCCAGGGCACGAAGGAGAGCACCGCTCTCAGCTCGTCCGCGCCTTCGCCCGCGCGGCTGTTCGTGCATTCGAGCATCACGCACCGCCCGTCGCCCGGATCCCCGAGCCGCCCCAGCGCCATGCTGAAGCCCCGCTCGGTGGCCCCGTCCCGCCAGTCGTCGGCCCGCTTCAGCAGGTACGCCATCTCGTCGGCCGGGATGTCCTCGTGGCGCCGGATGCGGACCTGGTAGCCGGCGCGCTGGACGCGGTTGTAGGCCTGGCGGACGGTCCGCATGGCCCGCCCCTCCAGCGTGAACTCGGCCGTCTCGACGATCGCCTCGTCGCCGAGCTCCAGCGCGTCCAGGCCGTGGCGTGCGTAGATGGTCCCCGCCTCCTCGCTCGCGCCCATCACCGCCGGGATCCAGCCGTGGGCGCGCGCCTCGGCGAGCCAGGGGTCGATGGCGCCGGGCCACGCCTCGGGATCGCCGATCGGGTCGCCGGAGGCCAGCGAGACACCGCTCACGACGCGGTAGACGACGGCCGCCTTGCCGGTCGGCGACCACACCACGCTCTTCTCCCGCCGCAGCGCGAAGTAGCCGAGGGAGTCGCGGTCGCCGTTCCTGTCGAGCAGCGCCCGCAGCCGCTCCTCGTCGCCCTCGGTGAGCGGGTCGACTGCACGACGGGAACGGAAGGCCGCGTAGAAGACGGCCAGGACCAGCAGGGTGCTGAGCACGTTGATGGTGACGTTCACCCAGTTGGGAGAGGTGATCCCGGGGAAGCGGGACTCGTCGGCGGCGACCGAGATCAGCCGCAGGGTGCCGTAGCGCCAGCGGTCGGGGAAGGTCGAACGGTCGGCGTCGTGCGCGTCGTTCGTGACGGTCACCAGGAGCGCGGCGAGCAGCGAGCAGAGCAGCAGGCCGCCGACCGCGACGGCCGCCGCCAGCTTCGGGTTCGAGCGGTCGCCCTTTGCGTAGAACTCGCGTCGGCCGACGAAGAGGGACGCCACGAAAGCCGCCGTCAGGGCGAGGGAGATCCAGTTCTGCGGATACTCGCGGATCTCCGGGAAGACCATCGCGAAGGCGAACAGCAGCAGGAAGAGCCCGCTGAGTACGAGGTTGAGGATCCAGGCGGCCCGTTTGCGGCGGCGCATCGTGATCGCCAGGAACATCGTGAACGCACCCGACGCGAAGCCTGCCGTCAGGAGGTACGGGGTGAAGTAGTTCTCGGTGTTGTGGCGGCGCACGTCCTGGCCGAGGGAGACCCATACGGCGCTCAGGAAGTTGAGGAACGCGACGAGGCGGAGGTACCAGACGGCGAACGCGGCTGCTCGTCGCGAGGCGGGGGTGGTCGGGCGGGCGGTGTCGCCTGTGCGGGTGGGGGCCCGCTCTGGCTCCGGAGCCGGGGTTTGCTTGACGGCGATTCGGGCGCTTCCCATGAAACGGGATCATATGGGGCGTTGTTGCGCATGGGCGCCTACTGGGTGGGGTGGTTGCGTTGGGGGGCGGGTGCGGGTGGGTGGGGGTTGCCCGCGCAGTTCCCCGCGCCCCTCAAAGACAAAAGCTGGGGCGCAGCCCCGCTTTTAGGGGCGCGGGGAACTGCGCGATCAGCCCCCATTGCCCCGCACCCGACGACCTGACCCCGAGCCGCTACTCCTTCTCGGGACCCTCGGGGAGCTCCGCCGCCAAGGCGGCCGCGGCCTGCACCAGAGGCAGCGCGAGCAACGCCCCCGCCCCCTCCCCAACAGTCACCCCGTGATCGAGAAGCGGCTCAAGGGCCATCCGGTCGAACGCCTTCGCCTGGGCGGGCTCACCACTGGTCTGCCCGGCCAGCCACCAGTCCGGCGCGCGGAACGCAACCCGCTGCCCGACCAGCGCGCACGCGGCCGAGACGACTCCGTCAAGGATCACCGGCGTCTTCCGCGCCGCACTCTGCAACAGGAACCCGGTGATCGCGGCAAGATCCGCCCCGCCCACCGCCGCGAGCAACTGCAGCTGATCCCCCAGCACGGGCCGAGCGCGACGCAGAGCGTCGCGAACCGCCGCGCACTTGCGCATCCAGGCGAGGTCGTCGATGGCCCGCCCCCCACGCCCGGTGACGACCGACGCGTCGGTACCGCACAGCGCCGCGATGAGCACGGCCGCGGCGGTGGTCCCTCCGACACTCACATCCCCGAGCACGACGAGATCGGTCCCGGAGTCCGCCTCCTCGTCCGCGACGGCGACCCCCGCGAGGAACGCGGCCTCCGCCTCCTCCAGGGTCAGCGCGTCCTCCACGTCGATCCGCCCGGAGCCGCGCCGCACCCGGTGTCGTACGACCTCGTCGGGCAGGCTCTCCGGCTCGCAGTCGAGGGCCATGTCCACCACGCGCACGGGCACCCCGAGCCGCCGGGCCAGCACCGAGACGGGGCTCGAACCGTCGAGCACGGCGCGCACCAGCTCGTCCGCGCTCCCCGCGGGCCGCGCCGACACCCCGAGTCCGGCGACCCCGTGGTCACCCGCGAACAGCACCACACGCGGACGCTCGATCGCCCGCACCGGCACGGCCGACTGCGCGGCCGCCAGCCACTCACCGAGATCGTCGAGGCGTCCCAGGGCCCCGGGCGGCACGACCTGCCGCTCCCGGCGCGCCTCGGCGTCACGGCGCACACCGCCGTCGGGGCGCTCGATCAGATCGGTGAAGTCGTCGAGATTAAGCGAGCTCATTCGCCGAACAGTACCGGCAGTGATCGGGCCGGTCTCCTGACGGTCGGTCAGTGCGCTGCACAGGGTCGTTGCATCGAAGATCGCTATCCCATACGTTCCGGTTTGCAGTGGATTGTCATACCGGTTTGTATCGACCGGTAGTAGCTCATATCAGCCTCTACAGGGTCGTACAGCGTCGGACCGGCAGGAGCAGACAGACCATGCCCCCCACACCCCCCACCCCCGCGACACCGCCCGCGCCAACCACACCCCCCGCCCAGCAGACCGTCGCCCGGCGCCGCGCCGCGTATCTCAGCGAACTCGCCCAGGGCACCGACCACTTCCACGAGCCCCGCCGGCCCGACTGCCCCTGGTGCGGCTCCCGACGGCTGCGCACCCGCCTGCGCACCCCGGACCTGCTCCAGCACAAGCCCGGCACCTTCGTCGTCGACGAGTGCGAGGACTGCGCCCACGCCTTCCAGAACCCCCGCCTCACCGCAGAGGGCCTGGCCTTCTACTACCGGGACTTCTACGAGGGCCACGAGCACCACGACACCCACGAGGGCTTCGCCGAGCGGATCCTGCGCACCCGCGCCGGACGCAGACGCCACGAGGCAGCCGCCCGCGCGATGCTCCCGTACCCCGAACCCGAGAGCTGGCTGGACGTCGGCACCGGCCACGGCCACTTCCCGGCGGCGGCCAAGGAGTTGTACACCTACACGTCCTTCGACGGGCTCGACCCCACCTCGCGCGTCGAGCAGGCGCGGACGGCGGGCCGGGTCGAGGAGGCGCACCACGGCCGGCTGCCCGACCTGGTCGACCGGCTGCGCGCCCGCTACGACGTGGTCAGCATGTTCCACCACCTGGAGCACAGCCCCGACCCGCGCGAGGAACTGCGCGCCGCGCTCGCCGTACTGCGTCCCGGCGGGCATCTGCTCGTCGAAGTCCCGGACCCGGACTGCGCGTTCGGCGCGCTGCTCGGCAAGTGGTGGGTGTCCTACTGCCAGCCGCAGCACCTCCACCTCATGCCGCTGCGCAACCTGCTCGACGAACTCGACGAGCTCGGCTGCACGGTCGTCTCCACCGACCGCCGCGAACCGCACATCCCGTACGACCTGACGGGCGCCCTCGCCCTCGCGATCGGCAACCGGCTGCCGGGCGGCGACGAGCCCTGGCGCCCGAGCCCGCCGACCGACCTCCAACGCACCCTCCGTACGGCCCTGACGAGGGCCACCACCCCGCTGCTGGCCTCCGCCTTCGCCCTGGACCACGTCCTGGCCCCGCTCCTGCGCCGCACCCGCTTCTCGAACGCGTACCGCATCATCGCCCGCAAGACGACGGGCAGGCCCTCCCTCCGGCCCGCGCCGGACCTTCCCCCTAACCCTTCAGAGTGAGCGCCTGCCCCGCCACCACCAGCAGCACGTGCTCGCACTCGGCCGCGAACGCCGCGTTGAGGCGGCCGAGTTCGTCGCGGTAGCGGCGACCGGAGGGGGTGGCGGGGACGATGCCGGAGCCGACCTCGTTGGAGACGGCGACCACCGTGCGACGGGTCTCGCGGACGGCGGCCGTCAGCTCCTCCACCCGGGCCCGCAGCGCACGCTCACCGCCCCCGCCCCACTCGTCGTCGTCCCACGCGTTCACCGAGTCCATCGCGTCCGTCAGCCACAACGAAAGACAGTCCACGAGCAGCGGCGCCCCCTCGTCCTTCAACAGGGGTACGAGGTCACAGGTCTCGGCGGTACGCCAGGAGCCGGGCCGCCGCTCACGATGGGCGTGCACGCGGGCGGCCCACTCGCCGTCCCCGTTCCGAGTCCCGCCGGTCGCCACGTACAGCACGTCAGGAAAGGCCTCAAGCCTCCGCTCGGCCTCCACGGACTTCCCGGACCGGGCCCCGCCGAGCACCAGGGTCCGCCTGGGCACATCGGGCACGTCCTCGTACACCCCCACGGTCAGCGTCGTACCGTCCGGCACCGCCCGTGCCCCCGCCGCCGCGAGCCGCCGCCGCAGCTCCCGGCCGGGCGGCACGTCGTGGTCGAGGTGCACCGCGATCACATCAGTGGCCGGCCCGACGGCCCCCGCCACCCGCAGCCGCGCCAGCGCGTCCGGCCGCCCGACGACATCGGCGACCACCATGTCGTACGTACCGGCCGCCTCCTCAAGCCCCGCGGGCGCCGCGCCCGGCGGCAGATACAGCAGCCGCTGCCCGTCGGGCCCCGTCACCGCGTACCCGGTGCCCGGCGCGTCCATCGGCACCGCGCGCACCCGATGCCCCGTCAGCAGCGCCAGCTCCCGCCCGTCCGGCACCCGCCCCGGCTGCGGCAGCCCCGCCGGCACCTCCACCGCGGGCCCGTTGTGCGGATGCGACAGCAACACCTGCCGCACCCCGCCCAACGACCGCCCGGCCCGAGCCGCGGCAAAGGCCGCCCCGGGCGTCAGATCCAGCAACAACGCCCCGTCCACCAACAAAGCGGCAGCCGCCCGAGCATCCACACCCAGCGCCACCGAACAAGCGGCACAGGGACAGTCGGGCCGAGGCAGCCCCGAGGGCCCACCGGTACCAAGCAAAGTAACTTCCACGACTCAGATTTTCCCGCGTCAACATGGCTCGTGCCCGTCAGGGGGGTACACGGGAGCGCGCCCCTCAAGGAGCGCGGGGAACTGCGCGACAAGCCCCCACCAACCCGAAGACAGCACACAACACTTCTCGACCTGCACCTTTGAACACCGGACAACCACCGAACCGCCTAGGCTGCAGGGCGAGAGCCCGATCTTGCTGGGAACTTTGGGAGGCTGACATGGCGGCATGGACGTGGCGGTTCGAGAAGGCCGACGGGACGGAAGTCCAGCCCGCGGTCCAGCCCGAGGAGTTCACCACCCAGGGCGACGCGGAGTCCTGGCTCGGCGAACACTGGAAGGCGCTGGCCGAGGCGGGGGCGGACCAGGTCCGGCTCTCCGAGGACGCCACGGAGATCTACGGCCCGATGAGCCTGCACGCAGAGGCTTCCTAGGCCGCCGTAGCCCATACGCGTGAGGGCCGCGGCCGTACGAACGACCGCGGCCCCCACGCCGCCCGCCTCGGTCCCGGTCGACGTCCCATCGCCGGAACACCCGCCGAGCAGGACCGCGCAGCAGCCGGCGATCAAGGGAAGGCGCCAGGCAGGACCGCGGACACGGGGATGGGGGCGGGGGCGGAGACGGGCAGGCGACGCGTCATCCATGCCCCGGGTCTTGCCTCGGGGCGGTGGATCCGGCCTGCGATGCGGGGCCGAACGCCGGGCCGAACAGGGGTCTCAGCCCCGTACGCCGCACAGGTGAAGCAGGGCCGCCACCCGGCGGTACGGATCCGTCCGGCCGGCCCGCTCCTCGGCGGCCAGCAGCGTCTCCACGTCGTCCGGGACGGCCGCGTCGTCCGCGGCGGTGTCCGTGAAGACCCGCACGCCGTACCAGGCGTGCAGCGGCGCCCCGATCCCGGCCAGCGTGCCGGTGAGCGCGTCGAGCCGGTCGGCCCGTACGTCGAGCCCGAGGCGGTTCGTGTACGCGCTGGTGTCGAACGACGCCAGGGTGCCCGCCCAGTCGCCGGCCAGCCCCGGCCGCATGGCCAGCGCGTCGGCGTTCCGTACGAGCAGGGAGAGCAGTCCGCCGGGGGCCAGCATCCGGGCGAGCCCGGCGAGGAGGGGGTCGGGCTCCTCGACGTACATCAGCACGCCGTGGCACAGCACCACGTCGAAGCTGCCCGGCAGGAAGTGGACCCCGGTGTCCCGACCGTCGCTCTCGACGAGCCGCACCCGGCTGCGGATCCCCTCCGGCTCGGCGGCGAGGCTCTCACGCGCGACGGCGATCATCGTGGAGTCCTGCTCGACCCCCGTGACCTGATGCCCGGCCCGGGCCAGCCGCAGCGCCTGCGTGCCCTGGCCCATGCCCACGTCGAGCACGCGCAGCCGCTGCCCGACGGGAAACCGCCCGGCTATCTGCTCGTCGAGCTGCCGGGCGACCAGTTCCTGCCGTACGACATCACGCAGGCCGCCCAGCTTGCTCAGCCAGGCATCGGCCGCGCCCCCCGCGAAAGATGCCGCGCTCAGGGCCGCTCTCCGCGCTTGACCTGCGGCTTCGGCAGCCGGAGGCGACGCATCTGGAGGCTGCGCATCAGTGCGTAGGCGACCGCGCCGCGCTTGGGCTCGTCCGGGTAGCGCGCGTTCAGCTGCTTCTTCATACGGATCGCGATACCGATCGAGTCGACCACGATCATCACGATCACGAAGAGCCACAGCAGCAGCGCCACGTTCTGCAGCTGGGCGATCTGGACCATGCTCAGGACGAGGATGATCACCGCCAGCGGCAGGAAGAACTCGGCGATGCAGAACCGCGAGTCGATGAAGTCGCGCGCGAACTTGCGCACGGGGCCCTTGTCACGGGCGGGCAGATAGCGCTCGTCCCCACTGGCCAGCGCCTCGCGCTGCTTCGCCATCTGGGTACGGCGATCGTCACGCTGCCGCTTTGCGGCCTCCTTGCGCGTCGTCGGCGTATTGGCCACGCTTCGGCGCTGGGACTGGGCCTCACTGCGCTTGGGCGTGGGCCGACCCTTGGGGGCCTGCGGGTCACGGGGCTGAGTGGAGTCGGTCACCGGCGCCTTGTCGGCGTGGGCCTTCTCATCCTTGGCACGGCTACGGAACACAAAACCCAAGGGTAAGGGGTACGGAGGCATGGACGTCAGCCGAGTGGGGAACGATCCGGCAACACCGGTCGTCTGTAGGGGGACAGAGGGGCCCGAAAAGGGGTGGCTGCCCACGGTTCTCCCGGCCGACCCCGGGACGAACCCAGGGGGACACCTACTCCCTACGCCGGAGCAAGATCATTCACAGTCGTCCTTGGGGATGAGCGCATCCGTCCCCGAACAGTGCGGTAATGGATGCAGGGCCCGTACTGTGGGTTCTGTTGCAGTCGCTGGAGCTGGAGTCCGTCAGAAGGGGGCGCGCGAAGCCCATGAGCGGTGTCATGAAGCGTATGGGGATGATCTTCCGCGCGAAGGCGAACAAGGCCCTTGACCGGGCCGAGGACCCGCGCGAAACCCTCGACTACTCGTACCAGAAGCAGCTGGAGCTGCTGCAGAAGGTGCGCCGGGGAGTCGCCGATGTGGCGACCTCCCGAAAGCGCCTGGAGCTGCAGCTGAACCAGCTCCAGAACCAGTCCTCCAAGCTGGAGGACCAGGGTCGCAAGGCGCTCGCGCTGGGTCGTGAGGACCTGGCCCGTGAGGCGCTGTCGCGCCGTGCCGCGCTCCAGCAGCAGGTCACCGACCTGGAGACGCAGCACCAGACCCTCCAGGGCGAGGAGGAGAAGCTCACCCTCGCGGCGCAGCGGCTCCAGGCCAAGGTCGACGCCTTCCGGACCAAGAAGGAAACGATCAAGGCGACGTACACGGCCGCCCAGGCGCAGACCCGGATCGGCGAGGCCTTCTCGGGCATCTCCGAGGAGATGGGCGACGTCGGCATGGCCATCCAGCGGGCCGAGGACAAGACCGCGCAGCTCCAGGCGCGCGCCGGTGCCATCGACGAGCTGCTCGCCTCCGGCGCCCTCGACGACTCCTCCGGGCTCGCCAAGGACGACATCCAGACCGAGCTCGACCGGCTCTCCGGCGGCACGGACGTGGAGCTGGAGCTGCAGCGCATGAAGGCCGAGCTGGCCGGCGGTTCCTCCTCCCAGCAGGCGATCGAGGGCGGCAAGGACCAGACTCAGTCCCAGCAGCAGCCGCAGGACACTCCGCGCTTCGACAAGCAGTAGCCGCAGGCAGTAGTCCCACGCCGAGGAGGGCGTCATGATCGTACGGATCATGGGGGAGGGACAGGTGAGGCTGGACGACGGCCACCTCACCGAACTGAACAAGCTGGACGACGAGCTCCTCGCGGAGATGGAGTCCGGTGACGAGGAGGGCTTCCGGCGCACGCTGGGGGCGCTCCTCGACGCGGTCCGCCGCCTTGGCGCGCCACTCCCCGACGCCGCCCTCGAACCCTCCGAACTGATCCTCCCGTCCCCGGACGCGACACTCTCCGAGGTCCGGGAAATGCTGAACGACGACGGCTTGATCCCCGGCTGACTTTCCTCGCCCCCGCCGCCGCCGAACCCCCAAAAGACTGCGCAGTTCCCACCGAACCCGCACCCGAAATCGCTGCGGACGGGGTCTGGGGCGGAGCCCCAGAAGGATGGGAACGGGTAGGGGCGGCGGGGGCGAAAAACGTCGGGCCAGGCCCGATTACCGGTGGCACCAGTTCCGCCCCCTGCAAGGGCCCCGTACCGTAAACAATCGTGAGCACACTGGAGCGCGCCCGGAACCGCCTGCGGGCATACCCGCTGGTGGTGGACGGCGCCCTCGCGGCAGCAGTCCTCGCCTGCATGGTGGTCGGCTCGTTCGCGGAGCCGAACGGCAGACACGGAGGCCCCAACTGGGGCACCCGCACCCCGGACCTCCTCAGCCTCACCCTCATGCTGCTGGCCGCGACCGCCCTGGTCTTCCGCCGAGGCCACCCCCTGAGGGTCCTCGCCGCGACGAGCGCCCTGTCGGTCGTGGAATTCGTGACGGGCGACCCCAGGGCCCCCGTGGTGATGTCCGCGGTCGTCGCCCTCTACACGGTCGCGTCGGCGACCGACCGGCCCACCACCTGGCGCGTGGGCCTCCTCACCATGACGGTCCTGACCGGCATCGCCATGCTCGCCGGCCCCCTGCCCTGGTACGCGCAGGAGAACCTCGGCATCTTCGCCTGGACCGGCATGGCCGCAGCCGCGGGCGACGCGGTCCGCAGCCGCCGCGCCTTCGTACACGCCATAAGAGAGCGCGCCGAGCGTGCCGAACGCACCCGCGAGGAGGAGGCGAGACGCCGCGTCGCCGAGGAACGCCTGCGCATCGCCCGCGACCTGCACGACGTCGTCGCCCACCACATCGCCCTCGTCAACGTGCAGGCCGGAGTGGCCGCGCACGTCATGGACAAGCGCCCCGACCAGGCCAAGGAAGCCCTCGCCCACGTCCGCGAGGCCAGCCGCTCCGCGCTCAACGAACTCCGCGCCACGGTCGGCCTGCTGAGACAGTCCGGCGACCCCGAGGCCCCCACCGAACCTGCCCCGGGCCTGCACCGCCTCGAAGAGCTCGTCGGCACCTTCCGCAACGCGGGCCTGCCCGTGGAGGTGGCCCGCACCGACCACGGCACCACCCTCCCCGCCGCCGTCGACCTGGCCGCGTACCGCGTCATCCAGGAAGCCCTCACCAATGTGCAGAAGCACGCGGGCCCCGAGGCGAAGGCCGAGGTCAGCGTCGTACGCGTGGGACCGAACGTGGAGATCACCGTCCTCGACAACGGGCCGGGCGACGACGCGGAGGCCCGTCTTGAAGAGAACGGCGGCCACGGACTGCTCGGCATGCGCGAGCGGGTCACCGCGCTGAGCGGCGTCTGCACCGCCGGACCCCGATACGGAGGCGGCTTCCGGGTCCATGCGATCCTGCCGGTCAAGAGCCGCACCGGAAGCACCGCGTCCACCGCGGCGGCATCCGCACCCGCACCCGCACCCAGCCCGGCGGCCTCGACCACGGCACCCACGGGGGACCCCGCATGACCATCCGCGTCCTGCTCGCCGACGACCAGGCACTGCTGCGCAGCGCGTTCCGCGTGCTGGTCGACTCCGAGCCCGACATGGAGGTCGTGGGAGAGGCCTCGGACGGGGCGGAGGCCGTGCGGCTGGCACGCGAGGAGCGGGCCGACGTCGTGCTCATGGACATCCGCATGCCCGGCACCGACGGTCTCGCCGCGACACGGCTCATCAGCGCAGACCCGGGCCTCGCCCACGTACGGGTCGTGATGCTGACGACCTTCGAGGTCGACGAGTACGTGGTGCAGTCGCTGCGTGCCGGAGCCTCCGGGTTCCTCGGCAAGGGCTCCGAGCCGGACGAGCTGCTCAACGCGATCCGGATCGCGGCGGGCGGCGAGGCGCTGCTGTCGCCGGCCGCCACCAAGGGATTGATCGCGAAGTTCCTCGCCCAGGGCGACGGCGATGACGACGACCGGGACCCCGGCCGCGCCGAACGCCTCGAAGCGCTGACCGTCCGCGAGCGCGAGGTCCTCGTCCAGGTCGCCGGCGGGCACTCCAACGACGAGATCGCCGAGCGCCTCACGGTCAGCCCGCTCACGGTGAAGACGCACGTCAACCGGGCCATGGCCAAGCTGGGAGCCCGCGACCGGGCACAGCTGGTGGTCATCGCGTACGAGTCCGGACTGGTACGCCCAAGGGTGGAGTGAGCTCCACCCGCACGTACTGCGGGCGCGGTATGCGCCGCATAAGGAACGGGACCTGGGGGCGACGGTCGGGGCCCCGGCCATGGCTCAGAGTGATAGGCGGACGCTCACATGAGCCCATTCCGCCGCTCCAAAGACTCAAGCCACAGAAGAGAGACCCGTCACCCATGTCCTGGCTGTCCCGCTTCAGCCTCGCCCAACGTGCCCTCATCGGGCTGATGTCGATCATCGCGCTCGCCTTCGGCGCGATAGCGATCCCTCAGCTCAAGCAACAGCTGCTGCCCACCATCGAACTGCCCATGGTGTCGGTGATCGCGCCGTACCAGGGCGCGTCCCCCGACGTGGTCGAGAAGCAGGTCGTCGAGCCCATCGAGGACAACCTCGAAGCGGTCGACGGGATCTCCGGCGTCACCTCCACGGCCAGCGAGGGCAACGCCCTGATCATGGCCTCCTTCGACTACGGCAACGACTCCGCCCGGATCGTCGCCGACGTCCAGCAGGCCGTGAACCGCGCCCGTGTGCAACTCCCGGACGACGTGGACCCGCAGGTCGTCGCCGGTTCCACGGACGACATCCCGACCGTGGTCCTCGCGGTCACCTCCGACAAGGACCAGCAGGCCCTCTCCGACCAGCTCGACCGCACGGTCGTCCCCGCGCTGAAGGACATCGACGGCGTCGGCCAGGTCACCGTCGACGGCGTACAGGACCTTCAGGTCTCGGTCACGCCCGACGACGCGAAGCTGGCGAAGGCCGGGCTGACCACGGCCGCGCTCGGCCAGGCCCTCCAGGCGGGCGGCGCGACCCTCCCGGCCGGTTCCTTCGACGAGGACGGCAGCAACCGCACGGTCCAGGTCGGCGGCGGCTTCACCTCGCTCAAGCAGATCCAGGACCTGATGGTCACCGGCGAGGGCGGCAAGAAGCCCGTACGCCTCGGTGCCGTCGCCACCGTCGAGGAGGAGCCCGCCAGGGCGGACTCCATCACCCGTACCGACGGCAAGCCCAGCCTCGCCGTCTCCGTCACCATGGACCACGACGGCAGCGCGGTCGCGGTCTCCGACGCCGTTCAGGACAAGCTGCCCGGCCTGCGCAAGGATCTCGGTTCCGGCGCCACGCTGACCGTCGTCAGCGACCAGGGCCCGGCCGTCTCCAAGTCCATCAAGGGCCTGACCACCGAGGGCGCCCTCGGTCTGCTCTTCGCGGTCCTGGTCATCCTGGTCTTCCTGGCGTCGATCCGCTCGACGCTGGTCACCGCGGTCTCCATCCCGCTGTCGGTCGTCCTCGCGCTGATCGTGCTGTGGACCCGCAGCGAGTCGCTCAACATCCTGACGCTGGGCGCCCTGACCATCGCCATCGGCCGGGTCGTCGACGACTCGATCGTGGTCCTGGAGAACATCAAGCGGCACCTCGGCTACGGCGAGGAGCGCCAGGAGGCGATCCTCAAGGCCGTACGCGAGGTCGCGGGCGCGGTCACCTCCTCGACGCTCACCACGGTCGCGGTGTTCCTGCCCATCGGTCTGACCGGCGGCATGGTCGGCGAGCTCTTCGGCTCGTTCTCCCTCACCGTCACGGCGGCCCTGCTGGCCTCGCTGCTCGTCTCGCTGACGGTCGTACCGGTGCTCTCGTACTGGTTCCTGCGCGCCCCCAAGGACGTGCGCGGCATCGACCCGGAGGAGGCGCGCCGCAAGGCCGAGGAGAAGGAGGCGCGCAGCCGCCTCCAGCGCCTCTACGTGCCCGTGCTGCGCTTCGCGACCCGCCGCCGCCTCACCAGCGTGGCGATCGCGGTGGTCGTCCTCGTCGGTACGTTCGGCATGACGCCCCTGCTGAAGACGAACTTCTTCGACCAGGGCGAGCAGGAAGTCATCACGGTCAAGCAGGAGTTGAAGCCCGGCACCAGCCTGGCGGCGACCGACGCAGAGGCCAAGAAGGTCGAGAAGATGCTCGACGGCGTCAAGGGCGTCGAGGACTACCAGGTCACGGTCGGCTCCTCCGGCTTCATGGCCGCGTTCGGCGGGGGCACGGACACCAACCAGGCCTCCTACACCGTCAAGGTCGCCGACTCGGCCTCCTTCGACGACGTCCAGGACGGTATCGAGGAGGGGCTCGGCAAGCTCTCCGGGATCGGTACGACGACGGTCGCGGCCGGTGACGGCTTCGGCAGCCAGGACCTGAGCGTCGTGGTGAAGTCGGCCGACGCCGCCGTACTGCGCGAGGCCGCCGAGGAGGTCCGCGACGCGGTCGCCGGGCTCGACGACGTCACCGACGTGACGAGCGACCTCGCCCAGTCCGTGCCGCGGATCTCGGTCAGGGCCAACGACAAGGCCGCCGCGGCCGGGTTCAACGACACGACCCTCGGTGCGGCCGTCGCCCAGGCGGTGCGCGGCACCACCAGCGGCAAGGCGATCCTGGACGACACCGAGCGCGACGTCGTCATCAAGTCGGCGAAGCCGGCCGAGACGCTGTCCGAGCTGAGGAGCCTCAGCCTCGGGTCCGTGAAGCTCGGTGACATCGCGACGGTGAAGCTGGTCGACGGGCCGGTCTCGATGACCCGTATCGACGGTCAGCGCGCCGCCACCATCTCGGCGAAGCCGACCGGTGACAACACGGGAGCGGTCAGCGCCGACCTCACGGCCAAGCTCGACAAGCTGAAGCTGCCGGCCGGTGCCACGGCCGCCATCGGCGGTGTGTCCGAGGACCAGGACGACGCGTTCGCGTCCCTCGGCCTCGCGATGCTCGCGGCGATCGCGATCGTCTTCATGCTGCTGGTCGCGACCTTCCGGTCGCTGATCCAGCCGCTGATCCTGCTCGTCTCGATCCCGTTCGCGGCGACGGGTGCGATCGGTCTGCTGGTCATCACCGGTACGCCGATGGGTGTGCCGTCGATGATCGGCATGCTGATGCTCATCGGCATCGTCGTGACCAACGCGATCGTGCTGATCGACCTGATCAACCAGTACCGCAAGCAGGGCTACGGGGTTGTCGAGGCCGTGGTGGAAGGCGGTAGGCACCGCCTGCGCCCGATCCTCATGACGGCCCTGGCGACGATCTTCGCCCTGCTCCCGATGGCCCTGGGCATCACCGGCGAGGGCGGCTTCATCGCCCAGCCGCTGGCGGTGGTGGTGATCGGCGGTCTGATCACCTCGACGCTGCTGACCCTGCTGCTCGTGCCGACGCTCTACGCGATGGTCGAACTCCGCAAGGAGCGCCGCGCGAAGAAGAAGGCCACGAAGCGGGAGGCTGCCGCCGAGCGGGAGGCAGTGGGGGTATAGGTCACCGATTGCGCAGTTCCCCGCGCCCCTTTTCAGGGGCGCGGGGAACTGCGCAGTCTTTTAGGGGCGCGGGGAACTGCGCGACCAGCCACAGCGGCCCCGCAGACGAAGCCCAGCCCGTCCGGCGGAGCCCTACGGCAGCGCCAGCATCCGCTCAAGCGCCAGCTTCGCGAACTGCTCGGTCTCCCGGTCCACCTCGATGCGGTTGACGAGATTGCCCTCGGCCAGGGACTCCAGGGTCCAGACCAGGTGGGGCAGGTCGATGCGGTTCATGGTCGAGCAGAAGCAGACCGTCTTGTCGAGGAAGACGACCTCCTTGTCCTCGCTCGCGAAACGGTTCGCCAGCCGCCGTACGAGGTTCAGCTCCGTGCCGATCGCCCACTTGGAACCGGCCGGAGCCGCCTCCAGGGCCTTGATGATGTACTCCGTGGAGCCGACGTAGTCCGCGGCCTCCACGACCTCGTGCTTGCACTCGGGGTGCACCAGCACGTTCACACCGGGGATCCGGGCCCGCACGTCGTTGACCGAGTCGACGGAGAAACGGCCGTGCACCGAGCAGTGGCCCCGCCACAGGATCATCTTGGCGTCACGGAGCTGCTCGGCCGTGAGCCCGCCGTTCGGCTTGTGCGGGTTGTAGAGGACGCAGTCCTCCAGGGACATGCCCATGTCGCGGACGGCGGTGTTGCGACCCAGGTGCTGGTCGGGCAGGAACAGCACCTTCTCGCCCTGTTCGAAGGCCCACTCCAGGGCCCGCTCGGCGTTCGACGAGGTGCAGATCGTGCCGCCGTGCTTGCCGGTGAACGCCTTGATGTCCGCGGAGGAGTTCATGTACGAGACGGGCACGACCTGCTCGGCTATCCCGGCGTCGGTCAGCACGTCCCAGCACTCGGCGACCTGCTCGGCGGTGGCCATGTCGGCCATCGAGCAGCCGGCGGCCAGGTCGGGCAGGACGACCTTCTGGTCGTCGGAGGTCAGGATGTCCGCCGACTCGGCCATGAAGTGCACACCGCAGAACACGATGTACTCGGCCTCGGGGCGCGCGGCGGCGTCCTTGGCCAGCTTGAAGGAGTCACCCGTGACATCCGCGAACTGGATGACCTCGTCGCGCTGATAGTGGTGGCCGAGGACGAAGACCTTGCTCCCGAGCTTCTCCTTGGCCGCGCGGGCGCGCTCGACCAGGTCCGGGTCGGACGGCGAGGGCAGGTCACCGGGACATTCGACGCCGCGCTCGCTCCTGGGGTCGGCCTCACGGCCGAGGAGCAGCAGGGCGAGGGGCGTCGGCTGTACGTCGAGCTCCTGGGTCTGGGCGGTGGTCACGACACGCACCCTTTCTGTTCTGCGGCCCGCTTGGATCGACCGGCTGGAACGATCAAGCAGAACAAGCCTTTTCGTCGAAATGACGTTATCTATCATAACCGCTTCATGTCACTTTGACGATGCCCATAGCGTCCATGTGACGTGAATCCCGTGGGGTGGTAGGTGGGGTGGTCACGGCGTGATCGGTGAGGTCGGCGCGGTGGTTGTCCACAGGCTGTTTTCCGCTTCCAGGCGGGTGTGCGAGCATGAAGAGAGAAGGCAAGACACACGCTCGGCCCGGAATGAATCCGCGGCCCCGCCGGTTGCAACCGTCGGCAAGCAGTCTCCGTACAACCCGGGAGAGAAGCAGATGTCCGTATCGGACGAGACCACCACCGTGAGCGACGGCATCCTCCTGTCGGACGCCGCCGCGGCCAAGGTCAAGGGCCTGCTGGAGCAGGAAGGCCGCGACGACCTGGCGCTGCGTGTCGCCGTTCAGCCCGGCGGCTGCTCCGGCCTGCGGTACCAGCTCTTCTTCGACGAGCGCTCCCTCGACGGCGATGTCGTCAAGGAGTTCGGCAGCGTGAAGGTCGTCACCGACCGCATGAGCGCTCCGTACCTGGGCGGCGCCTCCATCGACTTCGTGGACACCATCGAGAAGCAGGGCTTCACGATCGACAACCCGAACGCGACGGGTTCCTGCGCCTGCGGCGACTCGTTCAGCTGAGCCCGCTGCTTGCGTTTGACGGATGACGGCCGGGTCCGTCGTCCCGAACGACACCGAAAGGCGGCGCCCCCTCCAACAGGGCGCCGCCTTTCGCGTACCGGTGGCCGGGTGTCCCCGGCTGCCTACCTCGGCCCGGTCGGGTTCGGCAGGTCCTTCTCCAGCGGTACGGCCTTGCCGCCCGTGTCGACGACCTTCCGTTCCCCGAGCGATTCCTTGAGCTCGACCTTCTCGTGGAAGGTCTTGGCGATCAGGATGCAGACCTGGTCCGTCTCCAGCGTCTCGGTCACCCGCACCGTCACCCTGCCGCCGGACTCCTGCGCCGAGGCCTTGTAGTCACTGCACACCCCGCCCGTGAAGCGCACGGTCAGTTCCCTGCCGTCCGCGCTGTAGCCCTCGACACGGACATTCCGGGTCTCGGTCTTCGGCGCCTTCGTCGTCCCGCCGCCCGGCTCGCTCGTCCGTGGGCTCGGAGCCACCGTCGGGTCGTCGCTCGGGGTGCCGCCCGGAGGCTCCGGAGAGGTCAGATACCGCGGGTCGACCGCGGGATGCGTGATCGTGAAGCCGGCGCCCGCCCCCGAGGGCCGTACCTCGAAGAGCCAGGACGGCACCAGCGCCTGCCGCCCGTCCACGAAGTGCGTGGCCAGACCGAACACGGCGTCCTCGACGACGACCGTCTCGGGCTTCGGCGCCACCGTCGACGTCTCGCAGGGCTTCTCGTCCTTGTCCTTCAGCGGTACGGGACTCGCGCATCCGCCGATCCCCACGCGCCCGCCGCCCGTCCCGGACCCGTTCAGCAGGTCGAGCGTCTTCCGAGCACTGATGACGGGGTACGTGTCGCTCTTGACCGGGGTCTTCAACTGGCCGCTGCCGCCCACGACCTGGCCGTCCGGGCCGATCTGGAGACCGGTCGACCAGCCGTACGTCGGCAGCCCGCCCACCTCCGGGTCCGCGTTCACCACGCGTACGGCGTCCATGAGCTGGCTCGCGTCGAGCTTGGCGTCGTCCTGGCCGACCGCCTTGAGAACGGGCGCGGCGGCCTTCTTCGCGGCGTCCACGCTCACCGGTTCGGTCCCGGCACCCTCGGCGTCGGTCTCGGTGCCCTTGGCCGTCCCGCTCGCGCACACCGTGGTGCTCTTGCAGTTGTCGGTGCCGGGCACGAAGCGGTTGAACGTCCAGGTGCCGGGTGCCTTCTTGTTCACCCGCAGACCCGGACCGGAACCGTCCTTCGTGGCGCCGACCAGCCAGGCGTCGCCCTCCGCCTTCGGTGTGCCCTCCACACCCAGCGCCTTGGCCAGCTTCGCCACCTCGGCCGCGGTGACCTCGCCCTTCGCACGGTGGACGGCCGCGGAGGAGGGGCCGTCGGGGAGTTCGCCCTCGGCGCGGTAGGTCGCGCCGTTCGGGTCGGGCTCGCCGGGCGCGATGCCGTTCGTGCCGTCCGTGCCCTTCGCGCCGCCCTCGGTGTAGCCGTCCAGGGCGAGCGGCGGCGGATTGCCGTCGTCCCTCGGCGTACCGGAGCTGTCCTTGCTTCCACCGCCGCCGGACGCGGTCGTGGCGAAGTACGCCCCGCCGCCCCCGGCGAGCAGCACGGCGGCCGCGACCGAGGCGACGACCACCGGCGAATGCCGCCTGCGCGGCTTTTCCTCGTCGGCGGCCTCGGCCGCGTCGTTGTCGGGTCGCTCGCTGTCCACCGCATCGCTCCTTCTGCCGCGCCGCTGTCCCATGAGACCCGCCCCTGACCGGGTCAGGACACAGCAGGGTCGTATCCTGCCTCCCCTTTACGGGGGACAGCGATGGGACGCGACGGGGGAGCGCGCGGTTCCCTAATTGGCGCCGCTCACTTTTCAGGGGTGCGGCGCCTTACTTCGTCTTCGGGGCGGGCGGTGCCCCACGTCTTTTAGGGGCGCGGGGAACTGCGCGACCAGCCACAGTCGGCCCGCAGCTTCCATCCGGCCCTCTCCGCGGAGCGACTAGTCGCCGTAGTCCGACATCGCGTCCAGCATCCGGGCGGAAGCCGACGGCACCGTCACGCCGTGGATGAGTGACGGGGACACCGGCAGCGCGGTGATCCTGGCGGGAGCCGACCAGTGCGGGACCATACGGGCGCAGTCGCCCCGCAGCTCGGCCAGACCGCCTTCGGGATCGAGCGGAGCGTCGCCATGGATCTTGAGGTTCGTCATAGCGGAACCGTAAGCACCGCCTGCCCTACGAAAAAAGCCCTACTATTGGGTAGTTTTGCCTGCTTCGAAGCCGCGGCCCGAACCCGATAGCGTTAGATGTCAATCTCCCTCCTCGCAGGAGCGTGTCCTAGCCGTGCGTATCGCAGTCTCGGGCTCCATCGCCACTGACCACCTCATGACCTTCCCCGGCCGCTTCGCCGACCAGCTGGTCGCGGATCAGCTGCACACGGTCTCCCTCTCCTTCCTGGTCGACAATCTCGACGTACGCCGGGGCGGCGTGGGTGCGAACATCGCCTTCGGCATGGGCCAGCTCGGCACCTCGCCGATCCTGGTCGGGGCGGCGGGCTCCGACTTCGACGAGTACCGCGCCTGGCTGGACCGGCACGGCGTCGACACCGCGTCCGTACGGATCTCCGAGGTGCTGCACACCGCGCGCTTCGTCTGCACCACGGACGCCGACCACAACCAGATCGGCTCCTTCTACACCGGCGCCATGAGCGAGGCCCGCCTCATCGAGCTCAAGGCGGTCGCCGACCGTGTGGGCGGACTCGACCTGGTCCTGATCGGCGCGGACGACCCCGAGGGCATGCTCCGGCACACCGAGGAGTGCCGGACCCGTTCGATCCCCTTCGCCGCCGACTTCTCCCAGCAGATCGCGCGCATGAACGGCGACGAGATCCGGCTGCTGCTCGACGGTGCGACGTACCTCTTCTCGAACGAGTACGAGAAGGGGCTCATCGAGTCCAAGACCGGCTGGAGCGACGCGGAGATCCTTTCGAGGGTCGGCCACCGGGTGACCACCCTCGGCGCGCGCGGTGTGCGGATCGAGGGGGTCGGGGCGGACACGATCGAGGTCGGTGTGCCCGAGGAGACGGCGAAGGTCGACCCGACCGGGGTCGGGGACGCCTTCCGGGCCGGGTTCCTGTCGGGGCTGGCCTGGGGCGTCTCGCACGAGCGGGCCGCGCAGGTGGGCTGCATGCTCGCGACGCTCGTCATCGAGACCAAGGGGACGCAGGAGTACCAGTTGAAGCGGTCGCACTTCCTGGACCGGTTCACGAAGGCGTACGGGCATGACGCGGCGGCGGAGGTTCAAGGGCACCTGGCTTAGTGCCGGTGCCCTTTTCGTGGGGCGCGTCCGTTTGTTCGTGGGTGCGGGTGCGTGGGGGCTGGTCGCGCAGTTCCCCGCGCCCCTGAAAGACGCCGGTGCGCGGGAGCCGCAAATGGATACGGCCCCGCGCACCTGAGGCGACTACGGCGCTTTCCGGCGGACCATGTATGCCGTTCCGCCCTCTGTCGGTTCTTCTCCTACGTACTCCTGGTTTCGCATTTCGCACCAGGCCGGGATGTCCAGGCGGGCCGCCTCGTCGTCGGAGAGGACGCGGACCGTGCCGCCGACGGGGACGTCGGTGATCACCTTGGCGAGTTCGATCACCGGGATCGGGCAGCGCTTGCCGAGGGCGTTCACGACGAGGGAGTCGTCCTGGACGGTCACGACGGGGGCGCTCGCCGGGGCGCCCAGCTTCTCGCGGACCGCCGCGACCGTGCGGGGCAGGACGTCCAGGAAGCGGTCCACGTCCTGTGCCGGGGTGCCGAGGGGGAGGGACACCCGGACGTTGCCCTCGCTCAGTACGCCCATCGCTTTGAGGACATGGCTCGGCGTGAGCGTGCTGCTCGTGCAGGACGACCCGGACGAGACCGAGAAACCCTCGCGGTCCAGCTCGTGCAGCAGAGTCTCTCCGTCGACATAGAGACAGGAGAAGGTGAGGAGATGGGGGAGCCGGCGCACCGGGTCGCCCACCACCTCCACATCCGGGACCAGTTCCGGCACCCGCGCACGGATCCGGTCCGTCAGCTCCCGCAGCCGGGCCGACTCGGTGGCCGCCTCCGCGCGTACGGCCCGCAGTGAGGCCGCGGCGGCGACGATTCCGGGAATGTTCTCGAAGCCGGGGGCGCGCCCCGACTCCCGTTCGTCGGCCGGGCCTTGAGGGGCGTAACGCACCCCCTTGCGCACGACCAGCAGCCCGACGCCCGAGGGGCCGCCCCACTTGTGGGCGCTGCCCGTCAGCAACGACCAGCCGCCCTCGACCTGCCCCCAGGCCAGCGACTGCGCCGCGTCCACCAGAAGGGGGACGCCCGCCGCGCGGCACGCCTCGGCGACGGCGGCCACCGGCTGCTCCGTACCCACCTCGTGGTTGGCGGACTGGAGACAGGCGAGCGCGGTGTCGGGGCGCAGGGCCTCGGCGTACGCGTCGGGGGAGACCATGCCCGTGCGCAGAACGGGCACTTCGGACACTGTGCCGCCCTGGTTCCGGTGCATCTCGGCCGAATGGAGCACCGAAGAATGTTCGACCGCGGACACGATCAGGTGGCGTCCGACGCGGTGGCGTCCCGCGAGCGTGCCGGCGATCGCGGTGTGGACCGCCCGTGTGCCGGAGGTGGTGAACACCAGCTCGTCCGGGCGGCAGCCGATCGCCTCCGCGGCGGCCTCGCGGGCGGCGTCCAGGAGGAGCCGTGCTCGCCGTCCCTCCCGGTAGAGACGGGCGGGGTCGGCCCAGCCCTCGTCCAGGGAGGCCTGCAGGGCCTGGCGGGCCACGGGGTGGAGGGGGGCGGAGGATGCGGCGTCGAAGTAGGACACGACCTCACGCTATGCGGTGTGGTGGGGGACGGGGGCGTCGGGCTTGTTCGGCGGGTGCGGGTGGGTGGGGGCTGGCCGCGCAGTTCCCCGCGCCCCTAAAGGATGAAAGCCAGGGGCGCAGCCCCGCTTTCAGGGGTGCGGGGAACTGCGCGACCAGTCACATGCGGCCCGCACCCGACGACAAACCGGATCCCCCGAGTCCAAGGGCGCCCCGCGACGGGCCGTCACATACGGCCCGGAGCCCCGCATTCCACCCCTTCGGGGTGAGCCGCGGCGCGTTGGGGACCCTCCCCGCGCGACCCCAAAAAGCGTCCAGTAGGGTTTGGTCCGCATAAACATCCAAACCCCTGCCCGACGCAGGGCGGCGACCGACCAGCGAGAAGGCCGCAGCCAACAGCGCGGGCGAGACTCTCGGGAAGGCGCTACGTGAGTCCCTACGGCTCCGACCGCTCGCCGCGGCGCCCGATGCGGCGGAAGCTGCTGCAGGCACTGACTGCGGGCCTGGTCCTGGCGACCGCCACCGGTTGCACATACAAGGACTTCCCCCGCCTTGGTATGCCCACCCCGACCACGGAAGAGGCTCCGCGGATCCTCTCCCTGTGGCAGGGCTCGTGGGCTGCAGCGCTCGTCACGGGCGTGTTGGTCTGGGGCCTGATCCTGTGGAGTGCGTTCTTCCACCGGCGCAGCCGCACCAAGGTCGAAGTTCCTCCGCAGACCCGGTACAACATGCCCATCGAGGCGCTGTACACGGTGGTCCCGCTCATCATCGTCTCGGTGCTCTTCTATTTCACGGCCCGCGACGAGACGAAGCTCCTCAGCCTCGACAAGAAGCCCGACGTGACGGTCAACGTCGTCGGCTTCCAGTGGAGCTGGGGCTTCAACTACATCGAGAACGTCGACGGCTCGACCGGGGACGCGAAGACCGACAAGAACCTCGACGCGATTCCGAACAGGTTCAAGGAGCAGTTCCCGGAGAACGCCGGGGGCGTCTACGACGTCGGTACGCCCGGCACGGAGAACCCGCAGACGGGCAACCCCGGTCCGACCCTCTGGCTTCCGAAGGGCAAGACGGTCCGCTTCGTCCTCACTTCGCGTGACGTCATCCACTCCTTCTGGGTGGTGCCGTTCCTCATGAAGCAGGACGTCATCCCGGGCCACACCAACTCCTTCCAGGTGACCCCCAACAAGGAGGGCACCTTCCTGGGCAAGTGCGCCGAGCTCTGCGGCGTCGACCACTCCCGGATGCTCTTCAACGTGAAGGTCGTCTCTCCCGAGCGCTACGAGGCCCACCTCAAGGAGCTCGCCGAGAAGGGTCAGACCGGTTACGTCCCGGCCGGTATCGAGCAGACGGACCACGAGAAGAACCGGGAGACGAACAACCTGTGAGCATCCTCAACGAACCTCAGGGTGCCGCCGCGGCCGAAGACTCGTACGAGAACGAGCTACCGGTACGGCGCAAGCAGCCCGGCAATGTCGTGGTCAAGTGGCTCACCACCACCGACCACAAGACGATCGGTACGTTGTACCTGGTCACGTCGTTCGCGTTCTTCTGCATCGGCGGCGTGATGGCGCTGTTCATGCGCGCCGAACTGGCCCGTCCCGGCACGCAGATCATGTCGAACGAGCAGTTCAACCAGGCGTTCACGATGCACGGCACGATCATGCTGCTGATGTTCGCGACACCGCTGTTCGCCGGCTTCACCAACTGGATCATGCCGCTGCAGATCGGCGCACCCGACGTCGCCTTCCCGCGGCTGAACATGTTCGCCTACTGGCTGTACCTGTTCGGCTCGCTGATCGCGGTCGGCGGTTTCCTCACCCCGCAGGGCGCGGCCGACTTCGGCTGGTTCGCCTACAGCCCGCTCTCGGACGCGGTCCGCTCGCCGGGCATCGGCGCCGACATGTGGATCATGGGCCTGGCGTTCTCCGGCTTCGGCACCATCCTGGGCGCGGTCAACTTCATCACCACCATCATCTGCATGCGCGCCCCGGGCATGACCATGTTCCGCATGCCGATCTTCGTGTGGAACGTGCTGCTCACCGCGGTCCTCGTGCTGCTCGCCTTCCCCGTCCTCGCGGCCGCGCTGTTCGCGCTGGAGGCGGATCGGAAATTCGGCGCACACATCTTCGATGCCGCCAACGGCGGGGCGCTGCTATGGCAGCACCTGTTCTGGTTCTTCGGGCATCCAGAGGTGTACATCATCGCGCTGCCGTTCTTCGGCATCATCAGCGAGGTCATCCCGGTCTTCTCCCGCAAGCCGATGTTCGGCTACATGGGCCTGATCGGCGCGACCATCGCGATCGCCGGCCTGTCGGTGACGGTGTGGGCGCACCACATGTACGTCACCGGCGGCGTACTGCTGCCGTTCTTCTCCTTCATGACGTTCCTCATCGCCGTGCCGACGGGTGTGAAGTTCTTCAACTGGATCGGCACCATGTGGAAGGGGTCGTTGAGTTTCGAGACCCCGATGCTGTGGGCGACGGGCTTCCTGATCACCTTCACCTTCGGTGGTCTGACCGGTGTCATCCTGGCCTCGCCGCCGATGGACTTCCACGTCTCGGACTCCTACTTCGTGGTGGCGCACTTCCACTACGTGGTGTTCGGCACGGTGGTGTTCGCGATGTTCTCCGGCTTCCACTTCTGGTGGCCGAAGTTCACCGGCAAGATGCTCGACGAACGCCTCGGCAAGATCACCTTCTGGACGCTGTTCATCGGCTTCCACGGCACCTTCCTCGTCCAGCACTGGCTGGGTGCCGAGGGCATGCCCCGTCGTTACGCGGACTATCTCGCGGCCGACGGCTTCACCGCCCTGAACACGATCTCGACGATCAGCTCGTTCGTGCTCGGTCTGTCGATCCTGCCGTTCTTCTACAACGTGTGGAAGACCGCCAAGTACGGCAAGAAGGTCGAGGTCGACGACCCGTGGGGTTACGGCCGTTCGCTGGAGTGGGCCACGTCCTGCCCGCCGCCGCGGCACAACTTCCTCACGCTGCCGCGGATCCGTTCCGAATCCCCGGCCTTCGACCTGCACCACCCGGAGATCGCCGCTCTCGACCAGCTCGAGAACGCCGGTCACGGTGAGAAGGCCCTCGCTGGTGGCAAGGAGGCCGGCAAGTGAAGGTCCAAGGCAAGATGTTCCTCTGGCTGGCCGTCTTCGTGCTGGCCATGGCGATCGTCTACGGCGTGTGGTCCAAGGAGCCCGCCGGCACCACGGCGCTCTTCCTGGGCTTCGGCCTGTGCGTCATGATCGGCTACTACCTGGCCTTCACGGCCCGGCGTGTCGACGTGGGCGCCCAGGACAACAAGGAGGCCGACGTCGCCGACGACGCCGGTGAGGTCGGTTTCTTCAGCCCGCACAGCTGGCAGCCGCTCTCCCTCGGCATCGGTGGCGCGCTCGCCTTCATGGGCGTGATCTTCGGCTGGTGGCTGCTCTACTTCTCGGCCCCGATCATCATGATCGGCCTGTGGGGCTGGGTCTTCGAGTACTACCGCGGAGAAAGCCAGAACCAGTAGCACGCGCAGAACACGGGAAGCCCGGACACTCCGTCAGGAGGTCCGGGCTTCCCTCTTTTGCCACACCCTTCGTCCCCCGCACGGCCCACTCGCCGCGCCGGGTCCGGCCCCGCTTCCTAGCGTGAGGTCATGAGCCACACACCGCGAAACCGCACAGCCGTCAGCACGGCACTCATAGTCGCTCTCGGCGCCGGGGTCACGGCCTGCGGCTCCGACGGCCACCCGCTCTCGGCCAAGCCGTACGACGCCGCGGAGGACATCTCCTTCAACACCCCCGTCGACGACGGCAAGAAGGCCGACCCGGACAAGCCCCTGGAGATCACCGCCGAGGACTCCGACGGCCGCATCACCGACGTGACCGCCACGGACGCCACAGGACGGTATGTGGCGGGCGAACTCTCCGCCGACGGGACCCGCTGGCACAGCACCTCCCCGCTGGCCGCCGGCGTCCACTACAGGGTCCGCGTGAGCACCGAGGACGAGGACGGCGCCCCCGGCCGCAAGGTGGTCGACTTCGACACCGGAACCCCCACCACGAAGAAGCGGCTGGACGTGAAGTTCGGGCCCGACAAGGGCACGTACGGCGTCGGTCAGCCCGTCACCGCCGAGCTCAGCCTCCCGGTCAAGGACAAGGCCGCCCGCGCCGTCGTGGAGCGTTCACTGAAGGTCGACTCCCGGCCCGCGGTGGAGGGCGCCTGGCACTGGGTGGACGACAGGAAACTGCACTACCGGCCCAAGGAGTACTGGCCCATCCAGGCCACCATCACCGCCCACAGCAACCTGGCCGGGATCAAGGTCGCCGAGCGCCTCTGGGGCGGCAAAGCCGAGCCCCTGACCCTGACCACGGGCGACCGCGTGGAGGCCGTCACGGACGCCTCGGCGCACTCCATGACGGTCTACAGGAACGGCGAGGCGATCAAGTCGATCCCCGTCACCACCGGCAAGCCGGGCTATGACACCCGCAACGGCGTCAAGGTCGTACTGGGCAAGGAAGGTACCGTTCGCATGACCAGCGCCAGCATCGGCGCCTCGGACTTCTACGACCTGATCGTCCACAACTCGGTCAGGCTCACCAACAGCGGCGAGTACGTTCACGCCGCCCCCTGGTCCACGGGCTCCCAGGGCTACGCCAACGTCAGCCACGGCTGCACCGGCATGAGCACCGCCAACGCCCAGTGGTTCTACGAGAACATCCGCGCCGGAGACATCGTCCAGGTCGTCAACTCGTCCGGCGACACGATGGCCCCGTTCGGCAACGGCTTCGGCGACTGGAACCTCACCTGGAAGAAATGGCGCACAGGCAGCGCCCTGATCGCCGACACCCCGGAGGGCCCGGGCCCGGAGGCCCGCCTGAGGCTACGCCCGGAGTCCGTGTAAGCCCTGTCAGGGGCGCGGGGAACTGCGCGACCAGCTACAACGGACCCGCAGTCGCCACACCACACCCCCCGCGGGGTGCTCAGGCGCTCAAGGCCCGCCTGCTGCGAAGCAACCCCGCCAGCGCAGAGGCGAACTCCACCGGCTCCACCGGCAGGGTCACCGCGGCGTCGGCCCGGCTCCACGTGGCCAGCCACGCGTCCTGAGGCCGCCCGATCAGCAACAACACCGGCGGACAGTTGAAGATCTCGTCCTTGATCTGCCGGCAGATCCCCATCCCGCCCGCGGGAACGGCCTCGCCGTCGAGCACGCACACATCGATGCCACCGCGGTCCAGCTCCTTGATGACGGCGGCAGGCGTCGCGCACTCGATGAACTCGACCTGAGGAACGTCCGCCGCCGGCCTCCGGCCGGTGGCGAGCCGCACCTGCTCACGGGTGTTGGAGTCGTCGCTGTAGACCAGCACCGTTGCGGTCGGCTGCATTCTTCCTCCGGGACGTCAGCGTCGTAGAGACAGATACGGACATGGTCCGATGCGCGGATGCTACTCCCTTGAACACATGGTCAACAGCGGTTCGGACAGGGCTTCGATGGGCCATATGGGCTGGACACACCCCACAGACACTCCGAACGGCACCCCCGGGAGTGAGGGCGAGATAAGCGACCGACATAATGTCGGTCGTGGCGACAGCAACGACAGTAGAAACCGGGCACGCGCACCCGTCGGTCAATCGGCCGAACCTCACCAGCGTCGGAACGATCATCTGGCTGAGTTCCGAGCTGATGTTCTTCGCGGCCCTCTTCGCGATGTACTTCACCCTGCGATCGGTGACCGGGCCGGATCACTGGAAGGAGATGGCGGAACATCTCAACTTCCCGTTCTCGGCGACGAACACCACGATCCTGGTGCTCTCCTCCCTCACCTGCCAGCTCGGCGTCTTCGCCGCCGAGCGCGGGGACGTGAAGAAGCTCCGGATGTGGTTCATCGTCACCTTCATCATGGGTGCGATCTTCATCGGCGGTCAGGTCCTCGAGTACACCGAACTGGTCAAGGACGCGGGCCTCTCGCTCTCCTCCGACCCGTACGGCTCGGTGTTCTACCTGACCACCGGCTTCCACGGCCTGCACGTGACGGGTGGTCTCATCGCCTTCCTGCTGGTCCTCGGGCGCACCTACGCCGCCCGCAGGTTCACGCATGAGCAGGCGACCGCCGCCATCGTCGTGTCCTACTACTGGCACTTCGTCGATGTCGTCTGGATCGGCCTCTTCGCCACGATCTACATGATCAAGTAGCCGGGCCCGTTCCCGAGCACATTCCAGAAGCATCGACGCAGAAGATCCTGACACCGGGGTAATCCGTGAAAAAGCTCTCCGCACGACGACGCCATCCGCTGGCGGCGCTCGTCGTCCTACTCCTCGCGCTGGCATGCACCGGGGGGCTGTATACCGCGTTCGCGCCCGCGGACGAGGCGCAGGCCGGTACAACCGCCCAGTCCCTAGCAATCGACGAGGGCAAGAAGCTCTACGCCGTCGGCTGCGCCAGCTGCCACGGCACCGGCGGTCAGGGCACCACTGACGGTCCGAGTCTCGTCGGTGTGGGCGCCGCGGCCGTCGACTTCCAGGTCGGCACCGGCCGCATGCCGGCCCAGCAGCCCGGCGCGCAGATTCCGAAGAAGAAGGTCATCTACTCGCAGGCCGAGATCGACCAGCTCGCGGCGTTCATCGCCTCGCTGGGTGCGGGTCCGACGGTGCCCACCGAGGCCCAGTACAACCCCGAGGGCGCCGACATCGCCAAGGGCGGTGAGCTCTTCCGTACGAACTGCGCCCAGTGCCACAACTTCACCGGCAAGGGCGGCGCGCTGACGAACGGCAAGTACGCCCCGACGCTGGAGGATGTCGACCCGAAGCACATCTACGAGGCCATGCAGACAGGCCCGCAGAACATGCCGTCCTTCCCCGACACCACGCTGACGGAGAAGAACAAGCAGGACATCATCGCGTACCTCGACGCGGTCAACAGCGACGACTCGGAGAGCCCCGGTGGTCTGGAGCTGGGCGGCCTCGGGCCGGTCAGTGAAGGACTCTTCGGCTGGGTCTTCGGTCTCGGCGGACTGATCGCCGTCGCCGTGTGGGTCGCCGCCCGGACCGCAAAGGCCAAGAAGTCATGAGTAGCCAAGAGACCCCAGAAGAGAACCTGCCCGCCGAGCGGGCCGACGACGAGCACGCGCACGGCGCCGTGAGTGTCGCGGACGAGAAGCACCCGTTCGCGGATCCCGGTCTGCCGCCGCACGAGCACCGGATCCAGGACATCGACGAGCGGGCCGCCAAGCGCTCCGAGCGCACGGTCGCCCTCCTGTTCACGCTGTCGATGCTGGCCACGGTCGGCTTCATCGCGGCGTTCGTGACGATCCCCGCCGACAAGATCGTCTACATCTTCCCGCTCGGTCACATCAGCGGACTGAACTTCGCCCTGGGCATGACGCTCGGTCTGGCGCTGTTCTGCATCGGCGCGGGCGCGGTCCACTGGGCCCGCACCCTGATGTCCGACGAGGAGATGACCGACGAGCGCCACGCCATCGCGGCGGAGCCCGAGGTCAAGGCCAAGGTGCTGGCCGACTTCAAGCAGGGTGCCAAGGAGTCCGCGCTCGGTCGCCGCAAGCTGATCCGCAACACGATGTTCGGCGCGCTGACCCTGTTCCCGCTGTCCGGCATCGTCCTGCTGCGCGACCTCGGTCCGCTGCCGGAGGACAAGCTGCGGCACACGATGTGGCGCAAGGGACTGCAGCTCGTCAACATGAACACGAACGAGCCGCTGCGTCCCTCCGACGTCGCCGTGGGCTCGCTCACCTTCGCCAAGCCCGAGGGCCTGGAGGAGCACGACCACGAGTTCCAGACCGAGATCGCCAAGGCGGCCCTGATGATCGTCCGGCTGCAGCCGGACAACATCAAGGACAAGCGTGAGCTCGAGTGGTCCCACGAGGGCATCGTGGCGTACTCGAAGATCTGCACCCATGTCGGTTGCCCGATCTCCCTGTACGAGCAGCAGACGCACCACGTTCTGTGCCCGTGCCACCAGTCCACCTTCGACCTCGCCGACGGTGCCCGAGTTATCTTCGGCCCGGCCGGTCACGCCCTGCCGCAGCTGCGCATCGGCGTGAACGACGAGGGTTACCTCGAGGCGCTCGGCGACTTCGATGAGCCCGTCGGTCCTGCATTCTGGGAGCGCGGATGAGCACTACGACCACCACCGACTCGCGCTCGCGCGAGAAGGCGCCGGCCGGCGAGAAGATCGCCGACTGGGCCGACGGCCGGCTGGGGATCTACTCCCTGGCCAAGGCCAACATGCGCAAGATCTTCCCGGACCACTGGTCCTTCATGCTGGGCGAGATCTGCCTCTACAGCTTCATCATCATCATCCTCACGGGTGTGTATCTGACGCTGTTCTTCCACCCCTCGATGAACGAGATCGAGTACCACGGAAGCTACGTCCCGCTGCAGGGGCAGCTGATGTCGGAGGCCTTCGCCTCCACGCTGGACATCAGCTTCGACGTCCGCGGCGGTCTGCTCATCCGGCAGATCCACCACTGGGCGGCCATCGTCTTCCTGGCCGGCATGTTCGTGCACATGATGCGCGTGTTCTTCACCGGCGCGTTCCGCAAGCCGCGTGAGATCAACTGGATGTTCGGCTTCCTGCTGTTCGTCCTCGGCATGTTCACCGGGTTCACCGGCTACTCGCTCCCGGACGACCTGCTCTCCGGTACGGGTGTCCGCTTTACCCAGGGCGCGATCCTGGCCACGCCGATCGTCGGAACGTACATCTCGTTCTTCCTGTTCGGCGGGGAGTTCCCGGGCGGCGAATTCGTCTCGCGGTTCTACTCGATCCACATCCTGCTGCTGCCCGGCATCATGCTCGGGCTCGTGGTCGGCCACCTGATCCTGGTCTTCTACCACAAGCACACGCAGTTCGCGGGTCCCGGAAAGACCAACAAGAACGTCGTCGGCATGCCGCTGCTGCCGGTTTACATGGCCAAGGCCGGAGGCTTCTTCTTCCTGGTCTTCGGCTTCATCGCGATGCTGGCCGCGGTCGCGTCCATCAACCCGATCTGGGTGCTGGGACCGTACCGGCCCGACCAGGTGTCCACGGGCGCCCAGCCGGACTGGTACATGGGCTTCGCCGAGGGTCTGATCCGCGCGATGCCCGGCTGGGAGATCAACCTCTGGGGTCACACACTCGTCCTGGGTGTGTTCATCCCGCTGGTGCTCTTCGGTCTCTTCCTCGGCATCCTCGCGCTCTATCCGTTCATCGAGTCCTGGATCACCGGGGACAAGAGCGAGCACCACATCCTGGACCGGCCGCGCAACGCGCCGACCCGTACGGCCTTCGGTGTGGCCTGGGTGACCGCGTACATGATCATGCTGATCGGCGGTGGCAACGACATCGTCGCGACCCACTTCCATCTGTCGATCAACTCGGTCACCTGGTTCGTCCGGATCGGGTTCTTCGTCGGACCGGTCCTCGCGTTCGTCGTCACCAAGCGGATCTGTCTCGGCCTCCAGCGCCGCGACAAGGACAAGGTGCTGCACGGCCGCGAGTCGGGCATCATCAAGCGCCTGCCGCACGGTGAGTTCATCGAGGTCCACGAGCCCCTCAGCCAGGAGGCTCTGCACACCCTCACGGCGCACGAGCAGTACGAGCCGGCCGCGATCGGCCCGGCGGTCGACGAGAACGGTGTCGAGCGCAAGGTGAAGGGCCCGCAGAAGCTGCGGGCGAAGCTCAGCAACGCGTACTTCGGGGAGGACAACCAGATCCCGAAGCCCACCGCTGAGGAGTACAAGGAGATCACGAGCGGCCACGGCCACCACTGATCTTCTACCTGTTCGCCACGGCAGGAGCCCCGTCCATTGCCCGGACGGGGCTCTTTGCCGTCCCCGGGGCTGGATAGGGTGGACCCGGTCCCGTACGAGCTACGGGCCACGGGAAAAATCCCACATCCCACAGGCGTCCCCATCGTGGGACGGACGACCCAGGAGCGGCATATGAGCGCTGTGACCCCCGCAGGAGGCGACACCGCGGCGGTCCGTTCCTGGCCCGCCCTGCTGAACGGCCTGCTGGACGGACACGACCTGAGCGCTGCCGACACCGCCTGGGCGATGGATCTGATCATGCGGGGCGAGGCGACCGACGCACAGATCGCCGGCTTCGTGGTGGCGCTGCGGGCCAAGGGCGAGACCGTCGAGGAGATCGTCGGGTTCGTCCGGGCGATGTACGAGCACGCGAACGTGATCGAGGTGCCGGGGGAGACCGTCGACATCGTCGGTACGGGCGGCGACGGGGCGAAGACCGTCAACATCTCCACCATGTCGGCGATCGTCATCGCCGGTACGGGCGCCAAGGTCGTCAAGCACGGCAACCGGGCGGCCTCCTCGGCCTCCGGGGCGTCCGACGTGCTGGAGAAGCTCGGGGTCAATCTGGAGCTGCCGACACACCGGGTGGCCCAGGTCGCCGAGACGGCCGGGATCACCTTCTGCTTCGCGGCGAAGTTCCACCCCGCGATGCGCTACGCGGGTGCCGCGCGTGGGCAGTTGGGGATCCGTACGGTCTTCAACGCGCTCGGTCCGCTGACCAATCCGGCGAAGGTGAAGGCGCAGGCCGTCGGGTGTGCCGATCCCCGGATGGCGCCGATCATGGCCGGTGTGTTCGCCGAGCGCGGCAACTCCTCGCTCGTCTTCCGCGGCGACGACGGCCTGGACGAGCTGACGACGACCGCCACGTCCCGGGTGTGGGTCGTACGGGACGGAAAGGTGCGCGAGGAGTCGTTCGATCCGCGTGACGTGGGGATCGAGCTGGTGCCCGTGGAGGCGTTGCGGGGGGCCGACGCCTCGTACAACGCGGATGTGGCCCGGCGGCTGCTGAACGGGGAGACCGGGCCCGTACGGGACGCCGTGCTGCTGAACTCGGCCGCGGCGCTGGTGGCACTGACGCCGGGGGACGGGCCGCTCGCGGACCAGCTCCGGGCGGGGATGGTGAAGGCCGCGGCCGCGATCGACTCCGGGGCGGCGAAGGCGACGCTGGAGCGATGGGTGGCGGCGACGAACGCGTAGCCGCCGGCCGCGTGTGTTTGTCGGGTGCGGGCCGGCGGGGGCTGGTCGCGCAGTTCCCCGCGCCCCTAAAAGATCGCGCAGTTCCCCGCGCCCCTTTTAGGGGCGCCTCCCCGTCGTCCCGGTATCCGGACGGCCGGGTTGCGTCCGGGTGATCGTGTGGCAAGATGCAGGCAGGTCATGAGCGACAGTCATCAGGCCCCGGCCGACTGTCCGGCAACCCTCCGTCCGTGGCGGGGTGCCCCGGGTGAAGACCAGGCCGTAGGCAGTGAGGTCTACGGCAAGCGCGGACCCCTCGCATCACCAGGGGTCCTGGTCGTCCGAGGGAGCCTTCTGTGAGCAAGCGAATGCGATAGGGCGTAGAGCCCCGCCTCCGCACACCCCTTTTCACCTTCACCCACGCTTGAGCTCCATCAGCTCGCGTGGTGTTCCCGCCTGCCTCACAGGAGTTCGCCATGTCTGTTTCCACCACTGCCCCCACCGCTGCCGCTGCCACCGACCAGGCCGTCTGCTGCGACACCTCCGCGTCGCTGCCCGTGCTGGGACGGGACGTCACCGTCCCGCTCGTCACCGGCGGTGAGGTCACCTACGCCGCGCTCGACTACGCCGCCAGCGCCCCTGCCCTGCAGCGGGTGTGGGACGACGTGGCCGCGTACGCCCCGTACTACGGGAGCGTGCACCGCGGGGCCGGGTACCTCTCCCAGCTGTCCACCGACCTGTTCGAGAACGCCCGCAGGACCGTCGAGGAGTTCCTCGACTGCCGTGACGGCGACCAGGTCGTCTTCACCCGGTCCACCACCGACTCGCTCAACCTCCTCGCCGCCGCCCTGCCCGCCGACTGCCAGGTCTTCGTCTTCGAGACCGAGCACCACGCGTCGCTGCTCCCGTGGCGGGACGCCCGCGTCACCTACCTCAACGCCCCGCGCACCCCGGGCGAGGCCGTCGCCACGCTGGAGCGGGCGCTCGCCGAGCGGGACCCCCACGGGCCGGCGCTGGTGTGTGTCACGGGCGCGTCGAACGTCACCGGCGAGCTGTGGCCCGTACGGGAACTGGCCGCCGCCGCGCACACGCACGGCGCCCGGATCGTGCTGGACGCCGCCCAGCTCGCGCCCCACCACCCCGTGTCCGTACGGGAGTTGGACGTCGACTGGGTCGCCTTCTCCGGGCACAAGCTGTACGCGCCCTTCGGCTCGGGTGTCCTCGCCGGACGCGCCGACTGGCTGACCGAGGCCGAGCCGTACCTCGCGGGCGGGGGCGCCTCGAGGAAGGTCTCGCGGCGGGTGGACGGCGGCGTAGACGTCGAGTGGCACGAGAGCGCCGCACGGCACGAGGCCGGGTCGCCCAACGTCATCGGCGCCTACTCCATCGCCTCCGCCTGCAAGGCCCTCACCGAGGCCGGCTTCGACACGCTGGTCGCCCGGGAGCAGCAGCTCATCGACACCGTCCGGGCCGGTCTCGCCGAGGTGCCCGAGGTGCGTGTCCTCTCGCTCTTCGGCGACGACGCGCCCCGTGTCGGTGTCATCTCCTTCGTCGTCGAGGGCTGGAACAGCTCGCACTTCGCCGCCGCGCTGTCCGCCGAGTACGGCATCGGGGTCCGCGACGGCCTCTTCTGCGCCCACCCCCTCGTCCGCACCCTCCTCGGCAGCGACCCGCAGACCCAGGGCGAGTGCGGTGCCCCCGAGGCGGCGCCCGGCGAGAAGTCCCTCAACGCGATCCGCGTGAGCTTCGGCGCGGGCACGCCCGACGAGCACGTCGAGCGGTTCGTTCGTGCCGTCAAGGAACTCGTGAGCGACGGCGCGAAGTGGAACTACCGCACGGTGGAAGGGCGTTGCGTCCCGGCGGTGTGACCGCCGGTTCGACCGGCGGGTGGCTCCCCGAGCGTCCGCCGTTCCCGCCGGGGCTGCGCTCACACCCCCGCCCCTCGTGGCAGCCCCGCCCCCAGCAGGATCATCCGCAGGGCGCGCTCCGTCGCGTCGGTGAGGAGTTCGGAGGCTCGTAGGAGGGCCTCGGCCAGGGCCATCGGGGCGGGCAGGATGCCGGTGAAGGCGTCCACGCCCGGGACCGTGTGGGCGCCCTCGCCGAGGGTGCCCGCCAGGGCCAGGACCGGGCGTCCGTTCAGCTTGGCGCGGCGGGCCACCTCGGCCGGGACCTTGCCGCGCGGTGTCTGGTGGTCCAGGGCGCCCTCCGCGGTGAGGACCAGGTCGGCGCGGGCGAGGCGGGCGTCCAGGTCGAGATGGTCGAGGAGCACCTCGAAGCGGGGGAGGAGACGGGCGCCGAGAGCGGCGAGCCCCGCGCCCAGGCCGCCGGAGGCACCCGTACCCGGGCCGCCGTACAGGTCGCAGGTGACCGGGAGGTCCCGGGTGAGGACGTACGCCCAGTTCTCCAGGCCCGCGGACAGCTCCTCGACCTGCGCGGGGGTCGCGCCCTTCTGCGGACCGAAGACCCGCGCGACGCCGCGCTCACCGCAGAGCACGTTGTACGGGTTGCAGGCGACCAGCAGTTCCGTGTGGGCCAGGCGGGGGTCGAGGCCCTTCGGGTCGATGTGGTGCAGGCGGGTCAACTCCCGGCCGCCGTAGGGGAGTTCGAAGCCGTCCTCGTCGAGCAGGCGGGCGCCGAGCGCCTGCAGGGCTCCGGCGCCCCCGTCCGACGTGCCCGAATCGCCGCAGCCGACGAGGATGCGGCGTACGCCCGTGTCCAGGGCGGCGCGGATCAGCTCGCCGACGCCGTACGTGGTGGTGGCGCCCGGGTCACGCAGGCCGTGCGGGACGAGGGAGAGTCCGGCCACCGCCGCCATCTCCACGACGGCCGTGTCGGCGGAGCCGAGGCCGGATCCGGCACCGGATCCGAGCAGCGCGAAGTGGGTGCCCACGGGTTCGCCGAGCGGGCCGGTGGCGGGCAGGGCGACCAGCCGGCCCCCGGTCGCCGAGGCGAGGGCCCGGGCCGTCCCCTCGCCGCCGTCCACCAGCGGGATCAGGTCGACCTCGGCGTCCGGTACGACACGGCGTACGCCCGCCGCGATGGCGTCGGCGGCGGCCTGGGCGGACAGGGACTCCTTGAAGCCACTGGGGGCGACGGCGAAACGGGTCAGCATGAGAGGGGCTCCTTGAGGGCTTTGCGGCCAGGACGGCTTGACGGCTTCAGGGCTTCAGGACCGGTACGCCGAGCAGCGGCCACACGGTGAGGGCGAAGAGCAGGACGAGCGCGGCCGTCAGCGGGGCCAGGACCGCGGACAGGCGCAGCAGGTCGCGCGGGGTGTACGTCGGTGTGCCGGGTATCTCGGCGAAGAGCGTGACCGGCTTGGCCGAGGCCGGGAGCGTGTGGCAGAAGCCCGCGGCGGCGGTGGACGCCAGCGCTGCCGCGACCGGGTTGACCCCCGCGCCCACCGCCGCCGCGACCACCAGCGGTACGAAGACGGAGGACCGGGCCGAACGGGACTGCAGGACCAGGTGCGCGGCCGTGCTCACCGCGACGACGAGCGCGAGGAACAGCCATGGGGCCATGTCCCCCGGCAGCCCGGACACCAGCCATCCCGCCGCCCCCGAGTCCGCGAGCGCGACGCCCATCGCCATCGTCGCGGCCATGAAGAGGAGCAGCGACCAGGGAACGGTCTTCAGGGCGTCCTTCAGGCCCACGGTTCCGAGCGCGGGCGAGGCCGCGACGACCGCGCCGATCAGGGCGACGACCGCGGGGGACACCTGGTGGAGGGGCTCGCTGCACCACAGCGCGACCACCGTGGCGAGCAGCAGCGCGCAGCGCGACTCGGCGGGCGACCAGGGGCCGGTGACGGGCTGCTCGCTGTGCTGCTGGATGTCATCGGCCGTGATCCGTACGGGAGTTCGGCGGTCCGCGCGCCGCGTCGTCGTCAACAGCACGGTCTCCGCGGCGAGATGGGAGGACGCCACGGCCAACGGCAGCCCGAGCAGCAGCCACTGCGTGAAGTCGATACGGTCCCCGGTCGTCTCCCACAGCACCGACACCGTGATCAGATGCGCACCCGCACCGATCAGGGTCGCCACCGCCGACAGCAGGATCACGGTCGGAAAGAGCAGCGCCAGCATCACGACCAGTCGCTTCCGGTCGGCCAGCACCTTGGCGAGCGCGAGGAACACGGGCAGCGCGAGCGCGGCCCGGCCGGAGGTGGCGGGCACCGCGAAGGCCGTCACGACCAGCGCGGCCGTCGTCAGATGCACCAACTGCCTCACGCTGCGCGCCCCGCCCACCAGGAAGGCCGCCGCCCGCCCCGCGAGCCCCGTCCGGGCCACCGCGGCAGCCAGCACGAACGCGCAGATCAGCAGCCAGACCGTCGAGTCCCCGAGCGTGCCGAAGAGCGTCTCGCTGCTGATCACCCCGGTCACCGTGAGAGCCAGTCCCGCGCCCAGGGCGATGTACGTGTCGTCGATGGGCGTACCGATCCACGCACAGGTCGCCAGCGCGAACACGGCCAGCGTCAGCCGCGCGTCACCACCGAGCCCGGGAAAGTTGCCGGGCACGATCAGCAGGGCACAGAGGCTCAGGGCCACACAGAGGACGGCGGCTTGCCGGAGATTCAGACTCACGACATCCAGAGTTCAACTACCCCGTGAGCCCCCAATGAGCCCCACATGAGGGAACCTTCACGCACAGGGCCCCGTCAGGGGCGCGGGGAACTGCGCGATCAGCCACGTCCGGCCCGCGGCCGAACAACGACCGACCAGACGGAGACCACTCACACGGGTAGCCGATACCCCATCCCCCGCACAGTCTCCACCCGCTCGACCCCAAGCTTCTTCCGAAGCGAACGCACGTACACATCAACGATGTTGGATCCCGGATCGAAGTCGTACCCCCACACATGCGACAGGATCTGCTCACGTGACAGCACCTGCCCGGGATGCCGCAGGAACAGCTCCAGCAACACGAACTCACGGGCCGTCAGGTCAACAACCCGCTCACCCGCACGAGCCCGCCGCGTACGCAGATCGAGCGTGAGGTCACCCCCGCGCAGCACGGTGACCTCGGGGACCCCCGCCGCCGTACGCAGCCGCAGCCGCACCCGCGCGAGGAGTTCCTCGAAACGGAACGGCTTGGTCATCCAGTCGTCGGCGCCGCCCTCCAGACCCGCCACCGTGTCGCGTACGGAGTCCCGGGCGGTCAGCACGATCACGGGGACCGTCACCCGGGCCTCGCGCAGTTCGCGCAGCACGGTGAACCCGTCCCGGCCGGGCAGTCCGATGTCCAGGATCACCAGGTCGAAGCCGCCGGTCAGCGCGTACTCGTAGGCGGAGTCGCCGTCCGCGACGACGGTCGTGGTGAAGCCGCCCGCGCGCAGGCCCTTCTCGACGAAGGAGGCGATGCGCTCCTCGTCCTCGACGATCAGGATGCGCTTCATGTCGAACAGGCCTTTCCAGAAGGGGTGGTACAGGCGGTGCGGGCGTTCATGCGCGGTCCGTCTCGAGGAGCGGCTCCGGCACCGAGTCGAGCACGACGACGAAGGTGGCCCCGCCGCCCGGGGTCTGCCGCAGCCGGACCTTCCCGCCCCGGTGCCCCTCCGCGATGGCCCGCACGATCGACAGGCCGAGCCCCGCGCCGCTGCCCCGGGTGCCGCGCCGGGAGGTGCCGCGCCGGAACCGCTCGAAGATCACCTCGGCGTCCTGCGGCTGCACACCGGGGCCCGAGTCGGCGACGTACAACTCGATGCGGCCGCCGGCGACACGCGAACCGATGACGCGTGAGCCGATCCGGATCGACTGGCCGGGAACGGTGTGCTGCACGGCGTTCTGGGCCAGCTGGACCATTGCCTGGGTGATGCGCTGCGGGTCCAACTGGGCTTCTCCGTCGGCGACTTCGGCCAGTTCCCAGTGACGGTCGCCGAGGGTGCGGGCCTTGACGAAGACATCGGCGGTGAGTTCGGCGAGCTGCACGGGCTCGGGCGTGACGAAGTCCGGGCGCTCGGCCTTGGCGAGCAGCAGCAGGTCCTCGACGATGCGGCTCATCCGGTCCAGCTCGTCGGTGACCAGCCGGACGGTCTCCTCGCGCTCGGCCGGGTCGTCGCCCATCAGCTCCAGATGGCCGCGCACGATGGTGATCGGGGTGCGCAGCTCGTGGCCCGCGTCGTCGACGAACTCGCGCTGGGCCGCGAAGGCGCGCTCCAGGCGGTCGAGCATCGCGTTGAAGGTCTCGGCGAGCGCGGCGATGTCGTCGTGGCCGCGGACCGGGATACGCCGGGTGAGGTCCTGCTCGGTGAGCTGCGCGGCGGCGGTACGCACCAGACGTACCGGCTTGAGGATCCGTCCGGCCACCACCCAGCCGATCCCCGTCGTCATCAGGAGCGCGACCCCGGAGATGGCGAGCAGGATGCGGAACACCTCGTCCACGCGGTCGTGCTCGCGCCCCGGATGGAAGGCGACCACGAAGGCGGCCTCCGGTTCACCGCCGGAGCGGGCGATGGCGACCTTGGCCCACCTGACGTCCCCTGCGGCGCGGTGCAGCGTGCCGGTGGACCCGGCGGACCCGAAGATCTGCCGGCGGCCTGCCTCGTCCTGGTGCAGGGGCAGTCCCGCGGGGATCTCACGGTCCTGGACGAGCTTCGCAGGGGCCGCGTCCGGACCTCCCGCGAGCAGCCCCATCAGCTCCTCGTCCGGATCGGCGTACTGGCGCTCCAGGAAGACCTTGAGCAGCCGCCCCGGCTCGGTGAACCGCTCCCCGGTCGAGGGGTCCACCCCCCGCTCCTCGAAGTTCGCGAACTCGCCCGCCTCCTGGGCGAGCAGACCGCTGACGCGGGAGTCGACGTCCCGCAGGAGGATCGAACGGGTGGTCGTGGCCACGGCGGCGAGCGCGACGGCCATCACGAGCAGCAGCCAGAGCAGGATGCGGACCCGGGCCGAGATCCGCCGACGCGCGGGAACGGGATCGAGACCGGAATCGGACATGGGTGCGGGTACGGGCTCAGCCGTCGTCCCCGGGTCCGTCGTCATCGTCATCGTCGTCACTCACCGGAGGCCGCGAAACGACCTCGTCACTCGGCGTCGGAGTCGGCGTGGGAGAGGCGGTCGACGCGGGCGTCGCGGACGGCGACCCGCTCTCCAACTCCACCTTGGGCGGCACCTTGGGAGACTCCGGACTGTCGGTCAGGGCGTAACTCGTGGCGGCGATCCCCAGAGGAATCACCACCACAGCGGCGAGAGCCGCCATCCGATGAGAGAAAACCATGCCCCCGATGCTCCGGCCCTCACCGGTGCCCCCGATGAGCGCCGGATGAAGAACTCTTCATCCGGGCCGGGCCCCGCAAGGGGCGCGGGGAACTGCGCGACCGGCCACACGCGACCCGCAGCCGACATCCGACCCCCAGGACCCGAACTAGTTGTCGAGCCCAATCGCGAACGCGGCCTCAAGATCATGCTGAGAGTACGTACGGAACGCCACATGCGTATCCGTCCCCTCCACCCCCGGAATCTTGCTGATCATCCCGGGAATCACATCCGCCAGATCGTCATGCGCCTTCACCCGGACCATGGCGATCAAGTCGTACGTGCCGGTCACGGAGAACACCTCACTGACGGAGTCCAGCGCGGCGATCGACTCCGCGATCTCGGGGATCCGGTCCACGCTGGTCTTGATGAGCACGATCGCGGTGATCACGGCTGGTTTTCTCCCTCGGTGGCCGTCGCTGGAGTTTTCACTCTAGCCGCACGTCCATAGCGCACCCACGTGTAGAGGAACCCCGCCGAGAACCCCAGCAAATGCGCCAGATACGCCACCGCCGGCCCCTGGGTCGCGCGGCTCGCGGCCATCCACTGGAGGGACACCCAGAAGGGCAGGACCACCCACGCCGGAAACCGCAGCGGCAGGAAGAAGAGGAACGGAAAGAGACTGGTCACCCGGGCTTTGGGGAACAGGTAGAGGAACGCACCGAGGACCGCGGAGATCGCCCCTGACGCGCCGACCAACGTCTGCGCGGAGTCGGAGTGGGCGGCCGCGTAGCCGAACAGGGCGAGGTAGCCACAGCCCAGATAGAAGAGGGCGAACGCGAAGTGGCCCATCCTCTCCTCGGCCATCGCCCCGAAGACATAGAGGAAGAGCATGTTCCCCAGCAGATGCAGCCAGCTGCCGTGCACGAAGAGGGCGGTGGCCGGAGTGAGAGCGGCCCTGGGCGTCCCCTCGAACAGTTCGACGGGCACCACCCCCCAGCGCTCGAAATAGGCCCGTTGCGCGGAAAGGAGCTCGTCACCGGTGCCGTACGCGGGACTGAGGCCCGAGCCCGGACCGATCACGAAGACCAGGCAGCACAGGGCGATCAGTCCGTAGGTCACCGGAGCGGACTGACCCCGGACCGCCCTGACTGCCCTGTCGACGGGCCTACCCCAGTTGCCGATCATGAACAGAGCATGACGTAACGGGACCGAACCGCACAGAGCGCCTCGCCGCTCCCGGTGGACGGGCGTCGAGTACCCGCCAGGCCTTAGGGTTACGAGCCACACGCTCCAGGGAACCTGGTGCGGCACAGGACTCAGGAAAGAGAGCGACTGCAACGATGACGGTTCCCCTGCCGACTGCCGAGACCCGGTGGCGCTGCACGCTCTGCGGCAACCTCACGCGATTCGACGTGACGCGTTCGTCGAAGGTCGTCGAGTACGTGCATCTGGACCTGGCCGGGGAACCGAAGATCGAGGAGCGCGAGGTGGTCAGTGAGACCATCGAGTCGGTGCGCTGTCGCTGGTGCAACGCGGTGGATCAGGTGGAACTGGTGGACAGGCCGGGCGCCGGCTCCTGACAGGAGCGGGCCCCGCACGGACGATGGGGTGAAGGATGGTGGAGACCACCACGGGCGGGGAGCCGGACGACGGCGCCGCCGAGGTGCTCGACCGTCCGCTGCCCGACGGCGTGCGTCGCAGGGTCGTACAGATCGTCTCGGACGGTTTCGGCGGACTGACCGTGGCCGAACTGCCCGTACAGCTGCGGCAGTACGCCCGGTTCGCCCCCAATCGTCGTGCCAAGTTCGCGGGCAACGCGATGGCGGCGGCCCTGGAGACGGACCCGCTTTTCAGACAGCGCATCGCCGAGAAGCTCAGAGAGGCCCAGTCGGAGCTGACCGGCGCCCTCGACTCCGGCTCGCCGCCCCCGGCCGCGGACCCGCTGGACGTGGCGGCCGCGGCCTATGTGCTGCGCCCCCCGGGCTGGGTGAAGCTGGTGACCGCCGCGGGCGAGGAGGCCCTGCGGGCGGACGCCGAGCGCGCCGACGAGGAGACCCGGGCCGAGCTCGACCGGCTGCGCGAGGAACTCGCCGAGGCGCGCGCCCAGACCCGCACCGAGACCGAGCGGCTGCGGACGGAGCTGGAGTCGGCGAAGAAGGAAGCCGAATCGCTTCACCGCAAGCTGCGCGGGGCCCTCAGTGACGTCAAGCGCGGCGAGGCGGCCGTGCGCAAGCTGCGAGGCGAGATGGAGGCCGTCCGTGGCGAGGGGCAGGCTCATGTGTCCGCCGCCGAGAGCGAGAGCCGGCGGCTCAAGGCGCGGCTGAGCGAGGTCGAGGCCACCCTGGAGGCCACTCGTCGCGCGGCCCGTGAGGGACGCAGCGTCGAGGACATGCGCGTACGGCTGCTGCTCGACACCGTGCTCGACGCGGCGCAGGGGCTGCGGCGCGAACTCGCCCTGCCGCCGGTGTCGGTGCGGCCCGCGGAGACCGTGGACGCGGTCGAACCGGGACGGATGACACCAAAAGACATCGCGGCCCGTGCGCTGTCCGAAAACGATCCCGCGATCCTCGACCAGCTGCTCGCGCTGCCGCAGGCGCATCTGGTCGTCGACGGCTACAACGTCACCAAGACCGGCTATCCGCAGATGCCCCTGGAGAAGCAGCGGCTGCGGCTCCTCGGACAGCTCTCGCAGCTCGCCGCGCAGACCGGCGCCGAGGTCACCTGTGTCTTCGACGGGGCCGAGCTGGCCGCACCGGTGTTGCTCGCGCCGCCGCGCGGGGTGCGGGTGCTCTTCTCCAAACCGGGCGTCACCGCCGACGAGTTGATCCGTCAGCTGGTGCGCGCCGAGCCGCCCGGGCGGCCCGTCATCGTGGTCTCGACCGACCGCGAGGTGGCCGACGGCGTGGCGAAGGCCGGGGCGCGCCCGGTGGCCTCCGCGGTGCTCCTGAAGCGTTTCTCGCGCGGCTGAGCACGCGGGCCCCAAAGGTCCGGGCAAGCGGGTTCCGCGCGTCCGGCCGAGCGGGTTTCAAGCGACTCCGCAAGGGAATTTCGTGCTGCCGCCCTTCTGATGGTGTACGTCACCTACGTAACAGGCACCCCAAGTGCAACACATGTGCATCTTGCCCGAATTGGCGAAACCTTCACGCAACGTAGCGTCAAACGGGCATTACTGCATGTGAGTTGAGTGCAAAGAATGCGGTCGGTGACCGAGATTTTTCCGAGGAGGATTTGAACTGATCACAAGAACATCACTAGGGTCGGGCGTCGAACCTCTACTCGGGTGATCACTCATTGGGAGTGACGGTGGAGGGGCACCGCCAACCGGTGTTCTCGGTGGGCGGCTGAGGTAATGAAGGAGCTCGCCTCCGTGGCGTCCCACCGTCGACCGAAGCAGCCGAGCCGCACCCGTGTGACCGTGCTCACCACCGCCGCCGCTGCAGCCGTGGCCCTCAGCTCGCAGGCGGCCAACGCCGCGCCCAGCGAGAAGCCGAACAAGGACGAGGTCAAGGCCAAGGTCGACGCGCTCTACGAGGACTCGGCGCGGGCCACGGACAGGGCCAACGGGGCCGAGGAGAAGGTGAAGAAGCTCGAAAAGGAGATCGACACCATCCAGGACCAGGTCGCGCGAGGCCAGGACGAGCTCAACACCATGCGCGACAGCCTCGGTCTGATGGCCAGCTCCCAGTACCGCACGGGCGCGATCGATCCCTCCGTCCAGCTCTTCCTCTCCTCCGACCCGGACGACTACCTCGACAAGGCGTCCACGATCGACCAGCTGAGCGCTCAGCAGGTCGAGGCGCTGAAGAAGGTCCAGGAGAAGCAGCGCACCCTCGCCCAGCAGCGCGATGAAGCCGCCGGCAAGCTCAAGGACCTCTCCGAGACCCGCAAGACGCTGGCTCAGAAGAAGAAGGAAGTCCAGAACAAGCTCGCCGACGCGCGCAAGCTCCTCAACACCCTGACCGCGCAGGAGCAGGCGGCCCTGAAGACCGCGGACACGCGTGCCAGCCGGGACGCCGGGGACCGCATCGAGCTCGGCAACGAGGTGCCCGCCTCCGAGCGCGGCGCCGCCGCCCTCGCCGCCGCCAAGACCCAGATGGGCAAGCCGTACGTCTCCGGCGGCAGCGGCCCCAACTCGTACGACTGCTCGGGTCTGACGCAGTGGGCGTACGGCCAGGCCGGTGTGTCGATATCCCGGACCACCTACACGCAGCAGAACGACGGCACGAAGATCGGCCGCGATCAGCTCAAGCCCGGCGACCTGGTCTTCTTCAACAGCCTCGGCCACGTCGGTCTGTACGCGGGCAACGGCGTCATCGTGCACGCCCCGAAGCCGGGCGCCGTCGTCCGTCTCGAGTCGATGAGCACGATCGGCACCTTCCAGTTCGGCGTCCGGGTCTGATCCCCGGCTCCCTCGCCCGCTCGTCCGCGAGCTGATTCCCCGTCCGGCCCGGAACGTCTCCGGGCCTGCGGGGAGGTTGATCGCCACGCCGCCCGAACGGGCGAATTCCCGTAACCCGCGCTGACCCCACGCCCCGCTGATGACCTGCGTCTGAGGCGGGGCGTCACGTTGTGTACCCGTATGGGTCTTTGGCCACCGCGTAGTCGCACGGCTACTGTCTGCCGCGTTTCCCCCAACTCCGGGGGCACGTCAGCGGAAGGGAGTGCGGCTTCCTGTGGGGTCCCATCGCCGCCTTGTACCGTCCGGCTTCGACCGGGGCGCCCGAGGCGCCACCCTGTGCGTACTGACCGCCGCGGCCGCGGCCCTCGGCGTCCTGCCGGCCGGCGCCGCGCCGCAGGACGACACCCGTGCAGAGGTGGACCGGCTGTACGAGGAGGCCGAGCACGCCACCGAGTCGTACAACAAGGCCGACGAGCGCTCGGACACCCTGCGCGACCAGGTGGACAGGGCGCAGGACCGGATCGCCAGACAGCAGGACCGCATCAACACCATGCGGGACGCGCTCGGTTCGCTCGCCGGGGCCCAGTACCGCTCCGGCGGCCTCGATCCCTCGCTGGCGCTGATGTTCTCCGATGACCCCGACGAGTACCTCGACAAGGCGGCCGTGCTCGACCGGATCAGCTCCCGGCAGGCCGGGGAACTCAAGGAACTGCAGGGCGCCATGCGTGATCTCTCCCAGGAGCGCGAGGAGGCGACCCGCAAGCTCACCGAACTGGACAAGAGCCGTAAGGCCGTCGCCCGGCACAAACGCACCGTCGAGCAGAAGCTGTCCAAGGCACGGCAGTTGCTCAACGCGATGCCGGACGCCGACCGTGCCGCCTACGACCGGGCCTCCCGCTCGGGCGGCCGTGTCCCCGACCTCGCCGGCGCGGTCCCGTCCTCCGGCCGCGCGGCGGCCGCCGTCGCCGCGGCCCGCTCGGCCGTCGGCCGCCCGTACGTCTGGGGCGCCAACGGACCCACCGGGTTCGACTGCTCGGGCCTCACCCAGTGGTCGTACGCGCAGGCCGGTGTGGGGCTGCCGCGCACCTCGCAGGCCCAGGCGCACACCGGACGGTCGGTGCCGCTCTCCCAGGCGCAGCCCGGCGACATCGTCACCTACCGGGGCGACGCCAGCCATGTCGGAATGTACGTGGGCAACGGCCAGGTGATCCACGCGCCCTACCCGGGCGCCCCGGTGCGCTACGACCCGGTGGGCATGATGCCCGTCAACACCGTGACGCGCCCCTGACCTCGGTCCTGTCGTCACATTCCCGTCTGCCCCGCGGCGTCCGGCACGCACGCTCGCGGCGTTGCCGGAGAGTCCAAGTAGCTCCGCTACGAGGGCTCTCCGGCGCCTTGCGATCGCACGCACCGGACGCCGCGGGGCCCGCCCTCCGGGCGGACGACGGGAATGTGACGACAGGACCGCGGCCGGGCGCCGTACGATCAGGGTCGTGGCTGGTCGTGGGCGTGCGCCGAGGTGGGTCGTGGGGCTGTTGTTGGCCGCTCTCACCGCGTCGGCCGGCTGCGGCGGCGGCTCCGGGAACGACAGCGCCTCCGGTGACGTCCAGCGCGTGCTCGACACCCGGGCGGCGGCGGTACGCGACGGCAGCGAGCGGGAGTTCGTGGCGACGCAGGCACCGGCCGATCTCGTCGCCGGGGAACGGGCCGCCGCGCGCACCGAGTTCAGGAACCTGCGGGCGGTCCCACTCGCCGACTGGGCGTACCGCGTGACCGGCCTCCGTCGCTCCGGCGACCGTGCCACGGCCGACGCGGAGCTCCGCTACCGCATAGAGGGCTACGACAAGGCCCCCATCGTCACCGCCCGCACGCTGAGCCTCGCACGGGCCGACGGGCGCTGGTACGTGACCGACGACCGGCCCGCCAAGGACTCCAGCCAGCAGCTGTGGGAGCAGGGGGCCGTCCTGGCCGTACGCGGCGAGCACAGCCTCGTCCTGGGCGTCGGTCGCCCGCGCGACGCGCTGCGCCACTACGCGGAACTGGCCGACCGGGCGGTGCCCGCGGTGCGGGAGGCGTGGGGCGAGGACTGGTCGCGGCGGGTCGTCGTCCTCGTACCGAAGTCGCTGGACGGGATGGCGGGGCTGCTCGGGGCGCCCGCGTCCGGGTACCGGGGGATCGCCGCGGTCACCACGGGCGAGGCGGGCGGATCCGCGAAGGCGCCCGCCGACCGGATCATCGTCAACCCGGACGCGTACGGGGTGCTCGGCGCCTTCGGGCGGCAGGTCGTCCTCACGCACGAGACGACCCATGTCGCGACCCGCGCGTCGACCTCGGCGGCCACCCCGCTGTGGCTCTCCGAGGGGTACGCGGACTGGGTCGGCTACCGCGGCACCGGGCGCACCGCGCCACAGGCCGCGCCGGAGCTGGCGCGGGCGGTGGCCGAGGGCCGGGTGCCCACCGCGCTGCCTGGCGACGGGGACTTCGGCTTCGGCGGGGACGCGGGGGCGCTGGCACGGGCCTACGAGGGCGGGTGGCTGGCCTGCCGGTTGATCGCCGAGCGGTGGGGCGAGGTACGGCTGGGGGAGTTCTACCGGGCCGTGGGGGAGCACGAGAAGAGGGCGGGAGCGGTGGAGGCGGGGATGAAGGAGGTTCTGGGTACGTCGCTGGAGGAGTTCACGGGGTTGTGGCGGGCGTATGTGCGGGACCGGCTGGGCTGAGGGCCCTGGTGGCGCCCCGCCGGCCGATCAGCTCTCCAGTTGGGTGATCGCCTCTGCGAGCCATGCCCGTTCCGCCTCGCCCGTTGCCCGGGCCACCCGGAGCATGCCCTGGCGGAAGAGGTCGGCCGTCTCTTCCGCCCGTACCGGCCGCTCGTCCCGGTAGAAGAAGCTCGTCGGAGTGTCGAGGAAGTCCAGGCGCCTTCGGAGTACCGCCGCCTGCTCGTGGCGGTCGGGGAGATGCCGAAGGAACGCGAGCAGCGTGTTGAAGCGGACCTGGTCGGTGATCTCGACGTCCTTGGGGTGGCGCAGGCGTTCCAGGAGGGTCTCGCGGCCCTGCCCGGTCAGGGACAGGATGCGGCGCGGGGCGGCGCTCGACCCCGGCTCGGTGTGCTGGTCCAGCAGGCCCGCCGTGACCAGGCGGGTGATCGCGGGGTAGAGCGCGCCGTCGCTGACCGGCCGGACATGGCCGCTGAGCGCCTTGATGCGCTCCTTCAACTCGTATCCGTGCAGCGGCTCTTCGGAGAGAAAGCCCAGGATCGACAGCTCCAGCACTGGCGGCTGCTCCTTCGCTCGTGTGTCCTTGCGCGCCTCGTACCAGGCATGCTACCTCTTATCGAGCTACCTCTAAACGAGGTAGCTCGGATCGAGGGGGGTTCGGTGAACGACCACCGCAGGCAGCTGATATCGCTCGCTCATCCCGTGTACTTCTCCCTGCTGGCGAGCGTCACCGCCGGAATCATCAACACCGTCTGGGTCTCCCGGCTCGGCCCCGATGCCGTCGCGGCCGTCGCGGTCGCCACCAACGCCGAGAACGTGCTGCTCGGCGTCGCCCTGGTCTTCGCCTCCGGCACGACCGTCCTGGTAGCGCACGCAAGAGGTGCCCGGGACCCGGGCGCGCTACGGGCCGCCGTGCGAGGCGGCTGGGCCCTGTTCGCCCTGGTCACACCGGTCGTCGCGGTCGGTGGCCGGCTCCTGCGGGAACCGCTCGCGCGGCTCGTGCTCGGTGGCGACGACGGGGCCGCGCTCGCCCTCGCCGTCGGCTACTTCGCGATCTCCCTGCCGGGCATCGCCGTCTTCTTCGCGCAGAACCTCGTCGACGGCATCCTCAAGGGCGCGGGCGACACCAGGACCCCGATGCGGCTCGCCCTGCTCGCCAACGGGCTGATCCTGGTCCTCGACCCGCTGCTCATCCACTCGTACGGCGTCCGCGGCGCCGCCGCCTCCACGGTCCTGTGCCGTGGTGCGGCCCTCGCGGTGGGTCTGTGGGCGCTGCGCCGCAACAGCGTGCTCCGGGCGGCCGCGTCGGCCCGCCCCGCCGAGGCCACCGGGTCCGCGCTGCGCCGGACGCTCAGGACCGGCCTGCCCATGTCCGCCGACTTCACCGTGCGCCAGACCGGCGCACTCGTCCTCGTCGCGGTGGTGGCCCGGCTCGGCGTGAGCGCCGTGGCCGCGTACGCGATCGCGTACAAGGTCATGTACGTCGCCACGATGGCCTTCTACGCCGTGCGGCAGGCCGCCGCCATCCACACCGCGCACACCCGGGGGGAGGGGCGGGAGGAGCGGCGGGCCATCGGGCGGCAGGCCGTGCTGGTGTCCGGGGTGCTGGGTCTGGTGTCCGGGGTTCTGCTGCTCGCCCTCGCGCCCTGGATCATGCGGGCCTTCGGCGCCGGGCCCGATGTGGCGCACCAGGGGGTGCTGTTCCTGCGCTGTGCCGGGCCGTATCTGCTGCTGATGGCCTGCTGCATCGCGCTGGGCGGGGTGTTCGAGGGCGGCGGAGGCGCACCCGTGCTGCTGCGGGTGACGGCACTCGGCACGGCGGTTCAACTGGCGCTCGCGTACGCCTTGTCGGGGCTCGGTCTGCCCGGGATCTGTCTCGCGATGGCGCTCGCCATGGCCGTGCAGTGCGCGGTGCTCCTGCCGTGCCTGCGCCGTCAGGAGTTCAGCGGCTCCTGGGTGCGGGCCGTCTGAGCGGGCAGCTCGGCCCGGGTCGCGTACGACACCGTGTCGCGCCAGAGGAGGGTGCAGGCGGTGACGGACGCGGCGACCAGCAGGCCGTTGCGGATCACCAGCAGGGTGATGCCGAGGCTGTCACTGCCGACGACGTTCGCGAAATAGACGGGGAACTCCAGGACCGTGAAGAAGCACGCCGTCAGGACCATCCCGGCAGGCAGCCCCATCCGGCTGCCGCGGAAGGCCAGGCACACGGCGGCCAGACCGACCAGCCACACCATGTACTGCGGGCTGATCACCCGGCTGGTCGTCGTGAACAGGAGCACCGCCACGAAGGCGGCGTCCGCGAGCGTGTGCGCCAGGAAGCGTGTCGCCAGCAGCCGCCACATCAGCAGCCAGCCGAACGCGAGCCCCGTCAGCAGCAGGGCCGCCGTGCTCACCAGGGCCACATGCGGGCCGAGGAACTCCACCGAGCCGTAGTTGAGCAGGACCTGGCCCTCCCAGCCGTGGTGCCGGGCGATATGGAAGACCAGGGAACCGAGTGACTCGACCTCGGTCCCACGGTCGCGCTGGAAGGTCATGAACGCGAACGCGCCGGGCATCGACACCGCGAACAGCAGTGCCAGCCCCGCGGCCGTCGCCGCCGCCGAGCCCCACGCCTTCCGCTTCGCCGTGCCCACGAGCAGCAGCGCCGGCCACACCTTCAGCATCGCGCCGAACGCGACGAGCACGCCCATCACGCGCGGATGCCGGGCGCCCACGAGGATCGCGGCCACGACGACGGCCGTCACCATCACGTCGTACCGCGAGTAGACCGTCGGCCCGAGCAGCGGTACGCCCACCACCCACACCCAGGCGCCGCGCAGCGACTTGCCCGGGCGCCGGCCCGCGTACAGGAGCAGGGCGAAGGCGACCAGGTCGGCGAGGAAGGCGAGGACGAAGAACGCCGAGGTGTACTCGAGGAAGGGCAGCAGCGCGGGGGAGAGGATCGCGAGGGCCGCGGCCGGCGGGTACTGCCAGGTCACGTCGTCCAGCGGGAAGGTGCCGGTGCGCAGGATCTCGTACCAGCCCTGGTAGATCACCGAGACGTCGCTGGTGACATCGGGGCCGGGGAAGATCCACACCTTGAAGACGAAGAGCAACAGCATCAGCCTGGTCAGGCCCCAGGCCCCCACCAGCGGATACGGGAACCTCGCCCCCCTTGCTCCCGTCATGCCCACCTGTCCTCTTCCGTACGGATCCTGTGTGCGGCCATGATTCCCCGCGCGCCTGTGCGAGAGCCATGAAGCGCGGCCGTGCGGAGCTGCCGGGTGCGGGTTCGGTACGTCCGTGCTTTCGGTACTGTCGACGGCGATGCACAAGACCCTGATCGTGACCAACGACTTCCCGCCGAGGCCGGGCGGCATCCAGGCCTTCCTGCACAACATGGCGTTGCGCCTGGACCCCGAGCGGCTCGTCGTCTACGCCTCCACGTGGAAGCGGGGCCGGGAGGGAGCCGAGGCGACGGCCGCCTTCGACGCCGAACAGCCCTTCGTCATCGTACGCGACCGAACAACCATGCTGCTGCCCACTCCGAGGGTCTCCCGGCGGGCCGTGGGGCTGCTCCGGGACCACGGCTGCACGTCGGTGTGGTTCGGTGCCGCGGCACCGCTCGGGCTGCTGGCGCCCGCGCTGAGGAAGGCCGGCGCCGAGCGCCTCGTGGCCACGACGCACGGTCATGAGGCGGGGTGGGCGCAACTGCCCGGCTCGCGCGAACTGCTGCGCAGGATCGGCGAGTCGACGGACACGATCACGTATCTCGGCGAGTACACCCGCTCGCGGATCGCCGCCGCGCTGACGCCCGAGGCGGCCGCGCGGATGGCCCAACTGCCGCCGGGTGTCGACGAGAAGACCTTCCATCCCGGTTCGGGTGGTGACGCGGTCCGAGCCCGGCTCGGCCTGACCGACCGCCCGGTCGTCGTCTGCGTCTCCCGGCTCGTCCCGCGCAAGGGCCAGGACACGCTCATCCTCGCGATGCCGCGGATCCTGGCGAGCGAGCCCGAGGCGGTGCTGCTGATCGTGGGCGGCGGGCCGTACGAGAAGGACTTGCGCAGGCTCGCGCACGAGACCGGTGTCGTCGACTCCGTCCGCTTCACCGGGGCCGTTCCCTGGTCCGAACTCCCCGCCCACTACGGCGCGGGCGATGTCTTCGCCATGCCGTGCCGCACCCGTCGTGGGGGCCTCGACGTCGAGGGCCTCGGCATCGTCTACCTGGAGGCCTCCGCGACCGGGCTTCCCGTCGTCGCCGGCGACTCCGGCGGAGCGCCCGATGCCGTCCTCGACGGCGAGACCGGCTGGGTCGTCCGTGGCGGCTCCCCGGAGGACGCGGCCGATCGCATCGTCGCGCTGCTCGGCGATCCGGAGCTGCGGTGCCGGATGGGGGAGCGGGGGCGGGAGTGGGTCGAGGAGCGGTGGCGCTGGGATTTGCTGGCGGAGCGGTTGAAGGAGCTGCTGTAGGGCTGCGGCTTGCTGGTTCTTGGAGCTCGGCGGGGAAGGTTGTCGGGTGGGTGCGGGTGCGTCGTGGCTGATCGCGCAGTTCCCCGCGCCCCTAAAGGGGCTGGGGCTGCACCTGCCGTCTTTTCAGGGGCGCGGGGAACTGCGCGATCAGCCCCCACCGGGCCGCAGCCATCACAACCACCGGGCCCGTGCCACAAGAAGGACTCAGTGAGGCTCAGCCTCGATAGATGGCCTCGATCTCGTCCGCGTAGTCCTTCGCCACCACATTGCGCTTGAGCTTCAGGGACGGTGTGAGGTGGCCGGAGTCCTCGGTGAACTGGTGGGCGAGAATCCGGAACTTCCGCACCGACTCCGCCTTCGACACCGCGGCGTTGCCGTCGTCGACAGCGCTCTGGATCGCCGCGAGCAGATCCGGATCCTGTCCGAGCGACGCCGCGGTGGAACCCGCCGGCTTGCCGTGCTCGTCGGCCCAGCGGCCCAGGAACTCGTCGTCGACGGTGATGAGCGCGCCCACGAACGGACGCCCGTCACCGACGACCATGCACTCCGCGACCAGCGCGTGCGCGCGGATGCGGTCCTCGATCACGGCCGGGGCGACGTTCTTGCCGCCCGCGGTGACGATGATCTCCTTCTTGCGGCCGGTGATCCGCAGATAGCCGTCCTCGTCGAGCGTGCCGATGTCACCTGTGTGGAACCAGCCGTCGGCGAGCGCCTCGGCGGTCGCGGCCTCGTTGTTCCAGTACCCCTTGAACAGGTGCTCGCCGTGCAGCAGCACCTCGCCGTCGTCCGCGATGCGGATCACGGAACCCGGCAGCGGCTGGCCGACCGTGCCGATCTTCTGCCGGTCCCACGGGTTGAAGGCGGTGGCCGCGCAGGACTCGGTGAGGCCGTAGCCCTCCAGGACCGTGAAGCCGATACCGCGGAAGAAGTGACCCAGACGCTCACCCAGCGGGGCGCCGCCCGAGATCGCGTACTCGCCCTTGCCGCCGAGCACCGCGCGCAGCTTGCTGTAGACGAGCTTGTCGAACGTCTTGTGCTTGATCTTCAGGCCGATCGACGGGCCCGACGGAGTGTCCAGCGCGCGGCTGTACGCGATCGCCGTGTCCGCCGCCTTGTCGAAGATCTTGCCCTTGCCGTCCGCCTGCGCCTTGGCCCGCGCCGAGTTGTAGACCTTCTCGAAGACGCGCGGCACACCGAGGATCAACGTCGGCCGGAACGAGGCCAGTTCGTCCGTGAGGTTCTTGATGTCCGGGACCATGCCCAGCTTGATCGGCGCCATCATCGGCGCGACCTGCACGAGCCGCCCGAAGACGTGCGCGAGCGGCAGGAAGAGCAGTACCGAACACTCACCCGTACGGAACAGGGGGCGCAGCCGCTCCACGATGTTGCCGCACTCGGCGAAGAAGCTGCGGTGGGTCAGCACACAGCCCTTGGGGCGCCCGGTCGTGCCGCTCGTGTAGACGATGGTCGCCGGGTCGTCGGCCTTGGCGAGCGAACTGCGCTCCTCCACGGCCGCGTCCGAGACGTCCTTGCCGGCCCGGCCGAGCTGCTCGACGCCGCCGCCCTCGATCTGCCAGATGTGTTTGAGGTGGGGCAGCCCGTCGCGGACCGACTCCACGGCGGCCGCGTGCGCGTCCAGCTCCACGACGACGGCGGTCGCGCCCGAGTCGCCGAGGATCCACTGCACCTGCTCCGCCGAGCTGGTCTCGTACACCGGTACGGTGACCGCGCCCGCGCTCCAGATCGCGAAGTCGAGGAGCGTCCACTCGTAGCGCGTACGGGACATCAGGCCGACCCGGTCGCCCGGCGCCACGCCCGAGGCGATCAGGCCCTTGGCGGCGGCCTGTACCTCGGCGAGGAAGGTCGTGGCCGAGACATCCGTCCAAGTGCCGCCGACCTTACGGGCGATGACCGCCACGTCCGGATGCTGCGCGGCGTTTCTGCGGACGATGTCGGTCAGATTGCCGTCCGCGGGGACCTCGTACAAAGCCGGAAGGCTGAACTCGCGCAAGACTGCTGCTCCTCATAGGGCGCCGACGCCACGACTTCGTGTGATGCGACGGAGCGGTCCAAGGCTCGGGCGTGTGCTCTGGGACTCAGGTGGTTGAAACCCTGAGCACGACTGGACTGCCCGGACGTTACCCGCCGGTACTGCCTCTACGACAGGGGGGTCGGGTGAGATGTTCCCCGCGTCACACGCGTTGGTGTTCCTCTTGAGTGTTTCTCCACGCAGGGTAGTCCACCACGTTACTGACTGGGAGGTAACCGCAGGTCCGCCCGCGTCTACACACGTTTGCTCCACAGGCTTACCCTTGATCGCCATGGCAGGCACACAAGGCGGCGACGCCGACGACATCGGGGGCCCGGGCGGCGAGGCCCGAAAGACGCGCATCCATGTGGTGAGCGACGTGCACGGCAACGTCCGTGACCTGGTCAGGGCCGGTGACGGCGCGGACGCCCTGATCTGTCTCGGCGACCTCGTGCTCTTCATCGACTACGCCGACCACTCCCGCGGCATCTTCCCCGACCTCTTCGGCACCGAGAACACGGACCGCATCGTCGAGCTGCGCACAGCCCGCCACTACGAGGAGGCCCGGGCCTTCGGCGCGCGGCTGTGGGCGGGCGTCGACCGCGGACCCGCCATCGAGAAGGCCGTACGCAAGCAGTACGCCGAACTGTTCGCGGCGTTCCCCATCCCGACGTACGCCACCTACGGCAACGTCGACGTGCCGCCCCTGTGGTCGGAGTACGCCGGACCCGGCACCACCGTGCTCGACGGCGAGCGGGTCGAGATCGGCGGCCGCGTTTTCGGCTTCGTCGGCGGGGGCCTGCGTACGCCGATGCGGACGCCGTACGAGATCAGCGACGAGGAGTACGCGGCGAAGATCGAGGCGGTCGGAGAGGTCGACGTGCTGTGCACGCACATCCCGCCGGAGGTGCCCGAGCTCGTCTACGACACGGTGGCGCGGCGCTTCGAGCGGGGGAGCCGGGCACTGCTCGACGCGATCCGGCGCACCCGGCCGCGCTATTCGCTCTTCGGTCACGTCCACCAGCCCCTCGCCCGGCGGATGCGCGTCGGCGCCACGGAGTGCGTGAACGTGGGTCACTTCGCCGGAACGGGGAAGCCGTGGGTGCTGGAGTGGTGAGGGCCACCGGCGGTCGCAGGGGCGGGGGCGGCGGGCCGTCCGCCGCGCGGTAGCCTTCACGCTGCATACACAGGTAGGAAGCGTTCGTACCCCGACGAACACCCCTATGTCCGGACCGCATCTGGAGGAGCCACAGCGATGGCGGAACACACCAGCTCGAGCATCACGATCGAGGCGGCACCGGCCGATGTCATGGCGGTGATCGCCGACTTCGCCCGCTATCCGGACTGGACCGGAGAGGTGAAGGAGGCGGAGGTGCTCGCCACGGACGAGAAGGGCCGCGCGGAGCAGGTACGCCTCGTCATGGACGCCGGCGCGATCAAGGACGACCAGACCCTCGGCTACACCTGGACCGGCGACCACGAGGTCTCCTGGACCCTGGTCAAGTCCCAGATGCTCCGCTCCCTCGACGGCTCCTACATCCTCAAGCCCGCGGGCACCGGCGCCACCCAGGTCACCTACCAGCTCACCGTCGACGTCAAGATCCCCATGCTCGGCATGATCAAGCGCAAGGCGGAGAAGGTCATCATCGACCGCGCGCTGGCGGGCTTGAAGAAGAGGGTGGAGTCGGGCGAGAAGTAGGCGGCGCGGGTGAGTGGGGGCTGACTTCCAGCCCGTCCGGCGTTTGAGGACGAGGCCGTTCAGGCCGATCTCTCACCCACCCCCATCAGCCCCGCCCACCCCACCCAGCCCGTCCGGCGTTTGAGGACGAGCGCGTTCAGCGCGATGCCGGGGGTCTGGGGGCGGAGTCCCCAGGAACGTGATGGGACGGGTAGGGGCGGCGGGGGCGAGACCCTCTCTGCTCAGCCCGCCGGCCAGGCACAGGTACCGTTGACAGACATGCGCACCATCCTGATCACCGGCCCCGGCGGCTCCGGCCGCACCACCGTCGCCGCGGCCACCGCCCTGGAAGCCTCCCGCCAGGGAACCCGCACCCTGGTGCTCACAGCCGACCGCACCGACACCCTCGGCGCCACCCTCGGCACCCCCACCGGCGCCACCCCCACCGAGGCCGCCCCCCACCTCACCACCTGGCGCCCGGACGCCACCGACGCCTTCCGCACGGACCTCCTCGCGTTCCAGGACCGCGCCACCACCGCCCTCGACCTCCTGGGCGCAGCCCGTCTGGACGGCGAGGAACTCACCCCCCTCCCCGGCGCCGAGGAACTCGCCCTGCTCCGTGCCCTGCGCGACGCGGCCACGGCGGACACGTACGACCTCCTGGTCGTCGACCTGCCGCCCACCCCCCAGGCACTCGCCCTCCTCGCCCTGCCCGAACAGCTGCGCCGCTACCTCCGCCGTCTGCTCCCCGCGGAGCGCCAGGCCGCCCGCGCGCTGCGCCCCGTGCTCGGCCGTCTCGCCGGTGTCCCGATGCCCTCGGAGTGGCTGTACGAGACGGCGGCCCGCTGGGACGTCGAGCTGGCCGCCGTCCAGCTGGCCGTCGAGGACGCGGCGACGACCGTACGGCTGGTCGCCGAGCCGGGCCCGGCCGGCACCGACGCCGTACGCACCGCAGCCACCGGCCTCGCCCTGCGTGGTCTGCGCACCGACGTCCTGGTCGCGAACCGCGTCCTGCCCGACGCGTCCCCCGACACCTGGCTTGCCGCTCTCGCCGTACAGCAGCGCAAGGCGCTCGACGAGTGGCGTGACGAGTGGGGGCGGACGTTCGACGTGCGCGAGCTTCCGCACCTCGGCCGGGACCCGCGCGGCGCCGAGGACCTCGCCGCGCTGCCCGTGCCCGCGCCGGGCGAGGCCCCGGGACCGGTCGAGTGGCCGGTCGCCGACCGGCTCGCCGACGACGGCGTGCTCGTCTGGCACATCCCCCTTCCCGGTGCGATACGGGAGGAGCTGGACCTCGTACGACGTGGCGACGAACTCGTCGTCACCGCCGGGCAGTTCCGCCGGATCGTGCCCCTCCCGTCCGCCCTGCGCCGCTGCACGGTGGACGGCGCCTCCCTGCGCGACGGCGAACTGGCCGTCCGCTTCGCACCGGACCCGGACCTGTGGCCCCGGGAAAGGTGACCGAGTCCCGTTTCTGTGGCCGCGCACACGATGAACGGCGTACCCCCGTTCGGGTAACGTCGAGAGATACAGATCCCACGCTTGGAGTCCGCCATGAGCGATGAGCGCCCCACGTCCGACGCCGACGCCGCCAAGGACGCGCTCGACGAGGTGCGCGCGACCGACGCCGATGCCTGGGCGAAGGCGTGCGCCGAGGACCTCGCGGCGGAGAAGGCCCGCCGCCGCACCCAGTACGGCCAGCCGCCCGGCTCGGCCGCCGAGGAGCTGCGCAAGCTCGTCGACGCCGTCGCCGACAAGCTGTCCGGACTGCAGTCGCCGCTGCTCGGCGCGGTCGCCGGCGGCGCCGCCCAGCAGATGGTCAACCAGGTCGTGCAGCAGGCCAAGGCCGCCGTCGAGCCCGTCATCGAGCGCAACCCCGACGTCTTCGACCACCTGGCCACCGCCGGCTCCGAACTGCTCGCCGCCTACCGCTCCGCGGTCGAGGCGCAGGAGCGGCGCTGGACCACCCGTGACACCGCCCAGGGCCCCCGTGACGAGGGCACCGGTCCCGGTGAACACATCGACCTCGACTGAAGCCCCTCGGGTACGGTTGGCCGTAGCGGGGCTCGACCGAAACTGAGGGATTCATGGGACTCACCATCGGCGTCGATATCGGCGGCACGAAGATCGCGGCCGGCGTGGTCGATGAGGAAGGCAACATCCTCTCGACCTTCAAGGTGCCGACTCCGACGACGCCGCAGGCCATCGTGGACGCGATCGCAGCGGCCGTAGAGGGCGCCCGGGCGGGGCACGAGATCGTCGGCGTGGGCATCGGTGCCGCCGGATACGTCAACCGCCAGCGCTCGACGGTCTACTTCGCGCCGAACATCGACTGGCGGCAGGAGCCCCTGAAGGACGAGGTGGAGGCCCGCGTGGGCCTGCCGGTCGTCGTCGAGAACGACGCGAACGCGGCGGCGTGGGGCGAGTACAAGTTCGGCGCGGGCAAAGGCCACCGCAACGTCATCTGCATCACCCTGGGCACCGGCCTCGGCGGCGGCATCATCATCGGCAACAAGCTGCGCCGCGGGCACTTCGGCGTGGCCGCCGAGTTCGGCCACATCCGGATGGTCCCCGACGGCCTGCTGTGCGGCTGCGGCTCCCAGGGCTGCTGGGAGCAGTACGCGTCCGGTCGCGCCCTCGTCAGATACGCGAAGCAGCGCGCCAACGCGACCCCCGAGAACGCGGAGATCCTGCTGTCGCTCGGCGACGGCTCCCCCGACGGCATCGAGGGCAAGCACATCTCGATGGCCGCGCGCCAGGGCGACCTGGTGGCCGTCGACTCCTACCGTGAGCTGGCCCGCTGGGCCGGTGCCGGGCTGGCCGATCTGGCCTCGCTCTTCGACCCCTCCGCGTTCATCGTCGGCGGCGGTCTCTCGGACGAGGGCGAGCTGGTCCTCGACCCCATCCGCAAGTCGTACAAGCGCTGGCTCGTGGGTGGCAACTGGCGCCCGGTCGCTGACGTCATCGCCGCCCAACTGGGCAACGAGGCGGGGCTGGTGGGCGCGGCGGATCTGGCTCGGGAGCCCGACCCGATCATGTAGCCACGCTTCGACCGCCCGCCTTTCCCTCCGGGGTGGGCGGGCGGTTCTGTTTGTGGGGGTGCGGGTTGTGGGTTGTCTGCGGGTACGTGGGGGCTGGTCGCGCAGTTCCCCGCGCCCCTAAAAGATTGCGCAGTTCCCCGCGCCCCTGAAGGCGATAGCCCCCTGCGTTTAAGGGGCGCGGGGAACTGCGCGACCAGCCCCCACCGGCCCGCGGTAAAACCACGACCCGACACCCCCCGCCCTATATCTTGATCACCATGCCGACCAGCCCCGCAGCCAGTCCGCTACCAGCGTCCCGTACGGAATCCGACGGCTCGGCCGTCATCCGGGTCCTCAGCTACAACATCCGCTCCATGCGAGACGACACCACCGCACTCGCCCGCGTGATCGCCGCCTGCGAACCGGACCTCGTGCTGGTTCAGGAAGCCCCCCGCTTCTTCCGGTGGCGCAAGAAACTGGCCCGGCTGGCCGCCGCGTCCGGCCAGGTGATCCTCTCCGGCGGCGGCACGGCATCGGGCCCCGCCCTCCTCTGCTCGCTGCGGGCGACGGTCGAGCACACCGAGGACGTACTGCTCCCGCTCACCCCGGGACTGCACAGACGCGGCTTCGCCACCGCGGTCGTCCGCTTCGGCGGCGCCCGTCTCGGCGTACTGAGCTGCCATCTCTCCCTCCAGAAGGACGAGCGCCACGAGCAGGGCGGCATGCTCCTCGACCGCCTCGCAGCCCTGGGCACCCCGCACGCCGTCGCGGGCGGCGACCTCAACGAACGACCGAACGGCCGCACCTTCAAACGCCTGGCCACAGAGCTTCAGGACGGCTGGGCGGTGGCCCCCTGGGGCGCGGAGTACACCTCGACCCCCGCCGACCCCCATCAGCGCATCGACGCGCTCTTCGCCACGGAGGGCGTGGAGGTCCTGGGCTGCGGGGTACCGCTCGGCCACCCCGGCGTGACGGAGGCCGATCTGCGGGCCGCCACGGACCACCTGCCGGTCCTGGCGGCCCTCAGGGTGCCCGCCGCTCCCCGGCCATAGACGGGGCCCTTCCATAGGCGAGGGCCCGCCCGGAGCGTCTCCGGACGGGCCCTCGTACATGTACCGATACGGGCCGGGAACAGGGTCAGACGACCGCGCCGCGCCCCGGGTCGTCCTCGTCTTCGTCGTCGCCGCGCATACGGCCCACCAGCGTGGCGAAGCCGCCGAGGAAACCGCCGATGCCGATGGTGGCGAGCCACCAGGTCATGGTCCAGCCGAGCAGGACGGCGAGGAGCAGCAGGAGCGGGCCGCCGATCACGGCCAGCCAGGCGAACTTGGCCGTCGCGTCCGCGGCGGGCAGCGGGGGCGGCTCGGGCGGCACGAAGTGGCCCTCGTCGTCCTCGTCGAAGTCCTCCTCGGCCGGTTCGGGCATCGAGTAGTCGCGTGGGCCGGAGACACCGGGCGCGAAGGCGACGGAGCTGCCGAGCGGCTTCTCGGCGGAGGGCTCGTCCTCCGCCGCCGGCTCCGCGGCCTCGGTGGCGTCCGTTGCGCCCTTCGTGTCCTTGGAGGTCTTGGGGTTTCTCGCGCTCTTCGTGTCGGTGTCGCCCGAGTCGTTCGTCTCGGGCTCCAGGAGCGCCAGGTCCTCGATCGACTTGAAGGGCTTGGCGCCGGGCGGGTCGGGCGGTTCGTCGCCGTACCCCGCGACGATCGCCTCCCACGCCGCGGCCTCGTCGAACGACGGGCCCTGTTCCTCGCCGGACGGCGCGTCCTTCTCCTCGGGTTCGCGGTCCGCGTCGTGCTCAGCCACCAGTGGCCGTCCCTTCCTGCTGACCCGCCTGGCCCGCGCCGGTCTCCTTGCCGGCGCCGGGTGCGAGCCGGGAGACGAAGGCGAAGCTCTCCTCGAAGATCCGGTCCGCGTCGTGGTCCAACGTCGCGACGTGGTAGCTCTGTTCCAGGAGTATCTCCGCGACGTCGGTCGACGACACCCGGCTGAGGATGCGGGCCGAGTCGGCGGGCGGCACGACATGGTCCTGCGGGCTGTGCAGGAGCAGCATCGGCTGCGTCACCTGCGGGAGCTCGCCGTCGACCAGCCGGAAGAAGTTCCGCAACGAGTGCGCCGCGTGCAGGGGCACCTTGTCGTAGCCGACCTCGAAGCTGCCCTCCTTCGCGATGTCGCTGGTCAGACCCTTTGTCGTACGGACGAGATGCCGCAGTACGGGAAGGGCGTACGCCGACAGGCCGTGCACCTTGTTCGCCGGGTTGACGACCACGATGCCGCTGATCTCGTCGCCGTGCTTGGCGGCGAGCCGCAGGGTGAGGGCGCCGCCCATGGAGAGGCCGAAGACGAAGACCTGGGAGCAGCGCTCGCGCAGGGCGCGCAGCTCGCGGTCCACCTCCGCGTACCAGTCCTGCCAGCCGGTGAGCTGCATGTCCTCCCAGCGCGTGCCGTGCCCGGGCAGCAGCGGCAGCGCGACGGTCAGACCGCGCTCGGCGAGATACTCCGCCCAGGGGCGCAGCGACTGCGGAGAACCGGTGAACCCGTGGCAGAGAAGGACCCCGACCTCTCCGCCCTCGTGGCGGAACGGCTCGGCTCCAGGAAGGACCGGCACCTTCGGTCTCCTGTTCATTGAAGAGGGACGACTCATGGGACGACTCATGGAAGAAGGAGGCTCTTGGACGATGGCGGAAGGACGCTCTGGGAAGAAGGACGACTCATGAAGAGGGACGGCTGTTCATCGAGAACTGTTCATTCGGGAGAACGGTTCCCTGTTCATTCCGGGGCGACGCGACGACCGCCCCGAAGCTTCGAGGCGTACTTCACCGTACGCGACCGCACTGACACCGACCAGGGCCGTCGGGCCCTTTGACAGTGCTCCGAGTTAAGGTCTGACCGACAGACACAGGAGGCACTCGGTTGATCTACGGCGCAATGAAGTTTTCCATCGGAGGGCCCCTGAAGCTCGCTTTCAGGCCCTGGGTGGAAGGCCTCGAGAATATTCCCGCCGACGGCCCGGCCATCCTGGCGAGCAATCACCTGTCGTTCTCGGACTCGTTCTTCCTGCCCGCGGTCCTGGACCGCAAGGTGACGTTCATCGCGAAGGCCGAGTACTTCACGACACCCGGCGTCAAGGGCCGGATGACGGCCGCCTTCTTCAAGGGCGTCGGCCAGCTGCCGGTGGACCGCTCCGGAGGACGTGGCGCGGGCGAGGCGGCGATCAAGAGCGGCGTGGACGTCATCGAGCGCGGCGAGCTGTTCGGCATCTATCCCGAGGGCACGCGGTCGCCCGACGGCCGCCTCTACCGGGGCAAGCCCGGCGGCCTCGCGCGCGTGGCGCTCGCCACCGGCGCTCCCGTCATCCCGGTCGCCATGATCGACACCGAGAAGATCCAGCCGCCGGGGAAGGTGATGCCCAAGCTGATGCGCCCGGGCATCCGCATCGGCAGGCCGCTGGACTTCAGCCGGTACAACGGCATGGAGCACGACCGGTTCGTCCTGCGCGCCGTGACCGACGAGGTCATGTACGAGATCATGAAGCTCTCCGGGCAGGAATACGTCGACATCTACGCGACCGCCGCCAAACGGCAGATCGCGGACGAGGCGAAGGCGCAGAAACAGGCGCACAAGGAAGCCCAGAAGGAAGCCGAGCAAGCGCAGAAGGAAGCCGCACAGGCGGAGAAGCAGGCGGAGAAACAGACCGAGAAGGACGAGAAGGAACGGTCCGACTCCTAGACGCGACCGTCGGGGATGGGGTAGTGGGGGACATGGCCAAGCGCGAGAGAGTCATGAGGATGTCGGTCGAGCAGCCCCTGTGGCGTGCGCTGACCGGGTACCGGGTCCTGACGATGTTCTACGCGATCGGCCTCTTCGCCACCCACTACGGCAGCTTCGTCCGTCCCGAAGTGGCCATCGGCTACTACCTGGTGCTCATCGCCTGGACCTTCGGGACCCTGCCCAGGGTGGCCAACGCGGCCAGCTGCACCAAGCGCTTCCTCGCCGTCGACCTGACGATCGCGCTCACCGGCATCCTGCTCACGCCGGTCGCGGACGCCCACGACCGGATCGTGGCCGGCGGCCCGACCCTCCCGTCGATATGGACCGCGGGTTCCGTGCTGGCGTTCGCGATCAAGGGCGGCTGGCGCTGGGCGGCCTTCGCCTCGGCGCTCGTCGGCGTCGCCAACGTCGTCCAGCGCGGCGCGCTCAGCCAGGACACCCTCCACAACGTGCTGCTCGTCTGGGTCGCCTCCATCGCCATCGGATACGTCGTCGAGGTGGCCCGCGCCTCCGAGCGCACCCTCGCCCGCGCCCTGGAGATCGAGGCCGCGACGCGCGAGCGGGAGCGGCTCGCCCGCGACATCCACGACGGCGTCCTGCAGGTGCTGGCCATGGTGCAGCGGCGCGGTGCCACGCTCGGCGGAGAGGCCGCGGAACTGGGCCGCCTCGCGGGCGAACAGGAGGTCGCGCTGCGCACACTGGTCTCGGGCGGGCTCGTACCGGTCTCACGCGTGTCCGAGGACGAGGCCGAGGGCGCCCTGGTGCGCGCGGTGGACGAGCCGGACCCGGACGACGGAAGCCCCTGCGACCTGCGCTCGCTGCTCGCCCCGTACGCCACCGCGAAGGTGACCTTCTCCGCGCCGGGCACCCCGGTGCCGCTCGACCCGGCCGCCGCGAAGGAGCTGGCCGCCGCCGTCGGTGCCGCCCTGGACAACGTCCACCGGCACGTGGGCGCGGACGCCCGCGCGTGGATCCTGGTCGAGGACGAGCCGGACGAGGTGATCGTGACCGTACGGGACGACGGTCCCGGCATCCCCGAGGGCAGGCTCGCCCAGGCCGAGGGGGAGGGCCGCCTCGGCGTGGCCCTCTCGATCCGCGGACGGCTGCGCGAGATCGGGGGCACGGCCGAGCTGATCTCGGTGCCTGGCCAGGGCACCGAGGTCGAACTGAAGGTCCCGAAGGCGGACGTGACGAACGTGAAGGACCCGAAGGGTCCACGGGGGAAGGCGGAGCAGCGATGACAAGGGCGACAGGGAAGCAGACGAGGAAGCCGACGGGGAGGACCACGGAGGTCATGGCGAAGGCGAAGGCGGGACGGCGATGAGTGACGGACAGGGCGGCCCGATCAGGGTCATGGTGGTGGACGACCACCCCATGTGGCGCGACGCGGTCGCGCGCGACCTGGCCGAGTCGGGGTTCGACGTGGTCGCCACGGCGGGCGACGGCGAGCAGGCGGTGCGCCGTGCGCAGGCCGCCGCCCCCGATGTCCTCGTCCTGGACCTGAACCTGCCGGCCAAGCCCGGGGTGCAGGTCTGCAAGGAGCTGGTCGGGGTCAATCCCGCCCTGCGTGTCCTGGTCCTCTCCGCGAGCGGCGAGCACGCGGACGTACTGGAGGCGGTCAAGTCGGGGGCCACCGGCTATCTGCTCAAGTCGGCGTCCACGGACGAAGTGATCGACGCGGTGCGCCGCACGGCCGTCGGCGACCCCGTCTTCACGCCCGGGCTCGCGGGCCTGGTCCTCGGCGAGTACCGCAGACTCGCGTCCGACCCCGGGCCCGCCACGGGCGGCGACGAGCCCAAGGCGCCGCAGCTCACCGACCGTGAGACCGAGGTGCTCCGGCTGGTCGCCAAGGGCCTGAGCTACAAGCAGATCGCCGAGCGCCTGGTGATCTCCCACCGCACGGTCCAGAACCATGTGCAGAACACCCTGGGCAAGCTCCAGCTCCACAACCGTGTGGAGCTGGTGCGCTATGCCATAGAGCGGGGCCTCGACGACGCGTAAACCGTCCGCGTACCACCAAAGAGTGAAGACGCATGATCAACCCCCGCACAATTCACCGGAATTGACCTTCCGCCCTCTGCTGAAGTGACCTGGATCACTATTAGCGTGAGTCCCATCAGCCAACCGCGGCGAAGGGACTTTTCCATGCGGGTCGGAGTACTGACCGGAGGCGGCGACTGCCCCGGGCTCAACGCCGTCATCCGGGGCATCGTCCGCAAGGGCGTTCAGGAGTACGGCTACGACTTCACCGGCTTCCGGGACGGCTGGCGGGGGCCCCTGGAGGGTGACGCCGTCCGGCTCGACATTCCCGCCGTGCGCGGCATCCTGCCCCGTGGCGGCACCATCATCGGCTCCTCGCGCACCAACCCCCTCAAGGTCGAGAACGGCATCCGCCGGATCAAGGAGAACCTCGCCAAGCTGGAGGTCGACGCGCTCATCGCGATCGGCGGCGAGGACACACTGGGCGTCGCCGCGCGTCTCACCGACGAGTACGGCGTCCCGGTGGTCGGCGTCCCGAAGACCATCGACAACGACCTCTCCGCCACCGACTACACCTTCGGCTTCGACACCGCCGTCGGTATCGCGACCGAGGCGATCGACCGGCTGCACACCACCGCCGAGTCGCACATGCGGGTGCTCGTCTGCGAGGTGATGGGGCGGCACGCGGGCTGGATCGCGCTCCACTCGGGCCTGGCGGGCGGCGCGAACGTCATCCTCATCCCCGAGCAGCGGTTCGACGTCGACCAGGTCTGTGCGTGGGTGACCTCGCGCTTCAAGGCCTCGTACGCGCCGATCGTGGTCGTGGCGGAGGGGGCTATGCCGAAGGACGGCGACATGGTCCTCAAGGACGGGTCGCTGGACTCCTTCGGTCACGTCCGCCTCTCCGGGGTGGGGGAGTGGCTGTCCAAGGAGATCGAGCGCCGCACGGGGAAGGAGGCCCGCACGACGGTCCTGGGCCACGTTCAGCGTGGCGGAACTCCCAGTGCCTTCGACCGCTGGCTGGCCACCCGCTTCGGCCTGCACGCCATCGATGCCGTCCGGGACGGTGACTTCGGCAAGATGGTCGCGCTCCAGGGCACCGACATCGTGCGTGTCCCCATCGCCGAGGCCACGGCCCGCCTGAAGACGGTGGACCCCCGCCTCTACGAGGAGGTAGGAGTCTTCTTCGGCTGACCCAGGCTTTCCTCGCCCCCGCCGCCCCTACCCATTCCCGTCCCTTACTCAGGGGCTCCGCCCCCGAACCCCCGTATCGCGCTGACGCGCTCGTCCTCAAACGCCGGACGGGCTGAAGTTGTCGGCCCGGGCCGCGAAGATCCAGCCCCTCCGGCGTTTGAGGAGCGGGGGTTCGGGGGCTGGCCCCCGAGTAGTGACGGGAATGGGTAGGGGCGGCGGGGGCGAAAAACCTCCGGCACGCTTCACGAGCGTGGCGGCGGCCGGACTCTTCGTCCTCGACTACACGGCGGGCCGCCGCTCCGAGAACGTGCTGGTGCCCGCCCCCGCGACCACCTGAGCCACCAGTTCCCGTACGACGTCCGTGCCGCGCAGCGTCAGCACCGACTCCGGATGGAACTGGACCCCGGCGAAGCCAGGCCCGCGCAGCGCGTGCACCTCGCCCGCCGCGCTGCGGCTGACCTCGACCCCATGGGCCGCCAGTTCCACCGCAGCCTCGTCGTCGCAGCGCGCCACGAAGCTGTTGTAGAAACCGACGGTCTCCGTCCGGCCGAAGAGGTCGATGTCCGTCTGGGCACCCTGGTAGGGGATCTCCTTGCGGACGGTCTCCAGGCCCAGCTCCGCCGCGATCAGCTCATGCCCGAGGCAGACCCCCAGCACGCCGTGCCGGTGGCCGCGGATCACCTCCGCGGTCAGGCCGCGCAGGAAGGCCATCTTCGGGTCCGTCGTGTCCGAGGGGTCACCCGGACCCGGCCCCAGCACCAGCGGACCCTCGTGCGCGAGCACCGCCTCCCGCAGCCCCGGCTCGTCGTACCGCCGGACGGTCACCTCAAGCCCCGACGAGCGCAGCAGATGCGCGAGCATCGCCGTGAACGTGTCCTCCCCGTCCACGACCAGCGCATGGCCCTCCAACTCGGCCGACCGCTCCTGCATCCGCAGCCAGAACGGCGCCAGCGCCGCCCGCCGCCCGTCCAGCGCCGCCCGCACCCGCGGGTCGTCCGCGAGACTCACCCGTACGTCCGTGTCCCGCGGCCGGCCGGGGCGTACCCCCAGCGCAGCCAGCACCCCGGCCGCCTTCGCATGCGTCTCGGCGACCTCGCTCGCCGGGTCCGACCCCCGTACGAGCGTCGCGCCGACCGGGACCCGCAGCCGGCCGTCCCCGTCGATGTCGGCGGTCCGGATGAGGATGGGGGAGTCGAGGGTCTGGGCCCCACCCGAATCGCGCCCGATCAGCGCCAGGGCACCCGCGTAGTACCCGCGCCCGCCCACCTCGTGCCGCTCGATCACCCGGCAGGCGTTCTGCACCGGCGACCCGGTGACCGTCGCCGCGAACATGGTCTCCTTGAGCACCTCCCGCACATCCAGCGACGACTTGCCCCGCAACTCGTACTCGGTGTGCGCGAGATGGGCCATCTCCTTCAGTCGCGGCCCGATCACGACTCCGCCCATGTCACCGACCGTGCACATCATCTTGAGCTCCTCGTCGACGACCATCGAGAGCTCCTCGATCTCCTTGCCGTCGGCCAGGAAGCCCAGCAGGTCCTCGGGCGTCGGCCCCTCGGCGGGATAGCGGTACGTTCCGCTGATCGGGTTCATCACGACCGTCCCGCCGGACATCCGGACATGCACCTCCGGGCTCGCCCCGACCAGCGTCCGCTCTCCCGTGTGCACGACGAACGTCCAGTACGCGCCCCGCTCACCCACCAGCAGCCGCCGGAAGAGGGCCAGCGCGTCGGCCCGTCCGAACCCCGGGATCCTGCCCTCGTACGTCCGCCGGATGACGAAGTTCGCGCCCTCGCCCCGCCCGATCTCCTCGTGCAGCACCCGCCCGACGATCTCCGCGTACGCCTCGTCCCCGACGTCGAAGCCACCGCTCTCGACCCGCACGTCGTGCGCGGGCAGCTCCGACAGGGCCTGCTCCAGGGGGAGTTCGTACGACTCCTCGGGGGTGAGCACCGCGAGCGGGGTGCCGTCGTCGCGGACGTCGAAGCCGCGCTCCCGGATCTGGCGGTACGGGACGAGGGCGAGGCCCTCGGGGATGTCGGCCAGCCGCTCGTACTCGGTGACCGGGCCGAGCAGCAGCTCCACGGTGTCGTTCTTCTCGGCGGAGCGGCCCGGCGTACGGCGGCGCAGCAGGGCGAAAGGGCGGGGATCGTCCAGCAGGTCGAGCAGATTCATGGGTCCGGGTTCCTTCTCGGCGTCTCGTGGGAGAGGAGTGGAGAGGAACGGTCCCGGTCGCGAAAACACCGAAGGCCGCCCCTCGGGCGGCCTTCGCGAAGTCTTGCGTACGCGCAGTCAGTGGGCCGCCGGATGAGCGGTCCACCACCAGTTCTGGATCAAGTTCTGGATCGAGTGCGCGAACATGCGCCGCACCTTACCCCATGCGAAACCCTGTGTGACGGCGTACATACGGCGTACGCACGGCGTGCACATCGGGGCGTTCGATCGAGCGCGCCCCGTCTCAATTGATGAGCATGGGGATGGACGCCCGACACGACCCCGTAATGTTGAGGTCGTGACCGTGAACGCTAAGTCCAGCGCAAGCGCTGGCAACACCTGGCGAGACCTGCCCGCGGCGCAGCAGCCCGAGTACCCCGATGCCGAGGCTCTGCGCGATGTGATCGCGGACCTCGAGTCGTATCCGCCGCTCGTCTTCGCCGGCGAGTGCGACCAGCTGCGCGCCCGGCTGGGAGCCGTCGCCAAGGGCGAGGCGTTCCTGCTTCAGGGCGGCGACTGCGCCGAGGCCTTCGACGCCGTGTCCGCCGACCACATCCGCAACAAGCTCAAGACCCTGCTCCAGATGGGCGCCGTCCTCACGTACGCGGCGTCCGTGCCGGTCGTGAAGGTCGGCCGCATCGCCGGCCAGTACTCCAAGCCGCGCTCCAAGGGCACCGAGACCCGCGACGGCGTGACCCTGCCGACCTACCGCGGCGACTCGGTCAACGGCTTCGAGTTCAACGAGAAGGCCCGCATCCCGGACCCCGAGCGCCTGAAGCGGATGTACAACGCCTCTGCCTCCACGCTCAACCTGGTGCGCGCCTTCACGACCGGCGGCTACGCCGACCTGCGCCAGGTGCACGCCTGGAACCAGGACTTCGTGAAGACCTCGCCGTCGGGCCAGCGCTACGAGCAGCTGGCGCGCGAGATCGACCAGGCGCTGAACTTCATGCACGCCTGCGGGGCCGACCCGGAGGAGTTCAAGACCGTCGAGTTCTACGCCTCCCACGAGGCGCTGCTCCTCGACTACGAATCGGCGCTGACCAGGGTCGACTCCCGTACGGGCCACCTGTACGACGTCTCCGGGCACATGGTGTGGATCGGTGAGCGCACCCGTCAGCTGGACGGCGCGCACATCGAGTTCGCCTCGAAGATCCGTAACCCGATCGGCATCAAGCTGGGCCCGACGACGACGGCCGAGGACGCGCTGCAGTACATCGAGCGCCTCGACCCGGACCGTGAGCCCGGCCGGCTGACCTTCATCGTCCGCATGGGCGCCGACAAGGTCCGCGACAAGCTGCCCGAGCTGGTCGAGAAGGTCACCGCCTCGGGCGCGACCGTCGCCTGGATCACCGACCCGATGCACGGCAACACGTACGAGGCGGCCTCCGGCCACAAGACCCGCCGCTTCGACGACGTGCTCGACGAGGTCAAGGGCTTCTTCGAGGTCCACAAGGGCCTGGGCACCCACCCGGGCGGCATCCACGTCGAGCTCACCGGTGACGACGTCACCGAGTGCGTGGGCGGCGGCGACGAGATCTTCGTCGACGACCTGCACCAGCGCTACGAGACGGCCTGCGACCCGCGCCTCAACCGCAGCCAGTCCCTGGACCTGGCCTTCCTGGTGGCGGAGATGTACCGGGACCAGTAGTGGGCCGGCAGCCGTTTCGGCTGTTACAGGAGCATGCATTGGGGCGCGGATCACATACGATCCGCGCCCCATCGCACTTTTGCGGCTCAGGTCAGGCGGGTAAGGTTAGGTTAGCCTCACCGATTATCGGGATGGCACGACGACCCAACGAATCCCGTCGGGAGGTGATCCGCGTGTACGTCTGCAACTGCTTCGGGGTGACCGAGGCGCAGGTGAAGAAGCACGCGGACGAGGGTGCCTGCACCCCCCGGCAGATAGCGTCGGCCTGCAAGGCGGGCACCGACTGCGGCTCGTGCGTACGACGCATTCAGGCACTGCTGGGCAGGGGTGACTGCCCCCGGCGCGAGCTGGCCGACCAGGGCATGCCTGTGCTCTCCGAAGTGGAAGCGCTGGAAGAGGCCGCCTAGCTGTCCGGCCGGTTCAGCTGTCCGGCTGCTCGATGAGCTGCGCGATGTAGAGCGCCTCGCCGAGCTTCTCCACCAGCTCCAGCTGGGTGTCCAGATAGTCGATGTGGTGCTCCTCGTCCTCGAGGATCGACTCGAAGATGTTCGCGGACGTGATGTCGCCCTTGGTCCGCATCACCTCGATACCGCGCTTGAGCCGGTCGATCGCCTCGACCTCGACCTGCCGGTCCGCCTGGAACATCTCCGTGACCGTCTGCCCGACGCGGACGTGGAACAGCCGCTGGTAGTTCGGCAGGCCGTCCAGGAAGAGGATGCGGTCGGTCAGGATCTCCGCGTGCTTCATCTCGTCGATGGACTCGTGCCGCGTGTACTTCGCGAGCTTCGTCCAGCCGAAGTTCTCCTGCATCTTCGCGTGCAGGAAGTACTGGTTGATCGCGGTGAGTTCGGCGGTCAGCTGCTCGTTGAGGAATTCGATGACCTCGGGATCGCCCTGCATCGCAGAGGCTCCTTCCAAGCGGGGGGAACTGGCAGGTTGCGCCGCATGATTGCACCGGCGTAGAAGATCGTCCAGTAAGTGCATGCTTAGTAAGTAAGTACTTGCTTAGTCCTGGTTGTACCGAGTTGTCGGGGTCGATGCGTACCTGGTCATGCCCATCGTCCGAGGTCTGTCAGGATGGAGTCATGGGTCAGCCGGTGGGTCGTGAATCTGGAGAAGCAGCGCAGTCCGAGCTTCCGCCGGGGCAGCGACTTCAGCGGGGCTGGCCGGTCACGCACTACGGGCCCGTGCCGAAGTTCCGCCCCGAGCGCTGGGAGTTCAGGGTCTTCGGCGCCACCGCCGACAGCGAGAAGCACTGCTGGACCCACGAGGAGTTCACCGCCCTGCCGTACGCCACGGTCGTGGCCGATCTGCACTGCGTCACCAAGTTCAGCATGATCGGTGCGGAGTGGGGCGGCATCCCGGCCCGTACGATCCTGGAGATCGCCCCGCCCGCGCCCACCGTCACCCATGTGATGGTCTGGGCCGAGTACGGCTTCAGCTCGAATCTGCGCCTCGACGACTTCGCGTCCGACCGCTCGATCTTCGCCACCCACAAGGACGGCGAACTGCTCACCGCGGAACACGGCTTCCCGCTGCGTCTCGTCGTGCCGCAGCTGTACGCGTGGAAGGGTCCCAAGTGGGTGCGCGGCGTCGAGTACATGACGGCCGACCGCCGCGGCTTCTGGGAGGAGCGCGGCTACCACAACATCGGCGACCCCTGGCGCGAACAGCGCTACTCGTACCAGGAGGAGCCCGGGGACGGACCCGAGCTCTGAGCCCCGCGCTTTCCTGAGTTCCCGAGCCGGGTTTTCCGAGCCGAGCTTCCTGAACTGAGCCTTCCGGGCTGAGGTTCTTGAGGCTTCGCTCAGCCGTCCCGGAGCTTCTTCAGCCGCTCCACGTCCGCAGCGTGCCCCTCCTTGCCGCCGGGCGTCTCGATGATCAGCGGTACGCCCTCGGTGGCGGGGTGGGTCATCAGTGCACGGAACGGGTCCTCGCCGATGTGCCCGGCGCCGATGTTCTCGTGGCGGTCCTTGTGGGCGCCGGCCACGTCCTTGGAGTCGTTGGCGTGGATCAGTTTCAGCCGGCCCTCGCCGACCGTGTCCACCAGCAGGTCGAGCGTCTGGTGCATCCCGCTGGGCCCGGTGAGGTCGTGGCCCGCCGCGAAGATGTGGCAGGTGTCCAGGCAGACGCCCAGCTTCGGATGGGAGTCGAGCGCCTCGAAGTACGGTCCGAAGTCCCAGGTCCGTGAGCAGAGCGAAGAGCCCTGTCCGGCGGTCGACTCCAGCAGCAGGAACGGGTCGTCGTCGTGGGTCAGCTCGTCCAGCAGCGGCAGCAGGTGCTCGCGGACCTGCTTCAGCGCGACCGATCGCTCCCGGCCACCGGTCGCCGACCCCGTGTGCACGACGACGCCCAGCGCCCCGATGGCCCGCCCGCGCCGCAGCGAGTGCCGCAGCGACTCCACCGACTTCTCCACGGTCGCCTCGGTGTGCGAGCCGAAGTTGATCAGATAGGGCGCATGGACGTACGCGGGGATCGACTCGGCGGCGCAGGCCGCGCGGAACTCGTCGTCCTGGAGGGGGTTGCCGGGCGGAGTCGCCCAGCCGCGCGGGTTGGCGACGAAGACCTGGACGGTCTCGGCGGCCAGCTCGCGGGCGTACGAGAGGCCGACGGAGGCGAGGCCTCCGGCGACGGGGACATGGCCGCCGACGGGGTTGCGGGACTGCTGAGTGCTCACCCCTTCAGGGTGTCACGCGGTCCCGGTAACCCCGTCGGCGGCCATGTCCCTGCGGGTGCCTGGGCGCGCCCGGCATGCCTGCCTGTGCCTGCGCGCCCGTCTGCTGTTGTGCCCGTCTGCGTCTGCGTCCGCGTCAGCGGATCTCGATCGTGATCGTCGATCCCTCGGGTGCCGTGTCGCCGCCGTCCACCGACTGGCCCTTGACCGTGTCGCCGAAGAGGCCCAGCAGACCGCGGTCCTCCTCGACCTTGAAACCGGCCGCCTCCAGCTCCTGCTTCGCGTCGTCGACGCTGTCGCCCACGACGTCCGGGACCTCGATCATCTCCGGGCCCTTGGACACCGTCAGCGTCACGGTGTCGCCGCCGGCCGCCCTGGTGTCGGGGTCCGGTGACTGCTTGGCGACCTGGCCGGCCTCGTACTCGGACGTGACCTGCTCGGAGGCGACCTCGACCGTCAGACCGGCGTCCTCCAGCTCCTGCCTGGCGTCCTCCAGGTCGTCACCCACGACGTCGGGCACGTCCACCGGGTTGCCCTTGCTGACGGTGAGCGCGATCGCCGAACCGCCGCGGCGCTCGGTGCCCGCCCCCGGCTCCGTACGGATCACGAAGCCCACCGGTACGTCGTCGCTGAAGCCCTTGGTGACCATGCCCGCCACCAGGCCCTCGCTCTTCAGGCGCTGCTTGGCCTTGTCCAGCGAGTAGCCCTCCAGGTCCGGCACGCGCACGATCTCCGGGCCCTTGGAGACCGTCAGCGACACGGAGTCGTTGTCCCGGATCCGGGCGCCCGGTTTCGGGTCACTGCTGATGACCCGGCCGGGCTTGACGGTGTCGCTGAAGCTGCGCTTGACGTCCTTCACGTCGAGACCGGCGTCCGTGAGCTGCTTCCTGGCCTGCGCCTCGGTCTTCGAGAGCACCGCCGGGACATTGGTGAACTGGCCGGAGTTGATGTACCAGACGCCCGCGCCGAGGCCGAGGGCCAGCAGCACCACCGCGACGATCGCGAGCAGGCCGCGACGGGGCGCCAGCGAACGGCCGCCACGTCCACGGCGCGGCGGTTCGGGCGGCGGGGACGGCAGATAGCTCGTGCGGTTCAGCTCGGCGTCGTCGTCGTTCACCGGGAGCGGCCGCGGTACCGACAGCGAGAGCGGGATCACGCTCGTACGGTCGTCGGCGTTCTGGTGGTCCGTCGCGACCGCTTGCGGCGGGACGGCGTCCAGCTGGTCGGCGCTCAGCGCGTTCCGTGCGTCCAGGACCCGCGAGAGCAGCTCCACCGCGTCGTACGGACGGAGGTCGGGGTTGCGCGCGGTGGCCGTCGTGACCAGCTCGTCGAGCTCGTAGGCCAGGCCCGGCACGGACGCCGACGGCGGGGGCACGTCCTCGTGGAGGTGCTTGTAGAGCACGGTGGCGGGTGAGTCCCCGTAGTGCGGGCGGTCGCCGGTCAGCATCTCGAAGAGGAGGATGCCGCAGGCGTACACGTCGACCCGGGGGTCGGTCGTGCCGTTCTCTATCTGCTCCGGCGCGAGATACGACACCGTGCCGAGCACGGCCCCCGTCGTGCTGGTGACCGTGTCCACGGCCCGTACGAGGCCGAAGTCCGCCACCTTCACCCGGCCGTCGTCCCCTATCAGGACGTTCTCCGGCTTCATGTCGCGGTGCACGAACCCGGCGCGGTGCGCGGCGCCGAGCGCGGCGAGGACCGGCTCCAGGACGTCGAGCGCGGCCCGGGGCTGCAGCGCCCCGCGCTCGCGCAGCACGTCACGCAGGGTGCATCCGGCCACGTACTCCATCGCCAGATAGACGAAGTTGCCGTCCGTGCCCTGGTCGAAGACCTGCACCACGTTCGGGTGGGCGAGCCTGGCCACGGACTTGGCCTCGCGGATGAAGCGGTCGACGAACGTGGCGTCGGCCGCCAGCGTCGGGTGCATCACCTTGAGCGCGAGCACCCGGTCCAGGCGGGTGTCCACGGCCCGGTAGACCGTGGCCATCCCGCCGACCGCGATGCGCGCGTCGACGCGGTAGCGGCCGTCGAGCACGTGCCCGACGAGCGGGTCCTGAAGGGTCGTATCCACGCAGGTGAGTGTACGAGCCGCCACTGTCAACGCCGCCCGCACGGGCAAATCCGGGGCGGTACTGCAGCCGAGCTGTGACGGACGTCGCACGGTGACCGATCCGTGCGGCGCCTGGATTCAGACAGGTGTTCAGGCCAAAGGTCAGAAAGCCGGCCTTTCCGGGTCCAACCGGGCGACACCCTCCACGGGAGACGACGCCTCGGCGAAGTGACGGCGCGGGATACGCCCCGCGCGGTACGCGAGCCGGCCCGCCTCGACCGCGTGCCGCATGCCCTCGGCCATGAGCACCGGCTCCTGCGCCCGGGTCACGGCCGAGGCGAGCATCACACCCTGGCACCCCAGCTCCATGGCGAGCGCCGCGTCCGACGCCGTACCGGCGCCCGCGTCCAGGATCACCGGCACGCGCGCGTGCTCCACGATCAGCTGGAAGTTGTGCGGGTTGCGGATGCCCAGCCCGGACCCGATCGGCGACCCGAGCGGCATGACCGCGGCGCACCCCACGTCCTCCAGTCTGCGGGCGAGCACCGGGTCGTCGTTGGTGTACGGGAGGACCGTGAAGCCGTCGTCGACCAGGGTCTCGGCCGCGTCGAGCAGCTCGATCGGGTCGGGCAGCAGCGTGCGCTCGTCGGCGATGACCTCCAGCTTCACGAGGTCCGTGCCGAGCGCCTCACGCGCGAGCCGGGCCGTCAGCACGGCCTCCCCGGCGGTGAAGCAGCCCGCCGTGTTGGGCAGCACGCGGATGCCCAGCCGTTCCAGCACGGACAGGACCGAGCCGTGGGCCTCGGGGTTCACGCGGCGCATCGCGACCGTGGTCAGCTCGGTGCCGGACGCGACGAGCGAGCGCTCCAGGACGTCGAGGCTGGGCGCGCCACCGGTGCCCATGATCAGACGGGACGTGAAGGACGTACCGCCGAGGACGAAGGGATCGTCGGCCATGGGTCAGCCTCCTTGGACGGCGGTGAGGACTTCGACGCGGTCTCCCTCGGAGAGGAGGGTCTTCGACCACTGCGCGCGCGGGACGACGGTTTCGTTGAGTGCGGCGGCGACACCGGAGGGAGCCGCGGTGAGCGCGGCGACGAGGGTGTCGAGGGCGGTGTCCGGGGCCAGCTGCCGCCGCTCCCCGTTGACGAAGATGCTCATGCTCATGCGTGCTGCTCCGAGAGTGCGGCGGCGCCGAACCGCCTGGGTGTGAAGGGGCGGGCCACGTCCGGGAGTTCACCGGTGGTCAGGGCGTGCGCCATGGCGTCCCCGGTGACGGGTGTGAGGAGTACGCCGTTGCGGTAGTGGCCGGTCGCCAGCAGCAGCCCGGGGAGTCCGGTCGGGCCGAGCAGGGGCGCGTTGTCGGGGGAGGCCGGGCGCAGTCCGGCCCGCGTCTCGGTCAGCGGCAGTTCGGTGATGCCGGGGACGAGTTCGTGGGCGTCCCGCAGCAGTTCGTACACACCGCCGGCGGTCACCGTGGTGTCCCAGCCCTGCTCCTCGCTGGTCGCGCCGACGACCAGTTCGCCGCTCTCCCGCGGCACCAGATAGATGTGGCTGCCGCGCACGACCGCCCGCACGCTGCGGCTCAGGAAGGGCGCGAACCGCTTCGGGACGGTCAGTCGCAGCACCTGTCCCTTCACGGGGCGCACCGGCGGCAGCACGTCGTCGGGGACGCCCGTCAGACGCCCGCTGAGGCTGCCCCCGGCGAGTACGACCTGGTCCGCCGAAAGCTCGGTGCCGTCCGTCGTCACGACTCCGACGGCCCGGTCCCGTACGACGGTCAGACGGTCCGCCCACGTCCGGTGGAAGGTCACTCCGGCCCGCTCGCAGGCCGTGACCAGGGCGGCGGAGAGCCGCCGGGGATCGACCTGGTGGTCGCTGTCGACCCGGAGCCCGCCGCGCACGCCCGGCGCGAGCATCGGCTCCAGCCGCCGGCACTCACGGCCGCTGAGCCACTCCGACTCCAGGCCCGACCGGACTTGCAGGGCGTGCACTTCGCGCAACTGGGCGCGGTCGTCGGCGTCGAGCGCGACGGCCAGCGCGCCGCACCGCCGGTATCCGATGTCCTGGCCGGCGGCCTCGGTCAGCTCGGCCGCGAAGTCCGGATAGCGGCGCGCGGAGGCCAGGTTGAGGCCAAGCAGGGTCTGCTCGCCGTAGTGGAGTTCGGTGACGGCGGCCAGCATCCCGGCAGCGACCTGCGCGGCGCCGCCGCCGGGCTCCGGGTCCACGAGCGCGGTCGTGAACCCGCGCTGCGCGGCCCGCCAGGCCGTGACCAGGCCGATGATCCCGCCCCCGACGACCAGGACGTCCGACGTGCGCCTCGTATCGGTTGCATGGGAAGCATGGGTCGCATCGGTTGTGCCGGGTGAAACGGATGTCTCCGGTGTACGCGACATGGGCGTCCAGCCCCTCCCTTCGCCGGCATGACCCGGATCAGGTTCGTACGGTCGGAGGCCGTCCCAGCCTCCCTCTCAGCCCGGTGCGTCCGGACTCCCGCGAGTGCTTTACGTTGGCCACCCTAGCCCTTCGCCCCAACAGCCTGTAAGGGAGCCTTCACGCATGGCCCGCTCGCTCGACGGTCTCCTCCTCTCGCCGGTCGCCGACCAGGCGCCAGGTCAGGTGGGCACCCGCACCCGGTTCTCGTACCACGAGAAGGACGGCGAGATCTGGGCCGAGTACGCGGGCGGCGATGTCGTACGCGGTCACCTCGTGGGCACGCGCGAGGGCGACCGGCTCGACTTCCGGTACGTGCAGCTGAAGGTGGACGGCACCACCTCGTCGGGGCACTGCGTCTCCTCGGTCGTCGAGCTGGCCGACGGACGGGTGCGCCTGGAGGAGACCTGGGAGTGGGAGTCCCAGGAGGGCAGCGGGACGAGTGTGGTCGAAGAGGTCAACGAGGGCTGACGCTGTGCAACAGCTCACGGATCGCGCCCCTGACCGACGATTTCACCAGTGTCTATGGTGATCGTGTGAGCGAGCAGACGCAGGGACGGAGCCCGGCGGCGCGACGGAGCGCCGTGATCGTCGGGGCGGGCATGGCAGGCGTACAGACGGCCGTCGCCCTGCGGGAACGGGGCTTCACCGGAAGCGTGACCCTGATCGGCGCGGAGCCCCATCAGCCGTACGACCGGCCCCCGCTGTCCAAGGCCGTGCTGCTCGGCAAGGCCGAGGGCTCCGCCTTCGACGTCGACTTCGAAGCGCTCGACGTCGAACTCCGCCTGGGGCTCGAAGTGACCGGCGTGCACCCCTCGCGGCACGAGCTGGACACGGTCGACGGCCCGGTTCCGTACGACGTCCTCGTCATCGCCACCGGCGCCGAGCCGATCCAACTGCCGGGCGCCCAGGGCGTACCCGGCGTCCATCTGCTGCGCACGCTCGACGACGCCGAGCGGCTGCGCCCCGTCCTCGCCCGGCAGCACGACATCGTGGTGGTGGGCGCGGGCTGGATCGGCGCCGAGTTCGCCACGGCGGCGCGTGAGGCGGGCTGCGCGGTGACCGTCGTGGAGGCCGCCGACCGTCCGCTCGCCGGTGTGCTGCCCGAGGAGGTGGCCGCTCCGATGGCCGCCTGGTACGCGGACAGCGGGGCGGTGTTGCGCACCCACGCGCGCGTGGAGCGCGTCGAGCACGGCGAGGTGGTGCTCGACGACGGCTCGCGGCTGCTCGCGGGCGCCGTCGTCGTCGGTATCGGGGCCCGGCCCGCGACGGCCTGGCTGGCCGGTTCCGGGATCGAGCTCGGCGACCGTCGCGAGATCGTCGCGGACGACCATCTGCGCACCTCCGCCCCGGACGTGTACGCGGTCGGCGACTGCGCCTCGTTCCCGTCCGGCCGCTACGGCGAGCGACTGCTGGTCCACCACTGGGACAACGCCCTCCAGGGGCCGCGCACGGTCGCCGCGAACATCGTCGGCGAGACGTCCGCCGCGTACGACCCCGTGCCGTACTTCTGGTCCGAGCAGTTCGGCCGCTTCGTCCAGTACGCGGGCCATCACGCGTCCGCCGCCGCCCTCGTGTGGCGCGGTGACCCGGCCGGACCGTCCTGGTCGGTGTGCTGGCTCCGCGAGGGCCGCCTGGTCGCGGTCCTGGCGGTGGGACGGCCGCGGGACCTGGCGCAGGGGAAGCGGCTGATCGAGGCGGGGACGCCGATGGATTCCGGGCTTCTGTCCGATCCCGCGTTGCCGCTCAAGGGCGCGACCGCGTAGACGCTCCGCTGGGCCGCACGGTTGGAGGTCGTCCCGTGTCTGCGGGCCGTCCGTGGCTGGTCGCGCAGTTCCCCACGCCCCTGACGGGCGCGGCCCTGCGTGAGGGGGCCTGCGTGACACGGTCGCACCGGTCCGGGTACCGACTGTCAGTCCGAGATGGCAGGCTTGTGTTCGTGACCGAGATTGACGCAAAGATCGATGCTCTCGTCCCCGCCTGGCTCACCCTCCCCGACATCGCCGAACAGCTCGGCGTCGAGGTGACCCGCGTCCGGCAGCTGGTCAAGGAAGGCCAGCTCATCGCCGTACGCCGTGGTGAGAACCGAGCGCTGCACGTCCCCGCCGCTTTCATCGACGGGGCCGAACAGAAGGTCGTCAAGGGCCTGACCGGCACCCTGACGCTCCTGCGGGACGACGGCTTCACCGACGAAGAGATGCTCGAGTGGCTCTTCACCCCCGACGAGAGCCTGCCCGGTACGCCCGCGCAGGCTCTGAGCGAGAATCGCGGCACGGAGGTGAAGCGTCGCGCCCAGGCGCTCGCCGTCTGACCTGATCACGCCGTTCGGCGTACGGGCCGCGATCCTCACGGCCCGTACGCCACCGACACGACACGGGGGACCCACGCATGCCCGAATCCACCGCACGCGCCCGGCTCGCCGACGCCCGGGTGTACCTCTGCACGGACGCCCGCAGGCGCCAGGGCGACCTCGCCGACTTCCTGGACGCGGTCCTGGCGAACGGCGTGGACATCGTGCAGCTGCGGGACAAGGGCATGGAGGCGGCCGAGGAGCTGGAGCACCTCGCCGTCCTCGCGGACGCCTGCCGTCGGCACGGCAAACTGCTCGCGGTGAACGACCGGGCGGACGTCGCCCACGCCATCGGCGCCGACGTGCTGCACCTGGGCCAGGGCGACCTTCCGGTACCCGCCGCCCGGGCGATCCTCGGCGACGACGTCCTGATCGGCCGCTCCACGCACGCCGATTCGGAGGCAGCTGCCGCCGCCGTCCAGCAGGGCGTGGACTACTTCTGCACCGGCCCCTGCTGGCCGACCCCCACCAAGCCCGGCCGCCACGCGCCTGGCCTTGACCTGGTCCGGTACACGGCCGCACTGGTCACGGAGCGCCCCTGGTTCGCCATCGGCGGCATCGACCTCGGCAACCTCGACGAGGTGCTCGAAGCGGGCGCCCGCCGAGTCGTCGTCGTACGGGCCATCACCGACGCCGACGACCCGGGCGCGGCGGCGGCGGAGTTCGCGAAGCGCCTGCGTCACGCGTAGGTGTCCCGGGGCCGCGGTTGTCCGAGTGGTGGACAACAAATCGACAAAGCGGGCAAATTTCCCGGATCCGGTTGGGGGACCGCCGCACCCTGACTAACCTGCGGGTATGGCCCTCGGATCTGCTTCCACCAGGACGGACCGCGCACGCACGGTGCGTGACATGCTCGCGACCGGCAAGGAGACGTACTCGTTCGAGTTCTCCGCGCCGAAGACCCCGAAGGGCGAGCGGAACCTGTGGAACGCGCTGCGCCGGGTCGAGGCCGTGGCCCCCGACTTCGTGTCGGTGACGTACGGCGCGGGCGGTTCGACCCGGGCGGGCACGGTCAAGGAGACCCAGCAGATCGTCGCCGACACGACCCTGACCCCGGTCGCCCACCTCACCGCGGTCAACCACTCCATCGCCGAGCTGCGCAACATCATCGGCCAGTTCGCCGACGCCGGGATCCGCAACATGCTCGCCGTGCGCGGCGACCCGCCCGGCGACCCGATGGCCGACTGGGTGGCGCACCCCCAGGGCCTGACGTACGCGGCCGAACTCGTCCGGCTCATCAAGGAGTCCGGCGACTTCTGCGTGGGCGTCGCGGCCTTCCCCGAGATGCACCCGCGCTCGGCCGACTGGGACCGTGACGTGGCGCACTTCGTCGACAAGTGCCGGGCCGGCGCGGACTACGCGATCACGCAGATGTTCTTCCAGCCGGAGTCGTATCTGCGGCTGCGTGACCGGGTCGACTCGGCGGGCTGCGAGACCCCGGTCATCCCCGAGGTCATGCCGGTGACCAGCGTGAAGATGCTGGAGCGGTTGCCCAAGCTGAGCAACGCCTCGTTCCCGGACGCCCTCAAAGAGCGGATCCTCACAGCCAAAGACGATCCGGCGGCTGTACGCTCCATTGGCATTGAGTTCGCCACGGAGTTCTGCGCGAGGCTGCTGGCCGAGGGAGTCCCCGGACTGCATTTCATTACGTTGAACAACTCCACCGCGACGCTGGAAATCTACGAGAACCTGGGCCTGCATCACCCACAGCAGGCCTAGACCGGTCGCATCGTCGTACGACACACTGCGTAGCGGTCACCTGGGAGAGGGGCGTACATGGGCTGGACGGTCCTCTACATCGCATTCGGCATCGTCGCGCTATGGCTGCTCGGCGAGGTGCTGCTGCAGTACAAGGCGCGGCTGCGCTGGCGGCTGCTCGCCTTCGCCGGCTTCCTCGGGGTGGTCCTCGGTGTCCTGATTCCGAACGTGCTGGTCATCGGCCTGGGTGCCGCGGCCTTCGCCGTCGGGCAGACGTACGTCACGCTCTCGTTCCGCAGCGGCTTCGCATCCGGCTGGGCCGTCAACGGCCTCGGCGGCGGCGCCCGCCCGGGCGCCAGCAAGCGCCGCCGCGGCGAGGAGCGCAAGGACCCGACGCTGGAGGTCTCCGACCTCCACGCCGCGGAAACCACGACGTTCCCCAGCCAGGACTTCGGCCAGGACGACCCCTACGGACGCGACGACTCGGTCTTCGGACAGCGCCCCGAGACTCCCGCCGAGTCGACCTCGGTGTACGAACCGCAGCCGCTGCCCGACGACACGGGGCAGTACGGCGTCTACAGCGACGCCGCCTACGCCGCGGCCACCGACCCGGCGTACGCGGCCGCCGCGCAGGCCCAGGGACAGGCCCAGGGCCAGGACCCGCTCGGCCAGAACTACTCGTACGACGGCTACTCCGGCTACGACCAGCAGCAGTACGGCTACGACACCGGGCAGCAGCAGTACGCCGCCTACTCCGACCCGTACATCGGCACGCAGGCCTATGACGCCGCGTCGTACGGCCAGCCCTACGACGCCTCGCAGCAGCAGTACACGCAGCAGGGCTACACCCAGGACCCGTACGCCACCAACGGCGGTTACGTCGGCGAGACACCGGCCGGCGGTGTCTGGGTGCCGCAGCAGCGCAACACCGAGGACCCGTACGGCGGCGAACTCCCGCCGGAGCAGTCGTATCCGTACGACGGCAACGGGAACAACGGGACCAATGGCGGCAACGGACAGCAGGGCGGCGGGTACGACGAGCAGTACCGGTTCTGAGTCGGTACCGGTTCTGAGTCGGTACCGGTTCCGAGTCGGAGCCGGTACTGAGTCGGAGCCGGTACTGAGTGAGCCGGGCTCGACCGGGGCTCAACGCGCCCCGGTCGTCGCCCCGTCGCCGTCACTCACTGCGAGCCCCGGAAGTCCGGCCCCTCCACGACGAGTCCGGCGACCAGTGCGCCGGACATCCCCGCGTGCGGCAGTCCGCCGCCGGGGTGCGCCCAGCCGCCGACCGTGAACAGGCCCGGTACGCGGGTGCTGTTGGCGGGCCGCAGCAGGGTGCCGTCCACACCGGCCAGCGCGGGAGCGGGCACGGCGCCGCCCCCGGCCCCGGTCTCCCGCTCGGTGTCCACCGGGGTGCGCACCTCGCGCCACAGCACGCGCTCGCGCAGGCCCGGCATGGCCCGCTCGGCGGCCGTGACCATACGGTCCGCGAAGGCGTCGGCGGCACCCTCGGCGGTCCAGTCGTGGTGCGCCAGGGACGGCACCGTCGCCGTCAGCACCACGGACTCGTGGTCGTCGTCCGGACGCAGCAGCGCGTCGTCCGGCCGGTCCACCCACACGGTGGGCCGCTCCGCCGGCTTCCCGGCCCCGAAGACGTTCCGCTCGTCGGCGGGGTCCGTCGTGTGAACCACCGTGCGGTGTACGGCGCCTGGCTCGCGCGGGCCGCGCAGGGCGAGGCAGACGACGACCTTGCCGCAGGTCAGGGAAGCGGGGTGTGACTCGGGCACGTCACCCTCGTACAGACTGCCGCGACCCGTCAGGGTCTCCAGCAGCTCCGGCGGGCCGCCCACGACGAAGTCCGCCTCGGCGACCGTCCCGTCGCGCAGCTCCACGCCCGCCGCCCGGCCGTCCTTCTCCGTGACCGAAACGACCTCGGCGTCGAAGACGAACTCCACCCGGCGGGCCAGGCACCGCTCGTGCACGGCGCGCGCCAACTCCCGGATTCCGCCGCGCAGATACCAGGCGCCGAACGCGTGCTCCATGTACGGCAGGACCGCCGCGCTAGCCGGGGCGGTGTGCGGGTCGAGGCCGTACGCCAGCGCGTGGCTCTCCAGGAGGGCGGCGAGGCGTGGGTCGGCCAGCTCCCACGCGCCGACCTCCGCGAGGGTCCGGGCCGTGCGGGTGCGCAGCAGTCTGCGCTGCCGCAGCGCGGGGTAGGGCTCACGCTCCGCCAGCACCTGCCAGTTGGGCCACAGCGGCTCCTCCAGGAGCGGGCGGCGCGTCCGGTCCCAGGCCTCGCGCGCCCGGACCAGGAAGTCGCCCCAGCGCTCGCCCGCGCCCGCCCCGAGGGCCTCGTCCAGGGCCGAGACGACCCCCGCGCGGGAGGCGTTGGGCAGCGAGACCTCCGTGCCGTCGGCGAAGACGTGCCGTGCCGCCGGGTCGACCTGGACCAGGTCGACGCAGGCCTCCAGGGGCTCCTTGCCCGTCTTGACGAACAGGTCGCGGTAGACCGCGGGCAGTTGGAGCAGCCCCGGGCCGGTGTCGAAGGCGAAGCCGTCACGCTCGAAGCGGCCCACCGCCCCGCCGTACGTCGCCGCGCGCTCGTACACCACCACCCGGTGGCCCGCGACGGCCAGCCGGGCGGCGGCCGCCATCGCGCCCATGCCTGCGCCGATCACCGCAATTCGTGCCATGCCAGGGACTTTATCGGCCGCCACTGACAGCCGGTCTCCGGGCCTGTGCGGCAGGGGGACGCCGAACCGGGTCGGCCAAGGGACGACCGGGGCCGTCCAGAGGGACCGGGGCCCGCCAGGAGTCGGCTGGGGCCGGCCTGGAGCGGCTGGGGTCGACCTGGAGCGGCTGGGGCCTGGGGCCTGGGGCCGACGAGGAGTCGCAGGGGGCCGGTCAGGGCCGCCAGGTCCGCCGGCCAGCCGCCGGTCAGCCACCCGGTGGGCGTCCCACCCGTTCCGCGAGGCGTCTCTCCTCGCGGCGCTGGGCCCTGCGGCGCAGGAACCGTCTGATCCGCGAGACCAGGAAGTAGAGCACCACCAGACCGGTCACCAGCAGGACGCCCGCGATGATCGCCGCGGCCTGCGGGTTGAACATCGCGAAGGTGATGATCCCGGCGACCCCGAGATCCTCGGCGGTGCTCAGCACGAAGTTGCTGAACGGCTCCGGCGAGGTGTTGACCGCCATCCGCGTCCCGGCCTTGACGACATGGCTGGCCAGCGCCGACGAGCCGCCGATCGCCCCGGCCGCCAGCTCCGACAGCGAACCGCTCTGCCCGGCAAGCAGCGCCGCGACGACGGCCCCCGACACCGGGCGGATCACGGTGTGGACGCTGTCCCACACCGAGTCCACGTACGGGATCTTGTCGGCGACGGCCTCGCAGGCGAACAGCACGCCCGCAGCGATGAGGACCTCGGGGCGCTGCAGGGACTCGGGCACCTCGTCGGTCAGCCCGGTCGCGCCGAAGATGCCGAGGAGCAGCACCACCGCGTACGCGTTGACACCGCTGGCCCAGCCGCTGGTGAAGACCAGGGGGAGTACGGACACGGAGGCGATCGTAACCAGTCGGCAACGGCGCGTCCTGGGCATGAGTGCGTACGGCTGAGTATCCGTACCTAGGGAGTGAGTTGAGTACGCGCGCGGATGGGTGCCGACCTGCGTGAACGAGAGAGTGGAGGCACGGAAAGGGGCGCGGCTCCGGTACCGCCGACACGGGGCGGCGGAACGGTGCAGCGCCCTTGTCCGCTCCTTCCGCCGAGAAACTCGGCGGGAGCGAGACACGGGGGGACCCGGGGGAGACCGGAACGGGGGAACCAACGGGGAGTACGGGGAAACACGGGGGAGCACAAAAGGGGCGCCGGTCCGGCGTGGCCCGCGGGGGACGCGGCCACTTCGGACCGGCGCTTCACTTGTGTCCGAGCCCGTCCCCGCTGACCCTTCCCTGAAGCAGCCGGGACAGCGCCGAGTGGACGTCGTCCAGGGAGCGCTCCGGCTGGAACGCCTGCCAGTCCAGAGCCGCCACAAGCACCATGCCGACCAGCGCCGACGCCGTCAGCGGGGTGTCGATCTCGTCGCTCAGCTCGCCGTTCGCGATCCCGTCGCGCAGGACGTTCTCGACCACCGCGACGGCCTCCTGACGGACCACCATCAGGGTGGACTGCCAGGCCCGGTTGGTGCGCCACAGCTCGGCCACGTACAGCTGTGTGAAGGCCGGGTAGCGGTCGATGAAGACGAGGCCCGCGCGGATCATCGCGTCCAGTGCGTCGACCTTGCTGCCGCCGTCCCGGGCGGTCTTCTCGGCCGCCTCCCGGAGGGAGGCGGTGAGGAGTCCCACTCCGTGCCGGAGGAGCTCTTCGAAGAGGACGGATTTGCTCGCGAAGTTGTAGTAGACGGTGCCCTTGGCCACGCCGGCGCGTTCGGCGATCTCGTCGACCGTCGTGGCGGAGAAGCCCTGCTCCGCGATGAGGGTCACCGCCGCCTCGTAGAGCTTCTGCCGGGTCGCCTGTCTCCGGCCGCCGCCGCTGTCCACCGTCCTGCTGCTTTCCATGGCCCCGATTGTCACAGGCTCAGCTCCGGGTGCAGCCGGTCGAGGGTCCATACCTGCCGTCGCCGCGCGGACACGGCGCTGAGCGCGAGGGCGCCGACGGTGAACGCGGCGAGGACGGCGCACGCCTGCCAGACCGGGCCGAGGCCGCCGCCCGTGATGAGCCTCCTGAGGGCGTCGACCACGTAACTCATCGGCATGAAGGGGTGGATCGCGTTGAAGAACCCCGGACTGGTCTGCACGGGATACGTGCCGCCGGCCGACGTCAGCTGCAGCATCAGGAAGGCGAGGACGAGGATCCGGCCGGCCGCTCCGAAGCGGGCGTTCAGCCACTGCACGATCGCCGCGAAGCAGGCCGTCACCAGGAACAGGAAGCCCACCGTCCCGGCCGTCCGCGCCATTTCCAGGCCGATTCCCCAGTGCAGCACGGACATCAGCGCGACCGTCTGGAGCGCCCCCAGGGCGGCCACCGGCAGCCAGCCCGCCAGCGCGATGCGCCAGGCGGAGGAGCCCGCCGCGAGCGCGCGCCGGTTGAGCGGCGGAATCAGCATGTAGGCCACCATCGCGCCCACCCACAGGGAGAGCGGAATGAAGTACGGGGCGAAACCGGTGCCGTAGTTGGGCGCCTTGTGTAGGTCCTTCGAGGCGAGTTGTACGGGGTCGGCCATGACCTCGGTGCGCCGGTCGCGGTCGCTCTTGTCGTAGTCGGGGATCCGGCCGGCGCCGTCGTGCAGTCCGCCGGCGAGTTCGCCCGAACCGTCGACGAGCTTGTACATGCCCCCTTCGAGGTCGCCCGCTCCCGTGCTGAGTTCGCCGACACCGGTGTCCAGGTCGGCCGCGCCGGACTTCGCCGTGCCGAGCCCCGTGTGCAGTGTCTTCGCCCCCTTGGCGACCTTTCCGGCCCCCTTGTTGAGCGCGTTGACCTTGGAGACGGTCGTGGCGAGGTCCTCGGAGAGGTGCGGCGAGCGGTCGGCCAGCGCCTGGGCCTGCTTCTCCAGGGCGGCCAGATGCTTGTCGAGCGTGTCCAGGTCGCCGTCCTGGCCGGCCACCAGCGTGTTGACGTCGTCGGCGACCTTCGCCACGTCGGCGGCGGCCTCCTTCGCCTTCTTCAGCTCCGGACAGGCGGCGTCCGGCAGCGGCAGGGTCTCGCAGCGCGCTTTGTAGACGCTGTTCAGCGTGTCGGAGGCCGTGCGGGCGTCCTCGGCGGCCTTCGGGGCGGTCTTCACCAGCGTGTCGAGGTTGCGGCGGATGGCCGCGGCGGAGTCCGCGACGAGCTGGGCCGTGTCGCCGATCTCCTTCTCGTTGCCCTTCAGGAAGGGCCCCACCTTGTCCGCGACGCCGTTGACCTTGTCCGCGAGCGTCTGCGTCCCCTCCGAGACCTGCCGTGAACCGTCCTCCAGGTCGCCCGCGCCCTTGTCGAGCTTCTTCAGGCCGGCGGAGAGCTTGCCGCTGCCCGTCTCCGCGTCCTTCAGCCCGTCCGCGAGGTCCTTCGAGCCCTTCTTGGCCTTCCCGATCCCGCCCTTGAGCGTGTCGGCCCCCTTCGCGGCCTTCTCGGTCTCCCCGTGGATGTCGGAGAACGAGACGAAGATCTTGTCGAGGAACGACCGCGACGCCTTGGTCGAGGCGGCCGTCCGCACCTCCGCGAAGACCGTCCGCGAGATCTGCCCGACGATGTAGTTGTTCGCGTCGTTCGTACGCACCTGGAGGGCGCCCGTCTCCGGCGAGTCGCCCGAACTGGACGCGATCCGCCTACTGAAGTCGGACGGCATGGTCAACGACAGGTAGTACGTGCCGCTCTCGACCCCTTCGCGGGCCTCGGCGGCGCTCACCTCGTGCCACTCGAAGGTCTTGCTCTCGCGCAGCCCTTTGGTGATCTCGTCGCCCATCACGATCTTCTTGTCGGCCGCCGTCGCCCCCTTGTCGTCGTTCACGAGAGCCACGGGGATGCGGTCGAGACGGCCGTACGGGTCCCAGAACGACCACAGGTAGAGGGCGCCGTACAGCAGGGGCAGCAGCAGGAGCGCGACCAGGGCCGCGCGCGGGAGCCTTCCCCTGCCGAAGCGCCTGAGCTCAAGCGCGGCCAGCTTCGGCGAGCGCATCCGCGGCCTCCTTGTCTTCCGTGTCGTCCCGGCCGTCCTGATCGCCCTGGTCGGCTTGGTCCTGCGGGTCCTGCGGGTCCTGCCGGCCCTTCTGGACCTTCCGGGTCTTGCGGCCTTCTTCGCGGGCCGGTTCGTCGGCGGGCACCGTGGACACCACGACCGCGTCCTCGGGCGCCTCGCTGCACACCGCCACGACCGTGGTCCCGGCCTCGGTCAGGGAGCGCAACAGCGCCCAGACCTCGGCCCGTTCGGCCTGCGAGAGCTTCAGGTCGGTGTCGTCGATGCCCAGCAGCCGGGGACGGCCGATCAGGGCGAGCGCCACGGACAGCCGCAGTGCTTCGACGCGTTCCAGATCCCGAACCGCGGTCCGGGACCCCTTGGGCAGGGACTCGCGGTCGAGGCCGGCGGCGGCCAGAGCGCCGTCGACGCGCAGCCGAGCCTCCGTCACCCGCTCCGAGCGCGGCCGCAGCAGCCCGCGTACGGAACCGCCGAACCGTCGCTGGAGCAGGGCCCGTTCCCGCAGGTGCTCGGCGACGGACAGGGCGGGCTCCAGATCGGTGACACCGGGCACGTGGGCCAGCGCGCTGAACCTGCGGACGGCCGCCATCTGCTTCGGCAACTCCGACTGCCCGACCCGCGCGTGCCCCTCGGTGGGTTTCATCCGCCCGGTGAGCGCGAGCAGCAGACACGTACGCCCCGAGCCCGACGGCCCCTCGATCGCGATCAGCGAGCCGGGCTCCGCGTCGATGCCGACACCGCGGAACGCCCACCCGCGGGGCCCCTTGAGCCCGAAGTCCTCGGCCCTTACGCCGAGTCCGTGCGGACCGTCCACAACTTCCCCCACCCTCCGAGTCCTTGAGCCGACCGGTTTTTGAACTGACTGGTCAGTGCAAAAGCTATACCGAACCTGTGATCGAGGCAAAAGCCCAGGTCAGAACGGATTGTCAGTGGCATACCTCACGATGGACACATACGGCCACAGAGCCGTCACACAGACGACAGGAGGTTCGTCATGGCCACCTACCCCGCAGCCGCCGCCCGTCGGCGACGCGTCACCGGCCCTGCCCCCTCACTGACCGGCCCGGCGAGCGACGTGCACCCCGTGCTCCGCCGGGCCACGGCCCCGCCCGCCGCCCTCGACCTGCTCGCCCAGGCCCGTGCCGGACTCGACGAGGCAGCCCTGCTGGAAACGCCGAACGAGCGGTATGCCACGGCCCATCTCGCCGCCCTGCGCACCGCCGCCGCCGTGCTCGCCGCCCGCGGGCGCCCGGAGCCCAGCGCGAGGCGCCGGGCCAAGATCCGGAGCGCCTGGGAAGTGCTCCCCGAGATAGCGCCCGAACTCGCCGAGTGGAGCGCGCTGTTCGCCGCCGGTGCCCGCCGTCGTGCCCGCGCGGAGGCCGGTATCCAGGGCGCGGCGACCACCCGCGACGCCGACGACCTGCTGCGCGATGTGGCGATGTTCCTCCGTCTCGTCGAGCGCATGCTGGTGCTCCAGCCGGTCCTGCCGCAGCCTCGGCAGGAGCCCGAGCAGCCCGACCAGCGGTCTGACCGTGAGGCACCGGACGTGCCGGACGCGGGATGAACGGCTTCCGGGACCGCTGCGGACGGGTCACCAGGAGCCGCTGGAGACCGTCTCGGTGGGCCTGTACGGGCCTGTGGGGGCCTGTACGGGCCTGTGGGGGCCTTGTACGGGCCGCGGGGTCGGTCGGGGTGCACGGGGCCCCGGGTCGGTGTCGGGGCGCCGGGGCCGCCCAGGTCGTCCGGTACGGCTCCTGTCCTGTCCGGTACGGCTTCTGTCCTGTCCCGGCGCGGCTGCCCGTCGTGGCGCACGCCCGCCGCCGGGCAGGCCGGTGCCGGGCAGGTCCGCCGGTTCGCCCGGCAGGGCGGGGCCGCAGACGGGCGACGTCCGGCGCGCGAGACGGAGGGCCGGTGACGGGGCACGAGGCAATAGGGTTGGCACGCCTGCATCTCCCCGGCGCCGAACAGGGCGGGGGAGACATCCCCATCGCCCCATCGCTCCGCCGTACGCAAGGGCGGCGGCCGTGCCGAGGAGTCAACTGCCGTGTCGGACCCGATGCGCCCGCCCGTCTCCCACCACCGCCCTCAGCCGACGTCGCTGCGCTCCGACCCCTCGCGCCCCCGCGCCTCGCTCCGTACCGCCGTGGTCTGGGACGTTCTGAAGGACGCCCTCGACCGCCGGGTCAAGGCCACGGGCCGGGAGTCGCTGGACGTCCTCGACACAGGAGGCGGCAGCGGCAACTTCGCGGTGCCCGTCGCCCGGCTCGGCCACCGCGTCACCGTCGTGGACCCCAGCCCGAACGCGCTGTTCGCGCTGGAGCGCCGGGCCGCCGAGGCCGGCGTCGCCGACCGCGTCCAGGGCGTCCAGGGCGACGCCCACGGCCTCTTCGACGTCGTGGAGCGCGGCGGCTACGACGCGGTGCTCTGCCACGGCGTACTGGAGTACGTGGACGATCCCGCCGAGGGTCTCCGCAACGCGGTCGGGGCCCTGCGCCCCGAGGGCGTGCTCAGCCTGCTCGCCTCCGGCCTCGGCGGCGCGGTGCTCGCGCGCGCCCTCGCCGGCCACTTCACGGAGGCCCGGCACGCCCTCGGTGACCCGGACGGCCGCTGGGGCGAGGGTGATCCCGTACCGCGGCGCTTCACGGCCGACCAGCTCACCGATCTGGTCGAGGGCGCGGGCCTGCGCGTCGGTGCCGTGCACGGCGTACGGATCTTCGCGGACCTGGTGCCCGGCGTCCTCGTGGACACCGAACCCGGGGCCCTGGACGCCCTGCTCAAGCTGGAGGCCGCGGCGGCCGAACTCGCGGCCTTCCACTCCGTGGCGACGCAGCTGCATGTGCTCGGTGAGACTCGTGAGTCCGGCGAGACCTGAGCCGTCTCCCGTGAGGGAGCTGTGGAGGCGCGCCGCTGATCAGGGGCGCGACGGCAGATGGAGTACGCCACAGGCCCCCCGATCGGGCGCTCGGAGCCGTATGATCGAGGGAGACCGTCCGGCATGACGGGCCGGTCGCTGGGGAATCTACGCCTCAGTGGATCGGAACGCCATGGCGGGTTCCGGTTGGCGAATTGGCGCAGAGGGGCGGGTTTCACGGGGGCGATTCCCTGCCTATCCTGAAGGGGACCCCCGGTCGCCCCGGCGACTGCACGATGAGGAGGACGCCGTGCCGCTCTCGGAGCACGAGCAGCGAATGCTCGAGCAGATGGAGCGAGCGCTGTACGCCGAAGATCCCAAGTTCGCGACAGCGCTTGAGGGAAGCGGGCTGCGTACGTACACCCGGCGACGGGTCTACCAGGCGGTCGCCGGCTTCCTCGTAGGTATCGCGCTCCTCATGGCCGGAATGGTCGCACAGCAGATCTGGGTCAGCGTGGTGGGTTTTCTCGTCATGCTGGGCTGCGCGGTGCTCGCCGTCACCGGTTGGCGCAAGGCCCCCAAGCCGGGCGAACAGCCCGCCGCGGGTGCGCCGAGTGCGCCGGGCGCTCCGCAGGCCCGTCGTCAGGGCCGGCAGCGGCGCTCCATGATGGATCGCATCGAACAGCGCTGGCAGAAGCGCCGTGACGAAGGCGGCCAGTAGCCTCCGGGCCCGGGCCGACAGACGCACACACGTAAGGGGTGACCACCTTGGGGTGGCCGCCCCTTAGGCGTGCCCACGGGACTCAGCTCACCGGACTCAAGGGCGCCGCACGCTCAGGGGCGTCGCACGCCCAGGGCCGGAGCACGGGGAAAGCGAAGGGGGGTGTCCACCCGACCCGGGTGGACACCCCCCTTCCTGCTTGCCGAGCCGGACGGTCTCAGCCGCTGCTCTGCCCCGACGGGCGTCCTGACGGGCGGCGCACGGCCGCCGTCCAGCGGGCCATGGCCCGGGACTTCAGCGCGATCCAGCCCTCGGAAGCCGCCCACGCCACCCGTACGGCCGAGCGCGGTGCGAGCAGTGCGCGCAGACGCGTACCGCGGCTGACCGTGGCGTGCAGGCCCGCCGTCATCCGGCGTACGTCATCGGCGAGACCGGCGGTCGGCCGAGGACGTGGCGCGTACAGGACCTGCTCCACCGCGTCGGCGACCCGGTGGACGGAGGCCGCGGCCTCCGGTTCGAGATGCCCGATGCGGACGATCCGTGCCGCCGCCTTGCGGGGCGTCTGGGAGTCGTCCGGCGCGATACCGAAGTCCCACGCCGTATCGGTCACCTCCTGCCAGGCTGCCAGAGCGGCGGCCGCGGCGTCCTCCTCGGTGCGCCCGTGCGAGCCGAGCCGCACGGACCGGGCCCGCATCCGCCAGAGCATCGGCAGCAGCGGCACCGCGAGCGCGGCGAGCCCCGCCAGGGTGAACCCGAGGATCGCGAACCACGGCGGTCCGTCGTCCGTCGCTCCGAAGGCCGCCTGCGGAGACTCGCTGCCGCAGGGCTGCTCCAGCTTCTTCTCCGCCGCCGTGCAGCTCTCGCTGCTCGACGGTTCGGCGGACGGCGCCGAGGACGAGGAGCGCGAGGGGAGGTCCGGGTTGGGGAGCGTGGTGCCCGGCGTGTCCGTGCGGGTGTACTCCGGAACCGTGCCCCGGTTCGGGGTCGGCTCGAAGCGGGTCCAGCCCACGCCCTCGAAGTACAGCTCGGGCCAGGCGTGCGCGTCCCGCAGGCCCACCGTGTTCGTGCCGTCGGCCTGCGGCGAGCCCGGTGTGAAGCCCACCGCGACGCGGGCCGGGATGCCCAGCGTGCGGGCCATCGAGGCCATCGCGAAGGAGAAGTGGACGCAGAAGCCCTCCTTGTCCCTCAGGAAGCGCGCTATGGCCTGCGACCCACTGCCGACCTGCACCTCTGTGTCGTAGGTGAAGCCGCCTTCCAGGGCGAACCAGTCCTGGAGCTTCACCGCACGCTCGTAGTTGTTGGCCGAGCCGACCGTGACCGCGCGGGCAGTCTCCGCCACCACCGGAGGCAGTGACCCGGGGACCTTGGTGAACTCGCGCCTCAGCGCCGCGGGCGCCTCCGGCGCGTTGGCGAGCTGCTCCGCGGTCGGCTGCACTATCAGGCTCTTGACCGTGTACTCCTGGCCGCGCGTGGTCTGCCCGTGGTCGCCGACGAGCGTGCGGCCCACGGGCTCGTACCGCCACTTGCCGTCGATCCCCACCGCGCTGGCGGGGTAGGGCATGGGCAGCCAGTCCTGCGCGTACCAGTCCGCCGCGGAGATCCTCGTCTGGATCTCGGTGCGCCGGACGTCGTCACTGAGGCCCGGCGGCGTCGGGAACGACCCGGGGACGTCCTCGACATGGCGCTTGGCCGGCTTCCACGCCGTGCCGTCGAACTCGTCGAGCGAGACGATCCGCAGATAGAGGTCCTGCGTCTCCTCGGAGTTGGTGCGGTACGACATGACCTCGCGGTCCTCGTCCACGTTCAGGCTGTCGCGGAGCGAGACCAGCGGGTTCACCGCGGAGATCGTGCCGCCACCGCCGGAACCCGTGCCGACGCCGGCCCCGGTGCCGTCCAGCAGACCGCCGTCGAGCGCGGGCAGGGCGAGCGGCACCACCAGGGCGATACCGAGCGCGACGGCACCGATGCGCCGCCCCGTGCGAATCGGCGCGACCGCGCCCGCCGAGGGATCAGTCCCCGGAGTCCGGGGTCCGCCGCCGAAGACGCGGCCCCACTGCGAGAGCCGGTCACGTCCCTCGGCCAGCAGCAGCACCAGATAACCGGCCGCCGCCATCACGAACCACAGCCAGCTCGCGCCACCGCCCTCGGAGAGACCCGCGGCGACCGAGTACAGCGCGAGCAGCGGCAGTCCGGCCGGGGCCGCGCTGCGGAACGTCACCGCGAGGGCGTCCACCGCGAGCCCGATGACCACGACCCCGCCGACCAGCATCAGCCGGATACCGGGGGACAGCGGAGCCGGGATCGAGTACCGCCCGACGTCGTCACCGCCGGCCTGCAGCAGCTCCCCGAAGTGCCGGAACGCCTCCGGGCCGGGCAGGAGCCCGGCGATGGCCTGCTCGCGGGCGAAGAACAGTGTCAGCAGCGTCAGCGTCACGAGCGCCTGAACCGCGATCGTCACGGCCCGTGCCAGGGGCACCCGCCGGGTCGCCGCACCCACCGCGGTCTGCACCCCGAGCAGGAACGCCGCCTGAAGGATCCAGGTCGCCGGATCGACCAGCGGCAGCAGCGCCCCGGCCGCCATCAGTGTCGCCGCCACGGCGCACAGCGCGAGTCGCGCGCGTCCGCTCATGAGCCACCGCCCCCTGCCGTGCTTCCCGTCGACGCGACCCCGTTGCGCTGTCGGTCGGCCTCCCGCCACAGGTCGGCCAGGCCCGTGCCCGGCGGTACGGCCAGGGCGGTCCAGCCCGCCTCGCGAAGCATCCGAAGCCGCTCCTCGCTCTGTTCGTCGGCCGCGCCGCGCACCCACGTCTCACTGTCCAGCAGGAAGGCCACGGCCCCGCCGCTGCGCTGACGCATCTTGGCGAGCACGGTCGCCTGCTCCTCGTCCAGGTCGCCGAGGAAGGCCACCAGCAGCCCTTCGTTGCCGCCCCGCAGAACGTCGTACGCCCGTGACAGGCCCGTACCGTCGGAGTGGTCGATCACCGCGAGGGTGTCCATCATCAGCCCGGCGGCGTCCGCGGACTCCTGGCTGGCTCCGGCGAATCCGTCGGCGCCCTCGCCGGGCACCGAGGTGCCGGTGTCGGTCAACAGCCGTACCGAAAAGCCCCGCTCGAGCATGTGCACCAGCGTCGACGCCGTGCCCGACACGGCCCATTCGAAGGCCGAATCGGGGCCCGCGCCGTCGAAGGCGATGCCCCGGGTGTCCAGGAGCACCGTGCAGCGGGACCGCTGCGGCTGCTCCTCGCGGCGCACCATCAACTCGCCGTAGCGAGCGGTCAGTCGCCAGTGGACCCGGCGCAGATCGTCGCCGTAGCGATAGCCGCGAGGTATCACGTCGTCCTCGCCGGCCAGGGCCAGTGAGCGCTGCCGCCCGTCGCCGTACCCCTTCGCCTCGCCCGTCAGCCGCACCGGCGGCAGCGCCTCCACGCGCGGGATGACGGTCAGGGTGTCGTACGTCGAGAAGGAGCGGGTCAGTTCGCACATCCCGAACGGGTCGCTGAGCCGCAGCTGCAGGGGCCCCAGCGGATAGCGGCCGCGCAGGTCCGAGCGCACCCGGTAGGACACCTCGCGACGGCCGCCCGCCTCGACCCGGTCCAGTACGAACCGGGGCCGCGGCCCCAGCACGTACGGAACCCGGTCCTGGAGCATCAGCAGGCCGGTGGGCAGTCGCGAGACGTTGTCCATCCGCAGATGGACCCGTGCCTCGGACCCCGAGGGCACCCGCCCGGGGGAGAGGCGACGGCTGCCGGCGACCCGGTAGCGCGTGCGGTACAGCACGGTCGCGCAGACCAGTGGCAGCACGGCCAGCAGCAGCCCGACCCGGAGCAGATCGCTCTGCCCCAGGACGTACGCGCAGATCGCGGCCGCGATGCCGGCGGCCAGGAAGGACCGCCCGCGCGTGGTGAGACCGGCGAGTGCCGTACGCAGCCCGCCCTTGTCCTCCTCGGCCTGCGCCGTCGGCATCCCCCCGGTGGTCATCACAGCCTCCGGGGCGGCTGCTGGCCGAAGGCGGACGAGCCCCGGCCCATCGCCAGACCGCTCGGCGACTGGGGCGCCGCGGGCACGGGCGTGCGCTGGAGGATCTCCAGGACGACCTGCTCGGCCGTACGACGGTTCAACTGCGCCTGGGCGGTGGGCAGCAGCCGGTGGGCCAGGACCGCCACCGCGAGGGCCTGGATGTCGTCCGGCAGCGCGTACTCCCGGCCGCTGAGGGCCGCGGACGCCTTCGCCGCGCGCAGCAGGTGCAGCGTGGCACGCGGCGAGGCGCCGAGTCTCAGATCCGGGTGGTTGCGTGTGGCGCCGACCAGGTCCACGGCGTACCGCCGCACCGGGTCGGCGACGTGGACGTTGCGGACCGCGTCGATGAGCTTCACGATCTCGTGCGCGTGCGCCACCGGCTGGAGGTCGTCCAGCGGGGACACACCGCCGTGGATGTCCAGCATCTGCAGCTCGGCCTCCGCGCTGGGATAGCCGATGGAGACCCGGGCCATGAAACGGTCGCGCTGTGCCTCCGGCAGCGGGTAGGTGCCCTCCATCTCGACCGGGTTCTGCGTCGCCACGACCATGAACGGGCTGGGCAGCTCGTAGGTCGTGCCGTCGATCGTGACCTGGCGCTCCTCCATGGACTCCAGGAGCGCCGACTGTGTCTTGGGCGACGCGCGGTTGATCTCGTCGCCGATCACGATCTGCGCGAAGATCGCACCCGGTTTGAACTCGAAGTCCCTGCGCTGCTGATCCCAGATGGACACACCTGTGATGTCCGAGGGCAGCAGGTCGGGCGTGAACTGAATACGCCGCACGGAGCAGTCGATGGACCGCGCCAGTGCCTTGGCCAGCATGGTCTTGCCGACGCCGGGGACATCCTCGATCAGAAGATGTCCCTCGGCGAGCAGTACGGTCAGCGAAAGCCGCACGACCTCAGGCTTGCCCTCGATCACTTCCTCCACCGAACTGCGGACTCTCTCCACAGTGGCGGTCAGATCTGTAAGGCTCGCTCGATCGTCATAGGTCGTCACCCGGCCCTCCTCGGCCCGTTCTTTCCCGGGCCGACGCTCTGCGATGCGGACCGGCCCACCCCGAAACACGGACACCACGCGCGAATAGTTCCGCGTGACGCCACACCCGCATTCTTGTTGCCGTTACCTGTTCGTGTCACTCGCCTGTGGATAACTGGCCGCGATATGTCACGGCCTGGGGCCTTTGAGAGGGTCCAACTCGCGTCAGGTGGGGTCTATCTCACGCAGCAGGCCCGTCTTCACATCGAACACGAAACCACGTACGTCGTCCGTGTGCAGAAGGAATGGGGAGGTGCGCACCCGCTGCATGGACTGCCGCACGTCCTGTTCGACGTCCCGGAAGGCCTCCACGGCCCACGCCGGGCGCTGGCCGACCTCCATCTCCAGGTCGTGCCGGAACTCCTCGGTGAGGGACTCCAGGCCGCAGCCGGTGTGGTGGATCAGTACGACACTGCGGGTGCCGAGCGCGCGCTGGCTGATCGTGAGGGAGCGGATCACGTCGTCGGTCACCACGCCGCCCGCGTTGCGGATGGTGTGGCAGTCGCCGAGCTCCAGGCCCAGCGCGTCGTGCAGGTCGAGGCGGGCGTCCATACACGCCACCACCGCGACGTGCAGCACGGGACGGGCGTCCATGCCGGGGTCGGTGAACACGGCGGCGTACCGCTCGTTCGCCTCCACGAGGCGGTCGGTGACGGTGCCGCCGTTGGACATGGCGTCTCCGGAGTCTGTGGGAACGGATGCGGAAGTCGTCATATCTATAACGGTAGTGGTCACACGTCGTCCGGGCCTGCTGTGAGAGGGGACAAAGAACATCAATGAGCGTTGTTGTGAGGTAACCCACAAGGGTGGATCGACTACACCCGTACGGGTGGAAAAACCCGGTTTGGTGCTTCATTCGGGCCGAGAGCCGCGACGCGCAGGCCGGTTCGTTGACCGCGAGAGACCGTGGACTAAAGTGACGCGAAGCGGGAGACGGACACTCTCCCTGCTGGACTGCTACCCCCGGAGGACCGGTGACGAGCCGGGATCTCCCCACGTGCGCGGCGCGTACGTACGGCTCGGCCTCCTCCCGCTCCCGGTCGGCTGACGCTTCCGGCGCCGGCAGGCCTCCCCTTCACGGAGCGGGCGGGGACCCGGCGGTGCGTGCGCGCCGTGCCGGACCTGAGAGGGCCCCCTTGACCCAGAGCCGACACGTCCCGGTGATGCTCCAGCGATGCCTGGACATGTTGGCACCCGCGCTGGAGAGGCCGGGAGCGGTCGTCGTCGACTGCACGCTCGGCCTCGGCGGCCACAGCGAGGCCCTGCTCGCCCGCTTCCCCGAGGCCCGGCTCGTCGCCCTGGACCGCGACAAGGAGGCGCTGCGGCTCTCCGGCGACCGGCTCGCCCCGTTCGGAGACCGGGCCACCCTGGTGCACGCGGTCTACGACGAACTCCCCGACGTGCTCGACCGCCTGGACCTCCCGCGCGTCCAGGGCGTCCTCTTCGACCTCGGCGTCTCCTCCATGCAACTCGACGAGGCCGACCGCGGCTTCGCGTACGCCCAGGACGCCCCGCTCGACATGCGCATGGACCAGACGACCGGCATCAGCGCGGCCGAGGTGCTCAACACCTACCCGGCGGGTGAACTCGTCCGGATCCTGAGGGCGTACGGCGAGGAGAAGCAGGCCAAGCGGATCGTGTCCGCGGTCGTGCGCGAACGCGACAAGGAGCCCTTCAGCAACAGCGCGCGGCTCGTCGAGCTGATCCGCGACTCCCTGCCGCAGGCCGCCAAGCGCACCGGCGGCAACCCCGCCAAGCGCACCTTCCAGGCACTGCGCATCGAGGTCAACGGCGAACTCACCGTCCTGGAGAGGGCGATCCCCGCCGCCGTGACGTCACTCGCCGTCGGCGGCCGGATCGCCGTGCTGTCCTACCACTCCCTGGAGGACCGGCTGGTCAAGCAGGTGTTCGCCGCGGGAGCCGCCAACACCGCACCGCCCGGCCTGCCGGTCGTCCCCGAGCGCTACCAGCCCCGGCTCAAGCTTCTGACGCGCGGTGCCGAACTCCCCACCGAGGAAGAGGTCGCGGAGAACCGGCGCGCCGCCCCGGCGCGGCTGCGCGGGGCGCAGCGCATCAGGGAGGACGCCGAGTGACGGGAGGGTGTGTGAGTTGGACAACCGAACTCACCGGACGCGTGGGTCGCAGGCCCGGACCCATCAGCCGAGAACGCCGGCCCGAGGGGAGGGCGAGTGAGTAGCAGACCCGAACTGAGGGGGAGGGCGGCCCGGCTCGCGCGACTCTTCCCCACGGGCCCCGGACAGGCCGCCCGCACGCCCTTCGTGCTCCTGGTCGTGCTGCTGCTCGGCGGCGGCCTGATCGGACTCCTGGTCCTGAACTCCGCGCTCAGCGAAGGGTCGTTCCAGCTCGACGACCTCCAGAGGGACACCAAGAGCCTCACCGACGAGGAGCAGGCGCTCCAGCGGGACGTGGACGCCTACTCCGCCCCCGACGCCCTCCAGCGCCGCGCCCGCGAGCTGGGCATGGTGCCCGGCGGCGACCCGGCCTTCCTCAACCCCGACGGCAGTGTCCGCGGTGTGCCCAGCGCGGCCGCCGAGCAGTCGTCCGTGTCGGTCCCCGTGACCCGCCCGCCCGACGTGCTCCTCCCCTCGCCGTCCCCGACGCCCACCGAGAGCCAGGGACCCGCCGGGCCCCCGACGCCCGCCGAGGCCCCGGCGCCGGCGGCGTCCGCCGTGCCCACCGCGGCGCCCGAGCCGCTCGCGGAGACGCTCACGGAGCCGTCCCCCCAGACCACGCAGCCCGCTACGAATCCCGGCAGGTGACGGAAGTGTCCGACAGGGAACCCCCGCGCCGCCGGGTGCCCGCGCCCGCCAGGCCCGTACGGCCCGGCAGCCAGCGGCGGCCGGGGCCGGGCGCACGCCCCGCCCGCCGTCCGGCTCCCTCCCGGGGCCAGGGCCCGCGCGTCATCCGCCTCGGCAGCCCCCGCCCACGGCTGCGCCTGGTCAGCCTCGCCCTGGCCCTCGTACTGATCGCCTTCGTCGTCCGGCTCCTCCAGGTGCAGGCCGTCGACGCGAGCGAGTACACGGCCAAGGCCGAGAAGAACCGGTACCTCAGCCGCACGCTGGCCGCCGAGCGCGGCGGGATCACCGACCGCAACGGCGTCGACCTGGCGATCAGCGTGGACGCCAACGACATCACCGCCGACCCCACGCTGTTCACGCGCAAGGCGACGAAGATCGGCGACGCCCCCGAGCAGGCCGCCGCCCTGCTCGGCCCGATCCTCGACAAGGACCCCGACGAACTCGCCGCGAAGCTCCGGACCAAGAACACCCGGTACGTCGTGCTCGCCCGGCGCCAGACCCCCCAGGTCTGGACGCAGATCAAGGACCTGAAGAGCACGCTCGCGGAGAAGGCGGGCGAGGACGGGTCGGAGGTGAACGTCCTGGCGGGCGTCCTCCAGGAGCCCAGCAGCAAGCGGGTCTATCCCAACGGCGAGCTCGGCGCCGGGATACTGGGCTGGGTCAACGCCGACGGCAAGGGCGGCGGCGGCATCGAACAGCAGCTCAACAAGGAGCTGTCCGGCAAGGACGGCGAGATCCGCTACGCCCAGTCCGGCGGCCGGCAGGTGCCGACCGCGGGCTCCACCGAGAAGCCCGCCGTGGCCGGTTCCGAGGTCGAGCTGACCATCGACCGCGACATCCAGTGGGCCGCCCAGAACGCCATCGCCGAGCAGGTGAAGGAGTCCAAGGCGGACCGCGGTTACGTCATAGTGCAGGACAACAAGACCGGCGAGATCCTCGCGATGGCCAACTCGCCCGGCTTCGACCCGAACGACCTCTCCAAGGCCGACGGGAACGCCCTGCACAACTGGGGCCTCGAAGACGCCTACGAGCCCGGCTCGACCGCCAAGGTCATGTCGATGGCCGCCGTCCTGGAGGAGGACGCCGCCACGCCCGCGACGCACGTGACCGTGCCCAACCGGCTGCACCGCGGCGACCGGCTTTTCCGCGACGACATCGACCACCCGACCTGGTACCTGACGCTCAACGGCGTCCTCGCCAAGTCCAGCAACATCGGCACCATCCTGGCGACCGGCCAGCTGGGCAAGACGCAGCAGGAGGCCAACCAGGTCCTCTACTCGTATCTGCGCAAGTTCGGCATCGGCGACTACACGGGTCTCGGCTTCCCCGGCGAGACGAAGGGCATCCTCGCGCCCGCCGGCCAGTGGTCGACCTCCCAGCAGTACACGATTCCTTTCGGCCAGGGTGTGTCGATCAACGCGATGCAGGCGGCCTCCGTCTACTCGACGATCGCCAACGGCGGTGTCCGGATCGAACCGACGCTCGTCCGCGGCACGAAGGGTCCCGACGGGCGCTTCACCCCGGCCGCCAAGCCCAAGGAGACACGGGTCGTCAGCGAGAAGACGGCGAAGACCCTGGCGCAGATGCTGGAGTCCGTCGTGGACGACCGGGAGGGTACGGGCACCAAGGCGCGCATCCCCGGCTACCGCGTCGCGGGCAAGACCGGCACGGCCAACCGTGTGGATCCGGCCACCGGCCGCTACCACGGCTATACCTCCTCCTTCGCCGGATTCGCGCCCGCGGACAACCCCCGGGTGACCGTCTACTGCGCGATCCAGAACGCCACCAAGGGAAGCTACTTCGGCGGTCAGATCTGCGGGCCCGTCTACAAGGAGGTCCTGGAGTTCGCCCTGAAGACGCTCCAGGTGCCGCCCACCGGGGCCCAGGCCGCCAGACTTCCCGTCACTTTCACGCCCTGACCCGACCCGACCAGCCCCGACCACCCCCGGCCGGGCCGTCATCGGCACCGACCGGAACGCCATGCTCCAGCACCCCGGATCACCGACCAGGAACAGCTCGTGACAACGATCACTCCCGACCCCGGGAACCGCGGCACGCCGCACACACCGCCACGCCCCTCGCTTCGCTCCGGCGGGGGTGTGCCCGGTACGCTCACCGCCGTGCCACACGCTGATCAGTCCCAAACCACCCAGAAGGGCGTTCCTGTGACATATCCGGGGCCGCCGCGACCGGTTCAGAACTCCGCCACACCCCTCGCGGAGCTAGTGGCGGTAGTCGCCGATCAGATGGCGTCCCCGGCGCCGCAGGGCGCGCAGAGCGCCGTCGAGGTCACGGGCATCACCCATGACTCCCGGGCCGTGCGCCCCGGCGACCTGTACGCCGCGCTGCCCGGCGCCCGGATGCACGGCGCCGACTTCGTGACGCAGGCGGCCGGCCTCGGCGCCGTCGCCGTGCTGACCGACCCGACGGGTGCCGAGCGCGCGACGGCCACCGGTCTGCCGGTCCTCGTCGTCGAGGACCCGCGCGGGCAGATGGGCGAGCTGGCGGCCTCGATCTACGGCCACCCGGGCCGCGACCTGCTCCAGATCGGCATCACCGGCACGTCCGGCAAGACCACGACGGCGTACCTCGTCGAGGGCGGTCTGAAGACGGTCCGCAGCACCGGGCTGATCGGCACCGTGGAGATGCGCATCGGTGACGAGCGCATCAAGTCGGAGCGCACGACCCCCGAAGCGACCGATCTCCAGGCCCTGTTCGCCGTCATGCGCGAGCGAGGCGTGGACGCGGTCGCCATGGAGGTCTCCAGCCACGCGCTGGTCCTCGGCCGGGTCGACGGCTGTGTCTTCGACATCGCGGTCTTCAACAACCTCAGCCCGGAACACATGGAGTTCCACTCCGACATGGAGGACTACTTCCGGGCCAAGGCGCAGCTGTTCACGCCTAAACGCAGCAGGCTCGGCGTGGTCAACCTCGACGACGAGTACGGCCGCAGGCTCGCCAAGGAGGCCACGGTGCCCGTGGTGACGTTCTCCGCGGAGGGCCACCCGGACGCCGACTGGCGGGCCGAGGAGGTCCAGGTCGGCCCGATGGACTCGGTCTTCGTCGCGGTCGGCCCCAAGGGCGAGCGCATCACCGCCAAGTCGCCGCTCGCGGGCCCCTTCAACGTCGCCAACACCCTCGCCGCGATCGTCTCCCTCGCCGTCGCCGGGCTCGACCCGCAGACCGCCGCGGACGGCATCGCCGCCGTGCCGGGCGTGCCGGGCCGGCTGGAGCGCGTGGACGCCGGACAGCCGTACCTCGCGGTGGTCGACTACGCGCACAAGACCGACGCCGTGGAGTCCGTGCTGCGGGCCCTGCGCAAGGTCACCGAGGGCGAACTCCACATCGTCCTCGGCTGTGGCGGGGACCGGGACAAAACCAAGCGGATGCCCATGGGCGCCGCCGCGGCCCGGCTCGCCGACACCGCCGTACTGACATCGGACAACCCCCGCTCCGAGGACCCCCTCGCGATCCTCGCCACGATGCTCGCGGGTGCCGCGGAGGTGCCGGCGTACGAGCGCGGAGAGGTCCAGGTCTTCGAGGACCGGGCCGCCGCGATCGCCGCGGCCGTCGCCCGCGCACAGCCGGGCGACACGGTGCTGGTCGCGGGCAAGGGTCATGAGCAGGGCCAGGACATCGCCGGAGTGGTCCGTCCCTTCGACGACCGCCAGGTGCTTCGCGAAGCTATCCAGAAGACCCAGGGATGAACTTGTGATCGCCCTCTCTCTCGCCGAGATCGCCTCAGTCGTCGGCGGGCAGACACACGACATACCGGATCCGTCGGTCAAGGTCACCGGACGGGTCGTCAGAGACTCCCGTGAGGTGGAGCCAGGCAGCCTCTTCGTCGCCTTCGTGGGCGAGCGCGTGGACGGTCACGACTTCGCGGCGAGCGTCGTCGAGGCGGGCGCGGCGGCCGTGCTGGCGTCACGGCCCGTCGGCGTGCCCGCGATCGTCGTGGACGACGTCCAGGCGGCCCTCGGCGCCCTCGCACGCCATGTCGTCGAGCGGCTCGGCGCGACCCTCGTGGCCCTCACCGGCTCCGCGGGCAAGACCAGCACCAAGGACCTGATCGCCCAGGTGCTGCAGCGCAAGGCGCCGACGGTCTTCACACCGGGCTCGCTCAACAACGAGATCGGGCTGCCGCTCACCGCCCTCAGCGCCACCGAGGAGACCCGCTTCCTCGTCCTGGAGATGGGGGCCCGCGGCATCGGGCACATCCGCTACCTCACGGGTCTGACACCCCCGAAGGTCGGCCTCGTCCTGAACGTCGGCACCGCCCACATCGGCGAGTTCGGCGGCCGGGAGCAAATCGCCCAGGCCAAGGGCGAGTTGGTGGAGGGCCTGCCCCCGGCGGAAGCCGGCGGCGTGGCGGTCCTGAACGCCGACGATCCCCTCGTACGAGCCATGGCCTCGCGGACGAAAGCACGCGTGATCCTCTTCGGAGAGTCCGGCGAAGCGGACGTACGGGCCGAGAACGTGACGCTCACGGAGAGCGGACAGCCCGCGTTCAGGCTTCACACACCCTCCGGGTGCAGCGACGTGACCATGCGCCTGTACGGTGAGCACCACGTGTCGAACGCGCTCGCCGCGGCCGCCGTCGCCCATGAGCTGGGCATGTCCGCAGACGAGATCGCCACCGCGCTCTCCGAGGCGGGCACCCTCTCCCGCTGGCGGATGGAGGTCACCGAGCGCCCGGACGGCGTGACGGTCGTCAACGACGCCTACAACGCGAACCCCGAGTCCATGCGAGCCGCCCTGCGCGCGCTCGCGGCCATGGGCAAGGGGCGGCGGACCTGGGCGGTGCTCGGTCAGATGGCCGAGCTCGGGGACGAGGCGCTCGCCGAGCACGACGCGGTCGGACGGCTCGCCGTCCGGCTCAATGTCGGCAAGCTCGTCGCGGTCGGGGGCAGGGAAGCGTCCTGGCTGCAACTGGGCGCATATAACGAGGGTTCGTGGGGTGAGGAGTCGGTGCACGTGTCCGACACACAGGCGGCGATCGACCTGTTGCGCAGTCAACTGCGCCCGGGAGACGTCGTACTCGTGAAGGCGTCCCGGTCGGTCGGCCTGGAGCGGGTCGCAGAGGCGCTGGTCGAGGGCACCGAGGGTGAGGTTGCCGTCCGATGAATCAGATCCTCTTCGCGGGAGTCATCGGCCTCTTCCTGACTCTCGTGGGCACCCCTCTGCTGATCAAGCTGCTGGCACGCAAGGGCTACGGCCAGTACATCCGCGACGACGGCCCGCGCGAGCACCACGCCAAGCGCGGTACGCCGACGATGGGCGGTATCGCCTTCATCCTGGCCACGCTCCTGGCGTACTTCCTCAGCAAGGTGATCACCGGCCAGCCGCCGAGGTTCTCCGGAGTGCTGGTGCTCGGCCTGATGACGGGCATGGGCCTGGTCGGCTTCCTCGACGACTACATCAAGATCGTCAAGCGGCGTTCGCTGGGCCTGCGGGCCAAGGCGAAGATGGCCGGCCAGCTGATTGTCGGTGTCTCCTTCGCGGTGCTCGCGCTGCAGTTCGCGGACAACCGCAACAACACCCCGGCCTCCACCAAGCTCTCCTTCGTGCAGGACTTCGGCTGGTCCATCGGCCCGGTGCTGTTCGTGGTCTGGGCGCTGTTCATGATCCTTGCGATGTCGAACGGCGTGAACCTCACGGACGGTCTGGACGGCCTCGCCACCGGTGCCTCCGTGATGGTCTTCGGCGCGTACACGTTCATCGGTGTCTGGCAGTTCCAGGAGTCCTGTGCCAACGCGCAGACCCTCACCAACCCGGCCGCCTGTTACGAGGTACGGGATCCGCTCGACCTCGCCGTCGTCGCCGCGGCCCTGATGGGCGCCTGTTTCGGCTTCCTGTGGTGGAACACCTCGCCCGCCAAGATCTTCATGGGTGACACCGGTTCGCTGGCCCTCGGCGGCGCGCTCGCCGGCCTCGCGATCTGCTCCCGCACCGAGCTGCTGGTCGCGCTGCTCGGCGGTCTCTTCGTCCTCATCACCATGTCGGTCGTCATCCAGGTCGGCTCGTTCCGCCTCACCGGCAAGCGCGTCTTCCGAATGGCACCGCTCCAGCACCACTTCGAACTCAAGGGGTGGTCCGAGGTCCTTGTGGTGGTCCGCTTCTGGATCATCCAGGGCATGTGCGTGATCGTCGGACTCGGCCTCTTCTACGCCGGATGGGCAGCCCAGAAGTGACCACCGCGCCCGACTGGCAGAGCATGCACATCACCGTCGCCGGTCTCGGCGTGAGCGGCATCAGCGCCGCCCGCGCCCTGGCCGGCCTCGGCGCGTCGGTCACGGTCGTCGACGGGGGCTCCTCGGAGGCACACCGGGAACGGGCCGCCTCCCTTGAGGGGCAAGGCATTTCGGTACGTCTCGGAGATGCCGAGACGCTTCCCGAGGGCACCGACCTCGTCGTCACCTCGCCGGGCTGGAAGCCGGCCAGCCCCCTCTTCGAGGCCGCCGCCGAGGCGGGCGTGGACGTCGTCGGCGACGTGGAGATCGCCTGGCGCCTGCGCGGCCCCGACGCCGCCCCCTGGCTCGCCATCACGGGCACCAACGGCAAGACCACCACGACACAGATGCTCGCCTCGATCCTGGCCGCCGCGGGCCTTCGTACGGCCGCGGTCGGCAACATCGGCACGCCGATCGTCGACGTGGTCCAGGAAGGCGACGACGCCTACGACGTACTGGCCGTCGAGCTGTCCAGCTACCAGCTCCACTGGGCGCCCTCGCTGCGCGCCCACTCCGCCGCCGTCCTGAACCTCGCCCCGGACCACCTCGACTGGCACGGCTCCATGGAGGCGTACGCCGCCGACAAGGGACGTATCTACGAGGGCAATCGGGTCGCCTGCGTCTACAACATGGCCGACAAGGCCACCGAGGACCTGGTGCGCGGGGCGGACGTCGAGGAGGGCTGCCGGGCGGTCGGCTTCACGCTCGGCACCCCGGGCCCGTCCCAACTCGGCGTCGTGGAGGGCATCCTGGTCGACCGCGCCTTCGTCGAGGACCGGCACAAGCAGGCCCAGGAACTCGCCGAGATCGCGGACGTCCAGCCGCCCGCCCCGCACAACATCGCCAACGCCCTTGCGGCGGCGGCCCTGGCCCGCGCCTTCGGGGTGCCCGCCACGGCCGTACGGGACGGTCTGCGGGCCTTCAAGCCCGACGCCCACCGCATCCAGCACGTGGCCGACGTGGACCGGGTCGCGTACATCGACGACTCCAAGGCCACCAACACGCATGCGGCGGAAGCCTCTTTGGCGGCGTACGAGTCGATCGTGTGGATCGCCGGCGGGCTCGCCAAGGGCGCGACCTTCGACGGGCTGGTCGCCAAGTCGGCAAAGCGACTGCGGGGCGTCGTCCTGTTCGGCGCCGACCGGGCCCTCATCCGTGAAGCGCTCGCGCGACACGCGCCGGAAGTACCCGTGGTCGACCTCGACCGGACCGACACTGGGGCGATGCTCGCGGCGGTTCGTGAGGCCGCACGGCTCTCCGAACCGGGGGACACTGTCCTGCTGGCGCCGGCCTGTGCGTCCATGGACATGTTCACCAACTACAACAAGCGCGGCGACGCTTTCGCGGAGGCGGTTCGCGAACTCGGCGCCGTCGACGGCTGACCCGGGTCCGCCTCGCCCGGCGGCGCCGGGCACACCTGGGAGGGACGCGTGACACGGATCCGGCTGGGGCTTCGTCGGTGGCACTCCGCCGATGGCACGGCACTGCGCCGACCCGTCCCGCCCCCGGGGCCCGAACGTGCCGGGGGAATCCCGGGCGAACACTCCGGAGGGGTCCCGGGCGAACGGTCCGGAGGGATCCCCGGCGAACGGTCCGGGGAGATTCCCGGCGGGACGCCCTCCCACGGCATGGCAGGCGCCGCCGATGTCCAGTAGCCGTACCGGGCGTCCTCCCGTCCAGCGGGCCCCCCGCCGGCCCTCCGGCCCCCGCCCCCCTCGTGACAACCCCGTAGGCCGCCTCTACACGCGTGTACGCCGTGCCTGGGACCGGCCGCTGACCGCCTACTACCTGATCCTCGGCGGCAGCCTCCTGATCACCGTCCTCGGTCTGGTGATGGTGTACTCGGCCTCGCAGATCACCGCGCTCCAGCTGTCGCTGCCCGGGTCGTACTTCTTCCGCAAGCAGTTCCTCGCCGCCGTGCTCGGCGGTCTGCTGCTGCTCGCCGCCTCACGGATGCCGTCCAAACTGCACCGGGCGCTGGCCTATCCGATGCTGCTCGGCTCGGTCTTCCTGATGATCCTCGTCCAGGTGCCGGGGATAGGAGTCGCGGTCAACGGCAACCAGAACTGGATCTCGGTCGGCGGCCCCTTCCAGCTCCAGCCCAGCGAGTTCGGCAAGCTCGCCCTCGTCCTGTGGGGGGCCGACCTGCTCGCCCGCAAACAGGACAAGCGGCTGCTGGCGCAGTGGAAGCACATGCTGGTGCCGCTCGTTCCGGTGGCCTTCATGCTGCTCGGGTTGATCATGCTCGGCGGCGACATGGGCACGGCGATCATCCTCACCGCGATCCTGTTCGGCCTGCTGTGGCTCGCGGGGGCGCCCACGCGGCTCTTCGGGGGCGTCCTCGCCGTCGCCCTGACCATCGGCTTCATCCTCATCAAGACCAGCCCGAACCGCATGGCCCGTCTCTCCTGCCTGGGGGCCACCGAACCCCAGTCGGGCCCCGTCGACTGCTGGCAGGCCGTGCACGGCATCTACGCCCTCGCCTCCGGCGGGCTCTTCGGCTCCGGCCTCGGCGCCAGTGTGGAGAAATGGGGGCAACTGCCCGAAGCCCACACCGACTTCATCTTCGCCATCACCGGTGAGGAACTGGGCCTCGCGGGGACGCTGTCGGTACTCGCACTCTTCGCGGCTCTAGGCTATGCGGGTATCCGCGTGGCCGGACGCACGGAGGACCCCTTCGTGAGGTATGCCGCGGGAGGCGTGACCACCTGGATCACGGCCCAGGCCGTGATCAACATCGGTGCGGTGCTCGGCCTGCTGCCGATCGCCGGCGTCCCTCTCCCGCTGTTCTCCTACGGGGGTTCCGCCCTGCTTCCGACCATGTTCGCCATCGGACTCCTCATCGCCTTCGCGCGTGAGGATCCCGCTGCGCGGGCGGCGCTTGCGATGCGGCAACCCCGCTTTGGCAGAAAGCGGGCTGCGGTGAGAGGCTCCGCAGGGGCCGCGGGGCCTCGGAGATGGAACACGATGCGACGGCGCGCCGCGGCGCGTTCGTCCGGAGAGCGGTGAATTTCGGTGCATGTCGTACTCGCCGGTGGGGGGACCGCCGGCCACATCGAGCCCGCGCTCGCCCTCGCGGACGCCCTGCGCAGGCAGGACCCGACCGTGGGTATCACGGCCCTGGGCACGGAGCGCGGACTCGAGACCCGACTCGTACCAGAGCGAGGCTACGAACTCGCGTTGATCCCCGCGGTACCGCTGCCGCGCAAGCCCACCCCCGAACTGATCACCGTCCCCGGGCGGCTGCGCGGCACGATCAAGGCGGCCGAGCAGATCCTTGAGCGCACCAAGGCCGACGCGGTCGTCGGCTTCGGCGGCTATGTCGCCCTGCCCGCCTACCTCGCGGCCAAGCGCCTCGGCGTGCCGATCGTGATCCACGAGGCCAACGCCCGCCCCGGCCTCGCCAACAAGATCGGTTCGCGGTACGCCGCCAGGGTCGCCGTCTCCACACCGGACAGCAAGCTGCGCGACGCCCGTTACATCGGCATCCCGCTGCGCCGCTCGATCGCCACGCTCGACCGGGCCGCCGTACGCCCGCAGGCACGCGCCGCGTTCGGGCTCGACCCCGCCCTGCCGACCCTGCTGGTCTCGGGCGGCTCGCAGGGCGCCCGCCGCCTCAATGAGGTGGTCCAGCAGGCCGCTCCGTACCTCCAGCAGGCCGGCATCCAGATCCTGCACGCGGTCGGCCCGAAGAACGAACTGCCGCAGGTCCACCAGATGCCGGGGATGCCCCCGTACATCCCGGTACCGTACGTGGACCGGATGGACCTCGCGTACGCCGCGGCCGACATGATGCTCTGCCGCGCGGGCGCGATGACCGTCGCCGAACTCTCCGCCGTCGGGCTCCCGGCCGTCTACGTCCCGCTGCCCATCGGCAACGGCGAACAGCGGCTCAACGCCCAGCCGGTGGTCAAGGCCGGCGGCGGACTGCTGATCGACGACGCGGAACTGACGCCGCAGTGGGTGCAGACCAACGTCCTGCCCGTGCTCGCCGATCCGCACCGGCTGTTCGAGATGTCCCGCGCCGCCTCCGAGTTCGGCCGCCGGGACGCCGACGACCTGCTCGTCGGGATGGTGTACGAGGCGATCGCGTCACGCCGTTAGCGCGTGGCAGAAGGCAGGGGAGCGTGGCCGGACCGACCACCGCCGAACGCGGCGAACGGCAGCATCTGGACTCCGGCCCGCCCCGGCCACCCCTTCTCAGGAGGCTCCCGAAGCCTCGTAGGCTCATCATTCCGGTGGTCTGCCTCGCTCTGCTCGGCGCGGGCTGTCTCTGGGTGCTCTACGGCTCGCAGTGGCTGCGCGTGGAGCGCGTATCGGCTTCGGGGACACGGGTCCTGACGCCCGATCAGGTCGTCGAGGCGGCCGACGTTCCGGTCGGATTGCCGTTGATTTCAGTCGACACCGATGTGATTGAGGCGAGACTGCGCCAGAAATTGCCCCGAATTGACTCGGTTGACGTCGTGCGTTCCTGGCCCCATGGAATCGGGCTGAAAGTGATCGAACGCACTCCGGTTCTCATTGCCGAAAAGGGCGGAAAGTTCGTCGAAGTGGACGCCAAGGGCGTGCGTTATGCCACGGTTTCGCGCGCCCCGAAGGGCGTTCCCGCGCTGGAATTGGCGGTGTCCCGGTCCGCGGGCCTGCGCCGCTTCGGGACCGACCGGCTGATGCGCGAGGCGGTGCGCGTCACGGGTTCCCTTCCGGCCGCGGTCGCGCGTGACACCCAGGTCGTCAAGGTCCGTTCGTACGACTCCATCTCGCTGGAGTTGAGCGGCAACCGGACCGTGTTGTGGGGAAGTGGCGAGAAGAGCGGCGTCAAGGCCCGTACGCTCAGCGCTCTCATGAAAGCCGCTCCAGAGGCGCGGCACTTCGATGTCAGCGTTCCCACCGCCCCTGCGTCATCGGGGAGTTGACGCACATCCGCGCAGGCCAGCACCCTGGTTGGGCAGCGCTACGGCTGATCACATAGGGTGAAAAGAAAAACGGGAGGTTCGGCGTGTTCGTTGAACGTGCGCCACTTGTCGACTTAGTGTCCTGTTCGGAAGAGTCCAAGGAACAGACACACTGGTAACCCTAAACTTCAGCGTTAGGGTTCGGGTCGGCGTTCGGACCGTCCCATTCGGCATCAGTCGTCGGATCGCGAACGTGCGAGGCGGCGACACGTAACTCGAGGCGAGAGGCCTTCGACGTGGCAGCACCGCAGAACTACCTCGCAGTCATCAAAGTCATCGGTGTCGGCGGCGGTGGTGTCAATGCCATCAACCGGATGATCGAGGTCGGTCTCAAGGGTGTCGAGTTCATCGCCATCAACACCGACGCCCAGGCGCTGTTGATGAGCGACGCCGACGTCAAGCTCGACGTCGGCCGCGAACTCACCCGCGGACTCGGCGCCGGAGCCAACCCGGCCGTCGGCCGCAAGGCGGCGGAGGACCACCGCGAGGAGATCGAGGAGGTCCTCAAGGGGGCCGACATGGTCTTCGTGACAGCCGGCGAGGGCGGCGGCACCGGCACCGGCGGCGCACCCGTCGTGGCCAACATCGCCCGCTCGCTCGGCGCGCTCACCATCGGCGTGGTCACGCGTCCGTTCACCTTCGAGGGACGGCGCCGCGCCAACCAGGCCGAGGACGGCATCGCGGAACTCCGCGAAGAGGTCGACACCCTCATCGTCATCCCGAACGACCGGCTGCTGTCCATCTCGGACCGCCAGGTCTCGGTCCTCGACGCCTTCAAGTCGGCGGACCAGGTCCTGCTCTCCGGTGTTCAGGGCATCACCGACCTCATCACCACGCCCGGTCTGATCAACCTCGACTTCGCCGACGTCAAGTCCGTGATGTCCGAGGCGGGTTCGGCGCTCATGGGCATCGGCTCGGCCCGCGGCGACGACCGCGCGGTGGCCGCGGCCGAGATGGCGATCTCCTCGCCGCTCCTGGAGGCGTCCATCGACGGCGCCCGAGGCGTGCTGCTCTCCATCTCCGGCGGCTCCGACCTCGGCCTGTTCGAGATCAACGAGGCCGCCCAGCTGGTGAGCGAGGCCGCGCACCCCGAGGCCAACATCATCTTCGGCGCGGTCATCGACGACGCGCTCGGCGACGAGGTCCGGGTCACCGTCATCGCGGCCGGCTTCGACGGCGGACAGCCCCCGTCCAAGCGGGACACCGTCCTCGGTTCGTCCTCCGCCAAGCGTGACGAGCCCACACCGGCCCGGTCGGGCGACAGTCGCCCGTCCTTCGGCTCGCTGGGCAGTGTCACGCCGAAGGAGGCCCCGGAGCCCACTCCGGAGCCGGTCAGCAACGAACTGCCGTCGGTCTCCCCGCCGGTCCCGCCGTCGCGGACGTACTCCGACAGTGCGGCCGAAGAGCTGGACGTGCCGGACTTCCTCAAGTGATACGACAGCGCGAGACCGTGAGCGGCGCGCACTTCGCCTTCACCGACCGGTGGGGCGGGGTGAGCGCCGTTCCGTACGAGGAGCTCAACCTCGGCGGAGCGGTCGGTGACGACCCCGCTGCCGTACTGACCAACCGGGCGTGGGCCGCCAAGTCCCTGGGGCTCGACGCCAGTCGTGTGGTCTGGATGAACCAGGTGCACGGCAATGACGTCGCCGAGGTCGACGGGCCGTGGACCGACCCCCGGTCCACTCCGCCGGTCGACGGCCTGGTGACCGCGACCCGGGGCCTCGCCCTCGCCGTACTCACCGCCGACTGCGTCCCGGTCCTGCTGGCCGACCCGGTCGCCGGAGTGGTCGCCGCGGCCCACGCCGGCCGGCCCGGCATGGTCGCCGGGATCGTGTCCGAGGCGGTCGACGCGATGGAGTCGCTGGGCGCGGACCCCGCGCGGATCATCGCCCGCACAGGCCCCGCCGTCTGCGGCCGTTGCTACGAAGTACCCGAAGCGATGCGCGCCGAAGTGGCCGCCGTCGAGCCCGCGGCGTACGCCGAGACGAGTTGGGGCACGCCGGCGGTCGACGTGACCGCGGGGGTGCACGCGCAACTGGAGCGGCTCGGGGTGCGCGACCGGGAGCAGTCGCCGGTGTGCACGCTGGAGTCCGATGATCACTTCTCGTACCGCCGCGACCGCACCACCGGTCGGCTCGCGGGCTATGTGTGGCTGGACTGATGGGGCATGACGGACCGTAAGGCTCAACTCGCCGGAAACCTGGCGAAAGTGGAAGAGCGTATCGCGGCGGCCTGTGTGGCCGCCGGGCGCAAGCGCGAAGAAGTGACCCTGATCGTGGTCACCAAGACCTACCCGGCCGACGATGTGCGGATCCTGTCGGAACTCGGTGTGCGCCACGTCGCCGAGAACCGTGACCAGGACGCGGCGCCCAAGGCCGAGGCCTGTTCCGATCTGCCCCTCTCCTGGCACTTTGTCGGTCAGTTGCAGACCAACAAGGTGCGTTCCGTGGTGGGTTACGCGGATGTCGTGCAGTCCGTCGACCGGGCCCGGCTCGTCGCCGCCCTGTCGAAGGAGGCGGTGCGGCAGGAGCGCGAGCTGGGGTGCCTCATTCAGGTCGCACTCGATGCCGAGGAGACTGGACGGGGGGAGCGCGGTGGTGTAGGGACCGGTGGTATCGAGGAGTTGGCCGGTCTCGTGGCCGGGGCTCCGGGTCTCAGGCTCGACGGACTGATGACCGTCGCCCCGCTCACCGGACCGTACGCGGGGCGTGAACCGGCGGCGTTCGAGCGGCTGATGGATTTGTCGACTGACCTGCGCAGCGCCCATCCGGCTGCGAACATGGTCTCGGCAGGGATGAGTGCGGACCTCGAACAGGCCGTGGCAGCCGGAGCGACACATGTGCGCGTCGGTACTGCGGTACTCGGAGTCCGCCCCAGGCTCGGGTAACGTCGCCAAGAAGTCGGACCACAGCAGAAAATATGGTCATTACCACCATAGGTGGGCATAACGACCTCGTGGATCGCGGGCACTTGGCAACAGTCAGCCGATCCACCACAGAGCGGAGGACTCAGAGCATGGCCGGCGCGATGCGCAAGATGGCGGTCTACCTCGGCCTCGTGGAGGACGATGGGTACGACGGCAGGGGCTTCGACCCCGACGACGACTTCGAGCCCGAGCTTGATCCGGAGCCCGAGCGGGACCGCCGACGGCATGAGCCGTCGCATCAATCACACCAGCCGCATCAGTCTCAACGGGACGAATCGGTACGAGTGGTACAGCCGCCCGTGCAGCGGGATCCCGTGTCGCATTCCGCTTCGCTCACCGCGGAATCCGGGCGTCCCGCGCGAATCGCCCCCGTGGCGTCCATCACACAAGAACGTCAAAGCATGGAGAAGAACGCACCGGTGATCATGCCCAAGGTCGTGTCGGAACGAGAGCCGTACAGGATCACCACACTGCACCCCCGGACCTACAACGAGGCCCGTACCATCGGGGAACACTTCCGTGAGGGCACTCCGGTGATCATGAATCTGACTGAGATGGATGACACAGACGCGAAGCGACTTGTCGACTTTGCGGCCGGTTTGGTGTTTGGTCTTCACGGGAGCATCGAGCGGGTGACGCAGAAGGTGTTCCTGTTGTCGCCTGCTAACGTCGATGTCACGGCGGAGGACAAGGCTCGCATCGCAGAGGGCGGGTTCTTCAACCAGAGCTGAGACGCAGGACCGGACAAGGCACGGAAACAGGGGAGAGGGAAGCACGGATCATGAGCGTGGTTGCGCAGGTTCTGTACGTCGCGCTGATGTGTTTCCTCATCGTGCTGATCTTCCGGCTGGTCATGGACTACGTCTTCCAGTTCGCCCGCTCATGGCAACCCGGCAAGGCGATGGTGGTCGTTCTGGAGGCCACCTACACTGTCACTGATCCACCGCTCAAGCTTCTGCGGCGGTTCATCCCGCCGCTGCGTCTCGGGGGCGTGGCGCTCGACCTGTCCTTCTTCGTACTGATGATCATCGTCTACATCCTGATCTCCGTTGTGAGCCGGCTGTGAACGATACGGTCTTGCCGAACGCCGACGATGCCGACGACTACGTTGAGGTGAAGAGATGCCGTTGACCCCCGAGGACGTGCGGAACAAGCAGTTCACGACCGTCCGCCTCCGAGAAGGCTATGACGAGGACGAGGTCGATGCCTTCCTCGATGAGGTCGAAGCCGAACTGACCCGCCTGCTCCGCGAGAACGAGGACCTGCGCGCCAAGCTGGCCGCCGCCACACGCGCCGCCGCGCAGAACCAGCAGCAGGGCATGCGCAAGCCGCCCGAACAGCAGGATCCGCAGCAACAACAGGGTCCGCCGCAGGGCATGCGCGGTCCCGGTGCTCCCGTGCCCGCCGGCATATCGGGTCCGCCGCAGCAGCAGATGGGCGGCCCCATGGGCGGCCCGCCCCAGCTGCCGAGCGGTGCGCCGCAGCTTCCCGCGGGCCCCAGCGCCCAGGGTGGCCAGCAGGGTCCCGGCCCGATGGGGCAGGGTCCGATGGGCCAGGGCCCCATGGGTCAGGGTCCCGGTCAGATGCAGCAGCAGATGCAGGGTCAGATGCAGCAGCAGATGCCCCAGCAGATGGGCGGCCCGATGGGCGGTCCCATGGGTGGCCCGATGGGCGGTCACGGTGGCCCGCAGATGGGTCAGCCCGGTCAGGGCCCCGGTGGCGACAGCGCCGCCCGCGTGCTCTCGCTTGCGCAGCAGACCGCCGACCAGGCGATCGCCGAGGCCCGTTCCGAGGCCAACAAGATCGTCGGCGAGGCCCGCAGCCGCGCCGAGGGCCTGGAGCGCGACGCCCGTGCCAAGGCCGACGCTCTTGAGCGGGACGCGCAGGAGAAGCACCGCGTGGCGATGGGCTCCCTGGAGTCCGCCCGCGCCACGCTGGAGCGCAAGGTCGAGGACCTGCGCGGCTTCGAGCGCGAGTACCGCACGCGTCTGAAGTCCTACCTGGAGTCGCAGCTGCGTCAGCTGGAGACCCAGGCCGACGACTCGTTGGCTCCGCCGCGTGCTCCGGCCGCCGCGTCGCTTCCGTCGTCGCCGAGCCCGTCCATGGCTCCGGCCGGGGCGAGCGCGCCGTCGTACGGCGGCCAGCAGATGGGTGGCCCGGCTCCGGCCCCGCCGTCCTACGGTGGTCAGCAGCAGATGTCGCCGGCCATGACCCAGCCGATGGCGCCGGTCCGGCCGCAGGGCCCCTCGCCCATGCAGCAGGCGCCCTCGCCGATGCGTGGCTTTCTGATCGACGAGGACGACAACTGACGGCCTCCCGTACGCCTTAGGCGTCGGCAGCGTTCAGGGCGGAGCCCCGGATTACATCCGGGGCTCCGCCCTTTTGCGTGGGCGTGTGCGGCTCGGCCGAGTGCGTGTGCGTGTTCGGAGGACGCGGGCAGCTGTACGCGGGCACGCAACGCCGAAGGCCCGGTCCCGCCAAGATCTTTGGCGGGACCGGGCCTTCGAACTGTTGCTACGCCTTGCGGAGGCGGAACGTCAGCGACAGGGACTCGTCCGTGAACGGGGCGCCGTACGTGTCGTCCGCCTCGCCCTGGGCGAAGTCCGTGGCGAGGACCTCGTCGGCGATCAGGGCGGAGTGCTCGGTGAGCGCCGCGGTCACCTTCGGGTCCGTGGACGTCCAGCGCAGGGCGATCCGGTCGGCCACGTCGAGGCCGCTGTTCTTGCGGGCCTCCTGGATCAGGCGGATCGCGTCACGGGCCAGGCCGGCCTGACGCAGCTCCTCGGTGATCTCCAGGTCAAGGGCGACCGTCGCGCCGGAGTCCGAGGCGACCGACCAGCCCTCGCGCGGGGTCTCCGTGATGATCACCTCGTCCGGGGCGAGCGTGATGGTCTCGCCGTCGACCTCCACCGACGCCGTGCCCTCGCGCAGGGCCAGGGACAGCGCGGCCGCGTCGGCCTCGGCGACGGCCTTGGCCACCGCCTGGACGCCCTTGCCGAACCGCTTGCCCAGCGCACGGAAGTTGGCCTTGGCGGTGGTGTCGACCAGCGAGCCGCCCACCTCTGAGAGGGAGGCCAGCGCGCTCACGTTCAGCTCTTCCGTGATCTGCGCGTGCAGTTCACGGTCGAGGGCCGCGAACCCGGTCGCCGCCACCAGTGCGCGGGACAGCGGCTGACGCGTCTTCACACCCGACTCCGCGCGCGTGGCACGGCCCAGCTCCACGAGACGGCGTACGAGCACCATCTGTGTGGACAGCTCCGGATCGATGACGGACAGGTCCGCCTCCGGCCAGGACGTCAGGTGTACGGACTCGGGGGCGCCCGGGGTCACGGGCACCACCAGGTCCTGCCAGACCCGCTCGGTGATGAACGGGGTCAGCGGGGCCATCAGGCGCGTGATCGTCTCGACGACCTCGTGCAGGGTGCGCAGCGCCGCCTTGTCGCCCTGCCAGAAGCGGCGACGCGAGCGGCGTACGTACCAGTTGGACAGGTCGTCGACGAACGCCGAGAGGAGCTTTCCGGCGCGCTGGGTGTCGTACGCCTCCAGAGCCTGTGTCACCTGGTCGGTGAGCGCGTGGAGTTCGGACAACAGCCAGCGGTCGAGAACGGGCCTCTCCGCCGGGGCCGGATCGGCCTCGCTGGGCGCCCAGTTGGACGTGCGGGCGTACAGGGCCTGGAAGGCGACCGTGTTCCAGTACGTGAGGAGCGTCTTGCGGACGACCTCCTGGATCGTGCCGTGACCGACGCGGCGGGCCGCCCAGGGGGAGCCGCCGGCCGCCATGAACCAGCGGACGGCGTCCGCGCCGTGCTGGTCCATCAGCGGGATCGGCTGCAGGATGTTGCCCAGGTGCTTGGACATCTTGCGGCCGTCCTCGGCGAGGATGTGGCCGAGGCACACGACGTTCTCGTACGACGACTTGTCGAAGACGAGCGTGCCGACCGCCATCAGTGTGTAGAACCAGCCGCGGGTCTGGTCGATGGCCTCGCTGATGAACTGCGCGGGGTAGCGGGACTCGAAGAGTTCCTTGTTCTTGTACGGGTAGCCCCACTGTGCGAACGGCATCGAACCCGAGTCGTACCAGGCGTCGATGACCTCCGGCACGCGCGTGGCCGTCTTCTCGCACTGGGGGCACGCGAAGGTGACCTCGTCGATGAACGGGCGGTGTGGGTCGAGGCCCGACTGGTCCGTGCCCGTCAGCTCGGAGAGCTCGGTGCGGGATCCGACGACCGTGAGGTGGTCGTCCTCGCAGCGCCAGATCGGCAGCGGGGTGCCCCAGTAGCGGTTGCGGGACAGCGCCCAGTCGATGTTGTTGTTCAGCCAGTCGCCGTACCGGCCGGTCTTGACCGAGTCCGGGTACCAGTTGGTCTTCTCGTTCTCCTGGAGGAGGCGGTCCTTGATGGCCGTGGTGCGGATGTACCAGGACGGCTGCGCGTAGTAGAGGAGCGCGGTGTGGCAGCGCCAGCAGTGCGGGTAGCTGTGCTCGTACGGGATGTGCCTGAAGAGCAGGCCGCGCTGCTGGAGGTCCTCGGTGAGCTTCTCGTCGGCCTTCTTGAAGAAGACGCCGCCGACCAGGGGGACGTCCTCCTCGAACGTGCCGTCGGGGCGGACCGGGTTCACCACGGGCAGGCCGTACTCACGGCAGACCTTGAGGTCGTCCTCGCCGAAGGCGGGGGACTGGTGAACCAGACCCGTGCCGTCCTCGGTCGTGACGTACTCCGCGTTCACCACGTAGTGCGCGGGCTCGGGGAACTCCACGAGCTCGAACGGACGTTGATACGTCCAGCGCTCCATCTCGGTGCCCGTGAAGGACTGGCCGGTGGTCTCCCAGCCCTCGCCGAGTGCCTTCTCGACGAGTGGCTCGGCGACGACCAGCTTCTCGTCACCGTTCGTCGCGACGACATAGGTGACGTCGGGGTGGGCGGCGACCGCGGTGTTGGACACCAGGGTCCACGGGGTCGTCGTCCACACCAGGAGCGCGGCCTCGCCCGCGAGCGGACCGGAGGTGAGCGGGAAACGGACGAACACCGAGGGGTCGACGACCGTCTCGTAGCCCTGCGCCAGCTCGTGGTCGGAGAGGCCCGTGCCGCAGCGGGGGCACCAGGGGGCGACGCGGTGGTCCTGGACCAGCAGGCCCTTGTTGAAGATCTCCTTGAGCGACCACCACACGGACTCGATGTACTCGGGGTCCATCGTGCGGTACGGGTCGTTCAGGTCGGTCCAGTAACCCATGCGGGTCGTGAGCTCTTCGAAGGCGTCGGTGTGGCGGGTCACGGACTCGCGGCACTTGGCGTTGAACTCGGCGATGCCGTACGCCTCGATGTCCTTCTTGCCGTTGAAGCCGAGCTCCTTCTCGACCGCCAGCTCCACGGGGAGGCCGTGGCAGTCCCAGCCGGCCTTGCGGGCCACGTGGTAGCCGCGCATGGTGCGGAAGCGCGGGAAGACGTCCTTGAAGACGCGCGCCTCGATGTGGTGGGCACCGGGCATGCCGTTGGCCGTGGGCGGGCCCTCGTAGAACACCCACTCCGGGCGGCCCTCGGACTGCTCCAGGGTCTTGGCGAAGATCTTCTGCTCGCGCCAGAAGTCGAGCACGGCGTGCTCGAGGGCGGGCAGGTCGACCTGGGCGGGGACCTGGCGGTACTGCGGCTGTGTACTCGGCTGCGTATTCAACGAGCTTCCTCCGGCGGACTTTCTGCCTTCCGTCCGGAGGGACGAGAGCTGTGTTGTCACCTACGCCGTGTGCGGCGCGCTCCCGCGGTACCACCCTCCTTGGCTCTCCGCCGCTTCCTGCGCGCCGGTGAGCCCCCTCATTGGGGTCGCGATGCCGGGTCTACCGGCCGCTGCCTTTCGTGCCTCTCGGCTGCGGCTTTCTTCCGGCGGCTCCGGGGTGATCTTCACGTCGCGCCGGCCCCCGGGCTCGCACCGTCCCCGGGTCGCTCCTGGCTGCGTACGCCGCTACTCGTCCCCATCCACGCTTCTCGCTCCGCCCAGTGTACGGCGCCGGGCGGACAGCGGCCGACCGGTTTTCCCGGGCCCGCGGGCGAGGGGCGGCGGGGCGCCGGGGAGGTGCCCGGACTGACCCGAATGCCGAGGCGGCCGTGTTCGCATCCTGGGACGGCCGACTCGGCGGATTACCCGGCGGGGAGCTGGGCACAACGCTTGCAGGCTCGCCGCGCGGTACGGGCGGGGCGGGCGAATCGGGCGGCGTGCCCCGTTGCCGCGGGACTCAAGTCGATTTATCGTCCCAGCACGATTCGCGAGCAAGATCACAATATGTGAAGGGGCCGCGGCCATGGTGGCGAAGAAGACCGCCGTACAGCAGTCGGCATCCGGCAGATCCACGGGGGCGGAGCGTTCCGAGAAGGGCGCGGCGAAGCAGGGCGGGGCCAAGAAGACGGTCGGCGGCACGAAGACGGCCGGTCGGAGAACGGCCGCTACGAAGGAAGCCGGTACGAAGGAAGCCGGTATGGAGGCGGGCGTTACGAAGGCGGGTGCCACGAAGGTCGGCGTCACGAAAACGGCCGCTGTGAAGAAGGCCGCGGCGAAGAAGGACGCCGTGGGGACCGCTTCTCCGGAGAAGGCCGTTTCGAAAACGGCCACCAAGAAGGCGGTCGCGAGGAAAGCGGTCACCAAGAAGGTGGCCGCCAAGAAGTCGGTCACCACGAAAGGTGCCACCAAGGAGTCGGCCACCAGGAAAGTGGCTGCTCCGAAGAGGGCCGGCGCGGGGGCGGCCGTACCGAAGAGGGCGGTCGCGGCGGCCTCCACGGAGGGTGCGATCGCCGAAACGGCCGCCACGAAGAGGGTCGGGACCAAGAAGGCCTCCACCAAGAAGGCGGCCGCCAAGGGGGTTCCTGCGAAGAAGGCCGCCAGGAAGAGTGCCGCCGGCAAGGGGGCGGGTGAGGCGGGCGTCTCCGCCGCGGAGCCCTCGCGGAAGGCGGGCGGGAAGGGCACACGTACGGCCAAGAAAGCGGTCGCTGCAGCGGCCGAGGGTGCGGCGGAGGCCGCGAAGACGACGGGAGCCACGACGGTGGTTGCGAAGAAGACTCCTGGCACGGCCACGGCCACGGCGGCGAGCAAGGCCGGCGCGGTCCCCAAGGCACGGCTCGCCGCGGCGGAGCCAGGCGAGCTCGCGGTACGCCCCGGTGAGGACCCCTGGACCCCGGAGGAGGTCGCGGAGGCACGCACGGGGCTGATGTCGGAGGCCCTGCGGCTGCGGGCCGAGATCACGCACTCCGAGGAGTCCCTGGCGGGCCTGATGCGCGACTCCGGGGACGGCGCGGGCGACGACCAGGCCGACACCGGCACCAAGAACATCACGCGCGAGAGCGAGATGGCGCTCGCGGCCAACGCCAGGGAGATGCTGGAGCAGGACGAGCGCGCCCTCGAACGCCTGGACGCGGGCACGTACGGGCTCTGCGAGAGCTGTGGCAACCCCATCGGGAAGGCCCGTATGCAGGCCTTCCCGCGTGCCACCCTGTGCGTCGAGTGCAAGCAGAAGCAGGAGCGCCGTTACTGATCGGCCAATGATCCGATACTGATCGGCCCGGTGCGCCTCCTGAGCACATGGGCGCGGTGGGCCGTGCCGTACTCTCGTCCTCAGTCAGGCACCTAGGTTGAGGGACTCACGTGGCAGAGGCGGAGCGGATCATCGGTACGCCGGATATCCCGGAGGCGGCTGGCGCCGAGCCGGAGCAGACCGACCAGAGCGCGGCGGCGGGCGAGCGGTCCGACGCCCAGGGGGCGCAGGACCCGGCCGGGAGCGAGGGCTCCGACTCCGGTTCCGAGGAGGCGGCGGCCCCGGCCGGGCCCTCCAGGGGCAAGCGCCGGATCGCCGTGCTGTTCACGGTCGCCGTCCTCGCGTACGCGCTGGACCTGATCAGCAAGATGATCGTGGTCGCGAAGCTGGAGCACCACGAGCCGATCGAGATCATCGGCGACTGGCTGAGGTTCGAGGCGATCCGCAACGCGGGCGCGGCCTTCGGTATCGGCGAGGCCTTCACCGTCATCTTCACGGTGATCGCGGCGGCCGTGATCGTGGTGATCGCCCGGCTCGCCCGCAAGCTCTACAGCCTTCCCTGGGCGATCGCGCTCGGCCTGCTCCTCGGCGGTGCGCTCGGCAACCTCACCGACCGGATCTTCCGCGCGCCGGGCGTCTTCGAGGGCGCGGTCGTCGACTTCATCGCGCCCAAGCACTTCGCGGTCTTCAACCTCGCCGACTCCGCGATCGTCTGCGGCGGCATCCTGATCGTGCTGCTGTCCTTCCGGGGGCTCGACCCGGACGGCACCGTCCACAAGGACTGAGAGCCCGCCCACGGGCTGTCGGGAGGCACTGTTGTTCGGGCTCTGGTCAGGGGTGTCGGACCTGTCCGGCATACTCGACGGGTGAGCACCAGTCCCGAGATCCGTACCCTGCCCGTGCCCGACGGCCTGGAGGGCGAGCGTGTCGACGCCGCCATCTCCCGCATGTTCGGCTTCTCCCGCACGAAGGCCGCCGAGCTTGCCGCGGCGGGGAAGGTCACGGTCGACGGCTCGGTGGTCGGTAAGTCCGAGCGGGTGCACGGCGGCGCCTGGCTCGAGGTCGAGATGCCGCAGGCGCCCGCGCCCGTGCAGATCGTCGCCGAGCCCGTCGAGGGCATGGAGATCGTGCACGACGACGACGACGTGGTCGTGATCGTCAAGCCTGTCGGCGTCGCCGCGCATCCCAGCCCCGGCTGGTCCGGGCCGACCGTGATCGGCGGCCTCGCCGCTGCCGGGTACCGGATCTCGACCTCGGGAGCCTCGGAGCGCCAGGGCATCGTGCACCGCCTCGACGTCGGCACCTCGGGCCTGATGGTGGTCGCCAAGTCGGAGTACGCGTACACGTCGCTGAAGCGCCAGTTCAAGGAGCGCACGGTCGACAAGCGCTACCACGCGCTCGTCCAGGGCCACCCGGACCCCACCAGCGGCACCATCGACGCCCCCATCGGCCGGCACCCGAACCACGACTACAAGTGGGCGGTCACGGCCGAGGGCAAGCCCTCCGTGACGCACTACGACCTGATCGAGGCGTTCCGTGCGGCCTCGCTGCTCGACATCAAGCTGGAGACCGGGCGCACGCATCAGATCCGCGTCCACATGTCGGCCCACCGGCACCCCTGCGTCGGCGACCTGACGTACGGCGCGGACCCCACGCTCGCCAAGCGGCTCGGGATCACCCGGCAGTGGCTGCAGGCCGTGAAGCTCGGCTTCGAGCACCCCGGGGACGGCCAGTGGGTCGAGTTCGAGAGCGGCTACGCGGAGGACCTGCAGAAGGCGCTGGACCGTGTCCGGGAGGAAAGCTACGCATGAGTTCGCCGTCCTACGTGGTGCGTGTGGCCGAGGACCCCGCCGACCGTGAGGCCTGCTTCGCGGTGCGCAAGGAGGTCTTCGTCGTCGAGCAGGGGGTCCCTGAGGACCTCGAGTACGACGCGTACGACGCCGATGCCGTGCATGTGGTCGCGGTGCGCGAGGACGGGCTGCCGTTCGGTGCGGGGCGGCTGCTGTACGGCGAGGTGGCGGCCGCCAAGACCGGCGGTGAGCCCGGTGTCGGGTCCCTGGGGCGGCTCGCCGTCCTCAAGGCCGCGCGTGGACTCGGTGTCGGGGTCGCGCTCGTGCGGGGCATCGAGGACGCGGCACGCGCGCGTGGGCTGACGGCGGTGGATCTGCATGCGCAGACTCATGCGCTCGGGTTCTATGAGCGGCTGGGGTATGTGGCGTACGGGCCGGAGTTCTTCGATGCGGGGATCGCGCATCTGGCGATGCGGCGGGGGCTTTAGGGCGGCTGGGGTCCGGTTGTGGGATCGGCTGCGGGGTGGTGGGGGCTGGTCGCGCAGTTCCTCGCGCCCCTGAAAGACTGCGCGGTTCCCCGCGCCCCTGAAACACTGCGCGGTTCCCGGCGTCCCTGAAAAACTGCGCGGTTCCCCGCGCTTCTGAAAGATTGCGCAGTTCCTCGCGCCCCTTGAAGGGGCGCGTTTGTTGTTGAGTGGCACGCTTGGGGTCTGGCCTGTCTTGATCGTCTAGACCCAGTCCGGAGTGCTGACCGTGGATCAGTTGGCCCTGTTGTTCGTGATGTTGCTCGGGGCTGTGCTGAGCGTCCCGTTGGGGGACCGGCTCGGGCTTCCGTCGCCGGTGCTGATGACGCTGCTCGGAATCGTGCTGGCCGTCCTCGATTTCGTACCGAACGTGGACATCCCGCCCGAGCTGATTCTGCCCGCGCTGCTGCCGCCGCTGCTGTACGCCGCCGTACGACGTACCTCCTGGCGGCAGTTCACCGCAAACAAACGGCCGATCTTCCTGCTCGCCGTGGCTCTGGTGTTCGTCACCACCGCAGTGGTGGCCGTGGTCGCCCATGCGATCGTGCCCGGGCTGCCGATCGCCGCCGCCGTGGCACTGGGGGCGCTGGTGGCGCCGCCCGACCCGGTCGCGGCCACCGCCGTCGCGGGGAAGCTCGGGCTGCCGCGCCGGCTGGTGTCGATCCTGGAGGGCGAGGGGCTGTTCAACGACGTGACGGCCATCGTGCTGTACCACGTCGCCATCGCCGCGGCCGTCAGCGGCACCTTCTCGCTGCCGGGCGCCGCGCTCGACTTCCTGCTGTCCGCCGTCGTCGCCGTGGCGATGGGTTTCGGGCTCGGATGGGGCACCAACCGGCTGATGGACTACCTCGGGGACCCGACGCTGCAGATCGGGCTGACCCTGCTCGTGCCGTACGCCTCGTACGTACTGGCCGAGGAGCTGCACGGGTCCGGGGTGCTGGCGGTGCTCACCACCGCGTTGTTCCTGGCGGAGTACGCGAACGACGCCGACGACGTGATGACGCGGCTCGCCGGGCACACGTTCTGGGACATCGTCGACACGTTGGTCACCGGGGTGGCGTTCGGGCTCATCGGGCTGGAACTGCACAACGCGATCAGGACGGCGTCCGGGCGGTGGGAGGAGATGCTCGGGTGGGCCGCCGCGATCGTGGGGGTCGTCGTGTTCGTACGGCTGGCGTATCTGCTGCCCGCGACCTGGCTGACGAAGCGGTTGCACGCGAAGCGGGACCACGACGAGGACATTCCGACGAGCTGGCGGGAGACCGTCGTCATGTGGTGGGCCGGGATGCGCGGAGTGGCCTCCGTCGCCCTCGCGCTGGCCATTCCGCTGGAGACGGACAGCGGGGCGCCGTTTCCCAACCGGGACGAGATGGTGTTCATCGCGTTCGGGGTGATCATGGCGACGCTCGTGGTGCAGGGGCTGAGCCTGCCGTGGCTGGTCCGGAGGCTGGGGGTGCGGGCCGATACGGATCGGGAGCAGGAGTTCGAGAAGGCGCTGGCCCTGCGGGCGGCGAAGGCGGCGAAGCGGCGGCTGCGGGAGATCGAGGAGGTCGAGGAACTTCCGGAGGAGCTTTCCGAGCAGTTGTTGCGGCGGGCCTTCGACATCGGGTTCCGGATCAGTCCCGACATGGGGGAGGACGAGCGGCGGGAGGGGCACGAGCATCGCGTTCGGCGGATCAAGCGGGTTCGGCGGATTCAGGGGGAGATGTTGTCCGCGGCTCGGCATGAGGTGTTGGCCGCGCGTAGCGAGGCCGGGGCCGATCCTGAGGTGGTGGATCGGGTGTTGCGGCATTTGGATGTGCGGAGCCTTCGGTGATCTTTTGGGGCTTTCCCGCCCGCTCCGCCCGTTTCAACCTCTCCTGCAAGGCGGGGGTTTCTTGTGGGGGCTCGTCTTCGTCGGCGAGTGTGCGTTCGCTGTGGCTGAGCGCGCCGTTCCCCGCGCCCCTTTGGGGCGCGCCCCCGGCCTGCTAGCCCCGGCCCGTCCTCGGTGGTTCCACCGCTCGGCCCCGTGTTGTTCTCGGGGGTTGGCCTTCGTTGCCGTTCGGGTTGGTGCCCGGGGGGAGGATCGCGTCGGCCGTGTTGACTCGGGGCAGGGCGTAGGGGTGGTTGGCGGTCAGCCAGCGGACCATCTGTTCGCGGACGGTGACGCGGACCGTCCAGATGTCGTCCGCGTCCTTCGCGGTGACCAGGGCGCGCACCTCGATGGTGCTGGGGGTGGCGTCGGTGACGGCGAGGCCGTAGTCGCGGCCGTCCCAGGCGGGGCACTCGCGAAGGATGTCGCGGAGCTTGTCGCGCATCTCCTCGACGGGCGCGCTGTGGTCCAGGTGGAAGAAGACCGTGCCGGTCATCTGCACACCGCCGCGGGACCAGTTCTCGAACGGCTGGGACGTGAAGTACGAGACCGGCATGGTGATCCGGCGCTCGTCCCAGGTGCGGACGGTCAGGAAGGTCAGGGTGATCTCGTCGACCGTGCCCCATTCGCCGTCCACCACGACCGTGTCGCCGATGCGCACCATGTCGCCGAAGGCGATCTGCAGCCCGGCGAACATGTTGCTGAGCGTGGACTGCGCGGCCACACCGGCGACGATGCCGAGGATGCCGGCCGAGGCGAGCAGCGAGGCGCCGGCCGCGCGCATCGCGGGGAACGTCAGCAGCATCGCGGCGACCGCGACCACACCGACGATCGCCGACACCACACGCTGGATCAGCGTCACCTGCGTACGGACTCGGCGGACCCGGGCCGGATCGCGGTGGGCGTTGGCGTAGCGGGAGTACGAGGAGTCGACGATCGCCGTCGCGATACGGATCACCAGCCAGGCCGTGGAGCCGATGAGGACCAGCGTCAGGAGCTGGCCGATCCCGGCGGAGTGGTCGACGGCGATCTCGGCCTGGTCGTAGGACCCTCTCAGCAGCGCCGTGCACATCACGACCTGCAGTGGCAGGCGGCAGCGGCGCAGCAGGCCCCACAGAGGGACCCCCTGGTGGCGTTGGACGGCACGCTTGAGCAACAGGTCGGCGATCCAGCCGACCAGCAGCGTCACTACGAGCGAGCCGCCGACGACGATCAGCGGGCGCAGCACGTTCTCCATGCCCTCGACCGTAACCGGACAGGGGCCGTCATGAACATGTGGTCTCGGCCCCATCGCCCGTGGCCATCACCCGGTCCCGCCCGGCCCCGGCATTGTCGGTCGCGGCTGGCACCATGGGCTCATGAACATCATGCTCTTCCATTCGACCTACGGGCTGCGGCCCGCGGTGCGTGACGCGGCGGACCGGCTGCGTGCGGCGGGACACGAGGTGTGGACGCCCGATCTCTTCGAGGGGCGCACCTTCGAGACCGTCGAGGAGGGCAGGGCCTTCAAGGACGAGCTCGGCAAGGAGGAGCTGCTGAAGCGCGCGATCCTGGCCGCGGCCCCCTACTCGGACCGGGGAATCGTGTACGCCGGGTTCTCGCTCGGCGCGGCGACCGCCCAGACCCTCGCGCTCGGCGACAGCAAGGCCCGCGGGCTGCTGCTCCTGCACGGCACGTCCGACCTCGCGCCGAACGCCTCGGTGGACGATCTGCCGGTCCAGCTGCATGTCGCGGAGCCGGACGCCTTCGAGCCCGACGACTGGCTGAGCGCCTGGTATCTGCAGATGGGGAAGGCGGGCGCCGACGTGGAGATCTACAGATACGCGGGCGCCGGGCACCTCTACACCGACCCCGGCCTGCCGGACTACGACAAGGAGGCCGCCGAGGCCACCTGGCAGGTGGCGCTCGGCTTCCTCGACAGCCTGTAGCGCGGCTGTGGTCCGGTGGTAGCCGGCTGGGGTCCGGCGGCGACGGGCTCCGGCCCGGCCGTGCCGGATCAGACCGGGTCGTACACCCGCTCCACCTTCTGCGTGCCGCTGCGCGTGCGGTACGAACGGGCCCAGGACGTCGTCGCGTTCGCGGACGTGCGGCTGGACAGCACGTAGTAGTCCATCTGCGCCCGCTCGGTGGTGAGGTCCAGGACGCCGTAGCCGTGGCGGTCGGTGTCGACCCAGTGGACATGCCGGTTGGCGGCCCGGATCAGCGGTGAGGCGAGGGCGGAGACCGTGCCCTCCGGGACCTTGACGAGGTCGTCGAGGTTGTCGGAGGTCACCGACGTGACGACGAACTCGGTGGCGGCGGACGCCGACAGCGGATACGTACCGGCGTTGTACGGCACGTCGTTGGCCCAGGCCATGTGGATGTCGCCGGTGAGGAAGACCGTGTTGCGGATCGCGTTGTCCCGCAGATGCGTGAGCAGTTCGCGGCGGTCGTCGGTGTAGCCGTCCCACTGGTCGGTGTTGAGGGCCAGGCCCTCCTTGGGCAGGCCGAGCAGCTCGGCGAGCGGTTTCAGGAGTTCGGCGGAGAGCGAGCCGAGGGCGAACGGCGCGATCATGACGGAGTTGCCGACCAGCCGCCAGCTGGTGTCGGAGGACTTCAGCCCCGCTTTCAGCCAGTCGAGCTGGGCCCGGCCGGTGAGCGTACGGTCCGGGTCGTCCACCGAGCCGTTGCCGACCTTCACCTGCTGCGAGCGGTAGGAGCGCAGGTCGAGCAGCGAGAGATCGGCCAGCTTGCCGAAGCGCAGCCGCCGGTAGGTGGTCCCCTCGATCGCGGGCCGCACCGGCATCCACTCGAAGTAGGCCTGCTTGGCGGCCGACTGGCGGGCGGACCAGGTGCCCTCCGCGCCCTCGGTGTGGTTCTCGGCACCGCCCGACCAGGTGTCGTTGGCGAACTCGTGGTCGTCCCAGATCGCTATGGCGGGGGCGGCCGCGTGCAGGGCCTGAAGGTCCGGGTCGGTCTTGTAACGGCCGTGCCGGGTGCGGTAGTCGGCGAGGCTGACTATCTCGTGCGCGGGGGCGTGCGGGCGTACGACGGTGTCGCGCGTCCCGTACTCGCCGGTGCCGTACTCGTAGATGTAGTCGCCCAGATGCAGCCAGGCGTCCAGGTCGCCGCGCGCGGCCAGGTGCCGGTAGGCGGAGAAGTAGCCGGCCTCCCAGTTGGCGCAGGACACCACGCCGAAGCGCATACCGGCCACGGCCGCGTCATGGGCCGGGGCGGTGCGGGTGCGGGCGGCCGGTGAGTCCGTGCCCCCGCTGGAGAAGCGGAACCAGTACGCCGTGGCGGGCTTCAGACCGCGGATGTCGGCCTTGACGGTGTGGTCGGAGGCGGCGGTCGCGGTGGTGGAGCCCTTCGCGACGACGTTCGTGAACGCCTTGTCCGTGGCCACCGTCCAGCCGACCTGGACGTCAGGGCCGAGACCGGAGCCGGGTGTCGCCTCGGGCGTGGGCGTCACCCGGGTCCACAGCAGGACGCCGTCCGGCAGCGGGTCACCGGAGGCGACGCCGTGCAGGAAGGCGGGGGCCTCGGCGGCGCGGGCCGGCAGCGCGGCGGCGAGCGGGGCTCCGAGCACGGCGGTGGCCGCGGCCGCCTTGACCACCGTACGGCGGCGCGGGGCGGGGGAGTTGGGACTGGAGAGGGATCTGAGTCGACTGGTCACGGCCGATCAGATTACTGACGGGTAGCGCTTTCGGTAAGGCAGAAAACGTGAAGGGCGGGCGAACCCGGAAGAGTTCGCCCGCCCTTTCGCCGTGCGTAACGTGCGCCGCGCGTGTTGCTCGGGCTACTTGGTGACGCCCGCGTCCTTGAGCGCCGTCTGCCAGTCGGCGACGGTGCTCGGGTTCTTGATCACCTTGTCGTTGATCTTGATGGTCGGTGTCGAGTCGACACCCTTGGCGTCGTCGAAGGTCTTGCTCATCTTCATCGCCCAGGCGTCGTAGGTGCCCTTCTCGACGGCGTCCTGGAACTTCTTGTTGCCCTTCAGCGCGTCCACCGTGTCCGCCACCTTGATCAGGTAGCTGTCCTTGGAGAACTCGTCCTTCGTCTCCTCGGGGTGGTACTTCGTCGAGTACAGCGCGGTCTTGTACTCAAGGAACGCGTCGGTGCTCACATTCAGCGCGGCGCCGAGCGCGCTCAGCGCGTTCTTCGAGCCGTCGCCGCCGAGGTTGCCGTCGAGGAAGGTGCCGAGGGTGAAGGACAGCTTGTAGTCGCCGTCCGTCATGCCCTTGTTGACGGTCTCGCCGACGGTCTGCTCGAAGGAGGCGCAGGCCGGGCAGCGCGCGTCCTCGTAGAGGTGGACCGTGTTCTTGGTCTTGGAGTCGCCGGCCACGATGGTCGTGCCGTTCGTGCCGCTGGTGTTGGCGGGGGCGACGACCTTCGCGTCGGCGGCCGCGTCCCACTTCGAGGGCTCGTTGTTCTGTACGACGGCGTAGCCGATGCCGCCGGCTATCGCGAGCACCGCGACGATCGAACCGGCGACGATGAGCTGCCGCCTGGCCTTCTCGCGCTTGGCCTGACGCTCGCGCTCGACGCGCAGCCGCTCACGGGCCGCCGACTTCGCGGCCTGGCTGTTCCTCTTGCTCATGATGGTGTTCTCCGTGGTGATGACAGGTGGATGGGGACTGGCGTGCTCAGGCGAATACGGCCGAGCACGGCGGTCCACGCCGTCCCAGGGAGTGCACGAACAGGCGCGTACGCGTGGCGGCGACCCGGCGCGTGGGGCGCGGCAGCCGGCGTACGGGAGTGAAGTGGACGGTCACCGCGGCGACCGCGATCAGCAGGGGCCGGAAGGTGGCCGCGGCCACGGCGTCCAGGAGCTGGGCCAGGGCCCGCTCGCCGCGCCGCAGCCAGGCGGCCGCGAGCAGCCCCACACCGATGTGCGCGCCGAGCAGCAGCCAGGCGGCTGCCGGGTCGGCGTTCGCGAGCAGGGCCGCGGCGGGCTGGGTTTCGCCGCCGGTGACGCGCGCCAGCGGGGTGCCGACCTCGCCGCCGCACAGCACGTCGAAACCGACCGAGCGCAGCGGGCCGGCGACCGGGCCGCCCGCCTTGCCGTAACAGGCGTGCTGGCCGGCGGTGAACAGCGTGTCGGCGGCCAGCTCCAGCGGGATCAGCAGGGCGGCGATCCGCCCGAAGCCGCGCTCACGGCCCGCCAGCGCGTACGCGACGACGAAGACGGCACCCGCGATCACGGCCACGGTGGTGAGCGGCAGCGGGACCTGGGACAGCAGCACGTGCGACGCGGTGCTGAGTGTCACGACGAGTGCCGTGAACAGCGCCGCGCGCACGGCTCTGAGCTGGGTCCCGGATATGTCCATAGCGGTGGAGAGTGTCCCACGTACTCCTGTAAGAGGTCCCTAAAGGGTTCCTGTGCGTTGTGCGATGCCTACAGGCCCGGAATCCGGCCGTTACGGAAGAGGTCCACGAAGATCTGGTGGTCGGCACGCGCCCGTGCGCCGTACTCATGCGCGAAGTCGACAAGGAGGTCGCCGAAGCTGTCCTCGTCGCCCGCGATCGCCGCGTCGATGGCGCGCTCCGTGGAGAACGGCACCAGCTCCGAGTGGCCGCTCTCGTCGTCCGCCGCCGCGTGCATGGTGGCGGTGGAGCGGCCGAGGTCCGCGACGACCGCCGCGATCTCCTCCGGGTCGTCGATGTCGCCCCAGTCCAGGTCCACCGCGTACGGCGAGACCTCGGCGACGAGCTGGCCCGCGCCGTCCAGCTCGGTCCAGCCCAGCCACGGGTCGGCGTGCGCCTGGAGGGCGCGCTGGGAGATCACCGTGCGGTGGCCCTCGTGCTGGAAGTACTCACGGATCGAGGAGTCCGTGATGTGCCGGGAGACGGCCGGGGTCTGGGCCTGCTTGATGTAGATCACCACATCGTTCTCCAGGGCGTCGGTGGCGCCCTCCAGAAGGATGTTGTACGAGGGCAGCCCCGCCGAGCCGATACCGATGCCGCGGCGGCCCACGACGTCCTTCACGCGGTACGAGTCGGGGCGGGACAGGGACGCCTCGGGCAGCGTCTCCAGATAGCCGTCGAAGGCCGCGAGGACCTTGTAGCGCGTGGCCGCGTCCAGCTCGATGGAGCCGCCGCCCGGCGCGAAGCGGCGCTCGAAGTCGCGGATCTCGGTCATCGAGTCGAGCAGCCCGAAGCGGGTCAGCGAGCGGGCGTCACGCAGGGCGTCCAGGAGCGGGCCCTGCGCGGTGTCCAGCGTGAAGGGCGGCACCTCGTCGCTCTTGGCACCCGTCGCCAGGGCGTGGATGCGCTCGCGGTAGGCCGCCGCGTACGTCCGGACGAGGTCGGTGATCTGCTCGTCGCTCAGCGCCTTCGCGTAGCCGATCAGGGCCACCGAGGCCGCGAGGCGCTTGAGGTCCCAGGTGAAGGGGCCGACATACGCCTCGTCGAAGTCGTTCACGTTGAAGATCAGGCGCCCCTGGGCGTCCATGTACGTGCCGAAGTTCTCCGCGTGCAGGTCGCCGTGGATCCACACGCGCGAGGTGCGCTCGTCCAGGTACGGTCCGCCCCGCTTCTCCTGCTCCAGGTCGTGGTAGAAGAGGCCGGCCGTGCCGCGGTAGAAGGCGAACGCGGAGGCCGCCATCTTCCGGAACTTCACGCGGAACGCGGCCGGGTCGGCGGCCAGCAGTTCGCCGAAGGCGGTGTCGAATACGGCGAGGATCTGTTCGCCGCGTTGCTCGGCGCTGAGCTGCGGAACCGACATCGCTTGGTGCCTCCTGGTGCAGGTGGTGCATGACAAGTGGGACGGAAAGTGCCGTCCGCCGGAGCGGATGCCTCCGTCGTCTTCCAACGGACGAAGGTACGCGGGAGTGCCCGTTCTCCCCTCACGAAGGTACGGGGGAGACCGCTCCGAGTGTCAGTGCCGAGGCATAGACTTCGACGCTGTCCGCCAGACTGTTCGCAGCCGGTCGGACCGTCGTCGACACCTGTTCTTCTTGGAGGCCGAAGCCGTGTCAAAGCCGCCGTTCACGCACCTGCACGTCCACACCCAGTACTCGCTGCTGGACGGTGCCGCGCGGCTGAAGGACATGTTCGACGCGTGCAACGAGATGGGCATGACCCATATCGCGATGTCCGACCACGGCAACCTGCACGGGGCGTACGACTTCTTCCACTCGGCCAAGAAGGCGGGCGTCACGCCGATCATCGGCATCGAGGCGTACGTCGCCCCCGAGTCGCGACGCAACAAGCGGAAGATCAAGTGGGGTCAGCCGCACCAGAAGCGGGACGACGTCTCCGGCTCCGGTGGTTACACGCACAAGACGATCTGGGCGGCCGACAAGACGGGCCTGCACAACCTGTTCCGGCTGTCCTCGGACGCGTATGCCGAGGGCTGGCTGCAGAAGTGGCCGCGGATGGACAAGGAGACCATTTCCCAGTGGTCCGAGGGGCTGATCGCTTCCACGGGATGTCCTTCTGGTGAGCTGCAGACCCGCTTGCGCCTGGGCCAGTTCGACGAGGCGGTGAAGGCGGCCTCCGAATACCAGGACATCTTCGGCAAGGACCGGTACTTCCTGGAGCTGATGGACCACGGCATCGAGATCGAGAGCCGGGTCCGTGACGACCTGCTGCGGGTGGGCAAGAAGCTCGGCATCCCGCCGCTGGTGACCAACGACTCGCACTACACGTACGCGCACGAGGCGACCGCGCACGACGCGCTGCTGTGCATCCAGACCGGCAAGAACCTCTCCGATCCGGACCGCTTCCGGTTCGACGGGACCGGTTACTACCTGAAGTCGACGGACGAGATGTACGCCGTCGACTCCTCGGAGGCCTGGCAGGAGGGGTGTGCGAACACTCTCCTGGTGGCCGAACAGATCGACACGACGGGCATGTTCGAGGCGAAGAACCTCATGCCCAAGTTCGACATCCCCGACGGCTTCACCGAGGTCACCTGGTTCCAGGAGGAGGTGCGCCGCGGCATGGCGCGCCGCTTCCCCGGCGGCGTCCCCGACGACCGCCAGAAGCAGGCCGAGTACGAGATGGACGTCATCATCCAGATGGGGTTCCCGGGGTACTTCCTCGTCGTCGCCGACTTCATCATGTGGGCCAAGAAGCAGGGCATCGCGGTCGGCCCCGGCCGTGGTTCCGCGGCCGGTTCGATCGTGTCGTACGCCATGGGCATCACCGACCTCGACCCGATCCCGCACGGCCTGATCTTCGAGCGGTTCCTCAACCCCGAGCGCGTCTCCATGCCCGACGTCGACATCGACTTCGACGAGCGCAGGCGCGTCGAGGTGATCAGGTATGTGACGGAGAAGTACGGGGCCGACAAGGTCGCCATGATCGGCACGTACGGAAAGATCAAGGCGAAGAACGCCATCAAGGACTCCGCGCGCGTGCTGGGCTATCCCTACGCGATGGGCGACCGGCTCACCAAGGCCATGCCCGCCGACGTCCTCGGCAAGGGCATCGATCTGAACGGCATCACCGACCCCAAGCACCCGCGCTACGGCGAGGCGGGCGAGATCCGGGGGATGTACGAGAACGAACCGGACGTGAAGAAGGTCATCGACACCGCGAAGGGCGTCGAGGGCCTGGTCCGGCAGATGGGTGTGCACGCGGCCGGCGTGATCATGTCCAGCGAGCCCATCGTCGACCACGCCCCGGTCTGGGTGCGGCACACCGACAACGTCACGATCACACAGTGGGACTACCCGCAGTGCGAGTCGCTCGGCCTGCTCAAGATGGACTTCCTGGGCCTGCGCAACCTCACGATCATGGACGACGCCATCAAGATGGTGAAGGCCAACAAGGGCATCGACCTGGAGATGCTCGCCCTCCCGCTGGACGACCCCAAGACCTTCGAACTGCTCTGCCGCGGTGACACGCTCGGCGTCTTCCAGTTCGACGGCGGCCCGATGCGCTCGCTGCTCCGCCAGATGCAGCCCGACAACTTCGAGGACATCTCCGCCGTCTCGGCCCTCTACCGGCCGGGCCCGATGGGCATGAACTCGCACATCAACTACGCGGAGCGCAAGAACAAGCGCCAGGAGATCACACCGATCCACAAGGAGCTGGAGGAGCCGCTCGAAGAGGTCCTGGCGGTCACCTACGGCCTGATCGTCTATCAGGAGCAGGTCCAGAAGGCCGCCCAGATCATCGCCGGCTACTCGCTCGGCGAGGCCGACATCCTCCGTCGCGTGATGGGCAAGAAGAAGCCCGAGGAACTGGCGAAGAACTTCGTCCTCTACCAGGCGGGCGCCCGGAAGAACGGCTACAGCGACGAGGCGATCCAGGCCCTGTGGGACGTGCTGGTCCCCTTCGCCGGATACGCGTTCAACAAGGCCCACTCGGCCGCGTACGGACTGGTCTCGTACTGGACCGGCTATCTGAAGGCGAACTACCCGGCCGAGTACATGGCCGCGCTGCTCACCTCGGTCAAGGACGACAAGGACAAGTCGGCGGTCTATCTCAACGAGTGCCGGCGCATGAAGATCAAGGTGCTGCCGCCGAACGTCAACGAGTCCGAGCAGAACTTCGCCGCGCAGGGCGACGACGTGATCCTCTTCGGCCTCTCGGCGGTGCGCAACGTCGGTACGAACGTCGTCGAGTCGATCATCCGCAGCCGCAAGGCCAAGGGCAAGTACGGCTCGTTCCCCGACTATCTCGACAAGGTCGAGGCGGCCGCGTGCAACAAGCGCACCACGGAGTCGCTGATCAAGGCCGGCGCCTTCGACACGATGGGGCACACCCGCAAGGGCCTCACCGCGCACTTCGAGCCGATGATCGACAACGTGGTCGCGGTCAAGCGCAAGGAGGCCGAGGGCCAGTTCGATCTCTTCGGCGGCATGGGCGAGGACGACAGCAGCGAGCCCGGCTTCGGGCTCGACGTCGAGTTCACCACCGACGAGTGGGACAAGGCCTACCTGCTCGCCCAGGAGCGGGAGATGCTCGGCCTGTACGTTTCCGACCACCCGCTCTTCGGCCTGGAGCACGTGCTGTCCGACAAGGCCGACGCGGGCATCAACCAGCTCACCGGCGGCGAGCACGGGGACGGCGCGGTCGTCACCATCGGCGGCATTATCTCCGGGCTGCAGCGCAAGATGACCAAGCAGGGCAACGCCTGGGCGATCGCCACCGTCGAGGACCTCGCGGGCTCCATCGAGTGCATGTTCTTCCCGGCGACCTACCAGCTGGTCTCGACCCAACTCGTCGAGGACGCGGTGGTGTTCGTCAAGGGACGCCTCGACAAGCGCGAGGACGTGCCCCGGCTCGTCGCGATGGAACTCCAGGTCCCGGACCTGTCGAACGCGGGCACCAACGCGCCCGTGATCCTCACCATCCCGGCACTGAAGGTCACTCCGCCGATGATCAGCAGGCTCGGCGAGATCCTCAGCCACCACAAGGGCGAGAGCGAGGTGCGGATCAGGCTCCAGGGCCCGAGCAAGACCACGGTCCTGCGGCTCGACCGGCACCGGGTGAAGCCGGACCCCGCGCTCTTCGGTGACTTGAAAGTGCTGCTCGGGCCGTCCTGCCTGGCGGGCTGAACCGGTGGCCGACGTCTGAGACGGCCCGGACCGGCAGTCGGCAGACGAGAGCATACGAGAGGGGCGCATCCGTCGCGGATGCGCCCCTCGTCGTGCGTCTGGGCTTCGGCAGCCCTCAACAGGCCTCAACAAGCCTGGCGCGGGCCTCAGTTGTGGCCGAAGCGCTTCTGGTGCTTACGGGCAACATCGGCGGGGCTGCCCTGGGCCTGCGACATCGGCGAACGCTGCGCCTCCGCCGAGGACCGGTCTGCCTGCTCCTGCGCGCGCTCGGCCTGCGAGGAGCGGTCCTGCTGCCCGCCCTGCTTGCGGTTCTTGTTCTTGGCCATGGTGATCTGCCTCCTACGGGGGATCTCGGGGCCAGGGCCGGGACCAGACTCACATAGCGCGACAACAAGCGCATTTCGGAGAATTACCGTGCGTAATAAGCCCTGTCGGTGAGTGATCTCCCGATCCGCCACGCCGAAGATCGAGTTCCGGCCGTTAACCTCCGCAGGGTCGGGCAGACTCGAAGGAAGCCCGAAGCAAACCTCCCGGAAAGAGGGTGGATCGCGTGGACCGCTGCATTGTCCTGGTGGACGCCGGGTACCTGCTCGGGGCTGCTGCCAGTCTTCTCGCCGGGGATTCCTCCCGCTCCCGGATCACCGTCGACCACGCCGCCCTCATCCAGGGCCTGCGCGAGCGCGCCGAGTCCGACACGGAACGGCCCCTGTTGCGCATCTACTGGTTCGACGGCGCCCCCGACCGCGTACCGCAGCCCGAGCACCGCAGACTGCGGGTGATGCCGCGGGTCACGGTGCGCCTGGGTGCGCTGACCCGCAGCGACGGGCGCTGGGCGCAGAAGGGTGTGGACGCCGCCATGCACGCCGAGCTCACGGAGCTGGCGCGCAACCGGGCCTGCTCCGACGTCGTGCTCGTCACCGGGGACGGGGATCTGCTGCCCGGCATGATGGCCGCGAAGGAGCACGGGGTCGCCGTGCACCTGTGGGCCGTGCAGGCTGCCGACGGCGACTACAACCAGTCCGAGGACCTTGTGGCCGAGGCCGACGAGCGGCGTGTCCTCGACCGCGTCTGGATCACCAAGGCCGTACAGGCCAAGGATCTCGGCGGGGTCTGCGCGCCGCCGCCCGTCCCGCGGCCGGAGATCGCCGCGATCCTCTCCGCGCCGTTGCCCGAGTCCGCGCTGACCTCCGCGGGTGAGCGGCCCTCGCGGGACGCCGAGCACACGCAGGCCGCGCCCAGTGAGAACGGCACGGAGGAGAGGGTGCCGGCCGCAAAGGGCGGCGTTCCGACGCCGAAGGATCTGGCCGCGTTGCGGGCGCCCGGGACGCATGCGCATCCGCAGCCCGCGAACGCGACGCTGCGGTGGTCCTCCGACAAGGGGTGGGTCGACCGGCCCGGTACCGCGGCGGAGTCCGCGGAGGCCGCGCTGCTGCCCACGCTCGCGCAGCTCACGTCGGCCGAGCAGCGGTGGGCCGATCGTGAGGAGGACATCACGACGGTGGGTGGGGATCCGTACGAGGTCGGGCAGGTTTTTGCCCGGCGGTGGATGGGGCGGTTGTCGGACCAGGCCCAGTTGCAGAAGCTGTCGACGATGTATCCGCGGGTGCCGCATCGCATCGACGGGGAGTTGTTGCGGTATGCGGCTCGGTTCGGGCTGCTCGCGCACAAGGACGATCAGATCGATGAGCATGATCGGTATGCGATTCGGGCGGGGTTCTGGCGGGAGATCGATGTGCGGACCGCGGCCGAACATGCTCCCGCAGGGGAGTAGGGGGTTCGCTGAGGTTGGCTTGCCGCCGGCCTTGGAGGTTGTGTGTTGTCTGCGGGGGTGTGGGGGCTTGTCGCGCAGTTCCCCGCGCCCCTGGAGGGGCGTGAACCGGCGTTGTCGACCGCGGGTTCGTGGGGGTTGCTCGCGCAGTTCCCCGCGCCCCTGACGGGGCACGGGCCTGCGTTGTTCGCTGCGGGGCGTGGGGGTTGCTCGCGCCGTTCCTCGCGCCCCTGGCGGGGCCGATATTGGGTGTATGCCCGCCCCGGGCGTCGTTGTGGGGGCGGGACCCCGTACCCTCAGTCCTCGTGAGTATGCGCGCCGCACAGGGAGTCCGGAATGGGCACGGTGGGGATGTCGTGTGCGCGGTGCGGGATCTGACGAAGACCTATCCGGCGGTGCGCGGGCGGCGCGGAGCACCCGCGACGCCGGAGGTGCGGGCCACCGACGGGGTACGGCTCGACATCCGGCGAGGTGAGATCTTCGGGCTGCTCGGGCCGAACGGAGCGGGCAAGACCACCCTCGTACGGCAGCTGACCGGGCTGATGCGCCCCGACCGCGGCAGTGTCGAGATCCTCGGCCACGACATCGTGCGCCACCCCGAGCGGGCGGCGCGGATTCTGGCGTACCTGGGACAGGAGTCCACCGCGCTCGACGAGCTGACCGTGTCACTCGCCGCGGAGACCACCGGGCGGCTGCGCGGGCTCGACGTGCGCAGCGCGCGGGCCGAGCGGGACGCGGTCCTGGAGGAGCTGGGGCTCACCGCGCTGGCCTCGCGGCCGCTGAAGAAGCTGTCCGGCGGGCAGCGCAGACTCGCCTGCTTCGCCACCACACTCGTCGGCGCGCGGCCGCTCCTCGTCCTCGACGAGCCGACCACCGGCATGGACCCCGTCGCCCGCCGTGCCGTCTGGGGCGCCGTCGACCGGCGCCGGGTCGAGCACGCCACGACGGTCCTCCTGGTCACCCACAACGTCATCGAGGCGGAGACGGTCCTCGACCGGGTCGCCGTCCTCGACCGGGGCCGCGTCATCGCCTGTGACACCCCCTCCGGGCTGAAGGAGCAGGTCGCAGGCGAGGTGCGCCTCGAACTCGTCTGGCGCGAGCGCGCTCCCCTCGACGTGCCCGAGGTCGCCGCCCTGCGCGACCGGGCCGTAGAGTCGGGCCGTCGCTGGTCGCTGCGGCTCGCCCCCGAGGAGGCCCGCGCGGCCGTGGCGGCCGTCACCGGCGGCGCCGCCTTCGCGGCCCTGGACGACTTCACGCTCGCCACGCCGAGCCTGGAGGACGTGTACCTGGCGCTGGGCGGCAGCGCAGGAAACGTACGGGGGTTGGTCAAGGCATGAGCGTGCGGGCCTCCACAGCCGTACGGAACAGGTACAGGACGACAGCCGAAGCGAACAGGAGCCGCTCGACGTGAGTGTCGTACCCGCCGAGGTCCTGCCCGGCGCAGCCCGTGCGGACGGGAGCCGGCCCGGTGATGGCACGGACACGGAGGACGGAGTCCGTGCCGTAGCCGGGCTCGGGCCGCGCGCGCGGCTCTGGCCGGCCCTGGCCGCCGTCTACCGGGCGCAGCTCTCCCGGGCCCGGGTGGCCCGGATCCCACTGCTGTTCGTGGCGACCTTCCAGTCCGTCGGGATCATGGTCCTGATGCGCGGGGTCGTGGACGGCGGGGACGAGGCACACGCCGTGGTGGCCGGTTCGTCGGTCCTCGTGGTCGCGTTCGTGGCGCTCAACCTGCTCGCCCAGTACTTCGGCCAGCTGCGCGCCAGCGGCGGCCTCGACCACTACGCGACGCTGCCCGTGCCACCCGCCGCCGTCGTGCTCGGCGCGGCCGCCGCGTACGCCTCCTTCACCGTGCCCGGCACCCTCGTCACCGCCGTGGTCGGCTGCATGCTCTTCGGGCTGCCGCTGACCCATCTGTGGATCCTCATCGCCGTCATCCCGCTCGCGGGCGCTGCGCTCGCCGGACTCGGGGCGGCGCTCGGACTGCTCGCCCCGCGGCCCGAACTCGCCACACTGCTCGGACAGTTGGGCATGTCCGCCGCACTGCTGCTCGGCGTACTGCCGCCGGACCGGCTGCCGATGATCGTCCAGTACGCGCGTGACCTGCTGCCTTCCACGTACGGCGTCGAGGCCTTCGCGCTGGCCTTCGGGGCGAACCCGGACTGGGGTGTCGTCCTGCTCGACCTCGCCGTGTGCGCGGGCGTCGGCGTCGCCTCGCTGGCCGTGGCGACCTGGGCCTACCGCCGGGCGGCCGTCCGGTGACGCGGCTGACAGGCGGGCCTGGCACGATGTCGGTGTGACCGCACCGCTGACTCCGCCTCCACAGCCGAACCACCAGCCTCCGCACCACGTCTGGCAGGCGCCGCCCCCCGGGTACGCGCCCGGTCATGAGGAGGACGGCCCCGGGATGAAGACCGAACTGCGCGAGGCCGCCGTCATCACGGTCGCGACGGCGATCGGCGGCGTACTGCTCGGACTGCTGTGGTGCTGGCTGGCGCCGCGTGTGCCGCTGGTCTCGGACGGCGCGGCGGTCTACCCCAAGGATGTGGAGGGGGAGCAGGTCATCGGCGTGGACGGCACCTTCTCCCTGCTCGCGGTCGGCTTCGGCCTGGTCACCGCGGTGGTCGTCTTCCTGCTGCGGCGTCGCGGCGGCATCCCGCTGATCGTCGCGCTCACCGTCGGAGGCATCCTCGCCTCCCTGCTCGCCTGGCGCCTGGGCATCTGGCTCGGCCCCACCCAGGACGTGATCGCCCACGCCAAGGAGGCCGGCAAGGGCGTCACCTTCGACGCCCCCCTCGAACTCAACGCCAAGGGCGCCCTGCTCGCCTGGTCCGTCTCGGCCCTCCTGGTCCACCTGGGCCTGACAGCCCTGTTCGCCCCGAGAGACCCGGACCCGTACGGCCAGCCCCAGTTCCCTCAGAGCGGCCCGTAAGGGGCGCGGGGAACCGCGCGAGCAACCCCCACGCACCCGCAGCTGAAGGCGGTCCTACGCCGGGCGGTGCCCGTGGTTGGACCGCCCCTTCTTGACCCGCCACTTCCGCTTGCGCGTCTTCTTCGACATGCCCTCGGTACTTAACCGAAAACGGGCACCCCGTCGAGGGGTCACGCACGCCCGATGGGTGCCAGAACCGCATCCGTGAGCTTCGCAAGATCCTCCGGAGCGAGCTCCACCTCGAGCCCCCGCCGCCCCGCGGACACACAGAGGGTGGCGTGGGCCGAGGCCGACGCGTCCAGCACCGTACGCAGCCGCTTCCGCTGCCCGAGCGGCGAGATCCCCCCGCGCACGTACCCGCTGGAACGCTCCGCGGCGGCCGGATCGGCCATCGCGGCCCGCTTGCCGCCCACCGCCGAGGCCAGCGCCTTGAGGTCGAGCGAGCCGGCCACCGGCACGACGGCGACGGTGAGCTCCCCGTCGACGTCCGCGACCAGCGTCTTGAAGACCCGGTCGGGGGAGACACCCATCGCCTCGGCCGCCTCCTCCCCGTACGAGGGGTGCGAGGGGTCGTGCTCGTAGGCGTGGACCGTGAACTCGACGCCCGCCGCGGTGAGCGCCACGGTCGCGGGTGTCCCGCCCGACTGCTGCTGCTTCTTCGACTTCTTGGCCACGCCCCGTGCCCTTCGCCCTCGCCGGTCCACTTGCCCTTGCCGGTCCGCGTCGGTTGAGATCCGCGTCAGTTGAGACTCGTCGGGCCCCGCGTCAGCTCCGACGCGGGCAACGACGGCAGGTTGCGGATGATCGCGGTCTCCGCCCGCAGCAGCGTCAGCTCCTCGCGGAGCCGGGACGCCGTGTCCGGCGCCTGGAGCAGCCGCTGCTTCGCCGGTACGTCGAGCATCGCCGCGGCCGCGACCAGGTACGAGACGACGGCCGGCTCGTCCGGCAGCTCGGCCCCGGTCGACAGGGACCGCTCCCGGGCCCCCGCGAGCCGCTTCTGATACTGCCTGAAGGCCCGCAGCACGCCCTCGGCCAGCGCGCCGGCCTCCTCGCCGGGGTCTTCCTCCAGCTCCTCCAGTTCGGCCGTCAGAAAGGCACCGGAGGCGTCCACGGAGAGCAGCCGCACCCGGGTCGTACCGGTGGCCAGCACCTCGAAGCTGCCGTCGGCCCGTTCCCGGATGGTCGCCGCGTCCGCGACGCAGCCCACCTCGTGGAAGGCCTTCGCCGGGTCGTCGCCGAAGCCCGCCGCGGGCCCGCGCTGGGGTACGGCGGTCTGGTCGGGCATACCGGGCGCGGTGGACGCGACCTCGTGGCCGTCGCGGATGGCGACGACGACGAACCGGCGCGGATCGTCCTCGGGGGTCTTCAGGAGCTCGCGCATCATCGCGCGATAGCGCTCCTCGAAGACGTTCAGGGGCAGTACGAGCCCGGGGAACAGCACCGAGTTCAGGGGGAAGAGGGGGAGCCGGACGGTGGTCACGACGAGAAAGCCTAATGGTCACCGGAGGGCGCACGTCCGCCGTGCTCACTCCGTGGATACGGAAGATCCCCGTTGCGTAGTTTCAGGGGCATGCCCGAGGCCACCTCGATCCGTATTCCGTCGCGCAGTTCGAGGAACTGGCCGAGCGGGTCGTCCGAGACGCGGTCCCAGGGGAACGAGGTGGCGTACGGCCCGATCCGGTGCAGCTCCGCCAGCGCGTCCTGCCAGCGTTCGAGGCGGATCAGCACGTAGGTGAGCAGGTTGCGGACCTCCGCGGGCCAGGGGTCGGCGGTCGCGTACTCCCCGGAGACGGCGATCGCCAGGTCGGCCGCCGCGTCGAGGCGTTCGCGCGGCACGGCCGCTCCACCGCCCTCGGTCAGATACGCGAAGGCGGCGCGCACCGGCAGGGCCTGGACGAGGGAGCCGGGCAGCGCGTCCTGCGCGGCCCGCTCGGCGAAGTCGAAGCACTCACGGTGCGAGCCGTACCAGGCCGCGGACAGGTACTGGAGTGCGGCCACATGGCAGCCGTAGTGGTGCGGGGAGCGGCGTACGGCCTCGGTCCACAGCCGCTCGAACGCGGTGTGCGGGGTGTTCGTGCCCCGGGCGTGGTCGAGCGCGATGCGCCACGGCACCGGGTCGCGCGGGTCGCCCTCGGCGGCGGCGGTGATCAGCGGCCCGACCTGGCGCAGCAGTTCGGCGCGGGCCGGTGACTCCCAGCTCCGGCACACCGCGAGCTCGGCCTTGACCAGCAGGGCGTCCGGGTCGTGCGGGGCGTCGGTGCACCAGGCGTCGAACCACTCCGTCCGGGAGCGCGCGAAGGCGGCCAGGCGTGTCGCGTACCGGTCGCGGTTCTCCCACTCGGCGGCCTCCCGGGTGGTGGACAGCAGCTTCGCGGCGGTTCCGTACTCGCCACGGCCCGCGGCGACGAGAGCCGGTCCGAGCCGCTCGTCGGGCGCGTCTAGCAGTACCTCGTCGTCGGCGGACAGACCGGCGGCGAGGCGCGAGGTGTTCCGTGCCATCCGTGCGGTACGGAGGAGCGCGCGCAGCAGTGCCATGGTGGTGCCCATTGAAAACCCGCAGGTCGGACGGGTGCCAGGGGGTACGCGGTGACGCTTTTGTAACCGTGGTTTGGTTGCGTGCGGAATGGTCAAGGCCGGGTAAAAGGTGACTGTTGTTCAGGTGTCCGGCGGCTGTGCGCGACCCGGGTGAGAGGCCTGCTCAGACCCTGCTCGGCCGTTGCTCATCCCCTGCGCAGCAGCCGTGTCGCGCCCGCCGCCACCGTCGTGGCGAGGATCCAGCCCAGCAGGATCACCGCCGCGGACAGCCACTGCCAGCCGCCGCGCAGCTGCCAGTAGCCGACCTGGCCGAGATCGATGACCGGGAGCAGCAGGTCCAGGGCGAACAGCGAGGGGTTCCACGGCGGATGTTCGCCGCGTTTGAGCGGCGGATGGTCGGCGTGTGCGAAGGCTATGGAGGTCGCCGCCCACAGCACGGCCATCCACACGGCCGCCCGCCCCGGCCGGTATCCGTAGGCGACCGTCCAGTCCTGTGCGTACCCCCAGAGCTTGGCGGCGATCGGCAGATTCTCGCGGCGGTGGCGCTGCTTGGCGAGCAGCACCTCGCGGGCGTCCTCGTCCTCGCCGCCGTTGCGCAGCACGGTCGCCAGCCGCTCGTACGGCTCCGGGTTGTACTCCGGAGTCGCCGCGGCCACCCACTCCAGGCGCCGGGCCAGCGGGAACGGGCCGCGCGGTACGAGGTACTCGTACTGGAAGCCGCCCATCTGCAGCTGGCCCGCGCCCGGCCAGCTGGTCGCCTGGTCCATGAGGTTGACCACCTTCGCGCCGTTCAGCACGACCCGTCCGCGCTGTGGCCGCTCGCCGAGGAAGCGCAGCTCGGGCACCTGGACGCGGCGCAGCGAGACCTCCTCGCCGTCCCGCAGGATCAGGCGGGCCTGCTCGAAGTCGACCGCGTCCCCGAAGCGGCCGTCGTCGAGCCGGATCCCGCCCTCGCACTCGAACCGCTGGACGCGGGTGCCGCGCGCCGGGGTGCGGCCGCTGGTGTGGAGGGGGTCACCGACGCTCGCCGGGGTCAGATACAGCGTCCGCTCGACGGTCAGCTGCGGTGCGTTCAGCGCGCGGCGGCTCCCGTACGGATTGGCGAGCCGGCTGCCGCGCAGGCTGAGCGAGACGCCGACCTTCGCGCCGCGCAGGCTCAGCTCGCCGTGCGACTCCAGCATCTCGGCCTGGAGGTCCTGCCCGACGGTCATCCCGTCGCCGGTGAGGGAGCGCCCGCGTCGGTCCCGGTAGACGATCGCCTGGTTGAGCAGCAGGTCCGTGCCGATGTGCGCGTCGGTGAGGCGTACGCCGTTGTGGAAGCGGCAGCGCGGCAGATGCAGATCGCCCTCGGTGTGCACCCGGGCCGCCTCGAGACGCGGCACCGCGCAGTCCACCAGGCGCACGGTCGTGAACCGGGCCTCCGGCAGCAGGATCTCCTTCTCGAACCGGCAGCCCTTGATCTCGACGTACGGCTCGATCGTGCCGCCCGCGAGGTCGAGCACGTCGATGATCTGGACCCCGGTCAGCTTCAGGGAGGCGACGCGGCCGTCGAGCGCGGGCGGTCCGTCCAGCAGCAGCCAGGCCACTATCCGGGCCCGCACACAGCGCTCGGGACCCCATGGATGGCCGCCGTGCGGATCGTCGACGGTCGTGTCCCCGGCGCGCAGGTCGTACACGCTGCCGTTGCGGAACGCCTGCCACATCCCGGCTTCGGCGGCGGTCAGGTCATCGGGCAGTTCTCCGGCGCGGACGCCGGCCCCCTGGGTCACGGTCTTCCCTTTCTCCCCCGCTACTCGCGGGTTTCGTACAGTCGTTCCTGTGATGCCCGCTGGGTGACCGCCTGAACGCCAGTGGTGAAGGCGATCTTCCGGAACCCGCGCCAACAACGAAATCGGGCCACGTGCCCACCGGTGATCCGAGGCCTGTATCAGCGATTGATACAGCCGTCCGGCGCCCGATCCCCGTCTGAGAGAATTGGTTCGTGATCTCCCGAATCGATCTGCGCGGCGACGCCCTCCCCGAGGGCTCCGCTCTGCGCGACCTGCTGCCCCGAGCCGACTTCGACGTTTCGGCCGCCCTGGAGAAGGTGCGGCCGATCTGCGAGGCCGTGCATCATCGGGGAGACGCGGCGCTGATCGACTACGCGGAGAAGTTCGACGGCGTACGTCTGGAGTCCGTGCGCGTCCCGGCGGGGGCGCTCACCGACGCGCTGGAGCGGCTCGATCCGGCCGTCCGCGCGGCTCTGGAGGAGTCGATCCGCCGCGCCCGTATCGTCCACCGCGAGCAGCGCCGCACCACGCACACCACCCAGGTCGTGCCCGGCGGCTCCGTCACCGAGAAGTGGCTGCCGGTCGACCGGGTCGGGCTGTACGCGCCCGGCGGCAGGTCCGTCTACCCGTCGTCCGTGATCATGAACGTGGTCCCGGCGCAGGAGGCGGGCGTCGAGTCCATCGCCCTCGCCTCGCCCGCCCAGTCCGAGTTCGGCGGTCTGCCGCACCCGACGATCCTGGCCGCCTGCGCGCTGCTCGGGATCGACGAGGTGTACGCGGCGGGCGGCGCGACCGCCGTCGCGATGTTCGCGTACGGCACCGAGTCCTGCCCGCCCGCCAACATGGTCACCGGCCCGGGCAACATCTGGGTCGCCGCCGCCAAGCGCTACTTCGCGGGAAGGATCGGCATCGACGCCGAGGCCGGTCCGACCGAGATCGCGATCCTCGCCGACGAGAGCGCCGACCCGGCGCACGTCGCGTCCGACCTGATCAGCCAGGCCGAGCACGACCCGCTGGCCGCCGCCGTCCTGGTCACCGACTCGGTCGCGCTGGCCGACGCGGTGGAGAAGGAGCTGGAGCCGCAGGTCGCGGCCACCAAGCACATCGAGGACCGGATCGTCCCGGCGCTGAGCGGCAGGCAGTCCGCGATCGTGCTGGTGGACGGCGTGGACGAGGGCCTGCGGGTCGTCAACGCCTACGGCGCCGAGCACCTGGAGATCCAGACCGCCGACGCGAGCGCGGTCGCGGACCGCGTACGCAACGCCGGTGCGATCTTCGTCGGCCCCTGGGCGCCCGTCTCGCTCGGCGACTACGCGGCCGGCTCCAACCACGTCCTGCCGACCGGCGGCTGCGCCTGCCACTCCTCGGGTCTGTCGGTCCAGTCCTTCCTGCGCGGGATCCACATCGTCGACTACACGCGCGACGCCCTCGCAGAGGTGGCCCACCACGTGGTGGCGCTCGCCGAGGCCGAGGACCTCCCCGCCCACGGTGCCGCCGTCAAGGCAAGGTTCGACTGGAAGGTGCCCAGCAAGTGACCGGCATCGACGACCTCCCCGTACGTGACGAGCTGCGCGGCAAGTCCCCGTACGGCGCGCCCCAACTCGACGTCCCCGTACGGCTGAACACGAACGAGAACCCTTACCCGCTGCCCGAGCCGCTCGTCGAGCGGATCGCCGAGCGGGTGCGCGAGGCCGCGCGGAACCTCAACCGCTACCCCGACCGGGACGCGGTCGAGCTGCGCACGGAGCTGGCCAAGTACCTGACGAAGACCGGCAAGCACGCGGTCGGCCTCCAGAACGTGTGGGCGGCCAACGGTTCGAACGAGGTCATCCAGCAGCTGCTGCAGACCTTCGGCGGGCCCGGCCGCACGGCGATCGGCTTCGAGCCCTCGTACTCGATGCACGGCCTGATCGCGCGCGGCACCGGCACGGGATGGATCTCCGGCCCTCGCAACGAGGACTTCACGATCGACCTCGCGGCAGCCGAGCAGGCGATCGCCGAGAACAAGCCCGACGTCGTCTTCATCACCACCCCCAACAACCCCACGGGCAACGCGGTTCCGCCCGAGACGGTCCTCGCGCTGTACGAGGCCGCGCAGGCGGCGAAGCCGTCGATGGTCGTGGTCGACGAGGCGTACATCGAGTTCAGCCACGGCGACTCGCTGCTGCCGCTGCTCGAAGATCGGCCGAATCTCGTCGTCTCGCGCACGATGTCGAAGGCGTTCGGCGCGGCCGGGCTGCGCCTCGGCTATCTCGCCGCGCACCCGGCGGTCGTGGACGCCGTCCAGCTCGTACGGCTGCCGTACCACCTGTCGGCCGTCACCCAGGCGACCGCGCTGGCCGCCCTGGAGCACACCGACACACTGCTCGGGTACGTCGAGCAGCTGAAGACCGAGCGGGACCGGCTGGTCCTCGAACTGCGGGCGATCGGCTTCGAGGTGACCGAGTCGGACGCCAACTTCGTCCAGTTCGGGCGGTTCGACGGCGAGAACGGCTCCCACGAGGCCTGGCAGCGGATCCTCGACCGGGGCGTCCTGGTCCGGGACAACGGCGTACCCGGATGGCTGCGGGTCTCCGCCGGAACTCCCGCCGAAAACGACGCGTTCCTCGACGCGGTACGTGAGTTGAAGAAGGAGCAGAGCACATGAGCCGCGATGGACGTGTTGGAAGAGTCGAGCGGGTGACCAAGGAGACGTCGGTCCTCGTCGAGATCGATCTCGACGGATCCGGCAAGGTCGATGTGTCGACAGGAGTCGGCTTCTACGACCACATGCTCGACCAGCTCGGCCGGCACGGTCTGTTCGACCTGACCGTGAAGACCGAGGGCGACCTGCACATCGACTCGCACCACACCATCGAGGACTCCGCCCTCGCGCTCGGCGCCGCCTTCAAGCAGGCGCTCGGCGACAAGGTGGGCATCTACCGCTTCGGCAACTGCACGGTCCCGCTGGACGAGTCGCTCGCCCAGGTGACCGTCGACCTCTCCGGCCGCCCCTACCTCGTGCACACCGAGCCCGAGAAGATGGCGCCGATGATCGGCGAGTACGACACGACGATGACCCGGCACATCTTCGAGTCCTTCGTCGCGCAGGCCCAGATCGCCCTGCACGTCCACGTGCCGTACGGGCGCAACGCGCACCACATCGTGGAGTGCCAGTTCAAGGCGCTCGCCCGGGCCCTGCGGTACGCCTCCGAGCGCGACCCGCGCGCCGCCGGAATCCTTCCCTCCACGAAGGGCGCGCTGTAAAGCCATGACAGGCCTCAACACCATCCTCATCGTCGTCGGGCTCTTCCTGCTCGGCGGCGTCTACTCCTTCATCAAGCAGCAGATGCCGAAGGGCCTCATCGTGCTGCTGTCGATCGGTGCCGGCATGTGCCTTGTTGCGGGCGTCCTGAGGCTGGAGGTGTGGAATTGAGCTCCCCTTCCAAACGCGTAGTCGTCTTTGACTACGGCTTCGGGAACGTGCGCTCGGCGGAACGCGCCCTCGCGCGCGCGGGTGCCGACGTCGAGATAACGCGTGACTTCGACAAGGCCATGAACGCGGACGGCCTGCTGGTGCCCGGCGTGGGCGCCTTCGCCGCCTGCATGAAGGGGCTGAAGGAGGCGCGCGGCGACTGGATCGTCGGCCGTCGCCTCGCGGGCGGCCGGCCGGTCATGGGCATCTGCGTCGGTATGCAGATCCTCTTCGCGCGCGGCATCGAGCACGGCGTCGAGACCGAGGGCCTCGACGAGTGGCCCGGCTCGGTCGAGCCGCTGCAGGCCGACATCGTGCCCCACATGGGCTGGAACACCGTCGAGACCCCGGCGGGCTCCCAGCTCTTCGCCGGCCTGGACACGGACGCGCGCTTCTACTTCGTGCACTCGTACGCCGTCCACGACTGGAACCTCGAAGTCGCCAACCCGGCGATGCGCGCCCCGCTCGTCACCTGGTCGACGCACGGCAAGCCCTTCGTCGCGGCCGTCGAGAACGGCGCTCTGTGGGCCACGCAGTTCCACCCCGAGAAGTCCGGCGACGCCGGAGCGCAGCTGCTCACCAACTGGATCGGAACCCTGTAGACCATGGCCAAGCTCGAACTCCTTCCCGCCGTCGACGTCCGTGACGGCCAGGCGGTCCGCCTCGTGCACGGCGAGTCCGGTACGGAGACCTCGTACGGCTCTCCTCTGGAGGCGGCGCTCGCCTGGCAGCGGGCGGGTGCCGAGTGGCTGCATCTCGTGGACCTGGACGCCGCGTTCGGCACGGGGGACAACCGCGCGCTGATCGGCGAGGTCACCAAGGCGATGGACATCAAGGTGGAGCTGTCCGGCGGCATCCGCGACGACGCCACGCTCGCCGCGGCCCTCGCCACCGGCTGCACCCGGGTGAACCTCGGCACGGCGGCCCTGGAGACCCCCGAGTGGGTCGCCAAGGTCATCGCCGAGCACGGCGACAAGATCGCGGTCGGTCTCGACGTACGAGGTACTACCCTGCGCGGCCGCGGCTGGACCCGCGACGGCGGCGACCTCTACGAGACGCTGGAGCGGCTCAACAAGGAGGGCTGCGCGCGGTACGTCGTCACGGACATCGCGAAGGACGGCACGCTCCAGGGCCCGAACCTGGAGCTGCTGAAGAACGTGTGCGCGGCGACCGACCGCCCGGTGGTGGCGTCCGGCGGCGTCTCGTCGCTGGACGACCTGCGTGCCATCGCCGAGCTCGTGCCGCTCGGTGTCGAGGGCTCGATCGTCGGCAAGGCCCTGTACGCGAAGGCGTTCACCCTGGAAGAGGCCCTGGAGGCGGTGGCCAAGTGAGCGGTCTGCGACGCGTCTCGACCGGTGCCCCCTGGGAGGAGGCCTTCGGGTACTCCCGCGCGGTGGAGCTGCCGAACGGCCTTGTGCTGGTCTCCGGCTGCACGTCGATAGTGGACGGCGAGATCGCCGGAGGCGGCCCGTACGAGCAGGCGGTCAACGCGTTCAAGGTCGCGCTGGCTGCGCTGAAGCAGCTGGATCTCGGCCGCGAGGACGTCGTACGGACGCGTATGTACCTCACCCACGCCCGGGACGTGGAGGATGTCGGACGTGCTCACAAGGAGCTGTTCGACTCCGTCAGACCCGCCGCATCCATGATCATCGTCTCCGGTTTCGTGGACCCCAGCCTGGTGGTCGAGGTCGAGGTGGAGGCGTACCGAGAGGCACCCGAGTCATGACCCTGGCCGTTCGAGTCATCCCCTGCCTGGACGTCGACAACGGCCGGGTCGTCAAGGGCGTCAACTTCCAGAACCTGCGCGACGCGGGCGACCCCGTCGAGATGGCCAAGGTGTACGACGCCGAGGGCGCCGACGAGTTGACGTTCCTTGACATCACCGCGTCCTCGGGCAACCGCGAGACCACGTACGACGTGGTGCGCCGCACCGCCGAGCAGGTCTTCATCCCGCTCACCGTGGGCGGCGGTGTCCGTACGGCCGAGGACGTCGACAAGCTGCTGCGGGCGGGCGCGGACAAGGTCGGCGTCAACACGGCGGCCATCGCCCGCCCCGACCTGATCCGCGAGATCGCGGAGCGGTTCGGGCGGCAGGTGCTGGTCCTGTCGGTGGACGCGCGCCGGACCGCCGAGGGCACCTTCGAGGTCACCACCCACGGCGGCCGCAAGGGCACCGGTATCGACGCCGTCGAGTGGGCGCACCGGGCTGCCGAGCTGGGCGCGGGCGAGATCCTGCTCAACTCGATGGACGCCGACGGCACGAAGGACGGCTACGACATCGAGATGATCGAGGCCGTACGGAAGCACGTCACGGTCCCGGTCATCGCCTCCGGCGGCGCGGGCCGGCTGGCCGACTTCCCGCCGGCCGTCGCCGCGGGCGCGGACGCCGTGCTCGCCGCGTCCGTCTTCCACTTCGGCGACCTGCGGATCGGCGAGGTGAAGCAGGCGCTGCGGGAGGCGGGGCATCCGGTGCGGTGACGCTCCGGAGACTTGCTCTCGCGTAGGAGAGGTTCGGTAAGCCCCGGTCACCTGGTGGCCGGGGCTTACTCGCGGCGGGAAGGGAAAGGAAAGTTGCGCAATTTATGTTGCGCAACTTTCCTTTCGTATCTACCGTAGGGGCATGGTCGAGAAGGAGAACCGGGAGAACCGCCGGATCACGGACATGGGCACGCTCAAGGCGATCGCCCACCCCCTGCGGCTGCGGCTGTACCGGTCGCTGTTCGTCGCGGGTGTTGCCACCGCGTCCCAGCTCGCCGAGCAGGTCGACGAGGCCGTGTCACTGGTCAGCTACCACCTCCGCAAGCTCGCCGAACACGGGCTGATCGAGGAGGCCGAGCCGCGCAGCGCGGACGGCAGGGAACGCTGGTGGCAGCCCGCCTCGGAGGGCGTGAGCGTGCGGGACGAGGACTTCCGGGACGCGCCCGAACAGGCGGCGGCGCACACCGCGTTCGCCCGGCTCCTCGTCGACCAGCGCAGCGAGCTCTACCGGACGTACCTCGACGGGCGCCACGCCTGGGGCCCCGAGTGGAACCGCGCCGCCTCCGACTCCGAGACGACGCTCCGGCTGACCGCAGCCGAACTGAAGCGGCTCAACGAGGAGTTGCTCGCCCTCGCCAAGAAGTACGACGACGAGGGCCGCGCCGCCGAGGCGGCCGGTGACACCGAGGGGCGCGAGAACGTCGCGCTGCACCTGTACGGATTCCCGTTCCGCACCTGAGAGTTCGCCGCGCCCGCGCCGCGCGCCCGAGAGAGGCCGTCGTGACCGTCACCCCCGCGATATCCGAACCGCTCGCCGCCGAACGGGCCGCCCATCGGGACCCGAATGTCTTGCGGTGGCTCGGTGCGTACGCCGCGTCCATGGTCGGCGACAACGTCTACTACCTCGCGCTGACCTGGGCCGCCGTCCAGGCGGGAACGCCCGCGCAGGCGGGGTTCGTGGCGGCCGTGAGCGCCGTGCCGCGCGCCCTGCTGATGCTCGGCGGGGGAGTGCTGGCAGACCGGTTCGGTCCCCGGAAGGTCGTCATCGGCAGTGACGCCGTGCGGTGCGCGGCCGTGCTCGCGGTGGCCGCGCTGCTCTTCACCACGACTCCCGGGCTGTGGCCGCTGGCGCTGCTCGCCCTCGTCTTCGGCACGGTCGACGCGGTCTTCATGCCCGCGGTGGGCGCCCTGCCGGCCCGTATCACCGGCCGCGGCCAGCTCACCCGCGTCCAGGGCATGCGGGGCCTCGCCATCCGCTTCGCCAACGTCGTCGGCGCGCCGCTCGGCGGTCTGGGCATCGCGCTGGGCGGGCCGGCCGCCGCCTTCGGACTGGCCGGGCTGCTGATCGCCGTGTCAGTGCCGCTGCTGGTCTCCCTGCGGGTCGCCGACCTTCCCGGGGACGACAGGGCCGCCGAGCGCCCCACCGCCTGGAGCGACCTCCGCGACGGGTTGCGGTACATCCGCGGCCACCGCGTCCTCGCCCCGCTGATCGTCGTCATCGCCCTCGGGGACCTCGGCTTCGTCGGCCCGCTCAACGTGGGGCTGACCCTGCTCGCCGACGAGCGCGGCTGGGGCGCCTCAGGGGTGGGCTGGGTGCTCGCCGGGTTCGGCGTGGGCGCGGGCGCCGCCGCGCTGCTGCTCGCCGTACGCGGGGGCCTTCCGCACGCCGGACGCGTCATGGCGGTGACGATCCTGGCGGGCTCGGTCGCGGTCGGCGCCCTGGCCTACGTACCGAACGTCGTGGCGGCCGCGGGCGTCGCCGTCGTCGTCGGCCTGCTCACGGTCCTCAGCGGCGCCCTGTGCGGCGCACTGCTGCAGACCCGGTCCGACCCCGCCTACCTGGGCAGGGTCAGCTCCGTGGCCGGCATCGTCAGCCTCGGTCTCGCCCCGCTCAGCATGCCGCTGTCCGCCGCCGCGATCGGCGTGTGGGGCACGGGCCCGGTCTTCCTCGTCAGCGCGGCCGTGTGCGGCCTCGGCGGGGTGCCGGCGCTGTGCGTCCGTGACCTCCGCCGGGCCGAACTGCCGAAGTAGCCGAACGCCGAAGCAGCTGTCAGATGCCCAGCTGCTTCGCCTCGTGCAGCTTCACGATCGCGTCCTTGTCGCCCTCCAGTTCCACCTCGGCCGCGTTCTTGCGGCCGTACAGGAACAGCAGGAGCTCCGAGGGCTCGCCGGTGGCCGTGACGACCGGGGTGCCCCGGTGGGCGACCGCCGTCTGGCCGTCCGGGCGGCGCAGGACCAGGCCCGTGGGGGTGCCGCGGCCCATCAGACGGGCCGTGCGTTCCAGACGGGACCAGAGGGCGTCCTGGAAGACCGGGTCGAGCTCGCGCGGAACCCAGTCGGGCTGGGCACGGCGTACGTCCTCGGTGTGGACGTAGAACTCGATCGCGTTGGACGCCTCGTCGATCTGCTTGAGCGAGAAGGGCGAGAAGCGCGGCGGCCCCGTACGGATGAGCTGGATCAGCTCCTCGTACGGCTTGTCGGTGAACTCGGCCATCACCCGGTCCAGGCGTGAGGCGAGCTGCTTGATCAGGATGCCGCCCGCGGCATCCGGGCGGCGCTCACGCACGACCACGTGCGCGGCGAGATCACGGGTGTTCCAGCCCTCGCACAGAGTGGGGGCGTCCGGGCCCTCCGTCTCCAACAGATCCGCGAGGAGAAGTCGTTCACGCTTGGCATGGGTCGACATGCCTGCCAGCCTACGACTGCCTCCGGGGTCCGCCCAGTGGACAAGGGCACAGGAGTGTCGGACCGGCGCGGCACAATGGGCGTCATGACCAGCACGCCCCCGCCCAGCAGGCCCAGCGGCCTGGATCCCGAGATCGCCGCACGCCTCAGGCGCAGCGCCGACGGGCTCGTCCCCGCCATCGCCCAGCAGTACGACACCGGAGAGGTGCTGATGCTCGGCTGGATGGACGACGAGGCGCTGCATCGCACGCTGACGACCGGCCGGTGCACCTACTGGTCGCGCAGCCGCCAGGAGTACTGGGTCAAGGGCGACACCTCCGGTCACTTCCAGTGGGTCAGGTCCGTCGCCCTCGACTGCGACGCGGACACCGTGCTGGTCAAGGTCGACCAGGTGGGCGCCGCCTGCCACACCGGCGACCGCACCTGCTTCGACGCCGACGTGCTCCTCAAGGACGCGGGGGGCGCCGAGGGTGCCGTCGACACCACGGGCGCCGATTCCGGCGTACCGGCCGTGGATCAGTAAGGTCAGCCGCCATGGACCTCGAGACCTTCCGCAAGCTGGCCACCGACCGGCGTGTCATCCCCGTCAGCCGCAAGCTCCTCGCGGACGGCGACACGCCCGTCGCGCTCTACCGCAAGCTCGCCGCCGAGCGCCCCGGCACCTTCCTCCTGGAGTCCGCGGAGAACGGCCGCTCATGGTCCCGCTACTCGTTCGTGGGCGTCCGGTCGGCGGCGACCCTGACGGCCCGCGACGGCCAAGCCCACTGGCTCGGTACCCCGCCCGTCGGTGTCCCCGTCGACGGCGACCCCCTCGCGGCCCTGCGCGCCACCATCGAGACCCTGCACACGCCCCACGACCTCGTGCACGGCCGTGGCTCGTCCGGGCTGCCGCCCTTCACCGGCGGCATGGTCGGCTACCTCGGCTACGACATCGTGCGCCGACTGGAGAAGATCGGCCCCGGCGAGCGCGACGACCTGAAGCTGCCCGAGCTCACCATGCTGCTCACCAGCGACCTCGCGGTCATGGACCACTGGGACGGCTCGGTCCTGCTGATCGCCAACGCGATCAACCACAACGACCTCGACACGGGCGTCGACGAGGCGTACGCGGACGCGGTGGCCCGCCTCGACGCCATGGAGGCGGACCTCTCGCGGTCCGTCTCGCAGCCCCCGGCCGCGCTTCCGCCCTCCGAACTTCCCGAGTACACCGCGCTGTGGGGCGGCCCCGACTACCAGGTCGCCGTCGAGGACATCAAGGAGCGCATCCGGGCCGGCGAGGCCTTCCAGGTCGTCCCCTCCCAGCGCTTCGAAACACCGTGCACGGCAAGCGCGTTGGACGTGTACCGGGTCCTGCGGGCCACCAATCCGTCCCCGTACATGTACCTCTTCCGCTTCGACGGCTTCGACGTCGTGGGCTCCTCCCCGGAGGCCCTGGTCAAGGTCGAGGACGGACAGGCGATGGTGCACCCCATCGCGGGCACCCGGCCGCGCGGCGCCACGGTCCAGGAGGACCAGGCCCTCGCCGACGAGCTGATCGCCGACCCCAAGGAGCGCGCCGAGCACCTGATGCTCGTCGACCTGGGCCGCAACGACCTGGGACGGGTCTGCGAGCCCGGCTCCGTCGAGGTCGTCGACTTCATGTCCATCGAGCGGTACTCGCACGTCATGCACATCGTGTCCACGGTGACGGGCAGGGTGGCCGAGGGGCGTACGGCCTTCGACGTACTGACCGCCTGCTTCCCCGCGGGCACCCTCTCCGGCGCCCCCAAGCCCCGCGCGATGCAGATCATCGACGAACTGGAGCCCTCTCGGCGCGGGCTGTACGGCGGCTGCGTCGGCTACCTCGACTTCGCGGGCGACTCCGACACCGCCATCGCCATCCGGACGGCCCTGCTCCGGGACGGCACGGCGTATGTGCAGGCCGGCGCCGGAGTCGTCGCCGACTCGGACCCCGTCGCCGAGGACACCGAGTGCCGCAACAAGGCGGCGGCCGTCCTGCGCGCGGTCCACACGGCGAACCGGCTCGGCCGACCGTAGGCCGCACATCGGCCCGGACCGCGGGAAACGGCCCTACAGCCGGACGTACGCGGACAGTGGGACGCGAGTCACGTGAACCCCGGGTGACGGTTCGCCCGGTGTTCAGGCGATAGTGGAGTACGTGACTGCTGTTCCGCACCCCCGATCCGAAGCCCCCGGACCCGCCAGGTCCGGCCGCCGAAGCCTCGCCCTCGCCCTGCTGTTCGGCGCGCTCGGCGCGGTCGTCGCGCTGCTCGCCTCGCGGCAGGGCTGGGCCGAGGGCACCGCGACGGTGGCCGGCGGCGACTTCCCGCTGAGCGCCAAGGGCGGCGATGTGACGGGCGTGCCCGCGTCCCTCGCCATAGTGGGCCTCGCCGCTCTCGTCGCCGTCTTCGCCGTCCGCCGCGCAGGCCGTTTCCTGGTCGCCGGGCTCCTCGCGCTCTCAGGCGCGGGCACCGTCGTCTCGGCGCTCCTCGGCGCCTCCGACACCTCCGCGCTCGACGAGAAGGCGGCGCAGGCCTCCGGCGACAGCGGGGCGACCGTGGACGCCATGACCCACACCGCCTGGCCGTACGTGGCCGCGGCGGGGGGTGTGCTGCTGCTTCTCGCCGGCCTGCTCGCCCTGCGGTACGGGCGGCTGTGGCCTGCCATGTCCGGTCGGTACGAGCGCGACGGGGCTCCGCGGGTGCGCAAGCCCCGGGTCCCGGCCGACCCGGACCGGCCCGAGGAGATCTGGAAGGCGCTGGACCGGGGTGAGGACCCGACCGGTGCCTAGCGACCAGTGAGGATGCCGTACGTGGACTGCGGGCCGGTGGGGGCCGGTCGCGCAGTTGCCCGCGCCCCTTACGGGGCGCAGACCACCGCGTACCTTACGGGGCACGGACCCCGCCCCTGACGGGGCTCGATACCCCCGCGCAGGCCGCACGCGCGCGTGCGGGACAATGGTCGGCGAGCGTCCGACTCACACACGCACAGAGCAACACAGATCATGAGGAGCTAAGTCATGGCGGGCAGCAACCACGGTCACACTCCGGCCGCCTGGACCGGTGTCACCATCGCGATCATCGGGTTCTGCATCTCCGGTGCCTTCATGGTGATGGCCAGCCCGCTGGGCTTCTGGGCCGGCATGGTCGTCGTGGCCCTCGGTGGCGTCGTCGGCATGGCCATGAGTGCGGCGGGCCTGGGCAAGCAGAAGGCCGCCCCCCGGACCCACCAGGTGGCGTCCGCGTCCGCCGAGAGCTGACCTTCACGGCGTGCTGAGAGGCGGGCCCGGCTCCGAGTGCCGGGCCCGCCTCTTTCGCGTACGGACGCGCCCCTTCGCGTACGGGCATGTGTGCGGTGTGCGCCCCGGCGCGGCAGAATGCGTGGGGTGAACGCCGAAACCCGGAGGGTGACGCCCGCTCCAGGACCCGTGCCGCAGGGGTCCGTGGCCCGGCGGCTCCTCGTGCCCGGCGGGATCCTCGCGGCCGTGGCAGGCGCCTTCGCGTACGTGGGGGCCGTCGATCCGAACGAACCCGGGCACTACCCCGCCTGTCCGCTGCTCCAGTACGCCGGCGTGTACTGCCCCGGCTGCGGCGGACTGCGCAGCGCGCACGCCGTCGCGCACGGGGACCTCGTGGCGGCGCTCGGGGCCAACGCGGTCGCCGTCGTGGGGTATCTCGTGTTCGCCGTCGTGTGGACCGTCTGGGTGATCCGTACCGTCCGGGGGAGGCCGCTGCGCATCGATCCCCGTCCGTCCGTCCTGTGGGCCCTGGGCGCGTTGCTGCTGGTCTTCACGGTTGTCCGGAACCTGCCGTTCGGTGGCTGGCTGCATCCTTGATCAATCGGTGAATGTCCAGGTAGTGGGACCGGCGTCAACCGGATGCGAGGCCTAAGCCCTCCTCCGGATACCATCGCAGTGACCATCGGTTTCGTCTCAAGCGGGACGGACCCCGGTCAACCGCAGAAGCGCTTCAACTGTCAACCGTCAGGGAAGGGGGCCGCTCGCGTGAGTGTGCTCGACGAGATCATCGACGGAGTCCGTGCCGACCTCGCGGAGCGGCAGGCGCGCGTCAGCCTCGACGAGCTCAAGGAGCGCGCCGCGAAGGCTCCGGCTGCCAAGGACGGTGTCGCGGCCCTGCGCGGTGACGGCGTCAAGGTCATCTGCGAGGTCAAGCGCTCCAGCCCGTCCAAGGGCGCGCTCGCCGCGATCGCCGACCCCGCCGCACTCGCCGCCGACTACGAGGCGGGCGGCGCGGCCGTCATCTCCGTCCTCACGGAGCAGCGCCGCTTCGGCGGATCGCTGGCCGACCTGGAGGCCGTCCGCGCCCGGGTCGACATCCCGGTGCTGCGCAAGGACTTCATCGTCACCTCCTACCAGCTGTGGGAGGCCCGGGCGTACGGCGCGGACCTCGCGCTGCTCATCGTGGCCGCCCTCGACCAGCCCGCCCTGGAGTCCCTCATCGAGCGCGCCGAGTCCATCGGGCTCACACCGCTCGTCGAGGTGCACGACGAGGACGAGGTCGAGCGGGCGGTGGACGCCGGCGCGAAGGTCATCGGCGTCAACGCGCGCAACCTCAAGGACCTCAAGGTCGACCGCGGCACCTTCGACCGCGTCGCCCCCGAGATCCCGGCGCACATCGTGAAGATCGCGGAGTCCGGCGTCCGCGGCCCGCACGACCTCATCGCGTACGCCAACGCGGGCGCCGACGCCGTGCTGGTGGGCGAGTCCCTGGTCACCGGCCGGGACCCGAAGACGGCCGTCTCCGACCTGGTCGCCGCGGGAGCCCATCCCGCGCTGCGGCACGGACGGGGCTGACCCTTTCGGATGTGCGCCGACCGTTCCCTCGCCGCCACGACCACCCGTCCGGGCCCCGGCCCCGACGGTGGTCCGGCGCGCGTACGGTCGGCCGCCGCGGGCCCCTCGGTGGCCCGCGGCCCCTACGCACGGCTCGCCCGCGGCTGCCGTCCGCGCGGCTGCCGGGCCCCCGCGCGGCGCGTGCACGGACGCCGGGTGCGGTACGTCATCGGTGACGAGCCCGGTCAGGTCAACGGCATGCGATGGCGCCGGCGTGTACGCGCCACCGCCGACAGTGGGCTCCGCCCCGTCTCCTGACGGGAGCGCAGCCCCGTACGGCACCGCCGATCACCGCCGTGGGGCCTCGCGCCGTCGCGGCGCGGAGTGGTACGCCTCCACATGAGCGAACCGCCGGCGGCCGTGGCGCACACGTGACCGCCCGTCCGACCTGTTGACCGGGGCTGTCGCCCCTGCGAGGTAACCGCATGTCCAGCGAGTTCTTCATTCCCGACCCCGAGGGTCAGGTCCCCAGCGCCGAGGGGTACTTCGGTGCGTTCGGCGGAAAATTCATCCCGGAGGCGCTGGTCGCCGCCGTGGACGAGGTCGCCGTCGAGTACGACAAGGCGAAGTCCGACCCCGAGTTCGCCCGGGAACTGGACGACCTGCTCGTCCACTACACCGGCCGCCCCAGCTCCCTCACCGAGGTGCGGCGCTTCGCCGAACACGCCGGTGGCGCCCGGGTGTTCCTCAAGCGCGAGGACCTGAACCACACCGGCTCCCACAAGATCAACAACGTGCTCGGGCAGGCCCTGCTCACCCGGCGCATGGGCAAGACCCGGGTCATCGCCGAGACCGGCGCGGGCCAGCACGGCGTCGCGACGGCCACTGCCTGCGCGCTGTTCGGCCTCGAATGCACCATCTACATGGGCGAGATCGACACCCAGCGCCAGGCGCTCAACGTGGCCCGGATGCGCATGCTCGGCGCCGAGGTCATCGCCGTGAAGTCCGGCAGCCGCACGCTGAAGGACGCCATCAACGAGGCCTTCCGCGACTGGGTCGCCAACGTCGACCGCACCCACTACCTCTTCGGGACCGTCGCCGGACCCCACCCCTTCCCGGCCATGGTCCGCGACTTCCACCGCGTCATCGGCGTCGAGGCCAGGCGGCAGATCCTGGAGCGCGCGGGCCGTCTCCCCGACGCGGCCGTCGCCTGCGTCGGCGGCGGGTCCAACGCCATCGGCCTCTTCCACGCCTTCATCCCGGACGCGGACGTACGCCTCATCGGCTGCGAGCCCGCCGGACACGGCATCGAGACCGGCGAGCACGCGGCCACCCTCACCGCGGGCGAGCCCGGCATCCTGCACGGCTCGCGGTCGTACGTCCTCCAGGACGAGGAGGGCCAGATCACCGAGCCGTACTCGATCTCGGCCGGACTCGACTACCCGGGCATCGGCCCCGAGCACGCGTACCTCAAGGACAGCGGCCGCGGCGAGTACCGTGCCGTCACCGACGACGCGGCGATGCAGGCCCTGCGCCTGCTCTCCCGTACCGAGGGCATCATTCCGGCCATCGAGAGCGCGCACGCGCTGGCCGGCGCCCTGGAGGTCGGCAAGGAGCTGGGACCCGACGGGCTGATCGTCGTCAACCTGTCCGGGCGCGGCGACAAGGACATGGACACGGCCGCCCGTTACTTCGGCCTGTACGACGAGGGTGCCGACGCCGTCGTCGAGGCGGACGCCGACAGCGACAACGCGGAGATCGAGGGGGACGTCAAGTGAGCGGCAACATCCAGCTGTTGAGCGACACCCTCGCCGGTGCGAAGGCCGAGGGGCGGTCCGCGCTCATCGCCTACCTGCCGGCCGGCTTCCCGACCGTCGACGGCGGGATCGCGGCCGTCAAGGCCGTCTTCGAGGGCGGCGCGGACGTCGTCGAGGTCGGTCTGCCGCACAGCGACCCCGTCCTCGACGGACCGGTCATCCAGACCGCCGACGACATTGCCCTGCGCGGCGGCGTCAAGATCGCGGACGTCATGCGCACGGTCCGCGAGGCGTACGAGGCGACCGGCAGGCCCGTCCTCGTGATGACGTACTGGAACCCGATCGACCGCTACGGCGTCGAGCGCTTCACCGCCGAGCTGGCCGAGGCGGGCGGGGCGGGCTGCATCCTGCCCGACCTGCCCGTTCAGGAGTCCGCGCTGTGGAGGGAGCACGCCGAGAAGCACGGCCTCGCGACCGTCTTCGTCGTCGCGCCCAGCAGCAAGGACGCCCGGCTCGCCGAGATCACGAAGGCGGGCTCCGGCTTCGTCTACGCGGCCTCGCTGATGGGCGTCACCGGGACGCGTGAGTCCGTGGGAGCGCAGGCCCAGGACCTGGTGCGGCGCACCAAGGCCACCACCGACATCCCGGTCTGTGTCGGCCTCGGCGTCTCGAACGCCGAGCAGGCCTCGGAGGTCGCCGGCTTCGCCGACGGCGTCATCGTCGGCTCGGCCTTCGTGAAGCGGATGCTGGACGCCCCGGACGAGGCCGCGGGCCTGGACGCCGTACGCGCCCTCGCCGCCGACCTCGCGAAGGGCGTGCGCGGCACGGCGTGACCCATGTCCGTTCGAGCACGTAACGGACAATCCGCTCACTCGAACGGGTGGACCTGGGGCCGGGGAGGCGCGGTGCGCCTCCCCGGTTCGTTCTGCGGGATGTGAGCGAGAAGAACCGTGACGGAAAGCGCACCGCCCGCGAGCGGCTGGCGGAAGAGCGAGCGAAGCAGAAGACGGCCGAGAAGCGCCGGCGCGTGCTGATCGTGGGCGGTGCCGTCGTCTGCGTGCTGGCACTGGCCGCGGTCGGCGGTGTCCTGGCCGCGAACGCAGGCAAGGACAAGACCGACACGGCGGGCCCGGTGACGGCCCCCTCGGGGGCGAACGGCGACGACAGCCTCGCCATCCCCGTCGGCAAGGAGAGCGCCAAGTCGACCCTCACCGTGTGGGAGGACTTCCGCTGCCCGGCCTGCAAGAGCTTCGAGGACGCCTACCGCTCGACGATCCATGAGCTGACGGACGCCGGACAGCTCAAGGTCGAGTACCACCTCGCGACCCTGATCGACGGGAACATGGGCGGCAGCGGCTCCCTGCGCGCGGCCAACGCCGCGGCCTGCGCCCAGGACGCCGGGAAGTTCACCGCGTACCACGACGTGCTGTTCGAGAACCAGCCCGCCGAGACGGACGACGCGTACGCGAAGAACGGCAGACTGATCGAGCTGGCCGGCAAGGTCGACGGGCTGGACACCGGCACGTTCAAGAAGTGCGTCGACGACGGCTCGCACGACAGCTGGGTCGCCAAGTCCCACCAGGCCTTCCAGGGCGGCGGCTTCAGCGGCACGCCCACGGTGCTGCTGAACGGCAAGAACATCTACCAGGACCAGTCGATGACCCCGGCGAAGCTGAAGCAGATGGTGCAGCAGGCCGACAAGGCGTGAGCCGCGGAGCCTGAGGTCGAGCAGGAGGCCGGTGGGTCGCGCGGGCTTCTCGGGTGTCACATCCGCACCGGAGGCCCCGTGGGTCCCGTCGGTCTCGTTATGGAGCCGTAGCCCGGGCGGGTTGCCGTACGTGCCGCCCGGCAGGGTAGCGTCGACTCCGCCATGGAAATTGCCTACATCCCCAGCCCGTCGCGCGGTGTGCTGCACATCGGCCCCATTCCGTTGCGCGGCTACGCGTTCTGCATCATCATCGGCGTCTTCGTAGCCGTCTGGCTCGGCAACAGGCGATGGATCGCGCGCGGGGGCCGACCAGGCACCGTGGCGGACATCGCCGTGTGGGCCGTGCCGTTCGGTCTCGTCGGCGGGCGGCTCTACCACGTCATCACCGACTACCAGCTGTACTTCAGCGAGGGTCAGGACTGGGTCGACGCCTTCAAGATCTGGGAGGGCGGCCTCGGTATCTGGGGCGCCATCGCGTTCGGCGCGGTGGGTGCCTGGATCGGCTGTCGCAGCCGTGGGATCCCGCTGCCCGCCTGGGCCGACGCCCTCGCGCCCGGCATCGCCCTCGCGCAGGCCATCGGCCGTTGGGGCAACTGGTTCAACCAGGAGCTGTACGGGCGGGAGACGGACCTCCCCTGGGCGCTGCACATCACGTCCTCGACGGACGGCCGGGTGCCTGGCTACTACCACCCGACCTTCCTGTACGAGTCGCTGTGGTGCATCGGTGTCGCGGTCCTCGTCATCTGGGCCGACCGGCGCTTCAAGCTCGGCCACGGCCGCGCCTTCGCCCTGTACGTGGCCGCGTACTGCTCGGGCCGCTTCTGGATCGAGTCCATGCGGGTCGACGAGGCCCACCACTTCCTGGGGCTCCGCCTCAACGAGTGGACCTCGATCGTCGTCTTCCTCCTCGCCGTCCTCTACATCGTCCTGTCGGCCCGGCGCCGTCCGGGACGCGAAGAGGTCGTCGAACCGGGTGCCTCCGACGGGGACACCGACGACGGCGCGGCGGTGAAGCTGGACAAGAAGTCCGAGGACAAGGATTCGGCGGACGAGGACTCCGCGGACGAGGACTCCGCGGGCAAGAAGTCCGACGCTGAGAAGCCCGAAGCCGAGACGTCCGAAGCCAAGGACGAAGCCAAGGACGAAGCGGAGTCGGCGAAGAAGGCCTGATCTCTGTGGCCTGACGGCTGTTCGTACGTGGAGGGGGCGCCCCGAGCACTTGGGGCGCCCCCTCCACGCGTACGTGTACGACTAGCGGCGGCGGGCCAGTGCCAGGGTGCGATGGGCCGCCGCCACCACCGCCGCGTCGATGAAGCGGCCGTCCGGGAGGGCATGGGCGCCGGGGTGGGTGGCCGCGGCCTTGACGACCGACTCGGCCGATTCGATGTCCTCCGGGGTCGGGAGGTAGGCCGTCTCGATCACCGGGAGCTGGCGGGGATGGATGGCCGCGCGGCCGAGGAAGCCCAGCGCGCGGCCGTGGGCGCAGGACGCGGCCAGACCGGCGAGGTCGCGTACGTCGGTATGGACGGACTGGGGCGGCGGGGCAAGGTTCGCCGCCCGGGCGGCCAGGACCACTCGGGACCGTGGCCAGTCGAGGCCCGCGTCGTCGCGTACGCCGAGGTCGGCCCGGAGGTCGGCCTCGCCGAGCGCGATACCGCGCAGGGCGGGGTGGGCCGTGGCGATGGCGTAGGCGTGCTCGACGGCGAGGGCCGATTCCAGGAGGGCGTACAGGGGGATGTGCGGGACCCGGCCCGCCGCACGTACGACCTGGGCGGGGGCCGTGACCTTGGGCAGGCGGATGCCCGAGAGGCTCGACAGGTCCGGGAGCGCGGCGAGCGTCCGGAGGTCGGCGGCGGACTCCGGGCTGTCCAGGGCGTTGACGCGGACGTGCACCGGGACCGGGAGCGGGGACGGCTCGGACAGGAGGTCGGCGGTGGCGGTGCGGGCGTACTCCTTGCGGTCGGGAGCGACCGCGTCCTCCAGGTCGACGACGACCACGTCGGCCCCGGCGACCAGGGCCTTCGCCACCACTTCGGGGCGGTCGCCGGGAACGTACAGCCAGGTGAGAGGGAAGGCGTCGGTCGCTTCCGTGGTGTGGCCGGCTTCCGGGGTCACAGGGCGCCCTCCGATCTGAGCGTGGTGATCTCGGCCTCCGTCAGGCCGAGTTCGGCGAGGACCGTGTCCGTGTCGGCGCCGTGCGGGCGGCCCGCCCAGCGGATTCCGCCGGGGGTGTCGGTGAGACGGAAGAGGACGTTCTGCATGCGCAGCGGGCCCAGTTCGGGGTCGTCGACGGTCGTGACCGTGTCGAGGGCGGCGTACTGAGGATCCGTCATGACGTCGCGTACGTCCTGGATGGGGGCCACCGCCGCCTCCGCCTTCTCGAACTCCGCGATGACCTCCTCGCGGGTGTGGTCGGCGATCCATGATCCGACCGCCTCGTCGAGGACGTCCGTGTGGCGGGCCCGTTCCGCGCCGGTGGTGAACCAGGGTTCGGCGGTCAGGTCGGGGCGGCCGACCAGGCGCATCACGCGTTCGGCGATCGACTGGGCCGAGGTCGAGACGGCGACCCAACTGCCGTCGGCGGTGCGGTAGGTGTTGCGGGGCGCGTTGTTCTGGGAGCGGTTGCCCGTGCGGGGCTGGACATGGCCCAACTGGTCGTACCAGAGCGGCTGCGGGCCCAGGACCGTGAGGATCGGCTCGATGATCGCCATGTCCACCACCTGCCCGCGGCCCGTGCGGTCGCGGGCGGCGAGGGCCGTCATCACCGCGTACGCCGTGGCCAGGCCCGCGATCGAGTCGGCGAGGCCGAAGGGCGGGAGGATCGGCGGGGCGTCCGGTTCGCCGGTGATCGCGGCGAAGCCGCTCATGGCCTCGGCGAGTGTGCCGAAACCGGGGCGGTGCGCGTACGGGCCGAACTGGCCGAAGCCGGTGACGCGGGCCAGGACCAGGCGGGGGTTCGCGGCCGACAACTCCTCCCAGCCGAGGTCCCACTTCTCCAGGGTCCCGGGGCGGAAGTTCTCGATGATCACGTCGGCGGAGGCGGCCAGGCGGAGGAGCGTCGTACGGCCGCCTGTGGTGGAGAGGTCCAGCGTCATCGTGCGCTTGTTGCGGCCGAGGAGTTTCCACCACAGGCCGATGCCGTTCTTCGACGGGCCGTGGCCGCGGGACGGGTCCGGTCTGCGGGGGTGCTCCACCTTGATGACCTCCGCGCCGAAGTCGCCGAGCATCGTGGCGGCGAGGGGGCCGGCGAAGAGGGTGGCGAGGTCGAGGACACGGAGGCCGGTGAGGGGTGCCGGTGCGGTCACGGCGGTGTGGGTCATGGGTGGGGGGACTCCTGGTGGGGAGGGGTTCGCTCAGGTGGACGACAGTTGCGCTGTCAGGTCGGCGAGGGTGTCGAAGCCCGTGCCGTTGAAGTCGCCGATGGATGTGGCCAGTCGGTTCTTGAGAGGGGTCGTCCAGCGGGACGGGATCGCTTCGGGGTCGCCCGCGAGCAGGCCCGTGATCGAGCCGGCCGTCGCGCCGTTCGAGTCCGTGTCCCAGCCGCCCGACACGACACGGCAGATGGAGGCCGTGAAGTCGCCGTCCGCGTGGGTGAGGGCGGCGGCGAGCAGCGCCGTGTTGGGGATGGCGTGGACCCAGTGGTACGCGGCGTGCGTGGCGTGCAGTTCGTCGACGACCGTGTCGAAGTCCCGGTGTTCCATGGCCAGTTGCATCGCGTGGCGGACGGCTCGGGCGAGGCGGGAGTCGGGTGGGACGACCGTGAGGCCTGTGCGCAGGCAGTCGTGGATGTCGTTCGTGCCGGTGGCCGCCTCGGCGATGGCGGCCGCCGTGAACATCGCCGCGTAGACGCCGTTGGCGGTGTGGGTGAGGGTGGCGTCCCTGTGGGCCTGTTCCGCGGCGGTCGATGGGTCGCCGGGGTTGGTCCAGCCGTGGGCGTCCGCGCGGATCAGGGCGCCGATCCATTCACGGAACGGGTTGCGGTGGTGGGCCGTGTGCGGGGGTTCGATGCCTTCGAGGAGGTTGCGGTAGGCGACGCGTTCCGCGGTGAACGTGCGGCCCGCTGGGAGTTCGTCCAGCCAGAGGCGGGCCACGTCCGTGGTGGTGAAGTGCTTGCCGTGGCGTTGGAGCAGCAGGAGGTTCAGGAGGGGGTAGTTGAGGTCGTCGTCCTCCGGCATGCCGTCGATGTTCTCGGCGAGGGAGGTGGTCGCGGAGCGGCGGTTCCAGGGGTGGGTGGCCTTGAGGTGCGGGGGGACGCCCCGTTCTGTGAACCAGGTGGTCAGGGGCCAGTTGCCGGTGGCCCTGGCCAGTGCTCTGATGCCGTCCAGGGGGAGTTTTTCCACTGGCTTGCCCAGGAGGCAGCCTGCGGCTCTGCCCAGCCAGGCGGCTTCCAGGCGGGGGTGGAGTGTGGCGGGGGTCTGGGATGTCGTTTCTTCCCCAGACCCGCCCCTTCCCGAAACTGGGGGCGCTGCCCCCAGGCCCCCGGAGCTTCGGTTGAGGTCTGCTGTGCCCACCCTCCCCATCGCCCTTGCGGAACGCCCGCCCACAGCGGTGGAGAGGGGGTGCCAGTCAGGGCACAGAGCCCTGATCCTGGGCAGGGCTGTTGGCTCTTTGTCTGCCAACCTGCTTGGTAGGTCCGCCAGTTCGTCCAGGAGGTCCTGGGCCAGGGCCCGTAGGTAGGGGGAGGCCGGTTGGGGGGAGGCGCCTGCCCGTTGGGGGGACCGGGGGCCGCCCGCTCTGTGCCAGCGGGCGGCGATGGCCGATGGTTCGCGGCCGTCCTCCTCCGCCTGGTGGAGTTCGTGGCCCAGGAGGTCCTCCGGTTGGACCCAGGTCAGGCGGAGGGGGGTCATGACAGCTCCGCGTAGGCCGTCTCGTGGGTGCGGCGGCGGGTGGTGTCGCGGGTGAAGATCTCGCGGGTCACCTCTGTGAGTGTCGTCGCGGGGGACTGCAGGTCCAAGCGGCTGGACTCCGCCACCGTCTTGGCCCAGTCGGGCGGGATCTCCGCACCGAGGGCGCCCGCGAGGGCCCCGGACATCGTGGCGATGGAGTCGCAGTCGCGGCCGTAGTTCACCGAGCCCAGGACCGCGTGCCGGTAGTCGCCTCGGGAGATCAGCAACATGGCGAGGGCGACCGGGAGTTCCTCGATGGAGTGGATGCGGGAGGGGCGGCGGGCGCCGAGGGACGGGGTGCGGTAGTCGGGGCCGACCGTGTCGTAGGGCGCCACCGCCTCGCGCAGGGGGCGTAGTGCCGACTCGAAGTCCGAGTAGCGCGACGCCGTGTCGCAGACCGTTTCGATGGCCGCCCGTGTGCCGTCCTTCGCCAGGGACAGACAGGCGTCGACGACCGAGTCCGGCGTCGCGCCCGGTGTGCAGGCCGCCGCCACCCCCGCCGCGAAGACGCCCGCCGCCTCTCGCCCGTACGACGACTGGTGGGCGCCCGCGATGTCGAGGGCCTCGGCGTACGCGCCCGCCGGGTTGGCCGCGTTGACCAGGCCGACCGGGGCCATGTACATCGCCGCACCGCAGTTGACGATGTTGCCGGCGCCGGCCTCGCGCGGGTCCACGTGGCCGTAGTGGATCCTCGCCACCAGCCACTTCTCCGCCAGGAAGATCCGGTGGAGGGGGAGCGCCTCGGCCTCAAGTTCCGGGATCCAGCGCGGTGTCGTCATCAGGTCGGGGACCAGGTGGTCGGCGACGGCGTACGCGTCCAGGTGGTCGCGGACCTTCGCGTACACCCGTACCAGCGCGTGCGTCATCAAGGTGTCGTCGGTGACGTGGCCGTCGCCCTTGTGGTACGGGGCGATGGGGCGGGCCGTGCGCCAGTCGTCGCCGTTCCAGGGGCCGACGATGCCGTGGACCCGGCCGCCGTGGCGTTCGGCGATCCGCTCGGGGGAGTAGCCCTCGACGGGACCGCCGAGCGCGTCGCCGACGGCGGCTCCCACGAGGCTGCGGGTGATCCGTTCTTCCAGAGTTGCGGGTGCGGTGGGCGTCATGTCCGAATCATCCCCCTGAGAGGGCCAGTTCCGTGGCTGCCAGCAGTTCGGCGAGTTCCACCAGGTCCGTGCCGGTCAGCCGGGGGAGTGCGCAGCCCGAGAGCGTGCGGCACGCGTCGCGCCAGGAGTCCGGGATCGCCGTGCCGCCGCCGATCGCGCCGGTCAGCGCGCCGACGAGCGCGGGGGCCGAGTCCGCGACCCGGGACAGACAGGCGGCCGCGGGCACCGCCTCGGCGATCCGGCCGTGCGAGGCGGTCGCGAGGGCGAGGGCAACCGGGACGGTCTCGGCCGCGGCGATGCCGTAGCTGTAGACGTGGTCGACGATCTGGTGTTCCAGGAGCGGTACGAGGCTGAAGGCGCTGTCGGCCCCGCGGGCGAGCGTCAGCGCGTGGCGGGCGTTGCGGCCGATCTCCGTGGACTCCGGGAGTTCGGCGAGCGCGGCTGTCACACAGGTGTCGGCGTCCGCGCCGGCCAGGGCGAGGGCCAGCGCCGCCGCCATCGCCCGGGCGCCGTGCACGCCGTCGCCGTCCTGGGTGTAGCGGGCGTCGAACTCGGCCAGTTCCGCCGCGAGTCGGGGGTCCCCTGCGTGGGCCACCGCGAGCACGCAGGCCCGTACGCAGGCCGCGTCGTCGAAGTAGTGGGGGTTGTCGTGGCCGGTGGCGGGCGGGCGCAGGCCGGTGGCGAGGTTGCCGAGACCGGCTCGTACGGAGATGCGGGCGCGCAGGGGGAGTACGGCCGACTCGACCTCGGGGGCGCGGTCCGCTGCCGCGGCGACTTCGCTGGCAATGGCGTTCCAGGAGAGGTCGATGGCCGCGCGCATGCGGCGTTCTCGGCTCAGGTCGCCGAGTGCGCCGGGGTCGGTGGCGCGCAGGACCGCCTCCGCCGCGAACGCCGCCCACTCGGCGTCGTCCGAGGGTCCGAGTCTGAGGGGTTCGGGGGGTTGGTTCAGGGCGATGGGGACGGGGAGGGTGGTGGTGGCGTTCTGTTCGGCGAAGGTGTCCAGTTCTCGGGTGAGGCGTCTTGTCCATTCGGGCATGCGGGCGGCTCTGTGTCTGGCTGCGGGCCAGCCGGCGGCGTCGCCTGCGGCCAGGCCCAGCAGGAGGCCCTCGATTCGCCGTGGGGCCTCGGTCCGGTGTGCGATGTGCGGGTCCGTTGTGGCTTGTCGCGCAGTTCCCCGCGCCCCTGACGGGGCGGGGGTTCGGAGTGTGATGTGCGGGGCCGTGGGGGTTGGGCGCGCCGTTCCCCGCGCCCCTGAAGGGGCTGTAGTTCCCCGCGCCCCTGACGTGGGCGACTCTGGCGGGGCGCCCTCGTTCGGGTCGTTGAGTAGTTCTGGTGTCACTGGATTACCTCGTCCTCGTCCGGGGTCAGGAGGTCCGCCACGTCCAGGATGTGGTGGCCCTGCATGGATGGGAGGCAGCTGCCTTTCGCCGGGCCGATCGCCGCCGACCAGGTCGGGGGGATCGACGAGACGCCCTTCGTCGCGCCGGCCAGGGCGCCCGCCACCGCTGCCGTGGTGTCGGCGTCGCGGCCCATGTTCACGGCGGTGAGGACCGCTTCCGTGAAGTCGCCGTCGGCGGCCGCGTACGCGCCGAAGGCCAGGGCGACGGCCTCGGGGGCGAGGTCGGTCCAGGGGTAGCCGCCGATGACGACGGCGGAGCGGACGGCGCGTTCGCCGCGGTGGGCGCAGGCGACGGCGCGGCGCAGCGATCGGGCCGTCCAGGAGTCGTCGGGGATCACCGCCAGGGCCGAGGCGACCACCACCATCGTCGGGGCGCCCGCCATCGCCGCGGCCACGCCCGCCGCGACCGCCTGGCCGCCGTAGATGCCCTCGCCGTCGTGGCTCACCGAACCGTCGATGGCCACCAGGCGGGCGGCCTCCGCGGGGCGGCCCGCCGCGAAGACGCCGAAGGGAGCCGCGCGCATGGCGAGGCCGTCGCTCCAGGCGTGCCGGTGCTGGGCGGAGATCGGGGCGGCCAGGCCCCGCCGCAGGTTCTCCAGCGTGCCCCGCTCGCTGAAGCCCGCGCCCCGGAACGGACCCTCGTCCAGGTCGGCGATCCAGTGATGCCAGGCCGCCTCCACATGCCGGGGCGTGAGTGCCGAACCGTGCCGGGCCAGGAGCAGCCCGGAGAAGATCGCGTACTCCGTGTCGTCCGTGCCGGCCGGGGTGTCGGTGACGTATCCCGTGATGCGGCCCCAGCGTGCGCGGATCTCGGACGGCTTCATGTTCTCGGCGGGCGCCCCCAGCGCGTCCCCGACGGCGAGTCCCAGCAGCGCGCCGCGCGCCCGATCGCGGAGACCGGCGGAGTCCCCGGGGGCCGGGACCGAGGGAACGCAGGCAATCGAAGCCATGACGGTGCCTCTCCATCGCGGGGTCCCGGAAGGTCTGAGGGACCCTTTGCGGATCTGTCCCCACCAAGCGGTTCGGCGGAGCCTCGCGCGGCTCAGCGTCACCCGGTCGACATCTGTGCGCAGGTCTCTACGGATGAGCGAAGGGCGGTGAAAGCCCAGGTAAGTACGGCCTTCCTTGCTGGCGGGGGCGAAATTTCGGGCGTAGCTTGGGTGTTGTCCAAGAGTGGAAACAGTCTAAGTTTCAGTTCCTAGTAGCACTTCGGGAGACCCGGGCATGGCCATCATCGAGACCGAGGCGGCGCTTCACGAGGCGCACCGCGACAACCACACCCACCGGGACGTCAACGGCGGCTGGTTGCGCCCCGCCGTCTTCGGGGCGATGGACGGTCTGGTCTCCAACCTGGCGTTGATGACCGGTGTGGCGGGCGGTGCCGTGTCCCATCGGACGATCGTGATCACGGGGCTCGCGGGGCTGGCGGCCGGCGCCTTCTCCATGGCGGCCGGCGAGTACACCTCCGTCGCCTCGCAGCGCGAGCTCGTCGAGGCCGAACTCGACGTCGAGCGGCGGGAGTTGAGGAAGCACCCGAAGGACGAGGAGCGTGAGCTCGCCGAGCTGTACCAGACGCGGGGCGTCGAGCCCGATCTCGCCCGTGAGGTCGCCCGGCAGTTGTCGAAGGACCCCGAGCAGGCCCTGGAGATACACGCTCGCGAGGAGCTGGGCATCGATCCCGGTGACCTGCCCTCGCCGACCGTCGCCGCCGTGTCGAGCTTCGGCTCGTTCGCCCTGGGCGCCCTGCTCCCCGTACTTCCCTATCTGCTGGGCGCGACCGCCCTGTGGCCCGCTCTGCTGCTCGCGTTCCTCGGGCTCTTCGCGTGCGGTGCGATCGTGGCCAGGGTGACCGCGAAATCCTGGTGGTACAGCGGGCTGCGGCAGCTCGCGCTGGGCGGTGCCGCGGCCGGTGTGACGTACGCCCTGGGCAGTCTGTTCGGTACGGCCGTAGGATGACCGGCGCGCCGCCGAGTCGAGCAGCTATGCAAGGGACTGCATAAGTAGTCGTTACTCGGCGGTTTCGAATCCTTAACCACTGGGCATGAGCCGTAAGCGCTGCGGGCAATGACGCCTGCACAGCAATTGAAGCGTTGGGCGACGTTGCCTGCCGCGATCGGGCCGACGGTCATTGATCTGTCCGAAAAGGTCCCCTTGTTCAGCCGCCACGAGCGGCCTCCGCCGCGACCCGCGGCGTCCGCATGTTGGAACGCCGTATCCGGTTCCCGAGAACGGCTCCATCATGTAACCTGCACGAAATTTTGCACCTTTCGCAGAGGGCCAACGTCGTCCCTCGGCACTTGCATATGCCACGACGACGACGGGAGAGCCGATGCGTACGCCGCGCCAGCCGTCCCAGCACTCCGCGAATGGCCAGAACTGGTCCTTCATGGATGCTCGCCCTGCCGCGCAGGGGATGTACGACCCGCGCAACGAGCACGACGCTTGTGGCGTCGGCTTTGTGGCCACCCTCACCGGTGAGGCGAGCCACGCGCTGGTCGAGCAGGCGCTGACCGTGCTCCGCAATCTGGAGCACCGCGGCGCGACCGGCTCGGAGCCCGACTCCGGTGACGGGGCCGGCATCCTCTCCCAGGTGCCCGACACCTTCTTCCGTGAGGTGGCCGAATTCGAGCTGCCCGAGGCGGGCTCGTACGCGGTCGGTATCGCCTTCCTTCCGGAGGACACCGCCACCGAGGCCGTCTCACGGATTGAGACGATCGCCGCCGAAGAGGGCCTGACGGTCCTCGGCTGGCGCGAGGTCCCGATCGCCCCCGAACTCCTCGGCGCCACCGCCCGCTCGACGATGCCCCTCTTCCGTCAGATCTTCGTGACTGGGGGCACCTCCCGGACGGAGTCTGGGGGAGGTTTCAGCCAGGACATCGATCTCGACCGCAAGGCGTTCGTGCTGCGCAAGCGCGCCGAGCGTGAGGCCGACGTGTACTTCCCGTCGCTCTCCGCCCGGACCATCGTCTACAAGGGCATGCTGACCACCGGCCAGCTGGAGCCCTTCTTCCCGGACCTGTCCGACCGCCGCTTCGCCTCCGCGATCGCGCTCGTGCACTCCCGGTTCTCCACGAACACCTTCCCGAGCTGGCCGCTCGCCCACCCGTACCGCTTCGTCGCGCACAACGGCGAGATCAACACGGTCAAGGGCAACCGCAACTGGATGGTGGCCCGCGAGTCCCAGCTCGTCTCCGACCTCTTCGGGGACAAGGGTCTCGACCGCGTCTTCCCGATCTGTACGCCGGACGCCTCCGACTCCGCGTCCTTCGACGAGGTGCTCGAACTCCTGCACCTGGGCGGCCGTTCCCTCCCGCACTCCGTGCTGATGATGATCCCGGAGGCGTGGGAGAACCACGACTCCATGGACCCGGCCCGCCGCGCCTTCTACCAGTTCCACTCCACGATGATGGAGCCCTGGGACGGCCCGGCCTGTGTCACCTTCACCGACGGCAAGCAGGTCGGCGCCGTACTGGACCGCAACGGTCTGCGCCCCGGCCGCTACTGGGTCACCGACGACGGCCTCGTCGTCCTCGGCTCCGAGGTCGGCGTCCTCGACATCGACCCCGCGAAGGTCGTCCGCAAGGGCCGCCTTCAGCCCGGCCGCATGTTCCTCGTCGACACCGTCGAGCACCGCATCATCGAGGACGACGAGATCAAGGCCGGCCTCGCCGCCGAGAACCCGTACGCGGAGTGGCTGGAAGCCGGCGAGATCGAGCTGGAGGACCTCCCGGAGCGTGAGCACATCGTGCACACGCACGCCTCCGTCACCCGCCGCCAGCAGACCTTCGGCTACACCGAGGAAGAGCTGCGCGTCATCCTCGCGCCGATGGCCAAGTCCGGCGGTGAGCCGCTCGGCTCCATGGGCACGGACTCGCCGATCGCGGCCCTGTCCGAGCGCCCGCGGCTGCTCTTCGACTACTTCACCCAGCTGTTCGCGCAGGTCACCAACCCGCCGCTGGACGCCATCCGCGAAGAGCTCGTCACCTCGCTGCGTTCCTCCCTCGGCCCCGCCGGCAACCTCCTGGAGCCGACCGCCGCGTCCTGTCGCAGCGTCACCCTGCCCTTCCCGGTGATCGACAACGACGAGCTGGCCAAGCTCATACACATCAACGCCGACGGCGACATGCCGGGCATGAAGGCCGCGACGCTCTCCGGCCTGTACCGCGTCTCCGGCGGCGGCGACTCGCTCGCCGCGCGCATTGAGGAGATCTGCACCGAGGCCGACGCCGCCATAGAGAACGGCGCCCGGCTGATCGTCCTCTCGGACCGTCACTCCGACGCCGAGCACGCGCCGATCCCCTCGCTGCTGCTCACCGCGGCCGTCCACCACCACCTCATCCGCACCAAGCAGCGCACCCAGGTGGGCCTGCTGGTCGAGGCCGGCGACGTCCGCGAGGTCCACCACGTGGCCCTCCTCATCGGCTTCGGCGCCGCGGCCGTCAACCCGTACCTCGCGATGGAGTCCGTCGAGGACCTCGTCCGCGCGGGCACGTTCCTCCCCGGCATCGAGTCCGAGCAGGCCATCCGCAACCTGATCTACGCGCTCGGCAAGGGCGTCCTCAAGGTCATGTCCAAGATGGGCATCTCCACCGTCGCCTCCTACCGCGGCGCCCAGGTCTTCGAGGCCGTCGGTCTCGACACGGCCTTCGTCCAGAAGTACTTCATCGGCACGGCCACCAAGATCGGTGGCGTCGGCATCGACGTCATCGCCAAGGAGGTCGCCGCCCGCCACGCGAAGGCGTACCCGGCCAGCGGCATCGCGCCCGCGCACCGCGCCCTCGACATAGGCGGCGAGTACCAGTGGCGCCGCGAGGGCGAGCCGCACCTGTTCGACCCGGAGACGGTCTTCCGCCTCCAGCACTCCACGCGCACCCGCCGCTACGACATCTTCAAGAAGTACACGGACCGCGTGAACGAGCAGTCCGAGCGGCTGATGACGCTCCGCGGCCTGTTCGGCTTCAAGTCCGGCCGCGAGCCGATCTCCATCGACGAGGTCGAGCCGGCGAGCGAGATCGTCAAGCGCTTCTCCACCGGCGCCATGTCCTACGGCTCCATCTCCAAGGAAGCCCACGAGACGCTCGCCATCGCCATGAACCAGCTGGGCGGCAAGTCCAACACCGGTGAGGGCGGCGAGGACGCGGACCGCCTGTACGACCCGGCGCGCCGCTCGTCGATCAAGCAGGTCGCCTCCGGCCGCTTCGGCGTGACCTCCGAATACCTGGTCAACGCCGACGACATCCAGATCAAGATGGCCCAGGGCGCCAAGCCCGGCGAGGGCGGCCAGCTGCCCGGCCACAAGGTCTACCCGTGGGTCGCCAAGACCCGGCACTCCACCCCGGGCGTCGGTCTGATCTCCCCGCCGCCGCACCACGACATCTACTCCATCGAAGACCTCGCCCAGCTGATCCACGACCTGAAGAACGCGAACCCGCAGGCGCGGATCCACGTGAAGCTGGTCTCCGAGGTCGGCGTCGGCACGGTCGCCGCGGGTGTCTCGAAGGCACACGCGGACGTCGTCCTCATCTCCGGCCACGACGGCGGTACGGGCGCCTCCCCGCTCACCTCGCTGAAGCACGCGGGCGGCCCCTGGGAGCTCGGCCTCGCCGAGACCCAGCAGACGCTGCTGCTCAACGGCCTGCGCGACCGCATCGTCGTACAGACCGACGGCCAGCTGAAGACCGGCCGTGACGTCGTCATCGCCGCGATGCTCGGCGCCGAGGAGTTCGGTTTCGCGACCGCGCCGCTCGTCGTCTCCGGCTGCGTCATGATGCGCGTCTGCCACCTGGACACCTGCCCGGTCGGCATCGCCACCCAGAACCCGACCCTGCGCGACCGCTACACCGGCAAGGCCGAGTACGTCGTGAACTTCTTCGAGTTCATCGCCGAGGAGGTCCGCGAGATCCTCGCCGAGCTGGGCTTCCGCACCATCCAGGAGGCCGTCGGCCACGCCGAGAACCTCGACGTGGAGCGCGCGGTCACCCACTGGAAGGCGCAGGGCCTCGACCTGAGCCCGCTGTTCTACGTGCCGGAGCTGCCCGAGGGCACCCCGCTCCACCAGGTCATCGAGCAGGACCACGGCCTGGAGAAGGCGCTCGACAACGAGCTGATCAAGCTCGCCGCCGACGCGCTGGCCGCGGACTCCGCGACCGGTGCCCAGCCGGTGCGCGCCCAGGTCGCGATCCGCAACATCAACCGCACGGTCGGCACCATGCTCGGCCACGAGGTGACGAAGAAGTTCGGTGGCGCGGGCCTGCCCGACGACACCATCGACATCACCTTCACCGGGTCGGCCGGCCAGTCCTTCGGCGCCTTCCTGCCGCGCGGTGTGACGCTGCGCCTGGAGGGCGACGCCAACGACTACGTCGGCAAGGGCCTCTCCGGCGGCCGGGTGATCGTCCGTCCCGACCGGGGCGCCGACCACCTCGCCGAGTTCTCGACGATCGCGGGCAACACCATCGCGTACGGCGCGACCGGCGGCGAGCTGTTCCTCCGGGGCCGTACCGGCGAGCGCTTCTGCGTCCGCAACTCCGGTGCCACGGTCGTCTCGGAGGGCGTGGGCGACCACGGCTGCGAGTACATGACCGGCGGTCACGCGGTCGTGCTCGGCGAGACCGGCCGCAACTTCGCGGCCGGCATGTCGGGCGGCATCGCGTACGTCATCGACCTGAACCGCGACAACGTCAACGTCGGCAACCTCGGCGCGGTCGAGGAGCTCGACGACACCGACAAGCAGTGGCTGCACGACGTCGTGCGCCGCCACGCCGAGGAGACCGGCTCCACCGTCGCCGAGAAGCTCCTCGCCGAGTGGACCGTGTCGGTGGACCGCTTCAGCAAGATCATCCCCAGCACGTACAAGGCAGTGCTCGCCGCCAAGGACGCCGCCGAGCGAGCCGGTCTCACCGAGACCGAGATCACCGAGAAGATGATGGAGGCGGCGACCAATGGCTGATCCCAAGGGCTTTCTCAACCACGGCCGCGAGGTCGCCAGGACCCGTCCGGTGGACGTGCGTCTCAAGGACTGGAACGAGGTCTACGTTCCGGGCTCGCTGCTCCCCATCATCCCCACGCAGGCCTCGCGCTGCATGGACTGCGGCATCCCGTTCTGCCACAACGGCTGTCCGCTCGGGAACCTCATCCCCGAGTGGAACGACTACGCGTACCGCGAGGACTGGTCCGCCGCCTCCGAGCGCCTGCACGCCACGAACAACTTCCCGGAGTTCACGGGCCGGCTGTGCCCCGCCCCGTGCGAGTCGGCGTGCGTCCTCGGCATCAACCAGCCCGCCGTGACCATCAAGAACGTCGAGGTCTCGATCATCGACAAGGCGTGGGACAGCGGCGATGTCGCGCCCCAGGCCCCCGAGCGGCTCTCCGGCAAGACGGTCGCGGTCATCGGCTCGGGCCCGGCGGGCCTCGCCGCCGCCCAGCAGCTCACCCGGGCGGGCCACACCGTGGCGGTCTACGAGCGCGCCGACCGCGTCGGCGGCCTCCTGCGCTACGGCATCCCCGAGTTCAAGATGGAGAAGCGGCACATCAACCGCCGCATCGAGCAGATGCGCGCGGAGGGCACCCGCTTCCGTACGGGCATCGAGATCGGCCGCGACCTCAAGGCGACGGACCTGCGCAAGCGGTACGACGCCGTGGTCATCGCGGCCGGCGCGACCGTCTCCCGCGACCTGCCGGCCCCCGGGCGCGAGCTGAACGGCATCCACTTCGCCATGGAGTACCTGCCGCTCGCCAACAAGGTGCAGGAGGGCGACTACGTGGCGCCCCCGATCACCGCCGAAGGCAAGCACGTCGTCGTCATCGGCGGCGGCGACACGGGCGCGGACTGCGTGGGCACCGCCCACCGCCAGGGCGCGGCCTCCGTCACGCAGCTGGAGATCATGCCCCAGCCGGGCGAGGACCGTGCCCCGCACCAGCCCTGGCCGACGTTCCCCATGCTCTACAAGGTCACCTCCGCGCACGAGGAGGGCGGCGAGCGGGTCTACTCCGTCTCCACCACCCACTTCGAGGGCGACGAGGACGGCAACGTCCAGTGGCTGCACCTCGTGGAGGTCGAGTTCATCGACGGCAAGCTGACGCAGAAGGCGGGCACCGAGCGCAAGATCCCCGCCCAGCTCGTCACCCTTGCCATGGGCTTCACGGGCACCGACCAGGAGAACGGGCTGGTCTCCCAGTTCGGTCTCGACCTCGACGAGCGTGGCAACATCGCCCGCGACGCCGACTTCGCGACGAACGTGCCCGGCGTGTACGTCGCCGGTGACGCCGGCCGTGGCCAGTCCCTCATCGTGTGGGCCATCGCGGAGGGCCGCTCGGCCGCCCGCGGGGTCGACCGCTTCCTGACCGGGGAGAGCGAACTGCCCGCTCCGATCCGCCCCACGGACCGCTCCCTGATGGTCTGACGCTCCACCTCAACAGACGTCCCGTACAAAGGCGTACGGAACTGAACGCGGCGCCTGCCTTTTGTCCCCGACCGGACGATGGTGGGCGCCGTGGTGCGTCCGGGGTCTTTTCTCGCCCCCGCCGCCCCTACCCATTCCCGTCCCTTTCTGGGGCTCCGCCCCGGGCCCCGTGGGGTGCGGGTTCGTTGTGGCTGGTCGCGCAGTTCCCCGCGCCCCTGAAGGGGCGCGGGGAAACGGGGTCAGTCGAGCTTGTACGGCATGCCGTAGACCTTCCACTCCAGTGGGGTGCGGAGGTCGAGGTTGCCGTCGTACAGGAACCTTCGTTGGGCCGTGTCCACGCGGGTCGTGTCACGTTTTTCGGACTTCATGGTCGCGCGCCGGGTGTCCAGGAAGATGTCGAGATAGCTCTGCTCGTCGCCGCCCTCGGCGGGAGTGTCGGCCTCGGCCATGGCACGCTCGCGGATGCCGTGGAAGCCGGGGTCGCCAGGACCGTGCATGACCATGGCGTCGTAGTAGATGAACTGACCGAGCGCGCCCAGACCGTCCCGCTTGGCGAGGCGGACCGCCGGGTCGAAGTAGACACGGTCGCGCTGGGAGTCCTGGACACGCTTGAAGGCATCCTTCCGCGCCTCCTTCTTCCAGGCGGCGGTGAAACCGGGATCCAGGCCCTCGTGGGAGTCCGAGCCGTCGACGGAACGCAGGGCAGGGAGGTACGGCTCCAGGGCGTTGTCCGGGTGGGACTCGGTGTACAGCTCGACCAGCGTGAGCAGATCGTGCGTGCCGGTCGTGAAGCCGATGATCCCGGCGGTGTAGCCGCGGCCGTCGCCTATGTCCTCGATGTAGTCGTACTGGGCACGCCAGTCGAGGCTGGAGTTCTCGGCACTCGACACGATCCGCTGGGCCAGCTCCTTCTTCTCCGGGGAGTCCAGGTCGGCGTCGGCCGCCCCGGAGGAGGCCGACGGGGAGGAGGAGCTCCGGCTGTCGGAGGGCCCGCCGTCGCCCTTCTCACCGGGCACGGCGACGTACACCGTCACCGCGACGAGAGGGACGGCGACGAACATCAGACGGCCAGCGCGTTTCATGGGCAAAGAGTACGATCGGCCCGGAGTGCCGTGCCGCATCGGGTGGAGAAACCAGTGAGCGTCGGGGGAGGACCTGTGAGCGCGGAGGAACTGGCGCTGCTGCGGGCGGAGTTGGGCTCTCCGCCGCCGGAGAGCTTCGGATCGCTGGACGACACACAGGCCCGGACCCTCACACAGGCGCTGCGCCGGGCACGGGAGCGCCGGGCGTCCGGGCTGAACGAGGCCGTCGAGGACGCCCTGACCCTCGTACCGGCCCTGACCAGGGAACCCCTCCGCCGGATGCTCTTCCGTTAGCCAGGAGACCCCTCCCGCATGGACACACTGCGCAGCAGGGCCGAGATCCTGAAGCTCGCCCGCCTGCTGGATGTCGAACCACGGCAGCTGACGTTCCTCGAAGCACTGCCCGTCGAGGACGTACGGGCCTTCCGTGAGAGATCCGTCGCCGCGCTCTTCGACGACGCCCCCGGGATCCTCGACCGCATCGCCGCGAAGACGAAGCTGCTGCCCGCCGGTATCGCCGCGGGCATCTCGCAGAAGGCACTCGGACCGCAGCTGGCCGCCGCCCTCGCCGGACGCCTCGAACCCGGCCGCGCCGCCGACATCATCGAGCGGCTCCCGCCCGAGTTCACGGCCCGCTGCTGCCACCATGTCGACCCGCGCCGGATCGCCGGGATCATGGGCAGACTGGACGACGACATCGTCGTACGCATCGCCCTCGTCCTCGCCGACCGCCGCGACCACCTCACGATGGGCCGGTTCGTCGGGCATCTGCGGGACTCCGCGCTGCTGCGGATCCTGCCGCGGCTCGACGACGCGACCCTGCTGCTCACCGGCTTCGTCATCGACCACCCGGAACGGCTCGGCCGCATCGTCGAGCTGCTGGGCGAGGAACGGGTGTCGTCGGTCATCGCCTCCGCCGCCGACGCCGGGCTGTGGCCCGAGGCCATGGCCGTCGCGAGCATGGCCTCCGGTGAACAGCGGGCCAGGATCGCCTCCCTCACCGCCGCCCAGCCCGAGGCCCGGCTCGACTCCCTCGTCCGCACCACCGCCGAGCAGGACCTGTGGGAGTCGCTCCTGCCGATCGTGGCCGCGCTCGACGAGGACGAGCTGCGGGCCGTCGCCGCGCTGCCCGCTCTGCGGGACCGCGCGGTGCTCGACGGGCTCGTCCGCGGGGTCGTGGCGACCGGGCTGTGGGCGGAGTTCCTCCCGATGGTGGCCGCGCTGCCGCCGACCGCCCGGCGGATCGTCGCGAGGGCCGCGGGCGCGCTCTCCGATCCCGACCTCGACGCGCTGGCCGTCGGCGTCGAGAAGGAGGACCTCTGGGAACTGGTGTTCCCGCTGGTCGAGTTGATGGGCGACGGCGCCAGGCGGCGGCTCTTCGAGCTGCCGGCTTTCCGGGAGCGGGCGGCCGGTTAGGCTCACCCGGTCGGATCATGGCCGGAAGGAGCCCGCATGGCCGGGATCAGTCTCACCAAGGTTGAGGAGACCGCGCCCGCGCTGGTCAGCCTCTACAAGAGCGCGGGGGTCTCCCTCACCAAGCACGGCCTGAGCGGGCAGCGGGCCGCCGTCTATCTCGTCGTCGACTACTCGGGGTCGATGAAGCCGTACTACGCCGACGGCAGCGTGCAGGCACTCGCCGACCGTGTGCTCGGTCTGAGCGCGCACTTCGACGACGACGGGACCGTGCCTGTCGTCTTCTTCTCCACGGACGTCGACGCAGTGACCGACATCGCGCTCGACAGCCACGCCGGGCGTGTGGAGCGGATCGTCGCCGGGCTGGGACACATGGGCAAGACCAGCTACCACCTGGCGATGGACGCCGTCATCGACCACTACCTCGACAGTGGTTCCAAGGATCCCGCCCTGGTCGTCTTCCAGACCGACGGCGGTCCGATCAACAAGCTCGCCGCGGAGCGGTATCTGTGCAAGGCGGCGAAGCTGCCCCTGTTCTGGCAGTTCATCGGCTTCGGGGACCCGTCCAGCAAGCAGTTCGACTTCCTGCGCAGGCTCGACGACCTGGCCGTTCCGGGGAAACGGGTCGTCGACAACGCCGGGTTCTTCCACGCCGGCTCGGACCCCCGCCGGGGTGTCTCCGACGGTGAGCTGTACGACCGGTTGCTGGGCGAGTTCCCCCGGTGGCTGTCCGCGGCGCGGGCGGCGGGGATCGTCGCGTGACATCGTGCGGCCCGGCGGGGGCTGGTCACGCAGTTCCCCGCGCCCCTGAGGTGTGAGGTGGCTGGGGTCGTAGCTCGGCCGCGCCCCGCCAGGGGCGCGGGGAACTGCGCGACCAGCCACGACGGACCCGCGCGTCTCCACCGGCCTGAGCCACGTTCCTAAGGGGCGCGGGGAACTGCGCGAGCAACCCCACCGGGGCCGCAGCCGAATCGTGGACCCGTACAACCCCTTTGGCTTCGCAGAACGTCGTGACACTCTGAACTGAGCCTATGGGGAGGGCCAGGAATGGACGCGCGGAACAAGGTGCGAGCGCCACAGACGGGCAAGGGCGAGAAGGTGGCCGACTGGGCCGACGGCCGGCTCGGCATCTACACGCTGGCCAAGACCCAGATGCGCAAGGTGTTCCCGGACCACTGGTCCTTCATGCTGGGCGAGGTCTGCCTCTACAGCTTCCTCATCCTGATCCTCACCGGCGTCTACCTCACCCTCTTCTTCGAGCCCAGCGCCGCCGAGGTCGTCTACAACGGCTCGTACGAACCCCTCAACGGCATCATCATGACCAGGGCGTACGAGTCCACCCTCGACATCAGCTTCGACGTGCGCGGCGGACTGCTGATCCGGCAGATCCACCACTGGGCCGCGCTCGTGTTCGTCGCCGGAATGCTCGTGCACATGATGCGCGTGTTCTTCACCGGCGCGTTCCGCAAGCCACGCGAGCTGAACTGGCTGTTCGGCTGGACCCTGCTGTTCCTCGGCATCATCACCGGCCTGACCGGCTACTCGCTCCCCGACGACCTACTCTCCGGCACCGGCCTCCGCTTCGCGCAGGGCGCGATCCTCTCCGTACCGATCGTGGGCACGTATCTCGCGTTCTTCCTCTTCGGAGGGGAGTTCCCGGGACACGACATCATCTCCAGGCTGTACCCGATCCACGTCCTCCTGCTGCCCGGGATCATGCTCGGCCTGGTCGTCGCCCATCTGATCCTGGTCTTCTACCACAAGCACACCCAGTACCCCGGGCCCGGCCGCGAGCAGAAGTCCGTGGTGGGCATGCCGTTCATGCCGGTCTACATGGCCAAGGCCGGCGGTTTCTTCTTCCTGGTCTTCGGTGTGCTGTCGATGATGGGCGCGATCGCGACGATCAACCCCGTGTGGGCCTTCGGGCCCTATCGTTCCGATCTGGTCACCACCGGCGCTCAACCAGACTGGTATCTCGGCTTCTCCGAGGGGCTGATCCGGGTGATGCCGGGATGGGAGATCAACGCCTGGGGCCACACCCTGCAGCTGGGCGTCTTCATCCCCTTCTCCCTCTTCCCGCTGATCATGGTGGCGATCGGCGTCTACCCGTTCATCGAGGCGTGGATCACCGGGGACAAACGCGAGCACCACATCCTGGACCGGCCCCGCAACGTCCCCACACGCACGGGGCTCGGCGTGGCCTGGCTGAGTCTGTACGGGGTGCTGCTGATCGGCGGCGGCAACGACATCGTGGCCACGCATCTGCATCTGTCGATCAACGCGATCACCTGGTTCGTACGGATCGGCTTCTTCGTGGTCCCGGTGATCGCCTTCATCATCACCAGACGTGTCTGCATGGCGCTCCAGCGCAGCGACCGCGACAAGGTGCTGCACGGCAGGGAGTCCGGCGTCATCAGGCGGCTGCCGCACGGCGAGTTCGTCGAGGTGCACGAACCCCTCACCCCGGCCCAGCTGTTCACCCTCACCCAGCACGAACAGGACCCGCCCTACGACGTGGGCCCGCTCGTCGACGCGAACGGTGTCGAGCGGAAGGTCAAGCCGTCCCAGCGGCTGCGGGCGCGGCTCGCCCGGGCCATGTACGGGCAGAACGCGCAGATCCCCAAGCCGACCGTCGAGGAGTACCGCGAACTCACCAGCAGCGACGATCACCACCACTGAGCGGGCGGCTCCCCGCAGGGTCCAGCTATTCGAGGACCAGCTCCCGGCACTCTCCGGGCGTGCCCCAAGCCGTGCGCAACGCGCGGGCCTTGGTCAGCCACAGGGAGAGGTCGTACTCCGCGGTGTAGCCGATCGCGCCGTGCAGTTGCAGGGCGGTACGGGCGGTCGTGTACGCAGCCTCGCAGGCCGTGACCTTGGCGGCGGCCACGTCGGCCGGGTCCATGGTCAGGGCCGCGCCGAAGAGGAGCGGGCGCGCGAACTCCAACGCGATCTTGGCGTCCGCCAGTCGGTGCTTGACCGCCTGGAACGAACCGATGGGGACACCGAACTGGCTCCGCTGCTTGACGTACGCCACGGTCCTGTCGAGCAGGGTCAGTCCCACACCGAGCGCCTGCGCGGCGGTCGCGAGCCGGGCCCAGGTGAGGGCGTGGGCGGCGGTCGCGGCGAACTCGGGTCCGGCGGCCAGGAGTTCGCCGCCCGGCTTTGGGCGGGTGAGGCGCCGGGCCGGGTCGATGGACGTACGGACCGGGCCGTGCCCCTGCCCTTGGGCCAGCCTCAACTCGCCGCCTGCACCGCCTTCACCACCGTCCTCGCCGCTCTCGATCGTGAGGTGGATGGTGGCCGCATCCCCGTCCAACGCATACGAGCCGTACGGGCCGTCCAAGGCGGCCACCGTCGCGATCGTCTCCCCGGACGCCAGCCCCGGCAGGAACCTCTTCGCCAGGCCCGGTTCCGTCAGCAGCGCGGTCGCCGCCACCGTCTCCACCAGCGGGCCCGGTACCGCATGCCGCCCCAACTCCAGGAAGGCGACGGCCAGTTCGACGGGAAGCGGCCCGACCCCTTCGTACGCCTCGGGGACCGCCAGTGCGAACACCCCCGCGTCGGCGATACGGGACCACAGGGCCAGCCCGGCCGTATGGTCACCGGCACTCCACGACCGTACGACCGACGGGGTGTCCGCCGCCGTCAGCAGGGCGTCCAGCGAGTGGGCGAAGGCACGCTGTTCGTCGTCCAGGAGGAAACGCATCAGCGGCGTCCCTTCGGCAGGCCCAGGAGGCGTTCGGCGATGATGTCGCGCTGGATCTCGTTCGTGCCCGCGTAGATGGGACCGGCGAGGGAGAAGACGTACCCCTCGGCCCACCCGCTGTCCTCGTCGTCAGCGGTGGCCGCCAACTCCCCGTCCCCGCCCAGGAGATCGAGTGCCGTCTCGTGCAGCGCGATGTCGTACTCGGACCAGAAGACCTTGTTCAGGCTGGACTCCGGGCCGATCGGCTCGCCTTCGAGGAAACGGGAGGCGCCCGCGTAGGTGAAGAGCTGGTAGGCGCGGGCGCCGATCACCGCGTCGGCCACCCGGTCGCGGGTGAACGGGTCCCGGCCGCGCGCCCGCCAGAGCGCGGCCAGGCGGTCGGCCGAGGCCAGGAAGCGGCCGGGGGAGCGGAGGGTCAGACCGCGTTCGTTGCCCGCTGTCGACATGGCGACCCGCCAGCCCCGGCCGGGCTCGCCGATCACGTCCTCGTCGGGCACGAACACGTCGTCCAGGAAGAGTTCGGCGAAGGCCGGCCTGCCGTCCAGGCGGCCGATCGGGCGGACGGTCACGCCCGGCGCGCGCAGGTCGAACATCAGGTAGGTGAGGCCCTGGTGGGGCTTCGGGGTGTCCGGCTCGCTGCGGAACAGGCCGAACGCGCGGTCGGCGAACGCGGCCCGCGACGACCACGTCTTCTGCCCGCTCAACAGCCACCCGCCGTCCGTACGCACCGCCCTCGACCTGAGGGAGGCGAGGTCGGACCCGGCCTCGGGTTCGGACCACGCCTGTGCCCAGACGACCTCGCCGGACGCCATCGGCGGCAGGATCCGGGCCCGCTGCTCCTCCGTGCCGTGGTCGAAGAGGGTCGGCGCGAGGAGGCTGATGCCGTTCTGGCCGACCCGGCCGGGCGCGCCCGCCGCGTAGTACTCCTCCTCGAAGATCAGCCACCGCAGGAGCCCCGCGTCCCGTCCGCCGTACGCGGCCGGCCAGGACACCACCGACCAGCGGTCCGCGGCGAGTTCGGCCTCCCAGGCGCGGTGGGCCGCGAAGCCCTCCTCGGTCTCCAGGGAGGGCAGCGGCGGTGACGGGACGTGCGCGTGCAGCCAGGCGCGCGCCTCGGCGCGGAAGGCGTCCTGGTCGGCCGTGAAGTCGAGGTCCATCAGCGGCGATCCTTCCCTAACAAGTGTTTGGTAGGTTAGCGTGGCGTCATGACAGGCGTCGAGAGTCCGGCATACGTGCCCGGACACGGGCTGCTGAAGGGACGCACCGCGGTGGTGACCGCCGCCGCGGGCGCGGGCATCGGCGGGGCCACCGCGCGCCGCTTCCTGGAGGAGGGCGCGCGCGTGCTGATCAGCGACGCGCACGCGCGACGGCTCAAGGAGTACGAGGCCGAACTGGCCGGGGAGTTCGAGGGCGTCTCGGCGCTCGCGTGCGACGTCACCGACGAGGCCCAGGTCCAGGCGCTCTTCGACGCGGCCGTGCGGCAGCACGGGCGGCTCGACATCGTCGTCAACAACGCCGGTCTCGGCGGGACTTCGGACCTCGTCGACATGACCGACGAACAGTGGTCCCGGGTTCTCGACGTGACACTCAACGGCACGTTCCGGTGCACGCGGGCCGCCCTGCGGCTGCTGAAGAGGCAGGAAGGCGGCGGAGTGATCGTCAACAACGCCTCCGTCGTCGGCTGGCGCGCCCAGGCCGGCCAGGCGCACTACGCGGCGGCGAAGGCAGGGGTCATGGCGCTGACCCGGTGTGCGGCCCTTGAAGCCGCCGCGTTCGGCGTGCGGGTCAACGCCGTGTCACCCAGCCTCGCCATGCACCCGCACCTCGTGAAGGTGACCACCCCCGAACTGCTGGAGGAACTGACGGCCCGCGAGGCCTTCGGGAGGTACGCCGAGCCCTGGGAGGTCGCCAACGTGATCGTCTTCCTGGCGTCCGACTACTCCTCGTACATGACCGGAGAAGCGGTCTCCGTCAGCAGCCAGCATGCCTAGGACCACAATGGCTCCGTGCCCCCTACGAACGTGCCTCCCAAGAAGAAGCCCCAGGTGACCGCCGCGCCCGCCCGTCGTCGCGAACTCCTCGACACCGCCGCCGAGGTCTTCGCCGAGCAGGGCTACAACGCCACCACCGTCCGCAAGATCGCGGACCACGCGGGCATGCTCGCCGGCAGCCTCTACTACCACTTCGACTCCAAGGAATCGATGCTGGAGGAGATCCTGCGGACCTTCATGGACGAGCTGTGGGACGGGTACGACACCGTCCTGGAGGCCGAGCTCGGCCCGCGCGAGACGCTGGAGGCCCTGGTCACCGAGTCCTTCCGGGAGATCGACCGGCACCGCGCGGCCGTCGCGATCTACCAGCGGGAGTCCAAGCACCTCGTCGCGCAGGAGCGGTTCGCGTTCCTCGCCGAGTCGCAGCGCAAGTTCGAGAAGACGTGGCTGGCCACGCTGGAGCGGGGAGTGGCAGGCGAGGTCTTCCGGGACGACCTCGACATCCGGCTCACCTACCGGTTCGTGCGCGACACGGTGTGGGTCGCCGCGTCCTGGTACCGGCCCGGCGGACAGCACAGCCCGGAGGAGATCGCCCGGCAGTACCTGTCGATGGTCCTCGACGGAATCGCCGTACGGACGTAACCCCCTGGACCTGCTCAACCCACTGAACCTGCTCAACCCACTGAACCTGCTCAACCACTGGACCCACCGGACCCACTGAACCCATTGGAACCCACTGAGGAGCCCGAGGAGTCGTCATGGCCGAGGCCTACATAGTCGAAGCGGTCCGTACGCCAGTGGGGCGCCGGAAGGGTGGCCTCGGCGGGGTCCATCCCGCCGATCTGGGCGCGCATGTGCTGAAGGCCCTGGTCGCGCGGTCCGGTGTCGACCCGGCAGCCGTCGAGGACGTCGTCTTCGGGTGCCTGGACACCGTCGGGCCGCAGGCCGGGGACATCGCGCGGACGGCCTGGCTGGCGGCCGGTCTGCCCGAGGAGGTGCCCGGGGTGACGATCGACCGGCAGTGCGGGTCCTCGCAGCAGGCCGTGCACTTCGCCGCGCAGGGTGTCCTGTCCGGCACGCAGGACCTGGTGGTCGCGGGCGGCGTCCAGAACATGACGCAGATCCCCATCGCCTTCGCCTCCCGCCAGGCCGCGGAGCCGCTGGGGCTCACGGAGGGGCCGTTCGCGGGGAGCGAGGGCTGGCGGGCGCGGTACGGGGACCGGCCCGTCAACCAGTTCCACGGCGCCGAGTTGATCGCCGAGAAGTGGGGGATCAGCCGACGGGACCAGGAGGAGTTCGCGCTGCGGTCGCATCAGCGGGCGATCCGGGCCATCGACGAGGGGCGTTTCGAGCGGGAGACCGTGCCGTTCGGGGACGTCGCCGTGGACGAGGGGCCTCGGCGGGACACCTCGCTGGAGAAGATGGCCGGGCTGAAGCCGGTGGTGGAGGGCGGCACCATCACCGCCGCCTGTTCCTCCCAGGTGTCCGACGGCGCGGCCGCGATGCTGCTCGCCTCCGAGCGGGCCGTGCGGGAACACGGGCTCACACCTCGGGCGCGGATTCACCATCTGTCGGTGCGGGGGGAGGATCCGATACGGATGCTGTCGGCGCCGATTCCGGCTACCGCGTACGCCTTGAAGAAGGCCGGGATGTCCATCGGTGACATCGACCTCGTCGAGATCAACGAGGCGTTCGCGCCTGTGGTGCTCGCCTGGCTGAAGGAGACCGGGGCGGATCCCGACCGGGTCAATGTCAACGGGGGTGCGATTGCCCTCGGGCATCCACTGGGGGCGACCGGGGTGAAGCTGATGACCACGTTGCTGCATGAACTGGAGCGGACCGGTGGGCGGTTCGGGTTGCAGACGATGTGTGAGGGTGGGGGGCAGGCGAACGTGACGATCGTTGAGCGGCTTTAGGTTGTTCGGTCGGGTGCGGGTGCGGGTGCGGGTGGGGTGTGGCTGGTCGCGCAGTTCCCCGCGCCCCTGAAAGAGTAGGGGGCGCCTCCTGACGGGGCGCCCCACAATGGTGCCCTCGCAGCGCCGCGCCTCTAAGGATGAGCATGGCGCTGGTCCGGGAGCCCGCGCAGGACCGCCCCCGCTTCCGCCATTACGCGTTCCACCAGCTCCGCACACGACGGCAGGTCCTCTATCAGGCCTGCCACCTGGCCCGAGGCCATCACCCCCAGGTCCGTGCGGCCCTCGACCATCGAGGCGCGCAGCAGCATCGGGGTGTTGGCGGCGAGGAGGACCTGGCTCCAGGTGAGGTCCTTGCCGTGTTTCATGGCCAGGCCGTCGCGGACCATCTGCTGCCAGGTGAGGCCCGAGAGCTTTCGGAAGCGGGCGGCCCGGCGGATCGCCCGGGTCAGTGTTCTCGTACGGCCCGCCTCCTCAAGGGAGTTGACCAGGTCCGTGCGGAGCATGCGGTGGGGGAGGCCGTCCACGGCTGTCGTCACCGTCACGTCCTTCACCGTGGCCGCGAGGTACCGGGCCTTCACCGCGTCCGGGACCGTGGAGTCGGAGGTCAGGAGGAAGCGGGTGCCCATGGCGATGCCCGCCGCGCCGTACGCCAGTGCCGCGACCAGGCCCCGGCCGTCGAAGAAGCCGCCCGCCGCGATCACCGGTATGTCGACGGCGTCCACGACCTGGGGAAGGAGGACGGTGGTCGCCACCTCGCCGGTGTGGCCGCCGCCCTCGCCGCCCTGCACGATCACCGCGTCCGCGCCCCAGGCCGCGACCTTCTCGGCGTGACGGCGGGCGCCGATGGAGGGGATGACGACGACCCCCGCGTCCTTGAGCTCGGCGATCAGCTCACGGGAGGGCGCCAGCGCGAACGAGGCGACCCTCACGTCCTCCTCGATGATCAGCCGGACGCGGTCGCGGGCGTCCCCCGCGTCCGCGCGCAGATTCACACCGAACGGCGCGTCCGTACGGGACCTGACGTCCCGGACCGCCTCCCGCAGCTGGTCGAGCGTCATCGTCGCGGAGGCCAGGATGCCCAGCGCTCCCGCGTTCGCCGAGGCGGAGACCAGACGCGGGCCCGCCACCCAGCCCATCCCGGTCTGCACGATCGGATGCCGGACGCCGACCAGTTTCGTGAGCGCGGTCTCCATCAGCCTGGGACCCCACGGTCGCGCAGCCCCCGCGGGTCGATGACCTCGCGGATCAACTGCAGCTCCGCCGGGGTCGGTTCGCGGGTGTACGGGACCTCGTCGGGGATCGTCGGCTCGAACCCGGTCGCCGCCAGGACCTCCGCGACCGTCGCCCCCGGATGCAGCGAGGCGAGCCGCATCGAGTGGTCCGGCGTCGCGAAGTCGAACACTCCCAGGTTCGACACGACCCGGGGGATGCGGTGATAGCGGGTCGCCGTGGGACCGGCCGCCGCCGCGCTGTCGTACCCCACCCCGCTGATCATGTCGACCTTCTCCACGAAGACCCGCGTCGAGTGCTTGGGCACCCAGTAACTCACCGGGTTGTTCAGGGTGTTGACGGGCGCGCCCCGCACCCCGAGCAACTGCCGGGCCGGCCGCTCCCAGTCCCCGATGCAGGAAATGTTCTGGTTGCCGAACCGGTCGATCTGGCTCGCGCCCATCATCACGTGCCGACGCCCGCCGGTGACCATCGCGAGATGCCTGCGGTAGGGCAGCCACCCTTCGGGCGTGCCGTCCGGGCCGACGAGCATCGCCTCGCCGTCGGTGAGCAGGAGATCCGGGGCGAAGGTCCGCCTCGCGAGCCGGGCACCGACGGAGGGGACGGCACCCATGGGGCTCGCGAGCACCTCGCCGTTGTCCCGCCACGCCTCGGCACAGGCGATCACGCAGTACTCGGCGCGGGTGGGCGGGGGAAGAGGAGCGCCGCTGGGCGGGAGGAGCGGGGTGCCGGTCGGCCGGACCGGGTCGGGGAGGGTCGCGTCCGTCATCGCCGCTCCTCGTGCCAGGCCTGTGCGGCCGACTGGTAGGCCTTCTCGTCCCCGTACAGGAACCGCTCGGTGAACTCGGGCCACGGCGTCGTCGCGTACAGCTTCTGGAAGGGCTCGTCGCGGTCGTGGTCGGGGACGCAGGAGGTGGGGTGCGCGCCGCCGGGCGTCTCGACGACTCCCGTGACCGAGTGCCGGTTGACGAGGAGGGTCTGCGGCACCGCGTCGTCGAAGCGGTCCACCAGCCGCTCGCAGGAGACGTACGCGTTGTCCGCGGCCTCGCAGAAGAGGTCGTCGAAGTACGGGTCCGGGCCCAGATACTGGCCGTTGCCCGAGCGGTCCGCGCGGTTGACGTGGACGAGGGCCGCGTCCATGCGCAGGGCCGGCATGGCGACGAAGGTCTCCCGGATCCCGGTCGACGGGTCCTCGTACGGCGAAGTGACCGTCCGTAGGCCGGGGTTGACCCGCATGACGTCCGAACCGATGCCGGCCCGGACCGGCATGAACGGCAGCCGGTTCGCGGCGGCGTGCAGCCCCCACATGAACATCGCCTCGTCGACCTCCGTCAGCTCGAGGGCCCCGCTCTGCCGGGCTGCCCGGAAGTGCGGCTCCAGGGGGATCGAGTCGAGCGTCACGAAGGCCGCGACAAGCTTGCGGATCCGCCCCGCGGCGGCGAGCATCCCGACGTCCGGGCCGCCGTACGACACGACCGTGAGGTCCGTGACTTGGGAGCGGAGCAGCGCTCTGACCAGGGCCATCGGTTTGCGGCGCGAGCCCCAGCCGCCGATACCGAGGGTCATCCCGCTGCGGAGCCGGGAGACGGCCTCGTCGGCCGTCATCGTCTTGTCGCTCATTCCGTACCCCCTCCTTCCCGGTCCTTCCCGAACGTGTCCCTGACCCGGTCGCCCACCCCCGCGAGGTTCGCCTCGAACGTGAAGCCCTGCTCGAAGCGGTAGCTGCGGCGCACGTCCACGGGGTCGATGCCGTTGATCGCGGCCTTGGCCAGCCGGATCAGCTGCCCGTCCTTGCTCGCGATCTGGCCGGCCAACTCCAGCACGGCGGCACGCAGTTCGTCGCGTGGCACGACCCGCCACACCGACCCGTGCCGGTGCAGCTCGGCCGCGGTCGCCGTGCGCGAGGTGTAGTACAGCGCGCGCATCAGGTGCTGCGGCACCAGCCGGGCCAGATGCGTGGCCGCGCCCAGGGCGCCCCGGTCCAGCTCGGGCAGGCCGAAGGTCGCGTCCTCGCTCGCCACGATCGCGTCCGCGTTGCCCACCAGGCCTATTCCGCCGCCCAGGCAGAAGCCGTGCACCTCCGCCACCACGGGGACCTCGCACTCGTACACCGCGGCGAAGGCGTCGGCACAGCCGCGGTTGGCGCCGAGCAGGGCGCTGCCGCCCTGCGCCTGTATCTCCTTGATGTCCACGCCGGCGTTGAACCCCCGCCCCTCGGCGGCCAGCACCACACAGCGGACCTCGGCGTCGCGGCCCGCCGCGCGCAGGGCGTCGGCCAGCTCGAACCAGCCGCGCACCGGCAGCGCGTTCACGGGCGGGAAGTCGACCGTGACGACGGAAATCCCCTTTTCCGGGGACGAGGTGGAGACACCCATCAGCTCATCAGCTACCTTTCGACCAAACATTTGTTAGGTGCGCCGGTTGTGAAGGTAACAGCGAATACCGACGAGTGGGAGGCCCTGTGGACAAGCTGTCGGACGAGCCGTCAGGCAGGCCGTCGAAGGGTCCGTCGGACGAGCCGTCCGGCAAACGGCTCGTGGTGGTCACGGGCGGCACCCGGGGCGTGGGCGCCGGGATCGCCCGCGCGTTCGTGGAGGCGGGCACCGAGGTCGTGGTCTGTGCGCGCAGACCGCCCGAAGTTCCGGTCGACGGCGTCGAGTTCGTCCCCCTCGATCTGCGGGACCCACCGGCCGTGCGCGCCTTCTTCGACGGGCTGCCCCGGGTCGACGTGCTGGTCAACAACGCGGGCGGCGCCCCCTACCGGCTGCTCGCGGAGACGGACGCCGAGCGGCACGCGCGCGTGATCGAACTCAACCTCACCGCGCCGCTGACGGCGTCCCTGGCGGCGTACGAGCAGCTCAGGCGCGCGCGTGGCTCCGTCGTGATGATCGGCAGCGTCAGCGGGACACGGCCCTCGCCCGGCACGGCGGCCTACGGGGCGGCCAAGGCGGGACTGGAGAACCTCGCGCGCTCGATGGCCGTGGAGTGGGCACCGGACGTGCGGGTGAACACCCTCGTCGTGGGGATGGTCCGCACCGAGCTGTCCCATCTCCACTACGGGGGCGAGGACGGCATTGCGGCCGTCTCCCGCACCGTCCCCATGGGGCGGCTCGCCGAGCCCCTGGACGTCGGCAGGGCCGCCGTCTTCCTCGCGTCGGACGCCGCCGCGTACATCACCGGGGCCGGCCTCCTCGTGCACGGCGGGGGCGAGCGGCCCGCCTTCCTGGACGCGGCTACCGCCAACAAGGAGAAGGCCGACGAGCAGAAGGCCGACAAGGAAAAAGAGGGAGGAGAAGCGGGATGACTGCAGGCAGCGGAATCTGCGACGGGCGGGTCGTGATCGTCACGGGCGCGGGCCGCGGGCTCGGGCGGGCGCACGCGCTCGCCTTCGCGGCGGAGGGCGCGCGCGTCGTCGTCAACGACCTGGGCGTCGGACTCGACGGCTCGCCAGGGCCCGACAGCCCGGCCCGGCAGGTCGTCGAGGAGATCACGGCGGCGGGCGGCGAGGCGGTGGCGCACGGCGGGGACATCGCCACGACCGAGGGCGCCGCATCCCTCGTACGCACGGCCGTGGACGCCTTCGGGCGGCTCGACACGCTCGTCAACAACGCCGGGTTCCTGCGTGACCGGATGCTCGTGAACCTCGACGAGGACGACTGGGACGCCGTCATGCGCGTCCATCTGAAGGGCCACTTCCTGCCGATGAAGCACGCCGCCGCGCACTGGCGGGCGGAGGCGAAGGCGGGGCGGGTGCCGCAGGCGCGGATCGTCAACACCAGTTCCGGCGCCGGGCTGTTGGGGTCGGTCGGGCAGGGGAACTACAGCGCCGCCAAGGCCGGGATCGTGGGGCTCACCCTGGTGGCCGCCGCCGAGATGGGGCGCTATGGAGTACAGGTCAACGCCATCGCGCCCGCCGCGCGGACCCGGATGACCGAGGGCACCTTCGCCGAGACGATGACGGCGCCCGACAGCGGCTTCGACGCGATGGCGCCCGGGAACGTGTCGCCGCTCGTCGTCTGGCTCGGCTCCGCCGCGAGCGCCGGCGTCACCGGCCGGGTCTTCGAGACCGAGGGCGGCCGCATCACGGTCATGGAGGGCTGGCGGCCCGGCCCGAGCACCGACAAGGGGGCGCGATGGACCCCCGCCGAGGCCGGGGACACCGCGCTCAAACTGCTCGCGGAGGCGCAGGCACCCCAGCCGGTCCACGGAGCGCAGTAGTGCGATCGGCGTACGACACCTAGGAGGCCGACGCGCGGGGAACCCTTTGACCCCGCACCCCGTGCTCGCGAGGATGCCCAGCAGGGCGGGCCGTGCGGAGGTGGCTCAGGTGGAGTTCGTAGGGCGAACGGACAGCCTCGCGCTCCTCGCGGCGACGCGCGAGCGCGCCCGCGCGGGACACCCTCAGCGCGTACTCGTCGAGGGTCCGGCCGGGATCGGGAAGACCGCCCTCATACGCCGCTTCCTGCGCGACGACACACATGTGCTGTACGGGGCGGGGGAGGAGGCCGAGTCGGAACTGGCCTTCGGAGTACTGGAGCAACTGCTGGGCCGGGGCGGCAGTGGCACCGGGGACGGGACCGGGACTGGCGGCGGGCGCTGGGCGGACGCGCACGCGGCCGGGGCGGCGCTGCTGGAGGCCCTGGACGAGGCACAGGGGGCGAGCGGTGGCTCGGGCTCCGACGGCGGGGCCGCGCGCGACGCCGACGCCCCGGGCTCCGACGATCGGGCAGTACGCGGCCCCGGCGCCCCGGGCTCCGACGATCGAGCCGCGCGCGGCTCCGGCGCCCCGGACACTTTCGTGCCCGCCACCTCCGCGCCCGATACCCCCGCCCGCGACACCCGCGACACCCGCGACACCCCCGACACTCCCGCCCCCGGCACACCCGACACCCCCGTCGCCCTCGTCCTCGACGACGCCCAATGGGCCGATCACCTCTCCCTCCAGGCCCTCGCCTTCGCCGTGCGGCGGTTGCGGGCCGATCGGGTGCTCGTTCTCGTCGTCGTGCGGGACGCCGAGGACACGCGGCTGACCGCGGGGCTGCGGAGGCTGTTCACGGCGGACGACGCCGTGCGGGTACGGCTCGACGGGCTCGGGCCCGCCGAACTGGCCGAACTCGGCGGCGGGCTGGGCGTACAGGGGCTCACCGCACAGGCCGCCGCACGGCTGCACGCGCACACCGCGGGCAACCCTCTCCACGTGAAGGCGCTCCTGGAACAGGAGGGAGCCGGGCTCCTGGAGGCGCTCGGGGAGCCCGATGTGACGCCGCCCGCCCCCAAGTCGTTCACGGCCCTCGTGCTGGCGAAGCTCGCCGCCTGCTCGACGGCCGCCGACGCCCTGGTCTGCGCGGCCGCGGTACTCGGCACACACTGCACGGCGGCCGACGCCTGGGAGGTCGCGGGCGCGGACCTGCTCGACGAGGAGCGCGGGGCCGCCGACGTCCTCACCGCACTCGAAGAGGCCGTCCACACGGGCCTGTTGACCGAGACCCCGGGCGATCCGGTGATCCGCTTCCCGCACCCCCTCGTACACGCCGCCGTCTACCACCAGCTCGGCCCCTCCCGCCGCGCGGCCCTGCACCTGAGCGCCGCCCGCACCGTCCGGGACCAGGCACACCGACTGCGTCACCGGGCGCTCGCCGCGGCCGGTCCCGATCCGGAGCTCGCCGCCGAACTCGCCGCCCTGGGACGCAGGTTCGCCGCCGAAGGCGCCTGGGCGATCGCGGCAGGACAACTGACGGCCGCCGCCCGGCTCTGCCCGGACCCGGCGGTGTACGAGCAGTACACCCTCGAAGCCGTCGAGTGCGCCCTGCTCGCCGGAGACGTACCGGACATGGGCGAAGTCGCCCAGCGGATCGCGCAGTTCACCCCCGGCGGCTGGCGCAGCTATCTCCTGGGCAGGCTGAGCCTGTTCGACCTGGACCGCGCCGAGGCACTGCTCACGGACGCCTGGCACCGGTGCGACCCGGCGGCCGAACCCCTCCTCGGGGCACGTATCGCGGGCCAGTTCGCCGCCCTGCACGGCAGCATGTCGCACGGCGCCGAGATGGCCGAATGGGCCGACCTCGCGATCCGCCTCGCACCCGACGACACGGCCACCGACATGATCCGCGTCCTGCGCCTCAACGGCCTCGCCATGAGCGGCCGGGCCCCGCAGACGCTCGACGCTCTCGGCCCGCTGCCCGACCCGGCGCTCGCCACCCCCGCCCAGCTGGAGGAACTCCTCGGCCGCGGCACGCTGCGCGAGTGGACCGGCGACCTCACCGGCGCCGTACGGGACCTGGGCGGTGTCTTCGGCGCCTGCCACGGGCGCGCCGCCTCCTTCCGGGTGGTCGCCGCGACCGCGCTCGCCTCCGCCGAGTACCGCGCGGGCCGCTGGGACGACGCGATCGTCCACACCGACCTCGCGCTGTCCCTGGCCGCCGACACCGACCAGCCGCACATCGCCCTGTACTGCCGGATGCTCGCCGCCCAGGTGCACGCGGTGCGCGGCGCGTTCGCCAAGGCACAGGCACACGCACGCGTGGCCCGCGTCTACGCGGCGGGCGGCCATGTGAACCCCGCCCTGTGGGCCGCGCTCGCCGAGGCCCACCTCGCCCGCGCCCAGGGCAGGCCCGAGGAGGTCCTCACGGCCCTGGGGCCCCTGCTCGCGCTCGCCCCGCGCGGCGACCTGGAGGAGCCCGGCACGGTCCCCTGGGCCGACCTGCTCGCCGAAGCCTGGGCCGCCCTCGGCGACGAGAAGCGCGCCGTCCAGGCCCTCGCCCCGTACGAGGTCCTCGCCACCCAGCGCGGCCACCACGGGGCGCTGCTCGTCGCCGCCCGGGCCCGCGGCACCCTGGAGGCCGCGCGCGGCGACACCGTGGCCGCCGAGCGCGCCTTCCGCTCCGGCCTCAAGCACGCCGCCCATGTCGAGGCACCCTTCGACCGCGCGCTGCTGCACCTCGCCTACGGCGGCTTCCTGCGCAGGGCGGGCCGCCGCACCCGCGCCGGCGAGCAGCTGCGCACCGCCCGCGACCTCCTCGTACGCCTCGACGCGCCGCCCGATCTCGGGCGCTGCGAACGGGAGTTGGCGGCCTGTGGACTCGGGCCCGTCGGGTCCGCGGCCGAGCGGGAGCCACGGACACGTGGAGCGGCACTGCTCACGCCCCAGGAGCTGGCCGTCGCCCGCCTCGTCGCGTCCGGGCTCACCAACCGGCAGGTGGCACGCGAACTCGTCATCAGCGTCAAGACCGTCGAGTACCACCTCGGCCGGATCTTCCCCAAGCTGGGCGTCGACTCCCGTACGCGGCTCACGGCAGCGCTGGCCGCCGACGGGCCCGGGTCCGGACGATCCGAGTCCGGACACGCACCCTAGGGATTCCCCCGGGGCGCATCCCGGGGCGCCCGGACTCCCCCTGTCCGTACCGTCGGTCGGGCCTTCGCGGAAACAGTCGCGAAGGGAGCAGTAACCAACGGGGGATGAACAGAAATGCCGGAGAACACCCATCGAATGGTGACCGACGTCCCGCATGCCAAGGTGCGGGCCGTCACCGAGCGCGTCGTCCAGGAACTCACACTCGCCGCCGACAAGGTCGCCGCCCACTACGCGGAACCCGCCAAGTACCCACTGCCCGCGGACAGGACGGCCGCCGAGCACCTCGTCGCTCGGCGCTTCGACAGCCTCACCGACGAAAGGAAGAAGAAGGCGGCGGCCACGGTCCTCGCCGACCTCAAGACCGGCGCCGTACGGTCCCGACGCCTCGGTGACCTGGCCCGCGTCGACCTGCGCTCGCCCGCGTCGGTGGACACACAGGTCAAGCGCCTCGGCTTTCCCGAGCGGCTGAAGTTCCCGGCCGACGAACTCAGGAAGCCGCCGACTTCTCTCCTCCCCGAGGAGTCGGCCCCGCAGGGCCTGGCCGCCGTACCGGCCGCCCTGCACAGACTGGAACTGCGGATCCACCGGGTGAAGTGCGTGGACGAGACGTCCGAATGGGGATCCGACGAGATCCATCTCGCCGGGACCAGCGTGGACGAGAGCGGCGACACCCTGAAGATCGGCCAGTTCAAGGTCCGCAGCTTCGACGACGGCGACGTCAAGGTGTACGACCCGCCGCGCCGCTTCCACTGGTTCGGCCTCGACGAAGGCACCAAGTACCCGAAGTCGTACTTCGTCACGCTGGTGCTCGCCGAGGTCGACTGGGGCGGCCTCGCCGACTACGTGGGCGCACTGCTCGACCTCATCAAGAAGAAGGTCACCGCCTACCTCGCCGCGGCCATCGGCGGCGCGATCGGCGCCTCCGGCGGACCGGTCGGCATCCTCATCGGGATGGCCGTCGGCGCGGCCGTCGGCTGGGTCTTCGACCAGCTCAAGGGCCTCTTCGGCGACGAGGTGTTCAAGCCCGTCACCGTCAACGCGGTCATCCCCTCCCTCACCGGCCGCTGGGCCGGCCGGCCCTTCACGGCCCCGGCGGTCGCCGACTACCGAGGCCACGGCGGCCACTACCAACTGACGTACGACTGGCGCATGTACGACTGAGTACCGAGCAGCCCGCCCGGACCGGACCTCGGGGGACACGGGGGGACACGGGGGGACACGGGGGGATACGGGGGCCGGAAGGCCGCCGCCCGTCAACGGCACAGACGGACGGCGGCCTTCCGCTGCGCACCGACATCCCTCGCTGTTTGGGCATGGGCCGAGGGCAACTGGTCAAGGGGCGCGGGGAACTGCGCGACCGGCCACAACGCACCCGCACCCTCCCCACGGCCCATCACCCCGTCTTCACCCCGCCTTCGACTACGTGTCGCACTCCAGAACAGTCCGACACAACCCACACCGGGCCCGAACCCGCCCCCGCACAGGCACCCGAATCCGCTGATGACAGGTCGGACAGGGAAACGACACCCGCAACGGCCCGCGCCCGTCCGGCGCGTCAGGCCCGTCCGGCGTGAAGGCGTACGGGACGCCGACGGGCGCCGCCGCGACGACACGGTCCTGCGCATGACGCCGGTCCTTCGCGTAACGCCGCCGCCCCGCCCACCCCGCCGCGGTCAGCGGCGGCTGCCGTTCGTCGTGACGGGCCCGCGTCAGGCCCTTCGTGTACGCGGTGTACGCCTGCGGGCTGGTGAACCAGGTCGACGGATCCTCACCGAAGACCAGCGACCGCTTGGCCAGCACGTACCCGAACTCCTCCGGTGTCAGATAGCCCAGCTTCTGCGAGGACGCCGCGTCCTCCCGGTACGCGTCGAGCAGCAGCCAGCCCGCGCCGAGATACGTCGTCGCCGTGTCCGTGAGGATCTCGTTGTCGCGCGTGCCGGGGAACGACAGGTCGAGGCGGTGCAGATAGACGTGCATCACCTCGTGCGCGAGCGCCGCGCCGATGTCCCTGCGGTGGGTGCGGAACCGGTCGTTCAGCTCGATGAAGTACTCGGGGCCCGCGGCGAGCTCGACGTTCGCCGCGTGCTCCATCTCGCGGAAGCTCACGATCATGCGGGCATCCGGGAGACGGAAGTGCCGCACCAGCTCACGGGCCACCCGCTGGGCGCCCAGATGGAGATCGTCCGTGTCGCAGAACGCCACGTCGGCGGGGGCCACGCTGGTGGCGAAGGCGTGGATGGTGTCGTACGAGAGCCGTTTGTACAGCGCGGTGACCGCCGCCCGCACCGTGTCCAGGTGCGGGTAGCCGTGCTCGACCGGACCGCCGTTCGTCACGTCCGTACCCCCAGAGAGGCCCTGAACCCCCGTTCCACTTTAAGGGGACGCGAGCGGATTCTCCCGGGTTGGGTTGCCCGGTGGGGGAGTGAGATCCACCCTTGCCGCCCATGCGTCATGATCCTCATACTTCTGTGCGCTCTTCTGCGCACTCAACCCCCCATGAAAGGGATCATGTTGACAAACAGGGCAGTCAGTCTCCTCAAGAGATCCGCCTTCAAGCGGGCCGCGGCGATCGGTGCCGTCGCCCTCGCGACCGCCAGCCTCCAGCCCGTCGCCGCGCAGGCGGCGCCCGTGCCGGTCGTCGGCGGTACGCCCGCGGCGCAGAACGAGTTCCCGTTCATGGTCAGCCTCTCCATGGGCTGCGGCGGTGCCCTCTACAAGAAGGACGTCGTCCTGACCGCCGCGCACTGCGTGGACGGCTCGGGCAACACCACCCGGATCACCGCCACGGCCGGCGTCACCGACCTCAACGCCTCCGGCGCGATCAAGGTCAAGTCCACCAAGGTCCTCCAGGCCCCGGGCTACAACGGCAGCGGCAAGGACTGGGCGCTCATCAAGCTCGCCCGGCCCATCAACCTGCCCACGCTGAAGCTCGCGACGAACACCCGCTACAACAGGGGCACGTTCACCATCGCCGGGTGGGGCGACACCTCGGAGAACGCGGGTACGGGCTCCACGAAGCTCCTCAAGGCCAAGGTGCCGTTCGTCGCCGACCGCCAGTGCAAGCGGCACTACGGCAGCCGGCTCATCGCCGGGCAGGAGATCTGCGCCGGGGTTCCGCGCGGCGGGGTCGACACCTGCCAGGGCGACTCCGGCGGACCCATGTTCCGCAAGGACGACAGCGGGAAGTGGCTCCAGGTCGGGATCGTCAGCTGGGGTGACGGGTGTGCTCGGCCGCTCGTGCCGGGGGTGTACACCGAGGTGTCCACGTTCTCTTCGGCGATAGCCCGGGCTGCGGCGACGCTTTAGCCCCCGGCGGGGCGGGGTGGGCGTTCGCGGTGTTTGTGCCGTGGGCGCCTGCTTGTTTTCGGGTGCGGGCCGGTGGGGGCTTGTCGCGCAGTTCCCCGCGCCCCTTGGGAGTGGGGGCAGTGACGCGGTGACGGCGCTCTGTGTTCGCTAGTCTCCGCCGCCTGCCTCGCCTGCCTCGCCTGCCTCGCCTGCCTCGCCTGCCTCGCCTGCCTCGCCTGCCTCGCCTGCCTCGGCCGTGGCTCGCAGGGTCGGGGGGTCGGATGCCTCCTCGAATTCCAGCAGCCAGATCTCGTTGGTGCCCTCACGCAGGGCCGGGCCGGGGACGTACAGGGAGCGTTGGGGGCCGACGGACCAGTAGCGGCCCAGATTGAAGCCGTTGATCCACGCGAATCCCCTTGTCCAGCCGGGGAGTTCCAGGCGGGCGTCTCCCGCGCCGCGGACCGTGACCGTGCCGCGGTACAGGCCGGGGGCACCGGAAGCGGGAAGCGGGCGGAACGGCACCGGCTCCACACCGGTGTCGAAGGCGTCGAGGCGCAGCGCCCTCGCCCGCACCCCGTGCAGATACTGCCGTTCGTGCAGTACGCCGCCGGTGATGCCCTTCGGCTCCCCGGTGCGCGGGCCGTAGTTGACCCGGCCCAGCGACTCCACCCACAGGTCCACGCGCGCGGGACCGGCGACCGGCTCCTTGAGCTGCGGCTCGTCCTCGGTGAGCACTCCGGCCGGCTCTCCGTCGACGTACACCGTCGCCAGATCCCGCAGACCGCGCACGGTCAGCGGGTACGGACGGCGCGGTCCCGGAACGTCGACCGTGTAGCGGACCAGCCCCCGGTCGACATCCAGCTCCTCGAAGGTCGGCGGCACGGGCCGCTCGGTCTCGGGCCCGCCGAGCGCGTCGAGCACGGCGGACAGGGGTGACCAATCGGTGAGATCCACGGTGGCCGGGGAGCCCAACGAGGCCGGTGCGGAGGGCAGTTCGGGCAGCGGGCCGTCCGTGTACGCGGCGAGGAGCGACCGGAACCGCCAGAACTTCTCCGTGGGGCGCCCGTACTCGTCGATCGGCGCGTCATAGTCGTACGACGTCACGTCCGGCTCCAGCGCTCCGTCGTGCAGCGCGCCGCCGCCCCGGTTGGCGCCCGCCCAGCCCGCGAAGTTCGTGCCGCCGTGCGCCATGTAGAGATTGACCGAGGCCCCGCACTCCAGGATCTCCCGCAGCGCGTCGGCGGCGTCACCGGGATCGCGTACGACGTGCTCGGCGCCCCAGTGGTCGAACCAGCCGCACCAGAACTCCATGCACATCAGCGGACCCGTCGGCCGGTGCCGGCGCAGCGTCTCGAAGGCCACGCGCGCGTGCGACCCGAAATTCGCGGTCGCCAGGACACCGGGCAGGGAGCCCCCGGTGAGCATGTGGTCCTCTGGACCGTCCGACGTGAACAGCGGCACGCTCACGCCCCCCTCGCGCAGCAGGTCCGCGAGCCGGCCCAGATACACCTGGTCCGAGCCGTAACTCCCGTACTCGTTCTCCACCTGCACCATCAGCACCGGACCACCCCGGTCGATCTGCCGGGGCACGATCTCCCGCAGCAGGTGGGCGAACCAGCGCTCCACATGGCCCAGGAACCCCTCGTCACGGGTGCGCACGAGCGTGCCCGACCCGCCGGTCACCCAGTGCGGCAGCCCGCCGTTCTCCCACTCGGCGCAGATGTACGGACCCGGCCGCACGATCGCCCGCAGCCCGGCCCGCTGGGCGGCGTCCAGGAACCGGCCGAGCGCCTGGACGTCCCGGAAGGAGCCCGGCCGCGGCTCGTGGAGATTCCACGGGACGTACGTCTCCACACAGTTGAGGCCCATCGCCCGCAGCATCGCCAGCCGGTGCCCCCACTGCCCCTCGTGCACCCGGAAGTAGTGCAGCGCCCCCGACAGCAGCCGCACCGGCCGCCCGTCCAGCAGAAAATCGGTGTCCCCCACCGCGAACTCGGTCATGAGCACCACCCTGACCCCTGGCGGCGACCGGGTCCATGGACAAAGATCAGCGGTGATTGGACGCAGCTGACGGAGCACGGAACGGGCTTGCCGGCCGGGTGGGAGGACAGCCGATGTACCACACATGGATGCGGTTCTTCAGCCCCGGACCCGCCCATCACAAACTCGGCCTCGTCTGCCTCGGCGTCGGCCTCCAGTACGGGGCACTGCCCATCGTCGGACCCCGCACCCTCGACCACCACGTGGCCGTCGTGGTCAGCGCGGGACGCGGCTGGTTCCGTACCGTCGACGGGCGGTCCACGGCCGTCACCGCGCCCGCCCTGCTCTGGCTCACCCCCGGCGTACCCCACCACTACGCGCCCGACCCCGAGACCGGCTGGGACGAGGCCTTCGTCGACTTCACCGGGCCCACCGCCGACACGTACACCGAACTCGGCTACATCGAACCGGCCCGGCCCGTCGTCCCCCTCTCCGACGCGGGCCCCGCCCGCACCACCGTCGCCCGCATCGCCCGCGCCGCCCGCCTCGGCAACCCCCTCCTGGAGGTCGAGACCAGCGCAGCCGTCCACGAACTCCTCGTCACCCTGCGCCGCGCCCGCGCCGACACCGCCCCCGACGGCGAACAGGTCCTCCAGGCCCTCGCCCGCGACGCCTTCAAGCCGCTCTCCGTCGCCGACCACGCCGCCCGCCACGGCATGACCCCCGCCGAACTGCGCACCGCCGTGCGCCGCGGCGCCGGCTGCAGCCCCAAGGACTACCTCCTCGGGATCCGCCTCGGCCGCGCCAAGGAACTCCTCGCCGCCACCGAACTCCCCGTCGCCGCCGTGGCCAGACGCGTCGGCTACGACGACCCGGCCTACTTCTCCCGCCTGTTCACCCGCCGCGTCGGCACCGCGCCCGTGCGCTTCCGGGAACAACAGGGACGCACCGTCCCCGGCGGCTGGAGCAACCAGGTCCCCGATCCCGACGATCCGCCGATGCTCCATTCCCCGGGAACGCGATGACGGGGATTCTTCGGGAACCCGTTGATCGAACGGCCGCGCGCCACCCGCGGTACGCCACGTAGGGTTGCTCACCATGACCACCAGCAACACCGGAAACGCGGGCGGCGTCGACCCGGCCGTCCGCGCCGAACTCGCCCGGCTGCGCGAGAGCATCGACAACATCGACGCGGCCGTTGTCCACATGCTCGCCGAACGCTTCAAGTGCACCCAGCAGGTCGGCCACCTCAAGGCCGCCCACCAGCTGCCGCCCGCCGACCCGTCCCGCGAGGCCCAGCAGATCGCCCGGCTGCGCAGCCTCGCCGAGAACGCCAGACTCGACCCCGCGTTCGCGGAGAAGCTCCTCAACTTCATCATCGCCGAGGTCATCCGCCACCACGAGAGCATCGCGGACAGTGCCGGTGGCGCGGGCGGCGCGGACAAGTTGTAGGCCCGCCCTCTCGGCGTGCGCGCCGAAATGAGGCATCCTGCGCTGAGCACTCCTTGTCAGTACACGAGTACTCCCTGTCGGTCGGTTCGGACATAAGCTTGTCGTCCAAGCGAGGGGATTTCGCTCCATGCCGCCGGATGCCAAGATCCTCATAGTCGACGACCATGAGGAAACGCTCTACGCCCTGGAAAGCGCCCTGGCCCCGCTCGGCTACCACCTGACGCGGGCGACCAGCGGCGACGACGCGCTCAAGGAAGTCCTGCGCGGCCACGTCGGCCTGCTCCTCCTCGACGTACGCATGCCGGGCGTCAGCGGCCTCGACGTGGTCCGCTACATGCGGGGCGTGGAACAGACCCAGCTCATCCCGATCATCCTGGTCACCGGCTTCGGCCCCGACGCCGAACTCACCGCCACCGCCTACCGCCTGGGCGTCGCCGACCTCGTCATGAAACCCATAGACCCCTGGGCCCTGCGCACCAAGGTCCGCTACCTCTACGACGCCCACCAGCGCTACCGGTCCCTGGAACGCGAAGTACGCGAACTCCGCGCCCTGGTGAAGGAACCGCCGAGGGCCGGGCGCTACGTGGGCCCGGGAACGTAATCCCGGCCGAGGGGAACGCAACCCTGGCCGACGGGCAACGCAACCCCGACCGACCCGGGGCGCAACCCCGCCCGGACCAGGACACCCCTGTGCCGGATCACGCCCATCAGGCAGCATGGCACCCATGTCCGTACTGACGCGCGACGAAGCGCAGACCCGTGCCAAGCTCCTCGACGTCCACCGCTACCAGATCGAACTCGACCTGACGCGCGGCGACGAGATCTTCGACTCCCGTACCGTCATCCGCTTCACCACCCGCGCGGACGGGGACACCTTCGTCGAGCTCAAGCCCGCCGAACTGCGCTCCGTCACCCTCGACGGCCACCCCCTCGACCCGGACACCCTCTCCCTGGACGAGAACCGGCTGCCGCTCAAGGACCTCACGGCCGGCGAGCACGAACTGCGCATCGACACCACCATGCGCTACTCCCGCACCGGCGAGGGCATGCACCGCTTCACCGACCCCACCGACGGCGAGACATACGTCTACACGCAGCTGTTCATGGACGACGTGCAGCGCGTCTTCGCGGCCTTCGACCAGCCCGACCTCAAGGCCGTCTTCGAGCTGACCGTGACGGCCCCCGAAGGCTGGACCGTACTCGCCAACGGCATCACCGAGCGGCAGGACGACGGCAGTTGGCGGGCCGCCGCCACCCCGCTCATCTCCACGTACCTCGTCGCCGTCGCCGCCGGACCCTGGCACTCCGTACGCACCGAACACCGCGGCCTGCCCTTCGGCATCCACTGCCGCCGCTCGCTCGCCCCCCACCTCGACACCGACGCCGACGAGATCCTCGACATCACCCGCGCCTGCTTCGACCGCTACCACGAGAAGTTCGAGGAGCCCTACCCCTTCGACTCCTACGACCAGGCGTTCGTCCCCGAGTTCAACGCAGGCGCCATGGAGAACCCCGGACTCGTCACCTTCCGCGACGAGTTCGTCTACCGCTCCGCCGTCACCGACACCGAACGCCAGACCCGCGCCATGGTCATCGCCCACGAGATGGCCCACATGTGGTTCGGCGACCTCGTCACCCTGCGCTGGTGGGACGACATCTGGCTGAACGAGTCCTTCGCCGAGTACATGGGCTACCAGACCCTCACCGAGGCGACCCGATTCACCGACACCTGGACCGACTTCGGCATCGTCCGCAAGGCCTGGGGCTACGACGCCGACCAGCGGCCCTCCACCCACCCCGTCGCCCCCGACCCCGAGGCCGTCCCCGACACCGCCTCCGCGATGCTCAACTTCGACGGCATCTCCTACGCCAAGGGCGCCTCCGCACTACGGCAACTCGTCGCCTGGCTCGGCGAGAAGGACTTCCTCGCCGGCATCAACACCCACTTCGCCCGCCACAGGTTCGCCAACGCCACCCTCGCCGACTTCATCGAATCCCTCGCCGCGGCCACCGAACGCGACGTCCGCGCCTGGGCCGACTCCTGGCTGCGCACCACCGGCGTCGACACCCTCACCGCGTCCGTCACCGACCGGCCGGGGGAGTGGACCCTCACCCTCGACCGCGCGGGCAGCCGCCCCCACCGCGTCACCGTCGGCGTCTACGACCGCGACCTCAACGACAGCCGCGCACTCCTCCTGCGCGAGCGCTACGAGACGGACGTCCCGCAACAGCCGGCCCCCGAGCCCCGCACCGGCCCCCGTCCCGCCCTCGTCGTCCCCAACGACCTCGACCTCACCTACGCCAAGATCCGCCTCGACGAGGTGTCCTCCCGGACCGCCCTGCGCGGCATCTCCGACGTCCCCGACGCCCTCACCCGCGCCGTCCTGTGGAACACCCTGCGCGACATGGTCCGCGACGGCGACCTCGCCCCCGCCGCCTACCTGGAGACCGCCCGCGCCCACCTCCCCGAGGAGACCGACCTCGCCGTCGTCCAGGGCGTCCTCGGCTTCGCCGCCGCCCAGGTCGCCAACCGCTACCTGGCCGCCCACGAACGGCCCGCCGCCCTCGCCACCCTCACCTCGCTCTGCCGCGACCTCATCCGCCGCACCGAGGACGGCGACCACCCCGGCCTGCGCCTCATCGCCGTACGCCACCTCATCGACGTCGCCGCCCAGCCCGACACCATCAGCGCCTGGTTCTCCGAAGGGACCGTCCCCGGCGGCCCCGAACTCGACCCCGAACTGCGCTGGCGCATCCTCGGCCGCCTCGCCGTCCTCGGCGCCATCGACGACGCCGTCATCGACACCGAACTCGTCCAGGACCCCAGCGCCACCGGCCAGGAAGGCGCCGCCCGCTGCCGAGCCGCCCTCCCCGACCCGGTCGCCAAACGCGCCGCCTGGGACGCGATGTTCACCACCGACGACCTCTCCAACTACCTCTTCACCGCCACCGCCCAGGGCTTCTGGCAACCCGAACAGACCGACCTCGTGCGCCAGTACGTCGACCTCTACTGGACCGACGCGACAGCCGTGGCCGCCCGCCGCGGCCCCGCCATCGCCGAAGCAGCCGGCCGCTGGGCCTTCCCGGCCTACGCCATCACCCCCGAAACCCTCCACGCAGGCGAACAGTGCCTGACCGAAACCACCCCCACCCCCGCCCTCCGCCGCAAACTCACAGACCAACTGGACGACCTGGCAAGGGCATTGCGAGTACGAGAGGCATAGAGAACGGATCGGCGGGCCCGCACCCTTCGCGAACAGGGGCGCGGGCCCGCTTTCCTACCGGGCGTGGGCAACCGCCTGCTTTCGGTTTTCAGGGGCAGTCGGGCCGGCTTTCTCACTGGGGCGCCGCGAACCGCCATCTCTTAGGGGCGCGGGGAACTGCGCGACCAGCCCCCACCGACCCGCACGTCACCCACAACCCCGGCGCGAAGCGCCAAGAACCCCGGCGCGAAGCGCCAATACCCCCTTTCGAGTGCTGATCACCGCACTCTCCGGGCACGCAGCCCCAAACACAGACACGCTGGAAGTCCCCGCCCGCGCCCCGGAGGACGACCATGAGCCCGCTCGCATCAGGCCCCCAAGGCCCAGACACCCTGCGACCGCTGCTCACCACCGTGCTCGAAGCACTGAAGGCCGGCGCAGCCACCCGCGACGGCCCCCTCCCGCCCGGCGGCCCCACCGAGGTGGCCGCCTGCCTCCGCGAGGCCCTCGGCAACCCCCTCCCGGACCACGGCGACGAAGACGCCCTCCGCACCCTCGTCCAAGCCTTCGCGGCGGGCGCGGCCGACCCCGCGGACCCCCTCTGCACGGCCCACCTGCACTGCCCGCCCCTCGCCGTCGCCACCGCCGCGGACCTCGCCGCCTCCGTCCTCAACCCCTCCCTCGACTCCTGGGACCAGGCCCCGGCCGCCTCGGAACTCGAAGCCCTCGTCACCAGGGCCCTCGCCGCCGAGGTCTACACAGAGGTCCACGCGGCGGCAGGCCAAACCCAGACAGACAGCGACGCCCTCGTCACCACAGGCGGCACCGAGTCCAACCAACTCGCCCTACTCCTCGCCCGCGAACACCACGGCCACACCCAGCTCGTCTGCGCCGAGAACGCCCACCACTCCCTCCGCCGCGCCACCTGGCTCCTAGGCCTCCCCGAACCCGTCACCGTGCCCGCCCCCGCAGGCACCATGGACCCCACCGCACTCAACGAAGCCCTCACCGCACTCCAGGGCCCCCGCGGCTCGCTCCTGGTCGCCGCCACCGCGGGCACCACCGACGCCGGCCTCATCGACCCGCTCCCCGACATCGCCACCCTCTGCGAAGCCCACGGCGCCCGCCTCCACATCGACGCCGCCTACGGCGGAGGCCTCCTCTTCAGCGACCGCCACCGCCCCAGACTCGACGGCCTCGCCCGCGCCCACACCGTCACCCTCGACCTGCACAAACTCGGCTGGCAGCCCATCGCCGCGGGCCTCCTCGCCGTACGCGACCGGCACGATCTCGCCCCGCTCGCCCATCACGCCGACTACCTCAACGCCGACGACGACACCGAAGCGGGCCTGCCCGACCTTCTCGGCCGCTCCCTGCGCACCACCCGACGCCCCGACATCCTCAAGATCGCCGTCACCCTCAAAACCCTCGGCCGCACCGGACTCGGTGATCTCGTCGACCGGGTCTGCGAACAAGCCGCGCAGTTCGCCGAACTCGTCCACCGGCACCCCCGCTTCGAACTCCACGACCGGCCCACCATCAGCACCGTCCTGTTCCGGCCCACCGACGCCACCGACGCCACCGTGGCCGCCGTACGCCGCACCCTCCTCACCGAAGGCCGGGCAGTCCTCGGCCGCGCCCGCCTCGACGACCGCCTCTGGCTCAAAGCCACCCTGCTCAACCCGCACACCGGAGCCGACGACCTGGCCGCGCTCCTGAAACTGGTGGAAGGACACACCCCGCGATGACGCCCCCCACGTCCCCGACACCCCCCACGCACCCCAAACACCCCGTACACCACGAGCCCGAAGCCCCCCGCGACCTCGTGGGCATCGGCATCGGCCCCAACAACCTCTCCCTCGCCGCCCTCGCCCACCCCCTGGCCGAACTCGACACCGCCTTCTACGAACAGCGCCCCGCCTTCGACTGGCACCCCGGCCTCCTCATCGAAGGCACCACCCTCCAAGTCCCCTTCATCGCCGACCTGGTGACCCTCGCCGACCCCGCGAGCCCCTGGACCTTCCTCAACTACCTCAAGGCCCGCGACCGCCTCTTCCCCTTCTACTTCGCCGAACGGCTCCACATCCACCGCGCCGAATACGCCGCCTACTGCCGCTGGGTCAGCGACAGCCTCCCCGGACTCCACTTCGGCCACCAGGTCGACGCCGTCCGCTGGAACCCCGAACGTGACGTGTTCGAAGTCGACTTCACCCAACTCGACAGCGACGGCGAAGCCGAAGCACTCGGCCGCACCTACACCAGGAACATCGCCCTCGGCATCGGCACCGCCCCCTACATCCCCGAACCGCTCCGCCCCCTCGTCGAAGCCCCCGGCGTGCCCGTCATCCACGCCGCGGACTACCTCGAACACCGCGAACGGTTCCTCACCGCCGAACACATCACCGTCATCGGCTCAGGACAGTCCGGCGCCGAAGTCTTCCTCGACCTCCTCAGAAACCGCCCCGCCGGCCGCGAGAAGATCCACTGGCTCGCCCGCACCGAGGCCTTCGCACCCATGGAGTACTCAAAACTCGGGCTCGAACACTTCACACCCGACTACACCCGCTACTTCCACGCCCTGCCCGAACCCGTACGCGACCGGCTCGTCCCCGCCCAATGGCAACTCCACAAGGGCATCGACGCCGACACCATCGCCGCCATCCACGACGAGCTCTACCGCCGCACCCTCGACGGCGGCTGGCCCGACACCGTCCTCACCCCCGGCGTCCACGTCCGCACCGCGGGCCGCATCGCCACCACCAAGGTCGAACTCCACCTGGAACACGCCCAACAAGCCAGCCGCTCCCGCATCACCACCGACGCCGTCGTCCTCGCCACCGGCTACCGCGAACGCCCCCTCGGCCAAATCCTCGCCGGACTCGACCCCTACATGCGCCGCGACGCCTCCGAACGCCCCCGCATCGACGACCGCCACCGCCTCGTCCTCGACCCCTCCGTCACCGGAGCCGTCTACGTCCAGAACGGCGAACGGCACACCCACGGCGTCGGCGCCCCCGACCTCGGTCTCACCGCCTGGCGCAGCGCGAGCATCCTCAACTCCCTGACGGGCAAAGACCCCTACCCACTGCCGAGCCGAACGGCCTTCACGACCTTCGGACTCGCCCAGCAGCCCCAGATCCCGCCCGCCAGGCAGCAGCCACGGATGCTCACACCACTCGCCGAATAGAACCGAGCCAACCGAACAGCAGCCAACCAGCCGCGCAGCGGCCGGCCGACCGAACGGAAGCCGACTAGAAGACGGGCGTCCCCTCACGCGTCAGCTTCCAGTCCACCGACGCGAACTCCTTCGGGTCCAGCGAACCCTTCGCCGTCACCCACTCCGCGATCCGCGTACGGATCTCCGTCGACTCCGCCCACAGCTCCTTCGCCGACGCCACATGCGGGAACGCCCCACCGCCATTGGCCCGGTAGTTGTTCACCGCGAACACGAACTGCTGCGCGTCGTCCAACGCCACACCGTTGTACGAGAGGTTCTTGATCCGCGAACCCGCCGCCTGAGCGATGTCGATGTCGTACGCCAGACCCGACACATAGTCGTAGTTGTAGTCCGGCCGGTTCCCCGCGTTCGTCAGCTTCTCCACATCGACCGCGGCACCGACCGCCGTCTGCACGAAGTACTGCGCCGAGAACTCCAGGTACGCCCGCACCTGCGCACCCGTCATCAACTTCGCGACCAGCGTGTTGTCGTACACATACAGACTCGACAGATCCCGGATCGTCACATCCCCGGCCGGGATCTCCGACGTACGCGAGAACGGCGACGCCTGCGACAGCACCGGCAACGACGCGTACTCCGTCCCCGCCAACGCCGCCTTGACCACGTCCTCCTGGACCTTCGTGATCAGGTCGATGATCGGAGCGTCCTTGTACCGCGCTTCGACCGTCGTCAACGTCTGAGTCGCCGTCCCGACCACCTGGTTGACGTACGCCACGACCACGTCGTGCTCGTCCTTCAACAGCTTCGTGATCCTCGGGTCGTCGGCCACCGAGTTCGAATTGCGGACCGACGCCGACACCGACTCGACCGACCAACGCCCCTTCTCGAAGACCAACTCGAAGTCGAACAGCGACAACCGCTCCGCATACGCCAACGGCTCCGACAGAACGACCGTCTTCCCCGTCTTCGTGTTGGTGACCTTCAGCTCCGGAATCTCCACATGCGCGTGCCCGACCAGAATCGCGTCGATCCCCGGCACCTGCTGCGCCACCAACCCCGCCGAGTTCTCCACGTACGGCAACTGATCACCGTACGAGGACGTGCCCGAGGAACCCGAGTGCGCCGACACGACCACCACGTCCGCACCCATCGACCGCAGCTTCGGCACCCACTTCGCCGCCTGCTCCTCAAGACCGGGGAACGTCAACTTGCCCTGCACATAAGCCTTGTCCCAGATCGCGATACCCGGGTTCGTCAGACCCAGCACGGCCACCTTCACCGGCGGGGCGCCCTTCACATGGAACTTCTTCATGAAGTACGGAGGAAAGGCCGGCTTCAGCGTCTTCGCGTCCAGCGCGTTCGCACCCAACAGCGGGAAACGGCACTGCGACTCGAACTTCCGCAGCGTCTCGATTCCGTAATTGAACTCATGGTTGCCGAGCGCCACCGCGTCATAACCGATCGCGTTCATCGCCTGCGCCATCGGATGCACCGGACCACCCTTGGCGGTGATCGGGTCCACCTTCGCGTAGTAGTACGTCAAAGGCGTGCCCTGAATGGTGTCACCGGCGTCCAGCAACAGCGTGTTGCGCCGGCCCTTCTCCTTGCGGACCGCGTTCACCAGCGTCGAGATCCGCGCCAGACCCTGAGCGTTGCCCGCCGCGTCCTTGTACTCCGCGTCCTTGAAGTAGTCCCAGTTGAAGATGTGACCGTGCAGATCGGTCGTACCCATCACCGTCAGCGAGTACCGCTTCGGCTTCCTGCCACCCTTCGCCACCGCAGCCTCCGCCGCCTGAGCACTCGGCGCCACGACCGCACCGGCCAGGGCGACCCCCGCGCCGGTCACGGCGGACTTCTTCAGGAACTTCCGGCGGTTCAACGCCATGACGGGCCACTCCTCGGGAAACGGTCGACAACACGAGCAGATACGCGCGTAGATTCTGACCCGGTCATGACGTACGGCAACAGCCCCCGCAGGTTTCGATCTGATGACCGACAAGCCCCGGAAACGGGCCGCCGGTGACAGAGTGGGACGTATGACCTCACCCTCCGAAAGCTCCGAGGAAATCCGGTCCGCGGTCCCCTACGGCACACCCGACGCACCCCGAATCGCCGTCCGCGGCGAAGCCCACCTCGAAGTCGACCCCGAGATCGCCCGCATCGGCATCACCGTCAGCGCCCGCGGCACCGACCGCCGCGACGCCCTCACCGACCTGACCCGCCGCAACACCACCGCCCTCGACCTCGTCAAAACCTACGGCGACGCCGTCGAGAAACTGGAGACCGGCGCCTTCTCCATCACCCCCGAACTCACCAAACACGGCCGCGGCGAACGCATCCGCGCCTACCACGGCCGCGTCCACATCACCGCCGAACTCACCGACTTCACCGCACTCGGCGAACTCACCACCCGCCTCGCCGACCTCGACCTCACCCGCGTCGACGGCCCCTGGTGGGCCCTGCGCCCCGACTCACCCGCCCACCGCCAGGCCAGGCAACAGGCAGTACGCGAAGCCGTCCAACGAGCCCGCGAATACGCCGAAGCCCTCGGCACCACACTCGCCGCCCTCGTGGAACTCGCCGACATCGGCGCAGAGAACGCCCACCCCTACGGCATGGAAGCCCAGGCCACCCGGTCCATGCGCACCATGGCATTCGACGCGGCCGCCCCCGAAGGAGCCCCCGCCCTCGACCTCGAACCCGAACGACAGCATGTCTACGCACAGGTCAACGCCCGCTTCACAATGTCACCGCCGGTGCTCTGAGAGCCCTCCGAAATGCTCATCGGAGCGGCCCCCTGCACAATTCAACACTTGTCAACAGCCCTTCACGCAAAGGTTGTTGAGTAGTCATGCCCGGCCAATTCCCTACCCGCTGGTAAGGCCTAGGCTCGAACCATGCGCCGAGCAAAAATCGTTTGTACATTGGGCCCCGCCACCGACTCGTACGACCAGATCAAGGCACTGGTCGAAGCCGGAATGGACGTAGCCCGCTTCAACCTCAGCCACGGCAGCCATGCCGACCACGAGGAGCGCTACCAGCGCGTGCGAAAGGCCTCCGACGAGACCGGCCGCAGCGTCGGAATCCTCGCCGACCTTCAAGGCCCGAAGATCCGACTCGGCCGCTTCACCGAAGGACCCGTACTCCTTGAACGCGGAGACACCTTCACCATCACAGTCGAAGAGGGCACGGAGGGTGACCGCCAGACCTGCGGAACCACCTACTCCGGCCTCGCCGCCGACGTCACCACCGGCGAACGCATCCTCGTCGACGACGGCAAGGTCTGCCTCGAAGTCACCTCCGTCGACGGACCCCGCGTCCACACCACCGTCATCGAAGGCGGCATGGTCTCCGACAACAAAGGACTCAACCTCCCCGGCGTCGCCGTCTCCGTCCCCGCCCTCTCCGAAAAGGACGAGGACGACCTCCGCTGGGCCCTGCGCACCGGATGTGACGTCATCGCCCTCTCCTTCGTCCGCAGCGGACGCGACATCGAGGACGTCCACCGCATCATGGACGAAGAGGGCCGGCGCCTCCCCGTGATCGCCAAGGTCGAGAAACCCCAGGCCGTCGAGAACATCGACGACATCGTCGCCGCCTTCGACGGCATCATGGTCGCCCGAGGCGACCTCGGCGTCGAAATGCCCCTCGAACAGGTCCCGATCGTCCAGAAGCGCGCGGTCAAACTCGCCAAGCGCAACGCCAAGCCGGTCATCGTCGCCACCCAGATGCTCGACTCGATGATCGACAACTCCCGCCCGACCAGGGCCGAGGCGTCGGACGTCGCCAACGCGGTCATCGACGGCACGGACGCGGTGATGCTGTCCGGCGAGACGAGCGTCGGCAAGTACCCCATCGAGACGGTCCGTACGATGTCCCGCATCGTCGAGGCGGCCGAGGAGGACATCCTCGCGAAGGGCCTCCCGCCCCTGACCGACCGGAACAAGCCCCGTACGCAAGGCGGCGCGGTCGCCCGAGCGGCCGCCGAAATGGGCGATTTCCTGGGCGCGAAGTACCTGGTCGCGTTCACGCAGAGCGGCGACACGGTCCGCCGCCTGTCCCGCTACCGCTCCCCGATCCCGCTCCTCGCCTTCACCCCGGACGAGGCAACCCGCTCCCAGCTCAACCTGACCTGGGGCGTCGAGACCTTCCTGGGCCCGCACGTCGACTCCACCGACGCGATGGTCGACCAGGTCGACGAGCTGTTGTTGAAGTACGGCCACTGCGAGAAGGGCGACATCGTCGTCATCACGGCCGGCTCCCCGCCCGGAGTCTCCGGCTCGACGAACCTGGTGCGTGTGCATCACATCGGCGAGGACGACAGCCCCAAGTAGATCCAAGTGGGGGTGTGGGGTCAGTACTTGGGCCCCACGTGGGCGTCCATGAGGGCTACGGAGGCGCGGCGGGCGACGGAGATGTTGAAGGGGTCGCTGCCGCGGGCGAGAGTGGTCCACTCGACTCCGACCTTGTCGAGGGTGTCGCTGAAAAGCTTCCGGATGTCGTCCGACTTGTTGGCGAAGAAGTAGCGCGGGTACTCATAGCGCTTGCGCTCGCCGGCGACGAGCCGGGTCGTCCAGTTGGTGATGCGGCAGCCGTCGGAGTGGATGAGTCCGCGGATGAATTCCCATGGGCGGGCGTCGACAATCTCCTGTTGCCAGGGGGCGAGGACGATGGAGCGATTGTGCTTCTTGCCCGGACCGTGTTGGGGAAACAGGCAGTGCAGGTGCTTCGAGTACACCTTCACGTTGCGGCAGCCCGTCTTGCGGACGCGGCAGACGGAGTTGTCGGGGAAGACTGCGCGCATGGCCTGCTCGCAGTCGTCCATGAGTCCCGGCCAGGAGTCGGCACACGTAACCATGAGGTTGGGTACGCGGTGCTCGGAGTAGTGGCTGATGTGACCGTCTCCCAGATACAGGCCGAGTAGATAGCTGTACGCCTGTTCGTCGAGGTCTCGTCCGTCGCACCGGGGGCACTTCGGGTCGTGCTTCCCCGGACACTCGCCGCGTTTCGCGCGGTCCATGTGCTTCCAGTAGCTGACTGTCCCGGGCGGAACGTTGAATTGCCGCGCCACGTCCGCGTTCCTCGCGCCGCCGCGCAGGAGTGTGACTGCCTTCTGTCGTACCTCAGTGCCATGAAAGTTCATGCGAACACTCTGTGTGACTGATCGCGACTGTGCGCAGCAAAAAGCGGATGTTCACGAGAATGGGAACATCCGCTTAGCGGGAAACTGTGCCGGGTGCGGGATTCGAACCCGCAAGCCCTCTCAGGCAGAGGTGTTTGAGACCTCCGTGTATACCGTTCCACCAACCCGGCTTAAGTGGCTGCCGGAAGCATACCGGGTCCCCGCAGGTCGCTGCAGCTAGGTAGGCTCTTGAGCAGCAGCACTGCCCGGCCCGTACCAAGGAGCCCCCGTGACCGCCCCCGAGTCGCCCCAGCCCGTAGACGCGCCCGACGACGACAAGTCGCACGTGCCTCCGCTGACGACCCGTGTCGTCATCGCCGAGGACGAGGCGTTGATCCGTCTCGACCTCAAGGAGATGCTCGAAGAAGAGGGGTACACGGTCGTGGGCGAGGCCGGTGACGGTGAGCAGGCCGTCGAGCTCGCCCGGGAGCACCGCCCCGACCTCGTCATCCTCGATGTGAAGATGCCGAAGCTGGACGGCATCTCCGCCGCGGAGAAGATCGCCGAGGAGTCCATCGCCCCGGTGCTGATGCTGACCGCGTTCTCGCAGCGCGACCTCGTCGAGCGGGCGCGTGACGCGGGCGCGATGGCGTATCTGGTGAAGCCGTTCAGCAAGAGCGATGTGGTTCCGGCGATCGAGATGGCCGTCTCGCGCTTCACGGAGTTGAAGGCGCTGGAGAAGGAGATCGAGGATCTCACGACGCGTCTGGAGACGCGGAAGCTGGTGGACCGTGCGAAGTCCGTACTGCAGACCGAGTACGGGCTGACCGAGCCGGCCGCGTTCCGTTGGATTCAGAAGACGTCGATGGATCGTCGTATGTCGATGCAGCAGGTCGCGGAGGCGGTTATTCAGGACGCCGACGAGAAGAAGGCCGCGAAGGGCTGAGCAGCGAGCGTACGTACGGCTGAGGCCCGCACCCCGTGTCATCGGGTGCGGGCCTCAGCCGTATGAGAGGGGCAGGACTGAAAAGGGGCTCAGTCCTCGCCGAGGTACGCCTTGCGGACCGATTCGTCGTGGAGGAGGTCCTGGCCGGATCCGGAGAGGACGATGCTGCCGACCTCCATGACGTGTCCCTGGTCGGCGAGCGAGAGTGCTGCCTGGGCGTTCTGCTCGACGAGCAGGATGGTGGTGCCCTGGGACTTGAGTTCGGAGATCGTGGCCATGATCTTCTGCATCATGATCGGCGAGAGGCCCATGGAGGGTTCGTCGAGCATGAGCAGTTTGGGCTGGGACATCAGGGCCCGGCCCATGGCGAGCATCTGCTGTTCGCCGCCGGAGAGGGTTCCCGCGGCCTGCTTCCTGCGCTCCCCGAGGATGGGGAAGAGGTCGTAGGCGCGCTGGATGTCCTTCTCGATGCCTGTCTTGTCGTTGCGCAGGAAGGCTCCGAGGCGGAGGTTGTCCTCGATCGTCATGCGGGGGAAGATGTGCCGCCCCTCGGGGGAGTGCGCGAGTCCGAGGGAGACGATCTGGTGGGCGGGGGTCTTCTTCAGTGACTTGCCCTGGAACTTGATCTGGCCGCCGACGGGCTTGAGGAGGCCGGAGAGGGTGCGCAGGGTGGTGGTCTTGCCGGCGCCGTTGGTGCCGATGAGGGTGACGACCTGGCCGGCGTCGACCTTGAAGGAGATGCCCTTGACGGCTTCGATCTTGCCGTAGGCGACCCGGAGGTCCTCGACTTCGAGCAGTGCGGTCATCGGTCGTTCTCCTTGCGGGGCGCGGCGTCCGTGGAGGCTTCGGCCTGCGCCTCGGCGGCTTCGACCTCGGCGACCTCCTCCTGGCCGGGTGCGTCTTCGAAGGGTTCGCCGAGGTAGGCGGCGATGACGCGTTCGTCGCCCTGGACGGTTGCGCTGTCGCCTTCGACGAGTTTTTCGCCCTGGACGAGGACGGCTACGCGGTCGCAGAGGTTGAAGATGAACCGCATGTCGTGCTCGATGACGAGGACGGCGATGCCCATGTCCCGGATGGCGAAGACGAGTTCTTCGGTGGCCCGGGTTTCCTGGGGGTTCATGCCGGCGGTGGGCTCGTCGAGGAGGAGCAGGCCGGGTTCGCTGGCGAGGGCGCGGGCGATTTCGAGCTTGCGCTGTTCGCCGTAGGGGAGGTTCCTCGCGAGGTGGTCGCGCTTGGCGGCGAGGCCGATGAACTCGAGGAGTTCCATGGCGCGGTCTTCGGAGGCTTTTTCGGCCTTCTTGAAGCCGGGTCCGCGCAGGAGTGCGGACCAGAGTCCTTCTTTGGTGCGGGTGTGGCGGCCGACGAGGACGTTTTCCAGGACCGTCATGTTGGCGAAGAGACGGATGTTCTGGAAGGTGCGTGCGACGCCGGCCGCGGTGACCTTGAAGGACTGCGACGGCAGGACCGTGCCCTTGTAGCGGACCTCTCCCTCGGTGGGGATGTAGAGGCCGGTGAGGCAGTTGAAGAAGGTCGTCTTGCCGGCGCCGTTGGGGCCGATGAGGCCGACGATTTCTCCGCTGTTGACCTGGAGGTCGACGTTGCGTACGGCGGTGAGGCCGCCGAAGCGCATGGTGACGCCGCGTGCGTCGAGCACGGTTTCGCCGGGGGCGGTCGCGCCGGGGGCGGCGCCCTTGGTGGTGATGTCGGTAGTCATCGTGGTCAGGCCCCTGCCTTGCTGAGGACTGTGGGAGCTTCCGCTTCCTCGTGGAATTCGAGCTGGCGGCGCCGGTTCGGGATGAGGCCTTCCGGACGGAAGCGCATCAGCAGGACGAGCGCGAGGCCGAAGGCGAGGAGCTGGTAGTCGCCGAGGAACTGGAGCTTGGCGGGGATGAGGTAGAGCAGTGCGGCGCCGACGAGGGGGCCGCTGATGGTGCCCATGCCGCCGAGGACGACCGCTGCGAGCAGGAAGGCCGAGTTGGGCGGGACGACGTGGGCGAACTGGTACTGCTCGGGGGTCACGGTGTAGGTGACGTGTGCCTGGACGGATCCGGCGAGGCCGGCGAGGGCCGCGCCGAGTGCGAAGGCGATGAGCTTGACGCGGAAGCCGTTGATGCCCATGGCGAGCGCGGCGGTCTCGTCCTCGCGGATGGCGACCCAGGCGCGGCCGATGCGGGAGTCGCCGCTGCGGCGGAAGACGATCACGACGACCAGCGTGATGAGGAGCATCAGCAGGAAGTAGTTGGCGAAGCGCGCGATGGTGAATCCGGCGATGCTGTGCTCTTGGCCGAAGTCGAACCCGAGGATGTTGAGGTTCGGGATCGAGGAGATGCCGTTGGAGCCGTTGGTGATGTCGGGTCCGCTGGTGCCGTCCATGTTGAGGACGGTGATGCGGAAGATCTCACCGAATCCGAGGGTGACGATGGCGAGGTAGTCGCCGCGCAGTCGGAGGGTCGGGGCGCCGATGAGGACGCCGAAGACCATGGCGACGGCCGCGCCGAGGAGGGCGGAGGCCCAGAACGGCAGGTGGATGTCGAAGGGTGAGGAGGGGGAGCCGGAGACCATGGCCGCGGTGTAGGCGCCGACGCCGAGGAAGGCGACGTATCCGAGGTCGAGGAGTCCGGCGAGGCCGACGACGATGTTGAGGCCGAGGGCGACGGTGGCGAAGATCAGGATGTAGACGCCGATGGTCGCGTACTGGTCGTCGGACTGGGTGAAGGGGAATGCGGCGGCGGCGACGAACGCGCCGATCATGGTGACGTTGCGGTGCTTGGAGGTGAGTGCGGACAGCCTGTTGACGAGTCCGGCCTTGGCGGCGGCGGCGAAGCCGAGGCCCGCGGTGATGAGGAAGCCGATGAACTGTTCGTCGTATTCGGTGCCGATGCCGTAGGTGAAGACGGTCAGGCCGAGGGCCAGTGCGGCGACGATGACGAGGATTTCGGCGTACGCGGGCAGCTTGTGGGCCGGGGCCTTGGTGGTGCCGGAGGCGAAGGCTGCCTTGACGACGGTGACGTCGTAGCGCCGCTGGTGGCGGAACTGCTCCCAGGCGGTGTCGTCGGGGTCGTACGGGTCGGGTGCCGGCCGCTGGAACGGCAGGGAGAGCGAGCCGACCAGGGCGGCGAGGGTGGCGACGGCCACGACCCAGCCGCCGGGTTCGAGGTTGGCGAGGCCGCCGAGCTTGCTGCTGATCGCGATGATCGTGTACCAGGCGGTGGCGAACGCTGCGAGCGCGGCGAGCTTGATGGCGCTGTCGGCGCCTGCGGGGGTGAGCCAGCGCAGGCCCTTGACGCCGTAGGAGGAGAGGCCGAAGAGGGTGGTGAGGGCGCCGCCGATGAGGACGAGGACCTGCAGGCCGCCGGGGTAGCCGTAGAAGGTGAGGTCGCCGGGGAACGCGGAGGTCCAGGTCCAGGCGAGGAAGGTGGAGATGATGGTGAGGATGCCGCCGCCGGTGGCGAGGGCGCGTCCGATGTTCGGGGGGATGCCGATGAGTCCGGCGGTGGAGCCGGCCGGCTCCTTGGCGGGCGTCTGGGGGCTGGTGGTCTGTGTGGTCATAGGTCTCACGCCCTGTCCGCGACGCGCTCGCCGAGCAGGCCCTGTGGCCTGAAGAGGAGCACGAGGATGAGGAGTACGAAGGCCCAGACGTTGGCCCAGGACTGGCCGCCGAGCTGTGACATGCCGGGGACGTCGGCGATGTAGGCGGTGGCCATGGTCTCGGCGAGGCCGAGGACGACGCCGCCGATCATGGCTCCGTAGATGTTGCCGATGCCGCCGAGGACGGCGGCGGTGAAGGCCTTGAGGCCGAGGATGAAGCCCATGCGGAAGTCGATCTGGCCGTACTTGAGGCCGTAGGCGAGGCCTCCGACGGCGGCGAACGCGGCGCCGAGGGCGAACGCGACCACGATGATGCGGTCGGTGTTGATGCCCATGAGCTTGGCGGTGTCCGGGTCCTGCGCGGTGGCCTGCATGCCGCGTCCGGTCCGGGTCTTCATGACGAAGTAGGCGAGGACGGCCATGCTGATGGGGGCCGCGACGAAGAGGAAGACATCACCGGTCTGGATGGTGACGCTGCCGATCTCGAAGGGGCCGCCTTCGATCTGCGGGAAGGTCCGCGCCGACTTGGCGTTGGGGTACCAGGCCCATACCGCCTGCTGGAGGGCCAGGGAGAGGCCGATGGCGGTGATGAGGGGGGCCAGGCGTGGTGCGGTGCGCAGGGGGCGGTAGGCGAACCGTTCCGCTCCGACTGCGACGGTGACGGCGACGAATATGGCGCCGACGAGCATGAGCGGCAGGGCGATCCACATGGTGGTGCCGTTGGGGAGTACGTACAGATAGACCGTGAGCGCGCCGAAGGCCCCGGTCATGAAGATCTCGCCGTGGGCGAAGTTGATGAGCTGGACGATGCCATAGACCATCGTGTAGCCGATGGCGACCAGCCCGTACATGGATCCCAGTAGCAGGCCGTTGACCAGCTGCTGCGGCAGTTCGTTCACCGCATGTCCTCCGAGCGTTCGGATAGTCGAGGGAAGTGACCGGATGCGAGTCCGCGCGGGGCGCTTGTGGTGCAGCGCCCCGCGCGGCTCATTGATTGGTGCGGGTGTGGATCAGCCCGTGTAGGTGCCGGACTTGACCGCCTTCCAGGTCCCGCCCTCGACGGAGTAGACGGTGAGCTGCTTGTTGGTGGCGTCGCCGTACTCGTCGAAGGCGACCTTGCCGGTCACTCCGTCGAAGGTGACACCCTGCATGGCCTCGGTGACCTTGGCGCGGGCGTCGTCCGGAAGCTTGCCGTCGTTGTCCTCGACGACCTTCTTCACGGCCTCGATGATCGCCCAGGCCGAGTCGTAGGAGTAGCCGCCGTACGCCTCGTAGGCCTCCTTGTAGCCCGCGGCCTTGTAGCTGGCGACGAACTCCTTGGCGGAGGGGAGGTCCTCGACGGGCGCGCCGACCGAGGTGGCGAGGTCGCCGGTGCCGCTGGCGCCGGCCAGCTTGATGAAGTCGGCGCTGTAGATGCCGTCACCGCCGACGAGCGGGATCTTGGCGCCCGCGGCCTTGATCTGCTTGCTGAGCGGGCCGGCCTGCGGGTACTCGCCGCCGTAGTAGACGACGTCGGCACCGGAGCTCTTCACCTGCGTGGCGACGGCGGAGAAGTCCTTGGTGTCGGGGTCGATGTGCTGCGTACCGACGACCTTGCCGCCGAGCTTCTTGAACTCGTCGGTGAAGGTGGCGGCGAGGCCGGCACCGTAGGTCTTCTTGTCGTCGATGACGTAGACGCTCTTCTTCTTGGCGTCGTTGTAGACGTACTGCGCGGCGAACGGGCCCTGGATGGCGTCCGTGGTCGCGGTGCGGAAGTACGACTTGTACGGGCGGGCCTTCTCGCCGCCGTTCCACTTCGTGCCCTGGGTCAGGGCCGGGTTGGTGTTGGCGGGGGAGACCTCGACGAGCTTGGCGTCGTCGAAGACCTTCTGCATGGACTCGGCGACCGAGGAGTTCAGCGGGCCGACGACACCGAGGACGTCCTTGTCGGCGACCAGCTTGGTGGCGTTCTGCTGGCCCGAGGAGGGCTGCGCCTGGTCGTCGAGGGCCTCGACCTTGAAGGTGACGCCTTCGACGGTCTTCTCCTTGTTGGCCGTCTTGGCGGCGAGGTCCACGGAGTTCTTGATTCCGAGGCCCAGCGCGGAGAGGTCGCCGGTCAGCGGGGCGTCGACGCCGATGACGACGGTGGTGCCACCGCCGTTCGAGTCCGAACCGCCGCCGTCCTCGTCGCGCGAGCCGCAGGCGGTGAGGGTGAGTGCTCCCGCCGCCAACGCGGCGGTGATGGCGATGAGCGAACGTTGACGCACGATCAGCAGTCCTTTCCCTGGCACGGCCCTTCCTCGTGGAACGGGCCGAGTCGAGCGCTGGGCCGAAAATAATTCGAATCCGATGGCGCGGTGACTGGCCGTGACTCTAAGCGTGTCGGGGGAACGTGGAGGAGAGTCTGACTCATGCTGTGACGCTCTTGTTATGACACGAGGTAATGCAGAGCGGTACTCAGTGGGTGGATGGGCAGAATTCCGGCCGATTCGTCCCGTCCACATAGTGAGAACCTGCAGGACGCGCCGCGGTCATTTCAGGAGCGTCCTACCGTTTTGGTGATGACCGGGAGTCGTTGCTGCAGGCTACTTGCAGGGCTCCTGAGAGGTCGTGCGCATATCGCTCACCCAGGATGAAGCTGTGGTCTTCTATTGCACGCGTATTACGCAGAGTTACGTCCAGGAAAGGCAGAGCGGCGTTTGACGGCACATTCGCGCATTCCGTGACATGCATCGTGACGACGATCTTGTGGCCGAAACCGGGCTTGGTCCGGAACGGCGGGCGTGGGACCGATGTCAGCGAGAGGGTCGCGTAGGGCTGCGAGATGCGCACGATGGTGATCGTGGGTCCGGACTGCGCGGTGACCTGCACCGCGAAGCTGAAGCTTCTGCTGGGAGCGTCTGCGGGCGGGCCCTCCGTGCCGAGGTAGGTGACGGTCACCGCCTGGGACGGGTAGGGCGCTTCGGGCGGTGGCGGATCGTGGGGCCGGGTCGCGAAGAGGTAGCCGCCGCCCGCGACGACGGCGACCGCGGTGGCGGAGGCGAGCACGACACGGCGACGCCGCGCGTACAGGCTGGTCAGACGCTCGCGCGGGGACCCGGGGAGGAGTCGCGGGGCCGGTTCGACGGTGTCCCACGCGCGCGTGCCCTCGCCCGGCTCGACCGGACCGACGCCGCTCAACTCCAGGGCCCTCCCGTCGGATCGCCGTCGCGGTACCGCTTCGCGCAGCGTTCGCGCGCGTCGCGGTCGATCAGTTCCCGCGCCGCCTGTTCGCCGGAGCGCTTCTTCTCGGCCCGGGCCGCGTCCACGACCTCCATCAGGATCTCGTACTGCCCGTTGGACAGGCCCATCGACTGATAGTCCCCGTAGGTGTCGCTGTCCAGCACCTTCCGCGACCAGTGGGCGACGATCCGGGCGCACAGGTCCTCGGGAGGCGTGGCGGGCGGTGACGACGGAGTACCGGAGGCGGCCCCCGTGCCCGCCGCCTCGCCCCGCGGGCCGGACTCGCCGCATCCGGTGGCCAGCGCGCCGGTCAGGAGCGCCAGCGCAAGCACCGGCCCCCGCCAGGGGGCCCCACCCGTTCCCATCCCATGACGCTATGCCGCCCGGTGCCCGGGATCAACGCCGCCCGCGGACAAGGGTTTTCCGGTGGGTCAGTTCGTCGCGTTGACGCGCGCCGCGTCGCTCGGATTCACATCGCGCAGCATGCACGTCAGCCGCGCGCTGCACACCCGCTTGCCGTCCTCGTCACTGATCACGATCTCGTACGTGGCCGTCGAGCGGCCCCGGTGCAGGGGCGTGGCCACTCCGGTCACCAGGCCGGAACGGGCGCCCCGGTGGTGGGTGCAGTTCAGGTCGACGCCGACGGCGATCTTGGAGCTGCCGCCGTGCAGCATGGCGCCGACCGAGCCGAGTGTCTCGGCGAGCACGGCGGAGGCGCCGCCGTGCAGGAGCCCGTACGGCTGGGTGTTGCCCTCGACCGGCATGGTGCCCACCACGCGGTCCGCGGAGGCCTCGACGACCTGGACGCCCATGCGCGTGCCGAGGTGTCCGGCGGAGAACATGGCGACCAGGTCCACGCCGAGCGCCGCGTACTCGTCGATGACCTCTTGCGGGAACTTCGCGTGGTGCTGCTCGCCCATGGGTTCTGCTCCTTCGTCGTCGATCACGCCGCCCGAGCGGCCGCGCTCGCTAAGCGAACGCTCAGTTGGCTGCCGATTGTTCCAGACGTACGACGACGGACTTGCTGGCGGGCGTGTTGCTGGTGTCGGCGGTGGCGTCCAGCGGCACCAGGACGTTCGTCTCCGGGTAGTACGCGGCCGCGCATCCGCGGGCCGTCGGGTAGTGCACGACCCGGAAGCCGGGGGCGCGCCGCTCCACGCCGTCCTTCCACTCACCGACCAGATCGGTGTACGAGCCGTCGGCGAGGCCGAGCTCGCGGGCGTCCTCGGGGTTGACGAGGACGACCCGCCGGCCGTTCTTGATGCCCCGGTAGCGGTCGTCCAGGCCGTAGATCGTGGTGTTGTACTGGTCGTGCGAGCGCAGCGTCTGCAGAAGGAGCCGGCCCTTCGGGAGCCTCGGGTACTCGACGGGCGCGGCCGTGAAGTTGGCCTTGCCGGTGGCGGTGGGGAAGCGTCGCTCGTCGCGCGGGGCGTGCGGCAGGGCGAAGCCGTTCGGGTCGGCCACGCGCGCGTTGAAGTCCTCGAAGCCCGGGATCACCCGCGCGATGCGGTCGCGGACGGTCGCGTAGTCCTTCTCGAACTCCTCCCAGGGCGTGCGGGATCCGTCGCCGAGGACGCGGCGGGCGAGGCGGGCCACGATGGCGGGCTCGGACAGCAGGTGCTCGCTCGCGGGCTCGAGGCGCCCGCGTGAGGCGTGCACCATGCCCATGGAGTCCTCGACGGTCACGAACTGCTCGCCGCTGCCCTGCAGATCGCGCTCGGTGCGGCCGAGGGTCGGCAGGATCAGGGCGCGCGCGCCCGTGACGGCGTGCGAGCGGTTGAGCTTCGTCGACACGTGCACGGTGAGGCGGGCGCGGCGCATGGCCGCCTCGGTGACCTCGGTGTCGGGCGAGGCCGACACGAAGTTGCCGCCCATCGCGAAGAAGACCTTCGCCTTGTCGTCACGCATCGCGCGGATGGCCCGTACGACGTCGTAGCCGTGTCCGCGCGGCGGGGCGAAGCCGAACTCCTTCTCCAGGGCGTCCAGGAAAGCGGGCGCGGGGCGCTCGAAGATGCCCATCGTGCGGTCGCCCTGCACGTTCGAATGACCGCGCACCGGGCACACGCCCGCGCCCGGGCGGCCGATGTTGCCGCGCAGCAGAAGGAAGTTGACGACCTCGCGGATGGTCGGCACGGAGTGCTTGTGCTGGGTGAGCCCCATCGCCCAGCAGACGATGGTGCGCTCGGAGGCGAGGACCATGCGCAGGGCCTCGTCGATCTGCTCGCGCGTGAGGCCCGTCGCGGTGAGCGTCTCGTCCCAGTCGGCGGCGCGGGCGGCCTCGGCGAACTCCTCGTAGCCGTGGGTGTGTTCGCCGACGAACCTCTCGTCGACGGCACCCTCCGTGTCGAGGATCAGCTTGTTCAGGAGGCGGAAGAGGGCCTGGTCGCCGCCGATGCGGATCTGCAGGAACAGGTCGGTGAGCGCGGCGCCCTTGAACATGCCCTGGGGGGTCTGCGGGTTCTTGAAGCGCTCCATGCCCGCCTCGGGTAGCGGGTTCACCGTAATGATCCTCGCGCCGCCCGTCTTCGCCTTCTCCAGGGCGGAGAGCATGCGCGGGTGGTTCGTGCCCGGGTTCTGCCCGGCGACGATGATCAGGTCGGCCTTGTAGAGGTCCTCCAGGAGGACGCTGCCCTTGCCGATGCCGATCGTCTCGTTGAGTGCGGAACCCGACGACTCGTGGCACATGTTGGAGCAGTCCGGCAGGTTGTTCGTGCCGAACTCGCGGGCGAACAGCTGGTACAGGAACGCCGCCTCGTTGCTCGTGCGCCCCGAGGTGTAGAACAGCGCCTCGTCGGGGGAGTCGAGGCCAGTGAGCTCCTCGGCGACGATGTCGAAGGCGCGCTCCCAGGGCACCGCCTCGTAGTGGTCGGCGCCCTCCGCGAGATACATGGGCTGGGTGAGACGGCCCTGCTGGCCCAGCCAGTAGCCGCTGCGGGTCGCGAGATCGGCGACCGTGTGCGCGGCGAAGAAGTCCGGGGTCACACGGCGCAGGGTGGCCTCCTCGGCCACCGCCTTCGCGCCGTTCTCGCAGAACTCCGCCGTGTGCCGGTGCTCCGGCTCGGGCCAGGCACAGCCGGGGCAGTCGAAGCCGTCCTTCTGATTGACCCGCAGCAGCGTCAGCGCCGTGCGCTTCACACCCATCTGCTGCTGGGCCATGCGCAGGCTGTGCCCGACCGCGGGCAGTCCGGCGGCGGCGTGCTTCGGGCCGGCGACCTGCGGCGCGTCCTGAACCGGATCACTCTGGGGCGGCTTGCCGGCCATCTCGGCCTCCTCTTCGAGCACACGTATGAGGTACGCCTTCGATCCTCCCACGTGGTGGTGACAACGATCGCGGCCCGTCCGGGGCGATGATCGTGCGCGGTGTGAAAGTTGTGACGGACCACGGCGCGAGGGCGGTCGTGGAGGGCGGGGCGGGTCCGACTGTCAGTGGGGCGTGGCAGGATCGGGGGCGTGGCAGATTCAGCATCGAAGAAGACCGAGAACACCTCCGGCGGCGGACGCCCGCGGCTGATGCTCATGGACGGGCATTCGCTGGCGTACCGAGCGTTCTTCGCGCTGCCCGCGGAGAACTTCACGACGGCGACGGGCCAGCCGACGAACGCGATCTACGGCTTCGCGTCGATGCTCGCCAACACGCTGCGCGACGAGGCGCCCACGCACTTCGCGGTGGCGTTCGACGTCTCGCGCAAGACCTGGCGCTCCGAGGAGTTCACCGAGTACAAGGCGAACAGGTCGAAGACCCCGGACGAGTTCAAGGGCCAGGTCGAGCTGATCGGCGAGCTCCTCGACGCGATGCACGCCGAGCGGTTCGCCGTGGACGGCTTCGAGGCGGACGACATCATCGCCACGCTCGCCACCCAGGCCGAGGCCGCGGGTTTCGAGGTGCTGATCGTCACCGGCGACCGCGACTCCTTCCAGCTGGTCTCCGAGCACACCACCGTGCTCTACCCCACGAAGGGCGTCTCCGAGCTGACGCGGTTCACTCCGGAGAAGGTCTTCGAGAAGTACGGCCTGACGCCCGCGCAGTACCCCGATTTCGCGGCCCTGCGCGGCGACCCGTCCGACAACCTGCCGGGCATCCCCGGGGTCGGCGAGAAGACCGCCGCGAAGTGGATCAACCAGTTCGGGTCGTTCGCGGAGCTCGTCGAGCGCGCCGACGAGGTCAAGGGCAAGGCCGGGCAGAACTTCCGCGACCACTTGGACGCGGTCAAGCTCAACCGCCGCCTCACGGAGATGGTGCGTGACGTCGAGCTGCCGAAGGCGGCCGCCGACCTGGAGCGCGCTCCTTACGACCGCACGGCGGTCGCGATGGTCCTGGACACCCTGGAGATCCGTAACCCCTCGCTGCGGGAGCGGCTGCTGGCCGTCGACCCCGGGGCGGAGGAGGCGGACGCCGGTCCGCCGGCCGCCGCGGGCGTCGCGGTGGACGGCACGGTCCTCGGCGCGGGCGAGCTGAAGCCGTGGCTCGCCGAGCACGGCACCGCGGTCCTGGGCGTCGCCACGGTCGACACCTGGGCGCTCGGCACGGGCTCGGTCGCCGAGGTCGCCCTCGCCGCGGCCGGCGGCGCCGCCGCGTGGTTCGACCCGTCCCAGCTGGACGAGGCCGACGAGAACGCGTTCGCGGCCTGGCTCGCCGACCCCGACAAGCCCAAGGTGCTGCACAACGCGAAGGCCGTGATGCGGGTCTTCGCCGAGCACGGCTGGAGCATCGAGGGCGTCTCCATGGACACCGCGCTCGCCGCCTACCTCGTCAAGCCGGGCCGCCGCTCCTTCGACCTGGACGCACTGTCCCTGGAGTACCTCGGCCGTGAGCTGGCGCCCGCCGCCACGGCCGACGGGCAGCTCGCCTTCGGCGCCGACGAGGGCGCCGAGGCCGACGCGCTGATGGTGCAGGCCCGCGCGATCCTCGACCTGGGCGAGGCCTTCACCGAGCGCCTGAAGGAGGTCGGCGCGGCCGACCTGCTGCGTGACGTGGAGCTCCCCACCTCCGTGCTCCTGGCCCGCCTGGAGCGGCACGGCATCGCGGCCGACAGGGCCCACCTGGAAGCCATGGAGCAGATGTTCGCGGGCGCCGTCCAGCAGGCGGTGAAGGAGGCGCACGCGGCCGCCGGGCACGAGTTCAACCTCGGCTCGCCCAAGCAGCTCCAGGAAGTCCTCTTCGGTGAACTGGGCCTGCCCAAGACGAAGAAGACGAAGACCGGCTACACGACGGACGCCGACGCGCTCGCCTGGCTGGCCGGCCAGACCGACAACGAACTGCCGGTCATCATGCTCCGCCACCGCGAGCAGGCGAAGCTCCGCGTCACCGTCGAGGGTCTGATCAAGACGATCGCCGCGGACGGCCGCATCCACACCACGTTCCACCAGACGGTGGCCGCGACGGGCCGCCTCTCGTCGCAGGACCCGAACCTGCAGAACATCCCGGTCCGCACCGAGGAGGGCCGCGCGATCCGCCGCGGCTTCGTCGTCGGCGAGGGCTTCGAGTCCCTCATGACCGCCGACTACAGCCAGATCGAACTGCGCGTGATGGCCCACCTCTCCGAGGACGAGGGCCTCCTGGAGGCCTTCACCTCCGGCGAGGACCTCCACACCACCGTCGCCTCCCAGGTCTTCTCCGTCGAGGGCACGGCCGTCGACGCGGAGATGCGCCGCAAGATCAAGGCGATGTCGTACGGCCTGGCGTACGGATTGTCGGCCTTCGGCCTCTCCCAGCAGCTCAACATCGACGCCGGCGAGGCCCGCGCGCTGATGGACACGTACTTCGAGCGCTTCGGCGGTGTACGGGACTATCTGCGCCGGGCGGTCGACGAGGCGCGGGCGACGGGATACACGGCGACGCTCTTCGGGCGCCGCCGCTACCTCCCCGACCTCAACAGCGACAACCGCCAGCGTCGCGAGGCGGCCGAGCGGATGGCTCTGAACGCGCCGATCCAGGGCACGGCGGCGGACATCGTCAAGATCGCCATGCTCAATGTGGACCGGGCCCTCCGCGAGGCCGACCTCAAGTCCCGCATGCTCCTCCAGGTCCACGACGAAATCGTCCTGGAGATCGCCCCGGGCGAGCGCGCCAAGACCGAAGAACTGGTCCGCCACGAGATGGCCAACGCGGTGCACCTCCGAGCGCCCCTGGACGTCTCGGTCGGCTCGGGCGCGGACTGGGAATCGGCGGCGCACTAGCTCCGCTGGGGTGCGGTATCCGGGTGCGGCCCGGTGGGGGCTGATCGCGCAGTTCCCCGCGCCCCTGGGTGGGTGGGGGTCGGTGTGGTTCGTCGGCTGCGAGTGCGATGTGGCTGGTCGCGCAGTTCCCCGCGCCCCTTACTTTTAAGGGGCGCGGGAACTGCGCGACCAGCCCCCACCGGCCCGCACCCGACGAACAACGCCCCCCGACCCCACCCAACCCCCGGAGGCCCCGTCACCCACGTGGCCCCCGACCAGAAGCCCCCAGCGGAGCGCCCCGCAAGGATGCGGGCATGGGTCCTCACATACGACACATACGGCGCGTACACGCACAGCGCGCACAGCGCATACAGCGCGCACGGTGCGTACGCCACTGCCGCACCGCCCTGGTCGCAGCCCTCGCCTCCGTGCTCCTCACCCCGGTCCCCGCCATCGCGGCAACCGCGGCCAGCCCCAGAATCCCGGCCGGCGCCACGACCAGACGCGTCCCGGCCGACACGGCCGAGTGGACGGACTGGCAGCTCCGGCAGGGCGCCCCGGGCCACCACGCCTCCTCGGCCGACCCCACCGACACCGTCACCTGCCAGGCACCCCACGCCCCCGACCTGGCCGCCCGGCTGTCCCAGGACATCCAGGCGGCCCTGTCGGGGAGGGACGGCACGGTCTCCGTGGCGGTCCACGACGACTCCGGGCTGACCTGCGAACGCGCGGGCGAGCGGCAATACGACTCGGCGAGCGTCGTCAAGGTGCTGATCATGGAGGGACTGCTCCGCCGGGCCGAGGAGCTGGGGCGCCGGCTCACGCAGTGGGAGGAGACGAACGTACGCCCCATGATCGTCAGCTCCGACAACGACTCCACCGCGCGCCTCTGGGCCGACCTGGGCCGCAGCTATCTGAGCGACTTCCTCACCCGCGTCCGTACCAGCGCCACCCTCCTGGGCCCGGGCCGCTACTGGGGCCTCACCCGCACCACGGCCACCGACCAGTTGCGTTTGCTGGCCGTACTGACGAACGCCCAGTCCTTCCTCCGCACCCGCGCCTACGGCCTGAAACTGCTCTCCGAGGTCCGCTCGGACCAGCGCTGGGGCGTCCCCGCCGGCATGCCGCAAGGGCTGACGGCACACGTCAAGAACGGCTGGCTGCCCAGAGCCACCCACGGCTGGCGCGTCCACAGCATCGGCGCCTTCACCGGCGAGGGCCGCAGCTACCGCATCGTCGTCCTGTCCCACGACAACCCGACGATGGCGTACGGCGTCCGCACCATCGAGCGCATAGCCCAGGCCGTCCACCGGGGCCTGGGCCAGGGCCGCGGCGTCGGCCGCGACCTCACCCCGGAGACCGCGATCAGCGAGGAGTCGGACGGCTCGGCTCCGTACGAGCCGCTGCCTGGCTGGGACGAACCGGAGCCGGACGCCACACCCTGACCGCCACGCCGTACAGCGCGAGGCCGACGGCGAGACCCGCCCCCGCCCCGAAGCACACGGTGGGAATCAGCTCCCAGGGCTTCGCGTCGGCCGACCAGTGGTCCCACCAGCGCGTCGCCCGCCGCACCGCGGCCACCGTCGCGCAGCCACCGATCACGGCCGCCGCGAGCCACCGGTCCCGTACGGACAGCACCGGCACCCCCACGGGCTCGGTGTCGCGCTGCCGTCGGAGGGCGACCACCACGAAGGCGGCGATCACCACCGCGGCGACCGCCGAACCGCCGTACTGCAGATACCAGTAGAGCGGCGAGCCCGCGATCTCCTGCCCGAGGACCGGAAAGACCCGCATGCCCCACCGGTCGAGATGCGTGAACGCGTCCCACACGACATGCGTCAACGAACCGACCACCGCGGACACGTACCACCACAGGGCCAGTGACGGCCGGACGCGGGCGCGCGGCGCACCGCAGCGCAGAAGAGCCCCGACGCGTCCCTGCCGGGCGCGCGGCAGCAGAGCCACCAGCGGCTCGCGCAGCACCAGCCAGGCGCCCACGAGCGCCCAGGCGACCAGGACATCGACCGTGAACACTCCGGTGAAGGAGTGCGTGAAGTCGCCGAACTCCATCGCCTCCGGCAGCACACTCGCCGCGTAATAGGTCATGTCGGGCGCGAACGAACCGGCCACGAGCAGGGCCGGAACCAGTCGGCCGCGTCCGGTCCCGTCGGTGCGCATGGCCGGCAGAACGGCCGCGGCATGGCTGAGGGTGAACGGCAACGGGGCTCCTTGCGAACGGCATTGACCGCGATCGACCGCGCGCGACGGCCTGTCGGCCCCGAACGGTCCGGGCGATCCCTTGATCGATGACGCTCAGTATGAGGTCAGCAGTTCCCGTGGGTCCCGCATGTCCCCAGGAGGCCAGGGCAGGAGAAACGGGATATGGCCAACCGGTGAAAAACGGGCACGAACGGGTGTCTGCGCAACGGAAGTTGTCGTAGGGTCGCCTGGGTCGCCGTGCTGGGGAGTGCGGCCGGACAACAGGAAACGCGCGAGGCGCGGGCGATCGTCCACGGGAGGGGTTCACGCAATGGCGGCGCAATTCGGCAGGCGAGTTGTCAAGGGGGCGGCAACCACCGCTGTGGCCGCGGTCGCGGTCGCGGCGCTGTCCGCGTCCCAGGCGCCGGGCGTGACCGACACCGCGCAGGGCAGACAGAACACCGGTTCCCAGCCCTCGTCCGACCCGGACGCCGACAACAGCGCCACCGGCAACTCGCCGTACTACACCGACCTCCCGCCGCTCAACAGCCCCACCCCGACGCCGACTACGGGCACCGGAACGCCGACCGGCACGGGCGAGGCCGAGGCCGGCATACCCGCGACCGTCCTCGACGCCTACAAGAAGGCCGAGGCGGCGCTGGGCGAGTCCAAGCCCGGCTGCAATCTGCCCTGGCAACTCCTCGCCGCCATCGGCAAGGTCGAGTCCGGCCAGGCACGCGGCGGCCGCGTCGACGCCAACGGCACCACGATCACCCCGATCCTCGGCCCGGTCCTCAACGGCAACGGCTTCGCGAACATCACCGACACCGACGGCGGCGCGTACGACGGGGACACCACCCACGACCGTGCCGTCGGCCCCATGCAGTTCATCCCCTCCACCTGGGAGTGGTCGGGCCGCGACGGCAACGGCGACGGCAAGAAGGACCCCAACAACATCTACGACGCGGCTCTCGCCGCCGGCGGCTACCTGTGCCGGTTCGGCTGGGACCTGTCGGACAAGGCCGACCTCAGGCGCGCGATCCTCAGCTACAACAACTCGACGCACTACCTGAACACGGTCCTGTCGTGGCTGGAGTACTACCGCAAGGGCACCCACGAGGTCCCGGACGGCACGGGCACGCTGCCCTCCGGCCGCAGCGACGACAACAACGGGTCGAGCTCCTCCCCGACGCCGACACCGACCCCGCCGGGCACGACCCCGCCCAGTTCCCAGCCGCCGGGCGGCGGCGGTTCCACGAGCCCCAGCCCGAAGCCGCCCACCACGACCCCGCCGCCGAGCACGCCGCCGACGACTCCCGCCACGCCCACCGACACGGTGGACCACCTGGAGGACGCGGGCACGGCCAAACTCACCGCGACCGCGGGCGACGCCTTCGCCGAGAAGATCGCCACCCGCACCGAGACCGAGGCAGGCAAGGCCGTCGCGAAGGTCCGGGTCCGGTTCACGATCGTCGGCGACACCGACTCCGTCTTCACCGGCGGCGAGAGCGTCGCGACCGTCGTCACCAACAGCTCCGGCGTGGCCACCGCGCCCGCCCTCAAGGCCGGCGAGAAGACGGGCGACTTCACGGTCCGCGCCACCGTCGTCGGCCGTGCCGTCTCCGGCCTCGACTACAAGGCGACGGTCACCGCGCGCCAGGCCGACGCACTCGCCCGCACGAGTGACACCGCGCTGACCTGCGTCGCGGGCGGCGAGTTCGCGGACCAGGTCGAGCTGAAGGCGACCTACAAGGGTGCCGCAGCGGACGGCGTCGCGGCCACCGCCACGCTCATCAAGGCGGCGGACGACGCGACCGCGAACGACAAGGGCCCCTACTTCAAGGACGCGGACGGCAAGACCGTACGGACCCTCGCGGGCCTCAAGACGGACGCGAACGGCCTGTTGAAGCTGCCGAAGCTGTACGCGGACGACACGGCCGGCACGTTCCTGCTCCGCATCAACACCACCGGCGGCGCGACGCTCACGGTCGAGCTGAAGGTGACGGCGGCGGCAGCGACCGCCTCACCGAGCCCCTCCGCCTCGTAGCCCCGTAGGCCTGCGGAACGACGGTGCCCCTCCACCCGGCCGGGTGGAGGGGCACCGTCGTTCTGTGTGTGCAACGTGTTCTCATCTCGCCCGCCCGTTGCTACGGTGCCCGACCTGACGATGTATCAGCTTCGCCGAGTCGGGAGGCCCCGCATGCGTGCCCTGATCGCCGCCGCGACCGGTCTCGCCGTCGCGCTCGCGCTCGTCCTCACCATCACTGCCATGGGTTCACCGGCGGGCGAGACGTCCCCCAAGCCGCTGCTCACCACCGTCCCCAGCCACCCGTGACACACGCCCGCACCGCACGCCCGTGACGCACACCCCCGACGCACAGGGAGGGCCGCCGAGATGCGCCGCAAGGCCAGCCTGATCCTGCTCGCCCTCGCCGTGTTCTTCGCGGCGCTGTCCCCGCTGACGCGCTGGTACGCCTTCCCGCGCCTCGCCAAGATCCCGGCCGACCAGTACCAGGACATGGTCCTGGAGGCGAAGGACGCGACCCTCCTCGACTACGGCACGATGACGGCCAAGAAGGTCGACAAGGTCACCGTCGTACAGACCCTCAAGGGCAACGTCGAGGCCTCCGAGAAGATCGAGAAGACCGCGGGCCGCGACGTCGTCGTCTGGGACGGCCTCTCCTACGTCCAGGGCCCCGACGGCAAGATGGTCTCCAAGATCCCCGAGCGCTACATCTTCGACGCGCACACCCAGGAACCCGTCCACGCCACCGGCGAGATGGTCGACGGCGACCCCGTCAAACGCGAGGGCATCGAGTTCAAGTGGCCCTTCCTCACGGAGAAGAGGGACTACGAGTACTTCGACGCACAGGCCCGCATCACCGCACCGATCCACTACAAGGGCGAGCAGGACTTCCGGGGCGTAAACGTTTACTACTTCGAGCAGACCATCCCCTGGACCAAGGTGCCCTTCCCGAAGATCATGCCGGTCGAGGGCATCACTCCGGAGTCGGTCGCCAAGACGGGCACGACCCGCTGGTACACCACGGTCCGCAAGTTCTGGGTCGAACCCACCACCGGAGCACCCGTCTACGGAGAAGAGATCCACAAGGAGGAACTGCGCGGCGGCACGCTCCTCGGGGACCGCGAAAAGGTGACCGCCTTCGCCGGGCACGTGAAGATACGCGAGGACTACATCCGCTCGACGGTCGACCTGGTCAAGTCCCAGCGGCTGCTCGTCCTGCTGATGACCTCGTACCTGCCGTGGGGCTTCCTGATCCTCGGCGCAGGCCTGCTGTCGCTCTCCCTCTACCTGGAGGCCCGCAGCCGCCGCCCCGGCGACCCCTCACCGACGGAGACCCGCGAACCGGAACCGGTCAGCGCCTGAGGCGCGCGTTCGTGTGCCGGGTCGGTTCGGCGGTGGCTGGGTCCTCGGGCCACGGATGCTTCGGATACCGGCCGCGCAGCTCCGCCCGTACGCCCCGGTAGCCGTCCCGCCAGAAGGACACCAGGTCGGCCGTCACGGCGGCCGGGCGGCCCGCGGGCGACAGCAGATGCACGACCACGGGCACCCCGGCGACGGCCGGCGACTCCCGCGCCCCGAACATCTCCTGCAACTTCACCGCCAGCACGGGCCGTTCCGGATCCGCGTAGTCCACCCGGATCCTGGACCCGCTCGGCACCTCGATGCGCTCCGGCGCCAACTCGTCGAACCGGGCCGCCTCCCCGGACGCCCACGGCAACAGCCGGCCCAACGCCTGCCCGGCGTCGATCCGCTCCAGATCGGCCCGCCGCCGAGCCCGGCCCAACTCCGGCTCCAGCCACTCGTCCACGCGCGCGTGGAGCGCGTCGTCCGACACATCGGGCCAGGGGGCACCGAGCCGGTGACGCAGGAACCCGAGCCGCTGCCGCAGCACCTCGGCGTCCCGGGACCACCGCAGCACCCCGAACCCTTCCTCCCTCAACCCCTCAAGAAGAGCCTCCCTTACGAGCCCGGGCTCGGCGTTCCGCAACGGCCGTACGGTCAACTCCACCGCGCCCAGCCGCTCGACCCGCCGCGCCACGACGTCCCCGTCGGCCCAGCGCACCTCGTCGCTCTTGCCGTACAGGGCCCCGGCCGCCTCGCGCGCGACCGCCTCGTCCACCACGGCCCCGAGCCGCACGCGCGCGTGCCCCGCACCGACGGGCCGATCGGCAACGGCGACAGCGATCCACGAGGCGTCCCGCAGCCCACTCCCGTCCCCCACCTCGGCCCGAGTACCGGACACCATGAGAAAAGAGCCCCCTTGCTTCCGGGCAACCCGCTCGGGAAAGGCGAGGGCGGCGACGAGCCCCACGGCACGGTCGTCGGTAGGGGCTTCGCCAAGGCGCGCCCCATCAGGGGCGCGGGGAACTGCGCGACCAGCCACGGACGGCCCGCATGTATCGAACAGCGCATCCCGCGGAGCGCTCGGCGCGGGCGCCGACGCGGACCGCAGTCGCCGAACTTCGGTGCGCCACCGCCCGGCATAGGCGTCACCCCCACGCCGCGCCGCCCGCAAGGCAGCGGCAAGATCATCCCCGTACTCCCGAGGCGGCTCCTCACTCAACAGGGCAACCACCTCAGCAGCGCGCTCCGCACCCACGGAGTGCCCCGCGTCCAGCAACGCCCGCCCCAGCCGCGGATGCAACCCGAGCCGAGACATCCGTACACCCCGCTCCGTCGGACGCCCGTCGGAGCCCACCGCGCCGATGGCCTCCAGAACGCCCCGAGCGGCCGCCATGGCGCCTCCCGGCGGCGGATCCAGCAGCGCCAGCCCCGACGCGTCGGGATCGCCCCAGCAGGCCGCCTGGAGGGCGAACGCCGTCAGGTCGGCCACCTTGATCTCCGGCGCCGGGAAACGCGACAGCCGCCCGTCCTCAGCCTCGGCCCAGCACCGGTACACCGCGCCCGGTGCCTCGCGCCCGGCGCGCCCCGCCCGCTGCCGGCCGGCCGCCTGCGAGGCCCGTACCGTCGCCAACGCGCTCAGCCCCCGCGCGTGATCGACCCGGGGCTCGCGCGCGAGCCCGGAGTCCACGACCACCCGCACGCCCGGAACCGTCAGCGACGACTCGGCCACCGACGTCGAGAGGACCACCCGGCGCCGCGTACCCCCGGACAGCACCGCGTCCTGCACCGCGGCCGGCGCCCGCCCGTGCACCTGAAGCACCTCGACATCACCGAGCCCGCCGAGCTGCCCGGCGACCCGCGCGATCTCCCCGACACCGGGCAGGAAGCACAGGACGTCCCCGTCGCGTTCGGAAAGCGCCCGCCGCACCACCGACGCCACGTGCGTCAGCAGCACCGGGTCCACCCGCATGCCGTGCGGCGGCCGTACGGGGCGTACGGGCGGCGCCCAGACCACCTCGACCGGGTAGGACACGCCCTCCGCCTCGACCACCGGAACCTCGCCCAGCAGCCTCGCCCACCCCTCGGCGTCGGTCGTGGCGGAGGCGGCCACCAGCCGCAGCTCGGGGCGCAGCGCGGCCTGTACGTCCAACAGGAACGCGGCCACCGTGTCGGCGTCCAGATGCCGTTCGTGGCACTCGTCGAGCACGACCACGTCGACGCCCGCCAGTTCCTGGTCCCGCTGCAGCCGTTGCAGCAGCACACCGGTCGTGACGACCTCCACGCGCGCGCGTGGCCCGACCACCCGCTCCCCGCGCACGGTGTACCCGACGCTCTCGCCGACCTTCTCGCCAAGCAGCCACGCCATCCGCCGCGCGGCCGCCCGCGCCGCGATCCGCCGCGGCTCGGCGACCACGACACGGCGCATGGGCCCGTCGCCGACCAGACCGGCGAGCACGAGCGGCACGAGGGTCGTCTTGCCGGTGCCGGGCGGCGCGACCAGCACGGCACCGCCGTGCGCGTCCAGGGCGTCGCCCAGGCCGGGCAGCGCACCGCGGACGGGCAGGAGGTCCAGAGCGTCGTAACGGATCACATGCTCAGTCTCTCCCGCAGCCTTCGGCCGGGGGTGCCCCCAACTAGCTTCGCTCGCACACGAAGATCGCCGAGCCGGGGATGAGGTTTCCCCGAAGGGGCGACCAGCCGCCCCACTCCTGGGTGTTCCAGGCGGGCCACTGCGGCTCGACCAGGTCGACCAGCCGGAAACCGCCCGCCACCACGTCCCGGACGCGGTCGCCGACCGTCCTGTGGTGCTCGACGTACACCGCGCGGCCCGCGTCGTCCTGCTCGACGTACGGCGTGCGGTCGAAGTACGAGGAGGTCACGGTCAGTCCCTCGGGGCCGGGCTCGTCGGGGAAGGCCCAGCGGATCGGGTGCGTGACGGAGAAGACGAACCGGCCGCCGGGCCGCAGCACCCTGTGCACCTCCCGCAGGACCTTCACGGGGTCCGCGACGAACGGCAGCGCCCCGTAGGCGGAGCACGCGAGGTCGAAGGAGGCGTCCGCGAACGGGAGTGCGCCGGCGTCCGCCTCGACGAGCCCCACCCCCTTGGCGCCGATCCGCAGCGCGTGCTGGAGCTGGCGGTGCGAGAGGTCCAGGGCGACCGGACGGGCCCCCTGGGCGGCCAGCCAGCGCGAGCACTGGGCGGCACCCGCGCCGATCTCCAGGACGTCCTTTCCGGCCAGTTCCTCCATCGGTCCGAGCAACTCGGCCTCGATCTCGTCGAGGCCCTCTGGGCCCCACACGAAACGGTCGTCGCCGAGAAACGTGCCGTGCTCGACCTGGTACTCGTCCGCGTTCCGGTCCCACCAGCCACGATTGGCGCGGGTGCTCTCGCCGGACCCCGCCTCCCGTCGTGTCGCCTCGGGCTCGAACGGTTCGGGCTCTTGGATGATCGGCTCCCTCGTACTAATCTGCGGTCTCTTCCGTCCGACCCGTCCGCGGCGGCCGTCACGCAAGGGGTGCCGCAGGGCCCTGGTGGCCTCGTGAGACGGGTCTTGTGCCGGGTATGCGGCGATCCGCCCCGGGTGTGCGCCTTCGCGCATTGACCCTGTCCGGCTGCCCCCGTATGCTACAAGTTGCGCTGCGGGCCTGCGCTCCTCAGACGTAGCAGGCTGCGCTCGCATCTGTTGTATGTCCCCTCGGTTTTCGAGGCGCCACCGGCAAGTGTTCGTCATCGAACACGCCCGGATTCGGCGCTTCCTTGGCTGTCCGGCTTCTTCAGAGCGAAACGGGCTCCCGGCGTAAGCAGTACCTACGACTCACTGTCCGTACCGGAGCCCTTACCCACATGACGAGCAGCACCGAGACCACCGCCACCACCCCGCAGGTTGCGGTCAACGACATCGGTAACGAGGAAGCCTTCCTCGCCGCGATCGACGAGACGATCAAGTACTTCAACGACGGCGACATCGTCGACGGCGTCATCGTGAAGGTCGACCGGGACGAGGTCCTGCTCGACATCGGTTACAAGACCGAAGGTGTCATCCCGAGCCGCGAGCTCTCGATCAAGCACGACGTCGACCCCAACGAGGTCGTCAAGGTCGGCGACGAGATCGAAGCCCTTGTTCTCCAGAAGGAGGACAAGGAAGGCCGCCTGATCCTCTCGAAGAAGCGCGCCCAGTACGAGCGCGCCTGGGGCACCATCGAGAAGATCAAGGAAGAGGACGGCATCGTCACCGGCACCGTCATCGAGGTCGTCAAGGGTGGTCTCATCCTCGACATCGGCCTCCGTGGCTTCCTGCCGGCTTCTCTCGTCGAGATGCGCCGTGTCCGCGACCTCCAGCCCTACGTGGGCAAGGAGCTCGAGGCGAAGATCATCGAGCTGGACAAGAACCGCAACAACGTGGTCCTGTCCCGCCGCGCCTGGCTCGAGCAGACCCAGTCCGAGGTTCGCCAGACGTTCCTCACCACCCTGCAGAAGGGTCAGGTCCGCTCCGGCGTCGTCTCCTCGATCGTCAACTTCGGTGCGTTCGTGGACCTGGGTGGCGTCGACGGTCTCGTTCACGTCTCCGAGCTCTCCTGGAAGCACATCGACCACCCCTCCGAGGTTGTCGAGGTCGGCCAGGAAGTCACCGTCGAGGTCCTCGACGTCGACATGGACCGCGAGCGTGTCTCCCTGTCGCTCAAGGCGACGCAGGAAGACCCGTGGCAGCAGTTCGCCCGTACGCACCAGATCGGTCAGGTCGTCCCGGGTAAGGTCACCAAGCTCGTTCCCTTCGGTGCGTTCGTGCGCGTCGACGAGGGCATCGAGGGTCTGGTCCACATCTCCGAGCTGGCCGAGCGCCACGTGGAGATCCCGGAGCAGGTCGTCCAGGTCAACGACGAGATCTTCGTCAAGGTCATCGACATCGACCTCGAGCGTCGCCGGATCTCGCTGTCCCTGAAGCAGGCCAACGAGTCCTTCGGTGCCGACCCGGCCTCGGTCGAGTTCGACCCGACGCTCTACGGCATGGCCGCGTCGTACGACGACCAGGGCAACTACATCTACCCCGAGGGCTTCGACCCCGAGACCAACGACTGGCTCGAGGGCTACGAGTCCCAGCGCGAGGTGTGGGAGAACCAGTACGCCGAGGCGCAGACGCGCTTCGAGCAGCACCAGGCTCAGGTCATCAAGTCCCGCGAGGCGGACGCCCAGGCCGAGGCCGAGGGTGTCGCCACCCCGGGTGCGGCTCCGGCCGCCTCCGGTGGCAGCGGTGGCGGCGGTTCGTACTCCTCGGAGTCGGACGACAACTCCGGCGCCCTGGCGTCGGACGAGGCGCTGGCCGCCCTCCGCGAGAAGCTGGCCGGAGGCCAGAGCTGATCGCACACCTTCTAGGCAGTAACTAGCTGGTGACTGCGGGCCCGCACCCTTCTGGGTGCGGGCCCGCAGTGCGTTGCCGGTGCCCGGAGCCTCGCGTCGGCCCCGACCGGAGCCTGGAGTTGACCCTGCCCTGGGCCTGCGCACAGGGGGCCTCGCCGGCGCGGGCACGAAGGCGGACGGCCCGCTTCTGCGACGACGGCGTTGCACTGTCATGGCAAGGTCAAAGCCGGTGGCAGCGCATGAGAAGCAGGTAAAAGGGGGCAGCGAACGGGGGTGAGCGGGGAATGCTCGTGTCCTGGTCCGCGTTGTGGAGTACGAACACGAGGAGGAGCGGTCACTGTGCTTGATCCGCAGGGTTTGTACGCATGGGAGCCGAAGGGCCTGGCTGTCGTCGACATGGCGCTCGCCCAGGAGTCGGCCGGTCTTGTCATGCTCTACCACTTCGACGGATACATCGACGCGGGCGAGACCGGCGACCAGATCGTCGACCGGCTGCTCGACTCGCTGCCCCACCAGGTCGTGGCCCGCTTCGACCACGACAGGCTCGTGGACTACCGCGCCCGGCGCCCACTCCTGACGTTCAGGAGCGACCGCTGGGCCGACTACGAGGAGCCCACCCTGGACGTGCGACTCGTCCAGGACGCCACCGGCGCACCGTTCCTGCTGCTGTCAGGACCCGAGCCGGACGTCGAGTGGGAGCGCTTCGCCGCGGCCGTCCAGCAGATCGTGGAGCGCCTCGGCGTGCGCCTGTCCGTGAACTTCCACGGCATTCCCATGGGCGTACCGCACACGCGCCCCGTGGGCCTCACACCGCACGGCAACCGCACGGATCTCGTCCCGGGCCATCGCAGCCCCTTCGACGAGGCCCAGGTCCCCGGCAGCGCCGAGTCGCTGGTCGAGTACCGCCTGATGCAGGCCGGACACGACATCCTGGGCGTCGCCGCCCACGTGCCGCACTACATCGCCCGCTCTCCGTACCCGGACGCCGCGCTGACCGTCATGGAGGCCATCACCGCGGCCACCGGTCTGGTCCTGCCCGGCATCGCACACGCCCTGCGCACCGAGGCGCACCGCACGCAGACCGAGATCGACCGGCAGATCCAGGAGGGCGACGAGGAACTCGTCGCGCTCGTCCAGGGACTTGAGCACCAGTACGACGCCGCTGCGGGCGCCGAGACGCGGGGCAACATGCTGGCCGAGCCGGTGGAGATTCCGTCCGCGGACGAGATCGGGCTCGAATTCGAACGGTTCCTGGCGGAGCGGGAGGGCGACGCGTAGGCGCTCCGCTGAGGGCTCGTATTTGGCTGCGGGTTCGTTGTGGCTGGGCGCGCAGTTCCCCGCGCCCCTGTAGGGCGCCCCGTCGGGGCGATTCCTGTGGCGGGGCCTAAGCTCGTGGGCATGTTGAAGGTTGGTCTGACCGGTGGGATCGGTGCCGGTAAGAGTGAGGTGTCGCGGCTGCTCGTGGAGCACGGCGCCGTGTTGATCGATGCCGACAGGATCGCGCGGGAGGTCGTCGCGCCGGGAACAGCGGGGCTCGCGGCGGTCGTGGACGCCTTCGGCGAGGACGTGCTCGCCGAGGACGGCAGCCTTGACCGGCCCAGGCTCGGATCGATCGTCTTCGCGGACGCCGAGAAGCTCGCCGTGCTGAACACGATCGTGCACCCACTGGTGGGCGCCCGCTCCCGCGAACTCGAAGAGGCCGCCGCGGAGCACTCCGTGGTCGTGCACGACGTCCCCCTGCTCGCCGAGAACGGCCTCGCGCCGCTCTACGACCTCGTGATCGTCGTCGACGCCAGCCCCGAGACCCAGCTCGACCGGCTCGTGCGGCTGCGCGGCATGACCGAGGAGGACGCCCGCGCCCGCATGGCCGCCCAGGCCACGCGCGACAAGCGCCTGGAGATCGCGGACGTCGTCATCGACAACGACGTACCACTGGAAGCCCTGCAGCGGCGCGTACGGGACGTGTGGGCGGATCTGGTCCGGCGGGCCCGGGCGGCCTCGGAATAGTGGGCCCCTCGGGGGCGTTGATTCCGTGCAGTGAGGGAAGGACTCAGCCGTGCCCGAGACCAGCGGATTCACCGGACGTACTCCGGAGACGCATGTCATCGACTTCCGTGCCGCCGAGCAGTTGCTCGCCGCGCGGGATCCGCGGGGTGCGGTGAAGCTGCTGGACCGAGTCATCGCCGCACATCCCGAGAACACCGCGGCCCGGCTGCTGCGCGCGCGTGCCTTCTTCGCGGCGGCGCAACTGCGGCCCGCCGAGCTGGAGTTCACCATCGTGCTGGAGCGCGAGCCGGACAACGCGTTCGCGCACTTCGCGCTCGCCCGCACCTACGAGCGCTCCGGCCGCTCCGACCAGGCCCTACGCCACTTCAGGCTCGCGGCGGCGCTGGATCCGCAGCCGGAGTATCTTGCCGCGGCGCGGTTCGACTCCTGAGGCGCGGGGCGAGTTCTGCGCGCGGGACGACTCCTGACACGAGCCTGTTGGCGCCGAGAAGCTGAGAGCCGGGCCGCGAAGTACGCGAAGTACGCGCTCTAGAGGCGGTGTTCCGGCGGGCGGTACGGCGGGATGTCGGGGCCAGGCTGGTAGTGGGGACCCTGGCGGATGTGTCTGAGGACCATCCACAGGTCGACGGTGACGATCAGCCACAGCACTCCGCAGGCGATCGCCCAGCCCGGCCGCCCGACGAGGAGGAACGCGACCGTCCCCGCGATCGCCCAGACAAGACCCCACACACTGAGCCACAGGCGCGTTCTCAGCACACTGCGCGCAGTCGTCGGTTCACTACCCGTACGCATCGGGACCACTACTCCTACGGGGAAACGTACTCTTCGTGGTGCACGTTCACCAAGAGGCGGACGAACGGGGAGCAACTGTGCTGGTGGAGGAGCTGCGGGCGGACGAGAGGCTCGCCGGATGGCTGAAGGACCTGGAGAGCGAGGGAGAGCCCGACGGTCCACGGGCGGAGGACGTCCTGCCTGACGCGATCGCGCTGCCGGACGTCCTGCTCGACCTGTCCGTGCCGCACGAGTACGTCAACGAACTCGTCGCGCTGCGCGGCAGGCTGGTGGCGGACCCGGAGGCGATGACGCTGCTGCGGCGGTGCGTCGCCCGGTTCGTACGCGGCATGGGGGAGATCGGCAAGGGGTGGGAGCCGCCCGCGTTCCCGGAGTCCACCGGAGCGCTGGGGCGCACCTTCCATGTGTTCGTCTTCCTCGCCGCGCTGCCGTATGTGCGCGCCTATCACCTGCAGCGGGGCGTTCCGGCGGACGTGTCCCGGCGCACCCTCGCCGACCTGGGCCGGCACATGGCCGTGCACCGGCGACGCGTCGGCACCAGCGGGCTGCTGGTGCCCTGGTGGATCGGGCTGCACTTCCACGGGGAGCTGTACCAGCTGGGGCGGCTCCAGTTCCAGCGCGCGCGGCTCGGCGGCCACACGGGGGAGGCGGCCTCGGCCGCGGGACTCGACACCGGCCCCGGAGACCTCTGTCTGAGCGTGCACATCGCCGACTTCCGGGGACCCCTGTCACCGGAGGCCTGCGACCAGTCGCTGGACCTGGCAAGGGAGTTCTTCGCCCGCCACTACCCGGAAGAGCGGTACGCGGTGGCGGAATGCCACTCCTGGCTGCTCGACCGGCAGTTGCAGCGGTACCTTCCGGCGGACTCCAACATCGTGAGTTTCCAGGAGCGGTTCCGGATCGCGTACGAGGAGACGAAGGCGGACGACAAGGGTCCCGTCGGATTCGTCTTCGGCGACCCGGAGCTGCCGGTGGAGGGGTTGCCGCGGCGCACCAGGGTCGAGCGGGCGGTCGGTGACCATCTGCGGGCGGGCGGCCACTGGTACGGCGGGCATGGCTGGTTCGCGTGGTGACCGGACCGGGAGGACCGGGAGAGCCGGGAGAACCGGGAGAACCGAAAGATTTGTGACCGGCTCACGCCATCGGTGGTCAACTGCCGCTCAGTTCCTGGCCAGTTCGAGGTGTCACTCGAACGAGTGGTGTGGGGGGTGGCGGGAACGGGGCGGCGGGCACGGGCCGTTGGGCTGGTATGACGATCGAGATGCGTGAGGGACACGAAGGGACAGGGCCCGGCGCCATCACGCCGGACGGCTGCGCGGTGGAGCTGTACTCGCGCCTGTCCGTCGGGGACGAGCCGGACATCATCGCCGGGGCCGTGCCGGCGGGGGCGCACATTCTCGAACTGGGCAGCGGCGTGGGGCGTATGACCCACCCGCTCCTGGAGCGGGGATTCACGGTGACGGCGGTGGACGAGTCGGCCGAGATGCTGGAGCGGGTGCGTGGGGCGCGCACGATATGCAGCCCCATCGAGACACTCGACCTGGCGGGGGAGAGGTTCGACGTGGTGATGCTCGCGTCGTTCCTCGTGCACGACGGAGACGACGCGGTGCGGCGCGGGCTACTCGACGCCTGCCGGAGCCATGTCGCGGACGACGGGTGCGTGCTGATCCAGCGCGAGGGGGAGGACTACCACACGAATCTGCCGCGCGAGCGGCAGGATCCGAGCGGGTTCACGATCCGGATTCTGTCGGCGGAGCCGGTCGGGAACGGGGTCAACTCGGTGCGGGCGGAGTATGTGTTCCCGGACGCGGTATGGACGCAGACGTTCCTCGCCCGACCGCTCACGAAGGAGGCGTTCGAGGAGGCGCTGGGGGAGGCGGGGTTGAAGGTCGACCGGTATCTGACGGAGGACCGGGTGTGGGTGCGGGCGGTGCCGGCGTGACGGTCTGACGACTTGAAGTGGTGAAGCCCCTTGCGGGGCAACGAGTTCTTCGTGCGGCGATGAGTTTCGGACACCGGGCCGGTCTTCCTCTGTGACAGCAACGCGCACCGCTTCTCACAGGAGGCCCCCATGTTCGAGACCACTGCCACCGTCACCTCCGGCACCGGCACCGGCACCGGCACCGGCACCGGCCCCCGTACGGTCATCGCCGAGTCGGCGACCGCTCGTGGGCGTCGTGCCCGCCTCGCCCTGCGGGGACTGCAGGTGCTGCTCGCTCTCTTCTACGCGTTCGCGAGCGCGCTTCCCAAGCTCATCGCGCACCCCTCGGCGGCCGAGGTGTTCAACGAGATGGGCTGGGGCAGCGCGGGGATGTACAGCATCGGTGTGCTCGAACTGGCCGGTGCCGTCGCGCTGTTGATCCCGGTGCTCTCGTCGGTGGCGGCGGTGTCGCTGGGCGCGCTGATGGTGGGCGCGTTCATCACCCAGGTCACGGTGTTCGGAGGGGAGAACGCGGCGACCCCGCTCATTCTCATACTCCCGCTGGCTCTCATAGCCTGGGCCCGGCGAAGGGATGCCGCCGAGCTGTCGAGGCTGATCCGCCGACGCGCCTGAGCGCGGACGGGGTTCGGACGGCCGTCCGGCGGGGCCTACCAAGGCCCTGCCGGACGCTGGGCTGCCTGCTCGCCGTGGAGTTCCGGGTGCCGAATCCGAGGTGCCGGGTCTGGGCATGCCCCTTCAGGGGCGCGGGGAACTGCGCGACCAGCCACGGACGGCCCGCACCCAGCGTCCTAACCCTCCTGCGGCTGCGGCTGCGGCCACGGCCTCGGCCAGGGTCAAGACGTAGGAGGCGCCCCGGGGCCACCATCAGGCGCCCCAAGCCCCCGCAGCCGTTCCAGTTCCCGCCGATCCCGCTTGGTGGGCCGCCCCGTACCCCGGTCACGGACACCCGCCGGGGCGACGGCCTCGCGAGGCGGAGGCGGCGGACTGTTGTCGACAAGGCACTCGGCGGCGACCGCCGCCCCGACCCGCTTACGGATCACACGCTTCACGACCACGACCCGCTCCCGGCCGTCGTGCCGCAGCCGGACCTCGTCGCCGACGCGGACGGTGTGCGCGGGCTTGACGCGTTCGCCGTTCACCCGGACATGGCCTCCGCGGCAGGCGCTGGCACCCATCGAACGCGTCTTCACGAGGCGTACGGACCAGATCCAGCTGTCGACGCGCACGGTCTCACCGGTCGCGGGCGCGGCCGCGACCGCTTTCTCGGCCACGTTCGCGTCGGCCACGTTCGCGTCGGCCCCGGCGGCGTCGGAGCCGCCCCCGCCGGTCCCGTCCTTGCCGTTGCCCTGAGTCCCTGAAGCCATGGTCCGACCTTAGTCCTCGACGGCCGGGCAGTCGGAACCGTTTTCCGCCGGGCATACCGTGGAGGCATGGAGCAGGAGCGCAGCCTGGCCGAGTTGGACGAGCGGATCGCCGGGTGTCGGGCCTGCCCGCGGCTGGTCGACTGGCGGGAGGAGGTGGCCCGGACGAAACGGGCCGCCTTCGCGGACTGGACGTACTGGGGCCGCCCGGTGCCGGGCTTCGGGCCGCCGGACGCCTCGCTGCTGGTGGTCGGACTCGCGCCCGCGGCACACGGCGGGAACCGTACCGGGCGGATGTTCACGGGAGACCGGTCCGGGGACGTGCTGTACGCGGCGCTGCACGATGTGGGGCTGGCCTCCCGGGCCACCTCCGTGAGCATCGACGACGGGCTTGCCCTCCACGGCGTACGCGTCACCTCACCCGTGCACTGCGCGCCGCCCGCCAACAAACCGACGCCGGAGGAGCGGGACACCTGCCGCCCCTGGCTGGTGAGCGAACTGCGGCTGCTCAGGCCCACCCTTCGCGCGGTCGTCGTGCTCGGTGCCTTCGGCTGGCAGGCCGCGCTGCCCGCGTTCGCCGAGGCGGGGTGGACGGTGCCCCGGCCCCGTCCTGCCTTCGCACACGGGGCACGGGTCACGTTGGAGGGCCCCGATCGGCCGCTGGAGCTCTTCGGCTGCTTCCACGTCAGCCAGCGCAACACCTTCACGGGTCGGCTCACCCCCGAGATGCTGCGAAACGTGCTGCGCACGGCGGCGAAGGCGGCGGACCTGCCGACCCGAACGTACGAGGGCTAGCGTCGCGCCCGGTCCCGTTCGCCCGCCGACTGCACGAACTGCAGCTCAAGGGTGGCCGGGGGAGGGGCGATACCGGGGCCGCCGGCCTGCGCCCAGCGGAGTATCTCGTCGGTGCAGTCGTCGCCCATCGACCAGCCGATCCAGACGGGCCGGCCGCCTCGCCTGCGGCCCTCTCCCGACGGCTGTACGACGATGATGTTGGCTTGATCGCACGGGCCGAGGCAGTCCGTCGTACGGACCGCGAGGCGGCCGGCGGAAGCCTCGGCCGCCGCGCGCAGCCGGTCCAGCTGCCACTCGTGGTCGTAGTCCGGGTACTTGCGCGCGTCGCCGCAGCAGCAGCCGCGGCAGACGACGAGCGTGCAGGGACGGGTCCTCGCGGCACCTATGGCCGTACGGACGGTCACACTTCTCCCTCGGAGCCGGAGCCGGAGCCGGAGCCGGAGCCGGAGTTGGCGTTGGCGTTGGTACTGGCATGGGCGGCGGGGCCGGGCCCGGTGTCGCCGTCGCCGTCGCCGAAGAGGTGGCGCACTGTCGAGCGGTAGTTGGCCTGTACGTGGGCCAGGGCGCGGGCGCGGGCTCGTTCACGGTCGCCGGAGGCGATGGCCGCGTACAACTCGCGGTGTTCGGCCAGGAGTTGGGGCCACTCCTCGTTCTGGCGGGTGAGCCAGCGCAGTCGGCCGTCGACCGGCTCCATCACGGAGATCAGCAGACTGTTGCCGGCCATCGCCAGGATCCGGTCGTGGAAACGGGTGTTGATGTCGGTGATCGCCTCCGCGTCGTCCGCGCGGGTCGCGGTCGCCGCACGGTCGAGGAGCTCCTCCAGCTCGGCGAGATCGGCCCGGGTGGCGCGCTGCGCGGCCAGACCGGTGGCGTACACCTCCAAGGCCTCACGCAGCTCGAAGAGTTCCGCGACGTCCGTCGGGGTCAGGCGGCGTACGACCGTGCGGCGCGGGGTCTCGAAGAGGACGAAGCCCTCCGCGACCAGGGCCCGGATCGCCTCGCGGACCGGTACGCGGGAGACCCCGAACCGCTCGGCCAGCTCGCGTTCGACCAGCCGGTCGCCGGGCAGCAGCCGCCCGGCGATGATCTCCTGCCGCAGCGAGCCGAGGACCCGCTCGCGTACCGCCCCCAGCGGTTCCACCGTTGTCATGGGTCCATCCTCGCCGAACCAGGGACGGTTTTACCGAGCTGTAACCGTACGGACATGGCGAGATGTCGTCGGCGGCGAGACCATGACGTCAGTTTGGTATACCAAAACTGCGAGCGGCTGCTCCTCGGCCTCAGCTCTCAGCCTCCCCCACACTCGCCACGCTCCCCGCAGTCCTCCCGTCGTCCCCTCGCTCATGGAGGCCTTGTGTCCCTCGCCGATCCAGCCACAGCCACCGGCACACCGGCGTTCGTCCCCGATCCCCGGCTCACCAACGAAGACCTCGCGCCCGCGGGCAAGCGAAACTGGAAGGTCTTCGACCTCTTCGCCATGTGGATGTCCGACGTCCACAACCTCGGCAACTACACGTTCGCGGCGGGCCTGCTGGTCCTCGGTATGAACGTCTGGCAGATCTTCACGTCCCTGCTCGTCGGCTTCGTGCTGATCTACGTCGGCATGAACTGGATGGGGAAGATCGGACAGCGCCACGGCGTGCCATTCCCCGTGATCAGCAGGATCAGCTTCGGCGTGTGGGGCGCCAACATCCCGGCCTTGATCAGGGCCGTCATCGCCATCATGTGGTACGGCATCCAGACCTATCTGGCCTCCGTCGCCGTCAACATCATGCTGCTCGCGGCCTGGCCCGGCCTGGAGTCCTGGACCCACAGCTCCTTCCTCGGCCTCGACGCGCTCGGCTGGGTGTCCTTCCTCTCGCTGTGGCTGCTCCAGGCGCTGATCATCAGCCAGGGCATGGAATCCGTACGGAAGTTCCAGGACTTCTGCGGTCCGGCCATCTGGCTCGTCATGATCGCCCTCGCGATCTGGATCCTCGCCAAGGCCGACTGGACCATCTCGCTCACGACGACTCCGAACCCGGTCTCCGTCGGTGAGCAGTGGCGCCAGTGGTTCGGCGCGATCGGGCTGATCCTCGCCACGTACGGCACGCTGATGCTCAACTTCTGCGACTTCTCGCGCTTCGCGCCCGACTACAGGACGGTCAAGCGCGGCAACTTCTGGGGCCTGCCCATCAACTCGACCGCCTTCGTGATCGTGTCGGTCATCGTCACGGCCGGCTCGCTGGAGGTGTTCGGCAAGGCGATCACCGACCCGGCCCACCTGGTCGCCGAGATCGGCAACACCTGGGTCCTGGTGCTGGGCGCGCTGACCTTCGCCATCGCCACCATGGGCGTCAACATCGTCGCCAACTTCGTCTCGCCCGCGTACGACCTGGCCAACGTCTGGCCGCAGAAGATCACCTTCAAGGTCGGCGGTCTGATCAGCACGGTGGCCGCGCTGGTGGTGACCCCGTGGAACCTCTTCTCCAACCCCACAGTCGTCCAGTACTTCCTCGGCGGTCTCGGCGCCTTCCTCGGCCCGCTGTTCGGTGTGATCATGCTCGACTACTTCTGGGTCAAGCACGGCCGCATCGACGTCGACGAGCTCTTCAACGCCGAGCCCGGATCGCGCTACTACTACCGCAAGGGCGTCAACCCCAAGGCCCTGTGGGCGTTCCTGCCCGCGGCGGCGGTCTCGGCGGTGCTCGCACTGGTGACGACCTTCAGCGAGGTCGCCCCGTACTCGTGGTTCATCGGGACGGCCCTGGCCGCCGGGCTGTACGCGCTCCTGTGCCGCTCCGAGCGCGCCGCGGCCGCCGTCACCGAGCCGGCGTCGGCTTCGACCTCGGCTCCCGTGGAGGGCTGAACGTGCGGATCGTCGTCACCAACTGCAACACGACGCAGGGGATGACCGAGGAGATCGTGCGAGGTGCCCGGGCCGCTGCAGGCCCGGGCACCACCGTGCTCGGACTCACCCCCGCCTGGGGACCCGAGTCCGCCGAGGGCTGGCTCGACAGCTATCTCTCGGCGGCCGCCGTCATCGACACCCTGCGGACGTACGAGGGTCCGTACGACGCCGTCGTCCTGGCCGGCTTCGGGGAGCACGGGCGCGAGGGCGTACGGGAACTCGTGGACGTACCCGTCGTCGACATCACCGAGGCGGCCGCCCATCTCGCGTGTCTGCTCGGGCGGCGGTACGGCGTCGTCACCACGCTGGAGCGGTCGGCCGGGCAGATCGAGGACAGCCTGTACGGAGCCGGGGTGGCCCAGAACTGTGCCGCCGTCGTGGGCACCGGGCTCGGCGTCCTCGACCTCGGCGACTCGGAGCGTACGGAAGCCGCCTTCGTGGCCGCCGCCGAGCGGGCCCGGGACGCGGGCGCCGAGGTCCTGGTGCTCGGGTGCGCCGGGATGACCGGGCTGCAGCGGGCGGTGGGGGACAAGCTGGGGCTGCCGGTCGTCGACGGGGTGGGCGCCGCGGTGAAACTCGCCGAGTCGCTGGTGTCGCTGGGCCTGACGACGAGCAGGGCGGGAAGCTACGCCAAGCCCCTGCCGAAGCGGCGTACTTGGGGGCCGCCGTCGGAGTGATTCTCCGGGCCCCCGAGGCGGCGAACGAGGTGGCCGGGCGCGGCTGACCGCAGACTCCGGGGGAGCGGTGCCGGCACGTGGGCGGTGCCCCGCAGAGGAGTCGCCGCCGTTGCCTCCGGCGGTGGGAACGGAGTCGGTCGTGGTCGCTGGTGTGGGTCCGGGTGCCTGTGTCCGGTTGCTTGCTGGTGGCCGGGGTCAGGGTCGGGGCCGAGGCCGTGCCGGGGGGCGGGTCCGGGTGGTTGCCGGTGTGCTTGCCGCTCTGGTGGTCGCCGCGTCGACGGTCGTGTGTGGTGCCGGGACTTCGGGTGCACGTGAGGCGTCGGGTGCACGTGGGGTGTCGGGTGCACGTGGGGTGTTCGGTGTCGGTCCGGCCGGTCCGGACGTGAAGGGGCGCGACGCCGTGGATTCCTTCTGGGTCGATCCCCGTTCCCGCGCCGCCCTGCAGGCCGCCGAATGGCGACTCACGGGACGGACCGCGGACGCCCTGCTCATGGACCGGATCGCCACGCGTCCCCAGGCCGAGTGGCTCAACGGCCCCGCGTCCCGGGCGGTGGTACGGGCCCGCACCACCGCCGCCGCACGACAGGGACGTACGGCCGTACTCGTCGCGTACTACATCCCGCACCGCGACTGCGGGTCCTACTCGCAAGGCGGGGCCCGGAACGCCGCGGGCTACCGGAAATGGGTCGACGAGTTCGCGGCGGGGCTCGGCGACCGGGACGCGTATGTGATCGTCGAACCGGACGCCGTGGCGCAGACGGTGGCGGGCTGCGCCTCGGTCGTGGCCGAGGAACGGTACGCGCTGCTGGCGTACGCCGTGGACCGTCTCAAGCGGCAGCCCGGTACTCGTGTCTACCTCGACGCGGGCAACTCCGCCTGGCTGCCGGACACTTCGCGACTGGTCGAGCCACTGACACAGTCGGGCATCGCCCGCGCCGACGGCTTCGCGCTGAACGTCTCCAACTTCCAGACGGACGCGGCCAGTTCCGCGTACGGGAATCAGCTGTCGGCGGCTCTCGGCGGCAAGCACTTCGTGATCGACACCAGCCGCAACGGCAACGGGCCCTACACCGGCACCGATTCCTGGTGCAATCCGCCCGGCAGGGCCCTGGGAACACCGCCGACCACGGCCACGGGCGCCCCGCTGATCGACGCCTATCTGTGGATCAAGCGGCCGGGCGAGTCCGACGGCACCTGCCGGGGCGGCCCGACCGCCGGGCAGTGGTGGCCGTCGTACGCGCTGGAGCTGGCCCGGAACTCCCGCGGCTGAACCGGGCTGGTCCAGGAGGTCAGTCGGTCGAGGGGGTGTCGTCGAGGACGCGGTCGTCGAGGTGTGCCGAGAAGTGGTCCGCCTGCCGCGCCATGATGTCCCGCATGGACGTGCCGCGCGGTACGTCGTACACCGTGCCCGGGAAGTCCAACTCCCTTTGCACCTCCCACAGTTCGTCATGCCGGCCAGGCGCGAAGAGCTGGGCCTCCGGGGCCCCGACGGCGATCCAGCCGATGGGTACGACCGAGCCGGGCGGCAGGATCGAGTTGACCTGCAGCACGCTGTTGATCCGCAGCTCCGAACCGGCGCCCGCGACGGCTCCGGGGAAGACGGAGGCTCCGGTGGCCACGAAGACCTCGTCCTCGATCCGGGCGCCGTTGACATGGGCGTGCGGTCCGATCAGTACGGCGTTTCCGATGAGCGCGGGGTGGCGCCGCCGTCCCCGTACGAGGGCGTTCTCCATCACGACGACGTCATCGCCGGTCCTCACCTCCCCGTCCTCCGCGGTGAGCACGGCACCGTGCAGTACACGGGCCCGTTCGCCGAGGGTGACCGCGCCACAGAGGACGGCGGTCGGCGCGACGTACGCGGAGGCCGGGACGACGGGGCGCTGCCCGCGGTGTTCGATCAGCATGGGGGGACTCTAGGCCTGGTCGGAAGCGGGGTCCGGGACCACGGCCGTGGCCGTGATCTCCACGAGCTGGCCGGTGTATCCGAGGCACGAGACGCCGAGGAGGGTGGAGGAGTGCGGGCCGACGCTGAGGCGGGAGGCCTCCACGACCTCCCACACCTCGGAGAGCACCGCGGGGTCACCGCTCACGACATACACGTCGGTGTACGCGACGTGCTCGAAGTCGCTGCCGATCGCCCGGAGTTGCTCGCCCAGGTTCGCGATCACCCGCTCGGCCTGCCGTACCGGATCGCCCGGGCCGACGAGCTCGCCGTCGTCGTTGAGAGGCACGGACCCGGCGAGGAAGGCGAGACGCGTGCCCGCTTCGACGACGGAGGCGTGGGAGTAGGTGGGCGGCTTGAAGAGGGTGGGGACGGTGACGCGCTTCAGCATGGGTGGCCTCCCGCGGACGGATCGGTGGATGTCGAGGGAATCGGTGGCTGTTGAGGGGCAACCCGCCGATCATGCGGCCCCGGCTTGCGGGGCCGCATCCGAATATCCTCCGCCGATCCTCCGCGAGGTGTTGTCGGCCACCGTCGGCCGTCACCTGATGGCCGACTCGGCCGTCACCCGATGGTGGGCTGGGCAGTCACCTGGTGGTGAACTGGGCCGTCCCCAGGGTCGCGAACCACTCGCGTATCAGCTTCTCGTCGTTCGTCGCCGCGAGTGAGAGGAGCAGCAACAGCCGGGCCTTCTGCGGGCTCAGGTCCTCGGCACCTATGACGCCGGTGGTGCCGGTCGAGTCGTACACCGCGCCCGATCCGGTACGGGTGGTCGACGCGAACGTCACCCCCTTCTTCACCGCGTCCGTCCGCGCGGTCGACATCGCGGGTGATATGCCCCCGGCGCCCGTGCCCGCCGTCACGACCCCCTTGGCGCCGCCGTCCGCGAATGCCTTGATCGCCTCGCCGCCCGCGTCCTGGTACGAGTACGCGATCTCCACCTTCGGCAGCGGCTTGCTCTCCTCCTTTGTCTTCTCCTTTGTCTCCTCCTTGGCGCTCACCCTGCCGACGATCCGGTCCAGGTCGAAGGGCGTACGCCAGCCGGCCTTGCCGCACTTCTGGACGCGGGCCGGTGCCCGGTTGAGCCTGATGTTGTCCTGGTCGACCGTGCCGAGCACCCCGGAACGTCCGCTCTCGAAGGTGTCCATGCGCAGTGCGTTGGTCTTGCGGACCTCCCGGGCGGCCTGGATCTCGTCGTTGAGCATGACGACGGTTCCGAAGCACTTGGTCTTGCGGCTCGCGGCGAGCTTGATGGCGTTGTAGAGGTTGGCCGGCGCGTCCGTGCCGATGACGGTCCACGGCCGCATCGATCCCGTGAGGACGACCGGCTTGTCGCTGCGCACGGTCAGGTCGAGCCAGTACGCGAACTCCTCCATCGTGTCCGTACCGGTGGTGACCACGACGGCGTCGTTCTTCTTCAGCGCGGCGTCCACGGATGCGGTGAGCTTGCGGTAGTCCGCGATGGAGTACCCGCTAGACCCTTTGTTCCCGAACTGCTCGGTCGTCACGTCGGCCAGGCCGTCCACCTCCGGCCGCAGCTCGTCCACCATCTTGGAGATCGCGAGCTGCCCCGACCGGTAGTCCTGGAACGAGACGCGGTTCGTACTGACCCCGGAGATGGTCCCGCCCGTACCGATCACCGCCACTTCGGGCAGATCCTTCCTCTCCTCGGCATGGGCGCTCGCGCCTGCCAGCGAGACTCCGGCGGCGACGGCGAACGAACAGAGCAAAGCGGCTGTACGGTGGGCGATTTTCACGGGTGGCACGGCTCCTTGCGGGTCGGTGATCGGCGCTCGCCCGCCGACCGTAGGAAGCGGTGTTTTCCCGGGCGTTGCGTGTAGGTGTCAATCACTGTGCGCGCCGATCTCCCCGGCCGGCGGGCCGAGTTGCCGGTCGCGCACCTGCCGCTCGCACTCCTCCGCGAGCTCCGGATACGCCTCGGCGATGGCGGCGTGGATCCGCTGCCGCAGGTAGTCGACCTTCCATTGGTCGAGCGATGCACGATCGCTGCTGGGAGGGCTGGGAGGGCTGGGAGGGCTGGGAGGGCTGGGAGGGCTGGGAGCGCTGGGAGGGCTGGGAGCGCTGGCAGGGCTGGGAGGGCTGGAGGTGTCGAGGGTGCCTGCGGTGCCTGCGATGGCTGTGGTGCCTGCGGCGTCTGTGGCGGTCTCGGTCTCCCGCCGGGCGCGGTGCTCGACGGCTCGTCGCGTCAACTCACCGGCGTCCATCCGCGGTACTTCGATGGGCGCGGCCAGAATCCGGGCCAGTACCTCCCGCCGCCGGCGCGCCACGGCCTCCCGCCCTCTGCGGCCCACGGCCTTGCGCACCGCACCTGATCGCCGCGCCGCGAACGCCGCTCCCGACCGGAACTCCGCGCTCTCCTCGGCGGCTTCGACCCGCTCGACGCGATACATCCGGATCCAGGGCGCCGAACGGAAATGCGGATGCGCACTCAGCCGGTCGGGCTCCCCCAACAGCCGGCGCACTGTCCCGTCGGACCACCCCCGCGCCCGCAACCCGGCAGCCGAGACATGCGTACGAGCCGGTTCCCTCTGTGATTCCCCCGGATCGGGCGCACCCTGCATCGTCATCACTACCTCCCCCGTCGTGACGCTGCGTGACACATCAATTCGTAACGCACGCCACTGACAATCAGGAGAAAGAGCAGGTCAGAGTGGTTCAGGCAGTTCAGAGGAGGTCAGGGCAGGTCAGACGGTGGGCTGAGGCTCCCAGCCCTGGTTCCGCAGCACGTCCGACACGTCCGGAGCCCGGTAGTGGTCCCCCTTGAGGACCTTGCCGTCGGCCCGGCGGCTCACGCGCCCGTCGGGCCCCAGCTTCGTCATGTTGGCGCGATGGATCTCGGCGATCACCGCGTCGAGGTCGATGCCGTGGACGAGCGCGGTGCCGTACGCGACGTACACGACGTCCGCGAGCTCGTGCGCCAGCCGGTCGAGCGGCCCGGCGACGGCGACCTCCGCCACCTCGGCGGCCTCCTCGGCCAGCAACTCGCCGCGATGGGCCGCGAGTTCAGGGGAGACCTCGGTGGGTGTCGTGCGGGCGTCGAGTCCGAAGGCCAGATGAAATTCATGGACGAGACGTGCGGGGGAGGAGGGGGAGGAGTGCATCCGGGGATTTTATCGAGGGGCGTCGACAGGGCCGGTAACCGGAACCCCTATGCTCCGTTGAGTCTTCAAGCATGGCTGGAGTGTGGGCCCCATACGCCCCGCCGCCGTCAGGAACGACCAGGAACACCAAAGGAAGCCCCATGACTGTTCCCCCCACCACCCCCACCCCTCCCACTCCTTCCTCCTCTCCCACGTCCCACCGTGCCCGGTCCCGCGTCACGCGGCGCGGGCTGATCGGTGCGGCGGGCGCGGTCGCGGCGGGCGCCGCGCTCACCCCCGTCGTGATGGCCAACACCACCTCGGACGCGGCCGGTTCGGACACCACCGACGCCGAGCCCGGTACGACCTCCGAGACCTTCCCGAAGACCCGCGCCAAGGAGGCCACGGGCGAGGCGCCGGTGGAGGCCGCCTTCCCCATCGGTTACGTGGGCGTGCGCTGGGCCGGCACCCGTGAGGCCACCGGCGGCGGCATCCGGTTGACCGACGCCGACGGCGGCAAGGGAGCCTGGAAGTCCCTGAGCGGCAACGGCTGTTCGGACAGCAACGGCGGCGCGCTGCTCATCCCCGTCGACCGGGCCGCGGGCTACGAGCTGAAGGCGCCGGACGGAGCCACCGGGCTGCGTTCGCTGGCCATCGACACGACGCGCGGCCCGAGCCGCAAGGTGGCGGTTCCGGCGGACACGACCCGGGTGCGTGGTGTCGCCTACCTCTCGCGGGCGGCCTGGGGCGCGGACGAGAAGCTCCGCTTCAAGCCGGACGGCACGGAGAACACGCCGACGGCGTACTACCCGTTCCAGACGTTCACGGTCCACCACACCGCCACAGCCAACGATGACCCGGACCCGGCCGCCACGGTGCGCGCGATCTACCAGCTCCACGCGATCACGAACGACTGGGGCGACATCGGCTACCACTTCCTCATCGATGCCAAGGGCACCGTCTACGAGGGCCGTTACTCGGGCGACGACGGCGTCGCGGCCCACGACGCCGACGGCAAGCTCGTGACCGCCTTCCACGTGGGCGGTTTCAACTCGGGCAACCTCGGCATCGCCCTCCTCGGCAACCTGATGGAACAGGGCCCGACCGACGCCGCCCGCGCGTCCCTCACCAGCCTGGTCCGTGCCTTGACCCGCTTCCACGGGGTCGACCCCCAGGCCCAGGTCACGTACACCAACCCGATCAACGGCACCACGAAGGACGTCCACGAGATCAGCGGCCATCGCGACTGGCTGTCGACGGAGTGCCCGGGCGACGTGATGTACGGGGAGCTCGCGACGCTGCGAAAGGCTGCGGCGGGCACCGGCTGAACAGCATCGCCGGGTGCCGCGGGGGTACCGTCTGGTGCCCCCGCATCGCTGTCTCCCGCGCTGCCCTCCCCGTACGCAATACGTCCGTCGGGCACGGGCGTTCGGGATCACTCCCACCGGAGTGTCCGCCCGACCTCGCGTACGGGGATGGACCGGTACTGGCGCACGCGGAAACGGCCGGACGGCGTACGAGGACACGGATGCGCGCTGATTCAGGAGCCCCGGCAGTCGACGTACGGCACAGCTCTCACGCCTTCGGCCGGAGGACGGGAGCGGGCGCGCCGATGCGCGACTCGCCCGCCCCACGCGACCCGCACGAGTGGCCTCGCGTGGCCGCTCCATGCCCGCTAGGGATGGCTTCCGTAGGCCTCGACGGAGACCAACGGAGACCACACGGGGGACGGAGTCGACCATGACGACGGAACGACCGCAGCCGAATCCGCAGCCGAATCCGCGGCGGAATGCGCAGCCACAGCCTGACGACATCGGTGGAATCCTCATCCACCGCGGGCTGCGCGAGGAACTGAGCCGGCTGGCGGACGCCGCCGAGTCCGGCCGACGGGCCGAACGGGTCCAGGAACAGATTGAGCTGGTGATCGCCGTTCTCCATCAGCACCACCATGGCGAGGACGAAAAGCTTCACCCCCTGGTACGTGACCGGGAGCCGAGCATCGGCACCATCCTCGACGAGCTGGAAAAGGAACACACCCTCATCCAGAAACTCGCCGACGACGCGGCCGACCGCACCCGCCCCCTTCCCGAACGCGCCCCGGTCATCCGCGAACTGCTGGACGTCCTGCGCCCTCACCTCGCCCTGGAGGAGGCCGAGGTCTTCCCGGCGATCACTCGCCAGATCAGCCAGGCCGAGTTCGAGGAGTTCGTCAAGGGCGAGCTCAAGGCAGCGGGCCCCCGACTGCCCGCCCTCTTCGGCATGCTCCTGCACTACGCCCTGCCCGGCGAACGCAAACGCTTCCTCGCGGATGTGCCCACGCTGATCGCGCTGCTGTGGAGGGCGTTCTGGAGGCGGGGATACGAGCGGAGGGTGGCGCGGGTTTATGGGTGAGCGCGTGCCATAAAGGGGCGCACCCCGGGGAGTCCTCGGTTGCCGTGCGGGGGCGTTGTCGGTCGCTCCGGCTACCGTGGAAACCCTTACGCGTATTCGAAGGGGGCCCGATGGACGCGGAGTTGGCGGCGCTGGCGGCGGCCGGGGCGACGGCGCTCGTGCAGCAGATGGTGACCGACGGCTGGGCGAACGTACGGGATCGGGTCGTCGTTCTCTTCTCGCGAGGCCGGGACGAGCAGGCCGTCGTGGGCGAGTTGGAGGAATCGCGGGCCGATCTCGTCGCCGCGAGGGACGCCGACGACGAGGAGGCCGCGGCGGACGTCCAGGCGTCCTGGCGCACCCGCCTCCGGCGCACGCTGCGCGACGATCCCGCGGCCGCCGCCGAACTCCGCGCCCTGCTGGACGAGTTGACCCCGCCCTCCACGGCCCCCGCCCCGGGCTCCCTCCGCAACACCATCACGGGCGACGTGCGGCACAGCGCCGTGGTCCAGGCGCACACGGTCAGCGGCGGAGTAACGATCGGAGTGCCACCGCGACGACTGTGACGCGCACCCCGCGACGATCGTGACGCGCACTCCCGGAGCGCGGCCCGCGCCTGGAATGACAGCGTCGTGATTGACGCCCTGTCCCCGTGACCACGAGCCCTGTGGCCGAGAGCCCTGTGAGCAGCGACCCTATGAGCAACAACCCTGCGAGTGAGCGACCGCCTGTGAACGACCATGCTTTCCTCGACACCGTCACCGACCGCCTGGCCGCCCTCCCGGCGGTCCGGGCGGTGGCGCTCGGCGGCTCCCGGGCCCAGGGCACGCACACGCCCGACAGTGACTGGGACCTGGCCGTCTACTACCGCGGCGACTTTGCCCCCGCCGCCCTCCGCGCCATCGGCTGGGAGGGCGAGGTCTCAGAGATCGGCGGCTGGGGAGGCGGTGTCTTCAACGGCGGCGCGTGGCTCACGATCGACGGCCGCCGCGTGGACGTCCACTACCGAGACCTCGACGTCGTCGAACACGAGCTGGCGGAGGCGGAGGAGGGCCGCTTCCACGTAGAGCCGCTGCTCTTCCACCTCGCCGGAATCCCCAGCTACCTGCTGGTCGCCGAACTGGCCGTCAACCAGGTGCTCCACGGCACACTGCCCCGACCGGCGACCTACCCGGAGAAGCTCCGCCCCACCGCCCACACCCGCTGGCACGACACCGCCCGCATGACCCTCGCCTACGCCAAGGTCAACCACGCCCCGAACGCCCGCCGCACAGAGGTCGCAGGCGCCATCGCCACAGCCGCCATGCAGGCCGGGCACGCGGTACTGGCGGCACGGGGCGAGTGGGTGACGAACGAGAAGCGGCTGCTGGAGCGGGCGGGATTGAGGGGCGTCGACGACATCATCGGCTCCCTGTCCGCGGAATCGGACGTGGCTCCGTTGCTCCAGGCCATTGAGGCGACCCAGGCGCTCTTCGAAAGGGCGAGTCCGCAACGGACGACGAACTCCTGACCCTGACAACGAACTTCATAGCGTAAGGAAATACAGAGTGCGGGTGCTCATCTCCCCCTCGTACGGGAGTGCCGGGACACGACGCCATTGGGCGGACACGGTCGATCAGCTGGTGGACTTCACGCTCCCGCGCTACGACGCGGTGCTCACCACCGAACAGCGCGACCAACTCCGGGCATTGCACGAGGACGGGAACGCCCGGTTCTGGGGCGCGACGCCCGCGCATGACCGGAAGCTGGCCGACGTGGTCACCGGCGACGTGGTTCTGTTCACCGGCCAGAACCAGGTGCGCGCGATAGGCGAGGTGGGGGCGATCTTCCGCAATCGCGCGCTCGCCGATCTCCTGTGGCCGCCGCGGGACGGTGAGCAGAGCTGGCACACCGTCTACAGCCTCTTGGACTTGGTGCCGACAGACATTCCGTACGTGGAGCTGAACGCCGCCATCGGGTACAGCCCCGCGTACAACTTCCCTGGCCAGATGGTTCTGCGGGACGACAAGGCACGTTCGGTACTGGAAGATTTCATGATCACGCCGGACACGGAATGGCAGACGCTGGTCCCGCAACTGACCGGGCGGCAGTCGGGCATTCGGGACCGGGATGTGGTGCGAATTGCGGCCATGGAGGAACTGCGGACGCATCGGACCGGGTATCGGCGGAGCCGACGGCTGATCGTCGTCGATCGCCGCGAGGCGGTACTGGTTCGCGAGTATCGGCAGCATCTCGCTGATCGTGGTCTGACGGCCCAGCGGTTCTACTGTGCTTCCGGTATCAGCGACATGTATGTCGAAAGCGTCGATGGCTCGGAAGTGATAGAGGCCAAGAGCACGGCGAGTCACCTCCATGTGCGTCAAGCCCTGGCCCAGCTTCTCGACTACGGACCGCACAGCCCGGTTCCCGCACAACGGCTCACAGGGTTGTTCCCCGAACTGCCGGCGCGTGAGGACGTGGAGCTGTTGCATCGCTATGGCGTCGACTGCGTCCACCGGGAGAGCCCGGGCGTCTTCCGGAGGCTGCCCGCGGTGAGCGAGCGGCGGATCGTGATGCGTGAGATCTGGTCCGGAGCGGACCACGTCGCCGAATAACCCTTGGAAAAGGTCAAGTTGACACTGCTACCGTCACCGACGTGGCGAAACTCAATCAGATCATCGCGGTCGAGAAGGGCATCAAGTCCAAGTCTCATCAGGACCTGACGGCTGCTCATCATGGGCTGCAGAAGCCGGCGTTGCTGGCCGGTATCTCGCGTACGTATCAGCCCAAGGACGAGGAGGGTGAGCAGTTGCCGCCCGAGTCGACTCGGGTGCAGGTGCAGGCCGAGGATGTGCTGCGGGACACCGCGGCCACGCTGACCCGGCTGTTCGACGTGACCGCCACCAAGGACTGGGCCAACTGCACGGCCCGCGCGGACGTCAAGGTGGACGGGCGGGTGCTCGTCGCCGACGTTCCGGTGTCCTATCTGCTCTTCCTGGAGAAGCAGCTCACCGATCTCAACACCTTTGTGCGGAAGCTGCCCGTGCTCGACGCCTCCGAGTCGTGGGTGCAGGACCCGTCGACCGACGCGTGGAAGACCGAGCCGGTCAGGACGCTGCGTACGAAGAAGGTCCCGCGCAACCACGTGAAGGCGGAGGCGACCGACAAGCATCCGGCGCAGGTCGAGGTGTACTACGAGGACATCCCTGTCGGGTACTGGACGACCGTGAAGTTCTCCGGCGCCCTGCCCGCCCGCCGCGTCAACGAACTGCTCGACCGTGTCGAGAAGATGCAGCAGGCCGTCAAGTTCGCCCGGGAAGAGGCGAACGGCGCCGACGTCACCGACCAGCGCGTCGGGGACGCCGTGTTCGGCTACCTGTTCGGGTAGCCTCAGAGACTCCCCGGCCAACAAGAAGGACGGCCGGGGTGCGCGAGGAGCGCAAGCTGAAACTGAAGCTTGTCGTGACTTCGCGGTTCCAGTGGAGGTTCGAGTCCTCCCCGCGGCACCAACCCGGCACCCGTACCTCTCGTACAGCCCGTACAACTCGTACGAGGTGCCCATCGCGCCGCGGTAGCCCAACTGGCAGAGGCAGACCGCGATCAATCTCAGACTATTGCTCCAGACTCAGCATTCGCCGCCGATCGCCGGATCGACCGGACTCAGGCTCCGGGCGTCGAAATGCCGGTTCAAGTCCGGCCCGCACAGCTCGATGTGCGGTGGTCCAAAGGCAGGACGCGGCGACATAACACTGACCTGAGTTCTCAAGCGTGCCGGTGTGCGACATGGGTGGCATCACAGGGCTCGGAGGCCGGCTACGCCTCCGAGCCCGCTCCCGTCCGCCCGCGATGCGATGGGCTCGCCCGGACTGCCTCTGCCGCTGCAGGGCCGCCGCTGCCTGACCGCCTCCGGAAGGCGTGCGCCGGGCCCGCCCCCGATTGCGTACATAAAGAACGCGGCCATCACGACATTCGTCACACCCGCGAAACGCATAGGTCCCTTACTCTCCAGGAACCCGACCTACCGTAAGCACCACCGCCCAGGCCGACGTCGCCCGAAGGCATGCCATCCGCAACCGCCCTCGTCCCGACAGGAGCCCCGTGCCCGTGCCGCGACCTTTCTCCGTTGCCCTGCCTCCCTGGCTCACGCATGCGCTGCGTGCGCAAAGGGGGCCCGTGCCGTGGAACGCCGTTGTGCGCGGGGCGCTCGCCGCCGGGCCGCTGTTGCTCGTGGCCGTGGTCGTCGGGCAGGAGTCCGTCGGGGTCATGGCCGCTCTGGGAGCCATGCTCGCCGGGATCAACGACCGGCCCGGGAGCCGGCGGACCGCCGTGCACCGCATCGGGGTGCCCGGGCTCGCCGGGGCCGCGGGGCTCGTCGTGGGCACGTACGCGGGAGAGGGCCTCGGAGCCGTTCCGCTGACCTTGATACTCACCGCCCTCGGTCTGCTCGCCGGGGCCGTGAGCGCCATTGGGCCCGTGTCCTCCGGGGCCGGTACGCAACTGCTCGTCGCCGCGGCCATCGGGGCAGGAATGCCACTGCCCGAACCCGGGTGGCAGCGGGCGTTGTTCTTCCTGGCCGGAGCCGCCTGGCTGATCGTGCTGCGGCTGGTGCTGCCCACGCCCGGCGCCCTCGCCCATGACTTCCGGTTCGACGGCGAGCGGGTGGCCGTCGCGGATGTCTACGACGCCATCGCCGAGTTGCTCGCCGCCGCCGGCGGCGAGCAGGCCGGGGCCCGTCGGGCCGCCCTCACCGCCGCGCTCGATCACGCACAGGACGCGCTCGCCGGGCCGAGGCTGCGGCGGTACGCCAGTTCCTCCGCCGAGCGGCGGCTGCGGGCGCAGTACGCCGCCGCGCTGCCGCTCGCCGAGGCCGCGACCGCCCTGGCCTGGGCCGGAGACCCGCTGCTCGCCCGTACGGCGGAGGGGCCGCGACGGCTCGCCGCCGCCGTACGGACCGGCGAGCCCTGCGGACCGCTGCCCGCGCCCGCCCGGTCCGTACCCGGACTGCGCGCCCTCGACGACGCACTCCTGCACGCCGCCGAGACCTTCGACCGCGGCGGCAAGAAGTCCGGCGGCCGGCAGATCGACGGGAACACGGCCGGTGACGAACACGGCGCTGCCCCCCACAGCGACGCCGGCACCAACCCCCTCGACCGTGGCGCCCGGCAGACCGCGCACAAGGGACTGCGCCTGCGACCCTTCCGCACCAAGGCCCTGCTCCGCACCGTCACCGGCGCGGGCGGCCGTGAGTACGGCTTCCGCGTCGCCCTCTCCTACGGAGCCAGCGCGGCCGTCGCGCAGGCCCTGCACCACGTGCACTGGTACTGGCTGCCCGCCACCGCCGTCTTCCTCGTGAAGCCGGACCTCGGTCCGCTCGTCTCGCGCGTGCTCAACCGGGCGGCCGGCACCGTCCTGGGCGCCCTCGTCTTCGCGGGGTTCGCGGCCGTGCTGCCCCGCCCCGAGGGGCTGGTGGCGCTCGTGGCGATCAGCGGCGCCCTGATACCCGTCGCCACCAGGCACTTCGCCGCGCAGACCGCCGTCGTCACCGTCCTCGTACTCGCCCTCGTGATGGTCGGCGGGGAGCCGGAAGCCTCCTGGAGCCGTATCGGCGAGACGCTGCTGGCCTGCGCGATCGTGCTGATCGTGGGCCATCTGCCGGCTCCGGGACAGCGCGGCGGGAACGTGAAGACCCGCCTCGCCCTCGCCACCGACGCCGCCCACGCGTATCTCACCCACGTGCTGAGCGGCGCCGACGACCGCGCCGCCCGCTGGGCGCTGCGCCGCGAGGCCTACCGGAAGCTGGCCGAGGCCCGTGCCGCGATCGACCGGGCCGCCGCCGAACTGCCCACCCTGGCCCGGCACACGGAAGGCACCGACGAGGTCGCCGCCACCCTCGAACGCCTCGTCGACACCACCACCGCCTGCGCCGTCCACCTCGACGACACGGGCCGGCTCACCCCGCGGCACACCGAGCGCCTCGCCACCCTCCTCGACGAACTCGTGGAACAGCGCGAGCGCGCCGGCCTCGCGGACCCGCCGGCCAACCTCCTCAGCGCCTGAGCGGCCCGTCCGCCAGGACTCCCCTCGGCCTCAGGGCCCGAAACGCTTCCCTCAGGGTTCTATCCGCGCCCACACCGGCGCATGGTCCGAGCCCGCCGCGTCCCGTCGTGCCCCCGGGTTCCCGTCGACCGACGGCAGCGGGGTCGGCCGGACCGGCGTCCCCGTCCCCGCCCCGGTCACATGGTCGAGCAGCAGCCGGCTGACCAGTATGTGGTCGATCAGTTCGGGACGGCCGGAGTGGACGCGGGAGAAGCGCTGCTCCTCCGGAATCAGGGGCGCGATGTTCCAGAGCCGGGCCGCGTCGCCCTTGTCGGGCCGCTCGAAACCCGGCGTACCGATCTCGGAACCGGGCGGGCCCTGCAGGATCTGGGTCGTGGCGGCCGCGACCTCGTCGTTGAGGTCGCCGAGCACGGCCACGTTCCGCTCCTTGCCCCTGCCGTCGAGGAGGTCGTCGGCGACGGCACGCAGCGTCGTGGCCTCGGCGGCCCGCCGGTACAGGGCGTACGCGCCGTAGCGGGCCCGCTCGCCCTCGTTCCGCGGCTGGAACCGGCCGCCCGGGAACGTCAACAGCTTCGACTTGAGATGGCAGACCGCCACGGTCAAGGTCATCCCCTGCATGGTTATCTCCGTGGCCAGGAAGCCGCGGCCCGTCCGGGAGACGGGCTCACCGTCGTCGTCACCCTGAACCGGTCGCAGCGGTGCGGGGAAGGCGTTCGTGTCGATGATCGTCCGCGGTTCCGGGCGGCTGAGGAAGCCGACCCTGATGCCGCGGCTGTCCGGATGCTCCGAGAGCGCGATGTGCCAGTCGCCGTCCAGCATCCCCGCCAGGTCCGCCAGCGCCTCCGGATCGCCGACCTCCTGCACGCCGAGCAGCGTGGGGTCGAGTTCCGTGACGACCGAGGCCAGAGCGGTGAGCTTCGCCTTGTACGCGGCCTCGCTGCGCGGTCCGAACGCGCCGCCGGGCCGGTACAGGTTCTCCAGGTTCCACGTGCCGAGGAGCATGCCGGGCTCCTTCCCGGACGCGCCGTCCAAGGGGCGCCGCCCGTCGAATGGTGAGGCCAGCGTGCGCGGGAAACCGCCGGGGCGACAGGGCCGGGACAGGATGCGTGGTTCACGTCACCCGACGGCACGATCCCGTCGTACCGTGGCGTGATGACCTCGCCCGAGCCCACGCCCGACGCGACGACCAACAGCTCTGCCGGTTACGGGGCCCACCCGCCCGGCACGAAGACCCCGGCCGATGTCCCGACAGATGTCCCGGCCGATCTCATCATCACCCGGTGCACCGCCCTCGTGCACGACGATCACGAGCAGATCGGCTTCGTCGAGGACGCCACCATCGTCGTACGGGGCGGCCGCATCGAGAGTGTCATCGCCGGGCCGGTCGACGTCGACGTCCCCGCCGCGGAGCACACCGTGCGCATCGACGCGCGTGGCCAGGTCGCGATGCCCGGCCTCGTCAACTGCCATACGCACGCCCCGATGGTCACCCTGCGCGGCATCGCGGAGGACCTGCCCATCGAGGAGTGGTTCAACGACTTCGCCTGGCCCATCGAGTCCAACCTCCAGGAGAAGGACGTGGAGTTGGGTGCGCGGCTCGCCTGCGCCGAGATGATCCGGGGCGGCGTCACCTGCTTCGCGGACCACTACTTCTCGATGGACACCGTCGCCGCCGTGACCGCCGAGAGCGGGATGCGCGCCAACCTCGGACAGGCCTTCTTCTCCTCCCAGGGCGCCGAAGGACGCGAGCAGTCGCTGGAGTTCGCCCTCCGCCACCGGGACACCGCCGACGGCCGCATCACCACGTCACTCGCCCCGCACGCCCCGTACACCGTCGAGGACGCCGACCTCGCCGCCACCGCCCGACTGGCCCGGGAACACGGCCTGTTGGTGCACATCCACGCCTCCGAGAACCGCGACCAGGCCGACACCAGCCTCGCCCGCCACGGCCGCACCCCCATCGAGGTGCTGGCCGACGCCGGGCTCCTCGACACCGACCTGCTCATCGCGCACGGCACCGGAATCATGGAGCGCGACCTGCCCGTACTCGCCCGCGCCACCGGCCGGATCGCCGTGGCCAGCGCGCCCCGCGGCTACCTCAAGTTCGCCTGGCCCACGACGACTCCGGTACGGGCCCTGCGTGAGCTCGGCATCCCCGTGGGCCTCGCCACGGACGGGGCCGCGTCCAACAGCTCCCTGGACGTGTGGGAGTCCATGGCCCTCACCGCGCTGGTGCAGAAGTTCACCGAGAGCGACCCGCGCCTGCTGACCTCCCGACAGGCACTGCACCACGCGACACTGCAGAGCGCGCGGGCGGTCGGCCTCGGCGAGGAGATCGGCAGCCTCGCGCCGGGGCGCCGGGCCGACATCATCCTCGTCGACGTGAGCGGTCCGCACACCCAGCCCGTGCACGACCTCGCCGCGACCCTCGTGCACAGCGCCCGCGCCGGCGACGTACGCACGACGATCGTCGACGGGCGGGTGATCATGCGCGACCGTGAGCTGCTCACGCTCGACGTGCCCGCGATCGTGCGGGAGATGAACGAACGGATGCCCGCGCTGATCGACCGGAGCCATGGCAAGCGGATCCAGGACTACGACACGTGAGCGCTCCGCTGGGTGTGCGGGTGTGGGGGTGTGCGGTTCGTTTGCCGCGGGCCGGTGGGGGCTTGTCGCGCAGTTCCCCGCGCCCCTTTCGGGGCGCTTAGGGTTGGCCCATGTCCACTGACCAGGACCTTCCTACCGACGGCCTCCTCACCCATCCGTACGCCGTTTACGATCGGCTGCGCGATTCCGCCCCCGTGCATCGCATCACCGGTCCCGACGGCAGTCCCGCCTGGCTGGTCACGCGGTACGGCGATGTGCGCGAGGCGCTGGCGGATCCGCTTCTCTCGCTGGACAAGCGGCATGCGCTGCCCGGTGGTTACAAGGGTTTCGCTCTCCCGCCCGCCCTGGACGCGAACCTTCTCAACATGGATCCGCCCGACCACACCCGCATCCGCCGCCTGGTCGGCCGGGCCTTCACAACGCGCCGCGTCGAGCAACTGCGCGTCCCCATCAGGCAGACCGCCGACCGGCTTCTCGACGCACTGGGCGCGCACGGCGGCACGGACCTGATCGCCGCCTACGCCGCGCCGCTTCCCATCACCGTCATCTGCGACCTGCTCGGCGTACCGGATGAACACCGTCGCGACTTCCGGGCCTGGACCGATGTGCTCGTCGCGCCGGACCCGGCCAGGCCGCAAGCCGCCAAAGAGGCCATCGTGGCGATGCTCGGCTTCTTCACCCAACTCCTCGCCGACAAGCGGAAAGAGCCCGCCGACGACCTGCTCTCCGACCTCATCGCGGTCAGGGACGAGAGCGACAGCGCGGAGAACGGCCGGCTCACCGAGGACGAGTTGATGTCGCTCACCTTCCTCATCCTCTTCGCGGGTTACGAGAACACGGTGCAGCTCATCGGCACCGCGGTCCTCGCGCTGCTCCAGCACCCCGACCAACTGGCCGCTCTCCGCGCGGACCCCACCCGACTCCCGGCGGCCGTCGAGGAGTTCATGCGCTACGACGGACCGGCCCTGCTGGCCATCCGCCGCTTCCCGCTGCAGGACGTGACGATCGGCGACGTCACCGTCCCGGCGGGCGAGACGGTCCTGCTGTCCCTGGCCGCCGCCGACCGCGACCCCCGCCGCTTCCCCGACGCCGACCGGTTCGACCTCGGGCGCGACGCCACCGGACATCTCGCGCTCGGACACGGCATCCACTACTGCCTGGGCGCACCACTGGCCCGACTGGAGACGGAGATCGCCCTGGCCGCACTCCTGGAACGCCTCCCCGACCTGAAACTCGACGGCGACCCGGACGACCTCCGGTGGCGACCGTCCCTCCGCGCCCGGGGCCTGCTCACGCTTCAGGTGACGTACTGAGAAAAGAAATTCCGCGCCCCACCGATGAGTTCCGTTCCCTCCTCCGGTCCACCCAGGGAAAGCACCGCACCGGAGGAGGGGCAAATGACGCTTCCGCGGATCGTGTCGCGCGACGAGTGGCGCGGCGCACGCGAGGAACTGCTGGTCAGGGAGAAGGCGGCGACCCGCGCGCGTGACGCTCTGAACGCCGAGCGGCGGCGACTGCCGATGGTCGAGATCGACAAGGAGTACGTCTTCGAGGGCGGGGACGGCAAGGCGACGCTGTTCGACCTCTTCGAAGGGCGGCCTCAACTGGTCGTCTACCACTTCATGTTCGCGCCGGAGTGGGACGCGGGCTGCCGCAGTTGCTCGGGCTTCGTCGACCAGATCGGGCACCTCGCGCATCTGCACGCGCGGGGCACCGAGTTCGCGGTGGTCTCCAGGGCGCCGTACACGAAGATCCTGCCCTTCAAGGCGCGGATGGGATGGACGGTGCCCTGGTACTCGTCGTACGACAACGACTTCAACCACGACTTCCAGGTGTCGTTCGAGGGGCATGACGGCAGCGTCGGAGGCCAGAGCCACGAGCCCTATGAACGGCCGGGGCTGAGCTGTTTCCTCCGCGACCGTGAGCGGATCTTCCACACGTACTCGACGTACGAGCGCGGACTCGACGGACTGGGCTCCGCCACAAGTCTTCTGGACCTCACCGCCCTCGGCCGGCAGGAGGAATGGGAGCTGCCGGAGGGGCGCGCGTCGGCACTGGGCGCGCCCGCGGGCAGCGAGCGCGTCCGATACCACGACGAGTACGAGGACTGAGTCCTGGCCACGCGAAGCGTCAGGTGTTTCACAAGGTGTGATGACCGCGTGTCAGCTACGTCTCAGTAACGTCACTTCGCGAGACGTCCACCCCATGTTTGGCGTTTAACTCTTCAAGGGCTCTCAAGAGGTCTCAGGAGAGCAGCGCTAGATGGAGGTGCAACGTGGTGAACGGGCGAACGGTGCTGGAGCGCTTTCCCGCCGGTGGGCCGCGTGGTTCGTGGCCGGCCGAGGAGTTCGCGCAGGCGCGCCGCCTGGAGGGGCAGCACGTCGAGGTCGTGATGGACCTGTCGACGGATGCCTTCCTGGTGGTCGTACGGGAACTCGCCGAGTGAGCCGGGCCGACCACCGCCGCCGGAAGCCTCATCCGGCCTTCGGCGCCGGAACCTTGGCCGCGAACTGCTCCGCCTGGAGCGAGTACAGCTCGGCGTAGACCCCTCCCGAGGACAGGAGCTCCTCCGGAGTGCCGGACTCCACGAGTCGGCCCTGGTCGAGGACGTGCACCAGGTCGGCGTGGCGCACCGACGCGAGGCGGTGTGTGATGAGAATGACCGTCTGACCGGTACCCGCCAGGGCCCGGATCTTCTCGAAGACCTCCAGCTCGGCACGGGCGTCGAGAGCCGCCGTCGGCTCGTCCACGACCAGGATCGCGCCCCTGCGGTAGGCCGCCCGCGCGATACCGAGCCGCTGCCACTGGCCGCCCGACAACTCGTGGCCGCCACTGAACATTCGGGCCAGCAGCGTGTCCAGACCGCGCGGCAGATCGTCTACCACGTTCTCGGCGCCCGCCTCCGTGACGGACGCGCGCAGCCGCTCGTCGGTGAGCGGCGCCGACGTCCGGCCGATCGCGACGTTCACCCGGGCCGTGAACGGCCACCTCTTGAAGTCCTGCGCCACCATCGCGATGCGCTCGGCGAGCTGGTGCCGGTCGACGGTCGCCGCGTCCACGCCGTCCCACAGGATCCGGCCCCGCTGCGGTGCGTACAGGCCCGACAACAGCTTGACCAGAGTGGTCTTCCCGGAGCCGTTCTCCCCGACCAGCGCCACGATCTTGCCGAGCGGCACGCTGAGCGTCAGGTCCGACAGTGCGGGGCGGGCCGCACTGCCCGGGTAGGTGAACGTGACGTTCTCGAAGCGGATCTCGCGCGGCTCCTCGGGCAGCGGCTCGCCGCCGACCGGGATCGCGCGCTCGGCCGCCTCCACGTACAGGCGTTGAAGATCCCCGACGAACAGGGCGTCCTCATGGAGGCTGTTGACCTCCAGGACGAGTGTGTCGAGATTCCCGGAGCCCGTACGGATCGCGATCACCGCCGTGCCCGCCACGGACAGTGCCATCGCACCGCCCAGCAGCAGCCCGCCGAGCGTCGCGTACGTCGCCACGGTCGCGAGGCCCGTCCAGGCGGCCGCGATCAGCCCGGTCCGTGCCCCCAGCCGGGCCAGCCGGGCCTGTTCCGCCTCGGCGGACTCCGACATCGCGCGGAAGTGCCGCAGCAGGAAGGGGCCGACCCCGTGGACGCGGATCTCGGGCGCCGCGGCGGGCTCGGTGAGCAGACCGCTGATCAGCTGGCCGGCCCGGGCATGCTGCACCCAGGCGTGGAACGACGCGTAGCGGTGCCGCGCCATGGTCAGCGCGCCCCAGGCACTCGGCAGCGTCATCGTCACCAGCAGCGGCAGCAGTGCCGGGTGCAGGACGGTGAGGACACCTGCCGCCGCGACCAGCGAGATCATCGCGTTCACCACGCGCGCGGCGATCCGGATCATGCGCCGGGCGGACGAGGCCCCGTACTGTGCCGTGTCCAGGAGCTTGTGGAAGGCCTCGTCCTCGATCGCGGACAGTTCGACCGCAGCGGCCCGCTCCAGATAGAGCTCCGTCGCGACGCGCTCCACCTTCGGTTCGAGGCGGCCCGTGGCGTACGTCGAGGCGGCCCGCAGCAGCGCGGCGAGCAGCATCACGACGGCGACCGTGACGAGTGCGGGCACCGCGTCACGCAGCCGGTCCTGCACCGAGCCGGTCGCCATCAGCCGCCCCAGGACGCTGTTGACGGCGAGCAGACTCACCGCCTGGGCGAGGCCCCGGCACACCTCGGCGCCCAGCACGATCCGTGCGGCCTGGCGGTCCGCCTGCCAGGCGAGCCGGAAACTGGACGCCAGCAGCGCGGGCAGCCGCGTCACCATGGCCCGGAAGTTCAGCTCCAGAAACGCGTCGGAGTGCTGAGACCAGCCCATGTCGTAGCGCAGGGGACCGCCGAAGAGCAGCCGCTCGGACTCCGAGGGCTCGGGTCCGGACGGCTTGGGCTGGGACGGGTCGGATTCGGACGGCTTGGGCTCGGACGGTTCGGGCTCGGGTTCGGCCGTGCCGGCCGTCCCGTTCACGGATCCGGTCTCCGCGGATCCCGTCTTCACGGGTCCCGTCTCCACAGACCCCGTCTTCGCGGGCCCCGTCGGCCCGCTCTTCTTCGTGGTTCTCCGCCCGGTCTTCTTCGCAGCTCCCGCAGATTCCGTCGGTCCCACCGGTGACCTCCCCCGATCGTGGACGAACGGCCACTATCGCGGCGCGGGACGTCATCGGGCAGGGCGCGCGCCCGGTCCGCCACGGCGTAACCGGAGCACGCCCGGGCGCTCAGGACCGCGCGCTGTGGGGGCGCGCCGCGAAGGGCGCGGGGCTGTGAAGCAAGCGGCTCCGCCGCGGGGCGCGGCCGCCCACGACTACCCGCAGACGAATGCAGCCACCAGCGGAGCGCTCACGCGCTGACCGGCCTCGTCCAGGCAGGCGGAGTCCCCGTCAACCGGCACAGCGCCAGATAGAGCGGGATCGGCGGAGTGTAGGGAAGCGTGCCGCCAGGCTTGTGGATGAGCCCGGGGAGGCCGGGCGAGGCGGGTACGAGCGCCCCCGTGGCGTAGTGCGCGGGCGCAGGCCACTCAAGAGCGACGTCGGAGTCGGAGGGCACGAGCCACCACCAGTGCGTGCTGTCGGCGTACACACAGCCGACGCGTGGCAGGCGGGGCATCAGGAGCGGGCCGAGTCTCGCGGGCATGGCCACCGCGTCACAGCCCAGCGGTGCCCGCATGCCCTCCGGCACGGTCAGCCGCCGCGAAGGCCCGGTCCCGGACGTCGTCCGCAGGCCGCGCTCCAGGCGGACCAGCGTGTCCAGGTTCAGCACCCGTGGCGCACCGGCCGACGTTGCCCTCACACCCATTCAGCCCCCGTCCGTTCTCCAATTTTTCCGAACCATCCGGAAACGGCTGTCGCCGCACCAGCCGGAAAGCGGCCGGAACGGTCAGGTCACTACCAGTCGTGCCCGGCCGGGGGCGCCTGCGAGCCGCTCGGCTCCGCATGCGCGTGTTCCCCGTGCGCGTGTTCCCCGGTCGGCGAGGAGCCGGCTGGGGCCGGCCGGCTCCTCGCACTCCAGCCCAGGTCCGACCGCGGTTCGGCGCCGTTGTTCGCCGACCGCGGCAGTTCGGCCCAGACCAGCAGTCCGGGACCGGTTTCCTGGGCGCCCCAGGCTGTGCACATCGCCGCGACGAGAAGCAATCCCCTCCCGTGCTCCTCCTCGGGACGTTGTGGCGACGGGTGGGGCTCACCCGGCGCACACCCCTCGTCACGGACTGCTATCCGCACCAGGTCGCCGCCGTCGTGCAGCTCGCACACCACATGACGGCTCGCCGTGTGCACTATGGCGTTGGTGACCAGTTCGGAGACGACGAGCTCCGCCGTGTCGCAGGTGTCCTCACAGACCGACCAGCCCGAGAGCCGGGCACGCGTCAGATGCCGGGCCTGTGCTGCGGAGCCCGGATGTGCGGCCAGCTCGAAGCGGAACCGGCGCTCGGCTGCTGCCTCGGGGCATGCCCCAGCGGCGGCACCGAGACGGAACCGGTCCTCGGCTGCGTCTGTTCCTAACGGCGCGGACGGAATCACGTTTGCCACTATCTCCCCGTCGTGAACACTTGGCAAGTGTCACTCTGAAAATTGCAGAGTGCAGTGTTCCGGGCCGTATGGCCATGGCACACTGCTCGCAACAGCACGTGGCGCGGCGTCAGTTGGGTACCCGGTTCGGGGCCCGAACGGGCGCCGCCCGGGCTGTCCGGACAAAGTGGAGGTGGACGTGAGCGAGCCGCGGTCCGCGCCGACGGTCGGGCAGGTCGTCCTCGGACGGCGCCTGCTTGACCTGCGGGAACGCGCGGGGCTCAAGCGCGAGGAGGCAGCACGCATCCTGCGTGTCACCTCCGCCACCGTCCGCCGTATGGAGATGGCCGAGGTAGCGCTCAAAATCCCGTACCTCCAGCTCCTGCTGAAGTCGTACGGCGTCTCCGACGAAGAGGCCGAGGCCTTTGTCGCCCTGGCGGAGGAGGCGAACCTGCCGGGCTGGTGGCAGCGCTTCCATGACATCCTGCCGGGCTGGTTCTCGATGTACGTCAGCCTGGAGGGCGCGGCCGTCCTCATCCGCTCGTACGAACCCCACTTCGTTCCCGGAGTGCTGCAGACCGAGGAGTACGCGCGTGGCGTCATGGAATCCGGCGCCATCGGCCAGACCAGACCCGAGGACATCGAGCGCCATGTGGCGCTGCGCATGCAACGCCAGGAGCTGCTGACGCGCGAGGGCGCGCCCCGGTTCTGGGCCGTGATGGACGAGACCGCCGTGCGCCGCCCCGTCGGCGGCCCCGAGGTCATGCGCGCCCAGATCGACAGGCTGCTCGAGGCCACGAAGCTGCCCAACGTGACACTGCAGATCGCCCCCTTCTCCTCGGGGCCGCACGCGGGCACGTACGGGCCCTTCGTGCTGTTCCGCTTTGCCATGCCCGAACTTCCGGACATGGTCTACAGCGAGTACCTGACCGGCGCCGTCTACCTGGACGGACGTACCGAGGTGGCAACCCATCTCGAGGTCATGGACCGCATGGCGGCGCAAGCCGCCACGGCACATCGCACGAAGGAGATCCTGCTGGATCTCCGCAAGGAGCTGTGAATGGATCGCATCAAGACCCGGATACGCAACGCGCGGATCTACAACGGCATGCCCGCCAGGGAGCTGGGCAGCGAAGGCTGGCACAAGCCGTGGAGCGGCGGCAACGGCGGCAACTGCCTGGAGGCGATGAAGCTCTCCGACGGCCGGATCGCGGTCCGTCAGTCGGCGGATCCGGACGGTCCCGCCCTCATCTACACCCCCGGCGAGATGACCGCGTTCATCCAGGGAGCCAAGGCGGGGGAGGCCGACTTCCTGCTCTCCTGAGGCCGCCGACCGGCCGTTCCTTGATCCGCTTCCACTTGTCCCACGTGCTTCCTACCTTGGCATTCAGTTGATCCAGTGACCCAGTCGATTCACCACCAGGACCACATGCGCCTAGGCGCGTCCACCAGCCGGCTCACCGCCACGATCGGGAAGGGCGGCTGCTCGGCACGGTCCTGGCCGAGGCTCAGCGCGTAATAGATCTGCTCGATCGAAGGCGGTCCGACCGCGAGGTTGCGCCGGACCGCCGCCGACGGGGACTCCTGCCCGGACTGCACGAGATACGCCGCGGCCATCGTCCCCGTACGGCCCACACCCGCCCCACAGTGCACGAACACCGGCCCCGGGGCCGCGCCCACGACGCTCAGGAAGCGTCGTACCTGGTGCGGCGTCGGGGTCTGTCCGTCCCGGATCGGCAGCCGTACGGCATCGAGACCGGCCCTGGCGGGCCCGGCCAGCTGGGAGGCGCTCAGGTCCTCGGCCCGCAGGTCGACGACCGTGGTGAAGCCGAGCCGGGCCAGCTCCCGGTAGCCCGCGGGGGAGGGCGCGGCGCCCCGCCACAGCGCCCCTTCGGCGTCCACGGGCTGGAAGTGGTGGATGCCCTGGACCGCGTGCGTCCCCTCCGGCTCGGGGGTCTGTTCCCGGGTCCAGTACGACAGCGCGAGGATGCCCAGCGCACCGGTCGCCCAGAGGGCGAGATAGCCGAGACCGAGTGCGGCGAGGGCACGCAGCACCGTTCTGCGCAGGGATCTGCGCGGACGGCCGGTGGGCAGGGTGGTGCGGGGAGGAGACGGGGCGACGACAGCCATGGGCGACCCGGAGGCTCGGGGACGAGGGGCGCGGGCTCGGGGAGGAGGGGCGCCTTGGCATCGTAACCCGGGCCGCCGGGGCGAGAGTTGTCCGTGTATGGCAGAAGTTGCACATGTGGGGGAGGGGGCGGAAGCGACCGGAGTTTCCGGTTCGTCGGGTGCGTGCTCAGTCGTCGTCCGCGTCCGCGTCGCCGATGCCGACCACCGTGAGGTGCGTACGGTCCAGGCCGGTGTCCTCCAGACAGCCGCGCAGCCGCATCCGGTCGTGGTCGGTCAGCGCGGGCTGGACCACGCCCGCGAAGAGACCGTCGCCCAGTTTGCCGAGGGTGGCGCGGTTCAGCGGTACGGACGTCGAGTCCCGGCAGCGTTCCCAGAGCTGGTGCGCGGCGAGCGATTCCCGCTCGGCGGTCATGTTCGTACCGCGCATGTCGACCTTCAGCAGCAGGGAGGTCGCCTCGGAGTTCTTCGCGTCCTCCTCGCGGGTCTGGGTGAGGTCGGCGAGCCCCACGACGAGCGCGCCGATCAGCGCGGCCCCGACCACACCCACGGTGAGCACGCGCACGGTACGGCCGTGCCGCCCCCGCGCCCCGATGGGTGGCAGGTCGTCCAACTCCTCCACCTCGTCCAGGTCGTTCTTGCCGTGCGGATCGGCGTTCCGGGCCGGATCGGGTGCCGCCAGGACGGCGAGCCGCCCCGCGAGCCGTCGTTCCGCCGTGGGCCGGGCCGTGGCCGACGCGATCCGTTGCACGATCCAGGCGAGCCCGGAGAGCAGCACACCGGTGACCATCAGGACCGGCACGAAGACGTACGTACGACTCGTCGGCTCGTCCAGCCAGCGGAACCGGTCGCCCGCCGGCCGGGCGTCCTTCTCCCGCAGCCGCGCCAGCACGTCCTCCTGCCGACGGTCCGCGTCACGCATCCGCTCCTCGATCCGCGCGAGCCGCCCGAGCAGCACGATCCCGAGCAGCATCACCTCGACGACCAGCAGCAACACCCCGCACAGGATGGCCCGTTGCCACTGCCACCGGTACAGATAGATGACGACGTACGTCCCCGCCCCCGCGGCCGCCGCGCTCCCGAAGAAGTAGGCGACGCGTCTCATCGGAGGTCTCCCCGGGGCTCCTGACCGAGGACCTGTCGTCGTGCCTGTTGTGCCTGTTGTACCTGTTGGTCCTCCCGTTGTTCCTCTTCTTCCCGCTCCCGCACATGTACGTCGCCGGTGGTGCCGTCGACCGTGAGACGGGACCCGGGCGGGAAGCGGCGTACGGCGTCCGTGGCGCCGACGACCGTCGGCAGGCCGAACTCCCGGGCCAGCACCGCGAGATGGGACAGCGGGCTGCCCGTCTGCGCGACGAGCCCCGCGAGACCGGGGAGGAGCGGGGCGAGCGCGGGGTCGAGCGTGCGGACGACGAGTACGGGGTCGGCGGGCCGGGGTCCGGTACCGTCCCAGGCGGTTCCGGCGGCCCGTCCGCCGGACACGCCTTGGCCCGCGCCCGGACTCCTGCCCTTGCCCTTGTTCTTGAATTTGCCCTTGCCCGTGGGCTGTTCGGCGACGACCGTGCCGCCCTCCGCGAGCCGGAACGCGTCGGGCAGGGGAGCCGACACGGCTCGTGGCAGACGTTCCTTGAAGTCGCCGGGGAGACGGCCGTGTTCGAGTGCCTCGACGAACTCCCGCCACCGCAGCAGCCCGACCTTCGACGCCTCGCCCAGACCGCCCCGTACGACCAGCCGCCGCGCCGCCTCCCGGACGAGCCGCACCTGGAGTTCCTGCACCCAGCGGATCCGGAGGCGCAGGGCCTCACGGGGAGGAAGCGAGGGGAGGCGCGGGGCCGGGAGCGTGTCCACGGCGGGGAGGGTGTCCGTGGGAGCGGCGCCCTGGTGTGACGCCGGTGCACCCTCCGGGCGTCCGGGATCCGCCGGGAGCCTCAACTCCCTGCCCAGACCGGGGGCCGTCAGCGCCAGTACCAGCGGCTGCGCCGCCACCATTCGATCGTCCGGTACGCCGAGAGCGCGGGACTCGGTGAGGGCGGCGAGGGCCGAGCCCGCGGCCGTGGCGCGGGGCTCGGGGAGGAGAGCGCCCGCGAGAGCCTCCTGGGCGTGCAGGGAGACCAGCACGGTTCGGGTCCAGCGGAGGGTGGAGAGGAGGTCGGGGCGGGTGAGCCGGTCCGCGGACGGTGTCTCGGCGAGCCGGCGGTCGACGTCCGCGACGAGGTCCACCGCGAGACCGGGCAGCGCCGACGTCAGCCGGCCCACCCGCCACGCGGCGGCCAGCCGGCGGGCACCCGGCGCCGGGTTGAGCAGCGCGAGCCACCGGCTCCGGGGCGGTGCGGCGCCCAGCAGCCGCAGATCCGCCGCGGCCCGCCCGCCGACCGACGTGACGACCGGGACCGAGCGCAGCTGCCGCCGGGGCGCGGTGCCCCCGATGTCCAGCGCGGCGGCCAGCCCCCGCGCCATCGGGGCCACCCACAAGTCCTCTTCCAGCGGCTCCAGTTGATCCGGCAGCGTCTCCGCCACCGGGCCGGGGCCGAGCAGCCGCGCACCGCGCGCGGGCCGCGCCGCCATCGCCGTGATCGGCCTGCTCTGGAAGAGCCACAGCCGCCCCGACGCGTCGAACCCGAACTCGATGTCCTGTGGCCCGCCGAAGACCCCGCGCGCCCGCCGCGCCAGCCGGGCCAGGCGACGCAGTCCGTCGGCGCCGAGCAGCCCTTCTGGGTCGTCGGGCTCGGTGCGCAGCAACCGTCCCCAGCGGCTCAACCAGTAGTTCGTGCCGGGCTGTTCGCCGCTGACCAGGGAGTCGGGCCCGCCCCGCACCGCACTCACCAGCATCCGGTCCGTCCGCCCCTCCACGGGGTCCGCGCCGAACATGACCCCGCCGACTCGGGCCGCGAGCATCGGCTGCACCAGCACGGCCATCGGAGCCACCGTGCCGTCGGGCCGGTGCGCCGAGTCGAGCACGGTCCGCACGGCCGCCCGGAACTCGTGCCAGCCCTGTACGTCCAGCACGGACGCGAACTGGCCCGCCAGGGACGACTCCTGGGTGTCCTCCTGCGGTGAGGAGGACCGTACGACCAGGGGGCGTGTGCCGTCGGCGGAGAGCTCCCGCCAGGCGCGGCGCAGCGCTTCCAGGTCGCCGTCGTCTGCCCACTGGCCTGCCCACTCGCCCGCCCAATCGCCGTACGGCACGACGAACCCCGGCAGCACCGGCAGCCCGGCCAGCGCGGCGCGCGCCAGATGAGCCGCCTTGGAGCCTGCGAACGGGATGCGTGCCGCCCGCGGATCGCTCAAGGGGACCGCTTCCGCGGCGAGTCGAGGAACTTCGGGGGCGGTCCGAGGAAACCGGGAGGCCAGCGGATCGCGTATGCGGGGGACACCGCCCTGGTCGTCCCCGTCGCGTGCACCGTCTCCATGACGTTCGTCGACCGTCGTCATCGAACACCCTCCAGGACCGACCGCCAACAGGGGGGACGCGCGGGGGTGGCCCTGCGCCTGACGACGGAACGAAGGATGGGGGCGAGCTGCCGTCCGACCGGGGTACGGCCGGGGCGACAACGCGCCTCCTACAGCCGAGGATCCCACTTGCTGTTGTGTTCCATGTCATCCGGAAGTCGGATTCCGGCCGACTGCCTGCTCCTCACCCAGTACTCACTCGGCAGCACGCGCTCCTCACCCGGTACTCACGGTGGCGGCAGCGCCGCGCACAACGCCTCCAGCGCGGCCCCGTACGCATGCTCCGAAGGCGTCGCGTACCCCACGACCAGACCGTCCGGCGCGGCCGTGGACGCCTCCGGGTGCCGGAACTCCGCGAGCCCGTCCAGCGCGAGGCCCTGCCACACGGCGGCCTTCACCGCGGACTGCTCGCTCCCGGGCGGCAGCCGCAGCACCGCGTGGAGCCCGGCCGCGATCCCGGTGACCTCGACGTGCGGCGCGTGCACGGCGAGCGCGTCGACCAGCCGGTCCCGCCGCCTCCGGTACCGCTGGCGCATCCGCCGCACATGACGGTCGTACGACCCCGAGACGACGAAGTCCGCCAGCGTCAGCTGGTCCAGGACGCTGGCCCACGCCTCCCGCTCGCCCTTGGCCTCCAGGACCCCCTCGACGTACCGCTCCGGAAGGACCATCCAGCCCAGCCGCAACGCGGGCGACAGGCTCTTGCTGACCGAGCCGATGTGGACGACCCGCTCCGGGTCCAGGCCCTGTACGGCCCCCACGGGCTTGCGGTCGTAACGGAACTCCCCGTCGTAGTCGTCCTCCAGAATCACCCCTCCACGCGCGCGTGCCCAGTCGATCACGGCGGCTCGCCGCGCGGGATGCAGCGGTCCACCGGTCGGGAACTGGTGGGCGGGCGTGAGGAGTACGGCCCGCTCCCTGTCCAGGCCGTCGACCCGGGCGCCGTCCTCGTCGAGCGGCAGGGGGACGGTCCGTACGCCCGCCGCCGTCAGCAACTCGCGGTGGAAGGCGAGGCCGTACGACTCGACGGCCAGCGGACCGCGCAGCACCTCGGGGAACAGCAGCCGCAGGGCGTGCGCGAAGCCGGAGCAGATCACGATCCGCCCCGGCTCCGTACGGACGCCACGCGCGCGTGCCAGGTACTCCGTCAGCGCCACCCGCAGTTCGATCCGGCCGGCGGGATCACCGGGCCCGAACGCCTCGTTGGGCGCCTGCCGCAGAGCCCGCCGGTACGAGGCCAGCCACGCGGCGCGCGGGAACGACGACGCGTCCGGCGTGCCCTGCCGCAGGTCGTGGCGCGGTCCACGCGCGCGTGGGGGTGCCTTTTTGGGTACGCGCGCGTGGACGCCCAGCGGTTCGGCCCGCTCGGCGACCAGGGTGCCCGAACCCTGCCGCGCGGTCAGCCAGCCCTCGGCCACGAGCTCGGCGTACGCGTCGGCGACCGTGTTGCGGGCCACACCCAGATCGGCGGCGAGCGAGCGGTACGGAGGGAGACGGGTGCCCGGGGCGAGGCGCCCGCTGCGGACCGCCTCGCGCAGGGCGCGGATCAGAGCGGCGCGGCGGCCACCAGGACCCGACAGTTCCAGATGCAGGTCGGCGCCGATGCGCTCCGCCGAATTGACCCACGAATTCGCCATGGAAATGCACCCTACAGGGGGTCTATCCGGCTCGTAGATTCATGGTCATGACGACGAACACGACACCCACCATGAATGTGACGCACACGGCGGCGAACGCCCGGATCAACTTCGCGAAGGCCGCTCCGAAGGCGTTCCGCGCCCTCGTCGGCTTCGACATCGCGGCCCGTGAGGGCCTCGACCCGGCACTCGTCGAGCTGATCCAGATCCGCGCCTCGCACCTCAACCACTGCGCCTACTGCCTCCACATGCACACCAACGACGCACGCAAGGCGGGCGAGAGCGAGGACCGGCTGCACATGGTCGCCGTGTGGCGCGAGGCCCCGCACTTCTTCACCGAGAAGGAGCGCGCGGCCCTCGCCCTGACGGAGGCGGTGACCCTGGTCGCCGACGGCGGCGTCCCGGCCGACGTCTACGCCGAGGCCGCGGCCCGGTTCGACGACGAGGAACTGGCCCAGGTCCTGGCACTGATCTTCGCGATCAACACCTGGAACCGGGTCGCCCTGTCGACGGCGAAGATGGCGGGGACGGACGAACGCTGAGGAGCGGGAGCGGGAGCGGGAGCGGGAGCGGGGAGCCGGGAGCCGGGAGCCGGGTGGTGGGTGGTGGGTGGCGGGAGCCGGAGCCGGAGCCGGAGCCGGGTGGCGGTCGGCGGGTGGGAGTGGCGGTGCCGGGTGCGTGGTGGCTACGCGGTCATCGGGCGGTCGTACGGTCCGATCGGCGCCGGCAGCCGAGAGGTGCCCGTCAGATGGCGGTCCACCGCCGCCGCCACCGCCCGCCCCTCGGCGATCGCCCACACGATCAGGGACTGGCCGCGCGCGGCGTCCCCCGCCGCGTACACGCCGGGCACGTTCGTCGCGAAGTCCGCGTCGCGGGTGATCGTGCCACGGGGGTCGAGCCCGAGTCCGAGCTGGTCGACGAGGCCGTCGGAGCGGTCGGGGCCGGAGAAGCCGAGCGCGAGCAGCACGAGGTCGGCGGGGAGCACTCGCCCGGTCCCGGGGCGCGGGCGGCGCTCCGCGTCGACCTCGACCAGATGCAGCGAGCGCACCCGCCCGGCCGCGTCACCGGTGAAACGGAGCGTCGACGCCGCGAAGAGCCGCGCGTCCGCGTCCGCCGCGGGCGCCGTCTCCAGGTCCCTGGCCTCCTCGTGCGCCGCGGACAGCCGGTAGATCCTCGGGTACACCGGCCAAGGGTCGGCGTCCTCGTCGCGCTCCTCGCCCGGCTGTGTGTAGATGTCCAGCTGCGTCACGGATCTCGCGCCCTCGCGCACCGCCGTACCCAGACAGTCGGCGCCCGTGTCACCACCACCCACGATCACGACATGCTTGCCCGCCGCCGACAGCGGTGACGTCTCCAGATCCCCCTCGCACACCCGGTTGGCCAGCGGCAGATACTCCATCGCCTGATGGATGCCGCTCAACTCCCGCCCGGGAACCGGCAGTTCACGCCAGGCCGTGGCACCCACGGCGAGCACGACCGCGTCGTACCTGGCCCGCAACTCGGCCGCCCCGACGTCCCGGCCGACGGCGGTCGACGTACGGAACTTCGTCCCCTCCGCCCGCATCTGCGCGACCCGCCGCTCCAGGTGCCGCTTCTCCATCTTGAACTCGGGGATCCCGTACCGCATCAGGCCGCCGATCCGGTCGTCCCGCTCGTACACGGCGACCGTGTGCCCGGCCCGGGTCAGCTGCTGCGCCGCGGCGAGCCCGGTGGGCCCCGAGCCGATCACCGCGACCGTCCTGTCGGACAACCGGTCCGGCGGCCGTGGCGGCGCGAACCCGTCCTCCCAGGCCCGGTCGGCGATGGCGACCTCGACGTTCTTGATGGTGACCGCCGGCTGGTTGATCGCCAGGACACAGCCCGCCTCGCACGGCGCGGGGCACAACCGGCCGGTGAACTCGGGAAAGTTGTTCGTCGCGTGCAGCCGGTCGCTCGCCGCCCGCCAGTCGTCGCGCGAGACCAGGTCGTTCCATTCGGGGATCAGATTGCCCAGCGGACAGGCGTCGTGGCAGAACGGGACACCGCAGTCCATGCACCGGTCGGCCTGCGTGCGGATGATCGGGAGCAGCGCCCCCGGAACGTACACCTCGTCCCAGTCATGGACCCGCTCCCCGACGGGGCGCCGCGGCCACTCCTCGCGGGAGGCATTGAGGAAACCCTTGGGATCGGCCATGGCCGTCTCCCTCACGTACGTGAACGGGGCCCCTGCGCTCTCCGTCTCCGACGCCATCGTCCGGGCGGCGGGCCGAGGGCCTGTCGGCAGACTCTTCCCGCCACGATACGACGCCGTGGCCGCGCCCGCCTCGGACGTGCGCGGGCACATCCACCGGAGGGCGCGGCCACGTGGGCCGACGAGCGTGACCGGGTACGCCTCAGGTCAGCGCCAGTACGTACGAGATCGCGGCGGCGGCCGCCGCGACCGTGCGGACGTGGTTCCACATCGTCCACTCGCTCACATACGTGGGCCAGTACGCGACGGCCTCCGGCGTACCGGCCTCCATCGTGGCCAGCTTGTTGTTGCGCGGGACGTTGGCCGCGATCGTGACCCCGAAACAGCCGAACAGATACAGCGCACTGCCCAGCAGCATCTCCACCGTGCCCTCGTCGGGCCACAGCACGAACGTGACCACCGCGAGCACGGCACACATCACGGCCGACCCGATGAACAGGAACATGAACGCCGGCATCAGCGCGGTCACGTTGATCGCCTGCATCGCGGCGACTCCCTGCGCCGGCGGCAGGGCGGCGAGGCCCTTCATGACGAATGTCGAGAACCCGATGAAAACGCCGGCCACCAGCCCCGTGCCGAGCACCCCCACCATGGTGATGACGAAGAACGGTCCCTCGATCATGGCAACTCCCGCGTAAGTAGAACCCTTGGGCAACAACCCGCGCACCGCTCCCAGAACCGCCGGTCCGGACGACCCCGAACCCCAAGATCCTGCCCGGCACTCCCTGTCACCACAAGTGAAATGCCGTACGGGAAGCGTGACCATGGCCGAGGAACTCGGGGGCATGTTCGGTCGTCTCGGGACGGGGTCCGGGTGGGATCCGGACGGGATCCGGACGGGATCCGGGGCAGACCCGGGATGGGCGTGGGATGGGTGCGGGATGGACCTGAGACAGCCCTGGGGTGGGGGCGGCCGGAGAGTCGGGGTGTGGCCGAGGGCTGTTCGGGTGAGTGGCTGGGGGGTCTCGCTCTCTCCCCCCGCATTTGCCTCACCTCCGCTCTGCCTCACCCCTGCTTTGCCTCACTCCTGGCTTTGCCCCGCCCCCGCCTGCGCGCCACCCCGCGAGCGTCGCCTCGACCGTGGGAGCGATCCGGCGCCGTGCCTCATGCCGCGGAACGCCGCTCATCAACAACTGGTCGTACGGGGTCTCCGTGTGCCGGACCGCGGCGCGCACCGCCGATGTCACCGCGCCCTCGGACAAGGCGCGCCCGGCAGCACTGCGGCCCACGCGCCCACTGCCCCGCACCGAGGCGTGTCCGGCGATCGCGCACGCTCGATCGTCCGGACAACCGGGAAACAGCCGCCGGATCTCCTTGGCGAACGCCTCCGTGAACCGCACATCCTCCGCGGCCCGCCGCCGCGCGTCCCGTGCCCGGCGCCGGCGCCGCGCCTCCGCGTCCGCCAGGCACCGCTCCTCGGCCCGCGCGAGCGCCGCCTCCTCGACGAGCACACCCTGCCGCTCGTACCGGCCCCGCCGCCGGTGGAACCGTACGACCACCGCCGACAGCGAACTGCCCTCCCGCGATCTCCGCGTCAACGCCGTGTCCCCTCGCGGCAGGAACACCAGATGCCCGAGGTCGGCGCAGTCGAGACACCGAGGTGTCCCCTCCTCCAGCACGAGCAACGAGAGCGGCCCGCCCCGGCACTCGGCACAGTGTCGCCGCTTGACCGGCTGGACGACGAGAAGCCCGGTACGGGGCGGGGGAGTTGCCGTGGTCGTCATGGGTGTGTCATTCCCGCCCGCCGAGGCGGCCCGTCCGGCTCACGCCAAGAATCCAGTTCACGCCGAGAACCCGGTTCACACCGAGAAGCCGACGATCCGCTCGGGCACGACACGGACGATCACGCGGACCTCGTCCTCCTTCTCCGAGGGAGGGTCGACCCCGAGGTACTTGTGCGAGAGCTCGTACGGGAGGCGCTTGCCCTCGTCGGGGAGGATCTCGGCGGTGCCGCGGATCTCCACCGAGGTGTAGGGGTTGGCGAGGTCGTAGACCGAGACGCTGATCCGGGGGTCGCGCCGGAGATTACGGATCTTCTGCCGACCTTCGGTCGACGAGAAGAGGACGGTGTCGCCCTCGCGCTTGAACCAGACCACCGAGTTCTGGGGAGCCCCGCCCGGGCCGAGGGTGGCGACGCTGGCGAAGTTCTTGCCGTCGAGGAGTACGCGGACCGAGTCGTCGAAGGAGATCGTCATGCCGTCAGACTAACTATATGCGCATGCATGTAAAAGTCCTTTCGTGAGAATCGTGGGAATCGTGAGACGGACGCCCGGCCTCGGGTCATCCGTTCCACGCCGGGTGGCGCGGGTCGTCCGCGCGCACCAGGACGTCGGCCGTGTCGCCCGGCCCCGTCTCGCTCTCGTAGCGCTCGTACGCGGGAAGCGTCCAGTGCTCGCTCTCGGGGGTGCGCCGGCGCAGCGCGGCCGGTGAGAGGCGTACATGGACGGTGAGGTCGAACGGGAACCAGTGGTGCAGCAGTAGTGGACCGTGCAGCAACAGCACGGCGCCGGGCGGGAGTTGGACGTACGGGCTACGGGTTGCCCGGTCGGTGGCCGGGTCCCAGAGGTCGGGCAGGACACGGCCGTCGCCGCCGGCTTCCAGCGGGCCGAAGACCTCGCGCCACAGGGCACCGGTGTCGAACCAGCCGTCGTAGTACGCCTCGACGTCCTGGTGGCCGTACTCGAACCGGAGCGAGGCGGGCCGCAGGAAGTCCTCCGTGCCGACGACGAGCGCGGACCGGCCGCGCGGGCGCAGGGCCTCGGCGACGAGTTCGGCGAGATCACCGGGCCGGGCGGCCGGAGCCCCGTCGAAGGCGACACGCGGCCAGGGGCTGCCGTCCGCCGGCTTCAGGTCGAGCAGACGCTCGGCGAGGAGGTCGCCGAGCCGGTCCCAGGTGATCGCTTCGAGTCGCACCCGGCCCATGATGCCGCGCGGGCGGACGGGAGCGGCGGGCCGGGATGTCGGGCGGAAGCCGCGAACTTCCGGGTGCGTATCTCCTCGTACCCGGCGAGAATGTAGGGCGCCGGGACTAGCGGTGCCTCCCCGCGCCGCGCCGGCCGTCCGGCACCGGGAGGTACTACATGACCACCGCCGGAGACATCATGCACCGCGGCGCCCAGTGGATCCCCGCTCACGAGACGCTGGACCGTGCCGCCCAGCTGATGCGTGAGCTCAATGTGGGCGCGCTGCCCATCAGCGACGAGAACGAACGGCTCTGCGGCATTCTCACGGACCGGGACATCGTGGTCGGCTGCGTGGCCATGGGCCATGACCCGGCACGCATCACCGCGGGGGAGATGGCCAAGGGCACACCGCGCTGGATCGACGCGGGCGCCGACGTGAGCGACGTACTCGGCGAGATGCAGGGGCACCAGATCCGCCGCCTTCCTGTGATCGAGAACAAGCGCCTGGTCGGGATGATCAGCGAGGCCGACCTGGCCGCGCATCTGACGGACGAACAACTCGCGGGCTGGGCCGAGAGCGTCTACGCGAAGAGCGCGGCACGCTGACCCCGAGGTCCCAGCGGCGCGACCGGGAGATCCGCCGAGCCCGGCCGACTGACGCGCGCTCGTCCGGCCGTACGCGCCGGACGAGCGGTGTCACAGCCAGCCATTGCGCTTGAACCCCCGGTAGAGCGTGGAGCACACGATGGCGATCACGCCGACCGCCATGCCGTAACCGAACTTCCAGTGCAGCTCCGGCATGTAGTCGAAGTTCATGCCGTAGACCCCGCAGACCATGGTCGGCACCGCGATCAGCGCCGCCCATGCCGTGATCTTCCGCATGTCCTCGTTCTGCGCGACGCTGACCTGCGCGAGATGCGCCTGCAGAATCGAGTTGAGCAGTTCGTCGAACGCGGCTATCTGCTCGGCGGCCCGCAGCTGGTGGTCGGAGACGTCGCGGAAGTACGCCTGTATCTCCGGGTCGATCACCCTGATCGGCCGGGTGGCGAGATCCATGATGGGGCGGCCGAGCGGGACCACCGCCCGCTTCAGCTCAAGGAGTTCACGCTTGAGCTGGTAGATGCGCCCGGGGTCGGCCCGCGCGCCGTTCGCGGCGAACACATCCGTCTCGACCTGGTCGATGTCCTCCTGAACCGAGTCCGTGACGTTCAGATAGTCGTCCACCACATGGTCCGCGATCGCGTGCAGCACCGCGGCCGGGCCCTTGGCGAGCTGCTCGGGGCGGGCCTCCAGTTCCTCGCGCAGCGGTCCGAGCGAACCATGCCTGCCGTGCCGCACGGTGACCACGAAGTCCTGGCCGACGAACACCATGATCTCGCCGGTGTTCACCACCTCGCTGGTCGCGGTCAGTTCGGTGTGCTCGACGTAGCAGACCGTCTTGAACACCGCGAACAGTGTGTCGCCGTACCGCTCCAGTTTCGGGCGCTGATGGGCGTCCACCGCGTCCTCGACGGCCAGCGGGTGGAGGTCGAACAACTCGGCGATGCCCGCGAACTCCACCTCCGTCGGTTCGTGCAGCCCGAGCCAGACGAATCCGCCGTCGGCCTTGCGGATCCGCTGCACCGTCTCGACCAGATCGCGGCCGGCGGGGACCCTCGACCCCTCTTCGTACGCCACGCAGTTCACCACCGCGGTGCCCAGCGGAGACCGGGCGGGGTGACTGAGGTCGACACGGGCGCGCCGTCGAGTCAGCCGTGCCACCCTGCGGAGGCCGCCGACCTTGCTCAGGCCCGTGACCTTCCGCAGATTCCCTGCCATGGACATCTGGATCTCCTCGCGTGGATCTCCCCGCGCCGCACTCTGCGCCTTGCCGCGGCCAGTCTGCCAGGATGTTTTGACGGCCGGGAAAGCCTGTGGGAACGGAGTATTCCGTTCCGTATCCACTGTCTCTGCCGGTACTGACGAGGCGTCGACGGCCGTTGGTGGGCCGAGCGCGACGCGCTTGACATCGGGAGCGTCAACCATCATGGACAAGCGGGACAACTGGGATGATCGGCGCATGACGCGAACCGACGGGTATCTCCTCGACAACCGGCAGACCGAGGCGGGTCAGCGTTTCGACGCCCTCGCCGCTCTCTTCGACCCCACGACGTTCCGGCACATCGAACGGTTCGGCATCGGATCCGGCTGGCGCTGCTGGGAGGTCGGTGCGGGCGGCACGTCCGTGGTGTCCTGGCTCGCCAAGAAGGTCGGCCCCACCGGCAAGGTCGTCGCGACCGACGTCGACACCTCCTGGGCCACCTCGGCGTTCCGCCCTCCCGTCGAGCTGCGCGTCCATGACGTGGGCGTGGACGAGCCGCCGGGGGAGGGCTTCGACCTCGTGCACGCCCGGCTCGTCCTGGTCCATGTGGCGGACAGGGAGCGGGCGTTGTACTCGATGATCAGAGCGCTGCGGCCCGGCGGACGGCTCCTGGTCGAGGACGCCGACCCGGCGCTCCAGCCGCTGGCCTGCCCCGACGAGCGCGGCCCCGAACAGCAGTTGGCCAACCGGCTGCGCCACGGGTTCCGTGAGCTGCTCACCGAGCACGGCGCCGACCTCGCGTACGGGCGCCGGCTTCCGCGTCTGCTGCGCGAGGCCGGGCTGCGACAGGTCGAGGCCGACGCGTACTTCCCGATCACCTCGCCGGCCTGCGGCGCGCTGGAGTCCGCGACGATCCGTCAGGTCCGCGACCGGCTCGTCGCCGCGGGCCTCGCCACGGACCAGGACATCGACCGGCACCTCGCGAACGTGGCCACGGGCGGGATGGACCTGGCCACGGCACCGCTGATCTCGGCGTGGGGGCGCAAGGTGTAGCGGTGCGTGGTGAGGGTGCAGTGCACCGGCCGCAGTGCCCTGCAAGGGCGTAGTGCCCTGCGAGGGTCGAAGGGCTTGCGCCTCGCCGAGGCGGGCCTCGGACGCTCGCGCCTCCGCAGCCGGCCCGGAGCGGCCTGGGGTGGATCGGGGCGGTCCGGGAGGTCCGGGTCGGCTATCGAGGCGGATCGGAGTGGCCTGCGGGCCGGATCGGAGTGGCTCGCGGGCCCGGGAGGCCTACGCGTTCGTCGTCGGCCTCCCGCCCACCTGTTCCACCGCCCGTGCCCCGGCCCGGCACCCCTCCGCGGCGGCGTCATCCGGTCGGGTGCCCGCGAGGAGCGCGGCGAGGAAGGCTCCGGTGAAGGCGTCCCCGGCACCCGTGGTGTCGACCGGGGTCGCGGGCACCGCCGGAACCCGGGCCAGGACCTCCCCCGACCGGGCGACCAGGGCTCCGGCCCCGCCCTGCTTGACGACCACCAGCGGAACGTGGCGGCTCAACTTGGCCGCCGCGTCCGCCGGATCGGGCAGACCGGTCAGCAGACAGGCCTCGTCCCGGCTGGGCAGCAGGATGTCGACGCCCTCGGTGAGCGCGAGGAAGCGGTCCACCCCCAGCTCCGTGAGGAACCCCGCCGACGCCGGATCCACGCTCACCGGCACCCCACGCGCGCGTGCCGATTCCATCGCAACCGCCACCAGCGCGCGGCACGGCTCCGAGAAGAACAGATAGCCCGACAGATGCAGCCGGGCGACACCGTCGAGCAGTGACTCCGACCAGTCGCCGGGGGTGAGGCGCAGGGACGCGCCGCTGTCCGTGAGGAAGGTGCGCTCCGCCGAAGCACCCGTGTCCACCAGGCAGATCACCGTCCCGGTCGGCGCCTCGGGGTCGATGACCAGGAGGGGGCGTACCCCCGAAGTGGCCAGCTCGCGCTCGTGCCACGCGGCCGAGTCCATGCCCACCTTGCCGAGCAGCCGTACCTCCGTGCCGTCCCGGCGGGCCGCCCAGCACGCGACGTTGGCGCCCGCGCCGCCCGGCACGGTCCGGACGACGGCGGCCGTGTCGGTGCCGGACGCGAGCGGCCCACGGTGCCGGGCGACGACATCCGTGACGACGTCTCCGACGACCAGGAGAGCCCCGCCCGGAGTACCACCGGGAGCCCCGCCGGGAGTTCCGCCGGGGCCACTCGCCCCGGTCACGCGCCTGCCCAGGCCGTCGCGATCCGCCCCGCGAGCCGTACGTTGCCGCGTACCGCCGCCAGGTTGGCGCTCAGCGATGCCCCTTCGGTGTGGCGCACCAGATAGCCGAGGAGGAACGGTGTCACCGCCTGGCCGCTCACGCCCTCCGCCTCGCACGCGTTCAGCGCGTCGGCGAGCACGCGCGCGTGGAGCTCGGGATCGAGCTGCTCCGCCTCCGGTACCGGGTTGGCGACGATCAGCGCCGACTCGGGCCCGTCGAGCGCGTCCTGCGCGCGCATGACGGCCGCGACCTCGCCGGGCGACTCCAGGGTCCAGTCCACCGGGTGACCCGAGTCGGACAGATAGAAGCCGGGGAAGTTCGTCGTCCCGTATCCGGCGACCGCGACCCCCAGCGTCTCCAGCCGCTGCAGGGTCGCCGGCACATCCAGGATCGACTTCACCCCCGCGCACACCACCGTGATCCGGGTGCGGGCCAGGAGCCCCAGATCGGCGGACTCGTCCTGCGTCACCGTCCACTCCCGGTGTACGCCCCCGAGCCCGCCCGTCGCGAACACTCGTACGCCCGCCTGCGCGGCCAGCAGCGCGGTCGCGGACACCGTGGTCGCCCCGCTGACCCCCGCGGCGACCGCGAGCGGCAGATCGCGATGCCCGAGCTTGCGGATGCCGTCCTCGTTGGCGACCCGCTCCAGCTGCTCCTTGTCGAGACCCACGCGAGGCTGCCCGTCGAGCACGGTGATCGTCGCGGGAACGGCACCTTCCTGGCGTACGGCGTCCTCCAGCTCCAGCGCCACCTGGAGATTGCGCGGACGCGGCAGCCCGTGCGCGATGATCGTGGACTCCAGTGCCACCACGGGCCGCCCCGCGGCGAGCGCCTCCCGTACCTCTTCGGAAACCACCAGCACGCGCGTGCCTCCTGTCTGTCGGTTCTCCCCTCATCCCTGGCGGGCGACGCGCCCGGCCAAACCCTTGCGACCAGCACAACGGGGCAGCAGCCTGAGGCCATGACGGACAACTCGACACGTCTCGACCATGTCGTCCTCTGGGTACGCGACCCCGTGGCCTCGGCCGACTTCTACGAGAAGGCGCTGGGCCTTGAGCCCATCAGGGTCACCGAGTTCGCCGCGGGAAAGGTGGCCTTCCCCTCCGTGCGCCTCAACGAGGAGACCATCTTCGACCTCGCGCCCCTGACGATGGCTCCCCGCATGGACGTCGTCCCCGACGCGGCCGCCAGTGCGGGCCACCCGGTCAACCACGTATGCCTGTCCCTCCCGGGGGAGGACTTCGACGCGCTCCGCGCCCGCCTGGAGGAGCGGGCCGTCCCCCTCTCGGACTTCACCCACGACGCGTACGGCGCCCGCGGGAAGGCCAAGCGGAGCTTCTACTTCCGCGACCCGGACGGGAACGTCTTCGAAGCGCGCCACTACGAGTAGCTCCCAGGCCTGGGAGCAGCGCTCAGAACGGGAAAAGGGGTGTCCACGCGCGCGTGGACACCCCCTTTTCCCTTCGGGGCTCAGACAGACCTCGCCCCGTTCAGTGCCCCGTGCGGATCGAGGACGTACTTGCGGCTGGCGCCCTGATCGAACTCGGCGTAGCCGCGTGGAGCGTCCTCCAGACCGATCACCGTCGCGTTGACGGCCTTGGCGATGTGCACGCGCTCGTGAAGGATCGCCTTCATCAGCCCCCGGTGGTACTGCATCACCGGACACTGCCCGGTCGTGAAGCGGTGGCTCTTCGCCCACCCCAGACCGAGCCGCACCTTCAGCGTCCCGGTCCGCGCGTCCTGGTCGATCCCACCGGGGTCGTCCGTGACGTACAGGCCCGGAATGCCGAGCGCGCCACCCGCGCGCGTGATGCCCATCAGCGAGTTGAGGACCGTGGCGGGTGCCTCCGGCGCGTCGGGACCGTGCGCCCGCGCCTCGAAGCCGACCGCGTCGACGGCCACGTCCACCTCCGGCTCACCCAGGAGCTGGTCGATCTGCTCGCCCACCTCGCCCTGGCTGACGTCGACCGTCTCGCAGCCGAAACTCCTGGCCTGCGCGAGACGTTCGGCGTTCAGGTCGCCGACGATGACGACGGCGGCGCCCAGCAGCTGCGCCGACGCCGCGGCCGCGAGACCGACCGGCCCCGCCCCGGCGACGTACACCGTTGAACCGACCCCGGCGCCCGCGGTCACCGCGCCGTGGAAGCCGGTCGGGAAGATGTCCGACAGCATGGTCAGATCGAGGAGCTTCTCGCGCGCCTGGTCCCGGTCCGGGAACCGCAGCAGGTTGAAGTCCGCGTACGGGACCATGGCGTACTCCGCCTGGCCGCCGACCCAGCCGCCCATGTCGACATAGCCGTAGGCCGCCCCGGGGCGGGCCGGGTTGACGTTCAGACAGATGCCGGTCTTGCGTTCCTTGCAGTTGCGGCACCGCCCGCATGCGATGTTGAACGGCACCGAGACGATGTCCCCGACCTCGACGAACTCGACGTCCGGGCCTCGCTCCACGACCTCCCCGGTGATCTCGTGCCCGAGGACGAGCCCCTCGGGCGCTGTCGTCCGGCCGCGCACCATGTGCTGGTCGCTGCCGCAGATGTTGCTGGCGAGCACCTTGAGAATGACTCCGTGCCGGCACTTGCGGCCGATGTTCGCGGATGCCACCCCTGGCCCGTCCTGCAGTTCGAGCGTCGGGTAGTCGATGGTCCTGACTTCCACCGCGCCCGGCTTGAGATACGCGACTGCCCTGTTCCCGCTCATACGTGATCGCCGTCCCTTCGGCCCCGTGACTTCGGATGCCAGTGGCTGTGCGCATGGCGGAGTCTGCTACCGCCTCACCGTTCCGGCCAGCCTTCGCGCGGGTCTCCGTGGGGACGTCACGAAGTGGCGGGCCGGCCCCGGGTGAACAGCGCCAGGGCGCCGAGCGGCAGCAGCAGACAGGCGGCGACGAGATTCAGCCAGCCGTAGCTCGCCTGGGCGACGACGAGGCCGGCCGCCGCGCCGCCGAGACCCGCCGCGGTGTTCATGGTCAGGTCGGACAGGCCCTGTGCGGCGGCGCGGGCGGGCTGCGGAACGGAGTCCGTCAGGAGCGCGGAGCCGGAGACGAGACCGGCCGACCAGCCGAGACCCAGCAGGAAGAGCCCGGCGGCGGTCTGTGTGTGACTGCTGCCGGCGGTGCCCGCGAGCAGCGCCGCACAGGCCAGCAGCCCCACGGCGAGACCGATCACCGCCAGCCGCCCGAACCGGTCGGACAACCGGCCCATGACGGGCGAGAACGCGAACATGCCCGCGATGTGGATGCTGATGACCAGCCCGATCAGATCGATGCTCGCGCCGTGGTGACCGAGATCGACCGGTGTCATCGACATGACCGACACCATCGCCGTGTGCGAGACCGCCACGGTCACCAGGGCCAGCCGGGCCCGCGGCGAGGCCCGGACGGCGGCCGCCCCCGCCCGTATGGAACGCGCGGCGGGGGACTGCTCCTCGAGCGGCGCCAGCGCACGCGCGGTGAGCAGCGGGTCGGGCCGCAGCAGCACCGCGATCAGGAGCGCCGCCATGAGGAAGACCCCGGCCGCCCAGAGGAAGGGGCCGGCCGCCTCCGGTATGCCGAGCCCGGAGACGCTGCGACCGGCGGGCGCGGCGATGTTGGGGCCGAGGACCGCGCCGATCGTCGTGGCCCACACGACGTTGGAGATGGCGCGTGCCCGCCGCTCCGGCTCGGCCAGGTCCGCTGCCGCGAAGCGCGCCTGCAGATTCGCGGACGAGGCCGCGCCGAACGCCGCCATGCCGAGCAGCAGCAGCGGAAAGTTGTCCATCGCCGCGGCGACCACGACGATTCCGGCGCCCAACGCTCCGATGAGGTAGGCCAGCACGAGCCCCGGCCGGCGGCCGCGCGCGGTCATCAGTGCGGCGAGCGGCACGGAGAGCACGGCCGTCCCCGTGACCGTCGCGGTGGGCGCCAGTCCGGCCAGCGACTCGGTGCCGGCGACCTCCTGGGCCAGTACGACCGCGAGCGCGATACCCGTGGCCACACCCAGCCCGCCGAGGATCTGGCCGACGACGAGAACGGCGGCCGTCCGGCGCCGCAGTGCCGGCAGCGCCTCCGCGTCGACAGGCCCGCCGACCGGCCGCTCGACGGCGGTCACCGACACCGTCCCGCGGCACTACAACTCAGCGCGCCTACCCTGCCCGCAGCCGCGAACCGCACCGTTTCGGACACATCCCCGCGCGTGATCGATGTGGTCACCGGCGCATCCTCCCCCTGGTCCTGACCTCAGAACAACGGCTCCGGCAGCACTCCTTCCAGCGCCAGCAGCTTCCGCTTGGTCTCCAGGCCGCCCCCGAACCCGCCGATCCCGCCGTCACTCTCCACCACCCGGTGGCACGGCACGACGACCGGCAGCGGATTGGCGCCCATGGCCATGCCCACCGCCTGAGCGGCCCCCGGCTGGCCGACCCGCCGGGCCAGGTCGCCGTACCCCACCACAGAGCCGTACCGAACGCCGGACGCCAGCTCGCGCAGCACCTGGCGGTTGAACCCGGAGATCAGGGACCAGTCCAGCGGCAGGTCGAAGTCCTTGCGCTCGCCCGCGAAGTACGCCGAGATCTGACGTATCGCCTCGGCCAGGAGCGGGGACTGAGGTGCCTCGACGGGCTCGGTGCCGAACCTGGAGGCGAGCCGGTCGAGTGCCTTGTCGCGCACCGCGTCCGTGGCGTGGAAACCGACGCTGACCAGGCCTTCGCCGGTCGCGGCCAGCAGCAGCGGACCGATGTCGCTGTCGACGACGGCCCACACCACTCGCTGCTCGTTCTGCCCATGGCTGTCCATGCGCTCCACGGTACGGCGCACCACTGACAACGCCGGTGGCACGGACGCGTGCGAGCGTCCGTGCCACCGGCGAGAGCTTGTGAAGGCGGGCTCAGCCCTCGTTCAGCGCCTCCTGCACCACGTCCGGCTTGTTCGTGATGATGCCGTCCACGCCGAAGCCCGCGACGCGCCGTGCGTCCGCCGCGGTGTCGACGGTCCAGGTGGAGATCTCCAGCGGCTTGCGGTGCGGTCCTTCGAGCGCGTGGATCGCGGTGACGTAGCCGAGGGAGATCGTCGTGTGCGACGAGTTGATCTGGTCGGCGAACTGCGCGTACGCGGGCAACTCCGCGACCGACGGCGTACCCAGGAAGCCCGTCTTGATGTCGGGCCGCAGCGCGTGCACGGTCCTAAGGCTGTCCGCGCTGAAACTCTGTACGACCAGCTTGCTCCGAACGTGGGCCGGACCCAGCCAGCCCTCGTTGCCGAGGACCTTGAGGGTCTCCCGCTCGATGCCCGGGTAGAGAGCGGGATTCTTGATCTCCAGGACGAGCTTCTGGTGATTCCGTGAAACCCGGTTCATGTACTGCTTCAGGGTCGGTACGTGCGCGCCCGCGTACCGCGGGCTGAACCAGCTGCCCGCGTCCAGCTGCGCGATCTCCGCGGCGGTGAAGTCCTTGACCTTCCACGGGGCCCGCCCGGGGAAGACCTCCTCGACGTTGGTCGTGCGGTTCAGGCTGTCGTCGTGGATCACCACGAGCTGGCCGTCCTTGGTGCGCTGGACGTCGTTCTCGACCCAGCGGAATCCCAGGTCGTCGGCCTTGTCGATGGCGGCCAGGGTGTTCTCGGGGGCGTAGGCCGAGGCGCCTCGGTGGGCGATGACCTGAGTCCGGTCGGTGTCCGGTGCGGCGTGGGCGGTGGGTGCGGGGAGAACAACGACAGCGGCTCCCAGGAGCGCGGTGGTCGTGGCGGCGGCAGCGCGCGCGTACATGCGTACTCCTTGCGTCTGTGTTCACGGACCGTCCTAGAGTGACAGCAGAGGGTCAACAGTAGGGGGGTGCAGGATGGCCACAGATTGAATGGAGTTGCCCATGTCCGATCACGCTTGCCGCACAAGTGCGGCAAGGTCGTGATTCTTTGCCGGAAAATCGTTCGAGCGTTCCGGGGCGAGTCATACTCTCTGCGTCAACCCTGACCGCCGTGGCGGTCCTGGGACGGGGGCATCTCACGAATTTCCGGGACTCATCAGGGCGGAAGGGCAACCGCGCATGCAGGGCACGGTCGACGGATTCAGCTACGGACTCGTCACGCCGCTGGTGGCGTACCTGATGGCCTGCCTCGGTGGAGCGCTGGGTCTGCGCTGCACCACGAGATCGATGCTCGTCACCCGCTCCTGGCGACCAGGCTGGCTCGCCCTCGGTTCGGCGGCGATCGGTTCCGGCATCTGGACCATGCACTTCATCGCGATGATGGGCTTCTCCGTCCAGGAGACACCGGTCCGCTACGACAAACTGACGACGTTCGCGAGCCTCGGCGTCGCGATCGTCATGGTCGGCATCGGGATCTTCATCGTCGGCTACAAGGGAGCCTCCGGAACCGCCCTGTTCACCGGGGGCACCATCACAGGTCTCGGCATCGCCTCGATGCACTACCTGGGCATGGCCGGAATGCGACTCAACGGAAAGCTCGAGTACAACACCTTCACCGTTTCCGCCTCGGTCGTCATAGCCGTCGTCGCCGCGATCGCGGCCCTGTGGGCGGCGGGTCAGGTCCGCGGCTTCATGTGGAGCGTGGGCGCGAGCCTGGTCATGGGTCTCGCCGTCAGCGGTATGCACTACACCGGCATGGCCGCCCTCAACGTCCATCTGCACAGCGCCACCAGCACCCCGTCCGGGGACTCGCCCGCGACCCTGCTGGCCCCCCTGATGGTCGGCCCCCTGGCCTTCCTGCTGCTGGCCGGTGTCGTCGTGATGTTCGACCCGCTGATGGTCATGGGCAAGCCCGACTGGAGCCCCGCCGAGCAGAAGCCCGGCATCCCGGCCCACACCGTCCGCCACACCGGCCGCCGGTCCGTGCCGGGCCAGCGCCGGAGCTCCAGGCGCCCCGGTTCCCGCACCCCGCAGAACTGGTGACGCGACCCCGTTGTCAGTGCGGGGTCGTACGGTGGAACCCATGCGGCCCGTATCAAAGATCGAACGCACGGTGGCGCCCTTCGAGGTCGTCAGCCCCTACCAGCCCAGCGGCGACCAGCCCGCTGCCATCGCCGACCTCGAGCGGCGTATCCGCGCAGGTGAGAAGGACGTGGTCCTTCTCGGCGCGACCGGCACCGGCAAGTCCGCCACCACCGCGTGGATGATCGAGAAGCTCCAGCGCCCCACTCTCGTGATGGCGCCGAACAAGACGCTGGCCGCCCAGCTGGCCAACGAGTTCCGCGAGCTGCTGCCGAACAACGCCGTCGAGTACTTCGTCTCGTACTACGACTACTACCAGCCCGAGGCGTACGTCCCGCAGTCGGACACCTACATCGAGAAGGACTCCTCGGTCAACGAGGAGGTGGAGCGCCTGCGCCACTCCGCGACCAACTCGCTGCTCACCCGCCGGGACGTCGTCGTGGTCGCCTCGGTCTCCTGCATCTACGGCCTGGGCACGCCGCAGGAGTACGTGGACCGCATGGTCAACCTCAAGATCGGCGACGAGATCGACCGGGACGACCTCCTGCGCCGCTTCGTCGACATCCAGTACACGCGCAACGACCTGGCGTTCACCCGCGGCACCTTCCGCGTCCGCGGCGACACCATCGAGATCTTCCCGGTCTACGAAGAGCTGGCCGTCCGCATCGAGATGTTCGGCGACGAGATCGAGGCCCTCTCCACACTGCACCCGCTCACCGGCGAGATCATCAGCGACGACCAGCAGCTGTACGTCTTCCCGGCCTCCCACTACGTCGCGGGGCCCGAGCGCCTGGAGCGCGCCGCCAACGACATCGAGAAGGAACTGGGCGAGCGTCTCTCGGAGCTGGAGAAGCAGGGCAAGCTCCTGGAGGCCCAGCGGCTGCGGATGCGCACGACGTACGACCTCGAAATGCTCCGCCAGATCGGCTCCTGCTCGGGCGTCGAGAACTACTCGATGCACTTCGACGGCCGCGAGCCCGGCTCCCCGCCGAACACGCTGATCGACTACTTCCCGGACGACTTCCTGCTCGTCATCGACGAGTCGCACGTCACGGTCCCGCAGATCGGCGCGATGTACGAGGGCGACGCCTCCCGCAAGCGCACCCTCGTCGACCACGGCTTCCGGCTGCCGTCCGCCCTGGACAACCGCCCCCTGAAGTGGGAGGAGTTCCAGGAGCGCATCGGCCAGGCCGTCTACCTGTCGGCGACACCGGGCAAGTACGAGCTCTCGCGCGGCGACGGCTTCGTCGAGCAGATCATCCGCCCCACCGGCCTCATCGACCCCGAGGTCGTCGTCAAGCCCACCGAGGGCCAGATCGACGACCTGGTGCACGAGATCCGCAAGCGCACCGAGAAGGACGAGCGCGTCCTGGTCACCACCCTCACCAAGAAGATGGCCGAGGACCTCACCGACTACTTCCTCGAACTGGGCATCCAGGTCCGCTATCTGCACAGCGACGTCGACACCCTGCGCCGCGTCGAGCTGCTGCGCGAGCTGCGGGCCGGCGAGTTCGACGTCCTCGTCGGCATCAACCTCCTCAGGGAGGGCCTCGACCTGCCCGAGGTCTCCCTGGTGTCGATCCTCGACGCCGACAAGGAGGGCTTCCTGCGCTCCGGCACCTCCCTGATCCAGACCATCGGCCGCGCCGCCCGAAACGTGTCCGGTCAGGTCCACATGTACGCCGACAAGATCACCCCGGCGATGGAGAAGGCCATCGAGGAGACCAACCGCCGCCGGGAGAAGCAGGTCGCGTACAACACGGAGCGGGGCATCGACCCGCAGCCCCTCCGCAAGAAGATCAACGACATCGTGGCGCAGATCGCCCGCGAGGACGTCGACACGGAACAGCTGCTCGGCTCGGGCTACCGCAAGTCGTCGGACGGCAAGGGCGCCAAGGCCCCCGTGCCCGCGCTCGGCGGGAAGGCGGCCAAGGGAGCCAAGTCCGCCAAGGGCAAGGCCAAGGACACCGTCCCGACCGACCGGCCCGCGGCGGAACTCGCCGAGCAGATCGAGGAGATGACGCAGCGGATGCGCGCCGCCGCCGCGAACCTGCAGTTCGAGATCGCCGCCAGGTTGCGTGACGAGGTCTCTGAGATGAAGAAGGAACTGCGACAGATGAAGGAAGCCGGCATCGCCTGACACCCGGAGTGGCGCGCTGTGTTGCAAGACCGACACAAAGTGTGCACCAGGGTTCGGCGCTGTCAGTGGCTCTGCGTAGGGTTGCTGGTCAACCGCAGGACTCTGCGGCAACAGGGGACAGTTCGAGAGGGGAACAGCGCGTGACGGTCAACATGACCAAGGGTCAGGCCATCAGTCTGCAGAAGAACGACGGAGGCACGCTGACCGCGGTCCGCATGGGGCTCGGCTGGCAGGCCGCCCCGCGACGTGGCCTGTTCGGCTCTCGCACCCGTGAGATCGACCTTGACGCGTCCGCCGTGCTGTTCGCGGACAAGCAGCCGGTCGACGTGGTGTTCTTCCGCCACCTCGTCAGCGACGACGGCTCCGTGCGCCACACCGGTGACAACCTCGTCGGCGGCGTGGGCCAGGGCGGCGACGACGAGGCGATCCTCGTCGACCTCGCGCGCATCCCGGTCCACATCGACCAGATCGTCTTCACCGTGAACTCGTTCACGGGCCAGACCTTCCAGGAGGTGCAGGACGCGTTCTGCCGCCTGGTCGACGAGACCAACGGCCAGGAGCTGGCCCGCTACACCCTGGCCGGCGGCGGCCAGTACACGGCGCAGATCATGGCGAAGGTCCACCGCGCGGGCACGGGCTGGCAGATGACCGCTCTCGGCACGCCGGCCAACGGCCGCACCTTCCAGGACCTGATGCCGGCGATCCTGCCGCACCTGTAGGCAACCCGGCACCCGGCGCACGAGCACATAGGGGGAACGAAGGCGATGACGGCTGAGCTGGTCCGGGGGCAGAACCACCCGCTGCCCCAGGCCCGACTTGAGATCCGGGTGTCGGCCGGAAAACCGATCGTGGCCGGGGCCACGCTCAGCGACGAACAGGGCACGGTGCACGGTGTCGAGTGGGTGGCCCATCCGGGCTCACCCACTCTGCCCGGCCTGGAGGTCTCCAAGCAGGCGGCGGCCGACCACCGCCTCGCGTGCGACCTGGACGCCCTGCCCGAGTCCGTGCACCGGGTCAGCGTGCTGCTCGCGCTGCCCTCCGGAGGCAGCGGGCCCGTCAGGTTCGGCTCCGTCGCCGCGCCCTTCATCGCGGTCACCGGACTCGACGGCTCCGAGGTCGCCAGCTACACGATCACGGGGCTGGACGCGGAGTCGGCCGTCGTCGCACTCGAGCTCTACCGCAGGCAGGGCGCCTGGAAGGTCCGAGCCGTGGGCCAGGGATACGCGGGCGGCCTCGCCGAACTCCTCGCCGACCAGGGCCTGCCCGAGGCCCGCCAGCTCGCGGGCAGCATCAACGAAGCGGTCGCCCAGGGCCTCGCCCGTTCGGTGGCAGCGCCCCCGCCGCGCACATCGGAGGGCGACCGCTCGCGGCACGCGGCGACCCCGGCGCTCGGCCAGAACCAGGGCGGAGCCACGCCCCAGGGCGCCCCCGGCCACGTATCACCGCAGCACGGACACCCGGGCGGGCAGGGACACACGGCGTCCGGCGCTCCCGGGCACGCGACACCGCAGGGCGGCCACCCCGTAGGGCCCGGGCAGCCGGACCCGTCCGCCGTCACGCAGCCCGCCGGTCCCGGAGCCGGCGGACCCGTCAACTACAGCCACCCGGGGCGGCAGGCCGCCGCGCCTCCGCCGCCCCCGCCGACAGCGCCCCCGGCCCGGCCGGGACAGCCCGCGCAGCCCGTCGCGGGCGACGCGACCGGCTGGTCCATGGAGGAACGCCTGTACAACCAGGTGTGGGGCATGTTCGAGGACCTGGCCCGCGCCACGGCCGCGTACCGCAGCGCGGTCGACTTCGCCGAGTCGCGGATGGAGCAGGAGCTCGACAAGGTCCTGTCCGACCCGCGCAGCCGCATCGGCGGACAGGGCGACGCGGCGCGTGAGGCAGCCCGCGCCAAGCATTCCCAGCTGATCGACCGGGCCAGGGAGGCACTCGACCGCGATCTCGCCCAGCTCACCGCCGAGGCAGAGGTCGTCGAGCCCGCGCTGCCGCCCGCCTTCGCGCGCTGGGACAACCCTGTCTGGCAGGGCTACCGGGTCCCGATGGAGATCCCCATGGCCCTGCGCCTGGGCGACCTCCATCTGCCCGAGAGCGCGGGCCTGAGCATTCCGATGCTGGTGCGGCTGCCGCTGGAGCGCGGTCTGTGGATAGACAGCGGACGCGCCGGATCCTTCGACGGTTCGATCGCAGATTCCGACGACCTGCGCCGCCTCGGCATGGACACGGCGGTGGCGATCGCGGCCCGGCTGCTCGCCGTCTACCCGGCGGGCGAGTACACACTGCATGTCATCGACCCGGCGGGCTCCGGTGCCTCGTCCCTCGCGCCTCTCGTGCAGACCGGTGTGCTCAACGGCCCGCCTGCCGCCGGTGCCGCCGGGGTGACCGACGTTCTGGCCCGGCTCACGCAGCGCGTCGATCTCGTACAGATGGCGATCCGCGGCGGCGCGGCCGACTCCCTGCCGCCCGGCCTCGACACGGCCGAGCAACTGCTGATCGTCAACGACTTCCCGCACGGTTTCGACGACCGTGCCGTGACCCAGCTGCGCTATCTCGCGGACGAGGGCCCGGCCGTCGGCGTCCATCTCATGCTGGTCGCCGACCGGGAGGACGCCACCGCCTACGGGCCGCTGCTCGACCCGCTGTGGCGCTCGCTGCTCCGGCTCACGCCCACGCCCGACGACCACCTCGCCGACCCATGGGTCGGGCACGCGTGGACCTACGACCCCTCGCGCGTCCCCCCGGGCAGCCAGGTGCTCCAGCACGTCCTCACCCAGGTCGCGGCGGCCCGTCGCTCCTGGAACCGCTGAGGCCCCGCGCACCCTTTACCAAGAGTTCTTCAAGTCGCCTGACCAGCACTTTTGGTTCTTCTTTTACCAATCTCTTTACCTTTCCTTGGTGATTGGGGTACTGTCGTCCGTGCGGAGGGGAGTACTCCCTACCTACTGCGGCGTACCCGTCAATACGGATCTGGTTCAGATCCCGGGGCGTCGGCCCGAGTGCACCGGGCGCGTCACGCGCCCCACATGCATCGGGTGGAAGAGACCTCCGGCAGCGACGACGCTGACACTTGCCGTTACGTACTGCCGGAGGCGCAGTGGATGTTTCCGTGACCCTTTGGGTCCTGACGATCGTGGGCCTCGCGGCCCTCATCGCGGTCGATTTCTTCATCGGCCGCAAGCCGCACGACGTATCAATCAAGGAAGCCGGAATCTGGACGATCGTCTGGATCGTCCTGGCCGCGCTGTTCGGCCTCGGACTGCTCGTCTTCTCCGGGGGCCAGCCCTCCGGAGAGTTCTTCGCCGGCTTCATCACCGAGAAGTCGCTGAGCGTCGACAACCTCTTCGTCTTCGTCCTGATCATGGCGAAGTTCTCCGTGCCCACGCAGTACCAGCAGCGGGTGCTGCTGGTCGGTGTGCTCATCGCGCTCGTCCTGCGCGCGATATTCATCGCCGCGGGCGCCGCGATCCTCGCGAGCTTCGCGTGGGTGTTCTACATCTTCGGCGCGTTCCTCATCTACACCGCCTGGAAGCTGATCCAGGAGGCCCGGGCGGACGAGTCGGACGAGGACTGGGAGGAGAACAAGCTCCTCAAGGCCGCCGAGAAGCGCTTCGGAGTCGCCGACCGCTACCACGGCACCAAGCTGTGGATCCAGCAGAACGGCAAGCGGGTCATGACGCCGATGCTGGTCGTCATGCTGGCGATCGGCACCACCGACGTGCTCTTCGCGCTCGACTCGATCCCGGCGATCTTCGGCCTGACGCAGGACCCGTACATCGTCTTCACGGCCAACGCGTTCGCGCTGATGGGTCTGCGGCAGCTGTACTTCCTGATCGGCGGACTGCTCAGGAAGCTGGTCCACCTCAGCTACGGCCTGTCGGTGATCCTCGGCTTCATCGGCGTCAAGCTGGTGCTGCACGCCCTGCACGAGTCCGGCGTCCATGTCCCGGAGATCTCCATCCCGGTCTCGCTGGGCGTGATCTGCGCGGTCCTGGTGGTCACCACGATCACCAGCCTCATGGCCTCCAAGAAGCAGGCGGCGGCCGAGGCGGCGCAGAGCGACGACGAAGGCGCTCCGAAGGACAGCATCGAGGCCTGACCACGTCGGACGTAGAAACAACCAGCACCGGGAGCGGCCCGCGGCGAATTGCCGACCACCGCTCCCGGTGCTTGCTTGTTTCATGAGCGCGTTTCCCGGCCCGGGGACGCCGTGGCCGGATGGAGGCACCGATGAAGTTCGTGCAGATCATCGACTTCGAGACCGAGCGCCTGGACGAGATGCAGCAGCTGCTCCAGGAAGCCGGGGAGCGCAACGCCGGGAAGCCTGGTGGGCCCACGTACCGCGTGCTTCTCCAAGACCGCGACAACCCCCGTCGCTACATGGCCCTGATCGAGTTCAATTCGTACGAGGAGGCCATGAGCAACAGCGACGACCCCGAGACGGCCAAGCTGGCCGAGCAACTGGGCGCGCTGTGCGTCGGTGAGCGCGTCTACACCAACTGCGACGTACGGGAAATGGGCCCGCTCAAGTAGCCCGTGCGAGCCGTGAACGGGGCCCGTGCGACCGGAGTGCGGGCCCCGTTCACCTCTGCGACGATCGCTGCATGATCGTTGGGCTCCGGTCACTCGTGACGCAGTGGACGGCCGTCGTGCCCGCGCTGGCGGTCGTCCTGCTGGTCTTCACCTGGGGCCGCGATCTGCCCGGCGCCGTCGTCGCCGTGGTGACGCTGGTACTGGCCGGGGCCGTGCTGGCCGCCGTGCACCACGCCGAGGTGGTCGCGCACCGGGTCGGCGAACCGTTCGGCTCACTGGTCCTCGCCGTCGCCGTCACGATCATCGAGGTCGCGCTGATCGTCACCCTGATGGCGGACGGCGGCGACAAGAGCTCCACACTCGCCCGCGACACCGTCTTCGCGGCCGTGATGATCACCTGCAACGGCATCGTCGGACTGAGCCTGCTCGTCGCCTCGCTGCGGCACGGGATCGCCGTCTTCAACGCGGAGGGCACCGGCGCCGCCCTCGCGACCGTCGCGACGCTGGCAACTCTCAGCCTGGTGCTGCCGACCTTCACCACCAGCAAGCCGGGCCCCGAGTTCTCCACCGCCCAGCTCACCTTCGCGGCGCTCTCCTCGCTCGTCCTCTACGGCCTGTTCGTGGCGACCCAGACCGTCCGGCACCGCGACTACTTCCTGCCCATCACCCGGCAGGGCGAGGTCATCGACGCGGACGACCACGCCGACGCCCCGTCCTCCAGAAGCGCCGGCATCAGCCTGGGCTTCCTTGGACTGGCCCTCGTCGGCGTGGTCGGCCTCGCGAAGGGCGTGTCGCCCACCATCGAGTCCGGAGTGGAGGCGGCCGGGATGCCGCACTCCGTGGTCGGCGTGATCATCGCCCTGCTCGTCCTGCTCCCCGAGACGATCGCCGCACTGCGCTCCGCCCGCCGTGACCGGGTGCAGACCAGCTTGAACCTCGCCCTCGGCTCGGCGATGGCCAGCATCGGCCTCACCATCCCCGCCGTGGCCATCGCCTCCGTCTGGCTCTCCGGCCCGCTCGTCCTCGGCCTCGGCGCCACCCACATGGTCCTGCTCGCCCTGACCGTGGTGGTCAGCTCCCTCACCGTGGTCCCCGGCCGAGCCACCCCCCTCCAGGGCGGCGTCCACCTGGTCCTGTTCGCGGCGTACCTGGAACTCGCGATCAACCCATAGAGGCCGCGGGCCCGCCCCGTAGGGGCGCGGGGAACTGCGCGATCAGCTACGGACGGCCCGCAGCCGCCACTCAACCTGTTATTCGAGCTCTTGGGCGTATCAGTGAACCCAGTAAGGGTTCACCCCGTGGCCGGCTCCGTAGCCACAACAGCCACCGGCCGAGTCTCCGGCAGCAACGCGAAACACCCCAGACTGAGTAGCGCGATACCCGTCAGATAGGCGGCCACCCCCCAGGGCACCCGCCCGCTCTGCTCGGCGACCGCCGTGGCCACGATCGGCGTGAGCGCACCCCCGAGCACACCGCCCAGGTTGTAGCCGACGGCCGCACCGGTGCACCGCACCCGCGGCTCGTACAGCTCCGGCAGATACGCGGCGATCACGCCGAACATCGTCACGAACGCGATCAGCGCGACCAGGAAGCCGAAGAACATCAGCAGCGGTTCACCCGTCGACAGCAGCGCGATCATCGGGAACATCCACAGGGCGGTACCCGCGCAGCCCGCCAGGCACAGCGGCCGCCGTCCGTAGCGGTCGCCGAGAATCGCCACCACCGGAGTCAGCGCACCCTTCACCACGACGGCCGCCATGATGCAGGCCAGCATGACCGTACGGCTCACCCCGAGCCGCTCGGTCGCGTAGGCGAGGGACCAGGTCGTCACCGCGTAGAACACCGCGTATCCGATCGCGAGCGCCCCCGCCGTCAGCAGGACGAGCCGCCAGTGCTCGCGTACGACCTCGGCGAGCGGCACGCGCGCGTGCTCGCGCAGTTCGAGGAACTGAGGGCTCTCCGCCAGAGACGACCGCAGCCACAGCCCCGCCGCCGCGAGCACGCCCGCCGCCCAGAACGGCACCCGCCAACCCCAACTCGCGAACTGCGCCTCGGAGAGCGTCGCCGAGAGCACCAGCATCACCCCGTTGGCGAGGACGAACCCCACCGCGGGCCCGATCTGCGGGAAGCTCGACCACAGCCCGCGCCGGTCGGGCGGAGCGTGTTCAGCGGTCAGCAGCACCGCCCCGCCCCACTCCCCGCCGAGCCCCAGCCCCTGCAGAAAGCGCAGCACAAGGAGCAGCACGGGAGCTGCCGTACCGATGGAGTCGTACGTCGGTACGCAGCCGACCGCGACGGTCGCGGCGCCGGTCAGCAACAAGGAGATGACGAGAACGGGCCGTCGTCCGTGCCGGTCCCCGATGTGCCCGAACAGGACCGAGCCCAACGGCCGCGCCACGAACCCGACCCCGAACGTCCCGAAGGCCGCCAGCGTCCCCGCCACCGGCGAGAACGTGGGGAAGAAGAGCGGGCCCAGGACGAGCGCGGCCGCTGTCCCGTAGACGAAGAAGTCGTAGAACTCGATGGCCGTCCCGGCAAGGGAGGCCGCCGCGAGCCGCGGCATGGAAGGGGGCTTTACTGTGCGTGCACGGTGCATGCCGCGTCAACTACCCACGGTCACCCAGGGTTACGGGGGCGCGTGGGGGCCCGGTGGCCTCAGTAGGTCACCGTGATGCGCCGGGCGGGTCCGTCCACACGGATCACGCCCCCGTAGGGGATGACGATCTGCGGGTCGGTGTGTCCGAGGTCCACATCGAAGACGATCGTGGTGTCGGGGGCGTACGCCCGCATGGCGCGCAGTATGGCCTCGCGCTGTTCCGCCGCGTAACGGGCGCCCTCCGCAGGGCTGTTGGGGCGTTCGAAGGACCACGTCTTCGCCCGGCCCATCAGCAGCGCGGAGAAACGCCGGAGCAGTCCGCGCTCGCCCATGCTCCGCAGGACGCGGAAGACCTCCTCACCGCTCGGCAGTTCCTCCGAGGTCTCCAGGAAGAGCACGCCGCCGTCGTGAACGGAGAGGTCGCGCGGGATCTCCCGGTCGGCCATCAGCAGCCAGGCCAGGATCTCCAGACAGCCGCCCCAACTGCGGCCCTCCACCACCCGGTCGGCGTTGACCCAGGTCCATCCGGTGCCGGGCCGGGTCTCCGGTTCCGACTCGAAGGTCGCCGGGTCCGCCCAGTCGCGGTCGACGTCGCGCCACCGCTCGGCCGGACGCAGTTCGTACTCGCCCGAGCCGAAGAGCGCCGCCCGCACGGATTCGGCGGTCAGCGGGTCCATGGCGCCGGGCCGGCCCAGCTCACACATCACGCTCGCGCCGTGGTAGCCGACGATTCCCGTGTTCCACAGGTGGGCGAGCAGGTTCGTGTTGTCGCTGTACCCGAAGAACGGCTTCGGGTTGGCGCGGATCAACTCCCGGTCCAGCAGGGGCAGCACGGTGATCTGGTCGTCACCGCCGATCGACGCCATGACCGCCCTGACGTCCGGGTCGGCGAACGCCGCGTGGATGTCGTCGGCCCGTTCCTGGGGCGTCGAACCCATCCTCCGGGTCGCCGGGTACTCGACCGGTTCGAGGCCGAACTCCTTGCGCAGCCGCTCCAGGCCCAACTCGTACGGCAGCGGAAGGACCCCCGGCAGCGCGGCGGACGGCGAGATCACGGCCACCCGGTCGCCGGGCACGGGCTTGGGCGGGTACGCGGGAGTCGTCATGCGAGGGAGGGTAGGGGCCGTCCCGGTGTCGGCGCACCGTGATAAACCGGGTCCGAGCAGCGGTCCCGAACGGGCCGAGCCATTCGACCGGACCGGAGGAACCGTGCCCCGCACCCTCGCCAACGCCCCGATCATGATTCTCAACGGCCCCAACCTGAATCTCCTCGGGCAGCGCCAGCCGGAGATCTACGGCTCCGACACCCTCGCCGACGTCGAGGCGATGTGCGCCAAGGCGGCGGCAGCGCACGGCGGCACGGTGGACTTCCGCCAGTCCAACCACGAGGGCGAGCTGGTCGACTGGATCCACGAGGCACGCCTCGGCCACTCAGGAATCGTGATCAACCCGGGCGCCTACTCACACACCTCGGTCGCGATCCTGGACGCCCTCAACACCTGCGACGGGCTCCCGGTCCTGGAGGTCCACATCTCCAACATCCACAAGCGCGAGGAGTTCCGCCACCACTCGTACGTCTCGCTCCGCGCCGACGGCGTGATCGCGGGCTGCGGGGTGCAGGGTTACGTGTTCGGGGTGGAGCGGGTCGCTGCGCTGGCGGGAGCGGCCCAGGCGGAGGCCTGACGGGAGGGTCTGACGGTGCCTGGCGGAAAGCCTGACAGAAGGGCCTGACGGAGGCGCGAGGCCGTCGACTACAGCCGGCCCGCCTCCACGATCCGGCGCAGAAAGCGCCGCGTGCGTTCCTCCCGCGGGTCGCCGAACACCTCCTCGGCCGTGCCCCGTTCCAGTACGACGCCGCCGTCGAGGAAGCAGATCTGGTCCGCGACGTCACGGGCGAAGCCCATCTCGTGGGTGGCCAGCACCATGGTCATACCGTCGTCCTTCAAGTCCCGCACGACAGCGAGGACTTCACCCACCAGCTCCGGGTCGAGGGCCGCGGTGATCTCGTCGAGGAGCAGCAGCCTGGGGCGTACGGCCAGGGCGCGGACGATCGCGGCCCGCTGCTGCTGGCCGCCGCTCAGCCGGTCCGGGTACTCGCCCGCCTTGGCGCCGAGGCCGAGCCGGTCGAGCAGCTCACGGGCGTGCGCCTCCGCCTCCGCGCGGTCCACGCCGTGCACACGGCGCGGCGCCAGCGTGATGTTCTCCAGGACGGTCATGTGCGGAAACAGGTTGTACGCCTGGAAGACCACGCCGATCCGGCGGCGCACCGCGTCCTGGTCGGCCCGGGGGTCGGTGATCTCCTCGTCGTCCAGCCAGATGGCGCCGTCGTCGATCTCCTCCAGCAGGTTCGCGCAGCGCAGCAGCGTCGACTTGCCCGAGCCGGAGGCCCCGATCAGCGCCGTCACCGTGTGCGGGGCGACCTCCAGATCGACGTCCCGCAGGACGACCGAGTCGCCGAAGGTCTTGCGGACGGCCTCCATCCGCAGCACGGGCACGCCGGAGTCCTTGGGTGTCTCGCTCATATGTTCCCTCCCTGCGCCTGTCGCCGGTCCATCCGCGCCGTGACCCAGTCGGTGAAGCGGGTCATCGGGATGGTCAGCGCGACGAAGACGAGTCCCGCGACGATGTACGGCGTGTAGTTGAGGCTGCGGCCCACGATGATGTCCGCGGCGCGCACGGCGTCGACCGCGCCGCCGATCGAGACGAGCCCGGTGTCCTTCTGCAGCGACACCAGGTCGTTGAGCAGCGGCGGCACCTGACGGCGTACGGCCTGGGGGAGCACCACGTACCGCAGCGCCTGCCGGTTGTTCAGCCCCAGCGAGCGGGCCGCGGCGCGCTGCGAGGGGTGGACCGACTCGATGCCGGCGCGGAACACCTCGGCGACGTACGCCGAGTACGTCAGGGTGAGCGCCGTCCCGCCGAGCAGCACCGGATCGACCGTGATGCCCTGCAGTCGCAGTGCCGGCACGCCCAGTACCACGATCATCAGGTTGATGATCAGCGGCAGCCCGCGGAAGAAGTCGGTGTACGCGGCGGCCAGCGCCCTCAGCGGGAAGAACACCGGACCGCGCAGGGTGCGGGCGACGGCGATCAGCATGCCGAGGACGAGGACCGCGGCGCCGCACACCAGCAGGAGCCGGACGTTCAGCCACAGCCCTTCCAGGACCTTGGGGAACGCCTCGCGCGCGTACTGCGCACTGAAGAACGTCTCCTTGGTGCGCGGCCAGCCGGGCGCGTTGACGACGACGAGGTAGAGGACGACGCCGGTCACGAGGGTGGACAGGGCTGCGATCGCCGTCGCGCGGCGGGCACGGGCGCGCTTGTACCGCTCCCGCTCTATCCGCCGCGGCGACGGGACGTACGCCTCGCGCGCCTCTCCCTCGCCGGAGTCTCCTTCCGGATCCCCGCCCGACTCCTCCTTCACGACCGTCACTTGAGGACCGGTGCGTCGACGGCGTCGGACAGCCACTGCTTCTCGACGGCGGCGAGGGTGCCGTCCTCGCGCAGGGCGTCCACGGCGTCCGTCACGCACGAGGTGAGTGCGCTGCCCTTGTCCAGGACGAGCCCGAACTGCTCGGGCGCAGCGCCCTGGTTCTCGAACTGCCCGACGATCCGCGCGTCCGTCACCTCGGCCGCGGTGATGTAGAACGCGGTCGGCAGGTCGACCACGATGGCGTCCACCTGGCCGTTCTTCAGCGCGGACTTGGCCTGGTCGTTCTTCGCATACGCGGCCGGCTCCTCGGTCGGCTTCACCACGTCGTTGATGTAGTTCAGGCTGGTGGTGCCGACCTGGGCGCCCAGCTTGACGCCCTTGAGGTCGGCGATGCTCTTGGCCTTCGCGGCCTTGGAGTCTTTCAGCGCGATGACGGCCTGACGCACGTCGTAGTAGCCGGACGAGAAGTCGACGGCCTTCTTGCGCTCGTCGCTGATCGACACCTGGTTGATGTCGAAGTCGAAGGTCTTCTCGCCGGGCGCGAAAGCCTTGTTGAAGGGCACGGTCTGCCAGACGACATCACTCTTGTCGTAGCCGAGCTGCTTGGCCACGGCGTATGCGACGGCCGACTCGAAACCTTCGCCGTTGGCCGGCTTGTCGTCCTTGAACCAGGGCTCGTAGGCGGGTTCGTCGGTCGCGATGGTCAGCTTCCCGGAGACCTCGGTGCTCAGTTCGCCCTTGGCGCACGCCTCGGCGCCGGAACCGGAGGGCTTGTCGGAGGCCTTCTCCTCGGGCTGCGGGGCGCAGCCGACGGCGACGGCGAGCAGAGCGACGGTGGCGGTGGACGCGGCACGGCGCAAGGCGCGTTGGGCAAGATGCATGGCGGGAGAGTGGCAGTGGGCAGGCCCGTCTGTCGAGGTCACAGGGGCAACTGTCCGGATGATGGGAACCGGTGTTGCAATGGTGTGAACTCGTGGGGCGCCAGGGCGTCATGGCGTCGGCTTCCTGGGCGGTGGCCGCCGGACGTCGGCCACCGCTGCCAGGGCGGGGCCGCCGGCCGAGGGCGGGGATCGATAGGCCGGCGACCCGTCCGCGCAGGAGCCGTCATCCTGTGCGGGACCAACTACCAGTGGACCGCGCGCGCCCCGTGCGCCGGGAGCGCGTGCGGGGCACCGGAGTGTGCGCTCCGTTCACACGGGGCGCGCACCGGCGCGCACGGCCGGGGACCGCACACCCGACATCGGACGCCTCACCAACTCCGGCCCGGTGCCCGAGAGTTCGCCGGGCCTGGGTCCGAACAGCTCACCAAGGCCCACTCGGTGGCGTTCACCAACCCCGCGCGTGCCACTCCGGCAGATGCGGACGCTCGGCGCCCAGCGTCGTGTCGTCGCCGTGTCCCGGGTAGACCCAGGTCTCGTCCGGCAGCGCGTCGAAGATCTTCGTCTCGACGTCGTGGATCAGACTGGCGAACGCCTTCGCGTCCTTACGTGTGTTGCCCACACCACCCGGGAAGAGGCAGTCCCCCGTGAACACATGCGGATGCCCGTGCGGGTCGTCGTAGACCAGGGCGATCGAGCCGGGCGTGTGGCCCACCAGATGGCGTGCGGTCAGTTCCACGCGACCCACCCGGATCGTGTCGCCGTCCTGGACGGGCACGTCCGTCGGGACGGGGATGCCGTCGGCGTCGTCCCGTCCCGCGTACGTGCGCGCGCCCGTGGCCGTCACGACCTCCGCGAGTGCCTGCCAGTGGTCGCCGTGCTGATGCGTGGTGACGACGGACGCGATGCCGTCGTCACCGATCAGCGTGAGCAGCGTCCCGGCGTCGTTGGCCGCGTCGATCAGCAACTGCTCGTCCGTGGCACGGCAGCGCAGCAGATAGGCGTTGTTGTTCATCGGGCCGACCGCGACCTTGGAGATCATCAGATCCCGCAACTCGTGCACATCCGCAGGGCCGCCGACCGTCACCGCTCCGCTGTACGTCATGACGCCCAGCCTATAGCGGGGGGAGGGCGGGCAGCGGACCGCCGTCGACGCTCAGCGCGGACCCGTCGAGGCGGCCCGCGAGCCAGCCGAGGAGGGCGGGCGCGGGGCCGGTCACGGTCACTTCCGCACCACCCTCAGTGTCCACCGCTCGCTCCGGGCCGCTGTCTGCGGAGTCGCGTCCCGTCCTCCACGCGCGCGTGCCGTCGGTCACGCGCGTGTGCGGCACCTCGGGGTGCCCGGCGAAGCGGTCCGTGAGGAAGACGATCTCGCGCTCAACGAACTCCGCCGGGAGGTCCTCCAGGTCGTATCCGATCCCCAGATCGACGTGGTGCAGCTCGACCTCGATCCACCGCCGGAACGGCACCCGGGACGCCGAGTCGGTGACGCCGTTGCGCAGCTCCACCGTGCGGGACCAGTCCGCGGGCGCGGCCCCCGTCTCCTGGAAGCGGGCCGCGCTCTCGCGCAGGTCGGTGAGCTGTGTCTCCAGGGGGCGCGGGGCGTCCCGCCCGATGTCGGCGTCCCGGGCCTCCCCGGAGACGTACATCGGCCGGCCCTCGAGGACGTTCACGAGGGCGTCCGCGTTGCGGGCCAGGTGGGCCAGGACATGGCCGCGGCTCCAGCCGGGCAGCCGTGACGGCTCGGCCACGGAGACGTTGTCCAGTTTGCCGACTGCGGTGAGGAGCCGCTCGGTCGCGTCACGTACAGACGCCAGGTCGCGCACATGATCGTTCATGGGCCCGACGATAGTCCCGCCACACGTTTGGGTGAAGGTTGCGGGTGGCCGCCGTTAATCGAATGCGCGTGCTATATGGTCGGGTGCGGCGTCGGGCATGCTGGAGGGCCCGGGATTGTTGTGAAGCAGGGAAACCAGACCGGCGCTGTCAGTGGCTCCCTCTAGTCTGAAAAAGACGGGGGCCCCGTCGTCTGAAAAGCCGGGGGCCTCGCCCCTGTCACTTCTCTCAAGAAAGGTGCGGACCGGCGTGGCCGACCGTCTCATCGTCCGTGGAGCGCGCGAGCACAATCTCAAGAATGTCTCGCTCGACCTCCCGCGCGACTCGCTCATCGTCTTCACGGGCCTGTCGGGGTCGGGCAAGTCCTCGCTGGCCTTCGACACGATCTTCGCCGAGGGCCAGCGGCGCTACGTGGAGTCGCTCTCCTCGTACGCCCGGCAGTTCCTCGGCCAGATGGACAAGCCGGATGTCGACTTCATCGAAGGCCTCTCCCCGGCGGTCTCCATCGACCAGAAGTCGACCTCGCGCAACCCGCGCTCGACGGTCGGCACCATCACCGAGGTCTACGACTATCTGCGACTGCTCTTCGCGCGCATCGGCAAGCCGCACTGCCCCGAGTGCGGGCGCCCGATCACGCGCCAGTCGCCGCAGGCCATCGTCGACAAGGTCCTGGAGCTGCCGGAGGGAAGCCGCTTCCAGGTCCTGTCGCCGCTGGTGCGCGAGCGCAAGGGCGAGTTCGTCGACCTCTTCTCCGATCTCCAGACCAAGGGCTACAGCCGCGCCCGGGTCGACGGCGAGACGATCCAGCTCACCGAGCCGCCCACACTGAAGAAGCAGGAGAAGCACACCATCGAGGTGGTCATCGACCGTCTCACGGTCAAGGAGGGCGCCAAGCGCCGTCTGACCGACTCCGTGGAGACCGCCCTCGGTCTCTCCGGCGGCATGGTGGTTCTCGACTTCGTCGACCTCCCCGCCGACGACCCCGAGCGCGAGCGCATGTACTCGGAGCACCTGTACTGCACGTACGACGACCTGTCCTTCGAGGAGCTGGAGCCCCGCTCCTTCTCCTTCAACTCGCCCTTCGGCGCCTGCCCGGACTGCACGGGCATCGGCACGCGCATGGAGGTCGACCCGGAGCTGATCGTCCCGGACGAGGACAAGTCCCTCGACGAGGGCGCCATCCACCCCTGGTCGCACGGCCACACCAAGGACTACTTCGGACGCCTCATCGGAGCCCTCGCGGACGCGTTGGGATTCCGGACCGACATCCCCTTCGCCGGTCTTCCGCAGCGCGCCAAGAAGGCACTGATCCACGGACACAAGACGCAGATCGAGGTCCGCTACCGCAACCGGTACGGCAGAGAGCGTGTGTACACCACGCCCTTCGAAGGGGCCGTCCCCTTCGTGAAGCGCCGGCACAGCGAGGCAGAGAGCGACGCGAGCCGCGAGCGCTTCGAGGGCTACATGCGCGAGGTGCCCTGCCCCACCTGTCAGGGCACGCGCCTCAAGCCGGTCGTCCTCGCGGTCACGGTCATGGAGAAGTCCATCGCCGAGGTCTCCGCGATGTCCATCAGCGACTGCGCGGACTTCCTGGGCGAGCTGAAGCTCGACGCTCGTGACAAGAAGATCGCCGAGCGCGTCCTGAAGGAGGTCAACGAACGACTGCGGTTCCTGGTCGACGTAGGCCTGGACTACCTCTCGCTCAACCGCGCCGCGGGCACCCTCTCCGGCGGCGAGGCCCAGCGCATCCGCCTGGCGACCCAGATCGGCTCGGGCCTGGTCGGCGTGCTGTACGTGCTGGACGAGCCCTCCATCGGCCTGCACCAGCGCGACAACCACCGGCTCATCGAGACCCTGGTCCGGCTGCGCGACATGGGCAACACGCTCATCGTCGTCGAGCACGACGAGGACACCATCAAGGTCGCCGACTGGATCGTCGACATCGGTCCCGGCGCGGGCGAGCACGGCGGCAGGGTCGTGCACAGCGGTTCCCTGAAGGAGCTGCTCGCCAACGACGAGTCGCAGACCGGTCAGTACCTGTCCGGCAAGAAGGCCATCCCGCTGCCCGACATCCGGCGCCCGCACGACCCGTCCCGGCAGCTCACGGTGCACGGCGCCCGCGAGAACAACCTGCAGGACATCGACGTGTCGTTCCCGCTGGGCGTCCTCACGGCCGTCACGGGAGTCTCCGGATCCGGCAAGTCCACGCTGGTCAACGACATCCTGTACACGCATCTGGCCCGCGAGCTGAACGGCGCCAGGAGCGTTCCCGGGCGGCATACGCGCGTGGACGGCGACGACCTCGTCGACAAGGTCGTGCACGTCGACCAGTCGCCCATCGGCCGCACCCCGCGGTCGAACCCGGCGACGTACACCGGAGTCTTCGACCACGTCCGCAAGCTGTTCGCCGAGACGACCGAGGCGAAGGTCCGCGGCTACATGCCCGGCCGTTTCTCCTTCAACGTCAAGGGCGGCCGCTGCGAGAACTGCGCGGGCGACGGCACGATCAAGATCGAGATGAACTTCCTCCCGGACGTGTACGTCCCGTGCGAGGTCTGCCACGGTGCCCGCTACAACCGGGAGACCCTGGACGTCCACTACAAGGGCAAGTCCATCGCCGACATCCTGAACATGCCGATCGAGGAAGGCATGCACTTCTTCGAGGCGGTCCCGGCGATCTCCCGCCACCTCAAGACGCTGAACGACGTCGGCCTCGGCTATGTCCGGCTCGGCCAGTCCGCGACGACCCTGTCCGGCGGTGAGGCCCAGCGGGTGAAGCTCGCCAGCGAGCTCCAGAAGCGCTCCACCGGACGCACGGTGTACGTCCTGGACGAGCCGACCACCGGTCTGCACTTCGAGGACATCAGCAAGCTGCTCACCGTGCTGTCCGGCCTGGTCGACAAGGGCAACACGGTCATCGTCATCGAGCACAACCTCGATGTCATCAAGACCGCCGACTGGGTCGTCGACATGGGCCCCGAGGGCGGTGGCGGCGGTGGCCTCGTCATCGCGGAGGGCACACCCGAGGAGGTCGCCGGGGTTCCGGCCAGCCACACGGGCAAGTTCCTGCGGGAGGTCCTGGGCGCCGAGCGCGTCAGCGACGCCTCGGAGGTGAAGGCCCCGCGCAAGACGGCCGCCAAGAAGGCGGTGGCCGCCAGGTCGACGACGAAGAAGACGGCGACGGCCAAGACCACCACAGCAAGGGCCACGACCAAGGCCACCACCGAAAAGGCCGCCAACAACACGGCCACCAAGAAGGCGGCCGCGGTCACGAAGAAGGCGACCCCGGCGAAGAAGACGACGAGGGCCCGCAAGGCCTGAGGCGGCTTCGCGGCCCACGTCCGACGCGCCGCGCTCCCTGGGAACTCACCAGGGGGCGCGGCGCGTTGCCGCTCTCTAGAAAACGCCCACCTCATGCGCGTACGGCGGTTCCGCGCCCGCACGTGAGCAGGTGATCGCCGCGGCCCGTGCGGCGAACCGCAGCAACTCGTGCCAGCCGTCGGCGCCCAGACCCGCGAGCGCCGGCCCGGAGAGCGCGTCGCGGGCGGCGAGGCCGTGCAGCAGCGCGGCGTTCACCGTGTCGCCCGCGCCGATCGTGTCCACCACGTCGACGGGTTCGCCTGGCACGGAGTACTCCCCGCCGTCACGGGTGAAGGCGGTCAGCCCGTCGCCGCCCCGCGTGACGACCACGGCGGAAGGGCCCGAGGCCAGCCACTCACGCGGAGTGCCGCCGAGCCACTCCGCGTCCTCCTCGGACAGCTTGAGCAGCGACACCGACGGCAGCCAGCTCTTGAACCGGGCCCGGTAGGCGTCCGCGTCCGGGATCAGCACCGAGCGGATGTTGGGGTCGAGCGCGGTGAACACACCCTGCGAGGACGCGATCCGCATCAGCTCCTCGTACGCGGTCGCACCCGGCTCCAGCACGAGCGAACAGGTGCCGAACGACACCGCCCTCGTCCCGTCCGGGAGTTGGGAGGGCGCCGAGAACAGCCGGTCCGCGGTGCCCTCGACATAGAAGGAGTACCGGGCCGAACCGCCCGAGCCGATCGACGCGACGGCGAGGGTGGTCGGCTCGTTGCCCCGCTGCACGGACGACACATCGACGCCCGCCTCGCGCAGTCCGCCGACCAGGGCCTCGCCGAAGGCGTCCTGCGAGATCCGCGAAGAGAAGGCCGCGGGGGAGCCGAGCCGGCCCAGCGCCACCGCCGTGTTGTAGGGGCCGCCGCCGCGCCGCGGGTCGAGCCCCGCGAGCGCGCCCGCCTCACGCGGCACCAGATCGATCAGGGCCTCACCGGCGACGACGATCACGAGTCGGATCCTTTCTCGGGGCAGCCGCACGAGGTGCGGTGCACGAAGGCGGAGGGCAGCCGGACCGTACGGGCCTCGCGGCCGGGGGAGTCCAGCCGGTCAAGCAGCAGCCGTACGGCCTGGGCACCGATCTCCCTGCTCGGCTGGGAGATCGCGGTCAGCCGGGGCGAGAAGAGGTCCGCCCAGGAGAAGTCGTCGAAGCAGCACAGGGCCAGGTCACGAGGCACGGACAGGCCCCGCTCGCGCACGGCCCGCAGCGCGCCGATGGTCATCGCGTTGTTGGCGGTGACCAGTGCCGTCGGCGGCGCCGGGAGCGACAGCAGGGCGTCGGTCGCACGCTCGGCGCCCGCCGCCTCGGAGTTGCCGGGGACCACGAGCCGCTCGTCGTACGGGAGTCCCGCGTACGCCAGGCCGTGCCGGTAGCCGGAGATCCGCTCACTCGTCGTGCTGAGCCCCGGCAGGCCCGCGACCAGGCCGATCCTCTTGTGACCCAGCTCGGCGAGATGCCTGACCAGGAGCGTGAGGGGTTCGGTGTTCTCCGCGCAGACCTGGTCGAACACGAAACCTGGTGCCGTCCGGTCGCCGTCGACCAGCCGGTCCAGGAACACCGTCGGTACGTCGTGCCGCCCGAGGTAGCCGAGAAGCTCCTCCGGATGCGCGGACGGCGCGACCAGCATGCCGTCCACCCGCCGCTCGTGCAGCAGTTGCACCACCTTGCGCTCATGCGCCGGATCGTCGTGCGGGTCCGCGATCAGCAGGCTGTAGCCGCGCTCCAGGGCACCGGCCTCCACGCCCTGAAGGATCTCCGTGAAGTACGGGTTGCTGATCGCCGACACCGCGAGCCCGATCGACCGGGTGCGCGAGGTGACGAGAGATCTGGCCAGGGTGTTGGGCGTGTAGCCGAGTTCGTCGATGGCGTCGAGCACGGCCTGGCGGGTGGCCGGCCGCACCGGGCGGGTGTCGTTGAGCACGTGCGAGACCGTCGCGACGGACACGCCCGCGCTCCGGGCCACGTCGACCATGGTCGCCATGGGTGCGCCCCTCCCTCGCCCTCGCCGACGCCCGCGTCGGGCGCCGTCCCGGATCGGACCGTACCCGATGCCACGGGAGACGTAAACGCTTACGTAAACGTTTACGTCTCGGGCTCCCGAGTCAGGCCCTCGCCATGGCTGCTCGGCGCGTCACCACGGCGGCCCGGCCCCTCACGACGGCGGCCGGCCCCTCACTCCCAGTCCCACCCGATCCCCACGATCCCCGACCGCACCCGCTGCTCCACCACATGGACCGACCGGTGGCGGTCGCTCAGTGCCAGCTCCTGGCGGCCGCTCCGTGGTGCCGCGGCCGAGTGCTGGGTGAACCGGTGGCAGCGCACGGGCAGCGTGTCCTCGGCGAAGCGCACCTGAAGGGCGTACTGCCCGCCGGAGAAGCCGAACCCGCGGACGTACTCGGTGCACGCGCCGGCCGTGCCGTCCTCGACGCCGTACCGGAACAGGAAGGTGTCGCCCGCGCGCAGCCGGGTGTCGAAGAGCAGCTCGGCGACGAGGACACCGGTGTCGTGGTGCCACAGGACGCGTCCCGTGCGGCAGTTCTCCAGGGCGTGCACCGCCATGTCCTCCGGGGTGCATCCCGGGTCGCCGTGGTGGATGGCGACGAAGCGGTCGATGCCCTCCTTGTGGGCGCGCACGATGTGCTGGGAGTCGCGTCCCAGCAGCTCGCGCCGGGCGCCGATCCGTACGCGCTCGTGGTGGCCGATGGTGTGCAGTCCGCCGTCGAGCGGTGAGTCCAGCTCGGCCAGCAGCTTCTCCAGGGCGCCGGATGCCTCCACCAGGGAGCGGTACGAGCGGGCCGCGGTGCGTTCCGCCTCGGGGCGCTCGTCGGCCTTCGCGAGCAGCCGGATCAGCGACTCGTCCGGCAGCTGGAGTATCTCCTCCAGGGCGCGCACGGCCCGCAACGACTCGGGACGCTGTGGACGCCGGGCGCCCTGCTGCCAGTAACTCAGGCTCGTCACACCGACCTTGACCCCGTACCGCGTCAGATGGTGCTGCACACGCTGCAGCGGCAGTCCACGGGTGGCGATCGCGGCGCGCAGGGCGACATGGAAGGGGCCGCCCCGCAGGGCCGTCTCCAGCTCCGCCGTGGCGGCGTCCGCGTGTTGTGTGCCGTCCCGCATCCAGGGGCCTTTCTGTGAGTGCCCGCAACGGCTGGTCGGGCCGTTCGGGCTGGTCATAGGGGCCACACGGTCGGCGTGCGGGGGGCATTCGCGTCCCCGCGCGGTGGTGCCCGCCCCAAGTCACCCCGCATTGAAGCGTGTTGATCAGGCCCGGACAACACCTGGTGCGCAACCTCGCTGTCATGACGCGTTCCCCACCATGTCGGTCAGGGCGTTCGTCTCAGGGCTCCAGCAGGTCCCGGATCGTCCGTGCCGACAGTGCCGACTTGGGCAGGAAGCCGCGGGCGGGGCTGTCCGCCACCAACTCCTGGAAGTCCTCCAGGGAGTGCGTCGAGATGAGGATCACGGCGGGCACGGTGTCCGCGAGCAGCCCCGCCACGTCGAGGCCGCTCTCGCCGTCGAGGTCGAGATCGACGAGGGCGACGTCCGGGGCGAGTTCACGCGCGCGCGTGAGTGCCTCCGCGCCCGTCGAGGCGACGCCGACGACCCGGACCCCGCCACGCTCCAGCAGGGCGCGCGCGGCCTCCAGGAACCGGGCGCTGTCATCGACGATGAGACAGCGCATGGACATGCGGACAGCTTCCCAACCAGCTGCCGGGTTGGCTTTCCGGCTAGCCGGTAAGTGCTGAAGTCCCATGCCGGAAAACTTCGTTCGAGCTCACGCAGCGCAGTGGCGGGTGACGCGCGGTAGCATGTCGCTGCCCTGGGGTGACCGTGTCCTTTCGGTCTGGTGGGGGTGCGTGATGAGGAAGCTCGACAGGGAAGCCGGGACGCACCGTACGCGCCGTGCGGTCCTCGCGGGATTGCTGTCCGCGGCGCTGACCGTCGCCGGCTGCGACGGGGGCGGGGACGAAGGCGGAGGCGGAGGCGGGGACGAGCGCTCCGCGAGGCGCGGCGGCGACACCACGTGCGACGGCAGGCTCGAAGGCACCACCGACATCACCGTGTGGTTCCACGCGGGACCGAGCGGTGAGCTCGACACACTGCGCCGCCAGGTCAAGGACTTCAACGCCGCGCAGAAGGACGTACGGGTCGAGCTGATCACGCTTCCCGAGGCGCGCCCGTACGACGAACTGGTCGTCTCCGCGGCCGCCAGCGGCGAACTGCCCGACCTGCTCGACTTCGACGGCCCGAACCTCTACAACTACGCCTGGTCGGGCAAGCTCAAGCCGATCGACTCCTGTGTGCCCGAGGCAGTGAAGGCCGATCTCCTGCCCTCGATCCGCAAACAGGGCACCTATGAGGGCCGGTTGTGGGGTGTCGGCACCTTCGACTCCGGGCTCGGCCTCTATGTACGCCCCTCCATCCTCAAGAAGGCCGGCATCCGTGTCCCGAGCGGCCCGGACGACGCCTGGACGGCCACCGAACTGACCGGCATCCTGCGGAAGCTGCGCAAGGAGGGCTACGAAAAGCCCTTCGACCTCCGCCTCAACTACGCGCGCTCTGGCCAGGAGTGGAACACGTACGGGTTCGCGCCCGCCGTCTGGTCGGCCGGTGGCGACCTCATCGACCCCAAGGACCTGCGGACGGCGGAAGGTTTCCTCAACGGGCCCGAGGCGGTCGGGGCGATGACCACCCTCCAGAACTGGGTCGAGGAGGGTCTTGTCGATCCGAACAAGGACGACAAGGCCTTCACCGGCGGGCGCAGCCCCGTCTCCTGGGTGGGGCACTGGACGTACCCCGAGTTCAGCGAGGCGTTCCCGGACGACGTGCGGATCGTTCCGCTGCCCGACTTCGGCAGGGGAACCGTCACCGGGATGGGCTCCTGGCAGTGGGGTGTCACCGCGGGCGCCGTCGACGGGGACGCGGTCTGGCGGTTCCTCGCGTACCTCCTGGAGCCCCGGGAGGTCCTGCGGATGAGCCGGGCCAACGGGGCGATCCCGGCGACGGACAGCGCCGTCGAGCTCTCGCCGAGGTTCGCCGAGGGCGGTGCCGAGCACCTTTTCATCGAGCAGCTGAGGAGCGGAGTCGCGCGGCCGCGGTCGCAGACCCCGGCCTACCCGGCGGTCAGCGGTGCCTTCTCGCGGGCCTTCGCGGAGATCATGCTCGACCGTGCCCCGGTGAAGGCCGCCCTGGACAAGGCGGTCCGCCGGATCGACAAGGACCTGGCCGACCACCAGGGTTACCCGTCGGCCGGGCCATGAGACCCGGCGGACGACGTACCCCGGGCGGTACACGCGGGCCCGAGGACGCGGAACGAAGGCTGCCGGGCATCGTACGGAGATCGGCCGGCGCGCGCGGCCCTCTCCGCCTGCGGAGGCCCGGCCGGGGCGGACGGCCCGGACTTCCTGGCGGGCCCGGACTTCCTGGCCGGTCCGGACCCCCTGGACGGACCGGACGAACCGGCGGGCCCGGACGAACCGGCCGCACCCGCACCGGAACCCCGCTGCTCGCCCGGCTGCGCGTCGGCACCAAGCTCATGCTGTTGGTGCTGCTGCCGGTCTCCGGGCTCCTCGCCTTCACGGTCTTCTCGGCCGTGACCGACTGGCGCGAGGCGCGCACCCTGCGGGAGTTCAGGACCGCCACGCGCGTCTCCTTCGCCCTGACCGGGCTCACCGAGGCACTGGCCCGTGAGCGCCTCGCCGAGGTCCTCGCGGCGGTGGACCCGGACCGGCCGGGCGTGACGGCCGAACGGGACGCCGCCCGGCGCGCCACGGACCGGGCGCTGGCCGCCGCGCGGGAAGGCGCCGAGCACGGCACCGGGCAGCCGGACGTCCTCGGACAGCTCGACGCCAAGGGCCGGCAGCTCTTCGCGACCAGACTGGAGGCGGGCAGCGGCTCGTTCACCCCGATGGAGACCGAGCAGACGTACGCGAGCCTCACCAACGACCTGCTCAACACCGTCCACCATCTCGACTCGGGCCGCCCCTCACGGGCCTCCGGCCGTGCCGCGGACGGCTATCTGGCCGCACTGGAGGCCATCGAGGCCGCCGAGCGCGAACGCGCCGACCTGGCCGTCCTGTTCGCGACGGGCCCCGGCAACGCCCCTGGAGCCACGGGCAACGCCCCCGGTGCCACGGGCGACCCCTCGCAGGCACTGAGCGACCCCTGGCAGGCCCTGGAGGCCGCCCAGCTCGACACCTTCCGGCAGAACGTCTCGGGACGGCTCAAGGTGCGGCTGTCGGGCGTGCTGCTCCAGCCCGCGGGCCGTACGGTCCGGGCCACGCGCGAGGCCCTCGCCGCGGGTGACACCGCGAAACTGCCCTCCCTGGAACGCTGGTTGGCCGCCTCCACCAGCCGCCTCACCGCCCTGCGCGCGATCGCGGACGCCGCCGAGGACGAGCTGGCGACCGCCGCCGACCGTGATCTGCGGGCCGTGAAGGAGCGCGGCGAACGCGAACTGGGCCTCTCCGTAGTGGTCCTTCTCGCCGTCACCGTCCTCGCGCTGACCCTGCGCCGCTCGATCAACCGCCCCCTCACCGAGGTGTCCGAGGGCGCCAAGGCACTCGCCGACGGCGACCTGTCGTACGACATCCGCTACACGGGACGCGACGAGATCGGCGACGTGGCCGACACCTTTCGCGAACTCCACGTGACCAGCGAGCGGTTCGCCGCCGAGATCCGCGCCATGAACACGGCGATCGACGACAACCGGCTCGGCCACCGGGCCGATGTCGCGGCGTTCGGCGGGACCTGGGCGCAGCTGCTGCGCGGTATGAACGCCACGATGGCGTCGTTCGCCGCCGCCCACGGACGGCGCGACAAGGCCGAACAGGAGCTGGAGAGCATCTTCAACCTCTCCCTGGATCTGCTGTGCATCAGCGGGCTCGACGGCTACTTCAAGCGTGTGAACCCGGCCTTCGAGAGAACACTCGGCTACCCCGGCAGGACCCTGCTGTCCAGGCCGTACCTCGACTTCGTGCACGAGGAGGACCGCGACCGCGTCCAGGCCATCCTCGACCGGCTGGCGACCGGCGCCGAGGTCGTCGAGTTCGAGAACCGCTACGTACGCGGCGACGGCACCGAGTGCTGGCTCCAGTGGAGCTGCCGTCCCGTCATCGAGGAGGGCCTCATCTACGCCGCCGCGCGCGATGTCACCGAGAGCCGCCGCGCCGCCCGCGAACAGGCCGCGCTGCGCAGCGTCGCCACCCTGGTGGCCCGCGGCGTCCCGCCGCACGAGGTGTTCACGGCCGTCGCGCACGAGGTGGGACTGCTGCTGAGCACGAGTTCCGCGGCCGTCCTGCGGTACGAGGCCGACGGCGCCGCCACCGTCCTCGGCTCCGCCCGTACGGCCGCGACGGAGGGGCAGGAGGCGGCGCGGGCGGTGGCCGCCACCGGGCGCGCGGCCCGCGTCGGCCGTTCCGTCGGGGCGCCGATCGTCGTCGACGACCGCCTCTGGGGCGCCGTCGTCGTGTCCGCCTCGCGCCCCGAACCGCTGCCCAGGGGAACCGAGTCGCGCCTCGCCGACTTCACGGAACTCATCGCCACCGCCATCGCCAACGCGGACAGCCGCGCCCAACTGGCCGCCTCACGCGCGCGCGTGGTGGCCGCCGGTGACGCGTCCCGGCGGCGCCTCGAACGCGATCTGCACGACGGCGTCCAGCAGCGTCTCGTCTCGCTCCAGCTGGATCTGCGCACGGCCGAGTCCATGACGGAGGACCAGCCGGCCGAGCTCGTCGAGCAGCTGGCGCACATCGGCAAGGGCCTGGACGACGCCTTCGAGGACCTGCTGCAGATCTCCCGGGGCATCCATCCGGCGATCCTCTCCAAGGGCGGCCTCGGCCCCGCCCTGCGCGCCCTGGCCAGGCGTTCCGCCGTACCCGTGGAGCTGGATCTTGAGCTGCCGGGAGCCCGCCTCCCGGAACGGATCGAGGTGGCCGTCTACTACGTGACCTCCGAGTGCCTCACCAACGCCGCCAAGCACGCGCGCGCGACGGTGGTCGAGGTACGGGCGAGGGTGTACGAGGACGTCCTGGAGGTCGTCATCGGCGACGACGGGGTCGGGGGAGCCGAACCGGGCGGCGGCTCCGGGCTGATCGGGCTCACCGACCGGGTCGAGGCGACCGGCGGCAGGCTCACCGTCAGAAGCCCGCCGGGCAGAGGGACCACACTGATCGCACGGCTGCCCCTGCCGAGGTCCGCCGCGGAGTGACCGGCGGCTCTTCCTGTTCCGGCCGGCGGCCCTCCCCGGACTGAACTGCGGTCGTCTCCCGACCGGTCGACAGCCGTCTCCGGCCCGACCGACGGTCGTTTCCGGTCTGACGGCGGTCGTCCCCGGACACGTGACTGCCCGGAACGCACGCGGTGTCGGACGTCCAGCGAGGGGGAGTCCTGGACTCGGTGACGTACGCACGCTCCGGGCGGTCTGCACGGACGGTGAGGCGGCCGTCCGGCCTCAGGGGCGGGGCGTCCCGCCGTTCGGTGCCGACCGCAGGCGCTTGGCGCGCACGATGTCGGGGTCGCGGGGGTCGAGGCCGGACAGCAGGCCGTCCGAGTACCGCTCCTCGTCCCCGTACGGGGAGAACTCGTCCTCGTACGGCCGCACACGGACCGACCGCCGTCGCTTCTCGATCCGTGTCTGTCGCATCTTCCGCAGCCTTTCGGTCATCGGCCCGCCGCCCCTCGCCCGGGGCGGCGGACCACCTGCATCTGCACTGCTACGAGCATTCCCTCGAACTGTCTTCGTGTCGTCACGGCCAGCCCCCGAAACGGCTTCCGGTTCTCCACCATTGCCCACCTGCGGCTAGCCGTAACCGGCCATGTCCGGCAGGCTGTTGGAGGCGTACCGCAGACGCGCACCGCACCGGTCGGCCGAGCGGACGGGGAGCACCATGGACGCAGCACAGCCGCCCGCGCGCGGGACGGTCGTCCTGGCCGACGACGACGTCCTGCTCAGAGAGGGTCTGGCCAGCCTCTGCGAGCGGCTCGGCTACGAGGTGGCGGGCCAGGCCGGCGACGCGAACGGGCTCCTGGAACTGGTGGCCGAGCACGTGCCGGACCTGGTGATCGTCGACATCAGGATGCCGCCCACCCAGTCCACGGAGGGGCTGAAGGCGGCCCGGGGCATCCGTGAGCGGTATCCCGACCTCGGCATCCTCGTGCTGTCCGCCTTCGTGGAGGTCGAGGACGCCCTGGAGCTGCTCGCGAGCGGGCGGCGAATCGGCTATCTGCTCAAGAGCCGGGTCACGGTCGTGGACGAGTTCATCGAGGCGCTGGAGCGCATCCGCAAGGGCGGCTCGGTCGTCGACCCCTCCCTGGTGCGGGAGCTGGTCTCGGCCCAGCGCCGGGACGACCCGCTGTCCTTCCTCAGCACCCGGGAGCGGGAGGTGCTGGAGCTCATGGCCGAGGGCCGCTCGAACGCCGGCATCGGCCGGCGGCTGTGGGTGACCGAGGGCACCGTCGAGAAGCACGTCCGCAGCATTCTCGGCAAGCTCCGGCTGCCGGAGGCCGCGGACGACCACCGGCGGGTGCGGGCGGTGCTCACGTTCCTGGAGTCACGCTGACCCGCTCCGCTGGAAGGGGCGCACGAAGGTCGTGCGCAGTCTGCGGGCCGGCCGTGGCTCGGCGCGCAGTTCCCCGCGCCCCTTACGGGGCGGGTCAAGGGGCGCGGGGTGTCCGGCACGGCGTCCGCGGTGTCACACCCCGCCAGTAGGGTGTGAGACATGGCCGACCCCTCCAGCTACCGCCCCAAGCCGGGACAGATCCCCGACTCGCCGGGGGTCTACAAATTCCGCGACGAGCACCGCCGGGTGATCTACGTCGGGAAGGCGAAGAGCCTGCGCCAGCGCCTGGCGAGTTACTTCCAGGACCTCGCCGGCCTCCACCCGCGCACGCGCACGATGGTCACCACGGCCGCGTCGGTGGAGTGGACGGTGGTGTCCACGGAGGTCGAGGCGCTGCAGCTGGAGTACTCCTGGATCAAGGAGTTCGACCCCCGGTTCAACGTCAAGTACCGCGACGACAAGAGCTATCCGTATCTCGCGGTCACCATGAACGAACAGTTTCCGCGCGTGCAGGTGATGCGCGGCCAGAAGAAGAAGGGCGTGCGCTACTTCGGTCCCTACGGACACGCGTGGGCGATCCGCGACACCGTGGACCTCCTCCTGCGCGTCTTCCCCGTACGGACGTGCTCCGCGGGCGTGTTCAAGAACGCCGCGCGCACCGGCCGCCCCTGTCTGCTCGGCTACATCGGCAAGTGCTCCGCCCCCTGTGTCGAGCGGGTCTCCCCCGAGGAGCACCGCGAACTCGCCGAGGAGTTCTGCGACTTCATGGCCGGCCGCACGGGGACGTACATCCGCCGCCTGGAGCGACGGATGACGGACGCGGCGGAGGAGATGGAGTACGAGCGGGCCGCCCGCCTGCGCGACGACATCGAGGCCCTCAAGAAGGCCATGGAGAAGAGCGCCGTCGTGCTCGCCGACGCGACGGACGCCGACCTGATCGCGCTCGCCGAGGACGAGCTGGAAGCGGCCGTGCAGATCTTCCACGTACGCGGCGGCCGGGTCCGCGGCCAGCGCGGCTGGGTCACCGACAAGGTCGAGGCCGTCACCACGGGTGACCTGGTCGAGCACGCGCTGCAGCAGCTCTACGGAGAGGAGACCGGCGACTCCGTACCGAAGGAGGTGCTCGTCCCGGCGCTGCCCGAACCGGTGGAGCCCGTCCAGGAGTGGCTCGCCGAGCGCCGCGGGTCGAACGTGTCGCTGCGGATCCCGCAGCGCGGCGACAAGAAGGCCCTCATGGAGACGGTCCAGCGCAACGCGCACCAGGCGCTGGGCCTGCACAAGACCAAGCGGGCCTCCGACCTCACCACCCGCTCCCGGGCCCTGGAGGAGATCGCCGAGGCCCTCGACCTGGACAGCGCGCCGCTGCGGATCGAGTGCTACGACATCTCGCACCTCCAGGGCGACGACGTCGTGGCGTCGATGGTCGTCTTCGAGGACGGGCTGCAGCGCAAGGGCGAGTACCGCCGCTTCCAGATCAAGGGCTTCGAGGGCCAGGACGACGTCCGGTCCATGCACGAGGTGATCACCCGCCGCTTCAGGCGGTACCTCGCCGAGAAGGAGAAGACCGGCGAGTGGGCCGACGGCGAGAACGGGCTCACCGAGGAGGACGGGCGGCCCAAGCGGTTCGCGTACCCCCCGCAGCTGGTCGTCGTCGACGGCGGACAGCCGCAGGTCGCCGCAGCCCAGCGCGCGCTGGACGAGCTCGGTATCGACGACATCGCCGTGTGCGGCCTGGCCAAGCGCCTCGAAGAGGTCTGGGTGCCCGGCGAGGACGACCCGGTGGTGCTGCCACGTACCAGTGAAGGGCTCTATCTTCTTCAGCGTGTGCGCGACGAGGCGCACCGCTTCGCGATCACCTACCAGCGCACCAAGCGGGCCCGGCGGTTCAGGGCGAGCCCGCTGGACGACGTGCCGGGCCTCGGTGAGACGCGCAAACAGGCGTTGATCAAGCATTTCGGCTCGGTGAAGAAGCTGCGGTCCGCGACAATCGACCAGATCTGCGAGGTTCCCGGCATAGGCCGCAAGACGGCCGAGGCGATCGCCGTGGCCCTCGCCCAGGCGGTCCCGGCGGCACCCGCCGTGAACACCGCGACTGGAGAGATCATGGAAGACGAGGAATTCGCGACAGAGGAGTACGCGACAGACGCGGAATCCGAGACGACGGCGGGTTCCGCGGGGGAGCCCGTGTCCGCGGGCTCCTCGGACGAACGACGGGGGCAGGAGAGATGACCGAGCACGAGCAGGAAGAACCCTCGGCAGGGCGCACGGCGGAAACCGAACCGTCCGCGGCCGGAACCGGGGAACCGCACACGGCTGAAACAGAGGCATCGCACAGCGAGGCACGCGAGGATCGAACGCAACGAGAGGCGGCCGGCGAGGCAACCGGCCAGGAAGCCGACGAAGCGGCACAGAAAGACGGAGCGGAAGTGAACACGGGCACGATCATCGAGACGGCCGGCGTCCCCGAGGCGGCCATTCCGGAGCTGGTGATCATCTCCGGGATGTCGGGCGCGGGCCGGTCCACCGCCGCCAAGTGTCTGGAGGACCTCGGCTGGTTCGTCGTCGACAACCTGCCGCCCGCGCTGATCCCCACCATGGTGGAGCTCGGCGCCCGCTCGCAGGGGAACGTGGCACGGATCGCGGTCGTCGTCGACGTCCGCGGGCGGCGATTCTTCGACAACCTGCGCGAGTCCCTCGCGGACCTGGAGACCAAGCACGTCACCCGGCGGATCGTCTTCCTGGAGTCCTCGGACGACGCCCTGGTGCGCCGCTTCGAGGGAGTGCGCCGACCGCACCCCCTCCAGGGCGACGGCCGCATCGTCGACGGCATCGCCGCCGAGCGCGAGCTGCTGCGCGAGCTGCGCGGCGACGCCGACCTGGTGATCGACACCTCCAGCCTGAACGTGCACGAGCTGCGCGCCAAGATGGACGCCCAGTTCGCGGGCGAGGAGGAGCCCGAGCTGCGGGCCACCGTCATGTCCTTCGGCTTCAAGTACGGCCTGCCGGTCGACGCCGACCTGGTCGTGGACATGCGGTTCCTGCCCAACCCGCACTGGGTCCCGGAGCTGCGCCAGTACACCGGCCTGAACGAGGAGGTGGCCGCGTACGTCTTCAACCAGCCCGGCGCCAAGGAGTTCCTCGACCGGTACGCCGAGCTGCTCCGGCTCATCCAGACCGGCTACCGCCGCGAGGGCAAGCGCTATGTGACCATCGCGGTCGGCTGCACCGGCGGCAAGCACCGCTCCGTCGCCATGTCGGAGAAGCTCGCCGCCCGTCTGGTGTCCGAGGGAGTGGAGACGGTCGTCGTCCACCGGGACATGGGCCGCGAATGACAGGACGTAGTCCGCGGCTGAGCAGACTGCGGCGGATGGCCCCCGAGGCACGCGGGGGCAAGCCCGTCGAGGGCCGTGGCGCCAAGCCGCGCCGCCGCGGCGCCCAGCCCAAGGTCGTCGCGCTCGGCGGCGGCATGGGCCTGTCCGCCTCGCTCGCCGCGCTGCGCCGCATCACCGGCGACCTCACCGCGGTCGTGACGGTCGCCGACGACGGCGGATCCAGCGGCCGGCTGCGCGACGAGCTGGGCGTGCTCCCGCCCGGCGACCTGCGCAAGGCCCTGGCCGCGCTGTGCGGCGACGACGACTGGGGCCAGACCTGGGCGCGCGTCATCCAGCACCGCTTCCAGTCCAAGGGCGAGCTGCACGAGCACGCGGTCGGCAATCTGCTGATCGTCGCCCTCTGGGAGCAGCTCGGTGACCATGTCCAGGCCCTCGACCTGGTCGGCAGGCTGCTGGGCGCGCACGGGAGGGTGCTGCCCATGTCCGCCGTGCCCCTGGAGCTCCAGGCGCTCGTCAAGGGCCACGACCCGGAGCGGCCCGAGGACATCGACACCGTCCGCGGACAGGCGACCGTGGCGCTCACGCCCGGCGAGGTGCAGTCCGTGCACGTCGTGCCGCACGACCCGCCCGCCGTCCCCGAGGCCGTCGCGGCGGTCCTCGACGCGGACTGGGTGGTCCTCGGCCCCGGCTCCTGGTTTTCCTCGGTGATCCCGCACCTGCTCGTGCCCGAGCTGCTCGACGCGCTCACCGAGACGAAGGCCCGCCGGGTCCTCTCCCTGAATCTCGCTCCGCAGCCCGGAGAAACCGATGGCTTCTCCCCGCAGCGTCATTTGGAGGTTTTGGGACGACACGCCCCTAAACTCGCCCTGGACGTGGTGCTGGCCGACGAGGCCGCCGTGCCCGACCGCGATTTACTGACCGATGCCGCCAAGCGGTTCGGCGCCGCGGTCGAGCTGGCGCCCGTGGCCCGGACCGATGGGTCTCCGAGGCACGATCCGGAGCTGTTGGCCGCCGCGTACGACCGTATTTTTCGGATGCATGGAAGGATCGGCCCATGGCGATGACGGCAGCGGTGAAGGACGAGATCTCCCGGCTTCCCGTCACCCGGACCTGCTGCAGAAAGGCGGAGGTCTCCGCCATCCTGCGGTTCGCGGGCGGCCTTCACCTGGTGAGCGGCCGCATCGTGATCGAGGCGGAGCTGGACACGGCGATGGCGGCGCGCCGGCTGAAGCGGGACATCCTGGAGATCTTCGGCCACAGCTCCGAGCTGATCGTGATGGCTCCGGGCGGTCTGCGCCGCGGCTCCCGTTACGTCGTACGGGTGGTCGCGGGCGGTGACCAGCTGGCCCGCCAGACGGGGCTCGTGGACGGCCGTGGCCGCCCGATCCGGGGTCTGCCGCCGCAGGTGGTCTCGGGGGCCACCTGCGACGCCGAGGCCGCCTGGCGCGGGGCCTTCCTGGCGCACGGCTCGCTCACCGAGCCCGGCCGCTCGTCCTCCCTGGAGGTGACCTGCCCGGGCCCGGAGGCCGCGCTCGCGCTGGTCGGCGCCGCCCGCCGCCTGTCGATCGCCGCGAAGGCCCGCGAGGTACGGGGCGTGGACCGGGTCGTCGTCCGGGACGGGGACGCCATCGGCGCCCTCCTGACCCGCCTCGGCGCCCACGAGTCCGTGCTGGCCTGGGAGGAGCGGCGGATGCGCCGCGAGGTCCGCGCCACCGCCAACCGGCTCGCCAACTTCGACGATGCCAACCTGCGCCGCTCGGCCCGCGCGGCCGTCGCCGCCGGGGCCCGCGTCGGGCGCGCCCTGGAGATCCTCGGCGAGGAGGTCCCGGAGCACCTCGCGGCCGCCGGGCGGCTGCGCATGGAGCACAAGCAGGCCTCCCTGGAGGAGCTGGGCGCGCTCGCCGACCCGCCGCTGACCAAGGACGCCGTCGCGGGCCGGATCCGCCGGCTGCTCGCCATGGCCGACAAGCGGGCCCAGGACCTCGGCATCCCGGGGACGGAGTCCACGCTCACCGAGGAGATGGCCGACAACCTCGCGGGCTGAATCAGGGAGACCGTCGCGGGCCGAGCCACGGAAATCGCCGCGGCCCCGGCGCGCCGCAGCTCCCCGGGCCGGTCCGCGGACCCGTCGGTGGCGCTCCACCGACACCGTGGCTGTCGGCCCGAGATCCTCAACACGCCGGTGCGTGCGCCCATTTGGGGTAACCGCACCGGCGTTTTGCTGTCCTCGACGCGCTCTTGACTTGACCATGAAGTGTCATGAGCCTGGCATCTGTTCGCTGCTGTGGCGGACAACTGCAAGGGGGGCTCATGAGACGAAGAGCGAGATCGATCCTCGCTGCCGGCGCGCTCCTGCTCGGCGGAGTGGCCATCGCACCCATGGCACAGGCAGAACCCGGCGCCGCGAAGGCCCCGGGCGCGGACGAGGTCAAGGTCTTCCGCGCGGACGTCACGAAGGAACAGGTACCCCTGCTCCTCGCGGCCGGCCAGGACAGTCACGAACTGGGCGAACAGGTCCCGGACAAGGGCACGGCCACGGTCGAGGTCTACCTCACCGACAAGCAGGCCGACCAGCTGGAGAACAAGGGCGTCGACCTCGCCGAGCACAAGCTCTCGGCCAAGGCACGCGCGCGCGTGGCCGCCGCGGGGGACGGGGTCTACCGGCCCTACAGCGGCAAGGGCAACCTCCAGGAGGAGATCCTCAGGACCGGGCAGCAGAACCCGTCCCTGACGAAGGTCGTCTCCATCGGCAAGACCCTCCAGGGGCAGGACATCCTGGCCCTCAAGCTCACCAAGGGCGCCAAGAAGACCAAGGACGGCGCCAAGCCCTCCATGCTGTACATGTCCAACCAGCACGCCCGTGAGTGGATCACGCCCGAGATGACCCGGCGTCTGATGCACTACTACCTGGACAACTACGGCAAGGACCAGCGGGTCACCAAGCTCGTGAACTCCACCGAGCTGTGGTTCGTCCTGTCCGCCAACCCGGACGGCTACGACTGGACGTTCAAGGCCGAGGGCGACCGTCAGTGGCGCAAGAACATGCGCGACGTCAACGGCGACGGCGCCTGGACCACCGGTGACGGCGTCGACCTCAACCGCAACTTCTCCTACAAGTGGGGCTACGACGACGAGGGTTCGTCGCCGTTCCCGACCAGCCAGACCTATCGCGGCGCGAGCCCCGGCTCCGAGCCCGAGACCAAGGCACTGGACGCCTTCGAGAGGCGGATCGGCTTCGACTACGGCATCAACTACCACTCCGCCGCAGAGCTGATCCTCTACGGAGTCGGCTGGCAGGTGGCGACGCCGAGCCCGGACGACGTGCTCTACAAGTCGCTCGCCGGAACCCCCGAGAACCCGGCGATCCCCGGCTACCGCCCGCAGGTCTCCTCCGAGCTCTACACGACCAACGGCGAGGCCGACGGCCACGCGTCCAACGTCAACGGCACGGCGATGTTCACCCCCGAGATGTCGACCTGCCAGACCGCGTCGAACGTCGACCCCAACGACGCCTGGAACGCGGTGGACTGCGAGTCGATCTTCACCTTCCCGGACGACGAGAAGCTGATCCAGCAGGAGTTCGCCAAGAACGTCCCGTTCGCGCTCTCCGTCGCCGAGGCCGCGGCCAGGCCCGACCAGCCGAAGTCCTCCGTCGGCATCGACGCCCCCGACTTCACCCCGGCCCCCTTCACCACGTCGTACTCCCGCGGCGCCGACCAGGAGATCACGGTCGTCGCCCGAAAGTCCGTACGCGACAAGGAGCTCAGGTACCGCGTCAACGGCGGTCGTACGGAGGACATGGCGCTCAAGGCCTGGAAGGGCGGCGAGACCTTCGGAGGCGAGGACAACCTCTACTTCGACGAGTACCGCGCCTTCGTGGCGGACGGCGACCCCGGCGACAAGGTCGAGGTCTGGTTCACCGGCGAGACGAGGAGCGGGAAGCCCACCTCCAGTGAGCGCTTCACCTACACCGTGGCCGAGCGGCCGCGCGCCGACACGCTGGTGGTCGCCGAGGAGGGTGCCGCCGCCGCGACGCAGGCACAGACCTACGTCGACGCCCTGAAGGCCAACGGCCGCAAGCCCCTCGTCTGGGACGTCGCCACCCAGGGCGTGCCGGACGCGCTCGGCGTCCTCGGCCACTTCAAGAGCGTCGTCCACTACACCGGCGCCGACCGCCCCGGATACGCCACCCAGCTGCAACTGCGCGCCTATCTCAACGAGGGCGGCAAGCTGATCGAGGCGGGCGAACAGGCGGGCGGCAACGTCGCACTGCCGGGCGCCCTGACGAACGACTTCAGCCAGTACTACCTCGGCGCCTACTCCCGTACGACGACACCGGGCGTCACGTCCTTCACCGGCTCGGGCAAGCTCGCCGGAGCCACGGGAGCGCTCGGCGGCGCACCCGGCAACCCGCTGAACGCGGCGGGCGCGTACAGCGTCACCTCGGACACGCTGCCCGTCGGGACGTTCCCGCAGTTCGCGAGCGCGGGAGCCGGGGCGTACCCGGGGACCGTCAACCCCTACGGTCCCTTCGCGGGCGCCTCCATGGCGGCGGTCACGCACTCCGACTACGCCTGGAACCGTCTCACCCGCACCATCGACCTCACCGGGGTCACCGCGGCCGACGCGCCCACCCTGCGCACGCAGCTCCTGTGGGACACCGAGGCCGGCTACGACCACGCGGCGCTCGAAGCGCACACGGCCGGGGCCGACGACTGGACCACGCTCCCCGAGAAGGGCGGCGCCACCAGCACCGCGGTTCCCGCGGAGTGCGAGGCCGGGTACTTCATCCAGGCGCACCCCGCCCTCAAGCGCTATCTGACCCCGGGCTCCGCCGGCTGCACCCCGACCGGCACGAGCGGTGCCTGGAACAGCTTCACCGGGGCCTCCGACGGCTGGCAGGAAGTCGACTTCGATCTCTCCGCGTACGCCGGAAAGACGGTGGAGGTGTCGCTGAGCTACATCACCGACCCGGGATCGGGCGGCCACGGTGTCCTCGCCGACAACGCCTCCGTCGTCCTCGGCGGCACGGCCGGCCAGACCGACGGATTCGAGACCTCGCTCGGCGCCTGGAGCGTTCCCGGACCGCCCGCGGGCAGCCCCGCGGTCGTGAAGGACTGGGGTCTGTCCGGCGAACTCTTCAAGACGTACGGAGCGGTCACCACGCGTGACACCGTGCTCCTCGGCTTCGGCCTGGAGCACGTCACCGCGGCCGCCGACCGAACGGCCCTGCTGGGCAAGGCCCTGGCGGCTCTGCGCAGCTGACAAGGGCGAACAAGGGCGTCAAGCCCGGGCGGTCCGTACCCCTACTGGTGGGTACGGGCCGCCCTGCCGTGTATGGGGCACTCGATGTCACTCCGGGAGCGTCAGGGAGGTAGGGTCGTAGGCGGTCGGGGACATCCCATACAAACTCGCCGGCGTCCAAAGCCGGCGTTCCTAACGAGGAGATCGGTTCGTGACGATCCGCGTAGGCATCAACGGCTTTGGCCGCATCGGTCGTAACTACTTCCGCGCGCTGCTGGAGCAGGGTGCAGACATCGAGATCGTGGCTGTCAACGACCTGGGTGACACCGCGACCACCGCTCACCTGCTGAAGTACGACACCATCCTGGGCCGACTCAAGGCCGAGGTGTCGCACACCGCCGACACGATCACCGTCGACGGCAAGACGATCAAGGTTCTTTCCGAGCGCAACCCCGCCGACATCCCGTGGGGCGAGCTGGGCGTCGACATCGTCATCGAGTCGACCGGCATCTTCACCAAGAAGGCCGACGCCGAGAAGCACATCGCCGGTGGCGCCAAGAAGGTCCTCATCTCGGCCCCGGCCAAGGACGAGGACATCACCATCGTGATGGGCGTCAACCAGGACAAGTACGACCCGGCGAACCACCACGTCATCTCGAACGCCTCCTGCACCACCAACTGTGTGGCGCCGATGGCCAAGGTTCTCGACGAGAACTTCGGCATCGTCAAGGGCCTGATGACGACGGTCCACGCGTACACGAACGACCAGCGCATCCTGGACTTCCCGCACTCGGACCTGCGCCGCGCCCGCGCCGCCGCCGAGAACATCATCCCGACCACCACGGGTGCCGCGAAGGCCACCGCCCTGGTCCTCCCGCAGCTCAAGGGCAAGCTGGACGGCATCGCGATGCGCGTCCCGGTCCCGACCGGCTCGGCGACCGACCTGGTCGTGACGCTGCAGCGCGAGGTCACCAAGGACGAGGTCAACGCCGCGTTCAAGAAGGCCTCCGACGACGGCGACCTCAAGGGCTTCCTGACCTACACCGAGGACCAGATCGTCTCCTCGGACATCGTCGGTGACCCGGCCTCCTGCACCTTCGACTCCTCCCTGACCATGGTCCAGGAGGGCAACACGGTGAAGATCCTCGGCTGGTACGACAACGAGTGGGGCTACTCCAACCGCCTCGTGGACCTCACGGTCTTCGTCGGCGGCCAGCTCTAAGTCCCGGAGCAAGGCCTCTCGATGTGAGCACAGGGCTCGGGCAGCGCACCGCCGCGCTGCCCGAGCCCTGTGCCGCGTGCTGATCGATCAGCCCTCTCGGACCACTTGAGCCCTCTTTAGGAGCCCCCTCATGAAGACGATCGACGAACTTCTCGCCGAAGGCGTGGACGGCAAGCGGGTCTTCGTCCGCGCCGACCTGAACGTGCCGCTGGCCGACGGCCTCATCACCGACGACGGCCGCATCCGCGCCGTCCTGCCGACCGTCAAGGCCCTCGCCGAGGCGGGTGCCAAGGTGGTCGTCGCCTCGCACCTGGGCCGCCCCAAGGGCGCCCCGGACCCCGCCTTCTCGCTGCTCGCCGCCGCCGAGCGCCTCGGTGAGCTGCTGGGCGCGCCCGTGGCGTTCGCCCAGGACACGGTCGGCCCCGCCGCGCACGACGCCGTGAACGGGCTGCAGCCCGGCCAGGTCGCGGTCATCGAGAACCTCCGCTTCAACGCCGGCGAGACGTCCAAGGACGACACCGAGCGCGGCGAGTTCGCCGACCGGCTCGCCGCCCTGGCCGATGTCTACGTGGGCGACGGATTCGGTGCCGTGCACCGCAAGCACGCCTCGGTCTTCGACCTCCCGGCGCGGCTGCCGCACTACGCGGGCTACCTGATCGCCACCGAGGTCGGTGTCCTGAAGAAGCTCACCGAGGACGTCAAGCGCCCCTACGTGGTCGCGCTCGGCGGCGCCAAGGTGTCCGACAAGCTCGCCGTGATCGACCAGCTGCTCGGCAAGGCCGACCGGCTGCTCATCGGCGGCGGCATGGCGTACACCTTCCTCAAGGCCAAGGGCCACGAGATCGGCAAGTCCCTCCTCCAGGAGGACCAGATCCCGGCGGTCCAGGAGTACATCGAGCGGGCCGAGAAGAACGGCGTCGAGCTGGTCCTCCCCGTGGACGTCCTGGTCGCCTCCGAGTTCCCGGACCTGAAGACCAAGGCTCCGGCCAACCCCACCACCGTCGCCGCGGACGCCGTCCCGGCCGACCAGATGGGCCTGGACATCGGTCCGGAGTCCCGCAAGCTGTACGCATCGAAGCTCACCGACGCCGCCACGGTCTTCTGGAACGGTCCGATGGGCGTCTTCGAGCACCCCGACTACGCCGAGGGCACCAAGGCGGTCGCCCAGGCCCTTCTCGACTCCCCGGCCTTCACGGTCGTCGGCGGTGGCGACTCCGCCGCGGCCGTCCGCATCCTGGGCTTCGACGAGACGGCATTCGGCCACATTTCGACCGGCGGCGGCGCCTCCCTCGAATACCTCGAGGGCAAGACGCTCCCCGGCCTCGCCGCACTGGAGGACTGACCCCGTATGACCACTCGTACGCCGCTGATGGCGGGCAACTGGAAGATGAACCTCAACCACCTCGAGGCCATCGCCCATGTCCAGAAGCTCGCCTTCGCCCTGGCCGACAAGGACTACGAGGCCTGTGAGGTGGCGGTTCTGCCGCCCTTCACCGACCTGCGCTCGGTGCAGACCCTGGTCGACGGGGACAAGCTCAAGATCAAGTACGGCGCCCAGGACCTGTCGGCGCACGACTCCGGTGCCTACACCGGCGAGATCTCCGGCTCGATGCTGGCCAAGCTCAAGTGCACCTACGTGGCGATCGGCCACTCCGAGCGCCGCCAGTACCACAACGAGACCGACGAGGTCGTGAACACCAAGGTCAAGGCCGCCTACAAGCACGGCCTCACCCCGATCCTGTGCGTCGGCGAGGAGCTGGACGTCCGCGAGGCGGGCAACCACGTCGCCCACACGCTCGCGCAGGTCGAGGGCGGTCTCAAGGACCTCCCGGCCGAGCAGGCCGAGACGATCGTGATCGCGTACGAGCCCGTCTGGGCCATCGGCACCGGCAAGGTCTGCGGCTCCGACGACGCCCAGGAGGTCTGCGCGGCGATCCGCGGCAAGCTCGCCGAGCTGTACACGCAGGAACTGGCCGACGCCGTCCGTATTCAGTACGGCGGCTCCGTGAAGGCCGGCAACGTCGCCGAGATCATGGCGAAGCCCGACATCGACGGTGCCCTGGTCGGCGGCGCGTCCCTGGACTCCGAGGAGTTCGTCAAGATCGTCCGCTTCCGCGACCAGTGAGCCGCGTTCCGTGGCGATCCGACGACCTGTGAGTAGGCCGTAGCGGCGTTACGTCGTACCCTTGCGGGGGCCGGGCGGCTTCGTACCCGAAGCACCGGCCCCCGTCGTCCGTTCCAAGTCCGAGGAAGTTGGTCCAGCCGTGGTTATGGGGTTCTCGATCGCCCTGATCGTCTTCAGCCTGTTGCTGATGATGCTGGTGCTGATGCACAAGGGGAAGGGCGGCGGCCTGTCCGACATGTTCGGTGGCGGCATGCAGTCCTCCGTCGGCGGCTCCTCGGTCGCCGAGCGCAACCTCGACCGCATCACCGTGGTGGTCGGTTTGCTGTGGTTCGCGTCCATTGTGGTGCTGGGTCTTCTGATGAAGGTCAACAACTGATCACCGCCCGACACCGCTGCACCAGCACAAACGCACATTACGCAAGCACATTCCGCACGTAAGGCCCCATGTACGGTACGCGCCCGCAAGCGCGGCCTATCATGGGGCTTGCGTCTTGCGGCGGGGTGTAACTCCATCTACTAGACGCGCGTTGGGCCTTACGTAGACTGAGGCGCTCGCAGCGAAGCGAAACGCCGACTCGCTTTGCGGCACCATTACGCAGGGAGTTACGACCGTGGCAAGTGGCAACGCGATCCGAGGAAGCCGGGTCGGGGCGGGGCCGATGGGCGAGGCCGAGCGTGGCGAGTCCGCGCCGCGGCTGCGCATCTCCTTCTGGTGCTCGAACGGGCACGAGACGCAGCCCAGCTTCGCCAGCGACGCGCAGGTCCCCGATACGTGGGACTGTCCGCGCTGCGGCTTCCCCGCAGGACAGGACCGGGACAACCCGCCGGACCCGCCGCGCACCGAACCGTACAAGACGCACCTCGCGTACGTACGGGAACGGCGCAGCGACGCGGACGGCGAGGCCATTCTCGCCGAGGCGCTCGCCAAACTGCGGGGCGAGATCTAGGAGTCGAGGTCCGGCCGGACACCCACGGGTGTCCGGCCGGACACGTTTGGGACGCGCACCGGGACTGTGCCCGTGCCTTCCTCCCCTGCCGCGCTGATACGCGTGCTCCAGCCGGACGTATCTGTTGTTGAGCCGGACGACGGCGGGACGACAGCTCACGTCCCGCCCTGATCAATTAGGTTGGGACCGGCAGCGGGGCAAGGTACGCAGCACAGGCAGGAAAGAGGCGGAAGTCCCACATGAACGCAGACAGCCGTACCAGGCTCGACCAGACACCCGAGTGGACCGCTCTGGCCGGGCACCGGGAGGAACTCGGCGAGGCGCAGCTCCGTGAGCTGTTCGCCCGGAACCCCGGACGCGGTACCGGATACACGCTTCAGGTCGGCGATCTGCACGTCGACTACTCCAAGCACCTCGTCACCGACGAGACGCTGCGGCTGCTGCGCGCGCTGGCCGCCGCCACGGACGTGTTCGGACTGCGGGACGCCATGTTCCGCGGCGAGAAGATCAACACGACCGAGGGCCGCGCGGTCCTGCACACCGCGCTGCGCGCCCCGCGCGACGCGGTGGTCGAGGTCGACGGCGAGAACGTCGTACCGGCCGTGCACGCCGTCCTCGACAAGATGGCCGGCTTCGCCGAGCGCGTCCGTTCGGGCGAGTGGACCGGGCACACCGGCCGCCGCATCAAGAACGTCGTGAACATCGGCATCGGCGGCTCCGACCTCGGCCCGGCGATGGCCTACGAGGTGCTGCGGTCCTTCACCGACCGCGACCTGACGGTCCGCTTCGTGTCGAACGTGGACGGGGCCGACCTCCACGAGGCCGTACGGGACCTGGACCCGGCCGAGACGCTGTTCGTCATCGCCTCGAAGACCTTCACCACCATCGAGACCATCACCAACGCGACCTCCGCCCGGAACTGGCTCCTCACCGAGCTGAAGGCCGGTCAGGAAGCCGTCGCCAAGCACTTCGTGGCGCTGTCGACGAACGCCGAGAAGGTCTCGGACTTCGGTATCGACACGGCCAACATGTTCGAGTTCTGGGACTGGGTCGGCGGCCGTTACTCGTTCGACTCGGCGATCGGTCTGTCGCTGATGATCGCGATCGGGCCGGACCGCTTCCGGGAGATGCTCGACGGCTTCCACCTCGTCGACGAGCACTTCAGGACCGCGCCCGCCGAGTCCAACGTGCCGCTGCTCCTCGGCCTGTTGGGCGTCTGGTACGGCAACTTCCACGACGCCCAGTCGCACGTGGTGCTGCCGTACTCGCACTACCTGTCCAAGTTCACGGCGTACCTCCAGCAGCTCGACATGGAGTCCAACGGCAAGTCCGTGGACCGCGACGGGCGTCCCGTGGAGTGGGAGACGGGCCCCGTCGTATGGGGCACGCCGGGCACCAACGGACAGCACGCGTACTACCAGCTCATCCACCAGGGCACGAAGCTGATCCCGGCGGACTTCATCGGCTTCGCCGAGCCGGTCGCCGATCTGCTGCCGGGGCTTGTCGCCCAGCACGACCTGCTGATGGCCAACTTCTTCGCGCAGACGCAGGCGCTGGCCTTCGGCAAGACGCCGGACGAGGTGCGGGCGGAGGGCGTGCCCGAGGAACTGGTGCCGCACAAGACGTTCAAGGGCAACCACCCGACGACCACCATCCTCGCCCGCGAGCTCACCCCGTCGGTGCTCGGCCAGCTCATCGCCCTCTATGAGCACAAGGTGTTCGTGCAGGGCGCGATCTGGAACATCGACTCCTTCGACCAGTGGGGCGTCGAGCTCGGCAAGGTCCTCGCCAAGCGTGTGGAGCCCGCGCTGACGGAGGGTGCGGACGTGCCGGGCCTCGACGAGTCCACCACCGCGCTCGTGGCCAAGTACCGGGAACTGCGGGGCCGGAAGTAGTCGTGGAGTAGTCGTGTGGGTCGAGAGGCGGACGGCGGTTCAGGCGTCCGCCTCCCGTAGAATTCCCGGCGATCATGGCGTCGAGGGCTCGGGGGAGCTGAACATGGCTGGTTCGCGCGGAAGATGGCTCAGCCGCAACCTGTCGGTGGCGTCGATTCTGCAGCCCAAGGCCGTGGCCCAGGCGGTGTTCCACCCGGCGTGGATCCCACCGGCGGTCGATCCGTCGGTCGAGCGCCTCAAGCGTGTACGTGTCATTGCCGGAGCTGTGGCGGCGTTCGGCGTGTACACGTTCGTGGAGGGCAGGTTCGACTTCAACGAGGTACTCGAGAACATCGTGGTGGCGGCCCTCGTGCTGCTGTTCATCACCCCGCTGACCGTGGGCGTGATGCTCTTCGTCTGGCGGCGCACCGGCAGGATCCGCGAGTTGCGGGGATCCCTGTTCAACTCGCTCAAGCTGCTGCTCCTCTTCATCGTCATGGTCGTCGGGACGGTGCTGCTGTGGCTGTTGTCGATCCAGCTCGGCACCATCTGGACTGTGGTGCTCGGCCTGCCGGCGATGTGGATCACCGGCATGCTGATGTACGGGGCCGTGCAGCTGTCCGGGAACTTCTTCGGTTCCGCCGTCGTGCACCGCGCCCTGCCGGCGCTGCTCGCCACCGTGACGACGTGGCTGATGGCCCTTCCGGACCTGGTCACCGGTGATCTGCACGGGCTCAGCTTCAAGCTGGGGATCGTCTTCATCCTGGGCGCCCCGCTGACGGTCACGGGCATCGCCGCCCTGGAGCTGCACCGGCTCCGACGCCACCACGGCATCCGGCTGTCCGCGCATCCGGCGACGCTCCCGCCGCCGCGGCCGTACGCCCCGAACAACGGGTTCGTGCCGCCCCAGGGGAACATGTACCCGCCGCCCGGTCAGCCGTACGCGCCTCCCGGTCAGCCGTACATGCCACCGGGGCAGCCGTACGGACCGCCTCCGGGCCAGCCGTACCCGCCGGGCAACGGCGTTCCGCACCCGCCGTACGTCCAGGGCAACCCGTACGGACCGCCCCAGCCGCCGCAGTCGCCGTACCGGTCCTGACCGACCTGATCCAACCGATCTGATCCAACCGACCTGATCTGACCGATCTGATCTGACCCGGCGGCTCAGGCCACCGCGCTCAGGGTGTCCGCGAGCCGGCGGCGGGCCGACCGGGCCGCGGGCAGGGCGGCCAGCGCGGCGGCGCCGAGCACTGCGGCCGTGCAGAGGAGCAGCAGGAGTCCGGGGGAGGGCGCCTGGGCGATCCCGGCGCCGATACCGCTCGATCTGCCCTGTGCGTCGATCAGCCAGTGGGCGAGCGGCACCCCCAGTGCCGCGGCGACGAGGACCGCGGCCAGCGCCGTGCACCCCGTGGCCGTCACCGTGATCGCGGTGATCTGCCGCGGGGTCAGCCCGATGGCCTTCAGCGCCAGCAGATCCCGCTCGCCCTCGCGCACCGTGCCGCCGATCGCCGTGAGCAGCTCGATGAGACCGATCAGCGCCAGCACGGCGATCAGCCCCACGACGACCCCGCGCAGCGGCGACAGCCCGTCGGCCGGGTTCGGCACGGCGTGCACGCTGATGTCTCCGTGCGCGGCCTCGGTCAGCTCGGCGGCCACCCGCTGCGGGTCCGCGCCCGGGCTCAGCTGGAGCTGGTAGAGGGCAGGTCCGAGCCCCGGGTGGTTCTCCCGGAGGGTGTCGAGCGAGGTGGAGATGACCCGGCCGCCGTTCTCCGGCTCGATGCTGCGCCCGACGATGTGCAGGATCTGCGGCTCCGCGCCCACCGTGATCCGCACCCAGGCCCCCACGCGCACGTCCAGCAGGTCGAGCAGACCCTGACCGGCCACGGCCTCGTCGGGGCCGCGCGCGGCGCGTCCCTCCGCCAGCGAGAACGGGTACGGATCCTTCTGCGTGCCGAGCCCGCGCAGGGCGATCGTGCCCGTCTGGCCGGGGACCAGGGCGGCCACCTCGACGCCCGGGTGGACGGCGTCGACCTGCGGGTTCCGGGCGAGCAGGGCGCGTACGTCCGGATCGGTCAGGGTCTCGTCGGCCCGCACGGTGAGCGCGGCCGCGAGACCGAGCTGGTCGGGCCTGCTGTGGAAGCGGTCGATGGTGCTCCAGGCGCTCATGGCCACCACGATCAGCAGCAGCGGCAGCGCGAGGCGGGCGAGCGTGGCCAGCGAGCGGGGCCGGCGTGAGAACGCCTTGTGCCAGCCCAGGACCAGCGCGGACGGCAGCCGCAGCCCGAGCGCCCCGCGCGCCAGGCCCGAGAGCCGGCCGCCGAGCGGTGCCCCGGCCCGCAGCCCCGGCACCGGAGGCACCTGCCCGGCCCGCCAGGCCGCGAGCCCGGTCGTCGCGGCGATGAACAGCACCGCGGCCACGGGCACGGCGAGCAGCGCCGCCGTGTGCCCCGGCAGCCCCTGCCACACACCGACCGCGTCCCCGAGACGCCCAGGGACCCGGCTGCCCAGGGCCTGGATGACGACGGTGGCGAGCACGGCGCCGAGGAACGCGAACGCCACATGCTGGAGCAGGAAGATCCGCACCACCTGGCCCGGGGTGAAGCCGATCGCCTTCAGGACCGAGATGTCCCGCAGATGGCCACGGATCCGGGTGCCGATCGCCCCGTGCACGGCGAGCGCGGCGGCGACCAGGGCGCCGAGACCGAACAGGCCGAGGACCTGGCCGAGCAGCCGGTTGCCGCCCTGGGCCTCCGACCGCGCCTGCTGCCAGTGCGAGACGTCGGTGACCGCTCCCGGACCGAGCAGGGTGACGGCACGCTGGACGGCGTAATTCGTGTCACCGGGATCGGTCAGCCGCAGGCCGGTCACCTGGCCGCCGCGCCCGTCCGTCTGGCGTACGGCGGAGGGCAGGGCCCACACGAGGCCCGACCGCTCCCCGGGGCTGTAGCGGGGTTCGGCGCTGTCGGCGACGCCGAGGACGGTCAGGGTCCGTGCGGTGCCGGGGACGGTGAGTGTGTCCCCGGGCTCGGCCCACAGCGCCCGGGCGAGGCTGCTCTCCAGCACCACACCGTCCGGCGCGGCGGGGTCGAGCCAGCGACCGGAGGCGAGCAGCGGACGGCCGGTCGCGGGCCGGCCGACGATGCCGCGCAGCTCGACGGAGGCCCGGGTGCCGCGCGACTCGACGGTGGCCGCCGCGGTGGGGTAGGGGCCCGCGACGGACGTGACGTCGTCCACCTCGGCGAGTTCGCGCGCGTCGGCCGACGGGCCGGTGTGGATCCACACGTGCGCGCCCTGAGACTGGGTGAAGACACGCTGCCAGGGGTTGGTCGCGTACCCGAAGAGTGCCGTGGCCAGGAGCAGCGAGGCGACGATCCCGGCGGTGGCGAGCACGATGAACAGCGCCTCGCCGCGATGCGTGCGCAGATCGGCGTGCGCCCAGCGCAGGGTGGCCCGCACGGCGGCTCAGCCCCTCGGCTCGCGCACGAAGGGCCGGTTCCGCGGCCCGTGCACGAGGGACCGGTTCCGCGGCCCGTGCACGGCGGAGAGGTCCTGGCGGATGGCCTTCGACAGAGGCTCGCGCACGGCGCTCAGTCCCTCAGTTCCAGCACGCCGGATATCCCCGTGCCGCGCGCGGGCGCGGTGCCGAGCTCCGCGTCGTCGGCGATACGGCCGTCGAAGAAGCTGATCACCCGGTCCGCGGCGCTCGCGAGCCGTGCGTCATGGGTGACCAGCACGATGGTCTGGCCGCGCTCGTGGAAGCGGGACAGCAGCCGGGTCACCTCGCGGGTGCCCTTGCTGTCGAGGCTGCCCGCGGGCTCGTCGGCCAGCAGCAGGGGCGGATGGTTGACCAGGGCACGGGCCAGCGCGACCCGCTGCTGCTCGCCGCCGGACAGCTCGCCCGGCATGCTGCGCTCCTTGCCCTCCAGTCCCAGCTCGGCGAGGAGCTGCTCACGCTCGGCGCGCGCCTGCCTGGGGGAGAGGCCGGCGAGCAGGGCGGGCAGCTCGACGTTGTCGGCGACCGACAGGTTCGAGACCAGGTTGAAGAACTGGAAGACGATGCCGATACGACGCCGGCGCTCGACCGCCCAGCGGGCCTCGCTGTAGGCGTCCGTGCACGTGCCGTCCAGCCAGATGCTGCCGGAGTCCGGTCGCTGGAGCCCGCCCAGCAGATGCAGCAGCGTCGACTTCCCGGCGCCCGAGGGGCCCGTGACGGCGACGAACTCACCCTGTCGTACGGCGAGATCCACGCCCCGCACGGCATGCGCGGGCGCGCCCTCGCCGTAGTGGGTCTTGACCAGGCCCTCGGCACGCAGCAGGGGAGCGCCCTCGGCGCGCGACGAAGGAGCGGTGCGGCTCACTCCAGCTCCTCCAATTCCTCCTGGCAGCGTTCCAGCCAGTCGAGGTCGGCCTGCAGATGCAGCATGGCGCCCTCGATGAGCAGCTGGGAGATGCGGTTGTCCCGGCTCTCGGTGGCGGCGAGTTTCGACAGACTGCGCATGGTGTTCAGGTACTCGCGCCGCTGCTTGTTGATCAGGGTGATCTGGTCGGCGAGTCCGGTCTGCGGCGCGAGCGCGAGCTTCATGAAGAACTCGTCCCGCACACGCGGCTCGTCCGCCGTCTCCTCGTACCAGGCGCGCAGCGCCTCACGCCCGGCGTCGGTGAGGTGGTAGATCTTCTTGTTGGGCCGGCTCGACTGCTCGACTTCCTCGCCCTCGATCAGTCCCGACTTCTCGAGGCGGCCGAGCGTCACATATATCTGGCCGACGTTCGGCTGAGGGTACGCGGAGCCCAGCAGTTGCTCAAGGTCCTGCTTGAGCTCGTATCCGTGGGCCGGGCCGCGCGCCAGCAGGGCCAGGAGGGGCAGCCGCACCAGTGCTCTCCTCCGCCTTTTCTCTCGGTTCGCCTTCGGGGCGCTCCAGCCGGTGTTGAGGGGCCGATGTGCCGCAGGCCCTAGTATCGCCCATACCTAACAGGTATACATGGCCTCTGACTCCGGGCGAAGGTGTCCGGCAGCCGGTGCACCAAGGAGGAACCTATGCGGTGGATACGTGCCGCGGGTAGGGGACTCCTGGTCGCGGCGGTGGTTCTGACCGGTTACGTCGCCTCGGGCGCACAGGCCGACGGAGCGCGCGGCGGCGGCCGGGGTCCGCTCACGCTGGCCACCGCAGGGGATCTCACCAGCTATCTGGGGCCGCTGCTGGACGGCTGGAACCGTACCCATCCCGGCGAGAAGGTCACGCTCGTCGAGCTCCCGGACTCCGCCGACGAGACCCGGGCGCAGATGACCACCGATCTGCGCGGCGGTGACCGGAACCGCTTCGACATCCTGAACATCGATGTCGCCTGGACCTCGGAGTTCGCCGCCGCCGGCTGGATCTCCCCGCTGTCCCGGGACCGCTTCCCGCTCGACGGCTTCCTGCCGCAGGTCGAGGACACGGCGACGTACGACGGACGGCTGTACGCGGTCCCGTACGTCACCAACGCGGGACTGCTCCTCTACCGCAAGGACATCCTCGACAAGGAGGGCGTCGAGCCCCCGCGCACCTGGGCCGAGCTGGAGAAACAGGCGAAGGACATCGCCCCGAAGTACGGACTCGACGGTTACGCGGGCCAGTTCCTGCCCTATGAGGGGCTCACGGTGAACGCGGCCGAGGCGGTCTACTCGGCGGGCGGCACGATCCTCGGCGACGAGGGCGAGCGCGTCACCGTCGACTCGGCGGCCGCCCGCGAGGGCATCGGCTTCCTCGCCCGCGGCGTGCGGGACGGCTGGATCCCCAGGAAGGCGCTGACGTACAAGGAGGAGGAGTCCAAGCAGGCCTTCCAGGACGGTCGGCTCCTCTTCCTGCGCAACTGGCCGTACGCCTATGTCGGCGCCTCCGCCGAGGGCTCGGCGGTCGCCGGGAAGATCGGCGCGGTGCCGCTGCCCGGGCCCGACGGGCCGGGCGCGAGTGTGCTCGGCGGCTCCAACCTCGCGGTCAGCGCGCATGCCCGCCACCCCGACTCCGCCGCACGCCTCATCACGTACCTGACGAGCGAACGGGTGCAGCGGCAGGTCCTCACCAAGGGCGCGCTGCCGCCCGTGCGGGCCGCCCTCTACCGGGACCCGGAGCTGATCCGGCGGTTCCCGTACCTGCCGACGCTCCGCGCGAGCGTCGCGGCGGCGGCGCCGCGTCCCAAGAGCCCGCGCTACGACCAGGTCAGCCTGGCCGTGCAGGCCGTGGTGCAGGACGCGATGACCGGGCGCCAGACGCCCGAGGCCGCGGTGCGACGCCTCGCCCGCGAGCTGGCGGACATCTCCCGCCGGGGCTGAGCCCTCTCCCGGCACGCTCGACGGATCCTAGTTACTTGTTAGGTAACGCGCACGTCTCACCTTCGGTCTCGGTGGATAGAAATATCCTCATATAAAATCCCAACTTCTCGGGACTCTCCGCCTACTCGTTGACACCTGCGCGACACGGCTACTTAACATGCATGCATAACCGGAGGCACGCACAGACAGGTCAACGGGTGACGATCGACATGCACCGCTGGTGGCGCGACGCAGTGATCTACCAGGTCTACGTCCGGAGTTTTCTGGACAGCACCGGCGACGGCATCGGCGATCTCGCCGGGGTCAGGGCCGGACTGCCGTATCTGAAGAAGCTGGGCGTCGACGGCGTCTGGCTCAGCCCCTTCTACCCCTCGCCGCAGCACGACCACGGCTACGACGTGGCCGACTACTGCGACGTCGACCCGGTCTTCGGCGATCTCAGCGAGTTCGACCTGCTGATGACGGACGCCCGGCGGCTCGGCATCAAGGTGCTCCTGGACATCGTCCCGAACCACTGCTCGGAGGAGCACCCGTGGTTCCAGGAGGCACTGGTTGCGGCACCGGGCAGTGAGACCCGGGCCCGCTTCCACTTCGCCGACGGCCGCGGCCCGGACGGCTCCGAGCCGCCCAACAACTGGCACTCCATGTTCGGCGGCCCCGCCTGGAGCCGGGTCACCGAGCAGGACGGCACCCCCGGCCAGTGGTACCTGCACATGTTCACGCCCGAGCAGCCCGATCTGAACTGGCGCAACCCCGAGGTCGGCGCCCACTTCGACCACGCCCTGCGCTTCTGGCTCGACCGGGGCGTCGACGGCTTCCGCATCGACGTCGCCGCCGGCCTCTACAAGCACCCCGAGCTGCCGGACGCGCCCGACCCCGAGGCCGACGCCCGCACCCGCGACTCGGTCAACCCGCTCGCCTGGAACCAGCCCGAGGTGCACGACGTCTGGCGGCACTGGCGCTCGGTGTGCGAGGAGTACACCGCCCGCGACGGCCAGGAGCGGCTGCTCGTCGGCGAGGTCTCCGTGCCGACCGCCCGCGAACACGCCCTGTACGTACGCCACGACGAGCTGCACCAGGCCTTCTTCTTCGACCTGCTCAGCGCGCCCTGGAACGCGGACGCCTTCCGCAAGGTCATCTCCCACGCCATGCAGGACATCGCGGGCACCGGCTCGACGGTCACCTGGGTCCTCAACAACCACGACCAGGTCCGCACGGTCACCCGCTACGGCGAACTGGGCACCGAGGGCAGCGGCCTGGGCGCCGCCCGCGCCCGAGCCGCCGCACTGCTGATGCTGGCGCTGCCCGGAGCCGCGTACATCTACCAGGGCGAGGAGCTCGGGCTGCCCGAGGTCGTCGATCTGCCCGACGACGTGCTCACCGACCCGATCTTCCGCCGCACCGGCAGCCGCGCCCGGATCCGCGACGGCTGCCGGGTGCCGCTGCCCTGGTCGGGGCACGCCTCACCGTTCGGCTTCACCTCCGGCGCCGAGAGCGCCAAGCCGTGGCTGCCGCAGCCCGCCTACTTCGCCGAGTACGCCACCGACCGCGCCCTCGCCGACACCCATTCCTTCTGGCACCTCTACCGCGACGGACTCCAACTGCGCGCCGGACTGCCCCAGTTGGGTGAGGGCGCGCTGCGCTGGCTGGACACCCAGCCCGGCGTCCTCGCCTTCGTCCGCGGCGACGGCCTGGTCTGCGCCGTCAACTTCGGTACGGCGCCGACGCCCGCGCCGGTCTCCGGCACCCCCCTGTTGTCCAGCGGCCCCTGCGCGCCCGGCGTCCTGCCCGGCTCGACGGCCGCCTGGTGGATCAGCGACTGCACCAACCCCTGAGCGGCCGACTCCCGCACCACCCATCTCGGCCGACCGCCCGTCAATTCCCCTGCGCCCGAAGGAACATCAACGATGATGCGACGACGTACGACCCTGCTCACGAGCTGCATAGCCCTCGCCCTGTCCCTCGGTGCCACCGCCTGCGGAGGCGGCGACGTCTCCGCAGGCGGTGGCGACAAGCCGCTCAGCGGCCAGACGATCAACGTGGCCGGTGTCTGGTCCGGCAGCGAGCAGAAGAACTTCCAGAAGGTCCTGGACGCGTTCACCGAGAAGACCGGCGCCAAGACCCAGTTCACCTCCACCGGTGACAACGTCTCCACGGTCGTCGGCAGCAAGATCGAGGGCGGCAACGCCCCCGACGTGGTGATGGTCCCGCAGGTCGGCGTGCTCCAGCAGTTCGCGAAGGAGGGCTGGCTCAAGCCGCTCTCCAAGACGGCTCAGAAGTCCGTCGACGGCAACTACGCGAACGTGTGGAAGAACTACGGCAGCGTCGACGGCACCCTGTACGGCCTCTACTTCAAGGCCGCCCACAAGTCGACCGTCTGGTACAGCCCCGACGCCCTCGACGAAGCGGGCGTCGAGACGCCGACGACGTACGACGCCATGCTGGAGGCAGGGCGGACCGTCTCGGAGTCGGGCCTCGCGGCCTTCTCCGTCGCCGGACAGGACGGCTGGACACTCACCGACTGGTTCGAGAACGTCTACCTCTCGCAGGCAGGACCCGAGAAGTACGACGCCCTGGCCGCCCACAAGATCAAGTGGACCGACCCGACCGTGGTCGAGGCCCTCACCACCCTCGGCAAGCTCTTCAAGGACAAGGAGCTGCTGGCCGGCGGCCAGAAGGGCGCGCTGAACACCGACTTCCCCGGCTCCGTCGAGAAGGTCTTCGGGCCCGAGCCCTCGGCGGGCATGGTCTACGAGGGCGACTTCGTGGCCGGTGTCGCCAAGGACCAGTTCGGCAGGAAGATCGGCGAGGACGCGGACTTCTTCCCCTTCCCCGCGGTCGGCACCGGCAAGGCACCCGTGGTCAGCGGCGGCGACGCGGCCGTCGTCCTCAAGGACGGCAAGAGCCAGAAGGCCGCCATGGAGTTCCTGGAGTACCTCGCGACCCCCGAGGCCTCCGCCGTCTGGGCCGAGGTCGGCGGCTTCCTCTCACCGAACAAGAAGCTCGACCTCGCCTCCTACGGCGACGACATCACCCGCGAGACCGCCAAGTCCCTGGTGGACGCCGGGGACTCGGTCCGCTTCGACATGTCGGACCAGGCCCCGGCCGCGTTCGGCGGCACAAAGGGCGCCGGCGAGTGGAAGCTCCTCCAGGACTTCCTGCGCGACCCGTCCGACCCGAAGAAGACCGCTGCCGCGCTGGAGCAGGCGGCGGCCAAGGCGTACAAGGGCTGATCGCCGTGACCGCCACGCTCCTCAAAGAGGCGAGTCCGCCGCCCACCGCCCCGGCGGACCGCGACCGCAGGCGGCGCGCCCGGCGCCGGGCCCGGATCATCGCCCTCGCGTTCGTCTTCCCCGCCCTGCTCCTGCTCGGCGCGCTCGTCGTCTACCCCGTGCTGTTCTCCGTGGGCCGCAGCTTCTTCGACGCCTCCGGCAACCGGTTCGTGGGCGGCGACAACTACACCGAGATGTTCCGCGACCCCGCCACGCTCAAGGCCGTCCGGAACACGGCCATCTGGGTCGTCGTCGCACCGACACTGCTCACCGGTCTCGGCCTCGTCCTCGCCGTCCTGGTGGAGAAGATCCGCTGGGCGACGGCGTTCAAACTCCTGCTGTTCATGCCGATGGCCGTCTCCTTCCTCGCCGCGGGCATCATCTTCCGGCTCGCGTACGACGAGGACCCCGAGAAGGGCGTCCTGAACGCCGCCGCCGTCTCCGTGCACGACGCCTTCAAGGACGCGTCGTCGTACCCGAACGCCCGGGCCCGTGACGGCCAGGGACTGACCAAGGCCGCCGACGGCTCGTACGGTACGACGGCCACGGCGTCGCCCGGCGACACCGTCGGGCTCGGCCTGGTGGGCGTACGCGCCGAGGACCTGCCGGGGAGCGCGCGACCCGCGTATCCGGCGTCGACCGGGAAGGCGTCGGCCGACGAACTGCGCGGCGTCGTCTACCTGGACTTCACACGGGGCGGGGGAGGGGAGCAGGGCAAGGTCGACAAGGCCGAGAGCGGGCTGCCGGAGATGAAGGTCGAGGCGGTGCGCGACGGGAAGACCGTGGCGAGCGGCACGACCGCGGCCGACGGCTCCTTCCGCTTCCAGGGCCTCGATCCGGGCTCGTACACCGTGCGGCTGCCCGCGTCGAACTTCGCCCCGCCGTACGAGGGCGTCTCCTGGCTCGGCCCCGCGCTCGTCACGCCCGCCATCATCGGCGCGTACCTGTGGATCTGGACCGGCTTCGCCATGGTGCTGATCGGGGCCGGGCTCGCCGCCCTGCCGCGTGACGCGCTGGAGGCGGCCCGGATGGACGGCGCCAACGAGTGGCAGATCTTCCGCCGGATCACCGTGCCGCTGCTCGGGCCCGTCCTCACCGTGGTCTTCGTGACCCTGGTGATCAACGTGATGAAGGTCTTCGACCTCGTCTACATCATCGCGCCCGGCCCGGTGCAGGAGGACGCCACCGTGCTCGCCACCCAGATGTGGCTGGTGTCCTTCGGCGGCGGCAACAACCAGGGCCTGGGCAGTGCGCTGGGCGTGCTGCTCCTGCTTCTGGTGATCCCCGCCATGGTCTTCAACGTCCGCCGTTTCCGAGGGAGTCAGCGATGAACGCGATCAGGCGGGGGCTCGCGAGCAGCCTCGTGCAGGCGTTCCTGGTGCTGGTCGGCCTGATATGGCTCACTCCGCTCGCCGGGCTGTTCCTGTCCTCGCTGCGGTCCGCCCAGGAGACCGCGACGGGTGGCTGGTGGACCGCGCTGGCCTCTCCCGCGCAGCTCTCCTTCGACAACTACTCGGCGCTGCTGGGCAATTCGGGGATGACTCAGGCGTTCTGGAACACGGTGCTGATCTCGGTGCCGACGACAGTCCTTGTCGTCGTCATCGCCGCGCTCGCCGGGTATGCCTTCGCGTGGCTGGACTTCCCCGGCCGTGATCCCCTTTTCCTCCTGGTGGTCGCGCTGTTGGTGGTGCCCGTGCAGATCGGGTTGCTGCCGGTGGCCAAACTCTTCGGGCAGATGGGGCTGTTCGGCACGATTCCCGGAGTCGTGTTGTTCCACGTCTCGTACGGGCTGCCGTTCGCGATCTTCCTGCTGCGGAACTACTTCGCGGAGATGCCCAAGGAGATGCTGGAGGCGGCTCGGATGGACGGGGGCGGGGAGTGGCGGATCTTCACGCGGCTCGTGCTGCCTGTTGGGCGGCCCGCCATCGCCAGTCTTGCCATCTTCCAGTTCCTGTGGGTCTGGAACGACATGCTGGTCGCGTTGTTGTTCGCCGACAGTTCTTCGCAGCCGTTGACGGTTGAACTCCAGTCGCAGATCCGGCAGTTCGGCAGCAACATCGATGTGCTCGCGCCTGGGGCGTTTCTGTCGCTGGTGGTGCCGGTGGTTGTCTTCTTCGCCTTCCAGCGGCACTTTGTGCAGGGGGTTATGGCGGGGTCTGTGAAGTGACCGCCGGTGGGGGCCGCCGACGGGTTTTCGCCCCCGCCGCCCCTACCCATTCCCGTCCCTGACTCAGGGGCTACGCCCCCGAACCCCCAAAGGACCAAAAGATTGCGCAGTTCCCCGCGCCCCTAGGTACCCAGGTACCTAGGGGCGCGGGAACTGCGCGACCAGCCCCCACCCACCCGCACCCGAAATCGCTCCGAACGGGGCCTGGGGCGGAGCCCCAGAAAGGGACGGGAATGGGTAGGGGCGGCGGGGGCGAAAAAAGGCCCCCGCCGCCCCTGCCGTCCGTCAGGGTGAAGCCGGTGGATACAGCGAGCGCGGGAGTTGGGACGCCGCGGCGGAGTCCAGCAGCCACAGGGTGCGTGACCGGCCGCGGGCGCCCGCGGCCGGCGCCTGGATCTCGCCGGCGCCCGAGAGCGCGATCGCCGCAGCCTGCGCCTTGTCCGAACCCGCCGCCAGCAACCACACCTCCCGCGCAGCCCGAATCGCAGGCAGCGTGAGAGTGACACGGGTAGGCGGCGGCTTGGGGGCCCCATGGACCCCCACCACAGTCCGCTCCGTCTCACGGACGGCCGGCAGTTCGGGGAAGAGGGACGCCACATGCGTGTCCGGACCGACGCCGAGCATCAGCACGTCGAAGGACGGAACCGGACCGTGGTTCTCCGGCCCGGCGGCCACGGCGAGTTCGGCCGCGTAGGCCTCCGCCGCCGCGTCCGCGTCCTTGCCGTAGGGCCCGTCCGACGCGGGCATGGCATGCACGCGCTTGGGATCCAGCGGCACCGAGTCGAGCAGTGCCTCACGGGCCTGGGTGACATTGCGCTCGGGGTCGCCCTCGGGCAGGAACCGCTCGTCGCCCCACCACAGTTCGAGCCGCCCCCAGTCGATGGCGTCCCGGGCGGGCGCGGCCGCGAGCGCCGCGAGGAGCCCGTTGCCGTTGCGGCCACCGGTCAGCACGACCGAGGCGTAACCGCGCGAGGCCTGTGCGTCCACGACCTTCGTGATGAGCCGGGCCGCGGCGGCCTGGGCCATCAGTTCCTTGTCACGGTGGACGACCAACTGGGGAGTGCTCACTACGAGTCCGCCTTCTTGACCGGGGGCATCTGGGCCGGAGTCGGACGGCCGGCGTCGCTGTCGCCCGCAGAGGAGCCCGCCGAGGAGCCGGCCGGGGAGGCGGGCAGTGCCAGTGCGGACGTCTTCGCGGGGTCCGCCGACGCCTCCGAGTCCGGCACCTTCTGCCGGACCGGGAGCGACTCCGGGCCGCGCGCGGACGCCTCGGCCCGCTGCGTGGCCGACGGGATCCCGCCCAGCCGGTCCACCCCGAACCGCAGCGCGGAGGCGTATGTGTCGTCCGGATCGAGCCTGCGCAGCTCCTCCGCGAGCAGCTCGGACGTCTCACGCCGCTTGAGTGCCACCGCGCGGTCCGGCTGGCCGGGCAGCGCCAGCGTGGCCATCGCCCCGTCCGACCGGTGCAGCGTGATGGGGCCGCCGGTGGTCTCCAGCCGCACCTGGGTCAGACCGGGACCGGCGGAGACGGCCCGCCGGACGTGCACGTGGAGGCGGTCGGCGAGCCACATGGCGAGCAGCTCGACGCTCGGGTTGGCCTCCTCGCCCGCCACCTCGACGGAGACGACCTCGCACTCGATCTGGTCGAGGGCGGCGGCCAGCATCGAGCGCCACGGGGTGATCCGGGCCCAGGCCAGATCGGTGTCGCCCGGCTCGTAGCTCTCGGCCCGGGACCGCAGCTCCTCGACGGGCTTCTCGGCCGCGTAGCTGTCGGTGACCCGGCGCTGGCCCAGGGCGCCCAGCGGGTCGCCCGCCGGATCGCGCGGGGCGTCCACCGACCACCAGACCACCACCGGCGCGTCCGGCAGCAGCAGCGGCAGGACGACGGACTGGGCGTGGTCGGAGACCTCGCCGTACAGCCGCAGGACCACCGTCTCGCCGGTGCCCGCGTCCGCGCCGACCCGCACCTCGGCGTCAAGACGCGACTTCGTGCGGTCGCGGGGAGAACGCGAGACGCGCTTGATCACCACGAGCGTGCGCGAGGGGTGCTCGCGCGAGGCGTCGTTGGCGGCGCGCAGGGCGTCGTACGCGTTCTCCTCGTCGGTGACGATGACGAGGGTGAGGACCATGCCGACGGCTGGGGTGCCGATGGCCCGGCGGCCCTTCACCAGCGCCTTGTTGATCTTGCTGGCCGTGGTGTCCGTGAGATCTATCTTCATGGGCGACGCCAGCTCCGTCCGTCTCGCTTGAGCATTTCGTCCGCCTCGACGGGGCCCCACGTTCCGGACGGGTACTGCGCGGGCTTGCCGTGCTTGTCCCAGTACTCCTCGATCGGGTCGAGGATCTTCCAGGACAGCTCGACCTCCTCGGTGCGCGGGAAGAGGTTCGAGTCGCCCAGGAGGACGTCCAGGATCAGACGCTCGTACGCCTCCGGGCTCGACTCCGTGAAGGACTCGCCGTACGCGAAGTCCATCGAGACGTCCCGGATCTCCATGGAGGTGCCGGGGACCTTGGAGCCGAAGCGGACCGTGATGCCCTCGTCGGGCTGGACGCGGAAGACGATCGCGTTCTGGCCCAGCTCCTCCGTCGCCGTGTGGTCGAAGGGGGAGTGCGGTGCACGCTGGAACACGACCGCGATCTCGGTGACACGGCGGCCCAGGCGCTTGCCGGTCCGCAGGTAGAACGGAACGCCCGCCCAGCGGCGGTTGTCCACCTCCACCTTGATCGCCGCGTACGTGTCGGTCTTCGACTTGGGGTCGATGCCGTCTTCCTGGAGGTAGCCGACGGCCTTCTCGCCGCCCTGCCAGCCCTCGGCGTACTGCCCGCGGACCGTGTTCTCGCCCAGGTCCCGGGGCAGCTTCACCGCGCCGAGGACCTTGGTCTTCTCGGCGGCGAGCGCGTCCGCGTCGAAGGAGGCGGGCTCCTCCATGGCCGTGAGGGCCATCAGCTGGAGCAGGTGGTTCTGGATGACGTCACGGGCGGCGCCGATGCCGTCGTAGTAGCCGGCGCGGCCGCCGATGCCGATGTCCTCGGCCATCGTGATCTGCACGTGGTCCACGAAGGACCGGTTCCAGATCGGCTCGAACATCTGGTTGGCGAAGCGCAGCGCCAGGATGTTCTGGACCGTCTCCTTGCCGAGGTAGTGGTCGATGCGGAAGACCTGGTCCGGGGCGAAGACCTCCTCGACGGTCGTGTTGAGGTCCTCGGCCGACTTGAGGTCGTGGCCGAAGGGCTTCTCGATGACCGCGCGCCGCCAGGAGCCGCTCGTCTGGTCGGCGAGGCCGTGCTTCTTCAGCTGCCGGATGACCACCGGGAACGCGGACGGCGGCACGGAGAGGTAGAAGGCGAAGTTGCCGCCCGTGCCCTGCGCCTTGTCCAGCTCGCCGATCGTCTCGCGCAGCCGCTCGAACGAGTCGTCGTCGTCGAAGGTGCCCTGGACGAAGCGCATCCCCTGGACGAGCTGCTGCCAGACCTCCTCACGGAACGGTGTGCGGGCGTGTTCCTTGACGGAGTCGTGGACCTCCTGGGCGAAGTCCTCGTTCGCCCACTCGCGGCGGGCGAAGCCGACGAGCGAGAAGCCCGGGGGCAGCAGACCGCGGTTGGCAAGGTCATAAACGGCAGGCATGAGCTTTTTACGGGACAAATCGCCCGTGACCCCGAAGATGACGAGGCCCGACGGCCCCGCGATACGCGGGAGCCGTCGGTCCGCCGGGTCACGCAGCGGATTGCTGCTTGACAAGATTTCAGCCCTCCGAGGGGGCGAGGCGCTCGAGCTCTGCCTCGGTCGACTTGAGCAGGTCGTTCCAGGACGCCTCGAACTTCTCGACGCCCTCGTCCTCCAGGAGCTGGACCACGTCGTCGTACGAGATCCCGAGCTTCTCGACCGCGTCGAGCTCGGCACGGGACTGCTCGTACGTACCGGCGATGGTGTTGCCGGTGATCTTGCCGTGGTCCTCGGCGGCGGCCAGGGTCGCCTCCGGCATGGTGTTCACCGTGTTCGGCGCGACCAGGTCGTCGACGTACAGGGTGTCCTTGTAGGCCTTGTCCTTGACGCCGGTCGAGGCCCACAGCGGACGCTGCTTGTTGGCCTGCGCCTTGTCGAGCGCGGCCCAGCGGTCCGAGGAGAAGACCTCCTCGTACGCCTCGTAGGCCAGTCGCGCGTTGGCGAGACCCGCCTTGCCGCGGGCGGCCTTCGCCTCGGGGGTGCCCAGGGCGTCCAGCTGCTTGTCGATCTCGGTGTCCACGCGGGACACGAAGAACGACGCCACGGAGTGGATGCCGGACAGGTCGATCCCGGCGGCCTTGGCCTTCTCCAGGCCCGCGAGGTAGGCGTCCATGACCTCGCGGTAGCGCTCCAGCGAGAAGATCAGCGTGACGTTGACGCTGATGCCCCGGCCGATCGTCTCGGTGATCGCGGGCAGGCCCGCCTTGGTCGCCGGGATCTTGATGAGCGTGTTCGGACGGTCGACGAGCCAGGCCAGCTGCTTGGCCTCGGCGACGGTCGCCTGCGTGTTGTGCGCCAGGCGCGGGTCGACCTCGATGGAGACCCGGCCGTCCTGGCCCTGCGTGGAGTCGTAGACCGGGCGCAGGATGTCGGCGGCGTCACGGACGTCCGCCGTCGTGATCATGCGGATGGCCTCTTCGACGGTGACCTTGCGGGCGGCGAGGTCACTGAGCTGCTGCTCGTAACCGTCACCGCTGCTGATCGCCTTCTGGAAGATCGACGGGTTGGTGGTGACGCCCACGACGTGCTGCTGGTCGATCAGTTCGGCGAGGTTGCCGGACGTGATCCGCTTGCGCGACAGGTCGTCCAGCCAGATCGCGACGCCTTCCTCGGAGAGGCGCTTCAGTGCGTCTGTCATGGAAAATGCATCTCCTACGTGTCGTATGTCAGCGTCAGCGCTGGGCTGCGGCGATCGATTCCCGCGCTACGGCGGCCACGTTCTCGGCAGTGAAGCCGAACTCCTGGAAGAGCACCTTGCCGTCGGCCGAAGCACCGAAGTGCTCCAGGGAAACGATGCGACCGGCGTCCCCCACGTACTTGTGCCAGGTGAGACCGATACCGGCCTCGACCGCGACCCGTGCCTTCACGTTCGGCGGCAGGACGCTGTCCCGGTACCCCTGGTCCTGCTCCTCGAACCACTCCACGGAAGGCATGGACACGACCCTGGTCGGGGTGCCCGCGGCCTCCAGCTGCTCACGCGCGTCGACGGCCACGTGCACCTCGGAGCCGGTCGCGATGAGAACGACCTCCGGGGTGCCGGTGGACGCCTCGAAGAGCACGTAACCACCCTTGGCCGCATCCTCGTTGGCCTCGTAGGTCGGCACGCCCTGACGGGTCAGCGCGAGGCCGTGCGGGGCACCCTTGCCGAAGACCTTGGTGTAGCGCCTGAGGATCTCGCGCCAGGCGATCGCGGTCTCGTTGGCGTCCGCCGGACGGACGACGTTGAGGCCCGGAATGGCGCGCAGCGAGGCGAGGTGCTCGACCGGCTGGTGCGTCGGACCGTCCTCGCCGAGACCGATGGAGTCGTGGGTCCACACGTACGTCACCGGCAGGTGCATCAGCGCGGACAGGCGCACCGCGTTGCGCATGTAGTCGGAGAACACCAGGAAGGTGCCGCCGTAGATACGGGTGTTGCCGTGCAGCGCGATGCCGTTCATCTCCGCGGCCATCGAGTGCTCGCGGATACCGAAGTGGATCGTGCGCCCGTACGGGTTCGCCTCCGGCAGCGGGTTGTCCGCCGGGAGGAACGACGAGGTCTTGTCGATCGTCGTGTTGTTCGAGCCCGCGAGGTCGGCCGAGCCGCCCCACAGCTCGGGGATGACCGCGCCGAGGGCCTGCAGGACCTTGCCGGAGGCCGCACGCGTGGCGACGCCCTTGCCCGCCTCGAAGACCGGGAGCTTCTCCTCCCAGCCGGTGGGCAGCTCGGTCGCGGCGATGCGGTCGAACTCGGCGGCACGCTCGGCGTTGCCGTTGCGCCACTCCTGGAACGACTTCTCCCACTCCGCCTTGGCCTGACGGCCGCGCTCGCCCAGCGCGCGCGTGTGGGTGATGACCTCGTCCGAGACCTCGAAGGCCTGCTCCGGGTCGAAGCCCAGCACACGCTTGGTGGCCGCGACCTCGTCGTCGCCGAGCGCCGAGCCGTGCGCGGCCTCGGTGTTCTGCGCGTTAGGGGCCGGCCAGGCGATGATCGAGCGCATCGCGATGAACGACGGCTTGTCGGTCACCAGCTTCGCGGCCTCGATCGCGTCGTAGAGGGCGTGCGGGTCGAGGTCGCCGTCCGGCTTCGGGGCCACGCGCTGCACATGCCAGCCGTACGCCTCGTACCGCTTGACCGTGTCCTCGGAGACCGCAGTCTCCGTGTCGCCCTCGATCGAGATGTGGTTGTCGTCCCACAGCAGGACCAGGTTGCCCAGCTGCTGGTGGCCGGCCATGGAGGACGCCTCCGCGGAGATGCCCTCCTGGAGGCAGCCGTCACCGGCGATCGCGTAGATGAAGTGGTCGAACGGGGAGGAGCCGGGGGCCGCCTCCGGGTCGAACAGACCACGCTCGTAGCGGGCGGCCATGGCCATGCCCACCGCGTTGGCGACACCCTGGCCGAGCGGCCCGGTGGTGGTCTCCACGCCGGGCGTGTGCCCGTACTCCGGGTGGCCCGGGGTGCGGGAGCCCCACGTCCTGAACGACTTCAGGTCGTCCAGCTCAAGACCGAAGCCGGCCAGGTAGAGCTGGGTGTAGAGGGTCAGGGACGAATGACCGGCTGACAGCACGAAGCGGTCGCGGCCGGTCCAGTCGGGGTCCGCCGGGTCGTGCCGCATCACCTTCTGAAAGAGGGTGTAGGCGGCGGGCGCCAGGCTCATCGCCGTACCCGGATGGCCGTTGCCGACCTTCTGTACGGCGTCGGCGGCCAGGATGCGGGCGGTGTCGACGGCCCGCTGGTCCAATTCGGTCCACTCGAGGTCTGTTGTGGTCGGCTTGGTGCTCACCCTGGGTCAGGGCTCCTCTCCACATGTTCCACATGTCGAATGCCGGTGCACGTCGCGCCCACCGGCTCGCTGTCGAGCCTACCCCCGTAGGAACGCGCATTTTTTCGAGTCATTCCAGACTGCCGGGACTCTCCCTCTTCCGCCTCCCGACCGGCGCGTTCCGTGTTCGGCAAGTGAATACGGAGCCGCTCATCCGACTGCTCAACGCATTGCCGATCAGTCCTGCGCGGGGGCCTTTCAACACGACCCGACCCCCGCGAAGGCCGGGGTCTGGGCAACGTCTACAGTGGCGTGGTACGCGCGAGCCTTTACCGGGAGTTCACACCCGGAGCTCGCTGAAATGTCTCTGTCAGGGGTGTGCGTGACGGCCGTTGAATCCCGTCCTGCGGGTGTGCTCGGGGCGAGTCAGGGCGCGAAGCGGGGCACGAACCACCGGCCGTTCTGGGCTCGGGTCAAGGCGTTCGTCGCTCTCACCAAGCCGCGGATCATCGAGCTGCTGCTGATCACCACCGTTCCGGTGATGTTCCTGGCGCAGCAGGGCGTGCCCGATCTGCAGCTGGTGCTCCTCACCTGCGTCGGCGGCTATCTGTCGGCGGGCGGCGCGAACGCCCTGAACATGTACATCGACCGTGACATCGACGCGCTCATGGAGCGCACGGCACAGCGTCCACTGGTCACCGGCATGGTCAGCCCACGCGAGTGCCTCGCCTTCGGCATCACGCTCGCGGTCGTCTCGACGCTGCTGTTCGGGTTCGCCGTCAACTGGCTGTCCGCGTGGCTGTCGCTCGGAGCGCTCCTCTTCTACGTCGTCGTCTACACGATGATCCTCAAACGCCGTACCTCGCAGAACATCGTGTGGGGCGGGATCGCCGGCTGCCTTCCGGTGCTCATCGGCTGGTCGTCCGTCACGAACTCCATGTCGTGGGCGCCGATCATCCTCTTCCTCGTCATGTTCTTCTGGACGCCGCCGCACTACTGGCCGCTCTCCATGAAGGTGAAGGCGGACTACGCCCGCGTGGGCGTGCCGATGCTGCCGGTCATCGCCTCCAACAAGGTCGTCGCGCGGCAGATCGTCCTCTACAGCTGGGCCATGGTCGCCGTCTCCCTGCTCCTGACGCCGCTCGGCTACACGGGCTGGTTCTACACGGTCGTCGCCCTGGTGACCGGTGGCTTCTGGCTCTGGGAAGCACACGGGCTGCAGACCCGGGCCAAGGACGGCGCCGTGGGCGCCAAGCTGAAGGAGATGCGGCTCTTCCACTGGTCCATCACCTACGTGTCGCTGCTGTTCGTGGCTGTGGCTGTGGACCCGTTTCTGAGGTGACCCTCCGGTAGAGGGGTGGTCGGGGCGTTGTCGGCTGCGGGCCGGCCGTGGCTGGTCGCGCAGTTCCCCGCGCCCCTGAGGGGCACTATGGCCGGCGTGGGTGCGTGGGCAAGGCCACTTGACCCGGGCGTCGCCGAACGATCTACCCGTCGGTAGCATCCTGGGCATGGCAGACACCCAGCAGGTTGACGAGGGCGCCGGTACCAAGCAGGCCGCCAAGGCGGAGCGCCATGCGGCGAAGCTCGCCAAGCAGATCTCCTCCTTCGCGCAGGCCCACGGCGGCGCCGAGGGACAGATCGCGTACATCGGCCAGAAGGGCGCCCGCATCGTCCTCGTCGGTGAGGACGGCGGCTGGGGCGACCTCGTGGCCCCCACCTTCGCCATCGCGGAACAGGCCGTGAAGAAGTCCGGCATCACCACCCACGAGGACTTCGACGGCGAGTTCGCCAACAAGGTCAAGACAGGCCCGTACGAGTGGACCCGCATGGCAGGCATCCAACTCGGCGGCCCGAGCAACACCTGAATCCGGCCCCAGCCCCGTGCCCCAAAGGGGCGCGGGGAACTGCGCGAGCAACCACATCCGACCCGCAGGTCAGCAACACCCCGCGCCCCCCACCACCCACCCGCCAAACCCGCGGAGCGCTTCGCACGGGGTGTGGGCGCCCAACACCTGACACCCGGTTCACCCGTTAGGCCCTTTAATAAAGGCAGGGCCCATTCGCGGGGAGTCCGGATGATCGAAACGCCGTCGCTGGTGGATCAGTACTGCCACGGCGTGCTGCGGACGGAGCTGGGTCTCGGCACCTTCGAGGCCCACCTCGCCCGGGGCGAGGGCCCGCCCGCAGCGGGGACCACGTTCTTCGACACACAGACCGGTTTCGCCGTACGCCGCTGGTGTCCGCCCCTGCTGGGGCTAGAACCCCACTGTCCGCCAGCCCGCTACCTTGCCCGACGCCGGGAACTCGGCGTCCTGGAGGCGGGGCGCAGGCTGCTGCGGGGGAGCGGGATCACGACCTATCTGGTCGACACCGGTCTGCCGGGTGATCTGACGGGGCCCGGCGAGATGGCCTCCACGGGGGCCGCGCACGCCCACGAGATCGTCCGTCTGGAGCCGCTCGCCGAGCAGGTCGCCGACACCTCCGGAACCGTCGAGTCGTTCCTCGCCAACCTCGCCGAGTCGGTGCACGGGGCGGCCGCGAACGCCGTGGCCTTCACCTCGGTGGCGGGCTTACGGCACGGACTGGCGCTCGCGCCCGAACCGCCCGGGCCGGGAGAGGTGCGCGGCGCGGCGGCGCGGTGGCTGGCCGGGCGCCGGGTGGGCGGCGAACTGAGCGATCCGGTGCTGCTCAGGCATCTCCTGTGGATCGCGGTCGCCTCCGGTCTGCCGCTCCAGTTGCACGCGGGGCTCGGCGAGCCCGGCCTGCGCATCGACCGCAACGACCCGGTCCTGCTCACCGACTTCGCCCGTGCGACGGCCGGCCTCGGCACGGACCTGGTCCTGTTGCACGGCTACCCGTACCACCGCCACGCGGCGCATCTCGCCGGGGTCTTCCCGCATGTGTACGCCGATCTGGGCGCCGCCCTCGTCCGCACCGGGGCCCGCGCGTCGGCCGTCCTCTCCGAGATCCTGGAGCTCGCCCCCTTCGGCAAGCTCCTCTTCTCCAGCGGTGCACATGGTCTGCCCGAACTTCATGTGGTCGGGGCACGTCTCTTCCGTGAGTCGCTCGCCAAGGTGCTCGGCACCTGGGTGGCCGAGGGCGCCTGGTCGCTGACCGACGCACAGCGGGTGGCGGGACTGATCGCGGCGGGGAACGCGCGACGGGTGTACGGGGTGGAGTGAGACGGGGTGGAGTGAGACGGGTGTACGGGGTGGAGCGGGCTGTACAGACTGTGTATATGACACGCAGCGACGCGACCGACCGGCTCCTCGACCGCTTCCGTACCGAACTGCGCGATCTCGCCCCCGCTGCCGTGTGGGCCCATGGCTCGCTCGGCGGTGGCGACTACCGGGAGGGCATCAGCGACCTGGATCTGATCGTCGTCCTGGACGGCCCGATCACGGCGAGGACGCTCTGGAAGGTGGCCCGGCTGCACGCCCGTCTGCGTGCCGAACCGCTCGTCGCCAAGCTGCACTGCAGCTATCAGACGCGCGACACGGTCGACGGCGCAGAGCGGCGGCACCTCACCTGGGCGCACCAGCAACTCTTCAAACGGACGGTCACACCGGTGACCCGGCGCGAGCTGCACACCTTCGGGCTGGTCCTGGAGGGAGAGCCGCCCGGAACTCTGCTGCCCCAGGTGACGGACGACGAACTCGCCGAGTTCGTCGTCCGGGACCAGCGCGACTTCTGGCGACGGCAGGTGGACCGGGCCGACAACTGGACGCAGGACGTCTGGGTGGACCTGGGGCTGGTCACCCACGCCCGCGCCACGGTCACGCTGAAGGACGGGCGGCTGATCACCAAGCGCGAGGCACTCGATCTGCTGCCCGGTCTTGGCGCGCCCGCCGAGCTGGTCGCGGACATCAGGCGGCGGCGGTACGAGGAGCCCGGAGCACCGGTCCAGGAGTGGACGGCCCGCAGGGCGGAGCTGACCCGCGGCTACCTCGGCCCGGCGATCGACCGCCTGGTGGCCGCGTACGAATGACCCTCACGCGTCACGTGACGCACGTGACGCGTGACCTCACATGACTGCGCGGCGCTCACGACGTGACGTGCGCGTCGCTCACGCGCGTGTGAGTGACGACTGTGTCGACTGGGCGGGCAGATCCGCCACGACCTCCGGCCGTTCCCGCAATGCCAGCAGCACGCGGAGCGTGGCGATCCACACCAGGCAGGAGCCGAACATGTGGAGGCCGACCAGGACCTCCGGAAGGTCGGTGAAGTACTGGACGTACCCGATGGCCCCTTGGGCGAGGAGCACCAGGAAGAGGTCGCGGGTGCGGTGCAGGGGCCCCTTGGGCGCGTCGACGGCCCTGAGGACGAACCACAGGGCGAAGGTCAGCGTCACCACGATCCAGGCCAGCACGGCATGCAGCTTGGTGACGTTCTCCCAGTTCAGCGGGATGCGCTCGACCTCGCTGGAGTCGCCCGCGTGCGGGCCCGCGCCGGTGACGACCGTACCCACCGCGATCAGCAGGACGGTGACGGCGACGAGGATCCACGCCATCTGCTGCACCGGCCTGCCGACCAGCGGGCGCGGGGCGTCGTCGCCCTCGCGGGTGCGCTGCCACATCACCGTGGCGACGGCGATCAGGGCGGTGGAGAGGAGGAAGTGGGCGGCGACCGTGTACGGGTTGAGGCCCACGAGGACGACGACACCGCCGAGGACCGCGTTGCCCATGACGACCCAGAACTGCGCCCAGCCGAGCCGGGTGAGGCTGCGCCGGTAGGGCTTCTGCGAGCGCGCGGCGATGATCGCCCAGCCCACCGCGGCACACAGGACGTACGTCAGCATGCGGTTGCCGAACTCGATGACGCCGTGCACGCCCATCTCGCTCGTGGTGGTGAGCGAGTCGTCGGTGCACTTGGGCCAGGTCGGGCAGCCGAGACCCGAGCCGGTCAGCCGGACGGCACCTCCGGTCACCACGATCAGTACCGCCATGACGAGCGCGGCGAGGGCGGCGCGCTGAACCGTCCGGGGCGAGGGGGTCCAGCGTTCGGCGATGAAGGCGAGCGGGTTGCGCACGGCTTGGGCGGCATCGGCTCGGGTCACGTTTGGCACGGGCTCCATCGTAGGGGGCCGCTTGTGCACGCTTTCACGAGCCCCCTCCCCGCGTCGGTCGCCCGCCATCGCCCGATCACTCCCAGCGGAAGAACCTCCCGGCGGCGGCGAGGCCCACGACCGCCCATACGGCGAGGATCCCGAGGTTCCCCCACGGCATCCCGGACCCGTGCTGGAGGACGTCCCGCAGGCCCTCCGACAGGGCCGAGATCGGCAGCAGGCCGAGCAGGTCCTGGGCCGCGTCCGGGAACTTGTCCAGCGGGACGACGACCCCGCCGCCCACGAGCAGCAGCAGGAAGACCAGGTTCGCGGCGGCCAGCGTGGCCTCCGCCTTCAGCGTGCCCGCCATCAGCAGACCGAGGCCCGAGAAGGCCGCCGTGCCCAGGACCAGGAGCAGCAGCACGGCGAGCGGGTTGCCCTCCGGCGACCAGCCGAGGGCCAGGGCGATCACCGTCACGAGGAGCACCTGGAGGACCTCGGTGACCAGGACGGAGAGGGTCTTGGCCGTCATCAGCCCCCAGCGGGGCAGCGGCGAGGCGGCGAGCCTCTTCAGCACGCCGTACCGCCGCTCGAAGCCCGTGGCGATCGCCTGGCCCGTGAACGCCGTCGACATCACGGCGAGCGCGAGAATGCCGGGCGCGAGGAAGTCGACCGCCTTTCCCTCGCCCGTGTCGACGACGTCCACCGCGCTGAACAGCACCAGCAGCAGCGTCGGGATGATCACCGTCAGGAGCAGCTGCTCGCCGTTGCGCAGCAGCATCCTCGTCTCCAGCGCCGCCTGCGTCGCGATCATGCGGGGGAGCGGGGCGGCTCCCGGCTTCGGCGCGTACATGCCCGTGCCTTCGCTTGCGCCTTCGCCCGTGGTCCGGGCGTCCGTTCCCGCGGTCATCCGCGCAGCTCCTTACCGGTGAGCTCCAAGAAGACGTCCTCCAGGGTGTGCCGCTCCACCGAGATCTTCTCCGGCATCACCCCGTGCTGGGCGCACCAGGTGGTGACGGTCGCGAGCAGCTGCGGGTCGACCTTGCCGCCCACCCGGTACGAGCCCGGTGTCAGCTCGGCCGCCGTGCAGTCCGCCGGGAGGGCCTTGAGGAGGGAGGCCACGTCGAGGCCGGGGCGGCCGGAGAAGCGCAGGGTGTTCTCGGCGCCGCCGCGGCACAGCTCCTCGGGGGTGCCCTTCGCCATGACACGGCCCGCGTCGATGATCGCCACGTCGTCGGCGAGCTGCTCGGCCTCGTCCATGTGGTGCGTGGTGAGGATGACCGAGACACCGTCGGTGCGCAGATCGCGTACGAGGTCCCAGGTGGCCCGGCGGGCCTGTGGGTCGAGTCCCGCGGTCGGCTCGTCCAGGAAGACCAGTTCGGGGCGGCCGACCACGGCCATGGCGAGCGCGAGGCGCTGTTGCTGGCCGCCGGAGAGCCGCCGGTACGTCGTGCGGCCGCAGCTGCCGAGGCCCAGGCGCTCGATGAGCGCGTCCACGTCCAGCGGGTGCGCGTGCAGCTTGGCCATGTGGCGGAGCATCTCGTCGGCGCGGGCGCCCGAGTAGACACCGCCGGACTGGAGCATCACACCGATGCGGGGGCGCAGCGCGGAGGCCTCGCGCACCGGGTCGAGACCCAGCACCCGGACCGTTCCGGAGTCGGGCCTGCGATATCCCTCGCAGGTCTCGACAGTGGTCGTCTTGCCGGCGCCGTTGGGTCCGAGGACGGCGGTGATGCCCGCCCGGGCCACCAGATCCAGGCCGTCCACCGCGGTTTTCCTGCCGTACCGCTTCACCAGGTTTTCGACCTGGACGACGGTCTCACTTCGCATGGGCGGCCTCGCTTCGCATGAACGCCAAGTCTAGGGACGGCCGGGCGGGACCCGGAGGGCGGGTCGAGTCACGAGCGGCGTGAGGCGGGCGCGTCGTCGGTGACCCACTCCTCGCGCGAGCGGTGTGTCTGGAGCCACCGCTCCGCGTACGCCACCGCGTCGGCCACGGGGAACAGCCGGGTGTCGGCCGCGCCCACGAGGCCCCGTACGACAGGGCGGTCCCGTTCGAAGTCGGCGCCCAGTTCGTCGAACCGCTCCGAGCTGATCGAGACCTCGGTCACGACCTCCCAGCGGGAACCCTCGGGCGTACGGACCGGCCGGCCCACCGCGACACGCGGGGAGGGGATCCGGTATTCGGCGAGGTGGAAGGCGGTGCAGGAGTCGTAGCCCGCGCCGAGCAGCAGGACGCGGGCGCCCATGGCCTCCAGGCGGGCCAGCGGGCTGCGCTCGCCGAGGCGGCAGTCCGGGGCGTGGTCCTCGACGATCTTCGACGCGCGCGGCCCGATCGCCGCGAACGAGGTCTGCGGGTGCACGCTGCGCAGGGCGCCCGGCCAGGTGCGTACGGTCTCCGGGACCACGCCCACCCCGCGCGTGGGCGTGATGAGCGGGTCGTACCCCGGCATCGTGGCGCGGATCGTCTCCCACCAGGCCTCGGGGACGGGCGGGCTGGTCCACAGGGCGGGGTCGGAGAGGCCGCCGGACTGAGTGGGGACCACGAGTGTGCCGTCCGGACCGAGCGCGTCGAGCAGTCCCTCGACGACCGCGATCGGGCCACCGTTGACCCATCCGAGGGAGCTGAGCGACGAGTGCGCGAGCAGGATCTCGCCGGGGCGTACGCCGAGCGTGCGCAGGTCCGCCGCGAGGGTGGCTCGGGTGACTAGTGGGCCGGTCGGAGGGGGTGTCGGCATGGTTCGGCAGTCTCCCCGACAACCCCTCGCCCTGCCACCGAATTGATCGATCAAAGATCATTCCCGCAGGTCAGATTAGGTTTACCTAAGTGATGCACCGCACCCCGGGTGGCGTGGACGCGGCTTGTCACTCTCTGAGGAATTACGCAACAATGGCGTTGTGAAAAACGTTGGCGAGGCCCCGCAGGAGGAACTCGCGACCGGTGAGCGCTCCACGCGCAACCGTGTCGCGCGGTCCATCCTGGACCACGGCCCGTCGACAGTGACCGACCTCGCGGGCAGGCTGGGCCTCACCCAGGCCGCCGTGCGACGGCACCTCGACGCGCTCGTCTCGGACGACGTCGTGGAGGCCCGCGAACAGCGGGTCTACGGCGCTCGTACGCGCGGGCGGCCCGCCAAGGTGTTCGCCCTGACCGACTGCGGCCGGGACGCCTTCGACCAGTCCTACGACAAGCTCGCCGCCGACGCCCTGCGCTGGATCGCGGAGCGCGAGGGCGGGGACGAGGCCGTCGTGGCCTTCGCCCGCGCCCGTATGGCGGCCCAGGCCGACACCTACCGCAAGGCGGTCGACGCCGCCGCCCCCGAAAAGCGCGCCGAAGCCCTGGCCAAGGCCCTGAGTGCGGACGGGTACGCTGCTACGGCGCGCAGCGCACCGGTCGGCGAGCAGCTCTGCCAGCACCACTGCCCGGTCGCCCATGTCGCCGAACAGTTTCCGCAGCTCTGCGAGGCGGAGACCGAGATCTTCTCCCAGCTGCTCGGCACGCATGTCCAGCGGCTGGCCACCATCGCCCACGGCGACGGTGTCTGCACCACCTTCATCCCAAAGATTTCCAAGCACGATTTTCACGGCCATGACGCATCTGCAAGTACCGCCGGGAGGAACCCCGCATGACGCTCCCCATTGAGGAGACTGCCCACCCCGAGCTCGAGGGTCTGGGTACGTACGAATACGGCTGGGCCGACTCCGACGTGGCCGGTGCCTCTGCCAAGCGCGGCATCAACGAGGACGTCGTCCGGGACATCTCTTCGAAGAAGAGCGAGCCGGAGTGGATGACCAAGCTCCGCCTCAAGGGCCTGCGCCTCTTCGAGAAGAAGCCCATGCCGAACTGGGGCTCGGACCTGTCGGGCATCGACTTCGACAACATCAAGTACTTCGTGCGCTCCACGGAGAAGCAGGCGGAGTCCTGGGAGGACCTGCCCGAGGACATCAAGAACACGTACGACAAGCTCGGCATCCCCGAGGCGGAGAAGCAGCGCCTCGTCGCGGGCGTCGCGGCCCAGTACGAGTCCGAGGTCGTCTACCACCAGATCCGTGAGGACCTGGAGGAGCAGGGCGTCATCTTCCTGGACACCGACACCGCCCTGAAGGAGCACCCGGAGCTCTTCAAGGAGTACTTCGGCACGGTCATCCCGGTCGGCGACAACAAGTTCGCGTCGCTGAACACCGCGGTGTGGTCCGGCGGCTCCTTCATCTACGTGCCGAAGGGCGTGCACGTCGAGATCCCGCTCCAGGCCTACTTCCGTATCAACACGGAGAACATGGGCCAGTTCGAGCGGACGCTGATCATCGTCGACGAGGACGCCTACGTCCACTACGTCGAGGGCTGCACGGCGCCGATCTACAAGTCGGACTCCCTGCACTCCGCGGTGGTCGAGATCATCGTGAAGAAGGGCGCCCGCTGCCGTTACACGACCATCCAGAACTGGTCGAACAACGTCTACAACCTGGTCACCAAGCGCGCCGTGGCCTACGAGGGCGCGACCATGGAGTGGGTCGACGGCAACATCGGCTCCAAGGTCACCATGAAGTACCCGGCCGTCTACCTGATGGGCGAGCACGCCAAGGGCGAGACCCTGTCCATCGCCTTCGCGGGCGAGGGCCAGCACCAGGACGCCGGCTCCAAGATGGTCCACATGGCGCCGAACACCTCCTCCAACATCGTCTCGAAGTCCGTGGCGCGTGGTGGCGGCCGTACGTCCTACCGCGGGCTCGTCGAGATCGGCGAGGGCGCCCACGGCTCCAAGTCGAACGTGCTGTGCGACGCGCTGCTCGTGGACACCATCTCCCGCTCGGACACGTACCCCTACGTGGACGTCCGCGAGGACGACGTGTCCATGGGTCACGAGGCCACCGTCTCCAAGGTCAGTGACGACCAGCTCTTCTACCTGATGAGCCGGGGCATGACCGAGTTCGAGGCGATGGCCATGATCGTGCGCGGCTTCGTCGAGCCCATCGCGAAGGAGCTGCCCATGGAGTACGCCCTTGAGCTCAACCGGCTGATCGAGCTGCAGATGGAAGGCGCGGTCGGCTGACGCACCCTTGCGTCCAGGCAGCAGGCGGCGCGTCCTCAGTGGCGAGCCGAGGATCGTAATAGAAAGCGAGCACTACGACAGCCATGGCTGAGGCTCAGAACTCCACGGTGGGGTCCTCCACCACCGCCGGATCGATCGCGGTGGCCGCCGAGTCGACCGTCGCCACGCGCATGAGCGCGCCCCCGTCCTTCGACGTGGCGGACTTCCCGGTCCCCCACGGCCGCGAGGAGGAGTGGCGGTTCACCCCGCTGGAGCGCCTGCGCGGGCTGCACGACGGCACCGCGGTCGCGACCGGCGTCGGCGTGAAGGTCGACATCGACGCGCCCGAGGGCGTCACGGTCGAGACCGTCGGCCGTGACGACGCCCGGCTCGGCAGGGCGGGCACTCCGGTGGACCGCGTCGCCGCCCAGGCCTACTCGGCCTTCGAGAAGGCCGGCGTGATCACCGTCCCCAAGGAGACGGTCCTCACCGAGCCGATCCGCATCGCCGTGCACGGCGAGGGCGGCGTCGCCTACGGCCACCAGGTCGTGGAACTCGGAGCCTTCGCCGAGGCCGTCGTCGTCATCGACCACACCGGTGACGCCGTGCTCGCCGCGAACGTCGACTACGTCCTGGGAGACGGCGCCAAGCTCACTGTCGTCTCCGTCCAGGACTGGGACGACAAGGCCGTCCACGTCGGCCAGCACAACGCGCTGATCGGCCGCGACGCCACCTTCAAGTCCTTCGTGGTCACCTTCGGTGGCGACCTCGTACGCCTCCACCCGCGGATCGCCTACGCCGGCACCGGCGGCGAGGCCGAGCTCTTCGGCCTGTACTTCACGGACGCCGGCCAGCACCAGGAGCACCGCCTCCTGGTCGACCACAACGCCCCGCACTGCAAGTCGAACGTGGCCTACAAGGGCGCGCTCCAGGGCGACGGCGCCCACGCGGTGTGGATCGGCGACGTCCTCATCGAGGCCACGGCCGAGGGCACGGACACCTACGAGATGAACCGCAACCTGGTTCTGACCGACGGCGCCCGTGTCGACTCCGTGCCGAACCTGGAGATCGAGACCGGCGAGATCGTCGGCGCCGGACACGCCTCGGCGACCGGCCGCTTCGACGACGAGCAGCTCTTCTACCTGATGGCCCGCGGCATCCCCGCCGACGAGGCCCGCCGTCTGGTGGTCCGCGGCTTCTTCGCCGAACTGGTCCAGCAGATCCGCGTCGCAGACATCCAGGAGCGCCTTCTCGCCAGGATCGACGAGGAGCTGGAGGCGTCCGTCTGATGAGTACGTTCGTACGCGCCTGTGGGCTGGGCGAGCTGGAGGACGACACCCCCAAGAGGGTGGAGCTCGACGGCACGCCGGTCTCGGTCGTGAAGACCGAGGGGGAGGTGTTCGCGATCAACGACATCTGCTCGCACGCGAACGTCTCGCTCTCCGAGGGCGAGGTGGAGGACTGTCAGATCGAGTGCTGGCTGCACGGCTCCGCGTTCGATCTCCGCACCGGCAAACCGTCCGGCCTGCCCGCGACGCGCCCCGTCCCCGTATACCCCGTAAAGATCGAAGGGGACGACGTGCTCGTCTCCCTCACCCAGGAGTCCTGAGGAACCCATGGCAACGCTTGAAATCCACGACCTGCACGTCACCGTCGAGGCCGACAACGCCACGAAGGAGATCCTCAAGGGCGTCGACCTCACCGTGAAGCAGGGCGAGACGCACGCCATCATGGGCCCGAACGGCTCCGGCAAGTCGACGCTCGCCTACTCGCTCGCGGGTCACCCCAAGTACACGATCACCGGCGGCACCGTCACCCTCGACGGCGAGGACGTCCTGGAGATGTCCGTCGACGAGCGCGCCCGCGCGGGCCTGTTCCTGGCGATGCAGTACCCGGTCGAGGTCCCCGGCGTCTCGGTCTCCAACTTCCTCCGCACGTCCGCCACCGCGATCCGCGGCGAGGCCCCCAAGCTGCGCACCTGGGTCAAGGAGGTCAAGGAGGCCATGGAGCGCCTCAACATGGACCCCACCTTCGCCGAGCGCAACGTGAACGAGGGCTTCTCCGGCGGCGAGAAGAAGCGCCACGAGATCCTCCAGCTGGAGCTCCTCAAGCCGAAGATCGCGATCCTCGACGAGACCGACTCCGGCCTGGACGTCGACGCCCTGCGCGTCGTCTCCGAGGGCGTCAACCGCGTCCGCGAGTCCGGTGAGGTGGGCACCCTGCTCATCACCCACTACACGCGCATCCTGCGCTACATCAAGCCCGACCACGTGCACGTGTTCGCGAACGGCCGCATCGCCGAGTCCGGCGGCGCGGAGCTCGCCGACCAGCTCGAGGCCGAGGGCTACGACAAGTACGTGAAGGGTGGCGCATCCGCGTGACACAGCTGCCGGGCCTCCTCACGAGTACATCCCTGCTCGACGAGGCGATCCGCAAGGACTTCCCCATCCTGGACCGCACGGTCCACGACGGTAAGAAGCTCGTGTACCTGGACAACGCGGCGACCTCGCAGAAGCCGCGCCAGGTACTGGACGCCCTGAACGAGTACTACGAGCGCTACAACGCCAACGTCCACCGCGGTGTGCATGTGCTCGCGGAGGAGGCCACGGCGCTGTACGAGGGCGCTCGCGACAAGGTCGCCGCGTTCATCAACGCGCCGAGCCGCGACGAGGTGATCTTCACGAAGAACGCCTCCGAGTCGCTCAACCTCGTGGCCAACATGCTCGGCTGGGCCGACGAGCCCTACCGCGTGGACCACGAGACCGAGATCGTCATCACGGAGATGGAGCACCACTCCAACATCGTGCCGTGGCAGCTGCTGGCGCAGCGCACGGGCGCGAAGCTGAAGTGGTTCGGCCTGACCGACGACGGCCGGCTCGACCTGTCCAACATCGACGAGATCATCACCGAGAAGACGAAGATCGTCTCCTTCGTGCTGGTGTCGAACATCCTGGGCACGGTCAACCCGGTCGAGGCGATAGTGCGCCGTGCGCAGGAGGTCGGCGCGCTCGTCTGCATCGACGCCTCGCAGGCGGCCCCGCACATGCCGATGGACGTACAGGCCCTGCAGGCCGACTTCGTGGCCTTCACCGGCCACAAGATGTGCGGCCCGACCGGCATCGGCGTCCTCTGGGGCCGTCAGGAGCTCCTGGAGGACCTGCCTCCGTTCCTCGGCGGCGGCGAGATGATCGAGACCGTGTCGATGCACTCGTCGACGTACGCACCCGCCCCGCACAAGTTCGAGGCGGGCACCCCGCCGATCGCGCAGGCGGTCGGGCTGGGCGCGGCGATCGACTATCTCTCCGCGATCGGCATGGACAAGATCCTCGCCCATGAGCACGCGCTCACCGAGTACGCGGTGAAGAGGCTCGGCGAGGTTCCGGACCTGCGGATCATCGGCCCGACGACGGCCGAGGACCGCGGTGCGGCGATCTCGTTCACGCTGGGTGACATCCACCCGCACGACGTGGGCCAGGTTCTCGACGAGCAGGGCATCGCGGTGCGCGTGGGCCACCACTGCGCGCGGCCCGTCTGCCTGCGGTACGGAATTCCTGCGACCACACGAGCGTCGTTCTATCTGTACTCCACGCCGGCCGAGATCGATGCTCTGGTCGACGGCCTGGAGCACGTACGGAACTTCTTCGGCTGAGGAGCTGGCTGAGTCGTGAGGCTTGATTCGATGTACCAGGAAGTCATCCTGGACCACTACAAGCACCCGCACGGGCGCGGTCTTCGAGATGGCGACGCCGAGGTGCACCACGTCAACCCGACGTGCGGCGACGAGATCACGCTGCGCGTGAAGTACGACGGCACGAAGATCAGCGACGTCTCGTACGAGGGCCAGGGCTGCTCCATCAGCCAGGCATCGGCCTCCGTGCTGAACGAACTGCTCGTCGGCAAGGACCTGGCCGAGGCGCGGAAGATCCAGGAGACCTTCCTGGAGCTGATGCAGTCCAAGGGCCGTATCGAGCCGGACGACACGATGGAGGAGATCCTCGAGGACGCGGTCGCGTTCGCGGGGGTCTCCAAGTACCCGGCCCGCGTGAAGTGCGCGTTGCTGAGCTGGATGGCCTGGAAGGACGCGACGGCCCAGGCCCTGGGCGAGGCCGACGCCGAAAGGAAGACGGCATGAGCGAGACCATCGAGATGAAACCGGCCTCCGAGGAAGAAGTCCGCGAGGCCCTGTACGACGTCGTCGACCCCGAACTGGGCATCGACGTCGTCAACCTCGGGCTGATCTACGGCATTCACATCGACGACGCGAACATCGCGACGATCGACATGACCCTGACGTCGGCGGCCTGTCCGCTCACCGACGTCATCGAGGACCAGGCCAAGTCCGCCACGGACGGCCTCGTGAACGAGCTCCGCATCAACTGGGTGTGGATGCCGCCGTGGGGCCCCGACAAGATCACGGACGACGGCCGCGACCAGCTTCGCGCGCTGGGCTTCAACGTCTGATTCCGTCTGTACGTGTTGTACGTGTGCGGCCCCCGGCATGATGCCGGGGGCCGCGTTCGTTTGTCGTCCGGGCCGGAGCCGGAGCCGGAGCCGGAGCCGGAGCCGGGGTCGGGGTCGGTCGGCCCCGGCTGCCGGGGAGTTGCTCAGCCCAGGCCCTTCACGAGCCTGAACGCCGAGTCCGCCCGGTAGAGGTGGCTGTTGTCGAACGATTCGAGGCGGATCTCGAAGTTGCGGTGGCGCAGGAAGCGGCCGCGGTAGTTGTACGACTCCAGCATGACCGCGTCGTTGAAGGACGATGGGCGGGGGCAGAACGTGGCGTCCTGCTTGAAGAGCTCGGAGCCGTTGTGGCGGTCGGCGCGGAGCCGGAACTGATAGTGGCGCAGATAGCGGTTGTCGCCCAGGGAGAAGGACACACAGCTGGAGTCGGCGATACCGGGGACGACCTTGAAGGTGGCCTCGTCCCTGGTCCGCGACGAGCTGTGGGAGCCCACCTGGTCGAGTCGCACCGAGTCGCGGTCGAGGTGCCAGTAGCGGTCGGGGTAGTTGACCGCCTGGACGGACTTCCCCGAGGAGGCGGGCCTGGACGCGGGAGGCTTGGCGGAGGCGGACTTGGACGGCCGCGGGTCCGAGTCCGGCTTCGTGCCGCCCTGCTGCTGGGCCTCGGGCGAGGCGGAGCCGTCCGCGGCGGCCTTGGAGGACTCGGGGGCGGCGAGGCCGCTCTTCCCGCTGGGTGCCGTGGCGGGGGGCGGGCTGGGTATGAGCGGCTCGTCCGCCGCGGAGGTGGTGTTCTTCGTCTTGTCCTTCGCCGAGGTGTCCGGGTCGTCGTCGAGCACGACGACGGCTGTGACGGTGGAGGCGAGAACCGCCACGAGGAGTGCTCCCGCGAGCCAGAGCCTGCGGGTTCCGGGTACGCGTGACTCGTCCACGGTTTCGCCGGTCTCCCACACCTTCGCGGGGCGGGCGGACGGGTCGGGAGCGGACCCGGGGTTTCTTTCAGGCATGCGAGGTTCCCCCAGCGTCGCCGAAGGCGGACGCGGATCGGTCATGTGGGTCGTGGCACAAGAGGAGGCGGAGGCCGCGGACACGCGTGACGGCTGTGGCCGGAGGATCCGCGTGCGCGACGAGGGGAACATTAGTAGAACTTGTGGGCCCCGCGTAGCGTTTCTGAGAGCGGTTTCTGCCAGGAACGCCGGGGGTTCTGCGGCCAGTTGACGGTGATCGTCGGGTCCGGCGGCCCGGGGAAAGATAGTTCAAGGCTTAAGGATTCGAGATCAGGGCCGCGGGAGGGGCGATCTCGGCGCCCGGGGCGGGGGGTTCGGACGCCGAGATCGCCGGCTCTCCCGGTGGAGGCGGAAGTTCCTCTCAGGGCCAACACGTTATGAAAGAAGGCGCCCGAGGCGTCGCGTGGACCGATGCCCAATCGTGTCCGTGCCGCGAGGGCCGGTGCCCGACGTGTGTGGCGAGGACCGGTGCCCGGCGCCGCCCGCGAGGAGCGGTACTAGCGCGTCGCGAAGGCCGACAGGAGTGCGGCGATCCGTTCGCGGGAGCCGCCGTTCTGGACCGGGGCCGCAGTGAGCACGTCCAGATGCTGGTAGCCGGGCAGGACCACGGGGTTCTTCTCCGCGGGGATGTGGTCCGCGAGGATCCCGTCGCCAGCGACGAAGGTGATCGTGGGGTTCGCGGTCAGGCCGCCGGGGTGCGCCATGTTCCGTGCGATCCGCGGGTCGTCGACCAGGGAGAGGTCGGTGACCAGCTTCGTCGGGAAGTAGTCCTCGGTGAAGTCCAGCGGCTGCTCGGAGAGGCTGCGGGCCAGCTCCCCGATGTCCGAGACCTCCTTGGCGGCCGTCGTGAACGGCGTGCCGTCCGCCGAGCGGTGCACCGGGTCGTCCGGCGCTCCCACCCGGTCGAAGTTCCGCCAGGTGTGGAGCGGGCCGGCCGGCTGGTCCGGGATCGCCTTCAGCTCCGTACCGAACAGGGCCGGTGAGCCCTGGACGTCGTTCGAGACCGGGAAGTTCTTGTCCACGAGCCGGCCGCCGTCGAAGAGGCCCACGCTGGTCTGGATGAAGGACAGGGGCGCCGAGTTGTCGTCCATGAAGGCGCCGAGGACCGCCGCGTTGGTGAGCCGGAAGTCGCGGATCGTGGGCCTGCCCGACAGGAAGACGGCCGCGTCCTTGGAGAACATCGTGCGGGACGTCGTCTCGATGTTGGCGTTCGACGGCAGGTCGTCCTGGAGGGTGGAGCGCGCGTCGGGTGCGGTGCGCGCCGCGAGGCCGCTGATCGCGAGGACGTTCATGATCTCGGGGTTGATCACCGCGGGGAGCGCGAGGAAGCGGGGCAGGACACCGCTGCGCAGACCGGCCTGTACGACGGTGTGGCCGAGGCCCGTCTCCGGGACCGTGCCCCTGGGCAGCAGGCCGCCGTTGAGGGTGCCCGAAGTGCCGTTCAGGTCATCCAGGTTGGTGGCGATCGTCGTGTCCAGGGCGAAGTAGCCCGCGCACTGGCTGAAGCCCGCGTCCGTCGTCGTCGCGGGGTTCCCGTCGAAGTCCCAGGTGGCGAAGACACCGGTGAGGACTCCGCCGAGCGAGTGCCCGCCGCACATCACCTTCTCCTTGCGGAGCCTCTGGTCGGGCAGTTCGGCGGACAGCAGGTCGTACTGGTCGCGGACCGTGCGCTCCAGACCGACCTCGGCCAGCCAGCCCACCTGATTACTCGTCAGAAAGCCGTCGAAGGAGCGTCCGTCGACCTTCTCGCCCTCGTAGTAGTAGCCAACAGCCTTGGCGGTACTGCCCGTTGAGATCCCGGTGTTGTCCTCAAGGCAGTTGGAGCGCCGGTCCAGGGCCCAGAACTCGATGTGCTCGCCCTTCTCGGCGGCCGCCCTCACCGTGTTGCGGGCCACGCTGTCGAAGGCGCCCGCGCCCTCCAGGATGCCGGGCTGGGCGACCAGGATCCGGTCGGCGTCGGCGGACTTCGACGGCCCCTCGGAGGAGCGGTAGCGCAGGTACGACAGCCGGTCGCAGCGCTCCGGGTGACCGCCCACCGAGGCGGGCAGCGGGATCCGTACCGAGACCACGGTCTCGGTGATGCCGGGGACCGGGGAGCCCGAGGCCACCGGGGTCTCGGTGCGGGCGGCCTCGGCGCCGGCCGGTGCTCCGTCGGCCGACGACGTCACGGTGAGCGCGGCCGCGCCGAGCGCTCCGGCGGTCAGGGCGCGCAGCCACCGGCCGCGTGGGCGGGGGACTCCTGTGCTCATGGTCTCTCCATCGGGACGACGGCGGGTCCGGGGTACCGAACGGTAACCATCGGTAACTTCCGTATGCCATAAGGAAAATGAGCAAACAGGCGCGGCCGGTCGCGCACATTCGCACAGTGGCTCGGTGGCGGGGCCCGGTGCGCGGCGGGAGACTGCGGCGTATGGCTGTCTCCTGGTATCAAGTCGTCGTCGACGCCCACGACCTGCCGTCGCTGGCCCGCTTCTGGTGTCAGGTCCTCGACTGGCGCGTGCTGTTCGAGACCGAGGACGAGATCGTCATCGGGGCCGACCCGAGTGCCCTGCCCGGCATCTGCTTCGTACCGGTCGGCGAGCGCAAGACAGGCAAGAACCGGCTGCACATCGACCTCACGCCCGACGACCGGGACGCCGAGGTCGAGCGGCTCCTCGCGCTCGGGGCCCGGCGGGCGGACGTCGGCCAGGGCGAGGACGTCACCTGGGTCGTCCTCGCCGATCCCGAGGGCAACGAGTTCTGTGTGCTGCGGCCGAAGAAGACACTCCTCGACTGAGGTCGGCCCGGCTGGGGCGGTGGAGTTGTGTACAGGCGTACGTATCGATGCGTACACTCGTACACATGGGATACGTGCTGCTCGCCGGAGCCATCGCCGCAGAGGTGGCCGCCACCACAGCCATGAAGTACAGCGACGGCTTCAGCAAACTGTGGCCCTCGCTGGTGACCGCGATCGGTTACGTCGTCGCGTTCGCGCTGCTCGCACAGACGCTGAAGACCGTCGCGGTCGGCACGGCCTACGCGATCTGGGCGGGGATCGGCACGGCGGCCGTCGCGGGCATCGGGATGATGTTCCTGGGCGAGGGCATGAACACCGCCAAGTTCGCCGGGATCGTGCTGATCATCGGCGGGGTCGTGGTGCTGAACCTGGGCGGGGCGCACTGATGCGGCACCGCCCCGTGGGAGCCTGCTCGCGCCGCCCGGCGGGAGTCCGCTGATGGTCCGGCGCTACGACCCCGAGCGGCGGCAGCGGATCATCGACGCGGCGATCCGTGTCGTCGCCGACAAGGGCATCGGCGGGCTCAGCCACCGCTCGGCCGCGGCCGAGGCCGATGTGCCGCTCGGCTCGACGACGTACCACTTCAAGACCCTCGACGAGCTCATGGTCGCCGCGCTGCGCCAGACCAACGAGGGCTTCGCGAAGGTCGTCGCCTCGCGGGGCGCGCTGGAGGACACCGGGGCCGATCTGGCCGGTGAGCTCGCCGGTCTCCTGGGCGAGTGGCTGGGCGGCGACCGCACGAGCGTGGAGCTGGAGTACGAGCTCTATCTCGCCGCACTGCGCCGCCCCGTGCTGCGGCCCGTCGCCGCCGAGTGGTGCCAGGACCTCGCCGAGCGGATCGGCCGCCGCACGGACCCCGTCACCGCGCGGGCCCTCGTCGCGGTGATGGACGGGATCTGTCTGCAGGTACTGGTGACAGGGGCGGAGTACGACGAGGAGTACACACGCGAGGTGCTGGCCCGGGTGATCCCCTGAATCCCGCTGTCCGTCAAGCGTGAACCTTTCGCGGCCCTGCGGGGAACAGGGGTGAAAGGCTCGGCACGACGAAGCAGGGGGAGGACTTGTGACCGGACCACCGGCACCTGAGGCCGGGGTGCACGACGACGCGGAGGTCGTCGCCCAGTCGCTGGAGGACCCGGAGCTGTTCGCCCGGCTCTACGACCGGCACGCGCCCGACATCCACCGGTACGCGGCCCGGCGCCTCGGGGACGGCGCCGCCGACGACATCACGGCGGACACCTTCCTCACCGCGTTCCGCATCCGCGGCCGCTACGACCTCACCCGCGCCAACGCACGCCCCTGGCTGTACGGCATCGCGGGCAACCTCATCGGTAAACAGCGTCGCGCCGAGGTGCGGGCGCTCAAGGCGCTGGCCCGCACCGGGCACGACCCCGTCGCCGCCTCCTGGGTCGAGGAGACCGAGAGCCGGGTCGCCGCACAGGCACCGCTCGCCGGAGCCCTCGCCGCACTGCCCGCGGGGGACCGGCACGTACTGCTGCTCATCGCCTGGGCCGACCTCAGCTACCAGGAGGTTGCCGAGGCACTGGACATCCCGGTCGGGACGGTCCGCTCACGGCTCAACAGGGCCCGGCGCAAGGTGCGTACGGCGCTGGGCGCGGACCCCGCGTTCCTGCCCGACACCCCGGAGGTGGTCTGACGTGGACGAGATGACCGCGGTACGCGAACTGCGGGCCGAGACACCCCTGCCCCCGCGCACACGGCTCGTGCCGGGGCGTGACGCGCTGCTGGCGGAGGCCGCGCGCGGTCGCCGGAGCCGGGGACCGCGCGCCGACTGGCGGCTCGCCGCCGTGGGCGCCGCGGCCGCGATCACGCTGGCGGCGGTGCTCGGCACCCAGGTCGTGGGCGACGGGGGGCACGAGACGCTGCCGGGGGCCCGGTCGACGTATTTCCTGGAACTGGGCAGTGCGAAGGACCTGTTGACCGACGCCGCGGACGTGATCGCGGCCGGTCCCTCGGTCACCGCCCGCGACGGCCAGTGGATCTACGTCAAGAGCGGCGAGGTGAACCTCACGGACGACTCGCAGCCGGGGACGAGCGAGACCTGGATGAGGTACGCCGATCCGTCCATGGAGGACGGGAAGGCGGGCGACGACCATTCGCCGAGGGAGGAGTACGAGTTCCTCAAGGGCCTGCCCGACGACCCGAAGAAGGTACGGGCGAAGGCGCGCGCGTTCTTCTACGCCACCGACAGGACGGAGACCCGCACCCAACACGAGTACCGGGCCCTCACCGCGGTCCTCGGCCGGGCCTACGCGTACGACGCCGGGGATCTCGCCAAGGTCTACCGGGCCCTGGCCACGATTCCCGGCGTACGGGCCGCGCAGGTCCAGGACGCGGCGGGACGCGACGCCGTCGCGGTGTACCTCAAGAGCGAGGACCCGACGGCGAACCGGGACGAACTCCTCCTGGACCCGGAGACCTACCTCTACAGCGGTCATCGCTGGGTGGCCCGGAGCGACGGCGGCCAGTGGCAGAAGGGGGACGCCGTCATCGGCGGGGTGCGACTGGCCGTGGCGGTGGTCGGCAAGAAGGGCGAGCGGCCCTGACCTGGACTGCCCGGGTTCGTCCGGCACGACCCCGCCGGACAGGCCCCGGTGCGCCCGGCACCTGAGACGCCGGGCGCACTGGTTGGCACCCGCGGGCCCCGGCCGGTTAGGTTTCCCTCATGACCGACACGACTGCTACTCGCACCACCGGCGCCGTCGCCGCCGGGCTTGCCACGCTCGCCGCCGACGGAACTGTCCTCGACACCTGGTTCCCGGCCCCCGAACTGGCCGCCGAGCCCGGCCCCTCCGGCTCCGAGCGGCTGTCCGCCGAGCGCGCGGCGGAGCTGCTCGGCGAGGGCGCCGTGAAGGCGATCGGCCCGGACGCCCGCCGTGGCGTCGAAGTGGTCGCGGTCCGTACGGTCATCGCCTCGCTCGACGAGAAGCCGGTCGACGCGCACGACGCGTACCTGCGTCTGCACCTGCTCTCGCACCGCCTCGTGAAGCCGCACGGGCAGAGCCTCGACGGCCTGTTCGCCCACCTCGCCAACGTCGCCTGGACCTCGCTCGGCCCGGTCGCCGTGGACGACGTGGAGAAGGTCCGGCTGAACGCCCGCGCCGAGGGCCTCCACCTGGCCGTGACGTCCATCGACAAGTTCCCGCGCATGACGGACTACGTGGCGCCGAAGGGCGTCCGCATCGCCGACGCCGACCGGGTCCGCCTCGGCGCGCACCTCGCCGAGGGCACCACGGTCATGCACGAGGGCTTCGTGAACTTCAACGCGGGCACGCTCGGCACGTCGATGGTCGAGGGCCGTATCTCCGCCGGCGTCGTCGTCGGCGACGGCTCGGACATCGGCGGCGGCGCGTCCACCATGGGCACGCTGTCCGGCGGCGGCAATGTCCGCATCACGATCGGCGAGCGCTGCCTGATCGGGGCGGAGGCGGGCGTCGGGATCGCCCTCGGTGACGAGTGTGTCGTCGAGGCGGGGCTGTACGTCACCGCCGGGACGCGGGTCACGATGCCGGACGGGCAGATCGTGAAGGCCCGTGAGCTGTCCGGGGCGTCCAACATTCTGTTCCGGCGGAACTCGGTCACCGGGACGGTGGAGGCGCGGCCGAACAATGCGGTGTGGGGTGGCCTCAACGAGATCCTCCACAGTCACAACTGAGCCCCGCGGTTGTTTTGTGAACCTGGCGCCCTCCCACTTGCTGTGGGAGGGCGCCAGGTTCTTTGGGGTCGGACGTCGGGTGCGGGCCCGGTGGGGGCTGGTCGCGCAGTTCCCCGCGCCCCTGAAAGCGGGGCTGCGCCCCTGGCTTTTATCTTCTAGGGGCGCGGGGAACTGCGCGACAAGCCCCCACCCACCCGCACGTCACCATCGGACCGCAGGAATTCCGCGCCGTCAGGCATAGCGGGGGTCCGCCCGGGACGTCAGTACGGGTGGGAGCGGGGGAGAACCCGCTGGGGAAGAGAAGGTGACGATGGATGCCCAAGGGCACGAGCGGTTCCGGGAATTCGTGGAGAACCGGTCATCGGCGCTGCTGAAGACCGCCGTGCTGCTCAGCGGCGGCGACCGCCACGCGGCCGAGGACCTGCTGCAGAACGCGCTGGTCAAGGCAGCCGGACGATGGCAGCGGATCGACGAGCCGGAGGCGTACGTACGGCAGATCCTGTACCGCCAGCAGGTGAGCCGATGGCGGCTGAAGTGGCGCCGACGGGAACTGACGGTCGCCGAACCGCCCGAGGGGACGGGCGGGGCCGCGGCGGACGCCTCCTCCGCGGCCGACCTGCGGATCGTGATGCGCGGAGCGCTGGCGCGGCTGACCGCCCGGCAGCGGACCGTGCTCGTACTGCGCTACTTCGAGGACCTGCCGGAGGCCGACGTGGCCCGGATCCTCGGCTGCTCGGTGGGGACCGTGCGGTCCACCACCCACCGCTCGCTCGCTCGGCTGCGGGCTCTCGCGCCGGAACTGGCCGCTCTGGGACCCGCCGACGCGGAACAGAGCCCGTCCCGCGACTTCTCACCGGTGGAGGTACGTCCGTGAACATGGATCAGCTGGTGCGCGACGCCCTGCACGAGCAGGCCGCGGACACCACGACGACACCGTCCGGCTTCGCGGGCCGCGTCCTCGCCGTCCGGCGACGCCGCCGGACCCGTACGATCGCCGGCGCCGCGGTGGCCACGGCGGTCGCCGTCGCCGTCGGGGTGGCGGTTCCGATGCTGGACGGGGGCAGGGACGAGCCCCGGCTCGCCAGCCAGAAGAACCAGAGCGACATCATCGCCCACCCGGACCAGTCGCCGCCGCGCGACCTCATCGCGGCGGGCAACACCGCGATGGCCGCCTACTACACGTACAGCACCGTCAAGGAGAGTGCGGACCGGGGCGTCACCCGGCGCACGTACCACCTCCTCGACCAGGAGACCGGCAAGTACGTGAAGACCACGAAGTGGTCCATCCTCGACGTCGCTCCCGGCATGCGCACCGCCGCCGTCCTGGAGCAGAAGCTGCCGACCAAGCGGATCGGGCTGCTCGACCTGCTCACCGGCGAGGTCGAGCGCTGGATCCCGGTCGACCGCGGTGTCGCGGGGGTCAGGTTCTCTCCCGACGGCAGCAAGCTCGTCGCGACGACGTACAGCGAGAACCCCGACCTGCGGGTCAAGGCGGACTACGACAGCGACGGCGACGGCAAGAAGAACGACTGGACGACGCAGTTCGGCGAGTCGTACCGGACCGGCTTCTACGTCCTCGACGTCGACTCCGGCAAGGGCTCCTGGAGCAAGGTCACGGTGCACGACGACGAGGACATGCCCGGGGGATCCCTCAACGCCCGTCAGGACTTCGCCTTCAGCAGTGACGCCAAGCTGGTGTACTCGGGGCTCACCATGGAACCCCACGTGCAGTACTACGACTTCGAGGGCAAGGAGGCCGCCACGCCCGCGAACGAGAAGTACCTGCACTGGTCCGTCGGCGCCCGCCTGTCCCCGGACGGCAAGCTCGCCGCCGGCGACTTCGCGGGGGGCATCAAGACCACCGCCTCCGAGATCAACGACCCCTACACCGGCAAGCGGCTCCACAAGATCCCCGGACAGCAGCTGCTCGCCTGGGTCGACAACAAGCGGCTCATCGCCTTCGACATCGCACCCGGTACGAACGAGTTCCACAACCGGCTCGTGCTCGTCACGATCGGCAGCGACAAGACCGTCCCGCTGAGCGGTTTCCGCAAGGGGAACGACGGTGCGGCGGGGCGTTGGACGCCGGTCTTCGCCGAGCGCTGAGCGAGCTCCGATCACACACCGGCCGGGGCTGCCACCAGCCGCTCGTACGCCGTCCGCAGCCCGTCGACCGTCTCCCGGCCGGCGGGCCGCAGTGGTGCCCGGACCGGACCCGCGGGCAGGCCGAGGGCGCCGAGCAGGGCCTTCGCCGTCACCGTGCCGGGCAGGCCGGAGCCCATCATCAACTCCGTGAGGGGGATGGTGAGTTGCTGCCGCCGGATCGCCTCGTCCGGGTCGCCGCCCTCGAACGCGTCCAGGATCGAACGGAAGTGACGCGGAATCACATTCGCCACCGTGCTGATGTATCCGGCACCACCGATCGCGTACATCGCGAGGACGTACTCGTCGCAGCCCGTGTAGTACGCCAACTCCGTCGCGGCCAGCACCTTCTGGGTGCCGAGCAGGTCGTACGCGCAGTCCTTCACCGCCACGATCCGCGGATGCCCGGCCAGCCGCAGCATCGTCTCCGGCTCGATGCGTGTCCCCGTGCGGCCCGGGATGTCGTACAGCGCCAGCGGCAGTCCGGAGGCGTCCGCGATCGCGCGGAAGTGTGCCTCGACGGCGTCCTGCGGGGGCCTGCTGTAGTACGGCGTGACCACCAACAGGCCGTCCGCGCCCGCCTTTTCGGCCTCCAGGGCGAGCTCGGTGGTGTGGCGGGTGTCGGCGGTCCCGATGCCCGCGACGATCGCGGCGCGGTCCCCGACGGCGTCCGCCACCGCCCGCACGAGCGCCGACTTCTCGGCGTCCGTCGTGGTCGGCGACTCCCCGGTCGTCCCGGACAGCACCAGCCCGTCGCAGCCCTCGGAGACCAGCCGGTCGGCCAGCCGCTGCGCACCGTCCAGGTCCAGCAGTCCCTCGTCGGTGAAGGGCGTGATCATCGCGCAGAGGGCACGGCCGAAGGGCGGGGTACGTCGTGAGGTCATGGAGGTAGTCTCGGCACCTCCATCCTGAAGCTCCACTTAATTCTTCTACGGGATATGGGTAAGCGGTTCTTATCGGTTGCCGCATTCGAGGTGGCAGGGGCGCTCTAGGAACTCGCCCCCGTTTCGGTCACCATGGCGGGGACGGTAGAAGGTCGTCTGTCACGGGAGGCGTCATGAAGCTGGGCAAGGCACTCGCCACCGGGGTCGCGGAGGAGCAGCCGCACCGGGAAGAGGAGGAGCTCCGACTCCCCGAGGAGATCGAGGAGTTGGAGTCCGCGGTCGAAGAGGTTCCGGTCGCGCGATGAGGATGCGGCTCCCCGAGGAACGTCCGGCGGAGCCGCCGACCGGATTCAAGATCGCCCACCCGATGCTGTCCCAGGACGGCACGAGGGCCGGGTTCACCGGTGTGTCGCTGGGCGGCGCGCTGCCGTACGGAGTGCTGGACGAGGCGCACTGCGTCTACGGCCTGAGGCACCGGGCACCGCACCGCCGCTGCGACTGCGGTTTCCACTGCGTGCACGAGCGCACGGCGGCCGAGGCCATGCTGTGCACCGCCGAGCACCGGAGCGCCGTACTCCTCGAAGTGACGGTCCTCGGCGCCTACATCCGCTTCGAGCTGGGCTTCCGGTACGCGCGGCAGCGGGTGCGTACCGCCACGGTCGGCCCCTGCGCGTGCGGCGCCGTCGCCGTGGCGCTGGCCGACGCGGGATGGGGCAGGCCCGGCTGGCGGGGCTTCGCGGCCTCCTGCGCCGGCTGCGTGCGCGGCCGTACGGCGGTGTCGCTCGCGACCTTCGCCCGGCTGGGCGGGGAAGGGCTGGGGGTACGGGCCGGGGGCGGTGTCGTGCCGGGCGCCGGTGACGGACTGCCCGAGGGGCTCGGGGTCTCCGAGCTCGTCGCCGAGGCGGCGCTGCTGCAGGCCCGGCTCGACTGGTTCCAGAGCCAGCTGGCACGACTCGGCGATCGCGGGGCCGGACAGGGGTGACGTCGGCCCGGCAGGGTACCCGGGCGTCCCGGACGAAAGGAGGCGGGACGCCGTGACCGGAACCATGGACCGGCGGCCGGGCGAGCAGCACTCGGTCGGTGAACTCGTCGGACAGGCCACCGAACAGCTCTCAGAGCTCGTACGACAGGAAGTGCGGCTCGCGAAGGAGGAGCTGGCGCAGAAGGGCCGGCGGGTGGGACGCGGCGGCGGGCTGCTGGGCGCGGCCGGTGCCGTCGCCTACGTGGGGCTGATGGCCCTGGCCGCGACCGGTGCGGCCGCGCTCTCCCTCGTGCTGCCCGTGTGGGCGGCGGCGCTCATCGTCACGGCCGTGCTCTTCGTGGTCGCGGGCGTGCTGGCGAGGACCGGCCGGGCCCAGCTCGGCCGCGCCGCCCCGCCGATGCCCGAGGAGGCGCTCGACAGCGTCCGGGCCGACGTCGACGAGATCAAGGAAAGGGCGCACCGATGAAGGACATGAACGATCCCGCGGAGCCCGGCAAGGCGGCGGACAAGGCCGCCGGCGGAGCGAAGGGCCCGGACGAACTGCGACAGCAGATCCAGGAGACCCGGGGGCAACTCGGCGACACCGTCGAGGAGTTGGCGGCGAAAGCCGATGTGAAGGCCCGCGCGCGGGCCCGGGGCTCCGAACTGAAGGGCAAGGCCTCCGAGGCCGGACACACCGTGCAGGACAAGGCCACACAGGCAGGCCATGTCGTACAGGACAAGGCCACCGAAGCCGGTCACGTCGTACAGGACAAGGCCGTCCAGGCCGGCCACGTCGTGCAGGACAAGGCCGTTCAGGCCGGGCACGTGGTGCAGAGCAGGGCCACGCGGGCCGGACACGCCGTCCAGGACAACGTGCCCCGGCCGGTGCGCACGGCCGTGACCAACGCCGTCCAGGCCGGAAAGCGGCACCCCGGGCCCGTACTGATCGCAGGGGCCGGAGCGGTGGTCGCGGTGGGCCTGCTGCGGCGGCGCCACAACGGACACCACTGATACACACCTTCGGCGACGGTCACTGACCGGCGCTGCACGACGAGCGGCGGAGCCCAGGCTTTGGGCTCCGCCGCTCGTCGTGCGCCTGTTGTCTGGGGGCGTGGGCCTGGTCGGTTCCGTCGCCCGGGGCGAACCCCCGCCCGCGATGCCGGTGCTTGACCTGAAGTCCGGTTGAGGTCCGAGGGTGGAGCCGTAGGCACCGATCAGCGATCACTGGAGTTCGTGATGACCCGTCGTACCGACGCGCACCCCGCGATGACCCGCCCCGAGGTGGGAGCGCCCTTCTTCAGCACCTGGCGGGTGGGGACGCCCGAGCGGCAGAAGGAGACGGTCGAGGCGATCGCCGCCACCTGGGAGCGCAGGGCGTGGCCGGCCGAGGGGCTGCTCGGCTACCACGTCTACACCGGGGAGGACGGCACGACCCTGCTGCACCACTCGCAGTGGCGGAGCGAGCAGGACTACGAGGCGTTCGTGAAGGTCCACCGGCAGGAGCGCGTGGACGAGGTGGATGTGGCCGTGCCCGGGATCGAACGGGTGGGGCTCGGCCGCTACCGGCGCTACCGCAGCGGCGCCCAGGAGGCGGAGACCCGGGTGCCGGGGTGTGTCGTGATCGTCGAGATTGAGTTCGAGGGACCGGACCCCGACCGGCAGCGCGCCTGGGTGGACGCCGTGTTCGAGGCCCTGGAGAGCGAGCCGAACCTCAGTCCCGGCGGTATCTCCGCCCACTTCCATCTGAGCACCGACGGCACGAAGGTCCTCAACTACGCCGAGTGGGAGACCGCGCAGGCCCACATCGACGCGCTGGCGGCCCCGGGCGGCGGCGTCGGCTCCCGTACGCCGCAGTGGGAGCGCGTACAGACGTACCCCGGTCTGAAGCAGTCCACGGTCCGCCGCTACACCCACGCCCTCGGCCTCGTCCCCGAGTGATCACCGGCACCCCCAGGAAGAGAACCCCCAGGAAAACAGCCGACAGGAAAACAACCGACAGGAAGAACCGTCTGGACAAAAAAAGTTTTCGGTGAGACGGTGGAGTCATGTTGGACGTGACCGTGATCGAGGACCCGGCGGCTGCCGCCGCCTCGCTGGACCCCATAAGGGCCCGGCTCCTGGCCGAGCTGGCGGCAGGACCCGCGTCGGCCGCCATGCTGGCCGGCAAGGTCGGACTGCCGAGGCAGAAGGTGAACTACCACCTGAAGGCGCTGGAGCGGCACGGCCTGGTCGAGCTCGCGGACGAGCGCCGCAAGGGGAACGTCACCGAGCGGCTGATGAGGGCGACCGCCGCGTCGTACGTCATCTCGCCGCTCGCGCTCGCCGCCGTGCAGCCCGACCCGGACCGCTTCCGGGACCAGCTCTCGGCGCGATGGCTGCTCGCGCTCGGCGCCCGGCTGGTGCGGGACGTCGGCACGCTCATCACGGGCGCCACGAAGGCCCGCAAGCGGCTCGCCACGTACGCGCTGGACGGCGAGGTGCGCTTCGCCTCCGCCGCCGACCGGGCCGCGTTCATCCAGGAGCTGACGGCCGGCGTCGGCGCCCTGATCCGCAAGTACGACTCCGCCGACGCCGAGGGGGGCCGTGACCACCGGATCGTCGTGGCGGTCCATCCCACGGTCAAGCCCGGTACGGCCGGCCCGGCCGGCGCATCTGACGCATCCGGTACGGCCGAGGGGCCCAAGGCTTCCGAGGCGTCCGCAGCGGCGCCCGAACTCACCGACTGACACGCCTAGTTGACGCGCAGGAGCAGACCATGTCCAAGGAATTCGAGATCGCCCGCGAGTTCGAGGTCGACGCCACACCCGACCAGGTGTGGGACGCCGTCACCAGCGGCACCGGCGGCTGGCTGTGGCCGATGGAGCCCCCGGAGCCGCGCGAGGGCGGCCGGGGCCCCTGGGGATCCACGGTCACCGCCTGGGACCCGCCGCACAAGTACACCAACCGCCTTGAGGGCGTCGACGAGAACTCCGAGCAGACCCTCAACCAGCTCGACTACACCGTCGAGCCGCGCGACGGCGGCCGGCGCGCCTGGGTGAGGTACGTGCACAGCGGGATCTTCGTCGACGACTGGGACAACCAGTACGACGGGGCGAGCAGGCATACCGACTTCTACCTCCACACCCTGCGCGAGTACCTGACGAGGTTCGCGGCCAGGCCGGCCGCCTTCGCCACGTTCGACGGGCCCGAGGCGTCCAAGGGGGCCGACGCCTTCGCCGCCGTGGGCCGTGCGCTCGGCCTTGGCGACGACACCGCGGAGGGCACGCGCGTACAGGCCCAGGGCCCCGACGGCCAGGTGCTGGACGCCGTCGTCGACTTCCGCAACCCGTACTTCATCGGGCTGCGCACCGACGACGCCCTCGTCCGCTTCTTCGGCCGCAACCACTGGGGTGCGCCCGTCGGCATGAGCGTCCACGACTTCGCCCCGGGCGCCGACGCCAAGCGGAACGAAGCCGCCTGGCAGGGCTGGCTGAACCAGGCCTTCGGAGCCTGACGCCCCACGCGGACACCGGTGAGCCCGGCCCCCCTGACGTGGGGCCGGGCTCACCGGCGTGTTCGTGCGGCGACCACGGGCTTCCTGTGCTGACTACGGGCGGAAGCGCAGCACCTGCGGGTCGTGGTCGCTGATCTGGTCGGAGAACTCCGAGTTGATGTGCACGCTGTCGTACGTGAAGTCGCAGTCCTTGCGGATCGACGGGCTGATCAGGATCTGGTCCAGGACCTGGCTGTTGCCCTGGTAGTCATAGCTGTAACGCTCGCTCTTCGGAAGGGACTTGACGGCCGACCACAGGGCGCCGTCGTCCTCCAGGAGCTTCGTCGTCTGCGAGAACTCGAAGTCGTTGATGTCGCCGAGCGTCACGACGTCCGCGTTCCTCTGCTTCGCCAGGATGTCCTTGACGAAGGCGTTGACCGCGGTCGCCTGGAGGTGGCGCTGCGTCTCCGAGCTGCGCGCCGGCGGCTGGAACTGCGAGTGCAGCGACTGGTCGCCGCCCTTCGACGCGAAGTGGTTCGCGATCACGAAGACCGACTTGCCGCGGAAGGTGAACTCGCCCGCGAGCGGCTTGCGGCTGTTCGTCCACGCGGCGTTCGCCGGGTCGATACGGCCCGGCGAGACCGTGAGCTGCGCCTTGCCGTGCACCTTCGTGACGCCGACGGCCGTCGTGGCGTCGCCGCCCGCGCGGTCCACGAACGACACGCGCTCCGGGTTGTAGAGGAACGCCTGACGGATGTTGCCGCCCGGCTCGCCGCCGTCCGCGAGGTTCACCGGGTCGATGGAGCGCCACTCGTACGCCGGGCCGCCCGCGGCGACGATCGCGTCGATCAGCTTCTGCATCGTCTGGTCGGCGGCGACCGTACCGTCGTTCTTCGCGCCGTTGTTGTCCTGGATCTCCTCCAGGGACAGGATGTCCGGCGACTGCAGGTGGTCCACGATCGCGGCCGCGTGGGCGGCGAACGTGGCGTCCGTCGGGTCGAGGTTCTCGACGTTGTACGTCGCCACCGCCAGCTCCGAACGCGACTGCTTGCGCGTCGTCTCGCGCTCCAGGCCGCCGGCCTCGACCGTGCCCAGGGTGCGGGCGGTCAGCGTGTAGCCGCCGAACTGGGTGTAGTCGAGCGGACCTTCGGTGGTGCCCTTGAGCGTGTCGCCGACGTTCGCCGTCGGGAACGGCTCGGTGGCGGTCGGGATCAGCGACTGGATCTGCAGCCGGCCGGTGTTCTGCGAGGAGTACGCGCCGTAGACCGTGCCGCCGCGGCGGTTCGGGTTCTCGTGCGGCTTGACCGTCACCCAGAGCTCGGAGAACGGGTCGGTCGCGGTGACCACGCGCGACGAGCCGATCGCGACGTTCATGCCCTCCAGGGACTCGTAGTGGTCGAGGGCGTACTTCTTCGGCCGCAGCGTCAGACCGTTGACCGAGCCGCTCGCCGCCGCGTCGCCCTCGGGCGTGTACGCGTCCGGTACGGAACGGCTGTTGATGACGGTCGCCTTGGGCAGCGCGTTGCCGCTCGACACCACCGTCACCGTCGGCCGGGTGATCTCCGTGACCGACTGGTTGCCGGACGAGGCGCCGCCCGGCACGAACTCCGTGACCGTGCCGGAGACGGTGACCGAGTCGCCGACCGCGACCTTCGGCGTGGAGCTGGTGAAGACGAAGACGCCCTCGCTGGTGGCCGGGTTGTCGTCCGCGGACGGACCCTGGATCCAGAAACCGCGGGACGAACCGTAGGTTCTCGTGCCCGTGACGATGCCGGCCACATCCGTGACCTGCTGGCCCGCGAGCGGGGACGTACGGGTGGAGCCCTGGATGTCATGGACGGCCACGGCGTCCGCGTGGGCGGGCGAGGTGACGACCACCGCGGAGACCGTGGAACAGACGGCGGCGACGGTGAGCGCGGCTATGCGTGCGGAAGACTTGCTCGGCAACGGGATCCCTCCGGGGACGTGCGTGGGCGCCGGGACGAGGGTGGCGCGGTGAACGGACGAGGGTGGAGCTGTGGAACACGTCGTACGTGGGTGGAGCGGTGGAACGAAGGCGAACGAAAGCAAGGGTGGAGCCGTGGGGGGAGCCGTAACCTGTGGGGCGGTCCGTGACGCGCGTAGAAGCCGCGGCGGACTGCTACTCGCGAGTTTCTACGCGCGTCAATCTCGTGTCTGGCCACGGCACTTGTCAAGGTTTCCCGAGTTAACACTTCTGACAGGTTCATGAACCGGGCGGCATGGGTCCAAATCCGTCTAGGCTGAGGCTGCGTGTCCGGGGCGGCCGGCAGGCGTTTTCCCGGGCGGCCCGCGGGCCTCGTGTACGTCCGAGATGTACGCCCGAACGTTCGTCCTAGGAGAACCAGCCGATGTCAGACAGTTCCCCCCTGCCGCCGGTGCGTCTGCACTCCGAAGCGGAGCTCGCGCGGGACGCCCTCGCCACGCCGCTTCTCTCGCGTGCCGTGCGGCTCGCCCGCTGGGCCGGTCCGGAGACCAGGGTCGGGGCCGGCGGCGAACTCGTCGAGGAACAGCTGCCGGCCGCCGCCGCGGAGCTCGGCCTCGACGGAGGGGACGCCGCGGCCTACGCGAGCGAGGCCTGGCGGGTGGCCGTCGACACCGGGCTCGTCGAGGTTGTGGACGAGGAGGAGGGCACCGTCACCGCGGGCGCCGACCTGGCACTCGTCGTCTCGGGAGCACCGCAGGACGTACTGGGACTGTGGCTCGGCGCCCTTGAGGCGGTGCTGGCCGACGCCGGCGTGCCCGACCTCGACGACCTCGTGGAGGCCATGGGCGAGGGCGGCGAGGTCGACTTCTCCCAGCTGGACTGGGATCCGGAGGCCGAGGCGGAGTTCCTCGACGGGGTCCTCGGCAACCTCTACCTGCTGACCTCCAGCGAGGACGGGCCCGGCGACGGCCCGGTGCCGCTTCCCGCGCTCGCCGCCTCGATGATCGTGCCGGACGACATGGGGGAGCCCACCAATGACGTCCTGGAGCAGGTGTCGGACGCGATGATGCGGCTCGACGACCAGTTCCGGCTGCTTGAGCCGATCGGGCTCGTCGACTTCCAGCCCGTCGACGAGGCACTCATGGCCGACGCCGACGAGGAGCCCGCGGCGCCGGTCGACGACACCGACGTCTCGCGGTACGGGATGGTGCGGCTCACCCCCCTCGGGGTGTACGGGATCCGGGCGCGGCTCCTCGAAGCCGGGTTCGCGGCGCCCGCGGTGGGCGACCTCGCGGACAAGGGGGCGGACGTGCTGCTCGACGGCACCTCCGCGTTTCCGCCTGCGGCCGCGCAGGCCGAGACCGAGCAGTGGCTCGACCGGCGTGAACCCCTTTCCGCGGCGCGGGAGTTGCTCGCGGCGGCGAAGGGTTCCGACGCCGGGGCGCCGCTGCGGCGGCTGCGCTGCCAGCAGGCCCTTTCGCTGGTCGGCGCGGAGGCCTCGCCCGCGCTCCGTGAGGTGCTCGACGATGCCGAGCTGGGCGGGCTCGCTCGGGTCTGGCTGACAGAGCGGGGGGCCTCGGACGTGCCCGCGCCTTCCGAGGGGATGGTGTTCTGGCTGACCGTCGACACGATTGCCGCGCAGCTTGCCGCGGAGGGGAATTCCGCGGAGTTGCAGGCGCTTGTCGAGGGGCTTGCGGCGCAGCACGGGTCGTTTTTCGCGGCGGCCTGGCGGGTGGATCATCCTGCTACGCCGGATGTGCTGGAGGCGATGGGGCGGCTGCATCCCGACAAGAAGGTCGCCAAGGAGGCGCGGAAGGCTGCGTTCAAGGCTCGGTCGCAGCAAGGGGGGTAAGGGCGGCGGGGGCGAAAGAAATCCTGGTTGTCAGGGCTCGTCCTCGCCCATGGCCAGGACTCGGACCGGGATGCCCTCCAGCTCGTCGGGGACGACGTCCTCGGGGCGGAGCCGGTCGCGGGGGACCTTGCGGGTGACGAAGACGACGATGACGTCCTCGCCGGACTCCTCGTCACGCCCACTGCCGACACCGCTCACATTGGCCAGCGCCATCAGCCGTTCCTCATGGCGGTGGCTTGCCTGACGCGCGTCCACTTCGGCTCGCCTCCCATGGGTCGTACGGGTCCTTGGTAGGGAGATTATTCCGACCAACAGTTCGCATGCGAGGACTGATGGGCCGTACGGGGCGGCATTGCTCCGGACGGGCGGAAGCGACGGAAGCGGCGGGATCCGGCTGGTCAGGCCGGATCCGACCGGATTCACGTAAGCGGGCCCTGGGAAGTCGGCCCGCGTTCAACCGGCGTTCAGCCACGGGCGGCACGGTGTGGCCGACAGTCGGGTCCGCCACCCCCCACGCGTCACCGCCTCGCCACGGTCACACTCCACCGTCACAGGAGACAGCATGTCGCTCACCCGCAGGGACTTCGCCAGACGATCCGCGATCACCGGCGCCGGTGTCGCCCTGATCGGCAGCGTCGGCACACTCGCCACCGCGCCCGGCGCCCTCGCGTCCACGGACACCGAGACCACGGGCGACGCCGACGACGATGCCGACCACGCCGACAGGCACGGCGGAGCCGTCGGCTACGGCCCGCTGCTGCCCGACCCCAAGGGCGTCCTCGCGCTGCCCGCCGGGTTCCGGTACCGCGTCATCACGTACAGCGGGAAGACCAAGCTGGAGTCGGGCGAGTTCACCCCCTCCAACCACGACGGCACGGCCACCTTCGACGGCCCGCGCGGCACGACCCTCCTCGTCAACAACCACGAGCTGAAGGGCCCGCGCGCCAACTGGAAGTACCCGGTCCCGCTCACCGAGGGCCTCGTCTACGACCCGGCCGCGTCCGGCGGCTGCACGGTCGTCGAAGTGCGTCCGGGCGGCGCGGTCGCCGAGTGGGTCGGCATCGCGGGCACCTCCACCAACTGCGCGGGCGGCAGCACCCCCTGGGGCACCTGGCTCACCTGCGAGGAGAACTCCGACCGCGCCGGCGTCAACGGCATGACCAAGGACCACGGCTACGTCTTCGAGGTCGACCCCTCCGACCGCCGCGCCAACCGCAATCCCAAGCCCCTGAAGTTCTTCGGCCGCTACGACCACGAGGCCGTCGTCATCGACCCCAAGCGCGGCCACGCCTACCTCACCGAGGACGCGGCCGGCCCCAACGGCCTCTTCTACCGCTGGACCCCGCCGAAGGGCTTCCACTACGGCCCCGGCAGGTTCCGCACCCTCGCCGACGACGCGGGCGTGCTCCAGGCGCCCAAGTGCTACGACTCCGGCGGCCGCCCGGTCGACGACCTCTCCCGCGCCACGAAGATCGGCACGGTGTACGGCGTCGACTGGGAGGACGTCCCCGACCGCGACGCGAAGACCGTCGACGTGCGCAAGCAGTTCGGCCCCGGCGAGGTCACCCGCGCCCGCAAGCTCGAAGGCATGTGGTGGGGCGACGGCGGCGCGTACATCGTCTCCTCGTACGCCCGTGCCGAGAGCCCCGTCCAGCACGACGGCCAGGTCTGGTTCTACGACCCCAAGCGCCGCACGCTGACCCTGAAGGTCCTCCTCGGCGTGAACCCCGACCCGTCCAAGGACGGCGCCTTCGACGGTCCCGACAACATCACCGTCTCCCCGTACGGCGGCCTCGTCATCGCCGAGGACGGCGAGGGTGTCTCGCACCTCTTCGGCGCGACCGACAGCGGCCGTACGTACCCCATCGCCCGCAACGACCTCAACATCGGCACCGAGGCGGAGCCCGAGTTCAGCGAGTTCACCGGCGTCACCTTCTCGCCCGACGGAAGGACGCTGTACGCCAACATCCAGGAGCCGGGCATCATGCTGGCGATCACCGGTCCCTGGCGGCGTCAGAAGCGCGGCTGAGCCCCGTTTCGTACGCCAGACCCCTGGACGTGGAGTAAACCCGTCGCCCCCCGTGTTGTGACACCTGTTGCCACCTGGGAGGGGACGGGAGCCGATGAGCCTTCGCCAGTACGAGTACGCCCTGGCCGTTGCCGAGGAGGGCTCGGTGACGGCGGCGGCGGAGCTGCTGCACGTCGCTCAGCCGTCGGTGTCCCAGCAGATCCGCGGTCTGGAGCGGGAACTCGGCGTGCAACTGTTCGCCCGTACGCCGACCGGACTGGTGCCCACCGTGGTCGGCCGTGCGTTCCTGCGGGAGGCGGAGGTCGCGGTCAGCGCGTCGCGGCGGGCGAGGGCCACGGCACGGGCCGGTGCCGACGAACTGGTGGGCGAGCTGGTGGTCGCGGCGCAGATGGGCTTCGGCACGCGGCAGCTGCCGGGCGCCCTGGGCACGTTGCGTCGCCGCTTCCCGCGGCTGGAGGTCACCGTCTTCGAGGAGCCGAGCTCCGCCGAGCTGGAGCGGCTGTGCCGCCGGGGCGTGTTGAACCTTGCCCTGATGGCCGCCTGCGAGCGGAGCCCCTCCGACGCCCACCACCTCGGCGACGAGAAGTTCGTCGTGGTGCTGGGCGCCGGGCACCGGCTGCTCGCCGCGGACGCGGTCGAGCTGCGCGAACTGGCGGGGGAGCCGTGGGTGAGGTTCGACCGCGACAGCGCGCTCGACGGCGTGCTGCTGAACGTGCTGCGGGACAACGACCTGACCCCGACCACGGCCGCCCGTGTGTCCCAGACCGCGACGGCCGTGCGCTGGGCCGCCCACGGGCTGGGGGTGACGCTCGTCCCGGCCTCCGCGGTGCCCCACGGCTATGAGCACCTCGTGCGTCCGGTGTTCCCGGTCGTGTCCCAGCCCGTCATCGCCGTGCTCAGGCCCGGCGCGGGCCCGGCGGAGACTGCCCTGCTCGAACTCCTGCGTGAGGAGACCTGGTCCGAGTCCGTTTCCCTCTCGCCTTCCCTCTCACCCTCTCTCTGATCTTCCTTTTCCCTCTGACCTTCTTTCTCGCCGGTGTCCTGAATTCCGTCGGTGTCAGCCCCTGGGGAATTCGCCGCCGTCCACGACGAGATTGCTTCCGGTCACCCAGCTCGCCCGGTCGGACACCAGGAACACCACCGCGTCGGCGATGTCGTCGGGCTGCCCCTCGCGCCCCAGCGGCACCGGGCTGTTGTTCTCGCCCTGCGCCGGGTCCAGCCGCGCCCACTGCTCCCGTGTCAGTTCGCCGCCGGGGGTGGCGGTTCGGCCGGGAGTCACGGTGTTGACCCGGACTCCGGACGGGGCCAGCTCCAGGGCAAGCCCCCGGCTGTAGTTCTCCAGCGCCGCCTTCGCCGCCGTGTAGTGCAGGAACGGGGGCGGTGTGGCGGGGACCGCGGCCGAGGAGATGTGCACGATCACTCCCGAACGCCGTTCGCGCATCCCCGGTACCAGCAGCGAGTCCAGCCGCACCGAGGCCAGGTAGTTCAGGTCGAGTTGGTCCTGCCACTCCTCGTCGGGGATGGCCGAGGTGCTCTCGTACGGTCGTGCCCCGCCCGCGTTGTGGACCAGGATGTCCACCCCGCCGAGCACCTCCTGGGCGGCCGCGGCGAGCGTCTCCGCCCCTGCCCGTGTCCGTACGTCGGCCGCCACGAAGGCGGCTCCCTCCGGCACCGTGCTCGTCGCCGACCTGGCGGTGGTGAGCACCTCGGCGCCCGCGTCCAGGAGTTGGCGCACTATGGCCTCTCCTATTCCGCGAGAACCACCTGTGACCAGGGCCCGCTTTCCCTTGAGTTCCTGCGTTCCCGATCCGTTTTCGATCGTGGTCATGCCACCGGCCCTCTCGATTGCGTATTCGTCCGCTCGTTGAGCATCTCGTCGAGCTGTTTCACCGTACGTTCGGAAAAGAACGAGGGGCAAAGACGAAAAGTCAGCAGGTGCCATAGGGAGTTCCTATGGCGGCCCGGTCGCCCCGGCGACCCCTGGCCTCCTCCGGCTCAGGGGCCTTGTGCGGAGGTGACCTGTCCAGTGCGCCCGTACGAAATAATCGTTCGCCCGGCCCGCGGTGCGGGTCCTACAGTGATGAACGTCCAGGTGCGAAGGCAGGACCTACTTCCACTGATAATGGGGCGGCCGCGGGTTCGAGTCCCGTCACCGGTACAACGCGCCGGTGTAGCTCAGGGGTTAGAGCACCTACGTCGGTTCCGCCGGCCTTGAACTCTGGACACCACAACTTCATGCACCTCCCGGTGCGATGGTGGCGGCTACTTCTCTTCCAAAGAATCCAGGCCGCCGCCGACTTGATCTCGGGAGGCGCAGCAAATGGTGTGTGCCCGGTGCGTAGGCAGCGGATACTTCGGGGACTTGGTGGGAAACCGTGCGGGTTCGAATCCCGTCATCGCTTCGGGCGATGTGGCGGAATGGAAGACGCGCCAAGTGATAAGACCGCCGCCGACCCGATCTCGGGCACGCTCCATTTGCTGTGCCTCCCGCCGAAACACCCACTGAATTCGGGGGAATTCATCATGGCGCGATTCAACACCAAGGCGGCGAAGGCCCAGGGCACTTCGCGGGTCACCTCGACCGGGCGCGTACTGCGCACCTACGAGGGCGGCCGCGGCCGTGAGCGCGACGCTCGTTCCGAGCTCTTCCTGCTGGCGATCGCCAACCTCGTCTCGCAGAACACCTTCTACGAGACCGGCGACGCCCGGGACGACCGGTTCGCCGCGCTCGTGCGTGAGCTGGCCGTCAGCGACCCCTCGTGGACGGCGAGCATGCTGGCCTGGCTGCGCGGCGAGGGCAACATGCGGACCGCGTCCATCGTCGGCGCCGCCGAGTACGTCAAGGCGCGCCTCGACGCGGGCGCCACGGACGGCCCGGCGAACCGGCAGGTCGTCGCGTCCGTGCTGCGGCGTCCGGACGAGCCCGGCGAGCTGCTCGCGTACTGGACCGCGCTGTACGGCCGCAACATCCCCAAGCCCGTGAAGCGCGGCATCGCCGACGCCGTACGCCGGCTCTACAGCGGCAAGTCGCTGCTGAAGTACGACACGGCGTCCAAGGGCTACCGCTTCGGCGACATCCTCAACCTCGTGCACGCGGCACCGGACCCGGACAAGCCGTGGCAGGGCGACCTGTTCCAGTACGCGCTCGACCGGCGGCACAACCCGGACACCGCGGTCGTGCCCAAGTCGCTGCCCGTCCTGGCGGCCCACCGTGACCTGATGGCACTGCGGCCCGCCAAGCGGCGCAAGGTGGTGACCGGTGCGCACGGCGCGCAGCGCCTCGCGGACGCGGGCATCACCTGGGAGGCGCTGGCCGGCTGGCTGCAGGGCCCGATGGACAAGGCGGCCTGGGAGGCCGTCATCCCGTCCATGGGTTCGATGGCCCTGGTACGGAACCTGCGCAACTTCGACGAGGCGGGGGTCTCGGACGAGGTGGCCGCCCTGGTGGCCGCCCGTATCAGTGACCCCGCGGAGGTCGCGCGTTCTCGGCAGTTCCCGTTCCGGTACCTCGCCGCGTACCAGCACGCTCCTTCGCTGCGCTGGTCGTACCCGCTGGAGCAGGCGCTCGGTCACTCGCTGGCCAACGTGCCGGCCCTGGGCGGTCGCACGCTCGTACTCGTCGACCGGTCCGGGTCGATGTTCTACTCGCGGCTGTCCGACCGCTCGGAGCTCAACCGGGCCGACGCGGCGGCGATCTTCGGCACGGCGCTCGCGCTGCGGGCGGCGGACGCGGATCTCGTCGAGTTCGGTACGACCAGCAAGCGGGTGAGGTTCCGTCGGGGCGAGTCGGTGCTGAAGGTGCTGGAGCGTTTCGGCGACCTCGGCGGGACGGACACGACCGAGGCCGTCCGCAAGCACTACAAGAAGCACGACCGCGTGCTGATCGTCACGGACGAGCAGGCCACGTACAGCCACTACGGCGACCCGACCGAGCAGGTTCCGGCGAACGTGCCGGTCTACACCTGGAACCTTGCCGGGTACCGGGCGGGCCACGGGCCGTCCGGGGCGGGGAACCGGCATGTCTTCGGTGGTCTGTCGGATGCCGCTTTTCGCATGGTTCCGCTGCTTGAGGGGGCCCGGGACGCGGACTGGCCCTGGGCCTGTTGAGCGAGCCGTGCTCTGGTGCTCTGCAGCTCTGTGTGAGTGCGGCCCGTACTTCTGTGCGGGTCGCACTCTTGTGCCGGCTTCCATCTGACATCTAACATTTCAGTTCATGGGAGCGATACGGCCCGTGCCCCGGACCCTGCTCAGGGACCGTGCGTACGAGGCGATACGGGACGCCATCGTCGCCGGCGACATCGCGCCGGGTGCCGTCGTGCGGGACGCCGAGCTGGCGGAGCTGCTCGGGCTCTCGCGGGCGCCCGTACGGGACGCCTTCTCGCGGCTCGTAGACGAAGGCCTGCTGGAGTCCAAGCCGCAGAGCTACACGCGGGTGACGCCTGTGGTGGCCGCCGATGTGCGGGACGCCGCGGCCGTCGTCGGCGCCATGCACGAGCTGGTCACCCGGGCGGCGCTGTCCCGGCTTCGCCCCGGCGATATCAGTGCCATGCGGGAGGCCAACAAGTGTTTTGCCGCGGCCGTGCGCGACGGTGACGTGGCCGCCGCGCTGCGTGCCGACGACGAGCTGCACGACGTACTGGTCCGGGTGAGCGGGAATCGTGCCGCCGCCGCCACCGTCGCCCGCTACACCCCGCTCATCCGGCGCCTGGAGCGGCGGCGGTTCGGTGAGGGCGGCAACTGCCGTTCGGCCGGGCTGCACGACGAGCTGATCGACGCCTGTGCCGTCGGCGATGTGGACGAGGCCGTCCGTGTCACGGCGGAGATCTGGCGTGGCCTCGAAGACCTGGCCGATCTCGACACCTGATCCGTGGAGGGTCCATGTCCCTTGCCTCGTACGAGCGTTATCCGCTGTTGTTCGGACCTTCGCCTGTTCATCCGCTGGAGCGGTTGACCAAGCATCTTGGCGGGGCCTCGTTGTGGGCCAAGCGGGAGGATTGCAACTCCGGGGTCGCCTATGGGGGGAACAAGACTCGCAAGCTGGAGTATCTGGTTGCTGACGCGCTTGCGCAGGGGTGCGACACGCTTGTTTCGATCGGGGGCGTGCAGTCCAATCACACTCGGCAGGTCGCGGCCTGTGCCGCGCGGGCCGGGCTCAAGTGTGTTCTGGTGCAGGAGAGTTGGGTGGAGTGGCCCGACTCCGTCTACGACAAGGTCGGGAACATTCTGATCAGTCGGCTTGCGGGGGCCGATGTGCGGCTTGTGCGGGCCGGGTTCGGGATCGGGTTCAAGGAGAGCTGGGAGCGGGCGCTGCGGGAAGTTGAGGAGGGGGGTGGGAAGCCTTACGCCATTCCTGCTGGGGCTTCCGATCATCCGCTGGGCGGGCTCGGGTTTGCTGGGTGGGCCTATGAAGTCGCCGAGCAGGAGCGGGAGTTGGGGGTCTTCTTCGACACCGTGGTCGTTTGCTCGGTGACCGGGTCCACTCAGGCTGGGATGGTTGCCGGGTTCGCCTCGCTGGAGGAAGGCGGGGGGCGGGGGCGGCGGGTGCTTGGCATTGATGCGTCGGCCGATCCTGTGCGTACTCGTGAGCAGATCGCCCGGATCGCCCACGGGACGGGACAACTCATCGGTGTGGAGAAAGAGTTGACCCAGGCTGACGTCGAGCTGGACGAGCGGTACCACGCCGGGACCTATGGCATTCCGGACGAGGCGACTCTCGAAGCGATGCGGCTTGCTGCTCGTACCGAGGGGATGGTGACTGACCCTGTGTACGAAGGGAAGTCGATGGCCGGGATGGTTGATCTCGTCGGGCGCGGAGAGATCGAGCGGGGCTCCACCGTGTTGTACGCCCATCTTGGAGGGCAGCCTGCCTTGAATGCCTACAGCGCGTTGTTCTGAGGGTGCGCCTGGGGTTGTCCGGGGTGGGCGGGGCCGTGCCGGTATGTCACGTTCGCGACCTCCGGGCGTACTGCCCTGGGTTTCGTCGGTGGGCGTTTCCAGTGGGAGCCGTACGTCGCGAACGTTGACATACCGGCACGGCCCCGCCCCCTTGTGCGCTCGCGGCTGCGGGGGGTTTGGGGGTGTTCCCTCGGTGGGTGTGTCGTGGTGGGCGGTTACAGTGCACTTCGTGCGGGGTGATGAGCGGCTGGGGTCGAGTGGCGGGCAGGTCGGCGGGGGGCGTCGGCGGGCCACCATCCATGACGTTGCCCAGATGGCCGGGGTGTCGCGGCAGACTGTTTCGCGGGCTGTCAATGACAAGGGTGAGATCGATCCGGGCACCAAGGAGCGGGTGCTGGAGGCCGCTCGGGTGTTGGACTATCGGCCCAGCCGGTTTGCTCGGGGGCTGGTGCGGAAGGGGACCGTGACGGTGGGTCTGGTGATTCCGGACCTGATGAATCCGTTCTTTCCCGAGGTGGCCGCCGGGGTGCTCGAGGCCGCCGAGCTGCGTGGGTGGCAGGTGGTCGTGTGGGACTCCCGTACCGATGAGGCCCGGGAGCGGGAAGCGCTTGATGTGCTGTCCCATCAGGCCGATGCAGTTGTGGGGTACTTCAAGAACGAGGACGACGTGCTGGCGCGGCGGCTGGGTGGTGTGCCGTTGGTGCTCTTGGAGCGTGGGCCGCAGCGGACTCGGTTCGGGGCCGTCGGGATTGATGTCGCCGGTGGGATGGAGCAGGGGCTCGCTCATCTGGTCCGGGCCGGGCATCGCAGGATCGGCATGCTGGACGGGGAGCGGAGTGAGGGTCCCGGTGAGCGCCGGGAGGCGTTTCTGCGCGAGGTGCGGCGGCATGGGCTGGCTGTCGACGACAGTTGGGTCGTGCTGTGCCCGGAGCAGAGCGTGGCTGGTGGTGAGGCGGGTGCGGAGCAGTTGCTGCGTGTTCGGCCGGAGGTCACCGGCGTGGTGGGCTTCAACGATCTGATCGCCGTTGGGGCCATGCGTGCCGCTCGGCGTCGGGGGTTGCGGATTCCGGATGATCTGGCCGTTCTGGGCTTCGACGGGCTTTCCCTGGGGGAGCTGGTGGAGCCCGCCCTCACTACCCTGCACATCGACAAGCGGCGGTTGGGGCGGCTGGCCGTCGAGCAGGTGGCTCGGCTGCGGGCCGGCGAGGAGCCGCTGAGCGGCACGGACGCCTGGGTCATTCCCGAGCTGGTGGTGCGGGCCTCCGCCTGAGTTCCCCACCGCAACAGATAGCGCTTACACATGTCTTGACACTCATTTTCGGCCGCCTCGATACTCGACGGCAACGTTCACGTGAACGTTCACGGAGCTCGACATCGTTGTCCCTCCCGAAAGTGAGTGCGCGCCTATGCCACACCGAACGATGTCTCGCAGGGGGCTGCTGGGGGCCTCCCTCGGCGCCGCGCTGCTCGGTCTGCCGGGATGCGGGGCGGGCAATGGCTCGGCCTCCGCGGGCACCGATCATCTGAGCCTCTGGTACTGGAAGGGCTCACTGAGCGACAAGCTGCTCGCCACCGCTCGGCGTGCCGTACCCGGTGTGCCGGGGCTGAAGGTGAAGGGCTCTCAGATACCCGACGGGGACATCGACTCGAAGGTCCGTACGAGTCTTGCCGCCCGTGCCTATGTGCCGGATCTGACGGTCGTGAACTCCGACAATCTCGCCACGTTCTTTCCCGACGAGAACGAGTTCCTCGACCTGCGGACGCTGGGTGCGGAGAGCGTCCGTGATCAGTACCTCGACTGGAAGTGGAAGGGGTGCTTCGCTCCGTCGGGGCGGATGATCGGCTTCCCCCTCGATGCAGGGCCGACCGCGCTCTACTACCGCCGGGATCTCTTCCGGCGGGCCGGGCTGCCCGACGAGCCGCAAGCCGTTGCCGAGGAGGTCTCCACCTGGGAGAAGTACCTCGCCGCCGGGCGGGCGCTCCGGAAGGGGCCCGGCAAGCCGTATCTGGTGAGCAACGTCGGCAACGTCTTCCAGCAGGTGCTGCTCCAGAGCCCCAAGCAGTTCGTGGACGCCGACAATCGGTTCATCGGCGACCAGGCGCACGTCAAGCGTGCCTGGGACCTGTCCGTGGAGATACTCCGGCAGGGGCTCAGCGCCCGGATCGTGGACGGCACGCCCGACTACAACGCGGCCATGGGCGGGGGACGCATCGCCTCGATGACCACGGCGGTGTGGGCCATCAACGGACTGAAGGACACCGCGCCGAAGACGTCCGGGGCCTGGCGACTGACCACCATGCCGGACGGGCCCGCCAACTACGGCGGGTCGTACGTGACCCTGACCCGCTACTGCCGTGACCCGGAGGGCGCCTTCGCCTTCGTGAAATGGCTGCTCGGCCCGGCGAACCAGCTCAAGAGCTACCAGGAGATGGCCCTGTTCCCCACCACTCCGGCCGCCTACGCCGACCCCGCGATGCACAGGCCCGACCCCTTCTTCGGCGGTCAGCGGCCCATCGACGTCTTCGGCCCGGCCGCCCAGAAGGCTCCCGTCGTCTACTTCAGCCCGTACGAGGAGACCGCCAACACCCCGTTCTTCCAGGAGCTGACCAATGTGGAAGCGCTCGGCAAGAAGCCCGAACGGGCCTGGCGGGACGCGGTGAACACCGCCGAGACCACGCTGACCCGACTGGGGGTGAGCTGACATGGCCACAGTCGCAGACCCGGCGGAGGCCGGCACCCCCGCGGCCGACGAACGGCGACCTGTCCGTCGCTCTCGTGCCACCGCCCCGGGCGGGCGTCGGCGCCATGGGCCGCCGCTCCTCGCCATCTCGCCGTTCTATGTGCTCTTCGCCGTCTTCGGCGCCTTTCCGGTGGTCTTCTCGCTGTACCTGTCCTTCCAGGACTGGGACGGCATCGGTGACATGCGCTTCGTCGGTTTCAAGCAGTACGGCTGGCTGCTCGAGGACTCGGTGTTCTGGCACTCGGTGCTCAACACCTTCGAGATCTGGTTCCTGTCCACGGTGCCGATGCTGTTCCTGGCCCTGGTGCTCGCGTTCCTGCTGCACTCGCAGGTCCGGTTCACCGGTGCGTACCGGGTGGCGTACTTCATCCCCAACGTCACCTCGATGGTCGCCATGACCGTCGTCTTCGGATCGGTCTTCGCCCAGACGGGCCTCGCCAACTCGGCGCTGAGGATGGTCGGGATGGACGGCGTCGGCTGGCTGTCCTCCGAGTGGGGGATCAAGGTGTCCCTCTCCATCATGATCATCTGGCGGTGGGTCGGCTACAACGCCCTGATCTTCCTGGCGGGCCTCCAGGCCATTCCCACCGAGCACTTCGAGGCCGCCCGCGTCGACGGGGCGAACAGCTGGCAGACCCTCTTCCGGGTCGTGCTGCCGCAGTTGCGGCCGGTGGTCCTCTTCGCCGCCGTCACGTCCACCATCAACGGCCTGCAGATCTTCACCGAGTCCCAGGTGCTCTTCCAGTCGACCGACGTCGGAACCACCGGCGGACCGGGTCAGGAAGGCATGACCATCGTGCTCTATCTGTGGCAGAAGGCCTTCAAGGACCACCAGTTCGGCTATGGCGCCGCGATGGGCTGGCTCCTCTTCGCGATCATCGCGGTCTTCACGCTCATCAACTGGCGGCTGGTCTCCGGCTCCGACCGCGAGGACCGCGCAGGTATCCGGTCACTGCTGCGACGCAAGGGGGCCCGCAATGGCCGTTGACGGCAAGGAGCGGACTACCGGCAGTGCGGGGCTCGCCATCGGCTCCGGCAGTCGGCTCACTCGGATCTGTGTGCGGGTGGTGCTGCTGCTCGGTGTGCTGATCTCGCTCTTCCCCTTCTACTGGCTGGTGGTGATGGCCTCCGGCACCACCCAGGACATCTACAGCTATCCGCCCAAGCTGGTGCCGGGACCGCATCTCCTGGACAACATGGGGCGGGTGCTCGACACCGTCGACTTCTTCGGCTCGCTGTTCAACACCGTCGTCGTCGCCGTGGTCGGGACCGCGCTGGTGCTGTTCTTCGACTCGCTGGCCGCGTTCGCCTTCGCCAAGTACGAGTTCCCGGGCAAGAAGTTCCTCTTCGGTGGCCTGATGGTCACGTACATGATCCCCGCGCAGCTCTCCCTGGTGCCGCAGTTCGTCACCATGGCGGAGTTCGGCTGGGCCGGCTCACTGAATGCGCTGATCATTCCCGGGGCGGCCAACGCCTTCGGCATCTTCTGGATGCGCCAGTACGCGCAGAACTCGCTGCCCGACGAACTGCTCGACGCCGGGCGGATCGACGGCGCCGGATTCTTCCGGCTCTACTGGCAGGTCGCGATGCCGTTGTTCCGGCCCGCGCTGGCGTTCCTCGGCATCTTCACCTTCATCAGCATCTGGAACGACTACATCTGGCCGCTGGTCGTCATGATCGACCCCGACAGGGTCACCCTCCAGGTTGCCCTGGCCAACCTCAACGTCCTCTACAACACCGACTACTCCCTGGTGATGGCCGGTGCGTTGATGAGTGTCGTCCCGCTGATCATCGTGTTCCTGATCGGGGCGCGGCACTTCCTCAGGGACCTCGCCGCGGGGGCCACGAAGATGTGACCCGACCACGAAGATGTGACCGGCCGCTGAAGATGTGACCCGGCCACGAACGTGCGGGGCGCCACCCATCGATGGGTGGCGCCCCGCACGTTCGTGGTGGACGGGAGGACTACAGGGCCTGGGCCGACGGCTTCACCATGCCGCGGACCGTGCGGGACTTGACGAAGTTGCCGAGGGCCGTCATCTCCCACTCGCCGGAGAACTGCTTGATGAGCTTGGCCATCATCACGCCGGTCTGCGGCTCCGCGGTCGTGAGGTCGAAGCGGACCAGCTCCTCGCCCGTGGCGGCGTCGAGGAGACGGCAGTAAGCCTTGGCGACCTCGGTGAACTTCTGGCCGGAGAAGGAGTTCACCGTGAAGACCAGGCCGGTGACCTCCTGGGGGAGACGGCCCAGGTCCACGACGATCACCTCGTCGTCACCGCCGCCCTCGCCCGTGAGGTTGTCGCCGGAGTGCTTGATCGCGCCGTTCACGATCGAGAGCTTGCCGAAGTAGCAGCTGTCGATGTGGTTGCGCTGCGGGCCGTACGCGATGACCGACGCGTCCAGGTCGATGTCCTTGCCGCGGTACGCCGGCTCCCAGCCGAGGCCCATCTTCACCTGGGAGAGGAACGGGCGGCCGCCCTTGACCAGGGACACGGTCTGGTTCTTCTGGAGGCTTACGCGGCCCTTGTCGAGGTTGATCTTCCCGGCGCCCGGGGCGGGGGCGGCGGGTGCCGCCGGGGGCGCGGGCGGTGCCGCCGGGGTGGTGACGGGCGGGGCCGGGGGCGCCACCGGGGTCTGGATCGTGGGGGCCGGCGGGGCGACCGGGGCCGCTGCCGGGGCCGCCGGCTCCTCCACCGTCACGCCGAAGTCCGTGGCGATGCCCGCCAGGCCGTTCGAGTACCCCTGGCCGACCGCTCGGGCCTTCCACGCGCCGTTGCGCAGATAGACCTCGACGATCACCAGGGCCGTCTCCGAGCCGAGCTGGGGCGGGGTGAAGGAGGCCAGTACGGAGTTGTCGTCGGCGTTGCGGATCGTCGCCGTCGGCTCTACGCCCTGGAAGGTCTGGCCCGCGGCGTCCGGGCTCGCTGTGACGACGATCTTCTCGATGCCCGGGGGCACGGCCGTCGTGTCGACCGTGATCGAGTCGGGGCTGGTGCCGCCGCCGGAGCGGTACGTCACGCCCTGGCCGGTCGGCTGGTTGTAGAAGATGAAGTCGTCGTCGGAGCGCACCTTGCCGTCGGCGGTGAGCAGCAGGCCCGATACGTCGAGCCGCACCGGGGCGGCGACGTCCACCGTCACGCGGGTGACGGGGAGAGGGATGTTCGAGCCGGGGGTCATAGCTGTCATGCCCCGTGAACGACCGGGCCCGCTTTACCGTTCCCTTACCTGACCGCCAATTGGGTCAACGCGCGTCTGTGCAGGTCAGAGGCGGTCGTGGGCCGTCAGTGGCGGTTTCGGGGGTGGTTGCGGGCCGTTCGTTCGTTGCCCCGCTTGTAGTTGCCCGTCCAGCGGGCCATGACCAGTTGGGGGTCGCCGGATTCCACTTCCGCGAGGAACTGGGTGGCTCGGGGGCCGCGGAGGGTGGTGGCGGGGTGGGTTCCGTGGGTGATCTTCACCGTGCCGTCGGGGTGATGTGTGTAGGCGAAGCCGTGTGGGCGGGGCATGGGGGGATGGTAGGTCGGCGGGGTGGCCGGCCCAAGGGTTTTTCGCCCCCGCCGCCCCTACCCATTCCCGTCCCTGACTCAGGGGCTACGCCCCCGAACCCCCAAAAGACTGCGCAGTTCCCCGCGCCCCTTAAAGGGGCGCGGGGAACTGCGCGATCAGCCACAACGCACCCGCACCCGAAATCGCTGCGGACGGGGTCTGGGGCGGAGCCCCAGGGGATGGGAATGGGTAGGGGCGGCGGGGGCGAAATCCTCCTACGGGACCACCACGATCTTTCGGCCGACGCCCGAGGCGAACTGGTCCAGGGCCTGGGGGTACTGGTCGAGCGGCAGGCGGTCGCTGATGAAGATGTCCGGGTCCAGGACACCTGTCGCGAACAGCTCCGCCGCCCGCTCGAAGCTATGGAGAACGGCCATCGAGCCGGTGATGGTGATCTCCTGGTTGTAGATGCGGTACGGGTCGATCGTGACCCGCGTCGCATAGTCGGCCACGCCGAACTGAAGGAACGTGCCGGCCTTGGCGACCCGCTCGAGCCCGTCCTGGATCGCCGCCGCGTTGCCCGTGGCGTCGACGACGAGGTCCCACCCCTGCGGCCGGTCCAGCTCGTCGGCCCCGGTGGCGGTCGCCGAGACACCGAGCCGCTCGGCCGTGGCGAGCCGCTGCGGATTGATGTCGACCACGTCGACGCTCGCCGCACCCGTCCGCTTCGCCAGTTCCAGCATCATCAGGCCCATGGTTCCGGAGCCGTAGATCAGGACGTGGGCGCCCAGCCGGGAGTTCAGCACGTCGTAGCCGCGGACCGCGCAGGAGAGGGGCTCGACCAGGGCCGCGTCCTGGGTACGGATGTGATCGGGGAGCTTGACGCAGTTCGCCACGGGGGCCACGGCGTACTGGGCCGCGCCGCCCGCCGTCGTCACGCCGATCGCCGCCCACCGCTCGCAGAGGTTGTTGTGGCCCGTACGGCAGAACCGGCACTCGTAGCAGTAGAGGGAGGGGTCCACGGCCACCCGGTCGCCGAGCGACAGCTCGGTGACCTGGGTGCCCACCCCGACCACCTCGCCCGCGAACTCGTGGCCCGGCACGATGGGCAGCTTGGGCGCGAACTCGCCCTGGAGGATGTGCAGATCGGTGCCGCACAGGCCGCAGGCGGCGACCTCGACGACGACCTCGCGGGGGCCCGGCGTCGGGTCCGGGACCTCGGCCACGACGGCACGGCCCACGGACTCGATGACTGCGGCCTTCATTTCACGGCTCCCAACGACAGGCCCTGGACCAGTTTGTCCTGGGCGGCGAACCCCGCGGCGAGCACCGGCAGGGAGATGACGAGCGACGCGGCGCACACCTTCGCCAGGAACAGGCCCTGGCTGGTGATGAAGCCGGTGAGGAAGACGGGGGCCGTCTCCGCCACCACGCCCGTGAGCACCCGGGCGAACAGCAGCTCGTTCCAGCTGAAGATGAAGCAGATCAGGGCTGTGGCCGCGATGCCCGGCAGGGCGATGGGGGCCACGACCCGCGCGAGGATCGTGGGCAGTTTCGCGCCGTCGATCTGCGCCGCCTCGATGATCGCCACCGGGACCTCGGAGAGGAACGACTGCATCATCCAGACCGCGATCGGCAGGTTCATCGAGGTGTAGAGGATGACCAGGAGCCAGATGTTGTCCAGCATTCCCGTGTTCTTCGCGAAGAGGTAGATCGGCAGGAGGCCCGCCACCACCGGGAGCATCTTCGTGGAGAGGAAGAAGAACAGGACGTCGGTCCACTTCTTCACCGGGCGGATCGAGAGCGCGTAGGCCGCGGGAAGTGCCAGGACGAGGACGAGGAGCGTCGACGTCAGCGATGCCACCGTCGAGTTGATCAGCGACGGCCAGGGGCTCGCCCCGCCGCCCGTGCCGAAGAACTCGCGGTAGCCGTCGAGGGTGAGCGCGGCCCCGAAGGACGGCGGATTGGTCGCCGCGTCCTCCTCGGAGTGGAAGGACGTCAGGGCCATCCAGGCGATGGGCAGGAAGAAGACGATTCCGGCCAGCCAGGCGACCAGGCCGAGGCCCCTTCCCCTGGGGCGGCGGGGGCCGGGGTTGCCGGCTTCGGTACTACGGGGACGTACACGGATCGCGGTGGCGCTCATGCGCGGCCCACCTCCTCGCGGAACAGGGACGAGACCACGCGCAGCGCGAAGGTCGCGATGATGATCGAGCCGATGACGACCAGGACGCCGGCCGCGGAGGCGAGGCCGTTCTCATGGGCCTGGTAGAAGCTCTGGTAGACGGTGTAGGGCAGGTTCGCGGTGCCCAGGCCGCCGGATGTGATGGTGAAGACCGCGTCGAAGTTCTGGACGATGTAGATCGAGCCCAGCAGGGCGCCCAGTTCGAGGTAGCGGCGCAGGTGGGGCAGGGTCAGATAGCGGAAGACCTGCCAGTCGCTCGCGCCGTCGACCTTCGCGGCCTCGATCTGCTGGTGGTCGCGGCTCTGCAGTCCTGCCAGCAGGATCAGCATCATGAAGGGCGTCCACTGCCAGACGAGGGACATCTCGACGGCGAGCAGCGGGGTGTTGGAGATCCAGTCCGGCTCTGGTCCGCCCACATAGTGCAACAACCCATTGAGCAGGCCGTATTCGGGGTTGTAGAGCACATGCTTCCAGAGCAGGGCCGCCGCCACGGGCACCACCAGGAAGGGCGCGATCAGGAGCGTACGGACCACACCGCGGCCCCGGAACTTCCGGTCCAGGAGGAGGGCGAGGCCCAGGCCCAGGATGAGGCTGGCCAGGACGACGGTGACCGTCAGCAGGATGGTCGTCCAGACCGACTTGCGCAGGGCCGCGTCGGTGAGGACCTCGGAGTAGTTGCCGAAGCCGGTGAAGCTCCGGGCGTCCGGGTAGAGGGAGTTCCAGTCGAAGAAGGAGATCACCAGCGTGGCCACGAAGGGGAGCTGGGTCACGGCGACCATGAAGATCAGGGCGGGGAGGAGCGGGGCCCGGGTCGCCCAGGCGCGCATGCGGCCCGAGGGACGCTTCTCGGTGCGTACGGATGGTGCGGCTACTGGAGCCGTTGTCGTGGCGGTCATCGTCCCTCGTACTCCTCGGCGATCTCCTCGGCCAGCTTCTGGGACTTGTTCAGGGCCGACTCGACGGACTGGCGTCCGGCGATGGCCGCGCTGATCTCCTGCGAGACCTTGGTGCCGAGATCGGTGAACTCGGGGATACCGACGAACTGGATGCCGGGCGCGGGCCGCGGCTGCACGCCGGGGTCGGTGGGCCGGGCGCCCTCGATGGCCTCCTTGGTCATCTCCTGGAACGCGCCGGCCTCCTTGCGGTAGTCGGCGTTGGTGTATGTGGAGGCGCGCTTGCCGGCCGGGACGTTGGACCAGCCGATCTCGTCGCCCACCAACTGCTCGTACTCCTTGCTGGACGCCCAGGAGACGAACTTCCAGGCCTTGTCGGGGTTCCGGGACGCGTCCTGGATGCCCCAGGCCCAGGTGTAGAGCCAGCCGGAGGACTCGGTCTTCTCGACGGGCGCCGGCACGTAGCCGATCTTGCCCTTGACCGGGGACTTGGCGGACTCCAGGGAACCGGCCGCTGACGTGGCGTCGTACCACATGGCGACCTTGCCCTGGGTCATGTTGTTGAGGCACTCGGCGAAGCCGGCCTGGGGTGCGCCTGCCTCGCCGTGGTCGCGGACGAGGTCCACGTAGAACTTCACCGCCCGTTCCCACTCGGGGGAGTCGAGCCGCGCCTTCCAGCTCTTGTCGAACCAGGTGCCGCCGAAGGTGTTCACGACCGTGGTGAGCGGGGCCATGACCTCGCCCCAGCCGGGCAGGCCGCGCAGACAGATGCCCTTCATGCCCGACTCGGCACCGTCGGCCTTGGCCGCGAGGTCGGCCACCTGGGTCCAGGTCGGTCGCTCGGGCATGGTGAGGCCCTTCGCCTCGAACACGTCCTTGCGGTACATCAGGAAGGACGACTCGCCGTAGAAGGGCTGTCCGTAGAGCTTGCCGTCGTCCGCGGTGAGGGACTGGCGCATGGGCTTGAGGACGTCCTGCTCGTCGTAGGCCGGGTCCTTGGCGACGTACGAGTCCATCTCGTGCAGCCAGTCGTTCTTGGCGTAGATCGGTATCTCGTAGTTGGACAGGGTGGCGACGTCGTACTGGCCGGCCTGGTTGGCGAAGTCCTGGCTGATCTTGTCGCGGACGTCGTTCTCCGGCAGCACGGTGAAGTTCACCTTGATGCCGGTCTCCTTGGTGAAGTGGGCGGCGGTGAGCTTCTGCAGCTCCACCATCTGCGGGTTGTTGACCATGAGGACGTTGATGGAGTTGCCACCTGAGCCCGCTCCGCCCGCTCCGGCCCAGCAACCGGAGAGCAGCGGGGCGAGCAGCGTCCCTGCGGCGACCGCGACGAGCGTCGCGCGCGGCCTCCGTCGGCTCTGGGTTCGCATGGATCGCTCCTGGATGTATCAGTACATATGGGATGAAGCAGGGGAGTGTGATGCCTCTGTAGTGGGTCAGTTGGTTTTTCGAACTCTGTGGGGACCGGGGTGCGGTCTCTGTTTCAGACCCGGATGACCTGGGGGCCCTGCATCGAGTAGCGGTGGGCCTCGGACGTGGGCAGGAGGGTGCTGGTGACGATCGCCTCCAGTGCACTGATCTCCGCGAACCGGCAGAAGCTCACGGCGCCGAACTTGGTGTGCACCCCCGCGAACACCGTGCGCCGGGCTGCCCGGATGGCCTGTGACTTGACCTCGCTGACGGCCGGGTCCGGGGTGGTGAGGCCGTGTTCGCGCGAGATGCCGTTGGCTCCGATGAACGCCAGGTCGATGACGAACCCGGCGAGCATCTTCGTCGTCCAGTGGTCGACGGTCGCGAGGGTGCCGGGCCTGACCCGGCCGCCGAGCAGCAGCACCGTCGTGTTGTCGGCCTCGGCGAGCGCTCCCGCCGTGGCCAGGGACGCGGTGACCACGGTCAGCGGCCGGTCCCTGGGCAGTGATTCGGCGATGAGCTGAGGGGTGAACCCCTCGTCGACGAAGACCGTCTCGGCGTCCCCGAGCAGCTCGGCCGCGGCGGCCGCGATCCGGCGCTTCTCGGGCACATGGCTGGTGGCGCGGAAGGCGAGCGTCGTCTCGAAGCCGGCGCTCTCCACCGGATAGGCGCCGCCGTGCGTGCGGCGGACGAGTCCGTGGTCCTCCAGGGCGCGCAGATCCCGTCGTACGGTCTCCTTGGCGACGCCCAGCTCGGCGGCGAGCTCGTTCACGTCGACGGCGCCGGTGCGGCGGGCGCTCTTCACGATCTCCCGCTGACGTTCTTCCGCGCTCATGCCCGACACCCGCTCTCCGTGCTCACTGCCCGTTCGGGCCCGGTGGGGCCCATGGGGGAAGTTCTACAGCGGGTACGCGCCACTGACCAGGTCTGTTGCGGGCCCGATGGCGCCCGTATGTGACCGTAACGAGCGACGGCTGCCCGTGCCGGACCTGCGGTGGAGCGGAATTCGGGCAGTGGGCATGCCCGAACGGCGGGACGGGCGGGCCCGTTCGGTGCCCGCTCGCCCCGTGAGGCGGTCCGTGCGCGGTGGCCGGACGGGTCGGCGGTGGCGGATGTGGCCGGACGGCAACCCCGGCCCGTGTCCGCGCGTACGCGTGTGTCAGTACGGCCAGACCGGCGGGTTGGTCACGAAGTGGCCGCCCAGACGGGTGTGGTCCGGGTTCCGCGGATCCAGCTCGCCCTGCTCGGCGATCAGCTTCTCGGCGTACTGCTCGGAGTCGTCCTGCGGCTCGTAGCCGAGGCCCCGGGCGGTGGTCAGGTCCCACCACAGGCGGGTGTTCGCGGAGGAGCCGTAGACGACGGTGTGCCCGACGTCCTCGGCGGTCAGGGCCGCGTGGAAGAGGCGGGCACCGTCGCCGGGGCTCATCCAGACCGAGAGCATGCGCACGCTGGTCGGCTCCATGAAGCAGGAGCCGATCCGCACGGAGACGGTCTCCAGGCCGTGCTTGTCCCAGTAGAACTGCGCCAGGTCCTCGCCGAACGACTTCGACAGTCCGTAGAAGGTGTCCGGGCGGCGCGGGGTGTCGATGGGGATGAGCGTTTCCGGGGCGTGCGGCGCCTCGCCCTCGGGGTGCGGGGCGAAGCCGACCGCGTGGTTGGAGGAGGCGAAGACGATGCGCCGGACGCCCTCCTCGCGCGCCGCCTCGTACAGGTTGTAGGTGCCCTCGATGTTCGCCTTGAGGATCTTCTCGAAGGTGGACTCCAGGGATATGCCCGCGAGGTGGATGATCGCGTCCACGCCCCGCACGGCCTCGCGCAGGGCCTCCTTGTCGCCGAGGTCCGCGGTGACCGCGCCCGGCTCGCCGTCGATCGGGAGCAGATCCAGGAGCCGCAGCTCGTAGCCGTAGGCGGGCAGCAGTCCTCGCATCAGGGTGCCGAGACCGCCTGCGGCGCCGGTGAGCAGAACGGTGCGGGGAGCGGGCATCCTCGGGTCTCCTTGAATCGATAGCCGTCACCGTGTACGGCATTCACATCCGTGGACACGCTAGGGATCGTCGACGGACCGCGTCAAGTGTCGCGCGGAGTGGTGAAATCCGCTCCCCTTCCGTGCTCTTTCTGCTCCCTTGTTGCTCCCGCAATGCATGCCGGTCCGCTTGACCGCCCCCAAGAGGGCGCCTTAGCGTGGAAGTGTTCAGGGATATGGACATGGATCAGAAACGTGCACGAGTCGGCGTGTGCGTGCATGCTCATGCTCTAGGGAGAGCCCGTGACGTCAGCCCCCCTTGCCAGTCGACTCAGTATCCCGAGCGGGCCGCTGTTCTTCCCCGTCACCGCGTACGACCGCGACGGAGCCGTCGACCTCGACGTCTACCGCGAGCACGTCCGGCGGGGCGTCGAGGCCGGGGCCGCCGCCGTCTTCGCCTGCTGCGGGACCGGGGAGTTCCACGCGCTCACGCCCGAGGAGTTCCAGGAGTGCGTACGGGCGGCCGTCGAGGAGACGGCGGGCCGTGTCCCCGTCGTCGCGGGCGCCGGGTACGGGACCGCGCTCGCCGTGCGGTACGCGCGGCTCGCAGAGGAGGCCGGCGCGGACGGGCTGCTCGCCATGCCGCCCTATCTCGTCGTCGCCGGGCAGGAGGGGCTGCTGCGGCACTACACGGAACTGGCCGCCGCCACCTCGCTCGACGTCATCGTGTATCAGCGGGACAACGCCGTGTTCACGCCCGAGACCGTCGTCTCGCTGGCCCGCGCCGAGGGGATCATCGGCCTCAAGGACGGGCTCGGCGACCTCGACCTGATGCAGCGCATCGTGAGCGCCGTGCGGTCCGAGTACCCGGGCGACTTCCTCTACTTCAACGGACTGCCGACCGCCGAGCTCACCGGCCTCGCCTACCGCGGCATCGGCATCACGCTGTACTCCTCCGCCATCTTCTGCTTCGCGCCCGAGATCGCCCTCGCCTTCCACCAGGCCCTGGGCTCCGGCGACGACGCCACCGTGAACCGGCTCCTCGACGGCTTCTACCGGCCTCTCGTCGAACTGCGCGCACAGGGCCGCGGGTACGCTGTCTCGCTGGTCAAGGCGGGCGTACGGCTGCGGGGGCTCGACGTGGGCGAGGTGCGGCCGCCGCTGCACGAGCCGTCCGAGGACCACGTCAAGCAGCTCGCCCAGCTGATCGAGCGCGGATACGCGCTTCTGGAGGAGGGCAAGTGAAGGCGTCGACCTTCGTCTATCCGTGGGACGTCAACGGCGACCCCGACGCGGCGGCACGCATCGCCGGGCTCGGCGTACAGCAGGCGACGCTCGCCTCCGCGTACCACTCCACGCGCGCCCTGACCCCCCGCCACCCCCGGCACCGCGTCGTCACCGCACCGCACGCCGCCGCGCTCTACCCGACGGACGCCGCACGCTGGCAGGGCCGCAGGCTCCGGCCGTACGCCGCCGGGGACTGGGCGCCCGGCGACGCGTACGGGGAGGCCGCGTCGGCTCTCGCGGGGGCGGGGCTCGACGTGCACACCTGGGTGGTGCTCGCGCACAACTCCCGTATGGGCGTGGAGTTTCCGGACACCTCGGTGGTCAACGCCTACGGGGACCGCTACTCGTGGGCCCCCTGCATCGCTCAGCCCGACACGCGCGCGTACCTCGTCGATCTGGCCGTCGAGGCGGCCGTGCGTCCCGGCGCCGCGGGCACGGAACTGGAGTCCCTCGGCTGGTACGGGCTGCCGCATCTGCACGCCCACGACAAGACGGCGGGCGTGGCACTCGGGGACGCCGGCACGTATCTGATGTCGCTGTGCTTCTGTCCCTCCTGCGGGGACGGCTATACGCAACTGGGGCTCGACCCTGACGAGTCGGCCGCCTCGGTCCGGCGTGCCCTGGAGCCCGTGTGGCGGGGCGAGGCTCCCGTCGAGGGCTGGGAGGACGTCGAGAAACTGCTCGGCGCCGAGCTCGCGACGGCCACGCGCGCGTGGCGTGACTCGGTCGCCCGGTCCCTCCAGACGGAGGCCGTCCTCGCCGTCCGCGCGGCCGCGCCCGAGGGGTTCCAGATCCTGCTGCACGCGGACCCGGTCTCCTACCGCGTCGGTGCGAACGTCGGTGTGGACCCCGGGCACATCCTGTCGGTCGCCGACGGAGTGGTCGTACCGTGCGCCGCCGGGCCCGAGCCGCTGATCCCCTTCGCCGAGCAGGGAGTTGACGGGGCCGTGCTTGCGGCCAACTTCACCGTGGTGAGCGGGATGGGCGGCCGTCCCGCGACACTCGTCGAGGACGTGACGCGGGCGGTCGGGCTGGGAGCGACCGAAGTGCGGCTGTATCACGCGGGGTTGGCGTCCGACGCGGATCTGTCGCTCGTGGTCGAAGCGATTGGGGCTCTGCGGTAGGCGTAGTGATCAGTCTGCGGGTTCGGTGGGGGCTGGGCGCGCAGTTCCCCGCGCCCCTGTCGGGGCGCGATGGCGCAGTCGCAGCAGAGGCGTGACCGTCACGAGTCGTACGAGCCCGAGTGCCGTCAACAGCACGCGGTGGTCGACCAGTTCGACCAGGCCCGCGCCCAGCGCCAGTCCCACCGCCGTCGGGGCGAACAGCAGGGTGTTGGCGGTCGCCGTCGTGCGGCCCAGCAGGGTGTCCGGGGTTTCGCGCTGGACCGCGGTGAGTGCCGCGATCAGTACGCAGGGCAGTCCGATGCCGACCGCGGCCGCCGAGGCGAGGACCACCGTGTCGTGGGGGAGCGCGCGAGCCGTCACGGCCACGGCGGTGAGCGCGATGCCGTATCCGGCGAACCGGCGCTCGCCCAGGCGGCGCAGGAGCGGGCCCGCGGCCAGGCCGACCGCCACCGAGCCGACGCCCTGGGCGACGTACAGGACACCCACGTACGCGGGGGAGTGGCCGAGGCCATCCACCACCGCGTAGATCAACGCGCCGTTGACGCCCGAGAAGAGCATGGTCGTGCCGCCCGCGACGACGAGCGGGCGCAGGGTCGCGTGGCCCCACAAGTAGCGGGCGCCTTCGGCCGTTTGGGCGCGCCAGCCGGCCGTGGTGGTGGCCGTGGGCGGCTTCGGCTCGTGTACGCGCAGGAGCGTGTAGAGGCCCGCGGCCAGGGCGAAGGTGACCGCGTCCAGGAGCGCGACACGGGCGCCCCCGTACGCCGCGTAGAGGCCCGCTCCCGCGAGCGGTGCGAGGAGCTTCATGCCCTCGTTGGCCGTCATGCGCAGGCCGTTGAAGTCGCCGAGGAGCTGTTTGTCGACGGCCGTGGCCACCAGGGCCGACTCCGCCGCGTCGTGGACGACGCCCGCCGCTCCATAGACCAGGAGCACGGCGAAGAGGACCCATAGGGTGCCGGGGGAGTCGACGGTGAACAGGGGCAGCAGGAGTGCTGCCAGGCCCAGGTTCGTCCACACCAGCAGCGGCCGGCGGCGGGTGCGGTCCGCGAGGGTGCCGAGGGCCGGGCCGATCAGCGTGGGCGCCCAGAGGGCGAAGACGCAGAGAGCGGCCAGGCCGTCCGAGCCGGTCAGATCCTTCACCCAGATCCCGGACACCAGCCACATCGCCGACGAGCCGAACCCGGAGACCACGACTCCGCCGAGGTACAGACCCGCGTTGCGGTCTCGCAGGACACGGGTCACCGCCCATGTCTGTGTCGATGTCGTCATGCCTGGTCATCGTGGGGCTAAGGCCCCGGGCCGGACATCGGGCAGGTGCCTTAGCGGGGACGCCGCCGGAGCGGCAGCGGGGCCGTCGGGATGAGGAGAAGCCTCGCCGGGAGCCCGCTGGAAGCCCGCCGGGCTTCAGCCTGGCTCCCGCCGGGCTTCAGCCTGGCTCAGATGGTGAGGACGATCTTGCCCCGGGGATGACCCTTCTCCAGGTGGCGGATGGCGTCGGCGGCCTCGGCGAGTGGGTAGGTGCGGTCGATGGCCGGGGCGATCTTGTCCTGCTCGGCGAGTTCCTTGAGGGTCAGCAGGTCCTCGCGGCGCGCGACCGAGATCAGGTTGCCGAGGTTCTGGCCGATGAACGGCGAGAGCATCACGGCCCGCAGGCCGCGGCTCATACCGCCGAAGAAGTCGGTTCCGCCCTCGCCGCCGACGATGACGAGGGTGCCGCGCGGGGTGAGGGCGCGGCGGAGGACGGGCAGGGGGCGAAGGCCCGCGTTGTCGACGATGACGTCGTAGCGGTGCGGGCCGTCGGTGATGTCCTCGCGGGTGTAGTCGATGACGTGCGAGGCGCCCTGGGACCGTACGAAGTCCGCGCCCGTGGGGCCGCAGACGCCGGTGACCTCGGCGCCGTACATCGCGGCGAGCTGGACGGCGTAGCAGCCGACGCCGCCGGATGCGCCGATGACTAGGACCTTCTGGCCCGGCTGCGGACGGCCCTTGCCGCTGAGAGCCTGGAGGGCGGTCATGCCGGAGACGGGGAGGGCGACGGCCTGCTCGAAGGTGAGGTTGGCCGGTTTGAGGGCGATCTTCGCGGCCTTGGCGCGCGCGTACTGGGCGAACGAGCCCTCGCAGTTGCCGAAGATCTCGTCGCCCGGCTTGAACTCGGTCACCTTCGCCCCGACGGCCTCGACCCGGCCGGCACCGTCCCAGCCCCGTACCGGGTTCTTGGGCTTGCGGAGCCCCAGGGCGACGCGTGCCACATAGGGCCGGCCCGTCATGAGGTGCCACACCTCGGGGCCGACACCGGCCGCGCGCACCTCGACGAGCACCTCGTCGTCGCGGGGCACGGGGCGGTCGATGTCGCGCAGTTCCAGGAGGTCCGCTGTTCCGTAGGCATCCTGAACGATCGCCTTCATGGCGTGGCTCCCCTTCACGGTCCCCGGCACCGGACATCCCGGTGACATCCGGTATCCCGGTGTGCACCGAGCATCTCGACGGCTCGAACGCCTGACCAGACTCCTGAGCACGATCTTGGGGGTGGGAGCGATGAGTTTTCGTACGGCCGACGGTCTACCCCCTGAAGACCCCCTGACGAGAGGAGCCCGGAATGGGCGACGGCGGTACCACTCCCAGCACCCTTGACCTGGGGCCGCAGGCCCTGATCGTGGCACGCCTCGCGGAGGAGGTGGGCGAGGAACAGCTGGACGCCGTGACACCGTGTCCGGAGTACGCGGTGCGTCATCTGCTCGGGCATCTGGCCGGGCTGTCCATGGCCTTCCGGGACGCCGGGCGCAAGGACCTCGGGGCCACGACGGACACCGACCCCACCTCCCGGCTGCCGGACGTGACGCCCGGCTGGCGCGCCGAACTGCCCAAGGTGCTCGGCGAGTTGGCCGAGGCCTGGCGCGATCCGGCCGCGTGGACGGGCGAGACCCGCGCGGGCGGTGTGGACCTGCCCGGCGAGGTCGCGGGCATCGTCGCCGCCGACGAACTCGTCGTGCACGGCTGGGACCTGGCCCGGGCGACCGGTCAGCCGTACGCCCCCGACGCGGCGGCCCTCGACGCGGCGTACGAGATGCTCGCGCCCTCGGTGGACGATCCGTCGCGCGGAACCATCTTCGGGCCGGTCGTGCCCGTGCCTGAGGGGGCGCCCCTGCTGGACCGGGTGATCGGGTTGAGCGGCCGGGACCCGGAGTGGGCGCCCACCGGCTGACACGGCACACTCCCGGCGAAGTGCCTTCGCCGAGTTGCAATGGCACATGAGTGGCACATGGATGGTGCGGGGCTCGTGGTGAGCCGGATGGTCGTGTGCGGCGGGTTCACTCCCGCCGTGCGCGAGGTCGGCGCCTGTCGGCATCGCGAGGGCGAACGGATTCGCCTGTCTTCGGAGAGCGTCGGAGCGGCCTCGGGCCCCGACCTCGAATCGAACTTCTTTTGTCAGAAGCGTTGACGAAACACAGGGGCGCTCCTACTTTCATCGCGTCGTACTTCGTACGTCATATATGAGACGCGATACGTGAGATCAGATACGCGAGCCCCTGATCCCTTGGGGACTCCGTTACCCCGAGAGGCGCGCATGACCTCTGTGCCCACGCCGATCCCCTCCCGCACGCAGTTCGTGCTGGAAGGGATCAAACACCGCATCCTCACCGGGCAGTTGACCCCGGGACAGGCCCTGGTCGAGACCGAGCTCGCCGCACAGTTCGGGGTGTCCAAGACCCCGGTGCGCGAGGCGCTCAAGACCCTGGCCGGCACCGGGCTCGTCGTGATGAACCAGTACAAGGGCGTCACGGTGCGCATGGTGGACGCGGACATGGCGCGCGAGGTGTACGACGTGCGGCTGCTCCTTGAGCCGGAGGCCCTGCGGCGCTCCGTCCGGCGCGGCTCCTCCCTCGACACGGCGCGCGAGGCGCTCGAACGCGCCGACGCCGCCACCGACACCGCCCAACGCTCCCTCGCCAACCGCGAGTTCCACCGTTCCCTCTACGTCCGCTGCGGCAACCCGCTGCTCGGCCGGATGCTCGACGAGGTCCGGGACCAGGCCGCCCTGGTCTCCGCGGTCGCCTGGGCCGCCAACCCGTCCTGGGAGCGCGAGGCCGCCGAGCACCGGGAGATCCTGCGGCTCGCCCTCGACGGCGACTCGGACGGCGCGGCGCGCGCCCTGCACTCGCACATCGCCTCGTTCGTGCAACGGGCCTTCCCCGAGGCCCAGGGAAAGGGTGAGCAGGAATGACCGCGACCACGACCGCGTTCGAGGCCGGCCGGGCCGCTCTCGCCGACGTGGTGGCGATCCCCGTGACCCCGTTCGCCGAGGACGGCTCCATCGACCGGGAGGTCCACCGCGTCCTGCTGCGCCGGGTGCTCGACGGCGGCGTACGCATCCTCACACCCAACGGCAACACCGGTGAGTTCTACGCCCTGAGCCCCGAAGAGCGGCGCACGGTGACGGAGTTGACCATCGAAGAGGCGGGGGACCGGGCCACCGTCCTGGTCGGTGTCGGGCACGACGTGCCGACCGCGGTCGCGTCCGCCCGCCACGCCCGCGAGCTCGGGGCACAGATGGTGATGGTCCATCAGCCCGTCCACCCGTACGTCTCGGAGGGCGGCTGGGTCGACTACCACCGGGCCATCGCGGAGGCGGTTCCCGAGCTGGGCGTCGTCCCGTACATCCGCAACCCGGTGCTCGCCGGCGCCAGGCTCGCCGAACTGGCCGACGCCTGCCCGAACGTCATCGGCGTGAAGTACGCCGTGCCGGACGCGGCCCGCTTCGCCGCGTTCGCGCGGGACGCCGGTCTTGAGCGCTTCGTGTGGGTGGCCGGACTCGCGGAACCGTATGCGCCCTCGTACTTCTCGGCGGGCGCGACGGGCTTCACGTCCGGGCTCGTGAACGTCGCCCCGGCCGTTTCGCTGAACATGATCGAAGCGCTTCGATCCGGTGACTACGCGGGTGCCATGAAGGTGTGGGAGCAGATCCGTCGTTTCGAGGAACTGCGCGCGGCCAACAACTCCGCCAACAACGTGACGGTCGTGAAGGAGGCCCTGGCCTCGCTCGGCCTGTGCCGTCGCGAGGTCCGCCCGCCGAGCAAGCAGCTCCCCGAGTCCGAACGGGCCGAGGTCGCCGCCATCGCCGCGGGGTGGTCGATATGACCGACGCCGAACCGACGACACCGGGCGCCGACCCGACAACACCGGGTGCGAACCCAGCGACACCGGGCGCCACCTCGGACGAGAGTCAAACCCCGGACGCCCCAAAGCAGTTGCGTAGCCACCAGTGGTACGGCACCGAGGGCCTGCGCTCCTTCAGTCACCGCGCCCGCACCCGCCAGCTCGGCTACCTCCCCGAGGAGCACCTCGGCAAGCCGGTCATCGCGATCCTCAACACCTGGTCCGACATCAACCCCTGCCACGTCCACCTCCGCGACCGTGCCCAGGCGGTCAAGCGGGGCGTGTGGCAGGCAGGCGGCTTCCCCCTCGAATTCCCGGTGTCGACGCTGAGCGAGACCTTCCAGAAGCCCACCCCGATGCTCTACCGCAACATGCTCGCGATGGAGACCGAGGAGCTGCTGCGCTCGTACCCGGTGGACGGGGCCGTCCTCATGGGCGGCTGCGACAAGTCGACGCCCGCGCTGCTCATGGGCGCCGCGTCCGTCGACCTGCCGGCGGTCTTCGTGCCCGCCGGACCCATGCTGCCCGGCCACTGGCGCAACGAGGTCCTCGGCTCCGGCACCGACATGTGGAAGTACTGGGACGACAAGCGCGCCGGGCTCATCGGCGACTGCGAGATGACCGAGCTGGAGAGCGGTCTCGCGCGCTCGCCCGGTCACTGCATGACCATGGGTACGGCGTCGACGCTGACCGCCGCCGCGGAGGCTCTCGGGGTCACGGTCCCGGGTGCCTCCAGCATCCCCGCCGTCGACTCGGGGCACGAGCGGATGGCCGCCGCCTCGGGCCTCAGGATCGTCGAACTCGTCCGCAGGGACCGGAAGTTGTCCGACATCCTCACGGCCGATGCCTTCGAGGACGCGGTGACGACGGTCCTCGGACTCGGCGGCTCCACCAACGCCGTGATCCACCTCATCGCCATGGCCGGACGCGCCGGAGTCCGGCTCACCCTCGACGACTTCGACCGGATCGCCCGTACGGTGCCGGTCCTGGCGAACGTACGGCCCGGCGGCCGGACCTACCTCATGGAGGACTTCCACTTCGCCGGCGGACTGCCCGGGTTCCTGTCACGGATCACCGATCTGCTGCACCTCGACCGGCCGACCGTCTCGCACGACAGCCTGCGCGAGCAGCTCGCCTCCGCGCAGGTGCACAACGACGACGTCATCCGCACCCGTCAGAACCCCGTGGCCGCCGAGGGAGGCGTCGCCGTCCTGCGCGGCAACCTCTGCCCCGACGGCGCCGTCATCAAGCACATCGCCGCCGAGCCGCACCTGCTCAAGCACACCGGTCCCGCGGTCGTCTTCGACGACTACCGGACCATGCAACGCACCATCAACGACCCGGAGTTGGGCATCACGGCCGACACCGTGCTGGTGCTGCGCAACTCCGGGCCCAAGGGCGGCCCGGGCATGCCCGAGTACGGGATGCTGCCCATCCCCGACCATCTGCTGAAGCAGGGCGTCCGGGACATGCTGCGGATCTCCGACGCCCGGATGAGCGGTACGAGTTACGGCGCCTGTGTGCTCCACGTGGCGCCCGAGTCGTACATCGGCGGACCGCTCGCCCTGGTCCGCACCGGCGACTCCATCACGCTCGACGTAGAGTCGCGCGCGCTCCAACTCAACGTGGACGACGAGGAGTTGGCGCGGCGCCGGGCGGAGTGGACCGCGCCGCCCGAGCGTTACGAGCGTGGCTACGGCGCGCTCTACAACGAACAGATCACCCAGGCGGACACCGGCTGCGACTTCGCGTTCCTGGCACGGCCGGGCAAGGTGCAGGACCCGTACGCGGGCTGAGGGGCCGGTCCATCGGCGTTCTCTTCTGTCCGATATCTCGAACGATATATGCGAAGCGCTTCACCTAGTACTGCCCGGATAGCAAGCGCTTCCACAAAAGCGAAGAAACGAACGGAACGAACGGTACGAGCGCACAGCACCACCCGCACACCCCGAGAACGGAGAACAGTCATGGCCCAAGCCGCAGCCGTGGCGAAAAAGCCCGCGCCACCCCGGCGGCGCCGTGGCTCAGCGACGCCCCGCAGGCTCCCGTATCTGCTGATCGCCCCGGCGGGACTGCTGATGCTGGGCTTCATCGCCTACCCGGTGCTCAGCGTCTTCTACTACAGCCTGCAGAACTACAACCCCACCAAACCGTGGCGGAACGGCTTCGCGGGCTTCGACAACTTCGTGCACGCCTTCACCGAGGACCCGCAGTTCTGGGACACGCTGGTCTTCAGCGCCAAGTGGGTCGTCGTCGAGGTCGGGCTGCAGCTGCTGTTCGGTCTGGCGCTCGCGCTGATCGTCAACCAGACCTTCGTGGGCCGTTCGCTCGGCCGCGCCCTGGTCTTCTCGCCCTGGGCCGTGTCCGGCGTACTCACCTCCGCGATCTGGGTGCTGCTCTACAACTCCCAGACGGGCATCACCCGTTACCTCGCCGACATGGGCATCGGGGACTACGGCACGAGCTGGCTCTCCGACACCTCGACCGTCTTCCCCGCGGCGGTGGTCGCGGACCTCTGGCGAGGCGTCCCCTTCTTCGCGATCCTCATCCTCGCCGACCTCCAGTCCGTCTCGAAGGACCTGTACGAGGCCGCCGAGGTCGACGGCGCCAGCCGCTTCCGGCAGTTCGTGCACATCACGCTGCCTCACCTCAAGGACGCCATCATCCTCTCCACGCTGCTGCGCGCGGTCTGGGAGTTCAACAACGTCGACCTGCTCTACACACTCACCGGCGGCGGACCAGCGGGAGAGACGACGACACTCCCGCTCTACATCGCCAACACCAGCGTCGACGCACACAACTTCGGCTACGCCTCGGCCCTGACCACGGTCGCGTTCGTGATCCTGCTCTTCTTCTCGATGGTCTATCTGCGGCTGAGCAAGTTCGGAGGCGGGGACAAGTGATCACCAAGGACATCGACACCGTCGCTCCGACCGTGCCCGCACCGGTGGCCGACGAGCCGCCGCAGCGCCCGGGAAGGCGCAGGCGCGCCTGGGACGAGGCCCCGCGCTGGCAGATCTACGTCCCGCTCGGCATCTATCTGCTCTTCACGCTCATCCCCTTCTACTGGATCCTCCTCTTCGCCCTGCGCAAGCCCGGCTCGACCTCGCTCGTGCCCTGGCCCATGACCTTCGAACACTTCGACAAGGTCTGGAACGACCGCAGCTTCGGCACGTACTTCGAGAACAGCGTCTACGTCGGCGTCGCCACGCTCTTCATGACCACGCTCGTCGCGCTGGCCGGCGGCTACGCCCTCGCCCGCTTCGACTTCAAGATCAAGCGTGCCTTCATGCTGGCGCTGCTCTGCTCCCAGTTCGTACCGGGCGCGCTGCTCCTGGTGCCGCTGTTCCAGATCTTCGCCGAGCTCCAGATGATCAACTCGCTGGGCAGCGTCATCATCGCCGAGACCGTCTTCCAGCTGCCGCTGTCGATGATCCTGATCAGCGGCTTCATCCGGAACGTGCCGTACTCGCTCGAAGAGGCCGCCTGGGTCGACGGCTGCAACCGCTTCACGGGCTTCCGGGTCGTCGTCCTGCCGCTGCTGCGGCCCGGGCTGATCGCGGTCGGCTCCTTCGCCTTCGTGCACTCCTGGAACCACTTCCTGTTCGCCCTGATGTTCCTCAGCAACCAGGACAAGCAGACGATCCCCGTCGGCCTCAACAGCCTGATGAGCGCCGACAGCGTCGACCTGGGCGCACTCGCCGCCGGCGGCATCATCGCGGCCGTGCCCGTCGTGATCGTCTTCGCCTTCATCCAGAAGTGGCTGATCACGGGCTTCAGCGCCGGGGCGGTGAAGGGATGAGAGGGGTACGCACCTTCGCGCAGCGCACGAGAAGAGGGCGCCGCGTCCTCCAAGTCACCCTCGCCTGCGGTCTGTTGGCCGCGCCGGGGGCACCGGCGAACGCCGAGTCGCGGGACATCGGCCGCGACACCCTGCCCGCGAACGACGGCTGGGCCGCCGCCGACGGAGGTACCACGGGGGGTTCCTCCGCAGACGACGCCCACGTCTTCACCGTACGGAACCGGACCGAGCTGGTCCGTGCCCTCGACGGCGGCAGCGCGACCCCGAAGATCATCAAGGTCGCGGGGACGATCGACGCCAACACCGACGACTCCGGGAAGCGGCTGGACTGCGACGACTACGCGACCGGCGGCTACAGCCTGAGGAAGTACCTGGCCGCGTACGACCCGCGCACCTGGGGCGCGGCCAAACCGTCCGGTCCGCAGGAGGAGGCCCGCCAGGCCTCGGCGGCGGCCCAGGCCTCGCGGGTGGAGCTCGCCGTCGGCTCCAACACCACCATCGTCGGCCTCGGCGACAGCGCCGTACTCAAGGGCGCGAGCCTCCAGGTCCGCGACGCCGACAACGTCATCGTCCGCAACCTCGAACTCCGGGACGCCTACGACTGCTTCCCCGTCTGGCAGCCCAACACCGGCGGCCTCGGCGACTGGAAGACGGCGTACGACACGCTGTGGCTGCGCGGTGCCACCCATGTGTGGATCGACCATGTCACGGCGTCCGACAAGGGCCACCCCGACGAGGACGAGCCGACCCACTTCGGCCGCAACTACCTGCGCCACGACGGCCTGTTGGACATCACCAACGCCTCCGACCTGGTGACCGTCTCCTGGAGCCGGTTCGCCGACCACGACAAGGTGATGCTGATCGGCAACGGCGACACCGCCACCGGCGACCGGGGCAAGTTGCGCGTCACCCTGCACCACAACGAGTTCGAGTCCGTGGTCCAGCGGGCCCCGCGCGTCCGCTTCGGTCAGGTGCACGTCTACAACAACCGGTACGTCGTCCCGGCCGACGCCCACGACTACCGCTACTCGCTCGGTATCTCCACCGAATCGGCGGTCCACGCCGAGAACAACGCGTTCACCACCCCCGGCCACATCGAGGTCGCCGACCTGGTGAAGAGCTGGAACGGCACGGCCCTGCACCAGTCGGGGACTCTCTTCAACGGATTCCCAGTGGACCTGCTCGCCATCCACAACGCCTACAACTCCGGCAGCGAACGGGACCTGGCCGCCGACGTCGGCTGGACACCCACCCTGCACGGCACGGTCGACAGTGCCGCGAAGGCCGACCGCGACGTCGAGCGCGGCGCGGGAGCGGGGAGGATCCGATGAACACCGCCACCGGTCCCGGAACCGCTTCGATAGGGACCATGAACTCCTTCTCAGGGTCCCTGCCCTCGCACGAGTACCCCCTCCCCGTCGTCCTCGCGGGCGCCCGCGGCCACGGCCACTGGCACCTCGCGAACATCCGCCGCCTCCAGGACAAGGGCCTGGTGCGCCTCGCCGGTATCTGCGAGCTGACCCCGCTCACCGCGGCGGAGCTGGGCGGCTTCACCGCGCCCGGCGAACTGCCGGAGCAGTCGGCCGACTTCGGGGCCCTGCTGGACTCCACCGGCGCCGCGATCGCCGTGATCTGCACGCCGATCCCCACCCACACCGACCTCGCGCTCACGGCCGCAGCCAGGGGCGTACACCTCCTGCTGGAGAAGCCGCCGGCTCCCTCGTACGCCGAGTTCCGCAGGATGGCCGACGGGGTCGCCGCGGCCGGGGTGGTCTGCCAGATCGGCTTCCAGTCTCTGGGCTCGCAGGCCGTGCCCGCGATCCGGGAGCTGATCGCTCAGGGCGCGATCGGCCGGGTGGACGGCATCGGCGGGGCCGGGGCCTGGGCGCGCGCCGAGGAGTACTACCGCCGTGCGCCCTGGGCCGGGCGGCGCCGGATGAACGGGGTCGACGTCGTCGACGGGGTGCTCACCAACCCCCTCGCGCACGCCGTCGCCACCGCCCTCGCCCTCGACGGCTCCACCCGCGCCGAGGACGTCACCGGCATCGAGACCGAGCTGCTGCGCGCCAACGACATCGAGTCCGACGACACCTCCTGCGTCCGCGTCACCACCGCGGCCGGCCACCGGATCGCCGTCGCCGCGACCCTGTGCGCCGAGCACCCCGACGAGCCGTACGTCCTCGTGCACGGCACCAGCGGCCGGATCACCTTCTGGTACAAGCAGGACCGCGTCCTCGTCCAGCGGTCGGGACACGGCCCGCAGGAGATCACATACGGCAGGACCGATCTGCTGGAGAACCTCGTCGAGCATCTCGAAGGCCGGGCCGGACTGCTGGTCGCGCCGGACTCGACGGGTGCCTTCATGAAGGTCGTTGAAGCGATTCGACAGGCGCCGGACCCCGTCGCGCTGCCCGCCGACGCCTGGTACCTGAAGGCCGACGAGAACCGCCGGATCGTGCACGGAGTCGACGGACTCGTCACGGCCGCCGCCGACACCCTCGCCCTCTACTCCGAGCTGGGCGCCTCCTGGGCGCTCCCGAAAGAGGTGAGTACCTGATGAACAACGAGTCGCTGGTCCTGCGCGTGGCGGGCCGCCCGGTCGGCCGTTACATCACCCGGCCCGAGCTTCCGCCGAAGCTGTCGCCGCGTCCGTACTTCCACCCCGTCACCACCCTGGCCGGTACGGCTGTCACGGAGCTCAGCCCCGCCGACCACATCCACCACCTCGGCGTCGGTGTCGCCGTTCCCGACGTCGAGGGGTTCAACTTCTGGGGCGGTCGCACCTACGTACGCGACCAGGGGCCGACCGAGCTGGACAACCACGGGGCCCAGCGGCACTCCACGTTCCAGCTGCGCGACCCGGACGGCTTCGTGGAGGAGCTGCGCTGGGTCGCGGCGGGCGGTGAGCTGCTGCGCGAGCGGCGTACCGCCGCGGCGACCGAACTCACCGACACCGCCTGGGCGTTGGACTTCACGTTCTCGCTCACCAACACGACCGCCGAACCCCTGTCGATCGGCAGTCCGGCGACCAACGGACGGCCGGGTGCGGCCTACGGCGGCTTCTTCTGGCGGGCCCGCAAGGAGGCCGCCGCGCCCGAGGTGTTCACGGCCGGCACCGAGGGCGAGGAAGCCCTGCACGGCACACGCGCCGACTGGCTGGCACTCGCGGGCGCCAACTGGACGCTGGTGTTCGCCGGGGCCACCGAGCTGACCCGCCGCGACCCGTGGTTCGTGCGCACCGCCGAGTACCCGGGCGTCGGCTCGTCCCTCGCCCACCGGGAACGGCTGCCGATCCCGGCCGGGGACACCGTCGTACGCCGGGTCGTCACCGTCGTCGCCGACGGCCGCCTCGACCGGGGCGAGGCCGCGGCCCTCGTCCGCAAGGCGGTGAGCCCATGAGCGGCCAGAGCGCACCCGCCTTCACCGCCGACCTCGGCGACGGCACGTACCGCAACCCGGTCCTGAACGCCGACTGGTCCGACCCCGACCTCATCCGCGTCGGCGACGACTACTATCTGACGGCCTCCAGCTTCGGCCGTGTCCCGGGCCTGCCTTTATTGCACTCCCGCGACCTCGTCAACTGGACACTCGTCGGTCACGCCCTGCAACTCCTCGAACCTGCACGGGAATTCAGGAAGCCGCGGCACGACCGCGGGGTCTGGGCACCGTCGTTGCGCCACCACGACGACCGCTTCTGGATCTTCTGGGGCGACCCCGACCACGGCGTCTTCCAGATCAACGCCCCCGAGATACGCGGCCCTTGGACCCGCCCCCACCTCGTCAAGGCGGGCAAGGGACTCATCGACGCCTGCCCGCTGTGGGACGAGGAGACCGGCGAGGCGTACCTCGTGCACGCCTGGGCCAAGTCCCGCTCCGGCGTCAAGAACCGGCTCACCGGCCATCGGATGCGGCCCGACGCCACCGGTCTGCTCGACGACGGCAAGGTGATCGTCGACGGCGACCGCATACCCGGCTGGTTCACGCTCGAAGGGCCGAAGCTGTACCGCCACGACGGCTGGTTCTGGATCTTCGCCCCGGCCGGCGGCGTCGAGACCGGCTGGCAGGGCGCGTTGCGCTCACGCGACTTCTTCGGACCGTACGAGGAGAGGGTCGTCCTGGAGCAGGGCGACACCGACGTCAACGGCCCCCACCAGGGCGGCTGGGTGCGCACCCCGTCCGGCGAGCACTGGTTCGCGCACTTCCAGGAGAAGGGCGCGTACGGGAGGGTCGTCCACCTCCAGCCGATGCGCTGGGGCACGGACGGCTGGCCGGTCCTCGGCGACGAGGGCGCCCCCGTCTCCGTACACCGGAAGCCGGACCTGCCGCGGCAGCCGCTGTCGGCGCCCGCCACCGACGACGACTTCCCCGGCGGGCGGTTCGGACGGCAGTGGCAGTGGACCGCCAACCCGCAGGACGGCTGGGCGACGCAGCACTCGGGCGACGGGCTGCGGCTGGCCTGCGTACGGACGGTCGACGCGCAGGATCTGCGCAAGTTACCGAACGTGCTCACCCAGCGGCTGCCCGGGACCCCGTGCACCGTCGAGGTCGGGCTGCGACTCGACGCCGAGGAGCCCGGCGCGCGGGCCGGACTCGCCGTAGTGGGTGACGCGTTCAGCTGGATCGGGCTCGAACGGGGGGCCGACGGGACGGTCCACCTCGTGCACCGGTTCGCCGAGTCGGTCGCCGAGCGCGAGCGGGACGCCGCCCATCCGCGGCTCGCCCCCGAGGGACGGGTACGGCTGCGGATCGAGGCGGGCGCCGGGGCGCGCTGCCGCTTCTCCCACGACCTCGGCGACGGCTGGGAGCCGTCAGGCCAGGTCTTCGCCGCCACCCCCTGGCGCTGGGTCGGCGCACTGCTCGGCCTCGTCGCACTCGCGCCGACCGGCGGGGGACACGCCGGGGCGGCCACGTTCACCCGGTTCCGCATCACCGCGCCACCTGCCTGATCGCTGTCACCGTGCCACTTGCCTGACCGCCTCAAGTCATCACCGTTGTAAGCCTGTTGGGAGCCGCAATGACGCACTTCCGTAGCAGCAAGCGCTTGCCCGGACCGGGGCCAGGGCTTGGCCCCGGCCGGGTCCTGATCACGGTCACCGCCCTGGTGGCCGCACTGGGGCTCGGGGCCGTCGCCCCGGCCGAGGCGGTCTCCGAGAGCGTCGGCCGGACCGACAAGGCCCACGGTTTCGCGTCCCTGGAGGGCGGTACGACGGGAGGCGCCGGCGGCAAGGTCGTCACCGTGACCACCCAGGCCGGCCTGGAGCGCTACGCGGCAGCCGAGGAGCCGTACGTCATCCGGGTCGCCGGGACGATCAAGGCCGAGCCGTTCGGCGCGAACGTCGTCGTGGCCTCGGACAAGACCATCATCGGCGTCGGCACGGCCGGGGAGCTCGTCCAGGGCGAGCTGCACCTCACGCCCGGCACGCACAACGTGATCATCCGCAACCTGACGATCCGCGACTCGTACGTCGAGGGCAACTGGGACTGCAAGGACACCGACTTCGACGGCATCCAGATGGACACCGTCCACCACGTCTGGGTCGACCACAACCGCTTCTCGCGGATCTGCGACGGGCAGCTCGACATCCGCAAGGACAGCGAGTACGTCACCGTCTCCTACAACCGCTTCGAGAACAACAACAAGACCTTCGGCATCGGCTGGACGCCGAACGTGAAGACGCAGATCACCATCGACCACAACTGGTTCCGCGGCACGAAGCAGCGCAACCCCTCGGCCGACAACTGCGCCTACGCACACCTCTACAACAACTACATGACCGCCCAGGCGGACCCCGGCGACCCCGTATGGACGTACGGCAACTGGGCGCGCGGCAAGACCAGGATGGTCATCGAGAACAGCTACTACCAGGACGTCCAGCACCCCTACCAGGCCGACGCCACGGCCGAGTTGGTGCAGCGCGGCTCGATCCTGAAGAACACCGGCGGGCGCCAGGAGACGTGGGGCGCGGCCTTCGACCCGCGGGACTTCTACGACCACCGGCTCGACCCGGCGGCGGCCGTTCCCGCGCTGGTGTCCAGGCTCTCCGGTCCGCAGAAGGCACTGCCCGCCCGCCAATGAGCCCCTCCGGCCCCACGTGACTCCCGCCGGCCCCGCATGACCCTCTCCAGCCCCCCACAGCCTCACAACTTCACAGCGACACAACCCTCGTTGGATCCAGAAGAAGAGAGCCGATGATGAAGACCAGCATTCACAGGAGCAGCAGAGGCGGGCGCCGCCCGGCAGCCGCCGTCGCCCTGAGCGCGGTGCTCGCGCTGACCGCCACCGCCTGCGGCGACGACGGCAGCGGGGCCGCGGGCGACAAGGGCGCCGACGGCAGCGGCAAGGGCAAGGTCGTCTTCTGGGACAACAACGGCGGTGTCCGCACGGACATCTGGAAGGAGATCATCGCCGACTTCGAGAAGGAGAACCCGGACATCGACGTCGAGTACGTCGGGATCGCCGCCACCGAGTACCAGTCCAAGGTCGACACCGCGCTCCAGGGCGGCGGGCTGCCCGACGTCGGTGGTGTCGGCGCCGCGATGCTTGCCGGGTTCGCCGCCCAGAACGCGCTGGAGCCGCTGGACGACCGCCTCGGCAAGTCCTCCCTCAACGGCAAACTCAACGAGGACATGGTCAAGTCGCTGAAGGCCGCCGGCGGCCGGGACGACACGCTGTACTCCATCCCGACCTCCGCCAACAACGGCGTCCTCTACTACCGCACCGATCTGTTCGAGCAGGCGGGCCTGGACGAGCCGACCACCTGGGACAAGTTCTACGAGGCCGCCGACAAGCTCACCGACAAGGGCAAGAACGAGTTCGGCTACACCATCCGCGGTGGCGCCGGCTCCATCGCCCAGGCGCTCGACGCGATGTACGGACAGTCCGGCATCACGTCCTTCTGGGACTCCGCCAACGAGAAGACCACGGTCAACGACCCGAAGAACGTGGCCGCCCTGGAGAAGTACGTCGGACTCTTCAAGAAGGTCACCCCGGCCGCCGACCTCAACAACGACTTCACCAAGATGGTCGCCCAGTGGGACTCCGGAACGATCGGAATGCTCAACCACAACCTGGGCTCCTACCAGGACCATGTGAAGGCGCTCGGCGTCGACAAGTTCCGCGGCATTCCGCAGCCGGTCGGACCCGGTGGCAAGCGGGTCCAGGTCTCCAACCCCGTGGACGGGCTCGGGCTGTTCAAGAGCTCCAAGAACAAGGACGCCGCCTGGAAGTTCATCGACTTCGCGACCTCGAAGGCGGAGAACTCCAAGTTCAACGAGGCCGCGGGGCAGGTGCCGTCGAACAACGACGCCGCGAAGGACGCGTGGGTCTCGAAGGCCGAGCCCACGAAGCTTGCCGCCGAGGCGTTGTCCGACGGTTCCACGACCATCGTTCAGCTGCCGTACTACCTGCCCGACTGGAACACCATCTCCAAGACGGACAACGAGCCGGCGTTCCAGAAGGTGATGAACGGGTCGATGAGTGCCAAGGACTTCTTGGACACGCTGGCCGATCAGCTCAACGAGGCACAGACGGAGTGGAACGAGCAGAAGGGCTAGGCGGGCCTGCACTTTCCAGGTCGGTGAATTGGATTGACCGTGGGGAACTGCGGGGCCGTTGTGGCTGGTCGCGCAGTTCCCCGCGCCCCTGAAGGGGCGCGATCTTCCCCCGGCATGCCGGAAAACAGCTGAACTCCCTGCCTGAAAGGCGCCACCTCCAGCATCAACCGCAGCTTTCCCATGTCCGAAAGGCACATCGTCGTGTCACTCACCCGCAGACAGGTCACCACCGCGGCGCTTGCCGCCGTTCCCCTCGCCGTCGCGGCGACGGGGCCCGCCACTGCCGCCTCCCCGCAGGGGCGGCCACGTGGGCGCACGCTCTACATCGCCGGTGATTCCACCGCCGCCCAGAAATACGCCGATGCCGCGCCCGAGACCGGCTGGGGCATGGCGCTTCCGTTCTTTCTGCGGGAGCGGCCGGCTGTCGCCAACCATGCGGTGAACGGGCGCAGTTCGAAGAGTTTCATCGACGAAGGGCGTCTCGACGTCATTCTCGCCGCGATTCGGCCCGGTGATCTCCTTCTCGTTCAGTTCGGGCACAACGACTCCAAGGTCGCCGATCCCACGCGGTACACCGAGCCGTGGACGACGTATCAGGACTACCTCCGTCAGTACGTCGACGGGGCGCGGGCGCGGGGAGCCCGGCCCGTGCTGGCCACGTCCGTGGAGCGGCGGAAGTTCGACGCCGATGGGAAGGCCGTGGGGACCCATGGCGACTATCCCGCTGCCGTGCGGGGCCTCGCCGAGGAGGAGGGGGTGGCGTTGCTCGATATCCAGGCTCTGTCGATCGCGCTGTGGCAGGAGCTCGGTGTCGAGGAGACGAAGAAGTACTTCAACTGGACCGATGTCGAGCAGGACAACACGCATTTCAATCCGCCGGGGGGTATTGCTGTGGCGCGGATGGTGGGTGCTGAGTTGCTGCGCCGGCGGGTTTTGGCACGGCGGGATGTTCGGCGGCTCGACGAGGTGATTCCTGAGTCGTGGATCAGTTGGCCCGAGTACTAGTACTGCGGCTGAAGGTTCGTTTGTAGGTGCCGGTCCGTTGTGGCTGGTCGCGCCCCGCGGCGGAGCCGCAAATGTCACAGCCCCGCGCCCCTGGAAGCAGGGGCCGTCCTCGCTCTCCCTGTTCGGAAGGAACCCGCACTCATGCGTACTCGTATATGGCATGCCCATGTCATTACATCCCTTGCTGGATGCACCGCTCTCGTTCTCGGTGTCACCGGGACCGTCGCCCATGCCCAGGCCGTCCCGGTCACCCAGGCCGCCCAAGGGCGTGACCTCGGGCGGGAGACCCTTGCCGTCGGTGACGGCTGGGGGTCCGAGGGGGCCGGTACCACCGGTGGGGCCGGTGCCACCGCCGAGCACGTCTACACCGTTGCCGACTGGGCCGAGTTCAAGGCCGCGTTGAAGGCCGGTGGGGACGCGCCGAAGATCATCAAGGTCAAGGGCATGATCGACGCCGTCTCCGAGGGGTGCGAGGCCTTCGTCGCCGGGGGCTACGACCTCCAGCAGTACCTCAAGGACTACGACCCGGCGGTCTGGGGCAACGACGAGGTCGCCAGTGGTCCGCAGGAGGACGCGCGGGTCGCGTCCGCCGCCAACCAGGACTCGGAGATCAAGGCCAACATCCCCAGCAACACCACCATCGTCGGAGTCGGCAAGAACTCCGGCATCCTCGGCGGCAGCCTCCAGATCAAGGGCGTCTCGAACGTCATCATGCGCAACCTCACCGTTGAGGCCCCGCTCGACTGCTTCCCGAAGTGGGACCCGACCGACGACAACAGGACCGGCAACTGGAACTCCGAGTACGACGCCGTGGTCGTCTACGGCACCGATCACGTGTGGATCGACCACAACACGTTCACCGACGGGCGCTACCCCGACAGCGAGCGGCCGGTCCACTTCGGCAAGGTCTTCCAGCAGCACGACGGGCTGACGGACATCGTGCGCGGAGCCAACCACGTGACGGTGTCCTGGAACCGCTTCCAGGACCACGACAAGAACATGCTGATCGGGAACAGCGACAGCACCGCCACCACGGACGCCGGCAAGCTCAAGGTCACCATGCACCACAACCGCTTCGACGGGATCCTTCAGCGCTCTCCGCGTGTGCGGTTCGGACAGGTCGACGTCTACAACAACCACTACGTCGTGACGGAGAACCAGAAGTCCGACTACTACATCTTCGGCGTCGGCATCTCCTCGCAGCTCTACGCCAGTGACAACGCGATCTCGCTGCCGGCCGGAGCCGCCGTCGGCAAGGTCCTGAAGAAGTGGAACGAGGCGCCCCTCACCGCCGAGAACAACCACGTCAACGGCAAGCTGACGGACCTCATCGCCGTCCACAACGCGGAGATTCCCGAGGAGACCCTCCAGTCCGGCGCCGGCTGGAAGCCCACTCTCCGTACGAAGGTCGACTCGCCGCGGGCCGTGCCGGGCATCGTCAACAGCCGCGCCGGTGCCGGAAAGGTCTGCTGACCATGACCCTTCCGGCACCGGTCAGCAGACGGTCGTTCGTAGCGGCGAGCGTGGGGGCCGCGCTCGCACTGGGGCTCTCCTCCCAGGCCGAGGCCCAGGCTCACGCGCGTGGGCGCGCCCCCTTCGGGCGGTACGGCTCGCCGTCGGCCCGGTTGAACGAGCGCACCCTGTACGTCCACCCCGGCGGCCTCGGCGACCACACCACCGTCCAGGCCGCCGTGAACGCCGCTGGGGGTACCTCCCAGGCGTTCAGCACTGGGGGAGAGAGCGGGTACACGCTCGTCATCGCCCCGGGCACGTACAGGGAGACGGTCTCCGTGAGCGTCGCCCGTACGGGGATGACCTGGATCGGGGCCTCGGGCGAGGCGCGCGATGTCGTGGTCGTCCACGACAACGCGGCCGGTACTCCGAAGCCCGGCGGCGGTACGTACGGCACGACCGGGTCGGCGACCACCCTCGTGCAGGCCGACGGGTTCACCGCCCGGGACCTCACCTTCGCCAACGACTGGCTGCGCGCCGACCACCCCGGGATCAGTGGCACCCAGGCCGTCGCCATCAAGGTGCAGGGCGACCGGTCGGCGTTCCTGCGCTGCCGGTTCCTCGGCCATCAGGACACCCTGTACGCCGACTCGATGGCGCTCGGCACCTTCGCCCGGCAGTACTACCGGGACTGTTACGTCGAGGGTGACGTGGACTTCGTGTTCGGGCGGGCCACTGCCGTCTACGAGAACTGTCACTTCCGGACGCTGATCAGGGACGACCTGACCGGGGCCCCGTACGGGTTCGTGTTCGCGCCCTCCACCGCGGGCGCCAACCCGCGCGGCTACCTGGTGACCGGCGGCCGGATCTCCAGCGAGGCGCCGGACGCCTACTACAAGCTGGCCCGCCCGTGGGTGCCCAGCTCGGACACCACCGCCCGGCCCATGCTCACCGTGCGCGGGGCCCGTCTCGGTGCCGGGATCGACGCGGTCGCGCCCTACACCGACATGTCGTCGGGCTTCCCGTGGCAGGACCAGCGGTTCGCCGAGTACCGGAACACGGGACCGGGCGCCGTGGTCTCCGTACCGGAGAACCGGCCCCAGCTCACCGACGAGGAGGCGGCTTTCGCCACCCGGGCCGTGTACCTCGGCGACTGGACACCCTGGAAGGGGTGCTGACATGCGCCGGCGCACACTGCTCACCGGGATCGCCGGTGGCCTGGTGGCCGTCGGCACGACCCCCGCCTTCGCGGAGGCCCGCCGCCGTGTCCTGTACGTCCGCCCCGGCGGCTCCGTCCAGGACGCGGTGGACGCCGTGGAGGGGGAGGGGTGGACGATCGTCGTGCATCCGGGCACGTACCGCGAGGTCGTCAACATCCCCTCAGACAAAGGGGAGTTGACGCTTCGTGGTGCGTCCCGTGATCCGCGGGCCACCGTGGTCGTCTTCGACAACGCCAACGGCACGCCCAGGCCCGGCGGAGGCACCCACGGCACCGCGGGCTCCGCCACCCTCACCTCGGCGGCGCCCGGCTTGAGCGTCCGGGACCTCACCCTGGCCAACGACTGGCTGCGCGCCGACCACCCCGACATCACGGGCACACAGGCCGTGGCGGCGTACGTCACCGGGGACCGGTCGCGCTTCGAGCGGGTGCGGTTCCTCGGCCACCAGGACACGCTGTTCGCGGACACCACCACGCTGGACGCCTTCGACCGGCAGTACTACCGGGACTGCTATGTCGAGGGTGACGTGGACTTCGTCTTCGGGCGGGCGCGGGCCGTCTTCGAGCGATGCCACTTCCACACCCTCGACCGGGACGTCACGTTCAGACCCGAGGGCATGGTGTTCGCCCCCGCCACGGCCCGCGCGAATCCGTACGGCTTTCTCGCCGAGCGGTGCCGGATCACCTCGGGTGCCGAGGACGCCGCGTACAAGATCGCCCGGCCGTGGGTGCCTTCGTACGAGACCACCGCCCGGCCCTCGCTCGTCGTGCGGGACACCTGGCTGGGGCCCGGTATCGACGCGGTGGAGCCCTACACCAACATGCGCGAGGCGTATCCGTGGCAGACCATGCGGTTCCGTGAGTACGCCAACTCCGGTCCTGGCGCGCTGATTTCGGTGCCGGAGAACCGGCCGCAGCTCACGGCCGCGGAGGCCGCGTCGCACACCCGGGAGATGTACCTCGGGGACTGGAGCCCTTGTGAGCGTCGCCGCTCCTGAACGACTGCTCCCGACCGACTGCCCCTGACTCGACTGTCCTTGACCGACCGCTCCTGACGAAAGGTACCCGCACCCATGTCCCGTCCTACCGCTCTGACCCTGGGCGCGGCTCTCGCCCTCGGTGCCGGGCTCGCCGTGATCCCCACCCAGGCCCAGGCCGCCACCGTGGTCGTCAGCAACTCCACCGACCTGTCCAACGCCATCAGGAACGCCACCGCGGGCACCACCATCCAGGTGCGCGCCGGCACGTACTACCCGACGGCCACCCTCCAGTCGACCGCCAACGGCACATCGTCCAGCCGGATCCACCTCCAGCCGTACGGCTCCGAGACGGTGAAGATCGACGGCTCGAACCTTCCCGACGGAGACTGGATCTTCAAGCTGACCGCCGACTACTGGACCGTCTCGGGGATCACCTTCCAGAACTCCCCGGACAGCGCGGTCGTCTGCCAGTCCTGTGCCTCGACCGTCTGGGACAACATCAAGACGATCAACGGCGGCGACTCCGGCTTCACGCTCACCGGGGACAGCACCACCAACAACACCGTCCGGAACATCGACAGTTACGGCCACTACGACGCCGCCACCCACGGGGAGAACGCGGACGGCATCGCCATCAAGTTCGGCTCGGGCAGCGGCAACCTCGTCACCGGGGCGCGCCTCTACAACAACTCGGACGACGGCCTGGACTTCTGGTCGTTCTCGTCGCCGGTCACCGTCGAGCACACCTGGGCCATGGGCAACGGAAAGAACCGCTGGTCGGACTCGGCGTTCGCGGGCGACGGCAACGGCTACAAGCTGGGCGGCGACGGCGAGGTCGTCGCCCATGTCGTCAACAACTCCGCGGCCTGGGACAACGCGGGCAACGGCTTCACCGAGAACAGCAACAAGGGCGCCATCGTCATCAACCGCACCACCGCCTACGCCAACGCCAAGTGGGGCTACTACTTCGCCACCGGCGCCGCCAGGCTCGGCAAGAACCTGGCGGTCGGCAACAGCGGCGGCTCGGTGAGCAAGGGTTCGTCGGTCGTCTCGTCCGGCAACAACTGGGACTCGGGCATCTCGACGCCCGCCTTCCGGTCCACCAGCGCGTCGACCACGTACAACGCCCGCCAGTCCAATGGCGCGCTGCCCGTGACCACGTTCCTGACCACGGGCAGCACCACCATCGGCGCGACGATGGACTGAGACCTCAGCCCTGTCGTACCGGCCTGATCGACTCAAGGGTCGGCACCACCGGCAGAATCGTGCCGTCGGCCGCGAACCTCATGCGGTCGACGGTCGTCTCCCGGTGCGTGCCGTCCCCGCCCGCCAGGCCGGGCCCGTTGAGGCCGAACCGGTGGTAGACCATGTACCAGTCGTCCGTGCCGGGCGCGTTGACCACCGAGTGGTGGCCCGTGGCGAGGATGCCGTACTCCGGCCGCTTGGAGAGGATCGTGCCCCGCTTGGTCCACGGGCCGAGCGGGGACGGGCCGGTCGCGTAGGCGACGTGGTAGTTCTCGCTGCGGGTGTCGTCCTCGGACCACATGAAGTAGTACGTGCCCTTGCGCTCGACCACGAAGGAACCCTCCCGGAAGTTGTCCGGGGTGATGTCCTGGACCTTCGACGCGTCGAACGACACCATGTCGTCGTTCAACGGGACGACGTAACCGTGGCCGTTGCCCCAGTAGAGGTACGACGTTCCGTCGTCGTCCGTGAAGACCGCCGGGTCGATCATCTGGCCCTGCAGCGAACCGCCCTTCGCCACCAGGGGTTTGCCGAGGGCGTCCTTGAAGGGGCCGGCGGGCGAGTCGGCCACCGCCACGCCGATCTGCTGCTCGGCGCAGAAGTAGAAGTAGTACTTGCCGTCGCGCTCGGCGATCGCCGGGGCCCACGCGTTCTTGTCCGCCCACGACACATCAGGACCCAGGTCGAGGATCTCGCCGTGGTCCTTCCAGTGGACCAGGTCCTTCGACGAGAACGCCTTGAACTTCGTGCCGCTCCAGCCGGGGAAGCCGTCCGTGGTCGGGTAGATCCAGTAACGGCCGTCCAGGTACTGGATGTCGGGGTCCGCGTACAGCCCCGGCAGGACCGGGCTGCGGGTGGGTACGGCCTCCACGGTCCAGGTGCGGGTCGTGCCGTCGGCCGAAGTCACCTCGTACTTCTGCGGCTTGCGGAAGTCGCGGCGCGTGCCGGACGCCGGGCTCACCGTGGCACCCTCGCCGAGCCAGAGCTTCGGGGCGAGCCGTGAGAGGTTCTCGCCCGGCTTCATCGGCAGCACGACCTTGGAGGCCGCCTCGGTGACGATGGCGTACCCCTTCTGGTCCTTCACCGTCGCGTCCATGACCGAGGTGCCGACGGCCGGATACGCGGCGAGCAGCCGGTCGTACTCCGCCTGCGTGACCGGCATGACCGTGCCGTGCCGCGGGCTCGCGGGCAGCTGGTAGTTCTTCGACATCGTCCACCGGCCCGAGTCGAGGTCGGTCGTCTCGAAGGGCACGTAACCGCGGCCGCCGTACTCGTCGATGAACAGGTACCACTTCTCCTCGGTGTTGGACTTGAAGACCGTCGGGCCCTCCCCGCGGTCGATCGAGCCGCTGCCGATGCAGTCCGACACGAAGTCGTACGAGGTGTCCGTGAGGGAGGTCGACTTCTCCGCGGTGATGAACTTCGAGCAGGGGCTGGAGGAGGTCGGGTCCCGCTCGTCCTTCGTGTAGCGGTAGTAAGTGCCCTTGTTCTTCACGACCGTTGAGTCGATCACCGAGTAGCCGGGATCGTCCCAGACCTTCGGCGCGCTGAAGGTGCGGAAGTCCTTCGTCGTCGCGTACATCATCTTGTTGTACGTCGAGCCGGTGTGGTCCGGGTCGTCGTCGGCGTACAACTTGGACGCCCAGAAGACGACGAACTCCCCGAGCGAGTCGTCCCAATAGGCCTCCGGCGCCCAGGTGTTGCCCGCGCTGTCCGGCGAGACCTTCACCAGGCGCTGGTCGGTCCAGTGGACCAGGTCGGTGGACTCCCAGACCATGACGGACTTGCTGCCGTGCCGCTGGACGTCGTCCCAACTGCCGCTGGAGTTCTGGTACATGCGCAGGTCGGTCGCGATCATGTAGAACTTGTCGCCCTTGGGGGAGCGGATCACGAACGGGTCGCGCAGGCCCTTCTCGCCGGTCGTGGACGTGAGGACCGGCTTGCCGCCGTTCAACTCCCGCCAGTGCAGCGGGTCGTTGCCGCGGCTGAGGGCGTAGCGGATCTGCTCGCCGTCCGCGGTGCCCTCGCCGGTGAAGTAGGCGAAGAGATAGCCGGCGTACTTCTGTTTGGTCACGTGAGGTGCTCCGGACGGGGCTTCGGGTGGGGACTGGGGCTGGGCCGCCGGGCTCGGTGGGGTGGCGAGCAGGCTCAGGAGGAGGGCGAGGAGGGGGATCAGGAGCGTTCGCACGGTGCGGGGGCGCATGACACATCCTGTGGGGGTCTGGTGGATTCTGTTGGGATGGACTGCCCTCGGAGTGTCACCAGTGGCGTACGGGGCCGTCAATCGATGGAAGCGGACCCGGGGCGAGCGAAAGTTTCGATTCGTTTCGCGCGGGCCCGGCAACCTTTTCCGGGCAGGCGGCGACCAGGGATCAGAGGCGGGGCCGAGAAAAGAAAGCGGCCCCGGCCCCGCCTCTCTCCCCGTTCCCCAGGAAAGGAACGCCCCCGTGCGTCTCGGCACCGGACGGCACCGCAGGACCGGCACCCTCTCCGTCGCCACGGCGGTGGTCGTCGCCTCCGGGGCGGGAGGCGTCTACCTAGGCCTCGCGCCCGACGGGGCGAGCGCCGCCGGCACGACGGTGACCGTGTCGACCGCGGCGCAGCTGGAGTCCGCGGTCAGGAGTGCCACGGCCGGCACCACCATCCAGGTGCGCGGCGGCACGTACTACCCGACGCGGACCCTCAAGTCGGCGGCGAACGGCACGAGTTCGGCCCGGATCACGCTCCGGGCGCACGACGGCGAAAAGGTGCGGATCGACGGGGCGAAGCTCGCCGCCGGATCGGCGCTCGCCGGGATCGACGGCGACCACTGGACCGTCCAGGACATCACCTGGCAGAACTCGCCGGCCCTCGGATTCGTCGCCACCTCGTCCGTCGGAGGCGTCTTCGAGAACCTGGTCACCGCGGACAACGGCGACTCCGGGTTCACGCTGCGCGGGGACGGCACGACGGACAACCTCGTGCGGAACCTGCGCAGTCACGGCAACTACGACGCCGCGGGGCACGGCCGGAACGCGGACGGCATCGGCGTGAAGTTCGGCTCCGGCACCGGCAACAGGATCATCGGCGCCCGGCTCCACGACAACTCCGACGACGGCCTGGACCTCTGGCAGTTCTCCAGCCCGGTCACCGTCGAGCACTCGTCGGCGTACGGGAACGGCAGGAACCGCTGGAAGGACCGCGCCTTCGAGGGCGGCGGCCACGGGTTCGAACTCGGCGGAGGGGGTGCTTCGGTCGCTCATGTCCTCGACGACAACGAGGCCCACGGCAACAGCTCCGCCGGGTTCCACGTGCCCGGGCCACGAGACGGGCTCCGAGGTCGGGCCGGCAGGTCCGGACAGTAGAAGGGCGTGCGGTGCTCCTGGTCGTACGTCACTGGTAGGTGAGGTCGGCGGCGCTGTAGTTGCAGTGCGTGCCGTCGGGCCCCGAGCCGTTCGTCGGCGGCTCGGCACCGGTGTTGTTGCCGATGTACTTCTGGCACGGGACGATCTTCTTGCCGCTGTCGCCGATGATCGTGATGCCCCGCAGGGCCGCGGTGTCGCCGTAGTTGGTGTTGATGCCGACCAGCCGTGACCCCGGCGCGGTCACCTCGATGGTGTTGAAGATCGAGGTGCGCTTGTACTGCGTCGAGCAGTTGCCGCAGGAGCGGTACAGGGTCTTGAAGTCCTGGACGGCGAACTTGGACACGACGAGCTTGCCGCCGCCGTTGTGCTGGAAGACCTTGTCCGCGGCCTTCCTCGCGCCGCCGCCGTACACGGTGTAGGTGGCCGAGTTGCCGCCCCGGAAGGTGGCCGCGTCCTCGCCGACGTCCTCCCACCAGACGTTCTGCAGATTGCAGCTGCCCTGGCAGTGGATGCCGTCGGCGCCGGGCTTGCCGATGATGACGTTCTTCAGCGTCGCGCCGTCGGCCAGCCGGAAGATCGGGTCCTGGCCCTCCTCCTGGCCGTCACCGGCCAGATCGCCGCTGCCGTAGTAGCGCTTCATGCCGCCGTCCCGGGTTCCCGACACGGGGATCGTCGTGGAGACGGCCTCGCTGCCGCTGGCGGTCGGCCAGGTGGTGGCGGCGCTCGCCGACGACGACATCATCGTGCTGGTGACGATGGCGGCTCCGGTCAGGGCGAACGCCAAGAGCCCGCCGACGACGGCACGCCTCCGGCCGGTCCTGCGACGGTGACGTGCACGGCGTTCCGGTTCCACGCGTGAAGTCATGTCCCGATTCCTTCAGGTGGGGGGAGAGTGACCTTGCGTCTCCTGGTCGCCACCCGGAAGGCGGGGGTTGCCGCCCCTCGGAACTTTTCTACGAGTCGCCGTCGTCGTCGGACGCGTCGCGCGCGAAGTCGCCCGCCACGCCCAGCTGTTGGTCCCCGGCCCGCGCGCCGGCCGAGTACGTGTCGTCCCCGGCGTCGCGTCCGCCGCGGTCGTGGTCGTACTGGCCCGCGAACACCCACTCGCCCGGCCACACCGTGCGGCCCGACTTGAGCACCCAGGTGTAGACGAGGAAGCCGTCCTTCTCGGCGACCGTCACCGTGAAGTCGTCCTCGGGCGCCGAGCGCCAGGCGCCCGCGGAGGTGACCCCGCCGGTCTGCTTGACCTTCAACACGACTGTGAGCGCGGTGAGTTGCTCGCTCGTCCTCAGGGTCACATTGCTCTGCGCCCAGAACTCGTTGCTGTGCGGGTCGACCGAGCCGTCCGACCACAGCGGGCCGTCCTCGTCGTCCGCCTTCGCGGGCGGAACGACCGGCGCGGACCGTGTCGGCTTCGCCGTCGGGGAGTTCGGCGCGCTCGGTTTCTCCGGCGGGGGCGACGACTTGGCCGGGTCCGGCGGGACCGGGGCGCGGCTCGTGGCCTCCGGCGACGGGTCGGGGGTGGGGGAGACCGCGACCGTCTGGTCGGCCGCCTTGTCGTCCTTCACCGCGGACGCGACCGCGTAGCCGCCCACCGCGAGCACACCGGCGGCGGCAGCCGTGGCGCCGACGACACGGAACCAGCCGAGCGGCGACGACCGCGGGGAGGGATGCCGGGCACTCTCCGCGCCGGCCATGCCGCGTTCGACACGGGCCAGGATGTGCGCGCGGTCGGGCTCATGCGCCTCGGCCGCGTCCCGCAGCGTGGCGCGCAGCTCCTCGTGCACGTCCTTCATCGTTCCCTCCCTTCGGCTCCGGTGGCACGCAGTACCGCCGCGTGCATCCGCCGCGGAGCCTCCTGGGACCCCAGCAACCGCTGCAGTTCCGCCATCCCCTTCGACGTCTGGCTCTTCACCGTACCGACCGAGATTCCGAGGGCGAGCGCGGTGTCCTTCTCCGAGAGGTCGAAAGCATGCCGCAGAACCACGCACGCCCGCTTGCGGAACGGCAGTCTGCGCAGGGCCTCCTGGACATCGACCATGCCCGGTATGTCGGGGTTCTCGGTCTTGTCCTCGCGCTGCGACCAGAACAGCGTGATCCGTCTGCGCTCACGCACCGCGCTGCGGATCCGGCTCCTGGCCAGATTGGCGACCACCCCACGCGCGTACGCCACCGGGTGGTCCGCCGCGCGCACCCGGTCCCAGCGGTGCCACAGCGCGAGCAGCGCGTCCGCCGCCAGATCGTCGGCCGCGTCCGACTCGCCCGTCAACAGATGTGCCAGGCGTGCCAGTTCGGCGTAGTGGCGCTCGAAGAAATCGTGGAACTCCACGGAGGCGGCGTCGTCGACGACAGTGCCCACGGGCGACCTCTCCCTGTCGAATCCTGTACGAACGCCTGACGGCTCTCACGGGGTACGTGCGTATACGGCCCCTGCGTTGCGGGTGTGAAGGAACGGTGTCCTGTGGGGCGAGATCCGAGAGAGTATCAGGCGCTCGTACAGCGCTTCGAACATCGTATGGCGGGCCGAACTCGATTCCGTAACACGGGGAAAACCTGAAAACGGTTCAACGAGGGAACAATCCAGCCAGCATCCGCACTCTGAACACGCAGGTAACGAGGAGCATCCGCCATGTCCGAAACTGAGAAGGTGGCAGACCGGCCGAGCGCCGGACCACCCCCGGCGAACAGCGTCGACCGGTACTTCAAGATCTCCGCCAGGGGCTCCACCTTCGCCCGTGAAGTACGCGGCGGCTTCGCCACGTTCTTCACGATGGCCTACATCCTTGTCCTGAACCCCATCATCCTGGGCAGCGCCAAGGACAAGTTCGGTGACCAGCTCGACACCGTCCAGCTCGTCACCGCCACCGCACTGGTGGCCGCCGTCATGACGGTCATCATGGGCGTCGGCGGCAACCTGCCGCTCGCGCTCGCCGCCGGACTCGGCCTCAACGCCGTCGTCGCCTTCCAGATCGCCCCGCTGATGAGCTGGGACGACGCGATGGGCCTGATCGTCCTTGAGGGCCTGCTGATCTGCGTCCTGGTGGTGACGGGTCTGCGCGAGGCCGTCATGCACGCGATACCGCAGCCGCTCAAGCAGGCGATCAGCGTCGGCATCGGCCTGTTCATCGCCTTCATCGGCTTCGTCGACGCCGGGTTCGTCACCCGCATACCCGACGTCGCGAACACCACGGTCCCGGTGCAGCTCGGCGGCACCGGCGCACTGGCCGGCTGGCCGATCCTGGTCTTCTGTCTCGGAGTGCTGCTGACCATCGGGCTGCTCGCCCGCAAGGTCAAGGGCGCGATCCTGATCAGCATCGTGACCATGACGATCGTCGCGATCGTCATCAACGAGATCGCGGACATCAAGAGCTGGGGCCTGACCACACCGAAGATCCCCGACGACATCGTGGCCTCGCCCGACTTCGGGCTGCTCGGCGACTTCAGCCTGTTCGGCGCCTTCGGCGAGGCAAGCGTGATCACCGTCGTGCTGCTGGTCTTCACGCTGATCCTGTCGGACTTCTTCGACACCATGGGCACGGTCGTCGGCATCAGCGCCGAGGCCGGACTCCTGGACGAGGAGGGGAAGGTCCCCAACCTCGGTCGCGTGCTGCTCATCGACGGCGCCGCGGCGGTCGCGGGCGGCGCGGCCTCCGCCTCCTCCTCGACCTCGTACATCGAGTCGGCGGCGGGCGTCGGCGAGGGCGCGCGTACGGGCTTCGCGAACCTCGTCACCGGCGGGCTCTTCGCCCTCGCCCTGTTCATGACCCCGCTGCTGACGATCGTCCCGCTCCAGGCGGCCGCCCCCGCCCTCGTCGCGGTCGGCTTCCTGATGATGACCCAGGTCAAGCACATCGACTGGGACCGCTACGAGATCGCCATCCCGGCGTTCCTGACGATCGCCGTGATGCCCTTCACCTACTCGATCACCAACGGCATCGGGGCGGGCTTCCTGGCCTACGTCCTGATCAAGACGGTGCTGGGGAAGGCGAAGGAGGTCCACTGGCTGCTGTGGGGCACGTCGGTACTGTTCCTGATCTACTTCGCGATCGACCCGATCGAACAGGTCCTGGGAGTGAAGTAGCGGTCACCCTCAAGAGATTGCGCAGTTCCCCGCGCCCCTTGAAGGGGCGCGGGGAACTGCGCGACCAGCCCCCACCGGCCGGCAGCCGACGAACCGACCAACCGGAACCGTCAGTTCTTCAACGCGGCCTGCATCATCGCCTTCGCGACAGGCGCTGCCAATCCATTACCGCTGACTTCGGAGCGCGCCGCATTCGACTGCTCCACCAACACGGCGACAGCCACTTCCTTGCCGCTGGAGTCGTCCTTCGCGTACGACGTGAACCACGCATACGGCGTCTTGCTGTTGTTCTCACCGTGCTGCGCCGTACCGGTCTTGCCACCCACCGTCGCCCCGGAGATCTGCGCGTTCGTGCCCGTGCCCTCCTCGACGACCGTCTGCATCGCCGACTGCAACTGCTCGGCCGTGGACGAGCTGACGATCTCCTTCGAGTCCGTCGAGTCGTCGTAGTTCTCCAGTACGTTGCCGTCCGAGTCACTGATCTGCGACACCATGTGCGGCGAGACCAGCTTCCCGCCGTTGGCGATGGCGGCAGACACCATGGCCATCTGCAACGGCGTCGCGGTCACGTCGAACTGGCCGATGCCCGTCAGCGCGGTGGACGACTTCTCCATGTCCGACGGATACACGCTCTCGTACGCCCGCACGGGCACGTCCTGCGACTTGTCGTTGAAGCCGAACTTCTCGGCCATCGCCTTGAGCTTGTCCTGGCCCAGGTCGACGGCCATCTTCGCGAAGACGTTGTTGCACGAGTACTGGAGGGCGACACGGATCGTCGCGTTCTCACAGGGCGCGGACTTGCTCTCGTTCTCCAGGACCCTGGTCGTGCCCGGCAGCGTGTACGGGTTCTCGCTGTCGGTCTTCGTGTCCACCGAGGAGTACAGGCCGTCCTCCAGCGCGGCGGCCGCGACGACCAGCTTGAACGTCGAGCCCGGCGGCAGCGGCTGGCGCAGCGCCCGGTTCGTCATCGGCTTCTCCGGGTCCTTCGTCAGCTTCGTCCACGCGTCGGAGTCGCCGGCGCTGATCACCGAGGGGTCGTACGACGGGGTGGACACGACGCCGAGGATCTTGCCGGTCTTCGGGTCGATCGCGACGGCGGCACCCTTCTTGTCACCGAGCGCCTCGTACGCCGCCTTCTGCACGTCCGGGTCGATCGTGGTGACCACGTCACCCGGGTCGGCGCGCTTGCCGGTGACCGTGTCGAGGGGGTTCTTCAGACGGTTGTCCGTGCCGTCGAGCAGGTTCTGGTAGATGCCCTCCAGCTGCGTCGCCCCGAACACCTGCGAGCTGTAGCCCGTGACCGCCGAGTAGAGGCTGCCGTCGGTGTACGTGCGCTTGTACTTGAGGTCGCCGCCCTTCGTCTGCGCGGAACCGGTGATCGCGTCTCCGGCCACGATGATGTTCCCGAGCGGGTACGCGTACTGCTCGATCGCGTTCCGTCGGTTGTCCTTGCTGTCCGCGAGCGCCTGGCCTTCGTAGAACTGCACCCAGGTCGCCCGGACAAGGAGGGCGAGGACGAGCAGCAGGGTGAAGACGGAGGCGCGCCTGATCGTTTTGTTCATCCCGCTTGGAGGACGACCGGGACCGGTCCGATCGTTCCAATCCGCCCGGATTTCTCATGTGCCGTTCATCAAACCGGGCTCTCGGCCGCGTCCCTCGGCCGTGCCCCTCATGAGGCCGTGTCCTTCAGGAACCCCGCCTCGTACGCCGCGATCACCGCCTGTGTACGGTCCCGGGTCGCCGTCTTCGCCAGGACGGCCGCCACGTGCGTCTTCACCGTCGCCGGCCCGACGCCGATGCGGCCCGCGATCTCGGCGTTGGTCAGCCCGGCGGCCATCAGCCGCAGGACCTCGCTCTCCCGGCCGGTGAGCCTCGCCACCCAGGCCGGCGGTGCCGCCTTCGCCCGCCCGTACTCGGTGGCGAGCGTACGCACCGCCGCGGGGAACAGCAGGCTGTCGCTGTGCGCGACCAGCCGCACGGCCTGGACGAGCGCGTCGGCGTCGGCCCGCTTGAGCAGAAACCCGGACGCTCCGGCGCGCAGCGCCTCGTACACGTACGCGTCGTTCTCGAAGGTGGTCACCACGATGACGCGTGGGGGATCGGGCAGCGTCGCCAGGATCTGCTCGGTGGCGCGGATGCCGTCGATCCCGGGCATCCGGACGTCCATGAGGACGACGTCCGGCGCCAGCTCGCGGACGACGGACACGGCCTCGGCGCCCGTGGCCGCCTCGCCGACGACCTCCAGACCGGGCTCGGCCGTCAGGATGGCGCGCAGCGCGGTGCGCACCATGCGCTCGTCGTCGGCGAGAACGATCCGGATGGTCATACGGGTCCTTCCAGGGGGAGTCGTACGTGCAGCCGCCACACCCCGTCCACCGGCCCGGCCTCCGTGCTGCCGCCCAGGAGCCGGGCCCGGTCGGCGATGCCGCGCAGGCCGTGGCCGCCGCCGGGACGGGGGACCACGGCCGTCGGCGCGGGGTTCTCGGCGGTGATGGCCAGCTCCCTGCCGTCGGGGACCACCCTGATCCGCAGGGTCACGGAGGTCCCGGGGCCGGCGTGCTTGAGGGCGTTGCTCAGCGCCTCCTGCACGATGCGGTACGCCTCACGGGAGACGAGCGGGGGCAGCGCCTCGGGGTCGGCCTCCACGGCGGCGGTCACGCGAAGGCCGCCCGCGCGGGTGCGGTGGAGCAGACCGTCGAGGTCGGCGGCGAGCGTGGGCGAGGGAGCGGTCGCGGGGGTCGTACCGGGGGAGTCCGACGCGCCGCCGGGGGAGCCGGCATCGCGCAACACACCCAGTACGGCGTCGAGTTCGCCCACCGTGCGCCGCGTGGTGTCCTCGATCGCGGCCAGCGCCTCGCGCACGAACTCCGGGTCGCTGTCCAGGACCCGGCGGGCCGCGCTCGCCTGGAGCGTGACGGCGCTCAGCGCGTGCCCGACGGAGTCGTGCAGCTCGCGGGCCAGCCGGTTGCGTACGGCGAGGTCGGCGGCGCGCGCCTCGGCGGCGGCGAGCCGGTCCTCGGGCGTGGGCCCGAGCAGTTCCGGCGCCCAGCGGGCCAGCAGCGCGCCCGTGCCCGCCGCGCAGCCGGCGAGGGCCGCCAGCATCGCCGCACCCGCGACCGGGGAGAGCGCCAACGCCCAGGTGTGGTCGAAGAGTTCGGGCAGATCGAGCCGGGAGTCGCGCAGCCCCACGTAGAGCGGGAGCGCGATCAGCACCACCGCGAAGGGCGGCGTCGCGAGGGACATCCCGGCGATCACTCCGCCGAACCCCAGGTGCAGCGTGAACCACAGGGCCGTACGCCCCTTCGCCTGCCGGGTGCGCGCGGGCCCGTCGGCGAGACGGTCGCCGTCGACCCCGCACAGGGCGCGGACCACGGCCACCGACATCGGCCGGGTCAGCGGGAACAGCCCGGTGATCGCGGCGAGCGGCAGCCCGGCCCCGAAGGCGAGCAGCTGATGGGGCAGCGAACTGAACAGGTTCTGGGAGTTCGTGAACGGGCCGACGATCAGCTCGCCGACGAAGACGTACGGCATGGCGAGCGCGCCGCCGAGGATCAGATGGATCCACCGGCGACGCGTCCGCCTCCCGAACAGGGTCCGGGCGAACGCGGTCACGCCGACCGCTTCGCCAGGACGGAGGCACCGACGCCCGCCACGAGGATGCCGACGATCATCTGCCCAGCGTAGGTGAGGTTCATCAGGGTCGTCGGCTGCTCGGCGATGTCGTCCACACCGGCCAGGCTCGCCAGCGAGAGCCAGCCGCCCCAGCAGGCCACGGCCCCGGAACCGGTCCAGGCCAGGGCGAGCGGAACCTTCACGGACAGGGCGCGGCCGGGCCGCCGGAACGCGAGCAGATACGCGCCCGTGACGGCGGCGGCCAGGAAGACGACGTACATGCCCTCCAGCACATGGAAGTCGCCCGTACGGTCCTCGACGCGGGCCTCGTTGAGCCCGGTGGCCGAGCCGCAGGCCCACAGGAGATGGAGGGCGCCGGGGAACAGTGCGACGACCCCGGCGGCCACGGCTGCCGTCCGCTGTGTGGCCCGCCCCCGACCGGCGGGCCACTCCCGCCACAGATGCCCCCACCGGTCCCGCGCGTACAGCACGAACAGCGTGCCGAGCGCGAGCCCCTGCACGATGAACCCGGTGTAGACGACCCCGAACACCCACTCGTCGAGGAACGGCTCCTTCCCAGTGTCCCCGGCCCTGTTCACACTCCCGCCGAACGCCCTCACGAGCAGTTGCAGCGGATACCCGGTCATGATCGGGGCGAGCAGTCCGGTCGCGACCCACATGGGGAACACCAGCAGCCACGCGGGCACCCGCAACCCCCAGGGCCGCGTGAGCAGCAACGCCAGCACGATCACCGCACTGTCCAGCAGCACACTCGCCCCGTTGGCCACGGCCATCGCCACCCGATGGTCCAGCAGCGAGCTCCCCTCGGGAATCCCGAGCCGACTCCCGCCCAACCAGGCGACTTTGAGCCCGACGTAAGGCACACAGGCCACGACGGCGACGGCACACAGCACCCGCCGAGGGAGGGGTGTGGGGGAAGCCGGTGCAGGAGTGGAGGAGAGCATCTGTGTCATGCCATCCACGCTCCCGCTCAGCCCCGCCGGACACGTCCTGCGCAACGACGATCCCCCTCCGCCGCACGGGGGAGAGGGGGCGGGTCCCGCCCCTTCAGGGGCTCGGGGAACTGCGCGACCAGCCACGGTCAACCCGCGGCTCACAACCAACCGCAGCCCCAACGGCGCCCGAACGGCACCTCGGCGGAGCTTCACCCCTCCAGTGTCAGCACAACCTCGTCGATCTCCTCACCCCGCGCGTTCGCGAACCCCCGGTCCTGCCCGGAGACGCGAAACCCACACTTCTCCAGCACCCGCAACGACCCCACATTGTCCGCCGCCGCCCGAGCGAACAACGGACGCTCGGACACCGCATCGAGCAGCGCCAGCAAGGCCCCCGTGGCGATCCCCCGCCCCCAGTACGCCCGATCGATCCAGTACGTCACTTCGCGCTCGCCGGGCGAGCCGTACACCGCCGCGCTGCCGACCACGTCCCCGTCGACGAGGATCGTACGGTTGACGACGTCGGGCAGGGCGCGGATCCGCTTCCAGTGGGCGTCGAACGCGTCCCGGTCCGTAGGGTCCTTCGCGGTGAACGCGGCCATCCGCACCGACTCGGGATCCATCATCTGCCGGAAGAACACGGGCAGATCGCTGTCGTGGACCTCACGGAGCACGACCTCTCCGCCAGGTACGCCAGGTACGCCAGAAGCGCCGGAAAAGTCAGCCATGTCAGAGCCTCCGGGTGGCGAGAGTCAGCCGGTCCCGCGCGTCGAACAGCGCGTCCTTCACCATCTGCTCGTGCGCGGGCGTCAGCCGCGCCACCGGCACGGAGCAGCTGATCGCGTCCCGGGCGGGAGTCCGGTAGGGGATCGCGACGCCGAAGCAGCGCAGCCCCAGCGTGTTCTCCTCGCGGTCCACCGCGAACCCCTGCTCCCGCACCTGGTGCAGTTCCTCGATGAGCTTCTCCCGGTCGGTGATCGTGTGCTCGGTCAGCGCGGGGAGCGTCTCCGGGAGCAGCTTCCGTACCTGCTCGTCGGTGTGTGTGGCGAGCAGCGCCTTGCCGAGGGACGTGGAGTGCGCGGGCAGCCGGCGGCCCACGCGCGTGAAGGGGCGCAGGTAGTGCTGGGACTGGCGGGTCGCGAGGTAGACGACGTTCGTGCCGTCGAGGCGCGCCAGGTGGATGGTCTCCGTGGTGTCGTCGGAGAGGCGGTCCAGGGTCGGCCGCGCGGCCGCTACGACCTCGTCGCCGTCGATGTACGACGTACCGACGAGCAGGGCCCGTACGCCGATGCCGTACCGCGTGCCCGTCGCGTCCGTCTCGACCCAGCCGAGCTCGACGAGGGTCCGCAGGAGCATGTAGAGACTGGACTTGGGGTACCCGACGGCCTCCTGCACGGCGGCCAGGGAGTGCATGCCCGGGCGTCCGGCGAAGTACTCCAGCAATTCAACCGTCCGCACCGCGGACTTGACTTGTGCCCCGCCGCCCGTCTCGACTGCCGACATCGCCTTGACCCCCTAGTTGGCCGGGAAATAGTCTCCACAGCATATTCACCACCAGAGACAGCGTTCAGCATATCGAACGCCGCTGGTGAGTGGCACATGTACTGCGGCATTACATCTGGAGGGACCCGCGGTGGCAGCAGCACCAGTCTGGAGTGTCGACCCCCGAACCGGGAAGCAGCGCGAGCAGGTTGCGGTGGAAGCCACAGCCCAGGAGGTGGACGCGGCCGTCCGCGCGGCCCATGCCGCCCGGGGAGCACTCGCCGACCGCACCGTCCGTGCGGCCTTCCTGCGCTCCGCGGCCGACCAGCTCGAAGGGGCCAAGGAGCACCTGGTCGAGGCCGCGGACGCGGAGACCGCGCTCGGTCCGGTCCGGCTCACCGGCGAGCTCGCCCGCACCTGCTACCAGTTGCGGGCCTTCGCGGACATCGTGGACGAGGGCGAGTTCCTCGGTGTGGTGATCAACCACCCCGACGACACCGCCACCCCGCCGATCCCGGACCTGCGCCGCTACAAGGTGCCGCTGGGCGTCGTCGCCGTCTACTCGGCCTCGAACTTCCCCTTCGCCTTCTCCGTGCCCGGCGGCGACACCGCGAGCGCGCTCGCCGCGGGCTGCCCGGTCGTCGTCAAGGCGCACCCCGACCACCCGGGCCTGTCCGAGCTGGTCGCGTCCGTCCTGCGCCGGGCCGCCGCCCAGCACGACATCCCGGACGGTGTCCTCGGCCTGGTGCACGGCTTCGACGCGGGCGTCGAGCTGGTCAGGCACCCGCTGGTCACGGCCGCCGGATTCACCGGTTCGGTACGCGGCGGACGCGCCCTCTTCGACGCGGCGGCCGCCCGCCCCGCGCCGATCCCCTTCCACGGCGAGCTGGGCTCCCTGAACCCCGTCGTCGTCACCGAGGCCGCGGCCGCCGAGCGCGCCGAGGCGATCGGTACGGGCCTCGCGGGCTCCATGACGCTGGGCGTCGGCCAGTTCTGCGTGAAGCCGGGTCTGGTGCTGGCGCCCGCCGGCGCGTCCGGTGACCGGCTGGTCAAGTCGCTGACGGACGCGGTGAGCGACACGGACGCGGGCGTTCTCCTGGACCACCGCATGCGCGACAACTTCGTCGCGGGGGTCGCCGAGCGGGCCGAACTCCCGGACGTGGACGCCCCGGTGACCCCGGGCGCGGGCAGCGAGCACACGGTGAGCCCGGGCTTCCTGACGGTTCCGGCCGAGCGGCTCGCGAGCGAGGGCGAGTACGACCTGCTCCTCGAGGAGTGCTTCGGGCCGGTCACCGTCGTCGCGCGCTACGAGGACGAGGCCGAGGCGAACGCGGTGCTCGCGCGGCTGCCCGGCAACCTCACCGCGACCGTCCACCTCTCCACGGAGGAGACCGCCGGTGAGGGACGCGGTGCGGAGATCCTCGCCGAGCTGACGCCGCTCGCCGGTCGCGTCCTGGTCAACGCGTGGCCGACCGGTGTCGCCGTCGCGCCCGCCCAGCATCACGGAGGGCCGTACCCGGCGACCACCTCCACGTCCACGTCGGTCGGCGGTACGGCCATCGAGCGGTGGCTGCGGCCGGTGGCGTACCAGAACACGCCGGAGGCGCTGTTGCCGGCGGAGCTCCGTGACGACAACCCGTTGGGGTTGCCGCGGCGCTTTGACGGCCGTCTGGAGCGGTAGCGCTCCGCTGGGTTCGCTGTTGTCGGGGTCGTGTGTGAGCCGCGGGCCGGTTGTGGCTGGTCGCGCAGTTCCCCGCGCCCCCAAGGGGCGCCCCTGAAGGACCCCGCGCCCCTTTCGGGGCGTGGGGGTGGACCTGACAGACTCGGGGGATGGACTTGGAACTTCCTGGACTTCCCTTTTCTTTCCGGACGTACGGGCCCGACGGGCACTGGTCGTACGAGGACGGGGTGCTCACCGGGTGGGCGGGCGCGCGGCAGGACCGGTTCGTGCCGCCGACCGACGAGGGACTTGACCCCGCGTCCGACGCCCCCCGGCTGCTCGGGTCGCCGGAGGGGGACTTCCAGCTCATCGCCCGGGTCACGGTCGGTTTCGCCGGGGCCTTCGACGCGGGTGTGCTGTACGTGCATGTGGGCGAGCGGGCCTGGGCCAAGCTCTGCCTGGAGAACTCGCCGGATGTGCCCACCGTCTGCACGGTCGTCACCCGGGGCCACTCCGACGACGCCAACTCCTTCACGGTGGACGGCAGCTCGGTCTGGCTGAGGATCAGCCGCACCGGCCGCGCCTTCGCCTTCCACGCGTCGCGGGACGGCAAGCGCTGGACCTTCGTCCGCCTCTTCACCCTGGCCGACGAGAAGGAGACCGGCGCCGCCCTGATCGGCTTCATGACCCAGTCCCCGATGGGCGAGGGCTGTGTGGTCACCTACGACCACATCGAATACCGCCCGGACTGGCCGGCGGACCTCCGGGACGGCACCTGAGCCCCGGCCCCGTCACAGGCGTCTGACCAGCGGGGCCGTGGGGGATCGGGGAATTCCGGATCGGATTATTCGGGTGGCTATTCCGGGCTCTTTTCGGGTGCTTATTCAGCACAGCTTCCCGTATTCTTCTGCCCGCTTTCTCCGAACCTAAACGCTAAGATTTCGCGAACGCCAACCTCTTAATTCGGGCAGATCTCGTGGTGATTACGCGGCTGTGACGCAACACACAAGGCGCCCGGTTTGTCACTTGTTTTCGGGATAAAGTGGCGGCTTCCGTCGGGTGCTACGCGGCGTCCGCGCCCGCGTGATAACACAACGGGCGCGTCGACGTAACCCCCTCCGGCGATGCAATTTGAACTTTCGCTGGGTAAATTCAATCCGCATGACCGCCGCACAAGCAGACCTGCAAGCGGAATTCCTGGAAATGCCGGAAGGGCTGCGGATCGACCGTCCGCACGTGGTGGACGGAGCCGCACTCTGGCGCATTGCCAAGGACTCCGGGAACCTCGACCTGAACTCCTCCTACAGCTACCTGCTGTGGTGCCGTGACTTCGCCGGCACCTCCGCGGTGGCGCGCACGGCCGACGGCGAGCCGGTCGCCTTCGTCACCGGCTACATCCGGCCCGAGCGCCCTCACACGCTTCTCGTGTGGCAGGTGGCCGTCGACGCGGAACAGCGCGGACGCGGCCTCGCCGCCGCGCTCCTCGACGGACTGACCCTGCGGATCGCCCGCACACACGAGCTGACCACCGTCGAGACCACCATCACCCCGGGCAACACCGCCTCCGAGCGGCTGTTCACGTCGTACGCCGGACGCCATGGAGCGACCGTCGAGCGTGAGGTCCTGTTCGACACAGCGCACTTCCCCGACGGACCGCACGACCCAGAGGTGCTGTACCGCATCGGCCCCCTGTCGCACTGACGAACCCCCCACGCCTTGAGGAGCAACTCCGTGAGCATCACCCAGCCCGACCTGAGCGTCTTCGAGACTCTGGAGTCGGAGGTGCGCAGCTACTGCCGCGCCTGGCCCACCGTCTTCGACCGCGCGCAGGGCAGCCGAATGTTCGACGAGGACGGCCACGAGTACCTCGACTTCTTCGCCGGCGCCGGATCACTGAACTACGGGCACAACAACCCCGTACTGAAACGCGCCCTCATCGACTACCTGGAACGCGACGGCGTCACACACGGTCTCGACATGTCGACGACCGCGAAGCGCGGCTTCCTGGAGTCGTTCCAGAACCTGGTGCTGCGGCCCCGCGACCTGCCGTACAAGGTCATGTTCCCGGGCCCGACCGGCACCAACGCCGTCGAGTCCGCGCTGAAGCTGGCCCGGAAGGTCAAGGGACGGGAGTCGATCGTCTCCTTCACCAACGCCTTCCACGGGATGTCGCTCGGCTCGCTCGCCGTGACCGGCAACGCCTTCAAGCGGGCCGGCGCCGGCATCCCGCTCGTGCACGGCACACCGATGCCCTTCGACAACTACTTCGAGGGCAAGGTCGAGGACTTCCTCTGGTTCGAGCGGCTCCTGGAGGACCAGGGCTCCGGTCTCAACAAGCCCGCCGCGGTGATCGTCGAGACCGTGCAGGGCGAGGGCGGCATCAACGTCGCCCGCCCCGAGTGGCTGCGCGCCCTCGCCGAGCTGTGCGAGCGCCAGGACATGCTGCTGATCGTCGACGACATCCAGATGGGCTGCGGCCGGACCGGGGCGTTCTTCTCCTTCGAGGAGGCGGGCATCACCCCCGACATCGTCACCGTCTCCAAGTCCATCAGCGGCTACGGACTGCCCATGTCCCTGTGCCTGTTCAAGCCCGAGCTGGACATCTGGGAGCCGGGCGAGCACAACGGCACGTTCCGCGGCAACAACCCCGCGTTCGTGACGGCCGCCGCCGCGCTGGAGACGTACTGGGCCGACGGCTCCGCCATGGAGAAGCAGACGCGCGCCCGTGGTGAGCAGGTCGAGGAGGCGTTCATCTCGATCACCGAGGAGAACCTCGCCGACGTCAAGGAGTACCGCGGCCGGGGCCTGGTCTGGGGCATGGAGTTCCACGACAAGGCGCGCGCGGGCCTCATCGCCAAGCGGGCCTTCGAACTCGGCCTGCTCATCGAGACGTCGGGCCCGGAGAGCGAGGTCGTGAAACTCCTCCCGGCGCTCACCATCACCCCCGAGGAACTGGACGAGGGCCTGCGCATCCTCGCCCGCGCCGTCCGCGAGACCGCCTGAACCACCCCTGAACGGCCCCTGAACCACAGCGGCCACACCCACCGCACCAACCGCACATCAGCCTGAAGGAGGCTTCGCAGCACCGTGATAGTCCGTTCGTTCAAGGAGATCGAAGGCACTGACCGACACGTGAAATCGGCGTCGGGTACCTGGGAGAGCAAGCGCATCGTCCTCGCCAAGGAGAGGGTCGGCTTCTCCGTGCACGAGACGATCCTCTACGCGGGTACCGAGACGTCGATGTGGTACGCGAACCACATCGAGGCCGTCGTCTGCGTGGAGGGCGAGGCCGAACTCACCGACGACGAGACCGGCGAGAAGTACACGATCACGCCGGGAACCATGTACCTCCTCGACGGGCACGAGAGGCACACGATGCGGATCAAGGAGGACTTCCGCTGCATCTGTGTCTTCAATCCGCCGGTGACCGGACGGGAGGACCATGACGAGAACGGCGTCTACCCCCTGCTGACCGAGCCCGAGGAGGTCTGAACCGATGACGACCATCACCGACCTGTATCCCAGCCGCGGCACCAGCGAGGTGTCCGTGCCCCGGCAGGACCCGGTCGTCTGGAGCGAGCCCGGCACGCCGGGACCGATCCCCGGGGCCGACCTGCAGTCGTACGAGCGTGACGGTTTCCTCGCCGTCGACCGGATCATCGGCGACGACGAGGTCGCGCTCTACCACGCGGAGCTGGAGCGTCTGGTGTCGGACCCGGCGATCCGTGCCGACGAGCGCTCGATCGTGGAGCCGAAGTCGCAGGAGATCCGCTCGGTCTTCGAGGTCCACAGGATCAGCGAGATCTTCGCCCAGCTCGTACGCGACGAGCGTGTGGTCGGCCGCGCCCGGCAGATCCTCGGCTCGGACGTGTACGTCCACCAGTCGCGGATCAACGTCAAGCCCGGCTTCGGTGCGAGCGGCTTCTACTGGCACTCGGACTTCGAGACCTGGCACGCCGAGGACGGTCTGCCGAACATGCGGACGGTGTCCGTCTCGATCGCGCTGACGGAGAACCACGACACCAACGGCGGCCTCATGATCATGCCGGGGTCGCACCACACGTTCCTCGGCTGTTCCGGAGCCACGCCGGAGGACAACTACAAGAAGTCGCTGCAGATGCAGGACGCGGGCACGCCCTCGGGCGAGGCGCTCACCAAGTTCGCGTCCAAGCACGGCATCAAGCTCTTCACGGGCAAGGCCGGCTCGGCCACCTGGTTCGACTGCAACTGCATGCACGGCTCGGGCGACAACATCACGCCGTTCCCGCGCTCGAACGTCTTCATCGTGTTCAACAGCGTGGAGAACACGGCGGTGGAGCCGTTCTCGGCCCCGGTGCGCCGGCCCGAGTTCATCGGAGCGAGGGACTTCACCCCGGTGAAGTGACACCCGGTGAAGTGACCTGCGCCCATGGGCGATCGGCCCGGTTCCCGTCTCGTACGAGACGGGAACCGGGCCAACTGCCTTACAGCGCCGGGTAGTCCGTGTAGCCCTTCGCGTCCCCGCCGAAGAACGTCGCTCCGTCGGGCTCGTTGAACGGACCGCCGGTCCGCAGACGGGCGGGCAGGTCCGGGTTGGCCAGGAACAGCTGGCCGTACGCGACGAGATCGGCGACGCCGTCCTCGACGAGCGTCAGGGACTCCGGCCCGGTCGGCCCCTCGGTGGCCGGGTTCAGCACGAGGGTCCCGCTGAACCGCTTGCGCAGCGCGAGGGTCAGCTCACGCATCTCGACCGCCTCGGTGATGTGCAGATACGCGAGGTCCAGCGGCTCCAGCTCGGCCACCAGCGCGGTGTACGTCGACTCCGGCTCGGGCTCCTTGATGTCGTTGTACGGGTTGCCGGGCGAGAGCCGGATGGCGGTGCGCCCGGCACCGATCTCGGCGGCGACGGCCTTCACGGTCTCGACGGCGAACCGTATGCGGTTCTCGACGGAGCCGCCCCACTCGTCGGTGCGGTGGTTGGAGCCGGGGGCGAGGAACTGATGGATCAGGTAACCGTTGGCGCCGTGCAGTTCGACGCCGTCGAAGCCCGCCTCGATGGCGCCCCGAGCAGCGGTCACGAACTCCTCGACGGTGGCGCGGACCTCGTCGCCGGTGAGCTCGCGCGGGGTGATGAAGTCGAGGGGACCCTCGTGGGTGTAGACCTGCCCCTGGGCCGGCACGGGTGACGCGCCGACGTTGACGAGTCCCTCGGGCAGCAGGCTGGGGTGGCCGATCCGGCCCGCGTGCATGAGCTGCGCGAAGATCCGGCCGCCGGCGGCGTGCACGGCGTCGGTCACCTTCCGCCAGCCGGCGATCTGCTCGGCACTGTGCAGGCCCGGGGTGTCCGGGTAGCCCTGGCCGACCGCGGACGGCTGGATGCCCTCGGTGATGATCAGCCCCGCGGAGGCGCGCTGGGCGTAGTACTCGACGTTGAGGTCGGTGGGGGCACCGCCCTCGCCCGCCCTGCTGCGGGTCATCGGCGCCATGGCGATGCGGTTGGCGAGGGGTGTGCCGGACAGGTCGATGGGGTCGTACGCAGTGGTCACAACAGCTCCAGGAAAAGATTTATGTGGTCGGCCAATCATCTGAACCGAGAGCCACCCTAAACCATTCCTTGGCCGACCAAGGTAATCTCGGTGGGGGAAGGCCGGAAGACGGCCGGGAGACGGCGCGAGAGGGCGGGGGAGGCGGTGGGACGTACGGTGGACAGCACGTCCTCACGAACCCGGGAGCCGAGATGAGTGCCAGCCAGGAGGTCGCGGCCCCGCAGGCCGACCCCCTCTGTATCGACAAGCTGCCCTCCGCCGCCCGCGGCGGCCCGGTCAGCCACGCCATCTCACGGGTCGCCCGGCTGCACCGCACGACCGCGGCCAGGCTGCTGCGCGGGGCCGGGCTCTACCCCGGGCAGGAGTTCGTGATGATGCACCTGTGGGACCGGGGCGCGGTGCGTCAGTCGGACCTCATCAAGGCGGTCGACCTCGATCCGTCCACGGTCACGAAGATGCTCCAGCGCCTTGAGCAGTCCGGGCACGTGACCCGCAGCCCGGATCCGAAGGACCGGCGCGCGGTGCTCGTCGAGGCGACCGAGAAGAGCTGCGGACTGCTCGACGAGGTCACACTCGCCTGGGCCGGCCTCGAAGAGCGCGCCCTCGCGGGCCTGAGCCCGGCCGAGCGGACCCAGCTCGCCGGTCTCCTCTCCCGGATCGAGGCGAACCTCTGCACCGAGACGGGGGGCTGTCCCGCCCAGGACTCGTAGGAGCGGCAGCCAGGACGGCTACGGCTACAGCCAGGACAGGGCGGCCGCCCGCTCCAGTACGTTGCCCACGGCGTCCTCGTCGCCCGCGACTCCCCTCGGCACCTCGTCGGGTGTGTACCGGCCGCCCATGAGCAGGCAGAAGTCCACGGCGTCCAGGACGAGTTCACCCCGGACCGCCTCGTCCTCGGAGCCGAGCACCCACTCGGTGGAACTCTCGCCGGAGGTCACCGCGAACAGCACCGGCGGTGCCGTGGGCCCCAGCGCCATGCCGAGGACGCGGACGGCCAGCCGGACCAGCTGCCACAGATGGGCGTCCGGGGGCGGCGGCACGGCGAGACCGAGTGCGCGGCCGATGTCGTCCGAGTGGATCCACGTCTCGAAGGCGCGCACGACGAAGTGGTCGGAGACCGGCAGCCGTACACCCATCAACGTCGTCGCGCGCGCGGCCGGTTCGGGATCCACGGCCTCGGGCGTGGCCAGCAGCGCGGCGGCCCGAGCGGCCCACGTGGCCACCGTCTCCTGAGGGTCGCGCGTCCGCTCGTACGCGATGACGTCGGCGGTCCGCGTGTTCCAGGCCTCCTCCCACGGTGTGTCCTCGGTGGTCCGTGAGGGCGGAGTGTGGCTCTGCAGGCCCAGGCGCACGGCCAGTTGCTCGTCGGCGGCGATCAGATGGCCGACGGTGTCGCGGACGTCCCAGTCGTGCACGACGGGCGTGCCCCACGGCCCGTGGCCGTCCACCTCCCGCAGCAGCGCGCGCAGTCCGGCGACGGCGGCCGCGTACGGGGCCGCGTGCGCGGCGACCCGCGGCAAGGCGGGCCGGGACCGCAGGGCGAGGGCCAGCACACCGTCCGCTCCGGCCGGACCACCGACGGAGGCTCCCGCGGAGCCGCCGCCCGTCACTCCGGGGGCCGAACCGTTCCGCGAGACCGCGGCCGAACCGTTCCGCGCGGCGGGTGATCCGTTGCCGGCGGCGGCCGTCCCCGGTGACACGTCCAGCAGCCGTACGGTCTCGCGGAGCCGTTCAGCCTCCGCCGCACAGCTCTCGCAGCCGGCCAGGTGCGCCGGTACCGCCTTCTCGTCCGCGGGCTGCAGCGCGCCGAAGGCCCAGGCGGCCAGCAGCTCGGGCACACCGTCGTGGTCGTCGGTCACCGGACGCCTCCTTCCCCTGTCGCCATCATGCGCCCCTTTCCCACGCCGGATCCGGCGGCTCGGCCAAAGTCTCGGCCAACTTGCGCAGCGCGGACCGTAAGCGGGTCTTGGCGGTGCCCTCCGGAATGCCGAGCTCGACGGCGGCCTGGCGGTAGGTGCGGCCCGCGAAGTAGGCGAGGTGCACCACCTCCCGCTGCGGCTGCGGGAGTTCGGCCAGCGCGGAGTGCAGCAGCAGCGAGCGCTCGCGGTCGACGACTGCCTCGTCGGGCCCGGGCCCGGTGTCGGGGATGGCGTGCAGCGCGGAGTCGTCCGCCCCGGCGGCCTTGCGGTGCCGGGCCTCGCTGCGCACCCAGTCCACGGCCCGCCGGTGCGCGAGCACCGACAGCCAGGTGCGCAGCGAACCCCGGCGCGCGTCGAACGCGTACGGCCTGCTCCACAGCTGGGCGAAGACCTCCTGCGCCACGTCCTCGGCGGCCGCGGGGCTGTTCGTGACGCGCCCGGCGATCCTCCGCACGAGCCCGCCGTACGCCGCGTAGGCCTCGGACAACGCGGACTCGTCGCCGTACACCAGCCGCCGATGCAACTCCGCATCCGCGGGCGGCCGTTCGGACTTGTGGAGAGTTGGCTCCACCGGCACCACCACCTCGTGATGCCCTTCCTAGCGTCCCCGAGGACCCCGCGCCAGTGGGTCCGGCAATCAGTCCGACAGGACGTCCAGCAGACGATCGACATCCGCGGCCGTGTTGTACAGGTGGAACGCCGCCCTCAAGTTGCCCGCGCGGTCGGAGACCTCGATCCCCGCCCGGCTCAACTCCGGCTGCCTGTGGCCGAGTCCGGGCACGGAGACGATCGCCGATCCCGGCGCCGGAACCGGCTCCTGCCCCAGGCCGGCCAGGCCCGCGCGGAAGCGGTCGGCGAGGGCGAGGTCATGGGCGTGCACGGCGTCCACGCCCAACTCCTCGATCAGCTCCAGCGAGTGACGGGCGCCCGCGTACGAGAAGAGGCTCGGGCTCTCGTCGAACCGCCGCGCGGAGTGGGCGAGTTCCTCGACCGGCCCGTAGCAGCTGTCCCAGGGGTGCTCTCCCGCGACCCAGCCCGCGAAGATCGGGTTCAGTCCGCCCAGGTCCTCCGGAACGACCAGGAAAGCCACGCCCCGCGGGCAGACGAGCCACTTGAAGGCGACGGAGGACACATAGTCGTACGCGTCCGCCTCGACGGGCAGCCATCCGGTGGCCTGGGACGCGTCGATGTACGTACGGGTCCCGTGCTCGCGTGCCGCCTCGCGCAGCGCCGGCAGATCGACGATCCGGCCGTCCGCGGACTGGGCGGCGCTGACCGCGACGAGCGCGGTGCCCGGGCGCACCGACTCGGCGATCCGCTCCAGCGGCACGGTGCGCACCTTGAGGTCGCGGCGCATGTGGAAGGGGTTCACCACGGAGGTGAAGTCGGCCTCGGCGGTGAGGACTTCGGCGCCCTCGGGCAGCGAGGCGGCGATCAGTCCGCTGTAGACGGCGACGGACGCCCCGGCCGCGACCCGGCGGTCCGGGACTCCGACGAGGCGGGCGAAGGCGGCGCGGGCCGCCTCCACGTCGGCGAACATGTCCTGCGGCTGCCCGGCCGCCACGGACTCGACGCCGGCCCGCATGGCGTCGACCGCGCGGGCCGGGAGCAGCCCGGTGCTCGCGGTGTTGAGATAGGTGTTCTTCGCGGCGAACTCGGCACGGACGAGAGTCTCGAAGGTCTCCATGGGACCACTCTGCGGCCCGGGCATCTCCCCGTCCATTGCCGACTTCTACGTGGTCTCACCAAGCAACGCTTATGGATACGCCCCGACCTGCGCTTTTGCCGTCCCCGTCAGTTCTGCGGCACCGCACATCCGTCGGGGCCGCACGCCTCGGCGTCGTCCTGCTGGATCAGCTTCAGCGGGGAGTGGCTGCCCCATGCCTGCTCCAGGGCCTGCGCGAAGACCTCGGCGGGCTGGGCGCCGGAGACGCCGTACTTCCGGTCGAGGACGAAGAACGGCACGCCGTTCGCGCCCAGCTCGGCCGCCTCGCGCTCGTCGGCGCGGACCTCGTCGGCGTACGCGGCCGGGTCGGCGAGCACCTTGCGGGCCTCGTCGGCGTCGAGCCCGGCGGTGACGGCCAGCTCCACGAGCCGCTCGTCGTCGCCGAAGACGGACCGCTCCTCGGCGAAGTTCGCCTTGTAGAAGATCTGGATCAGCTCGTCCTGCCGGCCCCGCTCCTTCGCCAGGTGCAGCAGCCGGTGCATGTCGAAGGTGTTGCCGTGGTCGCGGTCCCGGGTGCGGTACTCAAGACCCTCGGCGGCCGCCTGCGTGCCGAGGTTCTCCTCACCGGCCTGCGCCTGCGCCTCGCTCATGCCGTACTTCTTGGTGAGCATCCTGATCACCGGCTGGATGTCCGTCTTGGCGCGCCCCGGGTCGAGCTCGAAGGAGCGGTGCACCACCTCGATGTCGTCGCGGTGCGGGAAGGCGTCGAGCGCCTTCTCGAAGCGGGCCTTGCCCACGTAGCACCATGGGCAGGCGATGTCGCTCCAGATCTCGACGCGCATGTGTTCTGCTCTTTCGACTCGTACGGACGGATGCGGAGGCGGCCCCCGCTTTCGTACGTGAACGTTCAACCGCCTGAGTTCATTCCGCGGGGCCGGTGGGGGTTGCTCGCGCAGTTCCCCGCGCCCCTGAAGCGGGGCTGCGCCCCTGCTTTTGTCTTTCAGGGACGCGGGAACTGCGCGACCAGCCCCCACCGGCCCGCAGACGGAATCAGGCCTCGGCCAGCGCGGCGCGCAGCGCGGTGAGGCAGGACCGGACGGAGTCCGGCGTCGCCGCGGGGCCGTAGTGGTTGACCCGGATCATCTCCTTGGCCAGGGCACCCCCACCCGCGGCGAGCGGCAACGTCGGGTCGGAGGCCAGCGCCCTGGCCACCACCGCGGAGGCATCGACCCCCACCGGCGTACGCAACGTCGTGGCGACCGGAGCCGCCGCCGAGTCCTCGTACACATACGGCTCGACACCCCGCCCAGCGTGAGCGCCCCCGCCCGGGTGGCCGCCGCGGCCGCCGCATGGCGGGCCATCACCGTGTCGAGCCCCTCCTCCTCGATACGGACCACGCACGCCTCCAGCGCGAGCATCTCCAACTGGGCCGGGGCGTGCAGCAGCGCCCTGCGCCCGGTGTCGATCCAGCGCTCCTTCCAGTCCAGGAGCGAGAGGTAGGAGCGGCGCGGAGCGTGCGGGTTGGCGGACATCCGGGCCCAGGCCCGGGAGCTCACCGAGACCGCGGAGACCCCCGCCGGCCCGCCCATCGCCTTCTGGGCGCCGATCACACACAGGTCCACGCCCCACGCGTCCGGCAGCACCGGCTCCGCGCCGATCGACGCCACCGCGTCCAGATAGAACAGGGCGCCGTGAGCCCGTACGACCTCGCCGATCTCCGCGACCGGGTTGGTGTTGCCGGTGGCGGCCTCCGCGTGGACGAGCGAGACGAAGTCGATCTCCGGGTGCTCGGCGAAGGCCTCCCGGACCTGCGCGGCCGTGACCGCCGTGTGGAAGGGGACGGCCAGGTCGTGCACCGTCGCACCGCAGTCCCTCAGCCAGTCGCCGAACGTCTGCCCGTACGGACCGGTGATCACGTTGAGAGCGGTCGTACCGGGGCCGGCGGCGCCGCGGATGGCGCCCTCCAGCGGCAGCAGCGCCTCGCCCTGGGTGATCAGTACGTCCTGCTCGGTGGAGAGCAGCCGCGCCACGCGGTCCTCGATCGACGCGAAGTGCGCGGCGCTCAGCGGTGCCAGGTCCAGGAAGGGGTGGGTCACAGCAGTGCTCTCTTCGTTCACGGATGGCGCTGTTCACGGATGGCGCTCACGGGGTAGACGCACACGAGCGTAACGGGCGGTTCCCCGCCCACCCCACCGATGACTTCTGAGGCCGGACGGCTCAATGGCCATGGGAATGGTTTGAGAGCCTCAAACCTTTCCTTATAATCAGAAGCCACAGTTCCCCCACAGGAGGTCAACCCCCGTGAAGATGGTCCTCGGGCGCCGGTCCCGCATGCTGGCCGCCACCACCGCGACGGCCGGGCTGCTGCTCGTCGCCGGCTGTTCTTCGGACGACGACGGGGGCAAGAAGACCACCGCGAACGGGGTCGAACTGGTGAAGGGCGGGCAGCTCACCACCTGCACGCACCTGCCGTACCCGCCGTTCCAGTCGGAGATCGACGGCAAGGTGCAGGGCTTCGACGTCTCGATCATCGACCTGGTCGCCAAGGACCTGGGCGTGAAGCAGGAGATCCTCGACCAGCCCTTCGAGAACTTCAAGACCGGCGGGTCCCTCAACGCCGGCCAGTGCGACCTCGCCGCGGCCGGCATGACGATCACCGACGAGCGCAAGAAGAACGTCGACTTCTCCGACCCGTACTTCGAGGCCACCCAGGCCGTCCTCGCCGACAAGAAGAGCGGCATCTCCTCCTTCGCCGACCTCAAGGGCAAGAAGGTCGGCGCCCAGGCGCAGACCACCGGTGAGGAGTTCGCGAAGAGCAAGGGCCTCGACCCGGTCTCCTTCGAGTCCTCCGACGCCCTCCTCAACGGCCTGCGCACCGGCCAGGTCAAGGCCGTCGTCATCGACTACCCGGTCGTCCAGGGCTGGCTGAAGGACAAGGCCAACGCGGACGCCTTCCAGGTCGCCGACAACATCAACACCGGTGAGGAGTACGGCTTCACGGTGAAGAAGGGCAACACCAAGCTCGCCGACGCCATCAACAACGCGCTGGCGGACGCGAAGTCCGACGGCACCTACAAGAAGCTGTACGAGAAGTGGATCGGCCCATACGACGAGGACGCCGCCTCCGCTTCCCCGTCCGCCGCCTCATGAGTGGGACGGATACCGAAGTCCAGCCCCGCAGAAGCGGTCTGACCAGACGTCAGAAGCGGGCCGTGTCGCGCGGCGTCCAGTACGCGGTGTTCGTCGCCGCACTGGTCGCCCTCGGCGTCTCGGCCGACTGGGGGCAGCTGCAGAACCAGTTCGCTCAAGTCGACCTGGCCGAGCGGATGTTCCCGGACATCATCACGCTGGCGCTGAAGAACACCGTCCTCTACACGGTGTCCGGCTTCGTCTTCGGCCTCGCCCTCGGTGTGGTCGTCGCCCTGATGCGGCTGTCCTCCGTGGGGCCGTACCGCTGGCTGGCCGGCATCTACATCGAGATCTTCCGCGGACTGCCCGCCCTGCTGATCTTCATCTTCGTCGGCGTCGCCGTGCCGTTGGCGTTCCCCGGCACGGAGATCCCGGGCGGCACGTACGGAAAGGTCGCGCTCGCGCTCGGCCTCGTCGCGGCCGCGTACATGGCGGAGACGATCCGCGCGGGCATCCAGGCCGTGCCCAAGGGACAGATGGAGGCGGCCCGTTCGCTGGGCTTCTCACATGCCCGGGCCATGGTCTCGATCATCATTCCGCAGGCGTTCCGGATCGTGATCCCGCCGCTCACCAACGAGTTGGTGCTCCTCTTCAAGGACTCCTCGCTGGTGCTGTTCCTCGGGGTCACCCTGGAGGAGCGCGAACTCTCCAAGTTCGGCCGCGACCTGGCCAGCGAGACCGCCAACTCGACACCGATCCTGGTGGCGGGCCTGTGCTATCTGCTGGTCACGATCCCGCTCGGTTTCGTCGTACGCCGCCTTGAGGCGAAGGCAGGGGAGGCCACCAAGTGAGCACTACGAGCAGCCCGGACCTCACGAAGGACGCGAGCGGCACGCCGGAGATCCAGGTCCGCGGCCTGCACAAGTCGTTCGGCGACAACGAGGTGCTGCGCGGCATCGACCTGGAGGTCCGCTCCGGCGAGGTCGTGTGTGTCATCGGCCCCTCCGGCTCCGGCAAGTCCACGCTCCTGCGCTGCGTGAACCTCCTCGAAGAGCCCACCAAGGGCCAGGTCTTCGTCGGCGGCACCGAGGTGACCCATCCCGACGTGGACATCGACGCCGTACGCCGCCGGATCGGCATGGTCTTCCAGCAGTTCAACCTCTTCCCGCACCTGACGGTGACCGAGAACCTCACGCTGCCGCAGCGCCGGGTGCTCGGCCGCGACAAGGAAGCGGCCGCCAAGGTCGCCGCCGAGAACCTCCGGCGGGTCGGCCTCTCCGAGAAGGCGGACGCGTATCCCGCCTCCCTCTCCGGCGGCCAGCAGCAGCGCGTCGCCATCGCCCGAGCGCTCGCCATGGGCCCCGAGGTGATGCTCTTCGACGAGCCCACCTCGGCACTCGACCCGGAACTCGTCGGAGACGTCCTCGCCGTCATGCGCATGCTCGCCGACGAGGGCATGACCATGATGGTCGTCACCCACGAGATGACCTTCGCCCGCGAGGTGGCCGACCGAGTCGTCTTCATGGACGCCGGCACCGTCATCGAGGACGGCCCCCCGACCCAGGTCATCACCAACCCCACCCACGAGCGGACCCGCCACTTCCTGTCCCGCCTACTGGACCCGGCAATGGCGGACGTGGAGGAGGAAACCCCGGACCAGCCAGGCGCCCCGTAAGGGGCGCGGGGAACTGCGCGACCAGCCACAACCAACCCGCAGCCGCCGAACTAAAGTGCACTCATGAGTGATCAGGCGGTACTGCACGTAAAGGGCCGTGTGCTCGTCACCCCCGACGACATCCGGGACGAACTCTGGGTCGTCGGCGGCAGAATCACCTACGAGCGCCCGCCAGGCGCTCGTGACATCCGCACAGTGAACGGCTGGGCCCTGCCCGGACTCGTGGACGCCCACTGCCACGTGGGCCTCGGCCCCAGCGGCCCCGTCGCAGACGACATCGCGGAGAAGCAGGCCCTGACCGACCGAGAGGCCGGCACCCTGCTCATCCGCGACGCGGGCTCGCCCTCGGACACCCGCTGGATCGACGACCGCGCGGACCTCCCGAAGATCATCAGGGCAGGCCGCCACATCGCCCGCACCCGCCGCTACATCCGCGGCTTCGCCCACGAGATCGAGCCGGACGACCTCGTCGCGTACGTCGCCCAGGAGGCCCGCCGGGGCGACGGCTGGGTGAAGCTCGTGGGGGACTGGCTCAACCGTGAGACGGGTGACCTCGGTGCCTGCTGGCCCCGCGCCGAGGTCGAGGCCGCGATCGCCGAGGCCCACCGCCTGGGCGCCCGGGTCACCGCGCACTGCTTCGCCGAGGAGTCCCTGCGGGACCTGGTGGAGGCGGGCATCGACTGCATCGAGCACGCCACCGGCCTGACCGAGGACACCATCCCGCTCTTCGCCGAACGCGGCGTCGCCATCGTCCCGACCCTCGTCAACATCGCCACCTTCCCGCAGCTCGCGGCCGGCGGCGAGGCCAAGTTCCCCCGCTGGTCGGCGCACATGCGACGGCTGCACGAGCGTCGCTACGACACCGTGCGCGCCGCGTACGACGCCGGTGTCCCCGTGTATGTCGGCACCGACGCGGGCGGCACGCTCGCGCACGGCCTGGTGGCGGGCGAGGTCGCCGAGCTGGTGACCGCCGGGATCCCGCCCATCGAGGCGCTGTCGGCGACGGCGTGGGGCGCCCGGGCCTGGCTGGGACGGCCAGGACTGGACGAGGGAGCACCGGCGGACCTCGTCGTGTACGAGGGAGACCCGCGGGCGGATGTACGGGTGCTGGCGGCGCCCCGACGAGTGGTGCTGAACGGCAAGGTCGTCGGCTAGGACCTGTCCGGGGCGGGCGGCGAGTTGACGGAGCGTAACCGTCCGCAGGGCCCGCTCGTTCTGCACTTCCGCGCATGCTCCGGCGCGTCAACCGGCGCGTTCGAGCCGATTCGGGCATCCGGGTGGAGATGGGGAACGCGCGTGCCGGACGATTCGAAGACGCGCACGGAAACTCCACGTATGGGTGAACTCCCGTCAGCTTGCTGACTGTTCACTCTCCGTGCGTAAGGATTCCCGCATCGACGCCGTCGGCGCTCCCCACAGGTCCCCGTGAGCGGAGCGTCCGGCGGCGTCGCGTCTCCAGTTCTGTCTCCCGTGGGGGTCCCACCACCTTGAACAGCAACGCTTTCCGCATGCCCGCACGCATGCCCGCACGCAGGTTCGCCGTCACCGCGGTGGCCACCGTCCTGGCCGCGGGTCCCGCGGTCCTGGCCGGCGCGGGCCCGGCCCACGCGACCGAGGACCACGGCCGCGCCAGTGCCGTCGTCCTGCGCACCGGGCTCGACGTCTCCCTGCTCAACAAGTCCGTGAACGTCCCGCTCACGGTCTCGCTCAACGACGTACAGGCACCGCGCAGCGCCGAAAAGACCGCGCTCACCGCCACGTTGGACGGGGTCGACGGCGGGCGGCCGTTCACCGTACTGGGCGCGGAGGTGGCCCGGTCGAGCGCGAAGGTCTCCGCGAAGAAGGCCGAGGGCTCGGTGAACCTCGCCCATGCCAAGGTGCATGTGCCGGGGCTGCCCCTGCTGTCCCTCATCGAGATCGAGCAGGTCGGCGCGAAGGCGATCTGCGTGGCGGGCGAGAAGCCGGTCGCCACCGCCAATCCGCTGGGCGCGGTGACGGTCCTCGGCAAGAAGACCACGGTGACCGCCGGTGGCCCGACCGAGGTGAAGGTGCCCGGCGTGGGCGAGGTGCGCCTCGACCTGGCGTCGACCCGCACCACCTCGCGTACGGCCGCCGCCACCGCGCTCCAACTCAAGGTGTCCATCAACCCGTTGAAGCTGAACGTGGCCGAGGTCGAGGGCACGGTCACCCTCGCCGAGGCCACCTGCGAGGCACCGGACGCACCCGCGTCCGCGGAACCCGTCGAGCCGGCGACCGAGGTGAAGCCACAGGGCGCGCCCGTCGACGAGGCCAACCTCGCCGAGACCGGCGGCAGTTCGGCGACACCGTACGTCGCCGCGGGCGCGGTCGCCCTGCTGGCAGCGGGCGGCGGAGCCGTCGCACTGGCCCGCCGCAAGAGGAACTGAGCACACCCTCGGCGGCCCGGACGTGCTGGGAGGCCCGGGCGCCCTCGGCGGTCGGGCGCGCACGGCGGTCCGGACCTCCTCGGCGGTCGGATGCGCACGGCGGTTCGGACGGGCTCAGTGGCTCGGGCGCGCGAACTCACCGGCGACAAGCAGGAGTTCGCGCGCTCGGTGCGTCCGGGGGAGGTCAGCGGTCCCGCAGGCTCACTGCCTGGTCCAGTGCCTGGAGGAAGCGGTTGACCGTCGCCCGGTCGCGCACCGCCAGGCGCAGCCAGGTGTCGTCGAGCCCCGGGAACGTGTCACCGCGCCGCACGGCGAAGCCCAGCCGGCGCAGCCGGGCGCGGACGGCAGCCGCCCCGGGGAGCCCGATGAGGACGAAGGGACCCTCGGCGGGCTCCGCGACACGGACGCCGTCGGACGCGAACTCCCTGAGTCCGGCGACCAGATGGGCCCGGTCGATCGCCACGCGACGGGCCGCGTGCTCCTGTTCGGCCAGCGCCCGCGAAGTCATACAGGCCTCGGCGGCCGCGAGCGCGGGCGTGGACACCGGCCAGAGCGGCTGGGCCCGTTCGAGCTCGGCGATCGTCTCGGGCGGGGCCAGGACGTACCCGATGCGCAGCCCCGCGAGACCCCATGTCTTGGTGAGGCTGCGCAGCACCACCAGACCCGGCACGTCCGTACGCCCCGCGAGGGTCTCCCGCTCGTCCGGAACCGCGTCCATGAACGCCTCGTCGACCACCAACGTCCGCCCGGGACGGGCGAGTTCGGCGATCAGGGCGGCCGGGTGGAGGACGGACGTCGGGTTGGTCGGGTTGCCGATCACGACCAGGTCCGCGTCCTCGGGGACGGCCGACGGGTCGAGCCGGAAACCGTCCTCGGCCCGCAGGAGCATCCGGTCCACGGTGTGCCCCGCGTCCCGCAGAGCCGCCTCCGGCTCCGTGAACTGCGGGTGCACGACCACGGGGCGACGGACCTTCAGAGCACGCGCCAGCAGCACGAAGGCCTCGGCCGCACCCGCCGTGAGCAGCACCCGCTCCACGGGCAGCCCGTGCCGCGCCGCCACCGCGGCCCGCGCGGCCCGCCCGTCCGGGTAGGCCGCGAGCCCCGTCAGCGACTCGGCGATCCGCGCACGCAGCCAGGCCGGCGGAGTGTCCGCGCGGACGTTCACCGCGAGGTCGACGAGCGCCGATCCGTCGTCGCGCACCTCGGCGTCACCGTGGTGCCGGAGGTCGTGCGTGTCACCGAGTCCACCGGAACCCTGTCCGCCGGTGGCCCGAGCCCCGACGCCCGGTCCGCCGCCGGGGCGGTGGTGTCCGCCCCGGCCGTCTCTGTCGTCCCTCTCAGTGTGCATGGGAGGGTGCGTGGCCGTCGTGATGGTGATGTCCGTGGTGGTGCCCGTCGTCGTCCGGGTGGAAGTGCGGCTGCTGGGGGAGCCCCACCTTGTCCTCGAACCCGGGCAGCGCGATGCGGTAGACGCAGGAGTCGCAGTTCATCCGCAGATCACCCTCGACCGCCTCCCGGTAGCGCTCCATGACCAGGTCGAGCAACTCCGGCTCCGGCCCGATGACATCGGCGGAGACCACGTCGGTCTCCGGATGCGCGGCCGCCCACCCCTCGGTCTGCTGCCGCACCCGGTTCGGGAGGATACCCGTGAAGAGGAAGTAGGGGAGCACCACGATCCGGCGCGCGCCCAGCTTCACACAGCGGTCCAGGCCCGACGGCACGTCCGGCGCGGCCAGCGACACGAACGCCGTCTCCACGCCCGCGTAACCCCGCCCCTCCCACAACAGCCGTGCCGCCTTGTGCACTTCGGCGTTGGCGTCCGGGTCGGTCGAGCCGCGCCCGACGAGCAGGACGGTCACCTCGGCACGGTCCGCGGGGGTCCGCGCCGAACCGCCGAGCGCCTCGTCGAGCCGCCGCTCCAGCACCGCGAGCAACGCCGGGTGCGGGCCCAGCGGACGCCCGTACGTGTACGAGATCCCGGGGTGCCGCTCCTTCTCGCGGCTCAGCGCGGCCGGGATGTCGCCCTTGGCGTGCCCGGCGGACACCAGCATCAGCGGGACGGCCGCGAACCGGCGCACGCCCTGCTCGACCAGTTCGGTCACGGCGTCGCCGAGCGGCGGCGGGGAGAGCTCGATGAAGCCGCCCGCGACGGGCAGTCCGGGGTTGCGGCGGCCCAGTTCCCGTACGAAGTCGCGGAAGGCCTCGGCACCCGCGTCGTCCCGGGTGCCGTGTCCGGCGATGAGCAGGGCGGGGGCGGGGGTGGTCACGATTTCTCCTTGGATTCGAACGGGGAACCGGCCCGGGACTCGGCCTCGGGCGCGGGGTGGGAAACGGCGTCGGGCACCGGGTGGGAAACGGGGTGGTACAGCAGGGCGTTGAGCGCGGCCGCGGCGACCGCCGAACCGCCCTTCTCGGACACGTTGCTCACGGCGGGCAGCCCGCTCTCGCGCAGCGCGGCCTTGGACTCGGCCGCGCCGACGAACCCGACGGGCAGCCCGATGACGAGCGCGGGGGAGGCGTCCAGGGTGAGGAGCTCCTCCAGCGCGGTCGGGGCACAGCCGATCACCCAGAGCGCGCCGGGCCCGACCTGCTCGTACGCGAGCCGGATCGCATGGGCGGAGCGGGTCAGCCCCGGGCCGGACACGGCGTCCTTGAGACGGCAGACGGTGCCGCGCCGGGTGATGCCCGCCGCGACCATCTCCACGTCCACGACGACGGGCGCCCCGTCGTGCAGCGCCCGGTGGGCCTTCTCCAGCGAGCCCTCGTCGGTCACCAGATCGCTCGCGTAGTCGAGGTCGGCCGCGGAGTGGATCACCCGCTCCACGACGGCACGGGTCAGGGGCGGGAAGTGCGAGGTGTCCAGACGGGCCCGCAGCCGCCGGAAGGACTCCTCCTCGATGGGGTGCACGATCCGGTTCTCCGGGAACACCCTGCTCACTGCGCTCACCTGGGTTCCTCCTGCCAGCGGTAGCCGCGGGGCGTCACCATGCGGCCGGCGATCTCACGGGTCGCCGTGTTGCCCACGGTCACCACCGTCATCATGTCCACCGTCGCCGGGTCGAGTCCCGAGAGGGTGGTGACACGGCTGGATTCGTCCGGCCGCGAGGCATTGCGTACGACTCCCACGGGCGTCGTCGGCTTCCGGTGCTGAGCAAGGATCGTCAGCGCCTTCGGGAGCTGCCAGTCGCGACCGCGGCTGCGCGGGTTGTAGAAGGTGACGACGAGGTCGGCCTCGGCCGCCGCGCGCACCCGGCGCTCGATGATCTCCCACGGTGTGTGCAGGTCGGAGAGGCTGATCGACACATGGTCGTGGCCGAGCGGCGCGCCCAGGATCGCCCCGGCCGCGAGCGCGGCGGTCACCCCCGGCACCCCGACCACGTCGATGTCGTCGGACGCCTCCGCGAGCGCGGGCGACGCCATCGCGTACACGCCCGCGTCACCGCTGCCGATCAGCGCGACCGCCTGCCCGAGCCGGGCCTCGGCGACGGCCGTCCTGGCCCGCTCTTCCTCGGCCCCGAGCCCCGACTTCAGGATCCGGGTGCCCGGCAGGAGCAGGTCGCGGATCTGGTCGACGTACTGGTCGAGCCCGACGAGCACCGAGGCGCGGCGCAACTCGTCCTTCGCGCGGGGCGTCAGCAGGTCCCGGGCGCCGGGACCGAGTCCGACCACCGCGAGCCGCCCGCGCCCGGGCCTGCGTACGACCGCGCAGGTCGCCATCGCGGGCCGCGCGGCCGACTTGCGCTTGGGGACGAGGAGTTCGCCGCCGCGCACGAGGGCGGCGGCCTCCGCCACCGACGGGGTACCGACGGCGGCGAGGGGCGCGTCCGAGGGGTTCGGCACGTCGACCGCCGCCAACTCCTCGGCGCCGTACGTCACCACGGGCACCCCGAGCCGCTCGGCCGCCCCGAGAATGCCGGGCTCCTCGGCCTTGGCATCCACGGTGGCGAGCTCGGCGACGGACCTCACCGAAAGACCCGCGTCCCGGAGCGCGTCCTGGACGAGCCCGAGCACCTCGTCGACGGGGGCGCCCTTGGAGGCGCCGACGCCCACGACGAGGGAGGGCGGCCGGAGCACGACCTCACGCTCGGCGGGCTCAACAGCCGTGTCACTGACGCGAATTGAGTACGCCCCGGCCGCGGCGACCCGCAGCGGCGGCAGTGGCCAGGCCAACTCGGCGTTCAGCGCGACCGGTTCGCCGTCCAGCATGGCCCGGGACACCCCGGCCACATCCCCTTCGACGGGCAGGCCGAGCGTGTCGAGCCCCGGTACTCCCACGGAGTCGGTCGCCGTCGTCACGACAGGCTCGGCACCGAGCAACTCGCCGACCTCACGGGCGAGTTCATTCGCACCGCCGCCGTGGCCCCCGACCAGGGACACCGCGAACCGCCCGCCCTCGTCGACGCACACGATGCCGGGGTCGGACGCCTTGTCGACGAGCAGCGGCGCGACGAGCCGCACCACGGCCCCCGTGGCGAGGAAGCACACGAGCTGCTCACACTCCGCGAAGGCCCGCCGCACGGCGTCCCCCACGGGGCCCTCGTACACACGGGTACGGCCCGGCCAGGCCGAGGCCACCCGCCGACAGCCCGCCGAACCGGCGGCCGTCGCGGAAATCAGGCCGATCACTGAGCAACTCCTTCACTACGTACCGGAGGCCGGACGCCCCACAGCAGAAAAACGGGGTTGGTCGCCGCGAGCCGGGTGACGTCCCCCGGCAGCGGCGCCAGCCGGGACGACTGCAGCAGTACGCCGTCACAGTCGAGCCCGGCCGCGACCAGCGCGTCCCGGACCGCCGGAACCCGGTCCAGGGCCGCCATCGCCACGACGACCGACCGCCGCGCCCGCCGGGCACAGGCGGTCACGATGGCGGGCAGTTCCCGCCCGCCCCCGCCGATGAACACGGCGTCGGGGTCGGGCAGGTCGGACAGCACGGTCGGCGCGGCGCCGTGCACGGCGGTCACGTCGACCCGGTGCGCGGCGGCGTTGGCGCGGACCCGCTCCACGCCGTCCAGGGTCTTCTCCACGGCGGTCACGGCGGCCCCCAGCCGTGCGCACTCCACGGCGACCGAGCCCGAGCCCGCGCCGATGTCCCACACGTGGTCACCGAGCCGCGGCCCGAGTCGGGCCAGCGCCAGCGCCCGTACCTCGAACTTGGTGATCATCGAGTCGCGGTGGGCGAACTCGCCCTCTTCCAGCGCCCACTGGGCGGGCCCTGGCGGCGGCCCGGCGATCGTGCGCACGGGGGAGAGGACGCGCGACTCGTCGAGACAGAGCACGACGCTCACCGCCGGCCCCCAGTCACGGGCGGCGGCCTCGGCGGGGGTGATCCGCTCGATGCGTTCGCCGGGGCCGGGGCCAGTGTCGGGGTGGGGGCCTGGGGCGGGGTTTGGGGCCGAGCCCGGGTCTGAGCCGGGGCCGGAATCCGAGCTGGAGCCGGGGCCCGAGCCCGAGCTGAAGCGGGGGCCCACGCCAGCGCCCGAACTCGCGCCCACGCCAGCGCCCGAACCCGCGCCCGTGCCGGAGCCTGAACCCGCGCCCACGCCGGAGCCCGTGTCCGCACCCGTGCCGGACCCCGCGCTCGGAACAGAGGCCGAAGCCGAGCCCGAGCCAGAGCCCGAGCCAGAGCCCGAGCCCGAGACGAAGCGGCGGCCCGCGCCCGTGTCCGTGCCGGAGGCCGCTCCCGGGGCAGCGGCCGAAGCCGAGCCCGAGCCCGAGCCCGAGCCCGAGCCCGAGCCCGAGCCAGAGCCAGAGCCAGAGCCAGAGCCCGAGCCCGAGACGAAGCGGCGGCCCGCGCCCGCGTCCTTGCCGGAGGCCGCTCCCGGGGCAGCGGCCGAAGTCGCATCCGCCCCCAGCGCTGAAACCGCACCCGCCCCCAACGCCGAAGCCACCACCAACACCCGCCCGCTGGACCGCAGCGCGGCCCCGAGTTCCGCCGGTCCGGATCCCGGACCGGTCAGCACCGCCACCTTGGGATGGGCCCGGCAGACGTTCACGGCGGTCCGCAGGTCACGCCCGTGCGCGCTCACGACCACCGCGTCGTCCCAGGTCAGCCCGATCCGCGCGAAGGCGGTCGCGACGGACGACACCCCAGGGTGGACCTCCAGCCGCTCGGCCCCGAAACGTTCGGCGAGGGCCCGGACGATCCCGAAGAACCCGGGGTCCCCGGAGGCCAGCACGACGACCCGCCCCTGGCCCTCCGGCTTCTCCAGGAACTGCTCGATCGCGTCGAGGGCGGGCGCGAGCGGACCCAGGACGACCCGCTCGGCCGTGTCCGGCATCGTCGTCGCGGCGGCCAGGTGACGCCGGCCGCCCACGACGAGCCCCGCCCCGGCCAACGCGGCCCCGGCGTCCGGCGAAAGGGGCGCCCCCGTACCCGTACCGACGACGGTGATCACGGAGTGACACCCTGTGCGCCCTGCGTACCCCGCGCGCCGCCCTGTGCGCCCTGCGTCCGCAGTGCCCTGCGGGCCTCGGGGTCGGCCTTGCGGAAGCCGTGGAAGTGGCCGGGGTGGTAGAGGTGCGAGCGGGTGCCGTGCGCGTCGAGGGCCGGGCCGACCAGGAACAGCGTGTGCTTCCAGAGCTTGTGCTCCTTGACGGTCTCCTCCAGCGTGCTGATCGTGCACTTCACGATCAGCTCCTCCGGCCAGGTGGCCTGGTACGCGACCACGACCGGCGTCGACGTCGGATAACCGCCCTCCAGCAGCTCCCGTACGAGCTGTCCGCTGCGGGCTGCCGACAGGAACAGGGCCATCGTCGTCCCGTGCCGCGCGAACTCCCGTACTTCTTCGCCCGGCGGCATCGGCGTCTTGCCGCCGCCGAGCCGGGTGAGGATCACGGACTGCGCGACCTCGGGGATGGTCAGCTCCCGCTGGGCGAGCGCGGCGACGGCGGAGAACGACGAGACACCGGGCACGATCTCGGTCTCGATGCCGATCTCCGCGCACCGGTCGACCTGCTCCTGGGTGCCGCCCCAGAGCGCGGGGTCGCCGGAGTGGATCCGGGCGACCTTCAGCCCGGTCTCGGCGGCGCGCTCGTACACCGCGACGACGTCCTCCAGCGACATCGTCGCCGAGTCCAGGATCTCGGCTCCCGCGCGTGCGTGTTCGAGGACCTCGGCCTGCACCAGGCTGGCCGCCCAGATCACGACGTCGGCCTCGGCGATGGCGCGCGCGGCGCGGAACGTCAGCAGGTCGGCGGCACCGGGCCCGGCCCCGACGAAGGTCACCTTGCCGGTGGGGGCATCGGCCATGGGATGGGGTCCTCTCCTACGAATGCTGCGGGTAACGCTGCCGGGGGTGGTGCAGGGGGTGGTGCAGGGGGTTTCGGGGTGCTTCGGGACATCAGGACACGTATTCCGGAAGCCGTGCGGGCTCGGGCGTGCGGCGAACGTGCGTGAACACGGGTCGATCGGATAGCAAGGGCGTATGGCGGTGTTCGTCGCGCTCGGCGCGTTCCTCATGACGCTGGCCGGCGGCTGGACGGCGCAACGCGTCACCGACCGCCGCCACCTCGTACTCGGTCTGGCAGGCGGCCTGATGCTGGGCGTCGTCGGCCTGGACCTGCTGCCGGAGGCGCTCGACGCGGCGGGCGACGAGATCTTCGGCGTACCGGCCGCGCTCCTGCTGTTCGTGGCGGGCTTCCTGCTGGCGCACCTGGTGGAACGCCTGCTGGCCGTCCGCCAGGCGGCGCACGGAGGCGAGGAACACAACGGCCGCGCGCCCGAAGTCGGGCTGACGGCCGCCGCCGCGATGGTCGGCCACAGCGCCATGGACGGCGTGGCGATCGGCGCGGCCTTCCAGGTCGGCGGCGGCATGGGAGCGGCCGTGGCCGTCGCCGTGATCGCCCACGACTTCGCGGACGGCTTCAACACGTACACGATCACGACCCTGTACGGGAACGCCCGCCGCAAGGCGGTCGCGATGCTGTTCGCGGACGCGGCGGCCCCGGTCGTGGGCGCCGCCTCGACGCTCTTCTTCTCCATCCCCGAGCATCTGCTCGGCGGCTATCTCGGCTTCTTCGGCGGCGCGCTGCTCTATCTCGCCGCCGCCGAGATTCTCCCCGAGGCCCACCACGAACACCCGGCCCGCTCCACGCTGCTGTGCACGATCGCGGGGGCTGCCTTCATCTGGCTGGTGGTGGGCGTCGCGGAGTGAGGCGCGCGGGTGGCGCCCTCCGACCGGAGTCACTGTTCTGACGGGAGTCACAGCTTGCCGCCGCGTCCGCCGTCGCGCCGCGCGGGCGCGATGAGCGTCGAGAGATAGGGCAGCGTGGTGCCGTCCAGCTCGCCCGCGGGCCGGATGGACTCCTCCGGCAGCCCCAAGGCCGACCCCCACACGGCGTCGTCGAGCCGCCCGGTCTCCCGCAGCGCCGCGGCGACCTCCTGCGCCAGCCGCCCGAACTTGTACGCGACGACGGTCCCGGGCCCGTTGAGCGCGTCCTTGAGCGCACCGGCCCCGGCGGTGACGGGCACGAGCGTCAGCGGCTCGGTGCCCTCCGTCAGCACAGCCCCGGACCGGGCGGCGAGATCCTGCATGGCGGTGATACCGGGCACGGTCTCGACGACGGTCCCCGGTACGAGGTCCTCGATGGTCTGCGCGAGATAGGTGAACGTGGAGTACACGTTCGGGTCGCCGATGGTCGCGAACGCCACGGTCCCGTGCGCACGCAGCAGCCCGGCCACTCGCTCCCCGGCGGCGTCCCAGGCGGCCTCGCGGCGCTCCCGGTCGGACCGCTCGTTGAGCGCGAAGACGACACGTACCACCTTGTCCTCGGGCACGTAGTGCAGCACGGTGGCCTCGGCGCGCCCCCGCTCCCCGCCATCCGTCCCATCGGGCGCGGCCATGACGGGAACGACGACGACATCGGCCGCCCGAAGGCAGTTGACCCCCTTGACGGTCACGAGCTCGGGATCCCCGGGCCCGACCCCGACCCCGATCAGCCTGCTGTTGCCCATGACCCGACACACCTCTCCACGAACCGACGGGCGACACCGGGCGCGGACGCCCAGTGCGTATGCAGATAACTCGCGTGCACGCCCTGCTGTACGAAACCTTCGACCCGCCGCACCGGAACGCGTACGCCCCAGGCCGGAGCGACCCCCGCCCCGGGCTCCACGACGGTCCGGTGAAACTCATGCCCGCGCATCCGGCTGCCGGCCTCGGCCAGCACACTGTCGGACACGGCGACGGCATCCCGATACCCCAGCGTCAGCCGCTCGTCCATCCGCGCCTTCGCGTCGATCACCCCGCACATGGGCCGACCGTCGAGCTCACGCGAGAGATACAGCAGCCCCGCACACTCGGCCGCGACGGGCGCCCCACGCCCGGCAAGCGAGGCAACGGCCTTACGGAGGGGCTCGTTGGCGGACAACTCAGGGCCGTACACCTCGGGAAACCCGCCCCCGATGACCAACCCCCGTGTCCCTTCGGGCAGTTCCTCGTCCCGAAGCGGATCGAAGGTGACAACCTCCGCGCCGGCGGCGGCAAGCAACTCGGCATGCTCGGCGTAGGAGAAGCTGAAGGCGGCCCCACCCGCGATGGCAACTCGCGGGCCATTCAGCCCGTCCGGCGTTTGAGGACGAGGCCGTTCAGGCCGATACGGGGGTCTGGGGGCGGAGCCCCCAGGGTCGGGAACGGGAAGGGGCGGCGGGGGCGAGGAAGCCAAGACCTCAGCCGCATCCCACGAGTCACCAGGCAACGCCCCAGCCCCACGAGCCAACGCGAACAACGCATCCAGGTCACACCCCTCCCGCACCTGCGAAGCCATAGCCGCAACAGCGGCAACCGCCTCCACCCGCCGCTCGGCAACAGGCACCAGCCCCAGATGCCGAGAAGGCGTCCCCACCTGCTCGGCCCGCCGCAGGACACCAAGCACAGGCACCCCGGACGCGTCCAACGCCTCCCGCAGCATCCCCTCATGCCGAGAGGACCCCACCTTGTTCAGGATCACCCCACCGATCCGCACCTCCGGATCCCAGGAGGCGAACCCATGCACAAGCGCGGCCACGGACCGCGACTGCGAGGAGGCGTCCACGACCAGCACCACAGGCGCCCGCAGCAACTTCGCCACATGAGCGGTGGAGGCCAGCTCCCCTTCCCCCGCGGCCCCGTCGAACAGCCCCATCACGCCTTCGACGACGGCGAGATCACACCCCCGCGCCCCATGGGCGAACAGCGGCGCGATCAACTCCGCCCCGCACAGATAGGCGTCGAGATTCCGCCCCACCCGCCCGGTGGCGAGCGCGTGATACCCGGGATCGATGTAGTCGGGCCCCACCTTGTGCGGGGACACGGCAAGCCCCCGCGAGGCGAACGCGGCCATCAACCCCGTGGCGACGGTGGTCTTGCCGCTGCCCGAGGAGGGCGCGGCGATGACCAGCCGAGGGACGGAAGAACTCACCACTCGATGCCCCTCTGCCCCTTCTGACCGGCGTCCATGGGGTGCTTGACCTTGGACATGTCGGTCACGAGGTCGGCGAGTTCGACGAGCTTCTCGGGAGCGTTGCGCCCGGTGATCACGACATGCTGGGTCCCGGGCCGGTCCCGCAGCACGGAGACGACCTCGTCGACATCGACCCACCCCCAGTGCATGGGATAGGCGAACTCATCCAGCACATAGAGCCGGTACGTCTCAGCGGCCAGATCCCGCTTGACCTGTTCCCAGCCCTCGCGGGCCTTCTCCTCGTTGTCCATCTGGGAGTCGCGCTGCACCCACGACCACCCCTCACCCATCTTGTGCCAGTCGACGGCCCCGCCCTCGTCGGAAGCCCCGAGCACCCGAAGCGCGTTCTCCTCGCCGACCTTCCACTTCGCGGACTTGACGAACTGGAAGACCCCGATGGGCCAGCCCTGATTCCAGGCGCGCAGCGCGAGCCCGAAGGCGGCGGTGGACTTGCCCTTCCCGATCCCGGTGTGCACGACCACGAGCGGCCGGTTCCGCCGCTGACGAGTCGTCAGTCCGTCGTCGGGCACCACACTCGGCTGTCCCTGCGGCATTACGCGGCCCTCCTGTTGTCGCCCTGAACATCCCTGACGAGCCCCGCGATCGAGTCGGCGCGCAGCTCGTCCAACGTCACGGCCGTACCGCCGAGTTCGCCCGCGAGCTGTCCCGCGAGCCCGAGCCGTACGGGCCCGGACTCGCAGTCGACGACCACGGACGCGACCCCGTCGGCGGCGAACAGCCGAGCGGCCCGTCCCGCCAGCGCCACCGGCTCGGGCCCGCCCGTCGCCCTCCCATCCGTCACCAGGACCACCAGTGCCCGCCGAGCCGGATCCCGCAACCGCTCCACCCGCAGCACGTCGTGCGCCCGCAGCAACCCGGCGGCGAGCGGCGTACGCCCGCCGGTGGGCAGCGACTCCAGCCGTACCGCGGCCGCGTCCACCGAGGAGGTGGGCGGCAGGGCGACCTCGCCCGTCGAACCGCGGAAGGTCACGAGCCCCACCTTGTCCCGCCGCTGGTAGGCGTCGAGGAGCAGCGACAGCACCGCCCCCTTGACCGCGCTCATCCGCTGCCGGGCCGCCATCGACCCGGAGGCGTCCACGACGAACAGCACGAGGTTCCCCTCACGCCCCTCCCGTGTGGCCTGCCGCAGATCGTCGCGCCGGACCACGAGACCAGGCCCGGACCGGCCGCGCGCCCGCTGATGGGGTGCCGCGGCCTGCACGGTGGCCGCCAGGTGCAGCTTGGTGAGGGCCCCTTGGGGCCGACGCGCCCCGGTGGTCCGCCCGTGCTCGGTCCGCGCCCGCGACCGCCGGCCGGCGGCGCCCTCGCCGAGACCCGGCACGCTCAGCACCTTCGTACGGAAGGGGTCGGCGGCCCGTACGGGAGCCTGTTCGCCCGCGCCCGGCGACGGGGCCTGGCCGTTCTCGGAGGGCTCGCCCTGCGCGGGCACCTCACCGGAACTCTCGGCGCCGCCGTCGTCGGGCCCTTCCTGAGGCGGCTGCCCGCCGCCCCCGTCGGGCCCGTCCGGATCCGGATCCTCGTCGCCGGAGTCGTCCGAACCATCGGAACTGCCGGAGCCCCCGGAGCCGTCGGAGTTCTCCCCGCTCCCGAACTCCTCCAGCGTCTCGTCGAGCTTGTCCTCGTCGAGTCCCGGCGCGTCGAAGGGGTTGCGTCGCCGCCGGTGCGGCAGCGCGAGCAGCGCGGCCTGCCGTACGTCCTCGGGCAGGACCTCCGTGCGCCCGGCCCACGCGGTGAGCGTGGTGGCGGTCCGGGCCATCACGATGTCGGCCCGCATCCCGTCCACCTCGAAGGCCGCACAGGTCGCCGCGATCTGCCGCAGCGCCCCGTCGCCGAGCACGACCGACGGCAACAGCTTCCGCGCGGCCACGATCCGCGCCCGTACCGCCGTCTCCTCGTCGGCCCAGCGCCCCGCGAAGCCGTCCGGATCGTCGTCGTACGCGAGCCGCCGCCGTACGACCTCGACCCGCTGGTCGGGCTCCCGCGAGGCGGCCACCTCGACCGTCAGACCGAACCGGTCGAGCAACTGCGGCCGCAGCTCACCCTCTTCGGGGTTCATGGTCCCCACCAGCAGGAACCGCGCGGCATGCCGTACGGAGACACCTTCGCGCTCCACGTACGAGGCACCCATCGCGGCCGCGTCCAACAGCAGGTCGACCAGGTGGTCGTGGAGGAGGTTGACCTCGTCCACGTACAGGATTCCGCGATGCGCGTCGGCCAGCAGGCCGGGCTCGAAGGCCTTCACGCCCTCGGCCAGCGCCCGCTCGATGTCGAGCGCGCCCACGAGCCGGTCCTCGGAGGCGCCGACGGGCAACTCGACCATGCGCGCCGGCCGCCCGACTCCCGCTCCCACCTCGTGGGGTCCGTCCGGGCACGCCGGGTCGGGCGCGGCGGGCGCGCACGAGAAGCGGCAGCCGGCGACGACGTCCACCTCGGGCATGAGCGCCGAAAGGGCGCGCACGGCGGTCGACTTGGCGGTGCCCTTCTCGCCGCGTACGAGCACACCGCCGACCGCGGGCGACACGGCGTTCAGGAGCAGCGCGAGCCGCAGGTCGTCCTGTCCGACGACAGCCGTGAACGGAAAGGGGGTACTCACTGGTCGTCGCCCTCCAAGTCGCCTTCGAGCTCCAGGTACGTGGCGCGCAGCCGCTCCAGCGTGTCGGCGTCCGGCTCGGCCCACAGCCCGCGGTCCGCCGCTTCGAGGAGTCGTTCCGTGATGCCGCGCAGGGCCCATGGGTTGGACTTCTTCATGAAGTCCCGGTTCTCCGCGTCGAAGACGTACTCCGCGCTGAGCTTCTCGTACATCCAGTCGTCCACGACCCCGGCCGTGGCGTCGTACCCGAAGAGGTAGTCGACGGTCGCCGCCATCTCGAAGGCGCCCTTGTAGCCGTGGCGCCGCATCGCCGCCATCCAGCGAGGGTTGACCACGCGGGCGCGGAAGACCCGGTGGGTCTCCTCGCCGAGGGTGCGGGTCTTGACCTGGTCGGGGGTGGCGGAGTCGCCGACGTACGCCTCGGGGCTCGCGCCCGTCAGATGGCGCACCATGGCGACCATGCCGCCGTGGTACTGGAAGTAGTCGTCCGCGTCGACGAGGTCGTGCTCGCGGGTGTCGACGTTCTTGGCGGCCACGGCGATCCGCTTGAACGCGGTCTCCATGTCCCCGCGCGCCGCCCGCCCGTCGAGCCCGCGCCCGTAGGCGTAGCCGCCCCAGACCGCGTACACCTCGGCGAGGTCGGCGTCGGAGCGCCAGTTGCGCGCGTCGATGAGGGGGAGGAGACCGGCCCCGTACGCGCCCGGCTTCGAGCCGAAGATACGGGAGGTCGCGCGCCGTCGGTCGCCGTGCTCGGCGGTGTCCTCGTCGGCGTGCGCCCGGACGTAGTTGCGGTCGGCGGGCTCGTCCAGCTCGGCCACCGCCCGTACCGCGTCGTCGATCAGCCCGACCACATGCGGGAACGCGTCCCGGAAGAAGCCGGAGATACGGACCGTGACGTCGATGCGCGGCCGGCCCAGCTCCTCCAGGCCGACGACCTCGAAGCCGGTGACGCGCCGCGAGGCGTCGTCCCACACCGGCCGGCAGCCCAGCAGCGCCAGGATCTCCGCGATGTCGTCGCCCTGGGTGCGCATCGCGGAGGTGCCCCAGACCGTCAGACCGACGGACTTCGGGTAGTCGCCGGTGTCCTGGAGGTACCGCTGCACGAGCGAGTCGGCGAGCGACTGCCCGACCTCCCAACTCAGCCTGGACGGGATCGCCTTGGGGTCGACGGAGTAGAAGTTGCGGCCGGTCGGCAGGACGTTCACAAGTCCGCGGGTCGGTGAACCCGAGGGGCCCGCCGGGACGTAACCGCCGTTCAGGGCAAGGAGGATGTGGTCGATCTCGTCCGTCGTACGGGCGAGTCGCGGCACCACCTCACGGCACGCGAACTCCAACACCGCGACGGCGTCGGGGAGTTCGGTGCCCAGGACCTCGCGTACGAGAGCGGGCACGGCGCCGACTTCCCAGGCGCGCTCCTCCATGCCCTCCGCGAACCGGCGGCACAGCTGCTCAAGGAGATCGATCGCGTCGGCCGCCGACCGCGAGGGACCCGGGACCAGGTCGCTCAGCTCGACCGGCACCTTCAGCGGCGCACCGGGCTCGCCCAGCAACTCCTTCTCGACCAGGCCGAAGTGCTCGGCGAGACAGGCCCGCAGACCCGGCAGCGCGTTCGCCGTCCCGCCCCACACCTGAGAGGCCCGCAACACGGCCAGTACGAGGTTCACGCGCGGCTCGGCCTCCGGGCCGCCGCCGAGAATGTGCAGGCCGTCGCGGATCTGCACGTCCTTGATCTCGCACAGATAGCCGTCGATGTGCATGACGAACTCGTCGAAGGCGTCGTCGTCCGGCTGGTCGTCCACATGCAGGTCGTGGTGCAGCTCGGCCGCCTTGACCAGCGTCCAGATCTGGGCCCGCACGGCCGGGGCCTTCGTCGGGTCGAGGTCGGACACGAGCGCGTACTCGTCGAGGAGTTGCTCCAGCTTCGCCAGATCGCCGTACGTGTCCGCGCGGGCCATCGGCGGTACGAGGTGGTCGACGACCGTGGCGTGCCCGCGGCGCTTGGCCTGGGTGCCCTCGCCGGGGTCGTTGACGATGAAGGGGTAGACCAGGGGCAGTTCGCCGAGAACGGCGTCCGGCGCGCAGCCGCCGCTGAGCCCGAGTCCCTTGCCCGGCAGCCATTCCATCGTGCCGTGCTTGCCCATGTGCACCACGGCGTCGGCGCCGAAGCTGTTGTCCAGCCAGCGGTAGGCGGCCATGTAGTGGTGCGACGGCGGCATGTCCGGGTCGTGGTAGATCGCGATCGGGTTCTCGCCGAAACCGCGCGGCGGCTGGATCATCACGACGACGTTCCCGAACTGCAGGGAGGCCAGCACGATGTCGTCGCCGTCCACGTACAGGTTGCCCGGCGGCTCGCCCCACGCCTCCAGCATTCCGTTCCGCAGATCCGGGTCGAGCTTGTCGAACCAGGCCCGGTAGTCGGCCAGTGGCACGCGCGCGGGGGCCGAGGCCAGCTGCTCCTCGGTGAGCCACTCGACGTCGTGGCCGCCCGCCGCGATGAGCCGGTGGATCAACTCGTCGCCGTTGTCCGGGTATTCGGTCAGGGCGTACCCGGCGTCCCGCAGCGCGTCGAGGACCCGAACCGCCGAGGCGGGGGTGTCGAGGCCGACCGCGTTGCCGACCCGGGAGTGCTTGGTCGGATAGGCGGTGAAGACGAGCGCGAGCTTCTTCTCCGCGTTGGGCTTGTGCTTCAACCGGGCGTGGCGCACGGCGATCCCGGCGACCCGCGCGGCCCGCTCGGGGTCGGCGACGTACACCGGAACGTCGTCGGGACCCTGCTCCTTGAAGGAGAACGGGACCGTGATGAGGCGTCCGTCGAACTCGGGGATCGCGACCTGCATCGCCGCGTCCATGGGGGAGAGGGCCGCGTCGGACCCGGCCCAGGCGGACCGTGACGAGGTCAGGCAGAGCCCTTGCAGGACCGGGACGTTGAGGTCGGCGAGCGCGCCGATGTCCCAGGCCTCCTCGTCACCGCCCGCGGACGCCTGCGAGGCGTGCGTGCCACCGGCGGCGAGGACCGTCGCGACCAGCGCGTCGGCCTTGCCGAGGATCTCGTACAGGCCGGTGTCGGCGTCGCGCAGCGAACCGCAGTACACGGCAAGGGCGTTGGCGCCCCGGGCCTCGATCGCGTCGCACAGGGTGTCCACGAAGGCGGTGTTGCCGCTCAGTTGATGGGCCCGGTAGAAGAGCACGCCCACGGTCGGACGGCCCTCGACGTACGCGCGCTCGCCGTGGACCCCGAACTCGGGCATCTTCCGCGGCTCTTCGAAGCCCTCGCCCGTCAGCAGCACGGTGTCGGACAGGAAGCGGGCCAGCTCGGTCAGGTTCTCCGGGCCGCCCTCGACGAGATAGCGCAGCGCCTCCGCGACCACACCGGCGGGCACGGACGACTCGGCCATCAACTCCGCGTCGGGGACGGACTCTCCGCCCAGCAGCACGGTCGGAATGCCGGACGCCCTGAGCGCGGCGAGCCCGTCCTCCCAGGCACGCTTGCCGCCCAGCAGCCGTACGACGGCGACGTCCGCGCCCCGGACCAGCGCGGGAAGCTCCTCCGCGACATCCACGCGGGTCGGATTGCCGATCCGGTACGCGGCGCCGGCGGCACGGGCCGCCAGCAGATCCGTGTCGGCGGTCGACAACAACAACACTGTGCTCATGCGGGCGCTCCCGGTGGAATGAAAGGCAGTCCTGTCGGCGCGCCGGACTCGATGAGCCGCCACAGCGCGTCCGTGTCCGCGTGTTCCTCGATCAGATCGCCGAGCCGGTCCAGCTGCTCCTCGCGCAGCGAACCGAACGACGTGTCGGCGGCCGGTACGAAGCGGCGCCCCGCGGCGGCCGCCACCTCGCGAAGGAAGGCCCGGCGGAAGCCGTCCGACTCCAGCGAGCCGTGCCAGTGCGTGCCCCAGACCTCGCCGACCCGGCAGCCGTCCAGGAAGGGTTCCCCGCCCGTGACCCGGGCGACCCCGTGGTGGATCTCGTACCCCTCGACGGGTTCGCCGAGCGCCTCGCCGACCGGCCGGGTCAGGGTCTTCTCCCGCGAGAACCGCACGCGCACGGGAAGGAGTCCGAGCCCGTCCACCTGGCCGGCGCGCGACTCGACCTCGTCCTCGATGTGCTCGCCGAGGATCTGGAAGCCGCCGCAGATGCCGAGTACGGGACGGCCTTCCGCGGCCCTTCTGGCGAGGGCGTCCGCGAGGCCGCGCTCCCGCAGCCACTCCAGGGCCCTGACCGTGCCCCGGGTGCCTGGCACGACGACGAGGTCGGCGTCGACGAGCTCCTCCGCCCGGTCCACGAACCGCACGACGACGCCCGGTTCGGCGGCCAGCGCGTCCACGTCCGTGAAGTTGGACATCAGCGGGATCGCGCAGACGGCCACCCGCAGGATGTCCTCGCCGACGGGGGCGGAGACCTCGGACTCCCGGACCGAGCCCCTCAGAGAGACCCTCAGCCCGTCCTCCTCGTCGATGCCCAGGCCGTGTTGGAAGGGCAGGACCCCGTACGTACGACGCCCCGTGAGGTTCTTGAGCATGTCGAGGCCGGGCTCCAGCAGGGACACGTCCCCGCGGAACTTGTTGACGAGGAACCCGGCGACGAACTCCTGGTCCTCGGGCGAGAGCAGCGCGACGGTCCCGAAGAAGGAGGCGAAGACACCCCCGCGGTCGATGTCGCCGACGACGAGCACGGGCAGCCGCGCGTTGCGCGCGATCCCCATGTTCACGATGTCCGTCCGCCGCAGATTGATCTCGGCGGGACTGCCCGCCCCCTCACAGATCACCGCGTCATACGTGCCCCGCAACTCGGCGAGGCACTCCAGCACGGTCCCGAGAAGCCGTTCCTGACGCCCGCCGTGATAGCCGCGGGCACTCATTTCCCCGACAGGTTTACCCATCAGGACGACCTGGCTGCTCCGGTCACTGCCGGGCTTGAGCAGCACGGGATTCATGAGCGCGGTCGGCTCCACGCGCGCGGCCTGCGCCTGCATGGCCTGCGCCCGCCCGATCTCGGCGCCCTCCCGCGTGACGAACGAGTTGAGCGACATGTTCTGCGCCTTGAAGGGCGCCACCTTGACGCCCTGCCGCACCAGCCACCGGCAGATCCCGGCCGTCACGACACTCTTGCCCGCGTCGGAGGTGGTACCGGCGACGAGCAGCCCGCCACCCGTTCCCCCGCTCGTTCCCCGGCTCATGACGTACGCCCCTTCGCGCGAAGGCCGTTGACGAGCAGCCGTCCGGCGACACTCACGCCGAGCGCGAGCCAGCCCACGCGCCGCGAGAGCCGTACGGCCCGCTCGATGTCCTCGACCTCCACGGCCCGTCCTTCACCGTTGAGGACGGGCCGCTGCTCGACCCGTCCCGCGTACGAGAGCGTCCCGCCCAGCCGCACGCCGAGCGCCCCCGCGAACGAGGCCTCGACGGGCCCGGCGTTGGGGCTCGGGTGCTTGGCGGCATCCGCACGCCAGGCGCGTACGGCCCCGCGCGGATCGCTTCCCGCGGCGGTCGCGAGGACGGCGGTGAGCCGTGCCCCCGGCCATCCCGCGACATCGTCGAGCCGCGCGGAAGCCCAGCCGTACCGCCGGTACTTGGGTGACCTGTGCCCGACCATCGCGTCGAGCGTGTTCACGGCACGGAATCCGACCAGCCCCGGCACACCGGCCGCGGCACCCCACATGAGGGCGCCCACGACGGCGTCGGAGGTGTTCTCGGCGACGGACTCGACGACGGCCCGGGCGATCCCGTCGGCGTCCAGCGCCTGTGGATCCCGCCCGCACAGATGAGGCAGCCGCTCCCGGGCCACCTCGATGTCCCCGGCGGCCAGCGCCCCGCCGATGGCGCGGGCCTCCCGCCCGAGGGAAGTCCCGCCGACGACGGACCAGGTGGCGGCGGCGGTCAACGCGACGGACCCGGTACGCGAGGCACGCACGCAACGGCCGGCGAGCGCGGCGAGTCCGGTGGCACCGCCCACACAGACGGCGGTGTGCAGCGCGCCCCACCCCCGGTGGTCCCGCCACAGCACCCGCTCCACGGCACCCGCGGCCCGTCCGAACGCGGCGACCGGATGCCCCCGGCGGGGATCGCCGAGCAGCAGGTCACCGAGAAGGCCGGCGGCGGCGCCGTACGCGAAGACGCGATCGGCACGCATCGGTTCAGCCGACCGTCAGGTCGGGCACAACCGTCGCTGGAAAGGCACTTGGGCAGCCGCGCATGGCGATTTGTCCTCACTCAGGGTGTCCGCGCCCTGGTTCGACGAGACCGGCGGCGAGAGTTCCTGGCTCCCGGGGTGTCGATTCCCCGGTAACAGTGGCGGGACCGCGCCGGATTCGCACCGGCTTCCTCTCCTGCCGCCGTACATGGCTCCGGCAGTCCACCACGCCCACGAACACCCGTCAACTTGCTGTTGACCTGCGACGGGAGAGTGTGCTGAGGCCCACACACGGACACGACTCCGCCCCGCCGACCGGGGGTCGGCGGGGCGGAGTCGTGCGTGACGGAGGTGCCGTACGCGTCAGGCGACGATCAGATAGATGCCGTACGCCACCGCCGCCGCGCACGCGGCGAAGCAGGCGTACGCGCCCGTGACCGCGAGGCTCGCGGTGCCGCCCTGGGCGGAGGCCGACTCGCGCTTGGAGAGGCCGACGATGCCGAGGGTGAAGAGGCCCACGAGGGCGACGGTGACGATGAGGCTGACTCCGAAGACGGAGCCGAGGGCTGCCCAGTCGATCTTCATGCTTGTGGGTTCCTTACACCGTGGCCGTACGGGCGGGCTCGGTGGCGTCCGGGCCCGGGATGGTGGTCTTGAGGTCGTCGGCCGCGGCGACCGTGCCCGCCGGCGGCGGGGTGACGGCGGCGATGGCGGTGGTCACGACGCCCGCGGGCTCGCCGTCGACATCGTTCACGTTGTCGACGGTGACGGGCTGGCGGCGGGAGAGCGTCCAGATGACCGCCGAGCCCGCGATCAGCAGCGCGCCGGTGAGGACGATGCCCCAGGTGCCCTGCTTGGTGAGGAACTCGGCGCCCGCGCCGACCAGTCCGGCGGCGGGGAGCGTGAGGCCCCAGGCGACGAACATCCGGGTCGCGGTCGACCAGCGGACGACGCCGCCCTTGCGGCCGAGGCCCGAACCCATCACGGCGCCGGAGCAGGACTGGGTGGTGGAGAGCGAGAAGCCGAGGTGCGAGGAGGCCAGGATGACCGTCGCGGCGCTGGTCTGGGCGGCGAAGCCCTGCGGCGGCGCGAGGTCGGTGAGGCCCTTGCCCATGGTGCGGATGATGCGCCAGCCGCCCAGGTAGGTGCCCAGCGCGATGGCGATACCGGCCGAGACGATGACCCACATGGGGGGATTCGACCCGGGCGCGAGCACACCGCCGGTGACCAGGGCGAGCGTGATGATGCCCATGGTCTTCTGCGCGTCGTTCGTGCCGTGGGCCAGCGAGACCAGGCCCGCGGAGGTGATCTGGCCCGCGCGGTAGCCCTTGGAGGTCGCCTGCTCACCGGCCTTGTTGCTGATGCGGTACGTCAGCCGGGTGGCGAGCATCGCGGCGAGGCCGGCCACCAGCGGCGCGGCGATCGCGGGGAGCAGGACCTTGGTGACGACGGTCGAACCGTTCACCGACGACCAGCCGGCCGACATGACCGCGGCACCGATCAGGCCGCCGAACAGTGCGTGGGAGGAGCTGGAGGGCAGACCCAGAAGCCAGGTCAGCAGATTCCACAGAATGGCGCCGACGAGCGCCGCGAAGATCACTTCGGTGCGGATGCCCTCTTCGTTGATGATGCCGCCGGAGATCGTCTTGGCGACCTCCACGGAGAGGAACGCACCGACGAGGTTCAGCACGGCGGACATGGCCACCGCCGTCTTGGGCTTCAGGGCACCTGTCGAGATGGTCGTCGCCATCGCGTTGGCTGTGTCGTGGAAACCGTTCGTGAAATCGAACACGAGAGCGGTGACGATCACGATTCCGAGGAGGAGCGTGATGTGTTCCATTTACCCAGGCTTCTCTTGGACGTCAGTGGCACAGGGACCGTAGGCAACCTGGATGAACGGAAGATGAACTGAGGGGGGCGGCAGGGTGGCCCAATGGAGGTGCCGCCACTCCGCTTGTGTCGGAGTGGCGGCAAGTGGTCTCGAACAGAGGCGGAATCCAGGGGTCCGCTACCCCTACTGTCCCCTCGCGAACGTCCTGAGCTGATTCAGGGATCCGTTGAAGAGATTCTGGTCACCCGGCAGACTGCCGCCGTTGTCGTACTGCCAGAAGGTCCAGAAGTTCCAGCCGGACGGCAGCGACCCCGCCGTCGAGCTGTAGCGGGCCAGCCACAGCGGATGGTTCGCGGCGAACGCGGCGCTGTTGCCCGTGCACATCTTCCACCAGTTGTAGTTGGTGTAGATCACCGGCCGGCGGCCGGTCTGCCGCTTCACCTCGTTGCTGAAGGCCTTGATCCAGCTGACCATCCTGGTCTTGCTCAGGCCGTAGCACTTCTTCTTGCCGTACGGGTTGTACTCGATGTCCAGCGCGGGCGGCAGCGTCCAGCCGTCCGCGCGCCAGCCGCCGCCGTTGCGCACGAAGTACGCGGCCTGTGTCGTCCCCGAGGACTTGTGCGGCAGCGCGAAGTGGTACGCCCCACGGACGATGCCCGCGCCGCGCGCCCCGTTGTACTGCTGGTTGTAGTAGGGATTGCGGTACGTGTGCGATTCGGTGGCCTTCACGTAGACGAACTTGGCGCCTTTGCTCTTCGCACTCGACCAGTTGACGTTCTTCTGGTGCGAGGACACGTCGTGGCCCTTGGGCTTGGCGGCCGCCGAGGCCGGCACCTCGGCGAGGGCGGTGCCGCCGAGCGCCAGCGTCGCCACGGAGGCGGCGACGAACCGGGCGCGCTGAAGGGACGGTTTGCGATCACGAGCCATGTTTCCCCCCGGAATGGCGACGTGCACGAAAAATCTCCCAGAGGTTACTGGAAGATCCTTGGAAGCCCGTCGCATGCCGGTCATTCGCTCCCGGCAGGCGATTCATGCCCTTGTGCGACCTTTCGGATGCGTCGGTCGCGCCCTAAAGTGCCCCGCCCGCCCCTGGGTTGAGCTGCGCGGCTGGCAGGATCGCGGCATGGCTGAGCAGCGGCGGGACGCAGGAGACGGACGGGACTCGGGGGAGCGGGACGCGCCCCCGGCGCGGGAGGCGCTGGAGCGGGCGTGGGACGACCTCGTGGCGACGGCCCGCCGGACGGCGGACGAGGGTCTGGTCGTCGGCACATCGGGCAACGTCTCGGTACGCGTGGGCGACACCGTCCTGGTCACGCCGAGCGGAGTGCCGTACGACCGGCTGGCCCCCGAGGACCTCTGCGGGGTCTCCCTCGACGGCCGGCAGGTGCTCGGTTCACTCGTTCCGACAAGCGAACTGCCCATGCATCTGGCGGTCTACCGTGCCACCGACGCGCGGGCGATCGTCCACACCCACGCGGTGCACGCCACGGCCGTCTCGACCCTCGTCGAGGAGCTGCCGCTCATCCACTACATGGCCGCCGCGCTCGGCGGTCCCGTCCGTGTGGCCCCCTACGCCACCTACGGCACGGAAAAGTTGGCCGAGAACATGCTCCGGGCCCTCCGGGACCGCACAGCCTGTCTCCTCCAGAACCACGGCACCCTCACATACGGAGCCTCCCTCCCCCAGGCCTACGACCGCACAGCCCAACTGGAATGGATGTGCCACCTCTGGCTGACAGCCTCATCCCTCCCCGGACACGCCCCCACGCTCCTGACCGGGGAACAGGTGAACGAGGTGGGCGAACGGCTGAGGGGGTATGGGCAGCGGCCGTGACGGGGGAGGACGGTGACCGTGATTGGGGGAAGCCGGTGGCGGTGGCGGTGGCAGGGGAGGCGGGCGGGTGCTGACGGTAACCGGGTGTGGGCGGTGGAGGCGGCCGGTGCGGTCGCTGACCTGACCGTCCGGGTACGGCCGCCGACGTGACCGGCTGCGCCCGCCGATCCCACCGGCTGCGCCCGCTGCCTGATCGTCGCCGCCGCGGTGCTGACGTGGTTGGTCGCCGAGGTGAACGACGCTCGCGTCGTCGGTCCCGCAGCCGTGGTGCTCAGCCGATACGCACCATTCCGGCCGTGCCGAATCCACATTCGCCCCATTTGACTGGCCGACAACGGGTTCCGTCAGGAGACTGGACCCGTGCGCACCGTGAATCCGACGGCAGCAGCCGTCACCGTCGCCATAGCCGGCGCAGCCACCGTCGCCGCCACGGTGGCGGCGGGCCGCTTCGCCAGCGACGCCGCTCTCAAGGCGCCGCCGGGCAAACCGCTGCCCACCGAACCCCGCCTCACCGTGCACTCCACGGCAGCGGGACAGATCACCCTGACCCGCGCCCTGGCCTCGCGGCGACCGGGCCTGTACGGCCTCGGCGGCGACGGCAGCCACGCGGTCGTCGGCCCGCTCCTGAACGCCGCCCCGCACTCCGCCGACACGGTCGTACGCCGTCTGGAACGGGTCACGCACGGCACCCTGGAAGCCGGGGACAAGGTGTGGTTCACCCCGGGCGTGCACATCGGCAACCCGAGCTCCGCCCTCGGCCTCGACCACGCCGACGTGGACGTCCCCGGCGAACTCGGAGCCCTGCCCGCCTGGTTCGTGCCCGCCGCCCGCGACACCTGGGTGATCACCGTGCACGGCCTCGGCGCCACCCGCGAACACCCCATGAACGTCATGGAGTTCCTGCACCGCCACCAGTTCCCCGTACTGGACCTCGCCTACCGCGGCGATCTCGGCGCGCCCCGCTCTCCCGACGGCCTGAACCACCTCGGCGAGACCGAGTGGCGCGACCTGGACGCGGCCATCCGCTACGCCGTGCGCTACGGCGCCGAACGGGTCGTCCTGCACGGCTGGTCGACCGGCGCGACCATGGCCCTGCGCGCCGCGGCCCACTCGGCCGTGCGCGAGAGGATCTCCGGCCTCGTCCTGGACTCGCCCGTCCTCAGCTGGGAGACCACGCTGCGCGCCCTCGCCACGGCCCGCCGCACCCCCGGCGCCCTGCTGCCGCTGGCCGTCCGCGCGGCTCAGGGCCGCACAGGGCTGCACGGCGACCGCATCGAGGGCGCCGCCGACCCCGAACGGCTCAAGGTGCCGATCCTCGTCCTGCACGGCCCGGACGACACGGTCGCCCCCTGGGGCCCTTCACGCCGCCTCGCCGAGCGCCGCCCCGACCTCGTCACCCTGCACACGGTCCGGGGCGCCCCGCACGGCGCCATGTGGAACGCCGACCCGGCCGGCTACGAAGAGGCCCTCCGCCGCTTCCTCACCCCCCTGATGTAGCGACCTCGTCCAGCGACCTCGTCGAGCGACCGCGTTCGGTGACTTCATCCAGAGCTTCGTCCAGCGAGCTCATCTCCTGACGCGGCCCTCTCCCCGTCCGCTGCCGGGGTGCCCGTTCCACCCGGTCCCGGACGTTCCGTTTAACTCCGTACCACCTACCCGTTCACGCCCCGGGAGCGCCCGCGGGGACCGGTGCGCAGGCCACCCCTGTGGCCCCTTGTGGCATTCCGTTTGGGTTTTCGGACCGTCAACCGGAAGACTGCCCCCGTGACGTCCCGTATCCCGCGCGACTCCAGGCTCCGACTCGTCCGCCCGCGAACCCTGGCCGCCGCCCCCCGAGCGATGACCCAGAGGCCCACGCGCCGACCCGCACCCCGCCCGCCGGAGGGCACACCGGCACCCGCGGAACTCGCCCGCATGGCGCGCTCCGTACTCGCCGGCGCGGCCCGTGTCGCCCGCTGGGCCGACGCCGTCCTGAGCTCCGCCAAGGACCGCGAGGGCACCGCTTCCCGCGGCACCCCCGAGGGCACCGGCACACTCTCCGACGCGACCGCTCAACGGGCCGCCACCGATCTGGCCCTGACCCCGGCTCAGGTCCGCGCGGACTGGGACACCGCACGACTCGCGGGCCTCGTCGAGGTGCACGGCGGCATCGCGCGCCCCGGCTGGCGACTGCGCGCCTGGAACCGCGACGACAGCGCCGTGCTGCGCGGCTGGGTCGCCCTCTTCGACGCCTGGTCGATCGCCCACCCCGGCCCCGACGGACGCGAGCCCGCCGCCGTCGCCGAGGTCGTCTCCGCGATGCCCCAGGTCCTCTCCTTCCTCCAGCTTTCCGCGGGCCCCGTCCCCGTACCGCAACTCCTCGACCTGCTCGAACAGCGCGTCACGGAACTGCGCACCGAGCGCTGCGAGATCCCCTACGGCCCGCAGCCCGAGCCCGTGGAGAGCCCCGCCGAGGACACCCCGCTGGCCCCCCTCCTCGACTGGGCGCTGCACGCGATCGCCGACGTGGGCGCCCTCACTTGTGCCGACGGCCAGGCCACGCTCACCCCGCTCGGCAGCTGGGCGGTCTGGGTCAAACTGGAGCAGATCTGCGTCGCCGCGCAGAGCCCCGCCGGGAACATCGAGCAGGGCGCCGAGGACATGCTCCGCGGCTGCGCCCAGCTGCGGCCGAACGCGGCCCGTGCCGAGTACCGCGCCTGGCTCGCCGCCCGAACCGTCGGCAGCGCCGTCACCGAACTCCTCGACGCCGCCCGCGGCGAGGACGCCCTCCTGCGCGGACTCGCCTTCGAGGCCCTGCGCGTCGTCGGAGCCCCCGCCGAGCCCGATGTCCGCTCCGTGTCCGACGAGACCCATCTGCGGCCGTACGCCCTGCTGTGGCTCGCCGAGCACGACGGGCACGACCCCGAGGACGCCCATGAGGTACTGACCCGCGACGAGGCCACCTGGCTGTGGGTCGACACCGCTGCGGCCGTCGCCGACCACGGCGAGGCCCCGCTTCTCGTACGGCACTTGGAGTCCGCCGTACAGCCGACCGTGCCGGCGCTGCTCGACGAGGTGCGGGCGGTCGGGCATCCGCGGACCGTGCAGGTGCTGGTCGCGCTTGCCGCGGCCCATCCCGATCCGGCGCTCGCCAAGGCTGTGCGGCGGGCCGCGTTCCAGGTCCACACCGGGGGTAGCTAGCCGCTCCGCGGGGCGCTTTGTGGGGGTGCGTGATTCGGCTGCGGGTCGGCTGTGGCCGGTCGCGCAGTTCCCCGCGCCCCTTGCGGGGCGCAGGGCGCGGGCCGGACCAGTGGTCTCAGGCCGTTATCTCCGGGGCGTACGTGCCGAAGCTCCAGATGTTGCCCTCGATGTCGCGGGCCATGTAGTCGCGGGAGCCGTAGTCCTGGTCGGTCGGGGGCATCAGGATCTCCGCGCCGTGGGCGACGGCCTGCTGGTGGTGTGCGTCGATGTCGTCCACGACGACGTACACCCCGGTGTGCGTCGAGCCCTTCATCGCCTCGTCGAAACGGCCGCCGGTGCCTCGGGAGCCGAGCATCACCGCGCCGTTGCCCTGCACCAGCTCGGCGTGCAGGACCTTGCCGTCCTCGCCCTCGTACACCGAGGCCTCGCTGAAGCCGAAGGCCTCCGTGAGCTGTTTGATCGCCGCCTTCGCGTCCGTGTACAGCAGTGTCGGGTAGATGCTCGGGCGCCCGCCGTCCGTGCCTGCCATGCCGATCACTCCCTCTGGTCCCGGTGCCGGAACATCGCCTGAATGTGACCTGCTCCACAGTCTTGCACCCGGCACTGACAACGCCCTGCCGAGCCGGATCCGGGCGGCCCCGGCAGGGATTTCGGCAGGGGCCGACAGGCCTCGCCCGCTCAGCGGAAGGTGTTGCAGCGCGCCATGTCGCCGGTGCGGTAACCCTCGTAGAACCACTGCTGCCGCTGCTTCGCCGAACCGTGCGTCCAGGACTCGGGCGTCACCCGGCCCTGGTACCGCTGCTGGATCCGGTCGTCGCCCACGGCGGCCGCCGCGTCCATCCCGTCACGGATGTCGGCGTCCGTGAGGCTGGTGATCAGCGGCCGGCCCGTCGACTCGTCCTTCGTGGTCGTCGCGTGGTGCGCCCACACCCCCGCGTAGCAGTCGGCCTGCAGCTCCACCCGCACCGCGTTGCTGGTCGCGCCCGTCCGCCCGTCCTGGGAACGGCTCAGCGTCCCCATCAGGTCCTGCACGTGGTGCCCGTACTCGTGCGCGACCACGTACGCCTGCGCGAACGGTCCGCCACTCGCGCCGAACCTCGTCCGCAGCTCCTCGAAGAAGCCCAGGTCCAGATAGACCTTCCGGTCTGCGGGGCAGTAGAAGGGCCCGACCGCCGACGTCGCCGCGCCGCACGCCGTGCCGACCCGTTCGCCGAAGAGGACGGTGGGCGACCGTGTGTACGTACCGCCGCGGCGCTCGAACTCCTGCGCCCAGAAGTCCTGGACGCTGTTGACCACCGCCACGATGCGGCAGTCCTCCTTGGCGTTCGCGTCCCGCCCCGTGCGGCACGTCTGCTGGACCTGGGCGAGGGACGAGGGGGTCGCCGCGGGCTGCTCGTCGCCGGAGGACAGGCCCAGCTGGTCGGGGCCGACACCGAAGAAGAGCCCCAGCAGGAGCGCGATCAGAGCCGCCGCGCCGCCGCCCACGGTCGCCTTGCCACCGGGGATCCGACTGCCCCGCACGTCCTGCACCTCGGAGGTGTCCAGATCGGCGTCGTCGTCGAACTGCATGGGCGCACCAGCCTCCGCGGACATCGTCCCCCTGGCGTCATCCTCGCCGGGCTCCCCGGGCGCGGCGCCGGGCGGAGGGCCGAACGGGGGACACCTCGCCACCGGCCCGCCGTGTCACGACGGCAGACCCGGCCGGGCCCCTCCGACGTGGCTACGCTCTGCGCCTGTTCCGCGGGTCGTACGCCGTGGGCCGTGGTCATCGAAGGGGAGCACAGTGGCCGTTCCACCGGCCGAGGCGCCGGAGACGCGACAAACCGCTTCCGGCCTCCTCGCCGCCCCGCTCCTCGCGCCCGCGCCTCTTGAAGCCGGGATTCTCGAAGCCGCGCCTATCGAAGCCGCGCCCCATGAAGCCCCGCCCCATGAAGCCGCGCTTCTCGACACCCCGCACTCCGGAGCCGCGCTCCCCGAAGCCCTCCCCCAAGAGGCCACCGCCCGCGCCTCCCACTCCGCCTCCCGCTCCCACTCCCGCCCCCGAATCCTCCGTGCCGCCCTCGGTCTCCTCCTGGCCGCCCTGCTGCTCGCAGTGGCCCACCAGGCGCGCCCGCTGCCCTACGGGGACCATTTCGTCGCCCACGCGCGCGTGGAGCACGAGACACCGCCCCGGCTGGTCACACGCGGGGCCACGGTCGAGGCGTACGACGAACGGACCGGGGAGCCGCGGTGGACCTACGGGCGCGAGGGCCGCAGGCCGCTGGCCGTGCTGCCCGCGCGCGGGGACGCGATCACGCTCTGGGACGACGGACTGGTCACTGCCACCTCCCACGGAGCCGTCCGCTGGCACAGGGGCCTACCCGGCGCAGCCGACTGGCTCGCGGACCACGGCGGCGCCGGAGTGCTGCGGAACCTCGACCGGGGGATGCTCGCCGTCGTCACCCCGCGGCGCGTCACCGCGTACCGCGTCGAGGACGGTGACCTGCGCTGGGTGCTGCCCGCGCGCAGGGGCTGCGTCTTCGCACCCGGGCGGGCGGTACGGCTCGGAGCGGTGCTCCTGGTCGCGCAGCCCTGCCCGGGAAGGGCCTGGACCGCCCAGCTGATCGCGGTGGACCGTCTCGGCCGGATCACCCCGCACCGCACTCCGCCGGGGCAATGAGCGTCACACTTCCGAACACCCGCACGCAGGAAAAGTGGTTGCACCGCCCCGTTAGACTTGGCCCATGGCCATTCTCCTCGCGCACTAGACGGCGTGAACGATCCCAGCCGCCCACCCCGTCATCAACCCTGCCCAGGAGTCTGTCCGTGATTTCCGCCTCCGGTGTCGAGCTCCGCGCCGGCGCCCGCGTTCTCATCGAGTCCGCGACCTTCCGCATCACCAAGGGCGACCGCATCGGTCTGGTCGGCCGCAACGGCGCCGGCAAGACGACCCTCACCAAGGTCCTCGCAGGCGAGGGCGTCCCCGCCGGCGGCACCGTCACCCGCTCCGGCGAGGTCGGCTATCTCCCGCAGGACCCGCGTACTGGCGATCTCGACATGCTGGCCAGCGACCGCGTCCTGTCCGCACGTGGCCTGGACACCCTGATCCGCAAGATGCGCGAGAACGAACAGCGCATCGCGAACGGCTCGGGCGCCACCCGCGAGAAGGCGATGCGCCAGTACGAGCGCCAGGAGACGGAGTTCCTCACCAAGGGCGGATACGCCGCCGAGGCCGAGGCCGCCACCATCGCCGCCGCGCTCAACCTGCCCGACCGGGTGCTCGGCCAGCCCCTCCATACGCTCTCCGGCGGTCAGCGCCGCCGTATCGAGCTGGCCCGCATCCTCTTCTCGGACGCGGACACCCTGCTCCTCGACGAGCCGACGAACCACCTCGACGCCGACTCGATCGTCTGGCTGCGCGACTACCTGAAGACCTACCGCGGCGGCTTCATCGTGATCTCCCACGATGTCGACCTGGTCGAGACGGTCGTCAACAAGGTGTTCTACCTGGACGCCAACCGCGCCCAGATCGACGTCTACAACATGGGCTGGAAGCTCTACCAGCAGCAGCGCGAGGCCGACGAGAAGCGCCGCAAGCGCGAGCGGCAGAACGCCGAGAAGAAGGCCTCCGCGCTCCACTCGCAGGCCGACAAGATGCGCGCCAAGGCCACCAAGACCGTCGCCGCCCAGAACATGGCCAAGCGCGCGGACAAGCTCCTCGCGGGTCTCGAGGCCGAGCGGAAGTCCGACAAGGTCGCCAAGCTGCGCTTCCCCGAGCCGTCCCCCTGCGGCAAGACCCCGCTGATGGCCGAGGGCCTGTCGAAGTCGTACGGCTCGCTGGAGATCTTCACCGACGTCGACCTGGCCATCGACAAGGGCTCCCGAGTCGTCATCCTCGGTCTGAACGGCGCCGGCAAGACGACTCTGCTCCGCCTCCTCGGCGGCGCCGAGAAGCCCGACACCGGCCAGGTCATAGAGGGGCACGGCCTCAAGCTCGGCTACTACGCGCAGGAGCACGAGACCCTCGACCCCGCGCGCACGGTCCTGGAGAACATGCGCTCCGCGGCCCCCGACCTGGACCTGGTCGAGGTCCGAAAGACGCTCGGCTCGTTCCTGTTCTCCGGCGACGACGTCGACAAGCCGGCCGGGGTCCTCTCCGGCGGCGAGAAGACCCGCCTCGCGCTCGCCACCCTCGTGGTGTCGTCCGCGAACGTCCTCCTCCTCGACGAGCCGACGAACAACCTCGACCCGGCCAGCCGCGAGGAGATCCTCGGCGCACTGCGCACCTACAAGGGCGCCGTCGTCCTCGTCACCCACGACGAGGGTGCCGTCGAGGCGCTCCAGCCGGAGCGGATCATCCTGCTGCCCGACGGCGTCGAGGACCTGTGGGGGTCCGACTACGCGGATCTGGTGGCCCTCGCCTGAGCCCGGCACGGAGCCCGGAGCGGCCCGCGGAAGCGGTCATCGGTGCTTGATCGAACCACTGATCCACTGCGTATGGATCATTCGGCTTATCCGTGATCCATCATCTGTGTGAGATCTCCTCGTACCGAGGTGTGTCCTACATCGATTTTCCGGCCGGGCCCCGCATTCCCAAGGGTCCGGCCGTCGCACGTCGCTGACCTGGCACTTCGTGGATGAACCCGTTCGGCCGTACGGACAAGCGCGCGCGGAATTCCGTATTCCGCTCATGGTGACGGGCTTCCATGACCCAAAGCTTGTCGCACGGACCTTGCCGAATGGGTGGCCAGGAAGCTCTTGAGGGGTGATCATGAGAAGTCCAGAGCGCACTTCCCATGAGGAGGCACGGGTGGCCGAGACTCTGAAGAAGGGCAGCCGGGTAACCGGCGCCGCGCGCGACAAGCTCGCGGCAGACCTGAAGAAGAAGTACGACTCCGGTGCGAGCATCCGGGCGCTGGCCGAGGAGACCGGCCGCTCGTATGGCTTCGTACACCGGATGCTCAGTGAGTCGGGCGTCACGCTCCGTGGGCGTGGCGGAGCGACGCGGGGCAAGAAGGCCGCGTCGGCCTGACGCCGGGCGGCTCCTCGTTCTCCGATGGTGGCCACCCGGTCGGTCGATTGACCGCCCGGGTGGTTACTGTGCAGTCACTTAAGGGTGTGCTCCTACGGCACCCGCTCTGACCGCACACATCGGAGGCCCCCCCATGGCTTCGTTCGACCCGCTGCTCGACAAGGACGGCGTACGGCTCACCGTCGACGACGCGATCGCCACGGTGACGCTGACCAACCCGGCCAAGCGCAACGCGCAGAGCCCCGCTCTGTGGCGGGCACTGGCCGAGGCGGGGCAGTTGCTGCCGGGCACCGTCCGTGTCGTCCTGCTGCGCGCCGAAGGCAAGTCCTTCTCCGCGGGGCTCGACCGGCAGGCGTTCACTCCCGAGGGGTTCGACGGCGAGCCGTCCTTCATCGATCTCGCGCGTCGTTCCGACGCCGAGCTCGACGCTGCCATCGCCGAGTACCAGGAGGGTTTCACCTGGTGGCGACGGAGCGACATCGTGTCCATCGCCGCCGTGCAGGGGCATGCCATCGGGGCGGGCTTCCAGCTCGCTCTCGCCTGTGACCTGCGCGTCGTCGCGGACGACGTGCAGTTCGCCATGCGCGAGACCAGCCTCGGGCTCGTGCCCGACCTGACGGGTACGCACCCGCTGGTGGGGCTCGTCGGGTACGCGCGAGCTTTGGAGATCTGTGCGACCGGGCGGTTCGTGCACGCCGAGGAGGCACAGCGGACCGGGCTCGCGAGCGTCGCCGTGCCTGCCGATCAGCTCGACGCCGCCGCGCGTGATCTCGCCGGGGCGTTGCTTGCCGCCCCTCGGGACGCGCTGATCGAGACCAAAGCGTTGTTGCAGGGGGCGGTGGGGCGTACGTATGAGGATCAGCGGGTTGCCGAGCGGGCCGCCCAGGGGCGGCGGTTGAGGGACCTCGCGGGTGTGGGTGACTGAGGTCGATTGTCGTCTGCGGGTGCGTGGGGGCTTGTCGCGCAGTTCCCCGCGCCCCTAGGAACCCGGGGTTACCGCTGTTACCAAGGCCGCCACCGATGGGTGATCCGGTAGTGCCTCGGTGGCCCTTTTGCGGACTGCTGTTGCCACGTCCAGCGTGCGTGTGGACGCCCCCGTCTCGAAATCCACGCGGACATGGCGACGGGGGAGGGACGCGGTGCCGGGGCGGGGCGCGATGTGGACCGCGGCCAGGCGGGTGACACCGGGGACGGATCGTACGGCGGTGGCCACGCGGGATTCGTCGGCGTCCAGCCGGAGGTCGGGGTCCCCGGAGCGTCCGTCGCACTCGTCCTCGTCCGCCGTGCCCGCAGCCTCCTCCAGCAGGCCCGTCACCCGCAGGTCCACCTCCGTGACTTTCAGGCCCAGTCGGTCCGTCGCCGCTGAGGTGAGAGCCGTCCGCAGGCGGGAGGCGGTTGCCGGGAGAGGTTCGGCCGGTGTGGCCGCGAAATCCGCCGTGATGCGCAGGGGGCCCGGAGGCAGCGCGCTCGGCGGGGGCGGGACGGCCGGCTCCGGGGTGTTGTCCGGGTCGGTGAGGGCGAGGCGTACGGCCGTGAGGCGTACGCCCGGCACGTCGCGGGCCGCGCGGCGCAGTACCGCGGTGGCCGCCGCCTCGGTGATCCATGCGCCGTCGTGCGCGCCCCCGAGGGGCAGCAGTCTGCCGAGGCCGAGCTGATTTCTGACCGCCTGGGTCCATCGGTCCGCCGTCATTGCCTCAGCCTGCCGCATCCCCGGCGCGCGACCGGGTAACCCGACTTAGTGTGGGCGGAGGGGCCTACCGAAAGGGATGCACGGCGATGAGCGACACGACTCAGCGGAAACGGCCGGAGACCCCCGAGGTCGAGCAGCCGGACCAGCAGCTCAGGAAGACCGGCGTGACCAAGCGCGGCGGTGGGGACCCGGCCGGCCGGGGGCGTACCACCATCGCCGACGGCGTGGTCGAGAAGATCGCCGGGCTCGCCGCCCGCGACGTCCTCGGCGTGCACGCGATGGGCAGCGGTATCTCGCGGACCTTCGGCGCGGTGCGCGACCGGGTCCCCGGCGGCGGTTCGAAGTCCGCCACACGCGGCGTGAAAGCCGAGGTCGGCGAGGTGCAGACCGCGCTCGACCTGGAGATCGTCGTCGACTACGGCGTGTCCATCGCGGACGTCGCCCGTGACGTACGGGAGAACGTCATCGCGGCCGTCGAGCGTATGACGGGCCTTGAGGTCGTCGAGGTCAACATCGCGGTCAGTGACGTGAAACTGCCGGAGGAAGAGGACGAGGAACCGGAGAGCAGGCTCCAGTGACGCGGTACCGGTGGTCCGCCGGTGCTCGCCGGTGACCTGCCCTGTCCGTCAGTGACCTGCTGAGGAGTGCACCATGAGCTGGGCCGTGATCGGCATGATCGCCGGAATGGCGCTGGGCTTCGCCGGGTACTTCGGCGGGTTCGGCGCCTTCCTCCTGGTGGCGGCGCTGGGCGCCATCGGCTTCGTCGTGGGCCGGTTCCTCGAAGGGGACCTGGACCCCGGTGAGTTCTTCCGCACGCGCGGCACCCGCGACGACCGGCGGCGGTGACGCGCGTGTCCGGTGAGTCCACCGCGGCCGGGGAGGCCGGTGAGCCCGCCGGATCCCGTGCGGTCGTCCGGCCCGGCAGTCCCGGCCGGACCGTCGCGGCGGCCGACCGGGGCGCGCTCCGGATCGCCGACCGGGTCGTCGCGAAGATCGCCGCACGCGCGGCGCGCGAGGCTCTCGACGTGCTGCCGCCCGACGCCGTTCCCCCGCACGCCACCGTGATCGTCCACCACGAGGTCGCCCGTGTCCGGGTCAGCCTCGAACTCGACTACCCCTCCGACATCGGTGGCCAGTGCGCTGCCGTGCGTCACCAAGTCGTTCAGCGGGTAGAGGCGTTGGCGGGGATGGAAGTGCCCGAGGTCGCCGTCCAGGTGGAGCGGCTGCACTCGGCGCAGACGCGCGGCGCGGCACAGGGGAGGACGCAATGAGCGAGTCCCACGGCTCCGAGAGCACCCAGCACCTGCCCGTCATCGAGAAGGCGGCCGAGAGCGAACTGGGCCAGTCCGCCTCCGCGGCGGACTACAAACCCCTGCCCGTCCTCGAAGAGGCCGACGACGCGGAAGGCCGCTTCTGGTCGGCCCGCCGCGTCCCCGCGGGCATCCTCGCGCTGCTGATCGTGGCCGGTGCGGGACTCCTGCTGTACGACGTCGCCGCGGTCCGCGCCGACCGGCCCGCCATGCACTGGCGCAGGTCCCTGGCCAACGAGCTCGCCGAGCGGCCCCTCGACGACACCTGGGTGCTCGTCGGCGCGGGGGTCGCGACGGCCCTCGGCGTCTGGCTGCTCGTGCTCGCCGCGACACCTGGCCTGCGGGACGTCCTGCCGATGCGCCGCGCCCACACCGAGGTACGGGCCGGCCTGCACCGGGGCGCCGCCGCCATGGTGCTGCGCGACCGGGCCATGGAGGTGTCCGGCGTGCGGTCGGTGCGGGTCCGGGTGGGGCGCAGGAAGGTCGACGTCCGCGCGGTGTCGCACTTCCGTGAACTCGACGACGTACGCGCCGATCTGGACGCCACGCTCGCCGACGGCATCAGGGGACTCGGGCTCGCCCGGCGCCCCGCGCTGTCGGTGCATGTCGCGCGGCCGGGCCGGAAGGGATGAGCTCGATGCTGAGGATCGTGAACCGGGTGCTGCTGGGCCTCGCGGGCCTGCTCCTCGTGGTGTTCGGCGGCTCCGCGCTCGCCGTCGGCCTCGGCGCGGACCCGCCCTCGTGGTGGATCCACGACGGACGGCACGACGTGCTGCTGAGCGACGCGGACCGGGCGAGGTGGCGGGACGACGGCTGGTGGTGGCCCACCGTCATCGCCGTACTCGCCGTGACCGTGCTGCTCGCCCTGTGGTGGCTCACGGCCGTACTGCGGCGGCGCCGACTCGCCGAGGTGCTCGTCGACACCGGCGACGGCGAGGGCGCGCTGCTGAGGGGCCGGGCCCTGGAGGGCGTACTGGCCGGTGAGGCGGGCGCGTTGGACGGGGTCGAGCGGGCCCACGTGTCACTCACCGGACGCCGCACGGTCCCCGAGGCACGCGTCCAACTCCTCCTGGAGCCCCACGCCGACCCCGGCGACGCCCTCCACCGCCTGACCACGGAGGCCCTGGCCCACGCAAGAGACTCGGCAGGCCTGGCCTCACTCCCGGCAGACGTACGCCTACGGGGGGTCAAGCACGGCGCGGAGAGGGTCAACTAAGGGCGTGCCCTGGAAGCGGGGAGGCGCAGCCTCCTGCTTTCAGGGGCGCGGGGAACTGCGCGACAAGCCCCCACCGACCCGCACCCACAAACGGACCCGCGGAGTCAGAACCCGTGCCGAGCCCCACCATCAACAGGCACCATGATCCCCGTCAGATAAGACGCAGCCGGAGACAACAGAAACGCGGCCGTACGGCCAAACTCTTCCGGCGTCCCGTACCGACGGAGCGGAATCCGCGCCTCATTGGCGGCCCGCGCGGCCTCCGGATCCGGCGCGTACCCATCCAGCTCGCGCACACGATCCGTGTCGATCCGGGCAGGCAGCACCCCCACCACCCGGATCCCCCGCGGCCCGAGCTCGTCGGAGAGCGACTTGGCGAACCCCGCGAGACCGGGACGCAGACCGTTGGAGATGGTCAGCCCCGGGAGCGGCTCGTGCACCGAGGCGGAGAGCACGAAGCCGATGACCCCGCCCTCGCCGAGCTCCGCGGCGGCCGCGCGGGCCAGCCGGACCGCGCCCAGGAAGACGGACTCGAACGCCGACTGCCACTGCTCGTCGGTGTTGTCGGCGACGAACCCGGGCGGCGGGCCCCCGACGCTGACCAGGATGCCGTCGAAACCGCCGAAGCGCTCGCGCGCGGCCGCGATCAGGCGCTCCGGAGCCGTCGGGTCGGAGTTGTTCACGGCCACGCCGTGCGCGTTCGGGCCGAGGGCCGTCGCGGCCTCGGCCGCCGTCTTCTCGTCGCGCCCCGTGATGATCACCTTCGCGCCGTCGGCGACGAGCTCACGCGCGGAGGCGTGGCCCAGGCCGCGCGTTGCTCCGGTGACGACGTAGACGCGGTCCTTCAGTCCAAGATCCATGGCCCTATCCTGCCCCCTCCTCGTCCGACCCTCCATAGCCGCCCCGGTGCCCTTCGCCGTCGAACAGGGTGAGGGCGGTGCCCACCAGACCGATGTGGCTGAACGCCTGCGGGAAGTTGCCGAGCTGGTGGCCGGCCACGGGGTCGTACTCCTCGGCCAGCAGCCCCACGTCGTTGCGGAGCGCGACGAGCCGCTCGAACAGGTCGAGGGCCTCCTTCGTACGGCCCGTCAGATGCAACGCGTCCGCGAGCCAGAACGAGCAGACGACGAACGAGCCCTCGTTGCCCGGCAGCCCGTCGATGGCCGTGGGGTCCGAGTCGTACCGGCGCACCAGTCCGTCGCGCGTGAGCTCCGCCCGGACCGCGTCCACCGTGCCGACCACCCGAGGATCGTCCGGCGGCAGGAAGCCGAGGCGGGGGATCAGCAACAGCGCGGCGTCCAGTTCGCGGGAGCCGTACGACTGCGTGAACGTGTTGCGCTCGGGGTCGTAGCCCCGCTCGCACACCTCGCGGTGCACCTCGTCGCGCATCGCGCGCCAGCGGTCCACGTCACCGCTCAGGTCCGGGTTCTCCTCCATTGTGCGGACCGTGCGGTCGGCGGCCACCCAGGCCATCACCTTCGAGTGCACGAAGTGGCGGCGCGGACCCCGGACCTCCCACAGCCCCTCGTCCGGCTCGCGCCACGCCGACCACAGGAAGTCCATCAGCGCCTGGCGGAGCCGCCACACGTGCGGCTTGGCGGGCAGCCCCGCGTGCTGCGCGAGAGTGAGCGAGTCGATCACCTCGCCGTACACGTCGAGCTGCGACTGCCGTACGGCGTGATTGCCGATCCGGACCGGCGCCGAACCGCGGAAACCGGGCAGCCACGCCAGCTCGAACTCGGGGATCCGCCGCTCACCCGCCAGGCCGTACATGATCTGCAGTTCCGCGGGGTCGCCCGCCACGGCGCGCAGCAGCCAGTCGCGCCAGGCCGCCGCCTCCTCCTGGTAGCCGCACGCGAGCAGCGCGCCCAGGGTGAGCGTGGAGTCGCGCAGCCAGCAGTAGCGGTAGTCCCAGTTGCGTACGCCGCCGATCTCCTCGGGCAGCGATGTCGTGGGCGCCGCGACGATGCCGCCGCTCGGCGCGTAGGTGAGCGCCTTGAGCGTGATCAGGGAGCGGACGACGGCGTCCCGGTGCGGTCCGTCGTAGCGGCACCGGGCCACCCACGCCCGCCAGTCGGAGAGGCTCGCGGCCAGCGCCTCGTACGGGTCGACGCGGTCTGGGCGCGGTTCGTGCGAGGGGTGCCAGGTCAGTACGAAGGCGACCTTCTCACCCTCGGCGACCTCGAACTCCGAGTGCGTACCGAAGTCCTTGCCCCAGGTGCGAACCTCGGGCTCGGTGCGCAGCCACACCGAGTCCGGGCCCGCGACGGCCACCCGGTGGCCGTCGGACTTGCGCATCCACGGCACGATCGAGCCGTGGTCGAAGCGCAGCCGCAGCGTGCTGCGCACGGTGACCCGGCCCTTGACGCCTTCGACGATCCGTACGACGTCGGGGGCGCGGTCGCGCTGTGGCATCAGGTCGGTGACGCGTACCGTGCCGTCCTCCGTCTCCCACTCGGTGTCGAGTACGAGGGAGTCGGTCCGGTACGCGCGGCGGGTGCAGGCGTCCGCCCCCTTCGGCGCGATCCGCCAGTGGCCGTTCTCCTCGTCCCCGAGCAGTTTCGCGAAACAGGCCGCCGAGTCGAACCGGGGGAGACAGAGCCAGTCGATCGACCCGTCCCGTCCGACAAGGGCGGCGGTCTGGTGGTCGCCGATGAGGGCGTAGTCCTCGATGGATGGGTGCACTGTTGCCGGGTTCCCGGCGGGTACGACGATCAATCCCGGCGAGGGGTTGTTGTGTGGGTGCGGGTCGGTGGGGGCTGATCGCGCAGTTCCCCGCGCCCCTGGTGGGGCCCGGCCCCGCTTGTACGACGGAGGGGGCGGGGTTCGGTCCCCGCGGTCCGCCGTGCTCAGACCGTGGCCGGTTCGGCCTCTGGCTCGGTCTGGGCGGCTGCCGCTTCTGCCAGGTCTCGGCGTTCTCGGCGGACCAGGACGACCCAGCCGACCGGGACGCCCGCGGCGAAGAGCCACCACTGGATCGCGTACGCCATGTGGGGGCCGATGCCGCTGTGGTCGGGCTCCGGGATCAGTTCCGGGGTGTCGCCCTTCGGCTCCGGCGCGGTCAGCTCGACGTAGCCGCCGAGGACCTGCTTGCCGAGTGCCTTCGTCTGCTGCTCGCTGTTGATCAGCATGACCATGCGGTCGGGGAGGCCGCGGACGTCCTTGATGCCGCTGTCGGCGGTCGTCTCGTCGGCCATCAGCCGGCCCGTGACGGTGGTCTCGCCCTTCGCGGGCGCGGGCACCTTCGGAAACTCGGTCTGCGCCCCGTCCGCGGGGATCCAGCCGCGGTTCACCATGAGGACCTTGCCGTCGTCCAGGACGAACGGGGTCAGTACGTGGAAGCCGACCTCTTCGTCGGAGTTGGTGCGACGGCGGACGACGACCTCGTCCGCGGTGTCGAAGGTGCCCTTCGCGGTCACCCGGCGGTACAGGTCGTCGCGCTCGATCGCCTTGCCCGGCGCGGTGAGCGACTCGGCGGGGACCGGCTTCGCGGACAGCGAGTCGGAGATCACCTTGTTCAGCGCGACCTTGTGCTCGTGCCGGTGCAGCTGCCAGAAGCCCAGCTCGATCATCGTCGGGATGAGCGCGAGCATGATGAGGGTGAGGATCACCCACTGCCGGGACAACAGGAAGCGGTACACCCCACGACCGTACAACTCGGTCATGGGGTGTTGACGGGAGGGGGTGGCTTGGCGGCGTGTGGTTCGGACGGGGGGTTCAGACCTTGTCGATGATCCCCACCCTCCCCTCCGCGCGGGCGCAGTGGGCCCCGCAGTACCAGTGGCCCTCGACCTCGACACCCTGGCCGATGATCTGGACGCGACAGTGCTCGCAGATGGGCGCCATGCGGTGGATGGCGCAGGAGAAGCAGTCGAAGACGTGCACCGCACCCTGTGCGTGCACCTCGAACGTCATGCCGTAGTCGTTTCCGCAGACCTCACAACGTGCCATGCGCCACAGGGTGGGCCGCCGGGGCGGTACGGGCGAGCGGTCGCCGGGCGAGTCGCTCCCCAATCACCCGTACGACCGGATGCCCGCGCCCCCGGCGTGCGCCCCGTACGGCCGACGCTGAGCACGGCAGACGCTCCGTCACGCCTTCGACGCCGGCTCCACGTCCCGCAGCAGCTGGCCGAACGCCGCCTCGTCGACGACCGGAGTGCCGAACTGGCGGGCCTTGACCACCTTGGACGTACCGGAGTCCGGGTCGTTCGTCACGAGGAGGCTGGTGAGCCGGGACAGGCTCGTCGCCACATGCAGCCCGGCCTCGACCGCGCGGTCCTCCAGGAGGTCGCGCTCGACCGAGGTGTCCCCGGAGAACGCGATGCGCATGCCCTGCTTGAGCTGCTTGCCCGGTTCGTACCGCCCCGGGTTGGGATAGGGGCACGCGGGCCGCTTGCGCGAGGGGCGCCAACTCCCGGACGGGTAGCCCCCCGACGAGTAGCCGCCGGAGGAGGAGCCCCCGGACTGCCGGCCGATCCGCGGGGCGGCCCGGTCCGTCCACTCCGTCAGCGGCCGGCATTCGAGCAGCGGCAGCCGTACGCCCTCGCGCGCGGCGGCCCGCAGGCTCGGCCGGAACGCCTCGGCCAGCACGCGCGCGTCGTCCAGCGCGTGGTGCGCGCGCTGCTGTACGACGCCGAAGTGCGCCGCGAGCGACTCCAGCTTGTGGTTGGCCAGCGGCAGGCCCAGCTCCTTGGACAGCGCGATGGTGCACAGCCGCTGACGGACCGGCGCCTCGCGTTCCGCGCGCGCGTACTCCCGCGCGATCATCGACCAGTCGAACACCGCGTTGTGCGCGACGAGGACGCGGCCGTCGAGCCGGGAGGCGAACTCCTCGGCGATCTCCGGGAACAGGGGCGCCCCTTCGAGCACATCACTCGTCAGACCGTGGATCCACACAGGACCCGGGTCCCGCTCCGGGTTGACCATCGTGTACCAGTGGTCCTCGACCTCGCCGCGCGCGTCCAGCCGGTAGACCGCGGCCGACACTATGCGGTCGTCGCGGGCCAGTCCTGTGGTCTCCACGTCGACGACCGCGTACCCCTGCGGATAGGCGGCCGGCCACGGGGTGGTGGACGGTGCGGTCTGATGGTCTTCGAGCATGGTCACTGAGGATAAGGGGCGCGACTGACAGTCCTGTCCCCGGAGTCCGGGCCCGGGCCGGATCCGGAGTCCGACTCCCCGTCACGAGCCCCCGCCAACAGCCCGGCCACCAGCGCCTTCACGGAGAGGGTGAACAGCTTCTCGGTGTCGATGGCCCGCGCGAGGGTGCGGGCGAGCGCCGGGTCCTCCTCCGCCGTACGCGCCCCCCACAGCTCCTCCTCGCCGGGGTGCTGCGCCGGGGCGCGCTCACGGTTGCGCTCGACCAGGACGTGCCCGACGACCTGGAACTGCACGGCCCGTACGACATCGGCGGCCCGTGTCCCACGCAGTCCAGCCGCGTGCACCTCGTGCACCAGGGCCTGCTGCGCGGGCAGGAACATCCGTTCCGTCAGGCCGCGTTCGTGCACCATCGCGACGAGGTGCGGATGGTCGCGCAGCCGTCGGCGCAGGGCGCGCGCCACGGACACGATGCGCCCCGCCGGGGTGCGCCCGACGGGCCGGATCTCGCCGAGCTCGGCGACGGTGCGTTCGACGAGCGCGTCGAGCAGCGACTCGCGGTTGCCGACGTGCCAGTAGATCGAGGTCACCGCCGTGCCCAGCTCGGCGGCGAGCCTGCGCATCGTCAGCGCCTGGGGACCGTGCTGCCTCACCAGGTCCGCGGCGGCGGCCAGGACCTCCTCGCGGGTCAGTGCCGGTCTCGCCATGACGCCCCCAATTCCCTGTGGCGCACGAGTATTTACCCTTCGCGAGGTCTGCTGTAACTGTGTTACAGGTGACGGCCCATCAGAGAAGGACGGTCAGAGAAGGGCGGTACGACATGGCACGCGTACGGTACGGCGCGCGGACCGAGGCGGAGATCGGCGCCGCGCGCACCGCGAGCTCCCGGCTCCCCGACATCTGGTCCACCGGTGTGGTGGCCGTCTGGGAGAGCGACCCCGACGCGGTCGCGGCGGTCCTGCCGCCACCGCTCAAACCCACCGGGCGGCCCCTGGTCCGGGTGAACATCAGCAAGGTCGACCTGCCCGGATACCCCCTGGGCGCGGGCTCGTTCGCGGTCGCCGCCGTGCACGACGGGGTCGAGGGCTGGTACCCGCTCGTCATGCCGATGACCCACGAGCGGGCCCTCATCGGCGGCCGCGAGGTCTTCGGGGAGCCCAAGAAGCTCGGCGAGGTGACGGTCGAGCGCGACGGTCTCGTCGTACGTGCGGCCCTCGCCCGGCACGGCATCGAGTTCGTGGAGGTACGCGGCGCGGTCAGCGGGGCGCTGCCCCTGCCGGAGCCGACACAGAAGACCGACTTCTACTTCAAGTTCCTTCCGGCGGTGGACGGTTCGGGCTTCGACGCCGACCCCGTACTCGTGCACTGCGTGCGCAACGAGAAGGTGCGCAGGCTGGAGCGGATCACCGGTGACGTCGTCCTCCGGGAGTCCATGTACGACCCGGTCGCCGACCTCCCCGTACGCGAACTCGTCGAGATCACCCTCGGCGAGAAGACGACCGACCAGAGGGGCAGAGTCGTCGAACGGGTCAGCGGGCAGGCCCTGTTGCCGTACATCCACCAGCGCTACGACGACCCGCAGCAGATTCTCGACGGGCCGCCCGAGGGGAGCACCTGAATGGAACTGAGGGCGGGACAGGTCGCCGTCGTCACCGGAGCCGCGAGCGGCATCGGGCTGGCCATGGCACGGCGGTTCGCGGCCGAGGGGCTGAAGGTCGTCCTCGCCGACGTCGAGGAGGGCGCCCTGGAGAAGGCCGCCGCCGGGCTGCGCGAGGACGGGGCCGTGGTGCACGCGCGCGTGGTCGACGTCGGCGAGCGCGAGGAGGTCGTCGCGCTCGCCGAGGAGACGTACGAGAGGTTCGGTGCCGTGCACGTCCTGTGCAACAACGCCGGAGTCGGCTCGGGCGCCGAGGGCCGTATGTGGGAGCACGACCCGAACGACTGGAAGTGGGCGTTCGCGGTCAACGTCTGGGGCGTCTTCCACGGCGTCCAGGCCTTCGTGCCGCGGATGCTGGCGGGCGGGGAGCCGGGCCATGTGGTCAACACCTCGTCCGGCGACGGCGGCATCGCGCCCCTGCCCACCGCCTCCGTGTACGCCGTCACCAAGGCGGCCGTCGTGACGATGACCGAGTCCCTGTACGCGCACCTGAGGGCCGAGCACGCGCGCGTGGGGGCCTCCGTGCTCTTCCCGGGGCCCCACATGCTCCGTACCGGGCTGTGGGAGTCGCATCGCAACCGGCCCGACCGGTACGCGAAGCAGAAGCCCCGCCAGACCCCGTACCGCAGCCTCGACCAGTGGGAGGCCGCGATGAAGGAGGCGGGGAAGGACGTGCGGTTCACGCCGGTCGAGGAGGTCGCCGACTTCGTGGCGGACGGCATCCGGGCGGACCGCTTCTGGCTGCTGCCCGACAGCGAGCACAGCGACGCGCAGATCCGGGCGCGCTCGCGGTCGATGCTCGACCGCGCCGATCCGGCGTACCTGGAGAACTTCATTCTCGACTGAGGACTGGACCGGACCGAGGAGCCGCAAAATGGCCGCTACGACAGAGCCCTACCTGATCATCTCCTCCGACTGCCACGCCGGACTGCCCACCGAGGAGTACCGGCCCTATCTGGACGCCCGTTTCCACCGGGACTTCGACGAGTTCCTCGCGGGCCGCGACCGCCGCCGCGAGGAGATGACACGGCTCGGCATCCGCAACGAGGCGTTCGCGAGCAAGTGGTTCCAGGACAACGAGGAGGGCCTGCGCGGCGGTTGGGACTCCGCGCAGCGGCTCAAGGAACTGGACGGCGACGGAGTTGCTGCGGAGGTCGTCTTCCCCGACGCCGACGCCGTGGACAGCCGGACGGCCGCGCCCTTCGGGGTGGGCCTCGGCCTCTCCGGCGACCAGGACCCGGAGTTGGGCATGGCGGGCGCGCAGGCGCACAACCGCTGGCTGGCCGACTTCGTGGGCGAGAACCCCGAACGCCACTGCGGAGTCGCCCTGTTGCCCGTCACGGCTCCCGCCGAGCGGGTCGTCGCCGAGGTGTACCGCGCCAAGGAGTCGGGCCTCGGCGCGCTGATGATCCCCTCCATGTGGGTCGACAAGGAGCCCTACCACGACCGCCGTTACGACCCCGTGTGGGCCGCCGCGGCGGAGTGCTCCATGCCGGTGCTGACGCACTCGGGGGCGGCGCCCCGCCACGAGTACGGCGACCACCTCGGGATCTATGTGAGCGAGGTGACCTGGTGGCCGGCCAGGCCGTTGTGGTTCCTGCTCTGGTCCGGTGTCTTCGAGCGCCACCCGGGGCTCAGGTTCGGTGTGGCGGAGTCGGGTTGCTGGTGGCTGCCGAACCTCCTGTGGTTCATGGACCGGCTCTACCTGGGCGCGCACGGCGGCAAGAAGCTGTCCCCCTTCGCGGAGCTGACGCGTTCGCCGCACGAGTACCTGGACCGCCAGGTCTTCATCTGCGCTACCAACACCAAGCGGCGCGAACTCGCGCAGCGGTACGAGATCGGCGTCGACAACATCCTCTGGGGCAGCGACTTCCCGCATCCCGAGGGCACTTGGCCCGACACGCGCGCGTGGCTGTCGCGCACGTTCCACGACATCCCGGTGGCGGAGACGCGCCGCATGCTGGGCCTGGCGGCGGCGGAGGTCTTCGGCTTCGACACCGGGAAACTGGCCCCGCTCGCCCGGCGTATCGGCCCGACACCGGCCGAACTCGGCCAGTCCGAGGACCAGTCGGCCGTCGAGGCGTCCTGGGCGCGCTCGCGCGAGGTGGGCCGGCACTGGCTGACGGACCACGACTTCCCGGTCCTGGGGGTGACCCCGTGAACACCCGGAACGAGAACCCCGTGGGCGAGAACCCGGTGAGTGACGACCGCTACACGGTCATCTCGGCCGACTGCCACGCGGGAGCCGATCTCCTCGACTACAAGCCGTACTTGGCAGGTCGGTACCACGAGGAGTTCGACGCCTGGGCAGCCTCGTACGTCAATCCGTACGAGGACCTGATGGCCGACACCGCCGACAAGAACTGGAACTCGGAGCGGCGGCTCGCGGAGCTGGAGCAGGACGGGATCGTCGCCGAGGTCGTCTTCCCGAACACCATCCCGCCGTTCTTCCCCTCGGGTTCGCTGATGGCGCCCGCGCCGACGGCCGAGGAGTTCGAGCGGCGCTGGGCGGGACTGCGGGCCCACAACCGCTGGCTGGCGGATTTCTGCGCGGCGGCCCCGGGCCGGCGGGCGGGCGTCTTCCAGATCCTCCTCAACGACGTCGAGGAGGCGGTGGAGGAGATCAGGTGGGCGGTCGGCGCGGGGCTGCGGGGCGGCCTGCTGCTGCCCGGCACGCCACCGGGCAGCGGGCTGCCCGAGCTGTACTCGTCGGCGTACGACCCGATCTGGACGGTCTGCGAGGAACTGGGCGTGCCCGTGAACCACCACGCGGGCTCGGCCTCCCCGCCGCTCGGCGAGGAGCCCGCGGCCCGGGCCGTCTTCATGGTGGAGACGACCTGGTTCTCGCACCGCGCGCTCTGGCACCTGATCTTCGGCGGCGCCTTCCGCCGCCATCCCGGCCTGAAACTGGTGCTGACCGAGCAGGGTTCGGGCTGGATACCCGGGGTGCTCGACATGCTGGACTACTACCACGGGCGGCTGGTCGCGGCGGCGACGAAGGCGACCACGGCCGAGTCCAAGTTCGGTGCCGGGCTCGCCGCTTCGATGGGCAAGGGCCCCTCCGAGGTCTGGCGGGACAACTGCTTCGTCGGCGCCAGTTTCATGCGCCCGCACGAGGTACCGCTCCGCGACCGCATCGGCCTCGACAAGATCATGTGGGGCAGCGACTACCCGCACGACGAGGGCACGTACCCGTACTCCCGCGAGGGCCTGCGGATCGCGTACGCGGGCCTTTCCCGCGCGGAGATCGCGGCGATGGTCGGCGGCAACGCGGCCCGCGTGTACGGCTTCGACCTCGACCTCCTCGACCCCATCGCGGCGAAGGCCGGCCCGACCGCCCAGGAGATCGCCGAACCACTGGGGGAGCCTCCATCGGACGCGACGAGTCCGGTGTTCGCGCGGGGAGGGTCGGTACGGGTCTGGTGACGTCCCGGGTGGGATGCTCCCGCATGTGACGGAACCGACGCATGACGAGGCCCACGGCGGGGCGCTGGGCGAGCGGTTGAACTGGCTGCGGGCGGCCGTTCTGGGTGCCAACGACGGCATCGTGTCCACCGCGGGCCTCGTCGTCGGCGTGGCCGGGGCGACGGACGACCGCGCGGCCCTGCTGACGGCGGGGCTCGCGGGCCTGCTGGCCGGCTCCATGTCGATGGCCGCGGGGGAGTACGTGTCCGTCTCCACCCAGCGGGACTCGGAGAAGGCCGCCCTCGCCGCGGAGAGGCGGGAGTTGCGGGACCAGCCGGAGGCGGAACTGGAGGAGCTCACGGAGCTGCTGGAGGAACGGGGACTCTCGCGGGAGGTGGCCCTGGAGGCGGCGCAACAGCTCACGGAACGGGACGCTCTGAAGGCACACGCGCGCGTGGAGCTCGGCATCGACCCGGACGAACTGGCGAACCCGTGGCACGCGGCCTGGGCGAGCTTCCTGGCGTTCACCGCCGGGGCGCTGCTCCCGCTGCTGGCGATGGTGCTCCCGCCCGCCGACTGGCGGCTGGCGGTCACCGTGGTCTCGGTCCTCGCCGCCCTCGTCCTGACCGGCTGGATCAGCGCCCGCCTCGGCGCCGCGGACCCGGGCCGGGCGGTGCTGCGGAACGCGGCCGGCGGGGCGTTGGCGATGGCGGTCACCTATGGGGCGGGGGCATTGCTGGGCGCGGCGGGGGTGTGACGGCCATGACCTGGGGTTGAGGCGCTCGCACCGGGGCCGGGCCGCGCGGCTCCTTGGTGGAGATCGCCAAGAAGCAAGCGCATACCGCCGGTAATACTTGTGGGTAACAACGTCTAGCCGCGGTCCACCAGCGGTTCTACGGTGCTTGCATGCCGAACCTGCCCGATGTCGTGCTGTGGTCGATACCCGCGTTTGTGCTGCTCACCGTGATCGAGGTGGTGAGCGTCCGGATCCATCCGGACGACGATGCCGCCGGGTACGAGACGAAGGACGCCGCGACGAGTGTCGGCATGGGGCTGGGGAGTCTGGCCTTCGACCTTCTGTGGAAGATCCCGATCGTCGCCATCTACACGGCGATATATGAGCTGACACCACTACGGGTGCCCGTCCTGTGGTGGACCGTGCCACTGATGTTGCTGGCGCAGGACTTCTTCTACTACTGGTCGCACCGCGGACATCACGTGATCCGGATCCTCTGGGCCTGTCATGTCGTGCACCACTCCAGCCAGAAGTTCAACCTCACCACCGCGCTGCGCCAGCCCTGGACGACCTGGACGGTGTGGCCGTTCTACGTCCCGCTCATCGCGCTCGGCGTCCATCCGGCCGCCCTCGCGTTCTGCTCGTCGGTGAACCTCGTGTACCAGTTCTGGATCCACACCGAGCGGATCGACAAGCTGCCCCGGGCCTTCGAGTTCGTCTTCAACACGCCCTCGCACCACCGCGTCCACCACGCCTCCCAGGGCGGCTATCTGGACCGTAACTTCGGCGGGATCCTGATCGTCTGGGACCGGCTCTTCGGGTCGTTCGTCCCGGAGACCGAGCGGCCGGTGTACGGGCTGACCAAGAACATCGACACGTACAACCCGATCCGGGTCGCCACCCACGAGTACGCCGCCATCGCCAGGGACCTGCGGGCCGCGGGGAGTTGGCGGGAGCGCGCCGGGCGGATGTTCGGGGGGCCGGGATGGCAGCCGTCGCCCGCCTCCCCTTCGGGGCAGGCCACCTCTTCGGAGAAGGCCGTCGCGGCCCACGACAAGCCCCTCGCGTCCCACGAAGAGCCCCTGGCGTCCCAGGAGAAGTCCGTCACGGAGCCGGAGCCCGCCGCGTGAACGCGCGCCACGCGCGCGTGCTGCTCGTCGCCCTCGGCCTGGTGACGGTCGTGGACCTCGTCTCCCTGGCCGCCGGGTACGACACCGGTCATACGGTGGCCAAGCCCCTCCTGATGCCCCTGCTCGCCCTCTACGCGCGCGTGTGCGGCGGAGCCCGGCTCCTCGTCGCCGCGCTGCTCTTCGGGTGGGGCGGAGACGTCCTGCTCCTTTTCGACGCCGAGCCGGCCTTCCTCGCCGGGATGGCGTCCTTCGCGGCGGGCCATGTCTGCTATCTGCTGCTCTTCCGGCAGACCACAGCACTCGCCGGGAAACGGCCTCCACGCGCGCGTGCCACCTGGCTGACGGCAGCCGCGTACGCCTTCGCCCTCGTCACCACGGTCGTCCTCCTGTGGCCGGGGCTCCCGGCCGACCTCCGCGTCCCCGTCGCCGGCTACAGCCTGCTGCTGACCGCGATGGCGTACGGGGCCGCACGGCTCGGGCTCCTCGCGGGCGCCGGCGGGGCGCTGTTCATGCTTTCGGACACCCTGATCGCGACCGGCGTCGCCGACTGGCCACAGCTTCCGCGGCCCGACCTCTGGATCATGGTCACGTACATCGCGGCACAGTATCTGCTGGCCAGAGGGGTGCTGGGGGTAGTCGGCGCGCAGCCCGCACCCCAGGCGACGTACCGTGAGAGGCGCACCCTCACCACCTGAGCAGGAAGCAGGATCCAGCCATGCGCGCCACCACCATCCACGCCCCGTTCGACATGCGGGTGGAGGACGTGCCCGACCCGGTGGTGCGGAATCCGGGCGACGCCGTGGTGCGGGTGCTGCGCTCCTGCATCTGCGGCAGCGACCTGTGGGCGTACCGCGGAGAGTCGGCGCGGCGGCCGGGCCAGCGGATCGGGCACGAGTTCCTCGGGATCGTCGAGGAGACCGGTGCCGAGGTGACCGGATTCGGGCGTGGTGACCTCGTCGTCGCGCCCTTCATGTGGTCCGACGGTGTGTGCGACCACTGCCGCGAAGGGCTCACCACGTCCTGCGAGCACGGCGGTTTCTGGGGCTCGGTCGGGTCCGACGGCGGGCAGGGAGAGGCCGTGCGCGTCCCGTTCGCCGACGGCACGCTCGTCGCGCTGCCCGCCGAGGCCGCCTCCGACGACCATCTGCTGGCCGCCCTCCTGACGCTCTCCGACGTCATGGGGACCGGCCACCACGCGGCACTCGGCGCGGGAGCCCGCGCGGGAGCCACGGTCGCCGTCGTCGGTGACGGCGCCGTGGGCCTGTGCGCCGTGCTGGCGGCCAAGCGGCTCGGCGCCGACCGGATCATCGCGCTGGGACGCCACGAGGCCCGTACGGACATCGCACGGCGTTTCGGGGCCACCGACGTCGTCGCCGAACGCGGGGACGCGGCTGTCGAGGCGGTACGCGAACTCACCCGCGGCCAGGGCGCGCACGCCGTCGTCGAGGCCGTCGGGACGGAACAGTCCATGCGGACCGCCGTGAACATCACCCGTGACGGCGGTGCGATCGGCTTCGTCGGCGTTCCGCACGGCAGCGGCACCGGCCTCGACCTGAGCGTCATGTTCGACCGGAACATCGCCCTGCGCGGCGGGGTCGCGCCCGTCCGCACGTACATCCCGGAGCTGCTGCCCGACGTCCTCGACGGGACCATCGACCCGTCGCCCGTCTTCGACCTCACCGTCGGTCTGGATGGTGTGCCGGACGGCTACAAGGCGATGGACGAGCGGACCGCGCTCAAGGTCATGGTCGCCAACTGACCAGTCCGGCCGACCGCGAAGGTCACCAGCGGATCGGCACCGGCACCGCGGTGAGCACCGCCGAGACCGCGACCACGGCGCCCAGGACCATGACCTCCGCGCGCGCGGGGGAGTAGGCGGTGAGCGGGTCGGCCGCCCGGCGCAGCCGGTGGCGGGCCCACAGGGCCAGGACGGCGACGGCGACCACGAGGAGCACCTTGGCGAGCAGGGTGCGTCCGTACGCCGTCGTCGTCAGCTGTTCCAGGACCGTGCCGGGCGGCATCCGGCGCAGGGTGCTGCACACACCCGTCGCGGTGATCGCGGCGAGCAGAACGGCCGCCACGCGCGCGTAGAGGCCCAACAACGCGACGCCCTCCCCAGGGGCCGTGTTCCGCCACCGGTGGAGCGTGCGCAGCACATACAGCAGCCCGCCCGCCCACAGGGCCGCGCACGTCACATGAACGAGTGTCAGACCGGAGCCGATCATCGGGCTCTGCTCCGTGGTGGGGTGGGCGCGCAGCGCCTCCGCGACGGCCACCGCCGCCAGCGGCCACACCTGGTTGCCCGGGCGGCGCGACAGGGCGCACAGGCCCATCACGACGAACGCGTTGACCTCCAGCAGCGCGAGCGCGCCGTCCCGGGTCTGGTAGAGACCGCCGATGTCCATGTCGGAGAGACTGCGCGGCACCAGGTTGCCGGTGGCCACCACCGAGGCGAGACCGAGCGCGGCGACGAAACCGGCGGCGGCCGCGGCCGGGGCCCAGCTGCGGGGCGCGTCCTGGAGCGGCGCGCCCGGCACCCTGCGGGCCAGCCGGGCGACGAACAGCTCGCCCGCCGAGACGCACACCGCGGCGAACAGGACCGTCCGCAGGAGTGCTATCCCGCGTATGCCGGGAGCGGAGGCCTCTCCCGTGCCGCGCAGCGCGGTGGGCGGCCCGAGGAACGGGATCAGCGCGGCCAGGGCCACCAGGACGAGGACGGCGACGGAACGCCGCACGACGGCCGCGCTCACCCGGGGCGCGCCCGCCTCGCCACCCGCGTCGGCAGTCGGTCTTATCGAACTCACCTCAAGATCTTCACCAGTCGTCCAGGTCCGGGCAAGTCCTGGCAAACAACTGGCGGAACGGTATTCCGCTCACGCACACGACATTCCGCCCATCCATACGCGCCCGACCGCCCTCCCGACTCAGACCCAGCGTGGCGAATCCGCACCCCAGGGCCCCGGGGGCCGTGACCAGTCGCCCGGCCCGCCCGAGAAGGAGACCGGCGGCAGGGCGTACCGCAGCCGCCCCAGGGCACTGTCCGCCTCCGCGAGCCAGGGCGCGGGATGGCCGTACGAGCCCTCACGCGAGCCGGAGTCGTCCGCCGTTGCCCCACCCGAAGTGGACGCGTCCTCCGTGGCCCCGCCCCGCTCGGCCCTCGCCGTCAGCCAGGCCGCCGTCCGCGCCAGCGCCGGCCGTACGAACCTCGTCCCGCCCTCGTCCAGCCCCTCCGTGACCGCGCGCAGCACCCCGGCCGCGAGCAGATACCCCGTGCCGTGGTCGAGAGCCTGCGCGGGCAGTGCGCCGGGCCTCTCCCCGGATCCCTCAAGGGCCGCGATGCCGGTGGCCACCTGCACCAGGCTGTCGAACCCCCGCCGCCCGCCCCACGGCCCGTACGCTCCCCACGCCGACAACTGCCCCACCACGACCCCGGGCCGCCGCTCGGCCAGCGCCTCCGCGGAGAGCCCGAACCGGTCCAGGGCGCCCGGGCGGTAACCGGTGACGACCACGTCCGCCGAGGCGAGCAGTTCCTCGAAGACCTGCCGGTCGTGGCGGCCCGCCGTCAGGTCCAGCGTGGCGGACCGCTTCCCGAAGCCGGTGTCCGTGTGCTGGTCGGCGAGTTCGGGCAGCCCCGGCGGGTCGACGCGCAGGACGTCCGCGCCGAGCAGCGCCAGGGTCCGGGTCGCGACGGGCCCGGCGATGACACGGGTGAGGTCGAGTACGCGCAGCCCCGCGGCGGGCAACAGCGGGTCGCCCGCGAGCGGCGGAAGACTCCGCGGGACGGCGGAGCCCAGCCGGCCGCGCTCGACGAGCGGCCGCCCGGCGACAGCCGCCCCCTGCTCGTGCCGTGCCCATTCCTTCGGTGTGCGCAGCGCGACGGCGAGGCCACCGGCCGCGTACACCGTGCTCTCCACCTCCGCGGCCGACCGCTCCGCCAGGCACCCGGCCACGGCCTCCACCGAGGCGTCGTCCGGCAGTCCCAGGGCGCCCAGCAGCCGCGCCCGGTGGTGCGGATAGTTCGCATGCGTGCGCACCCACCCGTCCGCCGTGCGCCAGAACCGCGACAGGGGCGCGAAGGTGACCGGCGCCCGCCCGTCGACGAGGAGATGCCGCTCGCTCACGAACGCCGTGGCGACGGCCCCGTCGTCGACGCGCACCTTGGGCACGTCGACGAGCCCGGCCCGCCGCGCGCCCAGCTCGGCGGCGGCCAGCGCGCACGCCCCCACGCAGGCCCGTGCCAACTCCCGTACGGGCAGCCGTGCTTCCAGCGCGCCGGACCGTACGACGGTCGACAACCGTGGGACCAGCGCGGGATCCCCACCCAGCGCGGTCCACGCGAACTCCGTGGTCGGTGCATCCGAATGAGTCATACAGGCACTATGCAGGGTGTACGCGATCAACATGGGACGCGGTGTCCGTCATGGGACGCTGCGTCCGGCAGGGGACGCGGTGCCCCGGACGCGCGAGAGCCGGGTGGCCCATGGGCCACCCGGCTCGACATCCTGGTGGGGATCAATCCCCGTCAGGGATGCGCTACTTCGTCACCGCGTCCAGCGCGTCGGCGGTGCCCCAGCCGTAGAAGCCGTTGTAGTTCTTCGGCCCCTCGCAGACCGCGTCGACCTTGCCGTCGCCGTCGATGTCGTACGGCTTGGTGCACGGCGTGGCGTCGGCCTGCGCGTACAGCAGGGCCTTCACCTTGGCCGCCGAGGCGTGCGGGTGCGTCGACTTGATGAGCGCGGCGACGCCCGCGACGTGCGGGGACGCCATCGACGTACCGGCCATGTAGCCCCACGAGCCGCCGGGGAGCGGGCCGAGGATCAGACCGCTGGTGGCAGGCGGCGCCGGGGTCTGGAAGCGCGTCGAGTCGCCGCCGGGGGCCGCGATGTCGATGACGCCCAGGCCGTGGTTGGAGAAGGACGACTTGATGCCCTTCGCACCGGTCGCCGCGACCGTGACGACACCCGGCAACTGCGTCGGGATGTCAAGGCATTCCGACGGGTCGATGACGCGCTCGGAAGGAGTCGAGTCGTTCGGCGAGACCGGGTCGGTGATCTCGTCCGCGGACAGGTCGTAGTTCTCGTTGCCCGCCGCCGCGACGTTGACCGTGCCCTTCTTCTCCGCGTACCTCGTCGCCCGGCCGATGGCCTCGACCAGCGCCTTCTGGTCCGGGTCGTTCTTGCAGTTGAAGTACCACGGGTCGGTGTAATAGCTGTTGTTCGTGACGTCCACGCCGTGCTCGGCCGCCCACATGAAGCCGCAGACGACGGCCTCCGTGTAGAAGAAGCCGGCGGTCGTGGAGACCTTGATGCCGGACACCTTCACGCCCGGCGCGACACCCGTGACACCGACGCCGTTCTTGGCGGCCGCGATCTCGCCTGCGACATGCGTGCCGTGCGGGCTCTCGGCGGCGCTCGGCCGCCAGGCCCCGTCGGTCGTGTCCGGCTTGCCCGACACGCAGTTGACCGACGCCTTGCGGTCGAAGTTCGGCGCGATGTCGGGGTGCGTGTCGTCGACGCCGGTGTCGATCACGGCGACGGTGACCTTCTTGCTGCCGAGCGTCTTCTCGTGCGCCTTGTCCGCCTTGATGGCGGGCAGATCCCACTGCAGCGGCTCCAACGGGTCCTGCCCGGCCGCCGCCTCGACGTCCGCGACCTGCTCCGCGCTGAGCACCTTGGGGGTGCCGACATCGGTCGTCGACTGCGCGGGCAGCGGCGCCGTACGCGTCGAGCCCGCCGATTCCACCCCGCGCACCTTGCGGATGGTCTTGGCGAAGTCGGCGTTCGACGAGTGGACGACGATCACGCCGATCCGGTCGTACGACGTCACGATCGTGCCGCCGGCCCGGGCGATGGCCTTCTTCACCTGGGAGGAGGGACCGTGCCCGGCGCGGACGTTGACGACGTAGCTCAGCGGAGTGGCCTCCGCCGAGATCTTCGCCGCCACGTCGCTGACATCGGCCTTGTCGGCCGCCGGGGCCGCCGAGGCGTTGACGTTCGGCAGGAAGGCGAGAGCCGTCGCCAGGGCCATTCCCAGCGGGATGGCTATGACGCGGCGGGAGCGCGTCTGAGGCGCTGTCATGCTGTCTCCAGTTCGTTTCGCGAGTACGTGCGGGCCGTGCGGGAAGTCCCGGGAAACGCGGACTACTTGACCGCCTTCAGCGCGTTCACGATGCCGAAGCCGTAGAAGCCGTTGACACGCTTGCCGCCCTCACAGTTGGCGTCCTGCGTGCCGTTGCCGTCCTGGTCGTACGAGTCCGGGCAGCCCGGGTTGTCCGCCTGGGCCTTCAGCAGCGCCTGCAGCTGGGCGGGGCTCGCCCACGGGTGCTCGGACTTCAGCAGCGCGGCGACGCCCGCGGCGTGCGGCGAGGCCATCGAGGTGCCCTGCAGGAAGCCGTACTGGTTGTTCGGCATCGTGGAGAGGATGCGGCCGTTCTTCGACGGGGTGTCCGGGATCTGGTAGAGCCGGTCACCACCGGGCGCGGCGACGTCGATGACGCCCTTGCCGTACGTGGAGTAGTACGACTTGAGGTTCTGCACGCCCGTCGCGCTCACCGTGACGATGCCCGGCAGCTGGGTCGGTACGTCGAAGCACTCGTGCGGGTCGATCGTGCGCGTGACCGGGGTCGAGTCGTCGGGGCTCGTGTCGTCGACGATCGCGTCCGAGTCCAGGTCGTGGTTGGAGTTGCCGGCCGACGCGAGGTGCAGGGTGCCCTTCTTCGTGGCGTACTGCTGGGCCCGGTTGACCGCGTCGACGATCGCCTTCTGGTCGGGATCGTCCATGCAGTTGTAGAGCCACGGGTCCACGTAGTAGCTGTTGTTCGTGATCTCCACGCCGTGGTCGGCGGCGAACACGAAGGCACAGACGACGCTCTCCGGGTAGAAGAGTCCGTTGTCCGGGTCGCTGACCTTGATGCCGGAGACCTTCACGCCGGGCGCGACACCGGCCACACCGATGCCGTTGCGGGCGGCGGCGATCTCACCGGCGACATGCGTGCCGTGGTAGTCCTCGGCGGTGTACGGACGCCAGGCGCCCTCACTCGTGTCGGCCACGCCGCCCACGCAGTTGGCGGACTGCTTGGCGGAGAAGTTCGGGGCCAGGTCCGGGTGCGTGTCGTCGACACCCGTGTCGATCACGGCGACCGTGACCTTCTTGCTGCCCGGGTTGATCTTGGCTGCCTTGTCGGCGCCTATCGCGCGCAGGTCCCACTGGTCGGCCTCGAGGGGCTCGCTCGCGGGGGTGGCCGCGGCCTTCACCTTGGCGGCCTCGGCGGCCGACAGATAGTCGGCGGCGCCCTCGTCCGTCGTCCCCGCCGCGGTCAGCGGCGTCGTGCGCGTGGCACCGGCGGACTGCACCCCGCGCGCGGTGCGGATCTGCGGGCCGAACTCCGGGTTGGCGGAGTGGACGACTATGACGCCGATCTTGCTGTACGTGGTGACGACCGTGCCGCCGGCCTTGGCTATCGCCTTCTTCACCGACTCGATCGTGCGGCGGTCGGTCTTCGTGTTGACCACGTACGCGAGGTTCGGGCCGTCCGCCGCCGTGACGGCCGGAGCCGACTGCGGGGCGGCCGCCGTGGCGACACCCGGAATGAAACCGAGCGAGGCGGTGAGCGACAGAACTACGGGCACGGCGAGGGCGAGACGGCGTCTGGAACGCAGATGAGCCATGGGATCTCCACATCATCCGGAAACGGAACCAGCCCGAACACAGGTGGTGCCCGGGCAGGTACATGACGGGGTGGTGCAGGCCCGAAGCTATCTCCCGTCGTCCCTGGCCAGCAATGACTTACGGGGATGTCTTCCGAAACGTCGGCCGCCACTTCCGAAATAAGTGCCGCGAGTTGAACCGCTCCTCGCGCGGCTCCGTGACGTTGAGCAGGGAGCACGAGCACGATCGAGCCCCCTGTCGGATCACGCCCGGGGCACCTAACATCGCCACCCGGCCCACGTGATCCACATCACCGTGAGGTCAGAAATAAGCCATGTCCGTACCCAGCCCGTCCCCCGATCCCCAAAGACCCCCGTCCAACGTCGCAACCGCACCCGCAACGCGAGGAGACTCCGTGGCCACCGACGCACCGCCCCCCTCGAAAGCCGAACCTCATCTCCCCACCACCGAGGAGTTCGTAGAGGTACAGGAGAGCGCTGAGTTCGGTGAACTGCGCCGCGCCCACCGCTCCTTCGCCTTCCCGCTGACCATCGGCTTCATCAGCTGGTACCTGCTGTACGTCCTGCTGTCGATCTACGCGGACGACTTCATGGGCACCAAGCTGTTCGGCAACATCAACGTCGCCTTCGTCCTGGGCCTCGCCCAGTTCCTCACCACGTTCCTCATCGCCTGGTGGTACGAGCGGCACTCCTCCCGCCAGCTCGACCCCAAGGCCGAAGCGATCAAGTCCCGGATGGAGGGCGGCGCATGAGCCCCGCGATCACTCAGGTCCAGCTGGCGCAGGCGCAGCTCGCGGCGGGGGAGGCCAGCGAACACAGGCCGCTGATCATCTCCCTGTTCGCGGTCTTCGTCGTCGCCACCCTCGTCATCACCGTCTGGGCGGGCCGGCAGACCAAGGACGCCGCGGACTTCTACGCGGGCGGCCGTCAGTTCAGCGCCTTCCAGAACGGTCTCGCCGTCTCCGGCGACTACATGTCCGCCGCCTCGTTCCTCGGCATCGCCGGCGCCATCGCCCTCTTCGGGTACGACGGCTTCCTGTACTCCATCGGCTTCCTGGTCGCCTGGCTGGTGGCCCTGCTCCTGGTCGCCGAGCCACTGCGCAACTCCGGCCGGTACACGATGGGCGACGTCCTCGCGTACCGCATGCGGCAGCGCCCGGTGCGTACGGCGGCCGGCACCTCCACGATCGTCGTCTCGATCTTCTACCTGCTGGCGCAGATGGCGGGCGCGGGTGTCCTCGTCTCGCTGCTGCTCGGCATCACCAGCGACGCGGGCAAGGTGGCCATCGTCGCCCTGGTCGGCGTCCTGATGATCGTGTACGTGACCATCGGTGGCATGAAGGGCACCACCTGGGTCCAGATGGTCAAGGCCGTGCTGCTCATCAGCGGCACCCTGCTCATCACCTTCCTGGTACTGCTCAAGTTCGACTTCAACATCTCCGACCTGCTCGGCTCGGCGGCCAAGAACAGCGGACAGGGCGCGGCCTTCCTGGAGCCGGGCCTGAAGTACGGCCTCACGACTACGTCCAGCATCGACTTCATCTCGCTGGGCATCGCCCTCGTGCTGGGCACCGCGGGCCTGCCGCACATCCTGATCCGCTTCTACACGGTGCCCAACGCCAAGGCCGCGCGTAAGTCCGTGAACTGGGCGATCGGCATCATCGGCGGCTTCTACCTGATGACCATCGCGCTCGGCTTCGGCGCGGCGGCCCTCATCTCGAAACAGGAGATCGTCGAGTCCAACCCGGCCGGCAACACGGCCGCGCCACTGCTCGCACTGCATCTGGGCGGCGTCGACTCGGCCTGGGGCGCGATCCTGCTCGCCACGATCTCCGCGGTGGCCTTCGCCACGATCCTCGCGGTGGTCGCCGGGCTGACGCTGGCCTCGTCCTCGTCGTTCGCCCACGACATCTACGCGAACGTCATCAGGAAGGGCAAGGCCACCGAGAAGGAGGAGATCAACGCCGCCCGGTACGCCACCATCGGTATCGGCGTCGTCTCCATCGGCCTCGGCGCCCTGGCCCGTGACCTGAACGTCGCCGGTCTGGTCGCCCTCGCCTTCGCGGTCGCGGCCTCCGCCAACCTGCCGACGATCCTCTACAGCCTCTTCTGGAAGCGGTTCACCACCCAGGGCGCGCTGTGGTCGATCTACGGAGGCCTCACCACGGCGGTCGGCCTGGTGCTGTTCTCGCCGGTCGTCTCGGGCAAGGCCACCTCGATGTTCCCGGACGTCGACTTCCACTGGTTCCCGCTGGAGAACCCGGGCATCATCTCGATCCCCGTCGGCTTCCTGCTGGGCTTCCTCGGCACCCTCCTGTCCAAGGAGGAGCCGGACGCCGGCAAGTACGCCGAACTGGAGGTCCGCTCCCTCACCGGTACCGGAGCGCACTGACCGTCCCGCCCGGCGGCCGCGTCGTAGATCCCTACGACGCGGCCGCGGTGCGTCTCGTGGGATCAGGGCCCGCCTCGTTGTCGGTCCCGTCACGTAGGCTCGCTGGTATCGGATCGACTGATCGACCAGATGTCTCTGCCGAGGTCCGTACGGAAGAGCTAGAGGGAGGGGGCCCACGTGCTCATCGACACCTACGGCCGAGTGGCCACCGATCTGCGTGTCTCGCTGACCGACCGATGCAACCTCCGCTGCACGTACTGCATGCCGGAGGAAGGGCTGCAGTGGCTGGCCAAGCCCGACCTGCTCTCGGACGACGAGATAGTCCGCCTCATCGACATAGCGGTCACCCGGCTGGGCATCACCGAGGTCCGCTTCACCGGCGGCGAGCCCCTGCTGCGCCCCGGCCTCGTCGGCATAGTGGAGCGCGTGGCGGAGCTCGAACCCCGCCCCCAGATGTCCCTGACGACGAACGGCATTGGCCTCAAGCGCACCGCGACCGCCCTGAAGGCGGCGGGCCTGGACCGGGTCAACGTCTCGCTGGACACGCTGCGCCCCGACGTCTTCAAGACCCTCACCCGCCGTGACCGCCACAAGGACGTCATCGAGGGCCTCGAAGCCGCCCGCGCCGCGGATCTGACCCCGGTCAAGGTCAATTCCGTACTGATGCCGGGACTGAACGAGAACGAGGCGCCCGACCTGCTCGCCTGGGCCGTGGAGCACGACTACGAACTGCGGTTCATCGAGCAGATGCCCCTGGACGCGCAGCACGGCTGGAAGCGCGACGGCATGGTCACCGCCGGTGACATCCTCGCCTCACTGCGTACGCGCTTCGAGCTCACCGAGGAGGGCTCCGAGGAGCGGGGCTCGGCACCCGCCGAGCGCTGGGTGGTGGACGGGGGCCCGCACCGGGTCGGCGTGATCGCCTCCGTGACGCGCCCCTTCTGCTCGGCCTGCGACCGTACGCGGCTGACGGCCGACGGCCAGGTCCGCACCTGTCTGTTCGCGCGCGAGGAGACCGACCTGCGGGCCACACTGCGCTCGGACGCACCGGACGAGGAGATAGCCCGTATCTGGCGGCTCGCCATGTGGGGCAAGAAGGCGGGGGCGGGCCTGGACGACCCGACGTTCGTCCAGCCGGACCGGCCGATGTCGGCGATCGGCGGCTGACGGCTCGGCCCGCTGTCTTCGGAAGGGGCTCGGCTACTCCGGGGACTCCCAGTCCTCCAGGAGTACGACGTCCTTCAGGAAGCCACGTACGCCCAGGAACTGGGACAGGTGCTCGCGGTGTTCCTCGCACGCGAGCCACGTCTTGCGGCGCTCAGGCGTGTGCAGTTTGGGGTTGTTCCAGGCGAGGACCCAGACCGCGTCGGCCCGGCAGCCCTTCGCCGAACAGATGGGGGAGGAGGGCGAGGACGGGTCGGAGCCTGGGACGTTCAGAATCACGCCTCGACCCTACGTCAGCGGCACTGACCGACCGCTCCGGGTGGGGTCGAGGGGGCCGCGAACCCCGCTCCACAAAAGGCGACGCCGAGCAGCCACGGGGGGAGCTGCCCGGCGTCGGTCTGTCGCTCCGACGGGGGATGCGGAGCGCGTACGAAGTATGTCACGGGTAACCCGCTGCCCGGCACCGGAACAACATGATTGATCTGAGCTTTTCTTGAGCTTGGTACGGTCCTGAATTCCGGTCCCGAAGGATCGTTCGTGGTCAGGTCCGCTCGTGCGGCTCGTCCCGCAGGCGGGGGCCCGGATCGGTCACGAGGTCTTCCGGGACGGATTCCGCGGCGTCATCCGCACGGGGCGCCGCGAGCATCGGACGGGTCGGCGCCGTCACGAACGTGGACGGCAGCGAGGGCGCGTTCTCCCGGCCCGCGTTGGCGATCACCACGGCGACATAGGGGAGCAGGATGCCGAGCGCCAGGGCAACGACGGCGACGTGCCGTTCGACGTTCCAGAGGGTGGCCGCGAGGATCACCGAGAGCGTGCGGACGGACATCGAGATGATGTAGCGGCGCTGCCTGCCACGTACATCGTCGGCGAGGCCCTGCCTGGCTCCGGTGATCCGGAAGACCTCGACCTCGCTCTGCTTCCGCATCACGTTCCACCACCCGCCTGTGTCGGACGCTCCCCTGGCCCGTACAGCCTCCACGTTACGCCGCGGCTGCGTCGCCTACGAGACCGGGGCAGGTCCGGTTTCGGCGGGGGACGGCTGCGCCGTACCGCGTATGGCCGTGCCCGACATGCGCCGTATGGCGGACAGGCCGAGACTGGGCGTAATGCTCACGTAGAGCCGTATAGGAGGCAGCCATGGGCTGGTTGTGGGCGATCATCGTGGGATTCGTGCTTGGCCTGTTGGCCAAGGCGATCATTCCGGGCAAGCAGCACAGCCCGCTCTGGCTCACCACGATCTTCGGGATCATCGGCGCGATCGTCGGCAACGCTATCGCCCGCGGCTTCGGCATCGAGTCGACCCGCGGCATCGACTGGGGCCGCCACGCCCTCCAACTCGGCGCCGCGATCGTCATCGTCTTCCTCGGCGACATGCTCTACACAGCCATGCGAGGCAACAAACAGAGAGCCTGAACGGGGACGCCCGTCAGGGGCGCGGGGAACTGCGCGACCAGCCCCCACACACCCGCACGGACGAACCGACCCGCCGTTCCCCTGCCCCTAGCGGAGCTCAACGGCGGCAAGGTTCTTCTTGCCCCGCCGAAGCACCAGCCACCGCCCGTGCAACAACTCCCCCTCGCCGGGAACGGCATCCTCGGAGGCGACCTTCACGTTGTTCACGTAGGCACCCCCCTCCTTCACCGTCCGCCGCGCAGCGGACTTGCTGGCCACCAGGCCCACCTCGGCGAAGAGGTCCACCACCGGACCGAGCTCGGCGACCTGGATGTGCGGCACCTCGGAGAGCGCCGCACTCAGCGTCTTCTCGTCGAGCCCGTCGAGCTCACCCTGACCGAAGAGGGCCTTCGACGCGGCGATCACGGCGGCCGTCTGCTCACCGCCGTGCACCAGAGTCGTCAGCTCCTCGGCGAGAGCCCGCTGGGCGGTACGCGCCTGGGGCCGCTCCTCCGTCAGCTTCTCCAGCTCCTCGAGCTCCTCGCGGGACTTGAAGGACAGGATCCGCATGTACGTCGAGACGTCCCGGTCGTCCACGTTCAGCCAGAACTGGTAGAACGCGTACGGCGTCGTCATCTCCGGGTCGAGCCAGACGGCGCCGCCCTCGGTCTTGCCGAACTTGGTGCCGTCCGCCTTGACCATCAGCGGCGTCGCGACACAGTGGACGTCGGCGTCGGGCTCCAGCCGGTGGATCAGGTCCAGGCCCGCCGTGAGGTTGCCCCACTGGTCGCTGCCGCCCTGCTGGAGGGTGCAGCCGTACCTCCGGTACAGCTCAAGGAAGTCCATGCCCTGGAGCAGTTGGTAGCTGAACTCCGTGTAGCTGATGCCCTCCTGGGACTCCAGGCGCCGGGCGACCGAGTCCTTCGTGAGCATCTTGTTGACGCGGAAGTGCTTGCCGATGTCCCGGAGGAACTCGATGGCCGACAGCCCGGCCGTCCAGTCCAGGTTGTTCACCATCACCGCGGCGTTCTCGCCCTCGAAGGACAGGAACGGCTCGATCTGGCCGCGCAGCCGGCCGACCCAGTTGGCGACCGTCTCCGGGTCGTTGAGCGTGCGCTCCGCCGTCGGGCGCGGGTCGCCGATCTGGCCGGTCGCACCGCCCACCAGGGCCAGCGGGCGCAGGCCCGCGTGCTGGAGGCGGCGCATGGTGAGGACCTGCACCAGATGCCCCACGTGCAGCGAGGCCGCCGTGGGGTCGAAGCCGCAATAGAACGTGACGGGACCGTCCGCGAGCGCCTTGCGCAATGCATCCTCGTCGGTGGACAGGGCGAACAGCCCGCGCCACTTCAGCTCGTCGACGATGTCCGTCACGGTTCTCGTGTCTCCTTGGATGATCTTCGTGCAGTCGGTGATGGTCTTCGGACAGCCGGGATGACAGCCGACTGCGAGGCTACCGAGGTTATACGCCCTGACTGACAGAGCTCATATTGAAGTCGGGCACCCTCAGCGCAGGCATCGCGGCCCTCGTGAACCAGTCGCTCCACTCGCGAGGCAGCGTCTTCTCCGTACGCCCGGCCTCGGTCGCCCGCCCCAGCAGGCCCACCGGCGACTCGTTGAACCGGAAGTTGTTCACCTCGCCGACGACCTGGCCGTTCTCGACGAGGTACACGCCGTCCCGGGTGAGACCGGTGAGCAGCAGCGTCGCCGGATCGACCTCGCGGATGTACCAGAGGCAGGTCAGCAGCAGGCCTCGCCCGGTCGCGGCGACCATGTCCTCCAGGGACTTGTCCTCGCCGCCGTCCAGGACGATGTTGCCGATGCCGGGGGCCACCGGGAGACCGGTCAGGCCGGCGCTGTGCCGGGTGCTCGTCAGATGCCTCAGCTCGCCCTCGCTGACCCACTCCGTGGGCCGCAGCGGCAGCCCGTTGTCGAAGACGGAGGCGTCGTCGCCGGAGGAGTGCGCGAGCACGAAGGGTGCGGACTCCAGGCCCGGCTCGTTCGGGTCGCTGCGCAGGGTCAGCGGCAGGTCGGTGAGCCTCTCGCCGACGCGCGTCCCGCCGCCGGGCTTGCTGAACACCGTCCGGCCCTCGGCCGCGTCCCGGGCCGCCGCCGACCACATCTGGTAGATCAGCAGGTCCGCGACCGCGGTCGGCGGCAGCAGCGTCTCGTATCGCCCCGCGGGCAGTTCGACGCGCCGCTCGGCCCAGCCCAGCCGGATGGCCAGCTCCGCGTCGAGCGCCGCCGGGTCCACGTCCTTGAAGTCCCGCGTGGAACGGCCGGCCCACGCCGAGCGCGTACGGTCCGGCGACTTGGCGTTCAGCTCCAGCGTCCCGTTGGGCTGGTCGTGACGCAGGCGCAGGCCCGTGGACGTACCGAGGTAGCTGGAGACGAGCTCGTGGTTGGCGAAGCCGTACAGCTCGCGTCCGCCCGCACGCGCGCGTGCGAACGATTCGCCGAGGGCCGGGGCGAAGTCCGCGAAGACCGCCGACGAGGTTTCGGCGGGCGCGTCCGTGAAGTCGGGGGAGACGGGCACGCCCTCGACGAGCGGCTGCGCGTCCTCCGCCGGACCCGCGCCGCGCGCCGCCGCCTCGGCGGCCCGCACCAGCGGCTCCAGCTCGTCCGCGGTCACGGCCGCGCGCGACACGACCCCGGACGCCGTGCCCTCGCGGCCGTCCACGGTCGCGACGACGGTCAGCGTGCGCCCGCGTGTGACGCCGTTCGTGGTCAGCGCGTTGCCGGCCCAGCGCAGGTTCGCCGTTGATTGCTCGTCGGCGATCACGACACAGCCGTCGGCCCGCGACAGTTCGAGGGCACGCTCGACGATCTCGTGCGGCTTGTTCGTACGAGGGCTCATCGACCGGCCTCCTGGGTGGTGTTGAGACTGTGCTTTCCCGGGGAGTAACCCCCGGACCCCCAGCCGATTCCAGTGCTGACGCTCATCGACCGGCCTCCTGGGTGGTGTTGAGGATGTTGACGCCCTTGAAGAGGGCCGACGGGCAGCCGTGCGAGACCGCCGCGACCTGGCCCGGCTGGGCCTTGCCGCAGTTGAAGGCACCGCCCAGGACGTAGGTCTGCGGGCCGCCGACCGACGCCATGGAGCCCCAGAAGTCCGTGGTCGTCGCCTGGTAGGCCACGTCCCGCAGCTGACCGGTGATCCGCCCGTTCTCGATCCTGAAGAACCGCTGCCCGGTGAACTGGAAGTTGTAGCGCTGCATGTCGATCGACCACGACCGGTCGCCGACGACATAGATCCCGCGGTCGACGCTCCCGATCAGATCCTCCGTGGACATCCCGGCGGGATCGGGCCGCAGCGACACGTTCGCCATGCGCTGTACGGGCACATGGCCGGGGGAGTCGGCGTACGCGCACCCGTTGGACCGCTCGAAGCCGGTGAGCTTCGCGATCCTGCGGTCCAGCTGGTAGCCGACGAGCGTCCCGTCCTTCACCAGGTCCCAGGACTGCCCGGCCACGCCCTCGTCGTCGTACCCGATGGTCGCGAGACCGTGCTCGGCGGTGCGGTCCCCGGTGACGTTCATCAGCTCGGAGCCGTACTTCAGCTTGCCCAGCTGGTCGAAGGTGGCGAAGGACGTCCCGGCGTACGCCGCCTCGTAGCCGAGCGCGCGGTCCAGCTCGGTGGCGTGGCCGATGGACTCGTGGATGGTCAGCCACAGGTTGGACGGGTCGACGACCAGGTCGTACACGCCCGCCTCGACGCTCGGCGCCCGCATCTTCTCGGCGAGCAGCTCCGGGATCCGTGCGAGCTCCGACTCCCAGTCCCAGCCGGTGCCCGTGAGGTACTCCCAGCCGCGCCCGACGGGCGGCGCGATCGTGCGCATCGAGTCGAACTCGCCGCTCGACTCGTCCACGGCGACAGCGGTCAGCTGGGGGTGCAGCCGGACCCGCTGCTGAGTCGTCACCGTCCCCGCCGTGTCCGCGTAGAACTTGTTCTCGTGCACCGTCAGCAGTGAGGCGTCCACATGGCTGACGCCGTCCGCCGCGAGCAGCCGCGCGCTCCAGTCGGCGAGCAGTCCTGACTTCTCCTCGTCCGGCACGGAGAAGGGATCGATCTCGTACGAGGAGATCCAGGTCTTCTCCGCGTGCACCGGCTCGTCCGCGAGCTCCACGCGCTCGTCCGAACCCGCCGCCTTGATCACCTGGGCGGACAGCTTCGCCATCGCCACGGCCTGCGACGCCACCTTCGCGGCGCTGTCCATCGTCAGATCCACACCCGACGCGAACCCCCAGGTCCCCCCGTGCACCACACGCACCGCGTAGCCCAGATCCGTGGTGTCCGAGGATCCGGCGGGCTTCGCGTCCCGCAACCGCCAGGCCGCGCTGCGCACCCGCTCGAACCGGAAGTCCGCATGGTCGGCGCCCAGCGCCCTGGCCCGCGCGAGCGCCGCGTCGGCCAGGGCCCTCAGCGGCAGTGCCGTGAAGGCTTCGTCGATGGAATGAGGCACGGAGGTCTCCCTGCTGTCGTCGCCTGTCGGTCCGATCATGTCGCGCGGGCGCGCCGGGGGCCACAACTTTCTGTAGGGATCCGACAGCGAGTCCGGTACGTCACTGTCGGCGCCCGATTCTCCGTACGGGGGACGGTGCCGATAGGTTTTCGAGGTACCAGACCGGCTATCGAAAGGGTGATCCGTTGAGCCGCTCGGTTCTCGTCACCGGAGGAAACCGGGGCATCGGCCTCGCCATCGCCCGCGCTTTCGCCGACGCGGGCGACAAGGTCGCGATCACATACCGCTCGGGCGAGCCCGCAGCTCTTCAACAAGAAGGGTTCCTCGCCGTCAAGTGCGACATCACCGACAGCGAGCAGGTGGATCAGGCCTACAAGGAGATCGAGGCCGAGCACGGCCCGGTCGAGGTGCTCGTGGCCAACGCCGGCGTCACCAAGGACCAGCTGCTGATGCGGATGTCCGAGGACGACTTCACCTCCGTCCTGGACACCAACCTGACGGGCGCCTTCCGGGTCGTGAAGCGCGCCAACCGCGCCATGCTGCGGGCCAGGAAGGGCCGTGTCGTGCTGATCTCGTCGGTCGTCGGGCTGTACGGAGGTCCGGGCCAGGCGAACTACGCCGCCTCCAAGGCCGGCCTCGTCGGCTTCGCGCGCTCGCTCGCCCGTGAGCTGGGCTCGCGCAACATCACCTTCAACGTCGTCGCGCCCGGCTTCGTCGACACCGACATGACCAAGGTGCTCACCGACGAGCAGCGCGAGGCCATCGTGAAGCAGGTGCCGCTCGGCCGGTACGCGAAGCCCGAGGAGATCGCCGCGACGGTGCGGTTCCTCGCCTCGGACGACGCCTCGTACATCACTGGAGCCGTCATCCCCGTAGACGGCGGACTGGGAATGGGTCACTGATCACCATGAGTGGAATTCTCGAGGGCAAGCGCGTCCTGATCACCGGTGTGCTGATGGAGTCCTCCATCGCCTTCCACGCCGCGAAGCTGGCCCAGGAGCAGGGCGCCGAGATCATCCTGACCGCGTTCCCGCGGCCCACACTGACCGAGCGCATCGCCAGGAAGCTTCCCAAGCCCACCAAGGTCATCGAGCTCGACGTCAGCAACGACGAGCACCTGGCGCGGCTGGCCGACCTGGTCGCCGAGGAGCTGGGCGGCCTGGACGGCGTCGTGCACTCCATCGGTTTCGCCCCGCAGGACGCCCTCGGCGGCAACTTCCTCAACACGCCGTTCGAGTCCGTGGCCACCGCCATGCACGTCTCGGCGTTCTCCCTGAAGTCGCTGACCATGGCCTGCCTGCCGCTGATGCAGAACGGCGGCTCGGTCGTCGGCCTCACCTTCGACGCGCAGTACGCCTGGCCGCAGTACGACTGGATGGGCCCGGCCAAGGCCGCGCTGGAGGCCACCAGCCGCTACATGGCGCGTGACCTGGGCAAGCAGAACATCCGCTGCAACCTCATCTCCGCGGGCCCCATCGGCTCCATGGCCGCCAAGTCCATCCCGGGCTTCAGCGACCTGGCCGCCGTGTGGGACAGCCGTTCGCCCCTGGAGTGGGACCTCAAGGACCCCGACCCGGCGGGCCGCGGCATCGTCGCCCTGCTCAGCGACTGGTTCCCGAAGACCACCGGCGAGATCATCCACGTCGACGGCGGTCTGCACGCGATCGGCGCGTAAGCGATCGCGTAAGCGTTTACGCGAACGTTTGCGTATCCGCCTCCGTACGGCTTCGACGCCCCGTTTCCCGCACTGCGCGGGGAGCGGGGCGTCACCCGTTCGGCCCTGTCGGCCGGGCGTGCGGACCGGTAACTGCGCACCCTGGAGTAGGAGTTCCCCCCTCCCGAGATGCCCTCCCGAGCCCTGCCGAGGAGGTCCCCTTGTGCGCCTGTCCCAGCGCTTCGCCCCGCTGCTCGCTGCCCTGACCCTCCTGCTCGCGCTGCCCTGCGGCGCCGCCTCGCACGCCGGCTCCTCGCGCACCACGAAAACAGCCCCCCACGCGCGCGTGCCCGTGGAGGAGAGGCCCTTCGGGGCGGCGTGCCGGACCGCCGTCGACGGTTCGTCCGTGACGGCGTACTGCCACAACCCGTACCCCGAGCCCGATCACGTCCGTCTGCACATCGAGTGCGACCCGTGGTGGGACATCGACACCGACGGGGCCTCGGTCGAGGCCGGACCAGCCCAGACCGTACGGCTGACCGGCCGCTGCTGGAAGGAAGTCCGCTCGGCGTGGGTCAGCCACCAGCGATGACGACGGGCCGCCTCACGCGGAGGTGACGTCGGCCCCTTTTCGCGCCGGGGTGTCCACGGCGGGACGGCTCGGGCGGCACAGGAAGGGATAGCCCGCCGCCTCCGTGGCGGCGGTCTCCGCGTCGCCCGCGCGGATGGCGTCCACCAGACGCGTGTGGTCCATGTACGTCTCGGGCGTCAGCTCCTCGCCCACGTCCTCGCGCAGCCAGTCGCGCACGACCTCGCCCAGGTCCGCGTACATCGCCGTCATGACGTCGTTGTGGGACGCGGCGACCACGGCCAGGTGGAAGGTCGTGTCGGCGGTCACGAAGGCCTCCGCGTCGCCCGACTCCCAGGCCTCCTCGCGGCGTACGAGGAGGGCGTCCAGCTGCTTCAGATCGCGCTCCGTGCGGCGCTCGGCGGCCAGCTTCGCGGCGCTCGACTCCAGCGTGGAACGCAGCTCGGCGATGTGCCGCGGATCGGCGTCCGCGAAGCGGCGGTGCATCACGCCCGCCAGCTCACTGGTCGCCACGACGTACGTGCCCGAGCCCTGGCGGATGTCGAGCAGGCCGTTGTGCGCGAGCGCGCGGACGGCCTCGCGGACCGTGTTCCTGGCGACCCCCAGCTGCTCGACCAGCTCAGGCTCGGTGGGGATGCGGGAGCCCACCGGCCACTCGCCCGAGGTGATCTGGTTCCGCAGCTCGGCGATGACCTGTTCGGACAGTGCCGATCGGCGGGGGTGGCTCAGCGGCATGACGGTCCTTCGCGCCAGGGGGTGCACCGGGAGGACGCACCGGGATGCGTGTCAGGGGATTGTGCCCCAGGTGTGCACCAGGGGATTGGACAACCAATCATCCCATGATTCTATGATGTCTGGCATGACTGGCGAGGAAACCCGGACGGCGATGTCCCCACCGATACGCAGCTCCGCACAGGACGCGGAACTCCGACCGCCCGCCCCGCGCGCGTGGATGACGCGTGTGGTGATCATCGGCATCGTCCTCACCGCCCTCAATCTGCGCCCCGCCATCACCAGCCTCGGCGCCCTCCTCGAAGAGGTGCGCGACGGGCTCGGCATGAGCGGCAGCTTCGCGGGGCTCCTCACCTCCGTACCGCCGCTGTGCTTCGCCGTCTTCGGCGTCATGGCACCGCGCCTCGCCCGCCGCTTCGGACCCGCCGCCGTGGTCTGCGCCGGCATGGTCGCGATCGCCGCGGGACTGGTGATCAGGCCCTTCGCCGGGAACACGGCCGGGTTCCTGGTCGCCAGCGCCCTCGCCCTCATGGGCATCGCGGTCAGCAACGTCCTGATGCCGGTGATCGTCAAGCGCTGGTTCCCGGACCGGGTCGGCTCCATGACCGGCCTCTACTCCATGGCCCTCGCCCTGGGCACCGCCGCGGCGGCCGCCGTCACCGTGCCCATGACCCGGGCCCTGGGCGGCAGTTGGCATGCGGGGCTCGCCGTCTGGGCGGGGCTCGCGGCCGTCGCCGTACTGCCGTGGATTCCACTCGTACGGGCCCGGGGCACGGCCCTGTCCCCGGACGCCGCCCCGGCCTCGGCTCCGGCCCCTCCGGCCCCGGCCCGTGACGCCTCCTCGGCCTCCGCGGCGGGTCAGGAGCCCGCCCCGCTGCGGATCACCCGGAGCCGTACCGCCTGGGCGCTGGCCGTCTTCTTCGGGCTCCAGGCCACCGCCGCGTACATCACGATGGGCTGGATGGCGCAGATCTTCCGGGACGCGGGTGTCCCGGCGGGCACGGCCGGACTGCTGCTCGCCGTCACCATGGTGATGGGCGTACCGCTGGCCTTCGTCATCCCGCGGCTCGCCACGCGCCTGCCCCACCAGGGGCCGATCGTGGTCGCCCTCGGGGTCTGCGGCCTCGTCGGCTACGCGGGCCTCTACCTCGCCCCCGCGGGCGGTGCCTGGGCGTGGGCGCTGCTGCTCGGCATCGCCAACTGCGCGTTCCCGCTGGCCCTCACCATGGTCGGCATGCGGGCCAGGACCGGAGCGGGGGTCGCGCAGCTCTCCGCCTTCGCGCAGAGCACCGGGTACCTCATCTCGATCCCCGGCCCGCTCCTGGTGGGCGTGCTCTACCAGCACAGCGGCGGCTGGGGGCTGCCGATCGCCCTCATGGCGGGCCTGATGATCCCGCAGATCGTGGTGGGCATCCTGGCCGGCCGCGACCGCACGGTGGAGGACGAGGCCGCGCGCCGGCGGTGACGGCGGCGCGCCAGCACCCGCGCGCGGACCTCACTCGTGCGCCGACTTCCACGTAAGCACGCCATCCGTGCGCCGACTTCCACGTAAGTACGCCACTCGTGCGCCAACGCCCACGCAAGCACGCCACCCGTGCGCACCCGCCGCGTGCGCGCCCCACCCGCGCGCCGACGCCCGTGACCGGACCCCACCCGTGAGCGGGCGGCCGAGGGGTGCGAAACTGGTGCCATGCCCGTGCTCGACCCGAACCCCCAGAACGGCCAGAAGAAGATGCTGCTCGTCTTCGGCGCGTTCCTCCTCATCTTCGTGATCATCGGCGTCATCGCGTCGATCGCCTCGCCCTGACCCGTCGGAAGCCGGCCCCGGGCCCTCCGGTGTGACACCTCCGCGACGCGATGGTGGGGCTAGCCCCACCATCCCCTAGGGGGTGAGTGTCAGGGTCAAGTGGGTGGATCTCCGGATGGGTTGGGGGCCGCGGAGTCCGTAACTTCGAGATGTGACCGCGAGGACGCGGACCACGGACCACTCGGAGCCCCACGGAGGCGGCATGTCGGCCCCAACGCACATCCCGCCCCACCCGGCGACCAGGCGCGGCGTCGAGACCCGGCTCCCCTGGTGGGCCCTCGTCCTCCCCGCACTCGCCTTCGCCGCACTGCTCCTGCTGATACTGAACCCCGCCGACGCCCACGCGGCAGGCGGCGACCCGGCGGTCGGCCGGCTCTTCGAGCAGGTCCAGCAGATCGTGCTGCACCAGGGCTCCTGAGCTCCCGGCACACCACGCCGGGGCAGCGAGTCAACTCCCTGCGCCCCATGGCGTGTTTCGTGCGAAGCTGGGAACCATGAGCGTCGCAGAACCCCGCAGGATTGTCCTTTTCCGGCATGCGAAAGCCGACTGGCCCGAGGTCTCCGATCATGAGCGGCCGCTCGCTGAGCGGGGCCGCAAGGACGCCGCCGTCGCCGGACGCAAGCTGGCCGACACCGGCATCCCCTTCGATCTGGCCCTCTGCTCCACCGCGACCCGGACCCGCGAGACATGGAAACTCGCCGTCCACGAGCTCCCCCATCGGCCGAAAACGGTCTATGAGGAGCGGCTCTACGAGGTCTCTCCCGGCGAGCTGATCGCCGTCCTCAACGAAACCCCCGACGATGTGCAGAACGCACTCCTGATCGGCCACAACCCCGGCGTGCAGGGTCTCGCCGACATCCTGGCCGGCCAGTCGGAGGGCGACGCGCAGGAGCGGATGGGCCGCCTCGGCTTCCCCGCGGCCGCCTTCGCCGTGCTCTCCTTCACCGGTTCCTGGAAGGCCCTGGAGCCGGGTGTGGCCACGCTGCTGGACTACTGGGCGCCGTCCGAGTAGACCCGGCCGTTCCCTTCTCACGTCTCGCTTCCCACGTCTCACGTGGACGGGGCCCGGCACCATCACGGTGCCGGGCCCCGTCCACGTCGTGGGCGCTCTCCGCTCGCCGGAAGCAGCCGGAACCGCCTGCCCCGACGCGAGAACTCAGTCCACGTGCATGTCCGCCGCCTCGACCTCTTCCCGTGTCACGCCCAGCAGGTACAGGACCGTGTCCAGGAAGGGGAAGTTCACCGCGGTGTGCGCGGCCTGGCGCACCACCGGCTTGGCGTTGAAGGCGACCCCGAGACCGGCCGCGTTGAGCATGTCCAGGTCGTTGGCGCCGTCGCCGATAGCCACCGTCTGGGCCAGCGGCACCCCCGCCTCCGCGGCGAACCGGCGCAGCAGCCGCGCCTTGCCCGCCCGGTCCACGATCTCGCCGGTGACCTTGCCCGTCAGCTTCCCGTCGACGATCTCCAGGGTGTTGGCCTGGGCGAAGTCCAGCCCAAGACGCTCCTTGAGGTCGTCCGTGACCTGCGTGAACCCGCCCGAGACGACACCGACTTGGAAGCCGAGCCGCTTCAGCGTACGGATCAGCGTGCGCGCCCCCGGCGTGAGCCGTACCTCGCTGCGCACCTTGTCCACCACGGAGGCGTCGAGCCCCTTGAGCAGGGCCACGCGCGCGTGCAGCGACTGCTCGAAGTCCAGTTCCCCGCGCATCGCGGCCGCCGTCACCTCGGCGACCTCGTCCTCGCAGCCGGCGTGCGCGGCGAAGAGCTCGATGACCTCGTCCTGGATGAGCGTGGAGTCCACGTCCATGACCACCAGGCGCTGCGCCCGCCGGTGCAGTCCCGCCGCGACCACCGCGATGTCGACGCCCAGGGCCGCCGCCTCGGTCACCAGGGCGGTCCGCAGCTCCTCAGGCTCCGTTCCGGACACGGCGAACTCGACGGCCGTCACGGGGTACTTGGCCAGCCGGAAGATTCGGTCGATGTTGCCGCCGGTCCCGGTGATCCGGGCGGCGATCGCGGCCGCGGACTCGGCGGTGAGCGGGTGTCCGAGCACGGTCACCAGCGACCTGCCGTGCCCGCGCGGCCGGTTGTCGCCGAGGCCGGAGATGATCTCGGCCTGCAGCCTCATCGAGTCCGCCCAGCTGTGCACCGTGGCCCGCAGGTCGCCCTCCAGACCGGCCGGCGGATGCGTCACGAGCGCGCACAGCACAATCCGGCCACGGGTGACGACCTGCTCGATGTCGACCACGTCGACCGAGTAGGCGGCGAGGGTGTCGAAGAGCCCGGCGGTGATTCCGGGCCGGTCCTTGCCGAAGATCTTGACGAGGAGAGTGGGGACTTCAGCGGTTTGTGATGCGCTCATGGTGTTTCCACCGTATCCGGCACCCTGTGCCGCACGCGCCCGAGGTCCGCCTGACGGACAGGGAACAGTAGATGTCGCCGAGGTGTCCCCGGTCTTCACGAGCCGTGGCGCCCGCACGCCACGGCCCGGGTCGGCATCGTCGGGACCGCCGGTCAGCGCCGTCCGGGCGGCCTCCCGGACGGAGGCGGCGGTTCGTCCGGCGGGGGAGGCGGCGGCCCGTCCTGCGACGACCGGGGCCGACGCCGCGGCCCCGGCGGGGGCGGCGGTGTGAACGGCCCGGCCACCGTGGGAGCGCCGTACACGTCGTTCGGCGGCCGCGCACCCGGCGGTCGGGCACCCGGTGGCCACCCGCCCGGATCCTGCCCGCCAGGATCTCGTCCGCCCGGATCCCGTCCGTCCGGATCTCGTCCCCCGGGAGGTTGTCCGCCGGAGGGCTGGGCCCCGGGCGGGCGTCGGCCGGGGGACTGCGCGCCAGGGGGCCGGGGCCCGGAAGGCGGCGGTCCCGAGGACCGGTTCCGGCTGCCGGGGGACTGGGGTCCGGGCGGTGGGACGCCGGGCCGCCGCCCGGACCCGGGCTCCCGCAGCTCGTCGGGCAGCCGCAGATACGGGTTCGTGTCGGGGTTCGCCGGCCGGTACGGCATACCGGGGTTGTAGGGCCCGCTCTCCCCGGCGACCTCGGCGAACGGCGGATCGGAAGCCGGGATTCCGGGAGCGCCCACGTCACCCAGTGCCAGCGGCGCCGCGTGCCGCCCGGCGGCCCCGGTGGCGCACGCGAGCAGCGCCCCCACCGTCCCCGCGCCCGCACCCCACAGCGCACCGAGCAGCAGCGCCATGCCCAGCTGCCCGTGCAGTTCTATCCCCGCGTCGAACGCGTCGATGCCCAGCACGGCCATCGAGGCGTCCACGGACACGTCCGTCAGCCAGGCGAGCAACGGCATCGCGAGCGCGGTCACGATCCCCAGCCGCAGCGCGCAGCGCCCGGCGAAACCGAGGACGCCGCGCTCCCGTACGAACGGAGTGCGCACCGCGGTCAGCACGCCCGCGTAGAGCATCATCAGCGCCGCCGCCGCCCCCAACAGCCAGACCCGGCTGTCCAGTTCGGCCAGCCGTCCCAGCGAGACGGACTGGTCGTCGGAAGCGCTCAGCAGCTTGTCCAGGGGGTCGGGCAGGAACTGGACGAGCGGTCCCGACGCGCTGCCGTCCCACGGCACGAAGAGCCCGATCGGGATGCCCAGCCACACTCCGTTGGGCGCCCCGACCAGCGCGGCGCCCGCGATCCGCTTCGGATTGTCGTCACCGATCGCCGCGTACGCGGCCGCCGAGAGCCCGGCGAGGACCGCCACCAGCAACACCGTGACCAGCGCGGACGCGGCAGGACGCACCAGGCGGTGCACCGCGGTCAGGCCGCGCGGCAGCGGAGTCCGGCGCGAGGCCAGCAGCGCGATCGCCAGGACGCCGAGCACCCAGCCCAGGCCGCCCAGCAGTGTCGGCACGGTCTCGACCGTGAAGCCCACCTTGGCGTTCGCGTCCGCGAGATCCCCGAGCCGGTCGGGCAGCAGTCCGCCGATGTCACCGAGCCCGGGCACGTCCACCTCGTCGGGCAGCCCGCCGCCCGGCAGTGAATCGAGCCCGAGCGAGCCGCCGTCGATGGTGATGACGTCGTGCCCGGCCCAGGCAAGACCGCCGAGCATCGCCACGAAGAGAGCCGCCACGGCGCCCGCGCGGGCGACCAGTTCGGCCGGCTCGATCACCGCTCCGGCCCCGCGCAGTGACCGTAGGAAGAACCAGGACAGCAGCAGCGCACCCACCAGGCTCACGCCCAGTGGCGTGATCTGGAGGGCGGTGTCGGCCTGTGCGCCCTCAAGGCCGAAAGCCGACACGTCGCCGGACGGCGTCACCGACCCACCCGCCCCGAGCGCCACGACCGCCGCGGTCATCGTCCCGAGCGAGCCCGCCGCGTCCGCGCCGAGCAGATGCAGCCCCAGCGCCGCCACGCCGGCCATGCCGATCAAGGCCCAGCTCACGGCGGCGATCGAGGCCAGCACCACATCACCCCACGGCACACGCCTGCCGTGTCCCACGGTTCCGTCGCTCATCGTCAGCCCCCCGACTCCGCGCCGCGATGGTTCCACCGCGGTGTCCCCCTCGCGTGGGATTACCACTCTCCGGGCCGGTTTCAACCCAGTCAACGGAAACGGACAAGCCGCCCGTACGCGGTCTTCACAAGGCCCGACTTTCGGTCAGAGGGGTCCTACTGAAATAGTTCCCCACGATGTTCGACATCCCTAGACTCCCTGTGATGGGGGAACTTCGGGGGACAACTCAGTGGGGCATGGAGTGCCGGAACTCGTACTGGAATTGAATGGACGGACCTGGACGCTCGATGCGTCCAGGCCATACACCCTCGGACGTGATCCGCAGGGGGACATCGTGCTCGACGACGCCAGGGTTTCCTGGCGTCACGCCACGATCAGCTGGGGCGGCCGCAGTTGGGTCATCGAGGACCACGGCAGCACCAACGGCACATTCGTGCAGGGGCAGCGGATCCATCAGATGGAGATCGGCCCCGGCTCGGCCGTGCACCTCGGCAACGCGACCGACGGACCGCGGCTGAGCCTGGGGGGCAACGCGGCCGCCGCCGCACCGCAGGCACAGCCCCAGCAGCAGCCGTACGCCGCGCAGGGCGCGCCCGCGGCCGGCTGGGCACAGCAGGCTCCGCAGCCGCAGCAGCACGCACCGGAGCAGGGCTGGCAGCAGCCGCAGCAGGGCGCGCACATTCCGCCGCAGCAAGGATCCGGTGGGGGCGCGGGGGCGCCGCCGGTCTACGGCGACCGCAGCCCCACCACGTTCCACCAGTTCTCGCTCGGCCGTGTGATGCGCATCGGCCGTGCCCTGGAGAACGAGCTGGTCGTCTCCGACCTGCAGGTCTCGCGTCACCACGCGGAGTTCCACGCGACGCCGGACGGCCGCCAGGAGATCCGTGACCTCGGCTCGCACAACGGCACGTACGTCAACGGTATGCCGATCGCCAAGGGCGGCTCCGCGCTGCTCGGTCCGAACGACATCGTCGGCGTCGGCCACTCGACGTTCCGGCTGGTCGGCGACCGGCTCGAGGAGTTCGTCGACACCGGTGAGGTCTCGTTCTCGGCCCGCCATCTGACGGTGACGGTCGACGGCGGCAAGCAGATCCTCAAGGACGTCTCCTTCGGCGTACCGGAGAAGTCGCTCATCGCGGTCATCGGCCCGTCCGGGTCCGGCAAGTCGACGCTCCTGAAGGCGCTCACGGGCTACCGCCCCGCCAACCAGGGTGACGTCCTCTACGACAACCGGAACCTCTACAAGCAGTTCGCCGAGCTGCGTCAGCGCATCGGTCTGGTCCCGCAGGACGACATCCTGCACAAGGAGCTGACCGTCAAGAAGGCCCTCAAGTACGCGGCCAAACTGCGCTTCCCCGCGGACACCACGACGCAGGAGCGCGACGCCCGTATCGACGAGGTGTTGCGCGAGCTCAAGCTCGACATCCACAAGGAGAAGAAGGTCACCTCCCTCTCCGGTGGCCAGCGCAAGCGCGTCTCGGTGGCCCTGGAGCTGCTGACCAAGCCGTCGCTGATCTTCCTGGACGAGCCGACCTCCGGCCTCGACCCGGGCATGGACCGCGACGTCATGCAGCTGCTGCGCGGTCTCGCCGACGACGGCCGTACGGTCCTCGTCGTCACGCACTCGGTGGCCGAGCTGGCCATCTGCGACAAGCTTCTGGTCATGGCGCCCGGCGGCTCGGTGGCCTATTTCGGTCCGCCCGAGGAGGCTCTGAACTTCTTCGGCTACGACACCTGGGCCGATGTCTTCTCCGCCTTCGAGAACTACCGCGACTACGACTGGGCGGGGCGCTGGAAGGGCTCGCAGCACTACCAGATGTACGCCGCGGACATCGACGCGGTGGCTCCGCAGTCCGTAGACATGCCGTCCGCCCAGGCGATGCGCCCGCCCAAGCCACAGGGCTGGGGCTCACAGCTGATGACGCTGATCCGTCGCTACACGTCGGTGATCGCGTCCGACAAGGGCTTCCTGGCGCTGACGGTGATCCTGCCGGCGGTGCTCGGCGCGGTGAGCCTGCTCATCGAGCCCGACAAGACGCTGCTGGTGAACAAGCAGCTGGGGCCGAACGGCCTGCCCATCCCGAACAGCACGGCCGCCACGGTGCTGCTGATCCTCGCGGTCGGCGCCTGCTTCGCCGGCGCGGCCAACTCGGTCCGTGAGCTGATCAAGGAACGGGTCATCTACGAGCGGGAGCGCGCGACCGGCCTGTCGCGCTCCGCGTATCTGATGTCCAAGGTGATCGTCCTCGGCGTGATCACCATGCTCCAGGGTGCGCTGGTCGGAGCGATCGGCTTCATGAGCCGGACGATCCCCGACGAGGGCCTGATCCTCGGTGGCGCGGTCGCGGTCGAGCTCTCCCTGCCGATCATGGCGCTGGGCTTCACCTCGATGATGTTCGGCCTGGTCATCTCCTCGCTGGTGAAGACCGCCGAGAAGACCATGCCGCTGCTGGTCATGTTCGCGATCATCCAGGTCGTCTTCACCGGCTGTCTGTTCCCGCTGGCCGGGGCCCTGGGCGTCAACGAGTTCTCGTATCTGATGCCGTCGCGCTGGGCGGTCGGCGCCGCCGGCACCACGCTCGACTTCAACAAGATCAACCCGCACAACACGACCGACTCGGACCCGCTCTGGGACCACGAGGCGCTGACCTGGGCACTGGACATGGCCGCGCTGTTCGCGCTCGCCGCCGTCTGCGCCTTCCTCGTGGCGCGCTTCCTGCGCCGCCACGAGCCCGAGGTCATGCGCAAGTAGCCGGATCGTGCGAGCCGGACCGCTCAAGCAGGACGGCTCAAGTAGACACGCGAAGGGCGGCGCCCCGTTGGGGGTGCCGCCCTTTTCGGCGTACTCGTCAGAGGTCCGCGCAAACCTCAGTACGCGCTGTTGACGTTGTCGATCGAGCCGTACCGGTCGGCCGCGTAGTTGGCGGCGGCGGTGATGTTGGCGACCGGGTCGTACTGGCTCTTGGGCGTGCCGGCGACGTGGTACGCGTCGAAGGTCGGCTTGATGACCTGCAGCAGACCGATGGACGGGACACCGTTGATCGCGTTGATGTCCCAGTTGTTGATGGCGTTCGGGTCGCCCGCGGACTCCCGGATGATGTTGCGGTGCAGGCCGTCGTACGTACCCGGGATGCCGCGCTTCTTCATGATGTCCAGCGACTCGCGGATCCAGCCGTCCAGGTTGTTCGGGTAGGTCTTCGCGGCGGCCGCCTTGACGGCGGCACGCTTGGCGGACCGGCTCGCGGCCTCCTTCGCCTTGCGGGCGTCCTCGGCCTTCTTCTTCGCGGCGGCCTCCGCGGCCTTCTTGGCGGCCGCGGCGTCGGCGGCCTTCTTCTTCGCGGCGGCGGCCTGGGCGTCGGCCAGCTGCCCGCTGAGGCCGGCCGTGGCGGGCTTGAGCTGCTCCGCGGAGAAGGCGACCGGAGCGGCGGCGACCGAGTCGGCGCTGGCCTGCTGGGTGTTCCCCGGCACGAGCGACAGCGCGACGGCCGCGGCGCCGAGCGTGGCGACACCGGCGATGGAGAGCTTGTGGGTCTTGGTCAGCGCGCGGCTATGACCAGGAGTGGTGTTCTGCTTGGGCATGGCTGATGGACCTCTTCGAATAGCGCGGAGGTCGCTCTCGGCCCGATGGGGACAAAGGTGTTTCCGGGACAAGCGCCGTGGGTAGTGGCCCGCGGCGCCGAGCGACCGGTGGCCATTCTTAGCGGTCGCAATTTTCTCTGGCAAAGGTGTGACGTACGACCCCGGGTAGTGGAGCCAGGAAGGGCAAATCGGGGCAGACTGACACGTCTGCCCCGCTCACCAGGAGTCCCTTTGTCTCCTAGGTCCCTTCGTACGTGATGTGCGTCCTATGTGCGGGCTCACACCGACCCCGGTCCTGTCTCACCGGCAGTTGCTGGCGCAATGCTCTGTGTGAGGAGCCTCCTCCGGGAGGATGAGGTGCACGTCGCCGAACTCGTGCCACAGGTAGCGCCCCCGCAGCGCCGCCTCGTACCCGCGGTCGATCGCGGCCCGCCCCGCGACCGCCTCCAGCATCAGCAGATGCGAGGCCTCGGGCTCGTGCAGCCCGGTGAGCAGCCCGTCGACGACCCGAACCCCGCGCTCCGGGGTCACCACGAGGTCGGTCCAGCCCTCCGAGGCCCGCACCACCCCGTCGGCACCGGTCGCCGACTCCACCGCCCGTACGGCCGTCGTCCCCACCGCGACGACCCTGCCGTCCCCAGCCCTGGCCGCGTTGATGAGCCGCGCCGAGGCCTCCGGCACCGCGAAACGCTCCGGGTACGGCGGCTCGTGCGCCTCCGCCGAGGCGACCCCGGTGTGCAGCGTGACGGGCGCGAACTGCACACCCCGGCTCACCAGCGCTGCCACCAGCCGCGCGGTGAAGGGCCGCGCCGCGCTCGGCATCTCCGCACTGCCCGCCCCGTCGGCGGCCGGCAGCGCGAACACCGTCTGGTACGCGGACAGCGGCTGGTCCCGGTCCGTGTACGAGTAACGAATGGGCCTCCCGTGCCGACCCAGCAGCCCCAGGACGTCGGCCTCCGGCATCGGGCCTTCCGGCGCCCGGCCCTCGGGTTCCGGCGCATGTCCGCCCGGTTCCGACACCCGGCCCCACCACAACCGCGGGCTCCGCCCCGTGAGGGACTCCTCAAGGACGAGCCGTACGCCCCCGGGGAGACGCACCTCTGTCCCCGCGGGCCCACCCGCACGCGCGCGCGTGGTGCCCCTTCCGTCGGGATCCCGCACCTCCACGGCCCAGCGCCCGTCGTCTCCCCGAGTGGAGAAATGCACCACCACGCGCGCGTGCCCGATCCTCCCGTCCACCGCGGCCGCCAGCGTCGATGACGTGTTCACGATGAGCAGGTCCCCGGCTCTCAGCAGACACGGCAGCTCCGCGAACCCGTGATGCGACACCTCCGTACCGCGCGAGACGAGCAGCCGCACCGCGTCACGGTCGAGCCCCTTGCCCCGCTGCTCGGCGGGCACCCGGGCCGACAACTCCTCCGGCACCCGAAGGGCCGTCGTCATCGCTGCTCCAGCAGCGCCGGCGCCCCGAAGCGCCCGCTCGCCGGACGCCGGTCGAGCAGCCGCAGAAACGCGGGCACGACACGGGCCGGCTCGGGCCGCGGATCCTCGTCGTCCGGCACGGCCGCCGCGTACAGATCGGTGCCCATGTCTCCCGGGTCGACCGCCCACACCCGCAGCCCGGGCTCCTCCTCGCCGAGCACCGCCGACAGATGGTCCAGCGCCGCCTTCGAGGCCCCGTAGCCGCCCCAGGTCTCGTACGCCTCGGCCGCGGCGTCCGAGCTGACGTCGATCACCGCGCCCTCGGGGGACTCCCGCAGCAGCGGCAGCGCCTCCTGGATCAGACCGAGCGCCGCGACCACGTTGACCTCCAGGGCCCGCCGCAGCCCGTCCAGGGCCAGTGAGTCGAGACGTACGAGCGGTTCGGCGCCCAGCGCGCTCGCGTTGTTCACCAGGAGATCGACGCCACCGAGCCCCCGCGCCGCCGCCACCAGGCCGGCGCGATGAGCGCCGTCCGTGACATCCCCCGGCAGCGCCTCCACCCGTGTCCCGTACTTGGCGAGGGCGCCGGCCGTCTCCTGGAGGACTCCCGCCGTTCTGGCGTCGAGCACCAGATCCCAGCCACGCTCCGCCAGGGCCTCGGCGAGTGCGCGCCCCAGCCCCTTCGAAGCCCCCGTGATGATCGCTACCGGCATGACTTCCGTCCCCTCGTCCCATGGCCGCCGCTCCCGGCGAGTGCCTCCAACGTAGGAACCGGACCGCGTCCGCCGCCTCGTGCGCGGGCCGCAGAGCAGAGGGGTCCTTCGGCCTAGGCCCAGCGGCCCAGGGAGGGCCGCCACTGGTCGGATACGCGCTGTCACACCCCGCCGGTACCGTGAGGTCATGAGCAAAGGACCCCGGTCGGGCCTGTCCGCGGTGAGCACCGCGCTGCTGGCCATGAGCCGACACCTGGAGGTGCGCGACGTCCTCAAGACGATCGTCGCCTCGGCCCGCGAACTGCTCGACGCGCAGTACGCGGCACTGGGGGTCCCCGACGACCACGGAGGCTTCGCCCAGTTCGTCGTCGACGGCGTCAGCGACGCCCAGTGGAAGGCCATCGGCCCGCTCCCGCGCCAGCACGGCATCCTCGCCGCGATGCTGCACGAGGCCCGCCCCGAGCGCCTCGCCGACGTGCGCGAGGACCCCCGCTTCGAGGGCTGGCCCTCCGCCCACCCCGACATGTCCGACTTCCTGGGCCTGCCCATCCGCGACGGCGACGAGGTCATGGGAGCCCTGTTCCTCGCCAACAAGAACTGCCCCAAGCCGGAAGGCGGTTGCGGCTTCACCGAGGACGACGAGGAACTCCTCACGATCCTCGCCCAGCACGCCGCGATCGCCCTCACGAACGCCCGGCTGTACGAGCGAAGCCGCGAACTCACCATCGCCGAGGAGCGCTCCCGCCTCGCCCACGAACTGCACGACGCCGTCAGCCAGAAGCTGTTCTCCCTGCGCCTCACCGCCCAGGCAGCCGCCGCCCTGGTCGACCGTGACCCGGCCCGCGCCAAGGGCGAACTCCAGCAGGTGGCCGCCCTCGCCGCCGAGGCCGCCGACGAACTGCGCGCGGCCGTCGTCGAGTTGCGCCCCGCCGCACTCGACGAGGACGGACTGGTCGCCACGCTGCGCACCCAGATACAGGTCCTCGACCGCGCCCACTCCGCGCGCGTGACCTTCGACAGCTGTGGTGTCCGCGCACTGCCCGCGGCCCAGGAGGAGGCCATGCTGCGTGTCGCCCAGGAGGCGCTGCACAACGCGCTGCGGCACTCGGGCGCGGCACGCGTCGACGTCACCCTGGAGCGGCACGGGCCGGGCGCCGTCCTGCGCGTCATCGACGACGGCGGCGGATTCGAACCCAGGGCGACGCGCCGCGCGGGACGCCACCTCGGCCTGGTGTCCATGCGCGACCGGACCAATGGCGTCGGAGGCACGCTCACCGTGGAATCGGCGCCCGGAAAGGGCACCACGATCGAGATGGAGGTCCCTGGTGGCTGACGCAATCAAGGTGCTGCTCGTCGACGACCACCAAGTGGTCCGCCGGGGCCTGCGCACCTTCCTCGAAGTGCAGGACGACATCGAGGTCGTGGGAGAGGCGTCCGACGGCGCCGAAGGAGTCGCCCGCGCCGAGGAGTTGAAACCCGACGTCGTCCTCATGGACGTCAAGATGCCGGGCATGGACGGCGTGGAGGCCCTGCGCAAGCTCCGCGAACTCGACAACCCCGCGCGCGTGCTCATCGTGACCAGCTTCACCGAACAGCGCACGGTGATCCCCGCCCTGCGCGCGGGCGCCGCCGGGTACGTCTACAAGGACGTGGACCCCGACGCCCTCGCCGGAGCCATCCGCTCGGTCCACGCCGGACACATCCTGCTGCAACCCGAGGTGGCCGGCGCGCTGCTGTCCCAGGAGGAGACCAACTACGGGCAGGGGAGAGGCAGTTCACTCACCGAGCGGGAGCGGGAGGTACTCGGCCTGATCGCCGACGGCCGCTCCAACCGCGAGATCGCCCGCGCGCTCGTCCTGTCCGAGAAGACCGTCAAGACGCACGTCTCGAACATCCTGATGAAACTCGACCTCGCCGACCGGACGCAGGCCGCGCTGTGGGCCGTACGTCATGGTGTGGCCGGCTGATGACCTGCTGATCCGTCCGGCGGCGGCCCTCCGGACAGCACTACGGACGGCAACACGGAAGGTTCCGTTCCGGGCTGAGATTCATACCGTCGTGGGAATGTCCCCCGGATGGCGCATCCTTCCGGGATCTCCGCCGTTCTCCAGTGCGTGCTGCGGCGCTTTGCCGCAGTGGTTCACAAGGAGAGGGCTCAAAGAAGTGAAGAACCTGAAGAAGGCCGCAGCCGTCACGATGGTGGCCGGTGGCCTGGTTGCCGCCGGTGCCGGTTTCGCCTCCGCCACCGATGGTGCGCACGCCGTCGGCAAGGCCGTGGGCTCGCCGGGTGTCGCCTCGGGCAACCTCGTCCAGGTCCCGGTCCACGTCCCGGTGAACGCGGTCGGCAACACGGTGAACGTTGTCGGCATCCTGAACCCGGCGTTCGGCAACGACGGCTTCAACGGCTGACGTCCGCGCCTCGGGTCACCAGTGACCACCGGCCTTCCAGGCAACCCTGGGGGGCCGGTCCGCTTTCCGGCCCGGCCCACCCCCCCCAGAAAGCTGGGCCGCCTCTTTTCAGGGGCGCGGGGAACTGCGCGACCAGCCACAAACAACCCGCAGCCGCCCGACGACACCCCCCGCCGAGTCAGTGGGCGCCCCTCAACGAACCCCCCGCTCCCGCTCCTCCACAAACGCGTTGTACGCCGCCACCTGAGCCCGTCGAGCCGTCCGCTCGACCGGCCGCAGCGCTTCGGAGCGCGCGGCCATCTCGGACGCGCTCACAGCGCCGCCGTGCCCGTTCTCGTAGGCGACGGAGATGAGCAGCCCGACCCGCTGGGCGAGCTCCAACACCCGTACCGCACGCGGCGGATACCCGGGCGCGAGCACCTCACGACCCCGCTCGGCCCGAGCCCGGTACGCGTCGATCGCCGCCTCCGCGACCGGACCCGACCCGGCGACATCGAGCCGCGACAACATCTCCGTGGCGTCGCGCAGCGCCTCCGCGAGCTCCCGCTCCGCCTCGCCGAGGGACGGCACATCGGCCGGCGGCGCCTCCCGCACGGGCAAGCAGTGCCAGACGACCTCCACGTGGACATCACCGTCGGGACCGGCCTCGTACACCTCCGGCACGAGCCCCAGCGCGGCCCCGTGACAGACCACCGCCTCCTCGGCGTCCAGGGCACGGGCGTTGAAGTCGGGCGGCCCGCTCAGCCCGAGCGGGTGCCCCGGCGCGGGCAGCGCGACCCGCAGACCGGTCACCCCGAGCGCGCGCAGCCGCCCCAGGGCGAGAGTGAGTCCGACGGGCGCGGTCTCACCGGGCAGCCCCTCGACCCGGTGCACCGCGTCTTCGCCGACGATGGCGACGACCGCGTCGTCCGGCGAAACAAAACCGGCCAACAGGGCATTTCCCCATGCTGCCAGCCGTCCTGAGCGTGGTTCCGAATGCATGGCTCCCACCCTAAGGACCGGCCGATGGATTGGACGGGTCGACCGGTGGCGTAGGTTTTCCCTGGGGGCTGCGTCCACAGACGTCAGCGACGGCCGAGACTGCAATGGGAGACAGCGCGCTCATGAGCGATGTTCTGGAGCTTGAGGACGTATCCGTGGTCCGAGAGGGCCGGGCTCTGGTGGACCAGGTCTCCTGGTCGGTCAAGGAGGGCGAGCGCTGGGTCATCCTCGGTCCCAACGGCGCCGGAAAAACGACCCTTCTGAACCTCGCCTCCAGCTACCTCTACCCCAGCCAGGGCACCGCCACCATCCTCGGCGAAACCCTCGGCAAGGTCGACGTCTTCGAGCTGCGCCCGCGCATCGGCATGGCCGGCATCGCCATGGCGGAGAAGCTCCCCAAGCGCCAGACCGTCCTGCAGACGGTCCTCACCGCCGCCTACGGCATGACGGCCGGCTGGCACGAGGACTACGAGGACGTCGACGAGCAGCGCGCCCGCGCCTTCCTCGACCGCCTCGGCATGACCGAGTTCGTCGACCGCAAGTTCGGCACGCTCTCCGAGGGCGAGCGCAAGCGCACCCTCATCGCCCGCGCGCTGATGACCGACCCCGAGCTCCTCCTCCTCGACGAACCCGCCGCCGGTCTCGACCTCGGCGGCCGCGAGGACCTCGTACGCCGCCTCGGCCGCCTCGCCCGCGACCCGATCGCCCCCTCCATGCTCATGGTCACGCACCACGTCGAGGAGATCGCCCCGGGCTTCACCCACGTCCTGATGATCCGTCAGGGCAAGGTGCTCGCCGCGGGCCCCCTGGAGCTCGAACTCACCTCGCGCAACCTGTCGTTGTGCTTCGGCCTCCCGCTCGTCGTCGAACAGGTCGGTGAGCGCTGGACCGCGCAGGGCCTGCCCCTGTCCTGACAACCAGGAACACCTGCCCCAACTTGATCGGCGCCCTGTCGGGGACAGGACCCGCGGACCTACCATGACCACGTGGACGACATCGACGCATGGGTGTGGTGGCTGATCGCCGCGGTCGGGCTCGGAATCCCGCTCGTCGTGACCGCGATGCCGGAGTTCGGAATGCTCGCCGTCGGCGCCGTCGCGGGCGCCGTGACCGCGGGGCTCGGAGGCGGTGTGGTCCTCCAGGTAGTGGTCTTCGCCGTCGTCTCGGTCGCGCTCATCGCGGTCGTACGCCCCGTCGCCGCCCGACATCGTTCCCAGCGGCCCCAACTCGCCACAGGCATCGACGCCTTGAAGGGCAAGCAGGCCGTCGTCCTGGAGAGAGTCGACAGTTCGGGTGGCCGGATCAAACTCGCCGGAGAGGTCTGGTCCGCACGCGCCCTCGACACCGGACGCGCCTACGAAGTAGGCCAGGAAGTGGACGTCGTGGAGATCGAAGGGGCCACAGCGATCGTCATGTGACTCCCGCGACGTCCAGTGAACGGAACGTCGCACGTGGCGAGTTGTGGTCTGACACACTCGTCGAGCAAGATCTTCGACAATCACAAGATCTTCCGGAAGCACCTAGGCGGAGAAGGGTACGGGGACCACGATGGAACCGATCATCATCGTCCTGATCATTCTGGTGGTGTTGGTCTTCATCGCGCTGATCAAGACCATCCAGGTGATCCCACAGGCCAGCGCGGCCATCGTCGAGCGGTTCGGCCGCTACACGCGCACGCTCAACGCCGGCCTCAACATCGTCGTCCCGTTCATCGACTCGATCCGCAACCGCATCGACCTCCGTGAACAGGTCGTCCCGTTCCCGCCCCAGCCGGTGATCACCCAGGACAACCTGGTCGTGAACATCGACACCGTCATCTACTACCAGGTGACCGACGCCCGCGCCGCCACGTACGAGGTCGCCAGCTACATCCAGGCGATCGAGCAGCTCACCGTCACCACGCTCCGCAACATCATCGGTGGCATGGACCTTGAGCGGACCCTGACCTCCCGCGAGGAGATCAACGCGGCACTGCGCGGAGTCCTCGACGAGGCCACCGGCAAGTGGGGCATCCGCGTCAACCGCGTCGAGCTCAAGGCGATCGAGCCGCCCACCTCCATCCAGGACTCGATGGAGAAGCAGATGCGCGCCGACCGTGACAAGCGCGCCGCGATCCTCACCGCCGAAGGTATCCGCCAGTCGCAGATCCTCACCGCCGAGGGTGAGAAGCAGTCCGCGATCCTGCGCGCCGAAGGTGAGGCCAGGGCCGCCGCACTGCGCGCCGAGGGCGAGGCCCAGGCCATCCGTACGGTCTTCGAGTCCATCCACGCCGGAGACGCGGACCAGAAGCTCCTCGCCTACCAGTACCTCCAGATGCTCCCGAAGATCGCCGAGGGCGACGCCAACAAGCTCTGGATCGTCCCCAGCGAGATCGGCGACGCCCTCAAGGGCCTCAGCGGCGCCATGGGCAACTTCGGCCCAATGGGCGGCATGGGCGGAGGCGGCGGCCAGGCCAACCCCCCCACAGAACGCCGAGAAAAGCCGTCGGTAACCGACTGACAGACACAAAGGGGCTCACCTCGTACGAGGTGAGCCCCTTCTGCTTGGGGCCGAGGCCGGCCTGCTCGGGGGCGCGAGGAACGGCGCAATCTTTAGGGGCGCGAGGAACTGCGCGACCAGCCCCAACGCACCCGCACTCAACGAATCACCGAAGTACCCCGCACCACCCGGCGAACCGCTCACGCCGCCGGCTGCGCAAGCCACTCCGGCAAGGCCTCAAGATCATCGCGCCCCAGCGCGAGCAACATCGCATCGGCCGGCGTCGGCTCGAACGGCTGCCGCAACAGCGGCATCCCCGCCTGCTCCGGCGTCCGCGCGGCCTTGCGATGGTTGTCCTCCGCGCACGAGGCAACCGTGTTCAGCCACGAGTCCTGACCACCCTGCGCCCGAGGCACGACGTGGTCCACGGTCGTCGCCCGACGACCGCAGTACGCGCACCTGTGCCGGTCACGCACCAGCACACCCCGCCTCGACCACGGCGCTTGTCTTCGGAACGGCACCCGTACATAGCGGCAGAGCCTGATCACCCGGGGCGCCGGTATGTCGAGCGCGGCTCCGCGCATACGCAGTTCGGGGTGGGCCTGCTCGACAACGGCCTTGTCCTGCAGCACCAGAACGACGGCTCGATTCAACGTCACCGTCGACAGCGGCTCAAAGCTCGCATTCAGCACCAGCGTGTCCCGCATCAAGCCCACCTCCCATGCGCACCGGCCCACCGCCTGGCGGGCTTGGATCAACTCTGGCCGGGCACGCCGAGATGGACAACGCAATAAAAACTGCCCGCCCCTGATCAATTCCATGACCAGGGGCGGGCAAACGTTCAGTGAACGCTCAGCTGTCCGCGGGAGCCGCGTATTCGGCGACGATCTGCGTCCGCGCCAGCGTGTGGAACCGGAGGTTGAAGCCCACGACAGCAGGGGAGGCGTCCGAGTCGGGACCGAGCTTCTCCTGGTCCACTGCGTACACCGTGAACACGTACCGGTGCGCCGGGTCCCCGGCGGGCGGCGCGGCGCCTCCGAAGTCCTTCGACCCGTAGTCGTTGCGCGCCTGTACGGCGCCCTCGGACAATCCCTCGAACTTCCCCGTGCCCGCGCCCGTCGGCAATTCCGCCACCGAGGCCGGAATGTCGAACACGACCCAGTGCCAGAAGCCGCTCCCCGTAGGGGCGTCCGGATCGAAGCACGTCACGGCGAAACTCTTGGTCTCCGGCGGGAAGCCTTCCCAGCGCAGCTGCGGCGAGGTGTTCCCGGCCGCGTAGACCTGAGCGTCCTTCAGCGTCGCGCCCGGCTCGACGTCCTCACTCGTGACCGTGAACGACGGCACGACGGGATGGAAGTCATGGGGAAGCGGCGGCCTCTTGGGCTCGGTCACCTCAGCACCTCCTGATCGGTTCCTGATCCTTGGAAACTCTCGCCCCGAGCCTAGAACCAGTTGCGCTTGCTACCGACCTCGGACAGCCACTGGGTGAGATACGCGGTCCAGTCGGTCCCCTGGAAGTCGTTCAGCCCCACCTTGAAGGAGCGGAACGTGTCGCTGCCCTCACTGAAGAGACCCGGCTTCTTGTCCATCTCCAGTACGACGTCCATCTCACGGTCGTCCGCGACGAAGCTGAGCTCGACCTGGTTGAGACCGCGGTACTGCTGCGGCGGGAAGAACTCGATCTCCTGGTAGAAGGGCAGCTTCTGCCGCGTACCCCGGATGTGGCCGCGCTCCAGGTCCGCGTTCTTGAAGCGGAAGCCCAGCTGGATGAACGCGTCCAGGAGCGCCTGCTGCGCGGGCAGCGGGTGCACACTGATCGGGTCCAGGTCACCGGAGTCCACCGCGCGCGCGATCTCCAGCTCCGTGGTCACACCGACGTTCATCCCGCGCAGCGGCTGCCCGGCGATGGTCGTGATCGGCGTCTCCCACGGGATCTCGAGCCCGAACGGCACCGCGTGCACCCCGCCGGCCTGCAGCTCGAAGGCACCGCCGAGCCGCAGCTTCGTGAACTCGACGTCCTGCTTGTACTCCTGGTCGTCATGGCCCTCGACCTCGACCCGGGCCTGGAGACCGACCGACAGACCCTCGATCGCCTGGTTCACGGACCCGCCCTGGATCCGCACCTCACCCTGGACGACGCCGCCGGGAACGACGTTGACCTCGGTCAGCACCGTCTCGACCGAAGCCCCACCGGCCCCCAGGCTCGCGAGCAGCCGCTTGAACCCCATGTCTTTTCCTCCTCGGGCAACGCCCCGTTGTTGTTCTGTCCGGATCGGATCCTTGATCCATACAAACGCGATCCAGCCGTGTCCGGTTCCGCGCACTCACCCTGGCAAGACGCACGCTCCCTGACCACCCCGCACGCAGTCACACCTCTGCACTACGCTCGTACGCCATGATCGCGGCCCCTGACCGTACGCCCCTCACCCGGGAGTTCTTCGACCGACCCGTACTGGAGGTCGCCCCGGACCTGTTGGGGCGCGTGCTCGTGCGCACCACCCCGGACGGTCCGATCGAGCTCCGCCTCACGGAGGTCGAGGCGTACGACGGTCCGAACGACCCCGGCTCCCACGCCTATCGCGGTCGCACGGCCCGCAACGGCGTGATGTTCGGTCCGCCCGGGTACGTGTACGTCTACTTCACCTACGGCATGTGGCACTGCATGAACCTGGTGTGCGGCCCGGAGGGCAGGGCGAGCGGGGTCCTGCTCCGCGCCGGCGAGATCACCGAGGGCGCCGAACTGGCTCGCAAACGTCGACTTTCGGCCCGATATGACCGGGAACTGGCCAAAGGCCCGGCCCGTCTGGCCACGGCCCTCGGGATCGACCGGGCTCTCGACGGCACGGACGCATGCGCCACCGAAGGTTCACCCCTGAGCCTTCTCACGGGCACTCCGGTCCCCTCCGACCAGGTACGCAACGGTCCACGCACCGGTGTGTCCGGCGACGGAGGCGTCCACCCGTGGCGCTTCTGGGCCGACAACGACCCGACGGTGAGCCCTTATCGGGCCCACACCCCCCGCCGTCGCCGAACTTGACTCTCCCCTGGGGGGTCCGTAATGTAGCCCGAGCCGCTGAACCGGGTACGGCGTTCAGTCAGCAGTCGGAAGCGGCCAACCCACTACCTACGACTTCCTCTGAGCGAGGGCGAATTCGGCGTGCCTGCATGCCTGAATTCAAGCTTGCGGAACTCGATTATGAGTTGCTGAGGGAATCGGCTAACGTAGTGAATGTCGAAAGGCCGCGAGGCCAAAAGGCAAAGCCCACCGACTGGGAATCACGGCCCGAAAGGGTCTGATAGAGTCGGAAACGCAAGACCGAAGGGAAGCGCCCGGAGGAAAGCCCGAGAGGGTGAGTACGAAGGAAGCGTCCGTTCCTTGAGAACTCAACAGCGTGCCAAAAATCAACGCCAGATATGTTGATACCCCGTCTCCGGTCGTCATGGCCGAGGATGAGGTTCCTTTGAAAAAGTCCTGTCGGGCATTGTTCCGGCAGGCGCACAGCGAGGACGCAGTGAACGACCGGTCTTATTCCGGCTGGTTGTTCCGCTCTCGTGTGTGTTGTCCCGATTACGGGAATACATTCACGGAGAGTTTGATCCTGGCTCAGGACGAACGCTGGCGGCGTGCTTAACACATGCAAGTCGAACGATGAAGCCCTTCGGGGTGGATTAGTGGCGAACGGGTGAGTAACACGTGGGCAATCTGCCCTTCACTCTGGGACAAGCCCTGGAAACGGGGTCTAATACCGGATAACACTCCTACAGGCATCTGTGGGGGTTGAAAGCTCCGGCGGTGAAGGATGAGCCCGCGGCCTATCAGCTTGTTGGTGAGGTAGAAGCTCACCAAGGCGACGACGGGTAGCCGGCCTGAGAGGGCGACCGGCCACACTGGGACTGAGACACGGCCCAGACTCCTACGGGAGGCAGCAGTGGGGAATATTGCACAATGGGCGAAAGCCTGATGCAGCGACGCCGCGTGAGGGATGACGGCCTTCGGGTTGTAAACCTCTTTCAGCAGGGAAGAAGCGAAAGTGACGGTACCTGCAGAAGAAGCGCCGGCTAACTACGTGCCAGCAGCCGCGGTAATACGTAGGGCGCAAGCGTTGTCCGGAATTATTGGGCGTAAAGAGCTCGTAGGCGGTCTGTCGCGTCGGATGTGAAAGCCCGGGGCTTAACCCCGGGTCTGCATTCGATACGGGCAGACTAGAGTGTGGTAGGGGAGATCGGAATTCCTGGTGTAGCGGTGAAATGCGCAGATATCAGGAGGAACACCGGTGGCGAAGGCGGATCTCTGGGCCATTACTGACGCTGAGGAGCGAAAGCGTGGGGAGCGAACAGGATTAGATACCCTGGTAGTCCACGCCGTAAACGGTGGGAACTAGGTGTTGGCGACATTCCACGTCGTCGGTGCCGCAGCTAACGCATTAAGTTCCCCGCCTGGGGAGTACGGCCGCAAGGCTAAAACTCAAAGGAATTGACGGGGGCCCGCACAAGCAGCGGAGCATGTGGCTTAATTCGACGCAACGCGAAGAACCTTACCAAGGCTTGACATCGCCCGGAAAGCATCAGAGATGGTGCCCCCCTTGTGGTCGGGTGACAGGTGGTGCATGGCTGTCGTCAGCTCGTGTCGTGAGATGTTGGGTTAAGTCCCGCAACGAGCGCAACCCTTGTTCTGTGTTGCCAGCAACCTCTTCGGAGGGTTGGGGACTCACAGGAGACTGCCGGGGTCAACTCGGAGGAAGGTGGGGACGACGTCAAGTCATCATGCCCCTTATGTCTTGGGCTGCACACGTGCTACAATGGCAGGTACAATGAGCTGCGATGTCGCAAGGCGGAGCGAATCTCAAAAAGCCTGTCTCAGTTCGGATTGGGGTCTGCAACTCGACCCCATGAAGTCGGAGTTGCTAGTAATCGCAGATCAGCATTGCTGCGGTGAATACGTTCCCGGGCCTTGTACACACCGCCCGTCACGTCACGAAAGTCGGTAACACCCGAAGCCGGTGGCCCAACCCCTTGTGGGGAGGGAGCTGTCGAAGGTGGGACTGGCGATTGGGACGAAGTCGTAACAAGGTAGCCGTACCGGAAGGTGCGGCTGGATCACCTCCTTTCTAAGGAGCATCTAGGCCGCCAAGCTCTGCTTGGTGGTCCAGGGCCATTACGTCGGCACACGTCCGACGGTGGTTGCTCAAGGGTGGAACGTTGATTATTCGGCCGGTTCACGAGCCGGAGGCTTGCAAGTACTGCCCTCGTAAGAGGGTGTGGAAAGCATGATCTCTGGGCGGGAGCCGGCTGGGCACGCTGTTGGGTGTCTGAGGGTACGGACCTTGTGTCTGGATCTTCAGTGCCGGCCCCAGTGAACTCGCCCGTAAGGGTGGGGTGGTGGGTGGTTGGTCGTTGTTTGAGAACTGCACAGTGGACGCGAGCATCTGTGGCCAAGTTTTTAAGGGCGCACGGTGGATGCCTTGGTACCAGGAACCGATGAAGGACGTGGGAGGCCACGATAGTCCCCGGGGAGCCGTCAACCAGGCTTTGATCCGGGGGTTTCCGAATGGGGAAACCCGGCAGTCGTCATGGGCTGTCACCCACATCTGAACACATAGGGTGTGTGGAGGGAACGCGGGGAAGTGAAACATCTCAGTACCCGCAGGAAGAGAAAACAACCGTGATTCCGGGAGTAGTGGCGAGCGAAACCGGATGAGGCCAAACCGTATACGTGTGAGACCCGGCAGGGGTTGCGTGTACGGGGTTGTGGGATCTCTCTTTCACAGTCTGCCGGCTGTGAGACGAGTCAGAAACCGTTGGTGTAGGCGAAGGACATGCGAAAGGTCCGGCGTAGAGGGTAAGACCCCCGTAGTCGAAACATCAACGGCTCGTTTGAGAGACACCCAAGTAGCACGGGGCCCGAGAAATCCCGTGTGAATCTGGCGGGACCACCCGCTAAGCCTAAATATTCCCTGGTGACCGATAGCGGATAGTACCGTGAGGGAATGGTGAAAAGTACCGCGGGAGCGGAGTGAAATAGTACCTGAAACCGTGTGCCTACAAGCCGTGGGAGCGTCGCTCATCAAGTTTACTTGGTGGGTCGTGACTGCGTGCCTTTTGAAGAATGAGCCTGCGAGTTTGCGGTGTGTTGCGAGGTTAACCCGTGTGGGGAAGCCGTAGCGAAAGCGAGTCCGAACAGGGCGGTATAGTAGCGCGCTCAAGACCCGAAGCGGAGTGATCTAGCCATGGGCAGGTTGAAGCGGCTGTAAGAGGTCGTGGAGGACCGAACCCACCAGGGTTGAAAACCTGGGGATGACCTGTGGTTAGGGGTGAAAGGCCAATCAAACTCCGTGATAGCTGGTTCTCCCCGAAATGCATTTAGGTGCAGCGTCGTGTGTTTCTTGCCGGAGGTAGAGCACTGGATAGGCGATGGGCCCTACCGGGTTACTGACCTTAGCCAAACTCCGAATGCCGGTAAGTGAGAGCACGGCAGTGAGACTGTGGGGATAAGCTCCATGGTCGAGAGGGAAACAGCCCAGAGCATCGACTAAGGCCCCTAAGCGTACGCTAAGTGGGAAAGGATGTGGAGTCGCAGAGACAACCAGGAGGTTGGCTTAGAAGCAGCCACCCTTGAAAGAGTGCGTAATAGCTCACTGGTCTAGTGATTCCGCGCCGACAATGTAGCGGGGCTCAAGCGTACCGCCGAAGTCGTGTCATTTCAGCATATAGGGCCAACGCCCGCTGGGATGGGTAGGGGAGCGTCGTGTGCCGGGTGAAGCCGCAGCGGAAGCTAGTGGTGGACGGTTCACGAGTGAGAATGCAGGCATGAGTAGCGATACACACGTGAGAAACGTGTGCGCCGATTGACTAAGGGTTCCTGGGTCAAGCTGATCTGCCCAGGGTAAGTCGGGACCTAAGGCGAGGCCGACAGGCGTAGTCGATGGATAACCGGTTGATATTCCGGTACCCGCTGTGAAGCGTCAAACATTGAACCAGGCGATGCTAAGTCCGTGAAGCCGCCCTGGAGCCTTCGGGCAAAGGGGAGTGGTGGAGCCGACGGACCAGACCTGTAGTAGGTGAGTGATGGGGTGACGCAGGAAGGTAGTCCAGCCCGGGCGGTGGTTGTCCCGGGGTAAGGGTGTAGGCCGAGTGGTAGGTAAATCCGCTACTCATCAAGGCTGAGACCTGATGCCGAGCCGATTGTGGTGAAGTGGATGATCCTATGCTGTCGAGAAAAGCCTCTAGCGAGTTTCATGGCGGCCCGTACCCTAAACCGACTCAGGTGGTCAGGTAGAGAATACCGAGGCGTTCGGGTGAACTATGGTTAAGGAACTCGGCAAAATGCCCCCGTAACTTCGGGAGAAGGGGGGCCATCACTGGTGATCGGATTTACTCCGTGAGCTGGGGGTGGCCGCAGAGACCAGCGAGAAGCGACTGTTTACTAAAAACACAGGTCCGTGCGAAGCCGTAAGGCGATGTATACGGACTGACGCCTGCCCGGTGCTGGAACGTTAAGGGGACCGGTTAGTGCACTTTCGGGTGTGCGAAGCTGAGAACTTAAGCGCCAGTAAACGGCGGTGGTAACTATAACCATCCTAAGGTAGCGAAATTCCTTGTCGGGTAAGTTCCGACCTGCACGAATGGCGTAACGACTTCTCGACTGTCTCAACCATAGGCCCGGTGAAATTGCACTACGAGTAAAGATGCTCGTTTCGCGCAGCAGGACGGAAAGACCCCGGGACCTTTACTACAGTTTGATATTGGTGTTCGGTTCGGCTTGTGTAGGATAGCTGGGAGACTGTGAAGTCATGGCGCCAGCCATGGTGGAGTCGTCGTTGAAATACCAGTCTGGTCGTGCTGGATGTCTAACCTGGGTCCGTGATCCGGATCAGGGACAGTGTCTGATGGGTAGTTTAACTGGGGCGGTTGCCTCCTAAAGAGTAACGGAGGCGCCCAAAGGTTCCCTCAGCCTGGTTGGCAATCAGGTGTTGAGTGTAAGTGCACAAGGGAGCTTGACTGTGAGACCGACGGGTCGAGCAGGGACGAAAGTCGGGACTAGTGATCCGGCGGTGGCTTGTGGAAGCGCCGTCGCTCAACGGATAAAAGGTACCCCGGGGATAACAGGCTGATCTTCCCCAAGAGTCCATATCGACGGGATGGTTTGGCACCTCGATGTCGGCTCGTCGCATCCTGGGGCTGGAGTCGGTCCCAAGGGTTGGGCTGTTCGCCCATTAAAGCGGTACGCGAGCTGGGTTTAGAACGTCGTGAGACAGTTCGGTCCCTATCCGCTGTGCGCGTAGGAATATTGAGAAGGGCTGTCCCTAGTACGAGAGGACCGGGACGGACGAACCTCTGGTGTGCCAGTTGTCCTGCCAAGGGCATGGCTGGTTGGCTACGTTCGGGAGGGATAACCGCTGAAAGCATCTAAGCGGGAAGCCTGCTTCGAGATGAGTATTCCCACCAACTAGATTGGTTAAGGCTCCCAGTAGACGACTGGGTTGATAGGCCGGATGTGGAAGCCCTGTAAGGGGTGAAGCTGACTGGTACTAATAGGCCGAGGGCTTGTCCTCAGTTGCTCGCGTCCACTGTGTCAGTTCTGAGACAACGAACAGTTGTCGGCTTTTGAGCAGAACACCAACTGAAAAGTGTGCTTGTTCGCTCGAAACCATTAGGGTTTCGGTGGCCATAGCGTGAGGGAAACGCCCGGTTACATTCCGAACCCGGAAGCTAAGCCTTACAGCGCCGATGGTACTGCAGGGGGGACCCTGTGGGAGAGTAGGACGCCGCCGAACAATATTTGGAGGACCTCTGGTCCCAGCGACTCGCTGGGACCAGAGGTCCTTTTTTGTTTTCCGAAGCGCGCTGGGTACCCGGCTGCGCGAGAATGACTTGCGGTACCGATGACAGGAGTCACCCATGTCCACCAACTCTCCCGACGAGCGACCGGAGCGCGACCAGCGACGCCGGGACAGTGGTGACCGCGGCGGCTACCGAGGGGGTCCGCGCCGCGACAACGACCGTGGCGGGAACGGCCGGCGCGACGACCGTCGTGATGACAGCCGTGGTGGCGGCGGGGACCGTGGCGGCTTCCGTCGCGACGACAACCGTGGTGGCAGCGGCAGTGGTGGCAGCAGTGACCGTGGTGGATTCCGTCGTGACGACAACCGCGGTGGTGGAAGTGGTGGCAGCGGCGGCGGATTCCGCGGGCGCGACGACCGTGGCGGTGGTGGCCGTCCGCCGTTCCGTCGTGATGACCGTCCCAGTGGGCCGAGCCGTGATGACCGTGACCGCGGTGGATTCCGCCGTGACGACGACCGTGGTGGCCGTCCGCCGTTCCGCCGTGACGACGAGCGGGGCGGCCCGCGTCGCGACGACAACCGCGGCGGCAGTGGTAGCAGCGGCGGCGATCGGGGTGGCTTCCGCCGTGACGACCGGCGCGATGACAACCGTGGCGGCAGCAGCAGCGGCGGTGACCGTGGTGGCTTCCGGCGCGACGACCGTCGTGATGACAGCCGTGGTGGCGGCGGGGACCGTGGCGGTTTCCGTCGCGACGACAACCGTGGTGGCCCTCGGCGTGATGGCGACCGTCCGCCGTTCCGTCGTGATGACCGTCCCAGTGGGCCGAGCCGTGATGACCGTGACCGCGGTGGATTCCGCCGTGACGATGACCGTGGTGGCCGTCCGGCGTTCCGTCGTGACGACCGTCGGGACGATGACCGTGGTGGTCGTCCGCCGTTCCGTCGTGATGACCGTCCCAGTGGGCCCAGCCGTGATGACCGTGACCGCGGTGGATTCCGCCGTGACGACGACCGTGGTGGCCGTCCGGCGTTCCGTCGTGACGATGAGCGGGGCGGCCCGCGTCGCGACGACAACCGCGGCGGTGGCGGCGATCGCGGCGGCTTCCGCCGAGACGACAACCGTGGCGGCGGCAGTGGCGATCGTGGTGGCTTCCGTCGCGACGACCGTCGTGACGGTGACCGTCCCGGTTATGTCCGTCGGGATGATCGGCGTGACGACCGTCGCGATGACAATCGTGGCGGCGGCAGCAGCAGTGGCGGTGGCGACCGTGGTGGCTTCCGGCGTGACGACAACCGCGGTGGCAGCGGTGGCGGTTTCCGTGGGCGCGACGACCGTGGTGGACGAGGTGGCGACGACCGTGGTGGCCGTCCGGCGTTCCGCCGTGACGACGAGCGGGGCGGACCGCGTCGCGACGACAGCCGTGGCCGTCCCGGTGGCGCCGGCGGTGGCGGCGGGTTCCGTGGGCGGGACGACCGTGGTGGACGGGGCGGCGACGACCGCCGTGGCGGCGGGCGCTTCCGTGACGAGCGGGAACGCGACCGCGAGCCGATCAAGCGGCTGCCGATCCCGGACGACGTCACGGGCGAGGAGATCGACAAGGACGTACGGCAGGAGCTGCAGAGCCTGCCCAAGGGGCTTGCCGAGGATGTCGCCCGGAACCTGGTGATGGTGGCCAGGCTCATCGACGAGGACCCCGAGGGTGCGTACGGCTACTCCAGGGTGGCGCTGCGGCTGGCGTCGCGTGTCGCCGCCGTGCGGGAGGCGGCCGGCTTCGCCGCGTACGCGAGCCAGAAGTACAGCGAGGCGCTCGCCGAGTTCCGGGCCGCGCGGCGTATGACCGGCAACGTGGACCTGTGGCCTGTCATGGCGGACTGCGAGCGCGGTCTCGGGCGGCCCGAGAAGGCGCTCGACATGGCCGGGGCCCCCGAGGTGCAGAAGCTCGACAAGGCCGGCCAGGTCGAGATGCGGCTCGTGGCCGCAGGCGCGCGGCGGGACATGGACCAGCTCGACGCGGCCATCGTCACACTGCAGAGCCCCGAGCTCGCCTCCAACTCCGTGCAGCCCTGGACCGCGCGACTGCGTTACGCGTACGCCGACGCGCTGCTTGCGGCCGGGCGTGAGGGCGAGGCGCGTGAGTGGTTCGCCAAGGCCGTCGAGTCCGACAAGGACGGCAGCACGGACGCCTCGGACCGGCTCGCCGAGCTGGACGGTGTGGAGTTCGTCGACGCACTCGTCGAGGACGACGGTGACAGCGATGGCGACAGCCACAGCGACGGGGATGCCGAGGACGTGAACTCCGAGGTTCCGGAGACGGAGTCGGCACCTGAGCCGGTCGAGGACAGCGTCGACGACGATGGCCTGGTCGACGTGGACGACGTGGAAGACACAGACGGCGACGAGGGCGACGAGGGCGATCTGAAGGGCTGACAGCCGCGCAGGAGTCGTACGCGCGCGAGTACGAGCACATACGAGTACATGGGCGGGATCCCCGAGGGGGTCCCGCCCATTCGTGTTTTCAGGGGCCCAGGGTGCGCAGCACCAGGCCCGATGCCGGTTTCGGGCCGAACGACGTCGACTTGCGGGGCATCGTGACGCCCTGGCTCGCGAGGTCGCGTACGACCTCCTCGTGGACCGGGTGCATCAGGACGGCCGTGCCGCCGTCGCGCTCCGCCTTGGCGACCGTGGCGGCGGTGTCGTGGATGTAGGCGATGTGTTCCGGGACGTCGGGTATCTGCCACACATGGTCGAGGAGCGTGGCGTGCAGGACCGTCGCGTCGAGGGTGCGCCAGGTCTCGGGGCGGTCCGCCGGGATCGTACGGGCGAGCAGGTCGGGGGACGGGCGGTCGACGAGGTGGAAGGTGCCGTCGCCCGTGAGGAGGTACGCGTTTCCCTCGGTGGCCGCTACGGAGAGGGACTCCAGAGCCCTGGAGAGAGGGCCGTCGACCTGGCGTACGCGGAAGTCGTCGCCGAGGGCGGCCAGGGCGTCGGCCACCGGGAGGCGGTGCAGGAGGCGGTGGATCGCGCGGACGCGCAGTGGGTAGCGGGCGGTGTCGACGAGGAGCACCAGGCCGAAGTCCCAGGGGCTGGGGGAGGGATGCTCCGCGCGTAGACGCAAGTACGTCGCCCAGCGGTGGTGGCCGTCGGCGATGAGGGCCTGGCGGTTGGCCAGGTCTGTCCGGATCTCGGCCAGGTGCGCCGGGTCGGTCACGGCCCACAGGCGGTGGCTGAAGCCGTCCTCCGTGGTGGTGGACAGCAGGGGAGGGCGCACGGCGGCGCGCTCCACGACGGCGGTCGTGCCGGAGGCGGAGCCGTTGCCGCGGTAGGTCAGCAGCAGGGGTTCGAGGTTCGCGGACGTGGCGCGCATCAGGGCCGCGCGGTCCGCGACGACGTGCGGCATGACGTCCTCGTGGGGCAGGACCACGCCGTCCGACGCCTCCGACAGGCGCAGGGCGCCGATGATGCCCCGTTGCAGCATGCCGTCGCCGTCGCGTTGCTCGTAGACGTACAGGCCCGGCACGGAGTCCGTGATCAGGACGCCCTCGGACAGCCAGCGGTGCAGGGTGTCCGCCGCCTGCTCGTTGCGGACGCTGGGCGTGGTGGCCTGGGGGAGGATCAGCCGGACGATGTTGTGCGGGTCAGCCGATTCGAGGTGGTGGAGACCGTCGGGCCGTACGACCACGTCGTACGGCGGGGACGTGACGGCGGAGAGGCTGCCGACCCGGTCGGGGTCGTAGCGCAGACCCCGGAACGGGGTCAGATCAAGGCCCATGCGTGCCGGTACGTCCGCGGGACCTGCAGTGTTCATTGGTGCATCGTAAGTGTGTCAGTGCCATGCGGGATGATCGGGGGAAAGGGATCGAACGAGGAGCGATGCGTAATGAGCCAGACCGTGAGGACGCGCCCCGAGGGCAGTGACCGGGCCCTGAGCGAGGCGTACGACACGGCGCTGCTCGACCTGGACGGGGTGGTGTACGCGGGCGGGAACGCGATCGCGTACGCGGTCGACTCGCTCGGCACGGCCCGTGCGGGCGGAATGCGTCTCGCGTACGTGACGAACAACGCGCTGCGGACGCCCGACACCGTCGCCACGCACCTCACGGAGCTGGGGATACCGACCGAGGAGGCGGACGTCATCACCTCGGCGCAGGCGGTGGCCCGGCTGATCAGCGAGCAGGTGCCCCAGGGGGCGCGGGTGCTGGTGATCGGCGGGGAGGGGCTGCGGGTCGCGCTGCGCGAGCGCGGGCTCGAACCGGTCGAGTCGGCCGAGGACGAGCCGGTGGCGGTCGTGCAGGGGTACGGCGGGCCCGATCTGCCGTGGGGCCGCTTCGCGGAGGCCTGTTACGCCATCGCGCGCGGGGTGCCGTGGTTCGCGTCCAACACCGATCTGACGATCCCGAGCGCGCGCGGGATCGCCCCGGGCAACGGCGCGGCCGTGGAGGTCGTACGGATCGCGACCGGCGGTGAGCCGCAGGTGGCGGGCAAGCCGTTGCCGCCGATGCACCGCGAGACGATCCTGCGCACCGGGGCGGAGCGGCCGCTGGTGGTGGGGGACCGGCTCGACACGGACATCGAGGGGGCGTTCAACGGCGAGGTGGACTCGCTGCTGGTGCTGACGGGTGTGACCGACGGGGCGCAGCTCCTGGCCGCGCCGCCGCAGCACCGGCCGACGTACGTCGACGCCGATCTGCGGGGGATGCTGACCGGACAGCCGGAGGTCGTCGAGGCGGGCGAAGGGTTCCGCTGCGGGGGCTGGACGGCGACGGCAGGCACCGAGCGGCTGGAACTGGACGGTGAGGGCGAGGCGATGGACGGGCTGCGGGCGCTGTGTGCCGCCGCCTGGACCGCCGCCGGTGACAGGGCGTGTGAGCTGGACGGGGGCAAGGCGCTGGCGCGGCTGGGGCTTTGAGCGCGGGCCCGGCGGATTCGGCCGGCCCTTCTGGGACCCTTCGGGGGCTCTTCGGCGGGGCCCCGGAGCGCGGCCTCAGGAGGGTGGTTGCGCAGGTCACCGCATACGGGGATCGTGGCTCGTGGCGAGGGTAGGCTAACCTAACCGGGTGTTGGTCGACAGTCCCCCCGAACCGAGCGCGGAGACCGCCCCCGCGCCCCCAACCCGCCGGGCGATACGGGCCGCTGGGCTTGTCGTGTCCCTCGCCGTGCTGGTGCTCGTCGCCCTGGCGAGCATCGCGATCGGCGCAAAAGAGCTGTCCCTGGAGCAGGTCTGGCACGGTCTGTTCGAGGACTCGGGAACGTACGGCGACGTCGTGGTGGGCGAGCGGCTGTCGCGTACGGTCCTCGGGCTGCTCGTCGGCGCCGCGCTCGGCCTCTCCGGGGCGGTCCTCCAGGCGCTCACCCGCAACCCGCTCGCCGACCCGGGGCTGCTCGGCATCAACGCCGGCGCGTCCGCCGCGGTCGTCACGGCCATCACCTTCTTCGGTGTCACCTCGCTGAGCGGCTATGTGTGGTTCGCCTTCGCGGGCGCGGCCGTCGTCGGGGCACTCGTGTACTTCCTGGGCGGCAGCCGGGGTGCCACGCCGGTGCGGCTCGCGCTCGCCGGCACCGCGATCAGCGCCGCGCTCTACGGCTATCTGCAGGCCGTGATGATCACGGACGAGGCCGCGCTCGGCAAGATGCGCTTCTGGACCGTCGGTTCGCTGGCCTCGGCCACGAACACGACCATCGAGCAGGTGCTGCCGTTCATCGCGGCCGGCACGGTCCTCGCGCTGGCGCTCGCCCGGCCGTTGAACGCCATGGCCATGGGTGACGACACCGCCCGCGCGCTCGGGGCGCATCTGAACCGCACCCGCGGGCTGTCCATGGCCGCCGCGACCGTGCTCTGCGGGGCCGCGACCGCCGCCTGCGGGCCGATCGTCTTCGTCGGGCTGATGGTTCCGCACGTCGTACGGTCCTTCACCGGGCCCGATCTGCGCTGGATCCTGCCGTACGCCACCGTGCTGTCGCCGGTGCTGCTGCTGGGCGCCGATGTGATCGGCCGGATGGTCGCCCGGCCCGCGGAGCTCCAGGTCGGCATCGTCACCGCGATCCTCGGCGGACCGGTCTTCATCTTTCTCGTACGACGGCGGAGGACGGCGCAGCTGTGAAGCCCCCACGCAATCAGGCCGTGCACGACCAGACAGGACGCGATCACACAGGCCACGACCAGGCAGGTCCGGTGCGGGCCTTCCGGGCTCGGACCGTTCGTACCGGCGGTGGCCTTTCGGTCCGTTTCGATGTCCGGGCGTTCACGGTCGTCGTGCTGCTGCTCGTGGCCGCGCTCGCCGCGAGTGTCGTGCTCATCGGCACCGGCGACTTCCCGATACCGGCCGCCGACGTCCTCAGGACGCTGCTCGGCGACGGGGACGCGGGCCAGGAGTTCATCGTCAACGAGCTGCGCCTGCCGCGGGTCCTCGTCGGGCTCCTGGTGGGGGCCTCGCTCGGGCTCGGCGGTGCGCTCTTCCAGACCATCTCCCGCAATCCGCTGGGCAGTCCGGACGTACTGGGCCTCGGGCAGGGCTCGACGGCCGGCGCGCTCGTGATGATCGTGCTGTTCTCGGGGAGCGCCGCCCAGGTCGCCGCCGGGGCGCTGGTCGGCGGTCTGGTGACCGGGCTCGCCATCTATGTGCTCGCCTGGAAGCGGGGTGTGCACGGATATCGGCTGGTTCTGGTCGGTATCGGTGTCTCCGCGATCGTCACGGCGGTCAACGGCTATCTGATCACCAAGGCCGACCTCGTCGACGCGGCCCGTGCCGTCGTCTGGATGACCGGCTCGCTCAACGGCCGTGACTGGGCCCAGGTCTGGCCGCTGCTCGGCCTGTGCGCGGTCCTCGTACCGCTGGTTCTCGGCAACGCGCGCGGGCTGCGGATGCTGGAGATGGGCGACGACGTGGCGTACGCGCTCGGCGTGCGGGTGGAGCGGACGCGGCTGCTGCTGTTGGTGGCCGCCGTGCTGCTCACCGCGGCCGCCACCGCGGCCGCGGGCCCGGTCGGCTTCGTCGCGCTCACCGCGCCACAGCTCGCGCGGCGCCTCACCCGCTCGCCGGGACCCAACCTCGTGCCCGCCATGTGCATGGGCGCCACCCTGCTGGTCGTCGCGGACTGGGCCTCGCAGCGTGCCTTCGGCGCCGACCAGCTGCCCGTCGGCGTGGTGACCGGAGTGCTCGGCGGTGTCTATCTGCTGTGGCTCCTGGTCACCGAGCGGAAGGCGGGCCGGATATGAACGCCGACGACATGGCGAGCAAGCCGAGTACGGGCTCCGATGGCGGGCCGCGCACGAACACCCGAAGGAGCACTGTGAACCGCCTGTCCGCCGAGAACGTCACCCTCGCCTACGACCAGCGCGTCATCACCGAGCAGCTGTCGGTCGAGATACCGGACAACTCGTTCACGGTGATCGTCGGCCCGAACGCCTGCGGCAAGTCCACGCTGCTGCGGGCCCTGTCCCGCATGCTGAAGCCCAGCCAGGGCCGGGTGCTGCTCGACGGGCAGGTCATCCAGTCGATGCCCGCCAAGAAGGTGGCCAGGACGCTCGGGCTGCTGCCGCAGTCGTCGATCGCGCCCGACGGGATCACCGTCGGCGACCTCGTGGGGCGCGGTCGCTATCCGCACCAGGGGCTGCTGCGCCAGTGGTCGACCGAGGACGAGCGGATCGTGCGCGAGTCCATGGCCTCGACCGGAGTCGCCGAACTGGCCGACCGATACGTCGACGAGCTCTCCGGAGGCCAGCGCCAGCGCGTGTGGATCGCCATGGCGCTCGCCCAGCAGACCCCGCTGCTGCTGCTCGACGAGCCGACCACCTATCTCGACATCCAGCACCAGATCGACGTGCTGGACCTGTGCGCGGAGCTCCACGAGGAGCAGGGCCGCACCCTGGTCGCCGTACTGCACGACCTCAACCACGCGGCCCGGTACGCCACCCATCTGATCGCCCTGCGCGAGGGCTCGGTGATCGCCGAGGGCGCCCCGGCCGACATCGTCACGGCCGAGCTGGTCGAGGAGGTCTTCGGGCTGCGCTGCCAGGTGATCGACGACCCGGAGACGGGTACGCCGCTGGTGGTGCCGGCGGCGCGGAAGGCACGTACGACCGCCGCCGCGCCTGCCGGTGTCGCGAAGAGCTAGTGCTTCCGCGGGATCGCCGAGGGCCGACGCCGGGGCCGAGGAGGGGGCGGAAGGGCCTTCAGAGGAGCTTTCTGAGCCTGAGCAGGTCGCGCAGGCCGGCTTCGAGCTTGACCCGGCCCGAGCCCCAGGCCTTCGCGAAGTTCAGCTCGCCGTCGACCATCGCGACCAGGTCGTCGCCGGTCATCGTGAGCCGGATCTCGGCCTTGTCGGGCGGCGGGCCCTGGAGCGTGTCGAGCACCTCGATCCGGCCGTCCTTGAGACGGCCCACGAAGGTGATGTCGAGGTCGGTGATGCGGCAGCTCAGCGAGCGGTCCAACGCCGCCGCGCTGCGTACGTCGCCGTCCGCGCCCGCCATGTTGTCCGAGAGCTTGTCGAGTGCGCTGCGGCACTCCTCAATCGTGGCCATCGCGATCGACGGTACCCCAGCGCTTCGCGGTAGCGTCGGGTCATGAGCGACTCCATGACCGGCCCGGAGACGGGGGCCCTCGACGCAGGACCCCCCGGTGCGGAGGCCCGGATTCCGGCCGAGCCCGTGCCCGAGCCGCTGCCGGCGCCGCCCGCGGACCCCGAGGCCATGGCCGGGCCTCGGCCCGGGCCCGAAGGCGGGCCCGACGCTCGGGCCGAGACCGGGCCCGCCGTGGAACCGGTGGAACCCACGGAACCCACGGAACCCGAGGACGATCCCGCCGCACCCGCTCCCCTCCACGTGCCGCGTACGCCCACTGGCAACGCCGAGGTCGACGCACAACTCGACCGGTTGGCCGATGTGGACCACCTCGCCACGGACGGCCATGTGGAGGTGTACGAGGATGTGCACAGGGGGCTGCGCGACGCGCTCACCGCGCTCGACGCCCGCCCGGGACCTCCGGCGCCCCCTGCGCCGCAGAGCAGCAACGACAGCAACAGCAACAGGAGCTGAACCGAACGTGGCAGGAGTGGCACGACGCCGCCTCGACGCCGAACTGGTCCGACGTAAACTCGCCCGCTCGCGCGAGCACGCCGGACAGCTGATCGCCGCCGGGCGGGTCACCGTCGGCAAGACCCTCGCGACCAAACCCGCCACCCAGGTGGAGACCGCCGCCGCCATCCTGGTCACCCAGGACGACGACGATCCCGACTACGTCTCGCGCGGCGGCCACAAGCTCGCCGGGGCGCTGGAGGCCTTCGTACCGCTCGGCCTGGCGGTCGAGGGACGGCGGGCCCTGGACGCCGGCGCCTCGACCGGCGGGTTCACCGATGTGCTGCTGCGCGCGGGCGTCGCCCACGTCGTCGCCGTGGACGTCGGGTACGGGCAGTTGGCCTGGTCTCTTCAGAGTGATGAACGCGTCACCGTCAAGGACCGTACGAACGTACGCGAGTTGACGTTGGAGGCGATCGATGGGGAGCCGGTGGATCTTATTGTCGGTGACTTGTCCTTCATCCCACTCGGCCTGGTGCTGCCCGCCCTTGTGCGGTGCGCGGCGCCCGGAGCCGACCTGGTGATGATGGTCAAGCCGCAGTTCGAGGTGGGCAGGGAACGGCTCGGGAGCGGCGGAGTCGTCCGCAGCCCCGAGCTACGGGCGGACGCCGTGCGCGGTGTGGCCCGGCAGGCGGGGGAACTGGGACTCGGGGTGAACGGCGTGACGGCCAGTCCGTTGCCCGGGCCCTCGGGGAATGTCGAGTACTTTCTGTGGCTGCGTGCCGGGGCACCCGCACTGGACCCGGCCGACGTTGACCGTGCAGTGGCGGAGGGGCCGCGTTGACACAGACCCGAGCTCGTACTGTTTTCCTGCTCGCCCACACCGGACGGCCCGCGGCCATCCGCAGTGCCGAGCTCGTCGTCCAGGGGCTGGTGCGTTCCGGTCTCGGCGTACGGGTCCTGGAGGCGGAGGCGGCCGATCTGCCGCTGCCGGAGAGCGTGGAACTCGTCAAGGAGGCGACACCGGAGTGCCTCGACGGGTGTGAACTGCTGATCGTCCTCGGCGGTGACGGGACGCTGCTGCGCGGCGCGGAGTTCGCCCGCGCCTCCGGGGTGCCCATGCTCGGCGTCAACCTCGGGCGTGTCGGCTTCCTCGCGGAGGCCGAGCGCGACGACCTCGACAAGGTCGTCGACCGGGTGGTGACGAAGGCGTACGAGGTCGAGGAGCGCATGACCGTCGACGTCGTCGTGCACAGCAACGGCGATGTCGTCCACACGGACTGGGCGCTGAACGAGGCCGCCGTGCAGAAGGCGGGGGCCGAGAAGCTCCTTGAGGTCGTGCTGGAGATCGACGGGCGGCCGGTGACCGGCTTCGGCTGCGACGGGATCGTCCTGTCGACGCCGACCGGGTCGACGGCGTACGCGTTCTCCGCGGGCGGGCCCGTGGTGTGGCCGGAGGTCGAGGCGCTGCTGATGGTGCCGATCAGCGCGCACGCCCTGTTCGCCAAGCCGCTGGTGACCTCGCCGAACTCGGTGCTGGCCGTGGAGGTGCTGCCGCACATCCCGCCCGGGGTGCTGTGGTGCGACGGCCGCCGCACGATCGAGCTGCCGCCCGGTGCGCGGGTGGAGGTGCGGCGGGGGGCCGTGCCGGTGCGGTTGGCGCGGCTGCACCATGCCTCGTTCACCGATCGGCTCGTCGCGAAGTTCGCGCTGCCGGTGGCGGGTTGGCGGGGCGCTCCGCACTGAGTGCTCCGCAGGGGGCGGGGGGATGTTGTTGGTCTGGTGCGGGCCGGTGGGGGTTGCTCGCGCAGTTCCCCGCGCCCCTGAAAGACGGGGCTGCGCCCCTGTCTTTCGTCCTTCGCGCCCGCAGCCGGGAGACGGGCAATTCGGTCAACCGGACCGGGGCGATTGTGGAGGGACTGGGGCGGCGTCGCGCCGGGTGGGAGAAACCTCGTATGGTCATGTCCGTGTTGGAGGAGATGCGGATACGGTCGCTCGGAGTCATCGACGACGCGGTCGTCGAGCTGTCACCCGGCTTCACCGCCGTGACCGGTGAGACCGGCGCGGGCAAGACGATGGTGGTCACCAGCCTGGGCCTGCTGCTGGGCGGGCGCGCCGACCCCGCCCTCGTGCGGATCGGGGCCAAGAACGCGGTCGTGGAGGGGCGGATCTCCGTACCCGACGGCGCCTCGGCCGTCGTACGGGCCGAGGAGGCCGGCGCCGAGCTCGACGACGGCGTGCTGCTCATCAGCCGTACCGTTTCCGCCGAGGGGCGCTCACGGGCGCACCTGGGCGGGCGTTCCGTGCCCGTGGGGCTGCTCGCCGAGCTCGCCGACGACCTGGTGGCCGTGCACGGCCAGACCGACCAGCAGGGGCTGCTCAAGCTGTCCCGCCAGCGGCAGGCCCTCGACCGTTACGCGGGCGACGCCGTCGCCGTGCCGCTCGCCAAGTACGCGGGCGCCTACCGACGGCTGCGCGCCATCTCCAACGAGCTGGACGAGATCACCACCCGCGCACGGGAACGCGCCCAGGAAGCCGACATGCTGCGCTTCGGGCTCGACGAGATCGCCGCGGTGGAGCCCCGCCCGGGCGAGGACGTAGAGCTGGCGGCCGAGGCCGAGCGGCTCGGGCACGCGGAGGCGCTCGCGTCCGCCGCCACGGCCGCGCACGCCGCCCTCGCGGGCAATCCCGAGGACCCCGAGGGCATCGACGCCACGACGCTCGTCGCGGGCGCACACCGGGCCCTGGAGGCCGTACGGTCACACGACGCGGCGCTCGGCGCGCTGGCGGGCCGCATCGGGGAGATCGGGATCCTGCTGGGCGATGTGGCGGGGGAGCTGGCGGGATACGCCGACGACCTCGACGCCGACCCGCTGCGGCTCGCGGCGGTCGAGGAGCGCCGCGCCGCGCTCACCGCGCTGACCCGCAAGTACGGCGAGGATGTCGGCACGGTTCTGACCTGGGCGGAACAAGGGGCCGCGCGGCTCCTGGAGTTGGACGGCGACGACGACCGGCTCGGCGAGCTGACGGCCGAGCGGGACGCGCTGCGGGCCGAACTGGGCGGACTGGCACAGGCGTTGACGGACGCCCGTACGGAGGCCGCCGAGCGCTTCGCCGCTGCCGTGACCGCCGAACTCGCCTCGCTCGCCATGCCGCACGCGCGCGTGTCGTTCGAGATCCGGCAGACCGAGGACCCGGAGGGCGTGGAGGTCGGCGGACGTCCGGTCTCGTACGGGCCCGCCGGCGTCGACGAGGTCGAACTGCTCCTCGCCCCGCATCCGGGGGCGCCGCCGCGGCCCATCGCCAAGGGGGCGTCCGGCGGTGAGCTCTCGCGCGTCATGCTCGCCGTCGAGGTCGTGTTCGCGGGTACGGATCCGGTGCCGACGTATCTCTTCGACGAGGTCGACGCGGGTGTGGGCGGCAAGGCCGCGGTCGAGATCGGGCGGCGGCTCGCCAAGCTCGCCAAGAGCGCGCAGGTCGTCGTCGTCACCCATCTGCCCCAGGTGGCCGCCTTCGCCGACCGGCAGTTGCTGGTCGAGAAGACCAACGACGGGTCGGTCACACGGTCCGGGGTGAAGGTCCTGGAGGGCGAGGAGCGGGTACGGGAGCTGTCGCGGATGCTGGCCGGGCAGGAGGACTCGGAGACGGCACGGGCACACGCGGAGGAGTTGCTGGCGGCGGCCCGCGCCGACGGATAGCCGCCGCTCCGCGGCAGGGCCTGTGTGCCCTCCGCGGCAGCGCGCACGCCCGCTCGCTCCGCGGGACGGCCACCGGCCATCCCTCACTCGTGTGAGTGATCACCCGCACCCCGTCTCCGCCACCCACCCCCACCCCACGCCCTCGATGGTCCGCAACTCCCGCGAGCCCTGGCATCCTTGGAAGAGGAACCCGAGCGGTACACCCCCACCGCGCGTTCCTTCTGTACGTTTCTTCGTGACCGCCCGACGCCGAACCAGGAGCCCCGGCCACGTGATCCACGTGAGCAGCCACTCACCGCCCGGACAGCCGCCGCTGCGCACTGTCCAAGTGCTCGGCGGCGGCAGCGCGGGCAGCTGTGCCCATGTGCGGTCGCTGACGTCGGGGCTCGTCGCCCGGGGCGTGCGGGTCACCGTGTGCGCCCCGGCCGCGGCCGACCACACGTACGACTTCAGTGGTGTCGGGGCCGACCACGTGCATGTGCCGAGGCGGAACGACCCGACCTCCATGGCCGTGCTGCGGGCGGCCTGCGCGGACGCCGACCTGGTGCACGCGCACGGGCTGCACTCCGCGCTGCGGGCCGCGCTCGCGCTCAGCGGACGGCGCGTCCCGCTCGTCGTCACCCTGCACTCCCGCCCGTACGCCGAGGGCGCGCGGGCGCATCTGCTGCGCCTCCTTGAGCGGCGCGTGGCCAGGGCCGCGTCCGTGGTCCTCGGATCCTCCTCCGACCTCGTCGACCGGGCCCGCAGCAGGGGCGCCCGGGACGCGCGGCTCGCCGCGGTCGCGCTGCCCGCCCCGCGCCGGCCCCTCGCCGAGAGCGAGGACGCCGACCGGCTGCGCCCCAAGGCGCGGGCCGAACTCGGCGCGACCGACCGGCCGTTGCTGATGGCCGTCGGCTCACTCGACCGGCACCGGGGGTACGACACGCTGCTGGACGCCACGCGCGCGTGGCGGCGGCTCGATCCCGTACCCCTGCTCGTGATCGCCGGGGAGGGGCCGCTGCGCGGTGAACTCCAGCGGCGCATCGTGAACGAGGGGCTGCCCGTACGTCTGGTCGGCCCGCGTGACGACATCGGGGAACTGCTCGCAGCCGCCGATCTCGCGCTGCTGCCCGGCAGCTGGGAGTCGCGCTCCGTGCTCGCCCAGGAGGCCCTCCACGCGCGCGTGCCGCTCGTCGCGGCTGCCGCCGGAGGCATCCCCGAACTCGTCGGCGACGCGGCCGAACTCGTCCCGCACGGAGACTCCGAAGCGCTCGCCGAGGCCGTCGAGGCTCTTCTCGCCGACCCCGCCCGGCGCGAGCTCCTCAAGGACAAGGGCACGCTCCAGGTGGCCACTTGGCCGACCGAGGACGAGACGGTGGCCCAAGTCCTCAGCGTGTACGACGAACTGACCAAGCCCTTGCCGCTGCCGTAGGACGGCTTCCGTTGGACGGCAGACGAGCGCGGCGGCCTACGGGACGAGCCTGCGGGCCCGCAGCGCCAGGCTCAGCGCCAGTACCGTCTGCGGGTCGTCGAGGTCCGTCCCGAGCAGCTCCCCGATCCTCGCGAGCCGGTTGTAGAGCGTCTGCCGGTTGAGATGCAGCTCGCGCGCGGTCTCCGCCTTGCGGCCCGCGTGCGCCAGATACGTCTCCAGGGTGGGCAGCAGCGGAGGCTTGGAGCGGTTGTCGTGGTCGCGGAGCGGGCCGATGGCGCGGTCCACGAAGGCGGCCAGGTCCCGGTGGTCCCGCAGCCGCCACAGCAGCAGGTCGATGTCCAGGCGGCGGGCGTCGTACCAGGGGCGGTCGGACAGTCCCTGGGCCGCCGTGGCCGTCTCGGCCGCATGCCGCAGGCTCGCCGACGCGGCCGTCCAGCCGCCCGCCACGCCGACCACCACGACCGGCGGCTGCGCCCCCGGACGCTGCATGCCCGCCCGCTCCACACCGGCCCGCAGCGCCGCCGCGACCCGGTCCGCGACGGCCGCCCGCTCGGACTCCGAACGCAGGCCAACCAGCAGCGGTACGCGGCCCTCGACAGGGCGTACGCCCAGCAGGACCGGCACCCCCACCGAGGCCAGCTCCTCGGCGACCGCGCGCGCCAGGACGGCCCAGCCCCCGCCGGGAGGCAGTCCGTCGGCGAGCCTCATCACCACCGGGAGCAGCGGTCCGGGACCGGGCTTGAAGCCGAGCACACGGGCCTGCGCGGGCGCGTCCTCGGCGGCGATACGGCCCTCGGCGAGGTCGGTGAGGAAGTCGCCGCGCCCGCGCGCCGCCAGCTCCTCCTCCTGGCGGGCCTGCATCAGGACCACGGCGAGGACGCCCGCGGCCCGTTCCGCCGCGATGCGGTGCACGGGTGCGAGCGGGGCGTTGGGGGCGTTCACGGGCAGCAGGACGAGCCGGGCCCGGACCGAGCCGGTGCCGGGACCGCCGCCCGGCACGTCCACGAGGACCGACCCCGCCGGCGGATCGTCCTGGTGCTGGCCGCGCAGCCCCTCCCACACCTGGAGCGGGTCGGCGTTCGCAGGTCCGGTCCCGGCGGCGTACAGGAGCTGTCCGTCCGGGGTCTCCAGGAAGACCGGGTTGCCGCTGAAGTCGGCCAGGATGCCGAGGACCTGGGGGATACCGCCCCCGCCGAGCAGGGCCTGGGTGCAGCGCCGGTGCACCTCCTCGGCCTGCTGGAGCAGCGCGTAGTGGCCGTTGACGATCTCGGTGTGGATCTCCTCGGTGACCGTCACGAACGGCACCTCGCGGTGCAGTTGGACCAGCGGCAGACCGGCCGTACGGGCCGTCTCCACGAGGGCCGCGGGCAGCCGGGTGAAGCGCGGCCCCAGTTCCACGACCAGGGCCGCGATGCCGCGCTCGGCGAGGGTGCGGACGAAGGCGCGCTGGTCGGCGGGGCGGGTGCCGAGCCCGTACCCCGTGGTCAGGAGCAGTTCGCCGCCCTTCAGGAGCGACGCGATGTTCGGTACCTCGCCCGCGTGCACCCAGCGGACGGTGCGGCCCAGCCGGTCGGCCCCCGCGAGGATCTCCGGCAGGCCGCCGCGCAGCCCGGGCAGCTCCAGGGCCCGCTGCACGGTGATCCCGCCACCGTGCGTGTCCGGCGTGTCGATACGGCTGTCCATGACGCGGACGCTACCTCGTCCTCCACCTGCCGTGACGTGCCGGACAGGGCCTACGCGGGCGCGATGTTGTGGTTGAAGCGGAACACGTTGTCCGGGTCGTAGTGGGCCTTCACGGCCGCGAGCCGCCGGGTGTTCTCGGCGCCCAGGCCCGCCTCCACGCGGTCCTCACCCTCGTCGCCGATGAAGTTGAGGTAGACCGCGCCGGTGCTCCACGGCCGGACGTCGGCGCGCACGTCCCGCACCCACCGCACGCAGCGCTCGTCGTCCGCGGGGTCCTCCCAGATGCCGAACGGGTGCACGGCCCAGGGCGAGTCCCGGTACGGCACCGGGTACGCGCGGGGGCCGTCGGCGACCGCGCCGCCCAGCGGGAACAGCACGTGCTGGGTTCCGGTGGGCACCGGCATCGTGTCCGCGCGGGCACAGAAGACGTCCACGAGTTCGTCGGGCGCGCCCGTCAGATACTCCGCCGACCAGTAGTTCCGCATCCCCGGCGGATCGTCGATCATGCACTGGAGGTCCGCGTACGGGATCGCCGTGACCATCTCCACCTCGTGCGGCAGCGCCAGCAGGGGCTGGGCGGTCTTGCGCAGGTCGTCCTCGCTGCCCGCGTATGTCACGAGCGCCCCGCACAGGAGCGTGCCGACCAGGTGCTCGGGGACGAACTCCTCGGGCGGTCCCGTCATGTAGAGCACGCCGCCGGCCGCCTCCACCGGCCCGGTCTCCATGATCTCGCGGAAGACGCGGGCCACCTCCGGCCCGGACTCCGGGCGGTACAGCAGCATGGCCATCGCGAACTCGGGCAGCTCGTGCAGTCTCAGGGTCAGCGCGGTCGCGACGCCGAAGTTCCCGCCGCCGCCGTGCAGCGCCCAGAACAGCTCGGGGTTCTCCTCGGCGCTCGCGTGGACCGCCGAGCCGTCCGCGGTCACCAGGTCGACGCCGAGCAGGTTGTCGATCGCGAGCCCGAACTTCCGCTCCAGCCAGCCGCTTCCGCCGCCCAGCACGAAACCGCCGACCCCGGTCGTCGAGGCCCGGCCCCCGGTCGTCGCCAGGTGGTACGGCTCGGTGGCGCGGTCCATGTGACTCATCGTCGCGCCGCCCCCGACGCGTACCGCCGCCGCTCCGGGGTGGACGGTCACCTCGTGCATCCGGCGCAGGTCGACGACCAGACCGCCGTCGTTCAGGGCCATGCCCGCCACGCTGTGGCCGCCGCCGCGGACCGCGATCTTCAGATCCAGGTCCCGGGCGAACCGCACCGACCGCGCGACATCGGCCTCGTTCGCGCACTGCGCGATCACCGCCGGCCGCCGGTCGATCATCGCGTTGAAGACCGTCCGGGCCTCGTCGTACCCCGGATCCCCGGGGGCGAGCACGTCACCGGCGAGATCCTCGCGGAGTGCGGCGAGCGCCGCGCCCGCCTTCGAGAGGGAAGCCATGGCCGCCCCCCTTCCAGAGCAGGGGCATGTAGGTGCTTCCAGCCTAGGCGGGCGGGGGCCGTCGGTCGCGCCGAGCCCGCGGGCAGGACGCCGTGCGGCCACCCTGGGGCAGCCGCACGGTCCTCGCGTCAGCCTCCGTACGCCCCGGAAGCCGTCAGACGCAGTGCCGTGTCGATCAGCGGCACGTGACTGAACGCCTGCGGGAAGTTGCCGACCTGGCGCTGCAGAACCGGGTCCCACTCCTCCGCGAGGAGACCGAGGTCGTTGCGCAGGGCCAGCAGCTTCTCGAAGAGCTTGCGGGCCTCGTCCACGCGGCCGATCATCGCGAGGTCGTCCGCCATCCAGAACGAGCAGGCGAGGAACGCGCCCTCGTCGCCCTCCAGGCCGTCCACGCCCGCGTCCTCGCCGGAGGTCGGGTAGCGCAGGATGAAGCCGTCCGACGTGGACAGTTCGCGCTGGATGGCCTCGATCGTGCCGATCACGCGCTTGTCGTCCGGCGGCAGGAAGCCCATCTGCGGGATCAGCAGCAGGGAGGCGTCCAGCTCCTTCGAGCCGTACGACTGCGTGAAGGTGTTGCGCTCCTTGTCGTAACCCTTCTCACACACGTCCCGGTGGATGTCGTCGCGCAGTTCGCGCCACTTCTCCAGCGGGCCGTCCGCGTCGCCGGACTCGATTAGCTTGATCGTCCGGTCGACGGCGACCCAGGCCATCACCTTCGAGTGAACGAAGTGGCGGCGCGGGCCGCGCACCTCCCAGATGCCCTCGTCCGGCTCGTCCCAGTGGTCCTCCAGGTAGCGGATCAGCTTGAGCTGGAGGAGCGAGGCGTAGTCGTTGCGGGCCAGACCCGTCATATGGGCCAGGTGCAGAGCCTCCGTCACCTCGCCGTACACATCCAGCTGAAGCTGGTGCGCGGCGCCGTTCCCGACCCGTACGGGCCCGGAGTTCTCGTATCCGGGAAGCCAGTCGAGCTCCGCCTCGCCCAACTCCCGCTCGCCCGCGATGCCGTACATGATCTGCAGGTTCTCCGGGTCGCCGGCGACCGCGCGCAGCAGCCACTCGCGCCAGGCACGCGCCTCCTCGCGGTAGCCCGTGCGCAGCAGCGACGACAGGGTGATCGCCGCGTCACGCAGCCAGGTGTAGCGGTAGTCCCAGTTGCGGACACCGCCGATCTCCTCCGGCAGGGACGTGGTCGGCGCGGCGACGATGCCGCCCGTCGGCCCGTACGTCAGCGCCTTCAGCGTGATCAGCGAACGGACCACGGCCTCGCGGTAGGGCCCGTGATACGTGCACTGGTCCACCCACTCGCGCCAGAACTCCTCGGTCGCCTCCAGGGAGGCCTCCGGCTCCGGGAGCGCGGGCGGCTGCTTGTGCGAGGGCTCCCAGGAGATAGTGAACGCGATCCGGTCACCCGGCGCGACCGTGAAGTCCGAGTACGTCGTCAATGCCTTGCCGTAGGTCTCGCACTCGGTGTCGAACCACACCGAGTCGGGCCCGGCGACAGCCACCGTCCGACCCTCGTGCTTGTGCACCCAGGGCACCACACGCCCGTACGAGAAACGCATGCGCAGCGCGGAGCGCATCGGGACACGTCCGGTGACGCCCTCGACGATCCGGATCAGCTGCGGCGCGCCGTCACGCGGAGGCATGAAATCAGTCACGCGGACCGTGCCGCGTGACGTGTCCCACTCGGATTCCAGGATCAGCGAGTCGCCGCGATAGCGACGGCGGACCGCGGTCGGCGGTTCGGCGTCGGCCGCGTGCGCCGGACCGAGCCGCCAGAATCCGTGTTCCTCCGTGCCGAGAAGTCCTGCGAAGACGGCGTGGGAGTCGAAGCGGGGGAGGCACAGCCAGTCCACCGTGCCGTCCCTGCAGACCAGCGCGGCTGTCTGCATGTCTCCGATTAGTGCGTAGTCTTCGATGCGCCCGGCCACGTGCAACTCCAGTCGAACGGCCACGTCGCCCCCGAGGGGCGGTCGCTCTTTGCGGTCAAGGGAACGTATGTAAATCGTCGTCGCGCGACGTCAATTGTCGTGGTGATGTCGTAGCGAAACGAACTGACGAGCTCTCGAAGTTCCGGGCGACGGGCGTGGGTGGTGCCGTTTGCCGGCCTGACTCGGCAGCGATCGTCCGAGCAGGATACGACGCACGCTGATGATCCGCGCGCCGCTCCCGACAACCCGTCTGAGCCGAACGAGTGAGCACGAGTGTGGTCCGTGTCTACCCATGTGCAGAGCGTGGCCGGAAGCAGCCTCGTCCCGTCGCTGATACCCTGGTAGCCCGTGGACCGGTGGGCGCCCCGGCAGGAAAAGGGACCCCCGAACCGCAGCGACGGCACCTCCGGAATCCTCCGGGTCGGGCAGCCGTACCGCACCAGACACCGCGACCACGGGAGCCCCCTCTTGGCCATGCCGCCCGCTGCTTTTCGAAACAGCACAGCCACGACGACCAAGCACATCTTCGTCACCGGGGGTGTCGCCTCCTCCCTCGGCAAGGGCCTGACCGCCTCCAGCCTGGGCGCGCTGCTCAAGGCGCGGGGTCTGCGGGTCACCATGCAGAAGCTCGACCCGTATCTCAACGTCGACCCGGGCACCATGAACCCGTTCCAGCACGGTGAGGTGTTCGTCACCAACGACGGCGCCGAGACCGACCTGGACATCGGCCACTACGAGCGCTTCCTCGACGTCGACCTGGACGGCTCCGCCAACGTCACCACCGGGCAGGTCTACTCGACGGTCATCGCCAAGGAGCGGCGCGGCGAGTACCTCGGCGACACCGTGCAGGTCATCCCGCACATCACCAACGAGATCAAGCACCGCATCCGGCGCATGGCCACCGACGACGTCGACGTCGTCATCACCGAGGTCGGCGGCACCGTCGGCGACATCGAGTCGCAGCCGTTCCTTGAGACCGTCCGTCAGGTCCGTCACGAGGTCGGTCGCGACAATGTGTTCGTCGTCCACATCTCGCTCCTTCCGTACATCGGCCCCTCCGGGGAGCTGAAGACGAAGCCGACCCAGCATTCGGTTGCGGCATTGCGCAGCATCGGTATCCAGCCAGACGCGATCGTGCTGCGCGCCGACCGCGAGGTGCCCACCGCGATCAAGCGCAAGATCTCCCTGATGTGCGACGTCGACGAGGCGGCCGTGGTCGCGGCCATCGACGCCAAGTCCATCTACGACATCCCGAAGGTCCTGCACACCGAGGGCCTGGACGCCTATGTCGTCCGTAAGCTCGACCTCCCGTTCCGTGACGTGGACTGGACGATCTGGGACGACCTGCTGGACCGCGTCCACCGCCCGGTCCACGAGATCAACATGGCGCTCGTCGGCAAGTACATCGATCTGCCCGACGCCTACCTTTCGGTCACCGAGGCCCTGCGCGCGGGCGGTTTCGCCAACAAGGCCCGCGTGAAGATCAAGTGGGTCACCTCGGACGACTGCAAGACCCCGGCGGGCGCCGCCAAGCAGCTCGGTGACGTGGACGCGATCTGCATCCCCGGCGGCTTCGGCGACCGCGGTGTGTCCGGCAAGGTCGGCGCCATCCAGTACGCCCGCGAGAACAGGATCCCGCTGCTCGGTCTCTGCCTGGGCCTGCAGTGCATCGTGATCGAGGCCGCGCGCAACCTCGCCGACATCCCGGACGCCAACTCCACCGAGTTCGACTCCGCCACCGGCCACCCGGTCATCTCCACCATGGCCGAGCAGCTCGACATCGTCGCGGGCGACGGCGACATGGGCGGCACGATGCGCCTGGGCATGTACCCCGCCAAGCTCGCCGAGGGCTCGATCGTGCGCGAGGTGTACGACGGCAAGGAGTACGTCGAGGAGCGCCACCGCCACCGCTACGAGGTGAACAACTCCTACCGTGCCGAGCTGGAGAAGAAGGCCGGTCTGCAGTTCTCCGGGACGTCCCCGGACGGCAAGCTCGTGGAGTACGTGGAGTACCCGCGGGACGTCCACCCTTACCTGGTCGCGACGCAGGCACACCCCGAGCTGCGCTCGCGTCCGACCCGGCCGCACCCGCTCTTCGCGGGCCTGGTCAAGGCCGCTGTGGAGCGCAAGACGGCCAAGTAGCACGCGGGTTGTACGGTTGCCGGGGTGCGTGTCTTTTGAGGCGCGTGCCCCGGTTTCTTCATCGCCTCTGTGGGGCGTATTCACGTTGGGCGCAGATTCGTGCGTGTGGGAGGACAAGTCGACATGACCATCAAGGACACCGCCGAGGAGTGGGAGGTCACGGCGACCGAGACCCCGTTCGTGGGCAACAAGACCTCCGTGCGCACCGACGACGTGGTCATGCCCGATGGATCGGTCGTCCGCCGTGACTACCAGGTCCACCCGGGTTCGGTGGCCGTCCTCGCCCTCGACGACCAGGGCCGCGTCCTGGTCATCCGCCAGTACCGGCACCCCGTGCGCCACAAGCTCTGGGAGATCCCGGCCGGGCTGCTCGACATCCCCGGCGAGAACCCGCTGCACGCCGCCCAGCGCGAGCTCTACGAAGAGGCCCATGTGAAGGCCGAGGACTGGCGCGTGCTCACCGACGTGTTCACCACGCCCGGCGGCTGCGACGAGGCCGTGCGCATCTTCCTCGCCCGCGATCTCTCCGAGGCCGAGGGGCAGCGCTTCGAGGTGGAGGACGAGGAGGCCGACATGGAGCTCTCCCGCGTCCCCGTCGACGAGCTCGTACGGGGTGTCCTGGGTGGGGAGCTGCACAACAACTGCCTGGTCGTGGGCGTGCTTTCGCTGATCGCGGCGCAGCACGGCGACGGCCTGGACGCCCTGCGCCCGGCCGAGGCGCCGTGGCCCGCACGCCCCTTCGAGGCGTGATCCACTCCGGCACACGCCCCGGAAGCCGTTCCTGAACCCACTGCCGAGCCCGCGTCCCTGAATCCACTTGGGCCCACGCGTCCGACCTGCCGGTGTGACGATCGCCTGATCCGATCGGGGGATGTGCCCGCCGCGCTCCGCACAGATCGTCGCAGAGCGTGAACTAGGCTCTGGAAACGCCCCGACCGGAGTCCCGGCGGGCTTGCGCGTGCAGTGGGACGGGAGTGTGGCCCGTGACGGACCAGGCGGTGGACGCCGGCGACACGGCGGTGACGGAGGAAGAGCAGCGCCCGGCTGCCGAGCCTTCCCCCACGGAGAGTCAGTTCCTCGGCCGCACACGGGAGTTGAAGGAGCTGCGGGCCGACATCGAGCGGGCCGGTCTGGACACCCTCGCGGGCCGGAAGGCGCCACGCGCGCGCGTGCTGCTCATCGCGGGCAAGCCCGGATCGGGCAGGACCGCACTCGCCGAGGAACTCGTACGGCAGGTCGCCGACAGTTACCCGGACGGCGTCCTGCGGGCCCGGCTCACGGAGCCCGACGGGACGCCCGTGGCGACCGAACGAACCGCCCGTGACCTGCTCGCCGCCCTCGAACTGACCGCCCCGGCAGGGGCCGACGGGGACGAGCTCTCCGAGCGGCTGCGCGAGGGGCTCGCCACTCGCCGTGTACTGCTCCTGCTGGACGACGCGGCGGACGCCGAGCAGGTCGACGTGCTCCTCCCGGAGACCCCCGACTGTCTCGTCGTCGCCGTCTCCGGCGGGCCTCTCACCGGGATCTCCGACGTCCGGCCCTGCACCCTCGGCGGCCTCGACACCAAGTCCGCCCTCGAACTTCTCGACCGGTACACCGGCTCGGTGCGCATCACCGTCGACCCGCTGGCGGCCCAGGGACTCGTGGAGATCTGCGCGTCCCAGCCCGCCGCGCTCGTCCTCGCCGGCGCCTGGCTGGCCCACCGGCCCAAGGCGGCCGTGGCCGACCTGGCCAAGCAACTGCGTACCGAGGGTGACGAAGGCCGTCTGCTCGACGTTCTCGAACGTGTCTTCCGTCTCTCGTACGCGGCCCTGCCCTCGGCCGCCGCGCGGATACTGCGACTGCTCTCGCTCGCCCCCGCGGGCCTCGTGGACCCGCACACCGCGTCCGCGCTGGCCGGCTGTTCGGTCGGCGCCGCCCGCACCACCCTGGACGACTTCACCAGGCTCGGTCTCGTACGGTCCGTCGAGTCGCCCCTGCCGCAGTACGAGGTGCCCGGCTGCCTGCTGCCGCTGCTGCGCTCGCTCACCGAGACCCAGGACCGCCCGGCCGAACTCCAGCTGGCCCGCGCCCGGATGCTGGAGCGGACCGTACGGCTGCTGGTGTCCTGCCGCGCGATCACCGAGACCGACAGCTCCCCGGCCCGCGAGAAGCTCGCCGGGATGCCCCGCGCACTGCGCTTCCCGAACCCCCGCGCGGCCGCCGACTGGCTGCGCATCCGACAGCCCGCGCTGCTCGCCGCGGCCCGGCTCGCGGTCGCCGACGGTGAGCTGGACACACTGGCCCGCCGCCTCATGGCCGCCCTGGTCAGAGCGATGGTCGCGCACTTCGGCACACAGGCGGCGGCGCCCGAGCTGTACGGCATCCACCGGCTCGTCCTGGACGTGGCCGAGCGCCGGGACCTGCCCCGCGAGAAGGCCGCCGCGCTGCTGAACCTCGCCGACCTGGACGCCCAGACCGGCCGTACGAGGAACGCGCTGGCCCGCTACCGGGCCGCTCTGGACGCCGGACGCGAGGCGAACGACCCGTATGCGACCGGCCGCGCGATGGAATCCGTAGGCGGTGCCCACCAGGAGCTCGGGGACCACGATCGGGCCGCCGACTGGTTCGGGCGCGCCCTCGCCCAGCGGCTCGCGCGCGACGAGCGCGAGGACGTGGCCCGGCTGCACGGACGTATCGCCACCGCGCACACCTACGCGGGCCGCTACGGCGAGGCGCTGCGCAACTGGCGCTCGGCGATCACCGGCTACCGCAGGAACGGCGATGTGGCCGGTCAGGCAAGGGCGTTGAGCGAGATGGGGCGGGTGCAGGAGTACGCGGGCCGGCCCGAGGAGTCCCTCGCCATCTGCCAGGAGGCGGTCGAGTGGGCGCGCCGCGCCGAGGACACCCGGCTGCAGGCCGCGCTGCACCTCCGGCTCGCCGACACGCTGGACCGGCTGGGGGACCCCGCGGCCGCCCGGCTGCACCGCGGCGCGGCCGAGCGCATGCTGGGTGACGAGCTCCCGGAGGACGCATCAACCAGGGAACACGACGCTAACGCCTGCGAAATCCGTAGTACACCCGAGGAAGATTGATGCATTGAAAGGCTAGACAGAGGGAATCCCTTCATTAGACTGGCTCCGCCGCGTCTTTTCGTGGTGTCTCCCGGTGTGCTCCCGTGCGTGCCGGTATGTCGGGCCATGTCCTGGCATGCGTTGCGTGACCCCAGACCCCTTCTGAGCCAAGGACCGTGATCGACGTGAAGGTCGGCATCCCCCGCGAGGTCAAGAACAACGAGTTCCGGGTGGCCATCACCCCAGCCGGCGTGCACGAGCTGGTGCGCCACGGCCACCAGGTCCTCATCGAGCAGAACGCCGGAGTCGGCTCCTCGATCCCGGACGAGGAGTACGTCGCGGCCGGTGCGCGGATCATCGCCACCGCCGACGAGGTCTGGGCCACCGCCGACCTGCTGCTCAAGGTCAAGGAGCCCATCGCCGAGGAGTACCACCGCCTCCGCAAGGACCAGACGCTCTTCACCTACCTGCACCTGGCCGCGTCCAAGGAGTGCACCGACGCGCTCGTCGAGTCCGGCACCACGGCGATCGCCTACGAGACGGTCGAGCTGCCCAGCCGCGCGCTCCCGCTCCTCGCCCCGATGTCCGAGGTCGCGGGCCGCCTCGCCCCGCAGGTCGGCGCCTACCACCTGATGCGCTCGGTCGGCGGCCGCGGTGTGCTCCCCGGTGGCGTTCCCGGCACGCAGCCCGCGCGAGCCGTCGTCATCGGCGGCGGTGTCTCCGGCTGGAACGCCACACAGATCGCCGTCGGCATGGGATTCCACGTCACGCTGCTCGACCGCGACATCAACAAGCTCCGCGAGGCCGACAAGGTCTTCGGCACCAAGGTCCGGGCGATCATGTCCAACTCCTTCGAGCTGGAGAAGGCCGTCCTGGAGGCCGACCTCGTCATCGGCGCCGTGCTCATCCCTGGCGCCAAGGCGCCGAAACTGGTCACCAACGAGCTCGTGTCGCGAATGAAGCCCGGAAGTGTTCTTGTCGACATCGCCATCGACCAGGGCGGCTGCTTCGAGGACTCCCGTCCGACGACTCACGCGGAGCCGACCTTCCCGGTCCACGGCTCGGTCTTCTACTGCGTCGCCAACATGCCGGGCGCCGTGCCCAACACGTCGACTTATGCCCTGACGAACGCGACGCTGCCCTACATCGTGGAGTTGGCGAACCTCGGCTGGGTCGAGTCGTTGCGCCGTGACCCGGCGCTCGCCCGGGGTCTCAACACGCATGACGGCAAGGTCGTTTACCGCGAGGTCGCGGAGGCGCACGGCCTGGAGCACGTCGAGCTGGAGACCCTGCTCGGCTGACGATACGACCGATCTGTCCCGACCCGTCGGCCGATCTCTCCACCGACAAAAGGTGATAGGTCAACACAGGTCGTCAACATGGCGCGTACGGCCGGACCTTGTCCCACAAGGTCCGGCCGGATGTGTGTCGAGTCACTTTGCGAGACTCGTTCAACTCGCCTCGAACGTAACCCTTGAACCGTTTCGCACACCCGTGAAACCTGCCGTGCGACGCCCTTACGCCCTTGACAGCGGGGTGTTCCGTTGCCGACACATCGGGCCGGGTCCGGCGGATTGTGTTGCTGCGGAGCGGTGACACGCCATAGAGTCGCCAACCGTCGGCATGGTGCCACGCTGACCTATCTAGAAGTTTCCTGGTCACCAAGGAGGTAAGACGACTTGTGAATGAGTCGACATTTACTCCCGGGGGTGGTCAACCAGGAATGCCTGCGCAGGGCTCAAGGCCCACGGGGCTCGAGGCTGTCGGCTCCGTTGCTGTGCGCACCTTCGCAGCCCACCAGAGTCCGAAGATGACTCAGACAGCACACCAGAGCATGGATGGCCATCACGTGAACGCCATGGCCGGCAACGGAAGTGGCGAGAACCGCACCCACTTCGCCGACTACGACGACCTGCCCGAGGGGCATTTCTACGACCCCGACGCCGAGTACGAGCCCGATCCGGAGTACGCGGCCACGCTCGCGCCCGACGCGGCGCGCCAGCGGCGCGAGCGCATCGGCCCGACTGGGCGCCCGCTGCCGTACTTCCCGATCCCGGGCCCGCTGACCGATCACGGCCCCGCGAAGATCATCGCGATGTGCAACCAGAAGGGCGGCGTGGGCAAGACGACGTCGACCATCAACCTGGGCGCGGCGCTCGCGGAGTACGGACGCCGGGTCCTGCTCGTCGACTTCGACCCGCAGGGCGCGCTGTCCGTGGGTCTCGGCGTCAACCCGATGGAGCTCGACCTCACGGTCTACAACCTGCTCATGGAGCGGGGCATGGCGGCCGACGAGGTGCTCCTGAAGACGGCGGTCCCGAACATGGACCTGCTGCCCAGCAACATCGACCTGTCGGCCGCCGAGGTCCAGTTGGTGTCCGAGGTCGCGCGCGAGTCCACACTGCAGCGGGCCCTGAAGCCGCTGATGGCCGACTACGACTACATCGTGATCGACTGTCAGCCCTCGCTCGGCCTGCTCACCGTCAACGCCCTCACGGCGGCGCACAAGGTGATCGTGCCGCTCGAGTGCGAGTTCTTCGCCCTCCGTGGTGTCGCGCTGCTCACCGAGACCATCGAGAAGGTCCAGGAGCGGCTCAACCCCGAGCTGGAGCTCGACGGCATCCTCGCCACGATGTACGACTCGCGGACCGTGCACAGCCGTGAGGTGCTCGCGCGCGTGGTCGAGGCGTTCGACGATCACGTCTACCACACGGTGATCGGCCGGACCGTCCGCTTCCCGGAGACCACGGTCGCCGGTGAGCCGATCACGACGTACGCCTCCAACTCCGTCGGTGCCGCCGCCTATCGCCAGCTCGCCAGGGAGGTGCTCGCCCGGTGTCACGCCGAGTGAGTCTGCCGGGGGCCGACGAACTGTTCCGTACGACCGGGGGAATGGCGCTGCAGGCGTCCAGCCCCAGGCGCCCGGCCAACGGCGAGGCCCGGGTACCGGCTCCGGCGGGCGAGAGCGACGCCGCTGCCGCCGGGGAGGACGGCCCACAGTCGGTACCCGTGCGGGGCGGCGACGGCGAGGGCGACGAACATGTCGCCTCCGACGCCGAGTCCGCTGACGGGGAGTCCCGGAGTCGGGGCGCCGCCGGGGACCGTTCCGGGCGGCGCCAGGGAGTGCAGGAAGGTTCTGCCGGGCCCTCCGCGGGCGCGCAGCCGCGCAAGCGCGGGCGGGGCTCGGGGCGGCGTCCCAGCGGGCGCGAGCGGCACGACGAGAAGATCACGGTGTACGTCTCCGCCGAGGAGCTCATGGATCTGGAGCACGCCCGGCTGGTGCTCCGTGGGGAGCACGGGCTGGCCGTCGATCGTGGGCGGATCGTGCGGGAGGCCGTCGCCGTGGTGCTCGCAGATCTCGAATCCCGTGGGGACGCGAGCATCCTCGTACGACGGTTGCGCGGGCGGTAGCGGTAGCCTGCGACGGCTATGACCTCGAACGACGTCCCTGCCACGGCCTCCGGCGGTTCCGGTGGCCGTCGGCGTGTGCTGGGGCGGGGGCCTGGGGGCGCGGCCCCGCCCGAGCCCCCAGGCGAGGTCCTGCCGCCCGCGGCGGAGCCGGAGCCGCCTGTGGCGGAGAGCCCGTCCGGGGTTGAGGACGGTACTTCGGCTGCGGACCGTGGGGCGTTGAGCCCACCCGTTCCGCCCTGCGGAACGCCTGCCCACAACACCGACGGTGAGCCGGAACCCGTCGAACCCGACGACGGGGTCTTCAAAGTTCGGCTTGCCAACTTCGAAGGGCCGTTCGATCTGCTGCTTCAGTTGATCTCCAAGCACAAGATGGATGTCACCGAAGTGGCGCTCTCCAAGGTCACCGACGAGTTCATGGCGCACATCAGGGCGATGGGGCCGGACTGGGATCTCGATCAGACGACCGAGTTCCTGGTCGTCGCGGCGACGCTGCTCGATCTGAAGGCCGCCCGGCTGCTGCCGTCCGCCGAGGTCGAGGACGAGGCGGACCTGGCGCTGCTGGAGGCCCGGGACCTGCTCTTCGCGCGGCTCCTGCAGTACCGGGCGTACAAGCAGATCGCCGAGATCTTCAACCGGCGCCTGGACGAGGAGGCGCGCCGCTACCCCCGTACCGTCGGGCTGGAGGCGCACCACGCCGAGCTGCTGCCGGAAGTCGTCATCAGCATCGGGGCGGAAGGATTCGCCAAGCTCGCCGTGAAGGCGATGCAGCCCAGGCCGAAGCCGCAGGTGTACGTCGACCACATCCACGCGCCGCTCGTGAGCGTGCAGGAGCAGGCCGCGATCGTGGTGGCGCGGCTGCGGGAACTCGGAGAGGCCAGTTTCCGCTCGCTCGTCGAGGACACCGACGACACCCTCACCGTCGTGGCGCGTTTCCTGGCCCTTCTGGAGCTCTATCGGGAGAAGGCGGTCTCCCTGGACCAGGAGGAGGCTCTGGGGGACCTGGTGGTGCGCTGGACGGGCGGGGACGGGGATGCGCAGCCGACGGTGACGGACGAGTTCGACAGGCCGCCGGAACCGGTCAAGGAGGAGAAGGCGTGAGCGAGGACACCACCGAGGCCCCGGCGGGTCCGCCCGGCGTCGCCGATCTCGACCTCAGGCCCGCCCTGGAGGCTGTTCTGATGGTCGTGGACGAGCCCGCGACCGTGGAGCACCTCTCGAAGATCCTGGAGCGGCCGAAGCGGAAGATCGCGGACGCGCTGCGGGCGCTGGCCGACGAGTACACCGTCCAGGGGCGCGGCTTCGAGCTGCGGCTCATCGCCGGCGGCTGGCGTTTCTACAGCCGGCCCGAGTACGCGGCGGCCGTCGAGCGCTTCGTCCTCGACGGGCAGCAGGCCCGGCTCACCCAGGCCGCGCTGGAGACGCTCGCGGTCGTCGCGTACCGGCAGCCGGTCAGCCGCAGCAGGGTCTCGGCGGTCCGTGGAGTGAACTGCGACGGCGTGATGCGCACCCTCCTGCAGAGGGGTCTGGTCGAGGAGGCGGGCGCGGAACCCGAAACAGGTGCGATCCTGTACAGGACGACGAACTACTTCCTGGAGCGAATGGGCCTGCGCGGCCTGGACGAGCTCCCGGAGCTCGCGCCCTTCCTTCCGGAGGCGGACGCGATCGAAGCAGAGACGCTGGAAGGGGTCCCGTCGTTCGATCCGGACGCACCGGATGCAGATGCAGACGACACGACGACGACGGAACTTTGATGCGAAGCAGTGGCAGCGGCAGTGGCAGGAACAACGGGCGCGGCAACCCCCGCGGAACCGGCGGGGGCGGTAACCCTCGCGGTTCCGGTGGAGGCGGTGGCCCCCGCGGTTCTGGCGGGGGTGGTGGCCCCCGTGGCTCCGGTGGGGGCGGCAACCCCCGCGGTTCCGGTGGAGGCGGCAACTCCCGCGGGACCGGTGGGGGCGGCTCCCCGCAGAGGAGCGCGGGAGGGCGCGACGACAGGCCGAAGCGCGCGGGCAACCCCCGCCCGGAGGAGCGCCGCTACGACGTAGGCCCCGGCGCCACCCACGAGGGCCCGAAGTCGGGGCGCGGCAGCGCGGCCCGCGGCGGTGCCAAGGGCGGTCCCAAGCAGGGCCAGCAGCGCGGTGGCCGCACCGAGAACGCGCGCTCCCGTGAGTACGAGACACGTACCGAGGAGCGCAACCGCGACCGGTACGCGGGCAGGCCCGAGGTCAAGACGCCCAAGACCTTCCCGGGCGCCGAGCAGGAGGGCGAGCGCCTGCAGAAGGTGCTCGCGCGCGCGGGCTACGGTTCGCGGCGTGCCTGCGAGGAGCTGGTCGAGCAGTCCAGGGTCGAGGTCAACGGCGAGATCGTCGTCGAGCAGGGCATGCGCGTCGACCCGGAGAACGACGAGATCAAGGTCGACGGACTGACCGTCGCCACGCAGTCGTACCAGTTCTTCTCGCTGAACAAGCCCGCCGGTGTCGTGTCGACCATGGAGGACACGGAGGGCCGTCAGTGCCTCGGTGACTACGTGACGAACCGTGAGACGCGGCTCTTCCACGTCGGGCGGCTCGACACCGAGACCGAGGGCGTCATCCTGCTCACCAACCACGGCGAGCTGGCACACCGCCTCACACACCCCAAGTACGGCGTGAAGAAGGTCTACCTCGCGCACATCGTGGGCCCGATCCCGCGCGACCTGGGCAAGCAGCTCAAGGACGGCATCCAGCTGGAGGACGGGTACGCGAAGGCGGACCACTTCAGGGTCGTCGAGCAGACCGGCAAGAACTACCTCGTAGAGGTGACCCTCCACGAGGGCCGCAAGCACATCGTGCGGCGCATGCTCGCCGAGGCCGGCTTCCCGGTCGACAAGCTCGTGCGCGTGTCCTTCGGGCCGATCACCCTGGGCGACCAGAAGTCGGGCTGGCTGCGCCGGCTGTCGAACACCGAGGTCGGGATGCTGATGCAGGAAGTCGGCCTCTAGACCTCTCCTTCGTAGAGACCTGTTTGGTGCGGCATCGGCCGGTTCCGGGACTTCCCGGGGCCGGCCGATGTGCGTTCGGGGGTTGTGGCGGCACGTCCCGCTATTTATAGTCGTACTGACCATTAAGGAACGTCCTCGCCGGGCGTGGCCCGATGGAGCAGGGCCCACGGGGGTGGTCCCGGTCCCTGGGCCGTCGCCCGGCGAGGTGCGGGACGGCCGCGAAGGCCACGAGGAGGGGGCAATGGAGGGCTACGACAAATACGCCTTCGAACCCTTCGCCGTCACCGTGGATCTCGCGGTGTTCACGGTCCGGGCGGGCGGGCTCCAGGTGCTGCTGATCGAGCGCGGACAGGAACCGTACGCGGGCCACTGGGCGCTGCCCGGAGGGTTCGTGCTGCCCGAGGAGTCCGCGGAGACGGCCGCCCGGCGTGAACTCGCCGAGGAGACCGGCCTGTCGGACGTCTCCGGGCTGCATCTGGAGCAGCTGCGCACCTACAGCGAGCCCGACCGCGATCCCCGGATGCGGGTCGTCTCGGTGGCGTACACCGCGCTGCTGCCGGACCCGCCCGAGCCACGCGGCGGCGGGGATGCGGCGAGCGCGTGCTGGCTGGCGTACGACGGGCTCCGACCGCTCGCCTTCGACCACGACCGGATCCTTGCCGACGCCCACGAGCGGATCGGCGCCAAGCTCGAATACACCTGCCTGGCCACGGCGTTCTGCCCGCCGGAGTTCACGCTCGGCGAACTCCAGCAGGTCTACGAGACCGTGTGGGGGACCGCGCTCGACCGGCCCAACTTCCGGCGCAAAGTCCTTGCCACGCCCGGGTTCGTCGAGCAGATCCCCGGCGCGGCCCGGCTGACCGGAGGCCGGGGGAAGCCCGCCGCGCTGTACCGCGCGGGCGATGCCACCGCACTGCACCCACCACTGCTGCGACCGGCACCGACACCGACACCGACACCGGCACCGGCTCCGGCTCCGGCTCCGGCATCCGCGCGGCCACCGGCTCCGTCCCGATCCGCGTCCCCGGCCCCGTCTCCGGCCCCGTCTCCGGCCCCGTCTTGGAACTCCTCTCCGGAAGGACGATCCTCATGACCACGACCGTCAGGAAGCACGCCGCCACCGGGGCGTTGGTCGGGCTCGCCCTCGGGGACGCGCTCGGCTTCCCGACCGAGTTCAACGACGTGCCGTCGATCCTCGCCAAGTGCGGGCCCTGGCGGGAGATGGAGCTGCCCACCCCCGCGTACGTCACGGACGACACGCAGATGACGCTGGCGCTGGGGCGGGGGCTGCGGACGGCCATGGACCGGGGGCTGCTGGGACCCAAGCGGCTGGAGCGGCCCGTGCGCGAGGAGTTCGTGGACTGGTACCAGTCGCCGGAGAACAACCGCGCACCCGGACGTACGTGCCTGGTCGCCTGCGAGAAGCTGAAGCGCGAGGGCCTGCCCTGGCAGGACGCCAGCCAGATCCATTCCAAGGGCTGCGGCGCCAACATGCGTGTCGCGCCCCTCGGTCTCATCTCCGGGCTCAGCGACGAACAGCGCGCGGGTGCCGCCCAGTTGCAGGCCGCGCTCACCCATGGGCATCCGACGGCGCTCGCCGCGTCCGACCTCACCGCGCACGCGGTGCGCCTGCTCGCGCAGGGTGCCGAGCCGACCGGACTGGTCGGCCTGCTGCGCTCGTACGCGTACGAGAACCGCACGCGCTACCACGAGCGCTGGCTCGGCGATCTGTGGACGCGTTCCCAGGACCCGACGCCGACGCACTTCATCTCGCGCGGCTGGGACGAGTGCCTGGAGGTCCTGGAGCGGCTTCAGGGGGCCCTGCGTTCGCCGTCGCCCGAGACGGACCCCTGTCTGGCCACGGGGGCCGGGTGGATCGCGGAGGAGGCCCTCGCCACCGGCCTGCTGTGCTTCCTGCTCTTCGTGGACGAGCCGGTGACCGCCCTGCGCCGGGCCGCCTGCACATCGGGGGACTCGGACTCGATCGCGTGCCTCGCCGGCGCGTTCGCGGGGGCATACCTCGGTGCCGATGCATGGCCTACGGAGTGGGCCGACAGGATCGAGTACCAGGGAGACCTGATGGCGTTGGGAGCGCTCTGGGACGACTGAACAGGTTCATGGGGCGACTGACCGCTCCATCGGCCCACCGGTCCGGCGGGGCGTGGTGGGTCAGCTGACGCTGATCGAGTCGCCCGTGACCGTGATCTGCTTCGCGGGGAGCGGCTTCTGGGCCGGGCCCTTGGCCACCGCGCCGTCGGCGATGCGGAACTCGCTGCCGTGACAGGCGCAGTTGATCGTGCCGTCCGAGACGGTCGCGACGATGCAGCCCTGGTGCGTGCAGACCGCCGAGAAGGCCTTGAAGCCGCCCTCCTCGGGCTGGGTGACGACGACCTTCTCGTCCTTGAAGATCTTGCCGCCGCCGACCGGGATGTCGGCGGTCTTGGTCAGTTCCTCACCGGCGGGCGCCTCGCCCCCGGTCCCGCTCTCCTCGGGGGCGACGGAGGACGCCCCCTCCTCGCTGCCCCCGCCGTTCTCGTCCCCGTAGTTGCTGCAGCCGGCGATCAGCGCGGCCGTGCCCGTCGCGAGAACCGCGCGCCGCGTGGAGGGGTGGGTCATGTCGTCACTCCGAACGTGCGGAAGAACCAGAGGGCGGAGGTCAGCCAGACCACCGTCAGGGCCGAGAAGACGAGTCCGCCGACGATGGGCAGTACCCAGCCGGGCAGACGCTCCGAGCGGAGCAGCAGCATCTTTGCACTGAATGCACCGAAGAAGAAGCAACCCAGGATGGAGTGCCACAAAACGCGCGGTTCATACGTCTGATAGCCCAAGGCGTACAGACAGTGCACAGCGACTGGAACCGCCACAAGGAACGCGATTCGGCCCGACCAGCGATGCAGCACGCCCGACCAGCTCGGGCCCGGGATGCGCCCGTACACCATGAGTGCCGACACGAGCTGGACGACCGCGAAGCCCATCGCGGCCGTGGCGAGCCACGACTTGACCGCGCTCGTGCTGCTGAAGCCCGCGAGGTTGAAGGCGGTGCCCTCCGGGTCGTGCACATTGCCGTAGACGCCGAGGCCGACCGCGACCGCGCCCGCGACCAGGGCCGGTACGAGATAGGTGGCGGCTCCCGCTCGGCGGGGGGCGGGGGTGGGCGACGGAAAGCCCTGGGTGGCGGCGTTCGGGTCCACGGTCATGGTCGGCTCCCTGCGGTCACGGGGTCATGGGGCAAGGGGCGGAGCGAGGAGCGAAGAGCACAGTGCGGGGTGCGGCGTGCGGGTGGGTGGAGCGGGCGACGGGATCACGGGGTCACGGGCTTGGCCGTGAGCTGCTGTCCGTCGACCGTCACGGCGCCGGTCTCGGGGTCGATACGGGGTGCGGGGCTCGGCTCGCCCGCGCGGTTGAGGATGCCGACCTGTCGGCCGCTCGGCAGGACGATCCAGCCACCGTCGACCTCGGCGCCGCGCACGGTGGCGGTGGCGCGGTACAGCCCGGAGGGCTTGACGGCCTTGTCGGCCGTGAAGCCGTACTCCCGCTGTCCCATGTCGACCGTGCCGCGGATCCGCTGGCCCTTCAGCTCGCCGGTGAGGACGTTGCCGTTCCGGCCGGTGAGGCGCATGCTGCCGTCGGCCTCGACGTCGCCCTTCAGCCACGACTCCTGGTCCTTGCCGTCGCAGAAGTACGCGACGGCCTTGCCGTCGCGCAGGGTGACCGCGACCGCGGAGGAGTCGTCGTCCGTACGGCCCGCGTAGTCGGCGTTGGGCACGGCCGTCTTCGACGGGCTGGGCGAGGGTGACGGCTTGCCCGACGGGGGCGAGGCCGTGGGTGTCGGGCTCGCCTGCACGACGTCGCCCGAGGACTCGCTCCCGGTCGACGTACTGCGCGTCCCGGACGTCACGTTGAGCGACAGCATGAACAGGGCGAGCAGTAGTCCCGCGAGGAGCGTGAAAAGTGGTCCGGAACGCTTCATCGAGCCTCCCCCGAGGCGTGGCGCGGACAGCCTCACCATGCAAGCGGACCCGCGGCCCCTGCGTCCAGAGGCGCACAGGAGCGACTTCGCGGAAATTGACGGACGATCACACCGTAGAGGACAACTTCACTCCAAGTGGTGCCAAGGGTGAATTCAGGTGACATTGACACAATCTGGATCGGCCGGTGGTCGACCGGCTGAGCCCCGACGGGCACCTGCCGGACGCCTCGCTCGAAGACCTCGTCAAGCAGCAGCGGTTCTGAGGCCCTCGGCGTGCCCGTGCGCCCTTCCGGGACGGCGTGGCGGGCGTCTCGGCAGGCGGGCGCCCGGTACCGGGCCACCGAGGGCTGACTAGGCTGGACGTACAAAGAGACGGAACGTAGATCAGCAAGGAGCATCACCGTGGCGGTACGAGCGGTCCGGGGCGCCGTCCAACTGGAGCGGGACGAGGCCGGCCACATGGATGAGCAGGTCAGCGAGCTGCTCACCGCCATCCTTGAGCGGAACGGACTGACCACCGAGGACCTGATCAGCATCTGGTTCACGGCGACGCCCGACCTGCACAGCGACTTCCCGGCGGCCGCGGCACGCAAGCTCGGCATCGTCGACGTACCGCTGATCTGCGCGCAGGAGCTGGACATCGAGGGCGCGATGCCCCGGGTCGTACGGGTCCTCGCGCACATCGAGTCCGATCTGCCGCGCTCCGGGATCTCGCACGTCTACCTGGGTGCCGCGGGCGCACTCCGCAAGGACATCGCCCAGTGAGAACAGCACTCGTCATCGGCACCGGACTGATCGGCACGTCCGCCGCGCTGGCCCTGGCGGCACGCGGCGTCGTCGTGCACCTCGCCGACCACGACCCGGAGCAGGCCCGTACGGCGGCCGCGCTCGGCGCCGGCACCGACGAGGAGCCCACGGGGCCCGTCGACCTCGCGATCATCGCGGCGCCGCCCGCGCACGTGGCCGCGGCGCTCGCCGACGCGATGCGGCGCGGGGTCGCGCGCGGGTACCTCGACGTGGCCAGCGTCAAGGGCGGCCCGCGCCGCGAGCTGGAGTCGCTGGGCCTGGACCTGTCCGCGTACATCGGTACGCATCCCATGTCGGGCCGCGAGAAGTCCGGCCCGCTGGCCGCGACCGGGGACCTCTTCGAGGGGCGCCCCTGGGTGCTGACTCCGACCCGGGACACGGACACCGAGGTCCTCAACCTCGCGCTGGAGCTCGTCTCGCACTGCCGTGCCGTGCCGGTCGTCATGGACGCAGACGCCCACGACCGCGCGGTCGCCCTCGTCTCCCACATGCCCCACCTGGTGTCGAGCATGGTCGCCGCGCGGCTGGAGAACGCCGAGGAGGCGGCCGTACGCCTCTGCGGTCAGGGCATCCGTGACGTGACCCGGATCGCCGCCTCCGACCCGCGCATGTGGATCGACATCCTCTCCGCGAACCCGGGCCCGGTCGCCGACCTCCTCGCGGACGTCTCGGCCGACCTGGACGAGACCGTGCAGGCCCTGCGCGCCCTCCAGTCCTCCGACGAGGCGAAGCGCAGCGAGGGTTTCACCGGTATCGAGGATGTTCTGCGCCGGGGCAACGCCGGTCAGATCCGCGTCCCGGGCAAGCACGGCACGGCCCCGACCGTGTACGAGAGCGTCGTCGTCCTCATCGACGACCAGCCGGGCCAGCTGGCGCGGATCTTCGCCGACGCGGGCCGCGCGGGCGTCAACATCGAGGACGTCCGCATCGAGCACGCGACCGGGCAGCAGGCGGGTCTGGTCGAGCTGATGGTGAAGCCCTCGGCGGCACCCGTGCTGACGGCGTCACTGCGGGAGCGGGGCTGGTCGATCCGGCAGTAGGACCGGGGGTTCGCCACGCGACGCCGTGAACCCGGTTCCGGTGGACGTCTCGATGATCGTTCCGGTGATCGTCGCGGCGGTGGCCCAGGGGCTGTGACGGGGGCACCGCGGGGTCCGTAAAACGGGGTCCGGGAAGCCAGTAACCTTGTTCGGGGCACGATCGCGCCCGAACCAGCCCACCACCCCGTACCAGGAAGGTGCCCGCACCCGTGGAAACCACCGCCGCCCGGACCGCCCCGGCCGTGATTGTCGCCATCGACGGTCCCTCCGGCACGGGCAAGTCGAGCACCTCCAAGGCCGTCGCCGCGAAGCTCGGCCTGAGCTACCTGGACACGGGCGCCCAGTACCGGGCGATCACCTGGTGGATGGTGACCAACGGCATCGACGTCACCGACCCCTCCTCGATCGCGGCCGCGGCCGGGAAGCCCGAGCTCGTGTCCGGCACGGACCCCTCGGCGCCGACGATCACGGTCGACGGCACGGATGTCGCGGGCCCGATCCGCACCCAGGAGGTCACCTCCAAGGTCAGCGCGGTCAGCGCCGTGCCCGAGGTGCGGGCCCGGATCACCGAGCTCCAGCGCTCGATCGCCTCGGCGGCCGAGAAGGGCATCGTCGTCGAGGGCCGGGACATCGGCACGACCGTGCTGCCCGACGCCGACCTGAAGATCTTCCTCACCGCTTCCCCGGAGGCCCGCGCGGCCCGCCGCAGCGGTGAGCTCAAGGGCGCCGACGTCAACGCCACCCGCGAGGCCCTGATCAAGCGGGACGCGGCCGACTCCAGCCGTAAGACCTCGCCGCTCGCCAAGGCGGACGACGCGGTCGAGGTGGACACCTCCGACCTCACGCTCCAGCAGGTCATCGAGTGCGTCGTCACCCTCGTCGAGGAGAAGCGGGCCACGAAGTGAGCGTCGCGTCCGTGCCCTCGGTCAAGGGCGCCGAGGTCGGGCGGCGCATCGGCGTCGGCCTGATGTACGGCCTGTGGAAGCCGCGGGTGCTGGGTGCCTGGAAGGTCCCCGCGACCGGCCCGGTGATCTTCGCGGTCAACCACTCCCACAACATCGACGGCCCGATGGTCATCGGCGTGGCGCCCCGGCCCTCGCACTTCCTGGTCAAGAAGGAGGCGTTCGTCGGCCCGCTCGACCCCTTCATGACCCGCATCGGCCAGATCAAGGTCGACCGCGACACCACCGACCGGACGGCCATCACCCGCGCGCTGGGCGTGCTGGAGAACGGCGGGATCCTCGGGATCTTCCCGGAGGGAACCCGGGGCGAGGGCGACTTCGCCGCGCTGCGAGCCGGGCTCTCCTACTTCGCCGTCCGCAGCGGGGCCCCGATCGTCCCGGTCGCCGTTCTGGGAAGCACGGAGCGGCGCGGACGGTTGATAAAGGCACTGCCCCCGCTGCGCAGCCGGGTGGACGTCGTCTTCGGCGACCCCTTCGAGGCGGGCGACGGCAGCGGACTGCGTACGCGCAAGGCGCTCGACGAGGCGACCGTGCGCATCCAGAAGCAGCTCACCGCGCACCTGGAAAACGCCAGGCACCTCACGGGGCGTTAAGAGACACTTCAGTAGTGGATCATCCGATACGGGTGGTCCACCGATCACCACGATGAACTACGAGGTACGGACTTCATGAACGACCACATCCAGCCCGACGGCTCGGCCGAGCACGAGCACGGGGCGCTTGGCGATGCCGAGTACGCGGAGTTCATGGAGCTCGCCGCGGAAGAGGGCTTCGACATCGAGGACGTCGAGGGCGCGATCGGAGAGGCGGGCCACGGTCCGCTGCCCGTGCTCGCCGTCGTCGGCCGTCCCAACGTCGGCAAGTCGACCCTGGTGAACCGGATCATCGGCCGCCGCGAGGCCGTCGTCGAGGACAAGCCCGGTGTCACCCGCGACCGCGTCACCTACGAGGCCGAGTGGGCGGGCCGCCGTTTCAAGCTCGTCGACACCGGCGGCTGGGAGCAGGACGTCCTCGGCATCGACGCGTCCGTGGCCGCGCAGGCCGAGTACGCGATCGACGCGGCCGACGCCGTCGTCTTCGTCGTCGACGCCAAGGTCGGCGCCACCGACACCGACGAGGCGGTCGTGCGCCTGCTGCGCAAGGCCGGCAAGCCCGTCGTCCTGTGCGCCAACAAGGTCGACGGCCTGAGCGGCGAGGCCGACGCCTCGTACCTGTGGGCCCTGGGCCTCGGCGAGCCGCACCCCGTCTCCGCGCTGCACGGCCGCGGCACCGGCGACATGCTGGACGCCGTCCTGGAGGCGCTGCCCGAGGCCCCCGCGCAGACCTTCGGCACCGCCGTCGGCGGCCCCCGCCGCATCGCCCTCATCGGCCGCCCGAACGTCGGCAAGTCCTCGCTGCTGAACAAGGTGGCGAACGAGGACCGCGTGGTCGTCAACGAGGTCGCGGGCACCACCCGTGACCCGGTCGACGAGCTCATCGAGCTCGGCGGTGTCACCTGGAAGTTCGTCGACACGGCCGGTATCCGCAAGCGTGTCCACCTCCAGCAGGGCGCCGACTACTACGCCTCGCTGCGTACGGCCGCGGCGGTGGAGAAGGCCGAGGTCGCCGTCGTCCTGATCGACGCCTCCGAGACCATCTCGGTCCAGGACCAGCGCATCGTCACGATGGCCGTCGAGGCCGGGCGTGCCATCGTCCTCGCCTTCAACAAGTGGGACACCCTCGACGAGGAGCGCCGCTACTACCTGGAGCGCGAGATCGACACCGAGCTCGCCCAGGTCTCCTGGGCGCCCCGGGTCAACGTCTCGGCGCGTACGGGCCGGCACATGGAGAAGCTGGTCCCGGCGATCGAGACCGCGATCGAGGGCTGGGAGTCGCGTGTTCCCACGGGCCGGCTGAACGCCTTCCTGGGTGAGCTGGTCGCCGCCCACCCGCACCCGGTCCGGGGCGGCAAGCAGCCCCGCATCCTCTTCGGCACCCAGGCGGGCACGAAGCCGCCGCGGTTCGTGCTGTTCTCCTCCGGCTTCATCGAGCACGGCTACCGCCGCTTCGTGGAGCGCCGGCTGCGCGAGGAGTTCTCCTTCGAGGGCACGCCGATCCACATCTCGGTGCGGGTGCGCGAGAAGCGCGGCAAGAAGAAGTAGCCGCACGGGACGTGTACGCACATGGGTGAGGGCCCCGCAGAACTGCGGGGCCCTCACCCATGTGCCTCAGTCTTCCCGGTGCCTCAGCGTTCCCGGCGCGGTCCGGGCGGGAGCGCCGCCGGGATCAGACCGGTGGCGTGCTGCCGCGCCACCGGCTGCCAGACGGACGTGACCGTCTGGCTCTGGTGCGTGGACACCTGCCCCGTCTGGTGCTGCCCGACGTGCCGCATGCCGTACGCGGTCGGCGTGTACGCACCGGAGTTGTACGAGCTCGTGCTGAGCAGCCCCGTCCCGTACAGCCCCGAACCCTGCGGGCCCGAGCCGTGCAGCCCCGAGCCGTAGAGGCCCCCGCCGTGCGGCCCGGTCCCGAAAGCCGTGAAGCCGAGCTCCTCCTCGCCGCTGCGGTCGCCCGGCAGGGTCCGGAAGGCCTTGCGGAACTCCGCGAAGAGCGCGTCGTAGATCGGCGTGGCCGAATGGATGCCCGCGGTGTCCTGTACCGGCCGCATGGCCGGGATCGGGGACGTGTACGGCAGGCGGCGGGGGGAGTCGTAGGTGTGCACGTCTGTGCCAACGACCCCGCCGCCCTTCGGATGCGGCCGACGGTCCGCATTGGCCGGTCACCGGGAGTGTTTCCGGCGCATTAGTGGACCGGGGCCCGCGCTCAGGTGCCGGCCAGGGGCATCGCGCTCGCCACCAGCTGGCCGTTGGCCGCGGCCTTGTCGAGGGCCTGGCGCAGCAGGTCCTCGCGGGGCTGGCGGCCGATCGAGCCGACCGGGGCCGCGAACAGCAGCACCTGCTGGTGCTTGTTGGCGGCCGCCCGCCAGCTGTCGGTGACCTGGAGCGGCTGGTGGGCCTGCCACCAGGCGACGGGCGAGCCACCGCCGGTGCCGGGCTGCAGGACCGCGTGCAGCTGGCCCATGGCGAGCAGCACGGACCAGCCGTGCAGCACGGGCGGCACCTCCGTGATCTGGCTCAGCGGCATGAAGCCCTGCTCGATGAGGAGCGGCAGGAAGTCGTCACCCGCTCCTCCCGTCGTGCCGGGCCGGGCGATGCGTCCGGTCGGCTCGACGACGAGCGCGGGGTGCAGCTCGCCGCCGAGCAGGACGAGCCCGCTGGTGACACCGAGGACGGCCTGCTCGGGCAGGGCCTCGGCGGGGCGCTCGTCCCCGGTGTTGGAGTCGCCGGTGATGGAACGGACGGCGCCCTGCAGTTGCTCCTCGGTCACCTGGACGACCTGCGAGGGCAGGCAGGTGGCGTGGGCGAAGGCGAGTACGGCGGTCTCGTCGCCGATGAACAGGACGGTGCTGGTGCGCTCCTGTTCGGAGTCGCCCTGGGTGCGGCAGGACGTGCAGTCGTAACTGCCCGGGGCGTTCTCTCCGGCGAGCAGCCGGTCGGCTTCTTCGTCGCCGATCTCGGCGCGTACGTCGTCGCTGACGTCGAGCATGCGCGGCACGGGTGGCTCCTCGGGATGCGGTGCGTGGTGCGGCCGGGTGGCCCCCGGCCCATGAACCGGATGGGTTCCCGGCTCATGAAGAAGACAACGGGCGATCTGTGGCCGGAGTCACGCCCGGGAGCGAACGGAATCGAACCATCCTGCGCACAGGGTGAACCCGGCTGCGGAATCTGTTACTCCACGCCAACTTCTCGGGCATCCAAGGAAGTTGGTCCGGTGAGGTGAGTCACAGATCGTCAGGTCCGTTGGTCGACAAATCCGGAAATCAGCGAATGAAGCGGGTGTCTCAAATTCGACGATACTCCCGGTAACGGCGAACTGGCCTGGAATGACAAGGAGTTGGTTGTTACCGGGCCTCCCGGCTCTCTACATTGCTCCGCCGTGTGCAACGAGCACCGCTCGGGTACGTCCGCCGACCGCACCGCAGCCAGTCAAATGCGCCATCAGCACCACCGGCGCCATCAGCACCACCGGCGTCAGCACAGCACCAACTCCGGCGGACGGGGCGAAACGGAAGGGCCGCGTCGACACGCGGGACCTTCCGTGCCGCCTTGGGGGAGCCCGGGTCCTTGGAGAGGGAACTACATGTCCGAATGTGCCGATACCACCCGTAAGACCCGTACCACGGCGGTCCTCGCCGGGGCGGCACTGCTCGCCCCGCTCGGACTGCTGGCAGCCACCGGCAACGCCGCGGCGGCGGACAGCGGAGTGTGGGACCGCATCGCCCAGTGCGAGAGCGGCGGCAACTGGCACATCAACACCGGAAACGGCTACTACGGAGGACTCCAGTTCTCCGCCGGCACCTGGCGCGCGTACGGCGGCTCGGCCTACGCCTCCACCGCCGACAAGGCCTCCAAGGCGCAGCAGATCGCTGTCGCCACCAAGGTGCAGCGCGGACAGGGGTGGGGCGCCTGGCCCACCTGTTCGTCACGCGCGGGCGCGTCCGGCGGTGCGCCCGCGGCGTCCACGCCCGGCACCCCCACCACCAAGGCCGCTCCGTCGAAGCCGGCGAAGGCGCCGGACCGTTCGACGGGCCACACCGGCCGCGGCTCGTCCCGCGGCGACTACACCGTCCGCAGCGGCGACACGCTGAGCGCCATCGCGGCCCGGCACGGAACCACCTGGCAGCGGATCTACGCCGCCAACAAGGCCGCCATCGGCGGGGACCCCGACGTGATAGTCCCCGGCCAGCGTCTGGAGCTCTGAGCCCGAGGCACCGAACCCTGGGCACTCAACCCGAGGCAGTGAGTCCAAGGCAATCCAGGGCCTTGGGTCCGAGGCCTTGAGCCCGAGGCTCTGAGCCCGGTGCTGCGAGCCGGACTCTCGCCCTCGGGCCGGGGTCCCATCCGGTCCTCCGACCGGGTGGGGCCCCGTCGGACGCCTGCGCGGCTCGCCGAAGGGCCGTCACCGGCCTGCCTAGCGTGGCCCGATGTCGATCAAGCGCATGCGGTACGCGGCTGTCGTCGCCGTCGCCCTGGCCGTACTCGCCCCCGAGGTGGCGGTCGCGGCGCCACCGCCCGCGGGACCACCGCCCACGGCACCCGGTCCGCCGGTGCCGGGCTGGGTGCCGTACGACTGCGCCAAGGACCAGTGGCCGTGGGGCTGTCTCGCCAAGTGCGAGAGCAGTGGCCGCTGGAACGCGAACACCGGGAACGGCTTCTACGGAGGACTGCAGTTCTGGCAGCCCACCTGGAAGGCGTTCGGCGGACTGGCCTACGCACCGCGCGCGGACCTCGCCACGCGCGGCGAGCAGATCCGGGTCGCGGAGGAGGTGCTGCGCGTCCAGGGATGGGAGGCGTGGCCCGTCTGTGCCAAGAGGTACAAACTCAAGGGCCGGGCGCATGTGGTCAGGCCCGGCGAGTCGCTCGCGTCGATCGCCCGCCGGTACCGCATCAAGGGCGGCTGGCAGGCGCTCTACAAGCTCAACCGGAAGATGGTCGGAGCGCATCCGGGGCGGCTGAATACCGGCACCATGCTGAAGCTGCCCAAGGGGGCGGGCCCGGGACGGCTGGTCACTCAGGCGCTTCCTCCGACGCCCCCTCCGGCAACATCTTCGCCGACTTCTCCGGTGGCCCCTCCGGAGGACGCGGCCACCGGCTCCCCGAGTCTCCCGGGAGTGTCGGACCCGGTGGACCCGGCGGACCCGCAGGCCCGCGCCGCCTCGACGCGTCCGCCGGTCCTGATGGGCCCGCCGCTGCCGAGACCGCAGCCTCCGTCGCCTCGCCGCTGAACACGACCGCGCCGCGCCGGAGTTCGTAGACGATCGCCGTCCTGTCGTGCAGGCCGGGCGGCAGACGCTGTTCGGCCACGATCACGCACGCGTCGAGGCCGCTCAGCAGCTCGTAGGTGCGGGCGGCGACCGTCGGGGACATGCCCTGTGCGGGTTCGTCGACGAGGACCACGCGCGCGCGTGCCAGGAGGGCGCGGGAGAGGGCGAGCATGCGCTGCTCGCCGCCGGAGAGGGTCCCCGCCTTTCTCGGGAGCAGGGAGCCCAGTTGGGGATACGCGTCCAGGGCGGGCGCGAAGTCCTGGCCGGGGGCGGCGAGTCCGAGGTTCTCGCGGACCGTGAGCGAGCCGAAGACGGCCCGGCGGTCCGGGACGAGGCACAGACCGCGGCGGGCCCGTTCGTACGCGGGCATTCCCGTGATGTCGGTACCGTCCCAGACCACGGCCCCGCGGGACAGGGGCACGGTTCCGGCGAGGGCGCGCAGCGCGGTCGTACGGCCCGAGCCGTTGCGGCCGAGCAGGACGGTGACGCCGGGGGCGGGCGCGTGGAGCGTCACCCCGTGCAGCGCCTCCAGTGGGCCGTACCGCACGCGCGCGTGGCGCAGGGAGATCCCGGGCGCGCTCATCCGTCGACCGCCGTTCCGGGCCCCTGACTTCCTCGGCCCCCTTGGTGCCCCTGGTCTGCTTCGAGCCGGTCGAGGCCTTCGAGCACGTGGTCGGCGGGGCCGGAGGCGACGACGCGGCCCGCCGTCATGACGTGCACGGTGTCGGCCAGATCGGCCACGAGGTCCAGGTCGTGCTCGACGACGAGCAGGGCCGTACCGTCCGCGGCCAGCGCCCCCAGCACGCGGGCCAGCGCCGCCACTTCGCCCGTGTCCAGTCCCGCCGCCGGCTCGTCGAGGAGCAGGACACGCGGGCTGCCCGCCAGGGCCCGCGCGAGTTCGACACGCCGCAGGGTGCCGGTCGGCAGGCCCGCCGCCGGGAGCGCCCGTACGGCTCCGTCGAGCCCGAGCAGCCGCAGCATCCGTTCCACGGCGTCCGCGTCCACGACGCGCCCCTGCTCGGCACCCACGCGTACGTTCTCGGCCACCGTCAGGGTCGGGAAGACGGCGAGTTGCTGAAAGGTGCGGGCGATACCGAGCCGGGTCCGGGCGTGGGCGGGCAGCCGGGTGATGTCCCGCTCCCCGAACCCGATCCGCCCGGCATCCGGCCGCACGGTCCCGGCGAGGCAGTGGAACAGGGTGCTCTTCCCTGCCCCGTTGGGCCCGACGACGGCGGTGATCCGGCCCGGGGTCAGATCGAGATCCACGCCGTCCAGAGCGGTGAACCCGTCGTAGGCGACGCGGAGGGCACGGGCGCGGAGCACGGGGTGGACCGGCGGGGTCCGGGACGTCCGAGGGCGGGTGGGCGAGGCACGCCCTGCGGTGTGGGCTCCCGGCCCCGGCCCCGGCCCCGGCCCCGGCCCGGGTCCGGGTCCGGGTCCGGCGGGCGGCGTCGGCCGTACCGGGCCGGGTTCGCCACTGGCGTGAACGGGACCGGGCGCTGCGCCGGACCCGGGCGAGGCGGGACCGCCGAGGTTCCCGGCCGGACCCGTGCCGGGCGGCGGCGCCGAGTCGGATCGCCGGGCGTGGTCCGGAGTCCGAGAGGCGTCGGGTTCGCCATCGTTGGTGCGAGGGCCTGACGGCACGCCGGGACGGTTCCGGTTCTCGGCCGGATCCGCGCCCTTCGCCTCGGAGGCGGGGACGGGGGCGGTGCCGGCCGGGCCGTCGCCCCGGTCCTCACCGGGCGTCGGAGGAGCGCCGGAAGCCTTGGCCCCGGGTCCGGAGACATGGTCCGTCGGGTCGGGCGCCCAGGCAGAGGCGGGCTCGCCGACCGCCGGAGTCGGCCGGGGGACCGGTCGTGTTACCAGCGGGCGGCCCCCGGTGAGCTTTGTTCCGGTTCCGGTTCCGGTTCCGGTCCCGGTGGCGGTGGCCGTGTCGGCGTGCGGGCCGGTCACCGCGGTCGCGCCCGCCGCGGCCATCACGCGGGGGCGTGTGCCGGGCCCTGTGAGTGTCGCCCGCAGCCTTCGTCCCACCCCGGCACCCAGGGGAGTGAGCATCACCTCGCGGCGCAGCCGCAGGCGTTCGGCCGCCAGGCGCAGGGCCTCGTAGGGGCCGCCGGGGAAGCGGCCCACGAGGACCGCCAGGAGGCCGATCAGGGCCGCCGCGACGCCGCCGCGCGTCCCCGCGTCCAGGCCGACCAGCAGAGCCGCCGCGAGCAACGCGCCGAGGACGCTGTCGGCGCCGAGGACGACGATCGCGGCGAACCACAGCAGGCCGCGGACCGGGTCGTACGCGGCGGGGTCGAAGGCGCGCAGGCCCATGCCGAGCATGCCGCCGCCGAGGGCCGCGAGGGCGGCGCCCGCGACGAAGGCCGTCAGTTTGAGCGTCGGCACGCGGACGCCCGCCGCCGACGCGCCCGCCTCGTGGTCGCGCATCGCCGCCAGGGCCCGGCCCGTACGGCCCCGGCGCAGTGCGTGGGCGGCCAGCAACGCGCCCGCGAGGAGGACGAGTTCGAGTGCGTAGTACGCGCGGTCGCCGTCGAAGCCCGCCGGGCGGCCCAGGGTCAGGCCCGAGGTCGCGTACGGCTGGGCGAAGACGAAGCGGCTGACGCCGACGCCCACCGCGAAGGTGGCCAGGGCGAGGGCGAGGCCGTGGCGGCCGATGGCGGGCCAGCCGGTCAGCAGGCCCAGGGGCGCCACCAGCAGGACGGCGACCGCGAGCGCGGCCAGTTCGGGGAGCTCCGGCAGGCCCGGGAAGCGGCCCGCCGCCAGCAGCGCGGTGAAGAGGGCGCCCAGACCCGCGTACGCCGCCTGGCCCAGTGAGATCTGGCCGCCGCGGCCCGTCACCACGACCAGGGACAGGAGGACGACTCCCAGGGCCGGGACCTGGACGGACGTGTGCAGGTCCGAGCCCGCGAAGCCCAGGGGGAGCAGGAACAGGACCACGGCCACGATCCACGCGCCCGGCGGGGTCGCCACCCGGGCGCTCGCCGTGCGCGGAAGCGCGTCCCGCGTGCCGATGCCCGGCAGGACCAGCGCCGCGACCAGCAGGGCGACGACGAAGAGATTCGCGCCCACCGCCTGGAGCAGCGGTTCCCGCCAGCCCGTCGGGTGGAGCCGCGTCAACTGGCTCTGGGCGACCCCGATGCCGAGGGCCACGACCACGGCCACCGGCAGGCTGCGCATCCGGGCGGCGACGGCGACCGCCACCACCTCCATCACGAGCAGCGGCAAGCCGTACGGGTCCAGGCGTACGTACGGGGCCAGCAGCACGCCTGTCAGGCCCGCCGTGAACGAGCCGAAGGCCCAGCCGGCCGCGGCCACCCGGTCCGCGTCGATGCCACCCAGGACGGCCAGCGAACGGTCGTCGACGACGGCCCGCAGTTCCCGGCCGAAGCGGGTCCATCGGATCACCGCGCCGACCCCGACGGCCAGCACGAGGGTCACGGCCAGTTGCCCCCAGGGGTCCGCCGAGACGAGCGTCGGCGCGTCCGAGCGGGCGCCCGGGCCCCAGATCAGCGCCGCGCCGCCGACGAGCAGCACGAACACGCCGATGGACGCGACGAGGGTCTGCGCCGGGTCGCTGCCGAGGACGGACAGGGGGCGGAAGACGAATCGTTCCAGCGCCATGCCGATGCCCGGCGCCACCACGAGCAGCGTGAGCGCGGCGGCGAGCGGGAGAGGCCAGTTCCACTCGACCGTGAGCTGCCACAGCAGATAGGCGCACACCATGGCGATCGCGCCGTGCGCGAAGTTGAGGACGCCGGTCGCCCGGTGGGTGACGACCAGACCGATCCCGGTGAGCGCGGCCGCGCTGCCGACGGAGAGCCCGGCGAGCGTGAGGTCGTACGTCAGCGACGCCATCAGTACCCGGCCCCCGGTCCGCAGTCCTCGGCCATCAGCCGTCCGCCGTCAGCCGTCCGCCCCGGACGACCGGGCGTCCGAGGCGGCGGGCTCGCAGATCGGGCAGGGGTCCAGTTCCCCGCTCGCCAGGACCCGTGAGTCGACCGGCAGGGCCTCCGCCTTCCCCGAGACCAGCGGGCAGTCCGCGCGGTGCCACAGCGTGCCGCCGGGCACCATCAGCAGGTCTCCGCTGACGGCCACGGGCGCGGCGGCCGCCTGCCCGGACTCGTCGGCGTCGGCGGGATCGGCGGCCACCAGGAGCCCGTACAGCTCCTCCACGCGGGCCGCCGCGAGGGCGTTCCTGCCGTGGGTGAGGAGTACGGCGCCCGCGATGATCAGCGCGGCTCCGGGCACGGTGCAGGACGCGAGGTAGGGCAGCTGGCGCTCCGCGAACCGCTCGCCGGAGATCCCGTACCAGCCGAGGACGCACAGCACCGCTCCCGCGGCGAGCGCGGCCCACCCGGCCCAGAGGACGGGGTGCACGGTCCGCAGTCGAGCTGTTCGCATGGGGGCTCCCATGTCATGTGTCTGACTGTCTTCCAAGTCCGCCGATGGACTTGCACTATGCCTTCTGCAAGCTGACCCTGAAAGCTCCGGGTGCACTTGGCCCGGACCGACACCCGGTGGTGAGCCAGATGGTTCTCGGGAGTGACCTCAGGCGGGGGACAGGCCGGGGGCTGGCGGTGGCGGTACTCGTCCTCGCCTCGGCTCTCACGGCCTGCGGCGACGACAGCGGCGGCGACGACACGACTCCGCCCTCGCCCTCCGTGGAGCAGCCCACGACGACCGAGCCGAGTCCGAGCGCGAGCGCTCCGGACGATCCGGCGGCGGCCGAGAAGGAGATCAAGGAGAACTGGAAGAAGTTCTTCGACCCCGATGTCCCCCTGAAGGACAAACAGGCCGTCCTGGAGAACGGCGACAACATGGCGCAGGTCCTGGAGAGCTTCAGCGGCGACGAGCGCGGCGGGCAGGTGGAGGCGACCGTCGACCAGATCGAGTTCACCGCGCCGACCGCGGCGAACGTGACGTACACGCTCACCCTGAAGGGCGCCACGGTCATGCCGAACGCCGCGGGGACCGCCGTCGAGCAGGACGACACGTGGAAGGTGTCCGTCAAGACGCTGTGCGGGCTGGTCGGGCTGAGCGGCAATGCGTCGCCGGGTCCGGGTTGCTGAGTGCGCTGTCGTGGGCCTGCTGCTCCTGGTGGGCACGGCCTGCGGCAGCCGTCTCCCGGAGAGCGACTTCGATGACCGGCCGGACCGTACGCCCACGCAGAACACGGCGGAACCCCTGCGCGTGGGCATCATCACGAGCGCCACCAGCCCGGTCGGCGGCAACACCTTCACCGGGCCGCGCGACGGCGCGAAGGCCTACTTCGACCGGCTGAACGCGCGCGGCGGCATCGACGGCCGCCGCGTCGACGTCCGCATGTGCGACGACGGCGGCAGCGGTGTCGGCAACAACGAATGCGTGCACAAGCTCGTCGACGAGGACAGGGTGGTCGCCCTCGTCGCCACCAGCGCGCTCGACTACGCGGGCGCCTCCCGGGTGTCACGCGCGCGCGTGCCCGACATCGGCGGGCAGCCCATCGGCGCCGCGTACGACACCTATCCGCATCTCTACGGGATCTACGGCAGCCTCGCCCCACGGAACGGAAAGCCCGGCTGGGACGGGAAGCTGTACGGCGGCACCGAGATCTACCGCTACTTCAAACGCGAGCAGGGTGCCCGGACGGCGGCCGTCGTCTCGTACAACCAGTCCGCGTCGGCCGCGTACGCCCGGCTCGTCACCCGGGGGCTGAAAGCCGAGGGCTACAAGGTGGTCACCGAACAGGTCGACTTCGCGCTGCCCAACTTCCGTGCCGCCGCCGCCGATCTGAAGGAACAGGGCGCCGACGTGGTCTTCGACGCCATCGACACCTACGGCAACGCGCAGCTGTGCAAGGCGATGGACGACGTCGGCGCCGACGTCCTCGCCAAGGTCACCAACGTGCAGAACTGGACGTCCACCGTCCGCGAGGACTACAAGGACGCGCCGCGCTGCCGCAACGCCCTGTGGGCGACGGGCGCGAGCCGCAACTACGACGACACGGCCACGGACCACGAGGCCGTACGGGAGTTCCGGGACGGCACGAAGAACCTGAAGAGCCACTCCCAGTGGCAGCTGGAGGGCTGGGCCGCCGCGATGTGGTTCACGGACGCGGCGCGGTCCTGCGCGAAAACGGGCGTCACGCGCGCGTGCGTCGACCGATTCATGGACACGGGGAAGCCGTACACGGCCGACGGTCTGCTGCTGCCCGTCCGGTACGAGCGCCTGCCCGAACCCCCGAAGACCCGCAGGACCTGCCTCTCGGTGGCCCGCTGGGAGGACGCCGACGGATGGGTGAGTCAGGGCGACATGAACGACGAATGCTTCGACGTGCCGCAGCTGTCCTATGAGCCCTGATGCCTGCCGGGGCCAAAAGGTTCCTCCATCCGGTTACCGATGGCGCAACTGTTCGGGAACAGGATGGTAAGCAAGCCCAACCATCACCCCAACTCCCCGGTCTAACCCACAGGTAGCTGGATGAGCCGGAGATACGGGGACGCATGCAGATCTCTTTCCTGATACACAACGCCTACGGAATCGGTGGGACGATCCGGACGACGTACAACCTTGCGAACACCCTTGCCGAGCAGCACGACGTCGAGATCGTCTCCGTGCTCCGCCACCGCGAGGAGCCGGTCTTCACACTGGATCCACGCGTGCGCATGCGCCACCTCGTCGACATCCGCAGGAACAGCCCGGGATACGAGGGCGACGACCCCGCCTACCGGGCGCCGGCCCGGGTCTTCCCGCGTGGGGAGGTCCGCTACGACCAGTACAGCGCTCTCACCGACCGCCGTATCGCGGACCACCTCTCGAAGGCCGACTCCGACGTGGTGATCGGCACCCGGCCGGGGCTGAACGTGCATCTGGCCCGCGAGACCAGACGGGGGCCGCTCCGCGTCGGCCAGGAGCACCTCACGCTCGACACCCACTCGGAGTCCCTGCGCACGGAACTGCGCGGCGCCTACCCGCGGCTCGACGCGCTCACCACGACCACGGAGGCGGACGCGGGGGCGTACCGCAAGAAGATGCGGCTGCCCGGCGTGCACGTCGAGGCCGTGCCCAATCCGGTGCCGGCGCCCGGTATCGAGCCCGCGGACGGCTCCGGCAAGTGGGTCGTGGCGGCCGGCCGGCTCGCCCCGGTCAAGCGGTACGACCTGCTGATCAAGGCCTTCGACCGGGTGCGCGAGCAGCGGCCCGACTGGCGTCTGCGGATCTACGGCGGCGGCAAGCAGAAGGACAAGCTGCGCAGGCTCATCGACGAACTGGGCCTCTACAACCACGTGTTACTGATGGGCCCGGCGCATCCCATCGAGCCGGAGTGGGCCAAGGGATCCATCGCCGCCGTCACCTCCAGCCTGGAGTCCTTCGGCATGACGATCGTCGAGGCCATGCGCTGCGGCCTGCCCGTCGTCTCCACGGACTGCCCGCACGGCCCGGGGGAGATCATCGACAACGGCGTGGACGGACGTCTCGTTCCCGTCGGCAACGTCGGGGCCATCGCCGACGGACTGCTCGAACTGATCAACAACGACGAGCTGCGGCAGCAGATGGCGCACGCCGCGCTCAAGGACTCCGCGCGCTTCGACCCCGCCCGGATCGCCGAACGCTACGAGTCGATCTTCTCCGGTCTCGTCTCGCGCGGCGGCGACTCGAAGATCGGCCGGATGCGCGGCTCACTGCATCGCACGCGGGGCGCCCTGCTCGGCGGCGCGTATGCCGTTCGGGATGCCGGACGGACCGTACTCGGGAAGGAGAGCTCCGCATGATGACGGTGGCTCCGCAGGCCTCGCACCGGCACTCCGACAAGGACGTGAGCATGCCCACGGGCGCCGACTGCATCGCCGACTCCGCGGGCGGGCTCACCTTCGACATCGCCGACCCCGGCCCGGGCGCCACGGCCGGCGACACGCATCTCGTGCTCCGGCACCGGGACGGCCTCCAGGAGGTCCGGCTGCCGCTCACCCCGGCCGCCGACGGCCGGCTGCGGGCCGCGCTGCCCAGCAGCGTCGAGCTGCCCGAGGGCCGCTGGGACGCCTACGCCCAGCTCGCCGACAGCGAGCCGCAGCGCCTGGCACCCGGCCTCAACGACCTGCGCTCCCTCGTCGACCGGGTGCCGAGCGGCGCGCGCGGCCATGTCGCCGTCCGTATCCCGTACGGCACCAAGCACGGCAACCTCTCCGTCCGCAGCTGGCTGCGCGCCCCGCACGCGGAGGCGGGCGAACTGCGCATCGGAAAGGGTGAGTTGGGTGTACGGGGTCAGGTGTACGGCGTCGAGCTGACCCCCGACGCCTACGCCGAACTGCGCGGCCGGGAGGAGCCGGAGACCGTGGTGCGGGCCGAAGTCATCCCGGACCAGGCCCGGTTCGGTCTCACGGTGGCCTACTCCGGGCTGACGGAGGGCGTCTGGGATCTGTGGCTGCGACCGGCGGGGGAGACCGGTCCGCGGGTACGGATCGCCCGGCTGCTCGACGACATCGCCGACAAGAAGCCGATCTTCAGCTACCCGACGGTCACGGTGGAGACGGCGTACGGCCCGGTGGAGGCCGGGCCGTACTACACGAGCGACAACGATCTGTCGGTGACCGTCACCGCGGTGAGCTCATCGCAGTGAGCCGAAGAACTCCCTGATGTCGCCGGTCAGCAGCTCCGGTACCTCCAGGGCCGCGAAGTGCCCGCCGCGGTCGAACTCCGTCCAGCGGACGACGGTGTTGGTCTCCTCGGTCCAGCGCCGGATCGCCACGTCCTCGCCGAAGTTCGCGACGGCGGTGGGCACTTCGGAGCGCGTGACGGGGAACCAGTCACCGCTGTGGCCGTTCTCGTAGTACATCCGAGCCGCTGAACCCGCCGTCCCGGTCAGCCAGTACAGCATCACGTTGGTGAGCAGTGTGTCCCGGTCGACCGCGTCCTCGGGCAGCTCGGCCGAGGAGTGCGTCCACTCCTTGAACTTCTCCATGATCCAGGCGAGTTGGCCGACGGGGGAGTCGGTCAGGCCGTACGAGAGTGTCTGCGGGCGGGTCGACTGGAGGACGTTGTAGCCGAAGCCGTCGCTGGTGAACCGGCCGATGGACGCGAGGCTCCGCCGCTCCCGGTCCGTCAGTTCGGCCTGCACGTCCTCGTCCACCGGGCCGAGCGGGATGAAGCCGACGGACGCCGCGTTCACATGGACCCCGATCACCGACTCGGGCGCGACCCGGCCGAGCGCGGGCGAGATCAGCGCGCCCAGGTCGCCGCCCTGGGCGCCGTACCGCTCGTAACCGAGCCGGCGCATCAGCTCGGCCCACGCCCGGGCCGTACGGCCGACGTTCCAGCCGCGGTCCTTCGTGGGCCCGGAGAAGCCGAAGCCGGGGATGGCCGGGATCACCAGGTGGAAGGCGTCGGCCGGGTCGCCGCCGTGTGCGCGCGGGTCGCTCAGCGGGCCGATCAGGCCGAGGAACTCCACGATCGAGCCCGGCCAGCCGTGCGTGAGGATCAGCGGCACCGCGTCCGGCTCGGGCGAGCGGACGTGCAGGAAGTGCACCTTCGCGCCGTCGATCTCCGTCACGAACTGCGGGATCTCGTTCAGGGCCGCCTCGTGCTTGCGCCAGTCGTAGGCGCCGCGCCAGTGGTCGGTCAGCTCACGGAGATACGGCAGCGAGGCTCCGTACTCCCAGCCCACGCCCGGCAGCTCGTCGGGCCAGCGGGTCAGGTCCAGGCGGGTGTGCAGGTCGTCGAGCTGCGCCTGAGGGATGTCGATCCGGAACGGGCGGATCTCTTCGCTTGCGCTGTTGTCTGCCATGTCTCGTAAGGTACGCACCCTTGCGGACAGATACTGTCCGCAATGCCTGGCAGACTCGGATTCATGTTGGAGACCTCGGCACGACTCCTGCGTCTGCTCTCCCTGCTGCAGGCGCACCGCGAATGGTCGGGCGCGGCCCTGGCCGACCGCCTCGGCGTCACCCCGCGCACGGTCCGCCGCGACGTGGACCGGCTGCGCGAACTCGGCTATCCGGTGAACGCCAGCCCCGGCACGGGCGGCGGCTACCAGCTCGGCGTGGGCGCCGAACTGCCACCGCTGCTCCTCGACGACGACGAGGCGGTCGCCGTGGCCGTCGGCCTGCGCACCGCCGCCGGACAGGGCATCGAAGGCATCGGCGAGACCTCGGTGCGCGCCCTCACCAAGCTCGAACAGGTGCTCCCGCACCGGCTGCGCCGCCGGGTCGGCGCCCTGAACGCCTTCACCGTGCCGATGCTGCGCGGGCCCCAGCCCTCCGCCGTCGACCCGGCCGTCCTGACCGACCTGGCCGCCGCCTGCCGCGACTCGGAGCGGCTGCGCTTCGAGTACCGCGACCACGGTGGCTCCTCGACCCGCCGCACGGTCGAACCGCACCGCCTGGTGTGCACCGAGCGCCGCTGGTACCTGGTCGCCTGGGACGTCGACCGTGACGACTGGCGTACGTTCCGGGCCGACCGCGTCACGCCCAGGCCGCCCCACGGACCGCGCTTCACGCCCCGGCAGCCGCCCGCCGACGACCTGGCCGCCTATGTGTCCAAGGGCGTGTCCGTCCGCGCGTACGCCACACACGCGGTTGTCCGGCTGCTCGTGCCGAAGGAGGAGGCGGCCCAGCGGATCTCGCCCTCGGCCGGGACTCTGGAGGCGGAGAGCGAGGTCAGCTGCATCCTGCGGACCGGGGCCGCGAGCCTCGACGTGATGGTGATCCACGTGATGCTGATGGGCGTCGAGTTCGAGGTGCTGGAACCCGTCGAGCTCGTCGAGGCGATCAGGACGGCACGGGACCGGCTGACCCGGACGCTGGAGCGGGCTTCGCAGGAAGGGCGGCGTACGGCCTCCTGAAGCGCGGGTTCTGTGCTTGAGCCATGCATTTCCTATGGTGTGTCAGCTTCCGGAACACACCCCGGAATCGGAAAAGAAAGGCACGGACGCGGGGTCGGCATCGCGTTTTCCCGCCAGGTATTCGGGCCGCGGTCGCGGTAGTCCCGGGTACTCCCGAATTACGTTCGAAGGCGGGCGGAACACGTACGGAACCGCCCGTAAGTGTGACGGTCCGCTGTGCGGCAACTGATGTTCCCGTGGCCGAAACGGGTGTCGTTGTCCTGTGACAGAAGCGTGACCGGAGAGGGACCGGTGACTGATGGTGGCGGGCCCGGGCTTCCGCCGCCGCATTCCGCCGCCTAACGTGGCGGCATGGCACCGATTCCCACTCCTCCCGCAGAGCCCTCGGACACTCCGGACGCGTACGTCGGACTGGAGGCGGGCGGCGCCGAGCGGCTGGCCCGCGAACGTGGCTGGTCCACGGTGCGGTCGCTGCCACCGGGCGCGATCATCACCATGGAGTACCTCTCGGGGCGGCTGAACTTCGAGGTCGCCGACGGCCGGGTGACGCGCTGCTGGAAGGGCTGACCCGCCACCTGACGTCCGTACACCGTGAAGCCTGCACGTCGTGAGGCATGGCAGGCACGGCGAAGGCCCCGGCTGCAGAAGCCGGGGCCTTCGCCGTGCGCGGGGCGTGGTGTGTGCGTACCGGGCCCCGCAGTCCGGCTCAGCCGCCCGTCAGGGGGCGGGCCGAGGTGGTGCCACGTGTCACTCGGTCCGACTGTGGGGGTCTGCGGCTGCCGATGGGGGTCACCGGGGTGCGCTCCGAGCGGGCCAGATGCGGGCCCGGCGCCAGGTAGCCCTGCGGCCGGGGAGGCCGGGAGGCGGCCACCGGCTCGCGCACCACGGGCTCCTCGTCCTCGGCCGGGCCGCCGAGCGGGGAGAGCGCCGCGTGAGCGCCCACCGGGGCGGCCGGAGCGGGCGCGGTGCCACGGCGGCGGTTGCGCCAGGCGTCGCGCAGGTCGAAGATCGCGGTCTCGGCGCGCGCGATCAGCGGCTCGCACCAGGGCAGCGCGAGGAGGATCAGCAGGCCGGCGGCCCAGCCCAGCACCACGTCGCTCAACCAGTGCGTACCGAGGTAGACGGTGGTCAGGCCGACGCCGAGGGAGACCACGGCGGAGACGGCCGACAGCCAGCGGCGGGCGCGCGGCGTCGAGGCCAGATAGGCGAGGATGCCCCAGGTCACGACGGCGTTGGCGGTGTGGCCCGAAGGGAATATGTCGCCGCCCAGCCACATCTCGTTCGAGCCGACGTTGGTCGCGTAGTGCGGACCGAGACGGCCCATGCTCAGCTTCGCGGCACCCACCGTGATGTTCAGCAGCAGCAGCGAGGCGCCCAGGACGAGCAGCGGGCGCAGCGTGTGCTGCCGCCAGGAACGCCAGCCCAGCCAGGCCGCGATCATCACGGCGGTGGGGCCGCGCTGGCCCAGCACCACGTAGTAGTCGAGGAACGCGTGGATCTCCGGCCACTGCTGGTACGGCCGGAAGAACATGACCTGCCAGTCGAACCGGACCAGCCACGACGTGATCACGATGGCCCACACGATGGCGACGTAGAAGGCGAGCGTGGACGCGAAGAGGACCACTCGGTGCCGGCTCATCCTGGGCACGTCGATGTGGGCCGGTCGTTCCGGCTCACGGTCCAGCCGGGCGAAGACCCGGTCCAGACGAGTCAGCTTTCGTTCGGTACGCACTCAATCGACGTTACAGCGAGTGAGCTGTGTTCCAGGCCGAAGCACCCTCTTTGTGATGACGATGTGATGTGGGATTGCTCTCAGGAGGGCGTTTATTTCCTTGGATTATGGAATCCCTCGTGCGCTCTTCCTTCCATTCGATTGATCATTCCAATGTGAAGTTTTGGGGCGCTTTTGAATTCGTTCACCGAATGCTCGCACGCACTTCTCCGGCTGCTCACCCGCAACCCTGGGTGATCATGGCGGGCCGGAGCCGTTCAGCCAGAAGGCGCCGTACACCGCCGAGGCCACCGCCACACCGCCCAGCACCCACGCCGACCTGGAGGTTCGCAGTCCGGCGAGGGCCAGGGCGGGGGGCAGCAGCAGGGGGAAGGCGGGCAGCAGAAGACGTGGTTTCGAGCCGAAGTAGCTCGACGCGCACAGGGCGAGGGCGGTGACGACCCCCGCGTACACCAGAAGTGGCAGCGGCTGCCGCTGCCGTACGCAGATCACGTACAGCCAGACCAGCAGGCCCACCCCGATGATCAGCGCCAGTCCGGCGAGGGCCGACGGGAACGACGTGAACTTGTCGGCGACGAAGCGGGCGAAGGCGTAGCCGCCGTCGAAGCCGTTGCGCCAGCCCGCCTGGACGTCGAGATAGCCCAGCGGGCCCTTCCCCGTGTGACGGCCGACCCACAGGACGTAGCCGGCGGCGCCGAGAGGCGCGAGCAGCATCGCCAGGGCGCGCCGCCATATCCGCACGCCGGTCGGTGCCGGAACACTCCGCTCCCGTACGAACGAGGCAATCGCCGCCACCCAGACGGCCGCGACCACCGCCGCGCCCACCGGGCGGGTCAGGCCGGCCAGCGACGCGAGCAGGCCCGCGGTCAGCCAGCGGCCGGTCAGGACCGCGTACAGCGACCAGGCGGCGAGCGCCGTGAACAGTGACTCGCTGTACGCCATCGACTGCACGATGCCGACGGGCAGGACCGCCCACAGCAGCACCGCGCAGATCCCGGCCCGGCTCCCGTACACATGGTCCGCGACCGCGAAGATCCCCCAGGCCGCGGCGAGCGAGGCCAGCGCGCTGACCAGCAGACCCGCGTCCGCGTACGAGAGAGGGGTGACCGCCGCGAAGGCCCGCTCCAGCCAGGGCAGCAGCGGGAAGAACGCCAGGTTCGAGTGCACGTCCCCGTTGGGCAGCCGCACCTCATAGCCGTAGCCGAGCTCGGCGACCCGCGTGTACCAGAGGGAGTCCCAGCGGGCGGAGAGCAGCTGGTGCGGGCTCTTGTCCCGCGCGGCGCTCCACACCGCCAGCGTCACCAGGCCCAGCGCGCGCACCGCCGCGTATCCGAGGAGAGCGGGCGCGGCACGGCGCCAGGCGGGTCCCGCACGGGGCGGCGCGACGGGCGTTTCAAGATCGGTCACGGGCTCGATTATCGACGCCGCCCGCAACCGGGGACCCAGGCGGGGCGTGCTTGCCGACGGGGGAGCGTGGCGCATGCCACACGTGTCTGAAAGGAACGTGAGAGGTCCGCCACCTGTCCTCGGTGGGAACTCGCGTACCCTGACCACTCACTCGCCTTTGTTGCGTGGGTCCGGGACACCGCTCCTCCCGGGCCGCAGCCGCAGGGAGTCCCCACCCAGCGGATCCGCCGAACGCGAGGGAACATCTGGGAGGTACGTACATGTCCGGGACGACCACGGCCGCTGCGCGTTGCCGTCGGGAGACCGGGGCCGGTGCAAACCGCTGGGTAGTCCTCATCGTCCTCTGCGTCAGCCTGCTGCTCGTCGCCGTCGACGCCACCGTGCTGCACGTCGCCGTGCCCGCCGTCACCGAGGACCTCACACCCGGCGCGATAGAGCTGCTCTGGATCGTCGACATCTACCCGCTCGTCTGCGCCTCGCTGCTGATTCTCTTCGGCACGCTGGGTGACCGCGTCGGCCGCAGACGCGTCCTTCTCCTCGGGTACGCGCTCTTCGGCGTCGCATCCGCCATCGCGGCCCTCGCCGACAGCGCGCAGGTGCTGATCGCGGCGCGCGCCCTGCTCGGCGTCGGCGGCGCGATGATCATGCCCGCGACGCTGTCGATCCTGCGGCAGGTCTTTCCCGACCGACGCGAGCGGGCGCTCGCGATCGGCGTCTGGAGTGCTGTCGCCGCGGTCGGCGCGGCCGTCGGACCGCTGCTCGGCGGGTTCCTGCTCGAACACTTCTGGTGGGGCTCGGTCTTCCTCATCAACATCCCGCTGATGCTCGTCAGCCTGCCCGTCGGGCGGCTGCTGCTGCCCGAGTCGACCGGTGACGGCGACGGGCCGTGGGACGTCGTCGGCGCGCTGATGGCCGCGGCCGGGCTCTTCGGCGTCGTTCTCGGCGTGAAGCGGCTCGGCGGCGGAGAGGCCCCGCTGAGCGTCTTCACGGCGGTGCCGCTTCTCGTCGGCGCCGGGCTGCTCGTCGCTTTCGTACGGCGACAGCGGCGGCGTCGGCATCCGCTGGTCGACCTGAAGATGTTCTCGCGGCCGGCTTTCAGCACGTCCGTGGGGTGCATCGTGCTCGCGATGCTCGCGCTCGTCGGTCTTGAGCTGATCGCCGCGCAGTATCTCCAGCTCGTGCTGGAGCTCTCTCCGCTGGAGACCGGGCTGCGGCTGCTGCCGCTGACCATCGCCGCGATGGCCGCGGGGCTCGTCGGGGCGAAGCTGTTGCAGCGGTTCGGGCCGCGGACCATGGTCTGTGCCGGGTTCTGTCTCACCGCCGCGGCGGTGATCATGCTGACGGGGATGGGGAGCCACGACAACGCTCCGCTGCTGCTGACCGGGTTCGTGCTGCTCGGGTTCGGGCTCGAGGTGACGCTCTTCGGGGCGTACGAGTCGATGCTGAGCGAGGCTCCGCAGGAGCAGGCCGGTGGGGCCGCGGCGATCGGTGAGACGTCGTACCAGCTAGGGGCCGGGATCGGGATCGCGCTGCTCGGGAGTGTGATGAACGCGGCGTACTCGCCCGGACTGGCGTCCGTTCCGGGAGTCTCTGCCGGGGAGTCCGCTGCGGCTCGGCATTCCCTGGGGGAGGCGTATGAAGTTGCTGGGGAGTTGGGTGGGGGGCCCGGGGAGGCGTTGCGGCATGCGGCGCGGCATGCGTTTGTGCATGGGCTGCATGTGACGTTGCTGGTGAGTGCGGGGTTGTTGTTGCTGGGGGCGGTGATGGCTCTGCGGTTGCCTCGGGGGATGGAGTGTGGGGCGGCCGGGGTTGAGGTGCCTGGGCCTCGGGAGGCGGAGTCTTCGTTGCGGGTGGAGTCTGTCGGCTGACTGTTCGGTGTGGCTGCGCTTTCATGCCTTTCCCGCCCGCACCGCCCGTTGAGCCCGCCTTTCCTGTGCGGGTTTCCTGTGGGGCTACTCGCCGTCGGCGCCCGCGGGGCCGTACGGGGTGAAGCCCCCGCTGTCGCGGCCCCTGCCGTGTGAAGTTGGTCTGGACGTGGGCGACACTGCGTCGTAGCGTCGGGCTCTGCCCGTGGTTAACAGTGCTAGTTTTTGTGCCGGAGGCCTCTGCCATGTCTGCTTCCTCGTCCTCTGCCTCGCCCTCTTCACGTTCCTCGAAGTTGCCGCCGTTCGATCCCGCCGATCCCCTCGGCGTCGACGACCTGTTGAGTGCGGAGGATCTGGCGGTCCGGGGAACCGTGCGGGCGTGGGCGGCGGATCGGGTGCTGCCGTATGTGGCCGAGTGGTACGAGAAGGGTGAACTGCCCGGGATCCGGGAGTTGGCGCGGGAGTTGGGGGAGATCGGCGCGCTGGGGATGTCGCTCGACGGGTACGGGTGTGCCGGGGCCTCCGCCGTGCAGTACGGGCTCGCCTGTCTGGAGCTGGAGGCCGCCGACTCGGGGATCAGGTCGCTCGTCTCGGTGCAGGGATCGCTCGCGATGTACGCCATCCACCGTTTCGGGAGCGAGGAGCAGAAGCAGACGTGGCTGCCGAGGATGGCCGCCGGTGAGGTCATCGGCTGCTTCGGGCTCACCGAGCCCGATCACGGATCCGATCCCGGGGGCATGCGTACCTACGCCAAGCGGGACGGCGGGGACTGGGTTCTCACCGGGCGGAAGATGTGGATCACCAACGGGTCCGTGGCGGGCGTCGCCGTCGTGTGGGCCCGGACCGATGACGGGATCCGCGGGTTCGTCGTGCCCACCGACCGTCCCGGGTTCTCCGCGCCCGAGATCAAGCACAAGTGGTCACTGCGCGCCTCGGTCACCAGCGAGTTGGTGCTCGACGGGGTGCGGCTGCCCGCAGACGCGGTTCTGCCGGAGGTCACCGGGCTCAAGGGGCCGCTCAGCTGTCTTTCGCATGCCCGGTACGGGATCGTGTGGGGCTCGATGGGCGCCGCGCGGTCCAGTTTCGAGGCTGCGGTCGAGTACGCCAAGACGCGCGAGCAGTTCGGGCGGCCCATCGGCGGATTCCAGCTCACCCAGGCAAAACTCGCCGACATGGCGGTCGAACTGCACAAGGGGATTCTGCTCGCCCATCACCTCGGGCGGCGCATGGACGCGGGACGGCTGCGTCCCGAACAGGTCAGCTTCGGCAAGCTCAACAACGTACGAGAAGCGATCGACATCTGCCGTACGGCGCGGACGATTCTCGGCGCCAACGGAATCTCGCTCGAATACCCCGTGATGCGGCACGCCACGAATCTCGAGTCGGTGCTGACGTACGAAGGCACCGTCGAGATGCACCAGTTGGTACTGGGCAAGGCGCTCACCGGTCTCGACGCGTTCCGGTAGGCGAGTTCCTACCGCGGCGCCGAGAGGCGGGCCCGGTGAGCGGCCCTGCTCAGCTCTGGTTGAAGAAGCCGTCCGCGCGGCGGGCGGCGGGCTCCCCGCTGACGATTTCGGTGTCGGCGGGGGTCAGCAGGAAAACCCGGTTCGACACACGCTCGATCGAGCCGCGCAGGCCGAAGATCAGGCCGGCCGCGAAGTCGACGACGCGCTTGGCGTCGGCCGCCTCCATGGCCGTGAGGTTCATGATGACGGGAACGCCGTCGCGGAAGAGCTCGCCGATGCCACGGGCGTCCCGGAAGCTGTCCGGGGTGACCGTGCCGATCCGGCGGCCCTTCTCCTCGGCCGCTTCCGACGCCACCTTCACACGCGGGTCCGTGACCCAGGCATCCCTGGCTCCGGTCTCGGACCCTTCTGCGTAATCGTCGTCGTAGTAACGCTCGTCATCGTTGTCGTCGACGAGGCCAAGCCAGGCACTCGCCTTGCGCACCGATCCCATGGACGCCTCCTCTCACAGCGGTCTTTCTTTTCTCCGCATCCCCATGGTCGTGCATGATGCGGATGTCGCGCCAAGGGGATAGACGCCGCGCGGGGGTTTCGTGACGGTACTGGTGCACAGCGAATTCGTCGAGAGGCCGCGTACCCCAAGGGTCGTGCCGTACACCGCTGCTGACTGAGAGTGAAATATGATTCTTCACGGCGGACGGGTGACGGCTGGGGCGTACGGGTGAACGGGGTGGTCGGTACGATGCCGCAGCTCAACGTCGTACACACCACGGGGGATCGTCGTGTTCGGAATCGTCAGGCCATGCACTCATCGGCTCGGAGAAAGCCTCAAAACCCAATGGATGGCGCATTTGTGCGGGCTGTGTCTCGCACTTCGCGGGGATCACGGACAGTTCGCACGGGTCGTCACGAACTACGACGGCTTGCTGATATCGGTTCTGACGGAGGCTCAGGCCGATCGCGCCACAGGATGGCGGCGCACCGCGGGGCCCTGTCCATTGCGCGGAATGCGGAGCGCCTCGGTGGCCCAGGGTGAGGGAGCCCGGCTCGCCGCCGCCGTCTCGCTGGTGCTCGCCTCCGCGAAGATGCGCGATCACATGGCCGACGGGGACGGACTGTTGGCCCGTCGGCCGGTGGCACTCGCGGCCCGCAGGGTCGCCACGAACTGGGGGCGGGCGGGTGCCCGTACGGGTTCCGCCGTCGGCTTCGACACCGCCGTACTGGTCGACGCCGTGGACCGGCAGGTGGGCATCGAGGCGCTCGCCGGGCCCGGCACCCCGCTGCTGACCGTCACCGAGCCGACCGAGACCGCGACCGCCGCGGCCTTCGCGCACACCGCGATCCTGGCCGGACGGCCCGGCAACGCGGAGCCGCTCGCCGAGGCCGGCCGGCTCTTCGGACGGCTCGCGCACCTGCTGGACGCCGTGGAGGACAGGGAAACTGACGCCGCGTCGGGTGCCTGGAATCCACTGACCGCCACCGGTACCTCCCTGCCGGAGGCCCGGCGGCTCGCCGACGACGCGCTGCACGGGATACGGCTCGCGCTGCAGGACGCGGAGTTCACGGACGCGAAGCTGGCGCATGTGCTGCTCGCCCATGAACTGCGCAACTCGGTGGACCGTGCCTTCGGCACCTCCTCCTGCTCGCACCGGGGGGCCGAGCTGTACGGGCCGCCGCCGGGCAACCCGTACGCACCCTCCGGGCCCGGCGCCCCTCCGCCCCCTCCCGAGCCGCCACGCCGTGACCGGCGCGGACTCCTCGCGGGCTGCGCCGTCTGGATGGGTCTGGCCTGTACGTGCCAGATGTGCTGCTGCGAGTACGACGACCCGTGGAGCGGGGAACGCAAGGAGGGCATCTGCCGGCGGTGCGACAACTGCGACGACTGCTGCGACGGCTGTGACTGCTGCGGGAACTGCTGTGACGGGTGCGGCTGCGATTGCGGCTGCAACTGCTGACTCACCTGTTCGTCACCGTCGGGCCTGACGGCCTCGGGCCCGACGGTCTCGGGCTGGCGGTCTCGGCCTGGCGGAGTCAGGCTTGACGGCCGGTCAGTCCTTGAGTTCCGGCGGTGAGATCTCCGACTTCTCGATCGCCGAGCCGGTCGTGCCCCACTTCTTGAGGATCCGGTCGTACGTGCCGTCCGCGATGAGCTTGTTCACCGCGGCCTGGAACGCGGGGGCCAGTTTCGTGCCCTTCTTGAAGGCGAAGCCGACGTCGAGACGGTGGAACTCGTTGAGGAACTTCAGCCCTTCCTGCTGGGCGACGGCATAGCGCAGTCCGTTGATGGTGCTCATCACGATGTCGCTGCGGCCCTGCTGGAGCGAGGACCAGATGGCGCCCTGCTCGTTGTAGGTCTGCACCTTGTACGCCTTCTTGCCGGCGTCGGAGCAGACGTGCTTGTTCTCCTCCAGCGTGGCCTCGAAGGTGGTGCCGGCCCCGGTCGCGACGTTCAGGCCGCACAGCTGGGCGAGGTCGGTGACCTTGTGCAGCTTGCTGTCCTCCCGGGTGGCGAAGCCCTGGCCGTCGTTGATGTAGGTCACGAAGTCGATGGTCCCGCGGCGCTCGTCGGTGACGCCGAAGTTGCCGACGCCGACGTCGTACTTGCCGCTGTCGAGCGCCGGGAGGATCGCCTCGAAGCTCGCGGCCTCCCGCTTGAGCTCGATGCCGAGGACCTTCGCGACGGCGGCCGCGAAGTCGACGTCCTGGCCCGCCAGGGTCTTGCCGTCCTCCAGATAGCCGGTGCCGGGCGGGGTCCCGCCGACGCTGACGGCGAGGGTGAGCGAGTCGGTGCCCGCGGGGAGCAGCTTCGCGGCGGAGGCGTCCGTCCTGAGAGACGAGACGACGTCCGTCGTCGGGATCTTCTGGGACGCGGCCGCGGCCTGGGTGTCACTTCCGCCGTCGGTGCCGGATCCGCATGCGGTGAGCAGCAGTGCCGCGGAAGTGATCAGGGCGAAGGGGATGAAAAGGGTACGGCGGGGCCGTGAGGGCGTACTCATGGCGTACGGATCTCCTGGGCAGAGGAGTGACTCTCCCGGCGAGGACGGCGGACGGGAGAGGAAGGAAAAGAGGAAGAAGACGGGAAGGGAGCTGGGAAGCGAGAGGGGAGGGGTGCGCGTGTGAAGGCGTGGAGAAGGTGGAGAAAGGTGGGAAACGCAGAAGGCGCCCGCCCATGAAGGGCTCGGGCGCGCAGGGGGTCAGCTCAACAGGAAGAGGACCACACTCGACCGAAGTCGATGTGGGAGCGCTTGACCAGCCACTGCTGCGGATGCATGGGAGCAAGTGGAACAGGCATCCGGTTTGGCGTCAACTGGCGTGAGACGTACGGCTCACAGTGTGGACGGCCTTGACAGCGAGGGGAAACGCACCCGTACTCTCGGTGGACGGCCCTGCTGAGGGGCTCGGCCGTACACGCCGTACGACGCCCTCGTGGCGTCGTACGTTCCGCGTGACCCGTGTGAAGGCACCACCCGTGTTCGACTCGACGTATCACGGAGCCTTCGCATGTCCTCGCACACCCTTACCAAGGTGGCCGCGCCGCAGGACGCGGTGCCCCCGCGCATCGTCCCGCGCCGCCGCCTCGGCCAGTGGACCGCCGCCGGCGTCGTCCTGATCCTGTTCGGGCTCGCCGTCAACTCCGTCGTCCGCAACGAGGCTTTCCAGTGGGACGTCGTCGGTGACTACTTCACGTCCGCCTCGGTCCTGCGCGGTCTCTGGCTCACCCTCTGGCTGACCGCGCTCGTCATGGCGCTCGGCTTCGCCCTCGGCGCGCTGCTCGCCGCGTTCCGGCTCTCCGCCAACCCCGTGCTGCGCGCGGTGAGCTGGGGATACGTCTGGCTCTTCCGGTCGATGCCGATCCTGGTGCAGCTGCTGTTCTGGTTCAACATCGGGGCGCTCTATCCGACGATCCTCGGGGTCAGGACGGTCAACCTGCTCGGGCCCGTCACGGTCGCGATCATCGGGCTCACTCTGCACGAGGCCGCGTACGCCGCCGAGGTGGTCCGCGGCGGGATCCTCTCCGTGGACCGCGGTCAGATCGAGGCCGCGGAGGCGCTCGGGCTGAGCCGGTGGCGCCGCTGGTGGCGGATCGTGCTGCCGCAGGCCATGCGCTCCATCGTGCCGCCGGCCGGGAACATGCTGATCGGCACGCTCAAGGGCACCTCGATCGTCAGCGTGATCGCCGTGCAGGACCTCCTCTACTCCGTGCAGCTCGTCTACCACCGCACCTACCAGGTCATCCCCCTCCTGATGGTGGCCACACTCTGGTACGTCGTCGTCACCTCGGTGCTCGGCGTCGGCCAGCACTACGTCGAGCGGCACTACGCGCGCGGTTCGGAGCGCACGCGATGAGCGCGATACGCCCCTCACTGGTGATCGTGGGAGCCGGGCCGCGGGGGACCGGCCTCCTGGAGCGGATCGCCGCCAACGCGCCTGAGCTGTACGGGAGTTCGGGCGAGGGGGTGGGTGGCTCGGGCGGCAGCTGGGACGGTTCGGAGGGGCTCGACATCCATCTCGTCGACCCCTACCCGCCGGGCGGCGGCCGTATCTGGCGCGAGGCGCAGTCACCGCTGCTGTGGATGAACTCCGAGGCGCAGGACGTCACGATGTTCACCGACGAGACGGTCGACATGGCCGGACCGGTGCGCGAGGGCCCCACGCTGCACGAGTGGGCCGCACTCGACGGACGCGTCTTCGCGGACCGGCAACGGCAGGGCACGTACATGCGCTGGGTCTACGAGCAGACGGTCGCCGCCCTCCCGCCGGGCATCCGCGTCCACCATCACGCCCGCCGTGCCCTGCGGGTCGTCGGCCCGCGAGAGGGGCGCCAGCAGGTGTGGCTGGAGGGCCGGCCGCGCCCGCTCCTCGCCGACCTGGTCGTCCTCACGCTCGGCCATCTCGACGCCGAACTGGACCAGGAACAGCGCGAGTTGGCCGCGTACGCCCGCGCCCACGATCTCGTCCATCTGCCGCCGGACTTCACCGCCGACAGTGACCTGTCCGCTCTCGCACCGGGCGAACCGGTGCTCGTACGCGGCTTCGGGCTCGCCTTCGTCGACCTGATGGTGCTGCTCACCGAAGGCCGTGGCGGGCGCTACGAGACGGGCCCGGACGGGGAGTTGACGTACCTGGCGTCCGGGCGCGAGCCCGTGCTGCACGTCGGGTCGCGGCGCGGAGTCCCGTACCACTCGAAGATCGGCTACGACTGGACCGGTGAACGGCCGCCGCTGCCACGGTTCTTCGGGCCGGGTGAAGTGGACGCTTTGCTCGCGCGCCCCGGCGGCTTCGACTTCCGGCGGGACGTGTGGCCGCTCGTCGAGAAGGAGTTGGGCTTCGCGCACTACCACCGGCTGTTCACGGCCCACCCCGAGCGCACGGAGATGGCCTGGACGGACTTCGAGGAGAAGTACGCGGCCGGTGACAGCGCCGAGATCCAGGCCCTGGTCGCCTCGGCCGTGCCCGACACCGCCGACCGGTTCGACCCGGCCGCGCTCGACCATCCGCTGGACGGGGTCCGCCATGCCTCGTACGACGAACTCCAGGACGGTCTGCGGGCCTACATCGAAGGAGACCTGACCCGGCGTCACGACTCCTCGCACAGCGCGGACATGGCGGTCTTCCTCGGACTTCTGTCCGTCTACGGGCAGTTGGTACGGCTCGGTGACATCGGGTCCTGGTGGCACGGCTTCTTCAGCTATCTGGCGTCGGGGCCGCCAGGACCGCGACTGCGGCAGATGCTCGCCCTGTCCCGAGCCGGGGTTCTCAGGTTCCTGGGCGCCGGCATGACCGTATCGGCCTCGGACGGGGTGTTCCGGGCCGGGAGCGCCGGGGTGCCGGGGGAGTACGTCGAGGCACGGGCGCTCGTCGAGGCGCGGCTGCCGCATCCCACGGTCGAGCGCACACGTGACTCGCTGCTGCGCGAGTTGTACGCCGAAGGGGCCGCGGCGACGCCCGAGGGACTGCTCGCCGTGGACCCCGCCGACGGGCGTGTCCTCGACCGCTCCGGCACCCCGCATCCACGGCGATTCGCGCTCGGGCCGCACACCGACGCCCGGGGCTCCGGTGCGTTCACCCGGCCGCGCACCGGAGGGCCCGCCTTCCGGCAGAACGACGCAACGGCGCGCGCGGCGCTGGCCTTTCTGCGCGCGCTGTCCTGTAGGGCCGCCGCGTAACCGCACCCTCCGCACCGCCGGCGCCCTCGCTCGCTTCCCTCACCCAGAGGACATCCAGAGGAACTCCCATGTCGCTGACCAGTGATCCACCCCTTGCCAGAACATCCGTCGAACCCGAGGACTACGGCGCGCTCAAGGTCGTGCCCGTACGGCATCCCTGGCGCTGGGTCGCGGTGTTCGTGACCGCCGTGCTGCTCGCCCAGTTCGTCCACGGGCTCGCCACCAACTCCGGCTGGGAGTGGGAGGTGTTCGCCGAGTTCTTCACCGCGGAGGTGATCCTCAAGGCGGTCTGGGTGACGCTGCAACTCACCTTCTACGGAACGGCGTTGGGCTTCGCGCTCGGCATCGTCCTGGCGTTCATGCGGCTGTCGGCCAGCCCGTTCCTGAAGGCGGTCTCCTTCGCGTACATCTGGGCGTTCCGGTCGATCCCGCTGATCGTGCAGCTGCTGTTCTGGTTCAACCTCGCCTATCTCTACAAGGAGTTGGAGTTCGGCATCCCCTTCGGGCCCGGCTTCTTCTCCTTCGACACGATGGGCCTGGTCGGCGCGATGAGCGCGGCCGTGCTGGGGCTGGCCCTGCACCAGGCCGCGTACGCCGCGGAGATCGTGCGAGGCGGCGTGCTGTCCGTCGACAGCGGGCAGTTGGAGGCGGCCGCCGCGCTCGGCATCCCCAGGCTGCGGCAGATCCGGCGGATCGTGCTGCCACAGGCGATGCGCTCCATCCTGCCCAACGCCGCCAACGAGGTGATCTCCCTCTTCAAGGGCACCTCGATCGTCTCCGTCATGGCGATCGGCGAACTCTTCTACCAGGTCCAGGTCATCTACGGACGCAACGGCCGGGTCGTACCGCTGCTCATGGTCGCGACGGCCTGGTACATCCTCCTGACCACCGCGCTCTCGGTCCTCCAGCACTACGTCGAACGACACTTCGCGAAGGGAAGCACGCGATGAGCGCGCCGCTGACCAAGGACGGGGCGGCCGCCGCCCCCATGGTCGACATCAAGTCCGTGCACAAGAGCTTCGGTTCGCTCGAAGTCCTCAAGGGCGTCGACCTGGAGGTGCGGACCGGTGAGGTCACCGTCATACTCGGTCCGTCAGGATCCGGCAAGTCCACGCTGCTGCGGACCATCAACCATCTGGAGAAGGTCGACCAGGGCTGGATCAGCGTGGACGGCTCGCTGGTCGGCTACCGGCGCTCCGGCGACAAGTTGTACGAGCTGCGCGAGCGGGAGATCCTCAGGCAGCGCACCCGCATCGGGTTCGTCTTCCAGAACTTCAACCTCTTCCCGCATCTCACGGTGCTGGAGAACATCGTCGAGGCCCCGGTCTCCGCGCTGAAGCGGTCCCGCAAGGACGTCACCGGGACCGCGCGCGGGCTGCTCGACCGGGTCGGGCTCGCCGACAAGGCCGACGCCTACCCGAAGCAGCTCTCCGGGGGACAGCAGCAGCGCGTGGCCATCGCCCGGGCGCTCGCCCTGGAGCCGAAACTGCTGCTCTTCGACGAGCCGACGTCCGCGCTCGACCCCGAGCTGGTCGGTGAGGTCCTCGACGTCATCAAGGACCTGGCCCACCAGGGCACCACGATGATCGTCGTCACGCACGAGATCGGCTTCGCCCGCGAGGTCGCCGACACCGTCGTCTTCATGGACGACGGCCGGATCGTCGAACAGGGCACCCCCGGCGACGTACTCGACCGGCCGCGGCACGAACGCACCCGCGCCTTCCTCTCCAAGGTCCTCTGACCTCGTCTCTCTCTGTTTCTGTTCGTTCCTTCTCATTTCAGGAGTTCACCCGTGATATCCCGACGTACCCTCGCCGCCTCCGTCGCAGCCCTTGTCGTCGCACCCCTGCTCAGCGCCTGCGGCGGTGACAGCGACGCGGCGACCGGGACGGGCGGCTCCGGCACCAAGAAGGTCGGCGACGTCAACATCGGCCCGGACCAGAACCGGATCCGCGGCAAGAAGGTCGACGACATCGCCGCGCTCGTCCCGGCGGCGATCCGAAAGCGCGGCACGCTGAAGCTCGGCCAGAGCGCCGACGCCTCGCCGCCACTCGGCTTCTACGCGACCGACGACAAGACCAGAATCGGCTCCGAGATCGACCTCGCGACCCTTGTCGCCGACACCCTCGGACTGAAGCTCGACAACGACGAGGTCTCCTGGGAGAACCTCTTCGTCGGTCTCGACAGCGGCAAGTTCGACGCCGTGTTCTCGAACGTCACCGTCACCGAGGAGCGCAAGGAGAAGTACGACTTCGCGACCTACCGTCTCGACAACATCTCGTTCGAGGCCAAGAAGGGCACCGACTGGAAGATCGAGGGACCCCAGGACGTGGCGGGCAGGACGATCGCCGTCTCCTCCGGCACCAACCAGGAGAAGATCCTCGTCGACTGGAGCAAGCAGAACGAGAAGGCGGGCCGGAAGCCGGTGTCCATCAAGTACTTCCAGAAGGACACGGACTACTACCTGGCCCTCCAGTCGGGCCGTATCGACGCCTACCTGGGCCCCAGCCCGTCCGCCGCGTACCACGTGGCCTCGGCCGGGCAGTCGCAGATCATCGGCACGCTCTCCGGTGCGGGCGACGACCTCCAGGGCAAGATCGCCGCCACCACGAAGAAGGGCAGCGGGCTCGTCGACGCGTACGCGGCCGCCGTCAACCACGTGATCGAGGACGGCAGTTACGGGCGTGTGCTCAAGCGCTGGGGCCTGTCGAGTGAGGCCGTCCCGAAGTCGGAGATCAACCCGCCCGGCCTGCCGAAGATCTAGAACATCCCGGGATCCGGGGCCCCGGCGGTTACGACCGCCGGGGCGTTCGGGGAGTTCACGACCGCCGGCGGTCGCGCCGGGCGGAATACACCGGCGCGACGCCGCGCTCACACCTCGGGCCGGCGGAGCCCGGTGGAAGGGTTGATCACATGACCACGCAACACGTGGCGGCGGACGCGTCCGAGGAGTGGAAGCACTGGCACGAGCACCGCACCGAGACGGTGTCCGCGCCCCACGGCCCGCTCGCGCTCAGCGGCACCCACTGGATCGAGGACTATCCGGAGGGGCTACTTCCGGACATGCCGGGCCGGTGGTCCCTGGACGGTGACGCTCTCGTGCTGACGGCCGACGCGGCCGACGGCCTCCTCGTGGACGGGGAGCCCTTCGCCGGTGAGGTCGGGCTCGGGGCCGACCCCGGTCCGGCCGCCACGGCCCGGGTCGCGCACGGCGAGCGCCGGTTCGTCGTCCTCGTGCGCGAAGGGGTCCTGGGTGTACGCGACTTCGACCCCGCCTCCCCGGCCCGGCGGGCGTTCCGGGGCATCGAGGCCACGCCGTACGATCCGCGCTGGTCGGTGGCGGGTCGCTTCACGCCGTACGGGGAGGACCGGACCGTACGCGTGGCGAACGCCGACGGACGGGAGCGCGGGCTCGGGCTCGGCGGTGAACTCGCCTTCAGGCTGGACGGGCAGGATCTGACCCTTCAGGTGACGGTTCAGGGGGACGGATCGCTGTGGGCGGTTTTCGGCGATGCGACGAGTGGGAACGGCAGTCATCGCTTCCGGTTCCTGCGCCCGGCGGCTCCTGACGCGGAGGGGCGCACGACGGTGGACTTCAATCGGGCCCTGCTCCCACCCTGCGCATTCGCGGACCACTTCATCTGCCCATTCCCACCGCCGGGCAATACCCTGAGCGCGGCGATTGCCGCCGGGGAACGCAATCTGCTCCGATAATCCGCACGTAATCCACACACTGCCGTCGATGAGATCAACTCCCGTGGGACATACGTAAGTTGAACACCGCACGGCCGAAAGGCGCCCTTGCGCCCGTCGGGTGTGCGGCCAAATACTCCCCCCAGCGCCTTGTCAGGAGCACGGCGTGTCCGGAATCCGGGCATTCTGCTCCTGGCGTGCGCCTCACGGGCCCCGACCCCACGCGGGCCCCCGACTTCCCTTTGGAGGGAACGAACAGTGAGGACCAAGCGCACCACCCCCCGCAGCGGAATAGCGAGACGGACCCGGCTGATCGCCGTCACCTCCGGACTCGTGGCCGCGGCCGCATTCACCATCCCCTCCGCGAACGCGAGCGACGCTCAGACGTTCAGCACCACCCAGCTGAAGAGTGCCAACTCTTCGGTGCTCAAGGCCGATGTGCCGGGCACCGCCTGGGCGACCGACGCCAAGACCGGCAAGGTCGTCGTCACGGTCGACAGCACCGTCTCCAAGGCGGAGATCGCGAAGATCAAGCGGGCCGCGGGCACCAACGCCGGCGCTCTGCAGATCAAGCACACCCCGGGCAAAATCAACAAGCTGATCAAGGGTGGCGACGCCATCTATGCGAGTAGCTGGCGCTGCTCCCTCGGCTTCAACGTCAAGAACAGCGCGGGCGCCGACTACTTCGTGACCGCCGGTCACTGCACCGACGGCGCGGGCACCTGGTACTCCAACTCCGGCCGTACCACGGTCCTCGGGCCGACCGCGGGATCCAGCTTCCCGACGAACGACTACGGTCTCGTCCGGTACAGCAACACGAGCATCGCCAAGGAAGGCACCGCGGGCAGCGTGAACATCACCAGCGCCGCCACCCCGTCCGTGGGCACGAACGTCATCCGTACCGGTTCCACCACCGGCACCCGTACCGGACGCGTCACCGCGCTGAACGCGACCGTGAACTACGGCGGCGGCGACATCGTCTACGGCATGATCCAGACCACGGTCTGCGCCGAGCCCGGCGACTCCGGCGGTCCGCTCTACGGCAGCAACGGTGTCGCCTACGGTCTGACCTCCGGCGGCAGCGGCAACTGCACCTCCGGTGGCACCACGTTCTTCCAGCCGGTCACCGAGGCGCTGGGCGCCTACGGAGTCAACGTATTCTGACCGGTACGCGACACATCGACACCCGCGTGACCTGACTGCAGCCAGCAGCAGACGAGCCCCCGCCCGCCGTTCGCGGTGCGGGGGCTCGTCCTTGGCCGTGCGGGCTCGCCCGGGTGCATGAGGACGACCGGGGGAACAGGGAAGTGGCTTCCGACCAGCAGCGCCATGTACGCCGCAGTCCGCTGCTGTTCACTACACCGCTGGTGCTGCTCGTGGTGCTGGCGCTGGTGCTCCTGTGGGAGATCACGCGCGGCAATGTGACGGGGGAGCTGAGCCGCCAGTGGCCCTGGCGGCTGCGGCTGATGGACACGGACGCGCTGGGCAGCCTGCTGGCGGTCGCCCTCGCCGCGGTGCTCGGCCGGGCGCAGTACGCGCGTACGGTACGGCCCGCGCTGGGCTGGCGTGCGTCCTGGGTGTCCGGCGCCTTCGTCCCGGACGAGCCCGCCTGGGAGGTGGGCATACTGAACGGCGGTCCGCAGCACGCCGTGGTGGAGCGGGTCGAGTACCGACTCGTACCGCACGACGGGGCTTCCGGGGAGTGGACCGACCACGCGGGGCTGCTGCGGGAACTCGCCGCCATGGGGCTCGTGCACGGCAAGCACTACCGGCAGATGCTCGTCGGCGCGGGCTTCCCCCTGCCGGGCGCCACCGGGTACGAGACCGCGCCCCACGGCGCGTACACCCAGCGGTTCGTCGACGAGATCGACGAGTTGCGGCTTCGGCTGCGGGTGACGGACGCCGTGGGCGACAGCCATGAGCGGGTGATGGACCTGATGCGCGGGGCACGGCTGGAGCGGCCGGGGGCGGCGGGGAGCGGGCTCATAGTGGGGCCCGGGGTGTGAGGCGGTCTTGGGCGTGAGTGGTCCTCGGGGTGTGAGGTGATCTCGGGCGTGAAGTGCTTCGGGTGTGAGGCGCTTCGGGTGTGAGGCGACCCGGGTGTGGGGCGGCGCCCTGGCGCTGAGGCGCTTCGGGTGTGGGGCGGTGGCCCGGTCAGGTGTCGGTCCGTGGGGTCGCGCACAGCCAGTCCAGTACGTCCGGGAGGGCCTCCAGGGCTGAGAAGTGGCTGCCCTTCGGGTCCAGGACCGGGCGGGCGCGGGGGATGTGCTCGGCCAGCCATTCGAAGTGGCCCACCGGGGAGAAGGTGTCCTCGGCGCCGTGCCACAGCAGCACGGGGCGGGTGATCCGCGCCGGGTCGAAGCCCCAGTGGCTCAGCAGCGCGAGGGTGTCGTCGAGCCAGCCGTAGGCCGACTCGCGCAGCGCCTCGCGGTAGTTGCGCAGCAGCATCTCGCTCACGGCCGGGGTGGAGACGATCCGGCGGTCGGAGTCGGTGAGGCCGTCCTTGATCGACGCGAGGAGCTGTGCCGGGTCCGCGCGGATCGCGGCGGCCCGGGTGGCGAGCCGGTCCGCGAACTCCAGCGGGTCGGTGAGCGCCTGTGTGAACTCCTCGACGTTGGACCTCGCCATCCCGTCGAACCAGTTCAGCCCCTCGGCGACGGGCGGCGCGAGGCTCGCCATCGCAGCCACCCGCCGCACCCGCGAGGGCAGCAGCGCCGCGCAGGCCAGCGCGTGCGGGGCACCGCCCGAGCGGCCGAGCACCGCAAACCTCCCCAGCCCGAGCGAGTCGGCCAGCGCCGCCACGTCCCGCGCGGCCTGCGCGACCCGGCGTCCGGGACCGCGGTCCGAACCCCCGTACCCCGGCCGGTCGTACGCGATGAACCGCACCCCGGGACGCTCGGCCATCAGCTCCGCCGGCACCGCCCCGTGCCGGCAGCCCGGTGTGCCGTGCAGCAGGATCACCGGGCTGCCGTCCGGGTCCCCCCACTCCTCGAACGCCAGCAGTCGTCCGTCCCGCATCCGTATCCCGTTCGGCACCTCGGTCCTCCATCTCCCCTTCGCGTCCGCGCCGGAGTTACCGTCGAAGTACACACCTGTTGCGCCCGGTACGGACCCTGGGGGTCGTAATGATCGAGGAGCTGGTGACGGCGGGAGTGGCTCTCGCGTCCGTCGGAACGGTGTACGCGATGGCGGCGGCCCGCGTCGTCAAACAGTACGAACGGGGCGTGGTGCTCCGGCTCGGCAAGCTGCGATCCGGGGTGCGTGGTCCGGGATTCACCATGATCGTGCCCTTCGTGGACCGGCTCCAGAAGGTCAACATGCAGATCGTGACGATGCCGGTACCCGCGCAGGAGGGCATCACCCGGGACAACGTCACCGTGCGGGTGGACGCGGTCGTCTACTTCAAGGTGGTGTCCGCCGCGGACGCGGTCATCCGGGTCGAGGACTATCGCTTCGCGGTCTCGCAGATGGCGCAGACGTCTCTGCGCTCGATCATCGGCAAGAGCGAACTGGACGATCTGCTCGCCGACCGCGAGAAGCTCAACCAGGGCCTGGAGCTGATGATCGACAGCCCGGCCGTGGAGTGGGGCGTCTCGATCGACCGCGTCGAGATCAAGGACGTGTCGCTGCCGGAGACGATGAAGCGGTCGATGGCCCGGCAGGCGGAGGCCGACCGTGAGCGACGGGCCCGGGTCATCAACGCGGACGCCGAGCTCCAGGCCTCCAAGAAACTGGCGGAGGCCGCCGGAGTGATGTCCGAGCAGCCCGCGGCTCTGCAACTGAGGCTGCTGCAGACGGTGGTGGCGGTCGCGGCCGAGAAGAACTCCACGCTCGTGCTGCCCTTCCCCGTCGAGCTGCTGCGGTTCCTGGAGCGGGCACAGCAGCCGGCGCAACAGGCGGCGCCTCCCGCGCCCCAGGTGCAGCCGCAGCCGTCGGACGGGACGGCTCCGACACAGCCGTCGTTGCCCGAGGCGCAGCAGCGTCCGATCCAGCCGCAGGAGCTCTCGACGCAGGCGCAACAGCTGTTGGCGCAGTGGCAGCAATCGATGCAGGAGCAACTCCCGCCCGTCGAGACACCGTTGGATCCGGACTTCGGAGGGTCGAAATCCGGACAGGACTAGACCTCACAGGCTGCCGTTAGTTACTCGCTCGTAGTGTTTGCTATGGGAATCGACGTGGTGAGACGGCCACTTGTCAACGCGCGTCAACCATGCGGGGGCGCGCGTCCGTTGTGGCACGCGCGTCCTGAAGTCGACCTTGTGTGCTCCCGTACGGCCTCGGAATAGTGGTCGGCGTCCGTTGGCATGGACGCGGCTTTTATTGCGAGTCGGGCTCATGTCCGTACACCTTTCGGTCTCGGTGGCCCCCACAGCCGCCGTTTCCGACCCCCCACAGGAGGACACAAGTTGAAGCACCGACGCATACCCAAGCGGCGGGCCGCCGTGGCAGGTGCGGGCATCGCCGCACTGGTCGCCGCGGGAGTCACCTTGCAGAGTGCGAACGCGAGTGAGACCGCGCCCGCTCCAGAGCTCAAGACCCTCTCGGTCACGGCGGCCGGAAAGCTCGCCTCGACGCTCGGCAAGGACCTCGGCACGGACGCCGCGGGAACGTATTACGACGCGAAGGCGAAGAGCCTCGTCGTGAACGTCCTCGACGAGGCCGCGGCCGAGACCGTCGAGTCGGCCGGCGCCAAGGCCAGAATCGTCGAGAACTCCCTCGCCGAACTGAAGGGCGCCCGTACGACGCTGAAGCAGGACGCGACCATCCCCGGCACCTCGTGGGCGGTCGACCCGGCGACGAACAAGGTCGTCGTCACCGCGGACCGTACGGTCAAGGGCGCGAAGATGGCGCAGCTGACCAAGGTCGTCGAGGGGCTCGGCGCCAAGGCCGAACTCAAGACCACGAAGGGGGAGTTCAGGCCCTTCATCGCCGGCGGTGACGCCATCACCGGTGGCAGCGGCCGCTGCTCGCTCGGCTTCAACGTGGTCAAGGGCGGCGAGCCGTTCTTCCTCACCGCCGGGCACTGCACCGAGGGCATCACCAACTGGTCCGACTCGTCCGGCACCGAGATCGGTGAGAACGCGGACTCCAGCTTCCCCGACAACGACTACGGCCTGGTGAAGTACACCGCGGACGTGGACCACCCGAGCGAGGTGAACCTCTACAACGGTTCCGCTCAGGAGATCACGGGTGCGGCGGAGGCGACCGTCGGTATGGAGGTCACCCGCAGCGGGTCCACCACCCAGGTGCACGACGGGTCGGTGACCGGGCTGGACGCCACCGTGAACTACGGCAACGGCGACATCGTGAACGGGCTCATCCAGACCGATGTCTGCGCGGAGCCGGGTGACAGTGGTGGGTCGCTGTTCTCGGGGAGCAGCGCGATCGGACTCACGTCCGGTGGCAGCGGGGACTGCACCTCCGGTGGGGAGACGTTCTTCCAGCCGGTTACCGAGGCGCTGTCCGCCACGGGTACTCAGATCGGCTGACGGTTCAGTTGGGCTGGAGCCCCGTTCTCACCTTCCGGGTGGGGGCGGGGTTCTCGCGTTGTGGGGAGGGTGCGGGTGGGTGGGGGCTGGTCGCGCAGTTCCCCGCGCCCCTTCAGGGGCGCCCCTGTGGGGCGGGGCTCGATGGCTTGCCCCGTAGAGAGCCCGCGATGAGTGTTACCGCGCTTCCGACTGCCGCCCACGCCGAGAGGGTCAGGAGCGAGGCTGTTGTGTCGTTGCCCTTGAAGTAGGCGATCGAGCGGGCCGCCCAGGTGCCGGCGCCCGGCGGGAGGGCGGGGCCGATCGCCCTCCAGAACGGCGGGAGCATCGGGGGTGGGAGGGCGCCGCCCGCGCTCGGGTTGCCCAGGATCACGATCAGCAGGACGGCCACTCCGATGCCGACGACCCCGAAGAGGCACTGGAACGCGAGGGTGGCCGCTCCCACCGCGAAGGTGATCAGCGCGCCGAGCCCCCAGAGGGCCCAGACGCTGCCCGGCAAGGCTCCCAGGACCGGTCCGACGATGAGCGCGCCGCCGAGGCCGCCGACGATCGCGACCACGGCCATGGCGGCGAGCCGGATCGTCGCGCGCCGCGGGTTGGCCGGCCGTGCGCCCGCGCTGATCGCCAACGCCGACGCGCACAGATAGCCGCCCACGCACCAGCCGACGACCAGGTAGAAGGTGGTGAGCCCGTTGGCGTCCTGGGCGTCGGCCGGGACCACGTCGACGGTTCTCACCGTGCGCCCTTGTTCCTTCTCCAGCCCGGTGACGAGCGCGATCAGTGTGGTGGTCAGGACCTTGCCGCCGCCGGACGCGACCAGCAGGGTGTCGGTGGTGCCCGCCGGGTCGATCACCAGGGCGCCGTCGATGTCCCGGTTCACGATCTGCTCGCGTGCCGTCGCCCGGTCGGGGAGCGCGCGAGGGTCCAGTGGCTTGCCGGGGAGCTGCTTCAGACGGGCCACCGCCTGGTCCGCGGCGGCTCCCGGGGCGACCACCCCGAACGCCACGTCCTTCGGCCTCGGGTTGTGCAGCGCCCCCACATAGGAGGCGATGAAGAGCAGTTGCAGGGCGACCACACCGATGACGAGCAGCGTGGCCCGCGGAGTGACTCCGTCCTTCACCTCTTCGAGGAAGGTCCGGCGTGGGGCCCCGGCTGTCTGTGTCATGCCCCCACGGTCCGAGCCGCCCGGCGTTTGCGCAGGTGGGACGGGTCCGAACGGATGTCGCACACATGTTCGGGAATTGGTCTATGGTGGGGGTGAGGGAGTAGGGAACAAACGTTCGAGGGCTGGCGTGGGAGCCCCTGGGAGTGGTGGAGGTGCGCGTGCCGGGCTTCACGCATCTGCACACCGTTTCCGGGTTCTCCCTGCGGCACGGGGCCTCGCATCCGGAGCGCCTCGCCGAGCGCGCCTCCGAGCGGGGCATGGACGCGCTCGCCCTCACCGACCGTGACACCCTCGCGGGCACGGTCCGCTTCGCCAAGGCCTGCGCCGCCCAGGGTGTGCGTCCACTGTTCGGGGTCGACCTCGCGGTCGAGGAGCCCGTACGTGTTCGGGAGTCCGCGCGTGTTCGGGAGTCCGTACGAGTCCGGGGGGCCGCGCGGGATGAGGGGTCCGTACGGCTCGGTGGGTCCGTAAGCGGGTCCGTAAGAGGGGGGCGGCGGCGGGCTCCCGTGCGGGGCGGTGCCTTCATCGACGAGTCGGCGCCTCGGGTGACCTTCCTTGCCCGGGACGGTGCGAAGGGCTGGGCCGAGCTCTGCAGAATCGTTACTGCGACGCATGCGGGCGACACGGACGGGCCGCTGTTGCCCTGGGCGGACAACCACGCCGACGGCCTGACCGTTCTGCTCGGGCCCGCCTCCGACGTCGGCCGGGCGCTCGTCGCGGGGCGTCCCGACCGGGCCGCGAAACTGCTCGTGCCCTGGCGGGAGGTCTACGGCGACGCCCTGCGTCTCGAAGCGGTCTGGCACGGGCGCGAGGGCACCGGTCCCGGCTCGCTGCGGCTGGCCGCCCGTACCGTCGGCTTCGCCGCCGAGCAGCAGGTGCGGCCCGTGCTAAGCAACGCCGTCCGGTACGCCGACCCGGGCATGGGCCCGGTCGCCGATGTCCTGGACGCGGCCCGCCGGCTCGTGCCGGTCGACCCCCGCAAGGAGCTGGACAGCGGCGAGGCCTGGCTCAAGGACGCGGGCGCCATGCTCGGCGCCGCCGAACGGATCGTCGAGGCCGCGGGCTATCGCCGTGACACCGCGTACCGCCTGCTCGAACAGACGAGGGCCACCGCCGCCGAGTGTCTCGTCGACCCGGAGGACGACCTCGGCCTCGGCGCCGTGCACTTTCCCGAGCCGCATCTCGTCGGCGCCGGACGCCGTACCGCGCAGCGGGTACTGGCCTCGCGGGCGGCGGCGGGGATGGTTCGGCGCGGCTACGACCGTTCTTCCGAAGCGCGTGGTTACTGGGAGCGGATGCATCGCGAGCTGGACATCATCGCCCACCACAACTTCGCCTCCTACTTCCTGACGGTCGCTCAGGTCGTGGACGACGTAAGGGAGATGGGCATCCGGGTCGCCGCGCGCGGCTCCGGCGCGGGCTCGCTCGTCAACCACCTCCTCGGTATCGCGCACGCCGACCCCGTCGCGCACGGGCTGCTGATGGAACGCTTCCTGTCCAAGCGCCGCCCGGTTCTGCCCGACATCGACATCGACGTGGAGTCCGCACGCCGGCTCGAGGTCTACCGCGCGATCATCGGCCGGTTCGGCACCGAGCGGGTCGCGACCGTGGCGATGCCGGAGACGTACCGGGTACGCCATGCGGTACGGGACGTCGGCGCGGCCCTCTCCATGGACCCGGCCGACATCGACCGCATCGCCAAGTCCTTCCCGCACATCCGCGCCCGCGACGCCCGCGCGGCACTGGAGGAACTGCCCGAACTGCGGCCCCTGGCCGGGGAGATGGAGAAGTACGGGCGGCTGTGGGACCTGGTGGAGGCACTGGACGCCCTGCCGCGCGGAATCGCCATGCACCCGTGCGGGGTCCTCCTCTCCGACGCCTCGCTCCTCGCCCGTACGCCCGTCATGCCGACCAGCGGCGAGGGGTTCCCCATGTCGCAGTTCGACAAGGAGGACGTCGAGGACCTCGGGTTGCTCAAACTGGACGTGCTGGGCGTGCGCATGCAGTCCGCGATGGCGCACGCGGTGGCCGAGGTGGAGCGGGCCACGGGGGACCGGGTCGACCTGGACGCCGTCGAGGAGGGCGACCCCGCCACGTATCGACTCATCCGGTCCGCCGAGACGTTGGGCTGCTTCCAGATCGAGTCGCCGGGCCAGCGGGACCTGGTGGGCAGGCTGCAGCCCGCGAACTTCCACGATCTCGTCGTCGACATCTCCCTCTTCCGGCCGGGACCGGTCGCGGCCGACATGGTGCGGCCGTTCATCGAGGCGCGGCACGGCCGGGCGCCGGTCCGCTTCCCGCACCCGGATCTGGCGGAGCCGCTGAGGAGCACGTACGGGGTCGTGGTCTTCCACGAGCAGATCATCGACATCGTCGACATCATGACCGGCTGCGGGCGCGACGAGGCGGACCGGGTGCGGCGCGGGCTGTCCGACCCCGAGTCGCAGGGACGGATCCGCTTCTGGTTCGCGCAGCACGCGGCCGCCCGGGGGTACGACGCGGAGACGATCGCCCGTACGTGGGAGATCGTCGAGGCCTTCGGGTCGTACGGCTTCTGCAAGGCGCACGCGGTCGCCTTCGCCGTGCCGACGTACCAGTCGGCCTGGCTGAAGGCGCATCACCCGGCCGCCTTCTACGCCGGGCTGCTCACGCACGATCCCGGGATGTATCCGAAGCGGCTGCTGCTCGCGGACGCGCGGCGGCGGGGGGTGCCGATCCTGCCGTTGGACGTGAACCGGTCGGCGGTCGCACACCGTATCGAACTGGTGTCTGATTCTGAGGGGTTCGAAGGGTTCAAGGGGGTGGCCGGGGGGACCCTCAGGGGGTCCGGGAAGGCCTGGGGTGTGCGGCTCGCGCTCTCCGACGTGCACGGCATCAGCGAGGCCGAGGCGGCACGGATCGCGGACGGGCAGCCGTACGCCTCGCTGCTCGACTTCTGGGAACGGGCCCGGCCGAGCCGTCCGCTGGCCGGACGGCTCGCGCAGGTCGGGGCGTTGGACGCCTTCGGTGCCAACCGCCGTGATCTGCAACTGCACTTGACCGAGCTGCACCGGGGAGCGCGTGCCGGTCGCGGGAACCAACTTCCCCTGGCCGGTGGGCAGAAGACCGCGCCGGCCGGGCTGCCCGACCTCTCCTCGGCCGAGCGGCTCAGTGCCGAGCTGGGTGTGCTCTCCATGGACGCCTCACGCAATCTGATGGACGATCACCGGGAGTTCCTGGAGGAGCTGGGCGTGGTCACCGCGCGCCGGCTGCGGGCGGCACGGCACGGTGAGACGGTCCTGGTCGCGGGTGCCAAGGCGGCCACCCAGACCCCGCCGATCCGCTCCGGCAGGCGGGTCATCTTCACCACCCTGGACGACGGCACGGGCCTGGTCGACCTCGCCTTCTTCGACGACTCCCACGACGCGTGCGCGCACACCGTCTTCCACTCCTGGCTCCTGCTCGTACGCGGAGTGGTGCAGCGGCGCGGCCCGCGCAGCCTCAGCGTGGTCGGGGCGGCCGCCTGGAACCTCGCCGACCTGGTGGAACTGCGGCGCGAGGAAGGCCTGGACGGAGTGGCCCTGCGGCTGGCCGAGCCGCAGGGGGAGGACGGGGCCGAGGGTGGCTCGCGGGACACGGGAGATCCGACGGGCGGCCGTCGAATCCAGATGTCCACGGGATACGAAATGCATCCGTGGGCCGATCTGCGCCCGGCGGGCGAAGGGCCCGCCGGTGGAAAGAAGTTGTGGCACCAGAGCCCGGGGAGTGCGGGATGACCATCCTCTGCGTACGTTTCCAGCTGCCTCCGGCGTACGAGGCCGCCCTGCCCGGGCTCCTCGGCACGCTGGAGGAGTTCACCCCCGTCGTCGAGGCGCTGCCACCGGACGGAGCGCTGGCCGATCTGCGGGGCGCCGAGCGGTACTTCAAGCGGGACGTCGAGGAACTGGCCTCGATGATCCGGGTGCGGGCGCTCGCCTGGCACGGCGTCGACTGTGTGATCGGGGCCGGACCCGGGCCGATGTTCGCACGGATGGCCCTGCGGGAAGCCGCCCCCGGAACGACCCGCGTGGTGCCCGAAGACCCCTGCGCCCTCGCGGAGTTCCTGGCGGAACAGCCCGTGCGGGCGCTGCCCGGAGTCGGCACCGCCACCGCCCGCACCCTGTGCGAGTACGGCCTGGACAGCGTCGGCAAGGTCGCCGCCGCGCCCCTGTCCACACTGCAACGGCTCACCAGCGCCCGCACGGGCCGCGAACTGCACGAGATGGCACGGGGTATCGACCGCGGCCGGGTCGTACCGAACGCCGTCTCACGGTCGCTCGCCGCCGAACGCCCCTTCCCGCACGACGAGTTGGACCCGGACCAGCACCGGCGCGCTCTGCTCTCCGCCGCCGAGGAACTGGGCGCCCGGCTGCGCGCCCTGGAGAAGGTGTGCCGCACGCTCACCCTCACCGTCCGCTACGCCGACCGCTCCACCACGCCCCGCAGCCGCACCCTCCCCGAGCCGACCGCCCACTCCTCGGCGCTCACCGACGCCGCGTACCGCATGTACGAGGCGCTCGGGCTGCAGCGCGCCCGGGTCCGCGGCATCGTCCTGCGTGCCGAGGGGCTCGACCCTGCCGAACAGGCCTCCTACCAGCTCACCTTCGACCCGGTGGACGAGAAGGTCCGGCGGGTCGAGGAAGCGGCGGACCGGGTCCGGGCGAAGTTCGGACCGCGGGCGATCACACCGGGGTCTTTGGCGGCGTGACCGCTTCGTGCCCCGGTGGGGAGACGGGGGTGCCCCGTAAGGGGCGCGGGGAACTGCGCGACCAGCCACGACCGACCCGCAGCTTCCGACACAACCCCGGTTCTCAAGGTCAGTTGGCCCACGGCGGAGTAATCACCGTGCCGTCCGCCAGCTTCGCCTGGAGGCCGATCGACGTGGTGACCCAGGAGATCGCGGTCTCCTCGGTCGGGTTCTCCACGGCGAGTGTCGCGCCGGGATTGATGATCACCGTGTCGCCCGCGGCGATCCGCTCGGTACGGCCGTCGAGGGTCATCAGGAGTTCCCCGGCCAGCAGATGGAAGATCTCCTCGCGATTGACGGTGTGTGCGGGCGCCTTCGTGCCAGCGGGGATCTCGCCCCGCCAGGCGCACAGTTCTCTGCTCCCGCTGAGGGGAGTGGCGTACGAGACGAAGCGCGCGCCGTGGATCTCGTGGACGACGGCTTCGGACGAGCGGACTACGGGCACGGCTGCCTCCAGCGGCGAATGGTCAAGCTGCTTGACTATGTGGATCCATGGTCAAGCTGCTTGACCAATTCGTCAAGGGTGTTTCAATGCGTGCGTGCAGAACTCCGAGGCCATGGCCCTGTCCGCCGCCCTGCTCGCCGTCGCCGGCGAGCTCACCCAGCGCATCCACGACGGTGTCGTCGCCCGTGGGTTCGAGGGGGTCCGGCCCGCGCACGGGTTCGCGTTCGCGCGCCTCGCGCCCGGCGGGGCGACGGTCACGGAGCTGGCCGCCCATCTGGGCGTGACCAAGCAGGCCGCGAGTCAACTTGTCGACGAGATCGTCCGCAAGGGGTACGCCGAGCGGCGCCCGCACCCCGATGACGCGCGCGCCCGGCTGGTCGTGCTGACCGAGCAGGGCTGGGCCTGTACGCGGGCGGCGGAGGAGGCGGCCGCGGAAGCCGTCGGCCCCTGGGTCGAACTGCTTGGCGAGGGTGAAGTCCGGGCGTTGCGTGACCGTTTGCTGCGCATTGCGCCCTACGGTCCCATCAGGCCCGCCTGGTGACGGTTCCGCGGCACGTGTCAGTGCTCCCGGCCAGCACCGGAAGTTTTTACTGACGCGTAACTTCACACTTCTACTACTCGCTCGTAACTTGGCAAAAGAACAGCATCCTCGTGATCCGGATCACAGGGCGTACGCCATCGCAACTCCCTTGAGCCGCAAGGAGATCACTCGATGCTGCCCTGGAAACGCCTGCTCAGACCCCTGGCCGCGCTGCTGCTGACCGCCGCGGTCACCGTCGTCCCCACCGCCACCGTCGCTACCGCCGCCACCGCCGAGGCCGAGACCGCGCCGAGCCGTGGCTGGAACGACTACTCCTGCAAGCCGTCCGCCGCCCACCCGCGCCCCGTCGTCCTCGTCCACGGCACCTTCGCCAACTCCGTAGACAACTGGCTGGGCCTCGCGCCCTACCTCGTGAACCGTAACTACTGCGTCTTCGCCCTCGACTACGGGCAACTGCCCGGCGTGCCGTTCTTCAACGGCCTCGGTCCCATCGACAAGTCGGCGGAGCAGCTCAAGACCTTCGTCGACAAAGTGCTCGCCGCGACCGGCGCGGCCAAGGCCGACCTCGTCGGCCACTCGCAGGGCGGCATGATGCCCCGTCACTATCTGAAGTTCCTCGGCGGAGCCGCCAAGGTGAACGCCCTCGTCGGGATCGCCCCCGACAACCACGGCACCACCCTGAACGGACTCACCCAACTCCTCGACTACTTCCCCGGCGCGGCCGACCTGCTCTCCACGGCCACCCCCGCCCTCGCCGACCAGGTGGCGGGATCCGCGTTCCTGACCAAGCTCAACGCGGGCGGCGACACCGTCCCCGGTGTCCGCTACACGGTCATCGCCACCAAGTACGACGAGGTCGTCACGCCGTACCGCTCGCAGTACCTCGACGGTCCGAACGTACGCAATGTCCTGATCCAGGACCTGTGTGCGGTCGACCTCTCCGAGCACGCGGCGATCGGGCTCATCGACCGGATCGCCTTCCACGAGGTGGCGAACGCCTTGGACCCGGCACACGCCACCCCGACGACCTGCCTGTCGGTGATCGGCTAGCCGACCGGCGAACCGCGCCCCTTCAGAGGCGCGGGGAACTGCGCGACCAGCCACAGGCGGCCCGCAGACCCAGCACCGTCCGCGGGCCGCAGGCCTTATCGGCTGTGGCGGCCGCCACTCACGGCACGGCGGCGAACCGACGCGAGCAGCGCCCCGGCCCCGAGCGCCAGGGCGGTCGCCCCGCCGATCGCGACGTACGGAGTGGTGCTCGAACCGCCGGTCTCGGCGAGGTTCTCCGAACCGCCGGCGGGCTCGGCGTCGCTCGCGGAGTCGTCCGCCGCCTCGGAGGGTGCCGCCGAGGCGGCGGAACCGGCGTCGGAGTCGGAATCCGACGTGGTGTCCGCGGCCGCCGTGACCGTGGCCTGGGTCTTCGGGTCGTCGTCGCCGTGACCGCCGTGCTCCACGGACGACTCGTCGGTGCCGTCCGCGATCTCCTGGTCGGACGGCGCCGACGCGGTCGGGGCCGTGGAGGCCTCGGCGCCGCCCCCACTTCCGCTCCCGCCCTCTCCGAACACGACGTCCGAGCAGGTGTAGAACGCCTCGGGGGAGTCAGAGCGCTGCCAGATCGAATAGATGAGGTGGCGGCCCGACTTGACCGGGACGACGCCGTCGAAGACGTAGTCGCCGCTCTCCATCCGCGGGTCGGTGACCTTGAGGAAGGGCTTCGACTCCAGGTCCGACCACTTCAGGGGCTTCGTCGGGTCGTAGCCGTCCTTGGTGACGTACAGCTCGAAGGAGCCCTTGTGCGGGGCCGTTCCCTTGTAGCGGAAGGTGCGGTTGCCCGAGGTCAGCCGCGTGGCCGGCCAGTCGGCGCGGGCCAGGTCGAGGCCCTTGAACTTGTCGTTGGCCGCGCTGCACAGCTTTCCGTCGGGGATGATCTCCTTCGACTTCCCGGCCGCGTTCGCGATGTTGACCCCGTTCCAGTCGTAGAGGGCCTGCGTGCCGCCGGCCGCGACCGCCGCCTTGCAGGCTGCGGACCTCGGGTTCTCCGGACCCTCCGCGAAGCAGCCCGCGACCCTGCTCACCGGGTCCGTCATCGAGCCGTGCGCGACCGCCGGGGCGGCGGCAAGCCCGGTCAGGGCGAGCGGGGCGACACCGACGGCGGCGACCGTGGCGAGGCGGGTGCGGGTGGCCTTGCGGCGAGCGGACATGGGGAACTCCTCGAAGCGGATCCGGGGTGCTTGTGAGCCTTGGGGCGATCAGCAAGCTAGCCCCTCGAAACCGCGAAATCGCCTGCTGGGAGGGGGTGAGGGCGATCCTTATGGTCCGCTTAAGGGAGTGCTGAGACTGCGATCAGGTAGGTACCGTTCCAGCCATGACGAAGACCCCGGAAGGAACCCCGGCGGACACTCCGTACGAGGCTCGGATCCGCCCCGCCGTCGCCGCCGACACGGCTGCCGTGAAGGCCGTGACCGATGCGGCCTACCGTCCCTACATCGAGCGGATCGGAGTGGTTCCGCGTCCGATGGAGGCTGACCACGCGGCCGACGTCGCCGCGGGGCGGGTGTTCGTCACGGGGGAGCCCGTGACCGGACTCGTGGTGATCGAGGCGCACGAGGACCATCTCTTCCTCGACAGCATCGCCGTTCACCCGGACGCCCATGGACAGGGCGTGGGGCGCCGCCTTCTGGCATTCGTGGACGCACGCGCGCGTGCGCTCGGACTGCCCGAGGTCAGGCTCTACACGAACGCGCTGATGTGGGAGAACCAGAAGATCTACCCGAAGTACGGGTACGAACTCGTGGAGCGCCGCGTGGACGGGCCGTACGACCGCCTCCACTACCGCAAGCGGCTGGCGCCCTGACGGCTCCTCGCGCTCCGACGGCTCCTGGCGCCGTGACGGCTCAGCCGTCCGGCCACCATGTGCGCGCGATGTCCTTTCGGACCTCCGGGCGCTCGGCGGGGCGCTCGTCGGCGTCGTCCCGCACGCGACGGGAGTCCGACTTCCTCAGGGGCTTCTGCACGGTTACACGGCGCATGGCTGCCTCCTTGCATCTACCGGGTTCCGCGTTTGTACGGAGGTAGACCGTTCCGGGGAGAGTGACTCATCGGTGCCCGCTTGTCAGTGGCGGTAGTCACGTTTCACCTGTGAGTCCACATGCCGGACAACTGGGGGTTCCGCGCAGTTCTGGCGCAGGTCCGGCGCAGTTCTGTCCCCGGCCCGTTGTCAGTGGCGGGTGTCACTCTGGGCACATGACGAGTAACAGCACAGGCGAAGAAGTGAAGAACGGTGAAGAGTGGCCTCGTGTCGACTGGGACGCCGAGGCCGCGACGTTCGACGACGAGCCCGACCACGGACTGCGGGACCCCGCCGTGCGCGAGGCCTGGGCGGCCAGGCTGCGCGGCTGGCTGCCCCGCGGCCCGGCCGACGTGCTCGATCTGGGCTGCGGCACCGGCAGCCTGTCGCTCCTCGCGTCCGAGCAGCGGCACCGGGTCACGGGTGTCGACTCCTCGCCCCGCATGGTCGACCTCGCCCGCGCCAAGCTGGCGGGGCGTGACGCGGCGTTCCTGGTCGGGGACGCGGGGGCCCCGCCGGTCGGGGAGCAGCGCTTCGACGTCGTCCTCGTCCGCCATGTGCTGTGGACACTGCCCGAACCGGGCCGCGTCCTGCGGCACTGGCTCGGGCTGCTCCGCCCCGGCGGACGGCTCGTGCTCATAGAGGGCGTCTGGGGGACGGTGAGCCCGGTCGGCATATCCGCCGACCGGCTGACCGGACTGCTCGCGCCCCTCGCGGAGGACGTCCGCGTGGAGCCGCTGTCGGACGACCCGCTGCTGTGGGGACGAGAGGTGGAGGACGAGCGGTACGCGGTGGTGGCCGTGCCCTGAGGGCTGCCGCGGGGCGGGGTTGCCGGGTGGGCTACCCGGCCTGCCGGGGGTGGGTTGCCGGGGTGGGCTGCCGGACCGCCGGGGGCGGGGTGCCGGGGCGAGAGCGGTGCCTGGGCGCCCAGGTCAGGAGCGCCTGAGCCGGAAGCGCCCAGGTCGGAAGTGCCCAGGTCAGAAGCGCCCGAGTCGGAAGTGCCCAGGTCAGGAGCGCCTAGGTCAGGAGTGCCTCGAAGTCGTCCTCGTGGGCGCGGAGTTCGAGCTCGTCAAGGGCGGACCGGGCGGCGGCCGCGGCCTGCGGATCGGTGGTCTCCAGACCGCTCTCCGCGAACTCGTCCTCGTCCAGACGCAGTACGGTCCCGCCGTCGGCGGAGCGCCACAGGTCGAGGTCGAGGTCCTCGACGACCAGTTCGCCCTCGGAGACGGAAGCCGGGCGGGTGATGTCGCAGTACCAGCCCTTCAGTACGCCCTCGGGACCACGGACCTCCTTCACCGCGTACCAGCGGTCGCGCCAGTAGTGCTCGGTGAAGACGTCGCCCGGTTCGAAGCGTACGAAGCCGAAGTCGCGGACTCCGGCACCGGCCCAGGCCGCTCGGACGGTGACGTGGTTGCCGTCGTCGTGCAGCAGCTCGGCCGGGTAACGGATCTTCGTACGGCCCGCTTTGACCAGGACGATGTCCAACTGGAGGGGGGAATCAGACGAGTTCGCGGACATGTTGCACCTCCGTGGCGCAGATCTCGTAGCCGAACCACTTGTTGACCGCGAGCATCGGTTCGTTGCCCGCGTCGTTGGCCGTGAACGCCTCCGTGAAGCCGGCCGCGCGGGCGCGGTGCAGGGAGTCGTTCTTGGCGAGCTTGGCGAGGCCGCGCCCGCGGTGGGCCCGGGCCGTGCCGGTCATCACGGTGCCGTAGCGGGTGCCGCCGTCGGTACGGGCGGCGCTGAACGCCGCGGGGCGGCCGTCGACGACCGCGACCGAGGTCAGTTCATGGCTGAGGAGGGGGTGGTACCAGGTCTCCTTCAGCCAGGCCTCGTAGTCCGTGAACTCGTGGGAGATGTCGCTCGGTTCGTCCGCCAGCGTCTCCGCGTCCAGGTCGAACAGCGGGCGGGGGTCGTCGGCGAAGTCCGCGGCCGTGCACAGTTCGACGTCCGTGGGCGGCTCCTGGCGCGGCGGCAGTGTGCACGTCGCCAGGTCCAGGCGGAGGAAGTGCGCGGAGCGACGGGGGAGGTAGCCGCGCTTCTCCGCGAAGGCGCGGTTCGCCGGCTCGTCCACGACCCGGACGAAGAGCTTGGTCGCGTCCAGGGCGGCGAGGCGCTCCTCGGCGGTCCTCACGAGGAGTGTGCCGGCGCCCCGGCCCTGGCGGTCCGGGTGCACGTACACGTTCAGATAGCCCTGGCCGGGCTGCGGGCTGTCGTACACGATGCCGACCTGGGCGGTGCCGACGAGTTCGCCGTCCTCCTCCGCGACCAGCGGCTGGAAGTGGGCGTCGGGGTGGACGTTCGCGGCGTCGTAGGTGATGGCCTCGGGGGTGGAGAGCATGAAGGGGAGTGCCAGGTGCCGGATACGGGCGAAGCCCTCGGCGTCTCCGGCGCGGAAGTCGCGGACGATCACAGTCATGACGTCGCACGCTACGTGGGCGGTGAGGCCGGGTGCCTCTCATTTTCCCGCCGGTGCGGGACAATCACTGCGTGACGCTGAAGATCGACATTGAGGACGACGCGGGGATCGCGCCCTACGAGCAGGTGCGCGCCCAGATTTCCGAACAGGCGCGAGCGGGGGCGTTGCCTGTGGGCTATCGGCTGCCGACCGTGCGGGGGTTGGCCGAGGAGCTCGGCCTCGCCGCCAACACGGTCGCCAAGGCGTACCGGGCTCTTGAGTCCGACGGGGTGATCGAGACGCGGGGGCGCAACGGAACGTTCGTCGCTGCCGCGGGCTCGGCGGCGGAGCGGGAAGCGGTGTCCGCCGCGCAGGCCTATGCCGATCGTGTGCGGCGGCTCGGGTTGTCCGAGGCCGCCGCCCTCGCCGCGGCCCGGGATGCGCTGCGCGCGGCGTATGGGGCGTCCGGCTGACAGCTGGCGGCCTACGGATGGTGGCTGACGGTTGGCGCCGGCTTGGCGTTGGTGGCTGTGGCTGACGGTTGGCGTTGGTGTTGGAGTGGCTCTGGAATGCTGCCGGTCGTTTGCTGTCTGCGGGCTCGTTGTGGCTGGTCGCGCAGTTCCCCGCGCCCCTGAAGGGGCGCCCTGGTCCGCCGAGTGACGGGTTGTCGCGCGGCCTACAGGTACAGACCCGCGTCCGCGCCCTCTCGTTGGTCCGGGACCGAGGTCGGGGTGGTGCCGCGGCGCAGGGCGTAGAGCTCGGCGAGGGTGGCGCCCTCGCGGCCCAGGCCCTCCTCCGTGCCCAGCCAGGCGGCGGACTCGTGGCGGGTGAGCGGGCCGACCTCGATACGGGCGAGGCAGCGGCCGGGGCGTACGACGGCGGGGTGCAGGCGCTCCAGGTCCTCGTTGGTGGTGACGCCCACCAGGACGTTGCGGCCCTGGCCCAGCAGACCGTCCGTGAGGTTCAGCAGGCGGGAGAGCGCCTGGCCCGCCGTGTGCTTGGCCTCGCCGCGGATCAGCTCGTCGCAGTCCTCCAGCAACAGCAGCCGCCAGCGGCCCTTCCCCGTGCCGTCCTCCTCGCCGATCGCGATGTCCATCAGATAGCCGACGTCCGAGAAGAGCCGCTCCGGGTCCAGCACACAGTCCACCTGACACCAGTCCCGCCACGAGCGCGCCAGCGTCCGCAGCGCCGACGTCTTGCCCGTACCCGGCGGACCGTGCAGCAACAGCAGACGGCCCGCGATGTCCTCGGGCGTCGTCTTCATCAGGCCGTCCATCGCGTCCGCCACGGGCGCGGTGTAGTTGGCGCGCACCTCTTCCCACGTACCCGCCGAGATCTGGCGGGTCGTGCGGTGCGGTCCGCGCCGGGGCGACACGTACCAGAACCCCATCGTCACGTTCTCCGGCTGGGGTTCGGGCTCGTCGGCCGCGCCGTCCGTGGCCTGGCCGAGCACCTTCTCGGCGAGCTCGGAGCTGGTCGCGGTGACGGTGATGTCGGCGCCCCTGTTCCAGCGCGACACCAGCACCGTCCAGCCCTCGCCCTCGGCGAGGGTCGCGCTGCGGTCGTCGTCGCGCGCGGACCGCAGCACCTGTGCGTCGGGAGGGAGCAGCGTGGCCCCGGAGCGTACGCGGTCGATGTTCGCCGAGTGCGAGTGCGGCTGCTCGCCCGTCGCGAAGCGGCCGAGGAACAGCGCGTCGACGACGTCCGACGGTGAGTCGCTGTCGTCGACGTTGAGCCGGATCGGCAGAGCGTCGTGTGGGTTCGCAGACATGCCGCCATGATCCGTCACGTGGGCGGCCCGTGCATCCGGTTTCCGCGTTGCACACCGAAGGGGGCACACCGAGGGGGTACGCCGAAGGGGGCGCGCGGGAGGGGCGCGCGGGAGGGAAACGTGTCACGTGTGCCGGCCCGCCCCCGAAGGCGCTGTGCATCACCTGTGTATCCCCTCCGTCCTGTTACAGGGCTGTGGTCGTCGGAACCTGTTCCCCCGCTGACCCCCGCCGTTACTGTTGCCCTTGATGGGACGTCATGGGTGGAATTCGGGGGCTCGGCGGTGGCGGTTCACCGCTCTGCTCGGTGTGGGCGTGGCCGCTCTGGCCCTGGTGCTGACTCTGATCCACACACTTCCCGGCGACGCGGGAAGCGAGGCCGGCACGACCCGCGACGGTGACAAGGTGCACGGCACACCGGCCGTTCCCCCCTCCGCGCCGAGGCCCGAGGTGGGCTGGGGCTTCACCCACACCCAGTTCAGCGCCGACGAGGGCAGCGGCGCCGCCACGAAGCGGGTGGAGAAGCGCCTCGGCGAGCAGCCCCTGCCGCAGATCCAGCACATCATGGGCTGGGGAGCGGACAACCCCGAGCCGGTCAAGGGGCGGTACGACTTCGAGGACATGGATCGCCGGATCGACTTCGTCCGGGAGACGGGCGGCACACCGGTCGTCACCCTGTGCTGTGCCCCGGACTGGATGAAGGGCGGCAAACCCGGCTCCGACAAGACCGACTGGAGCCAGGCGGCACTGGAGACGGCGCCGGACCGCGCCCACTACAAGGACTACGCCGCCCTCGCCGCGACCGTCGCCAAGCGCTACCCGGACGTACGCCACTTCATCGTCTGGAACGAGTTCAAGGGTTTCTGGAACGACGCCGAGGCCCGCTGGGACTACGAGGGCTACACCGAGCTGTACAACCTCGTGTACAAGGCGCTCAAGAAGGTCGACAAGGACATCGAGGTCGGCGGGCCCTATCTGGTGATGGACAGCCTCGACCCGCGCCAGAAGGAGAACGCGTCGACGACGCTGAAGGGCAGCTGGGGCACCATGGACCAGCGGATCCTCGACGCCTTCGACTACTGGAACAAGCACAAGGCGGGCGCGGACTTCGTCGTCGTCGACGGGTCCAGCTACACCAAGGACGACGACCTGCTGCCGGACGAGTTCGGGGCCACCGACAAGTTCACCGCCGTCAGCCGGTGGGTGCGCGAGCAGACCGGTGACCTGCCGCTGTGGTGGGCCGAGTACTACGTGGAGCCCGCCGACGGCGACGACATCCGCGACGGCTGGTCCGAGCCGCATCGCGTCGCCGTGCAGGCCTCGGGGCTGATCGCGATGGCCCGCGGCGGCACGACCTCCGCCTTCTACTGGAACCCGGAGACCGAGAAGGGCGCCACCTGTCCCGGCTGCCTGTGGACGCCGACCGACCGCGCCTCCGGCGGCAAGGCGTTGTCGATGCTCGACCTCATCTCCCGCTTCGACAGGGAGTTTCCGCCGGGCACGAAGTACGAGCAGGTGTCTGTCGCCGCGGACGACAAGCCGAACGTGCGGGTCCTTGCCGATGACAAGGCGCTTCTCGTCGTGAACACGCTGGATCGGAAGATCAGTGCGGAGGTCGACGGGGAGCGGTTCGAGATGGGGGCGTACGAAGTGAAGTGGCTTCGGCGGTAGCGCTCCGCCGGTGGCGCTCCGCGGGAGGGGAGAGCGGGGAGGGGGCTGGTGTTGTTCGAAGCTGCGGGCTCGTTGTGGCTTGTCGCGCAGTTCCCCGCACCCCTAAAGGGTGCGCCCCCTGCCGGAGCGCGCCCCCTCCCTCACGCCATCGTCAAGAACCTCTGGACCAACGAAGCCAGCAGCACCGCCAGCAGTGGTAGTGAGAACCAGAAGGTGCTCTGGAGCCACTGCAGTTGTCGCACGCTGGGGCGGACGGCCACCCGTACCACCTCGCGGGTCGTCAGCAGGAGGATCAGGGCGATCGCGGCGAGGCCTCCGACGACCGACCAGGGGGTCCAGGTGACCTGGGGGCCGATCGGACCGGGGTCGGGCTCGGCGACCTTGCCGCCCGGCTGTTTGCGCAGGGTGTAGATGGTCACGTCGTCGTTGGCGAACGTCTTGCGGAGTTCCGGGCGGGCGTCGAGGTTGTGGACGAGCCGGGTGTCCCAGGTCCTGGAGTAGCCCACGTCCAGCTGGAGATAGGTCACCTGGCTGCGGTTGACCATGAGGAACGAGTTCGGACCCGCGTCCTTGAGGGACTTGACCAGGCCCGACACCAGGACCGGATCGGGCGGCGCCAGTGTCGGCAGGTACTCCACCCTCTCCATGTCCCGCGCGCCCCAGGGCATCGCGGGCGTCACGTTGTTCACCGTGTCGTCGCTGAGCCACAGCAGCCGTACCGTCGGCTTGTCGTGCGCGTACACGTACTCCATGCCGGCGACCTCGCCCGGCCGGATCCGCTCGAACGGCTCGTTGCCCCAGCGGGCCACCAGGAAGCCGCCCATCAGGACGAGGCCCGCCATCAGCGCGGCGAGCGGGGCGAGGCTCACCCGGTCCTTGTCCCGTTCCTTCGCGGTGACGCCGGTGCGCGGGAACAGGGCGAGCGCGGCGAGCAGGGCCGCCCCCGGGAGGGCGAACATGAAGACGCGCAGCGCCATTTCGCCGCCGTACGACTGCATGCCGAAGCCCAGGAACGGGACGAAGGTGAGGACCAGCAGCGACCGCTCGCGGTACTTGTGGTCGCGCCGCCGCCACCAGCCCCAGCAGGCCAGCGCCATCACACCGCCGGCCAGCGCCACACGCGCGTACAGGACGAGCTTGTGGCTCGAACTGCCTTCCCCGATACGGCCGGAGACCGACGAGGACACATTGCTGCCCACGCCGCCGACCCCGCCGAACAGCTCGTCGAAGTGCCCCGACCAGTACGGCTCGGCGAGGAAGCCGATCCACACGCAGACCACGACGGCGAACAGGATGGGCAGGCCGCGCAGTTCGGAGCGGCCGATCAGGACGAGCACCGCGAGGACGCCCAGCATCACGAACGGCGTGAGCTGGTGCGCCGGGACCGTCGCCATGAACAGCCCGATCAACACCATGAGCAGCACGGCCCGTTGGCGCCGGTCGGTCGGCTCGACCTCCAGCTCGCCGGGCCGCGCCTTCGTCCACAGCACCCGTGGCGCCCGGAACCACACGAGCAGGATCGCCACGAAGACCAGATAGAGGAGATACGTGAAGCCCTGGGGGGAGAAGTAGTCCTGGCCCACCCAGCCGCTGAGCACGAAGATCCAGATGCCGGTCCACTTGGCCCGCCAGCTCGCGCGCATATGGCGTACGAGCAGGAACAGCGGGGCCAGATAGAGGAGTTGCATGGTCATCGGCCACCAGCGGATGACCTCGGTGAGGTCGGTGACCCCGCAGGCCTTGGCGACGAACGCGGCCCCCGCGAAGAAGCCGGGCCAGCTCCAGCGCGCGTCCAGGTCGGGCACGGCGGACCCGGTCCGGTCGATGTAGTCGATGAATCCGAGGTGCTGCCAGGCCGTCGCGAACCGCGGCTCGGTCTCGATGACCGCGGGCAGCGCGTGCAGCGACACCACGGTGGCCAGCAGCGTGACCAGCAGCAGGACCCGGTGCTCACGGCCCAGCCAGAGCAGCGAGGCGAACACCGTGACCAGCAGACCGGCCCCGACCAGCGTCGGCGTCGGCAGCACGGAGACCAGGCCGAGCCCGCCCATCCGGTCGAGATCGCGCTCGCCGAGTCCGGCCGCGGGCACCCAGTACAGGACCAGCGCGGCCGTCAGCAGACAGCCGAGCACCACCCCGAGCCGGGTCGGCCGCAGCCGCTCCCACAAGGACACCGGCGGCGCGGACGGACCGGACCGCCCACCCGTCTCCTGTCCACCCGCTTCGAGCGCGAGCCGCGAAGACCCCTTACCGCGCACGGCACCCGACGCGCCGGACGCTCTCCGTTCGCGCATGCCCTCCGACTCGTCGCCCGACCTGCTCGCCGACGGCTCGAAGGGGGCGTCCACCTCGGCCTCGGACGGGCCGAGGGAGGTCTCGGAACCGGGTTCCCGCTCCTCGACGGGCAGGCCCACCTCCACGCGGGCGGGGGGCAGTTGGAGGGGCGCCTTGAGCGCCCACGTCGGCCGGTGGTCGGGACGCGGTTCGCTGCGGCGCTCCGGCCGCTCGACCTTCGGTGTCCCGGTGGGCGGTGTGCCAGGACCGGGCCGTACGTCAGGCCGTCGCTCCAGGTGGTCGAAGTCCAGCTGCACACCGAGCGCCAGCGTGTCCGTGTCGAGCCGCTGAGCCCAGGCCGGGCCGCGCCCCTTCTTCGGCTTGTCCGGCTGCGACGCGGGCACATCGCGGGCACCCAGGTCCGCCAGGTCGCCGTCGGGCGCCGCGCCCTCGGGCACGGCGTCGGCCGGCGCGGTCCTGACGATCCGGTACAGCCTCGGCGCGGCGAGTGCCACGATCACCGCGAGGCTGGAGATCTCCGCCACGCCCGCGCCGGTCAGGCCCATGCGGGGGAGCAGGATCACCGTCAGCCCGAGCACCAGCAGGCACAACAGGCCCTGCAGCCAGGCGAGTCCGGAGGTACGGCTCTGCGCGCGCAGCACCGCGAAGTACGTCTCCATGACGACCCGCAGCACCGCGCCGACCGCGAACCAGCGCAGCAGCGGCGTCGCCGCGTCCGCGTAACCCTGGCCGAACACGCCGAGGATCCACGGCGCCCCGAAGAACAGCACCGCGGCCACCGGCAGCATGATCCGCGCCATCCGGCGCAGCGCGGCCCGGGTGTTCGCGGCCAGCCGCGCCGGGTCGTGCGAGCCCTCGACGGTCAGCGAGGCGCCCATGTTGATGGCGAGCAGGTTGACCGTGCCGCCGATGGTCGTGGTGATGTAGAAGTACGCGTTGTCGGCGGAGCTGACCTGCGCGGCGACGATCACCGGGACGAGGTACACCACGGCCAGCGAGAACAGCGAGCCGGTGTAGTCGCCCGCGAGGAACCGCCCGATCTCCCTGGTGGTGGGCGGTTCTGCGTGCTCCGCGGTCGCCTTCACATGCCGCGGCACCAGGCGGCGGAACACCAGCCAGCCCAGCGGCAGCACGGACACCGCGATGGCCGCGACCCACGACACGAAGACACCCATGGTCGGGATGGCCGCGGCGAACGCCACCAGCAGCACCAGCTTCACCGCCGAGAACACGGTGTTGCCGACCGGCACCCACAGCGCGCTGCGCAGTCCGGTCAGCACCCCGTCCTGGAGCGTCAGCACCGACCAGGCGACGACGGCCCCCACGAAACCGACGGCGATCAGCGGGCTGTGCAGGAAGCGGTACGAGGAACCCCAGAGGTTCAGCGTGAGCAGGAAGAGGCCCGCGGCCAGCGCCACGACCACCGAACTGCCCGCGTACGTACGGAAGATCAGCCGTCCGGTGCCTCGGCCGGCGACCGGGATGAAGCGCGCGAGGGCGCCCGTCAGCGTCACCGCGGTGAGCCCCGCGAGGAGCTTCATCGCGGCGATCGCGGCGGAGCCCTGGCCGACCGCCGACTCGGAGTAGTACCGGGCGGCGGCCAGCCAGAAGCCCAGCCCCAGCACGGCGGAGATCCCGGTGTTCAGCATCAGGGCGTAGGCGTTGCGGAACAGCGGGCTGCCTCCGGACGACCGGCCGAGGCCGGGCAGACGAAGGCGGCGCCCGGACCGTTCGGGTGCCTCGGACGTGGGAGTGTCGGCCTGGGCCGTGGTCGTGTCAGACACGGGAACGGATGGCCTTCCGGCGAACCTGTCGTGCTCTGCGGACCACGGCGTACCCCTTGGTGAGGGCGCGGTCCCTGGCGAAGGTACGGGCGACCGCGCGGCCCTCCACGAGCCGCTCGAACTCCTCGATACCGGTGCTGCGGCGCACGGTGACCCGCCGCAGCGCGTACGGCCCCTGGCGGCGCCGGGCGAGGCTGTTGCCGACGGCGAGCGCCTGGGCGAACCCGGCCTCGCGCACGATCCGGCGCACCCGGCCGCTGGAGTAGCCGTACGGGTACGCGAACGACGCCGGGCGCACGCCCAGCTCGTCGGCGACGATCTCCCGGCAGCGCAGCAGCTCGAACCAGAGCGCCTCGTCGGACAGCTGGTCCAGCTGCGGATGCGTATGGCTGTGGCCGCCGATCTCGACGTCCGCGCCAGCGAGTGCGCGCACCTGGTCCCAGTCGAGCATCTCGTCGAGGGCGCCCCCGGTGTCGTACGCCCCACGCAGCCAGCCCGTCGACACGAACAGCGTGGACGCGAAACCGTGCTCGGCGAGCACGGGCAGCGCGTGCCGGTGCACGCCCTCGTAGCCGTCGTCGAACGTGATCAGGACCGGCCGCCTCGGCAGCGGCTTCGACGCGCGCCAGCACTCCGCGAGCGCGGCGGTGTTGACCGGCGTGAACCCCAAGTCGCCGAGGAGCGCCATCTGTTCGGTGAACGCCTCGGGCGCCACGGACAGCTCCCGGGTCGCGTCGTTCGGCGCGGTCGCGACGGCGTGGTACATCAGAATCGGCACACGCGCATCACACGGATCACGCGCATCACGCGGGTCGTTCATCGTTCCGCCCCCTCGATCTGGACGACCGAGAACGTGGCCCCACCCCTGCGTGCCCGGACGCTGCCGAGTACGTACCCGCCCGCCGCCGTCACCACTCCGGTGACGATGGCGGCCGCCCGGCCCGCTCCGCCGGGGCGGGCGAGCAGCGCGTCGCGCAGCCCGCGCGCGACTCCGGCGGGCAGCACACGCGTGGTGTACCGGCGCTCGGACTCAAGGCCCTTGTCGGCGCCCACACTCCGCGCGACCAGCGCCTTCGACAGACCCTCGGCATACGTCCGCGTACGGAAGTACGCGAAGTGCTCGCGCGCCTCGGGGACCCGGTGGTGGATCACCGCACGGTCGTCGATCAGCAGGACCGCGTCCGGCCGGGCGTGGGTGAGACGGATGCACAGCTCCGTCTCCTCGCAGCCCAGCGGACGTTTGTCGCCGTCGCGCCCGATGCCGGTCGCGAAACCGCCCGCCGCGTCGAAGGCGGTGCGCCGGAACGAGGCGTTGCCTCCGAGCACGTTGCGCACCTGGACCCGGCCGGGCGGCAGCCCTTTGTACGTGCAGCCCACGACCCAGTCGAACTCCTCGGGGAACCAGGCAGGCCGGCGGCCCGACGCCCAGATCGGCATCGTACGGCCGCCGACGGCCATCACCCGCGGATCCTCGTACCCCTCGGCGAAGTGGCGCAGCCAGTCGCGCTCGGCCACGGCGTCGTCGTCGAGGAAGGCGATGACGTCGCCGTACGAGGCGGCGATACCGGTGTTGCGGCCCGCTGAGAGGCCCCGGGGGCCCGCGTTGGCGAGCACCCGAACCCCTTCGGTCTCCTTGTACTCCTTCGAAAGCCGGTCCAGGAGCACCTGGTTGTGGTCCACGACCAGGAGCGTCTCCAGGGCAGGCCTGGACTGCGCCCGCACCGAGGCGACCGCCGCGAGGATGTCCTCCCAGCGGTCCTCGGTGTAGACGCAGACCACCACGGAGATGTCCAGGGTTCTCAAGACACCTCTCCCGGCCCGGAGTTGAGTGCCACGGCGTGCGGACGACGACGCAGCGAGCGCCGGTTGGAGCGCTCCTTGAGGATCACCTTGAGCACCCGCAGCCCGTCCCGCACCGCCCGCAGATTGCTGGAGCCGTGGATCCGGAGGTACTCGTGGCTCGGTATCTCCTGGACCTTGAGCCCCGCCTTGACCACCCGGATGTTCATCAGGGTCTCCACCTCGAAACCGGTGCAGTCGAGGTCGATCTTGTCGAGGCAGTGCCGCCAGAAAGCGTTGTAGCCGTAGCAGAGGTCGGTGTAGCGGGCGCCGAACTTGCGGTTGACGGCCGTGCACAGCGCCCAGTTGCCGAGCTTGCGGATCGGCGTCATGTCGTCCGTGCCGCCGCCGTTGGCGAACCGCGACCCCTTCGCGAAGTCCGCCCCGGAGACCAGCGCCGAGACATAGCTGACGATCTCGTGGCCGTCGGCCGAGCCGTCCGCGTCGACCATGACGATGATGTCGCCGGTGGAGGCCGCGAACCCGGTGATCAGGGCATCCCCCTTGCCCTTGCCCACCTGCTTGACGACCTTGACGTCGGGCCACAGTTCGCGGGCGACCTCGACGGTGTTGTCGGTGGAATTGCCGTCGACGAGAACCACTTCGTGGATCCAACCCGGCAATGTCTTGAACACGTACGGGAGATTCTCCGCCTCGTTCATGGCGGGAATCACGACGCTCACCGGAGGCGCTATGGCCAGGTGAGTCGATATGGGCCGGTACTTTCCGGCTGTGAGCGGATCCTGGTCCGACACGGCCGGGCGCACAACAGAACTCATGAGTCTGATCCCTCTCGTCCGGTGGACCGCCCGCCCCTGGGCGGTCCGGCATTTTGTCCGGTTCGAAAGGGGGGTTTTGTCACTTACGGCATGCCGAAATCGATCTCCGTGCAAGCCGGGTGAGCTGGCAAAGCTGGCCGACTGGCTGGGTCGGTCGCGCGGCGGCACTCGGCACAAAAGCGGTCACCGAGCACGGCACCCCCCTACCGCGCCCCGCGCCGGGCCCTCTTCGCGATCCTGAGCCCTCCCCTGAATCGCATGTGCATGATGGTCCGATGCGGGTGGATGTACGACGGTATTGATGATTGAGACGATATGGCAAGACCTGGAACGTGGCCTCACGTTTTTGTTGGTTTGGACGTTACCTAACGGCCCGAGCGGATTTTTCCCATCCGCTTGAGCGCTTTGTCGGCCGGCTCGAACAGCTCCGGCCGCGACAGCACCGCGTTCCGCAGCGCCCGGACCGGGGCGCGCCGCGCCCGGTGCCCGAGCGCCACGGGATGGCGGCGCGTGACCAACCCCTCGGACACGACGAGTTCGCGTGTCTTCAGGGAATCCTTGTATTCCTTCTGCCCCCGGCCGAGATCCAGATAGGCGATGCCGTCGGCGGCAGCCGCCTCGGCCATGCGCAAATGCAGGACAAGGCCCGGGGAGTATTTGGAGAACGCCGGGTCGTACGCGGGGAACCAGCACGCCAGGACGCGTTCGGAGCGCAGTCCGAAGTGCGCGGCGATCGGCTTGCCGCCGGCGTAGAGCACCGACAGGGTTCCGGCGAACGGCTCGGAACGGGTGTGGAAGAGCTGGTGCGTCAGCCGGGTGATCCACGGCTGCGAGAAGCGGTCGCTGCGCCCGGTCCTGCGGTACTGCGCCGACTTCCATCCCATCAGCGTGAGCAGCGCCTCGGGATCACGCTCGTCGTGCACATAGCGGACCTCGCCGTGATCGCGGCCGAGCTTGCGGTCCTTGGCGAGCGTGGTCCGGGTGAACTTCGGTGACCGGTCCCGCAGTTGGGCCAGATACGTCTCGTACCCCCGGTCGACGTCCATGACCGGGGAGGGGAAGGTGCCGGAGGCCTCGGCCTCGAACGGCGCCTGGCCTTCCACCAGGTGGTCGAACTCCCACACCGCGAGCCCGCAGGCCCGCAGCAGTTCCCGTGCGTCCCAGGTGAAGCCGGGACCGTGGACGAGGCCCTGGCAGTCGGAGACGCCGAGACCGACGGCCCGGCCGACGCCGGCGGTGGTTCTCTGGAACGGGAAGAAGGCCACCGGTTCGCCGCTCTCCCTGACTACGGCGATCCGTACGCCGCGTCGGCAGCGTCCGACGGCGAGGGTGAACTCCGGTGACAGGAACGGGTTGGCGAGTTCCGGCGCGCCGTGCAGATGGGCCTTCGACTGAAGGGCCGACCACGCCGCCCGGTCGGCGGCGGTCAGTTCGCCGGGGCGGTACACGCTGATGTTCACGTCAGGATGCCCGTCTTCTCACCGTACGGCCACGGAACCGCCGTACCAGGACCAGCAGGAGAATGAGGGAGCTGAGCGCGGCCACGGCCGCGATTCCGCCACGGACCGACCACCGGTGCACCGCGAGCATGCCTTGGGCGACCAGGAGGTTGAGAGCTACTGCTGCTGACAGGGACGCAACGGTGCGGCCGAACGGTTCCATGCCGCGCAGTGCGATTCCTACCGCGGTTCCCGGAGCGGCCAGCAGGAAGAAGAGCGCGAACGGGGCGCGCAGGGGCGAGTCCATGTCGGTCAGGGCCAGCACGGCTCCGACGCCGGCGATGGCCGCGGCGGCGCCCGCGAGCAGGGGGAGCAGGTCCCTCCCCGGATCCTGGTCCAACCGCTCGTCACCACCCGATGGAGATGGGTCCGATGAAGATGGCTTGATACGTAAGGTCTGCATTGGCGACTTTGCCCCCCGACGCGCCGGATGCCGGGCTTCAATGTGGCCCAGCGTTGTACGGGGCGTCAAGATGAGGGCGCCGTTGATGTTTGGCCGCGGGTTCGTTGTGGCTGGTCGCGCAGTTCCCCGCGCCCCCAAAAAACAAAAAGACTGCGCAGTTCCCCGCGCCCCTGCTAAAGGGCGCGGGGAACTGCGCGTGTGGTTACGGGACGATCTTCAGGAGGCGGTTCGGGGAGCCCGTGCCGGGGCTGGTGACCTTGCCGGTGGTGGCGCCGTTCACGAGGGCCGTGGCCACCTGGGCCGGGGTGGCCGAGGTGTGGCCCGCCAGGTAGACGGCGGCCGCGCCCGCGACGTGCGGGGTGGCCATCGACGTACCGGAGATGGTGTTCGTCGCGGTGTCGCTGGTGTACCAGCCCGCCGTGATCGACGAACCGGGGGCGAAGATGTCCAGGACCGAGCCGAAGTTGGAGTAGCTGGCCTTGGCGTCCGTGCTGGTGGTGGCGCCGACCGTGATCGCCGAGGCGACGCGGGCCGGGGAGTACGAGGAGGCGTTGGCGCTGCTGTTGCCCGCCGCGACCGCGTAGGTCACGCCGCTCGCGATGGAGTTGGCCACCGCGGTGTCCAGCGTGGTGGAGGCGCCGCCGCCGAGCGACATGTTGGCGACCGAGGGACCGCTGTGGTTCTGGGTCACCCAGTTGATGCCCGCGATCACGCCGGCGGTGGTGCCGGAGCCGGCGTTGTCGAGCACGCGGACCGCCACGATGTTCGCCTTCTTGGCGATGCCGTAGGTCGAGCCGGCGATGGTCGTGGCGACATGCGTGCCGTGACCGTTGCCGTCCGAGGCGACGGTGTCGCCGTCCACGGCGTCGTAGCCGTAGCTGGCCCGGCCGCTGATCTGCGAGTGCGTGATGCGCACGCCGGTGTCGATGACGTACGCCGTCACCCCGCTGCCCGCGGTGTCCGGGTAGGTGTACGTGCCGGAGAGCGGCAGTGACGTCTGGTCGGAGCGGTCCAGGCCCCAGGGGGCGTTGGACTGGGTGGTGTCGGTGACGTGCACCGTCTGGTTCTGCTCGACCACGGCCACCGACGGGTCGGCGGCCAGTCTCCTGGCCTCGGCCGCGGACAGGGTCGCGGTGTAGCCGTTCAGCGCGGCGCCGAACGTCTTCTTGACCGTGCCGCCGTACTCCTTGATCAGACCCTTGCCCTCGGCGGAGGAGGCCTTGAAGTCCACGCCCTTCTTCAGCGTGACGATGTAGCTGTCCTTGACGGCGGTGGGGGAGTCCGCCGCGAGGATCCGGCCCTCGGCCGGCGCGGCCTGGGCGGGAAGCGCGGTGACGGCGCCGAGCAGGGCGGCGGTCGCCACGGAGGTTATCGCGGCGATCCGGATCTTCTTGCTACGCAGCTGTGCCATGCGAGGGAGTCCTCCTCATAGGCGGCGTGCGCCTGGGTGGGGCGCACGTCTGTGGGGGGTGCGCGCGTGATCGCACACACAACCAGGAGCGTTGCGTTCCGCTACCGGTCGAGACATCAGCGTGATCGATCTACGGGTGTAGCTCAAGGGAGTTGACGCTTTGTCACGCGCCTGTCATGAACACGCAATCGAACGCACAGTGAACACAAAGCGGAGAGGTCGGTAGGTCCGGAAAAGTCTTGGCATGGACACTTCCTGTCAACACGCGTAGCTGCTACGAAAGTTACGGCAGAGATCCTGCTAAAGGGAGGTTCCATGAGACGTTCCCGACTTACGGCATACGTGACCTCGCTCCTCCTCGCCACCGCCTTCGCCCTCACCGGGGCAACGACGGCGCAGGCGTCCCAACAAGCGGCAGCCACGGGCTATGTGGCCCTCGGCGACTCCTACTCGTCCGGTGTCGGCGCGGGCAGCTACATCGGCTCCAGCGGTGACTGCAAGCGCAGCACGAAGGCCTACCCCTACCTCTGGGCGGCCGCCCACTCACCCTCGTCGTTCAGTTTCACGGCCTGCTCGGGCGCTCGTACGGGTGATGTTCTGGCGAACCAGCTGGGCCCGCTCGGCTCCGGCACCGGCCTCGTCTCCATCAGCGTCGGCGGCAACGACGCGGGCTTCTCCGACGTCATGACGACGTGTGTCCTGCAGTCCGAGAGCGCGTGCGTCGCCCGCATCAACACGGCGAAGGCGTACGTCGACTCGACACTCCCCGGCAAGCTCGACTCGGTCTACTCGGCGATCAGCGCGAAGGCCCCGGCCGCCCATGTGGTCGTCCTGGGCTACCCCCGGTTCTACAAGCTCGGCGGCAGCTGCCTGGCCGGTCTCTCCGAGACGGAACGGGCCGCCATCAACAACGCCGCCGACTACCTGGACAGCGCCATCGCCAAGCGTGCCGCCGACCACGGCTTCACCTTCGGCGACGTACGCCCCACGTTCACCGGTCACGAGATCTGCTCCGGCAGCGCCTGGCTGCACAGCGTCAACTGGCTGAACATCGGTGAGTCGTACCACCCGACGGCCTCGGGCCAGTCGGGTGGCTATCTGCCCGTCCTCAACGCCTCGGACTGATCACTGCCGCGGCCTGATCGCCTCGGACCGACTACTGCCGAGGCCTGATCGCTCCGTTCGGCGCGAGCGCCTGCGGATTCTCGGAGGAGGAGGCCCCGCCCGTCGGGGCCTCCGTCTCGCACGTCACCGAGAAGGGCACCTGTTCCGACTTCGCCTCCGTGGGACTGCGGACCTCCACACCGATCTTGTTCTCGTACGTCCCCGACGCGTCGTACGTCGTCACGATGACCGTGTTCTGCTTGGTCTTCCCGCCGCTCGCGGGGAACGACAGGGTCTTCCAGCCCGGGTCGGACACCTGGCCCGTCTCCGTCACCCAGCGGTACTCCACGTTCGCCGGCACGACCGTCACCGTGAACGTCGCCGTGAAGGTAGGGGCCTCGGCGTCGGGCGGCGGGCAGGCGCCGGTGTAGTCGGTGTGCGAGCCCGAGACCGTGACCTTCACGGACTGGGTGGGCGGCTTGGTGGTCTGGCCGCCGCCGGTCGTCGAACCGCCGTCGCTGCCGTTCGAGCCGGAGCTCTCCGTGGTCGAGCCGCCGTCCGTGCCGCCCCCACTGCTTCCGTTGCTCCCGCCGTTGTCACCGCCGCCCGTCGAGCCGCCGGTGCTCGACCCGCTGTTGGTGGTGTCGTCCCCGCCGCCTCCGTCGTCCCGGTTGACCAGGGCGTACGTCAGTCCCCCGAGCGCGACCGCCAGCGCGACCAGACCCGCGATCACCACGACCGTCGCGCGCCGCGGATGGGCGGGCCCCGTGGTGGTGGTCGTCGCGGACGGCGCCTGCTGCGGCGAATGGGCGGGCTGTGTGTAGGCGGACGGTGCGTACGCGGGAGTGGGGGTCGGCGGGGTCGGGGCGGGCTGCGGCAGTGCCGCGATCGTCGGCGCGTAGGCGGCGCTGCCCGTATGAGGGGTGCCGCCCGCCGCGACGAGCCGGAGATCCCGTTCGGCGTCCCCGGCCGACATGCGGTCCGCCGGGTCCTTGCGCAGCAGACCCTCGATCACCGGGGTGAGCGGGCCCGCGCGCTGCGGCGCCGGCAACTCCTCGTCGACGACCGCCCGCAGCGTGCTCAGCGGGGTGTTCTGGCGGAACGGCGAGTTGCCCTCGACCGCCGCGTAGAGAAGCACACCGAGCGACCACAGATCGGACTCGGGTCCCGGCGTACGCCCCAACGCCCGCTCCGGGGCGAGGAATTCGGGCGAACCGATGACCTCGCCGGTCATGGTGAGCGCCGAACTGCCCTCCACCGTCGCGATCCCGAAGTCGGTGAGGACCACACGGTCGTCGTTCGACATCAGTACGTTGCCGGGCTTCACGTCCCGGTGCAGGACCCCCGCCTCGTGCGCGGCCCGCAGCGCGGCGAGCACCTCAGCGCCGATGTGCGCGGTGCGCTGCGGCGACAACGGGCCCTCGGCGTCCAGCAGATCGGAGAGCGCGATCCCGCGGATCAGCTCCATCACGATCCACGGGCGCCCGTCCTCCATCGCCACGTCGTAGACCGTCACCACATTGCGGTTGGCGACCCGGGCGGCCGCCCACGCCTCGCGTTCCAGCCGCGCGTACATCCGCTCGACGTCCGGGCCCGGCAGCCCGCCCGGGGCGCGCACCTCCTTGACGGCGACCTCGCGGTGCAGGACCTCGTCGCGGGCGCGCCACACCGTCCCCATCCCGCCCTCGCCCAGCGGCGAGAGCAGACGGTAGCGCCCCGCGATCACTCGTTCACTACCAGGTTCCTCAGACACGGGCGCCCCCCATTAGCATCCGCACGATTCTGAACAAAAGTAGCTCAACCGAGTACGGTTGCCGCCCCCCTGAACACCAATCCAGCCCCAAGGGCCACCACGACGAACGCGGATCCGATCGGTACGGTCCGCCGGAGCAGGGCCGCGGTCCGGCCGCCCGACCACCGGGCGCCGTTCTCGATCGCCTTCGCGACCCGGCTGCCGATCTTGACCACGGCGAACCCGGCCGCCGTGAGCGTGAGCGCGAGCCCCGTCCCGAAGGCGAGCACGAGCAGCAGCCCGAACCAGGCCTTGCCGAGCGCGGCGGCACCGACGAGCACGACGACCGCGGAGGGACTCGGTACGAGCCCGCCGGCGAAGCCGAGAAGAAGGGTGTCCTTGAGCTTGAGAGAGGGGGAGTGGGAGTGCGAATGGGGGTGCGGGTGGGAGTGGTGGCCGTGACCGTGGTCGTGGGGGGCGTCATGGCCGTGGGCGTGGGAGTCGCCGTGGTCGTGTGTGTGGGACGGGCCGTGATCGTGGTCGTGCGTCTGCTTCTCACCGTGTGTGTGGTCGTCCCCGTGTGTGTGGACGCCCTTGCGGCCGTCCTCGTGCCCTTGTGCATGCGCGAGAACAAGCTCGCGATCATGACTGTGGGCGTGAACGTGCCCATGACTGTGGCTGTGGCCATGACTGTGTCCATGGCCGTGCGAGTGGCTGTGCCCGTGTCCCCGCTGCCGCCAGGCCCGGCGTACGAGGGTCGCGCCGGCCAGCATGACGATGACGCCGCTCGCCACGCCCAGCCAGGCGATCACCGAGGGCGCGGCGGCCGAGCCCGCGGTCACCAGGATGCCGAGGGCGACCACGCCCAGCGTGTGGGTGACGGTCACGGAGATGGCGAGCGGCATCACGTCGCGCATCGTGGCGTTGCCGCGGGCCGCGGCCGTGGCGGCCATGATCGTCTTGCCGTGGCCGGGCGCCAGGGCGTGCATCGCGCCGAGCAGCACGGCGATGCCCAGCGCGAGCGCGGCGAAGCCGAGGGTCAGATCCTGGCGGGACACCAGATCGTCCAGCGCGCGGGTGAACCGGTCGGCGCCGCGCGGCAGGATGGAGGACCCGGGCGCGTCGGAGTTCTCCTCGACGAGCGCGGGACCGCCGGGGCGGACGCGCAGCGAGGCCGTCGCGGTGTCCGCGGGGGACGACAGCAACTCCGCCGGGTACTTGGTCAGTTCGCGCGAGATGGACTTCGTGGGTACGTCCGAGGCGGTGAGGGTCATCCGGTCGCCGCGTGCCGTGACCTCGCGCCAGCCGGGGCCGTCGTCCACGGAGGCGTGGAAGCGCACGGACACGTTCTTCTCGGCCTGCTCCGGCAGCGGGGCCGTCCAACGGCACTCCACCCGAAGGGTGTTGAGCCCCGCCTGTCCGGGACGTACCCGGGCGAGGCTCTTGCCGACGGTCAGCGCGACCGTCTCCCCGGCGACGGTCACCCGGCTCTTGCCGGCCGCCGTCTCGCACCGTTCCCGGGCCCAACTCTCCATGCCCGCCTTGTCGATGGCGGGCTTGGCCTGGGTCGCCGGGATCTCCGCGAGGTCCTCCACATGGTCGACCCGCAGTTTCTCGGGGCCGACGACGAGCCCGTCGTACCGGTTGACGGTGAAGTTGCCGAGCGGATGCGCCGACGCGGTCCCGGAGGGGACCAGCACGAGCGCGCAGGCGGCCACCAGGACGGCGGCACCGGACGCGAACGCGCGGCGGCGGACGGACACTTGCCGGGCCGGCCGGACGCGGAGGCCGCGCGCGGGGACGGTACTCACTTGGCACCGCCCAGCGCGGTCAGGGTCTTCTTGGCCAGCTTCGCGCCCACCGGCGAGAAGCCCGGGTTGAGCTTCAGTGCCGCGGACAGGCTGCTGCGGGCCTCCTTCTTGTTGCCGGTGGCCTGTTCGATCATGCCGCGGTGGTAGAGGAACGTCGCGTCGCGGTAGCCGGTGGCCGTGGCGCGCCGGGCGTAGGGGAGGGCCTCCTCGTCGCGGCCGTTGACGTGCAGCGCCCAGGCGAGCGCGTCCGCGGTGTGGACGGTCTCCCGGCGCTCCCACTCGGCGCGGGCGGCGCGCAGGGCGGCCTTGCGGTCACCGTGGTCCGCCGCCGCGAGGGCCGTGTCGAGGTCGGCGTTGACGCCGTTCGCCCGGGCCAGCGCGGTCCAGGCGTTCACCAGGGCGTACTGGGCCCGGGCCTTCGCCTTGTCCTCCTCGCCCCCGCGGGCCTCGTACAGCTCGCCGAGCACGACCAGCGGGCCGGGCAGCGGGAAGCGGGCCACGACGTCCTCCATGCCGGCGATCGCGGCCTTGCCGTCGCCGTTCGCAGCCTGCGCCCTGGCACGGCCCTCCAGCGCCGGGAGGTACACCTTGTCGGCCCGCAGGGCCTGCTCGTAGTACGTCAGCGCCGCCTTGTACTCGCCCTCGCGCCAGGAGAGCTGGCCGAGCGCCGTCGCCACGTACGCGATGTCGCCGGGGGCGGAGGCACTGGAGAGCGCCTGCTTTAGGACGCGCCGCGTCGTGGTGACGTCGCCGCGCAGCTCCCGCACGTAGGCGTAGCGGGTGAAGACCGGGATGCCGGGGCGGCGCTCGTCGGCCTGGTCGGCGGCCTTGGAGGCCTCCTTGTAGCGGCCGAGTTCGACGAGGGCGTCGATACGGGTCGACAGCGCCCGCTCGTTGTACGCGTTCTCGTCCAGCGCCTTGTCCGCGTACCGCAGCGCGGCGGGGAAGTCGTGCCGGGCCGCGGCCAGAGCCGAACGGCCCGCGAGCGCCGGGTCGTTGTCCGGCTTCAGCTTCAGCGACCGCTCCAGTGCGCGCTCCGCCTGCGGGTAGCGGGACGGGTCGCCGTTCGTGCGTGCCTGCTCGATGTAGGCGACGCCGAGCGTCGACCAGCCGCCGTAGTCCTTGGGCTGTGCCTTGAGGTGGGTCTGCAGTGCGGAGATGCTGGAGGCGAGGCTGCCGGTGGCCAGCAGTTCGGGGGCGACACCGGGCGCGGACGCCACCGTACGCACGCCGTTGTCGTCCTTGTTGCCCAGCACCACGGCCCCCGCGGTCATCGCGACGGCAATGGCGACCGCGCACGCGCCGAGCCGCAGCATCCGAGCCCGCGGGGACTCCGGACGCTCCTTCGGCCGGTCGGTCCGGTCGGGCCTGTCCTCGCCCTCGGGCGGCGGGGTCACGTCCGCGCGATCCTTCTCCTGCGCGTCCTCGTTCGTACCCGGGGCCATGCCCTCTCCTCAATCTCCTTGATGGAAGCGGTGGTTCGGGGTGAGCGGCGCGGCCCGCGCGCCGTGGGGACGGAAACGCGCGGGCCGCGCCAGTCGGAGTGCGGGTCAGTAGGCCCGGCGGCGGCTGCGCCACCACAGGAGACCCGTGCCGATGAGCAGGAACCCGGCCGCGCCGGACGCCGCCGAGACGGCGATCAGCGTGGTGTCGTCCATACCGGCCACACCGCTCGTGGTGCCCGCGGGCTGCAGGGCGTCACCGAGCTGGTTGCGGACGTCGTTCGTGCCCGTCGTGCCCTTGGCGAGCGGACCGCGCGAACCGGAGGTCGGCAGCGCGACATAGGGGAACGCCTTCTCGAACTTCTGGTCGTTCTTGTCGACCGCGTCACCCAGGTCGTTCTTGGCACCGACGAGTTCGCCCTCGACGACCTGCAGCGCGATGTCCAGCACGTCGTCGCCGAGGCGGCGTCCGTTCGGGAAGCCCGCGTTGTCGCCGTCCAGCACGCCGAGCCGCTTCTCCTTGGCCGCCGGCTTGATCGAGGTGTTCAGGCGCAGCATCTCCGAAGCACGCACGTGCGGGGGCTGGTTGAGGCCCTCGACACCCTTCAGGAAGACGTCGACCAGGTCGTTCCTGGGCTCCTTCGGAGCCGGGATCTTGTAGATCGCCTCGATGAGCTTGGGCAGTTCGGGGTTGGTGACGTTCTCCAGGAAGTCGCCGTCGTTCCAGGGCGAGGACGCGTTGAACTTGTCCTTGTCCTTGATCGGGTTGACGACCTCGTTCACCAGCGGCATACCGAGGCGCGAGACCTGCCGGTACTCACCGCTCGCGCTCTTGCGCTGCGTCGTCGACCAGACGCCGATGATCGGCTGGTCGGCCGACTCCTGGATCATGTCCGTCGGCAGCTGCAGGGCAACGGAGTTGACGTTGTATTCCTTGAGCGTGTCGTTGCCGACCTCGGACAGGTTCCCGCCGTACAGCAGGTCGAAGACGCGCAGGTCCAGGAAGAACGGGTCGTCCGCCTGACCGGCGAACGTCTTCGCCCCGCCCGGGAGTTCGTGCACTGCCTGCTCGCGGAGCTTGGCGTAGTCCGGCATGGACGCCTGGCCGACGTTGGACGGCGCGACCGGCACGTCGTCCGCGTACGTCGACTTCTTGACCACGCGCTGGTCCTTGAGCTGCAGCAGCTCGATGTCGTAGGTCTGCGTGATGTTGAGGTCCGGGTCGTCGAGGCTCTCGACCGGTCCCGTGTTGTACAGGAAGGTCTTGTCGTTCTTGACGTGCGTCTTGAACGTGTAGCGGAAGACGAAGTCGCCCTGCGCGTCACCGTCGTTGTCGATGTGCAGGTCGTACTGGGCGTCCTCGGCGAACGTGAAGAAGTTCGGCCCGCCCGCCGGTTCCTCGAACGGGATCCAGTTCGCGACGAGCGTCGTGGTGTCCGGATGGTCGGGGCTGACGAACGCGTACACGTCCGTGTTGTCGAACTGCGGCTGCCCAGAGATGAGCGGAGCCTCGCGGTGGCTGGACGCGCTCGCCGTCCCCGGTCCGAGCGCGGTCACGCCGACGGCCGCGAGCCCGCCGGTGGCCAACGCACCGCAGACAAGGGTCGCAAGGCTCCTACGTCCCACGAACCCGCTGGTGAAAGGTGTCATGCCGTCCGTCCTCTGTCCCAAAGCTGTGTCCCGGCGGTGATGTCCGCGAGGGGCGCCCCCGGTCTGGTTGCGACTGGTCGGCTCCCGCTCTCGTTCCGCGTCGGTTGGTGTTGCCTGATGCACGCCATTCGGAGCGGGTGCTCGGAAGGATTGGTTCGGGATTCACCCGCGTTTTCAGGCAGTTGATCCGTAACCCCATCCGAAGGCGTTCCGGCGCCGAATACGTGAGGATGAGACGGGCCGTTCAATGGCCGGAGAGGGGGAAACGAGTGGAGGCGGACGAACTTCTGGTGCTCGTGGCCGGAGGAGACCAGAAGGCCTTCGAGGATTTGTACGGTCTGGTGTCCGGACCGGTGTTCGGGCTGGTACGCCGCGTGGTGCGGGATCCGGCCCAGTCGGAGGAGGTGGCCCAGGAGGTGCTCCTCGAACTCTGGAGGTCCGCCGGACGCTACGACCCGGGCCGCGGCAGCGCACTGTCCTGGGTCCTCACCCTCGCGCACCGCAGGGCGGTCGACCGGGTCCGCAGTGCCCGCGCCGCCGGGGAGCGCGAACTGCGCATGGCCCGGCGCTCGAACGGCCCCGCCTTCGACCAGGTCGCCGAAGAGGTCGAGGCCGGCCTCGAACGAGAATGGGTGCGCCGCTGTCTGGACCGGCTCACCGCCCTCCAACGACAGTCCGTCACCCTCGCCTACTACGACGGCTACACGTACCGTGAAGTGGCCGAACGGCTCTCCCTGCCGCTCGGCACGGTCAAGACGCGCATGCGCGACGGACTCACGCGGCTGCGCGACTGCCTGGGAGGTGTCGCATGACCAGCCTCTTCCGGCGGAGTGATCTGCACTCCCTGGCCGCCCCCTACGCCCTGGACGCCCTGGAACCCCATGAGCACAAGCGTTTCGAGAAACACCTGAGGCGCTGCGACAGCTGCGCCGCCGAGGTGCGCGCGCTGCGCGAGGACGCGGTCCGCCTCGCCTGGTCCACAGCGGCCCCGGCGCCGGCCGCGATGCGCGACCGGGTCCTCATGGCCGTACGGACGACCCCTCAGGAGCCCGCCGCCTTCGCCCAACCGCCGGCCCGGTCGATCACGGACCGGTACGAGGAGCGGTCGCCGTCGCGTGCCCGTCGTTCGGGCTTCTCGCCGTTCCTCGTCCCGCTCGCGTCCACCACGGCGGCCGCCGCCCTCGTCGTCGCCGCGCTCTTCGGCATGCAGGCGGCCCGCACCCAGGACCAGCTCGCCCAGGAGCGCGCCCAGGCACGTGAGATCGCACACGTTCTCGCCGCGCCGGACGCCCGCGCGAGCGCCGGACGCGACGCGAACGGACAGGGCATGAGCGTCGTCGCGTCCGCCTCGCAGCGCACCGCGGTAGTGACCGGGGCAGGTCTGGGTACACCTTCCAACGGAAGGGTTCACCAACTGTGGCTCATGCGACCGGAGGAGAAACCGCGTTCCCTGGGGCTCCTGGACGGCGACACGCCCTTGATTGCCACCGGGCTGAATACGAATGCGACATCACTGGCTGTCACCGTCGAGCCGTCGGGCGGTTCAGCACAGCCAACAACCGCACCGGTTGTCCAACTCGCCCTGGAATCAGTTGGATTCGGAGAGTAACCGTCAACACCCTTACCGGAAAGGTGAATCCCGCGCCCGGGATACACGGGTGTGATGAGGGAGCGATAGGGTTAACCTGCCCGGGCCGGGTGCCCTCGTATGGGTGGGGAGTGACATGGAACAGATAACAGTGCGTGGCAGGGCGCGAGTCCCTGCGATCACGTGTGGCAGCAGCGCGACCAGCTCGCGCCTCGACCGCCATCTCTCGGTGATGGGTGGCCCCGCCATCCCTCAGCGCGAGGCGGCCGAGGCGACGGACCTGATGCGCGAGCTCACCGCACGTGACACCGCGCACGACCGCACCGGCAGGGGCGCGCGAGTGAGGCGGGTCTCGCTCTTCGCACCGCTGCGCCGGCTGCGCCGTTCCCTGTTCGGCGGCCGCTGAGCAGCGGCCCCGGTCGCTGACAGTCGGCCGAATCCGAGCAGGACCCCGACCCGCGCTCAGGCGGCCACACCGTCCCGGCGCAGTGCTGCGATCTCATCGTCCGTCATCCCCACGGCACGCAGCAGCGCTCCGGTGTGTTCCCCGAGCGCGGGTACGGGCCCCATCCGCGCCGAGTCCCCGCCCGGCAGCGTGATCGGCGGCAACAACGCCCTCAGCGGCCCGACCGGCGAACCCACTTCCCGCCACCGGTCCCGCGCCACCAGCTGAGGATGCTCCGCCACCTCCCGTACGTCCCGCAGTCGCGCACACGCGATCCCGGCCGCCTCAAGACGCGCCACCGCCTCGTCGGTGACCAGCGCCACCAGCGCCTTGCCGACCAACTCGTCGGTGTGCTCCCGGTGTTCGACCCGCGCCGCGTTCGTCGCGTACGCCGGGTCGTGCGCCAACTCCGGCCGCCCAAGCACCTGTTCGGCCAGCCGCCGCCACTCCCGGTCGTTCTGCACCGACAGCAGCACCCGCCCGCCGTCCGCCGTCGGATAGGCGTCGTACGGGGCGATGACGGCGTGCGCGAGACCGGTGCGCGCCGGGGGAGTTCCGCCATGCATCGCATGGTGCAGCGGATGTCCCATCCACTCCGCCAGCGCCTCCAGCATCGACACCTCCACCGGCCCGCCGCGCCCTGTCGTGCCACGCCGCACCAGCGCCGCAAGCACCCCCGAGAACGCGTACATCGCCGCCGCGATGTCGGCCGCCGGGATCCCCGCCTTCACCGGCTGCTCGGCCGTCCCCGTCACGGACACCAGCCCCGCCTCGCACTGCACGAGCATGTCGTACGCGCGCTTGCCGGCGTACGGACCGAAGGCCCCGTAGCCCGAGATGTCCACGGCGATCAGCCGCGGGTCGGCCGCGCACAGCGTCGCCGCGTCCAGGCCGAGCCGCGCGGCCGCGCCCTGTGCGAGGTTCTGCACGAAGACGTCGGCGTCCGCGACGAGACGGCGTACGACGTCCAGGCCGCGCGGGTCCTTCAGATCGAGGGCGATGGACTCCTTGCCGCGGTTGCACCACACGAAGTGCGAGGCCAGACCGGCGGCCGCGGTGTCGTAGCCGCGCGCGAAGTCACCGCCGTCGATCCGCTCGACCTTCACGACCCGGGCTCCGAGATCGGCGAGCTGGCGGGTGGCGAAGGGGGCCGCGACGGCCTGTTCGACGGCGACGACGGTGATGCCCTCCAGGGGCAGGGGAAGCGGCTCCATGCGAGGGATCATGTCCCGCGCGCGAGGGCTTTGTCATGCAGGGGCCGGGCGGACGCGGCCCTTGGGCGAGCGGTCAGCGTCCGCCGTTCGCGTACCGGCGGACGGCGAGCGGCATGAACACCGCGATGAGGACCGCGCACCAGGCCAGTGACCCCGCGACGGGGTGCGTCACCGGCCAGGCGCCGTCCGTCGGCACCGGCGCGTTCCCGAACAGGTCGCGCAGGGCCGTGGTCACCGCGCTGATCGGGTTCCACTCGGCGATCGTGCGCAGCCAGGCGGGCAGATTGTCCGTCGGGATGTACGCGTTCGACAGCAGCGGCAGGATGAACGTCGCGCCGCCCAGCTGCCCGGCCGCCTCCTCGCTCTGCGAGGCCAGGCCCAGCAGGATCCCGATCCATGTGGTCGCGAACCGGAACAGCAGCAGCAGACCCACCGCGCCGGCCGCTTCGAGCGCGGAACTCTCCATCCGCCAGCCCACCGCGAGCCCCACCAGCAGCACCGGCACCGTGCCCACGGCGGTGACGACCAGGTCCCCGGCCGCCTGCCCGAGCGGTACGGCGGCCCGGCTGATCGGCAGCGTGCGGAAGCGGTCCATCACGCCCCGGTGCGAGTCCTGGGCGGCCTGGAACATCCCGGTCATGATCCCGTTGGCCGCCGTCGCGACCAGCAGCCCCGGCACCAGGAAGGCCCGGTACTCCTCGCCGGGCATCGCGAGCGCGCTGCCGAAGACATAGCCGAAGAACAGCAGCATCGTGATCGGCATGGTCTGGGTGAGGATCAGCAGCCCCATGTTGTGCCGGATCCGCCGCAGCTGACGGCCCAGCATCGCGCCGCTGTCGTACGCCAACGCACTCATGTCACAAGCTCCTTGCTGTCGGTGCGGTCACCGGTCAGGGCTTCGGCCGAGCCGTCGGTCAGGCGGAGGAAGACGTCGTCGAGCGTCGGCGGGCGCAGGCTCACGTCGAGCAACGGCACACCCGCCGCGTCGAGTTCGCGCACCAGGCGGGGGAGGGTGAGCGTCGGGTCGGTGGTGACCGCGCCGACGGCACGCCGCTCCTCGTCGAAGTCGGGCCGCGATCCCGTCAGTTGGTCAAGGACGGCCGCCGCGCCGGCCATGGCGTCCGCGTGGGCGACCACCGCTTCCGCGTACGAGCCGATGAGCGCCTTCAGTTCGGCCGGAGTACCCGAGTGTGCGACCCTGCCGCGGTCCACGAGGGCGATGTCGTCGGCGAGTTGGTCGGCCTCCTCCAGATACTGCGTGGTCAGCAGGACCGTCGTGCCCTCCGCCTTCAGCGCGCGCACGGTCTCCCAGATCTGGTTGCGGCTGTGCGGGTCCAGGCCCGTCGTCGGCTCGTCCAGGAACAGCACGGCGGGCCGGGTGATCAGGCTCGCTGCCAGGTCGAGGCGGCGCCGCATGCCGCCGGAGTAGGTGGACGCGGCGCGGTCCGCCGCGTCGCCGAGTTCGAAGCGGTCGAGGAGTGCGTCGGCACGGGCCGCCGCCTTCGGGATGCGGCGCAGCTTCGCGAACAGCCGCAGGTTCTCCCGCCCCGTGAGGTCGCCGTCGACCGACGCGTACTGCCCGGTGACGCCGATCGCGCGGCGCACGGCGTCCGGCTCCCGGACGAGGTCGTGCCCCGCGACACGCGCGGACCCCGCGTCGGGCCGCAGCAGCGTGGTGAGCAGCCGCACCGCCGTCGTCTTGCCCGCGCCGTTCGGCCCGAGCAGACCGCAGACCGTGCCCTCCGCCACGGCCAGGTCCAGCCCGCGCAGCGCCCGGACTTCCTTGAAGCTCTTCTCCAGACCCTCACTAAGTACAGCGTACGTAGTAGTCATGGTGCGACCATACCTCACTACGTACGCTGTACGTAACTAGGATGGGGACGACAGGATCCACCGATGGCAGGACTGACGACACCGATGGCAGGACGCGCCGACGTACCCGAAGTGATCTGGGCCCGACCCGAGCGCACGGGGCGCGGGCCGCGGCCCGCGTTCACCCGGGCGGACATCGCGGCCGCCGCGGTGCGGATCGCGGACGCGCAGGGGCTGGACGCCGTCTCGATGCGGCATGTCGCGGCCGAGCTGGGCTGCGGCACGATGTCGCTCTACAACTACGTGCCGCGCAAGGAGGACCTGTACGAGCTGATGGTCGACGCCGTCAGCGGGGAACACGAGTTGTGGGAGCCGGCGGGGGACTGGCGCGCCGACATGCTCCGGGTCGCCCATGAGACCCGGGCGCTCATGCTCCGGCATCCGTGGCTGCCGGCCCTGATGTCGCCGGTGTACGGGTTCAGCCCCAATGCCCTGCGGTATCTGGAGCACTGTCTGACGTGCCTGGACTCCTTCGAGGGCACGTACGGCACGAAGTTCGAGCTGATCGCGATGCTCAACGGGGTGGTGACCACGTACGTGGGGAACGAGCTGGCCACGGTTGAGCGGGTGCGGGCGTTGCCGTGGTCGGAGGAGCGGGAGCACGCTGTGCGTGGGGCTTATTTGGGTGCGCAGGTTGCCACCGGGGCTTATCCGCGGATGGCGGCGGCGTTCATGGAGGATGCGGGGCCGATTGATCTGGGGGCAGTGTTTCAGCGGGCGTTGGAGCGGGTGCTTGACGGGTTTGACCCGTCTCGCTGAGTGGGGCTGGGCGGGGTCTGACTGGGGTTGTGTTGGAGCTGCGGGCCGGTGGGGGCTGGTCGCGCAGTTCCCCGCGCCCCTGAAAGCCAAAAGATTGCGCCGTTCCCCGCGCCCCCAGACACAAGGACCGCTCCGTCCCCCGCGCCCCTGGAAGCTGCGCCGCTCTCCGTGCCCCCAGAAAAAGGGCCGCTCCGTTCCGCCGTGTTCTCAGATCAGTGCGACCTGGCCCTCTGGGCCCTCCTCGTGGTGGTCCAGGACTGATGCCGGTTTGCGGGACGGGGGTGGGGCCGGGAGTACGCCGGCCTCGTGGAGGGCGGTTGCCGTGATGGGGGTGTGCACCGTCAACTCGGCCTGCTGGGGGCGTAGTTCCGCCAGGAGGGACAGGATCGTGATGACTTCCAGGAGGTCGGAGGTCCAGGGCTGGGGCCAGGTGGTGGGGCGGATGGACTCCAGGGTGCCGGGGGCCGGCTGGGTGGTCCGGGTGGTGAACCACTGGTCCAGGACGCGGACGCCGCCGACCTCGAAGTCCCAGGCGGCCGGCGGCACGGGGGAGATACGGCCCTCGTCGAGGTGGAGGGTCTCCTCGTCGCGGTCGTAGCGGAGTTCGAGCGGACGGGACGGCAGTGGGGCCCGTACGTACGGGCGGCGGCCGCCGGGGAGCTTGGGGCGTTCGCCGTCGCGGCGCATCAGCCAGAGCATGCGATGGCCCAACTCGGTTCCTCGCGCCCAGAGTTCGGGGTCGGAGGTGAGTGGGACCGTGCATCCGCCGGGGCCCGGGCGGGCTACCGCGATCGTCCAGGCGAGGACGTCCAGGGGTGTGGGGGAGTGGCCCAGGCGCTCGGTCAGAAGGTCCAACAGGCCCGGCGCCAGGTTGGGTTCGTTGCCTCCGGGGCGCCGGTACAGGGGGCGGATCCGGCCCGGCCGTGCGGTGGGCACGGTCTTCGACTGCGGGAGGACCACTGGAAGCGTCGACGTGACCAGGAGGGGCGGCCCGTCGGGTGCCGGGGTCTGCTCGACGGCGAAGATCTGTCGCTCGTCGGTCACGCGCCACAACTCCGGCCGCGCCGCGTCGATCAGCCGGTGGTCGGGGATCAGCCACTGTTCGTCGAACGGCCCGTGGAGGACCCGTACCGGCTCCGCGCAGGGGCCCGACGCGCGGGCCAGTCGGACCGTTCCGGAGGACTGGCCCGGCAGTTGACCCACCGCCGAGTGAAGGGTCCGTGCGCGTGTGACGCCGAACAACGCCTCGCGGTCGGGCCCTTCGGCCTTCACGAAGGCGTCCCACCGTGCTTTGAGGGACGCCGCGTCGGGCGCCGTCGGCCACCCGCGGCCCAGCCGGGGCGGTGCGACGGCCCACGGCATGAGGTCCGCGAGCAGCGGAGCGTCGTCGTGCGTCACGCTCGGCATCGTACGACGTGGGCCGTCGAAGGCGACTTGGTCCCGCATGCTCAGTGGGCGTCGAGGGTGACGGTGAAGGAGAAGCGGTCGCCGCGGTACTGGATGCGGGCCACGTCGAGCGCCCGGCCGTCCTCGCCGTGCACGACGCCCGTGTAGTGCAGGATCGGGCTCAGCAGCGGGACCTGCAGCAGCCGCGCGGTCTCCGGGTCCGCGAGCCGCGCCTCCACGGTGTCGGTGATCTGGCTGATCCTCGCCCCCGCGACATCCCGCAGCACCTTGGTCATGGGCCAGCGGACCAGGTCCTCGGGGTCGATCAGGGCCGCCAGTTCGGGCCGTACGTAGTTGCGGGCGTGGTTGGTCGGCTCCCCGGTCTTCTCGTCGCTGCGCAGCCGGTGGTAGGTCGCGATCTCCGTCAGGTCCGGGAAGTACTCGGAGAGCTCCGCGGACACGGGCTCGGTGCCGTGGTCAAGGAGCCGGGTCGTCATGCCCGACTGCTGGGCCACGATCGCGTCCACCGAGCCGAGCAGCCGGACCGGGGCGCCCCGTGCGGCGCTCGGCTCGATGAACGTGCCGCGCCTGCGATGGCGGGTGATCAGCCCCTCGTCCTCCAACTCCTTGAGCGCCTGCCGCATGGTCAGCACGCTCACCCCGTAGTGCTCCGCCAGCTGTTCCTCGGTGGGCAGCCGCAGCGGATCCTGCGCGGACCGCCCGAGTATCGAGGCGCGCAGGGACTGCGACACCTGATACCAGAGCGGCAGCTTGCGGTTCAGGACGATCGAGTCCGGGGCGAAGGAGGTCACGAGGGTATCCGTACCGGTCGCGGGCGCTGGGTGCAACGGGCGGTCACGATCGGTCCCGGCCGGTCATGGGCGCCGCTCCGGCCGGAAGTGCCGCTGGAGGCCCCGCCACACGTCGTCGTACGCGCGTTGCAGATGGTCGGCCTCGGCGGCCTGCGCGGTGGCGGTGACCGGCCAGCGCGTCTCGAACATGAAGGCCAGACCGTCGTCGATCTTCTGTGGCCGCAGCTCGGCGGCGCTCGCCCGGTCGAACGTCTCCCGGTCGGGACCGTGCGCCGACATCATGTTGTGCAGCGAGCCGCCCCCCGGCACGAACCCCTCCGCCTTGGCGTCGTACGCGCCCTCGATGAGCCCCATGTACTCGCTCATCACGTTCCGGTGGAAGTACGGCGGCCGGAACGTGTCCTCGCCCACCAGCCAGCGCGGCGCGAAGACGACGAAGTCGACGCCCGCAAGGCCCGGGGTGTCGCTCGGGGAGGTGAGCACCGTGAAGATCGACGGGTCCGGGTGGTCGTAGCTGATGGTGCCGATCACATTGAACGCGCGCAGATCATAGGCGTACGGCACATGGTTGCCGTGCCAGGCGACGACATCCAGCGGGGAGTGGTCGTAGACGGCCGTCCAGAGGTTGCCGCAGAACTTGTTCACCACCTCCACCGGGCCCTCGACGTCCTCGTACGCGGCCACGGGCGCCCGGAAGTCGCGGGCGTTCGCCAGACCGTTGGCGCCGATCGGGCCGAGGTCGGGGAGCTGGAAGGGCGCCCCGTAGTTCTCGCACACATAGCCCCGGGCGGTTGGGTTCGTGCCGTCGTCGGACGCGGTGTCGAGCAGCTCCACACGGAAGCGCACCCCACGAGGAATCAGCGCCACATGTCCCGGCTCCACATGCAGCAGCCCGAACTCGGTGCGCAGCAGCAGCCCGCCGCGCTCCGGCACGATCAGCAGCTCCCCGTCGGCGTCGCTGAACACCCGCTCCATCGAGGCATTGGCGTGGTAGAGGTGCACGGCCATGCCGGTGCGCTGTGTCGCGTCGCCGTTGCCGCCGAGCGTCCACAGGCCCGCCAGGAAGTCGGTGCCCGGGGAGGGCTTGGGCAGCGGGTTCCAGCGCAGCCGGTTCGGGTCGGGCACCGTCTCCGTGAAGGGCGCCGTGCGGATGGCGCCGTTTCCGGTGCGGGTGAAGGCCGGGTGCGCGGCCGACGGGTGGATCCGGTACAGCCACGACCTGCGGTTCTGCGCTCTCGGCTCGGTGAACGCCGTACCGCTCAGCTGCTCCGCGTAGAGCCCGAGCGGGGCCCGCTGCGGAGAGTTGCGGCCGTGCGGCAGGGCACCCGGCACCGCCTCCGAACTGTGCTCGTTGCCGAACCCGGTGAGATACGTCAGCGCCTCGACGGTCTTCCGCAGTGTCTCGGCGGTGATCCGCCCGTCCCCGCTCATGATCGCTCCCTCGTTCCTGATTCCTATGCATCACCGTAGGATTCGCGAAATCCGTGCGCAAGAGGGAGATGCCCGTGCCTGCGGGGGCGACCGCGCGATCGCGCCAAGACCGCTGGAGTACCCGAGAACCAGACTTCAGAGGGATCCGCTTGTCAGAGCGGTGCTCTAATCTCCCCGGCATGTCGTGGACGCGCGTATTCCTCACCGCGCTCGCGGCCTGTGCCCTGTTCGGCGCTCTGCTCGTCGGAGCGACGGGCTGCGGGTCCGACGAAGCGCGCGAGGGCGATGGCGTGAAGCCGTCGCCGGTGGGCAAGGTGCTGGAGGACACGGACGAGGAAGGGCGGCACTACCGTGAGATCGACAAGAAGGACGCACCGAAGGTCGCGATCGAGATACAGCCCGACGGCGACAGCGACGGCTGGGACGTGCGCCTGACCGTCCACGACTTCCGCTTCTCGCCGGCCGGTGCCGGGAAGACGGCCGAACCCGGCCGCGGGCACGCCCTCCTCCGCCTCGACGGCCGCCCCCTGTCCTTCCTGCGCGGCCCCACCCACCACATCGCCGGCAGTCTCGTTCCGCGCGGCACCCACCAGGTCTCCGTGCGCCTGCACGCCGACGACGACACGGTGTGGGCCGTGGACGGCGAGCCCGTCGGCAGCACGGCGGACATCACCGTGTCCGATCCCGGGCCGACGGACACGGACACGGAGTCCGCGTCGGCGCCGGCGACGAGTGACCGGGGCGCGCACAAATGAGTGGCATGAGCACCGACATTCGTACCGAAGGGCAAGGTTCACCGGACCCCGGCGGAAAGGCATCATGAAGCCCGTGCCCCCTGCGACCTCGCTGCGCCGCGCGCCCGTTCAAAGGCGTAGCGCCGAAAGACTCACCCGAATCCTCGACGCCTGCGCCGATCTCCTCGACGAGGTCGGCTACGACGCCCTCAGCACCCGCGCGGTCGCCCTGCGCGCCGGCGTGCCCATAGGGTCCGTCTACCGCTTCTTCGGCAACAAGCGCGCCATGGCCGACGCGCTCGCCCAGCGCAACCTCGACGTCTTCACCGAGCGCGTGGCCCTCCGCCTCCAGGAGACCGCGGGCGTGGGCGGCTGGCGCGCGGCCATGGACGCGGTCCTCGACGAGTACCTCGCGATGAAACGCACCGCGCCCGGCTTCTCCCTCGTGGACTTCGGCAACCAGATACCCGTCGGCACCCGTGACGCCGAACCCAACACGCGCGTCGCCGACCGCCTCACCGACATGCTCTCCTCCGTCCTGAACCGCGAACCCGACCAGGACCTGCGCCGCACCTTCCTCATCGCCGTCGAGGCCGCCGACACCCTCGTCCAGCTCGCCTTCCGCCTCGACCCGGCCGGCGACGAACGGGTCATAGAGGAGACCCGGGAACTGCTGAGGGCGTATCTGGCACGGTCGCTCGACTGACGGAGAGGCCGGGCGACAACGTTGCCCGGCCCCACCCGGCCGGACTCCACCCCACTCGGCCCGTCCCCGCCCGGCGCGGACACCCGAACGGCGCGCGAATTTCCGACGTGACCCCCGCGACCCCTCCCCAGCGTCCATACCGGTCGGTATGCTCGGCCGGGTAAGCGCGTCACCGTTGCCGCCACCCCTCCGGGAGGACCCGTGTCCACCACCGCCGACTCCCGAACAGCTCTGCGTATCTGTCCCCTCTGCGAGGCGACCTGCGGGCTCACCCTCACCATCGAGGGGACCCGGGTGACGAGCGCGCGCGGGGACCGCGACGACGTGTTCAGTCAGGGGTTCATCTGCCCGAAGGGCGCCTCGTTCGGGGCGGCCGACGGCGACCCCGACCGGCTGCGGACCCCGCTGGTGCGCAAGGACGGCGAACTGCGCGAAGCCACCTGGGAAGAGGCCTTCGACGCCGTCGCGGCCGGACTGCGCCCGGTCGTCGAGCGGTACGGGCCGCACGCCGTGGGAGCCGTCCTCGGCAACCCGAACGTGCACACCATGGCCGGTGCCCTCTACCCGACCGTGCTGCTCGGGGGCCTCGGCACCCACAGTCTCTTCACCGCGTCCACGCTCGACCAGATGCCCAAGCACGTCTCCAGCGGACTGCTCTACGGCGACGCCAACGCGATCCCCGTGCCCGACCTCGACCGTACCGACCACCTGCTGCTCATCGGCGCCAACCCCCTCGAATCCAACGGCAGCCTGTGCACCGCCCCCGACTTCCCCGGCAAGCTCAAGGCCCTCAAGGCGCGCGGCGGCACCCTCACCGTCATCGACCCGCGCCGCACCCGCACCGCCAAGCTCGCCGACCGGCACGTGGCCATCCGCCCCGGCACCGACGCGCTGCTGCTCGCGGCCATGGCGTACGTCCTCTTCGAGGAGCGGCTCACCGACCTCGGCGAGCTCACCGAGCTGGTGCGGGGGACCGACGAACTCCGCGAGGCCATGAGGGACTTCACCCCGGAAGCCGCCGCCGAGGCCTGTGACGTCGACGCCGACACGATCCGCGCGCTCGCCCGTGAACTGGCCGCCGCGCCCACCGCCGCCGTATACGGCCGCATCGGCAGCTGCACCGTCCCGCACGGCACCCTGGCCAGCTGGCTGGTCGACATCCTGAACATCCTCACCGGCAACCTCGACCGACCCGGCGGCGCCCTCTTCCCGCAGGCCGCCACCGACCGGACACCCCGCCCCGCCGGGCCCGGCCACGGCTTCGCGCTCGGCCGCTGGCACAGCCGCGTGAGCCGTCACCCCGAGGCCAAGGGCGAACTGCCGATGGCCGCGCTCGCCGAGGAGATCGACACCGCGACCGCCGAGGGCGAGCCGATCCGTGCCCTCGTCGTCATCGCCGCCAACCCCGTCCTGTCCGCGCCCGACGGCGACCGCCTCGACAAGGCCCTCGGCTCGCTCGACTTCATGGTCAGCGTCGACCCCTACCTCAACGAGACCTCACGGCACGCCCACGTCGTACTGCCGCCGCCCCCGCCCTCCCAGAGCCCGCACCACGACTTCGCCTTCAACACCCTCGCCGTACGCAACCAGGTCCGCTACACCCGCGCCGCCGTCCCCCTGGAGCCCGGCCGAATGGCCGAGACGGAGATCCTCGCCCGGCTCGTCCTCGCCGCCACCGGCATGCACGGCGCCGACCCCTCAGCCGTCGACGACCTGGTCATCAGCCAGACCCTCGGCAAGGCCGTCAAGGAAACCCACTCCCCGGCGCACGGCCGCGACCCGCGTGAACTCGCCGCACGGCTCACCGGCGAGACCGGCCCAGAGCGACGCCTCGACATGATGCTGCGCCTCGGCCCGTACGGCGACGGATTCGGCGTACGCCCCGAAGGGCTGACCCTGGAGAAGCTGCTCGACCAGCCCCACGGCATCGACCTCGGACCGCTCCAGTCGCGCCTCCCGCAGCCCCTCAAGACCCGCAGCGGACTCGTGGAACTCCTCCCGGGGCCGCTCGCCGACGACCTCCCGCGTCTGCGGGACGCACTGCGCCGGCGCCCCGAGGGCCTCGTCCTCGTCGGCCGCCGTCACCTGCGCTCAAACAACAGCTGGATGCACAACATCCCCGCCCTCACCGGCGGCACCAACCGCTGCACCCTGCACATCCACCCCGACGACGCCGAACGCCTCGGCGTCACCGACGGGGCGCCGGTACGGGTGAAGGGCGCCGGGGGAGAGGTCGTCGCCCCCGCCGAGATCACCGACGCCGTACGACGCGGAGTCGTGAGCCTGCCGCACGGCTGGGGACACGACCGCCCCGGCACCCGGACGAACCACGCCGCCGAGGACCCCGGCGTCAACGTCAACCAGCTCCTCGACGGCAGCCTCCTCGACCCGCTGTCCGGCACAGCGGTGCTCAATGGCGTACCCATCGATATCGCGCCAACAGGCACAACGCCCTGACCTGGAGTTTTGCGCTTATTGCTCGCGTGTCAACATCTTGTTAAGCCTTGTGTGGCCGCCCTAACGTCACTCGAACCGCCGGCCCTGGTGGGAGTTCAAGGGCGAACGTTAGGTATCCACTCATGCTGACCATCCTCGGCTTCACCATGATCGCGACCTTCCTGGTCCTGATCATGATGAAGAAGATGTCGCCGATCGCGGCGCTCGTACTGATCCCGGCACTCTTCTGCGTGTTCGTCGGAAAGGGCGCGCATCTCGGCGACTACGTCATCGAAGGGGTGGGCACCCTCGCGCCCACCGCCGCGATGCTGATGTTCGCCATCGTGTACTTCGGCGTCATGATCGACGTCGGCCTCTTCGACCCGATCGTCCGAGGCATCCTCAAGTTCTGCAAGGCCGACCCGCTGCGCATCGTCGTCGGCACGGCCCTGCTCGCCGCGATCGTCTCCCTCGACGGCGACGGCTCGACGACCTTCATGATCACGGTCTCGGCGATGTACCCGCTCTACAAACGCCTCAAGATGAGCCTCGTCGTGATGACCGGCGTCGCCGCCACCGCCAACGGCGTCATGAACACGCTGCCCTGGGGCGGCCCCACCGCCCGCGCCGCCACCGCGCTCAAGCTCGACGCCGGCGACATCTTCGTCCCGATGATCCCGGCGCTCGCCGTCGGCCTGGTCGCCGTGATCGCCCTCTCGTACGTCCTCGGCCTCCGCGAGCGCAAGCGCCTCGGCGTGCTGAGCCTGGCCGACGTGCTGACGGACGAGAAGCAGCTGGTCGAGGAGCCCGAGACCGAGACCGTGCTCGTCGGCGCCGGTGCCACCGCCGCCGGCGGCCCGGGCGACGGCAAGGTGCGCATGACCAAGACCACCGGCGGCGCGGGCTCCGGCACCGACGCCACCGACGACGACAGCGACGGCGAGGAGGACGACGTCCGCCTCCAGGGCCTCGACCCGAACCGCCCGACGCTGCGTCCCAAGCTGTACTGGTTCAACGCACTGCTCACGGCGACGCTCCTGACCGCCATGATCATGGAACTGCTGCCGATCCCGGTCCTGTTCGTGCTCGCCGCCGCGCTCGCCCTCACGGTCAACTTCCCGCACATCCCCGACCAGAAGGCCCGCCTCGCCGCCCACGCCGACAACGTCCTCAACGTCTCCGGCATGGTCTTCGCCGCCGCCGTCTTCACCGGCGTCCTCCAGGGCACCGGCATGGTCGACTCCATGGCCAACTGGCTCGTCGACGGCATCCCCGACGGCATGGGCCCGCACATGGCCCTCGTCACCGGCGTCCTCAGCCTCCCGCTCACCTACTTCATGTCGAACGACGGCTTCTACTTCGGCGTCCTGCCGGTCCTCGCCGAGGCGGGCGCGGCCCACGGGGTCTCCCCGCTGGAGATCGCCCGCGCCTCGCTCGTCGGCCAGCCGCTCCACATGTCGAGCCCGCTCGTCCCGGCCGTGTACGTCCTGGTCGGCATGGCCAAGGTCGAGTTCGGCGACCACACCAAGTTCGTCGTCAAGTGGGCCGCCCTCACCTCCCTCGTGGTCCTCGGCGCCGGAATCCTGTTCGGCATCATCTGAGCCCCGGCTCCCGGGAGTCCGGCCCCGGCCGGACCCACCCCGTTCGTCCGATCCCGTTCGTCCGATCCGTCCAACGGAGGGTGTCACTGTGAGGCCCGGTGGGAACCGCGGCTGGCTGCTCCGCCTCGTCATCGCCTTCAGCTTCGCGCAGGGGGCGGTGTCGATGGCACGGCCCGCCGTCTCCTACCGGGCCCTCGCACTGGGCGCCGACGAGCGGGCGATCGGCGTGATCGCGGGCGTCTACGCACTGCTGCCCCTGTTCGCCGCCGTACCGCTCGGACGCAGGACCGACCACGGCCGGTGCGCCCCGCTGCTCCCGGTCGGCGTCGTCCTCATAGCCGGGGGCTGCGCCCTCAGCGGTACGGCGAACTCCCTTGCCGCGATGGCGGCCTGGAGCGGGGTGATGGGCCTCGGACACCTCTCCTTCGTGATCGGCGCCCAGTCGATCGTGGCCCGCCAGTCCGCACCGCGGGACCAGGACCGCAACTTCGGCCACTTCACCATCGGCGCCTCGCTCGGCCAGCTGGTCGGACCGATCGCCGCGGGCGCCCTGATCGGCGGCCCCGACATGGCGGGCACCAGCGCCCTCGCCCTGCTGGTCGCGGGCGCCGTCGCCGCGGTCTCGTTCGTCTCGCTGTGGCGCATAGAGCACCGCGACCGGCCCAAGTCCCGTACCGGACGCGGCGATCGGGTCCCCGTGCACCGCATACTGCGCACCCGGGGCGTACCCGCGGGCATCTTCATCAGCCTCGCCGTGCTGTCCGCGACGGACATCCTCACCGCGTATCTGCCGGTGGTCGGCGAACACCGGGGTATCGCGCCCTCCGTGATCGGCCTGCTGCTCAGCCTGCGCGCGGCGGCGACCATAGCCTGCCGCCTGGTCATGACGCCCATGCTGCGGCTCCTCGGCAGGGCCGCGCTGCTCAGCACGACCTGTCTGCTGGGGGCCCTCCTGTGCGCCGGGATCGCGCTGCCCGTGCCGGTCTGGGGCCTCGCCGTGATCCTCGCCCTGCTCGGCTTCTGCCTGGGCGTCGGCCAGCCCCTGTCCATGACCACGGTCGTCCAGGCCGCCCCGGACGACGCCCGCTCCACCGCCCTCGCCCTGCGCCTGACCGGCAACCGGCTCGGCCAGGTCGCCGCGCCCGCCACCGCGGGCCTGGTCGCCGGAGTCGCCGGTGTGGCAGCGCCGTTCGTGATGCTCGGAGCGCTGCTGCTGATCGCCTCGGGGCTCGGGCTGCGACAGGGACGTACGGGAGCCGCCGGTCCCGAGCCCGCGGAACGTAGGGGACGTACGCCATCCGCACCGGAGCCCGAGAGACACTGAACAGACCTCATTCGCACCGGAGTTGGCCCCGACGCCCCTGTTTCACGAGAGGGCCCTCCACAAGGCCCGCCCGATTCCGCCGCAAGTCTTCCCCGGGATGTGTGCGGTCCGTTAGCTTCCGTGACTCATAGGTCTCGTACGACCCGCGAGACCTCCGATCGCGGAGCAACAGCGCCCTGTGAGCCCCCGGGGGTCACGTCCCATGTCACGCGCCATCTCCCTTCGACAGGTCAGCAAGTCCTACACCCGTGGTGTCTCTGTGGTGGAGAGGTTGTCGCTCGACGTCGCACCCGGAGAGTTCCTGGTGCTCCTCGGGCCGTCCGGCTGCGGCAAGTCGACCGTGCTGAGGATGATCGCCGGACTCACGGACCCCACCGAGGGACAGATACGGCTCGACGGCGTGTACGCCAACCATCTGGAGCCCGCCGACCGGGACATGGCGATGATCTTCCAGAACTTCGCGCTCTACCCGACCATGAACGGCCGCGAGAACATCGGCTTCCCACTGCGCATCGAGAGCCCCGGCCAGGACCCGCGCTCGCGCGTCGACGCCACGGCCAAGATGCTCGGCATCGAGGACCTCCTCGACCGCTTCCCCCACCAGCTCTCCGGCGGCGAACGCCAGCGCGTCGCGATGGGCCGGGCGATCGCACGACACCCCTCCGCCTTCCTGATGGACGAACCCCTCGCCAACCTGGACGCCAAGCTCCGCAACCGGCTGCGCGCCGAAATCGCCCGCCTCACCAGGGGGTTGGGCGTCACCACGGTGTACGTCACCCACGACCAGGCGGAGGCGATGTCCCTCGGCGACCGGGTCGCCGTCCTGCGCGGCGGAGTCCTCCAGCAGGTCGGCACCCCGCGCACGGTCTACGCGCTGCCCGAGAACGTCTTCGTCGCCGCCTTCATCGGCACCCCGCGCATCAGCCTCCTGCGAGGCATCGTCCTCGCCCCCCTCGACGGCGCCATGTCGATCGGCCTCGGCCGCCAGGCCCTCGTCCTGCCCGAACCCCTGTGCCTGGACCACCGGTTGCTCCGGGTCCACCAGGGCCACGAGGTCATCGTGGGCCTGCGCTCCGAGGCCGTACGCATCGCCAAGCCGGCGGAGGCCAGGCCCGGCGAGGTGGCGATCAGCGGGCTCGTCGAGCACGTGGAGTTCCAGGGGCACGAGGTCCTCGTCCACTTCAACACCGGCTCCCAGCCGGCCTTCGTACCCGACCTGGAGGCACCACGCCCCGTGCCCCGGCCGCCGCGCCGCCGCCGTCCCGTGGGAGGCGTCCTCGGCCGCCTGAGGGACCGGGCGGGCGCGCTGCGGGCCGGACCCGTCGTCGTCCTGGAGGACCCCGGGGACGCCGGGCAGGACGGGACCGAACTGCCGCCTCCCGACGGCCGGTTGCCCGGAGACCTCATCGTCCGTACGACACCCGACCACGAACTCCACCACGGCATGCAGGTCCCCCTCCTCGTGGACCTCGCCCATCTGTTCGTCTTCGACCACGAAGGCGTACGGATCTCCCCGGCCCCGGCGCGCCTGCCCGACCTGGAGGACTGAGGCCCGCTAGGTATGCGTTCATGATCATGAATGCCACGCGTACCCGCCTCGCCGTCGCGACGGCCTCCGCCCTCCTCTTCGCCGGCGCCCCGGCCGCGTACGCCACACTCGCCGACGCCGAGACCCGGCCGACGACTCCGACGGCTCCGACGATCAGAGGCGCCGCGTACGTCGAGACCCGTCTCTTCTTCGGCACCGAGCGGCCCGACGGAGGCCCGGCCGTCACCGACGGGCAGTTCATGGACTTCGTCGACCGGCAGGTCACCCCCGCCTTCCCGGACGGGCTCACCGTGCAGGACGGCCGCGGGCAGTGGCGCGACAGGAACGGCGTCATCGAGCGTGAGCGGTCCTACGAGCTGATCCTGCTGTATCCCGTGGGGCGGGCGAAGGCGGCCGACCCCGGGATCGAGCGGATCCGGGACGTGTACGAGAGGGAGTTCGGCCAGGAGTCCGTGGCCCGGCTGGACGAACCGACACGCGCGGACTTCTGAGGCTCCAGGGCCCGAGCTCCCGTGGGGCCCTCGAAGTGCTCCCCCGCGAGCCTTGTGATCGTCCTGGGACCCTCTGGTACGTCCTGGGACCCCTGGTGCCCAAAAACTAACACCGCTAGTTTGGGGTCTCGGACGACGGCTAGGTTGGGCGGCGGAGACGACGCCCCTCCCGGGAGGAACGCATGAAGGCACACGACGGCATGTACATCGACGGCGAGTGGCGCCCGGCCGCCGGGACGGACACGATCGCCGTCGTGAACCCGGCCGACGAGCAGGTCATCGCCCATGTCCCGGCGGGCACCGCCGACGACGTGGACGCCGCCGTACGAGCCGCGCGCGGAGCTCTGCCGGCCTGGGCCGCCACGCCGCCCGCCGAGCGAGCCGCGCGGATCGGAGCCCTCCGGGACGTCCTCGTCGCCCGCAAGGAGGAGATCGCCGGGACGGTGACCGCCGAACTCGGCTCCCCGCTGAAGCTCTCGCAGGCCGTGCACGTCGGAGCGCCCATCGCGGTCGCCGGTTCGTACGCCGAACTGGCCGCCTCGTACGCCTTCGAGGAGAAGGTCGGCAACTCGACCGTCCACCTGGAACCCGTCGGCGTGGTCGGCGCGATCACCCCCTGGAACTACCCGCTGCACCAGATCGTCGCCAAGGTCGCCCCGGCCCTCGCGGCCGGCTGCACGGTCGTGCTGAAGCCCGCCGAGGACACCCCGCTGACCGCGCAGCTCTTCGCGGAGGCCGTCCACGAAGCGGGCCTCCCGGCCGGGGTCTTCAACCTCGTCACCGGGCTCGGCCCGGTCGCGGGCCAGGCCCTCGCCGGGCACGAGGGCGTGGACCTGGTCTCCTTCACCGGCTCGACGGCCGTCGGCAGGCAGATCGGTGCGACCGCGGGCGCGGCCGTCAAGCGGGTCGCCCTGGAACTCGGCGGCAAGTCCGCCAACGTCATCCTGCCGAGCGCCGACCTCGCCAAGGCGGTCAACGTCGGCGTGGCCAACGTGATGTCCAACTCCGGCCAGACGTGCAGCGCCTGGACCCGCATGCTGGTCCACGACTCCCAGTACGAGGAGGCGGTCGAGCTGGCGGCGGAGGCGGCCGCGAAGTACGGAGAGCGCATGGGCCCCGTGGTCAACGCCAAGCAGCAGCAGCGCGTGCTGGGTTACATCGAGAAGGGCGTCGCCGAGGGTGCGCGACTGGTGGCAGGCGGACCCGAAGCCCCGCGCGATCAGGGCTACTTCGTCAGCCCGACCGTCTTCGCGGACGTGACCCCGGAGATGGCGATCGCCCAGGAGGAGATCTTCGGCCCGGTCCTCTCGATCCTCCGGTACGAGGACGAGGCCGACGCGCTGCGGATCGCGAACGGCACGGTGTACGGGCTGGCGGGGGCCGTGTGGGCCGGCGAGGTGACGGAGGCCGTGGCCTTCGCTCGACAACTCGACACCGGACAGGTGGACATCAACGGCGGACGCTTCAACCCCCTTGCCCCCTTCGGCGGTTACAAGCAGTCGGGGGTCGGCCGGGAGCTGGGCTCGCACGGTCTGTCCGAGTACCTCCAGACCAAGTCCCTGCAGTTCTAGCTCCAGGAGAGGTGTACGACATGGCTAGTGCGACGCACACGGTTCGCGCCGCGGTCCTGCCCGCCGTCGGTTCTCCCTTGGAGATCACCGAGATCGACCTGCCGGAGCTGCCGGGGCCCGGGCAGGTCAGGGTCCGGCTGGCCGCGGCCGGGGTCTGCCACTCCGACCTCTCCCTGTCCGACGGCACCATGCGGGTGCCGGTGCCCGCCGTGCTCGGCCATGAGGGGGCGGGGACCGTCGTCTCCGTCGGACCCGGGGTCACGCACGTCGCGCCCGGAGACGGAGTGGTCCTCAACTGGGCTCCCTCCTGCGGAAGTTGCCACGCCTGCTCGCTGGGCGAGGTGTGGCTGTGCGCCAACGCTCTGGCGGGGGCCGGGGAGGTGTACGCGCGGCGTTCCTCCGACGGGGCCGAGCTGTATCCCGGGCTGAACGTCGCCGCGTTCGCCGAGGAGACGGTGGTGGCGGGCGCCTGCGTGCTCCCGGCGCCGGCCGGGATTCCCCTGACGGACGCGGCGCTGCTCGGCTGCGCCGTGCTCACCGGGTACGGGGCCGTCCACTACTCGGCGCGGGTCCGGTCCGGGGAGACCGTCGCGGTGTTCGGGGTCGGCGGGGTCGGTCTCGCGGCGATCCAGGCCGCGCGGATCGCGGGCGCGTCGGTGATCGTGGCGGTGGATGTGTCGCCCGAGAAGGAGTCCCTGGCGCGGGCCGCCGGGGCGACGGAGTACGTCGTCGCGTCCGACACCACCGCGCGGGAGATCCGTGGGCTCACGGGCAAGCAGGGGGTTGATGTGGCGGTGGAGTGCGTTGGGCGTGCCGTCACGATTCGGGCGGCGTGGGAGTCCACTCGGCGTGGCGGCCGTACGACTGTCGTCGGCATCGGGGGCAAGGACCAGCAGGTGTCCTTCAACGCCCTTGAACTCTTCCACTGGGGTCGTACGCTGTCCGGCTGCGTCTACGGCAACTCGGATCCGGCCCGTGACCTGCCGCTCCTGGCCGAGCATGTCCGTGCGGGGCGCTTGGACCTGGGCTCCCTGGTGACCGAACGGATCGCCCTGGAGGGCATCCCGTCGGCCTTCGAGAACATGCTGGCGGGGAAGGGGGGTCGGGCGGTGGTGGTGTTCTAGGGGCCGCAACCTTTCCTCGCCCCCGCCGCCCCTGCCCATTCCCGTCCCTTTCGGGGGCCAGCCCCCGAACCCCCGCTCCTCAAACGCCGGAGAGGCTGAAATGCCCAGGGGCGCGGGGAACTGCGCGACCAGCCACAGCCGGGCCCGCACCCGAAATCGCACCTGCCGGGGTCTGGGGCGGAGCCCCAGGGGACGGGAATGGGCAGGGGCGGCGGGGGCGAGAGAAAACCAATCCCGGCGCACCCGTTGACCTACATACCGTCCGGTCAGTACGTTGCCGCGAACGTCCCCGCACCCACCGGAGTGTGCACCGCATGGACACCGCTCCTCCCACCCTCCCCACCACAACCACCCCCGCACAAGACACCAGAAACCGCCGCAAGGTGGCAACGGCCGCAGCCCTCGCCTCAGCAGTCGAGTGGTACGACTACTTCGTCTTCGGCATAGCGGCAGCCCTCGTCCTCGGAGACCTGTACTTCCCCGCAGGCAGCTCCTCCGCAGGAGTCCTCGCCTCGTTCGCGACGTTCGCGGTCGGCTTCCTCGCCCGCCCCTTCGGCGGAGTGATCGCGGGCCAACTCGGCGACAAACGAGGCCGCAAGCCCATGCTGGTCCTGGCCCTGACCCTGATGGGCGTGGCCACGACGGGCATCGGCCTCCTCCCCACGTACGAGACGATCGGCATAGCCGCCCCGGTCCTCCTTGTCACGCTCCGCGTCATGCAGGGCATCGCCGTCGGCGCACAGTGGGGCGGCGCGATGCTCCTCGCCACCGAGTACGCCCCGGAGGGCAAGCGGGGCATCTACGGCAGCTTCGTCCAACTCGGCGTCCCCATCGGCGTGGTGACCGCCAACTCGGTCTTCCTCCTCGCCGGTGCGTTCACCAGCGAGTCGGCGTTCGCCGCGTGGGGATGGCGGCTCCCGTTCCTGGTCGGCCTGCTGGTCCTCGTACTCGCCTGGTACATCCACAAGCACGTCGAGGAGACCCCGGAGTTCCGGGCGGCCGAACGGGCCCTGGCGGAGAAGGAGAAGGAAGAGAAGGGGCAGACAGCGGACAAGGGAGCGGGAACAGGCGACGGAAAGCGAGGCGACGGCGCGCGGAACTCCCCACTGCGTACCATCCTCCGCGGCCACCTCGGCACGGTCTTCCTCGCGGGCGGCTCCTTCGCCGTGAACACCGCGACCTTCTACATCCTGATCACCGGCGTCCTCGACTACACGACCCGCGAACTCGACATGGACCGCGGTGCCGTCCTCACGGTCTCCCTCTGTGTGAGCCTCACCCAGCTCGTCCTGATCCCCGCGTCCGCAGCGCTCTCCGACCGCATCGGCCGCATTCGGATCTACGGCCTCGGCGCGGCCGGCATCGCCCTGTGGGCCGTACCGATGTTCCTGCTGATCGACACGGGCTCGCTGCTGTGGCTGGCGGTCGGCACATTCGTCGGCAGCTGTTTCCTCAGCATCATGTACGGACCCCAAGCCGCCCTGTTCGCCGAGCTGTTCACCCCCGAGATGCGGTACACGGGCGCCTCGCTCGGCTATCAGATCGCGGCAGTTCTCGGCGGCGGACTCGCGCCCTTCGTGATGGTGCTCCTGCTGGAGACGACGGGTACGTCGATGTCGGTGGCCGCGTACATCATCGGGCTCGCCGTGATCGCGCTCGGATCGATCAAGGTCCTTGCGGACAGGGCCGGTTCACGGTGAGAGGCCGGGCCGCCTAGGCCTGCTCGCGCTGCGGCTCCGGACTCGTCTCCGGGGCCGCGGCGACCGGCCCGCCGACAGCGGCGGCATCCCCAACCTCCGCTGCGGCGACGGCCGTTCGCGGGCGCGACCGCGACACCGCCACCCCCGCCAGACACACCAGTCCGCCGACGAGCGTGATCCAGCCCGGCACCTCGTCGAGCGCCACCCAGGACATCAGCACCACCAGCGCGGGCACCGCGTAGGTCGTGGCGCCCATCTTCCCGGCCGTAGTACGGGCCAGCGCGAACGCCCAGGTGGTGAACGCGAGGGCGGTCGGGAAGACGCCCAGATACAGCATGTTGAGAGTCGCGGACAGCGGGGCGTCGGCGGCATCGGACACCAGCTGCCCCGCGAACGGCAGACAGGCGACCGCCCCGATCGCACAGCCGAACGTCGTCACCTGGAGCGCGGAACCGTGCCGCAGGGCCGGCTTCTGGGCGACCACACCGCCCGCGTACGCCACCGCGGCGAGCAGACAGAGCAGCACGCCGAGCACGGAGGCGCTGCCCTCGCCCGACATCGACAGACCGACGACCGCCGCTCCCGCGAACGACACGGCCATCCCGGCGAGCAGCCGCGGCGGCAGCCCTTCCTTGAGCAGCCACCCCGCGAGCAGCGCCATGATCAGCGGGCCGACGTTCACCACGAGGGCGGCGGTGCCCGCGTCGACCTTCTGCTCACCCCAGTTGAGCACCACCATGTAGAGCCCGAACCAGAGCAGCCCGGACACCACGATCCCCGGCCAGGCGGCGCGCGGCGGGAACCCCTCCCGGCGTATCAGACAGATCACGCCGAGGACGAGCACCCCGGCGAGCAGCCGGCCGAGCGCCAGCGCACCGGGTGCGTACGCCTCGCCCGCACTCCGGATGGACACGAACGCGGAGGCCCACAACAGCACGGTGATCGTCGCGGCTCCGGCCGCGAGCAGTTCTGTGCGGCGGGCGGACAGGAGAGGCTTCATCACTTTCCAGAGGCTAGGTGGGGTTGGAGGAAAGGGCTCGCGGTTTTTGGACGGGGCGTTGTGCTCCGCTGGTGGCGTTGTCCGTCTGCGGGGCGGTGGGGGCTGGGCGCGCAGTTCCCCGCGCCCCTTGTGGGGCGCCTTGAGGGGCGGGTCAGCGGAGAGTCTCGGGTTGGATTCCCAGTAGTTCCGCCAGGGCCCGTTCGCCCTCGGTCGTGACCTTTACCGCTCGCTCCGAGCCGATGCGTACGCACCAGCCCGTGTCCAGGGCGTGTCGGCAGAGGGCGGCTCCCGCGACGCCGGCGAGGTGGGGGCGTCGTTCCGTCCAGTCCAGGCAGGCCCGAGCGAGGGGACGCCGCCCGGTGTGTACGAGGGGGACGCCGAGACCGTCGAACCAGCGCACCCCTTCGTCGGTGAGCGCGAACCCCGTGTCCTGCCGGAGCAGTCCGAGCCGGGTCAGCCCGTCGGTGACGGCGATGCCGAGACGGCCGGCCAGGTGGTCGTAGCAGGTGCGCCCCCGGGCCATCGCGCTGCCCGCGCCGGCCTCACGCAGGGTGCGCGGTCGTACGGCGGCCGTCGGCGAGACCTGGGCGGCGAGGTCCTCGACGAGCTGGGCTACCCGGGCGTCCGCCAGCCGTACGTACCGGTGCCGCCCCTGCCGCTCCTCGGCGAGCAGCCCGCCCGCGACGAGCTTGCCCAGATGCTCGCTGGCCGTCGAAGCGGCGACCCCCGCATGCCGGGCCAGCTCCCCGGCGGTCCACGCCCGCCCGTCGAGCAGCGCCAGCAGAAATCCGGCCCGCGTCTCGTCGGCCACCAGAGAGGCGAGGGCGGCGAGCCCGGCGGCCCCGGCGCGCGCACTGCTCGTACGGCCGGTACGTGAGGAGGTCATGCACTCAGGATGCGCGACGCATGGTTCGGCGACCGCCGAAGGGTGGGGAGCTGGGGCGCAGCCCCGCTCTAGGGGCGCGGGGAACTGCGCGACCAGCCCCCACCGGCCCGCAGAAACACAAAGGCCTACCCACGCAGCCCCTCGAACTGCAGCGCCAACCCGTCCAGCAACGCCCTGAGCCCCGTCTCGAAGGCCCGCTCGTCGATCTTCTCCTGCTGTTCGGCGAGGAGATGCGCCTGCCCGAGATGCGGATAGTCGGCGGGATCGTACGCGGTCTCGTCGTCCACGAAACCCCCGGCGAACGACCCCAGCGCGGAGCCCATCACGAAGTACCGCATCAGCGCGCCGATGGACGTGGCCTGCGCCGGCGGCCACCCCGCCTCGACCATCGCGCCGAAGACGGCGTCGGCGAGCCGCAGTCCGGCCGGGCGGCGGCCGGGGCCGCGGGCCAGGACCGGGACGATGTTCGGGTGGTCGCGCAGGGCGGCCCGGTAGGAGACGGCCCAGTCGTGCAGCGCGGTGCGCCAGTCGCGCCCGTCCTCGAACATCGACAGGTCGACCTGCGCGCTCACGGAGTCCGCGACCGCCTCCAGGATCTGGTCCTTGGTCCGGAAGTGGTTGTAGAGGGACGGGCCGCTGACACCCAGTTCGGCGGCGAGCCGGCGCGTCGAGACGGCGGCCAGGCCCTCGGCGTCCACCAGCGTCCGGGCCGCCCCGACGATCCGGTCGGTGCTGAGGAGGGGCTTGCGCGGTCTGGCCATGGCGCACATAGTAGGGCTGCGAACCAGAAACTAGCAGTGCTAATTTAATGCTGCAGCAGTCACGCCGCGGCCGTCACGTGGCCTTCGACCGGGAGGACTCGTCATGAACCTGGGGCTCAGCGAGGAGCAGACCGCCGTCCGACGGCTCGCCAGGGACTTCGTCGACCGGGAGATCGCCCCGCACGTCGTCGCCTGGGACCGGGCGGAGGAGGTCGACCGCTCGATCGTGAAGAAGCTCGGCGACGTCGGGTTCCTGGGCCTCACCGTCGACGAGGAGTACGGCGGATCCGGCGGTGACCACCTCGCGTACTGCCTGGTGACGGAGGAACTGGGCCGGGGCGACTCCTCGGTCCGCGGCATCGTCTCGGTCTCCCTCGGCCTCGTCGCCAAGACCATCGCGTCCTGGGGGAGCGAGGAGCAGAAGCGGCAGTGGCTGCCGGGGCTCACCTCGGGCGCGTACGTCGGCTGCTTCGGCCTCACCGAACCGGGCACCGGCTCCGACGCGGGCAACCTCTCGACAAGGGCGGTGCGCGACGGCGACGACTACGTGATCAGCGGCAGCAAGATGTTCATCACCAACGGCACCTGGGCGGACGTCGTGCTGCTCTTCGCCCGCTCGACCGACGCCCCCGGCCACAAGGGCGTCTCCGCCTTCCTCGTACCCACCGACACCCCCGGGCTGACCCGCCGTACCGTCCACGGAAAGCTCGGGCTGCGCGGCCAGGCCACCGCCGAGCTGACACTTGAGGACGTCCGCGTGCCCGCCTCGACGATGCTCGGACCCGAGGGCAAGGGCTTCTCCATCGCCATGTCCGCGCTGGCCAAGGGCCGGATGTCCGTCGCGGCCGGCTGCGTCGGCATCGCCCAGGCCGCGCTGGACGCCGCCGTGACGTACGCGACCGAGCGCGAGCAGTTCGGGAAGACCATCGCTCACCACCAGCTCGTCCAGGAACTGCTCAGCGACATCGCCGTGGACGTCGACGCGGCCCGGCTGCTCACCTGGCGGGTCGCCGATCTCGTCGACCGGGGTGAGCCGTTCGCCACCGAGTCCTCCAAGGCCAAGCTCTTCGCCTCGGAGGCCGCCGTGCGCGCCGCGAACAACGCCCTCCAGGTCTTCGGCGGCTATGGCTACATCGACGAGTACCCGGTCGGCAAGCTGCTGCGCGACGCCCGCGTGATGACCCTCTACGAGGGCACCAGTCAGATCCAGAAACTGGTCATCGGCCGTGCGCTGACAGGGATTTCGGCCTTCTGAGTATGCGTCTGAGTACGCGAGCGGATGTGGTTCCGGCCGCGTCGGCCGACCCTGGTGCGCATGAGTGAGACACCGGTCAAGCAGCAGAACACCGCCGCCTTCTACGGCCAGGCGGTCCTATCGTTCGGCGTCGCCGTCGTCGCCACCACCATCGGCATCTTCAAACTGGAGGCCGACACCTGGGTGCGCGCCTTCCTGGGGATCGCCGTCCTCTACCTCGTCACGTCCGCCTTCACCCTCGCCAAGGTGATCCGCGACCGTCAGGAGGCCGGGCAGATCGTCAGCCGGGTCGACCAGGCCCGTCTGGAGAAGCTCCTCGCCGCACACGACCCCTTCGAGAAGCTGTGAAGCGCTGAGCGGGATTTCCACGCCTCTGATCGGGCACTCTAAGCGCCCGCTCAGTATCGGAGGTATGGTGTTCGTTCTGCCAGTGGAAGGGGCGAACCAGCGATGAGTACGGCGGAGGAGACGGCCGGTGCGGAGATGCCGCCGTGGGCCGAGGTCACCCCGGACGCGGCCCGGCGGCTGCTCGTCGCCGCCGTGGAGGCCTTCGCCGAGCGCGGGTACCACGCGACGACGACCCGTGACATCGCGGGCCGGGCGGGGATGAGCCCGGCCGCGCTCTACATCCACTACAAGACCAAGGAAGAACTGCTCCACCGGATCAGCAGGATCGGCCACGAGAAGGCCCTGGAGATCCTGCGGACGGCGGCGCAGGGCGAGGGCAGCGCCGCCGAGCGCCTGGCGGACGCTGTGAGCTCCTTCGTCCGCTGGCACGCCGGGGGGCGCACCACCGCCCGGGTCGTGCAGTACGAACTGGACTCGCTCGGCCCGGACGCCCGGGCCGAGATCATCGCCCTGCGCCGCCAGGTCGACGCCGAGGTCCGCGGCATCATCCAGGACGGCGTGGCGGCGGGCGACTTCGACGTCCCCGACATCCCGGGCACCACCCTCGCGGTCCTCTCCCTCTGCATCGACGTGGCCCGCTGGTTCAACGTCAACGGCACGAGGACCCCGGAAGAGGTGGGCACCCTTTACGCGGACCTGGTCCTGAGGATGGTCGGGGCCGAGCCCCGTTAGGGGCGCGGGGAGCTGCGCGACCAGCTACAACGGACCCGCAGCCAACACGCGACCGGTCAGAAGTAGTACCGAGACACCGACTCAGCCGCACAAACCGGCTTGTCGCCCCCCTCGCGCTCCACGGTGAAGCCCACGGACACCTGCACCCCGCCCGGCACCTCATCCACACCGGTGATCTTCGCCGTCGCGCGCAGCCGCGACCCCACCGGCACGGGAGCGGGAAAACGAACCTTGTTCGTCCCGTAGTTGACGCCCATCTTCACCCCCTCGACCTTGATCAGCTGAGGCCCGAACAGCGGCAGCAGCGACAACGTCAGATACCCGTGGGCAATGGTCGTCCCAAAGGGACCCGCCGCCGCCTTCTCGGGGTCCACGTGAATCCACTGGTGATCCCCAGTCGCGTCGGCGAACAGATCGATCCGCTTCTGGTCGACCTCCAGCCAGTCGCTGTACCCCAACTGCTCACCCACCGCCGCCTTGAGTTCGTCGGCGGACGTGAAGATCCTCGGCTCTGCCATGTCCCTGGCCTCCCGCGTAGCAATGTCTAAGCAACTGCTTAGCATGGTAGGGCGAGGGTCCCCTGTCAACGGACCGGAAGCGTGACGCATGAACGACGAGGAGGGCGGGCGAGCCGGGTCGACGGCATGGGTAGGCTTCGAGGGGTGCCCCAGATTCCCGAGAAGATCCACGAACTCACGGTCGGCCAGCTGTCGGCCCGCAGCGGCGCCGCCGTCTCGGCCCTGCACTTCTACGAGTCCAAGGGCCTGATCAGCAGCCGCCGCACCACAGGCAATCAGCGCCGCTACCATCGCGACGCGCTGCGCCGGGTCGCGTTCGTGCGGGCCGCGCAGCGCGTCGGCATCCCGCTGGCCACCATCCGCGACGCGCTCGCCGAGCTGCCCGAGGAGCGCACCCCGACGCGCGAGGACTGGGCCCGCCTCTCGGAGGCGTGGCGGTCCGAACTCGACGAGCGCATCAAGCAGTTGGGCCGCCTGCGCGACCATCTCACGGACTGCATCGGCTGTGGCTGTCTCTCGCTGGAGACCTGCGTCCTGTCCAACCCCGACGACGTCTTCGGCGAACGGCAGAGCGGCTCGCGCCTGATGGTGGAACGCCAGGGCGCGAGGAAGCAGCGCGAACAGCCGCAGAAGGAGCCCGGGGACTGCGGCTGAGGCAGCCCCCGGGCTCCTGGAACCCGGGCTCCTGGCCCCCTGGCCCCCTGGCACCCTGGCCCCCAGGCCCTCGGGTTCCTGGGCTCCCGGGGTCTGAGGCCCGGGCTCGTCAGACCCCGGGCCCCTCCTCACTCGTACTCCGTGCCGCCCTTGCGCGTCAGGTACGCCGGGCTGACCGCCTTCGCGACGGCCCTGCCGCCCGTCACCGGGCTGTACCGCTCGGTGGCGGGCCTGATCACGACACCCTCACGCAAGTGCAGCCCCCGCCCGGACACCGTCTCTCGCCCGGAGGCGAACTCCAGGACGCGGTCGATGTCGTACGGACCCTCGTAGAGCCGTGGCACGAGCGGCAGTTCACCCGTGAGCAGCTCCGTCGCGTCCAGCCAGCGGACCTCGCCGTCGATCTCGGCCGATACGTCGAACACCGCGTACCCGAGCGTCTCGCGGCGGCCGTCGGCGCCGTAGGTGAGGTCCTGTACGCCCGCTCCGTACACCTCGCCGAAGACGCCGACCCGGCGTGCCCCGAGCCGTTCGGCGAGCCGGGCCGCGGCCGCGGTGATGCCGTGGCCGTGAACCGCGCGCCAGTACAGGTTGCGCGGGTCCTCCGTCAGGGCCAGGTACTTGGCGCCGAAGCCCTTCGAGGAGACCTGGGCGCGGCCGTCCTCCGCGAAGTACGTGAGCAGGCAGGCCGAGCCGTGCAGCTTCTCGGTCAGGACCACGTCCTCGCCCGGGGCGAAGATGTCCGGGTAACGCTGGATGTTCTCGATGTCGACCCAGGGCAGCAGATCGGGGGCCGACTCGACCTCGCCGTCCATCGTGGGCGGTATCGGCGGCACCCACTTGGTGATGCCGAGCCGCTCCGCGAAGTCCGTGCCGTCCGCCGCGGCCCTGGCGAGGTCGACGCCGGCCAGCGCGCTCGGCCGGCAGACGATCCCCTGCGACAACTCGCCGCGCAGCCGCACCGCCTTCACGCGGTCCGACCTGCTTCCCGCGAGGCGTCCGGTCAGCCCCAGCTCCTCGATCAGCTCCTCAGGCAGCACGGACTGCTCGGGGATGTAGACGGCGGTCTCGCCGGTGCGGTACACGCCCTTGGCGACGACTGCTCGGTACAGGCCGACCTGGGCCAGTTCGAGGGCGTCGGCGTTCGGATGTTCGTGGACGGTCAGCACTTCGGCGGTGACGCGCAGCGTCGACATAGTGGGGCTCCTCGGGATTCTCAGACCGGTTTCATCGCCTCCAACTGTCCGTACGGGAAAGGGGTGGAGCGAGGGGTTTTGGGGCTGGTATGCGTTCTGCCCGGCCGGGTGGTGACCTGCGGGCCCGGGTGGGGGCTGGTCGCGCAGTTCCCCGCGCCCCTTATGGGGCTCGGCGCCGCGCTCTCTCGTACTGGGCCAGACCCTCCGTCACCAACTCCGCGTTGGACAGCGCCCGTTGACCGTTCGGCAGGAACAGCGTGTCCTCCAGGCCTATTCGCGTCGCCAGTCCGAGGCGTCCGGCGAGCCGGAGGACCGGCCAGGTGCCGCCCTCCTCGCCGTGGAGCAGGACGGGACGGCCGTGAGGGGTGGCCCGCGGGCCCGGTGGGGGCTGGTCGCGCAGTTCCCCGCGCCCCTCGCGGGGCGGGGTGACGGGGCCCATTCCCAGTGCGGCCAAGAGCTCCCGGGCCGAGTCCTCCGCCGTGTCCGGGTTCGGGTCCGTTACCTCCGCCAGGACTCGCAGGACCCGTGGGGCGAGGGGTGATGCCGCGAACCGTGTGGCCCCGTCCGTGCCGGACCAGATGCCTGCCTCCACGGCCACTCCCCGTTCCAGGAGTGCGGCGGCCACCTGTTCGGCGCCCGGCTCGTGCCAGTTGACCGAGGCGTGGTCGGGCAGGGCGGTCCACTCGTGGACGCGGGCGACCCGGGCCGCGGGGTCGGGCTCGGCCCAGGCGCCGGTGGTCACGCCGACGGGGACGCCGACCCGTGAACGTATTTCCTCCAGCGTCGCCGCAACCGCTTTCGGCGACAGTGTGTCCTCTCCACAGGGGGACTTGGGATGTACATGGATGTCCGACGCCCCGGCCGCGACGGCCTCCGCCGCGGAGTCGGCCATCGCGCCCGGCGACAACGGCACGACAGCGCCGTCACCGGACCCGCGTCCCCCGTTCACACACACCTGCACCATGCCCCCGATGGTGCCAGGCGCCACTGACAACCGGAGAACGAAGGAGGAACGGGCGATGAGCCTGGCCATCTGTTCGCTCAAGTGGGAAGCCGCGCACACGGGGGCGCAGACCATCACGTACGACAGCGACGGGTACCACCTCGTGCGCTTCCCGTACGTCACGGGGGAGGAGCAGTACGACCCCTGGAACATGCACGACCCGGCGAAGGGCGGCGACAGCGCGTCGACGTTCCCCGACGCCCGCTCGGGCCTGATCTGGCCCAGCCACGACGGCTGGGGCGTACTGTGCGCGATGGTCTTCTGGGAGGCGGACGCCAAAGGACTGGAGTACCGGGCGCGCTACGTCCGGGACCCGCTGAACCTCTCGACGGGCTACAACTCCACGGCCACGACCGACATCGCACCCACCCGGGGCGGCCAGTACCGCACCTACATGTGGCAGATGTTCGTCCACCCTCAGACGCCGCTCGGCCTGAAGATCTCCGTGCGCGGCGCGGGGGACGTGAAGGTCTCCACACCGCTGATGCTCGCCGAGTTCAAACTCGCCATCCACACCGACGTCAAGACTCCGTAGCCAATCGCCCGGGGGTGCGGTTCCGCCGACGCACCCCCGGCACGCCTAGCTCGCCACCGACACCAATAGACGCCCTCTTCTGGCTTCTGCCAGGGCCTCGGGCGTGAGAACCGGCCGCGGGACGACGATCCCGCAGGCCGTGCAGACCGGGCCCGTGGACGGCTCGTGGGCCAGGTCGTACTTCCAGGTGAGGCGCTCGCCCGAGCAGACCGGGCAGACGGTGCCCGGCTCGCGCTCCAGGGCGGCGATCAGCCGGCGCAGCACCTCGGCCATCGGCTCATGGGGGTGGACCCGCGGGTCGTCGCACCAGGCGACCCCGAAGCCGCCCCAGGTGAGCCGGTGCCAGTCGTCCACGCTGCCGGGGCTGCGCAGACCGTCGTGCTTCTCCTTCTTGCGGCGCTGTGCGAACTCGACCTCGTAGGCGAGCCATACGGAGCGCGCCTCCTCCAGTTCGTCCAGTGCGGCCACGAGCCGCGCTGGATCGGGGGACCGGTCCTCGGGGCCGAACCCGGCCCGGGAGCACAGATGGTCCCAGGTCGCCCGGTGACCGTAAGGAGCGAACCTCTCAAGGCACTTGCGCAGTGAATAGCGCCGCAGTGCCAGATCGCTCCTCGGGTCGCGCACCTGTCTCGCCAGACTCCGAAAGCCGGCCATCGCCCTGCACCTCCGTCACACCTGCACCTGTACTTCGGTCACTTCGGCGTCGTCGAAAGGACGTCGCCGAATAGACGTATCGACACGCGATTCGGCTCCATCTGTTTTTCGGCGACCGGTAAAAAGCCGCCAATCGGGCGATTTCGGACCGCCCATCAGACGGTTCTCGGCCGTCCACCGTCTGCTTCTCGCCGTCGGCCGCTGCGGCCGACGGTGCGTCGGGGGATCCGTCGACCCCTCCGGCGCCAAAAGTGACGCATGTTCATCTTCAAACGCGGGGATACCGGCGGTAACGTCCGGCTCACCCCCGTCGCGAGGAGCCAGCCATGCCCCGGCGTACCCCACGCACCATCCTCGACAGACAGAGAACTCCCCGCAGATTCACCAAGTTCCTCAAGGGCGCATCCATATGCGCACTCGTTGCCGGTCTTTTGTCACCGCTTTCCCAGACGGCCGCCGCGCAGCCCGTCTCGGCGCCGGCCGCGGCAGCCGCGAACGACTACTGCGGCGGCCGGTGTTCGGACATCCTCCCGGCGGGCCAGAACGGCAACGCGACCCTGGCCCAGATCCTTCTGAACCAGGCCTTCGGCACCCAGCCCGCGCACGCGGACGACCAGCTCGCGCCCTACGGCAACCTCGCGTCGGGCTACACCGGACTCACCGACGCCAAGATCAACGACTTCTTCAGGGACGCCTCCTTCGGGGTCCCCGCCGACCAGGTCGAGTCGACCCTGAAGCCCGCCGGGCGCACCGACGTCACGATCGTCCGCGACAAGAAGACCGGTGTGCCACACATCACAGGCACCACGCGTTACGGCACGGAGTTCGGCGCCGGGTACGCGGCCGCCCAGGACCGGCTGTGGCTGATGGACGTCTTCCGGCACGTCGGACGCGGCAAGCTGACCCCCTTCGCGGGCGGCGCGCCCTCCAACCAGGGCCTTGAGCAGGAATTCTGGCGCCACGCCCCCTACACCGAGGCCGATCTCCAGGCGCAGATCGACAACGCCGTCGCCACGAACGGCGCCCGCGGCCAGCAGGCCCTCGCCGACGTCAAGGCCTACATCGCCGGCATCAACGCCTACATCGACGCCTCCGACAGCGGCCGCTACTTCCCCGGCGAGTACGTCCTCACCGGCCACAAGGACTCGATCACCAACGCCGGGACCATCGAGCACTTCAAGGAGACCGACCTGGTCGCCCTGGCCTCCGTCATCGGCGCGCTCTTCGGCTCCGGAGGCGGCGGCGAGGTCAACAACGCCATCTCGCTCCTCGCCGCCCAGTCCAAGTACGGCGTGGAGGAGGGCACTAAGGTCTGGGAGTCCTTCCGCGAGCGCAACGACCCCGAGGCCGTGCTCACCGTCCACAACGGCGAGAGCTTCCCGTACGCCACCAAGCCGGCCGACCCCCAGGGCGAGGCCCTGCCCGCCGCGGGCTCGGTGGCCCAGGAGCCGCTGGTCTACGACCGTACGGGCAGCGCGGCCACCGCCACGGCGACCGGGACGTCCACCGCGGCGACGGCGAGCGCCCTCGGCTCGGCCAGGCGCGGCATGTCCAACGCTCTCGTGGTGAGCGGCAAGCACACCGCGAGCGGCAACCCGATCGCCGTCTTCGGACCGCAGACCGGCTATTTCGCGCCACAGCTGCTGATGCTCCAGGAGATCCAGGGCCCCGGCCTCAGCGCGCGCGGCGCCTCCTTCGCGGGCCTGAGCATGTACGTCGAACTGGGCCGCGGCCAGGACTACGCGTGGAGCGCCACGACCTCCGGCCAGGACATCATCGACACCTACGCGGTCGAGCTGTGCCAGGACGACACCCACTACCTCTACCGCGGCACCTGCACGGCCATGGACAAGGTCGAGCAGACCAACGCCTGGAAGCCCACCACCGCCGACGGCACCGCGGCCGGCTCGTACCGCATGCAGGTCTGGCGCACCAAGTACGGCCCGGTGACACACCGCGCCACGGTCGACGGCAAACGGGTCGCGTACACCACCCTGCGCTCCTCCTACATGCACGAGGCCGACTCGATCATCGGCTTCCAGATGCTCAACGACCCCGACTACGTGAAGAGTCCCCAGACCTTCCAGTCGGCGGTGCAGCACATCAACTACACGTTCAACTGGTTCTACGCCGACTCGCAGCACACCGCGTACTACAACAGCGGTGACAACCCGGTCCGCGCAGGCGGTGTCGACGCAGAGTTCCCGGTCTGGGCGCAGCCCGCGTACGAGTGGAAGAACTGGACGCCGACGACGAACACCGCCGACTACACCCCGGCGTCCGCCCACCCCAACTCCATCGACCAGGACTACTACATCTCCTGGAACAACAAACAGGCCAAGGACTACACCACGGCTCCCTGGGGCAACGGCTCCGTCCATCGCGGCAACCTCCTGGAGGACCGGGTGAAGAAACTGGTCACCGCGGGCGGGGTGACCAGGGCCTCGCTCACCAAGGCGATGGCCGACGCGGCGCTGGCCGACCTGCGCGCCGAGGACGTACTGCCGAAGCTGCTGAAGGTGGTCAACAGTTCGCCGGTCACCGACTCGGCGGCCGCGGCGGCCGTGACGAAGCTGTCCGACTGGGTGACGGCCGGCGCCAAGCGCAAGGAGACCTCGGCCGGTTCGAAGGCGTACGCCAACGCCGAGGCGATCCGCATCCTGGACGCCTGGTGGCCGCTCCTGGTGAAGGCCGAGTTCGAGCCCGGCCTCGGCAGCGACCTCTACACCGCCATGACGAACAACCTCCCCGTGGACGAACCCCCGTCGGCCGGACACGGGCCCACCGGCTCGCACGCCGGAAGCTCCTTCCAGTACGGCTGGTGGAGCTACGTCCACAAGGACATCCGGGCGGTGCTCGGCGAGACCGTGGAAGGCGGCCTGGCCAAGCCGTACTGCGGCGGCGGCAGCCTCGGCGCCTGCCGGACCATCCTGATCAACACCCTCAAGGAGGCCGCGGCGAAGACCGCCGCCCAGGTCTACCCGGGCGACGACCTCTGCTCGGCCGGCGACCAGTGGTGCGCCGACTCGGTCAACCAGCGCACGCTGGGCGGCATCAAGCACAACAAGATCAGCTGGCAGAACCGGCCCACCTACCAGCAGGTCGTGGAGTTCGCCTCACACCGGTGACGACAGGCACCAGCCGGCGGCGGGTCACTTGACACGGCCCGCCGCCAGCACCACCTGCGCCAACTCCCGGTGACAGATGTCGCTGTGGGCCCCCGCCGGGGCTCCGCCGCGCTTCACCACCGCGGACGCGTCGATGTTCACACACCCCGACACGGGCAGCTTCGCCCGCAGCGCGTCGGCGAGCTTGAACGCCTTCGTGCCCGCCACCGCCTGCACCCCGTCGAACCCCAACGCCCCCCACTTGCTGCCGAGAAGACGCGGAAGCCGCAGGTCGACGGCGGAGTTGCTGTCGCCCGCCATCCGGGAGGCCATCGGGTAGATCGTCCCGAGCGCCGAGTCGAAGCGCGAGAAACAGCAGACCAACGGGCCGTCCACACGGTCCTGTTGACCGTGCAGGACGCCCTTGCCCCGCGCGTCGTGCGGCAGCCGGGCCGCGAACGCGTAGTGGGAGAAGGCCGCTTGGAGCAGCGTCACCGACTTCACGTTCCGCACGCCCCTGGGCAGCCCGCGCAGCGCGAACGACACCAGGCGCCCGCCGAAGCTGTGCCCCACGAGATGCACCCGCAGCCCGGGCGCCACCTGCGCGAGCCGCCCGACCAGCGGACCGAGCCCGCGCTCACCGACCGTGCCCGCGCGCCGCTTCATGGCGAAGTACGTCGCCTGCCGCAGCAGTTCATGCGCGCCGTCCCAGACCCGGGGGAGTCCGAACGACGCCTGGACTCCCTCGGCCCCGGCACCGGCCCCGGTTCCGGCCCCGACTCCGACCGCGAGTTCGCCGTCGGCGCCCGCCCGTTCCTCCGCCAGCGTCCGTGCGAACTCCCGGCACATCTCCGCCGTGTCCCCGAGGAACATCTCCGGGTCGCACTGCGGCCCGGCCTCCGCCACGGTGTCCGCGGCGAACGCGGTCCCGGGCGCCTCGGGATGCAGCTCGACCAGCAGCCGTACGAGCCGCCCGTACTCCTCCAACGCCGCTTCCTCGTCCGGCTGTTGGTCGAGCATCCGGGCGATCTGGTCGACCAGGGTGGCCCGGCCCGGGAAGACCTCCAGCAGACCGCCGCGGGTGCCCTTGTCCAGAGCGGGCCCCACGGTCGCCGCCGTCACCGCCCGCTCGAAGTCGGGGATCGGCTCGTCCGAGAACCGCATCGACGGCCACACCACGCCCACGAACCCGAGCCGGGCGTTCGGCACCAGCCCGGGGAACGGTTCGAAGAACCGGCTGTAGAGCCGTGTGGCCCCCGACCGGTCGCTGTTCCAGCCGTGCGCGAACACGATCAGATCCTTGACGCCCCGCTCCGACGCCTCCTTCAGCAGCCGGTCGCGCTGCCCCGCGTTCACATCCCCGTCCGCGTCGAACGTCAGCTCCCAGTAGGGAGTCACACCCACTTCCGGCTCCGCCATGACGAGCCTCCTTCGGCCCCCGTAACCCGCTCATATGCGGGCATCGTCCCGCCGCGGAGGGGAGTTGGCCATACGTCACGTGCGGTCCGACCGGCCCGAACTCATGTCTCAGCGATAGAGGAGGTACTTTCCGCGCATCCGTCGGAAGGCCGCCAGCTCGCCCTGCCAGGCCGCCACGACCTCGTCGGCACCCGCACCCGCGTCGATCATCGTGCGGACCTGCGTGGACCCCGTCAGCTTGTCGATCCAGTTGTCCGGGCGCCAGGCGAACCCGCTCCACACCTTCTTGGCGGTCACCAGCAGCGCGATCCCGGTGCGTACGGGGTCGTACGCGGCCCGGTCGTGGACATGGATCTGTACGCCCCCGACGGTCTTCCCCTGGAACTTGGAGAAGGTCGGCGCGAAGTACGCCTCCCTGAAGTGCACACCGGGCAGCCCGAGTCGACCCACCTCGGCGGCCCACCGCCGGTCGATGCCCTCCGCACCGAGCAGCTCGAACGGACGGGTCGTGCCGCGCCCCTCCGACAGATTCGTCCCTTCGAAGAGACACGTTCCCGAGTACACGAGCGCGGTGTCCGGCGTCGGCATGTTGGGGCTCGGCGGCACCCAGGGGAGGCCGGAGGCGTCGTAGAAGTCGGACCGCTTCCAGCCCGACATCAGCACGGTGTCCAGCGGAACCGGTGCCGCGAGGAACTCCTTGTTGAACAGCCGCGCCAGCTCCGCCACCGTCATCCCGTGCGCCTGCGCGATCGGCTCCCGGCCCACGAAGGTCGCGAACTCCTTGTGCAGCACGGGCCCCTGTGCGCTCCGGCCGGTCACCGGGTTCGGCCGGTCGAGCACCACGAAACGCTTCCCGGCGAGCCGGGCCGCCTCCATGCAGTCGTACAGCGTCCAGATGTACGTGTAGAAGCGGGCGCCCGCGTCCTGGATGTCGAAGACGACGGTGTCCACGCCGGAGGCCGTGAAGATGTCGGCCAGCGGCTGCCCGCTCTTCAGATACGTGTCGTAGACCGGGAGGCCGGTCGCCGGGTCGTCGTAGCGGCCCTCGGAGCCGCCGGCCTGGGCGGTGCCGCGGAAGCCGTGCTCGGGGCCGAAGACGGCCACCAGGTTCACCCGGTCGTCCGCGTGCATGACGTCGACGATGTGGCGGACGTCCCTGGTGATACCGGTCGGGTTGGTGACGATCCCTACGCGCTCGCCTTCGAGGAGTGCGTAGCCGTCCGCGGCGAGACGCTCGAAGCCGGTTCGTAGGCGGCGGGCACCCCTTTGTTCCCGTGGTTCCTGGGCGGCCGCGGCGGGCGGGTTCGCCGAGAACGCCGCCGCGGCGGTTGTCGCGGCGAGGAGACTTCGTCTGGACAGGCGGCGCATGTGGTGACCTCCGTTGTTCGCGGAAGGCTGGCAGGAGCACGCTAAGCGCTTCCGCCTGTTGTTCGTAAGCTGCGGGTCGAGTGTGGCTTGTCGCGCAGTTCCCAGCGCCCCTCACGGGGCGCGCCCGACCTTCCCTCTTTACATACCGACTGGTTAGTCTGGCGTTGGAGTGAGCCGAATTTCGTCGTGTCGAAGGAGACCGATGGTGGAAGCCGTGCAGGGTGCCGGAGTGGTTGTCACCGGAGCTGGAGGGGGCATCGGGGCCGCGTTGGCGCGGCGGTTCGCTGCCGAAGGGGCCCGGGTCGTCGTCAATGATCTGGATGCCGGGAAGGCGAAGGCCGTCGCCGAGGAGATCGGGGCTGTTGCCGTTCCGGGGGACGCCTCCGCGATCGTGGCCGAGGCGCGGGACGCCCTCGGGGGCACGGTCGACGTCTACTGCGCCAATGCCGGGCTCGGCTCCGGAGGGTCGGAGGCGGCTCCGGAACGGGTGTGGGAGCTCGCCTGGGACGTGAACGTGATGGCCCACGTCCGGGCGGCCAACGAACTGCTCCCCGCCTGGCTGGAGCGCGGCAGCGGCCGTTTCGTCTCCACCGTCTCGGCGGCCGGACTGCTCACCATGGTCGGCGCGGCCCCGTACAGCGTCACCAAGCACGGCGCGTACGCCTTCGCCGAGTGGCTCTCCCTCACGTACCGCCACCGCGGCCTCAAGGTCCACGCGATATGTCCGCAGGGCGTCCGCACCGACATGCTCGCGAGCACCGGCAGCGCGGGCGACCTCGTGCTCAAGCCCACCGCCATCGAGCCCGAGGACGTCGCGGACGCCCTCTTCGCCGGGATCGAGGAGGACCGCTTCCTGATCCTGCCGCACCCCGAGGTCGCCGACTACTACCGGGCGCGGGCCGACGACCCCGACCGCTGGCTGACGAGCATGAACCACATCCAGCAGAAGTGGGAGGCGGACGGCCGGTGACCACCTCCCTGTACGCGGCCCAGCCGTGGCTCGCGCTCCTGAACGACGCCCAGCGCGGGCCCATAAGCCCCGCCGACTCGCCGGTGCACGCCCTGCGACGGGCCGTCGCCGAGGCCCCCGACACCACCTTCCTCGCCTACTTCGACGGACGGCTCACCTACCGCGAGGTCGACGAGCTGAGCGACTCAGTCGCCGGACACCTCGCCGCCCGCGGCCTGGAGCGCGGTGACCGGGTCGCCGTCCTGCTGCAGAACTCCCCGCTCTTCGTTCTCGCCGTCCTCGGCGCCTGGAAGGCCGGCGCGACCGTCCTGCCCGTCAACCCCATGTACAAGTCGGGGGAGGTCACCCACGTCCTGCGGGACGGCGAGGTCGCCGCGCTGATCTGCTCCGACCGCGCCTGGGAGACGTACCTGCGCGAGACGGCCGCCGACTCGCCCGTACGCGTCGTACTGACCGGCTGCGAACTGGATCTCCAGACGCGGGGCGACGCACGCGTGCTGAACTTCGAGCGGCTGCCCCAGGCGCCGGACGCCGACGATCTGGTGACTGTCGCGAAGGCCGGTCACCGGGCCCCCGAGGGCCGCGACCCCCGCCCCTCGGACGTGGCGCTGATCAGCTACACCTCGGGCACCAGTGGCGCCCCCAAGGGAGCCACCAACACCCACGCCAACGTCATGTACAACGCCGAGCGGCAGCGGACCGGCCTCGCGCTGCCCGAGGCGCCCGTGTACTTCGCGATGGCACCGCTGTTCCACATCACCGGGATGGTCTGCCAGTTCGCCGCCTGCCTCAACAGCGCGGGCACGCTCGTCCTCGCGTACCGCTTCGAGGCGGGAGTCGTCCTCGACGCGTTCGCCGAGCACCGGCCCCACTACACGGTCGGCCCCTCGACCGCCTTCATGGCACTGGCCGCGCACCCGTCCGTCACGCCGGACCACTTCTCCTCCTTCGTGAACATCTCCTCCGGCGGAGCGCCCGTGCCGCCCGCGCTCGTCGAGAAGTTCCGGGCGGGCTTCGGGCCGTACATCCGCAACGGCTACGGACTCACCGAGTGCACCGCGCCCTGCGCCTCCGTGCCGCCAGGCCGCGAGGCCCCCGTCGACCCGGTCTCCGGGACGCTGGCCGTCGGTCTGCCGGGGCCCGAGACGGTCGTCCGGATCGTCGACGACCAGGGCGCGGAGGTCCCCTTCGGCGAGCAGGGCGAGATCCTCGTACGAGGTCCGCAGGTCGTGCCCGGCTACTGGCGCCGGCCCGAGGCCACCGCGGAGACCTTCCCGGACGGCGAGCTGCGCACCGGCGACATCGGCTTCATGGACGCGGACGGCTGGCTCTACGTGGTCGACCGCAAGAAGGACATGATCAACGCGTCCGGGTTCAAGGTGTGGCCGCGCGAGGTCGAGGACGTCCTCTACACCCACCCGGCGGTCCGTGAGGCGGCTGTCGTCGGGGTGCCCGACGGATACCGCGGCGAGACCGTCAAGGCCTACATCAGCCTCCGGCCGGGCGCCGAGGAGGACCCCGCCGCACTCGCCGCATACTGCAAGGAGAGACTGGCCGCCTACAAATACCCGCGTCAGGTCGAGATCCTGCCCGACTTGCCGAAGACGGCAAGTGGGAAGATCCTCCGTCGGGAGCTGCGTTCCCGGTCGCAGGACGGTCAGTAGACCGCCGTCGGGCGGCCGGGAGGCGACCGGCGGACCACGCACACAGAACTGCACATAGAACACTGGAAGGCAGGTGGCGGCAGTGCCCAGGACGACGGACGGGGACGGCACGCCCGTCCCGCGGCGGCTCTTGGCGGCCGCCACCCGGCTCTTCGCCGAGCGCGGTTACGACCGCACCTCGGTCCAGGAGATCGTCGAGGCGGCCGGTGTCACCAAGGGGGCGCTGTACCACTACTTCGGCTCCAAGGACGACCTGCTCCACGAGGTGTACGCGCGTGTCCTGCGGGTTCAGCAGGAGCGGCTGGACGCCTTCGCCGACGCGGACGCGCCGGTGGAGGAGCGGTTGCGGGGTGCCGCCGCCGATGTCGTCGTCACGACGATCGACAACCTCGACGACGCGGCGATCTTCTTCCGCTCGATGCACCACCTGAGTCCCGAGAAGAACAAGCAGGTGCGGGCCGAGCGGCGGCGGTACCACGAGCGGTTTCGTGCGCTGATCGAGGAGGGGCAGGAGGCCGGGGTCTTCTCGAAGGCGACTCCGGCCGATCTTGTTGTCGACTATCACTTCGGGTCCGTGCACCACCTGTCCACGTGGTACCGGCCCGACGGTCCGCTCCCTCCGCAGGAGGTCGCCGACCATCTGGCGGACCTGCTGCTGCGGGCGCTCAGACCGTAGCCCGGGGCGGCACCGGCCGACGGGGTGCCTGCGGGTTCGTTGTGGCTGGTCGCGCAGTTCCCCGCGCCCCTTAGGCATTTCAGCCTCTCCGGCGTTTGAGGAGCGGGGGTTCAGGGGCCGGCCCCCCGAGTAGTGACGGGAATGGGTAGGGGCGGCGGGGGCGAGGAAAACCCTCCCCGCCCCCGGCGGGTCAGACGTACCGCTTCAGTTCGCGGCGGGCCAGTGATCGCTGGTGGACCTCGTCCGGGCCGTCGGCCAGCTTCAGGGTGCGGGCGCCGGCCCAGAGCTCGGCCAGCGGGAAGTCCTGGCTGACCCCGCCCGCGCCGTGCAGCTGGACCGCCTTGTCGATGATGTCGACGACCGTCCGAGGCGTGGCGATCTTGATCGCCTGGATCTCGGCGTGGGCGCCCTTGTTGCCGACGGTGTCCATCATCCAGGCCGTCTTGAGGACCAGCAGACGCAGCTGCTCGACCGCCACCCGCGCGTCCGCGATCCAGTTGTGGACGACCCCCTGCTGGGCCAGCGACTTGCCGAACGCGGTACGCGACACCGCCCGTCGGCACATCAGCTCGATCGCCCGCTCGGCCATGCCGATCAGCCGCATGCAGTGGTGGATGCGGCCGGGGCCGAGCCGCGCCTGCGCGATGGCGAAGCCGCCGCCCTCCTCGCCGATGAGGTTCGAGGCCGGGACCCGGGCCCCGTGGAAGACCACCTCGGCGTGACCGCCGTGGGAGTGGTCCTCGTAGCCGTAGACCTGCATCGCACGACGCACCTCCACACCGGGCGTGTCCCGCGGCACCAGCACCATCGACTGCTGGCGGCGGATGTCCGACCCGTCGGGATCCGTCTTGCCCATCACGATGAAGATCTTGCAGTCGGGGTTCATCGCCCCCGAGATGTACCACTTGCGGCCGGAGACGACGTACTCGTCGCCGTCCCGCTCGATCAGCGTCGTGATGTTCGTGGCGTCGGACGACGCCACCTCGGGCTCGGTCATCGCGAACGCCGAACGGATCTCACCGGCGAGCAGCGGCTCCAGCCACTGCTTCTTGTGCTGGTCGTCCCCGAACTGGGCCAGCACCTCCATGTTGCCGGTGTCCGGCGCCGCGCAGTTCAGCGCGGTCGGCGCCAACTGCGGGGAACGGCCCGTGATTTCGGCGAGCGGCGCGTACTGGAGGTTCGTCAGCCCTGCCCCGTACTCGGAGTCCGGGAGGAAGAGGTTCCACAGGCCCTGGCGGCGGGCCTCCGCCTTCAACTCCTCGACCACGGCCGGGGTGTCCCACGGCGAGGCGAGCTGCTCACGCTGCTCGTGCGCGACGGCCTCCGCCGGATAGACGTACTCGTCCATGAAGGCGAGGAGCTTGGTGCGCAGCTCCTCGGTGCGTGCGTCGAATGCGAAGTCCATGGTCGGTCAGCCTTCCTGAAGAGTGGTCAGGCCGTGCTCGATGAAGACGGGGACCAGGTCACCGATGCGGTCGAAGCCCGCGCCGACGGTCTGGCCGAGTGTGTAGCGGTAGTGGATGCCCTCCAGGATCACGGCGAGCTTGAACCACGCGAACGCCGTGTACCAGGCGACGGCGGACACGTCGCGCCCCGAGCGCGCGGCGTACCGCTCGATCAGCTCCGCCGGCTCCGGGTGCCCGGCGGCCCTGGCCGTCGTGGAGACCGGCGAGTCGGGCATTCCGAGCGGGATGCTGTACATCACCAGCAGCCCCAGGTCGGTGAGCGGATCGCCCAGCGTGGACATCTCCCAGTCGAGGATCGCCTTGATCTCGTCGTCCTCGCCGATCAGCACGTTGTCGAGGCGGTAGTCGCCGTGCACGACCGTGGGCGTGGGGGAGTTGGGCAGCTCGCGGCCCAGGGCGGCGTGCAGTTCGTCGATGCCGGTCAGGTCGCGGTTGCGGGACGCGTCCAACTGCTTGCCCCAGCGCCGCAGTTGCCGGTCGAGGAAGCCCTCGGGGCGGCCGAAGTCGGCGAGGCCCACCTCGGCGGGGTCCACCGCGTGCAGCTCGACCAGCGTGTCCACCAGGCCGAGCACCGCGCCGCGCGTGCGCTCCGGGCCGAGCGGGGCGAGCTGCTCGGCGGTCCGGTAGGGCGTGCCCTCCACGAAGTCCATGACGTAGAACGGCGCGCCCAGCACCTCCACGTCCTCGCACAGCAGGCGCGTGCGCGGCACGGGTACGGCTGTCGGGTGCAGTGCGCTGATCACCCGGTGCTCGCGCTTCATGTCGTGCGCGGTCGCCAGGACATGGCCCAGCGGGGGGCGGCGTACGACCCACTTCGAGGTGCCGTCCGTCACCGCGTACGTGAGGTTCGACCGTCCGCCCTCGATCAGCCGGCCGGTCAACGGGCCGTCGACCAGTCCCGGCCGCTCGCTGTCGAGCAGGCCGCGCAGCCGGTCGAGATCGAGACCTGGCGGGTGGTCTGAACTCATCGTGTTTCCTCCGTACGCCGGGAATCAGGACTCCCCCCACATGATGCCGACCGGTCGGTATGCAGTCCAGTGCGGGGACAAAACGTGATCGGCGTCTCGGTCGCGAAGAACCCCCCGAGTCGTCGTCGACGACTCGGGGGGTTCCCTGTTCGTTCGCGCCCGGCGGTCGCCTAGTGGTCGTCCCAGTGCCCGTCGTGGCGGGCGTGGCGATGACCGTCATGAACGTAGTCCACGTGGTCGCCGTGCGTCACGGCCGGGTGTCCGCAGTCCGCGCCGTGCTCGTGGCCGTGCCCCTCGTGGGCGACGTGCCCGCCCGGCTCGCACTCGTCCCAGTGTCCCGAGTGCTGCCGGTGCAGATGCCCGTCGTGCGCGTAGTCGACGTGGTCGCCGTGCGGCACCTCGGCGTGCCCGCAGTCCGGGCCGTGGGCGTGCTCGTGGGCGGTGTGTTCCTGGTGGAGGGTGGTCATGGTGCTCACCTTCGGAGGAGGTGCGGAGTGTGACGCCGGTCAGGGTAGCCACATGAAAGCCAACATATCGCCCTAAAGCGGCGCGTGTGTTGTCCGGTCCCTCGGAGGGTCGAGCAGGTGGCCGTCTCAGAGGATCAGGGCCACCGCGCAGGCCGCCAGTGCGACGGTGCAGAGAGTGGCGGCGCCTGCGTGCCTCGGGGTGAGCGGCGTGGGCTTTCCGCCCTCGGCCAGTACGCGGATCCTTCGGTGTGCCACGGTGAGGAATCCCAGCCACAGTACGCAGCAGAGCGCGGCCACCGTGATGCCCGGTGCGTCCGTCCCGTTGTTCAGCGCTGCCTTCACGGCCAGCACGGTCGCTACTGTTCCCGCCAGGGTCGTACGTCGCCATGCCAGCCGTGTGCGTTCCGGCTGGAGGCCGGGATCCCGGTCGTCTTCCGCGCTCCGGTGGGGCTCCATCACCCCTCCCACCCGAACAGCACGACGACGACCATGGCGAGGGCGACGACGGCCACGCCGATGCTCAGCAGTGCGGGAAACCGCGACACCGGGAGGTCCTCGCCCCGGCGCATCGCCTGTTCGCACCGGACCCAGTGGTTCACGGCCCGCAGTGCGCACAGCACGCCGGCGCCGAGCAGCCCGAGCGCCAGGCCGGCCCGCCAGGCCCATCGCAGATCCGGCAGAAACTGGTCCACGGCGAAGCCGCCGCCGATCAGCGCGAGCGCGGTCCGCAGCCAGGCCAGAAACGTCCGCTCGTTGGCCAGCGAGAAGCGGTAGTCCGGCGTGCGGCCGTCTTCCTTGATCCGCTCAGGTGCGAACCACAACTGGATGTTCCGCCTGAATTCGATCACCTGCAGGACCTTACCCATGGCCGGGGTGTCGCCTGCCGCCGGTGGGTGGGGCGGGGCCGTGCCGGTATGTCACGTTCGCGACGGCGGGGCATACGGCCCTGAGTTTCATTGGTCACCGTCTCCAGCGGGAGCCGTATGTCGCGAACGCTGACACACCGGCACGACCCCGCCCCACGCGCGTCGGCGTCTGCGGCCCGCCCCTCAGGGGCGAACACAAAACCGGCCCAAGCCCCCTCCCCCCAGGGGCGCGAGGAACTGCGCGATCAGCCACAACGAACCCGCAGACACAAAACCGGCCCAGGCCCCCTCGCCCCAGGGGCGCGGGGAACTGCGCGATCGGCCACGACGGACCCGCAGGTGAAACTCAGCCTCGTCCCCGCAAAGCCCGCAGCCGCGAATACGCTGACATGCCGTCCGGGACCCAATCCCACTCCGTCAACCGCCGCCGCACCTCCGCCTCCGGCAGGAACCCGTGCCAGGCGACCTCCTCGACCTGGGGCTCGACCGGCAGCTCGCAGAGCACCTCGTACACGGCCGACCACCAGGACTTCCCGGCGCCGTCGTCGTACAGGAACTTGAAGAGGAAGGTGGGGTGGGGGAGGCCGGAGACGCCCAGCTCTTCCTCGGCCTCCCGGAGCGCCGCTTCGTCGTACGTTTCGCCCGCGCCGACCACTCCGCCCACGAACATGTCGTACAGGGAGGGGAACACCAGCTTGGTCGGTGTGCGGCGGTGGACGAACAGGCGGCCTTGCGCGTCTCTGACCTGGATGAAGGTGCAGCGGTGTCGCATGCCTCGGGTGTATACGTCGCCGCGCCTGGCCTGCCCCACTACCTCGTCGTGTTCGTCGACCACGTCGAGGATCTCGTCGGCGGAGCTCATACCTGGACCCGGACTCGTTCCTTGGGTGTCGCGCCGCTCGGCATCGCGGGGTGCATGCCCAGCAGCACGACTCCGATCACGATCCCGGCGAGACCCAGGACCTCCCAGGTCAGGGCGCCCGCGTCGGTGCGTAGACGGTCCCCGAGGAAGCCCACCCCGCAGGCGATACCGGCGAGCGGCTGCGCGGCGGTGAGTGCCGGCAGTGACATGCGGAGGGGTGCCGTCTCGAACGCGCTCTGGACCAGTACGAGTCCTGTGATTCCGAGTGCCACGACCCCGTAGACCTGCCATCCCGTGGCGAGCGCGATCCATCCGCCGTCGGAGAAGCGTTGGCCGCTCACTCGGGTGAGGGCGTCCTGGACGCCGTAGAGGAGTCCGGCTGCCGCTCCGAGCAGTACGGGGCCCGCGCTCAGGAGGGAGCGTTTTGCGTATGTGGTGAGCAGGAGGGCGAGACCCAGCACCGTGCCGATGATCAGCCACTGGCGGAACGGGTCCGTGCGGGCGTCGCCGCCCTGTGGTTGGCCGGCCACGATGAAGGCCGTCACGCCGCCCGCGAGCAGGAGGAGTCCCGCCCAGCCCTGCCGTCCGAGCGGCTGCCGGGTCTGGCGCCGGGAGAGTACGAGTGCAAATACCAGGTTCGTCGCGAGCAGTGGTTCGACCAGGGAGATCTCGCCGTTCGAGAGGGCGATCGCGCCGAGCACCATGCCGACGACCATCAGCCCGATGCCGCCCAGCCAGCGAGGCACCCGCACCAGGTCGAGGAGCAGGCGGGGGGAGAGGAAGTCGCCGAGTGGTGCGTGCGAGGCGGCGTTCTGCTGGAGGACGAAGCCGAAGCCGAGACAGCAGGCCGCGCCGACGGAGAGGAGGAGAACCAGGACCGACACGCTGCGTACCTCGGGGATTTCGGACGGTGGCGGGGCGGGGTGCGGGTATCGACCGACTGTAGCCCGAGTCCGCGGAACCCGGCAGTTGACTGGGTCACTCCGTTGCCCAAGGATCTGACCGACCAGTAACAAGGCCGAGGAGGCACTGCTCATGGCGTACGACGCAGATGTGATCGTGATCGGGGCGGGCCTCGCCGGGCTCGCGGCGACCGCGGAGCTCGTCGACGCGGGGCGCAAGGTGATCCTTCTCGACCAGGAGCCGGAGCAGTCGATCGGCGGCCAGGCGCACTGGTCGTTCGGCGGGCTCTTCTTCGTGGACTCTCCCGAGCAGCGCCGGATGCGTATCAAGGACAGCCACGCGCTGGCCCTCCAGGACTGGATGGGCACCGCGGGCTTCGACCGCCCGGAGGACCACTGGCCCCGGAAGTGGGCCGAGGCGTACGTCGACTTCGCGGCCGGCGAGAAGCGGTCCTGGCTGCACAAGCAGGGCGTTCGATGGTTTCCTGTGGTCGGGTGGGCCGAGCGCGGTGGTTATGACGCCAATGGGCATGGGAACTCCGTGCCTCGTTTTCATATCACTTGGGGTACGGGGCCCGGGCTTGTCGCGCCCTTCGAGCGGCGGGTGCGGGCGGGGGTCGCCCGTGGGCTCGTACAGCTCAAGTTCCGGCATCGGGTCACCGGGCTGTCGCGGAGCGCGGGTGACGTCGACACCGTGAGCGGTGAGGTGCTCGAGCCGTCGGACATCCTGCGGGGGCAGGCCAGTGGGCGCGCTGTCGCCGGTGCCTTCGAGTTCAGGGCTCAGGCCGTGATCGTCACGTCCGGCGGCATCGGCGGGAACCATGATCTTGTACGAGCCAACTGGCCCGAGCGGCTCGGTACTCCGCCCGAGCGGATGATCTCCGGTGTGCCCGCGCATGTGGACGGTGAGATGCTCGGCATCGCGGAGGGCGCGGGCGCGCGGCTCATCAACCGCGACCGCATGTGGCACTACACCGAGGGCATCCAGAACTGGAACCCCATCTGGGATAAGCACGGCATCCGCATCCTGCCCGGGCCCTCGTCGTTGTGGCTGGACGCGCGGGGCAAGCGGCTGCCGGTCCCGCTCTTCCCCGGCTTCGACACCCTCGGCACGCTCGAGCACATCATGAAGACCGGGTACGACTACACGTGGTTCGTGCTCGACCAGAAGATCATCGGCAAGGAGTTCGCGCTCTCGGGTTCCGAGCAGAACCCCGATCTGACGGGCAAGTCCGTCAAGGGTGTCTTCCAGCGGGCGCGGGCCGATGTGCCGGGGCCGGTGCAGGCGTTCATGGACAAGGGCGTCGATTTCGTGGTGGAGAAGGATCTCGGTGCGCTGGTGCGGGGTATGAACGCCCTCACCAAGGAGTCGCTCATCGACGAGGCGGCGCTGCGGCAGGAGATCACCGCGCGGGACCGGGAGATCGCCAACCCGTTCACCAAGGACCTGCAGGTCACCGCGATCCGCGGGGCCCGTGCCTATCTCGGCGACAAGCTGATCCGGACGGCCACTCCGCACCGCATCCTCGACCCCAAGGCCGGGCCGCTCATCGCCGTACGGCTCAACATCCTGACCCGCAAGACGCTCGGCGGTCTGGAGACCGACCTCTCGTCCCAGGTGCTCACCGAAGGCGGTGACCCGCTGTCCGGGGTGTACGCGGCGGGGGAGGCGGCCGGGTTCGGCGGTGGCGGAGTGCACGGATACCGGTCCTTGGAAGGGACGTTCCTCGGCGGATGCCTGTTCTCGGGGCGTGCGGCGGGGCGTGCGGCGGCGAAGGCCGTCGGCTGACGGTGGGGTGACGGCGGCCTCAACTCGGGGCCGCCGACAGGTCGTTGACGCGTGTAAAGCACTGTCCGGGCTTGACGCGAACCGTTGGCTGGGGGTTGGCTGTCCGTAATTGGCCCCTGACAGAATCCAACCTCCGGTAAATGTCAACCGGTTGCACAAAATGCCCACTGAATTACCGCGTCGTGTGAGGAAGTTCCGCGGTGTCTCCACCCCCGCCACCCCTGGGACGCGGCCGCAAGCGCGCGGCCCAGGCCTTCGACGCCGCGCTCGACGACGCCGAACTCGTCGCCGCCCGCGCCGCGTTGGCGCAGGGCCGGTGGACAGCCGTACGCGGTCTGCTCGTCGAGACCGGCGACGACTGGGACCGTCGCGGTCATCGCGTCACCACCCTCGCGCAGGAGTCCAGCACCCAGGCCTGGGCCCGCGACTGGCTCGTCGCCGAGCCCGAGTCGGGCGACGCCTCCGTGCTGCTCGCCCTCGCCACCGTCCAGCGCGCCCTGAACGGCAAGGACAAGCCCGCCCGGGCGCGCGAGGCCTGTCGCGTCGCTGCCGAGCTGCTGCCCGCGGACCCCACGCCCTGGCTCGGGCTGCTGATGCTGGAGCGCGTGCTCGGCGGCGAGCAGGAGGTGGTCCAGCTCTTCGACGAGGTGCGGCACCGGTACGCCGACCACCACCACGCCCACCATCTGATGGTCGCCCGGCTCGCCGAGCGAAGACCTGAAGCCGGGCAGGACCCGCTGCACGAGGTCTATGACTTCGCGACCTGGTCGGCCGAACAGGCGCCCGCCGACTCGCCGTTGGCCATCCTTCCCGTCGTCGCGCACGCCGAGCGCTATCGCGTCCTGGCCGCCGCCGGGATCGAGCCCGCCGATCCCGTGGCCTCCGGGCACTGGGTCGGGCGCCGGGCCCGTCAGGTGATGAAGGCGGCCTTCGACTGGTGGCTGGAGTGGGAGCGCGACGACCATCCGCGCAGCCAGATCGACCTCAACTTCCTTGCCCACGCCAAGTTCTGCGAGGGCCGGGGCGCCGAGGCGGCCGCCCTCTTCCACCGCATCGGACCGTACGCGACCCCGGTGCCGTGGTCGTACCCCGACCGCGACCCGCACAAAGCCTTCCGCGCCGCACGCGACAGCGTGCTCGGCACGGTCTGAACAAACGCTCCTGTACACCGCAGCCACCGGAACATCCGAAAGGACGACCCCGCCATGACGACGGGCAGTTCGCACACCTCAAGTGCGTCGAGCACGAGCAGACAGACCGCCGCCGACGGCGGCGGCATCAGCACCTTCAAGGGTCAGGACCGCGCCCTGCGTTCCGACCGGCTCGGTACGGGGGGCCTGCTGCTCTCCGTTCTCGCCGCGACCGCCCCGCTCATGGTGGTCGCAGGTGTCATGCCCACCACATTCGCGGTGATGGGCATCGTCGGCCAGCCGCTGCTCTTCGTCCTTCTCGGCATCGTGCTCGTCCTCTTCAGCGTCGGGTACGCCGAGATGAGCCGCCACGTCCACAACGCGGGCGCCTTCTACGCGTACATCTCCCGAGGGCTCGGCGGCACCGCCGGCTCGGGTGCCGCCGCGGTCGCGCTCGTCGCGTACAACGCGCTGCAGATCGGCATCTACGGCATCTTCGGCTTCGAGGTGTCCGGCCTCTTCGCCACCTACCTCGAAGTCGAAGTCGCCTGGTGGATACCGGCGTTGATCGCGGCCCTCGTCGTCGGAGCGCTCGGCTGGCTGAAGATCGACGTGAACGCGCGTGTGCTCGGCGTGCTCCTGGTCATCGAGGTCGCCCTCGTCGTCATCTTCGACATCGCGGCCGTCGCCGACCCCGCCAAGGAGGGCCTGTCGCTGCACGCCTTCAACCCCGACACCCTCTCCGGGGCCGGCCTCGGCACCGCCCTGTGCTTCTGCATCGCCGCGTTCCTCGGCTTCGAGCAGGCCCCCGTGTACGCGGAGGAGACCAGCCGCCCGCACATCCTGGTCCCGCGCGTGATGTTCCTGGCCATCGGCTTCGTCGCCGTCTTCTTCGCCATCAGCTCCTGGGCGCTGACCGTCGCCGCGGGGCCCTCCGCGATCGTGGGCACCTCCCAGAAGCAGAGCGCCGGACTGCTGTTCTTCCTCACCGAGGAACGGCTCGGCGGGACGTTCACCGATGTGCTCCATGTGCTGTTCGTGACGGGCATGTTCGCGGCGATGCTCAGCTTCCACAACGTCGTCGCCCGGTACGCCTTCGCCATGGGCCGCGAGGGCCTGCTGCCCTCCGTCTTCGGCCGGACCACGGGAGCCAGCGGCGCGCCCGGCACCGGATCGCTGCTGCAGACCGTCATCGCCGTGGTCGTCGTCGGGGCGTTCGCCGTCGCCGACGACAAGCCGACCGGTGACCCGACCGCGCCCGTGCTGCACCTCTTCACCTGGATGGGCAACGTCGGCGCCCTCGGCGTGATCGTGCTGATGGCCGCCGCCTCGCTCTCCGTCGTCGTGTTCTTCGCCCGCCGGGGCGCCGCGGGAGCCCAGGCCTGGCGCCTCGTGGCCTCCGTGATCGCCGGTGTCTCGCTGCTCGTCATCGCCGTCTACACCGTCAAGGACTTCGACGTCCTCGTGGGCGCGGGCCCCGACTCCTCGCTGAGCTGGGTGCTGCCCGGCATCATCGTGCTCGCCGCCGTGGCGGGCATCCTCCAGGGCCTCTTCCTGCGGGCCCGCAAGCCCGAGGCGCACGCCAGGATCGGGCTCGGCAACGAGGCGTTCCAGCTGGAGAAGGCGGCCGAGGAGGACGCCTGAGCGGCTCCCGTCGCCCGGGCGTCCCACTGACGCCTCCCGCGGGCGGTGTGCCGCGCTTCTGAGAAAGCCGTAAGAAGTGATTACGGAACTCTGACGGACACCCTTGGCCCCTGGCTTCCGGGGGCCAAGGGTGTTCGAATCAGAAGGTGAACACGGAACAACCGACCGCTTCGGATCCGGAGGAGAGCGGCACCCCGGTGGGGCGGCGGCTCATGCTCGGGATGCTCGGGCTCGGCGCACTCGGCGTGGCCACCGCGCCCACGCTCCAGCGCGGCCTGGAGTCCTTCCTCGGCGGCGCCGCGGACAAGGACCCGACCGGGCTGACCGGCCTGCTCCCCAACGGCGGCGGCTTCCGCTACTACTCGGTCGCCTCGTCCGTACCGCACAAGAACGAGGACAACTACCGCCTCAAGATCGACGGCCTGGTCGACCACCCGGCCACGTACACGCTGGCCGATCTGCGTGCCCTGCCGCAGACCCGGATGGTGCGTGACGTCCAGTGCGTCACGGGGTGGAGAGTGCCCGACACGCCCTTCGAAGGGGTCCGTCTGTCCCAGCTGCTGGATGCCGCGGGGGTGCGGTCCTCGGCCGGGGCCGTGCGGTTCACATGCTTCGACGGTGCGTACTCCGAGAGCCTGACCCTGGCCCAGGCCCGCCGCGCCGATGTCCTCGTGGCTCTGCGCATGCAGGACAAGGATCTGAACCACTCCCACGGTGGTCCGGTGCGTCTCTATGTCGCGCCCATGTACTTCTACAAGTCCGCGAAGTGGCTCTCCGGCATCACCCTCACCTCGGACGTCCGCCCCGGCTACTGGGAGGACCGGGGGTACGACGTCGACGCGTGGGTCGGCCGATCGAACGGACGGGACGATGACGCGACCTGAGGCCGAGGCCCCGGAGACGCCCGACCGGGCGGCGAACACCGGGGAGCGGTTCGCGAGTTCGGTGCGGGTGCCGCGGTTCTCGCCCGCCGAGCGGTGGGTGCACCGGGTGACGGCGGTGTTGATGGGCGTGTGCGTGGCGACCGCGGCCTGTCTCTATCTGCCGCAGCTCGCCGAACTCGTCGGGCGGCGCGAGCTGGTCGTGCGGCTGCACGAGTGGTCGGGGCTGTTGCTGCCGGTGCCCGTCCTGGCCGGGCTCGTCTCACGGGCCTTCCGGAAGGACCTGCGGCTGCTCAATCGGTTCGGGGCGCACGATGGGGTGTGGCTGCGGGCGGCGCTTCGGCGTGACGCCCGGCCCCAGTCGCGGCCGGCCGGGAAGTTCAACGCCGGGCAGAAGGTGTACGCGGCGTGGATCGCGGGGGCCGTTCTCGTCATGCTCGGGACCGGGCTGTTGATGTGGTTCACACATCTCGCGCCGCTCGTGTGGCGCACGAGTGCGACCTTTGTGCATGACTGGCTTGCCCTGACCATCGGCATTGTTCTCGCGGGGCATATCGGGATGGCCATGGCCCGTCCGGAGGCCCGGCGGGGGCTCCGGACGGGGTCGGTGAGCAAGGAGTGGGCGGAGGAGGAGCATCCGCTCTGGCGTCCCTAGCGGGGGCCTCCGGCGGTTTGGCGGGGGACGGCGGTGGGTGGTTGGGTGGGTGCGGGTCCGATGTGGCTTGTCGCGCAGTTCCCCGCGCCCCTGAAGGTCGCCCCAGCTGAAGGGGCGCCCTCGTTGAAGGGGCGCCGCCTCCGGCGAGTTGTCAGGCCTCACCGATTCCGAAGTCCAGGAGTACCTTGCACGACTCCGCTCGGTTTGCTGCCAGGGTGAAGGCCGATTTCGCCTCGCTGAGCGGGATCACCGCGCTGACCAGGTGGTCGAAGCGGGGCTCTCGGGCGAGGAGCGTGAGTGCGTCGTCGAACTCCGTGTCGAAGCGGAAGGCTCCTCGGAGTTCGATCTCGCGGCTGACGACGAGGTTGCCCGCGAAGGGGGACTGGCCCGGAGGCAGCATGCCGAGTTGGACCACGACCCCGCCACGGCGTACGAGGCGGAGGCAGGTGTCGAGGCCGGCGGCGACGCCCGAGGCCTCGATGGCGGTGTCCACCTCGGAGGGCCAGGCGGGAGCGGACGGGTCGTCCGCGCGCAGGGCGTCGTCCGCCCCTGCCGCCACCGCGTACTCCAGGGCGCGCGGGAGCAGGTCCGTGACCGTGACCCGTGCGGCACCCGCCGCCTTCGCCGCCGCGACGACCAGGCAGCCGATGGGTCCGGCACCGGTGACGAGTACATGCTTGCCGCTCACGTCGCCGGCCCGTCGTACCGCGTGCAGTGCGACGGAGAGCGGCTCCGCCAACGCTGCCCGGCGGAGGGGGAGTCCGGCGGGAATCGGGCGCAACTGCTCGGCGGGTACGACGACTTGGGCTGCGAAACCGCCCTGGACGTGGGGCGTGCGGGCCGCGCTGCCCAGGTAGCGGGTGTCACGGCACACGTTCCGGCGGCCGTCGGAACACTCCGGGCACACCCCGCAGGGCGTCGCGGGGTGCACGGCAACAGGCGTACCAGGGGCAGGGCCTGACGTGTCGTCACCGTAGAGAAGTACCGTCCCGACCACCTCGTGGCCGAGGACCATCGGCTCGCGGAGGCGGAAGTCGCCCACGCCGCCGTGCCGCCAGTAGTGGAGGTCGGATCCGCACACTCCGCCGTACCGCACGGCCACGAGGGCCTCGCCGGGGCCGGGGGAGGGGACCGGGAGTTCGTCCACGCGCAGGTCGTCCTGGCCGTGGATCACGCAACCGAGCATCAGCACACCCTTCGGAGAACTCAGACTTTCGGAGGAGCTGGAGGACTTTCGGAGGAGCTAGAGAACGCTGGTCATGCCGCCGTCGACGTACAGGATCTGTCCGCTGACGAAGTTCGCCGCGGGGGAGGCGAGGAACAGGACTCCGCCGACCAGGTCCTCCGTGCGGCCCCAGCGGCCTGCCGGGGTCCGTCGGCGGACCCAGGCGCTGAACTCCGGGTCGTCGACGAGGGGTTGGGTCAGTTCGGTCTCGATGTAGCCGGGGCCCAGGCCGTTGACCTGGACGCCGTGCGGTCCCCAGTCGGCGCACATGCCCTTGGTGAGCATCTTCAGCGCGCCCTTGGTGGCGGCGTACGGCGCGATCCCGGGCCGTACCACCTCGCTCTGCAGCGAGCAGATGTTGACGATCTTGCCGTGTCCGCGAGCGGTCATGCCGCGGGCCGCCTCGCGGCCCACGAGGAACGCGCTGGTGAGGTTGGTGTCGAGGATGCGGTGCCAGTCGGCGTCGGCGAACTCCAGGAGCGGGGCCCGCAGTTGCATCCCGGCGTTGTTGACGAGGATGTCCAGCGGACCCACCCGCTCCTCGACGTCCGCTATCCCGGCGGCCACCGACGGGCCGTCGGTGACGTCGAAGGCGGCCGTGTGGATCTCGCCGGGCAGTTCCGCGGCGGCCTTGGTGAGCCGGTCGGTGTCGCGGCCGTTCAGGACCACCGTGCAGCCGGCCTCGGCCAGTCCCCGGGCCAGCGCGAGGCCGATGCCCCGGCTGGACCCGGTGACCAGTGCCGTACGGCCGCTGATGTCGAAGAGAGGGTGAGTCATCGCCGTACTACTCCCGGGTTGCGAGCTAGATCACTAGGGACAGCAGGAGGACGAGGCCGCCGGCGACCACCGAGATGATGGTCTCCATGACCGACCAGGTCTTGATGGTCTGGCCGACGCTGAGGCCGAAGTACTCCTTGACCAGCCAGAACCCGGCGTCGTTCACATGGGAGAAGAACAGTGAACCGGCGCCGATGGCCAGCACGAGCAGTGAGGCGTGCGTGGTCGACATGTCGGCCGCGAGCGGGGCCACGAGACCGGCCGCCGAGATGGTGGCGACGGTCGCGGAACCGGTCGCGAGCCGGATCGCCACCGCGATCAGCCAGGCGAGCAGCAGCGCGGGTATCGACCAGTCCTTGGAGATGTCCAGGATCATCTGGCCCACACCGGAGTCGATCAGCGTCTGCTTGAAGCCGCCGCCCGCGCCGACGATCAGCAGGATGCCCGCGATCGGGCCGAGGGACTTCTCGACGGTCGAGGAGATCCGGTCCTTGGTGAACCCGGCCGCCCGGCCGAGGGTGAATATGGCGACCAGCACGGCCGCGAGCAGGGCGATCAGCGGCGAGCCGATCACGTCGAAGACGCGCTGCACCATGTTCTCGGGGTCGTCGATGACGATGTCCACCAGCGCCTTGGCCAGCATCAGCACGACCGGCAGCATCACGGTGGCGATGGTGACGCCGAAGCCGGGGCGCTTCTCCAGGTCCTCGGAGGCACGCTGCGGGATCATCTTCTCCGGCGCCGGGACGTCGACCCAGCGGGCCGCGTACTTGGAGAACACCGGGCCCGCGATGATCACGGTCGGGATGGCGACCAGGATGCCGAGGGCGAGGGTGACACCGAGGTTCGCCTTGACCGCGTCGATCGCGACCAGCGGGCCGGGGTGCGGCGGGATCAGCCCGTGCATCACGGACAGGCCCGCGAGCGCCGGGATGCCGATGCGCATCAGCGAGTAGTTGCCGCGCTTGGCGACCATCAGGACGACCGGGATGAGCAGCACGATGCCGACCTCGAAGAAGAGCGGCAGTCCGATCACCGAGGCGATCAGCACCATCGCCCACGGCATCGAGCGTCCACCCGCCTTGGCGAGGATCGTGTCGACGATCTGGTCGGCGCCGCCGGAGTCCGCGAGCAGCTTGCCGAGGATCGCGCCGAGCGCGATCAGGACGCCCACGCCGGCGACGGTCGAACCGAGACCGGCCGAGAAACTGGTGATCGCCTTGTCGAGAGGCGCTCCGGCGAAGGCGCCGAGCGCCAGCGACCCGATGGTCAGGGCGAGGAAGGCGTGGAGCTTGAACTTGGTGATGAGCAGGACGATGACGGCTATGCCCGCCAGTACGGCGATGCCCAGCTGAGCGTGGCCCGCCGAGGTGATCGGCTCGACGGGGTCCGCTGCCAGCATCTCGACGCTGAGTCTGGTCACGGTGGTTTTCCTTGGGGGAGGGGAGGTCTGTGGGAGGTGAGAGAGACGGGGTCTGTGGGGGTTGTTCGTCGGGCTGCGGGAGCTACCGGTCCTACCGGTCGAGTCCGTGCAGCGCGGTCACGGCCCGGTCGGTGATCTCCTCGGGGCTGCCGGAGACATCCACGGCGACACCCGTCTCGTCCGCCTGGAGCGGCTGGAGGGTGGCGAACTGGGAGTCGAGGAGCGCCGTAGGCATGAAGTGGCCCTGGCGGTGCGCCATCCGGTCCTCGATGAGTTTCCGGTCGCCCGTGAGGTGGACGAAGACGACCCCGGGAGCGGCCGACCTGAGCCGGTCCCGGTAGCTGCGCTTCAGTGCGGAACTGCTGACCACCCCGCCGAGGCCGGCCCGACCGTGCGCCCAGGCGCCGATGGCGTCGAGCCAGGGCCAGCGGTCCTCGTCGGTCAGCGGTGTCCCGGCCGTCATCTTGGCGATGTTGGCCTCGGGGTGGAAGTCGTCGCCCTCGGCGTAGGGAACGCCGAGCCGCTGGGCGAGCAGGGGACCGATGGTGGTCTTGCCCGTGCCCGCCACTCCCATGACCACGACGACGTGGGGGGTGTTCATCACTGCCTCGCTGTCTTCTTCGACACTCGGATTCGGCTTCCCGGTGTCGACATCTCGATGCCGGATGTACGTCAGGTGCCGCATCCGTCACGACACTGAAACCCATAGGTCAGATGAATTCAAGAGTCTGTGACGTATAAGTCTGACTTTTTGTTCCCGCCGTCCGACTCGTAGGCTGAACCTCATGAGCACACCGGGCCGGGGGCTGCACGGCCATGTACTGGAGAGCCTCGGTCCCGCCATCACCGCGGGTGAGTATCCGCCGGGCAGCGTGCTGCGCACCGACGAGCTGGCGCAGCGTTTCGAGGTGTCACGCTCCGTGATGCGCGAGGCGGTCCGGGTCCTGGAGTCGATGCACCTCGTGGAGTCCCGTCGCCGGGTCGGCGTCACCGTACGTCCCGCGAACGAGTGGAATGTCTACGATCCCCAGGTCATCCGGTGGCGGCTGGCGGGCGCCGACCGGCCGCGGCAGCTGCGCTCGCTGACCGTGCTGCGCTGTGCCGTCGAGCCGGTCGCAGCGGGGCTCGCCGCCAAGCACGCCACCGCCGAGCAGTGTGCCGAGCTCACCGAGTGCGCCCTCGGCATGGTGGCCAACTCGCGCGGCCACCGGCTGGAGGGGTATCTCGTCCATGACGTGGCCTTCCACCGGATCGTGCTGAACGCGTCCGGCAACGAGATGTTCGCGCGGCTCGGTGACGTTGTCGCCGAGGTTCTCGCGGGTCGTACGCATCACCGGGTCATGTTCGAGGATCCCGACCCTGCGGCTGTCACGTTGCATGTGCAGGTTGCGGAGGCCGTTCGTGCGGGGGACGCGGTTCGCGCGGAGGAACTCACGCGGGAGATTGTCGTGGGGGCGCTTCAGGAGTTGGACGTTCTGAGTCCTGAGCCCTGAGGCTTGAACTTCTGGGGGTCGGACGGGAGTTGTTCGGCTGCGGGGGCGTTGGGGCTGGTCGCGCAGTTCCCCGCGCCCCTATCGGGGCACGGCCCCGCCGGCCTGTCGGGGGCCGAGCCCCTGAAAAGGGCTACTCGCTGATGTCTCCGTCCACGTACACCCAGGCCCCGTCGACCCGCTCGAAGCGGCTGCGTTCGTGGAGTGAGCCTCCTGTGTAGGAAGCGCGGAAGGTCACCGTTCCGGTGGTGTGGAAGGGCGTTCCCTCACCGGTGGCGAGGATCTCCAGGGCGGTCCAGCGCATGGCCGGATCGAAATCGACGCGGGTCGGGCGGGTGCGGGGATGCCAGGTGCGTAGCAGGTATGCCTCGTCGCGCTTCACGAATGCGCAGTAGCGGGAGCGCATCAGGGCCTCGGCGGTGGGGGCCGTGCCCTGACCCCGATGAAATCGGCCACAGCACTTCTCGTACGTCTCCGCAAGACCGCAAGGGCAGGAGGGGTTGCGTGCGGGGGCGGAACGGCGCTGGTTGCGGGATTGCGGGGTGCGTCGGGACATGCGCTCCATTCTGCTGCACCACGGGCTGTGGGGAATCCGTGAATCAGCTGCCGCGACACGAGTACATCGTGTGCGAGCTGTGCGCAGTGCCCTTCATCGAACCTCCCCCGGCGTGGCGTGAACCTGCCTTGCATACGCAACTGCCGACACAGCACGGTGGATTGAGCACTTGAGCATCAGGAGTCACAAGCGTGCTGCTTGACCCCGGACGGCCGTCCGACCGGGGCACTGACGGGGGAAAGCTGATGCGGTGCCGTGGTCCGGTGCGCTCACGCGTGTCCGGAGACCTCCGCGTGCGCCGTGAACGAGACGTCTCCCTCTGCCGCCTCTTGGTGCCTTTCACCCGGTGCCCGAGAACGGATTAGGAGGGGGAATGCCGATGAGCGCGGTGAACACTGCCAGGCCGACGTATCCCGGCGTCTACGTCGAAGAGCTTCCCAGCAGCGCCCGGACCATCTCGACCGTCACCACCTCGGTGACCGCCTTCGTGGGGCACACCCGGCGCGGCCCGCTGAACGAGCCGGTGCGCGTCACGAGCTTCACCGAGTTCGAGCGCCGCTTCGGGGGGCTGAGCTCGCAGAGCGCCGTCGGCTACGCCGTGCACCAGTTCTTCGGCAACGGCGGCACGGTCGCCGTGATCGTCCGCGTCGCCAAGGCGGGCAGCGGCAAGGCCGCCTGCGTCACCCTGGAGTCCACCGAGGGCCACAGCGAGTCCGCGGTCCTCGAAGTGCACGCCAAGGAACCGGGCGTGTGGGGCAACGGACTGCGCGTCGCCGTCGACTACGACACGCCCTGCCCGGACGAGACGTTCAACCTGCGGGTGTACGACGCCAAGGGCGAGGCCCGCGAGAGCTTCACCGGTCTGTCCATGGACGCCTCGCACGGCCGGCACGCACCGACCGTGATCAACGCGGGCTCGCGGCTCATCCGCGTCGAGGCCGTGGGCGAGGGCCGCCCCGACCCGTCCGGCACCGTCTCCAAGCCGTTCGGGCACGAACTGCCCGACCTCGCCGTCGACTTGACGGTCAAGATCGGTGAGGTCGAGCGCGAGTTCACGCTGTACGACCCCGACTGCGACGGCGAAGCCCCGTCCAACGTGGCCGAGTTGGCGCTGCTGCTCGAACGCAAGCTGCGGGCCCTGCCCGACGCGCCGGGCAAGCACGCCTTCGCGGGCGCCGAGGTCACCGCCTTCGGCAAGCGCCTCCAGGTCGTCGCGGGCTCCACCGACCCCGAGGACGTCGTCCGTTTCGTCGGCGAGTGCGCCAACGACCTGGGCCTTGAGGCCTCCGTCAACCCGCCAGTCTTCCCACTGGAGGGCGGCGAGGACGGCGAGGCACCCGGACCGCGCGACCTCATCGGCAGCGAGGCCGACAAGACCGGCATCCAGGCGCTGCGCGGCGTCGCGGACGTCAACCTGCTGGTTTTGCCCGAACTCGCCGCGTACGAGTCCACCGAGGACGCGATCACCGTCGTATCGGCGGCCCAGCGGCTCTGCCAGGAGCGGCGGATCTTCCTCCTCGTCGACGCGCCCGGCACCTGGGTCAGCGTGGACACCGCCCGCGCCGGACTCGCGGCCTTCGACGCCGTACGCGGCAACCACGCGGGCCTGTACTTCCCGCACCTCCAGCTCACCGACCCGCTCACCGGCCGGCTGCGCTCCTTCCCGCCGTCCGGCGCGGTCGCCGGGGTCTACGCGCGCACGGACTCCGAGCGCGGGGTGTGGAAGGCGCCGGCCGGCACCGAGGCGCGGCTCGCGGGCGTGCACTCGCTCACGGTCAACCTCACCGACCGCGAGACCGGGCTGCTCAACCCGCTGGGCGTCAACTGCCTGCGCACCATGCCGATGGTGGGCCCGCTCGTGTGGGGCGCGCGCACCCTTGAGGGTTCCGACGCGCTCGACAGCGAGTGGAAGTACGTGCCCGTGCGGCGGCTCGCGCTGCACGTGGAGGAGAGCCTCCAACGCGGCCTGCAGTGGGTCGTGTTCGAGCCCAACGACGAGAACCTGTGGCAGCAGATCCGCCTCGGCGCCTCCTCGTACCTGCACACGCTGTTCCGTCAGGGCGCCTTCAAGGGCGGTACGCCGCGCGAGGCGTACTTCGTGAAGTGCGACCACGACACCACGACGGACGAGGACATCGCGAACGGCGTCGTGAACGTCCTGGTCGGTATCGCGCCGGTCAGGCCCGCCGAGTTCGTGATCGTCAGGATCCAGCAGACGTCCGGGCAGTTCGAGCTCTGAGTTCCGGATCTGAGTTCGAGCTCTGAGATCGACGACGGAGAACGTGAAGGAAACCGATGGCTGAGTTCACTGTCAACGCCCAGCGCTTCGACCCGTACAAGAACTTCAAGTTCCTTGTGCTGTGGGACGGTCGTACGGTCGCGGGCATCAGCAAGATCAGTCCGCTGAAGCGGACCACCGAGGTCGTCAAGCACCGGCACGGCGGCGACCCGAGTTCCCCGCGCAAGTCGCCGGGGCGCTCGGAGTTCGAGGGCATCACCCTGGAGCGCGGGGTCACGCACGACCCCGAGTTCGACCGCTGGGCCAACAAGGTCTGGCAGGTCGGGGCCGGTCTCGGCTCCGAGGTGTCCCTCGCCGACTTCCGCAAGGACATCGTGATCCAGGTCCTCAACGAGGCCGGTCAGGTCGCCGTCTCGCACAAGCTCTACCGGACCTGGCCGAGCGAGTACCAGGTACTCGGCGAGCTGGACGCCAACGCCAACGCGGTGGCCATCCAGTCGCTGAAGCTCGAGTGCGAGGGCTGGGAGCGGGACTACGAGGTGCCCGAGCCGGAGGAGCCCTCGTTCCTCAACCCCGCCTGAGCGGCGGCGGGTTGAGCAAGAGATGGGCCGTGGGGGCAGCAGGGCGGGTACGGAACGGGGGCGGGCATGACGAACACTCGGGCGGCTGAACTGCTCACCACCTGGGAGACCGGGCTTGCCCAGGCCCCGTCCGGACGCGCCCTGCTGCTGCACCGCGCCGCACGCCCCGACACCGGTGGCGAGACGCTGTCCGCGCTGCCGGTCGGCGAGCGGGAGGCGGACCTCTTCGCACTGCGCCGGGCCCTGTTCGGCGAGCGGATGCAGGTGCGCCTCGGCTGCTCCGCCTGCGGCGAGGACATGGAATTCGACCTGGACGCCGGGGAGTTGGCCCGGTCGACAGGCGCTCCCGCCGAGCCCTCGGTACGAGTCGCCGAGGACGGCTGGGAGATCGAGTTCCGGGTGCCGGGCGTCGCCGACCTGACGGCGGCCGCCCGGCACCCGGATCCACGGCGGGCACTGCTCGCCCGTTGCGTCGTCTCGGCGGTGCGCGGCGGGGTGGACGTCCCCGCCGACGCGCTGCCCGAGACGGTGCAGCGGCGGCTCGCCGAGGCGGCCCAGGAGGCCGACCCGGGCGCCGACGTCACGCTCAACGTCAACTGCCCCGAGTGCGGCGCGGCCACCCGGGCCGAACTCGACATCGCCTCCTACCTGTGGACCGAACTGGACGCCTGGGCACGGGACGTGCTCCTCGACGTCCATCTGCTCGCCACCGCGTACGGCTGGAGCGAGCCGGAGATCCTGGCGCTCAGCCCACTGCGGCGCCGCTACTACCTGGAGCTGTGTGCGGATGTCTGACTCCGTGGGAGGGCACCCCGTCAAGGACGGGGACGTGGGGGAGTCCCGGGCGCCCGACTTCTTCGACCGGCTGCTCGCCCGGCACACCCCGGCCGCTGCGCCGCGCCCCGGCGTGGCGCGCGTACGCCCGCGACTCGCCGGACCCTTCGAACGGGTCGAGGCGGTACGGGCCGGCGCACAGGAACCGGAGGCGGCGGAGCCGCTGTGGCCGACCTCCGCCCAATCACCCACGTCCGACGGCGACTTGGCACGCCCGGCGGTCCGCGAGGTCCAGTTCCGTACGGAGCGCGAGCGGACCCTCGTACGGCCCGAGCGGGCGCCCTCGGTCGAACCCGCGCCCCGGGCCGTGGCGCGGGACCTGCCCGAGGCGCCGCTGCTCAGGCCCGCGGTGCCGGTGGCGCCGGGGCCGCGGCCCGTTCCCGACACCGGGCGGCGCTCCGCCGGGCGGGGCGAGCCGGAGCGGTCCTCCTCCCAGAGCGCGGTGTCCGTGCCCCTCCCCTCGGGTGCGGCCACCGCTTCCCCTGCCGCCGTGTCCGCCGCGCTGCGACCCAGCTCGGCGGACACGGCGGCGGCCCGGGACGCCGTACGGCAGGCCGCGGGCCGACGGTCGGGCCGCGGGGGAGAGCAGGTGGTGCAGGTGCAGATCGGACGGCTCGAAGTGAAGGCGGCGGGTCCCGCGGGCGCGGGAGGCGGGAGCCGGGGCCCCGCTTCCCCGGCGCGGCAGGGTGCGACGGTGAGCCTGGCGGAGTACCTGGCGAGGGGGCGCGAGTGAGGAACGTACGACGAACCCGGAGCACCGAGGGCGGACACGGTGATGCCGAAGAACCTGGGACTGAGGAACTGACGTCATGAGCAACGCACTTGCCATCGCCCACGTCACCCAGGCCCTCGCCCTGCTGATCGAGGCCAATCTCCAGCCCGAGATCGACATGGCCGTCAAGGTCGAGCCCCGCAAGCCGTCGGCGGATCCGCCGGCCGAGCCGACGATCACCGTGTTCCTGTACCAGGTCACGCCCAACACCTCGCAGCGGAACAACGACCTGCCGACCCGCGCCTCCGACGGCACGCTGCTCAAGCGGGCCGCCGCGGCACTGGACCTGCACTTCCTGATCAGCGCGTACGGCGAGGAGTCGGAACTGGTCGGGCAGCGGCTGATCGGTTCCGTGGTGCGCACGCTGCACGAGATACCCGTCCTGCCCAAGGACATCATCGAACTGGCCGCGGAGAAGCCCTACTTGGCGAGCAGCGACCTGGCCGAGGCGGCGCAGCGCGTGCGGTTCTCACCAACGGTGATGGACATCGACGAGACCTCGAAGCTGTGGGGGATGCTCCACCAGACCCCGTACACGCTGTCCGTGGTGTACCAGGCCGCCCTCGTCCTCATCGAGGGGCGCGAGGTGCCTGTGCCGGCGAAGCCGGTGGAGCGGGCTGGGGTGCGGGTGTTGCCGTTCGGGGCGCCGGGAGCGCCGGGAGCTTCGGTTCCGGCCGGCGCGTCCGCGGATGGGTCCGTGAATGGGTCCGTGTCCCCGGAAGGCGGGGGTTCCGAAGAGGCGTCCGGTGAGGCGGGGGCGAAGGTTGCCGCCCGAACGCCCGCCAAGTCCGAGGCCAAGCCCGAGCCTGAGCCCAGGGCCAAGCCTGCCGCGAAGGTCCCGGCCAAGACGCCGGCGAAGGCTCCCGCGAAGGCACCGGTGAAGGCCGCCGCCAAGACGCCGGCTCGCTCCCGCAAGGAGGGACAGCCCAGCAAGGCTGCCCAGTCGGGCAAGTCGGCCCGGTCCGGCAGGTCGGCGCACGGCGCGGCCAAGAGCACGGGAGCCGCGCCCTCCCCATCAACCGGGTCCTCCGCGGACGGCTCGACGGCCGACGACGGCCCCGAGGGCACGGAGGACTGAGGCGGCGTGGGAACGACGGGGGCAGGTGAGGGCATGGGGACGAACGGGACGGGCACACCCGGCACGGCGGGCGGCGGCACGACGCTGACCGCTGAGATCCGCCGTGTCCTGGCCCGTGTCGACGCCCACGCGGCTCATGCGGCTGGTGCGGCTCATGCGGCCCGTGCCGCCGAGACGGGTCCGGGAACGGGAAGGGGCACGGGGCCGGAGCCGGAGCCGGGATCCGGCTCTGGAGAGGGCGGCTCGGAAGCGGGATCCGGCTTGGGAGCGGGCTCGGCGCCCGAGTCCGACGATGGCACCGGCACTGGCACCGGAACCGGCGCTGGCCTCAGCCCCGGCCCCGGTCCCGGTGAGCCGGAGGACGCCGGTCACCCCGTGCAGCCCCCGGCGGGCCCCGCCACCGCGCCCCTCGACGCCCTGGTCGCCTGCTTCGGGCTCAGCGTCTTCGAGCGGGACCTCGTACTCCTCACCGCCGCCTACGAGTTGGACGCCACGACCGCTGCCCGGTGTGCCGCGGCGAGCGGTGACCCGGAGCGCGCGTACCCCACCTTCTCGCTCGCGCTGGCAGCCCTCGCCGAACCGCACTGGAGTGCGCTGACCCCGGTCGCGCCCCTGCGGCGCTGGCGGATCGTGGAGCTGGACGACGACTCGCGACTGACGCTGTCCCGGCTGCGACTCGACGAGCGCATCCTGCACTTCCTGCTCGGCTCGCCCTACCTGGACGCCCGCCTGCACGGCCAGTTGCGCCGCACTCCGGTGCCGGACGAGCTGCCGCCTTCGTACGACCTGGCCGCGAGCCGGGTCGCCACGGGCTGGACGACCGGTGCGCGGCCCGACGCGCCGCTGCTCGTCGAGGTGGTCGGCGGCGATCTGCGCAGCCGGGCCGACATCGCCGCCGCTGCCGCCGCCCGCTCGGGGCTAGGGCTGTACGCGATGAGCGCCGAGGACATCCCCACGGACCCCGCGGACCGCGACCGGCTGGCCCGGCTGTGGCAGCGCGAGGCGATCCTGCTGCCCGCCGCCCTGCTCGTCGAGGCCGGCGAACTCGACCGTGACCAGCACGCGGCCACCGACGCGTTCCTCGCCGGAGCCGCCGTCCCCGTGGTCGTGTCCAGCGCCGACCCGCGCCAGACGGACCGCCCGCACGGCGAACGGGTGGCCGTGCCGCGACTCGACGACGAGGAGCAACTCGGCCTGTGGACCGGCGCGTTCGAGGGCGTCGCAGAGATCCCCGAAGGCGAACTGCGGTCGCTGGTCGCGCAGTTCCATCTCCCGCCCCATGTCGTACGTGCCGCTGCCGCCGCCGTACGCCGTGATCTGCCCGTCGAGGACGAGCTGGACGCCGGTCGACTGGCCTGGCGGGCCGGAATGAACGAGGCGCGTGTCGGCATGGACGACCAGGGCCGCCGTATCGAGCCCGAGGCGGGCTGGGACGACCTCGTGCTGCACGAGCGGCAGACGAGCGTGCTGCGCGAGATCGTCGCGCACGTGCGTCAGCGGGCAACTGTGCACCAGGAGTGGGGATTTGCGGCCACTCTGCGCCGAGGGCTGGGCGTGACCGCCCTGTTCGCGGGCGGTTCGGGGACAGGCAAGACGCTCGCCGCCGAGGTCATGGCCAAGGAGCTCGGTCTCGACCTGTTCATCGTCGACCTGTCCCAGGTGGTCAGTAAGTACATCGGAGAGACCGAGAAGAACCTGCGGAAGGTGTTCGACGCCGCCGAGGCCGGTGGCGCGCTTCTCCTCTTCGACGAGGCCGACGCCCTGTTCGGCAAGCGCAGCGAGGTCAAGGACAGCCACGACCGGTACGCCAACCTCGAAGTCAGCTATCTGCTGATGCGGATGGAGGCCTACCGCGGGCTCGCGATCCTCACCACCAACATGAAGAAGGCCCTGGACACGGCGTTCATGCGCCGGATCCGGTTCGTCGTCGACTTCCCCTTCCCAGCTGAGGACGAGCGCGCCGAGATCTGGCGCCGGGTGCTGCCGTCGCGGACCCCGACGAAGGGCATCGAGCCGGAACTGCTGGCCCAGCTCACCGTCGCGGGCGGCTCGATCCGCAACATCGCCCTGTCCGGCGCGTTCCTCGCAGCCGAGGAGGGCGACCGGCTGCAGATGCGGCACATGCTCGCCGCGGCCCGCACCGAATACCTCAAGCTGGAGCGCTCCCTGACGCCGGGGGAGGTCCGCGGATGGGTGTGAGCAGGGACGCGGGCAGAGGCGTGAGCAGGGACGCGGGCCGGGGCGCAGGAAGGGAACCGAGCGCGATCCGGGTCAACGTCGGCGAGCTGGTCCTCGACGGCTTCCGGGTGGACCCCGACCGGGTGTCGGCCGCGTTCGAGCACGAACTCGCCCGGCTCGTGCGCGAGCGTGGCGTACCCCTGGCGGCGAACGGCGAGGTGAGCGTGGACGCGCTGTCCGGGCTGCCGCCGCTGCCCGCCGGGCTGTCCGCGCGACGGCTCGGCCAGGAACTGGCGCGCGCGGTGCACGCGGGGCTCTCCGGCCGTGGGGAGGTGACGCCGTGAGCAGCAACAACTCCCAGACACAGGAAGACCGTTCGGAACAGTCGGCCGAGGAGCGCCGCCGTAAGCGCAAGGAGCGCGCGGCCAAAGCCCGTACGCCCGAACCGAAGGACATCGTCAGCGGCGCCGGACAGCCTCTCGACGTCGGCGTACGAAGGGAGTTGGAGGAGCAACTCGGCCACGACCTCAGCCGAGTACGGCTGCACACCGGGCGGGACGCCGGGCAGCTGACGGAATTGCTGGGCGCGGACGCGGTCGCCGTCGGCCAGGACATCTTCTTCCGCGAGGGCGCCTACCGTCCCGGTACGGCGGATGGCCAACGTCTGCTCGCCCACGAGCTGTTGCACACCGTGCAGAACCCGGACGGCCTCGGCGCATTGCGCGCAGGCCGCGATCCGGGCGCGGTGAGCCTGCCCCAGCAGGCCATCGAGCGCGAGGCGGAGTCGGCAGCCCAGGACCTCGTACGTCCGGCCGCCACTCAGGAGTCCACGCCGGAGGTGGAGGAGGGGCAGGCCACGCCCGGCTGGCTGCGGTACGCCACCGTCGACGCGGACCGGAACCGGCTGGAGCAGATCGACCCCGCCACTCTCGTCGACCGGCTGACGAACTCGGTCGTGCGCTCGCTGCGCGGCGACCCGGAGGACCGCTCGAAGCGCACGCGCAGGCAACTCGCCCGGCTGCCCGAGGAGTTGCTGGACGGCGTCCTCGACCGCCTGGAGGACCGGCTGCTCGGCCCGGAGCACGACCGGGTGCTCGACCTGGTCGACGAGATCGAGGCCGACGGGGATCTTCCGGAGGAGACGGACTCGTACGACGCTCCGGCCGTCGAGCCGGACGCGGCCGAGGAACTGCGAGTCGAGCGGGAGAGCGAGCAGCGGTCGGTCGCGGAGAACCGGGAAGAGGAGCAGAGGCCCGGGGCGGCTCCGGGGCCGGAGAAGGAACCGGCCGGTGGGGAAGGGGCCGCCGGGTCGACGCCGGAGAACTCGGCGCCGGAGAACTCGGCGCCGGAGAATTCGGCGCCGGGGAACGGGAACACCGCGCCGGGCGGCGATCGGGAGCCGGGCCCGGGTGCCGGCACCGGCACTGAGACCGGCACCGGGACTGGGCCCGGGGCTGAGGTCGGCAAGGGGAGCGAGGGCGCGAGGCAGCCCTCGGGCGGCGGCACGGCCGAGAGCGCGCAGCAGACCGGCGGGAAGCCGGCCGCGGGCTCCGCGCAGGGCGAGGCGGCGAAGTCCGAGCAGGGAAAGGGAGAGAAGAAGGAAGCCGGCGAAGGCAAGGCTGCCAAGGAGGACAAGGGAGCCAAGGGGGAGAAGGAGGCTTCGGAGCGGCAGGAGGCTCCGGCGGCAGGCAAGGAGGAGTCCGCGGCCAAGAACCGGCCGGGCGCGGTCGACGCGCTCGTGGCGGGTCAGAAGGTGAAGCCGCAGGACAAGGCCGGGCAGCCGAAGCCCACGGGTTCTCCCACTGCGGCGGGCAAGGGCGGCCAGCAGGTCGGCCCACTCAGCAGGCTCGACGGTGTGCGCAACCAGGATCTCGAAGGCCCCGAGGAGACGGCGGACGAGGACCCGTTCGGCTCCGGCAGTGAGTCCGAGGTCGAGGTCGGCGGCGGGGAGAAGAGCGCCTGGGACATCAAGCTCCAGCCCGAGGACTTCATCCCGGAGCAGGATCCCGACGTCTCCGGCGTACCGACCGCCGACGAGGCGGATCCGGCCTCCGCGGCCGGGGCGGCCGTGTCGTCGTCCGCCGCGCCTCCGGTCACGAAGGCCGACAAGGTGCAGGCGGAGCGGGATGCGGAGGACGCTGAGGACGCTGAGGCGGAATCCGAGTCAGAGTCCGAGGGGGACGACGCCGCAGACTTGGAGGCCGCGCCCGAAGCTGAGCAAGCCACCACCGTCGGAGACGGGCAACTCGGCGGCCTCGCGCTGGAACAGGCCGCCGCCCCGCCTCCCGTACCGGGCTCGGTGTCGAAGGACCCGAAGAGCGGCGCCGATCCCAAGGCCGGACCCGTGGCCGCGCAGACGGCGGTGCAGGAGGCGCCGGGCAGGTCCGAGGACGGCGGTGAGGCGCAGGAGACGGCCGCCAAGGAGGAGAGGGGCACTCCGGCCGCGGGCGACAAGTCGGCCGGTGCGCAGGAGAAGGCATCCCCGCAGGCGGGCGGTGCCCAGTCGGGCGGGGCCGAGGCTTCGGGCCGACAGGAGCAGAAGAAGTCGGACTCGGGTCAGACGGCGGCTGCGGCTTCGGGCGGGCAGGCTCAGGGGACCTCGGCGTCCTCGTCCTCGACCTCGTCGACCGGGTCGGCTTCAGGGGGTACGGCGGGCAGGAGTGAGCCGGCGTCGGACGCTTCGAGTGCCTCGGCCGCGCGGGACAGCCATGTCTCCGGCGGCTCGTCCGGAGGCGGCGTCCAGAGCCAGTCGTCGGGCGGGGCGAGTGCAGGTGGTACGGGGAGTGGTGCGCAGGTCGCGGCGGTGCAGGAGCCCGCTCCTGCCGCTCCGGAACCGGCTCAGGCGTCCGAGCCGTCGGCGCAGGACGAGCCCGCCACGGTCGCCGCGCCCTCTCCCAAGGCTGCCGCGGCGCCGAAGGCGACCAAGTCGGCTCCCGCCGCCAAGGGTTCGCGGGGTGGCGGCGGAGGCGGAGGCGGCGGTCGTGGTGGCGGCAGCGCGGCCGTGCCCGCCGGCAAGGGCAGGGGAAAGAAGGACTCGGGCCCGGCGCCGAACCTCTCCCAGGTGTCGCCGGAAGCGGGCCTGTCCACCGCCTCGAATCTCAAGCCCCACAAGGCACTTGAGGCCATGGGCGGTGTGGGCGGCTCGGTGGACCGTACCGTCGGCGACGAGCACAAGGCTCTCGCCGCCGCGCCGCCGTCGATGCAGCGCCCGGCCGGTGCGCCACAGACGCTCCAGGGGAAGCCGAAGGCCGACGCGCCCGCCCAGTACTCCCAGGACCCGGCGCAGAAGTCCGAGGCGCCCGCGGAGGAGAAGGCCGAGGTCAAGGGCGCCAAGGAGCCCGAGGGCCAGATCGAGGCCGAGAAGGCGGAGGAGCCGGGCGGCTGGGACACCTTCAAGATGGCCCTGGGCTTCGGTATCGGCTGGATCGCGGACAAGCTCGGCTTCGAGGTGGACGCGCAGGAGCTGGCGGCCAAGTTCGCCGGGCTGCCGACGAAGGACGAGGCGCTCAAGCAGGCCCAGGCGGGCAACGCGCCGGGTGTCGAGCTGCAGGGCGAGGCCGATCAGACGGCGGGCGAACAGGGTGCCGCGGTCGACACCAAGGGCCAGGAGACCGTCACGACGGGCCGTGACGACGCGGCCCGCCCGATGGGGGAGAACCAGGTCTACCCCGACGTCCCCAAGGAGCAGTTGAAGGCGAAGGTGCCCGGCCCCGAGGGCGGCAAGGGCGGTGTGCCGGAGGGCGGCGCGTCGACGGGGACCGTACCCGCGGAGGCCGCGTCCGAGGTGGCGGAGCACGATCGGGGGCCGCAGTTCAAGGCCGCGTTCAGCGACGGCCAGCAGGGCATGTCCGAGGGGCGGCAGACCAAGGACCGTGACTTCCGTGACTCGCAGGCGAAGCACAAGCAGAAGGTCGACGCCGAGGTCGCGGCGAACACCGAGAGCCAGGCGGGCGAGCGCGACAAGGCCCTCGGCGATGTCACCGCGCAGCGTGCCGACTGGCGCAAGGAGCAGGACGAAGAGCTCAAGAAGCTCGGTACGAAGAAGAGCGAGCGGCACGACAAGGTCCGTAAGGACGTCCAGGACAAGGAGAAGAAGACCGACGACGACGTCGACAAGGAGAAGAAGGACGGCGACAAGAAGATCCAGGACGAGAACACCAAGGCCGAGCAGGACGCGGAGAAGAAGCGCGACGACAGCGTCAACGATTCGGGCAACTGGATCAGCAAGGCCTTCGACTGGATCAAAGAGAAGGTCATCGAGATCAAGAACGCGATCGTCCGCGTCATCAAAGCGGCGCGTGACGCGGTCGTCGGTTTCATCAAGAACTTCAAGGAGACGGTCGAGCGCTGGATCAACGAGGCGCGCAAGTTCATCGTCGACGCGATCAAGAACCTCATCGACGACCTGATCGAATTCGCCAAGGCGCTGGTCCGGGGAATCATCGAACTGGCCAACCGTATCCGGAAGTTCATCAGCGGGCTGATCTCGGCGGCGATCGCCATGGTGAACCGGCTGGCGAAAATGCTGAAGCAGATCATCACGGATCTGCTGCACGCCATCGGCAAACTGCTGGGCAGCATTCTGAGCATCCTGAAGAAGATGCTGCTGGACGTGATCAAGGCAGTCATCGCCGCGGTCAAGACCGTCCTGGAGTACGCGTCCAAAATCCTGGGCGCGCTCGGCGAGTTCATGATGATCGCCGTCGATTTCCTCTCCGACCCGGGCGGTTGGCTGAGCGGCGCCAAGAACTCCGCCGTGGACGGTGCGAAGAACCACCTCTTCCGTGAGGTCCAGGCTGCCGTCAAGCAGTGGTTCCAGTCGAAGATCGAGGAGATTCTCGGCATCCCGAAGGCGATGATCGACAAGCTCATCAAGGGTGGCTTCACCCTGGAGCGGATCGTCAAGGAGACGTGGGACGCGATCGTCCCCCAACTCCCCTTCATCATTGGCGAGATCGTCATCACGAAGGTCATCGCGAAGCTCATCCCCGGCGCGGGCTGGGTGATGGCGGTCATCGACGCCATCCGCACGGCCATCGGCGCCCTCAGCGAGATCCTCCGGGCGATCGGCGCGGTCATCACCTGGCTGAAGGCGGTCCGCCAGGGCGGGGCGGGCATCCTCTTCGCGAAGGCGGTCGCGGCCGGCATCGTCGCCCTCCTCGAACTCGCCTACGAGTTTCTGCTGAACGGCATCGGCAAGTACGTCGCCAAGGTGGGCCGCCGCCTCAAGAGCGTGGCCATGAACCTGGGCAAGGAGAAGCCGGGCGGGGGCCGGGGTCCGGCGGGCCAGGGGTCGGACGACCGGGGCGGCGACAAGAAGTCCCAGCCGCAGCCTTCCGCCACGACCGGCCCGAGGTCCGGCACCCCGACCCCACGCCCGACAACGAGCCGCCAGACCACGCCCCCGACGACGAGCCGCCCGACGACCGCCGGGTCGCGCCCCGGTGGGACGCCCGCCCCGAGGAAGCCGGGGACCACCACCCCGGCGAAGCCCACGTCACCCGGCGCCCCCGCGAAGGACGGCACCAAGCCCGGCGGCCCCGCCACTCCCAAGACCCCGGCCGACGTCAAGAGGCCCACGGGCAACGACAAGAACGGCCGCCCGAAGGACAAGGAGGACGACAGGCCGGACACCCGCCCGACCCCGTCCCCGAAGCCCGAGCCCCAACCGACCCCCCGGCCGAAGCCGAAACCAGAACCGGACACGAGCCCCCGCCCGAAGGACGACACCCAGGGCAAGCCCAAGGACGATCAGGGCTCCACCAAGCCCAAGGCCGACGACAGGGCCTCGGACAAGCCCAGGGAGCAGGACCCGAACAGGCCCACTGGCAAGGACGGCCCCGGCGACAAGGACGGCCCCGGCAAGCCGAAATCCGACAAGGACGCCCCGGGCAAGCCCCGCTCCGACAAGGACGACAACAAGCCCGGCAAGTCCAAGGACGGCGACGGCAAGAAGTCCAAGCACAGCAAGGACAACGACGGGAAGCCGAAGGACAGGGACGGGCAGAACAAGCAGGACAAGAAGGATCAGCGGAAGCAGGAGGAGGATTCCTCCGAGTCCAAGCAGCAGCAATTGAACCGGATCATTGCCCGGATCCGCCCTCCGCTCCAGGAAAAGCTCAGCAAGGGCATGGACGAGTCCGTTCATGCATCCCTGCTTGATGCGTGGCGAGCCTGGTACCGCCTCACCAGCCTCAAGAAGGCCGGTTATCCGGACTTCAGCGTGACAGCGAAGCTCAATCCTTCGGGAACCGTGACCCCCGGATACACCGAAGCTGAGGATCAGCGGACGTACAAGCGGGTGAGGCACGCGGACTACATGAAGAACCAGCCCGAACCCGACCTTCCGTATCCCAGGATCCCGGATTTCCAGGACGGTGCGCTCGCCAGGAACTTCAAGGCGGAGTACCTGAACAAGCATCTCTACAAGAAGACCCCGAGCGACACGGGAATCAGCGCACCTGCCGGCAAGGCGGACAAGCAGGAGCCCATTGGCTTCCGGTACATCAACAAGTACGACCTCAACAGGGACACCAGTAATCAGTGGGTTCGCATGCACCTGCTCACCGAGCGCCTCGGTGGCCCGGCAAAGGGCACCAATCTCGTACCGGCACGCAGCAAGGTGAACAACCCCTTGTTCAAGAAGGCCATCGAGGAGTTTCCCGAAAAGGCCTTGTCCACCGGGGCGAGGGACATGGTCTGGTATCGGATCAACCTCACCTACCACAGCGGTGAGATCCCTGGTTTTCCGCAGACCATCAGTGCGGCATGGGGTACCTATTCCTATGACCGTGCCCGCAAGAAGTGGAACGAGGAACCTGCTATTGCCGGTCAGCCGGCCACTTATACGACGCCCACTCTGGAGAAGCCGCCTCCTTACGACGGCCAGAAGAGTCGCGTCTACGTGAACAAGGACACCGCGACCCGTATGTTCCGCATGCTGGATGTGAGCGCGTCGTTCGCCAAGGCCATCGTGGAAGTTCGTAAGCACGGACCCAGTGATCCGGGCCCCAGCAACATCATCGAGTTGACGAACCGATTGATCGCTCACCCTGGAAGGGGGCGAATTCCCGACTTTGTGAGGGCAATCGGAAGGCTCACCAGACTCGACGCGCAAGGCAACATCAAGTACCGGGACTGACGTGACAGGTCGCGAAAGGAGGAGTCCGGATGCGGGAACCAACGCAGCTTGAATCGGCGCACATCGACTCGTTCAACGAAATTCTCAACAGCGAGTCGATCGACGTGGAGCATGAGGATTTCAGGGAGCTCGGAGAAGTGCTCGACGCCACACCGGGAGTCTTCTCCCTGCTGCCCGAGTGGCAGGATGTCATCCTTGGGCCCGAGCTCTACAGGGCGACGCCGCGCTTCAATGGGCTGGGCTGTCATTGGAACACCAGCGAGCCGCTTCCTTCCTTTGGCGGAGAGTTCTGGATCACGGATCTCTATGTCTCGCTTCTGCAGGATCCCCCGGATCTGGCGTGGGACGGATCCCCGGAGGAGGAGCGGCGCCTGTTCGAGGAGTTCCGGGTCATCGACTCGACGCCCAGTGCCGCGACGGGGCAGATGACGGCAATCCGCGCCCAACCCAACGTGGACCCGTTGGAGATCTGGTATTTCGACATGAATCTCAACACGGTGGAAGGTTGGGACCGGCAATACGTACGAATGAACCTGACGTACCCGGAATATCTTGAGGCTCTGCTTCTGACGAAAGGGACTTTTGGGTGGCAGTACCTGTATTCGGATGTGTCTCTGCGGAGTGATGGGTTCGAAGGCGTGGTGTTTGCGCTGGAGAGCATGATCGAAGTTTTCCCCGATGTCTTTCCAGGACATGACTACACCTCCCTGGCAGACCGTCTCCAGGAGCGCCAATGACCCGCTACGCCGACATCCCCAAGCCCATCCGCTCCGGAATAGTCGTCGTCGACCCCGACCGGGGAACGCCTCAGCGGATCATCGTGCTTCAGTTCAACCCGGACACCCTCGAACGCAGCCTCAGTCCGCAGTCGGCAGGAGGCAGTGGGGACTCCGGTGGAGGAGGGAGCGGGACCGGGGATCGTAATGAGGCGCTCCGGCTCAAGGGCCCCGCCCAGGAGACCTGGAAGTTCACCGCGGAGATCGATGCCACCGATCAATTCGAGGTCGCCGCGCCCGACGGTATTCACCCCCAACTCGCCACCCTCGAAATGCTGGTGCAGCCCACGACCCAGCAGCTACGGGACGCCTCGCGGCTCTCGCAGAAGGGGACCATCGAGATCAGCCCGATCGAGATGCCCTTGACGCTGTTCACGTGGGGCAGCAAACGCGTCATGCCCGTACGGCTGACCGAACTGTCCATCAACGAGTCCGCCTTCGACGTGAACCTCAACCCGATCCGGGCCTCGCTCGGCATCGGGCTGAAGGTGCTCACCGTGAGCGACCTCCCCGCCGGACACCGGGGCGCCGACCTCTACATGGCCCACCTCGCCCAGAAGGAACGCCTCGCGGCGGCCGCCCGCCGAGGCAGCCTCGGCGGACTCGGGCTCACCGGCGGCGACATCGGCGGCACGGCAACACTGAGCGGAAGGGGCTGAGGCGGCAGCCATGGCCGACATCGAGCCCTACGAGAACGCCCTGGACGCGATCCCGGGCGCCCACCCCTACCCCCGCACCAGCCGCTACCACGACGCCGAGATCGGCATCCACCGACAGCCCGACGGCACCGAAGTCCGTTACACCAAGCGCCGGTTGCTCCCACCCCTCCCCGAGAGCGGGACCGGAAGTGGGACCGGAAGTGGGATGGCAAACGGGAGCGGGATCGGAAGCGGGGACGAAACCCAGAGCCACACCGTCAGCAGCGGCGAGCGGCCCGACCTCCTCGGGCAGCGCTACTTCGGCGATCCCGCCCAGTGGTGGCAGATCGCCGACGCCAACCCCGTACTCGATCCACGGGAGTTGACCGACGAGGCGGGCAACGTCATCGAGATCCCCCTCGCCGGCGGCTTCCCGCGGGCGGACCGGGGAGACCGGCGTGTCTGAACTCCCCGTGGGCCGGGGGCCCGTACACATCACCCTCCAGATGGGGCCGAAGCTCACCCGCCCCGTCCCCGCGGAGGTCACGGAAGCCCTGCTCTCCGCGCAGATCACCGCCACCGCGGGCGACCGCAGCGGCTTCCAGCTCGCCTTCGACCTCACCAAGAACGGGCTGATCAACCGCACCCTGCTCCCGGAGGGGTTCTTCGACCCGAAGACCCGCGTCATCGTCTCCGTGAGTGTGAGGGGCACGCCCGAGGTGCTCCTCGACGGCCTGATCGTGCGGCAGGAGGTCGGCGCCAGCAACCAGCCGGGGCACTCCACGCTCACCGTCACCGGTGAGGACCTCTCCCTGCTCATGGACCTGGAGGAGCGGACCGACCGCTACCCCAACCTGCCGCCGTCCGAGCGTGTCCTGGCCATCCTGCGCCGGTATTCCGACTACGGCATCCGGCCGGACGTCTACACGGAGAAGGTGTCCCAGCCCCCGCACCAGGACCTCCGCGTCCACTACCAGACGGGCACCGACCTCCAGTACGTCAACGAGCTGGCCCGCGCCAACGGCTACACCTTCTATCTCGAACCAGGACCCAACCCCGGGCAGTCGTCCGCCCGTTGGGGACCCGAGGTCAGGCTCGGCATCCGCCAGCACGCCCTGAACGTCAACATGGACAACAACTCCACCGTCGACCAGCTGACGTTCGCGTACGACGGTACGGCGCGGGAGGAACCGCAGGCCCGCTGGCAGGACCCCGGCACCCGGCAGTCCACCCTCCTCCCGCAGCCGCCGATCAGCCCGCTGCGACCGCCCCTCGGCAAACGGCCCACCCCGGCGCTCAAGCGCAGGACGCTGTCCGGTACCGCCAAGCAGCAGCGCGAGCAGGCCGAGGCCGAACTCCTCGCCAGGGCCGCCGTGTCCGCCGACGTCATCTCGGGCTCCGGCTCGCTCGACGTCAACCGGCACGGCTACCTCCTCGCGCCCCGCCAACTGGTCGGCGTGCGCGGCGCCGGACGGGCCTACGACGGCGACTACTTCGTCAAGTCCGTCACGCACACCCTGCGGCCGGGCTCGTACCAACAGAACTTCACCCTCTCCCGGGAGGGCCTCGAAGCCCGCAGCGCCTACGTCAGGCCCTGACCCACCACCGCACCCACGGCACCGCAACACCCCACAGAGCAGGAGCAGTTCAGCATGGCGGCAACCGGCAATCGCTTCCTCGGCAAGTTCCGCGGCCGGGTGATCGACAACAACGACCCGCTGCACATCGGGCGGATCACCGTCGAGGTCCCGGACGTCCTCGGCGACGAGCCGTCGACGTGGGCGCTGCCCTGTCTGCCGTTCACCGGGCCGGAGGCGGGGCAGTTCGTGGTGCCGCCGCCGGGAGCGGGTGTGTGGGTCGAGTTCGAGCAGGGTGATCCCAGCTTCCCCGTGTGGACGGGGTGTTGGTACGGCGAGCAGAGCGAACTGCCGCCGGACGCGCGCCGCCTCGTCCAGCCGGCCTCGCAGGCCAAGCCGGTCGTGGTGCAGACGCCGGGCGCGCACAAGATCGTGATGAGCGATCCGCCGGGCGCGGACCAGGGAATCCTGCTCCAGGCCCAGGGCGGCGCCTATATCCGCATCACCAAGGAAGCCGTGGTCATCGCGACCGGCGCGGGCGCCGAGGTCCTGCTGCGCGGCAACCAAGTGACGATCAACGAGGGCCAGTTGACCGTGCTCTCCAAGCGATAGGAAGACGGGGGACGAATCACGTGTCCAGCGCAACAGGGGCATCCGGCGGTCTGCTCGGCACCGGTGCCATGATCAGCTGCCCGCACGGCGGCCGCGCCACCACCGCCACCACATCCGGCTCCGCCGTGCTCATGGACGGCATGCCCGTCGCCACGGCCGAGCACGGGTATGTCGTCACCGGCTGCCCGCACACCGTCGACGGCGTGCCCGTGCCGTGCGTCACCGTCCGCTGGACGGCCCACGGCTCCGGCGTCACGGTCGACGGCTCGTCCGTGCTGCTCGACACCTCCGCGGCCGAGTGCTTCACGGCGGCCTTCGTGCCGCAGGGGCCGCCGGTCGTCCGGGCCGAGCGCCGAAGGGTGGCCGTCCGATGAGCCCACGCACCCGCCCCCGCAGCGACATCGCGTTCCCGTTCCGGGCCGACCGCCGTGGCCGCACCGCGCATGCCCGGCAGGACGAGCACGTCCGCGACCTGATCGAGCAGGTGCTGTTCACCAGCCCCGGCGAGCGCGTGATGCGCCCCGACTTCGGCTGCGGACTGCTCGACCTGGTGTTCGCGCCCAACAGCCCCGAACTCACCAGCACCCTCGAACTCTCCGTGCAGGCCTCCTTGCAGCGCTGGCTCGGCGACCTCATCGACGTGGAGGACCTCGACGTGGTCAGCGAGGACAACGTGGTCCGCGTGCATCTCGCGTACGCCGTGCGCTCCACCGGAACGCGCCGCGACGACGTCTTCGAAGGGAGGGCCGCGGCATGACGGGCACGAGCACCACCATCTCCACCACCTCCCGGCGGGCAAAGGTAAGAGCCGCACAGCTCAACGGAGTTGACGCCGTCGAGGTCGGCGACGACGGGCTCACGCTCACCGTCACCTTCCTCGGCAAGGCCCCGCACGGCCTGTGCGCCGAGAACGTACGCATCGACGGCGGCCGCCGCATCACCGGAATCGAAGCCGTCGAGGTGAGCGTCGAGCGCGAGGACGACCCCGAACTCGACGACCGGCTGTACGTCACGCTCGACAAGGCCGGTGACACCTCCCGCTACCGGCTCTCCCTGGTGGAGACCGACCCGTACGGACGCCCCGGGACCGAGCCGTACCGGGGCTTCGATCAGCGCTACCACAGCGCGGCCTTCGCCTTCCGGCCCGACTGCCCGACGCCCTTCGACTGCGAGGACGGGCACGAGCGGGAGGGGGCCGCCTTCCCGGAGGCGCCCGTTGTCGACTACACCGCGCGCGACTACGAGACCATCCGCAAGCTGCTCCTCGACCGGCTCGCGCTCACCACCCCCGACTGGATCGAGCGCAACCCCGCCGATCTGGGCGCGACGCTCGTCGAGCTGCTCGCGTACACGGGCGACCAGATCAGCTACCAGCAGGACGCGGTCGCCACGGAGGCGTACCTCGACACCGCGCGCCGCCGTGTCTCCGTGCGCCGCCATGTCCGGCTCATCGACTACGCGATGCACGACGGCTCCAACTCCCGTGCGTACGTGACCGTGGAAACCGCGGGTGAGCACACGCTGCTGCCCGGCACGTACCGCTTCGCCTCCGTCGACGTACGCAGCCTCGACCCGCACGACCGCCCGGAGCCCGGCACGGTCATCGACGACGGGGACCTCGCCGAACTCGACGAGCGCGGCTCGGTGGAGGTCTTCGAACCGGTCGCGTCCGCCGACCCGTTGGAGCTGCGCGCCGCCCACAACGCGATCCGTCTGTGGACCTGGGGCGGCGAGGTGTCCTCCCTTCCGAAGGGCACGACCGCCGCGACCCTGCGCGACGAGTGGCGCGACGCGGAGACGTGCGAGGAGCGCCAACTCGACCTGAATCCGGGCGACTTGCTCGTACTTGAAGAGGTGAAGGGCCCGCGCACCGGCACCCCGGGCGACGCCGACCCCGCCCACCGGCAGGCCGTCCGTCTGACCTCCGTCACCCCGGGCGTCGACCGGATCGAGGACCAGCCGGTCCTGGAGGTCACCTGGGCCGCGGGGGACGCGCTGCGCTTCCCGTTCTGCCTCGTCACCCGCGGCGGACGCGACTGCGAACCCGTCGAGGACGTGACACTCGCATGCGGAAACGTCGTCCTCGTCGACCACGGCCGGTCCCTGAACTGGTGCGGCGACGGCCTGCCGGAGACGGTGACCGTGCCGCCCGTACCCGCCGTCGTCGGATCCTGCGATCCCCCGGCCTTCGGCTGCCGGGACCGCGACGAGGGCAACGCGCCCGCCCGGCTCATCAACTCCCTCACGGACAAGGCCGAATGCGGCGACCCTCTCACCCCGGACGACGTCCGCGAGCTGTTCGACGTCGTCGGCGAGAACGCGACCGTACGCGCCGGCCTGGGCCTGGAACTCGCCGGGCAGCGGCAGGAAAGGGTGGTGCCCGGCACGGCGTACGCCCAGGCCGCGGCCCTGCGGACCCTGCTCGCCCAGTCGGTCCGTCCCGGCATCGCACCCCGCTTCCGGCCCGTCCTCGGCCGCTCGCCCGTGACACAGGCCGTGCCGTTCCCGGACCCGCGGACCGTGGCCGTCGGCCAGGCCGAGCGGATCGCCGCCATCCCCGGACGGGTCAGGCAGCGCCTCGTCGAGCTGTGGCGCAGCGCCCGCGACGGGCTCGGCGAGCAGGAGATCACCGAACTCGCCGTGATCTACGGCCTGAAGACCCTGGAGCACCTCGAACTCCACCTCCACCCTGTCCGCGCCCTGCGTGAACTCCTCTTCCGCAGCGACCAGTTGCTCGACGCGAAGCTGCGCCGCGTCGAGGTGCTCACGGCACGGGCCCGCGCGGGGACGGTCCTCGACGGCCACATCGCCTGGGAGATCGCGCACAGTTGGGGACCGGTGTACGCGTCCGGACTTCACCCGGACGAACTCGTGCTGCGCGGCCCCGCCTCGGCGGCGCTCCGCCACGACCCGCGCCAGGCACTGCCCGCCGTACGGCTCCACGACGGCGACAGCGAAGGTGGCGGCGACAGCTGCGGTGGCGGTGAAGTGACCTGGGAGCCGCGCCGCGACCTGCTCGGCAGCACGCCCCGCGACCGGCACTTCGTCGGCGAGTTGGAGGACGACGGACGCCTCGCCCTGCGTTTCGGCGACGGCCGGCACGGCGCCCGTCCGACCCCCGGTGCCCGCCTCGAACTCCGCTACCGGCTCGGCGGCGGCACCGCCGGAAACGTCGGCGCGGAGGCCATCAACCACCTCGTCCTGTGCAATGACGGTGACGGCGGCCACGGCGGCGGGCGCGAGGAACCGCCGGTGGCCGGCGTCCGCAACCCGCTGCCCGCCGTGGGCGGCACGGAGCCCGAACCGGTCGAGCAGGTACGCCAGTTGGCCCCGCTCGACCTGCGCCGCACCCGTCTGCGCGCGGTCACCGCCGAGGACTACGCGGCCCTCGCCTCCGCCCTGCCCGGGGTGCAGCGCGCCGCCGCCGCGATCCGCTGGACCGGCAGCGTCCAGGAGGCCCACATCGCGGTCGACCCGTACGGCACCGGCGCCCCCTCGGAGGGGCTGCTCGCCGAGGTGGCCCAGGCCCTGGAGGCGTACCGGCGCATCGGCCACGACCTCGTGGTCGGGCCCGCCCGGCTCGTACCGCTCGACATCGAACTGAAGGTGTGCGCCAAGCCCGGCCACCAGCACGGGCAGATCCTGGCCGAGCTGTACCGCGTACTCGGCAGCGGCCGCCTCCCGGGCGGGCGGCTCGGCTTCTTCCACCCGGACGCGCTGACCTTCGGCGAACCCGTCCGGCTCAGCCGGCTGGTCGCCGTCGCGGCCGCGGTGCCGGGCGTCGAGAGCGTCGAGGTCACGCGGCTTCGAAGGCTGTTCCACGAGGACCGAGGAGAGAGGGAGGACGGCGTGCTGCGGCTCGGCCCGCTGGAGATCGCCACCTGCGACAACGACCCCGACCGGCCGGAGAACGGCCGCCTGGCGATATCCCTCGGAGGTGCCCGATGAACCACGACGACTGCACCTGCGGCGGCGCGTGCGGCGACAGCCTGTCCGGTGGCGGCCTGTCCGGCGGCGGTACCTGCGATTGCGGCGGCGCGTGCGGAGGCCACGACGAGCGCCTCGCCCCCGCCCCGCTCCACAACCCTCCCGGCCGCACGGCCCTCGACTACCGCGTCGGCGAGTACGGCTCCTTCCTGGCCGCCCAGCTCGACCGGCTCGCCTCGCCCGCGTACCCGGCCCTGAAGGGGCTCACGGTCCGCACCCCCGACGACCCGGCGATCGGCCTGCTCGACGCCACCGCGGTCCTCGGTGACCTGCTCACCTTCCACTCCGAGCGGATCGCCGACGAGGCCTATCTGCGGACGGCCAACGAGCACCGCTCGCTCGCGCTGCTCGGCCGGCTGGTCGGCCACCGGCCGCGGCCCGGCGTCGCCGCCTCCACCCATCTCGCGTACAGCCTCGAACGCGATCCGCGCGCCGAGACCCTGCCCGTGGTGATCCCGCGCGGCGCGCAGAGCCACAGCGTGCCCGCGTCGGCCGACGAGGAGTCGCAGACCTTCGAGACGAGCCGCGATCTGACGGCCCGCTGGGACTGGAACGAGCTGAAGGTCCGGCGCCGCCGCCCCTCCCTCGTCACCCCGGCCGACCTGGAGCGCCGTTCGGAGCTTTTCGTCGAGGGCACGGCCAATTCCCTCCAGGCTGGCGACCAGTTGCTCTTCGTGTTCGGCGAACAGGCGGCCTCCGAGCCGAAGTTGCTGCCCGTCGCGAAGGTGCGGATCGACCGGGACGACGAGATCACCGCGATCGGCCTGGCCCGGTCGGCCCCGCCCACGCTCCGGGAACTCGTCGACGAGGTACGGCGCTGGACCTCCGAGCCCGAGGCGCCGGGCGACCCCGGCGACGAACCTCCCACCCCGGAGGTCCCCAACCCACGCCCGGTCAGCCGCCTCATCGAGGACTTCGACGACCAGGTCCTCGCCCCGCTGCGCACCGACCTGGACGGGATCAAGACCCCGGAGAGCCTCGCGTCCCGTCTCACCGAGCCGGTGGCGCGCCTCGGTGAGGCCCAGGTCCTCGCGACGCCGTACGAGGATGTCGCGGCGTGGTTCGAGCAGCTGGAGGCGGTACTCGCCGAACTGGCCGAGCGCGCATTGGAGTTGGCGCCCTCCCAGCCGGTGCCGCCGACGGAGGGGCAGACCTCGACGGCGGCCTCGGTCGGCCAGGGCCAGGCGGGAGCCATCGACCACAGCCCGGCGGGAGTCATCGGCCAGGGCCAGGCGGGAGCCGTCGGCCAGGTCCCGCCATCAGCCGCCGCCCCGAGTCCTTCGGCCCTCTCCGCCCCAAGCCCGACAGCCGTCGCTACCCCCGGCCCGGCAGCCCCGGCCGCCGCTCCGAGCCCTACGGCCTCCGCCACCCCAGCCCTCCTGGGCCACCACGAAGCCGCCCTCCAAGCACTCGGCTCCGTCCTCCCCGCCCTCCGCGGCAAAGCCCCGGCCCCGACCACCGGCGCCGAACAGCCCCGCCGGCCGGGCGCGGACACGGCCCGGCTGCTCTCCGCCCTGAACCCCGGGCTGAGCGGCCTCTACCCGGCCTGGCGGACGGCCGCCGCCCCCGGTACCCCGGGGCTCCTGCGGGAACTCCTCGCGATGCGCGTGACCACGGCCCCCTTCGGAGCGATGGCCCCGCTCAAGCCGGTCCAGGACGACCGGGGCCGCGTCATCCGCACCGCGGACTGGCCCCTCACCGGTGCCGCCCTGGTCAGCATGCGCGTCGTGTTCGACACGGCGGGCAAGGTCCCGGTGCGCGCGGAGTTCCAGTACGTCGAGGGCAGCAGCTCCGACCAGCGCGCGGAGAACCTGCCGGTCGCGATGCCGGTCACCTTCCGCCTCGGCGCGGGCGAGGTGGACCTGTCCACCCGCGCCGGCCAGGACCGCGAGCTGAGCTGGCTCAACCGACGCCCCACCGACTCCCAGGAGCCCGGCGTCACCGCGGTCCTCCGCGAAGGCCTGCCCAACCGCACCCTCTTCGTGTCCCGCCCGGACGACGACGGCCTCGTCCACGTGGGCGTGCACAACGGCACGTCCGAGCAGGTCGCCCTGCGGCCGGGCGTCCCGGAGCGGTTCACGCACGGCGAGTACGAGGTGAGCCTCACGTACACCGTGGGCAGTGCCGCGCCGAACGTGGAGGTGGTCATCGCGTCGAAGCCGGAGCCCACCAACCGCCGTGTTCTGCAGCTGGACCGCGTGCACGACGGCATCACGGTCGGCAGCTGGGTCGCGATCCAGCGGCCCGGCAAGGGAGTTGAGGGCGGCGTCCCGGGCGACAAGAAGCTCGCGTTCGTCACCACGAAGGTCGTGTCCGCGCGGACGGCGGCGTACACCAACTACGGCATCACCGGACGCGGCACCGAACTCGTCCTGGCCGAACCGTGGTTGGACGAGTTCGACGTCCTGCTCTCGCACATTCGCGACACCACCGTCCACGCGGACGGCGAACCGCTGCGCCCGGCCGACGAGCCACTGGGCGAGGACGTGCACGGCAACGAGATCGAACTCGCCGAGCTGTACGACGGGTTGCGGCCGGGCCGCACACTGATCGTCGCCGGCGAGCGCAGCGACATCCCCGGCACGGCAGCCGTCCGGGCCACGGAGGTCGTCACCATCGCGGCCGCCGACCCCGCGGTCGACCCCCAACTCCCGGGCGACCACGTCCACACGAGGCTGACGCTCACCGCGGACCTCGCGTACCGCTACCGCCGGGAGACCGTGCGGATCCTCGGCAACGTGGTCGAGGCGACCCACGGTGAGGGCCGGGACGAGCCGATCGGCAGCGGTGACTCGGACCGTACGAACCAGACGTTCGCGCTCTGGCAGTCCCCGCTCACCTGGCTCGCCGACGACAACCCCCTCGGTGCCACCCCCGTCCTGGAGGTGAGGGTCGACGGAGTGCTCTGGCACGAGGTCGACAGCCTCGCCGGGCGGGGGCCGCGCGAGCGCGTCTTCATCACCGGGACCACGGCCGACGGCCGCACCACCGTGACCTTCGGCGACGGCGTCCACGGCGCCCGTCTGCCCAGCGGCCACGAGAACATCCGCGCCCGCTACCGCTTCGGCACCGGCAGGGCCGCCAACGTGGCGGCCGGCCGCATCACCCAGGCGCTCACCCGCCCCCTCGGAGTCACTGCGGTCACCAACCCGCGCCCCGCCACGGGCGGCGCCGACGCCGACGGTCCGGGACTCACCCGGCGCACGGTCCCGCTGGCCGTCTCGGCTCTGGACCGTCTGGTCTCGGAGACCGACTACGAGGACTTCGCCCGCTCCCGGGCCGGCATCGGCCGGGCCGCCGCACGCGAACTCTTCGACGGACGGCGGCGCGTACTGCATGTGACGGTCGCGGGCACGGACGACGTGCCGATCGCCGACGACTCGGACCTCCTGCGTGCCCTGCGCGGCGCGCTCACCGAGTACGGCGACCCGAACCTCCCGGTCCGCGTGGACGTCCGCGAACTCGTCGCGCTTCTCGTCGCCGCGAAGGTGAAATTGGCGCCCGACCACAGCTGGCAGGTCGTCGAACCCCGCCTGCGCCAAGCACTCCTGCGCCGACTCGGCTACGAGGGAAGGGAGTTGGGGCAGCCCGCCCGCCTCTCCGACATCCTGGCCACGGCCCACCAGGTCCCCGGCGTCGACTACATGGACGTCGACGTCTTCACCGGCGTCCCCGCCTCCGCGACCGCCGAGGAACTCACCGAGCTCCTCGCGAACCCCGGCCTGCCGAAGGCATCGGTCCCGGCGCGCGGAGCCACGTACGACGAGAAGACGTACACAGTCCGCGCGAAGGACGGCGAGACGCTGTCGGCGATCTGTGCCCGGCACGGTGTCCCGCTCGCCGAACTCCTGCGCCTGAACCCCGACATCACCGACACCCGCCGCCTGGCGAAGGGCCGTTCGGTGTACGTCTTCCGCGGCATCCGCCCGGCCCAGCTCGCACTGCTGTCGCCGAAGGCCGCGGACACCCTGATTCTGACGGAGGTCAAGTGATGTCCCGGGACACCCAGTTCGAAACGGAGGCCGTGTGATGTCCAGGGAACCGGACGGACTCGCCGAGCTGCTGCCCCAGTGGCACCGGCTGCGCGACGCCCAGGAGGGCGAACCGCTGCGCGCCCTGCTCGCCGTCATGGCCGAGCAACTCGACCTCGTACGCGACGGAGTCGAGCAGGGCTACGAGGACCTGTTCGTCGAGACGGCGGCCCCCTGGGTGCTGCCGTACCTCGGCGACCTCGTGGGCTACCGAACCCTGCCGGGCTACGAGCGCGTTCTCACCACCGGTCTGCGGGGCGGGAGTTCGGCCGCGCTCACCGAGGCCGTCGCACCGCGCCGCGATGTCGCCGCGACCGTCGCCAACCGCCGCCGCAAGGGCACCCTCCACCTCCTCGAAGAACTCTCCGAGCGGGTCGCGGACTGGCCCGCACGCGCCGTCGAACTCTCCCGACACGTCTCCCACCACCAGCCCGTGAAGCTGTACGGGACCGGCGGCGCCGAGCGAGGGACCCGCGGCCGTACGGTCGACCTCAGGGACAACTCGGCACTCGACCTGGCGGGCGGCCCCTTCGGCGCGGTGGCCCGCTCGGTCGACGTACGCCGGGCCGACTCCCGTCACCGACAAGGGGGTTGGACCCCGGCGGGCGTCGGGCTCTTCGTATGGCGGCTGAAGGCGTACTCGCTGACGTCCTCACCGGCGTACTGCGTCGACCGGGCCCGCAACCTCTACACCTTCTCGATCCTGGGCAGCGACACCCCGCTGGTCACCAAGCCGGTCCCGGAGCCGTCGCCCACCCACATCGCGACCATCGACAACGTCCCGGCCCTCATCCGCCGCCGTCAGCTCCACGACCGCCTCGCCGACTACTACGGCCCCGGCAAGAGCTTCGTCATCCGGCGCGACGGCGAGGACCGGCCCGTACCGCCCTCCGACATCGTGGTCGCCGACCTGTCGGACTGGCGCTACCGGCCCAAGCGCGGCCAGGTCGCCGTCGACCCGGAGCTCGGCCGGATCGCCTTCGGCGCCCGCACCGCGCCCCGCAAGGGCGTCTGGGTCGACTACCACTACGCGTTCGGCGCCGACATGGGCGGCGGCGAGTACGTACGGGACCGCGAACCGCGTCCGGACGCCACCGTGTTCCGGGTCGGCCCCGGCGAGACGTACCGGCAGATCATGGACGCCTACCGGGCCTGGCAGAACGACCGCCGGGCGGGCCGCTGCGGTCCCGAGGGCGTCATCGAGATCACCCACAGCGGTGCCTACCAGGAGCAGTTGGACTTCGACCTCGACCCGGGCGACCGCTTGGAACTGCGCGCGGCCGAGGGCACCCGGCCCGTGATCCGTCTCCTCGACTGGTACAGCAACCGCCCCGACGCCCTCAACATCCGTGCGGTGTCGGAGGATTGCGCCCCCGGCGAGCGCCCGCGGATCGTGCTCGACGGGCTGCTCGTGGCGGGCCGCGGCATCAACGTCACGGGTCCGATGGGCGCCGTCGTCGTACGCCACTCGACGCTGGTGCCCGGCTGGTCGCTGGAGCCGGAGTGCGACCCGCACTCGCCCGAGGAGCCGAGCATCGTCCTGGAGCGCACCACCGCGTGCCTCCAGGTCGAGCACAGCATCCTTGGCACGATCGAGGTCATCGGCGACGAGGTCTCCGAGGAACCCCTCGACATCCACCTCCGCGACAGCGTCCTCGACGCCACCGCCGACGACCGCGAGGCCCTCTCCGCCCCCGACTGCCGGCACGCCCACGCCGTCCTGCACCTGCACCGCACGACCGTCATCGGCGAGATCCACACACACGCGGTCCGGATCGCCGAGAACTCCGTCTTCACCGGACGCCTCCACGTGGCCCGCCGAGGCATCGGCTGCATCCGCTTCTCGTACGTGCCCACCGGGTCCCGTACGCCACGCCGCTTCCGCTGCCAGCCGGACCTGGTCGGCCCCGAACAGGCCGACCGCGTAAGGCCGTTGTTCACCTCCCAGCGCTACGGGACGCCCTGGTACGCGCTGTTGGCCGACAGTTGCGCCGAGGAGATCAGGCGCGGCGCGGAGGACGGGGCCGAACTGGGCGCCTTCCACGACCTGTACCGGCCGCAGCGCGAGGACAGCCTGCGGGCACGGCTCGCGGAGTACACGCCCGCGGGGACGGACGCGGGGATCTTCTTCGTGACCTGACCTGACCTGACCTGGCCCCCTCCCGGCCCCACGCGCACCCGACGCGCCCCAGAACCCGCACGCAATTCCTGAACCAGGGGGATCCCCTTCATGCACGCAGACCTCTCCCGCTCCACGTTCCGCCCGGAGCGGCACTACTCCGCGGTCATCGCCCAGCAGGGCCGCGTCCAGCTCGACGCCGACGCCAACGAGCAGACCGCGATCCAACTCCACCAGGCCCGCGCGCTCACCGCCGACCTGATCGGCCCGCACGGCGGCCCGCGCGACGCCGCCGGCTTCCGTATCGAGTACGTCGGCGGCAGGCACGACATCGACACCCTCCACATCCACGGCGGCCGCTACTACGTCGACGGCATCCTGTGCGACGCGAACCGCCCGGCCCCCGGCGTCCCCGTACCGGACGAGGACGACGACGAGCAGGAGAAGGAGAGGGCGCAGGACACCGCGCAACCACCCGCCCACTGGACCTACTGGGACCAGCCCGACGGTCACCGGGACCCCGAGAAGCCCGGCGACCGGCTGCCCTCGCCCGCCCAGGCCCCGTTCGTCGTCTACCTCCAGGTGTGGGAACGCTCGGTCACCGCGGCCGAGGACCCGGCGCTGCGCGAGGTCGCGCTCGGCGCGGCCATGCCGGACACCGCCGCCCGCGCCAAGGTCGTCTGGCAGGTCCTGCCGCTGGCCCTCGACGAGTTGGAGATCGAGGAGAGCGAGCCGTCCAGGGAGGTGGTCCGCGCGGCCTTCGCGCGCTGGGCGCAGAAGCAGGCCGCGCCCTCGGCCCGCCTCGCCGCCCGCGCCGAACGGCCCGACCACGCCGACGAGGACCCCTGCCTGGTCAAGCCGGACTCCCGCTACCGCGGCCCCGAGAACCAGCTGTACCGCGTGGAGGTCCACGAGGGCGGCACGGCGGGCGAGGGGACCAGGGGCAGCGAGCCGAAGGGCGCCACCTTCAAGTGGTCCCGCGAGAACGGCTCCGTGGTCTTCCCGGTCGACGAACTCGACGGCACCTGGGTCCAGTTGGCGTCCCTCGGTCATGACGACAAGCTCGACCTGGACGTCGGCGACCGGGTGGAGTTCACCGACACCGCGTACGCCTCCCGCCTCGAACCCCTCCCGCTGCTGAGGGTCGAGGAACTGGACCTGCCCGGCCGCCGCGTACGCCTGTCCGCCGAGCCGGAGCCGGGCGTCGGACGTCTGCCGCACCTGCACCCGTTCCTGCGCCGCTGGGACCACCACGAGGGCCCGAGGCGCAAGGGCCGCTCAACCGCCCTGCGGGGAGGGGCGGTTCCCGTCACCGAGGGGGAGTGGCTGCCCCTGGAGGACGGTGTCAAGGTCTACTTCGCCAAGGGCGGCACGTACCGCACCGGCGACCACTGGATCGTCCCCGCCCGGACGGCCACCGGCAGCGTCGAGTGGCCGGTCGACCCGGCGCGCCGCCCGCTGCTGCAGGGCCCGGCGGGCATCGCCCGCCACTTCGCGCCGCTCGCCCTGGTGAAGGGCGAGGGGGAGGCCCTGGACCTGCGGCTCGCCTTCGGCCCGCTCGCCAGCAGCATCCCGGCGGCGGACGAGGCGACGCTCGCGGCGGAGACCCGGGCGCGACAGGAGGAACAGGCGGCCGAGGCCGACCCCTCCGGCGGGAGGTCGCAGACCACCGCCGAGGCGGAGGCAGCCGTGGAAGGAGACAAGTAATGGCGAAGCCCCTGACCGCGTCCAAGCTGGTGGAGATCCTGCGCGCTGAGGGCCTCACGGTCCACGAGGTGCGCAACTGGCGCCGCCACAACCGCAATTCGAAGGGGCCCTGGGGTCCGATGAACGGTGTGATGATCCACCACACCGTCACCTCCGGCACCGCCGCCTCCGTCGACATCTGCTACGACGGCTACTCGGGCCTGCCCGGACCCCTGTGCCACGGAGTCATCGACAAGAAGGGCCAGGTCCACCTCGTCGGCAACGGCCGCGCCAACCACGCGGGCCTCGGCGACGGCGACGTCCTGCGCGCGGTGGTCAACGAGACGAGACTGCCGTCCGACAACGAGGCCGACACCGACGGCAACCGCCACTTCTACGGCTTCGAGTGCATCAACCTCGGCAACGGCAGGGACCCCTGGCCCGAGGCCCAGAAGGAGGCCATCGAGAAGGTCTCCGCCGCGATCTGCCGCGCCCACGGCTGGACCGAGCGCTCCGTCATCGGCCACAAGGAGTGGCAGCCGGGCAAGACGGACCCGCGCGGCTTCACGATGGACGGCATGCGCAAGCGCATAGCCGAACGGCTGCGCGGCAAGGGCGACAGCGGCAAGCCCGCCCCCGACCCGAAGCCCGCGCCCAGGCCCTCGTACGAGCCCTTCCCGGGCGGCGGCTTCTTCCACATCGGCCAGAAGTCCGCCGTCATCACGGCCATGGGCCGCCGTCTCGTCGCCGAGGGCTGCGGTCGCTACGAGTCCGGCCCCAGCCCCGACTGGACCGAGGCCGACCGCAAGTCCTACGCGGCCTGGCAACAGAAACAAGGCTTCAAGGGCAAGGACGCGGACGGCATCCCCGGCAAGGTCACCTGGGACGCCCTGAAGGTACCCGCGCCCCGTTAGGGGCGCCCTCCAGGGGCGCGGGGAACTGCGCGATCAGCCACATCCGACCCGCGGCCGCCGTACGACCCCAGCGGAGTGCTCACGCTCCGCTGGGCGGATACGGCGGCCGAGCCGGAATCACCGCGGACCGCGACGGCAACGCAGGCAACGCCGTCTCATGCAGCCACGACCGGAACAGGTCGTCCAACGGCTCGGTCGCGAACCGAGCCACATGCGTGGTGAAGGCGGCGGTGGTGACCGTGCCACCCCGGTGCACCGACGCCCACCCCCGCAGCATGCGGAAGAACGCGTCGTCGCCCAGCGCACACCGCACCGCGTGCAGCAGCAGCCCGCCGCGCTCGTAGAGCCGGTCGTCGAACATCAGCTTGCGGCCAGGGTCGGACAGCCTCAGGTCCTGCGGCAGCGCGGACAGCTTGCGGTGCGAGAGGCTCGCGAGCGCCTGGGCATTGCGCCCACCGGACCGCTCCGACCACAGCCACTCCGCGTACTTCGCGAACCCCTCGTTCAGCCAGATGTGCCGCCAGTCGGCGATGCTCACACTGTTGCCGAACCACTGGTGGGCCAGCTCGTGCGCCACCAGCCGCTCCGAACTCCGCGCCCCGTCCACGTGGTTGGCGCCGAACAGGGAGAGCCCCTGCGCCTCCACCGGGACGTCCAGCTCCTCCTCGGTGACGACCACCGCGTACTCGCCGAACGGGTACGGGCCGAAGAGCTCCTCGAACAGCTGCATCATCGAAGGCTGCCGCGCGAAGTCCCGGGAGAACTCGGTGAGCAGGTGCGCCGGAATGTGCCCGGCCTGCGGGACACCGCCGAGACCCGGATCGCCGAGCAGCACGGTCTGGTACTTCCCGACGGACAGCCCGACCAGATAGCTGGACGTGGGCGCCGACTGCTCGTACACCCAGGTCGTGGTGGACGCCTTGGTCGTACGGGTCAGCAGCCGGCCGCCCGCGACCACCGAGTACGCCGAGGGCGTGGTGATCGAGATCTGGTACGAGGCCTTGTCGGCCGGGCGGTCGTTGCAGGGGTACCAGGACGGCGCCCCGACCGGCTGGCTGGCCACCAGCGCCCCGTCCTCCAGCTCCTCCCAGCCGAGCCCGCCCCAGGGGCTGCGCACCGGCTTGGGGTTGCCCGACCAGTGGACCTCCACGGTGAACGCGGCGCCGGCCCGAATCGGCTTCGGCGGGCGGATCCGCAGCCTGCCGCCGCGGTGCGTGTAGTGCGTCGCCCGCCCGTCGACCCTGACCCGGCCGATCCTGAAGTCGGCCAGGTTCAGCTGGAATTCGGCGACCGGCGACCGCCCCGCTATGGCGTTCAGGCGTGCGGTGCCGGACAGCCGGTTGGGTCCCGGACGGTAGTCCAGGGCGAGTTCGTACCGATGGACCCGGTAACGGGGATCACCGTTCGCCGGGAAGTACGGATCCGCTCCCACTGTCTGCTGAACCACTGAAGTGTCTGCTCCCTGCGCTGTGCTCGTACGGCGTGCCGGTGTTCCCTCCCCGGGCGCCGTACGGGCCGCGCCTAGGGACGCCATGCCTCGATCGGGTTGCCCAGCCAACGGGTGTCGTCGGGAACGGATTCCGCCGCCATGACGAGGGACGCGGGTCCCAGTGTGCTGCGCGCCCCGACGGTGCTGCCGGGCAGAACGATTCCGCCCGGGCCCAGCGTGGCGCCCTCACGGAGGACCACAGTATCCGTCCGCAAGATCCGGTCGTGGAAGAGGTGGGTCTGCAGCACACAGCCTCGGTTCACCGTCGCCGCGTCCTCGAGCGTCACCAGATCCGTCTCGGGCAGCCAGTAGCTCTCCACCCAGACGCCCTTGCCGATACGGGCACCGAGGCCGCGGAGCCACAGGTTCATGACGGGAGTACCCGGCACGGACCCGGCCAACCACGGCACGGCGACGACCTCGACGAAGGTGTCGGCCAGCTCGTTGCGCCACACGAAACCGCTCCACAGCGGGTGCTCACCGGTGCGGTGGCGCCCCACGAGCACCCACTTGGCGATCACGGACAGCAGCCCGGCGGCGGCACCGGCGCCCAGCAGCACGATCCCGGCGAGTGCCCAGGCCCAGGCCCCGAGCGCGCTCAGCGCCGCCACCGTCAGCACGGCCAGCGCGGCCGAGCAGAAGACGGGCACGATCCGGCACAGCTCGACCAGACCGCGCGCCCACAGCAGCCGCGCGGGCGGGTCGTACGTACGGCTCTGGTCGCCGCCCTGCGTGGAGCGGGGCAGCTTGACCGGCGGCAGGCCCAGGTAGGAACTGCCCTTCTTGGCCTTCTTCGGCGTCGCGGACAGCACCCCGACCAGGCCGCCGTCCGGCACGGAACGGCCCGGCGCGGTCATCCCGGAGTTCCCGAGGAAGGCGCGGCGCCCGATCTCCGCCCGCCCGATCCGCATCCAGCCGCCGCCGAGCTCGTACGGCGCGGTCAGTGTGTCGTCGGCCAGGAACGCGCCCTCGCCGACCGTCGTCAGACTCGGCAGTGCGAGCACCGTCGACACCTCGGCACCCCGCCCGATCCGCATGCCCAGCAGCCGCAGCCACACCGGCGTGGCCAGCCCGGCGTACAGCGGGAACAGCGTGTCGCGGGAGCGGTCCATCAGCTGCGTGACCGTCCACGCCTGCCAGCCGATCCTGCTGTGCGTCGGATGCGTACCGGGCCGCAGCCCGAGACTGAGCAGCCGTACGTTGACCAGCAGGATCAGCGCGTAGGTGAGACCGAAGGCCAGCGTCGCCGGCACCAGCGCGACCGCGGCACCCCGCAGCGCCTCGCCGAGACCGGCGTCCGGCGAGACGAAGACGCTCGCCACGAGCAGCGCGGCCAGACCCGCGACCAGCGGCAACGCGGAGAGCGCGAAGCCGGTGGCGCCGTACATCACGCGCCAGTACGTACCCCGCTGCGGGCGCTCCTTGGGCCAGTCCCGCTTGGCCTTGCCGAGCTTGGCCGCGGGAGCCCCGGCCCACCGCTGACCGGTCGTGATGTGTCCGGACACGGCCGAACCGGGGGCCACCTCGGACCGCTTGCCCACCCGGGCGCCCGGGAAGAGGATGCTGCGGGTGCCGACCACGGCGTGCGCGCCGACCTTGACCGGGCCGATCTCCAGGCGGTCGCCGTCCAGCCAGTGGCCCGACAGGTCCACCTCGGACTCCACGGCGGCACCCCGGCCGAGCTTGAGCATGCCGGTGACCGGCGGCAGCGAGTGCAGATCCACGTCGGACCCGACCTTCGCGCCCAGCGCACGGGCGTACCGCTCCAGCCACGACCCCGTCAGCGAGGTCGCCCCGCTGAACTCGGCGAGCCGCTCGGCCGTCCACAGCCGCAGATGCACGCTTCCGCCCCGCGGATACCGCCCGGGCTTCAGACCGCGCAGCAGCAGCCGCGCACCGCCGGCCGCGATCGCGAGCCGCCCCGGCGGGCTGAAGAGCAGCCCGGCCCCCGCCGCGACGACCCACCACGAGGCGGTCGGCACCCACGGATACGGACCGAACCAGTGCAGTACGTTGCCCAGCGCGGCCAGCGCCACGGTCCAGCGCAGCCCGAGCAGGGTGAACAGCGGGACGAGCACCAGCAGTTGAACGACCTTGGCGCGCAGGGGCACCGGCGGGATCTCGCGGGTGGCCCCGTCACCCTGAACGGACTTCTCCAGATGCCGGGCCAGCTTGCGCAGCACGGGCTGCTGGTAGATGTCGACGACGGCGGCGCTGGGGTAGCGGGTGCGCAGCCGGGTGGTGAGCTGGGCGGCGGCGAGACTGCTGCCGCCGATCGCGAAGAAGTCGTCCCGCGCCGAACCGACGGGGATGCCGAGCACCTCGCTCCACTGCTCGGCGAGCCATGCCTCGGTGCCGTACAGCTGCTCGGCGGGTCCGCCGGTCTCCAGGCCCTCCAGGGGCCACGGGAGGGCGTTCCGGTCGACCTTGCCCGAGGTGCGGGTCGGCAGGTCGGCGACCGGCGCGAGCAGCGGGACCAGGGCGGCGGGCAACTCGGCGCGCAGCTTCTCGACGGCCGTCGAGTGGTCCCAGCCCTCCTGGGTGACCACATAGCCGACGAGCAGCTGGTTGCCGCTGCGGGCGGTACGGACCGCGGCCGCGGCACCCGCTACCCCGGGCAGCGCCTGGAGAGCGGCGTCGACCTCGCCGAGTTCGATGCGGCGCCCGCCGAGTTTGATCTGCTCGTCGGCCCGCCCGAGGAAGACCAGCCCCTCCGGCTCGGCCTTGACCAGGTCACCGCTGCGGTAGGCGCGCTCCCAGCCGAGCGACTCCAGCGGGGCGTACTTCTCGGCGTCCTTCTCGGGGTCGAGATAGCGGGCCAGGCCCACTCCGCCGATCACGAGCTGACCGCTGCCGCCCATGGGCACCGGCTCGCCGGACTCGTCGACGACGGCCAGCTCCCAGCCGTTGAGCGGCAGCCCGATACGGATCGGCTCCTCGCCGGTCATCAGGGACGCGCAGGCGACGACGGTGGCCTCGGTCGGCCCGTAGGTGTTCCAGACCTCGCGGCCCTCGGTGACCAGCCGCTGCACCAGCTCGGGCGGGCAGGCCTCACCGCCGAAGATCAGCAGCCGGACCTCGTTGAGAGCCTCCGGCTCCCACAGGGAGGCCAGCGTCGGCACGGTGGAGACGACGGTGATCTCCTGCTCGACCAGCCAGGACCCCAGATCGGCGCCGCTGCGCACCTGGGAGCGCGGCACGGGCACCAGACAGGCCCCGTACCGCCAGGCCAGCCACATCTCCTCGCAGGACGCGTCGAAGGCGACGGAGAGACCCGCCATGACCCTGTCACCCGGGCCGATCGGGTCGTCGGTCAGGAACAGCTCTGCCTCGGCGTCCACGAAGGCGGCGGCGCTGCGGTGGCTGACGGCCACGCCCTTGGGCCTGCCGGTCGAACCTGAGGTGAAGATGATCCAGGCGTCGTGCTCGACACCGGGCCGCGTGGCCGGCGTCTCGCTGCGTCCGTTGACGGTCAGCTCGTGCCCGGCGCCGACGACGGCCCGCACCCCGGCCTCGCCGAAGACCAGCTCGGCCCGCTCGTCCGGGTCCTCGGCGTCCACCGGCACATAGGCGGCGCCCGCCGCGAGGACGGCCAGGATCGCCACGTACAGCTCGTTGGTCCCCGACGGGACCCGGACGCCCACGCGGTCCCCGAGGCCCACCCCGGCGGCGCTCAGCCGCCGCCTCAGGGCCTCGACCTCGACGGCCAGGGCGCGGTAGCTGAGGCAGCGATGACCGTCGTCCAGCGCGGGCTCGTCGGGGTGGGCCCGTACGGACGCGTCGAGGATGTCGACGAGGGTGCGGGGCGAGGCGGCGGAAGCGGCGGTGAAGCGCGCCGGGTCGCCGAACTCCGCGCGCACCTCTTCGTCGAACAGCGCGAGTGCGGGTCCTTGCTCGAGGGCTGCCATCGGGTCCTCACGTGTCGTTCCCGGACGTCCGGGGGAGCCGGCGGGCCCGCAGGTATGCCTGGGGATGTTCCGGTCAGCTCCGAACAAGCGTGTAATTTTAGTACGACGCTAGCTCCGGACCTGCGGCTCAGCCATGCGAGGAGGCCCCGGGAGGGGCTGAAGGGCCTCTGTTCCAACGCTCTGACGTGGGGGTATGTCATCCTGACGAGATCTGCCCCACACATGGCCGTAACACCGCTGAGCCAGGGGTCGTAGACAATGAGTGAGGGCCGCGACCAGTGGTCGCGGCCCTCACTCGTGCGATGTGTCCGAGGGGGGACTTGAACCCCCACGCCCGATAAAGGGCACTAGCACCTCAAGCTAGCGCGTCTGCCATTCCGCCACCCGGACAAGGTGTCTGTCGCGCGGGTTTCCCTCGCGGCGACGGAGGAAACATTACCAGGCTTTCGAGGGCCCCCGATCACGGGCCGGCGGGCGTGAACGACGTGTGACGGGCCTGGTCCGCCCTTGGGGTGGGCAGGGTCGGAGAGAGAGGATGGAGGCACCGCCGACGGGAACACCGCCGGCAGGCAGCGTGGGAGGAAGCAGCGTGAGTGAGCCGGACAGGACCAGGAGCGTCACGGGTGAGGACGAGGTCGTCGACCTCTGCCGCGAGCTGATCCAGATCGACACCAGCAACTACGGCGACCACTCGGGCCCGGGTGAACGCAAGGCCGCCGAGTACGTCGCGGAGAAGCTCGCCGAGGTGGGACTCGAACCGCAGATCTTCGAGTCCCACCAGGGCCGCGCCTCCACGGTGGTCAGGATCGAGGGGGAGGACCGCTCCCGGCCCGGGCTGCTCATCCACGGCCACACCGACGTCGTACCGGCCAACGCCCAGGACTGGACGCACCACCCGTTCTCCGGCGAGATCGCCGACGGCTGCGTGTGGGGCCGTGGCGCGGTCGACATGAAGGACATGGACGCGATGACCCTCGCGGTCGTACGCGACCGGGTGCGCAGCGGCCGCAAACCGCCCCGGGACCTCGTGCTGGCCTTCCTGGCGGACGAGGAGGCGGGCGGCAAGTTCGGCGCCAAGCACCTCGTCACCAAGCACCCGGACCTCTTCGAGGGCGTGACGGAGGCGATCGGCGAGGTCGGCGGGTTCTCCTTCACGGTCAACGAGAAGCTGCGGCTGTATCTCGTCGAGACCGCCCAGAAGGGCATGCACTGGATGAAGCTGACCGTGGACGGCACCGCCGGACACGGTTCGATGATCCACCGGGACAACGCGATCACCGAACTGTCCGAGGCCGTCGGGCGGCTCGGCCGGCACAAGTTCCCGGTGAGGGTGACGAAGACGCTGCGGCACTTCCTCGACGAACTCGGCGACGCGCTGGGCACCGAGCTCGACCCGGAGAACATGGACGCGACGCTCGCCAAGCTCGGCGGTATCGCCAAGCTCATCGGCGCCTCGCTCCAGAACACCGCCAACCCGACCCAGCTGGGCGCCGGCTACAAGGTGAACGTGATCCCCGGCCAGGCGACCGCCCACGTCGACGCCCGCTACCTGCCGGGCTACGAGGAGGAGTTCCTCGCCGACCTGGACCGGATCCTCGGCCCGAACGTGAAGCGCGAGGACGTGCACGCCGACAAGGCGCTGGAGACCACCTTCGACGGGGCCCTCGTGGACGCCATGCAGACCGCGCTGTCCGCCGAGGACCCGATCGCCCGGGCCGTCCCGTACATGCTCTCCGCCGGCACCGACGCCAAGTCCTTCGACGATCTCGGCATCCGCTGCTTCGGCTTCGCCCCGCTGAAGCTGCCGCCGGAGCTGGACTTCGCCGGCATGTTCCACGGTGTCGACGAGCGGGTCCCGGTCGACGCCCTCAAGTTCGGAGTGCGGGTCCTGGACCGCTTCATCGAGGCGTCCTGAACCCCCGCTTCCTCGAAGCGTCCTGAATTAACCCGCTGAAACGACACTCCAATAATCGCCAGCGCGTACGGGGCCGACTGAGAAGAGTGAATGCGCTCATAGGCTCGTAGCCCTATTACTCCCTCCTCGTTACAGGTGATGCGATCCGCGGCTGGGATCGCATTGCCAACAAGGAGGAATAATGATCAAGAAGATCGTCGCCGCTGCTGCTGCCACTGGTGGCATCGTTCTCGCCGGTGCGGGTATCGCGGCTGCCGACTCCGGTGCTCAGGGTGCTGCCGTGCACTCTCCCGGTGTGCTCTCGGGCAACGTCATCCAGGCGCCCATCCACGTGCCGGTGAACGTCTGCGGCAACACGGTCTCCGTGATCGGGCTGCTGAACCCTGCCTTCGGCAACACCTGCACCAACGTCTGACGTTGTGCCCACCTCATGAGGGCCTGCACCCCATGAAGGCCTGAAAACCCATGAGGGTCTTAAGTCCGCGGCCCCGGAGCGCACGCCATGCGCTCCGGGGCCGCCGACATTCCGTGTTCGGCATTCCGAATTCCGCGCTCGCGCATCCCGGCGCGTGCGCGTTCCTGAAGCCGCAGGGCTCACAAGGATCACAAGGCAGGGAAAAGCTATGCGACAGGTCACCCGCAAAGGCCTGATGACGGTGGCGGCCGCGACCGGCGTTCTCGCCGCCACCGGCGGTTACGCGCAGGCCGACTCGGGGGCGCACGGCAGCGCCTCGGACTCCCCGGGCGTGCTCTCGGGCAACTCGGTGCAGGCGCCGGTGCACGCGCCGGTCAACGTCTGCGGCAACACCGTGAACGTGGTCGGGGTGCTCAACCCGGCGGTGGGCAACAAGTGCGCCAACAAGGGCGGCGGCTCCGGGCACCACCACTCCGGCGGCGGATCGCACGCCGGGGGGCACACGAGCAACTCACCCGGCGTGGGCTCGGGCAACCACGTCCAGGTTCCGGTGGACGTGCCGGTCAACGTCTGCGGCAACAGCGTCTCCGTCGGCGGTGTCGGCAACGCGGCCACGGGCAACGACTGCTCGAACACCGGCGGCGGGCACGGGTCGACGCCGCCCGGCTACGGGGAGCCCAACCCGCCGGGCAAGCCCGGTCAGCCGGGGGACCCCGGGGACCCGGGTCAGCCGGGGCAGCCCGGGGACCCGGGCAACCCTGGTGACCCGGGCCGGCCCGGTGGACCCGACGGTTCCAACGGCTCCGACGGTCCTGGTGGACCGGGCCGGAACGGTGGCGTGGATCTTGGCGCGTGGAACCCGAACTACCCGGGCGCCCAGGCCGTCTCGCAGCCCAAGGGTTCCGAGCAGCTGGCGCAGACCGGCAGTGAGCTGCCGCTCGGTCTCGCGCTGCCGGTGGGCGCGGGTGCGCTGCTGACGGGAGCCGTGCTCTACCGCAAGGCACGCGCCTCCGCGTGACACGAGGCCATGACACGGCAAACGGTGTCATGGCACCACAAAAGCCCCCAGGGGCAGGTGGACACGCCCCCGCGGGGGTCGACGGAGCGGGCCCCGCACGCGCGGGGCCCGCTCCGTTTCAGCCGTCCCTCGTCACCACGTGGCTCGCACCTGGCGGATGATCCGTCGGCGCAACCGCACCCTGCGGCTGCCGTCCGGGTGGAGGCTGAGGCGGTCCAACTCCCAGTGTCCGTACTCGGCATGGTCCGTCAGCAGTCGTGTCGCTTCCTTGCGGGTGACCCCGCGCGGCACGTACACGTCGACAAATTCGTATTCCGGCATCGCATCTATTGTGCGTGCGGAGGCCGTGTACGGATAGCGTCTGCACTATGTCTGATGCTGCGCAGCCCACCGCTGCCGAGGTACGCGCCGCCGCCGAGGCGGTCAAGGCCGCGCTCGACCGTCACCTGGCGGCGGTCGAGCGCAGGTCGGGTGAGGACGACCCGGCCGTCTACGAGGCGTTCAACGAGCTGGCCGCGGCCGCCGAGGAGTACGACGAGCTCCTCTACGACCGCTATGACGAGGTCACTCCCTTCGAGATCCCCGGCACCGAGGACGCGCTGCCGTACACCGGGCCGGAGGAGCCCAACGCGCTGAGCGTGCTGATCCGCCGGGACTACACGGTGGTGGAGCCGCAGCGGCTGCTGGCGCAGGCGCAGCGGGTGGAGGCCGTGGAGGAGTCCGGGGCCGCGGCCGCGGGCTTCGACGCCGCTTCGGGGACCGTGCACGGTGCTCTGGGCGTCCTCTTCGGCGAGTTCGAGCCCGACGAGATCGCCTCGCGGCACAAGGAGTTCGGTCTGGAGGAGGCCGACTCCACGCTGTGGGTCACCGCCGCGGACGAACCCGCCGAGCCGGGCGAGTGGCTGGAGGCGCCGTTCGACCACGCCGATCCGCATCAGGTGGTGTGCCGCTTCGACGTCAGCGCCGTCTTCGACGAGGAGACCGGGGCCGACCTCGACGACGACATCGAGGACGCCGTCGAGCCGGAGCTCGACGAGGACGAGGACTTGGAGCCACTCGACGCGGACCGCTGAGGCCCCGCCGGTTCTTACGGTGGCGGTCACCGGGCGAGGAGCCCGGTGACCGCCACCGGTGCGTCTGGGGCCCGGAGGCCGGGTCCGAGGCGGGCGCCCCGGACCCGTGGGCCCGGGGCGGGCGTCAGCCGATGGCTGGGCCCTGGGTCCTGAGCAGGGCAAGACAGCCGGTGGTACGCGGCTTGGTGGTGACCTCGGCCACCGCGCGGTGGCCGGGCCCGTTGGCCGGGTTCGAAGCTGGGGCCCCGGACCCCGGCCCCCCGGGGCCGGGGGCGGAGGGCGTCAGCCGGTGGCCGGGACCTGGGTTCTGAGCAGGGTCGGCAGTCGGGTCGTACGCGGCTTTGCGGCGGCCTCGGACACCGCGCGCGGCAGGGCCTGGTCCACGCCGTGGACCACGGAGAGGTGCTGTTCGGCGCGGCCGAAGGCGGTGTAGATCCAGGGGCGCGTGAGCGCCTGGGCGGCGTCCCCCGGCAGGACCACGACCGCGGCGGGCCAGCGGGCGCCGACCGCCTGGTGCGCGGTGAGCGCCCAGCCGTGTCGCACGGCCTGCTCGACCCGCTCCTTCGGTACGACGACGGGAGCGCCCGCGCATTCCAGGTGCAGCCCGTCGGCGTCGGCCTTCACCACATGGCCCGGGACCGTGCGGCCCGGCGCGGGGGAGTACGCGATCCGGTCACCCGGGTCGAAGCCGCCGAAGCGGCCGGGGCCGGGGTTGAGCCGCTCCTTCAGCGCGATGTTGAGCGCGCGGGTGCCCGCCGCACCGCCGTGGCCCGGGGTGATCACCTGGGTCTGCTCGGCCGGGATGCCGATGGCCCGCGGCACCGAGTCCGCGATCAGCTGCACGGTCCGGTGGACCGCCTCTCCGGCGTCGCGCACCGGGACGATCACGACTTCCTTGCCGGGGGCCGCCACCTGGTTCAGCTCGCCGATGCCGATGCCCGAGACCAGTTCGCCGACGGGGCCGGGGTCCGGGGTCCGCGAGGCGACCTGCGGGCACGCGCGCGCGGCGAGCAGATCCGCGAAGACCCGGCCGGGGCCCGCCGACCACAGCACCCCGGGGTCCCCGCTCAGCACCAGCCGGGCCCCGTCGGGCAGCGACTCCGCCAGCATCGCCGCGCTCTCCACGTCGAGCTGCGGCGCGTCGAGCACGATCAGGAGGTCGGTCCGCAGCATGCCGTCCGTGTCCCGCCCTGGGCCCTCGCCCCCGGAGAGCAGACCGGCGACCGTGGTCACGGCCTCGGCGGTCACGGCTTCGTGCGGTTCGGCCCCGCCGGGCGTCCCAGCCGTGCTGCCGGGCGTCCCGGCCGGGCTGTCCTGCCGCTCGTCCGGTGCGGTCGTGCCTCGCGCTCCCTCCGCGGTGGCGAGCAGCGCGCCGAAGCGGCGGCGGCCGTCCGGAGTGTGGGCGGCCGCGCACACCCGCAGGCCGAGGGACCGGGCGACCGCGGCCAGGGCCGCCGGTTCCGCACGGGACGCCTCACCGCCGGTGTGCAGGACGAGACCGTGGCCCGCGACCGCACGGATCAGCTCGGCGGCGGAGCCGGTCGCGGCCGACTCCCAGTCCGCGGCCGAACCGTCCTCCTTGGGCAGTGAGTTGACCACCCGGGCGAGACCGTCGGCGAGGCTCTCCTCGGCGAGCGCGTACCGCTCAAGACCGATGAGGACGCGGACCGGACGCTCCGCCTCGCCCTCTTCGTCCTCGCTCTCGCCCTCGTCCGCGGAGGGCGCGGGAGCCGGCGGTGCGCCGGGCTCGTCCAGCGCGTCCTGGAAGACCAGGACGTCCCCCTCGGCGAGTGCGCTCTGCACGGCGGCATCGGGATCCGGCACCGAGCGCTGGGCGAGCGCCGTGTGGAGCGCCTGGGCCTCCAGGGCCGTGTGCCCGGCGAGGGCCGCCTGCTCCAGGAGCCATACCGTGACCGCCCGGCCCCGCCGCTCGTCGTCGGGACCGCACTCCGCGCCGAGCAGTGCCCGGGCGAACCCGTCGGTCTGCTCGGGCCTGACCCCGGCCACACGCAGCAACTGCCAGGGGTCCTCGCGGAGTTGCGTGTCGGCCCCCTCGCCGAGGACGGCGGCGACCTGCGCCGCCAGCGCCTCCGGGGCGCCGCCCTCGACGAGCACGGCCCGTACGGTGTCGACGGCCTCGGCGGCCACCGGCGCGGGTGCGGCGGAGGGCATGGCCTGCGGCTGCCGCACCGGCTCCGGCGCGGACCTGCGCGGCGCGGGCTCCGGCTCGGTGAAGACGCTCGCCGGGGGCTTCTCCCCGCTCTCCACCGCCCGCACTGCGGCAAGCAGATCGGCGGCCTTTCCGCTCAGGCGTGCCCCGGCCTGGATCGGCCCCTCCTTCTCCGCCTTCCGCCGCTCGATCCGCTCCCGCAACTCCCGCTGCGCGGCCAACTCGGCCTCGGCCTCGGACAACTGGGCCGCGGTGTCGGTGTCGGCGGTGCCGTCGCCGGAACCGCCGTCCGCGGCGGGACCTCCCGCCTCCGACGGCCCGCCTTCACCGCTGCCGGTGTCCGTCGAGTCCGTCGTGTCCGTCGCGGCTGCGGCCGCTTCGTCGCCGGGGTCGGCAGGCGCGCCGCTCCCGTCCGCGGAACCCCTGTCGTCGTCGGCCCCCGGCCCGGCTCCGGGCCCCCCGGGCTCCGGGCCGGTCACCGGCTCGGTTTCCTCCGCGGCAGCGGGATCCGTGGTCACAGCGTGCTCCAGTCGTGATCGGGATAGTGGTGCACGGGCGCTGACACATCGTCGAGCGCTCGGCAGATCTCGTCAGGAAGACTAAGGGTCTCCACTGACAACGCGGCCGTGAGCTGCAGCGCGTTGCGCGCGCCTATGATCGGGGCGGCCACGCCCGGCCGGTCGCGGACCCAGGCGAGGGCCACCTGGAGCGGGGTCACTGCGAGGCCGTCCGCGGCCGTCGCCACCGCGTCCACGATGCGGCTGGCCGCGTCGTCCAGGTACGGCGCGACGAACGGCGCCAGCTGTTCCGACGCGCCCCGCGAGTCCGCGGGTGTGGCGTGCCGGTACTTGGCCGTCAGCACTCCCCGGCCCAGCGGAGAGGACGGCAGCAGACCGATGCCCAGGTCCAGCGCCGCGGGCAGCACCTCGCGCTCGACACCGCGCTGCAGCAGCGAGTACTCCATCTGCGTACTGGCCAGTCGCGTGCGTGTTCCGGGCGCCGCGAGCTGCCAGGTGGCCGCCTTGGCGAGCTGCCAGCCGCAGAAGTTGGAGACCCCGGCATAGCGCGCGCGGCCGCTGCTGACAGCGATGTCGAGAGCCTGGAGGGTCTCCTCCAGCGGCGCCTCGGGGTCGAAGGCGTGGATCTGCCAGAGGTCCACGTAGTCCGTGCCGAGCCGGGCCAGCGAGGCGTCGAGCGCGGACAGCAGATGGCCCCGCGAACCGTCGAAGCGCCGGTCCGGATCGGGCACGCTGCCCGCCTTCGTCGAGATCACCAGATCCCGGCGAGGCACCAGACCCTCCATGAGCTGCCCGAGGAGGTACTCGGCCTCCCCGTCCCCGTACACATCGGCCGTGTCGACGAGGGTCCCGCCCGCCTCCCAGAACCCCTTCAACAGGTCCGCGGCGTCGTGCTCGTCGGTGTCCCTGCCCCAGGTGAGGGTGCCGAGTCCGATGCGGGACACGCGAAGGCCGGTACGGCCGAGATGCCTCTGCTCCATGTGGGCTGAGATTACTGGCCACAAGTCGGTGTGTGGGCCCCTGTGGACAACCAGGATCACATGATCCCCAACCCGGTCCCTGCCGCTGCGCCCACCGGCGCGCTAGGGTGCCGCACAAGGGACGTTACTGATCAGTAAGGGGAATCGGCCATGCAGCTCGGGATCAACCTCGGCTACTGGGGTGCCGGAATGGACGCGGACAACCTCGCCGTGGCCAAGGAGGCCGACCGGCTGGGCTACGCGGTCTGCTGGGCCGCCGAGGCGTACGGATCGGACGCGGCCACCGTGCTCACCTGGGTCGCCGCCCAGACCGAGCGCATCGACGTCGGCTCGGCCATCTTCCAGATCCCGGCCCGCCAGCCCGCGATGACGGCGATGACCGCCGCCACCCTCGACTCGCTCTCCGGCGGCCGCTTCCGCCTGGGCCTCGGCGTCTCGGGACCGCAGGTCTCGGAGGGCTGGTACGGCGTCAAGTTCGACAAGCCGCTGGCCCGCACCCGCGAGTACGTCGAGATCATCCGCAAGGCGATGACCCGCGAGCGCCTGTCGTACGAGGGCACGCACTGGACCCTCCCGCTGCCGGGCGGCCCCGGCAAGCCGCTGAAGCTGACCGTGCACCCGGAGCGCGAGCACATCCCGCTCTACATCGCCGCGATCGGCCCGAAGAACCTTGAGCAGACCGGCGAGATCGCCGACGGCGCCCTGCTGATCTTCCCGTCCGCCGAGCACCTGGAGGACACCGCGATCAAGCACCTGCGCGCGGGCCGCGAGAAGGCCGGGCTGACCATGGACGGCTTCGACGTCTGCCCGACGCTGCCGCTGGCACTGGGCGAGGACAAGGACGTACCGGCGCTGGCCGACATGTTCCGCCCGTACACCGCGCTCTACGTGGGTGGCATGGGCAGCCGCAAGCAGAACTTCTACAACCAGCTCGCGCAGCGCATGGGCTACGAGAAGGAGGCCGCCGAGATCCAGGACAAGTACCTGGCCGGCGACAAGGAGGGCGCGGCCGCCGCCATTCCGCAGCAGCTCATCGACCAGACCACGCTGCTCGGCTCCGTGGACCGCATCGCGGACCGCATGAAGGCCTACGCGGCCGCCGGGGTCACCACGCTCACGCTGGCCCCCGCGGGCTTCACACTGGACGAGCGGATCGCCTCGCTCCGGGCCGGGACGGACGCCCTGGAGCGGGCCGGACTCGCATAACACCGCCCGCGGCGGGACGGGAGAGGTTCAGCGGCCGTGGTGGGGGCTCGGGGGGTCTTCCCCGCCACGGCCGTCACGGAGAACAACGCGCCAGGGCCCGCTCGGTTACGCGCCTCTCATGCCCCTCGCGTCCACCGTTCGGCGGAATTGTCCGACACAGGTGTTGCCGCACCCCTGGCTGCCCATTTGACTCTTTCTTTGCGGAGTCCCGCATGGAGGCGGGAGCCCGCATGGAGGTGGCACACATGCTTTCGGCCAAGAGTCTTTTCCAGGAGATCGTCGACAACGACGAGTCGTTCCGGCTCTTCTGTTCCATCGCCGCCAGCGGGGAGACCCAGGGAGGCTGGGAGAACGCGCGGATCGCGGCCCTCGTCCCGGAGAGCGAACGCGCCCTCGCACCCAAGATCACCCGGCACGGTGCCGACGAGGACAAGCACGGGCGGATCTTCAACGCGCTGATGAGGAAGCGGGGTGTCACACCCGTCGAGATCCCGCCCGAGACGGACTACACGATGCTCCTGGAGAAGCACGGCATCGGCCTCGCGCACGACAAGCTCAAGCGCGACGAGCCGCTCACCGTGCAGGACATCGTCACCTACCTCTCCCACAGCAGGGTCACCGAGCAGCGCGCCGCGGACCAGATGGTGATGCTGCGCAAGGACTTCGGCGACCACCCGGAGATCGGCAAGGCCGTGCGGATGATCTCCAACGACGAGGACAACCACCTCGCGTACTGCCACGAGGAACTGCTGCGCTTCGCGGCCGCGGGCCACGGCCGGGCCATCCAGCGGACCCTGCGCGAGTGCGCGCTCGCCGAGATCGGCATCTACCGGGACGTCAGCCTCGCCGTGATGGGCCACATGGGGCGCATCCTCGGCTGGTCCAAGCCCAAGGCGGCGCTGCTCGCCGCGGGCATCCATGCCATGTACCTGTACGAGCGGGTCCTCGGCTGGCGGCGCATGGTCTCGCTGACCGTGCCGGAGCGCCGCGACGCCCTGGGCGGCCCGGCGTCGGCGGCACCCGAGTTCGCGTGAGCGTGGCCCACGCGCGCGTGCTGCCTCGTACGCGGCACGCGCGCGTGGAGCTCGTCGGGCGCGGCTACAGCCAGCCGCGCCGCTTGAACAGCCGGAACAGGAGCACCTCGAGCACCGCCATCAGCAGGATGACCGCCGGATAGGCCCACACCCAGTGCAGCTCCGGCATGTGGTCGAAGTTCATGCCGTAGATCCCCGCGATCATCGTGGGGACCGCGGCCATGGCCGCCCACGCGGAGATCTTCCGCATGTCGTCGTTCTGCCGGACGCTCATCTGCGCGAGATGTGCCGACAGGACGTCCGAGACCAGCCGGTCCAGGCCCTCCACGGACTCGTTCACCCGGGTCAGATGGTCACTGACGTCACGGAAGAAGGGCTGCGCCTTGTCGTGGACGAACGGCACCCCCGGACCGGAGACGCCCGAGCCCGCGAGGCGGGACAGCGGCACGGCCAGCGGTCCGGTGGCCCTGCGGAACTCCAGGATCTGCCGCTTGAAGGTGTAGATCCTGGACGCGGTGTGCCGGGAGCCGCCGTCGTTCGGCGAGAACACCTCCGCCTCGACCTCCTCCAGGTCGGTCTGCAGCTCGGTCGCCACCTCCAGATAGTGGTCGACGGTGTCGTCGGCGATGGAGTAGAGCACCGCCGTCGGGCCCAGGCGCATCATGTCCGGGTCCTGCTCAAGACGGCGTCGTACGGCCTTGAGCGGCGAGCCCTCGCCGTGCCGCACGGTCACCACGAAGGAGTCGCCCAGGAAGAGCATGAGCTCCCCGGAGGAGACGGCGTCGCTGTCCGGCTCGTACGTCACCGGCTTGAGCACCACGAACAGGGAGTCGTCGTACACCTCCAGCTTGGGCCGCTGGTGCGCCTTCAGGGCGTCCTCCACCGCCAGCGGATGCAGTCCGAACTCCTCGGTGACGAGATCGAACTCGCGCTCGGTCGGCTCGTACAGCCCGATCCACACGAACGCGTTTCCCGAGGCACGCGCGGCGTCCAGGGCGTCCGAGAGGTCCTCCGGGCCCTCCGTCCGGTGCCCGTCGCGATAGATGGCACAGTCGACGATCACGGAGCGTATTCTCCCGTCGCCGGGGACCCGGCGCACTCGGGCCGCGGCCTAGGCTGGGCCGCATGCCCACCTTGATCCTCGTACGGCACGGACGTTCCACCGCCAACACCGCGGGGCTGCTCGCCGGGTGGACGCCCGGCGTGGCCCTCGACGAGCGAGGGGCCGCACAGGCCGCCGCGCTGCCCGGGCGTCTCGCGGAACTGCCGATCGCCGAGGTCGTCAGCAGCCCCCTGCAACGCTGCCAGGAAACGATTCGGCCGCTCCTCGACGCGCGCCCCGAACTGCGGGTCCACTCCGACGACCGGATCGGGGAGGCCCACTACGGCGACTGGTCCGGGCGCAAGCTCGCCGAGCTGTCGGGCGAGCCGCTGATGGAGGTCGTGCAGAGTCACCCCTCCGCCGCCGCGTTCCCGGGCGGCGAGTCGATGCGCGCCATGCAGACCCGGGCCGCCGAGGCCGTACGGGAATGGAACGCGCGTGTGGAGCGCGATCACGGCGGTGACGCGGTATACCTCATGTGCTCGCACGGCGACATCATCAAGTCTCTTGTCGCGGACGCCCTCGGTCTTCATCTGGACCTCTTCCAACGGATCTCCGTAGAACCGTGTTCCATCACCGCGATCCGTTACACACGACTGCGGCCATTTCTCGTTCGCCTCGGCGACACCGGCGATTTCACGTCGCTCGCGCCGCGCGAGGAACCCCCGGCCGGTGACGCCACGGTCGGGGGCGGTGCGGGCGCACCGTGATCGTCGGCCGCAGTAGGGTGAAGCGGTCGAAGCAGCGCAGCAGTTGTCAGCAGCAGACGCAGTCGACGGCAGAAGCAGTCGATCGATCCAATGGAGACAGGACGTGTCCCGTCAGGTGTTCCTCTACGACCCGCCGGACCGTTTCGTAGCCGGCACGGTCGGGCTGCCAGGGCGCCGTACCTTCTTCCTGCAGGCCTCCTCAGGACCCCGGGTGACCAGTGTGGCCCTGGAGAAGACGCAGGTCGCGGCGCTCGCCGAACGGATGGACGAGCTTCTCGACGAGGTCGTACGCCGTACCGGGGGCAGCGCTCCCGTCCCGGCGATGGCCCCGACGGAGGTCTCCGACACCGCCCCGCTCGAAGCTCCTGTCGAGGAGGAGTTCCGGGTCGGCACCATGGCGCTGGCCTGGGACGGTGACGAGCAGCGCATGATCGTCGAGGCTCAGGCGCTCGTGGAGCTGGACGCCGATTCGGAGGAGGACCTCGCCGAGGCGGAGGAAAGGCTCCTGCAGGACGAGGAGAACGGTCCGCCGATGCTGCGGGTCCGCCTCACCGGTGCCCAGGCCCGTGCCTTCGCCAAGCGCGCCCTCGACGTCGTGAACGCCGGCCGGCCGCCCTGTCCGCTGTGCAGTCTCCCGCTAGACCCGGAAGGACACGTATGTCCGCGCCAGAACGGATACCGCCGCGAAGCGTGACCACGGCCGAGCTGCTCGCCGAGGGCGAGCTTTCCGTGCGCGGACGCATCCGTGAGGCCTCCAACGCGGTGCTGCTGTGCGACGTGACGTACGAGGGACAGAAAGCTTCCTGCGTCTACAAGCCGGTCGCCGGCGAGCGTCCGCTGTGGGACTTCCCCGACGGGAACCTCGCACAGCGTGAGGCCGCCGCCTACGAGGTGTCCGAGGCGACCGGCTGGGGGCTCGTCCCGACCACGATCCTGCGCGACGGGCCGTACGGCGAGGGCATGTGCCAGCTGTGGATCGACCAGGTGTCCGAGGGCGCGGAGCTGCTCGCGCTGGTCGACGGCGAGGAGCCCGGCGAGGGCTGGAAGGCCGTCGGGTTCGCCGAGGTCGGCGAGGGGCGCACCGCGCTGCTCGTGCACGCCGACGACGAGCGGCTGCGCAGGCTGGCCGTCCTCGACGTGGTGATCAACAACGGCGACCGCAAGGGCGGGCATTTGCTGCCCGCGCCCGAGGGCAGGCTGTTCGGGATCGACCACGGGGTCACCTTCAACGCCGAGAACAAGCTGCGGACGCTGCTGTGGGGCTGGGCGGGGGAGAAGCTCACCCCCGAGGCCGTGGAGGTCCTGGAGCGGCTCAGGGGTGCCCTGGACGGGACGCTGGGCGTGCGCCTGGGGGAGCTGATCACCGTGGCCGAACTGGACGCCACGCGCGCGCGTGTGGCCGGCCTGCTCGCCTCCGGACGGCACCCGCAACCCTCGGGGGACTGGCCCGCGATCCCCTGGCCCCCCGTTTAGCCGAGAACGCACACCCCGGCTCCGTACGCAAGAACGCCTTCCCGGCCATCTGGCCTGGTCCGGTTCGTATACGGAACATCCGTCCGGTTAGGCTCAAGACATGCATGCCTGGCCCGCTTCCGACGTCCCTGCCCTGCCCGGCAAGGGCCGCGACCTCCGGATCCACGACACCGCGACCGGTGGTCCTGTGACCCTCGACCCCGGTCCCGTCGCCCGTATCTACGTCTGCGGCATCACTCCGTACGACGCGACCCATCTGGGTCACGCGGCGACCTACAACGCGTTCGACCTCGTTCAGCGCGTGTGGCTCGACACCAAGCGGCAGGTTCACTACGTCCAGAACGTGACGGACGTCGACGATCCACTGCTGGAGCGCGCCGCACGTGACAACGTCGACTGGGTCTCCCTCGCCGAGAAGGAGACCACCCTCTTCCGCGAGGACATGACCGCCCTGCGGATGCTGCCCCCGAAGCACTACATCGGCGCCGTCGAGGCCATACCCGGGATCGTCCCGCTGGTCGAGCGGCTGCGGGACGCGGGTGCGGCGTACGAACTCGAAGGGGACGTCTACTTCTCCGTCGAGTCCGACCCGCACTTCGGCCGGGTGTCCAACCTGGACGCGGCGGCGATGCGGCTGCTGTCCGCCGAGCGCGGCGGCGACCCGGACCGTCCGGGCAAGAAGAACCCCCTCGACCCGATGCTGTGGACGGCCGCCCGCGAGGGCGAGCCGAGCTGGGACGGCGCCTCGCTCGGGCAGGGCAGGCCCGGCTGGCACATCGAGTGCGTCGCGATCGCCCTCGACCACCTGGGCATGGGCTTCGACGTACAGGGTGGCGGCTCCGACCTCGCCTTCCCGCACCACGAGATGGGCGCCTCCCACGCGCAGGCGCTGACCGGCGAGTTCCCGATGGCCAAGGCGTACGTGCACGCCGGCATGGTCGCGCTCGACGGCGAGAAGATGTCCAAGTCCAAGGGCAATCTCGTCTTCGTGTCGGCGCTCCGCCGGGACGGCGTCGACCCGGCGGCCATCCGGCTCGCCCTGCTCTCGCACCACTACCGGGCCGACTGGGAGTGGACCGACCAGGTGCTCCAGGACGCCCTCGCGCGCCTGGAGCGCTGGCGGGCCGCCGTTTCGCGACCCGACGGCCCGTCCGCCGAGGCACTCGTCGAGGAGATCCGCGAGGCCCTCGCGAACGACCTGGACGCGCCGGCCGCGCTCGCGGCCGTCGACCGCTGGGCCGTGCTCCAGGCCGAGAAGGGCGGCACGGACGAGGGCGCCCCCGGCGTCGTCTCCCGTGCCGTGGACGCCCTGTTGGGCGTGGCCCTCTAGCAACGCCGGGCGCCGGACGGGTCGTTGCCCGTCCGGCGCCCTCCGTGCGGTGGGTCGTCCGTCCTGCTGCTCGGTGCTACTTGCCCACGACGACGGCCTACTTGTTCACGATGACGGCCTGGAGCGTGTTGCTCGTGGAGTCGTAGATCCCGATGACCTGCTGGCCGAAGGCGAAGGCCTCCTGGACCTCGTCGTGCGTCACCTGGTTCGGGTTGACCAGCGGACGCCAGCCCTGGTTGATGTACAGGTAGAGGATCGACGGCTGGCCCGGCAGCGGTGTGACGACGTCCCAGAAATGCTCCGCCACACCGCTCGTCAGCGCCGCGGCCTCGACCGCGCTGCGCACGATCAACGGCTGGCCCTGGCCCTGTTCCTGCCCCTGCTGTTGCTGCTGCCCGCCGAGCTGGTGAAGCAGCTGCTGGAACGGCTGCTGCTGGCCGAGCTGCTGGAGCTGCTGCTGCAGGTGCTGCGGAATCTGGTGCTGACCGATGCCCTGCTGGCCGTAGCCCTGCTGACTGATGCCCTGCTGTCCGAAGGGCTGCTGCTGGCCCATGCCCTGTTGCCCGAACGGCTGCTGCATCTGCTGTCCGAACGGCTGCTGTTGCTGCTGCCCGAACGGCATCTGCTGGCCGTAGCCCTGCTGTTGGCCCTGCCCCTGCTGCGGGGGAGCCGTGCTCGGGCCCTGCTGCTGACCTTGCCGGCCCTGGTGCTGGCCTTGGTACTGGCCCTGCTGGCTCATCTGCGGGGTGGTGCTCATGCGGGTGCCACCTTCCCTCAATGGTTGAGCGACGGTTGGTCGTTGAGCGATGGTCGGTCTCGTGCGGGAGGCTGGTCCGGGGAAACGGCGGGTCGCGTCAGCCCGTGACGACCAGGCCGACGATCTCGTCGTCCGAGAACCAGACACGTACGTCGGGCCGTCCGCCCGCGAAGGCGGAGTGCACCGCCTGGCGGATCTCGGCGGACGGGTTGTTCAGGCTCCGCCAGCCGCCGGCCACGAACAGCCGGAGCCTGGGCGGGAGTTCACGGGGATACGGCAGCAGCTCGTCCCAGTACCGCTCGGCCTGGCCCGAGCCGACCGCCTCCGGCAGCAGATGGGCGACCGCCGCCTTGATGTCGGGCCGGTTGCCGATCCGCTGCGACGCGGGCCGGCCCGGCGCGTCCTGCTGCGGGGAGCCCGTGGCCCGCAGCAGCCCGCGCGCCCGCTCCGGGTCCATCGGTTCCTGGCCGACCGCCCTGAGCATGCCCTGCAGCGCGGCCAGGGCGCCCACCACCACCGGAGAGGCGGAGGAGGTCCCGGAGAACGTGTCGGTGAACCAGGCGATCTCCTCGGCGCCGCCCTGCAGATCACCGGGCTTGTCCCAGAAGCCGCCGGTCGTGGTGACCTCGCGGCCCCAGCCCTGTGCGTCCACCCGCGCCCCGTAGTTGGAGAACGCGAGACGCGAGCGGTCCGGGCCGTGGTCGCGGCCGTGGGTGCCGGGCGGCGGCGCGCCCGCGCCGACCACGATCGCGCCGGAGGACTGGTTGGACGGGTTGAACGGATTGCGCCACCACTCGGGGAACTCGTCGGGCCGACGCTCGTACACCGCGTCGTCCAGGGACTCCCCGCCGTTGCCCGCGGCCTCCACCACCAGGACGCCCTTGGCGGTCGCGTACCGGATGGCCGCGAAGTCGTCCGGCCACCATTCCAGGGCGATGTAGCCGCGCTGGTCGTCGCGCACCGCGAAGTCCAACCGCGGTCCCGGGCTGTGCAGTTCGATCAGGATGATGTCCCCGGCGCCGAGCCGGTCGGCCGCCGCGTGGATCGCGGCCGCGGAGCCGATGCCGTGGAACGACGCGGCGGCGGTCACCGTGTCCGGCACGATGCCGGTGATCCCGTACTCGTTGCGGTCGCCGCCGATCACACCGATGACGGCGGTGCCGTGGTTGCGCCAGGCCAGGTCCTGGATCGGGGTGCCGACCACGACACCCGCGAGTTTCGCGGCCAGGTCCTCGTGGCCGAGCTGCCAGGCGCCCTCCACGTCGATCACGGTGACGCCCTGGCCGGAACCGCCGGGCCGCTGCCAGGCCCAGTACGCGTCCACGCCCTCGGGCGCCGGGCGCAGATAGCCCTGGCGGCTGGTGAAGTCGGGGGTGACGGGGGCGCCTTCCTTGCGCCGCCGGCTCTCGTCGGTGCTGTGTCCCACGGATCCCAGCGAGGCCGGTACGGCACCCGGCTTCACGTACGCCGTGGCGATCTCGGGCAGTGCCGCGATCCGCGAACGCAGCTCCTGGGCCCGGCTCTCGACGCCGCGCACCCGGTAGAAGAGCCCGAGATCGGGCAGTGTCTCGGCGCCCGGGGCCGAGGGCTGGGCCGCCGACTGCAGGCGTTCCTCGTTGCCGAACAGCGGTTGGAGGGCGAGCTGTTCGTCGCTGAGGAACATGTTCAGTGCCGACACGTCGGCGCCGGCCGCCGAACGTACCCCTTCGGCCTCGGCGCGCAGCCGGGCCTCGGGCCGTGCGACGACGATCAGTTCCTGCTCGGCTCCTCGGTAGGTGAATCCGGCTCCGTCGGGCCCTGGCCCGGACGCTCCCGGGCCCTGCGCGGGCTGTGCCTGGTCGGTCATCGCGTGCCGCTCCCTTCGGTCCGTGCGGGTGCAGGTGCGGGTGCAGGTGCAGTGCAGGTGCTGGAGTTGTCGAGCGTTGTGACCTCGGTTCGGGTCCTAGGGGCGTGAGCTCTGGGCGTGTGCTGGGCGTGCGCTCGATTCGTTCCTCGGGCCGTTTCCTCCGGGGCACACCTTGCTCCTCCCGGACCGACTCGTCCACCCCCGAGTTCGCCAACTGCGTTTGAAAACAAGTTGAATTGGGTACCGTGCGCAATCCGTCCTGAAAGAGATGTCACGCCACAATCCGGCCAAAGACAGCGGAGGCGGTTGTCATGTGATGGGGTGACAGCGTCTGTTGACCGTCGGGCCGGCCCCGCGTCGGCCCTCTCGCGGAAGGACGCACAGTGACACTCGCAGACCGTTCCTTCGCACGTCGAAGACTCCTCACCACGGCCGCCGCCCTGGGAGGAGCGGCACTCCTGGGCGGCACGGCGCACGCGGCCGAAACGCCGGGGCAGGGACCGCAGAAGGGATCGAAGGATCCGCAGAAGCACTGGCCGGACCGGTTCCCGCTGCCGAACGGCTTCCAGCCGGAGGGCATAGCCATCGGCTCCGCTCCGTTCGCGTACTTCGGGTCGCTGGCCAACGGCGACATCTACCGCGCGAGCCTCGCCACCGGGCGCGGCTCCGTCATCAGCAAGGGCCCCGGCGCCGGACACCCCAGCGTGGGACTGAAGATCGACCGGCACGGCCGCCTGTTCGTCAGCGGCGGCTCCGGCGGCGATCTGCGTACCGTCGACGTCCGTACGGGAAAGATCGAGAAGACGTACGCCGTCGGGGGCACGTTCGTGAACGACGTGATCCTCACGCCGGGCGCCGCGTGGTTCACCGACTCCTTCGCGCCCCGGCTCTACCGGCTCGCGCTCGACCGGCATGGCAAGCCCGGCGCCGTCAGCACCGTACCGCTAGGGGGTGACTGGCAGCAGGGTGCGGACTTCACCGCCAACGGGATCGAGCGCACACCGGACGGCAGCGCGCTGTTGGTGGTGAACGCCTTCGCCGACGGCGGCACACTGATGCGGGTCGACCCGCGCACCGGAGCCGCCACCGCGGTCGACCTCGGCGCAGCCAGGATCCCCAACGGCGATGGGCTGTTGCTCCTGGGGCGGACTCTCTACGTCGTCCAGCAACAGCAGAACGCGATCGATGTGTTCCGGCTGAACTCCGCCGGTACCAAGGGCACGGTGATCACCCGGATCACCGACCCCCGCTTCCGGATCCCGACGACGGCCGCGGCGTGGGGCGACCGTCTCTATCTGCCGAACGCGCGCTTCGACGTCGAGCCGACGCCCGACACGGAGTACGACGCGGTGGCCGTGCGCCAGGTCTGACGCGCGAGGGGCGGCGCGCCCGACGCGCGCCGCCCCTTCGCCCGGTCGTTCCTCCCGGGCAGTCTCGCTCGGTCAGTCCTCCGAGGAATCCGACGAACCGGAGTCCGAGGAGCCGGAGGACTCGGAGGGTTCGGAGCCCGAGGATCCGGCGTCCGAAGAGTCCGAAGCCTCCGAGGGACCGGATGTCCCCGTCGTGCCGGACGAACCCGTTGCGCCCGCCGCCCCCGACGCGTCGCCGTCCGAGGAGTCGGAAGGGTCGGCGGTGTCGGAGGTGCCGTCATCGACGGCCCCGTCCGTGGCGTCCGTGCCCTCCGGCCGCTGCGGCTTCGGTGGCCGGACACGGCCGCCCGGGCCGTCCCTGAGATACGAGGCGGGATCGCCGCTCTCCGTGGCGTGGCCGCCGGGCGGCGAACCCGGACCGCCCCCGTCCCGTCTGCGCAGATACCGCTCGAACTCGCGGGCGATCGCCTCGCCCGACGCCTCCGGCAGCTCGGCGGTGTCCCGGGCCTCCTCCAGCGTCTGTACGTACTCCGCGACCTCACTGTCCTCGGCGGCCAGCTGGTCCACGCCCAGCTGCCAGGCCCGCGCGTCCTCGGGCAGTTCGCCCAGCGGGATCCGCATGTCGATGAGGTCCTCGAGGCGGTTGAGGAGGGCCAGCGTCGCCTTCGGGTTCGGCGGCTGGGACACGTAGTGCGGTACGGCCGCCCACAGTGACACGGCCGGTACGCCCGCGTGCGTGCACGCCTCCTGGAGGATGCCGACGATGCCCGTGGGGCCCTCGTACTTGGTCTCCTCCAGGTCCATCGTGCGGGCCAGGTCCGCGTCGGACGTGACACCGCTGACCGGGACCGGACGGGTGTGCGGGGTGTCGCCCAGCAGGGCGCCCAGGATGACGACCAGCTCGACGCCCAGTTCATGGGCGAAGCCGAGCAGTTCGTTGCAGAACGAGCGCCAGCGCATCGACGGCTCGATTCCCCTCACCAGCACCAGGTCCCGCGGCTTGTCACCGCCGACCCGGACCACCGACAACCTTGTCGTCGGCCAGGTGATCTTGCGGACACCGCCGTCCAGCCACACGGTCGGGCGGTTCACCTGGAAGTCGTAGTAGTCCTCGGCGTCGAGCGCCGCGAACACCTCGCCCTTCCACTCCCTGTCCAGATGCGCGACCGCGGTGGAGGCGGCGTCGCCGGCGTCGTTCCAGCCCTCGAACGCGGCCACCATGACCGGGTCGACCAGCTCGGGAACCCCCTCGAGCTCGATCACCCAGCGCCTCCTTCCGACGTGCCCTCGCGTACGCCCCAACCTTACGGCTTGCGTGGGGAGCGCCCGCAGCCCCCTTGCATGGGGGAGTGACCGCATCACTGCCCCGTTCGTCACTTCCGAACACCCCGCAGTCGTCCGAGCTGTCCCCGGCCAACTTCCACCGCGGGCCCGGACGTTGTTTCGAGGTGGCGCCATACGTCGGACGATCGCCAGAGGTCGGATGTCCCAACCGTTCCTGGGCAGAGTGATCATCCGAACGCCGCGCCGGGCCGGTCACAGCGTCGAGCGCAGCCACTGCTCCACGCTCGCGATGTGCACGGTCGCCCAGGAGCGGGCGGCCTCCGCGTCGCGGTCGCGGAGCGCGCTGAGGATCGCGCGGTGCTCATGGAGCGTGCGGCTGACCGCGTCCTCCTGGGTCAGGCCGCGCCAGATACGGGCGCGGGTCGTGGGACCGGACAGGCCGTCGAGGAGGGAGCAGAGCACCGAGTTGCCGGAGGACTGGACGATGCCCCGGTGGAACTCCAGGTCGCAGGCGACGAGCTCCTCCACCGAGGGCGCGGCGCCCAGCGCGTTCAACTGGGCGCTGAGCGCGTCCAGCTGCTGCTCGCTGATCCGCAGAGCCGCCATCGCCGTCGCGGCCGGCTCCAGGATGCGGCGTACCGCGAGGAACTCCAGGACCGTGTCGTCGCGGTGGAAGTCCACGACGAAACTCAGCGCCTCCAGAAGGAGCTGCGGGTCCAGGCTCGTGACGTATGTGCCGTCGCCCTGCCGTACGTCCAGGATGCGGATGAGGGACAGCGCCCGCACCGCCTCGCGCAGGGAGTTGCGGGACAGGCCCAGATCGGCGGCGAGCTCGCTCTCCTTGGGGAGACGGTCGCCGGGGCGCAGTGCGCCGGAGACGATCATTCCCTTGATCTTCTCGATCGCCTCATCGGTGACTGCCATGGCGGGCCTCCCTGTCGATCAGATATGTCGCTCAGACATCCGATGTCTTATTATGCGGCTTCCGTCGCCCCGAAGAGCCCGTCCGTGGCGATCACGATCACACAAGGTCGGACGGTGACACGAGGGCCCCCAGGTCCGCAAGCGCGGCGGCCTCGTCGAGCGTCGTGAGCGTACGGCCGCGCATCAGGATCCGCCCGTCGACGACCGTGTCCCGTACGTCCGAGGCCCGCGCCGAGTACGCAAGGGTCGACCACGGATCGTGGCGGGGCGCCAGATGCGGACCGCCCAGGTCCAGGACGATCAGGTCGGCCCGCTTGCCCGCCTCCAGCGAGCCCAGGTGGGCGTCGAGACCCAGCGCGCGGGCGCCCTCGACGGTGGCCATCCGCACGGCCTGCTCGGCGCCGACGGCGGTCGGGTCCCCGGCCGCCTTGTGCACCAGGGCGGCCGTGCCCAGCGCCCGCAGGACGTCCAGCGTGTTGGAGCTGACCGCGCCGTCCGTGCCGAGACCGACGGTCACGCCCGCGTCCAGCAGCTGTGGCACCGGGGCGATGCCGCAGCCCAGCTTGAGGTTGGACACCGGGCAGTGGGCGACCGAGGTGCCGGTCCGGGCGAGCGCCGCGATCTCGGGGCCGGTCAGGTCCACGGCGTGCGCCAGCAGCAGATCGGGGCCGAGCAGCCCGAGCGAGTCGAGCAGTTCCACCGGGCGTTTGCCGTAGCGCTCCTCGACGGTCGCGACCTCGGCGGCGTTCTCCGCGGCGTGGATGTGCAGCAGCGCGCCGAACTCCCTTGCCAGCGCGGCGATTTCGGTCAGCTGGGCGGGGGAGAGGGTGTAGGCGGAGTGCGCGAAGAGCACGGGACGCGTGCCGGGCCGCGGGGCGCGGCCGGCCAGGTCCCGGCGCGCCCACTCCAGCCGGTCCCCGTACGCCATGCCGTCGGGCGGGGTCGGTACGTCCATGAAGGTCGGCCCCGTGTGCAGCCGCCAGCCCGCCTCGCGCGCGACCTGCTCGGCAGCCTCGTGGAACCAGTACATGTCGAGCGCCGAGGTCACCCCGGCCCGTACGCTCTCGGCGATCGCGATCCGGATCGCCGCCGCGACGTTCTCCGCCGACAGCAGTTCGCTCTCCCAGCGGATCACCCGCTCCAGGAAGCCCTGCAGCGTCACGTCGTCGGCGCGGCCGCGCAGCAGCGTCATCGCCAGATGGGTGTGCGCGTTGACCAGGCCGGGCAGCACCAGGCAGCCGGTCGCGTCGACGTCGTCGGCGGCCGTGTAGCGCGCCCGCAGTTCGGCGGCCGGTCCGACCGCGAGGATCTCGCCGTCGCGGACGGCCACGGCTCCGGCGGGTACGACCGTGCCGGCCGCGTCGACGGTGAGGATGTCGCCGCCGTGGACCAACAGGTCGGCGGGGGCGGTCCGTTGGGCGGGAATGCTCACAGCGCTTCCCCTTCCGCGAGCAGGCGCAGGGCTTCGAGGGAGACCACACTGCCGCGCTCCACACCCGCGGCGACGACCTCGCGGTGCGGGTTGTAGCCACCCGTGGCCTTCTCGTCGACGAGTTCGTCGGCGTTCGCGCCGTCGATCACGAGGACACCGCCCGCGGTCAGCCCGCGCAGCGAGGCCGTGACGAGCAGTGCCGACAGCTCCATCTCGATGGCGGCGAGCCCCGCCCCGTCGTACGAGGGCAGGGGTATCAGCCCCGGCTGGAAGGCGGCCCGCGTCCAGACGAAGCCCCGGTGGTGCGGGGCGCCCTGCTCGCGCGCCGCGCGCTGGAGCGCGAGCACCGCCTCGGGCGCGGCCACCGCCGGATACTCGGGCGGCAGCAGCTGCTGGGTCACCCCGTCGTCGCGTACGGCCGCCTCCGCTATCACCAGATCGCCGTCCCGGATCCCGGGCCGCATCGCACCCGCCGTGCCGAACCGCAGGATCGTGCGCACCCCGGCGTCGGCCAGCTCCTGGAAGAGCAGGATCGCGCCGGGCCCGCCGACGCCGTGCGAGGCGACGACGACCGGCAGCCCCTTCCAACTCCCGCTGAACACACGGTATTCGCGGTGGTACGACACCTCCTCCGCGCCGTCCAGCAGCGCGGCGACGGCCGCGGCACGCGCCGGGTCGCCGACCACGACGGCGTGCGGGGGCAGCCCGGTCCGCGGTATCCGGGTGATGGGCAGCAGATCCTGCGTCATGAAACGACTCCAGTCGTACGGCCGGTGCGGCGGCGGCGCTGCGCCGTGCTGAGGAAGAGGGCGCCGAGCGTGACGACGTACGGCGCGGCGTCGGTCGCCTGCTGGGGCAGGCCGAGGCCCTGCAGCCGGAAGCCCGCGGCCTCGGCGACACCGAAGAGCAGGGCGGCGAGCAGGACACCGAACGGCAGGGCACGCCCGAGCATGACCGCGACGACGGCGATCCAGCCGCGGCCCGCCGTCATGTTCTCGGAGAACAACGTGACGTTCCCCAGGGCCAGTTGGGCCCCGGCGAGCCCGCACAGGACACCGGAGACGAGCACGGCCGCGTACTTGTACCTGACCGGGCTCACCCCCAGTGTGGCCGCGGCCTCCGGTGCCTCACCGACCCCGCGCAGCCGCAGCCCCCACACATGCCGGGACAGCATCAGGGCGGCCACCACGACCGCGGCCCACGCCAGATACGCGAGCGGCGAGAAGCCACCGACCAACGGGAGCCCGGCGAGTGACGGATCGTCAAAGGTGCCCTGCACACCGAAGATCGTACGCAGCAGGAAGCTGGTCAGTCCCACCGCGAGGAGGTTCATCGCGACGCCGAGCACCACCGCGTCGCCGCGCAGGGTGACCGTGCCGACGGCCAGGATCAGCGAGTACGCGGCGGCGGCGAGCGCTGCCGCCAGGACGCCGAGCCATGGGCTGCCGGTGAACCAGCTGGTGGCCACGGCCGTGAAGCAGCCCATCAGCATCATGCCTTCGAGGCCGATGTTGAAGACGCCCGCCCGCTCGCACACGGCGCCGCCGAGCGCGGCGAGCAGGATGGGGGTCAGCGCGCGCAGCGCCGACATGAGGAGATCGGAGTCGAAGAACATCAGGCGAACTCCCCCTGGGCGATGGGCTCCTGGGCCGTCTTCCGTCGTCTGCGCGGGAAGCTCAGGCGCGCCGCGAGGAACACGATGACGATGGCCTGCAACACCTGAGTCAGCTCGCGCGGGACCTCCGTGGTGCGCTCCATGGAGAGCCCGCCGACCTGCAGCACGGCGAAGAAGAACGACGCCAGCACGGTGCCCAGCGGGGCCGCCGCCGCGAGCAGCGCCGCGGTAAGACCCGTCCAGGTGTAGCCGGGCGCCGTCAGCGAACCGTCGAGGAAGCGGTACGGGAAGCTCAGTACGCCGATCGCGCCGACCAGTCCGGCGAGCGCGCCGGAAGTGGCCATCAACCGGAGGGTGAGCCCCTTGCGTTCCACGCCCGCGTACGCGGCGAAGCGGGGATTGAGGCCGGTCATGCGGATCTCGTACCCGATGGCCGTGCGCCGGTCGGCGAACCAGTAGGCGGCCGCCGCGAGCACGACGAGAACCAGCCCGAACGTCACGGTCGACGTACCGAAGGCGGGCAGCGCCACGCCGTCGGGGAGCCGCCGCGTCTGGGGCAGGCTGGATCCGGGCTCCTTGAGCGGATACCGCACCAGATAGGAGGCGAACGAGGTCGCCGGATAGCTGAGCAACAGGCTGCTCACCAGCAGCGGCACCCCGAACCGGTTCTCGCAGAGCGCGGCCAGCGCGGCGTACGCGGCACCCGCCGTGATCCCGGCGAGGAGCGCGAGCACGACGGTGAGCGGCGCGGGCAGCGGCGAGTACAGCCCGGTGACGGCGGCCGCGATGCCGCCGAGCACCATCTGGCCGTCCCCGCCGAGGTTGATGAGCCCGGCGCGCAGCGGAATCGCCAGCGCGAGCGCCATCCCCAGCACACTGGTCCCGGTGCTGAGCGTCGCTCCGATCCCGTCGGCCCCGAGCGAGCCGGTGACGACGGCCCCGTACGCGGCGAACGGATCGGCGCCCGTGCCGACCAGGAACAGCGCGCCGATGACGAGCCCGGCGAGCACGGAGAAGGTGACGGGGGAGCGGAGCGCCCCCGCGATGCGGTCCGTCGATGGGCGGGCCATGTCAGTCTCCGTCCGGCGCGGGGGTGTTGGGCGCGGCGGCCGTCGGGGCCGGTGTCGCGACGGCGGCTGCTGTGGCTGCTGTTGCGGATACGGGCTCGGCCGTGCCGCCCGCCATCGCCAGGCCTAGCGTCGCCTCGTCCGCGTCCGACTTGGTGTACGAAGCCGTCACCCGGCCCTCGTACATCACCAGGACCCGGTCGGCGAGGCCGCGGATCTCGCTGAGTTCGGCGGAGACGAGGAGGACGGCGTGGCCCGCGTCGCGGTAGGCGACGAGCTCGTCGTGGATGGCCTGGATCGCGCCGATGTCCACTCCCCGGGTGGGCTGTTCGACCAGCAACAGCGGTGCCCCGTGGGCGAGTTCGCGGCCGATCAGGAGCTTCTGGAGGTTGCCGCCGGACAGTGCGGAGGCCGGTACGTCGGGTGTGGACGCCTTGATGCCGAAGCGTTCGACGAGTGCGCGCGCGTGGGCACGTACCGCCGAGGGCGGCAGCAGTCCGTGCCGTGAGGAGAGTGTGGTGCGGTGGTGGCCCATCGCGAGGTTGTCCGCGACGGTCGCCGCGGGCGCGGTGCCGACCGCGTGGCGGTCCTCCGGCACGTACGCGAGGCCCTTCGAGCGCCGCTCGGTCGCCGAGGCGTGCGTGATGTCCTCGCCCCGAAGACCGACCCGCCCGGCCGTGACCGGCCGCAGTCCGGCGAGCGCCTCGACGAGTTCGCTCTGGCCGTTGCCCGCGACCCCTGCGATACCGACGATCTCCCCGGCACGGACGGCCAGTTGGACCTCCCGCACACCCGCTGTGCTCAGCCCCTCGACGTCCAGCACGACCTCACCGGGGCTGCCCTCGGGGTGGACCCGGTCCAGGTCGACCGCGCGGCCGGTCATCGCGGTCGCGATCTCGGCGGCGGTCGTGTCGGCGGTGCGCAGCCGCGCGACCACCCTGCCGTCCCGCAGGACCGTGACGTTGTCGCTGCCTTCGAGCACCTCACGCAGTTTGTGCGTGACAAGGATCACCGTGCGGCCCTGCGCGGTCAGCGACCGTAGGACCGCGAACAGGGCGTCGGCCTCGGCGGGCGTGAGCACGGCCGTCGGCTCGTCGAGGATGAGCGTACGGGCGCCGCGGTGCAGCAGTTTCAGGATCTCGACGCGCTGCCGCAGTCCGACCGGCAGGTCGCCGACCCTGGCGTCCGGATCGACGGCGAGGCCGTGCTCCTCGGCGAGTTCACGCACCCGGCGCCGCGCCGCCGCCCGGTCCAGCAGGCCGAAACGGCGCGGCTCGGCCCGGTAGACGACGTTCTCGGCGACCGTCAGCGAGTCGAACAGCTTGAAGCTCTGGTGGACCATGCCGAGCCCGGCGGCCATCGCGGCGCCCGGGCTCCCGAAGGACACCTCGTGCCCCTCGATCCGTATCGACCCCGCGTCAGGCCGCTCCATCCCGTACAGGACGGACATCAGCGTGGACTTGCCCGCGCCGTTCTCGCCCATCAGGGCGTGGATCTCGCCGCGCCGGACGGTCAGGTCGACCGAGTCGTTGGCGAGGGTGCCGGGGAAGCGCTTGGTGATGCCGCGCAGCTCGACGACCGCGGGTGCGCCAACTGCGGGAGCGTCGGCCGCGAGCGCGTCACCGGAGGTGTCGACGCCCGCGGCCGGTCCGTCACTTGGTCGCCGGGTCATCGACCGTCAGCTCTCCGGACACGATCCGGTCGCGCAGTGCCTCGACCTTCTTCAGTACGTCCTCGTGCTCGGCGATCACGCACTTGGAGGACTCCACGCCGTCCTCCAGGCCCGTGAGGCTGATGCCGCCCTCCTTGAGGCCGTACGAGACGGTCTTGCCGCCCTTGCCGGCGAGGACCTGCTCGACGCCCTCCCGCACGGCGACGTCCGTCTTCTTGATCACGTTGTCGACGACCGTGCCGGGCGCGGCCGTGCACTGGTTGACGTCCACGCCGTACGCGTACGCGCCCTTCGCCTTGGCCGCTTCGAAGACCCCGTAGTTGCTGGCCGCGGCCGCCGCCATGATCTGGTCGGCGCCCTTGGCGAGCAGCGAGTTCGCCTGCTCCTTGGCGCGCGCCGAGTCGTCGAACGGCGACTGGCCGCCGACGAACCGGGTGCTCGCGGACGTCTTCGCGGAGACCTTCTTCGCGCCGGCCGCGAACGGGTCGCTGTAGCGCCGGAACTGCGGGGTGTCGAGGACGTCGACCGCGCCGACCTTGCCGCTCTTGCTCAGCAGTCCGGCCTCGGCACCCGCCAGATAGACGCCCTCGTGCTCACGGAAGACGGCGCAGCTGACGTTCTCGAACGTCTTCGTCGTGCACGCGTCGATCACCAGGAACTGCTGCTTGGGGTGGGCCTCGGCCTGCTGCGCGACCACGTCGGCGAACTCGAAGCCGACCAGCACGATGACGTCCGGCGCGGCGTCGACCGCCGCCTGCACGTTCTGCTGCTGCGAGGCGGTGTCGGAGGACTGGTAGACCTTCTGCGTCCCGTCGTGCGCCTTGGCCGCGGCCTTCACTCCGTCGACCGCCAGCTTGAGGAACTCGTTCTGCCCGACCGGGTCCGGCGTCACCAGGGTGAAGGTCTTGCCGCCGCTCTTGGCAGTCGTGGAATCGTCGTTCTTCGCGGCCGCGTTGCAGCCGGTGGCCGCGGTGGCGAGAAGCACCGTGCCGGTCGCGACGGCGGCGAGATGGAGCGAACGGGGTCTACGAGGCATGGGAGTGCCCTTCCGGGAAGGTGCGTGCGGCGGCGCGCGCTCAGGCGGGAAACGCTGAGAGGTGAAGGCTCGGAGCAGAGGGTGGAGCGAGGGGGGGGAGAACACGGCGGACGCCCGGTGGGGGACAGGCGTCGCGGCTGTCAGCGCCGACAGCAGTCGCTGGCGCACCGGCCGTAGTCGAGGAAGCGGCGCATCGTCAGCAGCACACGTCCTCCTTCGCGTAGGCCTTCCGGCTGCGGGTGCTGGACTGTAACACCGGTTTCCGGACACCTGCTCGACTGTCTCGAACTGTGGTTCTCCGAGGTCATGTACGGTGTCGCGCATCTTCGGAACATCAGGAGTGTCCCGCTATGCCCCAGGAACTGCGCGCTGTCGACTGGACCGGAAACAGCCTCGCGCTCATAGACCAGACCGTCCTCCCGCACCGGACCGAGACCCGCCGGATCCGCGATGTGGACGACCTGGTGGACGCGATCCGGCGGCTCGTGGTGCGCGGGGCGCCCGCGATCGGTGCCGCCGGGGCGTACGGGGTCGCGCTCGCGATGCTCCAGGGGCAGCGCGAGGGGTGGTCGCGGGAGGAAGTACTCGCGGCCGTCGCGCGGATCCGTGCCGCGCGGCCCACCGCGGTCAACCTCATGGTGTGCGTCGACCGGGTGCTGACGCGGTTCGACGACGGGCTCGACGCGGTGCTCGCCGAGGCGGCGGAGGTGCAGCGTGAGGATGTCGCGGCCAACCGGGCCATGGGCGCGTTCGGGGCGGACTGGCTGCTCAAGAGGGTCGGCGCGGACCGGCCGTTGCGGGTGCTGACCCACTGCAACACCGGGGCGTTGGCCACGGCGGGGTGGGGCACCGCGCTCGGGGTCATCCGCGAACTGCACGCCCGGGGGCGGCTTGAGGTCGTGTACGCCGATGAGACGCGGCCTCTGCTGCAGGGATCGCGGTTGACCGCCTGGGAGTTGGTGCAGGAGGGGATTCCGCACTTCGTCCAGGCGGACGGGGCTGCCCCGGGCACGATTCTGCGGGGTTCGGTCGACGCGGCGATCGTTGGCGCCGATCGGATCGCCGCCAATGGGGATACGGCCAACAAGGTGGGCACGGTGGGGGTCGCACTGGCGTGCGCCGACGTGGGGGTGCCGTTTCTGGTGGCTGCGCCTACTACGACGGTCGATCTTTCCACGGCCACGGGTGCTGACATTCACATTGAACTGCGGGGTGAGGACGAGGTGTTGGAGTGGGCCGGGGTTCGGACTGCTCCTGCCGGGTCCCGCGGGCACAACCCGGCTTTCGATGTCACCCCGGGACGGTTGGTGACGGGGCTGGTGACTGAGCGGGGTGTGTTGGAGGTGTCTGCGGGGGAGTTGCCGGGGGATCAGTTGAAGTAGGCGCGGTAGGGACGGTTTGTTGGCCGCGGGTGTGTGGGGGCCGGTCGCGCAGTTCCCCGCGCCCCTGAAAGACAAAAGCGCTGGGGCACAGCCCCGCTGCTTTCAGGGGCGCGGGGAACTGCGCGCTCAGCCCTCACACACCCGCAGGCGACGAACGGGCGAACTCCCTCAGTGACCCGAAAGCTCCAGTTCAAGCAGCCACTCCACAACCTCCGTGTGGTGGCGCGCCTGCCGAGGCGTGTCGCCCCACACATAGAGACCGTGGCCCGCCACGACCACCGCGGGCATGCGTGGGTCGCGGGCCGCCTCCAGGCGGTCGCCGAGGACCAACATGTCCTGGCTGTTGGTGATGACGGGGAGGGTGACCTCGACGTCGTGGGCGGGCTGGCCGATGCCCTTGAGCATCTCCAAATCCTTGAAGAGGATGCCGCCCGGCAGACGGCGGCCCATCGCCACGGACGCCACCGTGTGGACGTGCACCACGGCACCGGCGCCGGTCAACGCGGCCACACGCGCGTGCAGTTCGGCCTCGGCGGACGGCTTGCCGCCGTTCACCGCGGCACCCCGACCGTCGACCAGCACGACGTCCGAGGGCGTCAGTTCGCCCTTGTCGTGGCCGCTGGCGGTGACCGCGAGCCGCAGGGGATCGCGGGAGACCACCACGGAAAGGTTTCCGGAGGTGCCCCGCATCCAGCCGAAGGAGGCGAAGCGGGCGGACTCGGCGGCGAGGACGGCCCCCGCCTCCTCCAGGTCGAGTGTGCTGATGTCGGTGCTCACGTGATGCTCCCGGAAGTGCTGATGGTGATCTCGTCGAACGTCCCCGCCTGCGCGTGGTCGCCGACGCCCTGCTCGTAGTACGGCTCCCCGGGCCGCCGGATCCCGACCGCGTGCCAGCCGGCCGCACGGGCCGCGTCCAGCTCGCCCGGCCGGTCGGAGAGGAAGAGGAGCCGGTCGGCCTCCACACCGGTCGACCCGGCGATACGGCGGTAGGAGTCCGGTTCCTGCTTGGGCCCCGCGTTCTCGGTGTCGTACAGGCCCGAGACGAGCGGCAGCAGATCGCCGTCCGGGCTGCTCGTGAACCACGCGCGCTGCGCGGCCACGGACCCGGACGAGTACACGTACAGCCGTACGCCGTCGCCGTGCCAGCGGCGCAGCACCGGCAGCACGTCGTCGTAGAAGTGGGAGACCAGGTCGCCGCGGGCGAACCCCTCGGACCAGATGAGGCCCTGAAGGGTCTTCAGCGGGGTGGCCTTCACGTCCTCGTCGAGCCACTCGTGCAGCGCCTTCTCCACGCGTACGGCGTCGGCGTCGGGCTCGCCGAGCAGGTCCCGTACCTGGGAGACCGCCCGTACGACGTCGGGATCGGTGCTCCGCTCCGAGAGCACCGCTCCGAAACGGGAGCGCGAGTACGGGTACAGCACGTCGACGACGAACCCCGTGGCGCTCGTGGTGCCCTCGATGTCGAGCACCACGGCGTCCACGTCGAACCGGAGGCTCACGCCGCGGCCCGGTCCCGCTCGTACCCCGCCGCGATGGTGTCGTAGTCGGGGAAGCGCCCGGCGATGGTGGAACCGGTGAACGAGCCGATCCAGCCGTCCTCCTCGTGGAAGAACCGGATGGCGGTGAAGCCCGGCGTCGTCCCCATGTCGAACCAGTGCGTCGTCCCGCGCGGCACGCCCAGCAGGTCGCCCTTCTCGCAGAACACGGCGTGCACCTCGCCGTTCACGTGCAGATAGAAGATCCCGGAGCCCGAGACGAAGAACCGCACCTCGTCATCGTCGTCGTGGGTGTGCTCCTGGAGGAACTTCTCCCGCGCGGCCTTCGCCTTCACGGGGTACTCCGGGTCGTCGCTCGGGTGCAGACCGAGGACGTCGACGGTGGTGAAGCCCTCTTCGGCGTTGAGCCGCTTGATCTCCGGCCCGTACGCGGCGAAGACGGTGTCGCTGTCGGCGTCAGCCGGGACGTCCTCACGGACGGGCCACTGCTCGTAGCGCACGCCGAGCGGCGCGAGCGCGGCGGCGATCTCGGCGGGGTCGGAGGTACGACGCACGGTGGTCTCGGGACCGGACTCCGGCCACGTCGTCAACAGGGTCATGGGAGCAACTCCAGTGAGTGAAAGGGGAGTCCGGATACCGAGACGGGCATCGGGACCGGGTGTCGAGCCGGGGGAGAGAGGCGGCGCCCACGGGGCGCGGAAGGCGGGAGAAGCTGCGGTCAGCCGCGACACGCCGCGCCGGTACAGCGTCGTGTCGCTGTCGCGCATGGTGTCGTCATCGGAAGCCTCGCTGTCCCGGGTCGTTCGCTGATGGTAACTCCAGGCCGGTGATCGGCCGAGTGTGACGAAGTCGTTGTCTCAACCCCTGAGAAACCGCTTCCCCTGCTTTGACGGCTGGCTGAAATCGTTCTCATGATCTGCGTATGAAGACGCTGCTGCTCGTTCGGCGGCTGTACGTGGACTTGCTCCGGTCGACCACAGCCCGCTGTCGCTGACCTGACCCGGAGTGCCCTCCGCGCCCGCGCCCACCGCGAGTTCCCCAGGAACCGGTGAGGCGTACCCCCGCGCGACCATGGCCTGATTCATGCCCCGGCGCTCCGGGCTCCGCACGCCCTCCTCACCCCTCTCCTTCCTGCCCCTTCCTGCGCCATCCCTGGAGCCCCTCATGTCCCGTGCCCGTCTGCCCCTGGCCGCGCTCTCGCTGGCCTCCGCCTCCGCGCTCCTCCTCGCGGGCTGCTCGCAGTCCTCGGACGCCTCCGAGACCGCGGGCGACAAGGCGGCCCCGGCCGCCGCGGCCACCGGCACGAAGCCCGCGCCCTTCAGCAAGGGCAAGGTGAAGGTCGCCCTGGTCCGGCAGAGCGGCGCCGGCGACTACTTCGAGCAGTGGGGCAACGGCGCGAAGGCGCAGGCGAAGGCCCTTGGCATCGACCTGACCGTGTACGACGCCCAGGCGGACAACGCCAAGCAGGCCACCGACCTGTCCTCGGCCATCAACTCCGGCGCGCAGGCGATCATCGTCGACCACGGCTTCCCGGCCACGATCCAGCCGGAGATCGACAAGGCCGTGAAGAAGGGCATCAAGGTCGTCGTCTACGACATCGAGACGACGAACAAGTCGGTGATCAGCACCAAGCAGGACGACGCCAGCATGGCCCAGGCCGTCCTCGACGTGATGGGCGACGAACTCGGCAAGGACGCGAAGGTCGGCTACGTCAACGTCGCCGGGTACGCCGCCCTCGACAAGCGCGACAGCGTCTGGAAGAAGACGGCCGACGCCAACGGCTGGAAGCAGGAGTTCAAGGTCGGCAAGGTGACCGACTCCACGGCCACCGACAACGTGCCCCTGGTCAGCGCCGCGCTCACCCAGCACTCGGACGTGGCCGGCGTCTTCGCCCCGTACGACGAACTCGCCAAGGGCACCGTCCTCGCCGTCCAGAACAAGAAGCTCCAGGACAAGGTGAAGGTCTTCGGCGCGGACGTCTCCAACGCCGACATCCAGAACATGACCGCGAAGGGCAGCCCGTGGGTCGCCACGGCGGGCACGGACCCGTCCGCGGTCGGCGCCGCCGTCGTCCGTACGACGGCCCTGGAGCTGGCCGGGCAGCTGAACAAGTCCTCGGTGGAGTTCCCGGCCGTCGCCATCACCCAGGACTTCCTGAAGAGCAAGGGCATCGAGAACATGGACCAGCTGCGGACGGCCCTGCCCGCGCTCAACCTCTCCAAGGTCAGCACCGCGGACTGGATCCCGAATGTCGCCCACTGAGCCGGCTGCCGCGGCGGGTCAGCCCGAACCTGCTCCCGCGGCGGATCTGCCCGAACCTGCTCCCGCGGTGAGTCCGCCCGAACCGGCTCCCGCGGTAGGTCTGCGGGACGTCAGCATGGCCTTCGGCGGGAAGACGGTGCTCGCCTCCGTCGACCTGGACATCGCCGCGGGCAGTGTCGTCGCGCTGCTCGGTGCGAACGGCGCCGGCAAGTCCACGCTGATCAAGATCCTGTCCGGGGTGCACACTGACCACGGCGGGGAGGTCCGGGTGAACGGCTCGCCCGCCGCGCTCCAGTCGCCCCTCGCCGCCCGCCAGTTGGGCATCCAAACGGTCCACCAGCGCATCGGCGAGGGCATCGTGCCCGGCCTCACCGTCGCCGAGAACCTCGTGTTCGAGGAACTGGCCCAGGCGCGCGGCAACCCCTTCCTGAACGGGCGCCGCCTCCTCGCCAGGGCCCGCGAGATCCAGTCGGCGCTCGACCTCGGCTGGAGCGACGCCGTGCTCAGGCGCGATGTCACCGAACTCGGCATCTCCGACCGGCAGTTGCTGATCCTGGCGCGCGCCCTGGCGACCCGCCCCCGGCTGCTGGTGCTCGACGAACCGACCTCGGCACTCTCCGCCGCCGAGGCCAAGCGCCTGTTCGCGCTCGTCGAGCGGATGCGGGACGACGGCATAGCCGTCCTGTACGTCTCCCACCGGCTCGGCGAGATCGACGCGCTCGCCGACCGGCTGGTCGTCCTGCGGGACGGCCTTCTCACCGAGGACCAGGCCAGGCCCTTCGACTGGGACAGCGCCCTGCGCGCGATGCTCGCCCAGGCTCAGGAGGCCACGGCCGCACGGCCGCAACGGGCAGGAGACCAGGGCGAGATCGCGCTCTCCCTGCGAGGAGTGCCGCTGTTCGACGGCCGTCCCCCGCAGGACCTCGACATCCGGGCGGGCGAAGTCACCGGCGTCGTGGGCCTGTTGGGCGCGGGCAAGACCGAGCTCGCCCGTGGCCTCTTCGGCGCCGAGCCGTTCCCGGCCGGCGCCCTCGAACTGGACGGGGGGCCCTACGCGCCGCGCCGCCCCGCCGACGCCATCCGCAGCGGCGTCCACCTGGTGCCCGAGGACCGGCACGCGGACGCCCTCGTCCCCGGCTGGTCGCTGGCCCGGAACATCTCACTGCCGTTCCTCAAGTCCCTCGCCCCCTTGTCCGCGGCCGGGCTGGTGAACCGCTCCAAGGAGGACGCTCTCGGCCGCGCCACCATCGAACGGCTGGGCGTGGTCGCCCGCGACGAGCACAGCACCGTCGAGGAACTGTCCGGCGGCAACCAGCAGAAGGTCGTCGTCGGCCGCTGGCTCGCCGAGAGCCCCCGCGTCCTCATCCTGGACGAGCCGTTCCGGGGCGTGGACATCGGCGCCCGTCGCGACATCGGCCGCCGGGCCCGCGCCCTGGCCGCCGAAGGTGCCGCGGTCCTCGTCCTGTCCGCCGACGTGGACGAGGTCCTGGAGGTCGCCGACCGGGTCCTCGTCCTCACCGCGGGCGAGATCCGCCTCGACGCGTACGGCGACGACGCGGAGCGCGACCGCGTGATCCAGTCCATCTCGGCGTCCGTCTGATGAGGGGCGCTCCGCGGGGCGGGCGGTTCTTCGGCCGCGGGCCGGTCGGGGCTGGTCGCGCCCCGCTGCGAAACCGCAGTCCGGCACCGCCCCGTGTCCCTTCCGGGGCGCCCGCCCATCTCACGCCGGCCACACCGCACACCTCACCAGGAAGCACGCCATGACCACCACCCGGAGCACCGAGGTGCCGACCAAGGCGGCGGTCCCACCCGCGACCTCCACCGGCCCGCGCGTCCAGAGCGCCGTCATCAAGTACGGCTTCATCTTCGTCACCGTCACGCTCTTCACGTACTTCGCGCTGAGCGAGCCGTCCTTCCGCGACTCGGCGACCCTCCTCGACACCCTTCGGTACGTGTCGGTCGCCGCGATCCTCGGCCTCGGTGTCACCCTCACCATGGCCGTCGGCGGAATGGACATGTCCGTCGGCGCGGTGGCCGGGCTCGGCGTGACGGTCGCCGCCAAGACGATGGTCACGTACAACCAGGTCGGCGTGGTCGCGATCCTCGCCGTCATCGCGGCGGGCGCTCTCGCGGGCCTTCTCAACGCCCTGCTGATCGTCGTCCTGAAGATCCCCGACATGCTGGCCACGCTCGGCACCATGTTCGTCATCCAGGGCACCAAACTCATCCTGGTCGACGGCCAGTCCATCACCCCGGGCATGACCCAGTCCGACGGCAGCACCGCGCCCGGCAAGTTCACGGAGGGCTTTCTGCGCATCGACCGCGGCACGGTCCTCGGTGTGCCCGTGTCGGTGCTGATCTTCGGCGCGCTCACCGTCGTCGCCTGGGTGTTCCTCGCCCGCACCCGCTGGGGCCGCGTCCTCTACGCCATCGGCGCCAACCCCGAGGCCTCCAGACTGGCCGGCATCCGCGTCGGCGCGTACCGGGCCCTGGCGTACGTCCTGTCCGGCGTCCTCGCGTCGATCGGCGGGCTGATCCTGGCGTCCCGCATCGGCCAGGGCGACGTCTCGGCCGGTACGTCCCAGCTCCTTGAGGCGGTCGCGGTGGCACTGGTCGGCACCTCCGTCCTCGGCCGCGGCCGCCCGAACGTGTGGGGCACCGCCCTGGGCGCCGTCCTGATCGGCATCATCACCACCGGTCTGACCATCAAGGGCCTGCCCTACTACACCCAGGACGTCGTCGAGGGCGCGGTCCTCATCCTCGCCCTGGTCTTCAGCTTCACCCTGTCCAAGCGCCGCACCGCATAAGGGAGTTCACGATGGGCTACCGCATTCTGGAGACCGAGGACGTGCCCGCGTACCTGCGCGAGCGCGGCCACTGGGACGACACGGGCGACATCCGCGTCCGCGAGGTCTCCGACGGCAACATGAACCGTGTGTTCCTCGCCTCGAACGGTGACGGCACCCGCGGCCTCGCCGTCAAGCAGGCCCTGCCCTGGGTGCGGGTCGCGGGCCCCTCCTGGCCGATGAGCCCGGAACGCGCCGACGCCGAGGCCCGCGCCTACGAGCAGGTCGCCAGGGTCGCCCCGGACAAGATCCCGACGGTCCACGGCTACGACGCCGAAAACTACGCCCTCGTCATGGAGGACATGTCCGACCTCCAGGTGCTGCGCACGGTCCTCAACGAGGGCGGCTCCTACGGCCCGGACACCTCTCGCCGCATCGGTGAGTTCGTCGCCCAACTCACCTTCGCCACCAGCGACTTCGGCATGCCGTCGGCCGAACGCAAGGCCCTGATCGCGGCGTCCGTCAGCCCCGAGCTCTGCAGGATCACCGAGGACGTCGTCCTCTCCGAGCCGTACGTCGAGCACGAGCACAACCACTGGCACCCCGGACTCGACGACCTGGCCGCCGAGTTCCGCGCCGACACCCGCCTGCGCACCGAGGTCGCCGACCTCCGCCACACCTTCATGACCTCCGCCCAGGCACTGCTCCACGGCGACCTGCACACGGGCAGCGTCATGGTCGGCGAACGCGAAAGCGCCCTCGTCGTACGGGTCTTCGACCCCGAGTTCTCCTTCGTCGGCCCGATCGGCTACGACCTCGGCCTGTACTGGGCGAACGTCCTCGTCGCCCAGGCACGGGCGCAGGCCCTCGGCACGGTCACCGACCACGCGGCCCAACTCCGGCTCACCTGGGAGGGGTTCGAGACGGAGTTCCGCCGCCTGTGGCCGGCCCGCGTCGACTCCTTCTTCGACGACGCGTATCTCGACCGCTTCCTGGGCCGGGTCCGGAGCGACTCGGTGGGCTTCGCCGGCACCGAGATCGTCCGCCGCGTCATCGGCTTCGCCCACCTCACCGACCTGACGACCCTGCCGGACCCCGTGCCGGCCTCACGCCGTGCGCTGCTGCTCGGGCGTGAACTCATCGTGCGCAGGGCCGAGTTGACCGGCACCGAGGACATCGAGGCGCTGGCCCGCTGACCGGCGGGGCCGGGCCGGGACGGACACGCCGAAGGGCGGCTCCCCCCGTGGGAGCCGCCCTTCGGACGTGCGGTGGGCGTGCGGCTTACTTCTCGTCGAGCAGGCCCTGCACCTTGTTCCGTACCTCGTCCGTCGCGAGGCCGCGGATCGTCAGCGTCGTACGGCGGCGCAGCACGTCGTCCGCCGTCTCGGCCCACTCGTTGTCACGCGCGTACACGACCTGCGCCCAGATCTCGGGAGCGTCCGGGTGGACGCGCTCGGCCAGCTCCGGGTTGTCGTTGGCCAGCCGCGCGATGTCGAAGGCCAGCGAACCGTAGTGCGTGGAGAGGTGCCTGGCCGTGTCGGCCGCCATGCGCGGGCCGGGCGCAGGACCGTCGACCAGCAGCCGGTGCGCGACCGCGCGCGGGTTGGCGACACCCGGCAGCGGCAGCTTCTTCGGCAGCTCGGAGATCGGCTCGAAGTCCTCGCCGAGCGGACGGCCCGGCAGCGACTCCAGCTTCTTCATCACCGTACGGCCGATGTGCCGGAAGGTCGTCCACTTGCCGCCCGCGACGGACAGCATCCCGCCACGGCCTTCCGTGACGACCGTCTCCCGCTTGGCCTTCGACGTGTCGCCCGGACCGCCGGGCAGCACGCGCAGACCCGCGAAGGAGTACGTGATCAGGTCACGGGACAACTGCTGGTCGCGGATGGAGAACGCGGCCTCGTCCAGGATCTGGGATATGTCCTTTTCGTTGACCGCCACGTCCGCCGGGTCGCCCTCGTACGACTCGTCGGTCGTGCCGAGCAGCAGCATGTCCTCCCAGGGGAGGGCGAACGTGATGCGGTACTTGTCGATCGGGGTCGCCAGCGCGGCCTTCCAGGGGGAGGTGCGCTTGAGGACCAGGTGCGCGCCCTTCGACAGCCGGATGGAGGGCGCCGCGTGCTCGTCCTCCATCTTCCGCAGGTGGTCGACCCACGGCCCGGTCGCGTTCAGCACCAGGCGCGCCGACACGCCGAACTCGTCACCGGAGAGCGTGTCCTTCAGCTCCGCGCCGGTCACCCGGCCCCGGGTGAAGCGCAGGCCGGTGACCGTGGCGTGGTTGAGCACGGTGGCACCGGACTCGACGGCCCCGCGGACCGTCATCAGCGCCATCCGGGAGTCGTTCATCTGGTCGTCGCCGTACACGGCCACGGCCTTGAGGTTGTCCGTGCGCAGCTCGGGCACGTCCTGCGCGGCCTTCGACGGCGAGAGCAGGTGCCCCACGCCGTCACCGAAGGCCGACAGCGCCGAGTACGCGAAGACACCCGCGCCCAGCTTCGCCGCGCCGTGCGGCCCGCCCTTGTACACGGGGAGGTAGAACGTGAGCGGATTCGCCAGGTGGGGAGCCACCTGACGGGAGACCGCACGGCGCTCGAAGTGGTTCTCCGCCACCAGCTTCACCGCGCCGGTCTGCAGATAGCGCAGACCGCCGTGGAGCAGCTTGGAGGAGGCGGAGGAGGTCGCGCCGGCGAAGTCGCCGGCGTCGACCAGGGCCACCCGCAGGCCCGACTGTGCGGCATGCCAGGCGGTGGAGATGCCCAGAATCCCGCCACCGATCACCAGGAGGTCGTATGTCGCCTTGGACAGCTGCTCCCGGGTCTCGGCACGGCTCACTGCCTTGAAACCGTAGGCGGCGGAGCCGTTGGCCGGGTGCGTCCCAAGAGCCGGGACACTCTGCAGGGTGGTCATTGCGAATTACTCCTCGTCAGCGTCGTCTTCGAGCCAGCCCATGGTCCGCTCGACGGCCTTGAGCCAGCTCTTGTACTCACGGTCGCGGGTCTCCGCGGCCATGTTCGGGGTCCACTCGGCGGCCCTGCGCCAGTTGGCGCGCAGGTCCTCGGTGTTGGTCCAGAAGCCGACGGCGAGACCGGCGGCGTAGGCGGCGCCGAGGCAGGTGGTCTCGGCGACCATCGGGCGCACCACGGGGGCGTCCAGGACGTCGGCCAGGGTCTGCATCAGCAGGTTGTTGGAGGTCATGCCGCCGTCGACCTTGAGGGCCGTGAGCTCGACGCCGGAGTCCTTCGTCATGGCGTCGCTGATCTCACGGGTCTGCCAGGCCGTGGCCTCCAGGACGGCGCGCGCGATGTGCGCCTTGGTGACGTACCGGGTCAGACCGGCGATCACACCGCGGGCGTCGGGACGCCAGTACGGGGCGAACAGACCGGAGAAGGCCGGCACGAAGTACGCGCCGCCGTTGTCCTCGACCGACAGCGCGAGCGTCTCGATCTCGGCGGCGGACTTGATCAGGCCCATCTGGTCACGCATCCACTGGACGAGCGAGCCGGTGACGGCGATGGAGCCCTCAAGGGCGTAGACCGGCTTCTGCTCGCCGATCTGGTAGCCGACGGTGGTCAGCAGCCCGCTGTAGGAGTTGATGAGCTTGTCACCGGTGTTCATCAGCATGAACGTGCCGGTGCCGTACGTGGACTTGGCCTCGCCCTCGGAGAAACAGGTCTGGCCGAAGAGGGCCGCCTGCTGGTCGCCGAGCGCGGAGGCGACCGGGATGCCGCCGAGCAGGTCGCCCAGCTTGCCGCCGGTGATCTCGCCGTAGACCTCGGCGGAGGAGCGGATCTCGGGCAGCATCGCCAGCGGGACACCGATGGACTCCGCGATCTTCGGGTCCCACTGCATGGTGTGCAGGTTCATCAGCATCGTGCGGGAGGCGTTGGTGACGTCGGTGACGTGCCGGCCGCCGTTCACACCGCCCGTCAGGTTCCAGATGACCCAGCTGTCCATGGTGCCGAAGAGGATGTCGCCGGCCTCGGCGCGCTCACGCAGGCCCTCGACGTTGTCGAGCAGCCAGCGGGCCTTCGGACCGGCGAAGTACGACGCGAGCGGCAGGCCCGTCTCGCGGCGGAAGCGGTCCTGGCCGACGTTGCGGCCGAGCTCCTTGCAGAGCGCGTCGGTGCGGGTGTCCTGCCAGACGAGCGCGTTGTGGACGGGCTCACCGGTGTTCTTGTCCCACAGCAGCGTCGTCTCGCGCTGGTTGGTGATGCCGATGGCCTTGATGTCGTCGCGGGTGATGCCGGCCTTCTCGATGGCCGAGGCGACGACCTCCTCGACGTTGGTCCAGATCTCGGTGGCGTTGTGCTCGACCCAGCCCGGCTTCGGGAAGATCTGCTCGTGCTCCTTCTGGTCGACGGAGACGATGCGTCCGTCGCGGTCGAAGACGATGCAGCGGCTGGAGGTGGTGCCCTGGTCGATGGCGGCGATGAACGGGCCGGTGCCGTGGGAATGCGTGGCGGCGGTGTGCGCGTCGGTCACGGTGTGCTCCTGAAAGTCCGTGGATAAGGGGCTGGCTTACGGCGTATTGCTCTCGGCTCCGAGCCGGCGTACGTCCCGTACCGGACGTACGCCGACTCCGAGCGGTCGTACGGCTCTAAGCAAAAGCGACGTTGTAGAGGCCTGCGGCGATCGCTCCGCCGATCAGCGGACCGACGACCGGGATCCAGGCATAGCTCCAGTCGGACCCGCCCTTGTTGGGCAGGGGCAGGAGGGCGTGCACGATACGCGGGCCGAGGTCACGGGCCGGGTTGATGGCGTACCCCGTCGGACCACCGAGGGAGAGGCCGATGCTGACGACCACGAGGGCGGTGATCAGCGCGCCCAGGGTGCCGAGACCCTTGCCGCTGTCGTTGAGACCCTGTGTGAGGACCGCGAGCACCAGCACGACCGTGCCGATGATCTCCGTGGCGAGGTTCTGCCACGCGACCCGGACCTCCGGGCCGGTGGAGAAGATGCCGAGCACCGGGCCGGCCTTGGCCTCCCGGGCCTCCACGGACTTGGTGTCCTGCGCACCGGGACCGCCCACGATCTCGCGGTCGGTGAGGTGCGCGTGGAACTGCCCGTAGTAGGCGACCCACACCAGCGCCGCGCCGATCATGGCCCCGAGGAGCTGGCCCGACCAGTAGGTCAGGACATTGCTCCAGGCGTCGTCCTTGATGGCGATCGCGAGGGTCACGGCCGGGTTCAGATGGGCACCGGAGAGAGGCGCCGAGGTGTACACGGCGGTCAGTACCGCGAAGCCCCACCCGAAGGTGATGGCGAGCCACCCGGCGTTGCGTGCCTTGGAGGCCTTCAGCGTGACGGCGGCACAGACACCGCCGCCGAGCAGGATGAGTATGGCGGTACCGATGGTCTCGCCGATGAAGATGTCGGAGCTGGACACCCGCGACTCCTTTGTCCTTCGTCCAGGGGAAGCCGAACCCCGGGTCCCTCCGGTGGTTCGCGACCTCAGGTGAGGTCGTTGCGGCCCTTGGCGTTGTCACACTCTAACGCGTATTGCCGGTAGGTGTTCGACAATGCCGACCGATGGACGCGAGTCTCGCTCTCCCGTTACCAGCTCGTCAAGGCTTCCGTTGTCGAAAACGCGATCGTTATTCATTGCCGTGAAACATCGATCTTGGAACGGCCGCATACCGCGTGCGAGCTGGCACGTTCTGTTGCCGCGGGGGCATGTCAAAGGGCCGGTACGTCGTCGACGTACCGGCCTTGTTTCCGTGCGAAGTGCCCGCGAACCTCAGAACCGCCCGGCGCCCAGATCCCGGGACACCGCGCGGGCGCAGTCACGGACGGCGGCGATCAGCTCGGGGCGCAGCTCGCCGTCCTTGCACACGCGCTCCACCGCCCCCGTGACGCCCACCGCGCCGACCGGCATCCGCCGCTGATTGTGAATGGGCGCGGCCACCGAGGCCACGCCCGTCCAGGTCTCCTCCACGTCGGCCGCGTACCCGCGCGCGCGGGTGAGGTCGAGGACGGTCTCGAACGCGTCCGCCGCGCTTATCGTGCGGACCGTGAACGCCTTGCGCTCGGCCTCCAGGACCTCGCTGTGCGCCACCGGGTCGTAGGCAGACAGGACCTTGCCCAGCGCCGTGGAGTGCAGCGGCTGCATGGCCCCGACCTCCAGCACCTGCCGGCTGTCGTCGGGCCGGAACACGTGGTGCACGATCAGCACGCCCTGCTGGTGCAGGACCCCGAGATAGACGCTCTCGCCGCTCGACCGGGCCAGGTCGTCGGTCCACACCAGGGCGCGCGCCCGCAGCTCGTGCACGTCGAGATACGTGGTGCCGAGGCGCAGCAGTTCGGCGCCCAGCTGGTAGCGCCCGGACGCCGCGTCCTGCTCGACGAAGCCCTCCTGCTGCAGCGTGCGCAGAATGCCGTGGGCCGTACCCTTGGCCAGGCCGAGCGACGAGGCGATGTCCGACAGGCCGAGCCGTCGCTCGCCGCCCGCGAGCAGCCGCAGCATCGCGGCCGCCCGTTCGAGCGACTGGATGTTCCGTGCCATCGCCGTCCTGCCCTCCGTCCCCTTGGACCGTCGGTCGGCGCTTCGCTGCCACCGTTCGGCAATGTCGAACACTACCGGTCGTCGTCGATGTCCCGCTAATGGGTGGCAGTGATGTGTTGCAGCGAAGTGTTGCGGCCGCAACACCCCGGTGCCGTCGGCCGCGTCCCCACCACGGATCACACAAGCCCCACCGCAGGTCGCGTGCGTGTCGCCCGTCCGCCCCGTGGACTCCACTGACCAAGGCGCACGCCGCGGGCTACCCTTGCGGCGTGCGCCTTCCATGAGAAGCGCAAAGCCGACAGCCGTCGCACTTCAGGGAGCATCTTCCATGGCCTCGTCGCCTAACCCGTCCCTCTCGTCCTCCTCCGCCTACAGCAGGACCCGAACCGATGCCCTCCGCGAGGCGCTCGCCACCCGCGTGGTGGTGGCCGACGGTGCGATGGGCACGATGCTGCAGGCACAGGATCCGACGATGGAGGACTTCGAGAATCTCGAAGGCTGCAACGAGATCCTGAACCTCACGCGCCCGGACATCGTCCGATCCGTCCACGAGGAGTACTTCGCCGTCGGCGTCGACTGCGTGGAGACCAACACCTTCGGCGCCAACCACGCGGCCCTCGCCGAGTACGACATCGCCGAGCGCGTCTTCGAGCTCTCCGAGTCGGGTGCCCGCATCGCCCGCGAGGTCGCCGACGAGTTCACCGCCTCGACCGGGCAGCAGCGCTGGGTGCTCGGCTCCATGGGCCCCGGCACCAAGCTGCCGACCCTCGGCCACGCCCCGTACACCCTGCTGCGCGACGCCTACCAGCGGAACGCGGAGGGCATGATCGCCGGCGGCGCCGACGCGCTGCTCGTGGAGACCACCCAGGACCTGCTGCAGACCAAGGCGTCGGTCATCGGCGCCCGCAAGGCCCTGGACACCCTCGGCGTCGACCTGCCGCTGATCGTCTCGGTGACCGTCGAGACCACCGGCACCATGCTGCTCGGCTCGGAGATCGGCGCCGCGCTCACCGCGCTGGAGCCGCTCGGCATCGACATGATCGGCCTGAACTGCGCCACGGGCCCCGCCGAGATGAGCGAGCACCTGCGCTATCTGGCCCGCCACTCCCGCATCCCGCTGTCCTGCATGCCGAACGCGGGCCTCCCCGTCCTCGGCAAGAACGGCGCCCACTACCCGCTCACGGCACCCGAGCTGGCCGACGCCCAGGAGACCTTCGTACGCGAGTACGGCCTCTCCCTGATCGGCGGCTGCTGCGGCACGACCCCCGAGCACCTGCGCCAGGTCGTCGAGCGCGTCCGGGACCTGACGCCGACCGCGCGCGACCCGCGCCCCGAGCCCGGCGCCGCCTCGCTCTACCAGACCGTGCCGTTCCGCCAGGACACCGCGTACATGGCGATCGGCGAGCGGACGAACGCCAACGGCTCGAAGAAGTTCCGCGAGGCCATGCTGGACGGCCGCTGGGACGACTGTGTGGAGATGGCCCGCGACCAGATCCGCGAGGGCGCGCACATGCTCGACCTGTGCGTCGACTACGTGGGCCGCGACGGCGTCGCCGACATGGAGGAGCTGGCCGGCCGCTTCGCCACCGCCTCCACCCTGCCGATCGTGCTCGACTCCACCGAGGTCCCCGTCATCCGGGCCGGCCTGGAGAAGCTCGGCGGCCGCGCGGTCATCAACTCCGTCAACTACGAGGACGGCGACGGCCCCGAGTCGCGCTTCGCGAAGGTCACCGGGCTCGCGCAGGAGCACGGCGCCGCGCTGATCGCGCTGACCATCGACGAGGAGGGCCAGGCCCGCACCGTCGAGCACAAGGTCGCCATCGCCGAGCGCCTGATCGAGGACCTGACGGAGAACTGGGGCATCCACGAGTCGGACATCCTCATCGACACCCTGACCTTCACGATCTGCACCGGTCAGGAGGAGTCCCGCAAGGACGGCATCTCGACGATCGAGGCGATCCGCGAACTCAAGCGCCGCCGCCCGGACGTACAGACCACCCTCGGTCTGTCCAACATCTCCTTCGGCCTCAACCCGGCCGCCCGTGTCCTGCTCAACTCGGTCTTCCTCGACGAGTGCGTCAAGGCGGGCCTCGACTCGGCGATCGTGCACGCGTCGAAGATCCTGCCGATCGCCCGCTTCGACGACGAGCAGGTCAGCACGGCCCTCGACCTGATCTACGACCGTCGCGCCGAGGGTTACGACCCCCTCCAGAAGCTGATGGCGCTGTTCGAGGGCGCCACCACCAAGTCCCTGAAGGCGGGCCGGGCCGAGGAACTGGCCGCGCTGCCCCTGGACGAGCGGCTCAAGCGGCGCATCATCGACGGCGAGAAGAACGGACTGGAAGCCGATCTCGACGAGGCACTCCAGACCCGCCCCGCCCTCGACATCGTCAACGAGACGCTCCTCGACGGCATGAAGGTCGTCGGTGAGCTGTTCGGTTCCGGCCAGATGCAGCTGCCGTTCGTGCTCCAGTCGGCCGAGGTCATGAAGACCGCCGTGGCCCATCTCGAACCGCACATGGAGAAGACCGACGACGAGGGCAAGGGCACCATCGTGCTGGCCACCGTCCGCGGCGATGTCCACGACATCGGCAAGAACCTCGTCGACATCATCCTGTCCAACAACGGCTACAACGTCGTCAACCTCGGCATCAAGCAGCCCGTCTCCGCGATCCTGGAGGCCGCCGAGGAGCACCGCGCCGACGTCATCGGCATGTCGGGCCTGCTGGTCAAGTCCACGGTGATCATGAAGGAGAACCTGGAGGAGCTCAACCAGCGCAAGATGGCAGCCGACTACCCCGTGATCCTCGGCGGCGCGGCCCTCACCAGGGCGTACGTCGAGCAGGACCTGCACGAGATCTACGAGGGCGAAGTCCGCTACGCCCGGGACGCGTTCGAGGGCCTGCGCCTGATGGACGCGCTGATCGCGGTCAAGCGCGGTGTGCCCGGCGCGAGCCTGCCCGAGCTGAAGCAGCGCCGGGTCAGGGCCACCCCCCAGACGGTCGTCGAGGAGCGCCCCGAGGAGGGCTCGGTCCGCTCCGACGTGTCCATCGACAACCCGGTTCCCGAGCCGCCGTTCTGGGGCACCCGCGTCATCAAGGGCATCCAGCTCAAGGAGTACTCCTCCTGGCTCGACGAGGGCGCGCTCTTCAAGGGCCAGTGGGGCCTCAAGCAGGCGCGCAAGGGCGACGGGCCGACGTACGAGGAGCTGGTGGAGACCGAGGGCCGGCCGCGGCTGCGCGGTCTCCTCGACCAGCTGCAGACGGGGAACCTGCTGGAGGCGGCCGTCGTCTACGGCTACTTCCCGTGCGTGTCCAAGGACGACGACCTGATCCTCCTGGACGAGCAGGGCAACGAGCGCACCCGCTTCACCTTCCCGCGCCAGCGCCGTGGCCGCCGGCTCTGCCTGGCCGACTTCTTCCGGCCTGAGGAGTCCGGCGAGACGGACGTCGTCGGCCTCCAGGTCGTCACCGTCGGCTCCCGCATCGGCGAGGAGACTGCCAAGCTCTTCGAGGCGAACGCCTACCGCGACTACCTCGAACTGCACGGTCTGTCCGTGCAGTTGGCCGAGGCCCTCGCCGAGTACTGGCACGCGCGCGTGCGTTCCGAACTCGGCTTCGCGGGGGAGGACCCGGCCGACGTCGAGGACATGTTCGCGCTCAAGTACCGCGGCGCCCGCTTCTCCCTCGGCTACGGCGCCTGCCCCGATCTGGAGGACCGCGCCAAGATCGCCCGCCTCCTGGAGCCCGAGCGGATCGGCGTCCACCTCTCCGAGGAGTTCCAGCTCCACCCGGAACAGTCCACGGACGCGATCGTGATCCACCACCCGGAGGCGAAGTACTTCAACGCCAGGTAAGCGCCCTGCAGGGGCGCGGGGCTGTGACATTCTGCGGCTCCGCCGCGTGGGCGCGAGCAACCACCACGGGCCCGCGGCCGCCAACGTGCCGCGGGCCCCATTACAGGAGGCACTTCTCTCGACGGCGACGTACACTTGTCGGTCCAGTGCAGGCCGGTTCCCCGGGAGGGAACCGGCCTTCTCGTCCCTACACGGAGGTGCGCCTATGACCAGTACGGTCCCCGCACTAGGTACCCAAACGGCCGAGGGCTCCGCCCTCCAGGCCGTACTCCTGGACATGGACGGCACCCTGGTGGACACCGAGGGCTTCTGGTGGGACGCCGAGGTGGAGGTGTTCGCCAGCCTCGGCCACACCCTCGACGACTCCTGGCGCCACGTGGTCGTCGGCGGCCCCATGACCCGCAGCGCGGGCTTCCTCATCGAGGCCACCGGCGCGGACGTCACCCTCGCCGAGCTCACGGTGCTGCTGAACGACGGGTTCGAGGACCGGATCGGCCGCGCCCTGCCGCTGATGCCGGGCGCCGCGAGGCTCCTCGCCGAGCTGGCCGCGCACCGGATCCCCACGGCCCTGGTCTCCGCCTCGCACCGGCGCATCATCGACCGCGTCGTGACCTCGCTGGGCCCTCAGAACTTCGCCCTGACGATCGCGGGCGACGAGGTCGAGCGCACCAAGCCGTTCCCCGACCCTTATCTGCTGGCGGCCGCCGGTCTGGGCGCGGATCCGGCCAGATGCGCGGTCATCGAGGACACGGCGACGGGCGTCGCCGCGGCCGAGGCGGCGGGCTGCCACGTCGTCGCCGTACCGTCCGTCGCGCCCATCGCTCCGGCGGTCCGGCGTACCGTTGTTCCGTCCCTCGAACAGGTTGACCTGTCTTTTCTACGGGGTCTGATGACGGAAAAGCGCTAATCCTTCACCCAGGGTGAATGATTGAATGCCGGAAAAACTACGTGGTCACGGCACCGGAGTAATTCGATCCTCTTCCGTGTGTCCCGGGTGGCCGAATTCGAGTGCTTCCTCACATAGTTGAGGATGTGACGTTCGACACGCCCCGGGCCGTCGACAAGCCGACTCGGTTGTGTTTCGGAAGCCCTTTCGGTCCGGTTCGACGCGTCCTTGTGTCCCGATTCATGGAACGCTGCACCAATCCTTCCGCTGTCGGGTTTTCGGTGCGTCCACACCCGGTTTCGCAGCGTGATGGGAGCTCAACTCCGGTACCTGCGAACGGTCCTGCTGGTGCGGACTAATCTCATCGAGACATCGCCGTAACCCCCGTGACCCCCACCGCCGCAACCCGGCCTGCCGGGTTAGCGGGATCGACAGCTCTGGAGAACTTCGAGCATGAACCGTAAGACTTTGGTGCTGCCGGCCGTGATCGGTCTGCTCGCCCCGGTCCTCGCCGCGTGCGGCGGTTCCGACAGCGGGGACAACGGCGGCGACGCCATCGTCGTCGGCACTACCGACCGGTTCACCGCCTCGAAGGAGGACCCGGCGCCGCTCGACCCGGCCTCCGCGTACGACGTGGGCACCTGGAACATCCTCCGCCAGACCGTCCAGACACTGATGGTCATGCCCAACGGCGGCGGCGACCCGGCTCCGGAGGCGGCCGAGGAGTGCGGCTTCACCGACTCGGGCAACGAGCGGTACGCCTGCACCCTGCGCAAGGACCTCAAGTTCTCCAACGGTGAACCGATCACCGCCGAGGACGTGAAGTTCTCCATCGACCGCGCGATGCAGATCAAGGCGGACAGCGGTGTGTTCGCCCTGCTGTCCACCATCGACACCGTCGAGACCAAGGGCGACCGAGAGGTGATCTTCCACCTCAACAGCGCGGACGCCACCTTCCCGTTCAAGCTGTCCACGCCGGTCGCGGGCATCGTCAACCCCGACGACTACGACAAGAACAAGCTGCGGGACGGCTTCGAGGTGAACGGCTCCGGGGCGTACACCCTCAAGGCCGAGGTCAAGGACGACGTGATCGTCAAGGCCGTCTTCACCAAGAACCCCAACTACCAGGGGACTTCGGAGCTGAAGAACGACAAGGTCGAGCTGCGCTCCTTCGAGAGCGCCGACGCCATGGGCACCGCGCTCGACAAGGGCGACATCGACATGATGACCCGCACCATGTCGCCCGCGCAGATCAAGAAGCTCCAGAACGACAAGGGCACCGACGTCGACCTGATCGAGCAGCCCGGCCTGGAGATCCGCTACCTCGGCTTCAACACCAACGACCCGTCGGTGAAGACGAAGGCGGTCCGTCAGGCGATGGCCCAGGTCATCAACCGCGGCGAGCTCACCTCGCAGGTGTACGGCTCCGGCGCCGACCCGCTGTACTCGATGGTCCCGGCCACCGTCACCGGTCACGCCAACTCGTTCTTCAACAAGTACGGCGACCCGAGCATCCCCAAGGCCAAGGACCTGCTGGCCGCGGCGAACATCACCACACCGGTGAAGCTGACGCTGCACTACACGGACGACCACTACGGACCGGCCACCAAGGACGAGTTCGAGCTGCTGCAGAAGCAGCTGAACGACAGTGGCCTGTTCAAGGTGAGCATCAAGGGCGAGAACTGGTCGACCTTCCGCCCGAACGAGCAGAAGGGCGACTACGAGGTCTACGGCATGGGCTGGTTCCCGGACTTCCCCGACGCCGACAACTACCTCGCGCCGTTCCTCGACAAGGACAACACCATCGGCTCGCCGTACGCGAACCCGGAGATCCGCACCAAGCTGATCCCCGAGTCCCGCCGCGAGGCCGACCGGCTCAGCGCCTCGAAGAGCATCGAGGAGATCCAGAGCATCGTCGCCGACGACGTCCCGGTTCTGCCGCTGTGGCAGGGCAAGCAGTACATCGCCACCCGGGACGACATCACCGGCGCCGAGTACGCGCTCAACTCCTCGGCGACGCTTCAGCTGTGGGAGCTCGGCCGCGGCGTCGGCGGCTGAGCCCGAGGCGAGGGCGACCGACCGGACCGGGCGGCCCAGCCGGAAGCGACGGCTGCCGACCGGACCAGAGACAGACCAACGACAAGGCACAAGCTCGTGAACATGCGCACCAAGTGGCCGGTCCTGCCCGTCGTGGCGGGACTGTCCGCCGGCCTGCTGACGGGATGCGGCTCGGAGTCGGGAGGCTCCGGGGGAAGTGACTCCGACGTCGTCATGGGAATGACGGACGACGTCCTGGCCACGGATCCCGCCTCCGGCTACGACCCCGGCTCCTGGCTCCTCTTCAACAACGTCTTCCAGTCCCTGCTCAGCTTCCCCAAGGGCGGCACCGAGCCGGAGCCGGAGGCCGCCAGAGAGTGCGGGTTCACGGACACCGAGGCCAGGGTCTACCGGTGCACCCTGCGCGACGGGCTGAAGTTCAGCAACGGTGACGACCTCACCTCGCAGGACGTCAAGTTCTCCTTCGACCGCATGATGAAGATCGACGACGGCGCCGGGCCCGCGATCATGTTCCCCATGCTGGACAAGGTGGAGGCGCCGAACGACAAGACGGTCGTCTTCAGGCTCAAGGTCTCCGACGCCACCTTCCCGAGCAAGATCGCCTCCGGTGCCGGTTCGATCGTCAACCGCCGGGAGTACTCGGCGGACGGGCTGCGCGAGGACGGCAAGGCCGTCGGCTCGGGCCCGTACAAGCTGGAGTCGTTCGGCGAGGACGAGGCCGTCTTCTCGGTGAACGAGAACTACAAGGGCAACGCCGAGACACAGAACGACGGCGTGACCCTCAAGCTGTTCCACGGCGACCAGGCCGGCCTGAAGAAAGCCGTCCTCGACGGCCGGGTCGACGTCGCCTACCGAGGTCTCGCCGCCGAGGACATCGCGGAGATCGAGGCGGACACCACCGGCAGCCAGGAGATCGACGTCGTCGAGGGCTCCAGCGCCGAGGTGCAGCACCTGGTCTTCAACATGAAGGACCCGGTGGCGGGCAAGCAGGGCGTCCGCAAGGCCATCGCCCATCTGCTCGACCGCGACGCCCTCATCAAAGAGGTCTACGAGAACACGGCGACCCCGCTGTACTCGATCATCCCGGCCGGCATCACGGGCCACAACACGGCCTTCTTCGACACCTACGGCGCCCGCCCCTCGCGCGCCAAGGCCGAGGCCGCGCTGCTGGAGGACGGCATCACCGACAAGGTGAAGCTGACCCTCTGGTCGACGCCGACCCGCTACGGCCCCTCCACCGACCAGGAGTTCAGGGCGATCGCGGGGCAGCTCAACGCGAGCGGCCTGTTCGACGCGACCGTGAAGTCCGTCGCGTACGACAAGTACGAGAAGGACATCGAGGCGGGCAAGTACGGCGTGTACGTGAAGGGCTGGGTGCCGGACTACCCGGACCCGGACAACTTCACGGCCCCGTTCTTCGGCGAGGGCAACGTGCTGGGCAACAACTACACGAACAGCACGGTCACCGGGCGGCTCATCCCCGAGACCGCCGCCCAGAGCGACCGCGCCTCGACCGAGCCGCAGTACGGCGAGCTCCAGGACATCGTCGCCGACCAGGTCCCGATCATCCCGGTCTGGCAGGCCAAGCAGTACGCGGTCGTCCGCGACAGCGTGTACGGCCTGGAGAACTGCCTCGACGCGTCCACGGTGTTCCGCTTCTGGGAGATCAGCAAGGACTGAGCCCGTCCGCGTACCTCCGCCGCGCACACGCAGAACGGCCGCCCCCCTCATTCGAGTTGTCCGAGGGGGGCGGCCGTTTCTCCTGTCACAGGTCCGTGGCGGGGGCGCTCACTGCGCGCCGGGGCGCACCAGACCGCTCTCGTACGCGTACACCGCGGCCTGCACGCGGTCGCGCAGCCCCAGCTTGGTGAGGACGTGGCCCACGTGCGTCTTCACCGTCGTCTCGCTGACGAACAGATCGGCGGCGATCTCCGCGTTCGACAGACCGCGGGCCACCAGCTTCAGCACCTCTACCTCGCGCTCGGTGAGCGTGTGCAGAGTGTCCGGCACCGGCTCGTCGCCCGAGGGCAGATGGCTCGCGTACTTGTCGAGGAGCCGACGGGTGATGCTGGGCGCGAGCATGGCCTCACCGGAGGCCACCACCCGGATCGCCTGCACCAGTTCGTTGGCGGGGGCGTCCTTCAGGAGGAAGCCGCTGGCGCCGGCGCGCAGTGCCTCCACCACGTACTCGTCGAGGTCGAAGGTCGTCAGGACCAGCACCTTCGCCGGACCGTCCCGACCGGGGCCGGTGATCTGACGGGTCGCCTCGACCCCGTCCATCCGCGGCATACGGATGTCCATCAGAACCACATCGGGCTGCAGGGCCCGTACCTGATCCAGTGCCTGGAGACCGTCACCGGCCTCGCCGACGACCGCGATGTCCTGCTCGGCCTCCAGGATCATCCGGAAGCCGGTACGCAGCAGCGGCTGGTCGTCGACCAATAGGACGCGGATGGCCACGTAAGTCTCCTTCGTTAGTCCGGCCCCATTCTGCCCTGCTCGGCAGCGCCGGACTCGGGCGCCCTCACGGGGAGCCGGGTGCCGGCCCAGGAGCGGCTCCCCGGTCCTCGTCCGGGGCCGGCACCGCCCGGCGCACCGGCAGCGGATACGGCGGGGGAGTGCCGCCGAACTCCGGACACACGGCCTGGTGGTCGCACCAGCCGCAGAGCTTGGTGGGGCGCGGCCGCCAGTCACCGGTCTCCGTGGCCAGCCGGATCGCCTCCCACAGCGCGTGCAGCTTCCGCTCGACGCGCTCCAGGTCGGCGGGGACCGGGTCGTACGTCAGGACGTCACCGCTGCCCAGATAGACGAGCTGGAGGCGGCGCGGGACGACCTGCTTCAGCCGCCAGACCACGAGGGCGTAGAACTTCATCTGGAACAGGGCGCCCTCCGCGTACTCCGGGCGCGGGGCCTTGCCCGTCTTGTAGTCGACGATCCTCACATCGCCGGACGGGGTCACGTCGACACGGTCGATGATGCCGCGCAGCTTCAGGCCCGAGTCCAGCTGGGCCTCCACGAACAGTTCGCGCTCGGCCGGTTCGAGACGCGTCGGGTCCTCCAGGGTGAACCAGCGCTCCACCAGCTGCTCCGCCTCGGTCAGCCAGCGGGCCAGCCGCTCGCCCGCCGCCTTCTCGTCGGCGTCCGCGAACAGCTCGGCGAGCTCCGGCTTCGCCTCGCGCAGCCGGTCCCACTGGCCGGGGATCAGCGACTTCGCGCGCGGCGCGGTCCGCTCGGTGGCCGGCGCGTCGAAGAGCCGCTCCAGCACCGCGTGCACCAGCGTGCCCCGGGTGGCCGCCTCGCTCGGCTTCTCGGGCAGCTTGTCGATCACCCGGAAGCGGTACAGCAACGGGCACTGCATGAAGTCCCCGGCCCGGGAGGGCGACAACGAGGCCGGCGGCACGGCGACGGTGACGCGGGCGGGCTCGGCGACCACGACCGGGTCGGCCGCGGGGGCGGACGGGGCTTGGACCGGCACGTCCGCGGACTCGGCCGAGGTGCCCGTCGGCTCGGGTTGCGGGCCTGCCTGAGCCACGCCGTCAGTGCTGGTTTCCATGACGACAGACCTTACGGGCCGCCACTGACAGTGCGACACACGGTGACCTGCCCGCGACCGCCACGGAGTGGGAAACAGAGGGGGTGCCGGGGCCGAACACGACACGACGGCCGCATACCATCGACCACAGGACCTCTCGCTGCATGATCGCGAGCGGGAGACGCGTCGAACGAGGGGACATCGTGGACGAGAGCGGCGGGAGCGGGCAGCCGCGATCCGGCACGGACGAGGCGGACGAGCGCCGCACGGGTCGGCCGAGCCCCGGCGATCCGGCCACCTCGACGGCCCGGCCGCACTCCGACGAGGAGCCGCACGACACCGACGCCCAGGCGAAACCCCGGCCGGAGGCAGACACGACAGCGGCAGCGGATGCGCAGCAGCCGGACCAGAACCAGGGAACCCCGGAGGACCCGGCGAACGACCGGGCCGCTGGAGCCGCTGGAGCCGCTGGAGCCGCTGGAGCCGCTGGAGCCGCTGGAGCCGCTGGAGCCGCTGGAGCCGCTGGAGCCGCTGGAGCCGCTGGAGCCGCTGGAGACGGAGAAGCGCGGGCGGATGTGCCGTCGGCCGATCTGCGGAAGGCGCCCACTCCACCGGCCGCCTCACCGCCCACTTCACCGGCCGCCCCTGACCCCCGCACCGACGACCCCACGCCCGGGCAGCCCCACGACGCCCACCGTTCCGAGGCGCACACCCCGCCTGCCAAATCCAAGTCAGGGCGGAAGCGGGGCTCGTCCTCCCGGCGTGGCAAGGATCCGGGCGGCGGTCTGCTGATGGGACGCCCCTTCGGCGTCCCCGTGTACGTGGCGCCCAGCTGGTTCCTCGTCGCCGCGCTCATCACCTGGGTCTTCGGCGGCCAGCTCGACCGGGTTCTGCCCGAACTCGGCATGGCCCGCTACCTCGTCTCGCTCTTCTTCGCGGTCGCCTTCTACGCCTCCGTACTCGTCCACGAACTGGCCCACACGGTGGCCGCCCTGCGCTTCAAACTGCCGGTGCGCCGCATTCAGCTGCAGTTCTTCGGTGGCGTCTCGGAGATCGAGAAGGAGTCCGAGACCCCTGGCCGCGAGTTCGTCCTCGCCTTCGTCGGCCCCCTGCTCTCGCTGATCCTCGGCGGCCTCTTCTACCTCGCCCTGCAGGCAGTCGAGCCGGGCACGGTCCCGGGCGTCCTGCTGGCCGGCCTGATGATTTCGAACCTGATCGTCGCCGCGTTCAACCTGCTCCCCGGCCTGCCCCTGGACGGCGGCCGGATGCTCAGGGCCGTCGTCTGGAAGATCACCGGCAAGCCGATGAGCGGCACGATCGCCGCCGCCTGGGTCGGCCGCGCGCTGGCGATCTCCGTACTCGTCGGACTGCCCCTGCTCACCCAGTCCGGGGCGCTCGGCGCCGACGCCGAGGACATCGGCGGCATGGACACCGTCATGGACGCCCTGCTCGCCGCGATCCTGGCCGCGATCATCTGGACCGGCGCCGGGAACAGCCTGCGCATGGCCCGTCTGCGCGAACACCTGCCCGAGCTCAGGGCTCGGGCCCTGACCCGCCGCGCGGTGCCCGTGGAGACCAACACCCCGCTCTCGGAGGCGCTGCGCCGGGCAAACGACGCCGGCGCGCGCGCCCTGGTCGTGGTCGACCCCGACGGCGAACCCCTCTCCCTGGTCCGCGAGGCCGCCATCGTCGGCGTACCGGAACACCGCCGCCCCTGGGTCGCCGTCAGCGGCCTAGCCCAGGACCTGACGGACGGCATGCGCGTCTCCGCCGAACTGGCCGGAGAGGAGCTCCTGGACGCCCTGCGAGCCGCCCCCGCGACCGAGTACCTGGTGGTGGAGGACTCCGGCGAGATCTACGGAGTCCTCTCGGCAGCAGACGTCGAGCGAGCCTTCGTCAAGGCAATGGCCCGCCCCAACTGAGAACCGAGCCCGCGCTTGGCGCCCCGCAAGGGGCGCGGGGAACGGCGCGCCCAGCCACGAGGCACCCGCAGATTCCCACGAACCCCGAGCGGTCAGAGCGCCTCGCAGGGACCGGTAGGCTGTTCACATGTCCGAACCGACCGGTGCCGCCCGCCGACGTGGGCCCTTCAAGGTCGGGGACCAGGTTCAGCTGACCGACCCCAAGGGCCGCCACTACACGTTCACGCTCGAAGCGGGGAAGAACTTCCACACCCACAAGGGTTCCTTCCCGCACGACGAGCTGATCGGCGCTCCCGAGGGCAGCGTTGTCCGCACCACGGGGAACGTCGCCTATCTGGCACTGCGCCCCCTGCTCCCCGACTACGTCCTGTCCATGCCCCGCGGCGCCGCCGTGGTCTACCCCAAGGACGCGGGGCAGATCCTGGCCTTCGCCGACATCTTCCCCGGCGCACGCGTCGTGGAAGCGGGCGTGGGCTCCGGCTCGCTCAGCAGTTTCCTGCTGCGCGCCATCGGCGACCAGGGCATGCTGCACTCCTACGAGCGCCGCGAGGACTTCGCCGAGATCGCCCAGCAGAACGTGGAGCGCTACTTCGGCGGCCCGCACCCCGCCTGGCAGCTCACCGTCGGCGACCTCCAGGACAACCTCAGCGACACCGAGGTCGACCGCGTCATCCTCGACATGCTGGCCCCGTGGGAGTGCCTGGAGGCCGTCTCCAAGGCGCTCGTCCCCGGCGGCATCGTCTGCTGCTACGTGGCGACCACCACCCAGCTCGCCCGGACCGTCGAGTCCATCCGCGAGATCGGCTGCTTCAACGAGCCGAGCGCCTGGGAGTCGATGATCCGCAACTGGCACATCGAGGGCCTGGCCGTCCGCCCGGACCACCGGATGATCGGGCACACCGGCTTCCTGCTCACCGCCCGCCGCCTCGCGGACGGCGTCGAGCCGCCCATGCGCCGCCGCCGCCCCGCCAAGGGCGCGTACGGCGAGGACTACTCCGGTCCGAACGCCGACGGAGGCACCGGCCGCTGACCGACACAGGCGCCGGCCGCCGAGGCGGCCCTGTGCCGCGTACAACGCTCAAGCGTCGTGGCCGAGTTCCCGGGAGCACCTCGGGAACTCGGCCACGACGCTTTTCCCTTGACATCCCGCCAGTAACTCCGGACCCCCGCCGTTCCCTCACGGTGTGACGTGTGGCACCATGCTGGCCACCCCCACCGGCACAGCCCTCACAGGAGACACTTCCTAGTGCAGCAATCCGCCGTTCCGGAACTGGCACACACGCACACCCGTCCGATCCACTGGCTGGCCACGGCGACCGCCCTCGCCGGGGTGGTCGCGGCCTCCGGCTTCCTGCAGCCCGACCGGGCCACCGCCGCCCAGCACGGTCCCGAGGCGAGGACGGCCCCTGCCGCCGTGGCGCCCCCCGACCCGGCGGGCGTCGAATTCCCGATCGAGTGCGGCCCCACAGAGGCCGCCGTCCAGAGACAGGCCTCCGGCGATCTGGACGGCGACGGCCGCCCCGAGACGGTCGCCGTGGTCCGCTGCGAGACCGGCTTCGGCACCCCGCCCAGCGGTGTCTACGTCGTCACACGGTCCGCGGACGACCCGAAGCCCCGCGTCGTCGCCACGCTGGTCGCCCCGAAGGACCGCCTGAGCGTCAAGGATTTCGCCGTCCGTGACGCCACGATCACCGCGACCCTCCTCGGCTACTCGTCGCGCGACGTGCCGAGTTGCTGTCCGGACGTGACCGAGCGCGCCAAGTGGCAGTGGAAGAACGGCGCGTTCGTCCGCTCGACGCCGTCCGAGGCCCACAGCGTGTGAGACAGCGGCCAGGCGTGAGAAATCAGACAATTCGTTACGCGGAGTGGCTTTACGGTCACTCCGCGTCGGGGCCGTAGACCTCGACCCTGTCCGAAACGCGACGTACATGGATGCAGTCGCCCGGGCACTCCTTCGCGGAGTCGGCGACATCACGCAGAAGCGTCAGCGGTACGGGCGTTGTGGCGCCCGGGGCCTGCAGGAGTTCGTCCTGGGAGCTCTTCACGTAGGCCAGGCCGTCGATGTCCAGCTCGAAGACCTCGGGGGCGTACTGGGCGCAGATTCCGTCGCCGGTACAGAGGTCCTGGTCGATCCAGACCTCGAGCCCCTCGCCGTCGACTGCGGCCTCCTGCTGCACGGTCGTTTCTCCTGCCGTTTCCTGCGCCGAGCGATCCGAAGACTTGGGAATCGGGCCAGCTCTGGCGGGTGTTGAACACTTCGACCCTACCTCCGTCGGCTTCCCAATCATGTTGTGTGGGTATTCCACTGGCGTGAGGGAGAGCGCAAGGGTGAAGATCGGACACACCTCGACCGTCTTTGTGATCTAGGGGTTTCAATCGACACCCACCCAGGTAGGGTCTGGAAGCGTCCAGCTCCCCTTGGAGGAGGTGAGGACCGTGGCAGCCCACGACGACGACATGAACCGCGGCATCCGCCCGGGACGAGGGTCCGACGACCCGTCCGGGCAGATTGCCTACCTTGAGCAGGAGATCGCCGTCCTGCGACGCAAGCTCGCCGACTCTCCGCGACACACGAGGATTCTCGAAGAGCGGATCGTCGAGCTGCAGACCAACCTGGCCGGCGTGTCCGCGCAGAACGAGCGGCTCGCCAACACCCTCCGAGAGGCCCGCGACCAGATCGTGGCACTCAAGGAGGAGGTCGACCGGCTCGCACAGCCGCCGGCCGGCTTCGGTGTCTTCCTCGTGGCGAACGAGGACGGCACGGCCGACATCTTCACCGGGGGCCGCAAGCTCCGGGTGAACGTCAGCCCCAGCGTCGAGCTCGAAGAGCTCAGGCGCGGCCAGGAAGTGATGCTCAACGAAGCCCTCAACGTGGTCGAGGCCATGGAGTACGAGAGCGTCGGCGACATCGTCACCCTCAAGGAGATCCTCGAGGACGGCGAGCGCGCCCTCGTGGTGGGGCACACCGACGAGGAAAGGGTGGTGCGGCTCGCCGAGCCGCTGATGGATGTCACCATCCGCCCCGGCGACGCCCTGCTGCTCGAACCCCGCTCAGGCTATGTCTACGAGGTCGTTCCGAAGAGCGAGGTCGAGGAGCTCGTCCTCGAAGAGGTCCCGGACATCGGCTACGAGCAGATCGGCGGTCTGGGCGGCCAGATCGAGATGATCCGCGACGCGGTCGAGCTCCCGTACCTCTACCCCGACCTGTTCAAGGAGCACGAACTGCGGCCGCCCAAGGGCGTACTGCTGTACGGGCCCCCCGGATGCGGCAAGACGCTCATCGCCAAGGCCGTCGCCAACTCGCTGGCCAAGAAGGTCGCCGAGGTGACCGGACAGGCCACGGGCAAGAGCTTCTTCCTCAACATCAAGGGTCCCGAGCTCCTCAACAAGTACGTCGGTGAGACCGAGCGGCAGATCCGCCTCGTCTTCCAGCGTGCTCGTGAGAAGGCCAGCGAGGGCACCCCCGTCATCGTCTTCTTCGACGAGATGGAGTCCCTCTTCCGCACCCGTGGATCGGGTGTCAGCTCGGACGTGGAGAACACCATCGTCCCGCAGCTGCTCGCCGAGATCGACGGCGTGGAGGGCCTGCAGAACGTGGTGGTGATCGGCGCCTCGAACCGCGAGGACATGATCGACCCCGCGATCCTGCGTCCCGGCCGTCTCGACGTGAAGATCAAGATCGAGCGTCCGGACGCCGAGGCGGCCAAGGACATCTTCGCCAAGTACCTCACCGAGCGCCTCCCGCTGCACTCCGACGACGTCGGCGAGCACGGCGGCAGCAAGACCACCACGGTCCAGAGCATGATCCAGACCGCCGTCGAGCACATGTACACCGAGTCCGAGGAGAACCGCTTCCTCGAGGTCACGTACGCCAACGGCGACAAGGAAGTCCTGTACTTCAAGGACTTCAACTCCGGCGCCATGATCGAGAACATCGTCGGCCGCGCCAAGAAGATGGCGATCAAGGACTTCCTCGAGCACAACCAGAAGGGTCTGCGGGTCTCCCACCTGCTCCAGGCCTGCGTGGACGAGTTCAAGGAGAACGAGGACCTGCCGAACACCACGAACCCGGACGACTGGGCCCGTATCTCCGGAAAGAAGGGCGAACGGATCGTTTACATCCGTACGCTCATCACCGGAAAGCAGGGCGCGGACACCGGACGCTCCATCGACACGGTGGCGAACACCGGTCAGTACCTGTAAAAGACAGGGTGGCTGCGGGTGCCCTCACTGGGTACCCGCAGCCGACTGTTTTCCAGGGCACAGCTGGAGCTGAGCAATGACGCAAATGATCTCCCCACCAGCGCAAAGGCGCTCTAGGCTCTTCGGTACCGCCGAGTCGCGCAGTGCGGGGACGGGCACCGCACACGCACCGGAGCGCCAGCGGTACTTGAGCGGCGTCCCCGACCGAGGACGCCGCCGGGCAAGGAGGGCCGCATGACCGTACGGCGAGTAATGGGCATCGAGACGGAGTACGGGATCTCCGTCCCCGGCCACCCCAACGCCAATGCCATGCTCACCTCGTCCCAGATCGTCAACGCCTACGCGGCGGCGATGCACCGGGCCCGGCGGGCCCGCTGGGACTTCGAGGAGGAGAACCCGCTGCGGGACGCGCGGGGCTTCGACCTCGCCCGCGAAGCCGCCGACTCCAGTCAGCTCACGGACGAGGACATCGGCCTCGCCAATGTCATCCTCACCAACGGGGCGCGGCTGTACGTGGACCACGCACACCCGGAGTACAGCTCTCCCGAGGTGACCAATCCGATGGACGCCGTCCTGTGGGACAAGGCCGGCGAGCGCATCATGGCGGAGGCCGCGGAGCGCGCGGCCCAGCTGCCCGGCGCCCAGCCGATCCACCTCTACAAGAACAACACCGACAACAAGGGCGCCTCGTACGGCACGCACGAGAACTACCTGATGAAGCGGGAGACCCCCTTCTCGGACATCGTGCGCCACCTCACGCCGTTCTTCGTCTCACGCCAGGTCGTCACCGGAGCGGGCCGCGTCGGTATCGGTCAGGACGGGCACGAGCACGGCTTCCAGCTCAGCCAGCGCGCCGACTACTTCGAGGTCGAGGTGGGCCTCGAAACCACTCTGAAGCGCCCGATCATCAACACGCGTGACGAGCCGCACGCGGACGCCGAGAAGTACCGCCGCCTGCACGTGATCATCGGCGACGCGAACCTCTCGGAGATCTCGACCTATCTCAAGCTCGGCACGACCGCCCTCGTCCTGTCGATGATCGAGGACGGCTTCATCGCCGTGGACCTCGCCGTGGACCAGCCGGTGCGCACGCTGCACCAGGTCTCGCACGACCCGACACTCAAGCGCCTGATCACGCTCCGTAGTGGCCGGACACTCACCGCCGTCCAGCTGCAGATGGAGTACTTCGAGCTGGCGCGCAAGTACGTCGAGGAGCGGTTCGGCGCGGACGCGGACGAGCAGACCAAGGACGTACTCACTCGTTGGGAGGACGTCCTGGGGCGCCTGGAGAGCGATCCCATGAGCCTGGCGGGCGAACTGGACTGGGTGGCCAAGCGGGAGCTCATGGAGGGCTACCGGCGCCGTGACAGCCTCGAATGGGACGCCGCACGGCTGCACCTGGTCGACCTCCAGTACGCCGACGTGCGCTCGGAGAAGGGCCTCTACAACCGTCTCGTGGCCCGCGGCAGGATGAAGCGCCTGCTGGACGAGACGGACGTGGAGCGGGCCCGGACGAAGCCGCCGGAGGACACACGCGCGTACTTCCGCGGGCGCTGTCTGGAGCAGTACGCGGACGACGTCGCGGCGGCCTCCTGGGACTCGGTGATCTTCGATCTGCCGGGCCGGGACTCGCTCCAGCGGGTCCCAACCCTCGAGCCGCTTCGCGGAACGCGTAATCACGTCAAGGAGCTCCTCGACCGCTGTCGTACGGCGGAAGACCTGGTCAGGGTCCTTTCGGGCGGCTGATCCGGCCGCCGTGGCCCTCGGGCCGATGCGGCAGGGCGAGGTGGAAAGAGGCGGCGTCCGGGAATCATCGAGGTGGCCCCCGGACGTTGTAGCAACTGCGGGGCCGATGTCGGACCCTGCTTGTAGGGTCTGATCAAGAACGTCGAACCGAGCGGGGTGAGGGTTATGGCGACCAAGGACACCGGCGGCGGACAGCAGAAGGCGACGCGCAACACCGAAGAGGTCGAGGAGGCGCCCGAGGCGCAGGCATCCGAAGACCTCAAGGAGCGCCAGGAGAAGCTGTCGGACGATGTCGACTCCGTACTGGACGAGATCGACGACGTCCTCGAGGAGAACGCAGAGGACTTCGTGCGTTCCTTCGTCCAAAAGGGCGGAGAGTAACCCCGGTTGTCCGCCCCGGAGTCGGCCCGTTCCATCGGGTCGGCGCCGGGACGGATGACTGGCGTGGGTACGGGTATGGTCCGTGCACAGATTTGATGATCGGCTCGGCCGTCCCCGGCGGGCCGCCGCCTACGTGGAAGGACATCGCGTGGAAGCCAACCCTCGTAGCACCGGGCGTCTGCCGGCTGCCTTCCTGACGCCCGGCTCGTCCTCGTTCATGGACTTCCTGTCCGAACACCAGCCGGCCATTCTCCCGGGCAACCGGCAGTTGCCGCCCATGAAGGGTGTCATCGAGGCACCGCACGGGACCACGATCGTGGCCGCCACGTTCCCCGGCGGTGTCGTGCTCGCGGGTGACCGTCGGGCCACCATGGGCAACATGATCGCCCAGCGCGACATCGAGAAGGTCTTCCCGGCCGACGAGTACTCGGCGGTGGGCATCGCCGGTACGGCCGGTCTGGCCGTGGAGATGGTGAAGCTGTTCCAGCTGGAGCTGGAGCACTTCGAGAAGGTGGAGGGCGCCACGCTCTCCCTGGAGGGCAAGGCGAACCGCCTCTCCACGATGATCCGGTCCAACCTCGGCATGGCCATGCAGGGCCTGGCCGTGGTCCCGCTCTTCGCGGGGTACGACGTGGACCGCGAGAGGGGCCGCATCTTCTCGTACGACGTGACGGGCGGCCGCTCCGAGGAACACGGCTTCGCGGCCACGGGCTCCGGCTCGATCTTCGCCCGCGGCGCCATGAAGAAGCTCTACAGCAAGGACCTGACCGAAGACCAGGCCACGACGCTCGTCGTACAGGCGCTGTACGACGCGGCCGACGACGACTCGGCGACCGGTGGTCCCGATGTCGCCCGCCGGATCTACCCGATCGTCACCGTGATCACCGCAGACGGATTCCGCCGCCTCACCGACGACGAGTCCTCCGAGATCGCCCGCTCGATCCTTGAGCGGCGCCTTGAGCAGCCCGACGGCCCACGGGCCGCGCTGCTCTGACAGCGGACCTCTTGTCAAGGTGATCGAGTGACTTCCACAGAAAGGGACGGATAGCCGGTGTCGACGCCGTTCTATGTATCACCCCAGCAGGCCATGGCCGACCGGGCGGAATACGCCCGCAAGGGCATCGCCCGTGGCCGCAGCCTCGTCGTGCTGCAGTTCGCCGACGGCATCGTGTTCGTCGGCGAGAACCCGTCCCGTGCGCTGCACAAGTTCAGCGAGATCTATGACCGGATCGGTTTCGCTGCCGCAGGCAAATACAACGAATACGAGAACCTCCGGATCGGCGGCGTCCGTTACGCCGACCTCCGGGGCTACACCTACGACCGTGACGACGTGACCGCCCGTGGTCTCGCCAACGTCTACGCCCAGACCCTCGGCACGATCTTCTCCTCCGCGGCGGAGAAGCCGTACGAGGTGGAGCTGGTCGTCGCCGAGGTGGGGGAGACCCCCGAGGGCGACCAGATCTACCGCCTTCCGCACGACGGGTCGATCGTGGACGAGCACGGCTCGGTCGCGGTCGGCGGCAACGCCGAGCAGATCAGTACGTACCTGGACCAGCAGCACCAGGACGGGATGTCGCTCGCCGAGGCGCTGAAGCTGGCCGTTCAGGCGCTGTCGCGCGACACGAACGGTACGGAGCGGGAGATTCCCGCGGAGCGGCTGGAGGTTGCGGTGCTGGACCGGACGCGGCCGCAGCAGCGGAAGTTCAAGCGGATTACCGGGCGGCAGCTCGGGCGGTTGTTGGAGGAGGGTGGGGCGTCCACGGCCGCGGAGGCCGAGGACCCGGAGGACGAGGAGTGACCTCCTCGACCTGATTGAACCTTGTGTGCCCCCGGCCTTTTGCAGGCCGGGGGCACACGGTGTTTCGGGGCTGCGGGAGGTGTTCTGTGTGCGGGTCCGTCGGGGCTGGTCGCGTAGTTCCCCGCGCCCTTTGGGGGGGCAGAGGTCGGTGGTCGTGTGCGGGTTGTTCTGGGCTGAGCGCGCCGTTCCCCGCGCCTCTGATGGTGTACGGGCCGGTGGGCCGTGTGCGGGCTGTGGTGGGTTGAGCGCGTAGTTCCCCGCGCCCCTTACGGGGCTGCTGGTGGGGCTGTGGAGGCTCGGATTATCAGGTGTACCGGGATGTCCTCGGCGGTGGGCTCGCGGGCGTTCAGGACGGCCAGGAGGGCTTCCATGCCGCGTTCGCCGAAGAGGTCGGCGTCCAGGCGGACCGTGGTGAGTTCCGGGTCGAGGGCCGTGGCGAGGGCCAGGTCGTCGAGGCCGGTGACGGAGAGGTCGTCGGGGATGCGCAGGCCCAGGCGCCGGGCGGCCTTGTAGGCGCCCGCGGCCAGCTTGTCGTCGTCGCAGACCACGGCGGTGGGGCGGGGGCCGGGCGCGGCCAGGGCGGTCTCGGCGGCGGCCAGGGCGCCCTCGATGGAGATCGGGGCCGGGGCCGTGCGGAGCTCCGTGCCGGGGACCGCGGACAGGCGCTCGGTGAGTTCGCGGGCGCGAATGTCGAAGGTCCAGGACGGGATGTCCGCCGCCAGGTGCAGGAAACGGCGGTGCCCCAAGCCCAGCAGATGCTCCGCGACCTGTCGTACGCCGTCGCGGATGTCGAGGTTGACCGTTGCCGCGCCCGTGCTGCCCGCCGGATCGCTGTCGAGCATCACCAGGGGCAACTGGTCGCCGCGGATCGCCGTGAGGGCGTCGGCGGCCATGGAGGAGGCGATGACGCCGTCCAGGGCGGCCTGTGCGGAAGCGAAGGGGTCCCGGGCCGGACCGATGCCCTCGGGGGAGGGGTAGAGCACCACTCCGAAGCCGTGCTCGGCCGCCACCCGGGCCGCCCCCGTGTAGACGCCGGCGAAGAACTCGGTCGTCAGGGCGGGCACCACCAGCAGGACCGTACGTGTGCTGCCCAGGCGCAGATTGCGGGCCGCCAGGTTCGGCCGGTAGCCGAGCTCGCGCGCGGCCTCCCGTACGCGCTCCGCCGTGGGCTCGGAGACCCGCCCGCGCCACTTGTCGCCGAGCACCAGGGAAACGGCCGCCTGGGACACTCCCGCGGCCTGGGCGACGTCACGGCTCGTGGGGCGGGGGCTGCCTGCTGCCACCGGTGACCTGTCTTTCTGCTGGACTCGCGGACAGCGCACATGGTACGTATGACGAGCGAAGTTATACGTAACACTTCCGAGGCCTCCGACGGCGCGGACGGGAAAACTCGGGCATTCTGGATCCGAAAGGGGCGGGGCATGGCCACCGGTTATCTGGAGATCCTCCGGGCGAAACACGCCATGCGGCTGCTCGTCGGCACCCTGGTGGGCCGGCTGCCGAACGCGACCTCCGCGATCGCCATCGTGCTGTTCATCCGCGCGGAGGGCGGCAGCTACAGCCTCGCCGGAGCGCTCGCCGCGGTCTACGGAGTGGCCAACGCCGTGGGCCAGCCGCTACTCGGCCGTCTGGTGGACCTTCACGGCCAGCCGCGGATCCAGCTGCCCGCCGCGCTCGTCTCCGCCCTCGCCACCACCGTGTTCGCCCTCACCGGCACCGAGGCGCTCCCGCTCGCGTACGCCCTCATAGCCGCCGCCGGACTCTTCACGCCGCCCCTGGAGGGCGGTCTGCGGGCGCTGTGGCCCTCCGTCCTCCGCAAGGAGGACCAGGTGCACACGGCGTACGCGATGGACGCGGTGGCGCAGGAAGTCATGTTCACCGTCGGGCCGTTGCTCGTGACGCTGTGCGTGTCCCTGTGGTCCGCCCAGGCCGCGCTGATCATCCTCAACGTCATCGGGGTGCTGGGCGCGCTCTCCGTGGTCGTCTCGCGGCCCTCGCGCGCGTGGCGTTCGGCGCCGCGCGAGGCGCACTGGCTCGGCGCGCTGCGCTCGCCCGGACTCATCGCCCTGCTCGGCGCGTTCCTTTTTGTCGGAATGGCGCTCGGAGCCATCACGGTCGCGAGCGTGTCGTACGCCGACGACCACGGCGGCGACGCGACATACGGCTGGCTGATGTCCGCCATCGGGCTCGGCGCGCTCGTCGGGGGCACGGTCTACGGGGCGCGGCAGTGGGGCGGCGCGCCGGAGCGGCGACTGCGCGTGCTCGTCGCCCTTCTGGCGGTCTGTTATCTGCCGCTGATGCTCATGCCGGGTGTGGTCGCCATGACGGCGCTGATGGCCCTTGCCGGAGTCTTCCTCGCACCCTGTATCGCCTGCGCGTTCATCCTCGTCGACCGGCACGCGCCGAAGGGCACGGTCACCGAGGCGTTCTCCTGGCTTGTGACGACGTTCACCGTGGGAGCGTCCGTCGGGACGGGCCTCGCGGGACCGGTCATCGAGTGGGGCGGAGCCGTCCGGGGCTTCGCCGTATCGGCTGTCGCGGGAGGCGCCGCGCTGCTCGTTCTGCTGGCCACGGGGCGGGTCCTCGCAGCTACGGGCGGGGGCACGGTGGTCGAGGGCGGTTCGGAAAATGATCGAAACGGTGCCCCCGAACCCCGTTTCAGCACAGGCCATCAGGCGTAATGTTCAGTCATGGACCGCCGCATTTTCGGGCTGGAGAACGAGTACGGCGTCACGTGTACGTTCAGGGGACAGCGACGCCTGTCTCCCGACGAGGTGGCGCGGTACCTCTTCCGCCGTGTCGTGTCATGGGGCCGCAGCAGCAATGTCTTTCTGCGAAACGGCGCCCGCCTCTATCTCGACGTGGGATCACATCCGGAATACGCGACACCCGAATGTGACAACGTGACGGAACTGGTCACCCACGACAAGGCCGGCGAGCGCATTCTGGAAGGACTCCTGGTAGACGCCGAACGACGCCTGCACGAGGAAGGAATCGCGGGCGACGTCTACCTCTTCAAGAACAACACCGACTCGGCGGGCAACTCCTACGGCTGCCACGAGAACTATCTGGTGGCCCGTCACGGGGAGTTCTCCCGGCTCGCGGACATCCTCATTCCGTTCCTCGTCACGAGGCAGCTCCTCTGCGGTGCTGGCAAGGTGCTGCAGACCCCGCGTGGTGCCGTGTACTGCGTCAGCCAGCGGGCCGAGCACATCTGGGAGGGCGTCTCCTCGGCGACGACCCGCTCCCGGCCGATCATCAACACCCGGGACGAACCGCACGCGGACGCCGAGCGCTACCGCCGGCTGCACGTCATCGTCGGCGACTCGAACATGTCCGAGACGACCATGCTCCTCAAGGTCGGCGCCACCGACCTCGTGCTGCGCATGATCGAGGCGGGCACGGTGATGCGCGACCTGACCCTGGAGAATCCGATCCGGGCCATCCGCGAGGTCAGCCACGACATCACGGGCCGCCGCAAGGTGCGCCTGGCCAGCGGCCGCGAGGCCTCGGCTCTCGAGGTGCAGCGCGAGTACTACGAGAAGGCAGTGGACTTCGTCGAGCGCCGCGGTATCCGTACGGGCGTCGTCGACCAGGTCCTGGAGCTCTGGGGCCGCACGCTCGACTCGATCGAGTCCGAGGACCTCGACCGGATCGGTACCGAAATCGACTGGGTGATGAAGTACAAGCTCATCGAGCGGTATCGCGCCAAGCACAACATGACGATGTCGCATCCGCGTGTCGCTCAGATAGACCTCGCCTACCACGACATCCACCGTCGCCGAGGTCTCTACTACCTGCTGGAGAAGCGGGGCCAAGCCGCCCGGATCTGCAACGACTTGAAGATCTTCGAGGGCAAGTCCGTACCGCCGCAGACCACTAGGGCCCGGCTGCGCGGCGACTTCATCCGGCGCGCCCAGGAACAGCGTCGTGATTTCACCGTCGACTGGGTCCACCTGAAGCTCAACGACCAGGCACAGCGCACCGTGTTGTGCAAGGACCCGTTCCGTTCCGTCGACGACCGGGTGGAGAAGCTCATCGCCGGAATGTGAGTCATGACGCGTTCGGGAGTGTTTCCGGAACGCAACGCGGGGCGCCGTACGTTTTCCGTACGGCGCCCTTCTCACGTCGTAGAGTTGCGCGCACGCCATCAACCAAGATCGACCGATACGAGGCCCCCACCGTGCGCCGACGCTCACTTCTTCTCGCCGTCCCCGCTGGACTGGTCACTCTCGCCGGATGCGGTGACGACGACAAGTCGGACAAGGCCAAGTCCAGCGACAGCCCGTCCCCATCGGCTTCGCCCTCGGCCTCGGCGCCCCCGCCGCCGAAGATCGTCGACGGACCGCTGCCGGGCATCACCGGCGGTGAGAAGTTCGGTGAGAAGCCCACCGTCGCCAAGGGCAGCGGTGACCCCTCGAAGGACCTCGCGGTCGAGACGGTCATCGTCGGCACCGGCCGGACGGTCGCGGAGAACGACTTCGTCCAGGCCCACTACCTGGGCCAGATCTGGTCCTCGGCGAAGGTCTTCGACAACTCCTTCGACCGCAAGACGCCGCTGGTCATCCAGCTCGCCCAGGGCCAGATCATCGACGGCTGGCGCTATGCCCTGGCGGGCAAGAAGGTCGGCAGCCGCGTCGAGATGGCCGTGCCCCCGACCTGGGGCTACGGCACGTCGGGCAACGCGCAGGCGGGCATCAAGGGCACCGACACGCTGGTCTTCGTGGTGGACATCCAGGAGGCGTTCAACGGCAAGAGCTCCGCCAAGGGCACGGCCGTCGCCCAGGACAACATCGACCTGCCGAAGGTCGGCACCAACACCGACGGCAAGGCCCCCTCCATCGAGGTGCCGAAGAAGGCCGCGCCGAAGAAGCTCGTCGCGAACTACATCCTGGAGGGTGACGGGGACGAGGTCGCCGAGAGCGACAGCCTCCTCGTCCAGTACAAGGGCGTGCTGTGGGCGGACGGCAAGGAGTTCGACTCCTCGTACAGCCGCGGGCAGCTCACGTCGTTCCCGCTCGCACAGGTCGTGAAGGGCTGGGCGCAGGGTCTGACCGGCAAGAAGGTCGGCAGCCGGGTCCTCATCGTCATTCCGCCGGCGCTGGGCTACGGAGACAACCCGCCGCAGGGCAGCAGCATCAAGAAGGACTCGGTGCTCGTCTTCTCCGTGGACATCCTCGCGAAGATGTAACCCCTTCGGGAATGCAAGACTGTCCGCGTTGCCTTGTCACAGAGGCGTCGCAAACACGTGCCGCAAACAAGCAGGAGCCAGAAACGTGAGCATCGAGAAGCCCGAGATCGACTTCCCGGGCGGCGAGCCCCCGGCGGACCTCGAGATCAAGGACATCTGGGAGGGCGACGGCCCGGTGGCCAAGGCGGGCGACACCGTCTCCGTCCACTACGTGGGCGTGGCCTTCTCCACCGGCGAGGAGTTCGACGCGTCCTGGAACCGCGGTGCGCCGCTCCAGTTCCAGCTGGGCGTCGGCCAGGTCATCGCGGGCTGGGACAAGGGCGTGGAGGGCATGAAGGTCGGCGGACGTCGTCAGCTGATCATCCCCTCGCACCTCGCCTACGGCGAGCGTGGCGCCGGTGGCGGCCGTATCGCGCCCGGCGAGGCGCTGATCTTCGTCTGCGACCTGGTCGGCGTCTGAGCCCTCGCGGCCGACCGGCCGGGGGAGACCCCCGGCCCGGTCACCACGAGAGCCCGAGTACGACCCGAGCGCGACCTGATCACCATGAGGGCCGGAGCACGGCCCGGTGATCACGAAGTTCTGATCATGGTCCGATCTTCGTACGCCGTGTGATCGCGGTCCGACCGGACCCGATCACTTGGGGCCCATGCCAGTCCGGGCATGGGCCCTCGGCTTTTGCCACGACACCCCGGGGCGGTACGGTCATCGGTCGGAAGCACCATAGGGAAGGGCATCGATGGCCATTGCCAAGGCAGAGCGGCTGATGAACCTGGCGCTGTGTCTGCTCGGGACCCGGCGGCCGCTCAGCAAGCGCGAGCTCCGCGAGTCCATCGAGGCCTATCTGGAGGCGAGCTCGGACGACTCCTTCAACCGGATGTTCGAGCGCGACAAGGACGATCTGCGCGAACTCGGCCTGGTCATCGAGACGGTGGAGAACCTCGACGGCGAAGTCGGCTATCTGGCCCGCCGGGACAGCAACCGGCTGCCTCCCATCACCCTCGACGCCGAGGAGGCCGCGGCCCTCGGCCTCGCCGCCAAGGTCTGGCAGCAGGCCCGCCTCGCGGGCGCGGCGAGCGGCGCCCTGCAGAAACTGCGCGCCGCGGGCCTCCCCGAGGACGTCGATCCGTACGAGGCCCATGGCGCCCTCGAACCACGCATCCCCGTGCACGAGGCCGCGTTCGAGCCCCTGATGCTCGCCTGCCGCGACCGGCGGCCCGTCGCCTTCGACTACCGCAAGGCCACCGCGGCCCGGCCCGAGCCCCGCCTCGTCGAACCGTGGGCCCTGGAGTGCTGGCGCGGCCACTGGTACCTGGCCGGCTGGGACCGCGACCGGGGCGCCGAGCGGGTCTTCCGGCTCTCCCGGATCACCGGCAAGGTCCGTACGCGCGGCGGAAAGTACACGGCCCAGGTGCCCGACGTCGTCACCGTGCGTGAGACCGTCGCGAGCTGGGCGGGGGACATCGCCGACCGCTCCGCGCTGATCCGGCTGCGCTCGGGCTCGGGCTACCCGCTGCGTGCGAAGGCCGCCTCCGTACGGGAACTCGGCGACGGGTGGGACGAGTTGGAGATTCCGTACGGGCACGGCCTGGATGCCTGGCTCGTCGAGTTCGGGCCCGACGTGGTCGTCCTGGAACCCGCCGAGCTGCGGGCCGACGTCGTCGACCGGCTGCGCGCCGTGGCCAAGGGCTGAGGGGGAACGTAAGAAAGTGGCAGGAAAACCGGCCAGGCCGGGGAACGCGATCGACCAGACCCGACGGATGCTCTCGCTGGTGACGTATCTGCGGGAGCGCCCCGGCGCCCGGGTCGAGGATGTCGCGCGGGCCTTCGGGATCACCGAGGACGAGCTGATCTCCGACCTCGACGTGCTGCCGCTGTGCGGGACCAGCTTCCGCGGGGGCGATCTGCTCGACATCGACACCGACGGCGACCGGATCTGGTGGCACAACCCGGACGATGTCGCCGAGCCGCTGCGGATCGCCGCCGACGAGGCGACCGCGCTGCTGGTGGCCGCACGCGCCGTGTCGACGCTGCCCGGACTGCGCGAGGGCGACCGGCAGGCGCTGCTGCGGGCCACCGCGAAGGTGGAGGCCGCCTCAGGGGAGGCCGCGGGGGCCAGCGCCCGGCTGTCGGTCACCTTCGAGTCCGAGGGCGGGGTCTTCGCCGACGTCGACCGGGCGATCTCCGAGCGCCGCAGGCTGTGGATCCGCTACTACTCGCCCTCGCGGGACGAGCTCACCGAGCGGGAGATCGACCCGATCCGCCTGGTCAGCGTCGGGCACACCTACGTGGAGGCGTGGTGCCGCCGCTCCGAGGCGCGGCGCACCTTCCGGCTCGACCGGGTCGCCGAGATCAAGATCCTCGACGAGGCGTCCGCGCCGCCCGAGGTCGAGCTGCGTGACCTCTCCGAGGGTCTGGTGCAGCCGGCCGCGGAGGATCCCGAGGTGGTCGTCGAGGTCGGCCCCGGCGGGCGCTGGGTCGCCGAGTACTACCCGCACGACAGCGCCGAGGAGCTCCCCGACGGCGGCCTGCGCATCACCCTGCGCGCCCCCGACCCGGCGTCGCTGCGCCGGCTCGCGCTGCGGCTCGGCAGGGAAGGCCGGATCGTGTCACCGGCCGAGGTCGCGGACAGCGCCCGGCAGGCGGCCCGTGAGGCCCTCGCGGCGTACGACGGACCGCAGGGTGCCCACGACGGTGGGGACCGGCCGCAGGACGTTCCCGGTACGTCTGGCGGCGGTGTCCCGGGCGCTCCGGTCGACGGCGGCGGGGGAGCGCAGCGCCCGGACGACGGGCCGCACGGAGTTCATGACGGGCTGTACGGCAGGCAGGAGCAAGGGCTTTGAGCGGGTCGGCGATGTCTGGTATCAGTGAAATGTCCGTGGCGTCCGCGTTCTCGGGGATGACAAGGGTGGATCCCGTGGTGTTCAAGGCCGCGTGCCCCGACTGCCGGGCCGGGTTCGAACTCTCCGCGAACGCTCTGCGCCTGGTCATCGGCGCCACACATCGGACCACTTTCTACTCGTTCACCTGCCCGGAGTGCGGCGCGGCGGTACGCAAGCCGGCCGGGGAGCGCATCGTCGAGCTCCTCACCGGCGGAGGGGTCCGGGCCCTGCGTCTGCACGCGACGGTCCAGGGGGCTTAGGGTCGAGCCATGTTCTGGCCGATGTTCGCGATCGCTGTGGGTTTCCTGGGAATCTCCGTCCTCGGAGTGCTCGCCGTCCGTGTCTTTCTGGAAGCGGAGCGTCTGGGCAGGCAGGTCACCGAGTCCGCACGCAGGATCGGCCGCGCGGCCGAGGATCTGGAACACGCTTCCGCCGGTGCGGCCCGTGCCGCGGACGCCCTCTGAGCCTTCCTGTCCATGCGCTTTGAGTCACTCCGACCTGTCTGGTTCGCAGGATCGGCAGGTACGCTGCTGGTCGCGGACCGGAGAGCGAGGCGCCGACCGCAAACTGGGAGTACGCACAGGGATTGCCCCGCGTTTACCCCTGAGCGTTACGATCGCTGCCAGCACGACTGTCGGACAGACGTCCGACCGGTCGGGCAGCAACCCAACCACGCCGCCTCGGTGAGAAGGTAAAAGCTTATGTTCGGAAGGCTCGGCGCTCCCGAGATCATTCTCATCCTCGTCGTCATCATCCTGCTGTTCGGCGCGAAGAAGCTTCCGGACATGGCCCGCTCGCTGGGCAAGTCCGCCCGCATCCTCAAGAGCGAGGCCAAGGCGATGAAGACCGAGGGCAAGGACGACAGCGCCGCCCCGGCAGCCCCGCCGCACGACGACCAGTCCCAGGTCCAGCGCACCATCCAGGCCGCACCCGGTGACGTGACCAGCTCGCGCCCGGTCACCGAGCCGACGGACACGACCAAGCGCTGACGCAGGGCCGGTGACCGCCGGCCCCCTGCACGAGATGGGAACGTGGGTTGCTCAAGTCTGCCCGCAAGATCGAGGAGAAGGATCCGGAGGGGCGGATGCCCCTCGCGGAGCACCTTCGTGAGCTCCGCAACCGGCTCGCGAAGGCGATGCTGGCCATCGTCGCCGTCACGATCGTCGCCGCCTTCTTCTACAACGACATCATCAACTTCTTCACCGAACCGATCCTCGACTCGGTCGGTTGTGCGAAGTCCTTCGAGGAGTTGGCGAGTCAGCCCAAGGACACCACCTGCGCGCAGATCACGATCAACGGTCTGCTCACGCCGTTCACCCTGGCGTTGAAGGTGTCCCTGATGGCGGGCGTCGTCTTCGCCTCGCCGATCTGGCTCTACCAGCTCTGGGCGTTCGTCGCGCCCGGCCTGCACAAGAGCGAGAAGAAGTACGCCTACGCCTTCGTCGCGACGGGCGTCCCGCTCTTCCTCGGCGGCGGATTCTTCGCGTACAAGGTGCTGCCCACCACCGCGAAGGTGCTGATCGAGTTCACGCCGTTCGGCGTGGACAACCTGCTGCCCCTTGACGACCTGCTCGACCTCGTCACGCGCATGGTGATCGTCTTCGGCCTCTCCTTCGAACTGCCGCTGCTCCTGGTGATGCTCAACATGACCGGGATCATCTCCGGCAAGCGCATGGCCGGCTGGTGGCGCGGCATGATCATGGGCATCACCGTGTTCGCCGCGGTCGCCACGCCCAGCACCGACCCGCTGACGATGATGGCGCTCGCCGGACCGATCTGGATCCTCTACTTCGCGGCCACCGGCTTCTCGCTGCTGAACGACCGCCGCAGGGCCCGTCGTGAGGCCGAGGGACCGGACGACGACGAGGCCTCCGAGCTCGACCTCACGCCCGAGGACATCGGCGAGATCGAGTCCGTGTCGGCGAACCGCGCGCTCCCGGCGCAGGCGGACTCCGAGCACGACCGGATCAACGGCTACGACGACGTGACCTGACGTCGCCGGACTACGTTGCCGGACGACGTTGTAGGGTCCGTGGCCGTGACCAGCGAGATCACCCTCTTCGTCAACCCCACCGCGGGACGCGGCCGGGGCGCCCGCGCGGCGCAGCCGGCCGCTTCCGCGTTGCGGGCCGCCGGCTTCTCCGTACGCACGGTCCTCGGGGAGAACGCCGAGGACGCCCTCACGCGCGCGTGTGCCGCCGTCGAGGCCGGCACGGGTGCCCTGGTGGCCGTCGGCGGCGACGGCATGGCGAACCTCGCCCTCCAGGCCGTCGCAGGGACGAGTACACCGCTGGGCCTGGTCGCCGTCGGCACCGGGAACGACTTCGCGCGGGCCCTCGGACTGCCCGTGCGCGACCCCGCCGCCGCGGGACGGGTCGTCGCCGAGGCGCTCAAGGGGGCACGGCTGCGGGAGATCGACCTGGGACGCGTCGGCGGCACCTGGTTCGGCACCGTGCTCGCCTCCGGCTTCGACTCGCGGGTCAACGACCGCGGCAACCGCATGAGATGGCCCACCGGCCGCTTCAAGTACGACCTCGCGATGCTCGCCGAACTCGCCGCCTTCAAGCCCTTCCCGTTCCGGATCACCCTGGACGACGGCGAGGTCCGCGAGATCGAGGCGACGCTGGTGGCCGTCGGCAACGGATCCTCGTACGGGGGCGGGATGAAGATCTGCGCGGGCGCGGATCTCACGGACGGGCTCTTCGACGTCACCGTGGTCGGGGACTGCAGCCGCAGGTCACTGCTCCGGGTCTTTCCGCAGGTCTACAAGGGGACGCATCTCGGCCACCCCAAGATCACCGTGCATCGCGCCGCGAAGATCGAACTGGCTGCCGAAGGGATCACCGGATACGCCGACGGGGAGCCGCTCGGGCCACTGCCGCTGACCGCGGAATGCATACGCGGCGCGGTGCGGGTCGCGGGGCCCTGAGCAGCGCGGTGCGGTCCCCGGAGGGACTTCCTGAGCTGGTCGGACGCCGGATCCACAGGCTCCGATCGGATAATGATCGTCCTGTTGTCAGTGGTGGCCGGTAGTCTCGAATGCACGATGACAGAGGATCTCTCACCGGCCGAGCGGTACGCGGCAGCCCGTAAGCGTGCTGTCGAGCAGGCCACCGCGCTCGCGGACTTCCGCGAGATGTACGACTTCGGCCTCGACCCCTTCCAGATCGAGGCCTGTCGGGCCCTCGAGGCGGGCAAGGGTGTTCTCGTGGCCGCGCCCACCGGCTCGGGCAAGACGATCGTCGGCGAGTTCGCCGTCCATCTCGCCCTCCAGCAGGGCAAGAAGTGCTTCTACACCACGCCCATCAAGGCACTGTCGAACCAGAAGTACGCCGACCTGAGCCGTCGTTACGGCGCGGACAAGGTGGGCCTGCTGACCGGCGACAACAGCGTCAACTCCGAGGCACCGGTGGTCGTGATGACCACCGAGGTCCTGAGGAACATGCTGTACGCGGGCTCGCAGACCCTCCTCGGCCTCGGTTACGTCGTCATGGACGAGGTGCACTACCTCTCGGACCGCTTCCGCGGTGCCGTCTGGGAGGAAGTGATCATCCACCTCCCCGAGTCGGTGACCCTGGTGTCACTGTCGGCGACCGTGTCGAACGCGGAGGAGTTCGGCGACTGGCTCGACACCGTCCGCGGCGACACCGAGGTGATCGTCTCCGAGCACCGGCCCGTGCCGCTGTTCCAGCACGTCCTCGCCGGACGCCGGATGTACGACCTCTTCGAGGAGGGCGAGGGCCACAAGAAGGCCGTCAACCCCGACCTCACGCGCCTGGCGCGCATGGAGGCCAGCCGTCCGTCGTACCAGGACCGCAAGCGGGGCCGCGCCATGCGCGACGCCGACCGCGAGCGCGAGCGGCGGCAGCGGTCCCGGGTGTGGACGCCGGGGCGGCCCGAGGTCATCGAGCGGCTCGACTCCGAGGGGCTGCTGCCCGCCATCACGTTCATCTTCAGCCGCGCCGCCTGCGAGGCAGCCGTCCAGCAGTGCATGTACGCGGGGCTGCGGCTGAACGACGAGGAGGCCCGGGAGAAGGTCCGCGCCCTCGTCGAGGAGCGCACGGCCTCCATCCCGACCGAGGACCTCCACGTCCTCGGCTACTACGAATGGCTGGAAGGCCTGGAGCGCGGCATCGCGGCCCACCACGCGGGCATGCTGCCGACGTTCAAGGAAGTCGTCGAGGAACTCTTCGTACGCGGCCTGGTGAAGGCCGTGTTCGCCACCGAGACCCTCGCGCTCGGCATCAACATGCCCGCCCGCTCGGTGGTGTTGGAGAAGCTCGTCAAGTGGAACGGCGAGCAGCACGCCGACATCACCCCCGGCGAGTACACCCAGCTCACCGGCCGGGCCGGCCGCCGCGGCATCGACGTCGAGGGCCACGCCGTCGTGCTGTGGCAGCGCGGCATCAACCCCGACCACCTCGCGGGACTCGCCGGCACGCGCACGTACCCGCTGCGCTCCAGCTTCAAGCCGTCGTACAACATGGCGGTGAACCTCGTCGAGCAGTTCGGGCGGCACCGCTCGCGCGAGCTGCTCGAGACGTCCTTCGCGCAGTTCCAGGCCGACAAATCGGTCGTCGGGATCTCCCGCCAGGTGCAGCGCAACGAAGAGGGTCTCGAGGGCTACAAGGAGTCCATGACCTGCCACCTCGGGGACTTCGACGAGTACGCGCGACTGCGCCGCGACCTCAAGGACCGCGAGACCGAGCTGGCCAAGCAGGGCGCGTCGCAGCGGCGCGCCGAGGCGGCCGTCTCCCTGGAGAAGCTCAAGCCGGGTGACGTCATCCACGTCCCGACCGGCAAGTTCGCCGGACTCGCACTCGTCCTCGACCCGGGGCTGCCCGCCGGGCGGTCCAACGGACACCGGGGCTTCGAGCACCACGACGGGCCGCGCCCTCTCGTCCTCACCGCCGAGCGCCAGGTCAAGCGGCTCAACACGACCGACTTCCCGGTGCCCGTCGAGGCGCTGGAGCGGATGCGCATCCCGAAGTCGTTCAACGCGCGCTCGCCGCAGTCGCGCCGCGACCTCGCCTCGGCGCTGCGCACCAAGGCCGGACACATCGTGCCCGAGCGGCACCGCAAGCGCCGCGCCGAGGCCGCCGACGACCGCGAGATCGCGCAGCTGCGCACGGCGATCCGGGCGCACCCCTGCCACGGCTGCACCGACCGCGAGGACCACGCCCGCTGGGCCGAGCGCTACCACCGGCTGCGGCGCGACACCGCCCAGCTGGAGAACCGCATCGAGGGCCGGACGAACACCATCGCCCGCACCTTCGACCGCATCGTCGCGCTCCTGACCGAGCTGGACTATCTGCGCGGCGACGAGGTCACCGAGCACGGCAAGCGGCTCGCCCGGCTGTACGGCGAGATGGACCTGCTCTCCAGCGAATGCCTGCGCGAAGGGGTCTGGGAGGGCCTCGGACCGGCCGAACTGGCCGCGTGCGTCTCGGCGTTGGTGTACGAGTCCAGGGTCGGCGACGACGCGATGGCGCCGAAGCTGCCGTCCGGCAAGGCGAAGGCCGCGCTCGGCGAGATGGTCCGCATCTGGGGCCGGCTCGACGCCCTGGAGGAGGACTTCCGCATCACCCAGACCGAGGGCGTCGGCCAGCGCGAGCCGGACCTGGGCTTCGCCTGGGCCGCGTACGAGTGGGCGTCCGGCAAGGGCCTGGACGAGGTGCTGCGCGAGGCGGAGATGCCCGCCGGTGACTTCGTCCGCTGGTGCAAGCAGGTCATCGACGTGCTGGGACAGATCTCGGCGGCGGCACCGGTGTCGTCCGGGGCGAGCTCCACGGTGGCGAAGAACGCGCGCAAGGCCGTGGACCAGTTGCTGCGGGGAGTGGTGGCGTACTCGTCGGTGGGGTGAGCTGGTGGGGCGGTGCGGGGCGGCTCGGTGCGGTGCGTCGGTGGGCGCGGGGTGGCGGGGTCGACCGTGTGTGCGGCGCGGGGTCGGGGCCGGGGCTGCCTGAGCGGGGTGGGTTCGCCGATGCGGCTTGTCGGCTGCCGTGGGCTTTGCGGTGAGCTGGGCGGTGCTTTGGCCTCTTCGGGAGCGCCTCGCGGGCCTTGGAGGGCTCGGAGGCCTTGTGGGGAGGGCTGGGGCGGACTCGGCGGGCGTGCGGGGCGCGGCTTGTGGGGCTCGCACGGTTCGTACGGCCGCCCGTGCTTGGGTACGAGTGAGCCGAACCGCTGCCGTCGGGAGCGGCGCCGGGTCGCTGCTCTCGGGCGTGCCCGAGAGGCTGCCGGAGCTCTCGCGGGCAGGGCGTTCCCGTCGTTCTCCCGCGGGGCTCCAGTGGATCTCCCGGCGCGCTACCCGGGTGTCGGTGGAGGCTTCGCTCAGGAACGGCTGAGGAGTTGCCATGCGCTTCCGAGTACTCGGTCCTGTCTGCCTCGAACCCCGCACACCGTCCGCGCCCAAACAGAGGGCGGTGCTCGCGACCCTGCTGGTGCGTGCCGGAGCCGTGGTGCCCGCCGGTGCCCTCTTCGACGAACTGTGGCCGGACGGGCCGCCCCGCACCGCCGCGACGACCTTGCAGGTGTACGTGTCCCATCTGCGCAAGGCCCTCACCCAAGGGGGCCACGGCCGGGGCCCGTTGGAGACCCGGCCGCCCGGATATCTGCTCCGGGTCGAGCCCGGCGAACTGGACCTGCGGCGGTTCGACGAACTGTTCTCGCGCGGCCGAGCCGCCTTCGGGGCCTGCGACTTCGCGGCTGCCTCGGAGGTGTTGACCGAAGCCCTCGCACTGTGGAGCGGGCCCGCGCTGTCCGGCGTCCCGCAGGGTGAGGTGCTGACGGCGGCGGCCGTACGGCTCGACGAACTGCGGTTCGAGGCACTGGAGTTGCGGATCGAGGCGGACCTGCGGCTCGGCCGCCATCACGAGGTGACGGGCGAGCTGATGGAGCTGGCCCGTGCCCATCCGCTGCGCGAGCAACTGCACTGCCAGTTGATGGAGGCGCTGCGCCGGGCGGGCCGTACCACGGACGCGCTGCGCGCCTACCGTGCCGTTCACCGGTCGCTGCACGACGAGTTGGGCGTCACACCCGGGCCGGCCCTGATGCGGTTGCACGCGCGTGTGCTCAGCGCGCACGCGTCCGAGCCGGTCACCGCCGCTGTCGTCGCCGCCCCTATCGGCCGGCTCCGCGCAGGTTCCAGGCGAGCCAGCGGCGGACCGCTCCCGGATGTCCGGGCGAGCCGTGCACATCGTCGATCATCTTGACGCGTACGTCGGGCACGGCGGTGCGCAGGAGGTCCGCGTCGCTGGGCGGGATGATCTCGTCCCGGGTGCTCGTCACACAGCGGACCGCCGCGCTGACCGAACGCAGCTGGTCCTCGGTGAGGGCGAACTCCTGAAGCTGTGACCGGAGTTGGACCTCGTCCTGGGTGCCGGTCAGCCGGCGCAGGGTGTCCTTGGTGATGCCCGGGACCCGCTCCCACCATGCCGCGTCGGTGAAGAAACCGGCGACCGGCGGGCCGACCGTCAGGACCCGGCGAACGCGCTGGTCCTCGGCGGCGGCCCGCAACGCCATGTGCCCGCCGAAGCTGAGGAACAGGAGCGTGGCGGCGTCGGTGCGGGCCCGGGGCGACAGGTGGTCCAGGAGCCAGGGGATCAGCCGCCAGGAGTCGGCCGTGTAGCGCTGGGTGTTCTCGCCCACGCCGGGGAGTTCGGCGACCACGGCCGCGTAACCGAGTTTGGTGAGCCGGGGCAGCAGGGGCGCCCACTGCTCCTTGACGCTGACGATGCCGCCCATCATGAGGAGAAGGGGGCGGTGGGAGCGGCGGCGGTGCGTGTCCAGGCCCGCCGCCCATGCGTGCAACGTGCCGTCCGGGTGCGGGAGTTCGAGGCGTTCGATGCCTCCGTGCGTCCGCCGCCAGGTGTCGAAGGTGGCGACGGCCGTCTGCTGTGCGTGGCGTCGGGGGGCGTCGTACGGGTAGGGGAATCGGGCCAGGGTGTAGTGGCGGCAGGCCGCCAACAGGCGTCCGCGGTCGACCAGTTCGTCGCCGCGCAGCCGCCAGACCCGGGTCCAGGAGTCGGCCGCGTCGGGGGCGTCGGTGCCGATACGGGCGAGGATGCGGGCCGTTCCGCGGGCGCTCATGCCCTGGTTGCGGGCGTGGAGGCGGGCGAATTCCTTCAGCTCGCTCAGGTGGTCGAGTGGGGCTGCCCGGAGAACACCCTGCTGTTCGAGTGGTCGGTCGTGGTGGTCGTGGTGGTCGACTTGTTCGAGGTGGTCCAGCTGGTCGCGGTGGGCGACAGGTGTGACGTGGTCGGTGGGGCGGCGGTCGGGCATGCGATGTCCTTCCGGCGAGGGTTCAGAGGTGTTCCAGCGCGAAGCCGGCTTTGATCCACTTGCTCGACTCGACGGCCACGGCCAGAGCCTTCTGACCACTTGTCATCTCCCGCAGCAGGCGCTCCAGTTGGAGGAACGGCAGGGCGTTGCCGTTGTTGCCGGTGTCGGCGACGCAGGAGATCTCGCGGGCTTCAGGCACGCCCAGTTGCTCGGTGATCAGCCGGGTCATGCGTCCGGACAGCTGAGGGGGCAGCAGGAAGTCGAGGTCCCCGGCCGCCCAGCCCAGGCTGTCGAGCAGCTCCCAGAGGATCTCCACGGCCATCGTCGGTACGGACTCCTCGATGGCCTTGTAGTCCTCGATGAGTGCCTGACGTGCATCGTCGCGGTCGGCGAGGCCGAACCAGTCGATGATCTGGCCCGGCTCCCGCCCCAGACCCGTACAGCGGTTGAGGACCCGGCGCAGCGCCACGGCCCCGTCGCCCGGACGCGAACTGAGGACGGCGGCCCCCGCGCCGTCGCCGAACAGTACGCAGTTCACGAGGTCCCCCGGAGCCGCCTCGGAGAGGTCGCGGCGCAGGTCCAGATGCTTGGTGCAGACGTCGCCGCCGATCGCCAGGCCGGTCGTGAACTCACCGCTGGCTATGAGGTGCCGTGCGACGGACAGCGCCTGGACCGCCCCCGCGCAGCCCGACTGCAGCTGATAGGTGGGCAGTTGGTCGAGGCCGAGTTGGTCGGCCACCTGATTGACCGTGGCCGGCATCAGATGGTCCGGCGTCGCGGTGCCCAGGACCAGGAACTCCACCTCCGCCGGGTCCGTTCCGGCGTTCTCCAGCGCGGTCGCCGCCGCGTCGGCGCACAGGTCCGCCAGGGTCCAGCGGATGTCGCCGCTCGTCAGATCGCGGGCGAAGTGGCGGGTGCGGGTGCCGATGAAGACGTCGATCCACTCCTCGTTGACCCCCAGGGCCGCGGCGAGTGCGGTGTTGTCTACGGGCTCGCCGGGCAGCGCCGATCCGGCGGACATGACATGGACGGAAGGGGCGGAAGAAATGGAAGGGGCGGAAGGAACGGGTGGGCCGGGACTGGTCATGCGGACGTCTCCTGCCGCAGATAGCCGATGAGCTCGCCGAGGGAGGTGAGCCGGGGGAGCAGGTCTTGGACCGGGAGCGCGCCCACTGCGGGCAGCCGCTCGGTCAGGCGCTCCTTGAGTTCGACCAGGGCGACGGAGTCGAGGCCGAGGTCGTCGTGGAAGCGGGAGTCGTGTGAGAGGGCGGTGGGGTCGTAGCCGCCGAGTGCGGCGACGGATTCGTACACCGCGGTGGCTACGGGGTCCTGGGGCGGAGTCGCGCGGTCCTGGGGCGGAGTCCCGGGGTTCTGGGGTGGGGTCGCGGTCGACGGCGCGGCTTCTGCGGACGCCGGGTTCGCCTCCGGTGCCTGTGGCTCCTCCCGTTCGGCGACGGGGGCGCCCGGTGTCGCCGTACGCGTCGGCCCTCCCGTGTGCCAGAAGCGGCTGTGTGTGGCGAAGGCGTACGGGGTCAGGCGTGCCGGGGTGTGGTCCCGCCCGGGGTGGGCCGCGGCCGTCCAGTCGATGTCGAGGCCTGCCCGGTAGAGCGCGGCCACGGATTCTGCGAGGGCACGGCCGCCCGACTCGGAGTCCGAGAGCGGGTGCAGGGCGACGGGGCCGGGAGAACGGTCCTCGGACCTGTCGGCGAGGCGACGGGCGAGGGCGGTGAGGACCGGGCGGGGGCCGATTTCCAGGAGGTGCGTCGGCCGTTCGTCCAGGAGCTGGGCAGCGGCGTCGGCGAACAGTACAGGGGCCTCGATGTGCTCGGTCCAGTACGAGGCGTCCAGCTGCTCGGACTCCAGGCGCTTGCCTCGCAGTGTCGAGTAGAACGGCAATTGGGGTGTCCCGCCGCCGACTTGCTCGGCCACCCTGCGGAACGCTTCGAGCGCCGGGCGCATCAGGGGAGAGTGGAAAGCGTGCGAGACCTCAAGGCGGCGGAGCCGTATGCCGTCCAGCTCGCGTGACTCCGCGATGCGGTCCAGCGCGGCCAGGTCGCCCGAAATCACGGTCGAGCGGGGGCCGTTGAGCGCTGCGAAACCGACCAGTGGCTCGCGCTCGACGAGGTCGCGCAGTCGGTCCGCGGAGGCGTGCACCGCCAGCATGGCTCCGCCGTCGGGGAGTTGCTCCATCAGGGCACCCCGTACGGCGACGAGTCGCGCCGCGTCTTCGAGGGACAGTGCCCCGGCGTGCACGGCTGCCGCGAACTCGCCCACGCTGTGGCCGAGCAGCAGCCCGGGGCGCACGCCGACTTCGGTGAGCGTGGCACCGAGCGCGTGGCCGACCGCGAACAGGGCGGGCTGGGCCCAACCGGTCCTGTGCACCGCCGGGTCGCCGGTCAGGAGCAGGTCGCGGATCGAGCGGCCGGTGTGCGGGAGCAGCGCGGCGTCGACACCGTCGAGGTGCCGTCGGAACAGGGCGGACTCGCGGTAGAGGCGGGCTCCCATGCCCGGGTACTGGGCGCCCTGGCCGGTGAACAGCCAGGCGGTGAGGGGTGGTTCGGCTGCGGGGACGGTGGTGCCGGTGGGGGTGGCGGGGCCGGCTGGGCTTGTCGACCTGGTCGGGCCCGCCGGGACGGCCGGGTCTGCCGGGTCGGCCGGGTCTGCCGAGATGGTCGGGTGGGCCAGGTGGGGCGAGCTGTTCGGGCCCGTCGGTCCCAGGGACCCGGCCGCCTCCAGGAGTCGTACCGCCAACTCCGCGCTGTCCCCGGCCACGACCGCACTCCGGTGGCCGTGCCCCGTCTTCACCCGCTGCGATGCCCGGCAGAGCGGGCCGATCGGGGTGCGCCGCCGGCCGATGGCGTCGGCCTGCGCCAGCAGATTGCGGTGGAGCGCCCGCTCGGTGGGTGCGGTGAGGACGAACACCTCGGCGCCGAGGGGGGTGCCTGACGGCTCCGGAGGGCGGCTGCCCGACAGTTCCGGCCTGCCGCTGCCCGACGGCTTCGGCAGGCTGACGCCGGAGCGGTCCGGCGCGGCGGTTGCGCGTCGCGTTCCGGCCGTCGCCCGGAGCGGCGCCGACTCCAGTACCGCGTGTGCGTTCGTCCCGCCCATTCCGAAGCTGCTCAGGCCCGCCAGCACCGGCTCTCCGGAGGGCAACCGCAGGGGAGCCTTCAGGAGCCGCAACCCCTGCTCCGCGAGCCGTAGTCGAGGGTTCTCGCGGGCCGCGTACCGGCTCACCGGGACCGTGCGGTGGTGGAGGGACAAGCACGTCTTGATGAGCCCCGCGACGCCGGCGGCGCCCTCCGTGTGGCCGAGGTTGCCCTTGACCGAGCCGAGGGAGAGCGGGCGCGGGCTGGGTCGGCCGGCGTGCAGGTGGCCCAGCGCCCTCGTCTCGATCATGTCGCCGAGGGATGTGCCCGTGCCGTGAGCCTCCACGAAGTACACCTCGTGCGGGTCGGCGCCCGCCCGGCGGCAGGCCGCCGCCATGACCTCCTGCTGGGACCAGCGGGAGGGCGCGGTGATGCCGTTGCTGCGGCCGTCCTGGTTCACGGCGGTGCCCCGGATCACCGCGTACACCGGATCGCCGTCGGCGAGGGCGTCCGCGAGGCGGCGCAGCACCACCGCGCCCACGCCCTCGCCGCGCCCGATCCCGTCCGCCTCCGCGCTGAACGGCTTGCAGCGCCCGTCGGGCGCGGCGAGGCCCGCCTTCTCGTAGAAGAGGCCCAGCGCCGGAGTCAGGGCGAGGTTCACCCCGCCCGCGATCGCCCGGTCGCACTCCTCGGTCAGCAGCGCGTTCACCGCGAGATGCACCGCCACCAGCGAGGACGAGCACGCCGTGTCTACGGCCATGCAGGGGCCGCGCAGGTCGAGCTGGTAGGAGATCCGGTTCGCGATCATGCAGTAGCCGTTGCCCGAGCCGATCTGCGGGGTGATGCGCGGCAGGTCGGTGAGCGTGAGCTGCGCCCACTCGCTGCCCATGACCCCGACGAACACCCCGGTCGGCGATCCGGCGAGCCGCCCGGGTGCCACCCCCGAATCCTCGACGGCCCGCCACGCGCACTGGAGCATCAGCCGCTGCTGCGGATCCATCGCGGCGGCGTCTCGGGGCGGAATCCTGAAGAACTCGTGGTCGAAGGCGTCCGCGTCCGCGAGGAAGCCGCCCTCCGTCGGGCCGCCCGTGAGCGACGGGTCCCAGCGGGGTGGCGGCACAGGGCCTGTCCCGTCGCCCGAGCGCATCAGCAACTCCCAGAAGGCGCCCGGGTCTTGGGCGCCCGGGAACCGGCAGTCGATGCCGGTGACGGCCACCGCGTTCACTCCTGGCCCTCCAACTCGGTCAGCAGGTGCCCGGCCAGCGCCCGTACGGTCGGGTAGTCCCAGGCGGCTGTCGGGTCGATGGTCACCTCGTAGTGGTCCTCGACATCGCCGCACAGGCTCAGTGCGGCCACCGAGTCCAGGCCGTATTCGGCGAGCGGGGTCGTCGGGTCGATCTCGGTGGGGGGCCGGCGGAGGTACTCGGCCACGCGGGTGGTGATCCAGGTGGTGAGTGTCTGCTCGTTGTGCGCCGTCGGTACGGACATGACCGGTGGTCCTTTTCTTTTTGGCGGGGGGTTCGGTGATGTGTTTCGGCTGCGTGTGCGTTGTGGCTGGTCGCGCAGTTCCCCGCGCCCCCTGAAGAGCGGAGTTCCCCGCGCCCCTAGAGGGCGCTGTTGTACAGGTCGAAGGTGCGTGGCTGCTCGTGGCGGGAGAGGAGTTCGTGGCGCAGGGGTCTCGCCCACCTGTCCGGCACCGAGCCTGTGCGCAGGCCCAGGCGGCATGCCGTGCGGTGGAGGGCGGCGCCCAGCCAGGCGGGGTCGGACAGGAAGCCGGAGCGCGCGGACCGTGCCACGCCTGTGGCGGCTGCCGCGCCGAGCAGTTCCGCGTAGCGCGCGGCCAGGGCGAATGCCTCCGGGGAGGCGAGTGGAGTGCGGTCGGCCGGGGGCAGGGTGCGAGCCCGGTCGCGTACGGCCGAGAGGTCGATGGCGAGGTCGGTCAGGAGAGGGCGTACGGAGGCGGGGGCGCCCTCCGGTGTCAGGGCCGCGGTCAGTGGGTCGCCCGTCGCGGAGAGTGCGAGGCGGTCGAAGGGGATGCCCGGAGGCGGAGCTGTGGCGTCGGCCGGGGTGAACAGGGCTTCCAGGGACTCCAGTTGAGGTGCCGTTGCCAGCCTTCGCAGTTGGGGGATCAGGGTGGCCAGGCATGCCGTGGGGCCGGCGTGACCGAGGCTCAGTACCGGGAGGTCCCGAAGGTGTTTGCCGAACACCGCGTGCTCGCCCTCGCGCAGATAGAAGCGGGCTCCCAGCACCACCGAGAGGTCCCGTACCGTGCGGCTCAGCAGGCGGGGCACGAGGTATTTGACGGCGGCGGCGGTCACGCTCGCCTGTTCGGGGTGCAGTTGGACCGTACGTGTGGCGGCCAGCGACAGGCTGTCGCACAGCAGCAGGTCCGCGAACGCGGCGGTCAACACTCCGGCTGTGTGCGGGAGTTCGAACACCCGACGGCGGTACAGGCGTCGGTCCAGGGCGAAGCGGAGCACCGAGCGCAGGCAGGTGTCCACTGTGCCGATCGCCATCCCCGGCAGCGCGCTGCGCGTCACCTGGAAGGAGCGCAGCGCCACCTCGCCGCCCCTGCCCTCGGCGCCGACGAGCGCCGACGCGGGCAACGGGCAGCCGTGGAAGGCGAGTCCGGTGAGCCGGCAGCCCCGGACGCCCGCGGTGCGGTAGCGGGCGAGCCGTTGGACACGGTCGGCGGGCATGTCGTCCGGGACGGCGAGCAGCACCGAGTGGCTGCGGCTGCCCGGGCCGTCGCCGGTGCGCGCGAACAGCACCCACGCACCGGCGCGGTCGGCGTTGTTGATGACCTGCTTCACGCCCTCCAGCAGATAGCCGCCCGCCGCCGGGCGGGCCGCGAACTCGTTGCGCAGGAAGTCGTTGCCGTGGGCGAGTTCGTGGTACGCGACCGAGGCCCGGCCGCCGTCCAACAGGAGGTCGGCAAGGTGCCGTTGCTGCTCCGGCGAGCCCGCCGTCCAGACGTTGACGGCGGCCATGAACGACGTGATGCCGTGCCCCAGACCGAGCCCGACGTCCCGCCGGAACACCTCGCGCATCACCCGGACCAGTCCGTCCAGATGGGTGAGCCGTCCGCCGAGCTCCGCCGGTACGTACTCGGCGGCCAGCCCGAACCGGTCGAGCAGCGCCTCCCCGTCAGTGCTGAGCACGCCCTGTTCGTCCGCGGCGAGGAGCGCGGCGGAGCCGAGTGGGTTCGCCGGGTCCCAGAAGTCCCCGAAGGACCGGGAGAGTTCGGCCGCCCGGTCGGCGGCGGTGAGGGTCGTGTACGGCATCTACGCCGCCTCCCGCCGCAGTTGGAGCCGCAGCAGCGAGACCAGGCGCCCGTGCCCGTGCAGCGTGAACGCCTCCTCCAGTAGCTCCTCCTGTACTTCGGACGACGACTGTTCGCCCAGCCGCGCGAGCAGCCGCTCCAGCGAGGCCCGCAGCCACAGCGCGTCCCGCCAGACGCCCTCTCCGCCCGGCACCCCGGAACCCGATTCCACCCACAGCCCCAGGCACGCCGCCCCGGCGAAGCACAGGCAGTACCGGCGCGCCACGGCGAAGGCGTCCTCGGGCACTTCGGTCACCACATCCGCGTAGGCAGCCATTTCCTCGTGCACGCGGTCGGTCACGGCCAGCAGGTGTTCAGCGAGATCGGCCGCGTCCTTCAATGCCGGTTCCTCGGCGGCCCGTTCACGCAAGGCGGCTGTCCACGCCGGGAGCGCGGCCAATGGAGCCGCACCCCGCCGTGCGGCCAACCGCAGTTCCGCCGGGTCGAAGTCGGGGAGCGGGGCCGCGAGATCGCAGGCCGTGCGCACGCCGTCCGCGGGTGGCGTCCGGCGCCGCCAGTGACGTACGAGCGAACGGAACTGCAGGATCAGCGAGTTGAGATTGACGAGGGTGTTTCCGTCGAAGAGGCCCACGATGCGGTGGTCCCGTTCGACCTTCTGGAACATGCCGTACGGGCCCGTGCCGGGGCCCGACACCAGGAAGGCGCGGGCGCCCAGCAGTTCTCCGAGGGCGGTCAGTACGTCCTCCGTGCCGGTCGGCAGCAGGTACTTGGTCACGGCCGCGACGACGGAGAGTTCGCCGGTCGTGGTGTGCACCATGCGGGAGGCGACCAGCGCCAGCGCCTCATGGGCCAGGACGTCCGCCACCGCGCCCGCCAACAGCGCTCGCGCCTGCGGGAGTTCGGCGAGCTGTCGACGGTACAGACGTCGTTCGTGGGCGAAGTCCAGGGCGAGGCGCAGTCCGTGGTCGGCGGCGCCGAGGGAGAGTGACGCACACATCGTGCGGGTCAACTGGAGGGACTTGAGGACGGTCTCGATGCCGCCACCCTCCGGACCGATCAGCGCCTCCCGGTCCACGTACGCCCCGTCGAGGACGATCCCGGAGATGTCCGCGCCCCGGATGCCGTGCGTCGGCACCTTCGGCAGAGGACGCCAACTCCCGGGCGTCAGCGTCCTCTTGTCGACGAGAAGAACGCTGAAGCCGCGCGGGCCGCCCTCGTCGGCCGTGCGGGCGAGGACGCAGAGGACCGAGCCGCGGGTCGCGTTGTTGATGAGCCATTTCTCGCCGCGGAGGACGAATCCCTCGCCGTCCGCGACGGCTTCGACCTCGCCCGCCAACAGGTCGCTCCCGTGGGCCCGTTCGGTGAGTGCCAGTGATACGGGGACCCCCGCCCGGATGTCGCTCCCGAGCCGAGCCGCCTGCTCCTCGCCGCCCGCGACCCACACGCACACCCCGCCCAGATACGTCTTCCCGTGCGCGACCGCGACCGTCAGATCGCGGCGCGCCACCGTACGGACGAGGTGCAGCGCGTGCTCGTAGTCCCGGAGTCGTCCGCCGTGGCGTACCGGCACGTAGTAGTCCGGCAGGCCCCAGTCGTCCAGGAGCCGGCAGATCCCCGCCGGGAACTCCTCGCGGGCGTCCAGGTCCAGGCAGACGGCGTACGAGAACGGGGTGCGGGCGTCCGCCGGGTCCCCGAGCGTGTGCTCCAGCTCCTCGGCGAGGCGGTACGGGGAGTGCTCGCCGGTCACGAGGACACCGCCGAGTTCGCCGAGTTCGCCGAGTTCGCCGAGTTCGCCGAGTTCGCCGAGTTCGCCGAGTGCGGCGAGTGCGGCGATTCCGGCGTGCCGTCGGGCAGGGCCGCCGCGTCCGGCGCGTCGCCCACGAGGTCCCGTACGGCCGGTTCCAGGACCTCGTACAGCGGGGTCAGGGAGCCGTCGAGGAACAGGTCGCGCATGGTGGTGCGGCGGACCTTGCCGCTGGTGGTGCGGCGTACGGTGCCGGGTTTGACCAGGACCACGTTCCCCGCGGGCACGGCGAACTGCCGCCCGATCGCGCTCTGCGCGGCCGTCGCCACCGCCCGCAGGTCCCCGTCCCGGACCGCGGCGAGCCGCACCTCCTGGACGAGGACGAGATGCTCGCGCTCGGAGCCGGCGGACGCGACGGCGTCGGGGGCCTCGGTGGACGCGACGGCTTCACCGGCAGCCGTGGCACGCCTGGTGATTCCGGCGGTTCCGGCGGCTCCGGCCGCGCGGCCCGATCGCACCGCGAAGGCCGCCCCCGCTCCCCGCGTGAGCGAGAGGGCCGCCGACTGGGCGGCCCGCTCGATGTCGTGCGGGTAGAGGTTCCGCCCGGCGAGGACGATGACCTCCTTCAGGCGTCCGGTGACGAAGAGTTCGCCCTCGTCCAGGACGCCCAGGTCGCCCGTACGCAGCCAGCCGTCGGCGCCGAAGCAGTCGGCCGTGGCCGCGTCGTTGCCGAAGTAGCCCGCTGTCACGCTCGGCCCGCGCACCCAGATCTCCCCGACCAGGCCGTCCGGGAGAGGCGCACCCGTGCCGGGGGCGACGATCCGCACCTCACAGTCGCGGGCGCTCCCGCTGCCCGCGAGTGTGCGCCCCTCGCCGGCGGCCAGGACACCCTGTTCCAGGGCGGCCGCGTCGACCGTGCGGATCGTCGGTTCGGTGGCCGGGTCCGCACCCGTGACCAGGAGCGTGGTCTCGGCGAGGCCGTAGCAGGGTGCGAAGACCTCGCGGCGCAGTCCGGCGGGGGAGAAGCGCTCCACGAAGGCGCGCAGGGTGTCGGCGCGTACCGGCTCGGCGCCGTTGGGCGCGCATCGCCAGCTCGACAGGTCGAGCCGCGCCAACTGCTCGTCCGTGACCCGCCGTAGACACAGGTCGTACGCGAAGTCCGGTGCGCCGGAGCCCTCGACGCGGTAGTCGCCGATCATCTCCAGCCAGCGGCACGGCCGTTTGAGGAACGACAGCGGTGACATCTGCACCGACAGACCGCCCACATAGAGGGAGTGGAGGAGATGCCCGATGAGGCCCAGGTCGTGGTAGTGCGGCAGCCAGCCGCCGACCACCATGCCCTCGTGGGTGCCCGCCCAGCGGCCGATCGCCGCCTCGTTGGCGAGCAGGTTGGCGTGGCTGACCATGACGCCCTTGGGCTCACTGGTGGAGCCGGACGTGTACTGGAGGAACGCCAGATCGTCGGGGGAGGTGTCCGGCGCCCGCCACGACGAGGGGTCGCCGACGTCCTCCCGGTCGGTGGCGAGGCAGCGCACCTGAGGCAGGGCCACCGACGCCAGCCAGGCCTCCAGCAACGGCACGTACATGCCTGTGGAGAGCACCGCGGACGCGTTCGAGTCCCTCAAAATGCCTGCCACCCGGGCGAGTTGCTGCCCCTGGTCTGTCGGCAGCGGTGCGGGCACCGCCACCGATCCCGCGTACAGACAGCCCACGAAGGCGGCGACGAACGCCGTGCCCGGCGGGTGGAGCAGCAGCACCGGCCGCCCGACGGCCCCGTGCTCGCGCAGCCATGAGGCGATGCCCCGGGCCCGCCGGTCGAGACCGGCGTACGTCAGGTGCTCGGGGACCGACCCCTGCCCGTCGTCCGGGAGGAAGACGAACGCGTCGCGTTCGGCGAGGGCGTCCGTGCGCTCCCGCACGACGTCGGTGAACGTCCGGGGCGTGCCCTGCGCGGGAGTCCGCGGGGTGATGGATGCGGTGGTCATGCCAGGGAGCGTGGGAGAGCGGCCTTAACGCGGCCTTGTGGCAGCGGCGTTGGCGCAAGGCCGCTACAAGAACCGTTGCGGAGGGTGGAGTTCAACGGGGCGAGTTCACCGATACGGCCAACGGCACCGACCCGCACGGACTACCAGGAGGCAGCTGATGCACGTACCGACGCAGGTGTGCGTGGTGGGCGGTGGGCCCGCCGGGCTGACGCTCGCCGTGGAACTCGCCCGGCGTGCCGTGCCCGTGGTCGTCGTGGAGGCGAGCCGGCACTTCAACCGGTCCTTCCGCGGCGAGTCCGTCTCGCCCGACTCCGTGTGGTTGCTCGACCGCCTCGGCCTGCTCGACCGGCTCGACGGCGAGTACGTCCAGATGCACCACCTGCGGATCCAGGACTCCGGACACACCGTGTTCGCCGCCGACTTCGAGCGCTTCCGCTATCCGCATCCCTTCCCCGTCGAACTCCCGCAGCCCGCCCTGCTGTCCGCGCTCGCCGAGACCGGCGCGGCCCACCCCGGCTTCACCCTCCTCCAGGGCGCGACCGCCACCGGACTGCTGCGCGACGACGACGGCACGGTCACGGGCGTACGGGTGCGCACCGCCGAGGGCGAGCGGGAGATCCGGGCGACACTGACCGTCGCGGCGGACGGACGGTTCAGCAAGGTGCGCGAGATGTCCGGCCTCGCGTACCGGACGGTGCCGCTGGAGCGGGACGTCATCTGGCTCAAGGTGCCTTTCCCGTACGGAGGTTGGGATGACCGTACGTATCGCGTACGCATCCGGGGGGACCAGCACGGGCTGTTCATCCCGACCCGGCCTGACAGCGTCCGGGTCGGCTTCAACATTCCCAAGGGCGGTCTCAAGGAGATGCGGGCGCAGGGGCTGCCGCGTCTCTACGAGCGGCTCGACGCGCTCGCACCCGAACTGTCAGGCGCGGTGCGCGAGCAGGTGCGGTCCTGGTCGGACACGTCCATGCTCGACATCTTCACGACGGTCGTGCCGCGCTGGTCCGCGCCCGGCATCGTCCTCGTCGGGGACGCCGCCCACACGCTGACGCCGATCCTCGGGCAGGGCGTCAACCACGCCATCATCGACGCGGTCACGCTGGCGCCGCTGGTGGCGGACGCCCTGGACAGCGGGCCGGAGGCGCTGAACACCGCGACCGGCGCGTTCCAGCGCGCCCGCGAGGCGTCGGTGGCCCGCTCCCGGGCCCTCCAGCTCCGCCAGGAACGCCTCTTCACGCTGCACGGCCACGTCGGCGGAGCCTGGCGTCGAACCCTCTACCGGGCCGTGAACCGCAGCGAGTCGCTCACCCGCCGGGTGCTGGCCGGGGCGTACTTCCAGCTCCAGGAACCGGGGGAGCGGGTCGCGAAGGTGCAGGATGCGACGCGCTGAGGGGCCGTCGGCCGGGGCAGGGGGTGGGGTTGGGGCAGGCTCCGGGGCCGGGGCCGGGGCCGGGGCCGGGTTCGGTGGCGGGGGCCGGGTGCTGTACGCGGCCTGCGCGTTGAGCCAGTTCCTCGTCGCCGGCGGGGCCTCAGTGGTGGCCGCCATGGGCCCGGCACTGCGCGAGGCGAACGGGCTGCGCGCGAGCTGGCTGCCGTGGGCGGTTCTCGTGTACGTCCTCGCGCTGGGCCTCCTGGTTCTGCCGCTGCGCCTGCTGATCCGGCGCACCCGGCCGCTTCCGGTACTGATCCTCGGGCTGTGGCTCTTCGTCCAGTCGTCGGTGGCTTTGACGCTGGTGTCCGGTGCGTCGGCCTTCCTCGCCTTCCGGGCGGTCCAGGGGGCGGGCGCGGCGGCGCTCACGGCAACCGCGCTCGCCCTCGCTCTTGCTCCTGCTCCTGCTCCTGCTCCTGCTCCTGCTGGGCACCGCCCGGATCGGCTCCTCCTCGTGTGGAGCGCCGTGGTCGTCGCCGGTTTCGGTATGGGCTTCGCCGTGGGTGCGGCCGCAGGCGCCGACTGGAGGTGGGCGCTGTGGGCGAACGTGCCGCTGACGGCGACCGCGGGCATCCCGCTGGTACGGCTGTTGCGGTCGACTCAGCAGCGGGACAAGGGAGTTGGTGCGGGTGCGGGTGCGGGTGCGGGTGCGGGTGCCGGTTCCGGTTCCGGTTCCGGCGATGGTGACGATGGCGGTGGTGGTGGCGGTGTGGGCGTCGGCGGCCAGGGCGACGGCGCTCAGGATGCCGCCGCGTGAACCGTTCGTCGGCCGCCGTAGAGGCGGACCAGGGGTGCCACCTCGTCCAGCAGCCGCCCCTCGTGCGTCCGCAGGAAGAAGTGGCCGCCCGGCAGGACCCGCACCTCGCAGCCGCGCGCCGCGTACCGGCGCCAGGCGGCCACCTCGGGCACCCGGACGAGGGAGTCGTCCGCCCCGGCGTACAGATGGAGCGGTACGCGGACGGGCCCGCCGGCCGGGCCCGCGCTCGCGCACAGCGTCAGGTCGTCCCGCACCACGGGCAGCAGCGCCCGCAGCCACTCCGGGTGCCCGAGGAGGGCCTCGGGCAGCCCGCCGAGTGCGACCAGCGCACGGGCCAGCTCGGAATCGGAGTCAGAGTCAGAGCCGGAGCCGGAGCCGGAGTCGGCACCAGAGCTTGCGTCGGAGTCCATGCGCGGCGGCGGCAGATGCGGGGCGCGGTACGCGGCGAGCAGGGCCGCGCGTGGAAGGGGTGCACCCCGCTCCTGACGTCGTCGGATCAGGGCGTACGCGATGAGGGCGCCCATGCTGTGCCCGTACACGAGATGGGGTGAGGCCAGCACCTCGTCGAGTTCCTCGTCCAACTCCTCCACCAGCGAGGCGAGTTCGGTGAAGCGGGGCTCACCGGACCGCCCCTCGCGGCCCGGCAGCCGTACCGGCAGGACGTCCACCGAGGCGCCCCGCGCGTCGAGCTCGCGCTGCCAGTGGGCGTACGTCGAGGCCCCGCCGCCCGCGAAGGGGAAGCACAACAGCCGTACCGGCGCGTGAGGTTGCGGTGTGCGTGCCAGGTACTCCGTCGTCGTCATGGCGCCACCACTTGGGCCCCCGTCGCGGCGCCGCGCCACCCCGATGCCCGGTCGGGGTGCCCCTGCGCGGCGCCGCTCCACCCCCCGTCAGAGTGGTCGCGGATGGCGTCCAGGGACGTGTCGCCCCGCAGGATCGCCTCGTGCAACTGCCTTACACGTATGGATGGTTCGAGCCCCAGCTCGTCCGACAGGACGCGGCGCAGACCCCGGAACAGTTCCAGTGACTGCCAGGAGCGGCCGCTGCGGTGCAGGGCGAGCATCAACTGCGCGTGGAGGCTCTCGTGCAGGGGGTAGCGGGAGGCCAGGGCGGTCAGTTCACCGAGGAGCGCGCGGTGGCGGCCCAGCCGGAGCTCCGCGCCGAAGCGCTCCTCCAGGGCGGTCAGACGAAGCTCCTCCAGACGCAGAACCTCCGCACGCAGTACGGGTCCAGGCGAGACATCGGCCAGTGCGGGCCCCCGCCACAGCCGCAGCGCGCCCACCAGGAGCTCCGAACCCTCGGCGTCGGCGCCCGCCTCCAGCGCGGCACGACCGGCCGAGGCGAGCCGTTCGAAACGGGAGACGTCCATGGCGTCCGGCGGGGCGTCCAGGCGGTAACCGACGGGCACCCGCCGCAGCACGTCCTTCGGACCGAGCACGTGATCGGGACCGAGCGCCGAGCCGATCATTCGGCGCAGCTGTTTCACGTACGTGTGCAGCGTGGCCTCGGCCGAGCGTGGCGGGCGGTCTCCCCACAACTCGTCGACCAGAGCCGAAACCCCTACCGGATTCCCGCGGTTGAGGGCCAGCAGAGCCAGGACCTGCCGTGGCTTCGGTGCACTCGGTACCACTGACGCCGGCCCCACCCGTGCGTTCAGCGGTCCGAGCACGGCGATCTCGATCACTCGTCCCCCCAGAGAGTGCGGCGTTCAACTGCCTTCCAGACCTTGGCAGTCGGCGCGCCGGGGTCACCAGTGACGTGCCCACGAAAACAGCATGAATCGCTCATACGCGGCACTTCTGGCGCGCCCCGGCGAATGCGCCCCCTTCGAGGCCCACTGTCCGTGACCGGGCCCTTGCCCTTAGCATCCCCGCATCAGCACAGAGGGCGCTCTGGGTGACTCTGAGGGGGAGTCGATGTCCGGTGCGGCTGAGCAGCTGACCAGCACATGGGTGGGGGAGTTCGACGGCAGGACCGCCGGTGTGCCGGTCACTCGGCATGCGTTCAGGACCGCGTTCGCGATCACGGCGGGATTCGTTCCGCTGGGCGCGGCCGCGATCGCCACGACACACCCCGGGCGGGGCGCGGCGGCGGCAGCCGTGGGAGCCCTGCTGGGGACGTACGTCCTGCATCTGGTGACGAGCCGGGTGCGGGAGCGTTGGCGCGCTCTGACGGTCGCGGCGCAGGGCTTACTGGGCTTCCTGCCCGCCCTGACACCCGTGGCCGTCTGGCCCGGCACGGCCGGGTACTTCGCAGGCGCGCTCCTGGTCAACTTCCCCGGCCCCGGAGGCCGTTCGCTCGCCGCGCTCGCGGTCGCCGCGACCTGCGCCGCGGCGCGTGCGGAGGGCGCGGACTGGGCGGACGGGCTGTACGTGGGGGCCGTCACCGGGGGCACGGCACTCGTCCTCCTGGGCGCGGCACGGTTCGTGGAACTCGTGACCGCGGCCCATCACGAGCGCGAGACGCTCGCCTGGCGGGCCGTCGAGCAGGAGCGTCGGCGGTACGCGCGCGATCTGCACGACCTGCTCGGCTACAGCCTCTCCGCCATCACCCTCAAGGGTGATCTCGCCCGGCGGCTGGTGCTGTCGCAACCCGACCGTACCCGTGAGGAGCTCGACGGGATACTCGGCGTCGCCCGCGAGGCGCTGGCCGACGTGCGCGCCGTGGCGCGCGGCTATCGGGAGCTGTCCCTGGCCGTCGAGGCCGAGTCCGCGCGCTCGTTGCTCGCCGCGGCGGGGATCCGGGCCGGCCTCGATGTGCGCTGCGGGTGTGACGGGCCGGTCGGGACCGTCCTCGCGACCGTTCTGCGGGAGGGGGTCACCAATCTCGTCCGGCACAGCAAGGCGACGGAGTGCCGGATCGAGATCCGGGATGTCGAGGGGGGTTTCGTGCGGCTCACTCTGTCCAATGACGGGGTGCGGGCCGATGCGGGGGCGCTTCGCGGGTGCGGGGGTGGGGGGTGGGGTGGGCTCGACAACCTGGCGGAGCGGATGGGGGCTGTTGGGGGCGGTTGACCGCCGGCACGGATGAGAGGGGCTGGTATTCGGTGGTTGCCGAGGCGCCTTGCGGTGGGGTGTGAGCTGCGGGCCGGTGGGGGCTGGTCGCGCAGTTCCCCGCGCCCCTAAAAGAACGGGGCTGCGCCCCTGTTCGTTTGTCCGCCATGGGTGCGGGGTGCCTTTGTGGGCGAGGGAAGCGACCGCTGCGCTTCAGGGGCGCGAGGAACTGCGCGCCCGGCCCAAACAAACCGGCACCCAAGTCACAACATCAACTCCACCCACCCAGGGGCGCGAGGAACTGCGCGCTCAACCCAAACGGACCGGCACCCAAGTCACAGCATCAACTCCACCAACCCAGGGGCGCGGGGAACTGCGCGAACAACCCCCGCCGGCCCGCACCCGTGAATGAACCTCACATCAGCCAGCCAGACTCCGCAGCGATCCGAACCGCATCCACGCGATTGCGGGCGTTGAGCTTGGTGACGACCGAGGTCAGATAGTTCCGCACCGTACCCACGGAGAGATGGAGCGCCGCGGCGATCTCCGTCGCGTCCGCGCCCTGCGACGCGAGACGCAGAATCTCCGTCTCGCGCCCTGTGAGCGGCGACTCCCCGTCCGCGAAGGCGGAGAACGCGAGCTGCTGGTCGATGACCCGCTCACCGGCCGCCGCCTTACGGACGACCTCGGCGAGATAGGACGCCGGTGAGTCCTTGAGGACGAACCCGGCCACCTGCTGGGCCAGCGCCCGCCGCAGCGTCCCCGGCTTGCCGAGACTGGTGATGATCACCGTGCGGCAACCGGGCAGCCGCTCGTGCAACTGCCCCGCCGCGGTGATCCCGTCCGTGTGCGGAAGGTCGTAGTCGATGACAGCCACATCCGGCCGTACGGCAAGCGCCGCCGCGAGGATCGCGTCGCCCCGGTCCACCTCTGCCACGACCTCCAGGTCGGGTTCGAGATTGAGCAGTGCCACCAACGCACCGCGCACCATCGAGACGTCCTCGGCCAGCAGAATCCGTATCAACCCGCCCCCAGCTCTCCCGCGGGCGCGACTCCGCAACCCCCTTGCGAGGGAGTCTAGTTGGGTCATATAGCCGAGTTGTGGAGGACTTGTGCGCAGGGGTCCGTTGTAGGGGCGTACCGGGGTCAGGTTCGGCCACTCACGGGGCGCTCGGTGCGCGTGGGGATGTCCGGATACGTCGTACGCGCCTCCTCCTCCAGCCCCACCCGCCGCTGCAGCCGCCGCAGGGCCGCCGGGGCCCACCAGGTGGCCCGCCCGGTGAGCCGGAGCACGGCGGGCACCAGCAGGGCCCGTACGACCATCGCGTCCATCAGTACGGCCAGCCCCACGCCCAGGCCCAGCATCTTGATGTTGGTCACGCGCGAGGTGCCGATCGCCACCATCACCACGGCGAGGATCAGCGCCGCCGCCGTGATGAGCCCGCCGGTGCGCCGGATGCCGAGGACCACCGCGTCACGGTGGTCGCCGCCGATCTCGTACTCCTCCTTGATGCGCGAGACGAGGAAGACCCCGTAGTCCATGGACAGGCCGAACGCCACGCAGAACATCAGCACGGGCAGGGCCGTCTCGATGTCCCCGGTGGGCGTGAAGCCGAGCGGGCCGGACAGGTGCCCGTCCTGGAAGACCCAGACCACGGCACCGAACATCGCGGTCAGACTGAGCCCGTTGACGACGACCGTGAGCAGCGGCAGCAGCACGCTTCCGGTGAGCAGGAAGACCAGGATCAGCGTCGTGACGGCGATGACCGCGAGCGCCCAGGGCAGCCGCTCGGCCGTCCCGTGCTGGGTGTCGGCGAGCACGGCGGCCGGTCCCGTCACCGAGGTCTCGAAGGAGGCCGGAACCGCGCGGATCTTCTTTACGAGACTCACACTCTGCGGTGAAGCGCTTTCCGCCGAGTGCAGTACGGAGACGTGTCCGACGGCCGGGGGAGCGTCGGCCACGCGCTTCCCGTCCACGAACCGCCCTGCGGGGCCCGCGACTTGGACGACATGTGACAGCCGCGACACCTCGCCGCTGTACTCCGCGAGCGCTTCGGTGTCCGGCTTCCCCTCGACCAGTACGGCCAATGCGCTGCCAGGGCTGCCGGGGAACTCGTTCCTCAACTCCTCCTGTACGACCCTGGCTTCGGTGCTCGACGGCAGCTGTCGGTCGTCGGCCGTGCCGAACCGCACGTCCTTGAACGGCAGTCCGAGCGCGAGCAGCACGGCGACCGTGCCGACGGCGAACAGCGGGGCGCGTCGCATCACCAGCCGGGCCAGCCGCGCCCAGCCCGCTCCCGGATTCCCGCCGCGCCTGCCGACCGGCAGCCGCAGGGCGTTGACCCGGTGTCCGAGCAGCACGAGCGCCGCGGGCAGCGCGATGAGCGAGGCCGCGGCGGAGATGAGGACGACCGCGATACCGGCGTACGCGAGCGAGCGCAGGAAGTACTGCTCGAAGACCAGCATCGAGGCGAGGCAGACCGCGACGGTCAGCGCCGAGTACAGCACCGTGCGACCGGCGGTCCGCAGGGTCACGGCCACCGCGTCCCGTGGATCACGGCCGACCGCGAGTTCCTCGCGATGGCGTCGCACCAGGAACAGCGCGTAGTCGATGGCGAGTCCCAGACCGAGGGCCGTCGTGAGGTTCTGCGCGTACACCGACACGTCCGTGAACTCGGTGATCACCCGCAGTACGGCGTTCGTGCCGAGCACCGACACGATCCCCACCAGCAGGGGCAGGGCTGCCGCGACCGCGCTGCCGAACACCACGACGAGCAACACCAACGTGACCGGCAGCGCGATGACTTCGGCCCGTACGAGGTCGTCGGCGATCACCTCCTGGGAGGCGTGCCGCACCGCCGCCGGGCCGCCGAGCCGGACGTCGACCGCGCCCCGCGCGCCCCGATAGTGCGGCTCCAGAGCCTCCAGCGCGTCGTCGACCGCGTCCTCGTCCCCCTTGATGCGCGCGGTGATCAGTGCCTCGCCGCCGTCCCGGGCGCGCAGCGCGGTGTCCTCGGACTGCCAGTACGAGACCACGCCCAACACGGCCTTCTCGTCCGCGAGTCGGCGGGCCAGGTCGCGCGCCGCGGAGGCGACGGCCGGGTCGTCGACGTCCCGTGATCCGTCGCGCGGCGAGACGAGCAGCAGGAGATTGGGCTGCGAGGCGGGCCAGCGGCGCTCCAATTCGGCTGTCGCGTAAGAGGATTCGGAGCCCGGGATCTGGGAGCCGCCGCTGCTCATGCGTTCGGCGACCCCACCGCCGACCACCACGGCGCCCGCGGTGAGCAGCAGTATCAGGAGGAGCAGCAGACGCGGCCGGGTGGTCACCACGCGGGTGACCCGCCCCCGCGGTCCGGCCGCGGACTGTGGTGACGAAGAGGTCGGCGAACTCGGCGAACTCGGCGATGTCTGCGAAGTCGGCGATGTCTGCGGTGTCATCGGCCCTGCCCTCCTGGACGGTCGCTCTCGCGAAAGACGATCGTCCGGTGAGGGGCTAAAGGGTCGGCTGGGGGAGTGTCACTCGTCGGGGGAGGCCAGATACGCCCGCCATCCTCCGTACGCCGTGATGTCCCGCGCGCCGTCCAGCGCGCCCGGCTCGCACAGGAAGCCGGGTGCCTCGTCGCCGTCGGCCAGTTCGACCCGGCCCAGGGCCATCGGCCGGGGCAGCGCGGCGAGCAGACGGCCGAGCCCTTCGGCGGGCAGCCGCCACACCTCGGCCTCGATCGCGGCGCCGCCCTCGCCCGCGTGGACGAGACCCGGCTTGGGCGGTTCGGTCGACAGGGCGTGCAGCCGGTAGACGGGACCGGTCCTGGTCGTACGTTCCAACCGGGCACCCAGGGAGAGGAGTTGGCCGTTGAGCGGCTGGCCCGACAGGTGGGCGCCGACCACGGCGATCCGGGCTGCCGGGGCCTCCAGCGTGCGGGCGATCACGGCGAGGCGTTCGTCGGTGAAGGACGGGCCGATCAGCATCACGCCGAACGGCAGGCCCGCCACCTCGCCCGCCGGGACGGCCACGGCCGCCAGGTCGAAGAGGTTCGTGGAGTTGGTGAAGCGGCCGAGCCGGGCGTTGGAGCCGAGCGGGTCGGCGGCGACCTCGGTGAGTGTGGGGTGGCCGGGGGCCGTCGGGAGGAGGAGGGCGTCCGCGTCGCCGAGTTCCGCCAGTGCGCGGGTGCGCAGGGCCGCCAGACGTTCCTGGTCGGCGAAGAGCTGGTGGGCCGGGATGTCACGGGCACGGGTGATGATGCCGGCGACCGTCGGGTCGAGGCCCGTACCGCCCTCGGAGAGCAACTTGTCGACAAAGCTGCCCACCGCGGTGTAGCGCTCGGCCACGAAGGCGCCCTCGTAGAGCATCGCGGCGGCCTCAGTGAACGGGGCGAGGTCGAGGGGGCGCAACTCGGCTCCGGCCGCGCGGAGTCGGGCTGCGGCTTCCTCGTACGCCTCCGCCCAGCCCTCGTCCAGCTCGCCGAGCTGTTCGCGGGGCGGGACGGCGATGCGCCAGGGGCCCGGGGTGCGCGGGGGGAGGGGCGGGAGGTCGCGGGCAGGTGGGGACGTCATGTGCGCGAGGGCCTGTTCCGCCTCCTGGAGGGTGCGGGCGAAGACCGTCACGCAGTCGAGGGTGGCGCAGGCCGGGACCACGCCGTCCGTGGGGACGAGGCCTCGGGTCGGCTTGAGGCCGACGATGCCGTTGAAGGCCGCGGGGACACGGCCGCTGCCCGCGGTGTCCGTGCCGAGGGCGAGGTCCACGATGCCGAGGGCCACCGCCACCGCGCTTCCCGAGCTGGAGCCGCCGCTGATTCTCTCGGGGGCGATGGCGTTGCGGACGGGGCCGTGGGGGGAGCGGGTGCCGACCAGGCCCGTGGCGAACTGGTCCAGGTTGGTGGTGCCCAGGGCGATCGCGCCTGCCGCGCGGAGGCGGGCGACCACCGGGGCGTCCGCCTCCGGGTGGTAGGCGTAGGCCGGGCAGCCTGCCGTGGTGGGGAGGCCTGCCACGTCGATGTTGCCCTTCGCGGCGAAGAGTTTGCCTGCCAGGGGGAGGTGTTCGCCTTCGGCGAGGCGGGTGTCGATGGCTTGGGCTTCCTCCTCCACCTCTGCCTGGGGGCGCAGGTCGATCCAGACCTCGGGGCGGGCTGTGGCCTTGATGCGGGCGTAGGCCCTGCGGACGCGGGCCACTGCGTGGGGCTGGGTCTGGGGCGACATCTGGGCTCCTTGCTTGCGGTTTCGTCGTCGGGTGCGGACCGGTGGTCGTCTGTGCCCACCCGTTCCGCCCTGCGGAACGCCTGCCCACAGACAGACAGACGGGCGGGCGGGGTGCCTGCTCGCAGACGGGCGGGGCGCCTGCCCGCGGGCGGTGCGGCGCGGGTGGGTGGGCCGCCCACGGATGGTGCGCCGGCTCAGGACGGTGGTGGGCCCACCACCGCCAACGCCGTGCCCGCCTCCACCTGGTCGCCGGGCCTGGTCAGGAGTTCCAGGACCACGCCGTCCATGGGGGAGGGGACCCGGGACTCCATCTTCATGGCTTCCAGGGCCAGGAGGGGCTGGCCCTGGGTGACTGTGTCGCCCGGTTGGACGTTCAGTTGCCAGACCGAGGCAGCGAACTCGGCTTCCACCAGGCGGGCGCCCGGCGGCACCGTCACCTCAACGGGGGTGGTGGCCGGGGCCGACACCGCCTCCGCACGGGTGAACTCGCCCGCCGCCTCCCAGGCGTCACGCTCCGCGGAGAAGGCCGCGCCCTGCCGGGTGCGGAACTCCTCGATCGCGTCGGTGTTCTCGGCGAGGAAGGCCTCGTACGAGGCGAGGGAGAACGTGCCCTCCTCGATCCTCGGGACGAAGCGGCCCGAGGTGATGTCCGAGCGCAGCTCCAGCAGCTCGTCCGCGTCCACCGGATACCACTTGATCCGGTCGAAGAAGCGCAGCAGCCAGGGCGAGCCCTGCTCGAACGCGCCCCGCTGCTGCCACCCCGACCACACCTGTGTCGTACGGCCGACGAACTGGTAGCCGCCGGGCCCCTCCATCCCGTAGACGCACAGGTACGCCCCGCCGATGCCCACCGAGTTCTCGGCCGTCCAGGTGCGTGCCGGGTTGTACTTCGTGGTGACGAGACGGTGCCGGGGGTCGAGCGGCGTCGCCACCGGTGCCCCCAGATAGACATCGCCGAGGCCCAGGACCAGGTACTCGGCGTCGAAGACCGTCCGGTACACGTCCTCGACCGAGTCGAGACCGTTGACGCGGCGGATGAACTCGATGTTCCACGGGCACCAGGGAGCGTCGTCGCGCACGCCCGCCATATAGCGGGCGATGGCCTCGCGGGTCGCCGGATCGTCCCAGGAGAGCGGGAGGTGCACGGTGCGCGACGGCACGACGAGCTGGTCGGCGGGCGGGAGCGAGGTGACGATCTCCCTTACCAGGGACAGGAGTTCGGGCTGCGGGAGCTCGTCCGGGTCCGTCTGGATCTGGAGCGAACGGATGCCGGGCGTGATGTCCGTGATGCCGGGCATCCCCGCCGCCGACACCGCCTCCATCAGCGCGTGCACCCGCATCCGCAGCGCCAGGTCGAGCTGCATGGGCCCGAACTCCACGAGCAGGTTGTCGTCACCGCTGCGTCGGTAGGTCACATCGGCGTCCCTGGCCAGTACGCCGCCGTCGGCGATCTCCGCACGGTCCGCGACCGGCGCGGCAGCCGGGGCCCGCCGCAGCCTTGCCGCCTCGGGCACGGTCACCGGCACGAACCGCACCGTGTCCCCGGGCCGTAGCTGCCCCAGCTTCCAGCGCTGCCCCTTCGCGATGGTCGCCGGGCAGACGAACCCGCCCAGCGAGGGCCCGTCCGGGCCGAGCAGCACCGGCATGTCACCCGTGTAGTCGACCGCGCCGACCGAGTAGGGCGTGTCATGGATGTTGGAGGGGTGCAGGCCCGCCTCGCCACCGTCGGTGCGCGCCCAGCGGGGTTTGGGCCCGACCAGCCGTACGCCCGTACGCGCCGAGTTGAAGTGCACCTTCCACTCGGCCGCGTAGAAGTCGCGGATGTCCTCCTCGGTGAAGAACTCCGGTGCGGCGTGCGGCCCTTCGAGCGCACCGACCCGCCACTCGGCCCCGAACACCGGCCGCTCACCGACCGGGACGGGACCCCCGACCGGAACAGGCCCTCCGACAGGAACAGGACTCGACATCGGCTCACCTGCCGAAGACACCGCGGCACCACCGGCGACCTCAGCAACATCACCCACCACAGCACCCCCATGCAGCACATCCCCCGTCCGCAACGCCCGCCCGCCGTGCCCCCCGAACCGGCCCAGCGTGAACGTCGAGGCGCTGCCCAGGAAGGCCGGCACGTCAAGGCCACCGCCGGCGAGGAGTATGTACGTCCGCAGCCCGTGCTCCGAGGGTGGGCCCACCTCCAGCACACCGCCCGCGGGTACCGTCACCGGTTCCCACTGCGGAACCGCCGTCCCGTCGACCGTCACTGGCGCCGGGGCACCCGTGACGCACACGGTCGTCGGATGCGTGAACCTCAACGCCGGTCCCTGCAAGGTGCATTCGAGCCCGGGAGCGCCCTCGTCGTTGCCGAGTGCCCGGTTGCCGAGCCGGAACGACAGGTCGTCCATCGGCCCGCACGGCGGCACGCCCACCTGCCAATGGCCTGTCCGTCCCGGCCAGTCCTGGACCGTCGTCAGCGTTCCGCCGGAGACGACCTCGATCCGCGGTGTCGGATCGCCCACCGCGGCGAGGGTGGCCGTGGAGTGCGAGGCTGTCCGGAAGGCCGGGTCCGACAGCGCGGCCCGCACCAGGCCGAGGTTCGTCTCGATACCGTCCACCCGCGTCCTGGCCAGCGCCTCGTCCAGCCGCTCCAGCGCGTGCGCCCGGTCGGAGCCGTACGCGACGACCTTCGCGAGCATCGGGTCGTACGCCGTGGTGACCTCGGTACCCGTCTCGATCCAGCCGTCCACGCGCACGCCCGGCGGGAACTCGACCCGCGTCAACAGGCCCGCGCTGGGCCGGTGTTCGCGCGAGGGGTCCTCGGCGTACACCCGCGCCTCGACGGCGTGACCGCGCGGTGCCCCGGGATCTCGTACGACATCGGAGTCGCCGCGGGCAAGGCGCAGCATCCACGCGACGAGGTCGACCCCGTAGATCTCCTCGGTGACCGGATGTTCCACCTGGAGCCGGGTGTTGACCTCCAGGAAGTACGCCTCCTCGCGGGCCGCGTCGTAGACGAACTCGACCGTGCCTGCGGAGCGGTAGCCGACGCTGGCGCACAAGTCCCGTGCGGCAGAGGCCAGTTGCTCACGCACCCGGGCGGGCAGACCAGGCGCCGGAGCCTCCTCCACGACCTTCTGGTTGCGGCGCTGGAGCGAGCAGTCGCGGTCGCCGAAGGTGACGACGCGGCCCTCGCCGTCGCCGAACACCTGCACCTCGACATGGCGGGCGTGCTCGACGAGCCGCTCAAGGAAGACACCTGCGGAGGAGAAGGAGGCCGCGGCGACGCGCTGCACACGCTCCCAGGCGTCACGGAGGTCGTCCGCAGAGTGGCACGCGGACATGCCGATGCCGCCTCCGCCGCCGGTCGCCTTGAGCATCACCGGGTAGCCGATGGTCTCGGCCCGGCGCAGGGCCTCGTCGACGTCCGCGAGCAGGCCCGTCCCCGGCGCCAGCGGCACCCCGGCCGCCTCGGCCGCCGCCCGGGCCGTGTGCTTCGCCCCGAACAGCTCCAGCTGCTCCGGCGTGGGCCCCACGAACACGATGCCCGCGTCCTGGCAGCGCCGCGCGAAGGCCGCGTCCTCGGACAGGAAGCCGTAGCCCGGGTGGATCGCCCCCGCGCCGGTGTCCTTCGCCGCCCGCAGGACGAGATCCGCGTCGAGATACGACTCCTTGGCGGGTGCGGGCCCCAGCCGTACGGCCTCGTCGGCGAGCCGCACATGGGGTGCCGAACGGTCCGGGTCGGAGTACACAGCGACCGTGCGCAGGCCCAACTCCCGTGCCGTACGGATGATCCGGACCGCGATCTCGCCCCGGTTGGCGACGAGAAGCGTGTCGAAGACAGCCCCTCCGTCGCCGCCCTCCATGGCCTCCCCGCCTTCGCCCGTTCCCCCGCCGCTCATTCGGGAGCCCCGATCGTCATCTCCACCGCGGTCGGCTCGAAGCCGTTGCAAGGGTTGTTGATCTGGGGGCAGTTGGAGACCAGTACGAGCACGTCGCGTTCGGCGCGCAGGGTCAGCGAAAGGCCCGGTGCCGAGATGCCGTCGACGATGCCGAGGGTGCCGTCCTTCTCGACCGGCACGTTCATGTACCAGTTGATGTTGGAGACCAGGTCGCGCTTGCCGAGGCCGTAACGGGCGCCCTCCGCAAGGAAGTTGTCCACGCAGGCGTGCTGGGACCAGGTGTGGTGCCCGTACCGCAGCGTGTTCGACTCCTTGGAGCAGGCGCCGCCGACCGTGTCGTGCCGGCCGACGTCGTCCGCGACGACCGTCATCAGCGGGGTGTGTTCGTTCGACATGAGCACACTGCCCGTGGTCAGGAAGATGTTCCCCTGCTCCTGGATCGTGTCGGGCGCGCTGTAGCGCACGGTGGTGTCCCCGGCGTCGTACACGAGGAAGTCGACGGCCTGGTTGCCGTGCAGATCGGTGATGGTGAGGGTGGCGCCCGCGCGGACGACGGCCGACCAGGCGGCCCGGGCCGGAACGGTGGTCCTCTGGACGGTCTGCTCGCTCATGCGATCCCCCTCGCGGCAAGGAACTCGGCGGTGTTGAGGAAGGCGCGGTGGCCCTCGGGCGTGGCCTCCCACAGCGGATCGCCGGACCGGGTGGCCTCGGCCCGCCAGGCCAGTACCTCCAGCGGTGTGCTCGTGTAGGCCTCGCGCGGGTCGGCCGGGTGCGGCACGTTGGCCAGCAGCACGGTGATGTCCTGCTCGGTGCGCAGCGTCACGCTCAGGCCGGGACCGGCCGAACCGGTGAAGTCCAGGGAGCCGTCCTCACGTACCTCCACGCCCTGGAAGAAGGACAGCGACGGCGGCAGATCGCGCGGCGCCAGCCCGTTCTTGGCCGCCGCCAGCTTGAACAGCTCACGCCCGGCGGGTGATGGGGACTGCGGCGTCCCGTCCCCGTACCGCTCCGTGTTCCGTACGAGACCGGAGGTGCCGCACAGCGCGTCGTGCCGCCCGGAGGTGTCGGCGATCACCGTGGCCAGGACGCGGCCCTGGTCGGAGAGGAGCAACTGGCCCTCGCCGAGGTAGGCGTTCCACTGCACCTTCACCGTGTCGGCCACGTTCAGGCGCTCCCACGGCCGGTCGGCGGCGAAGAGGAGCAGATGGGCGCAGGCGTCACCCAGCAGGTCGGTCAGCCGCAGCTCCGTGCCGCGCGCCAGCACCTTGTGCGTGTAGTTGCCGCCCGCCACCGTCTCCGCCCACACGAGGTGGCCCGCCTCGCACGGCGGCGCGGGCCAGGCACTCGCCGGGACGACGGGCATGGCCTCGGCGCGGGTGCCCTCCTGGGCGCGGGCGTGCGCGCGGGCTCCGTAAGTGGTCGCTGTCGCCATCGCGGGACCTCCGGCTCGGCAGTGGTCGGTCAGGGGTGCGGTCGAGCGGGTGCTCGTATTTCTGTCGCCCGACAGAAATTAGGAGCCGGGCGGGTCGCCGCCGTTGCCCGCGGGTTGCGGCCCCGTTACCGATCCCTCACCGAGATCGCCTGGTGGGGCGGTGTGCGAGGATCGAACGCATGGGTTCCAGTGGACGACGAGTGGGCAGGCCGCGCGCCGAGCAGCGGCCGGACAGCGGCCTCTCGCCGCGCGACGAACTGCTCGCCGCCGCCGCTGAGCTGTTCACGACGCGCGGGTACGCGGCCACCACCACCCGGGCCGTCGCCGAGCGGGCGGGCATGCGCCAGGCGTCCATGTACCACTACGTGTCCGGCAAGGAGGAGCTCCTCGCCGCGCTCCTGGAGTCCACCGTCACGCCCTCGCTGGCCTTCGCCCGGCAGCTCCTCGCCGAGGACGACACCGCCGCCGAGGACCGGCTCTGGGACTTGTGCCGCACGGACGTCGAGCTGCTCTGCGGCGGCTCGCACAACCTCGGCGGGCTCTATCTGCTGCCCGAGGTCCACTCGGAACGCTTCGCCGGCTTCCATGCCGTACGGGCCGAACTCAAGGACGCCTACCGGCAGTTGCTCGCCGCGACCGAGGCGGGCGGTGCGCTCGCCAAGAGTGAGCTCGACCTCAGGACCGATCTGCTCTTCGGACTCATCGAAGGTGTGATTCTCGTACACCGCTCCGATCCCGAGCGGCCCGTCTCGGCCTTCGCCGAAGCCACCGCGGACGCGGCCCTGCGCATCGCCGGAATCTGAGCCGGAGACCGCCTCCAGGCGGTGTCTCACCCCTTCTGATGAGGGGTTTTCGTATGCCTGTACGCCGTCACGCACCGTGTGCGAATGGCGGCGCTGCGTGTAAATGGGGCAGAGAGTACTCCTGTTGCGAGGGCGATTTCAGGTGCTTGCTGAATATGACACAGCGATGATCCGGTCGGACTAAGCTCGCCCGCAGCGCACCGAGTTGAGGTGTATTCGTGCGCTTGTTCCCCAAAGTTCTGTAGATCCAGTTACCTCCCCCGACCTCCAGTCGATTTGTCTCAGAGGGCATACATGGTGAGTGTTCAATCGCCTCCCGGTGGCCGAGAAGTTCCCTACGCGCGCGCGTTGTTGCTGCCTGCCATAGCGATGGCCGCGGCGACCGGGGCCGCCGTCGCCTTGCTGACGGGCCCCGCCCGGACCGCCGTCGGCTGGTGCGGTGCCATCGCGACAGTGCTCGTGACCGCGACAGCCGCCCAGGTGGTCCGCCGCGGCCGTGCCGTCCGTGCGGCGCGAGCCGAACTCGCCCACCGGACGCAGGTCATGGAACGGCGCGTCTCCCTGCACGACGCCGAGATCGACCACCTCCGCGAGGAACTGCTGCCCGCGGCGCTGGAACAGATGCGCTCGGGCTCGTCGCCCCAGGACTCCGTCCGGGTGATGGTCGACGAGGACCCCGCCCAGCGGAACATCCCCAAGTCCCAGCGGGCGTTGCTGATCGAACTGCTGCGGATCATCGACCACGAGGAACTGCAGCGCGAGGCCGCGCAGCGCTCCTTCGTCAGCATCGCCCGACGAGTCCAGGCGATCGTCCACCAGCAGAACGTGGAACTCCGTGAGATGGAGGAGGACCACGGGCGCAACCCCGAGGTCTTCGACGACCTCCTGCGCATCGACCACGGCACCGCGCTGATCGGCCGTCTCGCCGACTCGATCGCCGTCCTCGGCGGCGGCCGCCCGGGCCGCCAGTGGCCCAAGCCCGTACCGCTCTACAGCGTGCTGCGCGGCGCCATGTCCCGGATCCTCGAGTACCGGCGCATCGAGCTGCACTCCATCGCCAAGATCGCGGTCAACGGCATCCACGTCGAGCCGGTCATCCACGCGGCCGCCGAGCTCCTCGACAACGCCACCCGCTACTCGCCGCCGCACACCAAGGTGCACGTCACCGCCGTCGAGGTGCAGACCGGCGTCGCCATCGAGATCGAGGACGCCGGCGTCAGCCTCAGCGAGGAGGCCCGCGGGCGGGCCGAGGCGATGCTCGCGCGTGCCGCGCTCGGCCCGGACCTCAACAACCTCGGCGAGGACCCCCGGCTCGGCCTCGCCGTCGTCGGCCGCCTCATGGACATGTACAAGATGCAGGTCTCCCTGCGGCAGTCCGCGTACGGCGGTGTGCGCGCCGTGCTCGTCGTGCCGCGCAAGCTGCTCACCGAGGAGCCCGCCAACGCCCTCGCCCACGGCATCGGCGCCGCCGCCGTGCCCAAGGTCGACTTCGGCGGTGTGAAGGGCCCCGAGCGTTCGGTCAAGAAGCGCCGGCCGACCACCGGACCCCGTGTCTCCGAGCGGGACGACATGGAGGACGACGTCCCCGAGGTCACCGAGTGGACGGCCAACGGCCTGCCGCAGCGCCGCAGCCGCATGAAGGTCCCGTACAGCCAGCGGGTGAAGGAGGCCCGTGCCGCCGCTGCGGAGGCCGAGGCCGCGCGCAAGGAGGGCCGCCCCGTCATCGACTGGACCCGGTCGTCCACCCAGGTGCCCAAGAAGAAGAAGGAAGAGAAGGAACCCGGGCTGTGGGTCGAGGCCTTCATGGCCGGCCTCAAGGGCGGAGACGGCGACCAGAAGCAGACACCCGGCGAGACGAACAGTCCGGCCCCCACCGAGGCCGACGACGAGGGGGACCTCAAGTGACGCAACTGCGAGCCAACTTCGACTGGATGCTCAAGGAGCTGTCCGACGGGGTGTACGGCACTCGGCAGGTCGTCGTGCTCTCCGCCGACGGACTGCGCATCGCCCGGTACGGCGGCGACCCGGACGCCGCCGACCGCATCGCCGCGGCCTGCGCCGGACTGCAGAGCCTCGCGGGCGCCGTCGCGACCGAGATCCCCGACACCGACGGCAAGATGCGCATGGTGATCATCGAGATGGAGGGCGGCTACTTCTACATGATGGCCGCCGGCCCCAACGCCTACCTCGCCGTGCTGGCCGAGGCGCATGTGGACGCCGGGCTCATGAGCGCCCGCATGCGCGACCTCGTCGTACGGATCGGTGCTCACCTCACGAGTCCGCCCCGGCGGAACGGGCAGACCGTATGACTCCTCCGCAACGACGACGGCGTTTCCCCAAGGAGGCGCCCAAGGAGAAACCCGCACTCCCGGCCCAAGAGCCGGGAGGACCTGGTGGACAGGGCGGAGAGGGCGGCGACGGCGAGACCCGCGAACCGGAACGGCTGTACGTCGTCACCGGCCAGGCCGAGGGCGGCGACCGCGCCGAACTCGACCTGGTGACCTTAATCGTGGCGTGCGCCGACGCTCCGCCCACCGCCCAGCCGGAGCAGTCGGCGCTGCTCCGGCTCTGCCAGGCCCCCATGTCCGTGGCCGAGCTCTCGGCCTATCTCAACCTGCCGTTCAGCGTGGTGACCGTACTGCTGACCGAGCTGCTGACGGCTGAACTGGTACAGGCGCGCGCCCCGATCGTCCGCTCGGAGCTGCCCGACCGTTCCCTCCTCGAAGCGGTGATGCATGGACTTCAAAAGCTCTGACACCATCCCGGGACCTCGCGCCGAGGACCATCTCCCGCACACGGCCGCCGCCGCGGTGAAGATCGTGATCGTGGGCGGTTTCGGGGTCGGCAAGACGACGATGGTGGGCTCCGTCAGCGAGATCAGGCCGCTGACCACCGAGGAGACCATGACGCAGGCCGGCATCGGTGTCGACGACAACTACGGCTCGGAGACGAAGACGGCCACCACCGTGGCCATGGACTTCGGCCGTATCAGCATCACCGAGCAACTGGTGCTGTATCTGTTCGGCACCCCCGGCCAGGAGCGCTTCTGGTTCCTGTGGAACGGCCTGTTCGAGGGCGCCCTGGGCGCGGTCGTCCTCGTCGACACCCGCCGGCTGGAGGTCAGCTTCGACGTCATCGGACGCCTGGAGGAGCGCGGCGTTCCGTTCGTCGTCGCCGTCAACGACTTCCCGGACGCGCCCCGTTACCCCATGGAGGACCTGCGTGCGGCGCTCGACCTCTCCGAGGAGATCCCCATGCTGAAGTGCGACGCGCGTCGGCGGGCCTCCAGCCGGGATGTGCTGATGACGCTGATGCGTTTCCTGCACTCGATCGCCATGGCCTCGGCGTAGGCGCTCCGCTGGACGCGCGGTGATGCAACTGCGGGTCCGTGGGGGCTGGGCGCGCAGTTCCCCGCGCCCCTGAAGGGGCGCGGCACCCCCTGCCGATTCATACCGGCCCAACTTCCCAGAAACCAGAACGACTTCAGCTTCGGAGCCACCACCGTGACGCCTGAATCCCACTCCCTGACCGACACGGACGACCCCATGTCCGGCCCGCCGCCCGGCTGCCCCGCCCACGGAACGGGTCCCGGCGGACTGCGCCGCCTGTACGGACCCGAGGCGCAGGACCTGGCGGGCCTGTACGAGAAACTCCGCGCCGAGCACGGCGCCGTCGCACCCGTGCTGCTCCACAACGACGTGCGCTTCTGGATGGTGCTCGGGCACGGCGAGAACCTCCACATGGTCAGCAACCCGGCGATCTACACGCGCGACAGCCGTGTCTGGACCGCCCTCCTGGACGGCACCGCGGGGGCCGACCATCCGCTCATGCCGCTCATCGCCTGGCAGCCCATCTGCTCCCACGCCGAGGGTGACGAGCACCTGCGGCTGCGCGGGGCGGTCATGGGTGCCATGTCGACCATCAACCCCCGCGACCTGCGTCGTTACATCAACCACTGGACCGAGCAGCTGGTCAACAAGTTCTGCGAGCGGGGCACCGCCGACCTGGTCTCCCAGTTCGCCGAGCATCTGCCGATGGCCGCCCTGTGCGAGATCCTCGGCATGCCCGAGGAGTACGACGACCGTCTGGTGCAGACCACCCGCGATCTGCTCAAGGGCACCGACACCGCGATCGCCAGCAACGAGTACGTCATGAGCATCCTGATGCGGCTCACCCTCCGCCGGCGTGCCGAGCCCGCCGACGACTTCACCAGCTACCTCATCAACCACCCCGCCGGACTCACCGACGACGAGGTCGGCCAGCACCTGCGTCTCGTCCTGCTCGCCGCGTACGAGGCCACGGCGAACCTCCTCGCCAACGTGCTGCGGGTGGTCCTCACCGACCCGGGCTTCCGCGCCCAGCTCAACGGCGGTCAGATGACGGTGCCCCAGGCGGTGGAGCAGTCCCTGTGGGACGAGCCGCCGTTCAGCGCGGTGCTCGGCTACTTCGCCAAGCAGGACACGGAGTTGGGCGGCCAGCGCATCCGCAAGGGCGACGGGCTGTTCCTCGGGATCGCGCCGGGCAACATCGACCCGCAGGTCCGCCCGGACCTGAAGGCGAACATGCGGGGCAACCGCTCGCACCTCGCCTTCGGCGGCGGCCCCCACGAGTGCCCCGGCCAGGACATCGGCCGTGCCATCGCCGACACCGGCGTCGACGCACTCCTCAAGCGACTCCCGGACGTCCAACTCGCTGTCGAAGAGGACGAGTTGAGGTGGACCGCGTCGATCTCCTCGCGGCACCTGGTGGAACTCCCGGTGGTGTTCGACCCGGCATCGCCGCAGGACATCATGCGGCGGCCGGGCGTGAACACCGTGACCCGTCCGCGTCCGGACTCGGACAAGGCCGTGGCGGTACCGAGGCCCACGCTCGAACCCCGGCCCGAGGCACCCGAGTCGGAGGCCGGGACCCCCGAACCGGTGCGCGGGCCCAGTGCCTGGCAGCGTTTCCTGCGCTGGTGGCGCGGTTACTGAGACCGACCGTCACCGGCCCACTCGTCGTACGCGGACCATGCCAGGAGCGTCCGTCCGCTGCGGTACGCATGCCGGTGCCCCGTGACCGGATCGGTGAACTCCAGCACCCGCGCCAGCAGTTGGAGCGGGCGCCGGAAATCACCGGCCGGCACGGGGCCGGTCACCACCGGGTACAGCGGGTCGCCGAGGATCGGCACGCCCAACGCGTTCATGTGCACCCGCAGTTGGTGCGTCTGCCCGGTGCTGGGCAGCAGCCGGTATCTCGCCAGCCGGCCCCGGTGCTCGGCCGACTCGACGCGGCTCACCGCGTTCGGCTCGCCCGGCACCTCCCGGGCGGCCGGCACACCCCGCTCCTTCTCGATCCGGCTGCGGACCGTGCGCGGCAGCTCCAGCGCCTCCCGGTACGGGGCCACCGCCTCGTACTCCTTGCGTACGGCCCGGTCGCGGAACAGCGACTGGTAGGCGCCGCGTTCCTCGGGCCGCACCGTGAACAGCACGAGCCCGGCGGTCAGCCGGTCGAGCCGGTGCGCGGCCCCGAGCGCCGGAATCCCCAGCTCCCGCCGCAGCCGCGCGAGTGCCGTCTCGGTGACATGGCTGCCGCGCGGGGTGGTGGCGAGGAAGTGCGGCTTGTCGGCCACCACGATGTGCTCGTCCCGGTACACGACCTCCAGCGGGAACGGCACCGGCACCTCGTCGGGCAGCTCCCGGTGGAACCACACGAACATCCCCGGCACGTACGCCGCGTCGGGCGCGACCGGCCGCCCGTCGGCCCCGACGATCAGCCCCGCGTCGAGCATCCCGTCGATCACCCCGGCCCCCGCCGCGAGCCGCTCCACCAGATGCTCCCGCACGGTCTCCCAGGCCCCGTCGAACGGCAGCCGCACCCGCACCGGATCCACCCCGTCGCGCTGCGGCAGGGGAGAGGGCGGAACCGGCGATCTACGTCTCACCTGGTCAAGCGTACGCAGCGTCCGCCGACCGGGCCTTGTAGGCACGGTATGCACCGCCCAGGACGAGGGTGACCCCGAGGAACAGCACGGTGAACCACTGGAAGTACCAGTGTCCGCCCGCTGGGTCGTACACCTCCGCGCGGGGCCAGGCCAGGTTGACCGTCATGAACAGGCCGTAGAGGAGGGCCAGCGCGTTGACGGGGACGCCCCAGCGGCCGAGGGAGAAGAGCGGGCGCCCCGTCTCGTCGGTGCCCTCGACCGTGAAGTTGCCGCGCAGGCGCTGCCACAGCAGGGGGCCGGTGACCATCGCGTACGCGAGGTACAGCATCACGATGCAGGTGGTGCCGATGGCCAGGAAGGCTTCGGGCGAGGCGAAGTTGAGGAGCAGCAGGGCCGCGGCGAGGACACCGACGACCAGGGCGGGGGCGCTCGGCATGCCGGTGCGCGGATTGACCTTCGCGAGGCGTCCGGAGAAGGGCAGCTGGCCGTCGCGGGCCATGGAGAACAGCATCCGGCAGGCCGACGTCTGGATGGCGAGGGTCGCGACCGCGATGGCGACGACCACGTCCACGAGCAGGGCCCGGCCCACGCCGTCACCCAGGCTGCTGGTGAGGACGTAACTCAGGCCCTCGACGCCGAGCCGGCCGTCGGTGAGGCTGGGCGCGGCGAGCAGACCGCCGAGGATGATCAGGCCGCCGAGCAGGCCCGCGGCACCGAGCGCGGTGAGGATCGTGCGGGGCGCGGTGCGCCGGGGGTGATGCGTCTCCTCGCTCATCTCGCCCGCGCTGTCGAAGCCGATCATCACGTACGCCGCCGTGAACGAGCCCACCAGGAGCGCACCGACCAGGCCCGACTCGGCGGCCGTGCCGGTGTGGAAGGTGATGCCCGGAGTGCGCTCGGAGTGGGTGAACAGGAGCACGATGATCAGGGCGGCGCCGATGATCTCGGCGGTCACCCCGATGCGGTTGATCAGGGACATCACACGGTTGTCGATGACGTTCACGAACGTCGTCAGGACCAGCAGGAGCACGCCGAGGACCGCCGCGTTGGCCGCGCCGCTCGCCGACGTGGGCGCCGGGTCGTCGCCGATCAGCTGGAAGCCGGACCAGATCGCTGGCATGACCACCTGCAGCGCGAGCGCCGCGGCGGCGACCACCACGATCTGTCCGATCACCATGATCCAGCCGGCGAACCAGCCGAAGGTGAGGCTGGAGAGCCGGGACGACCACTGGTAGATGGCGCCGGAGATCGGATAGCGCGCGGTCAGCTCGGCGAAGCACGCGGCGACCAGCAACTGGCCGATCAGCACGGCCGGCCAGGCCCAGAAGAAGACGGGGCCGCCGAACGCGTACCCGAAGGCGAAGAACTGGAAGACGGTCGTCAGGACGGAGATGAAGGAGAAACCGGCGGCGAACGAGGCGTACCTGCCCAGGCTGCGATGCAGCTCCTGGCGGTAGCCGAACTCCGCGAGGGAGCGGTCGCCGGACGACTCCGGCGGATCGGGGCGTACGTCGGAGGGGGCGGTGGTGGTCACGGCGGCGGCACCTGCCTTCGGCGCAGGGGAGCGGGATCCTGGCGGCGACTTGGGGAACTCCGCGGCGGAATTCCTGTCGGGTGACAGAAATTAGGGAGAGCCTGTTTCGCCCGCGTGACGCGGCCATGTCGAGGCCGGGCCTAAGTCCTCACGCCCTTGCGCCGGATCCTGAATCGCGATACATCGTGTGTATTGACGTTCGCCGTCGAGACGCGATATGTTCGGCCACGGATATTCGTGTGCGAGGATATGAGTGGTGATCCCGGTGGCGATCAAGCGCCGCAAGCTCGGCAACCCGCTGGCGCTGGCCGTCATGGTGCTGCTCACCGAGCGGCCGATGCATCCGTACGAGATCGCCCAGACCCTGCGCAGCCGCGGCAAGGACGCGAGCCTGAAGATCAACTACGGCTCGCTCTACACGGTCGTGCAGAACCTGGAGAAGCACGGATTCGTCGAGGTCGCCGAGGTGCAGCGGCAGGGCAACCGCCCCGAGCGCACGCTCTACGGCATCACGGACGCCGGGCGCGAGGAGGCGACGGAGTGGCTGTCGGACCTGCTCTCCGTCCCGGCCAGGGAGTTCCCGATCTTCGAGGCCGCCCTCTCGCTGATGGCGGTGATCCACCCCGACGAGGTGGCGCGGCTGCTGACCGAGCGGCTCAAGGTGCTGGACGTCCAGGCGGCCAGCGCCCGCGGCGGCCTGACGAAGCTGTACGAGACGCTGCCGCGGATCTTCCTCGTCGAGAGCGAGTACCAACTGCACATGGTCGAGGCGCAGGCCGAGTGGGTCCGCGGATTTCTGCGGGAGCTGGAGTCCGGCGCGCTCGACGGGGTCAAGGAGTGGCGGAGCTTCCACGAGACAGGGGAAGTGCCGCCCGAGTTCGAGGAGTTGGAGGCCCGCCACCTCGACAAGGAGTGAATCACTTCGACAAGGAGTGAAGCAGGAACAAGAAGAACAGACCCCGGCAGAGCTGTTGCACCAGCTCCGCCAGGGTCTCGAACCCCGAGCCGACTCCGCGGTGAGGCAGGCCAGGCGATCGAGGTGCGGCACACCCAGGATAGCCCGGCGCTCTTCACGCGGATCAGCCATCATCCGCTCACCCAGGAGAGCAGTCGTCATGAGCACCCGTGCGCCCGCAGTGCAGGCGCGTCAGCTGATCAAGACCTACCCCGGCGATGTCACCGCCCTCAGCGGCATGGACCTCACCGTCGGGGCGGGTACCGTCTTCGGACTCCTCGGCCCGAACGGCGCCGGCAAGTCCACCACCGTCAAGATCCTCACCACCCTCGCCCGCCCCGACTCGGGCACCGCCACGGTCGCGGGCCACGACGTCCTGCGCCATCCGGACCGGGTGCGCCGCGCGATCGGTGTGGTCGCCCAGAAGTCCGGTGCGGACCCGGTGGCCACCGGCCGCGAGAACCTCCAACTCCAGGGCAGGCTCTACGGATTGAAGGGCGCGGACCTCCGCAACCGGGTGGACGAGCTGCTGGCCCGCTTCCGTCTCACGGACGCGGCCGGCCGCCAGGTCAAGGGCTACTCCGGAGGCATGCAGCGCCGCCTCGACGTCGCTCTCGGCCTCGTCCACCGGCCCGAGGTCCTCTTCCTCGACGAGCCGACGACCGGCCTCGACCCCGAGGCGCGCACCGCGATGTGGGACGAGATCGCCCGCCTGGCCGGCGACGAGGGCCTGACCATCCTGCTCACCACGCACTACCTCGAAGAGGCCGACCGCCTGGCCGGGCACATCGCGATCGTCGACCGCGGCCGTGTTGTCGTCGAGGGCACCCCGGACGCCCTCAAGGGCGAACTTCGCGGTGACGCCGTCCATGTGGAACTGCGCCACCCGGTCGGCGAGGCCGGCCGTACGCTCCTGACGGGCGCCCTCACCGCCCTGCCCGGCGTGTACGAGGCACTCCTCGACGGCCGCCGCATCAGCGTCCGCGCCGAGGACGGGGCCGCGGCCGTGCCCGCCCTGCTCGCCGCCCTGGAACGCGCCGGGGTCACCGTCAGCGCCGCCACCGTCGCCCGCCCGTCGCTCGACGACGTCTATCTGCGCTACGCGGGCCGCCGTTACTCCGAAGCCGAGGCCGCGGCAGCGGTCACGGCCGACGGCACCGACGACCTCGCCCTCACGGGAGGCACCCGATGAGCACCGACGCCCTCACCCAGACCTGGTACATGACACAGCGCCAACTGACGGCGGTACTGCGCCAGCCCGCGTACGTCGTGATGATGCTGATCCAGCCCGCGATCTGGCTGTTCCTGTTCGGCAACCTCTTCAAGGAGGTCGTCGAGCTCGGCGGCTTCGGCACGAGCAGCTATCTCGACTACCTCGTACCGGGCATCGTCGTGATGAGCGCGCTCAGCTCCAACATGTGGGCGGGCATGGGCACGTTGGAGGAGATCGAGCGCGGCACGCTGAACCGGTTCCTCACCACTCCGGTCAGCCGCGGCGCCCTGATGAACGCCAACGTCGTGCAGCAGGCGCTCACCACGGCCGTGCAGTCCGCGCTGATCATCCTGCTCGGCAGGCTCGGCGGCGCGGACTATCCCGGCGGGGCCGCGGGCCTGCTGGTGCTGGTCGTCGCGGCCTCACTGCTCGGCACGGTCTTCGGCGCGTTCTCGAACGCGCTCGGCATGCTGGTGCGCCAGCGGGAGTCGATCATCGGCATCAACACCTTCCTGCTGCTGCCGCTGACCTTCCTCTCCTCGGCCTTCATGGCCCCGTCCCGGATGCCCGACTGGATGCGCACCATCGCCGACTACAACCCACTCAACTGGGCGATGGTGGCAGCCCGTTCAGCAATGTCGGAAAACCCGGACTGGAACGACGTACTGACAAGGGGCGGCGCACTCCTGGCCCTGGCGATCACAGCGGTGTGGCTCTCGATCCGCACGTTCAGGTCATACCAACGCTCGGTCTAGAGGGGCGCGCCCCGTCAGGGGCGCGGGGAACTGCGCGACCAGCCACAACGAACCCGCAGACGACAACGGACCCGGGACGGAACCTAGGCAGCCGGCGGAGCCTCCTGCTCCGCCTCAACCTGCGCATTCCAATCCCGCTTCGCGGCCTGCCACCCATCCTCGTTGTGCCCCAGCCGCCAGTACCCGGAGATCGACAGATCCTCCCGGGCAACCTCGTGCTCGACCCGCAGCAGCCGCCGGAGCTCCTTCACGAACGCGGCCTCACCGTGCACGAACGCGTGCACCCGACCCTCGGGGAACGAAAGGCCCCGCACGGCCTCGACCAGCGCCTCACCGATCGGCCGGTCGCCGCGGTGCAGCCAGACGACCTCCACATCGGAGTCGATCTTCTGCTCCTCCTCGGGCCCGGCGACCTCCACGAAGGCGTGCACCCGCGCACCGTCGGGCATCGCTTCCAGCGAGGCGGCGATCGCGGGCAGCGCGCTCTCGTCACCGGCCAGCAGATGCCAGTCCGCCCCGGCGTCTGGGGCGTACGCCCCGCCGGGGCCGAGGAACCGGACGATCTCGCCGGCCTGGACGCGTGTCGCCCACGGCCCGGCGAGACCCTCGTCGCCGTGGATCACGAAGTCGAGTGTCAGCTCGCGCAGTTCCGGGTCCCAGGCGCGCACCGTGTACGTACGCGTCACGGGCCACTGGTCGCGCGGGAACTCCTCGCGGATCCGGGCCATGTCGAAGGGCTCCGGATAGGTCACGCCCTCGGCGCCGAACAGCAGTTTGACGTAGTGGTCGGTGCTCGTGCCCGCGGTGAAATCGGCCAGGCCGTCGCCGCCGAGGACCACACGCTGCATGTGCGGCGTGAGTCGCTCCGTGCGGATCACGCTCGCGGCGTGGGGCTTGGGAGCCCTCCGTGCCGGACGCTCTGCCATGACAGCCTCCCGAAGTTCGCTTAGGCTTACCTAAGTTAGCACCTCACCGCCCACTGGCGCCCCCTTCTTGAGAACCCGATTACCGTTCCGTGGGAATCGAATTGCTGCTTCACCTGCGGAGTGTCGTCAGCAGTCGCGCCAGCGAACCACCCAGGCCCCAGCGTGTCGCGAGCTCCTCCAGAGCCGCCGGATCGCGCGGCGTGTGGGGCAGCGCGGTGGTCACGTCCGGCAAGGGTACGTCTCCGGCCACCCGGACGACCTTGGGCGCGACGGCGACGTACGGCCGGGACTCGTCCAGACGCTTGCGCTGGGACGGTGTGAGCTTGGCCTTGGGGTCGTCGATCGCCGCCATGATCCCGGCCAGGTCACCGAACTCGGCCAGCAGCTTGGAGGCAGTCTTCTCGCCGATGCCCGGCACCCCCGGCAGGCCGTCGCTCGGGTCGCCGCGCAGCAGTGCCAGAGTCGCGTACCCCGCGCCGTCGACGCCGTACTTCTCGCGCAGCCAGGCCTCGTCCGTGATCTGGAGCATGCCGACGCCCTTGAGTGGGTACAGCACGCGCACTTCCCGCTTGTCGTCGACCAGTTGGTACAGGTCGCGGTCGCCGGTGACGATGTCGACCGGGCCCGAGGCGCGGCCGGTGAACGTCCCGATCACGTCGTCCGCCTCGTACCCCTCGACGCCCACGCGCGCGATGCCCAGCGCGTCCAGCACCGCCTCGATGACCGGCACCTGGGGCGAGAGCGTGTCGGGCACCTCCTCCTCGTCCGGGCCGGTCTCGGTCTCCTGGGCGACGCGATGCGCCTTGTAGGAGGGGATCAGGTCGACCCGCCACTGGGGCCGCCAGTCCGCGTCCATGCAGGCGACCAGATCGTCCGGGCGGTGGTCCTTCACCAGGCGGTCGATGAACTCGAGCAGGCCCCGCACGGCGTTCACCGGTGTGCCGTCCGGGGCCCGCACGGAATCCGGGACCCCGAAATAGGCCCGGAAGTACAGGGAGGCGGTGTCGAGGAGCATGGTTCGCCGGGGCTGCTGCGTCTGCTGCGTCACGCCTCGCATCATGCCGTACGGCACTGACAGTCACCGGCAGTCACTGGTCGGCGCGGAGAGTGGACGAAAGCGGGTGCCCGCACCGTCCGGATGTAAACGCCCTGTGAACTGGGACACGGTCGCGTTTGCGCCATCCGGTCGGGGGCAGGCGCCGAGCCGGAGCGAACCCGGTCGCATTTTCAACCACATCTGACATATGCGCACCGGACGAGCGGGCGGAACCCGCATCGCTCCACGGCCCGCCGGCGGGGGAGGCGGGCCGTCTTCGTTCGACCCGAGAGGTACTTGTGTCATCCAGGCTGCAGGCGGAACAGCTCTACAAAGTGTTCGGCAGACGACCCGGCGAGGCGGTCGAGCGACTGCGCGGGGGAGCCGACCGTGAGGAACTGCGCGCGGACGGCACCACGGCCGCTGTGATCGACGCGTCGTTCACGGTGGAACCGGGCGAGATCTTCGTCGTCATGGGCCTGTCGGGGTCCGGCAAGTCCACCTTGCTGCGCATGCTCAACGGACTCCTGGAGCCGACCGCGGGACGCGTGGTCTTCGACGGGCAGGATCTGACCGCGCTCAACGACCGTGAGATGCGCGAGGTCCGTTCCAAGCAGGTCAGCATGGTCTTCCAGCACTTCGCGCTCTTCCCGCACCGCAGCGTCCTGGAGAACGCCGCGTACGGCCTGGAGGTGCAGGGCGTGCCGCGCGCCGAGCGCGAGGAGCGTGCCACCAAGGCCCTCGTACTGGCCGGGCTCGCCGGCTGGGAGACGTCCTGGCCCGACGAGCTGTCCGGCGGTATGCAGCAGCGCGTGGGCCTTGCCCGGGCGCTCGCCACCGACGCCGACCTGCTCCTGATGGACGAGTCCTTCAGCGCGCTCGACCCGCTGATCCGCCGCGACATGCAGGACCAGCTGATCGAGCTCCAGAAGAAGCTCAAGAAGACCATCGTCTTCATCACCCACGACCTCAACGAGGCCATGCGCCTGGGCGACCGTATCGCCGTCATGCGCGACGGCAGCATCGTCCAGATCGGCACCGCCGAGGACATCCTCGTACGCCCCGCGAACGACTACGTCGCCTCCTTCACCAAGGACGTCGACCGCTCCCGGGTCCTCACCGCGGCCTCCGTCATGGACACGGAGCTGCGCGGCGACGAGGCCGACTGCGGCTGCGAGACCGCCAGGCCCGACTCCTCGTTCGGCGAGCTGTGCGCCATCAGCGCACGGCTGACGCACCCCGTGGCCGTCGTCGACAAGAAGGGCAAGCTGGTCGGTGTCGTGCCCCGGCAGCGGCTCGTCGGCTTCCTCGGCGACGAACAGAGCGAACCCGTGCCCTGCGACACCCCGCGCGACAAGAACGTCGAGGCGGTGAAGGCCGGTGCCTAGGATCCCCTTCGGCGACTGGGTCAACGACACGGTCGACTGGCTGCTCAACCACATGGCGTGGCTCTTCGACTTCCTCAAGGACGTCTTCCAGGGCACCTACGACGTCATCAACGACGTACTGCAGGCGCCCGAACCTCTTCTCCTCGCGGGCATCTTCGCGGTCGTCGCGTTCTGGCTGCGCGGCACGTCCGCCGGTGTCCTCGCCTTCGTGGGATTCGCCTTCATCGACTCCCTCGAACTGTGGGAGAACGCGATGGTGACCCTGTCGCTGGTCCTCGTGGCGACGATCATCGCGCTCGTCATCTCCGTGCCCGTCGGCATCTGGGCGGCACGCTCGGACCGGGTCAGCGGCATCGTGCGCCCCGTGCTCGACCTCATGCAGACGATGCCCGCGATGATCTACCTCATCCCGGCGATCCTGTTCTTCGGCACCGGCGGACCCGCGGGCATCGTGGCCACCCTGATCTTCGCCCTGGCACCCGGCGTCCGTATGACGGAACTGGGCATCCGCCAGGTCGACAAGGAACTGGTCGAGGCCGCCGACGCGTTCGGCACCACGCCCGGCAACATCCTGCTGCGCGTCCAGCTGCCGCTGGCGCTGCCGACCGTCATGGCCGGCGTCAACCAGGTCATCATGCTGGGCCTGTCCATGGCCGCCATCGCCGGCATGGTCGGCACCGGCGGCCTCGGCGGCGACGTGAACGAGGCGATCGGCCAGCTCAACGTCGGCCTCGGCGCCGAGGCGGGCATAGCCATCGTCATCCTCGCCATCTACCTCGACCGCATGACCAGCGCCCTGGGCACCCAGGTCTCGCCGCTCGGCCGCCGTACCGCCGCCAAGCTGCGTGCCGCACAGGGCCTGAAGATCTGGTCCTACCGCCCCCGGCCCTCCGTGGCCGTCATCGGTGTCGTCGTGCTCGCGCTCGTCGCGGGTGGCATGGGCATCTTCGGCTCCAGTGACAGCGAGGCCACCGCGTCCGGCGGCGACGACGTCGGCCAGGGCAAGAAGGTCAGCATCGGCTACATCCCCTGGGACGAGGGCGTCGCCTCCACCTTCCTCTGGAAGGAGATCCTGGAGGAGCGCGGCTTCGAGGTCGAGACCAAGCAGTTCGACGCGGGCCCGCTCTACACCTCGCTCGCCCAGGGGGACATCGACTTCCAGACCGACTCCTGGCTGCCGACCACCCACGAGCAGTACTGGAAGAAGTACGGCAAGCAGCTCGACGACCTGGGCTCCTGGTACGGCCCGACGTCCCTGGAACTGAGCGTGCCCGCCTACATGAAGGGCATCGACTCCCTGGAGGACCTCAAGGGCAAGGCGGGCGAGTTCGACGGCAAGATCACCGGCATCGAGTCCAGCGCCGGAATGATGGGCCTCCTCAAGACCAAGGTCCTCAAGGAGTACGGGCTCGACAAGGAGTACAAGGTCGTCGACAGCTCCACGCCCGCGATGCTGGCCGAGCTGAAGCGCGCGTACGCCAAGAAGGAGCCGTTCGTCGGCACGCTCTGGTCGCCGCACTGGGCGTACAGCGAGTACAAGCTGAAGAAGCTCAAGGACCCCAAGGTCGCCTGGGGCAAGGGCGACGGTGTGCACACGCTCTCCCGCAAGGGCTTCGCCCAGGACAACCCGGTCGTCGCCAAGTGGCTCAAGAGCTTCAAGATGACCGAGAAGCAGCTCACCAGCCTTGAGGCGGAGATCAACAAGGCCGGCAAGGGCAAGCAGCAGGACGCCGTACGCACCTGGCTGAAGAGCAACCCCGGTGTCGTCGACAAGCTGGCCCCGGTCGAGAAGTCCTCCTCCGGCACCCCGGCCGAGGCCAAGCGTACGGTCGACGTCGCCTGGTTCCCCTGGGACGAGGACGTCGCCGTCACCTACCTGTGGAAGGACGTCCTGGCCCGTCGCGGCTACAAGCTGAACCTCAAGCAGATGGACGTCGGCCCGGTCTACACGGGCCTGGCCACCGGCGACATCGACCTCAACTTCGACGCCTGGCTGCCGTACGCGCAGGCGAACTACTGGGACAAGCACAAGGACAACCTGCGCGACCTCGGCACCTGGTACGAGCCGACCTCCCTGGAGATCGCGGTGCCCTCGTACGTGAAGGACGTCAAGTCCCTCGCGGACCTCAAGGGCAAGGGCGATCTCTTCAACGGGAAGATCATCGGCATCGAACCGGGCACCGGCGAGATGAACCTCGCCAAGACGAAGGTCCTGCCCGGCTACGGCCTGGACAAGGAGTACGAGATCGTCGACGGCTCCACGCCCGCGATGCTGGCCGAGCTGAAGCGCGCGTACGCCAAGAAGGAGCCCGTCGCCGTCACGCTCTGGTCGCCGCACTGGGCCTACAGCGAGTACGAGCTGACGAAGCTCGCGGACCCGAAGAAGACGTTCGGTGAGGGCAACACGATCCGGACGATCTCCAGCAAGAAGTTCCCCGAGCAGTACCCGCAGCTCACGAAGTGGATCAAGAACTTCAAGATGAGCGAGGACGAGCTCGGCAGCCTGGAGAGCGAGATCAAGGACCGCGGCCAGGGCCAGGAGGAGGAAGCCGTCGCCGCCTGGCTGAAGGAGCACCCGGACATGGTGGAACGGATGACTCCGCAGTAGACACGTCTCCCGTAGGAGGCTCCGCGAGGGGTGGGCAGCGCCATTCGGCGAGGCCCACCCCTCGCGGCGTTACCTCTGCATACGACCCGGGCAAGGGCCGAGCCGGCCTTTCGGCCCCGCGCGCACACCTCGCCGGCCGCGCCGGCTCTCCCACCGGCGCGAACCGTGACGGTCGGTCACGCGATCGGTGCGGCGATGTTTACAGCGATGTGACGGGCGCATGAAACGGTTTGCCGAACACCCGTAGGGTGCAGACAAGACATCAGGAACTCGCGAGAAATTGGCGTGTACGTACAACGAACGTGCCGCCACCGCACCGCACGCACCGAGCAGCGCACCGACGACGCACAGGGGGGAGCCGAAGCGATGGACGAAAACAAAGAGACCCTTCGAGTGGGCGCGGCCGTCAGGCGGCGGCGCCGGGCACTGGAGCTCACCCTCGCCGTCGTCGCCGAGCGCAGCGGCCTGTCGGTGCCGTTCCTGAGCCAGGTCGAGAACGAGCGGGCGCGCCCCAGCATGCGTTCCCTCCAACGGGTCGCGGACGCCCTGCACACCACGTGTGTCGAACTCCTCGCCGCCGCAGACCCGGCGCGCAGTGTCGACGTGGTGCGCGCGGACGACTCCGAGTTCACCCACGAGCCCCGAGTGCGCCCCCTGGTGCGCGGTCACCACCAGTTGCACGCCATGGAGTTCTCCGGCGACCACGACGCGGGCCGCGAATTCCAGCACCGCAACGACGAGTTGATGTACGTGGCCGACGGCGCCGTCGAGGTCGAGGCGGAGGGCCGCGCGTACCGGCTGGGACGCGGCGACACGCTGCACCTGACGGGCGGCGTACGGCACCGGTGGCGGGCGACCGACGCGGACACGCGCGTACTCATCGTCGCGGTCGCGGACCACATCGAGGCCGTGGAGGACGATCCACGCCGATGACCGTCATCCGGAGTACTCGGCCATGAGAGTGGTTCGGCCATGAGAGTGGTGTCACTCGTCCCGTCGCTCACCGAGGCCGTCGCCGTGTCCGCGCCGGGCGTCCTGGTCGGGGCGACCGACTGGTGCAGCCATCCGGCCGACCTCGACGTCGTACGCGTCAAGGGCACCAAGAACCCGGACGTCGAGCGGATCGTCGCCCTCGCGCCCGACTTGGTGATCGCCAACGAGGAGGAGAACCGCGAGCCCGACCTGACCGCCCTGCGGCAGGCGGGACTCGACGTGCTCGTCACCGAGGTACGGGACGTGCCGGGGGCCTTCCGGGAGCTGGAGCGGGTGGTCCGCGCGTGCGGACTGCCGACCCGGCCGCGGTGGCTGGACGAGGCCGAGGAGGCCTGGCAGGACCCGCCCCGCCCGGAGAGGCGTCTGCGCGCCGCCGTGCCCATCTGGCGGCGGCCCTGGATGGTGCTCGGGCGGGACACCTTCGCCGGGGACGTGCTGGCGCGGCTGGGCGTCGACAACGCGTACGCGAGCCATGCCGAACGCTATCCGCGTGTCCCGGTCGAGGAACTGCGCGCCGCCGGACTCGACCTGGTCGTGCTGCCCGACGAGCCGTACCGCTTCACGAACGACGACGGCCCGGAGGCGTTCCCGGAAGTGCCCTGCGCCCTGGTCGGCGGACGCCATCTCACGTGGTACGGACCGTCGTTGGTGCGGGCACCGCGAGTGCTGGGCGAGGCGCTGCGAGCAGCCGTCCGCTGACCAGGCCGCGGGCCGTGTGGACGGCGGCCACCGCCCAGGCCGCCAGGAGCAGGGCGTACAGGCCGACCGTGAGTCCGTCGTAGACGACGAGCCCGGTGTGCCGGGCGAGTCCCTCGGCGCCTGTGACGCACGTACCGACCGGGAAGGTGAACGCCCACCAGGTCATGCCGAAGACCATGCCCCGGCGTCGGGCCCGCAGCACCAGGGCGGCGGCCAGCGCCAGCCAGAGCAGCGCGAAACCCATCACCGGGACGCCGTAGAGCACCGGCAGGATTCCGAAACCCTGGTCGTACGGGGCCGGCACCACGCCCGGAGCTGCGACGGCGAACTTGTCGACGGCCGTCGTGGACTGGCCCAGCGGGCCCAGGACCAGGAACAGGGTCGGGGTGAGTGCGAGCGGCAGCGGGTCGCCCGTGACGAGGCGGGCGAAGATCATCGGCAGCATCACGAGCGTGGCCAGCAGGCTGAGGCCGAACATCGCGAAGCAGGCGAGCAGCATGGTCTCGCGGGCCTGACCGGCCGGGAGATGCGGTACGAGCAGGGGGCCGAGCGCCGCGGAGACCATCGGTGCGACCAGGGGGAGCAGCCATACAGGGGTGGCCTGGGACGGGTCCACCCGGTGGCGCACGACCATCAGGTACGGGACGGCCACCGCCGCCGCCAGGCCGATCAGGGTGCCCGTGGAGAACAGCACGGCGTCCAGGGCGACCGCCGCCTGAATGCCGATCCAGTCCCGCCCGACGACCAGAGCGCCGCCCCCGACGGCCAGCAGGGCCATGGAGAGGCAGCCGTAGAAGGGGGCCATCGACGGGTCCAGGAGGTGGGCGCGGGCCTGGTCCCTGTGGTGCCTCCAGTGGGCCGCCCGGGCGGCGAGGAGGGCGACGAGCAGGGTCAGGGCGAGTGCCCAGACGGCGGTGCAGAACGTGCGCAGACCCGGGACGTCGAAGGGGAGGCCCGCGCCCGCGGTGGCCACGATGGCCGTGCCCATCACCGGGGCGTACCAGTTGGGGCCGAGGTGGCGGAAGGGGGACGTCTTTGTCTTCACCGCTGCGTCCGCGTCTGCCTCTGCCTTTGCCCTTGTGGGGCGGCTGGGGTTGGCGTGGCTGGTGTTGTCCGTGGTGGCGGTGAGCGGGTGGGCTGTGGCCATGAGTTCACCGTGCCTCGGTGGGGGACGGCTCACCAGGGAGTACCGGTCTATGAGGACATAAGGTGGGCTTATGAGTCGGGATGACGGGACGGGTGACCAGGGGGTTCGCGAGACGGCGTCCATACCGGGGGGCGGGCTGTCGCATCGCGTCCCCGATCTGGGTGCGCTGGAGCTGCTGCTCGCCGTGGCGCGGCTCGGGAGTCTGGGGCGGGCCGCCCGGGAGGTCGGGATCACGCAGCCGGCCGCAAGCAGCCGGATCCGGTCCATGGAACGGCAGCTGGGGGTCGCCCTGGTCGACCGCTCGCCCACCGGGTCGCGGCTCACCGACGCGGGGGCGCTGGTGACGGACTGGGCCCGGCGGGTGGTGGAGGCTGCGGAGGCCTTCGACGCGGGGGCGCAGGCGCTGCGGGACCGGCGGGACTCCCGGCTGCGGGTCGCGGCGAGCATGACGATCGCCGAGTACCTGCTGCCCGGGTGGTTGCTCGCTCTGCGCGCGCAGCGGCCGGACACGGCGGTTTCCCTGATCGCCGGGAACTCGACGGTCGTGGCCGAGCGGGTGCTCTCCGGTGAGGCGGACCTCGGGTTCGTGGAGGGGGTGTCCGTGCCGAGCGGGCTGGACTCCGTGGTGATCGCCCACGACCGGCTGATCGTGGTGACCGCGCCCGGGCACGCGTGGGCGCGGAGGCGGCGGGCGCTCGACGCCCGGGAGTTGGCGGGGGCGCCGTTGATTCTGCGGGAGGAGGGGTCGGGGACGCGGCAGGTCTTGGACGCGGCGCTTGGCGGGCTGGCCCGCCCTCTGATCGAGCTGTCCTCCACGACGGCGGTGAAGGCGTCCGCGGCTTCGGGGGCGGGGCCGGCGGTTCTCAGTGAGCTGGCGTTGGGGGAGGAGTTGTCCGCGCGTCGGCTTGTCGAGATTCCGGTGGAGGGGGTTCGGCTGAGCCGGGATCTGCGGGCTGTTTGGCCTGTGGGGCATCGGCCTACTGGGCCTGCGCGGGATTTGTTGGCGTTGACTCGGGGGTAGGGCGGGCGGTGCGTTCTCGGCTGCGGGTGTGTTGTGGCTGGTCGCGCCGTTCCCCGCGCCCCTAAAGACTGCGCAGTTCCCCGCGCCCCTAAAGGATTGCGCCGTTCCTCGCGCCCCCAAAGATTGCGCTGTTCCCCGCGCCCCCAGAAGACTGCGCCGTTCCCCGCGCCCCCAAAGATTGCGCCGTTCCCCGCGCCCCTAGGGGACTGCGCCCGTTCCCGAACCCCCAAAAGGCTGCGCCGTTCCCCGTTCCCCGTGTCCCTGAGTGTGTCAGGAAGTGGCCTGGATCAAGCCCGCCATTACTCGTGTGTCCTCGCCCATTTCGGGGTGCCATTGGACTCCCAACACCCAGTTGGGGGTGGGGAGTTCGATGGCCTCGATCGTGCCGTCCGTTGCGTGGGCGGAGGGGGTCAGGGCGGTGCCCAGGTGGTCCACGGCCTGGTGGTGGTAGGTCGGTACGGAGGTTTCCTCGGGGATCAACGTGGCGTAGAGGGAGCCCGGGACCGGCTTGACCGTGTGGTGGCCGAAGACTCCCACCGATTCGATGTGGTCGTCGATGTGCTGGACGAGGGTTCCGCCGAGCGCGACGTTCAGGAGCTGCATGCCGCGGCAGATTCCGAGGAGCGGCGTGCCGGAGGCCAACGCGGCGTCGATCAGTGCGAGTTCCCAGGTGTCGCGGGCGCGGGCCTCGGGGCCGCAACGGGGATCGCGGGCGGCGCCGTAGCGCGACGGGTCCACGTCGGGGCCGCCCGCGATCACCAGGCCGTCGAGCCGGGCCACGGTCTCGGCGGCGTGGGCCGGCTCGTCCGGTGGCAGCATCGCGGCCAGGCCGCCCGCCGCTCGGACCAGGCGCGGGTAGCCGGCCGGCAGCAGCGCCGCCTCCAGTTCCCATACGCCCCAGCGTGCGGTCTCCAGGTATGTGCTGACTCCGATGAGCGGTCTGCCTGCCATCCCCACGCTCCCTGTTTCTCGTGCGCCCTTCGGGAGGAGGCTAATAGACCGACCCCATACCTTTACAGGGGCGACCTGACCGGATCTTGTGGGCGGGCGCCTCGCACAGGCCCTCATGCCAGGAAGCCGCGCAGGAGCGCAGCCGTGCCCGCGCAGTGTTCGCGCATCATCTCGCGGGCCCCGTCCGCGTCCCCGTCGAGCACCGCCTCGACCAGCGCCTCGTGCTGGCGCTGCGAGTGCTCCAGGTTCCGGACCAGGAGGGGGATGCAGTCGAGCAGGTCGTTCACGGTGGCGCGTACCGCCGCGTACTGGGCGGTGAGGGTCGGGGAACCGCACAGCTCGGCGAGGGTGAGGTGCAGGAGGGTGTCCAGGCGGCGGTAGTCCGACAGGGGGGCGTCCTGGGTGCGGGCCAGAGCCTCGCGCAGGCGGGTCGACCGGTCGGGGGACAGACCGTGCGCGGCGCAGAGACCCGCCGCGCCCACCTCCAGGACCTCGCGGAAGCGCAGCACGTCCTCTATGTCGACCTCGTCGATCCGGCGGCGCAGCTCGGCCTCGCCGGGGGCGTCGGTTCGGGGGAGGACGAACGTGCCGCCGTATCGGCCGCGCCTCGACTCGACCAGGCCCTGGTCCTGGAGGACCTTCAGGACCTCGCGCAGCGTCACCCGGCTGATCCCGAGGCGGTCCGCCAACTCCCGTTCGGCGGGCAGCCGTTCGCCCCCGGGCACCAGGCCGAGCCGGACGACCTGGAGGATCTGCTCCAGGGCCTCCTCGAAGCCGTTGCCCGCGCGCACCGGGCGCAGCACCGGCGTCAACCGGTCGTTCAGTTCATGTGGATCCGGCTGCGACATCCGGCCGTGCCCCCTTCCCAAGCAATGGTTCTCGGCAATACCTTATGGCTCTCGGCTGACCGAAGGAGGCATTTCCCGTGGCAGACCGCACACCACCCCTCAGTGTCGAGGAGCTGCACGCCCTCGTCGCGAGCGGCGAGATCGACACGGTCGTCCTGGCCTTCCCGGACATGCAGGGGCGGCTCCAGGGCAAGCGGTTCGCCGCGCGCTTCTTCCTCGACGAGGTCCTGCACCACGGTACGGAGGGCTGCAACTACCTTCTGGCCGTCGACACCGACATGAACACCGTCGACGGATACGAGATGTCGTCCTGGGAGCGCGGTTACGGCGACTTCGCCATGCATCCGGATGTGAGCACGCTGCGCCGTGTTCCCTGGAACGCGGGTACGGCGATGCTCGTCGCCGACCTCGCCTGGGACAACGGCTCGCCCGTCGTGGCCGCGCCCCGCCAGATCCTCCGGCGCCAGCTGGAGCGGCTCGCCGAGCACGGGTTCACCGCGCAGGTGGGGACCGAGCTGGAGTTCATCGTCTTCAAGGACACGTACGAGCAGGCCTGGGACGCGAACTACCGGGGCCTCACGCCTGCCAATCAGTACAACATCGACTATTCGGTGCTCGGGACCGGGCGGATCGAGCCCCTGCTGCGGCGTATCCGCAATGAGATGGGCGCCGCCGGGCTGATCGTCGAGTCCGCCAAGGGCGAGTGCAATCCCGGGCAGCACGAGATCGCCTTCAAGTACGACGAGGCCCTGGTCACCTGCGACCAGCACGCCATCTACAAGACCGGGGCCAAGGAGATCGCCTCCCAGGAGGGCGTCTCGCTCACCTTCATGGCCAAGTACAACGAGCGCGAGGGCAACTCCTGTCACATCCACCTCTCGCTCGCCGACGCCGACGGCACCAATGTCATGGCGGGCGACGGGGCGGGCGGGATGTCGCAGGTCATGCGGTACTTCCTCGCGGGCCAACTCGCCGCGCTCCGGGACTTCTCGCTGCTCTACGCGCCCAACATCAACTCGTACAAGCGGTTCCAGCCCGGGTCGTTCGCGCCGACGGCCGTGGCCTGGGGGTACGACAACCGGACCTGCGCGCTGCGGGTCGTCGGGCACGGGCGCTCGATGCGGTTCGAGAACCGGCTTCCGGGTGGGGACGTCAATCCGCACCTCGCCGTCGCGGGGCTCGTCGCGGCCGGACTGTACGGCATCGAGCAGAAGCTGGAGCTGCCGGAGGCGTGTACCGGGAACGCGTACACCTCGGGGTACGAGCACGTGCCGACCACGCTGCACGAGGCCGCCGAGATCTGGGAGAAGAGCGCCATCGCCAAGGCCGCCTTCGGTGACGAGGTGGTCGCGCACTACCGCAACATGGCGCGCGTCGAACTGGACGCCTTCGACGCCGCGGTGACCGACTGGGAGCTCCGCCGCTCCTTCGAACGCATGTGAGGGGTTCTTCGTTGTCCCAGTCCCAGCCGCAATCCGAGCCGCAATCCCAGTCGCACCTGCGGGCTCCTGCGTCCGATGAGCACGAGCTCCGGGTGCTCAATCCGGCCACCGAGGAAGTCGTCGCCACCGTTCCGGGTGCGGGCACGGCCGAGGTGGACGCGGCCGTCGTACGAGGCGCGAAGGCACAGGTCCGGTGGGCCGCCCTCGCGCCCGGTGAACGGGCCCGGCTGTTGCGCCGGTTCGCCGTCGTCGTCGACGAACATCTGGAGGAACTCGCCCAGCTGGAGGTCCGCGAGGCCGGGCATGTGGTCGGCAACGCCCGCTGGGAGGCGGGCAACGTGCGCGATCTGCTCGACTACGCGGCCGGGGGCGTGGAGCGGCTCACCGGGCGCCAGATCCCGGTGCCGGGCGGTCTCGACATCACGATCCTCGAACCGCTGGGCGTCGTCGCCGTCATCGCGCCGTGGAACTTTCCGATGCCCATCGCGGCATGGGGTACGGCTCCGGCGCTCGCGGCGGGCAACGCGGTCATCCTCAAGCCCGCCGAGACGACCCCGCTGACGGCCCTCCGACTGGCCGAACTCGCCCCGGCGGCCGGGCTGCCGGAGCATCTCTTCCAGGTGCTCCCGGGGGCGGGCGCGGTCACCGGCAACGCGCTGGTCGAACACCCCGGGGTCGCGAAGATCGTCTTCACGGGGTCAACGACCGTGGGCAAACAGGTGTTGGCCAAGGGCTCGGCGCTTCTCAAGCGCGTCACCCTCGAACTCGGCGGCAAGAGCCCCAACATCGTCTTCGCCGACGCCGACATCGAGGCCGCCGCGGCCGCCACCCCCATGTCCTTCCTCGACAACTCCGGCCAGGACTGCTGCGCCCGCACCCGCATCCTCGTCCAGCGGTCCGCGTACGACCGCTTCCTCGAACTCCTCGCCCCGGCGATCGAGTCCGTCGTCGTCGGCGACCCGGCCGACGAGAAGACCGCCATGGGCCCGCTGATCTCCAAGTCCCAGCTGGAGCGCGTACGGTCGTACGTCACCGAGACCACCGACAGTGCGGTCGGCATCCGGGGCACCGCCCCCGAAGGCCCCGGTTTCTGGTTCCCGCCCACCGTCCTGACCGGAATCGAGGCCCACGCGCGCGTGGCCGTCGAAGAGGTCTTCGGACCGGTCGCCGTGGTCCTCCCCTTCGAGGACGAGGCCGACGCGATCCGCCTCGCCAACGCCACCGAGTACGGCCTGGCCGGTTCCATCTGGACCCGGGACGTGGGCCGCGCCCTGCGCGTGTCGAGCGCCGTCCGAGCCGGGAACCTGTCCGTCAACTCCCACTCCAGCGTCCGCTACTGGACCCCGTTCGGCGGCTTCAAACAGTCGGGCATCGGCCGCGAACTCGGCCCGGACGCCCTGGCCGCCTTCACCGAAACCAAGAACGTCTTCATCAGCACGGAGGGCCCCGCACAGTGAGCGCAACGACCGACGACATCATCTGCCGCCGCCTGGTCGGCCGCACCGCCGTCATCACCGGGGCCGGCAGCGGCATCGGCCTCGCCACCGCACGCCGGCTCGCCTCCGAGGGCGCACACGTCGTCTGCGGCGACGTCGACGAGACCCGCGGCAAGGCCGCTGCCGAGGAGATCGGCGGCATCTTCGTGAAGGTCGACGTCACCGACCCCGAGCAGGTCGAGGCGCTCTTCAAGACCGCGTTCGACACGTACGGGTCCGTCGACATCGCCTTCAACAACGCGGGCATCTCGCCGCCCGACGACGACTCGATCCTGGAGACGGGCCTGGAGGCCTGGAAGCGCGTCCAGGAGGTCAACCTCACGTCGGTGTACCTGTGTTGCAAGGCCGCGATCCCCTACATGCGGCAGCAGGGCAGGGGCTCGATCATCAACACCGCCTCGTTCGTGGCCCGGATGGGCGCCGCGACCTCGCAGATCTCGTACACGGCCTCCAAGGGCGGTGTGCTCGCCATGTCCCGTGAGCTGGGCGTGCAGTTCGCGCGGGAGGGCATCCGCGTGAACGCCCTGTGCCCCGGGCCGGTCAACACGCCCCTCCTCCAGGAACTGTTCGCCAAGGACCCGGAGCGGGCCGCGCGCCGCCTCGTGCACATCCCGGTCGGGCGGTTCGCGCAGGCCGAGGAGATCGCCGCGGCGGTCGCGTTCCTCGCCAGCGACGACTCCTCGTTCGTGAACGCCACGGACTTCCTGGTGGACGGCGGAATCTCGGGCGCGTACGTCACGCCCTTGTAGGCCGCGGGCCGTCCGTGGCTGGTCGCGCAGTTCCCCGCGCCCCCGCGGGGCACGGTGGCTCACCGGAGTTCGCCGAAGCCGCCTAGAGTGCCGGGATGAGCATGACGCCCCCGCCCGGGTGGTACCGGGACCCCTCCGCCCCGCACGTGGAGCGCTGGTGGGACGGGACCGCCTGGACCGAACACCGGCGCTCACCTGACGCGTCGACGCCACAACAGCCGTACGCGCAGCCGCAGTTCACGCCTTCGACGCCGACGGTACCGCTCGGGACCGGCGTCTCGGGCGGCTCCGGCGGCTCCGGCCGTGCGAAGGCGATCGCCCTCACCGCCGCGGCCGTCGTGCTGGTCGCCGCGATCGTCACGGGCGCCGTCGTCCTGAGAGGGGACGACGGCGACCCGCAGACGCAGACCGCGCCGACGCCCACGTCGTCCGAGCCCACGAGCGCCGCGCCCTCGCCCTCGGAGTCCAGCTCCGAACCGTCCGCCGACGACCCCTCCGTCGTCGTGGACGAGCTCAACGGCATCACCCTGCCGCTCCTCGACGGCTGGGCCAGACCCCAGAGCGTCACCGAGACCGACATCATGATGACCACGTCCGGGACGTACGACTGCCCGGGCGACGACGGCCTCTGCCGCCACGGCACGGTCATCTCGCGCACGGTCACCTCGAACGACGAGAAGTCCCCCGAGACCCTCGCCAAGGACGACATATCCGAGGCGGCCGACCGCGCCTACGACCGCAACAAGGTCAACCAGCGCCCCTTCCACGGCATCACCTCGCACGAGGTGGTCGGGCAGGGGTCGGTGGCGGTCGCCGGCCGCACCGGGTACTTCGTGCGCTGGCGCGTCAAGACCGAGGCGGGGCCCGGAGGTTACGTCCAGTCGATGGCGTTCCCGTCCAGCGTCGGCTCGGAGTCGATGGTCATGGTGCGGTACGCCTTCGACGCGGGCGAGGAAGGGCCGCCCCTCGCCGACATGGACCGGATCACCAAGGGGATCCGGCCCGTGGGCGACGAGGGCACGGGCGGCGGAGTGGGCAGCAGCATCGGCCCCACCCAGTAGCCGGCTCCGGCCCGCACGGCAGGCCGGAGCCGGCTGTCAGCTGTCGGCTACAGGAACGTGTGGCCTTCCCCGCGATAGGTCGGGACCGTCGCCGTCACCGCGTCGCCCTCCACGAGCTGCAGCACGTCGAACCGCTCGCACAGCTCCCCGGCCTTCGCGTGCCGGAACCACACTTTGTCGCCGATCAGCAGATCGTCCGCGGGCGAGCCGAGCAGCGGCGTCTGCACCTCGCCGGCACCCTCCTGGGCGTCGTACCGCAGCCCCTCGGGCAGGTACGGCACGGGCGACCGGTCGGGACCCGCGGCACCCGACGCCGGGTAGCCGCCGCCGAGGACGGTCACCACACCCACCCCCGGCCTGCGCACGACGGGCTGTGCGAAGAGCGCGGCCGGACGCCCGCTGAACGACGTGTAGTTGTCGAAGAGCCGCGGCTGGTACAGCCCCGACCCGGCCGCGATCTCGGTCACCGAGTCCTCGGCCGCGGTGTGCTGGACGCTGCCCGTGCCACCGCCGTTGACGAACTCCAGGTCCGGCACGACGGCCCGCACCGTCCGCACGACGTCCGCCCGGCGCTGCGCCAGCTCCTTGCGGGCCGTGGCCTGCATCAGCCGGATCGCACGCGACCGCAGCGGCCGCCCCCGCACGGAGTCGCCGACCCCCGCGATGTGCCCCTCGTACGCCATGATCCCGACGAGCCGGAAACCGGGCCGACGAGCGACCGTACGGGCCATCTCGGCGACCTGGGCGGGGGAGTGCAGCGGCGAACGGCGGGCGCCGACCCGGACCCGGCCGCCGAGCATCTTCAGCGCGGTGTCCAACTCCAGGCAGACACGCACCTCTTCGCGTCCGCCCTCCCGGGCGTCGTCGATCAGCTTCAGCTGCGCCGGGTCGTCGACCATGACCGTCACGGCGGCCGCGAGCTTCGGATCGGCGGCGAGCTCCGCGTACGCCTTGCGGTCCGCGGACGGATACGCGAGCAGTACGTCCTCGAAACCGGAGCGCGCCAGCCACAGCGACTCGGCGAGCGTGAACGACATGATCCCGGCGAAGCCGTCCCGGGCCAGCACGCGTTCGAGCAGCGCACGGCAGCGTACGGACTTGCTCGCGACGCGTACGGGCTTGCCCGCCGCCCGCCGTACGAGATCCTCCGCGTTGGCGTCGAAGGCCTCCAGGTCCACGATGGCGACGGGTGCGTCTAGGTGAGCGGTGGCCCGGTCGTAACGGGCCCGGTCTGCGGCGCGGGCAGTCATGGGCGAAGCCTGCCAGACCTGATTACCGCAGGGTAGGGGGACGTTCCGGGCAGATGCCCCGGGCCTGCCGACTGGTTCCCACTCGCACAGCGTCAACCCGTAGAGTGACGCGCACGCAAGCAGGGAACGGGTCCGGAGGGGACCCTCCGGCGGGCCGGTCGCCGGGGCCGAGGAAACGGGGGGTGCATGAGCACGGAAGCGCGCCGCGCCTCCATTCCGCCACGCCCCTCGACGCCCCCCGAGCAGCCCTCGGCGGAGAGTGGACGAGAGCAGTCCGACGAGTCCGGGAATAAGGGAGACACGGGCAACTCCGGTACGCCGTCGGGCCGTGGCGCCGTCGAGGCGCCCGAGAGCCCGGACCACCGGCCCTGGTTCGACGCCTTCGGATCCGCGAGGTCGGGGCGTGCGTCGCACCAGCCCGGGACCGCGGGTGTTCCGCGGCGGCCCGAGGGGCCGGACGCCGATGCCATGGACTCTTCTGCGGGGCGCGACTTCGGAGACGCACCGCCGAGGCCCGGCATCCCGGAGACCCGGCCGGGCTCCGGCGCCCCGGGCACACCGCACCGGCCGCACGCGTCGGACGGGACCGGCCCCCGAGGCACGTCCTCGGCCGCGACGTCCCGCTTCCCGAACCTTCGTCCCGCGGGCGAACGGCGCCACGAACCGGAAATGCCCCCGCCGCCCCCCGCTTCGGCGCGCTTCCCGGACACACCGCCGCCCGACACGGGCGCCATGCCGCGCGTGGACCGGACAGGGAAACCGCCCGTCCCACCGCGCCCGTCGACCGGCCCACGCACCACCCCGACGAGCCCGGAGAACACCGCTCGCCCACCACGTCCGTCCGACGCCCCCGGAACGACTCCGGGCCACACCGAACAGACGACTCCCCTACGCACCGAACAGCCGGGCGTCCCACCACGTCCGCCGCGTGAACCCGGGGCGGGCTCAAGCGCCACCGACCGGGCCGATGTCCCACGCCGTCCGGCGGCCGAGTCGGGGATGGGGGCGGGGCGTCCGGCGCGTGAACCCGGGGCGGCCCCAAGGACCACAGATCAGGCCGATGTCCCACGCCGTCCGGCGGCCGAGTCCGGGATGGGGGCGGGGCGTGCCGAGCGGGCGGGTGCTCCTCCGCGTCCGGCGCGTGAACCCGGGGCGGGCTCAAGGGCCACCGACCGGGCCGATGTCCCACGGCGTCCGGCGCCCGAGTCCGGGGCGGGGGCAGGGCGTGCTGAGCGGGCCGGTGCTCCGCCGCGTCCGGCGACCGAGTCCGGGGCGACCGCAGGGCGTGCGGGGCAGGCAGGCTTTTCGCAGCGTCCGGCGGGGGATTCGTATGCTCCGGGGAGGAGCGCCGAGGGGGCGGCGGGGGTCCCGCCGCGTCCCGCGGACGCACCGGGAGGGGCGGGAGCGGCCGGTCGGAGTACTCGGGGGAGCGACGGTCCGGCGCGGCCCGCGGCCGAGTCCCGCGGTCCGAGGGCGAACGGCGAGGGCAGTTCCGGCCCGCACCGTCCCGCCACCGATCCGCGGACGGCCAACGCCGCACCCCGGACGGCCAACGGCACCTCCCAGGAGCGTCCCGACTCCGGGCTGCCCCTGCGGCCCTTCGCCCCGCCGAGGCCGGAGACTCCGGGGCCCAGGCCCGGCGCCGCCGAACGCCGCGTCGCGCCGCCGTCGGGGCCGGGCGCCGCGGAACGCCCGGCCAGGCCGCCCGTTCCGCCGCGGCCGAGCACGTTCCACCCCTCCGCGCGGCGCACCGGCGCGCCCTGGGAGACCCCGACGGAGACCACCACCAGACTGCGACCCGTCCCGGCTGTCCCGGCCGCCCCTGCCGACCCGCCCGCGGCGGCCGGCCCCCCGCGCCGCCCCGAGATCCACCTGTCCGGCTCGGCCGAGTCCTTCACGGACCCCACTCCGCACGTCACGGAAACCCCGGGCCCGACCCACCGCCCCTTCGTGTCCCTCGCGGCCCCCGACACGTACGACAACGACACCGTCCAGCCGCGCACGGGAGGCGCCCGTCCGCGCCCCCGCCTCGCGGCCGTGGTGACCTGCGTCGTGCTGGGGCTCGGGCTCATCGGCGGTGCGGTGACGGGCAGTTGGCTGAGCGGCGACAGCGCGGACGGGGCCGGAACACCGGACGCGTTCACGGCGGCCGGGGCCCTGTGGCACAGCATCCCCGTGGACGAACTCTTCCCGCCCACCGTCGACGGCGAGGGCGCGGGCCCGGGCGGCGCCGACCGCACATGGACCCGTATCGCCGTGGCCCCGGACAGCGGCTGCAAGGACGCCTTCGACCCGCTCCTGAGCAAGGCGCTCGCCCCCGCCGGCTGTCTGCGCCTCCTGCGCGCGACCTACACGGACGCCACCCGCAGCCACGTCACCACGGTCGGCCTGCTGTTCACGAAGGCGGACTCCGCGGCCATGGGCACCCTGCGCACCCGGTTCAACGCACAGGGCCTCGACCGCCGACGAGACCTCATGCCCCGCCCATACGGCGCACAGGGCACCCTCGCCGCCGGGTTCGGCGACGCCCAGCGCGCGTCCTGGACCCTCTCGGTCCTGACCGACGCCCCGGTCGTCGTCTACGCCGTCTCCGGCTTCGCCGACGGCCGTACCGTCACCGAACCGCAGCCCGCCGAGGACGCGATGAAGGCCGACGCCACCACGCCCGCCGCCCAGGGCGGCCTGGGCCACGACGCACAGGGCCTCGCCGACCGCATCGAGCGAAGCCTCCGAAAGACCGTCAACTCGGCCACGGAGAAGCCGTCATGACCCGCAGGGCCCTGCACAGGAAGGGACTCGTGGTCGGCCTACTGGCCGCCACCATCGCCCTCCTGCCCTCCACCGCCGCTCACGCCGACGGGATCCGTGCCAAACAGTGGGCCCTCGACGCGATGCACACGCAGGAGGCGTGGCAGACGACGAAGGGCAAGGGCATCACCGTCGCCGTACTCGACACGGGTGTCGACGACGAACACCCGGACCTCGAGGGCAACGTCCTCACCGGCAAGGACATGGTCGGCTTCGGCGCCGGCCGCGGCGACCGCCCCTGGGCCCGCCACGGCACCGCGATGGCCGGCATCATCGCGGGCCACGGACACGGCGTGGGCGACGCCGACGGAGTCATGGGCATCGCCCCGGAGGCCAAGATCCTCCCCGTCCGCGTGATCCTCGAAGACGGCGACTCCGCCCGCGGCAAGGCCCGCAACACCCGTGGCAACGCCCTCGCCGAAGGTATCCGCTGGGCCGCCGACCACGACGCCGACGTCATCAACCTCTCCCTCGGCGACGACTCCAAGTCCGCCCACCCCGAGGCCTCCGAGGACGCCGCCGTCCAGTACGCCCTGAAGAAGGGCGCCGTCGTCGTCGCCTCGGCCGGCAACGGCGGCGAGAAGGGCGACCACATCTCGTACCCGGCGGCCTACCCGGGCGTCATCGCCGCGACGGCCGTCGACCGCTACGGCACCCGCGCCTCGTTCTCCACCCGCCGCTGGTACGCCACGGTCAGCGCGCCCGGCGTCGACGTCGTCATCGCCGATCCGGACCGGAAGTACTACGAGGGCTGGGGTACGAGCGCCGCGTCGGCTTTCGTCTCCGGCGCGGTCGCCCTCATCAAGGCGGCCCACCCGGGCCTGTCCCCGGCCCAGATCAAACAGCTCCTGGAGGACACGGCCCGCGACGCTCCCACCGGCGGCCGCGACGACTCCCGGGGCTTCGGCTTCGTGGACCCCGCGGCCGCCATCAAGTCAGGCGCCGACCTGAAGCCCGAGGGCCTGAAGGCGGCGGCCCACAACAACAAGTACTTCGGCAAGGGCCCCGACGCCGCCAAGGAGGACAGCCCCACGTCGGCCTGGGTGGGCCCCTTGGCAGGCAGCACCGGCGGCGTCCTCCTGGTAGTGGCCATCATCCTCTGGCGAGGCAGCAGAAAACCAACCAAGCCCCTTTAGAACCAAGCCCTTTCGGGGGCGCGGGGAACTGCGCGCTCAGCCCAGAACAACCCGCACACGACACACGCCGCGCGGCAGCGTTTTTCAGGGGCGCGGGGAACTGCGCGACCAGCCCACCACGACCCGCACATCCCCACCGGACCGCGGGAGCGTCAGTCCCCCTCAAAACAGGACACGGCCACCTTCGCAACAGCCTCAACCACCGAAATCCCCTTCTCCTTGGTCGAGTTGCCGTCGGACAGGACAGCCACCAAATACTCCCGACCGTCGCTCACACCCACCCGCCCCACACTGTTGATGTCCCACAACCCGGTCGCACTCCGCGGCAACCACCCGTTCTTCAGGGCGATTTCAGAGGCCCCGGCGCCAGCCCCGGCGGCAGACACCCCCCAGTCCTGCCCCACGGCGATCTCCCCCATGAGCCCCACCAGATACGCCCGAGACCCCTCGCTCAACTCCGACTCGTCCCCGAACACCTGCCCCAACAACGTGAGTTGATCGGCGGCCGTGGTCTGCGTAAGCCCCCACAACGCCCCGTCCCCACCCTCCGTGTGGAGCAGCCCGAACCGCTCGTTCGCCGCCCGCAACCCCTCCGCCTGCCCGATCGCCGTCCACAGGGCGGTCGCCGACGCGTTGTCGCTGTTCCGGATCATCGCGGCGGCGTACGTCTTCTCCTGCGCGGTGAGCCCCCGCCCCGCGTCCTGCGCCTTCAACAGCAACGAGGCCAGGATGTCGACCTTCACGATGCTCGCGGTGTCGAACGCCCCGTCCCCGTACACGGCGCTCGCACCGGACGACACATCCAGCACCGCCACCGACACCGCCGCCCCGTCCTCGACGGCCACGGCCTCCACGGCCTCGGCGAGCAGCGCATCCCGGTCCACCACGGGAGTGGGCCTGGGCCTGGAACTGGTCGCAGCCGTGGGCACCGCCGAAGATTCCACCGTCGCCTCCATCGCTTCCGTCGCCCCCGACGAGGCACCCGCACCGGACGCCACCGAGGAAGATACGAGCCCCTCGGCATCGTGCGCCTGCGCCTTCACGTACATCGTCCCCGAGGACGCGGCGCCCACGAGCACGACGGAGGCGACCGAGGCGTACACGAGAGACCTGCGACGGGACGGACGGCCACCGCGCGGACGAGCCCTGTGGGGGAACATGCCGCGATCGTGGGCCCCCGCACTGTGCGCCCGGTTAGACGGATGTTAGAAGCGTGTCAGCGATCCCTGAGAAACCCGTGAACTCCGTGAACGACGGGTTTCCGACCGACGCAAAGCGCACGATCACCCCACCGGACGGGTCGGCGCCGCCCACCGGACGGACCGCCACCGCCCACCGATAGGCTCGGTGCCCGTGGCGAACAAGAACATCCCCGACCCCGGCTTCTCCGACGACGACGGCTCCGCCGACCCCCGGCTGAGCGCGGCGCTCACGGCCTGGGCCGAGGACCGGTCCGCGCACGGCCCCGTTCTCGCCGCGCTCAAGGGAGCCCGGCTCCTCGTCCCCGTCGTCGCCGTGCTCGGCGAGGTCGAGGAGGACGAGAACGGGCTGCGCCGCGAGAAGACCAGCGACATGGCCGTCCCGACCCTCAAGGCAGGCGACCGGACCGCCCTGCCCGCCTTCACGTCCACCGAGTCGCTGGCGCGCTGGGACCCCGAGGCCCGCCCCGTCGCCGTACCCCTGCACCAGGCACTCCAGGCCGCCGCCCACGAGAAGGCCGACACCGTCGTACTCGACCTGGCGGGCCCCGTCCCGTACGAGCTCACGGGCCCGGCCCTGCTGGCGCTCGCCGAAGGGCGCACCACGACGGACCCGCTGGCCGATCCGGCCGTGGTCGCCGCGGTACGCGCCGCGGTCGCCGACGAACCCCTGGTGCTCCGCGCCCACCTCGGCCCCGGCCGTGCCGACGGCACCCTCGCCCTCGTACTGGACCCGTCCGCCGCCCCGGCCGAGACCGCCCAGGCCGTCGCCCGCCGCCTCGCCGCGGACGAGACACTGAGGGCCCGCCTGGTACGCGGCCTCGACCTGGCACTCCTGCCGGCCGAGGCGACGCCACCGGGCGAGCCCCTGTACGTACGCCAGTGATGGAGGTACGTCACAAGTAGAAGTCGGCGAGACGTACGCCGGGAAAGCGTGCTGCCGGACGGGTCAGCCGAAGACCGGACCCGTGTACTTCTCGCCCGGACCCTGGCCCGGCTCGTCCGGGACGAGCGACGCCTCGCGGAACGCCAGCTGCAGCGACTTCAGGCCGTCGCGCAGCGGGGCCGCGTGGAAGGAGCTGATCTCGGTCGCGCTCGCGTCGAGCAGCCCGGCCAGCGCGTGCACCAGCTTGCGAGCCTCGTCGAGGTCCTTGTACTTGTCGCCCTCCTCGGTCAGACCGAGCTTCACGGCGGCGGCGCTCATCAGGTTGACGGCGACCGTCACGAGGACCTCGACCGCGGGGACCTCCGCGATGTCGCGGGTCATGGCGTCGAAGTCGGGGGTCTCAGGAGGGGTCTCACTCATGCCCCACACGATAGGCCCCGGCCCGTCGGCCTCCGCCCGCGGGAGCCCCGGCTTCGTCCGAGGTAGCCCCGGCTTGGTCCGAAGGAGCCCCTGCCCCGCCCGTCGGAGGCCGGGCGCCTTCCGCAGGGGGCCCGGGAAACAGTGCATGCAGGCCGATTCGCACCACCCCGGGGGAGCTGCTAACCTTGTGTAACGACCGGCCGGTCACTCCTGTGCCCGGCCCGCAAGTGGAGGCTCCGATCTCCCACCCGACTGTCCTCAGGGACGGCGGGTCACCCGGTCAGGCGGCCACCATCGTTCCGTACGGACGATGGAGTCGCTGGATATGCGCCCCGCGGGCCACCGCGGCGGTGCTCCGGTCATTCTTGGAGCCACCGCCTGTGTCCTGTCCGGGGCATTTTTCATGTGCCGCGGTGGTTGGTCCAGTGAAACAGACATACGCGAGCTGTCTGCCAGACAGCCGTGTGGTGCTATCCGAGGAGGATCCATCAGCGCCGAGCCCCGCATCAACGACCGGATTCGCGTTCCCGAGGTGCGACTTGTCGGTCCCAGCGGCGAGCAGGTCGGGATTGTTCCGCTTGCCAAGGCCCTGGAGCTTGCGCAGGAGTACGACCTCGACCTGGTCGAGGTGGCCGCGAACGCGCGACCGCCGGTCTGCAAGCTCATGGACTACGGGAAGTTCAAGTACGAGTCGGCCATGAAGGCCCGTGAGGCGCGCAAGAACCAGGCGCACACGGTCATCAAGGAGATGAAGCTCCGGCCGAAGATCGACCCGCACGACTATGACACCAAGAAGGGTCACGTCGTCCGGTTCCTCAAGCAGGGCGACAAGGTCAAGATCACGATCATGTTCCGTGGTCGCGAGCAGTCCCGCCCGGAACTGGGCTACCGACTGCTGCAGCGTCTCGCTTCGGACGTCGAGGACCTCGGGTTCGTCGAGTCCAACCCGAAGCAGGACGGCCGAAACATGATCATGGTTCTCGGCCCGCACAAGAAGAAGACCGAGGCGATGGCCGAGGCCCGTGAGGCCCAGGCGGCCCGCAAGGCCGAGGCGAAGGCCAACCCGGGCAAGTCGCAGAACCACGCGGGTGACGACATTCCCGAAGGGGAGGTCGCCGACGCCGACACGGAGACCGCCGAGGCTCCGGCCGAGGCTTCCGCCGAGGCCTGATCCCGGGGCGCGAGTCCCAAGGGGGTTCCCGGACGAGAGTCCGGGGACGTCAACCGATACACATGACGTTCCGTTGTGCCCGGTTTCACGACCGGGCACAGGAGCGCCACTGACGAGGAGAGAACGGCGCTATGCCGAAGAACAAGTCGCACAGCGGTGCCAGCAAGCGCTTCAAGATCACCGGCTCCGGCAAGGTGCTCCGTGAGCGCGCCGGCAAGCGCCACCTGCTCGAGCACAAGTCGTCGCGCGTCACGCGCCGCCTCACCGGCAACGCCGAGATGGCCCCGGGCGACGCCAAGAAGATCAAGAAGCTTCTCGGCAAGTGACGTTCGGGCGCCTCGGCGCCGTACGTCTGGACCGGGACCCAATCGAATTCGGGCCGTGTGACGACCACCACGGCCCCGCTACAAGGAGTTAAAAAGTGGCACGCGTCAAGCGGGCAGTCAACGCCCACAAGAAGCGCCGGGCGATCCTCGAGGCGGCCTCCGGCTACCGCGGTCAGCGTTCGCGCCTGTACCGCAAGGCCAAGGAGCAGGTCACCCACTCGCTGGTCTACAACTACAACGACCGCAAGAAGCGCAAGGGTGACTTCCGTCAGCTGTGGATCCAGCGCATCAACGCTGCGGCCCGCCAGAACGGCATGACGTACAACCGCCTCATCCAGGGTCTGAAGGCCGCCAACATCGAGGTGGACCGCAAGATCCTCGCCGAGCTGGCCGTCAACGACGCCAACGCGTTCGCCGCGCTCGTCGAGGTCGCGCAGAAGGCCCTGCCGTCGGACGTCAACGCGCCGAAGGCTGCGTGACGCTCGCGCTGGCCTTGGCCGGAACTGCTGTGGACCCGCTCGCCTTTCGGCTTGCGGGTCCACTTGTGTTTTCCTCCGCCGCGTGTCGGGCCGGCCGGTTCGGCGCCGCCGGAATCCGCCGTCGCGGCTGAGCGCCGCCGCGGCGGAGACGAGGGGCCCTCCCCGGCCCCGTGAACCCGGCGGAATGACGTGCCCCATCCGTGAACCAAAGGTGATCCCATGCCTGTCGGCCCCGAGCTGATCTCTCCCCGTTCCGCGCGCGTCTCGGCCGCCCGGCGGCTCGCGAAGCGGAACTTCCGGGGGAAGGAGCGGCTGTTCCTCGCGGAGGGGCCGCAGGCCGTGCGAGAGGCCGCCGGGCACCGGGGGGACGGCGGAGAAACACTGGTCGAACTCTTCGCGACGCCGGACGCCGCCGAGCGGTACGCCGACATCGTGGGTGAGGCCCGGGACGCCGGGGCCCGGGTGCACCTCGCCGACGAGGACGTGATCGCGGACATCTCGACGACCGTCACCCCGCAGGGACTCGTCGGGATCTGCCGGTTCCTGGACACGCCGTTCGAGGAGATCCTCAAGGCCGGGCCCAAACTGGTGGCCGTACTGGCGAACGTCCGGGATCCCGGGAACGCCGGGACCGTCCTGCGCTGCGCCGACGCCGCGGGCGCCGACGCCGTCGTCCTCACCGACGCGTCCGTCGACCTCTACAACCCCAAGTCCGTACGGGCGTCGGTCGGTTCGCTGTTCCATCTGCCGGTCGCGATCGGCGTACCCGTGGAGCACGCGGTGCAGGGGCTGAAGGACGCCGGGGTGCGGATTCTCGCGGCCGACGGAGCGGGCGAGGACGACCTCGACGACGAGCTCGACAAGGGCACCATGAGCGGTCCCACCGCCTGGGTCTTCGGGAACGAGGCGTGGGGGCTCCCGGAGGAGACGCGCGCGCTGGCGGACGCCGTCGTGCGCGTACCGATTCACGGCAAGGCCGAGAGCTTGAACCTCGCGACGGCGGCCGCCGTATGTCTCTACGCGTCGGCTCGTGCACAGCGTGCCCGCCGTGCTGGTTCCTGAGGGGGTCCGTTCCGTCACTCCCAGCTAGTAGGGTGACGGGCTCGGGGGCCCTGCGCCAGACGAGAGGTGGGGTACGGGGATGAGTGTCGGCACGAGCGGTGCGAAGAGCGCACTGCGGGCGCATGACGTGCGGAGCGCGCCCGCGCCCCGGCACGGCGATCTCGCCGAGCTCGGCCTCGACCCCGACGAGCTGCCCGACGGACTCGTGATCGCAGACGAGCGCGGCCGGGTGATCTGCTTCAACGCCGCCGCCGCCCGCATCACCGCCACGCCCGCCGCCGACGCCCTCGGCCGGCACCTCGACTGGGCCCTGCCGTTGGAGGATCTCGAAGGCCGCCGCTGGTGGCAGCTGACCGACCCGTACGGCGGGCTGGCGATCCGGGTCGGACAGCCCGAGCGCAATCTGCTGCTCCCCGGGGGCCGGGAGGTCCTGGTCTCGGCACGGTACGTACGGGTGCGGCCCACCGGCCCGATCCGCCGGGTCGTCGTCTCCCTCCGCGACACCGAGGCCCGCCGCCGCACCGAGCGCAGTCACGCCGAGCTGATCGCCACCGTCGCCCACGAGCTGCGCTCGCCGCTCACCTCCGTGAAGGGTTTCACCGCGACGCTGCTCGCCAAGTGGGAGCGGTTCACGGACGACCAGAAGAAGCTGATGCTGGAGACGGTCGACGCGGACGCCAACCGGGTCACCCGCCTCATCGCCGAGCTCCTCGACATCTCCCGCATCGACTCCGGGCGCCTCGAACTGCGCCGTCAGCCCGTCGACATAGGCGCCGCCGTCGGCCGGCACATCCAGGCATACGTCGCCTCCGGCCAGTCGGCCGACCGCTTCCTGCTGCGCATCGGCCAGCCCCTGCCCGATCTGTGGGCCGACCCCGACAAGGTCGACCAGGTGCTCAGCAACCTGCTGGAAAATGCGGTGCGGCACGGCGAGGGAACCGTCACCATCGACGTGGAGCCCGCGCCGTCACTCCGCGAAGGAGAGGACGCCTGCACGTCGGTCACGGTGAGCGACGAAGGCCCCGGCATCCCGGAGGAGTCCATGAACCGCGTCTTCACCCGCTTCTGGCGGGGCAGCAAGCGCGGCGGCACCGGCCTCGGCCTCTACATCGTCAAGGGCATCGTCGAAGCCCACGGCGGCACCATCACGGTCGGCCGCGCCCCCGAGGGCGGCGCACAGTTCCGATTTACGTTGCCCGTGGGCACCCCGGCGTACCTGCAGTAACGCCGCGAGGCCCCCACGGGCGCATTCGCACACCTCACCCCCGTTAGACTCGGCCTTTGGCACCTTTGCGTCCCCTTTTCAGGGACAGGGCGTCCCGCGAGTCGCGACGGGGACCGTTGGCCAACCAATCGGAAGCACGGGAAGAGATGTCGGCACCGAACAAGTCGTACGACCCTGTTGAGGTCGAGGCACTGAAACCGGAAGAGATCGAGCGCATGCGGGACGAGGCGCTCGCCGCCTTCGCCGCCGCCGGTGACCTCGACGCGCTCCAGGAGGCCAAGGTCGCCCACACCGGCGGCGCCTCGCCGCTGGCGCTCGCCAACCGCGAGATCGGCGCCCTGCCCCCGCACGCCAAGGCCGCCGCCGGCAAGCTGGTCGGCCAGGCCCGCGGCGCGGTGAACAAGGCGCTCGCCGGACGCCAGGCCGAACTGGAGGCCGAGCGCGACGCACGCGTGCTCGTCGAGGAGGCCGTGGACGTCACGCTGCCCCACGACCGCGTACCGTCCGGCGCCCGGCACCCGCTGACCACCATGATGGAGCGGGTCGCGGACGTCTTCGTGTCCATGGGATACGAGATCGCCGAGGGCCCCGAGGTCGAGGCGGAGTGGTTCAACTTCGACGCCCTGAACTTCGGCCCGGACCACCCGGCCCGGCAGATGCAGGACACCTTCTTCGTGCAGGGCCCCAAGGGCGCCGACAGCGACGGCGAGTCCGGTGTCGTGCTCCGTACGCACACCTCGCCCGTGCAGGCCCGCGCGCTCCTCGACCGTGAGCCGCCCGTCTACGTCGTGTGCCCCGGCCGCGTCTACCGCACGGACGAGCTGGACGCCACGCACACCCCGGTCTTCCACCAGATCGAGCTGCTCGCCGTCGACGAGGGCCTGACCATGGCCGACCTCAAGGGCACCCTGGACCACATGGTCCAGTCGCTCTTCGGCGCGGACATGAAGACCCGGCTGCGCCCGAACTACTTCCCCTTCACCGAGCCGTCCGCCGAGATGGACATGCTCTGCTACGTCTGCAAGGGCGAGTCCGTCGGCAACCCCGACCGTCCCTGCCGCACCTGCTCCAGCGAGGGCTGGATCGAGCTCGGCGGCTGCGGCATGGTCAACCCGCGCGTGCTGACCGCCTGCGGTGTGGACCCCGAGAAGTACAGCGGATTCGCCTTCGGGTTCGGCATCGAGCGGATGCTGATGTTCCGCCACAACGTCGAAGACATGCGAGACATGGTCGAGGGTGACGTCCGGTTCACCCGGCCGTTCGGGATGGAGATCTGATGCGGGTCCCGCTTTCCTGGCTGCGGGAGTACGTCGACCTCCCCGCCACCGAGACCGGCCGCGATGTGCAGGCCAAGCTCGTTTCCGCCGGCCTGGAGGTCGAGAGGGTCGAGCAGCTCGGCGCCGACCTCAAGGGGCCGCTCGTCGTCGGCCAGGTGCTGACCATCGAGGAGCTGGAGGGCTTCAAGAAGCCCATCCGCTTCTGCACGGTCGACGTCGGCACCGCCAACGGCACCGGTGAGCCGCAGGAGATCGTCTGCGGCGCCCGCAACTTCGCCGTCGGCGACAAGGTCGTCGTGGTCCTGCCCGGCGCCGTCCTGCCCGGCAACTTCGCGATCGCCGCGCGCAAGACGTACGGCAAGACCTCGCACGGCATGATCTGCTCCGGCGACGAGCTGGGCATGGGCGACGACGGCAGCGGCGGCATCATCGTCCTGCCGCCCGAGCACGAGGTCGGCACCGACGCCGTCGAGCTGCTCGAACTCGTCGACGAGGTCCTCGACATCGCCGTCACGCCCGACCGCGGCTACGCGCTGTCGATGCGCGGCGTCGCCCGCGAGGCCGCCACCGCCTACGGTCTGCCGCTGCGCGACCCGGCGCTGCTCGACGTACCGGGTCCGAACGCGTTCGGCTACCCCGTGCAGGTCTCCGACCCGCAGGGCTGCGACCGCTTCACCGCGCGCACCGTCACCGGTCTGTCGCCCGAGGCGCGCTCCCCGATCTGGCTGCGGCGCCGTCTCCAGAAGGCGGGCATGCGCCCGATCTCGCTGGCCGTCGACATCACCAACTACGTGATGCTGGAGCTCGGTCAGCCCCTGCACGCGTACGACCGCTCCCGTGTCCAGGGCACGATCGGTGTGCGCCGGGCCGAGCCGGGCGAGAAGCTCACCACCCTCGACGGCACCAAGCGCACGCTGGACGCCGAGGACCTGGTGATCACCGACGACCGCGGGCCGATCGGCCTGGCCGGTGTCATGGGCGGTGCCAACACCGAGATCGACGACACCGAGGGCACCACCACCGAGGTCGTCGTCGAGGCCGCGCACTTCGACCCGATCTCCATCGCGCGCACGGCCCGCCGGCACAAGCTGGCCTCCGAGGCGTCCAAGCGCTTCGAGCGGGGCGTCGACCCGGAGGCCACGTCCGCCGCCGCCCAGCGCACGGTCGACCTGCTGGTCCTCCTCGCGGGCGGTACCGCCGACGGGGGCGTCACCGAGGTCATCGCGCCCTCGGCGCCGCGCACCATCAGCATCCCGGCGAACCACCCGGACAAGGTCGCGGGCGTCGACTACGGCCGCGAGACCGTCGTACGCCGTCTCCAGCAGGTCGGCTGCGACGTCTACGGGCAGGACGAGCTGATCGTCACCGTGCCGTCCTGGCGGCCCGACCTGACGGACCCGAACGACCTGGCCGAAGAGGTCATCCGGCTCGAGGGCTACGAGAACCTGCCCTCGACCCTGCCGAAGCCTCCGGCGGGCCTCGGCCTCACCGACCGGCAGCGGCTGCACCGCCGGGTCGGCCGCGCACTGGCCGGCGCCGGATATGTCGAGGCGCTGAACTACCCGTTCATCGGCGAGCACGTCTTCGACCAGCTCGGCCTGGCCGCCGACGACCCCAAGCGCCGGGTCGTCAAGCTGGTCAACCCGCTCTCCGACGAGGAGCCCGCGCTCCGTACGACGCTGCTGCCGGGCCTCCTCCAGGCCCTGCGCCGCAACGACGGGCGGGGCTCGCACGACCTGGCGCTCTTCGAGACGGGCCTGGTCTTCCACCCGCAGGACGAGCTGCGCGTCGCGGTGCGGCTGCCCGTCGACCGCCGTCCCACGGACGAGGAGATCGCGTCCCTCACCGACGCGCTCCCCGTCCAGCCCCGGCACGCCGCCGTCGTCCTCGCGGGCGCCCGTGAGCAGGCCGGCTGGTGGGGCAAGGGCCGCCCGGCCGACTGGGCCGACGCCGTCGAGTCCGCGCGCACTCTCGCCCACGAGGCGGGGACCGAACTCCTCGTGCGCCAGGGCCAGTACGGGCCGTGGCATCCGGGCCGCTGCGCCGAGCTCGCCGTCGTCGTGGACGGCGCCGAGCGGGTCATCGGGTACGCGGGCGAGCTGCACCCCCGTGTCCTGAAGGCCCTGGGGCTGCCCGCGCGCAGTTGTGCGATGGAGGTGAACCTGGACGTGCTGGAGCAGGCGAGTGCGGGGCTGCCCAAGGGGCCGCACGTGTCGACCTTCCCGGTCGCCACGCAGGATGTCGCACTGGTCGTCTCCGCGGACGTCCCGGCGGCCGACGTCGAGGCCGCGCTCCGCGAGGGGGCGGGTGAACTGCTGGAGTCCATCCGGCTGTTCGACGTCTACGAGGGTGAGCAGCTCGGCGAGGGGCGGAAGTCGCTGGCGTACGCGTTGCGCTTCCGCGCGGACGATCGCACGTTGACCGTGGACGAGGCCTCCGCGGCGCGTGACGCCGCCGTCGCCCTCGCGGGCGAGCGTGCGGGGGCTGTTCTTCGGAGCTAGCTCCACCGGTGGTGCCGGGGGACTGCGGATTGTCGGCCGGCTGCGGCTGCGTCGTGGCTTGTCGCGCAGTTCCCCGCGCCCCTTTCGGGGCGCTGTTCGTGTCACCTCACTCATTTGGGTGACAAGTGTGGGCGATCCGGGCCGATCGGGGCAGGCGGTCGACAGAATCGACCCGGCCGAACAGGCCGGTGCCTGCGCTGAACAGGGCCTTAGGGGGGCCATCGGCATGATCCATACCAAGGCTGGGGGTCTCCGTCGGGCCAGTCCCGGGGTGAGCCACCGGACACGATGGCGGAAAACCGTATCCCGGACGCTCGGTCACACACAGGCCGACAGACTGCGCCGTGCCCGGGCCCGCCGGCTCGGCCGCGGCGAGGCCCGCCGACTCGGCCGGGACCAGCAGCGACTGCGGCGGGTGCTGGAGATGGGGCTGCCCGCCGCGTGGGGCGCGGCGGCCATCACGTACAAACTGGCCTGTCCGCTCGCCCAGGAGGACGGGCTCGGTGCCCGGATCGCCACCTGCGCCGTCTTCTTCGCCGTCGGCACGGGCCTGATGCTGCACGTCAGGCGGGGACTGCTGCGCGAACTCCGGCAGATCCGCAAGGTCGCGGGAGCCGCCCAGGGCGCCCTCCTCCGCCCGCTGCCCCCGCGCGTCGACGGGCTGAACATCGCGGCGGCCCAGTTCTCCGCCGACCGCGGGGCCACCGTCGGGGGAGACCTGTACGAGGTGATCGGCACCGAGCACGGAGTGCGGATCGTGATGGGCGACGTCCGCGGGCACGGGCTCGCCGCCCTCGGTACCGTCGCCGCAGTGCTCGGCAGCTTCCGCGAGGCCGTCCACGACGAGGCCGAACTCGCGGGCGTACTGCGGAGACTGGAGCGCGCCATGGCCCGCCATCTGCGGGAGCGCGCGAGGGCCGAGCACCCCTCGTCCGGGCTCGAACCCGACAACCCGGTCGCCGAGGAGTTCGTCACCGTGCTCCTCCTGGAGATCGGTCCCGACGGCGAGATGCGTGCCCTCAACTGCGGTCACCCGTGGCCGTATCTGCTGCGCCACCACACGGGACCGGTCGGTGTACGAGGACATGTGGAGCACCTCGCCGTCGGCGACCCCCTGCCTCCCCTCGGGCTCTTCCCCCTCCCCGCCGAACTGCCCGTCGTCCACTGCGGGCCCTTCCTGCCCGGCGAGGCACTGTTCCTCCACACCGACGGCGCCGAGGACGCCCGCGACGGCGACGGCCGATTCTTTCCCCTCACGACCACACTCACCGAGGCGGCCCGCACCCAACCGGTCTCACCCCAGGCCGTACTCCGCACGGTCCTCACCCAACTCCTGCGCCACGCGGGCGGATTGCCGACGGACGACGTAGCCGTACTGGTCCTGCGCAACGATCGTCAGCACGATCGCGCCCCCTCGGGGGCGCGGGGAACCGCACGACCAGCCACGATGGACCCGCAGCCGACCAACCACCTTTAGTCGTCCGGTGCTTGGTCGTCCGGCCCAATCCAGCGGAGCGGACCGGCGGAGCCGTCCGCCCCGCCACGGAGTGTCGGGCAGGCAGCTGGGCGGACGGCGCGAATCGGGCCGCCGCACTGTACGAGGGGGAGCCGGCGGCCCGGCCGGCCTCTTACGAGGCAATTCAGTCAACCGGGTAGCAACTCTCCGCAACAGCGCGCGTACTGCCCGGATTCGGGCACTCCGTTCACACCCCGTGTGAAGACGGAGGCGCTACGTTAAGCAGCACCGTCTGCACCGAGCCACCGGATGGCATTCATGCAGCCCAACACTCTGCTCGACGCGATCCTCGACGAGGCCGGTGTCTCGCACGCGGGACTCGCCGCCCATGTGAACCAGGCAGGCCGGGCGCGTGGCCTCGCACTCCGTTACGAACACACGGCCGTGGCGCGGTGGCTGAAGGGGCAGCGACCGCGCGGCCAGGTGCCCGACCTGATCTGCGAGGTACTCGCCGGCCGGCTCCAACGGCCCGTCACGCTCGACGACATCGGCCTCGGCGTGCCCGGCGAACCGGCCACCCCGCACGGCACGACGCTCTCCGGCTTCGTGGAGCGCGCCACCGCGCTGTGGCGCTCCGACGAACAGCAGCGGCCGCACATCCTCGGTGCCCCCGCCGTCACCGGCACGCCCGCGGTGATGCCCGTGTGGGAGTGGGAGAACCCGCCCGAGGACGTGGACGTCTCGCGCGGCGGACGGCACCGCGTGAGCATGTCCGACATCGAGATGCTGCGCGCCGCCCGCGCCCACTACGAGCAGATGTACCGCAAGGCCGGTGGCGTGGCGACCCGTACCCGCATCGTGGGCTTCCTCAACTCCGAGACCGCGCCGCTCCTCAGGGGCAGCTACACCGACGCCACCGGCCGCCAGCTGCACCGGGCCACCGGAGGCCTGGTGGCGATCGCGGGCATCTGCGCCTACGACTCGGACGCGCACGGCCTGGCCCAGCGGTACTTCCACCAGGCGCTCAGACTCGCGAAGGCCAGCGGGGACAGGGGACTTGGCGCCTATGTCATCGCGCTCCTCGTCAACCAGGCGCTGTTCATGCGCGAGCACCGGCAGGCGGTCGCCTTCGCTGAGGCCGCGTTGCGCGCCGCGGGCCGGCACATCACTCCGGCGCTCGCGTCGGACCTCTACGCGATGCAGGCCAAGGCGTACGCACACCTCGGCGACGGCAGCAGCGCGCTGTCCTGCATCCGGCGTGCCGAGCAGGCCGCCGAGCGCATCCGGCGCGGCTACGAACCGGACGAGACCGGCTATGTCCAGCCCGGTCTCGTCAACGTACAGGTGGCGGAGGCCCTCTTGAGCCTCGGCGACCTGTCCGCCGCGCGGGAGCACGCCGCGGCGGCCGTGGACAACCCGGCGCACGACCGGGGCAGGGTGCACCGGCTCGCCATGCTCAGCCAGATCGAACTGCGCCAGGGCAACGCCGACAAGGCGGTGGTCACCGCGGTCGAAATGGCGGAGCGGGCGCGGGGAATGGAGTCCCAGCGGCTGCGCGACAGACTGCGGGCGGTACGCGAACACCTGGTGGCCAACGGGTGCGCGGGCACCTCCGAAGCCGCTGAACTCATCGACGGAGCACTGCGCGTACCGCTCTAGACGTTCCGACCACCGCGGGGAGCCCCCGAGCCTCCCCGCGGCGGGCAACTCTGCCCCTGCCGCTGCGCTGTGAAGACGCTCCTGCTGCCATATTGCCATCTACTCGGCGGAAGGTGGCAGAACCGTGCAGTGGACGAAACTGAACGAACAAACTGTGTACGCAAACCGCTGGTTCAGCGTCAATCTCGCAGATGTCGAGCTGCCGGACGGTCGGCACCTCGATCACTTCTTAATACGGCTGCGGCCCGTCGCCGTGGCCACTGTGGTGAATGAGGCGAACGAGGTGCTGCTTCTGTGGCGGCACCGCTTCATCACCGACAGCTGGGGATGGGAGCTTCCCGCGGGTGTCGTCGAGGACGGTGAGGACATCGCCGTCGCGGCGGCCCGCGAACTGGAGGAGGAGACCGGGTGGCGACCGGGACCCCTGCGCCATCTGATGAGCGTCGAGCCTTCCAACGGGCTCACCGACGCGCGGCACCACATCTACTGGGCCGACGAAGGCGCGTACATCGGGCATCCCGTGGACGACTTCGAGTCGGACCGTCGGGAATGGGTTCCCCTCAAGCTCGTGCCCGACATGGTCGCCCGCGGCGAGGTCCCGGCCGCCAATATGGCAGCCGCGCTGCTCCTCCTGCACCATCTGAGGCTCGGGCAGGACGCTTTGCCCTGATCCCCCCACCACGTCCTGGGGCCTAGCGGCCCAGAGCCTGATAGACCGCCACGGCGAGCGCGCCCACGGCCGTGACGACCGCTACCGCGCGCAGTGGCCAGCGGGTGTGTTCCAGGGTGACGACCCGTGCGCTCAGGTCGTTCACCTCCTTGGCGGTCTGTTCGGCGCGATGGCTGAGCAGAGCCAGGCCGCCCTCGACGCGGGCATGAGCCACATCGAGTCGGCGGCGTAACTCTGCGAGTTCTCCTTGGACCACGGGATGCTCCGGGTCGGCGGTCACGGGTCCGCTCCTTTCCGTAGTCGTCACATCCGCTTCATGCGCACGGAAAGTCAACTCGCCTGGTGGACACGTGGGGAGAGTGTGCGAGGGGCATATGCGAGCCCGCCACGCACACGGTGTGTGAATGACACGGACCCGGCCCCCCAAAGGGAGCCGGGCCCGCGTCGGCCTGAGGTTGTACGGACAGTAGTCACGCGCCCCGAAGGGGCGCGGGGAACTGCGCGACAAGCCACAACGAACCGGCAGCCAACCGTCAAACCCGCGGACGCGTCCCTCAGGCGTACGTATAAAAACCGGAGCCGGACTTACGGCCGAGCCGCCCCGCGTCGACCATCCGCTGAAGCAGCGGCGGAGCCGCGTACAGCGGCTCCTTGTATTCGTCGTACATCGAATCCGCGACCGACGCGACCGTGTCGAGGCCGATCAGGTCGGACAGCTTGAGCGGCCCCATCGGGTGGGCGCACCCGAGCTCCATGCCGTTGTCGATGTCCTCGCGACTCGCCATGCCGGACTCGAACATCCGGATCGCGGAGAGCAGATACGGGATCAGCAGCGCGTTGACCACGAAGCCCGAACGGTCCTGCGCACGGATCGCGTGCTTGCCGAGGATCTTCTCGACCAGCGACTGCGCCCGGCTGATGGTGCCCTCGGACGTGGTGAGCGCCGGGATCAGCTCGACGAGCTTCTGCACCGGGGCCGGGTTGAAGAAGTGGATGCCGATGACCTGGTCGGGACGCGACGTGGCGACGGCGAGCTTCACCAGCGGGATCGAGGAGGTGTTGGAAGCGAGGATCGCGTCCTGCCGGGTCACCACCTGGTCCAGCACCTGGAAGATCTCGGTCTTCACCTGCTCGTTCTCGACGACCGCCTCGATCACCAGATCGCGGTCGGAGAACTCGCCGAGGTCGGTGGTGAAGGACAGCCGCGCCTGGGTGGCGTCCCGCTCCTCCTCGGAGATCTTGCCGCGCTCGGCCGCCTTGGCGAGCGAGTTGTAGAGCCGGGTCCGGCCAATCTCCAACGCCTCACCGGTGGTCTCGGCGACCTTCACATCCAGGCCGGCGCGGGCGCACACCTCGGCGATGCCCGCCCCCATCTGGCCGCAGCCCACCACTCCGACGCGTTCGATGTCGGTCACATCGTCCCTTTCGCTCTCACTCGTCACTGGCCCGACAGGTCCCGGTCCGGTGCCTGTCACCGCCACGCACGTTACTCCGGAACTGCACACGATCGTCCGGCCGGGTCGGGCATGCTGTGCGGTGGAAACGGTCCGTGACCAGGCGGACCCGGAGCGTTTGGAGCGTGCGGCATGGGGCGTATGTCACGTCGGGGGTTCGCGGCGGCCGCGGCGGTCGGGCTGTCGGGACTCGTGACGGCGGGACTGGCGGTGGCGGCGGAGCTCTCCGGGGGTGACGGGTCGGGTGGCGACTCCGGCGACGACGCCCGGCCCCGCGGGCGCCGGGCTCCGGGAGGCGAGCTGCGCGGCATGTGGCTGGCGACCGTCGCGAACCGTGACTGGCCCTCGAAGCCCGGGCTGACCGCGGACCGGCAGCGCACCGAACTGCTCGCGCACCTCGACCAGGCGGTGGAGCGCCGGCTGAACGCGGTGATCTTCCAGGTGCGGCCCACGGCCGACGCGCTGTGGCCCTCGCCGTACGAACCCTGGGCCCAGTGCCTCACCGGCGTCCAGGGCAGGGCCCCCGGCTGGGACCCGCTCGGCACCGCGGTGAAGGAGGCCCACGCGCGAGGTCTGGAACTGCACGCCTGGTTCAACCCGTACCGGATCGCCAACCACACCGACCCGACGAAGCTCGTCGCCTCGCACCCCGCGCGCAAGCACCCCGACTGGGTCGTGCCGTACGGCGGCAAGCTGTACTACAACCCGGGGCTGCCCGAGGTCCGCACGTTCGTCCAGGACGCGATGCTCGACGCGGTGGAGAAGTACGCCGTGGACGCCGTGCACTGGGACGACTACTTCTATCCGTATCCGGTCGCGGGCCAGGTCTTCGACGACGACGACGCGTATACCGCGTACGGCGACGACTTCGCCGACCAGGCGGCCTGGCGGCGGAACAACATCGACCGGTTGGTGCTGGAGACGGCCGCCCGGATCAAGAAGGTCCGGCCGGGCACGAAGTTCGGGGTCAGCCCGTTCGGGGTGTGGCGCAACGCCACGACCGACTCGCGGGGCTCGGACACCCGGGCCGGCGTGCAGACGTACGACGATCTGCACGCGGACACCAGGAAATGGGTCCGGCAGGGCTGGATCGACTACATCGTCCCGCAGCTCTACTGGAACATCGGCTTCGCCGCCGCGGACTACGCGAAGCTGGTCCCCTGGTGGGCGGAGGCCGCGCGCGGCAGCAGCACGAAGCTGTACGTCGGTGAGGCGCTCTACAAGGCCGGTGACCCCGCGCAGTCCGCGGCCTGGCAGGACGTGGCCGAACTGTCCCGGCACCTCACCCTCGCGCGGAACCATCCGGAGGTGCGCGGGCATGTGTTCTTCTCCGCCAGGGAAGTGGCGGCCGACAGCATCGGAGCCATGGCACGCGTGGTCGCCGACCACTACAAGCAGCCGGCGAAGCCCGCGCGCAGGGCCTAGTGGGCCGTGTCCTCGTGGTGCTGGACCACGCAGTCGGGGCCGGGTGACATCAGGGTCTCGTGGCCGTCCTCGAAGCGGACCCGGTAAGGGGGGCTGCCCTTCTGTCCGAGTACCTCGATGACTTCCGCGACCCGGTCGTGCTGCCCGACGATCCTGCCGTGCACCAGCAGATGGTCGCCTACGGTTGCTTGCATCTGTAGGGCCTCCTCGTTCCGCACGGGAGTAGCGGTTGGTGGCCGTAAGTCTACGGCGGGTGACACGGGTTGCTACCGGCTCGTACGGGCCGGTCAACCCCGGGCCCGTTGGGTGACGGCGATGCAGACGAGCACGGCCGCGGCCGTCAGCGGTGCGGCCGGTGTCAGGTGCTCGCCCAGGAGCAGCACCGACCACACCAGTGTGAGCAGCGGCTGGGCCAACTGCAACTGGCTGGCCTTGGGGATGCCGATCGCCGCCATACCGCGGTACCAGACGACCAGACCGACGAACTGGGAGCCCGCCGCGACCCACAGCAGTCCGGTCACGCTGTGCGCGGTCAGCTGGACGGGCTCGTACGACAGCGCGATCGCGGCCACGGGCACGGTGACCGGCAGGCAGAGGACCAGCGCCCAGCCGATGACGTGCCAGCCCGGCATCACGCGGGCCAGCCGGCCGCCCTCCGTGTATCCCGCGGCGCAGACCAGCAGGGCCGCGAAGAGATAGGCGTCCGCGCCGGTCAGCGCGCCGCCGCTCTGCTGCACGGTGAACGCGATCACCGCGGCCGCGCCCGCGAAGGCCGCGACCCAGAAGGTGCGCGAGGGGCGGGTGCCGACGCGCAGGGCCGAGAACAGGGCCGTCGTGAGGGGGAGCAGCCCGACGACGACCGCTGCGTGGGCGGTGGTCGACGTCCGCAGGGCGAGGGTCGTCAGCAGCGGGAAGCCGAGCACGACTCCGGCGGCGACGACGGCCAGGCCCGCCCAGTGCCGGCGGCCGGGGAGCGGTATCCGCAGGGCGAGCAGGCAGCCGCCCGCGATGACGGCCGCCAGGACGGTCCGTACGGCGACGAGCGACCAGGGGCCGAACCCCTCAAGACCCCAGGCGGTGGCCGGGAAGGTGAGGGAGAACGCCGTGACGCCGAGGGCGGCCTGGAGGGTGCCGGCCCTCGCGGCGGAGCCCCGGCCAGTGGCGGGCCGGCCGGATCCGGGGGCGACGGGCACCGCTATCGCGGTCTGCGCAGTAGCGCTATCCTGTGCTCTCATGCAAGAGCGTAGCAGTGTCGGTGATCTGGCGAATCAGCTGAGAGGCGAGCTGAACCGCTACTCTCCAGGTGGAAAGCTGCCGTCGAGCCGGGCTCTCGTCGAACGGTTCCGGGTGAGTCCCGTGACGGTGTCCCGGGCGCTGGCTCAGCTGGCCGCCGAGGGGCTGGTGGTCACGCGGCCCGGAGCGGGGGCGTTCCGGGCCGCGCCGCGCGATGCCGCGCCGGCCGTCGGGGACACCTCCTGGCAGGAGGTCGCGCTGAGCGCGGACTCCGCCGCCGAACTCGTACCGCGCACGGTGGACGCCTCCGCGGTGCTCGCCACGCTCTCCGTCCCGCCGCCTGGAGTCGTCGAGTTCAACGGCGGCTATCTGCACCCCTCGCTCCAGCCGGAGCGGGCGATGGCCGCCGCCCTGTCCCGGGCCGGCCGTCGTCCCGGCGCATGGGGGCGTCCGCCCGTGGAGGGGCTGCCGGAGCTGCGCGAGTGGTTCGCGCGGGGCATCGGCGGTGCCGTCACCGCCGCCGAGGTGCTCATCACGGCGGGCGGCCAGTCCGGGCTGACCACCGCGCTGCGCGCGCTCGCCCCGCCCGGCGCCCCGGTCCTCGTCGAGTCGCCCACCTACCCCGGCATGCTGGCGATCGCCCGCGCCGCCGGACTTCGGCCCGTGCCGGTGCCCGTGGACCGGGACGGTGTGAAACCGGAGCTGCTCGCCGACGCACTCAGGGCGACCGGGGCCCGCGTCTTCGTGTGCCAGCCGCTCTTCCAGAACCCCACCGGCGCGGTGCTCGCCCCCGAGCGACGAGGCGAGGTGCTGCGGATCGCACGCGACGCGGGCGCGTTCGTCGTCGAGGACGACTTCGTACGCCGACTCGTGCACGAGGACTCGGGGCCGCTGCCGCGTCCGCTGGCCTCGGAGGACCCCGACGGAGTCGTCGTGCACGTCTGCTCCCTCACCAAGGCGACCTCGCCGAGCTTCCGGGTGAGCGCGCTGGCCGCCCGCGGGCCCGTACTCGAACGACTGCGGGCGATCCAGGTCGTCGACACCTTCTTCGTGCCGCGCCCGCTCCAGGAGGCGGCCCTGGAACTCGTCGGCTCGCCCGCCTGGCCGCGGCATCTGCGTGCCGTCGCGACCGAGCTGAGGAACCGCCGCGACACGATGACCGCCGCGCTCCGGCTGAACCTCCCCGAACTCGCCCTGCCCCACATCCCGTCCGGCGGCTACCACCTGTGGCTGCGCCTCCCCGACGGCACGGACGAACAGGCCCTGTTCACCGCCGCGCTCCGCTCGGGCGTCGCCGTCACCTCGGGCCGCCCCTACTTCAGCGCCGAACCCCCGGCCGCACACCTCCGGTTGAGCTTCGCGGCGGTCGCGGGAACGGCGGAGATCACGGAGGGCGTGCGGAGACTGCGTGTGGCATATGACGAGGTCAGCCAGGCTTGAACCGGTCCCGGCGCGCGAAGGGCGCCGGGTCTCCGGTGACCCACTGTCCGTGAGCATTCTGTGATCGCCGTCGAATGGCTCTTGACCTGCAGAGTCCCTGCCTCCACCATCGCCGCATGCATGTTCGGTGCACGCTGATCGCCGCTGCCCGCAGCTCCGCGCTGCTCGCCGAGCGCTTCGACGACGACCGGCCGCTGGACCAGGCGGGCTGGGGTGAGGTGCAGCGCGTCGCGCACGCGCTGGTGCCGTTGGCGGCGGCCGAACTGCGGTACTGCTCGCCGACGCCGCGCAGCCGGGCCACCGGTGACGCGCTGGGTCTCGCGCCGCTGGCCCAGCCCGCTCTGCGGGACTGCGACATGGGGCGCTGGCGCGGGCTCACGCTCGGCGAGGCGATGGCCCGCGAACCCGAGGCCGTGGACGCCTGGCTCGCCGACCCGTACTCCGCGGCGCACGGCGGAGAGTCGCTGGTGGGGTTCATCCAGCGGGTGGGCGGCTGGCTCGACACCCGCCCGGCCGACGACGGGGGGCGCATCGTCGGCGTGGCCGAGCCCGCCGTCGTACGGGCCGCGCTCGTCTACGCCCTGAAGGCCCACCCGTCGGCGTACTGGAACCTCGACGTCCGCCCGTTGTCGACGGTCACGCTCACGGGTCGGGCCGGGCGTTGGAACCTCCGGTTCGAGGCTCAGTCCGAACGGCTTTAGCGCAGCCCTGGTTCGCGCTCGGAGGTGTGCTCGGGTTCCCGCTCGGAGGCTTTCGGCTCGGAGGCGGGCCCGGGGTCCCGTCCGGTGTCCCGCGTGTAGTCCGTCGTGAGGAGCAGGTCCTTGGTGGGGCCGCCCACCCGCCACACCGTCCGCCAGTGGTCCGCGTCGCGCACGGTGAACTCGCCGCGGTAGAGGTCCGCCGCGCACGGATGGTCGGTGACGTGGTGCCCGGAGGTCAGGTCCAGGTCGTGGAAGGGGCGGCCGTCGGCGAACCGTACGTCGGCCCGGCCGGCCCCGTCGCCGTCCGCCAGGAACCGCAGGGTGCGCTCGGCGGGGCGGGCCACGTCCTGCCACACGAAGGTGCCCGACTCGTGGTGGAGCAGCCCGGCCTCGTCGTCGAGCGGCTCGAACACCGTCGCCCCGCTGAACGAGCCCCGGGCCCCGCTCGCGAGATCCCGCACCGAACGCTCCACGCGCCAGCCGCCCGCCAGATACGCCAACACATCGGTCACCGGCCAGTATTCGGACATCCCCTCCGCCTCCCCGGCCTCTCCTGTGCAACCCATTGACGTGCTCCTGCCCTCTACCTATCTTGCCGTTCGAAGTATTGATCAGTGTCCGATATTCCGAACGTGCTGACCTCGCTTGCTGAACCCCTCTAGAGCCGCGGAGGATCCATGTCACGCACCCGCACCCGCTGGAGACTCTCCCTCACGGCCACCGCACTGCTGGCCGCGTCCTTCCTCGTCCCGGCCCCGGTGAACGCAGCCGCCGAGGACACCACCGACTACGCGATCACCGTCGACCCGAGGACCGCGGGCGCGAAGATCGACGACACGATGTACGGCGTCTTCTTCGAGGACATCAACCGGGCGGCGGACGGCGGTCTGTACGCGGAGCTCGTGCAGAATCGGTCCTTCGAGTACTCGACGGCCGACAACCGCTCGTACACGCCGCTCACCTCCTGGGCGACCACCGGCACCGCGAAGACCGTGGACGACGACGGCCGGCTGAACGCCCGCAACCGCACGTACCTCGCCCTGGACGGCGGCTCGTCCGTCACCAACTCCGGCTACAACACCGGGATCTCGGTCGAGAAGGGCAAGGTCTACGACTTCTCGGTCTGGGCCCGCACGGAGGGCAGGTCGGCGCTCACGGTCACCCTCCAGGACGCCGACGGCGAACTCTCCGAGGCCAGGCGCGTGACCGCCCGCGGCGGCTGGGCCAAGTACACGGCCCGCTTCACCGCCACCCGTACCAGCGCCACCGGCCGACTCACGGTAAGCACCGGCAGCCCGGTCGCGCTCGACATGATCTCGCTGATCCCGCGCGACACGTACAAGGGTCACGGTCTGCGCAAGGACCTCGCCCAGAGGATCGCCGCCCTGGACCCCGCCTTCGTCCGCTTCCCGGGCGGCTGCCTCGTCAACACGGGCTCCATGCAGGACTACAGCGAGTCCTCCAACTGGGAGCGCAAGCGCTCGTACCAGTGGAAGGACACCATCGGCCCCGTCGAGCAGCGGGCGACGAACGCCAACTTCTGGGGCTACAACCAGAGTTACGGGCTGGGCTACCACGAGTACTTCCAGTTCTCCGAGGACATCGGCGCCATGCCGCTGCCCGTCGTGCCCGCGCTCGTCACCGGCTGCGGCCAGAACAGGGCCGTCGACGACGACGCGCTCCTCAAGCGGCACATCCAGGACACCCTGGACCTCATCGAGTACGCCAACGGTCCCGTGACCAGTGAGTGGGGCAGGAAGCGGGCGAAGGCGGGCCACCCGAAGCCGTTCCATCTCACGCACCTCGCGGTCGGCAACGAGGAGAACCTGCCGAACGAGTACTTCGAGCGCTTCAAGCAGTTCCGCGCGGCCATCGAGGCGAAGTACCCGGACATCACCGTCGTCTCCAACTCCGGCCCTGACGACAGCGGTTCGACCTTCGACACGGCCTGGAAGCTCAACCGGGAAGCGAACGTCGACATGGTCGACGAGCACTACTACAACAGCCCGGCCTGGTTCCTCCAGAACAACGACCGCTACGACTCGTACGACAGGAACGGGCCCAAGGTCTTCCTCGGCGAGTACGCCTCGCAGGGCAACACCTTCAAGAACGCCCTCTCCGAGGCCGCGTTCATGACCGGCCTCGAACGCAACGCGGACATCGTGAAGCTCGCCTCGTACGCCCCGCTGCTCGCCAACGAGGACTACGTGCAGTGGCGGCCCGACCTGATCTGGTTCAACAACCACGCCTCCTGGAACTCGGCCAACTACGAGGTCCAGAAGCTCTTCATGCGCAACGTCGGCGACCGGGTCGTGCCCTCGACCGCGACCGGCACACCCTCGCTGAACGGGCCCATCACGGGCGCGGTCGGCCTGTCGACGTGGGCGACCACAGCCGCGTACGACGATGTGCGGGTGACCGGCGCGGACGGCACCGCGCTGCTCAGCGACGACTTCTCCGGTGACGCCTCCAAGTGGACCCACACGGGCGGCGGCAGCTGGAGTGTCCAGGACGGGCAGTACGTGCAGAGCGACGAGGCGGCCGAGAACACCATGGTGTCCGCGGGCGACCCGGCCTGGCACGACTACGACGTGCATGTGAAGGCCACCAAGAAGTCCGGCAAGGAGGGCTTCCTCGTCGCCTTCGGCGTCAAGGACACCGGGAACTACTACTGGTGGAACCTCGGCGGCTGGAACAACACCCAGTCGGCCGTCGAACAGGCCGTGGACGGCGGCAAGTCGACGCTCGTCTCCAAGGCCGGGTCCATCGAGACGGGCCGCGCCTACGACATCGACATCAAGGTGCGAGGCCGCCAGGTGACCCTCCTCCTCGACGGCAAGGAGTGGGGCAGCTTCACCGACGACAAGCCGGCCGAGCCGTTCCGCCAGGTGGTCACCAAGGACAAGAAGACCGGTGACCTGATCGTCAAGGTGGTCAACGCCCAGGCGGCGGACGCCCGTACGGCGATCGACCTCGGCGGCGCGAAGGTCCGCCCGAAGGCCGCGGTGACCACGCTGGCCGCCGCGCCCGACGCGGTGAACACCGAGACGGAGGCGCCCGTCGCACCGGTCACGTCCACGTTCTCCGGAGTGGCCGACAGGTTCACGTACACGTTCCCGGCGAACTCGGTGACGTTCCTGCGGATCAGGAAGGGGTGAACCGGCGGGCGGCTCAGGTGCCGAAGTACGCCTGGGCCGCCCGTACTCCCTCCGCCAACTGCTCCACTTCCTCAAGGGTGTTGTAGACGTAGAAGGTCGCCCGGGTGGTGGCCGGGACGCCGTAGCGGCGGACGATGGGGCGGGCGCAGTGGTGGCCCGTGCGGACCGCGACACCGCGGTCGTCGAGGACCTGGCCGACGTCGTGCGGATGGATGCCGTCGACGGCGAAGGAGACCGCCGAGCCGCGATCCTCGGTGCCGCGCGGGCCGATGATGTGCACGCCCGGGATCTCCTGGAGGAGTTGAAGGGCCCGCGCGGTGAGGACGTCCTCGTGCGCGGCGACCTCGTCCATACCGAGAGCCCTCAAGTAGTCGACGGCCGCGGCCAGTCCGACCGCCTGCGGGGCCATCGGGACGCCCGCCTCGAACCGCTGGGGCGGCGGCAGAAACGTCGCACGGTCCATCTCGACCACCTCGATCATCGAGCCGCCGGTGAGGAACGGCGGAAGATCCGCGAGGAGTTCGCGCCGGCCCCACAGCACGCCGACGCCGTTCGGGCCGAGCATCTTGTGTCCGGAGAAGGCGAGGAAGTCGGCCCCCAACTCCCGTACGTCCACGGGCCGGTGGGGCACGGACTGGGCGCCGTCGACCACCACCAGTGCCCCGACGGCATGCGCGCGGTCGGCGATCAGCCGTACCGGATTGAGGGTGCCGAGGACGTTCGACTGATGGGTGAGGGCGACGACCTTCGTCCGCTCGTCGAGGAGTTCGTCGATACGGGACAGGTCCAGGCGGCCCTCGTCGGTGAGCCCGAACCAGTCCAGGGTCGCGCCGGTGCGCTCCGCGAGCTGCTGCCAGGGGACGAGGTTCGCGTGGTGCTCCATCTCCGTGACCACGATCCGGTCGCCCGCGCCGATCCGGTCGGCGTTGCCCAGCCCGTACGCGACGAGGTTGATGCCCTCCGTGGCGTTCTTGGTGAACACGACCTCGTCCTCGTCGGCACCGACGAAGTCCGCGATCGTGCGTCGCGCGTTCTCGTACGCCTCCGTCGCCTCGCCGGCCAGCTGGTGGGCGCCGCGGTGCACGGCGGCGTTGTGCCGGAGGTAGAAGTCCCGTTCGGCGTCGAGGACCTGGAGCGGCTTCTGCGTGGTGGCCCCGGAGTCGAGGTAGACGAGCCGGGCACCGCTGTCCACCGTCCGTCCAAGGATCGGGAAGTCCTTGCGGAGCGCGTCCACATCGAGGGCCACAGTGATTCACCTCTCACGGTTTCTCAGGTCGTTCGGCGTGAGGAACGCTAGGCATTCTCACGGAGAATCGCAAGCGTTAACATGAGACCGTGGATCACGAGGCCCCTCATTACCTGCACCACCTGCAGGTCCCCGGCGAGGAGCGCTATGTCTCGCTCGCCCTGGTCAACACGCGTTTTACGCTGAGTCACGGCCCGGTCGACCTGCTCGACGGCACAGAGGCCGCGCACCTGTGGCTCGTACGGCACGAGCTGCTGCCGGACCGGGTCGCGCTGAACGGGCGGCAGGCGGGCAGGCTCCTCGGGCTGCGGGAGGCGTCACGAGCGCTGTTCGGGGCGCGGGCGGTCGGCGCCGTACCGCCCGGGGAGAGTCTCGACACCCTCAACTCCGCTCTGGGGGCGGCCCCTTCGACGCCACGGCTCGCCTGGACGTCCGACGGGCCGCACCGCGCCGACGAGCCCGACACCGGCAACCCGGCCGCGGCCGCCCTCTCCCTCCTCGCCGAGGACGCCACGGAGCTCCTCACCGGAACCGAGGCCGAACAGCTTACGGAATGCGCGGCCCAGGGCTGCGCCCGCTGGTTCCTCCGCTCCCACGCGGCCCGCCGCTGGTGCACGACTAAGTGCGGCAACCGGGTGCGGGCGGCCCGGGCCTATGCGGCACGCAAGGTCCGCTGAGGGTCCCGCGACTCCTGAGTCTCAGCCGTCCCCACCCCGGTCCACAGCCCCCGCCGGCAGCAGCGTCGTGAACAGCGGTGACGGCGGCAGCCCCAGTTCCGTGTCGAGCAGGGTCGCGAAGGCCCGGTACGTGCGGATCGCCTCTGCCGTGTTGCCTTCGGCCAGATGCACCGCCACCACCGCGCGATGGCCACTCTCCCTCAAGGGCTCCACACGAACGCTCTCCAGGGCGGCCTTGAGCGCCGAGGCGTGGCTGCCGCCGGCCAGGAGGCGGGAGGAGAGGGCGTCCAGGGCGTGAAGGCGGAGCTGGCGGAGGCGTTCGCGTTCGAAGTGGACCCAGCCGTCGTCCCAGCCTGGGAGGAGGTCGCCACGGAAGAGCAGGGCAGGTGGTACGTCGGGACCGGCGTCGTCCAGGGCCCGGGCGTCCACCGTCACGGATTCCGCGAGGGCCAGCATGTCGCCGCGGCTTCCCACGACCAGCGGCGGTGAGCGCCAGTCCCGGTGCAGCCGCCACAGCGTGGTCCGCAGACTGCCGTGAGCGCGTTCCTCCGAGACCTCGGGCCACAGCGTCCCGGCGAGGACGGTCCGGGTGGCGTGCCGGTACAGGCCGAGGTAGGCGAGCAGCCGCCGGGCACTCGCGCTGACCTCGACCGGACCGTCGTGCTCGAGCCGGAAACGGCCCAGCAACTGCACTCGCGGGGCCGTCTCCGTGCCCGCCTGGTTCACGCGCCGCGGGCGATGGTGCGCGCGGCGGCGAGGACCCCGGCGGCGTAGCCCTCGACGCGGATGGTGTCGCGGGGCCCTGGAGCGGGTGTGACGGTGAGGGACGTATCGCCGTCGGCGACGTCCACCGAGGCGCGGGGGCGGCCCGCGACGAACACGTCGACACGGTCAAGTCCCTTGGTACCGATGCGGAGCGTGGCGCCGTCGCGGGTCGCGGTGAGCCGGAACGCGGGCAGGGCCGCAAGGATCCCTCCCGCCCTGGCCAGCAGGTCGGTGTTGTCGTGCAGCACGTCGTCGCGGGTCATCCGGTGGCGGATGTCCGGGGTCACGCCGAGGTCCTCCACGGGCGTCCCGGCCAGTGCGCCCACCCGGACCGTACGGCGGATCGAGACCCGCATGTTGGCCCCGCCGGGCAGCTCCCGGTAGGGCGAGGCGGTGTCGGCCGGGTCGGGCACCTCGAAGAGAGCCTTGAGCAGGCCGTGGGTCCACACGTTGGCGCCGCCCGCACCGGTGTTGTCGTCCACGCCGAGGACGGGACCCACGCCGTGGTCCTGGAATCCGGCGGAGAGGATGTCGGTGGCCGAGTAGCAGCGGGCGTTGATGATCAGGACCACCGGGCCCTGGTACTGCTGCCCGATCGTGTTGGCCCTCCCCTCCGGCGTGATGGGGAACGTGGCGGAGAAGGACGCCCCGGTCTCCACCGCCTGCTCCAGGGAGGCGAACCAGGGACCCAGGTCGATCTGCCGGGTCGGGTTGGCGGCGTGACGGCGGCACAGCCGCAGGTTGAGCGGGGTGCTGATGAACTGCGTCGGCTCCGGCACGATCCGGCGCGGAGTGAGGGTCTGCAGCAGGAACTCGGAGGCGAAGATGTGTCCGCCGCCGTTGTCCCGCACGTCCAGCACCAGCCCGTCCTGGGGTATCAGCCCCAGCAGCCGCACGAACTCCACGACGAAGGCGTCCGGGTCGTTGGTGTTGAACGTGAAGATCCGGATGTGTCCGAAGACCCCGGACGGGGTCTGCACCGCCCGGGCCCGGAAGAAGCCGGGCAGGGCCGTCGGGATGTCCTGACCGGCGTCCGCGGGCTCGGTCGTCAGCTCGTGGTCCGTGGGTCCGCCGGCCCGCTCCAGCTCCACCACGTCCGGCACGAAGAGCAGCTTGGTCGCGCGGCTGATCTCGTCGCCGACCAGGTCGAGGCCCTGCGCGACGGCCGCGGCGCTCAGGCCGTCGGCGTCGACATAGGGAGGCAGGTTGTCGGTGACCTGCCAGGGCAGGCGCAGCTCGCCCGGGTCGCCGTCGGTCCCGGTGCAGCCGATGTCGACCCAGTCCTCGTCCGGCGGCAGGTGCATGACCAGCGGGCGGATGGTCAGGGACTGCAGGCCCCGGGAGCGCCGGGCGGCCGGGTTGCTCCCGGCGAAGCGGTCGCCGGCCAGGTCGACCGCGCGCTCCATGGGTACCCCGTTCCAGTGGTGGATGACCACACCGGGCCCGAAACCGGGGGCGGCGAAGTCGCGGACGACGTGCGTGACGATGTACCGAGGGCCGTTGAGGTCGTGGTACTCCTCGACGCGGAACGGCAGAAAGGCCACCTTTCCCGCGAAGGGCGCCGGCAGTAGATAATTGGTGTGCAGGTCGCGCACCGAGTGGAACACCGAGGACAGGGCCGCGTGGAAGCGCCACTCGGGGTCCATGGTCTGCTCGGTCTGCCGCCCCAGCCGGGTGAGCAGCAGCCGCAGTCGCTGCACCGGGTTCACGGCGTGCATGGCCGTCTTCAACGGCAGATGGACATAGTTGTCCTCGAAGAGGACCAGTGCCTGCTCGGTGAGCGTACGGCGGTCCTCCAGGGTCAGTGCGCCGTTGGTGCCGTCCAGGAAGTCGGACAGGTCCATCGTCTTCATCGCGTCCCCCGTCGTCTGGTTGCCCGTCCGGATGCGCCGGGCGTTCTCCAGGTGAGCAGAGCGGGGGAGCGGGCGGGACGGCCGTGTCGCGAACTACCTACCCTTTGCGCAGACTTGACACCTCGGAGTCATGCGGAGTGATGTGCGTCGATACGCCACGTCATACGAACTCCAGCTGAGTTTCCGCCGAAAGCCGCGGATCCGCTGCGAACGCGTACACCGTCACCAGTCTCGGCGCGGTCTCGGCGACCAGCCGGAAGACCGCCCGCCCGGACTTCAGCCGTACGGCGGCCACGCGGGCGTCCGTGTCGGGGCCGAGCAGGGTACCTCCCGTCGAGCGGAGGAAGACCTGGTCGGTGTGGCCACGGCCCTTGCGGAGGGTGCCGTCCGGGGCCGTCTTGCGGACCGTGATCGTGCAGAAAGCGGTGCCGTCCGCGGGGAGTTGGGGCATGCCGTCGGCGGGGTGCCGGGAGGGGGCGTCGACCTCCAGGGTCAGGACGGCCCCGGTGGCGGCCGTGTCGCTCAGGAACGCGGAGACGGCCTCCTCGGGGGTCAGTGGCAGGGGGGCGCGGTGGCTGGTTTCCAGGCCACGAAGTCGGCCGTCGGTGTGGATCTCGTACGACCCCGGACCGGCCGTGAACTCCGCCGACGGCAGCGCACTCAGGTCCCGGACGACGTCCTCGCCGTTCCGGGTCAGGGCTATCCACGTGTGGTCCTCGGCACGAGCCACCACGGTGTTCTCGTCGGCGTCGAGCTCTACCGGGAGGGCGGCAGGGGCGGTGGGCTCGGGAGGCTGGATCGGTGGGGGCTCTTCCACGGCGGGTCGCCTTTCAGGATTCGAAGTCGAGGAGGAGGCCGTGCAGTTGGAGCTCGCCGGTCCCGCCGCCCCATGCGTAGAGGTGGTACGAGTAGGCGGTGTTGTCGACGAGGTGGGCGTTCTGTTCGCGGGCCACCGTCATGGAGCGTCTGATCGGGGTGTTCGCCGAGGTCCCGATGCTGTCGCCGGTGAGGTACAGGCTGGTGGTGTCGGCGGGGTCGAGGGAGCTGCGGCCGAGGAGAATCAGCAAACTGCCGGAGCCGCTGGGTACGACGGCCTGGTAGGCCAGGGTGCCGAGCCTGGCCCTTTGGGGCAGTCGGAGCGGCAGGATGCCCACGGCGCTGACGCCCGCGGGTTTGCGGGCGAACAGCTTGGGCCCCGACGACCCGACCTCCCAGGCAGGGTTTCCCGTGATCGCCGGGAACACCGGGGAGAGCGACATGTACCGGGTCGCCGGACCGACGTCCAGAAACGGCCGCCGCTCCTCGATCTCCCCGACCTGGATCACCGCGCCCCCCGCCGCCCGGTTGAGCACCCCGAGCGGCGTGAAGAAGTGCCCGCCCGGTGCGCCCGGCAGCGCGGTGCCGCCCTCGACGACCCGGACCGTGAACTCGCGCTTGAGCCGTACGGCGGTCTCCACCCCGATCACCGGATTGACGATCTCCCCGTCCTCGGCCTGCCCCACCTCGCGCTCCCACACGTCGAGATAGACCAGGTCGGAGCGGGCGGCGGCGGGGGTGGTGAGCGCTGGGAGAACGGCCACGCCGTCCTTGGCAGCCTTGGCAGGATCCGTCCACGGCTGGCTGCCGTAGTCGAGCCAGCGCGGCTGGATCCGCACCGGGCGGCCCGCGACGATCGCCGGGCCGGCGAGGAAGAAGAAGTTGTTGGCGGTGTTCGTCGGCCACAGCCGGAACGAGTGGTCAGCGCTGCCCGGCAGTCGAGCGACCCCGTCCCGGCCCACCGCCGCCAGCCCGTCGTACACCTCCTGCCGGATCACGTCGTTCTGTTCGTTCCAGTCCGCGTCCACCAGCGGCACGCCCTGCTGCAGGCGCACGCCGACGTAACTCTTCTCCGGGCGGAAGGTGTTGCGCGAGAAGTTGCCCATCGTGTTCCTCCCGGTCAGAAGGTGAGCCGCAGGGTGCGCTGCAGACTGAAGCCGGCCTGCATGTCGATGCGCGGATGGATGCGGTGGTTGACCAGCACACCGGAGCCCGCCGCGCCGGTGCCGCCGCCGAAGACACCGAACTCGCGCAGCGACCAGGTGGCCGGCCCGCCGGGGATGTCGGCGGTGGTGAACTGGGCCGTGATCTCGAGCCGGTTGGTGAACGCGCCGCCCACAAAAGTGATCTGACCTGCCGTCAGGGACTGGCGGGCGGTCTCGGTGTAGAGCTGGCTGCGGGTGCGGCGGGCCGCCTCCGGCGGGACGGCGCCGGCGTCCCAGGACGGGTCACCGGTGCCGACCGCCCAGTGGGTGAGCCGGGCGCCCTGCGGATCGCCCTTCATCAGCGCGGCCAGCAGTCTGCGCAGCCCGTCCAGGATCAGGTTCTGCCGCCAGTCCCGGCACCAGACCTGCCGCCCGGAGGCGTCGACGAGCACGTCACGGTACCGGCCGGACGGGCCCTGGAGAGACTCCTCGTCCATGGGGTTCCCTTCTACGAGATCGCGGTGTGCCAGCTGCGGGAGGCGGTGTCGGGCGGGTCCACGGCCGTGTCGGCCGAGCGGTGGGCACCCGCGTTGGTGAGGAAGCGCCGGAAGCCGGGCAGTGTGTCGGCTCCGGCGTCCGCGCCCTCGCCGTAGACCTCCTCCTGGAGCAGGACACCCAGGTCGTCCGCCTGCTCCGCCGCCATCACGGAAGCGTTGTACTCCTCCTCGACCTCCACGCTCGGCATCAGCACGAACACCGCGCGGACGTTGACCGGCAGGAACTCCCGCAGGATCGTCCGGATCCGCTCCCACTCGGCCTGCAGCACGAACACCTCGGTGGCGATGTCCGGGACGATGTACACGCCGAGGGTGTCCCGGGAGTACCAGGTGCTCTCGTCCCGGTCGTAACCGCCCCCGGGACGGGGCCTTCCGCAGTCGTAGGAGTAGGCGGCCGTGTCGTCGTGGAGGCGGTTGCGCAGTCGGTACATCGCCTCCGGGTCGGTCGTGTCGAGCGAACCGGGCGGCTCGGTACGGAAGTTCAGGTACGGCGGCCCGCTCTCCCGGGCGCGGGTGCTGCCGTCGGCGTACGCGAACCGGCCGTCCTCCAGCGGTTCACGGCGCGAGATGTCGTAGGAGACCAGCAAGTTCCTCACGAACTCCCGGACTTGGGCGTCCCAGCCGGTCAGCCGGTTGATCATGGCGGTGACGTTGGAGGCCGCTCCGACCGTCCGGTAGAACTCCGGGGCGAACATCAGCTCGCCGCGCTGGGCGTCCTCGTCCAGGTAGTCCTTCAGCCGCCAGCCGATCTGGCGTGCCAGCCGCGGCAACAGCCGGGCGTCCACCCGTCGGACGTCGTGGATCCCGGCGAGTTCCTCGATCTGGCCGCGCAGCAGGTCGGCATGGGTCTCGACGATCTCGACGAAACGCTGCAACTGCCCCTTGTGCACGTCTTCCTGAGCCACCGTGAAGGGTGCCGGGAGGCTGGTGTCGCGGACCCGGTCGGCCTGCGGCAGCGCCGCGAACAGTGCCGTGCCGTAGTGGCCGGTGGCGAGTGCGGAAGTCTGGGTGGCGCGGCTGTAGAAACCGGCGTCGGTGACGAAGGCCGTGTAGTAGTAGCGGGTTCCGGCCGACACCCCTTCCTGGTCGACGACTTCGACGGTGGTGGACCCGTCCGCTGTGGGGATACGACGGACGAGGCCCGCCAGTCGGCGGTCGCGCGGCACGCCTCGGAACCGGAAGCGGCGGGTGGTGGTGACGAGCTTCCCCGCCTCCCACTCGCTGCGGGTCTCCTCCACGTCGGCCGGGAAGTCCGCGCTGTCGTGCACCAGCACCCCGTCGGTGAGGTCGCCGTCCGCCGCCGGGACGGGCGCCCAGCCGCGCCGGGCGGTGCCCGGGAAGCGGCGCTCGCGGCGCAGCACGCGGACGCGTACGGCGGGATCGGGCAGCATCCATGACAGCCGGACCGCCGGGCCAAGCGGGTCCGTACGGGCGGTAAAGCCCAGCGCCGCGAGATCAGGGTTCATATCAGGCCGCCCTCGGCCTCCACCGACAGCAGGCCCGCCGTGGGGAACTCCCGGGGCTGGAGCTGGATCAGGCCGGTGGCCGCGTCCACCTGCTCGCCCGCCGGAACCGAGCGCACTCCGGCAAAGGTGGTGACCCGCGAGTACGCCACTCCCGGCTGGCTCTCCACCGCCTCGTAGATCTTGCTGAGGTAGAAGCTCTGCCCGAACCCGATCCGTTCCAGGTCGAAGAGGGCGCCCAGCGCCTTCTCGACCCTGCTGCGCACATCGGCCCGGTAGAAGGTCGGCTCGGCACCGACCGTCACCGCGAGGTCGACCCGCACGAACACCGGCTGCCGCACCGACACCAGGGCGGTCACCATCGCCCGCTCGGCGAGATACGTCAGCACCTGGGCGCGCAGCCGGCAGGTGGGCGCGGCCCCGGCGGAGTCCACCACGTACACGTCCACGTGGTTCCAGGAGGGCGCGACGGCGATCGCCCGGGTCACACCCGGGACGTTCTCGGCGAGTGCCGCGTAGTCGGTCGCGGTGACCGCGCGCTGACCGCTGCGGAAGACGTACGGTGCGAGCGCTCGGGCATGCTCGATCGACTCGCGCTCCGCGCCGCCGGAGGCCGCCAGCGGATTGACCACGGTGACAGGGAGGTTGACGCCGGACTTGGCGACCGTGACGGTGCCGGCGCCGACGTTGCCACGCTGCCCGCCGCCGATCAGATAGGTGGCCCGTACGGTCGCCCCGGCAGGAGGGACACGGCCGTGGGCGGCGTCCCCGAAGACCAGCTCCGCGCTGTCCTCGGCGTCGATCCTGACGACGTAGTGCGGATCCGCCGAGCGGCTGTGCAACAGCGTTCCGCGCCGCTCCCAGCGCTCGAAGCCGCCGCCCGCGTCCACCTCCACCGCCAGGTACTCCTGAGAGTCCGGATCGCGGGGCAACAGCACCGGGCTCTGCGTGAGCCGGAAGCCCTGGTTCGCATCGCCGGTGGAGGCACCCAGCACCTCGTTGTCGATCCGCTGGGCGTCGACGCAGGTCAATGTGGCGGCCACCGGGGTGCCGGAGCCGTCCTGGGGGACCTGGAGCGGGACGGGCGGCACCGGCAGATAACAGAACTCGATGGGTGGCCTGCCGGGCGCGGCCTCCGTGGCGAAGCGGGCTCCGGGCTGTACGACCAACGGGGTGGCGGTGTCGTTGCGGGCCGTGAGGGTCAGCTCGACGGCTGCCGGGGCCGGGGTGGAGAGGGTGTAGCCGATCAGGCCCAACAGGTCGATGACACTGCGTCGTTCGACGGCGGTGGCGAGGAAGGCCTCGTTCGCGATCCGGTCCTGGTAGTACAGCAGGACGTCGCCGACCTGCGCGAACAGCTCCAGCAGCAGCCGCCCGAGGTCGTTGTCGGAACGGTCCGTCCACTCCGGCAACTTGAGCGCGGCCGTGTCCAACAGCGAGGTGACCAGGGCGTCGTAGTCGCGGTCGGTGTAGTCCGTGATGCCGGGGATCCCGGGTTCGGAGGCCATGGCGGGTCAGCCGATCGGGACGACGACCGATTGCAGGCCGGGCCGCGTGGAGTCGACGTAGACCACACGCAGCCGCAGCACGCCCGGCTCGGTCTCGATCACACCGACCTCCTGGGGCAGCACCCGCGGCTCGAAGCGCAGCAGGGCGCGGGTGATCTGGTGCCGGGCGATCGCGACCATGCCCTCGTCCACGGTCTCCTGGAACAGTTGCGTCACCCCGCCGCCGTACTCCCGCAGCATCGGCCGCTCGCCGATCCGGGTCAGCAGCAGCCGTACGACGTTCTCGCGCAGCTTGTCCGCACCGGCGGAGACGGCGATGCCACCGGTGCGCGGGTCGACGCGGAAGGGGAAGGCCATGCCTCGGATGGCCGCGGTGTCCTCGGGCATGAGGGCTCGCTTTCGGGGTCAGTCGGCGGTGAGGAGGTTCTGGCCGGCGTCGGTGACCGACCAAGTACCGCTGGAGGTCCGGCCGGTGGCGGTGCTGAGCAGGACGGGCCTGTCGGCGGCGAACAACACCGTGGACGCGCCGGCGGTTTGGGAGGAGACGGCGGTACAGGGAGCGCTGGTCCGGGGGCAACCGGGGATCGGCGATGTCTCCAAGGTGCCGATCAGCGCGGCCTCGCCTGCGACCACGAGGACGTCCGACACGGCGGTGCCCACCGGGGAGACCGCGCTCTTGTGCAGGCACTCGATGGTCGACTCCTTCGTGATGACGGCAGCCATCGCTCACCCCTTCTTGATCTCGACCTTGTCCGCAGTGATCCGCACGTTCTGGCCGGTCGCGTCGATGACCAGCCCCTGCGGGCAGGTGATCAGCACACCGTCGCCCGAGAGCTCGACGCGGTTCCCGGACGGATCGGCCAGCGTGATCCGCTCCTCGCCCTCGCTGTCGTCCAGCACGATCACGTGTCCGGACGAGGTCTTCACGACCCGCCGGTCCGGCGAGCCGGCCTCCGTCGGCAGTTCACCCCGTGGCCACCACGTTCCGATCCACACCGGCGCCCCCGGATCCCCGTTCTCGAACGCGACCCACACCTTCGCCCCGACCGGCGGGACGAAGAAGTGGCCGTACGGCAGACAGGGCCGGGCCAGCGCGTCAGCCTCCGTGCCCTCGGCGTCGTAGACGGAGGGCACGCTGACCAGGAGCCGGCCGTCCTCGCGCACGTCCCTGACGGTCGCCGCGTACAGCCCGGGGAAGCTCTGTGCCGTGATGTCGAACACCGCCGTCACCTCCGTGCCGTGAACGCGGTCGTGTACGAGCGGGCGGTGACGTCCACCTCGTGCCGGACCCGGGCGAGATACCAGTCGCCGGACCAGCGGCCGCCGAAGCCGCTGAGCCGGACCCTTCGGCGGGGCCGGAACAGCACGTTGCCCGCCGCGCGGCCGGTGGCGGTCTGGCCGAGGCGGCGGGCCCGGTCGCCGAGCACCGAGGAGCGGTCGTCCCTCGTGCGGGAGGCGGCCCCGGCCGGGCGGCCCTGGGTGCGCCAGGTCTCGGTGAGCCGGGCCCGGACCGGGGCGCCCGCGGCCAGGATCGCGGCGGCCCACTCGCCGCCCTTGCCCAGCGCGGCGATCCGGGTGGGGTCGGGGACCCAGCCGGTGTCGGCCGGTGTCACCGAGGTCTGCGCGGTCTCGACCCGGTCGCCGGTCTGCGGGTCCGTGGTGACCAGTCGCTCCCCGGGATCGGTGGCGAAGGCGTCGAAGGCGGTCTCCAGGTCCAGCACGTTCAGGTTGTGGACGAGCTGCTGTTCGATCGGCGGATCGGCCAGCAGCGCCCGGGTGGCGACGAAGTCGAGCCGGTCGCGCGGCCCCGAGCAGTCCACCCCGACCTTGCAGTCGTACGCCTGAGCCAGTCGGTGCAGCAGCGCCAGGTCGGTCTCCTCGACCTGCTGCAACGGTCGTTCCGCGTCGAAGACCGGGTCCTCGCCGGGAGCGATACGGCCCGGGGCCAGCCCGCCCGCGAGCGCGACCTCGCGGACGGCCGCGCTCAGCGTGGTGTTCCACCAGCGTCGGGTCCGGGGCACCAGCGAGAGCGGGGCCAGCGCGTCCGCCGCCTCCACCACGACCCGGGCCGCGCCCAGCCGTTCGAAGGCGCACCGCACCGAGGTCACCGTGCCCCTGAACACCCGGGCGTGGGCGGTCCTGCTGCCCAGGTCGATCTCGACCGGCAGCCCCTCGTGCAGGATGTCCGGCAGCGCCAGGGAGCGGTCGTGGAAGGTGAGCGTGGCGAGGTCGGTCCGCAGGTCGCTCTCCTCGACCTCGACCCGGGCGACCATGGTGCTCGCGTCCTGCCCGGCGATGCGCACACGCAGATGGATGTCGGCCATGGCGGACTCAGGCCCGCTCGATCCGGGTTGCGTCGTCCGCCGACGGGATCAGCAGCAGATCGCCGGGCCGGTAACTGTCCGGCAAGCGGCCGGAGTTGGCGTCGAGCAGTGCCCAGTACAGGTCCTCGCGGCCGAGGAAACGCAGGGCCAGCAGGTCGACGGCGTCATAGCCGGTCCAGCGGTGCCGGCGGGATACGGCGGGGTCGGCGGCGGGCGCCGGCAGAGCGCGCCGCACGGGTAGGGAGCGGGTCGCGCCCCGGGTGGCGTGGTGCACCTGCAGTGCCTCCATGCCCCGGTAGCGGGAAAGCGGACCGACGGCCATGGGCGTGAACTCCTCATCCGGGTACGGCTGTTCAGAACAGGACGTTGCCGATGTCCTCGTAGGCGGTGTCGTAGAAGGCCAGGCCGATCCGCCTGGCGGTGTCGATCATGAAGGAGAGGGAGTCGACCCGTTCCGTCATGCTGATCTCCACCTCGGCCCGTACCGGGTCGAGGTCGGCGTTGAACTGGGTCTCGTTGATGCGGAGTTCGCTCACCACGCCGTCCACGGTGGTGCTGCCGAAGACCAGCAGCAGGGGCGGCGGCTCGTGGAAGAAGATCTCGTCCTGCGGTTCGGGCCCGGTGGGCGCGGCGGCGGAGAACGCGTCCACCACCCCGGACGCCAGCTTCAGCACATCCACCATCTGCGGGTACGCGAACGACCGGATCACCGCCAGATCGCCGAGGATGCTGCCGGAGCCGTCGCGTCGGCGGGCCGGTTCGCCCGGCCTGAGTTCCCGGCCGTCGATGACGAACCTGAAGCTGACGGTCCGTTCGGCGTCGGCCTTGAAGGACTTGAGGGTGGATCCGGAGAACCGCTGCCCCTTGAGCTCCAGTTGGCGCGTGAGCCCTCTGAAGTAGCCCTTCTCCTTGTTCGGGGTCCGGTCCGTCGACCAGTTCAGCCGGCGGCTGTCGCTGATCTGCGCCGGGTTGTACTGGAAGGGGTAGATCAGCGGCGGAATGGTCAACAGCTGCGCCAGATAGCCGCGCTTGGGCTGTTCCAGGGCGGGCAGGGACACGGTTCCTCCCTCTCGTGCGGCGGTCAGGGGCCCGCGGTGGTCGGCAGGCCGCCCCGGAACCGGTCGCGTTCGGTCAGCCGGCGGAGTTCCTCGAGCATTGAGCGGGCCATGCGCCGGGCGGTCTCGTCGGCGTGCTCGGTGTCCACGGCGTCGGTGGTGATCTGGATGTGGACGCCACCGTTGAGGGTCAGCGGGGCAGGGCCGGAGGGCTTGGCCGTCGGAGTGGACGGCTCTGGGGTCGGGGGCCGCCCGGTCAGCAGTTTCTGCAGCTGGGGGGTGATGTCCGGGAAGTCGGCGAGGATGAGGTCGGGGGCCGTGAAGCGGGGCAGCTTGATCGCCTGTGTCGTGGCCGGGACGCCCGGGGCAGGGGTTGCCGGGGGCGGTGGGCCGAGGGCCGTGCGGATCCAGGTCCTGCCGATCTTGGTGCCCTGTGCCATTCCGTCCGCGAGCGCCTTACTGACGTCCGGGCCCAGCGGCGCCGGCGGCGGGAACAGCTTGGCGCCGATCGGGCCCAGCTTCAGCGTGGCGTAGTCGTTGAGCACCTGGGCGGCGGCGTACCTGACGGCCGCCGCGACGGCCTCGCTCAGCGCGAAGGCGGTTCCGAGCAGCAGCGACGCCAGCGACTCCAGTGCGGCGCGGGTCGCGTCGCGGGTGATGACATCGACGTACGGCCGCGCCACATGCTCCAGCAGGTCCTTCAGATACCTGCTCAGCCAGCTCCCCAGCGCGTTCACGAACCGCCCCGTCCAGTCCACGAGCGCGCCGAACACCTGCTCCACCCAGTTGATCACCGTGCCCAGATGGGCGAGCACCACCGATGTCCCGACGTCGACGAAGAGCAGCAACGAGGAGAACAGCTTGGAGACCGGGAGGATGCCGGCCGCGGTGAGCTGGTCGAACACACCGCGGACGAGAACTCCGACCTCCTCGACGAAGGAGTGGGCGAACGCGTAGAAACGGGTCAGGAGTTCGTCGGTACGGTCCACCAGCTCGGTCAGTCGGGGCGCCAGTACGGCCAGACCGCCTACCATGAACGGGCCGCCGACCCCGCCGCCCACGATGCCGCCGAGGAGTCCGCCGAACAGGCTGCCGATGCCGCCCGCGATGCCGCTCACCGCGCTCCAAGGACTGGCCGTCTGCTGCGGCAGTAAGACCGGGACCGGTGTGCTCGTGTCGTTGACCACCCGGACCGCCAGGATTCCGCCGCCCGCCGAGGCCGCGACCGCCGTCCCCGCGGTAGTGACAGCGGCCGCCGGCTGAGGTGCCCCGGGTGCGTGGGCGGCGACCCGGTCCGCGGCCTGCCGCAGCGCGTCGGCCAGCGAGCGGATGCCCCGGTCGAGATCCCTCCGCTGCTGGTCGAGCATGGTGGACAGGGTTGTTGTCAGCTTGTCCAACTCCTCGCCCATGGCGTGCCGTTCACCCCCCTGATGTGGTCATGGCCCGGTGTTCGCTCTCCAACTGGTCCTGGAGCAGGCGGAGATAGGCGCGGCGTTCGGGTGCCGGAAGGTCCAGGACGGCGTCCGGCGACCAGTGCAGGTGGTAGGCGAGCAGGAAGACCTCGCGCCGCAACGAGTCCTCATCGCTCACCCCAGCGGGAAAAACTGGGACATGTCCAAGGCGCTGCGGTATTCCTCGTCGCAGTGCTCGCACACCACCGTGCGGATCAGCTCCGGCCCCGGCGCCCGTTCGTCCAGCGTGCGGCGGATCAACTGCCGGTCGGACATGGACAGATCGCTCAACAGCCGGACCCCGGCGGCCCGCACCGCCCGCTCCTCCATCTCGCCGACCCGGCGCAGACAGCGGGCCAGCAGGGCGTCCCGCTGCCGGCTCGGGTTCGCGTCCCGGCGGGCCGCCGCGGTCTCCTCGTCCTCGCCCGTCGGCAGCGCGAAGACCAGCTCGCGGTGGCAGTCGCCGTGGGCGTCGGTGTAGCCGTCCTCCAGCTCCACGGTCATCTCGCCCTCGCCGTCCGGGAGTTCCCGCACCTCGACGGTGGACAGGTCCTCCAGGACCAGGGTCATGCCCTGGCAGCGGGGACAGCGGTAGTGCGCCTCCATCTCGTCGCCGAAGGTCGTCCGGCGCAGCTGGAGCAGCAGGAAGTTACGGTCGGCGGAGGAGAGCCGACGGGCCGTCGGGGTGCTCAACGGGGTGCCGTCGGGTGTCTGCACACAGCTGGCGAGCAGTGCGGTGATCAGCTTGCCCGCGTTGTGCCGCAGGCGGGGGTCGGTGAGCAGGGCCTCTTCGCGGCCGGTCATTTTGCGCACGGTGACCTCGCGCAGCGGCTCGCCTTCGTCGGTCTGATGACCGACGGGCAGCGGGACGGAGGGCCTGAGGTGAGGGGAGATCGTCATGTCAGCAACCACTCCAGTCCGTCGACCTCCATGACCACGATGTGCTTGAGCGCGTTGGTGGACCCGGCCTCCAGGTCGGTGAAGCTGGCCGACTTCACCCAGGCGCCGTAGAACATGATCCGGAAGACCTCGCTGCCGAAGTGCTTCTTGACGATCGCGCCGTCCCGCCGGACCGTCGAACCCCGTCCGCCCTGCCCGTGCTTGAACATGTCCTCGAAGAACTCCTTGAAGAGCCGGTCGTCCGCGCTGCCGTCCACATAGCGCTCGATGGTCAACGGCTGGAACTTCACGACCCCGCTGGACACCTTGCGGACCACGTTGCTTCCTCCCTCCGGAATCTCGATCACGTCGGTCTCGCCGAGGCTGAGGCCGGACACCTTGGAGACCGAGGGGCTCTCCACGGTCCCGATCTCCACCACGAACTCGTTGGCCCGGTAGGGCTCTGGCATGGCTGCCCCCTCCTCCTGCCTGGGACGGCTAGTTCTCGCTCGCCGAAGCACCGCTGTCCTGCTGGCCGACCATGACGAGGATCGTCTCGGCGGGGCTGGACGGATAGAAATAGACCTCGATGCGCAGATTGCCGAGCGCCACCTCGTCCGGCGGGTTGTTCTCGGGCCCGCAGACCACGGTGAAGACGTCCTCGGGCCTGCCGCTGCCGAACGCCCGGGCCTGGTGCAGCCGCATCAGGAACGGGGTCACCGAGTTGTACTTGACCTTGTTCCACAGGGTGTCCCGGTTCGGCTCCTGCTTCACCCAGCGCAGCCCCTCGCGCAGCGAGGACTTCACGTAGTTGAAGAGCAGTCGTACGCCCACGAACAGCCAGCGGGTGTCGGTGGACAGGGTGCGCGACGTGTCGACGACGATGCCCGCGCCACGCACCGCGCGCACTGAGTTCACCGAACCGTTCTTCACCAGCTCGGTGTTGTCGGTGTCCGTGACGTCCCGTTCCACGGCGAGCGCCCCGCGCAGCACCGCCTCGTCACCGGCGGGCGCCTTCCACACTCCGCGCGTCTGGTCGATCCGGGCGTAGACACCGAGCACATGGCCGGTCGGCGGCACCACGCGGGTCGGCGCAGCACCGGCGCCGAGCGGGTCGGAGACGGTGATCCACGGCCAGTACAGCGCGCCGTACACCTTCGCGGCCCGGAAGTCCTGCCCGAACCCCCTTGCCCCGTCGGAGTCCTGGCCCTTCGGGGTATGGCCGACGAACATCGCGTCGCCGCGCGCCTCGCAGTAGTTGAGCGCGGCCTGGGTGACGGGCCGCATCAGGGCGTCCGCCATGGCCTCCGGCACCGAGAGCAGCTGGATCGCGGAGGTGTCGAAGCGGGTGAGGGCGGCCCGATAGTCCCCGGCGGTCGGATCATCGCCGTCGGCCCCTTCCGTCCGGGTCAGACCGCCGCTGTCCGGAGTCGGAAGCCCGAGCCGCACACCCGGGGTGACGGCGGGGACGTCCCGGCCGGTGAAGTCGCCGGGGGAGGGGTCGGTGAGCACGATGGACGCGGAGCCGGCGCGGGGGTCGTTCACTTTTGTCGGGGCGTAGTTCGGGCGGCTCGCGTCGAGGGAGAGTTTCGTCCAGGTCTCGATGGTCTGGAGGCCGGGTCCGTCCGCCGCCGCACCACGCCGTACGACAAGGTCGAACTCGCAGGTGGAGACCGTGGCACGGTCCTCCACGCGGTACTCGTTGCGATCACCGGCCGCGGCCGGTTCGTCCCAGGTCAGCACGTAGTCGGCGGGACCGGCCTGCTCGATGGCCGTGATCCGCACCCAGTCCGAGGCGATCCCGTCGTCGAGACGCACTCGGTCCCCGACCCGGAACCCGGCCATGGTGGCCACGCGAGCCGAGGTGTACGACGGGTTCGCGCTGTTGGTGCCGGAGGCGCTGACCGTGCCGTCGGGGAATCCGAGCAGCTCCCGGGTCTCGTCGTCGCCATCGGCGCCGGTGAGCACGGACAGCTTCGCGGTGCCGCCCTTGCCCCGGCCGATCAGCAGCAGACCGCCACCGGCCGCTTCGGCACGCACGCGCGTACCCGCCTGGTTGTTGACGGCCGCGGCCACGTCGTCGACGGTCACCTGCGCGGGCACGGGCACCGAGTCGTTGCCGAAGGTCACGGTCAGCGTCGCGGCCGGGGCCTCCACCCGCAGTACCAACCTGCGCGTCGCCCCGCTGTCGTCGGGGCTGAGATCGACGGTACGGGCCGCCCAGGCCTCGCCCTGCAGTCGTGGCGGTCGGTTGCCGTCCAGGGTGGCGGTCAGCGGGGTGGAGAACTCGGGGTTGTCGGCGACGGCGATGTGCAGGTCGTTGCCCCAGGCCCCGGGATCAGGGGTGCCCCGATATCCCGCGCCGACCGCGAGCGAGTCGTCGCCGTCCCGGTCCTTGAGCGTGACGGAAGCGGCGGCCGCGCCGGCTCCGACAACCCGGGCGACGTACGCCTGCCGCCCCCCGTTCCCGAAGAACCCGTCCACGGCATACGCCCCCAGGAACCGGGCGTCATAACCCCCGAACCGTCCGGCGAACTGCTGCACCGACGACACCCGCACCACCGAGTCCACCGGCCCCCGCCGGCTGCGCAGCACCAGCCCGGCCACGGAGGTCGGCGCCCCGGAGATGGCCGGCGCGGTCCGCCCGTCCGTCTCCACCACGTTGATACCGATGTTGAGGCTCATGGGCGTCTCCAGGGGATCCGGAGGGGATGGGAGGGCGAGGGAGGCGGTGAGTGGTCGAGGCGGCGGGGCTGCGGGCCGGAAGGTCCAGGCGGCGGAGGAGGCACCGGCGGTGGGCCTCCGCGCGGTGTGCGGGGATGCTCACCGGGGTGTCCCCTCCCGTAGGGGGCTGTCCGGCCGGCCCGTCGTCAGCAGGGGCCGCCCGAAGGCGTACGGACGTCGGGGCCCTGTCTCCTGGGGGACCAGCAGCCGGTAGTACAACGGGGTCGCGGGTGGGCGGTACGGGCCGGTGGACAGGGGGCCGGGTTCCAGTGGGCACAGGGCGAGGGGCTCGTCGAAGACCAGGAGGCGAGGATCGCGGGCCAGCTCGGCGGTGATCGCCTCGGTGATCCGGGCCCGGTCGGAGTGCGCGGCGGCGAAGGCCTCGATCCGGTAGTCCAGCCGCAACTGCTGGGGGCGGGGGCGAACGTACGCCCCGTGGGCCGTCTCGTTGTCGACGACATCGCCGCCCGACTGCGGCGGCGCCGGCAGCACGGCACAGGGGCCGATCGAAACGTACGGCGGCGGCTGGTCCGGCGGCACGTCGAAGAACGCGGGGACGTCCGGCACCAGGCCGTCCAGTCGCCCCAGCAGCGCGTCCCCGGCGTCCCGCAGCGCCTCCGGCGTACCGGCGACGAGATCGTCCACGGCCGCGCCGAACGCCGGAGCCGGCGCCGGACAGCGCAGCCGCAGCACACCCAGCCCCCGTCGCAGGCCCGACGGCATGTCACCCAGCCACAGCCGCTGCAGCTCCCAGGAGTCCGGCCGCTCCACGCACAGTCGCCGCTGCCAGGGGAGGTCGGCCGGATCCGCCCCGGCCTCCAGGATCAGACGGGGCGAGACGAGCGAGATCCGGAGCCACAACCGCAGCTCGGTGCAGTCGTCGAGATCCAGGGCGGGACTGAAGATCCGCTGCACGTACGGGCTCCGGTCACCGGCCCCGGCGGTGATGGCCATTCCCCGGCCATCGGCACCGAGACAAGCGGCCTCGGGCGCGGAGACGGCACTCCACAGCCCGGAGTCGTCCGCCGGCCAGGGCGAGCCGAACTCATCGACGACGCGACTGCCCATTGGCTCCACCCCCCCGTTTCGCGGCGGCGGTCACCCTGCCCGACCGGCGTCACCGGTCCGTCACCCCTCCGTCACCGGCAGCGGAACCAGCGCCGCAGCCCAACCCTCCGGGGCATGGCCCGCGAACACACAAGGCTCACCTGTCGGGGTGCCGTCGAGGCTCCGCGTCAGGCCGGGGCAAGGACGCAGAACTCGTGCCCCTCCGGGTCGGTCAGGCACGTCCATGGGACGTCGCCCTGGCCGAGGTCGAGGTCCGTGGCGCCGAGGGTTCGCAGGCGGGCCACCTCCGACGTCTTGTCGTTGCCGGGGTGGGGGAGCAGGTCGAGGTGGAGGCGGTCCGGCACGGTCTTCGTGTCGGGCGTGCGGAGGAACTCGAGAAACGGGCCCACGCCCTCGGCGGAGCGCAGCGACGCGTGGTCGTCGGTGACCTCGTGCAGGGTCCAGTCCGTCGCCCCGCCCCAGAACCGGGCCATGGCCCGCGGATCCACGCAGTCGACCACCACCGCGGCGATCGGCCCGGTGTCCCGGTAGATCTCCCGAGGCTCCAGCACGCAGAACTCGTTGCCCTCGGGGTCGGCGAGGACCGTCCACGGCACGTCCTTCTGACCCACGTCGACGGGCGTCGCACCGAGCCTCTTCAGGCGCGCGATCAGCTCCGTCTGATGGGCCGCGGAGGTGGTGGCGAGATCGAGATGCGTACGGTTCTTTGTCGCCGTCTTGGGCTCCGGGACGGGAACGACGTCGATGCAGACGGCGACCGGGTGCGGCCAGACGAGGTCGCCGACCGGTCCGCCGTCGGGTCCGACGTACGTGGTCACCCCGGGGCTGAACACACTCCAGCCGAGCGCCTCCGCCCAGAACCGGCCGATCGCCTGGCCGTCGAGGGCCTTGATGTTCACCTGGACCGGTCGCAGCGCCATACCGGCGATCCTATGCACCGGCTCCGCGGCGACCGTCGCAGTTACCGGGCCCGGCCCCGCGCCACACCGCTGAGATTGCATAAACGTGCAGCGAAACGTATAGTCATGCCATCCAAGAGGAGGGTTCCATGGCGGTACGTGCGGCAGTGGCCGGAGCGAGTGGGTACGCGGGCGGGGAACTGCTGCGTCTGCTCCTGGCGCACCCCGAGATCGAGATCGGCGCTCTGACCGGAAACTCCAACGCGGGGCAGCGGCTCGGTGCGCTGCAACCGCATCTGCTGCCGCTGGCCGACCGCTTGCTTCAGGAGACCACACCCGAGGTCCTCGCGGGACACGATGTCGTCTTTCTCGCGTTGCCGCACGGCCAGTCCGCCGCCGTCGCCGAGCAACTCGGACCCGATGTACTGGTCGTCGACATGGGGGCCGACTTCCGGCTGAAGGACGCGGCCGACTGGGAGCGGTTCTACGGCTCGGCGCACGCCGGGACCTGGCCCTACGGCCTCCCCGAACTGCCGGGTGCCCGCGCTGCGCTGGAGGGGTCCAAGCGCATCGCGGTGCCCGGTTGCTACCCGACGGCCGCCTCGCTGGCGCTCTTCCCGGCGTACGGTGCCGGTCTCGCCGAGCCCGAGGCCGTGATCGTCGCCGCCTCCGGGACCTCCGGGGCGGGCAAGGCGCCCAAGCCGCATCTGCTGGGCAGCGAGGTCATGGGGTCCATGTCCCCGTACGGCGTCGGCGGCGTCCACCGGCACACCCCCGAGATGATCCAGAATCTCGGCGCGGCCGCCGGCGAGCCCGTCACCGTCTCCTTCACCCCGACCCTCGCCCCGATGCCCCGCGGCATCCTCGCCACCTGCACGGCCAAGGCCCGCGAGGGCGTCACCGCCGAGTCCGTACGCGCCGCGTACGAGAAGGCCTACGCCGACGAACCGTTCGTGCATCTGCTGCCCGAGGGCCAGTGGCCCGCGACCGCGTCCGTCCACGGTTCCAACGCCGTTCAGGTGCAGGTCGCGTTCGACGCGGCCGCGCACCGCATCATCGCGATCAGCGCCATCGACAACCTCACCAAGGGCACCGCGGGCGGTGCCCTCCAGAGCATGAACATCGCCCTCGGGCTCGACGAGGCCACCGGCCTTTCCACGATCGGAGTCGCACCGTGAGTGTCACCGCCGCCAAGGGGTTCACCGCCTCCGGCATCGCCGCCGGGATCAAGGAGAACGGCAACCCGGACCTCGCCCTCGTGGTCAACAACGGGCCCGAACTGGCCGCGGCGGGCGTCTTCACCTCCAACCGTGTGAAGGCCGCGCCGGTGCTCTGGTCCGAGCAGGTGCTGAAGGGCGGACTGGTCTCCGCCGTGATCCTCAACTCCGGTGGCGCCAACGCCTGTACGGGTCCCAAGGGCTTCCAGGACACGCACGCGACCGCCGAGAAGGTGGCCGAGGTGCTCGGGCAGAACGCCGGCGAGGTCGCCGTCGCGTCGACCGGGCTCATCGGCCTGCTGCTCCCGATGGACAAGCTCCTGCCGGGAGTTGAGCAGGCGGCCGCCCAACTCTCCGAGCACGGCGGCGAGAAGGCCGCCATCGCCATCAAGACCACCGACAGCGTCCACAAGACCTCCGTGGTCACCGGCACCGGCTGGACCGTCGGCGGCATGGCCAAGGGCGCGGGCATGCTCGCCCCCGGCCTTGCCACGATGCTCGTCGTCCTCACCACGGACGCCGCCGTCGAGAGCGACGCCCTCGACAGGGCCCTGCGCGCCGCGACCCGCACGACCTTCGACCGGGTCGACTCCGACGGCTGCATGTCGACCAACGACACCGTGCTGCTGCTCGCCTCCGGGGCATCCCAAGTCACCCCGGACGAGACGGAGTTCGCCGAGGCCGTACGGAAGGTCTGTGACGATCTCGGTCAGCAGCTGATCCGGGACGCCGAGGGCGCCAGCAAGGACATCAAGGTCGAGGTGGTCAACGCGGCGAGCGAGGACGACGCCGTCGAGGTGGGCCGCTCCATCGCCCGCAACAACCTCCTCAAGTGCGCGATCCACGGCGAGGACCCCAACTGGGGCCGCGTGCTCTCCGCCATCGGCACGACCCGAGCCGCCTTCGAGCCCGACCAGTTGAACGTGGCGATCAACGGCGTCTGGGTCTGCAAGAACGGTGGCGTCGGCGAGGACCGCGACAAGGTCGACATGCGCTACCGCGAGGTCCACATCGTCGCCGACCTCGCCGCGGGCACCGAGACCGCCACGATCTGGACCAACGACCTCACCGCCGACTACGTCCACGAGAACAGCGCGTACTCCTCATGAGCACTACCCGCAAGCACACCGCACTGCCCAAGGCGCAGATCCTCATCGAGGCGCTGCCCTGGCTGACGCGGCACAACGGCAGGACGGTCGTCATCAAGTTCGGCGGCAACGCCATGATCGACGAGGACCTGAAGGCCGCGTTCGCACAGGACGTCGTGTTCCTGCGCCAGGCCGGGCTCAAGCCCGTGGTCGTGCACGGCGGCGGCCCGCAGATCAGCGCGGCCCTGGACCGGCACGGCATCGTCAGCGAGTTCAAGGCGGGCCTGAGGGTCACCACCGAGGACGCCATGGACGTCGTACGCATGGTGCTCGCCGGACAGGTCCAGCGGGAGCTGGTCGGGCTGCTCAACCAACACGGGCCGCTCGCCGTCGGGTTGACCGGCGAGGACGCGCACACCATCACCGCCACCAGGCACCAGCCCGAGATCGACGGGGAGTTGGTCGACATCGGGCGGGTGGGCGAGATCACCGCGATCGACACGGGCGCGATCGAGGCACTGCTCGCCGACGGCCGGATCCCGGTCGTCTCGTCGATCGCCCGTAGCCAGGACGACGGACATGTCTACAACGTCAATGCTGATACGGCGGCTGCGGCACTCGCTGCGGCGCTGGGCGCCGAAACACTGATGGTCCTCACGGACGTCGAGGGACTCTACGAGGACTGGCCGAACTCCGACGAGGTCATCAGCCGGCTCACCGCGAGGGAGCTGGAGAAACTGCTGCCCGAACTGGCCAGCGGCATGGTGCCGAAGATGGAGGGCTGTCTGCACGCCGTCCGCAACGGCGTGAACACCGCCCGGGTCATCGACGGCCGGGTCCAGCACTCGATCCTGCTGGAGATCTTCACCGACGAGGGCATCGGCACGATGGTCGTGCCGGACACGGAAGCGTCGAGCAGGCAAGCGCCGAGCAGGAAAGCGCCGAACGCGCACGAGCCGCACGGGCAAGAGCCGATCAGTCATGAGCCGAACAGGCATGAGGGGGACGCCGTATGACCGCCAACGAACAGCTCACCCAGCGATGGCAGGGTGCGCTCATGGACAACTACGGCACCCCGCGGCTGCCCCTCGTCCGGGGCGCGGGCACCAAGCTGTGGGACGCCGACGGCAAGGAGTACCTGGACTTCGTCGGCGGGATCGCGGTCAACGCGCTCGGCCACGGCCACCCGGCGATCGTCGAGGCCGTCAGCCGGCAGATCGCCTCCCTCGGCCATGTCTCCAACCTCTTCGTCGCCGAGCCGCCCGTCGCGCTCGCCGAACGGCTCCTCCAGCTCTTCGGACGGGAGGGCCGGGTCTACTTCTGCAACTCGGGGGCCGAGGCCAACGAGGGCGCCTTCAAGATCGGCCGGCTCACGGGCCGCGGTCACATGGTGGCGACCGACGGCGGTTTCCACGGCCGGACCATGGGCGCGCTCGCGCTCACCGGCCAGCCGGGCAAGCGGGAGCCGTTCCTGCCGCTGCCGGGCGATGTCACGCATGTGCCGTACGGGGACCCGCAGGCGCTCGCCGCCGCCGTCACCGAGGACACCGCGCTGGTCGTCATCGAGCCGGTCCAGGGCGAGAACGGCGTGGTCGTGCCGCCGCCCGGTTACCTGAAGGCGGCCCGCGCCATCACCGCCGCCACCGGCACGCTCCTCGTCCTCGACGAGGTGCAGACGGGTGTCGGCCGGACGGGGCACTGGTTCGAGTACCAGGCCCACGAGGGTGTCCTGCCGGACATCGTCACGCTCGCCAAGGGCCTCGGCGGCGGGCTTCCGCTCGGCGCGACCGTCGCCTTCGGCCGGGCCGCGCAGCTGCTGAAGCCCGGCCACCATGGCACGACCTTCGGCGGCAACCCGGTGGCCTGCGCCGCCGGACTCGCCGTCCTCGACACGATCGAGGCGGAGGGGCTGCTGGAGAACGTGAAGCGGACGAGCGAGAAGCTGCGGGACGGAATCGAGGCGCTCGGCCACCCGCTGATCGGTCATGTCCGGGGAGCGGGCCTCCTCCTGGGTATCGTGCTCACCGAGCCGCTCGCGCCCCGGGTGCAGCAGACGGCTCAGGACGCCGGTCTCCTGGTGAACGCGCCCGCCCCCGATGTCGTACGGCTGATGCCGCCGCTGAACGTGAGCGACGACGAGGTGGACGTGTTCCTGCGGGCCCTGCCCGGCGTCCTCGACCAGGCCCGAGACGCCGACGTGGACGGAGCATCCTGAGGAATGGGACGACGACGATGAGTCAGGCGCAGGACCACGAGCACGCGGGGCCCGCGGTCCCGCAGACCCGCACCGCACGCCACCGCCGGATCGTGGACATCCTCAACCGGCAACCGGTGCGTTCGCAGAGCCAGTTGGCCAAGCTTCTTGCCGACGACGGGCTGAACGTCACTCAGGCGACGCTCTCCCGGGACCTGGACGAGCTGAACGCGGTGAAGATCCGCAACAACGACGGCGACCTGATCTACGCGGTGCCGAGTGAGGGGGGTTTCCGTACGCCTCGCGCGCCGCTGGGGGAGTCGGCGAAGGAGGAGCGGATGCGGAGGCTGTCCTCGGAGCTGTTGATCTCCGCGGAGGCTTCGGCGAATCTCGTGGTGCTGCGGACCCCTCCGGGGGCTGCGCAGTTTCTTGCCTCGGCGATCGACCAGGCGGAGTTGCAGGACATTCTCGGGACGATCGCCGGGGATGACACGTTGCTGTTGATCAGCCGGAATCCCACGGGTGGGCAGGCGTTGGCCGATCATTTGCTGCGGTTGGCTCAGAATCACCATTGAGGTTGCGCTTCGGGGGCGGGTGCGGGTGCGCTGTGGCTTGTCGCGCAGTTCCCCGCGCCCCTAAAAGCTTGCCCCGGCCCAGGCCGATTGCCAGGCCGTCCGCGCTGCTGAAAACTCGCCTCGGCCCAAGCCGATTGCCAGGCCGTCCGCGCTGCTGAAAACTCGCCCCGGCCCAGGCCGATTGACAGGATGCCCGCGCCTCTGAAAATCCGCCCCGGCCCAAGCCGCTTGCCAGGATGCCCGCGCCCCTGAAAGCCCGGCCGACCGCGTGTCTGAAGGTGACCGCGCCTCAGCCCAAGCCGCTTGCCAGGCCCGCCCCTGTGTCTGAAGAGGTGATTTCGCCCCGGCCCAAGCCGCTTGACAGGCCCGACCGCACGCCTGAAGAGGGGGCTCCTCCTCAGCCCAGCCTGTTGGCCAGGCCTCCCGTGCATCTGACCTCGTCGCCTGCCGTGATCAGTAGGGCCTCGACGTCCGGTAGGGATTCCAGCCAGGTCAGGGCCTGGCGGGAGCCCATGGCGAAGGCGGCTGTGGCCCAGGCGTCGGCCCAGGTGATGCGGGGGCCCACGACGGTCACGGCGACCAGGTCGGTGACCGCGGAGCGGCCGGTGCGGGGGTCCACGATGTGGGTGCCGCGCTCGGCGGAGCCGGAGGTGGCCACGGCCAGCTCGTCGACACCGGCCGCGGAGACCACGGCGGCCAGACCGCCGGGCCGCAGCGGATCGGAGACGCCGACCCGCCAGGGCCGGTGCGGCCCCGGCACGCCGTACATCTGCACGTCGCCGCCGCCGTTCACGCTGACGCCGCTCGCCCCGGCCGCGACGAGATGCCGGGCCACGCGCTCGACGGCCCAGCCCTTCACCATGCCGGTCGGGTCGATGAGACCCGCGTATCTCGTACTGAACCAACCGTCGCTCAACCGCTCGGCCTCGGCGCACAGTTCGAGCACCTCGGCGACCTCCGGGTCGCAACCGTCGACGGTCAGTTCGCCGCGCGCCAGCCGGGAGATCTGGCTGTCCTCGCGGTAGGTGCTGAACACCCTGTCCACCGCGTGGAGTTGGGCCACGGCCTCCGCCAACGCGGCCTGTACGGCCTCGGGTTCACCGCCCCGTACGTCGAAGGAGAAGACCGTGCCCATCACCTCCTCCGCGTGACGCACCGCTACGGGCGCCTCGGCGGGTTCGGTGGGTTCGGCCAGATCGGCCGGCTCGGTCGGTTCAGCCACCGGCCTGGTCCAGGGCCGACTGCAGGGACTCCTTGTAGCCGCCGCTGGTGTACGTGGCGCCGGACACGGCGTCGATGTCGGCGCTGCCCGCCGCGACCGCGGCCTGGTTGAGCTTGGGCACCGCGTCACCGCTGATCTGGCTGCTGCGTCCGCCGCTGGGCGACTGCACCGCCTCGGCCTTGGTGATCTTCCCGCCGGTGACGGTGATCCGGACCTGCACGGGGCCGTAGTCGGTCTCGACGGCCGTGCCCGTGAGGGTCTTCGCCTGGGCGGCACCCCCGCCGCCGGTGGACCCGCTCGCGTCGGCCGAGCCGCCTCCGCCGCCCGAGCCACCGCCGGTCGCCGCGGACGAGCCCGCCTTGTCGAGGGCCGACTGCAGGGACTTCTTGTAGCCGCCGCTCGTGTAGGTGGCACCCGAGACCGCGTCGATGTCGGCGCTGCCCGCCTGGATCGCCGCCTGGTTGAGCTTGGGCACCGAGTTGGTGCTGACCTCGGTACTGCGCCCGCCGCTGGGTGCCTGGACGGCGGCGGCCGAGGTGATCTTCCCGCCGCTCATGGTGACCCGGACCTGGACATTGCCGTACTCGGTCTTGACGACGTCACCGGTGAGGGTCTGGTCACCGTTGCCCGCGGCCTGCACGCCTCCGGATCCCTGGGGCGCGACCGACTGCTGCCCTTGTGGCGTGCCCTCGGCCGACGCGGCCGCCGGGTCCGAGGAGGGCTTCAGCGTCAGCAGCAGCACGATCCCGGACACCGTGGCGGCACCGGCCAGCACGATTCGTCGCAGGGGGTGGCTCTTCTTCATCGGTGCGGACTCCCGTTCGTCACAGCTCGAAGGACTCGTGGTGGATGCGGCGGGCCGGTACGCCCGCGCCGCGCAGTGCGGTGTACGCGCCCTCGGCGAAGCCGGGAGGCCCGCACAGGAACACGTCGTGCTCGTCGATGTCGGGCAGCTTCCGGCGCAGCGTCTCCGGATTGATGTCCGGGCGCTCCCCGTCGGGGCTGTTCACGGCGTACATCAGGCGGGCGCCGCGCTCGTCGGCGATCGCCGACAACTCGTCCCACAGCGCCAGGTCCTGCGTGCTGTTGGCCCGGTACAGCAGAGTGAGGTCGCCGCGCTCGGCCGGCAGCGTCTCGAACAGCGCCCGCATCGGGGTGATCCCCACTCCGCCGGCCATCAGCAGCACCTTGCCGCGGCTGCGCCGGGACGCGGTCATCGCGCCGTACGGGCCCTCGGCCCACACCCGCGTGCCCCGCTTGAGCCCCTTCAGCGCGGTGCTGTGGTCGCCGAGCGCCTTGACCGTGATCCTCAGCAGACCGGGCCTGGGCGCCGCCGACAGCGAGTACGGGTGCGAACTGAGCCGCATGCCCGGTGCCAGGAACCGCCAGCGGAAGAACTGCCCCGGCTCGGCGCCGATGCGGTGCAGCCGCTTCCCGCTGATCAGGACGGAGACGATGCCGGGCGCCTCCTCGACGACCTCCTCGACCCGCATCCGGTGCCGCAGGTTCAGCCGGATCGGCGTGATCACCCGGTACCAGATCACCAGCGCGGTCACGGTCCCGTACAGCGCGTACCAGGCCGTCGTGGCGGCGGGCTCGACCGCGAAGTCGTTGCCGGTGGACAGCTGGTGCCAGAACGACAGGTACACGGCCACGTACGTGAGCAGGTGGATGTGGTACCAGGTGTCGTACGGGATCCGCTTGCGCAGTCCGCCGACGGAGATCAGGCCGATGAACAGCAGCACACCCGTGCCGATGGCCGCCTTGCCCATGTCGGGCAGGGTCTTGACCGACTCGATGGTCTGGTCGACGACCCCCGTGTTCGCCTGCAGGGCGTAGCCGTACATCGTCAGACCGATGTGGGCGAGCGTGAGGCAGAGCATGTAGCGGCCGCTCATGGCGTGCCAGCGGGCGACCCGGTCGGAGCCGACCCGGCGTTCCAGCGCCGGCACCCGGGCCATCTGCAGGACCACGAGAGCCATCAGATACCCGGCCAGCAGACCGGTGATCCGGCCCGCGTTCAGGATCCGGCCCTTGTCGTCCGCGATGGACGGGGTGTTGCTCCACCACAGCCAGATCACGCCCGCCGCACCCGCCCACACGGCGATCAGCAACGGGATGGCGGGGGAGCGGCGAGGTCGGATACGGCGCATCGTCTGGCGCCGCGCTGCGCGACCGCCGGCGATCGTGCTCACGGTTCCTCCGTGGGGGACGCTGGGAAGGGGAGTGGCCCCTTGGCCCAGTGGTACGTCCCGGGACGGCGGAGTGTTCAACGGCCCGCGGAGCAAGCCGTGAACTGGTGCGACTCGCGGTAACCCGAGGTGACGCGGGTCTCCTCGGTGGACCGTCGTGCGGAAGTCGGTGTGCAGACCGGTGTGGAGTTCAGTAGCGGACGATCGAGGTGGGCCCGCCGTCCGTCCCGATGGCGATGTGCGGGCTGCGCGCCGGATCGGCCCAGGTCAGGATGCGTCGCATCGCGTCGTGGGACACGGAGACACAACCGGCCGTCGCGCCGCTCCCGTTGACATGCAGGAAGATCCCCGCGCCGCGCCCCCGCACCGGCCGCTCGTAGTTGAAGCCGACGACGAGCGCGTACGCGTACTGCGTCCCGTACGTGATCAGGTGCTCGGACTCGGTGGCACGGCAGTCGGCGGGGCGCGGCTCGGTCCAGCGGTTGTAGGAGCGGGAGGCGGTGTCCTGGCACCACCAGGAGTTCTGCCTCACCGGTCGGTACTTCGCCTTCGTCCCTTCGGGCGCCGGCTTGATGCCGAAGGCGTACGGCAGGTCGTACAGGCCGGTGGGGGTGGTGTCGGTGCCCTGCTTGCGGGAGTTGCCCTCGACGAGCCCCTTGGCGCCGAAGCGCGCGGGCACGGAACCGGCCTTCACCCAGCGCCCGTCCCGCCGGTTCCACCAGATGACCGTGCCGGTCGTCGAGGAGGTCCGGGAGGCCTGCGCGGTGATGAGCTGGCTGCCGCCGCCCGTGTCCGCCATCCGCTCGGGCAGTGGTGCCCGGCCGGCGGCGTCACCGGCCGTACCGGGGGCACTTGGGGCCAGTACGAAGAGGGACACGGACGCGAGAAGGGCGACTCCTGGGCGCATGCTCAGACGCTACTGGGAGGCAGCGGCAGCGGCAGCCCGGGTAGGCCATCCAGGCTGGTCCCCACGTGCTCCTTCTTCTCGAAGTACGCGTTCAGCGAGACGTCGTCCTCCCGCGCGAAGCGCTTGGCGTGCAGATCGCGGTCCTCGTCGTACGACATGGTGGGCACCGCGTAGCCGCAGGTGTCCCGGACGAGTTCGGCCGTCACCACGATGACCGCGCGCAGGCCGTGCGGTGTCGGGTCGATGCCCGGGAAGTGGGAGAGGAGTTCCTTGAAGCGCGGGTCGTCGCGGAAGACCGGCTCGCCACGGCCGTGTACGCGGACGATGTTCGGCGGGCCCTGGAAGGCGCACCACATCAGGGTGATCCGGCCGTTCTCCCGGAGGTGGGCGATCGTCTCGGCGTTGCTGCCGGCGAAGTCCAGATAGGCGACGGTGAGTTCGTCGAGAACCACGAACGAACCGGTGAGGCCCTTGGGCGAGAGGTTGACCGTGCCGTCGCCCGACAGGGGCGCGGTCGCGGTGAAGAAGATGGGCTGCGCCTCGATGAAGGTACGCAGGCGGCCGTCTATGCGCTCATAAGTCTTTCCCATGTCTAACGATTATGGTCGCAACTCCTTCGCTTGTCTAACGAATTGTGCCGCCCGCGCGTGTGGGGGTACGGCGGGCGGCGTGGTCTCCGGGTCGCGCCCGGAGATCCCCGGGGCCCGTGGGGCCGTTGCGGCCCCCGGGCCCCGGGGTCGCCCCGGCCGGCGTGCGGGGCGCCCGTGGGGGGACGTCGGTGATTCGGTGACTACTTGTTGAGCGTGCAGGCGGCGAGGGAGTCGAGGCCCTGGGGCTTGGCGGCGGTGCGGCCGATGGCGGTGGCGATGCGGTTGATGGTCGCGACGCGCTTGTCCTTGAGGGGGCCGACGATCGCGTTCTGGGCGAAGTTGGGGCCGCCCTGGCCGACGGTGTCGACGAGGCGCTTGTTGGCCTCGGCGATCTGGGTGTCGAGCAGGGCCAGGTTGCGGTCGACCTCGGCCTTGGCGGAGGCGGGGATCGCGGGCAGGCTCGGCGCGACGGCGGGGCAGTTCACGGTGCCGGCCGCGTTCGTGTTGCCGGTGTTCCCCGTATTGCCCGTGTTTCCGGCGTTCCCGGTGTTGCCGCCCGCCTGCTGGGTGGGGGACGCGCTCGGCGACGCCGCGGCACCGCCTCCGGCAGCCGCGCCCGCGTTCAGCGTGCAGGCGGCGAGGGAGTCGAGGCCCTGGGGCTTGGCGGCGGTGCGGCCGATGGCGGTGGCGATGCGGTTGATGGTCGCGACGCGCTTGTCCTTGAGGGGGCCGACGATCGCGTTCTGGGCGAAGTTGGGGCCGCCCTGGCCGACGGTGTCGACGAGGCGCTTGTTGGCCTCGGCGATCTGGGTGTCGAGCAGGGCCAGGTTGCGGTCGACCTCGGCCTTGGCGGAGGCGGGGATCGCGGGCAGGCTCGGCGCGACCGCGGGGCAGCTCACGGTGCCGGGGGACGCCTTTGTTCTGGCGGCCTGGCTGTTGCCGCTCTTGGATGTTTCCCCGGCCAAGGCCGATCCGGCGATGACCGCTCCGGACAACGCCACCGCGGCCACGCCGCCGATGATGGCCACCCGGCGCTTGTTGTACTTCGGAAGAGCCCTGGACATGCGAGTGCCTCACTTGGGTCAGGAGTGGGTTTACAAACGCGGCGCCGGCGTTCGGGGTGGAGTACGGGAAAGCGGTTTCCCGCGTTCAAACGACTCCGAAATTACTTTCCGGCACACCCCAGATTGACGAATCATGCAGAGCACTGCATACTCATGCATGTCAGTGAATGCAGTGTGAGGAGAAGCCCGTGACCGAGCGCGTCGTACTCGCCTACTCAGGCGGATTGGACACCTCCGTCGCCATCGGCTGGATCGCCGAGGAGACGGGCGCCGAGGTCATCGCCGTCGCGGTCGACGTCGGCCAGGGCGGCGAGGACCTGGACGTCATCCGCAAGCGCGCCCTCGCGTGCGGCGCCGTCGAGGCCGAGGTCGCGGACGCGAAGGACGAGTTCGCCGAGGAGTACTGCCTCCCGGCGATCAAGGCCAACGCCCTCTACATGGACCGCTACCCGCTGGTCTCCGCCCTCTCCCGCCCGACGATCGTCAAGCACCTCGTCGCCGCCGCCCACAAGCACGGCGCGGGCGTCGTCGCCCACGGCTGCACCGGCAAGGGCAACGACCAGGTGCGGTTCGAGGCCGGCATCCAGGCCCTCGGCCCCGACCTCAAGTGCATCGCCCCGGTCCGTGACTACGCGATGACCAGGGACAAGGCGATCGCCTTCTGCGAGGAGAAGGGCCTGCCGATCGCCACCACCAAGAAGTCGCCGTACTCCATCGACCAGAACGTCTTCGGACGCGCCGTCGAGACGGGCTTCCTGGAGGACATCTGGAACGCCCCGATCGAGGACGTCTACGAGTACACGCAGAACCCGGCGCTGCCGCGCGAGCCCGACGAGGTGGTCGTCACCTTCAAGGCGGGCGTCCCGGTCGCCGTCGACGGCAGGCCCGTCAGCGTCCTCCAGGCCATCCAGCAGCTCAACGCCCGCGCGGGTGCCCAGGGCATCGGCCGCATCGACATGGTCGAGGACCGGCTCGTGGGCATCAAGTCCCGTGAGGTGTACGAGGCTCCCGGTGCGATCGCCCTGATCACGGCCCACCAGGAGCTGGAGAACGTCACCGTCGAGCGTGAACTCGCCCGCTACAAGCGGCAGGTCGAGCAGCGCTGGGGCGAGCTGGTCTACGACGGCCTGTGGTTCTCCCCGCTCAAGCGCGCCCTGGACGGCTTCATCGACGAGGCCAACCAGCATGTCTCCGGGGACATCCGGATGACCCTGCACGGGGGTCGTGCCGTCGTCACGGGGCGGAAGTCCGAGGAGTCGCTGTACGACTTCAACCTCGCGACGTACGACTCGGGCGATACGTTCGACCAGTCGAAGGCGCAGGGGTTCATCGACATCTTCGCGCTGTCTTCGAAGATCGCGGCGAAGAGGGACCTCGCGTAGGCGTTTCGCGGAGTCCGGTGCGTAACCACGTGCGGGTTGTGGTGGGCTGGTCGCGCAGTTCCCCGCGCCCCTGAAGGGGCTCGGCCCGTACTCAACAGTCTTGAGGAGCACAGCAAGTGAGCAGCAACAGCGGTGATGTACGGCTCTGGGGTGGGCGGTTCGCCGACGGGCCCGCCGAGGCTCTGGCCAAGCTGTCCGCGTCCGTCCACTTCGACTGGCGGCTGGCGCCGTACGACATCGCCGGATCGCGTGCCCACGCGCGCGTGCTGCACAAGGCGAACCTCCTCACCGACGACGAGCTGGAGCGCATGCTCGCGGGGCTCGACCGGCTGGAGGCGGTCGTCGCGGACGGCTCCTTCGTCGGCACCGTCGCCGACGAGGACGTCCACACCGCCCTGGAGCGCGGCCTCCTGGAGCAGCTCGGCCCGGACCTCGGTGGCAAGCTGCGCGCCGGCCGCTCGCGCAACGACCAGGTCGCCACGCTCTTCCGGATGTACCTGCGCGACCACGCACGCATCATCGGCGGCCTGATCGCCGACCTCCAGGACGCGCTGATCGGGCTCGCCGAGGCGCACCCGGACGTCGCGATGCCGGGCCGTACGCATCTGCAGCACGCCCAGCCCGTACTGTTCGCCCACCATGTGCTGGCGCACGCCCAGTCCCTGTCCCGGGACGCCGAGCGCCTGCGGCAGTGGGACGAGCGGACGGCCGTGTCGCCGTACGGCTCGGGTGCCCTGGCCGGTTCCTCCCTCGGCCTCGACCCGGAGTCGGTCGCCAAGGACCTCGGCTTCGAGAACGGCAGCGTCGGCAACTCCATCGACGGCACGGCCTCGCGTGACTTCGTCGCCGAGTTCGCCTTCATCACCGCGATGATCGGGGTGAACCTCTCCCGGATCGCGGAGGAGGTCATCATCTGGAACACGAAGGAGTTCTCCTTCGTCACCCTCCATGACGCCTTCTCCACCGGCTCGTCGATCATGCCGCAGAAGAAGAACCCGGACATCGCGGAGCTGGCGCGCGGCAAGTCGGGCCGGCTCATCGGCAACCTCACCGGTCTGATGGCGACGCTCAAGGCGCTGCCCCTCGCCTACAACCGCGACCTCCAGGAGGACAAGGAGCCGGTCTTCGACTCCTGCGACCAGTTGGAGGTCCTGCTGCCCGCCTTCACCGGCATGATGGCGACCCTCACCGTCCACCGCGAGCGCATGGAGGAGCTGGCCCCGGCCGGCTTCTCGCTCGCCACCGACATCGCCGAGTGGCTGGTCAAGCAGGGCGTGCCGTTCCGTGTCGCACACGAGGTCGCGGGGGAGTGCGTCAAGGCCGCGGAGGCCGACGGCATCGAACTCGACGGCCTCACCGACGAGCAGTTCGCGAAGATCTCCGCCCACCTCACACCCGAGGTCCGGTCAGTCCTGAACGTGCCGGGCGCCCTGGCCTCCCGCAACGGCAGGGGAGGCACTGCCCCGAGCGCGGTCGCGATCCAGCTGACAGAGGTGAAGGCGAACGTGGCGGCCCAGCACGAGTGGGCCACGGCCAAGGACAAGCGGTAGAGGGAGCGCCCCTTCAGGGGCGCAGGGCTGTGACATTTGCGGCTCCGCCGCGGGGCACGACCAGCCACAACGGCGCCGCACTCGCCGAAGGGCCGTGCATCCCGAGCTCTTGGGCGCCCTGCCCTCACCGAAGGTCATCGCGGGTTACGTTGGTCGGACAGCCGTACTGGAGCCGACCAAACGGAGCCCGCGATGCCCTTCGCCCGACTGGCCACAGCAACGACCCCCACCTGCCACATCGGACTGGGCCTCGCCGCAGTCGGCCGCCCCGGCTACATCAACCTCGGCCGGGACACCGACCTCGGAGAGAACCGGAGCGTCGAGACGCTCCGCACCCGCACGCACGAACTCCTCGACGCCGCCTACGCCCAGGGCGTGCGCTACTTCGACGCCGCCCGCTCGTACGGCCGCTCGGAGGAGTTCCTCGCCGGGTGGCTGAACACACGGTCCGACATCGGGGACGTCGTCGTCGGCAGCAAGTGGGGCTACACCTATACGGCCGACTGGCGCACCGACGCCGAGGCGCACGAGATCAAGGACCACAGTCTCGCCACGTACGAGAGGCAGCGCGCCGAGAGCGCTGAGCTGCTCGGTGACCGGCTCGACCTCTACCAGATCCACTCCGTGACCCCGGACAGCCCGGCCCTCACCGACAAGGAACTGCACGCCAGGCTGGCCGAGGCGGCGGCACAGGGCCTGACCGTCGGCTTCTCCACCAGTGGCCCCGCCCAGGCCGACGCGATCCGCACCGCGCTCGCCGTGACGGTCGACGGCGAGCCGCTGTTCCGTACCGTCCAGGCCACCTACAACGTCCTGGAGACCTCCGCGGGCCCCGCGCTCGCCGAGGCGCACGACGCCGGGCTCACGGTGATCGTCAAGGAGGGCATGGCCAACGGCCGGCTCGCCGACCCGCACGCGCCGGACGCGGTACGCGCCATCGCCGAGGAGGCCGGCCTCGGTTCCGACGCGGTCGCCCTGGCGCTCGTCCTGCGGCAGCCCTGGGCGGGCGTCGTGCTCTCCGGTGCGGCCACGGCAGTCCAGCTCTCCTCGAACCTGCACGCCGCCGTGGTCGATCTCGACGACGAGCAGCAGGCCCGGCTCGACGCGCTGACCGAGGAGCCGGTGGCGTACTGGGAGCGTCGCGGGCAACTGCCCTGGCACTGAGTTTTCGCAGATGGACCCACCAGCGGTGAGCGTCGTGCGCTTCGGGTGAGACATTGATGTCTCATATGGGTTATGGTTGTCTCATGGCCATCGACCGTGACCTCGTGCTGCGCAGCGCAGCCGCCCTGCTCACCCGGAAATCCACCGCCACCATGGACGAGGTCGCCAAGGCGGCCGGGATCAGCCGGGCCACGCTGCACCGCCAGTTCGCCGGGCGCGACGCCCTCGTGCGGGCGCTGGAGGATCTCGGGATCCGGGAGTGCGAGGCGGCGCTGGACGCTGCGCGGCTTGACGAGGACACCGCCCGGGAGGCCGTACGCCGTCTGGTGGGCGAGATCGAGAGCGCCGCCGGGCTGCTCGCCTTCCTCTACTCCGAGAACCAGCTGTTCGAGGGCGAGGAGCGGCACGAGGGCTGGGCCCGGCTCGACACGCGGATCGCCGCGGTGTTCCGACGCGGCCAGGAGAGCGGCGAGTTCCGCATCGACCTCACCCCGGCCTGGCTCACCGAAGCCCTCTACGGGCTCATCGCCTCCGGGGCGTGGGCAGTGGCCGAGGGACGGGTGGCCGCCAACGACTTCCACCACATGATCGTCGAGCTGTTGCTCGGCGGCGCACTAAGGAGAGAGGAATCATGACCAGCACGGTGCGGCCGGCGTTCGAGGCGGAGACGGAGAAGCGTCCGGGCCGCTGGCTCGCGCTCGCCGTCCTCGTCCTCGCCGTGCTGCTGGTGGCCGTCGACGCGACCGTTCTCGGTCTCGCGACCCCCTACATCAGCGAGGACCTCCAGCCTTCCGGTACGCAGCTGTTGTGGATCGGAGACGTCTACTCGTTCGTCATCGCCGGCCTGCTCGTGTCGATGGGCAGCCTCGGTGACCGCATCGGGCGCAAGAAGCTGCTGCTCGTCGGCTCGGTCGCGTTCGGTCTCGTCTCCGTGCTCAACGCCTATGCGAGCACTCCCGAGTTGATGATCGTGGCGCGGGCACTGCTCGGTGTCGCGGGCGCGACCCTGATGCCCGCCACCCTCGCGCTCATCCGCAACCTCTTCCACGACCCGCGCGAGCGCAGCCTCGCCATCGGCATCTGGGGCGCCACAGCCTCGGCCGGTACGGCGGTCGGTCCGGTCGTCGGCGGATTCCTCCTCGAACACTTCTGGTGGGGCTCCGTCTTCCTGATCAACCTCCCCGTGATGGCGGTCCTCGTCCTCGTCGGCGTGAAGCTGCTGCCCGAGTCCCGCAACCCCGAGCCCGGCCCCTGGGACCTGATGAGCGTCGTGCTGTCGCTCATCGGCATGGTCGGCATCGTGTACGGGATCAAGGAGGCCGCCTCGCACGGCCCGAACGCCACGGCGGGCGCCGCTGCCCTGCTCGGCGCGGTCGCGCTCTACGGATTCGTACGCCGTCAACTCACGCTTCCCATCCCGCTGTTGGACATGCGGCTGTTCCGCAACCGCGGCTTCTCCGGGGCCGTGCTCGCCGATCTGCTGACCATCCTCGGCCTGTCCGGGCTGGTCTTCTTCCTCTCGCAGTTCCTGCAACTGGTGCAGGGCAGGGGGCCGTTGGAGGCGGGCCTTGCCGAACTGCCCGCCGCGATCGGCGCGGTGGCGGCGGGCCTGGTCGCGGGCACGGTCGCGCGCCGGTATTCGGTGCGTGCCGTCACCGCCGGCGGGCTGGCCGCGATCGGACTCGCCCTTGGCTCGCTGACCCTGCTCAGCGAGTCGACCGGGTATCCGCTCCTCGGCGGGGCCCTGCTGGTCGTCGGCGTGGGCGCGGGCTTCTCCTTCACCGTGACCGCCGACGTGATCCTCTCCAGCGTGCCCAAGGAGCAGGCGGGCGCCGCGTCCGCGGTCTCCGAGACGGCGTACGAACTCGGCGCGGCCCTCGGTATCGCCCTGCTCGGTTCCATCGTCACCGGCGTCTACGCCGGGTTCACGGCCCCACCGGGCACACCCCCCGAGGTGGCCGCCGCGGCCCACGAGTCCCTCGGCGGGGCGGTCGAGGCATCCGCCGACCTGCCCGACGCCGAGCCCCTCCTCGACGCCGCCCGCACGGCCTTCGTCGACGGCATCGCCCTGGCGGCGGGCCTCGGCGCAGCGGTACTCCTGGCGGCATCGGTGGCGGCATGGGTACTGCTGCGCGGTCAGAAGCTGGGTGACGGGGAATAGGAGGGGCGCCTGCAAGGGGCGCGGGGAACTGCGCGACAAGCCACAACGCACCCGCAGCCGACATACAACCCCCGGCCCACAAACCCGCAGGCAGCGGTGCCCTTTAAGCTCGTTTTCGCCCTCACCTGATGGTCTTGGCTCCGTACCGGACGTCGTCCCACACGGCCGAAGGAGCCACCGACCATGACCCGTCATATCCGTAACCGAAAGATCCTCGTCGTCACCGCGCTGGCCACCGCGGCCCTGGCGGCCGGCGGCGTCGCCCTCGCCGCAGACGGCGACGAGGCCCCACGCGAAACGGTCCGCTTCGTCGTCGAGGAAGGCACGACCGAGGGCGGAGCGGCCGACAGCGGAACCCGCACCTGGACCCGCGAGGACTGCCCCGACAAGGACGGCTCCAGCGGCACCCCCTCCGAGGATCCGAGCAACCCCGCGGCAGCGCTGTGACCACCGCCGACCCACGTGGCGACACCACGGACGGGAAGCTCCTCGAAGAGGCGCTCTTCGAGGTCAAGCGAGTGATCGTGGGCCAGGACCGCATGGTGGAGCGGATGTTCACCGCGGTCCTGGCCCGGGGCCACTGCCTGCTCCAGGGCGTCCCGGGCGTCGCCAAGACACTCGCCGCGAAGACCCTCGCGCAGGTGGCCGGCGGACGCTTCGCCCGGCTGCAGTTCACCCCCGACCTCGTCCCGTCCGACATCACCGGCACCCGGATCTACCGCCCGTCCCAGGAGACGTTCAGCGTCGAACCCGGCCCGGTCGTCGCCAACTTCGTCCTCGCCGACGAGATCAACCGCGCCCCCGCCAAGGTGCAGTCCGCGCTTCTCGAAGTGATGGGTGAGCACCAGGTCTCCATCGGCGGTACCACCATCCCCGTCCCCCAGCCGTTCCTCGTACTCGCCACCCAGAACCCCATCGAGTCCGAGGGCGTCTACCAACTCCCCGAAGCCCAGCGCGACCGCTTCCTGCTCAAGGTCGACGTCGCCGTCCCCAGCGAGTCCGAGGAACTCGCGATCCTCTACCGCATGAGTGTCGACCCGCCCAGGGCGCGCCCCGTCCTCACCCCCGAGCGGCTCATCGCGCTCCAGCGCACCGCCGACAAGGTGTTCGTGCACCACGCGGTCGCCGAGTACGCCGTACGACTGGTCGTCTCGACCCGTGAACTCGCGGGCCCCGGCAGCCGGTTGGCGCACGGAGCCGGCCCGCGCGCCACGCTGGGCCTGGTCGCCGCCGCCCGCGCGCTCGCGCTGCTGCGCGGCCGTGGCTACGTCCTCCCCGAGGACGTGCACGACCTGGCCCACGAGGTCGTCGCCCACCGGCTCGTGCTGTCCTTCGACGCGCTCGCCGACGGGATCACCGGCGCCGAGATCGTCGACGAGGTACTGGCCGCCGTGGAGCAGCCACGCATCACCCCGCGCCAGGCCGCCACGCGCCCCCAGGGGCGAACGGAAGGCAGCACAGAAGGCCGTGCAGAGGGACGAACAGAGGGGGGAACGGAGGGCGAAGCGGCATGAGCGGCACCCCGACCCTCAGCGAACTCACCCCCGAACAGGCCCTCAAACACCTGGAGTTGCTCTTCACACGCCGCCCCGACGGCCTCCTCCAGGGCGACCACCCCGGCCTCGTACCGGGACCCGGCACAGAGGTGTCCGAGACCAGGCCGTACGTCATCGGCGACGACGTACGCCGAATGGACTGGAACGCCACCGCGCGCACCACCGTCCCGCACGTCCGGCTCACCCTCGCCGACCGCGAACTGACCACCTGGATCGTGCTCGACGCGTCCGCGAGCATGGACTTCGGCACGGCGAGGATGGAGAAACGCGACCTGGCCGTCGGCGCGGCGGCGGCCGTCGCCTTCCTCACCGAACGGGCCGGGAACCGGCTCGGCGCGCAGATCACCGGACCGGACGGCATCCAGCGGATTCCGCCCCGCACCGGACGCCACCACCTCCTCACGATCCTGCGGGCCGCCCTGGACCGGCCCCGGGTGGCGGCGGGCGGGTCCGCGGACGCCCGGCACTCCCTGGCCGACGCCCTGCGTTCGCTGCGCACACTCCCCGGCAGCGGCCTGGTCGCCGTCGTCTCCGACTTCCTGGAGACCGGCTGGGAGCAACCCCTTCGAACGATCGCCCACCGCCACCAGATCCTGGCCGTCGAGACCGTCGACCCCCGTGAACTGGAGCTGCCCGCAGTGGGGTTGCTCAACGTCGTCGATCCGGAGACCGGCATCAGGCGCGAAATCCCCACCCACTCACGGCGGTTGCGTGAGCGGTACGCCGAAGCGGCCCTGGAACAGCGGGCGTTGATCAAGGCGTGCATCCGCCGGGCCGGCGCGGCCCACCTCCGACTGCGTACGGACCGCGACTGGGTGCGCGACGTCGTACGCCATGTCGAGGAGCAGCGGCGCCGGTCGGGAGGCGGTGCCGCGTGAACAAGCCCTTCGCACCGGTGTCCGTCGTCGCCCCGGAGTCCGTCACCCCGTTCCCCGTACGCCCGCATCCCCCGGAGGGGGCCATGAGTCCGCTGGAGGTGCCGTGAGTCTTCACTCGCCCGGCTGGCTGCTGCTCCTGGTGCCGCTCGCCCTGCTGATCGGCGCCTACCTTCTGGTGCAGCGCAGGCGCGGCCGGTACGCGGTCCGCTTCACCAACCTGGAACTGCTGGACAAGGTCGCGCCCCGACGGCCCGGCTGGCGCCGCCATGTCCCGGCGGCCGCCTTCTGCGGCACGCTCGCGCTGCTCGTCGTGGGCTTCGCCCGGCCGACCACGGAGGTGCAGGTGCCGCGTGAGCGGGCCACGATCGTGGTGGCGTTCGACGTGTCGGCGTCCATGGAGGCCACCGACGTCGAGCCGACGCGCTTCGAGGCCGCCCAGCGTGCCGCGCTCGCCTTCGTCGACCGGCTGCCCGAGCGCTTCAACGCGGGACTCGTACCGTTCAGCGGATCCGCCACGGTCGCGGTCCCGCCGACCACCGACCGCGGCGCCCTGCGCTCGGCCATCGAACGGCTCACCACCGGCGAGGGCACGGCGATCGGCGAGGCCGTCGTGGCCGCGCGTGACGCCGTCCGCATGCTCGACCGGGAGGCCGAGACCAAGCCGCCGCCCGCGCACATCGTGCTGCTGTCCGACGGCTCCAACACCACGGGCCGGTCCGTCGAGTCGGCGGCCCAGGAGGCGGCCGGCGACAAAATCCCGGTCTCGACCATCGCGTACGGCACGGAAAGCGGGACCATTGACCTGCCGTCCGGCGACACGGTGAGCGTCCCGGTCGACGGTCCCGCCCTGCGGGGCCTCGCCTCCAGCACCGGCGGCGACTTCCACGAGGCCGCGACGGGCGAAGAACTCCAGGAGGTGTACGAGGACATCGGCAGCTCCGTCGGGCACCGCACCGAGGAACGCGAGATCTGGCAGTGGTTCGTCGCGGCCGGCCTCCTCACGGCCCTCGCCACCGCGGCCACCTCACTGCTCTGGTTCTCCCGACTCCCCTGATCCGCAACCCTCCGGCTTCCGGCGCCCCGCTCCGGCATCCGGCTTCCGGCACCACCGGGTTCCGCGCCCGGCCCCTCGGGGCCAGGGTTCCGCGACCAAGGAGGAACGACCGTGTCGTACGACCGATTCCAGGGCCACCCGGACCCTCCGCCTCACCCGGGACCACCGCGCGGCACGGGCATCCCGGAGCACCCGGCTCTCCCGGAGCGCCCGGCTCTCCCGGACCAGCCGGGGCTTCCGGATCAGCCGGTTCTCCCGGATCATTCAGGCGTGCCGGACCGACCGAGTCTTCCGGGCGGCACGGGCCTCCCCGGCCGCGCGGGGCCCCCGGCTCACCCCAGCCCGACCCGCCCGCTGGGCCCGTCACGCCCCACCGGACCACCCCGTCCGCCCGGCCCCCTGGGCCCCAACGGCCCCAGGGCGGAGGACCATCGGGCCGAGGCGGAGCCCGGCGACCCGTACCGGAGCGGGCGGCCCCACACCCCCTACCCGGGCCTGGGTGAGCCGCGCGGCCCCTCCTTCCTGCCCGGTCGGCCCCCCTCGGGATTCGGCCCGCCCGTGCCGCCGGAGACGTCGTACCCGAGCCCGTACGCGGCCCCGACCCCGCAGCCCCCTCCGGCCCCGCCTCCCCGGTCTCCCCGCAAGGTCAGCCCCCTCGTGGCCGCGGTCCTCGCCGCCGTCCTCGCGGGCGGGGCTGCGGGATACGCGGCCGGAGCCGTCGGCGACGAGGAGCCCGCCGCGGCGGCGGCCGGGCCGGACGTCACGGGGCTCGAAGCGGTCGCCGCGCGCGTGCTGCCGAGTGTCGTGTCGATCGAGACGGCGGAGGGACAGGGCTCCGGGTTCGTGTTCGACGAGCGCGGCCGGATACTCACCAACGCGCATGTGGTGGCGGGGAGTTCGGAGGTGTCGATCGAGCTCCAGGACGGGCGCCGGCTCCGTGCGGAGGTGCTCGGTGACGACCCCGCGAGCGACGTGGCCGTCCTGGAACCGGAGACCGCCCGTGGTCTGCGCGCCGCCGAACTGGCCGCCGGGGCGCAGGCCAAGCCCGGCGTGGGCGACACGGTCCTCGCCATCGGCTCCCCGCTCGGCCTCAGCGGCACGGTCACCTCGGGCATCGTCAGCGCGCTCGACCGGTCCGTGCGGCTCGGTGAGGGCGGTGAGCGGCGACGGGCCCTGCAGACCGACGCGTCGATCAATCCGGGGAACTCCGGTGGTCCGCTCGTCGATGCGGACGGTCGTGTGATCGGCATCAACACGGCCATCGCCACGTTGGATCAGCAGCGGGGCGGTTCGATAGGGATCGGGTTCGCCATTCCGGTGGCGGATGCGCGGGCCGCCGCGCGGGCGATCATTGATTGAAGCTGCGGGTTCGTCGTGGCTCGTCGCGCAGTTCCCCGCGCTCCTGGAGGGGCGCGACTTGGCTCGGCGTTGGAAGGCGGGTGGGGCAGGTGAGGCTGCTGGTCGTCGAGGACGAGGAAGATCTCGTCGTGGCGCTCAAGGTCGGGCTGGTGCGGGCCGGTTATGCCGTGGACATCGCGCCCGATGTCGACACGGCCACGGAGAAGCTGGCCGTGAACGACTACGACCTGGTGCTGTTGGACCTCAACCTGCCCGACGGCGACGGCTTTTCGGTCTGCCGTGCCGTCCGGGCCACGCCCGGTGGTCCCCGCATCCTGATGCTCACCGCCCGCGACCGTCTCGCCGACCGGGTCCGGGGCCTCGACGAGGGCGCCGACGACTACCTGGTGAAGCCGTTCGCGCTGCCCGAACTCCTGGCCCGCATACGGGCGTTGCTCCGTCGCGAGGACGGCGGAACCGCGGTCGTCGAGGTCGGCGAACTCCGCCTGGACACCGCCCGCTTCGAGGCCTTCCGCGGCGCACGCCCGCTCCAGCTCACACCCAAGGAGTTCGGCGTCCTGCACTACCTGATGACCCGCCCGGGACGTGTCGTACCGGCGGAGGAGCTCCTCGAACACGTCTGGGACGAACACGCCGACCCGTTCACCAACACCGTGCGGGTCACGGTCGGTTCACTGCGCCGGAAGATCACCGGAGAAGAGGAACCGCTCATCGAGACGGTGATCAGGCAGGGGTACCGCCTCAAGGAGACACGATGATCGGCGCGCTGCGGATCGTCAGGGCCAGGCTCCGCCTCCCGGCGTTCACCCACACCATCCGCTTCCGTCTCACCGTGCTCTACTCCGGCCTTCTCTTCGTCCTCACCGCACTCGTCCTCGGCGGGACGTACCTCGCGGTCGAGCGCAGCGGCGAGGCGCACCCCGTCAGCAAGCAGTTCTCGGCGTCGAAGTACGTGAACGACGAGTACGTCGGCGAGATCCCGGTGGTGAAGGTCCAGGAGGTCGAGGCCGCCGTCAACTACGAGACCCTCGCCAACCTGCGCCGCTTCTCCTTCGCCGTACTCGGCGGACTCGCCGTCACCAGTCTCGCCATCGGCTGGATCCTCTCCGGCCGCGCCCTGCGTCCCGTACGCTCCATCTCCCGTACGGCCGCCGAGATCCAGGCGACCGACCTCTCGCAGCGCATCCGTCTCGACGGGCCCAAGGACGAGCTCCGCGACCTCGCCGACACCGTCGACTCCATGCTCGACCGCCTCGACGAGGCCTTCCGCGCCCAGCGCCAGCTCATCGACGACGCCTCACACGAACTGCGCAGCCCGCTCGCGATCATCCGGGCCAACCTGGACGCGGTGCTGACGGCGGAGGAGTCCGAGGAGGCCGAGCGCAGGGCGGCCGTGCGAAGCGTGGACCGCGCCACGACCCGTATGACCCGCCTGGTCGAGGACCTGCTGGCCACCGCCCGCCGTACGGCACCCGCGCTGGCCGACGCGGACGTCGATCTGGCCGCGGCCGCGGGTGAGGCCTGCGAGGAGTTCGCGCCGCTCGCCGCCGAGCGCGGGCTCGTACTGCACCGGCGTCTCACCACGGGCCTGACGGTCATCGGCGACCACGACGCGCTGCGCAGAGCGATCGGCAACCTGCTCTCCAACGCCGTACGGCTCTCGCCGCCGGGCACCGGCATCACGGTCGCCGCGGGCCGGGTGGACGGCTGGCTCTGGGCGTCGGTCCAGGACGAGGGCCCCGGCATCCTCGACGACGACCAGACCCGGGTCTTCGACCGCTTCTGGCGAGCGAAGGGCAACGGCGGCGGCCGCGACCGTCACGCGGGCCTGGGCCTCGCGATCGTCCGCCAGATAGTCGAGTCCCACGGCGGCCAGATCCGCCTCTTCTCAAGACTCGGCGAAGGCTCGACCTTCGTCCTCTGGTTCCCGTCCCCAGGAGCCGACCACACAAACACAACGCCACCGGACGAACAGCCCAGCTGAGGCGCCCTCAAGGGGCGCGTCGGCCGGCGCCCCGACAGGGGCGCGGGGAACTGCGCGACAAGCCCCAACGAACCCGCAGCGCCCCACAACCCAGAGCCCCCACCCCGGAGCCCCAAAAAACCAGCGGAGCTAAGCCGCTTCCTTGGCCTTCGTGGCGTACATGTCCACATACTCCTGCCCCGACAACCGCATGACCTCAGCCATCACCGAGTCGGTCACGGCCCGCAGCACATACCGGTCCCGGTCCATGCCCTCGTACCGAGAGAACTCCATCGCCTCACCGAACCGAACAGTCACGCGGCCGGGCCGCGGAAACCCCGCACCGCCGGGCTGGATCTTGTCCGTGCCGATGATGGCGAACGGCACGACGGGCGCGCCGGTCATCATCGCCAGCCGGGCGATGCCGGTGCGGCCCCGGTAGAGCCGGCCGTCGGGGGAGCGGGTGCCCTCGGGATAGATGCTGAAGACCTTGCCCTCCTCCAGCACGCGTCGGCCGGTCATCAGCGCCGCGACACCGCCGCGGCCGCCGTCGCGGTCGACCGGGATCATGCCGCAGCCCGTGAAGAACCAGGCCATCAGACGGCCCTTGACGCCCTTCCCGGTGACGTACTCGTCCTTGCCGATGAAGAAGACCTGCCGGTCGCAGAAGAGCGGCATGATCATCGAGTCGATGAACGTGAGGTGGTTGCCGGCCAGGATGACCGGGCCCGTGCCCGGGATGCGCTCCGCACCCTCCACCCGTGGGCGGAACATCAGGCGCATGATCGGTCCGAGCACTGCCTTGATGAGCGCGAAGCGGGACAACGTGCCCTCCGGTGTCAAGGGATCGGTATAAGTCTGTGCAGGTGAGGACGATACTCGCGGGCCCCCGGGTCTTGCACATCGGGTTCACCGAGTGGATACGCACTGTTGACCCTTGTTTACCTGCGGTGGCGCCCCGTCGCACGGCTGTCATCCGTACGACACGGTGTGACGAAGTCCGCACCGGTTAGGCCTTCTGGGAGGCCGGGCACCGGGTGGGTGTGGCTGACGGGCGCGGTTCCCCGTGCCCCTACGAGGCGCGGGTACCCACCCCGCCCGCCTCCACCCACCCGGCCGGTCCGGCGTCTGAGGGCAAGTCAGTCCAGGGCACTGGACGCGCCCCCATCGAACCCCGTCAGCCCCCGGTCAACTCCCGCACCCCACAAGACATCCAGCGTCACCCGCGTGTTCCGTCCAAGGTCTCCCCTCCGTCACCCCCGCGCACCTACGATCGTCCCGCTTTGACAGGTGCAGGGCAGTATGCGGAGGAGCGCACATGGGGACGCAGGAGTCGAACGAGGGACTGAACGGGACCGGCCCGGGACGGCGCGCGCTGCTCGGGGCCGCGGTCCTCGGCGCCGGCGGAGCGGTCCTCGGGGTACCGGCCACGGCGAGAGCCGACGAGAAGCACGGCGGCGGTGGCTACAAGAGCCTGCCGAAGCCGACGATCATCGGACACCGCGGGGCCAGCGGCTACCGGCCGGAGCACACGCTCGGCTCGTACCAGCTGGCCCTCGACATGGGTGCGCACGTCGTCGAGGCGGGCGACCTGGTGCCCACCAAGGACGGCCACCTCGTCTGCCGCCACGAGCCGGAGATCGGCGGTACGACGGACGTCTCCGCGCACCCCGAGTTCGCGAGCCGCAAGACCACCAAGCTTCTCGACGGGGTGTCCACCACCGGCTGGTTCACCGAGGACTTCACGCTCGCCGAGCTGAAGACGCTCCGCGCCAAGGAGCGCATCCCGGCCAACCGCCCGCACAACACGCTCTACGACGGCCGCTGGGAGATCCCCACCTTCGAGGAGGTGCTGCGCTGGCGCGAGGAGCAGAGCCGCAAGCGCGGCAAGCAGGTCTGGATCTACCCCGAGCTCAAGCACCCCACCTACTTCCGCAAGCTGGGCCTCGGCCTGGAGGAGCGGGTCGCCAAGGTGCTGCGCAGGCACGGCCTGGACAAGAAGAACTCGCCCGTCATCCTCCAGTCCTTCGAACCGACCAGCATCCAGCGCCTGAACAAGCTGGTCGGCAACCCCCTGGTCGTGCTCCTGTCGGCCGCCAACACCCGGCCCTGGGACTTCGTGGAGACGGGCGACCCGCGTACGGTCGCCGACCTGGTCAAGCCCGCGGGCCTGAAGCAGATCGCCTCCTACGCGCAGGGCATCGGCCCGACCCTGGACCTGATCATCCCGAAGGACGCGAGCGGCAACCTCACCACCCCGACCACCCTGGTCCGGGACGCGCACGCCGAGGGCCTGATCCTGCACCCGTACACGATGCGCAACGAGAACCCCTTCCTGCCCGCGAACTTCCGCAAGGGCACCGACGCGGACGGCTACGGGGACGTCTTCGGCGCCTTCCGGACGTACTTCGCGACCGGTATCGACGGGGTCTTCACCGACAACCCCGACACCGGTGTCCTCGCCCGCGAGGACTTCCTGAAGCGCTGAGTCCCACAGGCTCCGCGCTCGTCAACAGCTGAGCCCCCGGCCCCGGTTGGGGTGACAGACGGCCGCCCCGGCAACCTCGTGCCGGGGCGGCCGCGTCGTGCCGCATATGACCCACGACATGCTCGACACCCTGCGTCCACTGCTCGCCGCCGAGGCCTCCGCTGAGGCATATGCCTCGGGCGCGGAGCCCGGCGACCTGGAACAGGCCGTCTGGGTGCGCCTCCTGGAACACCTCGGCACGGACGGCCCGCCCGCAGACCCGGCCGCCTGGCTGCGCGGCGCCGTCCGCTCCGAGGCGCGCCGCACCCGGCACACCGCGAGCATCGAGCTGCCGTACGCGTCCGAGCCCGCCGACGACAGCCGGCCCGGCCCGGAACAGCTCGCGCTCACCGCCGCCCGGCGCCGGGCCCTGCACTCCGCCGTACGCAAACTGCCGGGCCGCTGTCCGCGCCTCATGGCCGCGCTGCTGTCCCCGCAGGACCTCACATACCGGGAGATCGCGGGGGAGTTGGGTATCTCACAGGGCAGTCTCGGTCCGGAACGTTCCAGATGCCTGGGATGTCTGCGCCGAATGCTTACGTCGGAGGTTGCGGCGCACGAACCACGGGGATAGGAGTGAGGGACAACCGGCGGAACAGGTGAGCGGGAGGCATGCACACATGGGCATGAGCGTGACCATCTCGGCGGCGACCGAAAAGGACGCCGAACAGATCCTCAAACTGCAGTTCCTCTGCTACCAGAGCGAGGCCGAGCTGTACGGCGACTACAGCATCGAGCCCCTCACCCAGCCGCTCGACTCCCTCAAGGCGGAGCTCGCGGGCGGCACGGTCCTGGTGGCCCGGCTGGGCGACGAGGTGGTGGCCTCGGTGCGTGCGGCTGTGGATGCGGATGGCACGGCCCGCATCAACAAGCTGATCGTCCATCCTCGGATGCGGCGGCACGGTCTGGGCGGGCGGTTGCTCGACGCGATCGAGTCGCGGGTGGCCGCGGACGCGGGTGCGAAGAGCTTCCAGCTCTTCACGGGGCATCGCAGTGAGCACAATCTGCGGTTGTACCGCAAGCACGGGTATCAGCTCGTTTCCACGGAGCGGGTGGATGAGCGGCTGAGCCTGGTGACCCTTGCGAAGGGGTCGTCGACCAGTGCCTTTGTCGCCAGTGCGTAGGTCTGTCTTTCGTCTGCGGGCGCGCCGAGGCTGGTCGCGCAGTTCCCCGCGCCCCTAAAAAGGGGCGCGCCGGACCTGACGCACGCCTATTGAGTCGCGGTCCTGCTGCGGCGGAGCCAGAACATTGCCGTTACCGGGAGCAAGACCGGGATGAACAAGTAACCCATGCCGTAGTCCGACCAGACTGTGGCGTCGGGGAAGGCCGAGGGGTCGGCCAGGGTCCAGGTGCCCACGGTCAGGACGCCCGCGAGTTCGGCGGCGCAGCACACCAGCGCCGCCTTGCGGGCCGTTTCGCCGCCGCGGACGAGCGAGTACGTGATGAAGCCGTAGACCAGACCGGCCACCGCGGACAGCGAATAGGCGAGCGGCGCCTTGTCGAACTCCGTCGCGATCTGCACGGCGGAGCGCGACACGGCGCCGACGACCATCACGCCGTACAGCCAGACCAGCAGGATGCCCGGACCGCCGATGAGCCGCGTCCGGCCCCGCTGCTTCTCGGTCGCCGCCATCTCAGCCTCCCCAGATGTCGTAGAGCCGCACCTGAAGCACGGCGAGGACCACACCGCCGGCCGCGACCGTGATCGAACCCCAGCGGGTGCGCTCCGCCAGCGACATGAAGCCGGCCGCCGGGATGCACGCGAAGGAACCGACGAGGTACGCCACGAAGATCGTCGTGCCCTGTTCCGGCTTCTCGCCGCGGGCCAGCTGGACGATGCCCACCACGAGCTGGACGAGCGTGAGCAGTGTCACCACGGCCATGCCGATGAAGTGCCAGTCCTTGGTGGGCTGGTCGCGATAGGCGGCCCAGCCGCACCAGGCGGCGAGCGCGAGCGCGGCGACGGCGGTCGCGACCGTCAGGGCAACAAGCATGCCGCGACCCTATTACGGGCCAAAAGGCCCGATGCGATCGCCCCCGGGGTGCCCCGTAGGGTCGAGAGCATGAAGATCCAAGCCGATGCCCTGCTGTTCGACAACGACGGAACGCTCGTCTCGTCCCTCGAGTCGGTGTACCGCTGCTGGACCCGCTGGGCCGAGGAGTACGGGATCACCCCCGAGGAGTTCGCCCGGGTCGAGCTGCACGGCCGCCCCGCCGCCGAGATAGCCGCCGACCTGCTGCCCGCCGACCGGGTCGCCGAGGCCGTCGTGCGTATCGAGCAGCTGGAGGTCGAGGACGTCGAGGGCGGTGTCCAGCTCCTGCCTGGGACCATGGCACTGCTCGACTCCGTGCCCGCCGACCGCTGGGCCGTCGTCACCTCCGCGACCCGGCGGCTGGCCGAGGCCCGCCTCGACGAGGCCGGTATCCGGCCCAAGACCCTGATCGCCGCCGACGACATCACGCGCGGCAAGCCCGACCCCGAGCCGTTCCTGCTCGCCGCCCGCCGGCTCGGCGTGGACCCGGCCCGCTGTGTCGTCTTCGAGGACGCGCCCGCGGGTCTGCAGGCCGGCCGCTCCGCCGGGATGACCACCGTGGCATTGACCACAACACACCAGGCCGCAGAGCTGCACGCGGACATCGTCGTCGGTGACCTCTCGGCCGTGTCGGCGCTGGTCACGGACGCGGGAGTGGAGATCTCCGTCGGCGACTGAGGAGTGTCCACCGCTGTCCGCGATGCGGACAGCGGTTCCCGGTTCCGCGCATACGTCTGCTTTACTTTTCTCATGACCACGACGAGCAGCCGCATCCTTGCGACCGAGGCGACCATGACGCCCGGTGCTCGCTGTATGTGTCGAATGTGCGCCTTCTAGAGGGCCCCCGCACCACCCAGAGCCTCGCGCCCCGAAGCGAGACCGCTCAGGTCTGCCCGTACGACCCTTTCGTACGCGACTGAGCCTGCCCCGCGCACGCAGTTCTGCCGAAGCCCGGCTTTCATCGCCACCGCGAGAACGACCGTGCCGCGTTCGGACCGAATGCACCCGTGCCCGGCGCACACCCACGCCCTGCACTCGACAGTGACGGAAACCCCAGTGATCACGACAACAGGCCTGAAGAAGGTCTACCGCTCGCGCGGCCGTGAGGTCACCGCCCTGGACGGCGTCGATCTGCACGTCCGCGAAGGCGAGGTGTACGGCGTCATCGGACAGTCCGGCGCCGGCAAGTCCTCCCTCATCCGCTGCGTCAACCTCCTGGAGCGCCCCACCGCCGGCACCGTGACCGTCGCCGGACAGGACCTCACGGCCCTGGCCGGCCGGGGCCCGCGTGCGGGCCGGGAGCTGCGGAAGGCGCGCAGCCACATCGGCATGGTGTTCCAGCACTTCAACCTGCTGTCCTCGCGGACGGTCCAGGACAATGTCGAGCTGCCGCTGGAAATCCTTGGCGTGTCAGGGAAGGAACGTTCCCGCAAGGCACTGGAACTGCTGGACCTCGTCGGCCTCTCCGACAAGGCCAGGTCCTACCCGGCCCAGCTCTCCGGCGGCCAGAAGCAGCGCGTCGGCATCGCCCGCGCCCTGGCCGGCGACCCGAAGGTGCTCCTCTCCGACGAGGCGACCAGCGCGCTCGACCCCGAGACCACCCGCTCCATCCTCCAGCTGCTGCGCGACCTGAACCGGCAGCTGGGCCTGACCGTCCTGCTCATCACGCACGAGATGGACGTCGTCAAGAGCATCTGCGACTCGGCCGCCCTCATGGAGAACGGGAAGATCGTCGAGTCCGGCACCGTCAGCGAGCTGCTCGCGACCCCCGGCTCCGAGCTGGCCGCCGCGCTCTTCCCGGTGAGCGGCGACGCCTCCGCCGACGACCGCACGGTCATCGACGTCACCTTCCACGGTGACGCCGCGACCCAGCCGGTCATCTCGCAGCTGTCCCGTACGTACAACATCGACATCTCGATCCTGGGTGCCGCGATGGACACCGTCGGCGGCAAGCAGGTCGGCCGGATGCGCATCGAACTGCCCGGCCGCTACGAGGAGAACGTCGTGCCGATCGGCTTCCTGCGCGAGCAGGGTCTGCAGATCGACGTCCAGGGCCAGGCGCCCGTGCTGGTGAAGGAAGGTGCCAAGTGACCTGGTCGGAGATGCAGCCGCTGCTGGAGCAGGCCTGTTGGGACACCCTCTACATGGTCGGCTGGTCGACACTCATCGCCGTCGTCGGCGGTCTGCCGCTGGGCGTCCTGCTGGTCCTCACGGACCGGGGCGGCCTGCTGCAGAACACCGTGCTGAACAAGGTCATCGGGCAGGTCGTGAACATCGCCCGCTCGATGCCGTTCATCATCCTGATGGTCGCGCTGATGGGCTTCACCCGCTCGATCACCGGCACGACGATCGGCCGCGAGGCCGCCATCGTGCCGCTCGCGATCGGCGCGATCCCCTTCTTCGCGCGCCTCGTCGAGACGGCGGTCCGCGAAGTGGACGGCGGACTCGTGGAGGCCGTGCAGTCGATGGGCGGCAACACCTGGACCGTCGTCCGCAAGGTGCTCGTCCCCGAATCGCTGCCCTCGCTGATCTCCAGCACCACCACGACGATCGTCGCGCTCATCGGCTACTCGGCGATGGCGGGCACGGTCGGCGCGGGCGGCCTCGGTGACATCGCCATCCGCTACGGCTACCAGCGCTTCGAGACCGAACTGATGTGGATCACCGTCGGCATCCTCGCCGTGGTCATCTCCCTCATCCAGTTCGCCGGGGACTTCGCCGCCCGCGGGCTGCACCGCCGGGGCGGCCAGTCGGGCGCCGCCCCGAGGCTCAGGCTCCTGAAGGCCGCCACCGCGACCAGCAAGACCGTCTGACGCCTACGGCTCCCGCTCGCTCTCACCTTCACCCCCGTAGTCCACACCCCCCTCAGTTCTCCCCGCACACCCTCCGCGGGGCAGCTACACCCTCAGGAAAGGCACTTTTCGTGCGTAACACTGCCAAGATCACCACCGCCGTCCTCGCCGCCGGAGCCCTCACCCTGGGTCTCACCGCCTGCGGTTCGGAGGACTCCGGCGCCGCCGACACCAGCGGCCCGCTGATCGTCGCCGCGAGCCCCGTCCCGCACGCCGAGATCCTCACCTACGTCAAGGACAACCTGGCGAAGGACGCGGGCCTCGACCTGCAGGTCAAGGAGTTCACCGACTACGTCCTGCCGAACACGGCGACCCAGGACGGCTCCGTCGGTGCCAACTACTTCCAGAACCAGCCGTACCTCGACGACTTCAACAAGAAGAACGGCACCGACATCGTGCCCGTCGTCACGGTCCACCTGGAGCCGCTCGGCCTCTACTCCAGCAAGTTCAAGAAGGCCGACGAGCTGAAGAGCGGTGCGACGGTCGCCGTCCCGAACGACACGGTCAACGAGGCGCGGGCGCTCAAGCTCCTCGACGCCAACGGGATCATCACGCTCAAGGACGGCGCGGGCAACGACGCGACCCCCAAGGACATCGCGAAGAACCCGAAGAACCTCAAGTTCAAGGAGCTGGAGGCGGCCCAGACCCCGCGCTCCCTGGACGACGTCGACGCCGCGGTGATCAACGGCAACTACGCCATCGAGTCCGACCTCAAGCCCTCCGAGGACGCCCTCGTCCTGGAGTCCGCCACGGACAACCCGTACGGCAACTTCCTCGCCGTCAAGAAGGGCAACGAGGACGACCCGCGCGTCAAGAAGCTCGCCAAGCTCCTGACCTCCCCCGAGGTCAAGAAGTTCATCGAGGACAAGTACGCCGGCTCCGTCGTCGCGTCGTTCTGAGCCCGCTGCCAAGGATCGAGGACGACCACAGATGCGTAAGCCCGTAATTCCCGCCGCCGCGGCCGCGCTTGCCCTGGGACTCGGGCTCACCGCCTGCGGCTCCGAGACCGGCTCGGACGGCGGTGGTTCCGACGGCACCCTCGTCGTCGGCGCCACCGCGGTCCCGGCCGGCGAGGTCCTCTCGTACATCAAGAAGGACCTCGCCGCGAAGAACGGACTCGACCTGGAGATCAAGGAGTTCACGGACTACGTCCTGCCGAACACCGCGCTCCAGGAGGGCTCGCTCGACGCGAACCTGTACCAGAACGAGCCCTACCTGGACGACTTCAACAAGTCCAAGGGCACCGAGCTGGTCCCGGTCGTGAAGGCGTACCTGCCGCCCATGGGCGTGTACTCGAAGAAGGTCCAGGACGTCACGAAGCTGGCCGACGGGGTCACCGTCGCCGTGCCGAACGACATCACCAACGAGGGCCGCGCCCTCCAGCTCCTGGCCTCCGAGGGAGTCATCACCCTCAAGGACGACGCCGGCACGACCGCGTCCCCGGCGGACATCGTGAAGAACCCGAAGAACCTCAAGTTCAAGGAGCTGGAACCGGCCCAACTGCCGCGCTCCCTGGACGACGTGGCCGCCGCGGTCATCAACAACAACTACGCCCAGGACGCCGGCCTCAGCCCCGCCGAGGACGCCGTGCTCCTGGAGTCCGCGAAGAACAACCCGTACGCGAACCTCCTCGCCGTCAAGAAGGGCAACGAGGACGACCCCCGGGTCGAGAAGCTCGCGAAACTCCTGACCTCTCCTGAGGTGACGAAGTTCATCGAGGACAAGTACCAGGGGTCGGTCCTGCCGGTCACCTCCGGCTGACGCCGTTTCGCTCGCACTCACGGGGTCGATTCGTCGACAACGACTCGGCCCCGTGGTGCAGTTCGGTGCTTTCATGCTGCATGCTGGGCAGTTCAGCAGGCCCGACGGTCCCTGATGGTTACGGAGCGGCGCATGACTAACACCTTCCCCGACATCTCCCTCAGCACGGAGCGGTTGGTGCTGCGCCCTCTCGAGGACGACGACGTTCCGGCCCTCACGGAGATGATGAACGACGAGCAGGTCGTGGCCTGGACCGCCGTTCCGCAGCCCTTCACCGAGGACTCCGCCCGCTCCTGGGTCAACCGCTACGCACCGGGCGAGCGCACCTCCGGCCGTGGGCTCGACCTCGCCGTCACCGAGTTCCTCACCCAACGCCTGGTCGGCATAGTCCAGTTGGGCAAGACGAATTGGCATGTCCGCTCCACGGAGCTGTCGTACATCGTCGCCCCCTGGGCGCGCGGCGAGGGGTACGCCTCCGAGGCGGCGCTGGCCACCGCCCAATGGCTCTTCGGCGACCAGAAGTTCGAGCGCCTGGAGCTGCGCACCGCCGCGGACAACACCGCCTCGCAGCAGGTCGCGCAGAAGATCGGCTGCATCAGCGAGGGCGTCCTGCGCAACGCCTGTATAGCGCGCACCCGAACCGAGGACGGGAGCTGGGTCGCCCTGCGCACCGACTTCATCGTGTGGGGGCTGCTCCCCGAGGACATCGAGGGCATCGCCGAGCAGCTCGCCGACACCGGCGGCTTCACCTCGTACTCCGACTGGAACTGACTTCCCGGCCGCCCCGAAACCGACGCCGTGGCCGGACGGCCACCGCACGGCGGACGGCCGCGGACCCGCGCCCCCACTCCCGGAGGTCCCGAGGTACGCTCACGGGGCTCCGCATGCCTGCCTGGCGGCCGCATGCCCATCCGAGACCTGCGAAGACTCCAGGAGACTGACGACGATGGCCGACCGGGTCACGGTGATCGGCTGGGACGGCTCGCCGCTGACCGACGCGGCGCGCTCGGCTCTGGGTGCCGCCACGCTGGTGGCGGGCGCGGGCCATCACCTGGCCCTCCCCGAGGTGCCCGCGGCCGCCGAGCGCATCCGGCTCGGCAGCGTCGCCCTCGCCGCCCGCCGCATCGCCGCCCACCGGGGCACGGCCGTCGTCCTCGCCGACGGCGACCCGGGCTTCTTCGGAGTCGTACGCACCCTGCGCGCCCCCGAGTTCGGCCTGGAGGTCGAGGTCGTCCCGGCGGTGTCGTCCGTGGCCGCCGCCTTCGCCCGTGCCGGTATGCCCTGGGACGACGCACAGGTGGTCGTCGCACACAGGCGCACCCTGCGACGCGCGGTGAATGTGTGCCGCGCCCACACCAAGGTCGCCGTCTTCACCTCACCCGGAGCCGGCCCCGCCGAGCTGGGCCTGCTCCTCGAAGGCGTCCACCGCACCTTCGTCATCTGCGAGGAACTGGGCACCGCGCGCGAACGGGTCACGATCCTGACCTCGGACAAGGTCGCCGACCACACCTGGCGCGACCCGAACATCGTCATCGTCATGGGCGGACCCGTCACCTCCTCCGAGGGCGGCGGCTGGATCGCCGGACGCGACCCGGGAACCGGACCGCGCGGCTGGGCCCTGCCCGACGAGGTGTACGGCGGCGATCTCGGCGAGGGCGAGACCGAGGTACTGCGGGCCGCCCAACTCGCCCGCCTGGGACCGCGCGTCGGCGACCTCGTCTGGGACATCGGCTCCGGCAGCGGCGCCTTCGCCACGGAGGCCGCGCGCTGCGGCGCCGCCGTCATCGCCGTCGACCGGGACCCGAACGCCTGCGCCCGGACCATGGCCACCGCCCGCCGCTTCGGCGTCCAGCTCCAGATCACCCACGGCACCGCGCCCCACATCCTGGAGAACCTGCCCGAACCGGACGTCGTACGGGTCGGGGGCGGAGGTGCCGCGGTGGTCTCCGCCGTCGCCGACCGGCGCCCCCAGCGGATCGTCACGCACGCCGCGACACGCGACGCCGCCGAACTCGTCGGCAGGGACCTGACGGAGCACGGCTACCAGGTCGAGTGCGCCCTCCTGCAGTCCGTCGAGCTGGACACCCGGGTCTGGACGGAGAAGGAGCGGAGCGTCGCGTTCCTGCTCACCGGGCTCCTGCCCGACCGCTCCCTGTGATCCGGTTGTCGTACCGCGCGCGGTAGGCTGGCCGATCGTTGCACTGCGCTCGGCTTGTCCGGTATTTCGCCGGTCAATGTCCGGAAAACGCACCTGTTTTGGGATGCGTGTGGTACGGCGGAAAACCGGAGGACGCGCAACGTGGCGCAGTCCACAGCGGGCCGTGGCGGATCACCCTGTCGCGGTGGCGGGCCGACCGCGACAATGCCAGTTAATGGCTTTGTCGACCGGTCGTTCGTGCCGCCCGGCACGCATGCTCGTTACTTCATTGCGGGCGGTCGGTGCGCCGCTCCGGACGAGCAGGTCGTTGGAGCACTAACCGATGGGCGAGGGGTACGCATGACCGACACCGGCCAGGTCCCGGGCGAGGGGCTGCCGGAGAACCAAGGCATGGTGGAGCAGCCGGGCGTCCCCGCCCCCGGCGCGTACACCTACCTCTCCGACACCACCGCCGAAGACGAAGACCTGTTGCTGCTGCCGGGCGCCCAGGGCGCGTGGGGCAACGAAGTGGCCCCGCCGGCCCCGGCGCCGGTCGTCGAGACCGTCCACGAGCCGGGACCGCACGAGACGGCGGGCCGCGACAGCGGCTCGGTCGACCTCAGCGCCGTCCGGATGTCCTCGCCCGCTCCGCAGCCGCCCGTCGCCCGTCGCCCGCTGCACCTCGGCCCGCCCACCCCGGACGGTGCCGGCAGCCCGGTGCGTTCCCTCGCCGACCGTGGCCCCGCGGGAGCACCGGTCCACGCCGTGCCCGTACGACAGGCCGGTCCGCCCACGGTCGGTCCCGAGTACCTCGACGTGCCGCGGGACGAGATCGCGCTGCAGGGCGCGGCTCCCTGGGGAGCGCAGGCTCAGGTGCAGGTCGCGCCGCCGGTGGCACAGGTCGGCTCCGAGGGCATGGCTGCAGAAACGGTCTTCCCCGAGGGCGGGGGAGCGCACGCCGGTGGCACTCCGGACGACGGGCCCGCGCCGCTCGCGGAGGCCGCGCACACCCCCGACGCCGGGGCCGCGCCGCTCACCGGCGGCGAAGGAACCCCCGCCGCACAGACTCCCGCCGAGGCGCCCGCCCCCGAGCCGGCCCAGGCGCAGGCGGAGCAGGCACAGCAGGTGCATCCGGACCCGAGCGCCGCCGAGGTCCCCGAGGCGGGGCCCGCTCACGTCCAGGCCGTCCCAGACGCCCCGGAGGCGGCCGACGCCCCGGAGGCGGCCGACGCCCCGGAGGCGCAGGAGGCCGTGTCGGCTCCGGACCCCGAGTACGTTCCTCAACAGCCGGAAGCCGTGCAGGTTCCCGAAGCAACGCCCGTTCCCGAAGCGGTCCAGGCACCGGAGGCCGTCGCCCAGGCCCCGGAACCGGCCCAGGTCCAGGTCCAGGACTACGCGCAGGCTCCGCTGCTCGCGGACGGTTCGCTCTTCCCGCAGGCCCCGGAGACGCCCCAGACCCACGAGGTCGCCCAGACCGCTCCCGAGTTCGCGCACGCCCCCGAATTCGCCCAGTTTCCGCAGCCCACGCCTTTCCCGGTGGCTCCCGTCGCCGCGTACGCCTCGCAGGCGTCGGACGACACCGGCTCGTACCCGCCCGAGGCCTACCAGCCTCCGCAGGCGGCCGACGAGGCGCAGCCCGCGTACGCGGAGCATGACCCGCACCCGCAGGCCGCGTACGAGCCGGAGCAGCAGTTCCAGGACCCGGCGGCGCAGTTCGCCGAAGCCGGTCCGGGGGCCGAAATCCCGGAGCAGCAGCCGCAGTTGACGGAACCCGCGCCCGTTCTGGAAGAGGCCGTTCAGCCTCAGGACGCCGTCCAGCCCCCGCAGTTCGCGGAGCCGGCAGAAGCGCCCGTCGTGAGCGTCGCCGACATCGACCCCTCGCAGGCGGCCCAGGCCGACACCGCCGCACAGCCGGAGGCACCGGAACCGGTGGCGGTACCCGACCAGGTCGCGGTACCGGAGCCGGTCGCGGTCCACGGCGACCCGAGCCACGGTGCCCCGACGCACGGCGACGAGAGCTTCGACGCCCCGACCCACGGTCACGAGCCCCACGACGAAGCGGCCGTATCCACGGCCGTCCCCGTGGAGGCGGCTCACGCGGAGGCGGCCCACGCAGAACAGGGCGTCGGCCAGTTCGTGCCGGTCGAGGGCACCATCCCGACCACCCCGCACCTGGCTCCGACCCCGCCGCACGCCATGACCGTGCCGCCCTTCCCGGAGGAGCTCGCCGAGCAGTCCGCCGAGGAGACGGCGCCCCCGGCCGCGGCGACCACCGAGCAGCCCGCGCCCGACACCGCGGTGGTGTCCGCGGAGGAATCTGCACCGGTACTCGCCCTGCCCACCCCCAGGGAGCCCGAGCAGGCTCCCGAGGCCGAGGCAACTCCCGTACCGGAAGCACCGGTCGAGCAACAGCGCCAGGACCAGCACCAGGACGCGGAGCCCGTAGCCGCACAGCACGCGGAGGACCTGGACACCAGGGCCGCCGACCAGGAAGAGAGCACGGCCGCCGTGGCAGAGACGAGAGAGCCCGCCGGCCCGGCCGCGCCCGGTTACGACGACGCCGAGCGCGAGGCCGTCCTGCGCGTGATGCGCGAGCGCCGGGACATCCGCAACGGCTTCCGCAGCGACCCCATCCCGCACGACGTGCTGCTCCGGGTCCTGGAGGCGGCCCACACCGCGCCGTCCGTCGGGCACTCCCAGCCATGGGACTTCGTCGTCATCCGCTCGGCGGAGACCCGCCGCACGATGCACGAACTGGCCCAGCGCCAGCGCGAGGCGTACGCCAAGTCGCTGCCCAAGGGCCGCGCGAAGCAGTTCAAGGAACTGAAGATCGAGGCCATCCTCGACACCCCGGTGAACATCGTCGTCACCGCGGATTCGACACGGGGTGGCCGTCACACGCTCGGCCGTCACACCCAGCCGCAGATGGCGCCGTACTCCTCCGCGCTCGCGGTCGAGAACCTCTGGCTCGCCGCCCGGGCCGAGGGCCTGGGCGTGGGCTGGGTGAGCTTCTTCGACGAACGGGAGATGGTCCGCGAACTGGGCCTGCCCGAGCACCTGGACGTCGTCGCCTACCTCTGTGTCGGATACGTCGACGAGTTCCCGGAGGAGCCCGAGCTGATGCAGGCGGGCTGGTCCAAGCGCCGCCCGCTGTCCTGGGTCGTCCACGAGGAGACGTACGGCCGTCGGGCGCTGCCCGGAGAGGAGCCGCACGACCTGCTCGCCGAGACCGTCTCCAACATCCGCCCGCTGGACGCCAAGGCGCTCGGCGAGGCGTGGGAGCGCCAGAAGCGCATGACCAAGCCCGCCGGGGCGCTGGGCATGCTGGAGATCATCTCCGCCCAGCTCTCGGGCCTCTCCCGGATGTGCCCGCCGCCGATCCCGGAGCCCGCGGCCGTCGCGATCTTCGCGGGCGACCACGGCGTCCACGCCCAGGGCGTCACCCCGTGGCCGCAGGAGGTCACCGGCCAGATGGTGGCCAACATCCTCGGCGGGGGAGCGGTCTGCAACGCCTTCGCCAACCAGGTCGGCGCCGAGGTCTGCGTCGTGGACGTGGGCGTGGCCTCCGACCTGCCCGCGACCCCGGGCCTCCTGCCGCGCAAGGTCCGCGCGGGCACGGCCGACATGACGACCGGCCCCGCGCTGACCCGCGAGGAGGTCAAGGCGGCCATCGAGGTGGGCGTCGAGACGGCCCGGGACCTCGTGGCGGCCGGCAACAAGGCCCTGATCACGGGCGAGATGGGCATCGCCAACACCACCGCGTCGGCAGCGCTGATCTCCGTCTTCACCGGCGCCGACCCCGCCGAGGTCACCGGCCGGGGCACCGGCATCAACGACGAGACCCTGGCCCGCAAGACCGAGGTCGTACGCCGTGCCCTGGAGCTCCACCAGCCGGACCCGGCCGACCCGATCGGCGTCCTCGCGGCCATCGGCGGCCTGGAGCACGCCGCGATGGTGGGCCTCCTCCTGGGCGGCGCCTCCCTGCGCACCCCGGTGATCCTGGACGGCGTCAGCGCCGGCGCCGCCGCCCTGGTGGCCCGCGCCATCGCCCCCGAGGTCCTCGCGGCCTGCATCGCCGGCCACCGCAGCGCCGAGCCGGGCCACGTGGCAGCCCTCAACAAGCTGGGCCTGCGCCCCCTGGTCGACCTGGACCTCCGCCTCGGCGAGGGCACAGGCGCCCTCCTGGCCCTCCCGGTCGTCCAGAGCGCGGCACGAGCAATGCACGAGGTGGCGACGTTCGACTCGGCGGGGGTAACCGAGAAGTAGACCCGAGTCGTCGGTCTGTGGGCAGGCGTTCCGCAGGGCGGAACGGGTGGGCACAGACCGACGACGGGCCCGCACGTACGGGGGCCCGGGGGCGCAGCCCCCGGTTTCGGGAAGGGGCGGGCTTGGGGAAAGAACCCCCACCCACCCCCGCCACCCACGACCCCGCACCATAAAATCCGCACGTCAGGCCCGCTCCAAGGCAGCAGCGCGCCCACCCGCACCACCCGCATGAGGAGCCGCACCTCCATGGCCGAAAACCCCGCCTACCCCGTAGGCCTCCGCCTCACCGGCCGCCGCGTAGTGGTCCTCGGCGCCGGCCAGGTGGCCCAACGCCGCCTCCCGGCCCTCATCGCGGCAGGCGCGGACATCCACCTCGTGTCCCCGGCCGCCACCCCCTCCGTCGAGGCGATGGCGGACGCGGGCGAGCTGACCTGGACAAGGCGCGCGTACGAGCCCGGCGACCTCGCGCAGGCCTGGTACGCCCTGATCGCCACCAGCGACCCCGAGGCGAACACCGCGGCCTCCGCCGAGGCGGAGGCGAACCGTGTGTGGTGCGTCCGCTCGGACGACGCGGACGCGGCCACGGCCTGGACCCCGGCGACCGGCCACAGCGAGGGCGTCACGGTGGCCGTCCTGACGACGAACGCGAAGGGCCGCGACCCCCGCCACACGGCGGCCATCAGGGACGCGGTCGTGGAGGGCCTGCGCGACGGCACCCTCGTCGCACCCCACCACCGCACCCGCACCCCCGGCGTCGCCCTGGTCGGCGGTGGCCCCGGCGATCCGGACCTGATCACGGTCCGCGGCCGCCGCCTCCTCGCCGAGGCGGACGTGGTCATCGCCGACCGCCTCGGCCCCCGCGACCTCCTCGCCGAACTCCCGCCGCACGTCGAGGTGATCGACGCGGCGAAGATCCCGTACGGCCGTTTCATGGCCCAGGAGGCCATCAACAACGCGCTGATCGAGCACGCCAAGCAGGGCAAGGCGGTCGTCCGGCTGAAGGGCGGCGACCCCTACGTCTACGGCCGTGGCATGGAGGAGGTCCAGGCGCTGGCCGAGGCGGGCATCGCCTGCACGGTCGTCCCCGGCATCTCCAGCTCGATCTCCGTGCCGGGCGCGGCGGGCATCCCGGTCACCCACCGAGGGGTCGCCCACGACTTCACGGTCGTCAGCGGCCACATCGCCCCCGACGACGAACGCTCCCTGGTCGACTGGGCGGCCCTCGCCAAGCTCCGCGGCACCCTGGTCATCCTGATGGGCGTGGACAAGATCGGCGCCATCGCCCGTACGTTGATGGAGAACGGCAAGGGGGCGGACACCCCGGTGGCCGTCGTCCAGGAGGGCACGACGGCCGCGCAGCGCAGGGTCGACGCGACTCTCGCCACGGTCGCCGAGACCGTACTCGCCGAGAACGTGAAGCCCCCGGCGGTGATCGTCATCGGAGAGGTCGTGACCGTGCGCCCGGACAGCTCGTCGGAGGCATCCGAGTAACCCCGGGTAACCCAACCCGTTCCAAGCCGTTGGCACCACACCCAGGACAAGGCAGTATCACCCTGTGGCCGATCTCATCACCGTTGAGGACCCAGCCGATCCCCGTCTGCGCGACTACACGGGCCTGACCGACGTGGAGCTGCGCCGCAAGCGAGAACCCGCCGAGGGCCTGTTCATCGCCGAGGGCGAGAAGGTCATCAGACGGGCCAAGGACGCCGGTTACGAGATGCGCTCGATGCTGCTCTCCGCCAAGTGGGTCGACGTCATGCGAGACGTCATCGACGAGCTGCCGGCCCCGGTGTACGCGGTCAGCCCGGACCTCGCCGAACAGGTCACCGGCTACCACGTGCACCGAGGCGCTCTGGCCTCCATGCAGCGCAAGCCGCTGCCGACCCCGGACGACCTGCTCCAGACGGCCCGCCGGGTCGTCGTCATGGAGTCGGTCAACGACCACACCAACATCGGCGCGATCTTCCGCAGCGCCGCCGCCCTCGGCATGGACGCGGTCCTGCTCTCCCCCGACTGCGCGGACCCGCTCTACCGCCGCTCGGTGAAGGTCTCCATGGGCGCGGTCTTCTCCGTCCCGTACGCCCGTCTGGACACCTGGCCCAAGGGCCTGGAAACGGTCCGCGAGGCGGGCTTCACCCTCCTCGCCCTCACCCCGGACGAGAAGGCCAAGTCCCTGGACGAGGCGGCCCCGCACAAGATGGACCGCGTGGCCCTGATGCTCGGCGCGGAGGGCGACGGCCTGTCCACCCAGGCCCTGGTGGCGGCGGACGAATGGGTCCGCATCCCCATGGCCCACGGCGTCGACTCCCTGAACGTGGGAGCGGCGGCAGCGGTGGCGTTCTACGCGGTAGCGACGGGCAGACCGCAGAGCTAGAGGGGCCCCGGCCCCGCAAGGGGCGCGGGGAACCGCGCGACCAGCCACGACGCACCCGCAGCCGGCAAGAACGCTCACCCGCCGAGCTGAACCCCGCCCGCTCCGTACGACTGCTCCAGCCGTACGTCCGAACCCGAACCCCCATGCCCAAGCCCCCGGGCGGGCCCCTGGCACCCCTGCGCCGCCGCGATCCCCAACGCCACCAACAACGTCACCACCACAAACACGAACAGCCGCTGCCGCAACAGCCGCGGATTGGCGGGCCGCCGCCCGGTCCCGGTGGTCCGAGGCCCAGAACGTCCCGCCCCACTCCGGGGCGGCCCGGGCCGACTCCCCGTACCGGACCGCGAGGGCGCCGGACGAGCCCCCGACCGCGACGAACCGCCGCTGCCGCTGCCGTTGCCACGAGGCGAGGACGTGCCCTGCGTACGCCGCTGCGTCCGCTGCTCCGGGTAGCTCTCGGTGAGCCGCCCGGTCGGCCGGTCGGCCTCGGCGGTACGGGGCGCGGGCGGCCGGGCATCGCCCATCCCCTGGGCCTCCCGGGCCGCGATCTCCTTCAGCCGCAGCGACAACTGCAGCGTGCTGGGCCGCTCCTCGGGGTCCTTCGCCAGACAGGCCCGTACGAGAGGGGCCAGCGCGTCCGGCACGCCGTGCAGCTGCGCCTCCTCGTGCACGACCCTGTAGAGCATCACTTCGGAACTGCCGTGCCCGAAGGGCGAGTCCTGGGTCGCCGCGTAGGCCAGCGTGGCCCCCAGGGCGAACACGTCCGTGGCCGGCGTGACCGCAGCGCCCCGCACCTGCTCGGGCGCCAGGAACCCGGGCGACCCCACCGCCGTACCGACATGCGTCAGCGTGCTCGCGCCGGTCGCCCAGGCGATGCCGAAGTCGATGATGCGTGGCCCCTTCGGGGACAGCAGGATGTTCGACGGCTTCAGGTCGCGGTGGACGACCCCGGCCTCGTGCACGGCGACGAGCCCCTCGGAGAGGGCGGCGCCGACGGCCGCGACCTCGGCCGCGCGGAGCGGGCCCTCGTCGTTGACCTTGTCGTGCAGCGAGGGTCCAGGCACGTACTGCGTCGCGAACCAGGGCCGGTCCGCCTCCAGATCCGCGGCGACCAGCCGCGCGGTGCAGCCGCCCCGGATCCGCCGTGCCGCCGACACCTCGCGGGCGAACCGCGACCGGAACTCCTGATCCTCCGCCAGGTCCGGCCGGATCACCTTCAGCGCGACCCGCTGGCCACGCCGGTCGGAGCCCAGATAGACAACGCCCATCCCGCCCGCGCCGAGCCGTCGGTGAAGCCTGAACGAGCCGACGACACGCGGGTCCTCGCGCCTCAGGCGCATCATCGCCATGTCCATCCCCGCTGCCCGGTCCGTTTGACGAGCCACAGCTTACGTTTCCGCGGCCGGGTGCGCGCAGAGGCCGCGCCCTCACGGCCCGATCGATTGTCAGTGCCGGGTGGGAAACTTGAAAGGTGGTCAGGGGACGGGGGACTCGGGCGGCGTTGAGCTGCGCGGATCCCCAACCATCCGTCGCAGAAGGGGGATTGGACCCGTGAAGGGTGATCGCGTGGAGATAGTGGTCGACGCCGGGGACACGACGCGTACGTACGAGGTGGTGGCAAGCCGGGCGGGCCGCCGGGTGGAGACAGCGGTCCGCAGGGGGGTGGTCGAAGTGAGCGAAGTCACCCGCAGCGGATCAGTCGTCCGCACGGCCCGCTTCATGGCCACCAGGGTGCTCGCCCTCGTCGAGCAGCCGGTCCCGAGGGAGGACAGCTCGGAACAGACCGGACGTCCCCTCCGGGAAACCCCTGAGACCTAGGACCCCTTCTCCACCCAGGGGAGTACTCCGCAGGTCACCGGTCATCCTCGGGGAGGCCCGGTAATAGGTACGAGGGCATGACGACCCGCACGCCTCCCGCGCCTAGATTTGTTGTCAAGCGGCGGGTGCAGCACTCGTCCCCCGAGGTCAGACACCCGCCGCTGCCAGACAACAGAAGCTTTTCAACAGATCTCATCCAACAGATCTCAACAGAACGGTCAGGAGAGGGACCATGGCGGACACAGCATCGCGGACCATGATCCGCACGCAGGGACGCAAGGCGTACAGCGCCGCGTTCGGTTCCAGCCGGTCCGGCCGACGCCACCCCCTGGTGGCGACGGCCATGGTCCTCCCTCTGGCCACCCTGCTCGTAGTCGTCTTCGGCGGCTGGGAAGCAGTGGTCACACAGGCGTCGTCCGTGGGCGTGATGCTGGGGCGCTGAGCGGCGCCCCAGGCCCGGAAGAGCGGTCCGGGCGGGGACATCCGGCCATGAAACCCCGTGGGGACGGGGGTGCGGCGGACGGCAAAAATGCGGGCGCAGCTGGGGAGCTGCGCCCGCATTGCTGTCTTTTGCACCTAAACCGGCGCCGCTCTCGCGGGCTCTCCTCTGCGCCTAAACCGGCGCCGCTCTCGCGGACCAAATTGCTCGCCGTTGTGATTCCTCAATTGATGGTTGCGGTCTCAGGCTCATTTGACGCTTGCGTACGCTCACGGGGGTAGTCGGCGCCGTACGACCTGAGGGGGACCCGAGTGACCGCAGACGTGCTGCCCGTGCTCAGGGCGAAGGTGCGGGCCGTTGCTCATCCGGCGGCGGAAGCGTGTGTCTGTGGTGCGGAGACCTCCGTCTTGGCCGACCGGCCCGACGGCACCGTCGTCCGGCATGCCGGCACCGTGGCGAAGGCGCACGCCGCCGACACCGATCCCGGTGAGCTGGCGGCAAGGATGGCGGTCGCGGCGCACCCCCGGCTCGACGGCATCCTCCTCCCACCGCTGAGGCCGAGCGCGGTCGAGTCGCACGGGCGGCCGGTCACCTTCTGGCCGTACGGCAGTCCCGTGGACCGGGACGACCCCGACGCCGCCCCCTGGGAGGCGGCCGCCACCCTCCTCGCGCGGCTGCACCGGACACCGCGGTCCGTACTCCCGCCCGGCATCCCGCCCATGCGAGGCCCTGCCAAGGCGGCCCGTGCCGTCGCCCGCCTCCACGCGGCCGGCCCGCACCCGGCGGCCGCCCCGGTCCTGCGCGCCTGGGCCGTCCTGCCCCCCTGGGCGAGGGACGAGGCCCCGACGCCGTACGCGCGAACGCTGTGCCACGGCGACCTCCACCTGGGCCAGCTGGTGCGGACGCGGGGCGGCGACTGGCTGCTCATCGACATCGACGACCTGGGCCTGGGCGAGCCCGCGTGGGACCTGGCCCGCCCCGCGGCCTGGTTCGCCTGCGGGCTCCTGCCGCCCGACGAGTGGGCCCGCTTCCTCACCGCCTACCAGCAGGCCGGAGGTCCGGCCGTCCCGGCGGACGGCGACCCCTGGCCGGCCCTCGACGTCCCGGCCCGCGCCCTGACCGTGCAGACCGCGGCCCTGGCGATCGCCAAGTCCCTCGCGGCGGAGCGTCCGTTGGACGAGGTGGAAACGTCCGTGATCGATGCTTGTGGCCGAATGGCCACACACCCGCCGGAGTTGGCGGGAGAATACGCGACGTAGGGTGCAACCGACCGAAGCCGGGCGGAGTCTGTCCTGGCGGAAGCAGTACCGACCGGCGAGGAGTTGAGCCGAGCATGCAGTGTCCGAAGTGTCACGCGCCCATGCACACGTACAACCGCAATGGCGTCCAGATCGAGCAGTGCAGCGGCTGCCGCGGGATATTTCTCGACTACGGCGAGCTGGAGTCGCTGGCCCGTCTGGAGGGCCAGTACTCGCAGCCCGCGCCGCCGCCCCCGGGTGTCCCGCAGGCGTACCCGTCCGCTCCCGCACCCGCCTGGGGCGCCCCGCACGGTGGTCATGGCGGTCACGGCGGCCATGGCGGTCACTACGGCCACAACAAGCGTCACAAGAGCTTCGGCCACATGCTCTTCTCCTCCTGACCGGACCCGGAGGAACGACGAAGCCCCCGACCGTACGAGACGGCCGGGGGCTTCGGCTGGTGCGCGATACTGGGATTGAACCAGTGACCTCTTCCGTGTCAGGGAAGCGCTCTCCCGCTGAGCTAATCGCGCAGGTGGGACCTGCGGGTGGTGCTGGTGCGTGCGCGATACTGGGATTGAACCAGTGACCTCTTCCGTGTCAGGGAAGCGCTCTCCCGCTGAGCTAATCGCGCGGGATCGGATCTCGCCGAACGTACCGGAAGATCCAGTGGACGATACTGGGATTGAACCAGTGACCTCTTCCGTGTCAGGGAAGCGCTCTCCCGCTGAGCTAATCGTCCTTGGAGGTGGAGACGGGATTTGAACCCGTGTAGACGGCTTTGCAGGCCGTTGCCTCGCCTCTCGGCCACTCCACCAGGAGTGCGGGGGTTCGGGAAGATCCCCCACTTCCTGCGAGCGGACGACCAGGTTCGAACTGGCGACCTCAACCTTGGCAAGGTTGCGCTCTACCAACTGAGCTACGTCCGCTTGTCGTTTCCGGTTCGCGTGAGCGTCCCGGCGACGTGTTGAACTCTAGCGGATTCCGGGGCCAGCACAAAAACGCGTTTGTGCAGCGTGCTGCGCTACGCCCGCTCCAGGACACGGTCAGGGCACCCGCGGGTCACCCGCCATAGACTCACAGCCGTGCACGACCTCCCAGCTCTCGCCCGTTTCGGCAACATCGTCGCGACCGGTCTCCTCGATGTCACCGGCGACCCGGCGGCCCTGGACTCCAGTGGCTTCTGGGCCGTCAGCGCGGACTTCGAGGGGCGGCTCGTCTGCGCCCGTTTCGCGGACGTACGACGGGAACCCGTTCCCGCGCCGGTGCCGGGGGAGTGGCGCGGCCCGGCGATCGGTGACTGGACGTCGTCGCTCGACCGCGCCGCGTACACGGCGGGTGTGCGGCGGATCCGGGAGCACATCGCGGCCGGTGACGTGTACCAGGCGAACCTCTGCCGGGTCCTGTCGGCGCCCGTCGCGCCCGACGCCGACGTGGACGCGCTGACCGCTCTGCTGGCGCGCGGCAACCCGGCACCGTATGCCGGAACGATTCGCCTGCCCGGCCACGACGTGGAGACAGCCACCGCGTCACCCGAGCTCTTCCTCAGGGTCGACGGGACGGTGGTCGAGTCGGGGCCCATCAAGGGCACCGGGCGGACCGAGGCGGACCTGCTGGAGAAGGATCACGCCGAGAACGTGATGATCGTGGATCTGGTGCGCAACGACCTGGGCAGGGTGTGCGCCACGGGCAGCGTGACCGTGCCCGACCTGTGCGTCGTCGAGAAGCACCCGGGGCTGGTCCACCTCGTCTCCACCGTCCGCGGCGAACTGCGCGAGGGCGCGGGCTGGCCGGAACTGCTGGCCGCGACGTTCCCGCCCGGCTCGGTGACCGGCGCGCCGAAGTCCAGCGCCCTGCGGATCATCGAGGCCCTGGAGACGGCGCCGCGGGGCCCGTACTGCGGCGGCATCGGCTGGGTCGACGCGGACCGCGGCACCGGAGAGCTGGCCGTCGGCATCCGCACCTTCTGGATCGACCGGGCGGAGGGCGTGCTGCGCTTCGGCTCCGGCGCGGGCATCACCTGGGGTTCGGACCCCGAGCGCGAGTGGGAGGAGACCGAACTGAAGGCCGCGCGGCTGCTCGCTGTAGCGTCGGGGGTGTACCCAGGGGTGTACGACGCAAGTGAAGGGACCCACAGGTGAAGCTCTGGCTCGACGGCCGGCTGCAGGACAGCGAGTCGGCCCGTGTCTCCGTCTTCGACCACGGGCTGACCGTGGGCGACGGCGTCTTCGAGACCGCGAAGGCGGTGGCCGGCCGTCCGTTCGCGCTCACCCGCCACCTCGACCGGCTGTCGCGCTCGGCGCTCGGCCTCGGGCTGCCCGAGCCCGACCACGACGAGGTGCGCCGGGCCTGCGCGGCCGTCCTGGAGGCCAACCCGATGCCGCTCGGCCGGCTGCGGATCACGTACACCGGGGGCCACGGCCCGCTCGGCTCCGACCGCGGGGAGCACGGACCGACCCTGGTCGTCGCCCTCGGCGAGGCCACCCGGCGCCCGGACTCCACCGCCGTGATCACCGTGCCCTGGACCCGCAACGAACGCGGCACACTCACAGGCCTCAAGACGACCTCGTACGCCGAGAACGTCGTCGCCCTCGCCCGCGCGCGCGAACAGGGCGCGTCCGAGGCACTGTTCGCGAACACGGTCGGACAGCTCTGCGAGGGCACGGGCTCCAACGTCTTCGTCGTCCTCGACGGCGAGATCCACACCCCGCCGGTGGCCTCCGGCTGCCTCGCGGGCATCACCCGGGCCCTCACGGTCGAGTGGACGGGCGCCAGGGAGAGCGACCTGCCGCTGGACGTCCTGGAACGGGCCGACGAGATCTTCCTGACCTCGTCGCTGCGCGATGTGCAGGGAGTGCACCGGGTCGACGGCCGTCAACTGCCGGGCGCACCGGGCCCGGTGACCGCCAAGGCGATGCGGATCTTCGACGAGCGGGCGGGCGACGACCTCGACCCCTGACAGGACCGGCGCCCATAACCGGATGACGTAGGCCTCGCGGACGGGTACAACACCCCTGATGACCACGACCCTGCGGCCGACCGAGCCGCTTCAGCGCGACGCCGACGGGGCGCTGTCACGGCACTACACGGTGTGCGTGAACAGCCGCCCCGTCGGCGGGATACACCTCGCCGCCAACTCCCTCTCCGGGCCTTCCGTCGCCCGCATCCACGACCTCGGCATCGACGAACCGGACCGTGGACGTGGCCGCGGCACCGTGGCCGCGCTCGCCGCGGAGGAGGTGGCGCGCGGCTGGGGCTGTACGCGGATCGAGGCGTCCGTGCCCGCCACGGCCACGACCGCACTGCGGCTGGCCACGGCCCTCGGCTACCTGCTGCGCAACCGCCACATGGAGAAGCGGCTCGGCACCACGCCACCCGAACTGCCCGTCGGCAGCCAGGGACGCCCCATGACGGAGGCCGAGTTCGGGCCCTGGGAGGAGCGGGCGAAGGAGGAGTACGTCAAGGACTGGATCACCCGCGGAGTGCCCGAGGCCGAGGCCCGCGCCAAGTCCGAGCGGGACCACGCCACTTCGCTGCCGGACGGGATCAGCAGCGCGGGCATGGACTTCAGCGTCCTGGAACACGAGGGGACGCCGGTCGGCGTGCTGTGGCTGGGCACGCGCGACGGCTGGTCGTTCGTCTACGAGGTCGAGGCCGACGAGCGCCATCGGGGCCGGGGCCACGGCCGTTCGCTGATGCTCCTGGCGGAGACGCAGACCGTCGCCGCCGGACGCCCCGGCATCCGCCTGAACGTCTTCGACGGGAACGCCCCGGCCGAGCGGCTCTACGAGTCACTCGGCTACGAGACGACCACGTACCACTTCTACAAGAACCTGCTGTAGCCGCACCTGTGCCTGTACCTGTGCCTGTACGGGGGCGCGGGCGCGGCGGTCAGGCCTTCTGCTCGGCCAGCAGCCGGTCCACGATCTCCTCGACGCGCTCGCGCAGCCCCTCCTGGCTCTTGCCGCCGTCGAGCCGCTCGCCGTCGATGACGTACGTGGGGATGCCGGTCACGCCGATGGCCTTGCCCTCGGCCTGGTCGGCGTCGACGATCAGGATGTGCCGTCCGTCGATGAGGGCGGTGTCGAACTCCTCGGCGTCCAGGCCGAGTTCCCGGGCCACCTCGACCAGGAAGGGTTCCCCCGCACGGTCCAGCTCCTGTACGCGCCCGAGCACCGCCTCGATGTACGGCCAGGCCTGCCCCTGTTCCACGGCCTCCTCAGCGGCCTGGGCGGCGGCGAAGGCGTGCTTGTGCTTCTCCAGCGGGAAGTGCCGCAGCCGCAGCTCCAGCCGGTCGCCGTAGCGGGCGCGCAGCGCGCGCAGGTCGTCCAGGGCGCCGCTGCAGTCGGGGCACTGCAGTTCGCACCAGATGTCCAGGACGGGGGCGGCGGGGCGTGCGGGGGAGGAGTCACTCATGGGTCCCAGTCTTCCAGCCGGGGCTCCCGCGGCCCAACCGGGATCTTCCGACCCCGAGCGAACCCCGAGCCACTCCTGATCGAGTACGGCGACCGGGCCCTGAGGAGGACCCGACCCGGAGATGTCCCTGAGGTCTGCCCGGACCATGGCATACCGGGCAGGGGGCGGTGCAGGATGGAAGGGACGAATCTGACCCTGCTCGCCCCAGCCATGTCTGGAGGACCGGATGATTGCCGAGACCGTCTGTTCCGCTGTCGCCGCGGCCGGCCTGGGCATCGCCGCGGTCACCGCGTACCGCAGGCGTTTCCTCATGGCGGTCCGCCTCACCGCGTACTCGCTGGTCCCCCTGGGTCTGGTGATGACCGGAGCCGTCGAATGGGCGGCGGAGACCGCCTTCAGCCCGATGGCGTGGGCGGGCTTCGGCGTGCTCGGCGGGGCCTGGCTGCTGTTCATGACCTCGCGGGCCGTGGAGCGGCGCACCGGCGGGACCCGCAAGGAGCGCAAGGCGGCCCGGGCCGCACAGCGCGAGGCGGTGGCCCCCGCGGCCTCGGCGCCCTCGCTCGGCGCGGCACCGGCCACCCGCCAGACGGCCCGCCCCGCCGCGAAGCCCCGCAAGGCCGAGCAGGGAGAGGACTTCAGCGACATCGAGGCCATCCTGAAGAAGCACGGCATCTGAAGCAGCACGGTGTCTGAAGCAGCACGGCGGCATGCATATGACGCGCTGAAACGACACAGTGACGCGGGCGGTGCGGTGGAGTGCCCGCATCGGCACCCGCACCGGGCAGGCGCCTATCCCAGATCGTGGACCATCGTGTCACGGATTTCGGCTAACTCCCCCATAATCCGGGCGTGTTGATCGCGTAGGGCCAGTCCGCTGCGCCATCATCGCCGCGAGATGCTGGACACAACACAGAGCGACACCGCTGCCCCTTCCGAGGAGCCGCGGGGTTGTCTCTTCGCGCTTTCCCAGCCACCGCTGATGATCTTCCTTGCGGTGATCGGCTGTCTGCTGCTCATGGCTTCGCTGCACGATCTGCTGCTGCTCTGAGCCGTACGCGGAGTCCCTGGCGCCACCCGCCGAGGACTCCGTCAGCCCGCCGCCTCCTTGCGACGCGCCCGGTAGGCGGCCACATGCAGACGGTTTCCGCAGGTGCGGCTGTCGCAATAGCGGCGGGAGCGGTTGCGGGAGAGGTCGACGAAGGCGCGTCGGCAGTCCGGTGCCTCACAGCGGCGCAGCCGCTCCTGTTCGCCGGCCACCACGAAGAACGCGAGGGCCATACCGCCGTCGGCGGCAAGATGGTCGGCGACGGACGCGCCCGGCGCGAAATAGTGCACGTGCCAGTCGTAGCCGTCGTGATCCGTGAGACGCGGAGTGGTGCCCGCGGCGGCGACCAGCTCGTTGATGAGCGTGGCGGCGGCCCGGGGATCCGAAGCGGCGAAGATCCCGGCGAAACGCCCGCGGATCTTGCGCACCGCCGAGAGGTCGAGCTCGGACAGGGTTCCGACGTCGCTGATGTCGTGGTTTCGTACGAAATCGTGCAGGGCTGCGATGGTCGCGAGCCCGTCCGGCGTGTCGTCCTCCGGCGCGGTGTTCACCAGGTCTACCACGGCGTCGAGGGCGCACCGGGTGTCGTGGGTGATCAGCACATTTCGCTCCCTGGCCTGGAAATCGGGCAGCCGCCCGCCGATGCTGGCCGATGCTAGTCGCTTACCGACCCCGGGGGACCGGCTCGGTCCCGGCGGACGGCCCGCGGGGGCCGTCCGCCGGCTTCCGCGCGGGATCGTCACAGGCGCATGCGCGGGCACACGCACAGGCGCCGCCACCCTGGACGTTCCATGGTGGCGGCGCCTGTGGATGCGCCATATGCGGTTGTCTGAGCCCGAGCCGTCTCCCCGAGTGGACGGCGCCGGGCGGCTTGGTGCGGAGTCTCGTCCTAGCTTTCGGCCAGGATGTGCGAGAGCTCCGTGTCGAGATCGAAGTGCCGGTGTTCCGTGCCAGGGGGCACGGCGGCATCTGTTCGCTTCAGGAACGACTCCAGGGCCCGCGCCGGGGCCTCGAGCAGGGCCTCTCCCTCCGGAGAGCTCAGGGCGATGCACACGACGCCCTGACCGTGGCTGCGCGACGGCCAGACGCGGACGTCGCCGGTGCCGGTGGGCCGGTGCAGGCCCTCGGCCAGTAGGTCGCGGGCGAACACCCACTCGACGGTCTCTTCGGCTCCGGTGTGGAAGGTGGCGTGCACGGCGTAGGGATCGGCCGTGTCATACCGCAGTCCTGCGGGAACAGGCAGTGAGGACTCGCTCGACACAACGAGGCGCAGGTGCAGCTCGCAGCTGACCGTGGTGTTCATAAGCGCCAGGGCCTTTCGCTCAGTGTGCGCTCGGGGATTCGCACGTCGGCGAAATCGACATGCCACCTACGGTGCCGTTGTAAACCCCTCTGAGTGTTTTGCGTGTCTTTAGGTAGCTCATCCGGCCGAGTGCTCGTTCGCGGAGTACCACCATTCCGGTGACCGGTTTCCGTCGGGTAGGGTTTGGCCGTATGAATACGGGGAGTGACGAAACGGGGGAGGCCGTCGCGGCGGCCGATGGAACGAAGAGCGAGCCGGCGCTCGGATCACGTGCGCCGGAATTCATCAAGGCGCGACGGGCGCTGCACCTGAGCTGGCAGGTGGGCGTCTTCATCGTGGGCCTCGCGGTCGTCGTGGCCGGCGTGATCATGCTGCCGCTGCCCGGACCGGGCTGGTTGGTGATCTTCGGGGGCATGGCGATCTGGGCGACTGAGTTCGTCTGGGCGCAGCTGGTGCTCCGCTGGACGAAGCGCAAGGTCACCGAGGCGACACAGAAGGCCCTCGATCCCAAGGTGCGGCGCCGCAACATCATCCTGACGACCATCGGGCTGGTGATCATCGCGGTGCTGGTCGGGATCTACGTCTGGAAGTTCGGCTTCGAGATGCCGTGGAAGATCAAGGAGTAACAGCCCTCCGCACCCTTCGAAGGCGGTCGGAGGCACCCCCTGACATGGGGTAATCTTCTCCGTGCGCCCGGGCGATTAGCTCAGCGGGAGAGCGCTTCGTTCACACCGAAGAGGTCACTGGTTCGATCCCAGTATCGCCCACCGTATCGATTGGCGGCCTGGTCCACAGAGCACGTGGACCAGGCCGCCAATCGCTGTTCCGGCACGCGATTGAGGCTGGCCGGGGCCCGCTTACCTGCACTCCAGGCGCGGGTTCTGGCCGGAGCGGAGGTTCCGGTGCCGCGGTTGGGAGGAGTGGGCTTAGCTCCGCTGTTCCCGGGGGCGGACACCTGCGTGGATTCCCGGCGGCGGACGCGTGCCCGGGGCCCCGCAGGGGGCACGGGCGGGGGACTCTCGGAGAGGACCGGTCCAGACGCAGACGGGGCCTCTCGGAGAGGGCCGGGCCGGAAAGACGCCTGCCTGCGACTCCGCGAAGTGGCGTCGGCCCCAGGCTTCTCGCTGACGGCGCCCGACTGCCATGCCGCGAGGTGGGCGCCGGCCTGGGCTTCCCGGTGAGAGCACCCGGTCGCAGCCTGGCGGAGCGACGCTGAGTCCGGGCTCCACGGAGGCGCCCAACTGGAGCTCTGTGGCGTGCCATGGCGCCCAGGCTTCCCGGGGTGGACGGCTGGCCGCGATTCCACGGAATGGACGCGGGCCTTGGGCTTCCAGGTGAGGGCGCCAGGCTGCGGCTTCGCGGAACGATGCTGAGTCCGGTCCTCGCGGAGAGGGCGCTGAGCTGCGGTTTTGTGGAGCGGGCGTTGAGGCGTGGCGTCCCGGGCTGGACGCTGAGCTCGGGTCTCTTGGGAGGCTGCGTGGGCGAGGTCTCGTGGAGTGGACGTTGAGCCTGAGCCTTCCGGCGTCGATCTTGAGTTCGGTCCTCTCGGAGGGGGAGCCTGGACGAGATTACGCGGAATGGATGTTGGTCCGCGCTTCTCGGAGCGGACGCCCGGCTGTGATTCCGAAGGGCGGACGCTGGGCCTGGGCTTCCCGGCATCGGCACTGTGCTCGGGCCTCGCGGACGGGGTGCGTGGACGAGGTTTCGCGGAGCGGGCGCTGGCCCGGGCTTCCCGGAGCGGATGCCTGGTCGTGATTCCGCAGACTGGACGCAGGGCTTGGCCTTCCAGGTGGGGCGCCAGGCTGCGGCTTCGAGGAGTGGTGCCAGGTCCGGGCCTCGTGGAGGGGCGCTCAGCTGCGGTTTCGTGGAGCCAGCGTTGGAGTGTGGGCCTCGCGGAGCGGACGCTAGTCGGCGCTTCTCGGAGTGGACGACAACCCGAGGCTCCCTGGAGCGGCTGCGCATCCCGGCTCCCCAGTGACCAGCGAACGCCCGACCACGTTCCAGCGGCTCAGTCACCGTGAGATCCCCAGCCCCGGGCGCACCACCCCAAGCCGCCCCACCACCCCCACCCCAAGCCCCATCAGGGGCGCGGGGAACTGCGCGACCAGCCACAACGAACCGGCACCCGAAAGACCACACAAGCCGCCCCCACCCGAACAACATGCCTGCTCAAACCCATCGCGCCCGCAACAGCCATCCCAACAGCCCCCCCGCAGCCTCCCGACCGCCCCGGCATCACCGACCCCCGGTCACCAGCCACACCCACCGCCGCACCCACCGCCGCACCCAGCCCCACCCCGCCAACTCCCCACCCCACCCCCAACATTCACCCCACCCCACCCCTCCCGAATCCAGCCCGTCAAACCCCGTTCGACCACCCGACCAACCCCACCCCACCTGCGCACTCACCCAACACCCCCGCCACATCACCCCAGTTCACGCCGTCGCGCGAGCGACCCCGTTCACGCCGATTCCTGTCCGAATCATTGACGCCCACCAAGACCCTCCGTACCTTGTGCCAGCAAGCGCTTACTTGAAACGATTCATGGCAGCGGACAGCTACGTCGCGGGGAGGCCCGACTGTGGGAGACAACGGGAGTGTTGAGAGGCGGACGGTCCTCAAGGCGGCCGGAGCGTCGCTGGCCACGCTGGGGCTGGCCACGACGACGGCCTGCGGAGGAGACAGCGGCGGATCGGGCGACGGCACCGTCGAGATCCGCTTCGCCTGGTGGGGCGCCGAGGAGCGGGCCAAGCGCATCAACCAGACCATCGCGCTCTTCGAGAAGAAGTACCCGAAGATCAAGGTGAAGACGGACTTCCAGGATTACGTGGCCTTTTGGGAGAAGTTCCAGACCCAGGCCGCGGGCGGAAATCCGCCGGACGTATTCCAGAACGCTGTCGCATTCCTGCGGAAGTACGACAAGAGAAGTGTTCTCCTCGATCTCAAGTCCCAAGTGGACGCCGGAAATCTGAGCCTCAAGAACTTCCGCGCCGGAGTCGAGAAGGTCGGCGAGGTTGACGGAAAGCTGCTCGGCATACCCGTCGGCTCCAACACCATGTCGTTGGTCATTGACGAGAAGGTCTTCGAAAAGGCGGGCGTCAAGCCCGAGCAGGGCTGGACCTGGGACGAGTACTTCGACGCCCTCGAAAAGATCCGCAACAAGCAGAAGGTGTCCGGCGACACCGGCTACTTCGGGATCATGTACCTCTACGACCTCTATCTGCGCCAGAACGGCAAGGCGTTCTTCACCGAGGACGGACTCGGCTTCGAGGAGACCGACCTGACGGAGTGGTGGACGGACGCCTACAACCGCGTCAAGGCCGGGATCATCACCGACCCGAAGAAGATCGAGCAGCTCAAGCCCAAGTCGGCGCTGGCCTCGGGCGACGGCGCGTCCGAGTTCACGTGGGACAACTTCACGGTGCGCTACACCACGGAGGGCGACAGCACGTACGGGCTCGCGCCGATCCCGACCACCGACGGCAAGGAGACCGGCCAGTACCTCTCCTCGCTCATGCTGAGCGGCTCCGCCCGGACCAAGCACCCGAAGGAGGTCGCCCAGTTCATCGACTTCATGGTCCACGACCCCGAGGTCGGCAGGATCATGGGCTACGACCGCGGCATCCTCGCCAGCACCGAGCAGTTCGACGCGTACAAGCCGACCGACGCCCCCAACAAGGCGATCGCCCAGTACGAGGAGGACGTCGCCGCGGCCGGAGTCCTCGGGACCATCACCCCCCACCCGGCGGGCGCCGACACCGTCGAAGCGGCCTTCCTGCGCATCGCCGCCGACATGTCCCAGGGCAAGACCAAGGTCTCCGACGCGGTGAAGCAGTTCTTCTCCGAGGCCGAGTCCGCGCTCGCCGCCTGATGGGAACCGCAGTGACGACGCTCATCAAGGACTCTCCGCCGGATGCGCCCGAGAAGCGTCCCGGTGCCCCCGCCGCCGTCAAGCGGCGGGGCCGCCGGGAGAATCTGGCCGGCTACCTCTTCATGTCCCCGTGGATCGCGGGCTTTCTGCTGCTGACCGCGGGGCCCATGGCCGCCTCGCTCTATTTCGCGTTCACCGACTACAACCTCTTCGACTCCCCGCAGTGGATCGGCTTCGACAACTTCACCAGGATGTTCGACGATCCACGGTGGCAGAAGTCGGTGGAGGTGACGGCGAAGTACGTCGTCATCGGAACGCCGCTGAAGCTGCTGCTCGCACTCGGCGTCGCCCTGCTGCTCGCGCAGAGCCGGCGGGGCCAGGCCTTCTACCGGGCGGCCTTCTACGCCCCGTCGCTGATCGGCGCGAGCGTGTCCGTCGGCTTCGTGTGGCGCGCGCTCTTCTCCGACGACGCCGTCGTGGACCGTACGCAGTCGTTCTTCGGGTGGGACGTCGGCGGCTGGGTCGGGGACCCGGACTGGGTGCTCTACAGCCTGGTGGCGCTCACCGTCTGGCAGTTCGGGGCGCCCATGGTGATCTTCCTCGCCGGACTCAAGCAGGTGCCCAAGGAGCTGTACGAGGCGGCCGAGGTGGACGGCGCCGGACCGTTCAAGCGGTTCTGGAGCATCACCCTGCCGATGATCTCCCCGGTGCTGTTCTTCAACGTACTGCTGGAGACCATCCACTCGTTCCAGATCTTCGGCTCGGCGTACGTCGTCTCCAACACCAGCTGCGGACCGGCCGACTCCACGCTCGTCTACACCTGCTACCTGTACCAGAAGGGCTTCAAGGAGGCCCAGATGGGCTTCGCCTCCGCGATGGCCTGGATGCTGCTGCTCGCCGTGGCCCTGGTGACAGCGGTCCTCTTCTGGTCCCAGAAGCGGTGGGTGCACTACGAGGAGGCCTCCCGATGAGCACCACCACGACCACGACCGCGGCCACCCCGCCCACGACCCCGGCCACCCCGCGCAGGTCGCCGGACCTCGGGCGAAAGCGGACCGGGTCGCTCGCCTGGCACCTCGGCGCCCTGCTGGTCCTCGCGGTCGTCCTCTACCCCGTCATCTGGGTCCTCGGCGCCTCGTTCAAGCCCAGCCGGGAGATCATCGGCAGCCTGGAGCTCTTCCCGACCAGCCCGATCCTCCAGAACTTCAAGGGGCTCGCCGACGGCATCGCGGACATCTCGATCGCCACGTTCTTCGAGAACTCCCTCTTCTACGCGCTCGGCTCCGTCGTCGGCATCCTGATCTCCTGCTCGCTGACGGCGTACGCCTTCGCCCGCATCCGGTTCGCCGGGCGCAATCTGATGTTCTCGCTGATGATCGGCACGCTGCTGCTGCCGTACCACGTGCTGCTCATCCCGCAGTACGTGATGTTCCAGAAGATGGAGCTCATCAACACCTATGTACCGCTGCTGATCGGCAAGTACCTGGCGACCGAGGCGTTCTTCGTCTTCCTCATGGTGCAGTTCATGCGGAACCTGCCGAAGGAACTGGACGAGGCGGCGCGGCTCGACGGCTGCGGGCATCTGCGGATCTACTGGTCGATCGTGCTGCCGCTGTGCCGTCCGGCGCTCATCACCAGCGCGATCTTCACCTTCATCAACGCCTGGAACGACTTCATGGGCCCGCTGATCTACCTCAACGAGCCCGGCAAGTACACCGTCTCGCTGGGCATGATGATGTTCCGCGACCAGGAGGGCGTCGCCAACTACGGCGGCATGATCGCCATGTCGCTGGTGGCGCTGCTGCCCGTGCTGGCCTTCTTCCTCGCCTTCCAGCGGTACCTGATCGACGGTATGGCGACCTCCGGGCTGAAGGGCTGAGCAGGTCATGACCCAGACGCGCACGAAGGCTCGTACGGCCGCCGCTTCCAGGCGTGAATCGGTCTTCGCCGAGCGGTTCGCGCTGTTCGCCGAGTGTCTGCTCACCGGGGTGTGGATCGCGGTCGCCTCACTGCCCGTGGTCACCTATCCCGCCGCGTTCGCCGCCGGGTCCCGGCATCTTCGACGGCGTACGGCCCATCTGGGCGGCGGCTGGCGGGAGTTCGTCGCGGACTACCGGTCGGCCCTGCGCGGCGGGTGGCTCGCGGGACTCGCCGGGTGGGCCGCGGCCCTCGCGGTGTGGGTCGACGTCCAGGCCATGCGTGCCGGGATCCCGGGCGGCCCGGTCGTCGGGGCCGTCGGTCTGTTCGCCCTGATCGGACTGGTCGTCGCCGGGCTGCGCGCGGCGGCGGTCTGGGAGCCCGGCGCGTCCTGGCGGGAGCTGCTCGGGGCCGCTGGGCGCCGTACCGTCCTCGACCCCGCCGGGTCGTTCCTGCTGGTCGGCGGGGTGGCCGTGGTGGCCTGCTCCGCCTGGTTCGTCCTGCCGCTGGCGGTCCCGGTGCTCGGGGCCGTCGCGGCGGCGGCCCTCGCCGTGGAGGAGCGCGGCCGGCACCGCTGAACCGACCGTTCAACAGCACCCGTCACGCGCAGATGTACACAAGGTCGGCGTCCGGCGCCGCGCCTGTCTCTGTCATGCCCCTGACTTCTCTCATGCCCCTGACTTCCCCGCACGGAAAGGAAAGGCCATGTCCCCCATCCCTCGCAGGTCCCTCCTCAAGGCGGCCGCCGTCGCCGGAGCCGCCGCCCAGTTCAGCTGGGCCCTGGGCGCCCAGGACGCGCAGGCCGCGCCGAGAGCCGAGGCCGCCGACGCGGACCCGGTGACCCTGGACTGGCTGGAGGACGGCGGCCTCGGCGCCGCCCCCGGCTCGACCGTGGGCGTGCCCTGGCCGAAGGGCGCGTACGAGAAGGAGCAGACGTTCGCGCTGACGGACGGAGACGGCAAGGAGGTGCCCGTCCAGTCCTGGCCGATCGGCTACTGGCCGGACGGCTCGCTGAAGTGGACGGCACACGCGGTCGGGCCGGGCGCTGGGAGCGGCAAGCTCACGCTCGCCGCGGGGGCGTCCGCCGCGCCCGCCAAGAAAGTGACCGTCGACAGGCGCGGCGGTTCCATCGACGTGTCCACCGGTGTCATCACCGCGAAGATCGGCAAGAGCGGCTCCACGCTGGTGAAGTCCGTGCTGCGCGGCTCGGCGGAGATCGCCAAGGACGGCCGTCTCGTGCTGCTGCGGCAGCCCGAGATCGAGGACGGCGACCAGGGTGCGGAGAAGTACGAGCGGTTCGAGAGCGTCATCAGTGAAGTCGAGGTCGAGCAGGACGGGCCGGTCCGCGCGGTCGTCCGTATCGACGGCAAGCACCGCAAGGGCAGCCGGAGTTGGCTGCCGTTCTCGGTCCGGCTCTACTTCTACGCGGGCGCCGAGTCGTTCCGGATGGTGCACACGATCACCTTCGACGGCACGCAGGAGCCCGGCAAGGCCAGTGGTGACTTCATCCGCGGCATCGGCGTCCGGTTCAAGGTGCCGATGCGCGACGCCGCGTACGACCGGCACATCCGTATCGGCGGCGAGGGCACCGGTCTGCTGCGCGAGGCCGTCAAGGGCATCACGGGTCTGCGCCGGGACCCGGGCGCGGCCGTGCGCACCGCCCAGTTCGAGGGCAAGAAGCTGCCCGACCCGTCGACCTGGGACCAGCGGGTGACCACCCGGCTCCAGTACATCCCCGAGTGGGGCGACTACACCCTCTCCCAGCTGTCCGCGGACGGCTTCGGCGTGCGCAAGCGCACCAAGAAGGGCCACGGCTGGATCCCCGCGGGCGGTGGCCGGCGGGCCAGCGGCTTCGGGTACGTGGGTGGCGCGAGCGGTGGACTCGCCTTCGGGCTGCGGGACTTCTGGGAGAAGTTCCCCGCCCAGCTCGACATCCGCGACGCCCAGACCGACGAGGCCGAGGTCACCATGTGGCTCTGGTCGCCCGAGGCGCAACCCATGGACCTGCGCTTCTACCACGACGGCATGGGCCAGGACACGTACCCCGAACAGCTCGAAGGCCTCAACATCACCTACGAGGACTACGAGCCCGAGTTCGGCACGCCCTACGGCATCGCCCGTACCAGCGAACTCCTCTTCTGGGCCCACGAGTCGACACCGAGCGCCGAGGCGATGGCCGAGCAGGTGGCGGCCGTCCGCACCCCGGCGCAGCTCGTCGCCCCGCCCCAACACCTCATCAAGGCAGGCGTGTTCGGGAAGCTGTTCTCCGCGCCGGACCGCTCCACCGCCGCCAAGGCGAAGATCGAGGACCACCTCGACTTCCTCTTCACCTATTACAAGGACCAGGTGGAGATGCGCCGTTGGTACGGCTTCTGGGACTACGGCGACATCATGCACTCGTACGACCCGAGCCGGCACCAGTGGTGCTACGACGTCGGCGGCTACGCCTGGGACAACTCCGAGCTCTCGCCCGACCTGTGGCTCTGGTTCGCGTACATGCGCTCCGGCCGCGCCGACATCTTCCGCTTCGCCGAGGCCATGACCCGGCACACCGGCGAGGTCGACGTCTACCACCTCGGCAAGTGGGCGGGCCTCGGCACCCGGCACGGCGTCCAGCACTACGCCGACAGCGCCAAGCAGCAGCGCATCGCCAACACCACCTACCGCCGCTACTACTACTTCCTCACCGCGGACGAGCGCGTCGGCGACCTCATGCACGCCAACGTCGACTCCGACGAGACGTTCCTCGTCCTCGACCCCATCCGCAAGATCCGCACCGAGCCGTACGAGCCGGACCGCAACGCGCTCTCCATCGGCTTCGGCACCGACTGGAGCGGTCTGGTCTCCGCCTGGCTCACCGAGTGGGAGCGGCGCGGCCCCAAGTGGGAGAAGGCGAAGGCGCGGGTCCTGTCGACGATGGAGACCATCGCCGCCCAGCCCAACGGGTTCGTCCAGGGCAGCGCCCTGTACGACCTGGACACCGGCAGGTTCGCCGTCGCGGACAAGGCCGTGGTCGGCGTCTCGCACCTCTCGGCGATGTTCGGCCTGGTCGAGCTGAACGCCGAGCTGCTCGACCAGATCGACATGCCGAAGTTCAAGGAGGCATGGCTCGACTACTGCCGCTACTTCAACGCGACCAAGGCCGAGCAGGCCGCGCGCTATGGGTCCAACTTCGGCTCCCTGCTGCTGTTCCAGGGCCACTCACGTCAGGACGCCTATGCCGCCGTCCAGTTGGGCGACGACGCGCTGGCCGCGCGGGCGTGGCGGCAGTTCTACAACAGTGCCGACACGTGGGACTACAAGGAGTCGACGGACTGGTCCACGAAGGAGGTCGACGGGCCGACCGGCTTGGTCTCGGGCAGTGAGGCGTCGTGGGTTTCGACCAACACGACGGCGTTGTACGGGTTGGCGGCGATTCAGAATCTGGCGTTGGTGGGCGACAAGATGCCGTGACGCTCCGCTGGGGGCGCGGGATTTGTCTGCGGGTCCGGTTGTGGCTGGGCGCGCGGTTCCCCGCGCCCCTGACGGGCGCGCCCCCTGACGGGGCGCGGCGCCGTCAGCGCATCCTTCCCAGGACGTCTCGGACTCGGCGGGCGTCCTGTAGGCGCTGTTCGTAGGTCGCGCCCAGGGCGAGGAGAAGGAGGCCGGCCAGGGCCGGCGGTGCCCAGCGGGGTACCGCGCCCATTGCCTGGGCTATGTACGGGGCCAGTTCGTGGAGGGCGACCAGGGTGAGGGTGGCGCCGCCCAGGACGAGCAGCGCCTGGAGGCGTTGCCGGGCGCCGATGAGGGTGACCAGGAGTGCCGCCGTGCCGAGGAGTAGCGGGCGTGGCCAGTCGAGGTCGCCCCATGCCGCGAGAAGGCTCGGCAGCAGGGTCACCGACAGGCCGGGCCCGTAGGCCGTCCAGGACGAGGTCTCCGGATCCCGCCGCCTGCGGACGAACCCGACGACCAGCGCGGGCACGGTCACCGGCAGGGTGTACGCCTCGGGCGAGCCGACCTCCCAGGACGCCAGCCGGACCCAGGTGGCCAGCACGAACAGGGCCGCCGCCGCGTAGCCGACCTGCCTGCGGTCCGGCCGGACCGCCGTGCCCGCGGCGATCACACCGCACAGGGCCAACACGAGGGCGAGCATGGGCGGTTCCATGAACGCGAGGCCGATCGCCACCAGTGCGGCGACGGCTCCCGTGATCTCGACGGACAGGGTCGGCGTCGCGTCCTTGAGCCGCGCCGCAAGCAGCGCGGCCGCGGCAGGCACCAGCAGGACGAGCAGCGCGACGTGGTGCGGCTGCCAGTCCAGCGACGCGCCCGTCGCGCAGGCCAACGCGGTGGCGTACGCGAGGGACGCGGCGGCCGAGACGGCCCGGATCTCGTGCCTCTGCCGGGCGGCGACCGCCGCGAACAGGGCCGTCAGGCCCCCGAGGACGGCCAGGGTGGCCGCTTCTGCGGCCAGAGAGAGTGCGAGGAGGTGGAGAGAGGTCAGGAGCGCCAGGCTCAGGGCGGTCAGGGTGATGGGGGAGGGGCGGGTGTGGGCCGTAGGTTCCGTCGGGCGTGTGGGGCCGTCGTCGGGCAGGTGTGCGTGACGGCTGTACGTCGCGGTCGTCAGGGCGGCGGCAGTCACCGCGCCCTGTGCCAATAGGGCTGCCAGGTAGGGGAGTCCGAGCGTGGCGGGCAGGACGAGGGCGGTGGCCCAGGTCAGGCCGAGTGCACCGCTCAGGGCGACGGATCGGTGCGGCCCGCCCCGGAACGTAAGGGCCAGGACCGCCGCTACCGCGGCCAGCACCAGCGGAGCCGTCTCGGTGTTCGGCGGCCAGGGCGTGGAGACCGTCACCGCGTCCCGGGCGCCCGAAGGCGCACCGGACCACACGTGTTCCGCCCAGCCGACCGGGCCCGCGAGGACCACGGCGACGAGGGGCAGGGCCCATGCCACGGCGAGGGCCTGCACACTTGCGGAGGACCATCGCAGGCCATGGCGTACGGACTCCGGCAGCCGGGTGCCGCGTACCGCCAACAACGCGACGCCGCACAGCAGATAGCCCGGAACGGTCCAGGAGTCGGGCAGCATCGAGCGGAGCACGCCGCCCGCCGCGGCGACGGTGATCAGGCCGCCGGTCAAGGAGAGACCGGGGGCGGCCTGCGCGGCGGGGGCACGCCACGCGGCCCCCAGCGCGATCGCTGCGGCGAGGGCGAGGAGCGCCGCCGCACGGGCGGCGGCGCTCGGACCGGTGGCCTCCCACGAGAGCCAGCCGGCCGCCAGAACGCCCCAGGCGCCCGTCCCGTACGCGCCGACGGAGGCGACGACACGTACGGACCGCACGGACACCGAGAGGGCCACGACCGTGTCGAACGCGGCCGTCACCAGCAGCGCCGCCGTGATCGTGTGATGTCCCGCGTCAGCCGCCATCACCCAGAGCAGCAGCGGGAGTTGAGCTGTCGCCATCGCCGCCGGGAGCGGCAGACGCAGGGCGCCGAGCGAGCGCCCGTAGGCCGCCCACAGCACGGCCAGGAGCGCGGTCGCGGCGGCCGCGTACCCGGTGCCGTCCACCTCCGGGAGGGCGACCTCGTGCAGGGCGTAGGCGTCGAGCACCGTCAGTACCAGGCCGAGGCCCGCCACCGATTCGGCCGTCGAGCGGAGCCCGCGCCTCAGCAGCGGCACGGGCGCGGCGAGCGCGGCGAAGGTGACCGCGCCGAGGACCGCCGCCCGTCCCGCGATGCCCATGTGCCCCCAGCTGACCAGCGTGAACGCGATCGCCGCGACGGTCAGCAGGACGCCGCCGAGCACGAGCAGTACGTTCTGGACGCCGGGAGCCGTGGCCTCGGGCCGCCGGGGGTGGGGTGCGGGTGCCGACCAGACGGCCGGGGTCTGTGCCGGTGCCTGGGCCGGTGACTGGACCGGACCCCAGGCCGGGGCCGGAGTCTTGGCCGACCGGAGCACGCCGAGCAGCCAGGACCGGCGGGCCAGCAGCTGGGCCCTGCGCGCGTCCAGTTGCCGCAGCTCGTGGTCGAGGATCCGCAACTCCTCGGCCGGTGGCGGAATGTTCGTCATGCTTCGGAGTGTGGTCCGGGTCACGCCGTACGGCATGAGCGCACGTACTCAGGACGTACTCAGATCCGGACACCCCGAGGCGTGGACGTGCCGGGTCCGCTCACCGGCCGGGCCGCGGACCGGCAGACTCGGCGCATGGACTGGACGCACTACCGCTTCCGCAGCCTGTGGAGTCTCGCCGCCCCGCTCGGCGAGGTCTACGACGCGCTGGCCGACGTCGAACGCTATCCGCGCTGGTGGCCGCAGGTGCGCGAGGTGACGCCTCTCGACGCGAGCAGCGGCGTCCTGCGCATCCGCTCGGTGCTGCCGTACGACCTGGTGTTCACCGGGCGCGAGGTGAGGCGCGATCCGGCGGCCGGGGTCCTGGAGATCGTGATGACCGGCGACGTGGACGGCTGGGCGCGGTGGACCCTCGCCACCGAAGGGACCGGCACCCGCGCCCGCTACGACCAGGAGGTCCAGGTGACCAAGCCGCTGCTGAGGCGGCTCGCCGTGCCCGGACGGGCCGCGTTCCGCGCCAACCACGCGCTGATGATGCGGGCCGGACGGAAGGGCCTGGTCGCGTACCTTCGCGGCACCCCTTCGCGCGAACCGTGAAGCGGTTTGAAGGAAACGCGAGGAGACCTGTATTGTTCAGTGCGTTCCCGGGCGATTAGCTCAGTGGGAGAGCGCTTCGTTCACACCGAAGAGGTCACTGGTTCGAACCCAGTATCGCCCACCGGGAAAGGCCGGTCCGTCACAGACGGACCGGCTTTTTTGTTCGCTGCCGACGGGTTGCGGCTCAGGCCGCCGCCGACAGTTCGGGGCGCAGCGGCCACGCAGGATCGACCGCCTCCTCCGTGCCGCTGCGCGCGAACCACGCCTGGAGGCCGCGCGCCTGGGCCGCGTGCCAGACGGCCTGCAGCGTGTGCAGCTCGGCCGCCGAGAGCCGTTCGAGACGCGTCGCGAAACGGCGCCCGACCGCCCTTACGACCTCCAGCGAGGCCTGTGCGTCGGCCGCCGCGTCATGTGCTCCCGTCAGCTCCACGCCGTAGTGCGCGCAGAGGTCCGTGAGCGTGCGGCGGCCCTTGCGGTAGCGGTCCAGGTGTTTGTCGAGGACCCGCGGGTCGAGGACGCGCAACGGCACGGTCTCGAACCAGTGGTCCAGGGAGGATGCCCGGTGCCTGCGCAACTCCCGGTCCAGGAGCGTCAGATCGAAGGGCGCGTTCATCACCACGAGCGGGCGTCCCGCCGCGCTCTGCTCGGCCAGTTCCCTGACTATCTCGTCCATCACCGGCGACGGCCAGCGGCCGTTGAGCCGGAGATGCTCATCCGTCAGCCCGTGAATCGCCGTGGCCCCCTCGGGCACCGGAACCCCCGGATTCACCAGCCAGCGGCGCACGCGCGGGCGGCTTCCGGGAGCGTCCTGGACGACGACGGCGGCCGACACGATCCGGTCGGTCTCCACGTCCACACCCGTCGTCTCGGTGTCGAACGCGGTCAAGGGGCCCTCGTACCAGCACGTCATACGCACACAACTCCTCGTTCACCTTCGGCAGTTGACGCGCCGTCCCCTGCCCTTTTTGTGATACCCGGGCTGTTTGCGCCGTACGCCGGAAGGAGACAACAGAGGTACGGGTCTTTGCAGTTCAGCGGCCCGCAGCGGGGATTCACCTGATTCGGAAGGCTGTTGGACATGGCGCTCGCGCAGCCCGAGCAGGGCGGGCTGCTGCCCCAGAGGACGGCACCGCATCGCGGCTCACTGGCCACCACGGCGTGCATGGAGACACTGCAGGTCGGTTATCTGCACGCGGTCGCGGCGGCCGCGGGCTGTTCCCTGTCCCAGCCCTTTCCGGACAACGGCATCGACTGGCACGTCAGCCACAGCGCCCCCGGGCACACGGTCGACGACGAAGTCACCATCAAGGTGCAGCTCAAGTGCACGTACCAGATCCCGCCGAACCCGCCGGGCCCTGCCTTCTCCTTCACGCTCGACAACGCCCACCTGGAGAAGCTGGCCCGCACCCCGGTCTCGGTGCACAAAATACTGGTCGTGATGCTGGTGCCCAGATCGCAGGACGACTGGCTGCGCGCCGGCCACGACCGCCTCGATCTGCGGCACTGCTGCTACTGGATCAACCTCGCCGGACACCGGATCACCGGCCGGCGCAGGACCACCGTGCGGATTCCGACCTCTCGCGTCTTCGACGACCGCGCGCTCTGCGAGATCATGACGCGGGTCGGAACGGGAGGCAGACCGTGACGCACCGCCCCACAGACGAGCCCCTACGCCCCGTCAGGCCCCACCCCGTCGAGACCCCGGGGCTCTGGGACCAGCCACCCCGGCCCGACCAGGTCGACCCGGCCGTCCTCGGTGCGCTCCTGCACCGGCACGGCTGGCAGCGCCGCGGCGGAGCCCCCGGACGGTACGGCCGCTGGACCCCACCAGGGCCCGGCGGCTCCGGCACCAGCCTGCTGGTACCGGAGAGCCGGGCCTTCCCCGACAGCGAGGACCTTCTCGCCGAAGCCCTCGTCGCGCTGTCCCGCAGCGCCTCGCCCTCCGCCCGTGACGTCCTGGTCGGCCTCGCCGTGCCCAGCGACGAGATCCGCTGGTGGCGCGATGTACCGACGGGTCCCGTCGGCGTCTCGCCGTGGACCGTCGAGGAACAACTGCGCACGGCGGCACGGCAGATGCTCCTCGCGGGCGCCCTCGCCGCGCGTGCGCGGGCCGGCTACTACGGCGCCCGCCACCGCAGGCCCGCCGCCGCGTCCCTGGAGAACGTGCTCGTCGGAGCCGCCCCCGGCGGCCGGCAGCTCACCGCCTTCGTGCCGGTCGCCACCGGCCGGCCGCTCGCCGTCCGCCTTCACCAGGCGTTGTACGCGGCCCGCGAGGCCATCGACTACAAGCGCGCGACCGGTGGCATGGACGCCTTCGACGGGGCCGTCGAGGCGGGCGTGAGCCATGAGCTCACCGAGGCGTTGGCGTCCCTGGTGCGCGGCACCGAGGGTGCCCGGATCGCCGTCGAGTGGGCGCCCGCGGCCGGTGTGCCCGAAGGGTGTGCCACGCCCGCCGAACCCGTCGAGTTCTCGCCCGGCGACCTGCCCGCGCTCCGCGAGGCCGGCGCCCGCTATCTGCGCGAGGAACCCTCCGTGCCCGTGCGCGTCACCGGAGCCGTGGTGCGGATGCGCAGGTCGGGACCGCGCGGCGAGGGGAGCGTACGGCTGCGGGTCATCGCCGGGGCCGAGGTCCCGCACGTACGGATGATGCTCGACGAGGAGTCGTACCGGATAGCGGGGCACGCCCATCTCGTCGGGCTGCCGGTGCGGGTGCACGGGCGGCTGGAGAGCCGGGGCGGATTCCGGCGGCTGACCGGGGCGTCCGGGGTGGCACCCGTGCAGGTCGACGAGGCGGAGCGGGACCGGCTGATGAAGTCGCTGCAGGAGAACCTCGACTTCTTCGAGGAGGCGTGCAGCGGGGACTGACGTTCCCCGCGGAAGCGTGCAGCGCGCGTGGGACGGCGGAGGGCGGGGGAGAGGGAACCGTTTCGCGAGGGGTGCCCCGGGCTCGGTACGATCGCCCTTGTATTACGCGTGCACCAGACGACCGCGCGCGTTTCCCTTCAGGCAGGAGAGTCCGGTGTCAGACGTCCGTGTGATCATCCAACGCGATTCCGAGCGGGAAGAGCGCGTGGTGACGACGGGCACTACGGCGGCCGAGCTCTTCGCCGGTGAGCGCACCATCGTCGCGGCCCGTGTGGCGGGCGAGCTCAAGGACCTCGCGTACGAGGTGAAGGACGGCGAGACCGTCGAGAGCGTGGAGATCTCCTCCGAGGACGGTCTCAACATCCTGCGCCACTCCACGGCGCACGTCATGGCGCAGGCCGTGCAGGAGCTGTTCCCCGAGGCCAAGCTGGGCATCGGCCCGCCGGTCAAGGACGGTTTCTACTACGACTTCGACGTGGAGAAGCCCTTCACGCCCGAGGATCTCAAGGCCATCGAGAAGAAGATGCAGGAGATCCAGAAGCGGGGGCAGCGCTTCTCCCGCCGTGTGGTCACCGACGAGGCCGCCCGTGAGGAGCTGGCCTCGGAGCCGTACAAGCTGGAACTGATCGGCATCAAGGGCTCCGCGTCGACCGACGACGGCGCGGACGTCGAGGTCGGCGGCGGCGAGCTGACGATCTACGACAACCTCGACGCCAAGACCGGTGACCTGTGCTGGAAGGACCTCTGCCGCGGTCCGCACCTGCCGACCACCCGGAACATCCCGGCGTTCAAGCTGATGCGCAACGCCGCCGCCTACTGGCGCGGCAGCGAGAAGAACCCGATGCTCCAGCGCATCTACGGCACCGCGTGGCCGTCGAAGGACGAGCTGAAGGCGCACCTGGAGTTCCTCGCCGAGGCCGAGAAGCGCGACCACCGCAAGCTCGGCAGCGAGCTGGACCTGTTCTCCATCCCGGAGCAGATCGGTTCCGGCCTGGCCGTCTTCCACCCCAAGGGCGGCGTCGTCCGCCGGGTCATGGAGGACTACTCGCGGCGCCGCCACGAGGAAGAGGGCTACGAGTTCGTCTACACCCCGCACGCCACCAAGGGGAAGCTCTTCGAGACCTCGGGCCACCTGGACTGGTACGCCGACGGCATGTACCCGCCCATGCAGCTCGACGAGGGCGTGGACTACTACCTCAAGCCCATGAACTGCCCGATGCACAACCTGATCTTCGACGCGCGTGGCCGTTCCTACCGTGAACTGCCGCTGCGCCTCTTCGAGTTCGGGACCGTGTACCGGTACGAGAAGTCGGGCGTCGTGCACGGTCTGACCCGTGCCCGGGGCTTCACGCAGGACGACGCGCACATCTACTGCACCAAGGAGCAGATGGCGGAGGAGCTCGACAAGACGCTCACCTTCGTCCTCGGCCTGCTGCGGGACTATGGTCTGACCGACTTCTACCTGGAGCTGTCCACCAAGGACCCGGAGAAGTTCGTCGGCTCCGACGAGATCTGGGAGGAGGCCACCGAGACGCTGCGGCAGGTGGCCGAGAAGCAAGGTCTCCCGCTGGTCCCGGACCCGGGCGGCGCCGCGTTCTACGGCCCGAAGATCTCCGTCCAGACCAAGGACGCGATCGGTCGCACCTGGCAGATGTCGACCGTGCAGCTCGACTTCAACCTGCCCGAGCGGTTCGACCTGGAGTACACGGGCCCCGACGGCACCAAGCAGCGGCCGGTGATGATCCACCGAGCGCTGTTCGGGTCGATCGAGCGCTTCTTCGCGGTCCTCCTCGAGCACTACGCGGGCGCGTTCCCGGCATGGCTGGCGCCCGTCCAGGCGGTCGGCATCCCGATCGGCGACGCGCACGTGGACTACCTGCACAAGTTCGCCGCCGACGCGAAGAAGAAGGGGCTGCGGGTCGAGGTCGACTCGTCCTCGGACCGTATGCAGAAGAAGATCCGCAACGCCCAGAAGCAGAAGGTGCCGTTCATGGTCATCGCGGGCGACGAGGACATGGCCAACGGCGCCGTCTCCTTCCGCTACCGCGACGGCTCCCAGGAGAACGGCATCCCGCTCGACGAGGCCATCGCGAAGATCGCGAAGACGGTCGAGGAGCGGGTACAGGTCTGATCGCGGACGCGGGCCCGATCCCCGCACGCGAGCGCCCGGCCCTACGGTCCCGAAGGCGCCCGGAGGCCCCCGGAGAGCTCAGCTTTCCGGGGGCCTCTCGTCGTGCCGCGCGGGGGCCGCCGCCGGACGCTCGTACGGCACGGGGGCTGCTGCCCGGCGCTCGTCCTCGCTGGAGAAGACCTGCAGCAGCCACGCCGAGAACGACCCGGTCACCGCGCCGAGCAGCGCGAGCCCGCAGGCCATCAGGCCCACCGCGATCACGCGTCCGGCGGCCGTCACGGGAGTCACGTCGCCGTATCCCACGGTCGCGAGCGTGGCGCAGGTCCACCACACCGCGTCGCCGAAGGTACGGATCGTCGCGCCCGGTGCCGCGTGCTCCTGCTGGTACACGGCGAGCGCGCCCGCGAAGCCGAGCAGGGCCACCGAGAGACCCGCGTACGTGATCACGCGCGCGTGCAGAGTGAGCCGCGGGCGTCCCTGCCGGCGCTGGACGGCCTCGTAGACCCTGACCACGCGCAGGGGGCGCAGGAGGGGCAGGGCCAGGACGATCGTGTCCAGCCAGTGCGTCCGTACGAAGCGGTGGCCCTGGCCACTGAGCCGCCAGCGGACGGCGTAGTCGACGGCGAACACCGCCCAGCTCGCCAGGGTCACCGCGAGACACAGGTCCCGCCACGGCCCGGGCAGGCCGTGGGCGAGGACATGGATCGCGTACGCGGTGAGGAACAGTACCGAGGCCACGGCGAGCGGGACCTCGGCGCGGTGTTCCCAGCGGGCCGTGCGGCTGTCGTCGTCCATCGGCTCAGCTTGGCCGGAGGCCCTTTCACGTGGTACCCGGCGACACGCCGCGAACGGGCGAAGCCATATGCTGCACCACATGACGAGTGAGCCGGAGCAGCAGATCGGAGTCGGCACACAGGACGCGTTCCAGCGCCTGTGGACGCCCCACCGGATGGCGTACATCCAGGGCGAGAACAAGCCCACCGGTCCCGGGGCCGACGACGGCTGCCCCTTCTGCTCGATCCCGGCCAAGTCCGACGAGGACGGGCTCGTGATCAAGCGTGGCGAGCAGGTCTACGCGGTGCTCAACCTGTACCCGTACAACGGCGGGCACCTGATGGTCGTGCCCTACCGGCATGTCGCGGACTACACCGACCTGACCGTCCCGGAGACCGCCGAGCTGGGCGAGCTGACGAAGCAGGCGATGACCGCGCTGCGGGCCGCCTCCGGTGCGCACGGGTTCAACATCGGGATGAACCAGGGCACGGTCGCGGGCGCCGGGATCGCCGCCCACCTGCATCAGCACATCGTGCCCCGCTGGGGCGGCGACACCAATTTCATGCCGGTGGTCGGCCACACGCGGGTGCTGCCCCAACTGCTGGCGGACACGAGGAAGATGCTCGCGGAAGCCTGGCCGACGGCCTGAGCCCCCTCAAGGGGCGCGGGGAACTGCGCGCCCAGCCCCCACGACCCGCACAACACAACGCACCCGACCCGCCGAACCGCCGGGGGCTCACGCGTCGTAGACGTCTGCCTTCCTTGGTGACGCGTCCTGGATCGCCGTGCTCAGGAACGACGAGCGGTTGCCGAACTTCTCCGTGTTGACGCCGTTCTCCTTGAGGACCTTGATGGACGCCGCGTGCACCACGCGCAGGACGGGCGTGGCGGCCCGCAGCGCGTCGTCGGCCATGAAGCGGTGCCGCCAGGGCTGATCGGCCCACGCGTGCCGCAGGCCGAACGGCTCCGGGAGCGCCAGGCTGCCGCCGAGCCAGTTGAGCAGCGGCGGGTACCAGGTGATCGGGGCGCGCACCGCGAGGCGCACCACCTCGTCGGTCTCGACGAGCGGCAGCTTCTTGGAGCGGGTCTCCCAGGGCTTGAAGGACTTCGCGATCTGCTTCGTCTTCGCCGAGGGCTTGGTCGTGAACAGCGGGTGCACGGGTCCGAGCGCGTGGCCGGTGACCTCGATGCGCAGGGTCTCGTGCAGCACGGTCACCGTGATCAGCATGGTGATGACCAACTGGCCGTCCCAGAGCGTCCACTGGATGCCGAGGTAGTGCCGGTCGCCGCTGCCGAACTGCTGCTTGTTGCAGATGTCCTGGATGGCGTGGTTCTTCACCTGGTACGCGTCCACGTCCGTACCGCCCGGCCGGGACACCGAACCCGCGTTCTCCCCGATGGGGGTGACCACCCAGTGCTTTATCGAAGGGCGCGGGAAGCCACCGGTGTTGAGCGGGCCGCGCTCCAGCATGCGCAGTTGGTCGTGGATCGACCGGATGACGTCCCAGCTGCGGAAGGGGTGGATCTCCTTGCTCTCGTCGAGCGGCACGAGATCCTCGGCGAGCTGCCAGCTGCCCCAGCGCGTGCCCATGCCGAGTATGCCCTTGGGGCCCGCGTAGAAGACGGAGTTGGACTGCTGCTCGGCGCTCAGCTTGGCCAGGTTCTGGCGCAGCGACTCCGCGGCCGTCTCGCCGGGGCTGCCGGGCACCGCCTCGGGGATCTTGGCCCCCACACCGCCGCCCGAAAGCAGGCCCTCCCAGCGGGCGCGCAGGTCCTTGGCCGTGCGCTCGCAGATCTGCTGGGCCCAGAACCAGCCGACGACCGGCATGACGATCGCCGCGCGTGCGTACCAGGCCCAGAAGCCGCCGAACGGCAGCCGGAGCAGGAAGATCACGGCGAGCGCGCCGAAGGCGATGAGGAGGGTGGTGGCGAGGGCGGAGGCGCGCTTGTCCTCACGCTTGGCGATCATCGTGCGGATCTGGAAGACCAGCAGCCAGGCGATGAGCCCGGGCAGGAAGATCAGCCCGCACAGCACCGTCACCGCCGTCAGCCAGTTGTCGCGCTCCCGGCGGATGCGGTTCGCCGCCAGGCAGTGCTCGACGACGACCTGGGGTTCGGTGCCGAACGACTGGATGAGCGCGCCGCGGCCGCTGCCGAGCATCCGGTCGTGCACGGCCCGCGAGAACGCCTCGCCCAGATTGGGCACGAAGAGCTTGAGCTTGCCCGCCTTGACCGTCGACTTGTGCCATTCGTTGTTGGCCTTGAGGATCTCCCCGACCTCGTTGTCCCGGTACGCCGCCGAGGCCAGGGCGAAGGTCGCCGCCGTCTGGCCTGCGGCACCCGAGAGCGGGACCTGTGCCCCGGGCCTGAAATCGAATCCCTCGTCCGCCACTGCCGCCCCCATCGCCGCCATGCTCCGCTGCTGCGGCTTTTCCCGACTTCCGTGCTCCGCACACCTGTTGATCAGGTCATCGTCTTGATCAGGTTCTCAGAGTATCCGCCGGGACCGACATCCGTCGGCGGACAGCACAAGCTGCCCGCCGACCCGGAGGGGTGATCGACCGGTGTTTCAACTAGGTGTTTCCCTGCGCCTGTTCGCGGATCTTCTCCGCCAACTGCGCCGGCATCGGCTCGTGTCGGGCGTATGTGCGGTTGAAGCGCGCGGTGCCGTGCGAGAGGGAGCGCAGGTCGACCCCGTACCGTCCGATCTCGATCTCGGGGACCTCGGCCCGTACGAGCGTGCGGTTGCCGCCGGCCTGCTCGGTGCCGACGACGCGACCGCGCCGCCCCGACAGATCGCTCATCACGGCGCCCACGTACTCGTCGCCGACCAGGACCGTCACCTCGGCGACCGGCTCCAGGAGATGGATCCGGGCGTCGACCGCGGCCTCCCGCAGGGCGAGCGCCCCGGCGGTCTGGAACGCGGCGTCCGAGGAGTCCACCGAGTGCGCCTTGCCGTCGAGCAGCGTGATCCGTATGTCGATCAGCGCGTAGCCCGCGGCCACGCCCTTGGCGGCCTGCGCGCGCACGCCCTTCTCGACGGACGGGATGAACTGCCGTGGCACGGCTCCGCCGACGACCTTGTCGACGAACTCGATGCCGGACCCTCCGGGCAGCGGCTCCACCTCGATCGCGCAGATCGCGTACTGCCCGTGCCCGCCCGACTGCTTCACATGACGGCCGCGCCCGGCCGACCTGTCGGCGAACGTCTCCCGTAGGGAGACCTTGTGGGGTACGACATCGACCTGGACGCCGTAGCGGCTGCGCAGCCGTTCCAGGGCGACGTCCGCGTGAGCCTCGCCCAGGCACCACAGGACGACCTGGTGGGTGTCCTGGTTCTGTTCGAGCCGCATCGTCGGGTCCTCGGCGACCAGCCGGCCCAGGCCCTGCGACAGCTTGTCCTCGTCCGCCTTGCTGTGCGCCTGGATGGCGAGCGGCAGCAGCGGGTCCGGCATCTCCCACGGCTCCATGAGCAGCGGGTCGTCCTTGGAGGAGAGCGTGTCGCCGGTCTCGGCACGGCTCAGCTTGGCCACGCAGGCGAGGTCGCCGGCGATGGCGTGCGTGAGGGCGCGCTGCTGCTTGCCGAACGGCGCGGACAGGGCGCCGATGCGCTCGTCGACGTCGTGGTCCTCGTGGCCGCGGTCGGCGAGCCCGTGTCCGGAGACGTGCACCGTCTCGTCTGGGCGCAGTGTCCCGGAGAACACGCGCACCATCGAGACACGGCCTACGTACGGGTCGGACGCGGTCTTCACGACCTCGGCGACCAGCGGTCCGTCCGGGTCGCAGGCCTTCACCTGGCGGGCCCTGCCGTCCGGGGTGGTGACCGTCGGGGCCTCGCGCTCCAGCGGGGTCGGGAAGCCGCCGGTGATCAGCTCAAGGAGCTCCACCGTGCCGAGGCCCTGTTTGGCGCCCTCGGCGGCGGGCGCGGCGGCCAGCACCGGGAAGAAGATCCCGCGCGCGACGGCCCGTTCCAGGTCCTGCACGAGTGTCTTGAAGTCGAGTTCCTCGCCGCCGAGATAGCGGTCCATGAGGGTCTCGTCCTCGCTCTCGGCGATGATCCCCTCGATCAGCCGGTTGCGGGCCTCCTCGATGAGCGGCAGTTGCTCGGGGCCCGGCTCGGACTCCTTGCGCTCCCCGGAGGCGTAGTCGAACAACCGCTGCGACAGCAGCCCGATCAGACCCGTCACGGGCGCGTGCCCGTCGGGGCCCTGCGGGCCGTGCAGCGGCAGGTAGAGCGGCAGTACGGCGTCGGGGTCGTCGGCCCCGAATGCCTCCGCGCAGGTCCGCGTCATCTCGTCGAAGTCCGCCCTGGCCGACTCCAGGTGCGTGATCACGATGGCCCGCGGCATACCGACCGCGGCGCACTCCTCCCACACCATGCGCGTCGAGCCGTCCACCCCGTCCGAGGCCGAGACGACGAAAAGGGCCGCGTCCGCCGCTCGCAGACCGGCCCTCAACTCGCCGACGAAATCGGCGTATCCGGGTGTGTCGAGAATATTGATCTTGTATCCGTCCCAGTCGACGGGTACCAGGGAGAGCTGTACCGAGCGTTGCTGCCGGTGCTCGATCTCGTCGTAGTCGGAGACGGTGCCGCCGTCCTCCACACGGCCCGCCCTGTTCACCGCTCCCGCCGTCAGCGCGAGAGCTTCCACCAGAGTCGTCTTGCCCGATCCGGAGTGGCCGACCAGCACCACATTCCGTACGGACGCGGGGTGGTCGGCCGCCGTAGCCCTGCCGGCGGCTCCGGGGTGTGCATTCGCCTTGTCGCCCATGGCCTTGCCTCCCGTGCACGGTGAGGTCACTGTGGGCGCGGACGCGCGGCGCCGCGTGCGGTGGCGGCTCCGATGACGCCCGCGGTGTCTTCGAGCTTTGCACTCGTGTCACGGTGCGTCCATACAACGGACGCGATCGCGCCGTCCCACGGATGTCATCAGGACGTGACCCGGGGTGCGGGTGCCCGACCGTCGCACAAGCGCACGCGTGGCTACGATGGGCCAGCCGGTGGCCAGCAGGGGCCGCGCGGCCACACCGACCCTCGGGAAGGCCATGCTGAACAAGTACGCGCGTGCATTCTTCACGCGTGTCCTCACACCGTTCGCCGCGTTTCTCATCCGCCGGGGGGTAAGCCCCGACACGGTCACCATCCTGGGCACGGCCGGAGTGATGGCGGGCGCGCTGGTCTTCTTCCCCCGGGGAGAGCTCTTCTGGGGCACGATCGTCATCACACTGTTCGTGTTCTCGGACATGGTCGACGGCAACATGGCCCGCCAGCTGGGCCGCTCCAGCCGCTGGGGAGCCTTCCTCGACTCGACGCTCGACCGGGTCGCCGACAGCGCGATCTTCGGCGGCTTCGCGCTCTGGTACGCGGGCGGCGGCGACGACAACGTCCTGTGCGCCGTCTCGATCTTCTGCCTGGCCAGCGGCCAGGTGGTGTCGTACACCAAGGCCCGCGGCGAGTCGATCGGGCTGCCCGTCGCCGTCAACGGCCTCGTCGAGCGGGCCGAGCGTCTGGTGATCTCGCTGGTCGCGGCCGGCCTCGCGGGCTTCCACAAGACGTTCGGCGTGCCCGGTATCGAGATCCTGCTGCCCATCGCGCTGTGGATCGTCGCCGTCGGCAGTGTCGTCACGCTGATCCAGCGCGTCGTCACGGTCCGCCGGGAGTCCGCCGAGGCGGATGCCGCGGCCGAGGCCTCTCCCTCCACCACCGCCTCCCCGGACAACGCCTCGCACAGCAGCGAGGCCACACCGTGAGCGGTCTGAAGGGCCAGCTCACGTACGCGGCGTACGCGGCGGGCTGGGGAGCCGTCAAGAAGCTCCCCGAGCCCGTCGCCGTACGCCTGGGCCGGACCATCGCCGACATCGCCTGGAAGCGACGCGGCAAGGGCGTACGACGCCTCGAATCCAACTACGCGCGCGTGCTGCCCGACGCGAGCCCGGAGCGGCTCACCGAGCTCTCCAGGGCCGGCATGCGCTCGTACCTGCGTTACTGGATGGAGTCCTTCCGGCTGCCCGCCTGGAGCCGGGAGCGCATCAAGGACGGCTTCGACGTGAAGGACGTCCACCACCTCACCGACGGGCTCGCCGCCGGGAAGGGCGTCATCCTCGCGCTGCCGCACCTGGCCAACTGGGACCTCGCCGGAGCCTGGGTCACCACCAAGCTGGACACGCCGTTCACGACGGTCGCCGAGCGGCTGGAGCCGGCGAAGCTGTACGACCGGTTCGTCGCCTATCGCGAGAGCCTCGGTATGGAGGTCCTGCCGCACAGCGGCGGCACCGCGTTCGGCACACTGGCCCGGCGGCTGCGCGACGGCGGCCTCGTCTGTCTGGTCGCCGAGCGCGATCTGTCCGCCTCCGGGGTCGAGGTCAAGTTCTTCGGGGACGCCACCCGGATGCCCGCGGGTCCGGCACTACTTGCCCAGCAGACCGGTGCGCTGCTGCTGCCGGTGACACTCTGGTACGACGACTCGCCCGTGATGCGGGGCCGGGTCCATCCACCCGTCGACGTCCCCGAGTCAGGTAGCCGGGCCGAGAAGACGTCTGTCATGACGCAGGCGCTGGCCGACGCCTTCGCCACGGGTATCGCCGACCATCCGGAGGACTGGCACATGCTGCAGCGCTTGTGGCTCGCCGACCTGGAGCCCCGCTCCGGGCCGGCCGAGGGGGAACAGCCGTGAGAATCGGCATCGTCTGTCCGTACTCCTGGGACGTGCCCGGGGGAGTCCAGTTCCACATCCGCGATCTGGCGGACCACCTCATCGGCCTCGGACACGATGTCTCCGTCCTCGCTCCGGCCGATGACGACACCCCCCTTCCGCCGTACGTCGTCTCGGCCGGCCGTGCCGTCCCGGTGCCGTACAACGGCTCGGTCGCGCGCCTCAACTTCGGGTTCCTGTCGGCCGCGCGGGTGCGGCGCTGGCTGCACGACGGCACGTTCGACGTGATCCACATCCACGAGCCGGCGTCGCCGTCCCTCGGCCTGCTCTCCTGCTGGGCCGCACAGGGGCCGATCGTCGCCACCTTCCACACGTCGAACCCGCGGTCCCGGGCGATGATCGCGGCGTACCCGATCCTGCAGCCCGCCCTGGAGAAGATCAGCGCGCGCATCGCGGTGAGCGAGTACGCGCGGCGCACCCTCGTCGAGCACCTGGGCGGCGACGCCGTCGTCATCCCGAACGGTGTCGACGTGGACTTCTTCGCGAAGGCGGAGCCCAAGGGCGAGTGGCAGGGAGAAACGATCGGCTTCATAGGGCGTATCGACGAGCCCCGCAAGGGACTGCCGGTCCTCATGAAGGCGCTGCCGAAGATCCTCGCCGAGCGGCCGGGGGCCCGGCTCCTGGTCGCCGGGCGCGGCGACGAGGAGGAGGCGGTCGAGAAGCTCCCCGCGGAGCTGCGGTCGCGCGTCGAGTTCCTCGGCATGGTCAGCGACGAGGACAAGGCGCGGTTCCTGCGCAGCGTCGACCTGTACGTCGCGCCCAACACCGGCGGCGAGAGCTTCGGGATCATCCTCGTCGAGGCCATGTCGGCGGGCGCGCCCGTGCTCGCCTCCGACCTCGACGCGTTCGCGCAGGTCCTCGACCAGGGCGCGGCGGGCGAGCTGTTCGCCAACGAGGACGCCGACGCGCTGGCCGCCTCGGCGGTACGGCTGCTCGGCGACCCGGCGCGCCGCGCGGAACTGCGCGAGCGGGGGAGCGCGCATGTGCGGCGTTTCGACTGGTCGACGGTCGGCGCGGACATCCTGTCCGTCTACGAGACGGTCACCGACGGAGCCGCCGCGGTCGCCGCCGACGAGCCGCACGAGCCGGGCGGGCTGCTGGCCCGACTCGGCCTGGTCCGGGACTGAGAGCGGGAGGGAACGCGCGTGGTGGGGGACATGGGTGGCGGGGGGACGTGCGTGAAGTCCGGGAGGTGCCCCAGGAGGCCACCAGGACCCCTCTGGCGGCCGAGGAGGAGCTGCGCACCCGCTCGGTCTTCGCCACCGAGATCGGCGCGCAGCTGGCCCGCCAGGGGTGGGCCGTCTTTCCCGCGCACACTCCGGAGGAGCGCATCCGGCTCTTCGCTGTGGCGCGGATCATCGAGGAGCGGCTCGGACACCGGGTCGAGGCCGTACCGGAAGACATCCTTTCCATGCGGTTCACGCTCGTGGGCGCCGCCCCTGAGGTCGGCCCGGCGGCCGGCGCAGCCGGACAGCCGAACGGCTGAGGCCCTCGGCGGCGCCCCGCGCAAGGCGCCGCCGAGGGCGACGGAGGGGCCGGGCCGGTTTCCGCGCCCCGGGGGAGGCAGCCCGCCCCGTCCCGGTGCTCCAGTGAGAGCACTGCCGAGGCGCCGCCCGTCGCAGCACTGCCGTCGCGCCTTCCCGCGGCTCGGTCGCTGATCGTCGTGCGGGGCGATGCCGGGGCGGGCGGCCCGGGACGCACCGGTAGCCTGTGCGCCCGTGACCTCCACACTGATCTGGATCGTGGTCGCCCTCGTGGCGATCGGCCTCTACCTGAGCTGGACCGCGGGCCGTCTCGACCGGCTGCACTCGCGGATCGACGCGGCACGGGCCGCGCTCGACGCCCAGTTGCTCCGGAGGGCGTCGGTGGCACAGGAACTGGCCACCTCCGGAGTGCTCGACCCGGCCGCCTCGATCGTGCTCTACGAAGCGGCGCACGCGGCCCGCCAGGCCGAGGAGGACAACAGGGAGGTCGCCGAGAGCGACCTCAGCCAGGCGCTGCGGGCCGTCTTCGGAGAGGTCCAGCAGGTCGAGGCGGTGCAGGCGGTCCCCGGTGGCGAGGACGCGGCACGTGAACTCGCCCAGGCGGTCCGCCGGGTGCCGATGGCCCGGCGCTTCCACAACGACGCCGTACGGGCGGCCCGTGCCCTGCGCCGCCACCGCAAGGTGCGCTGGTTCCGGCTGGCCGGCCACGCGCCCTTCCCGCTGGCCTTCGAGATGGACGACGAGGCTCCGGTCGCCCTCGCGGACCGCCCGGGAACGTAGTCCACGCGCGCGTGGACCCCGGGAAAGGCTTCCAGCCACGGGATCCGACGCCGTCGGGCACACCGCACGACGTCCCTGGTCACGGCCCCGGCCGCCCCACCTGACCACGGGAAACGCGCCCGGAGGCGCGGAAAATGAGCCACCGCCTCCCCATTGGCCCTTGCAGTGGCCTGGTCCTCAAGCGTTTCCTCGGTGTCTGCAGAAGCCCTCTTTCACCGAGTGAGGTCAACCCTTGTCCAGCACGCTCTCCACTCCCGCCCAGCCCACCGACACCCCTGCCACCGGCACCGCGCGCGTGAAGCGCGGCATGGCCGAGCAGCTCAAGGGCGGCGTGATCATGGACGTCGTCACGCCGGAGCAGGCGAAGATCGCCGAGGACGCGGGCGCCGTGGCCGTCATGGCCCTGGAGCGCGTGCCCGCCGACATCCGCAAGGACGGCGGCGTGGCGCGCATGTCCGACCCCGACATGATCGAGGGCATCATCGAGGCCGTGTCCATCCCGGTGATGGCCAAGTCGCGCATCGGCCACTTCGTGGAGGCCCAGGTCCTGCAGTCCCTCGGCGTCGACTACATCGACGAGTCCGAGGTCCTCACCCCCGCGGACGAGGTCAACCACTCCGACAAGTGGGCCTTCACGACCCCCTTCGTCTGTGGCGCCACCAACCTGGGCGAGGCCCTGCGCCGCATAGCCGAGGGCGCCGCCATGATCCGCTCCAAGGGCGAGGCCGGCACCGGCAACGTCGTCGAGGCCGTCCGCCACCTGCGCCAGATCAAGAACGAGATCGCCAAGCTCCGCGGCTACGACAACAACGAGCTGTACGCCGCCGCCAAGGAACTGCGCGCCCCGTACGAGATCGTCAAGGAGGTCGCCGAACTCGGCAAGCTCCCGGTCGTCCTGTTCTCCGCCGGTGGTGTGGCCACTCCCGCCGACGCCGCGCTGATGCGCCAGCTCGGCGCCGAGGGCGTCTTCGTCGGCTCCGGCATCTTCAAGTCCGGCGACCCGGCCAAGCGCGCCGCCGCCATCGTGAAGGCCACCACCTTCTACGACGACCCGAAGATCATCGCGGAGGCGTCCCGCAACCTCGGCGAGGCCATGGTCGGCATCAACTGCGACACCCTCCCCGAGGCCGAGCGCTACGCGAACCGCGGCTGGTAACCACCCATGACCGAGGTACCTGTCGTAGGTGTCCTGGCTCTCCAGGGCGACGTACGGGAGCACCTGGTCGCCCTGGCCGCGGCGGACGCCGTGGGCAGGGCGGTCCGGCGCCCCGAGGAACTCGCCGAGGTCGACGGACTCGTCATCCCCGGCGGCGAGTCCACCACCATTTCCAAACTGGCCGTCCTCTTCGGCCTGATGGAACCCCTCCGCGCGCGTGTGCGGGCCGGGATGCCCGTCTACGGCACCTGCGCGGGCATGATCATGCTCGCCGACAAGATCCTCGACCCGCGCTCGGGCCAGGAGACCATCGGCGGCATCGACATGATCGTGCGCCGCAACGCCTTCGGACGGCAGAACGAATCCTTCGAGGCGACGGTCGACGTGAAGGGCGTGGCGGGCGATGCCGTGGAGGGCGTCTTCATCCGTGCCCCCTGGGTCGAGTCCGTGGGCGCGGAGGCGGAGGTGCTGGCCGAGCACGACGGCCACATCGTCGCCGTGCGTCAGGGCAACGCGCTCGCCACGTCGTTCCACCCGGAACTGACCGGCGACCACCGCGTGCACGGCCTGTTCGTCGAGATGGTGCGCGCGAACCTGGCTCCGGGGTCCTAGTAGGATTCCTGGGGTTCGTAAAGAGTTGGGTTACGCGAAGGAGACAGGCAGATGTCCGGCCACTCTAAATGGGCTACGACGAAGCACAAGAAGGCCGTGATCGACGCCAAGCGCGGCAAGCTCTTCGCGAAGATGATCAAGAACATCGAGGTCGCGGCCCGTACCGGCGGTGCCGACCCCGCCGGTAACCCGACGCTCTTCGACGCCATCCAGAAGGCCAAGAAGAGCTCGGTCCCGAACAAGAACATCGACTCCGCGGTCAAGCGCGGTGCCGGTCTCGAAGCCGGTGGCGCCGACTACGAGACGATCATGTACGAGGGCTACGGCCCGAACGGTGTCGCGGTGCTCATCGAGTGCCTCACCGACAACCGCAACCGCGCCGCCTCGGACGTACGCGTCGCCATGACCCGCAACGGCGGCAACATGGCCGACCCGGGTTCCGTCTCGTACCTCTTCAACCGCAAGGGTGTCGTCATCGTCCCCAAGGGCGAGCTGGGCGAGGACGACGTCCTGGGTGCCGTGCTCGACGCGGGCGCCGAGGAGGTCAACGACCTGGGCGAGTCCTTCGAGGTCATCTCCGAGGCCACCGACCTGGTCGCGGTGCGCACCGCCCTTCAGGACGCCGGGATCGACTACGACTCCGCCGACGCCAACTTCGTCCCGACCATGCAGGTCGAGCTGGACGAGGAGGGCGCCAGGAAGATCTTCAAGCTCATCGACGCCCTTGAGGACAGCGACGACGTGCAGAACGTCTTCGCCAACTTCGACGTGAGCGACGAGGTCATGGAGAAGGTGGACGCGTAGCGCCGCCACGAGCCGCACGGGTTCAACGGGCCGACGGGACACACTCCGTCGGCCCGTCGCTTTGTCGGGCGTCGCTGGTGAGCGATGTCGGTGGCACCCGATAGCCTGCACGAACTGGGGGTACCTCCCAGCGGTGGCCGGGGGAGATCGAAGGAGGGGCAGGGGTGCGGGTACTGGGCGTTGACCCCGGACTGACCCGGTGCGGTGTCGGTGTGGTCGAAGGTGTCGCAGGCCGGCCCCTGACCATGCGCGGCGTCGGTGTCGTACGCACGCCCGCCGACGCGGAGTTGGGGCAGCGCCTCGTCGCCATCGAGCAGGGCATCGAGCAGTGGCTCGACGAGCACCGGCCCGAATTCGTCGCTGTGGAGCGGGTGTTCAGCCAGCACAACGTCCGTACGGTGATGGGCACGGCCCAGGCCAGCGCGGTCGCCATGCTGTGCGCCGCCCGGCGCGGGATTCCCGTGGCCCTGCACACGCCGAGCGAGGTCAAGGCCGCCGTCACCGGTAACGGCCGCGCCGACAAGGCCCAGGTCGGTGCCATGGTCACCCGGCTCCTCCGGCTCGACGCACCCCCGAAGCCCGCCGACGCGGCGGACGCCCTGGCCCTCGCGATCTGCCACATCTGGCGCGCGCCCGCGCAGAACCGCCTGCAGCAGGCCGTCGCCCAGAACCGGCTCCAGCAGGCCGCCGCCCTGCACGCGTCGAAACTCGCCTCGCAACAAGCACCGGGCCGCGCGGCGACCGACGGACCGAACCACGCACCGCCCCACGCACCGCCCCACGCACCGAAAGGCCGTACCGCATGATCGCCTTCGTCAGCGGCCCCGTCGCCGCCCTCGCGCCAGACTCCGCGGTGGTCGAGGTGGGCGGCATCGGCATCGCGGTCCAGTGCACACCGAACACGCTCTCCGGACTCCGCATGGGCCGGCCCGCCAAGCTCGCCACCTCCCTCGTCGTACGGGAGGACTCACTGACGCTGTACGGCTTCGCCGACGACGACGAGCGGGGGACCTTCGAGCTGCTGCAGACCGCGAGCGGAGTAGGCCCGCGCCTGGCCCAGGCCATGCTCGCGGTGCACAGCCCCGACGCCCTGCGCCGCGCGGTGTCCACCGGTGACGAGAAGTCCCTCACCGCCGTCCCGGGCATCGGCAAGAAGGGTGCCCAGAAGCTCCTCCTGGAGCTCAAGGACCGCCTCGGCGAGCCCCTCGGCACCGGCGGTCAGGCCATCGGCACGCCCGTCACGGCCGGCTGGCGCGAGCAGCTGCACGCCGCGCTGATCGGCCTCGGGTACGCGACCCGCGAGGCCGACGAGGCGGTCTCCGCGGTGGCGCCGCAGGCGGAGGCGGCCGGGACGCCGCAGATCGGCCAGCTGCTGAAGGCCGCCCTGCAGACCCTCAACAGAGCGCGTTGAGCTCCGCGGGAGGTGCGGTCGTGAAACTGCGGGTCCGCTGTGGCTGGTCGCGCAGTTCGCCGCGCCCCTCCGGTGCGCGGCCCCGCCCGCCCCATGCCCGTACGACCCGGACCCACTACCTCGCGAGGCACAGCACATGAACTGGGACGACACGGCCGACGACGACACCGCCGAGCGGCTCGTCGGTGCGTCCGCCGATCATGAGGAGCAGGCCGTCGAGGCCGCCCTGCGTCCCAAGGACCTCGGCGAGTTCATCGGCCAGGAGAAGGTCCGCGAGCAGCTGGACCTCGTCCTGCGGGCCGCACGCGCGCGTGGCGCCACCGCCGACCACGTCCTGCTCTCCGGCGCCCCCGGCCTCGGCAAGACCACCCTGTCGATGATCATCGCCGCCGAGATGGAAGCCCCCATCCGCATCACCAGCGGCCCCGCCATCCAGCACGCGGGCGACCTCGCCGCGATCCTCTCCTCCCTCCAGGAGGGCGAGGTCCTCTTCCTCGACGAGATCCACCGCATGTCGCGGCCCGCCGAGGAGATGCTCTACATGGCGATGGAGGACTTCCGCGTCGACGTGATCGTCGGCAAGGGCCCCGGCGCCACCGCCATCCCGCTCGAACTGCCGCCCTTCACGCTCGTCGGAGCCACCACGCGCGCGGGCCTGCTGCCGCCCCCGCTGCGGGACCGCTTCGGCTTCACCGCCCACATGGAGTTCTACGAGCCCGCCGAGCTGGAGCGCGTCATCCACCGCTCGGCGAACCTGCTGGACGTCGAGATCGACACCGCGGGCGCCGCCGAGATCGCGGGCCGCTCACGCGGCACACCCCGTATCGCCAACCGCCTCCTGCGCCGCGTCCGCGACTACGCCCAGGTCAAGGCCGACGGCTTCGTCACGCGCGAGATCGCCGGCGCCGCCCTCGCCGTCTACGAAGTGGACAGCCGGGGCCTCGACCGCCTGGACCGCGGTGTCCTCGAAGCGCTGATCAAGCTCTTCGGCGGCGGCCCGGTCGGTCTGTCCACGCTCGCCGTCGCCGTGGGGGAGGAGCGCGAGACCGTGGAGGAGGTGGCCGAGCCCTTCCTCGTCCGTGAGGGGCTACTGGCCCGTACGCCCCGCGGGCGGGTGGCGACACCGGCGGCGTGGGCGCATTTCGGCCTCACCCCGCCCCGGCCGTCAACCGGTGGAAACGGACAACAGGACCTGTTCGGGGCGTGACGGCGAGGGGGCTCGCGGGGTCAGGAACCCCGGTGCCATGCTGAGCGTTGTTCCTTGACGGCGGACTCGCTTAGACTCCGCCGATGCCGCCTTTGCCGGCGGCGCACATACCCCATCCATCAGGCCGCTCACCATCGCGGTCGAATGAAGGAAGTTCCGTCCCGTGAGTCTCGTGACCCTCCTCCCGTTCATCGTGCTCATCGGGGCCATGTTCCTGATGACCCGGTCGGCCAAGAAGAAGCAGAATGCGGCTGCGCAGATGCGCAACGACATGCAGCCCGGCTCCGGCGTCCGCACGATCGGTGGCATGTACGCAACGGTGAAGGAGGTCAACGAGGACACGGTCCTCCTTGACGCGGGCCCGGGAGTCGACCTGCTCTTCGCGAAGAACGCGATCGGCGCGGTCCTCAGCGACGACGAGTACAACCGCCTCGTTCACGGCATCGAGCACGACCTCAAGGAAGACGAGTCCGTCGTCCCGGACGACGCCTCCTCCCTCACCGAGACCGACGAGCCCGCCGACGCTTCCGACGACAAGCCCATCGACCTCGGCAAGAAGGACGCGGCAGACGAGCCCGTCGAGGAGTCCGCGGACGCGGAGCCGAAGAAGGCCGATGAGGCTGACCTGAAGAAGTCCGACGGCGAGTCCGACGCGAAGTAGTCATGACCGGGGACCGCGGAGTGCGCCGCTCGCGCGCCGCGGTCCCCGGGACGTGTGGCTTCGCACGGAATCTCGACACCATTCATGCCCGTCCGCGCAGGTACTTCGGTCACCGGGCGGACGAAGAGGGAGAACGAGAAGGTGGCAGCACCTAAGAAGGGCCGACAGGGCACCCAGGGCAGGCCGGGGCGCACCTTGGCCCTGATCCTGATCGCCATCGTGGCGCTCACCGGCGGCATGTTCGCCTCCGGACACTCGACGCCGCGCCTCGGCATCGACCTCGCCGGCGGTACGAGCATCACGCTCCAGGCGAAGAACGAGCCGGGCCAGAAGAACGCGATCAACCCGACCAACATGAACACCGCGGTCGACATCATGAACCGCCGTGTCAACGGTCTGGGCGTCACCGAGGCGGAGGTGCAGACCCAGGGCGACAGCAACATCATCGTCAACATCCCCAAGGGCACCAACTCCGAGCAGGCCCGGGAACAGGTCGGCACCACCGCCAAGCTCTACTTCCGTCCCGTCCTGACCACCGAGGTCTCCGGTGGGGACCCGGCGGCCAGCCCCTCGCCGAGCGCCTCCAGCAGCGCCTCCACGGGTTCGGACAAGGACACAGACAAGGACAAGGCCACCGACAAGGCCACCTCGTCCGCGTCGCCCTCGGCGACTTCCAGCACGCAGGGCCGTGCGGTCACCGACGCGCTGAAGGCCGACCCCACCCCGTCGGGCAGCGGTTCCGCCTCGTCCAGCCCGTCCGCCTCGCCGTCCGCGAGCACCGACCCGGCGACCGCCAAGCTCCAGGCGGAGTACACCGCACTGGACTGCACCAAGAAGACGGTCCGCGCGAAGGCCGGTGACGGCGCCAAGGCCAGCGACCCGACCGTCGCCTGTGGTCAGAACTCCCAGGGCCAGTGGCAGAAGTACATCCTCGGCCCGGCCGAGGTCGAGGGCACGGACGTCGACAAGGCCTCGGCCCTGTTCGACACCCAGGGTGCCGCGGGCTGGAAGGTCACCATGGACTTCACGTCCAAGGGAGCCAAGAAGTTCGCGAGCATCACGGGCAAGCTGGCGCAGAACCAGTCCCCGCAGAACCAGTTCGCCATCGTCCTCGACGGTGAGGTCGTCTCCGACCCGTACGTCAGCCAGGCGCTGACCGGCGGCAGCGCGGAGATCTCCGGCAGCTTCAAGCAGCAGGAGGCCGAGGACCTGGCCAACATGCTGTCGTACGGCGCGCTGCCGCTCACCTTCACGGAGGCGAGCGTCGACACCGTCACCGCCGCGCTCGGCGGCGAGCAGCTGGAGGCCGGTCTGATCGCCGGCGCCATCGGTCTGGCGCTGGTCATCATCTACCTGGTGGCCTACTACCGGGGTCTGTCGCTCATCGCCATCGCCTCGCTGCTGGTCTCCGCGGTCATGACCTACGTGATCATGTCGCTGCTCGGCCCGGCCATCGGCTTCGCCCTGAACCTGCCGGCGGTCTGCGGCGCCATCGTGGCCATCGGCATCACGGCGGACTCGTTCATCGTGTTCTTCGAACGCATCCGTGACGAGATCCGCGAGGGCCGTACGCTGCGGCCCGCGGTCGAGCGCGGCTGGCCGCGCGCCCGGCGCACCATCCTGGTCTCCGACTTCGTGTCGTTCCTCGCCGCAGCCGTGCTCTTCGTCGTCACGGTCGGCAAGGTCCAGGGCTTCGCTTTCACACTGGGTCTGACCACCCTGCTCGACGTGGTCGTCGTCTTCTTCTTCACCAAGCCGCTGATGACGATCCTCGCCCGCAAGAAGTTCTTCGCGGAGGGCCACAGCTGGTCCGGCCTCGACCCGAAGCGACTGGGCGTCCAGCCGCCGCTGCGCCGCACCCGTCGCGTGTCCGCTCCCGTCGACACGAAGGAGGCCTGAGATGTCGAAACTCGGCACCCTCGGCGCCCGGCTCCACCGCGGCGAGATCGGCTACGACTTCGTAGGCAAGCGCAAGCTCTGGTACGGCATCTCCATCCTGATCACCATCACGGCCATCGTCGGCCTGGCGGTGCGCGGCCTGAACATGGGCATCGAGTTCCAGGGCGGCGCCGTCTTCACCACCGAGAGGACCAGCGTCTCGGTGAGCCAGGCCGAGACGTACGCGGAAGAGGCCTCCGGCCACGACGCGATCGTCCAGAAGCTCGGCAACGGCGCACTGCGCATCCAGATCGCCGGCATCGACACCGGCAAGTCCGACCAGATCAAGCAGGAACTCGCCAAGGACCTGAAGGTCAACCCGGAGAAGATCAACGCCGCCCTGGTCGGTCCCAGCTGGGGTGATCAGGTCGCCAACAAGGCCTGGCAGGGCCTGGCGATCTTCCTGGTCCTGGTCGTGATCTATCTGGCCATCGCCTTCGAGTGGCGTATGGCGGTGGCCGCGCTCGTGGCGCTCATCCACGACATCACCATCACGGTCGGTGTCTACGCCCTGGTCGGCTTCGAGGTCACCCCGGGAACGGTGATCGGTCTGCTGACGATCCTCGGTTACTCGCTCTACGACACGGTCGTCGTCTTCGACAGTCTCAAGGAGCAGACGAAGGACATCACCAAACAGACCCGCTGGACCTACAGCGAGATCGCGGACCGCTCGATCAACGGCACCCTGGTGCGTTCCATCAACACCACGGTGGTCGCGCTGCTCCCGGTCGGCGGCCTGCTGTTCATCGGTGGCGGCGTGCTCGGCGCGGGCATGCTCAACGACATCTCGCTGTCGCTGTTCGTCGGCCTCGCGGCCGGTGCGTACTCCTCGATCTTCATCGCCACGCCGCTCGTCGCCGACCTCAAGGAGCGCGAGCCGCAGATGAAGGCCCTCCGCAAGCGCGTGCTCGCCAAGCGCGCCGCGGCCGCCGCGAAGGGCGAGTCCCTGGAGGCCCCGGTCGTCGACGACGGCTATGACGAGGACCACGAAGACGCCGACGCGACGCCCGCGGTCGTCGGACCGCGTGCCCAGCGTGCCCAGCCGTCGTCCCGTGGCAGGGGGCGCGGCCGGCCGTCCGGGAAGCGCCGATGACCGGCATCGAGGAGCTGCTGCTCAGCCGCATCCGTGACGTCCAGGACTATCCGGAGCCGGGAGTGACGTTCAAGGACATCACCCCGCTCCTGGCCGACCCGGCGGCGTTCACGGTGCTCACCGACGCGCTGGCCGAGATCAGCGTCCGCAGCGGCGCCACGAAGATCGTGGGCCTGGAGGCCCGCGGCTTCATCCTGGGCGCGCCCGTCGCGGTCCGCGCCGGGCTCGGCTTCATCCCCGTACGCAAGGCGGGCAAGCTCCCCGGAGCGACGCTCGGCCAGACGTACGACCTGGAGTACGGCTCCGCCGAGATCGAGGTGCACGCTGAGGACCTGAGCGCGGACGACCGCGTCATGGTCGTCGACGACGTCCTCGCCACCGGCGGCACCGCCGAGGCCTCGCTCCAGCTGATCCGGCGGGCCGGTGCCCGGGTCGCCGGCGTCGCCGTCCTCATGGAGCTCGGGTTCCTGGGCGGCCGCGCCCGGCTTGAGCCGGCCCTGGAGGGCGCCCCGCTGGAGGCGCTGCTCAAGGTCTGAGCAAAACCCCCCTGAGCAACCCCTGAGGCACCCGCAGGACACCCCTGAGGCACCTGCAGGACACCGCGGAGGCGGGCCCGGAGGAATCCGGTGCCCGCCTCTCGCGTTTCTCCCGTAGAAGGCGGTCTCACCGGCCGAAGGCGAGTCCGGAGCCCAGGATCGCTACCATGGGGTCTCCGGAGCCTGACCGGGGACCCGGATCGCGCACGAGGAGTCCTCTTGCCAGACGAGGCCCAGCCACTCACCGCCGCCAAGCCCGAGAAGTCCGCGGCGCCCGCAGGCACGCCCGCACCGCCCGCGAGCGCGCCCGCGAAGAACGGCTCCGCCGAGCCCGCGGCCGGAGCCAAGGCGGCCGAGCGGCCACGCCCCGAGCCGGCCGCCCCCGAGCGTCAGGCACCCGCGTCCGCGGCCCGTCCCACGGCCGGCCAGCCCGCACGCTCCGGCGGCGGCTCCTCCAACCGCGTGCGCGCCCGGCTGGCCCGTCTCGGAGTCCAGCGGTCCAACCCGTACAACCCGGTCCTGGAGCCCCTGCTGCGGATAGTGCGCAGCAACGACCCGAAGATCGAGACGTCCACGCTCCGCCAGGTCGAGCGCGCCTACCAGGTCGCCGAGCGCTGGCACCGCGGCCAGAAGCGCAAGAGCGGCGACCCGTACATCACGCACCCGCTCGCCGTGACGACGATCCTCGCCGAGCTGGGCATGGACCCGGCCACGCTCATGGCGGGCCTGCTGCACGACACCGTCGAGGACACCGAGTACGGCCTGGACACCCTCAAGCGGGACTTCGGCGACCAGGTCGCGCTGCTCGTCGACGGCGTCACCAAGCTCGACAAGGTCAAGTTCGGCGAGGCCGCGCAGGCCGAGACCGTCCGCAAGATGGTCGTCGCCATGGCCAAGGACCCGCGCGTCCTGGTCATCAAGCTCGCCGACCGTCTGCACAACATGCGCACGATGCGCTACCTCAAGCGCGAGAAGCAGGAGAAGAAGGCCCGCGAGACGCTGGAGATCTACGCTCCGCTGGCGCACCGCCTGGGCATGAACACCATCAAGTGGGAGCTGGAGGACCTCGCCTTCGCGATCCTCTACCCCAAGATGTACGACGAGATCGTGCGCCTGGTCGCCGAGCGCGCCCCCAAGCGCGACGAGTACCTCGCCATAGTGACCGACGAGGTCCAGTCCGACCTGCGCGCGGCCCGCATCAAGGCGACCGTCACCGGCCGCCCGAAGCACTACTACAGCGTCTACCAGAAGATGATCGTCCGCGGCCGTGACTTCGCGGAGATCTACGACCTGGTGGGCATCCGAGTCCTCGTCGACACGGTCCGCGACTGCTATGCGGCGCTGGGCACGGTCCACGCCCGCTGGAACCCGGTTCCGGGGCGGTTCAAGGACTACATCGCGATGCCCAAGTTCAACATGTACCAGTCGCTGCACACGACGGTGATCGGTCCGAACGGCAAACCGGTCGAACTCCAGATCCGTACGTTCGACATGCACCGCCGCGCCGAGTACGGCATCGCCGCGCACTGGAAGTACAAGCAGGAGCCGTCCGCCGGCGCCTCCAAGGTGCGCACGGACGCGCCCAAGGGACTCGGCAAGGACAAGGACGCCGTCAACGACATGGCGTGGCTGCGCCAGTTGCTCGACTGGCAGAAGGAGACCGAGGACCCCAGCGAGTTCCTGGAGTCCCTGCGCTTCGACCTGTCCCGCAACGAGGTCTTCGTCTTCACGCCGAAGGGCGACGTCATAGCGCTCCCGGCCGGGGCGACGCCGGTGGACTTCGCGTACGCGGTCCACACGGAGGTCGGCCACCGGACCATAGGAGCGAGGGTCAACGGACGCCTCGTACCGCTCGAATCCACCCTGGACAACGGCGACCTGGTCGAGGTCTTCACCTCGAAGGCCGCCGGCGCGGGCCCGTCCCGCGACTGGCTGGGCTTCGTGAAGTCCCCGCGCGCCCGCAACAAGATCAGGGCCTGGTTCTCCAAGGAGCGCCGCGACGAGGCGATCGAGCAGGGCAAGGACGCCATCGCGCGCGCCATGCGCAAGCAGAACCTGCCGATCCAGCGCATCCTCACCGGCGACTCGCTGGTCACGCTCGCGCACGAGATGCGCTACCCCGACATCTCGTCCCTGTACGCGGCGATCGGCGAGGGCCATGTGGCCGCGCAGAACGTGGTGCAGAAGCTCGTCCAGGCGCTCGGCGGCGAGGAGGCGGCCACCGAGGAGATCGACGAGAGCGTCCCGCCCGCCCGCGGCCGCGGCCGCAAACGCCGGTCGAACGCCGACCCGGGCGTCGTCGTCAAGGGCGTCGACGACGTGTGGGTCAAGCTCGCCCGCTGTTGTACGCCCGTGCCCGGCGACCCGATCATGGGCTTCGTCACGCGCGGCAGCGGCGTATCGGTCCACCGCACCGACTGCGTCAACGTCGACTCGCTGTCCCGCGAACCCGAGCGCATCCTCGAGGTCGAGTGGGCGCCCACCCAGTCCTCGGTCTTCCTGGTCGCCATCCAGGTGGAGGCGCTGGACCGCTCACGGCTCCTGTCGGACGTCACCAGGGTCCTGTCCGACCAGCACGTCAACATCCTGTCGGCGGCCGTCCAGACGTCCCGCGACCGGGTGGCCACCTCCCGCTTCACCTTCGAGATGGGCGACCCGAAGCACCTGGGCCACGTCCTGAAGGCGGTCAGGGGAGTCGAGGGCGTGTACGACGTGTACCGGGTGACATCGGCGCGCAGACCGTAATCGGGCACTACGTAGAGGGGCTTCACGTACGTCACGTACGGAAGCCCCTCTACGTAGAAGCGGAAAAACTCAGCCGCCGAACTCCTGCAGACCCTTCAGAGCCTGCTCAAGGAGCGCCTGGCGGCCGTCGAGCTCCTTCTGGAGCTTGTCCGCCCGCGCGTTGTTGCCGGAGGACCGCGCAGACTCGATCTGGCCCCGGAGCTTGTCCACGGCCGCCTGGAGCTGCCCGGTCAGACCCTCGGCACGCGCGCGTGCCTCCGGGTTCGTCCGGCGCCACTCGGCGTCCTCGGACTCCTGGAGGGCCCGCTCCACCGTGTGCATCCGGCCCTCGACCTTCGGGCGGGCGTCACGCGGCACATGGCCGATGGCCTCCCACCGCTCGTTGATCGAGCGGAAGGCGGCCCGCGCCGCCTTCAGGTCGTGCACCGGGAGGAGCTTCTCGGCCTCCTCGGCCAGCTCCTCCTTGAGCTTCAGGTTCTCCGTCTGCTCCGCGTCCCGCTCGGCGAAGACCGAGCTGCGCGCCGCGAAGAACACGTCCTGGGCACCGCGGAAACGGTTCCACAGATCGTCCTCGTGCTCGCGCTGGGCACGGCCCGCGGCCTTCCAGTCCGCCATCAGCTCGCGGTAGCGGGCGGCCGTCGGACCCCAGTCCGTCGAGCCGGACAGCGACTCGGCCTCCGCGACCAGCTTCTCCTTGGTCTTGCGGGCCTCCTCGCGCTGCGCGTCGAGCGACGCGAAGTGCGCCTTGCGGCGCTTGGAGAACGCCGAGCGCGCGTGCGAGAAGCGGTGCCACAGCTCGTCGTCGGACTTCCGGTCGAGCCGAGGCAGACCCTTCCAGGTGTCCACGAGCGCCCGCAGCCGCTCACCGGCGGCCCGCCACTGGTCGGACTGGGCCAGCTCCTCCGCCTCGGTGACCAGCGCCTCCTTGGAGTGCCGGGCCTCGTCGGACTGCTTCGCCCGCTGGGCCTTGCGCTCCTCGCGGCGTGCCTCGACCGTCTCGACGAGCTTGTCCAGCCGTACCTTCAGCGCGTCCAGATCCCCGACCGCGTGGTGGGCGTCCACCTGCTCGCGAATGTGGTCGATGGCGATCTGGGCGTCCTTCGCGGACAGGTCGGTGGTCTTCACTCGTCGCTCGAGGAGGCCGATCTCCACGACCAGGCCCTCGTACTTGCGCTCGAAGTAGGCCAGTGCCTCGTCGGGAGAACCGGCCTGCCAGGAACCGACGACCTGCTCGCCGTCGGCCGTACGCACGTACACGGTCCCCGTCTCGTCGACGCGGCCCCATGGGTCGCTGCTCACAGCGCCTCCTCCACATGATGCCTGCGTGGGGCTGCTTTGCCCCCGGGCATCGTCCACAGTTTCGTCACGGCCAACATAGGCGACCGGCGGGGCGGCTGTCCGCATCCCGCGCGACCGAAATTTCGCTGCTGGAGGTCAGGATTTCGTTACGGTCGCCTTGTCGATCACGACGGTCGCATTGGGTGCGCCGTCGCCCTGGCCAGTGCTCTCGCCGGCCTTGGCGATTTTCTCCATGACCTTCATGCCCGATTCGGAAATAGTGCCGAACGGTGTGTAGTTGGCCGGCAACGGACTGTCCTGGTACACGAGGAAGAACTGGCTGCCGCCGGAGTTGCGGCCTTCCTTCGTCTGCGCGTTGTACTGGTTGGCCATCGCCACCGTGCCCGCCGGATACACGCCGCCCTTGAGGCGCTTGTCCTTGAGGTTCTCGTCCGGAATCGTGTAGCCGGGACCGCCCATGCCGGTGCCCTGCGGGTCGCCGCACTGCAGCACGAAGATGCCGTTCGTGGTCAGGCGGTGGCACTTGGTGTGGTCCAGATAGCCCTTGCCCACCAGGAAGTTGAACGAGTTCACGGTGCGCGGGGCCTTCGAGGCCGGCATGTCGATGTCTATCGTGCCGCAGGTCGTCTGCAGCTTCATCGTGTAGTCCGCCGACTTGTCGACGGTCATCGCCGGCTCCTTCTTGTAGCTCAGCGACTTCACCTTGCCCGCCGCGGCCTTCTCGCAGGGGTCCGGTGCCTTGCTGGGCGCGGAGGGGCTCGGGCTGGCCTCGGCCGCCGCGTCCGACTTGTTGTCGTCGCTCTTGAAGACCCCGGTCGCGTACGACACCACGCTGCCCACGACGACGACGCCGAGGACCGACGCGATCACCGCGTTGCGAGCGTGGGCCTTGCGCCGAGCGGACGTGCGCCGCTGCTGTTGCCGCAAGAACTTCTCCCGGGCGAGCTGACGCCGCCGCTGTTCCTGGGTGACCACCGGGTTATCTCCTCATGCGTCTCGTACGTCAGGTGGGACGCGTGCGTCTGTTGAGCCGACCGCCTGCGTGTGACCCGTACCGTATATGGGTTCGCTGTGGTTCCGGCAGCGCCGGTAGGCTCTGATCCACAGCCAGGCCATTCCCCTGTACGACATACCGAAGGACGAACGTGCTCATTGCCGGGTTCCCCGCCGGGGCCTGGGGCACCAACTGTTATCTGGTCGCCCCCGCCGCAGGCGAGGAGTGCGTGATCATCGACCCGGGCCATCAGGCCGCCCAGGGAGTCGAGGAAGCGCTGAAGAAGCATCGGCTCAAGCCCGTCGCGGTCGTCCTCACCCATGGCCACATCGACCATGTCGCCTCGGTCGTCCCGGTGTGCGGAGCGCACGACGTACCGGCGTGGATCCACCCCGAGGACCGGTACATGATGAGCGACCCGGAGCGGGCGCTCGGCCGTTCCATCGGGATGCCGCTGATGGGCGAGCTGACCATCGGGGAGCCGGACGACGTGAAGGAGCTGACGGACGGCGCCGCGCTGAAGCTGGCCGGTCTCGACTTCTCCGTCGCGCACGCGCCCGGCCATACGAAGGGGTCGGTGACGTTCCGGATGCCCGAGAACACGGAGATCCCGTCCGTGTTCTTCTCCGGGGATCTGCTCTTCGCCGGCTCCATCGGACGCACCGACCTGCCCGGCGGCTCCCACACCGAGATCCTCGACTCGCTGGCCCGTGTGTGCCTGCCGCTCGACGACTCGACCGTGGTGCTGTCCGGCCACGGCCCCCAGACGACCATCGGCCAGGAGCGCGCCACCAACCCGTACTTGCGGCAGGTGGCGGCGGCCGGCCCGGGAGCGGACCCGACCTCCGCTCCTCGACGAGGAATGTGACGAGACTTCCCGTGAGCACCTTCAAGGCCCCCAAGGGCACGTACGACCTGATTCCGCCGGACAGCGCGACGTTCCTCGCGGTGCGCGAGGCGATCGCCGCGCCCCTGCGGAACTCCGGTTACGGATACATCGAGACGCCCGGATTCGAGAACGTCGAACTCTTCGCGCGCGGGGTCGGTGAGTCCACCGACATCGTGACCAAGGAGATGTACGCCTTCGAGACCAAGGGCGGTGACCAGCTGGCGCTGCGCCCCGAGGGCACGGCCTCCGTGCTGCGCGCCGCCCTCGAAGCCAACCTGCACAAGGTGGGCAACCTCCCCGTCAAGCTCTGGTACTCCGGCTCGTACTACCGCTACGAGCGCCCCCAGAAGGGCCGTTACCGCCACTTCTCGCAGGTCGGCGCCGAGGCGATCGGGGCCGAGGACCCGGCGCTGGACGCCGAGTTGATCATCCTGGCCGACCAGGCGTACCGCTCGCTCGGGCTGCGGAACTTCCGGATCCTCCTCAACTCGCTGGGCGACCAGGAGTGCCGGCCCGTCTACCGGGCCGCGCTCCAGGACTTCCTGCGGGGGCTGAACCTGGACGAGGAGACGCTCCGGCGGGCCGAGATCAACCCGTTGCGGGTTCTCGACGACAAGCGGGACGACGTCCAGAAGCAGCTGGTGGGCGCCCCGCTGCTGCGGGACTATCTCTGCGACTCGTGCAAGGCGTACCACGAGGAGGTGCGCGAGCTGATCACGGCCGCCGGTGTCTCCTTCGAGGACGATCCGAAGCTGGTCCGCGGGCTGGACTACTACACCCGCACCACCTTCGAGTTCGTGCACGACGGTCTCGGTTCGCAGTCCGCGGTCGGTGGCGGCGGTCGCTATGACGGCCTGTCCGAGATGATCGGCGGCCCTGCGCTGCCGTCCGTCGGGTGGGCCCTCGGGGTCGACCGTACGGTCCTCGCGCTGGAGGCCGAGGGTGTGTCCCTCGAACTGCCCGCGTCCACCAGTGTGTTCGCGGTGCCGCTCGGGGACGAGGCTCGGCGGGTGCTGTTCCGGGTGGTGACCGAGTTGCGCAGGAACGGGGTCGCGGCCGACTTCTCCTACGGTGGCAAGGGGCTCAAGGGGGCCATGAAGAACGCCAACCGTAGTGGCGCCCGCTACACCGTCGTCGCCGGTGAGCGTGACCTCGCCGAAGGCGTCGTCCAGCTCAAGGACATGGAGTCCGGCGAGCAGGTCGCCTTCGGCGTGAACGAGATCGTGGCGGAACTGGAATCCCGGCTGAGCTGAGCGGCGACGGGCTGGGGCTTGCGTTTCCTCGCCCCCGCCGCCCCTACCCGTCCCGTCCCTGGGGGCTCCGCCCCCAGACCCCCGTATCGCGCTGACGCGCTCGTCCTCAAACGCCGGACGGGCTGAAAATCAGCCCCTCCGGCGTTTGAGGAGCGGGGGTTCGGGGGCCGGCCCCCGAAAGGGACGGGAATGGGTAGGGGCGGCGGGGGCGAGAGATCCTCAGTCGAGGAGACCGAATCGCATCGCGTACGTCACCGCCGCCGTGCGGTCGGTCACCCCCAGTTTGCCGAACGCTCGCAGCAGATGCGTCTTCACCGTCGACTCGCCGATGAAGAGCCGACGCCCGATCTCCGAGTTCGTACAGCCGTCCGCGACCAGCCGCAGAACGGCAACCTCCCGCCCGGACAACCGCGGCCGCTCCGACTGCGTACGGAGCCGGTCGACCAGCCGGGCGGCAACGGCCGGTGCCAACACGGTCTCGCCCCGCGCGGCGGCCCGTACCGCGTCCGCCAACGCCCCACGCGGCAGATCCTTGAGGAGATAGCCCGCGGCCCCGGCCTCGACGGCCCGCAGGATGTCCCGGTCGGTGTCGTACGTGGTGAGCACGATGACGCGGCACGGCAGCCCCGCCTCCGTCATCCGGAGGATCGAGTCGACACCCCCGCCACCGGGCATCCGCAGATCCATGAGGACGATGTCGGGCCGCAACTCGGCGGCGAGGGCCTCGGCCTGCGGCCCGCTGGAGGCGTCGGCGACGACTTCGAGGTCGGGCTCGGCGCTGAGCATCGCGCGCAGGCCCTCGCGTACGACGGGATGATCGTCGGCGAGGACGATCCGGATCACGGGGTACTCCTTTCGGGTGTGGGTGGTACCGGCAGCCGGACGGTGATCGTCGTGCCGTCGCCGGGGGCGCTGTGCACCCGGGCGGTCCCGCCCACCTCGGCGGCCCGTGCGCGCAGCCCAGCGAGCCCGTAGCCAGGGGCCGGTGCCATCGGGTCGAAGCCGCACCCCTCGTCGCGTACGGACACGGTGAGCGCCGCGTCGGCGTACGTGAGCGCGACACTGACCGGAGCCGAACTCCCCGCGTGTTTGCGGGCGTTGGCGAGTGCCTCCTGGCAGGAACGGAGGACCACGACCTCCGGCCCGGCGGGCAGCGCGCGGACGGGGCCGGAGACGGTCACCGACGCCCCGTGGCGCGCGGCGAGCCGGCGCAGCGCGTCCGGCAGTGAGGCGCCGTCGAGGTCGGCGGGCGTGCCACCGGCGACGAGGGCCCGAGCCTCGGCGAGACTCTGCCGCGCGGTCTCGTCCATCAGGGCCAGATGGCGGCGGGCCTGTGCCACGTCGGAGCGGTCCAGCTCGGCCTCGACCGCCTGAGTCAGCATCAGCAGACTGGTGAAGCCCTGCGCGAGCGTGTCGTGGATCTCCCGGGAGAGGCGTTCGCGCTCGGCCAGCGCGCCATGTGCTGCCGAGAGCCTGGACAGTTCATGGCGGCTGGCGTCCAACTCGGCGATGAGATCGGCCCGTTCCCGGCTCTGCTCGATGACACGGATGATCCAGCTGCCGATGGCCGCCGAGAAGACGACACTGACCACCGCGGAGACGGAGTTGACGAAGAGGATCCGCGGTCCCGGCCGCCAGAGCAGCGACCAGCCCACCACCGGCACGACGTTGATGACGAGCACGGCCGCCATCGCCCAGCGCATCCGCAGCGCCATGAAGCACTGCGGGATGAGGGCGAAGGTCAGCACCCGGGTCTCGCCGACCATGATGCCGGGCGGCAGGAAGAGGAGGACCGCCCCGGCGACATAGCCGAGGGACCGCCGCTCGTCCCGGCCCTCGGCCAGCAGGACCGGCCGTCCCACCAGCACGTACCAGGGAACGAGGAGCGCGAGCAGGCCGATGGTGACCAGTCGCACCGGTCGTCCCGGATCCGCCGCGCCCAGCACGAACACCACTGTGGCCGCCCACACCACCGCGAAGTACGGATCCCAGAGCCGGAAGGTCCGTTCCCAGACGTTCGGTCCCGCGGGCCCTGCCCCTGACGCGTCGCACGATTCCACCGCGGCGCTCACCGGTCGCGCTCGCTCTTCCAGCGGAAGGTCAGCAGGCACAGCAGCAATCCTCCGACGCACCAGGCCCCCAACACCAGGGCCACGCGCCCGAACTCCCAGCTCCCCGCCTGTTCGAGGACCTGCGCCGACTCCGGCAGGAACACCCCGCGCAGGCCCTGGCACATCCACTTCAGCGGGAACAGCGCGCCGATGTCGAGCATCCAGTCGGGGATGGTGCCGACGGAGATGTACACGCCGGAGATGAACTGCAGGACCAGGAAGGGGAGTACGACCACGGACGTGGCGCTCTTGCCGGAGCTGGGGACCGAGCTGATCGCGATGCCCAGCAGGGCGCACGCGGTCAGACCGAGGACGAAGATCCATGCGAAGTCGAACCACTTCCCGGCGCTCGAAGGCAGCTCCACGTCGTACAGCGTCGTACCGACGACGAGCATGACCGCCGTCTCCAGGACACCGGTGACCAGGACCAGCCAGATCTTCCCGAGGAAGTACGCGGCCGGGGGCATCGGTGTGCCGCGCAGCCGGCGCAGCACCTTCTCGTCCCGCTCGATCGCGATCGACGTACCGAGCGACTGGAAGCTGGTGGTCATGATGCCCGCGGCCATCATCGCGGGGACGTACAGCTGCGAGGCCGTGATGCCCGCGCCCGCCACGTCATCGCTGAAGATCGACGCGAAGAGGAACAGGAAGACGATCGGGAAGGCGAAGGTGAACACCGCCTGGTCGCGCTGGCGGAAGAACAGTCTGATCTCCAGGGCGCCCCGATGGAGGCCCAGTCCCCAGGCTGCGGGGAGCTGTCCGGTGGCGGCCCCGGACCGTACGGAGGTCGTGGTCATGGTGCCGCCTCCTGCCCGGTCAGCCGTAGGTAGACGTCCTCCAGGGTGGGGCGGCTCACCCGCAGTCCCGGGATCTCTCCGTCGAAGCGGCGCATCAGCCCGGCGATCGTGCGCGTGGGCGTTCCGGTGTGTTCGCGACCCTGGGTGCCGTCGGGTTCCGTCCATTGGACGGTGGCCTCGGTGCCGTACCGGTCGCGCAGGGTCGCCGGTTCTCCCTCGGCCACCACCTGCCCCTTCGCGATCACCGCGAGCCGGTGTGCGAGTGCCTCCGCCTCCTCCAGGTAGTGCGTGGTCAGCAGGATCGTCGTGCCCTCGGCGGACAGCTTCCGGATCAGGTCCCAGAACCGGCGGCGGGCTCCCGGGTCGAAGCCGGTCGTGGGCTCGTCCAGGAGCAGCAGTTCGGGGTCGCCGATCACACCGAGCGCCACGTCGAGCCGTCGCCGCTGACCGCCCGACAGCGCCTTGATCCGGCTGCCCGCCTTCTCCTCAAGACCCACCAGGCCGATGACCTCATCCGGGTCGCGCGGCCTCGCGTAGTAGCGCGCGAAATGCCGCACGGTCTCCCGGACCGTCAACTCGGCGGGTGCGGATTCGTCCTGCCAGACGATGCCGACTCGCGAGCGCCACGCGCGCGTGCCCGTCGATGGATCCGAACCCAGGACCGAGACGTCACCCGCGTCCCTGGAACGGTTGCCCTGGAGGATCTCCACGGTGGTGCTCTTGCCCGCTCCATTGGGTCCGAGCAGGCCGAAGACCTCGCCCCGCCGTATCCCGAGATCGATGCCGTCGACGGCGGTCACGTCCCCGTACCGCTTGCGCAGTCCTCGTACGTGCACCGCGAGTTCGTTCGCGTGTGCTGTCATGCCGTCGAGCGTCCCGCCGAAGCGAACGTTCCGGGACCACCGCGCGTACTTCCTTATGTCCATCGAACGGTGGACACGCGTGTGTGTGCGGCACAATGACCGTGCCCGGAAGGCCCCCTCAAGCTACGGAAACGGCGTGATGAGCAAGACGACAGTCAGGGAAGGCATCAGCACCGACTCCCACGACCAGGAAGGCGCCGAGGCCCCACGGTCCGTGGGCGGCGGTCGTTTCCTCGCTGTTCTGCTGGTGATCACGGGCGCGGCCGGACTGCTGGCCTCCTGGGTCATCACCATCGACAAGTTCAAGCTGCTGGAGGACCCGAACTTCACCCCGGGCTGCAGCCTGAACCCGGTGGTCTCCTGCGGCAACATCATGAAGAGCGACCAGGCCTCCGCCTTCGGGTTCCCGAACCCGATGATGGGCCTCGTCGCGTACGGCATCGTGATCTGCGTCGGCATGAGCCTGCTCGGCCGTGCCACCTTCCCGCGCTGGTACTGGCTGACCTTCAACGCGGGCACGCTGTTCGGCGTCGGCTTCTGCACCTGGCTGCAGTACCAGTCGCTGTACAACATCAACTCGCTGTGCCTGTGGTGCTCCCTGGCCTGGGTCGCGACGATCATCATGTTCTGGTCCGTGACCTCGCACAACGTCCGCAACGGCTTCCTGCCCGCGCCGGGCTGGGTCAAGGGCTTCCTCGCCGAGTTCGCCTGGGTGCTGCCGGTCATGCACATCGGGATCATCGGCATGCTGATCCTCACGCGCTGGTGGGACTTCTGGACCAGCTGACGGATCGGCCGCCGGTGAACGACGTTCCGGCGGAACCGGTGAACTCCACCGGGCCGACGGCGTTGTCAGTGGCGTGACATAGGGTTTTGGACGTGGAGCCCGACCTGTTCACCGCCGCAGCCGAAGAACGCCAGGAGAAGGACCCGTCCAGCAGTCCCCTGGCCGTACGGATGCGCCCGCGCACCCTCGACGAGGTGGTGGGCCAGCAGCATCTGCTGAAGCCGGGCTCACCCCTGCGCAGACTGGTCGGTGACGGCGGAGGTCCGGCGGGCCAGTCCTCGGTCATCCTCTGGGGACCCCCGGGCACCGGCAAGACGACCCTGGCGTACGTGGTCTCCAAGGCCACCGACAAGCGTTTCGTGGAGCTGTCCGCGATCACCGCCGGTGTCAAGGAGGTCCGCGCGGTCATCGAGGGCGCCCGCCGTGCCACCGGAGGCTTCGGCAAGGAGACCGTCCTCTTCCTCGACGAGATCCACCGCTTCAGCAAGGCCCAGCAGGACTCCCTCCTCCCGGCCGTCGAGAACCGCTGGGTGACGCTGATCGCCGCGACCACCGAGAATCCGTACTTCTCGGTGATCTCTCCGCTCCTGTCCCGCTCACTGCTCCTGACCCTTGAACCCCTCACGGACGACGACCTGCGCGGACTGCTCCGCCGGGCCCTCGCCGACGAGCGCGGCCTCAAGGACGCCGTCACCCTCCCCGAGGACACCGAGGAACACCTGCTGCGGATCGCAGGCGGTGACGCCCGCCGCGCGCTGACCGCGCTGGAGGCCGCGGCCGGATCCGCGCTCGACAAGGGCGAGCCGGAGATCACCCTCCAGACCCTGGAGGAGACGGTCGACCGGGCCGCCGTGAAGTACGACCGCGACGGCGACCAGCACTACGACGTGGCGAGCGCCCTGATCAAGTCCATCCGCGGCTCGGACGTGGACGCCGCGCTGCACTACCTCGCCCGGATGATCGAGGCCGGCGAGGACCCCCGGTTCATCGCCCGCCGCCTCATGATCTCCGCCAGCGAGGACATCGGCCTGGCCGATCCGACCGCGCTGCCGACAGCCGTCGCCGCCGCCCAGGCCGTCGCCATGATCGGCTTCCCCGAGGCCGCGCTCACCCTCAGCCACGCCACCATCGCCCTCGCCCTGGCCCCGAAGTCCAACGCGGCGACGACGGCGATCGGCGCCGCCATGGAAGACGTACGCAAGGGCCACGCGGGCCCGGTGCCGATGCATCTGCGCGACGGGCACTACAAGGGCGCGGCCAAGCTCGGCCACGCGCAGGGGTACGTGTATCCCCACGACCTGCCCGAGGGAATCGCCGCCCAGCAGTACGCGCCCGAGGAGCTCAAGGACCGCGAGTACTACACCCCGACCCGCCACGGAGCCGAGGCGCGCTACGCGGACGCGGTGGAGTGGACCAGGAAGCACCTCGGTCGAGGGCGGTCCTGACCACCCTGTAGACTCCTCGAAGCGCTGCGTCCCGTGTCCGGCCTCCTGTAATAAGGCAGCCGACATCACCAGAACGGGACATCCAGCCGGAGCCCTCACCGCAAGGCGGGGATTCCAGGAGCGTCGCGCACCGTCGAAGGTGTCGCGGGCAGCCCACCACCCTCTCGGATTCCCGGGAATCGGTCGGTGGGCCACTCGCGTGCTGCACGTATGTGCCCAGCACAGGGAGCGGCTGCCCCGCAGGTCCGACCGACCGGACCCGCAGGGTTTCCCTGGCTGCGGATTGCGACCTCCCCTAACCCTGGTGAAGCCGTATTCGCATCAGAAACATGAGGTGTTTGGTTCATGCCGAACCAGTCCCGCCCCAAGGTCAAGAAGTCGCGTGCCCTCGGCATCGCGCTGACCCCGAAGGCTGTCAAGTACTTCGAGGCCCGCCCCTACCCGCCGGGCGAGCACGGCCGTGGCCGTAAGCAGAACTCGGACTACAAGGTCCGTCTGCTCGAGAAGCAGCGTCTGCGTGCGCAGTACGACGTGTCCGAGCGCCAGCTCGTCCGCGCCTACGAGCGTGCCGCCAAGACGCAGGGCAAGACCGGTGAGGCCCTGGTCATCGAGCTGGAGCGTCGTCTCGACGCCCTGGTTCTGCGTTCGGGCATCGCCCGCACGATCTACCAGGCCCGCCAGATGGTCGTTCACGGCCACATCGAGGTCAACGGTGGCAAGGTCGACAAGCCGTCGTTCCGCGTCAAGCCCGACGACGTCGTGATGGTCCGCGAGCGCAGCCGCGAGAAGCCGCTGTTCCAGGTTTCCCGCGAGGGCGGCTTCGCCCCCGACGGCGAGACCCCGCGTTACCTCCAGGTGAACCTCCGCGCCCTGGCCTTCCGCCTGGACCGCGAGCCGAACCGCAAGGAGATCCCGGTGATCTGCGACGAGCAGCTCGTCGTCGAGTACTACGCCCGCTGATCACCCTCAGCCGGATGTAGCACCACCTGTGCGTCAACCCGTCGTCTCCCCACCCTTGCGGGTGGGCGAGGCGGCGGGTTTTCGCATGTCGGGGGGTTCCGGCAGCCCGCGCGGCGGCGGCAGCGCACCGAGCAGCCGCGGCCGGGTGTGCCCGAGCGCCCGGCCCACCGCCGCCTGCCGGCCGAGCCGCGCACCCGCCCGTACGCACTCCTCGTACCGCTCGTCGCCCAGCCGTTCCCGGGCCGTCGCCTCGCACTGCTCGTGCGGGGCGTTGTAGTAGGCGGAGCCGAACAGCGGCAGGCCCACCGACGGCCACATCCGGGACGCGGAGCCCTGGAGGACCGCGGCCTCGGCGGCGTCGCCCTCCGCCGCCGTGATCAGCGCGAGCAGCTCCATCGCCAGGACCGTGCCGAGCAGGTCGTTGAAGACGTGGTTGATGTCCAGGCACTCGACCAGCAACTGCCGGGCGCCTGCCAGATCTCCCTCGGTCCAGGCCGCGTACGCCAGGACGTACAGCGCGTAGGCGAGGGTCCAGCGCTCGCCGTGGTCCGTACAGACGCGGCGCACGTCCTCGCACAGCCGGACCGCGCCCGGCAGATCGCCCTGGAAGGCCAGCGTCATCGCCAGCTCGACCTGGCCCATCAGCACATTGCTGTTGAGCTCGCCGATCTCGTGATAGCGGTCGAGCGCCGAACGCAGCAGTGTCTCCGCGCGGGCCATGTCGTCGGTGACCAGGGCAAGACAGCCGGTGCGGTGCTCGGCGTAGGCCAGCGCGAGGGGGTTGCCGCTGTCCTCCGCCTTCTCCCGGCACTCGGCGAGCGCGGCGAGCGCCGACACCGTGTCGCCCTGGAGGATCGCCACATAGCCGAGCACCCACAGCGCCTTCAGCCGCGAGCGCTCGTGCTCGGTGTCGAGGCGAACGGTCCGCTCCAGCCAGTGCCGCCCCTCCGACAGCCGGCCGCAGCCGACCCAGTAGAACCAGAGCGTGCCCGCGAGGTACTGGCCGAGATGGCCGCCGCCGGGCTCGGACAGACACTGCTCCAGGGCGCAGCGCAGATTCGGCAGCTCAGCCTCGACGCGCGCGGCCACCTCGCGCTGCCGGGGCGAGAACCAGTCGAGCTCGCACCAGGTGGCGAGCCCCATGTACCAGTCGCGGTGGCGCCGCCGCAGCCGAGCCGTGTCGTCCGTCGCCGCCAGCCAGTCGGTGCCGTACGCCCGGACCGTGTCCAGCATGCGGTAGCGCACACCGGCCCGGGTCTCCTCGCGGGTGACCACCGACTGCGCGAGCAACTCGCCCAGCACGTCGAGGATGTTGTCGGGGTGCAGGCCGTCGCCCCCGCACACGTACTCCACGGCCTCCAGGTCGAACTGCCCGGCGAACACCGAGAGCCTCGCCCACAGCAGCCGCTCCTCCGGTGTGCACAGCTCATGGCTCCAGCCGATCGCCGTCCGCAGCGTCTGGTGGCGGGGGAGCGCGTCACGCCCGCCACCCGTCAGCAGCCGGAAACGGTCGTCGAGCCGCGTCAGCAGCTGAGCGGGGGAGAGGGTCCGCAGCCGTCCCGCCGCCAGCTCGACCGCGAGCGGCAGGCCGTCGAGCCGGCGGCACAGTTCGTGCACGTCCGCGCGGTTGCCGTCATGGAGGGTGAACCCCGGAGTGCTCGCGGCCGCGCGGTCCGCGAACAGCTCGGCGGCCTCCCGCTCGGTCAGCGGCGCCAGCGGGAACAGCCGCTCGCCCTCCACCGCCAGCGGCCTGCGCCCCACGGCGAGCACCCGCAGCCCCGGCACCCGCCGCAGCAACTCGCCGACCAGCGAGGCACACGCGTCCACCAGATGCTCGAACCCGTCGAGTACGAGCAGGAGTTGACGCTTCGACAGATGGTCGAGCAGCACCTGGCGGGGCGGCCGGGACGTGTGGTCCGTCAGACCGAGGGCCTCCACGACCGCGTACTCGACGAGCTCCGCCTCCCGCACCGCGGCCAGCTCCACGCGCCACACCCCGTCGCGCGGCCGGGTTCTGGCCGCCGCACGCGCCGCGAGCCGTGACTTGCCGACCCCGCCGGGCCCCGTCACGGTGACCAGGCGTGCCGCACCGAGGGCCGCACCCAGCTGCGTGAGTTCGGCCGCGCGGCCCACGAACGCGTTGAGCTCCAGGGGCAGATTCCCGGCCCGGTGACCGCCGGCCCCCGCACCGGAACGCTGAGAACGTCGCATGGGGAACGGAGCGTACTCATCCGTAAGCACTCCGTACAATCGCTTCGTGCAACTCCGGCTCCGGCGGGCGGTAATCCGGTACGGAGCCCCAGCCCCGGCGCGATAGGCTCGGGGGACGACTTTTCGATGTTTTCGATGTTGAGGCACGATCCAGGGAGCGGGTGCGCAGTGTCCGGTGGAGAGGTGGCCGGGATCCTGGTGGCCGTCTTCTGGGCGATCCTGGTCTCCTTCCTCGCGGTGGCACTCGCGAGGCTGGCCCAGACGCTCAGGGCGACCACCAAGCTCGTCGCGGACGTGACCGACCAGGCCGTCCCGCTCCTGGCAGACGCCTCCTCGGCCGTGCGCTCCGCACAGACCCAGATCGACCGGGTGGACGCCATCGCGTCGGACGTCCAGGAGGTCACGTCGAACGCGTCGGCGCTCTCCACGACCGTCGCGTCCACGTTCGGCGGCCCGCTCGTGAAGGTCGCGGCGTTCGGCTACGGCGTGCGCCGGGCCATCGGCCGCCGCGAGGACGCGCCCGCCAAGCCCGCGCGACGTACCGTGATCGTGGGCCGCACCGTCCCGTCGGCGCGACGGGGAAAGCGGAAGAAGGACTGACGCAGCGATGTTCCGCCGTACGTTCTGGTTCACCGCGGGCGCAGCCGCCGGTGTGTGGGCCACCACCAAGGTCAACCGCAAGCTCAGGCAGCTGACGCCCGAGAGCCTCGCGGCCCAGGCCGCCGACAAGGCGCTCGCAGCGGGCCACCGCATCAAGGACTTCGCACTCGACGTCCGCGACGGAATGGTCCAGCGGGAGGCCGAACTCGGCGAGGTGCTCGGGCTGAACGCCGATCCCGAACTGCCCTCCCCGCGGCGCGTCGCCGCCATCGAGAACAGCAACGACCCGAAGTACAGCAAGAACCCGACGTATGTCGAGAGGTCGACGTACTCGTACAACCGGAATGAGGACCACTGATGGAGTCGGCCGAGATTCGTCGCCGCTGGTTGAGCTTCTTCGAGGAGCGCGGTCACACCGTCGTCCCTTCGGCGTCGCTCATCGCGGACGACCCGACTCTGCTCCTGGTCCCGGCCGGCATGGTGCCCTTCAAGCCCTACTTCCTGGGTGAGGTCAAGCCGCCCTACGCCCGCGCCACCAGCGTCCAGAAGTGCGTCCGTACGCCGGACATCGAAGAGGTCGGCAAGACCACCCGGCACGGCACGTTCTTCCAGATGTGCGGCAACTTCTCCTTCGGCGACTACTTCAAGGAAGGCGCCATCAAGTACGCCTGGGAGCTGCTCACCAGCCCCCAGGACAAGGGCGGTTACGGCCTGGAGCCGGAGAAGCTCTGGATCACCGTGTACCTGGAGGACGACGAGGCCGAGCGCATCTGGCACGAGGTCGTCGGCGTGCCCAAGGAGCGCATCCAGCGCCTCGGCAAGAAGGACAACTACTGGTCCATGGGCGTCCCGGGCCCCTGCGGCCCGTGTTCCGAGATCAACTACGACCGCGGCCCCGAGTTCGGCGTCGAGGGCGGCCCGGCCGTCAACGACGAGCGGTACGTGGAGATCTGGAACCTCGTCTTCATGCAGTACGAGCGCGGCGAGGGCACCTCGAAGGAGGACTTCGAGATCCTCGGCGACCTGCCGAGCCAGAACATCGACACCGGCCTCGGCCTGGAACGCCTCGCCATGATTCTGCAGGACGTGCAGAACCTGTACGAGATCGACACCTCCATGGCCGTCATCAAGAAGGCCACCGACCTGACCGGTGTCGAGTACGGCAGCGGCAAGGACTCCGACGTCTCCCTGCGCGTGGTCACCGACCACATGCGCACGTCCGTGATGCTCATCGGCGACGGTGTCACCCCGGGCAACGAGGGCCGCGGCTATGTGCTGCGCCGCATCATGCGCCGCGCCATCCGCAACATGCGTCTGCTGGGCGCCACGGGTCCGGTGGTCAAGGACCTCGTCGACACCGTCATCGAGATGATGGGCCAGCAGTACCCGGAACTCGTCTCCGACCGCGAGCGCATCGAGAAGGTCGCCGTCGCCGAGGAGAACGCCTTCGTCAAGACGCTGAAGGCCGGCACGAACATCCTCGACACCGCCGTCACCGAGACCAAGGCCGCCGGCGGCCAGGTCCTCGCCGGCGACAAGGCCTTCCTGCTCCACGACACCTGGGGCTTCCCGATCGACCTCACCCTGGAGATGGCCGCCGAACAGGGCCTCTCCGTGGACGAGGACGGATTCCGGCGCCTGATGAAGGAGCAGCGGGAGCGCGCCAAGGCCGACGCCAAGTCCAAGAAGACCGGCCACGCCGACATGGGCGCCTACCGCGAGATCGCGGACGCCGCCGGCGAGACCGACTTCATCGGCTACTCGGACACCGAGGGCGAGTCCACGGTCGTCGGCATCCTGGTCGACGGTGTCTCCTCGCCGGCCGCCACCGAGGGCGACGAGGTCGAGATCGTCCTCGACCGCACCCCGTTCTACGCCGAGGGCGGCGGCCAGATCGGCGACACCGGCCGCATCAAGGTCGACACCGGTGCCGTCGTGGAGATCCGTGACTGTCAAAAGCCGGTCCCGGGGGTGTACGTCCACAAGGGCGTCGTCCAGGTCGGCGAGGTGACCGTCGGCGCCAAGGCCCAGGCCGTCATCGACGTGCGCCGCCGCACGGCCATCGCCCGTGCCCACTCGGCCACGCACCTCACGCACCAGGCCCTGCGCGACGCCCTCGGCCCGACGGCCGCCCAGGCCGGTTCCGAGAACCAGCCCGGCCGCTTCCGCTTCGACTTCGGCTCCCCGGCCGCCGTGCCCACGGCCGTGATGACGGACGTCGAGCAGAAGATCAACGAGGTGCTCGCCCGTGACCTGGACGTCCACGCCGAGATCCTGAGCATCGACGAGGCCAAGAAGCAGGGCGCCATCGCCGAGTTCGGCGAGAAGTACGGCGAGCGTGTCCGCGTCGTCACCATCGGCGACTTCTCCAAGGAGCTGTGCGGCGGCACGCATGTGCACAACACCGCCCAGCTGGGCCTGGTGAAGCTGCTCGGCGAGTCGTCGATCGGTTCCGGTGTACGCCGTATCGAGGCCCTGGTGGGTGTCGACGCCTACAACTTCCTCGCCCGTGAGCACACGGTCGTCGCCCAGCTCCAGGAGCTGATCAAGGGACGTCCGGAGGAGCTCCCGGAGAAGGTCTCCGCCATGCTCGGCAAGCTGAAGGACGCCGAGAAGGAGATCGAGAAGTTCCGCGCCGAGAAGGTGCTGCAGGCCGCCGCCGGTCTCGCCGGTTCCGCCAAGGACGTACGCGGTATCGCCCTGGTCACCGGTCAGGTGCCGGACGGCACGGGTGCCGACGACCTGCGCAAGCTGGTCCTCGACGTCCGCGGCCGTATCCAGGGCGGACGGGCCGCCGTGGTGGCCCTGTTCACCACGGTCAACGGCAAGCCGCTGACGGTCATCGCCACCAACGAGGCCGCCCGCGAGCGCGGCCTCAAGGCCGGTGACCTGGTGCGTACGGCCGCCAAGACCCTCGGTGGCGGCGGTGGCGGCAAGCCGGACGTCGCCCAGGGCGGCGGCCAGAACCCGGCCGCCATCGGTGACGCCGTCGACGCCGTCGAACGCCTCGTGGCCGAGTCGGCCAAGTGAGCGAGGGCGAGCGGGTCATGCGCCGCGGCCGCCGTCTCGCCATCGACGTCGGGGACGCCCGGATCGGGGTCGCCTCGTGCGACCCCGACGGGATCCTCGCCACTCCGGTGGAGACCGTGCCGGGACGCGATGTCCCCGCCGCCCACCGGCGCCTGAAGCAGTTGGTCGAGGAGTACGAGCCGATCGAGGTCGTCGTCGGACTCCCTCGCTCCCTCAAAGGGGGCGAGGGCCCGGCCGCCGTCAAGGTCCGCGCCTTCGCACAGGAGCTCGCCCGGGGGATCGCACCCGTTCCGGTGCGGCTCCTGGACGAGAGGATGACCACAGTGACGGCCAGTCAGGGACTGCGCGCCTCGGGCGTGAAGTCCAAGAAGGGCAGATCGGTCATTGACCAGGCAGCGGCCGTGATCATCCTCCAGCAGGCACTGGAGTCCGAACGGGCGTCAGGTACATCTCCGGGCGAGGGCGTCGAAGTGGTCATCTGATCGCGGTACGGTAACGTTCCGCGCGATGCGTTGGTGTTCGAATAACCTCCGCACAGGAGAGAGGCGGACGGGAGCCGAGCCACAGCCACCGCGACCGCCGCCTCGCGGCTCTAGGGGATCGATGACTGAGTATGGCCGGGGCCCAGGCTCCGAACCGTGGCATCCGGAGGACCCGTTGTACGGGGACGGCGGATGGGGAGGACAGGAGGCCAACGCGGCCCAGTCCCCCTACGGCGGCCAGCCGCAGCAGCATCCGCAGGAGCCGCAGCAGCAGTACGGCGACTGGGGAGCCGCCCAGCAGGCCGGCTACGACCAGGGCCAGCAGCAGTACTACCCCCAGGGTCACCAGCAGCAGTACGTCCAGGATCAGCAGTACGGCGGTCAGGCTCCGCAGCAGTACAACGGCCAGGGCGGGCAGGGGTACCACGACCAGGGTGGTCAGCAGTACAACAACGGTCAGCAGTACGGCGACGGCCAGCAGTACAACGGTCAGCAGTACAACAACGGCCAGCAGTACAACGGTGGCTGGGACAACACGGGCCAGCAGCACCCGCAACAGCATCAGCAGAACCAGCAGCAGCCGCAGGTCCCGTACGGCGTCGATCCGAACGATCCCTACGGCGGCCAGGCCGCCGCGTACGGCGGTCAGCAGTCCGACTACTACGGGACCCCCGACGCGTATCCGCCGCCGGAGCCGCCGAGCCGCCGCGGAGTCGAGCCGGAGCCGCCGCAGACCGACTGGGACCCGGGTCCCGACCAGGGCGAGCACGCGTTCTTCGCGGGTGGCAATGACGACGACGATGACGACGACCTCGATGAGGACGCCAAAGGCCGTCGGCGCGGCAAGGCCGGAAAAGGCGACAAGGGGAACAAGAACAAAGGCGAGAAGAAGAGCCGGGGCGGCTGTGCCTGTCTGGTCGTGGCGCTCGCCCTCACCGGAGTGGTCGGCGGTGGCGGCTATTTCGGCTACCAGTTCTACCAGGATCGTTTCGGCTCGGCGCCGGACTACGCGGGCGACGGTACGAGCGACCAGGTGACCGTCGTGATTCCCAAGGGCGCCTTCGGATCGGTGATCGGCCAGAAGCTGAAGGCGGCGGGCGTCGTCAAGAGTGTGGACGCCTTCGTGTCGGCCCAGGGGAAGAATCCGGACGGCGACAAGATTCAGGCGGGCTCCTATCTGCTCAAGAAGGAGATGTCCGCAGAAAGCGCTGTCGCGCTGATGCTCGACCCCAAGAGCCAGAACAACCTGGTCGTCAGGGAAGGCCAGCGGAACGTCACGGTCTACGAGGCGATCGACAAACAGCTGGGGCTTTCCAAGGGCACCACCGCGGATGTCGCCGAGAAGAAGTACAAGAGCCTCGGACTTCCGGACTGGGCGAACAACGACAGCGACATCAAGGACCCGCTGGAAGGATTCCTCTATCCGGCGACCTACCCCGCAGCCAAGGGAATGAAGCCCGAGGCGGTCCTCAAGGAAATGGTGTCGCAGGCCAAGCGGGAGTACGCCAAGTACGACCTGGAGAAGAAGGCCAAGGAACTCAACCTGAACGACCCGTTGCAGGTCGTCACGGTTGCGAGCCTCGTCCAGGCCGAGGGAATCACGCACGACGACTTCAAGAAGATGGCCGCCGTCGTCTACAACCGGCTGAAGTCGACGAACGACGTCACCAACCAGAAGCTTGAATTCGACTCGACCTACAACTACCTCAAGGGTCAGAGCAAGATCGACATTGCGACGAGCGAGATCCGCAATTACGACGACCCGTACAACACGTACTTCTACAAGGGTCTTCCGCCCGGGCCGATCGGAAATCCGGGTGCCGACGCGATGAAGGCGTCGGTGAGTCCGGACGGCGGTGCGTGGATGTTCTTCATCTCCATCGACGGGAAGAAGACGGACTTCACGAAGACCTTGAGCGAGCACGAGAAACTGGTTAAGGAATTCAATGCACGGCGCAACAAGGACTGACGGAGACCGGAAGCGTCGAGCCGCCGTACTCGGTTCCCCGATCGCCCATTCCCTTTCCCCGGTGCTGCACCGGGCCGCATACCAGGAACTGGGCCTCGACGACTGGTCGTACGACCGTTTCGAGGTCGACGAGGCGGCGCTGCCGGAATTCGTCGGGAAACTCGGTCCCGAATGGGCCGGGCTGTCGCTGACGATGCCGCTGAAGCGGGCGGTCATTCCACTGCTCGACGAGATCAGTGAGACCGCCTCCGCCGTCGAGGCCGTGAACACGGTGGTGTTCACCGAGGACGGGCGGCGCCTCGGCGACAACACCGACGTCCCCGGGATGGTCGCCGCCCTGCGAGAGCGGGGGATCGAGCAGGTGGACTCCGCGGCGATCCTCGGCGCGGGCGCCACCGCCTCCTCCGCGCTGGCAGCCCTCTCCAGGATCTGTACGGGCGAGGTCGTCGCATACGTCCGCAGCGAGGCGCGCGCCGCCGAGATGCGGCAGTGGGGCGAGCGGCTCGACGTAGAGGTGCGTACGGAGGATTGGGCGGACGCGGAGCATGCCCTGCGCGCGCCGCTCGTCATCGCCACCACCCCCGCGGGTACCACCGATGTCCTCTCCTCCACGGTCCCCGAGCGGCCCGCCACGCTCTTCGACGTGCTGTACGACCCGTGGCCCACCGAGCTCGCGGCGCGCTGGTCAGCCTATGGAGGAGCCGTCGTCAGCGGCCTCGACCTGCTGGTGCACCAGGCGGTGCTCCAGGTCGAGCAGATGACCGGGCGTGTGCCGGCCCCGCTGGACGCCATGCGCACAGCGGGCGAGAAGGCGCTCGCGAGCAGGTAGGACCGGCCTATACGATTCGGCCTTCGGTTCCGCAGGGGGCGGAACTCGGGGGAGCCGGGGGGCTGATCCATGCGTGTGACGCTGGCGTCGTGGAAGTCGGAGATCTTCGATGTAGTGCTGCGCTTTCTGCCGGACTGGGTGCAGCTGGCCGTGCTCTGTCTCGTGGTGGCCGTCGTACTCGCGACCTGGGCCTACAAGCTGAAGCACAAGCTCGCCCACCGGCGGGCGGTGCGCGCGGGACAGCCCGTCCACGCGGCGGCGCAGTACGGGCAGGGCCGCGGCGCCGACTACCTCGGTGCCTACGCACCCCAGGCCCGCCAGGACGACGCCACGACCTGACCACCTCGCCGTCCGCCTGATGGACCTGCGGCGGGGCGGGCGGCGCGGACGTGGGAGGATCGTTACCGGCGGGCCAGGGCCGCGCACCCGGTCACGCCGTCGCCGTACGCGAGGACGCGCGTACGCAAAGGCAGCACGCAGTACCAGGGCGCGAGCATGAGGAGCACCGTTGAGCAGGTTGCGCTGGCTGACCGCGGGGGAGTCCCACGGTCCCGCACTTGTCGCGACGCTGGAGGGACTTCCCGCCGGCGTGCCGATCACCACGGAGATGGTGGCCGACCACCTGGCCAGGCGGCGCCTCGGGTATGGACGCGGCGCGCGCATGAAGTTCGAGCGCGACGAGATCACCTTCCTGGGCGGCGTACGGCACGGTCTCACGCTGGGCTCCCCGGTCGCGATCATGGTGGGCAACACCGAGTGGCCCAAGTGGGAGCAGGTGATGGCGGCCGACCCCGTCGACCCGCAGATCCTCGCCGAACTGGCCCGCAACGCCCCGCTGACCCGGCCCCGGCCCGGTCACGCCGACCTCGCCGGTATGCAGAAGTACGGCTTCGACGAGGCCCGGCCCATCCTGGAGCGGGCCTCGGCGCGCGAGACCGCTGCCCGGGTGGCACTGGGCGCGGTGGCGCGTTCGTACCTGAAGGAGACGGCTGGCATCGAGGTCGTCTCGCACGTCGTCGAGCTGGCCGCCGCGAAGGCGCCGTACGGCGTCTACCCGACCCCCGCCGATGTGGAGCGGCTCGACGCCGACCCGGTGCGCTGCCTCGACGCGGACGCGTCGAAGGCGATGGTCGCGGAGATCGACCAGGCCCACAAGGACGGCGACACGCTCGGTGGCGTGGTCGAGGTCCTCGCGTACGACGTGCCGGTGGGCCTCGGCTCGCACGTGCACTGGGACCGTCGGCTCGACGCCCGGCTCGCGGCCGCGCTCATGGGCATCCAGGCCATCAAGGGCGTCGAGGTCGGCGACGGCTTCGACCTCGCGCGGGTGCCTGGCTCCAAGGCCCACGACGAGATCGTGCGGACCGACGAGGGCATCAAGCGGACCTCGGGGCGCTCCGGCGGCACCGAGGGCGGTCTGACGACCGGCGAACTCCTGCGCGTACGGGCCGCCATGAAGCCCATCGCGACCGTGCCGCGCGCGCTGGCCACCATCGACGTGGCCACCGGCGAGGCGACCAAGGCGCACCACCAGCGCTCGGACGTGTGCGCGGTCCCCGCCGCGGGCATCGTCGCCGAGGCCATGGTGGCGCTGGTCCTCGCGGACGCGGTGGCGGAGAAGTTCGGTGGTGACTCCGTGCCCGAGACCCGGCGCAACGTCGAGTCGTACCTCCAGAACCTGGTCGTGCGGTGAGCGCTCCGCGCGTGATCCTGGTCGGCCCCATGGGGGTCGGCAAGTCCACGGTGGGCGAGCTGGTCGCCGAGCGGCTCGGCTGCGCCTACCGGGACACCGACGGCGACATCGTGGCCGAGCAGGGCCGCACCATCGCGGACATCTTCGTCGACGAGGGCGAGCCCGCCTTCCGCGCGATCGAGAAGCAGGCGGTGCACCGCGCCCTGGCCGGGTACGACGGCGTGCTGGCACTCGGCGGCGGCGCGATCCTCGACGCGGACACCAGGGCGCTGCTGGCCGGACAGCCCGTCGTGTACCTGTCGATGGACGTCGAGGAGGCGGTCAAGCGCACAGGTCTGAACACGGCAAGGCCGCTGCTCGCCGTCAACCCGCGCCGGCAGTGGCGCGAGCTGATGGACGCCCGCCGCCACCTCTACACCGAGGTCGCGACCGCCGTGGTGGCCACCGACGGCCGCACCCCCGAAGAGGTCGCCCAGGCGGTCCTCGACGCACTGGAGTTGAAGGAAGCATGAGCGAGGCAGTGACGCGGATCCACGTCGGCGGCACGGCGGGCAGCGAGCCGTACGAGGTCCTGGTCGGACGCCAACTGCTCGGTGAACTGGGCACGTTGGTCGGGGAGCGGGCCAAGCGGGTCGCGGTGATCCACCCCGAGGCGCTCGCCGAGACCGGCGAGGCGCTGCGGGCCGACCTGGCCGGGCAGGGCTTCGAGGCCGTCGCCATCCAGGTGCCCAACGCGGAGGAGGCCAAGACCGCCGAGGTCGCCGCGTACTGCTGGAAGGCGCTCGGACAGTCCGGCTTCACCCGCACCGACGTGATCGTCGGCGTGGGCGGCGGGGCGACCACCGACCTCGCCGGGTTCGTGGCGGCGACCTGGCTGCGCGGAGTGCGCTGGATCGCCATCCCGACCACCGTGCTGGGCATGGTGGACGCGGCGGTCGGCGGAAAGACCGGCATCAACACCGCCGAGGGCAAGAACCTCGTCGGCGCCTTCCACCCGCCCGCCGGTGTGCTGTGCGACCTGGCCGCCCTCGAATCGCTGCCGGTCAACGACTTCGTGTCCGGACTCGCCGAGATCATCAAGGCCGGCTTCATCGCCGACCCGGCGATCCTCGAACTCATCGAGGCCGACCCGCAGGGCGCCCGCACCCCCGCGGGACCGCACACCGCCGAGCTCATCGAGCGCTCCATCAAGGTCAAGGCCGAGGTCGTCTCGTCCGATCTGAAGGAGTCCGGGCTGCGCGAGATCCTCAACTACGGGCACACCCTCGCCCACGCCATCGAGAAGAACGAGCGCTACGAGTGGCGGCACGGCGCGGCGGTCGCGGTGGGCATGCACTTCGCGGCCGAACTGGGCCGACTCGCGGGGCGCCTCGACGACGCGACCGCGGACCGGCACCGCACGATCCTTGAGTCGGTCGGGCTGCCGCTGAGCTACCGCTACGACCAGTGGCCCAAGCTCCTGGAGACCATGAAGGTCGACAAGAAGTCCCGCGGCAACCTCCTCCGCTTCATCGTCCTCGACGGACTGGGCAAGCCCACCGTCCTGGAGGGCCCCGACCCGGCGGTGCTCCTCGCCGCCTACGGCGAAGTGGGCGAATAGCCCCCTCCAGCGAAACTTGGTCTGATTTGCCTTGTGCGGAGGGGCACTTCGGACCGTTCCCCGCCGTTCACCAAACGGCGGCCGAGGACGGTACCGTTCGGTAGGGAGCGGGGCGGGTGCCCCGCTCCCAGCGCCAATTGCCTGCGGCGAGTCGGCCAAAGACACGAGACGGAGTGGCACCGGATGCAGCACGCAGTGGGGTCTCCGCTGCCGCCGCCCCACCAGCCGGGGCACGGACCGGCCGCCGGCTGGTCGCCGGCCGCACAACACCCGGGACCGCACCACCCGGGCGCCCACCCGGGTTCCGCGCCTGCGCCCCAGGGGCCCGCGGGCCCGCCCCCCGGCTTCGCCGGAGCGCCGACCGGGCCCACCGCCCCCCATCCGCCCGGCCACGCGCCCGCCCCGCATCACGCGGTCCCGCACCACGCCCCTCCGACACCGGACACCACGGGCCACGTACAGCTGCCGCCGGGCGGTCCCGTTCCGATGCCGAGCGCGCCGCCGACCGCAGGCACGCCCGATCCGACGTCCACCACCCTCGCCGTCCTGCTCATCGGACCCGCGGGCGCCGGCAAGACCAGCGTCGCCAAGTACTGGGCGGACCACCGCAGGGTGCCCACCGCGCACATCAGCCTGGACGACGTACGTGAATGGGTGCGCTCGGGCTTCGCGGACCCGCAGTCGGGGTGGAACGACCACTCGGAGGCGCAGTATCGTCTCGCCCGCCGCACCTGCGGCTTCGCGGCCCGCAACTTCCTGGCCAACAACATCTCCTGCATCCTCGACGACGCGGTCTTCCCCGACCGTCCCGTCGTCGGCCTCGGCGGCTGGAAGCGGCACGTCGGTCCCGGCCTGCTGCCGGTCGTCCTCCTTCCGGGCCTGGAGATAGTCCTGGAGCGCAACGCCGAGCGCTCCGGAAACCGCCGCCTCACCGACGAGGAGGTCGCCCGCATCCACGGCCGCATGGCGGGCTGGTACGGCTCGGGCCTCCCGATCATCGACAACTCCCAACTCGACGTCCCCCAGACGGCCCGAGTCCTGGACGACGTACTGGCAAGATCAATCGCAAGCCCCCCGCAGTGGTAGTGGTAGGGGACTGGTAGGGAACTTCGAAGAGGGGCCGAGCCCCTCCCACCCAAGGGGCGCGGGGAACTGCGCGACCAGCCCCCACTCACCCGCACCCGGCACACAACCTCCGGTCGCACCCCCGCCCTCCGTCCGGACCCCCACTCGGCCTCCCTCAACCGGCGCCAACCCCGCGGAGCTCATACGCTCGGGTCATGTCAGAGGCGTACGCGGCCCGCCGCGACCGGCTGAGAGAGCGCTGCACGGCAAGCGGCAGCGCCACCGCGCTGATCTCCCGCCCCGCCAACGTCCGCTACCTCGCGGGCGTGGCCCCCCACGGCGCCGTTCTCCTGCTGGGGAAGACCGAGGACCTGCTCGTGTACGGCGGTCCGCCCGAAAGCCCGCTCGACGAGGGCAGGCCGGACGAGGCCCTCCGGGTGCACACGCTGCCGAGTCCCGGAGGCGACCCCGCCGTCGCCGCCGCTGACCTCGCCGCGGCCCAGGGCGCCGACTCCCTCGCCGTCGAGGAGCACCACCTGACCGTGACCCGGCACCGGGCGATCGGCTCGGTGGCGCCCCGGCTGCGCCTGGGAGACCTCGGCGCGGCCGTCGAGCAGCTGCGTGTGATCAAGGACGAGGAGGAGATCTCCTGCCTGCGGATCGGCTCGGAGATCGCCGACCAGGCGCTGAGCGAGCTCCTGGAGTCCATCCTCGTAGGCCGCACCGAACGCCATCTCGCCCTGGAACTCGAACGCCGTCTGGTCGACCACGGCGCCGACGGCCCGGCCTTCACGACCTCGGTCGGCACGGGCCCGAACTCCGGGCGCCGCGGCCACCGGCCCTCCGACCGCCGGGTCGAGGAAGGAGATTTTCTCTCCGTCTGCCTCGGCGCGACCTACCGCGGCTACCGCTGCGAGATCGGCCGCACCTTCGTCATCGGGACCTCGCCCGCCGACTGGCAGATCGAGCTGTACGACCTCGTCTTCGCATCCCAGCGGGCCGGCCGCGAGGCTCTGGTGCCCGGCGCCGCCTACCGTGACGTGGACCGTGCGGCCCGCCAGGTTCTCGACTCCGCGGGCTATGCGGACGGCCTTCCTCCGCTGACCGGACACGGTGTGGGGCTCGAAATCGACGAGGACCCGCAGCTGGCCCCCGCGGCCATGGGTAAACTGGACGCTTGCGTGCCGGTCACCGTCGAACCGGGGGTCCACATCCCGGGCCGGGGCGGTGTCCGGATCGATGACACGCTCGTCGTGCGCCCCGAGGCGGACGGCGGACCCGAGCTACTCACCATCACGACCAAGGAGCTGCTCGCGCTCTAGCTTCCCGCTGTGCGCGTGTTCCGGGGTCGTCCACGTCAGTCCAGGAGATTCCGCAACCGTGGCTTCCACGAACGACCTCAAGAACGGCCTGGTGCTCAAGCTCGAAGGCGGCCAGCTCTGGTCCGTCGTCGAGTTCCAGCACGTCAAGCCCGGCAAGGGCCCGGCCTTCGTGCGCACCAAGCTGAAGAACGTGCTTTCCGGCAAGGTCGTCGACAAGACGTTCAACGCCGGCGTCAAGGTCGAGACGGCCACTGTCGACAAGCGTGACATGCAGTTCTCCTACATGGACGGCGAGTACTTCGTCTTCATGGACATGGAGACCTACGACCAGCTGATGGTCGACCGCAAGGCCGTCGGCGACGCCGCCAACTTCCTGATCGAGGGCTTCACCGCCACCGTCGCCCAGCACGAGGGCGAGGTGCTCTTCGTCGAGCTGCCGGCCGCCGTCGAGCTGGTCATCCAGGAGACCGAGCCCGGCGTCCAGGGCGACCGTTCCACCGGCGGCACCAAGCCCGCCACCCTGGAGACCGGTTACCAGATCCAGGTCCCGCTCTTCATCACCACCGGTGAGAAGATCAAGGTCGACACCCGTTCCAGCGACTACCTCGGCCGGGTGAACAGCTAACCGTGGCTGCCCGCAACACGGCCCGCAAGCGCGCCTTCCAGATCCTCTTCGAGGCTGACCAGCGCGGCGTGGACGTCCAGACGGTCCTGGGTGACTGGATCCGGCACTCCCGGACCGACACCCGGCAGCCGCCGGTGAGCGAGTACACCATGCAGCTCGTCGAGGGCTACGCGAAGTACGCGAAGCGCATCGACGAGCTGATCTCGCAGTACGCGGTGAGCTGGACGCTCGACAGGATGCCGGTCGTCGACCGGAACATCCTGCGTCTTGGCGCCTATGAGCTGATCTGGGTCGACGAGACCCCGGATGCCGTGGTGCTCGACGAGGCCGTGCAGCTCGCCCAGGAGTTCTCCACGGATGAGTCGCCCGCCTTTGTGAACGGTCTGCTCGGCCGGTTCAAGGAGCTCAAGTCGTCGCTTCGGCGCGACGACGCCTGAGCCTTGGCCTCAGCGCGCCGTACGGTGCGATGTGACGTGCGGGTCGTGGGGCTGGTCGCGCAGTTCCCCGCGCCCCTTCGGGGCGCTCCCGTACGGAACGAGGCTTGACGAAAGAACGCCGGAGGGCCCCAGCATCGCGCTGGGGCCCTCCGGCGTTCCCGTACCTCCAAGACGTCCTCTGCGGCCCGCAGAAAGCCGCCGGGGTGGCCGGAACCGTTTGGTTCCGGCCACCCCGGCGGCACGTTTCTTCTTAGTGCTGGTGCGGGTCAGGCGTCCTCGTGGGAGACCGCGCGGCGCGCGTCGGCGTCCAGGACGCCCCAGCTGATCAGCTGCTCGGTGAGGACCGAGGGGGACTGGTCGTAGATGACGGCGAGCGTGCGCAGGTCGTCCTGGCGGATCGACAGCACCTTGCCGTTGTAGTCGCCGCGCTGGGACTGGATCGTCGCCGCGTAGCGCTGCAGGGGGCCTGCCTTCTCGGCCGGCACGTGGGCCAGCCGCTCAAGGTCCAGGACCAGCTTCGGCGGCGGCTCGGCGGCGCCGCCCGGAGTGGTGCCGGGCAGCAGCTCCTGCACCGGCACGCCGTAGAAGTCCGCCAGCTCGGCGAGACGCTGCACGGTCACGGCGCGGTCGCCGCGCTCATAGGAACCGACCACGACCGCCTTCCAGCGGCCCTGGGACTTCTCCTCGACGCCGTGGAGGGAAAGGCCCTGCTGGGTGCGGATGGCGCGGAGCTTGGCCCCGAGCTGTTTGGCGTATTCGCTGGACATATAGCTCCCCGGCACTGTGTCGACGTGCGGCTCGGCCGCGCGGCTGGTGACTCACTGTGAGGTTACGCAGCGTGACTCTGCCTCGTCAAGCCGAATGGTCCGGACCGACCCTTCCGTGGAGGCCCGGTACGGCTGGTGCCAAGGGGGTGATCAGGGGCGTTGCCGGGCTGGTACCGTGGATGGCGCAATTCCGACGTCCTTTAATGATCCGTCCCGTGAGGCGGAGAAGGAGGTCCGTTTCGTATGGACTCAGAGCAGGACAAGCAGCAGTACGAGGCCGACGCACGGCCCGTTCTGGAAGCCCCCGACATCGCGCGGGTGCTGACCCGCATCGCCCACGAGATCGTCGAACGCGCCAAGGGCGCCGACGACGTGGTGCTTCTCGGCATTCCGACCAGGGGCGTCTTCCTCGCCCAGCGGCTGGCCGCCAAGCTGGAGGAGATCACCGACCGCAAGATCCCGGTCGGCTCCCTCGACATCACCATGTACCGAGACGACCTGCGCATGCATCCGCCGCGCGCGCTGGCCCGTACCGACATTCCCGGTGACGGCATCGACGGCCGTCTGGTCGTCCTCGTCGACGACGTGCTCTTCTCGGGCCGCACCATCCGGGCCGCCCTCGACGCGCTGAACGACATAGGGCGTCCCCGCGCGGTACAGCTCGCGGTCCTCGTCGACAGAGGTCACCGCGAACTCCCGATCCGCGCCGACTACGTCGGCAAGAACCTCCCCACGTCGTTGCGGGAGACGGTCAAGGTCCAGCTCGCCGAGGAGGACGGTCGCGACACCGTGCTGCTCGGTGTGAAGCGGACCGCCCGGCCCGGCGAGCAGTAGCGGCACACCGCCGTACGTCCGCTCGTACGACCCCGAGTGCGCTTTCGCGCGCCCGCGTCCGCCCGGCCGTGCCCTTTCGAGGGGACACCTCCCGGGCCCCCGCTTCCCGACCTGAACTGCCTTACGGAGCCTGAAAGATGCAGCGTCATCTCATCTCGGCCGCCGACCTCACCCGCGACGACGCCGTCCTGATCCTCGACACCGCCGAGGAGATGGCCCGGGTCGCCGACCGGCCGATCAAGAAACTGCCGACCCTGCGCGGCCGCACCGTCGTCAACCTCTTCTTCGAGGACTCCACCCGGACGAGGATCTCGTTCGAGGCCGCGGAGAAGCGTCTCTCCGCGGACGTCATCAACTTCACCGCCAAGGGATCCAGCGTCTCCAAGGGCGAGTCCCTGAAGGACACCGCGCAGACCCTCGAAGCCATGGGCGTCGACGCCGTCGTCATCCGGCACGGCGCCTCCGGGGCCCCGTACCGGCTCGCCACCTCCGGCTGGATCGACGCCGCCGTCATCAACGCGGGCGACGGCACCCACCAGCACCCCACCCAGGCCCTGCTCGACGCCTTCACCATGCGGCGCCGGCTGGTCGGCCGGGACGCGGGCCTCGGCCAGGACCTGGCGGGCAGGCGCATCACGCTCGTCGGCGACATCCTGCACAGCCGGGTCGCCCGCTCGAACGTCGACCTGCTGCACACCCTCGGCGCGGAGGTCACCCTCGTGGCTCCGCCGACCCTGGTGCCCGTCGGCGTCGAGTCCTGGCCCTGCGAGGTCTCGTACGACCTGGACAGCACGCTCTCCAAGTCCGATGCCGTGATGCTGCTGCGTGTGCAGCGCGAGCGGATGAACGCGGCGTTCTTCCCGACCGAGCGCGAGTACTCACGGCGCTACGGGCTCGACGGGGACCGGATGGCGAAGATGCCCGAGCACGCCATCGTGATGCACCCCGGGCCGATGGTCCGCGGCATGGAGATCACCGCCGAGGTCGCAGACTCCGAGCGCTGCACCGCCATCGAGCAGGTCACCAACGGTGTCTCGATCCGGATGGCCGTGCTCTACCTGCTTCTGGGCGGCAACGAGCCCGCCGTCACCCACACCCGTACCGAGGAGAAGTAAGTCACATGAGCAAGATCCTTATCCGTGGTGCGAAGGTGCTCGGCGGCGAGCCGCAGGACGTCCTGATCGACGGTTCCGAGATCGCGGCCGTGGGCAGCGGCCTGTCGGCCGAGGGCGCCGAGGTCGTCGAGGCCGACGGCAAGGTGCTCCTGCCGGGGCTCGTGGACCTGCACACCCATCTGCGCGAGCCGGGCCGAGAGGACTCCGAGACCGTCCTGACCGGTACGCGCGCGGCGGCCAGCGGCGGCTACACCGCCGTGTTCGCCATGGCCAACACCTTCCCGGTCGCCGACACCGCCGGTGTCGTCGAGCAGGTCTACCGGCTGGGCCAGGAGCACGGCTACTGCGACGTGCAGCCCATCGGCGCCGTCACCGTCGGCCTGGAGGGCAAGAAGCTCGCCGAGCTGGGCGCGATGCACGAGTCCGCCGCCGGCGTCACGGTTTTCTCCGACGACGGCAAGTGCGTCGACGACGCCGTGATCATGCGGCGCGCTCTCGAATACGTGAAGGCCTTCGGCGGGGTCGTCGCCCAGCACGCGCAGGAGCCCCGGCTCACCGAGGGCGCCCAGATGAACGAGGGCGTCGTCTCCGCCGAGCTGGGCCTGGGCGGCTGGCCCGCGGTGGCCGAGGAATCGATCATCGCCCGGGACGTCCTGCTCGCCGAGCACGTCGGATCGCGCGTGCACATCTGCCACCTGTCGACCGCGGGATCGGTGGAGATCGTGCGCTGGGCGAAGTCCCGCGGCATCGACGTCACCGCCGAGGTCACCCCGCACCACCTCCTCCTCACCGACGAGCTGGTGCGCTCGTACAACCCCGTCTACAAGGTCAACCCGCCCCTGCGCACCGAGCGCGACGTGATGGCCCTGCGCGAGGCGCTCGCCGACGGCACGATCGACATCGTCGCCACCGACCACGCCCCGCACCCGCACGAGGACAAGGACTGCGAGTGGGCCGCGGCCGCCATGGGCATGGTGGGCCTGGAGACCGCGCTGTCCGTCGTCCAGCAGACGATGGTCGAGACCGGGCTGCTGGACTGGGCAGGCGTCGCCGACCGCATGTCGTTCAGGCCCGCCGGCATCGGCCGGGCGCAGGGCCACGGCCGTCCCGTCTCGGCAGGCGAGCCCGCCAACCTCACCCTTGTCGACACGGCATACCGTGGAGCCGTGGACCCCGCGGGCTTCGCTTCGCGCAGCCGCAACACTCCGTACGAGGGTCGTGAGCTGCCGGGCCGTGTCACGCACACGTGGCTGCGGGGCAGGGCCACGCTCGTCGACGGGAAGCTCGCGTGACATCACTCACCCCCATTGCAGCGCAGATCACGGCGGACATCGCCGCGGAACAGAAGTCCGCGGAGGTGACCGACTGGGCCGCCCGCATCGGCTGGCTCGTCGGCCTCGTCCTGTTCATCGCGCTCGTCTACTGGCTGATGCGCGAGGGCTGGAAGTGGCGCGGCGCACTCCAGGGCGACCTTCCGGAGCTGCCCACCGCGCCGGAAGAGCCCGGCGAGGCCAGACTGACGATGAGCGGCCGCTACCACGGCTCCACCACTGCCGGGCAGTGGCTCGACCGCATCGTGGCGCACGGACTGGGCACCCGCAGCCGGGCCGAGGTCACGCTGACGGACGAGGGTCTCGATGTCGTACGCCCCGGAGCCGCCGACTTCTTCGTGCCCGTCGCGCAACTGCGTGAGGCCCGGCTCGACAAGGGCATCGCGGGCAAGGTCCTCACCGAGGGCGGGCTCCTCGTCATCACCTGGGAGCACGGCGACCGGCTGATCGACTCCGGCTTCCGCTCCGACCACGCGGCCGAACACAACGAGTGGGTCGACACCCTGAACCACATGATCAACACGAGCGACAAGAGCGACAAGACGGAAGGCGCACGATGACGACCTCCATCCAGGGAACCGCCTCACAGAGGCGAAAGGCGGCTCCCGCCGTACTCGTCCTGGAGGACGGCCGGACCTTCCGCGGCCGCGCCTACGGGGCCGTGGGGGTGACCTTCGGCGAAGCGGTGTTCTCCACCGGCATGACCGGCTACCAGGAGACCCTCACCGACCCGTCGTACCACCGCCAGGTCGTCGTGATGACCGCCCCGCACGTCGGCAACACCGGCGTGAACGACGACGACCCCGAGTCGAAGCGCATCTGGGTCGCCGGTTACGTCGTACGGGACCCCGCGCGCGTGCCCTCCAACTGGCGCTCCCGGCGCTCGCTGGACGAGGAGCTCGTCCGGCAGGGCGTCGTGGGCATCAGCGGGATCGACACCCGTGCGCTCACCCGCCATCTGCGCGAGCGCGGCGCCATGCGCGTCGGCATCTTCTCCGGCAACGCGCTGCCCGACGAGGGCACCATGCTCGCCGAGGTGCGCCAGGCCCCCGAGATGAAGGGCGCCAGCCTCTACGAGGAAGTGGCCACCAAGGAGACGTACGTCGTCCCCGCGATCGGCGAGAAGAAGTACACCGTCGCCGCCGTGGACCTCGGTATCAAGGGCATGACCCCGCACCGCATGGCCGAGCGCGGCATCGAGGTGCACGTGCTGCCCGCGACGGCGAGCGTCGAGGACATCTACGCGGTCGAGCCGGACGGCGTGTTCTTCTCCAACGGTCCCGGCGACCCGGAGCAGGCCGAGCACCCCGTCTCCTTGATGCGTGCCGTCCTGGAGCGGAGGACCCCGCTCTTCGGCATCTGCTTCGGCAACCAGATCCTCGGCCGCGCCCTCGGCTTCGGCACGTACAAGCTGAAGTACGGCCACCGGGGCATCAACCAGCCGGTGCAGGACCGTACGACCGGCAAGGTCGAGGTCACCGCGCACAACCACGGGTTCGCCGTCGACGCGCCGCTCGACAAGGTCTCCGAGACCCCCTACGGACGTGCCGAGGTCTCGCACGTCTGTCTGAACGACCAGGTCGTCGAGGGGCTTCAGCTGCTCGACCAGCCGGCGTTCAGCGTCCAGTACCACCCTGAAGCGGCAGCCGGCCCGCACGACGCCGCCTACCTGTTCGACCGCTTCACGTCTTTGATGGACACAGTCCTGATGGAGGGCCAGCGTGCCTAAGCGCACCGACATCCAGTCCGTCCTGGTCATCGGCTCCGGCCCGATCGTCATCGGCCAGGCCGCCGAGTTCGACTACTCCGGCACCCAGGCCTGCCGCGTCCTCAAGGCCGAGGGCCTGCGGGTGATCCTCGTCAACTCCAACCCGGCGACGATCATGACCGACCCGGAGATCGCCGACGCGACGTACGTCGAGCCGATCACCCCGGAGTTCGTCGAGAAGATCATCGCCAAGGAGCGGCCGGACACCCTGCTGCCGACGCTCGGCGGCCAGACCGCCCTCAACACCGCGATCTCCATGCACGAGCAGGGTGTGCTGGAGAAGTACGGTGTCGAGCTGATCGGCGCCAACGTCGAGGCGATCAACAAGGGCGAGGACCGCGACCTCTTCAAGGACGTTGTCGAGGCCGTCCGCGAGAAGATCGGGCACGGCGAGTCCGCCCGCTCGGTCATCTGCCACTCGATGGACGACGTGATCCAGGGCGTCGAGACGCTCGGCGGCTACCCCGTCGTCGTCCGGCCCTCCTTCACCATGGGCGGCGCCGGCTCCGGCTTCGCGCACGACGAGGAGGAACTGCGCCGGATCGCGGGCCAGGGCCTCACGCTCTCGCCGACCACCGAGGTGCTCCTGGAGGAGTCCATCCTCGGCTGGAAGGAGTACGAGCTGGAGCTGATGCGCGACAAGAACGACAACGTCGTGGTCGTCTGCTCCATCGAGAACTTCGACCCGATGGGCGTCCACACCGGCGACTCGATCACCGTGGCGCCCGCGATGACGCTGACCGACCGCGAGTACCAGCGCCTGCGCGACATCGGCATCGCGATCATCCGTGAGGTCGGCGTCGACACCGGCGGCTGCAACATCCAGTTCGCGGTGAACCCGGACGACGGCCGCATCATCGTCATCGAGATGAACCCGCGGGTGTCGCGCTCCTCGGCCCTCGCGTCGAAGGCCACCGGCTTTCCGATCGCCAAGATCGCCGCCAAGCTGGCCGTCGGCTACACCCTCGACGAGATCCCGAACGACATCACGGAGAAGACCCCGGCGTCCTTCGAGCCCACGCTCGACTACGTGGTCGTCAAGGCCCCGCGGTTCGCCTTCGAGAAGTTCCCCTCCGCCGACTCCACGCTGACCACGACCATGAAGTCGGTCGGCGAGGCCATGGCGATCGGCCGCAACTTCACCGAGGCGCTGCAGAAGGCGCTGCGGTCGCTGGAGCGGAAGGGCTCGCAGTTCACGTTCGTCGGCGAGCCCGGTGACAAGGCCCTTCTTCTGGAAGAGGCCGTCCGGCCGACCGACGGGCGCATCAACTCCGTCATGCAGGCCATCCGCGCGGGCGCCACGCCCGAGGAGGTCTTCGACGCCACGAAGATCGACCCGTGGTTCGTGGACCAGCTGTTCCTGATCAAGGAGATCGCGGACGAGCTGGCCGCCGCCGACAAGCTGGACCCGGAGCTGCTCGCCGAGGCCAAGCGCCACGGCTTCTCCGACGTCCAGATCGGTGAGATCCGCGGCCTGCGCGAGGACGTGGTGCGCGAGGTGCGGCACGCGCTGGGCGTGCGCCCGGTCTACAAGACAGTCGACACCTGTGCCGCCGAGTTCGCGGCGAAGACGCCGTACTTCTACTCCTCGTACGACGAGGAGTCCGAGGTCGCCCCGCGCGAGAAGCCCGCGGTGATCATCCTCGGCTCCGGTCCGAACCGCATCGGCCAGGGCATCGAGTTCGACTACTCCTGCGTCCACGCCTCCTTCGCGCTGAGCGACGCGGGCTACGAGACGGTGATGGTCAACTGCAACCCGGAGACCGTCTCCACGGACTACGACACCTCCGACCGCCTGTACTTCGAGCCGCTCACGCTCGAGGACGTGCTGGAGATCGTCCACGCGGAGACCCTCGCCGGACCGATCGCGGGCGTGATCGTCCAGCTCGGCGGACAGACGCCGCTTGGCCTCTCGCAGGCGCTCAAGGACAACGGCGTGCCGGTCGTGGGCACTCCGCCCGAGGCCATCCACGCCGCCGAGGACCGCGGCGCCTTCGGCCAGGTCCTCGCCGAGGCCGGCCTCCCCGCGCCGAAGCACGGCACCGCCACCACCTTCGCCGGGGCCAAGGCCATCGCCGACGAGATCGGCTACCCCGTCCTCGTCCGGCCGTCGTACGTGCTCGGCGGGCGCGGCATGGAGATCGTGTACGACGAGACGCGGCTGGCCTCGTACATCGAGGAGTCCACCGAGATCAGCCCGTCCCGGCCGGTCCTGGTCGACCGCTTCCTGGACGACGCGATCGAGATCGACGTGGACGCGCTGTACGACGGCCACGAGCTGTACCTCGGCGGAGTCATGGAGCACATCGAGGAAGCCGGCATCCACTCCGGCGACTCGGCGTGCGCGCTGCCCCCGATCACACTGGGCGGCTTCGACATCAAGCGCCTGAGGGCCTCCACGGAGGCCATCGCTCGCGGAGTGGGCGTGCGCGGACTGATCAACATCCAGTTCGCGCTGGCGGGCGACATCCTGTACGTCCTCGAAGCCAACCCGCGTGCCTCGCGCACCGTTCCCTTCACCTCGAAGGCGACCGCGGTGCCGCTGGCGAAGGCCGCCGCCCGGATCTCGCTGGGCGCGACCGTCGCCGAACTGCGCGCCGAGGGGCTGCTGCCGGCCGTCGGTGACGGCGGTGAACTGCCGCTGGACGCCCCGATCTCCGTCAAGGAGGCCGTCATGCCGTGGTCGCGCTTCCGCGACATCCACGGCCGTGGCGTCGACACGATCCTCGGCCCGGAGATGCGCTCCACCGGCGAGGTCATGGGCATCGACTCGGTGTTCGGCACGGCGTACGCCAAGTCCCAGGCGGGCGCATACGGTCCGCTGCCGACCAAGGGCCGTGCCTTCATCTCGGTCGCCAACCGGGACAAGCGCTCGATGATCTTCCCGGCGCGTGAACTGGTCGCCCACGGCTTCGAGTTGCTCGCCACGTCCGGCACGGCCGAGGTGCTCAAGCGCAACGGCATCAACGCCACCGTGGTGCGCAAGCAGTCCGAGGGCGAGGGCCCGAACGGCGAGAAGACGATCGTCCAGCTCATCCACGAGGGCGAGGTCGACCTCATCGTCAACACGCCGTACGGCACCGGGGGTCGCCTCGACGGCTATGACATCCGTACGGCGGCGGTGGCCCGTTCGGTGCCCTGCCTGACGACCGTCCAGGCGCTTGCCGCGGCCGTCCAGGGCATCGACGCGCTCAACCGCGGTGACGTGGGCGTGCGTTCCCTCCAGGAACACGCCGAGCATCTGACCGCGGCTCGTAGCTAGGCGCTCCGCCTGCCGCAGGTGCTTCGTCCGCGGGTCCGCTGTGGCTGGTCGCGCAGTTCCCCGCGCCCCTTTGGGGCGCGGGGCTGCGGGATCAGCCTCTTCTTTAGGAAACCGACCATGTACAAGCTCTTCTTCCGGCTCGTGTTCCAGCGCATGGACCCCGAGCAGGCCCACCACCTCGCCTTCCGCTGGATCCGGCTCGCCGTCCGTGTCCCCGTTCTGCGGACCTTCGTCGCCGCAGTGCTCGCGCCCCGGCACAAGGAGCTGCGGACGGAGGCGTTCGGGCTGCGGATGCACGGGCCGTTCGGGCTCGCTGCGGGCTTCGACAAGAACGCGGTCGCCATCGACGGGATGTCGATGCTCGGCTTCGACCACGTCGAGATCGGCACGGTGACGGGGGAGGCCCAGCCGGGCAACCCCAGGAAGCGCCTGTTCCGTCTTGTGCCGGACCGCGCGCTGATCAACCGCATGGGGTTCAACAACGAGGGCTCCGAGGCCGTGGCGGGGCGCCTGGCGGCCCGTACGCCCGTCTTCAGGACCGTCGTGGGCGTCAACATCGGCAAGACGAAGGTGGTTCCGGAGGCCGAGGCCGCCGCCGACTACGTGAAGTCCACCGAACGACTGGCCGCGTACGCCGACTACCTCGTCGTCAACGTGAGCTCGCCGAACACGCCCGGACTGCGCAACCTCCAGGCCACGGAGTCGCTGCGGCCCCTGCTGACCGCCGTCCGTGAGGCCGCCGACCGGACGGTGACCACGCGCCGCGTCCCGCTATTGGTGAAGATCGCGCCCGACCTCGCCGACGAGGACGTCGACGCCGTCGCCGACCTCGCCGTCGAACTCGGCCTGGACGGGATCATCGCCACGAACACCACCATCGCGCGCGAGGGGCTCGGTCTGAAGTCCGAACCCACCCTGGTCGGAGAGACCGGCGGACTCTCGGGCGCCCCGCTCAAGGCGCGCTCCCTGGAAGTGCTGCGGCGCCTCTACGCGCGCGTGGGGGACCGGATCACCCTCGTGGGCGTCGGCGGGATCGAGAACGCCGAGGACGCCTGGCAGCGGATCCTCGCGGGCGCCACGCTCGTCCAGGGCTACAGCGCCTTCGTCTACGAGGGCCCCTTCTGGGGCCGTGCCGTCCACAAGGGCCTCGCCGCCCGCCTGCGCACCAGCCCGTATGCCAGCCTCGCCGACGCGGTCGGCGCCGACGTAAGGAAGACGACGGTATGACCGAGCCCTTCGGATCGCGGCTGCGCCGCGCCATGGACGAGCGTGGGCCGCTGTGCGTCGGGATCGACCCGCACGCCTCCCTGCTCGCGGACTGGGGTCTGAACGACGACATCGCGGGTCTTGAGCGCTTCAGCCGCACCGTCGTCGAGGCCCTGGCCGACCGGGTGGCCGTGCTCAAGCCCCAGAGCGCGTTCTTCGAGCGCTTCGGGTCGCGCGGTATCGCCGTACTGGAGAAGTCGGTCGAGGAGGCGCGGGCGGCCGGTGCGCTGGTCGTCATGGACGCCAAGCGCGGCGACATCGGCTCGACCATGGCGGCGTACGCCTCCGCCTTCCTGGAGAAGGGCTCGCCGCTCTTCTCGGACGCGCTCACCGTGTCGCCGTATCTCGGCTACGGATCACTGAAGCCTGCGGTCGACCTCGCGCGGGAGAGCGGCTCGGGACTGTTCGTGCTCGCGCTGACCTCCAACCCGGAGGGCGGCGAGGTGCAGCACGCGGTGCGCCCCGAGGACACGGCTCTGCGGAACGTGGGCGCGACGATGCTGGCCCATCTCGCCGAGGAGAACGCGGGGGAGACCCCGATGGGCTCCTTCGGGGCGGTCGTCGGCGCCACGCTCGGCGATCTGTCCTCGTACGACCTCGACATCAACGGCCCGCTCCTCGCGCCCGGAATCGGTGCCCAGGGGGCCACGCCGGCCGATCTGCCGGGCGTGTTCGGCGCGGCGGTGCACCGGGTGGTCCCGAACGTCAGCAGGGGTGTTCTGCGTCACGGACCCGACATCGGCTCGCTACGCGCGTCATCGGACCTCTTCGCCGAGCAGATCAGGGCGGCCGTGGCGGCTGCCCAGGGGTTTAAGTGAGCGTCCTTCAGGCGTCCCGAGTCTGAATACATCCTCAAATCCGGGGCATTTTGTCCGGAATGTCGGACTCGATAGAGGCTGACCAGGACTTTTCCGCTGTTCTCGCTGACTCCGGCGGACTTGCCCGCTAGTCTCCGACGCAGAGTGAACGGGCAAGAGCGTTGCTCGTTGCTCCCCAGGTGTGGGGCGACTAGGTTCCTCACCGGTCCGTATCCGACAGTTCGACATCCGAGGTGACGTAGGCGTGGCTCTTCCGCCCCTTACCCCTGAACAGCGCGCAGCCGCGCTCGAAAAGGCCGCCGCGGCTCGCCGGGAGCGGGCCGAGGTCAAGAATCGACTCAAGCACTCCGGCGCCTCCCTTCACGAGGTCATCAAGCAGGGCCAGGAGAACGACGTCATCGGCAAGATGAAGGTCTCCGCCCTCCTGGAGTCCCTGCCGGGCGTGGGCAAGGTCCGCGCCAAGCAGATCATGGAGCGACTTGGCATCTCCGAGAGCCGCCGTGTGCGCGGTCTCGGCTCCAACCAGATCGCGTCTCTTGAGCGCGAGTTCGGCGGCGGTGCTGCCTGACGTTCTCGGGCACCCCTGAGAACCTGGATAATCACCGCATGGCTGCAACACCCCGGGGGACGACCCCCGTACCCCCGGACGTACGTCCGCGGCTGACCGTGCTCTCCGGCCCCTCGGGGGTCGGCAAGAGCACGGTCGTCGCCCATATGCGCAAGGAACACCCCGAGGTCTGGCTCTCGGTGTCGGCCACGACCCGCAAGCCGCGCCCCGGGGAGAAGCACGGTGTCCACTACTTCTTCGTCAGTGACGAGGAGATGGACAAGCTGATCGCCAACGGCGAACTGCTCGAATGGGCGGAGTTCGCGGGCAACCGCTACGGGACACCGCGCAAGGCCGTGCTCGAACGGCTGGAGTCGGGCGAGCCGGTCCTCCTGGAGATCGATCTCCAGGGAGCCCGGCAGGTCCGCGAGTCCATGTCGGACGCTCTGCTGGTGTTCCTGGCTCCCCCCTCCTGGGAGGAGCTCGTGCGCAGACTCACCGGGCGGGGCACCGAGCCGCCCGAGGTGATCGAGCGCCGGCTGGAGGCCGCCAAGATCGAACTGGCGGCCGAGCCGGAGTTCGACGTGACCCTGGTCAACACCTCCGTCGAGGACGTGGCGCGCGAGCTGCTAGCCTTGATGGAAGTTGTTTGATCTTTCAGGTCACTGTCAGGTCAATTTCCACCTTTCGGAAGGCAGAGCGTGTCCTCTTCCATCACCACGCCCGAGGGCATCATCAACCCTCCGATCGACGAGCTCCTCGAGGCAACCGACTCGAAGTACAGCCTCGTGATCTACGCCGCCAAGCGCGCGCGCCAGATCAACGCGTACTACTCGCAGCTCGGTGAAGGCCTCCTTGAGTACGTCGGTCCCCTCGTCGACACCCACGTCCACGAGAAGCCGCTCTCGATCGCCCTGCGCGAGATCAACGCGGGTCTCCTGACGTCGGAGGCCGTCGAAGGCCCGGCGCAGTAATATTTTCGGCTTGCAGTTTGTTTTTCCACAGGCTCGGCAGCGCGACTGCCGAGCCTGTGGTGTGTGATGGGGACGTACGTTTTCCGAGGTCCGGGGAGAGACGTGGACAAGCCGAAGGTCGTACTGGGGGTCAGCGGTGGCATCGCCGCGTACAAGGCATGTGAGCTGCTGCGGAGACTGACGGAGTCGGGACACGACGTGCGCGTCGTGCCGACGGAGTCCGCGCTGCACTTCGTCGGCGCCGCGACCTGGTCCGCGCTCTCCGGCCACCCCGTGTCCACCGAGGTCTGGTCGGACGTCCACGAGGTGCCACACGTCCGCATCGGACAGGGGGCCGACCTGGTCGTCGTCGCCCCCGCCACCGCGGACATGCTCGCGAAGGCCGCCCACGGCCTCGCCGACGACCTGCTGACGAACACGCTGCTCACCGCCCGGTGCCCGGTCGTCTTCGCCCCCGCCATGCACACCGAGATGTGGGAGCACCCGGCCACCCAGGAGAACGTGGCGACGCTGCGCCGCCGCGGCGCCGTCGTCATCGACCCCGCGGTGGGGCGCCTGACCGGTGTGGACACCGGCAAGGGGCGGCTGCCCGAGCCGTCGGAGATCTTCGAGGTCTGCCGCAGGGTGCTCGCGCGCGGCGTCACCGAGCCCGACCTCGCCGGCCGTCACGTCGTCGTCAGCGCCGGCGGCACACGCGAACCGCTCGACCCCGTCCGCTTCCTCGGCAACCGCTCCTCCGGGAAGCAGGGGTACGCCCTCGCGCGCACCGCTGCCGCCCGGGGCGCCCGGGTCACGCTGATCGCCGCGAACACCGGCATGCCGGACCCGGCCGGTGTCGACGTCGTACAGGTCGGGACCGCCGTGCAACTGCGCGAGGCCGTGCTCAAGGCGGCGCCGGACGCCGACGCCGTGGTGATGGCGGCGGCGGTCGCCGACTTCCGGCCGGCGGCATACGCGGCCGGAAAGATCAAGAAGAAGGACGGCCAGGAACCGGAGCCGATCGTTCTGGTCCGTAATCCGGACATCCTCGCGGAGATCTCGGCGGACCGCGCCCGCCCGGGCCAGGTGGTCGTCGGTTTCGCCGCCGAGACGGACGACGTGCTGGCCAACGGCCGGACGAAGCTCCAACGCAAGGGCTGCGACCTCCTGGTGGTGAACGAGGTCGGCGAACGCAAGACCTTCGGCTCCGAGGAGAACGAGGCGGTCGTGCTCGGCGCCGACGGAAGCGAGACCCCGGTGCCGTACGGGCCCAAGGAAGCCCTGGCCGAGACCGTGTGGGATCTGGTGGCGCGTCGCATCGGGTGAATGTCCTATTCGCTTCAACAGACCCACTGGAACCGTCGGACAGGGGTGTGGGAGCCTGGCGCAGAAGGTTCGTCGTGTCGCAGAATGCCCGTGCCGCAGGTCACAGCGCTTCCGAGAGGCGAGACAGTAGCCCGGCGGCAGAGCGCGACCGATAAACTGTTCTCGGACGACGCCGGGCGCAGCTCCCGGCCGTCCGCCAATGATCAGCCAGCAGCCGCTGCAACCTCAGGGAGCGTTGTGTCCCGTCGCCTGTTCACCTCGGAGTCTGTGACCGAGGGTCACCCCGACAAGATCGCTGACCAGATCAGTGACACCATTCTCGATGCGCTTCTGCGCGAGGACCCGAAGTCCAGGGTCGCCGTGGAGACGCTGATCACCACCGGCCTGGTGCACGTGGCCGGAGAGGTCACCACCAAGGCGTACGCGCCGATCGCGCAGCTCGTGCGCGACAAGATCCTCGAGATCGGCTACGACTCCTCGAAGAAGGGCTTCGACGGCGCGTCCTGTGGCGTATCGGTGTCCATCGGCTCGCAGTCGCCCGACATCGCGCAGGGCGTCGACACGGCGTACGAGAAGCGTGTCGAGGGTGACGAGGACGAGCTCGACAAGCAGGGCGCCGGCGACCAGGGCCTGATGTTCGGCTACGCGACGGACGAGACGCCGGCGCTGATGCCGCTCCCGATCCACCTCGCGCACCGACTCTCGCGCCGCCTCTCCGAGGTCCGCAAGAACGGGACGATCCCGTACCTCCGCCCGGACGGCAAGACCCAGGTCACCATCGAGTACGACGGCGACAAGGCGGTCCGTCTGGACACGGTCGTCGTCTCCTCGCAGCACGCGTCGGACATCGACCTGGACTCCCTCCTGGCCCCCGACATCCGCGAGTTCGTGGTCGAGCCGGAGCTGAAGGCACTCCTCGACGACGGCATCAAGCTGGAGACCGAGGGCTACCGCCTGCTGGTCAACCCGACCGGCCGCTTCGAGATCGGCGGCCCGATGGGCGACGCCGGCCTCACCGGCCGCAAGATCATCATCGACACCTACGGCGGCATGGCCCGCCACGGCGGCGGCGCCTTCTCGGGCAAGGACCCGTCCAAGGTCGACCGCTCCGCCGCGTACGCCATGCGCTGGGTCGCGAAGAACGTCGTCGCCGCGGGCCTCGCCACCCGCTGCGAGGTCCAGGTCGCCTACGCCATCGGCAAGGCCGAGCCCGTCGGCCTCTTCGTCGAGACGTTCGGCACCGCCAAGATCGACGCCGAGAAGATCGAGACGGCCATCACCGAGGTCTTCGACCTCCGCCCGGCCGCGATCATCCGCGACCTCGACCTGCTCCGCCCGATCTACGCCCAGACCGCCGCGTACGGCCACTTCGGCCGTGAGCTGCCCGAGTTCACCTGGGAGAAGACGGACCGGGTGGACGCGCTGCGGAAGGCTGCGGGGCTGTAGAACCCCAGAACCCGCCGTTGGTAGGCGAACTTTTTTCGGCGAGGCCCGGCGCCCCTGAGGGGGCGGCCGGGCCTCGGCTTTTCATTCCTCGGGTTCCGCAGTTGTTTCTTCCGCGTCGTCCGTGGCCGGTCGCGCAGGGGCGAAGCGTCGCCGGAGCTCGTCTACGATGTCCGACTTGCCGTGTGCGTGGGCCAGGTGGATGAGCCGTTCGGCGAAGAGATCCAGGTCGGGATCGGCGGGTGCGAAACCGAACCACGCCAGAAACGAGTCGAGGGAGGTATCGGGCCCTGCTCCCTTGCTCGATGTGGCGGCACCCCAATCGGGCGGCTGTTCCCACTCCGGTGGCGAGTGGTGGCCTGCACGGACATCGGCATACGGTGCGGTAGGCGGGGACACCAGATGCTCGAAGACCGGTGCGACGCTCTCGTTGTTGGCCGCGGCGGACAATTGGGCCAGTAGGCCGATGTGATCGACGGCCCCCTCGACCTCCTTGTCGTTACGGGAGAGCCACCACACCACGGCGGTGCCCGTGTCCTTGAGCACGTCGTCGCCCAGATAGGCCCGCTTGCTTCGTTCGTAGTTACGCTCGTGCTCCCACACATCCTCGTCCTTGCGGACATTGGAGAGCTTGGTGAGCCGTTCCCGGTCCAGTTCGGGGAGGTTGAGCGAGACGTCCTGGGCCATAGCCATGATGCGACCGCCGGAGTCGGGGCGCATCATGCCAAGAACGCCGTCGAGTTGGTGCTGTACGAAGGCGCTCCGATTGGGCGGCTGCTCCGCGGTCACCACGCGAGCGCGCTGGAGCACGGCGTCGACGGCAAGTCCCGCGGGGTTGATGTATGGGGCGTCCTCGGCCGTTTCCAGTACCAGCCATCGCACGGTGGCGGAGAAGGAGAAGTCGTAGTCCGCGACGGAACTCGGCAGGGCCACATGCGCGATGCGTTGCTCCTGGCGCTGCGGTTCCGGGAACTGGAGGTCGGGTTCCGGACGGAATTCGCGTGGGAATGCTTCCGGCTCAGGGGCTAGCACTCTGTGTGTCACCAGTGCGATGACCAGCAGGAGCGCGGCAGTCGTGGGCCACGCCCACAGCGGCCAGGCGGCGCTCAGCCCGAGGATGACCAGTACCAATCCCAGAATGACGGTGACGAAGAGTGTCATCGTCCTCTGACCAGAACTCATGAAGGCCCCCGATATCAGGTGTCAGACGGCTTGTTCGTAGGGCTCGATGCCTTGAGCGGCGTTGATCCTCTGGAGCAGGCAGGAGACGGTGTCCGCGCGTGTTTCGGGGCCGCGGGCATCACTGCGCTGCCAGCCGAGAGCGACGCGGTAGAGGTGGCCGGAGACGCGGCTGTCCGCCGCACAGGCCGCCACGAGAATCGCAAGCGAGCGGTCGCGGTGACGGCGGTCCGTGCACGTGTCGAGCCAGTGGCCCACGGGCGTGGCCCAGGAGCCGACGGGTCGCCTCAGCACCGCGGTCCAACTCGCGGTGAGAGACTCCCTCACGGTCCGGGATCCGGTGAGCCGTGTCGGATCGGCGAGTGCCAGGAAAAGCTCGAAGTCCGCTGCCCACTGGCTCTGGTCGATGCCCGCGCTCAGTCGGTCCAGCAGGCGGCGGTAGAGCCGGCTGTCACTCTTCGCCAGGCGCAACAGCGCGTCTTGGGCATTCACTCGCACCTGGCCGTTCGCTCTGCGGGCCAGATGATGCAGCCGGACGAGTGCCTGATCAGGGTGTGAGCGGCCCATCGTCTCGGAGCACACGACGATGAGGACCCCTTTCAGCCCCGGACTCGTCTCCGTGCTCGTCGCCCAGTCGTAGATCTGCTGCCGGAAGGTACGCCCGTACTGGTCGTGGTCCAGTCCCAGCGCCAGCACCTGCGCGGCGTCGGCGACGAGATGGGCCCGAGCACCCCGCCTTGTCCATTGCTCCGCGAGCCAGGTCAGATCCTCGGGACGGCCCGTACGCAGGCTCTGCTCGGCGAACCGCTCCACCGCCTTCCTCCGGTCGAGCTGAGTGAGAGCGGGCTCGGTCAGACACGTCCTGAACCAGTCGCGCAGTTGCCTGCGGATGTCGGGCATGAAGGTCCAGAAGTGCTCCCGGACGGCACGATCGTATCCAGCACGCCGGAACTGCACCTGACCGTCCGGCAGGGTCTCGGCTCCGATACCGGTGAACTCCGCGTGAAGGTCGGCCCGGTCGAGCCGGGGCGCGGGATCCGGCGGGTGGCTGAGGATTCCGAGCAGGGCATTCGTGGCCTGGAGCACGATCCCCGGAGGGGTGCCGTGGAACATTGCGAGGGACAGCAGAAGTGCCCTTTGCCTGCCGCCGTGCCCGGTGGAGATGTCCGCCGCGACACGTGCGGTCTGGTTGTGTTGACCGGCGAGGGACTCGGAGAGCCAGTGTGAGAAGCCGCGTTCGGCTCCCGAGGTGTTCCGGCAGCGCTTGATCCGATCGGCCAGCTCCGACACGTCCCGCAGAGGTGCCTGGGCCAGGTACGAGGCCAAGTCGTGACCGCCGCCTTCTTCCGCCGATGGCAGGATGTCCTCGCACCGCAGATGGCGGACGAACACCCTCTTCGCCGCAGGGCGGCCGATCTCCACGGTGAACCGTCGCAGATTGCTCTGGAGGAGGTAGTTCAGGTGATGCGGCAGCACCACCGCGAGATGGGCGTCGTGACTGAGGATGCTGCTGCGGAAGTCAGAGAGCACCTGTTGCACGGCCACATAGCGCGACTCGTCGACCCCGGACAGGTCCAGGAGAAGCCGGTCGCCGTCGTTGATGTCATGGGTGTCGAGCGGCGACGCGGTTCTGTCGTCCGCCGTGTCGGGTAGCTCATGGAGGCTACCTCGGCTTGCGGAGAGCTCGTGGAGCAGCATCAGCGCCGCAGTACGTCGGCCGCTGCCCGGGAGCCCATCGACGAGCACCGTGTGCGAGCGGCGAAGCTCTTCGCGGGCCTGCTGCAGACGCGGGGGCGGTACGAACCGTTGGTAGAGATGATTGCGATCGCTCTGCGCGATGGTGAGGCGCCGCTTGCTCGCCTGCTCCCGCAACCGTGATTCGGCAGCACGGAGATAGAAGTTGAACTGATGCCCCTCACCGCTGTGAACCCCGCCGAGCGCCTCATTGATGTACGAGCCGATCGTTTCGTTCACTGTTCGTCGCCCTCGCGAGGAGCGCGCGGGCCGAACCGCTGACGTATGCCGCCCCGGTTGTCCCCGGCGAAGTGGTTCGAACCGTCACCGCTGATGTGAGAGCCGCCGTACAGGTTGCCCCGACCTGTGTGCAGCGGACCGTGGGCGTCGTTCACGAAGGTGCCGACCGACCCCGAGACCTGGCCGATTCCACCACTCTGGTGGTCATTGCGGACCGTCGGCTCTTGGTCGGGCACCGTGGCATCGTCGGGTCGGGTCTGGCGGTCCAGCGCTGCCAGTCCAGGTACCTGTTGTACGAGGCGGTCGCCGAGCCCGGTCAGATCCGAGTCCATGGTGTGCAGGTCGATGCGTACGTACTGGCACTCGGCGAGTTCGCCGAGCGACGAGGGCAGGCGATGCGGATCGAGCTGTTCCACGTGTCGGCCGATCAGCAGGGGAACGACCAGCGCGCCGGAGGACAGCGCCTCCTCGATCTCTCGTCGCACCCAGTCCTGGGGGTTGTCCAGCGCCCTCTTGGCGGGCTGATGCCGATCAGGGGCATCGAGCCACTCCTCGTCGATGACCGCGAGCAGAACTTGACTGCGCCGGGCTGCCTGGTCCAGGGTCTCGACGTAGTTGTTGCCAGGGGCGATGGACTTCCTGGCGAGGAAGACGCTGTCCGGGCCGAACCTGGTGGACAGCCTGTCGTCGCACCCGTACGCGACTGCCTTGCCGCCTTTGGTCCGGTAGTTGATGAAGATCTCGTGCACGGTTCGTCCTTTCTAGGAAGCGGTGCTGAAAGCCAGTGCGGAGCCCAGCTCCGGGGCGAGTGCTCGTACTGAGGCCTGACGGGAGTGCCGCCTGAGCGTGTGCGACAGCCGACGGAGATCCGCGGAGACGGTCGCGGAGCGTGTGAGCCGTACGCAGGGAAGGATGTCGCCCGCGACCGCGCATGCCTGGTCGATATCACCGGCCCCTGCATGGGCCAGCGCGCGCCGGACGCCGTATCGGGCCCGGGTCCGCAGGGCATGCTCCGGAATCCGTCGGGTCTCCACGTCGAGCGACTCGGCAGCCTGCCGCGGACGTCCGAGGTCGTACAGACACCACCCTGTGAACATCGAGACCACATCGGGTACGTGGGACGCGCCGAGCACGGGCTGATCGGCATCCGCTCCGTCCTGTGCGAGCAGCTCACGCGCTCGGTCCAGACTGCGCATGCACGAGTCGTAGTCGCCTTCGACGGCTCTGCTCTGCGCGAGATGCTGCGCCGCGAGCCCACGGACGCGAGATGGTGCCGTGCTCTCCAGGGCGCGGGTGGCGAGTTGAGCGGCCTGGGCGACGTCTCCTCGGTACAGGCTGATCAATGAGCCCCGGACGTGTGCGTACATGGCCAGACCGGTGTCCTGGCCCGCGTTCGCCAGTTGCACTGCCCGCTCGGTCCACCACAGCGCCGACGCGTCGTCGCCGCACTCCTGCGCCATCCACCCGGCGTATTCGGCATATCGCGAGGCCAGGATCAGGAGTGAGCGTCGGGTACGGGGACCGGTGCGCAGAGCGAGCTGCTCCAGGCTGTGGGTCTGCGCGATGAGCGAGGGCAGGACGCTGGCCGGCCCTGAAGCCTGGCCGAAGCGCCGGAACTGGTCGAACATGAGACGGGACGCGTCGACGACCGTCTCGGATCCCTCGTCGACCGAGGACTGGAGCCGTGGATCACCTGCTCGCATGGTCAGTACGGACGTGGCTCCGGCGGCGATGACGTCGCGCCGCGTCACAGGCCGGAATGAGCTCGAACCGTCCTTGCCCAATTGCATCAACCACACCTCATCGTCATGAACGGGACGGGGCAGAGGCGGTCGGGAGCATTCGACGGGTACGAGCTCGGCCAGCGCGCCGTCCGCCTTCAGCTGGGCGTCGCACAGCCGTGCCAGCTCTGGTGACGGACGCTTGAGACCTCGCTCCACCTTGCTGAGCTGGCTCTTGCTGTAGTGCACACGCTGTCCGAGTTGTTCCAGTGACAACTGAGCGGCCATGCGGCGCCTACGTAGTTCCTGCCCGAAGTCGTGCGACTGCTCCAGCACTTCAACCTCCGTCACTCACCGGCCAGCAGCCGATGAGCGCCGCGAATCAGCGTGCGGCTGGACGGCTGGGCCGAACAAGGCGAATAGGCGGTTTCCCGTTTCCTCTTCCGGAGGGAAGCCGACCTGGAGCGAGGTGTCGAGAAAGCGATATCGGCCATGGCTTCGACCAAGATCCATGGCAGAAGCGCCCCAGGGGCGTTCGTGATCCGGGGCCGGGCTGATCTCGGGCGCGTGGTGGTGTCAGTGGGGTCTGGTAGGAATGTTGCTGTGAGCAGCGCGGATGGGCGTGGGGAAGGTGGGGCCGAGGGTGCCCCGCCCGAGCAGCTTGCGTTGATTCGGGATGCCGTGCGGAAGGCGCCGCGGGCCAAGCCGCGGACCTGGCGGGGGGCCGCGGTCGCCAAGGAGCTGCCCGTGGCGCGGGTGCTCGTCGACAAGGGTGTGCTGCATCTCGACCGGTACTTCGACTATGCCGTGCCCGAAGAGCTCGACGCCGATGCACAACCGGGGGTGCGGGTGCGGGTGCGGTTCGGGGCCGGGCGGCATCGCGTGCGGGAGGGGCGGCGCGAGGGCGGGGGGCTGATCGACGGGTTCCTGATCGAGCGACTGGCCGAGTCCGACTACTCCGGGCCGCTGGCCGCCCTCGCTCAAGTCGTCTCGCCCGAGCCTGTGTTGAGCGAGGAGTTGCTGGGGCTCGCCCGGGCCGTCGCCGATCGGTACGCGGGGAGTCTGGCCGATGTGCTCCAGCTGGCCGTGCCGCCGCGCAACGCCAGAGCCGAGCAGAAGCCGTCGCCCGAGCCGTTGCCGGTTCCCGAGGCTCCCGGGGTCGGGTCCTGGGCCCGGTACTCGCGGGGGGCCGCCTTTGTCGAGTCGCTCGCGGGCGGCGGGGCGCCCCGGGCCGTGTGGAATGCGCTGCCGGGGCCCGGCTGGGCCGAGGAGTTGGCGCGGGCCGTGGGGGCGACGCTCGCCTCGGGCCGTGGCGCGCTCGTCGTCGTGCCGGACGGGCGGGCCGTCAGCCGGGTCGACGCCGCGCTGACCTCGGTGCTGGGCGAGGGGCAGCACGCCGTGCTCACCGCCGAGGCCGGACCCGAGAAGCGGTACCGGCAGTGGCTCGCGGTGCGGCGTGGGTCCGTACGGGCTGTTGTGGGGACCAGGGCCGCCATGTTCGCGCCTGTGCGGAATCTGGGGCTTGTCGCCATGTGGGACGACGGGGACGGCAGCCACAGCGAGCTGCACGCCCCCCAGCCGCATGCGCGGGAGGTGCTGTTGCTGCGGGCCGCACACGACAAGTGCGGGTTCCTGCTGGGGAGTTGGAGCTGCACTGTCGAGGCCGCGCAGCTCGTGGAGAGCGGTTGGGCGGCTCCGATCGTTGCCGAGCGGGAGCAGGTGCGGGGGGCGGCTCCGCTCGTACGGACCGTGGGAGACGGGGATCTCGCGCGCGACGAGGCGGCGCGCGCCGCACGGCTGCCCACCCTCGCCTGGCAGGTCGTACGGGAGGGGCTGAAGCAGGGGCCGGTGCTGGTGCAGGTGCCACGGCGTGGCTATGTGCCGCGGATGGCCTGTGCACAGTGCCGGGCGGCTGCTCGGTGTCGGCACTGTGCCGGGCCGTTGGAGGGACAGGATGCCGGCGGGCTGCGGTGTGGGTGGTGCGGGCGGGACGAGCCGGAGTGGCGCTGTCCCGAGTGCGGTGGGTTCCGGTTGCGGGCGCAGGTCGTGGGGGCGCGGCGGACCGCCGAGGAGCTCGGGCGGGCCTTTCCGGCCGTCCCTGTACGGACGTCGGGGCGCGAGCAGATCCTGGACACGGTGCCGGGAGCGCCCGCGCTGGTCGTCAGCACGCCGGGCGCTGAACCCGTGGCCGAGGGCGGGTACGCGGCCGCGCTGCTGCTCGACGGCTGGGCGATGCTGGGGCGGCCCGATCTGCGGGCCGGCGAGGACGCGTTGCGGCGGTGGATCGGGGCGGCGGCGCTCGTGCGGGGGCAGCGGGACGGCGGCACCGTGGTGGTCGTCGCCGAGCCGACGCTGCGGCCGGTGCAGGCGCTGGTGCGGTGGGATCCGGTGGGGCACGCCGTCCGTGAGCTGGCCGAGCGTGCCGAGCTGGGCTTCCCGCCCGTGTCGCGGATGGCTGCCGTGTCCGGGACGGCGGAGGCGCTCGCCGGATTCCTGGCCGCCGTCGAACTGCCGCGTGAGGCCGAGGTGTTGGGGCCCGTGCCGGTGGCTCCGGCGGATCCCGGGCGGCCACGGCGGACTGGGGCACCACCGGTGGGTGAGCCGTGGGAGCGGGCGCTGATCAGGGTGCCGCCGGGCAAGGGGGCCGCGTTGGCCTCCGCGCTGAAGAACGCTCAGGCGGCTCGGATGGCGCGTGGGGGGAGCGGTGGCAGTGCGGGCGGCGGGGGGAGTGACGTGGTGCGGATTCGGGTCGACCCGCCGGATATCGGGTGACCGTTGCCGTTGCCGTTGCCGTTGCCGTTGCCGTGCCGTGCCGTGCCGTGCCGTGCCGTGCCGTGCCGTGCCGTGCCGTGCCGTGCCGGAATCGGCTTCGGGATCGGGTTCGGGTCCGGTGAGGGCGGTCGGGTGTCTGCGGGTGTTCGTTCGGGCATATGGGTCTGCCCCCGAGCCTGGTCGGGGGCAGACAGGTGGGTGTGGGGTCAGCCGTTGCGCGGGCCCGGGAAGGCGCTCGGCCTGATGATGTCCTCGCGGAGCGTGGGGCTGCCCGATGTCGGCTGGGTGGGCATCGGGATCGGCATGGAACGGGCCGCGGGGACCGTGGGAAGGCCGGTGTTGACGGCGACCGTGCGGGAGGAACCCGACGGTTCCGTGGCGCGCTCGGCCTCGGCGGCGGCCTGGGCCGCGGCCCGGCGGGCGCCGTAACGGCGGTGCACCGCCTGTTTGGTGACCCCCAGTGCCGAGCCCACCGCGTCCCACGAGAAGCCCAGAGAGCGGTCGAAGTCCACGGCGGCGGTGACCAGGGTCTCGACGCTGTCCCGCAGCTCCTGGGCGAGGCGGACGGTCGGTGCGGGAGCCCGCCCGTAGACGACGAAGCCCGTGGACGGGCCGGAGCGGCGCGGGCGGTAGACGTTGCCCAGCTGGGCTGTCAGCGTGCGCAGTGCGTCCACCTGCCGGCGGACCCGCTCGATGTCCCGCACCAGCAAGTGCAGGCTGGCCCGAGCCTGGGCGTCGTGGGTTGCGTGGTCGGCCATGAACAAGCCTCTCGAACCGGCGTTGAAAAGGACCGGGCCGCGAGTGCGGCCCGTTTTGGTCAACTCTTTCTTGACCAACGCGTTTGAGGGTGAGTGGTCACGCTTATGGGGCGTGGGGGCATATGCGTACGCCCCCGGCGGCTGGGCGTGCGCTCGCCTCGGCCTTCTTGTTCGGCCTTCACCTTCCTTGGCGATGAGCGGGTCCCGCCCGAACTGCCCGCACCGGTCGCACGGTCCACGCCGCCCCATAGACTGGTGTGCTGCCCGTCATGAACTCGCCCGAGAGGCCGACTGCCACCCATGAAGCTCGTCTTCGCCGGTACCCCCGAGGTCGCCGTTCCCGCTCTGGACGCCCTGATCGCCTCCGGGCGGCATGAGGTGGCCGCCGTCGTCACCCGGCCCGACGCGCCGGCGGGGCGGGGGCGCAGGCTTGTCGCGAGCCCTGTCGCCCAGCGGGCGGAGGAGGCCGGCATCGAGGTGCTCAAGCCGGTGAAGCCGCGGGACGAGGCGTTTCTCGCGCGGCTGAGGGAGATCGCGCCGGACTGCTGCCCCGTGGTCGCCTACGGTGCGTTGCTGCCCCGGGTCGCGCTCGACATCCCCGCCCAGGGCTGGGTCAATCTGCACTTCTCGCTGCTGCCCGCGTGGCGTGGGGCGGCGCCCGTGCAGCACGCGGTCATGGCCGGGGACGAGATCACCGGGGCCTCCACCTTCCTCATCGAGGAGGGGCTCGACTCCGGGCCCGTCTACGGGACGGTCACCGAGGAGGTGCGGCCCACCGACACCAGCGGGGATCTGCTGACGCGGCTCGCCTTCGCGGGAGCGGGGCTGCTTGCGGCGACCATGGACGGGATCGAGGACGGCACGCTGAAGGCTGTGCCTCAGCCGGGGGAAGGCGTCACGCTGGCGCCGAAGATCAGCGTCGAGGACGCGCACGTGGACTGGGCCGCGCCCGCGCTTCGCGTCGACCGGGTCGTACGCGGGTGTACGCCCGCGCCGGGGGCGTGGACCGTGTTCCGGGGGGAGCGGCTCAAGTTGATCCAGGTTGCGCTTGCTCCTGAGCGGACGGATCTTGCTCCGGGGGCGTTGGGTGTCGGCAAGAACAATGTGTACGTGGGGACCGGGTCGTGTGCCGTTGAGTTGCTGTGGGTGCAGGCGCAGGGGAAGAAGCCGATGCGGGCGGCGGATTGGGCGCGGGGGGTTCGGATCGGGTCCGGTGAGGAGGTGGGGGGCTGAGGGGTGCTTTCCGGCGGTCGGCTCGGTGTGGGTGAGGGACGGCCGGGGTGTCGTGCGCGGGCCCGGTGGGGGCTGGTCGCGCAGTTCCCCGCGCCCCTAAAAGATGCGCAGTTCCCCGCGCCCCCAAAGGTGCGCAGTTCCCCGCGTCCCCAAAGGTGCGCCGTTGCCCGCGCCCCTGAAGAACTAGCCGTCCGTCCCCATCCATGCACGCGTGCCCTGAAAAGGAGCGCGAGCGTGTCCGCGACGTACGCTGGACCCGTACCTCTTCCACGAACCGGAGCACCTTTTACGTGAGTGAGCAGTCCCGTCGGCCCCGGCAGCAGGGCAAGCCGTACCGTCGTCCCAAGAAGGACCCCGTGCGGATGCTTGCCTTCGATGCGTTGCGGGCGGTGGACGAGAGGGACGCGTACGCGAATCTCGTGCTGCCGCCGCTGCTGCGTAAGGCGCGGGAGAAGGGGGACTTCGACGGGCGGGACGCGGCGCTGGCCACGGAGCTGGTGTACGGGACGCTGAGGCGGCAGGGGACGTACGACGCAGTCATCTCCGCGTGTGTCGACCGGCCGCTCCGCGAGGTCGACCCGCCGGTGCTGGACGTGCTGAGCCTGGGTGCGCACCAGCTGCTCGGGACGCGGATCCCGACGCACGCCGCCGTGTCCGCGTCGGTCGAGCTGGCGCGGGTCGTGCTCGGGGACGGGCGGGCGAAGTTCGTCAACGCCGTGCTGCGGAAGATCGCGCAGCACGATCTCGACGGCTGGCTGGAGCTGGTCGCGCCGCCCTACGACGAGGACCCCGAGGACCATCTCGCCGTGGTGCACTCGCATCCACGATGGGTCGTCTCGGCGTTGTGGGACTCGCTGGGCGGCGGACGCGCGGGGATCGAGGATCTCCTCGAAGCCGACAACGAGAGGCCCGAGGTGACCCTCGTGGCCCGCCCGGGGCGCTCCACCGCCGATGAGATCCTCGGCGCGCTCGGGGACGAGAACGCCCTGCCGGGGCGCTGGTCGCCGTACGCCGTGCGGCTGTCCGAGGGCGGCGAGCCGGGCGCCATCGACGCCGTACGCGAAGGGCGTGCGGGCGTGCAGGACGAGGGCAGCCAGCTCGTGGCGCTCGCCCTCGCCAACGCGCCCCTCGACGGACCGGACAAGGCATGGCTCGACGGCTGTGCCGGACCCGGCGGCAAGGCGGCCATGCTCGCCGGACTCGCCGCCGAGCGCGGGGCCCTGCTGCTCGCCTCCGAGAAGCAGCCGCACCGGGCCGGCCTCGTCGCCAAGGCGCTCGCCGGGAACCCCGGGCCCTACCAGGTCATCGCCGCCGACGGGACACGGCCGCCGTGGCGTGCGGGCACGTTCGACCGCGTACTGATGGACGTGCCCTGCACGGGTCTTGGCGCCCTGCGTCGTCGTCCCGAGGCCCGCTGGCGGCGGCGCCCCGACGACCTGGACGGGTTCGCGCCGTTGCAGCGCGGACTGCTGCGTACGGCGCTCGACTCGGTGCGGGTCGGCGGTGTCGTCGGGTACGCCACCTGCTCACCGCACCTCGCGGAGACCCGGGTCGTGGTCGACGACGTGCTCAAGCAGTACGGCGGCTCGGCCGAACTCCTCGACGCCCGCCCGCTCTTCCCGGGCGTACGGGCGCTGGGCGACGGCCCCGACGTACAGCTGTGGCCGCATCTGCACGGGACGGACGCCATGTATCTGGCGCTGATCCGCCGGACCGCCTGAGCCCAGGCGAAGGGCGGGGCTCGTCCCTTGAGCCATTGACACCGACAGGCCGGTCTACTCCGACGGGGCCGGCGGGCCTCCTGGCTTCGGCGCCGGTTCCGGAGATCCTGACCCGGACCCGGTGGGCGTCGCTCCGGTCCCGGCTCCGGCCGTCGGCGGCGGACCCGCCGCGCCCCCGTCCTCGTGGGCCAGCCGGTGCGGCCACCACACCTTCGGGCCGACGTCCAGGAACAGGGACGGCACGAGCACCGAGCGCACGATGAACGTGTCGAGCAGTACGCCCAGCGCGACCGCGAAGCCGATCTCGGCGAAGGCGACCATGGGGAGCGTGCCGAGGGCGGCGAACGTTCCCGCCAGGACCAGGCCCGCCGAGGTGATGACCGCGCCGGTGGTGGCCAGGCCCGTCACCACGCCCTTGCGGGTGCCCTGGCGGGCTGCCTCCTCGCGGATGCGGGTGGTCAGGAAGATGTTGTAGTCGATGCCCAGGGCGACCAGGAACACGAAGACGAACAGCGGGAAGTCCGTCGACTCGCCCGCGTAGTCGAAGATGTGGCGGAACGCGAGCGCACTGATCCCCAGCGCGGCGGCGAACGACAGCACCACCGTGCCGATCAGCAGCAGTGGGGCGACCAGGGCCCGGAGCACGGCGCCCAGGATCAGCAGGACCACGATGAGCACCAACGGGATGATCAGGATGTTGTCGTGCGTCGTCGCCTTGTCCATGTCGAGCAGTGAGGCCGTGCCGCCGCCCACCTGGGCGTCGGCGTCGGGTACTTCGTGCACGGCGTCCCGTACCCGCTCCACGGTCTGTTTCGCGGCCTCGCTGTCCGCGGGGGCGGTCATGGTGGCCTCGAAGAGGACCTTGCCCTCGAACTCGGGTTTCGTGCCCGGCGGCAGGCCCAGGGATTCCGGTACGACACCGCGGGTGGCCGCGACCGCCTGGCCGACCTCCTCGGCCTGGGCGCGGTTGCTGACGATGACGAGCGGATCGCCGCTGCCCGCGGGGAAGTAGCGCGCGGACACCTCCTGGCCGACGATCGAGTCGGGTTTGCCGGTGAAGGCGTCGGCGTTGCTGATGCCCTCCGCGCGCAGCTGGATCAGGCCCAGCGACAGCAGCGCGAGCGCCGCCGCCGTGACGCCCCAGATCAGCCGCGGGCGATGGGTGATGCGGTTGCCCATCCGCGCCCAGACACCGCGCTCGGTCGGGTCGGGGGAGCCGAAGTGCGGGATCACCGGCCAGAAGATCCAGCGGCCGAAGATCACCAGCAGGGCCGGGAAGAGGGTCATCATCGCGGCCAGTGCCACGGCGACGCCGATGGCCGCGACCGGGCCGAGGCCGCGCGTCGAGTTCATCTCGGCGGCGAGCAGCACCAGCATGCTCAGCACGACGGTCGCGCCGGACGCGAGCACCGCAGGGCCCGCCCGGTGCAGGGCGAGCGCCATCGCCTCGTGGCGGTCCTCGTGGCGGCGCAGTTCCTCCCGGTAGCGGGCCACCAGGAGCAGGGCATAGTCGGTCCCCGCGCCGAAGACGAGGACGGTGAGAATGCCCGCGCTCTGGCCGTTGACGGTCAGGCCCGCGTGCTCGGCGAGGAAGTAGATCACCGCCTGCGCGGTGAACAGTGCGGCGACCACGCCGAGCAGTGGTACCAGCAGCAGGGTGGGACTGCGATAGGTCAGCAGCAGCATCACGATGACGACGGCCATCGCCGAGAACAGCAGCGTGGAGTCGATGCCCTCGAAGGCCTCGGAGAAGTCCGCGGACGTACCGCCAGGGCCCGTCACATGGACGGCGAGCCCGTCGCCGCCCTTGCCGACCACGTCACGGATCGAGTCGACGGCGGGCGAGATCTCCTCCCAGCCCTTCTCGTCCATCCTGATGGGGACGAGGATCTGGGCCGCACGCGGATCGCTCTGCCGGTCGAAGACCGGGCCCCGGGTCTCCGCGCCGAGGATGCCGTGGGCGCGCAGCTCCTTGATCTGGCGTGCGTCCTCGGCGATCTCCGCCCGTTCCTCGGCGGTGAGGCCGCTCTCACGGGCGTACACGACCACCGCGGGGATCTGTTCCGGCCTGAAGTCCTCGGAAATCTCCAGGACTTGGGTGGACTCGGCGGATCCCGGCAGCCAGGACGCCGCGTCGTTGTCCTGCGCGTCGGTGAGTTTCGAGGCGAAGGGCGCCGTCAGGAACAGCAGCACCAGCCACAGTCCCACCACGATCCATTTGCTGCGTCGGCCGCACACCAGCCAGCCGACCCCGCGTCCCTGCTTCCCCTGTGCGTCCGTCATGGCGACCCCCGTAGCCGCGTGTGGAGCTGGTGGGCCGACAAGGATGGCACGGGCCACGAGGCCGGTGCAGTCCCTCGGCAGGATTGGTATATACCGACAGGTTCGGGTCGAGGACCCCGGGGACCTCGACGACCGGGGAGAACAACCGGCGCCGGGCATGGCAGGCTTAACGCATGGCCGCGCAGATCAACCCCAGCATCCTGTCCGCCGACTTCGCCCGCCTTGCCGAGGAGGCAAAGGCGGTGGAAGGGGCTGACTGGCTCCATGTCGACGTGATGGACAACCATTTCGTCCCGAACCTCACGCTAGGTGTGCCGGTCGTAGAGTCTCTGGCGCGTGCTACGGACACGCCGCTGGACTGCCATCTGATGATCGAGGACGCCGATCGGTGGGCGCCACAGTACGTAGAAGCGGGTGCCGGTTCCGTCACCTTCCATGTCGAGGCGGCCGCCGCACCCGTGCGGCTCGCCCGTGAGATCCGGGCCAAGGGCGCCCGGGCCTCCATGGCCCTGCGGCCCGCGACTCCCATCGAGCCGTACGAGGATCTGCTCCCCGAGCTCGACATGTTGCTGATCATGACCGTCGAGCCCGGCTTCGGAGGCCAGGCCTTTCTCGACATCATGCTGCCCAAGATCCGCCGCACCCGCGAGTTGATCAACAAGCACGGTCTTGAGCTGTGGCTGCAGGTCGACGGCGGGGTCTCGGCCTCCACCATCGAGCGCTGCGCCGAGGCGGGCGCCGACGTCTTCGTCGCCGGTTCGGCGGTGTACGGGGCGGCCGACCCCGCCCAGGCGGTACGTGCATTGCGCACGCAGGCGGAGGAGGCGACGGCCCAGGCAGCATGGGCATGCGACCACTGAGCCAAGGGAACGTGAACGCCGCCCCTCAGGGCTGATCAAGTACGCCGGATCTGCAAGGATGAACGGCGAATCCAGAGTGTGAACAGCAGTGAGGAGATCGCCGTGTCGGGTATGTCGGCGGGCCGGTCGGCCATGCGGATGGGACCCGCTGAGCTGGTGCAGGCGGCGGCCATGGCCCGCCGTTTCTACCTTGAGGGCAAGTCCAAGATCCAGATCGCCGAGGAGTTCGGCGTCAGCCGCTTCAAGGTGGCCCGGGTCCTGGAAACCGCTCTCGAACGGGATCTCGTGAGGATCGAGATCCGCGTCCCCGCCGAGCTGGACGCGGAGCGCTCGGACGCGCTGCGCGCCCGTTACGGCCTGCGGCATGCCGTCGTCGTCGAGTCCCCGGCGGAGGCCGAGGAGTCGCCCGACCCGGAGAACCTCGGTGAGGTCGCCGCCGACCTGCTCGGTGAACTCGTCGCCGAGGGCGATGTGCTCGGCCTCGCCTGGGGCCGTTCCACCATCCACATGGCGGCCGCGCTCGACCGGCTGCCGCCGTGCACGGTGGTGCAGTTGACGGGTGTCTACGACGCCGGGACGGCCGAGCGCGGCTCGGTCGAGGCGGTCCGCAGGGCCGCCCAGGTCTCCGGCGGGGACGCCCATCCCATCTACGCGCCGATGCTGCTGCCGGACGTGGCCACCGCGGCGGCGCTGCGCAGCCAGACGGGGATCGCCCGCGCCTTCGAGTACTTCGACAAGGTCACCGTCGCCTGTGTGTCGATCGGCTCCTGGGAGGCGGGCATCTCGACGGTGCACGACATGCTCACCGAGGAGGAGCGCGCCCACTACGCCACCCTCGGTGTGGCCGCCGAGATGTCAGCGCACCTCTTCGACTCCGAGGGCCGTCGCGTCGGCCGGGACCTGGGCGAGCGGTGCATCACCGTCGAGGCCGACCGGCTGCGGCGGATCCCCGAGGTCGTCGCGATCGCCGGCGGCCAGCGCAAGGCCGCCGCCATCGACGCGGTACTGCGCTCCGGCCTCGTCACCAGCCTGGTGACGGACACGGCGGCCGCGGACTACCTGATGACGGCGGGTCCGGCACCGCGTCCGGCACTGAACCGGGCGGACCCGGACGGGCCCTGAGCCCGCAACGCTCCGAACGGCGGCTCGGCGACGCGCCGCGTGGGGACGGCTGTGGCAGCATCGGCGACATGCTGCTCCGGTCCGTCCCCCGTCTGTTTCCGGGGCTGTTCCTCTGTCTGGTCGCATGTCTTGTCGCGGTGCTGTCGACCGGCTGTTCGTCGTCGGACACCACGACAGGGAGCGGTACCGGCACCGGGTCGGCCACGAGCGCCTCGGCCCCCTCCTGGGCCGCGGGCATGGGGACGGTCGAGGAGGCGCGGCTTCCCGCCGAGGCCCGTCGGACACTCGCCCTCATCGACGAGGGCGGCCCCTTCCCGTACGCCAAGGACGGCTCGGTGTTCGGGAACTTCGAGCGTGAACTGCCGCGGCACGAGCGCGGCTACTACCGCGAGTTCACGGTGCGGACGCCCGGCGAGCGGGACCGCGGGGCCCGGCGCATTGTCACGGGGCAGGGCGGCGAGGTCTACTACACCGATGATCACTACAACTCCTTCAGGGCGGTGCTGAGATGACGCACGACGTGGCGGGCCGCCACCTGGTCGCGCTCGACCTCGACGGCGTCGCGGACAAGGCGGGCCTCATGGAGCGCTGCGTGAGCGCCCTGGAGCTGCCGGACTGGTTCGGGCGCAACTGGGACGCGCTCGCCGACAGCCTCGGCGACTCCTCCGTCTGGCCCTCGCCCGCCGTGGAGAAGGGGCTGCTCATCGTCGTCACAGGCTGGCAGCCGTACGCGAAGGCGCGGCCCGACGAGTGGGAGATCGCGCGGGACGTGTTCTCCCGGGCGACGGACGGCACCCCGGCGCTCACCGTGGCGCTGGCGCTTGGAGGATCGCACCAGTAGCCCCCTGACCAGCCTGGACGATCGGCCCGGGGCGTGTTCACCCACCGACATGGGACAATGAGGTACGTGCTCTTCCCTCGGGCTGTCCTGTTCGGGGGCCACCTCTGAACGACTGGGATGTGCAGCACGTGCGTTTCCTCAACGACATCCAGCCCGCGTACGACCTGACGTACGACGACGTCTTCATGGTGCCGAGCCGCTCCGCGGTCGGTTCGCGGCAGGGCGTCGACCTGGCTTCGCCGGATGGCAGCGGGACCACGATTCCGCTGGTGGTGGCCAACATGACGGCCATCGCGGGCCGCCGGATGGCCGAGACGCTGGCCCGCCGGGGCGGCCTCGTCGTCATTCCGCAGGACATCCCGATCGAGGTCGTGACCGAGGTCGTCTCCTGGGTCAAGAGCCGTCATCTCGTGCTGGACACCCCGATCGTGCTGGCCCCGCACCAGACGGTCGCCGACGCGCTGTCCCTGCTGCCGAAGCGCGCGCACAACGCCGGTGTCGTGGTGGACGGCGAGGGCAGGCCGGTCGGCGTGGTCACCGACGCCGACCTGAGCGGCGTCGACCGCTTCACACAGCTGTCCGAGGTCATGTCCCGGGACCTGCTGCTGCTCGACGCGGACATCGAGCCGGGCGAGGCGTTCAACAGGCTCGACCACGCGAACCGCCGTTACGCGCCCGCCGTGGACAAGGACGGCAGGCTCGCCGGCATCCTCACCCGCAAGGGCGCCCTGCGCGCCACGCTCTACACCCCGGCCACCGACGCGGACGGCAGGCTGCGCATCGCGGCCGCCGTCGGTATCAACGGCGATGTCGCGGGCAAGGCCAAGCAGCTCCTCGCGGCCGGCGTCGACACGCTCGTCGTGGACACCGCGCACGGCCACCAGGAGTCGATGATCTCCGCGGTCAAGGCGGTCCGCGGGCTCGACCCCCAGGTGCCGATCGTCGCGGGCAACATCGTCGCCGCCGAGGGCGTACGCGACCTCATCGAGGCCGGCGCGGACATCATCAAGGTCGGTGTCGGACCCGGCGCCATGTGCACCACGCGCATGATGACCGGTGTGGGCCGCCCGCAGTTCTCGGCCGTGCTCGAATGCGCCGCCGAGGCGAAGAAGTTCGGCAAGCACGTGTGGGCCGACGGCGGTGTGCGCCACCCTCGCGACGTCGCCATGGCGCTGGCCGCCGGCGCGTCGAACGTCATGATCGGTTCCTGGTTCGCCGGTACGTACGAGTCGCCGGGCGACCTCCAGCACGACGCCAACGGGCGCCCCTACAAGGAGTCGTTCGGCATGGCGTCCGCGCGCGCGGTGCGCAACCGCACGTCGGAGGAGTCCGCGTACGACCGTGCCCGCAAGGCGCTGTTCGAGGAGGGCATCTCGACCTCCCGGATGTTCCTCGACCCGACCCGGCCGGGCGTCGAGGACCTGATCGACTCGATCATCGCGGGCGTCCGCTCCTCCTGCACCTACGCCGGTGCCAACTCCCTGGAGGAGTTCGCCGAGCGGGCCGTCGTCGGCATCCAGAGCGCGGCGGGCTACGCGGAGGGCAAGCCGCTGCACGCCAGCTGGAGCTGACGCAACTCCCTTCAGTACGGCCCCTGTTGTCCCGCTTACCGGGAAACGGGGGCCGTGCCGCTTCCCGGTGTCGCTAGGGTCGGGCGGATGAGGATCGTCGTCTGCCGGGCCGAGGACATCGCGGTGCTGGAGCGGTTCATGCCCTCGCACAGCGTGGACGGGAGCCACGGGGCTCGGTTCGCGCGGCAGGAGGCGGGCGACAGCAGCTATCTGATCCCCTGGCTCGACGGACTGCCCGTCGGCCACGCGGAGGTCCGCTGGACCGGATGCGAGGCTCCCGAGGTGCGGGCGGTCCAGCCCGGCTGTCCCGAGCTCAACGGACTGTTCGTCTGGCCCGCTTCGCTCCGCTCGCGGGGCATCGGAACGGCACTGGTGCGTGCCGCCGAGGAACAGGCCCTCGCCCGCGGCACCGGGCTCATGGGGCTCGGCGTGGGCGACGACAACCCGACGGCCGCGCGGCTCTACGCCCGGCTCGGCTACCGGCCCACCGTGCCGTACGTCGACCGCTGGGCGTATCTCGACGTGGACGGTGTGCGCCAGGAGTGCGCCGACCCCTGCGTCTTCCTGGTCAAGGATCTGTCGTCAGGCCCTCTTGACGTCAAGCCTGCCTGACGAGACGCTGGCGTCATGACGACACCGCAGAGCATCGAGCCCCAGTACACGCTGCGGACGGCCGTGGCCCGTCTCGACGAGCTGCGGGTGCGTGAGTCGCTGGCCGGGGCGGGGAGCGACGAGGAGGCCCTCGACCGGGGCGAGCTGCTCGAACTGCTCGCGCTGAGCGAAGTGGTGGCCCGCAAGGCCGCGTACGGGCGCCAGTTGAGCGTGCGCGCGGCGCGTCGGGCCGGGGCGTCCTGGTCGCAGATCGGGGCGGCCCTGGGCACCAGCAAGCAGGCTGCCTGGGAGGCCCACAACCGGTGGATCGACGAGCAGGCGGCGGTCCATGCCCATGGGCGGCCCGGGCAGCTGGGCTTCGACGAGGACGACGTGGCCGAGGCGCGGGCGCTCGCGGGAGAGCCGGACGGGGCCTGAACGAGCGGCCTCCGGGCCTGCGCCGCGATCGGGCTGCGGGCCCGGGCGGCGGTCGAGTGGCGGGCCTGGGCGGCGAGCGGAGGGACGTCCTGCGCGAGTGGCTTCCGGGTCTGCCCTACGGTCCGGCGGCGGGCCGACACGAGCGGTCTCCCGGGCCTGTGCGACGGTCGGGTGAAGGGCCTCGGTGGCGGCCGGGCGGCGGGTCCGCGCAACGGTCGAAAGGGTCCGCGCAACGAACACGCGCCTGTCCGCGATCAACGCAACGATCTTGCGGAGGCGCGCAAGGTTGCTGCATTACGGCTGGAAAGGCTGTCCTCGTAGAGTCATGCGCTGAACGTAGTGTGGCGGGGACCCCGTGCACGGTGGTCCCCTTCCTTCGGACTGCCGTGGGGCCGCGCCGCCCTGACCGGCAGCGATGAAGGAGCCAGCCGCGTGCTCGACCACGGCGCACCCCCGCAGTCCCGCAGTCACCCCACCCCCGAGCCCCCGGGAGCCGGCGCGCGCCTGATGCGCCGCAAGCCCGTGGAGAGCCTGGTCGCGGAGGGTGGCCAGGGCGAGGGCGGCAGCCTGCGGCGCTCCCTCGGCCTCTGGCAGCTGACTATGATCAGCATCGGCGCCACGCTCGGCACCGGCATCTTCGTGGTGCTCGGCGAGGCCGTCCCCAAGGCCGGCCCGGCCGTCACCGTCTCCTTCGTGATCGCCGGACTCACGGCGCTCTTCTCCGCCCTCTCGTACGCCGAGCTGGCGGGCACCATCCCGGTCGCCGGGTCCTCGTACTCGTATGCGTACGCAACCATGGGCGAGCTCATCGCCTGGATCTGCGGCTGGTGTCTGGTCCTGGAGTACGGCGTCTCCGTCGCGGCCGTCGCCGTCGGCTGGGGCGAGTACCTGAACGAACTGCTCGACGGCACGATCGGCGTCACCATCCCGGACGCGCTCTCGGCGCCACCCGGCGACGGCGGCATTTTCAACCTGCCCGCGCTCATCGTCGTACTGCTCGCCATGGCCTTCCTGCTCGGCGGTGCCCGCGAGTCGGCGCGCGCCAACACCGCCATGGTCGTCGTGAAGATCGCCGCGCTGCTGCTGTTCTGCGCGATCGGCGTCCAGGGCTTCCGCTCCGGCAACTACGATAACTTCATGCCGCTCGGCATGGCGGGCGTCAGCGCCGCCGGAGCAACCCTCTTCTTCTCGTACATCGGATTCGACGCGGCCTCCACGGCGGGCGAGGAGGCCAAGAACGCCCAGCGTGATCTGCCGCGCGCCATCATGCTCTCCCTGATCATCGTGACCGCGCTGTACGTGCTCGTCGCGGCCGTCGCCGTCGGCGCGAAGCCCTGGCAGGGCTTCACCGACTCGGAGGCCGCGCTCGCCGGGATCATGAAGGACGTCACCGGGGACGCCTTCTGGGGCACGCTGCTCGCGGCCGGCGCGGTCATCGCCATCGCCAGTGTCGTGCTGACCGTGCTCTACGGGCAGACCCGCATCCTCTTCGCCATGTCCCGCGACGGGCTCGTACCGAAGGCCTTCTCGCGCGTCCACGCGAAGACCGGAACGCCCCGCGTCAACACGGTCATCGTGTCCCTGTTCTGCGGTGTCCTCGCCGCCGCGATTCCGCTCGGGCAGCTCGCCGACGCGACCAGCATCGGCACGCTGTTCGCCTTCGCGCTGGTCAATGTGGCCGTCGTGGTGCTGCGGCGTACGCGGCCCGAGATGCCCCGTACGTTCCGGGTGCCGCTGTCGCCGGTGATGCCCGCGCTGGGCTTCGCCTTCTGCGTGTGGATGATGGGCAGCCTCGACACCGTGACCTGGGTCGTCTTCGGGGTCTGGATGGCCGTCGGGCTCGTGTTCTACTTCAGTTACGGCTATCGCCGCTCCCATCTCGCCACTCCAGAGAAGTGATCCACCCGCAGTGCTGAACGATCTCGACGAACGCATCGTGCACGCCCTCGCCGAGGACGCCCGCCGCTCCTATGCCGACATCGGGCAGGAGGTGGGGCTGTCCGCGCCCGCGGTGAAACGGCGGGTGGACCGGTTGCGGGCCACCGGGGCGATCACCGGGTTCACCGTTCGGGTCGACCCGGCTGCGCTCGGGTGGGAGACCGAGGGGTTCGTCGAGATCTACTGCCGGCGGAACACTTCGCCGGAGACGATTCAGCGGGGGCTTGAGCGGTATCAGGAGGTTGTTGCCGCGTCCACGGTTACGGGGGAGGCGGATGCGATGGTTCAGGTCTTCGCTTCTGACATGCGGCATTTCGAGCGGGTGCTTGAGCGGATTGCCGGGGAGCCGTTTGTGGAGCGGACGAAGTCCGTGTTGGTGCTTTCGCCTTTGTTGCGGAGGTTTTCTTCGGGGTCGCCCACGTAGGGGGTTGTGTGGGGTGGTGTTGCGGCTGCGGGTTCGTTGTGGCTGATCGCGCAGTTCCCCGCGCCCCTGAAGACTGCGCAGTTCCCCGCGCCCCTGAAGACTGCGCCGTTCCCCGCGCCCCTAAAAACAGGGGCGCTTCCGTCCGCGGTTGCGTGCGGGTTCGTCGTGGCTGAGTGCGCAGTTCCCCGCGCCCCTGAAAGACAAGAACGGCGCCGTCCGTGTCGTCGGTCAGAAGTCTGACTGGCCCGACTGTCTTGCCAAGGCGTTGTTCGCTATTGAGTTGTGGACGCTGAAGGTGATGGCGTCCGGGCGGTAGCGGTCGTCGGACCATTCGACGGGGCGGCCCTCGCGGGTTGTTGTGACGCGGCGGACTCGTAGGAGGGGGCTGGTGCGGCGGACGTCGAGGAGGTCGGCGTCCTGGGCGCCGGCCGCCACCGCGTCGATGACGTGCTCGCCGTAGGCGAAGACGAGGCCCGTGTCCTCGTAGAGGCGCTGGGTGACCGAAGGGCAGTCCGGTTCGACGGCCTCGACGGCGGGGGAGATCCAGGCCGCGTAGACCGTGCGCTCCAGGAGGACCGGTTCGCCGTCCAGGCCGCGTACGCGCAGGACGTGCAACACCGGGGTGCCCGTGGGCAGTTGGAGGCGGACGGAGTCCTCGGGGGTGGCCGGGCGGTACTGCGACGACACCACGTGGCCCGTCGCCTCGCGGCCCATCGCGCGGGCCCACTGGGCGAAGCTGCGCAGCTCCTCGAAGGACTGGCTGCGGCGGCTCGCGAGGACCACGCGGCGCGCGCCCTGCCGGGAACCGATGAGGCCCTCGGCGGTCAGGGCGGCGACGGCCTGGCGGACGGTACCGCGGGAGACGCCGTAGCGGGCCGCGAGGTCGGTCTCGGCGGGCAGTCGACTGCCCACGGTGTACTCCTCGCGGTCGATCGCCCGTCTGAGTTCCTCGGCGATCTCCTCGTGTCGCGTCGCCATGCTCCCCCTCTGTGCGCAGGTGTGTACCGCTTGACCAGCCTAGACGACGATCAAGGGTGACACGTGCACCCGGCGAGTGGCAGTGAAATCAAGGGCCATGGTTTCGCCAGAGTTTACGAACAGGACATCAACGCCGGGCCTACTGAGGCCAACTTGTTCAGACAAGTTGTGCTGACAAGCTCTCAGTCTCGTGTGACCCCTGCGCGCACCCCTGGAGAAGACCGTGAACGTGTCCCTGCCGAGAACAGCCGTCTTCGTCGGCGCCGCCGCACTCGCCCTGAGTGCCTGCGGAGCGGCCCCCGACGACAACGCCTCCACCACCACCGACGGCAAGAGCGCCGCCACCGCGACCTCCGCGGAGGCCTTCGGCGGCATGGACGCGCTGGTGAAGGCGGCCAAGAAGGAAGGCACGCTGCAGGCGATCGCGCTGCCCCGCGACTGGGCCAACTACGGCGCCCTCATCGACGGCTTCCAGAAGAAGTACGGCATCAAGATCGAGGTCGAGAACCCCGCCGGCAGCAGCCAGGACGAGATCAACGCCGTGACGTCGAGGAAGGGCCAGGACCGGGCGCCCGACGTCCTGGACCTCGGCAGTTCGTTCGCGCTCAGCGCCGCCCAGCAGGGACTCCTCGCGCCCTACAAGGTCGCGGGCTTCGCCGACATCCCCGAGGGGCAGAAGGACGCGCAGGGCCGCTGGTTCAACGACTACGGCGGCTACATCTCCATCGGCTGCGACGCCAAGCGCGTGAAGACCTGCCCGACCACCTTCGCGGACCTGCTGAAGCCGCAGTACAAGGGGCAGGTCGCGCTCAACGGCAACCCCACCAAGTCCGGTTCGGCCTTCGGCGGCGTCTGGGCGGCCTCCCTCGCGAGCGGCGGCTCCTTCGACGACATCCAGCCCGGCCTCGACTTCTTCGCCAAGCTGAAGAAGAACGGCAACTACACGCCCGTCGAGTCGACTCCCGCCACGGTCGAGAAGGGCGAGACGCCGATCAGCATCGACTGGGACTACCTCAACGCCGGCTACGCCGACGAGTTCAAGAAGAAGGGGCTCGACTGGAAGGTCGCGGTCCCGTCCGACGGCAAGTTCTCCCAGTACTACTCGCAGGCCATCAACAAGGACGCCCCGCATCCGGCGGCCGCCCGCCTGTGGCAGGAGTACCTCTACAGCGCCGAGGGCCAGAACCTCTGGCTCAAGGGATACGCCCGCCCGGCCCTGATGACCGCCATGGAGAAGGCCGGCACGCTCGACAAGGCCGCCGCCGCCAAGCTCCCCGAGGTCTCCGGGACGCCCGCCTTCCCGACCGAGGCCCAGCAGAGCAAGGCCAAGACCGTGCTCGGCCAGGGCTGGGGCAAGGCCGTCTCCGGATGACCGCGACCCTCACCCGTGTGGACGTGGCGCCTGTCGCTTCCCAGAAGCGGCGGCGCCACGCGCCCGGCTGGCTCGCCGTCGTCCCGCTGCTCGCCTTCGTGGCGCTCGCCTTCGGGATCCCCGCGCTGGCCATGCTGAACGGCGCGTTCACCGTCAAGGACCCGGCCACCGGGGCGACCTCGTACACCACGGCGAACCTGACCGCCTCGCTGAAGGGCGCGTATCTCACCGCCCTGCTCGGCAGCGTCAAGCTGTCCGCCGTCTCGGCGGTCATCTCGACGGTGTTCGGCTTGCTGGTAGCCCAGGCCGTGGTGACCTCCCGCTTCCGCGCTCTGCGCGAGGCCGTGCTCACCGCGTCCGGCGTGCTCGCCAACTTCGGCGGTGTCCCGCTGGCCTTCGCGTTCGTCGCCACGCTCGGCAACTCCGGTGTGCTGACCCGGCACCTGGGCCTCGCCGACAAGGGCTGGGACCTCTACAGCTTCTCGGGGCTGGTGATCGTCTATCTCTACTTCCTGATCCCGCTGATGGTCCTCACCATCACTCCCGCCCTCGACGGACTGCGCGTCCAGTGGCGCGAGGCCGCGCGGAACAACGGGGCCACCGCCGTCCAGTACTGGCGGCACATCGCCCTGCCCGTCCTCGCGCCCTCCCTCCTCGGCGGATTCGTGCTGCTCTTCGGCAGCGCCTTCGCCGCGTACGCCACCGCCGCGGCCATGGTGGGCAGTTCGGTCCCGCTGGTCACCCTGCAGATCGCCGACGCCATCTCCGGCAACGTCCTGGTCGGCCAGGAGAACGTGGCGCTCGCCCTCAGCCTCGACATGGTCCTCGTCGCGGGCCTGGTGATGGCCGTGTACCTGCCACTGCAACGACGGAGCGCGCGATGGCTCGACAACTGAACCGGTCCGTACGTCCCTGGCGCGGGGTCGTCCTCGCAGGTGCCGCGCTCTACTTCCTGGTGCCGCTGGCCGCGTCCGTCGTCTTCACCGTCGACGTGCCGGGGCAGGGCGTCACCTTCGACGCGTACACGCAGATCTTCGGCACCGACGGGTTCGTCTCCAGTCTGCTGCTCTCGCTGGAACTGGCCGCCGCCACCATCGCGATCGTGCTGCTGCTGATGGTGCCCGCGATGGTCGCGCTGCGGCTCGGCGCGCCGAAGCTGCGGCCCGTCGTCGAGATCGTCTGCTCGCTGCCGCTCGTCGTCCCGCCCATCGCGTTCGTCGCCGGGATCGGCACCGTCCTGAAGTGGGGGCCCGAACACCTCTCCCGAACCCCGCTGTTCCAGACGTTCGTGTCGATCCAGAACCCCGACTTCCCGTTCGTCCTCGTCCTCGCGTACGTCGTGATGGCGCTGCCGTTCGTGTACCGGGCCCTGGACGCCGGGCTGCGCGCGATGGACGTACGCACCCTCGTCGAGGCCGCCCGCAGTTGTGGCGCGGGCTGGCCGCAGGCGCTCGTACGGGCCGTGCTGCCGAACCTGCGCGGGGCGCTGCTCAACGCGTCGTTCCTCACACTGGCCCTGGTGCTCGGCGAGTTCACCGTCGCCCAGCTGCTCGGCTTCCAGCCGTTCGCCGTGTGGATCGTCAACGTCAGCGGTTCGCAGGCCCAGTTGTCCGTCGCCGTGTCCGTGCTCAGCCTGCTCGTCACGTGGGCACTCCTTCTCGCGCTCGCCGGGTTCGGCGGGCGCTCCCGTACCGCTCCCCGGGGATGAACCATGACCGCAACCACGCTTGAGAAAACGGCCACGACGGCCGCCACCGTCGAATTCCGGGGCCTGCGCCGGGAGTTCGGCAAGGCCGTCGCCCTCGACGGGCTCGACCTGACCGCACGGCCCGGCGAACTCCTCGCCCTGCTCGGCCCTTCCGGCTGCGGCAAGACCACGGCCCTGCGGATGCTCGCCGGGTTCGAACACCCCGACTCCGGCGAGGTGTTGGTCGACGGCGAGGACGTCACGCGCGTCCCGGCCCACCGGCGCGACGCCGGGATGGTCTTCCAGTCGTACAGCCTCTTCCCGCACCTCAGCGCGCTCGACAACGTCGCCTTCGGGCTGCGGATGCGCAAGGTGCCTACGACCGAACGGCAGTCGCGCGCGGCCGAGTTGCTCGAACTCGTCGGGCTCGGCGACAAGGGCGGGAACTTCCCGCACCAGCTCTCCGGCGGTCAGCAGCAGCGCGTCGCGCTCGCCCGCGCGCTCGCGCTTCGGCCACGCGTCCTGCTCCTCGACGAACCGCTGTCGGCGCTCGACGCCAAGGTGCGGCTCACCCTGCGCGAGGAGATCCGCCGGCTCCAGCAGGAACTCGGCATCACCACCCTGTTCGTGACGCACGATCAGGAGGAGGCCCTGTCGATGGCGGACCGGGTCGCCGTGATGCGCGCCGGACGGCTCGAACAGTGCGCCGCTCCGGCGGAGTTGTACGGGAGGCCCGCGACCGCGTTCGTCGCGGAGTTCGTCGGTACGATGAGCCGCATACCGGGCCGGGTGACCGACGGGACGGCCGAGGTGCTCGGGCAGCGGCTGCCGGTCGACGGCGAAGCGCCCGCCTCGCCGGAGGTGGACGTGCTCGTGCGGCCCGAGGCGCTGCGGGTGACGGCCGAGGACACCTCGGACGCCCGGGTCGTCTCCTCCGCCTTCCTCGGTGCGGCCACCCGCGTCACCGTCCGGCTCGCCGACGGCACCGAGGTGAAGGCCGACCTGCCGACCCACGAGGCCGCCGCGCTGGGCGCGGGCACCGCCGTGACCGTGAGCCTGCCGGAGCGTCCCGTCCTGGTCGCCGACCGCCTGTGAGAGAGAGCCGCGTGACCCCCCACATCCCCCACACCACCCCGGCCGGCCACACCCCCCGCCGTTCCCAACAGCCGCTCCAGGCCGTCCTGTTCGACATGGACGGGACCCTCGTGGACACCGAGCGGCTGTGGTGGGAGGCGGTCGAGCACGTCGCGGCGGGGCTCGGCCGGTCGCTCACGGAGGCCGACGAGGAGGACGTGCTCGGGCGGCCCGTCGAGCACACCGCCGAGATGCTGAGCCGGGCCACGGAAGCCCCGTTCGCCGAGGTCGCCGCCGATCTGCACCGGGAGTTCGCCGTCCGGGTGCGCTCCGGTGTCGTCGCCAGGCCCGGCGCGCTCCGGCTCCTCGACGCCCTGGCCGCGGACGGCGTGCCCACCGCTCTGGTGACCGCGTCGCCGCGCGCCATCGCGGACCTCGTCGTCGAGGGCCTGGGCGCCGGACGCTTCGCGGTCACCGTCACCGCCGACGACACCCCGCGCACCAAGCCCGCCCCCGACCCGTATCTCGCCGCCTGCCGCGCCCTCGGCGTCGAACCCGCCTCCTGCGTGGCCGTCGAGGACACCAGGACCGGTGTCTCCTCGGCGGAGGCGGCCGGCTGCACGGTGCTCGCGGTGCCGTCGCTCGCCCCGATCGCCGCCGCGCCCGGCCGCACGGTCCGCGAGAGCCTGGAGGACGTGACCCCGACCGGACTGCGCGACATGATCACCTCCCGCGAACCGTCCGGCCTGCCCGAACCGTCCGGCCGCCCGGACATCCCCGGCCTCCCCGACGCGTCCGACCTGCGTGAACTTCGCGTGATGAGCTGGAATCTCTGGTTCGGCGGCACCAAGGTCCGCCATCACCGCGAGAAGCAGCTCAAGATCATCCTGGAGGCCGGTGTCGACGTGGTCGGGCTGCAGGAGACGTACGGCACCGCCGCCCGGGAACTCGCCGACGCGCTGGGCTGGGAGTACCACCAGGCGGGCGAGAACCTCGGCGTCATCAGCCGGTATCCGATCACCGGCCGGCTGGGCGCCGCGGACCCCGGCTTCTACGGGGCGACCGGTGTACGCGTCACGCTCGGCGTGGGCCAGGACGTCGTGCTGTGGAGCGCCCACCTCGACTACACGCCGTACGGCCCGTACGAGGCCTCCTTCGACGGGCTCCCCGCGCCCGAACTGGCGGCCCACGAGTCCGTACGGCTGGGGCAGGTACGGGAGATCCTGGCCGCGATGGCCCCTGACCTGGCGGCCCGCGACACCACTCCCGTCCTTCTGGTCGGCGACTTCAACGCACCCTCCCACCTGGACCGCGAGGACGCCGAGTGGCCCGTGACCAGGGCCGCGGAGGAGGCCGGCCTGCGCGACTCCTACCGGGAGGCGCACCCCGACCCGGTCGGGAGCCCCGGCCACACCTGGTCGCCGGTCCACACCGAGCACGAGGACGGCAGCGGGCGCCCGGAACCGCAGGACCGGATCGACTACGTGCTGTACGCGGGCGCCGGGCTCCGGGTCCTCGACTCCCGCACCCTCGTCACCGGCACCCCGCGCACCTGGCCCGACGTCGAGGGCAACGACTGGCCGTCGGACCACGCGGCGGTGATCACGACGTTCGCGCTGGGTCGTGAAAGGGGTCCCGTCTGAGCGACCCGCGCCCCTTCAGGGGCGCGGGGAACTGCGCGACCAGTCCTCACCCGGCCCGCAGAATTAATCACCGCGCCCCCGGCTGAGCGCCTAGCATTGCTGTCATGACCTGGCGACATTGATCCACCAGCCGTGCCTCCCGAGGGGCCCGAGGACCGCCTCGGACGCCGTATCTCCGGCGTCCGAACTGTCCCTGCGGTCCCTACGGGAAGGCCTCATGACTCTCTCACCTGCGCGTGTGCCCGGCACCGGCCCTGGCTCCGGCCCCGCCGTCCGGCGGCTGACGACCACGCTGTACGGCTACGCGTTCCTCGACGACTTCGTCCTGCTCTACCCGGTCTACGCCCTGCTGTTCAGCGACACGGGGCTCACGGTCTGGCAGATCTCCTCGCTGTTCTGCCTGTGGGCGCTGACCGGCGTCCTGCTGGAGATCCCGTCCGGCGCCTGGGCCGACGCCGTGTCGCGGCGCCTGCTCCTTTGGTTCGGACCGCTGCTCACGGCCGCCGGATTCGCCCTGTGGGTACTCGCCCCGTCGTACTGGGCCTTCGCCCTCGGCTTCGTCCTCTGGGGCGCCAAGGGAGCGCTCGGCTCCGGCGCGCTGGAGGCGCTGGTGTACGAGGAGCTGGACCGGCTCGGCGCGGCCGACCGGTACGCGACCGTCATGGGCCGGGCCCGCGCGGCCGGGCTCGTGGCCGTGATGGCGGCGATGCCGGGGACCGGCCCGGTGTTCGCGTTCGGCGGCTACCCGGCCGTCGGGTTCGCAAGTGTGCTGGCCTGTCTGCTGGCGGCAGCCACCGCGGCACGCTTCCCGGAGCACCGAAAACCGGCTGACGCTGCAATGGGTCGGCGCGACGGCTGGACCCGGACGCTGCGGGCCGGGCTCGCGGAGGCCCGTGGCGACCGGTCCGTCCGTGGCGCCCTGCTGCTGGTCCCGGCCGTCACCGCCGTGTGGGGCGCCCTCGACGAGTACACACCGCTGCTCGTCCGCGACACGGGCGTCGCGGAGAGCGCGGTCCCGAACTGGCTGTTGCTGATCTGGGCGGGGGCGACGGTCGGCGGGCTGCTGGCCGGCGCGGGCAGGCGGCTGGGCACGGGCGGGTTCGCCGGTCTGCTCGCGGTCTCCGCGGTGGCACTGGCCGCGGGGGCGTGGGTGCGGACCCCGGCCGGCATCGGCCTTGTGGCGCTCTCCTTCTGCGGTTTCCAGCTGGCGAGCGTGCTGGCCGACGCCCGGCTCCAGGACCGGATCGGCGGAACCGGCCGGGCCACCCTGACCTCGGTGGCCGGGGTGGGCACCGACCTGACCACCATCGCCGTGTACGGCACCTACGGGGTGATCGGGTCGGCGACCACGCACGGTGCCGCCTTCGCCCTGTTCGCGGTGCCCTACCTCGTGACGGCCGCGCTGCTGGCGGCCGTCGGAAAGGCGGCGGCCGGGAAGAGGGCCAGCGGGAAGGGGGCCGCCCGCGCGGCTAGAACTTCGGGTTCCAAGGCACGACCGTGAAGTCTCCCGTGCCCTTCTTGACCTTCTCGAAGGGCGCGGAGCCGACGCACTTGGGCAGGTCCTTCGTCTCGACGGGGTTTCCGGTGGAGGCCCAGCTGTACCCGAGCCGGTCCTGCCCTCCGGTGTCATGGACGGTGATGCCGACCCGCTTGCCCTTGGCGCCAGGCAGGTCCGAATCGGTGACGACACCGGAGACGACGGCCACCTTGCCGCCGGTGACGAGGCAGTCCACCTCGGCCTTCGCCCAGGCACCGTCGCCGCCCGCGTAGTGGCTCCACTCGAAGGTGCCGGTGGCCTTCAGCGGATCGTCCGTGTCCTTCGCCGCCAGATGCGCGTCGAAGGAGAACGTGATGTCGTCCCCGGCCGACCGGTACAGCTTCGCCCTGCCGGTGAGCGCGGCGGCCTCACGCCGACGCTCACCGGACGCGGAGGTGGACGCGGAGGCGACGGAGGGCGCTGACGCGGTCGAGGCAGTGGACGGCGTTGAGGCCACTCCGGTGGTGGCGGTCGACGGCGTGGTGGAGGCGGTGGCGGACGAGGTGGCCCCGGCGGTCCCGGCGGTCCCCGTGGCCCCGGCGGTCACGAGCAGAGCGGCACCGAGCACGGCGGTCTTCGTACGGCGGTTCATGTCGGCCCTTCGTGGTTCGTTGGGTGGTTCGACGGCGGGTGCGGACAGCACTCACTGTCCCGGCGCCGGCGCCGCGCCACATCGCGCCGCAGGCTGCACCGCGCCTCCGCCACCCGGCGGGGGAGCGCGCCCCTGACCTGCGCCCCTGGGAGGAAGGCCCTTCATCCCAGGGGCGCAGGTCAGGGGCGCGCAACGAATCGCCGCCGTACCGCCGACGGACGCAACGATTCGTTCACCGGCGCGCAACGGCTCCTCCTTGTCCGCCCGAGCCCGTCGCCCGTACCGTCTATCTGGCCCCCCGAACCGCCTCCGATCCCGGTGAGGAACACGCATGCGCACCGCCCTGCTCCAGAGCTCCGGCCGTCCCGGCTCGGTCGTCGAGAACCTCAAGGTCCTCGACGAGGCCGCGGGCCGTGCCGCCGCCGCGGGCGCCGGGCTCCTCGCCGCCCCGGAGATGTTCCTGACCGGCTACGCGATCGGCGCCGACGTGCGCCGGCTCGCCGAGCCCGCCGACGGTGACTCCGCGGACGAGATCGCCGAGATCGCCTCCCGGCACGGCGTGGCCATCGCCTACGGCTACCCGGAGCGCGCGGGAGAGCTGGTCTTCAACTCGGCCCAGCTGATCTCCGCCGACGGCACGCGCCTCGCCAACTACCGCAAGACCCATCTCTTCGGCTGCTTCGAGCAGGAGTGGTTCACGCCCGGCGACGAGCCTGTCGTCCAGGCCGAGCTCGACGGCCTCCGCGTCGGCCTGATGATCTGCTACGACGTGGAGTTCCCGGAGAACGTCCGCGCGCACGCCCTCGCCGGCACCGACTTCCTCGTCGTGCCCACGGCCCAGATGCACCCGTTCCAGTTCGTCGCCGAGTCCGTCGTACCGGTGCGTGCCTTCGAGAACCAGATGTACGTCGCGTACGTCAACCGGGTCGGTGCGGAAGGGGAGTTCGAGTTCGTCGGGCTCTCCACGCTGGCCGGCCCCGACGGGGGCGCCCGGGCCCGAGCAGGCCGCGGCGAGGAACTCGTCCTCGGTGACGTGGACCCCGCCCTCCTCGCCGCCTCGCGCGAGGCCAACCCGTATCTGAAGGACCGCCGCCCCGGCCTCTACGGGTCCCTCGTCTGACCTCCCCCGATCCACCGGGCCTGCCCCAGCCCCCCAGGCAGCCTCACCACCCAGCTTTCCCCGCAAGGAGTCCGTACCCCATGACGTCCACGGTGCCCCCCGCCGTCCCGCACACCGACGCGCAGCCGCCGATCACCATGTTCGGCCCGGACTTCCCATACGCGTACGACGACTTCCTCGCGCACCCCGCGGGCCTCGGCCAGATACCGGCGACCGAGCTCGGCACCGAGGTCGCCGTCATCGGCGGCGGTCTGTCCGGCATCGTGGCCGCGTACGAGCTGATGAAGATGGGCCTCAAGCCCGTCGTGTACGAGGCCGACAGGATCGGCGGACGGCTGCGGACCGTGGGCTTCGACGGGTGCGACCCCTCCCTCACCGCCGAGATGGGCGCGATGCGCTTTCCGCCGTCCTCCACGGCACTCCAGCACTACATCGACCTGGTGGGGCTGCGGACCGAGCCGTTCCCCAACCCCCTCGCCGAGGCGACCCCTTCGACCGTCGTCGACCTCAAGGGCGAGTCGCACTACGCGACCAGCGTCGACGACCTGCCGCAGGTCTACCGCGACGTGATGAACGCGTGGAACGCCTGCCTCGAAGAGGGCGCCGACTTCTCCGACATGAACCAGGCCATGCGTGAGCGCGATGTGCCGCGCATCCGCGAGATCTGGGCGAAGCTCGTCGAGAAGCTCGACAACCAGACCTTCTACGGCTTCCTCTGCGAGTCGGAGTCCTTCAAGTCCTTCCGGCACCGAGAGATCTTCGGCCAGGTCGGCTTCGGTACCGGCGGCTGGGACACCGACTTCCCGAACTCCATCCTGGAGATCCTGCGCGTCGTCTACACCGAGGCCGACGACCACCACCGCGGCATCGTCGGCGGCAGCCAGCAGCTCCCGCTGCGCCTGTGGGAGCGCGAGCCGCAGAAGATCGTGCACTGGGCGTACGGCACCTCGCTCGCCACCCTGCACGACGGGACACCGCGGCCCGCCGTGACCCGTCTGAACCGCACGGCCGGCAACGGGATCACGGTCACCGACGCCTCCGGCGACATCCGTACGTACCGGGCGGCGATCTTCACCGCCCAGTCCTGGATGCTGCTGTCCAAGGTCGCCTGCGACGACGCGCTCTTCCCGATCGACCACTGGACGGCGATCGAGCGCACCCACTACATGGAGTCGAGCAAGCTCTTCGTGCCGGTCGACAGGCCGTTCTGGCTGGACAAGGCCGTCGACGACAGGGGAAATCCGACGGGCCGGGACGTCATGTCGATGACGCTCACCGACCGCATGACGCGCGGCACCTACCTCCTCGACGACGGGCCGGACAAGCCCGCCGTCATCTGCCTCTCCTACACCTGGTGCGACGACAGCCTGAAGTGGCTGCCGCTGTCCGCGAACGAGCGGATGGAGGTCATGCTGAAGTCGCTCGGCGAGATCTACCCGAAGGTCGACATCAGGAAGCACATCATCGGCAACCCGGTGACCGTGTCCTGGGAGAACGAGCCCTACTTCATGGGCGCGTTCAAGGCCAACCTGCCCGGTCACTACCGCTACCAGCGGCGCCTGTTCACCCACTTCATGCAGGACCGGCTGCCCGAGGACAAGCGGGGCATCTTCCTCGCGGGCGACGACATCTCCTGGACGGCCGGCTGGGCCGAGGGCGCCGTACAGACCGCCCTCAACGCCGTATGGGGCGTCATGCACCACTTCGGCGGCGGAACGGACCCGGCCAACCCGGGCCCCGGCGACGTATACGACGACATCGCCCCGGTGGAACTGCCCGAGGACTGAGCGCCCCAAAGGGGCGCGAGGAACTGCGCGACCAGCCCCCACCGGCCCGCAGACAGATCACAGCGTTCCCAACGGAGTGAGCAAGCACCGGCCGACCAGGCCAACCCCCGTGTCGAGCCGCTCGACGAACTCCCCGGCCAGGTCGGGGAGTTCCCGCAACGCCCACACGGCCCGCGCGGCGGACCACGCCGCGTCCCGCGCCCGGTCCAGACTCCACGCGCCGAGCAGATGGGTCAGCGGGTCGGCGATCTGGAGGAGATCGGGGCCCGGCATCAGATCTTCGCGGATCCGCTCCTCCAGCGAGACGAGGACGTCACCCACGCGATCGAACTCGTCCTCCAGCTCGGCCGGTTCGCAGCCGAGCGTACGACAGGTGTCCACCACCGCGAGCGCCAGATCGTGCCCGATGTGCGCATTGATGCCCGCAAGGGCGAACTGCAGCGGACGTACTCCGGGATGGCGCCGGAGCTGGAACAGCGGCCGCCAGCAGGCGGGCGGACGACGCTCGTCCGCCACCGCCTCGACGGCGTCCAGATAGCGCTCGGCGAACCGCACGTCCAGCGTGATCGCGGCGCGGGTGTCGATGAAGTGCCCTGTCTCCAGGCGCCGGTCGACCTCCTCGGTGACGGCGAGGTAGACACGGTTGAAGACCGCGACACCGTCCCGCTCGGGCCAGGCCGCACCCAGCGCACGCATCCGGTGCACCACCGCGTCGACGCCGTGCACGCGAGCTGTGAACTGTTCCAACGGCACCATGGGGGCAGGGTCCCAGGCCTACGCTGTGCCGAGGGCCGCCGGGCCGAGCGCTTCCCCAGAACGGGGGAACACGCGGGACCCGGCGGAGGGGGGAGCACCACGTGTCAGGGCAACGTGCCCATCGCCTGGCCGCACGCAGGGCCGAGCGCAGGCGCGCCGCCCGGCGCGGCGCCATGGTCGCCGTGGCGTCCGCGGTCGTCGTGGTCGGCACCGTGACGGGGATGATGTCCGCGCTCGACGACGGTCGGGGCAGCGACGAGGCGCGTCCCGACGTCACCAGCTCACCGCTTCTGCAGCCGCTGCCCGGCGTGCCCACGCCGTCGCCCTCGAAGACGTCCGCCTCACCGTCCCCGTCGCCCTCCCCGACGAAGGCGAAGCCGAGCCCGAAGCCCTCGAAGAGCGCGTCGACGAAACCGAGGACGGAGCCCGTGTCGGTGCAGCTGTACCGCCATCCCGAGTCCCAGGTACTCGACTGGGTCCGTGACCATCGCGACGACCCGCGCCGCCCGCTCATCGAGTCCCGGATAGCCGACCGGCCCGCCGCGGTGTGGTTCGCGGACTACACGCCGTCGAACATCACCGCCCGCGTCAGGGCGGTCACCTCGGCCGGCTCGGCGAAGGACAGGGTCCCGGTCGTCGTCCCGTACGCGATATCGAACCGGGACTGCGGAGGGGCCTCGCAGGGCGGTGCGCCGGACCTCGGGGCGTACGACGGGTGGATCGACAAGTTCGCGGCGGGCCTCGGTTCCGAGGAGGTCATCGTGGTCCTGGAGCCGGACGCGATCGCCCAGTCGGACTGCCTGTCCGAGGGCGACCGGGCCGCCCGCTTCGCCTCGCTGGCCCGCGCGGGACGCGTCCTCAAGGCGGCGAACCCGAAGGCGCGGGTCTACTTCGACGCGGGCCATTCCGACTGGAACACCCCGGAGAAGCAGGCCGGACTGCTGCGCCGGGCCGGTGCCGCGTCCGCCGCCTCCTCGGACGGCATCTTCAGCAACGTCTCGAACTTCAACCGGACGGGCGACGAGATCGCGTACGTCCGCCGGACCCTCGACGCCCTCGGCGGCCCCGCGGGCCTGGGCGCCGTCATCGACACCAGCCGCAACGGCAACGGCGCCCCGGCCGACGGCGAGTGGTGCGACCCAGCGGGCCGCAAGCTCGGACAGGCGCCGACCATGAGCACCGGAGAGGCGCGGATCGACGCCTACCTGTGGGTGAAGCTGCCCGGCGAGTCCGACGGCTGCAAGGGCGCCCCGGGGACGTTCACCCCGGACTACGCCTACGACTTGGCACGCTGACCGCCCGCCGAGTCGGATCCCGAGCCCGATGCCGAGTCGGAGCCGGAGCCGTAAGACGACGTGCCCTCGTCCAGCAGCGGCTCCTGCGACTTGAGGTGCGCGGGAGCCATGGCGCGCAGCGCGTGGTACCCGATGATGACGACGAGCGTCCCGAGCGCGATGCCGCTCAGCGAGAACGTGTCGGTGAACTCCAGCGTGACGTTGCCGACGCCGATGATGATGCCCGCCGCGGCCGGCACCAGATTCAGCGGATTGCGCAGGTCCACCCCGGCGTTGAGCCAGATCTGCGCGCCCAGCAGGCCGATCATGCCGTACAGGATGACCGTGATCCCGCCGAGCACACCGCCCGGAATGGCGGCCACGACCGCGCCGAACTTCGGGCAGAGGCCGAAGAGCAGCGCGAAGCCCGCGGCGGCCCAGTAGGCGGCCGTGGAGTAGACACGGGTCGCGGCCATGACGCCGATGTTCTCGGAGTACGTCGTGTTGGGCGGGCCGCCCACGGCGGTGGAGAGCATCGAGCCGACGCCGTCCGCGGAGATCGCCGTGCCCAGCCTGTCGTCCAGCGGGTCGCCGGTCATCTCGCCGACCGCCTTCACATGGCCCGCGTTCTCGGCGACCAGCGCGATGACGACGGGCAGCGCCACGAGGATCGCCGACCACTCGAAGGACGGGCCGTGGAAGTTCGGCAGCCCGATCCAGTCGGCCCGGCCCACGGCGGAGAGGTCGAGCCGCCAGTGATCGGTGAGTCTGCCGCTCGCGTCGACCGAGTGGATCCGCCCGAAGACGCGGTCGAAGACCCAGGAGATCCCGTACCCGAAGACCAGCCCGAGGAAGATCGCGATCCGTGACCAGAAACCGCGCAGGCACACCACGGCCAGAGCCGTGAACACCATCACGAGCAGGGCCGTCCACTGGTCCTGCGGCCAGTACGTCGAGGCGGTGACCGGCGCCAGGTTGAAGCCGATCAGCATGACGACCGCGCCCGTGACGATCGGCGGCATCGCGGCGTGGATGATCCGCGCCCCGAACCGCTGCACCGCCAGACCCACGAGGAACAGCGCGACCCCGACCACGAAGACGGCACCGGTCACGGTCGCACTGCTGCCGCCCTGCGCTCGGATCACCGCCGCGACGCCCACGAAGGACAGCGAGCAGCCGAGATAGCTGGGCACCCGGCCGCGGGTCGCGAGCAGGAAGATCACCGTCGCGACACCCGACATCATGATCGCGAGGTTCGGGTCCAGGCCCATCAGGACCGGCGCGACGAAGGACGCCCCGAACATCGCCACCACGTGCTGGGCACCGAGCCCGGCCGTACGCGGCCACGACAGCCGTTCGTCGGGGCGGACGACCGCCCCCGGCGCGGGCGTGCGCCCGTCACCGTGCAGCTTCCAGCGCACGCCGAGGTCCATGGTGGGTTCCGCTTTCTCTGTACGTCGAGATCCTGACGTCGACGGACCGACGTCAAGATCCGTAAGTGAAGATCAGCGCCATGGTAGGGCGGAGCGGGGAGGGCGACCGGTTCAGGGCCGGCGATCCGGAACCGGCGCGTCCGCCGGGCTGACCTTCCCGCCGGCGGTGCGGCCGCTGGCACGCAGCACGTTCGCGAACGAGGCGAGACCGAGAGTCAGCACCGTCACCAGGACGAACGACGTCACCAGGCTCGTCGCGTCCGCCACGGCCCCGATCGCCGACGGCGCGATCAGGCCCGAGGTGTACGTGATGGTGGCGACGCCCGCGATGGCCTGGGACGGGTTGGGGCCGCTGCGACCGGCCGCCGCGAAGCAGAGCGGGACGACGACGGCGATGCCGAGGCCCAGCAGGGCGAAGCCGGCCATGGCCGCCGCGGCGTTCTGGGCCAGTACGACGAGCAGCGCGCCGAGGGTCGCGAGGGCGCCGCTGACCCGTACCGTGCGGACCGGGCCGAAGCGGTCCACCACCGAGTCGCCGGCGAACCGCGCGATCGCCATGGTGAGCGTGAAACCCGTCGTGGACGCGGCCGCGACCCCGGCCGAGCTGTCGAGGACGTCCCGCAGATACACCGCGGACCAGTCCAGGCTCGCCCCCTCCGCGAACACCGCGCAGAAGCCGATCGCACCGATGAGCAGCGCCGACCTCGGAGGCAGCGCGAAGCGCGGGGGCGGTTCCTCGTCCTCGGTGGGACGCAGGTCCAGCACCCACTGGCAGGCGGCCACGCCGATCAGCGTGAGCGCCACGGCGGCGAGCGCGTGGTGCAGACGCGCGTCCGAGCCCAGATGGGCGGCGACGGTACCGGCCGCCGAGCCGACCAGGGCGCCCGCGCTCCACATCCCGTGCAGCCCCGACATGATCGACTTGTCGAGCCGGTTCTCTATCTCGACACCCAGGGCGTTCATCGCCACATCGGCCATGCCCGCCGTCGCGCCGTAGACGAAGAGGGCCATGCACAGGGTCAGCAGGTTCGGCGCGAGTGCCGGGAGGACGAGAGCGAGCGTCCACAGCGCGATCAGGCCGCGCAGGGCCCTGCGGGCGCCGAAGCGGTGACTGACACTGCCCGCGAGTGGCATCGCGACGGACGCGCCGATCGCCGGGAACGCGAGTGCCAGGCCGAGCTGGCCCGCGCTCACGGAGGCGTGGTCCTGGATCCACGGGACGCGGGTCGCGAACGAACCGGTGACGGCACCGTGCACGGCGAACACCACCGCCACGGCGTACCGGGAGTGCTTCACCTCGCGCCGGTCGTAGACCACTTCACCCATTTTCCCGGTCCCTCCCTGTCCTCTCCCCACTGTGCCGCCGTAAACTATCAGGGACCCTGCCTGATAGATAGGCGGTATCGGGCCCTGCCGCCCCGGCGCCCCCGATCTGGAAGGATCCCGGCATGCCCGCATCACCGAGCACCGCCCGGGCCATCAACGACCGGCTCGCCCTGCGCCTCCTGCAGCAGGAAGGCCCTTTGACGGCAGGGCAGTTGAAGCAGCTCACCGGCCTGTCCCGGCCCTCCGTCGCCGACCTGGTGGAACGCCTCGCCGCGGCCGGACTCATAGGCGTCGTGGGGGAGTCGGGCGAACAGCGACGCGGCCCGAACGCCCGCCTGTACGGGATCGTCGCCGACCGCGCGCACCTGGCCGCGCTGGACGTACGGACCGAGGGCGTGGCCGTCCTCGTGTCGGATCTGCTCGGCTCGGTGCTGGCCGAGGCGTCGGTGCCGATCGGCGACGGTACGGACACCGGGCCCGCCGTCGAGCAGGCGGTCACGCTGGTCGAACGTACGGCCAAGGAGGCGGGCGTCGAGCGGCTGCACACCATCGGCGTCGGCGCCCCCGGGCTGATCGACCCCGCCACCGGAGAGCTCCGCGACTCCTCGGGACTGCCCGAATGGCACCGCCGCCTCGCCGCGGCGTTGCAGGAGCGACTGCCGGCGCGCGTCCTCGTCGAGAACGAGACCAACCTCGCGGCGCTGGCCGAGCAGCGCGACGGGGCCGCACAGGACCGCGACACCTTCGTCCTGCTCTGGCTCGGCCACGGCATCGGCGCGGCCGTCGTCCTCGACGGCGTCCTGCGCCGGGGTGCCTCCGGCGGTACGGGCGAGATCGGCTTCCTGCCGGTGCCGGGCACGAGCGGCATGCCGTCCGCGACGGGCTGCGAGGGCGGCTTCCACTCCCTGGCGGGCGCCGCCGCGATCTCCGAACTGGCGGGGCGCTACGGGATCGTGGCGCCCGCCGCGCCGCACGAACCGTATGCGGCGGCGCTGGTGCGGGAGGCCGTGGCGCGGGTCGGGGCCGATGCCGAGGACCCCCTGGCCTCGGGTTTTCTCGACATGCTCGCCGAACGCGTTGCCCTCGGTGCCGCGTCCGTCGTCGCCGTCCTCGACCCCGGTTGCCTGGTGCTCGCGGGCGAGATCGGCGGCGCGGGCGGCGAGGTGCTGGCCGCCCGCGTCCGGGACCGGGTCGGCCGTATGTCGCCGCTGCCCACCGAGGTGCGGGCCGGAACCCTGGGCGGCGGCGCCGTGCTCCGTGGGGCGCTGCTGATGGCGCGGGACGGGGCCCAGGACGAACTGTTCGCGCCTCCGGAGAGGTGACGCTCGTCTACGAAGAGGCGAAGGGCCGCCTCCGGAGGGATGACGCCGGTCCCTGGAGAGACGGCGCACGGGGGCGGTCGATGTCCGGGAAACGGAGACCCGGCGGCGGGGCAAGGGCCTCCGTCACCGCCGCCGGGTCGTTCTGGGGGCGGGCCGGCGAACGCGGAGCCCGTGGAGGCGTCGGTGAACGCAGACCCTAAAGAGGACTAGACCAAAGCGTCAATAGGTATGGACCAATCATAAGCTGCTGTGTCTGAAAGGTAGTTGGTCCGCCACGAGTGTCCAGTGAAGTCCATCGCCACACCCTGTGAGGCAGCCCACAACATTCGCCCGCATGGGCGTCGATCAGGCGTGGCACACTGAGTCTGTACCAGAAGCAGCGCACTCCGGGGTCGGTGAAAGTCCGAACCGGCGGTTACAGTCCGCGACCCGGTCGCTTCCAGCGGCCGGTTGACCAGGTGAAATTCCTGGACCGACGGTTAAAGTCCGGATGGGAGGCAGTGCGCGGCGGGCGGGCATTCGTGCGCGCCGCCGTCTGTTTCGACGTGTCCCACGGGCACGTCCTACTCTCGGCGTCGCCCTCGGTGTCCTCGCTCGCTCATATCTGTCGTCATCGACAGGCCCCGGAGTCCGTGCCCGAAATGGCAGGAGGACCCGGGAAGTGTTCACCGGAATCGTCGAAGAGCTGGGTGAGATCACCGCCGTCGAGAACCTCGGTGACGCCTCCCGTTTCCGGCTCCGTGGCCCCGTAGTCACCGAAGGCGCCCGCCACGGCGACTCCATCGCCGTCAACGGCGTCTGTCTGACGGTCGTCGAGCACGAGGGCGACGAGTTCACCGCCGACGTGATGGCGGAGACCCTGGACCGCTCCAGCCTCGGCGCCCTCGCCGTCGGCTCCCGCGTCAACCTCGAACGCCCCATGGCCGTCGGCGAGCGCCTCGGCGGGCACATCGTGCAGGGCCATGTGGACGGCACGGGCGAGGTCGTCGAGCGCAAGCCGTCCGAGAACTGGGAGATCGTGAAGATCTCCCTCCCCGCGGACCTCACGCGCTATGTCGTCGAGAAGGGCTCCATCACCGTCGACGGCATCAGCCTGACCGTCGTCGAGGCGGGCCCCGACTTCTTCACCGTCAGCCTCATCCCGACCACCCTCGACCTGACCACGCTCGGCCTCAAGCAGCCCGGCGACCCGGTCAACCTCGAGGTCGACGTGATCGCCAAGTACGTCGAGCGACTGCTCGGCTCGCGAGCAGAGCAGCCGGCCGCGCTGCCCGGCACCCAGGGAGCGACGCCGTGAACTGGCTCAACTCCGAGGCGTTCACGCTCTTCGACCAGCACATCAAGTGGGCCGACATGATCGGCAACGTGATCGGTCTGATCGGCCTCGCGCTCGGCTGGCGGCGGTCCATCTGGACCTGGCCCGTCCAGTTCCTGTCCGGCGCCATCCTCCTCGCGGCCTTCGCCACCGCCCACCTCTCCGGCAGCGCAGGCAAGCAGCTGGTGGTCATGGCCGTCGCCCTGTGGGGCTGGTGGCAGTGGAACCGCGGCAAGGGCGGCGCGCAGGACGGCTCCATCGCCGTCCGCTTCGCCACCTGGCGCGAGCGCGGCTACCTCCTCGGTGCCGCGGCAGTCGGCACCCTCGCGGTCGGCGGCCTGTTCACCGCCTACCCGACGCTGTCCTGGGACCCCTGGCCGGACGCGTACATCTTCGTCGGCACGGTCGTCGCGATGTACGCCCAGGCGCGCGGCATGGTCGAGTTCTGGTTCGCCTGGCTGCTCGTCGACCTGGTGGGCGTGCCGCTGAACTTCGCCAACGGCTTCGCCTTCTCCGGTTTCGTCTACATCATCTACGGCGCGCTCGTCCTGTGGGGCATGCGCGACTGGTGGCTGCGCTCCCGCAAGGCCGGGCAGCCCGTCCTGGAAGGAGCCCCGGCATGACAACCGCGCCGGTTTGGTACAGCACGGGCCATGATCAAGACGCCTCGGACTTCGCGCTCGACCCGGTCGAGCAGGCCATCGCCGACATCGCGGCGGGCCGCCCGGTCGTGGTCGTCGACGACGAGGACCGGGAGAACGAGGGCGACCTCGTCATCGCCGCCGAGAAGGCGACCCCCGAGATCGTCGCCTTCATGATGAGCGAGTGCCGCGGTCTGATCTGCGCGCCCATGGAGGGCGACGAGCTCGACCGCCTCCAGCTCCCGCAGATGGTCGAGAACAACACCGAGTCGATGCGCACGGCCTTCACGGTCTCCGTCGACGCGGGCCCCGCCTACGGCGTGACCACCGGCATCTCCGCCGCCGACCGCGCCACCACGCTCCAGCTGCTGGCCGGCGGCGAGGCCGAGGCGAGCGACCTCGTGCGCCCGGGCCACATCTTCCCGCTGCGCGCCAAGCCCGGCGGCGTCCTGGTCCGCAACGGCCACACCGAGGCCGCCGTCGACCTCGCCCGGCTCGCGGGTCTGCGCCCGGCCGGTGCCATCGTCGAGATCGCGGGCGAGGACGGCCGGATGCTGCGGCTGCCCGAGCTGATCCCGTTCGCCCGCAAGCACGGCCTGACGATCATCTCCATCGAGGACCTGATCGCCTACCGCCGCTCCGCCGAGCCCACGGTCCGCCGTGAGGCCGAGACCCAACTGCCCACCGCCTTCGGCGAGTTCACGGCCTTCGGCTACCGCTCCATCGTGGACGGCGTCGAGCATGTAGCCCTGGTCCACGGCGAGATCGGCGACGGCGAGGACGTCCTGGTACGCGTCCACTCCGAATGCCTCACCGGCGACATCTTCCACTCGCTGCGCTGCGACTGCGGCCCCCAGCTCGAAGCCTCCCTGGAGCGCATCCAGGCGGAGGGCCGCGGCATCGTGGTCTACCTCCGCGGCCACGAGGGGCGCGGCATCGGGCTCCTGTCCAAGCTGCGCGCGTACGAACTCCAGGAGCAGGGGCACGACACCCTCGACGCCAACCTGGAGCTGGGCCTGCCCGCCGACGCCCGGGACTACGCGGCCGGCGCGCAGATCCTGGAGGACCTCGGCGTGCGCAGCCTGCGCCTGATGACCAACAACCCCGAGAAGACCGACGCGCTCGTCCGGCACGGCCTCAAGGTCACCCACCGCGAGCCGATGCCCGTACAGGCGGGCGAGCACAACCTCCGGTATCTGCGCACCAAGCGGGACCGGATGGGGCACGACCTGCCCTGGCTGGACACGACGACCGTGTCCGCCTGCGGCAACCAGTAACGAAGAAAAAGCACGAGGAGACACAGACGTGAGCGGCAAGGGTGCACCCGAACTGTCCGTACGCAACTGCAGTGACCTGCGGGTCGCCGTCATCGCGGCGCAGTGGCACGAGAAGGTGATGGACGGTCTCGTCGACGGCGCGCTGCGCGCCCTGCACGAGCTGGGAATCGACGAGCCGACCCTCCTGAGGGTCCCCGGCAGCTTCGAGCTGCCGGTCGTCGCGAAGGTCCTCGCGGGCCGCGGGTACGACGCGGTCGTCGCGCTCGGCGTCGTCATCCGCGGCGGCACTCCCCACTTCGAGTACGTGTGCCAGGGCGTCACCCAGGGCCTCACCCAGGTCTCGATCGACACCGGCGTGCCCATCGGCTTCGGTGTGCTGACCTGCGACACCGAGGAACAGGCCCTGGACCGCGCGGGCATCGAGGGCTCGAACGAGGACAAGGGCCACGAGGCGGTGACGGCCGCCGTGGCGACGGCGGCCACCCTCCGCTCAGTATCCGAACCCTGGCGCTGAGCGAACGGCGGTTGCGCGTAGGGTGGGCAGCACCATGTCCAAGAAGACTTTCGAGGAGCTCTTCACCGAGCTCCAGCACAAGGCCGCCAACGGCGACCCCGCCACTTCCCGCACCGCAGAGCTGGTCGGCAAGGGGGTCCATGCCATCGGCAAGAAGGTCGTCGAAGAGGCCGCCGAGGTCTGGATGGCCGCCGAGTACGAGGGCAAGGAAGCGGCCGCCGAGGAGATCTCGCAGCTGCTCTACCACGTCCAGGTGATGATGGTCGCCCGCGGCATCTCCCTGGACGACGTGTACGCCCATCTCTGAGCCGCGACTCCGAGAACTCCGAGCCGTACCTCCGAGAAGCACGCCCACTCACGCACCGTACGAGCGAACAGCCGTACGGACGAACAAAGGAAGCCGACCTCATGCTGCGCATCGCCGTCCCCAACAAGGGTTCCCTGTCAGGCCCCGCGGGGGAGATGCTGCATGAGGCCGGCTACCAGCAGCGCAGGGAGGCCAAGGAGCTCAGGATCGTGGACCCGGAGAACGAGGTCGAGTTCTTCTACCTCCGCCCCCGCGACATCGCGATCTACGTCTCCTCCGGCAAGCTCGACATCGGCATCACCGGCCGCGACCTGCTCATCGACTCCGCGGCCCACGCGGAGGAGATCCTCCCCCTCGGCTTCGCCCGCTCCACCTTCCGCTTCGCCACCAAGCCCGGCACGGCCGACGCGGTCGAGGACCTGGCAGGCAAGACCGTCGCCACCTCGTACGAGGGCATCGTCGCCAAGTACCTCGCCGACAAGGGCATCGACGCGTCCGTCGTCCACCTCGACGGAGCCGTCGAGACGGCCATCGAGCTCGGCGTCGCCGAGGTCATCGCGGACGTCGTCGAGACCGGCACCTCGCTGCGCAACGCGGGCCTCGAGGTCTTCGGCGATCCGATCATGAAGTCCGAGGCCGTCGTCATCCGGCGCACCGGCGCGGAGGCCACCGAGGACGCCGAGCCCAAGGTGCAGCAGTTCCTGCGCCGCCTCCAGGGCGTCCTCGTCGCGCGGACCTACGTGATGATGGACTACGACTGCCGGGTCGAGCAGCTGGAGAAGGCCGTCGCCCTCACCCCCGGCCTGGAATCGCCGACCGTCTCGCCGCTGCACAACGAGGGCTGGGTCGCCGTGCGCGCCATGGTCCCGTCCAAGGAAGCCCAGCGGATCATGGACGACCTGTACGACATCGGCGCGCGGGCCATCCTGACCACGGCCATCCACGCCTGCCGCCTCTGAGGACGACCACCATGTCCGACACACCAGAGCTGCCCGCTCTTCCCGTCACGTTCCGGCCGGGCCGCACCCGAGCCGTCCTGCTGACCGCGGGCACCACGATCTTTGTGGTCATCACCACGGTCGCGATGCTGCTGGAGAAACTCAGCCCGGGGGAGCGCACCAGCTTCGTCTTCACCGGCGCCCTGCTCTTCGGGGTGCTCGTGCTGCTCTCGCGGCCGAAAGTCGTCGCCGACGAGTCCGGCGTGACCGTCGTGAACATCGCCGGCCGCCGGAAGCTGGCCTGGGCGGAGATCCTGCAGGTCAACCTGCGCCCGGGCGACCCGTGGGTGTTCCTGAACCTCAGCGACGGCACCAGCCTGCCCGCGCTCGGCATCCAGCCGGGCATCGCCAAGCAGCACGCGATCCGCGACGCCCGTGCGCTGCGCGCCCTTGCCGAGGCCCGCTCCATCCGGGACCCCGAAGGGCAGCGGGACGACCGGCACGACGAACATCACGGCTGACTCTCGGCCTTCCACCCTGCCGTACGGGCCCATGTCTTGATTAATCTGTTGGCGGAGGCGTTTTCATCGCGCCTCCGCCTCTGCCTTCCCACCCGGGATCCAGAGGCCCCCTGCTATTTCGAGGAGTGACTCCCTCCAGCGATGGACGGATCGTCCTGTAGTACCTGCGCCGCCCCCTCCCGACATATCGAGGCGGCGGCATGACCATCCCCCTGCTGCTCCTCGGAGCGGCGTTCCTGTTGATTCTCGCCAACGGTTTCTTCGTGGCGGCCGAGTTCGGCCTCGTCACGGTGGAGCGCCCCGACGCCGAGAAGGCCGCCGCCGAGGGCGACCGACGGGCCCGTACGGTCGTCAACTCACTCAAGGAGCTGTCCTTCCAGCTCTCCGGCACCCAGCTCGGCATCACCATCACCTCGCTCGTCGTCGGCATGCTCGCCGAACCGGCGCTCGCCGAGCTCCTGAACGGCCCCATCACCGCGGTCGGCATTCCCGAAGGCGCCGTGTCCGGTGTCGCCGTGGTCATCGGCATGCTGCTGGCCTCGGCCGTGCAGATGGTGATCGGCGAGCTCGTGCCCAAGAACTGGGCGGTCTCCAGGCCCATGCAGGTCGCGCGGTTCGTCGCGGGCCCGCAGCACGCCTTCTCGACCGTGTTCCGGCCGGTGATCTCGGGGCTGAACTCCGTGGCCAACCGGCTCGTGCGCACCCTGGGCGTCGAGCCCACCGCGGAGCTGGCGTCCGCCCGCACCCCCGAGGAGCTGGTCTCCCTGGCCCGGCACTCGGCCCAGGCGGGCGCCCTGGAACAGGACACCGCCGACCTGTTCGTCCGAACGCTCTCGCTGGCCGACCTCACCGCGCAGCACGTCATGACCCCGCGCGTGAAGGTCAGTGCCCTCCAGTCCTCCGCGACCGCCGAGGACGTCGTGAACCTCACCCGCGCCACCGGCCTGTCCCGCTTCCCCGTCTACCGGGAGCGGATCGACGAGATCGTCGGCATGGCGCACCTCAAGGACGCCCTCGCGGTGCCCTCGCAGGACCGCCTGCGCACGCCCGTCACCAGGATCGCCCAGGCCCCGCTGCTCGTCCCGGAGACGCTGCCCGTGCAGCCCCTCCTGGAGCGGCTGCGCAACGAACAGCCCATCGCCGTCGTCGTCGACGAGTACGGCGGCACGGCCGGCGTGGTCACCCTGGAGGACATCGTCGAGGAACTCGTCGGAGAGGTCCGCGACGAGCACGACGGCCACGACGTACCCGAACTCGCCGCCGCACCGGCCGAGGACGGCCGGCCCGCCTGGGACGCCGACGGCAGCTGCCGCGTCGACATCCTCCAGCGCATAGGCCTGGACGTCCCCGAGGGCCCGTACGAGACGGTCGCCGGCCTGGTCGCCGATCTGCTCGGCCGGATCCCCGCACCCGGTGACAAGGCGGAACTGCCCGGCTGGCGCCTCTCCGTGCGCCAGGTCGGGCACTACCGGGCCGAGCGGGTCCGGCTGGTCAGGACCGCCGGTGCCGCTTCGGCCGCCGTCTCCGCTTCCGTGGTGGAGGCAGCCCGATGAGCGTGCTCCAGCTCCTGTTCGCGGCCCTGCTCGTGCTCGCCAACGGCTTCTTCGTCGGCGCCGAGTTCGCGCTGGTCTCCGTCCGCCGCAGCCAGATCGAACCGCTCGGCACCGCACGGGCCCGCCAGGTCATGTACGGCCTGGAGAACCTGCCGCAGATGATGGCCGCCGCGCAGTTCGGCATCACGGTCTGCTCGCTCACACTCGGCGCCGTCGCCGAGCCCACCGTCGCGCACCTCCTGGAGCCGGTGTTCCACGCCGTGCACCTGCCCGAGGGCATGATCCACCCGCTCGGGTACGTCATAGCCCTCGCCGCGGTCGTCTTCCTGCACCTCGTCGTCGGCGAGATGCTGCCGAAGAACCTCGCGATGTCCGCCCCCGAGAAGACCGCGCTGTGGCTCAGCCCCGGCCTGGTCGCCTTCGCCCGGCTCTGCAAGCCGGTGACGCTGGGCCTCGGTGCCTGCGCCCGTGTCATCCTGCGGCTCTTCCATGTCGAGCCCAAGGACGAGGTCGAGGCGGTCTTCACCAGCGAGCAGCTCAACCGGCTGGTCGAGGACGCGGGACAGGCGGGCCTGCTCGACCCCGAGGAGCAGGAGCGGCTGGAGGACGCCCTGGAGCTGGGCTCCCGCCCGGTCACCGACGTGCTCCTGGACGGCGAGTCCCTGGTGACCGTCGGCCCCTCGGTCACCCCGGGCCAGGTCGTCGCACTCACCGCCCGCACCGGGTACTCCCGCTTCCCGGTGGCCGCCGAGAACGGCGCCTTCATGGGCTATCTGCACGTGAAGGACGTACTCGACCTGGAGGAGTCCGAACGGGCCGTGCCGCAGCAGGTCTGGCGCCCCATGACGACCCTCGGGGCGGAACTCCCGCTGGACGACGCCCTGACCGTGATGCGCCGCGCCGCGACGCACCTCGCCCAGGTCGCCGACGCGTCGGGGAAGGTGCTCGGCCTGGTCGCCCTGGAGGACGTACTGGAACTGCTGGTCGGCGAGGTCCGCGACCCGGCACACCGGGAGGCACCGGCGGTACGGGTGGGCGAGCCGCGCAAGGAGGCGCCGGATCCGGCCCTGGGTCCGGAGACGCCGGAGCAGGCGTTGGCGAGCTGAGGGCTCACGAACCGGGTGGGGCCGCGGAAACCGGAAGGTTTCCGCGGCCCCACCCGGTTTCGCGTGTCGCTCACATCGGCGAAGGATCCTGCGGCCCCCGCCCCGACAACACCTCGCCGTACGCCTGCATGAGATCGGCCAGCCGAAGCGTGGACAGATCATCGCGCGTGAGGTGACCCGGGTACACCGAGAGCCGCAAGTCACGGTACGCACAGCTCTTCTCGTACAGGGTCCGCAGAAACCGCCCGTTGCCGAGCTCGTCGATCCAGCCCTGATCGACAACGTGCCCGCTGATGGACCGCAGCTCGTCGAGCGCCTCCTCGTCCCACACGTCCCCGTTCTCCGCGGCCAGCACTTCACCGATCGAGGTGAGTTCGAGAGGCCGGTACGACGGGAAGTCGACGCGGGTCGTGAAGCGGGACGAAAGCCCGGGGTTGGCGGCCAGGAGCCGGTCCATGCCCTCGGGATAGCCGGCGAGGATCACCACCAGGTGGTCCCGGTTGTCCTCGGCGCGCTTCAGCAGCACCTGCAACGCCTCGTCGCCGTACGCGTCGCCCTTGCCGTAGCCGGAGTTGGAGAGGGAGTAGGCCTCGTCGACGAAGAGGACGCCGCCGATCGCGGAGTCGATCAGTTCGTTGGCCTTCACAGCGGTCTGGCCGAGATACTCGCCCACCAGGTCGGCGCGCTGGGCCTCGACGAGATGGTCGCCGCCGAGCAGGCCGAGCGCGTAGAAGACCCGGCCGAGAATCCGGGCCACGGTCGTCTTGCCGGTGCCGGAGGGCCCCGAGAACACGAAGTGCCGCTTCGGCGGCTGGACCGGCAGACCCTGCCCGGCCCGCAGCCGCGCCATGTTCAACTGCGCGGACAGCGCCTTCACCTGGCGCTTGACCGGTTCCAGACCGACCATGCGCTCCAGCTCCAGAAGCGCCTCTTCGAGCAGTGCCGGATCGGTGGGCCCGGTCGGCAGATGCGGCGGACGCACCGGCACGATGGCCTTCTCGCGGACCCGGTCCGCCTCGGAGGGCAGCGCGCCGGGCGGCGGCAGTTCGGGATCCGAGAGCTTGAGATCACGGCCCTCGCCGCCGAACAGCGGGTCGACACCGTCCGGGCCGTCCAGGATGTCCTGGCCGACACCGGTGAGCGTGATCGCCGCGAGGTCGGCCGTGTCGTCGTACCCGTCGCCCTCGGAGATCGCCGCGAGCCGCGCGGAGGTGTCCATGAAGGCCGGGTCGACCCGGTGCACCGCCCGGTACAGGGGGAGCGCGGCGGCGGAGCGGCCCGTGCCCTCGTGCGCCCGCGCCAGCCAGTACCGCAGCTCCTTGCGCTGCGGCTGCTCGCTGCGACAGCGCATGAGCGCGGACGACAGCAGCGGCTCGGCCTGCCCGAACATCTCCAGGCGCACCCGTGCCATGCCGCCGAAGAGACCCGCCTCGATGCCCAGCATCGGATCGTCGATCAGCGGATCCGTGTGCCGGACCAACTGCTCCCAGTCCTTGACGAGATACGCCCGGCAGGCGTGCAGGAACCGCACCTGCGGATCCGCGTCCACGGGCGGCAGGCTCGCGAGCGCCCGGTCCAGCTCCGGGACATGACGCCCGTCGAGCCAGTGCGAGGCGTGCGCGAGCAGCAGATCGCGCGGCGACTCCAGGACCGGCTGCACCCACCAGCCCAGCCAGTACCAGGAGTTGAGCGTCCGCCGGTGGCGGGAGCGCTGTTCCCCGAAGCGCTCCCGGTGCCGGAACATCCGCAGCAGCGCCGTCGTCGTGTCGATGCGCAGCGCGTGCAGCCCGAGCCAGCCGTCGGCCATGCCCGGATCCATCCGGACCGCGGCGCGGAATTCCTCCTCCGCCTGCGGATAGGCCCCCATCGTGTAGGCGTCCACACCTCGCAGCCAGGCGAGGTCGGCCGGGGCCTCGGGGCCCTGCGTGCCGAAGTCCATCACGTCCCCCACAAACCGTGCCCCCGTTGATCGCCGGGCGGGCCGGTGCCCGTCGGCAGTCTTCGTCGAACCGCTGTGCCGCGGACGGGAGTTGCGTTCGGTGCGGAGAGCAGCCGTCCGAATGTCGCACCGAGAGGCATCGTACCTGCGGGGCAGTACCGGGCCGAAGGGTGCCGCACGACAGGTTCTCCGAGGTGGGAGCAGATGGGGCGCACTCGGTTTGGTGACCGAGGGTGAACGAATCGCGCCTCGGAGCGTCCGAAAAACGGCTGTGGGCAGAACGAAGCCCCCGATCACGGGGGAACAACCGGGGGCTTCGCGTCTGCGGGGCGGCCTCAAATGGCCGCACATTCAGAACGTAAGTCCTGTACGGCCCCCGGGTCAAGCCGAGTTGGAGCACTCAGGCAACTTCTCAGAAGTGGGTCTTCACAAGTTCAGCACACAGACGCTGGACCGTCACGGTCCGTGACCGAGAGGCTCTTCGCTGACGTCGCAGCAGGTCCCTGGAGCACCTCGTACCCCTCTGAACACTGCAGCACCAGAAGATCGGCGAACGGTTTTGACGGGTCTTTGGCGAAGTGTCGACGCTCGGCGCGGACCCACCCCTCCCAGAACTCGTCCTGCGCCGAACCGTCCCGCTGCCGCCCGCGCGCCCACGCGTCCTCGTCGGCCAGTTCCATCCACAGCAGCCGCGCCAGCCACGGCCTGAGCGCGCGACGGCCGGCGCCCACCCCCTCGACGAGGACCACGGGCGCGGGCGGCAGGGTGCGGGCCGCTCCGAAGCCGCGGGTGTCCCAGTCGTACGGCAGGTAGTGCGCCGCCGTGCCGTGCGACAGCGGCTCGACGACCTCCCGGAGGAGCCGCCCGGTCCAGGCGAAGAGTTCCTCGTGCGTGGCGATGTCGTCCAGGTGGAGCACGGGAGCCCCGCCCAGTGCCTCGGCCAGCCGGCCCGCGAACGTGGTCTTCCCCGAGCCCGCGTGCCCGTCGACGCCGATGAGCCGGACGGGTCCGCAGGAGGGCGGCAGCCGGTGCAGCCGGGAGGCGAGCGCGTGGAGATGAATGAGGGATCCCTGGGTGCGGTGCGGTGCGGTTCTTTGAGGTGTCGTGCGGCGCGGAGTGGTGCGGCGCGTATGTGCGTCGTCCGGACGGAACCGGGCACGTGCGCCGGGGCGCTCCTGGGGTTCACTCTAGCGAGGCCACCCTCGGGCGACCGGGGGAGAAGGAGCCGTCGTCCTGTCGCGGTCATGCCAGTGGTATCGACCAATATTTGTCGGCGCCGCGACACGCGAAGTGCTGGCAGAAGCCGTGATCGCGAACCATAGTTGCCCCACACCCACGCATTGGACCTGCCCGTTCCGGACACCTGGGGGTCACCCGCCCATGACCAGAGCTGAACAGCCGTCCCGCAGAAGTCTCCTGGCCGTGGCCGTCGCCGCGGCCACCGCGGGCGCCGCGAGTCCGGCGGCGGCCGCCGCCGGCTCGACGGCCGGCCCCGCGAGAACCAGGACCGCCGCCCCGTCGAAAGCCCCGTCGCGCCTCGTGGACAACCATGCCTGGACTTCGTACACCGACTGGCGCGGTGGTACCGCGGCAGGGACCCGTGCCGTGCCGGGGGCGAGGCCGGGCCTGGCGATCGGGACGCCCGAGGGCCGGACCGACTACAAGGACCCGCACACCGGTACGACCGCCACCTGGGAGTACGCGCGCTGGACCTCGCCCGTCCACCGCCTCGCCGTCCCCTCTACCGAGGTCATCCCGTCCTGGAACGCGCGGACCCCGGCGGGCACCTGGCTCCAGGTCGAGCTGTCGGGCGCGTACTCCGACGGCAAGGACACGCCCTGGTACGTGATGGGCCGCTGGGCGGCAGGGGACCAGGACATCCGGCGGACCTCGGTGGACGACCAGAGCGACGGCAGGAGCAGTGTCTGGACGGACACCTTCTCCATCGACGACGCGGCCTCCGGGCTGCGGCTGGTGTCGTACCGGCTGCGGCTGACCCTGTACCGCAAGCCCGGGACCACGGCCACGCCGACCGTGTGGCGGCTCGGCGCGATGGGCTCCGACATCCCGGACCGCTTCACCGTCCCGGCCTCGACGCCCGCACTCGCGCGGGAGCTGACGGTGCCGCGCTACTCGCAGGAGATCCACGCCGGCCAGTACCCCGAGTACGACAACGGCGGCGAGGCCTGGTGCAGCCCCACCTCCTCCCAGATGATCATCGAGTACTGGGGGCGGAAGCCCACGGCGGCCGACCTGGCCTGGGTCAAGCCCGAGTACGCGGATCCCCAGGTGTGCCACGCCGCCCGGTTCACCTTCGACCACCAGTACAACGGCTGCGGGAACTGGCCCTTCAACGCCGCGTACGCGGCGACGTACAAGGACCTCCAGGGCGTGGTGACCCGGCTCGGCTCGCTCGCCGACCTGGAGACGCTGATCGCCGCCGGAATCCCGGCCATAACGTCCCAGTCGTTCCTCAAGACCGAGCTGACGGGCGCGGGGTACGGCACCGCGGGCCATCTGATGACGGTCATAGGGTTCACCCCCGACGGCGACGTGATCGCCAACGACCCGGCCTCGCCGGACAACAACGCGGTCCGGCGCGTCTACAAGCGGCGCGAGTGGGAGAACATCTGGCTCCGCACCAAGCGGTACAACGCCTCCGGGGCGGTCGTCTCCGGTACCGGCGGGGTCTGCTACGTCTACTTCCCGGCCAGTCCCACGGCCGCCCAGCGGAAGGCGCTGGCGGCGGTGGGCATCCGCTGACCGACGGCTGTGCGAGGGGCTGCTGTGGCGGGTGCCGCAGCAGCCCCTCGCGCGTGACCAAGGTCTCTCCCGCAAAAGCCCGAACCGGTGGCAAGGTGGACAGAACGGTGGGGGGAGTCCACTGCAAGACCGATGTGAGCGAGCTGCCATGACCACGACCTCAGCCACCGCCGGACGTGTCCGTACCCGTACCGGCGGGCCCAAGGACGACGGCCCGAAGATCCTCGAGCACATCGTGGGCTGGACGTTCGTGGTGGTGCTCGCGATGCTCGTGACGCAGCTCGGCCTCGTCTGATCGCGGTCGAAGAGAGTCGAACAGGCTGGTGGCACTGCTCTGCCATACTGCGGGGGTCCCGCTCGCAGTTGGAGACCAGGTCCGGAATTGAGTAACAGTCAGCAGCGTGATGCCGACCGCCCCGGAGCGCGCGGCACCGACCGTTCCTTAGCGCGCCGCGCCGAACTCATCACCATCGGGCGGAAGTTGTTCGCCGATACGTCCTACGACGCACTGTCGATGGACGACATCGCGAAACAGGCGCAGGTGGCCAAGGGACTGATCTACTACTACTTCAAGTCCAAGCGCGGCTACTACCTGGCGATCGTCCAGGACTCGGTGGCCGAGCTGATCTCCCGGGCGGCCGGTGGCCTCGAACTGCCCCCGGCGGAGCGGGTGCACCGCACCATCGACGGCTATCTGCGCTACGCCGAGAACAACCACGCCGCGTACCGCACCATCATCAGCGGGGGCGTCGGTTTCGACGCCGAGGTGCACGCCATCCGGGAGGGCGTGCGGGAGGCCATCGTAGAGACGATCGCCGAAGGGGCGTACGGGCGACGGAAGATCGCCCCGCTGCCCCGTATGGCGCTGCTCGGCTGGCTGTGCAGCGTCGAGGGGGCCACCCTCGACTGGATCCACCACTACAGCCTCCCGCGCGACCTCATGCGCGAGCTGCTGGTGAAGATGCTCGGCGGCACCATGCGCGCCATCGAGGAGCTGGACGCCTCCTACCCGGCCCCGCAGGCCGCACGCCGGGACGCGTGAGCGACGGCGGGCGGAGCCGAGGGCAGGAACGCGCGGAGGGCAGGAACGGGTGAAGGGCGGGAGCCCGTCGACCGGCCCCCGCCCCTCACCCAAATGCCCTACCGGCGAGGCTAGTTGATCGCCTTGATCAGCTCGCCGTTCGACGTGTCACCGCTCAGCTCCCAGAAGAACGTGCCGCCCAGGCCCTGCGCGTTCTTGTAGTTCATCTTCCCGGCGATGGTCGACGGGGTGTCGTAACTCCACCAGTTGTTCCCGCACTTGGCGTACGCGGTGCCGCCGACCGTGCCGGTCGCCGGGCACTTCGTCTTGAGCACCTTGTAGTCGTCGATGCCCTGCTCGTACGTTCCCGCCGCCGGGCCGGTGGCCGTGCCGCCGGGCGCCGCCTGGGTGACACCGGTCCAGCCGCGACCGTAGAAGCCGATGCCGAGCAGCAGCTTCGAGGCCGGGACGCCCATGCCCTTGAGCTTGGCGATGGTCGCGGAGGTGTGGAACTCCGCCTTCGGGATGCCCGAGTAGGAGTTCAGCGCCGAGTGCGGAGCCGTGGGACCGGTCGCGTCCCAGGCACCGAAGAAGTCGTACGTCATCGGGTTGTACCAGTTGACGTACTGGGCGGCGCCCGCGTAGTCCGCCGCGTCCAGCTTGCCGCCGGCCGTGGCGTCGGCCGGGATCGCCGAGGTGACGAGCGCGGAGCCGCCGAACTTGGCGCGCACCGCGGACATCAGGTTCTTGTACGCGGCCCGCCCGCTGGTGTCACAGGTGGCCCCGCACGCGTTCGGGTACTCCCAGTCGATGTCGATCCCGTCGAAGACGTCCGCCCACTTCGAGTTCTCGACCAGGTCGTAGCAGGACTGGGCGAAGGCGGCCGGGTTCCTGGCCGCCTCGGTGAAGCCCGCCGACCAGGTCCAGCCGCCGAAGGACCAGAGGACCTTGAGGTTCGGGTGCTTCTTCTTCAGCTCGCGCAGCTGGTTGAAGTTGCCGCGCAGCGGCTGGTCCCAGGTGTCCGCGACGCCGTCGACCGACTCGGCCGCGGTGTGCGTCCGCTCGGTCGCCGCGTAGTTGTCGCCCATCGCGCACTTGCCGCCGGTGACGTTGCCGAAGGCGTAGTTGATGTGCGTCAGTTTGGCCGCCGAGCCGGACGTCTCGACATTCTTGACCAGGTACTTCCGGTCGTAGGTGCCCCATTCGGTGAAGTAGCCGACGACCTTGGAGCCGGCCGCCTTCGGAGCCGCGGCCTGTTCGGCCGGGCCGGCCGCGGTGGCCGTGCCCGCGCCGGCGAGCAGACCCGCGCCCAGAACGGCACAACACGCGGCGGATACGAGCGCCCGGAATCGGACGCGGGGGCGGAGCGAGCTGAACATCGTGTCTCCTCGTGGGGGAGAGGGGAACGCGCGCCATTTGGCATGAACGCGGTGAAGCGTTGGAGCGAAACAGTAGGAGGACTAGACCAGTACGGTCAATGGTTCGGACCAATTCGGCACAGGAATCCTTTACTCTTGAGTAAGCGGTCGTTAACTGGTGACGGGATGCCTCCGATCGGGCATACTCACAGCGCACAGCCGCTGATCAGCCGCTTCCGTGACCCGGGGGCGCCGAGCATCGACAGTGCCCAGTAAGACCAGGCGGGGCAGCCCCACCCAGGTGTGCGTTCGCCGAAGTGCCCGACAGGGAGGAGAGCGTCGCCATGCCCGACCGCGCCCCGCAGCCGGTGGACCGTCAACTGCCCACGGACGAGGCCCGGGATCTGATCTCGCTCGTGCGTGACATCGCGCAGCGCGAGATCGCCCCGAAGGCGGCCGAGGAGGAGGACGCCGGGCACTTCCCGCGCGAAGTCCTCACGCTGCTCTCGGAGTCGGGGCTGCTCGGCCTCCCGTACGACTCCGAATACGGCGGCGGAGACCAGCCGTACGAGGTCTATCTCCAGGTCCTCGAAGAGCTGGCCGCCGCCCGTCTCACCGTCGGCCTCGGCGTCAGCGTGCACACGCTCGCCTGCCACGCCCTCGCCAACTACGGCACCAAGCAGCAGCAGGTCGAGCATCTCCCGGACATGCTCGGCGGCGGACTTCTGGGCGCCTACTGCCTCTCGGAGCCCGCCTCCGGCTCGGACGCCGCGTCGCTGCGCACAAAGGCGGTGCGGGACGGCGACAACTGGGTGATCACGGGCACCAAGGCCTGGATCACGCACGGCGGAGTCGCCGACTTCTACACCGTGCTCGCGCGCACCGGCGGCGAGGGGGCGCGGGGCATCACGGCGTTCCTGGTGCCCGGCGACGCCGAGGGGCTGAGCGCCGCGGTGCCCGAGAAGAAGATGGGCATGAAGGGCTCACCCACCGCCCAGGTCCACTTCGACGGGGTGCGGATCCCGGACGACCGGCGCATCGGCGACGAGGGGCAGGGCTTCGCGATCGCCCTGTCCGCGCTCGACTCGGGGCGGCTCGGCATCGCGGCCTGCGCGATCGGTGTGGCCCAGGCCGCGCTGGACGAGGCCGTCGGGTACGCCACCGGGCGGCAGCAGTTCGGCCGCCCGATCGCGGACTTCCAGGGCCTGCGTTTCATGCTCGCGGACATGGCGACCCAGATCGAGGCGGGCCGCGCGCTGTACCTCGCCGCGGCCCGGCTGCGTGACGCGGGCCGGCCGTTCGCCAAGCAGGCGGCCATGGCGAAGCTGCACTGCACCGACACCGCGATGAAGGTCACCACGGACGCCGTCCAGGTGCTCGGCGGGTACGGCTACACCGCGGACTTCCCCGCGGAGCGCTTCATGCGCGAGGCCAAGGTGCTGCAGATCGTCGAGGGCACCAATCAGATCCAGCGGATGGTCATCGCCCGTCACCTCGCGGGTCCCGAGTCGCGCTGAACCTCCCGTACGTGTACATCGCCGAGGGTGCCGCCAGCCGGGCCCACTCCGGGTCGTGGCGGCCCGGCAGGGTCCGGCCCCGGTCCGCCCAGGTGCGGATCAGGGCGCGGTAGATGGGGGGATCCACGGGTTGATGCTGCACGTGGGATCCCTGAGTTCCCTGTGATCCCTGAGTTCCGTGTGTCCAGTGAATCCCTTGAGTCCACTGAGTTCCCTGCGTCCACTGGGTCTCCTGTGGCCCCGGATTCCCCAGGGACCCCTGGGGAACCGATTCTGCCGACGGGGGGAAGGGGATCCGGCGGCGGCGCTCGGCTTCTGCGTATGTGGGGGTCATACCGGGGCCAACGGGTCCACGGCCGGACAGGTCACCGGCGCGGGGATTCGCCAGTGAGTTCGCGGCACGCCCTTGTCCGGGGCGCCGCCGGTCCGTATGAGGGGCGCACCGGACTCTGGCCCCCTACGGCCTTCTGACGTACCGTCAACTCCGCCGCCGGGGGCCGCACCCCTCCGGGCGACGTCACGCGCCGTACGCCCCGGGAGGCCCCCGATGCCCGACGACCGCCCCGTAGCCCTCGACGAGTACCCCGTGCACCAGGTCCCCCTCTCGATGAAGCACGTGGCGACGGGGGACCGGAACGCCTACGACCGGTGCATCTTCCAGGTCTTCGACCACCAGGGGCGGGCGCTGCTCATCCTGGGGCTGGGGGTGTACCCGAACGTCGGGGTGATCGACGCGTACGCGACCCTGCGCGTCGGTGACACCCTGCACGCCGTACGCGCCTCGGACGCCCTGGACGACGACACCCGGATGACGATGGCGGTCGGTCCGCTGCGGATCCTGGTCGAGCGCCCCCTGAAGGACTTCGTCCTGAGCTGCGCGGCCGACCCCGACGACCCGGACGGACTGTCGTACGAGATCACCTGGTCCGCGGACTTTCCCGCGCTGTGGGAGCCGCATCACGTCCAACGCCGGGGCGCCCGCCTCACGTTGGAGGGCCGGCGCTTCGTGCAGGCGGGCCGGTGCGAGGGCTGGATCCGGGTCGCGGGGGAGGAGATACGGCTGTCGGGCGACGGCTGGACCGGCACCCGCGACCGCAGCTGGGGCACGCGCCCGCTGCCCGGCGAGGAGGGCGGCCGGCTCGCCGAGGAGCACCGGACCGAGGGCTTCCACTGGCTCTGGTGTCCCGTCCGCTTCGAGGACCGCTTCCTGATGGTCGTCACCCAGGAGGACGCCGACGGCTACCGCACCCTGAACGACGCCACGCTCGTACGGAACGGGGAACGCGACCGCCAACTGGGCTGGCCCCAGGCCGAGATCACCTACCGGAGCGGAACCCGGCACCCGGAGCGCGCGATCGTCCACCTCGGCGACTTCCGCAAACCGTCGGAGCTCGGCGTCGAGATCCTCACCTCCTCGCCGCTCGCCGTCGGAGCCGGCTACCCGCCCGCCGACGACTGGCAGCACGGCACCTGGCGGGGACGCGGCTGGACCGACCGGCGTACGTACGACCTTTCGGACCCGGCCGCACTCGGGCTCGCCGCGTACGGCGTGACCGACCACGCCGCCCGCTTCACGCTCGACGGGCAGGTGGGGCACGGGATCTTCGAGCACGGCTCGTTCGGACGGCACGACCCGAGCGGGTTCACCGGCTTCGACTCGGTGGCGTCGTAGGCAAGTTGACGCGAGGAAGGGAGTGGAGCGATGGCAACGGCACCCCGTCCGCGTACGACCACACGTGACCCGGAGGAACTCGCGCAGCGGCTGACCGCCTGGCTCGCCGGACGGCTGCCCGGCGCCAAGGCGGTCGACGTCCGTGTCCCCGCCTCCAACGGACTCTCCAGCGAGACCCTGCTCTTCGACATCGAGCACCCCGAACCCCCGCTGCGTGCCTGCGCGTTGAGGCTCGCGGCGGACCCGGCGGCGTACACCGTCTTCCCGGTCTACGACCTGCCGCGGCAGTACCGCACCATGCGGCTGGTGGCGGACCGCACGGACGTGCCCGTGCCGCGGGTGCAGTGGCTGGAGGAGGACCCGGGGTCCCTCGGGGCGCCCTTCTTCGTCATGGAGCGCGTGCAGGGCCGCGTACCGCCGGACGTCATGCCCTACACGTACGAGGGCAACTGGCTGCACGCGGCAAGTGACGCCGAGCGGGAGCGACTTGAGGACGCCTCCGTCGGACTCCTCGCCCGGCTCCACGACCAAGTCCCGGTGGGCGAGGCTGACTTCCTCGTCTCGCCCGGAGACGGCAGCGCGCTACGACGTCATGTGGAGGCCCAACGCACGTACTACGAATGGGTGATTGACGGGCTGTCACGATCGCCCCTGATCGAGGACGCCTTCGACCGGCTCGACGCGCTGTGGCCGCACGACGAGGGCGAGACGGTCCTCAGCTGGGGTGACGCACGCATCGGAAACGTCATCTATGACGGCTTCGAACCCGCCGCGGTCCTCGACTGGGAGATGGCGGCACTGGCCCCGCGCGAGGTCGACCTCGGTTGGATGATCTACCTGCACCGCTTCTTCCAGGACCTCACCGTGAGCTTCGGCCAGCCCGGACTGCCCGGCTTCCTGCGCCGGGACCACGTGGAGTCGCGCTACGCCGAACTCACCGGCCACACACCGCGGGACATGGACTTCCACATCCTGTACGCCGCCCTGCGGCACGCGGTCGTCATGCTGCGCGTCGCCTACCGGCAGGTGCACTTCGGTGAGAGCGCCGTCCCCGCGGATCCGGACACACTGATCCTGCACCACGACAGCCTGCGAGCCATGGTGCAGGGCAGTTACGGGAACTGAGGACCGCTCAGGCGGAAACCGGCCTGTGCTTCTCAGGCGGCCTGGTCGCGCATCACCGGTACCCGCATGGGGCGCGAGCCGGGGCCCCCGACGTGCGAGAACGGCTGCGTACGCCAGTCGAGACCCTGAGGGAGCGTCAACAGCAGGGCGGTGTCCTGCTCCTGAGCCTCCATCGTCTCGTCGGCGGGCCGGGCCTCGGCCGCCGTACGGCCCGTACCTGCGCAGACCGTGAGCCCGAACGGGTTCCACGGCGACGCGCACAGCGCGTGCTCCGGCAGGATCTCCTCGTCCGCGAGGAGCGCGATGGGCTGCGCGCAGTCCGGGCAGATCACCCGGTACATCTCGAAGGTGTCGTACGCGTCGAACTCCTCGGCGTCAGATTCGACGCCCTCCGGCTCGGGCTCGACGACGGGCTGCTGCCGCTTGGGCGCGGTGCGACCAGGGCGCTTCAGACTCTGCATGGGCTACTCCCCCTCGGGTGGGCCGACAAGGCACTGCGACCTCGACCACAGCAAGCACTTCCCGCCCCGTCTCTGCGGTAATCACGAGAACATCACGGAACCGACCGCCGCGATGTGGCGTTCGTCACATGCCGCGTGCAGGTGCCCGACCCGGTGGTTTTGTCCCCCGGGTGTCTCGCCCGCTTCTTCAGGCCACATCACAAACAGGGTATGACCTGCGCCGCAGAGTACCCGAGGGGATCAAGGGCATGTAGGTTCTCCGCCATGGAGGAGCTGGACCGCCACATCGTGCAGCTGCTCGTCGAAGACGGGCGGATGAGCTACACCGACCTGGGCAAGGCCACGGGCCTGTCCACGTCGGCCGTGCACCAGCGGGTGCGCCGGCTTGAGCAGCGGGGCGTCATCCGCGGCTATGCCGCGGTCGTCGACCCGGAAGCCGTCGGGCTGCCGATCACCGCCTTCATCTCGGTGAAACCGTTCGACCCCAGCGCCCCCGACGACATCGCCGAACGGCTGGCCGACGTCCCCGAACTCGAGGCCTGCCACAGCGTCGCGGGCGATGAGAACTACATCCTCAAGGTCCGCGTCTCGACACCGCACGAGCTGGAGGAACTCCTCGCGCGCGTGCGCACGCTGGCGGGCGTCTCGACACGTACGACGGTGGTTCTCTCCACGCCGTACGAGGCCCGGCCACCGAAGATCTGACGCCCGCGCGCGTGAGACCCCGAGTGTGGGACCCCCGTGCGCGGGGCGGGTGCGCCGAGGGGCGAGACTGTTCCCCATGAGTGAGAGCACCGCCACCCCCCGAACGATGTTGCTGCGCGGCGGGGAGGTGCACAGTCCCGCCGACCCGTTCGCCACCGCGATGGTCGTGGAACGCGGGCAGGTCGCCTGGGTCGGCTCCGAGGGCGCGGCCGACGCGTTCGCGGACGGTGTCGACGAGGTGCTGGACCTCGAAGGGGCGCTCGTCACCCCGGCGTTCACCGACGCGCATGTGCACACCACGGCCACCGGACTCGCCCTCACCGGCCTCGACCTCTCCGACGCCCGCACCCTCGGCGAGGCGATCACCCTCGTACGGGACTTCGCGGCCGCCCGCCCCGCCGACCGGGTACTCCTCGGGCACGGCTGGGACGCGTCCCGCTGGCCCGAGCGGCGGCCTCCCCGGCGGGACGAGCTGGACGAGGCCACCGGCGGACGCCCGCTCTACCTCAGCCGGATCGACGTCCACTCGGCCGTCGCCACCACGGCACTGCTGGACATGGCGCCGGGCGTACGCCGGGCGGCCGGCTTCGAGGACGGCGAACCGCTGACCCGCGACGCCCATCACGCCGTACGCGCCACCGCGTTCGCAGCCGTGACGCCGGAGCAGCGCACCGAGGCCCAGCGCGCCGCGCTGAAGCACGCGGCCTCGCTCGGCATCGGCTCCGTCCACGAGTGCGCGGGCCCGGAGATCTCCTCCGAGGACGACTTCACCGGGCTGCTGCGGCTCGCCGCGGAGGAGACCGGGCCCCGGGTCGTCGGCTACTGGGCCGAACAGGGGGAGGAGGGCGTGGCGAAGGCCCGGGCGCTGGGAGCGGTCGGCGCCGCGGGCGACCTCTTCGTGGACGGCGCCCTCGGCTCGCACACGGCCTGCCTCCACCAGCCGTACACCGACGCCGAGCACACCGGCACCGCCTACCTGGACGCCGCCGCCGTCGCCGCCCATGTGGTGGCATGCACCGAGGCGGGCCTCCAGGCGGGCTTCCACGCCATCGGGGACGCCGCGGTGACATCCGTGGTCGACGGAGTCCGCGCCGCCGCCGAGAAGGTCGGCCTGGCCCGCGTACGCGCCGCCAGGCACCGGGTCGAGCACGCCGAGATGCTCACCCCGGAGACGATCGCCGCCTTCGCCGAACTCGGCCTCACCGCCTCGGTCCAGCCGGTCTTCGACGCGCTGTGGGGCGGCGAGGACGGTATGTACGTCGAACGCCTCGGCGCCGAGCGGGCGCGGGCGCTCAACCCGTTCGCGGCCCTGCTGCGGGCCGGGGTGCCGCTGGCCTTCGGCTCCGACAGCCCCGTCACACCGCTCGACCCGTGGGGCACCGTCCGCGCCGCGGCCTTCCACCGCACCCCGGAGCACCGGGTGTCCGTGCGCGCCGCGTTCACGGCGCATACGCGGGGCGGCTGGCGGGCGGTCGGACGCGACGACGCGGGCCTCCTGGTACCCGGCGCGCCCGCGGACTACGCCGTGTGGCGCACCGACGAGCTCGTCGTCCAGGCCCCGGACGACCGGGTCGCCCGCTGGTCGACCGACCCGCGCTCCGGCACCCCCGGACTGCCCGACCTCACGCCCGGCGCGCGACTGCCCGTCTGTCTGCGGACGGTCGTGGGCGGACGGACGGTATTCGTACGGCCGGACGAGTGATGTCCCGGGGTGGCGCGGCGTCGATCATGGCCCGGCGCCCCGTCGCTCGACCTGCGTATCCTCCGCGCTGACCAGGCATTTGAGGGAAAACCAGCAGGTCAAACGACTGTTGACAGCGAGCGGCAGGTGGCCGGTAGGTTCGGCCGGGTCCACCACCGGACGTCCGACCGGTGAACTTCCGCGCAGTCGCCGCCGCGCAGTTGGGTCAGGGGTGGTGTGCCGCACCGGTACACCACCACTGGGAGCCAGGCCCAGCGCCCGCGCCACGGGGCGAGGGAACGTTCCGGCTCGGATGGTGTGACCCGGGTGGGGCCCGGACGCTCAGTAGACAACGGCTTTCGGTCGACCCGCAGCCAGCGGGTCCCAGGTCGGCCCGAAGGGCGCCGGGCCCCGATCCGCAGTCCCACCTCCTTCTGGCCCCTTTCCGGCCCTCTTCCGGGAACTTTCACGTCGGTGCCTCACCGGCCTGAAGAGCGACGCTCGCTATGGTGGAGCCCCTCGCACGGAAGTCTTAAGGGGAAGCTGTGAACGACGGTGGTGGGCGACAGTTCGGTCCGCTCGGCACGACCTTGGTGATCATCCCGACCTTCAACGAGGCGGAGAACATCAAGGCGATCGTCGGCCGGGTGCGGGCCTCCGTGCCCGCGGCGCACGTTCTGATCGCCGACGACAACAGCCCCGACGGCACCGGCAAACTCGCCGACGAACTGACCGTCGAGGACGACCAGGTCCACGTGCTGCACCGCAAGGGCAAGGAAGGCCTCGGCGCCGCCTATCTCGCGGGCTTCCGCTGGGGCCTGGAGAACGGGTACGGCGTACTGGTCGAGATGGACGCCGACGGCTCGCACCAGCCCGAGGAACTGCCCCGGCTGCTCACCGCCCTCAAGGGGGCCGACCTCGTGCTCGGGTCCCGCTGGGTGCCGGGCGGGCGGGTGGTCAACTGGCCCAAGTCCCGTGAGTTCATCTCGCGCGGCGGCAGCCTGTACTCGCGCGTCATGCTCGACGTGCCGATCCGCGACGTCACCGGCGGCTACCGCGCCTTCCGCCGCGAGACCCTGGAGGGCCTCGGCCTCGGTGAGGTCTCCTCGCAGGGCTATTGCTTCCAGGTCGACCTGGCCCGCCGCGCCGTCAAGGCCGGCTATCACGTGGTCGAGGTGCCCATCACCTTCGTCGAACGCGAGCTGGGCGACTCCAAGATGAGCCGCGACATCCTGGTGGAGGCCCTGTGGAGGGTGACCACGTGGGGGGTCGGGGAGCGGGCGGACCGGATTCGCGGGCGTCGGAAGTCCTGAGGCGGGTTCGGGGCGAGGGGTTAAGCGTGAGGGCTGAGGGCTGAGGGCCGACGGGTAAGGTCCGGGGCCCGGGTTTTGGCTCTGGGGCCTCGGGCCTGGGGCGCCGGTTCGGGGCCCCGCGATCGGGGCCGATGGCCGGTTCTTGTGTGGTCCCGCTGTCGGAGGCGGGCGGCTCCGCTTCACAGGTGGTGCTGACCACGCGTTTATCCCGTACTGAGCCGTGCCCAGGCACACTGGACGCATGACGACTGGCGCTTCGACTCCGCCCCACCCCGCACGGCCCCGGCGCTCCGGCCCGCTCAGGTATCTGCCGCTCGGCATCGCCGCATGGCTGGTGCTGGAGATCTGGCTGCTGATCATGGTGGCGGGCGCCACGAGCGGCTTCACCGTCTTCCTGCTGCTGGTCGCCGGATTCGTCCTCGGCTCCGTGGTCATCAAGCGGGCCGGACGCCGTGCCTTTCGCGCACTGAGCGAGACGCTGCAGCAACAGCAGAGCGGGGCGTTGCCGCAGGGCGGTACGAATTCCGAGGGCAACGGGCTGATGATGCTGGGCGGGCTGCTGCTGATGCTTCCCGGGCTCATCTCCGACGCGCTCGGGCTGCTTCTGTTGGTGCCGCCAGTGCAGAAGGGGTTGAGCCGGTATGCGGAGCGGACGTTTGAGCGCAAGATGCGGGAGGCCGGTGCTGGGACGCTCGGGGGTGCCTTCCAGCAGGTGCGTATCCATCGGCCCGACGGGAAGGTCGTTCCTGGCGAGGTCATCCGTGACGACGAGTCGCGGGACCGTCGTCAGGAGGACTCGGGCCCGAGGCCCCCGCTGAACGGCTGAGCCTAGGGCTTTTCTTCGCCCCCGCCGCCCCTACCCTCCCCCACTCTCGGCTTCGCTCGAGCGGGGGGACCCCCATCGTCCCTTTTCAGGGGCTCCGCCCCCGAACCCCCGCTCCTCAAACGCCGGACGGGCTGAAATGCCTTGGCGAGCTGAGATACCTGCGGGCCGGGATACCTAAGGGGCGCGGGGAACTGCGCGACCAGCCACAGCGCGCCCGCCCGCGTATTTCAGCCCGTCCGGCGCTTGAGGACAAGGCGCCCAAAAGTCACCCGAACGCACAAAACCGCAGGCACCGTACCCGGAGGTACGGCACCCGCGGTTGGGTGCGTGCGTTGTATGCCGCCCAACCCCCGGAGGGGTTACGCGGACTTGCGGCTGTCCCGAGGGTGGACCGCGATGTTCATGGCTCCGGAGCGAAGTACAGCCAAGCGCTCTTCGAGGACCTCTTCGAGTTCCTCTCGCGTGCGCCGCTCCATCAGCATGTCCCAATGCGTGCGCGCGGGCTTGGCCTTCTTTTCCTCAGGGCCGTCGCCGTCCACCAGGAGTGCCTGGGCCCCGCAGACCTTGCACTCCCACTCCGGCGGGATCTCCGCCTCCACCGAGAAGGGCATCTCGAATCGATGGCCCTTCTCGCATGCGTACTCCACGGCCTGGCGCGGGGCCAGGTCGATGCCGCGGTCCGTCTCGTAGCTGGTCACCACGAGGCGCGTGCCGCGAAGAGCTCGCTCACTCATGAATCGTGCCTCCCGGGCTTGTCGCCCACAGGACAGGTGTCGCTGTCGTCGTCATCCGGTCAACGTCCGGTCGGCGGTAAAGATTCCCGTTCCGGGTCATGCGTCGCCGTCGTAGCCGCCCCTTGTTGTACCCACCTGCGCCCGGTTTGTCACATCTGAGGGCAGATGTCACCCAGCGTTTCGGCATCTTTGACGCGCAGTAACGGTACGCCTGGCAGGCCAAACGCGTACACTACCGGCCTTTGGCCTCCGGCGCTAAATCCTGTCCGGAACGGGGTTGCCCGCGTCGCGCACAGCCCGGCGTACCGGAACCCTCGCGAGCAGCACGAATCCCAGCACGAAGAAGGCCACGAGCGAGATGATCGCGTCCCGATAACTTCCGGTTAGCTGGTACGTCAGACCGAACAGAAGAGGGCCGAGCCAGCTCATACCGCGGTCGCTCATCTCGTACGCCGAGAAGTACTCGGCCTCCTTGCCCGGCGGCACCAGATGCGAGAACAGGGACCGGGACAGCGCCTGGCTGCCGCCGAGGACGAGCCCGATGCCGGCGGCGAGGACGAAGAACCAGACGGGCGCGCCGGCGGGCAGGAAGTAACCCGCGGCCAGCGTCACCGTCCAGGCGATCAGCGAGCCGAGGATGGTCCGTTTGGCGCCGTACGTCCGGGCGAGTCGCCCCATCCCGAGCGCCCCTGCCACCGCGAGCAGCTGGACCAGCAGCACGGCGACGATCAGCGTCGACTGGTCGAGACCCAGTTCCTCGGATCCGTACACGGATGCCTGGGAGATGACCGTCTGGATGCCGTCGTTGTAGACCAGATAGGCGAGCAGGAAGGCGAGCGTCAGTGGCTGGTGGCGCATGTCCCGCCACGTGGCCGCCAGCTGCCGCCAGCCGTGCGTGGACGTACCCGAGGAGGGCGTCGTGCGGCGGTCGCGCAGCCGTTTGAGCGGTACGAGCGTGAAGGCGCCCCACCAGATACCGGCCGAGGCCAGGCAGATGCGGACCGCCGTCGACTCCGAGACGCCGAAGGTGTCGTGGGCCGTGTAGAGGATCAGGTTCGCGACCAGGACCAGCGCGCCCGACGCGTAGCCGAAGGCCCAGCCTCTCGACGAGACGGCGTCGCGCTCCTCGGGCGGGGCGATCTGGGGGAGGTAGGAGTTGTAGAGCACCATCGAGACGGCCAGTGAGGCGTTGGCCACAATCAGCAGGAGGCCGCCCAGCAGATAGCGGTCGCCGTCCAGGAAGAACATGCCCGCGGTGGCCGCGGCTCCCAGATAGGCGGCGACCGCGAGGAGCGGCTTCTTGCGGCCCGTGCGGTCGGCCGCCGCGCCCGCCAGCGGCATCACGAAGATCGACAGGATGACGGACGCCGACACGCAGTACGCGAAGAAGGAACCGGCGCGCAGGGGGATCCCCAGCGGGTGCACGAATCCGTCGGCGTCCGCGGCCGCCTTGGCGACCGAGGTCAGATAGGGGCCGAGGAAGACGGTGAGGACGCTCGTCGAGTAGACGGAGCAGGCCCAGTCGTAGACGTACCAGCCGCGTTGTTCGCGCCGCCGTTCCGCGGCCTCGTCGGCCGCTTGTTCCCGCACGGTGTCGGTGCCCACCCGTGCCCTCGCTTCCCCGTCGCAGTCCCCGTACGCGGACGCCGCGCGGGGCGCCGGGGCCGTCAGACCCAGGTGCCGCGGTCCTCCAGGACCCCGCGCAGCGTCTCGATGTGATCGGTCATGATGCCATCGACTCCCAGGTCCAGGAGCCGGTGCATCCGTGCGGGGTCGTTGACCGTCCAGACGTGGACCTGCAGCCCGCGCGCGTGGGCCGCGCGCACGAACCGGTGATCGACCACGGGGATGCCCGACTGGGACTCCGGCACCTGGGCGCAGACCGCCGAGCGGCGCAGCGGGGCCGGGATCCCCCACGACCGCAGACGCAGTCCGAGGACGCCCCGGGTGCCGTACGAGGTGGCCAGGCGCGGACCTGCCAGGCGCTGCGCGCGGGCGACCCGCGCCTCGGAGAAGGAACCGACGCAGACGCGGTCCCAGGAGCCGGTGCGGCGGATCAGGTCGAGCAGGGGGTGCAGGGCGGGCTCCGCCTTGATGTCGACGTTCCAGCGGACGTCCGGGAACGTCTCCAGCAGCTCCTCGAAGAGGGGGACCGGTTCCGATCCCGCCACGCGCGCGTGGCTCACGTCGTCCCAGGGGAGGTCCGCTATCCGGCCCGCCCCGTCGGTCACCCGGTCCAGCGTCGCGTCGTGGAAGGCGACGAGTTTTCCGTCCGCCGTGGCGTGTACATCGGTCTCGATGTATCGGTAGCCGGCCTCGACCGCGCGCCGGAACTGTGCCGCGGTGTTCTCCAGGCCGTCAGCGTCCCCGCCCCGGTGGGCGAAGGCGATCGGGCCGGGATGGTCGAGGTAGGGGTGGCGTATACGGGTGCTCACCCGCGCAGTATCGCCTGCTCCGGTGGCCCGGCGGCAACGACCGTGCTGCCGCCCGATGATGCCGAGGGGACGGCGAACACGCGCAGGAAGAGCTGGGCCAGCGGGCCGATGGCCACCGCGTACAGGACCGTGCCCACGCCGACCGTGCCGCCGAGGACGAAGCCCGTGGCCACCACGGCCACCTCGATGGCCGTACGCACCAGACGGATCGAGCGGCCGGTGCGCCGGTGGAGGCCCGTCATCAGGCCGTCGCGCGGGCCCGGACCGAAACGGGCCGCTATGTAGAGGCCGGTCGCCACACCGTTGAGGAGGATGCCCGCCACCAGCAGGGGGATGCGGATTCCGAGCGCGTGCGCGTCCGGGACCAGGGCGAGCGTGCCGTCCATGGCGATCCCGACCACGAAGACGTTGGAGACCGTGCCGAGGCCCGGGCGCTGGCGCATCGGGATCCACAGGAGCAGCACCACGGCGCCCACGATGATCGACACGACGCCGATCGTCAGTCCGGTCATCTCGGCGAGGCCCTGGTCCAGGACGCTCCAGGGCGCCAGGCCCAGGCCCGCCTCCACGAGGAGGGCCACGCTCGCGCCGTACAGCGCCAGACCCGCGTACAGCTGGAGCAGTCGGCGGGTGAGGTGCCTCGATCGCGGGCTCGATGGCGGACCCGACAGCCGATCCGACGGCCGATCCGACGGCGGAGTGGACAAGATGTGCCCCCTGGTGGTGATAGTGGCCTGGCCCGTGACACTCTGTGGCTTGAGAAGAAACCTCTTCCATGGCCAATTCGGGGAAGGTGGACTGGAAATCATGGCGCAGTGGACCTCGGCGGTGGGTGCCGCTCAGCTCGCGCGGCTGCTCAACTCCCAGCAGGAGCGCCCCGCGGGCCCCGGCACACGCCGTCCGCCCGCCTATCGCGCCCTCGCCGACGGCGTGCGTCTGCTCGTCCTCGAAGGGCGCGTCCCCGTCGCCGCACGGCTCCCCGCCGAGCGCGAACTGGCCCTCTCCCTGTCCGTGAGCCGCACCACGGTGGCGGCCGCCTACGAGGCGCTGCGCGCCGAAGGGTTCCTGGAGTCCCGCAGGGGAGCGGGCAGCTGGACGGCCGTACCGGCCGGGAACCCACTGCCCGCGCGCGGCCTGGAACCGCTGCCGCCCGAGGCCCTCGGCTCCATGATCGACCTGGGCTGCGCGGCCCTGCCCGCCCCCGAGCCATGGCTCACCCGTGCCGTCCAGGGCGCGCTGGAGGAGCTACCGCCGTACGCCCACACGCACGGCGACTATCCGGCGGGGCTGCCCGCGCTGCGCGAGATGCTGGCCGAGCGGTACACCGCGCGCGGCATCCCGACCATGCCCGAACAGATCATGGTGACCACCGGGGCCATGGGCGCCATCGACGCCATCTGTCACCTCTTCGCCGGGCGCGGCGAACGCATCGCCGTCGAGTCGCCGTCCTACGCCAACATCCTTCAGCTGATGCGCGAGGCCGGGGCCCGGCTGGTGCCCGTCGCCATGGCCGAGGGGCTGGCGGGCTGGGACATGGACCGCTGGCGGCAGGTGCTGCGCGACGCGGCGCCCCGGCTGGCCTATGTCGTCGCGGACTTCCACAACCCGACCGGCGCGCTCGCCGACGAGGACCAGCGGCGGCGGCTCGTCGACGCGGCCCGCTCCGCCGGCACGGTGCTGATCGTGGACGAGACCATGAGCGAGCTCCATCTGGACGAGGGCGTCGAAATGCCGCGTCCCGTCTGCGGTTTCGACCCGGCCGGGTCCACGGTCATCACCGTCGGCTCGGCCAGCAAGGCGTTCTGGGCGGGGATGCGGATCGGTTGGGTCCGTGCCGCTCCCGACGTGATCCGCAGTCTGGTCGCGGCCCGCGCGTACGCGGACCTCGGCACCCCCGTCCTGGAGCAGCTCGCCGTGAACTGGCTGCTCAGCACCGGTGGCTGGGAGCAGGCCGTGGACATCCGGCGCACCCAGGCCCGCGAGAACCGCGACGCGCTCGTGACGGCCCTGCGCCGTGAACTGCCCGGCTGGGAGTACGACGTGCCGCGCGGCGGGCTCACCCTGTGGGTGCGTACCGGCGGACTGTCCGGTTCACGGCTGGCCGAGGTCGGTGAGCGGGTGGGCGTGCGCGTGCCCTCCGGGCCCCGCTTCGGGGTCGACGGTGCCTTCGAGGGCTATGTGCGGCTGCCGTTCACCGTCGGCGGCGCGGTGGCCGACGAGGCGGCGACGCGCCTGGCCGCGGCCGCCCGGCTGGTGGAGTCGGGGGCGAACGGCGGAACGGAGTCGCCGCGCACGTTCGTGGCGTGACGCTTCCGGATGCGCCTTGTGCGGTGACGTCCCCAGAGCCCTGCGCTCCGGCAACGCTCGGCACTCCTGGCCGCTGCCGACCGGCCAGTGGCGAGGGGAGTGGACGGAGAGAGGGCGCCACGCGTTCTCGTGCGTGGCGCCTCGCCCTCTGCCCGTTCAGCCTTCCGCGGGGACGCCCAAGGCACCCGGAGCGGTGAAGCGCACGGGGCTTTCCGGGGCTGCGTCCGCGAGGTCCGCCGGTGCCGGGCCCGTCGGCTCGGCGTCCGCCGGAGTCGTGCGCGCCGGCAGCAGACCGACCACCGCCCGACGGTGGGCCTCGCTCGTCGCCTCGTCGTACGGGTCCGGGGTCGCCGGGACCTGGAGACGGTGGACCGGGCCCGAACCCAGCCGGGCGTAGCCGCGGCCGGGCGGCACGTCCGGTGTCGGAGTCGTGGGCGGGGGAGACCCGAGCACCGCTTCGAGCTGGCCCGTGGACGCGGGACCGAGCACGACACGCGCGCGTGTGTGCCCGCGTACCGCCTCGCTCAGTGACTCCAGGGCGTCGAACTGCTCGGCCACCACCACCGTCACACCCGCCGCGCGGCCGTGGCGCAGCGGCACCTGGAGGAGGGACTGGGGGTCCTTGCGGCCGTCGGCCGCCGCGAGATGGCCGAGCACCGTCGGACGGTCGAGGAGCAGCCAGAGGGGACGCCTGGTGTCCTCCGGCGGGGTGTGCCCCGCCTGCCGGGCGCGGTTCGCGGCGATGAGCCGGCGCTCCGTCTCGTGCGCCGCCCACTCCAGGCTCGCCAGCGCGCCCGCCAGGCCGCACTCGATGCCCAGGACGCCGTCGCGGCCGGTCAGACACGCGAACTCGCCGCTGCCGCCGCCCTCGACGATCAGTACGTCGCCGTGCTGGAGGGCCTGCAGCGCCATCGAGCGCAGCAGGGTGGTCGTGCCGCTGCCGGGCCCGCCGACCGCGAGCAGATGCGGCTCGGTCGAACGCGCGCCCGTGCGCCAGACGACCGGCGGGGCGTCCCGCCGCTCCTCGCCGAAGGTGAGCGGAAGCGTGCGCTGGACGCCGGCCGGGTCGGTGAAGCCGAGGACGGTCTCGCCCGGGGCCGTGACGAAACGCTGGGCGGCGACATCGGTGGGAAGCGGCGGCAGCACCGTGACCGAGAGCTGGTTGCCCTCCTCGTCCCACGCGAAGCGGTACTCGCGCCCGCGGCCCGACTTGGTGTGCAGCAACTGCTCGATACGGGCACGCGCGTCCGCCTCCCCGTCGGTGAAGTACGCGGGGTAGTGGAGCGAGAGATGCGAGACACGGCCGGTGTCGTCGAACTCGTACGAGGTGAAGGCCTTGTCCCACTCGCCGCCGTGGGCGTAGAGCGGGGCCGGGTCCTCGGGAACCGAGAAGTAGGGGACGAGTGCTTCGTAGAGCGATTCGAGGCGCTTGGCCTGCGCCTCGTCGGGTCCTGACGGCCCGGTCGGGGTGCGGTCCCTGCCGTGCCACGCCGATGCACCCATCAGGGTGACGATGGCGAGCAGCGGCCCGTACGGGACGAGGGCCACGACCAGGACGACCGAAGCCACCAGGAACAGCAGTGGACCGCGCCGGTCCTTGGGGGTGTCCGCCCACTTGCGCCGTCCGGCGGCAGCCAGCCGGCGCAGTCCACGGGTGACCGTGATCAGTGGGTGAAGGACGTCGGTGGCGCTGTCGGCGGCCGTCCGGGCCAGGTCCCGACTGCGGGCGATCTGCGCGCTGCCGGTACTCAGAATGCGGGGAAGAGGGCGCCGGGCCACTGCTGTCTCCTGGAGGTGCGTGCGAACGGGATGGGCGTCAGAACTTGATCCCGCCGAGCAGCCCGGCCAGGCTCGCGCCGCCTGCCGTGATGCTCGGAGCGATGGCCGTGCCCGCGAGGTAGAACCCGAAGAGGGCGCAGACCAGCGCGTGCGAGGCCTTGAGGCCGTCCTTGCGGAAGAAGAGGAAGACGATGATGCCGAGCAGCACCACACCTGAGATGGACAGGATCATGAGAGTTCTCCTGGTCGATGGGGACAGTCACCATGAGTACTTCCAGGCTCACAGGATGTATCCATACGATAAAAGGTGCAACAGAGTGAAATTCCGCTTATTTCACCCCGATGGCCCTGCCTGACAGGGCCTCCAGGGCGGCCGCTCGACGGTTTGCCGGATTCGTGGTGATCTTTGCCTCGGCCGGGCCCGGTCATGTGCCCGCGAAGCCAGTACGCTGGCGATTCACTCGTACGGCCGCACCGCTGACGGCCGCACGTTCCCGCAGTCCCGTTCGTTGTCGCATGTGTTGTCGCAGTGAGAGGCGGTCCCGCCGATGAGTGAAGCCCCCGACCCCGAGGTCGTGGAGCTGGCGACCAAGATCTTCGATCTGGCCCGGAAGGGGCAGACCGAGGCGCTGGTGGCGTATGTGGACGCGGGTGTTCCGGCCAATCTCACCAACGACCGCGGCGACTCGCTCGTGATGCTGGCCGCCTACCACGGCCACGCCGACGCGGTCCGCGCCCTCCTGGAGCGCGGCGCCGAGGCCGACCGCATCAACGACCGAGGCCAGACTCCGCTCGCCGGAGCCGTGTTCAAGGGCGAGGACGCCGTGATCCGGGTCCTCCTCGACGCCGGTGCGGACCCCTCGGCGGGCACGCCCTCCGCCGTCGACACGGCTCGGATGTTCGGCAAGGCCGAATTGCTCGAACTGTTCGGCGTGCACTGAACAAGACGCCTTGACCAGGCGAAACAACGATTTTGGGGGAGGCGGTACGGGGCCGCCGGAAATGCGGTCGCGGCAGCGAGAACCGCTGGGTCATCATGACGTCGTGATTCACGTACGCGATGGCTGGGCAGGTGTTGCCGCACCGCGCGGACCGTGATGCGGCCCGCACGGGCCACCGACGAGAGGCAGAGGAAGATGGTCTACAGCAAGCAGGAAACGGCGGGCGCCCCGACGTGTTGTCACGCGGCCAGGTAAAGCAGGATCCCCGGTTGCGTCGACGCTTGATGTGAGGCTGTTTCCCATGTTCGATCCGGTCATAGCGCCCAGCGGTACGCTGCTCGGCCTGCTCCAGAGGGGCCGCGGCGACGGCACGCTGCACGCGCTCACCGCTCCGCGCGCCGAAGCGCTCGCGGCACTGAACCAGTGTGTGCTGCGCGACCCCCGCCACGACTGGCAGGTGGAGAACCGCTCCCTCTACTACGCACGTCTCTTTCTCGATCTGAGCGGCGAGCTCGACGAGATCGAGGCGCACCTCTTCGACGCGGACGACGTCCTCGACACGGACGAGTCACGCACGGGCCTCGCGCTGGCCGTCCTCGGTCACCTCGCCTCGTACGGCAGGCGGGACGCGCTCGAACTGCTCCGGCGGTACGCCGCCTGCGGCGCCAACTGGGCCTGGGCCCTCGACGAACTGGCGCTGCGCGACGACGACGCCGGACTGCGCGCCCTGGCGGCCCCCGTCCTCGCCCGGTTCCCCGCGGATCCCGAGGGCGAGGCCGAGTTGGCGGTCGTCGTACGGGACTCCTTCGAACCGCGGCCCTGGCGCCTGTGGGCCGACGATCCCCGCGAATCCATCGGCGCACGTGTGCGCGGCGCCCAGGAAGCGGGCTCCTTCGACCGATGGCAACGGCAGATGCGACCGTCCGGGCCCCGCCCGGGGTGGAGCGTGCGGGCCGTCTTCGAGTGGGCCCAGCAAGGCATCGAACGCGGAGCGGCCCTCCATGTGCCGGCCGCGCGATGCCTCACGGCCGTCGCGGGACCCGAGGACCGCCCCGAGATCCTCGAGGCCGCCCGCTCCGGGGACGACGGCGCGCGCTGCACCGCCCTGCGCTATCTCGCCGACAGCCAGGATCCCGACGTACTCGATCTCATCGAGGCCGCCCAGGCCTCCGCCTCACGGCTCGTCGTGGACGCCGCCGTGGACGCCTTCGAACGGATGCGGTCCATCGCCGCCGTGGAGCGGGCGCGCGGCTGGGTCCACCGCCCCGACGCCCTCGGAGAGGCCGCCGGGCGCGTCCTCGCCTGCCGGGGCGGCGCAGCGGACCGGGAGCTCGTCCTCGGCGCCCTGCGCGAGGCCGTCCGGGGCGACGGGCCCGACGCCCCGACCCTGTGGACCCTCGTCGACGGCGCCGGACGGCTGGGCATCGCCAACGCGGCCCCCGTACTGCGGCATGTCTACCGGGAGACCGCCTCGTCCCATCTGCGCGGGCGCGCGGCCCGTGCGCTGGCCGCCACCGATCCCTCGTTCCCCGCCGGATTCGCCGTCGAGTGTCTCTGGGACTGCGAGGAGACCACCCGTGAGGTGGCCGCGCGGAACGCCGAGACGGGTGATGCCCGAGTGGTCGACCAGCTCCGGCGGCTCGCCGCCGATCCGGCCGAGGAGGCCGAGGTACAGACCGCGGTACGCAGCCGCATCGGACCGGACGCGTCCGCCGTGTGAGGCGACCGAGTGGGACAGCGGTGTGAGACCGCCGTGTGAGCGATCCGTCGTCGGCCCGTATCCCATTGGTACGGGCCCGGACGCCGGAGCGTGACCGGCCTGTGATGCAGGGGCATGCGGAGCGCAACGCTCACGGGACGTTCCTCATCCGGAAAGATCCACGTTGACGCGTCCACGTCCGGCCCGACGACAACACGGGTATGCGTGTCGTCATCGTGACCGAATCCTTTCCCCCCGATGTGAACGGCGTGGCCCACTGCGCGCTCCAGACCGCCCGACACCTCGTCGAGCGCGGTCACGCCCCCATCGTCGTCGCCCCGGCCACCGCTGCCGGGAACGGGCCCGACGCCCACGCGCCGTGCCCCGTCGTCCGAGTCCCCTCCCTACCGCTCCCCGGCTACCCCCAGGTCCGCGTCGCCCTCCCCAGCCGACGCGTCGCCGCCGCGATCACCGAACACCGCGCCGACATCGTCCACCTGGCCAGCCCCTTCGTCCTCGGCGTCCGTGGCATGACGGCCGCCGCCCGGCTCGGCATCCCCGCCGTGGCCGTCTATCAGACCGACCTCGCCGGCTACGCCCGCACCTACGTGCACGCGGGCGAGGCCGCCGCCTGGCGTCGCATCCGCTCGGTCCACGCCGCCGCGGACATCACCCTCGCCCCGTCCACCCCGGCCCTGCACGACCTGGAGGCACACGGTGTGCCCCGGGTACGGCTGTGGCAGCGCGGTGTGGACACCGTTCGTTTCCGGCCGGAACACCGGGACGACACACTCCGCCGTGAACTCGCCCCGAACGGCGAGCTGATCGTCGGATACGTCGGCCGCCTCGCCCCCGAGAAGCAGGTCGAACTCCTCGCCGGAGCCTGCGGCCTGAACGGCGTACGAGTGGTCGTCGTCGGCGACGGACCCAGCCAGCCGAGCCTGACGCAGGCCCTGCCCGGGGCCGTCTTCCTGGGCCGTCGTACCGGCGACGAACTCGCCCGGATCTTCGCCTCGCTGGACGTCTTCGTGCACACCGGACCGTTCGAGACCTTCTGCCAGACCGTCCAGGAGGCGATGGCGAGCGGCGTCCCGGTCGTCGCCCCCGCCGCGGGCGGACCGCTCGACCTGGTGGCGCACGGGCGTACGGGACTCCTCGTCCCGCCGCGCGACGAGGCCGCCGTGCGCGACGCGGTGTGGTCGCTCGCCGCCGATCCCGCACTTCGAGCCGCGTACGGCGCCGAGGCGCGGCGGACCGTCGAGGGCCGCACCTGGGCGGCCGTCGGGGACCAGCTCATCGGGCACTACACCGAGGTGCTCGCCGGACGGGCGGTGGTCGCGGCATGAGCAGGCCCCTGCGGATCGTCCGGCTCGCCAACTTCGTCGCCCCCGCCTCGGGCGGCCTGCGGACCGCGCTGCGCGAACTGGGCGCCGGATACCTGGCGGCCGGGCACGAGCCCGTACTGATCGTGCCCGGCGAGCGCGCCTCGGACCGCGAGACCGAACAGGGGCGGGTGATCACGCTGCCGGGCCCGCTGCTGCCCGGCACCGGCGGCTACCGCGTCCTCACCGACAAGCGGCGTGTCGCCGGCCTCCTGGAGGCACTCGCGCCCGACCGCCTCGAGGTGTCCGACCGTACGACGCTGCGCTGGACCGGCGTCTGGGCGCGGCGCGCCCGGGTGCCCGCCGTGATGGTCTCCCACGAGACCGCCGACGGCGTACTGCGCACCTGGGGCCTCTCCGAGGGCATGGCCCGCAGGACCTCCGACGCCCTCAACATCCGTACCGCCCACCACTATTCACGGATCGTGTGCACCACGGAGTTCGCGGAGCGCGAGTTCGTCCGCATCGGTGCCCGCAATGTCGTACGCGCCCCGCTGGGCGTCGACCTGGAGGGCCGGCACCCCGCGCTGCGCGACCCGGGGCTGAGGGCCCGGCACGCGCGCGAGGACGAGGTCCTGCTCGTGATGTGCTCCCGGCTGTCCGTCGAGAAGCGGCCCGGCACGGCGCTCGAAGCCCTGGAGGCGATGCTGCGCCGCGGGCGGCGCGCGGTGCTCGTGGTGGCCGGTGACGGGCCGCTGCGGGCCCGCCTCGAACAGCGGGCGCGCGAACGGCGGCTGCCGGTCACCTTCCTCGGACATGTCGGCGACCGCGCGCTCCTGAGCGCTCTCCAGGCCTCCGCTGACGTGTGCCTCGCCCCCGGGCCCGCCGAGACCTTCGGGCTCGCGGCCCTGGAGGCGATGGCCTGCGGCACGCCCGTCGTCGCCAGTGCCTCCTCCGCGCTCTCGGAGGTCGTCGGCTCCGCCGGAGCCACCGCCGCGGACAACGGAGAGGCGTTCGCGGACGAGATACGGATGATCCTGGACCGGCCCGAGAGCGAGCGGCGGGAGGCCGCACGCGCGCGTGCGGCCTGTTTCGGATGGCCGGCCGCCGTCGAGGCGTTCCTCACCGCCCACGACACCGAGGTCCGCGTGGGGCGGCCCGAGGCGCCCGCGGCGGCCCCCACGGTGGAACGGGCTCGGGAGGGCGTCGTATGAGACCCCTGCGGTTCGTGGCGCTCGGTGACTCCCTCACCGAAGGGGTGGGAGATCCCGTGGGCGAGGAGTGGCGCGGCTGGGCCGCGCTGCTCGCCGCCGGGCTCGCACCGGCCGACGCGCCCGTGGAGTTCGTCAACCTCGCGGTCAGCGGCGCCCAGACGCGTGACGTCCTGGAACGCCAGACCCCGGCCGCGCTGGCCGAGCGGCCGGACATCGCCTCGGTCGTCATCGGCGTCAACGACACCCTGCGGTGCACCTTCGACATCCACGCCGTGGCCGAACGGCTCGACGAGGTGTACGCCGCGTTCACCGGGCAGGGCGCGCTCCTGCTCACCGCCTGTCTGCCCGACCCCGGCTCGATGCTGGGGCTGCCCGGGGCGCTGGCCCGCCCGCTCGCTCGGCGTCAGCGGGCCGTGAACGCGGTCGTGCACGCGCTGTCCGAGCGGCACGGAGCGGTGCATCTGCATGCCGCGGAGGGCGACTGGGTCACCGACCGGGCCATGTGGAGCTCGGACCGGCTGCACCCGGGGGAGCGGGGGCATCGGCAGCTCGCGCTCCACTTCCACGCGCTGCTCGCCGAGGCGGGCACCGCGACGGGGGTCGCGCCTTCCGCCGCGCCCGAGTTCCCCGAACCCACGCGGTCGGCCAGCCTGTGGTGGCTGGCCACCGCCGGGACCGGGTGGGTGGCTCGCCGCTGCACCGATCTGTTGCCCCAACTCCTCAGCCTGGCCGCGTCCGAGGTGCGTCACCGGGCGCGGGGGACGAGCGCGCGGCTCGACCTCAGTGCGTCCCATGCGGTGGCCGCGGCGCTGGCTGCTCTGTCGGTGAGCGGCGAGCAGCCGGACGCGGCCTAGCGCTCCGCGGGGTGGGCCGATATCTGGATGCGGGTCCGTTGTGGCTTGTCGCGCAGTTCCCCGCGCCCCTGAAGGGGCGCCCGGCACTTGGCCTGCTCCCTCGTCAGCGGCGGCGTACCACTACGAAGCGCACCGGGGTGCCCGGGACCGCCTGGGCCGTGGCGGGGAGGTCGGTGGGGCGGACGACCGCTATCACCGGGTAGCCGCCGGTGGTCGGGTGGTCGGCGAGGAACACCACGGGGCGGCCGTCCGGAGGAACCTGGACGGCGCCCAGCACCATTCCCTCGCTGGGCAGTTCGCCCGGTAGCGCCCGCTCAAGGGCGGGACCCTCCGTGCGCAGGCCGATGCGGTTGCTCGCCGAGGAGACCCGGTAGGTGTGCGTGGTGAGGGTGCGGATCGCCGCGGTCGTGAACCAGTCGTCGCGTGGGCCGAGTGTCACCCGCAGGATGAGTTCGGCGGGAGGCCGCGGGTGCGGGACGACGTCCACGCGCGCGTGGGGGGCCGTCGGCGTGCCCAGGGGGAGCACCGTTCCGTCGGTGAGGGGCGGCGGGCCCAGGCCCGACAGCAGGTCCGTCGAGCGGCTGCCGAGCACCGGCTCGACGGTCACCCCGCCCGACACGCCCACGTAACTGCGTACTCCGGAGACCGCCGTTCCCACGGACAGCAGTGCCCCGGCGGGCACACGCACCGGGGCTCCCCAGGCGACCGGGCGCCCGTCCACGGTGACCGGGCACGGGGCACCTCCCACGGCGACCATCACGGTCGAACGCGGCCGTACGTCGCAGCCGTTGAGCGTGGTCTCCAGGAGGGCGGCCCCGGGCGGATTGCCGACGAGCCGGTTGACCAGGGCGGCGGCGGGCGCGTCGAGCGCTCCGGAGCGCGGTACGCCCAGGTGCGCGTGGCCCGGGCGTCCCTGGTCCTGCACGGTGGTCAGCGCCCCGGCCCGTACGACGGCGAGTGCGCGGTCCGTCATCAGGACTCCACCGGGACGAAGCGGACCGGCGTGCCGGGCGACAACAGCGCGGCGGGCACGCGCGCGTGGTCCCACAGGACGACGTCCGTCGTCCCGATCAGCTGCCAGCCGCCCGGCGACGAGCGCGGGTACACGCCCGTGTACGGACCCGCGAGGCCGACGGAACCCGCAGGGACGGTCGTACGGGGTGTCGCGTGCCGGGGCACGCCGTAGCGGGCCGGGAGCCCGGTCAGATAGCCGAAGCCCGGGGCGAACCCGCAGAAGGCGACCCGGAATTCGGCCGCCGCGTGGATCCGCGCGACCTCCTGCGGGGACACGGCCCAGTGGCCGGCGACGGCCGCGAGGTCCGGGCCGTCGTAGCGGACGGGTATCTCGACGACCTCCTGCGCGCGCGCAGGCGCGGGCGGCAGCTTCGACGTGGTCAGCCTGGCGGCCAGCCCGGCCGGGTCGTCGAGGCCGTCCAGAAGGACCGTACGAGCCGCCGGGACGAGCTCGCGCACGGAGAGCGAGCCCTCCGCGCGGCGTCGGAGCAGATCGGCGTGCAGGGCCTGTGCCTCCTCGTCCGTCGACACCTCGACGAGCAGCGCACGGTCGCCGACCGGCAGTGCCCTCATACGAACGCCTCCACACGGATGCCCGACTCCTCGAGCCGTGCACGGACCAGGCGGGCCAGGTCCACCGCGCCGGGCGTGTCGCCGTGCAGGCACAAGGAGCGGGCCCGAACCGGGATGTCACGCCCGGATCGGGACGTCACGACACCAGAACGGGCGAGGGTCACCGAGCGTTCCACGACGGCGGTCGGATCGGTGATCACCGCGCCGTCCCGGCCGCGCGGCACCAGCGTGCCCTCGTCGGTGTAGGCGCGGTCCGCGAACGCCTCGGTGACGACCGGGAGTCCGGCCTTCGCGGCCACGTCGAGGAGACGCGAGCCGGGCAGGCCGAGCACCGGGAGCGCGGCGTCCGCGAGCCGCACGCCCTCCACGACCGCACCGGCCTGTTCCTCGTCGTGCACGACGCGGTTGTAGAGCGCGCCGTGCGGTTTGACGTACGCCACGCGCGCGCCCGCCGCGCGCGTGAAGACCTCCAGGGCGCCTATCTGGTAGGCCACTTCGGACGCCAGCTCGTAGGGCGGCACGTCCATCGCGCGTCGCCCGAAGCCCGCCAGGTCCCGGTAGGAGACCTGGGCGCCGATCCGTACGCCGCGCTCGGCCGCCAGGTCGCAGACCCGGCGCATGGTGGCCGCGTCCCCGGCGTGGAAGCCGCAGGCCACGTTGGCGCTGGTGACGACGGACAGCAGCTGTTCGTCGTCGGTCAGGCGCCAGCGGCCGAAGCCCTCGCCGAGGTCGGCGTTCAGATCGATCGTGCTCATGGAGTGCCGTTCCTCCCGGTCAGGCGACGCGGTACTGCTCGTCGCGGGCGTCGGTGATGAACATCTGGCCCGGCGAGTGTGTGATCGCGAACGGTGGGCGCGAGGCCATCACCGCGGCCTGCGGCGTCACACCGCAGGCCCAGAACACCGGGATGTCGTCCGGCCCGGCCTCCACCGGATCGCCGAAGTCGGGGCGGGCGAGGTCCTCGATGCCGAGGCCGCCCGGATCGCCGCAGTACACCGGGCTGCCGTGCACCGCAGGCAGCAGGCTGGTCTCCCGGATCGCCGCGGGCAGGTGCTCGGGCGGCACCGGACGCATCGACACCACCATGGGCCCGTGCAGCCGCCCCGCGGGACGGCACTGGCGACTGGTCACGTACATGGAGACGTTGCGCCCCTGCTCGATGTGGCGCATCGGCACCCCCGCCTCGGACAGCGCCGACTCGAAGGTGAAGCTGCACCCGATGAGGAACGACACGAGGTCGTCGCGCCAGTGGGCCAGCACGTCCGTCGGCTCCTCGGCCAACTCGCCGTGCTCCCACACCCGGTAGCCCGGCAGATCGGTCCGCAGATCGGCGTCGGAGGCCAGGACGGTCGTCCAGGAACCGGCGTCGGTGACGTCGAGCACCGGGCAGGGCTTCGGGTTGCGCTGGCAGAACAGCAGCATGTCGTACGCCCAGTCGGCCGGCACCGAGATCAGGTTCGCCTGGGTGTGGCCCGCCGAGCAGCCCGCGGTGGAGCCGGACACCCCCGAACGGAACCGGGAGCGTGCCTCTGCCGGGCTCCACGCGTGCGCGTGGTCGTCGAGAAGGTTCAGGGGGCGGTGTTGCGTACGGTTCACAGGAGCTCCTTCCCACGGGTCTCGGGCAGACCGATCAGGGCCAGCGCCGCGAGACCGTATCCGATCGCGCCGAAGACCAGCGCGCCCCCGACGCCCCAGCTGTCGGCCAGGAAGCCGACCACCGTCGGGAAGACCGCGCCCACGGCACGGCCGGTGTTGTACGTGAAGCCCTGTCCCGTGCCGCGCACCGCGGTCGGGTACAGCTCGCTGAGGAACGAGCCGAAGCCGCTGAAGATCGCCGACATACAGAAGCCGAGCGGGAAACCGAGCACCAGGACAAGGGTGTTGGCGCCGCTCGGGATGTTCGCGTAGGCCAGGATGCAGACCGCCGAGAGGATCGCGAAGAGCAGGATATTGCGCTTGCGGCCCAGTTTGTCGGTGAGATAACCGCCGGTCAGGTAGCCGATGAAGGCCCCGGATATCAGGAACGTGAGGTAGCCGCCGGTGCCGACGACGGACAGCCCGCGGTCCGTCTTGAGGTAGGTCGGGACCCAGGTGGCCAGCGTGTAGTAGCCGCCCTGGACGCCCGTGGAGAGCAGGACCGCGAAGATCGTCGTCTTCAGCAGTCCGGGCGCGGCGGCCGTGCCCGGCTTGAAGATCGCGGCGAACGAGCCCTTCTCGGGGCTCTCCTTGCGGCGCTGGGCCGCCTCCGGCGCGTCCTTCACGTTGCGGCGCACCCAGACGACGAGCAGGGCCGGCAGCGCCCCGGTCCAGAACATCACGCGCCAGGCCAGGTCGTCGTCCAGGTACTGGAAGACCAGCGTGTAGACCAGCACGGCGAGTCCCCAGCCCACGGCCCAGGAACTCTGGATCGCGCCGAGCGTGCGCCCCCGGTGCTTGGGGCTCGCGTACTCGGCGACCAGGATCGCGCCGACCGCCCACTCACCGCCGAAACCGAGCCCCTGGAGAGCGCGGAAGACCAGCAGGGTCTCGTAGTTGGGCGCGAAGCCGCAGGCCACGGTGAAGACCGCGTACGTGATGACGGTGATCATCAGCGCCTTGACGCGCCCGATCCGGTCAGCGATCACACCCGCCGCCGCGCCGCCGATCGCGGACACGACCAGCGTGACGGTCGTGAACAGCCCGGTCTGACCGCTGTTGAGACCGAAGTACGCGGACAGCGCCACCATGCTCAGCGGCAGCGTGAAGTAGTCGTACGAGTCCAGCGCATAGCCGCCGAACGCGCCGCCGAAGGCGCGGCGGCCGCGCGGACCCAGGGCCCGCAGCCAGGCGAACGCGCCCTCGTCGGCGGTGGGTTCACCCGCTCCGGGGCGCGTCTCGGTGTTCAGGGCCTGCGGTGGAGGGGTCGTGCTCATGGGCACCTCGCAGATGAGGGACGGGAGGGTGCTTGAGGACTGAGCCGTGCGGAAGCACTTGCGGGCCGGACTGTGCCGAACTGTGGCGTGCGGAAGCCGTCGGCTCCGGAGTGAGCGGCCGGTGCCTGACTAGCAAGGTAGAGGATCGTTGAACGATCCCTCAATACCCATGTTGTTTCGTTCTTGTATCTGCGATTGAATTCGGGCGTGGCCGAACTGAACGGACTGGCGGACGACCGCGCGCTGCTGGGTCGCACCAGCACCGCCGAGCGGGTCTCGGACATCCTCAGAAGCCGGATCGCCGAAGGGTTCTTCCCGCCCGGCACACGGCTTTCGGAGGACAGCATCGGCAACGCGCTCGGCGTCTCACGCAACACGCTGCGCGAGTCGTTCCGGCTGCTCACGCACGAACGGCTGCTGGTCCACCAGCTCAACCGGGGTGTCTTCGTGCGGGTCCTGACCGTCGAGGACGTCGAGGACATCTACCGCACCCGCAGCCTCGTCGAATGCGCCGTCGTACGCGGACTCGGCGAACCGCCCTACGCGGTGGACGGCCTCGCCAGGGCCGTCGCGGACGGGCGGCGGGCCTCCCGTGAAGGTGACTGGAAAGGCCTGGGTACGGCCAACATCCACTTCCACCGGGAGCTGGTCGCGCTCGCCGGGAGCGCCCGCACCGACGAACTGATGCGCAGCGTCTTCGCCGAACTCCGCCTCGCCTTCCACCTCGTGGACGACCCCCGCCGCCTGCACGAGCCGTACCTCGCCCGCAACGGCCAGATACTGCAGGCACTCCAGGACGGCGACCGCGAGCAGGCCGAGAGCCTGCTCGGCGTATACCTGGACGATTCACGCAAAAGGGTCGTGGAGGTCTACGGCCGTCGAGTGGCGGAGGAGGGCTAGGCAGCGCCCCGAAGGGGCGCGGGGAACTGCGCGACCGGCCGCAGTCAACCCGCGGACAACGAACCACCCGCAGTAACCCGGCGATCCCAGCGGAGCGTTTCGGTCGTTGTCAGACCGAGGACCTAGTCTGTGCACCGTGACTTCGCCTGCATCGACGGACAGCGTTCCGCCCCAGCTCAGCGCGGGGCCGCGCCCCGCACCGGGCCCGGCCGCCGACGAGGGACTGGCGCGGCGGCTGCGCGCGCTCGCCTGCACCGCGCCGCTGCACGACCTCGACGTACGCAAGGCGAACCTCGCGGGTGAGTACTCGGTGTACGGGATGGCGGAGGTGGCCCTCGCCGCCATCGACCTCGTCACACTGAACATGGACTTCGACACGGGCGCCGACCACGACCAGATAGTGGCCAGGCTCATCCCGCGCATCGCCGCCCAGGCCCCGCGCCGGCCCGTCGCAGAGCACGAGCGCGTCGCCCGCTGGGTCCTGGAGAACCTGATCAACGTCGGCAGTGTCGACCGCGGCTTCCGTGCCGTATACGGCACGTTCGCGCCCGACGGTTCGTATGTGCGCCGGGACTACGACTTCAAGCTCATCGAGGAGGTGCCCGGCTACGGAGGAAGCGTGTATCTCCGTACGACCGACGAGGCGGTCAACGTCCTCGTGGGCGCCCTCGACACCGACGTCACCAGCGCGCAGATCGCCGCCGAGGTCAAGCTGGAGGTGCTGATCAGCCGGGGCCGGCTCGCGGACGCGCAGCTCGCCGCCGAGCAGGCCCGCTACCGCACCGTGCAGTATTCCGAGACGCTCCGCAGGGCCTTGGACGCGACCCGGCGCAACGTACGGGCGGTCGACTGGCTGCAGGCCGTGCCCGACATGATCGCCGAGGCGCTCGACCATGTCGCCGACCGCTACCGGCACGAGAACGCGATCCTCACGAACATCCGCAAGGCGCGGGACGAGTCGGAGGACGCCGAGCAGAAGCGGCGGGCCGCCGAACTCGTCGACATCGTCAAGGACTGCATCCGCCGGCACACGCAGCTCCAGTCCCGGCTCCTGGAGGCCGGGCCGCTGTTCCGCGCCGAGCAGGACCGGCAGGCCTTCGCGACACCTATGACGACGTCGGGGATAGATCTGTACGGGCATCTCGTCGCGCCCGTACTGCCGTTGCCCGTGGAGCGGGCGCTGCGGGTGACCGACGCGTTCTTCGCCCGTGGGACGGGGCTTCGGACGCCCGCGTCCGTTCGGGTCGGGGATCTGGTCGAACTGCTGCTGACACCACCCATGGAGCGGGAGCACCTCGGGGCCGAGATGCCCGAGCCGGATCTGATCGCCACGCCGGACGACAGCCGGTTCAGCGAGGAGCAGCTCGCCGCCGCGATGGAGCTGCTCGACCTGCCGGCCGACGCGCCGCGTCGGCTGTCCGGGCTGCTGGCCGACGCGCGGCGCCGGGATCCCGAACTGCCTTATCTGCTCGCCCTGCTGGCCGTGCACGCGGCCAGTCCGCCGGTCGGTACGGCGTATCGGCAGGGTGAGGAGAAGCTGTTGTTCGCCGTGGACGACGGGACCGAGCTGGACGATCCGGAGTTCGGTGGGGCCGATTTGATCGTGGGGATGGCTTTGCTGGATGCGGTGGGGATGGCGGCGGATCGAAAGGATGCGGCGTGAGCGGTTCGCTGGGTCTGCCCTGTGACTTCGGGTTGTCTGTCACCTGCGGGCCCGTTGTGGCTTGGCGCGCAGTTCCCCGCGCCCCTGAAGGGGCGACCGATGGCGGCCCCGTTTCGCAGAGCAGCCCCGTTTTTGAGAGCAAGGAGTCCCAGCCGTGACCGAGCACGTTGAGTGGGGGGAGCCGGACGTACCGGCCGTGCCGGTGCCGACCGGCGCCGTCACGCCCGCCGACGCCGCCGATGGGGCGCGCCTCGTGGCTTTTGGGTTGCAGCCGAAGTTGCAGCCCGCGCGGGATCAGGAGTATGCCGAGCTGTTGCGGAGGTATCGGGAGGATCCGGCCTTCGCGCGGCTGGCGGATGCCGTTGCGACCGGGCTGGGGCTTGTTGTCCTTGAGGTGTCCCCGCGGGCGGGCATGGCGGTGACCGCGGCCGAGGACTCGGTGTTCGCCGTGCGGATGGGCGACTACGCGCGGCGGACGTCGGCCGACTCGGGGGACCGGTTCCTGCACGGGCTCGCGCACCTCGCCGTCGCCGCCATGGCGTTCCCGCGCCCCGAGGACCTCGCCGACGACGGGTACATCGGGCGGGTCTCCGTCAACGGTGTCGACGCCTTCGTGCGGCAGGCCTGCCGCAGGCTGGAGGAGCGGGCCGACGAGCAGGGGGAGAACACCGACCCGGCGACCGACGCACCCGGTCTTGAGGCCGCCTGGCGGATCTGGGCGCGGCGCAGCTCCACCGGGGCCACCAAGGACGCCCGAAGACTCGCCGGTTCGACCACCGGCATCATCGGCAAGGCCGTCGCGTTCCTCACCGACTCGGGGTTCCTGCAGCGCACCGGGGACGACGGCGGGGGCACGTACCGGACGACCGCCCGCTACCAGCTCCAGGTCCGGGACATGGCGGGCAGCGCCGCGATGGCCGAGCTGCTGGAGCTCGGCATCGTGCCGGTCACCGACGGCACCGCCAGCCTGCTGCCCGCCGAGGACACCGAGGATCTGGAGCTGGCCGCCGATGCCGGACTGCCGTTCCACTCGTGAACCGGCGGTCGGCCCATTGACCTCGACCTACTGACCTCGGCCCGCCGGCCCCTGTCCACCGCTCCGACCCTCTGACCGACCGCCTCAACTCCCTTTACGACTACGAGAGTCCGCCGCCATGTACGAGCTGTCCCGGGTCCGCCTCTACTCCATCGGGCCTGCCGGTGCGCGCTACGCCGACACCGTGCTGGACCTGCGGGGTGTCGGCGAGCCCGTGCCCGACCCCGCGCCCACGCAGGCGGAGTTCTTCGAGGAGGAGCCCGTCGGGCCGCCGCGCCGCCCCGCGCCCGCCGGTGTGCTCTTCCTGGAGAACGGCGGCGGCAAGTCCGTACTGCTCAAGCTGATCTTCTCCGTGATGCTGCCCGGCCACCGGAACACGCTGGGCGGCGCCAGCTCCGGTGTGCTGCGGAAGTTCCTGCTCGCGGACGACTGCGGGCATGTGGCGCTGGAGTGGCAGCACACGCTCACCGGCGAGTGCGTCGTGGTCGGCAAGGTCAGCGAGTGGCGGGGGCGCCAGGTCTCCAACGATCCGCGGAAGTTCGCGGAAGCCTGGTACTCGTTCCGGCCCGGGCCCGGGCTGAGCCTGGACAATCTGCCGGTCGCCGAGGCCACTTCCGTGCGGCCGTCCGCCGAGGGCGCATCCGGCGCGCAGGGGCGCCGGCGGACCATGAAGGGCTTCCGGGACGCGCTCACCGAGGCCGGCAAGGCGTACCCGCACCTCGAAGTGCACTGGGAGGAGATCCACGACCGCTGGAACGAACACCTCGGCGACCTGGGTCTGGACCCCGAGCTCTTCCGCTACCAGCGCGAGATGAACGCCGACGAGGGCGAGGCCGCCGGTCTCTTCGCCGTCAAGAAGGACTCCGACTTCACCGATCTGCTGCTGCGCGCGGTCACCGACACCCGGGACACCGACGGGCTCGCGGACCTGGTCGGAGGGTTCGGCAACAAGCTGGGGCGGCGGGCCGAGCTGATCGCCGAGCGCGAGTTCACCGCCGGGTCCGTCGACCTGCTCGGGCGGATCGTCGAGGCGACCGGGACCCGTGCGCGCGCACGGGACATCCACGCGGGCGCCGAGCGGCGTACGAGGACACTGGCACGGCGGCTCTCCGCGCGCGCCGGACAGGAGCGGGGCCGCACCGGCGACCTCGCCCAGCAGGTCACCGCCGCCGCCCACCGGGTCACCGAGGCCGACGGCTCCCGTGAGCGCAGCGCGCTGATCTCGGCCCAACTCGCCTACCGGCACGCCTCCTTGGCCCTCGCCGGGGCCGAGAAGGGCGCGGCCGCGCAGAAGCGGGAGCTCGCCGACGCGCGCACGCTGCACTCCGCGTGGCAGGCCGCCGAGCTGGTGCTGCGGCACCGCGCCTCCGCCGACCGCTCCGCGCGCGTGGCCGTGGCCATCCGCGAGGCCGAGCGGGACGCCGCGCCGGCGCTCGCCGCACGCGCCAAGGCCGCCGCCGATCTCGTACGCGCCCTGCACGCCGCGGCCGAGGGCGCCGAGACGGTCGCCAACGAGGAGGAGGAGCGGTCCGCCGCGCTCCAGGAGGTCGGCGAGGCGGCCTACCGGGACTCGACGTCCGCCGCCACCGAGGCACAGCGCGCCCGCAGCGAGATCGGCCATCTGCGTCAGCGTCTCAGCGAGGTCGAGCAGGAGACCGCCGAGGCGGTGCGCGCCGGGTGGCTCGACGACACCGCCCCCGACGCCGACCCGGCCCGTGCCGCGCTCGCCGCCAGTGATGCCGAGAAGACCGCCGTCGCCGCGTGGGACACCGCGCGCGAGGCGTCCCGCCGCACCACGGAGCACTCCCGCGAGGCGGCGTCCGCCGAGTCCCGCGCCGAGCTGACGGCGGCCCGCGCGGCCGACGCGGCGACGGCCGCCGAGCGCGCCTACGACGCCGAGCGGGGGACCGCTCGGGCGCTGGCGGGGGAGGAGCGGCTGGCCGAACTGCTGAGCCTGCCGGGTGCCTTCGGCGGTTCGGGGGGTTCCGGGCGCGGCGGGTTGCCGCAACCACGACAGGGCGTGGGCACCGGTTCCACCGAGGGCGCCGCGAGTGCGAGCGGCGCCGTCCGTGCGAGCGTCGGCGCGCGAGCGGGCGGAGCCGACTCTGGGAACACATCCGGCCGTGCTTCCGGGACGGGACCCGGCGCAGACGTAGCGGGCACCCGTCGAGGGCGGAGCGGCCCGGACGTCGAAGCCCTCTCGGACGAAGCGCCCCTCTCCGCCGAGGAGTTGGACCACTACGCCGACGAGCTCCGGCAGCTTCTCGACGACGGGGTCGCCTCCGCCGAACGGCAGCTCTTCGAGTTGCGGACCGCGGCGGCAGACGACGCGCGGATCCTCGGCGCGCTCGGTGACGGCGGGCTGCTGCCGCCGGGACCCGACGTGCTGGCCACCGTGGAGTACCTGGGCGAGCACGGCATCCCCGCGCTCCCCGGCTGGCGCTATCTCGCACAGGCCGTCGACCCCGTCGACCACGCGCGCGTGCTCGCCGCGCGGCCCGAGCTGGTCGACGGCGTGGTCATCACGGACCCGGCCACCCATGCGAGGGCCCGCGAAGCCCTCGTCGACGCCGCGCTGCTCCCGCGCTCCGCGGTGGCCGTCGGCACGGCCGCCGCGCTGCTCGCCCCGACCCCGGCCCCCGACGCGGGCGACGGGGACGTCTTCCTCGTACCGCCGAACCCGGCCATGCACGACGAGCACGCCGCCGACGAGGAGCGGCAGACGCTGCGCACGCGCGCGGCCGAACGGGACGAGGAGATCCGGGAGTTGGCGGCCCGGCTCGCCAAGGACCGGGAGCTGGCCGCACGGCTCGCCTCCTGGCGCACGGGCTGTCCGGCGGGGCGGCTCGCCGAGCTCGCCACGGCGGCCCACGACGCGCGCGCGTTCGCCGAGGAGTCCGAGGCCGAGCTGTCCGAGGCGCGTACGGTCCGGGCCGAGGCCGACGAGGCGGCGGCCGAGGCGGCCCTCGTAAGGGACGAGCGGCAGGAGGCCGCGCAGCGGGCCCGGCGCGCCGCCGACGCCCTCGCCGGGCTCGCCTTCCGGCTGCGCGAGCGGGCCGGCTGGCAGGTCAAGCTGCGTGAACTCGCCGACGACGCCGCCGAGTCGGAGGCCCGCGCCCAGTCCTGCCTGGAGCGGGCCCGCGCCGCCGACGAGGACCGGCGTGGCGCCCAGCGCGCCGCCGACGACGCCCGCCGCACAGCCCGCGCACTGCGCGGCGAGCGTGCGGAGATCGCGGGCGCCCCCGACGACGTGCCGGAGGCCGACCCGGCCGCCGCCAAGTCGTCGCTGCCCGCCCTGCGCGAGGCCTACCGCGCCGCCTCCCAGCTCTACGAGCAGGTCGGCGTCGGAGCCGACCTGCGGGCCGAGCAGTCCCGGGCGGAGAGCGACGAGAGCGCGGCGCTCGCGGAGCTGGAGCGGCTGAGCAACAAGGTGCGTACGCGCGCAGCCCAGCTCCTGGAGTCGACCGACGGCTCCGACGGACCCTCCCGGCAGGCCGCCGCGGCCCGCGCCGAGGAACTGGTCCAGCTGCTGGAAACGCGTATGTCGACCGCGAGCGAGCAGCTCGGACGGCTGCGGGGCGAGGCCGAGCGGCACGCGCCGGAGGACGGCGAGGCGCACACCGAGCTGCCCGAGGACCTGGTCCCGCGCGACGCCGAGCACGCACAGAGCCTGCTGCGCACCGCCACCGGTGAACTCGCCTCCCGCACCGAGGCGTTGAGCCAGGCACGCGCGGCCCACGCCGAACTGCTCGACGCCCACCGCGCCGCCGAGGACGCGGCAGGCGGTTTCGACGAGACGGCCGCCCTGCTCCGGGACCTCCTTCGGGAGCACTCGGACGAGGAACACGAGGAGCCCGAGCCCTACCCCGGCACCCTCGAAGAGGCCCGGCACTCCGCCGCCGAGTCCCGCCGTTCCCTGCGCGGCTGCGCGGCCGACCTCTCCGCCGCCGAGACCTCGGTGCGCGAGGCGAGCGACGTACTCGTCCGGCACGCCAACTCGACGCGCTACGAGCAGGTGCGCACGCCCGCCCGCCAGCAGATCCGCGAGCTGCCGGCGTCCTCCCTGCCCGAGCACGCACAGAAGTGGGCGGACGCCTTCGCACCCCGACTCCGGGTCCTGACCGACGAGTTGGAGCAGCTGGAGCGCAACCGCGACTCGATCGTCGACCGGTTGCGCGGGCTCGTGGAGTCCGCGCTCGCCACCCTCAGGTCGGCCCAGCGCCTGTCCCGGCTCCCCGAGGGGCTCGGCGAATGGTCCGGGCAGGAGTTCCTGCGCATCCGCTTCGAGGAGCCCGACCAGGCCACACTCGCCGAGCGGCTCGGCGAGGTCGTCGACGAGGCGACCCGCGCGGCCGTCAAGAAGAACTCCGACATGCGCCGCGACGGAATGTCCCTGCTGCTCAGAGGGGTCAGCGCGGCGCTCCAGCCCAAGGGCATCGCAGTCGAGATCCTCAAGCCCGACGCCGTACTGCGCGCCGAGCGAGTACCGGTCGGACAGATGGGCGACGTGTTCTCCGGCGGCCAGCTGCTCACCGCCGCGATCGCGCTGTACTGCACGATGGCAGCCTTGCGCTCCAACGACCGGGGCCGCAGCGACAAGCACCGGCATGCCGGCACGCTCTTCCTGGACAACCCGATCGGCCGCGCCAACGCGACGTATCTGCTGGAGCTCCAGCGAGCCGTGTCGGACGCGCTGGGCGTCCAACTCCTCTACACCACAGGTCTGTTCGACACGACCGCGCTCGCCGAGTTCCCCCTGGTCATCCGCCTGCGCAACGACGCGGACCTCCGCGCGGGGCTGAAGTACATCAGCGTGGAGGAACACCTCCGGCCGGGCCTCCCGCGGGAGGCCCCCGCCGGGGAGGCGGTACACACGGAGATCACGGCGACGCGCATGTACAAGAGGCCGGCAACCAGCGCCCCATAAGGGGCGCGGGGAACTGCGCGACCAGCCACAACGGTCCCGCAGCTCCCCACAACCCCCTACGAGGCGTCCTCCTTCAAAAGATCAGCACACTTCTCACCGATCATCATGGTCGTGATGCACGGATTGACGGCCACAAGATCCGGCATCACGGACCCGTCCGCGACCCGCAGCCCTTCAATCCCCTTCACCCGAAGCCGGGCATCCAGGGGCGCCGAGGCGTCGTCGTCCGCACCCATCTTCACCGTGCAGGACGGGTGATAGACCGTGTTGTGCGTCTTGTGGATGTAGTCGAGCAGCTCGTCGTCCGTGCGGACATCCGGCCCGGGGGCCAGCTCCGCCCCGGCCCACCCGCTCAGCGCGGGCTGCTCCGCGATACGCCGGGCCAGCTTCAGGCCGAACGTCATCACGCGCGCGTCGTGCTCGTGCGTGAAGTACCGCGGATCGACCTTGGGCTTGTCCCGGAAGTCGCGCGTCCGCAGCCGCACCGTGCCGCGCGACTTCGCGCTCGTCACGTTCGGCGTGAGACAGAACGCGTTCTCGGAGGTCGGATAGCCCCACCGGGCCGTGTTCATGTCGAACGGCACGGACCCGTAGTGGAACATCAGGTCCGGCCGGTCCAGGCCGGGCTCGGTGTCGTAGAAGATGCCCGCCTCCCACCACTGGCTGGAGGTGGTCGTCATGGGCTGCTTGGCGTCCCACATGATGACGCCCTCGGGGTGGTCCTGAAGGTTCTCGCCCACGCCGGCCGAGTCCACCACCACCTCGACACCCACCTCGCGCAGATGCTCGGCGGGCCCGATGCCCGACAGCATCAGCAGCTTCGCGCTGTCGATGGAACCGCACGACACGATCACCTCGCGCCTGGCCCGTACCGTCCGGGTGTGGATCAGGTCCGGGTCCAGGTACTCGGCGCCCACGCAGCGCCGCCCGTCGAGCACGAGCTTCTTGGCCCGCACCCCGGTCCGTACGTCCAGGTTCGGACGCTTGCCGAGGATCGGGTGCAGATACGCGACCGACGAGGACTGGCGGATGTTGTTCTCGTCGGAGTTGATCTGGAACCAGTTGGCCCCGCGCACAACCGTCCTGCCGGTGTTGAACGCGGTGGTCGGGATGCCCGCCTGGGCGCAGGCCTCCAACAGGGCGGTGCCGCACGGGTCGTCGCTCTTGAGTGTCCGCAGCTTCACGGGCCCCGTACGACCGTGGTGCTCGCCCGGAGCGTCGTTGTTCTCCAAGCGCTGGTAGAGCGGGAAGAGCTCGGCCGCGCTCCAGCCCGTACAGCCCGCGGCCGCCCAGCCGTCCAGGTCCTCGGCCGGTGCCCAGAAGGCGATACAGGAGTTGTGCGAGGAACAGCCGCCGAGCACGCGGGCGCGGGCGTGGCGCATGAAGCTGTTGCCGCTGGCCTGCGGCTCGACGGGGTAGTCCCAGTCGTAGCCGGACTCAAGGAGTCCCATCCAGCGTTCCAGCTTCATGACGTCGTCGTCGCCGACGTCGCTGGGCCCCGCCTCCAGGACGCACACCGTGACGGACGGGTCCTCGGAGAGCCGGGCGGCGACCACATTGCCCGCGGTGCCTCCGCCGACCACGACGTAGTCGAACTCGTCTTCGTTCATGGGGAGTTGACCTCCTTGAGTCCTTGCGACGTTCTGCCTTCGGATCGGGCGCTCAGTCGGCCGTCGGGGTGGCCGCGGGCGAGGAGGGCGGAAGAGGTGTGTCGGGGGACTTGTACTGGTGCTCGGCGAGCACCCCGGTGCGGTGGCGCTGCACGAGCCAGTAGTAGGCGAAGCCGCCGCCCATCACGATGCCGACGAACAGGACGGCACCCCACCGCAGATACCAGTGGTACGGGGCTGCCGCGTTGTAGACGGCGGCGCGCGGCCAGATCAGGTTGATCATCATGGCCGTGCCCCAGACCACGGCGACGATGTTGACGGGCAGTCCCCAGCGGCCGAGCGAGAACTTGCCGTCGCCCGCGGGCTGCCACTTGCCGCGCAGCCTCGCCACCAGCATGGGCCCGGTGACCAGCAGATACGCGAGGTAGATCAGGATGATGCCGATACTGGTGACCACGGTGAAGATCTGCGGCTGGCGGATGTTGACCACCAGGATCGCCAGCGCCAGGATGCCGATGATCACCGCGGGCAGGATCGGGGTCTGGAAGCGCGGATGGACCTTGGCCAGCTTGGAGGATGCGGGCAGGTTGTTGTCGCGGGACATCGCGAACGCCAGCCGGATCGCCGCCGTGTGCACGGCCAGGGCGCACACGGTGACCGCGATGAACACGCACCACAGCATGGCCTTGCCCGCGTCCTCGCCGAGCACGTTGAGGACGACGTACTGCAGACCGTCCGTGGACAGCTTGTCGCCCTTCAGGCTGGACACGCTCATCAGCGCGAGCAGCAGGATGAGCCCGCCGAGGATGAACGAGGCGACGATGGCACGGAGGATCGCGCGCGGCGCGTTGCGCGACGGGTCCAGGGACTCCTCGCCGAGCGAGGCGGCCGTGTCGAAGCCGTACATCACGTACGCGGACGCCAGCGACGCGATCAGGAACGCGCCGAGGTAGCCGCCGGGCTGGCCCGCTCCCGTGCCGTTCGTCTCCAGCACGACCCCCGGCCCACGGGTGATGTTCACGGCGAACAGCACGATCAGTACGACCGTGGCGATCAGCTCGATGAAGACGCCCGCCGTGTTGATCCGGGCCATCAGCTTCACGCCGAGGGCGTTCACCAGGGTGGTGAAGATGATGAGTACGGAGGCCAGCAGCACGGCGTTGGTGGCGACGTCGTACTTGCCGGTGCCGTCGCCCACGAACTGGAACGTGGAAGAGATCTGAGGAAGCGTCAACTGATACGCAAGGGCCACGGCCGCGATCGACACGATCGAGGCGATCAGCATCGTCCAGCCCGCCAGCCAGCCTATGTGCGGGTTGCCCACCTTCTTGGACCAGTTGTAGACCGAGCCGGCCACCGGATAGCGGGCGGCGAGTTCGGCGAAGCAGAGCGCGACCATGAACTGGCCGACGAAAACCATGGGCCAGGACCACCAGTAGGCGGGCCCGCCGCTGCCGTAACCGAAGTAGAAGAGCTGGAAGGTGCCGGTGAGGATGGAGATGTAGCTGATACCGGCGGCGAAGGTGTGGAAGTTGCCGAGCGTGCGCTTCAGTTCCGGCTTGTAGCCGAACTCGTTGAGCTCGGAGTCGTCGTTACTGTGTTTCTCAGGTGGTTGAGCGGTGGTGGTCATGAGGCGCCTCCTGGGAAGGGGGAGTTCTCCCGGGCGGGAGGGGAGTGCGGCTCGTGCGGGGTCGTTGGTGCGCGGATGCTGGATCTCAGGGTGAAGAAGGCTGGATCTTACGGTGCTCGCGACTGGTTCTGACCATGAGGAGTGCCGGTTTTTTGCGATGGATGCGGAGAGCCGGCCCCGGGGACATGGATCAGGAGAACCAGCCCTGTGGACTGGGATTGGTCGTGCGCCAGATGTGTTTGGTCTCGCGGTACTCGGCAAGACCGGCAGGACCGAGCTCCCGCCCGAACCCGGACTGCTTGTAACCGCCCCACTCGGCCTGTGGGACGTAGGGATGGAAGTCGTTGATCCAGATGGTGCCGATCCGCAGCGCGGACGCGACCCGCTGGGCCTTCGCCTCGTCGGAGGTGAAGATTCCGCCGGCCAGACCGTAGATCGTGTCGTTGGCCAGCCGCACCGCCTCCGCCTCGTCCGTGAACCGCTCCACGGTCAGCACGGGCCCGAAGGACTCCTCCTGGACGACCGACATGGGGCCGGAGCACTCGTCGAGCACGGTCGGCGGGTAGTAGAAGCCGTCCGGGTGCGGAGGATCGGCCGGCCGCTCCCCGCCGCAGCGCAGGACGGCGCCCTCCTCCAGGCCCTTGGCGACGTACGCCTCGACCTTCTCCCGGTGGGCCGCCGAGATCAGCGGACCGGTCTGTGCCTGTTCGTCGAAGGGTCCGCCCAGCCTGATCAGCCGGGCCCTGCGGACGACCTCGTCGACGAACCGGTCGTGCAGCGAGTCCTCGACCAGGAGCCGCGCCCCGGCCGAGCAGACCTGCCCGGAATGCAGGAAGACGGCCGTCAACGCCATGTCGACGGCCGTCTCGAAGTCGGCGTCGGCGAAGACGATGTTCGGGTTCTTGCCGCCCAGTTCGAGGGCGACCTTCTTCACCGTCCCGGCCGCCGCGGCCATGAGTCTGCGGCCGGTCTGCAGACCGCCGGTGAAGGAGACCAGGTCCACGTCCGGATGATCGCCCAGCGGAGCGCCGGCCTCGGGACCGGCGCCGAGCACCAGGTTCGCCACACCGGCGGGCACCCCGGCCTCCTCCAGGAGGCGCATCAGATGGATCGCGGTGTGCGGGGTCAGCTCGCTCGGCTTGAGCACGAAGGTGTTGCCCGCGGCGAGCGCCGGAGCGACCTTCCACGCCGTCTGGAGCAGCGGATAGTTCCAGGGCGTGATCAGCGCGCAGACACCGACCGGTTCGTATACGACCCGGCTGTCGACGCCCTCCGTGCCCGTCTCCACGACCCGGCCGGACTCGCTCGCGACGAGTCGGCCGAAGTAGCGGAAGCAGTTCTCGATGTCGTCGATGTCGTACTCGCTCTCCACCAGGCGCTTGCCGGTGTCGAGGGACTCCGCGCGGGCGAGTACGTCCTTGTCGCGGGCGAGCAGGTCGGCGACCCGGAGCAGCAGGTCACCCCGTTCGTTCGGGGGCGTCCGGGGCCAGGGGCCGTCGTCGAAGGCGCGGCGTGCGGCCGCGATCGCGTCGGCCGTGTCCTGGGGGCCCGCCTCGTCCACGACGGCGACGAGTGAACCGTCGGCCGGACAGCGGATCTCGCGGGTGCCCTTCTCCCGCGCGCTCGTCCACGTGCCGCCGATATAGAGATCAGCCATCCATGCCTCCCAGCATGCCAATGAGCCACTCGTGGAAAATCCCGATGTGGTGCTCGGTGGGCACCAGCACCCCGCCCCTCCGGTAGGCACGGGACGCCATCGCGGGCTGCGTACGCTCGCAGGCCTCGAAGTCCTGGGCGTTGACCCGGTGGAAGAGTTCCACGGACTTCGAGACATCGGCGCCCGACTCGACGACCTCGGGTGCGTAGAGCCAGTCGCACTCCACGATCGTCCGGTCCTCGGCGAGGGGGAACATGCGGTGCAGGATGACATGGTCGGGGACGAGATTGATGAACACGGTGGGTTTGACCGTTATCGCATAGTAACGACGGTCCTGATCCTCCGCGACTTCGGGAAGCTTCCCGAAGCCCTCGCTGCCGTCGACGGTGAAGCCCTTGACCTCCTCGCCGAACTCGGCGCCGTGCCCCACGTAGTACTGGGCCGCGTAGCCGTCGGCGAACTCGGGGAGGACGTCGGTGAGCTCGGGGTGGATCGTCGCGCAGTGGTAGCACTCCATGAAGTTCTCGACGATCAGTTTCCAGTTCGCCTTCACGTCATAGGTGATGCGTTTTCCGAGGGCGAGGTTCTCCGTGCCGTAGTGCTCGATGGCCGCCACGTTCCCGAGCCGCTCGACGGCCGCGCCCATCACAGTCTCCTCGAAGGACGGCGGCTCGTCGGCCAGACAGACCCAGGCGTAGCCGAGCCACTCCCGCAGCGCGATCTTGACCAGGCCGTACTCCGTCCGGTCGACGTCCGGCATCTTCACCAGGTTCGGCGCCGCGATCAGTCTGCCGTCGAGGTCGTACGTCCATGCGTGGTACGGGCACTGGAGGTTGCGCCGGACCTCGCCGGCCTCCTCCAGACAGAGACGGGCCCCGCGGTGGCGGCAGACGTTGAGGAAGGCGCGCAGTTCACCGGTGCGGGACCGGGTGATCAGGACGCTCTCGCGGCCCACCTGGACCGTGCGGAACGCGCCCGGTTTGGCCAGGTCGGCGCCGCGGATCGCGCAGAACCACATCGACTCGAAGAGCCGTTCCTGCTCCTGCCGGAAGATCTCCGGGTCGGTGTAGTAGTGCCCCGGAAGGGTGGCGATCAGGCTGGGCGGCAGCTGACCGGGGGCGGAGACGGGGGCGGGGGAGACGGGGGTCGTCGTCACGTGCGTGCTCCTCAGGCGGGCGCGGCGGCGAGGCGGAGGGGGTCGAACAGGCCGATCGGGTGAGCGGTGGTGCCCGTGAGCGCCAGATCGGCGAGGATCTCGCCGACGACCGGCACGAACTTGAATCCGTGCCCGGAGAACCCGCAGGCCACGGTCACGGACTCCGGGTGCGCGGGATGCCGGGCGATGACGAAGTGCTCGTCAGGGGTGTTGGAATACATGCAGGTGGCGGCCTTCAGGAAGGTGCCGGGCAGGTCCGGGACGCAGCGGGACATGTGGTCCGCCATCGCCCCGATCTCGTCCTCGTGGACCGTGCGGTCGATGTTCTCCGGGGTGCACTCGACGCCCTTGCGGAAGAAGGCGACCTTGGCGCCCAGCTCCGGCCCGTCGATGGAGGGGAATCCGTAGACCTGGACGTCGTCAGCGTCCTCCCAGATGTAGATCGGATGGTTCTCGGGCAGGAACGGCCGGACCCCGCCCCTCGGCTGGAACCAGTACATGACCTGCCGCTCGATGCTGAACGGCACCCCGAGATCGGTGAGCAGTTGCGGCGCCCACGCGCCCGGGCAGATCACCAACTGGCTCGCGGTGTACGTGTTCTCGGCCGTGTGGACGCGAACCCCGTCCCGGTACGGCTCCCAGCGGGTCATCGGCTCGTCGAAGTGCAGGTCGGCGCCCTGCCGGGTGGCGAGCTGGAGATGGGCCGCGACCATGTTCTCGGGGCGGACCAGGCCGGCCTTCTTCTCGTAGAGCGCGACCTCGTCGTCCTTCGGGTTGAGCGTCGGGAAGCGGCGGCGGATCTCGGCCGCGTCCAGCATCTCGTGGGGCAGGTCCCACTGCGTGGCCGAGCGCAGCGAACCGGAGACGGTCAGCGAGTCGGGAGGCCCGACCATCACACCGCCGCACAGCGTGGCGATGTCCCGGCCGGTGGCCCGCTCCACGTCCTCGTACAGCTCGTACGCGCGCAGCAGCAGCGGTACGTACGCCGGGTCCTCGAAGTAGGACTGCCGGGTGATCCGCGAACCACCGTGACTGGAACCGCGGTTGTGCACCGGCCCGAACTTCTCCAGCCCGAGCACCCGCACACCGCGCGAGGACAGATGGTGGGCGGCGGCACTGCCCATACCACCGAGACCGATGACGATCACGTCGTAGGTAGGGGACACGGGGGACCTCCAGGGCTCGTGATGGTGATGCGCCTGCTCATTGGCGCCCCTTCAGGGGCGCGGGGAACTGCGCGACCAGTCCCCACCGGCCCGCAGGCCGACGACGACTCCCGCGAAGCGATCAACACCGGATGCGGGTCATCTTCGGATCGAAGAGCGGCTCATCGGCAACGGTCGCGGGCACCTTCTCGCCGAAGTACTCCACATGGACACTCGCCCCGGTGGGGAGCACGGGCAGCCAGGCGTACGCGACGCACCGGCCCAGCGTGTATCCGTACGACGCGCTGGTGACGTAACCCGCGGGGGAGCCGTCCACGTACACCGGCTCCTTGCCGAGGACCACGGACGCCGGGTCGTCGAGGAGCAGCGGCGTGAGCCGGCGCCGCGGCTCGCCCCGGGCCTGAAGCGCCGCCATCCCCGTGAAGTCCCCCTTGTCCAGGCGGACGGCGAAGCCGACCCCGGCCTCGTACGGGTCGTGCTCGTCGGTCATGTCGACGCCCCACGCGCGGTAGCCCTTCTCCAGCCGCAGGCTGTTGAAGGCCGAGCGCCCGGCGGCGATGACGCCGTGCTCCCGGCCCGCCTCCCAGAGCGTGTCCCAGAGGCGGAGCCCCAGGTCGGCGGAGGTGTAGAGCTCCCAGCCCAGCTCGCCGACGTAGCTCAGCCGCATGGCGGTGACCGGGACATGGCCGAGATACGTCTCCTTCGCGCGGAAGTAGCCGAAGCCCTCGTGCGAGAAGTCGTCGCGGGTCAGCGGCTGGACGAGGTCGCGGGCGAGCGGACCCCAGACGCCGATGCAGCAGGTGCCCGATGTGATGTCCCGGATGTGCACGCCCTCGGATGCGTGCCTGGTCAACCAGTCCAGGTCGGCGGGGGAGTTGGCGCCCACCTGGAAGCGGTCGGGCCCGAGCCGCGCGACGGTGAGGTCGGAACGGATGCCGCCCGTCCCGTCCAGGAGCAGGGTGTACGTGACCGCGCCGGGCTTCTTGCGGAGGTTGTTGCTGGTCATGCCGTGCAGGAAGTCGAGGGCTCCGGGGCCGGTGACCTCAAGGCGGCGCAGGGGGGTCATGTCGTAGAGGGCGACCTTCTCGCGGGTCGCCCTCGCCTCGGCCGCCGCGATCGGCGACCAGTAGCGCGCCGACCAGGCGTCCCGCTCGGGGAGCGGGCCGAGGGTGTCGACGAGCGGGGCGTTCGCCTCGTACCAGTGCGGGCGCTCCCAGCCACCGCCCTCCAGGAAGTACGCGCCCAGCTCTTGCTGGCGGGCGTGGAAGGGGCTGACCCGCAGCGGACGCGGCCGCTCCATCGGCTGGAGCGGGTGCAGCACGTCGTACACCTCGACGAACTGCTGCGAGCCGCGGTCCTTGATGTACGCGGGGGAGCGCTGGGCGTCCTCGAAGCGGGTGAGGTCGCACTCGTGGGCGTCGGTCTCGGGGCGGCCGTCGATCATCCACTCGGCCACCGCCTTGGCGACTCCGGCCGAGTGGGTGACCCACACGGCCTCCGCCAGCCAGAAGCCACGCAGCGCACGGGACTCGCCGAGCACCGGCATGCCGTCGGGCGTGAAGGAGAAGACGCCGTTGAAGCCCTCCTCGATCTCCGCCTCCCGCAGGGCCGGCATCAGTTGGCGGCAGTCGTCCCAGCTCGGCGCCCAGTCCTCCTCGGTGAAGGGGAACGAGGACGGCATCTCCATGTCGTTCGCGCGCGCCTCGTCGTAGTCGAGGATCGCGAACGGGTCGACGGGGAGCGGCTTGTGCGCGTAACTGCCGATGCCGATGCGGTCGGTGTGCTCACGGAAGTAGAGGTCGCGGTCCTGGAAGCGGAGGATGGGCTTCGAGGCCTCTTCGGTGGCTTCGGCCAGTTCGGGGAGGGGCCTGGTCCGCGCGTACTGGTGGGCGAGCGGTTGCAGGGGTACGTCGATGCCGGCCATGCGGCCGATGACCGGGCCCCAGAAACCGGCCGCCGAGACCACGTGGTCGGCGGGGAAGGTGCCCCGGTCCGTGACGACCGCGGTGACCTTGCCGGCTTCCTGCTCGATGCCGGTGACCGTGTGCCGGTCCAGGAATCGGGCGCCGCGGCTCTCGGCCCGGGTCAGCTGGGCGCGGGACGCGAGCAGCGCGCGGGCCAGGCCGTCGTCGGGGGTGTGGAAGCCGCCGAGGACCATCGACTGATCGATGAGCGGCCACAGTTCCTTGCAGCGGGCCGCGCTCACGATCTCGCCTCGGATGCCCCAGGAAGCGGCGTATCCGGCCCGGCGGTGCAGCTCGGCCAGGCGCTCGGGAGTCGTCGCGAGCTCGAGGCCGCCGACCGGGTTGAAGCAGGAGACCCCGTCCACCTCGAGGGAGTTGAACTTCTCGACCGTGTACCGGGCGAACTCGGTGAGGGTCTTAGACGGGTTCGTCTGGAAGACCAGGCCGGGCGCGTGCGAGGTGGAGCCGCCGGGAGCGGGCAGCGGTCCCTGTTCGAGGACGGTGACGTCGGTCCAGCCGCGGGCGGTGAGCTCGTCGGCGAGGGAACAGCCGACGATGCCGGCACCCACGATGACCACACGGGGGTTCGTTTCGGGCGTGCTGGACATGCCCCTCCTTGTCGTGGTGGGGGTTGTCGTGGCGGGGGTGAACGCGCTCAGGGAGCAGGGACGTTGGGGCGTTCGGCGGCGATCGTGGTGTCCTCGCCGTGTCCGGTGTGGACGTCCGTGTCGCCGGGCAGCGTGAGCAGCCGGTTGCGGATGGAGGTCTCGATGGTCGGCCGGTCGGAGTAGGAGCGGCCGGTGGCGCCGGGACCGCCGTGGAAGAGGGTGTCCCCGGTGAAGACCGCGTCGAGGAACGTGGCGTACAGGGAGCAGCTGCCCCAGGTGTGGCCGGGATTGTGGATCACCTGGAGCTCGATCCCGGCGACGCCGATCCGCTGTCCGTCGGAGAGCTCGCCGTCCGGTTTGCGATCGGGGTGCGTGGCCGCCCACAGCTCGTGGTCGGCGGGGTGCAGGAGGACGGGCGCGCCGGTGAGCTCGGCCAGTTCGGCCGCCGCGTCGACGTGGTCGTCGTGCGCGTGGGTGCACACGACGGCGACCACCTGGCGGCCCGCCACGGCCCGGTGGATCGTACGGGCGTCATGGGCGGCGTCGACGATCAGTACCTCTTCGTCGTCGCCGACCAGCCAGACGTTGTTGTCGACGTCGAAGGTCTCGCCGTCGAGGCTGAACGTGCCGGAGGTGACCACCCGCTCGATCCGTACGGTCCCCCGGGCGCTCACAGGACCACCACCGAGCGCAGCACCTCGCCGCGGTGCATCTTGGCGAAGGCCTCCTCGACCTGGTCGAGCGCGATGGTCTCCGTGACGAAGGCGTTGAGGTCCAGCAGTCCGTACAGGTACTGGTCGATGAGGAACGGGAAGTCGCGGCTGGGCAGGCAGTCGCCGTACCAGGAGGACTTGATCGCGCCGCCTCGGGAGAAGATGTCGATCAGCGGGAGTTCGATCTTCATGTCGGGGGAGGGGACGCCGACCTGGACCAGCAGGCCGGCGTGGTCGCGCATGTAGAAGGCCTGCTCGAAGGTCTCCGGGCGGCCCACGGCGTCGATGGCGATGTCCACGCCGAAGCCGTCGGTGAGCGCCCGCACGGCCTCGACCGGGTCGGTGCCACGGGAGTTGACCGTGTGGGTGGCGCCGAACCTCTCTGCCTGGTCGAGCTTCTTGTCGTCGATGTCGACGGCGATGACCTTCATGGCGCCGTTGAGGCAGGCGCCCGCGATGGCCGCGTTGCCGACGCCGCCGCAGCCGATGACGGCGACGGTGTCACCGCGGCCGACGTTGCCGGTGTTGACGGCCGCTCCGTAGCCGGCCATCACACCGCAGCCGATCAGGCCCGCGGCCTCGGGCCGGGCCGCCGGGTCGATCTTCACCGCCTGTCCGGCCGCGACCAGGGTCTTCTCGGCGAAGGCGCCGATACCGAGGGCGTTGCTGAGCGGGGTGCCGTCCAGGAGGGTCATCGGCTGGGTGGCGTTGCGTGAGTCGAAGCAGTACCAGGGACGGCCACGGCGACAGGAGCGACAGGAACCGCAGGGGGCGCGCCAGGCCAGGACCACATAGTCGCCGGTCTCGAGGTCGGTCACGCCCTCGCCGATCGCCTCGATCGTGCCGGCCGCCTCATGGCCCAGCAGGAACGGGAAGTCGTCGTTGATCGCGCCCTCCCGATAGTGCAGATCCGTGTGGCAGACCCCGCAGGCCTGCACGGAGACGAGCACCTCGCCCGGACCCGGATCGGGAACGACGATCGTCTGCACCTCGACGGGTGCGCCCTTCTTCACAGCGACTACGGCACGGACCTCGTGTGGCACGACCAAGCTCCTCTGCTGTTGCGCAATGCACTATGGGTTGCGCGATGAGGAACATAGTGAGAACGCCGCCAAGGGGCCGTCAAGAGGTGCGGGTTAATCCTTGGCAAAAGGAACGGGCGGCACGAAATCTGTCCGACACACAGAAACGCGGGGCCAGGTGTTCCTGGCCCCGCGCTTCGTGCCGTGTCCCTCCGGCGACCGGTCCCCGGCTCCGGTCCGTGTCCGGTGCCGCTTCCGTCAGAAGCCGTATCCCATCCGGCGCGACAGGTCGGCGGCGGCTGCCGCCGTGCGCTTGGCGAGATCGGGCAGCCGGTCCGAATCCAGCCGGTACACCGGACCCGAGACGCTGATCGCGCCGATCACCTTCCCGTCGTGGGCGCGCACCGGGGCGGCCGTCGCGGCCAGCCCCAGCTCCAGCTCCTCCAGGGCGAACGCGTACCCCTGCTCCACCACGGCCTCCAGCTCGCCGCGCAGCGCGGCCGTACCGGTGATCGTGCGCTCGGTGAAACGCGGGAGCGGCCTGGCCAGCAGTCCTTCCCTCAGGGTCGGCGGCAGATGCCCCAGCAGCACCTTTCCGCTGGACGTGGCGTGCAGCGGGGTGCGTCTGCCCAGCCAGTTCTGCGCGGTGACGGACGCGGCGCCGCGGGCCTGCATGATGTTGACCGCCGCGTTGTCGTCGAGGACCGCGATGTTGACGGTCTCGCCCACCTCGTCCGCGAGTTCGCGGCACACGGGCACACCCTCCTGGGAGATGTCCAGACGCACTGCCGCCGCCCCCGCCAGGCGTAGTACGCCGGCGCCCAGGTAATACTTCCCGCGGTCCTTGGCCTGGGCGACCAATCCCCTGTTCTCCAGCACTCCGAGAAGCCGGAAGGCGGTGGACTTGTGCACCTCCAGCTCGTCGGCGATCTCGGTGACGCCCGCCTCGCCGAGCCGGGCGAGGATCTCCAGCACGCTCACGGCGCGGTCCACGGACTGGACGGCGCTCCCCGCGCCCCTGCTCTGCTTCCCGGGTGTCTCCTCTGTGCGGTCAGCCTGCTTCTGCGTGCGGGTCATAACTCAACTCTCACCACCTGGCGGCCCGGATTGAGCCGCATCTGCCGGAAGCCCTTGACGTGACGGGCATCCCGCGCGGATTCTGTTGCGCATAGCGCTCCCTCGTGCGCCATACGAAACATCATGTTACCGAAGAGTCCGTGACCGGGAAGGTCTCGGACCAGACCGGACCTGAGAGGTCCCGGACCGTGGGTCCTGGACCGAGAGGGGGGCCCGTGATTCCCGTCTGCCGCCTTGATGACCTCCCCGCGGGCGAATCCGTCCGTATCGACACCACACCGCCCATCGCCGTGTTCAACGCCGACGGCGAGCTGTACGCCATCGATGACACCTGCACCCACCAGGATGCGTCCCTCTCCGAGGGCTGGCTGGAGGGTTGTCTGGTCGAATGCCCGCTCCACGCGGCGTCATTCGATCTCCGCACCGGCCGGCCGACGTGCCTTCCCGCACGTCGGGCCGTCCGCACCCACCGTGTCACCGTCGACGACGGGATCGTCCATGTCCACGTGGCGGCCGAAGTGGTGGCCGTGGTGGCGTCCGAAGAGGAGGGCACGGCGGCATGAAAACCGTGACCGTCGTCGGGGCCTCGCTCTCCGGGCTGTACGCGGCCAGGGAACTGCGTGCCCAGGGGTTCGACGGGCGACTGGTGGTCGTCGGGGACGAACCCCACCGCCCCTACGACCGCCCCCCGTTGTCCAAGGACTTCCTCACCGGCCGGTCCGGCGAGGACCGACTCGCGCTCTCCGACGCCGAGGAGACCACCGAGCTCGACGCCGAGTGGCTGCTCGGCGTCCGCGCCCGCGGCCTGGACGCGCGCGGCCGGACCGTCCTCCTGGGCGACGGCCGGACCGTCTCCACCGACGGCGTGATCATCGCGACCGGAGCCTCCGCCCGCAGGCTCCCCGGCTGCGAACTCGCCGGAGTCCACACCCTGCGTACCCTCGACGACGCGCGTGCGCTGCGCGCCGAACTCGGCGCGGGCACCCGCCGTGTCGTCGTCATCGGCGGCGGCTTCATCGGTGCCGAAACCGCCTCCTCCTGTGCGGGACTCGGCCACGACGTCACCGTCGTCGAGGCCGCGCCGCTGCCGCTGGTGCCCCAACTCGGCCCGGAGATGGCCGCGGTGTGCGCCGGACTGCACCGGCGCGGCGGCGTCGACCTGGTCACGGGCACCGGCGTCGCCGGGCTGCGCGGCACGGTCGCGGTGACCGGCGTGGAACTCGCCGACGGCCGGCTGCTCCCCGCCGACATCGTGATCGTCGGCATCGGCGCCATCCCCAACACCGACTGGCTGGCGGGCTCGACGCTCGCACTGCACGACGGAGTGCTGTGCGACGACGGCTGTGTGACGGCTCTGCCCCAGGTGGTCGCCGTCGGTGACGTCGCCCGCGTCGGCGGCACCCGCGCCGAACACTGGACCAGCGCCACCGAACAGCCCCGGGTCGCCGTGCGCAACCTCCTCGCGGGGCACACGGCGGAGACCGTGCGCCCACTGCCCTACTTCTGGTCCGACCAGTACGGAGCACGGATCCAGTTCGCCGGCCGGCGGCTCGACACCGACACCGTCCGGATCGCGGAGGGCGGCGTCACCGACGGCACGCCCGACGAGGGCGGCTTCCTCGCCCTGTACGAGCGGGACGGCCGGACGACGGCGGTGCTCTCCGTGGACCGACCACGACCGTTCATGCGCGCCCGGCGCGAACTCGGACGCGGGGTGACGGTGGCGGAGGCGGCCGTTTCCTAGCGGGGCGGGGCTACCCCCGATGGGAGGGGGTTGCCCCGTGTCCTGGCGGGGGAGGGGCGTCGCCGCGGCCGCGCCCCGAGGCCGCCCCGGGGCAGTGCCCTGGAGCGCTCCATGAGGGGTGCTTGCCGTGAGGTGCCGACAGCGGGGTGTCGACAGCGGGGTGTCGACAGCGGGGTGCCGACCGAAAGGCGCTTGCCGAGAAGCGCTTGCCTGGAGGCGCTTGCCGAGGGGCGCCGCCCTTCCAGCAGAGGGGCGCCGCCTCTGGGAGTGCGACTAGGAGTGCGACAACTGGCCCGCGCCGCCGCCCTGTCGGCGTATCCGCTCCTTGGTCCGCTCCGCCGATCGCTCCTGGCGCCGTGCCTTGCGCCGCTCGCGCCGCAGGGCACGGGCCGTGCTGCTGGGCACCGACACCACGCCGTTGCGCTGGTTCCACACCTGGCGGGTCACCCATACGTCCAGGGCGCCCCAGGTCGCCACCACCGTGCTCGCCACGCTGCTCAGCACCATGGGGAACGCGAGCCAGGAACCGGCCAGCGTGCACAGGAAGGCGACCATCGCCTGGATCAGTGTGACCGCGATGATGATGACGGCCCGCACCGCGGACGCCCGCACGGGATCGGGCAGCCGGCGCCTGGTCGCGGGCTCTTCGACCCACAACTGCCGGTAGTACCCCTGCTCTTCGGCCTCCGCCTCGGCCTCCATGGCGGCTTCCGCCCCCGCGTTGGTGACACGTTCCGGCCCGGCATTCGCGACGTGTTCCGCCTCGCCGTTCGCGACGGCTCCCGCCCTGGTCTCCGTCTCGGTCTTCGGCCCCGCTTCTGCTTCCGCCTCCGTGTCCGCGATGGTTTCCGTCCCGGTCTCCGCGTCCGTTCCCACCACGAACCGAGCCCCCCTGGCCGGCCCCGCCCCGGTTTCCGCTCCAGCCCCTGTCAGGGACCCCCTCTCGGCCGCCCTCAATGGGACGTCGGCCGGGATGTCGGCCGGAATGTCGTGATCCTGTGTCTGTGGACCCCGCCGTGCCCCCGTGGCTTCCGCGACGCCCGTCCCGACTGTCCCGTGCCGCTCCGCCGTGCCCATCAACTCGTCACTCCCCAACCGCCCGACAACCGCCTGCTCCGGAGTCACGAGAACCCCGGCTCCCCATTGGGTGCCCGGCTTGCGCTGTTTTACGCTGCCTGAGCGCGGCATGCGGCACCTGCTGCCGATTCCGCCTCCAACTTCCGTACAGACAGACGATCGACGTAACGCGAAGATTCCCGTCGACCGTAAAATTCCGGCCAACTGGCCCACTGTGCGGACCGGATGGCGTCCCGTGTCCCGTGTCGGATTCGGGGAGGCAATCTCCCGCAATGAACGGACAACTCCTGATGTCCTGTTACCGTCCCGGAACGAGTCGGTCCGGACAGGCCTTCGAGATACCACTGTGTCGGTAGTAGGCTCACGCCGTTTGTTGACGCACATGTGTGCCCCCGCTCGCCGGGGGTCGAGCTGGGGGAGGCCATGCGCTTTCGCGGGAAGTCCATCCGCCGGAAGATCGTGGCGCTGTTGCTCGTGCCGCTGGTTTCCCTGACCGGGATCTGGGGCTTCGCCACGGTACTCACGGGGCGCGAGGTCAACCAGCTGTTCGACACGACGTTCATCGTCCAGGAGATCGGCTATCCGACCGAGGACGTCATCAGCGTCCTGCAGGACGAGCGCCGTCAGACGCTCGTCTATCTCGCCGACCCCCGGGCCTCCGAGGCGCTCGCCGATCTGCGGCGTACCCGGACCGCCACCGACGAGGTCGTGTCGAAGATCCGCAGGAACGCCAAGGACGGCGATCTGCGGGACGAGATGGGCACGGAGACCACCGAGCGGCTCACCGCGATCCTGGACGCCTTCGACGGCGTCGGTCCGCTGCGCCAGAGCGTCGAGGACGGCACCGTCACCCGCCTCCAGGCACTCGACCTCTACAACCGCCTGGTGGACCCCTGTTACACCCTCCTGGCCAATCTCCAGGTCCTCGACAACGTGGACGTGGACAAGCAGGGCCGCGCCCTCGTCAACATGTCGCGCGCCCGTGAGCTGCTCGCCCGTGAGGACGCCCTCCTCGGCTCCGCCCTCGTCGTCGGCCAGGTGACGCGCGAGGAGGCCCGAGACGTCTCCGACCTCGTCGCCCAGCGCGCGCTGATGTACGAGGTCGGCCTCCCGCTGCTGCCCAACGCCGAGCGCGCACGCTACGACCGCTACTGGAAGAACGCCGCCACCGCACCGCTGCGCGTGGCCGAGCAGTCCGTCATCGCCTCCGCTCCCGGTGAGCCACGCGGAGTCACCGCGAAGAGCTGGGACGGCGTCGCCGGCGACGTCCTCGACGGGCTCGACAAGCTCAACACCCAGGCGGGCGACCGCTTCCAGGACCGTGTGCGCCCCGTGGCGATTGGCGTCATCGTCAAGGCGGGCGTCGCCGGAGTGCTGGGTCTGGCCGCGCTGCTGGTCTCGCTCTTCATGTCCGTACGCATCGGCCGCAGCCTCGTCCGCGACCTGCGCCGGCTCCGCCAGGAGGCCCACGAGACCGCCGGCGTACGGCTGCCCAGCGTGATGCGCCGCCTCTCCGCGGGCGAACAGGTCGACGTGGAGACCGAGGTCCCGCGCCTGGAGTACGAGAAGAACGAGATCGGCGAGGTCAGCCAGGCCCTCAACATCCTCCAGCGGGCCGCCGTCGAGGCCGCCGTCAAACAGTCCGAGCTGCGCAGCGGTGTCTCCGAGGTCTTCGTGAACCTCGCCCGTCGCAGCCAGGTCCTGCTGCACAAGCAGCTCACCCTGCTCGACACCATGGAGCGCAGGACCGACGACACCGACGAACTCGCCGACCTGTTCCGCCTGGACCACCTGACGACCCGTATGCGCCGGCACGCCGAGGGCCTGGTGATCCTCTCCGGCGCCGCCCCGTCCCGGCAGTGGCGCAAACCCGTCCAGCTGATGGACGTCGTACGCGCCGCCGTCGCCGAGGTCGAGGACTACGAGCGCATCGAGGTACGAAGGCTGCCGCGGATGGCCGTCACCGGGTCCGCGGTCGCCGACGTCACCCACCTCGTGGCCGAACTCCTCGAGAACGCCACGGTGTTCTCGCCGCCGCACACAGCCGTCCAGGTGCTCGGCGAGCGCGTCGCCAACGGCTTCACCCTGGAGATCCACGACCGCGGCCTCGGCATGGCCGCGGAGGCACTCCTCGACGCCAACCTGCGGCTCGCCGAGACCCCCGAGTTCGAGCTCTCGGACACCGACCGGCTCGGTCTCTTCGTGGTCAGCCGGCTCGCCCAGCGGCAGAACGTCCGTGTCTCGCTGCAGCCGTCCCCGTACGGCGGCACCACCGCCGTGGTCTTCGTCCCGGACGCGCTCCTCTCGGACGACGTGCCCGACACGAACGGCATGGGCTTCCGGCTCGACCGGGCACTCCCTTCGAAGAAGGACGGCGAAGAGGGCCGTACGGCCGCCCTGTCCCAGGTGCCGGTCACGCTGCCCGGCCGGACCGCCTCGATGCTGGACGGACCCGTCGAACTGGAGGCGCCCGTCGATCTGGACGCCCTCGACGACTTCCCGGACCCCCTCGACGACCAGGAGGGCGAACGCGGCGGCATCTTCCGCCCGCGCCGCTCCATCGCCGGGGTGCCGGGGGACCAGCAGCAGGTACGGCCGGATTCGCGCGAGCCGTCGCACGCCGACGGCGACGCCGACGAGCCGTCCGGCGGGCCCGTGCGCCTCCCGCGCCGCCGGGCCCCCAAGCTGGTCAGCTCCCACGGGCGCCCCGTGACCCAGACCAAGACACGGCGCGACGAGGCGACGGACCGCGCGGACGCCGACGAGGTGACGGAACTGCCCCAGGCGGCCCGGGAGTCGTCCGAGCGGCCCGGTGTGCTGGAGGACCTGCCGAAGCGGTCGAGGAGCGTCAGGCGGGGACCGTCCCGCCGTGAGCCCGGGGACTCCCTCGGCTCCCGCCGCGGTCCCGCGGACGACTGGCCCGGAGCCACCGACTCGGCCGAAGACGCTGTGGAGCGCCGTCAGGCCCTCGGACGTGGCGGCGAGCGCGGCGGCCCGGCGGACCCCGGCGAGGCGCTCACGCGCGGACCTGAGGCCGTCGAAGGCCACCGGGACGCGGACGCCCCGGCCCTTCCCCAGCGCGCGTCGCGTCGTGGCGTCGAGTCCGGCGGCACCCATCCCGGCGCCCCGGCCGGCGGCGGAACCCGCCCCGGCGCGGCTGCCGGAGGCGGTACCGGCGCACTGCCCCGCCGCGTACGACAGGCCAATCTGGCCCCTCAGCTCAAGGACGGCCCCGACCGGCGAGCCGCGAACGACGCGGCCCGCGCGGAGCCGACGGAGCGTGACGCCGACGAAGTACGCAACCGTATGGCCTCGCTCCAGCGCGGCTGGCGACGCGGCCGTGAGGAGAACGCCGAGGGCGACGAGGCCCAGGACGGCACAGCACCAGGAACGACTAAGGGAGACGGTCGATGACCGCACCGAAGGCCGCCGGCCACACCACGACCAGCACGTCGACGGGGGAACTCAACTGGCTCCTCGACGACTTGGTGGCGCGTGTCGCCAGCATCCGCAAAGCACTCGTGCTCTCCGGGGACGGCCTCCCCACGGGGGTCTCCACCGACCTGACGAGGGAGGACAGCGAACATCTGGCGGCCGTCGCCTCCGGGTTCCACAGCCTTGCCAAGGGCGTCGGGCGACACTTCGAGGCGGGCAGCGTCCGCCAGACCATCGTCGAACTGGACGAGGCCTTCCTGTTCGTCACGGCCGCGGGCGACGGCAGCTGCCTCGCGGTCCTCTCCGACTCCGACTCCGATGTCGGGCAGGTCGCGTACGAGATGACACTGCTGGTCAAGAGGGTCGGCGCACATCTGGCCGCCGCTCCGCGCACCGAATTGCCCTCGGGCGGGTAGTGGGATGGCATGAGCGGAGACAGTCAGGGGATGTCCCACTGGTTCGACGACGAGGCCGGACCCGTGGTCCGTCCGTATGCCATGACACGCGGCCGCACCACAAGCGCGGCCCAGCACCGCCTCGACCTGATCGCGGTGGTCGTGACCGAGCTGCACGCCGAGGACCCGGAGGCGGACCACTCGCTGTCCCCGGAGCACGTGGACATCGTCGGGCTGTGCCGTGACGCCCCCCAGTCGGTCGCCGAACTCGCCGCCGAACTCGACCTGCCCGTCGGGGTCGTGCGCGTTCTCATCGGCGACCTCGTGGACGACGAGCTGGTCCATGTGACGCGTCCGGTGCCACCGGCCGAGCTGCCGGACGAAAGCATTCTCCGCGATGTGATCAGCGGCCTCCGGGCCCTGTGACGCGACCCGGAGGCCCGGCCGATCCGGGCCTCCGCGTCAGACGGCCCCGACGGCCCCCACGGCCTCGGACGACCCCGGCGACCTCAGGCGACCGGGGCGATGGCACGCCCGGCCCACGCGGGCGCCGTCTCCATCAGCGGGGCGAGCCGGTCGCGGACGCCCTCCGGCAACGCCGTGGCCCGTCCGGCCTTCTGGTCCACGTGGAGGGCGAGCAGTTCCGTCGTGGCGACCACGTCTGCGTCCGCGTCAGGTACGGCATTCGCCGCGTCCAGGACGTACATCTCGTGCGTGAAGTGAGCCTTCTTGCCGACCGCCCCGAGGATCCGGGTGCGGACGCCCAGATGGGCCCCCTCGGGTACGTCCCGCAGATAGCGGATGTGCGACTCGACGGTGTAGAGCGAACAGCCGCTGTCCGCGCGGTACGAGGCGTCCATGCCCGTCGCGTCCATCATCGCGTCGGTCGCGTGGCCGAAGACGAGGACGTAGAACGCCTCGCTCAAGTGCCCGTTGTAGTCGATCCACTCGGGGCGCACGGTCTCGCGGAAGAGCGGCAGGGACGTCATCGGGCGCCGGTCCCGGGCAGCCGTCCGGTGGCGCGCAGGACGTCTATGACCCCCTGGTCGCGCTCCGCGACGAGGTCCGCGATGGTCCGTCCGTCGGAGGCGTCCGCACAGCCCGCGACCACGGCGTCGTAGAGCGCCCCGTCCAGCTCCGGGGCCTCCAGCCGGGTCCACGGGGACTTCAGGGACGGGCCGAAGTGGTCCAGCATGTGCGCCATGCCGCCCTCCCCGCCGGCCAGCGCGAAGGTGAGCATCGGGCCCATGAACGCCCAGCGCAGACCTGGGCCCTCGGTGATGGACCGGTCTATCTCACGCACCGTCGCCTCGCCGTTGGCGACCATGTGCAGGGCCTCCCGCCACAGCGCCTCCTGGAGACGGTTGGCGATGAAACCGGGGACCTCGCGCTCCATGGTGATCACGGACTTGCCCGCCAACTCGTAGAAGCGGGAGGCCCACTCGACCGCCGATGCGTCCGTGCGCTCGCCGCCGACGACCTCGACGAGCGGGATGAGATACGGCGGATTGAAGGGGTGGCCGACGATCAGCCGGCCCGGCGTGACGGCCTCCGTCTGCATGTCCGTCATCGGATAGCCGGACGTGGACGAGGCGATGACGATCCCGGCGGGCGTCGCCGCGTCCAGCTTCGCCAGCAGCTCACGCTTGAGCTCCAGCTTCTCCGGGGCGCTCTCCTGCACGAACTGGGCCTCCGACACCGCTTTTTCGAGCGTGCCGGTGACCGTGAGACGGGCGGGGGAGGCGCCCGGCGCGAGACCCAGCTGCTCCAGCGCGGGCCACGCGGCGTCCACGAGACGGCGCAGCCGCGCCTCGGCGTCGGGCGCCGGGTCCCACGCCCTGACGGCATACCCGCGGGCCAGGAAGTGGGCGACCCAGCCGCCGCCGATGACCCCGGCACCGACGCACGCCACGGTCCGTACGTCCTGGGGGGCGGGCCGGGTCACGGAGGTCCGCGCGGTGTCGGGGGCGTCTGAAGTGTGGGGCACCGAGGGCTCCTTGAGGGCTCGACGTGGGGGGACGGCGGCTGCGGCGGACGGCAGTCTGCGGGGCGTGCGGTAGCTGAGAGGCGTGCGGTCTTCGTGGGGCGTGCGGTGTCCGTGGGGCGTGCGGTCACTGTGGGGCGTGCGGCCGGCGCGGACCTCGTTCCGCGGGTCAGCCACGTGGCTTGAGGCCGAGTTTCAGCCGGGCCTCGTCCGGCGTGGCGACGCGCGCCCCCATCGCCTCGACGATCGTCACCGCGCGCTCGACCAGCTGTGCGTTGGTCGCCTTGACGCCCTTGCCCAGGTAGAGGTTGTCCTCCAGACCGACCCGTACGTGCCCGCCGAGCAGCACCGACTGGGCGACCCACGGCATCTGCATCCGCCCGAGGGCGAAGCTGGCCCACTGGGCGCCCTCCGGCAGCATGTTCACCATCGACTGCAGTACGCCCGGATCGGCGGGCGCGCCCCACGGGATGCCCATGCACAGCTGGAAGACGGTCGGATCGTCCAGCAGCCCCTCGGTGCGCAACTGCTTGGCGAACCAGAGGTGCCCGGTGTCGAAGATCTCCAACTCGGGCCGTACGCCCAGCTCCTGGATGCGCCTCGCCCCCGTACGGAGCATGTCCGGGGTGGACACATAGAGGTTCGAGCCGTCGCCGAAGTTGAGGGAGCCGCAGTCCAGGGTGCAGATGTCGGGCAGCAGGTCCTCGACGTGCGGCAGCCGGTCGAGTCCGCCCACGAGGTCGGTGCCGGGCAGGTGCCGCAGCGGCTCCTCCGGGTCGATCACCAGATCGCCGCCCATGCCCGCGGTCAGATTGACGACCACGTCCGTGCCGGTCTCCCTGATGCGCTCGACGACCTCCCGGTACAGCCGCGGGTCGCGGGAGGGCGCCCCCGTCTCCGGATCGCGCACATGGATGTGGACGGCGGCCGCTCCGGCATCCGCTGCCTCGACGGCGGAGCGGGCGATCTGCTCGGGGGTCACGGGGACGTGCGGACTCTTCCGCACGGTGTCGCCGGCACCGGTGAGGGCGCACGTGATGATGACGTCCTGGTTCATGGTCATGCGGGGGCCTCCGCTGTGCGGGGGTGGGGGCGGGGGTCAGGTGGGGTGGTTGCTTGCATGGCTGCTCGTATGGCGTTCATGCGTCGCATATAACGAACATGCCGCCTGTGGCTGCGGTCCGTCAAGGGCGCCCGTCCGTGGCACCGGGGCGCGGGCTGCGCCGCCGTTTCAGTACGGGTCACGCAGCACGCAGCACGCAGCACGCAGCACGCAGCACGCAGCAGCAGCCGGGCTGCCCGCAGCGGCCCACCGGGGTGCCTGCCCAACCGCCCGGAACTCGCCGTCACCCGCCCCGAGGTGTCACAACGCCCGCGCCGCCCGCGCAACCTCCTCCGCCGCACCGCACGCCAACGCGCCCAGCGCCGGGAAGCGGGACTCGGGCACCCGGTCCTGCGGGCCCCAGATGCTGAGCACGGCGAACGGCCGGTCGCGGGTGCCGAGGACGGGCGCGGACACCCCGTACAGATTCCGCTCCATCTCGCCCGCGCACACGCTGTATCCGCGCTCCCGCGTCTCGGCCAGCTCCGCGCGCAGCCGCCCCCGGTCGGCGACAGTCGTGTCGGTGTACGCGGTCAGCGGCTCGGCCAGCAGCACGTCCACCTCTTCCGCCGGCAGCCAGGCCAGCAGCGCCTTCCCGGTCGAGGTGGCGTGCAGCGGTGCCTGCCGCCCGAGCCACTTGGCGCTGAGGACCACCGGGGGAGTCACCTCGTCGATGTACGTCAGCCCGAGCTGCTGCACCACCGCGAGGTTGGCCGTCTCGCCCGTCTGCTCGCTTACCTGGCGCAGGATGCCGTGGGAGCGCCGGATGAGCCCGTCGAACCCGGCGGCCGAGGCCATCCGGGCGACCGCGAAGCCCACGGTGTAACGGCTGGTCAGCGGATCGCGCTCGACCATGCCGTACTGCTCCATGGTGGACAGCAGCCGCCAGGCCGTGGCCCGGTTGAGCCCGCAGCGGATCGCGAGATTCGTCGCCGTTTCGCCGTCAGGCGCGCTGTCCGCCGTCGCCTCCAGCAGGGTGATCGCCCGCTCCAGGGACTGGACCTTGCCGGATGATCCGCCGGGCTCGGCGAGACGTGAGGCGGTGCCGTCAGTGCCGCCGGTGTCGCCGGTGATGTTGTCGGTGGTGCTGTCATCTGCGCGAGGGGGCTCGGGCGTACGCATTTTCCTTGGCTCCTGACAGTTCGGCCGGAATTCGGCCCCTTGGCCAGTTTGAGTTCGGCCTTAGCTTCTCATTATCCGAGCGACAGTCGCGCTATGTGAACGACCCAGTGACCGAACAGGTGAGGCCGGGCGTCAAGCGCCCCCTGCTCTGGACCGAACGCCGAGGTGCCGGACCCCGATATGATCTGACCGATCGTCGAAAGGCACCTCCGGCTCAGGGTCGGAGCAGCGCGACATCGGGGAGACAGACGTGAAGGGCTGGCAGTTCTGGGTCGACCGCGGTGGCACCTTCACCGATGTCGTCGCCCAGCGCCCCGACGGACGGCTGCTCACCCGCAAGCTCCTCTCGGACAACCCGTCCCGGTACGCCGACGCCGCAGTGGCGGGCATCCGCGAACTCCTGACCGAAGCCGGTGACGCCTCGACGGGACGGGCATCCGGGCAGGAACCTGGTCACCACAACGGCCTACCGGTGGAATCCGTTCGTATGGGCACCACCGTCGCCACCAACGCTCTCCTGGAGCGCAAGGGCGAACGCACCCTCCTCGTCGTCACCCGCGGCTTCCGCGACGCGCTGCGGATCGCCTATCAGAACCGCCCTCGGATCTTCGCCCGCGAGATCGAACTCCCCGAACTGCTCCACGAACGCGTCATCGAGGTCGACGAACGCATCGCCGCCGACGGCACCGTCCTGCGCGCCCCCGACCTGGACGCCCTCGCCGGGCCCCTCCAGGAGGCGTACGACGCCGGAATCCGCGCGGTCGCGGTCGTCTGCATGCACAGCCACCTCCACCCCGCCCACGAACAGGCCGTCGGCGAGCTGGCCGCCCGCACAGGCTTCCCGCAGATCTCGCTCTCCAGCGAGGTCAGCCCCCTGATGAAGCTCGTCCCGCGCGGTGACACGGCCGTCGTCGACGCCTATCTGTCGCCCGTCCTGCGCCGCTATGTGCAGCACGTCGCCGACGAACTCCACGGCGTACGACTGATGTTCATGCAGTCCAACGGCGGCCTCGCCGAAGCCGGACAGTTCCGCGGCAAGGACGCCATCCTCTCCGGGCCGGCCGGCGGCATCGTCGGCATGGCGCGGATGTCTCAACTGGCCGGCTTCGACCGCGTCATCGGCTTCGACATGGGCGGCACCTCCACGGACGTCTCGCACTTCGCCGGTGAGTACGAACGCGTCTTCACCACCCAGCTCGCCGGGGTTCGGCTGCGCGCGCCCATGCTGGACATCCACACCGTCGCCGCGGGCGGCGGATCCGTCCTCCACTTCGACGGCTCCCGCTACCGCGTAGGGCCGGACTCGGCGGGAGCGGACCCGGGCCCCGCCTGCTACCGAGGCGGCGGCCCGCTCACCGTCACTGATGCCAACGTGGCCCTCGGCCGGATCCAACCCGCCCATTTCCCCAAGGTGTTCGGCCCCGACGGCGACCGGTCGCTCGACGAGGCCCTCGTCCGTGACCGCTTCACCGCCCTCGCCGACGAGATCCGCGAGCGGACCGGCGACGACCGCACGCCCGAGCAGGTCGCCGAGGGTTATCTGCAGATCGCCGTGGCCAACATCGCCAACGCCGTGAAGCGCATCTCGGTCCAGAAGGGCCACGACGTCACCCGCTACGCACTGACCACCTTCGGCGGCGCGGGCGGCCAGCACGCCTGCATGGTCGCCGACTCGCTCGGCATCCGCACGGTCCTCGTGCCGCCGATGGCCGGGGTCCTCTCCGCACTCGGCATCGGGCTCGCGGACACCACGGCCATGCGCGAACAGTCCGTCGAGGCGCCCCTGGAAGCCTCCGCGATGCCCGGCATCCTCAAGACCGCCGACAGCCTGGAGGGCGCGGCCCGGGCCGAACTCCTCGCCGAGGACGTCCCCGAGGACCGCATCCGCGTCACCCGCCGGGCCCAGCTGCGCTATGACGGCACGGACACGGCCCTCACCGTCGAGCTCACCGAGCCCGACGCCATGACCCGCACCTTCGAAGACCGCCATCGCGCCACCTACTCCTTCACCCTCGACCGTCCGGTCGTCGTCGAAGCCCTCTCCGTGGAAGCCACCGGTCTCACCGAACCCCCCGATCTCTCCGCCCTCGTCACCCCGCACTCCGCACCCGGCACCCCGGAGACGGTCAGCCTCCACACCGGCGGCGCCTGGCGCGACGTACCCCTGCGCCGCCGCGAGGAACTGCCCCCCGGCGACACCGTCACCGGCCCCGCGATCATCACCGAGGCCAGTTCGACGACCGTCGTCGACGACGGATGGCAGGCGGCCATGACCGACGACGGGCATCTGGTCATGGAACGCGTGGCGGTCACGGAGAGTTCCGATCTCGGCACGGAAGTCGACCCCGTACTCCTGGAGGTCTTCAACAATCTCTTCATGGCCATCGCCGAACAGATGGGCGCCCGCCTGGAGTCCACCGCCCAGTCGGTCAACATCAAGGAGCGACTGGACTTCTCCTGCGCGCTCTTCGATCCCGACGGCAACCTGGTCGCCAACGCCCCCCATATCCCGGTGCACTTGGGCTCGATGGGCACCAGTGTCAAGGAGGTCATCCGTCGCCGTGGCGACAGCATGCGCCCCGGGGACACGTACGCGGTCAACGACCCGTACCACGGCGGCACCCACCTCCCCGACGTCACGGTGATCACCCCGGTCTTCGACACGGAGGGTGACGGCACAGGGGGCGACGACACAGCCGGCCGCGACGATACGGACGGCGGCGCGGACGGCGGGCGCATCCTCTTCTACGTCGCCTCGCGCGGCCACCACGCGGAGATCGGCGGCATCGCGCCCGGGTCCATGCCGGCCAACAGCAGCACCATCGAGGAGGAAGGCATCCTCTTCGACAACTGGCTGCTCGTGGAGGGCGGCCGTCTCAGGGAGGCCGAGACCCGAAGCCTCCTCACCGAGGCGCCCTTCCCCTCGCGCAACCCGAAGACCAACCTCGCCGACCTGCGCGCCCAGATCGCCGCCAACCAGAAGGGCGTCGACGAAGTCGCCCGCATGATCGAGCACTTCGGGCTCGACGTCGTCCAGGCGTACATGAAGCACGTCCAGGACAACGCCGAGGAGGCGGTCCGCCGCGTCATCGACACCCTTGAGGACGGCGAGTTCGCCTACGAGACCGACTCCGGCGCCGTGATCCGGGTCCACGTCTCCGTGGACCGCGAAAGTCGCTCCGCGAAAGTCGACTTCACGGGCACGTCCCCGCAGCTCGCCACCAACTTCAACGCGCCGTTCGCGGTGGTCAACGCGGCCGTCCTGTACGTCTTCCGCACCCTGGTCGCCGACGACATCCCGCTCAACGACGGCTGCCTGCGGCCCCTCGACATCGTCGTACCGCCCGGCTCGATGCTCGCCCCGCGGCCACCGGCCGCCGTTGTGGCGGGAAATGTGGAGACGTCACAGGCGATCACCGGCGCCCTGTACGGTGCTCTCCGAGTGCAGGCCGAGGGCTCCGGCACCATGAACAACGTCACCTTCGGCAACGAGCGGTACCAGTACTACGAGACCGTGGCCTCCGGGTCCGGTGCGGGCGACGGCTTCCCCGGCGCGCCCGTCGTACAGACCCACATGACCAACTCGCGACTCACGGACCCCGAGGTCCTGGAGTGGCGACTGCCGGTTCAGCTCGACGAGTTCGCCGTACGACGCGACAGCGGCGGGGCCGGACGGTGGCGGGGCGGTGACGGTGCCGTACGCCGCATCCGGTTCCACGAGCCGATGACCGTCTCCACGCTCTCCCAGCACCGCAGGGTCCCGCCCTACGGTATGGCGGGCGGCGAACCCGGGACGCTGGGCGCCAACCGTGTGGAGCGCGCGGACGGCACGGTCACCGAACTCGCCGGGAGCGACGCGGCCGAGGTCGGCCCCGGCGACGTGCTGGTCATCGAAACACCCGGCGGCGGCGGATACGGTCCCCCACCGCCCGGCACCACCGAAGCAAGCGCCACGAACGAACCAAGCGCCACCAACGAACCAAGCTCGACCACCGATGCAAGCTCCACCGAAGCACGCGACACCACTGAAGCAGGAGAAGAGAACGATGATCTTCGGGCGCACTGAGCGCGGCAAGGCCCCCGTCGAACCCGTCACGCTCAAGATCCTCGTGGCGGGCGGTTTCGGCGTGGGCAAGACCACCATGGTCGGCGCCGTCAGCGAGATCAAGCCGCTGCGCACCGAGGAGCTGCTGACCGAGGCGGGCCGTCCCGTCGACGACACCAGCGGTGTGGAGGGCAAGCACACCACCACGGTCGCGATGGACTTCGGCCGCATCACGCTCCGCGAGGACCTGGTGCTGTACCTCTTCGGGACGCCCGGTCAGAACCGTTTCTGGTTCCTGTGGGACGAGCTCGCCACCGGCGCCCTGGGTGCCGTCGTCCTCGCAGACACCCGCCGCCTGGAGGACTGCTTCGCCGCCGTCGACTACTTCGAGCGGCGTTCCATACCCTTCGTGGTGGGCGTCAACTGCTTCGAGGGCGCGGCCCGTTACCCCATCGAGGACGTCCGCCAGGCCCTCGACCTCGACCCCGGAGTCCCGGTCGTCCTGTGCGACGCGCGCGGCCGGGAGTCGGTCAAGGAAGTCCTCATCGAGGTCGTCCAGCACGCGATGGCGTACGCCGCCGAGCGCCGCCAGACCGTCACCACCTGAGACTCCGGACGGCGACACCCGACCGGCCCGGGCCGGACCGATACCGGCACGAGTACGACCCGTACCCCCGCCGACAGGGGTACGGGCCGCAGTCCTCAGGCACTCCTCGCAGGACAGGCCGCACGCGCGTGCGTGGCCAACGATGCCGCACGCGCGCGTGGACCTCGAAAAACGGCCGGGTCAGCCCTCGCCGTCCTCGTGCCAGCCGAAGCTCTTCTCCACCGCCTTGCGCCAGTTGTGGTACTCGCGGTCACGGACGGACGCCTCCATGTTCGGCGTCCACTCGACGTCCTTCTGCCAGTGCGACTTCAGCTCGTCGAGGTCGTTCCACACGCCGGTCGCCAGACCGGCCGCGTACGCCGCTCCCAGGCAGGTCGTCTCGGAGACCTTCGGGCGGATCACCGGCACCCCGAGCACATCCGCCTGGTGCTGCATCAGCAGATTGTTCTTGGTCATGCCGCCGTCCACCTTCAGGGTCGTGATCTGCACCCCGGAGTCCTGGAACATGGCGTCCACGACCTCACGCGTCTGCCAGCTCGTCGCCTCCAGGACGGCCCGCGCGAGGTGTCCCTTCGTGACGTACCTGGTCAGGCCGGTGACGACACCGCGTGCGTCGGAGCGCCAGTAGGGCGCGAACAGGCCCGAGAACGCGGGCACGATGTACGCGCCGCCGTTGTCGTCGACGCTCGCGGCGAGGGTCTCGATCTCGTCGGCGCTGCGGATGATGCCGAGCTGGTCGCGGAACCACTGCACGAGCGCGCCGGTGATCGCGATGGACCCTTCGAGGCAGTAGACCGGCGCCTCCGATCCGATCTTGTACCCCATCGTGGTCAGCAGCCCGTTCTTCGAGGGCACGGGCCGGTTCCCGGTGTTGAGCAGCAGGAAACTGCCCGTCCCGTACGTGTTCTTGGCCGTGCCCACGTCGTAGCAGGCCTGTCCGAACACCGCGGCCTGCTGGTCGCCCAGCGCCGACGCCACCGGGACGCCCGCGAGTTGGCCGACGGCGGTCCCGTACACCTCGGACGAGGACCTGATCTCCGGGAGGACTGCCTCGGGGACGTTCATCGCGGAGAGGATGGACTGGTCCCACTGGAGTGTTTCGAGGTTCATCAGCATCGTGCGGCCGGCGTTGGTCACGTCGGTGACGTGCTTTCCGCCGTCCGTGCCGCCGGTGAGGTTCCAGATCAGCCAGGAGTCGATCGTGCCGAAGGCGATCTCGCCGCGCTCGGCGCGGGCCCGCAGTCCCGGCACGTTGTCGAGCAGCCAGGCCGCCTTGGGCCCGGAGAAGTAGCTGGCCAGCGGCAGTCCGGTCTGCTCACGGAAACGGTCCTGCCCGTCCGAGCCGCCGAGTTCGTTGCAGAGTGCGGAGGTACGGGTGTCCTGCCAGACGATCGCGTTGTGCACGGGCTTGCCCGTGGCCCGGTCCCAAAGGACCGTCGTCTCGCGCTGGTTGGTGATCCCCATCGCGCTGAGCTGGTCGGCGCGGAGCCCGGCCTTCGCGAGGGCGCCCGCGACCACGGCCTGCACCTTCGACCAGATCTCGGTGGCGTCGTGCTCCACCCAGCCCGGCTTGGGGAAGATCTGGCGGTGTTCTCGCTGGTCGACGGCGACGATGGCGCCGTCCTGGTTGAAGACGATGCAGCGGCTGGACGTGGTGCCCTGGTCGATTGCGGCGACGAACTTGTCCGTCATGACGTCCCCTTCGTCGGATTCTTCGGACGGCTGCCTCAGAAGGCTGCTTTGAAGATGAGCCCGGCAAGCACGCCGCCGATCAGCGGGCCGACCACCGGGATCCACGAGTAACTCCAGTCCGACGTCCCCTTGTTGGGGATCGGCAGGATGGCGTGGGCGATGCGCGGGCCCAGGTCACGGGCCGGGTTGATGGCGTACCCCGTCGGACCACCGAGCGACAGACCGATGCCGACCACCAGGAACGACACGATCAGGATCGCGGTGCCGGACTCGCCGAGCCCCTTGGTGAGGCCGAATGCCAGGATCGGCAGCACCAGACCGATGGTCGCGATGATCTCCGTGATGAGGTTCGCCACGGGATTGCGGATCGCGGGGCCCGTGGAGAAGATCCCGAGCGTGGGCTGCGCGATCTCCTCTTCGGCGTTGGCCTGGAACTGGGCGAAGTAGACCAGCCAGCACAGCACCGCGCCCAGGAAGGCGCCGACCATCTGTCCCGCGATGTAGATGTGGACCTTGTCCCAGTCCCCGGTGTCGATGGCGATGCCGACGGTCACCGCGGGGTTGAGGTGCCCTCCGGACAGCGGCGCGGCGGTGTAGGCACCGGCCAGTACGCCGAAGCCCCAGCCGAACGCGATCACGACCCAGCCGGCGTCCTTCGCCTTTGAGTAGTTGAGTACGACCGCGGCGACCACTCCGGCGCCGAAGAGGATCAGAATCGCTGTGCCGATGACCTCACCGACGAATATGTCTCCGTTGCTCATGGCGGCTCCTAGGCCCAGGCCCGGGGCGATCCGCCCCGGTCCACCGTGCAGGGTGCGTTCCCATGGCTACTTCAGCCGAGAGCAGGGAGATCCCGCGCCCCGCCCGGCGTCCGTGACGAGCGTGCCGTCGTAGTCGAATCGCCCGTGGGGGCATGACCCGTTGGCGCAGGCGAGGGCCCGCGCGGCGCAGTGCCTGAATACGCCGGAATGCGGCGATGCCGACTGACACCGGAAGTGTTCACCGGCACTGTGAGAGCGTCAAGGTCGCGGGCGACAACGGTTCGGGCCCACGCAAACGACTCGACGGGGCGGCCGCGTTCCGGGGCGTGTACCCGGCGGCGGAGAGCGAGGAGCCGCCGGGTTCCACGGCGGGAGCCGTGCGGAGCCCGTCGGCGTTCGACTCGTCAGCGGGAACGCGGCCTTCGAGGCGCGTCCACGTCGGTGCATGGCGTGGGCGCCGGTGACCCGGGGCGGAGAAGACGGCCCGAGAGATCTCCCGAATCGGCCGGGCCGATGGCGTGGTTCACAGCATCGCGGGGCGAGCCGCTGCGGTCCCGCCAGCCCTCAGCCGCCCGGCAGCCTACAGCCGACCGCAGCTCTCAGCCGCTCTGCAGTCCACAGCTGACCGCAGTCCTCAGTCGACCTGCAGCTTCAGCCGACCGCAGCTCTCAACTCCCGGGGAGTCCACCAGTTGCCCGGGAGCCCACAACTGACCCCAGTCCTAAGCCGACCTGCGGCCTCAGCCGACCGCAACCCTCAGCCGCCCGGGGGAGCCCTCAGCTGCGAGCCGGCCGGTCGCCCCGGCGCGGCCGCGCCCTGAGCCTCGGTACCCCCACCACCTCGGTACCCCCCGCCGCCGCTCGGCCGCCCCCGGCCGAGAGCCACTCACCCCCGCCCCGGCCCGCCCGCCCAACTCTCGGCATGTGCCGGTGCGGCCCCCGACCCGCGTCGGATCTCGTGGCCCGGCAGGCCCGCGCGGCCCAGTACCCAGCTGGCCCCCCGGAGGGACTTCGCGGCCTGCTTGAGGGGCGCCAGACACGCGGCGGCCTCGCGGTGGTCGGTGACGCTGCCAGGGGCGCACAGCACGGTGGCGAGGGACAGGGTGACGGCGAGCCCGCCCGCCGACCAGGGCGTGTCGAGCACCGACGTGGCCAGTGGATCGAGCCACTCCGGATCAGCCAGGACCAGGAAGTCGTCACCGCCGATGTGCCCCACGCGCGTGGCCCCGGACGCGGCCGCCTGCAGCGCCCGCCCCACCGCCCGGATCAGCTCGTCGCCCGCAGCGAACCCCGCACCGTCGTTGACCCGCTTGAAGCCGTCGACGTCCAGCCAGCTCAGCGCGAACACCCGCCCGTCGGCGATCCACCGGTCCACCTCACCGGTGATCGCGTCCGAACCGGGGAGCCGCGTCAGCGGATTGAGCGCGGCGGCCTCCTCGACACGGCTCTCCGCCAGCGCCCGTACGAGATCCGCCAGCCGTACGACGCCCACGCACCGCCCGAGCCGGTCGACGACCGCGACATCGTCCGACGTACGGTCCGGCGCCCCGTCCGCCACCACGTCGAGAACCTCCCACGCGGTCGCGTCGACCCCGACCGTGCGCGGCGGATCGCCCAGCCGCGCGGCGGGCCGGTCGGCGTACAGCGCGTGCCCGTAGCGCCCCGACAGCGACAGCAGGAACCGCGAGCGGTGCACCGACCGCACCGGCACCCCGGCGGCGTCCACGAGCACCACCCCGGAGACCTCCGGCGATCCGGTCAGCAGCGCCCGCACCTGCCCCGCGGACGCCCCGGCGGGCAGCAGCGCGGCAGGCCGTACGAACTGTCGTACGGGCGGCCCGTAGGGCGGCGTCGCCGCGGCCACGGGCGAGAGGGCCGGAACGTACACATCCGCCGCGGGCCGCCGTGCCGGAGGCGCGAACAACTCGCCCTGTGCCAGCTGCGCGCCCGCGGACACGGCCGCCGCGCACTGCGACTCGGTCTCGACGCCCTCGACGGACAACAACGCCCCGAGCTGCTCGCACAGCGTGCGCATCGCCCGCACCACCGCCGGCCTCGACAGCAGGGACGCGTCCAGCTTCACCAGGTCGGGCGCGAGATCCGCGAGCACCCGCAGGGGCACGTCACCGTCGCCGATGCCGTCCGCGCAGATCCGGAAGCCCTCGTCCCGCAACACCGTCACCGCTTCGATGAGCGCCTGGTGCGGTACGTGGGTGAAGGGCGGTCCGACGTCGACCGTCACCTCCCACGGCATGCGCCCGGCCTCCCGCACCTCGTCACGGAGCGCGGCGAGCCCGCCGAGATCGGCGAGGGTCCCGGCGAACACGTTGACATGCAGCGGCAGCAGCGTCTCCTGACGGGCAGCCGCCCGCATCGCCAACGCGGCCAGCCGGCCGTCGAGTTCGGGATCCCGGCGCGCCTGCGCGAGGATGTCACCGGACTCCGGACGGGCGAGTATCTCCAGCGCCGTAACCCCTCCGGTCGTCAGGTTGACGACCGGCTGGAAGGCGAAGCGGACAGTATCCGTCCAGGAGGGCACGGAAGCATAATGACGCCACCCGCGTACGCCCAGGCGCAGTTCACGAGCTGTTCACGCACGATTTCGGACCGATCACACAGTGTGCGGACGACCCCCGCCGGCACGCCGGGTCTCCTCACCTGACGGCGATCACGGACGACCCGTGCCCGAACAGCCCCTGGTTCGCGGTGATCCCCACCCGCGCACCCGCGACCTGCCGGTCACCCGCCGCTCCTCGCAACTGCCAGGTGAGCTCGCAGACCTGGGCGATGGCCTGCGCCGGAACGGCCTCTCCGAAGGAGGCGAGTCCGCCGCTGACGTTCACCGGTATTCGTCCTCCCGGCGCCGTCGCGCCCTCCCGCAGCAGCTTGGCCGCCTCGCCCTCGCCGCACAGCCCCAGATCCTCGTACCACTGCAACTCCAGGGCCGTGGACAGGTCGTAGACCTCCGCGAGCGAGAGATCCTCGGGGCCGACGCCCGCCTCCTCGTATGCGGCCCGCGCGATCGACGCGCGGAACGTGTCGGCCGCGGGCTCCGCCGCGACCGCGGAGTCCGTCGCGATGTCGGGAAGGTCGAGCACGGTGTTGGGATAGCGCGGCGTCACCGTGGACACCGCGCGGATCCGCACCGGGTCCGCCGCCCCGTGACGGCGGGCGAACTCCATGCTGGACAGTACGAGCGCCGCCGCCCCGTCCGAGGTCGCGCAGATGTCGAGCAGCCGCAGCGGATCGGCCACGACGGCCGAGGCGGCGACCTCCTCGGCCGTGACCCGCTTGCGGTAGCGGGCATTGGGATTCAGCGCCCCCAGAGCCGCGTTCTTCACCTTGACCTGCGCGAAGTCCTCCAGCGTGTCCCCGTGGACGGCCATCCGCCGCCGCGCGTACAGCCCGAAGTACGTCGGATTCGTCGCCCCCAGGACCCGGAACCGCAGCCAGTCCGGATCGTCGGGCCGGTCCCCGCCCGGGGGCCGGAAGAAGCCCTTCGGGGCCGCGTCCGCGCCCACCACCAGAACCACGTCCGCGAGACCCGAAAGGATCTGCGCCCGCGCGGTGTTGACGGCCTGCGCCCCCGACGCGCACGCCGCGTACACGCTCGCGACCCGGGCGCCCTGCCAGCCCAGTGCCTTGGCGAACGTCGCCCCCGCCACATACCCCGGATAGCCGCCACGGACCGTGTCCGCGCCGACGATCGAGCCGACGTCCCGCCAGTCGACTCCCGCGTCGGCGAGCGCCGCGCGCGCGGCCACCGTCCCGTACTCCACGAAGCCGCGCCCCCACTTGCCCCAGGGGTGCATGCCCGCGCCGAGCACCGCCACCTCGTCCGTCATGCCGTCACCCCCGTCGGCCGCCAGTGCCAGGTCGTCCAGGTCGTGTCCGCGTCCTCGTTCAGCACGCCCGGGACAACCTCCACCTCCATGCCCACCGCCAGGTCGGCGACGGTCACCCCGGGAACGGTCTGTCCGAGCACCACGAGCCGTTCGGATTCCAGTTCCACAGCGATCAACGCGTACGGCCGCCATTCGAGTTCCGGATCGGACACATAGGGTGACGGCGGTCGGTAGCGGCTGTCCGTGTACGACCACACGCGGCCGCGCCGCGACAGCGGGACCTCCGCCAGCTCGCCGCCGGGGCAACCCGGATTGCGGCAGAAGGCGTCCTCACGTGGGAAGAACACCGACGCGCAGGCCGAGCAGCGCGTGCCGAGGAGCCGGAACTCCTCCCCCTCGCCGGTGAACCAGCCGGTGACAACGGGTGTACGGGTGCGCGACAAGATCCCTCCACAGCGCCGGATCTGACGGAACGTCAGAAGTGTGCCACGGGCGGAGTCGATTGGGCAGGGCGCCGGAGTGCCTCACGAGGAACGATCCGGTCCGTCAGAAGAGAACCGATCAGGCCTCCTGAGCGTCGGAGTATCGGTAGGGACGGCCGGGGCCCACGGGGGTGGTTCCGGCCGTCCCTCGTCCCCGAGCCACGCGGGTCGCCTCCGGCCCCGGCCCTGTCCGCTCACTCGATCGGGCGCGGACTGTATCCGATCTCTTCCCCCGGGGAACCTGCACCTGATAGATGCAGGGAACATGACACGACTCTCCATGGCGGTACGCGGTCTCGTCACCGTCCTCGCCGCCCTGCTGGCCGTCACCGCGGCCTCCGCGACGGCCCGGGCCACGACCGAGCCGAAGGCTCCCGCCGACTTCGTGGCCCTGAGATCCGTGGACCCCACGATCATCGAGGAGATCCGCTACTTCACCCCGCACAACTTCGTGGGCGAGCGCATCGACGGCTACCGGCAGCCCCTCTGCATCCTCACCAGGCCCGCCGCCGAAGCCCTCCACCAGGCCCAGCAGCGACTGCTGGTGCAGGGCTACTCCCTGAAGGTGTACGACTGCTACCGCCCCCAGCGGTCCGTGGACCACTTCGTCCGCTGGGCCAAGGACCTCGAAGACCAGGCCATGAAGGGCGAGTTCTACCCGAACGTCGACAAGACCCGTCTGTTCGAGGACGGTTACATCGCGGAGAAGTCCGGCCACAGCCGCGGCTCGACCATGGACCTCACCCTCGTGAGGCTCCCGGCCCTGCCGACCCGCCCGTACGTCCCCGGAGAGCCCCTCGTGCCCTGCTTCGCACCCCAGGGTGAGCGATTCCCGGACAACTCCGTGGACATGGGCACCGGTTACGACTGCTTCGACACCCTCTCGCACACCCTCGACCCGCGCATCCAGGGACAGCAGCGCACCAACAGGCTGCTCCTGAAGGACACCCTCGAAGGCCTCGGTTTCGTGAACCTGGCCGAGGAGTGGTGGCACTTCACGTACAAGCCGGAGCTGTACCCCGACACCTATTTCAACTTCCCGGTGTCGAGGAAATCCCTCATCCAGTCTCACTGAGGCGGCCCGCGCAGCCGTCCTTGTGATGATCGGATACAGTCCCGGGCGTGTCTCCAACCCAGATCCCGTCCGCCAACTCCGCGCCGGACTCCCACTGTTCGAGCTGCGGCGCGCCCTACGGAGAGGGCGTTTCCGGCTGGCCCCGCACCTGCTCCTCCTGCGGCACCGTGGCCTATCGCAACCCGACTCCGGTCGCGGTGGCCCTGCAACCCGTGTACGACACCAAGGGCGCGGCCCTGGTCGTCATCACCCGGACCATCGCTCCCGCGCGCGGGGGCATAGCCCTGCCCGGAGGGTTCATCGACCAACGGGAGGACTGGCGGCAGGCCGTCGTCCGTGAGCTCAAGGAGGAGACGGGCATCGCCGCGGCCAGCCGCGACGTACGGCTCGTCGACGCGCTGAGCTCGCCCGACGGCCACCTGCTGCTTTTCGGAGCCCTCCCGGAGCGTCCGGTGTCCGACCTGCCGCCGTCCGTCGCGACCGACGAGACCGAGGGCTGGCAACTGCTGCGCAGGGCGACCGAACTCGCCTTCCCGCTGCACACCCTGGCGGCGAAGGCGTGGTTCGAGGGCCGGTACGTCTGAGAGCTCTTCACGAGCCCCCGGCGGGGTCACGCCCGACTCGGGCGTGACCCCGCCGGGGGCTGTGGCCCCCTTCAGGGGCGTGTCACAACGCTCCCAGCCCTCGCACCCGAACGGGCAGTGACGGCTCACTGCGACCGTCCTCGCCGTACCGCTCGACGATCACCCGCTTCCCCTTCCGACGCGTCACATAGCGATCGATCTCCGGCTCCTCCCAGCCGTCGCCCGCGTCCTCCACCACCAGCCCGCCCCCGGTCCGTCCGCGGGCGGGCGCCCACACCTCCAGCTCCAGCCCGCCGTCCTCGCCACGCACCGGCAGGACCGCCCCCGCACGGGCCAGAACCGGAATCCGCGACAAGGGGGCGTCGATCAGCACCTGAGCGGGCCCTTCGTACGCCTCCTCGGTCACCGTGTCGTACCAGCGCCCCCGCGGCAGCTGCACCGCACGCCGATCGGCGCCCGGGTCCAGCACCGGCGCCACCAGCAGACAGTCACCGAGCAGGAACGCGTCCTCACAGTCCCGCAGCGCCCTGTCCTCCGGCGCGCCCCACCACACCGGCCGCACATAGGGCGCACCCGTACGGCGTGCCAGATGCGCCAGCGTCATGAAGTACGGCAGCAGCCGCCGCCGTTCGACGAGCGCCACGCGCGCGTGCCCGAGAACGTCGTCCCCGAACTCCCAGGGCTCCCTGCGCCCCGCCCGCAGACTCGCGTGCGTACGGAACAGGGGCAGGTACGCGCCCAGCTGGAACCACCGCAGATACAGCTCGGGGGAGGGGCTGCCGTCGAAGCCGCCCACATCGGGGCCCGAATACGGCACGCCGCACAGCCCGAGGCCCATCACCAGCGACAGGGACGCCCGCAGACCGGGCCACCCCGTGGCCACGTCCCCGGACCAGGTCCCTCCGTAGCGCTGCATTCCGGCCCACCCGGAGCGGGAGAACAGGAACGGCCGCTCCTGGGGCATCAGTTCGCGCAGGCCTTCGTAACCCGCCCGCGCCATGCCGAGCGCGTACACGTTGTGCGCCTCGCGATGGTCGCCACCGCGACCCTCCAGGTCGTGCCGCGCCGAACGGGGCAGCGTCGACTCCCCGAAGGCGGCGAAGGACACCGGCTCGTTCATGTCGTGCCAGAAACCGGCGAACCCCTGGGAGAGCCGCTCTTCGTAGAGACCGCCCCACCACCGGCGCGTACGCGCGCGCGTGAAGTCCGGATAGACCACCTCACCCGGCCAGACCACACCACGCACCGGCTGCCCGGCGGCGTCCCGCACAAAGGCCTCCTCGGCGGTCCCGCTGTCGTACACGGCGTTGCCGGGATCGGCCTTCACCGCCGGATCCACGATCGACACCAGCCGGATCCCGTCCCGGCGCAGTTCCTCGGCGAGCACCGGCAGCTTCGGGAAACGGTCCCGGTCGACCGTGAACACCTGATGCGCGTCGAAGTGGTCGATGTCGAGGTGCACGGCCTCCAGCGGCAGCCCGCGCTCGTGATAGCCGCCGACGATCCGCCGCACCTCCTCCTCGCTCCCGAAGCCCCACCGCGCGTGATGGTGGCCCAGGGCCCAGGCCGGCGGCAGAGCGGCGGCTCCGGTGAGAGACGCCCAGGCGTGCAGCACGCGCGCGGGGTTGCCCACCATCACCCAGCAGCGCAGGGGCCCGCCGTCCATCCGGAGTTCGCTCGTCCCGGCCCGGTCGTGCCCGGACCCGGCACCCTCCTCGCCCTCGCGCAACGTCACACCGCCGTCCCACGTGCTGTCGTGGAACACCAGGTGGGTGGCCGCGTCGGCCACCACCATCTGCACCGGCATGGTGATGTACAGCGGATCGTCGCCGGGCCCGAACGCGTGCCCCGGATCCGTGTTCCACAGCCGATACGTTCCGTCGCGCAGCCGGGGCCCCGACGCGCGCCCGCCCAGGCCGAAGAACCGCGCGTCCGCGGCCACTTCGGACCGCTGCATCCAACGCGCCTCCCCACCACCCACCGGCTCCCACCACCGCGGCGGCAGATCCCGCCGCAGGGTCACCCCGCCCGGCGTACGCACCTCCACGGCGCCGTGCCGCGAGACGACCACCGTCATCCGCTCCGCCACGACCCGCCAGGCGCCGTCCTTGTCCGGCTCCAGCAGGGCCCGGGGGTCCGGTTCGGGAGAGGGACCCGCGAGCGCGTACGACGGCTCGGGCCCCGCCCCGTCCCAGCCCCAGAAGACAGCCCCGCCGGTCGTGACGGTGATCCGCAGCTCCGACCGGGTGAACCGGACGACCCCGCCACCGGGGCCCGGCTCCACACCCAGCACGGGCCCGGGAACCCGCGCACGCTCGGCGCCCCGCGCCGGCAGTCCCGAGGCGTCGGCGCGCCTCCTCCGCCACGCCGCCCGCACGGTGCGCAGCCCCTGGGCCGATCCCACCGAACCGACCACCTTCATCGAACGCACCAGGTCACGACCGTCCATGCTGCTCAGCCTGCCACTCGAAACGGCCGATGAGTGAGTCGTTCAACTTCCGTTCACCCGTGGTAGGAGCACATCTTCACGAGCCGGACTATGTGGGGCTCGCCCTGGTGCGGATGTCGATCACATGGCATCGTCCGTGTCAGCCGCGTGACGCGCACACCCCAGCCCGTGCGCGGTACACGCACACGACGCGCACAGTCCGGGAGCCGCCCCATGACCTCAGCGAACCCCTCGCCGCTCTGGCAACCCGACCCGGGCCGTATCGCCCAGTCACAGATCACCCGATTCCAGACCTGGGCGGCCGAGCACCACGGAGCCCCCGCCGAGGGCGGGTACGCCGCTCTGCACCGCTGGTCCGTGGACGAACTGGACACGTTCTGGAAAGCCGTCACCGAGTGGTTCGACGTACGGTTCTCGACCCCCTACGCGCGCGTGCTGGGCGACCGCTCGATGCCGGGCGCACAGTGGTTCCCCGGAGCCACCCTCAACTACGCCGAGCACGCCCTGCGAGCGGCCGACACCCGAGCGGACGAACCCGCCCTCCTCCATGTCGACGAGACCCACGAACCGACCCCGGTCAGCTGGTCCGAACTGCGCCGCCAGGTCGGCTCCCTGGCCGCCGAACTCCGTGCCCTCGGCGTACGCCCGGGGGACCGCGTCAGCGGCTACCTCCCGAACGTGCCCCAGGCCGTCGTCGCCCTTCTCGCCACCGCGGCCGTCGGCGGCGTCTGGACGTCCTGCGCCCCCGACTTCGGCGCCCGCAGCGTCCTCGACCGCTTCCAGCAGGTCGAACCCGTCGTCCTGTTCACCGTCGACGGCTACCGCTACGGCGGCAAGGAGCACGACCGCCGCGACACCGTCGCCGAACTGCGCCGCGAACTGCCCACCCTGCGCGCCGTCGTCCACATCCCGCTGCTCGGCACCGAACCCCCCGAGGGCGCCCTGGAATGGTCGGCCCTCACATCGGCGGACGTGACACCCCTCTACGAAGAGGTCCCTTTCGACCACCCCCTGTGGGTGCTCTACTCCTCCGGCACGACCGGCCTCCCCAAAGCCATCGTCCAGTCCCAGGGCGGCATCCTCGTCGAGCACCTCAAGCAGCTCGGCCTCCACTGCGACCTGGGGCCCGAGGACCGCTTCTTCTGGTACACGTCCACCGGCTGGATGATGTGGAACTTCCTTGTCTCCGGCCTCCTGACGGGCACCACGATCGTCCTGTACGACGGCAGCCCGGGCTACCCGGACACCGCCGCCCAGTGGCGTATCGCCGAACGCACCGGCGCCACCCTCTACGGCACCTCGGCGGCATACGTCATGGCCTGCCGGAAGGCGGGCGTCCACCCCTCCCGTGACTTCGACCTCTCCCGCGTCCAGTGCGTCGCCACCACCGGCTCGCCCCTGCCGCCCGACGGATTCCGCTGGCTGCACGACGAGGTGCGCGAGGACCTGTGGATCGCCTCCGTCAGCGGCGGCACCGACGTGTGTTCCTGCTTCGCCGGAGCCGTGCCCACCCTCCCGGTCCACGTCGGCGAACTCCAGGCACCCGGCCTCGGCACCGACCTCCAGTCCTGGGACCCCAGCGGCGAACCCCTCATCGACGAGGTCGGCGAACTCGTCGTCACCAACCCCATGCCGTCGATGCCCATCCGCTTCTGGAACGACCCCGACGGCAGCCGCTACCACGACAGCTACTTCGACACGTACCCCGGAGTGTGGCGCCACGGCGACTGGATCACCGTCACCTCACGCGGCTCCGTCGTCATCCACGGCCGCTCGGACTCCACCCTCAACCGCCAGGGCGTCCGCATGGGTTCGGCCGACATCTACGAAGCCGTGGAGCGGCTCCCCGAGATCCGAGAGTCCCTCGTCATCGGCATCGAACTGCCCGACGGCGGCTACTGGATGCCCCTCTTCGTCCACCTCGCTCCAGGAGCCGAACTCGACGACGCCCTCCTGAACCGCATCAAGCAGACGATCCGCGAGCAACTCTCCCCCCGCCACATCCCCGACGAGGTCATCGAGGTACCCGGAGTCCCGCACACCCTCACCGGCAAGCGCATCGAGGTCCCGGTCAAACGCCTACTCCAGGGCACCCCCTTGGAAAAGGCGGTCAACCCCGGCTCCATCGACAACCTCGACCTGCTCCGCTTCTACGAGGAACTGGCCCGCAAACGAGCCTGACCAACCCCATACGCCAGCGCCGCCTCGGGCGTGCTCCCCACGTCCGAGGGGCGTTGTCAGTGCCGCCGATTACTGTGAGTGAGCATTGATCGACTGCACGCAGGGGGAAAAATGGCACACACCCAGCACCAGACCATGCGACGCGTCCTGCGCCGTGAAATCGCCGGAACCATCGGCCTGTTGACCGACGAGCAGGACTTCACCGCGATGCGGCGGCGCTACCGCACCTTCACCTTCGACAACCACGCGAGCTATCTCCAGCAGGTGGAAGCCCTGCTCCGAACCCTCGCCTCCCAGGGCGGCCACACCACGGTGGCACTCTTCGACCCCGAGGAGTACGCGGAATTCTGCGCCGAACACGGCCTGGAACCCGACACACCGTCCAGCCGCACCCGATTCACCGCGGAACTCGCCGCGACAGGCGCAACCGTCCCGTACGAGGGCCAGCCCCTCGACCACCTCGTCCCGAACCTCATCGACGAAGCCGTCCGCCAGGCCACTTGGGAGTACGCGACTACGCTGCTTTCCCGCATCGGCACCTGCGCGTCCTGCGGCGAGGACATCGGCCGAGTCGCCTTCGTACGCGCCTCCGACCTGCTCGTCCGCATCCTCGACGCCTCGGGCCCTGGCGAGCGCCACCTCGTGTGCAGCGTCTCCACGGAGCCCGAAACACTCGTAGCGGTCCTCCGGGCCGACGACGACCAGCACGGAACACCCCACCTGGACGAGTCCGAGGCACTCGAGTTCACCACCGTCCTCGCACTGGGCATCGCCACCCAGAGCCCCGGTGGCCTGGTCATGCGCGTCGGCACCCCCGACACGACCGACCGTGTCTACGGCTGGCGCCTGCGCGGCGAAGGCCTGGAACCGCTCACCGCCGGCGAGGTCTTCGACGCCTACTGCACCGACGTCGTCTCCGGCGACCTCGTCTCCCCGGAATCGGGCGTCGACTACTGCGCACCGCCCGACCTGGGGGAGGAAGGACCCACGACACGGCACAGGCACTGAACACACGAGGGGCGCCCCACTCTCAGGTGGGGCGCCCCTCGATCACGGCCGATCAGCGACAACGGCACACGGCACCGCCGGCTGACGGCACCGACTACTCGCCGGACAGCACCGCCTGGGCCGCCGTGCGCGCTTCCTCGGCACTGTCGCAGGCACGCGCGGCCGCCGCGGCACGCTCGCACTGCGCCAGCGTGTACTTGGCCAGCGTCGCGCGGACATAGGGAATCGACGCGGCACCCATGGAGAGAGAGGTGACACCGAGACCGGTCAGCACACACGCGAGCAGCGGGTCCGAAGCGGCCTCGCCGCAGACACCGCAGCTCTTGCCCTCGGCCTTGGCCGCCTCGGCGGACAGCGCGACCAGGTCGAGCAGCGCGGGCTGCCACGGATCCTGCAGCCGGGACACGGCACCCACCTGGCGGTCGGCGGCGAAGGTGTACTGCGCGAGGTCGTTGGTCCCCAGCGACAGGAACTCGACCTCCTGCAGGATCGACCGCGCCCGCAGAGCGGCCGACGGAATCTCGACCATGGCACCGAACTTCGCCCGCAGACCCGCCTCACGGCACGCGTCGGCGAACGCCTTGGCGTCGGCACGGTCCGCGACCATCGGCGCCATCACCTCGAGGTAGACAGGCAGTCCCTCGGAAGCCTTCGCGAGCGCCGTCAGCTGCGTCCGCAGCACATCGGGGTGGTCGAGCAGCGAGCGGAGCCCGCGCACGCCCAGCGCCGGGTTCGGCTCGTCGGCCGGCGTCAGGAAGTCGAGCGGCTTGTCGGCGCCCGCATCGAGCACCCGCACCACGACCCGCCCTTCGGGGAAGGCCTCCAGCACCGTGCGATACGCCTCGACCTGCTTCTCCTCCGACGGCGCGTTCTTGCTGTCGTCAAGAAAGAGGAACTCGGTACGGAACAGACCCACGCCCTCGGCACCGGCCGCGACCGCCGCGGGAACGTCCGCGGGACCGCCGACATTGGCCAGCAGCGGCACCTTGTGCCCGTCCGAGGTGGCACCGGGCCCGGTCGAGGCGCCCAGCGCGGCCTTGCGCGCAGCGGCCGCGGCCTCCATCTCGGCCTTCTTCTCCGCACTCGGATTCACGAAGATCTCGCCGGTGCTGCCGTCCACGGCGACCAGCGTGCCCTCGGCAAGCTCCCCCGCGCCCGGCAGCGCCACCACGGCGGGAACACCGAGCGCCCGAGCCAGGATCGCGCTGTGGCTGGTCGGCCCACCCTCCTCGGTGACGAAACCGAGGACCAGCGTCGGGTCCAACAGAGCGGTGTCGGCGGGTGCGAGGTCACGAGCGATGAGGACGTACGGCTCGTCGCTGTCCGGCACACCCGGCATCGGCACACCGAGGAGCCGGGCGACGATACGGTTCCGCACGTCGTCGAGGTCCGCCACACGACCGGCGAGGTACTCACCGGCATTCGCCAGCAGCGCGCGGTACGAGGCGAACGCGTCGTACACCCCGCGCTCCGCCGTGCTCCCGACCGCGATACGCCGCTCGACATCGGCCATGAGCTCCGGGTCCTGGGCCATCATGGCCTGGGCCTCGAGAACGGCCTGGGCCTCGCCGCCCGCCAGATTGCCGCGTGCCATCAGGTCGGCCGCAACGGCTTCGACGGCCTTGCGGGCGCGCCCCTGTTCGCGCTCCGCGTCCTCCGTCGGTATCTGCTTGGCAGGCGGCTCCAGCACCGCCGTTCCCATGTGCCGAACCTCGCCGATCGCCACACCGTGGCTCACGCCGACGCCTCGCAGCGTTGTCTCCATGTCACCGTCTCCGATAGAGCGGCGGGTCCCGCCGCCGCGATGGTTGTCGTGCCTGCTGTTCATGACGGCAGGGAAGTCAGTGCCAGCCGAAGAGAGCGTCGCCAGCCTTCACGTCCGCGTCAACGCTGACATCGGAGAGGGACTCGGCTGTGGCTTCGAGTGCCACGATGGGGCAGATGGGGGACTTGCCGGCGGCCTCGACGGCAGCCGGGTCCCAGCGCACCACGGACTGGCCGCGCTGCACGGTGTCGCCCTTGTTGACGAGCAGCTCGAAGCCCTCGCCGTTGAGCTGAACGGTGTCGATACCGAGGTGCGTCAGCACTCCGTGCCCCTCTTCGTCGACGATGACGAAGGCGTGAGGGTGGAGCGAGACAACAACGCCGTCGATGGGGGCGACGGCCGCCGAGGCCTCCCGGACGGGGTCGATCGCGGTGCCGGGGCCCACCATGGCTCCGGAGAAGACCGGATCAGGTACAGCTGTGAGTCCGATGGTGCGTCCTGCAAGAGGGGACGTCACGGTGGTCATGGGAAGCCTCCCAGGGGCGGAGATGCATATGGGCCGTCGCTGCCTGTCCTGGACGGCGCACTGCTCAGCAGCGTAAGTCATATGAAGTGCCGGTTCCGCACGAGAGGACCCGGTTGGCGACCGTAGAGCGCGGCACAAACGATTTGCACGCGCTCCGCAGCCGCATGTAGAGTCGTACACCTGCTTGAGGCCGAGTGACGCGACCAAGCGTCCTTGCCTGGCAGCATCCAACTTGTCGGATCCTATCTCGGGGTCTGGTTCTGCATGTCCGCAGAACCGTGGTCAGAGAGACGGAAAATCACTGATAGAGTTTGGAACACCGAAGGGAAGCGCCCAGAGGAAAGCCACGAGAGATTATCTCGGGTGAGTACGAAGGAAGCGTCCGTTCCTTGAGAACTCAACAGCGTGCCAAAAATCAACGCCAGATATGTTGATACCCCGTCTCCGGTCGTCATGGCCGAAGATGAGGTTCCTTTGAAAAAGTCCTGCCGGGCATGGTTCCGGCAGGCGCACAGCGAGGACGCAGTGAACGACTAGTCTTATTCCGGCTGGTTGTTCCGCTCTCGTGGTGTTCTCCCGATTACGGGAATACATTCACGGAGAGTTTGATCCTGGCTCAGGACGAACGCTGGCGGCGTGCTTAACACATGCAAGTCGAACGATGAAGCCCTTCGGGGTGGATTAGTGGCGAACGGGTGAGTAACACGTGGGCAATCTGCCCTTCACTCTGGGACAAGCCCTGGAAACGGGGTCTAATACCGGATAACACTCCTGCAGGCATCTGTGGGGGTTGAAAGCTCCGGCGGTGAAGGATGAGCCCGCGGCCTATCAGCTTGTTGGTGAGGTAGAAGCTCACCAAGGCGACGACGGGTAGCCGGCCTGAGAGGGCGACCGGCCACACTGGGACTGAGACACGGCCCAGACTCCTACGGGAGGCAGCAGTGGGGAATATTGCACAATGGGCGAAAGCCTGATGCAGCGACGCCGCGTGAGGGATGACGGCCTTCGGGTTGTAAACCTCTTTCAGCAGGGAAGAAGCGAAAGTGACGGTACCTGCAGAAGAAGCGCCGGCTAACTACGTGCCAGCAGCCGCGGTAATACGTAGGGCGCAAGCGTTGTCCGGAATTATTGGGCGTAAAGAGCTCGTAGGCGGTCTGTCGCGTCGGATGTGAAAGCCCGGGGCTTAACCCCGGGTCTGCATTCGATACGGGCAGACTAGAGTGTGGTAGGGGAGATCGGAATTCCTGGTGTAGCGGTGAAATGCGCAGATATCAGGAGGAACACCGGTGGCGAAGGCGGATCTCTGGGCCATTACTGACGCTGAGGAGCGAAAGCGTGGGGAGCGAACAGGATTAGATACCCTGGTAGTCCACGCCGTAAACGGTGGGAACTAGGTGTTGGCGACATTCCACGTCGTCGGTGCCGCAGCTAACGCATTAAGTTCCCCGCCTGGGGAGTACGGCCGCAAGGCTAAAACTCAAAGGAATTGACGGGGGCCCGCACAAGCAGCGGAGCATGTGGCTTAATTCGACGCAACGCGAAGAACCTTACCAAGGCTTGACATCGCCCGGAAAGCATCAGAGATGGTGCCCCCCTTGTGGTCGGGTGACAGGTGGTGCATGGCTGTCGTCAGCTCGTGTCGTGAGATGTTGGGTTAAGTCCCGCAACGAGCGCAACCCTTGTTCTGTGTTGCCAGCAACCTCTTCGGAGGGTTGGGGACTCACAGGAGACTGCCGGGGTCAACTCGGAGGAAGGTGGGGACGACGTCAAGTCATCATGCCCCTTATGTCTTGGGCTGCACACGTGCTACAATGGCAGGTACAATGAGCTGCGATGTCGCAAGGCGGAGCGAATCTCAAAAAGCCTGTCTCAGTTCGGATTGGGGTCTGCAACTCGACCCCATGAAGTCGGAGTTGCTAGTAATCGCAGATCAGCATTGCTGCGGTGAATACGTTCCCGGGCCTTGTACACACCGCCCGTCACGTCACGAAAGTCGGTAACACCCGAAGCCGGTGGCCCAACCCCCTTGTGGGGAGGGAGCTGTCGAAGGTGGGACTGGCGATTGGGACGAAGTCGTAACAAGGTAGCCGTACCGGAAGGTGCGGCTGGATCACCTCCTTTCTAAGGAGCATCTAGGCCGCCAAGTTCTGCTTGGTGGTCCAGGGCCATTACGTCGGCACACGTCCGACGGTGGTTGCTCAAGGGTGGAACGTTGATTATTCGGCCGGTTCACGAGCCGGAGGCTTGCAAGTACTGCCCTCGTAAGAGGGTGTGGAAAGCATGATCTCTGGGCGGGAGCCGGCTGGGCACGCTGTTGGGTGTCTGAGGGTACGGACCTTGTGTCTGGATCTTCAGTGCCGGCCCCGGTACAGCATCGCGTGAGCGGTGTGTGACGGGTGGTTGGTCGTTGTTTGAGAACTGCACAGTGGACGCGAGCATCTGTGGCCAAGTTTTTAAGGGCGCACGGTGGATGCCTTGGTACCAGGAACCGATGAAGGACGTGGGAGGCCACGATAGTCCCCGGGGAGCCGTCAACCAGGCTTTGATCCGGGGGTTTCCGAATGGGGAAACCCGGCAGTCGTCATGGGCTGTCACCCACATCTGAACACATAGGGTGTGTGGAGGGAACGCGGGGAAGTGAAACATCTCAGTACCCGCAGGAAGAGAAAACAACCGTGATTCCGGGAGTAGTGGCGAGCGAAACCGGATGAGGCCAAACCGTATACGTGTGAGACCCGGCAGGGGTTGCGTGTACGGGGTTGTGGGATCTCTCTTTCACAGTCTGCCGGCTGTGAGACGAGTCAGAAACCGTTGGTGTAGGCGAAGGACATGCGAAAGGTCCGGCGTAGAGGGTAAGACCCCGTAGTCGAAACATCAACGGCTCGTTTGAGAGACACCCAAGTAGCACGGGGCCCGAGAAATCCCGTGTGAATCTGGCGGGACCACCCGCTAAGCCTAAATATTCCCTGGTGACCGATAGCGGATAGTACCGTGAGGGAATGGTGAAAAGTACCGCGGGAGCGGAGTGAAATAGTACCTGAAACCGTGTGCCTACAAGCCGTGGGAGCGTCGCTCATCAAGTTTACTTGGTGGGTCGTGACTGCGTGCCTTTTGAAGAATGAGCCTGCGAGTTTGCGGTGTGTTGCGAGGTTAACCCGTGTGGGGAAGCCGTAGCGAAAGCGAGTCCGAACAGGGCGATATAGTAGCGCGCTCAAGACCCGAAGCGGAGTGATCTAGCCATGGGCAGGTTGAAGCGGCTGTAAGAGGTCGTGGAGGACCGAACCCACCAGGGTTGAAAACCTGGGGGATGACCTGTGGTTAGGGGTGAAAGGCCAATCAAACTCCGTGATAGCTGGTTCTCCCCGAAATGCATTTAGGTGCAGCGTCGTGTGTTTCTTGCCGGAGGTAGAGCACTGGATAGGCGATGGGCCCTACCGGGTTACTGACCTTAGCCAAACTCCGAATGCCGGTAAGTGAGAGCACGGCAGTGAGACTGTGGGGGATAAGCTCCATGGTCGAGAGGGAAACAGCCCAGAGCATCGACTAAGGCCCCTAAGCGTACGCTAAGTGGGAAAGGATGTGGAGTCGCAGAGACAACCAGGAGGTTGGCTTAGAAGCAGCCACCCTTGAAAGAGTGCGTAATAGCTCACTGGTCTAGTGATTCCGCGCCGACAATGTAGCGGGGCTCAAGCGTACCGCCGAAGTCGTGTCATTCGTACACATATCCCCAACGGGAGTACGGATGGGTAGGGGAGCGTCGTGTGCCGGGTGAAGCCGCAGCGGAAGCTAGTGGTGGACGGTTCACGAGTGAGAATGCAGGCATGAGTAGCGATACACACGTGAGAAACGTGTGCGCCGATTGACTAAGGGTTCCTGGGTCAAGCTGATCTGCCCAGGGTAAGTCGGGACCTAAGGCGAGGCCGACAGGCGTAGTCGATGGATAACCGGTTGATATTCCGGTACCCGCTGTGAAGCGTCAAACATTGAACCAGGCGATGCTAAGTCCGTGAAGCCGCCCTGGAGCCTTCGGGCAAAGGGGAGTGGTGGAGCCGACGGACCAGACCTGTAGTAGGTGAGTGATGGGGTGACGCAGGAAGGTAGTCCAGCCCGGGCGGTGGTTGTCCCGGGGTAAGGGTGTAGGCCGAGTGGTAGGTAAATCCGCTACTCATCAAGGCTGAGACCTGATGCCGAGCCGATTGTGGTGAAGTGGATGATCCTATGCTGTCGAGAAAAGCCTCTAGCGAGTTTCATGGCGGCCCGTACCCTAAACCGACTCAGGTGGTCAGGTAGAGAATACCGAGGCGTTCGGGTGAACTATGGTTAAGGAACTCGGCAAAATGCCCCCGTAACTTCGGGAGAAGGGGGGCCATCACTGGTGATCGGATTTACTCCGTGAGCTGGGGGTGGCCGCAGAGACCAGCGAGAAGCGACTGTTTACTAAAAACACAGGTCCGTGCGAAGCCGTAAGGCGATGTATACGGACTGACGCCTGCCCGGTGCTGGAACGTTAAGGGGACCGGTTAGTGCACTTTCGGGTGTGCGAAGCTGAGAACTTAAGCGCCAGTAAACGGCGGTGGTAACTATAACCATCCTAAGGTAGCGAAATTCCTTGTCGGGTAAGTTCCGACCTGCACGAATGGCGTAACGACTTCTCGACTGTCTCAACCATAGGCCCGGTGAAATTGCACTACGAGTAAAGATGCTCGTTTCGCGCAGCAGGACGGAAAGACCCCGGGACCTTTACTACAGTTTGATATTGGTGTTCGGTTCGGCTTGTGTAGGATAGCTGGGAGACTGTGAAGTCATGGCGCCAGCCATGGTGGAGTCGTCGTTGAAATACCAGTCTGGTCGTGCTGGATGTCTAACCTGGGTCCGTGATCCGGATCAGGGACAGTGTCTGATGGGTAGTTTAACTGGGGCGGTTGCCTCCTAAAGAGTAACGGAGGCGCCCAAAGGTTCCCTCAGCCTGGTTGGCAATCAGGTGTTGAGTGTAAGTGCACAAGGGAGCTTGACTGTGAGACCGACGGGTCGAGCAGGGACGAAAGTCGGGACTAGTGATCCGGCGGTGGCTTGTGGAAGCGCCGTCGCTCAACGGATAAAAGGTACCCCGGGGATAACAGGCTGATCTTCCCCAAGAGTCCATATCGACGGGATGGTTTGGCACCTCGATGTCGGCTCGTCGCATCCTGGGGCTGGAGTCGGTCCCAAGGGTTGGGCTGTTCGCCCATTAAAGCGGTACGCGAGCTGGGTTTAGAACGTCGTGAGACAGTTCGGTCCCTATCCGCTGTGCGCGTAGGAATATTGAGAAGGGCTGTCCCTAGTACGAGAGGACCGGGACGGACGAACCTCTGGTGTGCCAGTTGTCCTGCCAAGGGCATGGCTGGTTGGCTACGTTCGGGAGGGATAACCGCTGAAAGCATCTAAGCGGGAAGCCTGCTTCGAGATGAGTATTCCCACCAACTAGATTGGTTAAGGCTCCCAGTAGACGACTGGGTTGATAGGCCGGATGTGGAAGCCCTGTAAGGGGTGAAGCTGACTGGTACTAATAGGCCGAGGGCTTGTCCTCAGTTGCTCGCGTCCACTGTGTCAGTTCTGAAATAACGAACGACACGTCTCCCCTCCTGGGCCACAGGGGGGTTGAGGCACCGGTTCAGAATTTCATAGTGTTTCGGTGGTCATAGCGTGAGGGAAACGCCCGGTTACATTCCGAACCCGGAAGCTAAGCCTTACAGCGCCGATGGTACTGCAGGGGGGACCCTGTGGGAGAGTAGGACACCGCCGAACTCCTTTTAGAGCTCCGGTTCTTGGACTTTCAGTCCAAGAACCGGAGCTTTTTTGTTTTCCAGGACGCCGGCCGAACCCCCTCCGCGCTGCGGGCAGATGCCTGAGGGTAAGGTCAGGGGGCATCGTTGGCACGTTCCCACAGGAGGCCCCCGGGTGGAGGTCCAGGAGACCCGCGTCCAGACAGACCGGGTCCTCACCATCCCGAACATCCTCAGCATGGCGCGTCTCGCAGGCGTGCCGCTGTTCCTGTGGCTGATCCTCAGGCCGGAGTTCGGCGGTCCCCAGAGTGACGGCTGGGCACTCCTGGTGCTCATGCTGAGCGGCATCAGCGACTATTTGGACGGCAAGCTGGCCCGTCGCTGGAACCAGATCAGCAGCCTCGGCCGGCTGCTGGACCCCGCGGCCGACCGTCTCTACATTCTGTCGACTCTCGTCGGGCTCACCTGGCGCGAGATTCTGCCGCTCTGGCTGACAAGCGTCCTGCTGGCGCGTGAGCTGCTTCTCCTGGTGATGGTGGGCATCCTCAGGCGGCACGGCTATCCGCCACCGCAGGTGAACTTCCTTGGGAAGGCTGCTACGTTCAACCTGATGTACGCCTTCCCGTTGCTGCTGCTCAGTGACGGAAGTGGATGGCTTGCGTCACTCGCTGCTATTTTCGGATGGGCGTTCGCGGGATGGGGTACAACGCTCTACTGGTGGGCAGGGATCCTCTACGTGGTTCAGGTCCGCCGCCTTGTCCGCGCGGACACCATGGCCGATTGAGCTCGCCGAATGGGCGGCCGTTAGTGGCCTCTGATGGCCCGCAAGCAGAATGTGCGGGACAATCTGACGGGTGAAGTCGGCTAGACCGTCGTCTCTTCAAGGAGGACGCTTCCGACATGAAGGCCGTCGTGATGGCCGGAGGTGAAGGCACACGCCTTCGCCCCATGACCTCAAGCATGCCCAAGCCGCTCCTGCCCGTGGCCAATCGCCCGATCATGGAGCATGTGCTGCGGCTGCTCAAGCGGCATGGGCTCAACGAGACCGTCGTTACTGTCCAGTTCCTGGCCTCTCTCGTCAAGAACTACTTCGGTGACGGTGAAGAGCTCGGTATGGAGCTCACCTATGCCAATGAGGAGAAGCCACTCGGTACTGCCGGCAGTGTCAAGAACGCCGAGGAAGCGCTGAAGGACGACACCTTCCTCGTGATCTCCGGTGATGCTCTGACCGACTTCGATCTCACTGATCTGATCAATTTCCACAAGGAAAAGGGTGCGCTGGTCACCGTCTGTCTGACCCGTGTCCCGAATCCGCTGGAATTCGGTATCACCATCGTGGACGAGGAAGGCAAGGTCGAGCGCTTTCTCGAGAAGCCCACCTGGGGCCAGGTTTTCTCGGACACCGTGAACACCGGTATCTACGTCATGGAGCCAGAGGTATTCGACTATGTCGAGGCCGATGTCTCCGTCGACTGGTCCGGCGATGTCTTCCCTCAGCTGATGAAGGAGGGCAAGCCGATCTACGGCTATATCGCCGAGGGCTACTGGGAGGACGTGGGCACGCACGAGAGCTATGTGAAGGCGCAGGCCGATGTCCTGGAGGGCAAGGTCGACGTCGAGCTCGACGGCTTCGAGATCTCGCCCGGGGTCTGGGTCGCGGAGGGTGCCGAAGTACACCCCGACGCCGTGCTGCGAGGCCCGCTCTACATCGGGGACTACGCCAAGGTCGAGGCCGACGTCGAAATCCGCGAGCACACCGTCGTGGGTTCCAACGTCGTCGTCAAGACCGGGGCGTTTCTGCACAAGGCCGTGCTGCACGACAACGTGTACATCGGCCAGCACAGCAATCTGCGCGGTTGTGTCATCGGGAAGAACACCGACATCATGCGGGCCGCGCGCATCGAGGACGGCGCCGTCATCGGTGACGAGTGCCTGGTCGGTGAAGAATCGATCGTTCAGGGCAATGTGCGGGTCTATCCGTTCAAGACCATCGAGGCCGGCGCCTTCGTCAATACGTCGGTCATCTGGGAGTCCAGGGGCCAGGCCCATCTCTTCGGAGCCCGCGGAGTCTCCGGGATCCTGAACGTGGAGATCACGCCCGAGCTCGCCGTACGCCTCGCGGGTGCGTATGCGACGACGCTCAAGAAGGGCTCGACCGTCACGACCGCCCGTGACCACTCGCGTGGCGCGCGTGCGCTCAAGAGGGCGGTCATCTCGGCGCTGCAGGCCAGCGCCATCGACGTACGGGACCTGGAGAACGTGCCGCTGCCGGTGGCGCGGCAGCAGACCGCGCGGGGCAGTGCCGGCGGGATCATGATCCGGACGACGCCCGGGGTTCCCGACTCCGTCGACATCATGTTCTTCGACGGGCGCGGGGCGGACCTGTCGCAGGGGAGCCAGCGGAAGCTGGACCGGGTGTTCGCGCGGCAGGAGTACCGGCGTGCTTTCCCGGGCGAGATCGGGGACCTGCACTTCCCGGCCAGCGTCTTCGACTCGTACACCGGTTCTCTGCTGCGGAATGTGGACAACACCGGGGTCGCCGAGTCAGGGCTCAAGGTGGTCGTGGACGCGTCGAACGGTAGTGCCGGGCTGGTGCTGCCCAGCCTTCTGGGCAAGCTCGGGGTCGATTCGTTGACCATCAATCCCGGTCTCGACGAGTCGCGGCCCACGGAGACCGCGGATGCCCGCAGGTCGGGGATGGTGCGGCTCGGAGAGATCGTGGCGTCCGCGCGCGCCGCGTTCGGGGTGCGGTTCGACCCGGTGGGCGAGCGGTTGTCGCTCGTCGACGAGAAGGGGCGGATCATCGAGGACGACCGGGCTCTGCTGGTCATGCTCGACCTGGTGGCCGCCGAACGGCGTAGCGGGCGGGTGGCGTTGCCCGTGACCACCACGAGGATCGCCGAGCAGGTGGCGGCGTACCACGGGACCCAGGTCGACTGGACGACGACGTCGCCGGACGATCTGACGCGCGTGGGGCGCGAGGAGTCGACGATCTTCGGAGGCGACGGGCGCGGTGGCTTCATCGTGCCGGAGTTCAGCAGCGTCTTCGACGGCACGGCGGCCTTCGTACGGCTCATCGGGCTGGTGGCGCGGACGCAGCTCACTCTCAGCCAGATCGACGCCCGGATTCCCCGGGCGCACGTCCTCAAGCGCGATCTCGCGACTCCCTGGGCGGTCAAGGGGCTTGTGATGCGGCGCGTGGTCGAAGCGGCCGGCGACCGGTTCGTGGACACGACCGACGGCGTACGAGTGGTGGAGACCGACGGGCGCTGGGTGATGGTTCTTCCGGACCGGGCGGAGGCGGTCACGCATCTGTGGGCCGAAGGGCCCGACGACGCGTCCGCGCAGGCCCTGCTCGACGAGTGGTCGTCGGTGGTGGACAGCGCCGGTCGCTGAGCTGCACGCGCGCGTGCCGGACGTGCTCCAAAGGGGCACGTCCGGCACGACGGTGGGGCCATTCGGAGGTACTGGCCGCGACGTGCGACGATGTGCGGCATGCCGCAGCAGCCCCCCGTTCGGAGCACTTCTACGCGCCCCTCGCGCCCGGACGCATCCATGTCGCTGCTCACCAACGTCATGGACCACAGCCTCGACGACGGGTACGCGGAGGCGGCTGCCCGGAAGAAGGCCGACGGGACCGGCGCCCTGCCTAAGACATTGCGGGCGAAGCTCGGACTCGCGGCCGGTCTGGTGCTCGCGGCCCTCGTGGTGACCGTGGGGGCCGCGCAGGCGCGGATAGCGGCCCCGGTCGTCGCCAAGGAGCGCGAGGAACTCATCGACCGCATCGACCGCGAGACGTCGGCGGCCGACAAGCTCGAGGACAGTATCGACAAGCTCCGCGACGACGTGAGCGCGCGGCAGCGCGAGGCGCTCAAGAAGCACGGCGGCGAACAGGGCGAGCTGGTGGGCATCCTGGCCGGAGCGGTCGAAGTACATGGTCCCGGCGTGAAGCTCGTCGTGAACGACGCCAAGGAAGCAGAGCAGGGCGGCGACGGCGACGCACGCGAGACGTCGGGCTTCTCCGACACCGGGCGCGTACGCGACCGCGACATGCAGCGCGTGGTCAACGGCCTGTGGGAGTCGGGCGCCGAGGCCATCTCGATCAACGGGCAGCGGCTGACCGCACTGTCCGCGATCCGGGCCGCGGGTGACGCGATACTGGTCGACAACAAGCCCCTGGTGCCGCCCTACACGGTGTTGGCGGTGGGGGACGGCGAGCGGCTGAGAACCGAGTTCCAGAACAGCGGTGACGGACAGTATCTGGACGCCCTGCGGAAGAACTTCCATATCCGGACCGGCATTTCCGTTGAGGACGACGTCCGGCTGCCCGCCGCACCGAGTGTGATCGTACGAACAGCACAACCGAGCACAGAGAAAGGCACATCGTGATCGCCGTACTGGGCCTCGTCGTGGGAGTCGTGGCTGGATTGTTGGTCCGGCCCGAGGTTCCGGCGGTGGTCGAGCCCTATCTTCCGATCGCCGTCGTCGCGGCGCTCGACGCCGTGTTCGGAGGTCTGCGGGCGATGCTCGACGGCATCTTCGACGACAAGGTCTTCGTGGTGTCGTTCCTGTCCAACGTTGTCGTGGCCGCGCTGATCGTCTTCCTCGGCGACAAGTTGGGTGTGGGCGCCCAGCTGTCCACGGGTGTCGTGGTCGTCCTCGGCATCCGGATCTTCTCCAACGCCGCGGCGATCCGTCGTCACGTGTTCCGGGCGTGAGGCCGATGAGCAACCAGGACGAGAACCCAGAGACCCCAAAGACCCCAGAGATCTCAGAGACCTCGCAGTCCCCTGAGACCCCCAGGAGCCCGGACGCCCCCGAGACCTCCGAGAACCGCCTGCGCAAGGAACTTCCCGAAGAGGTGCGGGCGGAGGAGGCGCGGGCTCGGGAGAACCCCGAGTCGCCCGACGCCGAGGCGGAACCGAGCAAGCCGGTTCTGACCGGCCGGCAGCGGCTGGTGAAGGGTCTTTGGCCGCCGCGTGTGTCGCGTGCGCAGTTCATCGTGGCCCTGCTGCTGTTCGGCCTCGGCTTCGGTCTCGCCGTCCAGGTGGCGTCCAACAGCGACAGCGACGGCGCCCTCCGCGGTGCGCGTCAGGAGGATCTCGTACGCATCCTCGATGAACTGGACGACCGCACACAGCGTCTGGAAGAGGAGAAGCAGGGGCTGGAGGATCAGCGCACCGAGCTGGAGAACAGTTCGGACCAGGCCGAGGAGGCCCGCAAGCAGACGGTCGAGAAGGAGAAGCAACTCGGCATCCTGGCGGGCACCGTGGCGGCGCAGGGTCCCGGCATCACGCTGACCATCGGGGACGAGAAGGGGACGGTCGAGGCCGACATGCTGCTCGACGCGATCCAGGAGCTGCGTGCCGCCGGGGCGGAGGCGATCCAGGTCAACGGCGTACGGGTCGTCGCGGGCACCTATCTGACGGATGTGAGCGGTGGAGTCGCCGTCGACGGGAACAAGATCAGCGCCCCCTATCGTTTCAAGGTCATCGGCAAGCCTCAGGACCTCGAACCGGCGCTCAACATCCCGGGCGGTGTGGTGCAGACTTTGGAGAAGGAGCAGGCCACTGTCACGGTGGAACGATCGGACAAGATCATCGTGGACGCCTTGCGACCGGCGAAGCGGCCTGACTACGCTCGGTCGTCCTCCCAGTGAACAGGGGGTGCTTGGGGGCCCCTCGTCGAGGGCATGAGGTTGCGGGGGGTCGACGCACCGAATGGGTGGTGCGTGGTGGAAACTGTCTGGTGGATACGGACGTTGTGAGGGTGTCCGGCTCGGCCGGTGTGTGCAATCAGGGTTCGTCCTGCCCCACGGGCGGGTCTGTTTCGGTCAAGGGGAATCGCCCGTGAAGTTGTTTGCGAAGTTGTTCGGCAAGAGCGCGCGAGAGGGCAGCGACAACGCGACTGCCCGCCATCGCGCACTGCGCCCCTCGGAGAGTGAGGACCAGGGGGACCGCCCCCTGTTCCGCGATCAGGTCGGTGGTCCGGGTGGTGACATTTCCGGTGGTCAGGGCGCGCCGTCTGTTGACCCTGCCCAGTCGGGACGCATAGGTTTCGGCTCCGACCCGTATGCGTCCAATGCCCCGACGGGGCAGCCGCGGCAGGAGGATCCGTCCATGTCGGCCCTGGTGTGTACGAGGTGCGGTAACCGCAACGCGGAGGCGAGCCGCTTCTGCTCCAACTGCGGTGCTCCGTTGCGGGCCGGGGCGACGCCCGAGCGTCCGTCGGAGACCACCTCGACGATCTCCATCTCGGGCCTTGAGGCCTACGACGCCGAGGTCACCGGCCAGACGCAGATGCCGATGCTCTCGCCCGAGGCGCAGGCCGCCGTCGACGCGCTGCCGCTCGGCTCGGCGCTCCTGGTGGTGCGCCGTGGGCCCAACTCGGGCAGCCGCTTCCTGCTGGACGGCGAGCTGACCACCGCCGGCCGTCATCCGCAGAGCGACATCTTCCTGGACGACGTGACCGTGTCGCGCCGCCATGTCGAGTTCCGTCGGGTTCCCGACGGCTCGTTCACGGTGGCGGACGTCGGCAGCCTCAACGGCACGTACGTCAACCGGGAGCGGATCGACTCGGTCCCGCTGTCGAACGGCGACGAGGTGCAGATCGGCAAGTACCGGCTGGTCTTCTACGCGAGCCAGCGGGGTATCTGACCCGCCCCCGGACCCGGTCCGGGGGGACCCTCAGGAAGGTCCATGTTTCGAACACCGAGCGGCGGTGTCGGCCACGGCACCGCCGCCATGGACAACGGACTGATGAGCATCGGCACGGTGCTCAATGTGCTGCGCGACGAGTTCCCCGAAGTCACCATCTCCAAGATCCGTTTCCTGGAGTCGGAGGGGCTCATCGAGCCGCAGCGGACACCGTCGGGGTACCGGAAGTTCAGCCCGGGCGATGTCGAGCGCCTCGGGCACGTCCTGAGGATGCAGCGGGACCACTATCTGCCCCTGAAGGTGATCCGCGAGCACCTGGACGCCGTGGAGCGCGGTGAGGCGCTGCCGTTGCCGTCCGTGGGGCGTCAGCGCGACGGCGAGGCGCTCTGCGAGCCCGAGGGGCCGACCGTGGCCAGGATCGGTCGGGCCGAGCTGCTGGCCGCCGTGGAGATCGGCGAGCAGGAGCTTCAGGAGTGGGAGTCCTACGGGCTCATCACACCGCTGCCTGAGGGGGTCTACGACGCCGAGGCGGTGACCGTGGCCGGTCTCGTCGTGGAACTGGGGCGGTTCGGGATCGAGCCGCGCCATCTGCGTGCCGTGAAGGCCGCCGCCGACCGTGAGGCCGGCCTTGTCGACCAGGTTGTGGCCCCGCTGCGGCGTCACCGCAATCCGCAGACCAGGGCGCACGCGGAGGCGCAGACCAAGGAGCTGGCGGGGCTCGCGGTGAAGCTGCACGCCGCGCTGGTGCAGTCCGCGCTCGGGGTGCGGCTGCCCTGACCCGGTGGGTCGCGCGAAGAGCGGTATCGGCCGCCCATTCCGTGCCCGACTACCCAAAGATGCCGGGCACGGCCTAGGGTTGCTGTGTGAACGAGCTCGACGTCGTAGGTGTCCGGGTCGAAATGCCCTCCAACCAACCGATCGTGCTCCTGCGTGAAGTGGGAGGCGACCGTTACCTCCCCATCTGGATCGGGCCCGGGGAGGCGACGGCGATCGCCTTCGCTCAGCAGGGCATGGCCCCCGCGCGACCGCTGACCCACGACCTGTTCAAGGACGTGCTGGAGGCCGTCGGCCAGGAGCTCACCGAGGTGCGCATCACGGACCTGCGGGAGGGCGTCTTCTACGCGGAGCTGGTGTTCGCCAGCGGGGTCGAGGTGAGCGCCCGGCCGTCCGACGCCATAGCGCTCGCGCTGCGCACCGGAACGCCGATCTACGGCAGCGACGGGGTGCTGGACGACGCCGGCATCGCGATCCCGGACGAGCAGGAGGACGAGGTGGAGAAGTTCCGCGAGTTCCTCGACCAGATCTCGCCCGAGGACTTCGGGACCAACAGCCAGTGACCCTCAGGCCCGGGCTCCAGTGACCCTCCGGGACCGCCGGACGACAGGCCGTACGGCGGTTGTCCCGAGAGCATTCGGCTAGCCTTTCCCCGCGGTGGGACACGGGAAACCACTCCTAGGGTGATTATCACTCGGCGTGCCGAGTGTGGCGGTCGTTGACGCACCCCCGGTGGCTGCCTACCGTCGAGAAGGCAGGTCAAGGACGGAGGTCGGCGTGAGAAGCAGCGGCGACGGTACGGCTGGGGGTGCCCCCGGACCCGGTCTGGGGGAGAGCAGCCCGTACCCGCTTCACAGCAGCGCGGCCGATCACGTACAGCGGCCGACAGCGGTGCCCGAGGACGGCGGGGTGGCGTCCGAGGAGGTCGGTTATCGCGGGCCCACGGCCTGCGCGGCCGCGGGCATCACCTACCGGCAGCTCGACTACTGGGCCAGAACGGGTTTGGTCGAGCCGAGCGTGCGGGCCGCCTACGGGTCGGGGACGCAGCGGCTCTACAGCTTCCGGGACGTAGTCGTCCTGAAGATCGTCAAGCGGTTCCTCGACACCGGGGTCTCGCTGCAGAACATCCGCACGACGGTCCAGCACCTGCGTGAGCGCGGGTTCCGGGACCTGGAGCGGATGACGCTGATGAGCGACGGCGCGACGGTCTACGAGTGCTCCTCGCCCGACGAGGTCCACGCGCTCCTCCAGGGCGGCCAGGGCATCTTCGGGATCGCGGTGGGCGTGGTCTGGCGGGACGTGGAGAGCGCCCTCTCACAGCTGCACGGGGAGCGGGTCGACACGGGCGAGACGCTTGTGCGGCCCAATCCGGCGGACGAGCTGGCGCGGCGGCGCAATCGCGCGGTCTGAAGCGGCGGGGCCTGTCGGGGCCGTCCGGCCCTGACGCCCGCCGCCTGCTTTCCGTCGTCCGGTGTCCGTCGTCCGGTGTCCGTCGTTCGGCTGTTCGGGCGGTCCGGCTCCGTGCCGGTCCGCAGTGCATTGTCAGTGGCGTAGGGCAGCATCGGACATGTGAGAACCGCGCCCACGATCCTGCATCTCGACATGGATGCCTTCTACGCCTCGGCGGAGCAGGCGGCCAAGCCGAGCCTGCGCGGGAAAGCGGTCATCGTGGGCGGGCTCGGGCCGCGGGGCGTGGTGGCGACCTGCTCGTACGAGGCACGGGTCTTCGGGGTGCATTCGGCGATGCCCATGGCGCAGGCCCGCCGGCTGGCGCCGAACGCCGCGTATCTCGTACCGCGCTTCGGGCTCTACCGGGACATCAGCGAGCAGGTGATGGGCCTGTTGCGGGATCTGTCGCCGCTGGTGGAGCCGTTGAGCCTGGACGAGGCGTTCGTGGATCTGGAGGCCGGGCGGACGGCCTGGGACGCGGAGTCGGCGCGGCTGACCGGGGTGAAGCTGCGCGGGGACATCAGGGCCGTCACCGGTCTGACCGGCTCCGTGGGTCTCGCCGCCTCCAAGATGCTCGCGAAGATCGCCTCCGAGCAGGCCAAGCCCGACGGGCTGGTGCTGATCGAGCCGGGCACCGAGCGGGAGCTGCTGGCCCCCATGTCCGTACGCACGCTGCCGGGCGTGGGGCCCGCCACGGGGGACCATCTGCGGCGGGCCGGGATCACCACGGTCGGGGAGATCGCCGAGGCGGGCGAGGACGAGCTCGTACGGCTCCTGGGGAAGGCCCACGGGGTCGCGCTGTACGCCATGGCGCTCGCGCACGACGTGCGGCCCGTGGTGGCCGAGCGGGACACCAAGTCGGTCTCCGTCGAGGACACGTACGACGTGGACATCCATGACCGGGTGCGAGTGCGGATGGAGGTCCAGCGGCTCGCCGACCGGTGTGTGGGGCGGTTGCGGGACGCGCATCTGTCGGGGCGGACCATCGTGCTGAAGGTCCGGCGGTACGACTTCTCGACGCTGACCCGGTCCGAGACGCTCAGGGGGCCCACGGACGACCCCGCGGTGGTGCGGGAGGCCGCCGCGCGGTTGCTGGAGTCCGTGGACACCACGGGCGGCGTACGGCTGCTGGGGGTGGGGGTCTCGGGGCTCGCCGACTACACGCAGGAGGATCTCTTCGCGCAGGCTCGGACGGCTGCCGCCGCTGCGGCCGCTGTCGCTGCCGCCGAGGAGGTCGAGCACGCGGAGAAGGAAGAGGTCGAGGAGGCGGTGGAGGAGCCGGTGCCTCCGGCGGAGCGGCGGTGGCATGCGGGGCACGATGTGCGGCATGCCGAGTTCGGGCACGGGTGGGTGCAGGGGAGTGGGCTGGGGCGGGTGACTGTGCGGTTCGAGACGCCGGGTTCCCCTCCGGGGCGGGTGCGGACGTTTCGGAGTGATGATCCTTTGTTGGAGGTTGCGGAGCCGTTGCCGTTGGTTGAGCGGCGGCCTGGGGGTGTGGGGGCGCCTGCGGGGTCGCCTGCGGCGGGCGGGGAGGGTGACGGGGGTGCGATTGTGGCTGCGGGTGCGTGGGGGCTGGTCGCGCAGTTCCCCGCGCCCCTGAAGAGTGCGCAGTTCTCCGCGCCCCCAAAGAAAGCCAGGGCCGCTGTCGCTCCTGGGGGTGGGTGGTTTCCGTGACCCCTGAAACGTTCCCTACGGGGACTCGTCCTTGCCTGCCAGGTGGCCGAAGTCGTGGTCCGGGAAGGGGGGTGGGGGGGCTACGTCCAGGCCGTAGTGGTGGTAGAGCTGGAGTTCTTGTTCGGGGGAGAGGTGGCGGCCCACTCCGAAGTCGGGGGCGTCCTTGATCAGGGCGCGTTCGAAGGGGACGCGCAGGGCCCCGTCGGCCAGCTCGCTGGGCTCCAGGGGGACGAAGGCGTCTCTGCTGAACAGGCCGGTGCGTATGGCCGCCCACTCCGGTACGCCGGTCGCATCGTCGAGGTAGACCTCGTCGACCGTGCCGATTTTGGTGCCGTTGCGGTCGAACGCCTTGCGGCCTATCAGGTTGCGCGGATCGATGTCGGTCTGCACGGGCCCTCCAGCTGCTCGCAACTCATCCGTAAGCACTACGAAAGAGCACTTTGAGGAGGGCGGCCACTCGAGGGAACCCCGCTGGTACGCTGGGCAACGGCTGCTGACCCCGTGCGGGAGAGTCCTCCAGGCTTCATCGGAGGCGCCGAAGGAGCAAATCCTCCCCGGAATCTCTCAGGCCCACGTACCGCATGGACGAGGTCACTCTGGAAAGCAGAGCGGTGTTCGAGTTTTTTTGGACGGGTTCCGCTCTCACCGACGGTGAAAGCCGGTGCGCCTTCACGGGCGGGCCGGTGAAGCTCTCAGGTTGAGATGACAGAGGGGGAGGCCGTCCGGGCACCCATGCAGTGGTGCCCTCGAAGGTCGTCAGACCAGGAGGCCTCCGCAATGACCGTCCATCGTATTCCGCTCTCAGAGCTCGAACAGGGAATCCCCTTCGAGCAGCGCCACATCGGGCCCGACACCGAAGCCCGGGCCAAGATGCTCGCGCACGTGGGGTACGGCTCGCTCGACGAGCTGACGGCCGCCGCGGTCCCGGATGTGATCAAGAACGCCGACTCGCTCGAACTGCCGGGCGCCCGCACCGAGGCCGAGGTACTGGCCGAGCTGCGCTCCCTCGCGGACCGCAACCAGGTGCTGGATTCCATGATCGGGCTCGGTTACTACGGGACGTTCACGCCGCCTGTCATTCTGCGCAACGTCATGGAGAGTCCGGCCTGGTACACGGCGTACACGCCCTACCAGCCCGAGATCTCACAGGGCCGGCTCGAGGCGCTGCTGAACTTCCAGACCGTGGTCGCCGAGCTGACCGGACTGCCGACCTCCGGAGCCTCGCTGCTCGACGAGGGCACGGCGGCCGCCGAGGCCATGGCGCTGTCGCGGCGCATGGGCAAGAACAAGAAGGGCCTGTTCCTCGTCGACGCGGACACCATGCCGCAGACCATCGCCGTGATCGAGACCCGCGCCGAGCCGACCGGCGTCGAGGTCGTCGTCGCCGACCTGAGTGACGGCATTCCGGCCGGGCTCGCCGAGCGCGAGATCAACGGCGTGCTCCTCCAGTACCCCGGCGCCTCCGGTGCCGTACGGGACCTCAAGCCCGTCGTCGAGCAGGCGCACGAGTTGGGCGCGGTCGTCACCGTCGCCGCCGATCTGCTCGCCCTGACGTTGCTCGCCTCGCCCGGTGAGCTCGGCGCCGACATCGCGGTCGGCACGACCCAGCGCTTCGGTGTGCCGATGGGCTTCGGCGGGCCGCACGCCGGATACATGGCCGTGCGCGAGAAGTTCGCGCGCAGCCTGCCGGGCCGGCTGGTCGGCGTCTCGGTCGACGCGGACGGCAACAAGGCGTACCGGCTCGCGCTGCAGACGCGTGAGCAGCACATCCGCCGTGAGAAGGCGACCAGCAACATCTGTACGGCTCAGGTGCTGCTCGCCGTGATGGCCGGGATGTACGCCGTCTATCACGGTCCCGAGGGCCTGAAGGGCATCGCCCGGCGCACCCACCGGTACGCCACAATCCTCGCCGCGGGTCTGAAGGCCGGCGGGGTCGAGGTCGTCCACGAGGCGTACTTCGACACGCTGACCGTGCGGGTGCCGGGCAAGGCGGCCGAGACGCTCGCGGCGGCGCGCCGGGGCGGGGTCAACCTCCGGCTCGTCGACGCAGACCATCTGTCCCTCGCCTGCGACGAGACCACCACGCGGGCTCAACTGGGCGCCGTCTGGGCCGCGTTCGGGGTCGACGGTGACGTGGCCGTGCTGGACGGGGCGACGGAGGACACGCTGCCGGCCGCGCAGCTGCGCACCGACGAGTACCTCACGCACCCGGTCTTCCACCAGTACCGTTCCGAGACCGCGATGCTGCGCTACCTGCGCCGGCTCGCCGACCGCGACTACGCGCTCGACCGGGGCATGATCCCGCTGGGCTCCTGCACGATGAAGCTCAACGCGACGACCGAGATGGAGCCGGTGACCTGGCCCGAGTTCGGGCAGCTGCACCCCTTCGCGCCCGCCGAGCAGGCGCAGGGCTATCTCACGCTCATCCGTGAGCTGGAGGAGCGGCTCGCCGAGGTCACCGGGTACGACAAGGTGTCGCTGCAGCCCAACGCCGGTTCGCAGGGCGAGCTGGCCGGTCTGCTGGCCGTACGCGGCTATCACCGGGCCAATGGCGACGAGCAGCGCACGGTCTGCCTCATCCCGTCGTCCGCGCACGGGACGAACGCCGCGAGCGCGGTGATGGCCGGGATGAAGGTCGTCGTCGTGAAGACCGCCGACGACGGCGAGATCGACGTCGAGGACCTGCGGGCCAAGATCGAGCAGCACCGCGACGAGCTGTCGGTGCTGATGATCACGTACCCCTCGACGCACGGGGTGTTCGAGGAGCACGTCGCCGACATCTGCGCCCAGGTGCACGAGGCGGGCGGCCAGGTGTACGTCGACGGCGCCAACCTCAATGCGCTGGTGGGGCTCGCCAAGCCGGGGCACTTCGGTGGCGACGTCTCGCACCTGAACCTGCACAAGACGTTCTGCATCCCGCACGGCGGCGGCGGTCCCGGCGTGGGTCCGGTCGGGGTGCGCTCGCACCTGGCGCCGTACCTGCCGAACCACCCGCTGCAGCCGGCCGCCGGCCCGGAGACCGGCGTGGGCCCGATCTCGGCCGCTCCCTGGGGCTCCGCGGGCATCCTGCCCATCTCCTGGGCGTACGTCCGTCTCATGGGCGGTGAGGGGCTCAAGCGGGCCACCCAGGTCGCCGTGCTCAGTGCCAACTACATCGCCAAGCGTCTTGAGCCGCACTACCCGGTGCTCTACACCGGTCCCGGCGGGCTGGTGGCGCACGAGTGCATCATCGATCTGCGGCCGCTGACCAAGGCGACCGGTGTGAGCGTCGACGACGTCGCCAAGCGGCTGATCGACTACGGGTTCCACGCGCCGACGATGTCGTTCCCGGTGGCCGGGACGCTGATGATCGAGCCCACGGAGAGCGAGGATCTGACCGAACTCGACCGGTTCTGCGAGGCGATGATCGCCATCCGTGGGGAGATCGAGAAGGTCGGTTCGGGCGAGTGGGCGGCGGACGACAACCCGCTGCGGAACGCCCCGCACACGGCCGCCGCGCTCGGCGACGCCTGGGAACACGCGTACAGCCGCGAGGAGGCCGTCTTCCCGGCGGGTGTCTCGGCCGCTGACAAGTACTGGCCGCCGGTGCGCCGGATCGACCAGGCGTACGGCGACCGGAACCTGGTCTGCTCCTGCCCGCCGCTGGACGCCTACGAAGAGTAATCACCGACAGACATGCGTCGGGGCCGGTTCCGGGATTGCTTCCCGGGCCGGCCCCTCATGTGTCCGGACGGCCTGCCACGCCGCCCTTGGCGTACCGCGCCGCTCAGGCGGCGGTCATCACGTCCATGGCCACAGGGCGATGTGGAGCGATGATCCGGCCGTCCGGCAGGAGCTCACCGGTGTCCTCGAAGAGGAGAACGCCGTTGCACAGCAGGCTCCATCCCTGCTCCGGGTGGTGCGCCACAAGAAGCGCGGCCTCCCGGTCGGCGGAGTCGGCTGTCGGGCACGGTGGCTGGTGCTGGCACATTGATGGGATCTTTCGCTTTGGTGTGAGGTCGGTGATCGGTGTCGTGTCTGTTCCGCGGCTCGAACTGATGCTCATTGCCGCCCCCCGTTTGTCAGATGGTCCGGAACCCAGTGTTGCCCTACGGGCGTCAATCCGCAGGGATTTGGCGTCAGCGCTCCTCACAGGTTGATGACGCATCACCCGTGCGGACGGTTCATTCCAACTGGGCTGTCTCTTCGGGTGGTTAGTAATGGTCGGATGGGGCTAGTCCGGACGGGCCGGGGGTGCGCAGCGTCCCTCGGTCGTCACTCCACGCAACACCGTCCCCAAAGCAGTTCCGTCCCCGCGCAGCAGCGTGCCCCGCGGCCGGGGTGGGGCCGCGGGGCACGGAAGCCGGGGTGCGCTCAGGCGGGTGAGCCGAGCAGCGGGGCGGGCGTCGGCGTCGGTGTGAGCCGATGGGTCAGGACGGGCAGCAGCTCGGCCACGCGGTGCGGTCGGTGCGCGGCGATGCCGGGCGGGGCGGGAGCCAGTGGCACCAGGAGGTCGGTGGCCGCCGGATGGCCCTCGGCGCCGTCGGCCGCGCAGTCGCCGTGCAGCCAGAGTGTGAGCATGTAGAGCTCGGGTACGGACAACAGACGGGCCTGGTACGACCCGGTCATCGTCTCGGCCTGGCGCAGGGCGCGCTCGGTGGCGGTGACGTACGGGCCCTCGAAGAAGTGCGAGAAGGCCCAGCCGTCGGGGGTCAGCCTCGTTTCCGCGGCAGCCACGGCGCGTTCGCCGCAGCGGATCAGGAAGCGCCACCCGGCCAGGCGGGTGGCGGAGGTGCCCGCCGGGGTGATCCGGTCGAGTACGTGGACGGGCAGCGGCAGATCGGGTGTGGCGGGTCCCTGGGCGTTGCGCAGGGACGGGGTACGCGCTTCACGGACCGCGGTGGGGGAACCGAGGGCGGTGAGGACGGTGCGCAACGCGGGCGCGGGAGCCGGGGGCACATGCAGCGGCATGGTGGGTCGCCTCTCATTCGACAGGCATGGTGGCGCGAGGGCGGGGGCGGACGGCGCTGTCAGCTCTCGGGTCAGAGGGGCGAGGGCCCAAGGTCCGGTCGTCAAAGTGACGTCGTTCGCACGAAGGGTCGGCCGCGTGGCGGGCGGCACTTTGACGGCAGGACCTACCATGGCGAACGCCAACTCTCTGCCTCGTTCGCGGAGTTTATACGACACGTGTTCTGACGGTGTTTCGTCTAGCCGTTCCGCGCATTAAGGGCAAGAGACAATTCGGTCGGCGTGACGTGCGTTTGGTCCTGGTTCTCCAGGGGTACCCGTCGATGACCTCGGAATATGCCACCGGGGTGGACGGCCGGTTCCTGTCGGCGTTTTTCACGACAGGGCAGATCGTCGAAAGCGAGCACTGACCCATGCCTGGTGAATGTGCCTGTGGGCATCTGCGTTCGGAGTAGCGCCCGGGGGGTCTGTTCCGGGGCGTTATCGATCACACTGCCTGGGCATCATCCCACGTGACCCGGGACATCAGCGGCCGGTTCGTCGGGCTGCCCAGTCGAGGAGGGACACTTCGATGGGGGAGAAGGTCGTGGCGGGGCCGATCGGTCTGTCCGATCGGCAGCGGTACCGCGAAAAGCTTCAGCAGTGTCTGGCGGGGCTGGCGCGGTTGCTGGCGGAGAAGCGGTTCGACCGCCCCAAGAATCTCATGGGCCTGGAGATCGAGCTGAATCTCGCCGGTCCTGGCGGCATGCCGAGAATGATGAATGCGCAAGTACTCGAGCGCATCGCGAGCCGGGATTTCCAAACAGAACTCGCCATGTTCAATCTGGAAGTCAACATTGCTCCCCATCGGCTCGGCGGCCGTGTATTCGACCGGCTCGCCGAGGAGTTGCGCACGTCACTCGCATATGCCCACCGGAAGGCGAACGAGGTCGATGCCGGAATCGTGATGATCGGTATTCTGCCGACGATCGCCCGCGACGACCTGGTCTCCGCGAACCTTTCCGACGTGGACCGCTACACGCTGCTCAACGACCAGATCGTGGCGGCACGCGGCGAGGACTTCAGGCTGGACATCGAGGGTGTGGAGCGGCTCAGCTGCACCTCGGCGTCCATCGCGCCCGAAGCCGCCTGCACCTCCGTGCAGTTGCACCTCCAGGTCACGCCCGGACGCTTCGCCGATGTGTGGAACGCGGCGCAGGCGGTGGCCGCCGTCCAGGTCGCGGTGGGCGCCAACTCTCCCTTCCTGTTCGGCCGCGAGCTGTGGCGCGAGTCGCGGCCCCCGCTGTTCCTGCAGTCCACCGACACCCGTCCGCCCGAGCTCCAGGCGCAGGGGGTCCGGCCGCGCACATGGTTCGGGGAGCGCTGGATCTCGTCGGCGTACGACCTGTTCGAGGAGAACCTGCGGTTCTTCCCGCCCCTGTTGCCCATCTGCGACGAGGAGGATCCGCAGAGCGTCCTCGACAAGGGCGGCACGCCCCGGCTCGCCGAACTCGTGCTCCACAACGGCACCATCTACCGCTGGAACCGCCCGGTGTACGGCATCGACGACGGCGTCCCGCATCTGCGCGTGGAGAACCGCGTGCTGCCCGCGGGCCCCACGGTCACCGACGTCATCGCCAACGCGGCCTTCTACTACGGGCTCGTACGGGCCCTCGCGGGCGAGGCGCGGCCGGTGTGGACACGGCTGCCCTTCGAGGCCGCGGCCACCAACTTCGACCAGGCCTGCCGGTACGGCATCGACGCGCGGCTGGAGTGGCCGCGACGCGGCAGGTACGGCGGGACCACGAAGATGCCCGCGACACAGCTGGTGCTGGACGAACTGCTGCCCCTCGCGGCGGCGGGCCTGGACGCGTGGGGCGTCGAGCCGGCCGACCGGGACCTCTACCTCGGTGTCATCGAGGAGCGCTGCAAGCGGGGCGTCAACGGGGCCTCCTGGCAGTCCCGTACGTTCCACAAGGCGCTGGAGGGTGGCATGGGGCGGGATGCGGCGCTGGCCGCCATGACGAAACGATACGCCGAGCTGATGCACCTCGGTGAGCCCGTACACGCCTGGCCGGTCGGGTTACCGGCGCCCGCCGTTTCGCTCGGGTGAGGTCGGCGGGGTGACGTGTGGTGGTCGGTGAGCGGACGTGTCGTGGTGCGGTGAGCGGGTGATCACCTTTGGTCGCCGGCCCGTACGACGGCCTTGAGGATCACCGAGTGGATCTGGGACGGGTCGGTGACCAGATGGGCCGACCCCCCGGTCGCCTCGGCGATCTCGTCGAGCTCCTTCTTGTCGGCCTCGGGACCCACCGCGATCGCGATCAGCGGTACCGGGCGGTCCGGATCGGTCAGCTGCCGGAGCTGGGTGACGAGGGCGGAGCGCGAGATGCTCCCCGGGTCGTCGTTCGCGCCGTCGGTCAGCAGTACCAGCCCGTTGAACTTGCCCTTCGTGTAGGAGGCCGTGGCCTCCTTGTACGCCGCCAGCGTGGTGTCGTACAGGCCTGTGGCGCCGTCCTTGACCGGCTTCAGGCTGTCGAAGGCCGCCGACAGCAGGTCCCGCTGGGTGCTGCCTGCCGCACGGCCGGCCAGCCGCTCGGTCGGAACGAGCACGCGGTAGTCGCGTTCGCCGTCGACCTTCCTGGAGAACGTCCAGAGCCCCACCTCGTCCTGAGGGGTGAATGAGGCCAGTGCTTGCGACAACGCCGCCTTGGTCACCTCCATACGGGACTCGCTGGTGCCCGGCACCGGCTTCGACATGGACGCGGAGATGTCGACGACCGTGGTGAGCCGGGCGCTCCGCACGGTGATCGTCCACATGCCGAGGGCCTCCTCGACCTCCTTGTCCGTGACCGGCTCCTCCGGCAGCTCCTTGTACGGCTGCGGGGCGCGGCCGCCGGCGCGGGTCACCAGCTTGTCCGGGATGTCGTCGTCATCCGTACGGAAGCCGTGCTTCTCCAGGATCCGGCGCCCTTCCGGTTCGCCGAGGAGGGTCATGAACCGCAGCGCGGCCCGGCTCTCGTCCGTCGTCAGCGCCGGCTCGTCCACCAGCGCGAACGGGTAGTCGAGCAGGGGCGAGCCGTCCTTCGGATAGAAGAAGTCGAGGTCGTCGCCGCTGTCCGCGGTCGTGTTGTACGCGAACGCCGCCTGCTCGGAGAGGATCAGCGCCTGGTTGCGCTTCGGGTTGCCCTGCTCGGTGCCGGAGAGGTCGCGGGGCAGGGTGTCCAGGACCTGGCTGTCGCTGTCGGAGGCGCGCAGCGAGAGGGCCTTCGCGGTGGCCGCCGCCAGGATGTCGCCGTCCTTGGCCCTGCCCACCGCGTGCGTCAGACGCGTCAGGGCGAGCAGACCGGTGGCACTGCGCGACGGGTTGCCCGCCCCGAGTCTCAGCCGCTCGCTCGTCGTCGTCGCGTCCGCCAGCTCGGTCCAGCTGTATGTCTTGAGGGGCCACCCGAGCGACTTCGCGGCTGTCGGGATCATGGCGAAGCCCACGGGTGACGAGGCGACGTTGCCCGCGGGCGTCACCGGGGTCGACTTGCCGTCCGCCATGATCCGGTTCACCCACACACCCGAGTCCGGCACCCATGCCTCGAACTCGGTGGCGCTCTTCTCCTTCGACCGCAGGGCGTCCGTGACCTTGTACGCCTCCCGGGCGGTCACCTGCACGTCGAGGCAACTGCCGTCGGACGTCACGTCGTTGTCCCGGGCGTAGCCGGCCGCGTCCTTGAGCGCGGGCGCGATGCCTGGAGCGGCGGCGATCCTCAGGCGTACGGCACTGTCCCAGCAGGACGAGCCGAAGGAGAGCACGCCGCCCTCGACCGCGGCCGCCGTGCCCGCGGCGAGGACGAAGACGAGAGCCGTCGTGAGCGCCACGTTGCGGCGCCGCGCGCGCCGCCGGGGGCCGGTGGCGCCCGACCGGAACCCGTCGGGCAAGCTGTGACGTCCCATGGCGGTCGTGCCCTTCCCTGTCGAACCGGAGTCGTTGAAGCAGTGAAATGGCCGAATGCTATGGCATCGGGGGAGGGGTGCCCGCAGGGTGTCCGTCCCCCCGACGGCTTGTCGCGCACGATCTTCGCAACTTCTTTCGAGACCCTAGCGGGGCGAAGATGGGGATGAGGCGGGATTGCTCAACTGGAGGCAGGAGTGCACGTGGAGGCTGGGTCGGTGGCTGATTCTTTTCCCGAGGACCGGCCCTCGCGGCGGATTCTCCGCGACGAGACACTACTTGTACTGGGAGTCTCGCTCGGGGCCAGCGGAGTCTCCGCGCTGATCAGCTTTGTCGGTTCGGTCACCAAACCGGGAGGACTCAAGGACCAGGCGGCCACGCTCAACGCCTCGGCCGCACCCGGCCGTCCATGGCTCGATCTGGCGTGGCAGCTGTTCGGGATCGCTTCCGCGCTGGTGCCGGTCGCCCTCGTCGCGCACTTCCTGCTGCGCGAGGGGAAGGGGCTGCGCACGCTCGGCTTCGACCGCACCCGTCCTTGGCCGGACCTCGCCCGGGGTGCCGCGATCGCCGCGGTGATCGGCAGCTCGGGCATCGCCTTCTATCTGGCGGCCCGCGGACTCGGTTTCAACCTCACCGTGGTGCCCGAGGCGCTGCCCGAGGTGTGGTGGAAGTACCCGGTGCTGATCCTCTCCGCGATCCAGAACTCGGTCCTGGAGGAGGTCATCGTCGTCGGGTATCTGCTGCGCCGACTCGACCAATTGGGCTGGACACCGGTCGGCGCCCTGGTGGCCAGCTCGGTGCTGCGCGGCTCCTACCACCTCTACCAGGGCATCGGCGGGTTCATCGGCAACATGGTGATGGGCGTGGTCTTCGTCTACCTGTACCGCCGGTGGGGCCGCGTGGGGCCGCTGGTCGTCGCCCACTCGCTGCTCGACATCGGGGCGTTCGTCGGGTACGCGCTGCTGGCGGGGAAGGTGGGCTGGCTGCCCACCGCGTGAACGGCGGGAAGCGTGAACAGCGCGAAGGGGGCGTACGAGATCTCGTACGCCCCCTTCGCGCTGTTCAGGCGAGCAGTTCGCCCTCGATGACGGTGACGGCGCGGCCGGTGAGCAGCGTGCGGTCGCCACGGAGTTCGGTCCGTACGAGGCCGGAGCGGGAGGAGGCCTGGCGGCCGGTGAGGGCGGTGCGGCCGAGGCGCTCGGACCAGAAGGGCGCGAGGGCCGTGTGCGCGCTGCCGGTGACCGGGTCCTCGTCGATGCCGATGTTCGGGAAGAAGCAGCGGGAGACGAAGTCGTAGCCCTCGGAGGGGTCTGAGGCGCGAGCCGTGGCGATGATGCCGCGTTCCGAGTAACGGGCGAGGGACGCGAGGTCGGGGGAGAGGCCCAGGACCGTCTTCTCGTCGTCCAGTTCGATCAGCAGGTCGCCGACGTTCGGGCCCGTGTCGTGGGCGGTGAGCGGCTCGGCCCCCAGCGCCTCGGCGACGCCCTGCGGGACCTCGACCGGGGTGAGCGGGGCCGTCGGGAAGTCCAGGGTGATCGAGCCGTCGTCGTGCGCCGTGGCGATGAGCACGCCGCTCCTGGTCGCGAACCGTACGGGTCCCGGGGCGGCGCCCGTCGTGGCCAGCACGTGTGCGGTGGCGAGTGTCGCGTGGCCGCACATCGCCACCTCGGCGGCGGGCGTGAACCAGCGCAACGCCCAGTCGGCCTCTCCGTCCGCCGGTAGGGGGTGGGCGAACGCGGTCTCTGCGTGGTTGACCTCCAGGGCCACGTTCTGGAGCCAGGCGTCGTCCGGGAAGGACGTGGAGGCGTCGAGGAGGAGGACCCCGGCCGGGTTGCCGGCGAAGGGGCGGTCGGTGAAGGCGTCGACGATTCGAATCCGCATGAGGCAGACGCTAGGCGCTGGTCAGAGGCCCGGGCCAAGGCCAATCCGGGGCGGGTGGACCTGTGGTGGGGCCTGGGGGATCCATGGGGCTCGTGGACGTGCGTGCGTGGCGGCGACGCCCGCTTCCGGCGGCCTTTCGTCGGCGGGCCTTGTCAGCCGAACTGTTCCGATATATCGTTGACGCATCGCGACAGATCAACGATCGAATGGAGTGATTGCGATGCGTTCCCATGGAGAGGAATACGGACCGGGGTTCGGCCCCGGTGAAGGACGTGGCCGCGGACGCGGCGGACCCGGACACCCCGGTCGGGGTGGTTTCGAGGGTCGGCGTTCCGCCTTCGGTCCCTTCGGACCCGGTTTCGGTGGTCCCGGCTTCGGCCCGGGCCCCTGGGGCGGGCGCGGAGGCCGGGGCGGACCGCGCGGCAGGGCACGGCGTGGCGACGTACGCGCGTCGATCCTGGCCCTGCTCAAGGACCGGCCGATGCACGGTTACGAGATGATCCAGGAGATCGCCGAGCGCAGTGGCGGGGCGTGGAAGCCCAGCCCCGGTTCGGTGTACCCCACCCTTCAGCTGCTGGAGGACGAGGGCCTGATCAGCAGCGCGACCGAGGGTGGCAAGAAGCTGTTCTCGCTCACCGACGCCGGCCGTACCGCGGCCGACGAGGGCCCCGAAGCGCCCTGGGAGGACGCCGGGCGTGGGGTCGACTGGGAGGCGCTGAGCGACATCCGGCAGGCCGGCTTCGGTCTGATGGAGGCGTTCGGGCAGGTCTGGAAGACCGGCAGCAAGGAGCAGCGCGAGAAGGCGCTGACCGTCATCAACGACGCGCGCAAGAAGCTGTATCTGATCCTCGCCGACGAGGACTGATGGTCCGCCAATGGGGGGTACTTCGACTTCGAGGTACCCCCCTTTAGCGTGTGGCGTCCAGCGTGTGGCGTCGCGTGTGTGACGGCCTTCCGGACCGGTTCTAGGCCACCAGCCCGCCCAGTTTGCGCAGGGACTCGTGCAGGGCCGCCGTCGCCGAGTCCTTCAGCTTGCCCGCCATCAACGAGACGGCGGCGCCCGTGAACTCGCCGTCGATACGGACGGTCGTGGCCCCGCCGTCCGGGGTCAGCGTGTAGCGCGTGGCGACCGTCACGCCCATCGGGCCCGCGCCGCGGATCGCGAGCAGACGGGCGGCCTCCAGCTCCTCGATGGTCCAGTTGACCTCGGCCGGGAAGCCCATCAGCTTCATGTTCTCCTCGAAGGTACCGCCGACTTCGAGCGACTCGGGACCGCCCTTCGGGAAGCTGGTGTGAGTGGAGTTCCACTCGCCGTACGAGGAGAAGTCCGTGAGCTGCGCCCAGACCTTCTCGGCGGGCGCCTCCATCCGTGCTTCCGCGCTGACTTCGGCCATGCGACCACCCCTCGTCTCGGGTGCTGCGCCGGGCGCAGCTGGCTACGGTGTCGCGGAACGTAGCCGCAGGGCCCTCAACATTCAATACTGATGAACCGTCAGGAAGTGTGGAGGCGGGCAGCACGGAGATGGGGCGGGCGCTTGTGGCGGGTGCTCAGTCGACCCGTCGTATCACCGCCGCGTCGAACAGGTCCCAGGCGCGCGGGTGCGGCCCTTCGTCGTGGCAGTGCCAGGCGTCCCAGAACAGGTCGGCGGGCAGCGCGTCGTCGGGGGCGTAGACCCGGTACGCGTACTGCCTGCCGTCGATGGCCGGCAGGACCACCAGCCAGCACCCGCTCTCCATGCAGCGTTGGACGAGCGCCGGTGCGATGGCGGTTGCGCGAGGGGCGCAGGGCAAGGCGGCGCGCGCCTGTCGGGGGAAACGGCGTGATGTCATCCGTAAGGAGGAGGAGCCGGACAGTGATGCCCACCCTGTGTCGGACGCGAGAATGCTTCCCCGCGAGGATGACTCGATCCGAAGGGACTGATGGGGTAAGGGATGTGCAATCCCGTACTTCCCACCAGCAGGCCGCCGGGCACGACCCGGTCCGCGTGGACATCGAGGCCCGGCTCAGCGCGGAGCTGGCAGCGGTGGTCATCGGTGCGCGCAGACGGGCGCTGCGGGACGGGGACCGGCAGATCGACACGGCTCATCTGCTGCACACGCTTCTGGAGTCCGACCCCGAGGTGCGCGAGGCCTTCGAGAGCGGCCCTCAGGTCGCCCGGCTGCTCGGATACCTCGTCCAGCGCAGCATCGGCTACGGACTCCGCTGGCAGAGCTCCGTCGAGGACTCCGGTGCCATACCCGTGGTGACCGAGGACGGGTGGTCGCCCGTGGCGGCGGGCGCCCTGGAGGTCGCCTGCGAGCGGGCCCTGCGACGCGGCGACGAACGCGCGGGCGCTGTCGACCTGCTCGCGGCGATCGTCGCCGAACCCGAGTCGCGGGCGGTGGAGGTGCTGGGACGCGCGGGGGTCGACGTACCGGTGCTGCTCGCGCGGATCGATGCCGCGACGGGCCGGGGCATCGAGGCCTGAGCCGGGACCGGTGCGTGCAGGGCCGTCGCCGGTCCACTCGATGAGACAGGTGTCATTGGGGGTGACGCTCATGTCGTCGCCTGTCATCATGTGCCGGTGCATACGTCTGAGAGCAGTCAGGGCAACCGCGGGAGGGGCTTCGGGCTCGGCCTCGCGCTCGCGTCCGCGGTCGCCTTCGGGGGATCCGGTGTCGCGGCCAAGCCGTTGATCGAGGCGGGGCTCGACCCGCTGCACGTGGTGTGGCTGCGAGTCGCCGGCGCCGCGCTGGTGATGCTGCCGCTGGCCGTGCGCCACCGGGGGCTGGTGCGCAGCCGACCGGCGCTGCTCGCCGGGTTCGGACTGCTCGCCGTGGCCGGTGTCCAGGCCTTCTACTTCGCCTCGATCTCGCGCATCCCCGTCGGGGTCGCGCTGCTCGTCGAGTACCTCGCGCCCGCACTCGTCCTCGGCTGGGTGCGGTTCGTGCAGCGGCGGCCGGTGACCCGTGCCGCGGCCCTCGGGGTCGTGCTAGCCGTCGGAGGTCTCGCCTGTGTCGTCGAGGTGTGGTCGGGGCTGAGCTTCGACGTCATCGGGCTGCTGCTCGCGCTCGGCGCCGCCTGCTGCCAGGTCGGCTACTTCGTCCTGTCCGACCAGGGCAGCGACGCGGGCGCGGAGGCCCCGGATCCGCTCGGCGTCATCGCGTACGGACTGCTGGTCGGCGCGCTCGTCCTGACGGTCGTGGCACGGCCGTGGGGCATGGACTGGTCGGTGCTCGGGGGCACCGCCGACATGGACGGCACGGCGGTCGCGGCCTACCTGCTGCTGGGCTGGATCGTGCTGATCGCGACCGTCGTCGCCTATGTGACCGGCGTCCGGTCCGTGCGCAGGCTCTCGCCCCAGGTGGCAGGCGTCGTGGCCTGTCTGGAAGCGGTCATCGCGACCGTGCTCGCCTGGGTCCTGCTCGGAGAGCACCTGTCGGCGCCGCAGATCATCGGCGGCGCGGTCGTCCTGTGCGGCGCCTTCATCGCCCAGTCGTCCACGCCCGCCAAGGCCTCACAGACACCGGTGGCAGGAGGCACGGGCGAGGGCGAAAGGGAGTTGTCGGCGCGGGGCACCGCCGTCTAAGCTCCCGATCATGCATTCGGACGCACTCGTTCTTCCGCCTCCGGCCGCCTGAGGCGGGCCCTCCGGAATCCCTGCCCGGCCACAGGCCGGGCGGAACGGTGCTGCCCGCGGATGAAGTCCGAGGACCATCCGCGCCGAGACGACCCACCTGGTCGCGGCGACTCACCCGTCTGACGAGGCTCGTACGCCCGGTCCGGGCGACGTGCCGCTCGTACGGCGCGACGTGGTCCTTTCCCGAACTTCTGCGGATCTGCGGAGAGAACACGTGTCGCATGCTGTCTCCGGCCTGCCCATCGGGCGAGGCCTCCTCTATCTGACCGTCGCCGGCGCCGCCTGGGGCACCGCGGGCGCGGTCGCCTCACTCGTCTACCGCGCCAGCGACATGGGCCCCGTCGCCCTGTCCTTCTGGCGCTGCGCGGGCGGCCTCGCCCTGCTGCTCGCCGTCCGGTCGCTCCGGCGCCGGCCACGCCCCACCGCACGCCCCCTCCTTCGTACGAGGCTGCTGCGGACCGGAGCCACGGGCGTGGGGCTCGCGGTCTTCCAGACCGCGTACTTCGCCGCCGTCGAGGCCACCGGACTCGCCGTGGCCACGGTCGTCACCCTCGGCGCCGGTCCTGTCCTCATCGCGCTCGGCGCTCGGCTGACCATGGGAGAACGGCTCGGGCGCGCGGGATACGCCGCCGTCGCCGGGGCGCTCGCCGGGCTCGCGGTGCTCGTGCTGGGCAGCGGTGGCGCGTCGGTCCGGCCGTCGGGCGTCGCGCTGGCGGTCGTGTCCGCCGCGGGGTACTCCGTGATGACGCTCCTGACCCGCTGGTGGGGGCGTGACGGCGGCACCGACGTGTCCTCGACCACCGTGGGGGCGTTCGCCGTCACGACCGTGTGTCTGCTGCCGTTCGGGATCGTCGAGGGACTGGTGCCGCACACCGCCGAACCCGCCCGCGTCATCGCGCTGGTGGCGTTCATCGCCGCGGTCCCGACGGCCCTCGCCTATGCCCTGTACTTTGCGGGCGCGGCCGTCGTCCGCTCGGCCACCGTCTCCGTGATCATGCTGCTCGAACCGGTGAGCGCGGCGGTCCTGGCCGTCGGACTGCTCGGCGAGCGGCTGACCGCGGCCACGGTCGCGGGGACGCTGTTGATGCTCGGGTCGGTGGCGGGGCTCGCGCTCGCGGAGGCGCGGGGCACGCGGACCGTGGGGCGGGCTCCCGAGGAGGAACCGGCGCTGCTCTGAGGATCCGCGGGCGCCGGGGAACGCCGGTACCGGCCGTGTGGGCCCCGCCCCGTAGGGTCCACACGACCGGTCACCGGTGAGGGAGCCCGTGCCACCTCGGCGTCACCTGCTGCCGCGTCGCCGCAGCAGGTGTTCCCGCGCCGCCGTGTCGCGCGGACCGCCTCTTGTGGTCAGTTCGGCCACGACACGGTTCTGGATTTCCTCCGGCCGGTGATTCGCGTACTTGAATTTCGCGCGTACGTCCGTCACTTCGAGCCGCAGGCCGCGGATCCCGGAGAGGAGGCGGCCGAACGGGGCCTCGCCGACCGCCGCACGCGCTGAACCGCCCTCGGGCTGGAAGTGGCCGAGCTGGCGGTTGATGAGTTCGGCCTTCTCCGCCGGATCGTCCACCAGATGGGCGGTGCAGCGGAGTTGGACCGCCGCGTAGAAGCTCGTCGGAGTGCCGTGCTCGGGCGGGGAGTCCGGTGGAGCCTGCCAGGGGCCGGGCACGTACACGTAGTCGTCGACCACGCTCAGGGTCACGACCGGGTTCGCCTCAAGGGCCGGCCACACCGGGTTCGGACGGGCCAGGTGGGCGAGGACCAGTCCGTACGGTCCGGGCCCGGCCTCGTGGACGAAGTGCATCGGCTGGACGTGCGGCGGTTCGCCGGGCAGGCCGTTCACGGAGAGCTGGCCGAAGTCGTGGACGGCCAGCCACTTCTGCCATTCGGCGTCGTCGTGGGGCGCGTCCCAGGGGTGTATGAGCATCACAGGACCGCCAGGTAGTCGGGGACCTCGATCCCGGGGGCGAGGTCGGCGGCGGGGAGCGGGGCGCCGTATCCCTTGCGGAGCGGGAGGACTCCGGTCCAGTGCGGCAGGCCGAGGTCCTCCGGCTCGTCGTTCGGGCCGCCGGTGCGCAGCTTGGCCGAGACCTCGGCGAGGTCCAGGCGGAGCACGGCGGTGGCGGCCAGCTCCTTGCCGTTGGCGGGCCGGGAGTCGTAGGAACGGCCGGGCACCACGTGGTCCACCAGCGCGTCCAGGGCCTCCCGCTTCTCGTCGGGGTCCGTCACCTGGTGGGCGATGCCGTGCACCACCACGGAGCGGTAGTTGATCGAGTGGTGGAAGGCCGAGCGGGCCAGCACCAGCCCGTCGACGTGCGTGACGGTGACGCACACCGGCAGACCCGGGTCGGCCTGTCCCGCCATCCGCAGCGGGCGCGAACCCGTCGAGCCGTGCAGATAGAGGTGCTCGCCGACCCGCCCGTACAGCGTGGGCAGCACGACCGGCGCACCGTCGCGCACGAAGCCCAGATGGCAGACGTACCCCTCGTCGAGGATCGAGTGCACCATCTCGTGGTCGTACGCCGCACGCTCCTTGGAGCGGGTGGGGACGGTGCGGTCGGTCGGGGTGTAGGTGGCGGGGTGCGGGGCGGACGTCTCCGTCATCGTGCTCTCCAGGTCTGTGTGTCGTCGTCTGTTCTCGCACGTACGCCGTGCTCGCCTTGCGTGGCTTATTGCACTAGTGCATACTCTGCTTTGTGCTAGAAGAGTATCGGATCGAGGGTGGACGCGCTGCTGAGATTGCGGCCAGCGTCGAGCGCGCGGTGGGTTCGGGGCAGCTGGAGCCCGGTCAACTTCTGCCGCCGATGCGGGAGTTGGCGGGACGGCTCGGGGTGAATCCCAATACCGTCGCGGCCGCCTATCGCACCCTGCGTGAGCGCGGGGTGATCGAGACGGCGGGCCGGCGCGGCAGTCGCGTACGGTCCAAGCCGGTGACGACCGCACGGGAGATCTCCCGCCTGGATGTGCCGCCGGGGGTGCGGAACCTGTCCGACGGCAATCCGGACCCGGCCCTGCTGCCCACGCTCGCCGGGGTGTTCGCGGCTGCCGCGGCCCACGCGGACCGGGAACCGGTGCTCTACGGAGAGGCCGCCGTGGAGCCGGAGTTGGCGCGCCTCGCGCGTGCGGACCTGGACGCGGACGGCGTGCCGGACGGGCCGGTCGTGGTCACCTCGGGCTCGCTCGACGCCATCGAGCGGGTGCTGGCCGTGCACCTCAGGCCCGGTGACACCGTCGCCCACGAGGATCCCGGCTGGCGCAGCGTGCTCGATCTGATCCCGGCGCTCGGGCTGCGGGCGGTTCCGATCGGCGTTGACGACGAGGGGCCGCTGCCCGACGACGTACGAGCCGCGCTGGAGGGCGGGGCGCGGGCGCTGATCGTCACCGACCGCGCGCAGAACCCGACCGGCGCCGCGGTGAGCGCCACGCGCGCGCGTGCCCTGCGTTCCGTGCTGGCCGACCACCCGGAGACCCTGCTCGTCGAGGACGACCACGGGCATCGCATCGTCGACCTGCCCCTGCATCCGCTGGCGGGCGTGACCCGGCACTGGGCGTTCCTGCGCTCGGTCGCCAAGGCGTACGGGCCCGATCTGCGGCTTGCCGTGCTCACCGGGGACCCCGTCACCCTGGACCGTGTCCAGGGGCGGCAGCGGCTGGGGCCGGGATGGGTGAGCCGGCTGTTGCAACGAGCCGTTGCCGGGCTGCTGGCCGAAGGCGCGGTGGACGCGCGGACCGTGGCCGCGGCCTACGGGCGACGGCGGGACGCGTTGATCGGGGCGCTCGCGGAGCGGGGCGTCGAGGCGTACGGGCGCAGTGGGATGAACGTGTGGGTGCCCGTGCCGGACGAGACCGGGGCCGTCGCGCGGCTGCTGCACGCGGGTTGGGCCGTCGCACCGGGGGCCCGCTTCCGGATGAACGCGCCACCGGGGCTGCGCATCACCGTCTCGACCCTCGCGCCGGACGAGTTCGAGGTGGTGGCGGACGCGGTCGCCGCGGCGGTCGGGCCGGCACCCGAGCGGCGCTACGTCTGAGTCCGGGACGCGGTGACGTGGTGACCAGGTGGCCTGGTGACGGGTGGCCTGGTGGCGGGGTGAAGGGGTCGCGCGGTGGGCTCAGGGCTTGGTCTGGATGGACCGGGACCGAGTCGGCCTGGCCTTGGTGGGCCGGGACTGGGTGAGTGCCGCGCCCGCCAGCACGATGACCGCGCCCACCGGTGTCGACCAGGCCAGCGACTCGCCGAGGATCGCGACGCCCGCGGCGGTGGCGATGACCGGGATGAAGTACGTGACCATCTGGGCCGTCGTCGGGCCGACCTCGGCGACCAGGCCGTACTGGATGAGAAGGGCGAGGCCCGTACCGAGCGTGCCCAGCGCGATGATCGCGAGCAGCGGTATGAGCGGGAAGTGGGTCGGCAGTGTCGTGAACAGCGGGGTGACGACTGCCAGTTGGGCCGTCGCGAGCAGCAGTTGTGCACCGGTCAGCGAGAGGTTGGAGTGGCTGGAGCCGGCCAGCGTGCGGCGGATGTAGATCCAGCCGATCGGGTAACTCAGCGATGCCAGCAGGGCCATCGTGGTGCCCGCTGCGTCCAGACCGTGGAAGCCCTGCCAGGCGCCGAGCACCGTCAGTACGCCGAGGAAACCGATGCCTAGGCCCGCGACCCGGCGACGGGTGGGCCGGTCCTCGGAGAGCGCGACCATCGACAGGGCCATGCCCCACAGAGGTGAGGTCGCGTTGCAGATGCCCGCCAGCGTGGACGGAATCGTCAGCTCGGAGTACGCGAACAGCGAGAACGGCAGCGCGTTGAGGAGCAGCGCCGAGACCGCCAAGTGCCCCCAGGTGCGCGCTCCGCGTGGCAGCCGGTCCCGCTTCCAGGCGATTGCGACCGAGAGCACCAACGTGCCGAACAGCAGGCGGCCGAAAGTCACTTGGAAGGGTGCGTAGCCATTCGTGCCGACCTTGATGAGGAGGAAGCTGAAACCCCAGACCAGCGACAGAACGGCGAAGCGGAGGCGCCAGTCGAGGGCTCGGCGGGGGCGGGAAGGGGTGGTGCGGAGCGAGCCCGGAGGTGCGGTGGACAAGGGGGCGGGAGATGTCTGGGGCTCGGTCGCGGCGCTCATGCCGACCACGATGACGGATCACGATCTCGTAGCACAAGCGAGATTTTTCTCGTGGTACCTCGTAGTATTGCTTACATGTTGAACCTGGAGCGCCTGCGTACCCTCGACGCCCTGGCCCGGCACGGCTCGGTCAGTGGCGCGGCCGAGGGGCTGCATGTGACGACCTCGGCGGTGTCCCAGCAGATGTCCAAGCTGGAGCGGGAGGTGGGGCAGCAACTGCTCGCCAAGAACGGGCGGGGGGTGCGGCTCACCGACGCGGGGCGGCTGCTCGCCGACCATGCCGCGCGCATCCTGTCCCAGGTCGAGCTCGCGCAGTCCGATCTGGAGGCGCAGCGCGGGCAGGTGGTGGGGGAGTTGAGACTCGCCGCGTTCCCCACGGCGGCGCGCGGGCTGTTCCCCACGGCTCTTGCCGCGCTGCGTGCCGAGCATCCCGGGCTCCGGGTTCGCTCGCGTGAGCTGGAGCCGGAGATCGGGGTCGCCTGGGTGACACGCGGCGATCTCGATCTGGCGGTCGTTCTCGACTGGTACAACAAGCCGTTGCCGCTGCCGGACGGTCTGGTCAAGGCCTCGCTCCTCGACGACCCCACCGATCTGGCGCTGCCCGTGGGGCATCGCCTCGCCGATCGCTCCGAGGTGGACCTTGAGGACTTCGTCGACGACGAGTGGATCGCCTGGGACGAGGGGGAGTTCTGCCACGAGTGGCTGCTCTTCACGTTGCGCGGCAAGGGGATCGAGCCGGTCATCGCGCATCGGGCGGAGGAGCATCACACGCAGCTCGCGATGGTCGCGGCGGGGCTCGGGGTGTGCGTGGCGCCCCGCCTCGGGCGGGATCCTGTTCCGGTGGGTGTGCGGACCGTGCCGGTTCGGCCGCGTGTCACGCGGCACGTGTATGCGGTGTGGAGGGCGGATGCGGATCGGCGGCCGGCGATCCGGGCCGCCGTGGATGCGTTGCGCTCCGCGGGGGTGCGGGTTTCTTAGGCCGGTTCGTTGGGTGCGGGTTGGTTGTGGCTGGTCGCGCAGTTCCCCGCGCCCCTTAAGGGCGCGGCCCCGCCCTCGCCAAACGGCGCCCGCGCCCCTTACGGGGCCAAGCCCCTGCCTCAGCCTGCGGCCAGTTTTCGGAAGTCCCATGAGGTTGTTGCTGTTGGGGTCAGGCGGAGCCAGGCGTGTCTGCCGTCGTGGGGCATTTCGGGGAGGTTGAAGTTCTTGCGGGCGAACAGGGGCTCCACGGAGTCGAGTTCGGGGTGGGGCTCGCCCGTGCGGGGGGCCTCGCCGATGAACTCGACGGTGCCTGAGAGTTCGACGCCCCGCAGTTCGTCGTACTCCTCGCCCGTGTCGACGACCACGGCGACGCGGGGGTCGCGGCGCAGGTCGGCCCATCGCTTGCTGCGTGTGATCGAGTACAGCCAGAGGGACTTGCCGTCCCAGGCGAACCAGAGCGTGCTGACGTGCGGCGCGCCGTCGGCCGACACGGTCGCCACCCGGCAGGTGCGCTGGGTGGTCAGGAACTCGTCCAGCTCGCCGGGTGTCATCATGATCCTTCGGCCCCGGCGCTGAGTGACGGCCATACGGTTCCCTCATTTCTGACGTGACGTCAGAAAAGCATGGGCCGTCTTCCGTCCGTACGCAATGGTGGCTACGCTCGCCCGCCACCGCAGACCAGGTCGACCGGACCGCACCGGGCCCGGGGACCACCCGTGACAGGGGGAGCCCATGCCGTCGTACGAGCAGCTCAGCGAACTCCTCGACCCCGCGACCACGGTCCTGCTGACCGTCGAGTGCCAGCAGGGTGTCGTCGGACCGGACAGCGCGCTGCCCGAACTGGCCAAGGAGTTCCGTGCCTCGGGCGCGCTGGCCCAGGTCGCCCGGCTGGTCGCGGCGGCCCACGAGAGCGGGGTACAGGTCATGCACGCGATCGCGGAGCGCCGCCCCGACGGACGGGGGGCCAACCACAACGCCCGGCTGTTCCGCGCGGCCGAGCGCCTGCCGGTACGGCAGTTGTCGGGAACCACCGCGGTACGTGTCGCGCCGCCCATCGAGGTCGCCGAGGAGGACCTCGTCGTACGCCGGCTGCACGGTCTGTCGCCGCTCGCCGGTACCGACGTCGACGCGCTGCTGCGCAACCTCGGCTGCCGGGCGCTGATCGTGACCGGCGTGTCCGCCAACGTGGCCGTGCCCAACGCCGTGTTCGACGCGGTGAACCGCGGCTACACCGTCGTCGTCCCCAGCGACGCCATCGCGGGGGTGCCTGCCGACTACACCCCCGCGATGATCCGCAACACGCTCGCCCTGGTGGCCACCGTCGCCACCACGGACGAGGTACTGGCCTGTCTCAAGCGACCTCGCAGGGTCAGCCGAGCGTGATCGAGTCCCCGCTCACGGTGATCTTGGCGGCGGTGAGGCCACTGGTCGCGGGCCCCTTCTTGACGCTGCCGTCCGCGGCGTTGAACTGGCTGCCGTGGGCGGGGCAGGTGATGGTGCCGTCGGCGACGCTGTTCACCCGCTGTTTCTGGTGCGGGCACACCGTCGAGTAGGCCTTGAACTCACCGGCCGTCGGCTGTGTGACGACCACACCCTCGTCGGCGAACACCTTGCCGCCGCCCTCCGGGATGTCGGTGGTCTTGGCCAGCGCCGCACCTCCGCCGGAGCCCGACGACTTGGAGGCGTCGGAGGAGCCGGACGAACTGTCGTCGGAGCCTCCGCAGGCGGTCAGCGTGGCGGCGATGCCCGCCCCGCCTAGCGCCGCCAGGAGGGTGCGACGACAGAGCGCCGGCGCAGGCTTGAGCGATTCGCTGGACATAGTGGCGGTCCCTTCCACAGATGTGCAGATGCGCGTTTGTAAAGTTGTGTGTTGATCCAACAGGGGGTACGGGTACGTCACCCGCGCAGTTCAGGCGGTTCAGGAATTGAGCGACTTCTTGATGAAATCGAGATCCAGCCTGAGCAGGGTGTCTATCACGCCCTCCTGTGTCACCAGGTGGGTGGCTCCCGGCAGCGGAAGCACTGTGTGCGGCCGGCCGGCGGCGAGCAGCGCCGCCGAGAACCGCAGCATGTGTGCGGGCGCCACATTGTCGTCGGCCATCCCATGGACGAGCATCAAGGGGCGCGTGAGCTTGTGTGCGTGTGCCACCAGGGAGCAGCGTTCGTAGTTCTCCGGCTGGACGTCCGGGTGGCCCATGAACCGCTCCTTCCAGTGCGTGTCGTACAGCCGCAGATCGGTCGGGGCCGCGCCCGCGACCGCCGCGTGGAACATGTCCGGCCGGTGCAGCACGGCCCCCGCCGCCAGATAGCCGCCGAAGGACCAGCCCCGGATGGCCACGCGTCCCGTGTCCAGTTCGGGGAAGAGCTCCGCGGCCGCGCGTACGGCGTCCGCCTGGTCCTCGATCACGGGCATGAGCTGGTCCCCGTGGATGGCGGTCTCCCAGGCCCGGTCGCGCCCCGGGGTGCCCCGTCCGTCGACGCACAGCACCGCGAAGCCCTGGTCGGCGAACCACTGGTTCACGGCGTGGTGCCAGGCGGCGGCCCTCACGACCTTCTGTGCGCCGGGCCCCGAGTACGAGTGCACGATCACGGGCAGTCGGCCCGCCCCCGGTTCGTACGACGTCGGCAGGTACAGCGCCGCCCGCAGCTCGCGCTCGCCGAGGGTCAGGAAGCGGGGGCGCGGTTCGGTCATGGGCCGCTCGGCCAGCACCCGGATCCGCCCGGCCGGTCCGCCGTCCCGCAGCACCTTCACCGTCTGCCCGTCGAGGGTCGTGCTGTCCAGGACGACGGTGTCGCCCCCGACGGTGGCCCTGTGCACACCCGGTTCGTCGGTCAGCCGCTCGAAGCCCTTCTCTGGGCCGTACGACCAGACGTGCACCTCCGTCGGCTCCTCGGACGCCGTGAAGTAGAGCCGGTCGCCCTCCACGGCGAGCAGTTCGTGGACGTACATGCCCTCAGGGGTGCGCACCCCGGTCCCGGTCATCAGCAGTCCGCGCGAACCCTCCTGCGTGGTGAGGACGAGACCGGCGGTGGCGGTGGTGGCAGGCGTTCCGGGTATGAACTCCAGCCAGGCGGCGTCCCGGAGATGGTGGAGCGTCGTGGTCAGGCCCGTGGAGGAACCGATCCCGAGCAGGTATGCCGAGCGCTGGTCCCTGGTCTGCACGACGGCGGTGGGTCCGGCGCCGTCCCAGGCCGCGTGCACGACGTACTCGAAGGACGGGTCGGTCCACTCACCCGCCGGATGCGGCTCGGCGGCCTCCTTGGGGAGCCGTGCCTCGACGCGCTCGCCGTCGAGGCCCACCACGTGCAGCGACAGCTCGGCGTTGGCGGTGCCCGCGGCCGGGTAGCGGATCGCGCGCGACGGACGCGAGGGCTCGGCCGGATCGCTGATGTACCACTGCTGGACCGGCGAGTTGTCGACCCGTACCACCAACAGCGCGTCCCCGTCCGGCGACCACCAGAACGACCGCGTACGGTCCAGCGACTCGGACGAGACGTGGTCGGAGAGCCCGTACGTCACCTCCGGGCCCTCCGGCCTGGCCAGCGCGCGGTCGGCGGTGCCGTCGATGCGTACGACGCGGAGGGCGCCGTCACTCACGTACGCGATGCGGGAGCCGTCGGGGCTCGGGCGCGGGGCGACGACCGGGCCCGCCGTGGGGATCCGGCGCAGGACGCCCTCGTCCGTGCGTACGGCCCACAGGGCGCCCGAGAGGGCGAACACGACCAGACGGACGGCCGCGTCGGTGGCGTACGAGACGATGCCCGCGCCCGTCTCGCGCGCCCGCTCGCGGCGGATCCGCTCGGCTTCCGGGACCTCCCCGCCGTCGCCGAGCGCGAGCGGGTCGGCGAGCAGCCGCTCCTCGCCGTTCTCGTGCAGCCAGAGCAGGCCCGTCGTGGAGCGGCCGTTCTTGGTGCGCAGGAAGACGACGCGGTCGCCGTCCGGCGAGACGGTGAAGCCGCGCGGCACCCCGAGGGAGAAGCGTTTCGTGCGGGCGTACTGCAGGGGCAGGTCTTCGGCAGTCACAGGTGATCCCTTCGTGCGAGTGGACGGGGAACGCCCCAGTAACCTGGGGCGATGCTCAAGGAAGTCAGCGCGACCCGCTTTGTCACGCCGTTGCGTGAGGGAGGCTCGCTGCCGGGGCTCGTCGAGGCCGACGATCTCGGGACGTACGTCATGAAGTTCACCGGTGCCGGACAGGGGCGGAAGACCCTCGTCGCGGAGGTCGTCTGTGGTGAACTCGCCCGTCGCCTGGGCCTGCGCGTACCCGGCCTGGTCACGATCGGACTCGATCCGGTCATAGGGCTCGGTGAACCGGACCAGGAAGTGCAGGAGTTGCTCAAGTCGAGCGGCGGGCTGAATCTGGGGATGGATTTTCTCTCCCGGGCGATCGGCTTCGACGCCCTCGCGCACCAGGTGAGCCCGGAAGAAGCCGGGAAAATCGTCTGGTTCGACGCGCTGGTCAACAATGTCGACCGATCGTGGCGGAACCCTAACATGCTGGTCCGGCACGGCGATCTGTGGCTCATCGACCACGGCGCCACCATGATCTGGCACCACAACTGGCCCGGCGCGGCGGCCTCCGCGGCCAAGCCGTACGACGCCTCCGACCACGCGCTCGCGCCGTTCGGCCCCGACATCGCCTCCGCCGCCGCGGAGTTGGCGCCCCGGGTCACCGAGGAACTGCTCGCCGAGGTGACCGCGGCGATCCCGGAGGAGTGGCTGCGGGACGAGCCGGGGTTCGAGTCGACGGACGCGCTCAGACGCGCGTACGCGGAGCCGCTCCTCGCCCGCGCCGCCACCATCCACGAGCGCGTCCGGACGAGCCAGGAGGGCACGAAGTGAGCGAGCGCGACGGCCGTGACGTCTACGAGTACGCACTGCTGCGCGTGGTGCCACGGGTCGAGCGGGGGGAGTACTTCAACGCGGGCGTGCTCGTGTACTGCCGCGCGAAGTCCTTCGTGGCCGCCCACACCCATCTCGACGAGAACAAGCTGCGGGCCCTCGATCCGGAGGCGGACGCGCCCGGGGTCCGCGCGGCCTTGCGGGCCGTCGAGGGCGTCTGCGCCGGGGGAGCGGCGGCGGGTCAGGCCGCGCGCGACGACGCCGGGCGGCGCTTCCGCTGGCTGATCGCGCCCCGCTCCACGGTCGTCCAGCCGGGGCCCGTGCACACCGGTCTCACGGCGGATCCCGCCGCCGAGGCGGTGCGGCTGCTCGACCTGCTGGTCAGGTAATGGATCACACCGGCCGAGCAGGCCGTTGACACTGGGTGCCAAGGCTTCTAGCGTCACGTCTGCTGAAGGTACTAAGCGGTCGCTCACCAAAGGGGCGTACCGTGAGAGCCGCAGGTTTGGTCTTTCAAGGGCTTCCCAAGGGCGAGGAGAACCAGCAATGTCCACCTCAGAGCAGCGCGTCGCCGTAGTCACCGGTGCAGCGCGCGGCATCGGCGCCGCGACCGCCGTACGACTGGCCGCCGAGGGCCGTGCCGTCGCGGTGATCGACCTCGACGAGGCCGCGTGCAAGGACACCGTGGAGAAGATCACCGCCGCCGGCGGCAGGGCGATCGCGGTGGGCGCCGACGTCTCCGACGAGGCGCAGGTCGAGGCCGCCGTGGCACGCGTCGCCGAGGAGCTCGGGGCGCCGACGATCCTGGTGAACAACGCGGGCGTGCTCCGCGACAACCTGCTGTTCAAGATGAGCGTGTCGGACTGGGACACGGTCCTGAACGTGCACCTGCGCGGCTCCTTCCTGATGACGCGGGCCGTCCAGAAGTACATGGTGGACGCCAAGTTCGGCCGTGTCGTCAACCTCTCCTCCTCCTCTGCGCTCGGCAACCGCGGCCAGGTCAACTACTCCGCCGCCAAGGCCGGTCTGCAGGGCTTCACCAAGACCCTCGCCTTCGAGCTCGGCAAGTTCGGTGTCACCGCGAACGCCGTCGCGCCCGGCTTCATCGTCACCGACATGACCGCCGCCACCGCCGAGCGGGTCGGCATGGGCTTCGAGGAGTTCCAGGCCGCGGCCGCCACCCAGATCCCGGTCCAGCGCGTCGGCAACCCGGACGACATCGCCAACGCGATCGCCTTCTTCACGGGCGACGCGGCCGGCTTCGTCTCCGGCCAGGTGCTGTACGTGGCCGGCGGACCGCTCAACTAGGGCCGGGGGACAGGAATATGACCACTGTGGAACTCTCGGGCAAGGTAGCCCTCATCACCGGCGCGAGCCGCGGTATCGGCTACGGCGTCGCCGAGGCGCTGCTCGCCCGCGGCGACCGGGTGTGCATCACCGGCCGCAACGAGGACGCGCTCAAGGAGGCCGTCGAGCAGCTCGGCGCGGACCGTGTCATCGGCGTCGCGGGCAAGGCCCACGACGAGGCCCACCAGGCCATCGCCGTAGAACGCACCATGGAGGCGTTCGGCCGAGTCGACTTCCTCATCAACAACGCCGGTACGAACCCGGTGTTCGGGCCGATCGCCGACCTCGACCTCAACGTGGCACGCAAGGTGTTCGAGACCAACGTCGTCTCCGCGCTCGGCTTCGCCCAGCGGACGTGGAAGGCGTGGCAGAGCGAGAACGGCGGCGCGATCGTCAACATCTCCTCGCTCGCGGGCGTCCAGGCCTCGCCGTTCATCGGGGCGTACGGCATCAGCAAGGCCGCGATGATCAACCTGACCCTTCAGCTGGCGCACGAGTTCGCACCCAGGGTGCGGGTCAACTCCATCGCGCCCGCGGTCGTCAAGACGCAGTTCGCCAAGGCCCTCTACGAGGGCCGCGAGGAGGAGGCGGCCGCGGGCTACCCCCTCGGCAGGCTCGGCGTTCCGTCGGACATCGGCGGCACCGCAGCGTTCCTGACCTCGGAACAGTCGGACTGGATCACCGGGCAGACGCTGGTGGTCGACGGCGGGAAGTTCCTCAACGCCGGAGTCTGACAACGGATCTCGATCGTGGACGCCCGGGCGGCTTGGCCGAAAATCGCCCGGGCGTCCACCTGTCCAGGGTGCTACCAGGAAAGAGATCGTTCCGATACGTTCCGCGATATCTGCTGATCAAGGGCCCTGCCAGTGTGAAGGCCCATGCGGCCTGGCGCTGCGGTATCGTGCGCCCACCCTTGTGGTATGGCCGATCGAGGAGCGTGCGCGTGTTCAAGCGGGACAGATACCTGCGTCAGATGGGGGCGATCACGTCCATATCCCTGGTCGCCGGATGCGGCGTATTCTCCTCGGACTCTTCGGACGAGGGGAAGTCGATCCTCGTCGGGACGACGAGTGAGCCCAGCACACTGGATCCGGCGGCCTCCTGGGACAACTCGTGGGAGTTGTTCCGCAACGTTCACCAGGCCCTCCTGAACTTCCCCGCCGGCGCGTCCGAGCCCGAACCCGACGCCGCCGAGAGCTGCCGGTTCACCGACGGCGCGAGCACCGTGTACAGCTGCAAGCTGCGCGAGGGGCTCAAGTTCTCCAACGGCCACACGCTGGACGCGAAAGCCGTCAAGTACTCCATCGACCGCATCAAGAAGATCAACGTCAACGGCGGCCCCGCCGGTCTGCTGAACAGCCTCTCCCGGGTCGAGGCGAAGGGCGACCAGGAGGTCGTCTTCCATCTGAACCAGCCCGACGCGACGTTTCCCTTCGTGCTCTCCACGCCCGCCATGTCGATCGTGGACCCCGAGGAGTACCCCGCGAACGCGCTCCGCAAGGACGGCAAGGTCACCGGCTCGGGGCCGTACAACCTGGAGTCCTACGAAGAGGGCAAGCAGGCGGTCCTCGTCAAGAACGGCAACTACAAGGGCATCGCCGACCGGAAGAACAGCGCCGTCACCATTCGCTACTTCCGGGAGTCGGCCGCGATGGCCGACGCCCTCAGGGACAAGCAGATCGATGTCGTCTACCGCGGTCTGCGCGCCTCGGACATCGTGGACATCCAGGACAACAGTGGGGACGAGGGTCTCCAGCTCGTCGAGAACCCCACCACCGAGATCAGCTACCTGGTGTTCAACCCCAAGGACCCGTGGGCCAAGAAGGTCTCGGTCCGCAAGGCCATCGCGCAGATCGTCGACCGGCCCGCGCTCGCCCACAACATCTACAAGGACACCGTCGAGCCGCTGTACTCGATGATCCCCAAGGGCCTGGTCGGCCACACCACGGGCTTCTTCGACGACTTCGGGAACCCCAGCGCCGCAAAGGCCAAGCAGATCCTGGCGGCCGACGGCATCACCGAGCCCGTCCCGCTCACCCTCTGGTACACGACCGACCGCTACGGCTCCCAGACCAAGCCGGCCTTCGAGGAACTGAAGCGCCAGCTGGAGGCCTCCGACCTGTTCAAGGTCACGCTCAAGAGCCGCCCCTGGAAGACGTACGTCTCGGGTTACCAGAAGGGCGAGTACCCGGTCTTCGGGCGCGGCTGGTTCCCCGACTTCCCGGACGCCGACAACTTCATCGCCCCCTTCGTGGGCGAGCAGAACGCGCTCGGCACGCCGTACGACACCCCTGAGATCACCGGCAAGCTGATCCCCGATTCGCGCCGGGAGAGCGACCGGGGGGCGGTGGCCGCGGAGTTCGAGAAGGCCCAGCAGATCCTTCTCGACGACGCTCGTCTGCTGCCCCTGTGGCAGGGCAAGCAGCACGTCGCCGCGAACGAGGAGATCGGCGGCGCCGAGAACGCCATCGACCCGGCGACGATGATGGCGATGTGGGAGCTGTACTGGAAGACCAGCTGGTAGCGCGGGCAGTTGGGCACTCGGGCCCGATTGTCAGTGGGCGCCTGTAGGTTCTGTGCTCTGACGGTGGCCGCGCCTCGCGCGGCCACCCACGGCCGTGTGTTCCGCGGCCGTGAAGTGAGCGCACACCGGAGGAAGTTGACGTGACCGACACCGCCATGCTGCCCGAGTCCTGGCGCGGCGTCCTGGGCGAAGAGCTCCAGAAGCCCTACTTCAAGGAGCTCACCGAGTTCGTCGAGGAGGAGCGCGAGAAGGGTCCCGTCTACCCGCCGCGCGACGAGGTCTTCGCCGCGCTCGACGCGACGCCGTACGAGAGCGTGAAGGTGCTCGTCCTCGGCCAGGACCCGTACCACGGCGAGGGCCAGGGCCACGGCCTGTGCTTCTCGGTCCGTCCGGGTGTGAAGACCCCGCCCTCGCTGCGCAACATCTACAAGGAGATGCAGGCGGAGCTGGGCACGCCGATCCCGGACAACGGCTATCTGATGCCGTGGGCCGAGCAGGGCGTCCTGCTGCTCAACGCGGTGCTGACGGTCCGCTCCGGCGAGGCCAACTCGCACAAGGGGAAGGGCTGGGAGAAGTTCACGGACGCGGTGATCAGGGCCGTGGCCGACCGGCCCGACCCGGCCGTCTTCGTCCTGTGGGGCAACTACGCGCAGAAGAAGCTCCCGCTCATCGACGAGGAGCGGCACATCGTGGTGAAGGGCGCGCACCCCTCGCCGCTGTCCGCGAAGAAGTTCTTCGGCTCGCATCCGTTCACGCAGATCAACGAGGCGGTCGCGAAGCAGGGGCACGAGCCGATCGACTGGCGGATCCCCGACCTCGGCTGACATCACGTCACCACGTCGTCCCCGTCGCCCAACCGTCACCACGGCGTGCGCCACGAGCCGCCGTCACGACCTGCCGCTACGAGTACCCGGTCCGGCCGCACGCCGGGCCGGGTTCGTCACCGTCCTGGCCCAGTGGCGCGCGGGGCCCCCGGGGCTGCCTGAGCTCGATTGTCAGTGTCTGCCGTTAGCGTCGGGAGAGGTGACGGAACGACCGGCGCGGGCGCTGCGGCCGGCGGACGAGCGTGGAGGACGATCCGGTGGCGGAGCAACAGGAACAGGCGGCGGCGGACGCGATGATGACCAGGATCGGGCAGGTCGCCATGCTCCTCCACGGCGGTGACCGCGAGGAGGCCCGGGGCCGCTTCCTGGACCTGTGGGCCGAGATCGGCGAGGACGGCGACGCGCTGCACCGCTGCACACTCGCGCACTACATGGCCGACGCCCAGGACGACCCCTCGGACGAACTGGCCTGGGACCTGCGGGCCTTGTCGGCGGCTGACACCCTCACGGACACACTCACGGACACGCGGATCGCGGAGCACCAGCAGTCGCTCGCGGTGCGGGCCTTCTACCCCTCCCTGCATCTGAGCCTTGCCGTCGACTACGCGAACCTCGGCCGCTCCGAGGCCGCCCGCAGCCATCTGCGCCGGGCCCGCGACACCGTGGGCGTCCTCGGCGACGACGCGTACGGGGACGGTGTGCGGGCGGGCATCGGCCGCCTGGAGCTGAGGCTCGAAGAGGAGGGGCCGTCGGGCGGGGCGCCCGAACCGACACCGGGTCAGACGCCGGGGCAGGGGAGAGGGCCCGGTGGCGAGACGCTGGGGCCGCCGCGGCAGCGGCCCTAGGTGCCGTCGCGCGGTCGATTCGGGCTTGTACGTCGCCCCGGTCCGGGCCTGTACGCCGCCAGCCGCCTTCGTGGATCACCGCCCCCGTGACTGACCGCCCTCGTGGATGACCGCCCCGTGGATCGCCGCTCCCGTAGATCCGCGCCCGGGTCGGTCAACGTCCGTACACGTCCTTGCAGATGGTCGCCTGCGGGCTGTCCGGGTTCCAGCCGCCGTACTGCCTGCCCAAGGCACACACGTCCGCGGTCACCGGAGCCGTCGCCCTGGGCTGACGGGGAACCGCGGGGCGCTCCGGCCGCTGGGGCTCCGGGCGCCGCGGCGGATCGGCGGCGGCACGACGGGGAGGGGCCGCCGGGGCCGCGGCGGGTGCCGAGGGCGCCGTACGGCGGGGCGTGGACGCGGGTGCCGACGGGCGCCGGGACGGGCCGATCATCTCCAGGGCCTCCCGGGCCGGCGCCTGCACGATCTGGGGCTCGGCCCTGCCCGCCGGGTGGGGCTCCGAGGCCGGAGCGGGCCCGGACGGGGCGCCGGGAGCGAGCGGTCGCTGGACGGTCATGCAGCCGGAGACGGCCGAGACAGCCACGGTGACCAGGAGCGTTGCGGTGGTCGCGGTTCGATGCACCCGCGCAACTCTGCTGTGTCGGCCCCCATTTGGGGAGCTGACAAGCGGAGGATGCCCCGCATGGGTGAACGACCGGCGCGCGAGCCCGCGGCGGCCCGGGGAGGGTTGTGCGTCGTCTGCGGGTCGGTGGGGGTCGGTCGCGCAGTTCCCCGCGCCCCTGAAGGGGCGCCCTGGTTGCCGGCTGCCTTGCCCCCGGCCACGCGCCTCAGTCGCCCGTGCCCCCGTCGATCCGCTCGCGGATCAGGTCGGCGTGGCCGTTGTGGCGCGCGTACTCCTCGATCATGTGGGTGTAGATCCAGCGCAGGTTGAAGGGCTTGTCGGTGGACCTGCTCCTGCCCGCGGACAGGTCGTCGAGTGCGAGGCGCGCCGCGTTCCGCCGGGCGACCTCGATCTCCTGCTGCCAGGTGGCGTGCGCCTCCTCCCAGGTGTCCTCCTCGGTGAGGTGGAACTCGCCGTCGCGGTCCTCGTCGCTGTAGTAGATCGGGCCGGCATCGTCGCCCACCAGCACCCTGCGGAACCAACTGCGCTCCACCTCCGCCATGTGCCGGACGAGCCCCATCAGGGAGAGTTCGGACGGCGGTACCGAGGCGGTCCTGAGCTGGGCGTCGTCCAGGTCCTGGCACTTCCAGGCAAGGGTCTGGCGGTGGTAGTCGAGCCAGCCCTCCAGCATGGCTCGCTCGTCGGCGTCGATCGCGGGTTCGCTGCGTTCAATCGTCATGCCCGCATCATCGCCGAGCACCTGCCCGCCTTCCACGCCGGGCGGGTCGCGGTCATCGGAGACGCGGCACACGCCATGCCGCCGACCCTGGGGCAGCGGGCCCGCCCCCTTCCTGCGGAGTTTCGACGGGATCGCCGACTGGGGGCCGCCGCGGTCGCCGTATGCTTCCGAGGAGACACGGGTGAGTGCGCCCTGGACATGTCGGTTCCCCGGAGGAGACCCCTGTGAAGGTCGGCTGCATCGGACTCGGAGACATCGCGCAGAAGGCCTATCTGCCGGTGCTCACCACCCGGCCGGGGCTCGAACTGCATCTGCACACGCGGACGCCCGCCACCCTCACCAGGGTCGCCGACAGCCTCCACCTGCCGGCCGGGCAGCGTCACACCGACCTCTCCGAGCTGCTCGCGCAGAACCTCGACGCGGCGTTCGTGCACGCGCCCACCCACGCGCACCCCGAGATCGTGACCCGTCTCCTCGAAGCGGGCGTGGCCACATATGTCGACAAGCCGATCGCGTACGAACTCGCCGACTCCGAACGCCTGGTGAAGCTCGCCGAGGAGCGGAACACCAGCCTGGCCGTCGGCTTCAACCGGCGCTACGCACCCGGGTACGCGCAGTGCGCCGATCACCCGCGCGAGCTGATCCTGATGCAGAAGAACCGCGTCGGCCTGCCGGAACAGCCCCGCACGATGATCCTCGACGACTTCATCCACGTCGTGGACACCCTGCGGTTCCTGGCGCCGGGGCCGGTCGACGACGTGACCGTGCGGGCCCGGGTCGAGAACGGACTGCTGCACCACGTCGTGCTCCAGCTCGCCGGGGACGGGTTCACGGCACTCGGTGTGATGAACCGGCTGAGCGGCTCGAACGAGGAGATCCTCGAAGTCTCCGGGCAGGACACCAAGCGTCAGGTCGTCAACCTCGCCGAGGTCATCGACCACAAGGGCCAGCCGACGATACGCCGGCGCGGCGACTGGGTGCCGGTGGCCAGGCAGCGCGGGATCGAGCAGGTCGTGCTCGCGTTCCTCGACGCGGTGCGCGCGGGCAAGGTGCTCAGCGCCCGGGACGCGCTGGCGACCCATGAGCTGTGCGAGCGGGTGGTACGCGCGGTGACGGACCGGCCCGCCTGACCCGCAACGACCGGGCACCCTCCGTGGCGCCCAGGGCGGCCAGGATCAGCAGCGCCGCGTACACCGGCCACTCGCCGAACCGCGCGTACGGGGTGACACCGTGTGCCAGCGGAACGTCGTACACCTCGGAGGCACTGGCATCGGTGCCCAGCCAGGAGCCGACGCGCTCACCGCTCGGGCCGTAGACCGCGGAGACGCCGGTGAGCGTCGCGTGCACCATCGGCCGGCCCGTCTCGGCGGCCCGCAGCGCCGCCAGCGAGGCGTGCTGCTCGGGCGCCCAGCTCTGCTGGAACGACGAGGTCGCCGACTGCGCGAGCAGCAACTCGGCGCCGTCCCGGGCGAGATGACGGCTCATGTCGGGGAACGCCGACTCGAAGCACACCATCGGGCCGACCCGCAGCCCGCCCCCGACGTTCATCACCACCTGCTTCGAGCCGCGCATACGGTCCTCGCCCGCCGCCTTGCCCACGGACGTGGCCCAGCCGAGGAGGGAACGGGCCGGAACGTACTCGCCGAACGGCACCAGCCGCATCTTGTCGTAGCGGTCACCGGTCGGACCCTCGGGCCCCACGAGCACCGAACTCTTGTATATGCCGGGCCGGTCGGAGCGGCGCGCGTCCACGTTGACCAGGATGTCCGCGTCCACTTGGCGCGACAGCGCGGCGAGCCGGTCCGCGAGGTCGGGCCGCTCGGCGAGGTCGAAGCCGACACTGCTCTCGCCCCACACCACGAGGTCCACGTCCTGCCCGGCCAGCTGTCCGGTCAGCGTCTCCTCGCGTGCGAAACGCTTCCCCGGGCTGCCGATTCCATCGATGACACCGGGCTGCACGACGGCGATCCGGACGCGGCCGTCGACGTCCGGCCGCGGGGACCACACCCAGGCCGCCGAGGTGGCCGCCGCCGTCGCGACCAGCCCGGCGACCGCGGGGACACGGGACTGCCGTACGGCGACGAGAACGGCGACCGCGACGTTCACGGCGACGAGCAGGAAGCTCAGCAGCCATACTCCGCCCACCGAGGCCAGCCGCAGCGCGGGCTCCACGTCCCACTGACTCGAACCGAGCAGCCCCCAGGGACCGCCCAACCCCTCCCAGGAGCGTACGAGTTCGACCATCAGCCAGGCGGAGGGCAGCACGAACAGGGCGGCGACGACCTGGCCCGCCGAGGGAACACCGGCCAGGAACCTTCGTGTCAGCCAGCCCCACGGTGCCCAGAGCACGCCGAGCAGCGCCGCTATCACGAGCGTGAAGACATGCAGGCTCGGCAGCAGCCAGTGGTGCACGGCCAGCATGAAACCGAGCCCGCCGAGCCAGCCGTCGTACGCCGCCCGCCGCCCCGTCGGGGCCGAGCGGACGAGCAGGATCCACGGCACCAGCGCGACATACGCGAACCACCACAGGGACGGCGCCGGGAAGCTCAGCATCGGCAGCGCACCGGCGAGCACGGCCGCGATGCCGCGCCACCAGGGGGAGCCGAGGCGTCGGCGCCAGTCAGCGGCGGACAGCTTCATGCAGCGCCTCCCTCGACCCCCGAAGCACGGTGCGTGACTCCAGTGTGCGCGCACCGGGACGATCTACGTAAGGGGGTATCCACTCAGGTGGCACGCGCGAACAGGCCGACCGTGGGCTCAATGGGCGGCGGGTTCCTGCCGCGCCTGCGTGGCCCGGCGCCACTTCTCGTGGACGACCACCTCACGCAGCCGCCAGCCGTTGTACGTACGCACCAGACCGAAGTCGTACCGGCCGCCGCACACGAAGTCGGGCTCCGTGGATCCGCCGTCGTGTCCCGAGAACCGCATCGGATTGACGTAGTCCGCCTGGATCCGGGCCGTGTCGCCCGTGTCCTGCTCCAGAGCCCCGAACCGCACCCGCCGGTTCACGATCAGATGCTGCCGCATGGGGAACAGCTCCATGGTCTGCGCGAGCCATCCGGCGATCTGCCCCGCGTCCCCCTCGATACCGCCCGCCGACCGGTAGTCCGCCCGCCCGTCCGGCGCGAACAGTCCGCGGTACGCCTCCCAGTCCCCGTCGTCGACCGCCACCGCGTACTCGGTGACCAGTCCGTCGACCGCGAGCCGGTCCATTACCGTAGCCAGTTCCACGCGCTGCGTCATCGGCTCAGTGTTGGCCACGGGGAGGTCCGAGCCAAGGGGCGTGCAGTGATATTCACCGGTCGTGCGCCGTATGGACGTACGAACCCGGTCAGGAACCATGGATCAGTGATCACGGATCACGGATCACGAAGGAGCGCGCATGTCTCGTCCCGTCACGGTCGTCACGGGTGGCAGCCGGGGGATCGGTGCCGCGACCTGCCTGCGGCTAGCGTCGGACGGCCACGACCTGGTGGTCGGGTACGCACGCGACGACGAGGCCGCGGAGCGCACCGCGGACGCCGTGCGCGAGGCCGGGGCGCGGTGCGTGACCGTACGCGCGGACACCTCCGACGAGGCGGACGTCGAGCGGCTCTTCGACACGGCGGCGGAGCGGCTCGGGGCGGTGACGGGCCTGGTGAACAACGCCGGCGTGACCGGCCCGCTCGGTCGGCTCGCCGACACTGACACCGCCGAGCTGCGCCGGGTCGTGGAGGTCAACCTCCTGGGCACGCTGCTGTGTTCGCGCCGGGCCGCGCGGGACATGGCACTCCGGGGCGCAGGCGTCATCGTGAACGTCTCGTCGGCGGCGGCCACGCTCGGCAGTCCCGGGGAGTACGTCCACTACGCGGCCACCAAGGCGGCGGTCGACGCGCTGACGGTGGGTCTCTCGAAGGAACTCGGCCCCGACGGCATCCGCGTCAACGCCGTCGCCCCGGGCCTCATCGACACGGAGATGCATGCGGCGATGGGGGATCCGGACCGCCCGGCCCGGCTGGCGCCGTCGATTCCGCTGGGGCGGCCGGGGGATCCCGCGGAGGTCGCGGCGGCCGTGGCGTGGCTGCTGTCACCGGATTCGTCGTACGCGACGGGAGCGGTGCTGCGGGTGGCAGGGGGCCGGTGAGGCGAGGCGGCTCCGGCCGGGTGGCCGGCCCGCACGCTCAGGAAGTCCTCACTCCACGGACGCCACTCCACGGACGTCACTTCGCGGTCGTCACGCCGCCTCGATGACCTCGTGACGTATCGCCGCGGCCCACTGCACGACCAGCAGTTCGTACTCGGTCCTCTCCTGGGCCGACAGGGAACCGCCGGCGCGTATCCATAACGCGCGGATCTGCTCATTCAGCACGGCAGCAGACCGCGCGGAACCAGGGCTCACGGAATTGGGGGACATGCGCACAAGCGTAGGGCCAAGGACTGACAGTGCGCTACCAAACGGCTACCCATGCAGTATGTGGTTGGTCACGCCAAAAACGTTTGAGGGTCGACAGGTTGGGAAAAGGGGCTGGCCGCCGTTCCGCATCACCGCTGTTCGGCCCAGGTGCGGGACCAGTCGAGCAGGGGCCCCATCGCCGTCACGAGGTCCTCGCCGAGAGGAGTGAGGCGCCACGTCGTCTCGTCAGTGGGCGCCGCGATGCCCGCCTCGCGGAGGTCGGTGAGGCGGGCGGACAGGACGCTGGACGACATGGCGTCGCAGCGGCGCTGGAGATCGCGGAAGCCGATCGGCGCACCGCTCCGGTGGAGCTCCCAGATCACGCGGAGCGTCCAGCGGCGGCCCAGGAGGTCCAGGGCGGCCATGACGGGACGGCCGGTGGCCGAACCGCGCACGGGCCGACCGGGGCGGGGTGCGGTGCCCAAGATGCCTTCCCTCCTCGTCGGTTTCCTGACAACTGCCGATGCTTTCCTTTGCGTTCCCACCCTTGCGCTTCGATTTCAGAAGCGCAAGAGTCGGAAGGCATGAAGCAACGCATCGAGGGCGTCACGCCGCCCTATGACCCCGAATCCGAACGCGAGTTGCGCCGCTGGATGCCGCCCGGCGTCACCCACGAACCCCTGATGCTCTTCAAGGTCCTGCAACGCCACCCCGACCTCGCCTCCCGTATGCGCACCCTAGGCGCGGGCCTGCTCGTCCACGGCCGGCTCTCCGACGCCGACCGCGAGTTGGTCATCGCCAGGGTGGCGGCCCGCTGCGGCTGCGCGTACGAGTGGGGCGTCCACATGGTCGCGTACGCCGAAGCCTCGGGTCTGGGGCAGGAGCGGATTCCCCTGACGGTGACCGGGACTCCGGCCGACCCGGCCTGGACGCCACGCCAGGGCGCCCTGCTCACGGCCGTGGACGAACTCCACGACACGGCCCGTCTGTCGGACGACGGCTGGACCGCTCTCCGCGCCCATCTCGACGAACTCGAGGCCCTGGAGTTCCTGGTCCTGGCGGGTTGGTACCGCACCATCGCGTACGTGGCCAACGGGCTGGAGATCGAACAGGAGCCGTGGGCGCGGGCGTTCCCGGAGGAATGAGCCGGACCGGGGCCGCGATCCCCGCGGATGGCCGTAGAACCTCGCGGACAGCCGTAGAGCCCCGCGAATAATCGAGTGCCCCCAAGAACCCGCCCCGCTACGGTGGTTCACGTCCGGGTGCGAAGGCAGCGGCTACTTCTCCTCTCAAGAGAGAGACGCGGGTTCGAATCCCGTCGCCGGCGCGAGCCGGTGTCGTCCAGCGGCCGAGGACACTTACGTCGCCGCCGCCGAGTCCGATCTCCGGACACCGAGCACGGGCCGCCCGCCACGGGGGAAATCAGGCGGGCGGCTTCGTCATGTCGGGAGCGTCTGTGCGGGCGGCGGTCGTCAGCCCGCCGACTCGGCCGCGTGCGGGCTCAGCGCGCCGATGCTGACCAGCACGATGATCAGGATGCCGAGCAGGATGCGGTAGTAGACGAACGGCATGAAGCTCTTGGTCGTGATGAACTTCATGAACCAGGCGATAACGGCGTAACCCACAAGGAAAGCGACGATCGTCGCGAAGACCGTGGGGCCCCAGGAGACATGGCCGCCCTCGCTCGCGTCCTTGAGCTCGAAGGCGCCGGACGCGAGAACCGCCGGGATGGCGAGCAGGAACGAGTAGCGGGCCGCGGCCTCGCGCGTGTAGCCCATGAGGAGGCCGCCGCTGATGGTGGCCCCGGAGCGCGAGACGCCCGGGACGAGGGCCATGGCCTGGCAGACGCCGTAGATCAGGCCGTCCTTCACGCTCAGGTCCTGGAGCGACTTGCGCTCCTTCGCGGCCCGGTGCTTCCCGCCCGTCTCGTCGCGCGCCGCGAGGCGGTCGGCGATGCCGAGGATGATGCCCATCACGATCAATGTCGTCGCGGTGATGCGCAGATCGCGGAACGGCCCCTCGATCTGGTCCTTGAGGGTGACGCCCAGCACGCCGATCGGGATCGAGCCGATGATCACGAGCCAGCCCATCTGCGCGTCGTGATCACTCCGCATCGCCTTGTTCGTGAGCGAGCGGAACCACGCCGAGATGATCCGGGCGATGTCCTTGCGGAAATAGATCAGTACCGCCGTCTCCGTACCGATCTGGGTGATCGCGGTGAAGGCCGCTCCCGGGTCCTCCCAGCCCGCGAACGCCGCGGTCAGCCGCAGGTGCGCGCTGGAGGAGACGGGAAGGAACTCGGTCAGCCCCTGGACGAGTCCGAGGATGAGGGATTCAAACCAAGACATGAAGTTACGTGATCCAAGTGCTGATGGCGGGAGCGGAGCGAATGGCCGGACGGACGTGCCGTGTTGTCGTCTGCGGTGATCAGGCGCGCCGGGGGCAGCGTAGCGCCCCTTGGGGAGCGCCTGACGACAGGGCCTCCCCGTCGGAGACCTCGCCACGGTGACCAGGGTGTTGACCCGCCGCGATGCCGACGCTTACGTTTCCGCGAGGAGTGAAAGCGCTTGCTGTTCGGCGATGGCCATCTCGTGGCCACCGAGGAGGGCAGGCGTCCGCCAGAACCGCTGTCACGTCCGATGGAGTGCTGATCACGTCCATGCGTACCTCACGCGACGCCACCACCAGCAAGACGACCGAGCACGAGGACATCGAGCACCCGAGCAACCAGTACGAGAGCACCGAGCGCGAGACCCTGCCGGCCGTTCCGCTCGACGGCCGCCGGATCAAGGCCGCCGTCATCGGCACCGGAGCCATCGCGTCCGGCAGTCATCTGCCCGCACTCGCCGCGCTCGCCGCGGAAGGCGAGGTGGAGATCGTCGCCGCGGTCGACATCGATGCCGACGCGGTGAAGCGCTTCTGTGCGGACGGCGGTGTTCCGCACGGCTACACCGATCTCGACCGGATGCTGGCGGAACAGCGCCCGGACCTCGTCTCCATCTGCACCCCGCCGACCCTCCACCGGGACCAGACCGTTGCCGCCCTGCGCGCCGGCGCCTGGGTGTGGTGCGAGAAGCCGCCCGTGCCGACCCTCTCCGACTTCGACGCCGTGGAGGCTGAGGAGGGCACCGAGGGCGGTCCGTACGCCTCCATCGTCTTCCAGCACCGGTTCGGCTCGGGAGCCCGGCACGTACGGCGTCTGATCGCCGACGGGGCCATGGGGCGGCCTCTCGTGGCGCACTGCCAGACCACCTGGTACCGCAACGCCGCGTACTACGCCGTGCCCTGGCGCGGGAAGTGGGAGACCGAGGGCGGCGGGCCCGCCATGGGACACGGCATCCACCAGATGGACCTGCTGCTCGACCTGCTCGGGCCGTGGAGCGAGGTGCGGGCCATGGCCGGGCGCCTGGTGCACGACGTGCAGACGGAGGACGTCTCGACCGCGCTCGTACGCTTCGAGAGCGGCGCGCTCGCGACCGTGGTCAACAGCGTGCTCAGCCCGGACGAGGTCAGCCGGATCCGCATCGACTGCGAGCACGCGACGGTCGAACTCACCCATCTCTACGGGCACAGCAACGACAACTGGCGCATCACCCCGGCACCGGACGCGCCCGTCGAGGCCGTGGCGGCCTGGCAGGACTTCGGCGCCGACGTGCCGAGCTCGCACCTGGCCCAGCTGCGTGACCTGGTCGCGAGCATGCGCGCGGGCGAGCGGCCGCGCAGCAGCGGCGCCGACGGGCGCACCAGCCTGGAGCTGATCACCGCGCTCTACAAGTCGGCGTTCACGGACGTCACCGTCCGCGCCGGTGAGATCGGGCCCGGCGACCCCTACTACACCGCCCTGCACGGCGGCGCGCCCGGCTGGGCACCCACGACGCACGAGGAGGCATCGGCATGACCGCACACGACGGCCTGCGCATCGTCCACGCCCACGGCGACCGCATCACGATCACCGAACCCACCACCGGTGTCGACCTGTTGAGCTACGTGTACGGCCCCGAGGCGGCCTGGGAGGCCCCGAAGCCGTATCTGCACCCGCTCAGGACGCTCGCGGGCAACGTTGTCACGGACTACCGGCCCAACGACCACCGCTGGCACAAGGGTCTGCAGATGACCGCCTCGCATCTGTCGGGGGCGAACCTGTGGGGCGGCAACACATACGTTCACGGAGAGGGATATCTCGAACTCCCTGAGCGTGTCGGGTCGATGACGCACGTCTCGTTCGACGAGGTGCGCGCCGACAGCGACCGTGTGGTCATCGCCGAGCGGCTCACCTGGCACCCGTACGACGGCTCGCTCTGGGCGGACGAGGAGCGCCGCGTCGAGGTCCACGACGTGGACCCGGTGTCCGGATCCTGGGCGCTGACCTTCTCGACCTCCGTCACCAACCGCCGTGACGAACCCCTGCGGTTCGGCAGCCCCACGACGGCCGGGCGGGAGATGGCCGGCTACACGGGCCTGTTCTGGCGCGGTCCCCGCGGCTTCCGGGACGGCAGGATCATCGGGCCCGACGGCGAGGGTCCCGACCTGATGGGTGAGCAGGCGCCCTGGCTCGCGTACTCCGCGGAGCACGACGTCGCCGACGGGTACGCGACGCTCGTCTTCGCGCACGCCCCCGAGAACGACCACACGGGCGAGGGCGGTGCCCATCCGGCCCACTGGTTCGTCCGCAACGAGCCGTTCGCGGCCGTCGCCCCCTCCTTCGCCTTCTTCGACGAGCTGGAGCTCGCCCCCGGCGAGACCCTCTCCCGCCGTTACCGCGTCGTCGTCGCCGACGGTGCCTGGGAGCGCGAGGAGATCGCCAAGTATCTGGCGGTGCACCCGTGGTGAGCGCGGCCGAGGGCTTCGCCGGGCTCCCCGGTGGCGTCGCCGTCTCGCATCTGTCGGTCTACGACTGGCCCGCCGACGACGGGGTGTGCGGCGGAACTCCCCATCTGCACCTGACCTGTTCGGAGGCGTACGTCGTCACCGGCGGGCGGGGCGCGGTGCAGACCCTGACCACGTCCGGGTACGAGGTCACGCCGCTCGCGCCCGGCACGGTCGCCTGGTTCACGCCCGGCACGATCCACCGGCTGGTCAACGAGGACGAACTGCGCATCACCGTCCTCATGCAGAACAGCGGGCTTCCGGAAGCCGGGGACGCGGTGCTCACCCTGCCGCCGAAGTACCTGACCGACCCGGAGACGTACGCCGCCGCGACCGTCATTCCGGCCGACGCGCCCGAAGAGGAGAAGGAGCGGTTCGCCCGTGCCCGGCGGGACCTCGCCCTGGAGGGCTACCGGGCGCTGCGCGAGGCGGACGGGCCCGAGCCGCTCGCCGCCTTCCAGCGGGCCGCCGCCGAGCTCGTACGCCCCCGGCTCGGGGAGTGGCGCGAGCGGTGGCGGCGGGGTGCCGAGGCGGCGGCCGCGGCCACCGGGGAACAGCTCGACCGGCTGGAGCGGGGGGACGTGTCCCACCTCGCCGACGCCGTCGTACGGGCCGAACAGCCGTCCGCGTACGGGAAGTTCGGGATGTGCGGGCGGCTCGACGTGTACCGGGGGGCGTAGCACCGGCTCCGGCGGGAATGTGCCTCCGGCTCCGGCGGGGAACCTGAGCGTCGGCGTTCGGGCTACGCCGCCGCGGGGCCCGTCGCCGTCCAGCCCGGGGTCTGCGGGTGGGCCGTCAGGTCGTCGTGCCGGACCGCCTCGCCGCACTCGGCGCAGGTGACGACCGGGACCAGTTCGTGGCCGCCCGCGTGGCCGGGGCCGCCGACGTGTTCGAGCACCATGGGGCGATCGCCGTCGTTGAGATGGCGGTCGCCCCACGCCATGAGCGTGAGGAGCACGGGCTCCAGCTCCAGACCGGCCCGCGTGGGCCGGTACTCGAATCGTGGCGGCTTCTCGCTGTACGCGACCTTCTCCAGCACACCGGCGTCCACCAGCCGCTTCAGGCGGCTCGTCAGCACGTCGCGCGGGGCGCCGATGTTGCGGACCAGCTGGTCGAACCGCGTGGCGCCCAGAGTCACCTCGCGCAGGACGAGCAGGGAGTACTTCTCGCCGACGAGCGCGAGGGCGTCGGCGACCGAGCAGGGGCGGGCGTCCTTCATGCGATCCAGTCTATGGGGGTGGGTTGGTTCTTCCAACCCACTGGGTTACCGTGGAGTCACATGGTGGGTTTGGAAAGCAAACCCTGTGACTTCGAGGGGCCGGACCATGCGTGACGCAGTCATCGTCGAAGCCGTACGCACTCCGATGGGCAGGGGCAGGCCGAACGGCTCGCTCGCCCACGTCCATCCCGTGGAACTCCTCGCCCACACCCTCCGTACGCTCGTCGAGCGCTCCGGGGTCGATCCCGCGCTGATCGACGACGTGATCGGTGGGACGGTCGACCAGGTCGGCGAGCAGGCCATGAACACCACGCGGTACGCGGTCCTCTCGGCCGGCTTCCCGGAGTCGGTGCCCGCGACGACGGTCGACCGCCAGTGCGGCTCCTCCCAGCAGGCGGTGCACTTCGCGGCGCAGGGCGTCATCTCGGGGGCGTACGACCTGGTCGTGGCCTGTGGTGTGGAGTCCATGAGCCGTGTCCCGATGTGGTCGAACGTGCCGGAGGGCAAGGATCCCTTCGGGCCCGGAGTCGCCGAGCGCTACCCCGAAGGGCTGATTCCGCAGGGGATCAGTGCCGAGCTGATCGCGGCCAAGTGGTCGATCTCGCGCGAGGAGATGGACGCCTTCGCGGTGGAGTCGCACCGCAGGGCCGCCGAGGCGTGGGAGAGCGGGCTGTTCGCCGACGAGGTCGCGCCTCTCGACGGTGTGACGCGGGACGAGTGCGTCCGGCCCGGCAGCAGCACGGAGGTCCTGGCCGGTCTGAAGCCCGCCTACTACGACCCGGCCTTCGGCGAGCGCTTCCCGCAGATCGACTGGAACGTCACCGCGGGCAACGCCAGCCCCGTCAACGACGGCGCCTCCGCCGTGCTCATCACGTCCAGTGAGACCGCTGCCCGGCTCGGTCTGCGACCCCTTGCGCGGCTGCACAGCTTCGCCGTCACCGGGTCCGACCCGCTGCTGATGCTCACCGGTGTCGTTCCCGCCACGGAGAAGGTGCTTCGCAGGGCCTCGCTCACCCTCGACGACATCGACCTCTTCGAGGTCAACGAGGCCTTCTCCAGCGTCGTCCTCGCCTGGCGGCAGGAGACGGGCGCCGACCTCTCCAAGGTCAACGTCCACGGCGGGGCGATCGCCATCGGCCACCCGCTCGGCGCGAGCGGCGCACGGCTCACGACCACGCTCGTGCACGCGATGAGGGCGCGCGGCGCCCGCTACGCCCTCCAGACGATGTGCGAGGCGGGCGGCCTGGCGAACGCGATGGTGCTGGAGGGGCTGTAGGAGGGGCCCGTAGGCGCGAGGTCGGCCCACTGCGGGAGGCTGCTCACCCGCGCCCGACGACGGTGCCTGCCGGGTTGTCACACGGTTGCGGACGTCCCTCGGGCAGATCCCAAGGGGCAGATCCCAAGAGGCCGACCCCGAGGAACCCGACTCAGCGGTCCCGGAAGTGGTGGCGTTTGCGCCAGGCGATGATCGCTCCCGCGAGGGCGGGGAGGGCGATGAAGGCCATGGCGATCAGAAAGGCGGGGGACGTCGGGGTCGAGGCGCGGGCCCCGGCGACGACGTACGCGGCGGTGTTGGGGATCGAGCCGAGGCCCGTGGCGAGGAGGAAGGGGAACCAGCCCATGCGGGAGACGGACGCGCAGTAGTTCGCGGCCCAGAACGGCACTCCGGGGAAGAGTCGGGCCGCCATCATCGAGCGGAAGCCGTGGCGGCTGAGCTGGCCGTCCGCCGCCTTCAGCCAGCGGCCCCGGAGCAGTGGCCGCAGCGCGTCCTGCCCGAGTATCCGGCCGAGCCCGAAGGCGATCCCGGCCCCGAGCACCGTACCCGCGAGCGAGGCCCCGAGCCCGAGCTGTGAACCGAACAGGGCGCCCGCCGCCAGATTGAGGAGCGGCCGGGGCACGAACGCGACCGTGCACAGCCCGTACGCCACCGCGAAGACCACGGACGCGGCCGCGCCGTTCAGCTGGGGCGGCCAGCCGTCGGCCAGCAGCTTCTGGGGCTCGAACAGCAGCACCGTCGCGCCCGCGGACACCAGCAGCGACACCAGCAGAGAGAGCCGGGACCACGGAGAGAGCAGTGCTCTCGTGCAGCGGGCGGCCAGACCTCTCGGTGCGGTGGCGAACTCGGTGGTGAACTCGGTGGGGACGAGTTCCGTTGCGGGGACCGGGGGAACGGCCGTAGCGGTGCCCCCAGAGCGGGTGGTGGCATCGAGCATCCGGTGACACTAACTGACCAATGTGTGTGATCGCCGTATGGTTCGTCTCATGGGCGTCACAGCTTCCGGAACGTCAGATGGCCAGTTGGAGCTGCCGCGCAGCGCCCTCGCGGACACCGTGCTGGAGCGGCTCACCGCCACCTACGCCGCGGCGGCCGATCCGCGGCGGGCCGGCGAGATGCGCGCGTACATGAAGGACATCGCCCCTTTCCTGGGCCTGACCACGCCCGATCGCCGCGCGCTCTCCCGGACCGTCCTCGACGGAACACCCCGTCCGGACGAGGCCGACTGCACGGCGGTGGCACTGCGCTGCTGGCGGCTTCCGGAGCGCGAGTACCAGTACTTCGCCGTCGACTATCTGCGCCGGCATGTGAGGCGTCTCTCGTCCGGCTTCCTGCCCGTGACACGTCATCTCGTCTCCACGGTCCCTTGGTGGGACACCGTCGACGCACTCGCCGCCCATGTGGTCGGAGGCCTCGTGGCGGCCGACCCGAAGCTGAAGTCCGACATGGACGGGTGGATCGAGGACGACGACCTGTGGGTCGCCCGGACCGCCCTCCTCCACCAGCTCCGCCACAAGGACGCCACCGACACCGAACGCCTCTTCGGATACTGCGTCCGCCAGTCCGGGCACCCCGACTTCTTCATCCGTAAGGCGATCGGCTGGTGTCTGCGCGAGTACGCCAAGACGGATCCGCAGGCGGTACGGGACTTCGTCGCCGGCGAGCGGGACCGGCTCTCACCGCTGTCCGTGCGCGAGGCGCTCAAGAACGTCGGCCCCTGACACGCCGGATCACCGGGACCTCCGACACCGGAACGTCCGCACCTCACGCAGAGGATCACCGGCACCTCACGCACCAGCGGAAACACCCGACTCTGCGCGGCTCACGGCCGCGAAAAACCATTCGACGGGGCCATGTGCGTCGGCGATGATCTCCTCATGTTCCGGTACGCCTTCCACCTCGCAGCATCCGCAGTCGCGGATGTGCCGAAGGCTGCCGTCCTGATCAACCTGGCCGCCGCAGACGGCGCCCGAAGCTGACCCTTCCCGGATCGTCCGGCGGACCCCGCAGGGGGAGGGTCGGCAAGTCCTTGGGGTCCCTGTCCCGGCCGCTCAGCCGCCGGGGCCATCACTCAGCTCCGCTGACACCGAAGAGGCTTCGAGGTACTGCCATGCCCAAGACGGCTTACGTGCGCACCAAACCGCATCTGAACATCGGCACCATGGGTCATGTCGACCACGGCAAGACCACCCTGACCGCCGCCATCACCAAGGTCCTCGCCGAGCGCGGCTCCGGCACGTTCGTTCCCTTCGACCGGATCGACCGTGCCCCGGAGGAGGCCGCGCGCGGCATCACCATCAACATCGCGCACGTCGAGTACGAGACCGACACCCGGCACTACGCGCACGTGGACATGCCGGGCCACGCCGACTACGTCAAGAACATGGTCACCGGTGCCGCGCAGCTCGACGGGGCGATCCTCGTCGTCTCCGCGCTCGACGGGATCATGCCGCAGACCGCCGAACACGTGCTGCTCGCCCGGCAGGTGGGCGTGAACCACATCGTGGTGGCGCTCAACAAGGCCGACGCCGTCGACGACGGCGAGGACACTGTGCTCACCGACCTCGTCGAGCTGGAGGTCCGCGAGCTGCTCTCCGCGCACGGCTACGGGGGCGACTCCGTACCGGTCGTACGGGTCTCCGGACTCAGGGCGCTGGAGGGCGACCCCCGGTGGACCGAGGCGATCGGCGCGCTGCTCGACGCCGTGGACACGTATGTGCCCATGCCCGAGCGGTACCTGGACGCTCCGTTCCTGTTGCCGGTGGAGAACGTGCTCACCATCACCGGCCGGGGCACGGTCGTCACGGGAGCCGTCGAGCGCGGCACCATTCGCGTGGGCGACCGTGTCGAAGTGCTCGGCGCCGCCGTGGACACGGTGGTCACCGGCCTGGAGACCTTCGGCAAGCCCATGGACGAGGCGCAGGCCGGCGACAACGTGGCGTTGCTGCTGCGCGGCGTGCCACGTGACGCGGTGCGCCGCGGACACATCGTCGCGGCGCCCGACAGCGTCGTACCGAGTCGTCGCTTCTCCGCGCAGGTGTACGTCCTGTCGGCGCGCGAGGGCGGTCGTACGACTCCGGTGTCCACCGGCTACCGGCCGCAGTTCTACATCCGCACCGCGGACGTCGTCGGCGATGTCGACCTCGGCGAGCGGGCGGTCGCGCGGCCCGGCGACACCGTCACCATGACGGTCGAGCTGGGGCGCGAGGTGCCGCTGGAGCCGGGCCTCGGCTTCGCGATCCGTGAGGGCGGCCGCACGGTCGGCGCCGGAACGGTGACCGCTGTCGGCTGACTCCGGCGCGGGTGCCCGCCTTTCGTTCCGTACGGGAGGCGGGCACCGGTGTGTCCGAGGGCACCGGCACGTCGGCGAAACGCGGGTGCGCCCGTGCCGGGCCGCGGCCGAGGATGGGGAACATGACGACCCAGAAGCCCCGCCGAAGAGCCGAGACATTCGCCGCCGCCGAGGACGACGACCGTCGCTTCAGCACCTCCGCCACCGCCGACGAACGCACCCTCCTCGTCGACATCCTGGGTGCCCAGCGGGCGACTCTGGAGATGAAGTGCGCTGGTCTGACAGGTGAGTTGGCCCGGCGGTCCGTGGAGCCCTCCACGCTCTCGCTGCTCGGTATCGTCCGGCATCTCGCCGACATGGAGCGCCGCTGGTTCCGGCGGGCACTGGCCCGGCAGGACGCGCCCCCGCTCTTCTCCTCGGAGGCGTGCCCGGACGACGATTTCGACGGGGCGTCCGCCGACCCCGCCGTGATCGCCGAGGCCTGGAGGGTCTGGCGCGCCGAAGTGACCTTCTCCGACGGCTTCGTCGCCGACGCGCCCGGTCTCGACCTTGCGGGCGAGGACCCCTGGCGCGGGCCCGTGTCGCTGCGCTGGGTCCTCGTCCACATGGTCGAGGAGTACGCGCGCCACAACGGTCACGCCGACCTGCTCCGCGAGCGCATCGACGGTGCGATCGGCGTGTGAGGCGGGCGATGCGGGGCGAGTGGTGCCGGGCGGGGATCGGCCACGACCGGGCCCGGTCGTGCCCGTACGGGCACAATGGACGCGTGGACGAGCCGATACCCGTGACGCGAGCCGTGGATCACGGGACCGCCAAGCTGATGCCGGACGTCGACCGGAAGCGGGCGTGGCTCCTGACGGTCGACGGGGCACCCCAGTCGTACGTGGATCTCGACGCGCCGACGCACCTGGAGTTCGAGTACGCGCGACGACTCGGGCACGTCCTGGACACCCTCGCGGAACCGGGGCGGGCGCTGGACGTGCTGCACCTCGGCGGCGGTGCGCTCACCCTGCCCCGCTATCTCGCGGCGACCCGGCCGGGGTCCCGGCAGGACGTGGTCGAGGCCGACAGCGGACTGCTCGACCTCGTCGTAGAGCATCTGCCCGTCCCCGACGACGCGGGCATCACCGTGCACGGCGCGGACGCCCGCGCCTGGCTCGAATCCGCGCCCACCGACTCCGCCGACGTCCTGATCGCCGACGTCTTCGGCGGTTCGCGGGTCCCCGCCCACCTGACCTCGGTGGCGTACGCCCGTGAGGCCGAGCGGGTCCTGCGCGCCGAAGGCGTCTACCTGGCCAACCTCGCCGACGCCACGCCCTTCGCCTTCCTGCGCTCCCAACTGGCCACGTTCTCCACGGTCTTCGACGAGCTGGCGCTGATCGCCGAGCCGGGCGTGCTGCGTGGCCGCCGCTTCGGCAACGCGGTGCTCGTCGCCTCGCACCGCCTGCTCGACACCCCCGCCCTCACCCGCCGCACGGCCGCCGACGCCTTTCCGGCCCGGGTCGAGTACGGAGACACACTCCGCGTCTTCATGGGCGACGCGCGGCCCGTACGGGACGAGGACGCGGTGCCGTCCCCCGAGCCGCCCGACGGGGCGTTCAGCATCGGCTGAGGACCGACCGATACGCGCGGTGGCCGGCTCCGGCCACCGCGCGTCCGATGTCACGTGTCCGTGGGTGCGGCCTCGGTGAGGCGGACGGTGCTGAGGATCTTCTGGACGGTCGCCTCGGGGATCTCGTCGCCGACACCCTTGGCGCCGTACAGGTTCCAGGTGACGAAGTCGCCCGCGCCGTTCTTGAACGCGAAGGTGATGGCCTTGCCCTCGCTGTCGCACTTGCCGTTCTGCGGCGTGTTCTTCGAGTACGCGGTGGCGATGCTGCCTTCGAGGCCAGACTTCGTCGTGTACGCCTTGGCCTTGTCGAACTTCACGCTCTTCTTGTCCGGCTGCGTGTAGCCGCCGAAGATCCACCACGGGACACGGGTCTCGGCCGCCTCGGCCGAGTCCTTGGCGCCGTTCTCGCCGCGCGTTCCGGCGGTGGCCAGCGCGGTGTCCTCGTCGCGGCCGTCCTTGTCGCTGTCCGTGGTGCACCACTTGGACTTGAGGTAGGCGGGGGCGGTGACCGTGGTGCGGTCGGTCTTGCCCTTCTCCTCCCACTCGAAGCCCACACTCGTGTCGGTGCTCTCGATCTCCCAGTCGGAGGGCACGTCGAACATCGTGCCGAAGCGGGGGTTGATGACGACCTTCCAGCCCGCGATGGTCGCCTTCTCGCCGTCGGTTCCGCGCGGGTTGTCCTCGCCGGTGGAAGGGGAGGCGCTCGGGTCCTTCGACGCGCTCGACGACGGTGACTGCTTCGTCTTGCCGTCCTTGTCGCCGCCGGCCTCGTCGTCCTTGTCGCCGCCCAGGACCAGGAAGCCCGTCACACCCGCCGCGACCACGACGGCCGTGGCCGCCACGATGGCGACGAGCTTCGTCCTGTTCCCGTCACCGCCGCCGCCCTGCGGCGGCTGCGGGGTCTGCGGCACACCGGGCGCACTCCAACCGGGCTGCCCCGGCTGCGTGTACGGGTTCGGCGTCTGGGGTCCGGCCTGTTGGAATCCGGGTTGCTGATACGGATTCGGCTGCTGGTACCCCGGCTGCTGGTACGGGTTCTGGTTCTGGTCCTGCGGGTTCTGCTCGCCCCCGGGCGGCTGGTTTCCTGGCCACATGGGCAGTAACCCTAGTGCCGCCCCGGACACGGTTGGGTCACCGCCCTTCGTCAGGGGCGTACCGGATCGGGGCCCAGATGGGTCCTTATGGAGACGTACTGTACGAACGAAGCCCCTCCGGTGTTCTCGAAAGCGAACATCCGCGCCCTGTGGGCGAGTTCCCCGGTGTTCCCGACGATCACTTTTCGCCACTGGCCACGGCTGGCTACTCGCGGGTAACGTGCCCGCCATGAGCGCAGACCAGATGTCGATCGGCGAGATGCTCGCCGCCACGGTTCCGATGGTGCGGACCCTGAAGCTGGAGTATCTCGAGACCACTCCGGAGAAGGCCGTCCTCTCGCTGCCCGACCAGAGCGAGTACCACAACCATGTGGGCGGGCCGCATGCCGGCGCGATGTTCACGCTGGGGGAGTCGGCGAGCGGTGCCGTCGTACTGGCCGCGTTCGGGGACCAGCTCGCACGGGCAGTGCCGCTGCCCGTGACCGCCGAGATCGCGTTCAAGAAGCTGGCCAGGGGGCCTGTCACGGCCACCGCCACACTGGGGCGCTCCATCGAGGACGTCGTCGCCGAACTCGACGCCGGGGAGCGGCCGGAGTTCCCCGTGGCCGTCGTCATCCAGCGCGAGGACGGTGCCGTGACCGGTGAGATGACGGTCATCTGGACGCTGCGGCCCAACGGCTGAGGACCTTGCCCGGGGCGTCACCACCGGGCCTCTGAAGGAGCCCGGGGCGTCGTGCGTACAGCGGCGGGGCGCGGGCTGGGTGGACCGGGCGTCCTCGTCCGTAACCGCCGGGAGGGTGGACCCGTCGTGCGGGGCCACCCTCCAGAGTGTTCTCCGGTCCGGTCAGCTGTAGAAGGCCGGCCGCTCTACGAGTTCGACCTCGATCCGGCCGCCCTCGTTCTGGGCGCGGACGCCAGCCTCGCAGACCGCGGCCGTGGCGTAGCCGTCCCAGGCGCTGGGCCCGGTGACCTCGCCGCGGCGGGTGGCGTCGACCCAGGCCTGCACCTGGCGGTCGTACGCGTCCTCGAAGCGCTCCACGAAGTCCTGGGCGATGGTGCCGCCCCAGCGGCCCGCCTGGTTGGTGACCAGGGCGTGGCCGTCACCGATGCGGGCCGTGCCGCGTTCGCAGACCACCTCGGCCTGTACCTGGTACCCGAAGCCGCAATTGACGTTGATCTCGACGTCGACGATCGCGCCGCCCGCGGTCTCGAACACGACGAACTGCGGATCCTGCAGGCCCTCCGGGGCGTTGCCGGACGGCGTCGGCTTCAGCACGGTGACCGCGGTGATCTCCTGGTCGAGCAGCCAGCGCGTGATGTCCATCTCGTGCACGACGGAGTCGTTGATGAGCATCTCGCTGGTGAAGCCGGGCGGGGTCGCGACATTGCGGTGCCGGTTGTGCAGCATCAGCGGCCGGCCCAACTGCCCGGTGTTCAGCAGCGCCTTGAGCTTCGCGTACTCGGTGTCGTACCGGCGCATGAAGCCCACCTGCACCAGGCGGTGCCCGACCTTCTGCTCGGCCTCCAGGACCCGCAGCGCCGACTCGGAGCCCGGGGTGAGCGGCTTCTCGCACAGGACGGGCAGATCGTGCTCGAAGGCCGTGAGAAGCGCCGCCTCGTGGGCGGGGCCCGGGGAGGCGATCAGTACGGCGTCGACGCCGTCCGAGGCCATCGCGGCGGCCGCGTCGGTGTGGGCCGTGCAGCCCTCGATACCGTCGGCGATCCGCTTGACCCGTTCCGCGTCGACGTCCACGACCGCGGCGACGCGTGCCCCGTTGGTCACTTGGTCGAGGCGCCGCACATGATCGGCGCCCATCTTTCCGGTGCCGATGACGGCCACGCCGAGCGTTCCGCGCTGAGCCATGGTCGGTTGATCCCTTCTCAGGCGCCGCAGGAGCGCAGGAACTGGCGGGTGCGCACCGCGATGGGCAGGGGCTTGTCCGGCGGACAGGGGTACATGTCCTGCTCGACGATGGCGAACAGGTCGACGCCGAGGCGCTGCGCGGCGTCCAGCACCGGCTCCAGGGCGGGCACGCCGGTGGGCGGCTCGCACATCACACCGCGCTGGACGGCGGGGCCGAACGGGACCTCGTTCTTGACGACATCGGCGAGGATCTCCGGGTCGACCTGCTTCAGGTGCAGATAGCCGATGCGCTCGCCGTACGTCTCGATCAGCTTGACGTTGTCGCCGCCGCAGTAGGCGTAGTGCCCGGTGTCCAGGCAGAGGCTGACCAGGCCCGAGTCCGTCGAGTCGAGGAAGCGCTCGACGTGCTCCTCGGTGTCGATGTGCGTGTCGGCGTGCGGGTGCACCACGATGTCGAGACCGAAGCGCTCCTTCACCTCGTGGCCGAGGCGCTCCATGCCCTTGGCGAGGTACGACCATTGACGGACCGTCAGCTCCGACGGCTCGATCAGCGCGGCGGTCTTGTCGTCCCGCCAGAAGGACGGGATGACCACCAGGTGCTTCGCGCCCATCGCCCGGGTCAGCTCGGCGACCTGGCTGACGTGCTCCCAGGTGGCGTCCCAGACGTCGGGGCCGCGGTGCAGCGCGGTGAAGACCGTACCGGCCGACACCTTGAGATCCCGCTTGTTCACCTCGTCGGTGAGCTTGGCCGGGTCGGTCGGCAGATAGCCGTACGGGCCGAGCTCGATCCAGGAGTAACCGGCCTCGGAGACCTCGTCCAGGAAGCGTTCCCAGGGCACCTGCTGGGGGTCGTCGGGGAACCAGACGCCCCACGAGTCCGGCGCGGAGCCGACGCGGATGCGGTCGAGCGCGTTGGCCATCAGGAGGCCTTTCCTTCCGAGGAGGAGGCGGCGGTGGGTGCCTTGAGGTCTTCGGCTTCGGGGAGTTCTTCGACGTCGACGCCACGGACCTGGGCCAACTCGTGTTTGAGTGCGGCGAGTTCGGCGCCGCCTGCCATGTGGTTGGTGAGTTCTTCGAGGCTGACGTCGGCGCGGGCGGCGGAGAGTTCCATGGTGCCCAGGCGCAGGACGCTGAAGTGGTCGCCGACCATGTAGGCGTGGTGGGGGTTGTGGGTGATGAAGATGACGCCCAGTCCGCGGTCACGGGCCGCGGCGATGTACTTCAGCACGACGCCGGACTGTTTGACGCCCAGGGCTGCGGTGGGTTCGTCGAGGATGAGGACGCGGGCGCCGAAGTAGACGGCGCGGGCGATGGCCACGGACTGGCGCTGGCCGCCGGAGAGGGTGCCGATGGGCTGGTCGAGGTCGTCGAGGATGATGCCCATGTGGCGCAGTTCCTGGTCCGCGGTCGCCTTCATCCTCGCGATGTCCAGGCGGCGGACGGGCCAGGGGCCCTTGGTCATCTCGGAGCCGAGGAAGAAGTTCCGCCACACCGGCATCAGGGGGACGGTGGCGAGGTCCTGGTAGACGGTGGCGATGCCCTTGTCGAGGGCCTCGCGCGGGTTGCTGAGCTGGACGGCCTGGCCGTCGATGAGGAATGCGCCCTCGGTGTGCTGGTGCAGCCCGGAGATGATTTTGATGAGGGTGGACTTGCCGGCGCCGTTGTCCCCGAGCACGCAGGTGACCTGGCTGGGATATACGGCGAGGTCGACGCCGTGCAGGGCGCGGACGTTGCCGTAGGCCTTGCCTGCGGCCTTGAGTTCGACGATCGGCTCGGTGGTGTCGGGCTTGTCCTTGACCGCTGCGCCGTTGGGGGAGGTGGGGTTGGTGGTCATGGGCTTTACCTCCGGGTGGCCTGGCGGCGGACCCACAGATTGACGAGGGCGGCGAGCAGGAGCATGACGCCGAGGAAGGCCTTGAACCAGTCGGGGTTCCAGTTGGCGTAGACGATGCCCTGGGAGACCATGCCGAAGATGAAGGCGCCGATGACCGGGCCGATCGCGGAGCCGTAGCCGCCGGTGAGCAGGCAGCCGCCGATCACCGCGGCGATGATGTACAGGAACTCGTTGCCCACGCCCTCGCCGGACTGGACGGTGTTGAACGAGAACAGGATGTGCATCCCGACGAACCAGGCACCCGCACCCACCCCCATGAAGAGGGCGATCTTGGTGAAGGTGACCGGGACGCCGACCGCGCGGGCCGATTCCTTGTTGCCGCCGGTGGCGAAGATCCAGTTGCCGAACTTGGTGCGCAGCAGCAGCCAGGTCGCCGCCGCGGCGAAGACCAGCCAGTAGAAGACGGTGATCTTCACGTCGACGCCGCCGATGCTGATCTCCGAGGCGAAGATCTTCTTGGCCTGGTCGAAGCCGTCCATGTCACTGATCGAGTCGGTCGCGACGTTCCCGGTGAAGATCTTTGTGATGGCGAGGTTGGCGCCCTGCAGGATCAGGAACGACCCCAGCGTGATCAGGAACGACGGCAGCCCGGTGCGTACCAGCATGTAGCCGTTGAAGGCGCCAATGGCCAGGGAGACCAGCAACGCGACGATGACGCCGGTCCATACATTCATGGAGAGCTGGAAGCTCCACATGCTCGCCGTCAGCGCCGAGGTCGTCACGGCCACACCGGCGGACAGGTCGAACTCCCCGCCGATCATCAGCAGCGCCACCGGCAGCGCCATGATGCCCATCACCGACGACTCGTAGAGCACGTTGGCCAGCGACCCCGCCTCCCGGAACGGGGAGGCCACCGCAAAGAAGAACACGTACACGGCGATCGCCGCGATCAGCGCGCCGATCTCGGGGCGGGCCGCCAGCCTGCGGGTCAGGGAGCGTTGCGAGGTCCGGCCGTCCTTGGGGGCGGCCGGCGGAGCCGGCGACGAGGAACCCGTCGCCGGTGCCGTTGCCTGGGACATGGAAATCACCGAGTGCCCTTCGCGGCGAACTTCGCGATGGCCTCGACGTTGGACTTGTCGACGAACGCCGGACCGGTGAGGACCGCTTCCTGGCCGCCACCGCTGAAGTTGCCGTTGGTCTTGTAGAGCCACAACGAGTCGACCGAGAGGTAGCCCTGCAGGTAGGGCTGCTGGTCGACCGCGAACTCGACGTCGCCGTCCTCGATGGCGCTGACCATCTCCTTGTTGAGGTCGAAGGTCGCGACCTTGGCCTTGCTGCCCGCGTCGTCCACGGACTGCACGGCGGTCAGCGCGAACGGGGCACCCAGGGTGACCACGTAGTCGATCGCCGAGTCCTGCTTCAGCTTTGCGGTGATCGTCGACTTCACGGCCGGCATGTTCGTGCCGTTCACGTACAGGTTCGTGGTCTTGCCCTTGAAGGTCTTCTTCACACCCGCGCAGCGCGCCTCAAGAGCGACGTGACCCTGCTCCTGGATGACGCAGATGTTGTTCTTCGCGCCGAGTTCGTTGAGCTTCTCGCCGAAGGCCTCACCGGCGACGGACTCGTCCTGGCCGAAGTACTCCAGCAGGCCCTGCTCCTTCCAGTCGTCGATGCCTCCGTTGAGGCCGACGACCGGGATGCCCGCCGCCTTGGCCTTGGCGACCGCGGACTTCATGGCGTCGGGCTTGGCCAGAGTGACCGCGATGCCGTCGACCTTCTGGTCGATCGCGTTCTGGACGAGGTTGGCCTGCTTGGCCGAGTCCGGGTTGCTGGAGTACACCAGCTCGACGTTGTCCTTGGCGGCGGCGGTCTCCGCTCCCTTGCGGATGAGGTCCCAGAAGGTGTCGCCGGGAGCCGCGTGGGTGATCATCGCGACCTTCATGCGGGGGGTGTCGGCCTTGCCGGCAGACGCGTTGCCCGTGTCCTCCTCGGCCTTCTTGCCGCCGGAGTCGCTGGAACAACCGGTGACTATCAGGGCCGCCGCGGCGGCCGCGGCGACGAGGGCGAATCTGCGGGAACGGGTGCGAAACGTGCGGTCCATCTTTCCGGCACCTCACTGTGCGACAGGGGAAAGGGAGCAGGGGCAGCGGTCCGGGCGGGTGCCCGGTCCTTCGGCCCGTACGGAAGGAGACCGCAGGGCCACGTACCGACAAACTCGGCTGTGCTGTTGGGAGGGGATGTAAGTCCCTGACAGACCCCGCTGTCAATACTTTGTTAAGACATCATTTCAGGATCACGTGAGAATGTAAGTACAAAGTCTTGACATGGCTCGGCCTCGGTCTTACACCTAGGACACACCGGTCCCCTGCATCCCGCACCCCCGGAAGCCCGCAGCCACACGAGGAGCGACGCGTATGACCGAGTCCTTCGACCTGATCACCATGGGTCGCATCGGGGTCGATCTCTACCCTCTGCAGACCGGAGTGCCGCTCGCGCGCGTCGAAACCTTCGGTAAATTCCTCGGTGGCTCGGCGGCCAACGTGGCGGTCGCCGCGGCCCGTCTCGGCCGGTCCACGGCGATCGTCACCCGAACCGGCGATGATCCCTTCGGAGCCTATCTGCACCAGGCTCTCAAGGAGTTCGGGGTCGACGATCGCTGGGTCACCCCCGTCGAGGCGTATCCGACGCCGGTCACTTTCTGTGAGATCTTCCCGCCCGACGACTTCCCGCTGTACTTCTACCGGCAGCCCAAGGCGCCCGATCTGGAGATCCGCACCGACGAGCTGGACTTCTTCGCCGTCCGGGCCGCGAAGATCTTCTGGATCACCGGCACGGGTCTGAGCGAGGAGCCCAGCCGCTCCGCCACGCTCGCGGCCCTCAAGGCGCGCGCCAAGGCCGGCACCACCGTCTTCGACCTCGACTGGCGCCCCATGTTCTGGAAGAACCCCGACGAGGCCCGCCCGTACTACGCCGAGGCCCTGCGGCACGTCACCGTCGCCGTCGGCAACCTCGACGAGTGCGAGGTCGCCACCGGCGTCCGCGAGCCGCGCGCCTGCGCCGAGGCACTCCTCGAAGCGGGCGTGGAACTGGCCGTCGTCAAGCAGGGCCCCAAGGGCGTCCTCGCCGTCCACCGCGACGGCACCACCGCCGAAGTGCCGCCCGTACCCGTCGAGGTGGTCAACGGCCTCGGCGCGGGCGACGCGTTCGGCGGCTCGCTCTGCCACGGGCTGCTGGCCGGCTGGGAGCTGGAGAAGACGATGCGGTACGCCAACGCGGCCGGCGCCCTGGTCGCCTCCCGCCTCGCCTGCTCCTCCGCGATGCCCACCGCCGCCGAGGTCGAGGATCTCGTCGCCTCCCGCGCCTGACGCCGTCACCCCTTGAACGGAGCCAACCCTTGAGCATCACCATCCCCGACCTCGTCAGGGTGCGCGCCCGGCACCCGGAGGCGGTGGCCGAAGCGGCCGCCCGCCGGACCCGGCGTCCCCTGGTCGGCGACAGCGGCCGCCTCATGATCGTGGCGGCCGACCACCCGGCACGCGGCGCGCTCGGAGTGGGCGATCGCAGGCTGGCGATGGCCAACCGCGCCGACCTGCTGGAGCGTCTGTGCATCGCGCTGTCGCGGCCGGGCGTGGACGGGGTGCTCGCCACCGCCGACATCCTGGACGACCTGCTCCTGCTCGGCGCGCTGGAGAACAAGGTCGTCATGGGCTCCATGAACCGCGGCGGCCTGGCCGGTGCCGTCTTCGAGATGGACGACCGGTTCACCGGACACCGGGCCGAGGACATAGCCCGGCTGAACTTCGACGCGGGCAAGCTGCTGCTGCGCATCGACTACGACGACCCCGGCTCGCTGACCACGCTGGAGTCGACGGCCCGCGCGATCGACGACATGGCCGGGCACCGGCTTCCCGTGTTCGTCGAGCCGTTCATCTCCCGCCGCGTCGAGGGAACCGTCCGCAACGACCTCACCGCCGAGGCCGTCACCCGCTCCATCGCCATCGCCTCCGGGCTCGGCGGCACCTCCGCCTACACCTGGCTGAAACTGCCCGTCACCAGCGACCCGGACGACATGGCCGCCGTGCTGGAGACCTCGACCCTGCCCGCCGTCCTGCTCGGCGGCGAGGTCGGCAGGGACCAGGAGGGCGCGTACGAGAGATGGCGCAAGGCCCTGCGACTGCCCACCGTCCAGGGCCTGGTCGTCGGCCGGTCCCTGCTCTATCCCGCCGAGGGCAGTGTGGAGACCGCGGTGGACACCGCGGTCGGCCTGCTCTGACCGGAAGGACCCACTTTTCATGACCAGCGCACACCACCTGCCCGCGGGCAAGGCCGCGAGCGGTCCGTACGCCGTGGACGTCACCCCGGAGAGCGCCGGCTGGGACCACTCCAGCCTGCGCGTCCTCGAACTGGCGCCCGGCGGCACGCACTTGTTCACCGCCGGGGACAGCGAGTGGATCGTGACCTCGCTCAGCGGCGGCTGCGCCGTCACGGTCGGCGACGACTTCGGCCGCGACGAGTTCGAACTGCGCGGCCGCGCGAGCGTGTTCAGCGGCGCCAGCGACTTCGTATACGTGCCGCGTGACGCGACCGCGACGCTCACCTCGGCCGACGGCGGGCGCTTCGCGCTCACCGGGGCCCGCTGCTCCCGGCGCCTGCCGGCCCGCCACGGGCCCGCCGAGTCCGTCCCGGTCGAGCTGCGCGGCACCGGAAACTGCTCCCGCATGGTCCGCAACTTCGGCGCGGCCGGGGTCTTCGAGTGCGACAAGCTCATCGCGGTCGAGGTGATCACCCCGGGCGGCAACTGGTCCTCGTACCCGCCGCACAAGCACGACGAGAACCGGCCCGGCGAGGAGTCCGAGCTGGAGGAGATCTACTACTTCGAGATCGCCGACCACGAGGGCACACCCGGCCTCGGCTACCAGCGGGTCTCCCCATCCGGCCACGGCAGCGGCACCGACGTGCTCGCCGAGGTGCGCGGCGGCGACGTCGTCCTGATCCCGGACGGCTGGCACGGCCCCTCCATCGCCGCGCCCGGCCACGACATGTACTACCTCAACGTCATGGCGGGTCCCGGCGAAGACCGGGCCTGGCTGATCTGCGACCACCCCGACCACGCCTGGATCCGCGACACCTGGCCGAGCCAGCCCGTCGACCCCCGGCTGACCCGAACCACCCAGTGAGGAACCGATGAGCCGCTCCACCCTTCGCCTGACCGTCGCCCAGGCACTGGTGCGTTTCCTGGCCGCGCAGTACACCGAACGCGACGGCGTACGGCACCGGCTGATCGCCGGGACCTGGGGGATCTTCGGCCATGGCAACGTCGCCGGTATCGGCCAGGCGCTCCTGGAGGCCGGCGAGGACACCATGCCGTTCCACCAGGGACGCAACGAACAGGCCATGGTGCACGCCGCGGTCGGCCACGCCCGCCAGCTGAACCGGCTCTCCGCGCAGGCGGTCACCACCTCCATCGGCCCGGGCGCCACCAACCTGGTCACCGGCGCGGCCCTGGCCACGGTCAACCGCCTTCCGGTGCTGCTCCTGCCCGGCGACTACTTCGCGACGCGCGCCGCCGACCCGCTGCTCCAGCAGCTGGAGCACCCCGTCGAGGCGGACCTGTCGGTCAACGACACCCTGCGTCCGGTCTCCCGCTACTTCGACCGGATCACCCGCCCCGAGGCGCTGATCCCCTCCGCCCTGAACGCGATGCGCGTGCTCGCCGACCCCGTCGAGACCGGCGCCGTCACCCTCGCCCTGCCGCAGGACGTGCAGGCCGAGGCGTACGACTGGCCCGAGGAGTTCTTCGCCGACCGGATCTGGCACGTACGCCGCCCGGCCCCCGAACCGGCCGAGCTCGCGGCAGCCGCGGAAGCCGTACGAGGCTCCCGGCGCCCCCTGATCGTCGCGGGCGGCGGCATCCACCACAGCGAGGCCGAGCCGGCCCTCAAGGCGTTCGTGGAGGCCACCGGCATCCCGGTCGCGTCCACCCAGGCCGGCAAGGGCTCCCTGCGGTACGACCACCCGGCGGACGTCGGCGGCGTCGGCCACACCGGCACCGCCGTCGCCGACGAACTGGCCCGCACCGCCGACCTGGTCATCGGCGTCGGCACCCGCTACACGGACTTCACCACCGCCTCCGCCACGCTCTTCCAGGAGCCGGGCGTGCGGTTCGTGAACCTCAACGTGGCCGCCTTCGACGCGCACAAGCTGAGCGCCCGCACCCTGGTCGCCGACGCCCGCGCCGGTCTGGAGGCCCTCACCGAGGCGCTGTCCGGCCACCGCGTGGACGCGGCGTACGAGGCCGAGTACCGCGCGGGCAAGGAGCGCTGGGAGGAGGTCGTGGACGCCGTCTACCGGGCGGACGACGAGCACGCCGTCCCCACCCAGACCCAGGTCCTGGGCGCCCTGGACGCCGTGGTCGGCGACGACGACGTCGTCATCAACGCGGCCGGCTCGCTCCCCGGCGACCTGCACAAGCTCTGGCGTGCGCGGAGCCCGCGCCAGTACCACCTGGAGTACGGCTACTCCTGCATGGGCTACGAGATCCCGGCGGGCATCGGCGTCCAGCAGGCCGCCCCCGGCACCCCCGTCTGGTCACTCGTCGGCGACGGCACGTACCTGATGATGCCCACCGAGATCGTCACCGCCGTCCAGGAGGGCCTGCCCGTCAACCTGGTGCTCATCCAGAACCACGGGTACGCCTCCATCGGCGGCCTCTCCGCGGAGACGGGCGGCGAGCGCTTCGGCACCGCCTACCGCTACCGGGCCGCCGACGGCAGCTTCACCGGCGCCCCGCTGCCCGTGGACCTGGCCGCCAACGCGGCCAGCCTCGGCATGGACGTCCTGCGCGCCAAGACCGTCCGCGAACTGCGCGACGCCCTGGCCACGGCCCGCGCCTCGGACCGGCCGACGTGTGTGTACGTCGAGACCGACCCGACGCCCACCGCCCCCGCCGCAGAGGCCTGGTGGGACGTACCGGTCGCCGAGGTCGCCACCCGCGACGCCGCCTCCCGCGCCCGCGAGAGGTACGACCGGCGTGTCGTCGACCGCCGCCGCCACCTCTGACCTCCCCCCGCTCACGAAAAGGATCCACACCATGCAGAACATCAACCACTGGATCGGGGGGAAGCCCGTCGAGGGCGCCTCCGGCCGCTTCGGCCCCGTCTACAACCCCGCCACGGGCGCCCAGGAGAAGCAGGTGCCCTTCGCCTCCGTGGACGAGGTGGACGCCGCCGTCGCCTCCGCGCGGGCCGCCTTCGAGAGCTGGGGGACCGCCTCGCTGGCCAAGCGCACGACCGTCCTCTTCAAGTACCGCGAGCTGCTCGACGCGCACCGCGACGAGATCGCCGAGCTGATCACCGCCGAGCACGGCAAGGTGCACTCGGACGCGCTCGGTGAGATCGCCCGCGGCATGGAGATCGTCGAACTCGCCTGTTCCGTACCGCAGTTGGTGAAGGGTGAGCTTTCCACGCAGGTCTCCACGCGCGTCGACGTGGCCGCGATCCGCCAGCCGCTCGGTGTCGTCGCGGGCATCACGCCCTTCAACTTCCCGGCCATGGTGCCGATGTGGATGTTCCCGCTCGCCATCGCCTGCGGCAACACCTTCGTGCTCAAGCCGAGCGAGAAGGACCCCTCCGCCTCCTACCGGCTGGCCGAACTCGCCTCCGAGGCGGGCCTCCCCGACGGCGTGCTCAACATCGTGCAGGGCGACAAGGTCGCCGTGGACCGCCTCCTGGAGCACCCCGACATCACGGCCGTCTCCTTCGTCGGCTCCACGCCCATCGCCAAGTACATCCAGCTCAAGGGCATCGAGCACGGCAAGCGCGTACAGGCTCTCGGCGGCGCCAAGAACCACATGCTCGTACTGCCCGACGCCGACCTGGACTTCGCCGCCGACCAGGCCATCAACGCCGCCTACGGCTCGGCCGGCGAGCGCTGCATGGCCGTCTCGGTCGTCGTCGCCGTCGGCGACACCGGCGACGAGCTGGTCGACAAGATCGCCGAGCGGGCCAAGGGCCTGAAGATCGGCCCCGGCAACGACGCGGCCAGCGAGATGGGCCCGCTCATCACCCGCGAGCACCGCGACAAGGTCGCCTCGTACGTCGCGGGCGCGGCCGCCCAGGGCGCCGAGGTCGTCGTGGACGGAACCGGATTCACCGTCCCGGGCCACGAGGACGGCTTCTTCATCGGCGTCTCGCTCCTCGACAAGGTGCCGGTCACCGCGGACGCGTACAAGGACGAGATCTTCGGCCCGGTGCTCTGCGTGGTCCGCGCCGAGACCTACGACGAGGCCATCGCGCTGATCAACAGCTCCCGCTGGGGAAACGGCACCGCGATCTTCACCCGGGACGGCGGCGCCGCCCGCCGCTTCCAGCTGGAGGTCCAGGCCGGCATGGTCGGCGTGAACGTGCCGATCCCCGTGCCCGTCGGCTACCACTCGTTCGGCGGCTGGAAGGACTCCCTCTTCGGGGACCACCACATCTACGGCAACGACGGCATCGCCTTCTACACGCAGGGCAAGGTCATCACCACCCGCTGGCCCGACCCGGCCGACAGCGGCGGCATCAACCTCGGCTTCCCCAGCCACTCCTGACGGAAGCCACATCCGAAGGAGGCCGTGCCCGACCCGGGTACGGCCTCACCGAAGCGGTACACGGCACCGGCACGACCTGACCGGGCGCCACGCACCGACGGACATGTGAAGGGAGAGGGTTCCGTGGCAGAGACCGAGACCGTACGTCAGGCGAACGCCGCCGCGTTCGACAGCCTGGAGGTCGCCCTGGACCGGGGCAGCCCGATCCCGCTCTACTACCAGCTCGCCCAGCAACTGGAGTCCGCGATCGAGCACGGGGCGCTCGCCCCGGGCAACCTGCTGGGCAACGAGGTGGACATCGCCGCCCGGCTCGGCCTGTCCCGGCCGACCGTCCGCCAGGCCATCCAGTCCCTGGTGGACAAGGGCCTGCTGGTGCGCCGCCGCGGCATCGGCACCCAGGTGGTGCACAGCCAGGTCAGGCGTTCGCTGGAACTGAGCAGCCTCTACGACGACCTGGCGGCCGCCGGACAGAGCCCCGCCACCCGGGTGCTGCGCAACGAGATCCAGTCGGCCTCGCCCGAGGTCGCCGCGGCTCTGGGCATCCCCGAGGGCCGGGACGTCATCGTGCTCGAACGGCTGCGCTCCACCCACGGCGAATCCGTGGCCCACCTGACCAACTACCTGCCCGCCACGCTTCTCGACCTGGACACCGAACGGCTGGAGGCGACCGGCCTCTACCGGATGATGCGGGCCGCCGGAATCACCCTGCACAGCGCCCGCCAGACCGTGGGCGCCCGCTGCGCCACCGCCGACGAGGGGACCCTGCTCGACGAGCCGGAGGGAGCCGCGCTGCTCACCATGTGCCGCACGGCCTACGACGACACCGGGCGGGCCGTAGAGTACGGGACCCACGTCTACCGCGCCGCGCGCTACACGTTCGACTTCCAGCTGCTCGTACGGCCCTGATCGGGTGCGGCTGCCGGGGTCGGAAGGCGGCCGCGGCGGTACGTTGGGCCCGTATCGCGCGGGTGCACGGAGCGTGGCGTACGGGATCGGACCACTCCCCGGGACGGAGGGGACAAGAGTGGCTACGAGCGAGGAGAGCGGCGTGGCGCGGCGGCGGTTCGACATGGCGGACGCCGCGGTGGTGCTGCTGGACGCCCGCATGGCGGTGGCCGGCTGGACCGGCGACGCCGAGCGGCTGTTCGGCTATCGCCGGGCCGAGGTCGTCGGCCGGGCCGCGGCCGAGCTGCTGATGCCCGAGGACGCCGAGCGCCTGCCCGACCTGACCCGCCGCTGCGGCCGCAACGGCGGCTGGACCGGACTCCTCGCGGTGCGCCACCGCGACGGGCACCCCGTCGTCACCACGCTGCGGGTCGTCCCGGCCGTGGAGGCCGCCGAGGGGCCGCCGCGCTGGGTGGTGCTTGCCGCCGACTCGACCGGCGCCGCGGGCTGGGACATGAGCCGCTCGGTGCTGGAGCGGCTGGCCTCGCACTCACCCATCGGCATAGCGATCGTCGACGCGGACCTGCGGTACGTGTGGTCGAACGCGGCGCTGGAGCAGTTCGGCGGCGGACCCGCGCACCAGCGGATCGGGAAACGGCTCGCGGACATCCAGCCGGGTCTGAACGCGCAGGCCCTGGAGGCGGTGATGCGCCAGGTCCTGGAGACCGGTGAGGCCGTCGTCGGCTACGAACACGTCGGTACGGTCCGCTCGGCGCCGCACCGGGACACGGCCCACGCGATGTCGTTCACCCGGCTCGACGACGACCACGGCAACCCGATCGGCGTGTACTACACCGTCGTGGACGTCACCGAGCGCTACCGGGCCCGCCAACGCCTCACCCTCCTGGACCAGGCCGGCAAGCGCCTCGGCCGAACCCTGGACGTCATGCGGACCGCCCAGGAGCTGGCCGACGTGGCGGTGCCGGGACTCGCCGACTTCGTCACCGTCGATCTGCTGGAGACCGTCCTCGAAGGCGGCGAGCCCGTCTCCGGGCCCCTGAGCGGGACGGACGCGGTGCCGCTGCGCCGGGCCGGCCACCAGTCGGTGAACGAGGGCGTCCCCGAGGCCGTGGTCGAGATCGGTGAAGTGGCCGCCTACGTGGCCGAAGCACCCCCGATCCGCGCGCTGACCGGCGGCACGTCCTGGATCGAGGAGCGGCTCGACCCGCTGGCCCCGGAATGGGCCACGGACATCGCGGGCGACCGGGCCGCCACCTTCCTCGACCTCGGACTGCACACCGCGATGATCGTGCCGGTGCGGGCCCGCGGCACCATGCTCGGGATCACCACGTTCTTCCGGCGCCACCGGCAGGACCCCTTCGACCAGGACGACCTGGGCCTGGCCGAGGAGGTCGTCGGCCGCGCGGCGCTGTCCCTCGACAACGCCCGCCGCTACACCCGGGAGCGCGACGCGGCCCTCGTGCTGCAGCGCCATCTGCTGCCGCACCGGCTCCCCGAGCAGGACGCGATGGAGGTCGCCGCCTGCTACCGGCCGGCCGACGAGCTGACCGGACTCGGCGGCGACTGGTTCGACGTCATCCCGCTGTCGGGCGCGCGGGTCGCCCTGGTGGTGGGCGACGTCGTGGGCCACGGCATCGAGGCCGCCGCGGCCATGGGCCGGCTGAGAGCCGCCGTACAGACCCTCGCCGACCTGGACCTGCCGCCCGAGGAGGTGCTCGCCCACCTCGACGACCTGGTCGACCGGGCCGGATACGAGGACGACTCCGCGGCCCCGCGCGCCGACGGCGTACGGGCGAAGGGCGCCAGCTGTCTGTACGCGGTGTACGACCCGGTCGGCGGCCGGTGCTCCATGGCCGCCGCGGGCCACGGTCTGCCCGCGATCGTCGCCCCCGACGGCACGGTCGACTTCCCCGAGCTGCCGCCCGGACCCGCGCTCGGTGTGAGCGGCCCGCCCTTCGAGTCGGTCGAACTGCCGCTCGCGGAAGGCAGCGTGCTCGCCCTGTGCACCGACGGCCTGCTCGCCGCCGAGGGGCCCGCGCCGCAGCGGGACGCCGCCGCCGACCGGGAGCGGCTGCGCCGGGTGCTCGAACGGCGGGCGCCCAGCCTCGACGACCGCTGCCAGGCCGTGGTGGAGGCACTGGTCCCGGCCCGCCCGCCGGACGACGTGGTGCTGCTGATGGCCCGCGCCCGCCGCCTCGACGCGCAACGGACGGTGTCCTGGGAACTGCCCAGCGACCCGGCGGCCGTCGCCGACGTACGCAAGCGGACGTCACGGCAGCTGTGCGAGTGGGGCCTGGACGAGCTGACCTTCACCACCGAACTCGTCGTCAGCGAACTCGTCACCAACGCCATCCGGCACGCCTCCGGGCCGATAAGACTGCGGCTGATCATGTCGCGGACCCTGGTCTGCGAGGTCTGGGACGCCAGCCCCACCGCCCCGCACCTGCGTCACCCGAAGACGACCGACGAGGGCGGCCGCGGCCTGTTCCTGGTCTCCCAGTTCACCCAGCGCTGGGGCACCCGCTACACCCAGGACGGCAAGATCATCTGGACCGAGCAGTCACTCACGGGCCCGGAGATCTGAGCGGCCGAGGGCTCTGAGCGGCCGAGGGCTCTGAGCGGGCCGAGGGTTCTGAGCGGGCCGGGGGCTCTGAGCGGGTCGGCGTGGTGGCGCGACACGGTGGCGAGGCACCTCGGTGCGACACGTTTCCGCCCTCCCCGTTGTGCCTAACGGTGTATTAAGTCACTTTTGTCGCATAGTGCGTCCGGAGGTCTACCCCGGACCGGCCGCCCGCGCGCCCCCGCGGTTCACCTCCTCGTGCCCGTACCCAACGAGGAGTGACGCCTCATGTCCGACACCGTGTCCCGGCGGTCCGTCCTGCGCCTGCTGGGCGGCGCGACCGCCGTCGCCCTGGCCGCGACCGCGGGGCCCCCGTCCCTCGCGCACGCGGCCGCCGCCCGGCGACAACCGGCCGCGGGCCCCCGCGTCGAGGGACTGCTCACCAAGCTCACCCTGGACGAGAAGCTCTCCCTGCTGCACGGCGCCACCGACCCCAAGGCCCTCGGCCAGGCCGGTTACGTGCCCGGCGTGGAACGGCTCGGCATCCCGCCGCTGCGCCTCGCCGACGGCCCCGCCGGAGTCCGCGTCAAGCAGCACGCCACCGCCCTGCCCGCGCCCGTCCTGCTCGCCGCCGCCTTCGATCCCGGTCTCGCCCGCCGCTACGGCCAGGTCATCGGCCGCGAGGGCCGAGCCCTCGGCCAGGACGTGCTGCTCTCCCCGATGGTCAACCTCATCCGCACCCCGTACGCGGGCCGCAATTTCGAGACGTTCAGCGAGGACCCGCTGCTCTCCGCCGACCTCGTGGCCGAGGAGATCAAGGGCATCCAGGGCGAGGGCCTCATCGCGACCGTGAAGCACTACGCGATGAACAACCAGGAGAAGGACCGCGACTCCATCGACGTACGGGTCGACGAGCAGACCCTCAACGAGGTCGAGCTGCGCGCCTTCGAGGCCGCCGTCGGTGCCGGCGCCCGCGCGGTCATGGGCGCCTACAACAAGGTCAACGGCACCTACGCCTGCGAGAGCAAGGAACTGCTCACCGGCATCCTCCGCGACCGCTGGGGCTTCGAGGGCTGGGTGATGACCGACTGGCACGCGGCCCACAGCACGGTCGCCTCGCTCACCGCGGGCCTCGACATGGAGATGCCGAACGGCAAGTACTTCGGGGCCGCGCTGAAGACGGCCGTCCAGAACGGAAGCGTCTCCGAGGAGTACGTCGACCGGGCCGTGCGTCGCATCCTCACCACCATGGACGACTTCGGGATGCTCGACGGCAGTGCCCCGCCCCGCCCGGCACGCAACCCTTCGGCGGGCGCGGCGGTCGCCCTGGAGGTCGCCAAGGCGGGTGCCACCCTCCTGCACAACAGGAGCGGCATGCTGCCCCTGACCGGCGAGGCGGCCCGCAGCATCGCCGTCGTCGGCCCCACCGGCTCGCTGCCCTTCGTCAGTGGCGGCGGCAGCGCCCACGTCGTCCCCGACCACGCCGAGCGACCCCTGGACGCCATCAAGTCCCGCGCGGGACAAGGCGCCCAGGTGTCCTACGCGCTCGGCGAGGACCTCTTCGGCAAGCCCCTGCCCGAGGACGCGCTCACCGAGGGCATCGACCCGGAGGGCCAGCGGGTCGCCGCCGGGAAGACCTGGACGTACAAGGGGACGCTCACCGTCGAGGACGACGACGAGTGGACCTTCGTCGTCCACTACTCCGGCACACGGCCCAAGGTGCTCCTCGACGGCGTCGACCTCTTCCCGGTGGCGACCGGGCTCGCGGAGTACTTCGCGGGCGGTCTGGTGTCGGCCGCGCCCGACGGCCTCGCGGTGCGCCGCAGGACGCTCGGTCTCGCCCCCGGAGAGCACCGGGTCGAGATCACCGCGAAGGGCGGCGCCCAGGGACAGACGTTCCGGCTGCGGCACGTCACCGGCGCCACCCGCGCCCAGGACGTCGCCGAGGCGGTCAAGGCGGCCCGGGCCGCGGAGAGCGTCGTGCTCTTCGCGTACGAGGACGCCACCGAGAACCAGGACCGCACGACCCTCGCGCTCCCCGGCCACCAGGTCGGGCTGATCGAGGCGGTGACGGCGGTGAACCCCCGTACGACCGTCGTCCTCAACACCTCCTCCTCGACGTCGATGCCGTGGCTGGAGCGCACCGCCGCCGTGCTGCAGATGTACTACCCGGGCCAGGAGGGCGCGGCCGCCACCGCCGCCGTCCTGTTCGGCGACTGCGACCCCGGCGGACGGCTCACCCAGACCTTCCCGGTGGACGACGACCACCACCCGGTCGCGGGCGACACACGCCGCTACCCGGGTGTGAACGGCGTCGAGGAGTACTCGGAGGGCGTCCACGTCGGCCACCGCTGGTACGACGCCGAGGACGTGCGGCCGCTGTTCCCGTTCGGGCACGGACTCTCGTACACCTCCTTCGTGTACGAGGACCTGGGACTGGAGCGGACCGGGGACGGGCTTGAGGTGGCGTTCACCGTGCGGAACACGGGACGGCGGGCCGGGGTCGACATCCCGCAGGTCTATGTGGGCCCTTCGCCGGACCTCCGACTCGACAGGGCCGAAAAGGTGTTGGGCGGCTATCAGCGGCTCACGCTGGCGGCGGGGGAGTCGCGCAGGGTCACCGTGCGCATCGAGGAGCGCACGCTCTCCTCGTGGAACGCCGAGCGGCACGGCTGGGTGCTCGGCACCGGGACGCGGACCGTCTGGGTGGGGGCCTCGGCGGGTGAACCGCGCCTCAGCGGGAGGGTGCGGGTGTGAGGCCCAGGGGACACAGTGACGTCCAAGTGACCGGGTAGGCTGCCCGGCGTGCGCTCGGCCCCGAGCGCACGCCGGGCCAGGTCCGGCTCACGGTGAATCGGGAGGAACCGGCGTTGCACGTCCAGGAGTGGCTAGAGACCGTGCCTGCGGTCAGCATCTACGCGCTGGTGGGCGTGGTCATCGGCCTGGAGAGCCTGGGCATTCCGCTGCCGGGCGAGATCATCCTCGTCTCCGCGGCGCTGCTCGCCTCCCAGCACGGTGACATCAACCCCGTCGTCCTCGGCGCCTGCGCCGTCGCCGGCGCGATCATCGGTGACTCCATCGGCTACGCCATCGGCCGCAAGGGCGGACGCCCACTGCTTGCATGGCTCGGCGCGAAATTCCCGAGGCACTTCAGCGAGGGCCATATCGCCACCGCCGAGAAGTCCTTCGAGAAGTGGGGCATGTGGGCCGTGTTCTTCGGCCGCTTCGTCGCCCTGCTGCGGATCTTCGCGGGCCCGCTCGCGGGTGTGCTGCGCATGCCGTACTGGAAGTTCCTGACCGCCAACGTCCTCGGCGGCATCCTCTGGGCCGGCGGCACCACCGCGGTCATCTACTACGTCGGCGTCGTCGCCGAGTCCTGGCTCAAGCGCTTCTCCTGGCTCGGCCTGGTCCTGGCCCTCCTCATCGGCCTCACCTCGATGCTGGTCCTCAAGCGCAAGGCGAAGAAGGTCTCGGCAGAGCGAGAGGCAGAGCGGCCGGCGGCCGAGCGCGAGCCGATCCCGGCGACGGACTAGGGGACAAGGGGGCCGCGCCCGGCAAAGGGCGTAGCCCTTTCAGGGGCGCGGGGAACTGCGCGGCCAGCCACAGACGGCCCGCAGCCCGCAACGAGCACTCAGCCCCCGTGCGCTTCCCGGTGCGCCTTCGCAAGCTCCACATACAACGTCCCGTTCAGCGAAACACCCTCCCGCTCCTCCTTCGTGAGCTCCCGCTTCACCTTGGCGGGCACACCCGCGACGAGCGACCCCGGCGGCACCCGCATCCCCTGCGGGACAAGCGCCTGCGCGGCAACCAGCGACCCCGCCCCGATCACCGCCCCGTTGAGAATCGTCGCCCCCATCCCGACCAGACAGTCGTCCTCGACAGTGGCACCGTGCACCACGGCGTTGTGCCCGATCGACACCCGCTCCCCGACGGTCACGGGGAACCCGGGGTCGACATGCAGCGTGCAGTTGTCCTGCACGTTGCTGTCCGCGCCGATGACAATGGGCCCGCACTCGGCCCGCAGCACCGCCCCGTACCAGACGCTCGCGCCCGGGTGCAGCGTCACCTCGCCGAGCACCACGGACATCGGGGCGACGAACGCCTCCTGATCCACCTTCGGATCCTTGCCGCCCACGCCCGCGATCAGCGCCTCGTGCGTCATCGCCGTCTCCTCGTTCTCGTTGGTACCGGCACCGTAAGGGATGCGGCCACCCCACGGTGGGGCGAAGATCACAGGCTGCCGAGCTCATGGGCGGACGTCACGCTGAGTACGGTGAGCGGGTGCCCAAGCGCAAGAACACGTTCTCATCCCGGCGGCGCCGACTCGTCCAGCGAGCCGTCCACGCGGGCTGGTCCTGGGTGCAACGAACGGGCGCGGTGACCGCCGAGCGGCCCGGCCGACTGCACTTCGGGGCGATGGGAACAGGTACCAGGCTGGCCTTCCCGCAGGGCACCGTCTTCGGTGAGCCGTGGATCCATCTCGGCGACCACTGCATCATCGCCGAACAGGTCACTCTGACCGCCGGGCTGATGCCCGACCTCGATCTCGGCCCGGACCCCATCCTCCGCATCGGCGACGGTGTCGTCCTCGGCCGGGGCAGCCATGTCATCGCCGACACGACGGTCACGATCGGCAGCGACTGCTACTTCGGTCCGTACGTCTACGTGACGTCCACCAACCACTCGTACGACGATCCCCACGAGCCCATCGGCAAGCAGTGGCCGCGGATGGAGCCGGTGGAGATCGGCCCGGGCTGCTGGATCGGCACGGGCGCGGTGATCCTGCCCGGCGCGCGCATCGGGCGGAACGTCGTGGTGGCGGCCGGCGCGGTCGTACGCGGAGTCGTGCCCGACCACGCGGTGGTGGCCGGGGCGCCGGCCAGGGTCGTACGCCGCTGGACCCCGAGCGACGGCTGGCAGCCGCCGCTGCGCACGCCCGCGCCGGTGCCGATTCCCGACGGGGTCACCCCGGAGCAGCTGCTCGCTCTGGCGGAGCTGGACGCGGAGAGCATCGCCGGGCTGCGGGCCGTCGAGGACGCCCACGAGGACGTCCGAGCCGAGTCCTGACCGGCCGGGATCCGGTCCGAGACGCTGCTGCCCGAGGCCGGTCGACAAGCGGCGCGGCACCTCGAAACCGCGCCCGGTCGTGGCTCAGCCCGTGGCGAGCAGCACTGTGCCCACCAGTGCCAGGCCCGCGCCCGCCGCCTGGATCCCGCGCAGCCGCTCGCTGAGGAAGCCGCGCGCGGCGAGGGCCGTCACGACCGGGCAGAGCGAGGCGAGGACGGCGGCCACGGTGACCGGTCCGTGCTGGGCGGCCAGTGAGTACGTCCCGTTGGCGGCCACGTCCGCGAGGCCGACGAACGCCAGGGCCGGAACGGACTCCCACGCGATCCTGGGGGGAGGCACGCTGCCGCGCCGGACGGCGACGTACAGGGCCGTGCCTCCCGTGACCACGTTCGTGACGCGCTGTACGAACAGGGCGAGGAAGAGGCCGGTGAGGGTGGACGACGCCTCGGCGATCAGGGCCATCACCGCGCCGAACCCGAACGCCGCGACCAGGGTGAGCAGCACGGCCTGCCGCTGCACGGGGGCGCCCCTGAAGTGCGGTCCGCCCGCGAGGACGACCCCTACGACGGCGACCGCGATGCCCGCGAACTGCACCAGGCCCGGGCGCTCGCCGAGAACGAGGCCGACCGCCACGGGGACGGCGATGCTGAGCGAGGCGAGCGGCGAGACGACGCCCATCGGGCCGAGCGCGAGCGCCTTGTAGAAGGCCAGCATCCCGACGGGCCCGACGAGCCCCGCCGCCACCGCGAACCACAGCCGCGGTCCCGCCTCGCTCCAGGCGCCGGTCACTAGGACGATCGCGCCGAGTACGACGGCGGCGATCGACTGGGAGACGACCACGACCGTCAGCGCGGGCGTACGTCGTGCCAGCAACCCTCCGCCGAAGTCGGCCAGCCCCCACAGGAGGCTTGTGGCCAGGGCGAAGAGCGCTGTCATCGGATGCCTCGCAGTACAGTTCGATGAACGATTCGGTGCACCACACCGTAGTTCAGTTCATTGAACTCTGTCATCCAGAATATTGAACGATCTCATGGGAGTCGAGCCTCATGAGAACCACGAGAACAATTGGACGGAAAGTGTCGGACCTCGACCTGCTGACCCAGTCCCTGGCGCGCAACGTCAAGCGCTGGCGCACCGAGCGCAACTTCACCCTGGACGCGCTCGCCGCCCGCGCGGGGGTCAGTCGCGGCATGCTCATCCAGATCGAGCAGGCCCGGACCAACCCCAGCCTCGGCACCGTCGTCAAGATCGGTGACGCGCTCGGCATCAGCATCACCACACTGCTCGACTACGAGCAGGGCCCGAAGGTCAGGATCGTCCCGGCCGACCAGGCCGTGCGGCTCTGGCACACCGACGCGGGCAGCTACAACCGGCTCCTCGCGGGCACCGAGGCACCCGGCCCGCTGGAGATGTGGGACTGGCTGCTCATGCCGGGCGAGGGCAGCCCCTCCGACCCCCACCCCGCGGGCACGGTCGAGCTCCTCCATGTCACGAAGGGCGAGCTGACGCTGACCGTCGACGGCACGGAGTACCGCGTCCCCGCGGGCGCGAGCGTCTCCTTCGAGGCCAACACCCCTCACACGTACGCCAATTCGGGCGACGAACCGCTGGAGATGGTCATGGCCGTGTCGGTCCCGGGCGTGCACTGAGGCCCTCGTCCGGTGCCGTGCGCACGGCTGTTAGCGTGCCGTCATGCGCGCACCCATCGGACAGTTCGACGACGCCACCCCCGCTCCCGACTGCCTCGACACACTGACCCGCCCGGTCGCCGACGCCGTACGCCAGTGGCACGGCAGCGTTCCCGCCGACCAGATCGTGTACGTCGACACCGAGCCGGAGTGGGCCGACACCGCCACCTTCGTCGAGCACTACGGCAAGGAGCTCCTCGACCGGTCGGCCAACTGCGTGGTCGTCGCGGGCAAGCGAGGCGGGGAGAGCACGCTGGCCGCGTGTGTCGTGCTCTCGACCACCCGCGTCGACGTGAACGGCGCCGTGCGCCGCCAACTCGGCGCGCGCAAGGCCTCGTTCGCCTCGATGGACACGGCGACCGGCGAGACCGGCATGGAGTACGGCGGCATCACCCCGATCGGGCTGCCCGCCGACTGGCCGGTGTTGGTGGACTCGGCGGTGGTCGACCTCCCGTACGTGCTGGTCGGCAGCGGTCGCCGCCGGGGGAAGCTGCTCGTTCCGGGCAAGGCGTTCGCGGAACTGCCGAACGCCGTGGTGCTGGAGGGACTCGGGGTCGCCTGACCCGTTCCGTCAGTCGGCCGTGTGGTGGGCCAGCGCCAGGTGGGGGTCCGTCTCGCCCGGCGCCGGTGACGGGTCCGCGTGGACCAGGGCCGCGGTCAGCCCCGGGACGGCGTGCAGCAGGGCGTGCTCGGCCTCGACCGCGATGCCGTGGGCCTGCCGTACGCTCGCCTCGCCGTCGACGACCACCGCCACCTCGGCCCGCAGGCGGTGGCCGATCCAGCGCAGCCGCAGCTCACCCACCGCCTGCACGCCCGGCACCTCGTGCAGCGCCCGCTCGGCCGTGTCGACCAGCTCCGGGTCGATCGCGTCCATGACCCGGCGGAAGACCTCGCGTGCGGCGTCGCGCAGCACCAGCAGCAGGGCGGCCGTGATCGCCAACCCGACCACCGGGTCGGCGAGTTGCCAGCCGAGTGCCGCGCCGCCCGCGCCGAGGAGCACGGCGAGCGAGGTGAACCCGTCGGTGCGCGCGTGCAGTCCGTCCGCGACGAGCGCGGCCGAGCCGATCTCGCGGCCGACGCGGATGCGATAGCGGGCCACCCACTCGTTGCCCGCGAAGCCGATGACGGCCGCCGCGGCGACGATCGGAATGTGCTCGACCGGGCGGGGTGCGAAGAGCCGGTCGACGGCCGTCCAGCCCGCGAAGACCGCGGACGCGGCGATCGTCAGCACGATCACGAGCCCCGCCAGGTCCTCGGCCCGGCCGTAGCCGTACGTGAACCGGCGCGTCGCCGCCCTCCTGCCCAGCACGAAGGCGATGCCGAGCGGTACGGCGGTGAGCGCGTCCGCCGCGTTGTGCACGGTGTCGCCGAGCAGCGCGACCGAGCCGGAGACCGCGACGACCGCTGCCTGGGCCACCGCGGTCACGCCGAGGACGGCCAGCGAGATCCAGAGGGCGCGGATGCCCCGGGCCGAGGATTCGAGGGCGGAGTCGACCTTGTCGGTGGTCGCGTGGGAATGGGGCTTGAGGAGGTGGGCGACGCGGTGGGTGAGACGGTGCCGGAGATCGCGGCGGAGGCCTTGGTGGGCGCGGGGCGGGTGCCCGGCGCCGTGCTCGTGGCCGTGGGTGCCGCGGTCCTGCCGGTGCCCGTGGTGGTGCTCGTGCTCGTGCTCGTCCTGGTGGCTGTGCCCGTGGTGCCCGGCGCTCACAAGGGTCCCCTTTCCGGTTTCCGGTGTGCTCGGTTTTCCGGTGTGCTCGGTGGACTCGACGACGTCCACGGAGCCATTATGTGCGTATGAGCGCACGCATGCACCTATCACCTGCGAACGATGAGCATCCGCGCACACCGGGCGAGGAGCAGTTCGCCCTCGCCGCGGAGCTGCTGGCCCTCCTGGGGGATCGCACCCGGCTCGTCCTGCTGCACGCCCTGGCCGAGGACGAGGCCGACGTCACGACGCTCACGGAGCGCTGCGGCGCGGCCCGTCCGGCCGTCAGTCAGCATCTGGCGCGGCTGCGGCTCGCGGGTCTCGTCAACACGCGCAAGGAGGGCCGCCGGGTGATCTACTCCCTGCGCGACGGCCATCTGCGACGGGTCGTGGACGAGGCGCTGAACCTGGCGGACCACCGGCTCAGCGACCGGCCGGCGCACGACTGAGGCGGCCTGTTTCGGGCCGGACCCTCGGGTACTCGGGGCGTGAGCCGGAAACCGCCTCCGGGCGCGGGGCGCCGATGCGGGTGATGCTGGAGGTGACGGAACCACGGCCCCGAGGGTGCTTCCGACGCTGTCGGACGCCCGCGTGCGCCGGTCAGCCCGATTCAGGACGGTAACTGCCATGAACCGCGACGCAACACTCCGAAGCGACGTCATCTCCAGCCATGCGGTGGTCGGCGCCCCGTGCTGGGTCAGCCTGACGGCGCGCGACCAGCAGGCCGCGGAGGACTTCTACCGGGCGGTGCTCGGCTGGCGCTTCCGGGAGGCCAGGCTGATGGACCGGTTCCGGATCGCGTACGCGGAAGGGGTGCCCGTCGCGGGCATCGCCGCCGTGGCCTCCATGTGGCAGATGGCGGTCGCCTGGACCCCGTACTTCGCCGTGGACAGCGCGGACGAGGCCGTCGCCCGGGGCCAGGAGCGCGGCGGCACGACGGCGGTCGGGCCCATCGGCTTCCCGCCGGGCCGCGCCGCCCTGCTGGCCGACCGCGACGGCGCCGTCTTCGGCATCTGGGAGGGACAGCTCGTCGCCGGCTGGGAGACCTGGCGCCGGGCGGCCCCGGCCTTCCTGCGACTGCACACGCGCAACGCCTTCGACGCCGCGATGTTCTACGGGGAGGTCCTGGAGTGGGCGACCTCGGAGCCCGGCTGCGTCGAGGTCCACTACGACGGCGACGAGGTCGTGCTGCGCAGCGACGGGGACGTGGTGGCCCGTATCCACTCCGGCGCCGTGGAGGCGGCTCCCGATCCCACGGTCCGGCCGCACTGGCAGGTCCACTTCGCGGTCGACGACGTCGACGCGTGCGTGCGAGCGGCGCTGGCCCACGGGGGAACGGTCCAGGAGGGCGCGTCCGCGCGGGAGGCGGTGCTGCGGGACCCCGACGGCGCGCAGTTCACGGTGGCGTCGCGGAAGGAGCAGTGAGGCCGTGCCCGGCGGAGCGGTGGGGGTCGCACTGCCGGAACGACGGGATCGCGCCACCAGAATGAATGCCTCCGGCTGGAAAAAGCCCATCGATGACCGGAATTGATGGACGCGGCATGCAGTTCACTGCGAATCAATCGAAAACGCTTGCTCACGCCTGTCACGGCGCGTACATCTGTCCCCCGCAACACTTGTTTTCCGGGGGGATGTTGGCATATGCAAGGAACTGTCGACGGATTCAGCTACGGACTGATCACGCCGCTCGCCGCCTACGTCATGGCGTGCCTGGGAGCGGCCCTGGGGCTGCGCTGCATCACCCGATCACTGCGCAACGACCAGTCCTGGAAGCCGGGATGGCTGGCCCTGGGAGCGGCCTCGATCGGATGCGGAATATGGACGATGCATTTCATCGCCATGATCGGATTCCAGGTTGAGGAAAGCCGTATTCGCTATGACGTCGGCCTGACGATTCTCAGCCTCGCTGTCGCGATTGTCGTCGTCGGCCTGGGCGTCTTCGCCGTCGGCTACCGCGGCGCCGGCACGGCGACCCTGCTCATGGCGGGCACCTTCACGGGCATCGGGGTCGCGGCCATGCACTACATAGGCATGGCGGCCATCCGCGTGAACGGCAGCCTGCAGTACGACGTCCGCACGGTGGCCCTCTCCGTCGTGATCGCCATCGTGGCCGCGACCGCCGCGCTCTGGGCCGCGGTCGCGATCCGGGGCTTCATGACCAGCCTGGGGGCCAGCCTCGTCATGGGCGTCGCCGTCTCCGGCATGCACTACACGGGCATGGCGGCCGTCAGCGTGCACCTCCACGGCGCGACCGGCTCGCCCGGCGTCGGCGGCTCCGCCCACTCGCTCCTGCTCCCCATGCTCCTCGGCCCGGCCCTCTTCCTGCTGCTCGCGGGAGTGGTGGTGATGTTCGACCCGATGCTGGTCCTCGGGGACGGCGACTGGCGCCGTCCCGTCGTCGGCCGACGTGAACCCACGCCGCAGGCGAGCTGGGCCGAAGAGCCCGGCTCCCTGTTCGAGGCGCCCTCCGACGCGAGTCGGCGCGCGTACGGACAGGGGGCGCCGGCGCCTCGCAACTGGTGACCGTGCGCCGGCTCCGCTGCCCGGCGCGGGATCGATCGCCGGGCAGCGACCTGTTCTTCCTCGTCTTTCCTCGCCGATCCGCTTCAGCGAGAAGTGGTCACGCCGGGTCGATGCGGGAGACGCTGCCACCGATGGCGAGTACGTACAGTTCGCCGTCGCCGTCCTGTACGAACGAGATGACCTCCCCGCCGTTGACTCCGAGGTCGCTCTCGCCGGTCACCTTCCCGTTCGCCATCCGCAGCGTGCGCAGGGTGCCGTCGCAGTAGTCGCTGAACACGTACTGCCCCTTGAGGGCCGGGATGGCCTTGCCTCGGTAGACGTACCCGCCGGTCACCGAGCAGCCCAGCCCGGTGCGGTCGTACTCGTGGACCGGCGGCACGTGGTTCGCGGGTTCCGTTCCGCCCCGGAAGGGATGGGTGCCCTCCATCTGGGACCAGCCGTAGTTCTCGCCGCCCCTGCTCTTCGCCGAGGCCCAGTCGATCTCCTCCCAGTCGCTCTGGCCGACGTCCCCGATCAGCAGGTCACCGGTGCGCGCGTCGAAGGAGAACCGCCACGGGTTGCGCAGCCCGTACGCCCAGATCTCGTCCTTCGCGTTCGGATCGTTCACGAAGGGGTTGTCCCGCGGGATCGCGTACGGCTTGCCGCCCCGCGGGTCGATCCGCAGCATCTTGCCGAGCAGCGTGTCGAGGTTCTGTCCGTTGCCGTGCGGGTCGCCGCCCGAGCCGCCGTCGCCGAGCGCGATGTAGAGGTAGCCGTCGGGCCCGAACCTGATGTCACCGCCGTTGTGGTTCGGGTAGGGCTGCGTCTGAGTGATGACGGTGCGCCGGGTGCTTGGCCGGATCTTGCCGTGCCGCACGGCGAACTCGTCCACGGTGCTGGTGCCTTCGAGGTTCGTGTACGAGATGTAGAAGTGCGCGAACCTCTTGTCGAACGCGATGCCCAGCAGGCCGCGTTCGCCGTCGGTGGTGGTCTCGCCGGTTATGTCGAGGACGGGCTCGCCGAGCCCCTTGTCGTCCAGGATCCGTACCGTGCCCGCGCGTTCGGCGATCCAGACCGTGCCGCCGGGCCCTGCGGCACCGGCGATCGGGTTCTGGGCCTTGGCCACTTCCTTGAGTGCTACCTTCGCCGCCTTGCGCGGGGCGGCGGGCTCGTCGGCGGACGCCGTGGTCAGGGCGAGGGATGCGACGAGGCAGATGGTGCCGATGAGCGCCGTGCTTCGGGTGCGAACTTTCACCGTGACCCTCCAGGAGGCGGGGAATGGGAAGTCACCCGGCTGCCTGGGGCAGGGTTGTGGGGGTGTCGCCCGAGCCAGCACGCAACCTGGGTGGGGGGATTGTGTGCCGCTGGCCACGGATGAGGATACTGGGGCAGGATGGTTTGGCCTAGACCAATAACCGGCCCATCTGCCCCTGTTCTGCTGTGAGTTGACTTCCTGTGTCCCCGGACGCGTCGCGTCAGCCCAGGCGCGGGATCTCGATCGCAGGGCAGCGGTCCATGACCATGTCGAGGCCGGCCGCACGGGTGCGGTCGTAGGCGGCTTCGTCGATGACGCCCAGCTGGTACCAGACGGCCTTGGCGCCGATGGCGACCGCCGCGTCGGCCACCGGGCCGGCGAGCTCGCTGTTGACGAACACGTCGACGACATCGACCTCGAAGGGGATGTCCTCCAGCGAGGCGTACCCCTTCTCGCCGTGGACCGTCTCGGCCTTCGGATGGACGGGGACTATGCGCTTGCCGTACCGCTGGAGGACGTCCGCCACGCCGTACGCGGCGCGCCGCTCGTTCGACGACAGGCCGACGATCGCCCAGGTGTCGCCGAGCTCGCTGAGGATCTTGCGGATCGTTGCCGGGTCGCCGTACACGGTCGGCCTCCTTGGGATGCGTACGAGGGCTGCTGCGCGGGACAACAGCGAGGGCGGCCCGGTGATTCCCCCGCCATCGCGTTCCTCGGGTTCACACCGAGGCGGTCACCAGCAGTTCCACGTTGCGATCGCCGGGACCGCCGGCCCAGCCCTCGTGGACGCCGCCCTTCATGCCCGTGGCCAGGTCGGGGGCGTTGTACGACAGCTCCCGGTACAGGGAGGCGAGGCCCACCGCCGACAGGTCGGCGAAGTCCGGGTCGGTGCGGTGCGGGGCGGCGGACTCGACGAGGGTGGCGAACAGGGACACCGTGCCGTCCCCGTTGTCGGCGAGTTCGATCACGCGGGCGTGGTGCGGATAGTCCAGGTGGGAGGCGGTGTTGACCTCCCAGAAGGACCGGGCGGGCGTGGCGTGCGCGTGGGGCGTGACCCGGTTGACGTGGCTGTGGCCGTTGATCCAGGCCACCACGTTCGGGAACCGGTGGAGCAGGGCGAGGACCTCCGCGCCGTCGTGCCGCGGCTCCTCGGTGCGTGCGGCGTCGGGGCGGCGGGTCATGCTCGGGCTGTGATGGTGGCTGAAGACCAGGACGTGGGCGTCGTCGGCCCCGGCGTTGCGTACGGGGCGGCCGTCGGCGTCGTAGGACCGGGAGCTGTGCGCGGCCAGCGTCCGCTCCAGCCAGCGGAGTTGATCGGTGCCCAGCGAGCCCTCGTAGTGGCCGCTGCGGTACGTCGTGTCGATGCTGATGCCGATGACGTTCTCGGCCACCCGGAACGAGTAGTACATCCGGTCGCCGTCCAGGTTGTTCTCCGTGTAGCCGTGGCCGACCGGGCCCGCTCCGGCGTGGGCGGGGTCGAGATGCGCGGCCAGGTAGTCGTGCGGGGTGAACAGCCGGCGCCGTTCGTCGGCCGTCACCGTCCGCGCCGAGGCCGTGTGCCTCTTCAGGATCGCCGAGAGCACCTCGCTCTTGGGGTCGTCGCCGGAGTTCAGCGCCTTCGCGTAGGCGGCCGCGTCCGTGGCCGGGACCGACAGCAGCTTGCGGGAGCCGACGGCGTAGTCGCCCAGCGCGGGCGACAGACAGCCGCCGGGTATGTCGTCGTGGTTGCCGACCGTGGAGTACCAGGGAATGTCGAGCCCCGGGCTGGTCACGGGCCGTATCGCGGCGTCGAGGAAGCCGGGGATACGGGGCAGCCCACGCCGCTTGTCCAGGTCGCGCAGGGCCGCGTCGTCCGGGTGCCAGTAGAGGGGCAGACCGGAGTTCTGGACGCCCTCGTACGCCGTCGGATCCCCGGTGTTGGGAGTGATCCTGCCGCCGCTCATCAGCGTGAGGAACCACTCCAGTTCGATCGCGGAGTTGTTGTCGATGTTGTCGCCCGTCGTCATCACGAACGCGGGCGCGAGGCCGGTGTACGGGCCCCCGCCGAGCGCGTTCACCTGCTCCACGAGCGCCACCGCCCCCGCCACCGTCAGCGCCTCCTGGGCCCGCCACGCGGCAGGCCTGCGCGACCGCAGGAACTCGGTGCGCAGCGGGTTCTGCACGTCGGTGAGGTGCAGGTCGGTGAACTGCACGAAGCACGCGAGCGGTGTGCGCCGGTCCTGGCGGCCGACGGCGGCAGTCGCGAGATCTCCGCGTACGACCACGGGCCAGCCTGGGCCCGGGACGAGCCGTCGGTAGGTGTCGGCGTGCGCGTGGCCGCCGAGGCGGGCCGTCGTCTCCAGGGTGGTCGTTGCGTACGGGGCCGCGCGTCGCGGCGTCGGCCGTCGGGCGGCGGGGGCAGGCCGCGGGGCCGCGCTCTCCGACGCGGGCCGCACGGAGGGGGCCGGGCGCTGCCGTGGGAAGACGGCCGCCGCTCCTCCGGTCGCTCCCGCCGCGACGGCACCGGACGCGAGCAGAAAGCGACGACGGTTGATCGAGGATGCGGGCGGGGACGGGGACGGGGGCTGGGAAGCGGGTGTGGACGAGGGCGGGGGAGTGGATGCGGTCCCCGCCATTTCGGTCCCGGTCATGGGGCGGCCCTCCGGTGCCTCCGAGAGACTCAGCTAGCGGAACCACTCATTCAGGCCGCGGGGGCAGGGCTGTGGGCAGGGGTGTGGCGTGGCCGTGAACACCGCCGGAACAGGTGGAGCGGCTACTGGGGCCCGCCCTGCCGGTCTGTCCGCCGGTCTGCCGGTGATCCGTCCGCCGATCCGTCCATTGGTCTGTCCGCCGGTCCGTCCGTCGATCCGCGAGACCCGCCGTGATAGCTTGCCGAGGCCAGTCGAACCCATGTACGTGGGTCAGGGAATCCGGTGGGAATCCGGAGCTGACGCGCAGCGGTGAGGGTGACGGGCGTGGCATCGGCCACTGGACCGGAATGACGGTCCGGGAAGGCGCCTCGTCCGGGTGACCCCGAGTCCGAAGACCTGCTGGCGGCCTCCGCGGTCACGCGCCGACGGGGGAGCACCGTACGACCGGGCTCCGCGTTCGAGCCCTCGACGCCTGAGGAACTTCCGTGCCCGTCGCACGTCTTGCCCGTCCCGCTGCCCTCGTCCTGTCCGGGGCTCTCCTGCTGACCGGCTGCGGTTCGGGGGACTCGTCGTCCGACACGGACACCGGGGCCGCCGTCACCCTCGACAACTGCGGCGAGACCGTACGCGTCGAGTCTCCGCCCGAGCGGGCCGTGTCCCTCAACCAGGGCACCACCGAGATCATGCTGTCGCTCGGCCTCGCCGACCGCATGGCCGGCACCGCCACCTGGACCGACCCGGTGATGAAGGGCCTGGAGAAGGCGAACGCGAAGGTGGAGCGGATAGCCGACAACAACCCCTCCTTCGAACGGGTCCTGGACGCCGACCCCGACTTCGTCGCAGCCTCGTTCGTCTCGACGCTCGGCAAGGGAGGCGTGGCCACCCGGGACCAGTTCGAGAAGCTCGGCGTGCCCGCCTATGTCTCGCCCTCCGACTGCGTCGGCAAGGACAACGACTCGGGTGGCGACGGCGCGCGGACGAAGGCCCTCGGTATCGACGCCATCCACGGCGAAGTGCGCGACCTGGCCGAGGTGTTCGGCGTCGAGAAGCGGGGCGAGCAGCTCGTCGCCGACCTCAAGGAGCGGACGAGGAAGGCCACTTCGGGGATGGACGCCTCCGACGTCACTCTCCTGTACTGGTTCGCCAACTCCGACTCGCCCTACATGGCGGGCTGTTGCGGCGCGCCCGGCGTCATCACCCGGGCCCTCGGCGCGAAGAACGTCTTCGACGACACGCACGAGGAGTGGCCCCAGATCAACTGGGAGACCGTCGCCGACCGTGACCCCGACGTGCTCGTCATCGGCGACCTGACCCGCAAGTCGCAGACCGCCGAGTCCGCGAAGAAGAAGATCGAGTTCCTGGAGTCCGACCCGGTCACCAAGAACATGACCGCAGTCAAGAAGAAGCGGTACGTCCTGCTCAGTGGGCAGGCGATGAACCCGACCATCCGCACGGTCGAGGGCGTCGAGCAAGTCGCCTCCGCCCTGCGGGAGTTCGGGCTCGCCGGGTGACACGGCCGCGCCTGGGACTGCTCATCGCCGCGGGCGTCGGCCTGCTCCTCGTGTCCGTCGCCGTCGCGATCACCATCGGTCCCGCGGACATCCGGGTCGGTGACGTCTGGTCCGTGGTCGCGTCCCATCTCGGCTGGGGCAGCTCGGAGTTGACCCCGATCCGGGAGGGGATCGTCTGGGAGCTGCGCCTGCCGCGCACGCTCCTGGCGGCCGTGTGCGGGGCCGGACTCGCCGTGTGCGGCGCGGTGATGCAGTCCCTGCTGCGCAACCCGCTCGCCGACCCGTTCGTCCTCGGCGTGTCCTCGGGCGCCTCGACGGGCGCCGTGATCGTGGTCGTCCTCGGCGTCGGCGGGGGCCTGGTCTCGGTCTCCGCGGGCGCGTTCCTCGGCGCGGTACTGTCGTTCGGGCTCGTGCTGCTGCTCAGCCACACACTGGGCGGCGCGACGGACCGTGTGGTGCTGAGCGGGGTCGCCGCGATGCAGCTCTTCTCGGCGCTCACCTCCTTCGTCGTGATGACCGCAGCCGACGCCGAGACCACCCGCGGGGTGCTGTTCTGGCTCCTCGGTTCGCTGAGCGGGGTCGGCTGGACCGACGTCTGGGTGTGCTTCGCGGTGCTCGCGGTGACGCTGCTGGTGTGCCTCGGGTGCGCGCGGACGCTCGACGCGTTCGCCTTCGGCCAGGACGCCGCCGCGACCCTCGGGGTATCGGTGGCCCGTACGCGACTGGTGCTGCTGTGCGCCACGGCGTTGCTGACCGCCGCGCTCGTCAGTTCGGCGGGTGCGATCGGCTTCGTCGGTCTCGTACTGCCGCATGCGGCAAGGGCGTTGGTGGGGTCCGGGCACGCCCGGCTGCTGCCGGTCACGGCCCTCGCCGGAGCGGTGTTCCTGGTGTGGGTGGACACCCTGGCCCGTACCGTCCTCGATCCCCAGGAGGTACCGGTCGGCGTGGTGACCTCACTGATCGGCGTACCGGTGTTCGTGCTGGTGCTGTACCGGACGCGGAGGGCGTGATGACGACGGAGGACATCAAGAACACCGAGCGCACGCGGGCGGCACCGGGAACCGAGTCCGCGCGGGCGGCACAAGGAACCGCGCACACGCAGGCCGCACACGGGGTCGGCCCCGCGCAGGCCGCACAAAGGGCCGGGCACGCGCAGGCGGCACCCGGAGAAGGGCTCCGTGCCCACCGCGTCACGCGCACCGCCGACGGTCGTGTCATCCTCGACGGCGTCAGCATCACCCCGGCCCCCGGCACCACCGTCGGACTGCTGGGCCCCAACGGCTCCGGCAAGTCCACCCTGCTGCGCCTGCTGGCCGGCGTCCTCGCCCCCGCCTCCGGTGTCGTCACCCTCGACGGCAGCCCCCTCGCCGAACTGGGCCGCCGCGACATCGCCCGCCGTGTCGCCGTGGTCGAGCAACAGGCGGACACCCAGGTCGAGTTGAGCGTCCTGGACGTCGTACGGCTCGGCCGTACACCCCATCGCCGCGCCTGGACCCCCGCGTCCGAGGCGGACGAGCGGGCCGTACGTGACGCGCTGGACCGCACCGGCCTGACCGGACTCGCCCGCCAGTCCTGGCACACCCTCTCCGGCGGCGAGCGACAGCGCGTGCAGATCGCCCGAGCCCTCGCCCAGGAACCCCGCGAACTGCTCCTCGACGAACCGACCAACCACCTGGACATCCAGCACCAGCTCGACCTGCTGAACCTCGTCACCTCGCTCCCGGTCACCAGCGTCGTCGCCCTGCACGACCTCAACCTCGCGGCGATGTACTGCGACCAGCTCGTCGTCCTGCGCGAGGGACACGTCGTGGCCTGCGGCGGTCCGGGCGACATCCTGACGGAAGCGCTCATCGCCGAGGTGTACGGGGTCCGGGCCGCCGTCACACGGGAGGGCCCCGACGACCGGCCGCACGTGCGCTTCCTGGGCACCGTGAGCTGACCGGCGCACCGGCGGAGCGACCGGCGCGCCGGCGAATCGCGCTGGTCGCACCAGTGATTCGCGAACACGTGTCCGGAAATGGCGTCCGCCTCCCTGCGCCGGACCCCGTACGCGCCTACGCTCACCCCGTGCTGCGTATCACCGACGCCCGAACCGGCGAGCCCACGGACGCCACCCCCGCCCGCCGGGGCCTGACCCGCGTCGAGGCCCATGTGCCGCGCCCGGACACCACAGGCCTGCGCGTGCTTCTGGTCGCCGATGTCCTCGTACGCGCCCTGGAGATCAGCGGGACGCCCGTCTGGACCGTACTGACCGGCACAGAGGGGCGTACGGAACTCCGGGCCCGTGCCGCGGCGCTCGGCATCCGGCCGTTCGAGGACGAACGGGACAGCGGATCAGGCCTCGGCGAGGCCCAGGTACTGCACGTGTGCGCTCCGGAGGCCGGGTCGGCGGGCGGTGCGGGTGACGACAGTGAGACGGCGAACGGTCTGCGGGTCGAGGTCGCCCCGGCCGACGCCGAGAGCGGAGTGGCGGACGACGTCGAGCGCGCCTCGGCCCTGCGCCTCGCCCTGCTCGCGTGCCCCCGCCACGAACCCCTCCGGCTCGACGAGGCAGCCCTCACGGGCGCCGAGGACACCCTGCGGCGCTGGCGAGGCGCCGTCGCCACCTGGGCGACCCGGCCGTCCGGTCCCATCCCCGACCCCGTACGCCAACAACTGCGCGCCGCCTGGGAGGACGACCTGGACGTGCCCGCCGTACTCGCCGTGCTGCGCAAGGTGGAGACGTCGGGGACCGTCCCGGACGGCGCCCGCTTCGAGACGTACGCCTACGCGGACCGGCTCCTCGGGCTCGAACTCACCCGTGACATCGGCCGCGGGACCCCCTCGTGATCGCGCGCGCCGGAACGGGCCCGCTGCGCAGGCTGGTCGTCCTGCGGCACGCCAAGTCGGCCTGGCCGGACGGAGTCCCCGACCACGAGCGGCCACTCGCCCCGCGCGGGCGCCGCGACGCCCCGGCCGCCGGACGCGCGCTGGCCGACATCGACTGCCTGCCCGACCTGGCGCTCTGCTCCACCGCCGTACGAGCCCGGCAGACCTGGGAGCTGACCGCCGGACAGTGGGGCACACCGCCTCCCGTACGTCACGATCCGCGGCTGTACGGGGCCGACGTTCCCGAACTGCTCGAAGCGGTGCGCGAAGTGTCCACGCACACCAAGACGTTGCTGCTGGTCGGGCACAACCCCGGTCTGGAGGAGCTGGTGCTCACCCTGGCCGGCGACAGCCTCGACGACGCGCTGGACGACGTACGGACGAAGTTCCCCACGTCGGCGATCGCGGTCCTCGCCTGGCACGGCGACGACTGGGACTCCCTCGGCCCCGGCGCGGCACTGCTCACCGACATGATCGTGCCGCGGGGCCGGAAGCCGGGCCAGAAGCCGGGCCGGCAGGCGGGACGGACGCCGGGACCGAAGGGGAGCTGATCCCGGCTTGCCAGGAGAGCCGCCCGCGAGGAGAGCTGTTCGCGGGGAGACTTCGGTCGCGGCGGACCGGGCGGCCGCACGCGCGCGTGCAGCGCATACGCTGGCCCGATGCAGGACGAGTACCGCACGGTGGCCCGCGCAGGCGTGCACGAGACCGAGGTCAACCGCTCACGCTTCCTCTGCGCACTGGCGCCGGCGGCCACCGAACAGGAGGCCCAGGCCTTCCTCGCCGCCGTCCGCAAGGAGCACGCCGACGCGACGCACAACTGCTTCGCCTACGTCATCGGCGCCGACGCCTCCGTCCAGAAGGCGAGCGACGACGGGGAACCGGGCGGCACGGCGGGCGTCCCGATGCTCCAGATGCTGCTGCGGCGCGACATGCGGTACGTCGTCGCGGTCGTCACCCGCTACTACGGAGGCGTCAAACTCGGCGCGGGCGGGCTCATCCGGGCCTACGGCGGTGCGGTGGGCGAGGCCCTGGACACCCTCGGCACGATCACACGTAAACGCTTTCGTCTGGCGACCGTGACGGTCGACCACCAGCGGGCGGGCAAGGTGGAGAACGACCTGCGGTCGACCGGCCGCGAGGTGCGCGATGTGCGCTACGGGGAGGCCGTCACCATCGAGATCGGGCTGCCGGACGCCGATGTCGACGCCTTCCGGGGCTGGCTGGCCGACGTGACGGCCGGGACCGCCGGTTTCGAACTGGGCGGAGAGGCGTACGGGGACGCTTAGGGGCCCGGCGTATGGCTGCCGCCCTTCGGCCCGCCCGTCCCCCGGTCCGAACCTGCCAGGAGCGAACTTGCCGGGGGCCTCTAAAATAAGTCGACGGCATGACCACCGCGACGTCACAACTTCCCTACAGCAAGCGGTAATTCGAGCGTTTGCCCAGGTCCGCACTTCACGAACATCAGGCGTTTGATCATAATGTGCAGGGGCTGTGTCCTTCTCGGTCGGCGGCGTGGTCCGGCGAAATGTCCGGCCGTGGCCGGACCGTAGGACCCCGCCCCGACAGATCACGGATCGGACGGGGGCGTCGCCACTCCTCGGCCGTTCGCCAAGGACTAAGGAGTATCGGCCCTCATGCCACCACAGAACACGGCGTCGCCCGACGCGGGTGCCGAACGGCTGGTCGCCGGTCGCTACCGCTTGCTGTCCGTTCTCGGCGAGGGCGGTATGGGCACCGTGTGGCGCGCCCGCGACGAGGTGCTGCACCGCGAGGTCGCCGTCAAGGAGGTACGCGCTCCCGTCGGACAGGCAGTGGCGCAGGTCGAGCGGATGTACACCCGCTTGGAGCGGGAGGCCTGGGCGGCGGCGCGCATCAGCGCTCGCGGTGTGGTGACCGTCCATGACGTCGCCACCGACGACGGCCGGCCCTGGATCGTCATGGAGCTCGTCCGCGGCCGGTCGCTGGCCGACCTGATCGGCTCCCAGGGTGCCCTTCCGCCGCGCGAGGCCGCCCGAATAGGTACCGAGGTACTGGCCGCGCTTCGCGCGGCGCATGGCGCCGGAGTGCTGCACCGCGACGTGAAACCCGCCAACGTCCTGCTCGCGGACGACGGCAGGGTGGTGCTCACCGACTTCGGCATCGCCACCGTGGAGGGGGACTCCGCACTGACGATGACCGGTGAGCTCGTCGGCTCTCCCGAGTATCTGGCGCCGGAGCGGGCACTGGGCCGGAACCCCGGTCCCGCGTCGGACCTGTGGTCCCTCGGAGCGCTGCTCTACACGGCAGTCCAGGGCCGTTCGCCCTTCCGTCGGACCAGCCCGCTGAGCACTCTGCGTGCCATCGTCGACGACGAGTTGCCCCCGCCGCACCGGGCCGGACCCCTCGTGGCCGTCATCGAAGGCCTGATGCGCAAGGACCCCGACGAGCGGATGTCGGCCGTGGAGGCCGAGCGGGAGCTGCGCCTAGCCGGTGCCGACGGCACCTCGGGCGCCGACACGGCCACGGCGTCCGCCCCGCTGCCCACGGCGACCACCGAAGAGCTGCCCACTGCCGAGTCCTCGCTCGGGGAGACCGCACCTACACCCGCGGACGCGGCTACGACCGGTGTCACGGCCACGGCCGGGGTGCCGTCCGTCTCGGCGTCCTCGCCTGTCACGGAAAACGCCACGGGCACCACGGGCGCCACGGACCCCAGGCTCATGGCGACGACAGCCGACGTTCCCACGGCAGAGGAACCCGCAGCCAAGGAACCCGCGGCTTCCGGGGCGACGGCGAACACGGCCGACGGGGCCGCCGCACCGGAAGCGGGTACGACTCCCGCAGCCGACACACCCACGCCCCCGGCCGTCATACCCCCGGCCGACACACCCACCGCCACGGCCGCCATACCCCCGCCCGCGGCAGACCCCCGTACCCCCTACGCCCAGGCACAGCCCTCGCCTCCCGGTGCCGTGCCTGCGGCCACCGCCGAGACGGCCACTCCGGCTCCCCGCGCGTCCGCCGACGCTGCTGCCTCCCCGTCCACCGCGGACAGCGCCACCGCCCCCGGCGACCTCACTGCCCCCACCGCTCCCACCGTCCTCGCCGACCCCGCGTCTCCCGCGAGGCGGAGACGCCGCATCGGGTACGCGACCGCCGCGGGAGCGGTCGTGCTCGCGCTGCTCGTGGGCGGCCTGATCCACGGGCTCGGCGGCGACGGCGAGGACAGCAAGGGGAACGGCTCACCCACGGGGCAGTCGCAGGCCCCTTCCTCCGGGGCGCCGAGCAGCGGGTCGGACGACAGCGCCGAGCAGCCCGTCACGGTCACCGCGACCGGGGGCGCGACCACGTACGCCGGGGACTGCCCTCCCGCGGACTCGCAGGCTCCCTGGTTCACCGCGACCTTCACGGTGGCCGAGCTGCCCTTCCAGTTCTCGTACCGGTGGGTCTCGACGAACGGGTCCGTGATCGACCGGCAGTGGCGGACGCTGTCGTTCCCTGACGGCGGCCCCCGCAGCCACAAGGAGACGGTGCGGCTGTCGACGTACGCGAAGTCCGGAACCCTCCGCAGCGAGATGGCCGTGGAGATCCGTTCACCGTTCGAAGCGGTGTCCAACTCGGTGCCGTTCTCGGTGACTTGCTCCTCGACGAACGGCGGTTAGTCAACCGGGCGTCAAGGCCGATGCCGAGCAGCCGAGTCATCGCGGGGCATCGGCCATACTTCAACAAGCACGAGTCGGACCGCTGCCGGGCCGACTCGGACATCACCGGTCAAGTGAGCTCCACTGGACCGGAGTTCGGTGGGAGTGAGGTACGGCTCCCACTCTCGTAGCGGATCAACCGCAGGGTGCGGTTCCTCTGTCCGCACCCGTGACGCTCGCAAGGAGTTTCTGTGTCGTCGGTCATCGTGGGACGCACGGGTCCCTTCGCCGGTCAGAGCGTGGTTCTGGGTAGCGCTCCGCTGCGATTCGGACGCAAGAGCGACAACGACGTGGTCATCGTCAGTGTCAGCGCCTCCCGTCTGCACACCGAGATCGTGGCGGAGGACGGCGAGTTCGTCCTCTACGACCGCAGCAAGAACGGCACCTTCGTAAACGACCGGCCCGTCATCCGTCATGTGCTCGCGCCGGGCGACTCCATACGCATCGGCGACGAGACCTTCCTGTTCGAGACGCAGGAGGCCGTGGAGACGGTCATGGACCTCTCCCAGCTCGACCTGCCCCGCGCCAACGCCTCGGCGAACCCGGGCGAGTTGCGGGTCACGGTGACCGGAGGAGGCCCGGTCGGTCTCGCCTTCGCCCTGCTGCTGGAGGACGCCCTGCCGGGGAAGGTGTCCATCACCGTCTACGACGGCCGGTGGGTCAGGAACGGCTCCACCGTGGTCTGGAAGGACGAGACCCACGGCAACGTCCGCCGTCAGCAGGTCGTCACCGCCCAGAGCCGTCAGTACCTCGCGCTCACCGAGGAGATGCAGTCGGCGCTGTTCGACGCGGGCGGCTTCTCCGAGATGTGGCCCCTGGGACCGGATTCCGTGGAGGGCCGCCCGCCCCGCAACATCCGGATCGCCTACATCGAGGACCAGTTGCTGGAACTGGCCAACGCCAAGTCCGCGATCCGCCTGGTGCCGAAGCGATTCGATCCGTCCGAGCAGCAGCACCGGCTCTCCCAGGAACACGTCCTGGTGATCGCCGAGGGCGGCGGGTCGCGCACCCGGGAGCACTTCGCGGACCGCTTCGGCGCGGCCGACTCCTCGATCTACTCCCTCGACGGGGAGCACCTTCAGGACCTGGTGCTGGGACTTCGGGTCAAGTCGCAGCTCTCGGACCCCATGAGCGTCCTGCTGACCGTGGCGCAGAACCGGTTCCTGCTCAACTCGCTGCGTGGCGAGGGGTTCCTCAACATGAGGCTGACCCGCGAGGAGGCCGGCAACGTGATCGGCATCGACCCGGTCCGGCAGGTCTTCGAGGAGTGTGTGGCGGCCCGGCCCTGCCTGATGACCCGCCAGGAGGACAACGAGTTCGTCTGCCCGACCCATGGGACCCTCTTCCTGCCCGCCCTGCTGCGCGGTTCGCCGCTGTGGAAGCGGATCCAGGAGGGCCTGAAGATGTTCGGCGTCCCGGAGGACGATCTCAGCGCCATCACCTCGTTCCGGCTGGACATGGTGCAGCGCCCCCGGTTCACGGCCCAGCTCAACCGCCCCACCGCCAAGAGCCCTGGAACGTACGGCTTCCTGCTGGGCGATGCGGCCAACGCCATCCACTTCTGGCCCGGGCGCGGTCTCAACAGCGGCCTCGCCTCGGCTGTCTCACTCGCCCGCTCCCTCAGCCGGGTCTGGCAGGGCCGCCCGCTGCGCGACGCCGACTTCATCCGGCACGAGGCGGCGATGTCGATGCTCCAGTACCGGCACAAGAGCCGGGCCTGGAACGCGATGGTCACCACCGACGAACGAGGTGTGACCCGCGCGATCAAGGACATCATCGCCGACAGCATGGAAGGTGAACGGGCCGTCGCCAAGCCCGACGCCGAAGGGTCCGATCTGGACCTCCTGCTGGACAGGATGCGGGCGATCCGCGAGCGCCTCGCCCCTCGCCTCCCCGGAATGCCCAGCGACGAGGAACTGCACAGCCACCTGTCCACCCTCGCTCCCTCGACCCTGCGATCCCTGCAGGAGAGCGGTGCCTGGGACACGCTGATCGTCGGCGGCGAGGAGGCCGACATCGACATCTTCTACCAGTCGGACGCCCCGGTCTTCGTCGGACGCCCCATCGATCCGCGCACCGTCGGCCAGACGGCGGGACCGCGGCAGTCGGGGGCGCTCGACCCGGCGTGACGCGGGCCCTCCGCCCTTGGGGCCGAAGGTTCACCTCCTGTCCCGGCAGGAGAAGGAGCGTCAGTAGAAGGCCGGCAGAAGTCAGTAGCAAGGGCGGCGGCAGGGGGCCCGGCACATCCGGGCCCCCTGCCGCGGTCTGCCGTGTGCTCTTGAAATCCGCCGCGCGGAAACTGAGGTGTGTGCGGCTCCGGTGACGCCTATCGTGCCGTCCATGAATGCGACGCCGGCCTGGCGGCCACTGGTGCTGGACGACGCCCCGGCCCTGGCCGAGCTGTTCGCCGCGGTGGAGGCGGCCGACGGCACCGACGAGCACTACGACGCCGAGGACCTCGCCGAGGAACTGGGCAACCCACACGTGGAACTGGCCCGCGATTCCGTGGGCGTGTGGTCCGAAGGCGAGCTCATCGGCTACGCCAAGGCGATGGGGCTGCCCGACGCGACCGACGTGCACCGGGTGTACGTCGAGGGGGCGGTGCGACCCGACGCGCGCGGCCGAGGCATCGGCACCGACCTGGTGAACTGGCTGGTGACCCGGGCGACGCGGCAGCATCGCGAGCGGTTCCCTGACCTGCCGGGCGAGGCGCACATCCAACTCCACGCACCGAACACCACCAAGGGCGACCTGTACAAGCAAGCCGGGTTCGAGGCGCGGCGCTGGTTCTTCGACATGAGTCGGCCGCTGGACGACGACCCGATCCCGGCGACGATCCCGGCGGGCGGACTGCGCGTGGTGTCCTTCACCGAGGCGTACGACGACGCGACCCGGCTGGCACACAACGAGGCGTTCCTCGACCACTGGGGACACACCCCGAGCACCCCGGACCGGTGGCGTCACCAGAGCACCGGCGCCCGGTCGTTCCGGCCCGACGCGTCCTTTCTGGCACTGGACGGGAACGAGGTCGCCGGCTACCTCCTCAGCCACGAGTACGACGCCGAGACCGCGATGACCGGCGTCCGCGAGTGCTGGATCGACAGGCTCGGCACCCGGCCGGCCTGGCGCGGCACCGGCGTGGCCACCGCGCTGCTCACCACCTGCCTGCGGGCCGCTCAGGAGCAGGGCTGTCGCCGGGCCGGCCTCAATGTGGACAGCGCCAACGCCACCGGCGCCCTGGGCCTGTACGAGCGGTGCGGTTTCCGCACCCGGCACACCTGGATCGGGTACGTACGGCCGCTGTAGCGGTGGGTCGGTTCGAGGTCTGTGATGGATCAGGTACTGACAGGCGTTAGCGTGGTCGGTGCTGAGAGCGAGGACCGTGCTGGTCCGATGCTGAGTCCAGGGGCGAAGTAGGGGGAAACATGCAGGTCGGAGCAGTGTCTTGAGAATTCTGCACACTTCCGACTGGCATCTGGGCCGGGCGTTCCACCGGGTGAACATGCTCGGGGCCCAGGCCGGGTTCATCGGCCACCTCGTCACGACCGTGCGCGAGCGCGACGTGGACGCGGTGGTCGTGTCGGGGGACGTGTACGACCGGGCGGTGCCCCCGCTGGCCGCGGTCGAGCTCTTCGACGAAGCCCTGCACCGGCTGGCCGACCTCGGCGTGCCCACGGTGATGATCTCCGGAAACCACGACTCGGCACGCCGCCTCGGCGTCGGCGCCGGACTCATCGACCGCGCGGGCATCCATCTGCGGACCGACGCCTCGGGGTGCGGCACACCGGTGGTCCTGAAGGACGAGTTCGGCGAGGTGGCCTTCTACGGACTCCCGTATCTGGAACCGGCGCTGGTCAAGGACGAGTTCGGCGTGGAGAAGGCGGGCCACGAGGCCGTGCTCGCCGCAGCCATGGACCGGGTCCGCGACGACCTCGCCACCCGAGAGCCGGGCACCCGTTCCGTCGTCCTCGCCCATGCCTTCGTCACCGGCGGCGAGGCCAGCGACAGCGAGCGGGACATCACGATCGGCGGGGTCGCCTCCGTCCCGGCCGGGATCTTCGACGGCGTCGACTACGCCGCGCTCGGACATCTGCACGGCAGCCAGACCATCACCGAGCGCGTGCGCTACTCGGGATCGCCGCTGCCGTACTCCTTCTCGGAGACCGACCACCGCAAGACCATGTGGCTGGTCGACCTGGGAGCCGACGGCTCGGTCGCGGCCGAGCGCCTGGACTGCCCGGTGCCGCGCGCCCTCGCCCGTATCCGGGGATACCTGGAGGACCTGCTCGCCGACCCGGACCTCGCCCGGCACGAGGAGGCGTGGGTCGAGGCGACTCTCACCGACCCGGTGCGCCCGGCCGACCCCATGGCGCGGCTCAGCGAGCGCTTCCCACACACGCTCAGCCTCGTCTTCGAGCCCGAGCGGACGCCGGACGACCCCGACGTCTCGTACGCCCGGCGGCTGGCCGGCCGCAGTGACCAGGAGATCGCGGAGGACTTCGTGGCCCATGTGCGCGGCGCCGGACCCGACGCGCGCGAACAGGCCGTGCTCCAGGACGTGTTCGACGCCGTCCGCGCCGACGACACGGTCCGTGAGGTCGCCCGGTGAAGCCACCGTACGAGCCGGCCGACGGATCGGGAGCCACGCGGCGCCCGGTGAAGGCGCAGCGTGAGCCGGTCGGCGAGGCGGGCCCCACGGGGAACCTGGTGAACACGTACGACCCGCACATCGAGGAGGCGGGGGCCCGATGAGGCTGCACCGGCTGCACATCACCGCCTTCGGGCCGTTCGGCGGCGCCCAGGAGGTCGACTTCGACGACCTGTCGGCCACCGGGCTCTTCCTGCTGCACGGTCCGACGGGCGCGGGCAAGACATCCGTCCTCGACGCCGTCTGCTTCGCGCTCTACGGATCCGTACCGGGCGCCCGCCAGGGCGGCTCCCTGCGCAGCGACCACGCCCTGGCCGCCACCCGCACCGAGGTGACCCTCGAACTCACCGTGGCCGGACGCCGGTTGGAGCTCACCCGGCAGCCGCCCTGGGAGCGCCCCAAGAAGCGCGGCGCGGGTACGACGACCGAGAAGGCACAGAGCTGGCTGCGCGAGTACGACGCGTCGGCGGGCTCCTGGAAGGACCTCAGCCGCTCCCACCAGGAGATCGGCGAGGAGATCACCCAGCTGCTCGGCATGAGCCGCGAGCAGTTCTGCCAGGTCGTGCTGCTGCCCCAGGGCGACTTCGCGCGATTCCTGCGGGCCGACGCCGAAGCCCGCGGCAAGCTGCTCGGCCGGCTCTTCGACACCCGCCGCTTCGCCGCCGTCGAACAGCGTCTGGCCGAACTCCGACGCGCCGCCGAGACCCAAGTACGAGCGGGGGACGCGGAGTTGCTGGCCGACGGCCACCGCATGCAGCAGGCGGCCGGTGACATCGTCGAGCTGCCGCTGCCCGACCTGTCGCCGGGCGACCCCGGCCTCGCCGAATCCGTACTGGAGTGGGCGGCGATCGCCAGGAGCACGGCCCGCGAGAGGTTCACGGTCGCCCACTGTGCGCAGGCGGCCGCCGAGTCGGCCCAGGCCGCCGCGAATCACGTACTGGAGGACGTACGGGAAGTGGCGCGGCTCCAGCGGCGGTTCGGCGAGGCGCGGGAGCGGGCCGCCCGGCTGGAGGAGCGGTCCGGGGCCCACCGGGAGGCCCAGGCGCGTATGGAGCGTGCCCGAAAGGCCGAGGCGGTGGCGCCCGCGCTCGGGCTGCGGGACGCGACGGAGGCCGAGCACCGGCGGGCGGCCGGTACGGAGGCGCGCACGCGTGCCCTCCTGTCGGAGTCCTTCGCCGACGCGGGGGCGACGGGCCTCGCGGCCGCCGCGCGGAAGGCCGCCGAGGAGTTGGGCGGGCTGGAGTCGGCCCGCCGCGCCGAGTACCGGATCACCGAACTCACCGACGAACGCCAGGTGTTGGACCGGCAGGAGCGCGCCGACGAGGACATGCTGCACGATGCCGGGACCTGGCTCGCCGAGTGGGAAGCGACCCGGGCGGACCTGCAGACGCGTATCGAGGAGGCCCAGGAGGCCGCCACCCGTGCCGAGCAGCTCGCCGTCCAGCGCGAGCCCGCGCAGGCGAGACTCGCCGCAGCCAGGATGCGCGACCAGCTCGCCGGGGACACGGACGAGGCCCACGCGCGCGTGCTGGCCGCACGCGAGCGCGCCGGCGACGCGCGCGCCCACTGGCTGGACCTCAAGGAGCAGCGCCTGAAGGGCATCGCCGCGGAGCTCGCCGCGGGGCTGGTGGATGGCGAGGCGTGCGCCGTCTGCGGTGCCACCGAGCACCCGGCGCCCGCCCGGAAGGTCGACGGACATGTCGGCCGGCAGGTCGAGGAGACAGCCCTGGCCGCCTACCAGCGCGCCGATGAGCAGCTCACCGAGGAGGAGCGGCGGCTCGGGGTCGTCCGCGAGGCGCTGGCCGCCGCGACGGCCGAGGCGGGAGACCTGCCCACCGGGCAACTCGCCGAACTGGCCGAGGAGTTGGAGCGACGACACGCCGAGGCGCACAGTGCCGCTTCCGGACTGCACGCGGCCCGTGAAGCCCTGGAACAGGCCGAGCGCGAACGCGAACGGCGACTCGCCGCCCAGCAGGAGGCCGCTCGCCGGGTCGCGTCCCGTGCCTCGCTGCGGGATGCCCTTGATCGCGAACGAGCCTCCCTGGAGGGGGAGTTGACGCAGGCTCGGGGTTCGGCGGGCAGCGTCGCCGCGCGGGCCGCGCAGCTGGAGCGGCAGGTCGCGCTGCTCACCGAGGCCGCGGACGCCGCACGTGTCGCGGCGGACACCGCCCAGCGGCTGAAGGACGCCGACGCGCGACTCGCCGACGCGGCCTTCCGCGCCGGGTTCGACACACCGTCGGCCGCCGCGGCCGCCCTCCTCGACGACGCGGCCCATCGCGACCTCCAGCACCGGCTCGACGCCTGGCAGCAGGAAGAAGCGGCGGTCCGCGCGGTGCTCGCCGAGGCCGAGACGACGGCCGCCGCCGGGCAGCCGCCCGCCGACCTCCAAGCGGCCGAGCAGGCCGCGTCCGCCGCCGGCCGACGGGTGCGCGAGGCGGGCTCCGCCCGTGACGCGGCCCGCCGCCGCTGCACGGAACTCGACCGGCTGACCCACCGGGCGGGCGGTTCCGTGCGCCGGCTGGGGCCGCTGCGCGAGGAGTACGACCGTGTGGCCCGCCTCGCCACGCTCGCGGCCGGCACGTCCGCGGACAACGAACGCAAGATGCGCCTGGAGTCGTACGTCCTCGCCGCCCGACTGGAACAGGTCGCGGCCGCCGCGACCACCCGCCTCCAGCGCATGTCCTCCGGGCGCTACACCCTCGTCCACTCCGACGACCGGGCCGGGCGGGGCCGCAGCGGCCTCGGCCTGCATGTCGTCGACGCCTGGACCGGCCGCGAGCGCGACACGGCGACCCTCTCCGGAGGCGAGACGTTCTTCGCCTCGCTCGCCCTCGCACTTGGCCTCGCCGACGTGGTCACCGACGAGGCCGGGGGCGTACGCCTCGACACCCTCTTCATCGACGAGGGCTTCGGCAGCCTCGACGACCAGACCCTCGACGAGGTCCTCGACGTCCTGGACTCACTGCGGGAGCGGGACCGCAGCGTCGGCATCGTCAGCCATGTCGCCGATCTGCGTCGACGGATCCACGCGCAACTGGAGGTGGTGAAGGGGCGGTCGGGGTCGGTTCTCCGGCAAGGGGGCGGGGGCGGCTGACCGCTCGTTCGCGTGACTGTCGGTCTGTCGGTCTGTGGGTGGCATGGTCGTCGCTTTCAGCGGCCGACGGGGCGCCGCGGCAGGGGTGACGAGTACACGACGCTCGTCGTCACCGAGCCGAGTGTGCCGATCTTGCCCGAGACCTCCTCCAGATGGCTCATCGAGCGCGTCGCGACCTTGATGACGAAGCAGTCGTCGCCCGTGACGTGGTGCGCCTCCAGGATCTCGGGGGTCGCGGCGACGAGGTCGTGGAACGGCTTGTAGTTGCCGTTCGGATAGCGCAGCCGCACGAAGGCCATGACCGTCAAACCCAGGCTCTCCGGGGCCACGACCGCCGCGTAGCCCTGGATGACGCCGGCCTCCTCCAGGCGGCGCACTCGTTCGGTGACCGCGCTCGCGGACATCGAGACGGCACGGGCCAGCTCGGCGAAACTGGCCCGGCCCTCGCGCTGGAGGACTTCGAGAATGCGCCAGTCGGTGGCGTCCGGGGAATACGCGGTCATGCTCGATGGATAGCAGGGGAATCCCCGGCGGATCAAGGGCAGGGCCGTGGATCACTCCTTCAGGAAGCGGATCATCCGCCGTAGATTTCTGGTCAGGGAGTCCCGCGCGGACGGCGCAGAGAAGGCACCGGATAGACCGTTGTACGACGGCGACGGTGTCGGCGGGACCGGGAGGGAAAGCCGGAACATGACCGTGACCAGCACCACCGCAGGCGGTACCACCGCGACCAGCACCACCACGGCCCGCAGTCGCACAGGCGGCACCATCGCCGTGAACCCCGTTCTGCGAGTCGCCCCGGCGTCTCCCGCCGAGGCTGCCGCCTACTTCGGTGCGAGCCTCGCCTTCCACGCCGACGTGTCCGACGTCGCCGCCGCGCTGGCGGGGGACGGCGACCCCGGCTTCGTCGTCCTCGACTCCCGCTCCACGGAGTCCTGGGACCAGGGGCATGTGCCCGGCGCGATCCACCTGCCCACCGCGCTCATCCCCGATCAGGCGGAGCAACTCCTCGACAGGGCCGTGCCGGTGGTCACGTACTGCTGGGGTCCGGGCTGCAATGGCGCGACCCGTGCCGCGCTCGCTCTCGCCGAACTCGGCTTCCAGGTCAAGGAGATGCTCGGCGGGTTCGAGTACTGGGCGCGCGAGGGCTTCGAGTTCGAGACCTGGGAGGGCCGCGAGCGGCGCGACGCCGACCCGTTGACCGCTCCGGTCGGCGCGGAGGACTGCGGCTGCTGACCGCCCTACCGCCACCGTCGAGACGTCGTACGGACTCAGTCGTGTATCACCTCGCCCGGAGTGCAAAGGAATCGTCAATTCTGGGTCGCCGCGCCATGTAACTTCTGGGCATGGCGAGTTACGCGGGTCCCAGTTCGGTCGAGTGGGTGGAGTCGGGCGGTGGACCGCTCATAGCGATACCGGAAGTGGTGCTGCCGTTCTGGACGGGGGCCGACGGCGACGAGTTCGCCTCCGACTACGACAGGGCGTGTGAGGTGGAGGGCCTCGTCGGCCTGCTGCCCGTCGGCAACACCACCGCCCTCGTCCTCGGCGACGACCCCGCCGCGACGGCGTATCTGCCGGAGCACGGCACCTTCGTACGGTGGTGTGCCGGGGAGTCCGAGCGCGAGCTGCTGGCCGGGGTGCCGGCCGCCCTCGCGGGCGCGGCGTGGGAGCGGGAGGTGCGGTGGGAGATCCCCGGGCCAGTCGTCCTGTTCGACGCGGCATGGCCGGGGGAGGAGTCCACGAAGACGGGGCACCTGCGGATCGAACTTGCGCCGGGGCGGTACGTGGTCCGGGCGGCGAATGCCGAGCCGGGGCCCGAGACGTGGATCGGGCTGGTGCAGATTAGGCCGCTCGGACAGTGACGCGTGGCCTCGGGCAGGCGGCGACGCATGGCCTCAAGCAATGACACCGGGCCTCGCCCGGTGATGGATGGCCTCGCCCCGTGATCGAGGGCGGGCCTGCGACCTGCCTCGGCCGAGGAGCGGGGGACGGGGAGGGGCAGGCAACGGGCGGGCGCGATACCCCGGCCGAGGGGTGGGCCGGGACCAGGCATGGTGTCCCGGCCCCCGTGCCCGGCGGCCCGCCCGAAGCCGCTGAAGCGAGGTGAACCGCTCGGCCCGCGTCGGCCGGACCGCTTGGCCCGCGTCGGCCGGACCGCTCGGCCCACGCCAGCCCAACCGTCCAGCCCGCGTCAGCCGAATCACGGCGTCCGCGCGTACCGGACCGCCCCGCCCGCCGTCGAAAATGACATGTGGTGCGCACCGGCACCGCCCATCATGGTCCGCCATGCCACCCCAACTCCCTTCCCCCACACCCGAAGCGCTGCGCCGCGACCCCCTCCCGCTGCGTGGCCGTGCCGCCCTGGTCACCGGTGCCAGCCGACGTGGAGGGATCGGCTACGCCGTGGCCCGACGGCTGGCCGCGTACGGAGCGAGTGTGTACGCGCATCACCACGTACCGCACGACGCCGACATGCCCTGGGGTGCGGACCGCCCCGAAGAGGTGGTCGCCGGGATCCGCGAGGCACTCGCCGACCCCGGGGCGCTGGTCGTCGGCGGGCCGGGCGACCTCTCCGACCCGACGGGCCCGGCCGAGCTGATAGCCACGGCCGCCGACGCGCTCGGCGGACGGATCGACATCCTCGTCGCCAACCACGCGCTGAGCGGCTCGGACGGCCCGCTCGACACGATCGACGCCGCGATGCTCGACGCGCACTGGGCCGTCGACACCCGTTCCGTGATCCTCCTCGTCCAGGCCTACGCCCGGCTGCGCGCCGCTCTCCCACCGCGTACGGCGGGTGGGCGTGTGGTGATGATGACGTCGGGTCAGGACATCGCGGGCGGCATGCCGGGCGAGATCGCGTACGCCCTTCAGAAGGGCGCCCTCGCCTCGGTCACCCGCTCGCTGGCGACCACGCTCGCCGAGCACGCGGTGACCGTGAACGCCGTGAACCCCGGCCCCGTCGACACGGACTACATGACGGGCGACGAGTACGCCGCCATCGCCGCGATGTTCCCTGCCGGGCGCTGGGGAATGCCGGACGATCCCGCGCGGCTCATCGCCTGGCTCGCGACGGACGAGGCCGAGTGGGTCACCGGGCAGGTGATCGACTCGGAGGGCGGGTTCCGGCGCTGAGGCGTTCGTCGAGCTGTGGTTGGTCGGCGTGCGGTCCGTCGACATTCGGTCCGGCGACCGGGCCCGGCAACGCACTCGACTGCGCTGCCGGGCCCGGTCGCCGTCGCGGTGGCCGATCAGAGCCGGGACAGCTCGTCCACCAGGTCGTCCAGGCCCAGTGAACCCTGGGACAGGGCCGCCATGTGCCAGGCCTTCGCGTCGAACGCGTCGCCGTGGCGCTTCCTCGCGTTCTCACGGCCCAGCAACCAGGCGCGCTCGCCGAGCTTGTAGCCGATCGCCTGGCCGGGGATGGAGAGGTAGCGGGTCAGCTCGCTCTCCACGAAGTCCGCCGGGCGGCTGCTGTGCGCGCCGAAGAACTCCTCCGCCAGCTCGGGAGTCCAGCGCTCGCCCGGGTGGAAGGGCGAATCCGCCGGGATCTCCAGCTCCAGGTGCATGCCGATGTCGACGATGACGCGGGCCGCGCGCATCATCTGGGCGTCCAGATAGCCGAGGCGTTCCTCCGCGTCCTTGAGATAGCCGAGTTCGTCCATCAGCCGCTCCGCGTAGAGCGCCCAGCCCTCGGCGTTCGCGCTGACGCCGCCCACGGTGGCCTGGTAGCGGGAAAGGTCTCCCGCGACGTGCGCCCACTGCGCGAGCTGGAGGTGATGGCCGGGGACGCCCTCGTGGTACCAGGTCGAGACCAGGTCGTACACCGGGAAGCGGGTCTGCCCCATCGTCGGCAGCCACGTACGGCCGGGGCGTGAGAAGTCCTCCGACGGTGCCGTGTAGTAGGGGGCCGCGGCGCTGCCCGGCGGGGCGATGCGGGACTCCACCTTCCGTACCCGCTCGGCGAGTTCGAAGTGCGTGCCGTCCAGTTCCTCGATCGCCTGGTCCATCAGGCTCTGCAGCCACTCGCGGACCTCGTCGACGCCCTCGATGTGCCTGCCGTGCTCGTCCAGGTGCGCCAGCGCGACCCACGGGGTCTCGGCGCCGGGCAGGACCTTCTCGGCCTCCTTCTTCATCTCGGCGAGGAGCCGGTGGTACTCGGCCCAGCCGTACTCGTACGCCTCGTCCAGGTCGAGATCCGTACCGTTGAAGTAGCGCGACCAGCGCGCGTACCGCTCGCGGCCCACGGTGTTCGGCGCGCCCTCGATCGCGGGCGCGTAGACGTCGCGCATCCAGTCGCGCAGCGCGACGACGGCGGCGGTCGCCGCTCCGGCGGCCTCGTCGAGTTCGGCGCGCAGGGTCTCGGGGCCGGCCGAGGCGAAGTCCTCGAACCAGCCGCGGCCCGAACCGTCGGTGTCCGACCACTCCGTGAGCTGCTCGATGAACGTCGCGGTGGGGCGCGGGCCCGCGTACAGCTTGCGCTCAAGGCCGAGGGAGAGGGACTCGCGGTAGCCGTCGAGGGCCGTCGGAACGGCACGCAGCCGGCGGGCGATCGCGGCCCAGTCCTCGTCCGTGTCCGTGGGCGTCACGGTGAACACCTCGCGCACCGCGTGCGCGGCCGTGCTCATGTTGCCGACGGCCCGCAGGCCCTCCTCGGCCTCGTGCACACCGAGTTCGGCGGTGAGCCGCTCGCGGAGCAGGCGTGCGCAGCGGCGCTCGATGTCACTGTCCGCGCCGGGCTGCCGCTCCGCCTCGTCGAGCCGCGCCAGTGTGGCCCGCGCGAGGGCCGCGAGCGCGTCCTGGCCGGCGGGCGAGGTGTCGGGCAACGAGCCCGAACTCTCCTTCACTCCGAGATACGTACCGGTGACCGGGTCGAGGGCGATGAGCTCGTCGACGTAGGTGTCGGCGACCTCGCGGGGCAGCGGGTTCTTCGTCTGTGACATGCGGCCATCCTCATACGATGACCGGCGCCGCGTCAGCCCGGTTTACCGCGCCGTGTGCCGCGTCGGTCCGATTCCTGGCCGATGTCAGCCCGATTTCGCCGTGGGCGTGATCCCCGCGGGCTCGGGCGGCAGCAGGGGCCCGCAGTCCCACTGCTGGAAGATCAACCGGGTCTCGACGCGGGCCACCTCGCGGTGTGCGGTGAAGCCGTCGAGGACCAGCCGCTGCAGGTCCGTCATGTCCGCGACGGCCACATGGACGAGATAGTCGTCGGGCCCGGTGAGGTGGAACACGGTCCGGGACTCGGGCAGCGCCCTGATCCGCTCCACGAACGGCCCGACCAACTCCCGCCGGTGCGGCCTGACCTGCACGGACAGCAACGCCTCCAGGCCACGCCCCAGCTTGGCCGGATCGAGCCGCAGTTGATGGCCCAGGATGATGCCCGCCCGGCGCAGACGGGCCACCCGGTCCAGGCAGGTCGAGGGCGCGACACCCACCTGTGCGGCGAGGTCGCGGTAGGTGGCCCGGGCGTCGTTCTGCAGCAACCGCAGAAGATGAAGATCCACCGGGTCCAGTACGACGGATTCAGCCATGGCCCGAACGTAACACGGACTTCCGCGTCCATCATCCGTTCGGTGTTCAGGCTGCTGTCCATGGACTTCGGCAGCGTTGATGTACGCGACACGTGTGACGACGTAGAGGGAGCGGGCCGGGCCACGACGGCCGGGGAGACGACGGAGAGAGAGGGGACGTCGGCCAGGGACGCGGCGCTCGGGGCGAAGGAGACCGGCGCCGTGCGGGGCCAGGCCATCCAGGGCCGGCGGGGCCAGGCCACCGAATCCGTGAGGGGCCCGGCCACCGGAGGCGCGCGAGGATCGGCTTCCGGCGCTGTGCGGGGATCGGCTTCCGGAGTATTGGGGAGCCCGGCCACCGGAGGCTTGCGCGCGCTGGCCACCGAGGCCGTGCACGCCGGGCGGGACGATCTCGCCCGGCAGGGGCTGCACGCCGTACCGATCGATCTGTCCACGACCTATCCCTCGTACGACAGCCGGGGCGAGGCGGCCCGTATCGACGCCTTCGCCACGGACGGGGCCGAGCCGGAGGGCCCGCCGGTCTACGGCCGCCTCGGCAATCCGACCGTCGCCCGCTTCGAGACCGCCCTCGCCCGTCTGGAGGGCACCGAGAGCGCCGTCGCGTTCGCGAGCGGCATGGCCGCGCTGAGCGCCGTGCTGCTCGTACGGAACGCCATGGGTCTGCGCCATGTCGTGGCCGTACGCCCCCTGTACGGCTGCAGCGACCACCTGCTCACGGCCGGGCTGCTCGGGTCCGAGGTGACGTGGGTCGACCCGGCGGGCATCGCGGATGCCCTGCGACCGGACACCGGACTCGTACTGGTCGAGTCGCCCGCCAACCCGACGCTCGCCGAACTCGATCTGCGGGCGATCGCCCACGCCTGCGGAAGCGTTCCGCTGCTCGCCGACAACACCTTCGCCACACCGGTGCTGCAACGCCCCGCCGAACAGGGCGCGCGGCTCGTGCTGCACAGCGCCACCAAGTACCTGGGCGGGCACGGTGACGTGATGGCGGGGGTGGTGGCCTGCGACGAGGAGTTCGCCGGGCGGCTTCGGCAGGTCCGCTTCGCCACCGGGGGTGTGCTGCATCCGCTCGCCGGCTATCTGCTGCTGCGCGGGCTGTCGACGCTGCCCGTGCGCGTGCGTGCCGCCTCCGCGAACGCCGCCGAACTGGCCCGGCGCCTTGCCGCCGACCCGCGTGTCGCCCGGGTCCACTATCCGCGGCTCGGCGGCGCCATGATCGCCTTCGAGATCCACGGAGATCCGCACGAGGTGATAGCCGCCGTCCGCCTCATCACCCCGGCGGTGAGCCTCGGCAGTGTCGACACGCTGATCCAGCATCCGGCCTCGATCAGCCACCGCATCGTGGACGCGGAGGACCGGCGCCACAGCGGGGTGAGCGACCGGCTGCTACGGCTGTCGGTGGGGCTGGAGGACGTCGAGGATCTTTGGCGGGATCTGGACGGAGCGTTGGGCCGCGGGTGACGGGTCCGGCGGGAACGGCGGGAACAGCGGCAGGCCCGGCGAGCTTCGCCGGGCCTGCCGCCGTCGCGGGATGATCTGCACGGGGCGATCTGCATTCGCGGCGATCTGTATCGCGACGAGGCGCCGCGCGCCTGGCCGTTGCGTGCCCGGAGGTAGCGCGCACGGCTGGCTGTCGCGTGCCGAGCCGTGGCGGGGACTGACGAGGAGATCGCTCGCCTCTTCGTCAGTCCCGTACGGAGTCAGTCCCGCGCGGAGTCGGTCAGTCCCGCACCGAGTGTTCCGGCTGGTGCTGCTGCACCTCGTCGTACGGCGGTCGCGAACTCACCGGTGCCACGTCGAGGCGGGCCGTGATGACGAGCGTGCCTTCCTCGATCTGGTAGTCGAGGGGGAGGTCCAGGCCGCGCATCGCGGCGACCATGCCGGTGTTGGACGACTGCGTGACGGCGTACACGCTCTCGCAGCCGGCCTCGACGGCCATCGCCACCAGGCGGCCGAGCAGTTCGCTGCCGATACCGCGCCGCTGCCAGTCGTCCTCGACGAGCAGCGCGATCTCCGTCTCGTCGCCGTCCCAGAGGAGATGCCCGAGCCCGACGATGCGCCCCGACGCGGTCTGCACGGCGAGAGTGCGCCCGAAACGGGGGCTGAGCAAGTGGTTGAGGTACTTGTCGGCGTCGCCGACCGGCCCGTGGTAACGCATGCTCAGCGTGCGCGACGAGCACCGCTCGTGCATGGCCTTCGCGGCGTCGACGTCACCGGCGTCGGCACGGCGCACGGTGATGTCGTTGCCCTGCGGCAGTGTCAGTACGTCCTGGCTGCGCGGGACGCGCGGACCGAGCCGGGCGTCCAGCTCGACCAGCGCCCGTGCCCGCGCGAACTCGGTGGGCGTGAACGGCAGATACGGCCGCTCCACAGTGATCACTCCGCCTTCCGGGGCACGCAGCCGCATCACGGTGTCCTCAAGTGCCCCCTCGACGGGCGCCGCTTCGTCCACGCGATCACCGCGCACCGACCCGGCGGGCAGCGACCGGATCGTGCACCGCCCCAGCAACTGCCGCAGTGCCAATGGTAGTTCGGCCGCGTCCAGGGCCGTGCGGGTGGCCAGGCCCAGTACCCGGGTGGGCGCGTCCACCAGGTCGTGGGCGTCGGCCCGCTCGATCCAGGTGCCTGCGCCGCCCGCGTGCGACACCGCCCGGGTGACGTCGGCGGCCGAGACCTGAGCGGGAACACGCAGCAGGAACTCGTCCACGGTGCCCTCGGTCAGCGGATGCGTCTGGAGGCTGAGGATGTCGACCCGCTGTCCCGCCAGCGCCGCGCACAGCGACGCCAGCGATCCCGGCTCGTCGCGAACGGTGGTCCGCATCCGCCACAGCACGGTCTCCCCGGCGACGGCCTCGGGTGCGGTCGCGTCCGCTTCGGACGTCCCGGCCTTCCGCGCGGTGGCGGCCGGCCGGGAGCCGGTATCGCCTGTCGGAGGTGCATGACCGTGGCGGCGTGACCACCATGTGTGGAATCCCGCCGTGGCGACCAGCACGACCGCCGAGACGAGGAGGAGGGTGGGTCCGTCGGGGCCGTGCCCGATGAGGTTCGCCACGGCGTCCGCCACCGCCACCGCCGTGAACAGCGCGGCCAGTTCGACGAGATCCCTGCGCCAGTGGTGGACCGGCCGACCGTTTTTCGCACGCGTCACTTGAGACATGTCTTGAGTCATACAGTCACTGTGAAGGATGTGTGTTGCGTGATCACGAACGCTTTGTGACTGATCGGTTAAGTGTGCTTCTGCCCTCTTTGTTGCATTTTTTACGACCCTCTGACGCGAGCCGAGAGCTCAGGCGGCCACCCCGTGATCCAGCGTGGCACGCAGCCGGCGGGCCTGGGTGACGAGCCGGGACGAACCGCGCCGGTCCGCAGCCTGTGCGAGATGTGCCATACAGCCCCGCGCTCCCGTCCGTTCGGCGCACTCGGCGGCGACGGCCAGCAGCTCCCCGAACCCGCGGGCGGACGAGGCGGCGCCGTCCGTCGCGAGATCCGCGAGCAGCACCGGCAGCGCGGCGCGGAGTATCTCCCAGACGGTGGCGTACGCGCCGGTCGTCGCCGCGGTCCGTACGGACTCGGCGAGCCGCAGCGGCTTCACCGCCCCGCGGTGCATCAGCTGCCCCAGATCCGCGCCGAGTGCCTCGGCGTCCAACTGTCCCCGCGCGGCCAGCACCAGCAGCGCGTCCACCGCGCTGAGCCGGTCCTCCGGGTGACGCGCGCCGAGCCCGTACGCCACACAGAGATGCACGGCCTCGCCCGCCTCGCCCGGCGCCTCGGCGATCAGCGGCAGTACGGAGGCATTGCCACGGGTGTCCTCCACTGCGACCGACGAGAGTTCGCGCAGCAGTCGGGCGGCCACCAGCTCCCGCCGCCCGGGCACCACGGCCAGCCAGTGGTGTCGCTCGGACCTGTCCCAGTAGTGGGCGCAGTATGCGCGCGCCGAGAAGAGCCCCACGGGCCGGCCGAGCCGTCGGAACGCCGGGGGGAACTCTCCGGGCACCCCGTCGAGTTCGCCGAGTTCGAGGAGGATGCGGACCCCCGAGGTCCGTCGGCTGCTCCAGGGCAGGGACGGGCCGTCGGAGGTGAGCCACAGCGCCAGCCTGTTGCCTTCCGTCGTGCCGAGCGAGGCCGCCTGGTCGGCGGCGGCAGCGGTCGCCGCGGGGTCGTCGCGCCGCACCCGGAGCAGCGCCTGGGTGAAGTCGGCTTCCCCGGGCCGGGCGCCCAGCCGGCGGTACTCGTCGAGCCGGGCCACGAACTCGTCCGGCTCCAGAAGGCCTGACCCCCAGGTGGGCGTGGCCAGCAGGAACGGCAGTGGGTCGGTGCGCAGCCGGTGGGCCGCCTCCCACAGCCGGGCGTTGAAGGCGGCGGCCAGCGCGCTGTGCACGCAGGGGTCGGTCATCGGCCCGTGCTGGACGGCTCTGTGCAGCGTGGCCGTACTCACCTGGCCGAGCAGGGTCGCGAGCACGACCTCCAGGCCGTGCGGGTCCTCGCGGAAGTGCTTCTCGACCGTGGAGCTGTACTGCGGGTCGGCGTCGACCCACCAGAGCCGGGTGACCACGGGCTTCAGCGCTTCGGCCAGGGCGTCCCGGTCCCGGTATCCGTGCCGCACCAGACCGTCCAGAGCGCGCTCGAACGTCGCCACGTCACCGTCGGACGTCAGCAGGGCGCCGACCTCCTCCGCCAGCTCGACCGCCGAGTCCGGCGCGGAGGGGACCCGAGCCGGCTCCGGCGCGGGCGGGAGCAGCTCCACATAGGGCTCCGGCGCCCGGCCGGCCCCGTCCAGGCCCAGTGTTTCCGTGGCGCGCACACGCAGTCCCGGGCTCAACTCCTCAGCCGCGTCGGCCACTTCACCGCGCACCTCCGGTGGTGCCGCGTCGAGGTGGCGCTCGACCAGCTTCAGCGCGCGCTCCTGCACGTCCGTGTCCTCGTGCCCGAACGCCTGGGCCACCGCTGGGAGCAGCTCGGCCGCGCTCGACGGGTCGCGCCGCAGTGCCTTCCCGAGGAGGACGAGCTGGGCCCGGACCAGCTTCTTCTCCGGTCGGAAGAGCACACCGCCGGACATCTCCGCGAGCTGCCGGGGCGTCAACTCGCCGTCCAGGGCCAGGGAGCCGAGCACCGACTGGGCGTGCGAGGCCACCGTGGACACCGCGTCGGAGGCGAGCGCCAGCCAGTCGGCGGCCCGCTCCCGCTCCTCGTCCCGGGTCAGCTCAAGGGCCGTCAGCAGCCGCAGGAACACCCTGCAGTCGGACGGCACACCGCCGCGCAGCAGACGGGCCACGCAGGCGTCGACCGTGGCCTTCCGGTCGAGGGCCCCTTCCCGGGTGAGCTGCGCGAGCGCGTTGAACCAGCTGTCCGGGCCGTCACCGAACAGCCAGTCCAGGCGGCTCCCGATGTCCGCGATCTCGAAGACGGCGGCGACCAGCTCCGCCGTGTACGGGTCCTGGCGCAGCCGCTGAAGGATGGTGTCACCGCGCTGCCACAGGCTGCCGACCTGCTCGATCCAGCCCACCACATAGGTCTCGGTCGTCGGCACCGGGCAGCCGGAGAGCCGGACAAGGCCTGACATCAGCTCGTACGGCACCTGGGCGAGCGGCGGGCGGTCCGCGAGCCGGTGCGCCACGTCGCCCAGCCAGTCGCGCTCCCGGTCGCCCAGCACATGGAGGAGCACTCCGGGTGAGGCCTGGGACCAGCGCAGGTCGGCGGCGGTGAGCCAGGTCGCCGTCCCGGCCGCTCCGGTGTGGCAGGCGGCCCCGGCCGCGTGCAGCGCGGGATACGCCTTCCTCGACGCGGCATCCCAGGGCGCGGCCCGCAACTCCTTGCGGAGGTCCTTCAACGAGGGCAGACAGGCCCGTCGTTCGGCATCCGGCATGCCGTCCAGCAGCCCCGCAGCCTCGCCCATCCGCCCCGCCCGCACAGCCCTCAACAACGCCTCGTTCGCCGACACCGCACCGCTCATCGCGCACCCCCGTCGATCAGAACCTCTGTCTGTCCGGCCACCGCTCCCCGGCGGGCCATCCGCACGGCCAGTGCGTGCTTGCACGGTCCGCGCCCTCCCCGGTACTTCGCCCACCACAGGCAACTGCAGCTCAGTGCCCCCGAGTCGTCGCGCACCCGGTGCGCGTGCCCGTCCTGCGCGGTCACCGTGCCGAGCGCGCCGTCCAGGACCACCGCACCCTCCGCCACGAGCGCCCGGGCCGCCCGCAGGCGCGGGTTGTGCCGCTCCACGCGCTCGGCGTCGTAGGGCAGTTCGCGGTGGAAGTAGGCCGCTTCCGCCGTGTCGTACCCCACCCGCCCCGAGGTGCCCAGCCGGACCAGGGCGGCCCGCACACGCTCGGCCGGCAGGCCCGAGGCGGCGGACAGGTCCCCGATGTCGATCCGGGGCTCCCAGGCGAGGAGCACCGAGATCAGCTCCGCGTCCTCGGCGGCCTCGTCGGTGGCCAGCGCGTCCAGGACGCCGCCCTCACCGGAGAATCCCCGCGAAGCCTCCGGGGACAGCGTCAGAGTGAGCCGCATCCCGGGCAGCACGACCTCCCAGGCACTGGCCGCCACGGTGTCCCCGGCGAGCGAAGGACCGTACACCCGCAGTGCCGTCGCATGGCGGAGGACCCTTTGGAGGGCGGCCAGCCGCTCCGGGCCCGGCAGGCACACGGCTCCGGGCACCGGCCTGGTCGTGGGTCGCAGCCCCCGCCCGGCCGGCACGACCCACCCCGTGCTCCGGGAGGCGCCACGAGCCGTGGAACGCGGCAGGGAACGCAGGAACCGCACGGCCTCCGCCGCGGGTAGTTCGGCCCGCAGGTCGAAGCCGGCCGCTGTCACCTGGGCCTCGGCGAACCCGCGCAGCCACCGGTCCGGCAGCGGCACCTTCTTCTCCACGACCGGCCCGTCGAGCGTGGTTACGGCCATCTCGTCCGGGCCGACGCGCAGATGCAGCGGATCGTCCGAGCCGATCCTCGACAGGGCCTCCCGCAAGGGGTTGTTGACGTCGACGTTCGTCGTGCCGTGGCCCACCTCCCCACCGTCCAGGCCCGTGTCCAGCACGTCCAGTCGCGCGTACACCCCACCGCACCCGGAGAAGGACTCGAAGCGGAGCCGGTCGCCGTTGCCCGTGACCACCGGGTCCAGCGAAGCCCGCAGCTGCTGCTGGTAGTACCGCGCGCCCGCCACGTCCGCCACCGCGAGCAGACCCGCCGAAGCCACCTGAGGCGACGTCAGGAAGCCCGCGAAGAAGCGCGGATGGTCCTCGACACCGCGGGGCGTCGCACCCCGCGAGGTCTCGAGTCCCAGGCGCCGCCCGTCCGGTGCGGACTCCAGCGCGGAGGGTCGGGTGTAGGCCACGGCCTGCAAAGATCGCGTCATGGAAAAACCGTAGAGGCGACCACTGACAATCGGCCCTGACCTGCGAAAACCCAGGAAATGTTCCAACGGCCGTGCCGCGCACCGGGGGATGACTCCGGTACGCGGCACGAGGTTCGAGAGTACGGGACCCGCCGACCGGCACAGGCGCGATCTCGCCGGTCCGCGCGCACACGAACTACTGGCCCACACGCCCCGGCTGCAGCACCTTCGTGAACAGCACCGAACCTCCCGTCGCCCGCAGACGGACCGTCAGTTCACCGCTGTCACCGTCGATGTCGACCTCGCCGAAGTACTGCGGGGACTCCATCGGCGAGACGTTCGCCGTCGTCGGCGCCTTGATGAAGACCCGGTCGGGGCCGAAGGTGCCGTCCAGCGCGTTGGCCGGGAAGCCGCCGGCGGCCAGGGGCCCGGAGACGAACTCCCAGAACGGCGCGAAGTCCTTGAAGGCCGCGCGCGACGGGTCGTAGTGCTGCGCCGAGGTGTAGTGCACGTCCGCCGTCAGCCACACCGTGCCGGTGATCCGGCGGTGCTTGACGAACCGCAGCAGCTCCGCGATCTGGAGCTCGCGGCCGAGCGGCGCGCCCGGGTCGCCCTGCGCGACGGCCTCGATGTCCGTCGCGCCGTCCGGCACGACCAGACCGAGCGGCATGTCCGAGGCGATCACCTTCCACACGGCGCGCGAGCGTGCCAGTTCACGCTTCAGCCAGACCAACTGCTCCGCGCCCAGGATGCCGTTGGTGTCGTCGGGCTGGCGGTCCGGAGAGTTGGCGTTGCGGAACGTACGCATGTCGAGCACGAACACGTCCAGCAGCGGACCGTGGTGCACGACGCGGTGCACCCGGCCGTCCTCGCCCGTGGACGGGAGCGTGGAGATCGGGAAGTACTCGCTGAACGCCTTGCGGGCGCGGGTGGCCAGCGTGTCGACGTCCTTCACCGTGTAGCGGGTGTCGGTGAGGATCTCGCCCGGGTACCAGTTGTTGACGACCTCGTGGTCGTCCCACTGGGTGATCGTCGGCACCTGGGCGTTGAACCGGCGTACGTTCTCGTCGAGCAGCGAGTAGCGGAAGTTGCCCCGGTACTCGGCGAGGGTCTCCGCGACCTTGGACTTCTCCTCGGTGGTGACGTTTCTCCAGACACGGCCGTCGGGGAGCGTCACGGACGCCGACAGGGGGCCGTCCGCGTAGATCGTGTCGCCGCTGCACAGGAAGAAGTCCGGGTTCAGTCGGCGCATCTCCTCGTACGCGTAGAGGCCGCCGATGTCCGGGTTGATGCCCCAGCCCTGGCCCACGATGTCCCCCGACCAGAGGAACCGGACGCCCTGGCGCCGCTTGGCGGGGGCGGTCCGGAAGGTGCCAGGTACGGGCTCACCGGTGCGGCGGTAGTCGTCCGGGTCGGCCAGCGTCACCCGGTAGTGGATCTGCTCGCCCGCCGGCAGACCGCGCAGCGGGACCGTACCCGTGAAGTCGGTGTCGGCGCCGAGGAGCGGGCCGTGCCACCGTTTCGGCCTGCGGAACGACTCGGTCGCGGAGGTCTCCACGATCATGCGCGCGGGGCGGTCGGAACGCACCCATACGAGGCCGGAGTTCGTGGTCACGTCGCCGGCCTGCACACCCCATTGCGCCTTCGGCCGACCCGACAGGGCGAACGCGGGGGCCATCCCTACGGAAGAGGGCAGGGCGAGCGCCGCCGACGCGGCGAGTGAGCCGCGCAGGACACTGCGGCGGCCGGGGAACGGGTTCGGCGGGCGGTGTGACATGGGACGCCTCCTGGGACGGGTTCGACCAGTGTGCAGGGCCAGACTTACTGGTGTGCCGCAGCGCGCACACAAACCACAAGTGAACAAACACGATCCGCTCCGCCGGGTTGGGCCGGGGCGGTGCGGTCGGACGACGACGTGCGGGTTGTGGGGGCTTGTCGCGCAGTTCCCCGCGCCCCTTCAGGCACGACGTGCGTGGGCATGTGCGGGACATCGTGGACTGAGCGCGCCGTTCCCCGCGCCCCTTACGGGGCGGCCCGCACCGCCTTCGCCATCAGATGTACGCCCTCTCGGATGCGTGTCGGTGGGACGTGGGCGTAGCCGAGTACCAGGCGCACCACGTCGTCCTCCGTCGGGGCGTGTGTGTAGGCCGTGAGGGGGCGGACGGTGATGCCGGCCGTGGCTGTTCGCTCCAGGAATTGGGCCTGCGGTCCGTAGCGGGCGGGCAGCGTGGCGATGACGTGGAGGCCGGCGGCGATGCCGGAGATCCGCGCGCCGGGAAAGTGGTCCTCCAGGGCCGCGACGAGCGTGTCGCGGCGCTCCTTGTACGCGCGCTGGCAGCGGCGGAGTTGGCGGTCGTAGTCGCCGCGTTCCACGAAGCGGGCGAGGAGGGCCTGGTCGACGACGGGATTGCCCAGGTCCATCGTGCGCTTGCGCTCGACGACCTCCTCGGCCAGCGCCGCCGGCACCAGCAGCCAGCCGAGCCGCAGCCCCGGCGCCAGGGACTTGCTGACCGACCCCGTGTACGCGACGTGCTCCGGATCGAGCCCCTGGAGGGCGCCGACAGGCGCCCGGTCGTACCGGAAGTCCCCGTCGTAGTCGTCCTCCACGACGAGCCCGTCCACGTCGCGTGCCCAGTCGAGGAGTTCCGCGCGGCGCCGCGCGGAGTACGCGATCCCCGACGGGAACTGGTGCGCCGGCGTCGTCACCACGGCCCGCACTCCCGACGCCCGGAGCGGCCCGGTGGCCAGCCCTTCGTCGTCCAGCGGCAGCGGTACGGTGCCGATGCCCGCCGACGCGTACAGCGTGCCGTGCTCCGGACTCGCGGGATCCTCCACGCCGACGGTGCGTATCCCGCGCGCGTGGAGCACGAATCCGAGCAGCGTCATCGCCTGTGCCACACCGGAGACGACCATCACCCGCTCCGGATCGGCGACCACTCCCCGGCGACGGGCCAGCAGCTCCGCGAGAGCCGTACGCAGTCGGGGCAGCCCGCGCGGATCCGGGTACCCCAGTGCGTGGTGCGGCAGTTCGGCGAGTACCCCGCGCTGCGCGGCCGACCAGGCCGCGCGCGGGAAGAGCGACAGGTCGGGTGTTCCGGGCAGGAAGTCGGCGCGGGCACCGGGGGAGCGGGGAGCGAGGTCCCGCGCGCGGGGGAGCGCGGCCCGCGCGGCCCCGCCGACCCACGTCCCGGCACCCCGGTCGCTGCGCAGATAGCCCTCCGCGGTCAGTTGCTCGTACGCCTCCGTGACCAGGCCCCGGGACACCCCGAGATCGGCGGCGAGTTCACGGCTGGACGGCAAACGGGTGCCGGGCGTCAGCCGCCCAGAACGGACCGCCTCACGCAGCGCGGCCTGCAGCGAACGGCCACGCGCGCGTGCCGGTGCCGAAGCGGCCGGCAGGAGCAGCTCCCACGCGGCGGCCCACCCCGCCGCTCCGGGCGCGTCCGGATTGGTCCCCGATGACGTCATGGAAGTGGACCTTAAACCGGACCGCCACCCTTCATAGCGTCACGAGCATGAACGCCACCACCACCCGAGGCGCCCTGCTCGCCGCCCTCGCCTGCGTCCTAGTCGGAGGCTCCTTCACCGCCAACAGCGTACTGGGCCACTACCCGTACGCGGGCGGCCAGTTCGTCCGCTACGGCCTCGCCTTTCTGCTGCTCCTGCCCCTGGTCGGACGGGGCGGCGCGGCACCCCTGCGCGCCCTGACACCCGCCCAGTGGACACGGCTCGCGCTGCTCGCTGCCGTCGGAATGGTCGGCTTCAACCTCGCCGTGATCGCGGCCGAACGCACCGCGGAACCCGCGGTACCGGGTGTCTTCGTAGGCTGCGCCCCGGTCGTCGTGGCCGTTCTCGTACCCCTTCTGGAGGGCCGTCGGCCCCAACGGATCGTCCTGTACGGGGCGTTGCTCGTGGCCTGCGGCGCCTTCGCCGTCCAGGGGTGGGGACGCGCCGACGGAGCCGGGATCGCCTTCTCCTTGTGCGCGCTCGTCGGAGAGGTCGGCTTCGCGGTGCTCGCCGTGCCCGTACTGCGGCCGCTCGGGCCCCGGCTGCTGTCCGCCACCGTGTGCGCGGTCGCGGCCGTGGAGTCGGCGGTGGCCGGGATGATCGTCGACGGCCGCGCCTGGCTGCGGACACCCGACACCACCGAGACCGCCGCCCTGCTGTGGCAGGCGGCGATCGTCACGGTCATCGGCTTCGTCTGCTGGTACATGGGCATGCAGCGCATCGGCGCGGAGCGCGCCACGCTCTTCTCCGGGCTCATCCCCGTCGCGGCGGCCTGCACGGCCCCGCTAGTCGGAACGGGCTCCTACGGGGCACCCCAGGCCGTCGGCAGCGCCCTGGTCGGTGCCGGAGTCGCCCTGGGATCGGGCGCGTTGGGCCGGTGGACGCGAGGCGGGTCAGCGGCTGCCGTCCAGGACGACCCGGGCGACCAGCGCCGGATCGTCGTTCATCGGGACGTGCCCACAGCCGGGCAGCCGCACCAGCCGGGCCCGCGGAATGATCTGCTTGGCCCGGATCCCCTGGCGGCGCACCAGAATCCGGTCCCTGGTGCCCCACGCGACGGTGACGGGAAGTCCGGGGACGTCGTCGGAGAACTGCACCGAGCCACCGGCCCTGAGCGTCTCGGCGAATCCCTGGGCGTTGGCCAGCGCGAGGGTCTCGGCGACGACCGCCTCGGGTGAACGGCGGCCCGGGCGAGCGTAGATGCTGCTGGTCAGTACGGTGCGCCCGGCCGCGGACCGGGACAGGCGCTCGACCATCGGCAGTGGCATGCTCCGCGCGGCCGCCCGCATCGCCTGCAGCAGACCGAACGCGTACCGCCGCTCGACGGGGGACCAGAACCCGGCGGGCGACAGCGCCGTGACGGACCGTACGAGCTTCTCTCGGCCCAGCTCCAGGGCGAGCAGCCCGCCCAGCGAGTTGCCCGCCACATGCGGCCGGTCGAGGTCCAGCGCCTCGCACAGCCCGCTGAGCGCGGCGTTCATCGTCGACAGGTCGTGGGCTAGTCCGTCCGGCAGCGCGGGCGACTCGCCGAAGCCGGGCAGATCCACCGCGATCACATCGCGTTCGGCAGCCAGGATGTCCACGACCGGGTCCCAGGCCTGCCGGTGGTGGCCTATCCCGTGCAGCAGCAGAAGCGGTTCGCCGCTGCCCACGCGCGCGTACGCGAGGGTCACGGTCCGCGGGCCGAGCGGAGAGGGGACGCTGAAGGAGACCGTGGCGGACATGGAGCTGCTCCTCGTCTGATGACCGGCTGACTCCTAGACAGCTTGTCAGCAATTGCTACCCGCGGGTAGCCCCCGGATGCCGTCAACCTCCCGGGCCTGCGGCCGTCAACCTCCCGGGCCTGCGGCCGTCAACCTCCCGGGCCTGCGGCCGTCAACCTCCCAGGCCTGCGGCCCTCAACGTCGTCCGCGTACCTCCCGATCGGTCCCGTACGCAGGCCACAGTGTGCGGGACCACCCGTTATTCGCCTGGACACGACCCGAGGCGTCGGGTTGGGATGGTGCCGTGGCTACCGACACCGTGACCGAGGTCTTCGAAGAGCACCGGCCCGTCCTGACGGGCGTCGCCTACCGCATGCTCGGCCGGGTGGCCGACGCCGAGGACGTGGTCCAGGAGGCGTGGCTGCGCTGGTCCGGCGGCGACCGCTCCGACGTACGCGAACCGCGCGCATACCTGGTGCGCGTGACGACACGGCTCGCCATCGACCGGCTGCGGCTCGCCCAGTCCCGCAAGGAGGCATATGTAGGGCCCTGGTTGCCCGAGCCGTACGTCACCGACTTCGGGGCCACCGTCCCCGACACGGCGGAGCGGGCGGTGCTCGCCGACTCCGTCTCCCTGGCCGTACTCGTCGTCCTGGAGTCCCTGTCGCCGCTGGAGCGCGCGGTGTTCGTGCTCCGGGAGGCCTTCGGCTATCCGTACGCGGACATCGCCGTCACGCTCGACCGCAGCGAGTCCGCGGTCCGGCAGCTCGCCGGGCGCGCGCGTCGGCACGTCGAGGAGAAGCGCCCGCGCTACGAGGTCGACCCCGCCGAACAACGCGATCTCACCGAACGGTTTCTCGCCGCCGCGACGGAGGGCGATTTCGACGGGTTGATGTCCCTGCTGGCCCCCGATGTACGCCTGGTGGGCGACAGCGGCGGCCGCGCCCAGGCGCCGCTGCGGGTCCTGGAGTCGGCCGACAAGGTGGGCCGTTTCATCGCCGGAATCTCGCGCAAGGGCATTGCGGACGCATCGTTCCGTTTCCTGGAGGTCAACGGCGGTCCCGCGCTCCTGGTGCTGTCCGGCGACAAGCCCGACAGCGTCCTCCAACTGGACGTCGTGAACGGCCGGATCCAGTGCGTCTACATCATCCGCAACCCTGAGAAGCTGCTGTCGCTCGCCGTCGACTGACGCGTTCCGCCCGGCCCGAGCCCCCGTCCACCAGGCGGGGGCTTTGCCTTTGTGTCATGAATACGGCGCATCGCGAACGCCGTATGAACGCTCTGTGTAAACACATCTGTGCGAGCTGTAACGGATCGAGGATTGGTCTTGACCAAGGGTTGGGGCCGCCATATGGTCGCAGGGATAGTGCAGGAACCTTTAATAAACAAGGGCGTTAAAAGCCGCCGGGACACGGCGATTGCGGAGGACACGGTGGGGACCACGCAGTTGGATACGGTGCCGGAGCCCAAGTACTGGCATCTCAAGACCGTGCTCAGCGAAGCACTGGACTCCGAGTTCTCGGTGGGCGAGGTCCTGCCCAACGAGCGTGATCTCGCGGCCCGGTTCGGCGTCGCAAGGGCCACGCTCCGCCAGGCCCTGGAGCAGCTCGAACTGGAAGGCCGGCTCCAGCGCCGCCGCGGCGTCGGCACGACCGTGGCGCCGCCACGCATGGGCGTGGCCGTCGGATCCGAGCAGCACACGTGGCCGGGCGCGGTCGGCGACGCCTGGCAGCTCGCGGACTGCACGCTGGCGGTCCCGCCCTCGGCGGTGGCCCGGGCCCTGGAGACCGAACCCGAGGAGCAGGTGCACATCGTGCGCCGCTCCCGGATGACACACGGTCAGCCCGTCGCCGCCGAACTGCTGTACATCCCGGCCTCGTCGGTACCCGACCTCTCCGGCATCGACGCGCCCTCGGGAGCCGCACGCGCGCGTGCCGTGCTGCGCGAGCTCCAGCGCCTCGGCCTGGAGAGCCAGGACCGCTCCGTGGAGCTGGGCTCGGCCCGCGCGGACGACGCCAAGGAACTCGACCGGCTCCCCGGCGCGCCCGTCCTCGTCGTCACCACCCGCTTCGTCGCCGAGGGAGGCACGGCCGCGGTCTCCGTCGCCACGTACCGTGCGGACACCTGCCGGCTGACGTTCGGGGACTCCGGCGGCGTGGAGATCCACCACGACCCCGAGCGCCGGGCCTCCTGACGCTCCTCCATCCGTACGCGTCGCGCCCCGGGACTCCGGGCCGCGACGCTTTCGGTTTCCCCCATCCCATCAGCGTCGTTCAGCGGCGTGCCGTCACGGTGCCCTCCACCGCGAAGAGCTGCTCCTCCACATGGTCGAGCGCCAGCCGCAGCGCGCCCGTCGCCACCGCGGCCTCGCCCAGGAGCGACAGCGTCACCCGGGGCGGCCGCAGACAGTAGCGGGCCAGCTCCTTGCGCAGCGGCTCCAGTACACCGTCGATGCCCGCCGCCCAGCCGCCGATCACCACGAGCTCGGGATCGAGTGCCAGGACGAGCGCGGCCACGTCGTGGACCAGACGCTGGATGAAGCGGTCGACGGCCGCCAGAGCCCGCTCGTCGCCCTCACGCGCGTGGGTGAACACCTCCGCGACGGCCTGCTCGTCCAGGGGATGCAGCGGCTCGTCCGTCGTGGACAGCAGCGTCTCCGGGGTGACCTCGCGGCCCAGCAGGTGGAGCGCGCCGATCTCGCCTGCCGCGCCCCCGAATCCTCGGTGCAGCCGCCCGCCGATCAGCGATCCGGCGCCCGGGCTCAGCCCGGCCAGCACGAACACCATGTCGTCGGACTCGGTGGCCGCGCCCTTCCAGTGCTCGGCGACCGCCGCCGCGTTGGCGTCGTTCTCGACCAGCACCGGACACTTGAAGGAACGGCGCAGCCGCTCGCCCAGCGGAAGCCCCGTCCACTCTGGCAGCGCCGTACCGAGGCGTACGGTGCCGTCGGCCTCCACTATCCCGGGCGAGGCCACGCCGACGGCCCGCAGGGAGCCCCGTGCGACCCCGGCGCGGCGCAGCAGCTCCGCGACGGCCGTACGCAGCCGTTCCAGCCGTTCGTCCGCCGACGCGGTCTCGCACACGTCCTTGGCGAGCGAGCCGAGAATCCGGCCGTCCAGGTCCGCGAGGAGCGCGGCGACGCGGTGCGGGCCGATCTCCAGGCCCAGCAGATGGCCCGCCTCCGCCCGGAAGCGGAACCGGCGCGCGGGCCGGCCCTGGCGCCGGGCAGCGCCCTCCTCGGCCGCCGTCTCGACGACCAGCCCGCCCTCGATCAGCCCCTCGACGACCCCCTCGACCGTGGGCCGGGACAGCCCGGTCACCCGGGTGATCTCGGTGAGCGTCGCGAACTCCGTGGCGCGCAGCGCGTGCAGCACCACCGCGGAGTTGATCCTCCGAAGCAGAGAGGGATCCCCGCCGGTCAACCGCCCCAACGTCCGTCCTCCCAGCTAGTGCGCGTGTTGGTTGGGCGGATCGTACTCGGCGCGGCGGCCTCCGGCGAGTGCCGGGGACTCTCTCCACGCCCCGGGGCCCGGATCGGCCGGGCGCCACGAACCCCGACCCGGACGCCGAGATCACCGCCTGCGCATGCTCCCGCACTCCCGCCCTCGCCGGTACGGCGCTGACGTGGGACTTCATCGTCCTGTTGCCGACGGCCGGCCACCCGGGCGCTCTCGCGGCGGTGACGGCGGGACGGGCGGTGGCCGTGCACCTGGCCGGAGCCCGGAGTCTTCGCCGTCGGGACGCGTGAACCGGAGCCCCCGTTGTCACCTGACGGGCCGCCAAATGTCAGTGGTGACCGCTTTACTGGACTTCATGACCACTGAGCGACACCTCGCCACGATCGACGAGCTGTGCGTCCGCGACTTCCCCGCGGCGCACGGTTGGTCGGACATCGGCGCGGGGGGACCCGGCTACCACTTGGTGGTGCTGGAGACGACGCATGGCTTTGGGACGGGTGACCAGTCGGAGCGGACGGAGATCGCGCACCAGTTCACCGCCTACAGAGACGGCGTCTCACAGAGGCTGAACGAGCGTTGGGGAGAAGCGCATCCCACGAGCCTGGACGGTGTCTTCCTGCGCTCCGAGGACCCGGAGGAGCAGATACCGAAGCCGTGGGCCTACCTCAGTGCCTACGTGAGATACGTGGACCTGTGGGAGGCCGACGGCACCGGACGCTGGGTGGCCGTGGGGGTCTCGGAGCCGAAGGAGGGGCTGGAGTTCCAACTCTTCGCGCTGGTCACGGAGTTGGCACCGCCATGACGAGTCCCTGAGTCGGCCCTGCCGTGACCCGTCACGCCTGCGCGGCCTCCCGCAACCGGCCGAACTCCTCCGCCATCGTCGCCGCCGTCCAGTGCGCGTTCAGACCACTGGGGTTGGGCAGCACCCACACGCGAGTCGAGCCGAACGTCCGCTCCTGCGGCCCGATCGCGGCCCTGCGGTCGTCGAAGGCGGCCCGGTAGGCGGTCACGCCCACCACGGCGAGCCACCGCGGCCGCAGCCGCTCCACCTTGGCGGCGAGCAGCCGACCGCCCTCCCGGTACTCGTCCGCGCTCAGCTCGTCCGCCCGTGCGGACGCCCGCGCGACCACATTGGTGATGCCGAGCCCGTACGAGAGCAACTCGCCCTGCTCCGACGGCTTCAGCAGCCGGGGCGTGAAGCCGGACAGATGCAGGACCGGCCAGAAGCGGTTGCCGGGGCGTGCGAAATGGTGGCCCGACGCGGCCGTCATGAGTCCGGGGTTGATACCGCAGAACAGCACCTGGAGACCGTCCGCGGCGACATCCGGTACGAGCCGGTCGCGGGCGGCCTCCAGTTCGGCGGGGGTGTACCGCGTCAGAGGATCGCCCCCGGCGTGTAACCCGCGGCCTCAGGGTGCTGCTTCACGATCTCCTCGATCCGGGCGACGACCGCGGCCACCTGGTCGGCGGCGGCACCCGTGAAGGACAGCTTGTCGGCCATCAGCGCGTCGAGCCCGGCGCGGTCCAGCGGGATGCGCTCGTCGGCGGCGAGCTTGTCGAGCAGTTCGTTGCGCTCGGCGCCCTGCTCGCGCATGGCGAGGGCGGAGGCGACGGCGTTCTCCTTGATGGCCTCGTGCGCGACCTCACGGCCGACGCCCGCGCGCACCGCGCCCATCAGCACCTTGGTCGTCGCGAGGAAGGGGAGATAGCGGTCCAGCTCACGCGCCACGACGGCCGGGAACGCGCCGAACTCGTCGAGCACGGTCAGGAACGTCTCCAGCAGACCGTCGAGCGCGAAGAACGCGTCCGGCAGCGCGACCCGGCGCACCACCGAGCAGGACACGTCGCCCTCGTTCCACTGGTCGCCCGCCAGCTCGCCCGTCATCGAGGCGTAGCCGCGCAGGATCACCATCAGGCCGTTGACGCGCTCGCAGGAGCGGGTGTTCATCTTGTGCGGCATCGCGGAGGAGCCGACCTGGCCGGGCTTGAAGCCCTCGGTGACCAGCTCGTGCCCGGCCATCAGCCGGATCGTCTTCGCGGTGGACGAGGGCGCCGCGGCCAGCTGCACCAGCGCCGTCACGACCTCGTAGTCGAGCGAGCGCGGGTAGACCTGGCCGACGGACGTGAACGCCTGCGAGAAGCCCAGGTGCCGGGCGATCCGCTGCTCCAGGTCCGCGAGCTTGGCCGCGTCCCCGCCCAGCAGGTCCAGCATGTCCTGGGCCGTGCCCACCGGACCCTTGATGCCGCGCAGCGGGTAGCGGGCGAGCAGCTCCTCGACCCGGCCGTACGCGACGAGCAGCTCGTCGGCCGCGGTCGCGAAACGCTTGCCGAGGGTCGTCGCCTGCGCCGCCACGTTGTGCGAGCGCCCCGCCATGACCAGCTCGCCGTACTCGCCGGCGAGCTTGCCCAGGCGGGCCAGGACGGCGACCGTTCGGTCGCGCATCAGCTCCAGGGAGAGCCGGATCTGCAGCTGCTCGACGTTCTCGGTGAGGTCCCGGGACGTCATGCCCTTGTGCACGTGCTCGTGCCCGGCGAGGTCGTTGAACTCCTCGATCCGCGCCTTCACGTCGTGCCGCGTGACCTTCTCGCGCTCGGCGATCGAGGCCAGGTCGACCTGGTCGAGCACGCGCTCGTAGTCGGCGAGCGCGGCCTCCGGCACCTCGATCCCGAGGTCCTTCTGGGCCCGCAGCACGGCGAGCCAGAGCTGACGCTCCAGCTTCACCTTCTGCTCGGGGGACCACAGCGTGGCGAGCTCGGCCGAGGCATAGCGGCCGGCGAGGACGTTCGGGATACGGGGCTTTGCGGGCGCAGTCACGTGTACGGAGTTTACCCGGCGTCCATGGAGGTCCCGGACCGTCCATACAGTCCAGAGAGCGCAGGTCGCGTGCACTCCGAACTGCGCTCTCCGGTGGGTCTGTGAGACGTGTGTGAGACGGCCGCCGCCGTCAGGACTCGACGGCCAGTACGATCCGGCGGACTTGCTGACGGGTGTAGCCCGTGGCCTCACAGATGTCCTTCTGCGCCACGCCATCCGCGTCGGCCTGCCTGATCGCCACCGCGAGCTCCTGTCGCAAGATCTCGGCTCGCTGCTCGGCATCTCTGAACCGCTTCGCCATCTGCGCCAGTGATCGCTTATCCACGGTCGCCAGGAGGATCGGCCTCAACCCCGCCGCCACGGCCCGGACCAAGCGGACCGTCGCCGGGCATGGCTGCACCAGTTCAAGCGGCTCCGAATCACCTACGAGCGGCGGGCGGATCTCCACCGGGGCTTCCTCGAACTGGCCTGCAGTCTGATATGCCTCCGGAGCGCAGCCAGCGGGTGAGAGGGTCGGACGGCCGCGAAGAGCATCAGGACGAGGGCGATGGCTCCGAATGCAGCGTGGGCGGTGACCACGGGCAGGTGGCACATCGAGGCTTACTGACCTCCCAGAACGGGAGAACGAGCCAGATGCGGCAACCACAGCATCGTCCGTACCCGGCCGGAGCGGAGGCCCGCCCCTACATCGCATCAGGGATGAACCGCTGCCTGCCGGCCATCGTTTCGCAGGCCTTTCGGAAGGTCCATCATGGGGTCCTGACAGTCGCCAGCCCGTCCCGTAAGCTTCCGACTACGGTGTGCCACCGTAGGGGGACATTGGGGGCTTTCGTGCTCGATGCGAAGCAGCATCAGGGCAAGTTCGGCGAAGACTACGTCCGTGTGCTGGCTTCTGCGGCAGGGCTGATCGTCCTGCAAGGCGATCTCGACGCGGACGGGGTCGACCTCGGGTTCCGCGCCACCGGCCGCTACGGACGGACGCTGTCACCCACTGTCGAGGCTCAGATCAAGACATGGTCGGCGCCGTTCGTGTCGTCCGGTCACCTGAACTACCGCGGGCTCAATGAGTGGCAGTTCAACAGGCTCGCCGGTCCCGACTTCACCGTGCCCCGGTTTCTGTTCGTCATCTGTGTCCCCGCCGACAACCAGGCGTACGCGGCCATGAGCACCGACGGTGTGATGCTCCGTCACCTCGGCTACTTCGTCTCGCTTCGCTGCGAGGAGCCGATCAAGGACCCCGACCGTCGCCGAAGGCGTCCGGTCAGAGTTCCGACAGCGAACGTGCTCACCGCCGCTTCACTGCGCCGGCTCGCCGAGACGCAGTCCGACTGGTAGGGGAACCGATGACGATTCCGCTGAAGGTCGACGACATCGCCAGTTATCTGGCGGAAACGGGCTGGGAGCGGGATCCGCAGGGCTGGCGCGGAGCGAGTGTGTGGCAACACCCGGGCGACTACGAGGTGTTGGTACCCGCTCGCGACGGCATGGGCGACAGCGACCGCCGATTACGGGAGATCCTGCGCTGTCTGTGCGCGCTGGAAGACCGGCCGGCGAGCGACATCGCCCTGGAGATCGCCAGACCGCAGCTGGACAAGCAGTCCTTCCGCACGTTTCCCGTCGGCCACGACCCCGGCTACACCTCGCTGCTGCTGGGTACGAAGACGGTGCTGGGTGTCCGCAACCTTCTGACGGCGGCGGCGCGCACCGTCGTGCAGGGTCCGCACTTCACCTTCGCCGGCCGGCAACCGGGCGTGGTGGGCGACCTCTTGCGCGCAGCCGAACTCGGCCCCTCCCGTGCCGGGAGCTACGTCGTCGAGATCCGGGTGGCGGCGGACGCGACGGTCCGAACCCCGAGCGGGGAGCAGGTCACCGGTCGGGCCGTGCTGGTCCAGATGCTTGAGGCGGTGAGCGCGGCCCAGGCAGCCGTGGCGGCGGACACGCCCGCCGCCTTCGACGAGACCGTCACGGCCGGCGTCTCCGCGGATCTGTGCAAGGCGCTCAGTGAACTCTCCGGCCACGACCGGAGCGAGCCCTTCGAGATCGGCTTCCGGTGGGCGCGCTCGCAGCCACTCGATGTGCCGTCACACGTCGTCGCGTTCCCGGAGACCTCCGGATCACTTCTGCGCGCCGCGTCCCTGCGGCTTCGCGGCCTCAACGCCACCGGTGCCGCCACGGTCTCCGGTGTGGTCGAGGGGTTGCACGACGACTCCTCCGGCATCGACCGGTGGCGGATCAAGGTCCGCGGTGAGCTGCGCACCGAGCACGCCGAACTGGTCGGGAAGGTCGTCTGGGTGCGGCTCCCGGACCAGGCCTCGTACGACCGTGCGATCACCGCGCATCGGGAACGGCAGGTGATCACCGTCATGGGCGAGTTGTCTAGCACGACCGGCCGGGTGGAATTGGTGCCCGGGCGGGGGTTCGACATCTGACCGGATTTCGGCTCATCGAGGAGGGGCACTGTGCCGACGGAGTTGACTGTACGGGATCATGCATCGCTGTTCGCCCTGATGGTGGTCGCACGGCCGGTGACCAACCGTGAACTGCGCGAACTCGCCGGACTGGAGATCACCGCGGCGGTGCGACGGCGAGTGAACGAGGATGCCGAGCGGATCGTGACCAGGAAGCCCGGTGCGGTCAACACGCACCAGCTCACGTCCGCGGGCCGGACCTGGTGCGAGTCCGCTCTGGTGGCCGGACGCCCGGACGGAGCGAAGTTTCCGGCCGGGGTGCTCTACGCGGTGCTGGACAACGTCGGACAGTACCTGGCCCGCTCCGGCACCAAGTTCGGCGAGTTCTTCCAGCCCGACGTCGAGGACTGGATCCGCGCGGTCTACACGGAACTCACCGTCCGCCGGAAACCGGGCAGCTGGGTCAGGCTGTCGGCGCTGCGCCCATGGCTGGAGAACCTGCCGCGAGGGGCCGTCGACGCCGAACTCGACCGGATGATCGAGCAGCCCGACGTACAGCTGATGGGCGAACTCAACCAGCGCACGCTCAGCGACGAGGACCGCAGAGCCGCCCTCGACATCGGCGGCGAACCCCGCCACCTGCTGCGGATCGGACCGGCGTGAACGGGGAACTCGCCGCCCTGGAGACGCTGTACATCAACACCGCGCTGACCCCGGAAGAAATCTGGACACCGGTGACCTCCTACCACGTCGACGGCCTTCATCCCGAGGTGTTCCGCCGGCTGGGGAGGGCGATCAGCGCCGTCGAGCGCGCCCACTCGCCGGTTGCGGCCGTGGTGCGTGGCGAGAGCGGTTCGGGCAAGACGCATCTGCTCGGCTGGACCCGCCACGAGATCCAGCAGCGCGGCGGCTCCTTCTTCTACATCAAGCTCGTCACCGGCCGGAACTTCTGGGAAAGCGCCGCTGACAGTCTCGTCGACAGTCTCTACCGGCAGGACGAGGGCGGCCAGGAACAACTCATCCGCCTCCTCGACGAGCTTGCGCGCCAGGCTCGCCTCGACACGGACACCCATACCGCCGTCACCGGCCGGCGCGAGTTGACGCGCGCCCATGTCGACGCGTTCGTTCGGGGGATCCGGAGCATCGACCGTCAGGTGGGCAACGAGGCCGCGGACACGGCCCGCGCGCTGGCGCTCATAGCCTCCACCGGCGATCCCGTGGAGATCGGCAGGGCCTACTTCGCGCTCAACGACGACGACGGGGACAAGCGTGCCGCCTGGGGGATGTCGCCGGGCGGGCGACAGGCCCAACTCGTCCTCCGCGATCTGACGCGCCTGTTCGCCCTGGCCGGACCGCTGGTGTTCGCCTTCGACCAGCTCGACACCCTGGTGTCCGCCGCGGAGACGTCGTCGCTGACGTCGGCCCCTTCCGGCGAGGGCCGGGCCGCGAAGCGGCTGAGCGGTGAGATCGCCAGCGGCTTGATGGAACTGCGGGAGGAAGCTCGCCGGACCCTGATGGTCGTGGCGTGCCACGAGGACACCTGGGAGCAGATTTCCCGGGAGGCGGTCCGGTCCGCCCTGGACCGGTTCGAGGTTCTGCCGACGCTCGGCGCGATTCCCGACGAGGCCACCGCCGCCGCCATCGTCAGCAGCCGCTTTCGGGCCTACTACGAAGAGGTGGGGTTCGCTCCGCGGTATCCCACCTGGCCGGTCACCTCCGCGGCGCTGGCCGAAGCCCCACACCGTTACACCGCACGGCGGCTGCTCATCCGGGTCCAGAAGCACATCGAGGCGTGTCTGCAGACCGGCACGGTGGCCGAACTGATCTCCTTGGCAGGCGCAGAGCCCACGGCAGCCGCACCGCCCGCACCGGCGAGGGCCGTCAACCTGAGCACCCTCACGGAGCACTTCGACAAGCTCCGTGCCGAAGCGGACGACCTCGGGCCGCTCGACCCCACGACCGAGGACGGGTTGATGCCCGCCCTGCTGGGCGCGGGGCTGCGGAGTCTGGTCAGGGAACTGGGCGCCGACGAGACGCGGTTCTCCATCGAGACCGACTTCGGCCGCAAGGCGGCGTTGCACGCCCGGTTGCGCTATGTCGTGGACGAGGCCAGCGAGAACGAATTCCACTGGTCCTTCCGGGCGATCGCCGCGAACAACGCCATCGCCGCCCAGAACCGGATCCGGAACGCGGCCGTGGAGGCCGGCCTGACGGCCGACCTGGCGAGCCGCCGGCTGATCCTGCTGCGGAACATGCCGTACCCGACCGGCCCCAAGACCAAGGGCATCAAGGACGACTTCGAGGCGCGGGGCGGCGTGTCGTTACCGATCGGCGCCGCCGACCTCCGGACCCTGGCCGCCCTCCAGGCCATGCTCGACGACCGTACGTCAGGCCTGGACGAATGGCTGCGACAGGAGCGCCCCGCTTCCCGCATCGAGGTCTTTGCGCCGGTGCTGGGAGACTTACGGCAGCATCTCGGCATCGCGACCACGGAAGTCGGCTCCAGGGTGGCGGCGGATGGGGCGGGCATACCGGAGGACGCCGAGCCCGCTCGTACCGAAATCGTCGTCGGAACCACGGTCCGGGGCGGCCGTTCGTTTGGGGTACCCATGGAACGACTCCGGATGCACACCGCGGTGGTGGGCGCGGCGGGATCGGGCAAGACGGTCCTGATCAAGCGACTTGTGGAGCAGTGCGCTCTGCGCGGCGTCTCGGCGATCGTGCTCGATCCGAACGATGACCTCGCACGGCTCGGCGACTCCTGGTCGCGCCCGCCGAAGGGTTGGACGGACGACCATGACCGCGAGGCACGACGCTATTTCGCGGATGTCGAAGTGGTGGTGTGGACACCGGGTCTGAACCGGGGACGTCCGATCTCCTTCCACCCGCTTCCCGATTTCGGTCCCGTCCTTGACGACGAGGACGACTTCCCCCGTCTGGTCAGGTCGACCGTGACCTCACTCGCGCCACATGCCGGTGTACGCGGCAGCAGTGCTCGCGCGACCCAACAGCTGGGGGTCCTCAAACGCGCCCTCGAACGGTACGCACGCGACGGCGGCAAGACCCTGGCCGGCTTCGTCGAGCTGCTCGCCGAGCCCCCGAGCGACATCGTGAACAGCCGGACCAGTCGCTTCGCGGTTCAGATGGCGGACACGCTGGAAGCCGCGATGGAGACCGACCCGCTGTTCGGGGAGTCCGGCGCACCCGCCGATCCCGGCATGCTCCTGATCCCGTCGCCGGGGAAGGCCGCCCGTATCTCGGTGATCAGCTTCATCGGACTGTCCGGTGACGGACCGGCCCAATTCGTCAGCCGCCTCCAGGCGACCTTGTTCTCATGGTTCAGGGCACACCCGGTCGGTGACCGTGCCCTGGGCGGGCTGCTGGTGATGGACGAGGCGCAGAACTTCGTGCCCTCCGGTGCATCGAATCCGAGTACGGAGAGCACGGTCGAACTCATCCGCCAGATACGCAAGTACGGACTCGGGATAGTCCTCGCCTCACAGCTCCCGAGGGGGATCCACAACCAGGCGCTGGGCAACACCGTGAACCAGTTCATCGGCCGACTCATAGGACCCGCCCACATCGAGGCCGCCCAGACCATGGCCCGGGCGCGGAACGCGGTTCTCGACAACCTCGCCGGTCTCAAGGCCGGCATGTTCAACGCCGCGAGCGAGGGAACCGGATTCAGCAAGATCGAGGTGCCGATCTGCCTCAGTCACCACGATGTGCCGCTCAAGGAGGACGAGATCGTCGAGCGAGCCCGCCGGGGTACCTGAGCGGTCGTGAGGTGGTGAGCGCGTCCTGGCCCGTACCGAAACCCTGACCTGCACAGATAGGGTCGCCATGGCGCTTGAGCCGTCATACCCCGCACGGGGTTGAAGGCGCGCTGGTCGAAAGTGTGTGTGGGGGTGTCACAAGCAGGGGAGCAGCCGGTGCAGGTTCTCGTCGATACGCTACGCAGGGATGGCGCTGTAGCCGAACATTAAGCCCACCGATCGGGGTACGGATCTGGCGACCATGTGGGAGAGCGGATCGACGGGGACCCTCATGGCCAGGGCCGCCCGACGCGCGATCGTCACGTCGAAGGCCTCGCCCTCTGGGTCCGTGGTGCCGACCGCCAGGGGAGCCGTGCCGTCGTGCAACAGGGCGGCGGTGTGCAAGCCAGCGGCCGGCGACCTGGACCTGGCCATCCTGACCTGCGTGCTGGCGGCTTCTTACATGCCTGGCAGCGGGCACAAGCGCGCTGCATCGGCCGCTGAGGACAGCCACTTGGAACTACAAACGCGCTATACCTGTGCCCCCGCAGAGCCTCTGTGTTGTCTTACGCTGGGGCCTTCCCTCCTGTCGTTGCGGAGTTGGCCACGAGGGTCGGTGAGCGTGCTGCGCCGATATGGAGTCGTACGCGCAGGGTCTCGGCGGAGATCGGCCGCTCGTGCTGTTGCCAGGGTTCGGAGTCTTCTCGCCGGGTCCGTGATCTCTTGCTTCTCCCAACCGATCCGAGGCCGCAGCACAGGCAGGGTGGCCGCTTCGTCCACGTGTAAGCCTCGCCGACAAGAAGGCCCGCCCGAAGGTATAGCCGTGGGCTATGACCGAGGTGCAGACGTTTATCCGAGGCATCGAGCGCGACCGCCTCAACGCCGCGCTACTGCTGTTCCTCATGGGCTTCCGGCCGGCCGAGGTCGTGGGGCTGCGCTGGAAGTACCTCGACCTGAAGTTGGCCACGCTGGAGATCGCTCGAACCCGCACGATGATCGGCAACGTCACCGTGCTGGAGAAGGACGCCAAGGCCGAGGCGGGTGAACGAGCGCTACCCCTGCCCGGCTCCGTACTGACGCCTTGCAGAGGTTCCGCACGCTCCAAGGCCGAGAGAAGCTCGCAGTTGGGGAGGGCTACACCGACTCGGGGTACGTCGTCGTCGACCAGATGGGGATACCGAGGAACACGCGGCACCTGCGCGAGCACGCCTGGGACAGCTTCCACGGGGGCGATCAAAAAAACGTGTGTGAGAAATAATCTTCTAGGAGATCTCCCACATGGCATCTGACCAGCAGATATCTAAAACAGCGTTGAATCTTGGACGGATTCTACTGGCGGTTCCTGCAGGCCAGCGCCACGGCCCCGTTTGTCGGAAGCTACGAGAGCGTGGCGCGCTGCCGGGAGGCGGCCCGCGGTGGTCCACGGATTCCGCCCCGGCGGTCCACGGCTCTGCCCTTGCGGTCTACGATCCCGCGTCGGCCAGCTCCGCCAGGATGTCGCCGTGGCACAGCTCCGGCGCACACCAGCAGGCCAGCGTCCTGTCGCGCAGCTCCGGCACCAGGGCGAGCAGTTCGGGGTGTTCGAGGAGGTACGACCGGTACTTGGCCATCACCTCGGCGCGGGTGCCGTCGCGCTTCCTGGTGGCGGTGTCGTAGGCGAACGGGTTGTAGAGCGGGTGCTGGGGGAGGTCCCAGTGCCCCATGGTCCAGCGGCGGCCGACATACACGAGGTCCGACGGGGCGTCCTCCAGGCGGGGGCCGAAGTCGTGGATGCGGCCCTTGAGGTTGATGACGGTGGTGGTCACTGCGGACTCCGTTCCCTTGGCGCGGCTCGCGGGGCGGCGAGCCCGATCATGCGCCGAACGGGCCGCCCACGCCACCGGCCACACACGCCACCGGCCGACGGCCCGCCTGACGCCGCGAAGGGCCCGGGGTCACCCGCACTCTGCGCCCGGGGCCCTTGCCAGGAGGGCTTACGCCTCCGGAGTCTCGTACGGCAGCAGGTCCGGGCGCTTGGCCGGGCGGCCGTCGCCCGACGAGCGGCCGGTGAGCCGGCGGCCGATCCACGGCAGCAGGTACTGCCGGGCGAAGCGCGCGTCGGCGGTGCGGCGGGCGCCCCAGCCGGGTGGCGCGGCCGGCGGCACGGGTGCGTGCCAGTCGGCGTCCTCCGGGTCGTACCCGAGTGTCTGCCACACCGCCTCGGCGACCCGGCGGTGTCCCTCACCCGTGAGGTGCAGCCGGTCCACGTCCCACATCCGGGGATCGCCCAGCGAGGGTGCCCCGTAGAGGTCGACCACGAGCGCGCCGTGCCTGGACGCGAGGTCGTCGACGCAGGTGAAGAGTTCCTCCATGCGCGGGCGGAACCGTTCCAGGACCGGGCCCTGGCGGCCGGGGCTGCGCATCAGCACGAGCTGTTTGCAGGCGGGGGCGAGGCGCTCGACGGCCTCCTCCAGGAGTCCGCGGACCCGCCCCATGTCGCACTTGGGCCGCAGCGTGTCGTTGAGCCCGCCCACGAGCGTGATCAAGTCGGGCTGCATCGCCGCGGCGACGTCGACCTGCTCGGCGACGATCTGTCCGATGAGCTTGCCGCGTACCGCGAGGTTGGCGTACCGGAATCCGGGAGTCCGAGTGGCCATCCGGGCCGCGAGGAGGTCTGCCCAGCCCCGGTACGAGCCGTCGGGGAGGCGGTCCGACATGCCCTCGGTGAAGGAGTCGCCGATCGCGACAAAACTGGTGTAGGTGGCATTCGTCTGCATGGCGGAAGAGATGATAACCCGTGCACATACCCACCGGTCTGCCGCCCGGCGCACGCCCGCAGCGCGCTCACCACCGCAGGGCGCCCCCCACATCAGCCGGTCCAGCACCGGTCCGCCCCGCGTACCGCCCGCCCGGATCACGCCGGCTGCCCGAACAGCTCCCTCAGGACGTCCTCCATCGTCACCAGCCCCGCGAGCCGTCCGTCCGTGCCCAGCACCGCGGCCAGGTGCGTACGGCTGCGTCGCATCGCTGTCAGTACGTCGTCCAGTGGCGTGCTTTCCCGGACGCGCGCGATGGACCGCATGTCCTGGACCCGGAACGGCAGGTCGCGCGGCATCGCGTCCAGCGCGTCCTTCACGTGGAGGTAGCCGACGATGCGGCGCCCCTCGTCCACGACGGGGAAGCGGGAGAAGCCGGACTCGGCGGACAGCGCCTCCAACTGCTCGGCGGTGACACCCACGCGCGCGTAGACGACGCTTTCCAGCGGGAGCACCACGTCCCGCACCGGACGGCGCCCCAGTTCGAGGGCGTCGTGCAGCCTCTCCTGCGCGCGGTCGTCGATCAGCCCGGCCTCGCTGGAGTCCTTGACCAGCCGGGCCAGTTCCGTGTCCGAGAACGTCGCGGACACCTCGTCCCGCACTTCCACCCGCATCAGCTTCAGCAGCCCGTTCGCGAACGCGTTGATCGTGAAGATCACCGGCCGCAGCGCCCGCGACAGCCCGACCAGCGGCGGCCCGAGCAGCAGCGCCGTCCGCACCGGCTCGGCGAGTGCGATGTTCTTCGGCACCATCTCGCCGAGGAGCATGTGCAGATACGTGGCCAGGGAGAGCGCGATCGCGAAGGAGATCACGTGCCCGGTGCCCTTCGAAAGCCCCACCGCGTGGAACACCGGCTCCAGCAGATGCGCGATCGCCGGCTCCGCGACCACACCCAGAACCAGCGTGCACAGCGTGATGCCGAGCTGCGCGGCCGCCATCAGCGCGGACACGTGCTCAAGACCCCACAGCACGCTGCGCGCCCGCCGGTCGCCCTCCGCGCCGCCTTCGATGGACTGCTCGATCTGACTGCGGCGCACGGAGATCAGCGCGAACTCGGCCCCCACGAAGAAGGCGTTCACCACGAGGGTCGCCAGACCGATCAGCAGCTGTACGGCGGTCATCGCTCGCCCCTTTCACGGGATTTCCCGGGCCGTTCGGACGGGGCGTCCACGGCACGCGGCGCGTGCATCAGCACCCGCGCGGCCCGCCGCCCCGACGCGTCCCCCACGTCCAGCCGCCACCCGGCGACCTCGACCGTGTCCCCCTCGGCGGGAATGCGCCCCAGCTCGGCCGCGATCAGGCCGGCGAGCGTCTCGTACGGCCCCGCCGGTGCGCGCAGACCGACCCGGGCCAGCCTGTCGATGCGTACGGAGCCGTCGGCCGAGTACAGCGTGCGGTCCTCGTCGTCCGTGCCGGCCGGGGCCAGATCGGGCGTCTCATGGGGGTCGTGCTCGTCCCGCACCTCGCCGACGACCTCCTCGACGATGTCCTCCAGAGTGGCGACCCCGGCGGTGCCGCCGTACTCGTCGATGACGACGGCCATCGTGCGCCTGCCGGACAGCCGGTCCAGGAGCCGGTCGACGGTGAGCGACTCCGGTACGAGCAGGGGTTCACGCATCAGAGTCGACACGCGCGTACGAGCGCGGTGGTCGGCGGGCACGGCGACGCAGTCCTTGATGTGCGCGACACCGACGACCGAGTCGAGGTTGCCCCGGTAGACGGGGAAACGGGACAGCCCGGTCGCCCGGGTCGCGTTCGCCACGTCCTCGCAGGTCGCCTGGAGGTCGAGGGCGATGACCTGGACGCGCGGTGTCATCACGTTCTCCGCGGTGAGGTCCGCGAGGTTCAGCGTGCGCACGAACAGCTCGGCGGTGTCCGGCTCCAGGGCACCTTGCTTCGCGGAGTGCCGGGCCAGCGCGACCAGTTCCTGCGGGCCGCGCGCGGAGGCCAGCTCCTCGGCGGGCTCGACACCGAAGCGGCGTACGACACGGTTGGCCGTGTTGTTGAGGTGGGTGATGAACGGCCGGAACAGCGAGCTGAACCAGCGCTGCGGAGTCGCCACCCGCTTGGCCACGGCGAGCGGTGAGGAGATCGCCCAGTTCTTGGGCACCAGCTCGCCGACCACCATCAGGAAGACCGTCGACAGGGCCGTACCGATGATCAGCGCCACGGACGAGGACGCCGACTCCGGGACACCGGCGGCCTCCAGCGGACCCGCGATGAGCTTGGCGACGGACGGCTCGGCCAGCATGCCGACGACCAGGTTCGTGACCGTGATGCCGAGCTGGGCGCCGGAGAGCTGGAAGGTGAGGTTCCGTACGGCCTTGAGGGCGCCCGCCGCGCCGACCTCGCCGCGCTCGACGGCCCGCTCCAGTTCGCTGCGCTCGACCGTGGTCAGTGAGAACTCCGCCGCGACGAAGGCGCCGCAGGCGAGCGAGAGCAGCACCGCCACGGCGAGGAGGAGCACTTCGGTCATCGGGTCACCTCCGTCCCATGATCGGCCACGGGCGGGGGAATCGCGCGATGACGGCACAGCGGGACGCCGTGCCGTCGGGTACCGGGAGGCTCGCCCATGGGCGGGGGCTCACACCTTTCCTAGGAGACGACACTGCCTGGGAACGACCGGGTCCCCTGCGGAACGACCGAGTCCCCCGCGGACAGAGATCCAGGCATGCGTGTCCCGCGCTTCGGTCAGTCGGCCAGCGGCTTGACCCAGCGTCGCCAGTGGTCCTCGCGATGGTAGCCAGTGGCGGCCCAGGTGTGGTGTGCCTGTTCGTTGGCCTCCAGGACCATGGCGTCGACGCGGCGCCCGCCGAGGGCGGCGAAGCGCTGTTCGGCTGCCTCCAGCAGAGCGCTCGCGATGCCCTGCCGACGGTGGTCCGGGTGTACGGCCAGTCGGTAGGCGGAGCATCGCCATCCGTCGAACCCGGCTATGACGGTTCCCGCCAGGGTGCCTTCGCGCTCCGCGAGGAGCAGGGCTTCCGGGTCTCGGGTCACGAGGGCGGCCACTCCGGCGTGGTCGTCACTGATGCTGGTTCCTTCCGCGGCTTCGCGCCAGAAACGCAACACGGTGTCGATGTCGGCGAGGGTGGCGCAGCGGATGTGGAGATCACTCATGGGGCGAGCCAAGCAGAGCGCCGACCTGTCTGGCGAACGGATTCCGTGCCGAGTGATCGAGCGCACGGATCATGAATCGTCGGTGCTGGTGCTGGTGCTGGTGCTGGTGTCGCTGTCGCTGTCGGTGTGCTCGTGCGCGGGCCATGTCCCGTGCCTCAGGTTCGTCTCGGCGGCGGCCAGATAGACGGCCGTGGCGAGCCACTGGGTCGCGTACTGGTCCGGGTCGGCTCCGCTGTGGCGTCCGAAGACGTCCAGGGAGCGGCGCCCGGCCACCGCGCCGAGCGCGGTGATCAGGTCCGAACCTGTGACGAGCCCGCTGCGGCGCAGCACGGCAGCGTGGCCGTCGTGATCGTTGCCGCGCGTGGATTCGGCGGCGATCCGGCGTCCTCCCGTGACGGCCAGTTCGACCAGACGCCGGACGCGCCAGAGCGGAGAGTCGCCGGGAGGGGTGGCGCGGCAGGCGTGGGTGGAGGAGGCGGTGGGCGGGGACGGAGCGGGGATGTCCGGCGGGAAGTGGTCGCTGTGCAGGAGGTCGTAGCCGAGATCGGCGCGACCCTGCCAGACGTCCGGGAGCCGAAGAGTCGCCTCCGTGCCGGGTACGGGGCCGACGGCGAGCGCGCGGAGCGTTGTGACCCGGTCGGGGTCGAGGCGGCCGAGGACCCGGATCCGCAGCCCGGGACGCGCGCCCAGCTGTTGGAAATTGGCGGTGTGGGCGAGAGCGGGGTGGCTGTGGGCGGGGGCCAGTCGGACCGGTGGACCAGGGGTGGGCGGGCAGTCCCCGAACTCATCTGCGCCACGGGGCAGTTCACGGACAAGCAGATCCTCGCCGTCGGGCGCGGCGATCTCCACGTCACAACCGATCAGGGGGCGGGCGTACCCGGTCCCTCCGGACTCACCCACGAGCGACGCCGGGAACCGCACGGCGGCGGACTCGGCGAGCGGGCGGGCGAACACCGTCGCCGGCGCGGCCTCGGCCCAGGGGCGTCCGGCGGCGAACGTGGCACGGACACCTCTTTCCGCAAGCAGGCGCCCTTCCGGGGAGACGGTCGCTCCCGAGATGATCAGGCCGCCGCGCGACACCCGGAAGTGGTCGCTCAGAAAGCTCCGGATGGCGACGAGGGCGGTACCGGCCCGTCGGGCCCTCGCCGGGCCGCCGGGCTGGACGTCGCGGAGCGTGTACCAGCGGCCGTCGTCGTCGAGGAGATGCGTGACCACTCCGCCGAGGTCGTCGGCGCCGACCACCGGCTCGCGGCAGATCCCGTAGAGGCGTAGGGACCCGTCGGGGCGGTGGTTGCGGCGGACGGCGCCGATCAGTGCGGGTTCGGGGTCTCCGGACTTCAACAGGTGGGATACGAGGAGGAGTTCACGCAGGATGGTCACCAACTCGGCGAGTCTGGGCGGGCTGTACGGGTCGCGTGCCGTACGCAGACAGCGCACCACGCTCAGGGCCGCTGCCTCCGCGCGGTGGAGGCCCGTCAGACGTGCCATGTGGGCGGCCCGGAGCAACTCGGCCTCAAGGACCGCTCCTGTACCGGCCGTTCCGGCGGAGAGCACGGCTGCCGCAGCCGTCCAGAGTCCGGCGGCGGCACGGATCTGGGTGGCTGAGGGACAGGTGGGGGTGTTGGCCGGGGCGTGGGCGGGCTGAGGGCTGGGGTCCGCGAGCCGGTTCGGCTCGGCGGGGCGGACCCGTCCGGTCGGGCTGACCCTCTCGGCGGGGCGAACCTGTTTGGTGGGGTTGATTTGTTCGGTGGGGCTGGCCCCCTCGGCGGGACGAACCTGTTCGGTGGGGCGGATCCCGTGGGTGGGCGGGTTCGGTTCGGCGATATGGGCCGGGTGGGCGATTCGGTCCGGTCCGGCGGGAGGGTTTGGTCTGGTGGAAGGGTCCGGTCCGGCGGGAGGGTTTGGTCTGGTGGATGGGCCCGGTCCGGCGGAACGGTCCAGCTCGGTCGGCGGAACAGCATCGGTCGTTTCAGCGGCTGCGCCGGACCCGGAGAGCACGGACGGGTCGATGAGCACGGGCCGGGCGGATTCCGTGACGGCGACCGGGCAGGCGCCCAGCACCGCCGCCCGATGCAGGCAGCGCGGTGCCAACAGACAGGTGCAACGGGCCTGTTCGGCGTCGGTGACCGTGCCGGACGGGTCCGGTGCCAAGGTCACCAGAGCGTCCTCGCCGCAGCGGACGCCGAAAGTCCCGCCCTCGACGGTGACGGGCGCGGCCGTCAACGCCTCGACGGCCGCGTCCAGTCTGCCGCGGAGCCGGGTGGTGAGGCTCTCCACCGCGGAGGCGAACACCTCGGGTGCGACCGGCGGAAGCGGGGTGGTCGTGCCGGATTGGGTCATGGGGGCGCTCCACGAGGGCGCTCACCCGCCGGACGGGCAAGCGAGAGGGGGACCGAAGGCGGACCGAAGGCGACGGCGGTGCGGGACGGGGGATACGGCTCGGACCGCCGTCGTGAACGGCCGGGCAACCGAACGGCGTATGGGCGCACGGTCCGACGGGCGAAGCGACCGGAGCCGTACCCGATCCGCAGACCCGCAGACCCGCAGACCCGCAGACCCGCAGACCCGCAGACCCGCCGATCCGCCGATCCGGAGACCCGCAGACCCGAAGCCCCGACAGGAGACGCCCGGGAGAACCCCGACGCGAGCCGCTCCCGACCGGCCCCGTACTCGACCGGACCCGTACCCACCGAACCCGTACCCGACCGGAACCGCTCCCGGTCGGCGGAGACGGCCGTGCGCACTGCCACGACCGCCCCCGCCACGACCGCCCCGCCACGGGTCCGTGCCCCGGCCCCGCCCGCCTCCGCACCAGAAATCAGCGGCGCCCCTTCCTCGGCCGCGGTACCTCAAGTTCCTCCAGCCGGGGCTCGTCCCCGTCCAGAACCCGTCGCCAGGCCACCCGGTAGAGGTCGGCGACGGGGAGGGTGGGCACGACGACGCCCAGGACCGTCTCCTCGCCGTGGAGCAGGTCGTACATCGGCACCTTCCACCGCTCCAGCGGAACGTACGGCTTCGCGAGCTGGGTCCAGCCGCCGGGCAGGAACAGCGAGCGGCCCGCTCGGGTGCGGCTGCCCTCGAGTACGAGATCGGTGGCGGCGAGTTCGGCGCGGGCGGCGCGCAGCCGGGCCGTGCCGCCCCGCTGTTTCGCCCAGCCGGTCCAGCGGGCGGTGTGATGGTCGGTGGGATCCGGCATGGCGAGCAGCATCAGATAGATGACGGCGGCGTCCGCACCGATGCCGTACCTCTCGGCCACCTCAGCGACCAGGTCGGGCACGGACCGGGCGGGATCCTGCGGCCACCACAGACCGTCCGCGTCGCGCTCGCCCGCCACTGGTTCCCCGGGATCGGCGAGCAACTCCGCGAACCGCCGGTCGTGCACCAGCCGGAGGGCGATGTCCTCGGCGCTCGGCCGTTCACCGGGAACCACCGCCGCAAAGTGGGGGTCGTGCCCGGCGGCGTCCAGCAGGGCGGGGCGGACGGCGGCGACCGGATCGGGGACCGTGGTGCTCAGTACGACCGCGCCGTAGCGCACAAAGCCGTCACCGGTCTCCGCGGGGCTCCCGGCACCCCGGCGGAAGGCCTCCGGATCGACCCGCCTGCCGAGGCTGATCAGCAGACCCGGGTGGGCCAGCCGGGCGCGTACCGCGGTCAGTACCTCCGGGAGGAGAGCACGGACCGGGTCGCCGGACGGGAGGCGGTGGGCGAGCCATGCGGCCAGGGCCACCGAACCGTTCAGGATGCCCGTGCCGAAGCCGGGCTCGTTCTCCACGGTGCTCAGATAGTGACCTCTGGTCAACCAGGTCAGGTCGTCGTTCAACCGGGGTTCGGCCGCCCCGTCGACGAACCCGCGCAGCGCGTCGGACGGTGCCCACCACGGTTTGGTCTGCACGGTGCGGACCGCCTCGTGGAGCACCTCCTCGGAGAGGGGCGTCCGTCGGCCCACCCGTCGGTTCCAGACCTCCGCCGCCGCGACCACGTCCGGGCCGTTCGTCCACAGCCCGGACGGCTCGGCGGGCAGCAGCGCCGCCATGACGGCCTGCCAGACGCCGGCGTCCCGGCACCCCACGGCCTCCCTGGCCACGGCGACGTCGGCCGTCTTCACCCCGATCGTCTTCAGCGTCTCGGCGGGCACGGGCCTCCGCGCGTCGTCGGTCAGAGGCACTCCGGCGATCGCCAGCCGGGCCATGCTCGGGCTGACTCCGGTCAGCCGGGCGAACTCCTCGGCGGCCGCGGGGTACCAGGGCGCCGGACCGCGCGCGGCGAGCTCGGACCGGAAAGCCGTGAACCAGCCGGACGCACGGGCCGGCTCCGGGGCGAAGGGCTCGGCGGACAACAGCGTGTACGGAGCGGGCGCCTCGAACCGGCCTGCCGGATCGTGGAAGACCGCCCTGAACACCTGGCCTTCGGCGTCGCTTCGGCTCCATTCGTTGAGGAAGACGAGGAACGCGCCGCCGTCCAACTGCAGCACCGTCGCCACATTGCTGCTCAGGGAGCCGGGCCCCTGGAACAGACTCCGGTCCAGACGCAGCCGGACAAGGCGCCAGTGGCCGGGGTCCAGCACCGAGAGTTGCTGGGCGTCCAGTTCGGCGAGGAACGCCTCCAGCACCTTCCTGTGGTCCTCGGTGGTGGCCGTCGAGCCGGACCGCAGAGCCAACAGGGACGGCAGCGTGGGCAGGGTCAGCCAGTCCATGTCGCTCAAGGCACCCTGCTCGGGCAGGGCGGGGTGCGGACTGCCCGCCGGGGCCGGTTCGTTGAGGCCCCGCTGTGCCTTCCCGAGCAGCCGCAGCAGCCGGACGATCTTGCTGGACGGGGCGTGGTAGTAATACGCACTGCCCTGCACCAGGTACCGGCGACCGTTGAGGCCGAGTCCTTGCAGCGCCGCGGTGAGCGCGCCGTCGCTGAGCTCGGGCCGTCGCTCGTCCCGGGCGCCGCCCGTGACCGCCGTGTCGAGCCGGGTGCGCGCCGCGTCGAGGACACGTTGCTGCTCGGCGGCGAACCGCACCACTCCGGCGATGCCTGCGAGCAGCGCCTCGTGACCGACCTGCGGCAACAAGGTGCGGATGGTCCCGGGCAGCACGTCCGAGCCGGCCTCCTCCCTCCCCGGATCGTCCTGGCCCTCCGTGTCCTTGGGCCGCTCCTTCATGGCGGCCGCCAGAAGCGCCGCCGCGGTGTCCTCGTCGACCTTGCGGAGCGCCGCGGAGCCCTGCGGGTCGCGGGGCTGGAGCAGGTGCCAGTAGCGCAGGGGCGGCAGGAGCGGGGTTCCCGCGGTGAAGGTTCCGGCGGTGTGGTCCCGCGAGACCACGGCCATCACCGAGCCGTTCCCGTCGATCAGCCTGATCCCGTCGTACTCCTGGATCACGGCCAGCGGCCGGTCGGCGCCGGGGAAGTCCAGCACCCAACGCGGGCTGCGACTGCGGCCCCTGCCTGGCGGCACGACCACCGAGCGCCCGGCCAGGTCCTCGCCCCGCCGCGAGCCGTCCGGCAGCGTCACCACCCGCCAGCCGAGCAGCCCGTCCACCGGCGAGCACATCGGACCCGGCGCGACGGAGGGGGCGGGCAGCAGCCAGCCCGCCGAGAACGTGCTTCCCGCCGGGGCGCTGCGCACGCCCTCGCCGAACCAGTCCGGCTGTCCGGGTTCGCCGAGCGTGTCGTCGACCGGGTCGTACGCGTGCCAGGTCTTGTTCTTGTAGTCGGTGCCCACCGCGGACCACACCCAGTACGACGTGCCGTCGCTGATCACCTGCCGCGCCCCTGGAACGGCCTTGTCCCCGCGGCGCAGCACTCCGTGACCGGTGGTCCGGCCGCCTGCGGGAAGCGGGAGCGAGACGGGGGCCATTTTGCCGTTCATCCCGTCGCGCCCGCCTGCGTTGCTGGTGCGGGAGTAGCCGGCCTCCTCGATCGTCACCCGCCGCGAGGGGGTGTGGTGCCAGTAGCCCTGCCGGCCGTTCGCGTCGACCGGACGCCACCAGACGAACAACTCGCCGTCCACGTAGTGGTAGTCGGCATCCCTGCGGTAGCGAGCCACCTCGTCGGGGACGCACAGCTCGTGCGCGAGCACCGTGCCCTCCGAACCGATCACCCGGAGTTGCATGCCGGCCAGGACGATGAGGTGCGGCCAGGCATCGGTGACGAGGACATCCCGCTCCAGATTCCCCGATTCGTGTGCTTCGAGCGCTTCTTCCCAGGCGGGCCAGCCCAGTTCGTCGAGGAGCCCGGACCGCAGGGCACGGGAGAGCGCCGGGGCCATGCCGGTGCTCAGGGCTTCTCGAACCGCCTTCTCGGCAACCGCCATTGCCTCACCCGGCAGCCAGCTCAGCGTCTCGAAAGCGCCGCCGGAGTAGCTGTCGAACGCGGGCAGTTCCGCCGTGACGTACTTCCGGCAGACCTCGCCGACCCATTCGGCGAGCAGCGGTCGTCCACCGGGGGACCCGGCGAGGGTGACGACCGTCTCCGCGTGGCCCGCCCTCTTGTACGTGGGGCAGCCGTGCCGGAAAGCCTGGTGGAAGCGGTGGTCGGCCTCCAGGGCGATGAGATCGCGCCGGTGGTCACGGGCTGCCCACGACACCAGGTTGAGGTTCTGGCCCTCCTCGGGTTCCGCCACCGGTATGCCGAGGGACAACAGCTGGTCGAGGAGGTTCACATCGCCGACGGGGGGCGGCAACAGGCCGCCGGAGGCCTCCAGTTCGGCGCGCAGCCCGTCGGCCATGCGGTCGACGAGTGGATACAGCTCTGCCGGAGTGGGGTAGTAGTGGGCCCGGCACAGCTCCAGGAATCTGCGGGTCCATCCGGCTGTGCCGTCGGAGGGACGCACGTCCGCGGGCAGGGAGGCGTCGCAGAGTCCGGCGGTGGCACCCGACTTCTCCAACAGGTCCAGCCAGTGCGGCAGTTCCTCCCGCTCCCACTGGGAGGGCATCAGCTCCAGCAGGGTGCCGCGGAAGGCGGGTTCCTGCCGGGTCAGCTCCAGCAGGGCCGGCCGGTGGGCCTTCCACCAGCCGAGCGGTGCCTTGACGGTGCCGGGCAGTGTCAGCATCTCGCGCAGATACGCGACCTCCTCCGCGAGCGCGTTCCGGCCGACGGCCGCCTTCGCCAGTCTGCGCAGATCACCCGCGCCCGGACTCGACGGAGGCAGCCCGTGCGCGGCCAGGCGCACGAAGAGTCCGCGTACGTGCCGGAACGCCGTGGCGGCCGGAACCCGGGACGACAGCCCCTTGGCGTAGCTGGAGAGCATCTTCGTCGGCACGGCCTCGCCCAGGGCGAACTCCAGGAACACCGCGTCCATGCGCGCCTCGTCGAACGGCAGCGCGTGCGCCGTCTCGGCCTTGCGCGCGTTGACGAACATCTGGGACGCGTACGCCGTCTCGTCGGCCGCGAGGAACACCCGGCCCGCCTGCTCGTAGAAGGTCGGCAGGAAGTGCGGTACGGATCCCGCGAGCCGTTCGCCGATCGACTCGTAGGTGGCCCGCGCCTTCTTCGGCCGGGATTTCGCCGTCCGCGCGACCTTGTTCATCTCCTCGACCAGGGACATGGCCAGGTGGCCGTCCGAAGGGTGATGAACCAGCACCCATTCCGGGAAGCCCAGTGCCCGCGGGTGTCCGAGACCGACCTCCGTCGGCCCGCCCTCGGGTTCGAGGCCGAGGAAGCCGGCACCTAAGCCCTCTCCCTGCTCGGCGGCGACCAGTCGTACGACGATCCGGTCGTCCAGGCCCGGATGCCGGTAGGCCTGCGTGAACATGGGCACGGCCCGGTCGCCGCCCCCGGTCGTTCCCGGGGGCAGTACCGCGCCGGCCCGCAGCAGCCCCTGAGCCTCCGCCTCAGCCCTTTCCTCGACCTCAGCCTTCGCCACCGCCGTCACATCGCCCCGGGCCGCGTCGCCGGCCACCGTGTCGTTCATGATTCCGTGCCTTTCATGGCCGTGCGGCCGGTCCCCGGGGCCCTGCTGATCCGTGTGCGCCCGTCGGTCTCTGTCGTGTGAGGTGCCCGGGCCACGGCCGTGGCCCCGAGGTGTGTCGCCGTCGGTGCCGCCGTGTCGCTCACGCGGTGTGGTCCGCGGCCACGGTGCGGCCGGCGTGCAGGGCCGCGGCCATGCGCATGCCCTCCGACCACGCCACGGGGCCGACCTCGGACAGCCGGAGCCGGGGGTCCCATCCATGGCGCCAGCTCAGCTCGCCGGTCCGGCCCTCTTCGTCGTAGTACGGATTGCCGATGTCGACCGACGCGGTGAAGACCCGCCCGGCGTCCCGGATCCGGCCGGTGACGCGGCCGTCGGAGACCTTGTAGCCGAGCGAAGCGGCGCGGGCGGAGAGGTGGAACCACGAGCTGTACTCGGCGCCGGAGAACTCGGTGACCGTCTCGGCGTCACCGTCGATGTCACCCGGCTTGTGCCAGGTGGCGCGGTGGATCTGTTCGACGCCCTGGACCACGCCCAACTCGGCCGCGAACACGCGGAGTTCGTCGAGATCCGGGAGCAGGACCGGGTGGGGCATGGTCACCGTACGGGAGGAGAGGCGGACGGTCTCGCCATCCAGGTTCACCACCCGAAGCTCACCCGAGTCGTCTGCGTCCCGCAGGAAACCGACCTCGTCCGGCCCCTCGCCGACCACGACCAGGTCACGCAGTGCCGACCGCCACGCCTCGTCGGGCCAGACCCGGGCCAGCAGGCCGGTCGGCACCGGCAGCGAGGACACCATCCAGTTGTCGACCTGCGCCGCGCACTCCGCCGCGTGCCGGTCCAGCCACTCGGCGAACCGCTGCAGCTCGATCACTTCGGGGCGGTCCCGTAACTCTCCGGGCAGGGTTCTCGGCTGCCCTGCCGATGATGTCTCCGACGAGGACCGGGCCACTACCCGGCCTTCCACCAGAGCGATCTCATAGGTGTCGCCCACTGCCAGCCAACCCATTGGTCTTCTCTGCCTCTTTCGCCGTTCGGAAACCGGCACAGCGTGGCCGGCGGTCCAAATCGGCCCACCTCACTGTGACTTCCGCGAAAGATTAGAGGCACCCACTGACAGTTTCCGGCGATCGAGCAGTCCGGAACGGCCGGGTCCTGTCGGCCTAGGTCTCGCGCAGCCGTGCGATCACGGGGGCGAACGCCTCCATGTTCGGCTCCAGAACCGTCAGATACGAGAACCCGAACCGGTCCCGCTGCGCCCGCACCCGCTCGACGATGTCGTCCAGGGGCCCCACGAGGACGATCGGCAGCTCCAGGACCTGCTGCTCGGTCAGATGGGGGATGTGGGACAGCCACGGCTGGATCGCCGCACCGGGATCGTCGGTGACGATGACGATCTGGACCAGCAGGTTCAGCTCGGCGGGCTCCGCGCGCCCGGCGGCCAACTTCCGGTACAGGGCGACCCGTTCGTCGAGCTCCTCCGCCGAGATCGGCTCCAGCGCACCGCCGTCCCGGGTACGCGCCGCGGTGAACGCCGCGATGTCCGCGTGCTCGGCGGTCAGCCGCAGCATCCGGTCGCCGTTGCCGCCGATCAGCAGGGGCACGCGCTTCTGCACGGGCTGTGGCTGATGGCCGTCCGAATCGAGGAGCCGCTCCAACTCCGCGACCGTACGCCGGAGATGGTCCACACGCTCACCCGGCGAACCCCACGGGAGACCCGCCGTCTCGTGCTCCGCCTGTACGTAGCCGGTGCCGAGCCCGAGTTCCAGCCGGCCGCCCGTCAGCCCGTCCGTCGTGGCCACCTCGCGGGCGAGCAACGCCGGGTTCCAGAACCCCGCGTTGAGCACGAACGTGCCCAGGCGAGGTCGCTCGGTCGCCTCGGCGGCGGCGACCAGCGCCGGGAAGGGGGCGGGCATGCCGAGGTGGTCCGGGGCCAGGATCACGTCGTAGCCGAGCTCCTCGGCCCGACGGCACTTCGCGCGCCATTCGTCGGCGGGTGCAAGGCTCATCAGGTTGACGCCGAAACGGAACGGGCGGGTCATGAACTCTCCTCACCGGTACGGGACTTGAGCAAGGGACTTGAGTACGCCGTGCGGCTTGAGCGGGCCGTGCGCGCAGAGCACGCTCAGCGAGTCGGTCACTCGTGCGCGATGGCCGCCAGCACATTCATGCGCGACGCACGCAACGCCGGCAGCAGCGCCGCCACGATGCCCACGACGGCCGATCCCACGACCACCGCGACAAGAGTCGTCCACGGGATCGCGAGCGCCTTCATGCCCTGCAGAGCGAGGACCTGCTGCACGCACACACCCCACACGAGCCCGAGCGCGAGCCCGAGAACCGCGCCGAACACGGCGATCACCACCGACTCCAGCCGGATCATCCGCCGCAACTGCCGCCGGGCGAGCCCGATCGCACGCAGCAGCCCGATCTCCCGGGTGCGCTCCACGACCGACAGGGCGAGGGTGTTGACCACACCGAGCACCGCGATGACGATCGCGAGGCCGAGCAGCGCGTACACCAGGTAGAGCAGCACGGCGATCTGATCGTGGATCAGCTTCTTGTAGTCGGCCAGGTCACGCACCTGCACCTGCGGATACGGGTCGAGCGTCTTGTCGAGGTTCGAGCGCAGGGTGTCGGCGGAGGTGCCGGAGGCCGCGTTCACGTACAGCGCGGAGTCCTGCCCGCCGGGCACGTACTTCTCGATCGTCCCGAAGCCGACGAACAGCCCGCCCTGTGTGCCGAAACCCTCGGCGGCGTCCTGGTCGGTCAGCGCCCCCACCTTCAGTTCGGTCTTCCGGCCGCCGGGGAACTCGACGGGGATCGTGCTGCCGAGGCGTACGTCGTGGTCCGCGGCGAAGCCCGCGTCCATGCCGATGCTGCCGTCCGCGAGCGCGGCGGCCGTGTCGCCCTCGGCGTACGTGATGCGGGCGACCTCGTCGAGCTGCGACTCGTAGCCCGCCGCCGTCGTCTCGACGCGCTTGCCGTCCGGCAGCCGGACGGCAAGCGGTGTGAACCGCTGCCGTACGACGAGTCCCGCGCCCTCCGTGTCCTGCACCTTCTCGGTGATCTCCTGCGGGAACGGCAGGAAGTTGGCGTTCTGCACCACGAAGTCGGCGCCCAGCGTCTTGTCGATCTGGTCGTCGAAGGACTTGGACATGGACGCGCTCGCCACGGACATTCCGCCGACCAGCGCGAGGCCCACCATCAGGGCGGCCGCGGTGGCGCCGGTGCGGCGCGGGTTGCGCAGCGCGTTGCGCTGGCTCATCCGGCCGACCGGGCCGAACACGGCGGGGAAGAAGCCGCCGAGGACGCGGATCACCGGCCGGACGAGCAACGGCCCGGCGATGACCGTCGCGATGAGGGTGAGGACGACGCCCAGGCCCAGCAGGGAGGCGGCGGACCCGGTCTCCGTGGCCGTCGCGCACCCCACGAGTGCGGCGGCGCCCAGCGCGCCGACGATCAGGCCCACCACGGCCCGTATCCGCAACGGCCGTCCCACACCTGCGATCTCCGCGTCCGCCAGCGCGGCCATCGGCGAAACACCGGCCGCCCGGCGGGCCGGCAGATACGCCGCGACGAAGGTGACGCCCACGCCGACGACGTACGCCGCGACGGGTGTCGGCCATCCGATGACCATCTCGGCGGTCTTCAGGTTCATGCCGAACAGGCCCATGAGCTCGATCAGCCCGATCGCGAGCCCGATGCCCGCGGCCAGACCGAGCGTCGAACCGACCAGGCCCAGCAGCGTCGCCTCCAGCAGCACGGACCGGCGCACCTGCCGTCGGTCGGCGCCGAGCGCGCGCAACAGGCCCAGTTCACGGGTGCGTTGGGCGATCAGCATGGAGAAGGTGTTGACGATCAGGAAGACCCCGACCAGGACCGCGATACCGGCGAAGCCGAGCATCACGTACTTGATCACGTCGAGGAATCCGCCCAGTTGGGCTGCGGCGGTCTCGGCCTGCTCGTCCGCGGTCTCCAACTCGTAGGTGCCCGAGCCGATCTCGGCGGCGATGCGCTGCTTGAGCTGTGCGTCGCTGACGCCTTCCGCCGCGTCCACCTGGATGCTGGTGGCGACGCCCGTCCGGCCCAGCAGTTCGGCCGGTGCGACCGCCGGGTCGAGGAAGACCAGCGCGGCACCCGGGTTGGTGGTCTTGAAGGTCGCGATGCCGACGACCTTCACCTTGAACGACCCGGGCTGCGCGATGACCGTGAGGGTGTCACCGATGTCGACGTGCTTCTTGTCGGCCGTGTCCGCGTCGAGGAGCGCCTCGTCGGGGCCGCGCGGGGCCCGTCCAGAGGTCAGCTCCACGGGGCTGCGCTCGGTGACGTACCAGTCGGCCGCGATGGTGGGCGCGCCCGTGGTCGGGCCGACCGACTTGTTGTCGCTGTCGACGACGGTGATGTTCTCGACGGACACGTCCGGACGCGCGCGAGTGACCCCGTCGACCTTGCCGATGCGTTCCACGAGGCTCGTGGGCACGGTCGCGATGGCCCCGGAGGGGATCTGCGAGTCGAGATCCTCCTTCGGCGACACGGTCACGTCGGCCGACGTGGACGCGAACAGCCGGTCGAAGGTGCGCGTGACCGTGTCCGAGAAGATCAGGCTGCCCGCGACGAACGCCACGGACAGCACGACGGCCAGCGCCGAGAGCAGCAGCCGGCCCTTGTGCGCGAGAAAACTCCGGAGCGTCGCCTTCAGCACGACAGCCTGCCTCAGTCCTTGTCGAGGGCGATGCCCTGGTCGGGAGCGATGCCCTGGCCGGCGGCGCCGTCGCCCTCGACCGTCCCGCGAATCGTGTCGAACCTCTTCATGCGTTCCAGCACCGCTTCCGCCGTGGGCCGCGCCATCTCGTCCACGATCCGTCCGTCCCCGAGGAAGAGCACCAGGTCGGCGTGGGCGGCGGCGCCCGGATCGTGCGTGACCATGACGACGGTCTGGCCCAGCTCGTCGACCGCGTCCCGCAGGAAGCCGAGCACTTCGAGTCCGGCCCGTGAGTCGAGGTTGCCCGTCGGCTCGTCCGCGAAGATCAGCTCGGGGCGCGAGGCGAGGGCGCGGGCACAGGCGACGCGCTGCTGCTGCCCGCCGGAGAGCTGCGCCGGCCGGTGCTTGAGCCGGTCGCGCAGGCCGAGCTGGTCGATGACCTGGTTCAGCCACTTCTCGTCGGCCTTCTTGCCCGCGATGTCCATGGGCAGCGTGATGTTCTCCGCCGCGTTCAGGGTCGGGATCAGGTTGAACGACTGGAACATGAAGCCGATCCGGTCGCGGCGCAGCTGGGTCAGCTCGCGCTCCTTCAGCCCGGTGATCTCGGTGTCACCCAGCCACACCTGTCCGGCCGAAACGGTGTCAAGACCCGCCAGGCAGTGCATCAGCGTGGACTTCCCGGAGCCCGAGGGGCCCATGACCGCGGTGAAGCGTCCGCGCGCGATGTCCACGTCGACCGAGTCGAGGGCGAGCACGGTCGTCTCACCCGATCCGTACGCCTTGGTGAGGCCGCGGGCGCGGGCCGCGATCCCCTCGGCGTCCGTGCGCCCGAGGGCGTGCTCCGCAGCTGCAGTGGACAAGGCCGCCTCCTAGGTGGGACTCCGGTGTCCGCGGGCGAGCCTAGTGTGATGCGCGGCACACTTGGTATCCCCCCGAAGTGCCGGTCGTTCTCCGCCGCAGGTCGGTGACCCCGGGATCTGTGTAAGGGGCACCCTTAGGGGAGGGGTGATTCGGGCCCCCTTGCCTCTGCTAGCACATCGGCGCTAGCTTCGAGGTATGGCTAAGACCCAGCTGAACGTGCGCGTGGACGAGGGCACCGCCCGCGCCGCGCGCGAGCGCGCCCTGGCCCGCGGGATGAGCGTCAACCGCTACATCGAGGAGCTGGTCAGACAGGACACCGGAGAAGCCGGCCACACCTTCGTCGAGGCCGCCGCCGACTTCATGAAGCAGTACGAGTCCGTCTTCGTCGAGGAGTTCGGCGCGGAGCGAGAAGGCCGTCGCTGAGCCCTTGAACGAACCCCTGAACATCAGAGTCGACCTCGCCTGGCTCCTCATGGTCGCCGAACAGAAGACGCCGGGCGATCCACAGGTCACCGACTTCGGCGCACTGGTCGCCGCCGTCGGCCGCCACGAGGCCGAGATCTTCGGCGTCCCCGTCTACGACACCCCGCACACCCGTGCCGCCGCACTGCTCCAGCTCCTGCTGCACGTGCCGGCACTCGAACGCTCCAACGCGATGTTCGCCATGGCCGTCGCGTACGCCTACCTAGTCGCCAGCGGCCTGAAGGTCGTCACCTCGCCCGAGCAGGTCCGTGAACTGGCGCGTCTGGTCAAGACCGGCGAGGCCACGGTGGACGACATCGCACGCGAACTGCGCCAGTGGAGTCTGTGAGCCCCTCGGAATGCTGAGCCGGGTTCCTGGCCGGACTCCTGAGCCGGACTTCTCAGCCGGGTTCCTGAGGCCGGGCAGTCGTCCCCGGCCTCAGGAACCCGGCGAGCTCTCGGCCCCGGGCCGACGCGCGGTCCCCAGCACGCAGTACGAAGTCGGCATCCGCGGCCCCTTCTCGGGCACCAACAGCCGACGGTACGGGCCCAGTTCGTACCCCGCGTCCCTGATCGCGTCCACGGGGTCACGGCTCACATGACAGCCGCCGAAGAGCAGCGGCCACACTGTCCGGTCCAGGACACGCTGACCGGCGTTCATCGCACGGCCGCCGCCCCTCCCGTGCTCGAAGAACCGCAGCTCACCGCCCGGGCGCAGAACGCGGCGGATCTCGGCGAGGGCCCGCGGCAGGTCTCGTACGCTGCACAGGACCAGGGACACCACGGCCGCGTCGAAGGCCTCGCTCTTGACCGGGAGCGCCTCCGCGACGCCCGGGACCACGTCGACCGGCACGTCGGAGCGCAGGGCCGCGGTCACCGCCAACGTCCGCAGACGGCGCTCCGGTTCGATGGCGACGACCTCCGAGACCGTGCTCGGATAGTGGGCGAAGTTCAGTCCGTTGCCCGCGCCGATCTCGATGACCCGGCCGGAGAGCCCGGCGAGCAGCTCCTCGCGGTGGACGCCGATGGTCGGCTCCGCCGCCACGCTGCACTTGGCGTAGAAGCGGGCGAACAGCGGGTGGTGAACCGGGTCGGGGGCCGGCTGACCCGTCCTGGTGGTGCTGGAGCCACGCGGTCGCATGGGGACCTCCCCTGAAGGTCGGGGCCTACCGCGATTGTCCCCCGGGACGGGCTCGCTCACCCGTTCGCGGGCCGTCCTGTTCGGCGGGCACGGTCGCGCCCTGTGGCCCCGGCCGGGCGGGGACCACAGGGCGCGCCGTGGCGGGCGGGTCAGGCGATGAAGTCGCGCACCTGCTCGTAGACGCCGTGGTCGTTGTTCATGTCGGTGTGCGAGACGCACCCGACCTCGACGTTCGTGGCACCGCTGAGGATCGCGGTGGTGTCGGGGGTCAGGGCCTCGTCGCAGTTCGACCAGTAGCTGGCGTAGGAGACGCTGCCCGGTGTCTCGTCGCCCGAGTTGAGCGAGGTCAGGAACGAACTGCCGGTGTACATCTCCGCGCAGGACGTGTAGATCCAGCTGCACCAGCCGGCGGTCGTGGTCCCGTGGTTCGTACCGGCCGTGGAGACGAAGTCGTCGACGTACGCGGTCCCGCCGAGGTTCTTGAGGTAGTAGCGGGAGTTCAGCGCGCCCATCGAGTGCACGACCAGGTCGACCTTGGACGCGCCGGTCTGGGAGAGCACGCTCTGGATCTTGGTGGACAGCTGCTGGGCGGTCGTGACGTTCGACTTGCCCCAGTCGTAGGACCAGGCGAACAGCTCGGAGCCGGCGTAGCCGTCGGCCTTGAAGTCGGCGGTCCAGTCGTCCCAGCTGCTCGACGAACTGCTCAGACCGTGCACGAAGACGACGGGGTTGCGGGCGGCGGCGTTCGCCGGGGACGCGGGCAGGGACAGGGACAGAAGCAGCGACGCGAGGACCGCTGCGAAGACCGTGCCGGCAGTGCGTGTGCGGCGGGTCATGGTGCCTCCTGATGCGGGTGGGGTCGTCAGGAGTGTCAGGTGGGGTCTACGCGCGCCGCATCGGTGAAATCGCCGGTCTTTACGCACCACTTAACTCGCCAGTAACGTGAGAGGTGTGGTGACCTCGGTGAACCCCCCGCCTCTCCCGCAGCATTCGCCACCGCCCCTGATGAACGCCCCGGAACAACCGGGCGGCGTGCCGCGAACGCACCCGCGAACCCCGATGTCCGAAGGTGTCCGGGTCCGGGTGCTGCGTGCCGTGCACGGCGATCCGCGCGCGGCCGTGGAACTCGCCGCCGCCCTGAGCGAGCATCAACTGGCCGGTCTGGAACCGCTTCCGGCCGAACCCGTCGCCGTGGCCCCCGGTCTGCTGCGGTCCCAGCGGCGCGAGATCAGGACCCTCCCGCCGGACACCCGGCGGCTCCTGCTGATCGCCGCCGCCGACCAGTACCCCCTCGCCACGCACGCCTTCCAGCGCGCGGTGACCGCGGCCCGGCTGGACACCGGGCCCCTCGACGAGGCCGAGGCCGCCGGATTCGCCCATCCCACGTCCTCCGGAGTCGTGTTCAGGGACCCCTGGATCCGTATCGCCGCCTACGAGACCGCGTCGGCCCTGGACCGGCGCGAGACCCATCGGCTGCTCGCCCGCGTCCTGCGCGGCGAGGGCGAGGCGCCCCGCCGGTCCTGGCACCGCGCCGCCGCCACACTCGGGCCCAGCCGGCGGCTCGCGGGGGAACTGCGCGCATCGGCGCACGAGGCCCGGGCCGCGGGCGAACACGCGCTGGCCCGCGCTCTCCTCGAACGGGCCGCCGCGCTGACCCCCGACCCACGGGAACGCCCCCGTCTGCTGGCCCGGGCCGCCGCCGACGCCTGGCGCTCCGGCGACGCCGACCGGGCCCGCCGCCTCGCCGCCCACGGTGATGTCGACGGGCTGAGCGGCCTGCTCGCTCTACGCGCGGGGAACGCCACGGAGTCCTTCGACGCGCTGCTCGCGGAAGCCGTACGCGGCGCGGAGTCGGGGGAGCGGGCACTCGGCGTCGAGCCCGGCAGAAGCGTCGACGGAGACAGCACGATCGGCGGCGCGCTGATCGAGGGCGCGGGCGGCAGCCGAGTCGTACGCCCTGTCGTGCCCGCGGCTCCCGATGTCGCCGCGCACCTGGTGGCACGTGCCACCGAGGCCGCCGTCTACACCGGTGACCTGCGCCGATGTGTGGAGGCCGCGGCCGTCGCGGACCGGTACGGGATCGTGCCACCGGGCACACTCGGGGGACTGGCCGCCGCGTTCGAAGGGCGGTACGAGGACGCCCGCGATCTCCTCGAAGCGGCCGCCGGGCGCTGCGGGCCCGGCGGCGACCCCACCTCGCTGATCCACTCCTCGATCGCCGCCCTGATGCTCGGCGACCACACCCGCGCCGCCTCCGCGGCTGTACGCGCCGCCGCCTCCGCCCGTGCCAGGGGCGAGTCGACGACCGTTCCGCAGGCCATGGAGTTCCGGGCGTACGCCGAGTTCTGGACGGGCCGCCCACGGGCCGCGGGCGCCGCCACCCTGGACGCCCTGCGCCAGGCGTACGCCACCGGGCAGGACAACGGGGCCTGTCATCTCCAGGCCGCCCTAGCCATGTTCGCCGCCGTCACCGGCGACGAGGACGTCTGCCGGGCCCGCGCCGAAGCCGCCCGTACCCACGCCCTGGAACGCGGTCTCGGCCTCGCCGCCGCCCTCGCCCTGTGGGCGCTCGCCTTCCTCGACCTCAGCACCGGCCGCTACGCGGCGTCCGCGTCCCGGCTGCGCGCCCTCGCCGGATTCGGCCCCGGGCACGGGCACCGGGCCGTACGCCATCTCGCCACCCCGCACTACGTGGAAGCCGCCGTCCGCACCGGCGACACCCGCGTCGCGCGGGCCGCCCACGCCGACTACGACCGCTGGGCGAGCGCCGTCCGCAGCCCCGACGACCTTGCCCTCAGCGCCCGTTGCCGGGCCCTGCTGGCCACCGGGCCCGAGGCCGTCGAGCACTACCGGACCGCCCTCGACCTGCACGCCGGCGGCACCCGCGACTTCGAACGCGCCCGTACGGAGCTGCTGTTCGGCGGTGCGTTGCGGCGGTTGCGCAACCGCACGGAGGCGCGTGACCGGCTGCACAGCGCGCTCGAAGCGTTCCTGCACTTCGGTGCGCCGCACTGTGCCGCGCAGGCCCGGGGCGAACTCCGGGCCCTGGGCGAGCCTGCCGGGGCGCCGGGCAGGCCCCGTGACCTGGCCACGCTGCTCACCGCTCAGCAGTTGACGGTGGCCCGGATGGCTGCCGACGGGGCGACCAATCGGGAGATCGCGTCCCGTCTGGTGCTCAGTCCGCGCACCATCGACCACCATCTGCGCGGGGTGTTCAACCGGCTTGGGATTCGGTCGCGGATCGAGCTGGTGAGGTTGTTGGCGTCGGAGGAGTGAGCGCCGCCGGGATGCTGTTCCTTGCCTGCGGGTCGGATGTGGCTGGTCGCGCAGTTCCCCGCGCCCCTCACGGGGCGGTCCATGTTCCCCCAAGCCGTGGTGCGAGCCAACTGGCCGCCGTGGAGCGGAAGTCGGTCACCGGGAGCCCGCCGCAGCCCTCGGGGAGTGCGCCCAACAGGGGTGCCTCGGCGACCACCGGCAGGTCTGTCAGGTTGCAACGCGAGGCGAGATCCGGCTCGTTCGGCCAGCTGCCCAGTACGACACCCAGCAGGTCGAGTTGGCGGGCCCGTAGTTCGCGGGCGGTCAGTTCTGTCGTGTTGAGCGTGCCGAGTCCTGCGGAGGCGACCACCAGGACGGGGGCATCCAGCAGCCGTGCCGCGTCCGCGAGTGTGCCGCCCTCGTCGTCGAACCGTACGAGGAGGCCGCCCGCTCCCTCGACCAGCACGAGGTCGTGGTCGGCGGCCAACTTGCCCGCAGCCTCAGCCACTTCGACCGGACGCACCGGTGCGAGACCGGACCGCCGGGCCGCCGTGGCGGGAGCCAACGGCTCGGGATAGCGGGCGAGTTCGACGGACGTCACCGCGCCCGCGAGCCGGGCCACCTCGTCGGCGTCCCCGGGCTCGCCCGGCAGCACACCGGTCTGCGCGGGCTTGAGCACGGCCACGGAGCGCCCGGCCGCGAGAGCCGCCGCGGCGACGGCCGCGGTCGTCATCGTCTTGCCGACCTCCGTGCCCGTCCCCGTGATCACCAGTACCGAAGACATGTCAGCCCTCCCGAGCCGCCGCGCACACCGCGGCCGTGATCCGTGCCAGATCCGCGTCCCCGGTGACGTACGGCGGCATCGTGTAGACGAGGTCACGGAACGGGCGCAGCCACACGCCCTCGCGGACCGCGGCCCGGGTCGCCGCGGCCATGTCGATCTCGTGGTCGAGCTGCACGACCCCGATGGCACCGAGCACGCGTACGTCCCGGACCCCGGGCAGTTCCGCCGCCGGGGCCAGCCCCTCCCGCAGCCCTGTCTCGATGCGCTTGACCTCGGTCTGCCAGTCCTGGCCGAGGAGCAGGTCGATCGAGGCGCAGGCCACGGCGGCGGCGAGCGGGTTGCCCATGAAGGTCGGGCCGTGGGCGAGCACCGGCACCTCGCCCCGAGAGATCCCGTCGGCGACCCGCGCGGTGCAGAGTGTGGCCGCCATCGTCATATAGCCGCCGGTCAGTGCCTTGCCCACGCACATCACGTCCGGCGTCACCGCCGCGTGCTCGGCCGCGAACATGGCGCCCGTACGGCCGAAGCCGGTCGCGATCTCGTCGAACACGAGCAGCACGTCGTGCGCGTCGCACGCCTCGCGCAGCACCCGCAGATACGCGGGGGAGTGGAACCGCATCCCGCCCGCGCCCTGCACCACCGGCTCCACGATCACCGCGGCCAGCTCGTCCGCGTGCCGCTCGATCAGCTCACGCAGCTGGTCCGCGTACGACTCCTCGTACGCGACCGGCGGCGGGTCAGCGAACACCTGGCGCTGAAGCACGCCCTGCCACAGCTGGTGCATCCCGCCCTCGGGGTCGCACACGGACATGGGCTGCCAGGTGTCGCCGTGGTAGCCGCCGCGCCAGGTCAGCAGGCGCTGCTTGCCCGGGCGGCCGAGGGAACGCCAGTGCTGGAGGCACATCTTGACCGCGACCTCGACGGACACCGAGCCGGAGTCGGCCAGGAAGACATGCTCAAGACCCTCGGGTGACATGTCGACAAGGCGCTTCGCCAGCCGTACGGCGGGCTCGTGCGTGAGCCCGCCGAACATCACATGGCTCATCCGGCCGAGCTGGTCGCGGGCCGCCTCGTTGAGCGCGGGGTGGTTGTAGCCGTGGATCGCCGACCACCAGGACGACATGCCGTCGATCAGCTCGGTGTCCGTACCGGCCAGCCGCAACCGCACCCCGCTCGCCGACTCCACGACGAGCGGTTCCTGGCGGCCGGGCATCGGACCGTACGGATGCCAGACGTGCCGTCGGTCGAGCTCCAGCAGCTCGGGCACGGAGAGGCCGGACACGTGCGGGTCAGGCATTGGGCGCGAGGTCCGTTCCGGCACCCCGGCGGCGTACCGCGACCAGGTCCGTACGGGCCTCGGAGACGCGGGCCGTCTCGGGGACCCGCGCCGCCGCGGGGGCCTGCTCCTCGGCGGCCGAGCCGCAGGGGCCGCAGCCGCCGCCCTCGTGGGAGCCGCATCCGGCGTCCGCGTGCGAGCCGCAGCCGGCCTCGGCGTGGGAACCGCAGCCGCCGCCCGCGGTGACCCGGTGCTCCGGAAGCGTCACCTGGCCCGTGCCCTCCACCTCGAACCCGGCGTCCGCGATCATCTCCAGGTCCGCCTTGCCCGCCTGGCCCTCGGTGGTCAGGTAGTCGCCGAGGAAGATCGAGTTGGCCAGGTTCAGGGCGAGCGGCTGCATCGTGCGCAGATGGACCTCGCGGCCGCCCGCGATCCGCACCTCGACGTCCGGGCAGACGAACCGGACCATCGCGAGGATCCGCAGACAGCGTTGCGGCGTGAGGTTCCACTCCTTGGCGAGCGGGGTGCCCTCGACCGGGATCAGGAAGTTGACCGGCACCGAGTCCGGGTCGAGCGCGCGCAGCGAGTAGACGACGTCGACGAGGTCCTCGTCGCTCTCGCCCATGCCCGCGATCAGCCCCGAGCAGGCGGACAGACCCGCGGCGTGCGCCTTCTGGACCGTGTCGACGCGGTCGGCGTACGTGTGGGTGGTCGTGATGTCCCCGTACGTCGACTCGGACGTGTTGAGGTTGTGGTTGTAGGCGTCCGCGCCCGCCTCGCGCAGCCGCTCGGCCTGGCCGTCGGAGAGCAGCCCGAGGCAGGCGCACACCTCGACGCCCTCGTTCTGGTCCTTGATCGCCTTGATGGTGTCCGAGACCCGGTCCACGTCACGGTCGGTGGGACCGCGTCCGCTCGCCACCAGGCAGACCCGCTTGGCGCCGCCCGCGAGCCCGGCCGCCGCGGCCTCGGAGGCCTGGTCGGGTTTCAGCCACGTGTACTTCAGGATCCCGGCCTTGGAGCCGAGCCGCTGCGAGCAGTACGAGCAGTCCTCCGGGCACAGGCCCGACTTCAGGTTGACCAGGTAGTTGAGTTTCACCCGTCGGCCGAACCACTGCCGGCGCACCTTGCCGGCCGCGGCCACCACATCGAGGAGTTCGTCGTCGGAGGTCGCCAGTACGGCCAGCGCCTCTTCGCGGGTCGGCAGCTCTCGCCGAAGCCCCTTGTCCACCAGCGTGTTCAGCAGGTCCATGAGGTCCGATCCTGGCCTATCCGACCGCGTCGGGCCAAGGAGGGACCGGACAACAGAGGCCGTTCGACGTGTGGGTATTGCCACATCATGGGCGGCTGGTGGTCCGGCTAGGGTCTGTGCGTTGCCTACAAAAGGCAGGTGGGGACGGCCCAGGCGAAATGTCATGTGTTGGCGCCCCATGGAACACCCTCACCTCATGGCCCGGAGGACATATGTCGGGATCGCCTTTCGAGTGGATCGACGAGCAGGCGCGGGTGCGCCGCCGGGCCGGACTCGTCCGCACCCTGCGCCCCCGCCCCGCCGACTCCCCGCTCCTCGATCTCGCGGGCAACGACTACCTGGGCCTGGCGAGGCACCCCGAGGTCACCGAGGCGGCCGCGAGCGCCGCGCGGACCTGGGGCGCCGGAGCGACCGGCTCCCGGCTCGTCTCCGGCTCCACGGAACTCCACGCGGAACTCGAACGCGAGCTGGCCGAATTCTGCGGGTTCGAGTCCGCGCTGGTCTTCTCCTCGGGATACGCGGCCAATCTCGCCGCCGTCACCGCGCTGGCCCCGCACGGCTCCCTCGTCGTCTCCGACGCGGGCAACCACGCCTCGCTGATCGACGGCTGCCGTCTCGCGCGCGGCACCACCCAGGTCGTCGCGCACGCCGACCCGGACGCCGTGCGCAAGGCGCTGGGCACGCATGCCGGAGTGGCCGTCGTGGTCTCCGACACGGTCTTCTCGGTCGACGGCGACGCGGCCCCGCTCACCGGACTCGCCGCCGCCTGCCGGGAGTTCGGCGCCGCCCTGCTCGTGGACGACGCGCACGGTCTCGGCGTACTCGGCGACGGCGGCCGGGGCGCGCCGCACGCGGTGGGCCTCGCGGGCGCGCCGGACGTGGTCACCACCGTCACGCTGTCGAAGTCCCTCGGCAGCCAGGGCGGCGCCGTTCTCGGCCCGGCCCACGTCATCGACCATCTGGTCAACGCGGCCCGTACCTTCATCTTCGACACCGGTCTGGCCCCCGCGGCGGCGGGCGCGGCTCTCGCGGCCCTGCGTCTGCTGCGCAGGGAACCGGAACGGGCCACACGCGCGCGCGGCGTGGCGACCACCCTGCACGAACGGCTGACGGCCGAGGGTCTCGAAGCCGTACGACCGGACGCCGCCGTCGTCTCCGTGCGCGCGTCCTCCCCGGAGCGGGCCGTGCGCTGGGCCGCGGACTGCCGCGAGGCCGGTCTCGCCGTCGGCTGCTTCCGCCCCCCGTCGGTGCCCGACGGCATCTCACGGCTGCGGCTCACCGCCCGCGCGGACCTCACCGACGGGCAACTCGACCGTGCCGTACGCCTGATCATCGAAGCGCGGCGATAAATCCCTCCCAGGCGGCGGGGGCGAAGAGCAGGGCGGGTCCCGACGTGTTCTTCGAGTCGCGGACCGCGAGCAGTCCGGCCCATGGTCCGGAGGCCGGACGGGCCGTCTCGACGCAGTTGTTCATTCCCGTGCTGCGGCTGCTGCGCTGCCACCGCACACCGTGCAGACGGGTGCTCGAAGGTAGGGGCCGAGGCAGGGCGGGCATGGTGCCTCCTTATGCGCCGTGAGCTACACCGGCGATGAAATCCAACGTTTCCTCGGGCGAAAGGGCGTGGACCTGAAGGGAGTCGAAGGCCTCGCTGTAGGCCTGGAGGTCTTCTTTCCGTTCGAGATAGAGGCTACTCGTCAAGTGGTCTAGAACAACCACATCCAGATCAGATGTGCTCGGAAACGAAAAAATAACAAAGGGCCCGGTGACGCCGACATGAGCTCCAACTCCGAACGGCAGCACCTGAATCCGCACGTGAGGGAGGTGCGCGGCCTCTCTGAGGTGATCCAACTGCCGTGCCATGACCTCCGGTCCGCCGACCGTCCGTCGTAGGGCCGCTTCGTCGAGAACCGCACTCAGTCGGAGCGGTGGATTCGAACGCAGTACGTCCTGACGGGCGAGGCGCACCTCCACCAGCGCGTCGACCTTGTCGTCCGGTGCCCCGTCCACGGCCGCCAGGGTGACCTCGCGGGCGTACTCCGGCGTCTGCAACAGCCCCGGCACGACGGAGTTCTCCAGCGTGCGCATCACGCTGGCCTGCGACTCCAGGCTGATGAAGTCGCTGTAGGTGGACGGCAGAAGACCCCGGTAGGCGTGCCACCAGTGGTGCCTGCCGTTGTCGTCGGAGCCCGCCAGCACCACGAGCAACTCGCGCAGCTCCGCGTCCCGGACGTCGTACGCGTCGAGGAGCAGCTCCACGTCCGCCGGCTTCACCCCGCTGCGGCCGGTCTCGATCCGGCTCACCTTCGACTGGTGCCAGCCGACGAGCCGGGCCGCCTCGCCGCTCTTGAGGCCCGCACGGGCACGCAGGGCACGCAGTTCGGCACCGAGTTTCCGGCGGCGCACAGCGGGACCGTACTGCATGGCCGTCTCCTTCCGACCGTCGCGCCGGCGCTATATCGTCCGGCGTCACGCCGACCGTAGAGGACGAACCGGCCCCCCGCCCAAATACGGTCGGCCGTCGCAGAGTTCACCGCTTCGAGCGACAGATATATGCATATCTCGGTGGATCGGCACCACGAACGCCGAGGTAGTGGCACTCTGGCGCAAGCACCAGTCCGGGACCGTACTCGAAGTCATCCGCTTCGTGTCGGACTCCGGTCCCGTGGGAAAGGGACGACCTCGCCATGGCAGACCACCAGGAAGCATCCGTCACTCTGCCGAGCGATCCCGCCTCGGTCTACGCCGCCCGCACATACGTCATGAACGTGCTGGCCGAATGGGGACTTCCATCCGACACGGAGGCCGCCGACACAGTCCGGCTCATCGTCTCGGAGCTCGCCACCAACGCCGTACAGCACACGTTCGGGCAGTCGCCCACCTTCACGGTGGACATCGAACTCGACCGCGACGAACAACTGCGCATCGGGGTGACCGACAGCCACCCGCGCTTCCCGAAACGTTTGCCCGCGGCCGTACAGCAGGACAACGGCCGCGGCATGGTGATCGTCCGCTGGCTGACGGTCGAGTGCGGCGGCAAGCTGACGGTCCGGCCCACCAGAGAGGGCGGCAAGACGGTCTCGATCATGCTGCCCTGGACGGCACCGGTGCAGCCCGTGACAGCGGACTGAGAGCCGTGCCCCACGGGTGGCGTGAAGGCGCCCGCCAGTCCCCCGCTAGTCCTCGTCGTCGGCGGACCCCTGCATCAGGTGGGGGATGAGCGCCCACAGCCCCGCGCAGACGACCAGCGTGGTCGCACCGGCCGCGATGCCGCCCGCCCGGCCCGTCGCCACGTCCACGACGAGCAGGACCGAACCGGAGAGGGCGAGCGCGAGCACGCCGAGCCCGATCTCGGCCAGATGCGAGGAGGCCTTCACGACCTGGGGCTTGGCGCCCTGCTGGAAGAGCCGGCGATGCAGCGCGGCCGGAGCCGTGAAGAGGGTGGCGGCCAGTACGGAGAGCAGCAGCGTGACGACGTACGTGGTGCGCTGGAACAAGTCCAGGGAGGGGAAGCGCGGGGTGAACGCGAGGGTGAGGAGGAAGGCGAAGAGGATCTGCACCCCGGTCTGCGTGACCCGCAGTTCCTGGAGCAGTTCGTTGAAGTTGCGGTCGGCGCGCTCAAGCCGTGTCTCGTTGCGCTCCTCGTGGTGATGAAGGTCGCCCATAAGTGAAGGAGTAACCACTCTGCCGCGAATATCACGCACCGGGCCCCGGAACGTGGCCGCGGTGATCACCGCGGCCACCTTCCGGGCGGGTCACCTGACCCGGCCGTACCAGACGCTCTTCGTCCAGATCTTCTGGAGCTTCACCACTTCCCCGGTCTTCGGGGAGTGCCAGATCCGTCCCTTCCCGGCGTAGATGCCGACGTGGTAGACGTTCCGGCCCGAGTGGAAGAAGACCAGGTCTCCCTGCTTGCGGTTCGAAGCGGAGACATGGTTCGTCTTGTTGTACTGCGCGGCGGCCGTACGCGGCAGGGACTTGCCCGCCTTCTTGAACGAGTAGAGCGTGAGGCCGGAGCAGTCGAAGCGCTTGGGCCCCACGGCCCCGTACTTGTACGGGGAGCCCTTCTTGGAGGCCGCTACCTGGAGTGCCTTCGTCGCGGGTGTGGCCGCTTCCGCGCCGGACGTGAATCCGGGGGCCACGATGCCGCCGCCGACAGCGGCGATGGTGAGAGCCGATGCGGTACCGGCCCTGCTGAACAGCGACGGGACACGATTGAGCGCAGTCATGCGCAACCCTTCGTCAGCCGCCTGTGAAGGATGACCTGTCGGATTCGGGCTGGCGAAGTTGCCCGGCCGCTGACGCGGCTTCACCCCAAGGGCTGCTCGGCCCGGTCATGGCGTGACCGTTCCGGCGACCCGTCGTGCTTGGGTCCTCCACTCCTGCCGATCCACTTCTGTCGACCGGTCATCCGGGCGGCGGCAGGACTCGGCGTCCGCCCGGATCGCCCCGCCGCTTGTGGCGGGGGCTTGTCGTCGGAAGGGATCTTGACGCACGGATGTCCCAAAAGCCGAGCGGAATCGGCGATTTGTGGGCTTACTCACCACTCACCCGTTCGGGTGGACAGCCTTTCCCGCGGGAGGGCGTCGAGGGGGTCGACGACCCTCGTACCAGCACCGGAACGTCTGATTCCGTACGGAGGCTACGCGGGTTGCGCAACTTCCACGGGCCTGTAAAAGCAGCTCTGACTACGCTGTTCGGTGGTACGCCTTTCGGTCCGTTTGAACCCTGACCCGGACGTCTCGTCAGATGCCTGCGTGACGCCGGGTCCATGGCGGTACGTCAGCTGTCGGAGCGCGGCGGTAGCGCGATCCGGCCCGCTCGGCGCTCACCGTCGAGGACGCGCAGCGCCCGCGCCAGGGTCGGCGCGTGCACCTCGTGCTCGCCGCGCTGGTGCATCAGGGCCAGCGCGTCGCGCAGCGCGGTGGCCCTGCCGACCAGGGCCTGGGCCGCGCGCAGCCCCCGGTAAGTGTCCCCGGAATGAGCCGGGTTGATCCTGCCGAGCAGGTCGACCACTTCAAGGTAACGGTCGATCAGCTCGGCCTCCGCACGGGTCAGGGCCGGCAGCGGCGGCAACTCGGGTGGGAGCATCGGCCGCTCACCTCGCGCCGCGTGCGCTCTGGGTGGACTTCCGGCTCGGGACGATCCGGTCGATCAGTCCGTACTCAAGCGCCGCCCGCGCGTCCAGGATCTTGTCCCGCTCGATGTCGGCACCGATCCGCTCCCGGCTCTGCCCCGTGTGCCGGGCGAGCATCTCCTCCAACTGCCCACGGGTACGCATCAACTCGCCGGCCTGAATGGCCAGGTCGGAGGCCTGTCCCTGGACGGGTTCGGAGAACGACGGCTGGTGGATCAGCACGCGGGCGCCCGGCAGCGCGTACCGCTTGCCCGGTGTGCCGGCCGCGAGCAGCACCGCCGCTGCCGACGCCGCCTGCCCCAGGCAGATGGTCTCCACCTCGCAGCTGACGAACCGCATCGTGTCGTAGACGGCCGTCATCGCGCTGAACGAGCCGCCGGGCGAATTGATGTAGAGCGAGATGTCCCTGTCGGGCGCCTGGTACTCGAGGTGCATGAACTGCGCCATCACGTCGTTCGCCGAGACGTCGTCGATCGGCGTCCCGAGAAACACGATCCGCTCTTCCAGCAGCTTCGAGTAGGGGTCCATGGTCCGACTCCCCGAACTCGTGCGTTCGGTGAACTCGGGCAGGACATGGCGGGCGGACGGTCGGGTCATGACACACGCTCCTCCGGGAGAGGTCCTGTAAAAAATGTACAGGACGTACATGACGTTATGATGGGGAGCATGGCCTACGAGATTCCGGTGACGCAAGCCAGGGCTGAGCTCGCCGACCTGATCAACCGGGTGGTGTACGGCGGGGAGCGCGTCGTCGTGACGCGGCACGGGAAGCCGCTTGTCGCTCTCGTGTCCGCGGCTGACCTGGAGCGACTCGAGAAACTCGACGCGGCGATCGAGGCGGGGGTGGAGTCGCCGGTGATCAGTGCGGTGTCGAGTGTTCGGGAGGTGGGTTCCGCTCCTCGCGAACGGCAGCGGTTCGGGATTGCGGCGGAGCATCGGGGGAGCGGGGCGTCTTAGGCGGCTTGTGGTGTGGGGTGGTTGCGCTTGTGTGCCGGGTGCCGGCCGGTGGGGGCTTGTCGCGCAGTTCCCCGCGCCCCTGGGTGGGTGGGTGTCGGGGTCAGTGGCATGCGCAAGGCCCAGCCGTGTGCGCATGAGGACACGGCTGGGCACCCCTGATACGCGCAAGACCCGGCGCCCCTGAAACGCGTAAGACCGTGCACCCCTGTCCGCTACTTCAGGGGTGCACGGTCGGTTCTGTGGGGGGTTAGTTCGTCAGGGCGGGCTCGCGCTCTGCGGGAGTCGGCTCGGCGGCCTCCCTGCGGCGCTTGAGTGCGCTGCCCAGGAGGATCGCGCCGAGTCCCAGTGCGGCCCACCAGGTCAGGGTGAGGGCCGGGCCGGACGCGGCGGCTCCGTCGAAGAACGAGATCGAGCGGAGCAGTGAGACGCCGGCGCCCGGTGGCAGCCACTGGCCGATCGTCCCGACCGGGTCGGGCAGCATCTCGGGCGCCGTGGCGGCGCCGGAGAACGGGTTGCCGAGCATCATCACCACGAACGCGCCCAGTCCGACGCCCGGAGTGCCCAGCAGGGCCGCCAGACCCGCGACGGCGGCGCCGACCGCCAGTGTGGCCAGGCCCAGGGCGCCCGCCTGGGCCCACCAGTCGCCAGTGAGTGCGCCGAGCCAGCTGCCGGCGAGAGAGGCCGCCACCAGGCCGACGAGCGCGGACGCACCGACCAGGGCGGCGATCGCGCGCCGCCCGCGCAGCCCGAGCAGGGTCACGACGGCTCCCGCGGCGATGCCCGCCAGCGTCAGCGGCAGCACGCTCGACGTCAGGGCCGAGCCGCGCGGGTCGTCCTCGGCAGCCGGTACGACGTCGACGGTACGCACCTGGGCGCCGCCCGCCTGCTGGGTCACCGACTGCTGGAGCAACTGGGCCACGAACGGGCTCGCGGCCGAGGCGGTCAACAGCTTCGGCCCCTCCCCGGTCACGACGACCGCGCCGTATACGGTCCGGTCCTCGATGGCGTCCCGGGCGGCGGCCTCGTCGGCGTAGCGGTGGATCTCGAAGGCGCCCTCGTGCTCTTCGAACTGCTTCTGGACCTGGGCGGCCGCTGTCGCCGGGCCCGCCACGCCGAGCGGCAGATCGCGCGGCGCGGTACGGGCCGCTGGCCAGGCGAAGGCCCACAGGGCGAGGGCCACCAGCACGGGCACCAGTACGACGACGGCGACGACATGGCGGCCGTGCGACGACTGGCTCGGCTGCTGCGGCGACTGTGACGGCTGCGGTGAGCCTGGTGACGTGGTCCCGGTGCGCGTAGCGGATGCGGCGGACATGGTCTCTTCCCTTGGTGTGGATGTGGATGTGGATGTGGATGTTGGTGGGGCTGTGGTGAGCGGTCCCGCTAAAAAGAAGGATCGTTCGTTTTTCTTGTTCCGTCACTGTCCTGCCGGTGTCTCCACTTGTCAAGAAGGAATGTTCGTTTTAGTTTTCAGGCATGGCTCGCGTATCCCAGGAACACCTCGACGCCCGTCGCCGTCAGATCCTCGACGGCGCGGCCCGCTGCTTCGCCCGCAACGGGTTCCATGCCACGTCGATGCAGGACGTGCTGAAGGAGGTGGACCTCTCGGCGGGCGCGGTCTACCGCTATTTCAGCGGCAAGGACGAGCTGATCGCGGCCATCGTCACCGAGGTCCTCGGAGGTATTCGCGAAGCCTTCGAAGAGGCTGCCCGGCAGAGTCCGCCCCCGCCGCCCGACGTACTCGTGGGCCGGGTCATGACCCAGGTGCTAGGGCTGGGGGGAGGGGGAAAGCTCGGGCTGAGCTGGGACGGAGAGGCCTCCTTCCCGAGGCTGATGATCCAGGTCTGGACGGAGACGCTCCGCGATGGCGAGCTGTCGCAGGTGCTGCGCACAGGTTTCGCCACCGTGCGAGCGGCGTGGGTGAAGGTCGTCGAGGGCTATCAGGAGGCCGGGTTGATGCGGGCGGACATCCCCGCCGACCACGTCGCCAGGACCATGATCGCCACCGCGCAGGGGTTCGCCGCCCAGCAGGCGCTCTTCGGTTCGGCGCCCGTCGGCGTGATCCAGGACGGTCTGCGGGGGTTGATGAGCATGGAGCCGCCGCGCTGACGTGGCGAGGCTCGTCGGCGTACGAGTGCGGGGCGCATGCCGACGATCAGGCCGGCCGGTCGGCTCGTCGTCCGTGATCCTCGTGCCAATCCCCGCGCGGCGGTTAACGTCCCTGAAATCCCGCGCAACTAGCCTGCACCACCACGTCACCAGGGGTTTTCGCAGCCCGGGACGCGCAGAGTCGCGCATTCCGGCCGCGTACCGCAGTCGCGTACTGCATCCGAATCCTTCGTGGTGGCTGCGGCAACCGGACCCCGCACGGTCCGGAGCGAGGACTGTGAGGTGGACGCCGTGCAACTGACGCCGCACGAGCAGGAGAGGCTGCTCATCCATGTGGCCGCCGATGTGGCCGAGAAGCGCAGGGCCCGGGGGTTGAAGCTCAACCACCCCGAGGCCGTCGCCCTGATCACCTCGCACATCCTCGAAGGGGCCCGGGACGGCCGTACCGTGGCCGAACTCATGGCCTCCGGACGCAAGATCCTCACCCGTGAGGACGTCATGGAGGGCATCCCCGAGATGATCCACGACGTCCAGGTGGAGGCCACTTTCCCGGACGGCACCAAGCTCGTCACCGTCCACGACCCGATCGTCTGACGGGGGAGTGGCAGCCGTGATTCCCGGAGAGTTCCTGTTCGCCGACGGACCCGTCGCCTTCAACGAAGGCCTTGAGGTCACCCGGCTCACCGTCCTCAACGCCGCCGACCGGCCCGTCCAGGTCGGCTCCCACTACCACTTCGCCGAGGCCAACCCCGGTCTGGACTTCGACCGCGCCGCCGCGCGCGGCAAGCGGCTCAACGTCGCCGCCGGCACCGCCGTGCGCTTCGAACCCGGGATCCCCGTCGACGTCGAACTCGTCCCGCTCACCGGCGCCCGTGTCGTGCCCGGCCTGCGCGGCGAGACCGGAGGTGCCCTCGATGCCTGAGATCTCGCGTGCCGCGTACGCCGACCTGTTCGGCCCCACCACCGGCGACCGCATCCGGCTCGCCGACACCGATCTGCTGATCGAGATCGAGGAGGACCGCTCAGGCGGCCCCGGACGCGCCGGTGACGAGGCCGTGTTCGGCGGTGGCAAGGTCATCCGCGAGTCGATGGGCCAGTCGCGTGCTACGCGCGCAGACGGCACCCCGGACACCGTCATCACGGGTGCGGTGATCATCGATCACTGGGGGATCGTCAAGGCCGACGTCGGCATCCGCGACGGCCGGATCACCGGCATCGGCAAGGCGGGCAACCCGGACACCATGGACGGGGTGCACCCGGACCTGGTGATCGGCCCGGAGACCGAGATCATCGCGGGCAACGGGCGGATCCTGACGGCCGGTGCCATCGACGCCCATGTGCATCTGATCTGTCCGCAGATCGCCGACGAGGCGCTGGCCTCCGGGATCACCACGCTCATCGGCGGCGGCACCGGTCCGGCCGAGGGCTCCAAGGCGACCACCGTCACGCCCGGACCCTGGCATCTGGCCCGGATGCTGGAGGCGATGGAGGAGTACCCGCTCAACTTCGGGCTCCTCGGCAAGGGCAACACCGTCTCCCACGAGGCGATGCTCTCCCAGCTGCGCGGCGGGGCGCTCGGTCTCAAGCTGCACGAGGACTGGGGGTCCACGCCCGCGGTCATCGACGCCGCGCTCACCGTGGCGGACCGGACGGGTGCGCAGATCGCCATCCACACGGACACCCTCAACGAGGCCGGGTTCGTGGCCGACACGCTCGCCGCGATCGCGGGCCGCACGATCCACGCGTACCACACGGAAGGTGCGGGCGGCGGGCACGCGCCCGACATCATGAGCGTGGTCTCCGAGGCACATGTGCTGCCCAGCTCGACCAACCCGACCCGGCCCTACACCGTCAACACCGCCGAGGAACACCTCGACATGCTGATGGTCTGCCACCACCTCAACGCGGCCGTGCCCGAGGACCTCGCCTTCGCCGAGTCCCGGATCCGGCCCACCACCATCGGGGCCGAGGACATCCTGCACGACCTCGGGGCGATCTCGATCATCTCCTCCGACGCGCAGGCCATGGGGCGCGTGGGCGAGGTCATCATGCGGACCTGGCAGACCGCCCACGTCATGAAGCGGCGGCGGGGCGCACTGCCCGGGGACGGACGTGCGGACAACCGTCGTGTACGTCGCTATGTCGCCAAGTACACGATCAACCCGGCCCTCGCCCAGGGACTCGCCCGCGAGGTCGGCTCCGTCGAGACCGGGAAGCTCGCCGACCTCGTGCTGTGGGAGCCCGCGTTCTTCGGCGTCAAGCCGCATCTCGTCGTCAAGGGCGGGCAGATCGCGTATGCGCAGATGGGCGACGCCAACGCGTCCATTCCCACGCCGCAGCCGATTCTGCCCCGGCCGATGTTCGGGGCGATCGGGCGGGCGCCCGCCTCCAACTCGTTCAACTTCGTCGCGCCGATCGCGATCGAGGACGGGCTGCCGGAGCGGCTCGGGCTCGGCAAGCGGTTCGTGTCGATCGAGTCGACGCGTGGGGTGACCAAGGCGGACATGCGGGAGAACGACGCGCGGCCGCGGGTGGAGATCGATCCCGACAGCTTCGCCGTCACGATCGACGGGGAGCTGGTGGAGGCCACGCCTGCTGCCGAACTGCCCATGGCTCAGCGGTATTTCTTGTTCTGATCCCGCTGGCTCGGCTGGGCTGGGCCAGCTGGTTCTCGTGGTTCTTCCGGGTTCGTTTTCTGCTGATTCCGAGTGCTGAGGCTCGTCATGTCGCGTGCTGCGTTGCTTGTGCTGGCCGACGGTCGGTTTCCCGCCGGGGGGCATGCCCACTCCGGTGGGGCCGAGGCGGCGGTCAAGGCCGGGCGGATCACCGGTGCGGGGAGTCTGGAGGAGTTCTGCCGGGGGCGGTTGCACACGGCGGGGCTGGTGTCGGCCTCGCTCGCCGCTGCCGCCGCCCTCGGCATCGATCCCGTGGAACTGGACGGGGCCGCGGACGCCCGTACCCCGTCCCTGGCCCTCCGGGTCGCCGCCCGGAAGCTCGGGCGGCAGTTGATGCGGGCCGCTCGGGCCACATGGCCGTCCGCCGAACTCGACGCGCTGGCGCGGGAGTTCCCCAAGGGCGCCCATCAGCCGGTCGTTCTCGGGCTGGCTGCCCGGGCCGCGGGGCTCGGGGCGGAGGACGCCGCGTACTGCGCTGTGTACGAGAGTGTCAGTGGGCCGGCGAGTGCGACGGTGCGGTTGCTGAGTCTTGATCCGTTCGATGCGACCGGGGTGTTGGCTCGGTTGGCGCCCGAGCTTGATCTGGTGGCGGAGCGGGCGAGTGCGGTGGCGCGGTGTGCGTTGGAGGGTGGGGTCGGGGTGTTGCCAGCGGCTTCCGCGCCGGTGTTGGAGATCAGTGCGGAGGTGCATGCTGCTTGGGCTGTGCGGTTGTTTGCCTCGTAGGTTTTTTCGCCCCCGCCGCCCCTACCCATTCCCGTCCCCTGGGGGCTGCGCCCCCAGACCCCCGCTATCGGCCTGAACGGCCTCGTCCTCAAACGCCGGACGGGCTGAAAAGCAGCCGGACGGGCTGAGATGTGTCAGAGCCAGTTGAAGAAGTGGAGCCGTATCCATGCATCTTGACCACTCCCACGATGGTGCCTCCGCTGTGAGCGCCGACGCCCACCGGCCCGACGGGCGGCGGCGGGCCCTGCGGATCGGGCTCGGGGGGCCCGTCGGGTCCGGGAAGACCGCTACCGTGGCGGCGCTCTGTCGGGTTCTGCGGGATGAGTTGGCGCTGGCGGTCGTCACCAATGACATCTATACGCGTGAGGACGCCGAGTTCCTGTTGCGGGAGGCTGTGTTGCCGCCCGAGCGGATCACCGCCGTGGAGACCGGGGCCTGTCCGCACACGGCTATTCGGGACGACATCTCCGCGAATCTCGAAGCCGTCGAGGATCTGGAGGACGAGGTCGGGCCCCTGGATCTCGTTCTTGTCGAGTCGGGGGGTGACAACCTCACCGCGACCTTCAGCAAAGGGCTGGTCGACGCTCAGATCTTCGTGATCGATGTCGCCGGCGGGGACGACATTCCGCGCAAGGGTGGGCCCGGGGTCACCACCGCCGACCTGCTCGTCGTCAACAAGACCGATCTCGCTCCGTACGTCGGTTCCGACCTCGGGCGGATGGCCGCCGACGCCAAGGCGCAGCGGGCCGAACTGCCGGTGGTGTTCCAGTCGTTGCGGGGCGAGGACGGGGTGAAGGACGTCGCCGCCTGGGTGCGGGCGCAGCTCGCCGCGTGGACGGCATGACGACCGGCGAGGTCGAGGTGACTGGGGTGCGCGCTCTCGCGCGGATCCGGGCGCGGGACGACGGGCGGGGCGGTACCGCTCTGCCCACGCTGGAGGGGCAGGGGCCGCTCGCCCTGCGGCGGACGCGGGCCAGTGGTTCCGAGGCGCGGGTCATGCTGGTCGGGGCGATGAGCGGGCCCCTGGGCGGTGATCACTTCACCGTCGAGGCGGAGGTCGGTGACGGTGCGCGGCTGCACGTCGGGTCGGCCGCCGCCACCATCGCGCTGCCGGGGCAGGCCAAGGGCGAGGCGCGCTATGACGTACGGCTCACGGTGGCCGAAGGCGGTGAACTGCGTTGGATGCCCGAGCAGTTGATCTCCGCCAGTGGTAGTGAGCTGTGCGTGAGTACGGGTGTGGACCTTGCTGTCGGTGCGCGGCTCGTGCTGCGCGAGGAGCAGGTGCTCGGGCGGGCCAACGAAGAGCCCGGGCGGCTTGCCAGTCGGCTCACCGTGCGGCTCGACGGGCGTCCGCTGCTCGATCAGGAGCTCTCCTGCGGACCCGGGGCGCCGGGCGGGTGGGACGGTCCCGCCGTGCTCGCCGGGCATCGGGCGCTCGGGCAACTCGTCGTCGTACGACCGGAGTTCGGTCGGCAGCCGGTCGAGGCGCGACTGCTGGGGGAGTACGCCGTGCTCACTCCGCTCGCCGGTCCGGGGGCTCTCGTGACCGCGCTCGCGCCGGACGCGCTGCGCCTGCGGCGCATCCTCGACGAGGCGCTCGGCACACTCGCCTGAAACAAACCGCACCGCTCAACGGGCAGTGATGTTCCGGTTATCGGATTGGCAAAGAAGCCACTTCACCCCTGTTCTCAGGGACCTCACAGCCGGAAGGATCCCCCTACTGACCACAACGACAGTAGACAGCAGGGGGAGGACTCACTTGAGGGGTTTGAGAAGGGCGACGGCGTTCGGCTCGGCCGGAGCGCTCGTCACAGCGACGCTGATAGCCGGCGCCGTCGCGGCCCCGACGGCCAGCGCGGACAGCCGCCACGGCCAGGACAGCCAGACGCGCGGCGCCGCGATCGCCGCCGCTCGCGCGGCCAAGGCAGGCATCGACTGGACGGACTGTCCGGCCGACTGGGGAATCGCGAAGCCCGTCCAGTGCGGCTGGGTCACGGTGCCGCTCGACTACGCGAAGCCCAACGGCAAGAAGATCAAGCTCGCCGTGGACCGCATCGGCAACACGGGTACGAAGGCGGAGCGCCAGGGCGCACTCGTCTACAACCCGGGCGGCCCCGGCGGCTCAGGACTGCGGTTCCCGCTCCGGGTCACCACCAAGAACCCGCTGTGGGTGAAGGCGTCGAAGGCGTACGACTTCGTGGGCTTCGACCCGCGCGGCGTCGGCCACTCGGCGCCCATCTCCTGCGCGGACCCGCAGGAGTTCGTGAAGGCGCCGAAGATGGACCCGGTGCCGGACTCCGAGGCCGACAAGCGCGCCCAGCGCAAGCTCGCCGCCGAGTACGCGGCCGGCTGCGCCGAGCGCAGCGGCGAGATGCTGCCGCACATGACGACCCCGAACACCGTCCGTGACCTGGATGTCATCCGGGCCGCGCTCGGCGAGAAGAAGCTCAACTTCCTGGGCGTCTCGTACGGCACGTACATCGCCGCCGTGTACGGCACGATGTACCCGACCCACGTCCGCCGCATGATCGCGGACAGTGTCGTCAACCCGTCGCGCGAGAAGATCTGGTACGAGGCCAACCTCGACCAGGACGTCGCCTTCGAGATGCGCTGGAAGGACTGGCAGGACTGGGTCGCCAAGAACGACGCGGCCTTCCACCTCGGTGACACCCGGGCCAAGGTCCAGGAGCAGTGGCTGAAGCTGCGTGCCACCGCCAAGAAGAACCCCATCGGTGGTGTCGTCGGCCCGGCCGAGCTCATCGGCTTCTTCCAGAGCGCCCCGTACTACGACTCGTCGTGGGTGCCGGTCGCGACCGTGTTCAGCAAGTACGTCGCCGGTGACACCCAGGCACTCGTCGACGCCGCGGCCCCCGACCCGTCGGACACCGCGGGCAACATCGCCTCGGAGAACGGCAACGCCGTCTACACGGCCGTCGAGTGCACCGACGCCAAGTGGCCCACCAGCTGGAAGAAGTGGGACCGCGACAACACCGAGCTGCACAAGAACTACCCGTTCATGACGTGGGCCAACGCCTGGCTGAACCTGCCGTGCGCGACCTGGCCTGCCAAGCAGCAGACCCCGGTCAACGTGAAGTCCGGCAAGGGTCTGCCGCCCGTCCTGATCGTGCAGGCCACGCGTGACGCCGCCACTCCGTACGAGGGTGGCGTCGAGCTGCACAAGCGCTTCAAGGGCTCCCGCCTGATCACCGAGAAGGACGCGGGCTCGCACGGCGTGACCGGGCTGACCAACCCCTGCATCAACGAGCGGGTGGACACCTACCTGCTCACCGGCAAGGTCGACTCGGCCGACGTGACGTGCACCCCGCACGCCACGCCCAAGCCGTAGCAACAGGCACTGGTAGCAGTACGCGGACGAGGGGCGGCCGGATTCCGGCCGCCCCTCGTTCATGCCCGCAGCCAGGCGTCCTCCGCCGCGTAGTCGAAGAGGTCGCCGTAGTTCTGGAACATCTTCGGGTACGCCTCCCGCCAGTCCCGGCCTGCCAGTTGGCGCTCGATCCAGGCGATGGTGTCCGGCAGCGTCTCCGCGTACCGCGCCACCGCCCGGTACCCCAACTCCCGTTCGGCGGCCGTCATGTCGCAGACCACCGGGTGCGGAACGGACCACGGAGTGTCGCCCACGGTCTCGGCGGGCGCGGGTCCGTCGACCAGGACGCTCTCGGTCTCGACCCCCATCACCGCGTCGATGGCGACGGCGATCTCCGCCACCGTGGGCGCGTCGGGATCGACCGCGTTCAGCGCACGGGCGCCGGGCTTCCGCGCGGCCAGCCGGACCAACTCCGCGATGTTGTGGACGCTCGCCGGATGGAACCGGCTCTCCCCGCCGTACGCGAGTACGCGCCGACGCCGGCCGTCCAGGTTGCGCTTGACGAAGTACAGCTCGCGCGGGGTTCGGCAGTGCGGCCCGTGGATCGCTCCCGCGCGGAGCAGCGTGGTCGGCAACTCGTCGGCCGCGGCGAGCAGTTCACGCTCCAGACCGGCCTTGCGGGTGCTGTAGGAGGTTTCGGCGGGCGCGACGGTCCGCTGGTCCTCCGGCAGGGGCACCGGATACTCCGGGAACCCGTCGGGCTGCTCCTGCGTATCGAAGTTGCGGCCCTTGTCGTCCTCGTACACCGACACGCTGGAGACCACCACGGCCGATCCGACGCGACCGGCCAGATTCGTCAACTGCCGTGCGTGCTCCGGCCCGTAGGCCACCATGTCCACCAGTACGTCGCAGCCGTCGCCGATCGCGGCGGCCAGGGCGGAGTCGTCCGCGCGGTCCGCCCGTGCCGTCCGTACCCCGTCGGGCCAGGACGCGTCCCGTCCGCCGCCCCGCGAGACGGCCGTCACCTCCCAGCCGTCCGTGGCGAGCGCCCCCACGGCCACCCGCCCGATCTGTCCCGTCGCTCCGATCACCACAGCTCGTCCCATGGGGCGACCGTAGGGCTCCCGCCGCCGGGATCGCAGCGCATTAGCTGTGGGCAGATCGTTTCCGCCCGGCGGACATCGGCCCGGCGGACGTCGGCGGCCCGGCGACAGTCACCTCAGCGGCATACGGGGGAACTTGCGCTTCGCCAGCGCCGCCTTCTCGGCGGCCTCCTCCGCTTTGACGACGGCCGCGTACCGGTCGACGTACTCCTGCTCGGAGAGCGTGAGGATCGCGTACATGATCTCGTCGGTGATGGCGCGCAGGATCGCCTTCTCGTTCTCCATGCCCGAGTAGCGGGAGAATTCGAGGGGCTCGCCGAAGCGGATCGACACGGGGTGGATCTTCGGGATCTTCCGGCCCGGGGGCTGGGCCTCGAAGGTGCCGATCATCGCGCACGGGATGACCGGGACCCCGGCCTTCAGCGCCATCACGGCGACGCCGACCTTGCCCTTGTAGAGGCGGCCGTCGTGCGAGCGGGTGCCCTCCGGGTAGATGCCGAGCAGTTCGTCCTTGCTCAATACGCCGAGACCCTCGCGGATGGCGGCCTGGCCCGCGTCCTTGCCGGAGCGGTCCACCGGGATCTGCCCGGCGCTGCGGAAGAAGGCCGCCGTCAGCCGGCCTCTGACGCCCGGGCCCGTGAAGTACTCGGCCTTGGCGAGGAACGTGATGCGCCGCTTGAGGATCGCGGGCATCAGGAAGTGGTCCGAGAACGAAAGGTGATTGCCCGCGACGATGGCCGCACCCGTCGCCGGTACGTGCTCCAGACCTTCGATCCGAGGGCGGAAGACCAGCCGCAACAGCGGTCCCAGAATCACGTACTTGAGAACGTAATAGAACAAGGGGTCGCTCCTCACTTCACAGGATCGGCTCAACCGCCGCGTTCTGGCTGGTCAACAGGTGTGCTGCGGGACGCCAGTGTATGTGCAGGGGCGGATCCCCGTAACCGTCCCCGAACGCACTCATGCTGCCCCGCTGTCCTCTTCCGGACCACCCGTCAGGGCAGTACCTGGCTCGATCTTGATGTGTCGCCGCTGCCCAACTGGTCGGCCAGACAGGCGAGATACAACGCCATGGTGGTCCGGTGCTCCCGCAGGGGCCGGCCGGTGATCTGCTCGATCTTGTTCATGCGGTAGACCACGGTGTTGCGGTGGACGTGCAGCGCCGCGGACGCCCGTACGAGGTTGAAGCCGTTCTCGCACCACGCGGTGATCGTGTCGCGGAGCACCGGCCAGTCCGGCTGGGCGCGCAGGTCCCTGGCGGTCAGGTCGAGCAGGCGGTTGCGGGCGGGCTGGCCGACCGCGGCCAGAACCTGGTGGACCCGCAGATCGGTGATCACGTGGACGGGGGCACGGCCCGCCAGCCGGGCGCCGAGGCGCAGCGCGTCGCACGCGTCCTGGTAGGAGTCGTGCAGGGCGCCGACCGAGGCGGCCGGTTCGCCGATTCCCGCGCGGGCCGTGAGGCCGCCCTGCGCGGCGATCAGGTCGGTGACGCGTCGGCAGCCGACCGACAGGGCGGCCTCCGGCTGGTCGGGCTGGAGCCGGTGCAGCACGCCGATCCAGCCGGGAGCCGTCGTGGCGATGATGTCCTGCGGGTCGGCGAACACCTCGCGGACCGTGCGGAGCAGTTCCGAGCGGACCAGCGCCATGTCCCGCGTCGGTGTGCCGTGCCGACGGCCGCCCGTGTCCGGCACGGTCACCTCGAAGGCCACCGCGACCCGCCGCAACCGCAGGTCGAAGCCCAGCTCGGCGGCCCGGAAGACGAGGAAGTCGCCCTCCACCACCTGAGGGTCGTACGAGGCGAGGTCGGCCAGCAGCTTCTCCGCCGCCCGTTCGGCGAGCAGCCGGGAGCGGAGCATCACCGACTCCCGGAGCAGGATCTCCGTCTGCCGCTTCACCAGCAGGCCGAAGCGTCGCACCTGGGCGGGCGTACCGGTGATCCCGACCGTCCCCACCGCCTGTCCGTCGGTGACGAGCGGCAGGGTGACACCCGGGCGTACGCCCTGGAGCCGATGGGCCTGCGACGCGTTGTGCGTGGCCGGTTCCTGTGTACGGATCACCTCGACGGACGCCTCGTGGAACGTGCCGACCCGGTGGGTGTCACCGCTGCCGATGACCATCCCGTCCGCGTCGGTGATCAGCACGTTGAAGCCGATGACCGCGGAGGTGTCCCCGGCGATCTCCTGGGCGAGCGAGGGACTCAGCACGGGCGTTCCTCCCGTCGAGGGGACGGACCGGGGACGGAATGGCGGACGGACCGGGGACGGACCGGGGGACGGACCAGGGATGGATCGACGATGGACCCGAGGTGTCGAAGTGGACGCACCGTACAGCAGACCGCGCGATTTCGGCCGCAAGTTCGTACGAAGTGAACGGTGACGCACGACCGGCCGGTCCCTAGCGTATGAGCCCATCACATCCCCGCCGGGGGCACAGCGCGGTGAACGGCGGGCCCCTTCAGTGCCGATACCCGTGCCGTTACGGAAGGCCCAAGCCGATGATCCGTGTGCGCTCACTCGTCGCTGCTCTGTCAGCGATTCTCCTGATACCGGCGGTCGCCGGCTGTGGTTCGGACGGCGACGACGAACCGAAGAACGTGTCCGCGAAGACCGCCGCGCTCGGCACGATCACGCCAGGCGTGATCAAGGTGGCCGTCCAGCCGTACGCGCCCTACACCAGCGTCCAGGGCGACAAAATTGTCGGCCTGGACGGCGACATCCTCGCCTACGCGGCCAAGAAGCTCGGCCTTGAGGTCAAGCCCCAGGTGACGGACTTCGCGGGCATGCTCGCCGGAGTGCAGTCCCGCCGCGTGGACATCACCATCGGCGGCGTCGCATGGTCCGCCGACCGGCAGAAACAGGGCCTGTTCACCGACCCGCCCTACTACTCACCCCCGGCGATGGCCGTACGGTCCGGCAAGACGTACAGGACGGTCGACGACCTGAAGGGCCTGCAGCTCGGCACGGTCGAGGGGTACGTCTGGGTCAAGTCCATCCAGGCCGTGCCCGGTGCCAAGCTGCACGCCTACCCCGACGCCAACGGCGTGTTCGACGACCTCGGCGCGGGCCGCGTGGACGTCGGCTTCCTCGACCCGCTGATCATCATCGCGGCGCAGAAGGAGCGCCCGGACCTGAAGATCGACACCCAGTACATGACGCCGCCGACCGCCGCACAGGTCAAGGCGAAGCCGGCCTACGAGTACTTCCAGCCCTACCAGACCGGCTTCTACCTGCCCAAGAAGGCGACCAAGCTGGAAAAGGCGATCTCCGCACAGATCGACGCCATGTACCAGAACGGCGAGCTGGAGAAGCTCGTCAAGAAGTACGGCGGCGACCCCGAGCAGTTCCTCAAGCCCTCCGCCGATGTCGCCACCGCGCGCCGGGGAGTGGACCGGCCCCAGGACTGGACGCCTCCGTCCATCGCGCAGTGAGGGGACGACAGTGACGAACGACATCGCCTCGGGCCTCTTCCAGGTCCCCTGGTCCGACTACCGGTCCGACCTCCTCGACGCGCTTTGGCGCACCGTCTCCTACACGGCGGTGAGCTTCGTCGGCGCGGTGCTCCTCGGCCTGGCCGTGGCACTGCTGCGGCTGAGCAGGGCGTGGCCCGCACGGGCCGTCGCCGCCGTCTACACCGAGGTCTTCAAGAACGTCCCGCTGCTGGCCATCATCTTCCTGACCTACTTCGGGCTGGCCTCGGCCGGACTGCGGCTGGACGTCTTCACGGCCGGCTGTCTGAGCCTCGTCGTCTTCTACGCCGCCTACCTGTCCGAGATCTTCCGCTCCGCGATCAGCGGCGTACACGCCGGACAGACCGAGGCGGGCGAGGCGCTCGGCCTCGGCAGGACCGGCATCTTCAGTCACATCGTCCTGCCACAGGCCCTGCGGCAGGCGCTGCCCGGCACCAACACCATGCTGGTCGACCTGCTGAAGTCCACCTCCCTGCTCGTCACCGTCTCCGCCGCCGAGCTGATGTCCGAGGGACGGCTCATCACATCGGCCACCTTCCGGGCACTGGAGGTCTACCTGGTCATCTCGGCCATCTACTTCGCCCTCTGCTACCCGCTCTCCCAGCTCCTCCTGCTGCTGGAGCGGAAGGTACGGGCGGGCGTTCCGCTGTCCCCGTGGCGCCGGCGGCGGATGCGGACCGCCCGCGCCCTGCTCGCGAGCGACCTCGTCGTGGACGCCGACCGGAAGGAGGCGACGGTATGACCGAGCCCGTCACCACCACGAAGACCGACGAGAGCAACAAGAGCAACAAGAGCAACGAGAGCAACAAGACCGACGAGACCGACAAGACGGCGAAGACTGCCGAGAGCGCGGCGGCGTCCCCGGCTCCCGAAGCCGTCGTACGGATCGACGGGCTGAGCAAGTCCTTCGACGGCCGCCTCGTGCTCGACGACGTCCATCTGGAGGTCGGCCGCGGCCGCATCGTGAGCGTCATCGGCCAGAGCGGCGGCGGCAAGACGACCCTGATGCGCTGCGTCAACCTCCTCGAACGGCCGGACAAGGGCACGGTCGAGGTCGCCGGAGAGACCGTGCACCAGGGCGGCCGTACGGTCTGCCGCGACCTGGCCCGGCTGCGCCGCACCGTCGGCATGGTCTTCCAGCGGTTCCATCTGTTCCCGCACCTCACGGCCGTCGAGAACGTCGTTCTCGCCCAGCGCAAGGCGGGCATTCCCGAACAGGAGGCGCTGGAACGGGCCGTCGCCCTGCTGCGCCGGGTCAAGGTCGCCCATCGCGCCCTCGCCCACCCCGACCAGCTCTCGGGCGGCGAGCAGCAGCGCGTGGCCATCGCCCGCGCCCTCGCGCTCAGGCCCGAGGTGCTCCTCTTCGACGAACCCACGTCCTCCCTTGACCCGGAGGCCACCCGGGAGGTCCTGAGCGTGATGCGCGAACTCGCCGCGGACGGGATGACCATGCTGCTCGTCACCCACGAACTGCCCTTCGCGCGCGAGGTCGCCGACCACGTCGTCTTCGTCGACGGCGGCCGGATCGTGGAGGAGGGCAGGCCCGAGGACGTCCTCGACAGCCCCGCCCAGGCCCGTACCCGGGAGTTCCTCGCCTCGTACGGAACCGCGTCATGACCGCTGCGTCCACCGCGGCCGGTACGACGGGACCGGTCGGCGACCACCCCGTCGTGGTCGTCGGAGGCGGTGTCGTCGGGCTGTGCACGGCGTACTACCTGGCCGTGGCCGGTGTCCCCGTGGAGGTCGTCGAGCGGCGCGGCCTCGGCTCCGGGGTGTCCCGGGGCAACGCCGGATGGGTCTGCCTCAGCCATTCGACGCCGGTGCCCGCCCCGGGTGTCGTGCGCTACGCGTTGCGTTCACTCGGCCGGCCCGACTCGCCGCTCTATCTGCGGCCGCTGCCGGACCCGGCGTTCGTACGGTGGCTGTGGCGGTTCTGGCGCAGCAGCACCCCGGCCGCCTTCCGGCGCGGCTACGCGGCGATCGCCGAGCTCAACCAGGACACCTTCGACCTCTTCGACGGCCTGCGCGAGGCCGGTGTGGAGACGACGCTGACCCGGCCAGGCATGGTGCACGCCTTTCTGTCGCCGACCGAGGCCCGGCACCATCTCGCGGTCCAGCGGGAGATGGCGGACGGGCGCTATCCGATGCCCGACGACGTGACCACGGGTAGTGAGGCGCGGCTGCTGGACGACGCGCTGTCGTCCAGGGTGCGGGCGGCCTATCTCGTCGAGGGGGAGGGCGTGGTCGACCCGGAGGCGTTCGCGCGGGCGCTCGGGGAGGCGTTGGCGGGCCTGGGCGTGAAGGTCCACGAGAACGCGGAGGCCATCGGGTTCCGGTCCTCGGGCGGGCGGGTCACCGCGCTGCGCACTGCCCAGGGCGAGATTCCCTGTTCCGCCGTCGTGGTCGCGGCCGGGATGCGTTCACCGGGTCTGCTGCGCGCCCTGGGGAGTCCGCTGCCCCTCCAGGCGGGCAAGGGCTACAGCTTCTCGGTGGACCTGGATCCGGCGCCCCGGCACACGCTGTACTTCGGCGAGCGCAGAGCTGTCGCGTCGCCCATCGGCGGGACCACGCGGATCGGCGGCACGATGGAGTTGAGCGGGAACAACAACCGCCTCGACTGGCGGCGCATCGTGGCGGTCGCGCTTGCCAGTCGGCACTATCTGGGGCGCTGGTTCGACGATCCGGACGATCTCGTCAGCCTGATCCGGGACCCCTGGGTGGGCGGGCGGCCCTTCCTTCCCGACGGGCTTCCGGTGATCGACCGTGTGCCGGGTCACGAGAACGCGTTCGCGGCCACCGGGCACGGGATGCTGGGGGTGACGCTCGGGCCGGTGACGGGGTATCGGCTCGCCTCGTACATCCGTACGGGGGAGCGGCCCGCAGCCCTCGCACCGTTCCGGTTCGACCGGCTCCTCCCCTGAGCCGCCGTACCTCGGACCGGGCGGTTGCGGAGGCCGTGGGCCCGGCGTGCGGATCCGCGCCGGGCCCACGGAGCCCCTTTTTTTGGGGCTCCGCCCCACCTCGGCCGGGATGTTGGCCGCGGGCCGGTGGGGGCTGGTCGCGCAGTTCCCCCGCGCCCCTGACGGGGCGCCCCTGAGCCCTGCCGAGCCACCGAGCCCGAAGCGCCCGAGCCCGAAGCCCAGGGCGCCCCGTGCCTGAACCGTTAGGCCCCCTCCGCCAGTACCTTTTCCAGTGCCCCGAGTGCCGTTCGGAGTTCCTCGCCCGTGATCGTCAGCGGGGGAGCGAGGCGGATTGTGGATCCGTGGGTGTCCTTGACGAGGACTCCCTCCCGCATGAGGCGTTCGCTGATGTCGCGGCCGGTGCCGATGGCGGGGTCGATGTCGACGCCCGCCCACAGGCCGCGGGCCCGGAAGCCCTGGACGCCCTTGCCGACGAGGGACGTCAGACCGCCGCGCAGTACGACGCCCAGCTCCGCCGCCCTGCGCTGGTATTCGCCGGTCTCCAGCAGCTCCACGACTGCCGAGCCGACCGCCGCGGACAGCGGGTTGCCGCCGAACGTCGAACCGTGCTCACCCGGCCGCAGCACCTGGAGCACGTCTCGCCGCGCGACCACCGCGGAGACCGGCACGATGCCGCCGCCGAGCGCCTTGCCGAGCAGCAGCATGTCCGGGACGACGTCCTCGTGCTCGACGGCGAGCGTGCGTCCCGTACGGCCGAGGCCCGACTGGATCTCGTCCGCGATGAACAGGCATCCGGTGCGCCGGGTCAGTTCGCGGACGCCGCGCAGATAGCCGTCGTCGGGGATGACGACACCCGCCTCGCCCTGGATCGGCTCGATCAGGACGGCCGCGGTCGTCTCGTCGACCGCAGCTTCGAGCGCGGCGAGATCGTTGTACGGGACCACGCGGAAGCCCGGAGTGAAGGGACCGAAGCCAGCGCGGGCCGTCTCGTCGGTGGAGAAGCTGACGATGGTCGTCGTACGGCCGTGGAAGTTGTCGGCGGCCACCACGATGGTCGCCCGGTCCGGAGCGACGCCCTTCACCTCGTACGCCCACTTGCGGGCCACCTTGATGGCGCTCTCCACGGCCTCGGCGCCCGTGTTCATCGGCAGGACCATGTCCAGGCCCGTCAACTCGGCCAGGGACTCCGCGAACCGGGCCAGCCGGTCGTTGTGGAACGCGCGCGAGGTGAGCGTCAGCTGGTCGAGCTGCCGGTGTGCCGCCTCGATCAGGGCCGGGTGGCGGTGCCCGAAGTTGAGGGCCGAGTAGCCGGCCAGCATGTCGAGGTAGCGGCGGCCCTCGACGTCCTCGACCCAGGTGCCCTCGGCGCGCGCGACGACCACGGGCAGCGGGTGGTAGTTGTGCGCGAGGACGGGCTCCTCGGCGCGGATCAGCTCGGCGGACGAACGCACGGAACGGCTGGGAGCGACGGTCATGAGCGGATCTCCTGGGTGCAGCACTTGATGCCCCCGCCTGCCTTCTGGAACTCCGACAGGTCGACGGGGACGGGAACATAGCCGTGGCGGGCGAGCTCGCCCGCGAGGGCCTCGGCGCGCGGCGCGATGAAGACATGACGGCCGTCGGAGACGGAGTTCAGTCCGAACGCCATCGCGTCGTCGTGCGTGGCGATCACCGCGTCCGGGAACAGCAGGCGCAGCACCTCACGGCTGCCCGCGGAGAAGGCCTCCGGGTAGTACGCGATGTTCGCCTCGGGGCCGTCGTCGAGCACGAACAGCGCGGTGTCGAGGTGGTAGAAGCGCGGGTCCACCAACGTGAGGCTGACCGTCGGGACGCCGAAGAACTCCTGCACCTCGTGATGGGCGGCCCGCTCCGTACGGAATCCGGTGCCGGCCAGGAGAACGCGGCCGGCGAAGACCAGATCGCCCTCGCCCTCGCACACCGCCTCGGGGCGATAGACGTCGAAGCCCGCGTTCTTGAACCACGTCTCGTACGCGGTCGACTCCGGGCGGCGCTGCGGTGCGTGGAAGAGCGAGCCGAAGACCCGGCCGGCCACGACCAGCGCCGAGTTCGCGGCGAAGACCATGTCCGGCAGACCGGCGACCGGTTCCACGCTGTCGACGGTGTGGCCGTGGGCGCGGTAGGCGCGGACCAGCTCCGCCCACTGTCCTCGGGCCAGATCGACGTCGACCTGTGTGTCCTCATGCATCCAGGGATTGATGGCGTACTGCACGGCGAAGTGTCTGGGTTCGCAGACAAGGAAGCGCCTCGATCGCGGCACACGACTCATGGGCACAGAGGGGTTCCTCCGCTTTCCTGCGGTGTTGGGTGGGATACCTCAACGGTAGGAAGCGGAGGCCACTCTCGACAAGAATCGGAGATTGCGCGTCACCGCAGGGATGCTGCGTGTTCGTGCCGGTCGACGCACGATTGCTGCGTGGGTGGTTCGGAGGGGGCCCACTACCGCTGTCAACCGCGGGAAACGCTCACGCCCCCGGTTCCGGGGCGGGCTGGCTCGCCCCCGCTTCCGGGCTCTCCGGCAGCAGATGCGACAGCACCATGTAGCTGATCGTCTTGCGGATGAACGGCTCCACCCGGATCCGCTCCAGCACCTCCTCGAAGTGCTCGACATCCCGGGCCCGCACATGCAGCAGCGCGTCCGCGCCACCGGTCACCGTCATGGCGGCGGTGATCTCGGGATGGTTGCGCATCACCTCCGCGAGCCGCCGCGGCGGGGCGGCGCCCTCGCAGTACACCTCCACGTACGCCTCCGTGCGCCAGCCCAGCGCGGCCGGCTCCACCGTCGCCGAGAACCCGGTGATCACGCCGGTCTCGCGCATCCGGTCGACCCGGCGCTTGACCGCGGTGGCGGACAGACCGACCGCCGCGCCGATCTCGGCGAAGCTCGTGCGGGCGTTCGCCATCAGAGCCGTGACGATCTTGCGGTCCAGATCGTCGAAGGGGGCGGACGTGGGTGTCATGCGGGCACTGTATCCAGCGACGACGACCTGGCCCGCCGCATGTGCAGGCGTGCGAATTGCTCCTACACTCCGGGTTCATGCTGCGCGCCCTCGCCGTCGACGACGAACCGCCCTCCCTCGAAGAGCTGCTCTATCTGCTGGACGCCGATCCACGGGTGAGCAGCGTCGAGGGCGCGAGCGATGCCACGGCGGCGCTGCGCCGGATCAACCGTGCCCTGGAGAGCGGCCCCGACGGCGACGAGGGCATCGACGTCGTCTTCCTCGACATCCACATGCCGGGCCTCGACGGACTCGACATGGCCCGGCTGCTCGCCGGGTTCGCCAAACCGCCGCTCGTCGTCTTCGTCACCGCCCACGAGGGCTTCGCCGTGCAGGCCTTCGACCTCAAGGCCGTCGACTACGTCCTGAAGCCCGTGCGCAGGGAGCGCCTGGCCGAGGCCGTCCGCCGGGCCGTCGAGCAGATGGACGCGGCCCCGCTGATACCCGTGCACGAACCCGACCCGGACCACATATCCGTCGAGCTCGGGGGAGTCACCCGCTTCGTCGCCGTGGAGGACATCACCCACGTCGAGGCCCAGGGGGACTACGCGCGGCTGCACACCGCCCAGGGCAGCCACCTCGTCCGCATCCCGCTCTCCACCCTCGAGGAACGCTGGCGCTCGCGCGGCTTCGTCCGCATCCACCGCCGCCATCTCGTCGCCCTCGGCCACATCAGCGAACTCCGGCTGGACGCGGGTACCGTCAGCGTCCTGGTCGACTCGGTCGAACTGCAGGTCAGCCGCCGTCACGCACGCGAACTGCGCGACCTGCTGATGCGCCGGACCGCGAGCTGAGGAGACCCCAGGTGCCACAGGACCCCACCGACCGCCGTGTCGTCGTCACCGGCCCACCGCGCCGTACCCGCCCGCTGAGCCGCTCCCGGCCGCGCACCGAGATCGACGAGCAGACCACGCTCGGGCACACCTACGTCCGCTCGCTGATGCGCTCCCAACTGCGCGCCGCGTTCACCGTGTTCGCCGTACTCGTCCTCCTGGTCGGCCCGCTGCCGCTGGTGTTCGCGTCGATGGGCGACAGCTCCAGCCTGGAGTGGATCGTGCTCGGTTTCTGCGTCTACCCGCCGCTGGTGCTGCTCGCCCGCTGGTACGTGCGCCGCGCCGACCGCAACGAGAAGGACTTCGTCCGCCTCGTCGAGGACCGCTAGCCCGTGAACCAGCCCCGGACCGAGATCCGCTGAGCCCATGAACGAGAGCACCGCGTGAGCGAGAGCAGCCCGTGAACGAGAACTACGCCGTCCCCGCGGTCGCGCTCGTGGTCGTCGCGACCGTCTTCGTCGGCGCCTTCGGCCTGCGCATCTCCCGCACCACCTCGGACTTCTACGTGGCCTCCCGCACGGTCGGCCCCCGACTGAACGCGGCCGCCATCAGCGGCGAGTACCTCTCCGCCGCCTCCTTCCTCGGCATCGCGGGCCTGGTCCTCGTCCAGGGCCCCGACATGCTCTGGTACCCGGTCGGCTACACCGCCGGCTATCTCGTCCTGCTGCTCTTCGTCGCCGCCCCGCTGCGCCGCTCCGGCGCCTACACGCTGCCCGACTTCGCCGAGGCCCGGCTCGCCTCGCAGGCCGTACGGCGGCTGGCCGGAGCCTTCGTCGTCGGCGTCGGCTGGCTCTACCTCCTGCCCCAACTCCAGGGCGCGGGGCTGACGTTGAACGTCCTGACCGGAGCCTCCAAGCCGCTCGGCGGCATCATCGTCGCCGTCGTCGTGGTCGCCACCGTCGCCGCGGGCGGCATGCGCAGCATCACCTTCGTGCAGGCCTTCCAGTACTGGCTCAAACTCACCGCCCTGCTCGTCCCCGCGCTCTTCCTCGTCCTCGCCTGGCAGGGCGACGGGGCCCCGGACCGCCCCTTCGACGAACCGGCCACATTCCGCGAGCACCGGGTCGTCCGCATCGACGCCGGACTCGACCTCAAGCTCGGCCAACCGCTGAGCGTCACCGCGACGGGCACGGTCGACGGCGAGCGCTACGAGGACGAACGGGTCCGCCTCCCGGCCGGCGTCCACCGCATCGAACAGGGCACCCGGCTGACCTTCACCAAGGGCGACCCCGTCCCCGTCGCCGACCGCGGCAGCAACGGCGGCATGTCGACCTCCCTCGCCGCCGGCCGCGAGGAACGCCCGCTGTACGCCACGTACGGACTGATCCTCGCCACCTTCCTCGGCACCATGGGGCTGCCGCACGTCGTCGTCCGCTTCTACACCAGCCCGCACGGTGTCGCCGCCCGCCGCACCACCGTCGCCGTGCTCGGCCTGATCGGCGCCTTCTACCTGCTGCCCCCGGTCTACGGAGCGCTGGGCCGTCTGTACGCACCCGAGCTGACCCTCACCGGGGACGCGGACGCCGCCGTACTGCTGCTGCCCGACCGGGTGATCGGCGGGCTCGGCGGGGACCTGCTGGGCGCGCTGGTGGCGGGCGGGGCCTTCGCCGCGTTCCTGTCCACGGCGTCGGGCCTGACCATGGCGGTGGCGGGCGTCCTCACCCAGGACGTACTGCCCTCGCGTGGCGTACGGCACTTCCGGCTCGGCACGGTCCTCGCCATGATCGTGCCGCTCGCGGCCAGTTCGATCGTCGGCGGACTGCCGGTCGCGGACGCGGTGGGGCTCGCCTTCGCGGTGTCCGCGTCGTCCTTCTGCCCGCTGCTGGTCCTCGGTATCTGGTGGCATCGGCTCACCCCGCCCGGCGCCGCGGCCGGGATGATCGTCGGCGGCGGCTCGGCGCTGCTCGCGGTCGCCGCCACCATGGCGGGCTTCCCGGGCACGGGCTCGCTGCACGCGCTTCTCGCCTGGCCCGCGCTCTGGTCCGTACCCCTGGGATTCCTGACGATGGTGCTGGTGTCCCTCGCGACACCCGGGCGGGTGCCGGTCGGAACGGCCGCGATCCTCGCCCGCTTCCATCTGCCGGAGGAACTGGCCGGGGGACAGGTACGCACGGAGGTCAAGGCATGAGCGGTTTCCTGGCCGGGCTCTGCGTGGCCGTACTCCCGTTGCTGGCCGCCGGGTTCTGGCTCGGCCGGCGCACCTCCCGCCCGTCGAGCCTCGGCGGCCTCGGCACCCCCGTCGAGCACGCCACCTTCGAGACCCTGCACACCGCGTCGCTCGCCGCCCCGCCGCTGAGGGCAGGACTGACCGGGGAGACGGCCCGCAAATCGGCCCGGCGGCTGCGCACCCTGCTCGGCACCGACGCGCTCTGTCTCACCGACCAGGACACGGTCCTCGCCTGGGAGGGCGTCGGAGAACACCACCGGGACCAGATCATGGAGCGGCTGGGCGGCCCCCTGGAGACCGGCCGAGGCGAGGCCTTCCGACTCGACTGCGACGAGCCGTACTGCCCCCTGCGCTGGGCTGTCGTCGCCCCGCTCACCGTCGACGACCGCGTGCACGGGGCACTCGTCGCCTGCGCGCCCCGCGAGTCGGCCGTGCTCGTCCGGGCCACCGGAGAAGTCGCCCGCTGGGTCTCGGTCCAGCTGGAACTCGCCGACCTCGACCAGTCCCGCACCCGGTTGATCGAGGCCGAGATCAAGGCGCTGCGGGCCCAGATATCCCCGCACTTCATCTTCAACTCGCTCGCGGTGATCGCCTCGTTCGTCCGCACTGACCCGGAGCGCGCCCGCGAACTTCTCCTGGAATTCGCCGACTTCACCCGCTACTCGTTCCGCAGGCACGGCGACTTCACCACGCTCGCCGACGAACTGCACGCCATCGATCACTACTTGGCCCTGGTCAGGGCCCGCTTCGGCGACCGGCTCTCGGTCACCCTGCAGATCGCCCCCGAGGTACTCCCGGTCACCCTGCCCTTCCTCTGCCTCCAGCCGCTCGTCGAGAACGCCGTGAAGCACGGCCTCGAAGGCGGCACCGGGAAGGTCGACAAGAGCCGCATCACCATCACCGCCCAGGACGCGGGCGCCGAGGCACTCGTCGTCATCGAGGACGACGGCCCCGGAATGGACCCCGACCGGCTGCGCCGCATCCTGTCCGGCGAGGTCAGCCCCTCGGGCGGCATCGGCCTGTCGAACGTCGACGACCGGTTGCGGCAGGTGTACGGCGACGACTACGGCCTCGTCATCGAGACCGCACTCGGCGCGGGCATGAAAATCACCGCCCGCCTGCCGAAATACCAGCCGGGCGTGCACTCGGCGGGGCGTCTGCCCCGCGAATGAGTCCCCCGGGCGAGTAACTGCCGAAGCTGCCCGGGGGACTGAACGCAGAGTGCGTCAGGTGGGGCGCGACACCACCATGGCCAGTGTGATCAGACCGAGCACCACCCAGCCGAACCACAGCCAGCCACTGCTCCCGAGAGCCACCGTGTAGGCCGTGACCACCACCAGTCCGCCTACGGTGAGCACTCCCATGGTCTTCGTAGAACCGGGCATCGCAACACCCTCCTCATGGTTCGTCCCTCTCCATGGTGCCCCGGTCTTGGCGAATTGCAGTGCACACTACGAAACGCGTCCCTGAGTTCCACCCGCTGTTACCGACCCAGGCGGCGGCCTCGTAGACGCTGGGGTCGTAGCCGTAGTCCTGCGGCGGGACCTCCTTCTGGCATGTTTCGGGTGCTTCGTCCTGTGCGTCGTCGAGGCTGGTTCCCGGAGGCATGCGGAAGAAGTCGAGCACCTGCTGCTCATGGGGGCCGTCGCAGGAGACCAGCTTGGCGCGGTTGCCGGAGACCTTGTCGAGGCAGTCCCGTTTCTGCATCGTGGCGGTGTCCTTGAAGAGCGTGCCCGGTTTGCGGTGGTCCCCGAGCGGGCCGTACACGGGATAGCCGCGCGCCTCCAGCAGCAGACAGGCGACGCGACGGTCGGCGGCATCGAAGCCGTCCGCGGTCGGGACAGCGGCGAAGGAGCGCATGTCCGCCAGCTTCTTGCGGGTCTCCCCGGTGCGCTGCTCGCACTGGGCGGCGGCTCCCGTACGGGCCTCCTCGGCGGAGCCGGTCTCGAACGCCGCCAGGACCTGCCCCTCGGTGTTCCTGCTGTCGCAGCCCACGACCTCGAGCGCGGGCTCGCCCGAGAAGGGCGTGCCGGGCCATTCGGCGTCGACGCAGTCCCCGTCCTTGAGCGGCGTGGTCAGCCCGACGGCCTCTCCGTACGGGTTCCCGGCGCCCTTGCCCGGCAGATACGCCATCGCGTACCAGGTCCCGCCGCCCGCCAGGGCCAGCCCCAGCGCGGTCGCCAGTACGGATTTCAGGACGCGGTGGCGCGGGCGGCGCCTGCTGGTGGTGGCCGGGGGAGGCCCGTACCCCTGCCCGGTCGGCCACGGGGCGGGCCCCTGCCCGGGCGGCGGCCAGGTGGCGGGGTTCCCCTGGCCGGGCGCGGCCGAGGACTCCTGCGCGGCCGACGGCGCGTACCACTGCGAGCCGTTCGCGTGGCTCTGTGAGGCCCCGGGTGTCTCGGGGGCACGGGGTGCGGCCGTATGGGTGGGCCCGCCCGCCCAGGGCGGCTCCGAGCCCGGGTCGAACTGGGTCCGGGGATGCGACTGCGGCGTCAGGATCGCGGACAGCGCGCCCTCGGCCTCCTCCGCGGTGATCCGGTGGACGGGGTTCTTGGTGAGCATGGCGGCCAGGAGTGATTCCAGCGCACCCGCGCGCAGCGTCGGACGCGGCTCCTCCAGTACGACGGCGGTGAGCGCCGCGAGCCCCGAATCGCGGTCGAAGGGACCGTAGCCCTCGACGGCGTAGTAGAGCGTGCAGCCCAGCGAGAACAGGTCGGCCGCTGCGGTGGGCGGCCCGCCCTGGGCCCGCTCGGGCGCCAGATACCCGGCGGTGCCCACCAGCACGGAGGTCTGTGTGTACCGCGTCTCGCCGCCGTCGGGCTGCACGGAGATGCCGTAGTCCGTGAGCAGCACCCGGGCGTACGGAGACCCGGCGCGGTCCGGGGCCAGCAGGATGTTGGCGGGCTTCACGTCCCGGTGCATGACGCCCCGCTCGTGCCCGGCGGTCAGCGCGTCGAGCACGGCGAGTCCGACACGGGCGCACTCGGCGGGGGCCAGCGGCCCGCGCTGGGTGACCAGGGCGTGCAGGTCGAGCGCGCCCGGCACGTACTCCATGACGATCCAGGGCAGGCCCTCGTGTTCCAGGACGTCGTGCACGGTCACCACGTGCGGGTGGCCGCGCAGCCCCGCGGCGTGCCGGGCCTCGGCACGGGCCCGGGCGACCCTGGCCGAGCGGTCGCCCTCCTCGCCCGGATTGCGGAACACGATCTCCTTGAGGGCGACCTCACAAGCCAGCCGCTGGTCGTGGGCGAGCCAGACATGTCCCATGCCGCCGCTGCCCAGCTGGTTCAGCAGTAGGTACCGGCCGGCGATGACCCGGCCGACTCCCGACTGCGGTGATCCTGATGCCATCCGGTCACTCCCGGGGTTCGGCTCTGGGTGGGCTTACGCCGGACCGACAGCGGGCTCGCCCGGGGCCGGCGCACTGGACGAGCCGGGTTCGCCCGACGCGGGTTCACTGGTCACCGGCTCGCTCCGTGTGGGTTCGGCGGACGTGGGCTCCGCGGAGGTCGGCTCGACGGTGGGCGGCGTGCTCGACGCGGTGGGGGTGGTTGGGGTCGTCGGGGTGGCCGTCGTGGGTTCGATCGTGGTGGGTTCACCGGAGGTGGGCCGGTCGGTGGTGGGTTCGCTCGACGTCGGTCCGCCCGTGTCCGGCTCTTCCGTGTCCGGATCGTTCGTGGTGGGGCCGCTCGATGTCGGGTCGTCCGTGGTCGGCCCTTCCGTGGTCGGTCCCTCGGTGGTCGGCCCGTCCGATGTCGGGTCGTCCGTGGTTCGCCCGTCGGACGGGTCCGATTCCGGAGGCGTACCCGGCTCCTCGCCGTCGTCGGCGACGCTCAGGGCCACCGCCTCGCCGAACCGCAACTCGGTTCCCGGCCCCGGATCGGAGCCCGTCACCGCCGCGTCGCCCGGCGGGAGTCCGTCGGAGAAGGTCGCCGCGAGGCCGAGCTCGGACAGCCGCTGACTGGCCTGGTCGAAGGTCATCCCGGCCACGCGCGGCACCGCGTGCTGCTCCGTCGCGTCGAACGGCTCGTCGTTCTCGCCCGTGCTGCCGACGGGGCGGTTGACGCCCTGGTCCGGGTCGTCCACGTCGATCAGTGCGATCCGCTCCAGCGGCTGGGGCGAGGGCTTGACGGTCACCACGTCGGACTTCTCGTAGCCGTCCCACTTTTTGTTGCCGTTTTCGAACTTGACCGAGATCTTCTCGGGATCCTTGTCGAAGGACTGCAACGGATTTCCGCACGAGCACTTCACGGCGGGAAGTCCCTGGTCGTTCACCAATACCGCGATCCCGGCCTCCAGCAATGCGTCGAAGGCGACAGCCTTGCCCTTTTTGTAGTCGTGGTTCTTCACGAGAGTGTCGTGACGCAGCAGAACGGGTGTGAGGTCGTCGATGTACCCCTCGATCCGATCAGGCGTAATGCCCACGATGCGGGCCCATTCCCGGGCCTTTTGACGGTTCCTGGGATCGGTGAGGAAATCCTTGAGACGGTCGACGTCACAGACCTTGGGCTTCTGCGTACCCCCGTACAGACCAGAGGTGTTGCCCTGCTGCAGGCCGCTGTGCGGTTGTTCCGGCCTGAGCTTCGTCTCGTCGGTGCCGAGTGATCCGTCCTCTTCGAAAAAAGGTGCGAGTGACGGCACTCCGGCGGCGACGGCCTTCACCGCGAACAGGCGTTGTTCCGTGCATCCGCTGAGGATCACCGCAGCGGCAAGCAGAACGGCAAGCCTTCGGACCACGGTTTTTCCGGTCCTCAGCAAGCATGCGTGAATTGTCATGACCGCTCCCCCCAGCGGATCCCCCGTAACCCTGCAGAGCGGAAGCAGGGCGTCACGCATCATGCTACTGAATGGAAAAGCCTTTCAGTCAAGGGGAATTCCCAGTGTGCACGGAGTGACCGAAAGGGAGAAAGGGGCTCAGTTACCGCGTGCGTTGAGTGAGGCCAGATAGGCGTTGTACGCCTCGAGTTCCTTGTCGCCGTCACGGTCGGCGGCCCGGTCCGCGCGCCGCGCCTGCCGCTCCTCGGAGCGGTGCCACTGGAAGAGCAGCGCGAGGAGCACGAGCACGGACGGGATCTCGCTGAACGCCCAGGCGATACCGCCGGCCGCGGTCTGGTCGGCGAGCGCGTCGATGCCGAGCGAGGCGGGCGGGTTCTCGTACGTCTCGACCATCGGCTGGGACGCCATCATCAGCGCGATGCCGAAGAACGCGTGGAACGGCATGCCCGCGAACAGTTCCAGCATCCGCATCAGATAGCCGGGCCGGTGCGGACCGGGATCGACACCCATGATCGGCCAGAAGAACACCAGGCCGACGGCGAGGAAGTGGCACATCATCGCGATGTGGCCGGTCTTGGAGTCCATCAGGAAGTCGAAGATCGGGGTGAAGTACAGCGCGTACAGGCTCGCGATGAACAGCGGGATCGTGAACGCCGGATGCGTGACGACCTTCATGAGGCGGCTGTGCAGGAACATCAGGAGCAGTTCGCGCGGCCCCTTGCGGTCGCGGCCGGCCGTCGGCAGCGCGCGCAGGGCGAGCGTGATGGGCGCGCCGAGCAGGATGAGGATCGGCGACAGCATGCTGATCACCATGTGCTGCACCATGTGCACGCTGAACATGACCATGCCGTAGTCGTTGAGCCCGGTGCACAGCACGAGCATGACGCTCAGGACGCCGACGACGAACGCCACGGTCCGCCCGACCGGCCAGGCGTCACCACGCCGGACCAGCCGCACCACACCCCACCCGTACAGCGCGAGCCCCAGGAGGCAGGCCACGAGGAAGAACGGGTCCGGCGACCACTCGAGCCCCCGCCCCAGCGTGAACGGCGGCAGATCCATGGTCGTGCCGTGCCCGCTGTGATCCATCCGCCGGCTCCTGTTTCGTGCTGATTGAGCGCTGTCTGTCCGCACCCCAGACTAGAACTGCCCCCGGTCACGATTACGACCGGGGGCACCATTTCAGGGGCGCGGGGCTGTATCGATATGCGGCTCCGCCGCGTGGGCGCGACAAGCCACGACGAACCCGCGGCCGCCCAACCACCTACAGAACGCACTCCGCTTCCGCGTACCGCTCGTCAGGAACCGTCTTCAACGTCTCCACGGCCTCCGCCAGGGGCACCATCACGATGTCGGTCCCCCGAAGAGCCGTCATCTTCCCGAACTCCCCGCGATGCACGGCCTCCACCGCATGCCACCCGAACCGAGTGGCAAGCACCCGGTCGTAAGCGGTGGGCGTACCCCCGCGCTGGACATGCCCGAGGATCACCGGACGGGCCTCCTTGCCGAGGCGCTCCTCCAGCTCGATGGAGAGCTGCCGGGCGATGCCCGCGAAGCGCTCGTGCCCGTAGACGTCCTTGCGGCCCTCGTCGTAACTCATCGTGCCCTCGCGAGGCTTCGCACCCTCCGCGGCCACGACGATCGCGAACCTCTTCCCGGCCGAGAACCGCTCGCCGACCTTCGCGGCCAACTCCTCGATGTCGAAGGGCCGTTCCGGCACGACGATGGCGTGCGCACCCGCGGCCATGCCCGAGTGGAGAGCGATCCACCCGGTGTGGCGGCCCATGACCTCGACGATGAGAACGCGCTGGTGGGACTCGGCGGTGGTCTTCAGCCGGTCGAGGGCCTCGGTCGCGACACCGACGGCCGTGTCGAAGCCGAAGGTGACATCGGTGACCGCGATGTCGTTGTCGATGGTCTTCGGCACACCGACGATCGGCAGGCCGCCGTCCGACAGGAGACGGGCCGCCTTGAGCGTGCCCTCGCCGCCGATCGGGATGATCGCGTCGAGTCCGAGCTCCTCGACATGCCCCTTGGCCCGCTCCACACCGTCACGCAGATGCGCCGGCTGGACACGGGAGGAACCGAGGATTGTGCCGCCGCGAGCCAGGATGCCGCTCACCGCGTCCAGGTCGAGCTTGAGGTAGTCGCACTCCAGGAGGCCTTTCCAGCCGTCGCGGAAGCCGATGACCTCGTCGCCGTGGTCGACGACGGCACGGTGTACGACGGACCGGATGACGGCGTTCAGGCCGGGGCAGTCGCCGCCGGACGTGAGGACACCAATACGCATAGCCCGAAATACCTTCTCAACGTGGGCCGGGAACCGGACCACGCTGTCCGGCGGGACGCCGCCACCCTACCGGCGGCAGGGGGCGGGTCCGCATCGTGCGTCCGCCTGCTGGACGTCCCCGCACAGGTGAGCGGACGCCCCGCCAGACGGGCCCCGACCGTGAGGTCAGGCGGGCTGCTGAGCAGCCGCGATGCGCTCCGAGCGCAGCGCCTCGTACCAGCGGTCGTCGATGGGCGGCAGCGCGTTGACGTCGAGGGCCAGCTTCAGCAGCAGGTCCGCGATCAGCGGGTTGCGGGCGAGCACGGGCCCGTGCATGTACGTGCCGAAGACCGTGTCGTTGTACGCGCCCTCCGTGCCGTCGCCCGTGCCGTTGCCCTTGCCCAGCCGCACGTTCGCGAACGGGCGGGCCGTGGGGCCGAGGTGCGTGATGCCCTGGTGGTTCTCGAAGCCGGTGAGCGGAGGCAGACCCAGACGCGCGTCGATGTCGCCCAGCACGTCACCGACGCACCGCTCGCCCTCGCCGCGGGTGGAGTGCACGTCGAGCAGGCCGAGGCCCGGCTCGCGCTGACCGAGGTCGTTGATGAACTCGTGGCCGAGGATCTGGTAGCCCGCGCAGACCGAGAAGACGATCGCGCCGTTGCCGACCGCGCGGTGCAGACCGCCGTCGCGGCGCAGCCGCTCGGCCGCCAGCCGCTGCGGCCGGTCCTCGCCGCCGCCGATGAGATAGATGTCACCGGAGGTGGGGATCGCCTGGTCGCTGCGTACGTCGAGACGGGCCACGTCCAGACCGCGCTGCCGGGCCCGGCGCTCGACGACGAGGGCGTTGCCCTGGTCGCCGTACGTGCTCAGCAGGTCCGGGTAGATCCACACGAGACGCAGGCTGTTGTCACTCATCTTCTTCGTCCTTCGTGGCTCAGTTGCCGACACGACGCCTCAGGTCCTGGAAAGCGGTGTAGTTCGCGACGACCTCGATGCGTCCGGGCGGCGCCAGCCGTACGGCCTGGTCGAGGTTCTCGCAGACCTGGAACTGCTGGTTCGCCACCTCGAGGCGCACGGCGAGGTCCAGTTTGCGGTCGCCGAGAACGAAGATCGGGTGACCGGTGAGCTGTGTGTAGTCGACGTCCCACAGCCAGGACGTGTCCGTGCCGTCGGCGCCGCGCGCGTTCACCGAAAGGATCACCGGGGTCGGCGGCGGGTCGATCAGGGAGAACGTCTCCAGCCAGCCCGCCGGGTTCTTGGCGAGCAGCAGGCGCAGGTCGCGCTGCATGAACTGGACGACGTCGTAGCGGCCGGCCACCGCCTGCACCTGGTACATGCGTTCCAGGGCGACCTGCGGAGGCACCCCGAAGACGGCGGCGACGGCGGCCGACGACGCGGCGTTCGCCTTGTTGGCGCGGCCCGGCAGCTGGAGGTGGATCGGCCAGGCCGAACCGTGCGGGTCGAGGACGTGGTCGCCGGAGAGCGCCCAACTCGGCGTGGGACGGCGGAAACCGCAGTCGCCGCAGAACCAGTCGTCACCGGGGCGCTGCATCACACCGCCGCAGGACGGGCAGGACCAGGCGTCGTCCTTCCACATCTGGCCGGCGGCCACCCACACCACGTTCGGCGAGGAGGACGCGGCCCACACGACCAGCGGGTCGTCGGCGTTGGCCACGACGACGGCCTTCGAGCCCGCCAGGCCCTCACGCCAGTGCTCGGCCATCATGCGGGTCTCGGCCGCGCGGTCGAGCTGGTCGCGGGAGAGGTTGAGCAGGGCGATGCACTTGGGATCCGTGTCCCGCGCCACACCGGAGAGGTACTTCTCGTCCACCTCGATGACCGCGTACCGCGATTCCGAGCCGCCTGCCAGCGCGGACGTGATGCCGGCGGGCATGTTCGCCCCCAGCGCGTTCGAGACGACGGGACCCGCCGCGCGCAGCGCCTCCGCGATCAGACGCGTCGTGGTGGTCTTGCCGTTGGTGGCCGACACCAGGATGACGTCCAGGTGCTGGGCCAGACTGGCCAGGAGGTCGGGGTCGAGTTTGAGTGCCACCCGGCCGCCGATCACCGATCCGCTGCCACGGCCCGCGGCGCGTGACGCCGCTGCGACCGCCTTGCCCGCCGTCACGGCCAGCTTGGCCCGCGGCGACAGCGGGTCCGAGTTGCCTGCCATCAGTTCCCGATCCTCCTTGCGTACGGCGCCGCGCCCTGCCCCCGGCAACGTGTGGCCCTCAGCCTATCGAGATCCACTCACCGGCCCGAATCGCGGCACCACCGCGGCACCCGCGCGACATTGAGGACCGTACCCTTGCCGCCATGCGACACGGCTCGATCCCGGGCGCCCGAGGGCGCGTCCTTCCTCTGTCTTTGCTCGGCGACCCCGTATTGCACACACGGTGTGAAGAAGTCACGGAGTTCGGGCCCCAACTGGCGCGGCTGGTCGAGAACATGTTCTCGACGATGTATGCGGCGCAGGGCGTCGGGCTCGCCGCGAATCAGGTCGGCGAATCGTTGCGGGTCTTCGTATACGACTGCCCCGACGACGAGGAGCGGCGGCATGTGGGGCATGTGGTGAACCCGCGGCTCGTCGAGGCGGACGGGCTGGTGCTGCGGGGGCCCGAGGGGTGCCTCTCGTTGCCGGGTCTGGAGGCGGGCACCGAGCGGTTCGACCACGCCGTGGTGGAGGGGTTCACCGTGGACGGCGAACCCGTCCGGATTCATGGCACCGGGTGGTTCGCCCGCTGCCTTCAGCACGAGTGCGACCACCTTGACGGCGGGCTGTACGTGGATCGGGTTCGCGGTTGGCGCCGCCGGAGGGTGATGTGGCAGGCGGGACGGGCCTCTTGGGGGCGTTGAGGGCCGGTGCCAGACTGCGGGCGCGCAGTGGCAGGCCGCGCCCCTCCAGGGGCGCGGGGAACTGCCCAGTCTTTTGCCTTTAGGGGCGCGGGGAACTGCGCGACCAGCCAAAGCGCGCCCGCAGCAAACGAACCGCACATCCAGAACGAACCGCGAATCCAGCGGAACGCTAAAAGGCCGGGCCACCCAACTTGTCGCCCGCGGCCGCCAGCCGACCCCAGAGCAGGTCCGCCAAGGCGCGGACCAACTCCGCACGGGCGCAGGGGCGTTCGCCCAGCCACCAGTCGCCCGCGGCATGCATCATGCCGACGATCCCGTGGCCCCAGACCCGGGCGAGCTGCTGGCTGTCGGGACCGAGGTCCACGCGCTCCTCGATGACCTCGGCGAGCTCCTCGCCCATGCGGCGCAGCAGGGGAGCGGAATGCTGCCCGGCGTCGAAGCCCTGGTCGCTCTGCGGGCCGCCCTCGGACGGATGCATCAGGAAGCGGTACACCTGCGGGCGTGCCTCGATCGCCGCGAGGTAGGTGTCGAGCGTGGCCTCGACCCGCTCCCGGCGCTCGGCGGGTGCGTCCAGGGCCGCGCGCAGCGCTCCGAGGAGGGCGTCCGTGTGCCGCTTGGCGAGGGCCGCGTACAGTCCACTCTTGTCGCCGAAGTGGCGGTACAGAATCGGCTTGGTGATGCCCGCCTCCGCCGCGATGGCGTTCATCGACGCGCTGGGGCCGTCGCGGAGCACCACCCGGTCGGCGGCCTCCAACAGCTCGCGCCGTCGGCGGTCGGCGGACCTCTGTTGGTCGGTCCGCTGCGTGGTGTCCATGTGCTCTCCCCACCCGTGCTTATTCGGTGACGCCTGCGCAACGTAACACCCGCACACGATTCTGCCTCGAACGGGCTGCCGAGCGGGAACGGGGAGTTGACATTTCCTACCCGCCGGTAACAAGCTACGGTTACCGCAAGTAACACGTGAGTGCAGCGCTGGAGGGGACATGGCCGAGTTCACCATGGAGCTCAACGACGAACAGAAGGAGGTCCGGGACTGGATCCACGGGTTCGCCGCTGACGTCATCCGCCCCGCGGCCGCCGAATGGGACGAGCGCGAGGAGACTCCCTGGCCGGTCATCCAGGAGGCCGCGAAGGTCGGCATCTACTCCCTGGACTTCTACGCCCAGCAGTACTTCGACCCCACCGGCCTCGGCATACCCATGGCGATGGAGGAGCTGTTCTGGGGCGACGCCGGCATAGCCCTGTCGATAGTCGGCACCGGCCTGGCCGCGGTGGGGGTCCTCGCCAACGGCACCGAGGAGCAGATCGGTACCTGGATCCCCCAGATGTACGGCGATGCCAACGATGTCAAGGTCGCCGCCTTCTGCTCCTCCGAGCCCGACGCCGGGTCCGACGTCGCCTCGATGCGTACGCGTGCCGTGTACGACGAGGCCAAGGACGAGTGGGTGCTCAACGGCACGAAGACCTGGGCGACCAACGGCGGCATCGCCAACGTCCATGTCGTGGTCGCGGTGATCGACTCCGAGCTGGGGTCCAAGGGCCACGCGTCCTTCATCATCCCGCCGAACACCCCCGGTCTGTCCCAGGGCCAGAAGTTCAAGAAGCACGGCATCCGCGCCTCGCACACCGCCGAGGTCGTCCTGGAGGACGTACGCGTCCCCGGCTCCTGCCTCCTCGGCGGCAAGGAGAAGCTCGACGAGCGCCTCGCCCGCGCACGCGAGAGGGTCAGGGCCGGTGGCGGCGAGCGGCTGAAGAACGCTGCGATGGCCACCTTCGAGGCGTCCCGCCCGGCCGTCGGCGCCATGGCGGTCGGCACCGCCCGGGCCGCCTACGAGGTCGCCCTCGACTACGCCAAGACGCGTTCGCAGTTCGGCCGCCCGATCATCGACAACCAGGGTGTGGCCTTCCAGCTGGCCGATATGCGTACGTCCATCGACGCGGCGCGGCTGCTCGTGTGGCGGGCCTCCTGGATGGCCGTGAACGGGAAGCAGTTCACCTCGGCCGAGGGCTCGATGTCGAAGCTGTTCGCCAGCGAGACGGCGAAGAAGGTCACCGGGCAGGCGATCCAGATTCTCGGCGGCAACGGGTACACCCGGGAGTACCCGGTCGAGCGTATGCATCGGGATGCGGCCATCTACACGATCTTCGAGGGTACGAGTGAGATCCAGCGGTTGGTGATCGCTCGCACGTTGTCGGGCATGCCGATTCGGTAGCGCCGCCGCGGTGCTGTCCGATTCGGGCTGCGGGTCCGTTGTGGCTGGTCGCGCAGTTCCCCGCGCCCCTGAAAGAAGGCACGCCCAGGTCACCGGTGTTTCAGAGGTGTGAGTTGTTCGATGTCGTACCGCGAACGCAGTTCCTCGATCGCCTCGTGGTCCGGTGGCCCGCCAGCGTCCAGGATTTTCAGCAGCTCCTCGAAATACCGCTCGTGATCCGGTGGCGGGGACGCCTGGAAGAACATCTTGGCCGGATTCCCCGTGGGATTGGCGAACGCGTGCGGGCAACCGGGCGGTACGACGATCACCGTGCCCGGCGTCGCCCGTACCACCTGGTTGCCCGAACCCGACTGCCAGCGCTGCCAGTTGTCGGGTGTGCGGACGAGTGGCTCGAAGGCGAGCACGTCCAGCTCGCCTTCGAGCACGTAGAACAGCTCCTCGCTGCGCGAGTGGACGTGCGCGCCGACGTCGAAGCCCGGCGGGACGATCACCTCGAAGCTGGACGCCGTCCGGGAGTGCGTGCCGGTCACCTTGAAGGTCACGTGCTGGGCCGGGGTACGGACCGTACGACCGTGACCGGGCGGGACCAGCAGGCCTTCGGGCGGCGGCGTGAGCGCGGTCACCAGGTGACGGGCAGGGCCTCGGGCCCGCGGATCAGCGCGCCGCGCCGCCACGGCACCTCGTCCTCCGAGACCGACAGTCGCAGCGTCGGGATCCGGTCGAGGAGCGTGTTCACGATCAGCTCCTGCTCCATACGGGCCAGCATGCCGCCCACGCAGTAGTGCGGGCCGTGCCCGAACGCCAGGTGCGGGTTGGTGCCGCGCTCGAAGTCGATCCGGTCGGGGTCCGGGAAGACGTCCGGGTCGCGGTTGGCGGCCAGGTACGAGACGTAGATCGGGTCGCCCTTGCTGATCCGTACGCCCCTGAGCACCACGTCCTCCGTGGCGATGCGGGACAGGCCGACGGCGTTGCGGTGCGGGATGTACCGCAGCAGTTCGTCGAGGGCCCCCGGGCGCAGCTCCGGTTCGTCGCGCAGCCGGTCGAAGAGGGCGGGCCGGGTCAGAAGGACGTAGAGCATCTGGCCCGTGTTGTTCGTCACGGCCTCGCCGCCGATCTGGATCGGGCCCGCGAGCGCCATCGCCTCCTCCTCGGTGATGTCGCCCCGGCCGACGGCCGCGCCCAGCAGCGAGGTCACGTCCTCGCCGGTCGCGCCGCGCCGCTCGGCGATCAGCTTGGCGAAGTACGCCTCCATGTCCCGCTTGGCCTGCTCGCTGACCTTCGCCCCCTGGGAGGAGGAGAGGATCGCCTGCGTCCATGTGTGGAGCGTGTGCCGGTCGGTGGCCGGGACGCCCATGAGCTCGCAGATCACGGTGATCGGGAACGGGGCGAGGACACGGTCGATGAGGTCGGCGGGCGGTCCGTCCCGCAGCATCTCGTCCACCATCCCCTCAAGCGTCTTCTGGGCGTTGGCGCGCAGCCGCTCGATGCCACGCGTGGTGAACGCGGTGTTCACCGCTCTGCGCAGCCGGGAGTGGTCGGGCTTGTCGACGAAGTTCATCGCGCTGGCCTGCGGGATGAAGTGCGGTGCCAGCCTGGTGACTTCGCGGCCGATCACCTCCGCGCGGCTGAACCGGGGGTCGTTCGTGACCAGCCGTACGTCCTCGTAGCGCGTGACCAGCCAGGCCCAGCCCTCGCCGTTGGGCAGCTGGATCCGGTTGATGGGCCCCTCGCGCATCAGCTCGGACAGGACGGGGTCGAAGTCGACCCCCGTCAGGTCCAGGGCCGGCCAGTGCCGTACCGGAGGTGCCGCCGTCGTCTCTTCGCTCATGGTCATGTCATGCCGTTTCTTCGTCTGAACGGTGCCAGCGGCCCAGGGCCATCTCGGCCGTGATCCCCGGCCCGAAGCCGGCGAGCAGTCCGCGTGCCTGGTGGTGGGAGCCGCCCTCGTCGAACAGCCGGCGCAGCGCGTCCAGGACGACGGCACTGGCGATGTTCCCGTACTCGGTGAGCGTCGCCCGGCTGAACCGGAAGGCCTCCGGTGCCACTTGGAGGAACGTGCTGAGGTCGTCGAGGATCCGCGGACCACCGGCGTGGATGATGTAGAAGTCCAGGTCGGAGGCGTCCCAGCCGTGCAGGCCCGCGAGGTCCTGGAGCGCCGGGGCGAGCGGCTCCATCGTGGTCGGCACCCGCTTGTCCAGCAGGAAGTGGAAGCCGGTGGCCCGGACGTCGTACATGATCCAGTCCTCGGTCTTGGGGATCAGGTACGAGCCGTTGCGCTCCAGGCGGATGCCCTCGCCGCCGCGTCCGCGGACCACTGCCGCGGCTATCCCGTCCCCGAAGAGGCCGTTGCACAGCAGCGAGCCGACGCCCAGGTCGGTCGGCTGGTAGCAGAGCGAGCAGAACTCGCAGGCCACGATGAGGGCGTTGGCCTCGGGGTAGGCCGTGCAGAAGTCGTGCGCCCGGTTGATCGCCGCGCCCCCGGCGGCACAGCCGAGCTGCGCTATCGGTATCTGGCGCGTGTCGCTGGAGAACTCCATCGAGTTGATCAGCCAGGCCGTCATCGAGGGCATCATGAAGCCCGTGCACGAGACGTAGATGATCACGTCGATGTCGGCGGCCAGGACCCCCGCGTCGTCGAGCGCCCGCTGGACGACCGCCGGCACCCGGGCCTTCGCCTCGGCCTCGTAGACCTTGTTGCGCTCCTCGAAGCCCGGGTGCTTCAGGGTCTCCTCGATGGGCTGCACGATGTGCCGCGTGCGTACGCCGGTGTTCTCGATCAGCCGGAGCGCGAGCGGCAGCTGGGGGTGATCGGGGTGGCGGGAGCGCGCCAGCTCCAGCGTCTCCTCCATCGTGATCACGTATTCCGGAACGGACACCGCGGGTCTGCACAAAGTCGCCATGTGCCTGCGCCTTCTCTCGCCCGCCGGGAACTCCCTCTCCTCGGCGGAAGGGTGGTCCCACCACGATCACCCGGCGGGGCCGGGATATCGCGCCGGATTACTCCAGATCGGGGACCCGGGGTCGGCGTGGCACTTTGGAGAGCAACGACCGGAAGGCTCGCCCCTCAGGGGCGCGGGGCGGTATCAATGTGCGGCCGAGCCGCGTGGGCGCGACCGGCCACGGCGAACCCGCGGCGGTCGGACGGCATCGGAAACGGCACGCCTAGCCGGAGGCACTCCCACTGCTGTGCGCGATGCACGCCACGTCAATACGGTCGGCGAGCTTCGCGAGCTCGATCGTGAGCGCGGCGACGGTGTCCTCGTCGAGCCCGTCCTGCCCCGCCTCCACCAGATGCAGCCACCGACCACCCATCGTTCGCAGGAGCTTGCTCACGTCGGCCGCGGAAACCTGCAAGGTACCGCGGTCGTCGACGATCAGAGGCAGGGTCACTTCGCGGTTCACAGAGGGGATCGTAGCTGCGGAACGCTCACGCTCCGTGCCATACGGTGGTGATGTTGCAGAACTCTCGGATTCCGTGTCCCGACAGCTCACGCCCGTAGCCGGACCGCTTCACCCCTCCGAACGGGAACGCCGGGTGGGACGCCGTCATCCCGTTGACGTACACGCCGCCCGCCTCCAGATCACGTACGAAACGGTCGATCTCGGCCTCGTCGCGGGTCCAGACGTTGGAACTGAGTCCGAACGGCGTGTCGTTGGCGATCGCCACGGCCTCGTCGAGATCGGCGGCCCGGTAGAGCGTCGCCACCGGTCCGAACGCCTCCTCCAGATGGATGCGCATCTCGGGGGTGATGTCGGCGAGGACGGTCGGCGGGTAGTACCAGCCGGACCCGTCGGGGCGCTCCCCGCCGCACAGGACGGTCGCGCCGCTCTCGACGGCGTCGTCGACGAGCTCCTCCAGGTCGCCGCGGCCCTGTTCGGTGGAGAGCGGGCCGACGTCCGTGTTCTCGTCCAGGGGGTCGCCCACCGTCAGGGCCTTCATGCCCGCCGTGAAGCGCTCGGCGAAGGCGTCGAAGACGTCCGTGTGCACGATGAACCGCTTGGCGGCGATGCACGACTGTCCGTTGTTCTGGACCCGGGCCGTCACGGCGATCTGCGCCGCCCGTTCGACGTCCGCCGACGGCATCACCACGTACGGGTCGCTGCCGCCGAGTTCCAGGACGGTCTTCTTGACCTCGTCACCGGCGACCGATGCGACCGCGCGGCCCGCCGGTTCGCTGCCGGTCAGGGTGGCCGCCTTCACTCGCGGGTCGCGCAGGACGTCCTCGACCGCGCCCGAGCCGATGAGCAGTGTCTGGAAACAGCCCTCCGGGTAGCCCGCCCGGCGGAACAGGTCCTCCAGGTAGAGGGCGGTCTGCGGGACGTTCGAGGCGTGCTTGAGCAGTCCGACGTTGCCCGCCATCAGCGCGGGCGCCGCGAAGCGGATCACCTGCCAGAGCGGGAAGTTCCACGGCATGACCGCCAGGACCGGGCCGAGCGGGCGGTAGCGCACGAGGACGCGGGAGGCGCCGGAGTCCTTGGCGTCGGACGGGTCGCCCTCCTCGTCGGCGAGGAGTTCCTCGGCGTGGTCGGCGTACCAGCGCATCGCCTTCGCGCACTTGGCGGCCTCCGCGCGGGCCTGTTTGACCGGCTTGCCGATATAGGGGTTAGAGCCCCACACTTCTCGCCATGGCCCTGCAAGATGTCATCTCGCTGATCCAACGCATCACCTGCGACTACGCCCGAGTTTCCGAGGACGACGGAGGCGCGGCCCAAGGCGTCGATAGCCAGCGCGGGGAGAACCGTGACTTCGGCGAGGAGATCGGTCGGCCGATCTCCGAGTCGTACATCGACAACTCGATCTCCGCGTTTTCGGGCCGCGAACGTCCCGAGTATCAACGACTGCGGCGCGACATTGCCCGAGGGAAGATCGAAGCCGTCATCGTGTGGCACGCGGACCGGTTGACCAGAGACGTACGCGAGGCCCTGGACCTGATCGACCTCTGCCTGAAGCACGACGTACGGCTGTTCTCCGTGCAGAAGGGCGGCGAGTACCTGCTCAAGCGAGCCATCGGACGGGCCGAGTTCATCGCGGACATCAACTCCGCACAGAAGGAGTCCGGACACAAGGGCGAGCGCATTGCTTTGGCCCGGAAACGACAGGCCCGCACAGGAACCTTCGGCGGCGGAATTCGTCCCTACGGCTGGGGCGCACCGACGGGGCGTGTCCGCAGCAAGTGCATCAACCCCAAAGCGCCACTGGCGGAACGCGAGTACCGCGACGTCCCGGTGCTGGATGTGTCGAAGCACCGCCCGGAGGAGGCAGCGGAGATTCGACGCTGGGCAACAGAACTGCTGGCCACCAAGGGCCGGGTGAACCAGATCATCAAGGACCTCAACCAGCGCGGAGTTCCGACGGTGAGCCAGACAGACGGCCGCCAACTGCGGTACCGCGGCAAGGCCGTGCAGCACCACGGCTGGGAAGGGGCGACCGTCGTCAACATCGTTACGGGCCCCCGCGTGTCCGGGCACCAGACCTACCGGGGCGAGATCATGACCTGGGGCGCCTACGAGCCGATCATCCCGGAGGAGACCCGGCAGGCCTTGATCACCCTGCTGCTCGATCCGGCACGGACCACCACTCCGGGGCCCGCCCCGAAGTGGCTCGTCAGCATGACCGCTCGTTGCGGCTACTGCGAGACAGGGAAAGCGCGGGTCAACTACCGGGCCAAGGGCCCGGTCTACCGCTGCACGGTGTGCCAGAAGGGCAACCAGATAGCCCCCCTGGTCGACGAGCACATCGCGGATGTCGCCATCGAGCGTCTCTCGCGGGCGGACCTTGTAGACCTCATCACCCCGGGGCGCCCCGACATCGACCTGACAGCGCTGCGCGCCGAAATGGCGACTCTTGAGAAGCGGAAAATCGAGGCCGCTAAATCGTTCGCCACGGGCAAGATCGATATGGCAATGCTGGAGACCGCGAAGGCGACCGTCGACCAACGCATCGACGAGATCCGGGGCGAGATGCGCGCAGGAGCCGCGGTAAGCCCGCTGGCCGACTTCCTGGAAGCGGACACCCCTGGGGCTGCCCGGAAGGTCTGGAACGCGCTCACGATCGGAAGACGGCGCGAGATCGTGCGCCTGCTGATGGACATCACCCTTATGAAGGGCCCGACGTACGAGCTTGACCCGGCAACCGTGCTGATCACCCCTAAGGGCCGACCAGCCCCCGCCGTAGGCGAGGGCTGACCGGAACGGCTGGTGGCTCATGCGCGTGGCTACACCGCGACCAGCGACGTGGACGAGGGCGTGAGCAGCGGCGGGGGCGCGTGGAGTACGCGGGGCGGCCAGTCCCGGAACCAGCACTGGATCCACAACCCATCGCCGGCGAGCCGCAACAGCAGTGCGTTCATGTCGTCGACCAGCCGCTCAGTGCAATACCGGTCGTCGATCAGCCACACGCAGCTGCCGCCCTGCGAGAGCCCGAACACGATTTGGCCGGCCGGCATCTCGTCTGCGGGCACCGCCTCCCATCGGGAGACTGCCAGCCCGAGCCCTTGAGGCGGGCGCGTCATCCGTCCGTCATCAGTCCATCTCTGCCGCCACGATCCGTGGACGATCTGATGTCCGGACAGGCGCGTGAACGCCCTGGGCAGTGCATCCCCCATGGTGTGGTGCCGGTGGAGCAGGATCTCTGACTGGCTGCCCGGCTGGTCTTCGATTTGGACGGTTCGGTCGTCACGTATCTCGCCGGCCTCCGCAGTCCGGTACAGCACCTTGATCTTTGGCGTGTGTGGCATGCCGCCCCCATTGCAAAGCCGCGCCACCGCGGAGCGGCGACCCGGTCCTGTGATCTCCAGCCGCCAGGCGGACGACCACACAAACACGCCCTGACTACTTTTGGCCATACCTTGACTACCGTGCGCTTTGACGGCTCTCTCAACTGCGGCTATGTGGGGGTGAGTTGGGATCCGGAATTAATTCCGGCCATCGCGGGAGGGGCTCTTGCCATACAAATGCATCAGGCGATGCACCTTCCTGAGCCCCTCCTCGTCCAGGTCGCCGATGACGAGTGCGCTCGTCTGGCCGTCGTCGCTCCAGATGGTGTGCACGTCCATGAACTGGATGCCTGCCAGCTCCTGGAGCTGGGCAGGGTGCAGGCTCAGAGCCTCGGCGAGGGCGTCCAGCTGGGGGTACTCCGGATGCTCACCCTCGGCCAATGAGGCGCTCTCCAGTCGCCCCAGCCAATCCGCTTCCACGAGGCGCTCGCCGCCGGAGCCGACGGCGCGGGCCGCAACTTCCTCCAGACTCAGGCCAAGCTCCAGCCGACGTGCGCGCAGCACGTCGGACAGGTCCGTACGCACCGGCTGACGCTCGCTCGCAGGCGGCTGTGGCTGACGCTCGCGCGCACGCCCTCCGCGGAGTAGGTCAATCATCTTCTTGCGGTCGTTCAGTGGCAGGTCTGCCTCCCAGGCCGCGCGCTCCAGCGGGTCTGCGAGGTCGGCGTAAGGTGCCGGCTCGACCTCGACCTCTTCCTCCTGGCGCAGGATCTCCCGCAGGATTTCCGCTGCGTCTCCACGTCCCGCCTCATCGAGCCGCTCCGGTGACAACCCGACGGCGTGGGCCATGTGGGCCAGCGTCAAGCCAGGTGCCCGAACGTCCTGACGTGCGGACTTCCCCTTGTAGCCCTTCTCGATCTCGCGCCATCGGGAACCGCCCAGCCGAATGGGCGTCAGCTCGGCTGCGGCCTCCGGGCTCAGTCCGCGGGCCTGGCGTGCAAGGCGAATCAGCGTTGCCTCAGGGCGCGGATTTTCCGCCTCGCCGGACAGCGCAGTCATGGGGGGACCCTTCCGGTCAGCAGTGAATATCAGTGAACTTTAGCGAATTGCCGCAGGTCAGGGCCATAAGCAGCGCCCTGTACGTTCAAGTAGAACTGCTCCCATCTTCTTCATTGCACTTTCTTCTACTTTCTTCTACTGTTCCCGCATGGAACCACAACGGAACCAGGACCCGGCTCGGGTTCGCCGTAAGCGGATCGAAGCCGGCCTGACTCAGATAGCGCTTGCGGCCCAGGCGGGCCTGTCCACGGCGCACATGTCTTGCATTGAGCGGGGCGAGCGGGGCGCTTCCCCGAAGGTGCTGGATCGCCTTGCCACCGCTCTTGACTGCGAGATCGCGGACCTGATGCCGCCCCTGGCGGTGCCCGTTAGCGGGAGCGCGGCATGACGCGCGAGGAGCGGCTGGCGTACATCCGGCGCATGGTCGACGGCTGGCCGCCCCTCGCGCCCGAGCAGCACGCCCAACTCGCGCTCCTGCTCACTCCCGAGCCCTCGTCCCTGACCGAGCCTGCGGCCGTACGGCCGCAACAGGCCGCCGCGAAGGCCGCCTGACCAACGAAGTACGGGGCCGGCCCCGGCCTCACCCGGAGCACGACCCCTTCGGCACATCCACACCCAAAACCCAAACCAGGAGTGGATCACCTTGACCGCATCATCCCAGACCCCGCACGGAACTGAGCCACCGCCGCTCATCCACGTCCCCACCGCGCAGGCCCTCAGCCTGGTCCGCCAGTACGACGGCCTGGCCGTCGAGGAGATGGCCGGCGCCGCGCAGGAGCAGACCCGCGCCGAGCACCGCGCCGACGCACGCGCCCGCCTCGCGGACGAACGCGCCCGCCTCGCGGAGGTGCAGTTCCTGCAGGAGCGGATCGCGACCTTGAGCACCTTCAAGGGCCAGCTCGACGGCATCCGTCGCATGCTGGCCGGGCGGCCGGGCGATGACCTCGTGTACGTCGACGAGGTCCTGCAGGCCGCCGATGGCAACGACCCGCGGGCCACCGCCCCGCTGTCGGTGTCCTGGGACGGCCTCGTGATGGGCCCCTCGGGGGACACCGACCGCGAGAACACCCTCGTTCCCTGTACGACCGCGCACGGCGCGCAGACCTTCCTCGTCCTCGACGACGACAAGCGCCTGCAGCTCGGCGAACAGCTGCTCGCCACCCTCCACACCACCGAGAACTGCCACACCCCCGGCTGCGGCACCTCGGCCGAGGACCTCGACGCCTCCGCCCCGAGCGTCTCCGGCTGGGTCTGCGTCCAGGTCGCGGGCACGGACGGCCCGGCCCGCTGGTGGTGCAACGCCTGGTGCGCGAACTCGGCGATCACCGCGGCTGGCACCGAGCTCGCCGCCCTCGACCGGGCGGCCGCCGTCGACCCGAACGAACCGGCGCCGTGCCTGCCCGCGCCGGACATGGACACGATGGCGCTGCCGGCGATCGCCGAGACCGCCAACGACGCGTCCGAGGCCGGGCACGGCTACGGCGACGCCGCGGGCGGTGCCCGGTGACCACGGTTCAGGACACATATCTGGGCTGGGACCTGCTGCGCCACTTCAAGGGCTGCACGCGGCCGCAGTGGACCGTCGATGTCCGGCGCGAGGACGACGCCTTCCGCGCGCGGCACGAGGGCCCCAAGCACGAGTGCCCGAACGACGCCTGCCACCACGGCGACCGGTACGAGCGCACAACGGTGCGGATCGTGTGCACCTCCTGCCAGATGGCGCACGTCATCCGAAGCGAGGAGGGCCTGCACAGCAGCTCGACGAAGAACGCCACGCACGGGTACGGACAGCCGCCGCGCAAGACGGCCGGACTGCTGCTGTGGCCGGGCGAGCCGCTCCTCGGCTGGGGCCGCCTCAGCACTGACGAGCCGTGGGACTTCCTCATCACCCGGCCCGGCGTGACACGGGTGACCGAGGCCGACGTGGTCGGCGTCGTCAACCAGGTACGCGGGAAGCGTGGCGCCGTCCGGTGGTCCGCGGTCGCGGTCCGCAGCGAGGCCGGGCCGTACGGCCTGAGCCCGCTGCGGTTCGCCCACGCCGAGGAGCGCATGGCCTCGGTGCCCGCGGCCGCGAAATGGGCGGCCGCCCTGCTCGCTGGCGGTGCCCAGTGAACGGCCGCCAGGAGCAGTTGCAGGCGGCCACCGGGGCCGGGAAGGACACCCGCAACGGCAGCCAGCCGTGCGCGGGCGGGTCCACCCAGCCCGAGGCGCCCGGGCCTGTGTTTCCGCACCTCGCGTACGCGGACGCGGTCTACGCCGCGCTCACCGGTGAGGACATGCGGCCCCCGCTGATCGTCGCCGCGGTGTCCAACACGGTGCTCCCGACGCTGACGATCCGCCTGTCCTGGCCGGCCGGACACCCGGGCCTGCGCGAGGGGATGTGGCCCAAGGGCCTGCACGTGGGCTGGTCGCACCACTTGGGGTGGCGGGCCGACGCCGACCCGCACGGCGACCAGGTGCGGTTCCTGCCGCTGTCCACGCTCGCCTCCCCGGCCGCGGTCACCGACATGGTCCTGCACCTCGCCGAGCACGGCATGGCGTGCGACTGGGAGCCGGATTACCCCTGCGCTCGGTGGGAGCACGCCGGGCACCTGGACGCCGCGCTCGCCGAGTTCGAGGGCCGGGGGGTGTCGTGGTGAGCGCCCCTTTGCCGGCTGATGTCCTTGAGCAGATCCGTACAGCGGGTCTGGTGCTGCCGCGGCCGCCTCACCCGGGCCAGCAGTGGAAGGCGCGCACCGACGCCGAGACGCATCTGCTGCGCGAGGGCTACCGCCTGGACCGTGTGCGGCAGCTGCTGCTCGGCGAGCTCGGCAGGCTGCACCGGGTGCGCGCCGAGGAGGCCGCACGGCGCAAGCGGACCGCCGACGCCATGCCGCCGCTCTGCCCGCTGTCGCAGGCCGATCTGGCCGCGCTGAAGAGCGCGGCCGCGGGCGAGTCGTCGACGGACACTTCCCGCCGTCTGCTCATGCCGTACGACACGGTGCGCGCGCAGCGCAAGCGGGCCATGAGCCGGCTGGGCGCGCGCACTGTCACCCAGGCCGTGGGCCTGGCGGTCGCGGCCGGGTGGATCACCGGTGAGGAGATCGCCGGGGGTGTGACGCCGTGACCGTACTCGTGCTGTTCTCCGCGCTCTGCGCCGTCGTGTTGTTCATCGTCGCGCTGGGCGTGGCCGACCGGCTGCGTGAGGCGCGCCCCCTGCCTCGGGTGGTGCAGCGGACGCTGCCGCCGTTGCCGGGCGCCTACGTCGAGGACGTACGCACCAGGATCCCGGGCCGTCATGGCCGCCGTGCCCGGCCCGTCTCGGTCGTGTGCGGGCTGCTGCTGCCCTGCGAGGGGACGTGCCGAGGCCGGACCCGCCACGAGGACGACGGCGACGGTACCGCCACCTGCATGCCCTGCGGCACCCCGCGTCCTGTCACTACCGACGGGGTCTGACCCCGCCCATGTACTGCCTGGCGGGCGGGACGTGTCGTGACAACCGTCCCTCCCGCCGGGCCTGAACACGAAGGAACACGCAATGCGCCGCTCTGTTGAGCTGCAGATCATCACTGAGGCCCTGGCCAAGATGGGCCCGCACACTCCCGCCACCCGCATCTGGGGGCGAGCCCCGGGCGCCACGGCCGAGCAGGGAGCCGACGGGAACGTGTGGGCGGGCGACGTCCACGACGTGGCCCTGCACATCGTCACCCGCCTGTACGGCCGCCCCTCCGACACCCCGGACGCCCGGTCGCCGCTCGCCCAGGCCGAGGACGCCAAGCGCGCCCGGAGCCTGAGCGGCGAGCTCAACGCCATCATGGACGCGAGCATCGCCCTGGCCTCCGCGCCCTGGCATCCGGCGCGTGCGGGCGATGTGGTCCACGTCCACTACGAGCCCGCAGGCACGATGCCGCCGTACGGGGAGACGTACGCGGTCGAGCCGCGCGACGGGTTTCCCGACTCCCTGCAGCTGTGCCTGATCGGCCACACGGCCCCCGACGACAGCATGACCGGGTTCTTCGCGCCCGGGCCCATCGAGGAGCCGCTGTACGAGGCATGGTTCGAGGCGGGGCCGCATCGGCTGACGATCGTGAGGGACGGCCAGGTCGTGCACAACGGCGCCGCCCCGCGTCCGCGGCCCGCCGGCGTCATGCTCAAGGCCCTTGGGGAGACGATCGGGGAGGCCGAGCGCTACCTCGAACTCGGGGACCCCGCCGCGGCGTTGGCCCGGCTGCGGTCGGTCACCTCGCTGCCGCCGTGCGGCGCGCCCGGGGCGATGCCGGATCACGCGGACTGCGCGCGCTGGAAGAACCACGGGGGCGCGCACAGTCCCGACGCCGATTACGTCGACCCGCCGCACGCGTGCCCGGCCCTGCCCGAGCAGCTGCACGCGGTGGTCACCGTCGGCGCGAAGGTCGCCGGTGTCCACTTCGCCGGCCTCTACGCGGAGTACGAGGCGGCCGTCGACCACGCGGCCGGGTTCGCGGCCTACGCCGACAGCCTGGACAAGCGGTACGTGACACCTGCGCCCGGCGCGCCGGGCGAGATGGTCCTCGAACTGCCCGCCGAGAACGAGCGCGCGGCGTTCGGTGTGCAGCTGGCCGTCGTCGTGCCGCTGCCCGTGCTGCCCGACCCGCGCGAGGCCGACTGGCGGGACCAGGAGGGCCGCGACGCGTGCGCGGAGTACGACCCCGACTACGGCAAGGACCTCGACGACGAGGACGACGACGGCGACCAGGACGGCGAAGACGGGGTGGCGCAGTGACGCGCACCGACCGGCTCACCCTGGTGCGCCAGCTGAAGGAGGGCGGCCTGAGCCAGCGCGCCATCGCGAAGCGGCTCGGGGTCTCCAAGGACACGGTGCGCCGCGACTTTGAGCGTCTCGCGGCCGAGGCCGAGCCGGACGATGCGCCACCCGCCGAGCCGGACGACCAGGATGCGCCGCAGGTCAGCGAGGGTGACACCGAGGGCGACGCGCCGGGGGATGCGCCGCAGAGTGCGCCGCTGGCGCAACCGGATCAGGCGGCGGCGCCGCTGCCGCGGCGCATGGCGCAGGCGGGCGGGCCGCTGGCGCTGCCGGACGGTTTCGACCTGCGCCAGTGGCCTGCGGTGCGCCGTGATCTGGCGACGCTGGCGCAGACCGGCCAGTCGCCGGAGACGCTCGTTCACCACGCGATCACCGCGGTGGCGCACCACTACCGCCAGGCCCTCGACCGCGGTGACATCGCGGTCGGGGAGTCGTTCACGGTCAGCCACGTGACCCTGCGGCCCCTGCCGGTGGCCCGCCGGTCCGAGCAGGCCGGCTGATGACCGGGCCGTCTGTCCCGTCACCCCCTGCGGGGCGGGCGGCCCACCCAGACCCACGGGCCGGGCAGTGGCCGCCGCGTCTGCTGCCCGGCCTGTGGGTCGACCTCGGCGACTGGCATTCCAAGCGGCACGTGTGGCTGCGGACGCCGGCCGCGCGGTTCACCTGCCGCCACGGCTGCGCCTACGACGCCTACGGCGCGGCCGACGTCGCCCACCTCACCGAACACGTCGACACCGATCACGCCCGGGACTGCCCGGGCCCTCGATCCGAGGAGCACACCCATGGCTGAGCAGCTCGCCAGACCGACCCCCCTCAACGTCGCTGCCCGCGCCCCGCGTCTGATCGCCGAGCCCCCGCGCCGCGAGGTGGCCGAGCAACGCCTCGCCGCCCGCCCGCTGTTCGACCGCCACACGTGGGAACAGGCCATCCGCTACAGCGAACTGCACCCCTACAGCCGCCTCCTGGCGATGATGCTCGCCCACTACGCGGACGGCACTGGGCACATCCCGTCCAGTGACGTGCTGGTCGCGCCCCGGCTGGCGAAGGCCTGCAACGTGCCCGTCCAGGACGTCCACATCTCGCTGAGCGTCCTGTACCGCGAGCGCTACATCGACCGCGGCGAGCCCAGCGGCCACACGCCCCGGTCGGTGACGCTCAGCTTCCCGCCGGGATACCAGCGCCCCCACAGTCCCGGCGACCGGCCATGAGCGCCCACCGCGAGCAGTTAGCGCTGCTCCCCGACGACCCGCCCGCGTACGGCGGCCCGGCCGCGGTGCCGTCCGTGCCGATCCGGACGTCAGGCCGCACCGAGTACTCGGTTCAGTGCACCGGGCCGAGCGGCTGCGGCGAGCACCACCGCCACACCGGCCCAGGCGTGCGCATGGGCCCGTGCGGAGCCGAGTACACCGTTCCGGCCGTGGCCGACGCACCCGATCCGCCGTGACCGGAGAACCGTTTCCGCCCGCTTCGACCCGCACTCAGGAGCACTGTGTCTGACAGCCAGACGGACCGCGCGAGCGGCTCCGTCCCGCACACCTTCCGCCTGCGGATGGCGTGGCAGTGGGTACCCAGGATGCCCGTCGCCCTGCGCCGTCAGAAGGCATTCCTGTACGCCGTGCAGACGGTGGCGGCGATGGCCGACACGGCCGGCCGTACGCGCTGGCACGCCGAGGACGAGGACACCGCCGGGCGGCCGCTGCGGCTCAAGGAGCTCGCCGCGGCAATGGGTTCGGATGAGAAGGACGCCCGCCGCTACCTGACGGCCGCGATTGCCGCCGGGATCCTCACGACCGAGCAGGCCCCCAGGCGTGGCCGCACGACCGTTTACGTGCTGCTCCTGCCGCCGTACACGCCGCGGTGGGAAGCCGCCGCCGCTGTCCTCACCGCGGGTGGGGCGGACACCGGCGAGGATGACGGCCACGCCCCCGCCGGCCGGGCCGAGTTCGGGGGACGGTCCCCCGTTCGCGACGCCCCTGCCGCACAGGCGAGTTCGGGGGACGCCTCCCCGAACTTCCCGCCTGTTACCGGAAGTCAAGAACGGGGGACGCCTCCCCGTTGGAGTTCGGGGGACGGTTCCCCGTCGAGAACGGGGGCCTGTCCCCCCAATAAACCAGGTAGTGCCACGGACACCCACCACGAGATGGTTTCTGTGGGAACTCAAGTGCGGGATGCGCGGGGCGAGGAGAACCACGAGCGGGCCGAGGAGGGCTCGCCGCCGGACCGGCCGCCGTCGCTCCGGGCCGTCGACGGCGCACGCCCTGGCGCACATGACGGCAGTTCGCGCCCTACCGGGCAGCTCCCGCTCCTGATGTCCGTCCCGCAGCCTCACGGCTCCCAGGAGTTTCCCGCAGCCCCCGGCGTGGGTGATCCGCCCATCGGCGCCCCACGGGAGGGCTGGAGGGGCCGTGTGGCCCGTGAGCGTCCCGATGACGCCGCCGCGGTGTACGGCGACCGCTGGACCGGCGACCACGCCCGCTACCTGCCCCACTCCACCGGCTGACCCGAAAGGACCCCGTGCAATGCCCCACCCGAGCCCGCGCCCCTCCCCGCGCAACGGTCCCGGCAACTGCCCCAGATGCCTGGAAGCCGTGATCTGGTGCGTCACCGACGCCAACCGCGTCACCCAGGCCGTCGACCCCAAGCCCGACCCCGCAGGCAACCAGGCCGTACGCATCGACCGCGTCGGCCGCTACCTCGTCCGCCAGCTCTCCAACGACCGCCCGAGCCTGGAAGGCAGCGAGAAGCTCCACAAGCCCCACGTAGCGACCTGCCCCGTACCCGCGCCCAAGCCCGCCGCCAAGCGCCTGTCCGCCACCAAGGTGCGCGCCGGCGTACGCCCCGTCAGGTGGCAGCGATGAACACCCCCGACAACGTCGTCGTCGAGCTGCTCCGCGCCGGCCTCGGCACCCGGGCGATCCGGGAGCAGACCCGCGCCGACTACAGCCGCATCGCCCGCCTCCGCAGGCAGCACAGATTGCCCGTCCCCAAGCAGCAGCAGCCCACCCAGACCATCGACGAAGCGCTCGCCCGCTACACCGAACACCACGGCGACGGACACCTGCGCTGGACCGGACCCACCCGAGGCCGCACCCCCGTCTTCGAGTCGGAGGGCACCCGCTACAACGCCCGCGTCGTGCTCTTCCGCCGCCACTGGCGACGCGAGCCGACCGGATACGTCCGCACCACCTGCGGCATCGGCGGCTGCATCGCCGGCGCGCACCTCGCCGACGACATCGCCCGCACCACCGGCCTCACCGCGGCCGCCGCAGTCGCCCGCCTGGTCGACGGCGGCACGAGTGACTGGGAGATCGTCCGCCGCCTCGGCACCAGCACCAGCCACATCGGCCGCGTCCGCCGCACCCTCACCAACCACACCGAGAAGGCCCGATGAGCCGCGGCACCACGCCCCGCCAGGACATCGCCGACATGCTCCGCGCCGGCGCCACCTACCGCCACATACAGCAGCAGCTGCACGTCAGCCCCAACTGCATCGCCCTCGCCCGCAAGGCCTACGGCATCCCCCTGCCCTCGCCCCGCCGCCGTACCCGGCTCGACCCCGGCCTCCGGCAGACCGTCGTCGACATGGTCCAGGCCGGCCGCCCCACCAACGAGATCAACCGCAGCACCGGAATCAGCAAAACCACCATCAGGCGCATCCGTCGAGACCTCCGCACCCAGGGAGCCCGCCCATGACGACCCCGCCCCGCGGCCACCGCGACGTCATCGAGGCCGCCCTCGACGACTGGTGGCTCCACACCGACCCCTGCGAGCCCTTCCACGCCCCCGCCGTCGCCGAACAGGTCGAGACGTACCTCCTCAGCAGCGGCTACGTCATCGCCCCCGACACCCGGAAGACCGCCATGCCCAGACGCCGTGACATCGCCACGCTCATCGTCCTCACCCTCGCCTGCGCCCTGACCGCCGTCCTGGCCGTGATCGTCAACAGCTGGGTGTGGGGATGCATCGGCGCCGCCGGAGCCCTCCTCCTCGCCCACCAGGCCGTCACCGACATCCGCGACCGCCGCCGCGCCAGGAACCCCCGATGAACGCCGCCCGCACCATCGGCGCCGGAATCGTCCTCCTGCCCCTCATCAGCGGCCTCCTCATCGGCATCGGCCGCCTCCTCCTGGACCGCGGCGCCCCACGACGACACACAACCACCCAGGAAGACACGCCATGACGTACGACGTCCTCGCCATAGGAGCCATCGGAGGTCTCGCCGCCCTCGTCGGCCTCATCGTCTTCGTCGCCGTCGGCCTCGGCGTCTACGCCATCGTCCGCCGCGCCGTCACCGCCCACGAGGCCTACCAGCAGCGGCGGCAACTCCTGAGGACCTGCAGGGCCATCGACGCACTCGGCACCAGCAAGACCGACCACTGAGACTCGCGCGCGCCTGCGATACGCGCCCGCGAACTGCACGCGCGCGAGACCCCCAACCCCTACCCGCCAGTACGAATGGCCTCGCCCCGCCACCGGGAGACAACACTCATGAGCACCGCCGACGACTACACCGCCTACATCCGCTCCACCATCGACAGCAACGGCAAGGCCGCCTGCCTCCTGCAGTGGGGCCAGATCACGCAGCTCCTCACCCCCGAGACGGTCCTCACCACGGCCCGCGACCTCATGGCGGCCGCCGCGGCCGCCGAGACCGACATCGCGCTGGTCGACTCGTTCCGCGCCACGCTGAAGGCCGACATGGACACCATCGGCCTCATGGTCATGGACATCCGCAAACGGCGTCCCTCGCCCAAGGGCAAGCCCGCCCTGCGTATCGCGGCCGTCGCAGGCCACCGCACCCACAAGCCGTACGTCCACATCGCCCGCGGCTCCATGAAGCACGAACTCGACCCCGACGAGGCCCGCGAGATGGCCCTGCACTGGACCGAGGCCGCCATCGCCGCGCAGATCGACGTACGCCTGCGCTACGCCCTGGGCGAGTGGGACCACCTCGACGCCGCCGCGATCGAACGACTGTTCACGCTCCTGCAGGGCGTACAGCGGTGACCACCCCGCCGCTCCTCATCCCCAGGCACCGCCAGGGCGACCCCAGCTGTGGCGCATGCCCTTTCCCGGGCGCCCCACGCTGCGGAGCACCCGCGACCTGGCACGTCTTCTGGCGCATGACCCCTAGCGTGGACTTCTCGCTCGTCTGCGAACTCCACATGAGCTGGGTCCAGAGTCAGTTCGTCTACATCGACAGACACCCCGCCACCGTCACCTGCGACATGCCCGGCACCGGCTGGCAAATCGCGAACCCGAGCTTCTGCGTCATCCCACCCATCGAGGCCGACCGTGAGTAACTGCACCGTGCCCATGTGCCCCCGGGACGCGCCCGACGGAGTCCACGCCTGCCCGTACCACGCCGACGAGCTGCGCGCGTGGCTCGCCGAACTCCCGGGCCAGACTCACCTCCTGGCCGAGTTCGTCGAGCCTGCCGGACGCCCCCGCGCGGGCCGCCTCGGCGGCAGCGGCCGCGCCCACGCCCCCGTACCCGTCGACCTCCGCGTCCTCACCCTCCTCGGCCCCGGCCACCCCCAGCCCCCGTCCGATGACCCCGAGGCCGGTGGCACCGTCCCCATCCGCGCGCTCCTCGACGGGTGGGCCGGACGCGTCGCCTACGACTACCCCGCCGTCCACCGCGACCCGTACGGCACCGCCCACACCCAGCCCTGCGAGGCCTACCGCGCCGCCGGCGGCCCCACCATCACCGGCTGGTGCGCCTGGCTCACCGCCTACCTCCCCTACGCCCTCACCCGCCCATGGATCGGTGAGCTTCACCAGCAGCTCGGCGACCTCCTCGCCCGCATCCGCGACTTCACCCACGCCACCCCGCACACCCACCGCAAGGTCGCGCCCTGCCCCACGTGCGATGCGTTCGCCCTCGTCACCGTCGACGGACGATGGGGCATCACCTGCACGGCCTGCGGCCACCACCTCGAACCCGACGCCTACGACCAACACGCCACCGAGTACCTGCGCACCGCCCAACAGCCCGCCTGACCCCCGCCGTCACACCCCCGTGCCACACTGGCCGCGGCCGCTTCACACCGACCCGCCGCGAACCCGATCGCGGCGGGTCGCGCCGTTCCTGCTGGACAACGCCCAGGTCACGGTGTGAACATGGCGCCAACAGAACACGTGTGCCCACTTCACAGAACTCCCACATAGGGGCGACGCCCAGGGGAAGGGAAGTCCGGTCCCGGCCTACGGGCCGCGGCACCGGCGGGCTCCGCAAGCCTCAAGAGCGGTCCCTGTCACCCCACTCACCGAAAGACCGCAGCCCCGGACCACCCAGGCCCGGGGCTGCGGCACGTCCCACACCAGGAAGGGGCGCGCATGGCCGAGCTCTACAACGGCGTAGAGGCCGCCCAGCTCGCCACACAGTGGCGGCGCCTGGTATCCGCCGGCGCAGCAGCCGTCACCCGCTCCGCCATCTGCAACTGGCGCACCCGCGGCCACCTACGCGTGGCCGGCCTCGACGAACGCGGCCACCCCCTCTACTCCCTGCCCGACCTGGCCCGCGCCGAGAAAGCCACCCGCGAGATCGCCCTCAACCCCGAACGGGCCACCCGCCGCACCCGCACCCCCTGAACCCCCGCTGCCCGGCGATGCTCCAGAGGATGGGGTCCCGTAGCCGGAGCCCCACGCTCCTGCTGCTGCGCGTGCACAGCGACCGGGCAGCGGGCCTGACATGTCGTCACAGAACGGCCACAGGGGCTCCATACGCACCACATGCCGCGCCCCGACCCACCAGCCTGACCGGATGCGTACCCGACACGCCGCCATCGCCGCGGCCGCGCTCCTCGCCCTGAGCGCCTGCACCACCGACAGCAGCACCGACGCCAAGGCCTCGCCCAGCAGCTCGGCCCCGTCGGTGTCCGCCGCAGACCTGGCCAAGGCACGCGAGGCCGCCGGCCTGCCCCCGTCACCCGAGCCCGCGCCCCGCGCCGCGTACATCGACGGCCTCAACGCCATCGACCCCGACATCGTCCACGGCAAGGCCGACAAGGCCGTCAGCCGCGGCATCAACACCTGCAGCACCATCAAGAACTCACCAGGGGACGAGGCCAAGCAGATCAAGCTCACCGGCCAGCGCTTCACCTCACCGACCAACCCCGAGGGACGCGACACCGCCACCGCCGAGAAGATCCTCGCCCTGGCGCACAAGCACATCTGCCCCGACTTCTGAGCTACCCCTTGGCGCTCAGCGCCCCCACGCGGCCCCGTACTCACCAGGTACGGGGCCGCACCCACGCAGGGAGGAGCACCGCATGCGACACCTTCCCCTCCTCGTACGCGAGCTCCGGGAGCTCCCACCTCAAGACGGCTGGGCCTGCTACGAGGGGACAGGGTGCGCCTGCATGGTCTGCTGCTGTGGCCTCACCACGGGCTTCATCGACAAGCGCGAGGCTCGGCGCCAGGCCGAGCAGCACGGCACCTGATCCCCATCGGGAGGTGAGCGCTCGTGCCCTCCCGAGCGCCTCGCCCATGCACGACACCGAGCTGCTCGGGTACGCCAGTGCAGGGCAGCGCCAAGTGCGCCGAGTGCGGCGACAGGGCTCGCCGGCCTCGTCCCTCGGCGACAGCCCAGGGCTACGGACGTGAGCACCGCGAGCGCTTCAGTGACGGTGTCCTCACCCGTGACCCGACGTGCGTGTGCCCCGAGACCGCGCACGGCCACGCCCTGCCGTGCGGTGCGCCCAGCGAGCACGCCGACCACTGGCCCAGGTCCAAGCGGGAGCTGCGCGAGCTCGACTGGGACGAGCACAACCCTGCATACGGTCGCGGCCTCTGTCGCCCGTGCCACTCGAAGGAGACCGCGCGGCACCAGCCGGCCGGCTGGAACGACGTCCCTCCGTTCTGACAGAGCGTGAGGGGGAGGGGGCCTCGGATCTCTGGGCCTGGGGCCCCGAGGAACGCGGGGGGGAGCCCCCTCTCGTGCTGACAGGTATCGGGATCCGCCGTACCGCGGCGGTCGCCGTAACCGAGTGTGACCACCGATTGTGATCATGGAGGCGCGGTGAAGCTGTGGATCGTGGCCCAGGTGAAGAGCGTCGACGCCGACGGCTGGGCCCAGGACTGGGACTTCGCCGGGGCGTTCACCACCGAGGACAAGGCGCGGGACGTCTGCACCGAGCCGGGCGACTGCATGTGGCCCGTCGAGGCCGACACGTTCCTGGGCCGCGACACGCTGCCGGCACCGGGGATCACCTTCCCCGCCGGCGATGGGAGGTGACCCATGGGTGAGCGTGGACCTGCCGGGAAGCCCACCGCGCTGCGCATCCTGCACGGCGACCGCAAGGACCGGATCAACACCGACGAGCCGCAGCCCGACGAGGGCGAGGTCCTCCCGCCCGACTGGCTGAGCGACGCGGCCCTTGAGGTCTGGGAGACGTTCGCCGGCGACCTCGAAGCCAAGAGGGTGTTGACCCCCTGGGACACCGAGGCGTTCGCCAACTGGTGCGACGCCGTGGCCCGCCGGCGGGACGCGGCCGAGCACGTCGAGGAGGAAGGCGCCGTCGTCGAGCTCCCCGTGTTCAACAAGAACGGCGACCTGGTCGGCCACCGCCGCGGCAAGAACCCCTGGCTGATGGCGCTGGACGCGGCGGACTCCCAGGTGCAGCGCTACGGCGCACGCTTCGGCCTAACCCCCAGTGACCGCGCCCAGCTGAAGATTCCCCACCAGGGCGACGGGAAGGGCGCGGAGCGGCTGCTGTCCTGACGCGAGGAGGGCGCCATGGCTCCTCGGACCGCCACCCGGCCCGCCCGCAGCAAGGCCGCCGCCCGCCCCCGTACGACGCGCCGCCGCGTGCTGCGCGTCGACCACCACAAGCGGTGGCGGCCCAACAGCCGCCGCGGCGGTGTGTGCGGCTACACCCTCGACGACAAGACGTGCACCCGCCGCGGCGCGCACTACTGCGAGCCCCGCGCGGACAAGGTCGTCAAGTTCTTCGCCGAGCTGCTCATCCACCCCGCCGGCGCGCTCGCCAACACCCGGTTCGTCCTCGCGCCGTGGCAGGAACACGAGATCATCCGGCCGCTGTTCGGCGAGGTCCACTGGTCCCAGCAGTGGGGCCGCTACGTCCGCCGCTACACCCGCGCCACCGTCGTCATGGGGCGCAAGAACGGCAAGTCGGCGCTGCTGTCCGGCATCGCGCTGTACATGCTGTGCGGCGACAACGAGGAGTCCGCCGAGGTCTACGGCGCGGCCGCGAACACCCGCCAGGCGGGCAAGGTGTTCGAGCCCGCGACGAAGATGGTCAAGAAGTCGCCGATCCTCGCCGAGCGGCTGACGCACATCAAGAACGCACGGCGCCTGGTCGACGAGAAGACCAGCAGCCACTACGAGGTCATCCCGGCCGACGCCGACGTCGAGCTCGGCCACAACCCGCACGCGTTCATCCTCGACGAGGTCCTGTCCCAGCCGGACGACTCGCTGTGGGTTGCCATGCGTACGGCGGCCGGCGCGCGCGTGCAGCCGCTCATGCTGGCCATCACCACCGAGACCAAAGACGGAACGTCGTTCGGCGCGGACTTCATCGACGAGGCCGACCGGGTCATGGAGGACCCGCCCCGCGCGCCGCACCACTTCGTGTTCGTACGCAAGACCCCGCGTACGGTCGACGAGCTTGAGCGGCTGTGGCGGCTGTTCCCCGCCCGTCCCGAACTGCCCGTCTCGCTGGACGCGTGGGACGAGCGGAACTGGGCCTGGGCGAACCCCGCCCTCGGCTCGTTCCTGTCCATCACGTCGCTGCGCGAGGAGGCCGAGGAGGCCCGCAAGAGCCCCGCGGCCGAGGCAGGGTTTCGTCAGTTCCGGCTGAACCAGCGCGTCTCGCAGGTGACGCGGTGGATCCCCATGGACCTGTGGAACGCGTGCACGCGGGAGATCGCCCCCACCCCCGACTGGGTCCGGGAACGGCTCAGGGGGCAGCGCTGCTGGGGCGGCCTGGACCTGTCGAGCAAGCTCGACCTCACCGCGCTCACGCTGCTGTTCCCCGACGGCTCGGCGCTGTGGCGGTTCTGGGTCCCGGAGTCCGTCACGCCCGTCCTCAACGAGCACACCAACGGCTCGTTCGAGGAGTGGGTGCGGGACGGATGGATCACCGAGACCGAGGGCGACACGATCGACTACGACCGGATCTATGACGACGTCGAGGCCGACCACAACGACTTCAAGATCGTCGACATCACGTACGACAAGTGGTGCGGCGAGCCGGTGCGGCAGGAGATCGTGAAGCGCACCCGGCTGAAGATGCTGGAATCGAACACGACGTTCGACCGGATGACCCCTCCGATGACGGACCTGATGCGCCGTCTCAAGGCCAAGGGTGCCCCCGAGTTCGCGCACTACGGCAACCCGGTCGCCCGGTGGATGGCCGACAACGTCGAGAAGAAATCGCCGCGAGACGACCCGGTCCGCCTGCGGCCCGTCAAGCCCGACCGCGACAAGAGCGGCAAGCGGATCGACGGCATGGTCAGCCTCATCCTCGGCGTCGACGGTGCCATGCGCGGCATGCCCAAACCGTCCGTCTACGAAAGCCAGGGCATGGCCCTGTGACCACCAGGAGGTGACGGGTGGACCGCTGGGACGTCCTCGCACTGCTCGGGATCGGACTCCTCGGCGCGGGTCTGTGGCTCATCGCGCCATGGCTCGCCCTGACCGCCATCGGCGGACTGCTGCTCGTCATCGGCCTGGCCTTCTCCGTACTCGCGGAGAAGGCGGCCGCACGCCAGCAGCTCATCGACGCGAAGAGGGGCGGGTGAGGCGCGATGGGCATGCTCCGTTCCGCGGTGCGTACCGTGGCCCGGGCCTCGGCCGGACCGCTCTCCGGGATCGCCACCCCGGAGAAGTGGGTGGTCGACTGGTTCACCGGCTCCATGGCCAACAGCGCCGGCATCCGCGTCGACCACGAGACGGCGATGATGTATGCGCCGTTCTTCGCCGGCGTCCGCGTCATCGCCGAGGACCTCGGCCTGTTGCCGCTGTTCCTCTACGAGCGGCTCAAGCGCGGCAAGGACCGCGCGACCGGGCACCCGTTGTACCCGCTGCTGCATGACGCGCCCAACGACATGATGGGCGCGATGGCTTTCAAGGAGGCCCTGCAGGGCCACGCCATCACCCGGGGGATCGGCGCCGCGTACGTCGTCACACACGAGCGCACGGGCGTCATCGAGGAGCTGTGGCCGCTGCGCCCCGACCGCACGCGCGTGAAGGTGCGCCAGATGGGTAAGGGGCGCGTCGAGCGGTGGCTGCAGTACCGCGACGACGTGAACGGGGTCTATGCCAACCTCGCGCCCGGCGAGTTCCTGTGCGTCAACGGCCTGGGCGACGACGGTGTGCGCGGGTACTCCGTCGTCGAGCTCGCCGCGAACTCGATCGGGTTGGGGCTGGCCACCGAGCACTACGGGGCCAAGACGTTCAGCAACGGCGCGGCTCCGGCGGGCGCGCTGTCGCACCCGGACAATCTCTCTCCCGAGGCCCGCAAGCGGATGGCCGAGGACTGGGAGAACATCCATCGCGGCATCGACCGCGCGCACCGCGTCGCGATCCTTGAGGAGGGCGTGACCTGGCAGCAGGTCGGCCTGCCCAACGACGCGAACCAGTTCCTCGAAACCCGCAAGCTCCAGGTCACCGACATGGCGCGGTGGCTGCGGCTGCCCCCGCACAAGATCGGCGACCTCGACCGGGCCACCTTCAGCAACATCGAGGAGCAGCAGCTCGATTACGTGTCGTCCGCGCTGAACGCGTGGCTGACCCGGTGGGAGCAGGCCATCCTCACGCAGCTACTGCTGCCCGAGGAGCGGAGCCGGTACTACCCCGAGCACCTGGTCGACGCGCTGCTGCGCGGCAACAGCGTGGCCCGCTACCAGGCGTACGCGGTGGGCCGCCAGTGGGGCTGGCTGTCCGCGAACGACGTGCGCGAGCGGGAGAACATGAACCCCGTCGAGGGCGGCGACGCCTACCTCGTGCCGCTCAACATGGTCCCCGCCGGCAGCGGAGCTCCGGCCGTCGAGGACGACGAGCGCGCGGCCGCCCTCCGGTACGCGCGCATCATGCGCGGCCGCGGAATCGCCGCGCGCGACGGCCTCGCCGACGCGTGGGCACCGAAGATCGAGGAGGCAGACCAGGAGATCGCCGACCTTGAGCGCAAGCGAGTCGGCGCCCTGGTCGACAAGCACCTCGACACCGGCGGCCGCGCCCGGTCGACGCCGGCGTTCCTTGCCGCGCTGTCCACCCTGTACGCCGAAGACGGCCCGATCGGCGAGGCGATGACCGCGCTGTGGCTGCCGCTCATGACCGCGTTCGCCGCGGACGTCGCCGAGGACGCGGCCGAGGAGGTCGGCCACGAGGACGACATCGACCTGTCCACCTGGGCCCGCGCCTACGTGCTCGCGCATGTCGCCTACCGCCTCGCCTCCTCGTTCGGGCAGCTGCGCAAGAAGACCGAGGAGGCCGACACCGAGGAGGACGCGGCGGCTGCGGTCGTCGAGCGGCTCACCAAGTGGCAGGAGGAACGGCCCGAGCAGACCGCTCGCTGGGAGGCCGCGCAGCTTCCCAACGCGGCTGCGCGGGAGACGTGGAAGGAAGCCGGTGTCCGCTCCCTGAAGTGGGTTGCCCGCGGCTCGAAGAACTGCCCGTACTGCACGAAGCTCGACGGCCGCACGATCGCCATCGAGAAGCCGTTCATCGCCAAGGGCGACGAGGTCGAGGGCGAGGACGGCGAGGCCCTCAAGGCCAAGCGCAACACCTTCCACCCCCCGGTTCACGCCGGCTGCATGTGTCAGGTGGTGCCCGTTGTCAGCGACTGAGAGCCACGACGAACAGCGGGAGCAGGGAAGTTGCTCGCTGTGCGAGGCCGCTGCAGAGCGGGGCCGCAATGGGGCTTGGTGGCACGTCGGCGCCCCGTGCACCAGCGCGAGGCCCTTGCGCGCCGCGCGGTTCCTGCCCGCCCCACGCCAGCAGGGCGGGCCGCCTCGCGACCGCCAGATACGACACCCCGGGAGGGACCGATGAAGGGCCAGCGTCACTACCTGCGCGGCTACGTCCAGCGCGCCGACGACGACCAGGGCGACGACGCCGCGGGCAAGCCGCTGACGATCGTCGCCGCCACCGCGGGCCGCAAGGACGACGGCCTCAACTTGACCATGAAGGGCGCCGAGCTCGGCCGCTTCGACGCCAACCCGGTCGTCGGCTACGGCCACTCGTACTGGGGCCGCGACGGCCTGCCCATCGGCCGCTCGGACAAGACATGGATCGACGGCGAGCGCCTGCTCATGAACGTCGTGTTCGACCAGGACGACGACTTCGCCCGCAAGGTCGAACGCAAGTACCGCAACAAGATCATGAACGCGTTCTCCATCGGCTTCAACGTCTGGAACATCGCCGACGACGGGACCCCCGAGGGCTGGGAACTGTTCGAGGTCAGCGCGGTTCCGCTGCCGATGGACCCCAACGCGATCGTCGAGTCGGGCCGAGACGGTCAACTCGCCCTCGTGCGCGGCCTCGTCGGCGACCGCCCGGACGCCGACGCCTTTGCCCAGGCCGTCATGGCCCACCTCGACGCCCTGCAGAACGGCCCCGCCCGGGCGGGCGCTGTGCTGTCGAAGAAGAACAAGGGCCTCGTCGAGAACGCGATCACCGCGCTGCAGGAACTCCTCGACGCCGCCAGCGGCACGGAGGACGAGGACGACGACGCCCGCGCCCGGCACAACGAGCGGCTGCTGCGACTCGCCGGCGTGCGCTGACCCACTTGCCACTTCCGCCCCCGTACCGCGGGCGGGCACACCCCAGACCCAGGAGGGGACGGAAATGACCACCCTGAAGATCCGCGAACTGAAGGTCAAGCGGAGCAAGCTGAGCGCCCAGGCCACGGCGATCATGCAGAAGGCCACCGACGAGAACCGCGCGATGGAAGGCGACGAGGAGACCCAGTTCGACTCGATCATGGAGGAGCGCGACGCGCTCGACTCCACGATCACCAAGGCCGAGCGCCTCCTCGAAGACGACCGCCGCGGCATCGACGACATCCCGGACGACGGCCGCCCGGGCAACCGCAACGTCGAGGCCCAGATGACCGCGTGGAACGCCTACCTGCGCGACGGCCGGCCCGGCCTGAACGCCGAGCACGCGCGCGCCCTCAACGCGGGCAACGACCCCGAGGGCGGATTCCTCGTCGCGCCGGAGCAGTTCGTCCAGGAGCTCCTGCAGAACGTCGACGACATGACGCCGATCCGGGGCCTGGCCACCGTGCACCGGCTGACCACCGCCGAGTCCCTCGGCATCCCCACCCGCGAGGAGGACCTCGACGACGCCGAGTGGACGAGCGAGGTCGGCACCGGCAGCCAGGACGACGGCCTGCGGTTCGGCAAGAGGGAGCTGCGTCCGCACCCGCTCGCCAAGCGGGTCCTCGTCTCCCGCAAGCTGCTGCGCTCCTCGTCGATGAACCCCGAGCAGATCGTGCGGGAGCGGATGGCCTACCGGCACGCCACCGCGCAGGAGAACGGGTTCATGACCGGCAACGGCAGCCAGCGTGCCCTGGGCCTGTTCACCGTCGGCAACGCCGACCTCGGCGGCATCACCACCGCGCGGGACGTCGACGTACCCACCAGCGGCACAGGGTTCGTCCACAACGCCACCGACGGCTACGCGGCGGACGCCCTGATCACCGCCAAGTACACCCTCAAGGGGGCGTACCACGCCAAGGCCCACTGGCTGTTCCACCGGCTGATCCTCGCCGAGATCCGCAAGATCAAGGACGCGAACGGCCAGTACATCTGGAAGGCCGGCCTCGGCGACCAGCCCGACACCATCCTCGAAATCCCGCACATCCTCTCGGAGTTCGCGCCGTCGACCATGGCGAACAACGACTACATCGGGATGCTCGGCGACTTCAGCTTCTACCACATCGTCGACGCCCTGCAGTTCGAAGTGCAGCGGCTCATCGAGCTGTACGCGACGACCAACCAGATCGGCTTCATCGGCCGTGCCGAGTGCGACGGCATGCCCGTCATGGAGGAGCCGTTCGTGCGGCTGCAGTCCAACGACACGGTCGCCTGACCCAGGCCCTGACCCACCACCCCGGCCTCAGGGCCAGGAAGGAAGACCCCGTCATGAGGACCGATATCAAGAACCACATCAGCGTGGTTCAGTCCATCGCCCCCGCCGCGTACACCGCGACCGCCACCGGCACCGGTGTGGACCTGGCCGGCTACGACGCGGCCGCCGTCGCCATCACCGTCGGCGCCGTCGCAAACAACGCGTTCTCCGTCGAGATCCAGGAGTCCGACGCCTCCGCCTCCGGCTACACCGCGGTGGCGAACGCCGACCTCGACGGCACCGAGCCCGCCACCTTGACCGCGGCCACCACCACCCTCATCGGCTACCACGGCATCAAGCGGTACATCCGCGCCGTGGCCACCGACACGGCCGCCGGCGACGCCGTGTTCGGTGTCTCCGTCGTCCGGGGCAACGGAAGGGTGAAGCCGTAATGCGCGTCCAGTTCACCCGCCGCGTGGCGAGCCCGACCCTCAACGCCCGGCCCGGGGAGATCCTCGACCTGTCCGACGACGAGGCCCTCATGCGCATCGAGGCCGGCCACTGCACCGCCGTGGACCAGCCCAAGCAGCGCCTGCGCGACCGGCTGCCAGGGCGCCGCAAGCCCGAGCCCGAGCAGACCCCGCCGCCCGGGGACACGCCGCTTGAGAAGCTCACCGTCGAACAGCTCAAGGCCCACGCCGACAAGCACAAGATCGACCTCGGCGACGCGAGCAAGAAGGCCGACATCCTCGCCGCCATCGCGGCCGCCGAGGAGTGAGCAACACCAAGGGGGTGAGCGGCCGTGGCGTACGCCAGCCCTGAGAACCTGCGGCACTTCCTGAGGCACCCGGCCGCTTTCACCCCCGACGAGACCGCCCAGGCCGAGCTGCTCATCGAGCTCGCCGAGGGCGCCATCGACGACGAGACCGGCCAGCCTCTTGAGCAGTCCACCGACACCGTGATTCTCGACGGGCCCACCCGTGAGGACCCGTGGCCGCACACCCCCGGCACCGGCTCCCACAAGCTGATCCTGCCCCGCTGGCCCGTCTCGGCGGTGGAGTCAGTGACGCTCCTCAACGACGTCCAGGAGGACGAGGTCCTGACGTTCGGTCGGGACCAGGACTACACCTGGTCGGCCGCCGGGACGATGACCCGGGTCAACTCCTGGTGGCCCACCGGGGACCGCTGCATCCAGGTGGTCTACACCCCCGGATACGTCCTCATCCCCAAGGGCGTGAAACGGATCGCGCTGCGCGTGGCGGCCGCAGGGTGGGGCAACCCCGAGCTCCTCACCTCGGAGTCACTCGGCGACCACTCGAAGGCCTGGTCCGCCGAGGCCCTCGGCATGGTCCTGTCCGAGGCCGACAAGAAGACCCTCGGCCTGTACCGGGCGCGCACATGAGCATCGCGCACTGGCTGAACCGCACGCTGCAGGTGTGGCGGCCGCAGGGAGCGGACGACGGGCACGGCGGCCAAGAGGTCACGTACGTACGTCAAGCAGATGACGTACGCGTCAAGGTCGACCAACCCACCGCAACCGAGCGGACGGTCGGCGCGCAGGCCGACTCCGACCACACCCACGACATTTTCCTGCTGCCCACCGCAGACGTACGCCGCGGCGACGAGCTGCGCGACGGCGGCACCGACGACGAGCCGCGCGACGGCGAGAAGTGGCGCGTGCTGTTCGTCGTCGAACCGTCCAGCACCCGCTACCGCAAGGCCCAGTCCCAGCTCATCCAAGGAGAAGGGGAGCCCGACGATGGCTAACCTCAGTCTCATCCCGGTGCCGGTCGCCACCGGCATCGCCGACGTCGCCGCCCAGGCGGTCGCCGCAGCCGGCGGCGGGGACACCGCGCCCGTCGGGCCCGGACGTTTCCTGTATGTGGCGAACGGGGACGCGTCGCCGAAGACGGTCACGCTCGCCACCCCCGGCACAGTGTCCGGCCTCGCCATCGCGGACACCGCGGTGGTGGTCGCAGCCGGCGACCACGCGATCATCCCGCTCGCCAACGTCTTCCGCGGCGCGACCGGGCGGGCGGCGATCACCTACAGCGCCGTCACCTCCGTGACCGTCGCCGCGTTCGAACTGCCGAGCAGCGGCTGATGGCCGCCGAGGACGAGCGCCCGGACACACCGCGGCGGCCGCACGTCGCCCTTGAGGCGCACGAGTGCAAGCAGCGCGCCGAGGACCACTACAAGCGGATGGACGAGCGGCTGGTGTGGGCGGTCCTGGCGGTCGCCGCCGAGCTGCACCTCATCCGCAAAGAAAAGAGGCGTGCCCGGTGACACAGATCCTCGGGCACATCTGCCTCTCGTGCGCCGCCCTGGTGATGTCCGTCGCAGCGATTCGCTTCGCACGACAGGCCCGTTCCTACGAGCGCCTCGCGTGGGGCGCCGCGGCACGGTCCGAACTCGCCCTACTCAAGCTCAGACGCCTGCGAAGGAGGTGACCGCCATGGCTCGCAGGGTCCGGACCACGGTCAGGATCACTGGCATCGACCGGCTCAGGGCGCGGCTGGACGAGCTCCCCGAGGACATCAAGGAGGCCCTGAAGAAGGGCGTGAAGGAGTCCTCTGAGGCCGTACGCGACGACACCCGGGACGGCGTGCGGTACGGCGAGGGCACGCTGCACGACAACGTCGGCATCGAGTACCAGGAAGAGGGGCTCGTCTCCACGGTCGGCTGGCACGACGACGAGCACTACTACGCCGCATTCCATGAGCGCGGCACCCGCCGCTTCCCCGCGCAGCCGGCGCTCGGCCCGGCCCTTGAGCGGGAGCGCGGCCGCTACGCCGCGCGGCTGACCGCCGAGGTGAGGAAGGTCCTGCGGTGAGCACTCCCATCCCGGGCCTCGCCTCGCTGCCCGTACGCGACGCCGTCCGGGTTGCGCTGCTCGCCGACGCCCCGCTGATGGACCTCGTCAAGGGTGTCCTCGACTGGGTCCCGGAAAAGCAGGCGTACCCGTACATCCACATGGGCGGCACCGTCGAGACGCCGGACAACGCGCACGACCGGCACGCCTCGCAGACCGTCGTCACCCTCGACATCTGGTCGCAGTACCGCGGCTACGCACAGGCCCTGGGAATCGCCGCGCGCGTCATTCAGGCCCTGGACCACACACCGCTGGTGATCGTCGGCCACGTGCACCGGTGGACGCGGTTCATGTCGATGCAGACCCTCACCGACCCCGAGCCCCCGGGCAACATCCGGCACGTCCCGATGCAGTTCCGGATCGGCACCGAGGTCGACCCCGCATAACCGAACGATCAACAGGAGGACGGCATGGCCGGCATCGACGCATTCGGCACACAGTTCCTGCGCGACTCCACCGGGTCGGGCAGCTTCGTGGCGATCGCCAACGTGAGCGACATCTCCGGCCCGGAGCGCTCGCGCGAGGCGATCGAGGTCACCGCCCATGACTCGCCGGACAAGTACCGCGAGTTCATCAAGGGCCTCAAGGACGGCGGCGAGGTGACGCTCACCCTCAACTACGACCCGGCCAGCGCCACGCACAGCGCCCTCGACGCCGACTTCGAGGAGGACACCCTCCGCGACTACCAGGTCGTGCTGCTGCCCGGCGACTCCGACGAGCACACCTGGGATTTCGCCGGCCTGATCACCGGCCTCAGCGACGCGTTCCCCACCGACGACAAGATGGAACGCGAGGCCACCTTCAAGATCAGCGGCAAGCCGACCCTCACCCCGACCGGCTGATACGACCAGAGAGACGAGAGACATGAGCAGCCTGAAGGACCTCATCCGCGCCGCGGACGACATCAAATCCCAGGACGACGTGGAGCTCCCCGAGTGGGCACCGGGGGTCAAGTTCCGTGTCCGCGGCCTGCCGTCGGGCGACTGGGAGGCCTACCAGAACAAGCTCAACAAGATGCGGTTCGAGCAGGGCTCCAACGGCGCAGAGATGACGATCAAGTCGAACAAGGCCTGGGTCGTCGCCAAGGCGCTGTACGACCAGGAGACCGACGCCCTCGTGTTCCCGGACGTGACCGAGGGCGTGTCCATCCTGTCGAAGAAGTCCGCGGGCATCGTCAACGGCCTGTTCAACCTGTGCAAGTTCCTCTCCGACGACGACAAGGACTTCGCGGCCAAGGTGCGGGATGCCGAGGGAAATTCCGCAGACGGCCAGAGCTGAAGCTCCTGTACGACCTGGCCGTCAGTTTCCAGCTGCCCCCGCACGAGGTGATGGAGCGGTTCACCAATGAGGAGATGATCCGCCTGGTGGCCTACCAGAACCTCTACGGGCCCATCACCCCCGAGCGCCTGGACCTCGTCATTGCCCGCCTCGGCCAGGACGTTGTTTCCCCGTGGATGGGGCGCGGCCGCAAGACGAAGCTGCGGGACCACCTGATCGTCTGGTCCCGCAACGCCAAGCCGCAGCGCAGCGGGCGGGACCTCCTCGCCGCGGTGAAGGGCATTCAGGCCAAGTACGACGAGCAGGACCAGACCCAGTCCCGCCGCGCCCGCCGCCGTCGGCGCGGCAGTCAGCAGTCGTAGCCAGGCCCGCACCCGGGTCTCGATGAGAAACGGGGTGGGCACGTGACGATCCTGGAAGAGCTCCTCGTCCGGCTCGGCGTCGATATGACGGCCGCCGAGCAGGAAGTCGACCAGGGCGCGGACCGGATCACGCAGGGCCTCGACAGCGTGTCCGCCGACGGCATGGCCCGCAAGATCGACGCAGGGGCGGACCAGGCGACCACCGCCCTGGACGGGGTCGGCGAGTCCGCCCGGGACCTGGGCACGGACGCAGAGGCCGGAGCCGCCGGCGTCGAGGGGGCGCTCGGCGGGATCGGCGGGATGGCGGCCGGCGCCGCCGTCGGCGCGCTGTTCATGCAGGGCCTCAACACCGCCATGGACATGTCGGCCACCACGACCAGCCTCCGCAACGGGCTCGGCCTCACAGAGCCCGAGGCGGCCCGCGCGGGCGACATCGCGGGCGACGTGTTCACCGCCGGATTCAGCGACTCCATCGCAGGCGCCGGCGACGCGCTCGGCTCGGTCATCGGCGCCATGGGCGATGTCGGTGACTTCACGAACGCCGAGCTCGCCCAGATGACCAAGAGCGCCATCGCGCTGGGCGACACCTTCCAGATCGACATCGCGGACGGGGCCAACGCCGCCGGGGCGCTCATCAAGCAGGGCCTCGTCGCGGACGGCACCGAGGCGTTCGACGTCCTGACCAAGGCGGCGCAGACCCTGCCGGCGAACATGGCCGCCGACATCCCGGCGGTCGTCACCGAGTACGGCACGCATTTCAAGCGCATCGGCATCGACGCCGAGCAGGCGTTCGGCATGATGTCGCAGTTCGTCCAGGCGGGCGGCCGCGACATCGACCAGGCCGCCGACGTCTTGCATGAATTCGCCCGCATCACCTCCGAGGAGACCCCCCGCGCCGCGGCCGGTTTCAAGGCGCTCGGCCTGGACGCGGACAAGATGCTGTCCGACATCGGCAAGGGCGGTAAGCCCGCGGCGGACGCGCTCGGCCTGACCCTCGACGCTCTGCGCGGTGTGAAGGATCCGGCCAAGCAGGCCGAGCTGGGCGTCGCGCTGTTCGGCGACATGGCGGGCGAGGCAGCCGGCGCGCTGCTGGCGATGGACCCCGCGTCCGCGGCCGCGGCGAGCGGCATGGACCAGGCGGCCGGCGCCTCGCAGCGGGTCACCGACAGCATGGCCGCGAGCCCGGGGCAGCAGTTCGAGAGCATCATGCGGACCCTGTCGACGACGCTCGGCGAGCTGCTGCTGCCCGCCCTGCAGTTCGTGGCCGAGCTGTTCGCGCAGCATCCCGCGCTGCTGCAGATCGCCATCCCGCTGGTGCTCGCGCTCGCGGTCGGCCTGGGCGTTGCGGCGGTCGCTCAGTGGGCGATGAACTCCGCGATGCTCGCCTGGCCGGGGACGTGGATCATCCTGGCGATCATGGCCGTCATTGCGGTCATCCTCTTGATCGCCACCAAGACGACCTGGTTCCAGGACCTGTGGCGCGCCGTGTGGGGCGGCATCAAGGCCGCCGCGCAAGGGGTCGCTTCCTGGTTCTCCGGCACCCTCGTGCCCGGCATCACCGGAGCCTTCAACGCCGTCGGCCGCAAGGCGGGCGACATGTGGCGCACCGTGAGGGGCTGGTGGAACCAGCTCATGGGCTTCCTGTCCGGGATCCCCGGGCGCATCGGCCGCATCGCGGGCAACATGTGGGGCGCGATCCCCCGAGCCTTCCGGGGCGCGATCAACGGCGTGATCGGTGCCTGGAACAACCTGTCGTTCACCATCGGCGGCGGCTCGATCATGGGCGTGGACATCCCCTCGCTGACCCTGTCGACGCCGAACATCCCCTACCTCGCCAAGGGCGGCATCGCCACCGGCGCCACCCTCGCCATGGTCGGCGAGGGCCCCGAGGACGAGGCGATCATCCCGCTGTCCCGCCTTGAACACATGATCAACACCGCGTCCGCGCCGTCCGTGGGCAAGGTCCAGCAGCAGCGACTGCTCGTCGGGTTCGAGCCGGGCGGCGGTGACGCGTTCATCGACTGGCTGATGGCAGTGATCCGGATCCGCTTCGGCGGCGACGTCAACGCGCTCGGGGGGGAATGAAGTGGTCAGTCTTCCGCCGCCCATCTCCGCGGACATCCTCGTCGACGGCGCCTGGCTCCCCGTGTCGGTGCGTACCACCACCCCGATCAGCATCAACCGCGGTGCGTCCTCCGAGGGCAGCAAGACCCAGCCCGGCAGTGCCGAGCTCGCCCTCGACAACCGCTCCGGCGACCTCTCTCCGCGCGACCCGAACAGCGTGCTGTTCGACAAGATCGGCAGGAACACCGGCTTCCGCGTAGGCGTGCACGCGGGCACACCGGACCTCGCCGTGACCGCGGCCGGAGACCGCGCCTCGACCCCCGACGCGGCCGCGCTGGACCTCACCGGCAGCCTGGACGTGCGGGTCGAGGTCAAGCTCGACGACTGGAACACCGGCACCCTGGTGGAGCTCGCCGGGAAGTACGAGACGGTGGGCAACCAGCGCTCATGGATGATGTTCGTGAGCGCGACGCAGACCCTGTCCTTCCGCTGGTCCACCAACGGCACCGCCCTGCTGGAGTTCACCTCCGGCGATCCCATCCCGGTGCCGGCCTCGGGGCGCATCGCCCTGCGCTCGACAATGGACGCCACCACCAGCAGGGTCACGCACTACACCGCCGAGACGATCGACGGGCCGTGGACGCAGCTCGCGGTGAGCAGCGGTCCGGGCGCCACCTCTGTGCACTCCGGTACGGCGGCGCTGCAGGTGGGCGACACGAACGCGGCCGGTACGTTCTTCGCCCCGTCCGGCCACTTCTACGCCTTCCAGCTGCGCGACGGCATCGACGGAAACGTTGTGGCGGACGTCGACTTCACCGCGCAGACGATCGGCGACACGTCGTTCACCGACGACGAGGGCCTGACCTGGACCCTGCAGGGCGGCGCCGAGATCACCGACCGCAAGGGGCGGCTGCGCGGCGAGGTCCCGGCCTGGCCGCCGTCGCGCGACCTGACCGGTGCGGACATCTGGACGGAGATCAGCCCCGCCGGGATCCTGCGCCGCCTCGGCGGGAACAAGCCCCTGCAGTCGGTGCTGCGCAGGGAGATGACCGCCCCCAGCCGGCCGGTACCCATCGCGTACTGGCCGGCCGAGGACGGCGCGAGCGCCACCCGCATCAGTGCCGCGGTGCGCGCTCAGCCGATGCGCATCACCGGCGCCCCGGACCTGGCCAGCTTCGAAGGTTTCGCCTGCTCAGACAGGTTGCCCGTCCTCAAGACCGGATCGTCCCTGACCGGGCCGGTGCCCCGGTACGCGGCGACCGGCCAGACCCAGGTCCGATGGCTCACGTTCATCGACACCGACAGCGAGCCCGCCGGCGCACGCCTCGTCAGCGTGTGGACCACCGGCAGCGCGGCACGCTGGGACCTGATCTACGGCACCGGCGGCACCCTGCAGCTGAAGGGGTACAACGACGCCGGAACAGAGCTCGTCGACGGCGGCGTGTGGGCGGCGACCGCGGGCGGACGGCTGCTGCGCCTGAGTATCGAGTTCGAGCAGGACGGCGCCGACGTCGACTGGAGGTGGGTCACCCTCGCCGTCGACGCCGCGTCCGGCGGTGTGGTGGGGGGCACCCTCGCCGGTCACACCATCGGTCAGGTCACCCGCGTCATCTTCGCCCCCGACAAGACCCTCGACGAGGTCGCCGTCGGACACGTCGCGGTCTACGACGAGATCACGTCCATTCACGACCTCAAGAGCGAGCTCAACGCGTGGCGGGGAGAGCCTGCCGGCCGCCGCATCCAGCGGCTGTGCGAGGAGAACCAGGTCCCGTTCACCCTGCACCCCTTGCTCGACGACACCCAGCCCATGGGCCGTCAGCGCGTGGACAACCTCGGCAAGCTGCTGCAGGACTGCGCCGACGCGGACCGCGGCCTCCTCCTGGAGCAGCGCGACGGCCTCGGCCTGACGTACCGGCCGCTCACCGCGCTCTACAACCAGGCCCCGGTGCTCACCCTCAACTTCCCCGACGGGGTCATCGGGGCGCCGTTCAAGCCGCTCGACGACGACAAGCTCACCGAGAACGACGTCACCGTCAAGCGCGTCGACGGGGCCGAGGGGCGCGCGGTCCTGGAGACCGGGCGCCTGTCGGTGCAGGACCCGCCCAACGGGGTCGGCCTGGGCTACGACGTCGACCACACCCTGAACGTGGCGAGTGACGTGCAGGTGCTGCCGCTGGCTGGGTGGATCCTGCACCTGGGCACTCACGACGGGATGCGCTACACCAAGATCACGCTCGACCTGGGTAACTCGCGGGTCTTTGCGATGATCGACGCCATCCTTCAGGCGGACGTCGGCATGATCCTGCGCCTGACCAACCGGCCCGCCGACCACGGGCCCGACGACGTCGACCTCCTCATCCGCGGCTACAGCGAGGAGATCGGCCCGCAGGCCTGGCGCATCACCTTCGTCTGCGACCCCGGCGAGCCGTACACCGTCGCCCTCTACGACGGCGACCGCCGCGACACCGCCGGCAGCCAGCTGGCCGCCGCCATCGATGCCGACGACACCACCGCCGACATCCTCACCACCCTCGGCCCGCTGTGGACCGGCGCCTACCCCTCGCTCACCGCGAACCCCTCCTTCGAGACGAACTTGGCCGGCTGGTCGGCGGCCGGCGGCGTCATCGACCGCGTGAGCGCCCCGACGCCGAAACCGTTCGACGGCATCTGGGCGCTGTTCTTCGTCCCCGACGGCGTCTCCCAGTTCCCCAACGCAGGCACCGACCAGGTGCCGGTGACCGTCGGACGCCAGTACGTCGCGTCCGGCTGGCTGCGCTGCTCGACGTCCCGCTCGGTCGCACTGAATGTGAACTGGTTCAACGGCGTCGGGACCTACCTGGACACCGCCGCCAACGACGTGCCCGTCGAGGCCGGGACCTGGACCTGGTTCGAGAAGGTCGTCACCCCTGTGGCCAACTCCGTCACCGGGAATCTCGCGGCTACCGTGGCAGATTTCCCGCCGGGCACCGACGTGCTGTGGGTCCACCAGGCCACCCTCCGGCCCGCCGGGGGCGTCCCCGAGAACTTCCCCTTCCGCATCAGGACGGGCGGCGAGGTGAAGACCGTCAACGCCGTCACGCCCGCGGTGGCCGACACGTTCACTCGCACCACCACACCCGGATGGGGAACCCCCGACGTCGGCGCGGCATGGGTCAGCACCGGCGGCGCGGCGGGCGATCACTACACCCAGGGCAGCGAGGCCGCCCACCAGCTGACCGCCGTCGACGTCGCCCGCCTCGACCTCACCCCGGTCGCCGGAACAGACCACGACGTGTGGGCGGACATCGCCACCGCGGCGCTCGCCACCGGTGGCCCCCAGCTCGTCTCCGTCGTCGCCCGGGCGACGAACGACGCGAACCTCTACATGGCCCAGCTGAGCATCAGCACCTCGCAGGTCATCACGCTGACCCTCCGCAAGCGCGTCGCCGGCGTCGAGACGCAGTTGGACACGTTCACCACCAGCCTGGTCCACAGCGCCTTCACCTTCTACCGGCTGCGGCTCAAGGTCAGCGGGTCGAAGCTGCAGGCCCGGGTGCGGCAAGCCAGCGCCTCGGCCACAGGGAACTGGCAGGTGAGCGCGACCGACACCAGCCTCACCACCGGCAGCAATATCGGCATGCGCTCCGTCCGCCAGACCGCCAACAGCAACGCGAACCTGATCGTGTCCTTCGACAACATGCAGCTCGTCAACCCGCAGCGGTTCACCGTCGAGCGGTCCGCCAACGGCATCGTCAAAGCCCACGCCGCCGGATCCGGTGTGGTCCTGGCCAAGCCCGCCATCCGCGCCCTGTAGGAAGGAGCGACCGTGCCCGATCTGCTGGCCGGATCCAAGATCAAGGCCCTCGACCACACGCCCACGGTCTACGCCCTGGACGGCACCGTCATCGCCAATATCACCGAGGTCACCTATACCGTCGGAACACCGGAGGTCGGCGTGACCTTCACCGCGCCGACCACCGGCCGCGTGACGATCAGCGTGGGCGGGGGCCTGCGCAACAACGCCGCCAACGCCGACCGGGTGGCGCTCGCCCCGCAGGTGTTCGAGGACGACTCCTCGGGTCTTGAGGTCCTCGCGCCCACGGTGCTGCGCGGCGTGTCCTCCGAGGGCATCGCGACTGCCGGCGATTTCGCCTACCGCGGCCGCACGTCCATGCTCGACGGACTCACGCCCGGCCAGGAGTACTACGCCCGCGTCATGTACATCAAGTTCGGCACGGCCGGCAGCACCCCCGACATCACGGCCCGCGACATCCTCGTCGAACCTGCCTCCTGACCCCGGCACCCGATCGCTCCACAGCCCCGGAACCACCCCGGTCCCGGGGCTTCTTGCTGCCCAAGGAGGGCCCGCCGATGTCCACCAAGCCACTGACCCCAACCGCCCTCGTCGACGCCCTGCGATCCGCGGGCCTGGTCGTCGTCGAGGTCGGCGACTGGGAGAACCACAACCGCAACCACAAAGGCCCGTGGGGGCCGGTGCACGGCGTGATGTTCCACCACACCGTGACCTCCGGCTCGGCCCGCACCGTCCAGATCTGCCGCGACGGATACAGCGGCCTGCCCGGGCCGCTGTCCCACGGCGTCATCACCAAGGACGGCAAGGTCCACCTCGTCGGCCACGGCCGCGCCAACCACGCAGGCCTGGGCGACGGCGACGTGCTCCAGGCGGTCATCGCCGAGCGGACGCTGCCGGTCGACAACGAGGCGGGCACCGACGGCAACAGGTACTTCTACGGCTTCGAGTGCGAGAACCTCGGCGACGGCGAGGACCCCTGGCCGCCCGCCCAATTGCTCGCCATCGAGCGGACCGCCGCGGCGATCTGCAGGGCACACGGCTGGACGGCCGCGTCCGTCATCCGCCACCTCGACTGGCAGCCCGGAAAGAGCGACCCCCGCGGCGTCGACTGGACGTCGATGCGGTCCCGGATCGCGAAGCGGCTCGACTCGCCCAAGCCAGCGCCTACGCCCGCGCCGACGACGCCGACGGTGAGCCTGTCCCGGCTCCGTACGGCAGCTCGCACCGACCCGCCAAAGAAGGGCACCCCGCGGTCGTACGGCGGCGTCGAGACGGTCGAGGTCGCGCTCGTCGACGAGGGCCTCCTCGCCCGCGCCTACGGCGACGGCCACTGGGGCACGACGACCACGCCCGCCTACGCCGCGTGGCAGCGGCGCTGCGGCTACACAGGCGCGGCCGCCGACGGATACCCCGGGCTCGCCAGCCTGCGAAGCCTGGGTCTCAAGCACGGATTCAAGGTGGTGGACTGATCATGAAGGATTCGACGAAGCGCACTACGCGTACGGCCCTGCAGACGACTGTCGGCGTGGCCGCGATGCTGCCCGGCATCGTCACCGCCTCGGGCATCCCCGAATCGCTCCCGTGGGTCGGCGGCGCGCTCGCCATCGCTGCGGGCCTGACCCGAGTGATGGCGCTCCCCGGTGTGCAGCGGCTGCTGCCCAGCTGGCTGCGCACCGATGATGCCGGGAGCCGGGAGTGACTGTTCCCGAGGCCTCCGTCGCCGTCGAGTTGGAGCGGCTGCGCGGCACCATGTCGACCGGTTTCGCCGAGGTGAAGGGTTCGTTGGCGGTCCTCGTCGAGCGCTCCGACCGAAACGAGCGGGACCTCGCGCAGCTCCGCGAGGAGACGGACAAGGAGCTCGGCGAACTGCGCACGGAGGTCGAGGCGTTGAAGAAGAGTCGGTGGCCACTGCCGTCGGTGGCGGCCGTCACGGCCGTGTGCGCACTCGGCCTCACGCTGTACGAGATCGTTGGCCGCTGAACCACCGATGCCCCCTGCACGGTCCTCACGGGCCGCGCAGGGGGCGCTTCGTGGTTCGCAGAGTCACACGTCGAGCGGCTCGGCCATATGCGCTTCGGCGATGGCGTCGATGCGGCGGGCCAGGTCGAAATCTGCGGTCGTGAGCTTGTTCCCTACGTCGTGCGTGGTGATCGCGAACCGAACCTTCCCCCATCGCAGATCAATGTCTGCGTGGTGGCTGATCAGCCGCTCAACATCAGCGACGTGCACGATCATCGCCACACCGCCGTGATACCGGATCCCGTACGTACGGCTGATCTCATCGCCGTCACGACGCCAGCCTGGCGCCTTCAACAGCGCGGCCACGATCTCGTCCTCAGTCAGCGGCACCGGTGCGTCTGCCACGTCTCAGCTCCCATCGGTAACGGGCGCCAGGACCTCGGCGAGGTCCTGACCAACCGGGGCATCCTGCCACGGTTGCATGGCCCGCTGAAGGGTGGCCAACTCACGCCGCATGCGGGCGGAACGGGTCTCGACGGCGATGTCCGCCACCGTTCGGGCAATCTCCAGTGCCTGGTCCGGCTCGCCCGCTCCGGCGGCCGCGGTGGCATGGCGAGCTAGATAGACACCACGGTCGCGCCGCGCCGTTGCGGGGACGATGTCGAGGACCTGGGACCACAAGGAGACTGCCTCGGCCCCGAGGCCGAGCCTTCCGTAGCAGGTGGCCCGCTGCACTTCGAGATAACCCGGAGTACGGCGGCATGCGTTGCCCCACGGCAGGTCGTCGTCGACGCGCGACAGAAGTCCGTCGGCCTGGTCTATGAGCTGGTCCACCGCACCGCGGTCACCGGTGAGGCTCGCGCCGTGCGCCTGCTGCTGCATGGCCATGATGCGCACCTTCGGGACCAGGTGCCCGGAGTCGTCCAGGGCCGCTTCACACAGGTCGATGACTGCAGGGCCGTCCCCGAGGTCGGTCCGCACCTGGGCCTGGTTCACCAACGAGTAGCCGATCAGGTGCGGGTCCCGGGAGCGCATGGCGATCTCCTGCGTGACTCCGCGCCAGAAGTGCGCGCCGTCCATGTCGCCGGCGTCTTGATAGAGCCAGCCGACGAGTGCGGCGTACGCGGCGCCGACCCGGAGGAGGCCGCGGCGGGTCTCGCCTTTCGCGGAGCGGACGAGCTTGTCGATCAGCTGATACTGCGCGGAGACAGTCCCGATCAGGTCGTGCGGGCCCAGCAGCATGTCTGCCCGGTAGTGCCCTTCCAACTGCTGCTGGAAGTAGTCGATCAGTGCGGGGTCGACGTGTTGGGGCGCAATGGGCCCGGCGACGAGCGCGGCAGCGGTGACGGACACGAACGCGCGGCGTTTCAAGTCTTCGGCCTCTTCGTGGTGCTCGGGTCGGATCCAGCCCGATGGTGTGGTGAATCCGAGATCCTCGGGCCAGCGGCCGAGCACGTCGTGAATCACGATCGCTGTCTCCTCCGACGGCCAGCCCGGGCGCTCGCCCTCCCAACGGCGCCAGGTGCGCGGAGCGACGGTGAATTGCCGGTCGTCGAGGAGCCGTTGTCCGTGCTCAGTGATGCGGGCCGCGGCTTGTTCCATGGTGCGCCACCCGACGCGGAGCCTGGCAGCTCGCAGTGCGTCGTTGCGGCCCATGCGTTCAGTGTGAGCTGTCATCGCGCCTGTCTCCGGCCATGGCCGCTACGTGGCCGCGCGTGGCCACAGCGCGGCCTAGTTCCACCTTGTCGTGCCTCCCCATCATCCATGTGTGACTACGGCACGTACACGGAAAGCGACAGGTCGCCACTCCAGAGGGCGACGCTCGGAGGCGCAAGGATGATGAGCGACACCAGCGAACGGGCAGTACAACCCGCCGAACCTGCCTCCGACGGGCTCGTGACTACCCGTGCCGATCGGGCTTTGGCGACAGAGCACTGGCTGTTGTCGACCCGCGACGCGGAGGGTCGGAGCCGGTCCCGCGCCGAGTGGGCAGAGCGCGGGATGACGCTGCTGCCCCTCGGAACCCTGGTCTCCGCCGTCCGGATCCCTGGGCGCATGGTGCTCGCCCTGGCCGACACGACGACGCCGGCGGACGCAGACGATTTCCTCGACAGCAGCCTTGACGGTGGCCCCGTCATCTGCGACCCGCGCGGCCTGCGGTACTACGCGCTGGTGCCCGGCAGCATGCCGAGGACGTGGAGCTCGGCGGCGAACGCCTGGCGGCCTCTGGGCGTCGATCTCCTCGGCCGCGGGACCGTGCTTGGGGTGCCGCCGGTAACCGCCGATGAGTTCGAGCCCGGCACCCCACACGCCTCGTACTGGTCGGTGCCGATGTACTCGCCCGGCATGTTGTGCGAGCCGAGCGCCGTGGCCCGGTTGATCATCGCCGGAGCCCACCAGCTGGCAGCGGAGGCGGACGCGTGAACGACGACGAGCTCCTTAATGGGTTGACGGTGCTGGGCCTCGCAGTCGAAGCCCTCAAGGAATGGGAATCGCACCCGTGGGATGTGGTGCAGAAGTCCGCTGAGGCAGTGGGCCCCCTTCTCCGGGAGCAGCTCATCGGCCGTGGCCTCTGGGACGGTCTGGAACCGCACGATCATGCGGCCGTGCACTGGGTCATGGCAGAGGGGCACTCCGTCAGCGGCGTGAAGGAGAAGTGGCTCGACGGTCACCGTGAGGGTCGCCGGATCCAGTCTCTTCACGAGGCCGCGGACCACTACGGCGCTCTGTGCGGCGCAGTCTGGAGACCGCGCGGCTACGGCCGTGAGGGGCAGATCCGATCCGCCGTCGACTTCGTGAACCGCTTCACCGCGCTGCCTGATGGATGGCGCGAGGAGGCCATGCGGCGAGCTCTGGCCGGCCAGGACATCGCTGCGGCAGTCGCTGATGCCGCCCGGCTCCGCAACGTGCTCAAGAGCGTGTACGGCATCGACGCCTGGAAGGACGATGGTGACCAGTCGTGAGAGGCACCGGATGGGAATGGGTGGACAACGGCAGTAGTTCCTCGCACCTGCGGCGCGTTGCCAACGGCGTCCCCAGCCGCTCAGCGGAGGCGTACCGCGAGTACGTCGGCCACGGAGTCGATTGCTCGCCCTGCAGCGAGGCTCGGAACGGCGAGACGCGGTGCCCGACGGGCGACGAACTGTGGCAGGCCTACCAGGACGTCAAGGCACCGTAGGGCCGTTGCCGTCCACGAGTCTGGCGAGCGGCACGTTGAGGACGTGAGCGATCTTCAGGAGGGTGGTGACGGTGGGGTTGGCCCGTCCCGCCTCGATGTTCTGCAGCGTGACCCGGTCGACGCCTGCCGCGAGGTAGACCGCCTCCTGAGTCTTGTTCTGCCGCATTCGTTCGGCCTGCAGCTGTCGCCCCATTCGCTCCAGGCGTTCGGGAATCCATGAATCATCGTCAGGAAGATCTCGCACCCGCCAACGCTTGACCGATACCGATCACCCGTCGGCCGAATATATTAGGCATTCTGTGATCTTGATCGGGGCATAAGCCCCTCCACGGACGGCCCTCCCCAATCAGCTCGCCAGGCGGTGGGGACGGGTCGCGGCACCCTCGATCTCGCGATCGGGGGTGCCGTTGCGTTCAGCCACAGGGCAGCCGGTGAATCCTCGGGGTCGTAACCCACCTATCGGCTTGCCCATCTCCGTCGTCATCACGCGGGCGATGTCCTGCGCGTCGCCTTCCAGGAGGTCGGCGGCGCGGTGCAGTAGCTGTGTGCGCTCGGCGAACGAGGTTGTGCGGTGTGTGTGGAACGCGGCTTCGGCTGTCGCGAGCCGGTGTTCGATCTCTTCGGGGCCGAGGGCGTCGTAGGTTTTGAGGGTCTCGCCGGTTGCCGGGTTCACCGTGGCGATGGGCATGGCTGGCCTCCTGATGCGGGGTGTGTTTCGACCCTCCCGCGCGGCGGGACGCGTCGCAACGTGTGGTACTCGGCGTCCGGGCCGTATGCGGCTGGTCGCGCGGTTCCCCGCGCCCCCGACGGGGCGCGCCTGCCTGCACGCGTGCCCTTGGAGCTAGCCCGTATGCCCTTCGAGGCGGTCCAGGAATGTTGTCTGCGCCTTGACCAGGAAGGGGCGTGCTCGGGCAGGGCTCAGCCATTCCACTCTGTCCAGTTCGGGGAACTCCTGGACCCGGCCCGAACCCCGCGGCCACTCCATCGTGAACGTGCCGGGGACCACCGCCGTGACGTCCAGGCCCGACTCGATGGCCCAGACCGTGACGACCTTGCCGTTGGTCTGGGTGACCTCGCCGAGGGGGATGGGGTCGCCGTCGGGAGGCGGAAGCCCCAGTTCCTCCTGGAACTCTCGGCGTGCCGCGTCCCAGGCCGGTTCGTCGGGCTCGTACTCGCCCTTCGGCACGGTCCAGGCGCCGGCGTCGCGACGGGCGAAGAACGGGCCGCCCATGTGGCCCAGGAGCACCTCTACGCCGTGGTCGGTGCGGCGGAACAGGAGCAGGCCCGCGCTGCGTTTCGCGGTGGCGGTCACGGCGTGACCTCCGGGTGCGCGGCGAGCAGGGTCTCCACGGTGTCGGCCTGCGCCGGGGTCTTGTCCTCGCGGTAGCGGACGACCCGGGCGAAGCGGAGGGTGACGCCCGCCGGGTATCGGGTCGAGCGCTGCAGACCGTCGTACGCGATCTCGACGACGAGTTCGGGACGGACGGTCACGACCCAGCCGTTGTCCTCGACGGCGAGTTCCTGGAGCCGCTCGGTCTGCCAGGCCAGCAGTGCGTCCGTCAGACCCTTGAAGGTCTTGCCCAGCATGGCGAAGGAACCGTCCGGATTGCGGGCGCCCAGATGCAGGTTGGAGAGCTTGCCGGTGCGCCGCCCGTGGCCCCACTCGGCGGCCAGCACGACCAGGTCCAGGGTGTGCACGGGTTTGACCTTCAGCCAGGAGGCTCCGCGCCGGCCCGCGCTGTAGGGGGCGTCGAGGCCCTTGAGTACGACACCCTCGTGGCCGCGCTTCAGCGTGTCGGCGAGGAACTGTTCGGCGGCGGCCCGCGCCCGCGCGTCCGCCGGGTCGGCCACGAGGGTGCGTCGTACGCGCATCGGCTCGGGGACCAGACGGGCCAGCTCGGCGTGGCGGTCGGCGAACGGCAGGTCGAGCAGGTCGCGCCCGTCCACGGAGAGCGCGTCGAAGAAGACGGGGGAGACGGGGACGGCCTCTGCGGCCGTGGCGACGTCCACACGGGAGCCCACGCGACCCGCGATGTCCTGGAACGATCGCGGCCGCCCGCCCTCGTCGAACGCGATGACCTCACCGTCGAGGATGAAGTGCTCGCCCTTCAACTCCCGTGCGGCGGAGGTGAGTTCGGGAAGTCGGTCCGTGATGTCGTCAAGTGTGCGGGTGTAGAGACGTACGTCGTCGCCGTCGCGGTGGACCTGGACGCGGATGCCGTCCAGCTTCTCCTCGACCGCGCACGAGCCGAGCTTGTCGATCGCCTCGGTGACCGACGAGGCGCTGTGCGCGAGCATCGGCTGGACCGGGCGGCCGACGGTGAGCCGGAACCCGGCGAGGGACTCCGGCCCGTCGGCGAGCAGCCTCTCCGCCACGGTCTGGAGCGAGCCCGCCAGCATCACCGCGCGTCGTACGTCGGCGGAGGGCGCGCCCGTCGCCTGGGCGAGGCCCTCCACGGCGACGGCGTCCAGGGCACCCTGACGCACCTCCCCGCCGATCAGCCCGAGCAGGAACCGCTGCTCGGGCTCGGTGCACGCACCCATCAACTCGCCGACCAGCCGCGCCCGTTCCGCCTGGGAGCCGGTGCCGGAGACCTTGCCGAGGTCCGTGAGGCGGGCGTCCACCTCCCGCACGGTCAGCGTGGGCTCCTCGGCGGGCGGGACCGGGGTGCCGAGGATCTTCCAGCCGATGCCGAGCCGCCCCTGGGGAAGGCGGCCCGCCAGATACGGGATGACGATCGGCACGTCGTCCGCCTCGGCGTCCCGGAACAGCTCCGCGAGCAGAGCCGTCTTCCGGGACCGCGCCGAGGTGGCGGCGACCTCCTGGGACACACGGGCGAGCCGGTGCAGCAGCATGCAGCCATGGTGCAACGGAGGCGTCCGATCCACACCCGCACGACGGGGTCTTCGGGCCCCTCGTGGGCCCGTGGGTTGTGGTTCAGGGCCTCGGCCCGGCCCTGGGGCGCACGGCCCGCGGCCCCGGGCCGTGCGCACGGCCGCGTCCCGTGTCCCGGGTGCCCCGCGTGGCCACGGCTCGGGCCTGCGCCCGCGTCCGCGAGGCCGGCCCGGCCCGGGGTCGCAGGGCCCCGGGCCCCCGGCTACGCCCGCACCGCCGCGTCGAGGTCCGTGAAGAGCAGTTCGCCGTTGATCGTGGCTCCCGCCCGGTAGCCGCCGCTGGCCGCGTTCACCACCTGCTCGGCGAAGCCGATCGCGTTGCCCGCCGCCCAGACGCCGGGCACGCTGGTCAGACCGGTCGGGTCGACCACGGCGTACGTGCCGAACGGTGTCTCCTGCAGCTCGGCGCCGAGCCGCTCCAGGAGGCCGGTGCGCGGGATCGCCCGGGGTGCGACGAACAGGACCGAGCGCTCGTGGGTCGTGCCGTCCGCGAGCCGGATCGCGGTGAGCCGGTCGTCGTCGACGACCAGCCCGGCGACCTCGCCCGGCACGACGTCGACTCCGGCGGCGGCGAGCCTGCGCAGCTCCTCGTCCGCGAGTTCGTCCTCGGCGACCGTGTGCAGGAAGAGGGTCACGTCCTTCGACCACTGGGAGACCATCAGCGCCTGGTGGACGCCCATGGGGGTCGTGGCGAGCACGCCGAAGGCCTGGTCCCGTACCTCCCAGCCGTGGCAGTAGGGGCAGTGCAGCACGTCCCGCCCGAAGCGCTCGGCGACACCCGGCACCTTCGGCAGTTCGTCCGCGAGGCCGGTGGCGACGACCAGCCGGCGCCCGTGCACCGTGCGCCCGCCTTCGAGCGTCACGTCGAACTCCCCGTCCGCGTCCTTGACCACGTCCACCGCCCGGTCCCGGACGAGTTCGACGCCGTAGCCTGCGATCTCCTCGCGTCCCACGGCGAGGAACTCCGCCGGAGACATGCCGTCCCGCGACAGATAGCCCTGCATGTGCGCTGCGGGCGCGTTGCGCGGCTCGCCCGCGTCGATCACGAGCACACTGCGCCGGGCGCGTCCCAGGACGAGCGCCGCGGACAGTCCGGCCGCGCCGCCTCCGACGACGACCACTTCGTACCTCTCGGTCATGGTGACCACCTCCACTGAGAAGGTCGCCCACCCGCTGCCGTATTGACAAACATCTTTGCCGAAACTGCAATGAGGAGATGAGCGAGCGCCACGAGCACCAGAGGCACGAGGAGACCGGCACGGACACCGGCACCGATACCGATGCCGAAACCGACGACGTCCTCGCGGAGGTCGGACCGCGGCTGCGCCGCATCCGCAAGGAGCGGGGCGCCACCCTCGCGGGTCTGTCCTCCGCCACCGGAATCTCCGTGAGCACCCTGTCCCGCCTGGAGTCCGGGCTGCGCAAACCCAGCCTGGAGCTGCTGCTGCCCATCGCCCGCGCCCACCAGGTGCCCCTCGACGAACTCGTCGGGGCCCCACAGGTGGGCGACCCCCGCATCCGCGCGGCGAAGCCCATCGTCATGCACGGCCGTACGCACTGGCCGCTCACCCGCCAGCCCGGCGGCCTCCAGGCCTACAAGGTGCTCGAACCGCGGCGGAAGCAGGAGCCGGACCCGCGGACGCACGAGGGCTACGAGTGGCTGTACGTGCTCTCCGGGCGGCTGCGCCTGGTGCTCGGCGAGCACGACGTCGTACTCGGCCCGGGGGAGGCCGCCGAGTTCGACACGCGTGTGCCCCACTGGTTCGGGTCGACGGGGGAGGGGCCGGTGGAGTTCCTGAGCCTCTTCGGGCGGCAGGGGGAGCGGATGCATGTGCGGGCGCGCCCGAAGCGGCGTGGCGAAGACGACTGACAACGGCCTGTGCCGACTGTTCCCAGGTCGACAAGCGACCGCTTAGTATGCGGTTGACCCCGGTCAGATGAAGCAGTCCCGTGGAGGCACCGCATGCAGGCATGGCAAGTGCACGAGATCGGCGAGCCGAGCGAGGTGATGCGGCTTGAGGACGTGGAGCGGCCCACGCCCGGTGACGGCCAGGTCCTGCTCAAGGTGCGCGCGGCGAACATCAACTTCCCGGACGCCCTGATGTGCCGCGGGCAGTACCAGGTCAGGCCGCCCCTGCCGTTCACGCCGGGCGTGGAGATCTGCGGCGAGACCGAGGACGGACGGCGTGTCATCGCCAACCCGGCGCTGCCCTACGGCGGCTTCGCCGAGTACGCCGTCGCGGATGCCGCCGCTCTCCTGCCCGCGCCCGACGCGCTGGACGACGCCGAGGCGGCCGCGCTGCACATCGGCTACCAGACGGGCTGGTTCGGACTGCACCGGCGGGCTCGTCTGGAGGCAGGGGAGACGCTGCTCGTCCACGCTGCCGCCGGAGGGGTCGGCAGCGCGGCCGTGCAGCTCGGTAAGGCCGCGGGCGCCAAGGTCATCGGCGTCGTGGGCGGCGCCGACAAGGTGGCCGTCGCCCGTGAGCTGGGCTGTGACGTCGTCGTGGACCGGCGTGCCGAGGACGTCGTCGCCGCGGTGAAGGAGGCCACCGGAGGCCGGGGCGCCGACGTGATCTACGACCCGGTCGGTGGCGACGCCTACACGCAGTCCACCAAGGTCGTGGCCTTCGAGGGCCGCATCGTGGTCGTGGGCTTCGCGAGCGGCAGCATCCCGAGCCCGGGCCTCAACCACGCGCTGGTGAAGAACTACTCGATCCTGGGCCTGCACTGGGGCCTCTACAACACCAAGGACCCGAAGCTGGTCCTGCGCTGCCACGAGGAGCTCACCGAGCTGGCCGCCCGGGGCGGGATCAAGCCGCTCGTCAGCGAGCGCGTGCCGCTGGGCGGGGCCGCCGCCGCGGTGCAGCGGGTCGCCGACGGCGTCACCACCGGCCGGGTCGCCGTGGTGCCCTCCCTCGACGAGAACGGAGCCGCCGCATGACCGACGCCGCGAGCAGGAGCGGGGCGATCGACGCCGCCGAACTGCGCCGCCGCACCCAGGAGTTGCTGGCCGCGCATCCGGTCGCAGGCACCGACCGGGTGGACTTCCTCAAGGCCCGCTTCGACGCCGGACTCGCCTGGGTGCACTACCCGCGGGGCCTCGGCGGACTCGGTGCGCCGCGTTCCCTCCAGGCCGTCGTGGACGCCGAGTTGGAGGCCGCGGGCGCGCCCGACAACGACCCGCGGCGCATCGGCATCGGCCTCGGCATGGCCGCGCCGACGATCCTCGGATACGGCACCGAGGAGCAGAAGAGCCGCTTCCTCAGGCCCCTGTGGGTCGGCGAGGAGGTCTGGTGCCAGCTGTTCAGCGAGCCGGGCGCGGGCTCCGACCTGGCGGCGCTCGGCACGCGAGCCGTCCGGGACGGCGAAGACTGGGTGGTCAACGGGCAGAAGGTGTGGACGTCCAGCGCCCACCTCGCCCGCTGGGCCATCCTCATCGCCCGTACCGACCCGGACGCGCCCAAGCACCGCGGCATCACGTACTTCGTCTGCGACATGACCGACCCCGGTGTCGAGGTGCGACCGCTGCGCCAGATCACCGGTGAGGCCGAGTTCAACGAGGTGTTCCTCACCGACGTCCGCATCCCCGACGCGCACCGCCTCGGCGAGGTCGGCGACGGCTGGCGGGTCGCGCAGACCACGCTCATGAACGAGCGCGTCTCCATCGGCGGCATGCGCATCCCGCGTGAGGGCGGCATGATCGGCCCGGTCTCCAGGACCTGGCGCGAGCGCCCCGACCTGCGCACCCATGACCTGCACCAGCGGCTGCTCACGCTGTGGGTGGAGGCCGAGGTCGCGCGGCTCACCGGCGAGCGCCTGCGCCAGCAGCTCGTCGCGGGCCAGCCGGGCCCCGAGGGCTCCGGTATGAAGCTGGCGTTCGCCCGCCTCAACCAGGAGATCAGTGGCCTTGAGGTCGAACTCCTCGGCGAGGAGGGCCTGTTGTACGAGGACTGGACGATGCGCCGTCCCGAACTCGTCGACTTCACCGGCCGTGACGCCGGCTACCGCTACCTCCGCTCCAAGGGCAACAGCATCGAGGGCGGGACCAGCGAGGTCCTGCTGAACATCGTCGCCGAACGCGTGCTGGGCCTGCCCTCCGAGCCGCGCACCGACAAGGACGTCGCCTGGAAGGACCTGGCCCGATGAGCGCCCCCGACCTGCTGTACTCGGAAGAGGAAGAGGCGCTGCGCGCCGCCGTCCGCGACCTTCTCGCGGACCACTGCGACGCGCCGGGCGTCATCGCCCGCACGGAGTCGGACCGGCCGCACGACCCCGAGCTGTGGAAGGCCCTCTCGGACGGCATGGGCCTCGCGGGCCTCCTCGTCCCCGAGGCACAGGGCGGCCAGGGTGCCACGCACCGCGAAGTCGCGGTCGTCCTTGAGGAGTTGGGCCGTGCGGTCGCCCCGGTCCCGTATCTGACGAGTGCGGTCGTCGCCACCGAGGCGCTGCTCGCGTGCGGTTCCGACGAGGCCGCCGAGCTGCTCACGGCCCTCGCGTCCGGCCGGACCATCGGCGCACTCACGGTGGCGCTGTCGGCCGGGCCCGGGGCGCCCTACAAGTCCGTACGCCACGAAGGCGGCGCTCTGAGCGGGGAGTTGACCGGCATCGCGGACGCGGTCGCCGCGGACGTGCTGCTCGTGCCGGCGGAGGACGGCGGGCTGTATGCCGTGGACGCCGGCGCCGACGGTGTCACGGTCGCCCCGCAGGTCTCCCTCGATCTGACCCGGCCGGTCGCCACCGTCACCCTCGACGGGGCCCCGGCGCGCCTCCTCACGCCGGACGCCGGACCGGCCGTTCGGCGTGCGCTGCGCGCCGGAGCCGGACTGCTCGTCTCCGAGCAACTCGGCCTCGCCGACTGGTGTTTGACGGAGACGGTCCGCTATCTGAAGGAGCGCAAGCAGTTCAACCGCCCGGTCGGCGGCTTCCAGGCGCTCAAGCACCGGCTCGCCGCGCTGTGGCAGGAGATCGTGGGCACACGCGCCGCGGCCCGCAACGCCGCCGACGCGCTGGCCGCCGGGAGCCCGGACGCCGATGTGGCGGTCGCCGTCGCCCAGGCCTACGCGTCGCCCGTCGCGGTGCACGCGGCCGAGGAGGCGGTCCAGCTGCACGGAGGCATCGGGATGACCTGGGAGCACCCGGCCCACCTCTACCTGAAGCGCGCCAAGGCCGACTCGATCGCGTACGGCACCGCGGGTGCCCACCGCGGGACACTGGCGGGTCTGGTGGACCTCCAGGCCCCCTGACCTCGCCCCGGTCCACTCCCGCCGATGGCACGAAGGCCCGCTCCGACCCCCCGGACAGGAGCGGGCCTCCGCTTTACCAACCTCCCCCATCATGCATAATTGCGAACTGTTCGCAATAACTGTTGATGTTCATTAGGGGTGGGGGCGGCATGAGGGCCCGATCGATACGAGGCATGGGCACCCTGGCGACGGCCGCCGCTCTGGCGACCGTCGCCTCCGCGTGTTCGGCGCCCGGCGAGGGCGACAGCGGGGCTGCGGCGACCTCGGCAGTCGTCGGCATCGCCTACGAACCGGAGACCCTGAGCCCCCTCCTCGGCTTCGGCAAGGACGGCAACTCCAAGATCTTCGACGGGCTGCTCACCCACGACGCCGACCTGAAGCTGAAGCCCGCGCTCGCCACCGCGCTGCCGAAGGTGAGCGACGACGGACGCACGTACACCTACGCGCTGCGCGAGGGCGTGAAGTTCAGCGACGGGAAGCCGTTCACCGCGAAGGACGTCGTCTTCACTTACGAGACGATCCTCGACGAGAAGACCAACAACCCCTCCAAGGGCGAGCTCGACGCGATCGAGAGCGTCGAGGCGAAGGGCGACGACACCGTCGTCTTCCGGCTCAAGTACCCCTACGCGCCCTTCGCGGAGCGCACGGTGCTGCCCATCGCGCCCGAGCACATGGCCGGCGGCCAGGACGTCAACACGGGGACGTTCGGATCGAACCCCGTCGGCACCGGGCCCTACAAGCTGGCCAAGTGGTCCAAGGGCGAGCAGCTCGTCCTGGAGGCCAACTCCGGCTACTGGGGCGGACCTCCGAAGATCGAGCGCTTCACCATGGCGATCATCAAGGACGACGACGTACGCGCCACCCGGCTGCGCTCCGGCGACCTCGACGGCGCGATCCTGCCGCCCAACCTCGCCAAGGCCTTCCAGGGGTCGGGGCAGAAGACGTACGCGGCCAAGAGCTTCGACTACCGCACGGTCACCCTGCCGACCGGCAACAAGGTCACCGGGAACACCGCCGTGCGCCGCGCCCTCGACATCGCCGTCGACCGGAAGGCCATGGTCGACGGCATCCTCGAAGGCGCCGGCAAGGTGGCCCACGGACCCGTCCCGACGGACAGCGAGTGGTTCACCGAGGGCACCGAGCGGACATACGACCCGAAGAAGGCGCGGACGCTCCTCGACGCGGCCGGCTGGAAGCCGGGCAAGGACGGGATCCGTGTGAAGGACGGCGTCCGCGCGAGCTTCCCGCTCTGGTACGTCTCCGGCGACAAGCTCCGCCAGGACCACGCCCTCGCCTACGCCTCCGACGCCAAGAAGATCGGCGTCGAGGTCGAGGTGCAGGCGGGCACCTGGGAGGTCATCGAGCCGCGCATGCCCAAGGACGCGGTGCTCGCGGGCGGAGGCTCACCGGCCGACCCCGACTTCGACCAGTACCCGCTCCTCAGGTCGGACCTCGCGGGCGACGGCTTCAACAACATGGGCTGGTACGACAACGCCACCGTCGACAGGGCCCTGAAGACCGGCCGCGAGAGCGGCGACCCGGCCGAGCGCAAGGCCGCCTACGACACCGTCCAGCGCGAGCTGGTGAAGAACCCCGGCTACACCTTCCTGACCCACATCGACCACCTGTACGTGGTCGACGACCGCTTCGGCGACCTGTCCACGCAGGTCGAACCGCACGATCACGGTCTCGCCGCGGGCCCGTGGTGGAACGTCGAGGACTGGCGGCCGTGAGCCGTCCGCCGTGGGGTCCCATGGCGCGGCTGGCGGGACGGCGGGCCCTGTTCGCCGTCCCCGTCCTCGGGATCGTCACGTTCGGGGTCTTCGCGATCGCCGCGGCCTCCCCGTTCGACCCCGTCAAGGCGTACGCGGGCACGGCCGGACTCAGCGCCTCCCAGGACACCCTCGACCAGTTGCGCGCCAACCTGGGTGCCGACGAACCGCTCGTCACGCGGTGGTGGAACTGGCTGACGTCCGCCGTGCAGGGCGACCTCGGTGACTCCAGCGCCCTGCGGCAACCGGTCGCCGACGTGATCGCCGAACGCGTCGGCTGGTCGGTGCTGCTGGCCTCCGCCGCCTTTCTCGTGGCCGTCCTGCTGGGCGGGCTGCTCGGCGTCCTCGCCGCGCGCCGGCCGGGCGGCTGGACGGACAGGGCCGTCACCTCGCTCGCGTACACCCTGGAGGCCGCGCCGCCGTTCTGGCTGGGCCTGCTCGTGATGTGGTTCTTCGCCCTGAAACTCGGTGTGCTGCCCGCGGGCGGCCTCACGGACACCGGCACCACGGTCGTCACGGCAGACCAGGTCGTACGCCATCTCGTGCTGCCCGCAAGCGTGTTGGCCCTCTCCCAGCTGCCGTGGTTCGTGCTGTACGTCCGGCAGGGCGTCGGCGACGCTCTCCAGGAGGACCCCGTACGCGGTGCACGCGCGCGTGGACTCGCCGAGCGCACCGTCCTGTTGGGACACGCCCTGCGCTCAGGAATGCTGCCGGTGCTCACGCTCATCGGCTCGCGCGTGCCCGAACTCATCACCGGAGCACTGCTCGTGGAGACCGTCTTCAGCTGGCCAGGCATCGCCGCGGCGACCGTCGAGGCCGCCACCGCCGTCGACTTCCCGCTGCTCGCCGCACTGACCGTGCTCGCCACGATCGCCGTGCTGGTCGGGAACCTCCTCGCGGACCTGCTGTACGGGCTCGCGGACCCGAGGGTGGGATTCGATGGCTGAGACGACCAAGATGACCAAGACGAGCAAGACGACGGGGGCTTCGGGGATGACCGAGGCCGTCGAGGCAGCCACTGTGTGGCGCACGCGAGCGGTCGTACGGCGGTCCACGCGTGCGTGGCGGGTGCGCGGCTCGGCCGCAGTCGTGGCCGTGATCGTGCTGGCCGTGCTCCTCGTGCCGCCCTTCGTCCAGCTCGACCAGCAGGCCGTGGACCTGGCCGCCAAGCTCCAACCACCTTCCCTGGCGCACCCGTTCGGGACGGACGACGTGGGACGGGACCTGCTGCTGCGCTGTGTCTACGGGCTGCGGGTCTCGCTCCTGGTCGGCGTGGTGGCGGCCGTCGTGTCCACGGTGGTCGGCACTGCCGTGGGCGCGGTCGCGGGTGCGTTCGGGGGATGGGCCGACCGGCTGGTGATGCGGCTCGTGGACGTGTTCGCGTCCGTGCCGCACCTGCTCCTCGGCATCTTCATCGTCGCAATGTTCCGGCCCGGGGTGTGGCCGGTCGTCGTCTCGGTGGCGCTCACCCACTGGCTGTCGACGGCCCGGATCGTCCGCGCGGAGATCCTCTCGCTGCGCTCCCGGCCGTACGTCGACGCCGCGATCTCGGGCGGCGCCTCGCGCTACCGGGTGGCGGTACGGCATCTGCTGCCCGGCGTACTGCCCCAGGCCGGGCTCGCCGCCGTCCTCATGGTGCCGCACGCCGTCTGGCACGAATCCGCCCTGTCCTTCCTCGGGTTGGGGCTGCCCACCCATCAGGCCAGCCTCGGCACGTTGGTACAGAGCGCGCGCGGCTCGCTGCTCGCCGGGGACTGGTGGCCCACCCTCTTCCCGGGGCTGTGCGCCGTCGCCGCCACCCTCGCCATCGCGGGTCTCGCGGGCGCCTGGCGCGAACGGCTCAACCCGCGAAGCCGATCGGAGCTGATGCTGTGACACCGCAAGCCGACGGCACGAACATCCTGTCGGTACGGGGGCTCTCCGTGCGTTTCCGGATGCGCGACGAGGCGTACGTACGAGCCGTCACGGATGTCTCCTTCGACCTCGCGGCGGGAGAGTGCCTGGCCCTCGTCGGTGAGAGCGGCTGCGGCAAGTCGGTGCTCGCCTCCGCCCTGTTGGGCCTGTTGCCCGGCAACGCCTCGGTGGCGGGTTCGGCCCTGCTCGGCGGCGACGGGCTCGACCTGCTGGCCGCCGACGAGCGGGTGCTCGCCCGAGAGGTCCGCGGGCGGCGCGTCGCACTCGTACCGCAGAGTCCCGCGGCGCACCTCACACCGGTGCGTACCGTACGGTCCCAACTCGCTGAGGCTGTACGGGAATTGACGGGGGCTTCCGGTGAGGGCGCGGCAGCCGCCGCGGAGCGGGCCGCGTTCCCTCTGGACCATCTCGACCGCTACCCGCACGAGTTGTCCGGCGGGCTCGCCCAACGGGCCGCCACCGCGCTCGCCCTCGTCGGGGACGCGCCCCTGCTGCTCGCCGACGAGCCGACCACCGGGCTCGACCGCGATCTCGTCGAGCGCACCGTCGACGAACTCCGCCGTCACACCGGGGACCACCGAGCCCTGCTGCTGATCACCCACGACCTGGCGGCGGCCGAGCGGATCGCCGACCGGGTCGCCGTGATGTACGCGGGACGCGTGGTGGAGGTCGCCGGCGCGGCCGCGTTCTTCGGGGCGCCGGGGCCGCGGCATCCGTACGCCCGCGGTCTGCTCAACGCCCTCCCCGAGCGGGAGTTCACGCCGATCCCGGGCATGCCGCCGGAGCTCGGCGCACTCCCGGACGGGTGTGCCTTCGCCGCGCGGTGCGAAGGGGTGAGCGAGGCGTGCGGTGTCCTGCCGGAGTTCGTGGCGGGCGTGGCCTGCCATCACGTGGGTCACCTGGATCAGGCGGAGGTGGCGCGTGCGTGATCAGGAGGGGCACATGCCTTGCCGGGAGGTGGCGCGTGCTTGAGCTGCGGTCCGTCACGGCCGGGTACGACCGGCGTGCCCCCGTCGTCCGCGAGGTCTCACTGACCGTGAGCGCCGGGGAGGCCGTGGGGCTCCAGGGACCCAGCGGCTGCGGCAAGTCCACGCTGGCCCGGGTCGCCGCGCTGCTGCACCGGCCCGACTCCGGCGAGGTCCTCATGGACGGCGAGCCGGCCCGCGGCTGGCGTCATCGCGCGCCACGCGCCCAGCGCACCGCATTCGGGGTCGTCTTCCAGCAGCCACGCCTCTCGGCGGACCCGCGCCTGCGGCTCGCGGACCTGATCGCCGAACCGCTCCGGGCCAACGGACAAACAGTCGACGGCGTAAGGGAGTTGGCCGAAACCGTGGGGCTCGGAGCGGACCTGCTGGGCCGCCGGCCCCACGAGGTCAGCGACGGGCAGTTGCAGCGCGCCTGTCTCGCGCGGGCACTCGCGCTGCGGCCGCGCTGGCTCGTCTGCGACGAGATGACGGCGATGCTCGACGCCTCGACCACCGCCGCGCTGGTCGGCGTCGTGGAGACCTACCGGCGGGAGAGCGGGGCCGGACTGCTGGCCGTCGGACACGACCGGGTGCTGCTGGAGCGGTGGTGCGACCGGACGGTCGGGTGGGCCGAGCTGACCTCGGTGTGAACGTCCGCAGGAGGCGGTCGGGCGAAGTGAACGCACAGCGGCAGTCCGGCCAACTCCCCGCACGGCCCTGCTCCTTGAACCTCCTGAGGGCCGATACTCGCTGAGGCCCATACGGCACTCTCAGGGAGGCAGACATGGCCCTCACCACCCGTCGCAGAGCCCTCACCACCCTCGCCGCCGCAGTGGCGGGCAGCGTCGCCGTTCCCGCGTACGCGCAGGCGACCGAGGGCGGACACCGGCCGCGCCCGCTGTGGCGCGCCCACGCGCACAACGACTACCTCCACCCCCGGCCCCTCCTCGACGCGCTCGACCACCGCTTCGGGAGCGTCGAGTCGGACATCTTCCTCGTCGGAAACCAGCTCCTGGTCGCCCACGACCCGGTCGAGCTCGACCCGACCCGGACCCTGGAATCCCTCTACCTCGCCCCCCTCGCCGCCCGGGTGAAGGCCAACCGCGGCTCGGTGTACCGGGGGCAGCGCAAGCCGGTCCAACTGCTGATCGACATCAAGACCGAGGGCGCGTCCACGTACCAGGAGCTAGACCGCCAACTGCGCCGCTACCGGCACCTGTTCACGACGTACGCCCACGGCCGGGTCTTCCCCGGCGCGGTGACGGCCGTGGTCTCCGGCGACCGCGCGGCCCGTGTCCCGATGGAGGCCCAGACCGTGCGGCGGGCCTTCTACGACGGCCGCCTCCTCGACCTGCTGGCCCCCGTCCCGGCCCCGTCCTCCTTCATCCCGCTGATCAGCGACAACTGGACGCTCAACTTCACCTGGCAGGGCGTCGGCACGTTCCCCGAGGTGGAGCGCCAGAAGCTGCGCGGCATCATCGCGGCGACGCACTCCCGAGGGCAGAAGGTCCGCTTCTGGGCCACCCCCGATCTGGCGGGCCCCGCCCGTGACGCGGTCTGGGGCGAACTCCTCGCCGCCGACGCCGACTACATCAACACCGACGACCTCGCGGGTCTCGAAGCGTTCCTGGACGCGCACAGGTAGGTCCACGAGCGGGCACAGCGCAGCGACCACCGACCGACGGGCGTAGCCCAGCGCTTTCACGCGCAGTCAACACACGTTCGGCGGACACGTCAGCCGCCCGGACGAACCCCCCGCTACGCCACACTTGCGGCCGAAAGCCGCGGTGTGGACGTGGCGGAGGAGGTTGACGATGGCCATTTCCATCTCTGTGGTCCTGTTGCTGTTGATCCTTGCGGTGGTCTTCCTCCGCAACGGCGCGCTGAAGCTCTCGCACGCCGTGGTCTGTGTGCTGCTCGGCTTCTATCTCGCGAGCACGAGCATGGCGCCGACCATCCACAACGGGCTCACGGCGACCGCCGACGTCGTCAGCAGCCTCAGGCCGTGAGCCCGCGGCGGAGGCGGGGCGCGCGGATCACGACCGCGAGAACACGCCGATCCCGTTGGGCACCGGCCTCTCCGCCCCGCCGCTGGGATGGTTGCGCACGGTCGCCGTCGTCGAGCCCGGCTCCCGGGCGGCCAGCGTGCTGGAGCCGCCGCCGTCAAGGCTGAAGGCGTCCACCGAACCCAACTCCCGCATGGTGCCCGCGACTTCCGCGATGGTGAGTCCGGTGCGGAACTCGGGTGCCCCGTCCAGCGCGAGCAGCAGGAGCCGGCGGCCGCCGTCCGAGATGCCCGCGGCGGTCCGTACCGCCGCGGTCGTCGTGTCGAGCCCCGCGAGCGGTTGGCCACCCCTCAGGACCGGATAGCCGCCGACCACGAACCGGTACGGGATCCTCGACGCGGCCGCCACCAGTCGGTGCCGGACCGTGACCCGCTCACCGAGCGACAGCTTGCGCAGCTGCTGGGCGCCCGCCTCCCGGCCGACCAGGACAGTGGTGCCGGAAGCGATGGGCCCGTTGCCGGGTGTGTCGGCCGATGACACGACCCGGCCGTCCCGGACGGTCACCTCATGGGTGTCCGTACTGCAGGGCGCGGCCCGGTCGGTGTCCGTCCCGCAGGTGGCCCGCACCCGGGAGGGCGTGCCCCAGTCCGAGGTGAACGCGCCGACGGAACCGACCGGCAGCGCGTACTGGTTGAGCCCGCCGAGCGGAAGCCGTGTCTCGGCGGTGGCGACCGACCCGTCGAGGGCGAGGCTGTCGAGGCGGGCCCGATGGTCCGTGCCCACGCCGAGTACGTCCCGGGTGCTCGTGCCGGGCGGCAGGGCCGGGCCGAAGCGCTGGCCGTCGGGGACCGCCGCCTTGAGCGTGCGCCCGCTCGCGATCGCAGGCCCGACGGACGCGCCGGTCGCCTCGACCCCCGGGTGCTGGGTCTCGGTGATGTTGAAGAAGTCACCGTTGACGCCCGCGACGGCACCCTGTGCGTCGGCCAGTCGCGAGACGGGCGCCCGTGCCGCCACCGCGCCGGGATGCAGCAGGTCGACACTCACCCGCGGATTGCGGAGATCGACGCTGAGTACATGTGCGTGCGCCACACCCTTGGAGGCCGGAATGTCGAACTCGGTGTAGCGCACGCCGGGCGCGAGCCGGTGGAAACCCGGCGGGCCCCCGTCCGGCGCGCCACTGGCCGGTGCTGCCCCCGCCAGGGCGGCACCGGCCAGTGCGCTCCATGCCGTTACAACCGTCAGTGCGGTTCTGAGTCGTCCGGTGCGTCGTCTCACGCTGCCCCTGCTCTCTCCGCTGTCTCCTCAAATGGCCCAGGACACAAGGGAGTTCACCACAGAGCAGGTGGCGTGACGACGACTACGTGCCGACGAGACGCGAACGGGTCAGGAAACGCACCCCTTCGGGTGCCTCCAGCGAGAAACCACTGCCCCTCCCCTCCACCACGTCGACGATCAGCCGGGTGTGACTCCACACCTCGTACTGACTGCGCGACATCCAGAACGTCACCGGCTCCTCGACGCCCTCGACGGCCAGCGAGGCGAGCAGCACATCGGAGTCGCCCGTCCGGAACTCGCCCTCCGGGTAGCACATGGGCGCGCTGCCGTCGCAGCAGCCGCCGGACTGATGGAACATCAGCGGACCGTGGGCGGCCCGCAGTCGGCGCAGCAGCTCGGCGGCGGCGGGCGTCAGCTCCACGCGCGGGGCGGATGGGATCACCGTGCATCACTCCTCATCGCTTCGAGGCGTACCGGACCAGGTCCTGACCGCTGCCGCGGACCCTACCGACGGCGAAGGACGGGCGTCAGGCCCACGTCAGGAGATCGTTGCGGACCGCCGCCCTCCGTGGTGCGGCGGATACGTTGCGTCAAGGGGGCTGGTTGATTGATTCACCTTGGGGTTATGTTTTGGTGGCTTGCATCATCCGATCCGTCATCCGACCGGAGGACAGTCGACGTGATCCACCCCCTGCCCGCCGCGTTCGACGGTCCCGGTCTGCCCGTCGACCTGGACGAGGCCGCCCACCGCTGCCTCGTCGCCGGTTTCGAGGGAACCGCGAGCGTCCCCGCCACACTGAAACGGCTCGTCGACCGGGGGCTCGGCGGCGTCATCCTGTTCACCCGCAATGTGCGCGACGCCGAACAGGTCCGCCGGCTCACCGACGAGCTGCGGGCCATACGCCCCGACCTGATCGTCGGCATCGACAACGAGGGCGGCGGCATCGGCCACCTGGTGGGCGCGGGCGCACCCGACGTCCCCGGCAACTTCGCGCTCGGCGTCGTCGACGACACGGAACTGACCGCCCGCTGCGCCGACGCGCTGGCCGGACACCTCGCCGCCCTCGGCATCACCGCCTCATACGCGCCGGTCGCCGACCTCCAGCACCACCCGGACAACCCGATCGTGCGCACCCGCTCCTTCGGCGCCGAACCCGAGCTCGTCGGCCGCCACCTGCGGGCGTGGATCACCGCCACCGAGGCCCGCGGTGTCGCCTCCTGCGCCAAGCACTTCCCCGGCCACGGCGGCACCGTGACCGACAGCCACCACGACACCGCCGTCGACCCGCGGTCGTACGACGAACTGCTCCCCGACCTCGAAGCGTTCCGCGAGGCCGTCGCCGCGGGCGTTCCGATGCTCATGAGCGCCCACGTCGTGTTCCCGGCGCTCGACCCGAACCGTCCGGCCACGCTGAGCCGCCGCATCCTGCGCGATCTGCTCCGGGACGACATCGGCTTCGACGGGGTGCTGGTCAGCGACGCGCTGGAGATGAAGGCGATCGCCGACCGTTACGGAGAAGCCGCCGGGGCCCGGATCGCCCTCGCCGCGGGAGCCGACCAGGTCATCGTCGCCGTACCGGACCTGGAGACCACGCTGGCCTGCCGAGACGCGGTGCTCGGCGCGCTGCGCACCGGAGCGCTGCCCGACGAGCGCGTGTGGGAGGCCGCCGGGCGGGTCCGCCGCCTCGCCGAGCGGTACGCGACGCCGGCCGCTCCGGGCACGGTCGCCGCATGGGACTCCGGGGCCGGAGCGGAGGCGGCCCGCCGGGCCGTACGCGGCCGGTCCGGTCCGCCCCCCGTGTCCGGCGCCCATGTCGTCGACCTGTTCCCGCCGCCGCACCCCGCGCTCAACTGGGGAGGCGAGGACCTGCTGACCGAGCTGCGCGCCGTCGACCCCACGGCCTCGGGAACCGCGGTCACCGGGGAGCCGGCCGACCCGGCGGCCCTCGTCACCGGGATCCTGCGGTGGGCCGAGGGCTCCCCGCTGATCGTCGCCACCCACGACGCCGGGCTGCACCCCTGGCAGGCCCGCCTCCGTGACTCCCTGCTGGCCCGGCGCCCGGACGCCGTACGGGTCTCCACCGGGCTCCCCGAGGACGGGGACGACCTGTGCTCGTACGGGCGGGGCAGGGCCAACCTGCGGGCGGCGGCGGAGGCGCTGGCGGGCGAGTAGCCGCGCGGCCGGCACGCTCCGCCGCCTCGACGGCTCCGGTGACCGGCGCGGTCACGGATTCCGTACGAGATCCGTGATGCCGCGGGCCGCGAGGTGGTCGGCGTCGTCCGCGTGTGAGGCCAGGACCACCGTCGGGCGGACGCCCTGGCTGCGCAGCCACATCCACGCCTCGAAGTACGCGCCGCCCGGACCGGACACCGACCTGGTGGCGGGCGTGCAGTCCAGGACCAGGGCCAGGTCCCGCGGCTGTGCGGGGCGGGGCTTGGCGCGCACCTCGGCGACGGCGTCGGCGAACGCGGTGGCGATCGGCTTGGCTCGGCCGGAGGAGTCGAAGAGGCCCAGGGTGTACTCCAGCTCCGGGAAGTCGGCCAGGGAGCGGTCCACGTCGTGGGAGCACCACCAGGTCACGCCCCACAGCCCCGCGCACTCGGAGGCGTTCAGCACGGTGGCGCGCGCGAACTCGGGTGCGTCGGCCGCCGGGATGTGCGGCTCGGGCGCCCCGGTCTCCTGCGCCCAGACCGGCCGGGTCACGTCCTCGGCGTAGGCCTTGGCGAGCTCCACGCCGTACTCGGCGAGGTGCAGGACCTGCGGTGAGAGGGGGCCGTAACGGCGTGCGCAGTCGCCCGAGAAGACCCACGGGTGGACGGTGGTCAGGTCGCCCTTGCGGGCCGAGGCCTCCGGCGTGAACGGGTGGTCGTCGCCGTACCAGGCCGCGTCGTACGCGGAGTGCGTGACGAGGCGGCCGGGTGGGGCCGCGGACAGGCCGTCCCGCGCGGCGGCGAGGAGCGTGTCGAGGTAGTGGTCCACCTCCGCGACCGTCACCGGGTTGTGCTCGACCAGGTTGTTGAGCTCGTTGCCGAGCTGGAGACCGATGAGGTTGGGCCGGTCGGCGAGCGCGCGGCCGAGGACGCGCAGCAGCTCCGCCTGGGCCTCGACGGCCTCGGGGTCCGTGAACACGTTGCGGTGGTGCCAGCTGCGGGTCCACTCCGGATAGAAGTCGAAGCTCGACAGATGGCCCTGCACTCCGTCCACGAGGACGTCGAGACCGGCCTCGGCCGCCAGGTCGACGAGCTGGACCAGCTGGTCGACGGCCGCGCCGCGGATCAGCGTGCGGTTGGGCTGCAGGAGCGGCCAGAGGTGGAAGACCCGGATGTGGTCCAGGCCGAGCCCGGCTATCTGGGCCAGGTCCTCACGGGCGAGGGCCGGATCGAAGTCCTGCCAGGAGTGGAACCAGCCGCGGCGGGGCGTGTAGTTCACGCCGAAGCGGGGCGCGGGGGCGCTGGATACGGGGGGAGTGCTGATGGGGTCCTCCTCGGAAACCTGTGCCGACGCGCGGCCGGGGCTTGTTCTGGGCGAATGTATCAACCACCATGGTCGCCAATGAACAATGATTTGAACCAGGATTCGGATCGGGGGCGGGGTCGGGTGCGGGATCGCGTGCGGAACCGGGACCTCGTGGTGGGTCTGGACGCCGGCGGCACCCGTACCCGCGCCGTCCTGGCGTCCGCCGTGGACGGCCGCGTGCTCGGTCAGGGCGTCGCGGGACCCGGCAACGCCCTGACCGTCCCGGTGCCGCTGCTCACCGAACACCTGGCCGAGGCCGTCGCCCGGGCTGTGCCGGAGGCGGACCGCGCCAGGGTCGTCGCCGTGGCCGGCGGCTTCGCGGGCGCGGCGGAGACCGCCCCGGACGAGCCCGGCCGCCTCAATGCCCTGGCCGCGCTCACCGCCGCGCTGCGGCGCCTGGGCATCGCGGCGGATTCGGTCGGCGTCAGCAGCGACATCGAGGCGGCCTTCGCCTCCGCACCCGGCACCCCGGCCGACGGGCTGGCCCTGGTGGCCGGCACCGGCGTGGTCGCGATGCGCATCACGGACCGCCGTTGCGCGGTGACCGTCGGCGGCGACGGCTGGCTGCTCGGGGACGACGGCGGCGGCTTCTGGATCGGCCGCAGCGCGGTACGGGCGGCCCTGCGCATGGCGGACGGCCGCGGCGTCCCCACGACACTGGCCGACGCGGTGGGCCGGGCGCTGGGTGTGCCGGGAGACGCACTGCCGTGCGCCGAGAGCCGGTCGTACGCCGAGGACCGGCCGCACGGAGATCCGGCCGGCCTGAGTGCTGCGGGTGGCCGCGATGGTGCGGGGAGCCCGCGTAGTGCGAGCGGTTCGGAGCATGCGGTGGGCCCGGTCGGCAGTGATGCCTCCGTCGCCGCCTCGGTCAGCGCCTCCGTCGTATCCGGCTCCGCCCGTGCGTGCCTCCCGGAGGGGCCGGAGTGGTCGCCCGCGCAGCGTGCGGCCTACCGCATGTATCTGCTGCCCGCCGTCATGGCCGAGCCCCCGATCCACCTTGCCCGGCTCGCCCCGCTGGTCGCCGAAGCGGCCCGGCACCAGGACGCCGTCGCGCAGGCGGTTCTCGACGAGGCGGCGGACCATCTGCTGGAACCGGTTCGCGCGCTGGCACCCCGCCAGGGCGAGCGGATCGTCGCCACCGGCGGGCTGCTCGGCCCCGAAGGACCCCTGACAGCTCTGCTGAGCGAGCGCCTCAAGGCGCTCGGGCTGACGCTGGACTGGGTGGCGGACGGCTGCCGCGGCGCCGTGGCCCTGGCCCGGCTCGGGCACGGCGGCCCGCCACCCTCGTCCCGGACCACCTGAAACCGAGCTACCTGAAACCGGACCACGTGAACCCGGGCCACCTGAACCGGGGCTTCACCTGAACCCGGGCCACCTCAACCGGCCCACGTCACCCCGAGTGACCTGAACCCGGCCCACCTCACCCCGAGTGACCTGAACCCGGGCCACCTGATCGGTACGTCCCCGTAGCCCCACGCGACAACAGCACGGAAGGAACCGGTCGCATGCCGACTCCGGAACACGCGGCCGCCCGGCCCGAGCAGACACCCGAGGTCTCCCGGGACCACGACACGCGGAGCCCCCTCTATCTGGACCCGGACGCCGCCGTCGACGCCCGGGTCGCCGACCTGCTCGCCCGGATGACCCTGCGGGAGAAGGCCGGTCAGCTCAACCAGCGGATGTACGGCTGGGACGCCTACCGCCGCACCCCGGACGGCTTCGAACTCACCGAGGAGCTGTACGCCGAGACCGACCGCTTCGCCGGCCTCGGCGCCCTGTACGGACTACTGCGCGCCGACGCCTGGTCGGGCATCGACCACTCGACCGGCGTGGGCGCGGCCGACGGCGCCACGCTCGCCGACCTGGTGCAGCGCCATGTCATGGAAAGCAGCCGCCTCGGCATCCCGGCGCTCCTCGTCGAGGAGGTCCCGCACGGCCTGATGGCCCTGGACGGCACGGTCCTGCCGGTCAACCTGGCCGTCGGAGCCACCTGGGATCCCGAGCTGTACGAGCAGGCCGCCGCCCATGCCGCGGCCGAACTGCGGGCCCGCGGCGGCCATGTCGCCCTCGTCTCGGCCCTGGACCTCGCGCGCGACCCCCGCTGGGGCCGTACCGAGGAGTGCTTCGGCGAGGACCCGTATCTGGCCGCCCGCCTCACCGAGGCGCTCGTGCGCGGCATGCAGGGTCGATCCGGTTGCGCGGACGGGCAGTTCGCCGAGGACAAAGCAGCCGTGGTGCTCAAGCACTTCGCCGGACAGGGCGCCACCGTCGGCGGCCGCAACTCCGCGGAGTCCGAGCTCGGGCCCCGCGAACTCCACGAGATCCATCTCCCCGCCGCCCGGGCCGGGGTCCGGGCGGGCGCCGCCGCCGTCATGGCCGCCTACAACGAGGTGGACGGCGTCCCCTGCGCCGGGAACCGTGCCCTCCTCGACGGGCTGCTGCGTCGCCGCTGGGGCTTCGATGGGCTGGTCATGGCGGACGGCCTGGCCGTCGACCGGCTGGCCCGGATCACCGGCGACACGGTCTCGGCGGGCGCCCTCGCGCTCAACGCGGGTGTCGACCTGAGTCTGTGGGACGACGGCTTCACGCACCTGGAAGAGGCCGTCGAGCGCGGACTCGTCCAGGAGGACGTGCTCGACGCCGCCGTCGCCCGGGTGCTGCGTCTGAAGTTCCGCCTCGGTCTGTTCGAACGGCCTTGTGTCGAAGGCCGGTTGACTCCTCCGTCCCCGGACCGTGGCCGGGAACTGAGCACCGCCCTGGCCCGAGGCGCGGTCACCCTCCTCCACGACGACGGGGGAGTCCTGCCCGTCCGCCCGACGGTGTCCCGCATCGCGGTCCTGGGCCCGCACGCCGCCGCCACCGCCCACCAACTCGGCGACTACACGGCCCCGCAGAGCCCAGGCGCCGGCGCCAGTCTCCTGGACGGGCTGCGGCGACTCGCCCCGCGCGGAGTGGACGTCCGCCACGCCCGCGGCTGCGCCCTCACCGGCGACGACCTCTCGGGGATACCCGAGGCCATCGCCCAGGCCGGCGGCTCCGACCTGGCCGTGCTCGCGCTCGGCGGCAGCAGCGCCCGTACCCCCGAGACCGACTTCGCCGCCAACGGCGCGGCCCTCGGGGCCGTGTCCGAGATGACCTGCGGAGAGGGCGTCGACCTCGCGGGGCTGCGGCTCGGCAGGGCCCAACACGCCCTGCTGGAAGCCGTCGTGGCGACCGGCACCCCCACGGTCGTGGTCCTGGTGCAGGGCCGTCCGCACGCCGTCCCGGAGGCGGCGGAACGCGCGGCCGCGCTGCTCACCGCCTGGTACCCGGGCCCGTGGGGCGGCGACGCGATCGCCGAGGTACTGCTCGGCCTTGCCGAACCCCTCGGCCGCCTCCCCGTCTCCGTACCCCGGTCGGCCGCGCAACTGCCCGTCTACTACAACCACAAGGACACCGAGTACGGGACTTACGTGGACGAAGACGCCGAGCCGCTCCACTCCTTCGGGCACGGGCTGTCGTACACGACCTTCGACTACGGGCCGCCGAGTCTGTCCGGGCACACCGTCGCGGTCGATGTCACCAACACCGGGGAACGGGCCGGGCGTACCGTCGTCCAGCTCTACATCCGCCGGCTGGTCACGCCCGTGTGGCCGCGCACGCTCGAACTGCGTGCGTTCAGGAGCGTAGAGCTCGATCCCGGGGAGACCCGCACGGTCGTCATCCCGCTCGGCGCCGACCAACTCGCGCAGGTCGGCGCCGACTTGGAGACGGCCGTGCTGCCCGGCACCATGGAGATCCGGGTCGCGGCATCGGCGCGGGCCGCGCTGAACGCCGTACCGGCCGTGCTGCGGATCGGGGACTGACGGCCGGTCGCCGCGCGGCCTGCGAACCCGTCAGAGCTTCACGGCCCCCGACGAGACCCCCTTGTAGAACCACCGCTGGGTGATCACGAACAGCACCAGCACCGGGATGACGGAGATCACCGAACCGGCCATCACCACCCGCTGGTCATAGCCGAACGACGAACTCTGCAACCGCGAGAGACCGAGCGTCAGCGTCATGTGCTCCTCCGAGCGCAGCACGATCAGCGGCCAGAGGAAGTCGTCCCAGGCGCTGATGAACGTGTTGATGGTGACCACCAGGATCGCGCCCCACGCGGACGGCAGATACAGGTGCCGGAAGCGCTGCCACTCGCCCGCGCCGTCGAGCATCGCCGCGTCCTCGATCTCGCGCGGCACCGCCATGAACGCGGCGCGCATCAGCAGCACGTTGATGGCACCGACGAACCCGGGCAGCCACACGCCCACCAGGTTGTCCACCAGACCCAGGTCCCGGATGCTCAGGAACAGCGACACCATGATCGACTCGAAGGGGAACATCATCGAGGCGATCAGCACGACCCAGACCGCCTTGCGGCCCTTCCAGTTGGGCTTGGAGAGCATGTAGCCGGCCGTGGTGGAGAACAGCAACTGGCTGCCGACCGACAGGACGACCACGAACATGCTGTTCCTGATGTACGTGGCCACCGGCACCTGGTCGAAGACCGCCCGGTAGGCCCGCAGGGTCGGCTCGTGCGGAAACAGCGAGGCGTGCGCGCCGAAGACGTCCTCGCCGGTGCTCTTCAGCGATGCCAGGAGCTGCCAGACCAACGGCCCGACGGTGATGCCGAGCACGAAGAGCAACAGCAGGTAGCGGACGACCAGTTCGCGGGGGCGGCCGTAGTCCCGCCAGCGCGGGAGCAGCCTCCTGCGAGGTGCGGTCTCGGTCGCGTTCGAGGCCGCGGTCGCGGTCGTCATGACTCGTCCTCCCTCGTCAGCCGCTGCGCCAGCAGGGTCAGCCCCAGCGTCAGCAGGAACAGCGCCACACTGACCGCCGAGCCGTAGCCGGCGTTGCCGGTGATCGGGTCGAGGCCGACGTCCTTGATGTAGAAGGGCAGCGTGCGGTCCGCGCCACCGGGTCCGCCGGTGGGGCCGCCGAGCATGTAGAGCTCGGTGAACACGCGCAGCGAGCCGATGCCGGTGAGGGTGCCGACCAGCATCATGGCCTGTCGCACACCCGGCACGGTGATGTGCCAGAAGCGGCGGACCGCACCGGCGCCGTCCATGGACGCCGCCTCGTGCAGTTCCTTCGGCACGTTCCCCAGCGCGGCCAGGTAGAAGATCATGTACCAGCCGAGCCCCTTCCACAGGGTCAGGCCCATCGCGGAGAACAGGATCAGCCACGAGTCGGACAGGAACGGGATGGCGTCCCTGATCAGATGGGCCTTCTCCAGCCAGGTGTTGACCAGCCCGTCGTCGGCCAGCAGCCACTGCCAGCTCAGACCGACGACCACGCTGGAGGCGAGGACCGGGGTGTAGAAGGCGGAGCGGAAGAACCCGATGCCCGGCAGGTTCTTCTCCACCAGGACGGCCAGCAGCAGCGGCAGCAGCACCATCAGCGGTACGACGACCAGCGCGTACAGGATGCTGTTGCGGGTCGCCAGCCAGAAGTCCGAGTCGTCCAGCATCCGGGTGTAGTTGTCGAGCCCGACGAAGCTCGCGGCGCCGCCGAGCGGCTTGGCGTCGGTGAACGACAGCAGGAGCGTGTTGAGGAACGGGAACACGCCGAAGACCACCGCGCAGACGATCGCGGGGGCGGTCCACAGCCAGGGCAGCCACCAACGGCGGTACAGCGCGGCGCCGTTGGCGCCGGGAGCGGGGCCGGGCAGCACCGCCCGGCCCAGTCGGCGTATGCGGGACGGGGCCGCGCCCGGCACGGAGGCTGTGTGCTCCGCACCGGACGCGGACACCGGCTTCGCGGTCTGCGTCGCCACGATCAGCCTGCCTGCTTCAGCAGGTCGTCGGCCTTCTCCTGGGCGTCCTTCACGGCCTGCTCCGGGCTCTTCTTGCCCTGCATGGCCAGCTGCACCTGGGACACGATGGCCTTCTGCACGGCCGGGGAGAGGTTGGTCTGGTAGGCCGTGGTGGTCTTGAGCTGCTCGGCGACGAGCTTGCGGGCCTGGGAGAAGGGGTCGCTGCCGGTCGCGTTCTGGAAGAACGGGTCGTCCAGCGAGGTCGTGGTCGTCGGGAAGATCACGACGTTCGGGTCCTTGCACCAGGCCGTCTGGTTCTCGGCGTTGGTGAGGAACTTGGCGAACGCCAGCGCGGTGGGGGCGTGCTTGCTGGTCGCGGCGACCGAGATGTACTGAGGGGCGGCCGTGGTGTGGCCGAGCGCGTCGAAGGGCTGCTGGCCCACACCGGTCTTGGCGTACACCGACGGGCTGTTCTGCTTCACGAAGCGCACGAAGCTCGGGTTGGTCGAACCGTAGGCGACCTGGCCCTGGCTGTACGGCGTGGAGGGGTCGTTGCTGGAGGACAGCGAGTCCTTCGGCATGGCGCCCTCCTTGTACAGCCTCGCCATCCAGGCCACCCACTGGGCGGTCCTCGGATCGTCGGCGAAGACGGCGGACTTGCCGTCCGCGGACAGCGTCTTGATGTCCATCTGGTCCCAGTCGGCAGGGATCCGCCAGATCGGGTTGGCCATCGTCGCGTAGTACTTGCCCTTGGCCGACTTGGCGATCTTCTCGTAGTCGGCGAACAGGCCGAACATGGTCTTCGGCGGCTTCGCCGGGTCGATCCCGGCCTTCTTCAGCATGTCGGTGTTGTAGGTGAGGAGGACGCCGCCGGTGTACCAGGGCAGCACGCTGTGCGCCGCCTTCCCCGAGGCGTCCTTGTAGGTGCTGGACTTCCAGAACGCCGGGACGAACGGCTTGGCGGCGTCAGGGTCCTTGACGCCCACGTCGAGGAGGTAGCCGGCCTTGGTGAGTGCGGTCGCCGTGGGGGCGTCGACGTTGATCACGTCCGGCATGGTGCAGCCCTGGGCGTCGGCGACGGTGCGCTGGGTGAACGTGCTGTCGCCGGGGTCGTCGATCCACTTGACCGAGGTGCCGGGGTTGGCCTTCTCGAAGTCCTTGATCACCCCGTTGAAGAAGTCCCCGAAGTCCTTCTTCAGGTTGGTCGTCTGGAAAGTGATCTTTCCGTCGACGTCACCGGTGAGCTTGCCCGACCCGACGTTTCCCTTGTCGACCTTGCAACCGCCCGCGGTGGCGCCACCGTCGTCGGAGCCGCCGGAGAGGCCGCAGCCTGCGGCCGTCAACGTCAGTACGACGAGCCAGGCCAGGGATCCGGTCAGTCTTCTTGCGCGCATTGCTGCCCTCCTGAGACCCAGTCTGCTGCTGGTTCAATTCACCAACTTCGACTCCGATTGATGAAAAGGTGGACCAGAATTCATCGGAGGTCAATGGGTGCTGTGTTGCTTTTAGGTTCCGGACACGGTCGGCGCGCGGTCGGTGCACGGCCGCAGGGCGGTCAGTGCCGGTGCTCGTGGTCCGGGTGCGACGGATCGCCGGGGTGCTCGTGCCCGGCGGCGTACACCACCCCGGCGCGCGCCCGGTCGAGCCAGGCGAAGAAGGCACGCCGGCCGGCGGACCGGCGCAACTCCTGGGCGACACCCTCGCGTACGCCCCCGTAGGGCAGGCGGTCAGAGGTGTCCGTCCCACCGAAGGGGTCGACCCCGCGTCGCAGGGCGTCCGGGGTGAGGAAGCGGTCCGGGTTGCGGTCGTAGTAGTCCCGGACCGCCGACTCCGGCACGTCCTGCTCGCTCTCCAGCGCGGCGAGCAGGACGCGCGCGGCCGGGGAGTGGGCGAGCACCGCGGCGACGATGCTGCCGAGATCCGCGACGTCCTCCTCGGCCACGGCGAGCACCTGCGCCGGCCGGACCTCTTCGGGGGGTCTCAGACCGCGCTCGGCGCAGGCCCGGCGGGCCAGTTCGTCCACGACGACCACCTGGGTCGCCCAGCGCCGCCGCTGCCGTTCCGCGCGCGCCGACGCGTCGGGACGGGTCACGGGATCGCGCGGCGGTACGACCCTCAGCAACGCGTCCACGTGCGCCGCGGCGAGAGCGTCACCGTGCACGAGCGCGGCAACTCCCGCGGGCAGATGGGCGTGCGCCGGGACGCCGGGTGGATGCGAACGCGCGTGTACGTGCTCGCTCATGGCAGCACCTCCAGCGGTACGGCCTCGGTGTAGGCGACGTTGCCGTGCCAGGCGATCTTCGCCATCAGCCAGTACGACCCGGGCGGCACCGCACGGCCGTCCACTTCGATCGCGCACTCCAGCCGCTCCCCGGCGGGCACGGTGAAGCCCTGGCAGCCCGGGCCCACCCCCGGCCAGGTGCCCCACGACGACACCGCCCACAGGGTGCCGTCGACCGGACCACGGGTGGTGTTGCGCACGGTCACCGGAACGCGGCCGAGTTCGCCCGCGCGTACCCTGATCCGTTCAACTCCCAGACTCGACACGAGAGTTGGTCCTGTACGACCGTCCGGCTCGCCCTCCGGGACGGTGCCCGGAACGTCGAGGGCCACGACATCCTCGTACGTCTGACCGCCGTACGACAGCAGCGCGGCGAGCCAGTGGCGGCCGGGGGTGGCGTCGGGGGCGGGGGTGACGGTGACCTCGGAGAGGGTGAATCCGCCGGGGCCCAGCGCGTACGGCAGTTGGGCGGGTTCGGCGGACCAGCCGGGCGGTACGCGCAGGGCGACCGTGCCCGACACCGGGGCGTCGGTGAGCTCCGAACTGACGCGGACCGTCGCGGTCACGGGGCTCCCGGAGACGGTGAGCGCGGTCGGCGAGACGTACACCGCGACGGGCATGTTGCCGCGCGGGGCGGGGCCGGAGTTGTGCAGCCAGTACCGGGTGTGGACGGGTTGCGCGGGCTCGTGTACGGCGATGCCGGGGCCGTGCGGCGTCCGTCCGTCCCCGGGAGTCGCCAGGACCGTCGCGACCTCGAACCCGGTCAGCTCGACGTCGAGAACCCCTTCCTGGTCCGGGGTCAGCGGTGCTCCGGGGTTCTCCAGGACGTCGGCGCGGGTTCCGGCCGTCCACGGCAACGGACCCCGCACCCGGGCCCGGACCGGGCGACCGGACACCTCGTGCATCCGTACGACGACTCCGCGGACCGGGTCCGCCGGGGCCACGCTGCCGCGGGCCAGCGGCGAGCCGACCGGTTTGAGCGCGTCGAGCAGGACCTCGCCCTCCGGCTCCAGTCCCAGCAGGGTCGCTCTCCTCGGCAGGACGGGAGCCTCCGGCGATGCGTCCGGCACCTCGGATACATCGGGTGCATCCGAGGTGTCCGAGGCGTTGCCGTCGCGCAGTCGTGCCGTGAGTGGGTGGTTGTACGCGTGGCCGGTGCGCGGCAGTCCCAGCTTCCGCCAGTCGCCCTCGCCGCCCACCACGGCGTACTCGAAGGTGTGCGACCACCGCTGGAGCTGGAACGCCGAGCCGTCGGGGGCGGTTCGGCGGGGCGGGTCGATCCAGATGCCCGAGGGCCAGCCCGTGCACGAGCGCATCAGCGACATGTAGAGGTCCCCGGACGACGTGACCACACAGCCGGGTGTACCGCGGTTGAGGACGGCGAAGCTGCGGCCGTCCCAGGCGTCGCCCGGTGGCAGGGCCTCGCCGCCGCCCGCCGCCGTGGCCCGCAGGATCGCGTCGTCCAGGTCGGCCACCAGCGCGTCGACCGCCTTGGCGTCGTCCTGCGGGCGGGCGCCCGCCACGACGAGCAGCGGCAGCCGTTCGAGGTCGCGGAGGTCGGCTCCGGGGACCCACTCCTCGCGCAGGCTCGCGCGCGGCGCGACCCAGACGGCCGCCACGCCGTGGCCGGTCAGTTGCCGGCGCAGTTCGCGTCCGGCGGCCGGGTCCCAGCCGAGCGCTTCCGCGACGACGGTGTTGCGTTCGGGGCCGCCGACGGCGATACGGATGTCGGGCAGGTTGGAGTCGATCTCCAGGTCGCCGTAGCGCGGTCCGTCGGCGATCGTCGAGGTCGCGGTGACGCCCGCGCGGACCAGGGCCGCCGCGAGCGGGGTGCCGAGTTCACCGGCCTCGTCCCAGGAGGAGTGGACGAGTTCGGCCACGCCGATCGAACGGTGGCCGAGGAGCGCGCCCGAGTCGTCGCGGATCTCGGCGCGGGCCGTGGAGCCGAGGCCGAACCAGGTGTTGGCCGGGTTGTCCAGCGTCCAGGGGAACCGCTCGCTGTCGACCTCCACGAAGCCGAACCCGCGGCCGATGACGGCGTCGGCCACCTCGTGCACCGGCAGCCCGCCCCGCACGTCGGAGGGCCAGCGGACCCGGATCAGCCGGTCGGCGCCGTCGTACCCGTCGACGGTGGTGGACACGTCCAGTCGCGCCACTCCCTTCCACAGGCACAGCCGCTGGGTGTAGCGGAAGAGGCCCAGGTCGGCGGTGACGGTGACGCGGGAGCCGGCGGGGGAGTGCTCGACCCGGACGTTGGCGGTCACATCGCGGCTGCGGGCGGCCGTGGTTCCGGTCGGGGTGAGATGCCAGGGCCCCTCGCCGAAGCGGGGGTGCCGCGGGTACTCCTCCTGCACGACCAGTTCGTTGCCGATGTCGCCGGCGCGCAGCAGATCCCGCCCGCCCTCGACGAGCGCGCGCAGCCGGCTCACCCCGCCGCCGCGTCCCGGGTCCACGGTCAGCTCGTAGAACTCGTTGCGGATCGTGGTGCCTTCGCCCGGCGTCCACTCGGAGACCGTGCCCCGCGCGAGCGGAAGCGCCTTGAGCCCCATGCCGGGGACCTCCGGCACGATCACACGCAGTTCGCCGTTCTCCCGCACGGCGGGCAGCGGAAGACCTGTGTCGTCGAGCGGTACGAGTCCGGGGTCGTCGACGGTCAGTACGTCCTGCCGCTGCCAGGTCGCGGAGTTGAACACCACCAGGTCGGGGCCGCCGCCCGGCAGCGGGGCCACGTGCCGGGCGAGGGCGTCGGTCGCGTCGGCGTGCACGGTCTCAGCGAGGTCCGCCAGTTCCCGCCACCCGGTGAGCAGGTCGATGTAGACCTGGTCGGACTCCGAGCCGGTGATGGCGTCGTGATGGGCGCCGTAGATCAGCTGCCGCCACGCCTTGTCGAGGGCCGCGTCCGGATAGGGGTGCCCGGTGACGAGCGAGGCGAGTGTCGCCCACGCCTCGGCGTCGGCGAGCAGCGTCTCCCCGTACCGCTGGGCCTGCTTGGTGTCGATGTAGGAGACGTCCTTGCCGGTGTAGACGGGGTTCATGTCCCGGGTCTGCGGTGACGCCGTGCGCCCCTCGGCGTCCAGCTCGGCCCGCACGGCGGCGAAGAAGTCGCGCGGCACGGCGCTGACGAAGCGCGGCCAGACGTACCGGGCGTTCCAGTCGCGGTGGATGTCCATGACCCAGCGGCACGGCGGCGCGTAGTCCCCGCCGACCGGGAGCAGCACGTTGCGGGTGAGCGCGACCTGCTTGAGGCCCTTGAAGAGCTTGAGCGCGGCCGCCTGGGCCTCGGGCAGTGTCGGCGCGTTGTCGATGGCCCAGCCCGCGCCGTAGTGGTTGACCATGTACGCGGTCAGCAGCCCGCGCCCCGAGGGGGCGATCCAGGAGAACTCGGCGGGGAACTGCATCCGGTTCGGGTCCCGGGGCTCCTCGCCGAACACGGAGAGGGTGGGACCCCACTGGTGGAAGGGGCCGCGCGCCCACGAGCTGGAGGACAGCCCCGCGTCGGCCATCAGCCCCGGGAACTGCGGGTCGTGCCCGAAGGCGTCCAGCTGCCAGGCCGTCTCCGGCGACGCGCCCATGACGGCCCGTTGGAAACCGTCCCCGTAGACGGCGTTGCGGATGGTGGCCTCGGCGCCGGTGAGATTGGTGTTGGGCTCGTTGTAGGTGCCGCCCATGATCTCCACCCGGCCGGTCCGCAGCAGCTCCCGGAGGAAGGCGCGCTCCTCGGGGAACGCGTCCCAGTACGGCTTGAGGTAGTCGACCTCCGCGAGCACGAAGGTGTACGCGGGGTCGCGGCGCGCCAGATCGCAGTGGGCCCGGACGAGACTCATGCCGGACTGGCCCCGGGAGTCGAAGGTGCGCGCGGGCAGCCCCGTCGACGCAGGGTCGTCGGCGACGTCCCAGGTCTCGGTGTACGCGCCCTGGGTGTTCCACCAGACGGGGTCGTAGTGGAAGTGGCTGACCATGAACATCGTCCAGCCCGGCTCCGCCGCCGTGAACTCGGCGGGTTGCACGGCCACTTGGGCCTCGTCGGTGGCGATCACATCGGTCGCGGTCACCGAGATGTCGCGGCGCTCGCCCGGCGCGAGGCCCGTGCGCACGGGTATCTCGGCGCGCGCGGTGCCGTCGTCGGCCACCGTGGCGAGGGCCTCCCCGGCGACACCGGAGCCCTCGACGGTGAGCCGGACGGTCCGGCCGGGGGTGTGGCTCAGCTCGACGGCCACGATCTGGCGCGGCTGCTCGGTGGTTCCGACGAAGAGCTCGGTCGACTCGACAGAGGTGACGCGCATGGGGCTCCTACGAGGATGCTCGGCGGAGCACCATCGTGGCACCGAGGGGATGGTTCAAACAACCATCATCTGGTTTTCTCGGTGGTTCATCCATACATCGCCGGTCATCGCCGGTCGGAGTCAGCGGGTTCGGCGGCTCTTCACCGTGTGCTGCGGGGTGATGTGGTCGGTCAGCGCCAGTGAGGCGCTCGCGCGCTGGTAGGAGAGCTGGGCGACCCGGACGTACAGGCAGTCGATGAGGACGAGCACGGAGTGCCGCCCGCCGATGCTCCCGGTGCGGAAGCTGGTCTCCGAGGTGGCGGAGATCAGCCGGATGTCGGCGGCCCGGGCCAGCGGCGAGCGCGGGTCGGAGGTGAGCGCCACGGTGGTGGCGCCGCGCTCCTTGGCGAGCTCGAAGGGCTCGATGGTCTCGCGGGTCGCCCCGGAGTGCGAGATGCCGATGGCGACGTCCGCCGGGGTGAGCAGCGCGGCGGAGGTGGCCGCCCCGTGCACCTCGCTCCAGCCCCGCACCGAGCAGCCGATGCGGAAGAGGCGGGTCTCGGTCTCCTGGGCGACGGCGCCGCTGCCGCCGACGCCGTAGACGTCGATGCGGCGGGCGCGGGCGACGGCCTGGGCCGCGCGCTCCAGGGCGTCCAGATCCATCCGGTCGATCGTCTGCTGGACCGCGCGCAGATCGGCGCTGCCGACGACGGTGACGACGCGTTCGAGATCGTCGTCCGGGGAGATCTCGGGGCCGATCTCCGCGCTGCCCCAGTCGGACACCTCGCCGCGACCGCGCTCCTGGGCCAGCTCGATCAGCAGGTGCTGGTAGGAGTCGAGGCCGATGGCACGGCAGAACCGGGTCACCGTGGCCTGGGACGTGCCCGTACGGCGGCCCAGCTCGGCGGCGGAGGAGTGGGTGACCGCCGCGGGATCCGCCAGGATCAGCTCGCCCACCTTCCGGAGCGAGCCGGCCAGCCGGGGCAGCTCGGTGCGGATCAGCGTGGTGACGTCCGTCGGGGGCATTCCGTTGCCGGCGCCGGTCCGTTCCATGGGGTACCCGATCTCCTCGGTGGTGCATGCTGTGCAGCTGAGAATGTATCAGCCACCCACCATCTCGCAGATTGAATCTCAGTACCGAAGGTGCCTCCGGCCCGGGTCGGGCCCGGGGTGCGGTGACGACGCCGGTGGACGGGGCGTTGCCCGCCGCTCGTGACCTGTGGTTTATTCATTCAAGTAAGCTCGTAAGGGATGGTGGTTTCATCCACCGGTGGGGAGTGCCGCGTGTCCGTCGACTCTGTGAACGCCAGCGGGTTTGCGCGTGAAGGCCTGGATGCGCTGAACCGCATCGCCGAGTCCGCCCAGGACGAGGTGCGGCGCGCCGCCGAGCTGATCGCTCACTGTGTGCGGACCGACGGCGTGATCCAGGCGTTCGGCACCGGGCACTCCCAGGCCCTCGTCCTGGAGCTCGCCGGACGCGCCGGGGGGCTCGTGCCCACCAACCGGCTGAGCATCGCCGACCTCGTGCTGTACGGCGGCGACGATCCGAGCGTCCTCGACGATCCGCTGCTGGAGCGCAAGCCTGGCGTCGCCGAGCGGATCTACGACCTCGCCGAGCCGCGGCCCGAGGACCTGTTCGTCATCATCTCCAACTCGGGTGTCAACAGCGTGATCGTGGAGATGGCTCTGCGGGCCAAGGAGCGCGGTCACCGTGTCCTCGCCATCACCTCGCTGAGCCACACCCGGGCCGTTCCCGCCTCCCACCCCAGCGGGCGGAAGCTCGCCGACATCGCCGACGTCGTGCTGGACAACGCCGCGCCGCGGGGGGACGCCCTTCTTCCCCTCCCCGGCGGCGGCTCGGTCTGCGCCCTGTCGACCCTGACCGGCGTGATGCTCGTCCAGATGGCCGTCGCCGAGGCGGCCGCGTTGTTGCTTGCGGCGGGGGTGCGGCCGCCGGTGTACGTCTCGGCCAACGTGCCCGGGGGGTTTGAGGGGAACCTTGACCTTGAGACGCGGTATGCAGGGCGGATTCGGCGTACGGCCAGCTGAACGGTTGCGCTCCGCTGGGTGGTGGTGATCGGCCTGCGGGTGCGTTGTGGCTGGTCGCGCAGTTCCCCGCGCCCCTGAAGGGGCGCGGTAGGCGCCGGCCTCAGCGAATCCCTGCCGCCGGACCTGCCGTGTCTATGGTCGCCTCCTCCAGGGGGAAGTGGCAGGCCGACCTGTGGTGGGCGGCTTCGGGCGTCGGCGTCGGGACTGATTCGGCGCAGATGTCGTCCGCTCGCCAGCAGCGGGTTCTGAATCTGCAGCCGGAGGGCGGGTCGGCCGGTGACGGGATCTCGCCGGTGAGCAGGATGCGCTCCCTCTTCGGCCCGCCCCCGGTCGCCAGGGACGGGGCCGCCGACAACAGCGCCGCCGTATAGGGATGCCGCGGCTGCTCGAACAACTCCTCCGCCGGCCCCGTCTCCACGATCCTGCCGAGGTACATCACGGCGACCCGGTCGGCGACGTGCCGCACCACGGACAGGTCGTGCGAGATGAACACGTACGCCAGCCCCAGCTCGTCCCGCAGATCGCCCAGCAGATTGAGCACCTGCGCCTGTACCGACAGATCCAGCGCGGAGACGGGTTCGTCGCACACGATGACATCGGGCTCCAGCGCCAGGGCGCGGGCGATCCCTATCCGCTGTCGCTGCCCTCCGGAGAACTCCTGCGGGTATCGACGCGCGTCGGACGCGCGCAACCCGACCATCTCCAGCAGCTCACCCACGCGTGCCGCGCGCTTCGCGGCGGGCACGAGATCGCGGTGCGTGAGCCACGGCTCGCTGATCAGATCCGCCGCGCACAGCCGGGGGTTGAGCGAGCCGAACGGGTCCTGGAAGACCATCTGCACCTTGCGGCGCCAGGCGAGCAGCTTCGCCCCCGACAACGAGAACGGGTCCACTCCGTCGAACCGTACGGTGCCCGCGTCGGGCCGCTCCAGCATCAGCAGCACCCTGGCCAGCGTGGTCTTGCCGCACCCGGACTCGCCGACCAGGCCGAGCGTCTCCCCGCGCGCCAGACGGAGATCGACCCCTTCGAGCGCGCGCAGCCTGGTGCTGCCCTTCGCGGTACGCGGAACCGCGAAGCTCTTCGTCAGGCCGGTGGCCTCCAGCAGTGTCGTCCCGGACTCAGGCATCGGCCAGTTCCTTCCCGAAGTGGCAGGCGGCGGCGCGGTCGGTTCCCGTCGCGGCCAGCACCGGCAGCTGCGTGGCGCAGAGGTCGCGGGCCATGGGACACCGCAGACGGAAAGCGCAGCCGGAGGGTACGGAGCGGGGGTCGGGCGGGCTGCCGGGGATGGAGTTCAGCCGGGTGCCCTTGTGCTGCTCGGCCGGAACCGACTCCAACAGGCCCCGCGTGTAGGGGTGGTTGGGCTTGCCGAACACCTCGGCCACCGTCCCGGTCTCCACGACCGCACCCGCGTACATGACGGCGACCCGGTCCGCGTGCTCGGCGACCAGGCCGAGGTCGTGGGTGATGAGCACCAGAGCCATCCGCTGCTCGCTACGCAGTTCGCGCAGCAGGTCCATGATCTGGGCCTGCACGGTGACGTCGAGCGCCGTGGTGGGCTCGTCGGCGAGCAGGACCTTCGGCCGCAGCGCGACCGCCATCGCGATCAGCAGCCGCTGGCGCATGCCTCCGGAGAACTGATGCGGGTAGGCGCCCGCGCGGGAGCGCGCCTCCGGGATGCCGACGCGTTCCATCAGTTCGACGGCCTTCGCCCGCGCGGCGCGCCGGGAGATCCTCTCGTGGATACGGAACGGCTCCGCGAGCTGCGCCCCCACCGTCTGGACGGGGTTGAGCGCGCTGAGCGCGTCCTGGAAGACGATGGCGAGGCCCGGGCCGGCAAGCCGACGCCTGGCCCGTGCGCCGAGTGCGAGCAGGTCCTCGCCCTCCAACAGGGCCTGTCCGCCCACGACTTCGGCGGCCGGATCGAGCAGACCGGCCACCGCGTGCGCCGTCATGCTCTTGCCGCACCCGGACTCGCCCAGCAGAGCCAGCGTCTCGCCCGAACGCACGGCGAAACTCACGCCGCGTACGACGGGGACGGGGCCGGCGGCGGTACGGATGTCGACCGACAGGTTCTCCACTGCCAGGGTGTCCACGGCCGGGGTGTCGGCCCTGGTCGAGGCACGGTCGCCGGGGGCCGCTACGGCTTTCGAAGTCGCCGGGGTGGGCTCGGCTGCTGCCTCGGGCGCGACCGGGGCGGGCTCGGTGTTCGCTTCCGACGGGGCCGGACCGGGCTCGGGCTCGGACCCCGCCACGACCGTGGCCGTCTCGGCCGCCGGAACCTGGCTGTTCCCCGTCCCCCCGGTCGCCGACCGGCGGAGCCGGCCGCGGCGCAGGCCGTGCCGCCACCGCTGGCCCGGGTCGGTCGCGAGACGGGCCCAGGCGGCGAGGACGGTCGCCGAGACGGTGGTGACGACGATGGCGAGTCCGGGGAAGACCGCGATCCACCACGAGCTCTGCAACTCCTGGCGCCCCTGAGCCACCATCAGACCCCAGCTCACGTCCGGCGGTTGGATGCCGATGCCGAGGAAGCTCAGCGACGACTCGGTCAGCATCACGAAGCAGAAGTCGAGCGCGGCGACGGTGAGCAGGGTGGGCAGCACCGTGGGAGCGATATGGCGTCGGATGCTCGCCCAGCTGCTGGTGCCGAAGGTGCGGGCCGCGTCCATGAACAGGCGGCTGCGCAGTTCCGCCGACTCGGCCCGCGCGGTGCGCAGGTACACGGGGATCCGGGCGACAGCGAGCACCAGCACGATGCCGGAGGCGCTCGGCGAGAACACGTACAGCACGACCACGGCGAGCAGAAGGGACGGGAAGCTGAGGATCACGTCGGCGATCCGCAGGGACACGTTCTCGCGCCAACCGCCGTGGTAGCCCGCCCACATGCCCCAGACCGAGCCGACGACGAGTGAGCACAGCACGGCGGGCACGGCCACCGACAGGGTGGTGCCGGCTGCGGCTATCAGCCGCGCGGCGACCGGCCGTCCCAGGGAGTCGCTGCCGAGGAAGAAGGCCCAGCCGTGGTCAAGACTGAAGGGCGACCGCCCGGGATCGCGCAGGTTCTGACGTGTCGCCAGATCCCCGATGAGCAGCGGACCCAGTACGGCGCACAGCGCGACGCCGAGCAGGATCAGGGCCGCGGCGCAGGCGAACCGGTCCTGGAGGAGCAGGGCGAGCCACTTCCGCCGAGCCGTCACCACCTGGTCGCTTCCAGGCCCCGTGCCGCCGCCGTCCGCGTCCTTCGGGACGCCGCCGCTCTCGGTGCCGTCGCTCCGGCCGTTGTTCTGGCCGTTGTTCTTCTGGAGCATGTCACTTCCTTGACTCACGCCGCCGCCCGCTGCCGGACACGCGGGTCGAGGACCGCGTGGCAGATGTCCACGAGGATGTTGAGCGCGAAGATCACCAGAGCGGTCAGCAGCACGGCGGCCTGCAACACCGCGAAGTCGCGCTGGAGAACCGAGTCGATCATGAGCTTGCCGATGCCGGGCCAGCCGAAGATGGTCTCGACGACGACAGCGCCGTTGACCAGTCCGACGGCGAGGTCGCCCGCGACGGTGAGCGCGGGTGCGGCCGCGTTGCGCAGGGCGTGCCCGAAGACCACCCGCACTTCGTGCGCACCCTTGCTGCGCGCCACTTTGACGTACGGGGCGGAGAGCGCGGAGACCATGGCGCCGCGCACCACCTGGACCAGCACCCCGAAGGGGCGGATGAGCAGCGTGGCGACGGGCAGGACCCAGGCCGCGGCGCCGCTGGTGCCGGAGGTCGGCAGCCAGCCGAGTGTCACCGCGAAGACCAGCACGCCCATGATGGCGAACCAGAAGTCGGGCACGCTCGCGGCCGTCGAGGACAGGAAGCTCGCGATCCGGTCGGTCGCCGAGTTGGGCCGGTAGGCCGCCAGGCTGCCGATCACCACGGCACCCACGATGGCGAGCAGCATCGTCCACCCGGCCAGCTGGAGGGTGGCGGGGAAGGCCCGCAGGACCGACTCGCTCGCCGACTGGGCGGTGCGCAGCGACTCGCCGAAGTCGAGGTGGGCGACCTGGACCAGATAGTCGCCGAACTGGTTGACCAACGGCTGGTCGAAGCCGTTGCGGGCGGAGAACTCGGCCCTCATCTCCGGTGTCGCGCTGAGCGGGAGGTACAGATTGGCGGGGTCTCCGGTGAGTCGGGCCAGGAAGAACACTCCCAGGACCACGACCAGCAGGGGAATGACACTGGAGACCGCGCGGCGACGCAGCATCGTGAACATCGGTCAGCTCCTTCCTCGGTCCGCGCGGCGCATGTCGGAGAGCCGCATTTCGTCGTTGGTCGCCGAGTCCGGCCGGTAGCGGACGTGCGAGGAGAGAGCGAGGATGCCGGTCATGTTGGCCATCACGGCATCCCGTACGACCTCGTCGTTCTGGTGGGCGAACGCGTCCGCGAAGGCCTGCTGCCGCTTGTCGCCCGACGCGAGCTCCGCCTGCTTCGTCAGCGCGTCGAGTCCGGGGGTGCCGTAGCTGCTCTGGGCACCCTTGCTGCCGTAGATCTGTCCCATCGTGAACGCGGCGTCTCCCGCCTGGTTGCCGTGCTGTGCCTGGAGGAGGGTGGGGCCGATGCCCTTGGGGAAGGGACGCAGGAGGTACTCCAGCCAGGCGTTGACGTCCAGCATCTTGATCTTGACCTTCAGTCCCGCCTTGAGCAGTCCGTCCTGCACGACCTCCATCGCCTCGGCGGCCTTCGGGTAGATGCCGGTGCGGCCGATGATCGTGATGGTGGTGTCGGTCGGCACTCCGTCGGCACGGGCCTCGGCCACCAGCCGCTTCGCGCGCTTCGGGTCGTACGGCCACGGCTTGACGCGCGGGTTGTACCCGGTGACGCCCTTCGACACGAGCTGGCCGCTCGGCCGGCCGGAGAAGACCGCCGTGACCAGACCCTCCCTGTCGATGGCGTAGTTGACGGCCCGTCGGATCCGGACGTCGTCGAGAGGCGCCTTGGTCGCGTCCATCCGCACATACGAGACCTCGTTGGTGGTGAACTCGACCGCACGGTCGCCCGCCCCGTCCTCGGGCGCGAGTCCGATCGCCACATCCGCCTCGTTGTTGGTGACCATGGCCGCGCGTACGCTGCCCTCCGCGCGCCAGACGTACTTGGCGGCGGCGTAGTCGGGGGTCTCGCCCCAGTAGCCGGAGAAGCGCTTCAGGCGCAGGAAGCGGCCCTGACTCCACTCGTCGATCCGGTACGGACCGGTGCCGACCGGCTCACGCACCCTGGAATCGGGGTCCGTGCTCGTCGGCACGATCTCGACGAAGGACAGCCGCAGCGGGAGGATCGGGTCCGGCTCGGCCGTGGTGACCTCAAGTGTGGTGTCGTCGACCGCCTTTGCGGTGATCTTGCTGTCGGTGAAGATGTATCCGTCGACGTTGCAGTCGATGTCCGAGTCCGTGGCGCGCTCGATGGAGAAGGCGGCGGCCTCGGCCGTGAACGGCGAGTCGTCATGGAACCTGACCCCCTTGCGCAGGGTGAAGGTCCATGAAGTGGGCGACTCGCGCGTCCACTTGGTGGCCAGCGCCTGTTCCAGACGTCCGGTGGACGGGTCCCGCTCGGTCAGCGCCTCCGTGATGTTGGCGCGCGTCACCCGGCCCGTCGCGGTGAGCGAGGCATCACAGGGCTCAAGCGTCGGCGGCTCCTCGGGCAGTACGACGCGCAGGGTGCCGGGACCTTCACCGATGGGGTCCGCGCCGGCCACCGAGCATCCTGAGGCGGCGAGCAGTACGGCAACGGACGCGAGCGCGCCCGCCGTTCGCCCCCGGCGGATGCGGGTGGCCGAACGAGTGCCTACTGAGCCTGGGTCGGTCACTGTTCCTCCGCGCTGCTCTACGACCACGAACTTTGTCCACATGGAAAAACTGGGTTTAGATATGTGGACGCTCATTATTGAGCCGGTGGCGTCGAAGGCGTCAAGGGGTGTGCAGCAAGCCCTTGATATCCGCAGGGTGGCGCACTCGGGGAGTCTTCGTATGTGAACGGTTGTGTGGTGGGGGGTGGGTGAGGCGGGGGTGAGTGAGCCAGGTCACATGGTGGAGTCGATCAGATCGGCCGAGGCCTCCGGTCATACAGCCGACACCATCCGCATCCCCTGTGAGGAGAGCCGGCCATGGACCGTGATCGGGTTCTTTCCTGGACGAAGGCCGAACGGCTCGGCCTCGCCGACTTTCTCGACGATCTGGAAGGCGCCGACTGGGAATCACCATCGCTCTGCACCGGCTGGACCGTGCACGACGTGGTGGCCCACCTGACACTGTCGACACGCACCACGCTGCGCGCCATGGTCAAGGGAATGGTCGGGGCGCGCGGCGACTGGGAGCGGATGGAGTTCGACGCGGCGCGGCGGCGGGCCGCCGACTTCGGCCCCTCGGAGCTCATCGCGCAGTTCCGTGAGACGGCGGGCTCGACGCGCCGCGCGCCCCTGTCCGCGCCGTTGGATCCACTGGTCGACGTCGTGGTCCACGGCCAGGACATCGCGCGACCTCTGGGGCGTGTGCGCCCCACTCCCGAACAGCAGACGATCGCGGCACTGGAACACGTCCTGGCCAGCCCGTTCTACGGCGCCCGCAAACGCCTGCGGGGCGTACGGCTGGTGGCCACCGACGTGGACTGGTCGAGGGGCGAGGGCCAGGACGAGGCCCGGGGCCCGGCAGGCGACCTGCTCCTCCTGGCGACGGGCCGAGCCGCGGGACTGGCAGGTGTGTCCGGCCCGGCGGCGGAACGGCTCGCGACCTTGCTGTAGAGGAGGGCCCCCGCGGGCAGGAGCCTGCGGGGGCCTTTCGGTGGACGTCGCCGAACCCGGAGGACCGGGTGTCGGGCGTACGGAGTGTCAGGCGTACGGGTCGAAGGGGATTCCGGCCGGGCTCGTGTAGTCGAGGGCCCACTGGAAGTCGCCGTCGTCGATCTTGAAGGTGGCCGAGCCGAAGTTGGCGCCGCTCAGCTTGTCGCGGTAGCCGGCCGGATAGCCGTCCCAGCCGACGAGCCGCGGGTAGAACCAGTTGCCCGTGGCGTTCTCCGCCGGCTCGTCGTTGCTGTTGGCGAAACGGAAGCAGTGACTCGAGACGCCGTCCTTGTGGTACACGATCTTCGGGTGGGTGCCGTCGAAGCGGATCTGCGACCGTGCGAGCGTCTGGTAGCTGTTGTGCTGGGACACCGACACGTACTGGACCTCGTTGTTGTTGATCCACACGATGACGTGTTCCCAGTCGTGGGTGTGCCCGATGGCCGCCGGGCCGAGGGTCACCTGGTCCTTCTCGAAGTAGCTGGCGTACATGACCGCGCACCAGCCGTTGTTGCACTTCTCGCGCGAGTAGGTGTTGGCGTTGTTCAGCTGGGCGGGGTCGTGGCACTTGCCGTTGACGTCGCCGCCCAGTTTCAGGCCGGGGTTGATGGTGCCGTCGGCGCCGATGGCGGCGGTGGCGTAGCAGCCGTCACCGTCGTAGTCGTAGGCGGGGGAGTAGGTCTGCTCCAGACCGTTCGCGTTCTGCGGCAGCAGGGTCAGGACGTTCGCGTGGGCGGTCGCCGGGATCGCGACGACGAGCGTCATCGCGCCGAGTGTGCCGAGAACGGCGTTGGCGAGGGATCTCAACTTGCGCATGGTGACTCCTTGTCGAGCGGCCGGCGTCAGCAGTACAGATTGCTGCCCGGCGAGACGCCGAGGATCGAGGTGAAGCGGTTGTAGGCGTCCACGCGGCTCTGCACCTGCGCCGGGTTCTTGCCGTCGCACTCCAGGGAGCCGTTGATGGAGCGGATCGTCTGGCCGAAACCGGCCTGGTTGACCATGGCGTTGTGCGGGGTCATGGTGCCGGGGCCGTTCTGGGTGTTCCAGTACCAGAGGCCGGTCTTCCAGGCCACGGCGGCGTCGTTCTGCACCAGCCAGGGGTTGTTGAGGAGGTCGATGCCCAGCGCGTCGCCCGCGGCCTTGTAGTTGAAGTTCCAGCTGAGTTGGATCGGTCCGCGGCCGTAGTACGCGGCCTGGCCTGCCGGGCAGCCGTAGGGCTGGCCCCAGTCGCAGTAGTGGGGGTAGTTGGCGGTGTTCTGCTCGACGATATGGACCAGTCCGCCGGTCTCGTGATTGACGTTGGCGAGGAAGGCCGCGGCCTCCTGCTTCTTCACCGTGTCGCTGCCGGTCTTGGCGAAGCCGGGGTAGGCGCTCAGCGCGGCGGTCAGGCCGCTGTACGTGTAGAACGAATTCCGGCCCGGGAACATCTGGTTGAACTGGCCCTCGGTGACGACGAATCCGGACGGGTTGCCGCCGCCACCGCTCGCGGGCGCGTTCCACTTCTGGTTCGCGCCGCCCGAGCAGGTCCAGATCTGCAGCCGGGTGCCGTTGGCGCTGTTGTTGCCGGTGACGTCCAGGCACTTGTTCGCGGCCGGGTTGACGATGTCCCTCGCGCCGCTGACCACCCACTGCTGGTTGGAGCTGCCGGCACAGTCCCACAACTGGACCGTCGCGCCGTCCGCCGTGCTGCGGTCGACGACGTCCAGACACTTGCCGAGCGCACGCAGGGTGCCGTCACCCGGGTTGGACCAGATCTGGGCGCCTGTCCCGTTGCAGTCGTACAGCTGCACGGCGGTGCCGTTGGCGCTGCTGGCGCCCGCGACGTCGACGCACTTGCCTGCGAGCCCGGTGATCGAGCCGTCGGCGGCCTGGGCGGGCGTCACGGTGAGCAGGGCGGTGAGTATCGCGGACAGCGCGGCGAAGACTGCGGACCGGCCGAGGAAGCGGGGTCTGTGCATGTTGAGGACGCTCCTTGGGTGTAGGGGGTGGAACGGCCGTCCCCTGAGCACGGGGACGGCCGTCGGCGGAGCTGGTGTGCTCAGGGGTAGCTGGTCAGATTGGCCACGTTGGTCGTGGAGTTGGAGGGGCCGCCCGTGCCGTTGACCACGTGCCGGATGGTGCCCACTCCGCCGAGGGAGACGGTCACCATGCTGGTGAAGCGCACATTGGAGTTGGTCGGCGCCTCGATGGCCCGTTCGGCGGCCACGCCCGGGTTGACGTTGAAGTAGCAGTAGCTGCCGAAGCCGTAGACCTGGTGGCTGGTGACGGAGTTCGCGACCTTGTAGGCGGCGTAGCCCTGGGTGGAGCCGTTCATCCAGGCCGCCTGGTTCGGCGGGTCGTACGGCATCTCGTTCTGGTAGAAGTACGTCCGCCCGCCGTTGCCGTTCCAGATGGTCTGGTACTTCTGGTAGTGCTCGACGAACAGGCCGTACGCGGTGACGTTGTCACCGTTGACGATCAGGCCGGTGTCGCCGGTGTTGGTGTTCCAGCCGACTCCGCTGCCGTGGTCGGCGCGCCAGATCCAGGTGTGGTCGGCGATGACGTTGTCGCTGTTGATCACCAGACTGGTGGTCGCCCTGCCGACGGCGGCGCCGCCGACGCGGAAGTACACATCGTGCAGGGACGTCGGGTTCGAGGCGTGCGAGGCGGACGAGCCCGTCGGGCCGACCTCCATCAGAGTGGGCGAGTTGGTGGTGCCCGCGTCGAAGAGGACGCCCGCGACCTTCACGCCGTCGACGTCGGCCACCTTCATCGCGGTGACGCCGTTGTCCGGGATGAACGTGGCGAGGCCCAGACCGAGGACGACGGTGTCGGCCCGGTTCACCTGGAGCGTCTGGTTGAGGTGGTAGACACCCGGGGTGACCAGGAGGTTCTTGCCCGCCGCCAGTGCCGCGTTGATGTCCGCGGCGGTCGCACCCGGCTTCACGACGTAGAAGGTGTCGAGGGACAGCGAGCTGCCGGCCGGGGTTCCGTTCGCCCAGCTGGTGCCGGTGGAGTTGGACCGCTGGGACGGCACGAAGACCTGGTAGGCGCCGTTGCCGTCGACGTACAGGGACGGCTTCTCCCGGCTGACCGGGGTCTGCGCGACCGTGGTGTACGGCGGGCTGGGGAAGCTGGTGGCCGGGACGCCCTGGCTGCCGACGAAGACCATGTTCCAGTTGGAGCCGGTCCAGCTTCCGAGCTGGGAGTTGCGGGTCAGCCACTGCTGCTGGCTGCCGGAGTTGACCTGCCCGTCGATCTTGGTGTCGGCGAGCAGACCGCCGCTGGACCAGCCGTTGTCGTCGAGCGCGACATTGCCGCGCAGATGCATCCGGCGGTACGAGGCCGCCTGCGAGACCGCCCAACGGTCGGTGCCGCCGGTCGGGTTGACGGACAGGTTCTCGGCGCCGCGCCAGAAGTTCTGCGTCGCGTTGCCCTGGAACCAGTCGGCCTCGGCATGCACCGCGCCGTTGATCGTGACCGCGTCCGGGGTCAGACCCAGACCCGCGACCTGGGTGTAGAAGCCGACGTTGACATCGGCGTTGTAGGAACCCGGCTTGAACAGGACGGCGTAGCGCTGGGAGCCGAACTGGTTCGTCTCCTGCTGCTGGAAGATCGAGTTCACCCTGGTCTGGATCGTCGACGACGACATCGACGGGTCGAAGACGACGACGTTCGGGCCGAGGTCCGGATTCGTGCCGGACTGGGTCACGGGGACCACCTGGAAGCGCTGGGCGGCGCTGCCGTTGCAGGTGTACTGCACGAACTGCACGCTGTCCGCGGCCGAGGCGCCGGGGTCGTCCAGGCACTTGCCGCTGTTGCGGTTCACGAAGTGATAGGCGCCACCGCCCTCGTCGACCGGCAGCCACTGCTGATTGGTGCCGCCGCCGTACGCCCACAGATGAACAGGCGCGCTGTCCGCCGTGGACAGGTCGGCGACGTCCACGACCTGGCCGGTGTTGTTGCCGTTGTTGATACGGACATGGCCGTCGCTGGTGGCGGTGAAGCTCCACCGCTGGGCCGTCGAGCTGTTGCACGCGTACTGCTGTACGACGGTGCCGTTGGCCGTGGCGGCGGACCTGGCGTCCAGACATCTGCCGCTCGCGGCGTTCATGACCGTGGCGAAGCCGGTGGGCAGCGCGGCGGCCGCGCTCGCCGCCGCACTCGCGGGCGCGGGTGCGGCGGTGAGCAGGGAGGCGACGGCCGCGGTGACCAACGCGGCGGCAGTGGATCTGCGGCGGCGCTTGAGCGCGGCGGGCAAGTGGGTGAACACGGATTCTCCTTGCCGAGGGGTTCGGCGGATGGGGGGTGGGGGCCGAAGGGGTCGGCGAATGGTGGGAGTGGGGGTGGCGCTGGATCAGCCGGTGTACGCGGCGAAGACGCGGGTGTAGTCCCAGGCGGACTGGCCCACACCGGAGCAGCTGTCGGCGGGGCCGCCGGTGCACGGACGGTCACGGTTGACGGACCAGAACGTCAGCCGGGCCAGGTGGTGTTGCTGGGCGTAGGCGAGCATCGTCCGGAAGTCGTTCACCGTGACGGTCTCGTTCTGGTCGGTGATGCCGTTCATCGACGAGATGCCCATGAGCCGGTAGGCCTGGTCGTCGCTGTAGCCGTAGGCGTTCTTCAGCGCGTTCTTGAGGCCTTCGGCGGCCCGCGTGCTGAGGTTGCCCATGTTCTGGCCGGCGCCGCCGAAGTTGAACGGCATGATCGTCCAGGCGTCCACGGTCAGACCGGAGTTGGCGGCCCGGTTGATCAGGCTGGTGTCGGGCCCGCTCTGCCCGGTGCCGATGGTGACGTAGACCTTCAGACCGGGGTTGTTGGCCTTCACGGTCTTCAGGGCGTCCACGGTCCGCTGCTGCACGGTCGGGCTGTTGTAGGCGTCGGCCTCCAGGTCGATGTCGATGGCCTTGAGCCCGTACGCACTGATGACCCGCTGGTACGCGGCGGCGAGTTCGCCCGCGGTGGAGCAGGAGCTCTCCAGCTTGTTGCCGCTCCAGCCGCCGAAGGACGGGACGACGTCGCCGCCGTTCGCCCGCACGGTGTTGATCGTCTGCTGGTCGACGCCGCCGGTCAGCGCCCGGCCGCCGTCCCACTGGGGGTTGCAGTAGCCGTTGCTGAGCACGAAGGCGAGGGTGAAGTACTTGACGCCGGTGGCGTTGGTGACCGTGGTGGGGCTCGGCGGGCTGCCCCAGCCGTTGTAGAGGTACGGGGCCACGGCCATCGGCGTGGACGGGTTGCCGCCGTCACCGGGGGCGGGCGCGGTCCACTTCTGGTTGGCGCCGCCGCCGCAGCTCCAGATCTGTATGCGGGTGCCGTTGGCGGAGTTGTTGCCGGTGACGTCCAGGCACTTGCCGGCCTGCGGGTTGACGATGTCGTTGGCGGAGGAGACCGTCCACTTCTGGTTGGCGGCGCCTGTGCAGCTCCACAGCTGCACGGTGGCACCGTCGGCCGTCGAACTGCCCGTGACGTCCAGGCATTTGCCGAGGGCGCGGACGGTGCCGTCACTGCCGACCGTCCACTGCTGGGCGGCGGTGCCGTTGCAGTCGTAGAGCTGGACGGCCGTGCCGTCGGCGGAGTTCGCCCCGGCGACGTCCAGGCACTTCCCGGCGAGGCCGGTGATCGTGCCGGTGGCCGCCTGTGCGGGGGACGCGGTGAGCAGGCCGGTGGCGAGGGAGAGAACGGCGAGGGAGACAACTGCGGAAAGAGGTCTGGGCATGCGCGCAGGGGCCCTTCGTGGGGGGACGAACAACCGGGGCACCGTTCACCTCGTGAACGCTGGATGTGTCACACGGTGCGATGCTGAGCCGTGAACCTAAAGGTCTGGACCGCTTTCGTCAAGAAGTGAAGTAAGCTGTGAAGGAAGTGAGTTGCAGCTTCCGGCCAGGCTTGGTTCGCCCGCGGGGGAACGCATGCCCGCCGTTCGCCCCACGTTGGTGCTCCCGCAATCCTGTGACCCTGTGTGCGCATGGAACAGCCACCTGAGTCACCCCAGCCGCACAGTGCCATGTGGTACTTCTTGCCTTCTTGCTTTCTCGGCTCGACTGCCGGCCCTGCTCGTCAACGATTCCTGTGGTGGCGCAGACGTGAACAACCGCTCTTCCGGCCATCTCCGCCGCGAAGTCTCCGTGGGCCCCGAACGGCTGCTGCTGCTCGGCGACGCCGTGTTCTCGATCGCGATGACACTGCTCGCCCTGGAGATCACCGTTCCGGAGGGCCTGCCCGACTCCGAAGTCGCCCACGCCGTCCGCGAGGCGCTCCCGGCCATCGGCGCCTATCTGCTCAGCTTCGCGGTCATCGGCATCCTGTGGCTGGCCCAGCACGCCCTGTTCCGGCTGATCGGGGCGCTCGACCGCTGGCTGCTGCACTTCTACTTCGCGCTCCTGGCGCTCGTGGCGGCGCTGCCCTTCCCGACCCGGCTGCTCAACGAATACGGCGATACGACCACGGCCACCGCCTTCTACGGGGCGTCGATCGCCGTGGCCGGCACCCTGCTGTGCGCGATGTATCTGCGCCTGCTGGCGAAGCCCGCGCTGACGGCGACGGACACGTCTCCCGCGGTGCTGAAAGAGGCCGTCCGCCGCAGCGTCCTGCTGATCCTGGTCTTCGCGACCTCGGTCCCGGTGGCCTTCTTCTCGCCGTCCCTGGCCAAGTACTGGTGGCTGCTGGCGTTCTCGGCCCGGCTGCTGGCCCGCCGGTCGCGCGATACTGCCGAGGTGCCGACCGGGGAGGCGCGCTGAGCGCTCCGCCGGAAGGGCCGTGACGGGGCGTGACGTGCCGTCATGTGCGGGGTGATGTGCGGTGGTGTGCCGTCGATCGTCTGCGGCGCCGTCGTGGCCGGTCGCGCAGTTTCCCGCGCCCCTCTGGGGCGCTGCCGAACCGAACCTTCAATGAACGTGTCCCGGACCCACAGCGCTGTGTCCACCGCAGGGGGGTGATGGAACACGGTGCTGCGAGTCCGGGACACGTTCCCGGAGTTCCGCCTACTCGGCGATCTTGGTACGGCCGACCCACCGGAAGGTCATGGGCTCGGGTTCCTCACCGCCGCTGGTCGTCGGCGGCGCCGGGACTGTCTCGAAGTGCTCGTATCCATTGCCGTAACGGATCTTGATCTTCTCGCCGGAGAAGATCACCTCGTCCATTTCGGCGAGCTCGACCGTCCCGGACAACTCGTTGGGACCGCCTTCCAGCTGTACGGAGCTCATCGCGATGGCGGAGGAATCGTGGGCGACTCTACGCATGGGCCTCCTCAGGTCTCGCAACGATTCTTCGTCGGCCTCCGTCCCTTGGACACCCCTGAAGTTCCCCTATGGATCCGCCGTCCGGCCACGATCCGCCCGCGGCGCTTGAGGGGGGTCTAGGGGTACGCGGGGGAGAAGCCGATACCTATCGTCGAGGCCACGTGGCAGACGTGAAGGAGACAGTCGTGCGCGAGTCGGAGTCCGGACTGCCCATCGAGCCGGTCTATGGTCCGGAGGCTCTGGAGGGCTGGGATCCGGCGGTGAGGCTGGGTGAGCCGGGTGGGTATCCCTTCACGCGGGGTGTCTACCCGTCGATGTATACGGGTCGGCCGTGGACGATGCGGCAGTATGCCGGGTTCGGTACGGCGGTGGAGTCCAATGCCCGTTACCGGCAGTTGATCGCGAACGGTACGACGGGTCTGTCGGTGGCCTTCGACCTGCCGACCCAGATGGGCCATGACTCCGATGCTCCGATCGCGCACGGGGAGGTGGGCAAGGTGGGGGTGGCGGTCGACTCGGTCGAGGACATGCGGGTGCTGTTCGACGGGATTCCGCTGGACCGGGTGTCGACGTCGATGACGATCAACGCGCCCGCCGCGCTGCTGCTGCTGATGTATCAGCTGGTGGGCGAGGAGCAGGGGGTGCCGGCCGACAGGCTCACTGGCACGGTGCAGAACGATGTGCTGAAGGAGTACATCGCGCGCGGTACCTATATTTTTCCGCCCAGGCCGTCGTTGCGGCTGGTCGCGGACATCTTCAGGTACTGCCGGGCCGAGATCCCGCGGTGGAACACCATCTCGATCTCGGGCTATCACATGGCGGAGGCGGGTGCTTCGCCCGCGCAGGAGATCGCGTTCACCCTCGCGGACGGCATCGAGTATGTGCGGACGGCGGTCGCGGCGGGCATGGAGGTGGACGATTTCGCGCCCCGGCTGTCGTTCTTCTTCGTGGCCCGTACGACGTTGCTGGAGGAGGTCGCCAAGTTCCGTGCGGCGCGCCGGATCTGGGCGCGGGTGATGCGTGAGGAGTTCGGGGCCCGCAATCCCAAGTCGCTGATGCTGCGCTTCCATACGCAGACGGCGGGGGTGCAGCTGACCGCGCAGCAGCCGGAGGTGAATCTGGTGCGGGTGGCGGTGCAGGGTCTGGCCGCGGTCCTGGGCGGCACGCAGTCGCTGCACACCAACTCCTTCGACGAGGCGATCGCCCTGCCCACCGACAAGTCGGCGCGTCTGGCGCTGCGCACCCAGCAGGTGTTGGCGTATGAGACGGATGTGACCGCGACGGTGGATCCGTTCGCGGGCTCGTATGTGGTCGAGCGGATGACCGACGACGTGGAGGGGGCCGTGGTCGAGTTGATGGGCCGGGTGGAGGAGCTGGGCGGGGCGGTCGCGGCGATCGAGCACGGGTTCCAGAAGGGCGAGATCGAGCGCAGCGCGTACCGGATCGCGCAGGAGACCGATTCCGGGGAGCGGGTCGTGGTCGGCGTCAACCGGTACCGGCTCGATGTGGAGGAGCCGTACGAGCCCCTGCGGGTGGACCCGGCGATCGAGGCCCAGCAGGCCGCACGCCTGGCCACGCTCCGTGCCGGGCGCGACCAGCCCGCGGTGGACCTGGCCCTGGCCGCCCTGAAGAAGGCCGCCGAGGGCGACGACAACGTCCTGTACCCGATGAAGGACGCGCTGCGAGCCCGGGCCACCGTCGGCGAGGTGTGCAACGCCCTGCGGGAGGTCTGGGGCACCTACACTCCCGCGGACGCGTCGTGAACCCCCGGACACCAGTGGCAGGACAAGGAGACTCACCTGTGCCGAACGAACCCCTCCGCGTCGTCGTGGCGAAGCCGGGACTGGACGGCCACGACCGCGGCGCCAAGGTCATCGCACGCGCCCTGCGGGATGCCGGGGTCGAGGCCATCTACACCGGACTTCACCAGACACCGGCGCAGATCGTGACCACGGCCATCCAGGAGGACGCCGACGGCATCGGACTCTCCGTGCTGTCGGGTGCACACATGACCCTGTTCACAGAGGTCGTCGACCTGCTCCGGGAGGCGGACGCGCTGGACATCACTGTCTTCGGCGGCGGCATCATTCCCGACGTCGACATCAAGCCTCTGCTGGAACGCGGAGTCGCAGCCCTGTTCACACCGGGCACCTCCACGCAGGAGGTCGTGGAGTGGGTGACCACGAAGATGCGACCGGAGCGCGGCGCGCACGCTTGAAGTGCCCCCGCGGTCAGGCCCGTTGAGGCGCCCTGACCCTGCTCGCCGCCCTCGCACCCGCCCTTGCACCCGCCCTGGTCCACGGCCGCTGGCACGCCCTGCGCACGCCCTGCGCGACAGCCTGGAACTGGGCGGCGTCGGCGCGTCCACGGTCACCTCACCGCTGCCACGGCTGTACGACACCGACGAGGACCAACCGTGGGACGTCCTGCGCCGGGCCCGCCTCGACGACCTCGAACGGGTAGCAGTCCGTCGGAAGGCGCGGGTGTCTCGTGGTGAGACACCCGCGCCGGACTTCTGACGGTGGTTCGCCCGCGAGGCCGAAGAGCGCGCGGGTCAGCGCGCCTGGGCGGCCGTGCCGGGGAGTTGCTGGAGCGACAGACCCGCCGGGAGGTCCGAGCGGCCGCTGACGTTGAGCTTGCGGTACACCCGGGTCAGGTGCTGCTCGACCGTGCTGACCGTAATGTACAGCTGTCGCCCGATTTCCCGGTTGGTGTGCCCCAGTGCCGCCAACGTTGCCACGCGCCGTTCGGCGTCGCTGAGGGCCGGGGCCGCCGAGGAACCGCCGGCGGATTCGGTCGGCTCACCGTCTGACGAGCCGGACTGCGCGGGCCGCAGGTACTCCTCCGCGCCGCTCGCCTTCGCCTCCTGGGTCGCCCGGCGGGCCATGATCCGGGCGCGCCGGAACTCTCCCAGGGTGTGGTGCGCCTGGCTGAGGTCGGCGAGGGCGTGGGCGAGTTCCAGCCGGTCGCCCGAGTTCTGCAGGGCGTCCACCGCTCGGCGCAGCAGCGCGGGACGCTGTTTGAGCGGGCTCGCCGAGGCGAGCACCCGCAGTGCGCCCCCACGGGCCCGGGGGCTCTTCCCGCCGGGCAGTTCCTCCTGGTCGAGGAGCAGTTGCCGGGCCGTCTGCTCCCAGCCCATGACGAGGTTGGCCCGGGCCAGCTCGGTGCGCCACGGCACCAGGGAGGGGTGGTCCAGATTCCGCTCGCGCAGCATGGCACCGCACTGCTGGAGGTCGCTGACAGCCGCCAGGACACGGTCCGCGGTCAGTCCGAACTGCCCGCGGGCCAGGAGGTAGCGCGGGCCGAACACCGTGTCGTACATCTCCGGCGGCACGTTGATCTGGGCGGTCTCCGCCCCCGCGGCCAGGTCGCCCATCGCGGCATGGGCGGCGAGCCGCACCGACAGCGGCAGTCCCACGACGACACCCCAGCCCTCGGCCGGAACCAGCGTCAGGGCGTGCCCGGCCCGCGCGGCGGCGGCCGAGACATCGCCCTGCCGCAGCGAGATGTCCGCCCGCAACGCGGTGAACAGCGCCTCCCATGTGCGGGCGTTGGAACGCTGGGTCTCCTGGATCAGGGCGTCGCACCAGCCCGCGGCGCGGTCGAGGCGCCCCGCCATGGTGAGGGTCGCCACCGAGGAGGCGATCACCTCCAGGGTCTCGTCCCCGACCTGGCAGCTGCGCAGCAGGCGTTCGCTCTCGTCCACCACACGCTCGGCCTCGGACCGCATCGACGCCGACAGTACGGCCGCCGCACGCGACCAGAGACTGCCTCCGGCGGTGCGCAGCTCGTGCAGGGGCGGCACCTCACGATCCGTCCCGGCGCTGCCCGCCCTCGGATGGCGAAGCCCGTACAACCACTGGTGGGTGAGCTGCAGTTGGGCGAGCGCCGGGGCGTCCGAGGGGGACGTGAGCTGGGCCGACACCTCTTGGAAAGCGCTCTGCGCCTGGGGGCCGCCGGTCCACAGCATGTGCTGGACGACGGACACCGCCTCCTTCCCCTTCAGCCGGCCTTCGCGGACGGCCTGATAGAGAGGTGGCAGATGCCGGGAGGACGCCGCGGGATTCATGCGCCACTCGGTGTGGTTCAGCGCCTGGTGCACCGTGGTGCGCGACTCCTCGTCCGGGCACCCCTTGAGCGCGAGGGCCAGACACTGCATGGCCAGGTCCTGGCGGTCCGTGGACAGGGCCTGGCGGGCGGCCTCCAGCAGGGTGTCCATGGCCCAGTCGCCGCCGACCGACTGCGCCTCGACGAGATGGACCGCGACCTGCCAGGCCAAGGCGCCGTCCTCCCTTAACAGTTCAGCGGTCCGCAGATGCAGCGAGGTGCGGGTGCAGGCGTCGAGACTCGCCAGGATGGCCGCGGCGGACGCGGGGTGCCGGAAGCCCTGGTCGACGATCCCTGCCGCGTTCAGGGCCACGAGTGCCTGCGACACGGCGCTGGGGGTCAGACCGGAGAGCCTGCTCAGCCGGTCCTCGGAGGCCGAGTCGCCGAGGACGGCGAGGGCGTGGGCGACGCTGCGCAGCGGAGCCTCGCAGCGGTGCATGCACTCGACGACGGCCTGCCCGAACGCCGTGGCCTCCGTCGCCGTGGGCCCCCGCCCGCTCTCCGCGGAGAGCCAGGCCGCGCTGTCCTCCAGCAGGGCCCTGACGAGCATCGGGTTGCCGCCGCTGAGCTGGTACAGAGTGGTGGCCAACTGGCCCGCCTCGGCGGCGGGGAGGTGCCGGTCCGCGAGATCCGCCACACCCCGCTCGCTGAGCATCGCGAGCCGGAGGCGCTGGTGGGGGTAGCGGGTGAACTCGAAGTGCCAGGGGGAGTGGCCGTGACCCTGCTGCTGACGAGTCGTCAGGACGAGCAGGATGCGGGCCGATCGTATTCGGCGTTGGAGATAGAGGAGAACCTGCCAGGAGGTGCCGTCCATGTAGTGGGTGTCGTCAACGGTCAGCACGATCGGCTGTTCCTCGGAGAGCTCCTGGAGCAGCGCACAGATCTGGTGGACGCGATGGGCCTCCGGCTGTCGCAGGGTGCGCGACTCCAGTCCGCTCTCGCCCGGTGGCAGGGCCTCCACGGTGACGAGCTCGGTGGCGCGGGCCGCCATCTCCGGTGGCAGCGAACCGCTGTGGAACAGCTGGTCCATCACGCCCAATTGAAGCGCGCGTTCCGCTTTTGAGCCGGTGGCCGCGAGGTGCAGAGCGCCGGAGTGCAGGGCCTGATGTGACAGTGCCTCCAGTAGTGCCGTCTTCCCTGAGGTGATCGCCCCGCTGATCAGGACCGCTCTGCCGTGCCCCGCCGCAGCATCACCCAACAGTCTGTGCAGGGTGTGCAGTTCCTCGTCGCGCTCCACGAACAGCATGGTCGCAACCCTCTCCCCCGTTAGATGTCGCGTACGTACGTATGAATATATCGCATGAGCGTTCACAGGTGAGGGTTTTGCTTTACCTACGTTTTAGACTGACCCGGCCGACTCGGCGCGCTGTTGATCACCTTTCGGGATGGCCGTCCGAACGACGATAGGGGCCCGCCTGCGGGAGTTAGGGGTTATCCCGTCCAGGGGCTTCGCGTAAAGATTTCGTCGCCGGACCACGGAATATCGAGGCGGGGACGCGACCCTCGACGGGCCCGTTCCACCCCCTGCGATGACTCTCCACCGGCTCGGACCTAGGGAGTTGGGTGAAAGCGCTCGTTCTGTCCGGCGGATCCGGTACACGGCTCCGCCCGATCACACACACGTCAGCAAAGCAGTTGGTGCCCGTCGCCAACAAGCCCATCCTGTTCTACGTACTGGAGTCGATCGCCGCGACGGGCATCACCGACGTCGGCATCGTCGTAGGCCACACCGCCCAGGAGATCCAGGACGCCGTCGGCGACGGCTCGTCCTTCGGACTCGACGTCACCTACATCGCCCAGGCCCAGCCGCTCGGCCTCGCCCACGCGGTACGTATCTCCCGGGACTACCTGGGCGACGACGACTTCGTCATGTACCTCGGGGACAACTTCATCATCGACGGCATCGAGGACCTCGTCGAACGGTTCCGCGACGAACGCCCCGACGCACAGATCCTGTTGACCCGGGTCCCCGACCCGCGGGCGTTCGGCGTCGCGGTCCTCGACGAACAGGGACGCGTCGTCGGCCTGGAGGAGAAACCCGAACACCCGCGCAGCGACCTGGCGCTGGCCGGCGTCTACTTCTTCACCCCGCTCGTCCACGAAGCCGTCGAGGCCGTCAAGCCCTCCTGGCGGGGCGAGTTGGAGATCACCGACTCCATCCAGTACCTCATCGACAGCGGAGCCGACGTCCGCTCTCAGATCATCAGCGGCTACTGGAAGGACACCGGGAACGTCACCGACATCCTGGAGGTGAACCGCATCATCCTGGAGAGCATCGAGTCGTCCATCGAGGGTGAGGTCGACGACGCCTCGCAGATCATTGGACGCGTCGTGGTGGAGCGCGGTGCCCGGGTCAAGGGATCGCGCATCGTCGGCCCCGTACGCATCGGAGCCGGCACCGAGATCCACGACTCCTACATCGGCCCCTTCACCTCGGTGGCCGAGAACTGCCGCGTCCTCGACAGCGAACTGGAGTTCTCGATCATGATGCGTGACTCGTCCGTCACCGGCATCCGCCGGATCGAGGCGTCACTCATCGGGCGCCATGTGCACGGCAGTTCCGTGCCCCGCGTCCCCAACGCCCACCGGCTGGTCCTCGGCGACCACAGCACCTTCCAGATCAGCTCATGACCACCAGGCTGCTCGTCACCGGTGCCGCGGGCTTCATCGGCTCCACCTACGTCCGCCGACTGCTCGCCGACCGGTCCGACCTGCACATCACCGTCCTGGACCGGCTCACCTACGCGGGCAACCGGGCCAACCTCGACCTCGCCCACCCCGCCCTCGACCTTGTCGAGGGAGACATCTGCGACACCGCCCTGGTGGACCGGCTCGTCGCGGACGCCGACCAGATCGTGCACTTCGCCGCCGAGAGCCACGTCGACCGGTCCATCGCCGGCTCGGCGGAGTTCGTCCGCACCAACGTGCTGGGCACACACACCCTGTTGGATGCAGCGCTGCGCCACGACACCGACCGCTTCGTCCATGTGTCGACGGACGAGGTGTACGGATCCATCGACGAAGGATCCTGGCCGGAGTCCGACCCGCTGCGCCCCAACTCCCCCTACTCGGCGTCCAAGGCCTCCAGCGACCTGCTCGCCCTGGCCTGCCACCGCACCCACGGACTCGACGTCAGGGTCACCCGGTGCTCCAACAACTATGGCCCCTACCAGCACCCCGAGAAAGTCATCCCCCTCTTTGTCACCAACCTCCTGGACGGCGGCCGCGTACCCCTCTACGGAGACGGCCGCAACGTCCGTGACTGGCTGCACGTCGAGGACCACTGCGCGGCCATCGAATGCGTCCGCAACCACGGCAGCGCCGGCGAGATCTACAACATCGGCGGCGGAACCGAGATGAGCAACCGCGAACTCACCGCGCTGCTCCTGGAAGCCTGCGGCACCGACTGGGACAGCGTCGAGTACGTCACCGACCGCAAGGGCCACGACCTGCGCTACTCCGTCGACTGGTCCAAGATCGCCACCCTCGGGTACGCCCCCTCCCACGACTTCCGCAAGGGGCTCGCGGAGACCGTCGACTGGTATCGCGACAACCGCGCGTGGTGGGAACCGACGAAGTACCGCACCCCTGCCTGACCGAACCCCTTCCAGCTGTCCTCCTCGGCTCCATCCGCACCCCTCTTCGGTGAAGGAACCCCATGCGCGTCCTCATGACGGTGTTCGCCAACAGCTCCCACCTTTTCAACATGGTCCCCCTGGCCTGGGCCCTCACCACGGCCGGACACGAGGTCCGCATCGCCAGCCAGCCCGACAACGTCCAGGCCATCAGCGACTGCGGCCTCACCGCGGTACCGGTGGGCAACGACCTCAACATCATGGAACTGGCCCGGTCCACCCCCCGCGAGGAGATGGCCAACGGCGGCGCCCTCACCCTCAACGAGACCCGTCCCGAGAAGCTCACCTGGGACTACGTCCACGACACCTTCGCCCAGCACTCCCAGCTCTACGACTACATGGCCGACCGCGCCATGACAGACGAGCTCGTCGAGCACGCCCGCCAGTGGCAGCCCGACCTCGTCATCTGGGACGCCCTCACCTACGCCGGCCCGATCGCCGCCGAAGCCGTCGGCGTCCCGCACGTCCGTATGCTCTTCGGCCTCGACCACTGGGGCCGGATGCGCGGCATCTTCCACCAACTGGCCGCGGAGCGGGCCCCGGAGGACCGGCACGACCCGGTCGCCGACTGGCTCGGAGCCAAGGGGGCCCCCTACGGCGTCGCCTTCGACGAGACACTCAGCACGGGGCGGGCGACCCTCGCCGTGGCGCCGCCCTGGATGGGCTTCCCCACCGAGCTGCCCACGATCTCCATGCGGCACATCCCCTTCAACGGGCCCGCCGTCGTCCCCGACTGGCTGCGTAAGCCGGCCGACCGGCCGCGGATCTGCCTCACCCTGGGGCTGACACTGCGTGAGATCGCCGACGAGAACGTCTCCCTCGGCGACTTCGTCCGCGCCGTCGCCGACATCGACGCGGAGGTCGTGGCCACGCTCAGCGAGGAGCAGCTCGCCGAGATCGGTGAACTCCCCGACAACGTCAAGCCCGTGGACTTCGTCCCGTTGCACGCACTCCTGCCGACCTGCGCGGCCCTCGTCCACCACGGCGGCGGAGGCACCCGCACCAACGCGGTGATGCACGGCGTTCCCCAGCTGATCGTCCCCAACTGGCTGTGGGACGAGCGCGACATCGCACAGCGGTTCGCCGAGCGCGGCGCGGCCCTCGTCACCGAGGTCCCCGACCTGACCCCGGAGCGGCTCCGCGAGCAACTGCGGAGGCTCCTCTCGGACCCCTCGTTCCAGGCTGCCGCCGACGAGATCCAGAAGGAGTACGCCGCCCTGCCCAGCCCCAACGCGACGGTCGCCGAACTGGAGCGGGTCGCCGAGCGCGGCCGGACGCTGTAGACCCCGCCCCACCGGCACCGCGAGGTCCACGCGCTGCCGGTGGGCGGCGTCTAAGGGGGGGTAGGGGTAGGCGGCCCCTACCCCTGCCCCCGTAGCGTGTGGAGCGTTCGGACTGCCCCTCGATATGCAATGACATATCTGCGATCCGAAAACGAAGCCGCAGATTCCGCCGAGCTCCTCAGCCGATATCTGCGGGTTCAGTCTGTCGTGCCCCCTCGGCCTATTCAGGCCGGGCTCAGGAAGTGTCCGACAGGTGTTTATCAACCGAACCCTGGCCGACCCTGCTTTACGAGGTGATGGTGTGGAGAACGAAAAGAAGCTTCTCGATTACCTCAAGCGGGCCACCACCGACCTACGGGAAGTGCGGCGCCGCCTGCGTGAATTGGAGGAGCGGGACCAGGAGCCCATTGCCATCGTCGGCATCGGCTGCCGCTTCCCCCGTGGGATCCGGACGCCGGAGCAGCTGTGGACCCTCGTCGCGGACGGCGAGGAGGCCCTGACCCCCTTCCCCGAGGACCGCGGCTGGGACGTCGACAGCCTCTACCACCCCGACCCCGAGCACCTCGGCACGAGTTACACCAAGGTCGGCGCCTTCCTGCACGACGCGGCGGAGTTCGACCCGGGTTTCTTCGGGATTTCGCCGCGTGAGGCTTTGGCGATGGATCCGCAGCAGCGGTTGCTGCTGGAGACGTCGTGGGAGGCGATCGAGCGGGCGGGCATCGACCCGACCACCCTGCGCGGCAGCCGGACCGGCGTCTTCACCGGCCTCATGTACTTCGACTACGGCTCGCGGGTGCAGTCCGCCCCGGACGACATCGAGGGCTATCTCGGCAACGGCAGTGCGGGCAGCATCGCCTCGGGCCGTGTCTCCTACACGTTCGGTTTCGAGGGCCCGGCCGTCACGGTCGACACGGCCTGCTCCTCTTCCTTGGTGGCCATTCATCTCGCTGCACAGTCGCTGCGCAAGGGCGAATCGACCCTCGCGCTGGCCGGCGGCGCTTCGGTCATGTCGACCCCGGACGTCTTCGTCGACTTCAGCCGCCAGCGCGGCCTGTCCGCCGACGGCCGCTGCAAGGCGTACGCGGCCGGCGCGGACGGCACGGGCTGGGGTGAGGGCGCGGGCGTACTGCTCCTGGAGCGGTTGTCGGACGCGCGGCGCAACGGCCATCAGGTGCTGGGGATCGTGCGGGGCTCTGCCGTCAACCAGGACGGTGCGAGCAGCGGTCTGACGGCTCCGAATGGTCCGTCGCAGCAGCGGGTGATTCGTCAGGCGTTGGCGAACGCGGGTCTGACGGCGGCCGAGGTGGACGCGGTCGAGGGTCATGGCACGGGTACGACTCTGGGTGACCCGATCGAGGCGCAGGCGCTGCTTGCGACGTATGGCCAGGAGCGGGACGGCGACCGGCCGTTGTGGCTGGGGTCGGTCAAGTCGAATGTGGGTCATACGCAGGCGGCTGCGGGTGTGGCTGGTGTGATCAAGATGGTGATGGCGATGCGGGCGGGTGTGCTGCCGCGGACGTTGCATGTTGATGAGCCGTCGCCGCATGTGGACTGGTCCGCGGGTGCGGTGGAGTTGTTGAGTGAGGCGCGGGGGTGGCCGGAGGTGGGTCGTCCGCGTCGGGCGGGTGTGTCGTCGTTCGGGATCAGTGGGACGAATGCGCATGTGATCGTCGAGCAGGCGCCCGTGGACGAACCTGCGGCGGACGGCGTTGTCGAGCCTGGTGTGGTGCCGAGTGTGCCGGTGCCGTGGGTGGTGTCGGGTAAGTCGGCGGTGGCTCTGGCGGGTCAGGCGGAGCGGTTGGCCGACGCCGTCTCTGGTGCTGGTGAGGTTTCGGTTTCGGGTGTGGGTTGGTCGTTGGTGAGTGGTCGTTCGGTGTTCCGGCATCGGGCGGTTGTGGTGGGCCAGGATCTGGATGGGTTGCTGGCTGGGGTGCGTGGGCTGGCGGCCGGGCAGTCGGATGCGGATGTGCCCGGGCTGGTGTCTGGTGTGGCTGATGTGTCGGGTCGTCGGGTGTTTGTGTTTCCGGGGCAGGGTTCGCAGTGGGTGGGGATGGCGGAGGCTCTGCTGGAGTCGTCGCCGGTGTTCGCGTCCCGGTTGGGGGAGTGCGCGGCGGCGTTGGAGCCGTTCGTGGACTGGTCCCTGCTCGATGTGGTGCGAGGCGTTGACGGTGCCGCATCCCTGGAGCGGGTTGACGTCGTGCAGCCCGTCTTGTGGGCGGTGATGGTGTCCCTGGCTGAGGTGTGGCGTTCGGTCGGTGTGGAGCCGGATGCGGTGGTGGGGCATTCGCAGGGTGAGATTGCGGCTGCGGTGGTGGGTGGCTGGCTGTCCCTGTCGGACAGTGCCCGGGTGGTGGCGTTGCGGTCGAAGGCGATCCGTGAAGTGTTGGCGGGCGGTGGCGGGATGCTCGCGGTTCAGGCCCCGGCCGACGACGTCGCCTTGTGGTTGGAAGACGTACAAGGTGTGGGGATCGCGGCGGTGAACGGCCCCCGTTCGGTGGTCCTTTCCGGCACTCGTGAGGGTTTGGAAGCGTGTGTGGAGGTGTGGTCGGCGCGGGGTGTGTGGGTGAAGTGGGTGCCGGTGGATTACGCCTCGCATTCGGAGCAGGTGGAGCAGGTCCGTGACCGCATCCTGGCCGACCTCGCGGAGATCACTCCGCTGTCGGGTGGGGTGCCGATGCTGTCGACCATGACCGGCGAGTGGGTCGCAGACGCAGACGGAGCCGAGGGCGGCGGGTTGGGTGCGGGGTATTGGGTGGAGAACCTGCGTCGTCCGGTGCGGTTCGCGGACGCCACCCGTCGTCTGACGGCGGAGGGCTTCGGTGCGTTCGTGGAGGTGAGTGCGCACCCCGTCCTGGTGATGGGCATTGAGGAGACGGTCGACGCGGCCCGCGCGGAAGCCGGCCCGGAGGATGCCGCTTCGGTGGTCGCGGTGGGGACGTTGCGCCGTGGTGAGGGTGGCTGGGATCAGTTCCTGCGTTCGCTTGCGGGTCTGTTTGTCCGTGGTGCTGCCGAGCCGGACTGGCAGATTCTCCTGGGTGGTCCCCAGCCCCGGGTGGAGCTGCCCACCTACGCCTTCCAGCGGGAGCGGTTGTGGCTGGATGCGACGGCGGTGGCGGGTGATGTGGCGGGCCTGGGTCAGGTCGCGGTGGAGCACGCGTTGTTGGGTGCTGGTGTGGGCGTGGCCGGCGGTGGTGGGGTGTTGTTCACGGGCCGGGTCGGGCTGTCGTCGCATGCGTGGTTGGCTGATCATGCGGTGTCGGGTGTGGTGCTGTTGCCGGGTGCGGCGTTCGTCGAGTTGGTGGTGCGGGCCGGTGATGAGGTGGGGTGTGGCCGGGTCGAGGAGTTGATGCTGGCGGCGCCGTTGGTGGTGCCGGCGCGCGGTGCGGTGCAGGTGCAGGTGGTGGTGGGTGCTGTCGGGGACGGAGGACGCCGCACGGTGGGCGTCTACTCCTCCGGTTCAGGCGAAGGGGTGGAGGGGGAGTGGGTGTGCCATGCCACCGGCTTCCTGACCCCCGACAGCGCCCCGCAGTCGGGCGGTGGGTCTGTGCTGTCGGCGGCGTGGCCTCCGCCGGGTGCTGAGCGGGTCGATCTGGTGGGTGTGTATGAGGACTTGGCGGTGGAGGGTTATGAGTACGGTCCGGTCTTCCAGGGTCTGAACGGGGTCTGGCGCAACGGTGAGGAGGTGTTCGCCGAGGTCGCCCTCCCGGATGGCACGGCGGTGGGCGGCTTCGGGCTGCACCCGGCGCTGCTGGACGCGGCACTCCAGGCAGCAGGCTTCGGCTCCTTCACCTCCGACCCCGATCCCGACCCCGCGACCAACTCCGAAGCTGGCTCCGGCGGCGGCGTCCGTCTGCCGTTCGCCTGGTCGGGTGTGTCTCTCTACGCGTCGGGTGCGTCGTCGTTGCGGGTCCGCCTGTGGCCGGTGGGCGAGGACGGTTTCGGCGTCGAACTGGCCGACGCGGCAGGACTGCCGGTGGCCCGCGTCGACTCACTCGTCACCCGCGAGATCAGTGCCGAGCAGCTCAACGCGGCTGCGGGCGGACGCGATGTGACCGATGGCGCGTTGTGGCGGTTGTCCTGGACTCCCGTCGCCTCGGCGGACTCCGAAGGTTCGGGACCGGAGTGGGTGGTCCTGGGCGAGGGAAGCACCTTGGCCGGGGCCGCCGACACCATGGTGGATCTGGCGGAGATCAAGGTGCTCGCGGATGCCGGTGGTGAGGTCCCGGAGTGGGTGCTGGTGGACGTGGAGGCCTGGGCGGCCGCGGCCTCGACGGAGTCCGGTGCCGACGTTCCGGACGTGGTGCGAAGCGTCACCGGACGGGCACTCACACTCGCGCAGGAGTGGCTGTCCGACGACCGGTGGGCCTCGTCCCGCCTGGTGTGGGTGACGCGCGGCGCTGTCGGCGTACATGCCCACGAGCCGGTACCGGGGCTGGCCCACTCGGGAGTGTGGGGTCTGGTGCGTGCCGCGCAGTCGGAGCACCCCGACCGGTTCGCGCTCCTCGACCTCGACCCGGCCACCGACCTTGCGGGTCCCGTCGGTTCCGCGGATGCTCCGCACACACCGCTGGACGGGATCCTCGCGGTGCTGGCGTCCGGTGAGCCCCAACTCGCCGTACGGGAGGGCGAGTTGCTGGCCGCCCGTCTCGCGCCCGCCCGGAGCGGTGACGCACTGACGGCTCCCGCCGGCGACGCTCCCTGGCGTCTCGCCAAGGACCCCGGCGGCAACCTCGACGCGCTCACCGTCGTCCCGGCCCCCGATACGGCGGAAACGCTCGGCGAGGGAGAGGTGCGGATAGCCGTTCACGCGGCCGGAGTGAACTTCCGCGATGTCCTGATGGCACTCGGCATGGTCCCGGCCCGCGGTACCCAACTCGGCGGCGAGGCCGCGGGTGTGGTGACGCACATCGGTCCCGGAGTGACCGGCGTGGCCGTGGGCGACCGCGTCATGGGAGTCTTCGACGGCCCCTTCGGCCCGGTCGCGGTCGCGGACCGGCGCATGGTGGCACGTATCCCCGACGCCTGGACGTACGCGGAGGCCGCGACCGTCCCGCTGGTGTACCTCACCGCCTACTACGGCCTGGTCGACCTGGCGTCGGTCAAGCCGGGTGACCGTGTCCTGGTGCATGCCGCCACCGGCGGTGTCGGCATGGCCGCGGTCCAGCTCGCCCGGCATCTCGGCGCCGAGGTGTACGGCACGGCCAGCCCGGGCAAGTGGGCGACGCTCCGCGCGATGGGATTCGACGAGCGGCACCTGGCGTCCAGCAGGTCGCTGGACTTCGCGGACCACTTCCTGAGCGACGGGGGCGTCGATGTCGTCCTCAACTCCCTGGCGCACGAGTACGTCGACGCCTCACTGCGGCTCCTGCCGCGCGGTGGCCACTTCCTGGAGATGGGCAAGACCGACATCCGGGAGGCCGACGAGGTCGCGGCCGCACACCCCGGTGTCACGTACCAGGCGTACGACCTGACCGTCTTCACCGGTGTCGGCAGTCCCGGAGCCATTCCCGAGCGTATTCAGGAGATCCTCTCCGAACTGCTCGCACTCTTCGACAAGGGAGTGCTCCGGCCGCTGCCGGTCACCACCTGGGACGTCCGTCGGGCGTCCGCCGCGCTGCGCCACATGTCGCAGGCCCGGCACACCGGCAAGATCGCCCTGACCGTCCCGCAGCGGCTGAATCCGGGCGGCACCGCCCTCGTCACCGGCGGCACCGGCGTCCTGGGCAGCCTCCTGGCCCGCCACCTGGTCACCGAACACGGCGTACGCAACCTGCTGTTGGTCAGCCGACGGGGCGAGGACGCACCGGGCGCCGAGGCCCAGCGGGAGGAACTCGCGGCGCTGGGGGCCGAAGTACGCATCGTCGCCTGCGACACCTCCGACCGGGCGGCACTTGAGGCGCTGCTCGCGACCGTTCCCGCGGAAGCCCCGCTGACCGGCGTCTTCCACACGGCAGGTGTGCTGGACGACGGTGTGGTCGAGGCCATGACGCCCGAGCGGGTCGACGCCGTCATGCGGCCCAAGGTGGACGCCGCGTGGAACCTGCACGAGCTGACCCGGGATCTCGACCTCGCGGCCTTTGTGCTGTACTCCTCGGCCGCCGGTGTGTCCGGCGACGCGGGCCAGGCCAACTACGCGGCCGCCAACGTCTTCCTGGACGCCCTGGCGCAGCGGCGGAGGGCCGCGGGTCTGCCCGGACAGTCTCTCGCCTGGGGACTCTGGGAGGACCGCAGCGAGATGACCGGCCACCTGGGCGACGCGGACCTCGCACGGCTGGCCGACGCCGGCGTCCGGGGGTTCGCCGCCGCCGAGGGCCTGGCCCTCCTCGACCACGCGCACGGCTTCGACGAGGCCCTGCTGGTCCCGATGCGCCTGGACACGGCAGCACTCGCCGCGGACGCGTCGCCCGTACCGCACCTCTTCCGCGGGATCGTGCGTGCGCCCGTCGCCCGCCGGGTCGCCGCCGACGACATGGGCAGCCAGGGCACGGACCTGGAGACCCGGCTCGCGAGTCTCTCGCCGGCCGAGCGCAACGAGACCGTCCTGGATCTCGTGCGCGAACGGGTCGCCGCCGTCCTCGGACACGCCGGCCCCGACGCCGTCGAACCGGCCAGGGCCTTCAAGGAGATCGGCTTCGACTCGCTCACCGCCGTCGAACTGCGCAACCGGCTCAACACCGCGACCGGGCTGCGGCTGTCCGCCACCCTGGTCTTCGACTACCCGACACCCACGGCGCTCGCCCAGTACCTGCTGACGGAACTCGCACCGGGCCTGCCCACCGAGGAACCGCTCGGCGTCCGGCTGTTGGAGCAACTCGCCCACATCGAAACGGTGATGGGGGAGTCCGCCACCACGGCCGACCTGGACGCCGACCTCCACTCGGCCGTCACGGCACGCCTCAACGGCATTCTGACCGCTTGGAACAGCGCCCAGCGCGCACCGGATCAAGGCGCGGCCGCGGTGGAACTGGACTCCGCCAGCGACGACGAGATCTTCGACTTCATCGACAGCACCTTCGGGAAGTCCTGATCCCTCCCGCTCCCCGCTGACCCACCGACGCTCCCGCGTTCTCGCATACCTGGACGGGTGAACTACTCATGGCCAACGAAGCCAAGCTCCGCGAATACCTGAAGCGCGTCACCACCGATCTGCACGAGACCACCGAGCGCCTGCGCGAGGTCGAGGGCAGGGCGAACGAACCGATCGCGATCGTGGGTATGAGCTGCCGCTTCCCCGGCGGTGTCGAAACCCCCGACCAGCTGTGGGAGCTGTTCCGCTCGGGTCGTGACGCGATCAGCGGGTTCCCCGAGGGGCGCGGCTGGGACATCGAGGGTCTTTACCACCCGGACCCCGATCACGCGGGTACCAGCTATACGCGTGAGGGCGGTTTCATCAGCGGCGCCGAGCGGTTCGACGCCGGACTCTTCGGGATCTCGCCGCGCGAGGCGGTCGCCATGGATCCGCAGCAGCGGCTCCTGCTGGAGGCGTCCTGGGAGGCCCTGGAGGCGAGCGGACTCGACCCGCTCCGGCTCAAGGGCAGCAGGACAGGTGTCTTCGTCGGAGTGATGTCCTCCGACTACGGCATCCAGAAGGGCGCCGCGGTCGACGGCGCCGAGGGCCACCTCAGCACCGGCACCCACTCCAGCATCGTGTCCGGGCGGATCTCGTACGTACTCGGCCTGGAGGGCCCCGCGGTCTCGATCGACACCGCCTGCTCCTCCTCCCTGGTCGCGCTCCACTCCGCCGCCCACGCCCTCCGCCAGCAGGAATGCACCCTCGCCCTGGCCGGCGGAGTCACCGTCATGGCGACCCCCGAACGCTTCGTCGAGTTCAGCCGCCAGCGTGCTCTCTCCCCGGACGGCCGGTGCAAGGCGTTCTCGGCGGACGCGAACGGAACCGGCTGGTCCGAGGGTGTGGGTGTCCTCGTCCTGGAGCGGTTGTCGGACGCGCGGCGCAACGGTCACGAGGTGTTGGCCGTGGTGCGGGGTTCGGCGTTGAACCAGGATGGTGCGAGCAATGGTCTGACGGCTCCGAACGGTCCGTCGCAGCAGCGGGTGATCCGGCAGGCGCTGGCGAACGCGGGTCTGACACCGGCCGAGGTGGACGCGGTCGAGGCACATGGCACGGGTACGACGTTGGGTGACCCGATCGAGGCGCAGGCGCTGCTCGCCACCTACGGCCAGGGTCGGGACGAAGGCCGGCCGCTGTGGCTCGGCTCGTCCAAGTCGAACCTCGGTCATACGCAGGCGGCCGCGGGTGTGGCCGGTGTGATCAAGATGGTGTTGGCATTGCGGGCGGGCCTCCTGCCCAAGACCCTGCACATCGACGAGCCTTCCCCGCACGTGGACTGGTCCGCCGGGGCGATCGAACTGCTCGGCGAGGCGCGGGAGTGGCCGCAGAACGGTCGGCCGCGCCGGGCCGGCGTCTCCTCCTTCGGATTCAGCGGAACCAACGCCCACGTGATCCTTGAGGAGGCCCCCGCTCCGGAGGCCGAGGCGTCCGAGCCGGAAACGGCGGACGCACCGGCGGGCGTGCTGGTGCCGTGGGTGATGTCGGGCAAGTCGGTGGGGGCGTTGCGGGCGCAGGCGCGGGCGCTGTTGGCGCAGCAGCAGACGGCGGGTTCGTCGGTTGCTGATGTGGCCTTCTCGTTGGGTGTGTCGCGGGCTGGGCTGGAGCATCGGGGTGTGGTGCTGGGCTCCTCGCGTGAGGAGTTGTTGCGGTCGCTGGAGGTGTTGGCGACCGGCGCCGAGGCGCCTGGTGTTGTCTCGGGTCGTGTGGTGGACGGCCGGCTGGCGTTCCTATTTACGGGGCAGGGTGCTCAGCGGGTGGGGATGGGCCGGGAGTTGGCGTCTGCGTTTCCGGTGTTCGCGGAGTCGCTGGAGCGCACGTGTGACCTGCTGGACGTCGGCCTGGATGACCTGGAACGTCCACTGCGGGAGGTGTTGTTCGCGGAGCCGGAGAGCGATGCGGCTGGTCTGTTGACGCGGACGGTGTATGCGCAGGCGGCGTTGTTTGCGGTCGAGGTGGCGTTGTTCCGTCTGGTGGAGTCGTTCGGTGTGCGGCCGGATTTTGTGGCGGGGCATTCGGTGGGGGAGATCGCTGCTGCGCATGTGGCCGGGATTCTTTCGCTGGAGGACGCGGCGACGTTGGTGGCGGCTCGGGGCAGGTTGATGGATGGGTTGCCTGCGGGTGGGGTGATGGTGGCGGTCCAGGCCACCGAGTCGGACGTACGTGAGCTGCTGGAGGGTGTTGACGGGGCGGGTATTGCGGCGGTGAACGGGCCGCGCGCAGTGGTCCTTTCGGGCAGCGAAGCCGCGGTCGCCCCGGTGGTGGAGGCGTTGCGGGAGCGCGGGGTGAAGACCAAGCAGCTCCAGGTCAGTCACGCTTTCCATTCGCCGTTGATGGAGCCGATGCTCGACGACTTTGCCGCTGTGGTGGAGGGGTTGAAGTTCAACGCTCCGTCGTTGGGTGTGGTGTCGAACGTGACCGGGGAGATCGCGTCGGCGCAGGAGCTCTGCGCGCCGGGGTACTGGGTGCGGCACGTGCGTGAGGCGGTGCGTTTCGGCTCCGGTGTGGAGGCTCTTGTGGACGCCGGTGTGTCGTCGTTCGTGGAGTTGGGTCCGGACGGTGTGCTGAGCGGAATGGCTCGTGAGTCGCTGCCTGAGGACTCGGATGTGGCCTGCGTACCGGTGATGCGTCGGGACCGGGATGAGGTGCGGGAGTTCCTGACCGGTCTGGCCCGGCTCAATGTCCGGGGCGTGCCGGTGAGTTGGGAGCCGTTGACGGCTGGTGGGCGTCGGGTGGAGCTGCCCACGTACGCCTTCCAGCGTGAGCGGTACTGGCTTGAGGTTCCCTCGGCTGTCGGCGACGTGACCACTGTTGGGCTCGTGCCTTCCGAACACCCGCTGCTCGGCGCGATCATGCGGCGGGCGGATGTGGACGGCGTGGTCTTCACGGGCCGTTGGTCGTTGCGGACGCACCCGTGGTTGGGCGAGCACCGAGTGGGGTCGTCGGTGGTGTTCCCGGGGACCGGCTTCGTCGAGTTGCTGGTGCGTGCCGGTGACGAGGTCGGCTGCGGTCGTATCGAGGAGCTGACCCAGGAGACACCGCTCGTCGTGCCCGAGCACGGTGCTCTCCAACTCCAGGTCGTTGTGGGAGCTCCGGAGGAGTCCGGTCTTCGCGGCGTCGCCGTGTACTCGCGGGTGGAGGGTGCGGACGAGGATGTGCCGTGGACGCGGCATGCCAGTGGTCTGTTGAGTCATTCGGAGGCGTCGCCCGGGTTCGAGCTGGCGCAGTGGCCGCCCGCCGGAGCGGAAGCACTCGACGTCGACAACCTCTATCAGCGCCTGGCGGATGCCGGCCTCGTCTACGGCGAGCGGTTCCAGGGGCTCAAGGCCGGCTGGATCAAGGGCGAGAACATCTACGCCGAGATTCGGCTGCCCGAGCACGCCGTTGCCGAGGCGGAGCAGTACGCCCTGCACCCGGCGGTGCTGGATGCCGCGCTTCAGTCGAGCGGCCTCAACGACTCTCCCGAAATGCAGGCGACGGCGTACGTCCCGTTCTCGTGGTCGGGGGTGTCGTTGTTTGCGGTGGGTGCGTCGGTGTTGCGGGTGTGTGTGCGGCATGTGGCGCGGGATCGGGTGTCGTTGTGGGTTGCTGATGGTGCGGGTGTGCCGGTGGCGGTGGTGGAGTCGCTGGTGTTGCGGGCGATTTCGTCGGCTCAGGTGGGGGCTGCTGGTGGGGTGCCGGTGGTGGCTGGTGGTGGGTTGTTCGAGGTGGTGTGGTCGCCCGTTGCCGGTGTTGTGACCGGTGGTGGGGATCCGGCGTCGGACGCGGTGGTGCTGGATGTCGGTGTGGGTGGCTCTGTGCGTTCGGTCTTGGGACGGGTGCTGGAGGAGCTTCAGGAGTGTGTGTCGGGTGTGGGGGGTGCTGGTTCTCGTGTGGTGGTGACGCGGGGGGCGGTGTCTGTGGGTGTGGGTGGTGTGGTGGATGTGGTGTCGGCTGGGGTGTGGGGGTTGGTGCGGTCGGCGCAGGCGGAGCATCCGGGTCGGTTTGTGTTGGTGGATGTGGGTGTGGAGGGGGATGTTGAGGCGGGTGTGCGGGCTGCTCTGGTGTCGGGGGAGGAGCAGGTCGCTGTCCGTGGCGGTGAGGTTTTCGTTCCTCGTCTGACGCGGGTGGCCGCGGGTGGTGGGGTGCCGTCATGGGGTGCCAGTGCCAGTGCCAGTGCCAGTGCCAGTGCTGGTGGTGGTGGTGTGGTGTTGGTGACGGGTGGTACGGGTGGTCTGGGTGCGGTGGTGGCCCGGCATCTGGTGGTGTCGCATGGTGTGGAGCGTCTGGTGCTGCTGTCGCGGCGGGGTCAGGATGCGCCGGGTGCGGTTGAACTGGTGGCTGAGCTGGCCGGGTTGGGTGCTCGGGCGGAGGTGGTGGCGTGTGATGTGAGTGATCGTGTCGCGTTGGCTGCTGTGGTGGATGGTCTGGGTGTGGAGTTGTCGGCGGTGGTGCATGCGGCCGGTGTGGTCGACGATGGTGTGCTGGGTTCGCTGACGGCGGAGCGGCTGGATGGTGTGCTGGGTCCGAAGGCGGATGCTGCGTGGTATCTGCATGAGTTGACGCGGGAGTTGGACCTTTCTGCCTTTGTGTTGTTCTCGTCGTTGTCGGGGACGGTGGGTGGTGCGGGACAGGGCAATTACGCGGCGGCGAATGCGTATCTGGACGGGTTGGCGGAGTATCGGCGGGGGTTGGGACTGCCCGCGACCTCGCTGGCGTGGGGACTCTGGGAAGAGTCGACGGGAATGGGCAGTCGGCTCACCGCCGCCGACCTGGAGAGGATGGACCGTACGGGCATCCGTACCCTCTCCGTCCAGGACGGGCTGTCTCTGTTCGATGCCGCTGTCGCGTCCGACCGGTCGACGGTCGTCCCCGCCCGGTTCGACATCGCCGCTCTTCGCGAGCAGGGCGACACCCTCTCACCGCTGTTCCGTGACCTGACAGGCCCGCGCGCCCGCCGCTCGGCGGCGATCACTTCCCAGGACATCGCCGCTGCCACGGAGAACGCCCTGGCGGACCGGTTGGCTGGGCTGACGGCGGAGGAGCGCCGGACGCTGGTGCTCGGCGTGGTGCGGGCTCAGGTGGCGCAGGTGCTTGGATACGCGTCGGCCGAGTTGGTCGAGCCGGGACGTGCGTTCCAGGATCTGGGCTTCGATTCGCTGACGGCCGTGGAACTGCGCAACGGTCTCAGTGCCGTGGCAGGGGTGCGGTTGCCGGCGACGCTCGTCTTCGACTATCCGTCCTCCGACATCCTGGCGGACTTCCTCCTCGCCGAAGTCTCGGGCGAGATACCCGCTGCCGCCGCGGCCCTCCCCGCGCTGGGCAGTGTCACCGACGACGACCCGATCGTGATCGTCGGCATGGGCTGCCGCTACCCCGGTGGAGTCGCGTCACCGGAGGACCTCTGGCAGCTCATGGACGAAGGCCGGGACGCGATCTCCGAGTTCCCGACCGACCGCGGATGGGACCTGGACGCGATCTACCACCCTGACCCGACCAACGCGGGCACGAGCTACACCCGCGAGGGCGGATTCATCTACAACGCGGGTGAGTTCGACGCCGCGTTCTTCGGGATCTCGCCCCGCGAGGCCACCGAGACCGATCCGCAGCAGCGGCTGCTGCTGGAGACGGCCTGGGAGGCGTTCGAGCAGGCGGGCATCGTCCCCGCCGACCTCAAGGGCAGCCAGACCGGCGTCTTCGCGGGCGTCATGTACCACGACTACGCGGGCAACATCGGGTCCGGCAGCATCGTCACGGGCCGTGTCGCCTACACCCTCGGTCTCGAAGGCCCCGCGGTCTCGATCGACACGGCCTGCTCCTCTTCTCTCGTGGCCATCCATCTCGCCGCGCAGTCCCTGCGCCAGGGCGAGTGCACGATGGCCGTCGCCGGTGGCGTGGCCGTCATGGCGACCCCCGAGTCGTTCATCGAGTTCAGCCGCCAGCGTGCTCTCTCCCCGAACGGCCGCTGCAAGGCGTTCTCGGCGGACGCCGACGGCACCGGCTGGGGTGAGGGCGTGGGTGTCCTCGTGCTTGAGCGGTTGTCGGATGCGCGGCGCAACGGTCACGAGGTGTTGGCCGTCGTCCGCGGTTCGGCGTTGAACCAGGATGGTGCGAGTAATGGTCTGACGGCTCCGAATGGTCCGTCGCAGCAGCGGGTGATTCGTCAGGCGCTGGCGAATGCCGGTCTGACACCGGCTGAGGTGGATGCGGTCGAGGCGCACGGTACGGGTACGACGTTGGGTGACCCGATCGAGGCGCAGGCGCTGCTTGCCACCTACGGCCAGGACCGAGACGAGGACCAGCCGCTGTGGCTCGGGTCCTCGAAGTCCAACATCGGACACACCAAGGCGGCTGCGGGTGTGGCTGGTGTGATCAAGATGGTGATGGCGATGCGGGCGGGTGTGCTGCCCAAGACCCTTCACGTGGGTGAGCCGTCGCCGCATGTGGATTGGTCCGCGGGTGCGGTGGAGTTGCTGAGCGAGGCGCGGGAGTGGCCGGAGGCCGGTCACCCGCGTCGGGCGGGTGTGTCGTCGTTCGGGATCAGTGGGACGAATGCGCATGTGATCGTGGAGCAGGCGCCGGCCGAGGAGACCGTTCCGGAGTCCCGTGTCGAGCCTGGTGTCGGGTCGGGTGTGGCTGAGTTGCCGGTGCCGTGGGTGGTGTCGGGTAAGTCGGCGGTGGCTCTGGCGGGTCAGGCGGAGCGGTTGGCGGGGGCTGTCTCGGGTGTGGATGAGTCTGTGGCTGGGGTGGGTTGGTCGTTGGTGAGTGGTCGTTCGGTGTTCCGGCATCGGGCGGTTGTGGTGGGCCAGGATCTGGATGGGTTGTTGGCTGGGGTGCGTGAGCTGGCGGCCGGGCAGTCGGATGCCGGTGATGCGGTGTCCGGTCTGGTGTCTGGTGTGGCGGATGTGTCGGGTCGTCGGGTGTTTGTGTTCCCGGGTCAGGGTTCGCAGTGGGTGGGGATGGCGGTGGCTCTGCTGGAGTCGTCGCCGGTGTTCGGGTCGCGGTTGGGGGAGTGTGCGGCGGCGTTGGAGCCGTTCGTGGACTGGTCGTTGCTGGATGTGGTGCGAGGCGTTGACGGTGCCGCATCGCTGGAGCGGGTTGACGTCGTGCAGCCCGTCTTGTGGGCGGTGATGGTGTCCCTGGCTGAGGTGTGGCGTTCGGTGGGTGTGGAGCCGGATGCGGTGGTGGGGCATTCGCAGGGTGAGATTGCGGCTGCGGTGGTGGGTGGCTGGCTGTCCCTGCCGGACGGTGCGCGGGTGGTGGCGTTGCGGTCGAGGGCGATCCGTGAAGTGTTGGCGGGCGGCGGGGGAATGCTGGCTGTCCAGGCCCCGGCCGATGAGGTCGCGTCCTGGCTGCAGGAGTTCGAGGGTGTGGGGATCGCGGCGGTGAACGGCCCCCGTTCGGTGGTCCTTTCCGGCACTCGTGAGGGTTTGGAAGCGTGTGTGGAGGTGTGGTCGGCGCGGGGTGTGTGGGTGAAGTGGGTGCCGGTGGATTACGCCTCGCATTCGGAGCAGGTGGAGCAGGTCCGTGAGCGGATCCTGGCCGACCTTGCGGAGATCACACCGCTGTCGGGTGGGGTGCCGATGCTGTCGACCATGACCGGCGAGTGGGTCGCAGACGCAGACGCAGACGGAGCCGAGGGCGGCGGGCTAGGTGCGGGGTACTGGGTGGACAACCTGCGTCGTCCGGTGCGGTTCGCGGACGCCACCCGTCGTCTGACGGCGGAGGGCTTCGGTGCGTTTGTGGAGGTGAGTGCGCACCCCGTCCTGGTGATGGGCATTGAAGAGACGGTCGACGCGGCCCGCGCGGAAGCCGGCCCGGAGGACGCTGCTTCGGTGGTCGCGGTGGGGACGTTGCGTCGTGGTGAGGGTGGCTGGGATCAGTTCCTGCGCTCGCTTGCGGGCCTGTTCGTGCGTGGTGCCGCAGACCCGGACTGGAAGATCCTCCTGGGCGGTCCCCACCCCCGGGTGGAACTGCCCACCTACGCCTTCCAGCGTCGGCGTTTCTGGATCGAGAGTGTGAAGAAGGACCCGGTGGCCCAGGCCGCAGACCCGGTGGACGAGGCGTTCTGGGCGGCGGTGGAGAGCGAGGACATGGCCTCGCTCGCCGACAGCCTGCAGGTGGAGACCGATGCCCTCCGGGGCGTACTGCCCGCTCTCAACTCCTGGCGGGCGCGCAGGCGGGAAGAGTCGCTCGTCGACGGGTGGCGCTATCGCGAGGAGTGGAAGCCGGTGCCGGCGCCGGCCACCACCGCGGTCACCGGCGCCTGGACCGTCGCCGTCCCCACCACGCACCGCGACACCGCTGCCGTGAACGCGTTGCTGGACGGTTTGCGCCGCAACGGCGCCGACCTGCGCGTCATCGAGGTGTCCGGCGACGACCCCGAGGCTCTGACAGAGCAGCTGCGGGGTGACACGCCGGAAGGCGAGCAGCCGGTCGGTGTCCTCTCCCTGCTGGCCATCGACGACCGCCCCCACCCCGGCCATCCGGAGCTGACCGAGGGCATCGCGGCGACCATCGCACTCGTACGGGCCCTGGACGCCTTGGAGGCGAACTCCCGTCTGTGGTGCGTCACTTCGCAGGCCGTCGCCGCCATCGACTCCTCGGAGGTCGGCAACCCGGCGCAGGCGACCGTGTGGGGCATGGGGGCGTCGTTGGCGCTCGACCACCCCGACACCTGGGGCGGGCTGCTGGACCTGCCGTCGGAGATCGACGCGCGCACCGCCGACCTGTTGTGCGCCGTACTGGCCTCGGAGGAGCCGGAGGACCAGATCGCGATCCGTACGGCCGGTCTCTTCGCCCGCCGTATGGTCCGGGCACGCCTCGATGACGCCGCGACCCCTCCGGCGAGGTCGTGGCAGCCTCACGGCACCGTCCTGGTCACCGGCGGCACCGGCGGGATCGGCGCGCATGTGGCGCTCCGGCTCGCTCGCGACGGCGTCGAGCACCTCGTGCTCACCAGCCGCAGCGGAGCCGAGGCCCGCGGCGCGGCCGGCCTGGAAGCGGAACTCGCCGTGCTCGGCGCGAAGGTCACGTTCGCGGCCTGCGACATCGCCGACCGTGAAGCCGTACGCGAACTCATCGCGTCGCTGCCCGAAGCCGCACCGCTCACCGGCGTCTTCCACCTGGCCGGAGCCGTCCCGGAGGGGGAGCAGCAACTCTCGGCGATCACGCTCGACGATTTCTCCCGGATGACCCGCGCCAAGATCGGCGGGGCCATGCACCTGGACGAACTGCTCGGGGACCGGGACCTGGAGGTGTTCGTCACCTTCTCGTCCGGCTCGGCCGTCTGGGGCAACGCCAACCAGGCCGCGTACGGCGGAGCCAACGCCTTCCTGGACGCCCTCGCCCACAACAGGCGTTCCCGCGGACTCCCCGCCACGTCCATCGCTTGGGGTCTGTGGGGCGGTGAAGGCGCGGACGCCGACACCGACGCACAGCTGCGCCGCATCGGTGTCCGGGCGATGGAACCGCGCCTGGCCCTCGACATCCTGCGGCAGGTGCTCGATCACGGAACCGGGCACCTCATCGCCACGGACATCGACTGGCAGCGCTTCGCTCCGGTCTTCACCATCTCCAGGGCACGGCCCCTCCTCGACGGTCTCGCGGAGGTGCGCGCCGCACTGTCCGAGGGCACCGAGACGGCCGCACCGGACGAGGACACGACGGGGCAGGATTCGATCGCCGTACGCCTGGCCGGGCTCTCGCCCGCGGAACGCGACCACGCGCTTCTCGACGTCGTACGCACGCAGGTGGCCGCCGTGCTCCGGTACTCGGACGCCGCCGACGTGGAGCCGGACCATTCCTTCAAGGACCTCGGCTTCGACTCCGTGACCGCCGTCGAACTGCGCAACCGGCTCAACACGGCCTCCGGCCTGCGACTGCCCGCCACGACGGTCTTCGACTACGCCACCCCGCTCGCCCTGACGGCCCACCTCAAATCGGAGCTGTTCCAGGACGAGGGGGCGGCCGCGGGCGCGGTACCGCTCCTGGCCGAACTCGACCGGCTGGAAGCCTCGGTGACGTCGCTCCCGTCGGCGGACATCGAGCGGATGCGTCTCACCTCCCGGCTCCAGGGGCTGGTGACCAAGCTGAACGAGATCGTCGGCGCGGGTGTCCCGGAGACCGAGGCCCTCGCGGACAGGCTGGAAGCGGCCACCGCCGACGACATCTTCGACCTCATCGACAAGGACCTCGGGCTGGGCTGACCCAGAGACCAAGAGCCCTACAGGACACCAGCGGCGTCCTCGAACGGAGGACCGCCGGACCGCCTCGGCCCCCGATGGCTCCTGGCCGCCTCGGGGCTCCCGAGGCCTCCCCTCCCCGCGTCCCCGCATCCCTGACCTCCGGACGTTCCTCGTACCGAGATTGGTGTGGCACCAGATGTCGAACGACCAGAAGCTCCTGGACTACCTCAAGCGGGTCACGGCCGATCTGCACGCGACCCGGCAGCGGCTGCGCGAGGCCGAGTCGGAGGAGCACGAGCCGATCGCGGTCGTCGCCATGGGCTGCCGCTATCCCGGTGACGTGCGGACTCCTGAGGACCTGTGGCGGCTCGTCGCCGAAGGCGGTGACGCCATCACGGAGTTCCCGGACGACCGGGGCTGGGACTTCGACACGCTCCTCGGCGGCGACACGGGCGCCGTCGGGAGCACCTACGTGGCACGCGGCGGCTTCGTCCACGACGCGGCGGAGTTCGACGCGGACTTCTTCGGGATCTCGCCGCGTGAGGCCCTCGCCATGGATCCGCAGCAGCGGCTCCTGCTGGAGCTGGCCTGGGAGACCAGCGAGCGGGCCGGCATCGATCCGCACAGCCTGCGCGGCGCGTCCGTCGGCGTCTTCGCGGGAACCAACGGCCAGGACTACGCCGACCTCATGGACCGTTCGCCGCAGGACACGGAGGCATACCTGGCTACCGGCAGCGTGGCGGCCGTGGTCTCCGGCCGCGTCTCGTACGTACTCGGCCTGGAAGGGCCGTCGGTGTCCGTGGACACCGCGTGCTCCTCCTCGCTCGTGGCCCTGCATCTCGCCTGCCAGGCACTCCGGCAGAAGGAGTGCGCGATGGCCTTTGCGGGCGGGGTGACGATCATGTCGACGCCCGGACCGTTCATCGCGTTCAGCCGGCAGAGCGGCCTGGCGTCGGACGGCCGGTGCAAGGCCTTCTCCGACGACACCGACGGCACCGGCTGGGGCGAGGGTGCAGGCCTGCTCCTGCTTGAGCGGTTGTCGGACGCGCGGCGCAACGGCCACGAGGTGTTGGCCGTCATCCGCGGTTCGGCGTTGAACCAGGACGGTGCGAGTAATGGTCTTACGGCTCCGAATGGTCCGTCGCAGCAGCGGGTGATCCGTCAGGCGCTGGCGAATGCTGGTCTGACGGCGGCCGAGGTGGACGCGGTCGAGGCGCACGGTACGGGTACGACCCTTGGCGACCCGATCGAGGCGCAGGCGCTGCTCGCCACCTACGGCCAGGACCGAGACGAGGACCGTCCGCTCTGGCTGGGCTCGATCAAGTCGAACATCGGGCACACCCAGGCGGCTGCCGGCGTCAGCGGCATTATCAAGATGATCATGGCCATCAGGAACGGGGTGCTTCCGAAGACCCTGCATGTCGGTGAGCCGTCGAGTCATGTGGACTGGTCTGCGGGTGCGGTGGAGTTGTTGACGGAGGCGCGGGAGTGGCCGGAGGTGGGGCGTCCGCGGCGGGCGGGTGTGTCGTCGTTCGGTGTGAGTGGTACGAACGCGCATGTGATCGTGGAGCAGGCGCCGGTGGAGGAGCCTGCGGCGGAGGTTGTTGCGGAGCCTGATGTCCAGTCGGGCGTCGAGTCGGGTGTGGCTGGGTTGACGGTGCCGTGGGTGGTGTCGGGCAAGTCGGCGGTGGCACTGCGCGCGCAGGCGACGCGGTTGCTGGATCAGCAGATGTCCACGGGGTCCACTGCCGTGGACGTGGCGTTTTCGTTGGGTGCGTCGCGGGCTGGGCTGGAGCATCGGGGTGTGGTGTTGGGCTCCTCGCGCGAGGAACTGCTCCGGTCGCTGGAGGTGTTGGCGACCGGCGCCGAGGCGCCCGGGGTGGTGTCGGGCCGCGTCGTGGACGGCCGGCTGGCGTTCCTGTTCACGGGGCAGGGTGCTCAGCGGGTGGGCATGGGCCGGGAGTTGGCCGCGTCGTTCCCGGTGTTCGCGGAGTCGCTGGAGCGCACGTGTGACCTGTTGGACGTCGGCTTGGAGGACCTTGATCTTCCGCTGCGGGAGGTGTTGTTCGCGGAGCCGGAGAGTGCTGCGGCTGGTCTGTTGACGCGGACGGTGTATGCGCAGGCTGCGTTGTTTGCGGTCGAGGTGGCGCTGTTCCGCCTGATCGAGTCGTTCGGTGTGCGGCCGGACTTCGTGGCGGGGCACTCGGTCGGGGAGATCGCGGCTGCGCATGTGGCCGGGGTGTTCTCGCTGGAGGACGCGGCGATGTTGGTGGCGGCTCGTGGGCGGTTGATGGATGGGTTGCCTGCGGGTGGGGTGATGGTGGCGGTCCAGGCCACCGAGTCGGACGTACGTGAGCTGCTGGAGGGTGTTGACGGCGCGGGTATTGCGGCGGTGAACGGGCCGCGTGCGGTGGTCCTTTCGGGCACCGAGGCTGCGGTGCTGCCGGTGGTGGAGGCACTGCGGGAGCGCGGGGTGAAGACCAAGCAGCTCCAGGTCAGTCACGCTTTCCACTCGCCGTTGATGGAGCCGATGCTGGACGACTTTGCTGCTGTGGTGGAGGGGTTGACGTTCAACGCTCCGTCGTTGGGCGTGGTGTCGAACGTGACCGGTGGCATCGCGTCGGCGCAGGACCTCTGCGCACCGGGGTACTGGGTGCGGCATGTCCGTGAGGCGGTGCGTTTCGGCTCCGGTGTGGAGGCTCTTCTGGACGCGGGTGTGTCGTCGTTCGTCGAGCTGGGTCCCGACGGTGTGCTGAGCGGAATGGCTCGTGAGTCGCTGCCGGAGGACTCGGATGTGGCGTGCGTACCGGTGATGCGTCGGGACCGCGACGAGGTACGGGAGTTCCTGACCGGTCTGGCCCGGCTCAATGTCCGGGGCGTGCCGGTGAGTTGGGAGCCGTTGACGGCTGGTGGGCGTCGGGTGGAGCTGCCCACGTACGCCTTCCAGCGTGAGCGGTACTGGCTTGAGGGTGGCTGGTCGGTGACCGATGCGGCCGGGCTGGGTCAGTCGGCCGCGGATCACCCGCTCGTGGGCGCGGTGGTCGGGATGGCCGAGGGCGAGGGCGTCGTACTGACGGGGCGGCTGTCCCTGAAGTCGCATCCGTGGCTGGCCGATCACACCGTCGCCGGCGTGGTGGTGTTCCCGGGGACCGGGTTCGTCGAGTTGCTGGTGCGTGCGGGCGACGAGGTCGGCTGCGGGCGCATCGAGGAGCTGACCCAGGAGGCCCCTCTCGTCGTGCCCGACCGTGGCGGCGTACAGGTGCAGGTCCTCGTCGAGGCGACGAACGGGTCCGGGGAACGGCCCGTCGCCGTGTACTCGCGGGTGGAGGGTGCGGACGAGGATGTGCCGTGGACGCGGCATGCCAGTGGTCTGTTGAGTCCTTCGGAGGCGTCGGCCGGGTTCGAGCTGGCGCAGTGGCCGCCGGCCGGAGCGGAAGCACTCGACGTTGAGGGCATGTACGAGCGACCGGAGTCCGGCTTGGTCTACGGTCCTCTGTTCCAGGGCTTGACCGCCGCATGGCGCAAGGGTGACGAGGTCTACGCGGAGATCGAGCTGCCCGCCGAAGCGGTAGGGGAGGCCGCCCGTTTCGGCCTGCATCCCGCACTCCTCGACGCTGCCCTGCACGCTCTCGGCTTCTCGCCCTCCTACGAGGAAGAGGAAGAGGACGGCACCGTGGCCCGACTCCCGTTCTCGTGGTCGGGGGTGTCGTTGTTTGCGGTGGGTGCGTCGGTGTTGCGGGTGTGTGTGCGGCATGTGGCGCGGGATCGGGTGTCGTTGTGGGTCGCTGATGGTGCGGGTGTGCCGGTGGCGGTGGTGGAGTCGCTGGTGTTGCGGGCGATTTCGTCGGCTCAGGTGGGGGCTGCTGGCGGGGTGCCGGTGGTGGCTGGTGGTGGGTTGTTCGAGGTGGTGTGGTCGCCCGTTGCCGGTGCTGCGGCCGACGCGGGCGGTGTTGGAAGTGGTGTGAGTGGTGGTGCGCCGGGTGTGCTGGTGCTGGAGGGTGAGCGGTTGGGTTTGGCGGGCGCGGAGCTGGAGCGTGTGCTGGCCTGGTTGCAGGAGTGTGTGTCGGGTGTGGGGGGTGCTGGTTCTCGTGTGGTGGTGACGCGGGGGGCGGTGTCTGTGGGTGTGGGTGGTGTGGTGGATGTGGTGTCGGCTGGGGTGTGGGGGTTGGTGCGGTCGGCGCAGGCGGAGCATCCGGGTCGGTTTGTGTTGGTGGATGTGGGTGTGGAGGGGGATGTTGAGGCGGGTGTGCGGGCTGCTTTGGCGTCGGGGGAGGAGCAGGTCGCTGTCCGTGGCGGTGAGGTTTTCGTTCCTCGTCTGACGCGGGTGGCCGCGGGTGGTGGGGTGCCGTCATGGGGTGCCAGTGCCAGTGCCAGTGCCAGTGCCAGTGCTGGTGGTGGTGGTGTGGTGTTGGTGACGGGTGGTACGGGTGGTCTGGGTGCGGTGGTGGCCCGGCATCTGGTGGTGTCGCATGGTGTGGAGCGTCTGGTGCTGCTGTCGCGGCGGGGTCAGGATGCGCCGGGTGCGGTTGAACTCGTTGCTGAGCTCGCGGACTTGGGTGCCCACACGGATGTGGTGGCGTGTGATGTGAGTGATCGTGTCGCGTTGGCTGCTGTGGTGGATGGTCTGGGTGTGGAGTTGTCGGCGGTGGTGCATGCGGCCGGTGTGGTCGACGATGGTGTGCTGGGTTCGCTGACGCCGGAGCGGCTGGATGGTGTGCTGGGTCCGAAGGCGGATGCTGCGTGGTATCTGCATGAGCTGACACAGGGGTTGGACCTTTCTGCCTTTGTGTTGTTCTCGTCGTTGTCGGGGACGGTGGGTGGTGCGGGACAGGCGAATTACGCGGCGGCGAATGCGTATCTGGACGGGTTGGCGGAGTATCGGCGGGGGTTGGGACTGCCCGCGACCTCGCTGGCGTGGGGACTCTGGGAAGAGACCGGGCGCGGGGGAATGACGGAGTCTCTCGGCGACACGGACCGCAGCCGTATGGCCCGCGGCGGAGTGCTTCCGCTGTCGGTCGAGAACGGCCTGGCGCTGTTCGACGCCGCGTTGGCGACGGACAGGGCGGCTCTCGCTCCCGCTCACCTGGACATCGCGGCTCTGGGTGCGCACACAGACGAACTGCCCCCGGTCTTCCGCGATTTGGTCCGTACACCTCGACGCCGTACGGCGGAGGGGCGGACGACCGGATCCGGCGGCGGCCTTGCCGATCGGTTGGTGGGGCTGTCGACGGAGGAGCGCCGGACGCTGGTGCTCGGCGTGGTGCGGGTTCAGGTGGCGCAGGTGCTGGGATACGCGTCGGCGGAGTTGGTCGAGCCGGGGCGCGCGTTCCAGGATCTGGGCTTCGACTCGCTCACGGCGGTGGAACTGCGTAACAGCCTCAGTGCGGAGGCGGGGGTGCGGTTGCCGGCGACGCTCGTCTTCGACTATCCGTCCACCGACGCACTGGCGGACTTTCTCCTCGCCGAGGTCTCGGGCGGAGCCGTCGAAACGGAACCCACGCGGCCGGTGTTCGCATCCGGCCGCGCGGACGACGACCCGATCGTCATCGTCGGGATGGGCTGCCGCTACCCCGGCGGAGTCCGTTCCCCGGAGGACCTGTGGCGGCTGGTCGCCGAGGGCCGGGACGCGATCTCCGAGTTCCCGACCGACCGCGGATGGGACCTGGACGCGATCTACCACCCGGATCCCGATCACGCCGGAACGAGCTACACCCGCGAGGGCGGATTCCTGCACGACGCGGGTGACTTCGACGCGGAGTTCTTCGGGATCTCGCCCCGCGAGGCCATCGTCATGGATCCGCAGCAGCGGTTGCTGCTGGAGACGGCCTGGGAGGCGTTCGAGCAGGCGGGCATCGTCCCCGCCGACCTCAAGGGCAGCCAGACCGGCGTCTTCGCGGGCGTTATGTACCACGACTACGGCACTCGGATCGTCGACATCCCCGAAGGCGCCGAGGGCTACCTGGGCACCGGCATCTCCGGCAGCGTCGTCTCCGGCCGTGTCGCCTACACGCTCGGCCTGGAGGGCCCGGCCGTCACGATCGACACCGCCTGCTCCTCCTCGCTCGTAGCCCTCCACTCCGCCGCCCACGCGTTGCGCCAGGGCGAGTGCACGATGGCCATCGCCGGTGGCGTGACCGTCATGGCCGGTCCGGACACCTTCATCGACTTCAGCCGTCAGCGCGGCCTGGCCGCGGACGGGCGTTGCAAGGCGTTCTCCGCCGACGCGGACGGCACGGGCTGGTCCGAGGGTGTGGGTGTCCTCGTGCTTGAGCGGTTGTCGGACGCGCGGCGCAACGGTCACCAGGTGTTGGCCGTGGTGCGGGGTTCGGCGTTGAACCAGGATGGTGCGAGCAATGGCCTTACGGCTCCGAACGGTCCCTCGCAGCAGCGGGTGATCCGTCAGGCGCTGGCGAGTGCAGGACTCTCGGCCTCTGAGGTCGACGCCGTGGAAGCGCACGGCACGGGCACGACCCTTGGCGACCCGATCGAGGCGCAGGCGGTGCTCGCGACCTACGGCCAGGGTCGGGACGAGGATCAGCCGCTGTGGCTCGGCTCCTCGAAGTCGAACCTCGGTCATACGCAGGCGGCCGCGGGTGTGGCCGGTGTGATCAAGATGGTGATGGCGATGCGGGCGGGTGTGCTGCCCAAGACCCTGCATGTCAGCGAGCCTTCACCGCACGTGGACTGGTCCGTCGGCGCGGTCGAGCTGCTGAGCGAGGCGCGGGAGTGGCCGCAGAACGGTCGGCCGCGCCGGGCCGGTGTCTCCTCCTTCGGCGTGAGCGGGACGAACGCCCACGTCATCGTGGAGCAGGCACCGCAGGACGAACCGTCCACCGGCGCGGCGGGCACGCCCGAGCCGCCGGAGACGGCCCGGACGACGGACGTCCCCGTGCCGTGGATCGTGTCGGGGCGCACCGAGGACGCCCTACGGGACCAGGCCCGACGCCTCCTCGCGCACGTCGGCCACTCCGACGATCCCGCTCCCCGCGACATCGCACGGGCTCTCCTGACCACCCGCACACTGTTCAACCACCGGGCCGCCGTTGTCGCCTCCGAGCGGCAGGACCTTCTCGCCGCACTCGAAGCACTCGCCGAAGGCCGCCCCATAGCCGGCCTGGTGCAGGGAACTGCCTCCGCATCGGGCAAGTTGGCCTTCTTGTTCACGGGGCAGGGTGCTCAGCGGGTGGGGATGGGCCGGGAGTTGGCCGTGTCGTTTCCGGTGTTCGCGGAGTCGTTGGAGCGGACGTGTGACCTGTTGGACGTCGGCTTGGAGGACCTTGATCTTCCGCTGCGGGAGGTGTTGTTCGCGGAGCCGGAGAGTGCTGCGGCTGGTCTGTTGACGCGGACGGTGTATGCGCAGGCGGCGTTGTTCGCGGTCGAGGTGGCGTTGTTCCGCCTGATCGAGTCGTTCGGTGTGCGGCCGGATTTTGTGGCGGGGCATTCGGTGGGGGAGATCGCGGCTGCGCATGTGGCCGGGATTCTTTCGCTGGAGGACGCGGCGACGTTGGTGGCGGCACGGGGCAGGTTGATGGATGTGTTGCCTGCCGGTGGGGTGATGGTGGCGGTCCAGGCCACCGAGGATGAGGTGGGCGAACTCCTGGACGAGGTGCAGGACGTCGGTATTGCGGCGGTGAACGGGCCGCGCGCAGTGGTCCTTTCGGGCAGCGAAGCCGCGGTCGCCCCGGTGGTCGAGGCGTTGCGGGAGCGCGGGGTGAAGACCAAGCAGCTTCAGGTCAGTCACGCTTTCCATTCGCCGTTGGTGGAACCGATGCTCGACGACTTTGCCGCTGTGGTGGAGGGGCTGACGTTCAACGCTCCGGCTCTCGGGGTCGTGTCGAATGTGACCGGTGGCATCGCGTCGGCGCAGGAACTCTGCGCACCGGAGTACTGGGTGCGGCATGTCCGTGAGGCGGTGCGTTTCGGCTCCGGTGTAGAGGCTCTTCTGGACGCGGGTGTCTCGTCGTTCGTCGAACTGGGTCCCGACGGCGTGCTGAGCGCGATGGCTCGCGAGTCGCTGCCTGAGGACTCGGATGTGGCCTGCGTACCCGTGATGCGTCGGGACCGCGACGAGGTACAGGAGTTCCTGACCGGACTCGCCCGGCTCAATGTCCGTGGCGTTGCGGTGGGTTGGGAGCCATTGACGGCGGGCGGCGGACGCCGGGTCGAGCTGCCCACGTACGCCTTCCAGCAGCGTCGGTTCTGGCTGGAGGCCGGACAGAAGGCCACTGATGCCGCCGGGCTTGGTCAGTCGGTGGCGGATCATCCGTTGGTGGGTGCGGTGGTCGGGCTGGCGGGTGGTGATGGGTTGGTGCTGACGGGGCGGCTGTCCTTGAAGTCGCATCCGTGGCTGGCCGATCACACCGTCGCCGGTGTGGTGCTGCTACCCGGCACGGCCTTCGTCGAGCTGGCGGTGCGTGCCGGTGACGAGGTCGGTTGTGGGCGGTTGGAGGAGTTGACGCTGGAGGCGCCGTTGGTGGTGCCCGAGCGTGGTGGCGTACAGGTGCAGGTTGTGGTGGAGGCGGCGAACGGGGCCGGGGAACGTCTGGTGGAGGTGTACTCGCGTCCCGAGGACGGCGACGAGACGCCCTGGACCCGACACGCCACCGGTGTACTGGCGGCCGATGCACTGACGCCCGAGTTCGAACTCACGGCATGGCCCCCCACCGCCGAGCCGGTCGACATCGGGGACTTCTACTCCGAACTCGAGGCGCGGCCGGACGGGTTGGTCTACGGGTCGGTCTTCCAGGGGCTCAAGGCCGCCTGGCGTACCGAGGACGGGATCGATGCCGAGGTGGAGCTGCCCGAGGACGCGGCGAAGGACGCCGGCCGTTTCGGTCTGCACCCGGCCCTCCTCGACGCGGCCCTGCACGCCGTCGGTCTCGCGGCCGCCCACGAGGGCCGCGACGAGGACGGGATAGTGGCCCGACTGCCGTTCGCCTGGACGGGAGTCACGCTGCACCGGTCGGGAGCCACCCAACTGCGGCTCTCCCTGGCCCGTACGGGCGGCGACACGTACCGTCTGCGGATCGCCGACGCGATGGGCGCGCCCGTTGCGACCGTACGTGAGCTGGTGCTCCGCGGGATCACCGCCGAACAGCTCGCGCAGGCGCGCACGGACCGTCCCGCATCGATGTTCCGCCTGGACTGGGTGGCTCAGCCGCCCGCCGTTCAGCAGAGCACGGGGGAGTGGGCCCTGGTCGGGCCGGACCCGTACGGCCCGACAGCGCTGTCGGCCGTCGGCCTTCCCACGGAGGGATCGCTTCCCCTTGCCCGGTACGACGACCTCGACGCGCTCATCGCGGCGCCGGCCGCATCCGGAGACGACACCGAGTCCGGAACCGACACTCCGGACGTCGTGCTCCTGTCACTCATCGATGCCCATGCCGGTGCCCATGCCCATGCCGACATCGCCGGCGCTGCCGACAGCGACACCGCCACCCCTCGCTCCGCCGCTCACCAAGCGCTGCACGCCGTGCAGACCTGGCTGAGTGCCGAGCGCTGCGCCGAAGCCACCCTCGTGCTGATGACCCGCGGTGCGACCGCCGTCTCCGTCGACGACGCGATCGACGTGGACGCGGCTGCCGCCTGGGGACTCGTACGGTCTGCGCAGTCGGAGCACCCGGGCCGCTTCGTCCTCCTGGACTCGGACGGTTCCGAGGCATCCGCCCAGGTACTCCCCGGAGCCCTGGCGAGCGAGGAGCCGCAGATCGCCCTGCGGGAAGGTGTCGTCCACGCCGCACGTCTCGTACGGGTGCTCGACACAAGCCCCGACACAAGTCCCGAGTCGAGCCCCGAGCCAAGTCCCGCGGCCGGTTCCGATGCCGGTCCGGACGCCGGTCCCGATGCCGAACGGCCGCCGGCCGCCGCCGTCTTCCACCCGGACAGGACCGTTCTCGTCACCGGCGGTACCGGTGCGCTGGGTTCCCGTCTCGCCCGGCACCTGGCCCGCGAGCACGGCGTACGGCAGCTGCTGCTGGTGGGACGCCAGGGGGCACGTGCCCCGCACACCGCCGACCTGGTGGCCGAACTCGCCTCCCTCGGCGCCCGGGCGGAGGTGGCCGCGTGCGACGTGGCCGACCGGGACGACCTGGCGGCTCTCCTCGCGGCGATCCCGGCGGACCGTCCCCTCGGCGCGGTCGTCCACGCCGCGGGCGTGCTCGACGACGGGCTGGTCGACGCGCTCACGCCGGAACGGCTCGACGCCGTACTGCGGCCGAAGGCGGACGCGGCCCGGCATCTCGACGAGCTGACCAGGGACGCGGACCTCTCCGCCTTCGTGCTGTTCTCCTCCGCGGCCGGCACGTTCGGCAGTCCCGGGCAGGCCAACTACGCGGCGGCCAACGCCTACCTCGACGCGATGGCCGTCCGGCGCCGGAGCCAGGGGCTGCCCGGCCTGTCCCTCGGCTGGGGCCTGTGGGAGGCGGACGGCACCACTTGGGAGGCGACGGGCAGCGGTGACACGAACCGCGGTATGGGCGGCCGCCTGAGCGGCGGCGACCGCGCACGTATCGCACGCGGCGGTGTCGGCACGTTCACCACCGAACAGGGACTGGCCCTCTTCGACGACGCCTGCGCCGGTACGCATTCCGCCGTGCTGCCGGTCCTGCTGGATCTGCGGCCCCAGGACGACGTACCGCACCTCCTGAGGTCCCTGGTGGCCGCGCGCCGCAAGGGAGCGGCCACGGCCTCCCGGCACGGGGGCCCCGCAGAACTGCGACGGCGGCTCGGCGCGGCGTCGCCGGAGGAGCGGTACGAGCACCTCGTCCAGCTGGTGCGGTCCTGCACGGCCGTGGTGCTGGGACACCGCGGTCCGCAGGACGTCGACCCCGGTCTCGGCTTCCTGGAGTCCGGCTTCGACTCGCTCACCGCGATGGAACTGCGCAACCAACTGCACGAGGCCACCGGTCTGCGGCTCGCGGCCACCGCGGTGTTCGACCACACCACACCCGCGGACCTCGCCCGGCATCTGGCCGACGAACTCGCCGACGCGCTCGCCGCGACGGACACCACGGTCGACGCCGGTGACGGCGGTGACGGCGGGGCTGCCCGCCGGCCGGCGGAGGACGACGCGGCGGACACCCTCAGTGCGTTGTTCCGGAGCGCGGTGAGGGACGGACAGGTGACGAAGGGCGTCGGGCTGCTGCGTGCCGTCGCCGAACTGCGCCCCTCCTTCAGCAGCGCCGCGGAGTTCGGTGACGACCTGCCGGTGCCGGTCCGGCTGGCCCAGGGACCACGCCTGCCCCGGCTGTTCTGCTTCGCCTCGCCGATGGCGATGGGCGGGGTGCACCAGTACGCCCGGCTGGCGGCCCACTTCCGCGGGGTACGGGAGGTGTCCGCGCTGCCCATGCCCGGGTTCGCGGCGCAGGACCGGCTCCCGGAGACCGCGGACGCCGTCGTGGAGGTCTTCGGGCGCAGTGTCCAGGAGGCGGCGGGCGACGACCCGTTCGTCCTGCTCGGCTACTCGGCCGGCGGCATCTTCGCCCACGGCGTCGCGTCCTGGCTAGAGTCCGCCGGCCGTCCGCCGGCCGCCGTGGTGCTGCTCGACAGCTACCGCGCCGACGGCGGGGCGGACCTCGACGGCGACTTCTGGATCAGCATGGTGGAGGGGCTGTTCGCACGCGAAGAGGTCTTCGGCCGTTTCAACAGTGCGCGGCTGTCGGCCATGGGCCGCTACGCCCGGCTCGTCGGAGAGGTCAAGCCGGTGGACATCACGGCGCCGGTGCTGTTCGTCCGGCCCGAGAAGTCACTGACCGCGGGTGACGCGGACGGGGGCGAAGGCCCGGACGACTGGCGTGCCTCCTGGGACACGGCGGACACGGTCCTCGAAGTGCCCGGTGACCACTTCGGGATCGTCGAGAGCCAGGCGGACCTGACGGCCGCGGCGGTGGAGGAATGGCTCACCGACCGGCTGTGACTCCGGGGCCCTGCCGCCCGCGCGGCTGAGGGCCGCCCCCGCCCCGGGGCGGCCCTCAGCCACGTGTCCGCCCGCCACCGCCTTCTCAGCGGACCTGCGCACCTCGCGTTTCCGTCGGCCCCCTCACACACGTCCGGCGCGGTCCCCTCACACACGTCCGGGGCGGTGCGGCGGGAAACCGGCCCGGAGCCGTCCTCCCGCCGCACCGCCCCGGAGGGGACGGCACGGCGTCGTACACCCGCCTCAGACGGTCCGCTGGGCCCCCCGCACCCCGATGAAGACCCCGCGGTCCGCGTAGCCGTCGGGTCGGTACTCCACCGCGCACCCCGCCGACCGGAACGCCGTCTCGTACTCCTCGCGGGAGAACAGCGACAGTTCCTGCTCGTCCACGAAGTGCCGTACCGGATCGGATCCCGTGGCGACGAGATAGTGCATCTCGACGTGGCTGCGTCCGTCCCTGGTGGTCCAGCGGCCCATCCGGACGACCTTGCCGCCCTCGTTCTCGAAGCCGGCCTCCACGAGGTCGCCGCCGTTCCAGTCCTCCCGCAGGATCCAGGGTTCGACGATCAGCACCCCGCCCGGACGCAGATGGTGCGCCATGTTCTTGACGGCGGTGAACAGATCGTCCGCCGACGCCAGATAGCCCACCGAGCTGTACATCGAACAGACCACGTCGAAGGTCCGCTCAAGGCCGAAGGTGCACATGTCGTCCTGGAGCAGGGGCACTCCGGGAAGCTTGGCGGAGGCGATACGGATCATGGGCGGGGCGAGATCCACGCCGGCCACGTCGAAGTGCTTCCGCAGATGGGCCAGATGCTCGCCCGTGCCGCAGCCGACGTCCAGCAGACTTGCTGCGTCCGGACGGTATTCGAGGGCCAGTTCGCGGATGCGGTCGGCTTCACCGGCGTAGTTCTTGTGCCGTCGGTAGATGTCGTCGTAGACGTGGGCGAAATCCTCTTCGTACATGGGTCACCTGGCCGGGGTTCGGGCGCTGACACAGCGCCGGACGATGTCGCAGACCTTGTCGATCTCCGACGGCCCGACGGCGCTGCCCGTCGGGAGGGCGAGTACCCGCTCGGCCAGTGCCTCCGCGCGCGGCAGGGGCCGCGGGGCGTGCCGGGCGGGATCACTCCGGTAGGGCTCCACCTGATGGCAGCTGGGGTGGAAGTAGCGGCGGGACAGTACGTTCTGGGCGCCGAGCGCCGCGTGCACCTCGTCGCGGTGGATGCCGGCGGCCGAGGCGTCGATCTCGATCACCAGATACTGGTGGTTGGCACGCTCGCCCTCGGCCTGGCCCCGCACCCGTACGCCGGTCAGTCCTTCGAGGCCCTTCTCGTAGCGGCGGTGGTTGAGGGTGTTGATGTCCATCAGCTCGTCCATGACCTCCAGGGAGGTCAGTCCCATCGCGGCCGCCGCCTCGTTCATCTTGGCGTTCGTGCCGCCGGACCTGATCTCACCGCTCGCGGTGATGCCGAAGTTGCGCAACTCGCGGCAGCGTTCGGCGAACTCGGCGTCCCGGGTGACGATGGCGCCGCCCTCGAAACTGTTGACGAACTTCGTGGCGTGGAAGCTGTACACCTCCGCCGCACCGAAACCGCCGACGGGCCGGCCCTTGTAGGTGCAGCCGATCGCGTGGGCCGCGTCGAACAGCAGCGGCAGACCGTGCCGGTCGGCGATATCGGTGAGTTCGTCCATCGCACACGGATAGCCGAAGACATGGACTCCCATGATTCCGCGGGTGCGTGGACCGATCAGCGCCTCGACCTCGGACGGGTCGAGGTTTCCCGTCCTCTCGTCGGCATCGCAGAAAACAGGAACAATTCCTATCCAGTCCAGCGCCGCCGCCGTGGCCACCCAGGTGAAGGCGGGCACGATGATTTCGTCGCCGCCCCGGATTCCCGCGGCCCTGGCCGCGACCTGGAGACCGACCGTGGCATTGCACACGGCGACACAGTGACCGACTCCTGCGACTTCGGCGAGTTTCTCCTCGAATTCACGGACCAGTGGGCCGTTGGTGAGATAGAGCCGGTCGAGCGCTCCGTCCAGTCTCTCCGTCAGGCGCGCGCGACTGCCCATATTGGGGCGACCGACGTGCAGGGGCTCGCGGAACACAGGCGAATCATTCACCTGTTCATCGTTCCTTCAACCGGCCCCTAGCCTCAACCCCTGCGGCCGTTCACCCGTGGCGACGGCCGACCCCGCAAGCCCCTAACCACCCCCCTAAGGGGCCCCAGTCCTGCTGGCCCGGCCGCCTCGCCGGAGCTAGCGTCGGGTGCAGCCTGCCGGTGAGCGTGACACAGCGCCAAGGCAGCCGCTGTGAGCGCGAAGATCCAGTCGAACTCGACCGAAGCCTTCCCCGGCGAACTCCGCGGAACTCCCCGACGAGTTCCACGGACCACCCGACGAGTTCCGGCGAGATCGATGAACCCTCGATGAGTTCCGCATGGCCGCCGCCCAAAAGGAGACCCTCGTGGCCGAGACATTGTCGACGCCCCTGCCCACCCGTTCCGGCGACGAGTCGCTCGCGGTCCGTATCGCCACGTCGGTGAGTATCGTCGACAAGGGCGCGCTCCACAGCCTTGCCGAATTCCATGCCTGGTTCGCCGAGCGCGGTAAAAAAGTGGCCCGTGTCCACAAGATGCCCCTCGATGAGCTCGCCGGCTGGAGCACCGACCCCGACACCCACAACATCGGGCACGACAGCGGGAAGTTCTTCAGTGTGCAGGGACTTTCCGTCGAACTGCCCGGGGCGCCGATCCCTGCCTGGTCACAGCCCATCATCAACCAGCCGGAGATCGGAATTCTCGGAATTCTGGTCAAGGAATTCAACGGCGTCCTGCACTGTCTGATGCAGGCCAAGATGGAGCCGGGCAACCGCAACGGCCTTCAGCTCTCCCCGACGGTCCAGGCCACCCGGAGCAACTACACACGGGTGCACCGGGGCAACGCCGTACCGTACCTGTCGTACTTCCAGGACACCTCGCAGCACAGTGTCATGACGGACGCGCTGCAGTCCGAACAGGGCTCGTGGTTCTTCCAGAAGCGCAACCGGAACATGGTCGTGGAGACCGACGAGGACGTCGAGCCGCACGAGGCGTTCATGTGGCTCACCATCGGTCAGCTGCACCGGCTGCTCGCGATCGACGACCTGATCAACATGGACACCCGGACCGTGCTGTCGTGTCTGCCGTTCTCCGGGTCCCGGCTCGCCGAGCAACTGCCCGGGCCCGGAAGCGAACTACGGCTGCCCATCCTGCGTTCGTGCAGCGAGGACCACGGCAGTCTGCACAGCACCGGCGACATCCTGAGCTGGATCACCGACGCCCGTACCCGGCACGAGGTGAGCACCCGGCTCGTGCCGCTGCGTGAGGTGGAGAACTGGCGGCGCAGCCAGTACGCGGTCTCCCACGACACCGGCCGGTTCTTCGACGTCATCGGTGTGCACATCGAGACCGACGGCGACCGGGAGGTGCGCGAGTGGACCCAGCCCATGATCGCGCCCGCGGGCGTCGGCATCGTGGCCTTCCTCGTCAAGCGGATCGAGGGTGTCCTGCACGTCCTGGCGCACGCCCGCGTCGAGCCCGGCTATCTGGACGTCGTGGAGCTCTCGCCCACGGTCATGTGCACCCCGTCGAACTATGAGGGTCTTCCTCCGGCGGCCCGGCCGGCCTTCCTGAACCACGTGCTGTCCGCCCGCCCCGAGCAGGTGCTTTTCGAGACGATCCTGTCCGAGGAGGGCGGCCGGTTCTACCACGCCCAGAACCGCTATCTCATCGTCGAGTCCGACATCGAGGTCACCCCCGAACCGGCCCCGGACTACCGCTGGATGGCGCTCCACCAGATGGTCGGCCTGCTCCGGCACAGCCACTACGTCAACGTCCAGGCCCGCAGCCTCATCGCCTGTCTGCACAGCCTCTCCGGAGCGCCGCGGGACCTCTGACCCTGGGCGGCGCGGGACCCCTGACCCTGCGCGGTGACCGCCGCACCACCTCTCTCCTCCCTCCTCCCTCTCCCAGGTCCCTGAAAGGGTGACGATGCTCTACCGGAAGCTCGGACGTACGGCACTGAACGTGAGCCCGCTGTGCCTGGGCACGCTCAACCTCGGCGTCCGCACCACGCGCGACGAGGCGTTCGCGCTCATGGACGAGGCTCTGGAGCAGGGCATCAACTTCTTCGACACCGCCAACCAGTACGGCTGGCAGGTCCACAAGGGACTCACCGAGGAGATCATCGGGGAGTGGTTCGCGCAGGGCGGCGGGCGGCGCGAGCGCGTGGTCCTCGGCACCAAGGTCAGCAACCCGATGAGCGACCTGCCCAACGACCAGGGGCTGTCGGCGCGTCATATCGTCGCCTCCTGCGAGGACTCGCTGCGGCGGCTGCGTACCGACTGGATCGATGTCTACCAGATGCACAACGTCGACCCGTCGGCCTCCTGGGAGGAGGTGTGGCAGGCCATGGAGACCCTCGTGCACCAGGGCAAGATCCGCTACGTCGGATCCTCCAACTTCGCCGGCTGGCACCTCGCCGACGCCCAGGCCGCGGCGGCCCGCCGCAACTTCCTCGGCATCGTCTCCGAGCAGTGCGTCTACAACCTCGCGACCCGCTTCGTGGAGACCGAGGTCGTGCCCGCCGCCGTGGCCCACGGCATCGGGGTCCTCGCCTGGTCGCCGCTGCACGGCGGGCTGCTCGGCGGCGCGCTGCGCAAGCTGGACGACGGGACGGCGGTGAAGACCGCGCAGGGCCGCGCGGCTCTCGCCCTGGAGACCCGGCGCGACGCCGTCTCGCACTACGAGAAGCTGTGCGCGGAGATCTCCCTCGACCCGGCCCAGGTCGCGCTGGCCTGGCTGCTGTCCCGCCCCGGGCTCACGGCGGCCGTCATCGGCCCGCGCACCGCCGCCCACCTGGCCGGCGCGCTGAACACCCTGGACCTGCGGCTTCCCGACGACGTCCTCGACCGGCTCGACGAGTTGTTCCCGCCGATCGGCAACGGCCGCCCGGCACCCGCGGCCTGGCTCGACTGACCCACGCCGGCACCGGCTGCCCCGCCCGGCAACGGGCAGCGGCCGCCTCTGAAGCCGCCCACCGGCGGCCGGTCCCGACCGCCCCCAACCGCGTTCACCCGCACCACTACCACCCCTACCCCGGGCCCGTACGGCCCCGCCGCGAGCCGTCGCGCACTGCGCGGCCCGGTCACGGCGCCCGCCGTCATGCCACACACCCTCCCGTCCCCCCTTCCACACGGAGCACGCCCCACATGTATCCCTCCCACGTCCGCCAGATGTCCACCGCCGCCCCCACCCACCGGCCGCAGGACCCCCTGCCGCACCTCCCGAGCGGCGGCGCACCCCCCGTGCTGATCAGCAGCGTCGCGTCCGACTCGCACACCTGGAACCTGGTCTTCCTGCAGCTGCTGATCGAGGAGCTGGGCCACGAGGTCGTCAACCTCGGGCCGTGCGTGCCCGACGAGCTGCTCGTCGCCGAGTGCCGCGACCGGCGCCCCGGTCTCGTCGTCATCAGCACCGTCAACGGTCACGGCTACCAGGACGGGATGCGCGTCATCCGCGAACTGCGCGCCTGCGAGGAACTCGACGGCATCCCCGTCGTCATCGGCGGCAAGCTCGGCGTCGCCGGATCGGGCCAGTCGCAGCAGGCCGCGGAACTGGCCTGGGCGGGCTTCGACGCGGTGTTCCCCGACGACGCGGAGGCGGTGTCCTCGTTCGCGCACTACATAAAGGCGCTTCCCCAACGGGTCGCGTCTTGACGGGATTCGGCGCCTTCGTACGTTCCGCCCACGAGCGGGGCGAACTGGTCGTGCAGCCCCGCATGGGCATGGGCGCCCCCGACGCGATGCGCGCGGGACTGGCCGCCACCCGGGCGGCGGACGCCACCACGGTCGGCACGCTCACCCTGGACAGTTATACGCGCGTAGGCGACCTCGACGCCGCCGCGAAGGCGCTGCAGTCCGGCATCGCCCTCAACGGCTATCCCATCGTCACCCACGAGGAGTCGACGACGCGTCAGGTCCTGGCCGGGATCGTCGGTGACGACTTCCCCGTCCAGGTACGCCACGGATCGGCGACGCCCCTGCACATCTTCGGCGCGCTGACCCGGGTGGGCCTGGACGCCACCGAGGGCGGACCGGTCTCCTACTGCCTGCCGTACGGACGCATCCCGCTCGACCAGTCGGTGAGCAACTGGGCCCGCTGCTGCGACCAGTTCGCCGGGCTGCGGGAGCTGGGACTCGAACCCCACCTCGAGACCTTCGGCGGCTGCATGCTCGGGCAGCTGTGCCCGCCCAGCCAGCTCGTCGCGATCAGCGTGCTCGAGGCGCTCTTCTTCCGGCAGCACGGCATCCGCAGCATCTCCCTCAGCTACGCCCAGCAGACCCACCCCGAACAGGACCGGGAAGCGGTACGGGCCCTGCGCCGCCTGCACACCGAGCTGCTGCCCGACGCCGACTGCCACATCGTCATCTACGCGTACATGGGCGTGTACCCGACCACTCCGGAGGGCGCCCACGCGCTCCTCGGGCGTGCCGCCGAACTGGCCGTCGCCACCGGGGCCGAGCGGCTGATCGTCAAGACGGCGGCCGAGGCGCACCACATCCCCACCGTCGCCGACAACGTGGCCGCCCTCGAACACGCGGCCGCCGTCGCCCGGGCGGCGCCCCGCCCCGCCGCGGTACTCCCCGCGGCAGGAGGGCCCGCCGCGGCCGGCGTGCTGCCCGCCGCCCCCGAGGACCACTCCGCCGACTCCGTGACGCACGCGGAGGCCCGTGCTCTCGTCGAGGCGGTCATGAACTGCGGGCCGGACATCGGCAGCGCCCTGTTCCGTGCCTTCAAGCGGGGATATCTCGACATTCCCTATTGCCTCCATCCCGACAACATGGGGCGCAGCCGGAGTTACATAGACGACACCGGTCGCCTGCGATGGGCGGACACCGGAATGCTGCCGCTGGGAAACACCGTGAAAACGGGCGCCGTTCGCGCGGTTTCCTCCTCCGAACTACTCACCGCGCTTTCCTACGTACAGCGGACGTACGACGCCCTCGCATTTCCCGAATCGGCGGGCCCGGCCCCGCTGTCCGGGCCTAGGGGTACCTAGGGGCCGGATAGGGGTCTGCTCCGCTGTGCCGCTCATCTAGCGTGACCGACGAGTCGAACTGTGAGGTGGTGTGAATGTCCAAACCCCCGAGTGCCAAGGGGACCGTGCCATTCGGTCAATACCGGACCTGGTATCGCGTGACGGGTGACCTGCATTCAGGCAAACCACCGGTGGTGCTGCTCCACGGCGGTCCCGGCAGCACGCACGACTACCTGCTGGCCATGACGTCCCTCACCGACGCCGGCTGGCCCGTGGTCCACTACGACCAGATCGGCAACGGCGGCTCCACCCATCTGCCCGACCGCGGCGCGGACTTCTGGACCGTCAAGCTGTTCGAGGACGAGCTGGACAACCTCCTCGACAAGCTCGGCATCGCCGACGACTACATCCTCTACGGCCAGTCCTGGGGCGGCATGCTCGGCTCGGTGCACGCCGCCCGCCGACCCGTCGGACTGCGCGGCCTGGTCGTCGCCAACGCGCCCGCCTCCATGAAGATCTGGCTCCAGGAGATGAAGCGCCTGCGCGAACTGCTCCCGGCCGACGTCCAGAAGGTGCTGACCGAGCACGAAGAGGCGGGCACCACCGACAGCGAGCCCTACTTCCACGCCATGCGCGCCTTCTACGACCGGCACGTCTGCCGGATCGTGCCATGGCCGCGGGACTTCGGCGCCACCTTCATGGAGATCTACAACGACCCCACCGTCTACTTCACGATGAACGGCCCCAACGAGTTCCACGTGATCGGCACACTGCGCGACTGGTCCGTGGAGTTCTGCCTGCCCGACATCGCCGTGCCCACGCTCGTCCTGACCGGCCGGCACGACGAGGCGACCCAGGCCACCGTGCAGCCGTTCCTCGACCTCGTGCCGGACGTGCGGCAGGAGGTGCTGGAGAACTCCAGCCATGTACCGCACCTGGAGGAGCCCGAGCGGTTCCAGCAGGTCATGCTCTCCTATCTCGAAAGTCTGGTGTGAGCCCACCATGGACACGACACAGCACGAACCGGGCGTGGACGGCGGAGCGACCGCCATGGTCTTCCCCGGCATGGGGCCCGCGTCGTTCGCCGAGGTCGGCAGGTTCCTGGTGACCAACCGACAGGTCCGCGAACTGCTCGCGGAGGCGGACGACACGCTCGGCTACTCGCTCGTGGACCGCTTCCGCGAGACCGAGGGCGACTACTCCGAGTACGCCCAGATCGCCTTCCTGGTGAACTGCGTGGCCCTCGCCCGCTGGGCCGAGCAGAACCTCGGCGTGAGCCCCCGGATCTGCACCGGGGCCAGCTTCGGCGAGAAGTCCGTCGCCGCCTACAGCGGCGCGCTCGCCTTCGCCGACGCGGTGCGCATGACGGCCGGGCTCGCCCGCTGCATGGACGAGTACTTCCGCACCGAACACACCGGTGTCGTGACCCACTCGTTCGTCCGCGCGCCCCGGGAGCGGCTCGACGAGATCCTCGCCGAACTCGACGAGCTCGGCGAATGGCACGAGACCTCCTGCCACATCGACCACGACTTCTTCATGCTCACCCTCCACGAGCGCAACAGCGCCTGGCTGGAGGCCCGCCTGCGGTCGGCCGGCGCCATGCCGCTCTACGCCATGCGGCCGCCCATGCACGCCGCGGCCTTCGGCGGCCTGCGCCGCAAGGCGGAGGAGGAGGTCGTCGGCGGCCTCACCTTCCACGACCCGGCACTGCCCGTCGTCGCCGACCAGGACGGGGCGCTGCTGACCACCGGCGAAGAGGTGCGCACGATGCTCCTGGAGAGCTTCGTACGCCCCCTGCGCTGGCCCGACGTCATCGCCTCCCTCCAGGGCCAGGGCGTCACCCGCGTCTGCGTCGCCGGACCCGACAGCCTCTTCGGACGCGTCGGGACCACGACCCGCGCCTTCGAGGTCCTCGCCGCCACACCGCGCCTCGCCCTCCAGCCCCGCCCGCGCAGCACCACCGCCGCGTAGGCACCCCAAGACCGCGTGCCCCGTCGACCGGGGCCGAAAGGAGCTCCCATGTGGGACGACCGTTTCGAGAGCCTGCTCCGCCGCTATCTGCCGTTCCTCTCCGCCGACCAGCCGCTTGAGCACGACGTCAGCCTGCGCGACGTCGGCCTCGACTCGCTCGGCACCGTCGAACTCCTCGCCGAACTGGAGAACACCTACGGCGTCCACTTCCAGGACGAGGCCCTCACCAAGGAGACCTTCGAAACCCCCGGCGTGCTGTGGAAGACGCTGTCGGCCCTGGCCGAACCGCGCCCCTGACCATCCGCCGCGGCCGAGCCCCCAGGACGCCCGCCCGGCCCAGGAGCGAAGACCCCGGCCCGTAGGCACGACCGCCGCCCGGCCCCACGGAGGAACCATGGACGCCGCCGACCACGCACTGTACGCACGCTTCCTGCGCGGACTCGCCCGCGCACCCGAACGGCCCGCGGTGCGGTCCGGCGGGCAGACGGTGACCTACGCCGAGGCCCACCGCACCGCCCTGCGCCAGGCCGGATCCCTGCTGCACGCCACGGCCGAAGCGCCCACGGCGATCGGGGTGCTGGCGGCCAAGGGGATCCCCGCCTACCAGGGCATCCTGACCGCCCTGTGCGCCGGCGCGGCCGTGGTGCCGCTGCGGCCCGACTTCCCAGTCGCCCGCACCGCCGAGATGATGCGGGCCGCCGGGGTCACCGCCGTCATCGCGGACGCCCAGGGCAGGCGCCTGCTCCCCGAACTGCTCGCCGACCGGCCGGACACCGTGGTCCTGGCCGCCGACGACAACCCGGAGCGGGAGCACACGGCGGGTCGCCCCGTGGTGGTGGACGAGCGACACGCCCTGTCGGAGCCCCGGCCCGTGGCCCCCGACGACACGGCCTATGTGCTGTTCACCTCCGGCTCCACCGGGCGGCCCAAGGGCGTGCCGCTCAGCCACGGGAACTTCGCCCACTACTTCCAAGTGCTCGACACCCGCTACGACTTCACCGCCGAGGACGTCTTCACCCAGACCTTCGACCTCAACTTCGACTGCTCCCTTTTCGACATGTTCAGCGCCTGGGGCGCGGGCGCGAGCATCGCCCGGATCCCGCCGCAGGCCTACCGGGACCTGCCGGCCCACCTCACCGAACAGGGCGTCACCGTCTGGTTCTCCACCCCCAGCAGCATCGCGCTCGTCCGCCGCCTGGGCGGCCTGCGCCCGGGCTCCCTGCCCACCCTGCGCTGGAGCCTGTTCGCGGGCGAGGCACTCAAGTGCGCGGACACCGACGACTGGCAGCGCGCGGCCCCCGCGTCCTTCGTGGAGAACCTCTACGGACCCACCGAACTGACCGTGACCGTCACCGCCCACCGGTGGTCACCGGAGGTCTCCCCGGTCGTCGGCGCCAACGGCGTCGTCCCGATCGGCCCCCTCCACAAGGGCCTCGACCACGTCCTCCTCGACACGGACGGCCGACCCCACCCCGACACCGGCGAACTGTGCATCACCGGGCCCCAGATGGCCGGCCGCTACCTCGACCCCTCCGACGACCACGGCAGATTCCTCGACCACGACGGACGCTGCTGGTACCGCACCGGGGACCGGGTCCGGCTGGCACCCGGCGGCGACCTGGTCTACCTCGGCCGGATGGACGCCCAGGTCCAGGTCCAGGGCTGGCGCGTCGAACTGGCCGAGGTCGACCACGCGCTCCAGGCGTGCGAAGGCGTCGACGAGGCCGTCACCGTCGGCGCGACCACCGGCGCCGGCACGGAACTGGTCGTCTTCTACACCGCCGCCGCACCCGTACCGCCGGCCCGCTTCGCCACGCTGCTCCGCGCCACCCTGCCGGACGGTGTCGTACCACGGCATTACCACCACATCGCGGAACTGCCGCTGAATTCCAACCGCAAGACCGACCGGCGGGCCCTTACCGCACGGGCCGACGAAATCCTCGCCGGAACGTGAAAGAAACACCTGCCGCACAACCAAACCCGATAGGGGCCCTTAGGGGCCGCTAGGGGTATGTCGTCCGGCCCGCGCCGGGCTAGCCTCGCCATCAAAAGACGTATTCGGGGGAGTTCGCCGTGTGCCTTGATCAGACCCTCACGTGCATTTACCGGACAGGAGACCGGCATTGAGCAGCATGACCCATGTGATGTCCGACAATGCCGAACTCGATCTCCGTCACGGCGGGCTCGTACACCATTTTCTGGAAGACTCCGGAAAAGCGTCGCCGAATTCCCAGGCCGTGGAGGACGCGTTCGGTTCCTGGACCTACGCGGAACTGCTCGCCCACAGCCAGGCGTTCAGCGCCTGGCTCGACGAAAAGGGCATCGGCCGCGGTGAGCGCATCGTCGTCCAGCTGCCGAACGTCCGGCAGACGGTCGCCGTGTTCTTCGGGGCCTGCCGTCGCGGCATCGTCTTCGTGCCCCTCAACCCGGGCATGAAGCCCTTCCACCTCGGCTCCGTCATCGCCGACGCCGACCCCCGGCTCGTCATCGCCGAGGACGAGACCGCCGCCGCCCGGCTGCACGACCTCACCGACCTGCCCGTGTTCGCGCTCGACACCCTGTGGCCGGACGTGGAACGGCTGCGCGCCGAGAAGGCCGGCACCGAGCCCGTCGAGGTCTCGCCCGAGGACCTGGCCGTCCTCATCTACACCTCCGGCAGCACGGCCGCCCCCAAGGCCGTCGCCTGCCCCCACCAGCAGATCGCCTTCGCGGCGTCCTCCATCAACGCCGTCCTCGGCTACCGCCGCGACGACGTCGTGTTCTGCCGTATGTCCGTCTCCTGGGACTTCGGCCTCTACAAGGTCCTCATCTCCACCCTCACCGGCGCCAAGCTGGTCCTCGCCGGCGGCGAACCGGACATCGCGCTGCTCAAGTCGATGCGCGAGACCGGCGCCACGATGATGCCCATCGTGCCGTCCCTCGCGAGCATGCTGACCACCCTGGCGCGACGCGACACCGAAGGCGCACCCACCGTGCGCATGTTCACCAACAGCGCCGCCGCCCTGCCCCAGGCCACCATCGAAAAACTCCGCGAGGCGTTCCCCGGCGTCCAGGTCGTCCGCATGTACGGCCAGACCGAGTGCAAGCGCATCTCGATCATGCCGCCGGAACTGGAGCACGAACGGCCCGACTCCGTCGGCCTGCCCCTGCCGGGCACCACCGTGGAGATCCTCGACGAGGACGGCCGGTCCCTGCCGCCCGGTGAACCCGGCGAGATCACGGTCACCGGACCCCACGTCATGGCCGGCTACTGGCGCGCCCCCGAACTCACCGCCCGCGCCTACCGACGCGACGAACACACCGGCGCCATGCGGCTGCACACCGGCGACTACGGACACCTCGACGAGGACGGCTTCCTCTACTTCGTCGGCCGGCGCGACGACATGTTCAAGCGCAAGGGCACCCGCATGAGCACCGTCGAGATAGAAGCGGCGGCCCTCGACATCCCCGGCGTCACCGCCGCCGTCGCCCTGCCGCCCACCGACACCCGCGACCTGGCCCTCGTCGTCGCGTCCGACCTCGCACCGCACGACGTGCTGCGCAGGCTCGCCGAACGCCTCGAAGCAGCCAAGGTCCCCGCGATCTGCCGCATCGTCAACGACTTCCCGCTCACCCTGAACGGCAAGTCCGAACGCAAACAGCTGGCACGACTCATCGACGGGGGCGACCGGTGACCCGCTACGAGGAACTCGCCGAGCAGTACGGCACCCCGCTCTACGTCTACGACCTGGACCGCATCACCGAGGCCCGCCGCGACCTGCGTACCGCCCTGCCCGACGAGGTCGAGGTCTACTACGCCCTCAAGGCGAACCCGCACCCCCAGGTCGCCGGCGCCCTGCGCGACGACAACGGCCCGGAGTGCCGCGCCGAGATCAGCTCCGTCGGCGAACTCGCCGCCGCCCTCACCGCGGGCTACCGCGCCGCCGACTGTCTCTACACCGGCCCCGGCAAGACGGACACCGAACTAGACGAGGCGATCGGCAAGGGCGTACGCACCTTCTCCGTGGAGTCCTTCACCGACCTCCAGCACATCGGTGCCGCCGCCCTGCGCCACGACACCGTCGCCCGGTGCCTGCTGCGCATCAACAGCGCCACCGCCAGCGCCACCACCAGCATCCGGATGACCGGCACCCCCTCCCAGTTCGGCATCGACAGCGAAACCCTCGCCGACGCCACCCCGGACCTCCTCGCCGTACCCGGCACCCGAGTCGTCGGCATGCACTTCTTCCCCCTCAGCAACGCCCGCGACGAGGACAGCCTGATCGGCGAGTTCCAGCACACCATCGAGACCGCGGCACGCCTGGCCGCGGACCACGGCATCCCGCTGGAGTTCCTCGACATAGGGGGAGGGTTCGCCCACCCCTACGGGGCCCCCGGCGACCGCCCCGTCTACCGACAGCTGCGCGCGGCACTCACGGCCGCCCTCGACGCCCACCTCCCGCGCTGGCGGGAAGGAGCTCCGCAGATCGCCGTCGAGACCGGCCGCTACCAGGTCAGCGGAAGCGGAGCACTGCTGAGCCGGGTCGTCAACACCAAGGTCAGCCGCGGCCGGAAGTTCGTCGTCCTCGACGCAGGCATCAACACCTTCGGCGGGATGTCCGGCCTCGGCCGGCTGTTGCCGGTGGCCGTGGAGCCCGAGACCACCGGCGCCGCCGACGCCGTCGAACTCGACGATGTCGCCAGCCTCGCCGGACCCCTGTGCACCCCCGGCGACCTCCTCGGCCGGGAGATCGCCCTCCCGCGGCTCGAACCCGGCGACCTCGTCACCGTGCCGAACGCCGGCGCCTACGGAGTCACCGCGAGCCTCCTGATGTTCCTCGGCAGGCCCGCACCGGTCGAAGTGGTCGTCCAGGACGGCCGGGTCGTCTCCGCGTCCCGCCTGGAGCACCACCGCAGTCCCGCCACCCGCGCGTAGCCGCACCGCCTCGCGGCACCACCCGCACCACCCAGGGAACGCCCGACGCGGGCGTTCCCGCACTTTTCCCTGCGCCCTTTCTTCACCTGTGTCGTCGCCCGCCCTAGCGAGGAGTAAGCGAATGAGCGAGTCCGAGTACATCGTTCCTGAAACCGCCCCTGTTTCGGATGAGTCCGCGGACCCGCGATCGGCGCTGGCTCGGCGGCTGGAGGACCTGTCGTCCGCCGAACAGCAGCAGGCCGTCCTCGACCTGGTGCACCGGCACACCGTCGCCGCCCTCCGGGCCGTCGCACCGCTCACCCCCGACACCATCGACGTGCAACGACCCTTCCTGGAACTCGGTTTCGACTCCCTCGCCGCCGTGGACCTGCACGCCCGGCTGGCCGACGAGAGCGGCCTCGAACTCCCTGTGACGATCGCCTTCGACTTCCCCACCCCGGCTCTCGTCGCCGAGCAGATCCGGCGCATCGCCTTCGGCATCGGCCAGGAGACCCACATGCCCGTCGCCGCCGGCACGGATGTGGACGACGAGCCGATCGCCATCGTCGGCATCGGCTGCCGTTTCCCCGGCGACATCAACTCCGCCGAGGACCTCTGGCAGCTCGTCATGGACGAGGGCGAGGTACTCACGGAGTTCCCCACCAACCGCGGCTGGGACGTCGAGGGCATCTACGACCCCGACCCGGGCAAGCCGGGCAAGAGCTACGTCCGCGAGGGCGGCTTCCTGGCGGAAGCCGGCGGCTTCGACGCGGACTTCTTCGGGATCTCGCCGCGTGAGGCCCTCGCCATGGACCCGCAGCAGCGACTCGTCCTGGAGACCGCGTGGGAGGCCTTCGAACGCGCCGGCATCGACCCCGGCTCCCTCCAGGGCAGCAAGGCAGGCGTCTTCATCGGCGCCGAGGTCCACGAGTACGGCACCCGCGTCCACGAGGCCCCCGAAGGCCTGGACGGCTACCTCATGACCGGCAACGCCCCCAGCGTCGCCTCCGGCCGCGTCGCCTACAGCCTCGGCCTGGAAGGCCCCGCGGTCACCATCGACACGGCCTGCTCCGGCTCGCTCGTCGCCCTGCACCTGGCCGCCCACTCCCTGCGCCGGGGCGAGTGCACCCTCGCGCTGGCCGGCGGTGTGACCGTCATGGGCAACCCCGGCATGTTCGCCGCCTTCAGCCGCCAGCGCGGCCTCGCCGCCGACGGCCGCTGCAAGCCCTTCGCCGCCGCCGCGGACGGCACCGGATTCTCCGAGGGCGTCGGCATCTTCGTCGTCGAGCGCCTCTCCGACGCCCGCCGCAACGGCCACCCCGTCCTCGGCATCGTCAAGGGCTCCTCCATCAACCAGGACGGCGCGAGCAACGGCCTCACCGCGCCGAACGGCCCGTCCCAGCAGCGCCTGATCCTCCAGGCCCTCGCCAACGCGGGCCTCGCCCCCGCGGACGTGGACGCCATGGAGGCCCACGGCACCGGCACGAAGCTCGGCGACCCCATCGAGGCACAGGCCATCCTCGCCACCTACGGCCAGGACCGCGAGGAGGAGCGCCCCCTCTGGCTCGGCTCCATCAAGTCCAACCTCGGCCACACCCAGGCCGCCGGCGGAGCCGCCAGCCTCATCAAGATGCTCATGGGCATGCGATACGGAAAGCTGCCCCGCAGCCTCCACATCGACGCCCCCACGCCCCACGTCGACTGGTCCACGGGCGGGGTCGAACTCCTCACCGAGACCCGCGACTGGGACAGCTCCGACCGCCCGCGCCGGGCCGGCATCTCCGCCTTCGGCATCAGCGGGACCAACGCCCACGTCATCATCGAGGAGCCGCCGGCCCCCGCCCCCGTCCCTGAAACGGCGACGGCCCCCGCGGGGCTCCCGGTGCCATGGGTGGTGTCGGCCAGGTCGGCGGAAGCGCTGCGGGCCCAGGCGGAGCGGCTGTCGGCACAGCAGCGGGACGCGGACGCGTCGATCGCCGATGTGGCCTTCTCGCTGAACGCGTCGCGGGCCGGGCTGGACCATCGGGGTGTGGTGCTGGGCTCCTCGCGCGAGGAACTGCTCCGGTCGCTGGACGTGTTGGCGACCGGCGCCGAGGCGCCCGGGGTGGTGTCGGGCCGCATCGTGGACGGCCGGCTGGCGTTCCTGTTCACGGGTCAGGGTGCTCAGCGGGTGGGGATGGGCCGGGAGTTGGCGTCTGCGTTTCCGGTGTTCGCGGAGTCGCTGGAGCGGACGTGTGACCTGCTGGACGTCGGCTTGGAGGACCTTGATCTTCCGCTGCGGGAGGTGTTGTTCGCGGAGCCGGAGAGTGCTGCGGCAGCTCTGCTGACGCGGACGGTGTATGCGCAGGCGGCGTTGTTTGCGGTCGAGGTGGCGCTGTTCCGCTTGGTGGAGTCGTTCGGTGTGCGGCCGGACTTCGTGGCGGGGCATTCGGTGGGGGAGATCGCGGCTGCGCATGTGGCCGGGGTGTTCTCTCTGGAGGACGCGGCGACGTTGGTGGCGGCACGGGGCAGGTTGATGGATGCGTTGCCTGCCGGCGGGGTGATGGTGGCGGTCCAGGCCACCGAGTCGGAGGTACGTGACCTGCTGGAGGGTGTTGACGGCGCGGGTATTGCCGCGGTGAACGGGCCGCGTGCGGTGGTCCTTTCGGGCACCGAGGCTGCGGTGCTGCCGGTGGTGGAGGCGTTGCGGGAGCGCGGGGTGAAGACCAAGCAGCTCCAGGTCAGCCACGCCTTCCACTCGCCGCTGATGGAGCCCATGCTCGCGGAGTTCCGTCGGGTCGCCGAGGTCCTGGACTACGAGGCGCCGCGGATCGCCGTGGTCTCGAACGTGACGGGCGCCGTGGCCTCGGCGCAGGAGCTCTGCGCACCGGAGTACTGGGTGCGGCATGTCCGCGAGGCGGTGCGTTTCGGCTCGGGCGTGGAGGCCCTGGTTGCTGCCGGTGTGACGTCGTTCGTCGAGCTGGGCCCGGACGGTGTGCTCAGTGGGATGGCTCGTGAGTCGCTGCCTGAGGACTCGGATGTGGCGTGCGTTCCCGTGATGCGTCGGGACCGGGATGAGGTGCGGGAGTTCCTGACCGGTCTGGCCCGGCTCAATGTCCGTGGCGTTGCGGTGGGTTGGGAGCCGCTGACGGCGGGCGGACGCCGGGTCGAGCTGCCCACTTACGCCTTCCAGCGGCGCTGGTTCTGGCTGGAGGCCGGCCAGAAGACCACCGACGCGGCCGGGCTCGGACAGTCGGCCGCCGACCATCCCCTGGTGGGCGCGGTGGTCGGGCTGGCCGGCGGCGACGGGTCGGTGCTGACCGGGCGGCTGTCCCTGAAGTCGCACCCGTGGCTGGCCGACCACGCCGTCGCCGGTGTGGTGCTGCTGCCCGGCACGGCCTTCGTCGAGCTGGCGGTACGCGCCGGTGACCAGGTCGGCTGCGGACGGCTGGAGGAACTGACGCTGGAGGCGCCGCTGGTGGTGCCCGAGCGCGGAGCCGTACAGGTACAGGTCGTGGTCGGGGCGCTGGAGGAGTCCGGTGTCCGCTCGGTGAGCGTGTACTCCCGTGCCGAGGACGAGGGTGTGGAGGAGGCCTGGACCCGGCACGCCACGGGCTTCGTCGCGGGCGGTGCAGGCACCGACGGCATGGGCCTGGAGTCATGGCCGCCCGCGGGCGCCGTGGCCGTCGACGCGAGCGACGTGTACGAGACCATGGCGGGGCAGGGATACGGCTACGGGCCGGTGTTCCAGGGGCTGCGCTCGGTGTGGCGCCGTGCGGACGAGGTGTTCGCGGAGGTCGCCGTCCCCGAGGGCGCGCAGGCGGACGCGCAGCGCTTCGGACTGCACCCGGCGCTGCTGGACGCCGCACTGCACGCGACCGACTACCTGGACCCGCAGGGTCCCGACGCCGCCGCCGAGACACGACTGCCGTTCGCGTGGACCGGAGTGACGCTCCACGCCACCGGTGCGTCCGCGCTGCGGGTGCGGATCACGGCGACCGGGAACGACGGCTACGCGCTCGACCTCGCCGACAGCGCCGGGCAGCCCGTCGCGACCGTGCGGTCCCTCGTCCTCCGCCCGGTCACCGCGGAACAACTGCGCGGAGCCCGGAGCGGCCCCGACTCGATGTTCCGGGTGGACTGGACCCCGGTCACGGCCGAGCCGACCCCGTCCGACGGCGTCTGGACCCTCGTCGGCCCCGACGAGCCCGGTCTGGCGTCCGCACTCGTCGGCGTCGGCGTACGCTGCACCGCTCACGACGACCTGGACGACCTCGGGGCCGCCCTCGACGCAGGGGCCGTCGTCCCCGACTTCGTCGTCGCCGACCTGCCGTCACCGGCCGGCCCGGACACCGACGTGCCCACGGCCGTACGTGCCGCGGCCGACGCAGCGCTGCGGCTCGTCCAGACCTGGCTCGCCGACGAACGCCTCGCCGCCACCCGGCTCGTCGTCGTCACACGCGACGCCGTCTCCGTCGACCCGGCCGCGGGCGGCGGCCCCGACCTGGCCCTGGCTCCCGTCTGGGGCCTGCTCCGCTCCGCACAGGCCGAGAACCCCGACCGCATCCTCCTCGTCGACATCGACGACACCGAGCCCTCGCGCACCGCCCTGGCCCTCGTGACCTCCGTGGACGAGCCCGAACTCGCCCTGCGCAAGGGCAACCTGTACGCCCCCCGCCTGGTCCGGGCCGCCGCTGACACCGGGCTCGTACCGCCCCCGGACGCCACGAGCTGGCGCCTGGACGTGCTGACCCAGGGCACCCTGGACAACCTCGCCCTCATCCCAAGCGACGCCGACCGGCAGCCGCTGGCCGAGGGACAGGTACGTATCTCCGTCCGAGCCGCGGGTGTCAACTTCCGTGACGTCCTCGTCGCCCTCGGCATGTACCCGACCAAGGCGGACATCGGCGGCGAAGCGGCCGGCATCGTCGAGGAGGTCGGTCCCGGAGTCACCGGATTCGCGCCCGGCGACCGCGTCATGGGCCTCTTCGACACGGCCTTCGGCCCGCACGCCGTCACCGACCACCGCACGCTCGTCCCGATGCCGCGCGGTTGGTCTTACGCGCAGGCCGCGACCGTCCCGCTCGTCTTCGCCACCGCGTACTACGGCCTGGTGGACCTCGCGGACGTGCACTCCGGAGAGTCGGTCCTCGTCCACGCCGCGGCCGGCGGCGTCGGCATGGCGGCCGTGCAACTCGCCCGCCACCTCGGGGCAGAGGTGTACGGCACGGCCAGCCCGGCCAAGTGGGACGCGCTGCGTTCCGCCGGTCTGGACGACGACAACATCGCGTCCTCCCGAGACACCGAGTTCGAGCGGAAGTTCCTCGACAGCACCGGCGGCCGTGGCGTCGACGTCGTCCTTGACTCCCTCACCGGCGAGTTCATCGACGCGTCCCTGCGCCTCATGCCGCGCGGCGGACGCTTCGCCGAGATGGGCAAGACCGACGTCCGCGACCCCCAGCAGGTGGGCGAGCAGTACCCCGGCGTGCGCTACCGCGCCTTCGACCTTTTCGAGGCGGACCTCGACCGACTCCAGGCGATTCTGCGGGAGTTGCTCGCCCTCTTCGACAGCGGAGCGTTGCGGCCCCTGCCCGTACGCACCTGGGACGTCACCCACGCCCCCGACGCCTTCCGCCACATGGCGCAGGCCCGCCACATCGGCAAGGTCGCCCTCACCATGCCTGCCCCGCTGTGGGGTGCCAGTGCCAGTAGCAGTGCTGGTGGTGCTGGTGGTGGTGTGGTGTTGGTGACTGGTGGTACGGGTGGTCTGGGTGCGGTGGTGGCCCGGCATCTGGTGGTGTCGCATGGTGTGGAGCGTCTGGTGCTGCTGTCGCGGCGGGGTCAGGATGCGCCGGGTGCGGTTGAACTGGTCGCTGAGCTGGCCGGGTTGGGTGCCCGGGCGGATGTGGTGGCGTGTGATGTGAGTGATCGTGCCGCGTTGGCTGCTGTGGTGGATGGTCTGGGTGCGCAGTTGTCGGCGGTGGTGCACACGGCCGGTGTGGTCGATGACGGTGTGCTGGGGTCCCTGACGCCGGAGCGGCTGGATGGTGTGCTGGGTCCGAAGGCGGATGCTGCCTGGTATCTGCATGAGCTGACGCGGGAGTTGGACCTTTCCGCCTTCGTGATGTTCTCGTCCGTCGCCGGTGTCGTGGACGGTGCTGGGCAGGGCAACTACGCCGCGGCGAACGTGTTCCTCGACGCTCTCGCCGTGCATCGGCGGGCTGTTGGTCTACCCGCTTCCTCCTTGGTGTGGGGGTTGTGGGAGGGCACTGGTATGGGTGCGGCGTTGGCGGAGGGTGACGTTGCGCGGATGAGCCGGTCGGGTGTGCTGGGTCTGTCGGTGGGGCAGGGTCTGGCGTTGTTCGATGGGGCGTTGGGTGTGGATGTGCCGGTGGTGGTGCCGGTGCGGCTGGATGTGGGGGCGTTGCGGTCGCGGGTGGACGGTGTGCCCGCGGTGTTCCGGTCGGTAGTAGGCGGGCCGGTGCGGCGTGCGGTGGGTGCTGCTGTGTCGGGTGGCGGGGAGGTGTCGCTGGCGGGGCGGCTGGCGCTGCTTGGCGCCGATGAGCGTGAGCGGGTGTTGTTGGAGTTGGTGCGGTCGCATGTGGCGGCGGTGCTGGGGCATGAGGGTGCGGGTGCGATCGAGCCGGGTCGGGCGTTCAGTGACATCGGGTTCGACTCGTTGTCCGCGGTGGAGTTGCGGAACCGGTTGAACGCGGAGACGGGGCTGCGGTTGCCGGCCACGTTGATCTTCGACTACCCCACCCCCCAAGCCCTCGCCGAATACGTGATCGTCTCCCTCCTCGGCGAGGAAGCCACCACGGACGTCGCGCTGCCGCTGACCGAGGCACCCGCGGTCACCGGGACCGACGACGACCCCGTGGTGATCGTCGGCATGGGCTGCCGCTACCCCGGCGACGTCCGCAGCCCCGACGACCTGTGGCGGCTCGTGTCCGAAGGCACCGATGCCATCACGCCCTTCCCCGACAACCGGGCGTGGGACATCGACGACATCTACGACCCGCTGCCGGGCGTCTCCGGCAGGACGTACACGCGTGAGGGTGGCTTCCTGCACGATGCGGCGGAGTTCGACCCGGGTTTCTTCGGGATCTCGCCGCGTGAGGCCCTCGCCATGGATCCGCAGCAGCGGTTGCTGCTGGAGACGTCGTGGGAGGCGATCGAGCGGGCGGGCATCGACCCGACCACTCTGCGCGGTACCCAGACCGGTGTCTTCGCCGGTGTCATGCAGACCGACTACGGCACAGGAAGCGCCCGCCTCTCCGAGGACGTCGAGGGCTACATCGCCAACGGCACCCTCGGCAGCGTGGTCTCCGGCCGTGTCGCGTACACCATGGGTCTGGAGGGCCCGGCCGTCACGATCGACACGGCCTGCTCCTCCTCGCTTGTCGCCCTCCACTGGGCCGCCCATGCCCTGCGCCAGGGGGAGTGCTCGCTCGCGCTCGCCAGTGGTGTGACCGTCATGTCCACCCCCGAGACGTTCATCGACTTCAGCCTCCAGCGCGGCCTCGCCGCGAACGGCCGCTGCAAGGCGTTCTCCGCCGACGCGGACGGCACGGCCTGGGGCGAGGGTGTGGGTGTCCTCGTGCTTGAGCGGTTGTCGGACGCGCGGCGCAACGGTCACCAGGTGTTGGCCGTGGTGCGTGGTTCGGCGTTGAATCAGGACGGTGCGAGCAATGGTCTGACGGCTCCGAATGGTCCCTCGCAGCAGCGGGTGATCCGTCAGGCGCTGGCGAGTGCAGGACTCTCGGCCTCTGAGGTCGACGCCGTCGAGGCGCACGGCACGGGTACGACCCTTGGCGACCCGATCGAGGCCCACGCACTGTTGTCGACGTACGGCCAGGAACGCGAGGAGGACCGTCCGCTCTGGCTGGGCTCGGTCAAGTCGAACGTGGGCCACACACAGGCCGCCTCCGGTGTCGCGGGCGTGATCAAGATGGTCATGGCGATGCGGGCGGGTGTCCTGCCCCGGACCCTGCATGTGGGTGCGCCGTCGAGTCATGTGGACTGGTCTGCGGGTGCGGTGGAGTTGTTGACGGAGGCGCGGGAGTGGCCGGAGGTGGGGCGTCCGCGGCGGGCGGGTGTGTCGTCGTTCGGTGTGAGTGGTACGAACGCGCATGTGATCGTGGAGCAGGCGCCGGTGGAGGAGCCTGCGGCGGAGGTTGTTGCCGAGCCTGATGTCCAGTCGGGCGTCGAGTCGGGTGTGGCTGGGTTGCCGGTGCCGTGGGTGGTGTCGGGCAAGTCGGTGGAGGCGTTGCGGGCGCAGGCCGGGGCGTTGTCGGCGCAGCAGCAGACGGCGGGTTCGTCGGTTGCTGATGTGGCCTTCTCGCTGAATGCGTCGCGGGCCGGGCTGGAGCATCGGGGTGTGGTGCTGGGCTCCTCGCGTGAGGAGTTGCTGCGGTCGCTGGAGGTGTTGGCGACCGGCGCCGAGGCGCCTGGTGTTGTCTCGGGTCGCGTGGTGGACGGCCGGCTGGCGTTCCTGTTCACGGGTCAGGGTGCTCAGCGGGTCGGTATGGGCCGGGAGTTGGCCGCGTCGTTCCCGGTGTTCGCGGAGTCGCTGGAGCGCACGTGTGACCTGCTGGATGTCGGCCTGGAGGGTCTCGAACGTCCGCTGCGGGAGGTGCTGTTCGCGGAGCCCGAGAGCGATGCCGCAGCTCTGCTGACGCGGACGGTGTATGCGCAGGCTGCGTTGTTCGCGGTCGAGGTGGCGCTGTTCCGCTTGGTGGAGTCGTTCGGGGTGCGGCCGGACTTCGTGGCGGGCCATTCGGTGGGGGAGATCGCGGCTGCGCACGTAGCCGGGATTCTTTCGCTGGAGCATGCGGCGACGTTGGTGGCGGCTCGTGGGCGGTTGATGGATGCGTTGCCTGCGGGTGGGGTGATGGTGGCGGTCCAGGCCACCGAGGATGAGGTGCGTGAACTCCTGGACGGGGTGCAGGACGCCGGTATTGCGGCGGTGAACGGGCCGCGCGCGGTGGTGCTCTCGGGCAGCGAGGCCGCGGTGATGCCAGTGGTGGAGGGCCTGCGCGAGCGCGGGGTGAAGACGAAGCGGCTGAACGTCAGTCACGCCTTCCATTCGCAGCTGATGGAGCCGATGCTCGACAACTTCGCCGCCGTGGCGGAGGGGTTGACGTTCAACACGCCGGCTCTCGGAGTCGTGTCGAACGTGACCGGGGAGATCGCTTCGGCGCAGGACATGTGTGTGCCCGGCTACTGGGTGCGGCACGTGCGTGAGGCGGTGCGCTTCGGCTCCGGTGTGGAGGCTCTTCTGGACGCCGGTGTGTCGTCGTTCGTGGAGTTGGGTCCGGACGGTGTGCTGAGCGCGATGGCTCGTGAGTCGCTGCCGGAGGACTCGGATGTGGCGTGCGTTCCCGTGATGCGTCGGGACCGGGATGAGGTGCGGGAGTTCCTGACCGGACTTGCCCGACTCAATGTCCGGGGCGTGCCGGTGAGTTGGGAGCCGCTGACGGCTGGTGGGCGTCGGGTCGAGCTGCCCACGTACGCGTTCCAGCGGCGTCGGTTCTGGCTGGAGGCGGGTCACAGCGTCACCGATGCGGCAGGGCTTGGTCAGTCGGCTGCGGATCACCCTCTGGTGGGTGCGGTGGTCGGGCTGGCGGGTGGTGAGGGTGTCGTGCTGACGGGGCGGCTGTCCCTGAGGTCGCATCCGTGGCTGGCCGATCACGCGGTCGCGGGTGTGGTGCTGCTGCCGGGCACGGCCTTCGTCGAGCTGGCGGTGCGTGCCGGTGACCAGGTCGGCTGCGGACGGCTGGAGGAGTTGACGCTGGAGGCGCCGTTGGTGGTGCCCGAGCGTGGTGGCGTACAGGTGCAGGTCGTCGTCGAGGCGGCGAACGGGGCCGGGGAACGTCTGGTGGAGGTGTACTCGCGCCCGGAGGACGGCGACGAGACCCCCTGGACCCGACACGCCACCGGCTTCGTCACAGCTGGTGGCGGTACGGACGGCGTCGGACTTGAGGCATGGCCGCCGGCCGGCGCCCAGGTCGTCGACGTGAGCGATGTGTACGACGTACTGGCGGGCCAGGGATACGGCTACGGGCCGGTGTTCCAGGGGCTGCGCGCCGTGTGGCGCCGTGCGGACGAGGTGTTCGCGGAGGTCGCCCTGCCGGAGGGCGATGCCGACGCGCAGCGGTTCGGACTGCACCCGGCGCTGCTGGACGCCGCACTGCACGCGACCGACTACCTGGACGACCACGGTCCGGACGGCACGGACCGGGGGACACAACTGCCGTTCGCGTGGACAGGCGTGTCGCTGTACGCCTCCGGTGCGTCCGCTCTCCGGGTACGCATCTCTCGTACAGGGCAGGACGAGTACGCACTCGACATGGCCGACGGAGCCGGGCAGCCAGTCGCCACCGTCCAGTCGATCAGCACCCGGCCGGTCTCGGCCGACCAGCTGAACAGTGCCGCGTCCTCCCGCCACCAGTCCCTCTTCCAGCCGGAGTGGACGTCCGTGACACCGGCGCCCCACACCACCGCGGGGAACGTCGGCTGGGCCCTGCTCGGTGAGCCGACTCCGGAGACGGCGGACCTCGCGGGCTTCGCGGGAACGCGGACCTACGCCACGTTCGCCGATCTCGGCGCTGCCGTGGACGCCGGGGCCGGAATCCCGGACCTGGTCGTCCTCCCGTGCCGCAGCAGGCTCGACGGGAACAGCGTGCCGGAGGCGGTGCGTAGCACCCTCCACGAGGCTCTGGCCACTGTGCAGGCCTGGAACGAGGACCCCAGGTTCGACGGCGCACGGCTCGTCGTGCTGACCCGCGGCGCCGTGTCCGTGTCCGATACAGAGGCGCTCACGGCCCTCGACCTGGCGCCCGTACGGGGTCTGCTCCGTTCCGCGCAGGCCGAGGCTCCCGGCCGCTTCCTGCTGGTCGACACCGACGGATCCGTCCTGTCGGCAGAGGCCTTGCGTCATCTGCCGGAACTGCAGGACGCCGAGATAGCCCTGCGCGAGGGCGAGATCCTCGTACCCCGTCTGACCCGGGTCGCTGAGGCCGGCGAGGCACCGTCGTGGGGCGGTGGTGTGCTGTTGGTGACTGGTGGTACGGGTGGTCTGGGTGCGGCGTTGGCCCGGCACTTGGTCGTATCGCACGGTGTGGAGCGTCTGATGCTGCTGTCGCGGCGGGGTCAGGATGCGCCGGGTGCGGCTGAACTCGTTGCTGAGCTCGCGGACTTGGGTGCCCGGGCGGATGTGGTGGCGTGTGATGTGAGTGATCGTGCCGCGTTGGCTGCTGTGGTGGATGGTCTGGGTGCGGAGTTGTCGGCGGTGGTGCACACGGCCGGTGTGGTCGACGACGGTGTGCTGGAGTCGCTCACAGCGGAGCGGTTGGACGGTGTGTTGGGTCCGAAGGCGGACGCTGCCTGGTATCTGCACGAGTTGACGCGGGAGTTGGACCTCTCCGCCTTCGTGATGTTCTCGTCGCTGGCGGGGACGGTCGACGGCGCGGGGCAGGGCAACTACGCGGCGGCCAATGTGTTCTTGGATGCGTTGGCGGTACACCGTCGTGAGCTGGGACTTCCTGGGACCTCCTTGGTGTGGGGGTTGTGGGAGGGCACTGGTATGGGTGCGGCGTTGGCGGAGGGTGACGTTGCGCGGATGAGCCGGTCGGGTGTGCTGGGTCTGTCGGTGGGGCAGGGTCTGGCGTTGTTCGATGTGGCGTTGGGTGTGGATGTGCCGGTGGTGGTGCCGGTGCGGCTGGATGTGGGGGCGTTGCGGTCGCGGGTGGATGGTGTGCCCGCGGTGTTCCGGTCGGTAGTAGGCGGGCCGGTGCGACGGGCGGTCGGTGTCGGCGCGTCGGGCGAGGGCAAGGCTTCGCTGACGGGCCGGCTTGCGGCGCTGGGTGTTGATGAGCGTGAGCGGGTGTTGTTGGAGTTGGTGCGGTCGCATGTGGCGGCGGTGCTGGGGCATGAGGGTGCGGGTGCGATCGAGCCGGGTCGGGCGTTCAGTGACATCGGGTTCGACTCGTTGTCCGCGGTGGAGTTGCGGAACCGGTTGAACGCGGAGACGGGGCTGCGGTTGCCGGCCACGTTGATCTTCGACTACCCCACCCCCCAAGCCCTCGCCGACCTCATCCGGGAAAAGACACTCGGAGCGGTCGACGCGGCCGCCAGGCCGATGGCGACCACCCCGACCGACGACGAGCCCATCGCCATCGTCGGCATGGGCTGCCGCTACCCCGGCGACGTCACCACGCCCGAGGACCTGTGGCGGCTCGTGTCCAACGGTACGGACGCGGTCAGCCTCTTCCCCGAGGACCGTGGCTGGAACGTCGACGACATCTACGACCCGCTGCCTGGCCAGTCCGGCAGGACGTACACGCGTGAGGGCGGCTTCCTGCACGATGCGGCGGAGTTCGACCCGGGTTTCTTCGGGATCTCGCCGCGTGAGGCCCTCGCCATGGACCCGCAGCAGCGGTTGCTGCTGGAGACGTCGTGGGAGGCGATCGAGCGGGCGGGTATCGACCCGACCACTCTGCGCGGCACCCAGACCGGCGTCTTCGCCGGGATCATGTACCACGACTACGGGTCCCGCGTGACTCAGCCTTCGGAGGAGGTCGAGGGCTATCTCGGCAACGGCAGTGCGGGCAGCATCGCCTCGGGCCGTGTCTCCTACACGTTCGGTTTCGAGGGCCCGGCCGTCACGGTCGACACGGCCTGCTCCTCCTCGCTTGTCGCTCTCCACTGGGCGATCCAGGCCCTGCGTCAGGGTGAGTGCACGATGGCACTCGCCGGCGGTGTGACCGTCATGTCCACCCCCGAGACGTTCATCGACTTCAGCCTCCAGCGCGGCCTGGCCGCGAACGGCCGCTGCAAGGCGTTCTCCGCCGACGCGGACGGTACGGGCTGGGGCGAGGGCGCGGGTGTGCTGCTCCTGGAGCGGTTGTCGGACGCCCGGCGCAACGGTCACCGCGTGTTGGCCGTGGTGCGGGGTTCCGCCGTCAATCAGGATGGTGCGAGTAATGGCCTTACGGCTCCGAATGGTCCGTCGCAGCAGCGGGTGATCCGGCAGGCGCTGGCCAGCGCCGGTCTGACGGCGGCCGAGGTGGACGCGGTCGAGGCGCACGGTACGGGTACGACCCTTGGCGACCCGATCGAGGCGCAGGCGCTGCTCGCCACCTACGGCCAGGACCGCGACGAGGACCAGCCGCTCTGGCTCGGGTCGATCAAGTCGAATGTGGGTCATACGCAGGCGGCTGCGGGTGTGGCTGGTGTGATCAAGATGGTGATGGCGATGCGGGCGGGTGTGCTGCCCAAGACCCTTCACGTCGGTGAGCCTTCGCCGCATGTGGATTGGTCCGAAGGTGCGGTGGAGTTGTTGAGTGAGGCGCGGGGGTGGCCGGAGGTGGGTCGTCCGCGGCGGGCGGGTGTGTCGTCGTTCGGGATCAGTGGGACGAATGCGCATGTGATCGTGGAGCAGGCGCCGGCCGAGGAGCCTGCCCTGGCGGCTGGTGTTGAGCCTGGTGTGGTGCCGGCTGTGTCGGTGCCGTGGGTGGTGTCGGGTAAGTCGGCGGTGGCCCTCGCGGCTCAAGGGGAGCGGCTGGCCGAGGCGGTCTCGGGTGCTGGTGCTGGTGCTGGTGCTGGTGAGGTTTCGGTTTCGGGTGTGGGTTGGTCGTTGGTGAGTGGTCGTTCGGTGTTCCGGCATCGGGCGGTTGTGGTGGGCCAGGACGTGGATGGGTTGCTGGCTGGGGTGCGTGGGCTGGCGGCCGGGCAGTCGGATGCCGGTGATGCGGTGTCCGGTCTGGTGTCTGGTGTGGCTGATGTGTCGGGTCGTCGGGTGTTTGTGTTTCCGGGGCAGGGTTCGCAGTGGGTGGGGATGGCGGAGGCTCTGCTGGAGTCGTCGCCGGTGTTCGGGTCGCGGTTGGGGGAGTGTGCGGCGGCGTTGGAGCCGTTCGTGGACTGGTCCCTGCTGGATGTGGTGCGAGGCGTTGACGGTGCCGCATCGCTGGAGCGGGTTGACGTCGTGCAGCCCGTCTTGTGGGCGGTGATGGTGTCCCTGGCTGAGGTGTGGCGTTCTGTCGGTGTCGAGCCGGACGCCGTCGTGGGGCATTCGCAGGGTGAGATTGCGGCTGCGGTGGTGGGTGGCTGGCTGTCCCTGCCGGACGGTGCGCGGGTGGTGGCGTTGCGGTCGAAGGCGATCCGTGAAGTGTTGGCGGGCGGTGGCGGGATGCTCGCGGTTCAGGCCCCGGCCGACGACGTCGCCTTGTGGTTGGAAGACGTACAAGGTGTGGGGATCGCGGCGGTCAACGGCCCCCGCTCGGTGGTCCTTTCCGGCACTCGTGAGGGTCTGGAAGCGTGTGTGGAGGTGTGGTCGGCACGGGGCGTCTGGGTGAAGTGGGTGCCGGTGGATTACGCCTCGCACTCGGAGCAGGTGGAGCAGGTCCGCGACCGCATCCTGGCCGACCTTGCGGAGATCACACCGCTGTCTGGTGGGGTGCCGATGCTGTCGACCATGACCGGCGAGTGGGTCGCAGACGCAGACGGCGGGCTGGGGGCCGGTTACTGGGTGGACAACCTGCGTCGCCCGGTGCGGTTCGCCGACGCCACCCGTCGCCTTGCTGAGGAAGGCTTCGGTGCGTTCGTGGAGGTGAGTGCGCATCCGGTGCTGGTGATGGGCATCGAGGAGACGGTGGAGGCGACGGGCGTGGAGTCCGGCGGCGACACCGGGAACGGTGCCGTCGTCGCGGTGGGGACGTTGCGTCGTGGTGAGGGCGGCTGGGATCAGTTCCTGCGCTCGCTTGCGGGCCTGTTCGTGCGTGGTGCCGCAGACCCGGACTGGCAGATTCTCCTGGGTGGTCCCCACCCCCGGGTGGAGCTGCCCACCTACGCCTTCCAGCGGGAGCGGTTGTGGCTGGATGCGACGGCGGTGGCGGGTGATGTGGCGGGCGTGGGCCAAGTCGCGGTGGAGCACGCTTTGTTGGGTGCTGGTGTGGGCGTGGCTGGAGCCGGTGGGGTGCTGTTCACGGGCCGGATTGGGCTGTCGTCGCATGCGTGGCTGGCTGATCATGCGGTGTCGGGTGTGGTGCTGTTGCCGGGTGCGGCGTTCGTCGAGTTGGTGGTGCGGGCCGGTGACGAGGTGGGGTGTGGCCGGGTCGAGGAGTTGATGCTGGCGGCGCCGTTGGTGGTGCCGGCACGGGGTGCGGTGCAGGTGCAGGTGGTGGTGGGTGCTGTTGAGGACGGCGGACGCCGCACGGTGGGCGTCTACTCGGCCTCGGGCGAAGGGGTCGAGGGGGAGTGGGTGTGCCATGCCACCGGCTTCCTGACCCCCGACAGCGCCCCGCAGTCGGGCGGTGGATCCGTGCTGTCGGCGGCGTGGCCTCCGCCGGGTGCCGAACGGATCGATCTGGTGGGTGTGTATGAGGACTTGGCGGTCGAGGGTTATGAGTACGGTCCGGTCTTCCAGGGTCTGAACGGGGTCTGGCGCAACGGTGAGGAGGTGTTCGCCGAGGTCGCCCTCCCGGATGGCACGGCGGTGGGCGGCTTCGGGCTGCACCCGGCGCTGCTGGACGCGGCACTCCAGGCAGCAGGCTTCGGCTCCTTCACCTCCGACCCCGATCCCGACCCCGCGACCAACTCCGAAGCTGGCTCCGGCGGCGGCGTCCGTCTGCCGTTCGCCTGGTCGGGTGTGTCCCTGTACGCGTCGGGTGCGTCGTCGTTGCGGGTCCGCCTGTGGCCGGTGGGCGAGGACGGCTTCGGCGTCGAACTGGCCGACGCGGCAGGACTGCCGGTGGCCCGCGTCGACTCACTCGTCACCCGTGACATCAGCCCGGAACAGCTCAACGCCGCCGGAGGCACCAGTACACGGACCGAGTCGCTGTTCAAGGTCGACTGGACCTCCACGGCGTTCTCCCCGCTGCCGGAGTTGCCGAGCCGTGCGGTACTCGGCACCGGCTCCGACCTGCAGACAGCGTTTGGTACGGACACCTCGGTGGCGGCGGACCTGGCCGCGATCGACACGAACGCCACCGGCCGCGTACCGGAGTGGGTGTTCGTGGACGTGGACGCATGGGCGACCGCCCCCTCGCTGAACACGGACCCAGACGCAGAGGCGAAGGCGAAGGCAGCGATGCCGACCGCCGTGCGGAGTGTCACCGCCCAGGCCCTCGCGCTCGTACAGCAGTGGTTGTCCGAGGACCGGTGGGCCGAGTCCCGCCTGGTGTGGGTGACCCGGGGTGCGCTCGGCGTCCAGGCCGGGGATGCGGTGCCCGGGCTGGCGTCCTCGGCGCTGTGGGGTCTGGTGCGTGCCGCGCAGTCGGAGCACCCCGACCGGTTCGCGCTCCTCGACCTCGACCCGGCCACCGACCCTACGGCTTCCGCCGAAGCCGACGCCGCCTCCGGGCCGATGGATCGGGTCCTCGCCGCACTCGCCTCCGGTGAGTCGCAACTTGCCCTCCGGGCAGGAGAGTTGCTCAGCCCTCGTCTCGTCCCCGCCCACGCCCCGACGGCCGAGGCATCCGACGAGACCGGCGGCCAGGAGTTCGGCAAGGCGGTGACCGGCACCGTACTCGTCACCGGCGGTACCGGAGGTCTCGGTGCCGTCTTCGCCCGGCACCTGGTCACCGAGCACGGCGCCAGGCGCCTGCTGCTGACCAGTCGACGGGGCCTCGACACACCCGGTGCCGCCGAACTGGTCGCGGAACTGGGGGAGTTGGGTGCCAGGGTCGATGTCGTCGCGTGCGACGTGTCCGACCGGTCGGCGCTGCGGGACCTGCTCGCGGGTGTCGCCGACGACGCGCCGCTCACCGCGGTCGTGCACGCCGCCGGTGTGCTCGACGACGGTGTGGTCGAGACGATGAGTCCCGACCGTCTGGACGCGGTCATGCGGCCCAAGACCGATGCGGCCTGGTACCTGCACGAGCTCACGGCGGAACGGGAACTGGACGCCTTCGTCCTCTTCTCCTCCGCGGCGGGCACGCTGGACGGGGCCGGACAGGCCAACTATGCGGCGGCCAACGTCTTCCTGGATGCACTGGCCCAGCACCGGCGGGCGCAGAACCTGCCGGCACTGTCACTGGCGTGGGGCCTGTGGAGCGAACGCACCGGCATGGTCGGCTCGTTGGACGGCACGGACCTGGACCGAATCGGGCGCTCCGGTGTCCGGCCGCTCGCCACGGCGGAGGGCCTCGCGCTCTTCGACACGGCGGCCGCGCAGGACGAGCCGGTCGTGCTGCCCGTGCACCTGGACCTCGCCGTGCTGCGGTCGAGGCCCCAGGACCAGGTGCCGGCCATCGTCCGCAAGCTGGTCGGGGGCACCGCTCGGCGGACCGCCGCCGCGGCAGGCGCCGAGAACGACCGGACGGCGCTCACGCGCCGCCTCGCGGAGCTCGCCCCTGCCAACCGGGACCGTTTCCTGCTGGACCTGGTGCGCGGACAGGTCGCCGCGGTGCTGGGATACGCCGGCCCCGAGGCGATCGAACCGGAGCGCGGGTTCCAGGAGTTGGGCGTGGACTCGCTGGGCGCGGTGCAGATACGCAACCGGCTGGGCGCCGCGACGGGCCTGCGGCCGCCGACGACGCTCGTGTTCGACTATCCGACGCCCGCGGCGGTGGCGGGTTACTTCAAGGAGCACCTCTCCATCCCGGACGAGGACGCCACGGCGGACCTCATGCGTGAGATCGGCCGGCTGGAGGCCGCTGTCGCGGCGGCGACGGTCTCGGCCGGGGACTCCGGACTTGCGCCCGCGGCGGACCGGTTGAGGGCGCTGGCGGCGAAGCTGGTGGAGGTCGGTGCCGGCCGGCCGGATCAGGAGGACGAAGCCGACCTCGAGGCCGTCACGGCCGACGAGCTGTTCGACATCCTCGACGGCGAACTGTCCGCGGACTGACCGATCCGACCGTCGACGAGAGTCGTGGTGGGGACCACCGGCAGTGGGACCCCACCACGACCTTGCGCCACCGTGTCGCAGGCCCGTCTCCGACCGACCGGTCCCCAACTGACCCGGCCGGTACGGCCGGTCCGGTCATGACGTGGTCGACCACTTGTTCGTCGGGCTCTGGCGCTTTGGTGCCACGGTTCTCTAAACTGGTTCTGCGTCCGGTTCTTGTACTTTCGTACGACGTCTCTCCGGGTTTGACGCGTGTGCGGCTCTTCAAGCTGGTTCTGTGTCCCGCTCTCGTGCACTCGTGTGGCGGCTATGGCTGGTCATGCGGTTGGCTCTCAGTCCACGACGCTGACGAGATCGGCGTCTCTCAACTCACCGATGAAGGTGTCGAAATCGGCTCTGAGCCATCGCGGGTTGCGGTTCCATCGCACGGCAAGTACCTCGACCGCCGGCTCGACATGCCCCGCATGCTGCTGCAGGGCGATCCATATGGCGGTGCCCATCGGCCCGCAGAGGTAGGTACTGCCCGTGCGTGGGGACTCCAGTTGCAGGGTCCCGTCCTCGCGCACCAGCGCCACGGTTTCCGGTTCGACTAACACTCGCAGACGTTCCTCCCCCAGCGGGCGCACCTGCCCGCTCATCGTGATGGAGATCGTCCCCACAGTCCCTACGCCCTGGCGGCGGTCACCTCAAGGCACCACTCGCCCACTCCTCCGCGCCCGCCGACCGTGATCGGCCTGCGCGGAGGAGTGGGCGTACGAGCGGCACCGGGCGGTGGAACAGCCGTCGGCGCTCCGCTCAGCGGGTGTAGAGCTGGGCGTCGTTGTCCTTCGAGCTCGGGGCGGCTGCGTGCGGGTCCCCGGCCGAGGGGCTGATCCGCAGGTGGCGCAGCATCAGGCCGGCCAGCACCGCGGCGACGAACATCACGGCGGCCGCCGTGTAGGAGGCGAGCTGCATGCCTTCGGTGAACGCCTCCCGGCTCGACGTCAGCAGGAGCCCGGCCAGATCCTCCGGCAGCTGTCCGGCGACCTGTACGGCACCGCCCAGCGTCTCGTGCGCGACCTCGCTCGCGGCCTCGGGGATCCCTGCGGGCATGTCGGTGTCCATGGACTGGCGGTACACGGCGGCACCGATGCTGCCGAGGATCGCGATACCGAGAGCGCCACCGAACTCGGCACAGGTCTCGGACAGTCCGGAGGCCGAGCCGGCCCGTTCCGGTGGCGCGGCCGCGATGATCAGGTCCGCGGCAAGGGTCAGTACGACACCCACACCGGCCGCCATCATGGTGGCGCCCGTGATGACCAGGGCGAGTTCGGAATCTGCCTGGACCTGGGCCATGACCCCGAACCCGGCCGCGGCGAGCAGCAGGCCCGCGGAGATGACGTACGCCGGTCGGATGCTCTGGACGAGAACGGCGGCGAGGGTCGCGCTGACCATCGTCGCGCCGGCCGCCGGCAGGGTCCACAGACCGGCGCTCCATGGTCGCAGGCCGTACACCAACTGCAGGTACTGGGAGGTGAACAGGCCGAAGCCGACCATGGCGAACATCGCCAGGACGTTGGTGCCCACCGAGGTGCTGAAGGCGCGGTTGCGGAACAGCGACACGTCGAGCAGGGGGTGGGTGAGCTTGCGCTGGCGCAGTACGAACACGACGCCCACCAGCAGGCCGACACCGATCGTCGCCAGCGGGATGACCGCCACACCGTCCTCGGCGATCTTCTTCATGCCGTAGATGATGGGCAGTACTGCGGCGAGGCTGAGTCCGGTGCTCATCAGGTCGAACTTACCGGGGTTGGGGTCGCGGAACTCCGGCAGCATCACCGGGCCGAGGATGAGCAGCAGGACCATGACGGGCACGTTGACCAGGAACGCGGAGCCCCACCAGAAGTGTTCGAGCAGTGCGCCGCCGAGCAGGGGGCCGAGGGCCGCGCCGCCGGCCAGGGCGGCGGTCCACACGGAGATGGCGGTACGGCGCTGGTGGTCGTCGCGGAACATGTTGCGGATCAGGGAGAGGGTCGAGGGCATCAGGGTCGCACCGCCGATACCGAGTAACGCCCTTGCCAGGATGAGCATTTCGGCGCTGGTGGCCATCGCCGCCGCGGCCGAGGCGGCGCCGAACGCGGCGGCACCCAGCATGAGCAGCTTCCGGCGACCGATGCGGTCGCCGAGCGTGCCCATCGTGATGAGCAGGCCGGCCAGCAGGAACGAGTAGATGTCCATGATCCAGAGCAGCTGGGTGCTGCTCGGTTCCAAGTCGGCGCTCAGGAAGGGCAGAGCGAAGTAGAGGACGGTCATGTCCATGGAGATGAGGAGTACCGGAAGGGTCAGCACGGCGAGGCTGGCCCACTCCCGTCCGGTCGCCTTCAGTGACGGATTGGTAGCCATGAGCCGTACTATACGGATGTGTAGGACGGATGTATAGCTGGCTTGCCGATTTTGGTTTCCAGGGGCGCACGAACACGCCAATGTCTCGTAGGATTGCCCGCATGGGACACCGCGAGCAGTTGTTGGCAGGCGCCAAACGCTGCCTCTATGAGCGCGGTTATGCGCGCACCACGGCCCGCGACATCGTCGCCGCGTCGGGAACGAACCTTGCCTCCATCGGCTATCACTTCGGGTCGAAGGAAGCACTGCTGAATGCTGCAGTGATGGAGGCGTTCGAGGAGTGGGGCGAGGAACTTGAGCGGGCGATGCCCGGGCAGGGTGGCTCCGGTGAGAGCGGTGAGGAGCAACTCGTCGCCATGTGGACACGGGTGACGAAATCCTTCCAGCTGCATCGCCCGTTGCTCGTCGCCAGTATCGAGGCATTTGCCCAGGCCGAGCACGCTCCGGAATTGCGGAAGCAGCTGGCTGACGACTACGAGCGCGCCCGTGGCGCGATGGCCGAGTTCATCGCGCCCGGCGACGCTCGTGAGGACAATCGTGTCGCCCGTGCCGTCGGCTCTTTGCATCTCGCGATGCTCGCGGGGCTGAGCCTTCAGTGGCTTCTCGATGGCGAACGCGCCCCGACGGGGCAGGACATGGTGGATGCCTTGCGTGCCGTGTCGCAGGGGCTGGGTGACGTCGCACCCGACGTTGCGGGTGCGACGGTTGCGGCCGACGACGATCTGGGGTCGGACGATCCGGTTGTGAACGAGGCCTAGGGGCCGAGTAGGGGTACTGGTCGACAGGGCGTCTGTCTTATCGTTGTCCTGGGCGTTCTGATTCCCCGTCACCACGACGCAACCGCGGGGATTCCGGATGGCGTGGGGCCTGTTTTCCCCCGAAACGGTTCAGCGTCTGCCCTGTCGGTCCGGAGAGCCGATATCACCACACCCGTGTTCTCCGGACCGGCCGCACAAATTCCGTCCCGTTTTTCTTGTCATTTCCCGTAATGTGCCACCTGGCCGGACTGGCTGTCACGAAGCCGCTACAGGGCAGTCGGCCGGCTGTATCAAAATTCCGAAGGCGATCGCAATCCGCACCGCAATGCCGTTTGTTCAAGAGATTACATAGGGATTGACAAGGAACGGCAAGGGTAATGGTGCGAAGGCTTTTTTCAACATGTCATTGGGTAGTGTTCTCAGGGCATGTAGTGACGAGCGACGGCCTTCAGCGGAAGCGTCGGCGGGGTAACTCAACGAGACGGAGGCCTTCCGTGCGCGTGCGGGCTCGGCCAGGGGTGGACGTTGCCGTCCTGGAGGACGGACGGCTTGAACTCACGTGCCCTGCGTCCGGTTCGCGCTTCCTGTGCAGTGCCATCAGCACCGCCATGTGGATCGCCCTGCTTCAGCAGGGAGGCCGGCCCGACGCCGCAGCCGCGCTGCTGGCGAAGCACTGGGACCTCAACCCCGAGTACATGCAGTCCGATTTCAGCCTCTGGATCGAAGAGCTGCGCGCCGCGGGGCTGTTGCAGATCATCGCCTGACGGTGAGGCGGGTGACGGCGAGGCGGGTGACGGCGAGGCGGGTGACGGCGAGGCGGGTCACCGACACTTCGAAGAGCTCGTCCGTACAGACGCACCCTTCCTGGTTGCCGGGCTCCGGACGACCGTCGGGAAGCGGCCCTTGAGGGTGCAGAGCGCCCGGGCGACGCCGTCGGACCGCTCGCCGACGTCGCCCACGACGAGCAGCCGGTCCCCGTCGGACCGCGGACGCGGACCGTCCACTGTCCTCCGGTTCTCCGGATGCGCGACGTGCAGGTCGCACATGGCCTGCGGGCTTCATGGCCTGCGGGCTTCCTCGGGTCACTTCGCGGCCATGGCGCCGCGCTCCGCGACGAACTGCCGGATCTCCCGAAGTACCTGCGGGGCCTGCGAGTTGAGGTAGAAGTGGCCGCCGTCGAAGAAGCGGAAGGTGGTGTCCTCCGTCGTGTGCTCGGCCCACGAGCGGGCCTCGTCCTCGCTGACCTTCGGGTCGTCGTTCCCGATCAGGACGACCACCGGGCAGCCCACCCGCGGGCCCGTCTGCGGGCGGTAGGTCTCGGCGGCGCGGTAGTCGCTGCGCACCGCGGGGAGGATCATCCGCAGCACGTCCTCGTCCCCGAGGACCGCCGGGTCCGTGCCGCTGAGGCTGCGCAGTTCCGTGAGCAGCCCCTCGTCGTCGGACTGGTGCACACGCTCGTCCCGCCACCGCGACGGTGCCCGGCGCCCGGAGGCGAAGAGACCGAGCAGCGTCGTGCCCTTGGCCTCCAGTCGCAGGGCCACCTCGTAGGCCAGCGACGCGCCCATGCTGTGCCCGAAGAAGGTCAACGGCCGGTCGAGCCAGGGTTCGAGCTCCGGGACGATGAGGTCGGCCAGCTTCTCGACACTGTCCACCAAGGGCTCCGTACGGCGCTCCTGACGCCCCGGATACTGCACCGCCACCACGTCGATCTCGGGCGACAGGGCGCGTGAGACGGGGTGGTAGAAGGTCGCGGAGCCACCGGCGTGCGGGAAGCAGACCAGGCGCGTCGAAGCGTCCGGCGCGGGGTGGTAGCGCCTGATCCACCTCTCGGAGTTCGTCGCCATGCTGAGGTGTGTCCTTTCGGTTCCAGACGGTTTGCGGGGCCGTTCGGCCGGCTGGGCGGGGGGTGTTACGACCGCCACCGCGTCCCGGCGCGGGACGGCTCCCACCGTCCTCGCCCCGGGACGTCGGCGCGGGACCCCGCGGAGTCCTCCCGCGAGACCGCGGACTCCCACTTGCCTGCCGCGCCGTTGAGGCAGCGCGAGCGGCGAGTCGGCCTTACCCACCCATTGGACGTCGCGACGCCCCTGGCCCGCCAGCACATACACCCCCTACGTTGCTCCCTGTCACCCCTAACCTCCGGCGCGGCGACGGCCGGTGCGGCCGACCCTGAACCCGCGGAACCCGGTCCGGACCCGCCTCTCGCGGCCGGCTCGGCGCCTGCCCAGGCATTTTTGCCCGGGCAGGCGCACTTCCCCTGTTCCTAGAAGAAGCCCAGCTTCTTCGGCGAGTACGACACGAGGAGATTCTTCGTCTGCTGGTAGTGCTCCAGCATCATCTTGTGGTTCTCACGGCCGATGCCGGACTGCTTGTAGCCGCCGAACGCCGCGTGCGCCGGGTACGCGTGGTAGCAGTTGGTCCACACCCGGCCCGCCTGGATCGAACGGCCCGCGCGGTACGCCGTGTTGATGTCCCGCGTCCACACACCGGCCCCGAGCCCGTACAGCGTGTCGTTGGCGATCTTGATGGCGTCGTCGAAGTCCGCGAACGACGTGACCGACACGACGGGGCCGAAGATCTCCTCCTGGAAGATCCGCATCCGGTTGTCGCCCTGGAAGATCGTCGGCTGGACGTAGTAGCCGCCCGCCAGCTCACCGTCGTACTCGATACGGTGACCGCCCGTCAGGACCTTGGCCCCCTCCTGCTGGCCGATGTCCAGGTAGGAAAGGATCTTCTCCAACTGGTCGTTGGAGGCCTGGGCGCCGATCATCGTCTCGGTGTCGAGCGGATGGCCGGGCTTGATCAGCTCTGTACGGGCGACCGCCGCGTCGAGGAACTCGCTGTAGTGGCCCTCCTGGATGAGCGCCCGGGACGGGCAGGTGCACACCTCGCCCTGGTTCAGCGCGAACATCGTGAAGCCTTCGAGCGCCTTGTCCCGGAAGTCGTCGTCCCGCGCCCAGACGTCGTCGAAGAAGATGTTCGGCGACTTGCCGCCGAGTTCGAGCGTGACCGGCTTTATGTTCTCGGAGGCGTACTGCATGATCAGCCGCCCCGTCGTGGTCTCGCCGGTGAAGGCGACCTTCGCCACGCGCGGGCTGGACGCGAGAGGCTTGCCCGCCTCGACCCCGAAGCCGTTGACGATGTTCACCACGCCCGGCGGCAGCAGATCCGAGACCAGGCTCATCCAGTAGTGGATCGATGCCGGGGTCTGCTCGGCGGGCTTGATGACGACCGCGTTGCCCGCGGCGAGCGCCGGGGCCAGCTTCCACACCGCCATCAGGATCGGGAAGTTCCACGGGATGATCTGCGCCACGACGCCCAACGGCTCGTGGAAGTGGTACGCCACAGTGTCGTCGTCGACCTCGCCGAGCGAGCCCTCCTGGGCGCGGATCGCCCCGGCGAAGTAGCGGAAGTGGTCGATGGCCAGGGGGATGTCGGCGGCCAGTGTCTCGCGGATCGGCTTGCCGTTCTCCCAGCTCTCCGCGACCGCGAGCTTCTCCAGGTTGGCCTCCATCCGGTCGGCGACCTTGAGGAGGATGTCGGCGCGCGCGGTCACCGACGTCCGGCCCCAGGCGGGAGCGGCCGCGTGCGCCGCGTCGAGCGCGCGGTCCACGTCCTCCGCCGTGCCCCGCGCGATCTCCGTGAACGGCTGCCCGTTCACCGGACTCGGGTTCTCGAAGTACTGCCCGCGGGCCGGCGGCGAGTACTCGCCGCCGATGAAGTGGTCGTACCGCGACTGGTAGGAGACGATCGCGCCCTCGGTGCCGGGCGCCGCGTAACGGGTCATGTGCTCTGCCTCCCGTGGAAGGACCGCCCGCCGTTGGACGGCTCTCGGCGCGAGGGTAGGTACGGAGAGGTTGCAGGTACGTTGCGCCCCCGGCCCGGCCGCGATGTCGGGGGGAGTGGCTTGTGGCTTGTCGGCCGAGGCTTGCGGGGTGCGGGGTGCGGGGTGCGGGGTGCGGGGTGCGGGGTGCGGGGTGAGGGGTCGGGATCGGGGTCGGGGTACGGGGCACGAAGTTTGGGGTGCGGTGCCGGCGTCGGCGTGGGGCGTGGGTGTACGGAAATGAGGGTGGGGCTGGGCGGCGAAGAGAGCCTCGCTGTCGCCGTCGGCGTGAGCGTGCCTCGTGGCCGTGAGCGCGGTGGCCCTCAGCGCGGAGCCCGGCCTCGGCTCGCGGACGCGGACTGCTCGGCCTCCAACTCCTCCAGGCGTGCCCGCACCGGAGGCGTCGGACGTATCGCAGCCAGCGTCCGCCACGCGTCGAGGTCGTCCTCGCCCCATGGGGCGTGCGCCCAGTCCGCCAGCAGATCCGGATCGCGGCCGGAGACGAGCGCCGCGCGCAGCCCGTCGGCGAGCCGACGGCGCAGCCGCACCACCGCCGGAGCCCCCGAACCGGGCAGCAAGGGGCCGGTGTACGCCGCCACCGCCGCCATGACCGCGCCGACGCCGAGCTTGCGCTCCACCACCTCGACGTCGGACTCGACCGGAACCGTGAGCCGATACGGCCTCGAACCGAGCACCCCCGCCCCGAGGAGGCGCCGGAGGCGGGCCAGCTCCGCGCGCAACGTCACCGGCGTCACCGACTCGTCCTCGTACAGCGCGCACAGCAACTCGTCGCCGGTCAGTCCCTCGGGGTGCCGGGACAGCAGCACCAGGATCTCGCTGTGCCTGCGGCTCAGTCGCGCCTTGCTGCCGCCCGCGACGAGCAACGCCTCGTCCCGGCCCAGAGCGGTCAGTTCGAGCACGTCGGTCGTGGTCGGTGCCGGGGTGAGCAGCGCCAGCTGGGACTCCGCGGCGCGGGCCACGGCCTGCACGAAACCCAGGCTGTGCGGATGCGCCAGCCCGTCCCCGCCGGTGACGTCCACCGCACCGAGCAGCCGTCCGGTACGCGGATCATGTACCGGAGCCGCCGCGCACGTCCACGGCTGGACGCTCCGGATGAAGTGCTCCGCCGCGAACACCTGCACCGGCCGGTCGAGCGCGACCGCCGTACCGGGAGCGTTCGTGCCCACCGCCGACTCCGCCCACCGCGCACCCGGCACGAAGTTCATCCCGTCCGCCTTCTGCCGCGTCCCGGGATGGCCCTCGACCCACAGCAGCCTGCCCTGTGCGTCGCACACCGCGAGGAGGTGTTCGCCGTCCGAAGCGAAGGTCCCCATGAGTTCACGGAACAGCGGCATCACTCGTGCCAGTGGGTGCTCCGCCCGATAGGCCCCGAGGTCCCCGTCGGTGAACTCCACACACGCGGAGCCGTCCGGCCCAACCCCCGCCCGTGCCGAACGCCGCCATGAATCGGCCACCACGGACCGTACCGGCCGCGGGACCGTGCCCGCCTCCGTGAACGTCTCGTGGGCGCGGCGCAGGACGCGCACCCGCTCGACGGGATCGGCACCCGGTTCCAGGGCCACCCATGGATCGGTCAACTCGGCCTCCCCGGAAGGCTGTGCGGCTGGGGACATCGTCACTCCGGTGGCGGACGCGGACAAGTACCGCGGACCGATGGTCAGGCGAAGTTGACCAGTCTCATGTAGCGCGTCCAGTCCCAGTGCGGGCCGGGATCGGTGTGGTCGCTGCCCGGCACCTCGTAGTGAGCGAGGATGTGCGAACGGTCCTTGGGGATGCGGTACTTGGTACAGATCGCCGCGGTGAGCTTCGCCGACTCCTCGTACATGGCGTTGGTGAAGTACGCGGGCTTGTCCACCCAGCCCTCGTGCTCGATGCCGATGCTGCGGGTGTTGTAGTCCCAGTTGCCCGCGTGCCAGGCGATGTCGCGCTCGCGCACCATCTGCGCGACGTGACCGTCGGCCGACCGGACGACGTAGTGCGCGGACACCTTCTTCTTCGGGTTCTGGAAGATGGCCAGAGTGTTCGCATAGGTCGCCTGCGTCACGTGGATGATCACGAAGTCGACCGGATGGCTCGTCGGGCGGCCGGCGACCGTGTAGTTGGAGGTGCTCGCCGGCGACCACTCGGACGGCGGGTAGTCGATCCCCTGCGGTTTCGCGCCCGCCCGGGTGGTGGGCAGTAACGCCGTGGAGAGCGTGGCGAGTGCCGCACTTTGCAGCAGGCGCCGCCGACTGGGAAGGGCCGCGGGCAGGAACTTGGGTCGGTCCATGAGGGGTACCTCTCGGTGACAACGGAAGTGGGGTGGGAGTTGGGAGCGGCGCGGGTGTGTGTGCGAAGTCGCGGTGGTGGCACCGGAGACGATGGGGGCGTCGGTGGCGGTGTTGGTGGCCGCGTCGATGGTGGTGGCGGGACGACTCAACGTCCCAGTGCGGCGGCGGTTTCGCGCAGGAGTCCGTGCAGTCCCCGGTGGGTCTCCCGCTCGGGCAGCCATTCCTTGCGGAGCTTGGCGACGCACGTGTAGTTGGTGTCGCAGACATTGGCCAGCGGCGACTCGACGGTCTGGGTCGCGAACTGGTAGGCGTCCAGCTCACTGAACCCGTAGTCCCGCACCAGCCACTGCACCAGATCGAGTTGCGATATGCGGAACGCGTCCTCCAGCGGGCGCGCCGAACCGGTCGAGATGATGTGGGTGTCGGACTCGATGCGGGGCCATGGAGTGGCGACCCCCTTGAGCAACTCGACGATCACCACGGTGTTCATCGCACACTCCACAGCGACCCCGCAGGTCTCGCCCTCACCCTGCCGGGCGTGTCCGTCACCGAGGCTGAGCAGCGCTCCTTCGACGTTCACTCCGAGATAGCAGGTGACACCGGCCCGCATCTCGGGTGTGTCCATGTTCCCGCCGTGTGCGTCCGGCACGAGAGCGGAGCGCACCTCCAGGTTGGCGGGCGCCACCCCGACGGTGCCGTGCATCGGGTCCATGGGCAGCTCGATCCGGATGTCGCTGTCGCGGGCGCTGAACAGCGCGGTGCGGCGCGCCCGGTCGAGCTGCCAGATCCACACGGTCTCCGGCAGGGGCGGCTGCAGCGTGGCCGTGGTGTGCGTGGACGTGAGCGCCCCGAACAGCGGGACCGTCGTCGACGCGGCCCAGTCCCGCGCCGGCTCGATCGACACGAAGTGCACGGCGACCGTGTCGCCCGGCTCCGCGCCCTCCACATGGAACGGACCCGTCTGCGGATTCAGGAACGGGAACTCGCACACCTCGGACACCAGGTCCTTCTCCGACCGCACCCGCCCGGCGAAGCAGTCCTCCGTATAGAGGTCGAGGACCGTGCCCGGCGCGATGCGCGCCACGGGCGGCGCACCGCCGAACGTCCAGGCGTACTCGCCGGGTTCGGGACGCACGGTCAGGATTCGCGGGTCGCTCATGGTGCACAGCTCCGTTCTGCCGAAGGGCGGCGGACGACGTCGCAGTGGCACCACGAGCACCACCACTGCGGCCATCATCCAGGCAGCGGCCACCGAATCCACGTACGACACCGGCGCCGTCAGCCCGGACACGCCTCCGTCCGGTTCGTCCGACGGTGGCGTCTCGCGTGAATCACGGTACGGCTCTCGTCGGTTGGGGAGGAAGAACACTCTCAGGTCCGTGGACAACGCTGTGACTGTGGATAACTCCACCACCCACAAGGGGGATTGAGGCGCGTTGCCCTCGGCGCCGCCTCGCGCCCGGACGCAGCGAAGAGAGCGTCGTGACGGGGCTGCAGACCAGGCCGAGAACCTCACGAGCCCGATCGTCCAGGACGTGTTGGGCGTGCCCTACGCCCCGCCGCCACCCAGCGCCGCCCCGGTGCCCGACACGGCCGCCGGATCGTCCATCACGGCCCGCACAACCGAGTGCGCGGCGCCCAGCAACGGGCCCTCGGAACCGAGCCGGGAGACGGACACCGCGCAGGCGGGACCGGCGGTCCTGCGGGCCAACTCCCGCTCCAGCGACGGCAGCAGCCAGGGCGCGAGCCCGGACAGTGCTCCGCCCAGCACGACGGCTTCGGGGTCGAGCAGGTTGACGGCGCCGGTCAGCGCGATGCCGAGAGCGGTCCCTGCGTCACGCAGGGCCCGGCGCACGTTCTCGTCGCCCTGCGCCGCTCGCTCGGCCAGCAGTCCGACACGGTCCTCGCCCGGTTCCAGGCCGGCTGCGCGCAGGACGGCCTCCTCGCCGGCGTACTGCTCCAGACAGCCGCGTCCGCCGCACGCACACGCAGGCCCTTCGGGACGCACCGGGACGTGCCCCAACTCGCCCGCGAAGCCATGCGTCCCGCGCAGCAGCCGCCCGTCCACGACCACCGCCCCGCCGATGCCGATCTCGGCGGAGACGTGCACGAAGTCGCGCGGCGCGGTCTCGTTGAGCCAGAGTTCGGCCAGTCCGCCGAAGTTCGCCTCGTTGTCCACGGTCAGCGGGACCTCGTCCGGCAACAGAGCGCCGAGGTCCGTGTCGTGCCAGTCGAGATTGGGGGCGCGCACCACGGTCCGGGCGTCGCGCGCCACCAGGCCGGGTACGGCGACGGCGAGTCCCGCGGGCCGCAGGCCCTCCTTGGCCGCCTCGGCGACGACCTGCCGTATCAGCCGGGTCAGTTCCCGCAGCACCGGTTCTGGCGACCGGCCGCGGTTGGTCCCGTGCCGCACCGCCCGGGCCCGTACCTCGCCGCGCAGATCGACCGCGCACACGGCGAGATGATCTACGCCCACCTCCGCACCGATGCCCGCCGGACCGCGTCCGCTGAGGGCGAGCGCCGAGCCGGGCCGCCCCACCCGCCCGGGCCGCTCGGGACCCAGCTCCTCAAGGAGTCCCGAGCGGATCAGCTCGTCCACGAGAGTGGAGACAGCCGCGCGCGTGAGCCCGATGCGTGAGGCGACGGCGGCACGGGACAGCGGCCCCTCGGCGTTCACGGTGTGCAGCACCCGCGAGAGATTGCGACGCCGCATGCCCTGTTGCGTATCGGGCAGCCGACGGCCGGGACTGCTGGGATGGGCCTCGTGCAGCGGTGCGGTCATGCCTCCGTCAATCCTCGTTCAGTCCTCGTCCGGGTCAGTCCTCGCCCGGCCGGTCGCCTCAGGGTTGTTCGGTCCGTGCGCGCCGATCTGTCGGTGTGCGCGACGCCTCCGGAAGGGGGCCGCCGGTGCTGAACGGCCCCTGCCTCCTCGGGCGCGGGCATCAGCGCTGATCGGCCTCCCGCTCCAGCAGCGGGGCCGCGTCGGAGAGTACCCCGGCGATCCGCGCCAGCGCCGCCTCGTCGCGCTCCACGGCGTTCAGCACCGGCCCACGGGCCGTGTCCCAGCGCCTGGCCACCGCCGCCGGATCCTCGCCGGTCAGTACGCCCGCGGCCTGCGCGGCGGCACCGAGCGCCACCAGTTCCCTGGCCTCGGGCACCTGAACGGGCCGCCCCGACAGCCGTCGGACGGTCTCCTGCCAGGCCGTGCCCCGCGCGCCGCCGCCGATGAGCAGCAGCGGTGCGGAACGGTCCGCGTCCTCGTCGAGCACCAGGTCGAGCGCGCCGAGCAGCGAGTGGACCGCCCCGTCGTACGCGGCCTGGAGCAGCTGCCCGCGTGTCGTGTCGTGCCGCAGCCCGTGCAGCAGGCCCGAGGCGTGCGGCAGGTCAGGAGTGCGCTCGCCGTCCAGGTAGGGGAGCAGCGTCACGCTCGTGCCCGGTTCGACGGCCTCGCGGTCGATGCCCAGCAGAGCGGCGACGCGGTCCACGGCGAGCGTGCAGTTGAGGGTGCAGGCCAGCGGCAACCAGTCGCCGCGCGCGTCGGCGAAACCCGCCACGGTGCCGGTCGGGTCGGCAGGACGGCGCGTGGAGACCGCGTAAACGGTTCCGGACGTGCCGAGGCTGAGGACCGGGGTGCCCGGGCGCAGCCCGAGTCCGAGCGCCGCGGCGGCGTTGTCACCGGTGCCGGGCGCGACCAGGGTGCCTTTGGAGAAGGGCAGGTCCCCGCTGCCGCGCACGGTTCCGGCGACCTCGCCGGGCCGCACCACCCGGGGCAGCAGGGCGGGGTCGAGCCCCACATGACGGAGGACCTCCTCGTCGTACGACTCCGTTCCGGACGCCCACCAGCCCGTGCCCGAGGCGTCGCCGCGGTCGGTCGTGCCCAGCCCCGTGAGGCGCTCGGTGAGGTAGTCGTGGGGGAGTCGCACGGCGGCGGTCGCGCGGACGGAGTCGGGCTCGTGCTCGGCGAGCCACGCCCATTTGGTGACCGTGAAGGACGGGCCCGGCACACTGCCGGTGCGCTCGGCCCAGGCTTTCGGGCCGCCCAGCTCCTCCACGAGACGGCGTGCCTGCGGCGCAGAACGCACGTCGTTCCACAGCAGGGCGGGACGTACCGGGTCGCCCTGGGCGTCGAGCGTGACGAGACCGTGCTGCTGGCCGCCCACGGACACCGCGGCGGCCTCACGTGCCGCGTCCCCGCACTGGTGCAGGGCCTCGCACAGCGCGTCCCACCACTGCCGCGGATCGCTCTCGCGACCCGCCCCGGAGGAGACGGTGTGCGGCGCCTGGCCGCTCGCCACGACCTCGCCGGTGGCCGCGTCCACGACCAGGGCCTTGGTGGACTGGGTGGACGTGTCCACGCCGACGACGAGCGGACCCTCGGCTGCTGACATCGGGCTCTCCCTCTTCCGCGGCTCCGCGGGATCTGACCTGGTGTTTTCGGTGTGGATCCGGGCCCACTCGGCACGGATTCCACACCTCGTCCCCGTTCGAGGACATCTTGTCTCTTCCCAGAGATGCCTCCGCATACTAATTTGTTAAGTGCCATGACGAAATAGTCGGAGCAAGCAAGGAGCCGCGGCATGAACTACCAGCCCACCCCCGAGGACAGGTTCACCTTCGGCTTGTGGACCGTCGGCTGGCAGGGAAGGGACCCGTTCGGCGACGCCACCCGGGCCGCCCTGGACCCGGTCGAGTCGGTACAGCGCCTGGCTGAGCTCGGCGCCTACGGAGTGACCTTCCACGATGACGACCTGATCCCCTTCGGGTCCTCGGACACCGAGCGCGAGTCGCACATCAAGCGCTTCCGGCAGGCTCTCGACACGACCGGTATGACCGTGCCGATGGCCACCACGAACCTGTTCACGCACCCCGTCTTCAAGGACGGCGCCTTCACCGCCAACGACCGGGACGTACGCCGCTACGCCCTGCGCAAGACGATCCGCAACATCGACCTGGCCGTGGAGCTGGGCGCGCAGATCTACGTCGCCTGGGGCGGCCGTGAGGGCGCCGAGTCCGGCGCCGCCAAGGACGTGCGGGTCGCGCTCGACCGCATGAAGGAGGCCTTCGACCTCCTCGGCGAGTACGTGATCTCCCAGGGCTACGACCTCCGCTTCGCGATCGAGCCGAAGCCGAACGAGCCCCGCGGCGACATCCTCCTGCCGACGGTCGGCCATGCCCTGGCGTTCATCGAGCGCCTGGAGCGGCCGGAGATGTACGGCGTCAACCCGGAGGTGGGCCACGAGCAGATGGCCGGGCTGAACTTCCCGCACGGCATCGCCCAGGCCCTGTGGGCCGGCAAGCTCTTCCACATCGACCTCAACGGCCAGTCCGGCATCAAGTACGACCAGGACCTGCGCTTCGGAGCGGGCGATCTGCGGTCGGCGTTCTGGCTCGTCGACCTCCTGGAGTCGGCCGGTTACACGGGTCCGAGGCACTTCGACTTCAAGCCGCCGAGGACCGAGGACTTCGACGGCGTGTGGGCGTCGGCCGCCGGCTGCATGCGCAACTATCTGATCCTGCGCGAGCGGACGGCCGCCTTCCGGGCCGACCCCGAGGTCCAGGAGGCCCTGCGTGCCTCGCGTCTGGACGAGCTGGCACAGCCCACCGCCGCCGACGGCCTTCAGGCGCTGCTCGCGGACCGCGCGGCCTTCGAGGACTTCGACGCCGAGACGGCTGCCGCGCGCGGGATGGCGTTCGAGCACCTGGACCAGCTGGCCATGGACCACCTGCTGGGCGCCCGGGGCTGATTCCGTACGGCTTAGGTTCGCTTCCGTACGGCTTACGTTCGGTGCCATTCGGCTTCCGTTCGGTTCCGATCGGTCGGAGCTCAGCCGGAACCCGGCCCGGGGACTCCTGCGCGGAATCCTCCGGAATCATGCGATCCATGCCATGAGTCCGTATCAAGTTCCGCGCAGGGGTCGCATCGTGACCGGTTCGAGGCGACTCTTGACGGTATGGCCACGCCGCCCTTACCGCCCCAGCCTCCTCGGCCGCCGGACAACACGCCCCCTTCGGGCGGCGGTGGATTCGGCCCGCTGCCCGAAGGCTTCGGACCTCCTCCAGAGGGTTACGGACCTCCTGGAGGCCCCCCTCCCGGCGGCAACGGTCCGCCGTGGCAGGGAGGCGGAGGAGGCTGGCAGCCACCGCCACCGCCGCCACCGCCACCGCCGCCTCCCGGGCGACCGGGCGGTCCAGGACGGCGCCGCCGGGTGCTGTTGCTCGTCCTGGCGGTGATCGTGACTCTCGGCGCCGGTTCCGCGGTCGCCCTGGTGGCCACCAGTGGTGACGGTTCGTCCGACAAGAAGTCGCCGTCGGAGAGCGACTCCCCTACCGGGAAACTGCCGACGCCTTCGCTGAGCATCCCTTCGGAGCTGCCCAGCGAACTGCCCTCCCTGCCCACCGAGCTGCCGTCCGGCCTGCCCAGCGATGTCCCGACCGACCTGGAGTCGTTCCTGCCGTCCCTCGCGAGCGACGAAGTGCCGTACTACATGCTGCGAACCGGTGACTGCTTCAACATCGACGACACCAAACCGGGCCAGGCCGCGAAGCGTTCGTGCCGCGCGGCGCACGACGCCGAGGTCGTGAAGGTGGCCGAACTGGAAGGCACCTACACCACCGATGCCGCCCTCAAGAAGGCGGCATCGGCACTCTGCGCGAAACCCCTGGACACCAAGGCGGCCAGGCAGCCCGCCGGCACCGTGCGGGGCACCCTGGTGCAGTATCCCGACCCCACGGGCTTCAAGCTCGGCATAGACAAGGTCGCCTGCAGTCTGGCCGCGGACGTCGGTGCCGGAAAGCGCAAGCTCACCAAACCGCTGACGTGAGGCACGCGCGCGTGGAGGTGTGAAAACGCCGGGCGGGGTCGGGAATTCAGATCCCGCGCGGCAGTCGTACGTACGTCACGGTGGTCTCGATGCCGCTGTCCACCAGCCGTCCCTGGGCGTCGAAGGCCTCCGGCCCGTCCGTCATCCCGAAGTCGTTGTCGTTGATGAGCGCGAGCGTGTCGTGATCCACGCGCGCGACGCCCTCGATCTTCCCAGGCACTCCCTTCACCGCGCCGAGGTCGACGACAAGACGCTTGCGCAGCACCGGAACGCCGGAGGCCGCGGGGTCGTCGAGCTGCTCCAGGGAGGGTGACGTCGTGTCGTCGTCCCACTTGTCCCCGAGGATGTCCGCAGCGCGGGTCAGCTTCACCACCTGCAACCGGGCGGCCTTGTCGGTGCGTTCCTCGACGAGCAGCCGGTCGCGGCCGACGGCCACCACGGAGGAGATCTTCAGCTCGGAGGTGTCGTCCTCGCTCGGGTCGACCACGTTCACCGGGTCGAACCGGTACGCGTACTCGGCGGTGACCGCCCGCTTCTTCGTCGAGAAGCGCAGCAGACGTGTCGTCAGCGAGGCCTCGCCCGCATCCGTGTCCGGCAGGGACAGCGGGCTCTGCACGGCCATCACCAGGTCCCCACCCGGCAGTTGGGCGAGTCCCTCGAAGCCACGGTTGATCTTCCGGTGCAAAAGGACGGCGGGCAGTGCCTCGACCACCCGGTAGTCCGCGCCCTTCAGGGCCAGCCCCTTGGGCACGTACCGGGTGAGTATCGTCCCGCGCGCGGAGACGTGGATCAGCGAGGGCCCGTACTCGTCCACGAGCCAGAAGCTGCCGTCCTGGGCCCGTACGATCCCCTCGGTGTCCAGCCCGTTCGGGTTGTACGAGAGCGGTGTCTTCGCGTCGTAGGAGTACGGCGCCTCGTCGCGCCCCTTCTGGTTGGACAGGCCCGTGACGGGCTTCCCCGAGGAGGTGGTGATCGGGATCGCGTCCAGCACCTTCACGGTGTGACCGGACACCCGGATCTTCACGATCGCCGGATCGAAGCCGGGCACGGGGAAGGTGCGGCGCTTCTCGCCGGCCACCTTGATCTGGCCGTTGGGACCGCGGTCGGTGACCGTCCAGAACTCGCCCTTGCGGCCCGCGGGGTAGATGTCGCTGCCGATCCCGCCGAGGTCAACGCCCCGGTCGTCGCCCACCGTGCCCGGCAGCAGCGTGTTGCTGAACGTGCCGAGCGGAATGTCGCCGAGCGTCGCGGAACCAGTGACACGCGCCTCCCCGGAGGGCGCACCGACCGCGGTGCCCGCCACCGTGAGAGCGGCCAGCAGGGCGAGCGGCACGCCCGCGGCGACGGAACGGTGGACGCTGCGCCGGCCTGCGACGTACGGGGACATGGGGCCTCCTGAGGCACGAATTCGGTGACAGCGGCCAGAGTTCGCCCCCGCCCCGAACGCCGTACGGCCGGAGAGTGAACACCGGGCGTCCACCGCTCGTCCGGTGGACGGTGCCGGTTCCCGTGTCGATACCGATGTCGGTGCCGGTTCGGGTGCTCTGCGCGCGCCAAGTGCCCTGCGTGCCGAGGTGTCCTGCGTGTCCTTCAGGCAGGCGTCACTCCTGACCCTCCGCCAGAGCGAGCGCGGTCGCCGGATCCTGGGACGCGGGACCCGCGGGAGCCCAACGCCCCCGTTCCTTGCGGTAGGGCCACCAACGGCCGTCCGTCCCCAGACGCAACTGTGTCCGGCCGTCGGCGGCGGTCCAGCGGTTGCGGGACGCGCGCAGGGCGGGCCGCTGGTCCTCCTCCCAGGCCGACTCCAGGGCGGCACGCGCGCGTGCGAGGGTCTCCGCCTCCGCGGGCCGGTCGGCCTCCAGCACGTCGAGCGCGGCCGTGCCACCGTGTTCCCAGGCGCGGACGGCCAGGGCCAGCCCCTCGCGGTCGCGGCCCGACCCCTCCGTGAGCCGGTCGGCCACCGAAGTGTCGGGAACACCCGCGGCCAGGCGCACGGCGTCCTGGGGGAGCGTCAACTCGGCCGCTATCGAGCGTTGTTCATGGCCCGCCCTGAGTGCCTCGGTGAGCAGCCGGTGCGCCTCGCGGGCGGCCTGCGTCGCCAGGAACTCCAGTGCGACCGGATCGACCCCGGACGCCGGATCGGTCTCTGTGTCCAGCGAGGGCGGCAGCCCCGGCTCTGCGGGCAGGGGAGGCATGTCGGGCAGCGGGGGCAGGATGTCCCCGTCCGCGTACGCCTCGGCGGCGTCCACGCCCTCGTACGCCTGCTCCTGCCCGGGAGTCTCGGTCTCGGTCCGGGGAACGCTGCGCACCTGCAACTCGTCCAGCAGTTCGCGCTCACCACGACTGCGCAGGAGAAGCAGCACGAACGGGTCCTCATCCAGCAGCCGCGCCACCTGGTAGCACAGCGCCGCCGTGTGACCGCAGTGGTCCCACGCGCCGCAGTCGCACTCCGGCTCCAGATCGCCCAGACCCGGAAGGAGTTCGACACCGGCGGCCGCCGCGTCCTCGACGAGATGCGGCGGCATCTCGCGGTCCAGCAGCGCCGCGATGTGCCCGGCCCGCTCGACGGCCATGCCCAGGAAGCGGTCCCACTGCTCCTCGGACAGTTCCTGCAACAGGACGTCGGCGCGGTGGGAGGTGCGGTCGCGGTCCCGGACCACCGCTGTGATGCGCCCCGGACGGACCGACACGGCTCCCACGGCTCCCGCCCGGGCCAGCCTCCGTCCCGTCTTCACCTCCTGGGAGTCCATGGCGGCGTCCTCCAGGGCCTTCAGCCAGGCCTGCCCCCACCAGCTCTGCGCGAAGCCCCTCCCGTGCGCGGGCGGCAGGGCGGCGAAGGTGCGCTCCGGGGTGTTGTCGTACGGGTCACTCATCGGGTGCCTCCTCGCAGTTCCACCAGGTCGGCCAGTTCGCTGTCGGTCAGCTCGGTGAGGGCCGACTCGCCGGACCCGAGCACCGAGTCCGCCAACTCCCGCTTGCGCACCAGCATGTCGGCGATGCGGTCCTCGATCGTCCCCTCGGCGATGAGCCGGTGCACCTGCACCGGCCGTGTCTGTCCGATGCGGTACGCCCGGTCGGTGGCCTGGGCTTCGACGGCCGGGTTCCACCAGCGGTCGTAGTGCACGACATGCTCAGCCCGCGTCAGGTTCAGGCCCGTGCCCGCCGCCTTCAACGACAGCAGGAAGACGGGCACTTCGCCGTCCTGGAAGCGCTGCACCATGGCCTCGCGCGCGGGCACCGGCGTACCCCCGTGCAGGAACTGCGAGGCGACGCCGCGTGCGCTCAGGTGCCGCTCGATGAGGCGTGCCATCTGCACGTACTGCGTGAAGATCAGAACGCATGCTCCCTCGGAGAGGATCGTGTCGAGCAACTCGTCCAGCAGCTCCAGCTTTCCGGAGCGCCCAAGGATCTTCGGCCTGTCCTCCTTGAGGAACTGCGCCGGGTGGTTGCAGATCTGCTTCAGCCCGGTCAGCAGCTTCACGATCAGTCCGCGCCGCGCCATGCTGTCGGCGCCGGAGATCTCGGCGAGGGTCTCGCGGACCACCGCCTCGTACAGACCCGCCTGCTCCTTGGTGAGAGACACGGCACGGTCGGTCTCGGTCTTCGGCGGCAGCTCGGGTGCGATGCCCGGGTCGGACTTGCGGCGGCGCAGGAGGAACGGCCGCACGAGCTGGGCGAGCCGGTCCGCCGCCCCCGGATCCTGCCCGCCCTCGACCGCCTTGGCGTACCGGTTGCGGAAGGTGCCGAGCCGGCCCAGCAGGCCCGGTGTCGTCCAGTCGAGAATCGCCCACAGCTCGGAGAGGTTGTTCTCCACGGGAGTGCCGGTGAGCGCCACGCGCGCGTGGGCGCCGATCGTCCGTAGCTGCTTGGCCGTGTCCGAGTACGGGTTCTTCACATGCTGTGCCTCGTCGGCGACGACCATGCCCCAGGACGCCTCGGCCAGCCGTGGCGCGTCGAGCCGCATCGTGCCGTACGTGGTGAGTACGAACTCGCCTGCGGCCACCCCTTCGAGGCTCCGCCGCGCACCGTGGAAGCGACGGACAGGAGTGCCCGGGGCGAACCGCTCGATCTCGCGCTGCCAGTTGCCCATCAGGGACGTCGGACAGACGACGAGCGTGGGTCCCGCGGCGGACTCGTCGGTCTGCCGGTGCAGATGGAGCGCGATCAGCGTGATCGTCTTGCCCAGGCCCATGTCGTCCGCGAGACAGCCGCCGAGACCCAACGAGGTCATACGAGCGAGCCAGTTGAGCCCGCGCAGCTGATAGTCGCGCAGGGTCGCGTCCAGCGCGGCGGGCTGCCCGACCGGCTCCTGCCCTTCCGGGTCCGACAGACGGTCCCGCAGCGTCGCCAGCCACCCCGTGGGCCGTACGTCGACTCTCCGGCCGTCCACCTCCGTGGAACCCGTCAGGACGGCGCTCAGCGCGTCGATGGGCGTCACCTTGCGATCCTGCTGGGCGCGGGCGCGACGTACCTCCTGGGGGTCGACGAGCACCCACTGGTCACGCAGCCGCACCATGGGGCGGTTCGCCTCGGCGAGTCGGTCCAGCTCCTGACGTGTCAGTTGCTGGTCGCCCAGGGCGAACCGCCAGTCGAAGGCCAGCAGCGCGTCGGCCGACAGGAACGACGGCGTGTCCGACGACAGCCCGTCAGGTCCCCGTTCGTCGTCCGGTGGACCGATGACCGCGCGGGCCGTCAGTTTGTGAGCCAGCTCCTTGGGCCAGTGCACCTCGACACCGGCGGCCGCGAGTGATTGGGCACCCTCGCCCAGGAGCTCCGTGACTTCCTCGTCGGCGAGTTCGATCGAGTCGGGCACGGTCGCCGACAGCAGGGGAGTGAGCGGGGACCAGGCCCGTGCGGCGCGACGCAACGCGAGCAGGGCGTCCATCCGCGCGCGCGGACCGAAAGCAGGGCTCGTGCCGCCCCAGACCTCGGACGCGTCCGCCAGCAGGGCCGGATCGCTGACGCTGTGCAACTGCGGCACCGCACGGAACGGCAGCCGTGTCTCGTCCGACACGGCCGACGCGAGCCCCGGCACCTCGACGCGCAGCGAGATCCGTACGCCGGCGTCGTGCCCCGCGGCCACGTCGGCGGCCCACGCACGCTGTTCGGGCACGTGCTGCGGCTCGGGGGCGGCGAAGGCGGGGCCGCCCGCCGCGAGCGTCGCGGCGGGGGAGCGGGGCAGCGTGTCGGCGACCGCGTCGAGGAAGGCACGCAGCAGCCGCTCGGGATCGGGGAGCCGCAGCGGTTCCGCCTCGTCGACCGGCACCGCGTGCGCCTGCGGAGGCATCGCGGCGGCCAGTTCGCGGATCCGCCCCAGGTCCGCCGCCCCCAGCGGCCCGGCACGCCACGCGTCGTGGTCACCGGCGCTCAGACCGGGCAGCAGCAGCCCCCGCGCGGCGAACTGGAGCGCGAGCACGGCCGCGGCACCCCAGAACGCGGTCGCCCTGTGGGCGTGCGACACGGCACGCGCGCGCGTGAGCACCGGCAGAGCGGCCCGCACCGGCAGCACGACGGCCGGCACGGTCACCAGCTCGACACCGTCCTCGCCGGGCAGGGCGACCGTCAGCTCCTCGACAGCACCGGAGTCGACAGCACCGGAGTCGATCGCGGGAGGGCCCTCACCGTCGGGCAGCCAGAAGGCGACGGAGCCGGCACGGGCCGGATCGGCAGGCATGAAAACGGCACAGCAACGGGCCAGTTCGGAGATCTCGGAGGGAGTTGCCGCAGGAATCCTCTGCACAGCGATGACGCGTTCCTCAAATTTGACTACCTGGGGTCAAGGTCGCCGAGGATACAGCACGAGTAACTCTCGGTGGCCATCGATTGGTGTGACATGCGCCACTCTCGCCCGAGGGTGTTGTCAGGTCCACCCGGTGGCCGAGGTTGTCCCCCGCCCGGACACGGGGGGTGGCGCCATGGTCGCCCAGGGTCGCTGATCCGTACGTTTCTTGAGGTCGGCGTCCCCCGCGGCCGGTTCGTCGCACCCCGCTTTCTCCAGCCTGTTTCTCCAGCCTCCAGAGACCGGAGTTCCGTCATGCCCGAAAACGTCTCAACCGTTGTGGAACGCCCTCCCAGGGTCTCGGCCGGAAGCGAGTTCACACCGCTCCTGCGCACCGTCAAGAGCCAGGGTCTCCTCGACCGCAGGCAGGGCTGGTACGCACTGGCCGTCGCCGTCAACGCGCTGGTCCTGGCCGGCGTCGTCGTGGGTGTCGTCCTGATCGGCCACTCCTGGTGGGTGCTGCTCCTGGCCCCGCTGCTCGCCGTGATGTCCGCCCGCACCGCCTTCATAGGCCACGACGCCGGGCACTCCCAGATCGCGGGCAACCGCTCGGTGAACCGTCTCATCGGGCTCATCCACGGCAATCTGCTGCTCGGGATGAGCTACGGATGGTGGAACGACAAGCACAACCGCCACCACGCCAACCCCAACCACATCCACAAGGATCCCGACGTCGTGGCCGACGTCCTGGTCTTCACCAGCGGACAAGCCGTGGACCGCAGCGGCTTCCGGCGCTGGCTCACCCGCAACCAGGCCTGGCTCTTCTTCCCGCTCACGCTCCTCGAAGGCGTCGCCCTGAAGATCCACGGCTTCCAGGACCTGCGTCGACAGCCTCCGCGGGAACGCGCGGTCGAGGGCTTCCTACTGGTGGTGCACGTCGCGGGGTACGTGACTCTGCTGCTCGGCTCGATGCCCCTCGGCACGGCTCTCGCCTTCGCCGCGCTTCACCAGGCGCTCTTCGGGCTGCACCTGGGCCTGGCCTTCGCGCCGAACCACAAGGGCATGGAGATGCCCGACCCCGATGGCGAGGGGTGGGGGCATCTGCGTCGCCAGGTGCTCACGTCGCGCAACATCCGAGGGGGTGTGGTGACCGACTGGTTCCTGGGCGGCCTCAACTACCAGATCGAGCATCACCTGTTTCCCAGCATGCCCCGCCCTCATCTGAAGCTCGTCCGTCCACTGGTGCGCGCACACTGCCAAGAGTTGGGTATCCCTTACACGGAGACGGGACTCGTCGACTCCTACCGCCAGGCCCTGCGGCACATGTACGAGGTCGGGGAACCGCTCAGGGTCGAGTAGGGGACGCGACTCAGGGTTGTATCAGGGTCGCGGCCTGGAACTGCAGGGAACACGGGCCCGTTCTCAAGACAGAGAGCGGCAGTGGCCGCGAAGGAGGCTACGCACATGTCGAAGAACGCGAAGATCGCCGTCGGGGGTGTGGCGGTCGGGCTTCTCCTGCTCATCTGGCTGCCCTGGTGGGCTGCCCTCCTGATCGTCCTGGGAGTTCCGACGGCGGCGTATCTGACGCTGGACCCCTCACAGCGGCGCAGGTTGCGCCGGGTGTCCCGCAAGGAGCTGGGCCGCTGAGGCGGGGCGGATCCGGTCGATTCCCTTCCAGAGCGCAGGAGTCGACCATGTCGCCGCTCACGGGCCTGCCGACGGTACGGCCCGCGGGCGGCCGCGCGCCCCACTGTCCCCACGCCGTTCGTGAGCCCTTCCGTGCCCATGGCGTGAGTGCGTCGAACGCCGACAGGTAGGACGGCAGGAGCGGCCGCCTGTCGCCTCGGGCCGATCCACCGGGCTCAGCTGGGACGTACGGCGATCTTGTCCAGCGCCTCCAGCAGCCCGGGCAGTTCAGGTCCGCGGCCGACCGGCAGGACCTCTCCGGGCTTCTCGTCGAGGAGCACGAAGGCGATGTCGTCGGTCCTCGCCACCATCGACCAGCCCGGCCCGTCGGCCCGAAGCGTCCGCGCGTCACCCGAGGCGAAGGACGACCGCACTCGGCCGAGGGGAGGTGCCGAGTCCACGTACGAGCGAGCCTCCGCGAGGACGCGCTGGACGCCGGTGAGAGGTGCGTCCCCGTTGCCGTCGCTCGCTTCGCCCTTGCCGGACTCGTCGCTCTGTGCGTCCTGCTCCGCAGGCGCCTCGCCATCCTGGCCGGCGAACTCCTTGTCGTCGATCTGTTCACGCCAGGCCGCCCACTGCAGGGCGATCTCGTCGGCGCCCAGACGCCGCTGAGCCGGGCCCCACGCAGAGGTGTCCGGCGGGGAAAGCGGCTCTTGTTCCGCGATCTCGGGCGGCGGATCGTGCGGGGCGGGCACACCGGGCGCCGCCACGGCCACCGCGAGCGGCCACCCGGGCAGGGCCGCGACCATCGAGCGCTCGTCCGGCGACAGGTCGTACTCCATGCCGCAGTCCCAGGACGCGATGGCGACAGCCACCAGCGAGACGTCGTCGATGACAACCGTCCACCGCGACCCGTCCCCGTCCTGGCCGAGCACCAGACCGTACCCGTCGGCGAGCGGCGCGAGACCGAGAGCCGCGCACGCCTCCGGGTAGTCGTCGCCCAGCACGCTGGGGAACTGTGGAGGCGTCAAGAGCACCGCCGTCAGCACATACAGTGCGTCGTCGTCCCCGGCGGCGACGGCCTCATCGTTCGTCCCGGCCATCCCTGCCTCCCCATCGCTACGTCCGTCGGCGCACCCTAATGCGCCCCCGCGGCGCTTGTCACGGGTCCCGAATGCGTACGGAGCTGCGGTTGTCCCCCTGGACGGGGGCGAAACGACCACTGGTCGCCGCCCCCGCCCGTCCCGCGTTCGTCCTCGCCCGGGTCCGCCTCGGTACCGACCTGGTGGTCGCCGGTGTCAGGCTGCCGGCAGGCCGAGGAGCGTCCGGGCCACCGTCGTGGGCGACTCGTCGCGCTCCCGCGCGAGGGCGATGACAGCCCGGCAGGCCAGCTCGTTCACCCCGAACGACAGCGCCTCCGGCGACACCCAGGTCGCGGCTTCGTCGATGCCGTCCTGGTCGTCCTCGGCGCAGGCCGACACATACGCCGCGGCGGCCTCGAACAGGTTGTGGGTGCGCTTCTCCGGACGCCGCTTCGCCGAAGGCGGATGCTCCGAGGACTCGATCGGGCGCGGGCGTGAGACGAACTTCCAGAGTCTGGCCAATGTGCCGGACATGCGGGCCACCTTCCCCCTGTGCGGTTGCCGTAGCCGATCGCTCATGTGCTGCTACTCAACGTAGAGTTGAAGCTTCGACTTCAGAAGAGGACAGGGGCGTGGAGCGGTCACCGTCCACCCGGGTCCAGTGAGTCGATCATGGACCGCAGCCACGCCAGTTCGGCCCGGCTCGTGGCGCGCGCGATGGTGAGGATCCCTCGCCGGAACGGGTCGTCCAACTCCTCGGCCCGCAGCGGTCGATCACCTTCGTAGAAGAAGCTCGCCGGTTCCTCGAGGAAGGCGAGCCGTCGCCGCAGAACGGCGGCCTGGGCCGCGGCGTCGTCGAGATGCCGGAGGAAGGCGAGCACCGTGAACCAGCGGTTCTCGTCGGTGATGTCGCGCTGTACGGGTTCCGTCAGCCGGCGCCGCAGGTCGCGTCTGCCGTCCTCGGTGAGTGTCAGGACGTGACGCGGGGCGGCCACCGAGCCCGGCTCCGTCGCGCGAGCCAGCAGACCGGCCGTCTCCAGTCTCTTGATCGCCGGATACAGAGTGCTCTCGGCCACGGGCCGCACATGGCCCGCGAGCGCGGTGATGCGCTTGCGCAGCTCATAGCCGTGCAGCGGGGTGTCGTACAGGAAACCGAGGATGGCGAGCTCCAGCATGCCCGCATTCTGCCTCACTCTCGTGGTACATCGCTCTGGCAATACATCGGAACCGATGTATTCTCCTGAAGGAGCATGCGACGGAACAGGGGAGTGGCGATGAAGCAGGCCGAGTTCGACGGCAAGGGGAACTGCGTCCGCTGGACGGAGACGCCGGGTGACGATCCGGCGCGGGTGTACGTGCACGGCCTGGGGGCCGCCTCGACCGTCTACCACGCGCACATCGCGGCGCGGCCCGAACTGGCAGGTCGGCGCTCCCTGTTCGTCGACCTGCCCGGACACGGCATCAGCGACAGGCCGGAACACTTCGGCTACACCCTGGACGACCACGCCAACGCGCTGGCCGCGGCGCTGGTCGAGGCAGGCGCCACCGGCGCGGAACTGATCGCCCACAGCATGGGCGGATCCGTCGCCATCGTGCTCGCGCATCGGCGGCCCGACCTCGTCTCACGACTGGTCCTGACCGAGGCCAACCTCGATCCGCGTCCTCCCGTCACCGCGGGCAGCAGCGGAATCGCCTCCTACGAAGAGGACGAGTACGTCGACGGCGGCCACGCGCGCGTGCTGGAGAAGGTCGGCCCCCAGTGGGCGGCGACCATGCGGCTCGCCGACCCGCGTGCCCTCCATCGCACCGCCACCGGACTCTTCCGCGGCTCGAACCCCACGATGCGCCGCATGCTCGAAGACCTGACGATCGACCGGGTCTATCTGCAAGGCGAACTCAGCGGTGAACTCAAGGGCAGGGAAGCCCTGGAGGACGCCGGAGTGCGGGTGGTGACGGTGCCCCGCGCGGGGCACAACATCATGTTCGACGACCCTGCCGCTTTCGCCGCCGCGGTCGCTGGAACGGCCTGAGGGCGACGCGACGACCTGAGTCTGACGGGATGGCATCAGGTCGATGGGAGGGCTTGAGGCCGATGGGACGCTCCAGGTCGCAGGAACCTCCCGATACGCGGCCTCAGGGGAGGCGTACGGCCAGCGCGAGGAACCGGGAGTCCTCGTCCACGTACGAGGCCAGACGCCAGCCGGAGCCCGACAGGAGTGGGCGGAGGTTGGCCTCCGCCCGCAGGTCGTCCGGTGTGATCCGCCTGCCCTGGCGCGCCGCGAGGGCCGCCCGGCCGATCGGGTGGAAGAGCGCCAGTGTTCCGGCGGGCCTTACGACCCGCGCCAACTCCCGCAGATTCTCCGAGGGGTTGGGAAGGTGGGCGACGAGGCCGGCCGCGAACACGGCGTCGAGGGACTCCGAGCGCAGCGGCAACCCCGCCACATCGGCGAGCAGCAACTGTCCGACCCGGTCACGGCCCGCCCGTACCGCGGCCTCCAGCATGGCCGGGGTGAGGTCCGCGCCGAGGACCACTCCGGAGGGGCCCACGGCATCCCTGAGAGGCGGCAGGGCCCGACCCGTACCGCAGCCCGCGTCGAGCACCCGGTCGCCCTCCCGCAGCCCGAGTTCGGTGACGGCCGCCGCGTACACCGGACCGTCGTCGGGGAACCGGGTGTCCCAGTCGGCCGCGCGGGCCCCGAAGAACTCCTGGACATGCGTGTGGTCGTCGCTCATGCACCGCATGATCTCGCACCGACGGGTGAGTGACGCGATCGAACGCCGACACGGACAACGGCACGGCGTGCATGTTCGAGCGTGACGCGATCGTTCCGGTGTACTGCTGCGCCATATTCCACCACCTTTCGAAACGCGCCCCCTCTGTGCGCTCCGGGCGGGACTAGCGTCCCGGAGCCATGGGACACCTGGACCACGCCACCTTCGGCTGGCTGACCCCCGTGCTGTCGTACGTGATGGCCTGCATCGGCGCCGCCCTCGGACTGCGCTGCACGGTCCGCGCGCTCGGTGCCTCGGGGCGGTCGCGCCGCAACTGGCTGCTCACCGCGGCCTCCGCCATCGGCACGGGCATCTGGACGATGCACTTCGTCGCGATGCTCGGCTTCAGCGTCAGCGGCACCGACATCCGCTACAACGTGCCACTGACCATGCTCAGCCTGCTCGTCGCCATGGTCGTCGTCGGCGCGGGCGTGTTCGCCGTCGGATACGGCCGCGACCGCGGTCGCGCGCTGGTGCTCGGCGGGCTCACCACCGGGCTCGGCGTGGCGAGCATGCACTACCTGGGCATGGCCGCACTCCGGCTGCACGGCGATGTCACCTACGATCCCGTACTCGTCGGGATCTCCGTCCTGATCGCCGTCGTCGCCGCGACCGCGGCCCTGTGGGCGGCGCTGAACATCAAGGCGCCGATCGCTGTCGCCGTCGCCTCCCTCGTCATGGGCGGGGCGGTGAGCAGCATGCACTACACCGGGATGATCGCGGTCGGTGTGCGGGTCTCGCCCTCCGGCGACCTCCTGCCCGGGGCCACGGCGATGCAGTTCATCTTCCCCCTCGCCGTCGGCCTCGGGTCCTATCTCTTCCTGACATCGGCGTTCGTCGCGCTCTCCCCGACGGCGGGGGAGCGGGAGGCCTCCGCCTCGGCCCAGCGGCCCGTCGAGAGCGCCGCCCGCTAGCGCAGGGCCCGGACCGGCGACCCGGCGGGCGCGTCCCCCGAACCACTCCGAGCGAGGAGGCCATGCGTACACCCCGTAGGACCCCGACAGACGACTCCCGGACACCGCCGACCCCGGTGCGGGGTCGCCGCGCGCACGCCGGACCGCCGGCCGACGAGGGCTCCGGCCCGGAGGAATCCGCCGACATGGCGCCCGGTGACGCACCCACGCGCGCGGGAGGCTGGAGCCTGCGTCCCCGGACCGTGCGGGCGAAGATCGTCTGCCTGTTGATGGTGCCCGTCGTCTCCCTGCTCGCACTCTGGGCGTACGCCACCGTCACGACCGCTCAGGACGTCTCCAGGCTGCGCCAGTTGCAACGCGTGGACTCCCAGGTGCGTGCCCCGGTCGCCGCGGCCGTCGCCGCACTCCAGGAAGAACGCGCCGCCGCCGTCGGCTACGCGACCAAACCCGCCGCCGACCGGGCGAGCGACCTCAAGAAGCTGACGGCACGCACCGACCGGGCCGTGGCGAAACTCCGGCTCGGGGACCACAGCACCGTCGCCGACAGCGAGGAACTGCCCTCCGGAGTGGCCGATCGCCTCGAAACGTTCGTCACCGGAGCCGAACAGCTCCGCTCCCTGCGGACCGCCGTACTCGACCGGAGGGCCGGCTGGCACGAGACGCACGAGCGGTACACCGAGACCATCGCGACAGCCTTCTCGGTGGGCGGCGCGCTCACCGGCATCCAGGACGCGGAAATCGGCTCCGACGCGCGCGTGCTGCTCGAATTCTCACGGGCGGGTGAGTCCCTCGCACAGGAGGACTCGGTACTCACGAGTGCCCGGCTCGCCGGAACCCTCGACGGGCAGCGGCTCCGGATGTTCACCGGCGCGGTCGACACACGCAGGCTGCTCACCGAGTCGGCCGTCGCCGATCTGCGCGGCTCCGAACGAGTCGCCTGGCAGGGCCTCGTCGAGGGCAGCGCGTACGCCGACGTATACGCCGTCGAGCACGACGTGCTCGCGGCCGGTCCGGGCGGCAGGGCACTCGGCGCCGCCCCCGAGGAGACCTGGAACGCGGCACACGCGCGCGTGCAGGACGACATGCGAACGATCGAAGAGGACGCCGGCAGTGGTGTCGCGAACCGCGCCGACCCGCTCCGGCGCGGTCTGCTCGCCCCGGCGGGTGCCGCGGTCCTGCTGGGACTCGTCGCCGTGGCCGCGTCGCTCGTCATCTCCGTACGCATCGGACGCGGCCTCGTGGTCGAGCTGGTGAGCCTGCGCAACACCGCCCTGGAGATCGCCCGGCGCAAACTCCCGCACGCCATGCGGAAACTGCGCGCCGGGGAGGAGATCGACGTCCGTGCCGAGGCCCCGCCAGGACCACCCGCGGAGGACGAGGCGGGACAGGTCGCGGAAGCCCTCACCACCGTGCACCGTGCCGCACTGCGCGCCGCGGTCGAGCGCGCCGAACTCGCCAGCGGCATCTCCGGAGTCTTCGTCAACCTCGCCCGCCGCAGCCAGGTTCTGGTCCACCGCCAACTGAGCCTGCTGGACACCATGGAGCGCCGCTCCGACGACCCCAACGAGCTGAGCGACCTCTTCCGGCTCGACCACCTCACCACCCGCATGCGACGCCACGCGGAAAGCCTGATCATCCTCTCCGGAGCCGCTCCCGGCCGCGCCTGGCGCATGCCGGTCTCCCTGACGAACGTGGTCCGTGCCGCCGTCTCCGAAGTCGAGGACTACGCGCGCGTGGAGGTACGACAGCTTCCCGAGACCTCGGTCGTCGGAGCCGCGGTGGCGGACCTCACGCACCTGCTGGCCGAGATCGTCGAGAACGCCGCCCAGTTCTCACCGCCCCACACCCGGGTGCGCGTCACCGGAGAGCCGGTCGGCAACGGCTACGCCGTGGAGGTCGAGGACCGCGGGCTCGGCATGGGCAAGGAGACCCTCGCCGAGGCCAACCGTCGCATCGAGCAGTCCGAGGCCTTCGACCTCTTCGACAGCGACCGGCTCGGCCTCTTCGTGGTCAGCAGGCTCGCGGCCCGCCACGGCATCAAGGTCCACCTGCGGACCTCGCCCTACGGAGGTACCACCGCTGTCGTCCTGCTGCCCACGCCACTCCTGCAGGCCGCCGCGGAGGAACGTTCCGGTGGCCGCCGGGCGGGCCAGGAAAAGGCCCCGGAACGTATGTACGCGCGCGTGCCCGGCCCCGCCCCGAAACGCGACTCCGTAGAGGCACGTTCCGCGGAGACACGTTCCGTAGGGGCGCTGAACGAGCGGCCCGCCCTGGTGCCTCCCATACCGATCGAGGCGGAAGCCTCGTCCGAAGGCAAGCGCGAAGACCGTCCGCCGCCCGGCGTCACCACCCTGCGCCTGCACCGACCCGAGGACGACTCCGTGGAATCCGACGAACTCCCACGGCGCGTACGACAAGCCAGCCTCGCCCCGCAACTGCGTGAACGACGATCCGACGAGCCCGCGGAAGCCGCGCCTCACAAGGACGACGAGCGCACCCCCGAGGCGGTACGGGACCGCATGGCGGCCTATCGCGCGGGGTGGACCCGCGGCGGCGGCCGTACACCCGGTCGCGGCGCCACCCCCGACCCCGTAGCGGGCAGCGACAGCAGTGAAGGAGACCCCGCATGATCCAGGAACCGGGCATGGGGACCGCCCAACGGTCCGGCGAACTCGACTGGCTGCTGGACGACTTGGCGCTGCGCGTCGCCGAAGTGCGGCATGCCGTCGTGCTGTCCAACGACGGGCTCGCGGTCGGCGCCTCCGGTGACCTCAGGCGCGAGGACGCGGAGCATCTCGCCGCGATCGCCTCCGGTTTCCACAGCCTGGCCAAGGGTGCAGGCCGTCACTTCGGTGCCGGTGGCGTGCGCCAGACCATGGTGGAGATGGACGACGGCTTCCTGTTCGTGGCGGCCGCCGGAGAAGGCTCCTGCCTGGCCGTCCTGAGCGCCGTGACGGCCGACATCGGCCTGGTCGCCTATGAGATGGCGCTCCTGGTCAAACGGGTGGGGGAGCACCTCTACTCGGCGCCCCGCTCCGCCGCTCACCCGCCCGCGGCCGGGTGACCGACGATGCCGGCACACATGGCCGAGGACCGGACAGGCCCTCCTGAACAGGCGGGCAGCCAGTGGTACGACAACGAGGCCGGGCCGCTCGTCCGCCCCTACGCGATGACGGGTGGTCGCACCAAGTCCGGCCCGACCGGGGTGCGCTTCGACCTGATCGCGCTCGTCTCACTCGACACGGGGGCACCAGACGTCCGCGACGACACGGGACTCGGGCCGGAGCACAGAGTCCTCGTCGAACTCTGCCGGACCGAGACCCAGTCGGTCGCCGAACTGGCCGCGGACGCCGACCTGCCCGTGGGCGTGGTGCGCGTGCTCCTCGGCGACCTTCTGGAACTCGGCTGCGTCAAGGTCAGCCGCCCGGTGCCGCCCGCGCAACTTCCGGACGAGCGCATCCTGCGCGAGGTCATCGAAGGACTGAGAGCCCTGTAGATGACGGATCACACCCCCTTCCACACACGTACTGATGCCGACCGCGGTCGGCACTCCCGAGAGAAGTGATCGATGGTCTCCGAACACTCCGACGCCACGAGCGGTGAGACGGCCCTGGCGTTGAAGATTCTCGTCGCCGGCGGATTCGGCGTGGGCAAGACCACCCTGGTGGGCGCGGTCAGTGAGATCAGGCCGCTGCGCACCGAGGAACTGCTGAGCGAGGCGGGCCAGTCGGTGGACGACACCGACGGGGTGGACCAGAAGGTCACCACGACCGTCGCCATGGACTTCGGCCGCATCACCATCAGGTCGGGCCTGTCGCTCTACCTCTTCGGCACACCGGGCCAGGACCGATTCTGGTTCCTGTGGGACGAGCTGTCGCAAGGTGCCCTCGGGGCCGTCGTCCTCGCCGACACCCGGCGACTGGAGGACTGCTTCCCCGCGGTGGACTACTTCGAGCACCGGCACATCCCCTTCGTGGTGGCCGTCAACTGCTTCACGGGCTCGCGGACGTACGGCGCCCACGACGTGTCACGCGCCCTCGACCTCGACAAGGGAACGCCCGTGGTGCTCTGCGACGCCCGTGACCGCGACTCCGGGAAGGAGGTGCTGATACGCCTCGTCGAGTACGCCGGGCGGATGCACACCGCCCGGCTGCTCGACTCGGTCGGCTGATACGAGGAGCTTCGCTCACCCGCCGCGAAGGCGGTCTCAGTTCGCGACGCCGCCTTCCGCGAGGACCTTCTCGATCCTCACACGTACGAGGAGTTCGCCGGGCACGCCGTTGCGGGCGCCGAACTCCTCGGCCCGCTCCTCGCCCATGTAGCGGCCTCCGATCCGCCCCGCCCACAGCCGGAGTTCGTCGAGGTCCTCCGAGATCCGGGCGCGCCCCTGCAGGACGACGTACGCGAAGGGCGGCCGGTCGTCGTCCACGCACACGGCGACCCGGCCGTCGCGCGCCAGATTCCGTCCCTTGACGGTGGTCTTCGCCGTGTTGAAGACCAGGTCGTCCCCGTCGAGCAGAAACCAGATCGGTGCCACATGCGGGCTCCCATCGGCCCGGACGGTCGACAGCTTGCCTGTGCGGGTGCCGTTCGAGACGAAGGCCCGCCATTCCTCATCGGTCATCTTGTGTGCCATGCCCCTATCCTCCTTGCCCGGACGGCGGTGGTGGGGAAGGCTGGTTGATCGGATCCTCCGGCCAGGGGGAGCCACATATCCACGGGGAGACGGATCATGGCTGAGAACCAGGGACTTGGCTGGCTGCTGGACGACCTGACCCAGCGTGTGGAGCACGTACGACACGCGCTGGTGCTGTCGAACGACGGCCTGGTGACCGGGGCGAGCACGGGGCTCAGGCGAGAGGACGCCGAGCATCTCGCCGCCGTCTCCTCGGGCCTGCACAGCCTCGCCAAGGGGTCGGGCCGGCACTTCGGCGCGGGCCGGGTACGCCAGACGATGATCGAGTTCGACGACGCGGTGCTCTTCGTCACGGCGGCCGGAACCGGCAGCTGTCTGTGCGTGCTCAGCGCGGCGGAGGCCGACATCGGCCAGGTCGCGTACGAGATGACGCTGCTCGTCAACCGCGTCGGCGAACACCTCCACGTCGATGCCCGCCAGCCGGAACACTCACCCTCGATCGATCTCTGACCTGCACAAACGCTTGGCCGTCGGAGTTATCCACAGGCTCGGCGGACATCGCGGCGAACCGGCTACGGTTTTTCTCGAAGCAAGCGCACGCCAGTGCGCACCGCTGCTACGGGGGAGAACCACCATGTCCGGCAACACCATCACGCAGTCCGTCACGCCCGGCGCGAACACCGCTGCCGATCTTGTGAACGCCACCGTCGTCGGGGCGAATCCGGCCGCCGCCACAGCGGCCCGGCAGACACTCGCACAGACCCGGCCGACGCTCGCACAGAGCCGCGCGTCACGAGAGCTGGGGCTCAAACGAGGCGAGTTCGACCTCGCCGTACGACTTGGTTGCATCCGAACCGTCCCGGACGAAGGCGGCGGAGGGCGCCGCGTGGCCCGCGCGGAGATCGACCGGGTGATGTCCGAGGACGGGTTCCCGGACGGATTGAAGAAACGCGTCAAGGCGGTCGGTACGTCGGAGGGCGCGGCCCTCATGGATGTGACGGCAGCCCGGTTCACGAGGTTCGCACGCCTGGGATTCGTCGTGCCTGTCAAGTTCTATTTGAACCGCTACAGGGCCGTCGTCTGGCTGTATCTGGCAGAGGAGCTGCGGCAGTTCGCCGAGACCTCACGCAGCATCTTCGTGCAGGTCAGATGCCGAATCGGGGAGCCGCGCGTCGCTGTCGGAGGGTGTCTCGCTGGGGAGTGAAACCGCCTCCCCCGCATCGTGATCGTGCTCGGGGGGAGCGCTGGGGGAGTGAGACGAGGAAGCGGAGTCACTGGCGAACCAGGCGTCCATCGCCTGCCGGCCCCGGCCGTCCGCTTCGGGCAGGAAGTGCCCGTACACCTTCAGCGTGATCGAGGCGTCCGCGTGGCCCAGCCACTTCGAGACTGCCACGGGATTCTCCCGCGCGTCCAGCTGTACGCTCGCGAACGTGTGCCGCAGACAGTGGAAGCCGAGATCGTGCGCGGCTACGTAGACGAGGCGGTTCCCGCGGCCAGTCTTCCGCTTCACCTTCTCCGGCTCGGGGATGATCCCCACCGCGGCGAGCGCCCGCTTCCAGTAGTGCTCGTTCCACATGTTCGCGCGCACCGCGGAGCCGTTGCGGTTGGTCACCAGCAGCCGGTGCGTCTGCGGCGCGCGCTCCTTCGCCTCGACCTTGGTCTTCGGTGGCCGCGGATCCTTCCACGGCAGCGTTACGGGCTTCGCCGGATAGGCGGCCAGATGCTCTCTGATGTGCGCCGCAAGATGGTCGGGCATCGGCACGATGCGGGTCTTGTTCCCCTTGGGTAGCGAGAACACCATCTTGCTCCCGACGCTGCGGACCTGCCGCTGCACCCGGATGACGCCGGCTTCCAGGTCGACGTCATCCTCGGCGAGGCCGAGGACCTCCCCTTGGCGTAGGCCGGCGCCGGAGCCGATGTCCACGAGGATCTGATAGTGGGGCGGCAACTCCGCCTGTACGGCGGCGACTCGCTCGCGCGTCCAGGCGCGCGCCTTGTTCGGCGGCTTGGTGGGCGCCTTGATGGTCTGAGCCCGACAGGGGTTCTTGCGGATGCGCTCGTCATCGACAGCGCAGTCGAGGATGTTGGTGAGGTAACCCCAGACGACCACGGCCGTGCCGGGGGATATGACGCCTTCGAGATCCTTGAGCCACTTCCGCAGGGTCTCGACCTTGATCTGCCGCAGCGTCAGACTGCCGAGATAGGGGAGGATCTGGTTGCGGAGGCGGCGACTGACGGTTTCGAGCGTCGCCGGGTCTCCGGTCCGGGCCGGCCACCAGTGCTTCTCGGCGTACTCGCGCAGGAGCATGTTGCCGTCGCGCGGGTCGACGTATTCGCCCTTGAGGCTCTCCGCCTGGGCGGTGGCGAGCCAGTCGTCCGCAGCGCCCTTCTGCTTGTCGGGGAACGATCGCGCGCGCACGCCCGGGATTCCCGCGACTTTGTAGCGCTTGCCCTGGCCGTAGCGGTCGGTACGGATGGTTCGCTTGCCGCTGGCGTCCTTCTTGAACCAGCGGTCTTCGATGTAGCCCGCCATGGCGCCCCCGCTCGCTTACACCCTGTTCATGGGTTCCGGCGAGTTGTCGATGATCTCCCCGCCGTACAACTGGAACCAGTGTCCACCGTCCAGATGCTCCTTCGTTGCGGGGTTCATTGAAGCCGCAAACGAGATCACATCGAGGCCCGGACAGATGTGGACGCGGAGCAGGCCCTTGCCCTCGGCGACGCCGACGCCCATCTGGGAGGGGATGACGGGGCTCAGCATGTATTCGATGCGGAGCGGCCGGCCGGGCGTGTTGGCGGACACGATCTCGTCGTCCCACAGCTGGAACCAGCGGGCCGTCTTCATGAGTTGGTCGATCTCGACGTTGAGCTGCGACACCACCTTGTGGAGGGGCTCGCGCCTGTCGAGGCGGACTCGTATCCGGCCCCGGTCTTCGTCGATCCGCGCCAGTCTCCCCGGCGGCAGGTCATCGACTGCCCTGTACGCGACGTCCAACATGCAACCTCCCCGTGACGCAACGGTGCAGCCCTGGCCAGATCGGCCGGAAGTGCACGGTTGGTGAAGGTTACGTCTACAGGGAGTGCCCGACAATCCGTTGAAGAAATGTCTACTTACGGACAATGCCGGTCGCGCACGAATCGGGCGCCACGAGTGTGCTACTCGTCAGACTCGCGTTGCGCCTTTTCCGCAGCCTCGATCATCATCCGCCAGCGCCGCTTCTCGGACTCCGGCTGACCCGACAGGTGAGCGACGATGATGCGCATCTCATCGCCATACCCGGCGAGTTCGGTCGCCTCGTACTGGAGCCACTGCTTGGCGGTGGCTTCCTGGATGCGCCGGTAGGGCTTGCCGAGGGCCGCGGCGATGGCCCGCATCTGAACGGGGCTGGGTGCACTGGCCGGCGGGTTCTTGATGAGCTTCTGGAAGTACTGCCAGGAGATGCGCTCTCCGGACTCTGGATCGATGGCGACCTTGCCGAGGTCGCGGAGACTCTTGCCGGTGTCGATGGCGTCCTGGATGAGCTGGGAGAGGGGACCGGTGGGGGTGGGCGCGGTCGTGCTGGAGTCGGGCGCGGGCGCCGCAGCCGTCATGTCCTGATCGTCCTCTCGGGTCACTCTTCCACCGTTTGTATCTAGGGAGTGTGGTGTGCGCTGGGAAAACTAGCAGGTCAGTCCCTACAACCATCCTCGTCCGTAGACGAAGTGTCTACAGATCAATGCTATATGGCCGGAACCGGAGGAGGGGCACGCAACCTGAGTGACCCAATCTGTAGACAGCCTGACGCGATTAGTGGTCTACTGAGGTCAAGCCGAGGCCACTCCGCACCACTGGAGATCCATTGAGTCGACCGCGCTACACGCTCAAATCCGCCGAGCAGTTCAGATGGCTCATGGAAAACCCGTGGACCAACATTCCGTTCACGGTGCGGACCCTGGCGAAAACCGTAGGCGTCAGCCCCGGCCTGATCCAGAAGCTCGCCGACGGAACCCAGGACAACGCAGACGTACTCGTCGCCCACGCACTCGTGAGGGCGTTCGGGTGCAGCCTCCACAACCTTTTCGCGCCCCCAGTGACGCCAAATTGCGTCACCGCGACTACGAAACACCACCTCACAGAGGAGTAACCGTGCCCCGGAAGGCCCCCCACTTCAAGCAGTCGGCCCCGCCCGGCTTCGTCTACATCAACGAGGCGTCCCGCCTGTCAGGCCGCTCGATCGAGACGCTCTACAAGGACCGGTCGATACAGCGCCGAACCGGCCAGTGCCCCGGCCCTCCCTCTGAGACCCGGAACCGCAAGGCCGTCTGGCTGATCGCCGAAATCCAGGCCTGGCACGACGCGCAAGGCGGTCTTGGCCCCGACCCGGAGCAGCTCCACAACAGCCGCCCGGCCGAGCCGGCCCGCGCCGCCGCCTAACCACCAGTCGGCCCCCACCGCCGGAGTCCAGTCCGGCAGCCGGGGCCTCGCGGCAGAAGCCGCGCGATCCACACCTCACCCTCTCGAAACGAAAGGTGCTTCACGTGCCTCAATCATCCCAGACGCCGACTGAGCGCAAGACCGTCGAGGAGCTCGCGATCGAGCTGCTGACGACCGGTAAGTCCATGACGCACGGCGAGCAGGACGCCCGCCGTCTGCTGGATGAGCTGCGCAAGGTGTGGCTCAAGGACGCTTCTGCTGCAGTCCTTGAGAGCTCCTACGGCGAGCCGCTGCGGGACGCCCACACGGCAAAGATGCAGGTCTACGGGCTCCTCAACCGCCTGGCTGGCGAGAGCGGGGAGGTTCGGCCACCGTCGCGGTTCCACGCGACTCCTGCCGAGGTCGACGAGTTCGTGCGCCGCCACATCGCGAAGGACGTGCACCTCAACTACCAGCGGGCGATCGGCAACCGTGCGGTCGAGGAAGCCGCGAAGGACATGCGTATGACGGCGGCCAAGTTGGACGTCGCGCTCGGAGCACAGACCGAGACCGCATCGACAGTCCGGAACGCAGCCGCCGGGATCGACCCGCTGAAGGGCGGCGGCCCGTACCCGTCCAACCTGATCCGCTTCGGTGAGACGGGCGGCACCCGATGACCGACTACTCCGCTTCCGCTGCCCGTTTCGCCGCTGACACGCGCGGCCACGAGTTGACGGTCCTCAAGGACAACGCCGAACTGGCCGACCTCCTGAAGCTCCACGACTGGGACGAGCTGCTCTTCGGCGGCTTCTACTGCACACACTGCACGCCGGATGACGAGGACAGCTTTGCTGATCCGATCCCCTGGCCGTGCCTGCCGCTGCGTGAGGCTGGCATCACCGACGACGATGCCCGTGCGCTGATTGAGGCGCACCGGGAGAAGGTTGCGGCCGAGTACCGGGCCAAGAAGGCGGACGAGCAGGCCGAGCTTCAGCGCCGGGTCGACGCCTTCAACTCCCGCTACAAGGTCGGCACTCCGGTGTTCGCCTACCCGGGATGCCGCCCGGAGGATCACCCCGGCGACAAGCGGCTCATCACCCGCACCCGCAGCAAGGCCGAGGTCCTCGGCGGCCACACCGACGTCGTCTGGGTCGACGGACACGGCGCCTGCATCGCGCTCAGCCACGTGGACGTCATCAGCGCCACGGACACGAGCCCGGAGGCCAGCGCCGCCCGGAACGTGCCGCGGAACCCGAACGAACTGTGCCGGGACTTCCAGTCGAAGCCTGAGCCCGCCGAGTTCTGGTGCGCCAACTGCCGCTGGAACAAGGCGATGCACGACAACGAGGCGGCCCGCACCGCGATCCGAAACGCGCTCGACTGCCTGCCCGCCGGAGGTGCCTGATGCCCGCCTACAGCCAGAAGACCGCGGACGCGATCGCCAAGTCGGGCATCCCGATGTCGGCGGACGTCGTGACGGACGCGGCCATCCGTGAGCAGATCAAGCAGGCCCTGTCGGGTGCTGGCGCGTTCTGCGGCGAGTGCGGCTTCGAGCCGGGCGACCGCGGCTGCCCCGACTGTGAGCGCTGCTACGAGAGCAACGCCGATGCGCTGATGCCGATCCTTCGACCGGCCGACGAGGAGCCCGAGCCGCAGCTGATGGCGCGTGGCCTGACGGCGAAGGAGGCCATGCTCCGGCTCCTCGCCGACACTACCTCCGACCCGAGCAAGGTCGACGGCTACCGCGAGGCCGCCGACAGGGAGCGGCAGGCGACCATCGCCCGAGCCCAGGCCGGTGACGCCTCGTGAAGCCGTTCCAGTCCCCGCCGCCGCCCATCACCCGCGCCGACGTGCCGCTGGCGACGGTGCAGCAGCAGATCGCCGATCTGGTTGCCCGGCAGAACGAGCAGCGGGCCGAGGAGTCCGCCGCACGCCTGCGGTCCTTCTTCGACGGCACCAACACCACCACCAAGGAGGCGTCGTGACGCAGCCCCGCGTTTCTCAGAGCCTGATGGGCCTCGGTGACGAGCCGGACCTCATCGTCCTCGACGACAAGGACGGCCATCAGGTCATCGTTCTCGGCACGGCTGTTGCGATCAGCCTGTGCGGCTCCGACCAGGCCACCCTCGACAAGCTCGCCGACGTCACCGCGCAGGCCGCCGCCAACCACCGGGCCCGCGCCCTCCAGGTGGTGGCGTGACATGGCGACCGTCGTGGAGCCGCGCCGGCTGGAGGACCTCGAAGAGGCCTCACTGGTAGCCGTCGAGCTGGAGTGGCAGCGGCGGGCCCGCGGACTGAAGCCGTGGACCACCGCCGAATACCTGGACGCCGTCGACAAGGTCCACGTCCGGTACGCGAACTTCCGCCGCTGGCGGCTCACCCACCCGCAGGGAGTGGCGTCGTGACCGGCCCGCCACCGTCCATGGACGCGCTCCTCGCCACCGGCGCCGTCGTCCTGGTGCCCGGCCTTCTCCACTGGCTCGGCATCCCCGAGTCGCAGGAAACGGAGCCGGAAGAGACATGGGAGCAGCTCTGCGTGCGCCTCAACAGTGAGGCCGCGTCGTGAGCGGCCGGGAGATCGAGTCGCGGGCCGCGCTGTTCATCCCCCGACTCAAGCCGGCTGAGCAGCAGAAGCGGGACCGTGCCGCCGCCGTTCACGTCGCCGACCGGGTCGCGGCCGAGCATCCGCACCCGCTCGACGACGACTACCCACAGCTCGCCGGCCAGGCCATCGCCTGCGACTCGGCCGTGCAGGACGACGTCCGTTTCCTCCTTACCGTCATCGGCCTCCTTGAGGCCGACCTGGACGAGGCCAAAACCGTCAACGCCCGTCTGAAAGGAGGCCAGCCGTGATCGAGACGCTCGCCCTCTGTATCGCCCCGTTCGTCCTGCTGGCCGCCTTCGTGGCTGGCGTCATCCACACCTTCCGCGTGACCGACGACATTGAGGAGGGGCAGTGAGTACACAGACCCTGACCGAGGTATCCGAGCCCACCGCCGCCGATGTGGCCGCAGTCCTCGACCTGGCGGCCGACCACATCGAGACGGTCGGCTACTGCAAGAGGTACTTGTACAGCGTCCGTCAGGCCAGTGGCGGGATGGCGCTCGACAGGTGCCAGGTCGACGTCATCGGCGCGATCAACGTCGCTGTTCACGGCACCCCGCGGCACGTCGGCGGCGACCCGCTCACCCGGCTTGCCGAGCAGGCGGTGGAGGCCCGCATCGAGGCTCCGTCGGTGGCGACCTGGTGCGACTACCCGGGTAACGGCAAAGACGCGGCCCTCGAACTGCTGCGGGATACCGCGGACGCACTTCGCGAGGTGGCGGCGTGAAGCGGGGCACGGGCCGGCGCCGGGCGGGCGCGGACAACGTGCGGCTGCGGCAGGAAGTGGCGACCGTCCGCGCCGACCTCGCCTGGTACCGGAACCGCCTCATGGCCATCACCGCCCGCTGCCGCGCCCTGACCGCGCAGGCCGAGATCACCGACGGCGAGCGGCTCCTCGACAAGCAGCTCATCCACCGGCAGAAGACGGCGCTCCAGCAGAAGAACCAGCGCATCGCCGAGCTGGAGCGGCTGATCGAGGTGTCGAGCGAGGACACGCAGAAGATCCCCATCGTCACCGCGGCCGAGCCGGAACTCGCAGGCGCCACCACCTGACTTGCCGGGCCGCCAGATGACACCGGCTCGCGGCCCGGCAACGCAAGAAACCCCCGCCTGGGGCTAACAGGCGGGAGTCCACCAGCAGCATCCCACGGAAGGGAATCCCGTGAACGCTTCCACCCACGAGGTGAAGGCCACCCGGACGGCAACACCCGTCCTTGTCTTGGCGATCGAGCCCGTGCCCGGTCTGCGGGTGTACGAGGAGCCGGAAGAGCTCCGCCACCCGGACGGCAAGAGCCACCCGTGGCGGCTCGGCCACCACTCCGGACTCGCGATGGCCGCCTTCACGAGCCAGGAGGACGCCATCAACGGCGCCCACCAGGTTGCCGACTGCGCCGACTGGACGCGGCCCGCCACCGAGCTTCGCACCGACCCCGGCTTCGACCTGACCGGCTACTACGACCGGCTCATGGAGAAGACCAGCGGCCTGCTCATCGCCAACTGACCAACCCCATAGACGCGGCGTTGAGCGCTTCCCCCAAGCGCTCCGCCGCAGCCGAGGCGCCGCCCCATCCCACCCCCCCCGGCGGGGCGGCGCCTGGCACCCCTTACCTGAAAGCGAGTCACATGAGTACCGAAAGCACCACAGAAACCGCGCGGCACGTGTTGTGGCACTACGGCCACCGCGGCGGCTACCGGCCTGGCCGCTTCACCCAACTTCTGATGCAGGCCATCGTCGCCGCCGACGTCACCCACACCGCCCGGCTCGCCAGCGCCTACCCCGAGCTCGTCGAAGCCATGAACCTCGCCGCCAATCGTGAGGACGGTATCGCCCAGCTGAAGAAGACCGCTGGCCTCGCGTGCATCCGCTGCGGCGACGAGGACGGCCCCTTCGCCGGGGCGCCTCACCAACCACTGTGCGAGCCCTGCGCCCGCCCCATGCCCCTGGACGCCGCGTGACCGCCGCGGTGGAGGTCGAAGCCCCGAAGATCGTCGACGGCCTGTCCGCCGAGAAGTACCACGCAGACAAGACGTCGGTCTCCTCGTCAGGCCTGCGAGCACTCCTCGCCCCGGGCTGCCCTGCCCAGTTCAAGTACGACCGCGATCACCCGCAGGCGCCGAAGCGCGAGTTCGATCTCGGCAACGCCGTCCACACGGCGGTGCTGGGGGAGGGCCACGACATCGTCGAGATCGTCGGCTTCACCGACTACAAGAAGGCCGACGCCCGCGCCCTGCGAGACGACGCCTACGCCGCCGACAAGGTGCCGCTCCTGCCGAAGGAAAAGGTCCAGGTCGACGCGATGGCGAAGGCGGTCCGCGAACACCGGGACGCTGGTCCGTTGTTGGCGCCCGGCGTGGGCCGCCCGGAGCGGTCGATCTACTGGACCGACCCGGCCACCGGTGTCCGCTGTCGGGTCCGGCCGGACTGGCTGATCGTCCGGCCGGAGATCACGGCCATCGTCGACTTCAAGACCACGACCGACGCCAACCCTGAAGCGTGCAGCAAGGCCATCGAGTCGTACAGCTACCACCAACAAGGCGCCCTGTACATCGACGGTGTCCAGGCTGCCGGGCTCGCCCCCGAGGGCGCCCGATTCTTCTTCGTCTTCCAGTCCAAGAAGGCCCCCTACCTGATCACGGTCCGCGAACTGAAGGACCAAGACCAGGACATCGGCCGGGCCCGCAACGAACGCGCACTCCGCATCTACGCGGACTGCGTCGCCAACGACGACTGGCCCGACTGGACGGGCCCCGTCGACACCATCCCCCAGCTCGGAATGCCGAGCTGGCCCACCCTCCGACAGGCCGAGGAGTACTTGTCTTGACCAGCAACGAGATCGCCACCCGCGACGAGCAGGCCGTGGCCGTACCGGCAGCCGCCCCCGCCAACCAGCCTATTGAGTCGAGCCTGGAGAAGTGGGCGCGCGAAGCCTCCGCTATTTCCGGCATCGCCAACGCCATCGCCGGTACCAGCCTCGCCGGCGCCTACCGCGGCAAGCGGGACGAGATCGTCGCCGTCGTCCTCGCCGGACACGAGCTCGGCCTGAAGCCGATGACCTCACTGAAGTCGATCGACGTCATCAACAACCAGCCAGCCCTGCGCGCCCACGCCATGCGCGGCATCGTCCTCAAGCAGGGGCACGAGGTCGAACTCGTCGAATCCACCGACACCTACTGCAAGATGCGGGGCCGCAGGAAGGGCGCCGAAAGGTGGCAGGAGGTCGAGTGGGACACCGCCCGCGCGACCCAGATGGGCCTGATCAATAAGTCTGAGTGGAAGAAGCAGCCGAAGACGATGCTGATCGCCCGCGCCACGGGCGAGATCTGCCGCCTCGTCGCCGCCGATGCGCTGCACGGAATGCCCTACGTCGCCGAGGAGCTCGACGGCTACGTCCACGGCGAGGTCGTCCAGCCGAAGCGAGCCCCGCTGTCCGTCGCCGCCCTTACCGGCACCTCTGCCCCGACCCCCGAGGAGGCACCGGCCGGCAACCGGGACGTGGTCGACGTCGACACGGACGACGAGCACGCAGCCGCCATCCAGGAACTGCGGAACTTCGGCGAGGACGAGGGCGTCGAGGACGTCGATCTCCTCGCCTACGAGGCCCTCGGCGCACCCGTCGAGCACGTCTCCGCGCAGGCGATCCGCGACCTCGTCGCCAAGCTCCGCACCGCCGCGGCGAACCAGACGGCAGGTGCCGCATGAGCATCAACCACCGCGCCGAAGCCGAACGTCGGCTGCTCATGGCCTGGGAGGAAGACAGCACGCCTGAGCGGAACGCACACCTGGTCGCCGAGGCCCAGGTCCACGCCACTCTCGCCCGCGACGAGGAGCAGGCGGCCCGCACTTCCGACATGCGGGACGCGCTCCGGCTCCTGCGAGGCCGCGAGTACGACGTCCGCAAGCTCGTCTCCACCCACATCGCGAAAGCCCTCGCCAGCCGGGAGCCGAACCGCTGGAAGGCCGGGCGTGAACTCGCTCAGGCCCTCGACATGGCCGACTGCAACATGGACGAGGCCATCGACGCCCGACTCTCCGACGACGGCTGGGACCCCCGCTCCGCATACAACTCCCCGGCGTCCCTCGTGCCCTCCGATGACCCGTGGTCGGCGAAGCCAGACATCACCGCCGAGGTCCCGGAGCCCGTGCGTCGGGTCCTCGGCGAGTACCTGGCCGCCGCACTCCTCAGCAAGGGCGACGCCCAGGGCGTCGCCCAGACGATCACCTTCGCCCTGAAGCACGTGGGCGCCGACCTCACCGGCGACATCGAGAAGCGCATCAGCGACATCGCCCTCGGCCGCGACCCCTCCGATCCGCCCTTCTAGCCCACCCCGATCGGGAGCCGCCGCGGCCCGAACCTGCGGCGGCTCCCGGAACCCAGGAGACCACAGCCATGAACATCGAACGCTTCACCAACGGTGAGTTCGGGATTGAACTCATCCCCGCGGGAGACAGCTTCCGAGTCGCCGCGCCCGGACTCGCACGAGGGCTCGGCCATCGGGACGCCTTCAACATGCTCGCGTCGATGCCAGAGAACGAGACAGGGTCCTGTCTAGTCAGTACCCCTGGCGGTGACCAGCAGGTTCGCTACGTCACCGAGCCGGGTCTGTACCGCTGCATCGGCCAGCGCCAAGGCGGTCGCGTCAAGAACCCGGAGACCCGTGCCCAAGTTGAGCGTTTCCAGCACTGGATCTTCCACGAGGTGCTCCCCGCCCTCCGCAAGCACGGTCGGTACGAGATCGGCGGCGGCCAGGTTCACGACTCCCTGCCGACGACTCTGACGTGGGACCGTGCCGCCGCGATCGGCCGCGCCCACCACGGGCTCGGTATGAACGTTCGCGACTTCCGCCGCATGCTCGTCGCCGGCGGAATCCTCAAGGCGAACAAGGACCCACGCGCCGCCTACGAGGACCTGTTCTGGCCCACAGACACGCGCTGGGAGATCCACTCCCACGCCTTGCAGTACCTCGTTGGCGCTGCCCTCGTGACCGCACGCCGCTTGCAGGAGCAGGCCCGCAACGTGCAGACCCTCATTGAGCTGGACAGCATCGGCCGCGAGTTCCCCGGGGGTGGGGTTCGGTGACCGCGCTGCAGCCTGCCTTGGACGGCAGCATCCCGGAGCCCCGCAGGACGGCCGCCCGCCGTCAGGCCGAGGACTACGAGACGTGGCTCGCCGAAGTCTGGCCCAAGTTCCTCGACGCCGCCGCGTCCGGACGCACCTTCACCTGCTACGAGATCGCCGACACCCACCGACTCCCCGACCCGCCTAACCCGCAAGCCCACTGGGGGCGGCTCATGACGCTCCTCAAGGACGAGGGCTACGTGCGGACCGCCGGCTGGGCCTGCTCCAACCGGCCCACCGCCCACCACAGCGGAGTACGGACCTGGCGCGGGACTGCCGCAGCACGGAGGGCCGCCGCGTGAACGACACCGCCCGCTTCCTCTTCGCCCTCGCCGCATGCATCGGCGTTGCCGCTATCGCTTTCGCGCTCATCGTCCGGCCCGCCCGCAACACCGGGAGGCGGACGTGATGGGCGAGGTCACCCCCGAGCAGATCGACGGCCTGGTCAACGCCTGGCTGTGGGGCGTCGACCAGGCCGACACCTACGGGCCCGGCGTGGTGTTCGTCGCAGTCGTCGCCATCGCATGGCGGGCGCTCAACCGGGCCGCCCGGTGCGTCGAACGGATCCGCCACCGGGTCGAACTCGGTCGGCAACTCGCGGACGAACGGCGGCAGATGGCCGAACGCTCCGCCGCTCTCGACACCTGCAACGCCATCCTGCGCGCCACCCAGACCCGAGAGGAGACCGACCAGCCATGACCACCGCCGTCCGCGAAGCGCCCCACCACCGCAACCTCACCTGTGTCAAGGAATACCGCTGCCGTCGCCCCGGCTGCCTTGCCCGCAGCGCCGAATACGACCGCACCCGAACCCGGCTCGTCGCCTACGGGCGCTGGCAGCCCTTCACCGACGCCGAACCCGTCCGCCGTCATGTCCGCATGCTTGGCAGTTACGGCATCGGCTGGCAGCGCGTAAGCCGGCTCTCCGGCGTCTCCAACGGAGGCATGTCCCGACTCCTGTACGGCGACTACAGCCGAGGCCGCCAGCCCTCGAAGCGGGTGCGCACCCAGACCGCCGACCGCATCTACACGGTCCGCGCCGACATCGGCAATGTCGCACCCACAGCACTCGTCGACGGAACCGGCACCCGCCGGCGCATCCAAGCGCTCGTCGCCAACGGTTGGCCCCAGATGCGCCTCGGCGTCGAACTCGACCTCAACCACTACCGCATGATCTGGGAACGCGCCCGCAGTGAGATGGTCACCGGCGCGAGCGCCCGTCAAGTCCTCGACCTCTACAGCCAGCTATGGAACGTCGACCCGGCCAGCCGCGGCATCGCACCCCGCTACATCGCCCAGGCAAAGCGGATCGCCAAGGTCAACGGCTGGGCCCCGCCCGGCGCGTGGGACGACGACTACATCGACAGCCCCTCCGCAGAGCCGGACCTCGGCGACGACGTCGACCGGTACACGGCCATCGCCGAAGACGCCCGCTGGCTCATCGGCGAGCAGAACTACACCGTCCCGCAGGCCGCCCACCGGCTCGGCATCACCAGCGAACACCTGTACCGCGCCCTCCGGGAACGGCCCGAGGCGGACGCGGCCGGGCAGGCAGAGGCGGTGGCCGCATGAGCTACCGACACGACGACGATGCGCCCACCGTCATGGACTGGTTCTGTGGCGCCGGCGGCAGTTCGCAGGGTGTCCATGCCGTCCCCGGTGTGCGCGTCACCCGGGCTGCGAACCACTGGCTGCGGGCCATCGAATCGCATGCCGCGAACTTCCCCGACACCGACCACTACCAGGGCGACATCCGCAAAGCACCCGTCTGGGACTGGCCCGTCACCGACATTTTCTGGGCCTCCCCGGAATGCACCAACTGGTCAGTGGCCAAGGGCAAGCGGCGCGACTTCGACACCGCCATGCAAGGCGACCTGTTCTCCCTCCTCGAAGAGCAAGAGGAGGAGCCGACCGCGGAGGAAGAATCCCGCGCCCTCATGGAAGAAGTCCCGCTGTACCTCCGCGGAGTGCAGGAGCGCGGCGGACTCGTGAAGGCGGGGATCGTCGAGAACGTCGTCGACGTCCGGGCCTGGGACCAGTGGGACCGGTGGATCGGCGAGATCAAGAAGCTCGGCTACGAGACGCGCGTCATCGCCCTCAACTCAATGCACGCCGACCCGCGCACCGTGCACAAGGCGCCCCAGAGCAGGGACCGCCTGTACGTCGCCTACTGGCACAAGTCCCTCGGCCGGACCCCGGACTGGGAGAAGTGGCTTCGGCCGCGCGCATGGTGCACCGGCTGCGACATGTGGGTGCAGGCCGTGCAGCGGTTCAAGCAGCCGGGCCGGGACATGGGCCGGTACCGCCAGCAGTACGTGTACCGCTGCCCGAACACCTCCTGCCGCAACCAGATCGTTGAGCCGGAAACGCTGCCCGCTGCGGTCGCCATCGACTGGGGGATCCCCGGCCAGCGCATCGGCGACCGCGCCCGGCCGCTTGCCGACAAGACCCTCGCCCGCATCCAGGCCGGCCTCGACAAGTTCGCCCGCCCCATCACCCTTGAAGCCGCGGGCAACACGTTCGAGCGGCGCCCCGGTGTCCGCACCTGGCCGGTGGATGCACCGCTCACCACGCAGACGACGACGCCGACCAAGGCGGTCGCCTACGAGCCGTTCATGGTTCCGGCCGGAGAGACCTGGCGCGACGACCCGTCCAGCGTCCTCGACCCGATGGCGTGCCGCACCACGCGGGAGAACGACGGCCTCGCCGTACCGCCGCTGCTCATCCCGGTCGAGGGACGCGACGGCAAGGAACCGGCCTCCGCTCACGCGCCGCTGCGCACCCAGACGGCCCGCAACGAGACCGGCCTCGCGTGGTTGCCGTTCATGGTGACCATGCGCGGCGGGGGTGACCAGCTGCGCGGCCGGTCCATCGGCGAGCCGGTCGGCACTGTGTCGGCGAACGGCAACCATCACGGCCTGGTGATGCCGGACGCGGCGTTCGTGATGCGCAACAACGGCAGCCGCTCCGGCCCGGGTGGCGAGCACTGCACCCCGGCCAACGAGTACCTGCGCACTATGACGACGGCCGGCCACCAGTCGCTCGTCACGTGGGAGCACCTGCTGGTGCCGTACTACGGGAACGGCACGGCCAAGACGGTCCGCGAGCCGGTGGGGACGCTGTCGACCCGGGACCGGTACGCGCTGGTGCAGGGCGACGTGGCCATCGAGGACGTCCTGTTCCGGATGCTGGAGCCGCACGAGATCGGCCGGGCGATGAGCTTCGCCGACGAGTACATCGTCCTCGGCTCCAAGCGCGAACGGGTTCGCCAGTACGGCAACGCCGTCACCCCGAACTGCGCCGAAGTCATCGTCTGCGCCCTCGTCGAAGCCATCACCGGCGACGACATCGACCGGCACGCCGACATCTCGGAGCTGGGGGTAGCGGCGTGATCCCGCGACACGAAGGCCGCAGCCCGACCCCTGCCGAAAGGGCCGCAACCATCGCCGCCTGCGAGGCGCACCGCGACCGCCTCCACAACGGATACCTGCAAGCCATCGTCGACGGCCGCGCGCCGACAGGCGAGGAAGCCGCCGAGCACAAACGGCGCGAGCGCGAAACCCGCAAGGTCGCCCGGATGCGAGCCAAAGCCGCAGTCCAGATCGCCGCCCGCCGCATCGTCGCCGACGAGTACAAGCGATGGCTCAACCAATGAGCACCCCAACCCAGGCCGCCTAGCCCGGACATGACGAAGCCCCGCCGAAAGGCGGGGTGGAGAGGAGAGACGTGAAGTCAGGACTCGGAGTCGGCGGCCGGCTTCTTGCGGCGGACGATGACCTTGCGCTTCGGGGCCGCGTTCGGGTCGGGGGCGATCTTCGCAACCCACTCGCGGGTCATGCTCGACCAGCGGGCCATGTCGGACGGTCCTTCGCCAGCTGCGCGCCACTTCACGAAGAGCTCGCGCAGGGCGGCGTCGTCGCGCTCGAACGCGGCTTTCGACCGCTCGCGCTTGCGGGCGGCGGCTCGGATCTCCTCCTCGGCGGTGGTCATGCAACTCATGTTGCCATGCGCGAACAGCGTTCCGCTACGTATCCGCGAATGATGCTCGCGCATGGCGTATGCGAACGGTATTCTCGTACTTGCGTGATTGGCCAACGAGCCACATCGCCCCCATGAGGGCTGTCCCAAAACAGCGAATGACCAGCAGAGACACCCCTCCGAGAGAAGAGTTCCGTGAGTAACGAGGCAGTGGACTGGGCCATGGATCTTGCACCCATGCCGCGCACCGAGAAAGGCAAGCCGGACACCACAGCCCGGCACGTCCTTCAGGTGCTGGCCGAGCATGCGAGTCCTGCCGGCACCAACGCCCACCCGTCCGTACTCCGGATCCAGTACCGCAGCGGCTACGACCGCGTCACCGTCCAGCGCGCCCTGCGCCGGCTGGAGAAGTCCGGACTGATCGCGAAGGACGGAACGACGGAGGGGCGCACTCGCTACAAGCTCTCGATGCACCTTCGTCGTCCGGCCACGGATTGGAGCGACCTCGAAAGGGAGGAGGACGAGTTCCGGGCGGCGGCTGCGGAGCGCAAGCGCCGGTCTCGTTCGAAGGGTGTCACGCACGCAGAGTCCGTGACGGTCACGGACGCAGAAGGTGTGACGGTCACGCACGCAGAGTCCGTGACCGACGAATGTCACGCACTTAAAGTCCGTTCGTCACGCACGGAACGCAGCCCTAACCACCAACAACCGTCAGACAAACAACTACTAGAAGACTCTTCTCTCGTAGTTGCTGCGGATGAGCCCGCAAAGCCCGTTGCTGCGGTCCAGACCAAGAGCGGCGACGAGGAGACCGAGCACCACCTCCGGGCATTCGGCGCGTTCATGTCGAACTACCCGAAGAAGCGCGACCGCGAGGAAGCCAAGAAGGCGTGGATCGCGGCCATCGAGCGCGGCGTGGATCCCAAGCACATGGTCGACGCGGCTCAGGCCTACGCCCGTGAGCGCTTCGGCCAGGACCCGAAGTTCACGAAGCTCCCGGCGAACTGGCTCAACAAGGGCTGCTACGACGACGAGCCCGACCCCCAGCCGAGTGGCCGCCCCTCGCTGCGCGCTGTCGGCGACTCCGGCCCGCGCCGCAACCCCGAAGACCCTTCCGACTACCACCAGGACTGGTGATCACCATGCAGTGGATTCCGCCGTTCGACTTGAAGCGCTACCACCTTGAGCCGTTGCTCGCCGCCCGCGGCATCGACCCCGGCTGGCTCGCCGACAACAGCCTCGACACCTACAGCCCGCCCAACATCGCCCGCTACTCGATCACCAAGGCCGCCGACGTCATCCCGTTCCGCTACCAGGCCGCCATCGTCGACCAGCCCGACGTCCTCGCCTGGTGCAAGGAACTCGCCGACCGGGCCTTCGCCACACAGAAGGCCAACCGGTCCGCCATCGCCACCATCAGCCGCGGCCGTTCCCTGCTGCTGCTCGGCCTCACCGGCACCGGCAAGACCCACCAGGCCTACGCCTCGATCCGCGAGCTCGCCATCACCGGCGCCGCCGCCACGTGGGCGGTCACCACCGCCGCCGACCTGTACGCCGCTCTCCGGCCCCGCCACGGCATCGACTCGGAAGCCGAGTTCCGCCGCTACCGGGACGCCTCGATCCTCCTCGTCGACGACCTCGGGGCGGAGCGGAAGCCCACCGAGTTCACCGAGGAGATCAACTTCCGGCTCATCAACTGGCGGTACGAACACCAGCTGCCCACCCTGATCACCTCCAACCTGCTGCCGAAGGAAATCAGCGCCCGCCTTGGCGACCGCGTCACCAGCCGGCTCATCGAAATGTGCCAGCGCATCGTCATCGAGGGCCCGGACCGCCGCCGGGGTGAGGCCGCGTGACCACCGAGCCCCACATCGACAGCCCCGACTGGGACGTCTGGAGGGAAGCCCGCCCCGACGCGAACGACGTCCTCGGCCCCCGCATGCCCTGCGACATCGAAGCCGAGCGCGCCATCGCCGCGTCCGTCATGGAACGCCCCGAAGTCGTCGACGAACTCGCCGCCGAAGGCTTCGATCCCGCCGACATCACCACCGAACAGTTTCGGTGGGTGTGGTTCGCCGTTGAAGAACTCCGCACGCGCTTCAAGGACGGCGAGATCCGCTGGGTGCCCGTCGCCCGCCAGCTTGAGACCTGGCATGCCGACGGCCGCATGCCGGCCCGGCCCCTCAGCGAGATTCAGCTCGCTGATCTCTACAGCTGGTCGCAACCTGGCGCCGCCGCCTGGTACGCCGAACGCGTCGCCAAGAAGGCCATCGCCGCCCGCATCGTCGCCCTCGGCCACGACGCCACCGGCCGCGGCAACAGCGCCGCCTTCGACCCCGACACCGACGTCGCAGCCCTCCAAGACGCCCTCGACGGCGTCGCCAAGCCCGACACCGCCCGCCAGGCCAAGCACGTCCGCGAACTCATCGGCGCCGCACTCGACCGCTGCATCACCCCGCCCACCAACGAACAGCGCATCCCCACCGGCTTCATCGACCTCGACGCGCTGCTCTGCGGCGGCTGGGCGCCCGGCCAGATGGTCGTCATCGGAGCCCGGCCCGCCATGGGCAAGTCCACCATCGCCTCAGGATTCGCGCGGGCCGCGGCCGTCAAGAACGGCATCCCGACCTTGTTCCACACGCTTGAGATGAGCGAAGACGAGATCACCAACGGGCTGCTGTGTGCTCAAGCCCGGGTCGCCCTGCACCACCTCAAGCAGGGCGCCGTCGACGACGCCGGTGTCATCCGAGCCGCAGAAGCCGGACCGAAGATCGCCGCCGCGCCGCTCTACATCGACGACGTCTCGCACCTCACCCTGCCCGGACTGCGCGCCAAGGTCCGCCATCACGTCCGCGCCGACGGACTCCGCCTCGTCATCGTCGATTACCTGCAGTTGATGACCGCCCCGAAGGCGGAGAACCGGCAGAACGAAGTCTCCAAGTTGAGCCGCGGCATCAAGCTCCTGGCCCGCGAGTTCGGCATCACCGTGATCATCCTCGCTCAGCTCAACCGCGGGCCGGAACAGCGGCAGGACAAGCGGCCCATGAAGTCCGACCTGCGCGAGTCCGGATCCATCGAGCAGGACGCCGACATCGTGATCCTGCTCCACCGCGAGGACGCCTATGAGCGGGAAAGCCCCCGAGCCGGCGAAGCCGACCTGATCGTCGACAAGCACCGCGGCGGCCAGATCGGCAACGTCACCGTCGCCGCGCAACTCCACTACGCATCTTTCGTCGACATGGCGGCTACGTGATGACCGACCTCAGCCCGGAAGACATTGCCGCCATGCGGAAGCAAGGCGACCTCGGCGACTACCTCCGCTCGGTCATCGCCAGCACCCCGCCCCCGGCCAAGCCGAAGCCCGCCCCGCTCGTCGCGGCCCCGGATCCCGGCTACCGGATCGCGCACGCCGGCGGCTGGCCCATCGGCACCGCCGCGACCGGTCCGACTCCGACGCACGGCCGGTGCACCTGCCAGCTGTGCGCGCAAGCCGCCGTCGTCCAGCTGCCCCAGCCGCACCAGCACCAGGAAGGCGAGGCCGCCTGATGTCCCGCGCCTGGCTGCGTCATCCGCCGCGGACGATCGTCCGGCCCCGTACCTGCCCGTCGGGTCGCCCCCGGTTCGCCTCGGAGTGGCTGGCGGTGGCGGCGCGGGCGGTGCCACCGGTGCCGGGTTTGGAGGCGGCCGAGTGCGACCGGTGCGGGGGCTGGCATTTGGTGGCCGCCCGTTGACCGCCGCCCGGGTCAGGGACCGGACTCCCACCGGCCCGCGCGCCTGCCTCTGGCCTACGCCTCCGGCATCCGCCTCTGGCAGTTACCGGCCAGTTAACTCCCTGAGTCCCTCGACCCCCCTCTCTCGCGTCGCCCTGATGTCTGGAGTCGCAGTGCTACTTCGCCTTTCGTTGCCGAGCCGGGTGCTTGGCGCGCCACTCGTCGACCGCAGCCTCGGGCCACAGCGAGGCGCGGCCGACCTTGACCGGCTTTGGGAAGTCGGGAGCCCGATTGGCCAGGTTGTAGACGCTCTGCCGGTTGACGCCGAGGCGTTCTGCTGCCTGGTCCGTCGTGAGGTAGCCGGGGATCTCCATGGCTTCACAGTAGCCCGTTCGAGTAGCTCGACTACTGGTAGCCTTAGAGTAGTTCAGCTACTCCAGGGGGGATGTGTGGACGACCACCTCGCATGGCAGGTGCGGGTCTACGGGCGTGGGGCGGGAGGCGGCGTGCGGCGCCGGGCTCCGCAGGTCGCGACTCGCGAGCGGATCCGCGCTGCCCAGCTCGGGCGCTGCCTCTACTGCGAACTCCCCATCGGTACTCGCGTGAAGCGCAGCGGCAAGGCAGAGGCGCTCACTGCCCAGTGGGACCACTTCGTGCCGTACTCGTATCTGGCGCAGAACCCCGAAGCGAACTGGGTCCTCGCCTGTCAGATCTGCAACCGAATCAAGAACGACCGGATCTTCAGGACCGTCGAAGAGGCCCGCGAGGTCATCCTCAAGGCGCGGATCAGCAAGGGCTACGAGCCCATCGCCGAGACCGTGGCCAAGCTGAAGCCCCGCAAAGCGAGGCGGCCTAAAGCCGTCGCTAAGTCCAGCCGCAAGCCGAAGGTGAGGCCCGCCGTTCGCCGCGTTCCGGCGCCCCGCACGCCCGTGGCCCGGATGGTGCCGAAGGGGGCGGTGTCCCACGGATGCGGGGCTTGGTGGACCGGCTATCGACGCGCCCACTGCCCGGGGTGCTGCCAGACGTTCGCCACGGAGCGGGTCGCTCAACTTCACCGCGTCGGCGACGGCGGCGAGCGGCACTGCCTGCCGCCAGAAGTGGCCGGACTCGTACCCGTCGCACACCCCTGGGGGACGTGCTGGGAGAAGCCGAAGCGCTCAGTGCCCGCCTAAGGCGTTCGGCCTCGGGCTCTCGCCGCTCACCCTCGCTCCACCCCGAACGCCCGCCTACGCCCCCGCCACGCGGCGATTTGAGGACCAAATGCCTGACACCGAAGGCCAGTGGACGCCCAGCCGCCCCGAGAAGCCCCACCGGCGGACCGGACGCGGCGCCCTAACTCCCGAGCAACTCGCTCTCGCCGACGACCTCCACACCCGTGCGCTCGCCCTCCGGGCCGCATCGGAAGACGGCCTGTCGATCCGCGAAGCCGTCGAGTTGGCGGCCGTCCAGCTCGGACTCGAACCGCCCCGCACCGCCGCCGCCTGACCGCCAAACGACCACTACCGCACGCGAGGAGAAGCGTCATGACCCAGCCCGCCGTCCGCCAGTGGACCGACATCGACCCCAAGGACGCCCTCAACATCGACCTCACAAAAGACCTCACGATCACCGCCCCGCTCAACGAGAACGGCGAACGCTGCCCCTGGCCGTGGGAGCCGCAGCAGCTCGTCGGCGCCCCACTCGGCCAGTACCGGTGCCCGTACTGCATGGCGATGTGCGTCGCCGGGATCCCGCACCTGGACTACATGCCGGAGGAGCGGACCCTCACCCGCGACAACACGATCGAGATCGCCGAGTGGTGCGGCGGACGCCGGGCCGGAGGCGCCAACGAACTCGTTGCGATCGACCAGTTCGGCGACACCGAGTACGCCTGGCCCGGCGACACGATCCACCGCGACGGCTTCGGCGTGTTCACCATCCGCCCGCAGCCCGCCGTCTCCTGAGCCCAACCCCACCACACCCCCAATACCACTGAACAACCAGTCAGTAAGGAAGCGATCATGAGCACCCGAACCTTCACCCGCCAGCAGCTCGAAGCCATCGGCATCCCCGACAGGTGGACCGCCACCGAAGGCAACGCCGCCGAGCAACTGCACGAGGAGCAGATCGACACCCGCCGATGGGTGTCCGTCCACCGACTCGTATTCCGCGCCCCCGACGACGGCATCGCCTACGCCGTGTTCGAGGAGCGCGGGCTGACGGAAAGCCAGGACGGCACGGACCCCTGGGGCTACGCCGACGAGATCAAGGCCGTCGAGGTCGAGGAGCGGCCCGTCGTCGCCCAGCAGTGGCTTCCCGTCAACACGCCCCGCGACAAGGGTCTCGGCGCGCTGCTGCCCGCCTGGGAGGCCGTGTACGAGCCGGGCAACGTGTCCGACTACCTCATCGGCTACATGAACCACCAGGACGCCGCGACAGGCGCAGCCGAGGCGTGGATGCGCTCGCAGTCCGAGGTGACCGGCCGCCTGGAGTGGACCGAGATGCAGCTTCGGGACGGCGACGAGTACGACCGCTGGTTCGACCTCGTCCAGCGCCACGACGACGGCATCGACACCGGGACCGGCATCACCGTCCGACACCGCACCCAGACCGCCTGACCCCGCCGCAGCTCACTCGGATACCCGACCGGACACGAAGGAACCACACATGACCGACCACACCCAGCCCACCGTCACCATCACCGCCGCCCACCTCGAGACAGCCCTCCGCCAGTGGATGGCCCGCATCGACTACGACACCCACAAGAACCTCGAATGCGGCGAAGACACCGGCCAGGACACCTACCCGCAGGAAGCCGCCGACGTGTTCAAGCAGCTGAAGCGGATCACCAACGGGACACCGTCGTGATGGCCGGCCAGCCGCCAGCCACGTACCTAGGAGCACCAGTCCCTGCCGACATTGCCGACAGGTGGCAGAAGTGGGAGGCCGCGCGCTGGCGCCAGGGCGTGTGGCGGGCCGCGAACCGGCCCTACCCGCCGGACGAACGCTTCAACATCCGGCCGCCCGCCGAACTCTGTCCGGAGCACCGCCGCCTGTGGATCGCCTACCGCAATATGCGCTTCGACGAGGAGACCGGCAACCGGTGGCCCGGCTACGACGGCAGCCCGTTCCAGTACCAAGGCACCGACATGGACGCACTGCGCAACGAGCGGCGCGTCGAGTGGGACGAGAAGGCATCCGAGCAGATGCAACTGATCGAGCGGATCTGCCTGTCCGGCCGGTCCCCGCAGTGCACACCCAGTGCCGTCCAGCCCGTACAGCTGGCCCTCGACCTCGACACCGCCGCCTGACCACTCGAGCCGCCCCGGTCGCGCAATCGGTAGACGCATCCGCCTTAAAAGCGGATCAAGTGCCGGTTCGAATCCGGCTCGGGGCACGCCCACCACCACGGAGAGTCATGACCATGCTGGACGCCCGCACCAGGCGCTACACCACGCTCACCGACCGGCAGCGCGAAGTCCTCGCGCTCGCCGCCAACGGCAAAACCAATGCCGTCATCAGCCGCCGCACGGGCCTGTCTCCCGTCACGGTCGCCCGACATTTGTCGATCGTCTACAGGGCTCTCGGCGCCCGCGACCGTGCCAACGCCGTCGCTCTGGCGCTGCTTCTGGGCGAGCTGACCCGTGAGGACATTGACCAGCCCGCACGCCGGCCAACTCGCACGTCCGCCGCCTGACCGTCCCGTCCCGCACCCCACCCGCAGGCCGGCCGCCGCTGTTCGACCCAGCGGCGGCCGTGCCCCCAGTCAACCAGGAGCCCCCATGACGAACGACCCGACCACCGACCCGCTTCGTATCCCGATCACCCGATCCGTCACCTACGCCGCCCGCGGCCTGCCCGATCTGCCGTTCCTGCACGGGCCCGGCGTCATCAAGCCCTACGAGATCACGTTGACGTACCGGGCCGCACCGGACAGCCAGTTGGGACGTGTCCACGCCTACGTGAAAGGCCGCCTGTGGGCGGACGGACGCGAGGTGTTCCTGGCCGACGGGTACGGGCAGCACTACGACGACGGGCTGGACGGCTGGCCGGAGTGGCTGGCGGCCGAGGCGCGGCTGCACGACCCGGACGCCGCCTCCGTGCCGTCTGCGCCCACCCAGACCGCTGACGCCGACCGCCGCGCCCGGTACGCGCAGGCGATCCGCGACACCGACGGCTGGGTTCTCGATGACGGGCAGCACATGCTCGATGCGGTGCTGGCCGTCGCGGACGCCGAGCAGGCCACCATCCGGGCCGCCGCGCTACGGGAGGCCGCCGATCACCTTGCTCGTCAGATGGCTCTCGCGTCCCCGGCCACGCGAGACGTCATCGCAGCGGACGTTGCCGAGTTGCGCCGTCTGGCTGCCGTGCCTGCCGCCGTCGAGGAGCAGCCGCAGTGCGACGTCGAGTTCGAGGGCGGCGGACACTGCGCCAAGCCCGCCGGGCACCGTCCGCCCGGAAGCCAGGACCCGCACATCCCCGCCGTCGAGGAGCAGCCCGGCGCCCAGCCGCACAGTGCGGCCACCGTCGCCTCCGACATGTGCCCCCGCTGCAAGGGCGGCAACAGCGAGAGCTGGGCACTGTGCGACACCTGCGCACCCGACCGCCTCCGCTGCCCGCGCTGCCGCGAAGACCTCACCGACTACGACGAGGACGACTTCGTGTACCTCACCGGCGACGTCCGCCCGTACTGCTCCGGCGAATGCGTCGTCGCTACGCACCGGGCCGCGCTCAAGACGCAGCCCGCCGCTGTGGCCCAGCCCGGCAAGGAGAACTAACCCATGGCCACCGAACTCGCCGCGAACGCCGACAACTGGATGACCGAACCCCACGAGAAGTGCCCCGACTGTGGCAGCCAGGGCAACCGACGCGTCTCCGTCGACCTCGACTGCCCGCGCTTCATGCAGGGCGGACGGCTGATGGCCTGCCTCGGCTGCGGCAACGCCGTCCGCTTCGACTGCCGGGCGCCCGACGAAGACGGCGACCTCCTCGACGACGGATGCGGCTGGTGGTTCCAGTACCCGCTGCACCCGCAGGCGTCGATCCGGGCGTCGATGGGCCAAGCCCCTGAGTGGGACTTCGCGAGGTACTACCTGTGATCGTCGTCGAGTTCGTTGAGGCCGTGGAGGTCATGCTCGACGCGGCCATCAAATGGATCATGCTCTTCGCCGCGATAGGCACCGGACTCGGACTGCTCGCGGGGTGGGTGGTGACGCGGGTCGTGAAGTGGGCGTGGCGGGGCCTCAGGCGGGCCTGTGGCGCCTCGGACACCCCGAAGGCCGCCCAGGGCGTTCCGGAAGCTCCCAAGTCCTCAGAAGCCCGCACAGCCGATCCCGGATACGAGGAAGCCGCATGACCACCCCACGCCGTCACCTCCGCGACGCAGCCACCATCTGCCCGGCCGTCAGCGCCCTGTCGAACGGCCTCGTGATCAACCGGTGCGAACGCGACCGAGGACACGAGGGCCAGCACAAGGACGGCTGCACCCACTGGGGAGCGCCCGCGAAGGAGGCGCAGCGATGACCAGTCCAGCCCAGGAATTGCGCACCGCAGCCCAGACACTTCTCGACCACGCCGACGCCACAGCCGAGGACATCGAGACCAACACCTACTGGCACTCGCAGATCGCCGACCGCGAGCACTGGTACGCCCACGGCATCGACAACGCCCTCGGAGGCCCCGCCGGAAAACTCGCCGGGCTGCTCTCGCCCGCGACAGCCCGCGAACTGGCTGGCGCCTTCCGCACCTGGGCCCGCATGGGCGACCTGGACCCCGACCTCCTCCACCGCATCGGAGGACCCGAGACCCTCGCCACCGCCCGCGCCATCAACGCCGGGAGCCAGCCGTGACGCGTCTCCTGCCCGCCTCACTCCAACCCTGGCGCGGCCCCTGCTGCTGGGCCAGACACAACGCACTCGACCCGATCTGCCCGTACACCAGCATCCCCCGGGAGGGATCGTGAGCCCGCAGCGCCGCCCGCAGGCCCGGGAGCTGCTCACTCGCCAGTCGGAGCGCATCCTCGCCACCCGCTACGCCGGACAGGTGCGGGCCGTCGTCATCGAACGTGCGCTACGGCGCATGGCGGAAGCCGACGAGAGGCGCCAGCGGAAAGCCATGCGGCCGGCGGAAGCGTCGTGACCGCCCTCACCGCCCGGCAGCGCGAAGTGCTGCGCCTCACCGCGGCCGGCCTGTCCAGCACCCAGATCGGCCGGCGTCTCGGCATCAACGGTCGCACCGTCGCCCACCACTTGAGCAGCACCTACCGGGTGTTGGGCGCCCACGACCGGGCCCACGCCGTCGCACTCGCCATCCACTTCGGCTACATCACGCTCGCCGAACTCGCCCACATCGCCAGCAAGGAGACCGCAGCATGACCAGCGAACAGCCCGAACCATCCATAGACGAAGAGCAAGGCTGTCCCGAGCCGCCGTCGGAGCAGGAGATCCGCGAGCAGGCGGCCCGAGATGCGCAACGCCCCGACCCGCGGCAGCCCGCCTACGACGCCGTGTACGACTACATCCGGGGGCTCGGTCTGTACCTGCCGCCGAGCGCCGCCCGCCGAAACGCGATCATCTGGCGGGCCGTTCACGCAGCGCTCGATGCCACCCCGACCGGCCGCTGCATCTCCAGCCACTGCGTGGAAGGCGACCACATCCTGCCCGTTGAGGAGACCGCCGCATGACCGAACCTCAGCTCGCACCGGCCACCGCGGTGTGCCGTAACTGCGGCGACCCGATCACCTACGGACCGTTCTACCCGGACGCATACCCGGGTCCGAACCCGCCCGTCTGGCGCCATGACCGCGGCGACGGCATAGGCGCCCAGATCTGCGCCACACCGCACCTCAGGGCCGAACCCGCCGCATCAGCCCCGGAAGACGTGTTCGCCCGCCTCCACGCCGCGGCAGCCCGAGCCGAAGCAGCCGCTGGGCTCACCGACGTCGAGGAGTGCCGCATCGCCCACAGCGGCCGGGCCAGCGGACTACGGGAAGCGTTGCGGATCATCGGCGAACAACCCCAAACAACCGCGAACAACTCGCCGACCAGCACCGATGCGCCGAACAATCCGCTGCGCGAGCAGTACGCGGCCGTCATCCGCAGCGAATGCGGGAGCCGGTTCGGGTACGTCACCGAGCAGCTGCTCGCCGTCCATGAACGCGACACCGCGCAGCTGCGGGCCGAACGGGACATGGCGCTGAAGGCTGCACGCGAGGCGCGGGGAGACGTAGCCCACGACGCCGGCCCGTCCGTCGCCGAATGCCGCGACCAGGATCGGCGCTGGGACGTCGAACAGGCAGGGGAGTGACCATGGACCCGTTCGTCCCGCTCGGCCGGGTCGTCGACGACCAACAGCGGACCTGTAACTACTCGCCCAGCAACAGTCGGGACACCGACTGCGGCGCCGACGGCGCGTGGCACGTCATGTGGAATCCCCAGGCGGAAGTCAGCTTCGCCTGCGACCCGCACATGGCTGAGGCTCGTGCCCGTTTCGTGTTCGTCGGCGCCCACCCCGTCGGCCCCGACTGCGGCATGCCCGGCGCCCTCTGGGACATCGACGAAAATCGGTGCGTCCACCCCGACTCCCCGGCCGCTGAAAGCGCAGAAGCCTCCGCCCCGCTACATGTCCAGGAGCTGGTGTGACCCGACCGAAGCCCGAACCGCCCTGCCCGCAAGCCTGGCAGCACGCCAAGGCGCCCCGCGCCTACGTCGCCTGGCATGTGTGGGCCGAGCAGGTGGGTCGGACGCACGACCAGCACCGATGCTCGGGCTGCGGCCTCTATCGGATTTGGACCCGCCGCCTCGACGCACCCGGCCTGCCGCCCATCGAGTACCGGTTGATGCACAAAGAGTGCCTGTGCTGCGACGGGGAGCAGCTCGGCTGCGACTGCCGGTGGTGCAAGCACAACCTACGGATGCTGGCCCGGCGGACGGCGGCCACATGAGCATCTACCAGCTCGACGTCCCTGAGCTTCGCCGCCGCCTGGACGCCCAACGGCTGGAGCGGGGCCTGACGTGGCAGCAGCTAGCCGCCCTGGTCGGCGTATCCCCGTCGACGTTCTCCCGCCTCGCCGACGACAAACGGCCCGACGCCGACGCACTGGTCACGCTGCTGGTCTGGCTCGACCTGGACACCGACATCGCACTCATGATCAAACCGAAGGAGACGCCGTGAAGCTCCCCGGCCGCGCATGGATCGCCATCCACCGCACCCAAAACCGCTGGCACGACCTGCTCGCGATACTCGCCGGCTACTGCAACGACCGGCCACAGAAGACCGGCGTGCCCGGCGAAGGAGGCGGCTATCGCGACTGGCGCTGCGCCCTCAAGCGCCGCCACAACGGCATGCACCGCACCGGCAACTACGTCTGGGAACACGACGGCAAGGTCACCTATCTGCCCGCCCCGCACGGCAGCGGCAAAGAAGCCCACCAGCCCCGCAAGTGGCGGCGCAACATGACCCCCACGATGCGGCAGGCCCGCAACTGGCGGCGCTGGGACGCACAGCAGTCCGCCGCACGGCGCGAACGGCTCCGCGCGCAAGGTCTGCTGTGATCTACCGCCTGCGGCTCCTGTGGGCGCTGCTCACCGGCGGCCTCCCGCCCTGCTGCAGCGGCTGCGGACGGTACATCGTCACCGTCGCCTACAGCAGCAGCATGTCGGCGCCCGTCGACCAGCCCGAATACCGGCACTACCCCGACTGCCCGCCAGCCGAATACGCCGACCGGACCGGGCGGCGGTGACACGGCGACGCCCCCGGCGGTCGACCGGGGGGGCGAGGGGCCAGTTGGAGCTACGCCTGCTGTTGGGCTTTGCAGCGCTCGTTGAACTCTCCCACTGTGGCGGGGTCGCGCCGCATGGCCGCCATCAGCTGGTTCTTGCGGAACCGCTCACGGCCAGCCTCCAGAAGCTTCTCGTGGCCGTCACGCGGCACGACGAGGCGTTCCGCTACAAGAAACTCGATGACGTCCTCAAGGCAAGGGCGGAACCGCTTCCCGCCGACCGGGAAGTGCAGTTTCGCCAGCGACCGGCCCGTATCGCACTTCGGATCATTGAGCGCCGTGAGCAGCTCTGACGATGCATCGACTTGCAGGTGAGCGTCCGGGTAACCGTCAGCCTTGTCCCGCTCGTAGTCGTAGTGGAACAGCCCATGCTTGGCGCCCGCTGACCCGAACAACCCGACGAACGACTGCTGGACCATCAGGTGCTCGCGCTCGGCGTCCAGCCGCAGTTGGAAGCTGATATCCATCCACAGCTCAGCCTTCGGCGCCCGCGGTTTGAGGCGGAACCGCTGGGCGGCCATCGTGTCCCTCGTCAGCAGGTGACCAAGCATGAAAAGGCGGTCGTCGTTCCTGGAGAGCGCGACCGCCTTTATCTGGACGTGACTGGCGATGGTGCCGTTCAGGAGGGCCTGGATCTCCTTCCCGAACTTGTTCGTCCGGTCACGAAGCTTGTCAGAGATCAAGTGCGCCGCCGATGGTCACCCAGAGCGAGTGCGCCTGCGCGGAGCTGAAGTCGCGCCGGCTGGCCATGTCGTGGAGCTGTGCGTAGGTGATGCCGAGCCGGTCCAGTGCCGCGTAGGCCGCCTCGCGGAACTCGGCTTCTGACAGTTCGGTGATGATGTCTTCGTCGTGGTCCGCGGCTCGCTGCTCTTGGATGGTCACCTGAATCGCCCCTACCCCCCAGTAACTTTCTCGATGACGGAAGTGTCCCTCACGGGTCTGACACTGTGGCGCAGGCCACACGTCCGGGTCCAGTCAGAGGACACCCCTGTCGGATTCTTCCCACTGGAGCGTGAACTGCACCCGCCCGAGTGGCCCTCCAGTACGGATTCCGACCGGCCAGCGTTCGAAACGGAGATCGCCGCCGCAAGCGCACCGACGCCCCCTTTTGTCGACGACGACGCCGGGCTGGCGAGCGCCATCCTCATCGACGGTCAGGACACGGCCGACTTCCGTGCCCCCAGGCCGCCCGCATCGATCACATGAAGATGGGAGCCCTCCTACCAAGGGCTCCCACCACCTTCCCGTGCCCTCTGAAAGGTGAAACACGGTCACGACTGACGCTGTCAGATCGGGGAGCCCACCCCACGCCGACACGATCATCCCGATAACGCAGTCCCTCAATCGGACGCAATTTCACCGCACTGCAGCGCCCCGACGTACTTGAAGTCTCCCGTCAGCCTGCCAGCCCTCGCGCGCGCCCGCGCGAACAGCGGCGGGAAGCGAGGAAGCTTGTCCCCTTCGAGGATTCGAAGTGCGGCCGAAACTTGACCATCGATGGGCTGGCAGGCCCTGTGGCGATCAGTGCGACAGGACCCCGTCGAGGTACTCCTGGACCGGGCCATACACCCCGCCCGGCACGTACCCGGACAGCCGGCCGACCGGCGCCCATGCGACCTCCGCCACCTCCCGCGGGCTGGCCGCATGCGCGTCGCCCGACAGCAGCCGGCAGGCGACGTAGACCACTCGCCAGCCCGTCGCCGGATGGATCCGGCTGCCCAGCGCAACCAGCGGCTCGACCGTGACGCCAGCCTCTTCCTGGGCCTCCCGGGCAGCGGCCTCGGCTGCCGTCTCGCCAGGCTCGACCTTGCCCGACGGGAACGACCACAGCAGGGCGCCGGCGGGGGAGGCGCGGCGGATCAGCAGGGCACGGCCAGCCCGCACAATCACCGCGCCAGCGACGACGGGGGATGTCACAGCCGCGGCCCCTGCGCCTCCCACGCCGCCTGCACCGCAGCAGTGAACTCCTTGAACGTCTCCCGCTGCCCATACGAGAACATGATCGTCCGCGGGTTGCCAGCCACCGCCTGCTGCTGAGCCTTCGACACCACCCGCAACGGGCCCGCATCAGCCGCAGTCTGCAGATGCACGTAGCCGTTCACCCAGCCGGTCGGTTCCACGACATTGACCGCCACCACCGCTGCCAACAGCACCTCGCCGCTCCGGTTACCGCCCAGACGGGCCAGCCGGGAACGCTTGAACACGACACGATCCGGAAAGACGGTCGCGGTCGCCATGTGGCCTTTGTAGGACTGCGGTTCGGACGTGGGCGCGGGCTTTGAAAGGTCCATCCGGGCAGTCTGGCGGCAGACGGAGCGGCGGGGGAGAGGAACGACGAAGGCCCCGCCCAACGGGCGGGGCCTTCCGGCGCGCTCGGGGCCGGCCTACACGGCAGGCTGACCGCTCCCCGGGCACATCTCGCGACTGCCTTGCGGCTGATGCGGCGCCACGGGCTGGCCAGGCTCCGCGCCGCCATAGGCGCCACAGACCGGGCATGCGGCCGAACACTGGACAGGATCGACGTGATCACGCATGAGAGCTCCCTCTATGGCGGATAGCGCCGGACCCATCCACCGTGCAGCCGCCGTCAGGGGCGCAGGAAGGGCTCAGATCAGGCGCACATAGGCGCGCTCACCGTTGTGGAACAAGACCGTCAAACCCGGCTCCGACTTCTTCGGCCGCGTCGACCAGACTTCCAGCCGCTCCACGTCCGACGGCTCCGATCCGCCGATCACGCCCGCCAGCCAGGCATCCGCCGCGCCGTCAGCCGGGGCCGTCGTGTAGGCCGGCGGGCCAGCCGTCACCGGTGCTGTAGGCGTGTCGTGCTTTGCCCCGTCCGCCAGCTGGCCAATGATCTGCCAGCGGTACTCCTTGCCGCCAACAGTGCTGGCCAAGGCGTAAGGATGCTTGCCGCCCTCCAACACCTCCACGCGCTGCACACCAGGAGTGTTTTTCAGCAGGTCAACCAGGTAGTCGCGGAAATCTTGCGGTCGCATTAGTGAGGTCCTCTCGTGGCGGCGTGCGCCAGTTTAGGGGTGGACGGGCAGACGGGAGACGGAAGGGCAGGTGATACCGGCGAGGCGCCAGAGAAGGCGCTACAGAGGCCGACTAACGCGGGAATCTGGTCAGCCAAACGGGCAGCGGTTTGTCGTCGCTGCGGTAGTGCTGCAGCGCGTACTTGAAGCTCAGCAGGTCCACCTCGCGCACCGACTGCAGCGCTTCGGGATCCTCCCTGCCGAGCTGGGTGAGGGTCTTCTGCCGCTGCTGCCGGTAGATCTGCGGGCGCTTCCGTTCGAACTGCAGCAGCAAGCGGCGAAGCCGGTCGTCGTCGAGCTTGTCGGCCGCGTCGTACAGCCGCTTCAGATCCGGCGGCAACTCGCGCTCGCGCGCAACCTCGCCCGCACGAGCGGCAGCGAGTGCGGAGGAAGATTTGCCCGCTTCTTCTTGCTGCTGGTTCGTCTTGTAGGAACTCGTGTTGTTAAAGAGTTCCTGATCTTCGGGGCTACTGAAGTCTGGTGGTCCTGAATCCTGGTGGTCCTGGGGACCCGTACCTCCAGCGCGATCTGCATAGATGGGTTGATCGCAGATGAACGTCTCGGTGCGCCATCGCTGGCCTCCCGGAGCCGGGTCCTTCACCTCGACGCGCTGATGCTTGAGGTAGCCCTTCCGCTCCAGCTCCTGCATTGACTTCCGCATGGCGTCCCGGCCTTCGACGTCCGGATCTCCAGCCTTCTTCGCCTCGTCCATCAACTGCTTGAACGTGATCCGGTAGCCGTCCGGGTAGCTGAGCAGATCCACAAGCAAGCCCTTGGCGCGCCAGCTGAGCCGGCGGCCCTGCGCCGTGGTGTTCGCGACCGGCACCCAGCCGTCGTCGGGCATCGTTCTGCGTACTCGCATCGCTACGCCGCCCGTCGACAGGGCAGGGCGCGGCTGTGTACCTTCAAGGAGAACTCCTGGATAGAGCGGGCCGCATACCCGCTGATCTACGAACGGCCGGACGGGTGCGAACCGTCCGGCCGTCGCGTTTGCCGGGTTCGCCTTAGCTGGCGATCGACCGCTGGCGGTACTCCGCGCGGACCTTAATCAGGCGGGCATGCGTCTCACGCATCTGATCCAGTCGCTCGGCGAGCGTGCGGATGACCGTCTCCAGCCCGTCAGGGTCGAGACCGTCGACGAAGTGGTCGTCGACCAGCTCGATCACGGCGAACGGCAGCCGATCCGCGATCTTCGGGGACCACGGCTCCACCTTGATGACGGTGGACAAGATGCGGAACTCCTCCGGCTTGCCGTCTGCGTTCACCGGCAGCGTCATGTCCTCCGCCAGCGTCCAGCACCAGATGTCCTCGGGAAACACGTCCCGGCCCATCTCGTGGCGGTGGTCGATGGTGCAGCCCTGCATGCAGGTGACGGCCATCGGCTCGCCCGTCCGGCGGTTGATGAACGACCACGTGCGAGGCCGCGTGGCCTGCGGCACAGTGCTCTGACTGGGGACGTTGGGCGCAGGCGTTGCTACAGTCATGGACGGAACTCCGATCTCGAAGGGTTGGGTTTCGTGATCAGCGAGTGGCAACTCGCTTTGATCTTTACGGCCGGGCGGTGGCGACCGCCCGGCCGTCGTGTTGCGGCTACTCCATGTCCAGCAGGGGACTTTGCACGGGCGAGGCGACATCGGGGGGAACGTCGAGGGCGACGAACCGGAGCCTGGGCCTATTCCGGGGCCCAGCCTTCACGCTTCCGATCTTCTGGAACGCACCCTTGGCGACAAGCCGGCGGGCGTAGAGCCTGGCGGTCCCAACGGGGATCTCTGCGCGGTCGGCCAGCTCGTGCAAGGTGAACGGCTTGTCGCCGAAGATCTCTCTGGCCATGGGATGCAGGTACATCGACCGAAAACGGAGCCCTGCCCCGAGTCGCACGTTGTGGGATCCGTTGTGTAGCGGGCGCTCGTGACGGATGGCGGTAATCTCCGCCGCCTCGGCCTCGCCGCGTGTGTCGCACCATTCGGTGTGGACGACGCGCACCAGGTGCCACCACACGTTCTCGTTGATCCGCGCCTTGTGCGCGTGGTCGGCCCAGCGATTCTGCGGATTGTTGGTGATGCCGACGTACAGCAGCCTGCCCTCGTCGTCGAAGAATCGGTACAACAGAGTCCGGACCTTGTCGGGCTCGTGGAACTTGATGTACGGGATTCGCAACGCCGGGGCTGGCGTCCGCGGTGGGGTTTGGGGCATGCCGCTCCTAACTGAGCGTGTGGCGTGCGCCACTCTCACGACACAGAACCGTAGAGCTTATTCGCTCTTGTATCAAGCCCAAGTGTCCCGGTATGCAAAACCCCCGGCTGGAGGCCGGGGGCGCGTAAGCAGGGGCCGTTCAGGGGCAGTCGACGCTGTACGCCATCTTGTAGCGGTGCGCCGGTTTCGTGAGCAGCGAGACTTCGATCGGCCGCTGCTCGTCGCTGTAGACCACGCGGAAGATCTCGATCACCGGAACGTCGCGCGGGATCTCGAGGTGTACGTACTCCTCCGTAGTGGCGGGACGTGCACCAAGTACGTCGTCTTGCGAGCGAGTCGGGTACCCCATCTCCTCGAGCAGGACCGGCGATCCGCCCGGGATGAGCCTGCGATCCTCGAGGCGCGTGCCGCGCGCCAGCTCAATCGGATAGTACGAGTGCACGAGTTCGGCCGGCTTGCCGTCGAGGTAGCCGATGCGGGATCGCAGCATTGCCGTGCCGTCCTCGTCCAGGCCGAGAGCGAGGCGCACCTGCTTGGGCGGCTTCACCTCGCCAACCTCGAGCATCTTGTATTTGCCCCGCTGCTGGTTCCGTGTGGCCTCAAGTAGCCAGCGGTATGGCTGTCCCGGCTCCGACGGCCGAAGGCTGTGCGCCGGGCGGATGGCTTGAGCGCCCTCGCCGCGCACGAATACGCCGACCCCGGTCTTGCCCTCGAGGAGCTTCTCGTCCTTGAGGACCTGGAGGGCGCGCTGGATGGTCACGTTCGACGTGCCGAACTGCGTCCTCAACTTTTCGTTCGTAGGCACTCGGGCTCCGGGCTCCCAGTCGCCAGCCATGATCAGCTTTCTGATCTCGGCAGCGATGCGCTCCCCGAGGGGGCGGTTGTCCTCGTGCGGCTCTGGCATGTCAGTCGACCTCGATCTCGTAGTGGAGGCGTCGAGGCGCCTTCATGACCATCAGTTGCACTTCGAATGGGGTCCCGTCTTCGGTGGACGTGGTGCGTAGCAGGGTCAGAACACTTGAGCCCTCGGGGAGAGCGAGCGCGGCACGCTCGAGGTCGTCGGCCTCACGGAACTCAAGATCCTCGGAGAGGTGCGTGGCGCGGTAGCCGAGTTCGGCCAGCAGAGTGGGTACGCCGCCTTTGATCTTCTTCGTCTCGAGGAGCGCCGTGCCGCGTGCGATCTCGAGCGGGTAGTAGGAGTCGGCGAGTTCGATCGCGTCTCCGTCGAGCAGGATGACCCGACGGCGGACGGCTACCTTGTCGTCGACCGCCAGAGAGAGGGCGGCGGCGACCTGAATCGGTGGCGTCACCTCGGCAACCTCGGCGAGCCGTTGGCCTCCCCGGTGCTGCGCTTCCGCGCTCCAAGCGTCCGGTTGTCCCTGCTCGCGAGGCGTGACGTAGGCGAGCGAGTCATTCCGCCGCTGGTTCTCGGCCATCTCTTGAACTCCCCCTCCACTGCTGATGCTCGTTCTGACCTCCCAACCTTAAGCCCTTGATGATTACAGATGTCCGTGACCGTGTGGCCAAAAGCGTGCCGCGAGGCTTGCTACTTTAAGTGTCGAGGTATTAACGTCTGCTGACAGATGCGAAACCGCGATTCGGAGGCGCAATGCTGCGAGTTCGTGACGTCGCCGTGCACTTCCGAGTGCATCCCGCGACTGTCTATCGATGGATCCACCAGGGCTTTCTTCCTGCCTTCAGGAACGGACAGCCCTTCAAGCCCGGAGACGGCGCGACCGGCGCCCTCCGCATCCCTGAGTCCGTCCTGAATTCGACGGAGACCCCTGAGCCCACCTCGGAGGTGGCGTAGCCATGAGCACCGCAACCCCGATTCAGCCACCCCCCACCGCTCCGCTCCCCGCCCCTGCCGTCGCCGCCCTGGCTCGCCTGGAGCTGAAGCTCACTGCTCCGGCTGCCGTGGTCCGCGCCGTGACGGTGTACGAGGTCGCGACGGCCCGCTACGACGAGCTGATCGCCCACCCCGCGTCGACACTGTCGGGCGCCGAGTTCGACTCGCTGACGTCCGCGCAGGACAGTCTGACGGAGGCGTTCACGACTCTCGCCGAGGCTGGCCGCCTGGACCTGATTGCCCCCGCGGAGATCGCGGGCCGGTACCGGCTGGCGTCGTTGGACTGTCGCCGCGCCGCCGCCAAGCGCAACTTCGACGGCTGCCTCGCCGCGCAGGACGAGATGCGGATGTGCCGCTGCCAGCTGGCCTCCGCCGGCCGCCTCGACTTGATCGGGGTGGCGTGATGCTGGCCGCCGACGAGCACGGCAGGACCAAGGACAAGCTGCCCGAGCGCCCCCGCGGCCCGCACCCCTACCCGACGGCGGTGCAGTGATGTCCCGCGAGATCCTCGCCGACTTCCCGGCTGGCGGCCCGCGCGGCTCCTGGCCGGCGGAGGAGGCAGCGCAGCAGCTCCGGCAGGCCGGTACTCCGGCGACCGTTGTGATGGACATCGACCGCGACCTGTTCCTTGTCGTCCCGGAGGCCGAGCAGTGACCGGCGACGAGTCGTGGATTCTGCACCAGTTGGATGCCCGCGCCGCGGCCGAGTTCCTTGCCGCTGTGGCCGGGCTGGTGGAGGCGTATCCGCATCCTCTGGGTGCGTCGCTGCGGCTGACGGTGCAGCTCGCCAACGGGGACATCGCAGGGTCGGTGGCGGTCGATCCGACGAACCTGGCCGACCTCGGCTTCCATGCCGCCAGGCGGGCGGCCGGGCCGGTCGAATCGGGGCCGCCGCCCCGGCTGGCACCGGTCCGGCACCTCCGGCCGGTTCCCTAAGCGCCGCGGGCTGGCGGATGTTCCGGTTCCCCCCGTCCCGCCAGCCCGCGGCTTCCAGTTCCGCACCTCTGCCCTAACTCCATCCCGGCTCGACCAACCGAGGAGATCCGCTATGTCCGCAAGTGCTCAGACCGTCCCGTCCGTTACTCCGTGGCCCGAGGGTGTCGTCGCCCGCTTCGTGACTGTCGGCGGGGCTCTCGTCGATGTCAGCCACGACATGCACCTCATCGTCGACACCGAGCCGAACCTCAGCATCGCCCGCTGTGGAGGCGCAGGCTGCGACGCCACCCACAACGAGGAGTGGCGCGACTACAGCTACCGCGTCGACAACGGCAGCAGCGGGGCCGACCGCGAGGCCTCCAAGTGGGCGCAGTCCCACGCCGAGCAGTGCCGCGCCCTGCCCCTTCCCACCGCCTGACCCCGCTTCACCCCCACTTGTTCCTGCTGATCCGAAAGGGATCCCCATGTCTCCGTACCTGATTTCCGACGCCGATCTGGCCGCCACGACCGAGCTGGCGAAGCTGCGCCGGGCGCGTACCACGGTCGCCGACGCGATGACCGAACAGTTCGGCGACGACTTCACCCGCGCCCTCTACCGCGAAACCACGTATGCGGTGCCGGACTCGGAGCGGAAGACGTGCCCCGTCCACCAGGACTGGCGGACACACTGCCACGACCTGCACCTCAAGGCCGCCTGACCCTCGCACGGCTGTGGCGGCGCGCGGGAGCGCCGCCACACCACCCCGGCTCTGGCCGCGCCAGTCGCTGCCCCGCACACACGGGTTGGCGTCGAGCACGACCAGCACCAACCCAAACCGACAACCGAGAGGACAACCGTGCTGAAGCTGTTTGAGAAGGGCGACCAGGTCGTCGTAGTCGAGTGCGAAGAGCGGCGCTGGATCGGCCAGACGGGGACGATCGCCGATTCCGAGCCGCACCACATCTACGGCTGGCGGGTTTCCGGGATCGCGGATGGCCGCCTCCGCTTCCACAGCCGCCAGCTCCGCAAGGCCTGACCCCTGAGTCCGTCGTGGCGGTGGCTTCCCCCGCCGCCACGGCACCCAGCCCCGGACCCGGTCACCACGGACGTAGCCGCGAAGGCAACCCGGGGCGCGCACCGACAACCCATTCACCGATCCGAAGGAGACCGTGATGAAGGACCGCAAGTACACGTCCGCCGCTGACGCCATCAAGGCTGCGCAGCAGGGCCTCGCGTGCGAGATCGAGGCGCTCCGGCAGGGCGACCAGGGGCTTGCTACCGGCTGGTCCATCGTCGAGCAGACCGCGTGGCAGGACTTCCTGGACATCACGGAGGAGAACCACGACCGCAGCAACGGCAAGGGCTGAACGTCATGGCCGCGTACACCGTCGCCGAGGCCGCCTACCTGCAGTACACGGGCGACACCGGCACCGTCGTTGAGGTGAACGTCACCGTCGCCGCGGTGTGCCGCGGCTGCGGCCACGGGACTAGCCGGGTCGTCATGGACGAGGACGAGCTGGAAGCGGCGCTGGAACCCGCAAGCGTGTGGGCGTCCGGGCACGCCGACGAGTGCGGCGTCCGCCACCTGAGGGCGGTCTGATGCCGACCTGGATCTTCACCGCCACCTCGCGTACCGGCCGGCCCGTCAATCCGATCACCGGGTCGCCGACCGACTCGATCACCGTCTACGACCAGGCCGACCTCGACCGCCGTGTGGAGGCTGCCCGGACCGACCCGCGCGACCTGGACGTCGACATCCAGCGCATCGCCTAACCCCCCACCGCAAGCTACCCCGTACCCCCACCAAGTCCTGGAAGGACAGCCATGAGCAGCGGATACGTCTCCTGGGAGGAACGTGACGCCGGTGTAGCCAAGACCAAGGCGGAGACGGCCCGAATCAAGGCCGAGGCCGACGCTGCCGCGAAGGTCGCCGAGTCTGTCGCCGCCAAGACCGAGACCGACAAGCTCACCGAGCAACTGAAGCAGACCAAGATCCGCAACCAGCTTGCCGGAGTCCAAGAGGCCGCCAAGGACGACAAGGCGGACCGCAAGGCGCAGCGGCGCGAGAAGCGCGACGAAGACGGCGCCACCTTCAAGATCCTCGTCAACGTCGTCATGACGCTCGGCCTGCTTGCCGCACTCCCCGCCCAGATCAGCTACTTCCTCGGCCTGCACCGCAAGGACGACCAGAACCCGGGGCCGGCGTGGACGCTCGCGCCGATCCCGTTCTTCCTTGAACTCCTCGCCTGGGTCGGCGTCATGGGTACCCGGTGGGCGCACCGCAAGGGTCTGCCCCGCTGGCCGTTCTGGCTGATGACTGCCTCGCTCGCCTCGCTCGCCGGCTACATCAACTTCGCGCACGGCGTCACCGAGTACGGGCCGGTCGCCGGCTACGCGCTCGCCGCCACGTCGGTCATCGGCCCGCTACTGGCGGAGGTCCGCCAGTTCCTGGAGTCGAAGGCCGCCGAGGACGGGCGCGACCTGAAGCAGCGCGCCCACGACCGACGTGCCGCCCGCGAAGAGGCGAAGACGCAGCGGGAGCGGGAGCAGGTCGAGAAGACCGAGGACGAACGCCGCCGGAAGCTGTTCACGGACGAGTTCGCCGAGTTCGAGCGGATCATCGCCGCGCATCCGACGGGCGCCATCGACCGGACGTCGGCGTGGGCGCAGGCGTGGGAGACGATGCACGGTCTTCCGCTGTCGGTGACGGCCGAATCTCTCGCCTCCAGGGAGGCTGCCCGCGAGGCCGTCGAGGCGGTCTGGGAGGACTACGGGCGCAGCCCGGAAAGTGTTGCCGTCGACCTGTGGCTCGCCGACATCTTCGGCTCGAACCGCGGCGACGACGGACCCACAGGGGCGCCCGCAGGGGACAGCTCTCACGGACCCGCGGGGGGAGGGTCACGGGCCCGCTCCGCGAAGCGCTCCGAGACGCGTACACCCCTTGGGGGTAAAGGGAAGCGGTCATCCGGCCGACCCGTCGATCCCGACATGGAACGGCCCCTCGAAGACGCCGACTTGGAGGCCGTCCGCAAGCTCGCCGAAGCGCTCGGCGGAACCGATCGACTCTCCGCACGCAACGTCCGCGAAGCCGTCGGCTGCCGCACCAAATACGCCATCCGACTCCGCGACGCGGTAAAGGCACGGCCCGACACCAGCGACTGATCCACAACCCTCAACCAGGAGACCAGAAATGAACGCCACCATCCGCCACATCGCCGTCTCGGGCAGTGCGCTTGTTGCCCTCCTCGGAGGCGCCGCCGCCATCACCACCGTCACCGCGCAGCCTGCGTCCGCCGCCGACATGGAGACCGCCATCAACCGGGCCACCGGAGCTTCGGTGAACATGCCGGACGGGCGCACCCTCCACGTCCGCGGCATGGACGCCGCGTCCTACCGGGCCACCGACGAGCACACCCGGACCGTGATCCTCGCCGCCGCCAAGTCGGAGGACGACCCGAATATCGGCAACGGGCTCACCCCGGACAACGGATCCGGGGCCGCACTGCAGAACCCGAACCAGCCGAGCATCAACGGGCAGGTGCCTGCCAACACGTACAACCCGCAGCAGGTTCAGACGCAGGCGGGCGGCGGGACCATCAGCCTCACCGTGGCGATCGGCCTGGCCCTGCTCGCCATCGTCATCGTCATGGTCAAGAAGGGGCACGTGAAGTTCGCCCAGGCATTCGCCTGCGTCGCCCTCGGCGTCTACCTCGCCCCCACCTTCTTCGGCCCGCTCATCCAGCAGCTCGGCGGATCCGCCGCCACCGGACTCGGCAACGTCTGGGCCGGCTTCTAAACCACTCGCCATCCGGGGCCCGCACGCCGTGGGCCCCGGCCAATCCCAGGAAGGAAAGGCCAGTGGCCACCGAGATCCCGCCGCGCCCCGACTACGAACCTGAAGTGGCCGCAGCCTCGATCGAGCAGGACGAGCCCACCCGCGGCGAGCAGATGAAGACCGCGTTCGCCGTACAGCGCGGCCACGCCACCGCCCGCACGAAGGAATGGCTGGCCACCGACGACATCGACGACGCCGAGATCATGCAGATCGCGGCCGAACGCAAGCAGCGCAAGCACGACGAGAAGATCGCACGCAACCAAGGCAACGTCGCCGACCTGCATGCCCGTTTCGCCGTAGCCAAAGCCCAGTTCGAAGACGACGACGAAGGCATCAAGAGCCACAGCGCGCTCGCCAGCTACGCCAGGCGGCTCAGCGTCGAAGAGTCCAAGCTGCAAGCCCTCCAAGCCCAGCCGGTCATGCCGCCCACCGATCGGGAGATCGCCAACACTCGCACCGGCAAGAAGGCTGGCAGGGTCGGCCTGCTTGTAGTCGGGAGTCTGGGATCTCTGTCCGCGCTCGGTGCAGCCCTGAGCGAGGCCGTGCAGGGGCAGCCGCTGCTGCTCGGCGCGATAGGGGCCGGTGCCACCTGGGGCTGGTACGTGATCTCCCGGCCGTTCGTCAGCGGACAGGCAGGCGAGGCCCCTTTCGCCCTGGCCCCGGCCCTGCCCGCCACGTTCCAGGCGGACCCGGCCGGGGGAGCGACGCCGATCGTCGGCGGGAACGTCGTCATGTCCGTCAAGCAGCTGCCCGAAGGCGCCAAGCCGTACCCGATCCGGCACGCCCGCACAGCTGACCAGCTCGCCCAGTGCGTGCTGCTTGCGGCGCGGGCCGAGAACGTGCCGATCGTCGAAGTGTCCGACGTGCAGCGGCAGCCGTGGGGCTGGCAGTGCGTCGTCCGGGTCGGCGAGGGCACCCCTGAGGCGATCATCGAGAAGAGTGGCGACCTGGAGACCAGGTTCGACCTGCCCACGAATGGCGTCCGGCCGCAGCCGCTGAAGGTCCGCCGCGCCTGCGCGGTACTGCGGCTCGTCGACGGCAACCCGTTCGCCTCCGCTCCAGGCCTGTCCTACCGCGCCCCCAAGTCCCTGTCGATCCTGGACGCATTCCGTAATGGAACCTCGGTCGGCGGAGACCCGCTGGAGCTGTCCCTGGCCGGCGTCATGGGCCTGTGGGTGGCGGCCTCGGGCGGTGGCAAGACCGGCATCCTTCAAGCGCTCGCCGAGGGCGTGACAGCCTGCCGCGACAACATCACCATCGACCTCGACCCGTTCGGCGACGGTCTAGAAGATCTAGGCGACGCCGTCCGGATTACCGCCCGCGCGAACGAGCAGATCGAAGCCGTCCTGCTGTTCTTCCTGGTCATGGCCAAGGGGCGGGCCCGGCTGCGAGCGAAGCTCGGTATGGGCAAGAAGTGGCAGCCCAGTCCAGAACGACCGGCTGTCACGATCTTCTTCGACGAGCTCCCGAAGGCCAGCAGCCTGGCCAAGCGTCTGTACAACGACCTGCTGCTCGTCGGCCGCAAGGAGCTGATCGTCGTACAGGCCGCGTCGCAGGGCGGCCAGAGCAGCTACCTCGGCGCCAACATCGCTCAGATGGTCGCCCTCAAGGCGGTCGGACCCTGCAAAGTCGAGGACACCCGATCGGTCTTCGGCGACGGTTCCGTCAGGGAGGGATACCTCCCGCACAAGCTGTCCCCGGCCACCGCCACCGACCCCAAAGACGCTGGCCACATCTTCATCCAGGGTGTCCCCGGCAAGGCCGACGAGCCGATCGAGTACGCGATCCACGAGGTGCCGTCCGACGTCCTGCGGAGGCTCGCGCAGGAGCGACTGGAGGCTGGGCTCCTCGACCCAGACCAGGACAGCCTGGACGCGATGCGGGGCGTGGACCTGCCCGAGTATGTCGAGCCGGAGTACGACAAGGACGGCGACATCAAGAAGCCGGCCCCGGTCGAACTCCTCACCTGGGAGCAGCTGTTGAGGCTGTGCGGCGCGCAGCCAGCCGAGCGTGACCCGCTCGAAGACGGTGCTCCACGTCAGGCTGTCGAGGACTCGGTTGCTGTCATGCAGAAGGCCGACGTCGACCGGATGAAGACGGAGGCGCTCCTGGGCGCGCTCCGCGACTACGACCCGGACACCTATGGGGAGATGGACGCGGACGCGTTGAAGGCGCTGATGAAGACGGCCGGTGCCGGATCGCCGATCACGCTTGGTCCGATCGGTGAGGAGAAGAATCCGCGCGGCTTCAAGCGTGATCGTCTCCGCCACCTGCTGTGACCGTTAAGCGTTATATGTCCCACTGATCGGGCCCTGATCGGCCGCGATCCCCACTGAAACCCGCAGGTCAGAGTCGCTCCCGCTGCCGATCTGCTGCTGATCCGCCACTGCTTCGAGCGGCGCCCGATCAGGCCATCGACGGCACCTGACCTGCGGTTTCTCCAGCCGAGCAACCGCGATCAGCAAGAACAAACCACATCAAACCGGAAGAGAGATCACTCATGGCAGGCAAGACCTGGAAGCCCGGCGACGCGAAGAAGTTCGCCCGTGACGCCAAGCTCGGCGTCACCTACTACACGCGCAACGAGCACGCCCGGAACCTCGGCCCCTACGAGGACACCTACACCTACAGCGAGCACGTCTTCGACTATCGCCGACCGATCACCGGCACCCCCGCCTCGGGGTCCATGGACGCCGTCCAGCTCTGCCAGAACTTCGGCCCGGTTTACGACCGCCCGCCGGCCGGAGTGCGTCCCCTCGCTGGGCCTGGCCGACAGGTCGGCTCGCCGCTCGGCGACGACCACCGCGGGATTCTCGACGAGGACGAGATCCGGGGCCTGGAGAAGCGCGTCGGCGACACCGTCAAGCCATACGGACGCCGCGTCTAACCCCAACCGACAAGCAGAAACCAAGGAGAGCCCATGGCAGCCAAGTCCGACGCCGTCAACCGCTTCACCGCCGCATGGGAGCGCGGGGACGACGACGCCATCAACCGGATCACGATCGAGATCACCCAGAGCGGCAATGACGCCGACGTCGTCGCCATGAGCCGCGTCATGGGCGCCACGACCTACGGCGCCGCCAAGTAGCCAAGCCGGGGCGCCCCTTCCGCCTGCCAGCAATCAGGGGCGCCCCATCCACCCACCACGCGCATGCGCGCAGGAGGCACCACGAACATGACCACGCACGCCCCCGTGCGAGCAACCCCGCCCGTCACCGCCCCCGTTGAACTCGACCTCGAAGCGCGACTCGCCATCGTCGACGCAATCATGGCGGCCCGTATCGACCGGGCCGGACTCGCCTTCGACATCAACACCGCCTACATCCCCGGCGCCGAAATGCCGGAGATTACGGCGCCCCTGCCGCTCACCCCCACCGCAGCGCCCGACCCCTACGCGACGCCGATCGCCGGAATCCTCCACCGGGCCCGCAACCGGATCATGCAGGGCGGATGGTGCCGGGACGCGATCTACGACGAGGGCGGCGCGACCTGCCCCATCCGGGCCATCCGACTTGAGGCGGCCAGTCGAGGTCAAGCCGACGACGCGTGCGTGCTGCTCCTCGACGTCATCCGCGCCGAACTGCCGCACGTCGAAACGATCCCCAGCTGGAACGCCGATCAGGCCAGCGTCGCGCCCGTCCTGCGGTACCTCGAACGCGCCGCCGACCGCGCCCACAGGCGCGGCATCTAAAACCGAAAGGAAGCCCCGTGTCCAACGGCAAGAAAGACGACGCCATTCGCGCCCTATGGGCAGGCCGCACGGCCGAAGCCGAAGCGGCAGGACTCCGCTCGGTGGCGTGCGCCGAGGTCGGCTGTCAGGCCACCGACTACTGCCTCGAAGGCGACATCAGCGATCAGCGGCGCGCCACCCGCTGGGCCAGCAACCACAAACAGCACCTGAAGGGATGACCATGGGATTCCGCCGGGAGACCCGCGACGACGACAACCGTCGAACCAACAGCCTCCTCGACGCCCTCGACCGCGCCAGCGAGATGCGCCCCGACCCCGACGCCGACCTGGACGACTTCGAAACCGTCGTGCTCTTCGGCGTCGGAAACGACCCAACGCAGCCGTACCCTCCCGCTGGCCACACCTACCCGAGAAGGGGGTGAGCCCGTGAACGAGTGCCAGAACTGCGGCGCGCCCGGCGGCTACCCGTACTGCAGCGAAGGCTGCCGCATCGCCGCCAACCCCGAGGACTATCCCGACTACGAAGACGAGCCGACCATCAGCGCCGCCGACTTCGGGCCACTCACCGACATCACCGACCCGTGGGCATCTGACGCCCGCAACCACCGATAGGAGACCGCCATGTGTTCCACCGGACCCACCACCAGCTACGGCTACGAACTGTCCCCCAGCGACGAAGCCGACCTTGACGACATCCCCGTCTGCTGCGGCGACGACATGGATGGTGCCAAGACAGCCCGAGGTGGCATCGACTACACGTGCGGCCGATGCGGCACCGTCCTGGAGATCAGCAAGAGCGGGCTCGTCGACGACATCCGCGAGAAGACTGCCGCCTGATCAGCGCACGGAAGGGCCCCGGCCATCCTCGGCCGGGGCCTTCGTCGTGCACGGTACAGCCCGGGCCATCCACCTGTTGTCGGTGAGTAGCCGCGGTTCCATGCGGGTCACCAGCCCCAGCGTGTGCAGCAACTCCAGCCCGGCCGCGCACTCCTGCTCCGTGTCCGCCTGCACCGCGAAACGTAACGCCATGACGGCAGTGTGCCCGGGCCGGTGGGGGAGGCGGGGCGGTTTGCGGGAAGCGCTACGGCCGCCACGCCTCGTCGTAACCGCGGACCCCAGCGTGTTCCCAGGCGAGGAGCCGCAGCTGCATGTCGGCGATCCGGCCGGTCGGCCCGGCCGTACCCAGGTAGGGGGCCACCGTCTCGTCTAGGAACCGAACACGGGTCTCGGCGGCGTGGACCCTGCCGAAGTTCGCGGCCTGACCCGGCGGCACGTCGAGGCCCGGGATCTGGCCCGTGGCCGCCAAGTTCTCCATCCTTCGGGCCAGGTCGACGCTGTCGGCGTACTGCCGGCGCAGGAAGTCGACGATTGCGGCCTGGTCCGGGGTCACTCGGCATCTCCAGCCGGGATGCCCAGCCGGAAGGCGCGGGTGTTCATCGGCATACCCATGAAGGACTGCACCACATTCCTGGTCGCGCCTTCCGGGACGGGCGGCAGCTCGCGGCCGGGTTCGAACGCGCCGACCATGACAACACGGTAGGCGTCGGGGTCTGAGAAGACGTCGAGGACGATATCGATCCGGTCCCGGTCGCCGATCATTTGTCCTCCCCGGGCTGGATCTTCTTCAGTCGTTCGGCCCGTTCGCGATAGCGCTCGTCAGGCTCAATGCCCGCCGTCCGGGCGAGCTTTCGGACGTGCGCCCCGGTCCAGCCAGACGCCTTGGCGACCTCGGTTGGCTTCAGGTGGCCTTCACGTAGGGCGGTGAGGACGAGGTCTTTCAACTCGTCGCCGGACTTCTTGAGGCGGTCGGCGTCGCGCTGGCGGCGGTGGCCGGCTGCGGCGATGTCCTCCAGGGAGGGCGGCTCGGCGGGCGGGGTCGGATTCATGGCACCAATGTATCGCAACAGGGTTGCGGTGCCTATGCCTCAGGGGTAGTGTCTGAGTCATCGCCAGCGCAACCGATGATCGCTAGTAGGTTGTTATGGCGGAACGCGAACTACCAAGGGGGAACCGCATGATCCGCTCGAACCGCACCCGCCGCGCCATCATCAAGGCCCGCAGCATCGCCACCCGCGCAGCCGCCCGCATCGCCCGACGCGGCACGGCGACCATCGCCTCCCACTGCCTCGCCGTCGGCCTCACACGGGCCGAAGCCAGCAGCGTCGCGGGCAGCCTGCGGGACAAGACCGAGAAGGCCGGAGTCGTCGGCGTCACGGGTCGCGCGTTCCGGAAGGGCGCCGCCCGCCCCTGCACCCGCTACACGGCGCGTGAAGTCGCCGCGCTCGTCGCCCTGTACCGCCCGAGGAAGCCCGCCTACAAGCTCGCCGCCGCGAAGCTCGCGCTGGCCGCGTAAGGAGATCCGTCATGCCCAACCCCAACGACTGGGACGACACCCTCCCTGACGACGAACCCGACCACTGCCCCGAATGCGGCAGCATCACCTTCGACTTCGACCCCAACAGCGACGACGGCATCAGCATCGGCCCCGCCTGGCTGTGCACCGGCTGCAAATGGGGCACACGCAGCGCCTACACCTGACCCGCCGCACGCGTGGCGGGAGGACCGCCGTCATGACTGCCCGCCCGCCACCTCTCGGCCGCCCACAATCCGGGGCTTGTCGTCGGATGGGGCGACCTGCCCGGACTCAACTGGAAGGAGCCACATGCCGAACTCTGAACTGCCGCAGGTGCGCGACCTCGCAACCCAGCTCATCCGCAACGCCATCAAGGAGATCGACCCCGAAGTCGCCTGTGACCACGTCGTTGCCACCCTGGGCGCGGAGGTGGATGTCGACGCGCTCGCCTTCGGCTCCGAGGCGGCCGTCCGCAAGGCGCAGATCGACATCTCGTGGGATGGCGACAGCGATGCCGACGCCTCCCGCCTCGCCCGCGTCGAGCGGCTGGTGGAGGACGCTCGCGACAAGGGCAACGCGTCCGTCGACATCTTCGCGCTGCTCGATGCTCTCGGACTGGGGGATTCGTGACGACCGTAGCGATCCGCGCCCATCTAGCCGCCCGGGGCATCGACTTCGAGCCGCCCTACGGCTGCTCCTGGTGCGGCGACGAACAGCACCATCACGGCAGCCAGTGGGCTCCCATCGTCGGCATGCACCAGTGGATGGAGCCCAGCTCGGCGAAGATCCTGGAACGGATGCGGCGCCGCCGGGCCAACCGCCTCAATGCCGGGCCGACGCTGTACCACGCCACCACAGGATGGGCCGCCGACCAGACTGGCGAGAGCGGCGAACCGTACTGCGCCGATTGCAAGACCGACGGATGCCGCCAGTGGATGCGAACCCAAACCCGCCTCGACAGGCGGCGCATGGAACTCGACGGCATCAACCCGAAGCGCTGCAGCATGAAGGCGGGATCGGGCTGGGGAGAAGAGGCGCCGTGGTAGCCGCAAGTCGCACACAGTCCGCTACCGCCCCGGCTGTCGACGTGCCGGAGCCGCTCGCCGAACCCCGGGCGCACGACTGGGACGAGACACCAGCCGAAGCCGCCCGCTACGACCGTTACCACTTCGACCGAGACGAGGACTGACCAACCGTGAGCCACCCGCTTTCCGTCGGCGCCCGTGTCCGGCACTACGGCCAGCAGTGGTCTGCCGCCCGCATCGGGACGGCTACCGTCCGCGAGGTGAAGGGACCCTGGCCCGACGGCTCATACGAGTATCGGGTTACCGCAGGCGAGGACTTCTCTCGCCGCACCGGACCCGACAATCCCGAGACCAGGGAGACGTGGTGGTCCTCAAGCGCCACGATCCCCGTCGGCGCCGCGCCGTGACCGCGCCCGCCCCGACGGTGGCCGACGAGTACCCGATCAAGAACGTCCGCTTCGTCAACGGCCGCACCCACCACCGCACCCGCCGGCCCGACGACGAACGGTGGTGGGACCTGCTCCACGCCGCCTGTGGGAAAAGCGGATACCTCGCCGACGGATACAGCCTCGGGAACATCGCCGACTGCCGGGGATGCGCGAAGGCCGTTGCAGCGCAGACGTCGTGACCGCGAACCATGATGGCCCGCCCCGGCGTTCGGGGCGGGCCATCAGCGTGCTCGGCACCTACGACGAGTACTCGTCCGTCTGCATCGTCATCGACAGCGTTGCCGGGCCGAGCAGCAGCGTCGCCGCGTATCCGGCGCAGGCCGAGTCGCCCAGCGTGGTGTCGGTGCTGCCCTTGCACTCTGCCGCCACATAGGCCTCGGACGCGGCCTCCACGCCATCGATGTGCTTCATCGACCGCGGGTAGAGCGCTTCCGCCCCGGCTTCCTCGATGGCCGTCTCGACGTCGTACACCACCTCAGTGAGCTGGGTGATGTGATCGACGCACCCAGGCGATCCGACCTCCGTGCAGACGCCTGGCTCGCCCTTGTCGCCCGCGGCGTCCAGCTTGGGCCCCCACTTGTCCGACAGCTTCACCGGCGCTGTCGAGGTGGTTTCGGCGGCGGCTTCCGGATTGGCCTTCGGCTCGGTCTTGTCGTCGCCACTCCCCTCGGAGCAGCCGGCCAGCAGTAGTCCGGCCGCGATGATCCCCACGATGTGTCGCCTCATGACGTACCCCCCTTGCTCAGTGAAGGAAAGGTAGAGCACGGGCGATTGGGGCGAAAGCGATACCGGTCAGCGAGCGGTCGCGCCGCGGCTCGTTGAGGCGCCCCTCGACGATGATGCGGTGACCGCAGGGTGTCCAGACGACGGTCGACTCGTCGCCCTCTGCGGGCACAGTGATCGCGAAGCTGGTCGCGTTCCAATCGGCGGGGATGGTGAAGCTCTGGCCGCCCTGGACGCCGAAGCGCGTTCCGTTCGGGTCGGGGCAAAGCGGGCAGAGGCGCGCCAGCATGTAGCCCGTTGCCTTGCCTGCCGCATCCCACGTCTCGCGGCTCCATACGACATGTGCAGTGTCGTTGCTCACGCAGGGCAGCATCTCACCTGCCGCGTGATCGCCGCGTGCGTGCACCCTTGCGTGCCATCCGGGACCGTCCGGTGAAGTAGCGTCCGCCGTTACTGATGCGGGCTGCCTTCTCCTTGCTCGCGCCCTTGCGTCGCAGTGCGCGGTACGCGCGGAAGCGGCTGCGGTAGACGAAGCCTGCGCGTCCGCCTCGGTCGCTGACCATGAGCACCTCCCGATGTCGATCGCCTTCCATGGTGCGCCTGCGATGAGGGTTGCGGTAGGGGAGTTGATGCCCAAAGTCAATCCATAGCCTACGATTCAAAGGTGATGGTGATGTAATCCTGAAGAATCGATGGGCTTGGGGAGGGTGAGGTATGGCAGGCGGACCCAACCCGTACAAGCGGAAGAACCCAGCCGAGCAAGCCGAGAAGGCGCAGATCGTCTTCGATCTCAAACTCGACGGCCACAGCTTCCGCGCCATCGAAGCGATCACCGCCGCACCCGACGGGCCCACCGGCGGGGAGCGCATCCCCTGGACCACGGCACGCGACATGTTGCGCGAAGAGTGCGCCCAGCGGGTCGACCCGAAGGTGGACGCCTACCGGGCCCTGCACCTCGAACGCCTCGAAGCCGAACTCCTCCGCCTCGACGAACTGGAGGTCCGCGCCCGGCAAGTCCTCGACCGCCACCACATCACCGTCAACAACGGCCGCGTCATCACCATCGGCGACGAACCCCTCCTCGACGACGGTCCCGTCCTGCAAGCCATCGACCGCCTCGTCAAAATCGAAGACGCACGCCGGAAGAACGGCACCGAGCAACGCCGACTCCTCGGCCTCGACGCGCCAACGAAGTCTGAGCTAACCGTCACCGAGACCACCCAGCAGGACATCGCGCTGCAAGAGATGGTCGCCGAGATGCGGGCCAAGAACGCCAACACCGCCGACACCCTGCGCGCGGAGCGGGAGCAAGGCACGTGACCACCGCCGTCGGCCGACCGCGCACCGTCGACCCCTACGAGCCGACCGCAAACGCCGAGACATTCGACTTCGTGGGCTGGGTCGCGAACATCGACGCCCGACTCCTCGACGGCAGCCCCGAATACAGCGAAGCCCGCATCGAGGCCACCAAGTACGACCCGCTGCTCTTCGCCGTCCTCTACTGCCTGCACCACCTGCGCGACCCCGAAGGCAACGTCTCCTTCGCCGACGCCCACCTGGAGTGGGTGCGACTGGCCCGCCAGTGGGCCATCCCACCCGCGTCGCCGATGGAGCAGCGGGACGCCTTTCTCGCACCACGAGACACCGGCAAGTCGACATGGACGCTGTTCATCCTGCCGCTATGGGCGGCGGCGCACGGGCACGTCAAGTTCGCCGCGGTCTTCGCCGACTCCGGCCCGCAAGCAGAAATGCACCTCGGAACGTTCCGCAAGGAAGTCGACGAGAACGCCGCGCTGCGCCGCGACTTCCCCAAGCTGTGCACCGCGGGCCGACGGCCGTCTGGCACGGCAGAGTCCGACGCCAAGCACATGGTCATCCGCGGCAACGGCTTCATCTTCGCCGCCAAGGGCATCGACGCATCCAGCCTCGGCATGAAGGTCGGCCAACTGCGGCCCGACCTCCTACTGCTCGACGACGTGGAGCCGGACGAGAGCAGCTACAGCGCCTATCAGGCCGACAAGCGCCTGAAGACCGTCACGGACGCAATCCTTCCGTTGAACATCTACGCCCGCGTCGTCCTCTCGGGGACGGTAACGATGCCGGGGAGTGTCACCCACCAGCTCGTGAAGTGGGGCAAGGGCGAGGTCAGCGAGGCGAACGCGTGGGTGGGGGAGCAGCAGTTCCGCGTCCACCACCACCTGCCGATCGTCCGCGACGACTACGGCAACGAGCGATCCATGTGGCCATCGAAGTGGCCCCTCTCCTACCTCAAGCAGATCGAGCACACCCGCAGCTACCGCAAGAACTACCTCAACGACCCGATGGCCGCCGACGGCGCCTACTGGTCGGAAGACGACTTCACCCACGGGTCGTTCCCAACCGCCCGCACCTACCTGTCGGTCGACGGCGCTGTCACCACAAAGAAGACCTCGGACTTCACCGGCTTGTCTGTCGTCGGCTGGGCGCCGGCGCGGCCAGGCGGTGACGGCGAGCGCCCTATGCCGGCCCGCTGCCTGGTGAAGTTCGCGCAGGCCGTCAAGCTCAAGGGCAACGCCCTGCGGTCCCGCGTCCTCCAAGTCCTTGAGAGCTTCCCCGAGATCGGCGCGATCCTCGTCGAGTCGAACCAGGGCGGCGACCTGTGGCTTGAGGTCTTCCACGACCTGCCCGTCAAGGTCGTCACCTTCAGCAACGCCGACAAGAAGGAGACCCGCGCGGAGCGGCTCCTCAACCTGTACCAGTTGATCCCCACCCGGGTGATGCATGCCGAGCCGCTCCCCGCGCTCGAAGAGCAGATGGTCGCCTTCCCGAAAGCCCCGAACGATGACCTCGTGGACACCGTCGGCAATGCCGTCCTGCGGTTCCTGAAGCCCCCCGCCCGACCGAAGGCCGCGGTGCGGTCTGTGAGCCCGAGGTGACTGCCTGATGGCCGGGACCGACGACCTCAAGTACGCCTACGCCGAACTGTGCGAGCACCGTCCCGGGTATGCGAAGGCGGAGGCGTACTACGACGGCGACGTCGACGAGATCTACGCGTCGGACAAGGTCGCCAAGATGCTCGCGAAGTCCCATCTCAACGACCTGGATGAGGTGAATTTCGCCCGCATCCCAGTCGACGCGGTCGCCAACCGGCTGCACGTCACTGCCATCACCACCGACAGCGAGGCGGCAGACGAGGAGATCAGCAACCTCGTCCTACGCAACGAACTCGACGAGGAAGGCCCGGCACTCCAGCGCAGGGGCTGCTCCCAGGGCGACGTCTACCTGATGGTGTGGCCGGAGACCGACGAGGCCGGGGACATGCTCGGCGTGAACATGTTCGTCAACTCTGCGGCGACCGTGCGCGTGATCTACGACGAGGAGAATCCGCTCCGCAAGAAGCTCGCCATCAAGTCGTGGACATTCGGCTCCGGGAAGGAGCTCGTGATCCGCGCCGACCTCTGGTACGCGGACCGCATCGAGCGCTGGCTGTGGGCGGGCAAGCACTCCGGCAAGCAGGACAAGTGGGAGCCGTGGGCCGGAGACGGGCAGGAATGGAAGCTCGACAACCCCTATGGCGAGGTCCCGTTCTTCCACTTCAGGACGAGCAGGCCCTATGGCCGGCCAGTCCACTACGCCGCCTACGGCGCCCAGTCCCTCATCAACAAGCTGATCGTCAGCCATGCGGCGACCGTCGACTTCCAGTCGCTGCCTCAGCGGTACGGCCTCATCGACCCGACCGTCGACCAGTCGGGCATGCAGTCGGACTTCGACCCCGACTTCCCCGAGGATGCGGCAGGCGACCCCGAGGGCCCGCTGAATCCGTCGCAGCTGCGGAACGACCCGGGCGAGCTGTGGATGCTGCAAGGCCTCAAAGGGGTCGGCCAGTTCGAGGCCGCCAACCCGGAGGTCTATCTCAAGCCTCTCGACCGCTACATCAAGGCCATGTCGCAGGTCACCGGGGTGCCGTTCACTCTGTTCGACTCGACGGGGGATGCGATCTCTGGGGAGGCGCGGCAGGAGGCGAAAGCAGAACTCACGGCGATGGTGGAAGCCATTCAGCGGTCCTTCGGTGGCACTTGGGCCGCGGCCTACACGTTCGCGCTGGGGATCCTCGGCTTCGACGACGTCACCGTAAAGATCCATTGGAAGCCTGCCGACCAGGTCACCTCCGCCGAGGGCTGGGCCACCATCGAAGCGAAGATCCGCAACGGGGTGCCGCGTGAACAGGCGCTCGTGGAAGCCGGATACCCGCCGGAGATCGTCAAGGCGTGGCTGGCCAACCTCGACGACGACGCCGAACTCCAGCGTCGCGTCGAACTGCTCGCCGCTCTCGGTGACGCCATTCAGAAGCTCGGCTCCGGCGTCGCCCTGGGCGCAGTCACTGGGCAGCAGGTAGCCACCATTCTCGACGGCGTCATGGCCGCCGCGGAGCATGCCGACCGGGAGGTGACGGCCGGTGCCTAGCCGCGACGGGAACGTCATCCGCCTCATCCAGGGGCCGCACACCGAGGCCGTCCAGGCCATCGAGGACGAGACCATCGATGCGGCAGTGGGCGGGCTGGACGCCGAGTTCACCAAAGCCTCCCAGGAGACGGTCACGCTGTGGGTGCAGTTGTTCGGCAGCCCGCGCGCGAACGCCGGGGACGACAGACTGCTTACCCGGGTCCTGGCCGCAATCCGTGAGGCCATCGACCGGCTCTTCAAGGGTCTCGGCTTCCGCGCCCGCACTGCGCTGGAGAGAGCCCTGAAGCCTGCCGCAGCCCTGGGGGTGTCACAGGGGGCGCAGGTGCTCACCCTCCTGACGGGTCGTCCTGCTCCCCGGCGCAGCCCTCACCTGCCCTGGGCCCTGCGGCGCGTGGCCAACAGCCTGCCTGGCCTTGCCGAAGAGCAGCGGCGCAGCGCCCTCTCCCTCCTGAAGCCTGCACTCGTGCGGCGTCTCGGCCTCACCGGCGCTCTCGCCGCCATCGGCAGGGCTCGCGGCGTTGTCGGCCGCCTCAAGGCCACGCTGTCCCAGACGGTCAACGAGGCCGTCAACGAGGGAATCGCCGAGCAGATCCGCCAAGCCGGGGCGAGGAAGGTCTGGATCTCGGAGCGGGATGCGTGCACCGCATGCCTTGCTTACGCGGGCCTCGTCGTGGACGAGAACGCCGATTTCCCGGGCGGCCTGAACTGGGACCCCGGCCAGCGCGGCAGGACCGACCCGATCGCGACACCCCCGCGCCACCCCCATTGCCGGTGTCGCATCGCCGCCTGGGATGACGACTGGGCCGTGCCGGGTATTCCGTCGATGCCCGAGGTGCTGCAACGCGAGGCGCGCCGCTCCGTGGCCCGCGGCTGGTCGCTGCCCTCGGAGTCCAATGCCGCCCGCATCCGTGCTGCTCGGGAACTGATCCGCACCGGCCCCCGTCTGCCCAAATCCGTCGTCGAGTTCGCCTCTGATGCCGTGCGCGCCGGGCGATTTGAGAACCGCACCTTTCCCGCAACCGGCCCCGGTGCGGGATGAACAAGGAGATCCACATGGCACCCAAGACCCTCGCCCGATCCCGCATCCACCAGCCCGGATGGGCGCACCCCGCCTGGTACGGCGCCGGCACCTTCAGCCCCGTCTTCTACGCCGACGGCGACCCGGTCGCGGAGCCCGATGACGTCCCTGAGGGCGAGCCGGAACCTCAGGCCGAGCCGGAGGATGACTGGACGCCTCCGACCCGCGAGGAGTGGGAGGCGCACCAGGCGAAGCTGAAGACGGCATCGGGTGAGGCGGCTGCGCGCCGCAAGTTCCTGCGTGCCAACGGCATCGACCCCAAGACCGGTAACAAGCTCAACCCGGACCCGGAGCCTGATACGGAGCCTGCGGCAGACCCCAAGGACACGCAGCCCCAGGGTCCGTCGCCGGCCGAAGTGAAGCGGCAGGTCGAACGCGCCGTCGCCGAGGCCAAGGTCGAAGGACTGCGCGCCGCCAAGGAGATGGTCTCCAACGTCAACTCCGTCCTTGAGGAACTGGGTTGGAACGGCCAGCGCCTTGGGCTCGTCATGCAGCTCGCCAACCTCGACGGCCTGGACTCGGACGACAAGGAAGGCATCTTGGAGGAGTTCGACCGCGTGAAGGGGATCTTCCCGGAGGGATTCACGCCGCTCAAGCGCACCCGCAACCCCGCCAATCCGTCCAATGGGGCTGGTGGTTCTGGCCAGAATGGTGTAACCCCGGCTAAGATCGACGCAGCCGACAAGAAGCCGCCGGCCCCCGAACCCAAGGACTGGGTGGAGAAGCTGGCCCGGCAGGCAACTCGCGGCGCGTAGTACGCCCCAGGTGGGGCACGGCACGACAGGCTTTCGGGTCTGAGCAGGGATGAGCGGGACGCTCACAGGTCCGCCCAGGTAGGGCATCCACCCAACCGGCGGGCCGTGAGCCCCTGTTCTTCCTGAGGTTGCCATGCGCCCGACGCGCGCCCCTGTATTCGCTCTCCCGGAGCCGGGCTCGATCCTCGGCTACCGCAAGGACGGGCGGCCGATCTACCACATCGCCGGTGCCGCGAGCACCGACATCATCGACTCCTGGATCCCCATCGAGTGGGACTCCGAGGTCATTCAGCGCATTCAGCGCGAGTCCGCGATCGAACAGCTCGGCTACCGCGTCCCCATGGGCTCGGCGACGAAGCGCATCCTGCGCTCCGCGGGCCTCACCGTGACGGCGGGTACGACGTACACCGACGACACGTCGACGAACGATTACATCACCCTCACCGCCCGGCGCCTGATCGCGAAGTTCACCGTCGACGAGGACGACCTGTCCGACGCCGCGACGGTCGTCGACACGATCCGCATCAAGGGCATGGACTGGGCGATCTCCTACGCCGACTCCTTCGACAACGCGTGCCTCGGCGTCTCCGCCGCGGAGAACGGCTCGACCGTCCCGTTCACCTCCGCGTACAAGTCGCTGCGCACCACCAACTCGGCGACCGGCTACACCGCCGACGACAACTACGTGACGTGGGACGACGACCTGATCGCCATCCCGTCCACGCCACTCGGAACCAGCCTGTACGAGCGGCTGTCCACCGCCTTCAAGAAGGTGGAGACCGGCCAGTTCTGGTCGCAGGCCGACCAGTTCGTCATCGCCGCCCCCGGCTGGCGCGACGCCCTCCGCCTGTGCACCGACAACCAGGGCCGCCCCATCTTCCAGCCGGCCTCCGGCTCCACCCCGGACAGCCTGTTCGGCGCCCCCATCACCTGGTCCCGCGGCGCCAAGGTGTCGGCGACCATGCTCGGCGCGCCCGGCGGCAACGACCTGCTGCTCTTCGGCAACAAGTCGTACCTGAAGAAGGGCGAGCGGTCCCAGCCCGAGTCGCTCGTCGACCAGGCCCGCGCGCAGGACAACACCGACGACACCGCCGTCAAGTTCCGTGTCCGCCGGGCGTTCCAGCTGGCGCACGAGAAGGCGTTCTCCATCGTCGAGCGCATCACCGACTAGTCGCCCACGGGACTGCCGTCGGGGACTGGTGGGTGCCACCCCCGACGGCACCGGTACAGGAAAGGGAGGGCAGGCATGGACTACGGGCAGATGACGACGCCGCAACTGCAAGCGGAGTGCAAGAGGCGAGGCCTGCCGTCCGGCCGCGTCAAAGCCGAACTCGTGGAGCGCCTCACCGACGCCGACGCCCAGGGTGCGCCGCCGGAAGGCACCGAAGGCGCGGACGTGGCGGGTGGCGATATGGCCACCGTCGTCCTCAGCGACGGCGAGCAGGTGCCGCAGCCGGACGTCACCGTTGAAGCCCAGCCCGACCTGCTCCCGCCGACCCCGGAACCGTTCGACACGCATGACCCCAAGCCGGCCGCCCCGTCGTCGTTCCGCCGGACCTGGCAGCTCGGACCCGGAGGCCTTGACGAGGCGACGCACGCCGAACTAAGGCGTCAGACCCGCGACGCCGCAATCGCCGCCGGTCACACCACTCGCGGCGACGCCTACCGGGTCGGCACCACCGCCGACGGTGAGGTGTACGAGATCAACGTGCGGAGGCGGTCCTGATGCCCTGGGCCACCACCAGTCACGTCACCACCTACACCGGGCTCAACGCCACCGCGGCGCAGGTCGAGCAGGCACAGGCCATCGTCGAAATCTTCGCCGACACAACCGAGGATGCCTCCGACGCGGGAAACATCAGCTCAAAGAACCTGCGGCTCCTGAAACTTGCCGTCGCCTACGAGGCTGCATGGATCACCCAGCACCCCGACGTGTTCACGAACATCGACCTCACACAAGTGCAGCAGGATGGCGTCGTCGCGACCATGCAGCACAACAACGCCCTCGTGCTGGCACCGATGGCGAAGCGCTGCATCGACCGGCTGTCCTGGCGCAGGACCCGATCCCAGCGAATCGGCCCGATGGCCGGATCCAGGGGCGGTGTGCCGCGGCGCATGAACGCCACCAACGCGGTAGCGGACGACAACGATCCGCGCTGGCAGCCGCTCGACACGGGCGGAGGCTGCTGATGCTCGCCCTCGCGACCACAACCGTGAGCGTCCTCCGCGGAAGTTCGACCGACGCCTTCGGCGACGAGACGGACACGTCAACGGTGCTGAAGGCGGGCATCGCGGCGTCACTGATCGAGTCGACGCGCACCGCCATGGAGCCCGTGTCGGGCACCCCGCGGATCATCCGCACCCATGTTGCGCGGCTGCCCGCAACGACGGACGTCACCGAGGACGACCGCATCAAGGACGAGCGGACCAACGAGATCTACATCGTCGTCTCGGTCACGAAGAACTCCAACCCGGTCCTCGCGCAGCCGTTGCGCGTGGACCTGAAACGCACAGGACGAGCCGCCTGAGGCTCCGACACAGCAACACAGCCCCGACGGCACCCACGGCCCGTAAACGGCCGGCCGGACGGGCAGCGAGACCCGCCAGCCGTAGAGGAGGTGCAGGGATGGGTGCTGACTACCGCATTGTCGTGAACCACGGCTGGCAGGGCTGGGTCCGCAACTCCGTCACCCGCTACCTCGAAAAGCTGGGCCGCGAAATCCAGTCCGACATGGAGCGCATGGCCCCCGTGCGCACCGGCCGCCTGCGTGCCGGGATGTATCACGAGGTGAACCGCGGCGAGCTGCGGGTCGGCGTCCGCAACGTGCCCTACTGGTCGACGGTCGAGTTCGGATCCGGCCCGCACATCATCAAACCGAACACAAAGAAGGCCCTGCACTGGCCTGGCGCCCGGCACCCGGTGAACCAGGTTCTCCACCCCGGCACGCCCGCGCAGCCGTTCATGCGAGTTGCCCTTTACAAGCGGCGGGGGAGGCTCTAGTGGCCGTCACCCCGAAGGCGAACACGGAACTCGTCGCCGTCGCCTGGCTCTCGTCGGCGACAGGCGTGGAGGTGGGGCAGGTCGCCACCACTCTCCCGTCGGACGTCGCGGCATGGGAGACGAACGGCTTCGTCCACGTGGTCGGCACGGTAGGCGGATCGCCGCAGCTCGACTACGCGCTGCGTGAGCCCGTCGTCCAGGTCGACGCCTACGCCGTCAACCCCGGCTCCGGCAAACCGCCCTGGGGCAAGGCGGCCTCCCTGATGGAACTCCTCGTCGCAGCCACCTACGACGAGGCGGGTCTGCAGCGGGTTCTCACGCTCCGCCCGGGTTACCCCCAAGCCCGCGTCCTCACCGCCCACTTCATGTCGGAGCCGCGGCGCATGCCGAACGATGACTCGTCGTTCGCACGCTTCCAGGCCGACCTCGTCCTGCACTGGATCACCCTCTAGGAGCGCCATGCCGACCGTCCGCACCACCATCCAGCCGCATGTCGAACTTGAGGTCGGCGACGCCGAGTACCTCGACCTGAAGCGGCAGGGCCTCCTCGTCGAGGACGCCCCACCGCCTGCCACGCCCGTTCCTGCCGCCGCACCGGCCAAGACCCCCACTACCGGTGCGAAGAGCAAGGAGAGCTAGGCCATGGCGGTCACCACCACCAACTTGATCATGGGTCCGGGGACCCTCTACATCGGGGCGTTCGGCGCCACCGAACCACTCGACACCGTCGTCAACGCCACGCCCGCCGCATCGTCGTGGACAGACCTCGGCGGCACCCAGGACGGCGCCAAGCTCACCATCGACCAGACGTACACCGACCTCGACGTCGACCAGATCGTCGACGTGCCCGGCGCGCGCCTCACCAAGCGGCTGTTCACCATCGAGACGAACCTCGCCGAGCCCACGCTGGAGAACCTCAAGTACCTCCTCAACGACGGCACCGCCGCGTCCGGGTCGGGCTACAAGAGCTTCGAACCGATCTACGCCAGCTCGGCGACACAGCCCACCTACCGGGCGGCGATCCTCGACGGCTACGCACCCGGCCAGCTCCGCCGCCGCTTCATCATCCGCAAGGTGCTCTCCAGCGACAAGGTCGAGTCCACCTACAAGAAGGACGGCCAGACCCTCTTCACCGTCAAGTGGTCGGGCTTCTACGTGTCCTCCGTCATCGCCCCCTTCAAGCTCATCGACGAATCCGCCTAGGAGCCACCGTGACCACCCGAGCGCCCAAGACCCGCACCGCTCCGGTGCCCGCCACGCCCGAAGACGACGGCGTGCTGCGCATCTCGACCTCCTCGAATCCGCCCGTTGAGGAGGCGCGCGTCACGCTGTTCGTCATCGACGAGGAAGAGTTCACCGTCCCCAAGGTGATCTCCGAGCGGCTGGTGTTCCTCGCCCTCAACTCGATGCGCGACGACGGGCCGCTCTTCAGCGCACAACGGCTAGTCGAACTCCTCCTCGGCCGCCCCCAGTACAGCCGTCTCCTCGGCCACTACGAGCGCCAGGCGATCACGCAGGAGAACTTCGATGCCATCGTCAAGACGGTCAGCGCGCTCTTCTTCGACCACATGAACCGCGGCGACGACGCGGCGGGAAAAGCTTCACCCGCTTCGTAGAGCGGGTCGACGGCCACGCCTGGATCGTCGACCATCGCGCCGACCTCGACGCCGACTTCCTCGCCATCTACCACGTCGACCTCGAATCCACCGTCGTCGGCGCCAGGCGATTCCTGGAACTCGCCGCCAGACTCCCCGCCTACCACAGCGTGATGGCCGCCCGCATGGCCGTCGAAGAGCAGCAACAGGCAGCCGCACCTGCCGCGTATCCCGAAGCCGAAGAGGTGTCCGTCGACGCGATCGGGCTCCTTATTCCCGGCCTCATCGAACGCGTAAAGGTGTGAGCCCATGTCCTTCCTGATCGCCTCTGGCCACGTATCGGTCGAGGCGCGCGTGGACAAGGCCACCCGGGACATCACCGCGCTCATCGGCGCCCTCGGCGCGGTCGGCCCGGCAACCGCCGTAGCCGGGGCCGGGGTAGCAGCGGCCGGGGTGGGGGTCCTCGCATTCGGCGCCGCAGCCGGCAAGCAGGTGCTGAACCTGGCGAAGGCAACACAGGCGCAGAACAAGTACAAGGAAGCGGTCGCCGAACACGGCAAGGCGTCGAAGAAGGCCACCGACGCGGAAGCCGACTACCAGCGGATCCTGGCGAAGCAGCCGGCCGCCACCCGGGAGGCGACGGCAGCATGGGCGGCGCTGGGCGCCGAATACACCAAGTGGTCGGACGGCCTGGCCGACGACACCATGCCGGTGTTCACCAAGTCGTTCCAACTGTTCCAGGCCCTGCTCCCGGAGACGACGGGACTGGTGAAGGGGACGTCCGCAGAACTGGACCGCTTCCTCACCCTCGTCGCCGGAGAAGTCGCCTCCCCGGGCTTCGACCGGATGATGGACAACTTCACCGACTTCGCTGTCGGCAGTCTGCGTTTCGGGCTCGACGGCGTCCGGAACCTGTCCAGTGCGCTGGCGAACTTCGGGGCGGGCGGCGGCTTCGACGACTTCGTCAACAACGCGAGGGAGACCGGGCCGCTGCTCGGCGAGACCCTCACGAACTTGGCGAAGGCCGTCCTTAACCTGACCACTGCGGGCGGAGACTTGGGCATCTCGATGCTCACGGCCGCGAACGCTTTGGCGAAGATGGTCAACGCGATCCCGACCGAGGTGCTCGGCACGATCCTGCAGCTGTACGCCGGGCTCAAGCTGCTGAGCATGGGCATGGCGATGACGACCGCCGTGGCGAGCGCATCCGCGATTTCGCGCATCGGCACGTTCTTCGCCGCCGCGTGGGCGGGCGGCTTCACTGCCGCCACTAGCGGTGCCCTGCAGCAGATGACCAAGCTGCAGAAGGCGGGGCTGGCGCTGGGTGTCCTCGGCGTCGTGGCCTTCGGCATCAGCAAGCTTGCGGAGAAAGCCCGCGGCGCGCCCCCGGACGTCGACCGGCTGACAACGAGCCTGAAGCAGCTGGCCGACACGGGCAAGTTCACCGGCGAGCTGAAGAAGACCTTCGGCGACATGGACGGGCTCGTCGAGAAGGTCAAGAAGCTCCACACCGAAGCGGACAAGGCGAACAACACTGCGCTCGGGTTCCGCATCCCCGTCCTCGATGACACGGCCGACTGGATCGCCGACAAGGTCAACGACATGACCAAGGGCGGCGACAGCCTCAACGCCCTGAAGGACGACTTCAAGAGCCTCGACCAGGCCATGTCGGGCATGGTGTCGTCCGGCTATGCCACCCAGGCCGGGCAGGACTTCAAGTCCATGTCGGCCGCGCTGAAGGAGGCGGGCTACTCCACCAAGGAGATCAACGCCCTCTTCCCCGAGTATCGGGCATCCGTGGCCGCCTTGAAGGCGGAACAGCAGCTCGCCGCGCAGGGGATGGGCCTGTTCGGAAACCAGGCTCAGGAGACGAAGGCCAAGCTTGACGCGCAGAAGGCATCGGCTGACGGTCTGCGGGCCGCGATCCAGGCGCTCAACGACGTGAACCGCGCATCACTCGGCGGGATGATCGGCTTCGAGGCGGCCATCGATGCGGCGGCGAAGGCGGCGAAGGAGAACGCCGGGTCGCTGCGCATGGTCAACGGCGAGCTGGACGTCAACTCGCCGAAGGCGCAGGCCGCGGCCACGGCTCTGGCGGATCTGGGCGCGAAGACTGATGCCGCCACGACCGCGGCCCGTGAGGGCGGCGCGTCGTGGGAGCGCGTCAACGGCATCTACTCGCGCGGCCGTGACCAACTGGTCAAGTACGCGCAGCAGATGGGTCTCAGCAAGGGCGAGGCGGAGCAGCTCGCCGACTCCATCCTGAAGATCCCGGACAAGCACTCGACGCAGGTCGAGATGAAGCGCGAGGACGCTCTCGCAGGCCTGGACTCGGTCATCGCCAAGATCAAGGCGACGCCGGGTTCGAAGTCCGTCACCGTGAAGACGCTGTCCCAGTCGGCGATCACCGCCCTGGAGGCGGTCGGCCTCAAGGTCAAGAGGTTGCCCAACGGCTCGGTCACGGTCACCTCGAAGAACGGGCAGGCCCTGTCCGCCATCGGCGCGGTGCAGGCGGCCCGTGACCGGCTCTCCAGCAAGTCGATCACCATTACGACGTTCTACACGTACAAGGGCAAGAACATCGCCGGAGTCTCCGCCGGGCGTCTCGCTTCCGGCGGTCGGGTTAAGGGCTATGCAGGCGGCGGCAACATCCAGGGCTTCCCTGAGGGTGGCTACATCTCCGGCCCCGGTACCGGCACGAGCGACAGCATCCTTGCCCTCATGGGGTCAGGCGCCGCGGCCATGGTCTCCAACACCGAATATGTGATGCGTGCCGCGGCCGTCTCGAAGTACGGCGTCGGCTTCATGGACGCCGTGAACTCCGGCCGGCTGCGCCTGCCTGGGTACGCGAAGGGTGGCAAGCTCACCGCCAAGCAGAAGAAGGCGCAGGAGGCGGCGAAGAAGCAGGCCGCAGCGGAGAAGGAGGGCAAGAACCAGCTCGCCGACGCTTTCGGCATCTCCCACTTTGGCGTGAAGGCCGGGTACAAGCGGGATCCGTTCGAGAAGTCGCTCGCCGGCGCGGAGAGTCTCGGCGACCTGGTGTCCAATCTGAACAAGGCGCGCGGCCAGATCAAGGCCGCGTCGCACGGCAAGACCGAGTCGTCTCTGCTGAAGCGGCTGGACTCGTCGGGCAAGGCGCTCATCGACAACCAGCGGAAGCTGGATGGTGTCAACAAGGCCCTCGACAAGGCGAAGAGCACCGTGGAGGACTTGAAGGGCAAGTTCGACAGCCTGAAGACGTCGGTGTCGTCGTCGCTGGTGAGCTTCGCCAACGTGACGAAGATCGGCAAGTACGGGACCAGCGCCGACACCCTGATCAAGCAGCTGCGGTCCGACACCGGGCGCACCACCCAGTTCGCGACGCAGCTCGAACAGCTGAAGGCGAAGGGGCTCAATGCTCAGTCGCTCTCGGAGATCGCGCAAGCCGGAGTCGCGGGTGGCGGCATGTCGACCGCCCAGTCGCTACTCGCCGCCACCCCCGCACAGATCGCCGAGATCAACGCCCTCGAAGCGCAGCTGAAGCAGTCCGCTGACAAGGCTGGCACGGTCACCGCCGACGCCATGTACGGGGCTGGGATCCGGTCCGCCGAGGGGCTCGTCAAGGGGCTGACGAGCCAGCAAGACAAGATCGAAGCGGCGATGATGAAGATCGCGACGTCGATGGAAGCCGCGATCAAGAAGGCCCTCGGCATCAAGTCGCCGGCCTCACGGATGGTGCCCGTCGGCGACTACACCTTCCAGGGCGTCGAGCAGGGCTGGGTCAAGCGCATGGCCAAGGGCAACACCCTGCTCTCCGGCAGCGCGGCAGGGCTGCGCCTGAAGCCCGCCGTCATCGGGGCCGGCGGAGGCGCAGGACCGGCCACGTCCGCGGCGCCGGTGGTGAACCTGACGGCCACCTTCAACACGATGACGCTGCCCTCGCCGTCGGAGCGGAAAGCGTTCGCCCGGGCCATGGTCAAGGACTTCAACGATGCGCTGCTTGACTACCAGCAGGAAAGGCGGCGCTGATGCCCCAGGGTGATTACGGAGACCTCAAGGTCGGGCGCCTGCTGCTGAGGGAGACGTTCAAGGAGAGCGAGTCCGCGGCCACGTCCCGGACGCTGGACATCGAAGGGCAGGAGTCGAGCCCGCCGCTGACCCGCGCCGAGCTGGTGTGGCGGCATGACAACCTCACCGCCCTCGAAGGCGGCTGCGTACAGCCGCTGACCTTCACCGACAAGCCGGAGCGGGACGGCTACGTCAATGTCGACTCGGTGGCCGCGGACTACACCGAGTGGCGAAACGATGTTGTCACCTCCGACTGGAAGCTCGGCCTCACCCGCCTCGGCTCCGACTCGGAGGTCGATCTCCAGTCCAGGCTCACCGGCGTCGCCCGCGCCAACGATTTCGTCCTGGCGGGGGAGCGTTGGCACGCCCCGCCGATCGGGCACTACGGCTACCAGACCGGCGCCACCAATCCGACGACGATGACGCGCGCCGGCTCCGATGGGGCGATCACCGTCTACCGCGGCATTCCTGCCGGGGTGTCGCCGCGCTGGGGCTGTGCACCAACCGACTACCTGGACGGCCGGGTGCGGCTCACGTCGGGCGGCACGGAACTGTGCGGCGTCGACCAGCCGCTGCCGTCGACGGGCTGGGCGCTCTCCAACGGCCTCGTCAACGTCACCGCGGGGGGCGCGGCCACGCTGGACGTGCAGGCCTACACGGGCGGCGCATGGGCCTCGAAGCTGTGGAACGTCGGCCCGTCGGGCGCCTCGTCATCGATCACCTCGTGGGACGGGGCAACCCTGCTCCGCAACGATCCCGAACATGTGATCCTCAGGCTGAGCAAGGGACTCAACCCAGGCCGGGCGACACTCGACCTCACGCTGCGCCGCGGCTCCCGCACCGTCGAGGGCTACCTCCAGGTCACCACCGCGGCCACCCTCTCCGCCTACCGGGCCACCGCCGAGACCGCCACCAACAACACCAGCTACCTGGTCGCCACCGACGACGACTCCGACGGCAACCGGTACGCCTGCGGCAGCGCCCGCACCTACACCGCCCACGCCAACGGCGGCCTACAGAAGGCCGCAGTCACCGCCCTCGACTTCTGGATCGGCGTCGTCGCCAGCGGCCCGGGAGGCGTCACCCTCAACGCCAACCCGGGCTTCGAAACGAACCTCGCCGGCTGGATAGCGAACGGCGGCACCGCAGCCCGCGTCACCAGCCCCGTCAAGGTCGGCACAGGCGCCGCGCAGTTCACTCCGGACGGGGTCGCCCAGTATCCGAGCCTGGAGTGCAGCAACTTCGCGGTGACCGTGGGCACCATCTACCGGGCGACCGGATGGATCCGCTGCGCCACGGCGAGGGCGGTCGATCTCAACGTCAACTGGTTCGACATCGGGGGCGGCTACCTGTCGACGAGCACCGTGACGAACACCCTGGCCGCCAACACATGGACCTGGTACGACGGGCCAGTCACGGCCCCCGTCGGCGCGGTGACCGCAACGACCAGCGCGACGGTGCCCAACTTCCCGCCCAACACGGACGTGATCGTGGCCGACGAGATCCGCATCCGCCTGCCCGTCAGCTCGGGCGATGCGGCAACGGACCTGCGGAACCAGTACATCGGCGCCCTGCCGGAAATGATCTACGTGGTGAGGCGGTAACCGTGACCGTCACCGACGTCCTCTCCGCCCTCGGCTCATGGGACATCACCCTCAAGTCCACCGCCCCACCCGACCTGTGGGACCGCATCGAATACTTCGGCCACGTCGCCTTCATCCCCGGCCGCCTCGACCCCACCCAGTACGGCGACAACCTGCTGACCGCCGCCCGCTACGTCGGCGTCGTCCGCACCCGCTCCAACAGCGGCGACGACCGGCGCACCAAAATCGTCGAGCAGGGCTACGAACTCGGCGGCGTCGGCATGGCCATGTGGCTCGGCGACCAGGACAACAAAGGCGACGTCTTCGAAACCGCCGTCGACATCAACGCCCAGACCTTCGCCAACAGCATCCGCGCACTCCTGCCCGCCTCTGGAGCCGTCACCGAAGGCACCCTCCATGCCGTCGCGGGCACCTATTCCAGCCGGCACCAGTACGAGACGCCCCGCCAGGCGATCACCTACGTGTGCGACACGTTCACCGCCTCCTCCGGGGCGAAGGTCGGATGGCGCGTCAACGGCGACGGCAGCCTGGACGCCGGGCCTGAGGCGGATCTGTACGTCACCGACCCGCGGTGCGTGATCTCCCGCAAGACCGCGGGCAAGGACACGTCCGGCGTCGAATCGGTACCGGGCGCCTTCGGTGTCAGCCGGGACGTCAAGGACTTCAGTACCCGTGTGGTGCTGCTCGCTGAAGGGGAGGGCGAGTCGATTGCCACCGGCGCCGCCGACATCTCCCCGGGCTTGAACCCGTACAAGGACATCCACGGCAACGACCTCAAGCTCGTGCGACTGGCGAGCGAGTCGGACACGACGGTCGTCAACGCCGACACCAGGGCCGCCCTCCTGCTCGACCAGTACACAAGTTCCCGGGACGAGCTCGTCGTCGAGACCGACAACTTCTACATCGAGGGCAGCTTCGACGTCGGCGACTACGTGTGGGTGTACGACCCCAACGCCGGACTCGTCGACACCGCCAACGAGATCACATTCCGCGGGGAGCGCCTCAACCCGATCAGATTGCAGGTGACCGAGGCCCGCTGGCCCATCACCGAGGGCTACACGGTCGCCTACCGGGATGCCGACGGCGTCTGGTACGACCTCACCGACCACGTCGAATGGGACACCTCCCACACCGTCTATGTCACCGTCGGAGGATTCGCCCGAGCTCTTGAGGGCGCTGGCGGTCAGCCGGTCGGCTCCCGCCCGAGCCAGGACACCTCCGTGCCTGCCGCGCCCACGTGGGTGACGCCGTTCACCGGCGGCAGCTACCTGACGGGCGAGGGTTTCACACGGGCCAGGGTGGTGCTCGCCTGGAACGCGCCGCTCAACGTCGACGGATCCACGATCATCGACGGCGACCACTACGAGATCCAGCACGCCCCCAACCCGGGCAGCGTCTGGCAGAACACGTTCGTCGGCTGGGGCGCCTCCACCGGCCAGCTCGTCGACCTGTCGCCGGGCGTCTCCTACGACGTGCGGATCCGCGCCGTCGACAAGTCCGGCAACACGGGCGCCTGGTCGGCGACCGAGACGTTCGTGGCGGCCGAGGACACCATCGCCCCGTCGACACCGGCCGCGCCCACTGTGGCCGCGTCACGCATCGCCGTACAGATCACCCATCAGCTCGGCAAGGCCTCGGGTGGCACGTTCAACCTGGAGAGCGATCTCGATCACTTCGAGATCCACGTCGGCGGATCTGCAGGCTTCACCCCGGATGCGACGACCTTGAAGGGCAAGGCGCCCGCCAACTCCGGCATGATCCAGGCCGGGATCCCGGTAGTGGCCACAGTTCAGGTCGAGGAGACGACCGCCCGCCACGTCAAGGTCATCGCCGTCGACATCACCGGCAACAAGTCCGGCGCCTCCACCGCCGCCTCGGCGACCGCGCTCCTCATCGACGACGCCCACATCTCCGACCTGACCGTCACCAAGGTCACCGCTGGCACCGTGTCCGCGAACTGGCTGCTCGCCGCGTCCATCCGCACCGCAGCATCCGGCGCGCGCGTGGAACTCAACGCGTCCGGCCTGCAGGCCTACAACGCGGGCGGCACCCAGACCGTCAACATCGCCGCCGCGGACGGCTCCGTCACCCTCCTCGGGCAGATCATCTCCGGCACATCCGGCCGCCGCCTGGAGATCATGCCCACATCGACGTTTCTGCCCGAGTTGCGGTTCTACGCCAACACCGGTGCCAACTACGCCTTCATCAACGCCAGCTCCGGTGGCGCCGACTCCAATATCGGCGTGAACTCCGGCACCTTCGACGACAGTGGCGTCACCGTCTATGCGCGCGCCGTCCTTACCTCCGGCACCTCGCAGGTAGCCGTAGTCCGGGACGACACTCAAGCCCGCCGCGGCGCCTACTCCCACTACTCATCCACCCAGTTCAACGCGGGCTTCCACTCGGGCGGCACCGACGGCGGAATCTTCAACGCTACATCCACGGCGGCCAAGGTCGGCTGGGACAACGGCACCACAACAACCGCAAACTACTGGCGGTTCAGCAGCGGACGCACCAGGCACATCGGCCAGTGGGCTGACTATGCCGCCGTCGACAGCAACGAAGGCCTCTTCACCGGACACGTGGTGACCAGCGGAGGCACAGGCGTATCCCTCACCTACGGGCCGACCATGGACAGCTTCCTGCGGCCAGTCGTCACGATCTACGACAACATCCTGCACACCTTCGGCCTCACCGCCGAATCAGCGACGGGCTTCACCGTCGATATCAGCCCAGCCGGATCCGGCAACTGGGACGTCGACTTCTGGTGCTTTAGGAACTGACATGCCAACCGAATACACAATCACCGACGTCACCGAAGACGCAGAGCGGGGTCTCTGGCACGTCCTCTACAAGGCCCCGTCAGGAGACGTGCGAGCCCACGTCTTCCCGAAGAACACACTCGCCTGGCGTGCAGCCGAATACGGCATCGACCCCGCCGACATCGACACCCTGCTGGACGTCGTGCTCCACGAGCCGTTCACCCCCCACCCAGACGATCCGGTCAACGGCGGCGAGGACCCCGCTGCTGCTGCCGGCCTCACTTCCGCTGCCCCGTTCGCGCGGGGCCGTGTACAGGCCGGAGACCGGGTGCCGACCACGCTCTACACCGCGGAGAGCACCGAGAAGGCCCGCGAAGCCCACCTCCTGCGCATCGAGCACGCCAAGGCGAACCGTGCTCGCGTGGTGGCACCGAAAGGGAAGAAGGATCCGCTCGACCGGATCCGCGGTGTGGTCCTCGATCCGGCCGGCATCGCCGAGCTCGCCGCCCGCGTTGAAGGACACCGGCGGCGACTGCGAGGCGACGACACCCCTGAGCAGCCATCCGTCACCACCTACGATCCGACGGCCGCCGAGCGCACCCGGACCATGCGCGGCGACCGCACAGGGAGGGAATCACCGTGACAACATTCCAGGTCATCCTGTTGATCGAAGTCGGCATCATCGCCGTCGGCAGCCTCCTTGGCTGGCGCCGCTAGAGCCGCTGATCGACGTCCGGCCCGGGCGCTGGCGGGTGCGGGCTCGGCGGGGGCCGGAGCTGCTCCAGCTCCGCTTCCAGCTCCCCGATGCGTGCTTCGAGGACGAGGTTCGCGGTGTAGAGGTCGCCGCACTTCTGTCGCCACACATCGGCGGCGGTTTCCAGGCTGATCTGCTGGTTCATCACGCCGCCTTGTCTGCGAGTGCGCGGTACCGGTCGAGGAGGTTGGTCTCGTTGAGGAACGGGTGCTGTGTGAAGAAGCTGTAGTGCGACACGATCGCGTTGCCGCGGATGATGTTCGGGCTGCCGGTGGCGAGCGGCCGGTGGATGGTGTGCCAGGACTCCTCCTCATCCGGAACCAGGACGCCGGGCTGGGGGAGTGCCGCGTAGTCCTCGCCGCGGCTGGCGAAGCAGCTGACGCTGAACTGGGTGCCGGGCTGGAGGCTGAAGTCCTGGTAGAGGTACAGGTCTTCGACGGTGCCCGCTTCGATGTGGGACAGCAGCAGCTCGTGCATCTTCACCGCGAACGCACCGTTGGCCCAGCCGTTCGAGTCCATACAGAAGAGGGATACGGCACCCCATTCCATGGGCACCTTCTGGCAGGCCTGGAGGAAGTGCGAGCAGATGGCGTTGTTCCAGATGACGGGGAAGACGGCGACCGGTGCGGGCATGTCGATGCGGGCGCGGACGAGGTTCTCGACGGCGTCTTCGTGCACGTAGATCACATCGTCGTCGAACCGCAGATAGATCGCGTTCGGGTCGGTCATCTCCCGGTACGCGAGGCCCGTCCACCTCTGCTTGGGCAGGTTGCCGAGGTCGACTCCCTCTGGCCGGTGCTTGAGGTGGAACCAGGGGAACTGCTCGGCGAGTTCGTGCGCGTAGGCGACGTCGCCTTCCTGGCCCGTGGGGTCGGTGTTCATGTACGCCCACACCTCGTCGACGAGTCCGCGGCGGACGTCCCGCTCCAGGTACTTGATCAAGATGCTGTAGGTACGGACGCGCCCGTAGGGGGTCCAGGCGATGACCTTCTTGCCGTCGATCACGGGGTCTCCTCAATGGGGGTAGAAGCGGTGGCTTGGATCGGGCCCTCGTCTGGACGGATGTGACGCCAGCACACCCACGGCTCGCGGCCGCGGGTGTCGCGTTCCAACTGCGTGACCGCGTAACACACCTCGTTGGGAAGCAGCGGCTTGGCGCAGCTCTCAATGGCGCACGGTTCGTTGGCCATGGGGCTGTGGTTGTGGCTGCTGCTGACGCAGCCCGTGTCCTCGATGAGGCAGGTCCACGGCATGGTCTGGGCCCAGGCGTCGTACTTGGTGTAAGTCTTGGTGTAGGTCACGCCTCGTCTCCTTTGTCTCGGTCGGGTTCGCTGAGTTCGCGGCTGTCGAGGCTGTGGTGGGTGTAGATCCATCCGTCGGGGCGGCCATCGCGCGCGATCGTTCGCGCGCGGGGCCCGCACGGGCAGTCCTCGCTGAAGTCGTGTGTGATCAGGTCGTCCAGCGGCACCGCATGCACGGCCGTGTCGCTGACCTCGCGCGCGAGCCACTGCCCGCTCACGCGGTCCTCCTTGTGGTGCGGTGCCGTGGCGGCCAGACGCCGGACTCGTCGGTCCACGGCAGCTCAGGGTGCAGCTCGCGGTACAGATCGACGGTGGCCGCATGCCACTCGCCGCGGCTGTCGGACAGCTGGCCGGGGTGAACGCGCACGAAGTACAGCGGCTGCTCCACTACCGCGTACCGAGTGAGTCCCGCCTTCCAGATGCGGATCCAGAACTCCCAGTCCTCCGCTGTGCCGTAGGTGCCGGGCAGCGTGGCCTTGAGGGAGTAGCCGCCGACTGTCTCCCACGTCTCGCGCCGGAACAGGCCCTTGTCGATGAGCGGCGGCCACATCGCGAAGTCTTCGAGCGTCGCGTCCGGCAGGGACGCCTGGACGGCATCCGCCTCGCCGAACTGCTGCGCGTAGGGGATAACGAAGTCCTGGCCGCCGTCTGCCTCCAGGGCCGCGACGCAGCGGGCAACGCAGTCTGGGTGCAGCTTGTCGTCGGCAGACGCGGTGAAGATGGCGTCGCAGCCGTCATCGAGCGCCAGCTGGGCTGCGGCGTTGAGGCTGCCGGCCCAGCCGAGCCGGCGCCGGTTGCGCGCCAGCCCGTCGTAGCTGTCCGGGTTTTGGCGCAGCCAGTCCCAGGTGCCATCGTCGCCGCGGTCCTCGACGATGTAGGTGTGGGCCGGATGCGTCTGGCGCCGGATGCTTCCGATCATCTCGGCGAGCCAGGGCAGGGCGTTGCGGGCGGGGATGATGACGCCGACTTTCACCACTGGTCTCCGATCCAGTCGAGGGTGGAGCGCACGCCGTCGATCCAGGGGACGGTGGGCTTCCAGCCGCGGACGGCGCTGATGCCGGTGTTGTCGGTGACGACGCGCTGCAGGTCGCCGGGGAGTCGCTCGTCGTGCAAAACATCGGGGCGGTGGCCTGTGTCTGTTTCCCAGGCGTGGAGGAGGTCGAGGAGGCTGAGTTCGTTGCCCGGCCCGCCGCCGACCTCGTAGGTGCGGCCTTGGTAGGCGTCGAAGTTCTCGACGATGTCGGTGAGTAGGGCCGTGAAGTCGTCGATGTAGAGGATGTCGCGGGACTGGGTGCCGTCGCCGTGGATGGTGATCTGCTGCCGGTTCCAGAAGGCGCGAAGAAACCAGGTCACCCAGCCGCTCTCGCTGGTGCCGTTCTGCCCAGGCCCGTACACGGTGGACGGCCGCAGGATGACGTGGGGCAGGCTATAGAGGTCGCCGTAGAGGCGTAGGTACTGCTCGCCGACGGCCTTCGACTGGCCGAGCGGGGCGATGAGCCCGTCCTCGCCGGGATGGACTTTCACGCTGGAGGTGAACAGGACGGGTATGCCGCCAGCGAGACGGGCTGCCTCGGCGACGTTGAACGTGCCGAGCGCGTTGTCGTGAAAGTCCTGCGCGGGGTTGGCCAGGCTGAACTGGGTTGAGCATGACGCGCCAAGGTGCACGATCAGCTCGGGTTCGTTGGCTCCGATAGCGCGGCGAAGACGGTCGATCTCGGCTGTCGACGTGCCGTGGCGCCTGTCTATCCCCACCACCGAGTGGCCGCGTGTTTCGAGTGCTGTGACGAGGTGGCCACCGATGAACCCGGCCGCACCCGTCACGAGGATCCTCATGGCCGCCACTCCTCGCGGTAGCCGGGACGGTCCGCGTAAGGCAGCGCGAGCAGGCGCAGCAGGAAGTCTTGGTACTCCTTGGTCACGTCACCGATCAGACCTTGCTCCTCCGAGGCGGCGCGCAGCTCCTCGTAGCGGGCGAGCACTTGCCGCTTGGCGGCGGTCTCCCGCAGCACCCGAGCCGGATCCCACTGTGCGATGTGGGTTCGGACCGCAGCCCCCTTGTCGTGCGCGGTCGAGACGACGATGTGCCCGTGGACATCCACGACTTCCGTTCCGCCGTAGTCCGAATAGCGACGGAACCACTTGTCACCCGCATCGCATGGCACGAGGCGCGGCTCCCGCTCGTGATCTGACACTGCCGCCCGCGCGATCCGCTCGTCCTCGTCGAGCTGCTCGCCGAGCCACCGCACCATTTCGTCACTCATGGCCCGATCGCCTCCTGCCACGCGATGCTGTTGGGTGCCTTCTCGCGGGCGTGGAGCGCAACGAGGGCGGCGAGGAAGTGCGTCTGCGCTTCGAGCAGCTCCATCCGTGACGGGGGCCACGGATCGTCGCCCTCGATGCCCCTCTCCCGATCCTCGGCAGTCTTCGGCTGGCCTGCGAGCAGCCGCTCACCCTCGCGGTAGTGCTCGGGTCCGTTCACGGTTGCGCCCCTTCCTCGGTTGGCGCGTGGGTCATGCCGAGCCGCTGTGCATCCTCGTCGCGGTGCCCCTCGACGAAGCTGTCGAGGCCGTCGACGGTGACCTCGACGCCGTTGTTGTAGATGGCCTTGATCCGGTAGTCCTGCTCACGGTTGGCTGGCACGCCCAGCGGGAACCGCACGAGGTCGCCTACACGGAAGTACTCGCTGTACCCGCGCTCCTGCTGTCGCTGCCGGAGCAGTTCTTCCATGGCGACGAAGGGGTCATCGCTCACGCCGCCACCCCTACGCGCGCGGTGAGCGCCGCTTCCCACTGCCGGTTGAGCGCCTGAAGGATCGACCCCGAGGCCTCCGCGCGGGCAGCCATGCCGATCCGCTGCCGCAGCCCCGGGTCGTCGACGAGGGCCTTCAGGTAGCGGCCCCACTCATGCTCACGCTTGACGAGGAACCCGTTCTCGCCGTGCCGGATCACCCGCCGGTACGGCTCAACGTCGGAGGCGATCAGCGGAATCCCCATGATCGAGGACTCCAGGAACTTGGTCGGATACTTTGCGGCGTTGAACGGGATGTCCCGGTACGGCGCCACCCACACGTCGAACGCCGACACCGCCTGAAGATAGTGCCCGAAGTTCTGCACCCAGCCCAACGCGCCCAGCCGCTGACCCCGCAGTCCGCAGGCGACCGCCGTCGGTGAGTCGATGCCGACGAGACGGACCTCAACCCCGCTCGGCCGCCGATACTCGGCGATCCGGTTCAAGGCACGTGCCACCCCGGGGAGTTCGTGCACGGTGGACGATGTGCCAGCCCAGCCGACGGACAGTACTTCCGGGTTGTAGTCGCGGACCTCGCCGAGGTATTGCGCCGGCAGCCCGTTGGGCACAACGCGGACGTCGCCGTGGTAGTCGCGCAGGACTTCGGCCAGCGGCTCCGAGCAGCAGGTGACGGTGTCGGAGATGGCGATGTTGTCGAGCAGGCCTTGCCGCAGGACGGGATTGGCCCACTCGCGCGCTACGGGGTTCGTGAAGTCGAGGTGGAAGTAGTCGTCGTCCAGGTCGAGGACCAACCGGATGCCGTGGTCGCGCATCTCCCGCCACGTTTTCGACGCGCCGGGCTTGGCGAGGCGGCAGCCGACCACCACGTCCAAGCCGTGTTCCCGCCAATCCTCGGGCAGGCGCATCCCGGCGGACGGCTTGTGGCCGATCCAGTCCAGGGACATGGCGGGGAGCACACCCCTATACATGCCTGAGCCGGAGCCGTCGGCGGTCCAGTAGTGCACCCTCACTGGGTCGCCCGATACCCGGGGAGCCAGTTCTCCGCGTACCAGGCGACGACATCCGTGATGCCGTCCTCCAGGTTGACGAGCTTGTCGGCGCTCATGTCGACAAGGGGCAGCGTGGCGGTGTCTGCGGTGACCTGCGCGCCGGGGATCTCGCCGGGCCGCATCGGCAGGTGCGTGAGAGGGACTTCGTCGAACCCCAGATCGGCGGCGGCCTTGATGGCGAGTTGGGCGACCTCGTTGACGGTGTGATGCTCCGCTGGTCCCACTTCGACTGCCCGGTCGAGGACAGCGCCTTCGGCGGCCTTCTCCAGGGCGGAGACGAGGGCCTTGGCGCCGTCGGTGACGTGGACCATGTCGGAGACCTGTTCGCCGTCGCCGTAGACCTCGATGGGCTGGCCAGTGAGGGCGCGGCACACGAACGAGGGCGTGATCTTGCGGACCTTCGCCGGGCCGAACGGCGGCGCTACGCTCTGGCGGGGGCCGTAGGCGTTGACGAGTCGGACGATGTTGCAGCGGGTGTCGCGCTCCTTGTTGAACATGGCGACGAACCGCTCGACCGTGGTCTTGCTGATCGAGTAGGTGTTCTGCATCCAGTGATTGCCGACCCCGATGTAGACACCGGGGATGCCGTACTGAGCGATGGCTTCAAGGAAGTTGAGGCCGCCTTCGACGTTGGTCTTCGCGGCGGGGCGCGGGTTCTTGATGGTCTCCTGGGTGCCGAGGCAGGCGGCGAGGTGGATGATCCCGTCGACGTGGGCGGCGAGTTCACACATGGCGGTCTCGTCGCGGACGTCACCCATGCGGACGGGGTGTCCGTGGGCGGTGCGTCCGGCGGTGTCGAAGATGACGGGCTGGTGGCCGCGTGCGACGAGTTCGTGGACGACGTGCCCACCGATGAACCCGGCCCCGCCGGTGACTCCGATCTTCATGCCTGCTCCTTGCTGTTCGAGGTGTCGCCGATCCAGCCGTGGGCGGTGGCGAGGTCGGTGATGTCGTCGCAGGGCCAGTGGTGGCCGTCGTGGTTGCAGACCTGGAGTCCGTGGTGGGCTCGCTGGCAGCGGACAACGCAGTTGGTGGAGCCGCTGGAGTGCGGTGTGTGTCGGGCGAGGACGCGGCGGTCGGCATCGCAGCGACGGAGAGCAGCGGCAGGGTCGTCGACGGGGGCGTGTTGGAGGTATCGCCCTTCCTCGTCGAGTAGCAGCCTGCCTTCGCGAGCCTCACGTTGGCGCTGCTCTACCTGCTGGGTGATCCAGTCGTGGAGGTCGGTCACGTCTGCCCCCACGGTGATGCCGCCTGCGCGGCGCGGGTGACGGCGTCCCAGAACTCCCGCGCGGCCGTGTCGGGCTGGTAGTTGGGCCCGGTGGTGATGTTGCCGTCGGGGTGGATGCCGACGAGGAGCGTGCCGTCGTCCTCGTGCAGGGCGATCGCGAACTCGGGTTCGGTCACGGCGTCTCCGGTGGGCTGAGGGCCTTGATGGTGGGGCAGTGCTCGTAGCCGCAGGGCGAGCTGTCCGTGGTGCTGCCATCCCAGCCGGAGCATTCGGCGCAGATGGTCACGCCGTAGTGGTCGACGGGGCGGTGGAGTTGGCGAACTCTGTAGATAGCCGCGCGCGCCTCATGGAGTTCTTCAATGGCGCCGAGATGGTCATCGAGGAGGCACTTCTGATTGACATCCCACGCACCGAGGACCGCTTCGGCGATCTGGAGGCGCCGGGCGGGTGTCGCTCGGTTCCACTTCCAGATCCACTGGGCCGGGGTGGGGATCACCCGTTCATCGGTGTAGGGCTCTTCCCCTTCAAAGAACTGGGCGAGCCGCACTCGTGGGTCTTCTGTTGAGAGTTGCCGGTCGGCATGCGGGCAGACCTTGCAGTGGTCGCACTGGCTGTGTCCGTCGGGGCAGTCGCAGCGGGGGCAGCGGCGCCCGGAGTCCTGCTGGTCGGCGAGCGCTTCCGCGTCGTCCTGGGTGACCTGGAACAGGTGGCCGCACGGCTGGAAGATGACGGGGACCGGGCTGGCCGCGAAGCTGACAACCTCATCGGGGTGGCCGACTCGGATGCGCTCGGGGGGTGTCGAGCAGGCCGGGCAACCGGGTAGCGGGCCGCCGATGTAGGTGTACGGCCGGGACAGGAACTGGTGTCCCCGCCTGCGGGATCGCTGGAGGCGGTCGATCGCTCGGGCGACGGGGGCGAGCGCGTGCTCCTTCATCGGCTGCTCCGTGCGCTAGTGGGCGTGTAGTCGATGCGCACGTCGACGGGCTGGGTGGGGAGCAGCACGAGGAACGAAAACAGCAGGCCCAGCCCGTGGCAGATGACGGTCACGACTCGGCTCCCGCTCCCCCGCCACTGGCGGCCAGCACGGCGCGGGCCAGAGCGGGCACCCACTCCTGGTCCTCGGGATAGTCGTGCAGCGCGATGTCGACGTCGTTGAGGCCGTAGTTGTCGAACGGGAAGTCCCGGATGACGGCCTCAACTCGCTGCTGGAGTGAGGAGGCGTCGGTGGTGTCAGCCATGGGCTTGCTCCTGTGCGGGTGGCGTGTGCGGGTTGGCGCGGGTGTTGAGCGGCGGGGGTGCAGACCCGCACGGCCACACCCCCACCACAGATCCTCTGAGCCAGGACCCGACATCACGATACCTGTGATTCGTAGGTGAAATGAGGGTTCACGGCTACGATTTGAAGGTGACCCCGCCGTGAAGGGAACCCGCATGGCCACACCGCCCCCAGCAAGAACCTTCCTGCAATGCCTCATCGACGAAGGCGTCTCCGTCGTCGAAGTCGGGGGCTGGGAAACGCGCAACCGAAACCACAAAGGCCCGTGGGGTCCGGTCCAGGGCGTGATGATCCATCACACCGTGACGTCCGGCAGCAAGCGCACGATCGAGATCTGCCGCAACGGATACAGTGGCCTGCCCGGACCGCTGTGCCACGGCGTCATCACCAAGGACGGCCGCGTCCACCTCGTCGGCTACGGCCGCGCCAACCACGCAGGCCTGGGAGACGACGACGTGCTGCGCGCCGTCATGGACGAGCGGGCGCTCCCCGCCGACAACGAGGCGAACACCGACGGCAACCGCCACTTCTACGGCTTCGAGTGCGAGAACCTCGGCGACGGCGACGACCCCTGGCCGGACGCCCAACTCCTCGCCATCGAAAAGGTCGCCGCAGCGATCTGCCGCGAACACGGCTGGACCGCACGCCGCGTCATCGGCCACCTCGAATGGCAGCCCGGGAAAGTCGACCCCCGCGGCTTCACGATGGCGGCCATGCGGGTTCGCGTCGACAAGCGACTCGGCATCCCGTCGAAGCCCGTCACCCTGCCGAAGCCGCAGAAACCCGTCGTCGACCTGTCCAAGCTCGTGGCCGCCGCGAAGTCGAACCCTTCAGCACAGGGGAGCCCGGTCACCTACTCCGGTGTGCGCATCGTCGAAGCCGCGCTCGTCGACGCAGGCCTACTCGCCAAGCCCCTCAGTGACGGCCACTACGGCACCGCCACCGTCACCGCCTACGCCAAGTGGCAGCGCTCCAAGGCCGGAGGCGGCTACACCGGGCCCGACGCCGACGGCATCCCCGGCAAGACCAGCCTCACCAAGCTCGGCGCCAAGTACGGATTCACCGTCACCGCCTGAACCGAAGGAACCCGCCCATGAACGTCAGCCTCGACTCCGCCTACTGGCTGGGCCTCGCCATCAGCGTCGCCCTCCCCGTACTCGTCGGACTCGTCACCACCCGCGTCACCCACGCCGGAACCAAGGCCGTGCTCCTCCTCGCCCTCACCGCAGCCAACGGCTTCCTCGTCGAACTCCAGGCAGGCGGCGAAGGCTACGACCTCGGCACCGCAGTCACCCTCACCCTCGTCTCCTTCGGCACGGCCGTGCTCAGCCACTTCGGCCTGTGGAAGCCCACCGGGGTCAGCGGCGCCGCGCAGGACCACCTCGTCACCAGCCGCAGCGCGCTGCACTCAGGCTCCTGACGCACGCCCCACCGTCCACTCGCACTTGGACTGGACCCAGTGAATGAACGCGACCGTCACCCTGGTCGGCGGGCTCATGGCGCTCGTCGGCGTTCTGGCGACGGCGACGGTCGCATACCTGGGAAAGCGCGGCGAGAACGCGCTGACGGGCTACACCAGCCTGACGGATCAGCTACAGGAAGAGCTGGCCACCAAGAAGCAGGAACTCGTGGACAAGAACACCCTGTTGACCGCGAAAGACGCGGCACTCGCCGAAAAGTCCGAGCAGCGCGCCGCAGACCAGGCGGAGATCACGCGGCTACGGGGCCTCGTGTGGCAGCTCGGAGGCGATCCGACGTGACCCGCACTCAGCGCACACTCGCCCTCCACTGGCGGGGCCTCGCCACAGGATGCGCACTCATCGCCCTGTTCGGCATTGCCGCCATCCTGTGGGCGCGCATCGACTCCGGCGACCGCAAGGCCGAACAGCTTGCCACCGAAGCCGACCTCCGCGGCACAGCAGTCTCCACCCTCGCCGGAGACGTGCGCGCCCTACGCGAACAGGTCAAAGCCCGGGGCGGCACGCCCGTCGCCCCCGACCCGTCGAAGGCCGTCGAAGACCTGCCCGACCGCGCCGAAGTCCCCGTCCCCATACCAGGCCCGCCCGGGCCGAAAGGTGACCCCGGAAAGCCCGGAACCCCAGGGGCATCCGGACCGCCCGGATCATCGGGCGAGAGCGGCACCGACGGGCAGGCCGGCGCCAGCGGCATCAACGGAACCGACGGCGAACCAGGCCCGGCAGGACCACAAGGCGAGCCTGGACCAGCCGGGCCCCAAGGTGAGAAGGGGCCGCAGGGAGAACGCGGCCACGACGGACAGACCTGCCCCGACGGCTACTCGCTACAGGCCCCGAGCTACGACCCCGACGCGCTTGTCTGCCGCCGCGACGGCGCACCGGATCCCGGAGGCAGTCCGGCCGAACCCCAAGGCCGCGGTCTGCTCGGGCTGGCCGCACTCGCAATGACCGCCTCGTACCGGAAGCTGTAAGGAGACTCCATGGCTGACATCACCTTCAACATCGCACTCGGCAAGGTCGCATCGCTGGCCGCACTGACAGGCGGCGCAAACGACGCGCTGATCATGGTGCCCCTGGAGGCTACCGGGCTCGTCGCCGACTCGGTGATGCGGGACTATGACACGCTGTCCGATCTGCTGGCAGGCGCCTCCAACGAGCAGGCGACCATCGGCCGCAAGACGCTCACAGGCGTCACCGTCAACGTCAACGACACGGACAACCGCATAGACCTCGACGCGGACGCCGTCACTTGGACCGCCCCGACCGGCAACCCCGTAGGCGCCCTGGTGATCTGCTACGACCCAGACACCACCAGCGGCACCGACGCGGACCTGATCCCGCTCACCAAGCACGGGATCACCTGGACCCCTGACGGCAACAACTTCACCCTGAACATTGCCGACTTCTTCCGCGCCAACTCCGCCGCGTAACGGAGACCCGCCCGTGCCTGGGGGTACGCCGTGACGAGTTTCACCGACGACTTCGACCGCGCCGACTCCAGCGACCTGGGGGACGGCTGGGTTGAGGTGTCCGGCGACTGGTCGATCGTCTCCAGCCAGCTCTCGCCGGGTTCGGCAGGCGGCACGATCATCCTGCGCGCCAGCGGTGCGATGGCATCCGACGACAACTACGCACAGGTCACGATCGCCGCCACGGTGGCAGCCAGCCAGGGCGTGTGGTGCCGGGGCAACAACAACATCTCCTCCGGCTATCTGTGGCGCAACGACGGCAGCACCTGGAACTTGTTCTCGGTCGTCGGCGGTTCGTTCAGCGTGATCGGCACCTATGTGGCAGCGGCTGTGCCGGGCGATGTGGCCAAGGTGCAGGCCGTCGGATCGACGATCAAGGGATTCGTCAACGGCGTCGAGCGAGTCAGCGTCACGGACACCTTCGTCGCGACAGGCACCAGTGTTGGCATCCGCTCAGAGTCGACCGGTGCGCTCCGCTATGACGCCTTCACTGGGGCGGACGTGTCCGCCGCCGTGACCCTCGGCGTCGCCAGCAGCGTCGAGACAGCCCAGCCGCTTACCGCGACGAAGACGGCCGCACTCGGCACCGCCATGGAAACCGACGGCGCGCAGCCGCTCGTCGGGGCCAAGACCGTGACGCTCGCGACAGCCGTCGAGCAGGACACCGCGCAGGCCCTCGGCGGGGCGAAGACGGCCACGCTCGGTGTCGCGGCTGCCACGGAGGCCGCGCAGCCTCTCACCGGGTTCGTCACGGCGACACTCGGCACAGCTACCGCCGTCGAGACGGCACTGCCGCTCACCGGCAGCAAAACCGCCACGCTCGGCACTGCAGTCGAAGTCGACACGGCGCGCCCGCTCACCGCGCAGTCCACCACCGTGCCCAGCCCCGAACGCACCTTCAGGATCCCCGCCGAGCGCCGGCGCCGCACCGTATCGGCCGAGCACCGCACCCTCACCGTGACCGCCGAGGCACGGACCTACACGATTCAGAGGTAGCCGCATGGCCGACAGCTACGTCAAAGACCCGGCGGCCCGCCTGGACTACACCTGGGACTGGTCCGCATGGCTCGCTGAGGTCGCCGACACCATCAGTTCTGCGACGGTCGCGGTACCTGACGGGCTTACGGCCGTCGGGGCGCCCGTCGTGGACGACGGGTTCGTCACCCAGCGGATCTCGGGTGGCGTCCTCGATGGCGCCTACACGATGGTCTGCCAGATCACCACCGCCGGGGGCCTGATCGACGAACGGTCGATCTACCTCACGATCAGCAACCGCTGAGGAGTGGAGTGCGATCCATGACCGATGACGAGCCTTCGCCCTTCTGGCTGTCGCCGCACCCGTTCCTCGAACCCGACTGGCCGCCGGGTGAGCCCGGCGAGTGAGAACGCGCAACCGCCCCCGCTCTTCCTGCCTCACGGCGGGAGGGGCGGGGGCGACTTCGTCGTCACGTGGAGCGTGCGGGATCATTGGCTAGTCGGCGAGCCACATCGTGTACACGGTCTCGCTGGCTCCGTGCGCCTTCGCTGTGAAGACGTGCACCGACGGAACCGGTAGATCCTCGTCGAACACGGGCGGCTCGCCAGGAGTGAGCGTGAGCCCGGGCGCCGACGCTCGGTTGTACGGCAGGCCCTCGCCGCCTAGGGCGGCCTCCAGCGAGAAGTCGCACATCGGCGCGCAGGCCGAGGCGGGCGCGCCGAGCTGTTCAAGGATGCGCCTCGCCTGCGACTCGCAGCGCACGATCGCCTCAGTGCCGGTCGGGATCAGGTGCAGGGATAGGTGCAGCCGGGGAGCTGGCCCGCGCGTGAGCGGATCCAGGTAGCCGTCGTGCTCGACCGGCTTCACCGAGAGCGCGAGCTCGATGCCGGGCGACGGCTCGACGGTGATCTCGTCGTCGCCGATCGCGAGACGAACCCAGTCGACGGTGACAGCGGTGGCGGTCGTCATGCCGCGAGGGTAGCGCGGGGGAGTTGTTCGGGCTGGGGATCGGCATCCGTACCGAACAAGAGGTAGCGCACAACGTTCCCTCAGGTGCTGTCAGTTGCCCCGCAGGGCTGTTCATCAATCGGTCGGAACGTGAACCTGAACCGTGATCTTGCTCAACTCGGCGTTCAGCAAGTCAAGTTGTTCAGAAACTCGTTCATCAACCTGGTAGTGTTCAGAATGACTACCGACACGTTTGATGAACGAAGGGGGATGTGGATGGCCCTAGTTGGCCTCGTTCGCGTCAGTACCGACAAGCAGAACGTCCAGCGGCAGCACGACGCCCTCGACCCGATCTGCCTCAAGGTCTTCGAGGAGAAGATCAGCGGCAAGCTCACCGCCGAAGAGCGTCCCGCCCTCACGGCAGCCATCGAGTACCTGCGCGAGGGCGACATGCTCTGCGTCCAGGAAGTCGACCGCCTCGGCCGCAACCTCCTCGAAGGCCTGATCGTCCTCAACGACCTCTTCGAGCGCGGCATCTCCGTCAAGGTGCTCGAAGGCATCGCGGCCGGCGACCACAAGGAGCGGTCCCTGATCCTCGACCTCGCACTGGCGCTCGCTGAAGACCGTCGCCGCGACATCGTGAAGAAGACGAAGGACGGGCTGGAGTCCGCCCGGAAGCGGGGCCGCGTCGGTGGACGCAAGCCCGTCATGACGGAAGCCCTGACTGTGCAGGCCGCCGCGCTACGAGACCGCGGCTTCACAATCCGGCAGATCCAGCCGCACCTACGGATCGCGGAGGGTGCGAGCAAGGGGAAGAACCCAAGCGTGGGTGCCATCTCCCAAGCGCTCCAGGCCTACGACGCAGATCAGGCGACGGCGGCTTCGGTGGCGTCCCAATGACCGTCTACATCACGAAGCGCGGCGACCGCTTCCACTCCCGCCCGGACTGCGGCTCGATCGTCGGCCCACAGCGGACGGCCGTCACCAGGGGCTACCAGGTCTACCCGGTCGAGGAGGTCTCCCGCGCGGAGGCCGAGTCTCGGGGCAAGGGGACACCTTGCCCGCAATGCGGCCGGTAGCCGGCTCGGTCGGGTCGCAACCCGTTTCAGGGTCCGGAGCCGGGCGTACTCTGGGCGTGGCTGCCCCATCGGGGGGCGGCTTCGATCTAGTCCCGTAGGAGGACTCCATGGCTTTGAGTGCCTTGGCGCGCCAGTTCGCCGCCGAGATCAAGAATCACGACTGGTCGGACGCGCCGTATCGGGCGGACCGCGCCGGCCATAACCGGGAACACGACAATCGGGCCGTCCCGAAGCTTGAGGACCCGCAGACGGACAACGTCCGCATGAACGTGATGTGGGTGACCGCGCAGGTCCTCGGCTACCAGGACCCGAGCCTCAAGCTCTTCGAGTTCGCCGAGGCGTGCGGCGTCAACATCTACACGTCGCGCGGCGCGAAGAGCGGCGTCATCACGTCCGGGGTCCGCACGAACGACGACGGCCACTACGCCATCCCTGGAACGCCCGACAGCTACTAGGGTCGCCAGCGCGAGAGCCCGCCCCCGATATCGCCGGGGGCGGGCTCTCGCACGTCACGCCTGCGGCTGGAGTGCTTCCCCCGGCTTGGTCTCGACGACCCGCACCTTCGTGCACCCGCCGGCCTCCAGCTCGACCTTCCGCCCGTCGGCGCTGGGCTTGTCGTAGCTAACGACGGATGCGCGCGGCGTGCCGTCGGGGTCGGTCCACAGGATCCCGTAGTTCTTCATGCTCGCATCATCACTGGTGGCACTGACATCGGATTCAGCCCTCGATGCCGAGTTCCGTGTCGGGCCGGCAGTGCGTGCACGCATCGACCCCTTCGGCGAGCGCCTGCATGGCCTGCTCGCGGGTGACGCCCCGGCTGCGCTTGCCGGCCATGTGGCAGTCGCCGGCGTGCACGTATACGGGGTGCCCGCCGTTGAGCCCTTGCTCGATGGTCCAGTCGGGTGCGGGCGGCTTCCGCTGCTGGCCGCGTTCCCGTTCCGCCTGCCGCTGCTCTTCGGCTGCGATCCACTGTCGGGTGCGCTCCAGGTCGCGTTCTTGTACGCGTTCGAGGAAGCGCAGCTGGTCGAGGCGGGACGGTGCGGGGTCGTTCACGTGTTCGATTCTATGGCTTAGGATCTCCACCGGCACACCGGGGACAGGAGGCGGCATGGACGACGAGGCGATACTCCGGTTCCTCGCCGTCGACCCGGCCACCCTGAAGCCGGCGCCACCACCCCGCCCGCGCCCGCCGGAGCTGTGGGATCGCATCGGCCTCAACCCGGTGCAGTGTTCGGCCTGCGACAACCCGGCGTGGACGACCCGCATCATCACCGCCCCAGGCCTGGGCTTCCGCTGGCTGGACCAGTGCCGCGACCACGCCATGGCCGTCATTGCGGCCCGCCCGAAGCGCCCGCCGGTACCGCTGGCGGACACCCTGGCGGTGCTGCAGCGGGCGGCCGAGGAGGCTGGGCTGCGGATGCGGGTCATCGCCAGCAGCGACATGGCAGGCTGGCTACGTGAATGACCAGCGATTCCACCTCACCCTGCTCTCCGGTGCTCGGCCGGTGGCGCACGGCTGGTGGGCGAGCAGGGCGACGGCAGACCGCAAGTTCAAGGCCTGGATCGGCGAGTTCCCCGTCAGCGATCCCCGGCTCACGCTGGTCGACGAGGAGACGGGCGCGACGTTGACGACCTGGCCCGACGAGACGTAGGGCTCTGCCATCCTGGCGGGCATGAAGGCAACGATGGATGACCAGCGGCGGGCCGCGATGTGCGCGTGGGTAGAGGCCAACGGCCTGGACCCCGCCACTATCGACGAGTGGGTGGAAGTCGCTGGCGACGCGATCCACTATCGGCAGCTCGTCGGAACGGACAGCGAGGGGAATTCTGTCTGGGAGGACCGGAGGGCGCCGCTGTCCGTGGACTTCCCCGTCGACGAGTACCGCATCTCCACCCGCTGACCCGGCCGCCAGCCCAGCCTCGTTGTCGGCGCCTGCCCGTAGCATGGGTTTCATCCATCAACCGCCTGACGGGCTGGTGGCTACTCGAATGGCGCCCCGTCTCCAGCGTGATGCACTGGGGCGGGGCGTCGCGATATCCGGGAGGGTCTGTGATTCGTCGCCTGCTCCGCACGGTCGGCCTGGTCGCGCGCACGGCCTTCCGTCGTTCGGCCCGTGGCGGCTCGCTGCCGTCGTACCGCCCGCACCCTGGCGAGCACCTGGTGATCCTGAGCACTGGTCGCCGGTTCGTTGACCCGGATGAGGCGGAAGCGCTGGGTATGTCCGCCGCGACAGTGGAGCGCATGCGGCGACAGCAGGGGCGGCCGGAGGGGCGGTTCCCGCCCGGCTTCATCGACCGCATCAACCAGGGGAGGCAGCCGTGAGCAAGGCTGATCCGTCGCACAATGCGGCCCACGATTTCCCGCTCGCCGATCGGCTCGTCATCGACCGCATCAAACAGTGGCTCGACACTGCGCTCGCGACGGAACTTGCCGGGTACGGCACTACGGATCCGCGGGAGGTCGCTGCCCGCAAGGCTGTGGATCAAATGCGACATCTGGCGCTGGCGGACTACCGGTACGCGCTGGTGCCGAAGATCCTCGACGATCTACGCCGCGCCGGACTGATGGCCCCGCCGTCGGGCGACTAGCCCTCGCCGTGCCGCACGACCAGCTTCAGTCGCTCCTCGACGGCGAGCCGCGTCTCCCCGCTGGCTTCCGCGAACGCGGTGACGCCCTCATGTACAGCGCGAGCGGCCGTCACGGTGAGCGCGCCGGTTTGGATTTGCTGCCAGGCGATGCGCTCGGCGTCGATCAGGTCGGTAGGGAGTTCGATTGCCACCGCAGGATCATAGATCGGTCACCGGTTCCCCTTGGGAGCGGCACTCCCCGTAGCCGACGCTGGGGTCATGGACATCATCGATCTCGACGCTCGTCGCCGTGCCGCCGAAGAAGACCAGCCCAGCTACGTGACCTGCGCATGCGGTGAGGCGTGGTTCGAACTGCGCGGCAACCACCCGCAGATGCCGGAACACGGAGCCGTGACCGTCCGCCCGGACGGCGGGATCAGCGGCTACGCAGGGACGCCGCACTGCGTGAGCTGCGGGAAGGTCATCACTCTGTCACCAGCGGCAAAGTGATCGACGTACCCTGCCCCCAGGGGCGTCCCGTGCGTGACTGGCCAGTGCGCGCCCTCAAGAGCAGGAGACTGGGGTCCGGCGGCGGCCGGGCTTGAACGGCGGAGCTGTACCGCGCCCACCTTCTGCAGCCGTCCGACGGCGGGACCCGGACGGCGCGACGTACAGTGGTATCAGCCTCGCGTCTGGCGAGGGGCCCCGGCCTGATCAGCCGACGGCTACCCGACGGCAGGTGGCAAGACCGGCAGGGAGTGCACGCCCGGCCTGGTGGAGCGCCTGGCCCGCGAACCGCGGGGAGATGGGTTCCCCGCGACAAACCACCCCACCCCTTGTGGGTGGGGTTTATCTATGCCGCCTCGACGACCTCGGCCCGGACGGCCTCGACCCACTCATCCCGCAGCTGCTCGTACAGCTCCCGCGTCGGCCCCCACAGGAAGCCGCCCTCTGCCACCAGCAGCGCCTGAATCTCCGCATTCACCACCGCAGCAGGCCGTACAGGGCCAGGGCGTGGGGGAGTTGGGGGCATGCCGTCAGTCTATCGGCGGGCACTGTCAGAGCGTTTACTCCGCGGGCGGTTGGTCGGCAACGAACGAGCCGAGCCCGACCTCCGTCCGAATGAACCCCGCCTCCTTCAGGTGCGCAAGCACCTTCTGCGCGGTCGACGCGGCAACCTCGAACTCTGCCGAGAGCTCCACGACCGAGGGAACCTTCGACCCGGCCGGATAGGTGCCGTCGGCGATGCGGGCCTGCACGATGGCCGCGACCTGCCGCCAGATCGGCCGCGTCCGGTCAAGATCCACACTCATGTGGGTGACGCTAGATAACCGCAGTACACCGCGCGACCGCAGTATGGTGCGGTTTACTGCGGTAGACCGCGAATAGTGAGTGCCTCCGGAGCCGCGGCCCAGCAGCCCCGGAGGCGAGCCGACGAACTGGAGCCGTCGACATGGACGAGCGTAGAGACCCCCAGCCCGACAGCGGAACCGGTCCGCCGGAACCCGCCGCCAGCACGCTCCCCACCGCGCAGCAGGCCCACCTCGACTACAGCAAGCACATAGAAGGCGCCGGTCGCGTGCGCGGCTGCCAGCGCTGCAGCGACGTCGACCGCGACCGGTGCGCAGAAGGCGACCGGCTGTGGCAGGCCTGGAACACGGCCCTCAACGACGCTTATGACCGGCTGGTCGACGAGACCCGCTGACGGTCCGTCACCACCCAGACCGACACCGGTCGGATTATCGGGTTACGGGCAGGAACGTTTGGCCACAGCTTGACCTGCGGTCATACATTCACGCGGGGTGCAAAAGTTGCACACAGATATATGCGCCCGTCACCTTTCGCTGACTACGGGACGTGCTATTGACTACGAGTCAGCCGCGCTCCCTAGACCCCGTCGTGCGGCTGCTCACTGTGGAGGAGGTCCGAAACGTGCACTCTCAGTGCGTGCGCAATGAGCAGCAGATCCGAGAACTGCGGGTCCCGTTGGGCGTTCTCGTAGCGCTGGATGCTTCGGCGTTCCATGCCGGCGAGGTTGGCCAGCTGCTCCTGTGAAAGCTCTGCTTGGCGTCGCAGGTCCGCGATTCGGTGGCCGAGGAGTCTTCGGCGGTCGATGACCCAGTCGGGTCGGGGAGTGCGGCGGCGAGACACCCGTCAAACGCTGTTGCCCAGATGATCTTGTGTCAGTACCCAAATGGTCGCCAGTCGATCAAGATTGGCCCGAGCCCCGCGACTCTATGGCATATGCCGCAGGGCTCGCTGTAGTGTCCGTGATTCGAACGTGCGTTCGCTCGATCGAGTGAACAACCAGCTAGAAGCGCTATTCGTTGCACAAGGTGGGAACTACGGCAGGACCCCCCCACCCCAGACCGACCGGCACCAGGAGACGACACATGGACCGGCAGCAGATCCTCGACCTCTACGACTGGCAACTAGGGGTCTGCTTCCGGCACCCGGGCAAGGGGGCGGTGTCGACGGCGATCGTCAAGACCATCCGCCCTCGCGGCGAGGAAGGCCGCGATGTCCGGGCCTGCGCCGAGTGCGTCATCGCCATAGAGGACATGAGGCGCGAGACGGCCGCTCGCCGAGAGAGCGAAGATCTGACCAGCGACAGCGACGATTCTCGACACTGATGCGATGGGGAATTCCGGGGAGCGCCTGGGGAGCGGAGCGCCCGGGGAGCGAGCGGGGAGTCCGGGGAATCCCAGTGGAGCCGAGTCAGGTCGAGCGGGGTCAAGCGAATGCGAGCAGGTCAAGCGCCTCTCGCGGCACTCAGCGAGAATCTTCCCAGCACTGAACGCCACCAATACAAGTTCTATTTGAACCGCTACAGGGCCGTCGTCTGGCTGTATCTGGCAGAGGAGCTGCGGCAGTTCGCCGAGACCGAGGAGAACGCTCCGCTGTTGAACGGGCGTACACCCGAAGGGCTGCGCGACCAACTGGACGCGGGCCTGGACCTGAGGGCCCGGAACTGGCGAGGGCGCCACGTGGGCTTTCTGCTGCGGCAGACCGAGGATCCCTGGGCCCGTGCCGCGGCAGTGGCCTCACTGCTCGATCCCGCGCAGGTCGCGGAGATCGTCGCCGATCCGTACGAGCGCGCCTACATGAACCGCTTCGGCCCGGAACAGACCACGCACGGCGCGCCCGACTCGCCCGCCGCCCACATCGCCGCACGGATCATGACGGCGGAGGACCCGGACGAGATCGGCTGGCTCCGGTCCGATCTGGCCAACACTCTGCAAGAGGCACGCGCACACCGTCGGGCGCCGCGGCCGACACCGAAGCCCCTGACTCCGGTCGTGAGTCGGGAACGGCCACGGCTGATCGAGGAGCGGCTACGGCTGGTCGAGAGGCGGCGCGAGTCCGGTGACGGGCTGCACCCGACCGAAGCGCTCCGGCCGGGCGACCCACGGCAGCCGACAGGAGTGCGGCAACAGACCGAGGTACGGCAGACGGTCGACGAACCGGAACGCCCTCATCGACTCCTCGGCTGGCTGCGTCGCAGAAACCACTGAGCTACTGAGCCGAGCTGTCGGCGTCAGCCCTCGAGCTTGCGGAACAGTCCCTCCTGGACGACGGAGACGAGCAGACGTCCCTCCAGGTCGTAGATCCGGCCCCGGGCCAGCCCTCGGCCTCCCGTCGCGATCGGCGACTCCTGGTCGTACAGGAACCACTCGTCGGCACGGAACGGCCGATGGAACCACATCGCGTGGTCCAGGGACGCCATGTCGAAACCGCGCTGGCCCCAGAGGGGTTCCACCGGGATGCGGACGGCGTCCAGGAGCGTCATGTCGCTCGCGTAGGTGAGCGCGCACGTGTGGACCAGCGGGTCGTCGCCGAGGGGGCCGACGGCACGCATCCACACGGCGCTGCGCGGTTCGGCGTGCTCGATCTCCTCGGGGGTCCAGCGCAGCCGGTCCGCGTAGCGGATGTCGAAGGGCTGGCGCCTGGCCATGCGCTCCAACGTCTCGGGGAGCGCGCCCAGATGCTCCTTGATCTCCTGAGTGACGGTCGGGAGCGACTCGGGATCGGGGACCTCACGGGCCGGCGGCAACTGGTGTTCGAAGCTCCCTTCCTCGGGCTTGTGAAAGGAGGCAGTCAGATTGAAGATCGTGCGGCCCTGCTGCACGGCGGTGACGCGGCGCGTGGTGAACGACCGGCCGTCGCGGACCCGTTCGACCTGGTACACGATCGGCACGCCCGGCCGACCCGGGCGCAGGAAGTACGCGTGCAGCGAGTGCACGGGGCGTCCGCCGTCCGTGGTACGGCCGGCGGCGACCAGGGCCTGGCCCGCCACCTGCCCGCCGAAGACCCTCTGCAGGGACTCCTGCGGGCTGCGCCCACGGAAGATGTTGACCTCGATCTGCTCCAGGTCGAGCAGGTCGACCAGTCGCTCCGCTGGATTCGTCATGTGTCGCGTTCTCCTGTGCTCACAGCTGGCCGACGTCGGTGACCTTGACGATGGCACGGCCCTCGGCGTCCGAGGCCGCGAGGTCGACCTCCGCGCTGATGCCCCAGTCATGATCGCCGTTCGGGTCGGCGAAGGCCTGGCGAACGCGCCACAGTCCGTTCTGCGGCTCCTCCTCGATGAGCAGCAACTTGGGTCCGCGCGCGTCGGGGCCGGTACCGAGGTCGTCGTACTCGTCCCAGTACTTGTCCATCGCCTCGCCCCAGGCGTCGGCGTCCCAGCCGGACTCGCCGTCCATCTCGCCGAGTTCCCCGACATGGTCGAGGGCGGCGAGTTCGACACGGCGGAACATGGCGTTGCGGACGAGGACCCGGAAGGCACGAGCGTTGGCGGTGACAGGTTTGACCTGGTCGGCCCTCTCCTGGGCCTCCTCCGCCGTCATCACCTCCGGGTTGGCGAGCTGCTCCCACTCGTCGAGGAGGCTGGAGTCGACCTGACGCACCATCTCGCCGAGCCAGGCGATCAGGTCCTCCAGGTCGTCCGACTTCAGGTCGTCCGGGACGGTGTGGTCGAGGGCCTTGTAGGCACTTGCCAGGTAACGGAGGACGATGCCCTCGGTGCGGGCAAGCTCGTAGAAGGACACGAACTCCGTGAAGGTCATGGCCCGTTCGTACATGTCACGGATGACGGACTTCGGGGAGAGAGGATGGTCGCCCACCCACGGATGGCTCTTGCGGTAGGTGTCGTACGCGTGGAAGAGCAGCTCTTCCAGCGGCTTGGGGTACGACACGTCCTGGAGCCGCTCCATGCGGTCCTCGTACTCGACACCGTCCGCCTTCATCGCCGCGACGGCCTCGCCGCGGGCCTTGTTCTGCTGGGCGGCGAGGATCTGCCGCGGATCGTCCAGCGTGGACTCCACGACGGACACCATGTCCAGGGCGTACGAGGGCGACTCGGGATCCAGGAGCTCGAACGAGGCCAGCGCGAAGGTCGACAGCGGCTGGTTGAGGGCGAAGTCCTGCTGCAGGTCGACGGTGAGCCGCACGATGCGCCCCTCGGCGTCCGGCTCGTCGAGCTTCTCCACGACCCCGCCGTCGAGGAGCGATCGGTAGATGGCGATCGCCCGCCGGATGTGCCGCAGTTGCTGCTTGCGCGGCTCGTGGTTGTCCTCCAGCAGATGCCGCATCGCGGCGAAGGCGTTGCCGGGCCGGGCGATCACCGACAGAAGCATCGTGTGGGTGACCCGGAAGCGCGAGGTCAGCGGCTCCGGATCGGAGGAGATCAGTTTCGCGAACGTGTTCTCCGTCCAGGCGACGAAGCCCTCCGGCGCCTTCTTGCGCACCACCTTGCGACGCTTCTTCGGGTCGTCGCCCGCCTTGGCGAGGGCCTTCTCGTTCTCCACGACATGCTCGGGGGCCTGCGCCACGACGAAGCCGGCCGTGTCGAAGCCCGCCCGTCCCGCACGGCCCGCGATCTGGTGGAACTCCCGCGCGCGCAGCGTCCGCACCCGGGTGCCGTCGTACTTGGTCAGAGCCGTGAACAGCACGGTGCGGATGGGGACGTTGACGCCCACACCGAGGGTGTCGGTGCCGCAGATGACCTTCAGCAGACCGGCCTGCGCCAGCTTCTCCACCAGGCGCCGGTACTTGGGCAGCATGCCGGCGTGGTGCACACCGATGCCGTGCCTTACGTAACGGGAGAGATTGCGGCCGAACTTGGTGGTGAAGCGGAAGTTGCCGATCAACTCGGCGATCTGGTCCTTCTCCTCGCGCGTGCACATGTTGATGCTCATCAGCGCCTGCGCCCGCTCCACGGCCTGGGCCTGCGTGAAGTGCACGATGTAGACGGGCGCCTGCTTGGTCTCCAGCAGCTCGGTGAGCGTCTCCGTGAGCGGCGTCAGCTTGTACTCGTAGGAGAGGGGCACGGGCCGGGTGGCCGAGCGGACGACCGAGGTGGGACGGCCGGTGCGCCGGGTCAGGTCCTCCTCGAACATCGAGACGTCGCCGAGCGTCGCCGACATCAGGATGAACTGGGCCTGCGGCAGTTCGAGGATCGGGATCTGCCACGCCCAGCCGCGGTCGGCCTCGGCGTAGAAGTGGAACTCGTCCATCACGACCTGGCCGACATCGGCCCGCTTGCCGTCGCGCAGCGCGATGGACGCCAGGACCTCGGCGGTACAGCAGATGACCGGCGCGTCGGAGTTCACGGACGCGTCGCCGGTCAGCATGCCGACGTTCTCGGTGCCGAACATCTTGCACAGCTCGAAGAACTTCTCCGAGACGAGCGCCTTGATCGGCGCCGTGTAGAAGGTGACCTCGTCCCGGGCGAGCGCCGCGAAATGCGCACCCGCGGCGATCATGCTCTTGCCGGAACCCGTGGGCGTCGAAACGATCACGTTCGCACCCGAAACCACCTCGATCAGCGCCTCCTCCTGGTGGGGGTAGAGCGTGAGACCGCGTTCCCCGGCCCACGACTCGAAGGCTTCGTAGAGGGCGTCGGGATCTGCGGTCTTCGGCAGCTGATCGATAAGGGTCACGCACCCATCTTGCCTGTGAACGCCCCTGAGGGGGGAATCGGCTGCGGGACGGAAGATCACGAACGCTACGCTGTGGCGCCGACGGAGCGTCAGCGCGCCTGGGCAACTGGCTGTCAGTACAAGTGGAATGGGGCGGGGTACGGCGATGATGGGACCAGCACACTCACTGTCGGGAGCGGCGGCCTGGCTGGGCGTCGGAGCCGCGGCGGCCGCCACGGGACACACGATGCCCTGGCCGGTCCTCCTGGTCGGCGCGCTGATCTGCGCGGGCGCGGCACTCGCCCCGGATCTGGACCACAAGGCGGCGACCATCTCGCGGGCCTTCGGACCCGTCTCGCGAGGGCTGTGCGAGATCGTCGACAAGCTTTCCTACGCCGTCTACAAGGGGACGAAGAAGGCGGGCGACCCACGTCGCTCCGGTGGGCACCGCACCCTGACGCACACCTGGCTGTGGGCGGTGATGATCGGCGCCGGAGCCTCGGCCATCGCGATCACGGGAGGCCGCTGGGGGGTTCTGGCACTCCTCTTCGTGCACATAGTGCTCGCCATCGAGGGGCTGCTCTGGCGGGCGACGCGCGGCTCCAGCGCCGACATCCTCGTGTGGCTGCTGGCCGCCACGAGTGCCTGGATCCTCGCGGGAGTACTGGACAAGCCGGGCAACGGCGCCGACTGGCTGTTCACCGCGCCGGGCCAGGAGTACCTGTGGCTGGGGCTGCCGATCCTGCTCGGCGCGCTGGTGCACGACATCGGGGACGCGCTGACGGTGTCGGGCTGCCCGATCCTGTGGCCCATCCCGATCGGCCGCAAGCGCTGGTACCCGATCGGACCGCCCAAGGTGATGCGGTTCCGGGCGGGCAGCTGGGTCGAGCTGAAGGTCCTGATGCCGGCGTTCATGCTGCTCGGTGGGGTGGGCTGCGCGGCCGCTCTCAACTTCATCTGAACAACCGCACCTGCTGGCGAACTCCGTCCCCCGACCGCGACCGCCGGCGAGCAGCACCATCCCCCGACGGCGACCGCCGACGAGCTCCGTCCCTCGACCACGCCCGCTGGGCGAGCGCCGTTCCTCGACGGCGAGCGCTGGGCAAGGGCAGTATCCGACAGCCCGGCATCCGCCCTCCGGCACGATCAGGCCGCGTCGCCCCCGCCCGGTGCCTGGTCCTGGCTCGCGCTGCCGTACCGCTTCTCGAAGCGGGCGACCCTGCCTTCCGTGTCGACGGTCCGGGCCTTGCCCGTGTAGAAGGGGTGGCTCTCGGAGGAGATCTCCACGTCCACGACGGGGTACGTCTCGCCGTCGTCCCAGTCGATCGTCCGGTCGCTGGTCGCGGTGGACCGGGTGAGGAAGGCGTATCCGGCGGTGCGGTCACGGAAGACCACGGGGTGGTAGTCGGGCTGCTTGTCCTGCTGCATGAGTGCTCCTTGCCTGGGGAGAGGGTGCACGGACAGGTCGGGGGAGACGACGGGATCAGCCCCGTCAGCCGTACGGGGAGTCCTCGTCGACGATGTGCATGGCGGCCTCTTCCGCCGAGGCCGCGGCGCCGTCGATGCCCACGTCGGTGGCGATCAGGCCGCTCTCCCCATCCTCGTGCGCCCCTTCGTTCGGCGCCACGAGACGGCCGGAGCGGAGGGCACCCACCTCGTTGTCCAGGGGTTCGCCGTCCGAGTCCGGGCAGTCTCCGATGCCGTCACCGTCCGGCGCCGCGATCTCCGGAACCTCTTCCGACAGGCGCTCGTCGAGGGTCTCGCCGCGATGGCGCTCGGCAGCGGTCACGTCGTTGCGCTCCACCGCCCACGGTCGCTCCGGTGGTGACCAGCCCCGGTCCAGAGGATCGTTCACGCCGTCGGATTCCAGGGTGTCCTCGGCGTCGAGCAGCCCCGCGTCGTCCTGAACCTCGGATCCGTCGGGCTGGTAGACGTCGTCTCCCCAACCGTCGGCGCTGTCCACGGGTACCTCCAGGTGGTGCGGGCCGGCCTGCTGTCACCGTGTTCGGCGGCGGGTGCGCGGGCCGCTCGGCCCAGGCCTCGCCTGTACGGACGTACGGAACGTGCGGAACCAGGCGGTTCCCGGGCGTTCCCCGAGCCGGTGCCGACATCCACCCTTCCACCCCTCTTCGACACCGCGCAACGGCACGGGGCCCGGCGGCACACTCGGGGCCCTCTCACCAGCGGTGGGCGCGGGCCGGGGCGGGGAGCACGCCGTGGCGCGACCCCGCCCCGGCTCAGGAGTGGACCTGGGAGCGGCCCCGGTCGGCCCGCACAGGAGCCGACCGGAAGTTCCCGCTCACCCGTGCCAGGACCGCCACAGTGCCGCGTACGCGCCGTCCGCGGCGACCAGTTGATCATGGCTGCCCAGCTCGCTGATGTGGCCGTTCTCGACGACCGCGATGACGTCCGCATCGTGGGCGGTGTGCAGCCGGTGGGCGATGGCGACCACGGTGCGGCCGTCCAGAACACGGGCCAGCGAGCGCTCCAGATGCCTTGCCGCGCGCGGGTCGAGGAGCGAGGTGGCCTCGTCCAGGACCAGCGTGTGCGGATCGGCGAGCACCAGCCGGGCGAGCGCGATCTGCTGCGCCTGGGCCGGGGTGAGAGCAAGCCCGCCCGAGCCGACCTCGGTGTCCAGACCGTCGTCCAGCGCCCGCGCCCAGCCGTCGGCGTCGACCGCGCCGAGGGCGGCCCACAGCTCGGCGTCGTCGGCCTCCGTGCGGGCGAGGAGCAAGTTGTGGCGCAGGGCGCCCACGAACACGTGGTGTTCCTGGTTGACGAGGGCCACATGGGAGCGGACCCGTTCGGCGGACATCCGGGACAGTTCGGCGCCGCCCAGCGTGATCCGGCCGGTCCGGGGCGCGTAGATCCCGGCGAGCAGCCTGCCCAGCGTGGACTTGCCCGCGCCGGACGGGCCGACCAGGGCCAGCCGGGTGCCCGGCGCGACCTCCAGGGTGACCTTGCGCAGCACGTCGACGCCCTCGCGGTAGCCGAAGTGCACCCGGTCGGCGTGCACGTCCCGTCCGTCGGGGGCCAGCGACGCGTCACCGGCGTCCGGCTCGATGTCGCGGACGCCGACCAGCCGGGCCAGCGACACCTGGGCCACCTGGAGCTCGTCGTACCAGCGCAGGATCAGGCCCACCGGGTCGACGAGCATCTGCGCGATCAGGGCGCCCGTCGTCAGCTGCCCCACCCCGATCCAGCCCTGGAGGACGAAGTACCCGCCGATCATCAGGACCGAGCCGAGGACCGTGACGTGGGTGAGGTTGATGACCGGGAAGAGCACCGAGCGCAGCCACAGGGTGTACCGCTCCCAGGCGGTCCACTCCTGGACCCGCCGGTCCGACAGCGCGATGCGGCGCTCGCTGAGGCGGTGCGCCTCGATGGTGCGGCCCGCATCCACGGTCTCCGAGAGCACGGCGGCCACCGCGGCGTAACCGGCGGCCTCCGAGCGGTAGCCGGACGGCGCGCGCTTGAAGTACCAGCGGCAGCCGACCACCAGGATCGGGACGGCGACCAGCACGGCGGGCGCGAGCGGCGGCGCGGTCACGGCGAGTCCGCCGAGCAGCAGCACCACCCACACCACACCGATGGCCAGCTGCGGCACGGCCTCGCGCATGGCGTTGGCCAGCCGGTCGATGTCCGTGGTGATCCGGGACAGCAGATCGCCCGTCCCGGCCCGCTCCAGGACGCCCGGCGGCAGTCCCACCGACCGAACGAGGAAGTCCTCGCGCAGGTCGGCCAGCATCCGCTCGCCGAGCATCGCGCCCCGCAGCCGCACCTGGCGTACGAACACGGCCTGGACCACGAGGGCGAGGACGAACAGCGCGGCGGTGCGTTCCAGGTGCAGTTCGCGCGCGGCCGCCGTGCCGTCGGAGACGCGCTGGACGAGCGAACCCAGCAGGTAGGGGCCCACCATCGAGGTGACGACGGCGACCGTGTTGACGGTGATGAGCAGCAGGAAGGCCCGGCGGTGCCGTTGGAAGAGTTCGGCCACGTAGGCGCGTACGGTCGCGGGGGCTCCGACGGGCAGGGTCTCTGCGGTCGTCGGGGCCGCCGGGTCGTAGGCCGGTGGCGCCACGCCGATCATGCGGTCTCCTCGATTTCTTCCAGTTCCGGCAGGTGGCCCAGTTCGTGGGCGGCGGCCTCGTCGTCGGTCTCCCGGGTCACCACGGCCCGGTACCGGGGCTCGCTGTGCAGCAGCTCGCGGTGCACGCCGACCGCCGCGACCTCGCCCTCGTGGACGAGTACGACCCGGTCCGCGTGGTCCAGGAGCAGCGGCGACGAGGTGAACACCACCGTCGTACGGCCCTGGCGCAGGGACCGGACGCCGTCGGCGATGCGTGCCTCGGTGTGCGAGTCGACCGCTGACGTCGGTTCGTCCAGGACGAGCACCTCCGGGTCCGTGATCAGCGACCGGGCCAGCGCGAGACGCTGGCGCTGGCCGCCCGACAGGGAGCGGCCGCGTTCGGTGATCCGGGCGTCCATCGGATCGGCGGCGTCCAGCGACCCCTGGGCGAGCGCGTCCAGGACGTCGCCGCACTGCGCGGCGGTCAGTGCCTCCTCGGGACTGACGTCCCCGGAGGCGGGCACGTCGAGCAGTTCGCGCAGGGTGCCGGAGAGCAGCACCGGGTCCTTGTCCTGCACGAGCACGGCGCTGCGGGCGGAGTCGAGCGGCAGCTCGTCCAGCGGCACGCCGCCGACCAGCGCCGACGGCAGCTCCGAGGAGTCCGCCGCATGACCGCCGAGCCGCTCGGCGAGCACGCCCGCAGTGTCCGGGTCGCCGCACACCACCGCGGTGAGCCGTCCGGCGGGCGCGAGCAGCCCGGTCGCGGGGTCGTACAGATCACCTGCCGGTACGACGGCCTCGCGCGAGCCCTCGCCGTCCGTCGCCCGCTCCAGCGACAGCACCCGGGCGGCGCGTTTCGCGGACGGCCGGGAGAACGAGTAGGCCATCGCGATCTCCTCGAAGTGACGGAGCGGGTAGGTGAGGAGCATGACGGCGCTGTACACGGTGACCAGTTCGCCGACGGTGATCCGGCCGTCGCGGGCCAGGTTCACGCCGTGCCAGACGACGACGATCAGCAGCAGCCCGGGCAGCAGGACCTGGATCGCGGAGATCAGTGCCCACATACGGGCGCTGCGTACGGCCGCGTGCCGGACCTCCTGCGAGGCGCGGCGGTAACGGTCGAGGAACAGCTCCTCGCCGCCGATGCCGCGCAGCACGCGCAGACCCGCGACGGTGTCCGAGGCGAGCTCGGTGGCGTGCCCGGCCTTCTCGCGCTGGAAGTCGGCGCGCCGGGTCGCCCGGGGCAGCAACGGCAGCACCGCGAGCGCCAGAATGGGCACACCCACGGCGACGACGACACCGAGCGCCGGCTGGTAGACCACCAGGGCGACACAGACGAACACGATCGTGACCGCGGCCGCGGTGAACCGCGACACGGCCTCCACGAACCAGCCGATCTTCTCCACGTCACCGGTCGAGACCGCGACGATCTCACCGGCCGCCACGCGCCGCGTCAGCGCGGAGCCCAGCAGGGCGGTCCTGCGCGCCAGGAGCTGCTGGACGCGCGCTGCCGCGGTGATCCAGTTGGTGACCGCGGCCCGGTGGAGCATGGAGTCGCCCAGCGCGATACCGACCCCGCACAGCGCCATCAGCCCGCCCGCCATGCCGAGTCGCGCACCGGAGCGGTCCACGACGGCCTGGACGGCGAAGCCCACACAGAAGGGCAGCCCGGACACGGACATGAAGTGCAGCAGACCCCAGGCCAGGGCCTTCGCCTGTCCGCCGAGCTGATTACGGCCGAGCCACACCAGGAACCGGGGCCCCGAGCGTGCGTCCGGCACACCCGGGTCGGGATACGGAAGGTCTTGAATCTGCATGACGTCCCAGGGAGCTCGTTGAACGGAGTGGGGGAGGCAACAAACCGTGAAAGGTTCGCGTCACAGAGTGTCCGCAGGCAAACGGTTTTCCGCCGCGAGGCAAAGATTCGGCCCGGACCGCCCGCATATCGCCCGGAAGCCGAGGGGCCGGACGCAATCGTCCGGATCGTGGTGCGACGATGGACCGATGCGAATAGGCGGTGCGATGCGCACGACGGCCGCGGCCGCGGTGTCCGGTGCCCTTCTGATGTCCCTGGCGGCCTGCGGAGGTTCGGACGGCGGGAGCGGGAAGAAGAGCGACGCACAGGCGGCCGGCCGGCCCGAGAAGGCGCGCACCGTCGACCTCAAGACCATCCCGGACGTCGGCGACAAGCTGCGGAAGCAGATCCCCGCGGGCTCCCGCCAGGTCGTGGCCGTCTACGGAGAGGGCGAGGACTCGGCGGACTCCACGATCGTCCTCTACACCAAGTCCGGCTCCACCTGGGACAAGACCCGCAGCTGGAAGGGACACAACGGCAAGAAGGGCTGGACGACCAACCACCGGGAGAACGACAAGCGCAGCCCCGTCGGGGTCTTCACGCTCAGCGACGCGGGCGGAGTGCTCGCCGACCCCGGGGCCAGGCTTCCGTACACCGAGTCGGCGGGCTTCCAGGCCCCGCACTACTGGGCCAAGTCGCACTGGAACGACTTCGACTACGTCATCGCCATCGACTACAACCGCGTCAAGGGCACCTCACCGAACGACCCGACCCGCCCCCAGGGCCAGTCCAAGGGCGGCAGCATCTGGCTGCACATGGACCACGGCAGCGGTACGTCGGCCTGCGTGAGCCTGCCCAAGTCCGGCATGGAATACCTGTTGCGCACCCTCGACCCGGACCAGAAACCGGTCGTGGTGATGGGCGACAAGGCCAACCTCAAGGCCGCCTGACCGCCCGTCACCGGCCGGCGCGCGCCCCCTCAGCAGTAGCTGAGCGCCCTCAGTAGTAGTGGCGAAGGGACGGCCACAGTCGCGACCACGGCCGCGTCGTTCCCGAGCACAACACCACGGCCGCGCCCTGCTCCTCGTTCTCCACCCCGTGCCCGTTGTCCACGCGCGCGACCCGACGGCAGTCGGTGAAGTACCGCTCGATGCCGTCCGCGTCCTCCTGCCGGACGACGAGCACCGGTCCGTCGGCCGAGTCCGGCGGAGGGCCCCAGTCGGCGTAGCTCATATGGCCGGAGTAGGGCCGGGGAAGCCCGCGCGCGGGGCCGTAGCGGTCCAGGGCACCCGCCTCGCCGTAGTTCTGCGTGAAGACCACGGCGCGCGCCCGCTCACCCGCGGGAATCGTGGACCACCCCTTCGCGGCCGCGTCGGCCAGCGCGGGCCAACCCACCTGCTCGCCCTGCTCCTTGTTGAGCGCCATCGGCACGGCGAGCGAACTCGGCGGCAGCACGGGCAGGGTGACCAACGCGTTGACCGCGACGGTCACGAGCACGGCCACCACGGGCCACGTACGGCCGTGCCGCCGCGTCCAGGCCAGAGCAGGCTCGCAGCCCGCCACGAGCAGCACGATCAACAGCGGAACGACGTAGTACCCCTTGCCGCCCAGCGCCACGACCAGCACGCACAGCAGGGGGTACGCGACCGCCGCAGGACGAGCCCACCGCAGGGCCGGATCGCGCCAGAGCCGCAGCCAGCCGACGACCCATACCGGAACGAACAGCGGGGACAGATAGATGAGTTGGTCGGGCACGAACAGGATCCGGTTCTCGGTCCCGTCGTCCGTGCCGATGCCCTCCGCGACCGTCAGCTGAGGCCAGTCGTGGTCCGCCTGCCACCACAGATTGGGCGCCGCCACAGCGAGGGCCACGGCAGCCCCGGCGAGCAGCCACGGGCTGCGCAGCACCCGCCGCGGCCCCACTGCGAGCACGCTCGCGAGCAGCGCGACGACCAGAAGTGCCACGAGGTACTTGTTCAGCAGACCGGCCCCCACGCACAGGCCGATCGCAAGCCACCACCGCCCGTCGCCGGTGCGCAGCAGGCGCAGTACCAGCCAGCAGATCAGCAGCCAGGCCAGCAGGTCGAAGGTCGCGGTCGACACCATGTGCCCGACGCCCAAGGGTTGCCCGGACGCGCCCGCGAGCCCCGCCGCGACCACCTGTGTCCTGCGGTCGCCGCCCAACTCCCGTGCGACGAGGGCGACCACGAAGACGGCTGCCGCGAAGGCGAGCGTCGCCGGGACTCGCAACGCGACGGTCGAATCCCCGAACAGCGCCGTGGCCGCCCGCGCGAGGAACGGTGTCAGCGGCGGCTGGTCGACGTACCCCCAGGCCGGATGGTCGCCCGCCGCGAGGAAGTACAACTCGTCGCGGTGGTACCCGTATCGGCCGGACAGCGCGGTCAGTACGGCGGCGAAAACGGCCGCCAGAACCGCCACAGGACCGATGGCGAGACGAGGTAACTCGCGCGCCGCGTCGTCCCGTTCCCGATCCATAGCGTCCCCCCGCCAACCGGTCGCACCACCGTACTGAGGGGGACCGATCCGGTCGAGGGGCCCGTCATGACCCGAGGACTCATTGCGGCCCGGGCCAACTCCCCGTAGAACACCGCCCATGAGAAGACGGATCATCATGTCCATGCTCGCCGGGGTGACCCTCGTGGCGAGCACCCTCCTCGGAGCGGCCCCCGCGCAATCGGCCGACGCGCCTGCCGAGTTCGGCACCGACTGGCACGACCCGGTCACCGCCGCCCCGCCCGTCACCCGACCGGACACCAAGTCCTGCGACGTCACCGTCGCCGAGGCACAGTTCCGGGACTTCACGCCCTACAAGGGCACGTACGCGCCCCCACGAGGCTGCGGCGACCGCTGGAGCAAGGTCGTCCTGCGCCTCGACGGCAAGGTCAAGGGACGGCAGTTCGACCGCCTCGGCCATCTGCACATCGGTGGAGTAGAGGTCTTCCGTACGTCCACCCCGCAGCCCTCGCCCGACGGCATCGAGTGGTCGGTGGAGAAGGACGTCACGCGCTACAGCGACACCTTCCGGGCGGAGCAGGACGTCGAGATGCTCATCGGGAACGTCGTCGACGACACCTACACGGGCATCATCGACGTCAAGGTCACACTCACCTTCTACACGGGCGAGCCCGCCGCCACTCTCTCCAGGGGTGAGCCCGCAGCGAAGAAGACCCCAGACCGCGTACTCACCCTCCGGGACGGCACCCTCACCACGCCCCGCAACAGTGAACGCATCGTCGCCGAGGTATACGCCACAGGGTCGGGCGGCGGCTGCGAGGAGTACTGGTATCTGACGGTGCCCGACGCCGCGCCGTACTCCTGCAAGGCCGGCGACGGCCCCTACCGCGAGGTGCAGATCAAGGTCGACGGCCGCCTCGCGGGCATCGCGGCGCCCTTCCCGACCGTCTGGACCGGAGGCTGGTCCAACCCCTTCCTCTGGTACGTGATTCCGGGCCCGCGCGCCTTCGACATCAAGCCCGTCGAGTACGACCTGACACCGTTCGCCGGGCTCCTCAACGACGGCCGACCGCACGGGATCGACGTCTCCGTAGTGGGCGTTCCCGAGGGGCAGAGCGGCTGGAGCACCCCGGTGAACGTCCTCGTCTGGCAGGACGCGAAGAGCAAGCACGTCACCGGGAAGCTCACCGCGCACAGGGCGGGAGACCTCGACAACTCCTCGACGTTCACGCCCGGTTCGGAGCACCGTCTCGACACCGAGGCCGGACACCGGCTGACCGTGGCCGGATACCTCGACACCTCGCACGGCCGTGTGAAGACCACCGTCGACCGCAGGCTGGGCAACACCTCCGTGCACCGCTGGACCGACGGCGAGAACACCGACGTGCTGAAGGGGACCTGGACCGACGACGAGACAGTCACCGTGGACGAGCACGGGCCCGCCAAGTCGACCCGGACGCACCGCACCTACACCATGGACGGCACCACGACCCTCGGCGCGGGCGACCGGCTGCGGACCGTGCTGTCGCTGGGGGACCGGGCCGCGGTCGAGGAGACGCGAGGCGGTCGGCGCACGGCGTGGTCCCGGCTCGACGACAGCTACGCGGGCGACGCCACGTATACGGCGAACGTGCCACGCGACCAGCGGCACGCGGTCGGCACGACCAGCGAGCGCTACCGGCTGTACGGATCGGGCGGTTGCCACGACCGGACGCTGGTGACCGTGCAGGGGACGCTCACCGAGGACCGCAGGGACTGCTGACCGGACCGGTGTGGGACGTGCCACATCCTCGATGATTTACACGCATGTCACATCGAGGTCTCCGGCGGTAGCAAACTCCCCCGATAGTGATCACCGCGGAATCCGCTTTCCGCATCCCAGAAGTCCCCCTGGAGGAGTGCCCGTGCCGCCGTCTGTACCGTCCCCGCGACGCGTCGCACGCATACTGCGTACCTCACTGTTCGCGCAGGTCGCCTGCGCGCTCGTACTCGGAATCGTCGTCGGGAGGTTGTGGCCGGACACGGCCACGACCTTCCAGCCGCTCGGCGACGGTTTCGTGCGCCTCATCAAGACGGTGATCTCACCGCTCGTGTTCTGTGTGGTCGTCGTCGGCATCGCCAAGGCCGGCAACCTGAAGGCCTTCGGGCGGATCGGGCTCAAGGCCCTGATCTGGTTCGAGATCGCCTCCACGGCCGCGCTGCTCATCGGTCTGATCGCCGCCAACGTCTTCGCCCCCGGGTCGGGCATGAACGTCGACCCGTCGAAGCTCGACGCCTCGGCGGTCGACGACAAGACCGCAGGCGGCGCGTTGCCGTCGACCACCGAGTTCGTCCTCAACGCGCTGCCGCAGAGCGCGGTCGGTGCCTTCGCCGAGAACTCGCTGCTGCAGGTCCTGGTGCTGGCCTGTCTCACGGGCGCGGCGCTGCTCCACCTCGGCCACACCAAGGTTCCCGCGATCCTGCCCGCCATCGAGCAGGCCCAGGAGATCATCTTCGCGATCGTCGGCTTCGTCATGAAGCTCGCCCCGCTCGCCGTCTTCGGCGCGATGGTCCACCTGGTCGGGGAGTACGGCCTCGGGGTCATGGAGACGTACGGCAAGCTCATCGTGCTCTGCTACGCGGTGGCGGCGCTCTTCCTCGTGCTGCTCGGGGTCGCGTTGAAGCTGGTCACCGGGCTGAGCCTGTGGAAGTTCGTCCGCTACACGCGTGCGGAGCTGCTCCTCGCGCTCGGCACCGCGTCCAGCGAGACGGTCATGCCCCGCATGATGCAGAAGTTGCGCCAGGCGGGTGCCCGTGACGACGCGGTGGGTCTGGTGCTGCCGACGGGGTACTCCTTCAACCTCGACGGAGCCTCGATCTACCTCTCCGTAGGCACGCTGTTCATCGCGCAGGCCGTGGGCGTCGACCTCTCCCTGAGTCAGCAGGTCACCGTGATCCTGGTGCTCATGCTCACCAGCAAGGGCATGGCCGGTATCCCGGGTTCGGCCTTCCTCGCCCTGTCGGCGACCGCCTCCGCGCTCGGCGCCATCCCCGCCGGGGCCGTCGCCCTGCTGCTCGGCGTCGACCGCATCATGGACTCGATGCGCGTCGTCACCAACCTGCTCGGCAACTGCGTCGCCGTCTTCGCGGTCTCCCGCTGGGAGGGCGCGCTGGACATGGACCGGGCGAAGAAGATGCTCGACGGCGAGATCGCGTTCGTGGAGGAGGACGTGACGCCCGCGGGCAGCGACCCGAAGGCGGAAGCGCCCGCGCAGACCGCCCACACTGAGCCGGCGGGCGTTACGGGCAAGGGCGAGGAGCCCGCCGGCGCGGCGGAGCAACCCGCCGAGGCCAAGGCCTCGTTGGCCAAGGAGCCCGCAGGCGAGGTGAGTTGAGCGCCGGGGCCCGGCGCATCCGCTCGACGCCGGGCCCCGCGCCTCCCCCTCACCCCTGAGGCTTCTGCGAGTCCACCCCCGTCCGCTCCTTCTTCCACAGCCCGCGCGTGAAGTCCGGGATCGCCTGGGGCGCCCCGTGCGCCTTGATCGAGGCATGGCTCAGTGGCACCGGCGCGGTCCAGGTGGCGGCGTCGTACACGTCGAAGTCCGGTACGAGCCCAAGTCGCATGCACTGCATCAGCCGGAACAGCATGATGTAGTCCATCCCGCCGTGTCCGCCGGGCGGGTTGGAGTGCTCCTTCCACAGCCAGTGGTCCCAGTCCGCGTACGCCCCGAAGTCACCCCAGGCGTCATCTGTGTGGTCCGGCTCTATGTAAATTCGCTCCGGGTAGTCCTCGAAGACACCCTTCGTGCCGCCGAGGCTGTTGATCCGCGAGTAGGGATGTGGCGTCGACACATCGTGTTCGAGCCGGATCACCCGTCCCTTCGCGGTCTGTACGAGGCTGATGGTCCGGTCGCTCTCGATGTACGTCTCCTTCCAGCTCGGGTCGCCCGGCGGCATGTTCGCCGCGCGGTACTCGGCAAGTCCGAGTGAGGGCGTGCCGAAGCTGGAGATGTGGGTGACGCGGTCGCCGCGGTTGACGTCCATGTAGTTGGCGACGGGCCCGAAGCCGTGGTTCGGGTAGAGGTCGCCGCGCAGCCGGGTGTGCCAGAGTCGCCGCCAGGGGCCCTCGTAGTAGTCCGGGTCGAACATCAGGCCGCGCAGGTCGTGGTTGTAGGCGCCGGCGCCGTGCAGCAGCCGGCCGAACTTCCCGGCGTGCGCCATGCGCAGGACCCGCATCTCGTTCCTGCCGTAGCAGCAGTTCTCCAGTTGCATGCAGTGTCTGCGGGTGCGCTCGGAGAGGTCGACCAGTTCCCAGAGCTGGTCGAGCCGCATCGCGATCGGACACTCCACGCCGACGTGCTTGCCGCTGAGCATCGCCGTCTTCGCCATCTCGAAGTGCCAGTCCCAGGGCGTCGCCACGTACACGAAGTCGAGGTCGCCGCGCTCGCACAGACCGACGAAGTCGTGATCACCCTTCGTGTACGTCGCCGGGGCGGGCTGTCCCGCGGCCACCACCTTGGCCGCGGCGCTCGCGGTCTTGTCCTTGACCGGGTCGCACAGCGCGACGACGCGGACCCCGTCGAGGGCGAGGAACAGGTCGATCATGCCGTTGCCGCGGTTGCCGAGCCCGATGATCCCCACCCGTACCGTGCCGCGCCCCTCGAAGGGCACGCCGATCATGGTTCTGCCCTTCGCGGCGGGCACGGCGGCCTCGGCTTCCGCCGCTGCTCCAGGTGCGCCTTCCGCCCCTGCCCCGGGTGCGGCCTCCGCCGCCGTCCCGGGCTCGGCCGCGTGAGCGGTGCCCCCACCCGCGAGCGCGCCGATTCCCAGACCCGCTCCGGCGGCTCCGGCCGTGCGCAGGACCGAGCGTCGGGAGTAGCCCTCGGGGTTCTCGTCAGGTTCCGGTGTCGCGTGCTCGTCGTGCATCGGACCTCCTCGGTGGGTGAGCGCGGGTTCGGCGCGCTGTCACCCTCCTAGGGGGCGGACCGGGTCGCAAGGGGCCGAAGTGGCCAGGGAGTTGGACTTCCGGGACTCGGTCTTTGGACTTCCGTGCACGTGGGTGTGTGGGTGTGTGGGTGCGTGGGTGTGTGGGTGGCGCGGAGCCGGCCCCGACCCGGTCCGCGGTGGAAGCGGGTCTCTCACTCCTGTCGGCTGCCCCCGCCGGCACCGGGGCGTTCAGCAGTCGCGCCTCGGCGCCTCCACCGCGCCCATTCCGTCCACCAGCGTGTTCAGCAGCCCTCCGAGCACCTTGCGCTGGTCGTCCGACAGTGGCGCCAGGATGTCCTCCGCCGCGGTCCGCCGCGCGGCGCGCAGCTCGCGCAGAGCCCCCCGGCCGTCGTCCGTCAGCTCGATACGGATCACCCGGCGGTTGGTGGGGTCCGGTACGCGACGCACCTTGCCGCTCGCCTCCAGACCGTCGACCAGTGTCGTCACGGCCCGGGGCACCACCTCCAGCCGCTCGGCCAGGTCGGCCATGCGCGGCGGCGAGCCGTAGTGCGCGAGGGTGCGCAGAAGCCGGGACTGGGCCGGAGTGATACCGAGCCCGCGCTTCTCCAGCTGACGCTTCTGGATGCGGTGCACACGGCGGGTCAACCGCAGCAACTGCTCGGCGAGCAGGCCGTCGGCGTCGGGGGTGTCCATGACGGGAACAATATCAGGACCTCGTTCATTGTGAGTATAGGTAACAATGAGCTATGCTCCGTCAGTCATCGTTCTCTCACCCTCCGTAGGAGCCCATGCCCCGCGACGACATCAAATGGACACCGCCACCTGTCGAGGACGGACAGCCCCGGCAGGTGCGCCGCATTCTCAAGCTCTTCCGTCCCTACCGCGGCCGACTGGCCGTCGTAGGCCTCCTCGTGGGCGCCGCGTCCCTGGTCTCGGTCGCCACGCCCTTCCTCCTCAAGGAGATCCTCGACACCGCGATCCCGCAGGGCCGCACGGGCCTGCTGAGCCTGCTCGCGCTCGGCATGATCCTCAGCGCCGTCCTCGGCGGTGTCTTCGGAGTCCTGCAGACCCTCATCTCCACGACGGTCGGCCAGCGCGTCATGCACGACCTGCGCACCGCCGTCTACGGCCGGCTGCAGCGCATGTCGCTCGCCTTCTTCACCAGGACGCGGACCGGCGAGGTCCAGTCGCGCATCGCGAACGACATCGGCGGCATGCAGGCGACGGTCACCTCGACCGCCACCTCGCTCGTCTCGAACCTCACCAGCGTCATCGCCACGATCGTCGCGATGGTCGCCCTGGACTGGCGGCTGACCGTCGTCTCGCTGCTCCTGCTGCCGGTGTTCGTGTGGATCAGCCGCCGCGTCGGCAACGAACGCAAGAAGATCACCACCGAGCGCCAGAAGCAGATGGCCGCCATGGCCGCCACCGTCACCGAGTCGCTCTCCGTCAGCGGCATCCTGCTCGGCCGCACGATGGGCCGCTCGGACTCGCTCACCCGCTCCTTCGCCGACGAGTCCGAGGGCCTCGTCGACCTGGAGGTCCGGTCGAACATGGCGGGCCGCTGGCGGATGGCCGTCATCGGGATCGTCATGGCCGCCATGCCGGCAGTCATCTACTGGACCGCGGGCATAGCCCTCCAGTTCGGCGGGCCCGCCATCTCCATCGGGACGCTCGTCGCCTTCGTCTCGCTCCAGCAGGGCCTCTTCCGGCCGACCGTGAGCCTGCTCTCCACCGGCGTCCAGATACAGACCTCGCTCGCCCTGTTCCAGCGCATCTTCGAGTACCTCGACCTGCCGATCGACATCACCGAGCCCGAGGACCCGATCCACCTCGACCAGGTCAAGGGCGAGGTGCGCTTCGAGGACGTGGAGTTCCGCTACGACGACAAGAGCGGCCCCATCCTCGACGGCATCGACATCACCGTGCCCGTGGGCGGCAGCCTCGCCGTCGTCGGCGCGACCGGTGCGGGCAAGTCCACGCTCAGCTATCTGGTGCCGCGTCTGTACGACGTCACGGGCGGCCGCGTCACGCTCGACGGGGTGGATGTGCGCGACCTGGACTTCGACACCCTCGCCCGCGGGATCGGCGTCGTCTCCCAGGAGACGTACCTCTTCCACGCCACGGTCGCCGAGAACCTGCGGTTCGCCAAGCCGGACGCCACCGACGAGCAGCTGTACGCGGCCGCGAAGGCCGCGCAGATCCACGATCACATCGCGTCGCTGCCCGACGGGTACGACACGGTGGTGGGGGAGCGCGGACACCGGTTCTCCGGCGGCGAGAAGCAGCGCCTGGCCATCGCCCGCACCATCCTGAGGGACCCGCCGGTCCTGATTCTCGACGAGGCGACCAGCGCCCTGGACACCCGCACCGAGCTCGCAGTTCAGGAGGCCATCGACGCCCTGTCGGCCAACCGGACCACCCTCACCATCGCGCACCGGCTGTCCACCATTCGGGGCGCCGACCAGATCGTGGTCCTCGACGGTGGGCGTCCGGTCGAACGGGGCACGCACGAGGAGCTGTTGGGGCGCGAGGGCCGCTACGCCGCACTGGTCCGCAGAGACGCCCAACTGGAGCCAACAAGATGAAGATATGTCGAGTTTATGGCGGTATGCGGGTTACCGTGCCCGCATGCAGATCTATACGCCGCCCAGTCGGCCACGGAGAACGATTCGACTGACGAGCCGGGGCCGGACCGCCCTCATCGTGACCGGCGCCGTCGTGGCGGCCACCGCCGTGGCGGTGCCGCTGCTGAGCACGGACGAGAAGAAGGAGCCCCTCGCCCTGGTGATCCCGGAGGGCTGGCGTGCGGGCCAGGTCTACGAGGCCGTCGACAAGGTCCTCGCCCTGCCCGGGGGCACCACGAAGAAGTCCCTGGAGAAGGCGAACCTCAAGCTTCCGAACGACGCGAGCGGCAACCCCGAGGGGTATCTGTTCCCGGCCACGTATCCGATCGACAAGAAGTCGACCCCGGTGTCCCTGCTCACCTACATGGTCGACACGGCGAACAAGCGGTTCGGTGGCGGGACGGTCACGGCCGGGGCCGAGCGGAACGCGATGAACGTCTATCAGACCGTCACCGTGGCGAGCATGGTCCAGGCCGAGGCGGCCACCAAGAAGGACATGGGCAGGGTGGCCCGCGTGATCTACAACCGGCTCGACCGGGGCATGCCCCTGCAGATGGACTCCACCATCAACTACGCGCTGAACCGCAGCACCCTGCGCACCAGCGAGAACGACACGCGGCTCAACAGCCCGTACAACACGTACGTACGGATGGGGCTGCCGCCCTCGCCCATCGCCAACCCCGGCGAGGAGGCGATGCGCGCCGCGGTCGCTCCACCGCAGGGCGACTGGCTCTACTTCGTCACGGTCAAGCCCGGCGACACGCGTTTCACCGCCGACTACGAGGAGCACCGGAGGAACGTCGCGGAGTTCAACCGCGCCAACAAGAGCGCGTCACCGAAGTCCGGCTGACCTCATCCCACCGGCGCGACGTTCGGCGCACCCACCGGCGCATCCTTCGGCGCGCCCAGCGGCGCGACGTCCGGCGCACCCGTCGGGGCGGCGTTCGCGTCGGCCGCCAGCAGTCGCCTGATGTCCCGCACCGCCGCGCGCCCGGCGCGGTTGGCTCCGATGGTGCTGGCCGACGGCCCGTACCCGACCAGATGGATCCGCGGATCGGCGACCGCGCGGGTTCCCTCGACACGGATGCCGCCGCCGGGCTCGCGCAGCCGCAGTGGCGCCAGATGGTCGATCGCGGCGCGGAAACCGGTCGCCCACAGAATGACGTCGGCGGCCACGCGACGCCCGTCGTCCCACTCCAGGCCGTCCGGAGTGATCCGGTCGAACATCGGCAGCCGGTCCAGGACGCCGTCGTCGATGCCCTGCCGGATCGCGTCGTTGAGCGGCAGCCCGGTCACCGACACGACACTCTTCGGCGGCAGCCCCTGACGGACCCGTTCCTCCACCATTGCGACCACTTCCCGGCCCACGTCCTCGGTGAACGGACCCTCGCGGAACACCGGCGGCCGCCGCGTCACCCAGGTGGTCCCGGCCGCGTACGGGGCGATCTCCAGCAGATGCTGCGTACCGGACGCGCCCCCGCCGACCACGACGACCCGCTGCCCGGCGAACTCCTCGGGACCCGGGTACTGGGCCGTGTGCAACTGCCGCCCCCGGAAGGTCTCCTGCCCGGGGTAGCGCGGCCAGAACGGCTGGTCCCAGGTGCCCGTCGCATTGATCAGCGCCCGCGTCGACCACGTACCGTCGGAGGTCTCGACCAGCAGTCGGCCCCCCTCGCCCTCGCGCACGGCCTTCACATCGACCGGCCGCCGCACGCGCAGATCGAAGGTGCGCTCGTAGGTGTCGAAGTACTCCGCGATGACCTCGGAGGACGGCCGTGCGGGATCCGCGTCCGCCAGCTCCATGCCCGGCAGGGAGTGCATCCCGTGCACCTTGCCGTACGTGAGGGACGGCCACCGGAACTGCCATGCCCCGCCCGCCCGCGGGGCGTGGTCCAGGACCACGAAGTCCCGCTCCGGCTCGAAGCCGGTGCGCCGCAGGTGATAGGCGCTGGACAGTCCGGCCTGCCCGGCGCCGACCACGACGACATCGACTTCCCGCACTGCCCCCGCCTGCGCTCCGGTGTTGTTCACGCTTCTACTAACTCCACCGAGGGCATGGATCTTCCCGCGCCCGCGCCCCTTCGGGGGCGCCGGGAACCGCGCGACGAGTCACGGACGCCCGGCAGGTGAGGAACGGCCCGCACACAGCTACCGGCGCTTCCGGGCGGAGCGCTCAGCGACCACTGGCAACCAGAATCGGCGCCCCGGAAGCCGGAACACGCGACAACAGCCCCCGCACGGCCAGCTCGGGAATCACCCCCTCCCCGAACCAGTACGCCTCCTCCAGATGCGGATACCCGGACAGCACGAAGTGCTCGACGCCCAGCGAGTGGTACTCCTCGATCCGGTCGGCGACCTGGGCATGGCTGCCGACCAGCGCGGTGCCGGCGCCCCCGCGCACGAGACCCACGCCCGCCCACAGGTTCGGGGAGATCTCCAGCCGGTCGGAGGAGCCGCCGTGCAGCGCGAGCATGCGCTGCTGGCCGACGGACTCGCTGCGGCCGAGCGCCGCCTGTGCGGCGGCGATGGACTCCGGATCGAGGTCGTCGAGCAGACGACCCGCAGTCCGCCACGCCTCGGCCGACGAGTCCCGCGAGATGGTGTGCAGCCGGATGCCGAAGCGGACCGTACGCCCCTCGCGCTCGGCGAGCGAGCGGATCCAGTCGATCTTCTCCTTGACCTGCTCCGGGGGCTCGCCCCAGGTCAGATACACATCCGCGTGCCGCGCCGCGACCGGCCCCGCGGCAGCCGAGGAACCGCCGAAGAAGATCTCCGGCAGCGGATCCGGCGGCAGTGCGGTCAGCCCGCCCTCGACCTGGTAATGCGCCCCGTCGAAGTCGTACGGCTGCCCGCGCCACACCCCTCGTACGACGGACAGGAACTCGTCCGTACGCGCGTACCGCTGGTCGTGACCGAGTCGGTCGCCGAAGCGGCGTTGCTCGGTGGAGTCGCCGCCGGTGACGACGTTCAGGAGCAGCCGGCCCCGGGTGATGCGCTGGTACGTGGCGGCCATCTGGGCGGCGAGCGTCGGCGAGATGACACCGGGCCGGAACGCGACCAGGAACTTCAGCCGCTCGGTGTGCTGGGCCAGCGCCACCGTCGTCAGCCAGGCGTCCTCGCACCACGTACCGGTCGGCGTGAGCACCGCCTCGAAGCCCAACTGCTCGGCTGCCTTGGCTATTTGGGCCAGGTACTCGATGTCGGGCGCACGCACCCCGCTGACCGGCCGGGTGCGGTCGACGGGGTTGGCCGCGTAGGCGTGCCGGTCCACCAGCGTGCGGCCGTCGCCACCCGTCGGCAGGAACCAGTGCAGATGTACGGTCATGACGTCACGACTCCTTCGACGGGCGGGGAGTGGTGGTGGACGGCGGCAGGTCGCCGTTGAAGCGGGTGTCCACGAAGTCGCCGAAGTCGACCTTGCGGGGGATGAGCTTCAGGCCGGTGAACGTGTCCGCGATCTCCTGCTCGGAGGCGATGAGCGGCTTGTCGATGGCCACCGGGACCCTGGTCGCGTTGGTCCGCTTCACCGAGGCCAGCGCCACTTCGTAGGGCAGCCCGGTGTCCTTCGCCCAGACCTCGGCCCAGTCCTGCGGGTGCTTGTAGACCCAGTCCTGCGCGCGCCGCAGTCGCTCCAGATAGTCGGCGATCGCCGCGGCCTTCTTCTTGTCCTTGAGCGCTCCGGGCGCCGCCACCTGGAAGGTGAGCCCGTTGACCACGTCGTCGCCGTCCGTCAGGACCTTGCCCTGCTTGGCCTGCAGCACCTGGGAGGTGTACGGGTCCCAGACCGCCCAGGCGTCGACCTTGCCGGAGGTGAACGCGGCCAGGGCGTCGGCGGGCTGGAGGTACTTCACCTTGACCTCGCCCAGCGTGAGCCCGGCCGCCTTGAGCGAGGCGACCAGCTGGTAGTGCGCGGACGAACCCTGCGCCACCGCGACCGACTTGCCCTTCAGCTCCTCGGCCTTCTTCAGCTTCGAGTCCTTGGGAACGAGGATCGCGTCTCCCTTGGACCTGCCCCGGTAGGCCGCGACGGCCGTGATCTTGGAGTTGGCGCCGGCCGCGAAGACCGGCGGGGTGTTGCCGACGCCACCGATGTCGACGGCTTTGGCGTTCACTGCCTCCAGGAGGGGCGGGCCGGAGGTGAACGTCGACCACTTGATCTTGTAGTCGAGGTTCTTGAGTTCTCCGGCGGCCCGCAGCACCGCCTCCGAACCGCCCTTCTGGTCACCGACGTTGAGGGTGAGCGATCCCTTACCGTCGGTTCCGTCGCCCGTCGAGGTGCTGGCCGACGAGTTCCCGCCGCAGGCCGCGGCCAGCAGGGCCAGGGGGAGAAGCAGGGCGGCGGGGACGAGGTGTCGTCGCATGAGGATTCCGTTCGGTTGGTTCAGGTGAGGGGGAATGAGAGGGGGAGGGTGAGGACACGGGTGAGGGCGATGGGTGCGGGTGAGCGTGGCGGCGTAACCGAGCTGCCCGGAGGGGCAGTTCAGGCGGCTTCGGCGGCGGTGTCGACGCCCAGTCGTTCCAGCAGCCCGGCGCGCAGTTCGGCGAACCGCGGGTCGGTGATGTCCCGCGGACGGTCCAGCTCGACGTTGGTCTCGTACGCGATCACGCCCTCGTCCATCACGAGGACGCGGTCGGCCAGCAGCACGGCCTCCTCGACGTCGTGCGTGACCAGGAGCACGGCGCAGCCCCGGCGTTGCCACAGCTCGCCGACGAGCCGCTGCGCCTTGATGCGGGTCAGCGCGTCCAGCGCGCCGAACGGCTCGTCGAGCAGCAGCAGATCGGGTTCGCGCACCAACGCGCGGGCCAGCGAGGCGCGTTGGGCCTCTCCGCCGGAGAGCGTCTTGGGCCAGGCATCTGCGCGGTCGGTGAGGCCCACTTCGGTCAACGCCTGCTCGGCGACGGCGCGTTCGGGCTTTCCGGGCAGTCCGAGCAGGACGTTGCGCCACACCTTCTTCCACGGCATCAGCCGGGGTGCCTGGAAGGCGACGGCCTTGCGACGCGGCACGAGGACAGTGCCCTCGATGTCGCGGTCGAGCCCGGCGAGGATGCGCAGGAGCGTGGACTTGCCGCAGCCGCTGCGACCGAGGAGGGCGACGAACTCGCCCGGCCTCACGTCGAGTTGGAGGTTGTCGATGACCGCACGGCCGTCGAAGGAGCGGGTCAGTCCTTCGACGCGTACCACCGAGGAGGGGGCGGGAGCGGTCGTGACCTTCTCGGTGGTCACCGGCCGGTGAACGTCGGTCGCCATTGCAGCAACAGCCTTTCGAGGGAGCGGACGATGAAGTCGGCGAGCAGGCCGAGGAAGGCGTAGACGATCAGGCAGACCACGATCACGTCGGTACGCAGGAAGTCGCGCGCCTGGACCATCAGGAAGCCGATGCCGGCGTCCGCGTTGATCTGCTCGGCGAAGACGAGCGCCAGCCAGGCGATGCCGAGCGAGTAGCGCAGACCGGTCATGGCACCGGGGAGGGCGCCCGGCAGGACGACATGCCGTACGAGTCCCCAGCGGGACAGACCGAGGGACTCGCCGGCCTCGATCAGCTGCGAGTCGACGCCGCGGATACCCGCGTACACGTTGAGGTAGAGCGGGAAGGACACGCCCAGCGTGATGATCGCGACCTTCGGGGCCTCGCCGATGCCGAACCAGATGATGAACAGCGGGATGAGGCCGACGAACGGTACGGTCCGCAGCATCTGGACGCTCGCGTCGACGAGGTCCTCGCCGATCCTGAACAGGCCCGAGACCAGGGCGAGTCCGGTGCCGACGACGGTGCCGAGCAGAAGACCCACCGCGACGCGCTGGAGCGAGACACCCATCGCGTTCGTCAGCGATCCGTCGGAGATCAGATCGCCTGCCACCCGCGCGATGGTCCCGGGCGAGGCCAGGACGTCGGCCGTCAACACACCCGTACTGCTGAGGACTTGCCACAGGGCGAGCAGCAGTACGGGGCCGGAGGTGCGGCGCAGCCAGCGGGGGACGCGGGTGCGACGGGTCGAGGCGGGGACGATGGGTTCGAGTTCGGGCAGGGCGTGGTCGGTGGACTTGGTGTCGCTGGACTCGGGGGAGGCAAGCTCTGATATTCCCGAAATATCGGGTCCATGAGAGTCCGGCGGGGCATGGCTGATGCTCATGAGGGCTCCACGGCAGGAGAGCGACGGAGGGCGCGCACAGGAGAGATGCGGGGTGCATGGGGGTGTGCGAGGGGCGGGGCGCGCGTCAGCGTCCCGGCATCGGCATCCGGCTCGGATCAGACGGGCGTGCGGACGCGTGGGTGTGCTGAGGCGCAGGAGAGGTGAAGCGGATGAAAGGGCGTCAGCGACCGCGGCGACACGCGGCGGAGGCCACCCGCAGCAGGTCGATGTGACCGCGCGTGGTGAGCATGACTGAACGCAACATGCGGCTGAAAGTAGCCAGCTGGGCCGCGTACGGTCAATGGCGTCTCGCGGAGTGGACCTCGCGTATCAGGGGTCGGGCGAGTGAGGTCCTGGCGGGCAGGGGGAGCGGCCGGCGGCGCGGGCAGGGGAATCGCCGGGACTGCCGGGAGGGGGAGCGGTCGGGACCGGGGGCGGCCGGGGCCGATGGGGCGCGGCCGGACCCGCGGAACCCGAAACGGGCGCGGACTCCGGCTACGGGTGGCGCGGACTGCGCCTACGGGTGGCGCGGACTGCGCCTAAGGGTGCGGAATCCAGGGGATCGGCGAGGATTGGTCCATGTCCGATGCCTTCACCAGCCGTGTACTGAACATCGCCTCGGGATCCAGGGAGAGGGTCGTCGACCTCACCCGTGAGTGCGAGGCCTTCCTCCGCGAGGTCGCGGGCGGTCGCGACGGCCTGCTCAACGTCTTCGTGCCCCACGCGACAGCCGGCGTGGCCCTGATCGAAACGGGTTCCGGCAGCGACGACGACCTGCTCGCCGCCCTCCACACCCTCCTCCCCGCGGACGACCGCTGGCAGCACCGCCACGGCAGCCCCGGCCACGGCCGCGACCACGTCCTCCCGGCCATCGTGCCCCCGCACGCCACACTGCCGGTACTGGGGGGCCGTCTGGAACTGGGGACGTGGCAGTCGGTGTGCCTGGTCGATACGAATCGCGATAATTCGAACAGGATGGTTCGGCTGTCGTTCCTTGGGTGAGGCACAAGGGGGTGCGTGTTGAGTCGCGGTCTCCGGAGCGCCCGCACTCTCGGGATTCTCCCCAGAAGACCTCCCCGCCAGTGGTCGACGGCACATGGCGGGGAGGCTCCTTCGACGACGTTCGACGCAGAACGCCCTCTCACGGGCACGTCGGGTGGGGCATCCGAACCTGCCCGCCGGAGTCACGGCGCTATGACGATTTTCCGTCCCTGCCCCGCGGCGAACTGGGCGAGTGCCTGCGGGTAGTCGTCCAGCGGGAGACGGTGGCTGATGAAGACCTGGGGGTCGAGCACTCCCGCGGCGAAGAGATCCGCAGCGCGTTCGAAGCTGTGCAGTACGGCCATGGATCCGGTGATGGTGATTTCCTGGTTGTAGATGCGGTAGGGCGAGATGGTGGCCGTTGTCGCGTAGTCCGAGACGCCGAACTGCAGGAACGTCCCCGCCTTCGCGACGCGGTCCAGGCCGTCCTGGATGGCGGCTGCGTTGCCGGTTGCGTCGATCACCACCTCCCAGCCGGCAGGCTGCTGGAACTCCTCCGCCGAGCCTGCCGCCCTTGAGCAGCCGAGTTTCGCGGCTGTGGCGAGGCGTTCGGGGTTGAGGTCGATGACGTCCACCGAAGCGGCACCGGTGCGCTTGGCCAGCTCCAGCATCATCAGACCCATGGTGCCGCTGCCGTAGATGAGTACGTTCGCCCCCATCCTGGCGCTGAGCACGTCGTATCCCCGTACCGCGCAGGACAGCGGTTCGATGAGGGCCGCGTTCGCCACGTCGACATGCTCGGGCAGCCGGACGCAGTTGGCAACGGGGGCGACGGCGTATTCCGCGGCGCCGCCGGCGACGGTGACGCCGATCGCGGCCCACCGGTCACAGAGGTTGTTGCGGCCGTTGCGGCAGTAGCGGCACTCGTTGCAGTACAGCGAGGGGTCGACGGCGACCCGGTCGCCGATGGCTATTTCGGTCACCTCGGTGCCGATACCGACGACCTCTCCGGCGAATTCGTGGCCGGGGACAATGGGCAACTTCGGTGCGAACTCGCCCTGGAGGATGTGCAGGTCCGTGCCGCACAGCCCGCAGGCGGCCACGTCCACCACGACCTCGCGCGGCCCTGGGGTGGGGTCAGGGACCGTGGTGACAGTGACCTTGCCGCGGGCTTCGATGACGGCGGCTTTCACTTGACTGCTCCTAGGGACAGGCCGCGAACCAGCTTGTCCTGGGCAGCCCAGCCAGCGATGAGGACAGGCAGGGACACCAGGGTGGCGGCGGCGCACAGACGGGCGAGGAAGAGCCCTTCGTTGGTGATGAACCCGACGAGGAAGACGGGGGCGGTGGAGGCGTTGGTGGCGGTGAGGTTGACGGCGAAGAGGAACTCGTTCCAACTGAAGATGAAGCAGATCAGCGCGGTGGCGGCGAGTCCGGGCATGGCGACGGGGCCGACGATGCGCAGTAGCACGGTGGGCAGGCCCGCGCCGTCGACCTCGGCGGCTTCCAGGATCTCCTTGGGGACTTCGGCGAGGAAGGAGCGCATCATCCATACCGCGATCGGGAGGTTCATGGCGGTGTAGAGGATGATCAGTGTCCATACGTTGTCCAGCATCCCGGCGTCCTTGACGATCAGGTACACCGGCAGCAGGGCCGCGATGGCGGGGAGGAACTTGGTGGACAGGAAGAAGAACATCACGTCGGTCCACTTCTCGACCGGCTTGATGGACAGCGCGTAGGCCGCCGGAACCGCAAGAGCGAGGACGAGGAGCGTCGAAATCACGCTCGCCATGGCCGAGTTGAGAAGGTACGGGGTGATGTCCCGGCCCAGCAGCAGCTCGTACTGGTCCAGGGTGAAGGGCGCGAGCAGGCTGGGCGGGTTGGTGGCGGCGTCGGCTTCCTGGTGGAAGGAGGTCAGCACCATCCAGGCGACCGGGGCGAAGAAGGCCAGCGTGGCCAGCCAGGCGGCGAAGGTCCACCCCGGTGTCAGCCGTGGCGGGCCGCCGTGGTCGTCCTTGCGGCGGAGGAACTTCCTGAGCCCGCTCCTGGGGGCGGCGACTGCTGCGTGCGCGGTCATCGGGAGACCTCCTCGCGGAACAGAGACGCGATGGTCCGCAGAGCGAACGTGGCGACGACGATGGAACCGATCACGACGACGACGCCGGCGGCGGCCGCCTCGCCGTACTCGTACTTGCGGAACATGGTCAGGTAGATCTCGTAGGGCAGGTTGGTCGTCTGGGAGCCGGGACCGCCCTGGGTGATGGTGAAGACCGCGTCGAAGGTCTGCACGACATAGATCGTGCCGAGCAGGACGCCCAATTCGATGTACTGGCGCAGGTGCGGCAGGGTGATGAAACGGAAGGTCGCCATGGCCGACGCCCCGTCGACGCGGGCCGCCTCCAGAACGTCACCGGGCTGCGCCTGCAGACCGGCCAGCAGGATGAGCATCATGAACGGAGTCCACTGCCACACCAGCGCGACGACGACGGCCGGCATCGCCGAGTTCGACACCCAGTCGATGGTGGGGCCGTTCTCGGCTCCGAAGAGCCGGTAGAGCGCGTTGAGGGTGCCGTTGAGGAGGCCGTAGTCGGGGTTGTAGATGGCGTGCTTCCACAGCAGTGCGGCTGCGACGGGCATGACCAGGAACGGTGTGATGAGCAGGGTGCGGGCCAGGCCCCGGCCGGGAAAACGGCGGTCGAGGAGGAGTGCCAGACCCAGCCCGAGGACCATGCTGATGCTCACCACCGACGCGGTGAGCACGATGGTGTTCAGTACCGCCGTGCGCAGCCTTTCGTCGGTGAAGACGAAGGCGTAGTTGGACAGGCCGGTGAAGTGCCTCTCGCCCGGCTTGAGGATGTTCCACTGGAGGGTCGAGATGATCAGCGTGGCCACGAAGGGCAGCTGCGTCACGACGACCGTGAAGATCAGCGCCGGCAGCAGCGGGAAGCGCCGACGCCACTTGTGCACCGTTTCGCGCCTGCCTGGCTGATGCGGAGGGTGTGCGCGCACCGCTTTGGGCGCGGGAATGAGCGTGGTCATGAGGGGTCCTTGAGCCGGCCGGTGACGGCCGAGGGATGGGGAAGCGGTGCCCGGCCGGCGCCGGTGGCCGACCGGGCAAGGGGAGGTCACTGGTAGGTCTTGGCGGTTTCCTCCGCGAGCTTCTGGCCCTTGTCCAGAGCCTTGTCCACGCTCGTCTTGCCGGCGATGGCAGCGGAGATCTCCTGTGTCACCTTGGTGCCGAGATCCTGGAACTCGGGGACGGCCACGAACTGGACGCCCACCGTGGGCCGCGGCTGCACACCGGGGTCGGTCGGGTTCGCCTGCTCGATGGACTTCAGGGTGATGTCACCGAAGGCCGAGGCCGCCTTCTGGTACTCGGGAAGCTCATAGGTGCTGGCCCGCTTCCCGGCGGGAACGCGCGACCAGCCGAGCTTCTCGCCGACGAGCTTCTCGTAGTCCTTGCCGGACGCCCAGAGCATGAACTTCGAGGCGGCGTCGGCCTTCTTGGTGGTCTTCGGCATCGCCCACGCCCAGGTCCACAGCCAGCCGGAGCTGTCCGTCTTGTCCACCGGTGCGTACGCGTAGCCGACCTTTCCGGCGATCTTGCTGGACTTGGGGTCCTCCAGCGATCCGGCCGCGCTGGTCGCGTCGTACCACATCGCGACCTTGCCCTGGCTCAGCGCGTTCAGGCACTCGGTGAACCCGGCCTGCGGGGCACCCACCTCACCGTGCTTCCTGACCAGGTCGACGTAGAAGTTCGTCGCCTTCTTGAACTCCGCGCTGTTGACCTGTGCCTTCCAGTCCTTGGTGAACCAGGTGCCGCCGAAGGTGTTGACCACGGTCGTCAGCGGCGCACCGAGCTCTCCCCAGCCGGCGAGGCCGCGCAGACAGATGCCCTTCATCCCCGGGCGGGCGCCGTCGACCTTGGCTGCGATGTCGGCGACCTGCTGCCAAGTGGGCTTCTCGGGAACGGTGATGCCCTTCTCCGCCATCACCTCCTTGTTGTACATGAGCATGGAGGACTCGCCGTAGAACGGCAGGGCGTAGAGCTTGCCGTCGTCTCCGGACAGCGACTGAACCATGGGCTTGAGCAGGTCGGCCTCGTCGAAGGCGGAGTCCTTCCCGGCGTAGGAGCTCAGCTCGTGCAGCCAGTCGTTCTTGTGCCAGATGGGCACTTCGTAGGCGCCGATGGTGGCCACGTCGTACTGGCCGGCCTGGGTGGCGATGTCCTGGGTGACTTTGTCGCGCAGCTCGTTCTCGGGAAGGATCGTGAAGTTCACCTTGATACCGGTGTCCTTCGTGAAGGTGTCCTTCGTGAGCTTCGCGATGTCCTCCATCTGCGGGTTGCCGACCATGAGTACGTTGATGCTCTCGCCCCCGCCTCCGGAACTCGACCCGCCGGCCCCGCTGCACGCGGCCAGCATCGAGCCTGCGGCCACGGCGGCGAGCACAGCGCGAGTGCTTCTCCCGGCGTGGGTGATCTTTCGGATGGTCATGGCTGACTCCAGAGGTGTTCGAGGGCATGGGAGGCCCAGGCCCGGTCGAGCGAGTGCGTGGTGAGTTGGAGAAGGACGCAGGTCAAACGCGGATGACCTGCGGCCCCAGGAGGAAGTAGCGATGGGCTTCGGATGCAGGAAGCCCGGTGTCGGTGACGATCGCCTCGATGTCTGCGATCTCGGCGAAACGACAGAAGCTGGTCGCTCCGAACTTGTTGTGGACGCCCGAGAAGACCCGGCGTCGGGAAGCAGCCATGACCTGCGCCTTTACATCGCTCACAGCGGGGTCCGGAGTGGTGAGTCCCCATTGGCGGGAGATGCCGTTTGCGCCGACGTATGCCAGGTCGATGACGAGGCCGGACAGCATGTGGGTCGCCCAGTGATCGACTGTCGCGAGCGTGGCGCTTCGTACGCGACCACCGAGCAGCAGCACGGTGATGCTCTCCACGGCGGTCAGGGTGCCGGCCGCGGCGAGGGAGGAGGTGATCACGGTCAGCGGACGGTCGCGAGGCAGAGCCGCGGCGATGAGCTGTGGGGTGTAGCCCTCGTCGATGTACACCGTCTCCGCGTCACCGAGCAGTTCCACGGCGGCGGCGGCGATCCGCGACTTCTCCCTGACCTGACTGGTGGTGCGGTAGGAGAGCGTCGTCTCGAAGCCGGCGCTCTCGACGGGGTAGGCGCCGCCGTGGGTTCGCCGCACCAGCCCGTGAGCATCCAGCAGGTTCAGGTCACGCCGCACGGTTTCCTTGGAGATACCCAGTTCGGCGGCGGTCTTGCCCACGTCCACGGAGCCGACACGACGCGTGGCCTCCAGGATGGCGCGTCGGCGTTCTTCGGCGTCCACGGCGACACCTCCACTCCGCGATTCCGACCCGACACACGGCCCGGCCGTTTTGGTCTGGCGCATTTGCGCCTTCACAGAACCCGGCCCGTTCGGGTTCATGCGGACTATTTATAAGCACGCACAGCCTCATGAACAGGCAAAACGTCACGAGTTCCATGACCGGATGTGACCGCTTTGTGTGAGGTATTTCCGCAGACAGGGGCCTTCTTCGGCCAATAACAGAGCAAGATCCCCACCCGAGTCGGCTCGGAACGTGCCCGTTTACTGCCTGCTGCCCGACTGAGGGGGAGCCGATGACGGTCATCGTCGTGCGGGGGCGCGGAAGCGCACAGGACGGGACGGCGGCAGCGGCCGTCCGCGCATCTCATCGGTAACGCCGAACCGGTACCGCACATCTCCGTGGGACACCCAGGCACAAGACGATCACCAAGGGCAGCCCGGCCGATCACCGCCTGGAACGGCGACGTGGACTGGCGGAGCACCTGTCTCGGGCTTCGAGCGGGGTCGTCAGAATCAGAAGACGGAACGACAGGGACAGTGGGCGGGAAGAGCGTCTCATCAGGCGTGTCCCGCGTACCTACGCCCTGCGGCCGCACCCTCGACGGAGGGATCAACGCCACCCGGGCAGCGGCCCGATGAAAACAGGGCTGCCGTGCCCCGACGTCATGGGCACGGCAGTGCTTCCTGCGTGGGTCAGGCGAGGGTCACCTCGACCGGCAGTTTTTTGATGCCGTTGACGAAGTTGGAGCGCACTCGGGGGACGTCGCCGGCCAGTTTGATGTCGGCGATCCTCGGGATCAGCTCCTCGAACATGATGCGGATCTCGGTGCGGGCGAGGAGGTTGCCCAGGCAGAGGTGGGGGCTGCCCTTGCCGAAGGTGACGTGGTCGTTGTCGGTGCGGGCGACGTCAAGGTCGTAGGGATTGTCGAAGACGTCCTCGTCGCGGTTGCCGGAGGCGAACCACATGACGACCTTGTCGCCCTCCTTGACCTGCTTGCCGCCGAGTTCGACATCGCGGGTGGCGGTGCGGCGGAAGTGATACACGGGGGAGGCCCAGCGCAGGAACTCCTCGACCGCGGTGGGAATCAGGGAGGGGTCGTCCTTGAGCCTGGCCAGCTGCTCGGGGTGCTGGAGCAGGGCCAGCATCGAGTGGGAGATGGTGTGGCGGGTGGTCTCGTTGCCGGCCACGACCAGGAGCAGGAAGTAGTTGTCGAAGTCCTGTGCGGACAGCGGGACTCCGTCGCGCGGGGTCGTGTTGACCAGCTTCGACACCAGGTCCGTGCCGTCGCCGCCGCGCCGCTGCCGGGCCAGCTCCCGGCCGTACTCGAAGACTTCGAGGGAGGCGGGGGAACGGAAGGGCAGGTCGCGGTACTGCTCGCTCTCCGCGCTGTTCAGCAGGACGTCCGCGTAGTCGGGGTCGGTGTTGCCGATGATGCGGTTGCCCCAGTCGATGAGCCGCTGGTTGTCCTCCGGCGGTACGTCGAGCAGGCGTGCCAGCACGTTGATGGGGAAGTCGGCGGAGACGTCGGCCACGAAGTCGAAGGTGCCCTTGGCGAGGGCCGCGTCCAGGGTCTTCGCGGTCAGGCCGCGCAGGAAGTCGCCGTAGCTGTTGATGACGGCCGCGCCGAACTGTCGCTGGATCACGCTGCGCATCGCGCGGTGGCGGACGCCGTCCAGCTCCAGGATGGAGGCGCGTTTCTTGATCTGGTCCTCGTCGACCTCTTCGAGGTTGACGAATTTCGTGGAGGTGAAGGTCTCCGCGTCGCGGTCGACTCGCGCGATGTCCGCGTGCCGGGTCACCGCCCAGAAGCCGGAGTTGGGGGCCTCCTCCGGCTGCCAGTGGACGGGGTCCTGGTGGCGCAGGGTGTGGAACATCCGCCACGGGGTGACGCCGTCGGCGAAGTTGTCGAGGTCGGCGAGGTCGACCCGGTCGAGCGGCATGGGCTCGTCGAGGGCGGCGCGCAGTTCGGCACGGGTGGTGGGGACGGCGCGGGCGGTGGGGCTGGTCATGGTGGTGGATCTCCTGGGCGGGGTGACGAGGGGCGGAGGCCTTTCGGCGGGGTTACAGGTGGTAGGCGTACTCGGTGAACTCCCAGTCCGTGACGTGCCGTTGGAAGCGTTCGACCTCGTTCCGCTTGTAGGTGAGGAAGGAGGTGGTGAAGTCCTTGCCGAGGATGTCGGTCAGGGCGGTGTCGGCCTCCAGCGCGTCGAGCGCGGTCGGCAGGCTCGCGGGCAGCAGGGCGGACCTGGCGGTGTCGTAGCCGTAGCCCTCCAGCGGGGCGGGCGGCTCCTCGCCCTCCTGGATGCCGAGCAGGGCGGCGGCGATCGTGCCCGCGATCAGCAGGTAGGGGTTGGCGCTGGCGTCGCCGAGACGGAGTTCGAGGCGGGCGCCGCTGCCGCGCTCGGGCGGGATGCGGACCATGGCGCTGCGGTTGTCGAGCCCCCAGTCGATCAGCCAGGGCGCGAGGGTGTCCGGTCCGAAGCGCTTGTACGAGTTCACGGTCGGGTTGGCCAGTGCGGCGAGCGCGGGTGCGTGGGCGAGGATGCCCGCGGCGGCGTGGCGGGCGGTGGCCGAGAGGCCGTACGCGCCGGAGGCGTCGTCGAAGGCGTTGTGCCCCTCGGTGTCGCTGCACGACAGGTGGAGGTGGAACCCGGAGCCGCCCGCGTCGCCGAACGGCTTGGCCATGAAGGTGGCCAGGTTGCCTTCCTTGCGGGCCAGTTCCTTGACGGCCGCCTTGAAGCGGAAGGCGCGGTCGGCGGCGTCCAGGGCCTCCGAGTGGGTGAGGTTGATCTCGTACTGGCCGCCGTCGAACTCGTGGTTGCCGGTGATGACGCCGAGGCCCAGGTCGCGTAGCTGCCGCAGGGTCCGCAGCAGGTGGTTGTCCGGGTCGGCGCGCAGGCCGGCGGTGTAGACGGCGCCGACGGCCTCCGGGGAGCGGCGCCATCCGGTGGGCGTGCCGGGCGCGGGCTCCAGGAGGAAGTACTCCAGCTCGGGGCCGACGACGGGGCGGAGTCCCTGCTCGGAACACCGGGCCAGGACGCCGCGCAGCAGGTCGCGCGGTGACTCGGGGGCGGGACCCCCGGTCGCCGGGTCGGTGACCTCGCCGAGACAGGTGGCGACGCCGGGCTCCCAGGGCAAGGGGGTCGCGGTGGACAGATCGGGGCGTACGCACACGTCCGGCAGACCGGCGTCCAGACCGCCCGCGACCGGGACCACGTCCCCTTGAGGCGAGGTGTGGTAGACGGCGCGGCAGAAGGCCAGGCCGTGCTCGGACGCCGACGGCAGGTGCTCCAGCAGGACGTCCCGGGCACGGTCGGTGCCGATGAGGTCGGGGTAGATCACCCGGACCACGTCGACGCCCTCGGCGGCGAGCCGCTCCATGTGCCGGCGGATGTCCGGGGTGTCGGATGCGCTCACCAGTGTCTCCTTGGCGGCTGGGTGGGGACATCCCCCGTGCCTCGGGGCTCTGGGGATGGGGGGTGTGCAGAGAACGGAATCCGGGGTGCGGGTTCAGGAGGGCAGACCCCGGTACTACTCGTTTGGTCCCGAACGGTATGGAGCGAAGTCGTCGTCCCGCAAGAGGTTGGTCGAGAAAATTTATCCACCTGGACAGGTATTGACCAGAGAGGAGTGGCTTCCTATGTTGTTTGAAGCCAAACGAGTCAGGGGTGCGGCTCTTTCGCACCCCTTTGGCCGAGGGGCCCGGCCACATCCGGGCCGGGTCCCTCTTCAGCCCCACCTTGCTCCGATCCCTGCTCCGACGCCCTCACCCTCAGGAGGACCGCCATGAAGGTCGTCGTCGACATGAACAAGTGCCAGGACCACGGCCAGTGCGTCTTCGCGGCACCCGACGTCTTCTCCATGGACGGCGACGGACACCTGGCGTACGTCTCCGGCCCCGACGAGGCGCTGCGCGACGAGGTCGAGGAGGCCGCGGACGTGTGTCCGCTGCAGGCCATCCGGATCGAGGTCTGAGTCCCCATGGCCACAACCAGGACCGGACGCGTGGTCGTCGTGGGCGCTTCGATGGGCGGCCTGCGCGCCGCCGAGCAGCTCCGCGCGGCGGGCTGGACGGGCGCGATCACGGTCGTCGGCGACGAGCCCCACATGCCCTACAACCGGCCTCCGCTGTCGAAAGAAGTGCTGGCAGGGAAGGCGCCGTTCGAGTCGCTGGCCTTCACGCCGAAGGCGGCCGCCGCCGATGTGGGGTGGCGGCTCGGCACGAAGGTCGTCGCGGCCCGCCTGGACGAGCGGACCGTCGAGTTCGACGACGGCGAGGTCATTCGCTACGACGGACTCGTCGTCGCCACCGGAATGCGCCCCCGGCGGCTGCGCTGCCCGGGCCCGCTCCACGGCCGGCACACCGTCCGTACCCTCGCCGACGCCCATGGCCTGCGGGACGAACTGACCCGGCCGGACGCCCGAGTGGTCGTCGTCGGAGCGGGATTCATCGGCTGCGAGGTCGCCGCCACCGCCGTGGGACTCGGTGTCCGCGAGGTGACCGTCGTCGATCCGCTGCCGCTGCCCATGGTCGGCCCGCTCGGCGAACTGCTCGGACGCGCGCTGCTCAGGCGTCACGAAGAGCGTGGGGTGCGCTTCGCGCTCGGCGCGGGAGTCGCCGGGTTCGCGGGCGAGGACCGGGTGACCGGGGTCGTCCTCGACGACGGCACGGTCCTGCCGGCCGATGTGGTCGTGGAGTCGGTGGGCTCGGTCGCCAACGTCGAGTGGCTGCGGGGCAACGGGCTCGACCTGTCCGACGGTGTGCTCACGGACGGTCGGCTGCGGATCGGTGGACGCCCGGAGGCCGTCGCGGTCGGCGATGTCGCCCGCTTTCCCAACGCCCGCTACGACGGCGTACCCCGCCGCGTCGAGCACTGGTCCATCCCGACGGACACCGCCAAGCATGCCGCGAAGGTGCTTGTGGCCCATCTCGCCGGTGCGGACGGCGAGATGGCTCCATTCGCGCCCCTGCCCACCTTCTGGAGCGACCAGCACGAGTTCCGGCTGCAGTCCTTCGGGGCGCCGGTCCTCGGCAAGGACGACGTCCGTGTCCTGGACGGTGACCCGGAGGGCGATGTCCTGGTCGGCTACCACGCCGGTGGCCGGTTGGTCGGCGTCGTCGCGCTCGGCGGCCAGGCCGCCGCGATGGGCGCCGCCCGTTATCGCGCCCAATTGCTCAAGTCGCCCGCCCTCACCGTGTAAGGAAGCCCGTCATGTCTCCTGTCCGTGGTTACTTCCACCCCAAGACGGCGAGCGGTGTCTCGTCGCTGATTCCCTCCCCGCCGTGGCGCTACTCGGGTGACCTGCTCACCGTCGAATACCGCACCGATCCCGCCCGTGTACGCGAACTGCTGCCCGAGCCACTGGAGTTGGCGGACGAGGACCCCGGTGCGGTCGCCTTGATCTGGGCCGACTGGCAGTCCTGCTCGACCTCCGGGGACGAACTGCTGGACCCGGTGCTCTCCCAGTACAAGGAGGCCTTCGCGGTCGTCCGCTGCAAGTACAGGGGGCAGACCTACACCCGGTGCGTGTACATCTGGGTCGACAAGGACTTCGCCATCGCCCGCGGCCTGCACCAGGGGTATCCGAAGAAGCTCGGATCGATTCACCAGACACGGCCTCATCCGTACGGTCCCGCTCCGCGGATCGAGGCGGGGGCGCGCTTCGGGGCGACCCTCGCCGCGGCGGACCGGCGGTTGGCCCAGGCCGTGGTGACCCTGCGGGAGCCGTCCGGGACGAACGGCTTCGTCAACAGCCACCCCATGGCCCACCACCGATGGCTGCCGTCGATCGAGAAGGGCAAGGGCCTGGCACTCGACGAGCTGATCGAGTCCGGTGCGTCCTCCTTCGAGGGCGGGCAGGCGTGGGTCGGCGACGCCGAGTTGGAGATCTTCGAGGCGCCCACCGAGGAGCTGGCCCGTCTGGAGATCCGTGAACCGATCGCCGCGTACTACCGCCAAGTTGGCGTTGTTTGGGATGGCGGGCGGCTGTTGGAGTCGGGGACGTCCGGAGCGTCTGCCGGGTGAGGTAGTGGGCGGGTGCGGGCGTGTCGTGGCTTGTCGCGCCCCGCGGCGGAGCCGCAAATGTCACAGCCCCGTGCCCCTGAAAGCAGGTCGGTTCGCCCCAACTTCTTTGATCGGAGCCTTTCTCGTGGCTGACAAAATCGTCGTCGCCGGTGTTTCCGTCGACACCCGGCATTGGATTGGCGGGCAACGCGTCGCATCCGCCGCCACCTTCACCGACAACTCACCCATCGACGGCCGTCCCCTTGGTGAAATCGCGCGCGGCGGACCCGCCGAAGCCTCCGCCGCCATTGCCGCCGCGAAGGCGGCCTTCCCCGCCTGGGCCGCTACCTCCCGCACCGAACGGGCCCGCATCCTCCACGCCGTAGCCGACGGAGTCGAGAAGCGGATCGAGGAGCTGGCGATCGTCGAGACCAACGACAACGGCGCGCTGCTGCGCTCGCACCGTCGGGGTGTGATGCCCCGTGTCGCCCACAACTTCCGCTTCTTCGCCGACTGGCTGCTGAAACTGGAGCACGAGGACTTCGAGACCCGCGGTCACACGAATCATGTGAGCTGGGACCCGGCGGGCCCTTCCGTGCTGATCACCCCGTGGAACGCGCCCCTGATGCTGGCCACCTGGAAGGTCGCCCCCGCCCTGGCGGCCGGCAACACGGTCGTCCTCAAGCCCGCCGAGTGGTCCCCGCTGACCGCCTCCCTGCTCGCCGACATCGCGGCCGAGGCCGGGCTTCCCGCCGGCGTCCTCAACGTTGTCCAGGGCTACGGCTCGGAGATCGGCGACGCCCTCACCTCGCACCCGGACGTACGGCGGATCAGCTTCACCGGATCGGTGCCGACGGCCCGGCGCATCGCCGGGTCGGCGGCCGCGAACCTCACCCCGCTCAGCCTCGAACTGGGCGGCAAGTCACCGCTGTTGGTCTTCGCCGACGCCGACCTCGATCTCGCCGTGGACCTCGCTGTCGAGCAGTACGACAACGCCGGGCAGGTGTGCCTCGCCGCCACCCGCATCCTCGTCGAGGAGCCGGTCGCCGAGGAGTTCACGCGCCGGTTCGTCGAGAAGGCCGCGACGCTCACACAGGGCGACCCGCGCCACGAGAGCACCGACATCGGGCCCAATATCCACCCCCGCCAGCTGGAGAAGATCGACGCCTTCGTGCAGCGGGCGCTCGCGGCCGGAGCCCGTGCGGTCATCGGCGGACACCGCGAGGACACCCAGTACTACGCACCGACCCTGCTCACCGATGTCGCCCAGGACTCGGAGATCGTGCAGGAGGAGGTCTTCGGCCCGGTCCTGACCCTGCAGACCTTCAGCACCGACGAGGAAGCCGTCCGTCTCGCCAACGACACCCGCTTCGGTCTGGCCGCCACCCTCGCCACCGGCGACCCCGAGCGCGCCGAACGCGTCACCGCACAGCTCGTCGCGGGCACGGTCTGGGTCAACTGCTTCTTCGTACGCGACCTTCAGGCACCTTTCGGTGGCTCCCGCCACTCCGGCGTGGGCCGCGAGGGCGGCACCTGGAGCTTCGACTTCTACTGCGACGTCAAGAACACGGTCACCGCACCGAACGGATGGAAGAACCATGGGTGAGATCGTCGGGGCGGGCCTCCTCGCCCATGTCCCCACCATCGTGCTCCCGGAGGAGGACCGGCTGGAACTCAACGAGGGCAAGGAGATCACCCTCGTCACCGGGCTCCGGCAACTCCGCCAGGACGTCTTCGAACGTGACGATTACGACACCGTGGTCGTCCTCGACTCGCACTGGGCGACGACGGTCGAGTTCGTCGTGACCGCCCAGCAGCGCCGGGCCGGCCTGTTCACCTCCGAAGAGCTGCCGCGCGGCATGTGCCGGATGCCGTACGACTTTCCCGGCGACCCCGAACTCGCCCGCAACATAGAGAAGTTCGCAGACAAGCACGGCACCTGGATCACCGCGATCGACGACGACTACCTGCCGATCTACTACGCCACCACCAACCTATGGAAGTTCCTGGGGGAGGGGCTGCCCGACAAGCGGTGGGTGACCATCGGGGTCTGCCAGACCGGCGACATGGAGGACCACCTGCGCCTCGGCCGAGCCCTCGCGGACGGCATCGCCGCGACCCCCGGGCGCCGCGTACTGGTCATCGCCTCCGGCGCCCTTTCCCACACCTTCTGGCCGCTGCGTGAACTGCGCGACCACGAGGCCGGCGACCCGGTGCACATCTTCACCCCGGAAGCGCGGGAGGCGGACCACGAGCGCATCGCCTGGTTCAAGGACGGCCGCCACGACAAGGTCCTCGACACCATGCCGGAGTTCTGGAAGTACAAGCCCGAGGCGAAGTTCTTCCACTACCTGATGATGGCCGGCGCCCTGGGCGAGCGGGCGTGCATCGCCAAGGCCCGCCAGTACGGGGAGTACGAGAACTCGATCGGCACCGGTCAGGTGCATCTGTGGTTCGACCGTCCGGCCGACGGCTGGACCGGCACCGGCCTGCCCGCAGACCCGTCCCCGCGCAACCCTCACAGTCGCGTCTAGTCGTATCCAGGAGCCCTGTCATGCCCGAGTACCGCCGCATCCTCCTCGACGGCGCCGCCGTCCAGGTCACCGTCGAGGGTGACGAACTCGTCGCCGGAGACGGCCGCCGCGTGAAGACCGAGGAGGCGCAGCACCTGCCCCCGGTCGTGCCCTCCAAGGTGATCGCCGTGCACCTCAACCACCGCAGCCGCGTGGAGGAGTTCGGGATCCGGCTCACCCCGACGCCCACGTACTTCCACAAGCCGACCTCCTCTCTCAACTCCCACAAGGGTGCGATCGTCCGCCCCGAGGGCTGCAAGTGGCTCAACTACGAGGGCGAGGTCGCCATCGTCATCGGCAGGACCGCGCGCAACATCTCCCAGGCCGAGGCGGGGGAGTACATCGCGGGCTACACCGTCGCCAACGACTACGGCCTGCACGACTTCCGGGACACCGACGCCGGTTCGATGCTCCGCGTGAAGGGCTCCGACACGCTGTGCCCGCTCGGCCCCGGCCTGGTCACCGACTGGGACTTCCACGGCAAGTACCTGCGGACGTACGTCAACGGCGAGGTGGTGCAGGACGGTTCGACCGACGAGATGGAGTGGGACATGCACTACCTTGTCGCCGACATCGCCCGCACGATCACTCTCCACCCGGGCGATGTGCTGCTCTCCGGCACGCCCGCCAACTCCCGGCCCGTCCAGCCGGGCGATGTCGTCGAGGTCGAGGTCGAGGGCCTCGGACGGCTGATGAACCACATCGTCACCGGGCCGACCCCCATCCGTACCGACGTCGGTGCCCAGCCCACGGAGTCCGAGGAGGTGCTGTCCACCGCGCTCGGCGGCGACTGGGAGTTCCGCGGCATCAGGTCGCCCAGGCGCTGATGCCGTCCACGAGACGGCCCCGCACCGGGACCGGCCAAGGCCAAGGCCAAGGTCAAGGTCAAGGTCAAGGCGGCCCCCGGTGCGGGCTGTCCGCACCCCGTCCCCGACCGGTCCGACGGGCCGCTCCGGCGCATGCCTGGCCGTGAAAGCGGCCGGGTAGGGTCGCAGCCATGACCGAATCCGCCGAGACTCCTGATGGCCGCGAGCCGCGCCGGCGCATGAACTACGGGGAGGGCCGGGAGGCTCTGCTCAACGCCGCCGTACGGGTCGTGGCGCAGGGCGGACTGCGCAAGCTCACCTACCGGGCGGTCGCGCAGGAGGCGGGGACCACCCACGGCCTCGTGGTCCACCACTTCGGCTCCCGTGACGCGCTGATCGAGGAGGCGCTCGCACACGCGATCCGCACCTCGCTGAACACCAGCGCTCTGGAGCCGGGCACCGGCAAGGTCGCGGACTTCTCGGTGGGGGTGTCCGACATGGTCACCGCCGATCCGGACATACAGGCCTTCCAGTACGAGCTGCTGCTGGAGTCCCGGCGCCGCCCCGAGCTGCTGCCGCACCTGCGCGCGCTGTACGACGAGTACTTCGACGCCAGTGGGCGTGAGCTGGCCCGCATGCTGCCCGACGGCGCCGGCCGCCCGCTGACCCGGCTCGTCTTCGCGGCCCTGGACGGTCTTGTGCTGCACCAGCTCGTCTTCGGCGAGCCCGAGACCACCGATGCCGCGATCGAGGAACTGCGCACCCTGCTCCGGCTGCTCGTCGCCGCCGGGCACGGCACTCCGGGAGACGACGTCTGACCCGCTGACCTGAGCGTTCCGTGGCCCTGGACGTCCGTCGTCCGGGGGCACTGGCGTTGCGCGGCGGTTACGGCCCCGTAAGGAACCGGGAGGTGCCCGGGAATCTCTGCGCGGCCCCTTGTCAAACGGATAGTTCCACCCCACTATGAGGCAACTCGTTTGGCCTGAAACGATTCCCTCTTCTCCCTGGCAGGTGATCCGAGTGGACAGTCAGACGGCGGTTGCGAACCAGACCGCGCCCGACGCCTCCACCGCAGGCAAGCTCAAGCCCAACTCGCTCGGCGTCATGGGCATCCTCTTCTTCGTCCTCTCGGCGCAGGCGCCGCTCACCGGTGTCGCGGGCGCGGTGCCCATCGCCGTGGCCATCGGCAACGGCGCCGGCGCTCCCGCCGCCTATCTCGCGGCCGGTGTGATCGTCCTGCTGTTCTCGGTCGGCTTCGTGGCCATGGGGCGGCACGTCGTGGACGCCGGCGCCTTCTACACGTACATCGGCAAGGGCCTCGGCAGGTACCTCGGGGCGGGCAGCGCGGGGATCGCGCTGTTCGCCTACTGCGCGATCCAGGCCGCCATGTACGGCCTCTACGGCGCCACCGTGAGTGGTCTGCTGGAGCACCACACGGGTGCGGACGTGCCCTGGTGGGTGTGTGCCGTGGTCACCATGGCGATCGTCCAGGTGCTGGGCGCCGTGGGCATCGAGATGGGCGCGAGGGTGCTGGCGGTCTTCGTGCTGGCGGAGTTCAGCATCCTGGCGGTCTTCGCGCTGGTCACCCTCTTCAAGGGGGGTGGGCCCGAGGGGCTCGGTGTCGCTCAGTCGTTCTCGCCGGGTGCGGCCCTCGACGGGGCGCCGGGTGTGGCGCTGATGTTCGCCGTGGCGTCGATGATCGGCTTCGAGGCCACCGCTATCTACGGCGAGGAGGCGCGTGAACCGCGCAAGACAGTGCCGCGGGCCACGTATCTGGCTGTCGCCCTCGTCACCGGCTTCTTCGCGTTCGCGTCCTGGATGCTGATCTCCTCGTACGGTGCCTCGCAGGCCACCGATGCCGCGGGCAAGGCTCTGGAGGGCGGCGACTCGACGGCTTTCGTCTTCGCGCCGATCGCCGACCTGTTCGGCACCTGGGTGAACGATGTTCTGCCCATCCTGCTGGCCACCTCCCTCTTCGCCGGCATCCTCGCCTTCCACAACTCCGCCAACCGCTATCTGTTCTCGCTCAGCCGCGACGGGCTGCTGCCCCGCAGGCTGTCGACGATCAACCGCCGGCACTCGCCCTCCGTGGCCGGCTGGGTCCAGACGGCCATCGCGGTCGTCCTGGTCGTCCCCTTCGCGCTGGCCGGCAAGGACCCGGTCCTCGCCCTGTTCTCCTGGGGCAGCGGAGTGGCCGTCCTGGGGATCATGCTGCTGTACCTGCTCACCTCGCTCTCCGTGGTCGCCTTCTTCCGCCGCGAGCGGCTGGACACCCGGCCGTGGAACACGCTGATCGCGCCGGCCCTCGGTGCGCTCGGTATCGCCGGGGCGATCTGGCTGATCCTGGAGAACTTCACCACGCTCATCGGCGGCGAGCAGAGCACCGCGATCTGGCTGGAGCTGACCGTTCCGGCAGTTCTGGTCCTGGGAGTGGTGACGGCACGGCTGACCCGCCGCAGGGCGCCGGCCGACGGCTGACGCGGCAGGCGGGCGTGGCCGTCGGTCGACCACGCCCGCCACTCGGCCCGGGCGTTCAGTGGACGCGCCCGCCACTCGGCCCAGGCGCTCAGCAGACTGCGCCTGCCACTCGGCCCGGGCCTTCAGTCGGCCGAGGCTGCCACTCGGCCCGGGTGTTCAGTGGACCGCGGCCCGGGAGTTCAGCGGACCACGCCCGCCACTCGGCCCGGGCGTTCAGCCGACCGCGCCCACTGCTCGGCCCAGGCGTTCAGTCGGCCGCGGCCGCCACCCGGTCGAGGAACGCGTCGACCAGGTGGCGGGCGTTGGCCCGGGCCGTCGGCTCGAACTCCCGGCTCCTGGAGAGCAGTTCGCCGGGATCGGCACCGTGTCGCACACATTGCTCCGCGCCGCCGAGGTCGAGCCAGTCACGCACTATCGCCGTGGTGACCTCCGGGTGGAACTGCACCCCCAGGCTGCGGCCGACCCTGAACGCCTGCACGCACACGGCGTTGCGGGCCACCTCCACGGCTCCGGGCGGCGGGACACAGCGGTCGTAGTGCCACTGGAACCAGGGGCCGGTCCCCACCAGGGAAGGATCGTCCGTGTCAACCTCGACCCAGCCGATCTCGGGGCGCGGCGACGCCTCGACCGACCCCCCGAGCGCCGTGGTCAGCGCCTGGGCGCCGAAGCAGACGCCGAGGACCGGGATGCCGAGGTGGTGGGCCTTGCGCAGCAGCGCCAGCTCCCCGCCTATCCAGCTGCCGACGGAGGTCTCGTCGTACACCGACCACGGGGCGCCGAGTGACACGACCAGGTCCCAGCCGTCGGCCTCGGGGAAGTCGAACGTCACGTCCGGAGCCCGGTGGCGGTGCTCGGGTACGACGGTCAGAACGGTGAGGTCGTATCCGCGTTCCATGAGCCTGGCCCCGACCAGCCCGGGTGCCGTCACATGGTCGTGCTGAAGGACGAGTGCGCGCACGGTGTCGTTCCTTTCCCCGGGGCCCGCGGACCTGCCGGATCGATTCGGTTGGGCGCTTGCGAGCGCTCCACGGACATCCTATCGTTTGGATTCAAATAACCTCCAGGAGGTCCCCGCATGCTGGACGTCACCCACGAGGAGTGGCAGCGCCGCGCCAAGTCGCTGGACCTGTCCGGTGCCCATCACATCGACGGCGCCGACGAGGGCGGTGGCGGGGCGGTCTTCGCCGCCGTCTCGCCCCGCGACGGCCAGGTGCTGACCCAGGTCGCCGACGGGGGCACCGCCGAGGTGGGGGCGGCCGTGGCCGCGGCCCGTCGTGCCTTCGACACCGGTCCGTGGCCGCGCCTGGCGCCTGCCGAGCGAGGTCGGGCGCTGCTGCGGATGGCCGACGCGCTCCAGGAACGACGCGAGGAACTGGCGCTCACCGTCAGCCTGGAGATGGGCAAGCCCATCACGGACGCGTACGGGATCGAACTGCGCGCCCTCGTCAACACCTTCCGCTGGTACGGGCAGTTGGCGGACAAGCTGACGGACGAGTCCCCGCACACCGCCCCTGACTCGCTCGCCCTGATCACCCGGGAGCCGGCCGGGGTGGTCGGCGCGGTCGTTCCCTGGAACTTCCCGCTGACGTTGGCGGGTTGGAAGGTCGCCCCGGCGCTGGCCGCGGGCTGCACGGTCGTACTGAAACCGTCGGAGAACTCGCCCCTGTCCGCGCTGCTCCTCGGCCGGATCGCGACCGAGGCCGGGCTTCCCCCTGGCATACTCAACGTGGTCAACGGCAACGGGCCCGTGGCGGGGCGGGCGTTGGGCCTCCACCCCGACGTCGACGTCCTGGCCTTCACCGGCTCCACGGCCGTCGGACGCCACTTCCTGCACTACGCCGCCGACTCCAACCTCAAGCGCGTCTGGCTGGAGTTGGGCGGCAAGTCGCCCAACATCATCCTCCCGGACGCCCCCGACCTGGAGAAGGCCGCCGCCACCGCCGCCTGGGGCATCTTCTTCAACCAGGGCGAGATGTGCACCGCCCCCTCCCGGCTGCTGGTCCACTCCTCGATCGCCGACCGCGTCACGGAGACGATCGTCCGGCGCGCCCGCGAGCTGCGCATCGGCGACCCGCTCGACCCCGCCACCGAGATGGGTGCCCTGGTCGGCGAGGACCACCTGGGGCGCGTACAGGACCACATCGGTACAGGTCTGGCCGAGGGCGCCCGTCTGCTCACGGGCGGCTCCCGCACCCTTGCCGACACCGGCGGCAGCTACCTGGAGCCGACCGTCTTCGACCACGTCGACCCCGGTATGCGGCTGGCCCGCGAGGAGATCTTCGGCCCGGTGCTGTCCGTGCTCGCCTTCGACGATCTGGACGAGGCGGTACGGCTGGCCAACGCCACCGAGTACGGCCTCGCCGCCGGCCTGTGGACCTCGGACCTGTCCACCGCCCACAAGGTCTCCCGGGCGTTGCGGGCGGGCACGGTGTGGGTCAACTGCTACGAGGAGGGCGACCTGACCGTCCCCTTCGGCGGCATGAAGCAGTCGGGCAACGGGCGGGACAAGTCCGCCCACGCCCTGGAGAAGTACACCGAGCTCAAGACCACCTGGATCCAGCTGTGACCCGTACTCCTGTCACCCCTGCACGTCCCCTGATCGCCGTCCCCGCCCGCTTCTCCGCGACGACTTCCGCGCTGCGGTACGCCGCCGAGGTCAACGCCCGCGCTCTGATCGAGGCCGTCTGGCGGGCCGGCGGCGAACCGGCGAGCATCCACCCCGCGTCCGGGGACGTCGCGTCCCGCCTGGCCCGCTTCGACGGCATCCTGCTCCCCGGCGGCGGAGACCTCGCCCCGCGCCACTACGGCGCGCGAGGTGTCCACGCCAGCGTGTACGACGTCGACGACCTCCAGGACGCGTTCGACCTCGAAGTCGCCCGCCGGGCACTCGACATGGGCCTGCCCGTGCTGGCGGTCTGCCGCGGCCTTCAGGTCGTCAACGTCGCCCTGGGCGGCACCCTCGAACAGGACATGGGCGGCCCCGAGCGCGAACACCGTCACGTCGTGCATCCGGTGGCGATCCGACCCGGCACCCTGCTGGAGCGGGCCACCGGCGTGGAGAAGACGGAGGCGTCCTGCTACCACCATCAGCGGGTGGACCGCCTCGGGGCGGGACTCACCGTCAGCGCGCGTGCCGCCGACGGAACAGTCGAGGGACTCGAACACCCGGGTCTCCACGGATGGTTCACCGCCGTCCAGTGGCACCCGGAGGACACCGCTCATGAAGACCCCGCCGCACAGGGCCTCTTCGACGCGCTGGTACGAGCCGCCCGCGACAGGCACTGACCCCGCCACCGCGAGGTGAACCCCGAGGCCGGACGGACCGACACGACTCTGCCGCGCGAGCTCGACCAGGGCTCACGCACCCCGCCGAGTCGCCGGAACTCCTCGCGGTCCTTCCGCGCCGGGCCCTCAGCCCTTCGCGCGCCGCCCGCTGCGGCGCTGTGTCGGCTTGGCGCCGTCGAGCAGGGTCAGGCGACGCTCCTCGCCGTGCTCCTCGACCTGCCGCACGACCTGTCGCAGCCCTTCCGCGACATCCTGGCACTCCTTGTCGCTGAGCCGTGAGGCGACGAATGCCTCCTCCTGGTTGAACTCCGGGAACAGCCGCTGCATCAGCGCCTCGCCCTCCTCGGTGAGACTCAGCAGCACCAGCCTGCCGTCGGAGGGGTGACCGGTCCTCTTGACCAGCCCACGCCCCTCCAGCGTCCGGGACACCCCGGTGAGCGTCCCCTTGGAGATCCCCGCCTCCTCCGCGATGTGCCGGGTCTCCGACTCGCCCCAGATCCACACCACCCACAGCACGACGAACGCCGTCCAGGTCAGATCGGCGCCGCGCAGCACCGAGTTCTCCAGGTGCTGACGGACGGCCGACGCGGCGCGGTAGATGTTGGCGACCACCGCCATCTGCTCGCGGTGGATCGGTGCCCCTCCGAGCTTCGCCGCTGCCAGCTTCTCCGCTTCGGTGATGGACCGGTGGCCGGGCACAGGCATGCTCCTTTGATCGTTCGGAGCCAAATTGTACGAGAGCGAGAACAAGGCGGGGGGATTCGGTCTTCTCAGTCGGCGGGCAACCGCTCGACGAAGTGCTCCACGTCCCGCGGGGTGGGCCTCAGCACACCGTCGCGTACGGCGAGGGCCGTGGCTTCGGCCCGTGAGGCACAGCCCGTCTTGCGGAGCAGGTGCTCGATGTGGCTGTGAACCGTCCGCGGGGACAGGAACAGCGCCTGCGCGACGGCCTGGTTGGTCTGGCCCCTGGCGGCCCGCGTGAGCACTTCCAATTCGCGCGGACTGAGGCCGTACGGCAGTTGCGTGGGCGTCTCGGACACGAGGACCGCACTTCGTACGATCGGCGATCCCGTGGTGCACCGGCGCAGCGTCACACGGTTCCAGCCTTGGCCGACCGGCCACAGGACCCGCAGCCGAAGGCCGCCCGAGTCGGTGAACGCGCTCACCAGACGGCGGAATTCGTCGTCGGCCAGAACCTCGGCGGGGTGCCGGTCCGGGAGGTCGATGACGCCCTCGGCCGTGACGAGGTTCGCTCCCGCGGCCGCCGGAAGGTCGTGCAGGTCACCGGTGTGGGCCGTCGGGTCGGCGAGGGCGCCCAGCGCGGGCAGGATCGAGGCGAGCAGGTGTCGCGCCTCCGTGTCGTACGTGCCCGGTCCCTCGACGGACACGTTGACCAGGCCGACCAGACGGCCGTGGTGGCGCAGGGCGCCGGTGAGCGCGTCGCGGAACCCGGCCGGCCGAACCCGCTCGGCGTAGAACCAGCCGTTGCGGAAACGCTGCCCGACGGACGCCGTGTCCTCGGCGTCCTCGGTGATGGACGGCGGGAGTGTCTGCCGTACGACATTGGCGTACCACGGGGTCGAGACGAACTCGGCGGCCAGCGACTCGGACGTCGTGGGTGAGTAGCCGATGCCCGCGACCTGCAGATGTGCTCCGGTGATCGGATCGATCGCGAGCAGAGTGGCGGCGTCGAGGGGCAGGGCGCGGCGGAGTTCCTGCAGCGCCTGGGTGCAGGCCGAAGCGGTGTCGCGTTCGCGGGTGAGCATTCCGATGCGGGTCGCTGCCGCGAGCTGATGGTGGCTGACCATGAGGGCCTCCGGGAAGCCACGACCACGGATGTCGTTTGGCTCCTAACGATATGGGCTTCGGGTGGGCCGGACAAGCCGTTCACCATTTCGCAACCGAGTTCCCGCTGGTCAGTGCCCGGCCTCTCCGACAGTCGGTATTTCTACGGATGGCGGGGCCGGGACGACTGGGTCTTTCCTGAGCGCCACAGCCGGATGCCCGACGCAGCCGTTTCGGGCCGCATCCTCACGGAGAGTCCCGCCATGACCAGATCCCCGTACTCTTCCCCGGCCTCGCGCCGGCAGTTCCTGGCTCTCTCCGGCGGTGCTCTCGCCGCTACCGCGCTGGCCGCCGCGGGTTGTTCCGCCCCGGACGACGGCGCGAGCACGGCCGACGCCGCCGACGCGTCGGAGGGGTCGAAAACCCTCACCAGGATCGGCCTGGACTACCCCTTCACCCAGCTCCCGCTCTACTCGACGCTCGTGAAACTCTCCACGGCCGCCGCGAAGAAGCATGACGTCTCCCTGCTGACCACGAGCGACGCGGGCAACCCCGACACCCAGGCCACCAACCTCACCACGTGGATCACTCAGAAGATGCCGGCCATCGTGTCGTTCCCGATGGTTTTCGAGGCCACCGAGGCGATGGCCAAGAGGGCGTTGGACGCGGGGCTGATCTGGGTGACGTACGGCGGGTCGCTCGAACACCAGAGCGCGGACATCCAGTTCAGCTTCCTCGAGGGCGGCACGCTGCTCGGGGAGGCCGCCGCGAAGTGGGCCAACGAGCAGCTCGGCGGAAAGGGCAAGGTCGCCTTCCTCACCGACGGCACGATCCAGCTCGGCCGCGAGCGGACCAAGGGCATGATCGACGCCTTCACCAAGAACGCGCCCGGTGTCGATGTGGTTGCCCGGGAGCAGGCCATCGACCCCGACACGGGGCTGTCGAAGTCCCGTGCCGTCCTCGCCAAGCATCCCGACCTCAATCTCATCCTCGGGGTCACGGACGCCGCCGCGTACGGCGGGTTCAAGGCGCTGCAGCAGACGGGCCGGAAGGCGACCGACGCGAAGACCTTCGTCGGCGGACAGGACGGCGCGGCCCCCTCCCTCCTCGCCATCAAGCAGGGCACGTTCTACCGTGCCTCGGCCGCACTGGCCCCGAAGGACATCGCGAACGCCGTCGTCGACGTGCCCCTCGCGGTTGCCGCCGGAAAGGCGAATCCCAGTGTCCAGGTGCCGATCACGCTCGTCGGGCGCGGCGACACCGCGACGATCGACGACCTGCTCGCGCAGAACTCCTAGGCGCCCGCCATGACGGATCCGAATCTCCGGATACGAGGGCTGAGCAAGTCCTTCGGCGGCGTCAGGGCCCTGGACGGCGTGGATCTCACCGTCCCCGCCGGTCAGGTGCACGCTCTCCTGGGCCACAACGGCGCCGGCAAGTCCACCTTGATCAAGTGCCTGGGCGGCGCCTTTCCGCCGGACGCGGGCACGATCGAAGTGGGTGGGATCTCCCATGCGCGGCTGAGTCCGCGCGAGTCGATCGCCGCGGGCGTGGCGATCATCTTCCAGTCGCTCAGCGTCGTCGACTCCCTGACGGTGGCCGAGAACATCTTCCTCGGCCAGGAGTGGACCCGGTACGGGACCGTTCACCGCCGCGCCCAGGAGGAAGTGGCGGCCGGTCTGCTTGAACGGGTCGCGGCGAGCTGTTCGCCGCGTGACCGGGTGGCCGAACTGCCCATGGGACAAAGGCAGTTGGTGGAGATCGCCAAGGCCCTCAGCCGCAGCGCCTCGGTGCTGGTCCTGGACGAACCCACCGCCGCCCTGTCCGGGGCCGAGAGCGGCGCCCTGGCCGAACGGGTCGAGGACCTGCGCACCCAGGGTCTGGCCATCGTCTACGTCACCCATCTGCTCGCCGAGGTGGAACGGCTGGCGGACGCGGTGACGGTGTTGCGCGACGGCCGGGTCGCCCACCACTCGACCGTGTCGGGGTACACGCGGAGTGAGTTGGTCGACGCCATCGTCGGTCGGCCGGAACCCGCTCCGCCCGGCACGGCGGAGGACAAGCCGGCCGACAGCGCCCCCGCAGTTCCGCGCGTTCCCCGACTCACGGCGGACGGGCTCCGAGGTCCCGGGTTCGGTCCCGTGGAGATCGGCGTCGGCGAGGGCGAGATCGTCGGACTGTACGGGCTGATCGGCTCAGGCCGCACACGCATCCTGGAGACCCTCTTCGGCGGACGCCGCGCCTTGGGCGGCACGGTACGGGTGGGGGAGCGGGTCGTCACGCCCGCACGTCCCGCGGACGCGCTGGCCGCGGGGATCGCCCTCGTACCGGCGGACCGGCGCAGACAGGGTCTGTTCCCGGTGCTGAGCGCCCAGGACAACGCGCTCCTGCCGACGATCCGTCCGCTCGCCCGGTACGGGCTACGGGCGCTGGGCGCCGAACGGCGGGTCTTCGACGCGATGTCCCGGGCGGTCGGGCTGCGCCCCGCCCGGCCGCGACTGCCGGCGGCCGCCTTCTCCGGCGGCAACCAGCAGAAGCTCGTCCTGGGCCGGTGGATCAACGAGGCTCGGGGCGTCGACGTCCTGCTCCTCGACGAGCCCACCCAGGGTGTCGACGTCGGCGCCCGGCAGGAGATCTACCAGATCGTCTCGGCGCTCGCCGAACAGCGGGGCACCGCCGTGCTGTTCGCCTCCAGCGACCCGGAGGAGGTCGTCGCGCTCGCCCACCGCTGTCTGATCGTCTCCGCGGGCCGGATCGTGGGCGAACTGAGCGGCGCCGAACTTACCGAAGCCGCCCTGCTGTCGGCCGTCCACGACGCCGACGACACCGCCTCCACGACCTCGGAAGGAGCGGCATGACCACCGCGACCACGGCCCCGACCAACCGCCTGACACCGCGTCCGCGCGCCCTGGCCGCGGGCGGCCTGAACTCGGTGCGGCGCAATCCCCTGCTCGTCGTCCTCGCCCTCATGGTGCTGGTCTTCCAGCTGACGACCGGCAGCTTCCTCGACCCCGGCAACCTGAGCGGGATCGCCATCGACGCGGCCACCCTCGCCATCGTGGCCGTGCCACTGGCCTTGTTGGTCATCAGCGGCTACCTCGATCTCTCGGTCGGCTCCACGCTCGCCGTCGGCGGACTCGTGGCCGGCTGGCTCGCCGGACAGCAGCACCAGCCGCCCCTCGTCGCCGTGCTCGGCGCGCTGGCCGTGGGTGCGGCGGTGGGCGCCGTGAACGGCATCCTCTGCTGCTACCTGGGGCTGTCCGCCTTCATCGTGACGCTGGGCATGCTGACAGCGGTGCGCGGACTGGCACAGCAGCTCTTCCCACTGCCGCTGAGCAGCTTCGGGTCCGGGTTCGCCTGGCTCGGCGGATCGCGGATCGCCGGGATCGACGCGCCGGTCGTCATCGCCGCGCTCGTCCTCGTGGCGGGTGCGCTGTTCCTGGCGCTCACCCCGGCCGGGCGGCACGTCTTCGCCATCGGCGTCAACCGGGAGGCCGCCTACCTCTCCGGCATCAACATCCGCCGGACGCCCTTCGCGCTGTTCGTCGTCACGGGCGTGGCGGCGGCCCTCGCCGGGGCGATCAAGGCGTCGGTGCTGGACAGCGTGGTCGCCGGGACCTCCGGCGCGGGTTTCGAACTGACCGTACTCACCGCCGTACTGCTCGGTGGCGTCGCGCTCACCGGTGGCTCCGGTTCCGTCTTCGGTGTGCTGCTCGGCGTGCTCTTCCTGGGTTGTCTGCAGAACGGACTGACACTGCTGAGCGTGCCGACGTTCTGGCAGCAGATGGCCCAGGGAACCGCCCTGGTGGCAGGCGCGGCACTCGCCTACTTCGGCCCGCGGCTGACGCGGTGACCCCCCACTCCGAGAGGACTCACGTGAACGACAACGCCCCCTCCCTCATCCTGACCGGCGGTCAGGTCCTCACCGTGGACGCCGACTTCGGTGTGGCCGAGGGCGTCGCCGTACGCGGCCGGGACATCGTCGCCGTCGGCAGCGACGCCGAGATGCGCGCCCTGGCAGGGCCCGGCACCCGGGTCGTCGAACTCGACGGCCGGACCGTCCTGCCGGGCATCAACGACTCCCATCTGCACGGGGCCGCGTACGGCATGACGAAGCCGCCGTTCGCCCTCGACGTCGGCCACCCGTCGGTCGGGTCCATCGCCGACATCACCGCTGCCGTGGAGAGGGCAGCAGGCGCGGCCCGGCCCGGCGAGTGGATCATCGGGCTGGGCTGGGACACCGGGTATCTGGCGGAGTGCCTGGCAGACCCGGACCGCTTCCCGCACCGCCGCGACCTGGACGCGGTCGCACCGCGGAACCCGGTCTGTCTGACCCACTTCTCCTCGCATCTCGTGTGGGTCAACAGCGCCGCGCTGCGCCTGTGCGGCATCGACGCGGCAAGCGTGCCGCCCCCCGGCGGCGTCATCGACACCGACTCCGCGGGGGAGCCCACCGGTATCCTTCGCGAGGCCGCCCAGGAACTCGTACAGGCCGAACTGCCCTCTCCCGACGCCGGTCAACGCCGCCGCGCCATCCAGGGTGTGGTGCGTGAGCTCCACTCACGCGGCATCACCAGCTACACCGAACCGGGCCTCGGCCCGGGCGGGGACACGTCCCTCTTCGGCGGGTTGAGCACCGACAACTGGATCGCCTACGCCGACCTCGCCGCGAGCGGTGAACTCCGGTGCCGGGTCAGCGTCCTGCTGCTGCCCGCGCCGATCGGCGGCTCGGCCGACGACGTGCGCAAGGGTCTGGCCGAGCTGCGGCGCCCCGAGTCCGCGGACCCGCGCCTCCTGAACGCCATCGGTGTCAAGATCTTCGCCGACGGGGTGCCGCCCAACGGCACGGCCTGGATGAGCGAGCCGTACACCGACGGCGGCAATGGTGCGCTGTGCGTGCACGGCGACACCCCCGGGCTCCGGAGCGACGAGTTGTCCGAGATGATCCGCGTCGCCCACGAGGCCGGCTTCCAACTCGGGGTGCACGTCACCGGCGACCTGGCCATCGACACGGTGGTCGACGCCTTCCTCGCGGCGAACGCGGCTGCACCGCGCCCGGATGCCCGGCACTACGTCATCCACGGCGACTTCGTCGGCGCGGCCGGCCTCGCCAAGCTCGCCGCGCACGGCTACGGCGTCAACATGAACCCCGCCATCAAGTGGACCATCTCCGACCTGATGGACGAGGTCGTCGGCCCCGACCGCTCCGCCTACCAGTGGCCCGTACGGTCCGCCGTCGAGGCCGGAGTCACGGTCTGCGCCAGCTCCGACGCACCGATCACCGAGCCCGACTGGCGGCAGGGAGTGGCCGCGATGATGCTGCGGGAGTCGAAGGCCAGCGGTCGGCCGAGCGGGCCCGAGCAGTGTGTGTCGTTCGCCGAGGCCGTGCGCGCCTACACGATCAATCCGGCCCGGCAGGACTTCGCCGAGGGCTGGAAGGGGTCCATCGAGGTCGGCAAGGTCGCGGACCTGTGCGTAATGGACCGCCCGCTGCTGGACCTGGACCCGCACTCGATCACGGACGCGCAGGTGGACCTGACGGTGTTCGACGGGCACGTCGTCCACGAGCGCTGATCTCCCCGGCCCAGGCTGCCAGCCCCTCCCTGACACGTTTGGGGTCAAAATACATGCCGGTCTGTCACCACCGGCGCAAGCGAAGGATGCTCACGATGACCGACACGCCACGCATGCTGCTGGTCCTGAGCGAGAACTGGACCCTGACCGGCGGCCGGGCCGACCTGCCCGCCGCCGTACGGTGGGCCCGCGAGGCCGAGGACGCCGGCTTCGACTCCGTCATGGTCAGCGAACACGTCGTGCTGGGCCCCGACGCGGCCGCCGACGGCATCATGGGCAACCCCCGGGACTACGCCCTCCCGGGGAACCAGGACCCCTACACCCCCTGGCCCAATTCACTGCTCCTGCTGTCCGCCATCGCCTCCGTCACCGAACGCCTGCGCCTGGCCGCCGCCGCGGTGCTGGCGCCCCTGCGTCATCCTCTGCTCATGGCCCGCGAACTGGGCACTCTCGATCTGATCAGCGAGGGGCGGCTGCTGGTGCAGCCGACGGTCAGCTGGAGCAAGGACGAGTACGACGCTCTCGGCGTCCCCTTCGGCCGGCGCGGGCGCCTGCTCGACGAGCACCTCGACGTCTGGGCGAAGGCCTGGGGACCATCACCGATTTCCCACGAGAGCGAGCACTACCCGTTCCGGGACGTCTACTTCGAGCCCAAGGCCTTCCGTCCCGAGGGCCCGAGGCTGTGGTTCGGCGGCCAGCGCCTCAACGGCCCCGTCCTGCGCCGGCTCGTACGGTACGGCCACGGCTTCCACCCGCTGGGCCGGCCGACGCCGCAGGACCTACAGGTGCTCAAGGACGCCATGGCCGCGGCAGGCCGGGATGTCGCCGAGATGGAGATGATCGGCGGCACCCAGGCCGTGTTTCCCGACGACCACTCCACGGCGGACCTCGGCGCGGCGCTCGCGAGCATCCCGGAACAACTGGAACAGGGCTTCACGACGTTCTGCGTCAAGCCGAACCAGTTCATCGACGACCCGGACGCGATCGGAGCGTTCTGCCGAGACGTGATGCGCCGCGTGAATGCTCCGACCGCTTGATGTCGAGCGTTTCGCGCGGGCGGCCGTTGACCTCGGTGGCCACTGCTGCGAGGTGTTTCGGTCCGTGGGCTGAGAGGTGTTCTGCCCAGTGCGCGCCGCAGGGGCCGAGACCAGGCTCAACTCGCCGCCGGAACCCGCAGGTTCTTCTGCCGCCGCCAACGCCAACCGCACGTCATCCGCGGCTGCTTCGGTGTCCCGCGCGTTCGCTACACCCTTGAACACAACCTTTTGAGTTTCGGATCAACAGAGTCGGCATCCGCAAGGTCACATCCAACGACATGGCGACGAAGGACGTCGGGTTGCCCCTCGTATTGACGGCGGCTCACCGCATGGAGACCATCTGAGAGCGCTCTCTGACGCGGACATGATCAGGAGGACCTGTTGTCTCTCACCCGCTGGCTCGTCGGCATCGTTTCGCTCGGACTTGTTGGCACCCTTGCCTTCGGGCAAGTTGTGACCACCGCCGGACCCGCCGAAGCCGTCACCGCAGTGGCGGACGACCAGCCGTCCACGCTCGGTCGCACCCTCCTCGGCGGCGCCGACCCGAGCGTCATCAAGGTCGGCGACCTCTATGTCTCCGCCAAGTCCGTGGACGGCGGTATCGCGGTGCGGTCGGCTTCCACCCTTGAGGGGATCGCCACCGCACCCAAGCAGCAGGTGTGGCGGGACACAGGCGGCCTCGGCGAGGTCTGGGCCCCGGAGATCGTGCACCACGACGGCAACTACCGCATCTACTTCGCCGCCGGCACGGGTGCGGCCCACCGCATGTACCACATCAGCTCGGCCAGCCCGGGCACCGGCTACTCCGCCGCCACCAAGGTCGCCCTGCCCGGTGACAAGTGGGCCATCGACGGGGCGCCCTTCACATTCGGCGGCCAGCGCTGGTTCGTGTGGTCCGGCTGGTCCGGCGACACCAACGTCGAGCAGAACCTGTACATCGCCCGGATGAGCAGTCCCACCACGACCACCGGCGGCCGTTACGTCGTATCGCAGCCGCGTGAGCCGTGGGAACGGGTCGTAGGCAACCCGTACATCAACGAGGCGCCCCAGCCGATCGTCGACCCCAACGGGCAGCTGCACATCGTGTACTCCGCGAACGGCAGTTGGAGCAGCCAGTACTGCATCGCCGACCTGCGGCTGCGAGCCGGTGGCGATCCCACGTACGTGTGGGACTGGTACAAGAGCAACGGCTGCCTGTTCGGCTCGCATGCCTCGTCCATGATGTCGGGCTGGCATCCCACGCTGAACGTCGACGGTCCCGGCCACCACACGTTCGTCCTGCCGCGCGGTGACGTCGCCGCCGGCCCGCCGTCCGGCAACCGGTTCCCGACCATGTTCCATGCGGTCGCCAAGGGCACGCCGTACTCGTGGTCCAACCGCTACTGGTACACCGGCACTGCCGTCTGGTGGGGCAGCACCACGTATCGCCGGGCCAACGTCCCCGGCGCCACCACCGACATCGGGTACAGCCTCAAGTTCTTCGAATGAGAACCGTGGCCGGGCTCCCTCGACCGCGTTTCCTCGGCGCAGCGAGCGCGATCGGTCTCGCCGCTGCGTTCGGGGAGTGGGAGCCGGCATCGACTGCACGGAATGCCGGTCCGCCGGGCCGGGTGGCGGGCGCACTCGGCGTCCATGGCCTCGCAGGCGCCCTCGGCTGCACCGTCCCGGGCAGAGACGGCCGACGAGTGGGCGAAGTATGCGCGCCACCCGGCCATCGTGCCGAAGTTCATCTGCCGCTCTGTCGGCCGGCTTCTTCTGCGGCCGCTGCCGCGCCGGCACGTCCACGAGCCGGTCCCGGGGCAGGACCAGTCCGCGCAGGTCCATGAAGAGGAACAGGGGCGTCACCGTCAAGGCGGGCACGGAGACGGAGCGGCCGGTCACCGCCGCCCAGGGGACCGACACCCGGTTTCGCCACCGTGGGCATCCGCGTCGACAGCGGGAACGAGGAGATCGAGCGTGGCCGGCCGGTGCCGGTGGTGACCGCTCCGCACGCGGACGACGCCGTACTGGCACTCGACGCAGGACCGGACGGCAGCCCCCTTTTGCCGGACTGGACCCGGCTCACAGCCGGCGACCGGTACGACGACCTCGTGTCTCCTTCGGTGCGGACGACGTGCCGCCGATCGCGGCTCAGGCCGCGATCAGCGCCGTCATGACGATCTCGTCCGCGTCAGGCGTTGAGTGCCGCCAGTACCACGGACCTGGCCTCCTCCTGGACTTGGTGCAGGTGGTCCGGGCCGAGGAAGGACTCGCCGTAGATCTTGTAGACGTCCTCGGTGCCCGAAGGGCGGGCGGCGAACCAGGCGTTGGTGGTGGCGACCTTGATGCCGCCGAGGGCCGCGCCGTTGCCGGGGGCCTCGGTGAGGACCGTGGTGACCGGTTCGCCGGCGAGGGTGTCGGCGGTGACCTGGCTCGGGGACAGCTTGGCGAGCAGGGCCTTCTCCTCGCGGGAGGCCGGGGCGTCGACGCGTGCGTAGGCCGGGGCGCCGAAGCGGTCGGTGAGTTGCGCGTAGTGCTGCGACGGGGTCCTGCCCGTGACCGCCGTGATCTCGGAGGCGAGCAGGGCCAGGATGATGCCGTCCTTGTCGGTGGTCCACACCGAGCCGTCGCGGCGCAGGAAGGACGCGCCCGCCGACTCCTCGCCGCCGAAGCCGAGCGTGCCGTCGGACAGGCCGTCCACGAACCACTTGAAGCCGACCGGGACTTCGACCAGTTGCCTACCGACGTCCGCCGCCACCCGGTCGATCATGCTCGACGACACCAGGGTCTTGCCGATCCCGGCGCCCGCGGGCCACTGCTCCCGGTGCGAGAACAAGTATGAAATCGCCACGGCCAGATAGTGGTTGGGGTTCATCAGGCCCCCGTCCGGCGTGACGATGCCGTGCCGGTCGGCGTCGGCGTCGTTGCCGGTCGAGATGTCGAAGCGGTCCCGCTGCTCGATGAGCGAGGCCATGGCGTACGGCGAGGAGCAGTCCATGCGGATCTTGCCGTCCCAGTCCAGCGTCATGAAGCGCCAGGTGGGGTCGGTGAGCGGGTTCACCACCGTCAGGTCGAGGCGGTGCTCGTCGGCGATGCGGCCCCAGTACGCGACCGAGGCGCCGCCCAGCGGATCGGCGCCGATGCGCACTCCGGCGGCCCGGATCGCGTCCAGGTCCAGCACGTTCGGCAGGTCGGCGACATAGGTGCCGAGGAAGTCGTACCGGCCGGTGCCGGGTGCGGCCAGGGCGCGGGCGTAGGGGATGCGCCGTACGTCCTTCAGGCCGCCGGTGATGATCTCGTTGGCGCGGTCCTGGATCCAGGAGGTCGCCTCGGAGCCCGCGGGGCCGCCGTTCGGCGGGTTGTACTTGAAGCCGCCGTCGGCGGGCGGGTTGTGCGAGGGCGTGACCACCACGCCGTCGGCGAGCGCCGAGGTGCGGTTGCGGTTGTGGGTGAGGATGGCGTGCGAGACGGCCGGGGTGGGTGTGTAACCGTCGGTCTGGTCGATGAGGACGGTCACGTCGTTGGCGGCGAACACCTCCAGCGCCGTGATCCGCGCGGGCTCGGACAGTGCGTGGGTGTCGGCGCCGAGGAAGAGGGGGCCGTCGGTGCCCTGGGCGGCGCGGTACTCGCAGATGGCCTGGCTGGTGGCCGCGATGTGGTCCTCGTTGAATGCCGTCGCGAGGGCCGAGCCGCGGTGTCCCGAGGTACCGAACGCCACCCGCTGCCCGGGATCGGCCGGGTCGGGGTGCAGCGCGTAGTACGCCGTGACCAGGCGGGCCACATCGATGAGGTCCTCGGGCCCGGCGACCTGCCCCGCTCGCGCGTTCTGCATGTGCCCGCTCCTCCGCATGAGTCGACCGTTGGGTACGGCGCTCATTCTCCCCTGCCCGGCCCGTGGTGACGCGCACCGGGCGGCCGTGGTGACATGCGTCCGGCGGGCACGGCGATGCGGGTTCGCGACGAGCTTGCCCGAGCCCGGTCATGGCTTGTCCGGCGAGGCGAGGCGAGGCGAGGCGGGGCGGTGCGGGGGCGGGGCGGGTAGGCCGTGTGACGCGGATCACCGCAGCGCGGTCCCCGCCGAGGACAGGGAGGAGTGTGGAGATTTCACTACGGGCCCGGGTGCGAGCCGGGGATCCGGATGCGTTCAGGCAACTCTTCGACGAGCACGCCTCGGTGGTCCACCGGCATGCCGTGCGGACGACCGGCAACTGGGTCATGGCCGACGACATCGTGTCGCTGACCTTCCTGGAGGCCTGGCGGCTGCGCGAGCGGGTGCTTCCTGGTGACGACAGCCTGCGCCCCTGGCTGCTGGGGATCGCGACGAACGTCGCGCGCAACACCGCGCGGGCGGCACGAAGACACCAGGCCGCGCTCAGCAGAGTCCCGCCTCCCGACCCCGTGCCGGACTTCGCCGACGAGGTGACACAGCGCCTTGCCGACACCGAGGAACTGGCCGCCGCGCACAGGGCGTTGAGCACGATGCGCCGCGGGGAGCGCGAGGTGTTCACGCTCTGTGTGTGGGAGGGCCTGGACGCCGCCACGGCGGCCGAGGCCCTGGGCGTGGCCGTCGGCACCGTACGGGCCCGCCTCTCGCGCGCGAGAAAACGCCTGCGCAAGCTCACCGAACTCGAACTCGACGGCGGCGCCACGAGCACCGGCGGTGACAACGGCCCCGACCGCGCCAACGGCCCCGGCCGCACCACCAGCACCGACGGCACCAACAACACGGCCGACAACCACGCCACAGAAGCCGGCACAGGGCAGAGCCGAGTGCAACGCCCGGCCGTGGTCGGACAGTTACCGGGCAGCCGCCAACAGACGGCTCGGTCCACGCAGGAGAAGAAGCGATGAACACCAACCCGCGACGACGCGATCAGCCGGTCGACCACCAGGATCTGGCCGAGTTGCTGCCCGCGCCGGGCCGCCCGGTGCTTGCGCAGGACCGCCATCGCGTACTGAGGGACAATCTGATGGAGCACATCACCCACGAGAGCGCCCGCGAGCAGTCGGGCGCGACGAACACCTCGCCGAGCGTCTCACCCGCGATCCCCGCACGCTGGAGCCCCGAACGCCGACGCCCCGTGCGGCGCCTCGTTCTCGTCGCCGCCCCACTGGCACTGGCCGCCGTCGTGGGCCTGGGCGTGGTGGCGGTCGACAGCGCACAGGACGACCGGGGCGGAACATCTGCCGCAGATGTCACCGCGGACGACCATCGGAAGGCGGCCACACAGTTGCTGGACCGGATCGCGCTCGCGGCGGCCGCCCGCCCGGCGGTCACGGTGCGCGACGACCAGTATGTCTACACCAGGTTGCAGGGGTCGTCGGACGAGTTGGGCTGGCCCGCGACGCCCCCGAAGGACACCAAGGGGCTCTTCACGCCCGCTCCGATGGCGTACGAGGGCAATGTCCGACGAGAGCAGTGGGATGCGGTGGACGGCGGGCGGGACGGTCTGAGGAAGTCCGTCGGGCTGTCCTCGACGGGCGAGCCCGACCCTTCCCACAAGGACGTGATGACCATGAGCGGTGCCGGTTATCTGGACTTCCGGCAGCTCCAGGCTCTGCCCACCGATCCCGACGCGCTGCTGAAGAAGCTCTCCGGCGACGCCGGGAACGTGGCAGCGAGTCGCCTCACGGAAGTCGTCGTCGAGAACCTCGGCGCCATCATCGACGAGGCCACCCTGCTGCCAGACCTCAGCGCCGCGATCTACCGCGCCATGGCCAAGCTTCCGGGCGTGCGCGTCGTGGACCACGTCGAGGATGCCGCGGGACGGGCGGGCGTCGGTCTTACGTTCGAAGGGGCCCCAAAGGGTTACGCCTGGGTCTTCGACCCGTCCAGCCTCGTCCACCTCGGAACAACCGATGCGGCGCTCATGGAGGTTGGTGTCGCGGACAGGACGGGTGAGGTGCCGGGCAGCTCGTCCTGAGTGAATCACCAGAGGGCGCCCGCCGCGGCGGACGCCCTCTGGCGTGCCGGCTCGTATTCAACCGGCTCCACTGTTCACCCGGATCCCCCGTGATCCGGTCGTGGCGCGGGGATCAGTACTGCTCGGTCTCCACGAAACCCGCGTCCGCGTCGTCGTCCGCGCCGAAGGCGTCGGCGGCGGCGGTGGGGTCGAATCCGGGCGGGCTGTCCTTGAGGCCCAGGCCCATGCCGGCCAGCTTCGCCTTGACCTCGTCGATGGACTTCGCACCGAAGTTGCGGATGTCCAGGAGGTCGGCCTCGGAGCGGGCCACGAGCTCGCCCACGGAGTGGACGCCCTCGCGCTTGAGGCAGTTGTAGGAGCGGACGGTGAGGTCGAGCTCCTCGATCGGCAGCACCAGGTCGGCGGCGAGGGCGGCGTCCGTCGGGGACGGGCCCATGTCGATGCCCTCGGCGTCGATGTTGAGCTCACGCGCCAGACCGAACAGCTCGACCAGGGTCTTGCCGGCCGACGCCATGGCGTCACGCGGAAGCATGGCCTGCTTGGTCTCGACGTCGACGATCAGCTTGTCGAAGTCGGTGCGCTGCTCGACACGCGTGGCCTCGACCTTGTAGGTGACCTTGAGGACCGGCGAGTAGATCGAGTCGACCGGGATACGCCCGATCTCCTGGCCGACCTGCTTGTTCTGCACGGCGGAGACGTAGCCGCGACCGCGCTCGACGGTCAGCTCCATCTCCAGCTTGCCCTTGCCGTTCAGCGTGGCGAGGACGAGGTCGGGGTTGTGGACCTCGACACCGGCCGGGGGCGCGATGTCGGCGGCGGTGACCAGACCCGGGCCCTGCTTGCGCAGGTACATCACGACCGGCTCGTCGTGCTCCGAGGAGACGACGAGCTGCTTGATGTTGAGGATCAGGTCGGTGACGTCCTCCTTGACGCCCGGCACGGTGGTGAACTCGTGCAGGACACCGTCGATGCGGAGGCTGGTGACAGCAGCGCCGGGGATCGACGAGAGGAGCGTGCGGCGGAGCGAGTTGCCGAGGGTGTAGCCGAAGCCCGGCTCCAGCGGCTCGATCACGAACCGGGAGCGGAACTCGTCGACGACCTCTTCGGTCAGGGACGGACGCTGAGCAATGAGCACGAGGTGTTGCCTCCAGTAGTTTGGCGCCCGCTATGTGACGCCGTAGACACCTCGAAGGGTACGGGCGTTCCGGGCGTTCCGGTCTCACCGGAGGCCGAACCGCCGTCTCCGACCCGGCGAGGAGGCCGCGGGCCTCTTCCGGGAGCGGGAGTCGCATCCCTTTGGGAAAGTGGACTACAACCGAGGTGGACTCGAGCCTACAGCGACGGTTTGCGCCACACCGAAATGTGTTTCGCGGAGTCCTCGGTGAACGGTTCCCCGGACCAGTCCGCGACACGCCGTTCCAGTTCGAGCCCCGCGAGCCGGGCCATCAGGTCGAGCTCCGCCGGCCACGCGTACCGGTGCCGTGAACTGCCGCGACGGTATCGATCTCCCTCGCCGTCGCTCTCCCCCTCGCCTTCGCCTTCGCGGGTGAAGTGGTGCGAGACGAGGATCTGCTCGACCAGGTCGAAGGTGTCGAAGCCGAGATGCCGCTCGGACACGTCGAACGGCACCGCAACCTGCCCCGGCGGCAGGAACCGCAGCGGCGGCACGCCCAGCTCGATGACGAATCGGCCGCCGGGCGTCAGATGACGCGCGGCGTTGCGGAAGCACTCGACCTGCTCGTCCTGTGTGAGCAGGTTCGAGATGGTGTTGTAGACGAGGTAGACCAGCGTGAAATCGCCGGGGACGACGGTCGTGGCCATGTCCCCGATGGTGACCGGGAGCGTCTCCTCGTCGATCTTGCGTCGCAGGACGGCCGCCATGTGTTCGGACAGCTCGATGCCCGCTACCGGCACGCCGCTTTCCCGGAGCGGGACGCCCACCCGTCCCGTTCCGATCGCGAACTCCAGTGCCCGGCCGTCTCCGGCGAGGTCGGCGAGGAAGGCGAGAGTCGGTCCCAGAAAGGCGGTCGAGGACCTCTCGCTCTCCTCGGCGTCGTAGCGGTCGGCGGTCGCACGGGTCCACAGCTCACTGCTCGTCACGACCAGTCACTCTGCCGGGCACGGTGAGGCGGTGTCGACGCATTTTCCCTCCGGCGCGCGACGGGCCGGGCCGTGCAGTGTTCGAAGGATCGCGTCGATGGGATCGGGTCGATCGTGATCGGGGTGATCGGGGTGATCGGGATCGGGCCGGATCTGATTCGGTTCGGTTCGAGTGATTGACCGTGTTCCGTCAGATGGTGATGCTGGAGCAGAGGACTGAACGCGAAGCACTCTTATGAACGCCGTGTCCAGTCTGTCCAGGTGCACCAGTAATGATCTGTTCGATCCTGAACCCCCACGCAGGAAGGCAGGAACAGACATGCAGGAGATCCGGGAACCCCAGGAGATCCGCAGGGCCCAGGAGACGCCCGACCGGTCGGGAGCCACCTTCACCGGTGGGACGGGCTGGCAGTCACCCGAGTACGAGGTCGTCGACACCGCGCTCGAAGTGACGGCGTACGCACTGGTCACGCGGTAACCCCGCCGCTGTGCTGCTGCAGGTGCTCGGCACCGCGGCGGGCGGCGGACTGCCCCAGTGGAACTGCGCGTGTCCCGGCTGTGCCGGGGCACGCGCCCATCCGCAGCGGCGCCGCCGCCACGCGTCCCTCGCCGTGCGAGCGGACGCCGGTCGCTGGTACATCGTCAACGCCACCCCCGACATCGGGGACCAGATCGAGGACACCCCCGCACTGCATCCTGGTCCCGGCGCCCGGCAGACGCCGGTCGCGGGCGTCGTCCTCACCGACGCCGAACTCGACCACACCCTCGGCGTCGCGCGGCTGCGCGAGGCGGACGGCGTGGAACTGGTCGCCACCGCCCCGGTGCGCGAGGCACTGCTCGCCGGCCCGCGCCTCGGAGCCGTCCTCGGACCGTACACAGAGCTGCTCTGGCGGGAGTTGGGCACGGCTCCGCTGCCGCTCGGCCCGGAGCTGGAGGCCTCCGCCGTGCCCATCGCCGCCAAACGCCCCCGGTACGCGGCGGGAACGGGCGACGACGACCCGCGCTGGGTGGTCGCCCTCGTGCTCCGCGAACCGGCCACGGGGAAGACCCTCGTCTACGGTCCCGCCCTCGCCGCCTGGCCCGACGCCCTGCAGGAGGCCGCGGAGGCCGCCGACTGCGTCATCGTCGACGGCACCTTCTGGGACGAGGACGAGCCCGTGCGCACCGGGATCTCCAGCAGGACCGCGAGCGGCATGGGACATCTGCCGATCGACGGCCCAGCCGGCACCGCGCACCGAATGACCGGGCTGCGCGCCCGCTGTCTGTACACGCATCTCAACAACACCAACCCCCTGACCGACCCGGACGACGACCGGCACAAACAACTGGCCGACCGGGGAACAGAGGTCGCCGCCGACGGAATGGTCATCGAGCTGTGACGACAACACCTGTACGGGACACGACCGCCCAGGACCGGCAGAACCCCTGGAGCCGCCCGGAGTTCGAGGAGCGGCTGCGCGACATCGCCACCACCCGCTACCACGACCGCCACGCCTTCAACGTACGGATGCACGAGGGCGCCCTGACGCCCGCCGAGCTGCGCCGCTGGATCGCCAACCGCTTCCACTACCAGCGGCACATCCCCGTCAAGGACGCCCTGATCCTCGCCAAGTTCGGGGACCCGGCACTGCGCCGCATGTGGCTGCGCAGGATCGTCGACCACGACGGCGTACGCGAGGGAGAAGGCGGCATCGAGCGCTGGCTGCGGCTCGGCGAGGCGGCCGGGCTCGACCGGGAACGGCTGTGGTCGGCCGAGGACGTACTGCCCGGGGTACGCCTCGCCGTCGACGGATACGTCAACTTCTGCCGGCTCAGGTCCCCGTTGGAGGCCGTCGCCGCCTCCCTCACCGAGTTGTCCGCTCCCGGAATCATGCGCACCCGCATCGCAGCTTTCGAACACCACTATCCGTGGATCGAGGAAGAGGGCCTCGCCTACTTCCGTACCCGTGTCGAGCAGGGCAGCCGGGACAGCGCCGAGGCGCTCGCACTGGTCGAACGGTGGGCGCTCACCCGCGAGGAACAGGAACGGGCCGTCGCCGCGCTCGCCTTCAAGTGCGACGTGCTGTGGTCGCTGCTCGATGCCGTGGACGGGTCGGGGGAGCGGCCGTGAAACCCCTACGGACGCCTTCCGACGGCAGCACCTCGGCCACGAACGGGAGCGAGAACGTGAACGGGAGCGAGAGCGAGAACCCGGGCGCGAGCGGTAACCCGGGCGAGCGCGAGAACGGAGGCGCGGGCGAAGGTGCCGTCGCGGACGCCGCGGACTGGAGTCCCGCGCTGAGCCGGTCCGTCATGCTCCGGCACGACCGGGTGCGCGGTACCGACCTGTTGCTCATGCCGGAACGCGTGGTCGTGCTGCGGGGCAGCGCGGGTGACGTCCTGAGGCTCTGCGACGGCCGACGCGAAGTCGGCGCGATCGTCGCGGAGTTGGCCGAGCGCCATCCCGGCGCGTCCGTCGCCGCGGAGGTTCCGGAGTTCCTCGGGCGGCTGCGTGAGGAGGGCTGGATTCGATGACCGAGGTCTCGGCCGCGCCCATCGCCCCTCCCTGGGCGCTGCTCGCGGAACTCACGCACGGCTGCCCGCTGCACTGCGGCTACTGCTCCAACCCCTTGGAACTGGTACGCAGATCCGCCGAACTCCGTACCGACGAGTGGGCCGACGTCATGCGTCAGGCCGGGGAACTCGGCGTTGTCCACACGCATCTCTCCGGCGGTGAACCGCTGCTGCGGCGCGACCTGCCCGAGATCGTCGAGGCGGCCGACCGGGCGGGCATCTACACCCAGTTGGTCACCAGCGGCGTCGGCCTGACCAGGGAGCGGCTGACCGGTCTCACCGACCGTGGGCTGCGCAGTGTCCAACTCTCCGTGCAGCACGCCGAATCCGCCGCCTCCGACCGGATCGCCGGGACCCGTTCCTTCGCCGCCAAGCGGAAGGCGGCGGCCCTGGTCCGGGAGGCGGGACTGCCGTTGGGCGTGAACGTCGTGCTCCACCGGGACAACCTGGACGCGATCGGCGCCCTCCTCGATCTGGCACTCGACTGGGGAGCCGAGCGGATCGAGCTGGCGAACACCCAGTTCTACGGCTGGGCGCTGGTCAACCGGGACCGGCTGCTGCCCGGCCGGGAGCAGATCGACCGGGCACGGGCCGTCGTCGAGGCCCGGCGGGAGCAACTGGCCGGACGGTTGGACGTGGTGTGGGTGGTACCGGACTACATCGACGGGATCGCCAAGCCCTGTATGGGCGGCTGGGGTGCCGTCTCGCTGACCGTGGCCCCCGACGGCACGGTGCTGCCCTGCCCGGCCGCCGCCACACTGCCGGGGCTCGGCGCCCCGAACGTCAAGGACCGTTCCCTGGAGTGGAGTTGGCGTCATTCGCCCGCGTTCCACCGCTACCGGGGCACCGACTGGATGGCCGAACCCTGCCGCTCCTGTCCCGAGCGGGAAGCCGATCTCGGCGGCTGCCGCTGCCAGGCGTACGCGCTCACCGGTGACGCCTCCCGCACCGACCCCGTGTGCCGGCTGTCCCCCGACCACGGTCTCGTACGGACACTCGTCGACGCGCCCGTATCGCGGGCCGCCCTGCCGACGGTCCCCCGTTCCCATCCACCGCGAGGCGCCCCGCAGGGCCCTCGGAGGGTGTGACCCACCACCAGATCCCTTCCAACCCCCACTTGGAGGACCGATGCGAAAGACCAGCAAGCGCATGACCCGTAGAGCGCTGACCGCGGGCGCGGCCCTGTCCCTGACCGGGCTGTTGCTCACGGGAGTCCCCGGCCTCGGAACGGCACGGGCCGACGCCGCCGACACCACCGCCCCCGCGGCAGTCGCCGGCGTACCGACAGGCGTCACCCCCATCACCACCGGGCTGACCGTCCCCTGGGGCGTCGGCTGGCTGCCCGACGGCTCCCACTCCCTGGTCACCGAGCGCGACGACTTCCGGGTCTGGAAGGTGACCCCCGACGGCGCCAAGACCCAGGTCGGAACCGTCCCCAACAGCCAGACCACCGGCGGCGAGGGCGGACTCATGGGGGTGGCCGTCGACCCCGGCTGGGCCACCAACCGCTACGTGTACTTCATGCACACCGCCGCCGAAGGCAACCGCATCGCCCGCATGACGTACAACGGCACCTCGCTCAGCGGCTACACGGTGCTCCTCCAGGGCATCAGCAAGGCCCGCTACCACAACGGCGGGCGGCTGGCTTTCGGCCCCGACGGCTATCTGTACGCCACGACCGGCGACGCCCAGAACACGGCCCTCGCCCAGGACCGGAACTCCCTCAACGGCAAGATCCTGCGCCTGACCACCTCCGGGCAGCCGGCCCCCGGCAATCCCTTCGGGAACTACGTCTACAGCCTCGGTCACCGCAATCCCCAGGGGCTCGCCTTCGACCGCAACGGGCGGCTGTGGGAGGCCGAGTTCGGCAACAGCCGGTTCGACGAGCTGAACCTGATCAAGCCCGGCGCCAACTACGGCTGGCCCACCTGCGAGGGCACCTGCTCGACCGCCGGGATGACCAACCCGAAGAAGACCTGGACCACCGGCGAGGCCTCGCCCAGTGCCATCGCCATCGCCGACAACGTCGTCTACATGGCCGCGCTGCGCGGCGAGCGCCTCTGGCGCATCCCCATCGAGGGCGACACCGAGAACGTGGGCACGGCGACGGCGTACTACATCGGTACGTACGGCCGGCTCCGTACGGTCGTCAAGGTGCCCGGCCGCGAACAGCTGTGGCTGGCGACCACCAACGCCGACGCCAACGGCGGTGAGCCGGACGGTGCTGACCGCGTCCTGCGGGTGACCCTGGGCTGACCGCCGTGGCCGGTCCGGAGAGGTGACGGCTCCCCGGACCGGTCCGGTCGGCCGGTCGGCCCGGCGCGTGCGATTCGGGTGGGCTCGACGGGCGCGCGATCAGTCGCTCAGCGGACACGGCTCTCGAAGCACTCCTCCTCGCCGTCCGACGCCGGGCGGAAGCAGGCCCGTACGACAGAGCCGGAGCGGGTGGTGGTCATCGGGGTGTAGACGTACGCCGCCGCGTCGGCCTGGTCCTCCACCTCGGCGGAACGTGGGCGGCCGTCCGCGGTCACCTCAAGGCGGTCGCCGATCCGCGTTCCCCACATCCGGGCCCAACTCGTCCCGCATGTCCGGCTGTTGCGCAGTTCCAGCATCGCTCCCGAGGCGGTGCGGTGCGAGGCGAGGGTCTGCGGTCCGACCCCGCATTTCATGTCCATCGGGTTCCGGCCCTCACACGCGGCTCCCCGGCAACGGGGCCCGGTGGCGGACGGGGACGGGGAAGAGGGGGACGAGCGTGGCGCGTCCTGGCCCAGGACGAGGAAGAGAGTGATCGCCACACCGCCGACGACCACGGCACACACCGACGCGAGCACCGCCACGGCCGCACCCCTGTGCCCGGCGCGCGTGTCGTCCCGCGAAACCGGAGCGGACGCCTCGGCCGGAACCGGTTCCGGAGCCGTCGGCGGCGCCTCCGAGGGCGTGTCCGAACGCCGTTCCTGTGCCGCGCGCCCGCTCCACTCCGACTCCGCGATCTCCCACAACGCCAGACATCGCCCCTCCGGTTCGGAGGCGAGCCGACACAGTTCACGCACCGCCTCGCGCGGCGGCACGCTCTTGCCGTTGAGATAGCGCTCCCAGGACGACTTGCTGAAAGCGGTCCGGTCCGCCAGGCCCACCATGCTCAGACCCGTGCGTGTCCGCAGGTCCCGCAGCGCGGCCGCCAGTCGCGCACGTTCCGGCGACGGCGTCGTGCGCGTCATCGCCGTAGCACTCCCCAGGTGTGCCGGCCGATGATGCCGTCCACCACGAGGCCCGCCTGTTTCTGCAACTGCTCGACCGCGCTCTTGGTGTGCGGACCGAAGATCCCGTCGACGACCCCCGGGGCGAAGCCCGCCCTGCGCAGCAGACACTGCGCCTCGGCCACCTCCGGACCGGCGAGGCCCTCCGCCAGTACGGCGTCCCGGGTACGGCTGTTCCCCGCGTACCAGCGGCCGTCGATCCGCTCCACCTCGCAGGCGTACGTACGCGGCCCCGACGGCGACGGTGACGGCGACACGGACGAGGTGGCCGAGCCGAGAGGGGTTGCCGACGCCCTGCTGTCGCCGTCCGAGAGCCGTACGGCCAGCAGGACCGCCGAGGAGACGGCCAGCACCAGCGCCACGGACCCCGCCACCAGCGCGACGCGCAGCGAACGCCCGTGCCGCGTCCCCTCGTTCGGGGCCGACAGGCTGTACGGCCCGGTGTCGTCGGCGCCGGCTGCCCGAAGCGCCCCAGCCGCTTCAACCGTGTGAGCCGCTCCAGCCGCGCTGGTCCCGTCAGTTGCATCAGATGCTTCCGGTGCCGCCGTGCCTCCGTGGCCCTCTCCCCAGGCCTCGGCGGCGACCTCGTGCAACGCGAGCAGCCGGGTCGGATCGTCACCGCCGATCCGGGCCATCGCCTCGACGGCCTCCCGGGGCGGCAGCGACCGCCCGCCCAGGTACCGCTCCCACGAAGACGCGCTGTACCCCGTCTTCGCCGCCAGCTGCCGCAGGCTCAGGCCGCTGTGGTCCTTGAGCCGGCGCAGGCGCACCACCAACTGCCGTACACGTGGATCCAGTTCTCCGGGCAGCGCTTTCCAACGCGACATGTTCCCCCCACTCGCGTTCGCGGACCATGGTCAGCGGTCCAATTTCCCGCGCATTCTGCATCAGCTTTCACGATGTGCCCCATACACCGGTTCCGCCTCCGTACCGAATCGGCCACCGTCCGCCACGGCGGTCCGGCCGGAACCGTCCCGCGGGATCGTCCCGGCGAGTGAGGTCCTCGCAGGTCAGCGAGTGGGACGTCCCGCGATGACGTCACTTTCCCGGTGGTCGTGGCGCGGCGCACCGCCCGCCACACAGTCTGATTGCCGAGCCGACCACACGGTCGGCTCCGCCCACAGAGGGCACAGAGGGAACCGAAGCATCGGAGGGGAAAGTATGCGAGCTCTGACGAGGACGATCGTCGGTGTCACCGCCGCCGTCGGGATCGCCGCGGGTGGCCTGGCGGGCTCGGGCGCCGCCTTCGCGGACTCCGCACCGGCCGTGAAGCCGGCGGTGAGCGCCCAGGACAGCACCATCCTCGCGACGAACAACCTCGGCCTGAGCACCCAGCAGGCCAAGAACATGCAGTGCTTCCTGAGGAACTCGCCGGCGAGCTACACCGGCGCCATCGACGGACTGCTGGGCACCAACAGCTGGAAGGCGTACCAGCGCTGGCTCCAGGAGTACTGGGGCTACACCGGTGCCATCGACGGCATCGTAGGCCCCAACACGATCAAGGCGCTGCAGCGCAAGCTGGCCTTCAACTGGGGCTACACGGGCGCCATCGACGGAATCGCCGGTTCGGGGACCAAGGCCGCGTTCAAGCGCCTCGCCAACGACAACAGCGTCTTCTTCCCCTGCTGAAGCCGAAGCCGAAACCAGAGCTAGAGCCGAAACCAGAGCCGGAGCCGGAGCTGACGCCGAGTCGGATCGTCGAGCTTTGAGGCGAGGACCGCGGTCTGTCCTCTCACGGGGGAGGGGACAGGCCGCTTCTCGTTGTCAGTGGTGGTTGTTACAACTGTGGTGCGGGTGTCCACCGGGGGCGCCCACCACTGCAGAGGGGGATGCATCCGTGCGCAGACGCACTGGATGGCGACGCGTCCTGACCGGCGCGTTGGCGAGCCTGGCCGTGACGGTCGGTTTGAGTACAGCCCTGGCCCAGCCCGCCGCGGCGGCCGCCGGAACACCGGCGGCGGTCACCGAGTACAGCCACACCAGCCAGGCCGGTGACTACATCGGCCAGGGCGTCAGCGCCGCCTACACACCGGCGACCGCGACGATCACGGCCGGGGGCACCGCGGAGTACGTGCGGTTCCGTGTCTCCACGGACACCACCTGGTGGGACGTCGACCTCGCGGCCCCGGTGGGGGAGGAGCTGCACCCCGGTGTCTACCGCGACGCCGAGCGGGCCGCGTTCCGCACCGGCCGCTCCCCGGGCCTCGACGTCTCCGGCGACGGCCGCGGGTGCAACGAGGTGTACGGCCAGTTCTCGGTCGACCAGTTGGAGACGGACGCCTCCGGCGCGATAACCGTCCTGGACGCCACCTACACCCAGCACTGCGAGTCCGCCGACGCCCCCGCGCTCAAGGGCGTAGTCAAGTACCAGGCGCACCCGCTGTCGTACGCCTACACCAGCGACGCCGGTGACTACACAGGCCAGGGCCTGAGCCAGACCCACACCGGCGCCACCAGCACGTTCTCCCTCTCCGGCGGCGCCGACGGGATCCGGTACGGCGTCTCGGGCAAGCGCGAGTACTGGAGCGCGTCCCTCGCCCCGCCCACCGGCGAGCAGTTCGAGGCCGGGCGCACCTACCGGGCCGAGCGCAGCGCCGCCGCGGGCGTCGCGGGGCTCGACATGGGCGGCAACGGACGCGGCTGCAACACGATCACCGGAGAGCTGACGGTGACCACGCTCGTGCTCAACGACGACGGCACCGTCAAGGCGTTCGCGGGGACATTCGTCCAGCACTGCGAGGGCGCGGAGGCGGCCCTGCGGGGCACGATCCACTACTACGCCTGACGTCGGCCGGGGGCCGACCTCTACGACGGTCCGTCCCCCCGTGACTGCGTCTGACCTCGCGAACGGTGTGCGGGGGCCGATCCCGGCCCCCGCGCTCAGCGGTTAGCCTTGGCTATGATCCGTTTTCCTGTACTCGGCCGGGCCACGCGATGAGCGCCGCCGACTCCTTCCCGCTCGGGGCCGCGACCACGCTCGCCGAACTCGCCCGGGATCCGCATCCGCGACTGGCGCAGCTGCGAGAGCGGGAGCCCGTGTCATGGCTGCCCGAACTGGACGGCTGGCTGGTGACCCGGCGCGACCTCGCGCTGAGCGTGATGCGGGACGCGGCGACCTTCACCGTCGACGACCCCCGCTTCTCCACCGCGCAGGTCGTCGGGCCGAGCATGCTGTCGCTGGACGGCGACGAGCACACTCGCCACCGCGAGCCCTTCAACCAGCCCTTCCGCCCGCGCGAGGTCCGTGACGGCTTCGCCTCGTTCATCGAGCGGGAGACCGAGCGGCTCATCACCGAACTGGGACCGACCGGTGCTGTCGACCTGCGACGCGCCTTCGCCGGCCCGCTCGCGGTCGCCGTCGTCACCGAGGCGCTCGGCCTGGTGGGCACCGACGCGGACACAGTGCTCGCCTGGTACGACGCCATCGTGCGGTCGGTCTCCGACATCACCGCCGGACATGAGGCGGCGCCCGACGGGGCCGCGGCGTACGCGCGGCTACGGGCCGCCGTGGAGGCCACCGTCGCCGACCGGGGCACGTCGTCGCTCCTCGTCTCCGCCGCCGGGCGGCTGGCGGTGCCCGAAGTGGCGTCCAACGCCGCGGTCCTGATGTTCGGAGGCATCGAGACCACCGAGGGAATGATCACCAACGCGCTGCTGCATCTGCTGCACCACCCCGACCAACTCGCCCTGGTCCGGGCCGACTTCGACCTCCTGGACGGCGCGATCGAGGAATCGCTGCGCCTCGAACCCGGAGCGGCGGTCGTGGACCGCTACGCCACCTGCGACACCGTCCTCGGCTCGGCCACGATACGCAAGGGCGACCTGGTCACCGTCTCCCTGACGGGCGCCAACCGCGACCCGGCCGTCTTCCCCGACCCCGACCGCTTCGACGTCCGCCGCGAGAACGCACGCCTCCAACTGGCCTTCGCCCACGGCCCGCACTACTGCCTCGCCGCACACCTGGCCCGCCTGGAGACCCGGATCGCGCTCCAGCGGCTGTTCGAACGCCTCCCCGCCCTGCGCCTCGACCCGGAGCACCCCACCGCTCCGTACGGTCTGGTCTTCCGCAAACCGCTCACCCTGCGTGTGCTGTGGGACAGTCCCGCCTGAGGCTGCCCCGGCCGTCATCGACTCATCGACTCATCGACAGGAGTCCGTGAAGGCGCGGGCCCGTCGGGTGATCTCCGGCCAGTCCCCGGCGGCCACCAGGGAGGGCGGTACGACGTTCGAACCGGCGCACACCGCACGCGCCCCGGCGGCGAGGAAGGCGGCCGCGTTGTCCTCGTCGACGCCACCCGAGGCCACCAGTGGTACGTCGGGGAACGGGCCGGCCAGATCCCGGAGGTAGCCGGGGCCGAAGGCACGCGCGGGGAAGATCTTCACCGCGTCGGCGCCGAGGTCGAGCGCCAGCCCGACCTCCGTGGGGGAGAGGGCGCCGAGTACGACCGGCACTCCGGCCGCCGACGCCACCTCGGTCACCTCCGGGCGGCAGCCGGGGGTGACGAGGTATTTGGCCCCCGCGTCGATCAGTTCCTCGGCCTGTTCGCCGGTCATCACCGTGCCCGCGCCTATGCCGTCCCCGTCGTCGGCCACCGCCCGTCGCAGGTGCGCGGCGAGTCCGGGCGTGGTGCGGGTGAACTCGATCCAGCGGATGCCGCCGGCACGCAGGGCCGCGCACAGCGCCGCCGCGTCGGGTATCTCCGGTGCGCGGACGACGGCGATCACGCGGTCCTTCGACAGCTGGGAGAGGAAGTCGGCGGTCATGGGCGGGAGTTCTCCTTCGACGGGGCGCGAAACGCTGGCGCCCGAAACGGTGGGCCCGAAATGGTGGGCTCGAATCGGTGGGGCCTGCCTCGGGCTGTTGTCCGGCGGTTTCCTCAGCGTGGCGCCGGGGCGGCCCAGGCGTCGTCGTCCAGGGCGAGGCAGCGGTCGGTCTCCGTGCGCGTCGGCATGACGGGAACGTCGTCCCGGGTCCGCAGTGCGGCGGCGGCCGCCAGATGACCGAGGCGCAGCCGCGAGCGCTCGTCGCGGTCCTCCAGGACGCCGGCCAGGTAGCCGGCCGCGAACGCGTCGCCCGCGCCGACCGGTTCGACGACCTTGGTGGGCAGCGAGGGCACGAACGTCCGCACCCCTTCCGCGTACGAGGTAGCTCCGTGTTCGGCGTCCTTGACGACCACGACGGGCGCGGGAGCGAGCAGGGCCGCGATGTCGTCCGGACGGGCGGTGCCCCACAGCTCCTCGGCCTCGTCCCGTCCCACGAACACGATGTCCGCGGCGCGGGCGAGGGCCAGCAGGCTTTGCGCGGCGTCCGTGCCGCGGTCTCGCCAGAGCGCGGGACGGTGGTTCACGTCGAAGGAGACGACCGGACCACGCGCGGCGCGGCCCTCCCGGCCGAGGAGCAGCATCTCCAGCAGACGGGCACAGCTGTCGGAGACGGCCGCGGCCACGCCCGACAGGTGCACGACACGGGCCCGGCGGAGTACGGGCCGCCCGGCCAGCTCCGGCCCCATCCGGGACGCGGCCGATCCACCGCGGTAGTAGTGCGTACGGGTGCGGTCCGGACCCGGGTCCTTGAAGTAGACGCCGGTCGGCCGCTCCGGATCGGTCTCCACGGCGCTCACGTCCACGCCCCGCGCGGTGAGTTCGGCCAGGATGCGACGGGCGAACGGATCGTCACCGAGTCGGCTCAGCCAGGCGGCGCGGTGCCCGAGACCGGCCAGTCCGCAGGCGACGTTGGACTCGGCACCGCCGATGGCCATGCTGAGCGCGGGCTGCTCGGCGAGCGGGCGGGCGTCCGGCGGGCTGAGCACGGCCATCGTCTCGCCGACACACACGACGTCGGCCACCGGCTCCTGGCTGTCGGCGGCGGGGGGAGGGGACGGCAGGGCCACGGGATTCTCCTGGCGGACGGTGCGGGATTGCGGACTTGACGGTGTGACGGGCGGGCGGGGGAAGGCGGCGACAGACGGCCGGCGGGGGTGCGCCGGGGCGGCTGGTGCTGCGAACGAGCGGCCCGCAGGCGCCCGGTGCGACGGGCAGGCCCCCATACAGGCAGACCCATAGAGGCAGGCGCATGCAGGCAGGTCCATACAGACAGGTCCGTGCACTCCGTGCACAAGGACCCGCCGTGCGTCACAACACGGTGCCCCCGGTGGCGAGACGCAGCATCACCTTGCTGCTCCCGCTCCCCGGGTCGGCGGCGACGGCGAGCGCCTCCTCGGCCCGCTCCAGCGGGAAACGGTGGGTGATCAGCGGGGTCACGTCCAGGCCGTCCCGGAGCGCGAGCAGCGCCTCGTCGATCTCCTCGACGAACCGGTACGAGCCGATCCAGGTGATCTCCCGGGTCACCAGGTCGCCGAGCGCGGCGGCCACCGCCGTACCGGGCAGGTTGCCCACCTGGACGAGGGTGCCTCCGCGGGCCGTGGCCCGCAGCACGGGACCGAGCGCGGCCGGGGCGCCGGACGCCTCGAAGACCACGTCCACGTCCTCGGGCAGCCGGTCGCCGGCGGCCAGGTCGCACGTCTCGTCGGCGCCCATGGCGCGGGCGACGGCGAGGGAGGACGACGCGAGGTCGGCGGCGACGATCCGGCCCGCCCCGCGGTACCGCGCGGCGGCGACGACCAGGGAGCCGATCGGTCCACAGCCGTTGACCAGGACCGTACGGCCGCGCAGTTCGGGGGCCCGGCCCACTGCGTGCAGGGCGACGGCCAACGGCTCGGCGAGAGCGCCCTGTTCGGTGCCGACACCGTCCGGCAGCGGCCGGACCTGGGCCGCGGGAACCGCCCGGTACTCGCTGAACCCGCCGTCGGTGTGCGGGTCGAAGGCCGCCGAGCCGAAGTAGCGGACGCGCGGGTAGAGGTTGGTCCGTCCGGCGATCCGCTCGGGAAGGACGCCGTCGCCGACCAGTTGGGCCGGGTGCACGGTGACCGGCTGCCCTTCGCGGAGGCCGGTGACGCCGTTGCCGAGCGCGGCGACCCGGCCCGCGAACTCGTGCCCGAGCACCAGCGGGTGGGTGAGCGCGGCGGTGCCGGACGCGCCCTTCTTCCAGTACGCGATGTCGGATCCGCAGATCCCGCCCCACTCCAGGGCCAGCAGCACCTCACCCGCGCCCGGCACCGGCCGGGCCCGCTCGTCGACGCGTACGTCGCCGGGACCGTGCACCACAACCGCCCTCATACGGCGTCCTCCAGTCGGACCAGATCGCGTCCGCGTGTCTCGGGCGCGAGGTACGCGCTGACGAAGGTGATGAGCGAGTAGACGACGAGCATCGCCGCGATGGGCCACCAACTGCCGGTGACGGCCGTGAGCGTGGCCGCCAGGACCGGTCCGATCGCCGTGGCGAGGATGCCGCCGATCTCCTTGGCGAGCGCGAGCTGGGTGAACCGGGTGCGGGAGCCGAAGAGTTCGGCCATCGTGACGCTCTCCAGCGAGAACAGCCCGAGGACGCCGACGTTCAGACCGAGGACCATGCCGAGCATCACGCCGGGGGTGGAGCCGGAGGTGATGAGGAGCATCACCGGGAAGGCGAGGACGACGGTCAGCAGCGAGAGCGCGAGGTAGATCACGCGGCGTCCGAAGCGGTCGCCCAGCAGGCCGACCACCGGCACGGTGGCGAAGCCGACCAGCGAGCCGTACACGATCGCGTCGGTCGGTACGGACCGGCCGACCGCCAGGTTGGTGGCGATGTAGCCGACGAGGAACGTCTGCATCAGGCCGGAGTTGCCCGCCTGGCCGAAGCGCAGCCCCAGCGCGAGGAAGAACGCCTTGCCCTTGCGCTGGCGGATGCCCGCCGCCAGGACACTGCCCTTGTGCTCGTCGGCCGTGGCGATCACGGACTCGACCTCGTCACGGGCCAGCGCCACACCGTCCACCACGTCGGGGCGCTCCTCGAAGACCGGGCTCTCCTTGAGGCTGCGGCGAATCCAGACCGCGAAGATCATGAGTACGAAGCTCAGCAGGAAGGGCAACCGCCAGCCCCAGGACAGCAGTTGGTCCTCGCTGAGCACGGCGAGCAGTATGGCCCACAGTCCGGAGGCGGCGAGCGTCCCTGAGTTGGTGCCGAGCGACACCAGCGAGGAGATCAGCCCGCGCTTCTGTACGGGCGCGTACTCGGCCAGCATCACGGTCGCCCCGGCGATCTCGGCACCCGCGCCGAAGCCCTGCACCAGGCGCAGCACGACGAGCAGGATCGGCGCGAGGATGCCGATGGTGGCGTATGTGGGCAGTGTGCCGATGAGCGTGGTGGAGGCGCCCATCAGCAGGATCGTGAGGAACAGGACCTTCTTGCGGCCTATCCGGTCGCCCATCCGCCCGAAGTAGACGGCCCCGGCGAGCCGGGCGACGTAGCCGACGCCGTAGGTGGCCATCGCGGCGATGAGCCCGATGGCCGGGCTGACGTCCGGGAAGAAGATCTTGTTGAAGACGATCGCGGCGGCCAGCGAGTAGAGCTGGAAGTCCATGAACTCCATGGCCGTGCCGAGCCAGCCCGAGACGGCGGCCCGGGTCAGATCACGGGTGCTGCGCTGAGCGGATGGCGTCTGCTGAGCGGCTATGACGCTGTCCTTCATCGTGAACTCCATTGTTCGGCGAAACGATGTTCGGGGACGGGGGCAGGGGGCGGTGGGGAGGGACCGGGGACGCTGTGCGGAGGGGCTGGGGATCCTGTGGGGAGGGATCAGATCTCGACGCGGCCGGCCCGCAGGGCGGGGAGCCGGTCCGCGACGGAGGCGGTGAGCGCCTCGTCGCCCGCGAGATCCGCCGCGCCGAGCACGCGCAGCAGTGCGCGTACGGTCTCGGCGGGGCGGGTCGCGGTCCCCCAGCAGGCGGCGAGCGCCTCGGCGGCCGGGTCGGCGGGCGCGTCGGCCCGTCGGGTGCTCTCCGCCCAGGCGGCCAGGGCGAGTTCGAGGACCGCGGTGCTCGCGCCATGGGCCCGCAGTTCGCGCAGACCGGGCAGCCAGCGCTCGGTGATCTTCACCGATCCGTCGGAGCCGATCTGCCGCAGCAGGTGGTGCATGGCGGGATTGCGGAAACGTACGACGAGATCGTCGGCGTACGCGACCGGATCGGGGCCGTCTGCCGGGAGGGTGGGGGCGACCTCCGCACACAGCGACCGTACGAGGCGCTCGCCCCAGTCCGCCGTCATGGTCTCGGCGATCGTGGTGAGCCCCGCGGCCGCACCGAGGTAGGCCAGGGCCGAGTGGGAGCCGTTGAGCAGTCGCAGCTTGGTGAGCTGGTAGGGCGCGACGTCCGGTACGAACAGGGCGCCGTCGAGCTCCCAGGGCGGCCGGGGCGCGGCGAAGGAGTCCTCCAGCACCCACTGCCGGTACGGCTCGCCCGTCACGGGGAGGGCGTCGCGCACCCCGAGCGCGGCGCCGGCCACCGCCCGGTCGGCCTCGCTCGTCGCGGGCACGATCCGGTCCACGACCGTCGCGGGGAAGGCGACGGACTCGGCCAGCCGGTCCAGGATCTCCGCGCGGTCGGGCCAGGTCGACGCACGGATGTAGTCGTGGATGACACGACTCAGCGCTGCGCCGTTGTCCGCCATGTTGTCGCAGGACACGACATTGATCGGTGGCGCGCCTGCCCGCATCCGTGCGGCCAGCCCGGCGGCCAGCCGTCCGACCACCGTGGTGAGGGGCCAGTCGGCGGCAGCCGCGAGATCGGCGGCGACCGGTCCGGCCGCGGTGTCGAGCCCGCCCGTCGACGGGGAGCGGTGATAGCCCTTCTCCGTCACGGTGAGGGTCACCACCGTCACCTCGGGGTCGGCGAGCAGGGCGTCGACGGTCCTGGCGTCGGGGCCCATGGCCAGCGCACCGACGACCGAGCCCACGACACGCGTGCGGTGACCGTCCGGACGCCGTTCGGTGAGCGAGTACAGACAGTCCTGGTCCCGCAGGGCGCGTACGGTCGAGGCCGACCGGGGCGCGACCGCGGTGATGCCCCAGGGCTCGCCCGAGCGCGCGGCGGCGTTCTCGGTGAACACGGCCTGGTGCGCCCGGTGGAAGGCGCCGAGACCGAAGTGGACGACACGGGTGCGCAGTTCGGCCGGATCGACGGCGGGCCGCAGTTCGGGTGGGAGCCGGCGGAGGGACTCACGGCTCAACAGGTCGTCGGCGCTCACCAGTCGTGCACCGACCCGTCGAGACGGCGGGCGACCGGGAGGTAGCGCCGCTGGTAGGGGAAGCGCTCGGCGGCCTTCTCGTCGTACTCGACGCCGAGGCCCGGCTCCTCGGAGGGGTGCAGCATGCCGTCGGCGAAGGTCACCCCCGTACGGAACACCTCGGCGGTCTCGTCGGGGTGGCCCATGTGCTCCTGGATGCCGAAGTTCGGCACGGTGATGTCGACGTGCACGGCGGCCGCCATGCTGACGGGGGAGAGGTCGGTCGCCCCATGGGATCCGGTCCGCACCTGGTAGAGCGCGGCGAGGTCGAAGATCCGCCGCAGATGGGTGATCCCGCCCGCGTGGACGACGGTGGTGCGTACGTAGTCGATGAGCTGCTCGGTGATCAGGTGCTGGACGTCCCAGATCGAGTTCATCACCTCGCCGACCGCGATCGGCGTCGTGGTGTGCTGCCGGATGAGCCGGAACGCCTCCTGGTTCTCGGCCGGGGTCGGGTCCTCCATCCAGAACAGCCGGCAGCCCTCGACGCTCTTGCCGAACCGGGCCGCCTCGATCGGGGTCAGCCGGTGGTGCACGTCGTGCAGCAGGTGGAAACCGAAGCCGAACCGCTCCCGCACCGCCTCCAGGTAGGTGGGCGCGAAGCCGAGATAGGCCTCGGTGTCCCAGGGCTGCTCGTCCGGCAGCTCGGTCGCGGCCGGCTCGTAGACCTTGCCCTTGCGCACGCCGTACGTGCCGCCGACCTCGGGCACGGCGGCCTGCGCCCGTACGGCCTTGTAGCCCAGCTCCAGATAGCGCTGGACGTCGTCCAGCAGCGACGGCGTGTCGGTGCCGCTGGCGTGCGAGTAGACGAGTACGCCGTCGCGCGACCGGCCGCCGAGGAGCTGGTAGACGGGCAGTCCGGCCGTCTTGCCCTTGATGTCCCACAGGGCGGTGTCGACGGCGGCGATCGCGGTCATGGTGACCGGCCCGCGCCGCCAGTAGGCACCCTTGTAGAGGTACTGCCACATGTCCTCGATACGGGCGGGGTCCTTGCCGATCAGCAGGGGAACCACGTGGTCGCGCAGATAGCTCGCCACGGACAGTTCACGACCGTTGAGCGTGGCGTCACCGAGCCCGGTCACCCCGTCCGTGGTGGTGATGCGCAGCGTGACGAAGGTACGGCCGGGGGAGGCGACGAACACCTCGACGCGTTCGATCTTGCTCACAGGTACTCCTTGGTCGCGAAGTACTTGTATACAAGCATCTGTCGCGCAGCATGGCAATACTTGTGTCGCCGTCCTACGTACGATGTGCACATGGCTCAAACGAACGGGCGGACGAGTCGGCGCGATATCTATCTGAAATTGCGTCAGTTGGTCCTGACCCTCGAACTTCCCCCGGGCGCGGCCCTCTCGGAGAACGAACTCGCCGCGTCGCTGGGCGTCAGCCGCACGCCCGTGCGGGAGAGCCTGATCCTGCTGGCCCAGGAGGGCCTGGTGCAGGTCTTCCCGAAGATCGGGTCGTTCGTGTCACGCGTGGATCCCGCACAGGTCGCCGACGCACAGTTCCTCCGGGAGGCGGTGGAGCTCGCATCGCTCGACGACCTTCCCGAGCAGCTCGACCCCGCGGTCGTCGAGGAACTGCGGGGCAACCTGAACCGCCAGCAGCGGGCGGACCTCGACCTGGAGGAGTTCTTCGATCTGGACGAGGCGTTCCACCAGGGCCTGATGCGCCTGAGCGGTCACGGCAATGTGTGGACCACCGTCGCGGCGGCCAAGGGCCACCTGGACCGGGCCCGCCGCCTCGGCCTGCACGAGAACGTGTCCCCGGCCGTCTTCGCCGCCCAGCACCACGAGATCTTCGAGGCGATCGTCGGCGGGAACGTCCAGCTCGCCCGCACGGCCATGCGTACACACCTGCGGGCCGTCTTCAGCGACATCGAACGCATCCGCGCGCACTCGCCCGAACTGTTCGCGACCGACGCCTCGACCGTGCCCGTGCGACGCAACGTCGTCGTCTGGGAGTGATCCCGCCGCCCGCCCCGGCCTCGGAAAAGTACTTCCCGTCTGCAACCAATACACTGCGGCGACGCGTCCGTCACTTCAGCCGCGAATCGGGGGAGTTGCAGAGATGAACGCCTGGAACCCGCAGGGGCCGCCACCGTACGACCCGCACGGTGGCAATGTGCCTCCGCAGCCCCAGGGCCCGTACCCGTACAACACTCCACCGCCGCCCGGCGGTTACCCGCCCAACGGCCCACAGCCCTACCCGCCGCACCCCTACCCTCCGCAGCCCGGCCCGCCGTACCCGGGGCCGCTGCCCCAGCGCCGCGTGGGACCGCTCGGGCGGCTGTGGCGCACCGCGGGTCCCATCGCGGTCGGGCGCAAGGTCTTCACGCCGTCGCGGCCGGGCCGGGTCGACGACGAGGTGGTCGCCCGCATCCAGAAGATCCGCACCATCGTCGGCCTGTGTGCCGTCGTGTGGGTGACGATCTCCTACAAAATCGCCGCGTCCGCGGGGGACATCGCGAGCGACCGCGGAAACCAGGCCTGGATCAACGTACTTGTGCTCGCGGCGACCTTCCCGGTGGCCGTCGGGGTGCTGATCGCCGTGGCCCGGCCACCGGCCCGTCAGGAGCTGCTGCGCCGCACCGCGAAGCCCTTCGGTTCGATCCTGGCCATCATGGGCGCCATGTTCGTGTTCCCGGCGTCCGTGCTCACCGGCTTCGTCAGCGGGCGGTTCGCCACCAATCCCGTGATGACGGTGGTCACCGTCGTCGTCACGCTGCTCACGATCGTCTGGGTCCTCCCGTTCGTCTTCTACGGCATCGGTATGTCCCTCGTCCATGTCTTCCGCACCGCGGACATCCATGAGACGGTGCCGCCTCTGCTGGCCATCACGCTCGTGTGGGAGATGGCACTGGTGGATATGTTCACAGGGGCCTACGACACTCTGCCGGGGCCCGTCCGGATCGTCGTCACGCTCGGCGCGCCGCTGTCCGTCACCGCGGTGGGCCTCTGGGAACTGCGCCGCCTGCGTACCAACTACGGCCTCACACTGCGCGGCGCGCTCATGCGCTGAGGGCGCAGCCCCGGGAGGGGTCCCGGGGGTGGGGCGGCACCATGCCGACATCGAGACTCGTTCTGCGACCCGGGGGAGACCAGGATGAACGAACCGACGCATGCCCTGCCCGAAATGCCGGAACCCATGCCTCCCGAGGACCGGGCGCACGACCCGCTGGCCGTCGCCCTCGGCAACGCCTCACTCCTCGGCGTCGGTTACCTGATGCTGCGGCGGCGCAGACTCGCCGCCGCGGCCGCGGTCGTCACCGTCGTGCTCGTCTCCCGGCTCGTCTCGACCGCCCGGCCGGCGTACGAGATCGCCGTCCTCGTGTGGTGGGTCGCGGTCGTCGCCCACGGGTGGTTCCTGGCGCGCAGGGGCGGCAGCGGGGTCGCTCTGCGACGTCAGAGCGTGGTCGCACTGTGCATCACGCTGTCGGTGCTGCTGGCCGTGGCGCTCCTGCGATTCGACGCCTCCAGGATCGAGGAGAGCGTCACCGAGGCCCGCGAACGCGGCGACTGCGCCGGGGTGTCGAGCGCCCAGGACAGGGTGTGGTTCGGACATCGGGTCGCCGACGCCCCGCTGTCCGCCCGCGGCGACGAGAGCGTAGAGGCATGCGACCGGCTGCGGTCGGCCCGGACGGAACTGAACACCGCGCTGACCGGGAACACCGATGCCCTGGACGAGGGCTTCGGCACACTCGCCTCCGTCCTCGCCGAACCCGGCAACGAGAAGACGGTCGAGACGACCCTGACCGGATTCCTCGGGGGCCTGCCCGCCAAGGACCCCTGCACCACCGTCACCGTCACCGACTGGCTCCGCGACCGGAAGCGCAGCGACGACGTACTGGACCGGTCCGCCGACACGGCCCGGCGTACCGCGCCCGCCGCCCTCGTCGGATGCGGTGACGAGCTGATGGCGGACAGCAGTTGGCAGGACGCCCGTGCGCACTACGAGCGGCTGCTGGACCGCTACCCCGGCGACGAACTGGCGGACAAGGCCAGGAAGGGAGCCCGGAAGGCCACCCAGAGCATCGAGTTGGCCAACGTCCGCAGCCTGCTCGCACCGGGCTCCGGAACCCAGCCCGAGTACTGCTCCCGCCCGGCGAAGTACAGCGGCGCCAAGCCCATGGGCAAGGGCACCAACCGCGCGCTGTTCTACACCGGCAACACATACGGCGACGACTACACCGACAAGCTCCCCGGCTCCTGGAAGGCCGCCGACGCGGCCGACGCCGTCCTGGTGGTCTGCATGGGCGAGGACACCTTCGGAACGTCCGTCCGCACCTGCCCGTACCAGGGCCGGACCTCCGGCTCCACCACATACGTGACCTTCCACAAGATCGCGATCCCGGTGAAGGTCTACGAGGTGCGCACCGGCAAACTCGTCGCCAAGCGCAAGATCCAGATCAACGGGTCGAGTTGCCCCTCCCTCATCACGTACTTCACCGCCGGCGACTCCGACTCGGGCCCGCCGACGACCAGGTACGTCAGCGAGTCGAAGTCCGACGTGCGCTCCGCGTTCCGGCCACTGGTCGTCCGCTGAGCGGCAGCCCCGCCGGGCGAAGCAGGAGTCGGCATCGGTGGGCAGGGGCATCCCGCTCCTACTTATGCGAACCCGCCTTGGGGAGGGGTCCCGGAGCGGGCGCGGACCCTGAGGAACTGAGGAATACACCCGTGGGTGAACCGAGAACCCTGACAACCGGCACCCCCTGACAACCCGACCCCGACGAACCGAGGAGTCCAGCGATGCCCCTCTCCGCCAGCCTCGCGCGCGGTGTCGCGTCGGCCGCCCCCGGCACCCTGCACGCCCGCACGGTGACCGGCGACCTCAGCGCCCCGCCCCGGCAGGGCCTGACCGTCCGCTTCGGGCGCGGTGAGAAGCCGGACGTCGACCTGGGCGTCGGCCTGGACGACCTGCGGGTGAGCCGGCGGCACGGCGAACTGACGTACCGCCAGGGGCAGTGGTGGCTGCGCAACACCGGGCAGCAGCTCGTCCGGCTGCCCCGCGGCCGGATGATGCACCTCAGCACCGAGCCGCTCCCGCTCACCACCGGCTACACACCGCTGTTCGTCAAGGGCTCCGGCTACCGGGAGCACCTGGTCGAGCTGTACGTGGCGGGCCACGACGACCAGGGCCCGGTGTCGAGGCGCCGCGCCGAGACCGTACGGCCGGAGACCTGGGCGCTCGACGACGACGAACGGCTGCTGCTCGTCGTGCTCGGTCAGCGGTACCTCCTGTACGAGGAGGATCCGAGACCCCTGACGTACGCGATGGCCGCCAGGCAGCTCATCTACCTTCACCCGGACGGCAATTGGAACGAGCGCAGGATCGAGTACCGGATCGAGGCCGTACGGCGCCGACTGCACCGCACCGGATTCCGATACCCGCTGATGCACGACAAGTCCGAGGGCCGTCCCAACGACAACGGTCTGCTGCACAACCTGCTCAAGGGACTGGTGGAGTCAACCACGCTGGTACCGCCGGACCTGGACCTGATGGAGGACAACACGGCCTGGCCGGACCCCGAGCAACGGGGGTGACGTGCGGGGGACCCGGCCCGGTTCCCCCTCGGGTCATTGCGCGCGCAGTGCGGCAGCGGCCGGGGCGGCGAGGCCGGTGGCCATCGTGCAGAGCTCGTCGGTGGGCCGTTCGCCGCCGACCCGCAGGCGCAGCATCTCGGCGGCCGTCTCGGTGTCCTGGCCGCTGTACTCGCGGTACTCGACGAAGACCGTGCAGGTCTTCTCGCCGTTGCCCTCCGGTACGACCAGGGCGTCGTATCCGCTGAGCCTGACAGGGGCGCCGTCCACCGTGGACTTGGGCTCGTCGCGGAAGAAGCCCACCTCCGCCTCCAGATCGTCGACGCGGCTCTGCCACTCGCAGCTCCAGTCCGCGACGCCCACCTTCGGCACGTCGAACCTGACTCCGGGAACGACGGACAGCGCCTCGGCGTCGAGCAGTTCGCAGGCGTTCGCCCAGACCAGTGAGGCGGCCGGGTAGGCCGGGGAACGGCGGGGGACCGGGCCCCGGTTGAGGACATCGGCCGTGCTCCGGGCGGCCGCGTCGGCGACCGCGCACAGTGTCGCGTTGCCGCCGGTCACAGAGCCGTCACCCATGTTGACGCGGATGCCGACAGTCGTGCCGCCGGTGTCGCCGTCAGGATCGCCGCCGGTGTCGCCAACGGGATCACCATCGGGATCACCGTTGGGACCGCCAACGGGTGTCAGCAGCAGTCCGCACTCGTCGTCCTCCGGTGGCGCCTCCGTGATGTCGATCGCCCCGATGGTTCTGACGGGCTCCGACCTCTCGGGCGGCGAGCCCGCCCGGAGCTGGATCGACACGTCGATCCGGGTCTCGTCGTCGGGGTGGACGAGTACGTCGCAGCGGTCGAAGTTCCCGTAGTCCACGTCCAGTTCGGCCTCCCCGAACCGGCCGAGAGCACCGGTGTCGGCCAGGGCGCACAGGTCGGCGGTGTGCGGATCGCCGATCAGGGCCAGGGGTTCGATCTGCTTGCCGTGCGCGCCCTTCGAGGCGTTGTCCTTGAGTCGACTCTGGTCGGCCCCGGAGGCCGCTCGCCCGTCATCGCCGCCGTCGGGGACGACGGCGAGCCCCAAGGCCAGCGCGGCGCACACGCCGAGGGCCGCCACGATCAGCGGCCGGCGCCGACGCCATCGCGGCCGCCCGGCGGGCTTTCCAACCGAGCCGTCCGAACCACCCGGACCAGCTGAACCGCCCGAGCCGCCCGAACTGCCCGAACCAGCCGAACCGGCCAAACAATCCGACCCGCCCGACCCGCCCAAGTCGTCCGGGCTGTCAGGGGTATCGACGGCCTCCAGGAGCTGCCTGACCTCGACGGCATCGGGGCGCTGCCGCGGATCGCGCCGCAGCATGGCGGAGAGCACGGGATACAGGGCTCCCACTGCGGCGGCGTCCATCTCGACGACGCCCTGCTCGGCCTTCCAGTACCTGAGGCGTTCGCCGTCCTCCCCGTTCCCTGCCTCTCCCTCCTTGTCCGCGTCCCGTTGGTCGTCGCCCTCCTCGGACTCGCCGCCGCGGGGCGGTGAGCCGGTGACCAGCGCGTAGAGAGTCGTGGCCAGGCAGAACACGTCCGAGGCGGGTAGGGGGACGTTGCCCCGGGCCAGTTCGGGGGCGGCGTAGTCCGGAGTGAAGCTGAAGGGGCCGTTGGCCGTGATGGTCTCGGTGCCGCCGACCCGGTACGCGGCGCCGAAGTCCAGCAGCTTCGCGGTACCCCGCCGGGTGAGGCCGATGTTGGCGGGCTTGACGTCGCAGTGGACGATGCCCGCCTCGTGCAACGCGGCCAACGCGTCCGCGAGTTGGGCGCCGATACGGGCCGCCCGTAAGGGAGACATCGGCGGTTGTCGGTCCAGGCTGCCGCCGGGCACGTACTCCGTGATGAACCAGTACGTCCCCGCACTGTCCTCGTCCTGAGGTACGGTCACCACGTCGAGCAGGGTCACCACGTGGGGATGGTCGCGGAACCTGGCCATGGCACGTGGCTCGCCCAACAGCCGTCGTACCGCGGTCTCGTGGTCGCCGTCGGTCCGCTCCGGCTTCAGGGCGACGTCCTGCCCGACCACCGTGTCGTGGGCCAGCCACACATCGCCACTCCGCCCCGCGCCGATGACCTCCTTGAGGACGTAGCGGCCGGTCAACCGCTCTCCGGAACGCACAGTTCCCCCTCACCCCGAGTCCCCGACGCATGCGACCACAGGGCCGCACACGTGATTCGAACCTACTGCGTGTGGCGATCAGTACGCAGGGTCTGCGCGGAGCCTGCATCGGACGTCCGCATGCGTAGAGGTTGTGGGGCCGGCGGAGAAGTCCCGGAACGAGAACGTCCGGGCCGGCCCTGTGAGGGCCGGCCCGGACGTCACGATGAACCGATCAGACGAGGTCGAACCGGTCGAGGTCCATGACCTTGGTCCACGCCGCGACGAAGTCGTTCACGAACTTCTCCTTCGCGTCGTCGGCCGCGTAGACCTCCGCGAGCGCGCGCAGCTCGGAGTTCGAGCCGAAGACGAGGTCGGCACGGGTGCCGGTCCACTTGACGTCGCCCGTGGCGTCGTCGCGGGCCTCGAAGGTGGTCGCGTCCTCGGACGTCGCCGTCCACGTCGTGCCCAGGTCGAGCAGGTTGACGTAGAAGTCGTTCGTCAGCTTGCCGGGGGTCGCGGTGAGGACACCGAGCGACGACTGCTGGTGGTTGGCGCCCAGGACGCGCAGGCCACCGACGAGGACCGTCAGCTCCGGGCCGCTGAGGGTCAGCAGGTTCGCACGGTCGAGCAGCAGGTACTCGGCCGGCAGGCGGTTGCCCTTGCCGAGGTAGTTGCGGAACCCGTCGGCGGTCGGCTCGAGGGCGGCGAAGGACTCCGCGTCGGTGTGCTCCTCCGTGGCGTCGACACGGCCCGGGGTGAAGGGCACCGTGACGTCGTGACCGGCGTCCTTGGCGGCCTTCTCGACGGCCGCGCTGCCGCCGAGCACGATCAGGTCGGCCAGCGAGACCTTCTTGGCGCCGGAGTTGAACTCCGCCTGGATGCCCTCGAGGACACGCAGCACCTGGGCGAGCTGGTCGGGGTCGTTGGCGTCCCAGCCGCGCTGCGGCTCCAGACGGACGCGCGCGCCGTTGGCGCCGCCGCGCTTGTCGCTGCCGCGGAACGTCGAGGCCGAGGCCCAGGCGGCGGAGACGAGCTGCGAGACGGTCAGGTCCGAAGCGAGGATCTTCGCCTTGAGGGTGGTGACGTCGTCGGCGCCGATGGCCTCGCCCTCCGCCGCAGGCAGCGGGTCCTGCCACAGCAGGGTCTCCGCCGGGACCTCCGGGCCGAGGTAGAGCGACTTCGGACCCATGTCGCGGTGGGTCAGCTTATACCAGGCGCGGGCGAACGCGTCCGCGAACTCCGCCGGGTTCTCGTGGAAGCGGCGGGAGATGGGCTCGTAGATCGGGTCGAAGCGCAGCGACAGGTCCGTCGTGAGCATCGAGGGGGCGATCTTCTTCGTGGCGTCGTGGGCGGCCGGGACGGTGCCCTCGCCCGCGCCGTCCTTCGGCTTCCACTGGTTGGCGCCGGCGGGGCTCTGCGTGAGCTCCCACTCGTAGCCGAAGAGGTTGTCGAAGAAGCCGTTGCTCCACTGGGTGGGCGTGGTGGTCCAGGTGACCTCCAGGCCGGACGTGATGGCGTCCGCGCCCTTGCCCGTACCGAAGGAGTTCTTCCAGCCGAAGCCCTGCGCCTCGATCGGAGCGGCCTCGGGGTCGTCGCCGACGCTCTCCGCCGGGCCCGCGCCGTGGGTCTTGCCGAAGGTGTGACCGCCCGCGATCAGGGCGACCGTCTCCTCGTCGTTCATCGCCATCCGGCGGAAGGTCTCACGGATGTCGCGGGCCGCGGCGATCGGGTCCGGGTTGCCGTTGGGGCCCTCGGGGTTGACGTAGATGAGGCCCATCTGGACGGCGCCGAGCGGGCTCTCCAGCTCACGGTCGCCGGTGTAGCGCTGGTCGTCGAGCCAGGTGGTCTCGGGACCCCAGTACACGTCCTCCTCGGACTCCCAGACGTCCGCACGGCCGCCGGCGAAGCCGAAGGTCTCGAAGCCCATCTGCTCCAGGGCGACGTTGCCGGTCAGGATCATGAGGTCGGCCCAGGAGAGGCTCTGGCCGTACTTCTTCTTCACGGGCCACAGCAGACGGCGGGCCTTGTCGAGGTTGCCGTTGTCCGGCCAGCTGTTCAGGGGGGCGAAGCGCTGCTGACCGGCACCGGCGCCGCCGCGGCCGTCGCTGATGCGGTAGGTGCCCGCGCTGTGCCACGCCATACGGATCATGAACGGGCCGTAGTTGCCGAAGTCGGCCGGCCACCAGTCCTGCGAGGTGGTCAGTACCTCGGCGATGTCCTGTTTAACGGCCGCGAGGTCGAGGTTCTTGAACGCCTCGGCGTAGTCGAACTCCTCCCCGAGCGGGTTGGCCACGGCGGGGTTCTTGGCAAGGATCTTCAGGTTGAGCCGCTCCGGCCACCACTGGCGGTTTCCGCCGCCCTGAGTCGGGTGCGGGGCGCGCTCGTGTGCGACCGGGCAGCCTCCAGCCTCCGCGGGCTTCGGGTCAGTGACGATCGCATCATGGTTCTCAGTCATGAGAGTCCTTCCGAACTGGGTGGATCACGGTGCTCAGGAACTGCGGCTGGTGGAACAGGCGGGGCACAGGCCCCAGTAGATGACCTCGGCCTCGTCGATCGCGAAGCCGCGGTCGTCGGACGCGGTCAGGCAGGGGGCGTGGCCGACCGCGCAGTCGACGTCGGCGACGACGCCGCACGAACGGCACACGAGGTGGTGGTGGTTGTCTCCGACACGTCCCTCGAACCGGGCCGGGCTGCCGGGCGGTTCGAGGCGGCGTATGAGTCCCGCCGCGGTGAGTGCGTGGAGGGCCTCGTACACGGCTTGGAGGGAGATGTGGCCCACGCGGTCGCGTACCCCGGAGGCGATCGCCTCGACTCCGAGGTGGTCGCCGCTGCGGACGGTTTCGAGCAGTGCGACGCGGGCGGCCGTCACCCGCAGGCCGACACCGCGCAGCTCCTCGGCGGTGGTCGGAGTACGGGGTGTGGTCATGGCGCCAAACCTAGCGTCCTAAACACGAACAGTTCAAGAAAGCGAAGGTTCCAAGTTTGGTAAGTCCTGCCCAACGGACCATGGAGAACAGATCGTCGAGCCCGTCACCATCTTGACGGGTGACGAAAGCTCCTGCGATCATCATCACCTGTTCAGCAGGTGACGCGAGCGGGCCGGATGGCGCCGCCCTCGCCGCGATCGGAACCGGATCGCACCCGGATCGAACCCAGGAGGACGAGATGGCGCATCAGGAGAACGCTCCGGACACCGCCCAGGTTGCACGCCGTGCGCGGTTCGGCACGCTGCCGGAGCGCGTCAGTACGGCGGACATGGTCGAGGAGAAGCCGGCGACCGTGCCGGACCCGGCGAGGGACACGTACAACTCCGACGAGTGGCTCGTCCGTACGTGCCTGTGAGTCCGGTCGACCGCGCGGCGGGCCTCGACGTCGGCGACGTACGCTTGCTCATACCTCCGAGGGGAAGCGGATCATGACCACACCGCGGGACTTGTTGATCGTTGCCATGGATGGGGAATCCGGCCGCCCCGCGGACCGGGGAAGCCTGTCTCTCGCGCTCGCCGGGGCCGAGGTCGTCGACCTCCTCGGTGCCCGGGCCGTCGCCCTGGACGGCGACCGTGTCGTGCCCGGCGACCTGCCCTCGCTCGACGACCCCCTGCTGCGTGAGGCCGCGTCGTCGCTCGTCCGCCAGGCGCCGTACGAGTCGGTGGAGGACTGGCTGTGGCGCCGGGGCCGTGATCTGTCCTCGGCCTATGTGACCGCCTTCGAGACGGAGGGCCAGCTCACTCGGCAACGCCGACGTCTGGTGTCCTTCCGGGCCGGTGACCTGGCTCTCGTCGATTCCCCCGCCCGCCGCGGGGCCGTCGATCGCTGGGAGTCGCACGAGCCCGTTCTGGTCGCTCTCGCGACGGCCGCCGGACTGTACGGCGAGCCGTTCGACGAGACCGAGGCCGCCGAGGACTCACCGAACACGCCGGACTCCCCGAGCACGCCGGACACCTCGGACGCCCTGGACATCGCCGACGACGCGGTGGCGACGGTACTGGCCGCGGTCAACGACGCGGTGATGGAACTGGAAGCCGTTCGGCAGCGCCGGTCCATCGAGGACGCGGCCTTCGACAACGTCTGGCGCGGCCTGTGACGCGAGCCCGGGCCGGAGCGCCCGTGGGGGACCGGTCGACGGGGTAAATAGTCGATCGGTCGTATATTGGCCGTATGGGACGGACCAGCAACGCCAGGGAGAAGATCCTCACGGCTGCGGAGTCACTCATCGGGCAGCGGGGTTACTCGGCCCTCGGCACTGCCGAGATCTGCAAGGTCGCGGGCGTGCCGAAGGGCAGCTTCTACTACTTCTTCGAGACCAAGGAAGCGCTCGCCCTGGCTGTTCTCGACGAGCACTGGGAGACCCAGAGCGCCGACTGGAGCCGCGTCCTGCGCGGCGGCGGTGAGCCGCTCCAGCGGCTGCGGCAGCTGTTCGAGGAGACCGAGGCGGGCCAGCGTGCCGGACAGCAGAGCTGTGGGACCGTCTCGGGGTGCCTGTTCGGGAACCTGACACTTGAGCTGAGCAACCAGACCGAGGCGGTTCGTTCGCGTCTGCAAGGAATCTTCGACGCTCAGGTCGACATGGTCGAGGAGGTCGTCGCCGAGGCCGCGGAGCGCGGCGAGATCGCCATCGGCGACCCCCGCGAGGCCGCCCGGTCCGTCGTCGCGCAACTCGAGGGCCAGGTGCTCTTCGCCAAGCTCTACAACGACCCCCAGCGCCTCGACGTCCTGTGGAGGAACTGCCTCGCCATCCTCGGGGCCCGGTTGCCGGCGTAGGCCGCGGGTGCTCCCTGCGGTACGAGAACCTCGGGATCCCCGTGTCTCAGCCGACCGTGGTTGTCTGTGCCTGCTTCCTGCGGGCGCGGTAGGCCGCGGCCTTGACCTTGTTCCCGCACGACTCCATGCCGCACCACTGCCGGCGCACACCGCGCGACCGGTCGATGTAGACGCGGGTGCATTCGGGATTGCCGCACTCCTTCAGCAGCGGAACATCGGGTCCGCCGAGGACTTCGACGGCCTGGCGCGCCACGCTGGCCAGCGCCTCTTCGGGCGTCGCGGCCGTCCATCGCCCCGCCGCGGTGAGTTGGGGCGTCGCGGAGGGCTTGCGGGCCGCGCCGTTCACCGCGGCGAGCGCCTCTTCGTCGTAGGCCTCGCCGAGCCGCCGGGCGGTGATCAGGGCGTAGACGGCCTCCCGTACGGCGATCGCCTGCTCGACGTCGGCCTCCCGGCTGGGGGAGACGGCGTCGACGACTCCGGACTCGACGTACCATGCCTCCAGTCGGTCCGGCGACACGAGCGTCTCGAACCGGAGCGTGCGGCGGGCCCGGAGCGTGGCCGCGAAGTCGAGCGCGGGGTTCCCGCAGAAGAAGGCATGATCCAGATTCACGTCACCATTTTGACCGGTGACACTGGGGCGGGGCAAGAGAGGCAGGCAAGGGAGGCAGGCAAGGGGAGGAGGCGGCAAGGGGGACAGACGCGGGCGGTCACTGATCAGGCCGGTTATGGTCGGGCTGCTGCTGTTTCTTCGGGATCTGTTGCTCGAACCAGACGACCTTGCCCGTGCTGAGCCTCGTAGCGCCCCAGCGTTGCGCGAGCTGGTCGACGAGGAAGAGGCCCCGGCCGCCCTCGTCGCCCGGCTGGGCCTGCCGCATCCGGGGCACCTGGGACGAGTCGTCGGTCACCTCGCAGCGCAGGACGTCGGTGCGCAGCAGCCGCAGCGCGATGGGCCGTGAGGCGAAACGGACGGCGTTCGTCACCACCTCGCTGACCATGAGTTCCGTCGGGTCGAGCATCGATTCCAGGCCCCAGCGGCGAAGTGCCCTGCGGGTCAGACGGCGGGCCTGTCCGGCGGTCAGCGGGTGGGGGTCCAGGTGCCAGTACCCCACGCTGTCCGGAGGGAAGCCCTCGAACCGGGCCGTGAGCAGCGCGATGTCGTCGTCCCGGGAGCCCGGGACCATGACGCCCAGGATGTGGTCGCAGAGCACTTCGAGCGAGGGCGCGGAGCGTCCGCCCGCCGCGGTTCGGAGACTGGCGCGCAGGGCCTCGACGCCTGTTCCCACGTCCGTCTCGCGCGACTCGACGAGGCCGTCGGTGTAGAGGAGAAGGGTCGCTCCGGTGGGCGCGTGCATCTCCACGGACTCGAAGTCGACGCCGCCGACACCGATGGGGGCGGCCGGTGGAACGCGCAGGACCTCGCCGTGGCCGTCCGGGTGCAGGAGCACCGCGGGCGGGTGGCCGGCGTTCGCGATGAGCAGCCGGTGCGAGATCGGGTCGTAGATCGCGTAGAGACAGGTGGCGATGTGGTCGCTGCCGAGGCGCTGGGCCTGCTCGTCCAGATGGTGCAGGACCTCGTCCGGAGGCAGGTCGAGCCCGGCGAGCGTCTGCACGATGGTGCGCAGCTGGCCCATGATCGCGGCGGACGTCATGGAATGCCCCATGACATCCCCGACGATCAGTGCGACGCGGTTGCCGGGCAGTGGAATCGCGTCGTACCAGTCGCCCCCGACCTGGGCGGTCTTCGAGGCGGGCAGATAGCGGCTGGCCAGCCGGATCCCGGTGGGCTCGGGCAGTGACGACGGGAGCATGGTGTGCTGCAACGTGTCCGCGACGGAGGCCTCGTGTCCGTACATCACCGCCTTCTGTACGCCGATGGCGGTGTGCGTCGCGAGCTGTGAGGCCACGAGCAGGTCGTCGCGCGTGAAGGGCGACCGGTCGGGCCGGCGCAGGAGGACGACCGTCCCCATGGCGTGCCGACGGCCGTGCAGCGGCGCGATGATCAGCCTGCGCCCCGGCGGAATCGCCTCCGGCACCTTCGCCAGGGGCCCGAGCAGTTCGGCCACCGCGGGCGCGATCCCCGGCGCGTCACCGAAGGCGGGCCGTCCGGCGAGCAGCAGCTTCGAGAGGCGGCCGGCGATGTCCGGCCGCACGCGCTCGGCGATGTCCGAGTGCAGGGGATGGGTCTTGAGCAGGGTTGACCGGGCGGTGGTGGACTCTTCCGGCTTCCTGCTGACGCTGTGCAGCTGCAGGACGACGGGCGCGGTCGACTTCTCGTCCCCGACGGGGAGCGGATCGTGCAGATGGACGATGATCGCGTCCGCGAAGGCCGGGACGGCCGCCCGCCGCAGTTCGCGGAGCGTCTCGTCGAGATCCATCCCGCGGGCGATCCGCCGGGTCGCCACGTCCAAATACTGGAGCCTGTCGGTCTGCGCTCCGCCCCCGTCAGGGATCGGGTCCGGGTCCGGAGGGTTGTCCGGTCCCGGGTCCCGGGAGCCCCTGCCCTCCGCACGGCGGCCGTGCGGAGGGGGCGGCTGGGGGGTCCGGGTGACCCGCGGGCCCTTGGGGGTGGGGTGCTCCGTCACGCGTTTCGTCCCGTCGGTGGGCCGCGGTCCGCGGTGAAGGGTCGTGCCTGTTCAGTCGTGCCGTCGGCAGCAGAGGAAGACCTGTTCCTCGGGCGGGACGTCGGCGACTGCCGGGGCGTAGGTGTAGGAGGCCTCCTTGACGATCTCGAAGCCACCGGCCTCGATGACCTTGTGCAGGTCTTCCAGCACGTATCCGGAAACCCGGATCGTGTTTCCGAGGAACGGGATCGCGTAGTTGTCCACATCGGCCTCGACCATCGAGAGGACGAAGAGACCACCGGGAACCAGCAGGTGGCGGATCGTCTGCAGCGCGAGGGGAATCTCCACGCGGGGCAGCATCAGCAAGGAGAAGAAGGCGGCGACGGCGTCGAAACGGCCGAGGTCGTGCGGGCCGCCGGGGCGCAGGTCGGCGATGTCCAGCTGGTGGAACGTCGCCTCGGGAACGTACTCCCTGGCGAGCTGCACCATCCTGCGCGACAGGTCGACGCCCACCACCTCGAAGCCGGCGTCCGTCAGCTGGCGCGTGGTCGGCACTCCGGTGCCGCAGCCGAGGTCGAGCATTCGCGAACCCGCCGGCAGCGAGTCGATCAGCCATTCTCCGGCGGAGAGCTGGCCCTCCTTGTGCGGGAAAGCCTCGTCGTAACGGTCGCCGATGGCGTCAAAGGCTTCGGCCTGACCGCTGCGGTCAAACCGAATGCTCTCGTAGTCAGCGCCATTGCTCATCCTGGTCACGAAAGTAGCCTTTCGTAGCTCAAATTGAATTATTCCACAATCGCATGATCGGCGGTCGCGGGTGAATCCAGGTCTTCACGGGCCGGCAGCCGCACGCCCGTGACTCACGCCGCCCCTGATCGTGCCCGGGTCTTGCCCGGTCGGCGGAAACACGTCACACTGATACCGAACGAATGGTCGGTTGGGAAGCTGGTATCGATGACCACGACACACTCCACCGAGGTGCCGCCCCAGGAGTTGCAGCAGCAGTTCGACGCGACGATCGCGCGGGACCAGCGGGTCGAGCCGCGCGACTGGATGCCGGACGGCTACCGCAAGACGCTGGTGCGGCAGATCGCGCAGCACGCGCACTCGGAGATCATCGGCATGCAGCCGGAGGGCGAGTGGATCACGCGTGCCCCCTCGCTGCGCCGCAAGGCCATCCTGTTCGCGAAGGTCCAGGACGAGGCCGGCCACGGGTTGTACCTGTACTCGGCGGCGGAGACCCTGGGCGCCGACCGAGCGGACCTGACCGAGCGACTCATCGAGGGGCGCCAGAAGTACTCGTCGATCTTCAACTACCCCACGCCGACGTTCGCCGACGTCGGCGTCATCGGCTGGTTCGTGGACGGCGCGGCGATCTGCAACCAGGTTCCGCTGTGCAGGAGTTCGTACGGGCCCTACGCGCGCGCGATGGTGCGGATCTGCAAAGAGGAGTCGTTCCACCAGCGGCAGGGCTACGAGCTGCTGATGACGATGATGCGCGGCACCGAGGCCCAGCGGGCCATGGTCCAGGACTCGGTGGACCGCTGGTGGTGGCCCTCGCTCATGATGTTCGGCCCGCCCGACGGCGACTCGCCCAACTCGGCGGCGTCGATGGCCTGGAAGATCAAGCGGCACAGCAACGACGAGCTGCGTCAGCGGTTCGTCGACATGACCGTGCCGCAGGCCGAGAAGCTCGGCGTCACCCTCCCCGACCCGGAGCTGCGCTGGAACGAGGAGCGCGGCAGCCACGACTTCGGCACCCCCGACTGGTCGGAGCTGAAGCGGGTGATCTCCGGCGGCGGGCCGTGCAACGCCGAGCGGGTGGAGCGGCGCCGCAGCGCCCATGAGGAGGGCGCCTGGGTGCGGGAGGCGGCCACGGCCCACGCGGCCAAGCAGGCGGCACGCGCGCGTGAAGGAGCGACGGCATGAGCGACATCACCCCGGGCACCTCCCAGGGGACCGGCACCCAGGGCACCGGCAAGGGCGACTGGCCGCTGTACGAGGTGTTCGTGCGCGGCAAGCGCGGGCTGAACCACGTCCATGTGGGCTCGCTGCACGCAGCCGACGACGCCATGGCGCTGACCCACGCCCGCGACCTCTACACCCGGCGCAACGAGGGCGTCTCGATCTGGGTGGTGCGCTCGGAGCACATCGCGGCGTCCACGCGCGACGAGAAGGACCCGTTCTTCGCGCCGAGCGCCGACAAGGTCTACCGCCACCCGACCTTCTACGACATCCCCGACGACGTCCCGCACATCTGAGGAGCAGGGCATGAGTGACGACCACGTCTACATGACCCTCGCCGAGGGACACGAGGACGACGCCCGCTGGGCATACGGCACCGGCTTCGAGGACCCCCTGCACGGCGTGGACACCACCGTGCCCGAGGGCGTCGACGCGGGCCGGCTGGCCGCCGACTGCGTGGCGCTCGCGGACGACGCCCTGGTCTCCGCGCAGCGGCTCGCCGAGTGGACCACCCGCGCCCCGGAGCTGGAGGAGGAGGTCGCGCTGGCCAACATCGGCCTCGACCTCCTCGGCCAGGCCCGCCTGCTGTACGCACGCGCCGGGCAGGTCGACGGCACCGGGCGCGACGAGGACGCGTACGCCTACTTCCGGGACGCGGAGGACTTCAGGAACGTCCGGCTGGCCGAACTCCCGGACGGGGACTTCGCGTTCTCGATCGTGCGGCTGCTGGTCCTGTCCAGCTGGCGCCTCGCGCACTTCGAGCAGCTCTCGTCGCACCCCGACCCCGTCCTCTCGGCCATCGCCGCCAAGGGCGTCAAGGAGCTGACGTACCACCGGCAGTACGCGGCCGAGTGGACGGTGCGTCTCGGCGACGGCACGGACGAGTCGCGCCGCCGGACGCGTACGGCGATGGAACAGGTCGCCCCGTACTTCGGCGAGTTGTTCACGGCGTACGACGTGCGGGGCGAGGTGGTCGCCGTGCTGCGGCAGGTCACCGAGGCGGCCGGGCTGCCCATGCCCGTGTACCGGCCGCTGCCCGGCGCCGGGCGAGGCGGGGAGCACACCGAGCATCTCGCGCCGCTTCTGGCCGAGTTGCAGAGCGTGGCCCGTGCACACCCGGGGGCGACATGGTGACCGTGCTGACGGACGTGCGGCACGCCCGGCACATCGCCGAGCAGGTGCCCGACCCCGAACTGCCCATGCTGACCCTCGCCGACCTCGGCGTCCTGCGCGCCGTCGAGGTGACCGGGGACGGGACCGTGGTCGCGAGTCTGACGCCGACCTACTCCGGCTGCCCGGCGATGGCCGAGATGCGCGCGGACGTGGCGGCACGGCTGCGCGGCGCTGGGTACGCGCGCGTGGAGATCCGTACGGTCCTGGACCCGCCGTGGACGAGTGACTGGATCACCCCGGAGGGCCGTCGCAAGCTCGCCGAGCACGGCATCGCGCCGCCGGGGGCCGCACCCCGCCACGCCGCCGGTCCCGTTCCGCTCGTGCTGTCGCCCACCCGGCGCACGGTGGAGTGCCCGCGCTGCGGTTCGGCGGACACCGAGGAGACCTCCCGTTTCGCCGCCACGTCCTGCAAGGCGCTGTGGCGCTGCCTCGCCTGCCGCGAGCCGTTCGAGTACGTCAAGGAGATCTGATGGAAGGCCTGAGGGAAGAGCCGATGGGAGGCCTGAAGGACCCGGCCGCGCCGACCACCGCCAGTCCTACTACTGCTTCCGGTCCCGCCACTGCTTCCGGTCCCGCGTCCGGCCCGGCGGTGCGTCCGCGTGTACGCACCCGCCGTCCGGTCTTCCACACCCTGCGCGTCGCCTCCGTACAGCCGTTGTGCGAGGACGCGGCGGCTGTCAGCTTCGAGATCCCGGAGGAACTGGCCGGGGAGTTCGCCTTCGCGCCCGGGCAGTCGCTCACGCTGCGGCGCGAGATCGACGGACGGGACGAGCGGCGCTCGTACTCCATCTGCTCTCCGGCCGGTTCGGTGCCGCGTATCGGCGTGCGGGTGGTGCCGGGCGGTCTGTTCTCGGCGTGGCTCGTGCGGGACGTGCGCCCCGGGGACACCGTGGAGGTGATGGCCCCCACCGGTTTCTTCACACCCGACCTCACCACCCCCGGCCATCACGTGCTGATCGCGGCGGGCTCCGGCATCACGCCCATGGTGTCCATCGCCGAGTCCGTGCTGGCTGCGGACTCCCGCTCCACCGTCACGCTCTTCTACGGCAACCGGCGCACCGGCACAGTGATGTTCGCCGACGAGCTGGCGGACCTGAAGGACCTGTACCCGGCCCGTTTCCAGCTCGCCCACGTGCTGTCGCGCGAGCCGCGGGAGGCCGAGGTGCTCTCCGGCCGCCTCGACGCCGAGCGGCTCTCGGCGCTCGTCGACGCCCTGGTCGATGTGAAGGGGGCCGACCACTGGTGGCTGTGCGGCCCGCACGGCATGGTCCGTGACGCGCAGGCGGTGCTCGCCGGTCTCGGAGTGCCCGGCGACCGCGTCCACCAGGAGCTGTTCTACGCCGACGACGAGCCCGTACGGGAAGTACGTCACGAGGAGGCCGCCGTCCAGGGGGCCGTCAGCCAGGTGACCATCACCCTCGACGGGCGCTCCACCACCGCCGCCCTCGCCCGGGACCGGAGCGTTCTCGACGGCGCCCAGAAGACCCGCCCCGACCTGCCGTTCGCCTGCAAGGGCGGCGTCTGCGGCACCTGCCGGGCGCTGGTCACCGACGGCAAGGCCGACATGCGCCGCAACTTCGCCCTCGAAGCCGACGAGGTGGACGCGGGGTACGTCCTTACGTGCCAGTCGTATCCGGTCTCGGAGACGCTGACGGTCGACTACGACAGCTGATCCGGCAGGGGAGCCGACTGGCCGGGCGCGGGAATCGACTGGCCAGGCGCGGAAATCGGTCAGCCGGTCACGGAAGTCGCCGGAGCCGGCACGGGAGCCGATTCCTGCCCCCTTCATGCGCGCGGACCCCATAAAGCGGCCTTATGGGGTCATAGATCGGGCCCGACTACTGACTTAGGCATGCCTTAGTTTAGGCTCCGGGTGAGTACTCCTGATCGATCATCGCTCGAAGGGAACCTGAACATGTCTCGCCCCCTGCGGGTAGCCATAGTCGGAGCCGGCCCCGCCGGGATCTACGCCGCCGACGCGCTGTTGAAGTCCGCAGTGGCCGTCGAGCCCGGCGTGTCCATCGACCTCTTCGAGCGGATGCCGGCCCCGTTCGGCCTGATCCGCTATGGCGTCGCCCCCGACCACCCGCGCATCAAGGGCATCATCAACGCCCTGCACCAGGTGCTCGACAAGCCGCAGATCCGCCTCTTCGGCAACGTCGACTACCCGGGCGACATCAACCTGGACGACCTGCGTGCCTTCTACGACGCGGTGATCTTCTCCACGGGCGCCACGGCCGACCGGGCCCTCGACATACCCGGCATCGACCTCGACGGCTCGTACGGCGCGGCGGACTTCGTCTCCTGGTACGACGGGCACCCGGACGTGCCGCGGACCTGGCCCCTCGAGGCGGAGAAGGTCGCCGTCCTGGGCGTCGGCAATGTCGCGCTCGACGTGGCGCGCATCCTCGCCAAGACCGCTGACGAACTGCTGCCGACCGAGATCCCGGCGAACGTGTACGACGGCATCAAGGCCAACAAGGCCCTTGAGGTCCACGTCTTCGGCCGCCGTGGCCCGGCGCAGGCGAAGTTCAGCCCGATGGAGCTGCGGGAGCTGGACCACTCCCCGAACATCGAGGTCATCGTCGACCCCGAGGACATCGACTACGACGACGGTTCGATCGCGACCCGGCGGGGCAACAAGCAGGCCGACATGGTCGCCAAGACCCTGGAGAACTGGGCCATCCGCGATGTCGGCGACCGGCCGCACAAGCTGTTCCTGCACTTCTTCGAGTCGCCGACCGAGATCCTCGGCGAGGACGGCAAGGTCGTGGGCCTGCGCACCGAGCGCACCACTCTCGACGGCACCGGCAACGTCAAGGGCACCGGCGAGTTCAAGGACTGGGACCTCGGCGCGGTGTACCGGGCCGTCGGCTACCTCTCCGACAAGCTGCCCAAGCTGCCCTGGGACATGGAGACGGGCACCGTCCCGGACAAGGCCGGCCGCGTGATGGAGGAGACCGGCGAGCACCTGCAGTCGGCGTACGTCACCGGCTGGATCCGGCGCGGGCCCGTCGGCCTGATCGGCCACACCAAGGGTGACGCCAACGAGACGGTCGCCAGCCTGCTGGACGACCACGCCAACGGCCGTTTGCACACGCCTGTTTCGCCCGGTCCGGAAGCCGTGGATGCCTTCCTCGCCGAGCGGAACGTCCGCTTCACCACGTGGGACGGCTGGTACCGCCTGGATGCCGCGGAGAAGGCCCTTGGCGAGCCCCAGGGCCGCGAGCGCGTGAAGCTCGTCGAGCGCGAGGACATGCTCAGGGCGAGCGGCGCGTAACACCGACCGACCGCCACCGGTTCAATCGACCGGCACTGATCCAACCGGTCGGTACCGATTGACCGGCCATGTGGGGCCCCGTCACTGCGACGGGGCCCCACTCGCGTTTGCCCGCGCTTCGGCCGCCTTGCTTTGTGAAACCGATCGGTTTACTGTTCCTGATGAAGGGAAACCGATCGGTTTCCAAGTGTTCGCGTGTTGAGTTCGGAGAGTGACATGACTGCTATCGAGGGTTCCGTCGTCCTGGTGACCGGCGGCAGCAGGGGGATCGGCAAGGCGCTGGTCGAGGGGCTTTTCGAGCGGGGCGCGGAGAAGGTGTACGCCACGGCCCGTGATCCCCGGACGGTCACGCACCCGCGGGCGGTCCCGCTGGCGCTGGAGGTCACCGACCCCGCGTCCGTCGCGGCGGCGGCCGAGCAGGCCGGCGACGTCACCATCCTGATCAACAACGCCGGGGTCGCCGTGAACGCGTCCTTCCTGGAGGGGTCGGTCGAGGACGTGCGCCGGGACTTCGAGACGAACTTCTACGGACCGCTGCTCACCGCGCGGGCCTTCGTCCCGGTCATCGAGCGCAACGGCGGCGGCCACATCCTGAACGTCCACTCCGTGCTGTCGTGGGTCGGTCTCGCCGGCTCGTACAGCGCGTCCAAGGCCGCGGTCTGGTCCCAGACCAACTCCCTGCGGCTCGACCTCAAGCCGCGCGGGATCGGGGTCACCGGGCTCCACGTCGGCTACGTCGACACGGACATGGCGGCGAAGATCGACGCCCCCAAGTCCTCGCCCGAGGATGTCGCCGCCCAGGCGCTCGACGGCATCGAGAGCGGAGCGTTCGAGGTCCTGGCCGATGACCTGTCCCGCCAGGTGAAGTCGGGGCTGTCCGCGGACCTTTCGGTGCTGTATCCGCAGCTCGTGTCCTAGCCCATCGGCGGCCGCGTCGGCAGTAGACCGATCGGTTTTGGGGGCGTTCACCGACGGAGGTACCCTCCGCTCATGGCCAGTACGGACAAGACATCCACGAGGGACCGGCTGCTCGACGCGGCCATGGAGCTCTTCTACCGCGACGGCGTCTCCATCGGCGTCGAGGCGCTGTGCCGGGCCGCCGGGGTGTCCAAGCGCTCGATGTACCAGCTCTACGCCAGCAAGGACGAGGTGCTCGCGGCGAGCCTGGAGCGGCGTGCGCCGGAGTACGCGCGGCAGTTGGACCTCGACCCCGACGACACCCGGCCGCCCCGAGCCCGGATCCTGCACATCTTCGAGTTGCTGGAACAGGCCTCGACGAAGGACGACTACTGCGGCTGCCCGTTCCTGTCCGCCCTGGTCGAGCTGAAGGACCCCGGGCATCCGGCGAGGGCCGTCGCCCTGCGGGCCAAGGGCGCCCTGACCGAGGCCTTCCGCGTCGAGGCCGAGCGCGGCGGCGCCCACGACCCCCAACTCCTGGCCCGCCAGCTCACCCTCGTCTTCGACGGAGCAAGCGCCCGCGCCGGCGCAAGGGCCGAAACCCTGGCAGGCCTGACCACAACAACAGCAACGGCCCTGCTGGACGCGGCAGGCGTCGCATAGAGAACAGGGCACGCCCCCAGCAGGGGCGTGCCCTGCAGGGGCGCGAGGAACGGCGCGCTGAGCCACGGCGGACGGGCAGTTGAAGGACTTCCGTGCACCCCCCAGGGGCGCGAGGAACGGCGCGCTCAGCCACAGCCAACCCGCAGCAGCAGGACTTCCCCGCGCCCCCCAGGGGCGCGGGGAACTGCGCGCCCGGCCACAGCCAACCGGCAGCCGACAAACTCACCTACCCCGCCCCACCGGCGGAGCCACCCGCAGCCACTCATACGCGGCCCGAGCCGTGAACTCGTCCTGCCCGCCCCGCAACAACAACCCCACCGTGGCGAACGCAGGATCATCGGCCTGCCCCGCGACGTACGGGACCGCGATGCACCGCATCCCGGCCGCGTGCGCCGCAGCCGCCCCCGGTGCGGCGTCCTCCAGGACCACGCAGTCCCCGGGAACCACCCCGAGCCGCCGAGCCGCCTCCAGGAAGACATCCGGAGCGGGCTTGCCGGAGGCGACCTCCTCCGCCGAGACGACCGTCCGCAGATACGCGGACAGCCCCGTCCCGGCCAGGATCGCCTCGATGGCCTCGCGGGAGGACCCCGAGGCCACAGCCATCGGCACACCCTCCCCGGCCAGCAACTCCACGAACTTCCGCATCTCCGGGTAGACCCGGGTGGACGCGCGGGCCAGCTCCAGATAGCGCCGGTTCTTGTCCGCGAGGAGCACGTCGAGCGGCGCGTCCAGGCCGTACCGCTCCTTCCAGAGCGCGATCGTCTCCTGCGTGCTGATGCCGACGTACCGCTCGTGGTCCGCCCAGGTGAAGTCCGTGATGCCCTGCCCGGCGAGCGTCTGCCGTCCCGCCTCGTAGTAGTTCGGCTCGCTGTCCACGAGTGTTCCGTCGAGATCGAAGATGACCGAAGTGCTGCCGAGATTGCTCATGGGATCCAGGATGCCGGGTCCCGAACGCCGACGATCAACCCAGGCCCGTACCCACCGGTCACCCCCGGGTCGTACGCCCAGTCACTCCCGGGTCGTACCCACCCGTCACCCCCTGCCCGTACGCCCGATCGACTCCACCAACGGCAGCATCCGCTGCGGCACCCGCTCGCGCAGCGCGACCTCGGTCCGGGTGCGGACGACGCCCGGCAGGCTGATCAGTGCCTGGATGACGTCCTCCAGATGGCCGTTGTCCCGCGCGACGACTCGCGTCAGCAGATCCCCGCCGCCGGTGATCGAGAACGCCTCGATGATCTCCGGCACGGCCGCCAACGCGTCCCCCACGTCGTCGAGATGCCCCTGGGTGACCTCCATGTGCACGAACGCGAGCACCGGGTGCCCGAGTGCGGCGGGGGAGAGCGAGGGACCCGTACCGGTGATGACTCCGTCCCGCTCCAGCCGGTCGAGCCGCGCCTGAAGGGTGCCGCGGGCGATGCCGAGGACGCGCGCGTACTCGCGCACGCTGGTGCGAGGCTGCTCCATGAGCAGCCGCAGGATGCGGGTGTCGAGCTCGTCCACGGCCATGGTCCGTTGGTCTCCCTGCGGTGTGTACTGATCGTTCTCGACTGTACCAATGGCCCAGTGGATCGAGAGCCGGTTGAGCCACTGCACCCGCACTGCTTACCTTGGGGGTATTCCTGGCGCGATCACGCGCCATCCATGGCGCCGCGAAGAGCCGGACCGGCAAGGAAGCCGGATCCGGACCCGCGGCGCCATTGCCATGTCCTGAAGGCATGCCCTGAACAAGGCGCGTCCTGAAGGTGGGGTCGACACGAAGTGGGGGCGGGCTGCCGACGGTGAGGAAGATGTTCATGGCTCCGGATCCGGGCCTGGCACGGCTGCGGATCTCGCTGCGGGCGGTGCTCGGCATCGGTCTCGCGGTGGCCGCGTCGGAGCTGGCCGGACTCTCGCTGCCCGCCTCGATCACGGGCGGTCTCGCCGCGCTCCTCGCGCTGTTCACGGTCGGCGACCCGACCGTGCGCGGCCAGGCGGTCACCACCGCCCTGCTGCCCGTCGTCGGCTTCCCCGTGCTCGCCCTCGCGGCCACGCTGCACACGGTCCCGACCGTGCGCGACGCGATCTGGCTCGTCGTGATCTTCTGCGGGGTGTACGCCCGCCGCTGGGGACCCCGCGGCCACGCGCTCGGCATCTTCGCGTTCATGACCTTCTTCATCACGCAGTTCCTGCACGCCGTGCCCGGCCAACTCCCGCAGCTGTACGCCGCGATGGCACTGGCGCTGGCGGCTTCCTCGGTGGTGCGTTTCGGCGTGTGGTGCATCGAGCGGCGCACCGCTCCGCCCATCACGCCCGCCGCCCCGGCCGGCCGCGGGCTCTCCCGGCCGACCACCCGCCAGGCCTTCCAGGCGACGGCCGCCTGCGCGTTCGCGATAGCCGCGGGCCAGGTCCTCTCCCACGAGCGCTGGTACTGGGCCGTCGGCACCGCCTGGTGGATCTTCGTCAACACGTCCTCGCGCGGCGAGACCCTCGTACGAGGCTTCCGGCGCGTCCTCGGCACGGTCACCGGCATCGTGGCCGGTCTGCTGATCGCCGTACCGCTGGACGGCGCCCCCGCACCCACCGCGGCGATCGTGGCGGTCTGCGTCTGGGGGATCTTCTACACCGCGGCTCTCTCGTACAGCTGGATGATGTTCTTCGTCACCGTCATGGCAGGGCTGCTCTACGGGCTGCTGGGCGTGCTGCATCCAGGTCTGCTGGGGCTGCGTCTCGCGGAGACCGCCGCCGGGGCGCTCGGTGCCGCGCTCGCCGTCGCGCTGATCCTGCCCGTCACCACGCACGCGGTCACCGACCGCTGGGTGGGCCAGGCCGTGCGCGCCGTGCACGGATGCACCGCGGCGGCGGCCCGACGCCTGGCCGGTGACCCCGACGCCGACCCCGCGCCGCAGGCGGCGGAACTGGAGGCACTGCTCGGCCGGGTCCGGTTCGCCCTCGCGCCACTCGTGCACCCCCTCAACCCGATGCGGGCCCGCAAGGCCCGGGCCCGTCAGGTGCTCGCCCTCCTCGACGACTGCGCCCGGGAGACACGGGGTCTCGCGGCCGTCGTCGCCGACCCGGACGCCTCGTACGACGTACGCCTGACGGCCGCCTGCGGGCGTGTCGAGGCGGCGGTGGAGGTACTGGTCGGCGCGGTGCCGGAACGCGCCGTGGCGACGACCGCGGGCGCGCCGGGACAGCATTCCGCGGCCCGGGTGCACCACGCCGGCACCGAGCAGGCGCTGGCCCACCTCCATGGCCTGGAACGAGCGCTCGCCGCGCTGGCCACGCCCCTGCGCCGTTCGTCGGCCGTGAGCGCCTGAACCCTCTCCGCGTGCACGGCAGTTGGACATCCTGCCCATGAATGAGGCAGTTTCACCGGCCACGCAGAGGGTGGATCAGGCCGTCGGACGGGTAACCCCGCGGCTGTCAGCCGCACGGAGTCCGCGGACCGCGCGGGAGCGGTCCGCGGACGCAGCCGCCCGGGGGCGCACCCTGCGAGCGATGCCCCGCACGGAACCGGCCGACGCCTCACCGGCGACGGGACCGGGTTGGCCGACGGCCGAAGCCTCACGTCTGGTCTAGGCCCCTCGTCTGGTCTAGGCCATTGACTGCTACCGTCGCCCCGAACGGCTTGGCACCGAGAGGGGACGGCAGTGGCGGACGGCGACGGACGGCGGCGACGGGCCTACATCGGCTCCTTCACGGCGGCAGGGGGCCTCGGTGTCCTCACCGCGGCCGTGGACGAGGAGAGCGGCGCCCTGACGCTGCTGGGCGCCGTGAACAGCGTCGCCGACCCCTCGTATCTCGCCCTGTCACCCGCGGGGGACATGCTCTACGCGGTGAGCGAGACGGCCGACGGCGCGATCGCCGCGTACCGCCTGAAGGGCGACGAACCCTCCCTGGCCGGCCCGCTGGTGCCGGTCGGCGGCAGCGGACCCACCCACCTGAGCCTCTTCGACGGACACGTCCTGACGGCCAACTACGGCTCCGGCAGCGTCAGCGCCGTGCCGATCCGCCACGACGGCAGCCTCGCCACCGCCTCCGGAGTGCTGCGGCACAAGGGATCGGGTCCCCACGGCCAGCGCCAGCAGGGCCCGCACGCCCACCACGTGCAGCCCGACCCGAGCCGCCGGTGGGCCGTGAGCGTCGACCTCGGAACCGACTCGGTACGCGTGTGCGCGCTGCGGGACGGGGTGCTCTCCCTGCACCGCGAGTTCGCGCTGCGGCCCGGCTCGGGGCCCCGCCACCTGGCGTTCCACCCGGACGGCGAGCGCGCGTACGTCCTCAACGAGCTCGCGCCGACCGTCACGGCCTGCCACTGGGATGCCGTCGAGGGAGCCCTCCGGCCGGTCGGTGAGACGTCCGTGCTGCCCGGCCTCCCCGACGGGGACGCCTATCCGTCCGGCATCGTCGTGTCGCCCGACGGCCGCTTCCTGTGGACCGCCACGCGCGGCCAGGACGTCCTCTCCGTGCTCGTGCCCGGCCCGCCCGGCGAAGGGCCCCGCCTGGTCACCACAGTGCCCTGTGGAGGCACCTGGCCACGGGCCCTCGCCCTCGACCCGACCGGCCGCTTCCTGTACGTGGCCAACGAACGCTCGGGACACGTCACATGGTTCGAGGTGGACCAGGACACGGGCGTGCCGAAGCGGGGCGGCTCGGTCAGGGCACCCGCGGCGTCCTGTGTGGTGCTCGACTAGGACGCCCGCGGGGAAGGCCGCCGGCGCAGCTGCAGCTGTGGGAAGAACGCCGGAACCCCGAAGGGCCCGGCTCCGGACAACGGAGCGGGCCCTTCGGGATTCGTGCCTGTGTGACTGCCGTCCGCGTCAGCGGACCGGGGCGCCCTGCGGCTGCGGGGGCGCGATGCCCAGCGCCGAGGTGTACTTCGCGAGCGCGAGCTTGCCGATCGCCGGGTACGGGCCCAGCGCCTCGGCGGCGGAGCAGCCCGCCTCCTTCGCGGCGGCGTCGAGCAGACCCGCGTCGAGCTCGGGACCGATCAGGTACGGGGCGAGCGCCAGCTGCTGCGAGCCCGAGGAGCGCAGTTGCTCGGCGGTGGCCGCGATCGCGCCGTCCACGTCGAGCGCCGCCGCCATCACGGGCACGGCGAGCCGCGCGGCGAGCAGCATGCCGGTGATCCCGGCCGCCTGCACGGCCTCGTCGCCGCCCACGGACGCCAGGATGATGCCGTCCGCGGCCGTCGCCACGGTGAAGAGCCGGGCGCGGTCGGCGCGGGCCAGACCCGCCTCGGACAGCCGCACGTGCAGCCCCTCGGCGAGCAGCGGGTGCGGGCCGAGCACATCGGTCAGCTCGGCCGCCACGCGGCTGTCCATGACGGCCTGGCGGACGCGGCGCAGCAGCGCGCCGTCCGGGCCCGCGAGCAGCGGCACGACCACGGCGACCGGGCCGTCGGGCTCCACCACGTCCACACCGGCGGCACGGGCCTGCTCGAAGCGCGCGATGCGCTCCTCGGAGGCGTGCGCGAGCACGGACTGGAGCGTGGGGAACTCCGAGTCGTCCCCGTCGAGGTACCCGATCCGCCCGTCGAGGCCGGGAAGCTCGGAGCGCGCGATGCTCACGACCTCCTCGGCGAGGCTGCGGGTGGCGGCGCTGGGCATGCCCGGCACCGCGAGGACGAGCGCGGGCGCGCCCTCGGGAGCCGCCAACGGTTCCGGTCGGCGGTGCCGGCCGGGCTGGCGGGGTCGCGGCATTCGTACTGGCAGGCCGGACGCGGGCCCAGTGGGGGAGCTCATGGCGCCGAATGTTACTGGTTTCCTGGGCTCCCCTGTTCGGGGAGGGTGCAGGTGAGCGGTATCCGTCCGGTTTTGTCTGATGAGTTACGTACGGATTGATCTCACTGGCTGTCCACGGATCAAGGGGAGTACGTCCACCGACGGTGATCCGGGGGCTACGAGGCGTCCGTCACGACGTACAGCATGCTCTCGTCGCGCGGCAGCGTCAGCCGGTCGTCGGCCACGTCGACGGCGATGCGTACGGCACCGTCGAGCGGGTCGCCCGCCGCCGGGACCTGCCGGGCGTACGGCAGCCGCTCCGCCAGGGCGGCCCGCAACGGTACGAGGAGGGGATCGCCCATCCTGAGGAGACCACCCGTGAGGGCGACCTGGATTTCTCCCGGAGCCTCGTCCGGGCACACCGCGGCCGCCGAGTCCGCGATGTGCCGGGCGGCGGCGGCCAGGATGTCCGCCGCCACCGGGTCGTCGCCGGCGCAGGCGGCCACCTCGGGTGCGAAGGACGCCAGCACGGCGGGGCGGTCCGAGCGCGGGTAGAGCTGTCCCGGCAGCGCCGAGGCCGAGCCGAACATCTCCTCGGCGCGGGTGAGGAGCACGGCCGAGCCGCCGGGCCGTCCGTCGTCGGCGCGCAGCGCCGCCTCGAGTCCGGCCCGTCCGATCCACGCGCCGCTGCCGCAGTCGCCGAGCAGATGGCCCCAGCCGTCCGCCCTGCGCCAGCTCTTCAGATCCGTGCCGATCGCGATCATCCCCGTTCCGGCCGCGACGACCGCGCCCACCCGCTGCCCCAGCGCACCCGTGTACGCGGTGACGGCGTCGGCGACCAGCGCGAGCCTGCGTACGCCGAGTTCGCGGGCCAGCGCCGACGGCAGATCGGCGCGCAGCGAATCGCCGAGGGTGGTGAGACCGGCGGCGCCGACCGCGATCGCCCGGAGCCTTTCGACCCCGGCCTCGGCCGCCAACCGCCGTGCCATCGGCACCAGTTGTTCGAGGAGATGCCCGGCGTCGATACCCCGAGGGCCGGTGCGCACCGGCTCCCTGGACGCCAGCGGAGCCGTGACCCGGCCGCCGTCGACGGCCAGGACGACACGCAACCCCGAACCCCCGGAATCCACACCCAGTACGCCCGACGCCTCCGACACCCCCGACGTCCCGCCGGGAGGGGTCACGGCAGCCGCCAGTCCACGGGGGTGCCCCCCTGGCGGGTCAGCAGGTCGTTGGCCCGGCTGAACGGACGCGAACCGAAGAAGCCGCGGTCCGCCGACATCGGTGACGGATGCGACGACTCCACCGACGGCAGATCGCCCAGCAGCGGCCGGAGATTGCGGGCGTCGCGCCCCCACAGGATCGACACCAGCGGACGCCCCCGCGCGGCCAGCGCCCGTATCGCCTGCTCCGTGACCTCTTCCCAGCCCTTGCCTCGATGGGCGGCCGGCTTGCGCGGGGCCGTGGTCAGCGCCTTGTTGAGCAGCAGGACGCCCTGCTGGGTCCAGGGCGTCAGATCGCCGTTCGTCGGCGGGGGCAGACCCAGGTCGGTGGTCAGCTCCCGGTAGATGTTGATGAGGCTGCCGGGCAGCGGACGCACCTCGGGCGCGACCGAGAACGACAGCCCCACCGCGTGCCCCGGGGTCGGATAGGGGTCCTGGCCGACGATGAGGACCCGGACGTCGTCGAAGGGTTGCTGGAAGGCGCGGAGCACGTTCGGGCCCGCTGGCAGATAGGTGCGTCCCGCGGCGATCTCCGCGCGCAGGAAGTCCCCCATCTCGGCGATCCGCCCGGCCACGGGTTCAAGCGCTTTCGCCCAGCCCTGTTCGACGATTTCATTCAACGGTCGTGGTGCCACGGCGTCACCCTACTGCCGTACGCGCATGGTTGATCAACCGGTTGCCGCCGCACGGCCCGGAGTGGTATGTGCCGTGACAGCGGCGGGTGTTGGGGCCCAGGGCGGTGGCGCGGCCCGGCTCGGTCGGGGGACTCAATCGATCACCGCGGCCCGTACGCAGAGGACGTCCGGAAGATGGGACGCCAGCTGCTGCCAGCTGTCCCCGTCGTCCGCGGACGCGAACACCTCGCCGTTGCGATTGCCGAAGTACACGCCCGCCGGGTCCGCGTCGTCCGTGCACATGGCATCGCGCAGCACCGTGCCGTAGTGGTCCTCCTGCGGCAGCCCCGCCGAGAGCGGCTCCCAGGTCTTGCCCGCGTCGGCCGTGCGGAAGACCCGGCATCGGTGGTCCGCGGGAACGCGGTCCGAGTCGGCGTTGATGGGAAAGACGTAGGCGGTGTCCCCGCGATGCGGATGGGCGGCCGCGGCGAAGCCGAACGTGGACGGCAGGCCCTCGCCGATGTCCGTCCACCGCCCCCCGGCGTCGTCGCTGCGATAGACACCCCAGTGGTTCTGCAAATACAGGCGGTCCGGTGTCGTCGGGTCCTGCGCGATCTTGTGTACGCACTGGCCGAACTCCGGGTTCGGATCCGGCAGGAACACCGCGGAGACACCGGAGTTGGACGGCTCCCAGCTCTCCCCGCCGTCCTTCGTGCGGAAGACGCCGGCCGTGGAGACGGCGACCGTCACCGCGCGCGGGTCGCGCGCGTCGGTGAGGACGGTGTGCAGGCCCTCTCCGCCGCCGCCGGGCACCCACTTCGAGCGGGTGGGGTGCTCCCAGAGGGGACGGACGAGCTCGAAGGACTCGCCGCGGTCCGTCGAGCGGTACAGCGCCGCCGGTTCCGTGCCCGCGTACACCACGTCCGGTTCGGCCGCCGCCGGGTGCAGCTGCCACACGCGCTCCAGCGAAGCCCCCGTGTCCTGGGGGAACTTGACGGCGGCCTTGGCCGGTTCGGTCCAGGTGCGGCCCAGGTCGTCGGAGTGGAACACGGACGGGCCCCAGTGCGCGCTGTCGCCGCCGACGAGGAGCCGCGGCACGTCACCACGGGTGTCGATCGCGACCGAATAGACCGCCTGAGCGTTGAAATACGGACTGTCGTCGAACTCCCAGGCAGCGCCGCGTCGCCTTCCGACGAACAGTCCCTTGCGTGTGCCTACCGTGAGCAGTACCTCGGCCATGCCGGCCACCTCCGGACGTCGTTGTCTCAGATATCGGCCAGTTTGCACCCCGGCACTGACAGTCACCCCCGGACGCGACATCTGTGCAGGTCAGAACGTTTCTTCGGCGGTGCCGCCGATGTGGGGTACGTCTCCTGAGCAACAGGGCGGCGGCGTTCGTATGGGAGGGCGTCGGTGTGCCGGTGATGAGGAGGGCCCGCGATGGCGGCGTTACGAGGTCCGAGGGCGTTGCTGTGGCGGTGGTGGCCCAATCCGCTGCGGCGCCGCAGCGACCGGCTGGAGGCCTGGACCGTGCTCGCCACCTGGCTGCTCGTGCTGCTCGCCGGGATGGTCGCGGGTCTGGCGGCCGCGGAGTCGGTCGAGCGCACCCTCGCCAGGGAGCGCGTCGAGTGGCGGCCCGTACCCGCGCTGCTCACCGAGCGGGCGCCCGGCACCAGGGCCGCCGGTGCGGAGCGGGTGTGGGCGAAGGTCCGCTGGACCGCGCCCGACGGTTCGGCCCACGAGGGCCAGACCCGGGTCGACCCCGGCAGCGCGGCAGGCACGCCGGTCACCGTGTGGACCGACCCCGACGGCCTGCTCGTCACCAGGCCCGCGACGGAGGCCCAGGCGGGTCTGCGGGCGGCGATGATCGGCATTCTGATCGGAGTGAGCGCCTCTGCCGTGCCTTTCGCCGGCGGGCGGATGGTCCGCGGCCGTCTGGAGCGCCGGCGGATGGACCAGTGGGACATGGAGTGGGAGCGGGTCGGTCCCCAGTGGGGATGGAAGACCGGCTGAGGGGGGCGGGGCGGACCGCGGTGGCGTGAACCCCGCGGCCTCCCGCGGGCGCGTCGTGTGCCCCGTGAAAGAATCCGCACGTTCACGGAGCGGCTCACGGAGGCGGAGGCAGCAGCGATGCGCTCGGACCGGCCGGAGAGAGCCGCGGCGATGCGTTCGGAGCATCCGGAGAGAGCGGCAGAGGCGACGCACTCGGAGCCTCCCGGGAAGAGCGCGCTGGACGAGGCCGCGAAGGTCTTCGTCGGCGTACGGCGACAGCTCTTCGGCATCGCCTACCGCATGCTCGGCAGCGCGGCGGAGGCCGAGGACGTGGTCCAGGAGGCATGGCTGCGCTGGCAGTCGACGGACCGCACGGTCGTCCTGGACCCGCCCGCCTATCTCGCCACCGTGACGACCCGCCTGGCGATCAACGTCGCCCAGTCCGCGCGCGTGCGCCGGGAGACGTACGTCGGCCCGTGGCTTCCCGAACCGGTGGACACGAGTCTCGACCCGCAGACGGGGGCCGCACGCGGCGAGGCGGTGGAGCTCGCGGTGCTCCTCCTGGAGAAGCTGACGCCGACGGAACGGGCGGCCTACGTCCTCCGCGAGGCCTTCGACCACCCGTACGAGCAGATCGCGGCCATCCTGGAAACGGGGCAGGCCAACGCCCGTCAGCTGGTCAGCCGGGGACGCAGGCGCCTGGCCGCCGAGCGGCGGGAGCCGGTGGACGCGGCCGAGCACCGGCGACTGCTCGAAGTCTTCCTGGCGGCGGCGCGGACGGGCGACCTCGCCGCGCTCGAAGCGCTGCTCGCCGAGGACGTCGTCAGCTACTCGGACGGCGGGGGAGTGCGCGGCGCGTCGAGGATCCCGGTGCTCGGCAGTGCCCGCGTCGCCAAGTACCTGGCGGCCTTCGCGCCGAGGTTCTGGCCCGGTGCCGGGACCGAGTGCGTCGAGGCGAACGGCCGCCCGGCCGTGCTCGTCTCGCACGAGGGCCGAGCCGTCGCCCTGCTGGCCGTCGACGCCTCCGCGCGGGGCATCGAGCGGATCATGTGGGTGATGAACCCCGCCAAGCTCGACCCGTACGTCCGGTCGCTGTCGAGTCCTCGCGGCACTGCGTAGGAGGCGGGCGCGAGGAGAGGATCCGGGCTGTCACAAACCCGGACCCTGTCCGGTCTTCATGGTCAGCAGGTCCGATTCCGTCGGACGAAACCGGAAGGGTTGCACCATGAAGATCGTAGTCATCGGCGGCACTGGGCTCATCGGGTCGAAGCTGGTGGAAAGGCTGCGGGCGGACGGCCACGACGTACTGCCCGCCTCCCCGAACACCGGCGTCAACAGCATCACCGGCGAGGGCCTCGACGACGCGCTGGGGGGCGCCTCGGTCGTCGTCGACGTGTCCAACTCGCCCTCCTTCGAGGACAGCGCGGTGCTGGAGTTCTTCCGTACGTCCACGGACAACCTCGTCGCGGCCGAGGCCGCCGCGGGCGTGGGACACCATGTCGCCCTGTCGGTCGTGGGGAGCGAACAGCTGCCCGACTCGGGCTACCTGCGCGCCAAGGTCGCCCAGGAGGAGCTGATCAAGGGCTCCGGGATCCCGTACACGATCGTCCGCGCCACCCAGTTCTTCGAGTTCGTGAAGGGCATCGCGGCCGGATCCACCGAGGGCGACACCGTCCGGCTGCCCTCCTCGCTCCTCCAGCCGCTCGCGTCCGACGACGTGGTCGCGGCGGTCGCCCTCGCCGCCGAGGCGGCCCCGCTGAACGGCACCACCGAGGTGGCGGGCCCCGAGGAGCTCCACCTCGACGAGTTCGTCCGCACGGGCCTGGCGGCCGAGAAGGACCCGCGCGAGGTCGTCACCGACGAGTCCGTCGGCTACTTCGGCGCGCACCCCCAGGGGCGCGAGCTGCTGCCCGGTCCCGACGCCCACGTCGCCGGGACCAGCTTCACGGAATGGCTCGACCGCCAGAAGTAGGCCGCGTCGGAACGTAGGCCGCACAAGCGGTAGGTCCCGCCTCGGGCGGGACCTGTTCAGACCGAACGGTGGTACTGGTCCGGCACGTGCGCGTCGCCCCCGAGTTCGCGGGCCGCGTGCCGGGCCCACGAGGGGTTGCGCAGCAGCTCGCGGCCGAGCAGAACGGCGTCCGCCTCACCGTTGGCGACGATCTTCTCGGCCTGCTCGACGTCGGTGATCAGACCGACGGCGGCGACGGCCATCGACGTCTCGTCCTTGACGCGGGCGGCGAACGGAACCTGGTAGCCCGGCCCGACGGGAATGCGTACGCCGGAGGCGTTGCCGCCGGTGGAGACGTCGAGCAGGTCCACGCCGTGGGCGGTCAGTTCGGCGGCGAAGCGGACCGTGTCGTCGGCCGTCCAGCCGTTCTCCTCCAGCCAGTCGGTGGCCGAGACGCGGAAGAACAGCGGCTTGTCGTCCGGCCACACCTCGCGCACGGCGTCCACGACTTCGAGCGCGAAGCGCACGCGGTTCTCGTACGAGCCGCCGTACGCGTCCGTGCGCCGGTTGGAGTGAGGGGAGAGGAACTCACTGATGAGATAGCCGTGCGCGCCGTGGATCTCGGCGACCTCGAAGCCGGCGTCCAGCGCCCGCCGCGCGGCGTCGGCGAACTGGCCGACGATCTCCTTGATGCCGTCCACGGTCAGCTCGGTCGGCACGGGGTGGTTCTCGTCGAAGGCGACCGGGCTCGGCCCGAGCGGCTGCCAGCCGTACGCGTCCGGGCCGACGGGCGCGCCGCCCTTCCAGGGGCGGTCGGTCGAGGCCTTGCGGCCGCCGTGTCCGAGCTGGATCGCGGGAACCGTGCCCTGGGACACCAGGAACCGCGTGATCCGCCGGAACGCCTCGACCTGGGTGTCGTTCCAGATGCCCAGGTCGTACGGCGAGATCCGCCCCTCGGGGCTGACCGCGGTGGCCTCGACGATGATCAGGCCCGTCCCGCCGGCGGCCCGTGCCGCGTAGTGCGCGAAGTGCCAGTCGTTGGGGGCGCCGGTCCCGGGGCCCTCCGGCGCGGCCGAGTACTGGCACATCGGCGGCATCCAGACCCGGTTCGGGACGGTCAGATCGCGCAGGGTGTAGGGCTCGAAGAGCGCGCTCACGGCGGACTCCAATTCGTGACGGGGCCGGTTACGACTCGTACGATAGGCATCGTAGTACGGGAGATGTCAAACTACGAGACCTCTCGTACAATGAGGTTCTCCGGAGATCTCGGACCTCAGATCTCCGGCCCCGACGGACTGGAGCCGCCGTGACGACCGCCGCCCCCACCAGCAGCCGAGACCTCCCGCACCCCGAGCGCACGGAGATCCGGCTGGCGGCCGTGCTGCACGCGCTCTCCGATCCGATGCGGCTGCTGGTCGTGCGGGAGCTCGCCGCCGACGGCGACGAGCTCTCCTGTTCGCACTTCGACCTGCCCGTCACGAAGTCCACGACCACGCACCACTTCCGGGTGCTGCGCGAGGCGGGCGTCATCCGGCAGATCTACCGGGGCACCGCCAAGATGAACGGGCTGCGGCGCGACGACCTAGACGACCTCTTCCCGGGGCTTCTCGACAGTGTCCTCGCCGCCGCCGCTCGCCAGGCCGTCCGCCTCGGGGGCAGCTGAACCTCCCTTCGAGGGAAGGTGGTTGAAGAGCAGGTTCAGCACGATCGCGGTGAGACAGCCCGCGCTGATACCGCTGTTCATCACCGTCTGGAACCAGTCGGGGAACTTCGCGTACACCGTCGGCACGCCGACCGGCAGCATGCCCACGGCGACCGAAACGGCCACCACCGTCAGGTTGTTGTTGCCCTTGAAGTCGACCTGGGCCAGCGTCCGCAGGCCGCTCGCTGCGACCGTGCCGAACATGACCAGGCCCGCGCCGCCGAGCACCGGAGCCGGTATGGCCGCGACCACCGCGCCCAGCTTGGGCAGCAGGCCGAGCAGGACGAGGATGCCGCCGGCGGTGGCGACCACCCAGCGGCTGCGGACCCGGGTCATGCCGACGAGGCCCACGTTCTGCGCGTACGCCGTGTACGGGAAGGTGTTGAAGACACCGCCCAGGACCGTGGACAGGCCGTCCGCGCGCAGGCCGTCGGCCAGTGACCGTGGCTCGATCTTCCGGTCGGTCATCTCGCCGACCGCGATGAAGTCACCGGTCGTCTCCGTCATCGTCACCAACGCCACTACCAGCATCGACGCGATCGCCGACGCCTCGAACGTGGGGGCGCCGAAGTGGAACGGCGTGCTGATGCCGAGCCAGTCCGCGCTCCCGACCCCGTCGAAGTCCGTGAAGCCGAACGGCACGGCGACCGCGAGCCCCACCGCGATGCCGAGCAGCACCGCGATCCGGCTCAGGAAGACCGGCGCGAACCGCTGCACGGCGAGCACGGCCGCCAGGACGAAGGCCGCGAGCGCGAGGTTCTTCGGCTCGCCGAAGTCCGGTGAACCCACCCCGCCGGCCGCCCAGTTGCCCGCCACCGGCAGCAGCGAGAGCCCGATGATCAGGATCACCGTGCCCGTGACGAGCGGCGGGAAGAACCGCAGCAGCTTCCCGAAGACCGGCGCCAGCAGGATGATCGCCAGTCCGGCGACGATCACCGACCCGTAGATCGCGGGCAGTCCGCCGCCGCCCGTACCGATCAGCACCATCGGCGACACGGCCGCGAAGGTGCAGCCCTGCATGATCGGGAGCCGCACGCCGAAGCGCCAGAAGCCGACGCACTGGATGAGCGTCGCGATGCCGCACAGCAGCAGGTCGGCCGTGATCAGGTACGCCATGTCCGCCGGCGACAGCTTCATCGCGCTGCCGACGATCAGGGGGACCGCGACCGCGCCCGCGTACATCGCGAGGACGTGCTGCAGACCGAAGGCGGCGAGGTGGCGGACGGGTGGGACCTCGTCCACGGGGTGCACTTGACGTGCGGGGGTGGGGGTGGGGGTTGCCATGGGCACTCCAGGAACGGCGGGGAGCGGGGACTGCACGTGACCGTACGTGGCTTGAACAGTTTGTTGATTTCTGACCTGTTGCCGCCAGGTGTCATGCCCCTTGGGGCATGGTCCACTCCCCCGGGAGGGCCCCGGAAGGGTTGCACGTCGACTGCGGGCCGGGAGGGGCTGGTCGCGCAGTTCCCCGCGCCCCTTACGGGGCGTCTGTCGTGCGGGCCGCCTCCATCAGTGACTGCCAGTCCGGGAGTTTGACCACGTGCCTGCCCAGGGAGGCGCCCAGGGCTGCCTCCGCTCGTTCTATCGCCTGCCAGCCCTCCCACTCGACCGGGTCCAGCCCCTCCGCCCTCAGCGCGGCCAGCGGGTCGGGCGGCACATCGCGGCGCGCGAGAGTGGGCGCGTCCTCCAGGAGTGAGGTCACCGTTTCCTTTGCGCAGGGGCGGTTGGTGCCGATGACGCCTGTGGGGCCGCGTTTGATCCAGCCGGCCACGTACTCGCCGGGGGAGACCGAGCCGTCGCGCAGAACGCGGCCCGCGAGGTGGGGGACGGTGCCGAGGCTCGTGTCGAAGGGGAGGCCCTCCAGGGGTACTCCGCGGTAGCCGACCGAGCGGAAAACCAACTGGGCCTCGATGTCCTCGAATCGGCCCGTCCCCGTCACGCCGCCTCGGCCGTCCGGGAGTGTCCGTTCGAAGCGGACGGCGCCCACGCGCCCTGCGTGCGGAAGGAGTTCGACCGGGCGGAGGAAGAAGCGGAGGCGGATCCGGCGGGTGCCGGAAGGGTGCGGGTTCTCGGCCCAGCCGCGCAGCACCTCGACGTTGCGGCGCTGCGCGGCCGGCAGTCCCGAGGGGTCGGCGTACGCCGGGTCGAGCGCCAATTCGGCAGGATCCACGACGACTTCGGTGTCGGGCAGGCCGCCGAGTTCGCGCAGTTCCTTGGTGGTGAAGCGGGCCTGCGACGGACCGCGCCGCCCCACCATCTGGATCTCCCGCACCGGGCTGGCGGCCAGTGCGGCGAGCGCCGCCTGGGGCATGTCGGTGGGGCTCAGCTCCGCGGCGCCGCGGGCCAGCATCCGGGTCACGTCCACCGCCACGTTGCCGACGCCGATGACGACCGCCGCCCGCGCGCCGACCACGAAACCGTCGGACAGGGAGTCCGGATGCGCGCTGTACCAGGACACGAACTCGGTCGCCGACCAACTGCCGGGCAGCTCCTCGCCGGGCACCCCGAGATGCCGGTCGGTGGCGGCGCCCACGCAGTACACGACTGCGTGGTACAGCTCCCGCAGCCGGGCGGCCGACAGCCCGTCAGGGCCGACCCGGACACCGCCGAGGAACCGCACCCGCTCGTGCTCCAGAACCGTACGCAGATTGTTCTGCAGTGACTTGATCTTCTCGTGGTCGGGTGCCACGCCATAGCGCACCAGTCCGTACGGGCACGGCAGCCGGTCCAGGACGTCCACCCTGACTTCCGGCACCTGGCCCTGCTGGACGAGACCTTGCGCGGTGTACACCCCACTCGGCCCCGAGCCGACGACGGCGACCTGCAGCACGGCTGAGCCCCTTCCCCGAGGAGAACGAGGAGATCGCTGGTGCTTCCAGCATCGCACCGCATGGCGCGCCCGGGGAGGGGCAGTGCACGGTGCTGCGCCGACGGGGTGCCCTGCCGGGAGCGTATGCGTGCCTATTCGCAGTGAATGTGATCATGCGGTTACGTTGCGTATGTGCTGGAAGCATCCTTTCTTAATCTTTTTGATCGATATGCGCCGGACGGCGTCGTGTCCGTATGGCCCGTCTGGGAAGTGCGGGAGTGCGAGCAGGAGCGCGACACCGCCTCGACGTGGTGCAACGTCCGGCTGACCTTCGACGACGGCGCCCAGGTCGACATGCTCGCCGTGGTGTGCGACGGATGCGTCTCCATCGAGGACGTGCGGGCCCAGCCGGCGCTCTCGCTCGACGACCTGGCGGTTCTTCCGGAGTGGATCGAGGGTCCGCTCCTGGAGGCGTGCGGGGGAGCGGCGGAACCGGCGGGAGTCGCGTCCGCCGAAGGGTCTTCGGGCAAGCGGCACGCGCGCCCCGCCCGGCCGCGCGGCATCGAGGGCCGACGCTTCGTCGCCGGGGAGTATCTGGCGGCTCAAGGGGCGGGCCGGGACCCGGTGCTCGCGGTGATGTCCGCGACCGGACACAGCCGCCGGCGTGCGCTCAGGCTGATCGCCGGAGCGCGCGACGCGGGTCTGCTGACGCCGCGTCACGTGCGTCGCTGAGCGGAAGATCGGGCGATCGGGCGATCGGAGGGTCGGGAGGGTCGGGAGGGTCGGGCGTTCGGGAGCCGTCAGGACATCTCGCGCATCCGGCTGATCTCGGCCGTCTGCTGGGCGATCACGTCGTCGGCCATCTCCTCGATCTGGAGGTTGTTGCCCTGCGCCTTCACGTCGGTGGCCATGGTGACGGCCCCGTCGTGATGGGTGATCATCAGCTTCAGGAAGAGCTCGTCGAACGCCTTGCCCTGCGCCGCCCGCAGCTTCTTCAACTGAGCCTCGGTCGCCATGCCCGGCATCGGCTCGTGGTCGTGGGACTCGCTCTTCCCCGCGCCGCCGTGCTTCTCCAGCCAGCCCTTCATGGTGTTGATCTCGGGTCGCTGCGCGGCCGTTATCCGGTCGGCAAGTCCCTTCACCTGGGTCGACTCGGCCTGCTTCGCGGCGAGTTCCGTCATCTCCAGCGCCTGCGTGTGATGCTCGATCATCATGCGCGCGTAGTCGCGGTCGGCGGAGTTGGGGGAGTCGTCCTCGGCCCGGTGCTTCGCGGCGTCCTCGGCGGAGAGCGTCTGGGCGGCCTCACCCGGCTTGCCGGGGGCGATGACCGAAGGGCCCGTACCCGCCGCGGACTTGGACGGGGTCTCGTCGTCCGAACCCGTGCAGCCCCCGAGTGCGAGGACGGCGGACGCCGCGATCGCGACGCGGTACAGGGACGTACGGCCAAAGGGCACAGCGACCTCCTGAGTCACCCGGGACAACAGACACCTCGTGAGTGTTGATGACCGTCTTAGCACGCTGCTGAACGTGATTGATCAAAAACATTCATTACGAATGCGTTGCCGCCTGTTGATCTGTGCATGATGAAGACGATACTTCGGGTGAACCTGAACCGTTCGACTGCGAACGGCTACAAGGGAGGACGCAGTGACCCTGTTGAACAATCACCGAACGCGGCGCAGACGTCTGGGAGTTGCCGCCACCGCGGCCGGCCTCCTGGCCGCGCTGCTCACAGCCGGTCCGGCGGTCGCGACCCCAGACCCCGGGGACTCGCCGGCCGCGTCGCAGAAGGTCTCCAAGAGCGATGCGGCCGAGGCCAGGGCCGCGATAGCGAACGGCGAGATACCCGGGCAGGACGAGATCGTCCACTCGGAGAACATCCAGCACCTCGCCAACATCCCCAAGGACACGCTGCCGGGCACCAATTCGGACCTGGCCTTCCAGGGCAAGTACGCGTTCGCCGGCAACTACGACGGCTTCCGCATCTTCGACATCAGCAACCCGAAGTCCCCGAAGACGGTCTCCCAGGTGCTCTGCCCGGGCTCGCAGAACGACATCTCCGTCTCCGGCGACCTGCTCTTCCTCTCCACCGACTCCTCGCGCAGCGACAACTCCTGCAACAGCACCACGCAGCCTGCGACCGAGAAGTCCTCCTGGGAGGGCATGAAGGTCTTCGACATCAGCGACAAGAGGAACCCGAAGTACGTCGCGGCCGTCGAGACCGCCTGCGGGTCGCACACCCACACGCTGGTGCCGGAGCGCAAGAACGTCTACGTCTACGTCTCCTCGTACTCGCCCAGCGCCGCCTTCCCCGACTGCCAGCCGCCGCACGACGGCATCTCGGTCATCAAGGTGCCGCGCAAGGCCCCGCAGAAGGCGAAGATCGTCAACTTCCCCGTCCTGTTCCCCGGTTCGGGACCTGACGGCGGCGGCAACCCGGGCGGGCCCACCAACCCGGGCGTCTCCAAGACCACCGGCTGCCACGACATCACCGTGCTGCCCTCCAAGGACCTCGCGGCGGGCGCCTGCATGGGCGACGGCATCCTGTTCTCCATCAAGGACCCGGAGAACCCGAAGATCATCGACCAGGTCCAGGACAACGTGAACTTCGCGTTCTGGCACTCGGCGAGCTTCAACCAGAAGGCCAACAAGGTCGTCTTCACCGACGAGCTGGGCGGCGGCGGCGCGGCCACCTGCAACGCGGCCATCGGTCCGAACCGCGGCGCCGACGGCATCTACGACATCGTCGGCAAGGGCGACAAGCGCAAGCTCGTCTTCAAGAGCTACTTCAAGATCCCGCGCCACCAGGCCGACACCGAGAACTGCGTTGCCCACAACGGCTCGCTGATCCCGGTCAAGGGCAAGGACATCATGGTCCAGGCCTGGTACCAGGGCGGCATCTCCGTCTGGGACTTCACCAACTCCTCGAAGCCCAAGGAGATCGCCTACTTCGAGCGCGGTCCGCTGAGCACCGACACCTTCTCGGTGGGCGGTTCCTGGTCGGCGTACTACTACAACGGCTACATCTACTCGAACGACATGGCCAAGGGCTTCGACGTTCTGAAGATCAACGACCGTCGTACGGACCCGGCGAAGAAGCAGCGTCTGCATGAACTGAACGTCCAGACGCAGCCGGACTACTTCGACTGACCGGACTGTTCCGGTCGGCCGGACCGGCTCCGGCCGGACTACTCCGGTCGGCCGGACCGGCCGGACTCGTCCGTCTCGCGGTTGTGCTCACGGCCCTGTTCCCGGCTCTCGGGAGCGAAGAACCGTGAGAGGTCCTCGTGGCAGGTCCCGTCGGGTGCCTCGGCGCCCGGCGGGGCACCCCGCTCCCAGTCGAGCCGGTAGCGCCGGAACAACTCGGCCCGCAGCGTCCGCAGCGGCATCGGGACTCCGGGCACCAGCGCCGCGTACACCGAACCCATCAGGAGCGCGCGCAGCATGGGGTAGTCGGTGGCGGCGTCCGGTGAGCCGTAGCGGGCCATGGTGTCGCTGAGCAGTTCCGCCAGGCGCTGCTGCTCCGGGCACTGCACGAACCCCTCGGCCTGGAGGATGCCCGCCATGTGCTGGCGCATCAGCATGGGGTGATCACGGGCCAGGCCCAGGATGGCGTCAATGGCCCGCGCCATGCGCTCCCGACCGTCCTCCGTACGCGGCTCGCGCTCCAGCGCCTCCTCCAGCGTGCGGTGCATCAGCCGGTGCACCGCCGACTGCACGAGCTGGCGTTTGCCCGGGAAGTAGTACGAGACGAGGCCGCGGGCGGAACCGGCCCGGTCCGCTATGTCGCCCAAGGTCGTGGCCTCGTACCCACGCTCGCCGACCAGCTCCAGGGCCGCCTGCAGAAGCCTCTCGCGGGAACGCCGCCGCAACTCTTCATTGACCGAGGCGCTGCGAGGGGACATCCTATGTACTCCTGCGTTGACTGGCTGCCAGCCAACTATACTCAGCGCGTCCGGAGCGAGTCCCGTCAGGGATCTTTCTCCGGGCTGCCGTCCGCTCGGGGCGACGCGGGGGATCGTCCCGGGCGGACGGGAAGTACTGCCGCCTCCCTGCCGTCCCGCGCAGCCGTCCTGGCCTGACCAGCAGCTGTCGCCGAGCCGTCGCCCGCTCCTTACAGTGGGCTGGAGTGCCGAGGAGGCGTAGGACATGGATCAAGAGCAGATCCTGGCCAGGATCACGGCGATGGTCGACGACGAACGCAGGCTCCGTGACGCCGTCGCGTCCGGGCAGATCGACAGCACGACCGAACACGAACGGCTCGGACAGCTGGAGCGCGAGCTCGACCAGTGCTGGGACCTGCTGCGCCAGCGGCGGGCGAAGTCCGAGTTCGGCGAGAACCCGGACGAGGCACACGTCCGTCCGTCGTCGCAGGTCGAGGGCTACCAGAGCTGACCGGTCCGCCCGGACCTCGTTCGGCCCACCAGGTCCGGTACGCGGTCAGCCCACCAGGTCCAGTACGGGCCGCAGCCCGTCCGGGCGCTCGGTGACCGGCAGGTGGTCGACGAAGTGCACTCCGCAGCCCAGGGCCGCGGCTCCGCCGTCCGCACGCCGGTCGTCGCCGACCATCAGGGTGTCCCGCGGTTCGACCCCGAGCGCGTCGCAGGCGGTCGCGAACAGCCCGGGGTCCGGCTTCTGGATGCCGTGCTCGTACGACAGGACGTACGCGCCGATGTACGCGTCGAGGCCGTGGTCCCTGAACACCGGCCGCAGATCCCAGCCGATGTTGCTGACCACGCCGACGGCGACCCCGCGCTCACGCAGCGCGCCCAGCACCTCGGCCGTGTCGGGGTACGGACGCCAGGCGGCCGGTGCCATATGGCGGTCGTACAGCCTGTCGTGCAGCGCCGGATCGGGTAGCGCCACCTGACGGGAGACACCGGTGTACGCCGTCCGGTGCAACTCGGAGGTCTGGTCTCGGATGCCCCAGATGGGGGCCACGTCGGCCGGCACCGGCGCCGACGGGTTGGCCCCGCCGGGCTGCGCCCCGACGGTCTCCAGTTCCTTCGCCGCCCGGATCAACTCCGGCTCGGACAGGGACACTTCGGAGTCGTCCAGAACCGCGCGCAGCCATGACTCGGCGGATTCGATTCGGAAGAGGGTCCCGGAGAAGTCGAACAACACGGCAGCCATGCGCCGGACTTTACCGGCGGCAAAGGCGGCGTACGCAGGCAGGCTCCGGGCGATGACGCGTACAGAGGGACTTTCACGCCGCGGGTGGCTCGCCCGACGGGTCCGGCGAGCCACCCCTCCCCCTGTCGCGTCACTCAACGGACATGGCGTCGGCTCAGCACAGGACGGTGCTGCCGCCGTTCGTGAGATTGCCGTCGTACACCCAGCCCTGGGCTCCGCTGGCACGGACCGTCACGTACGTCCATGTGTTGTCCGACTCGTTCACCGTGTAGCAGTGGTAGTCGACTGCCCTGCTCCCGACAGGATTGCTGCCGCAGGTGCTGTGAGGGCCGCTGCGGCGCGGCGTACTGGTGCTGGTTGTCTCCCCGCCGCCGTTGTCGCGGTCGCTGTGGGAGTGGGAGGAACAGGTCGCTGTTCCACTGGGAGTCCAGCTGGGCGGTTCCCCGATGCCGGTGGCCCGGGCCTCGAACGGTAACGAGGCACTCGGGCCGGCGGGAACCGCCTGCGCGGTGGTGACCGAACTGCCGGCCAGCAGGGCGGCTCCCGCCGCGAGGCCGGTGAACCATGTACGAGTACGCATGAATCTCCTTCGAGATCGGTGTGTCGAACGATGGGCCGAGGGCGGATTCGCGCCTCGGGCTTTCACCGCTGTCTCGTCAGCCCTCTTCGGCCTCCGAACAATGACTTGATGGAACCTGCCGACCGGGAGCGGTGGTGCGTAGATTTGGCCGCCGACCGGGGCTTCGGTGTCGGAGGGGGCGGGAGCGTGGCGGGTCAGCGCGAGGTGCCGGTGAATCAGGCGGTGGAACCGGCGCGGAGAGTTGGAGTCCTCGCAGAACCGTCGCTCGGATTTCGCTGGGGCCAACGCTGCTTGCCGCTCGTCGCGTCGGCAAGGCAGAACGATGTTCGGCCGTGTTCGGAACAATGCTCGTCGTGTTCCGAACCTGTCCGAACACGGGAGTGTCGTCTCAATGTGATGGCTGTCCGGTTTCCGCGAGGGCTGTGGCGATGAGCCGGGAAGAGGGCGACTTAGCCGGGCAACCGGCGGCGACACCACAGCCGGCACAGGTCGGCACCCCGGCCGAGTTCGTAGCGGTACTGCGCGTGTTGCGGACCTGGTCCGGACTGACCTACCGCCAGCTGGAGAGCAAGGCGACCGCGCATGGCGACACACTGCCCGCCAGTACGATCGCGACCACCCTCGGTCGTACCACCCTGCCGCGGGAACGGTTCGTCGACGCCTTCACCCGCGCGTGCGGCCTCGGTGACGAGGAAGTGCGTCAGTGGCTGAACGTTCGCCAGCGCATCGCCACTGGCGAGCCCGCACCCACCGGCGACAGCCAGGCTTCCGGTTCCGACGTCTCGAAGCGTGCCCCGCGCTGGCACCGGGCAGCCGGCCTGGCCGTCGCGGCGAGCATCGGGATGGCCGGCACCCTGGGTGTCAGCAGCCTTTTCAACGCCTCGGCGCCGTCGGCAGCCCCGTCGGCGAGGCCGGTGAGCGGACTGCGCATCCTGGCTGTGGGCAGTTGGGCACGTATTCACCCTGTCCGAACACCCGAGTTCTGTGTCACCGAAGGAAGAGATCGCACTGGGCACTACAAAACCGCTGTCGCCGCCCAGCAACCCTGCGCGGAGGCGGTCCAGCCCCGGGTGTTCCTCGAACCGCTGGGCAAGAACATCGTGCAGATTCAGTGGCACCACCCGAAATACAGCATCGGCTGCCTGACGGTTCTCCCGAAAGGGCCCGGTCGTGACCTGCTCGAACCTCGCGACGACTGTGCCGACGACAACCGGGCCCAACAGTTCCGCATCGGCTCCGTCGGCCCGTCTGCCGCAGCGCACTTCCGCCTTCGCCCTGTCAGTACCGGCCGGTGTCTGAGCCTGCGCGACCAGGACACCGACGTCGGCACGGAAATCGTCCAAGGCCGCTGTTCCGGCGCCGCCGACCAGGAGTTCCTGATCGAACTGATCCCGCCTCCGTGAACCGCCTCTCCCCTCCACCGATTTGCGAGTGCCGTCGAGAACCGAACGTGATCTCTGTGCGTGGTAACGGAGAACGCGTTGGCATGGACACAAAGGCGGGGGAACGCGAGTGGGATTCACAGGACGCGCGAGAACGGCGGCGCTGGCCGTCGTCGTGGCCGGGGCGCTGGTCACGGGGGCGGTATCGGCGGGCGGTCAGCCGGCGCAAGCGGCCGGCTCCGCCGCACAGGACGGGACGAAGCCCTCGGCGAAGGAGAAGGCGAAGACCAAGCCACCGGCGACCGTCACGCTGATCACCGGCGACCGCGTGGACGTCGACTCCGACGGCCGGGTGGTTCGGCTCAAGCGCGCCAAGGGCCGGGAGGAGATCGGCTTCTCGGTGCGGCGCGAGGCCGGCCACACGTACGTCGTACCGCAGGACGCCCTGCGCCCGATCGCCGACGGCGTACTCGACCGGAAGCTGTTCGACGTCGCGCGGCTGGTCAAGGACGGGTACGACGACGCACACCGCACCACGCTGCCGCTGATCGTCGGGTACCGGCAGGACGGTGCAGGAGCAGGAGCAGGAGCAGGAGCAGGTGCCCGCACCGCCGCGCGCGACCCGTTCGCGGGCGTGGCCGTCCGGGAGCGCCGTGCGCTGCCCGCGGTCGACGGCGAGGCGTTCAAGGCGCCCAAGACCGGTGCCCCGGCGCTGTGGGCGGCCGTCACAGGCGGCTCTCCGGCCCGTACGGCAGGAGGTAGGGCCGCACCCGTGCGGCCCATCGCCCATGTCTGGCTGGACGAGAAGGTCCGCGGCTCCCTGGCCGAGAGCGTGCCGCAGATCGGTGCGCCCGCCATGTGGAAGTCGGGCTACACCGGCAAGGGCGTCACGGTGGCGGTCCTGGACTCGGGTGTGGACGAGACCCACCCGGATCTCAACGGCGTCGAGATTGCGCAGAAGAACTTCAGCGATTCCCCCGACGTCCAGGACCGCTACGGGCACGGTACGCACGTGGCCTCCATCATCGCCGGGAGCGGTGCGAAGTCCGACGGCCGCCACAAGGGCGTGGCGCCCGAGGTGAAGCTGCTGGACGGCAAGGTCCTCGACGACGACAACATGGGATCCACCTCGAACATCGTCGCCGGCATGCAGTGGGCCGTCGACCAGGGCGCGCAGATCGTCAACATGAGTCTGGGCGGCCTCGACAGCCCGGGAGTCGACCCGAAGGAGGCGGCCGTCGCCCGGCTCTCCGACAAGGCCCTGTTCGTGGCGGCCGCGGGCAACTCGGGCAACGGGCCCCGCACGCTCTCGTCGCCCGCCAGCGCCCCCGAGGCGCTCGCAGTCGGCGCCGTGGACAAGGAGGACCAGATCGCCGACTTCTCCAGCCGCGGCCCGAACCTCGACGGCACGCCCAAGCCGGACATCACCGGTCCCGGCGTGGACATCACCGCCGCCCTGAGCACGCAGAGCTCGGTCCCCCCGACCGAGGACTACGTTTCGAACTCCGGTACGTCGATGGCCACCCCGCACGTCGCGGGCGCCGCCGCCCTGGTGCTCCAGCAGCACCCTGACTGGAGCGGCGCCCGGGTGAAGGCGCTGCTGACCGGTTCGGCCAAGCCCAACCCGCTGCTGAACGCCTACCAGCAGGGCGCGGGCCGGGTGGACCTGACGCGCGCCGCCACGAGCCTGGTCGTCGCCGAGTCCGGCTCCCTCGGCTTCGGCACGCAGGCCTGGCCGCACACCGACGACGAGCCGGTCTCCAAGACCCTCACCTACCGCAACCACGGCACCCGGCCCGTCACCCTGCGGTTGAGTGCCTCCGGGACCGACCCGGCGGGCGACCCCGCCCCGGCCGGCATGTTCACCGTCAAGGACGCCCAGCTCACCGTTCCGGCAGGCGGCACCGCGGAGACCACCGTCACGGCCGACACCCGCGACGGCACCGTCGACGGCGTCTTCGGCGGCACCCTGCTGGCGTCCGGTGAAGGCCAGGAGGTGCGCACCGCTCTCGTGGTCGAACGGGAGGAGGAGTCGTACGACGTCACCGTCCGGCACATCGACACCACCGGGGCGAACCCCGTCACCTACGCGACGATCATCACCCCCATCGGCGGGCTCGGCGATCGCATGGAGCTCCCCCACAGCGAGAACGGCACCGTGGTCCATCGGCTGCCCAAGGGCTCCTATCAGCTGGAGAGCCTCGTCTTCGACGACGACAACGATGTGGCCTTCTTCGTCCAGCCCGTGCTGAACGTCGGCGCGGACACCACGGTCACCCTCGACGCGCGCAAGGCCAAGCCGTTCGCGGTGAAGGCCCCCGATCCGGCCGCGAAGCTCGTCACCTCCAGAGTCGGGTACGACGACGAGGCCGCGGGTGTGTCCCAGACCTGGTCCAGCAACGGCGTGCCGGCGATGCGCACCGCTGCCCTCGGACCGGCCTCCGACGCGATGCGGGCCCAGTTCAACGGGGTGTGGCAGACGCCCGGCGCGGCCGGCAAGAACGTCGACTACCGGCTCGCCTTCAACCGCCAGGGCAGCTTCTTCACCGGCCTGAACCGCACCGTCACCCGGGCCGAGGTCGCCGAGGTGAAGCTCGGCTTCGGCGCCTCCGTCACCGGGGCCAAGGGCCTGGTCCACATCACGCCGCTGGACGAGCGCGGGATGGGCGTCGGCATAAAGGACCCACAGGAGCAGAACCTGCCGCAGAGCACCACGCACTACCTCAGCACGGAAGGCGTGCACTGGTCCTGGAAGGCCGCGCAGCTCAACTCCGGCGGCGAGGAGCGCCTGGTCCACACGAAGGACTGGGTGACCTACAAGCCGGGCTCCAGCCACACGCTGAGGTTCAACACCGGTGTGGCCGGCCCCGATCTGGCGGCCGGAAGCCCGGAGCTGCAGGGCGCCGAGCGGACCGGCGACTACCTCAGTGCCAGGATCCCGCTGTTCAACGACGGCAGCGGCAACCCGGGGTCCTCGGTCGTCACCAGCGGCTTCACCCGGCTGGAATCCGGCGGGCGGATCCTCAACGAGGGCTCGCCCACGGAATGGCTGACCACCGAAGTCCCCGCCGCCTCCGCCCCGTACCGCCTGACGGTCGAGGCGAGCCGCTCCGCCGAGGACACCTCCACCAGCACGAAGGTGACAGGGGTGTGGACGTTCACCTCGGCCCTGCCGACGTCTCAACCCACGGCCAGGCTGCCGCTGTCGACGGTGCGGCTCGCGCCGAAGCTGAGCCTGGGCGGGACGGCTCCTGCGGGCGGCACGCTCACGGTGCCGCTGAAACTGAGCGGTGCGGCCGCCGAGGCCGGGCAGGTCGCCGCGCTGACCGTGAACGTCTCCTACGACGAAGGCCGGACCTGGAAGCCGCTCACGGTGACGACCGACGCGAAGGGGGCGCGCTCGGTGAGCGTCAAGCACCCGGCGACCGCCAAGGCCGTGTCCTTCCGAGTGGACCTGAAGGACAAGGGCGGCAACACCGTGCGCGAGACGATCACGAACGCCTACCGGCTCGCTCCATGAAGTGACCCGACGACGGTGACCGTTGCCCGGCGCCGTTGAACCTCCGGCCTGGTTCCCGCACCCGCGGGCACCAGGCCGGATCAGTCCCTGTCCACACAGGTGCTGTCTACGGCGAGATCTTCTGTTCGTCGGGCTTGAGAACGCGGAGCTTCCAAAGTCCGTACACGGCGAGCAGCGGCTTGACGACGATCCACTCGCCGGGGCGGTAGTCGTCCGCACGCACGAGTCTCGCTGCGAGATCCGGGCGTTGGCGCCGCAGGTACGCGCGGGCCTTGAGCGCGTGCGCCGGCTGCGAGACGATCTTGATGTGGTCGACGTCCTCAAGCAGTGGGATCACGTTCGTGATGTTCTCCCAGGTCGTCGTGCTCTGGTCCTCCAGGAGCACCGTGCCGTCGAACTCGAGCACCGACTTCGCGTAGTCGGCCATCAACTGGGCCTCGGAAGCGCCGCTGCCGGTCGCACCACCACTGAAGATCACGCGGGTGTCGTGCGCTCCGTCGGTGGCACTGTCGGTGGCACTTTCGTTGACCCTGTCGGCGGTGATGGAGCGAAGTCCGGCTCGGACCCGCCATCGGTTGACGACGTTCGCCGTCGCCTGGGGGTTCTGGAAGCCCAACACGACCACGGCCTCGACAGCGCCCTCGCTGTTCCCCACGAGAGTTCGTGACCAGCGCCAGTTCAACCACTCGCTCCAGGCCAGGGCCGCAACTCCGGCCATCGCCAGTCCTGTCCTTCGCCGCATCCGGCGACTCTAGGGCACCTCGGCAACAGCCGCGACGGAACCAGCCACGCGTACGACTGAGGCAGCAGCCGGATCCGGCCACGGTGGTTCAGGTCAGTGGAGCCGGAGCCGGGGTGCCGTAGAAGGTGGCGGCCGGCCAACCGCGGGACTCGGTAAGCTCGTTGAGCAGGTTCGCGATCTCGATCGGGGTGATGACGTTCCCCGTCGGCGTGTCCATGACCGAGCCGCTGAAGGTCAGCGTCATGTACGCGTCGATGGGGCTTCGTCCGCAAGTGGAGGCGGCAGGACGGCCCGACGGCGCCGTCAGCGCGGCTCGGCGGTGCCCTGGAACCTCGTGGTGCCCTGGAACCTCGTGTACGACGCCACCGCGAGCGCCACCGTCAGCACGCCCAGCAGCCAGCCGCCGAGCACGTCCGTCGACCAGTGCACGCCCAGCCAGATACGGGTGAGGCCGACGCCGAGGACGGACACGACGGAGAGGGCGAGCGCGATGCGCCACAGGACGCGACCGGCGCCGTACAGCCGCAGCAGCCACAGCATCAGGCCGCACACGACCGTGGCCGTCATGGCGTGGCCGGAGGGATAGGCCGCGAAGTGGGCCGAGTCCACGGGGTCGGACCAGACCGGACGCTCCCGGTCGACCGCCGCCTTGAGTCCCTGCTGGAGCAGTGTGCCGAGCACACATGTGGCCGTCAGCCACAGCGCGAGCCACCATGCCGAGTGGTGCAGGACCAGCCAGAGCACGGCGACGGCACACAGGGCACGCATCGTCCAGGGGTCCCACACCCAGTCCGTGAGGATGCGGAACGTCTGCGTCGTGTCGGGGTCGTCGACCGCCCAGCGGTGGGTGGTGCGGGCGATGTCCCCGTCCAGGGCGACGAGCGGGTCCCAGGACATCGCGACCAGGACGAGCAGGAGTACGGAGGGAAGAGCGACAGCCGCCGCGACACGTACGGCGATCCCGGGACCAGGAGCGTGGGGCGGCGAGTCGACGGGTGGGGAGTGCATGCACCGATCCTCGCCGACCGGTGGGGTCGAACGCGAACCCGGGGTGTCCTGCGTGCTGCGAGCCGGCTAACCGAGCGCCCGCAGACCCGGCACGAAGGTCACCAGGACCGGGATCACCGGCACCAGCGCGGCGGCCGCCGTGAGCCGCAGCCGACGGGCGGGCGGAAGGCGGTCCGGGGGAGTGAGCAACCGGTGGACACGCTGCGGAACATGGGCATGCGGCGTGGGGCAGGGGCCGAACACGCCCCGGTCCTCGTTGAGTTCGACCAGCGCGAGGGCGGTCGTCAGCCGGCCGAAGCGGCGCGAGGCCATGTCGTCCGCGGCGAGTTCGACCAGCCGGTGCATCTCGTGGCGGAACGCCGCGAACACCGGGACCTGCGGAAAGCCGTTGGCCAGCGCGGCCGACGAGTGCAGCAGCCAGTCGTGCCTGGCCTGCGCGTGGCCCTGCTCGTGGGCGAGCACCGCGTCCAGCTGACGTCCCTTGAGGCGGCGCAACGCGGCCGTGGTGATGACCAGTTGGGGTGCCGCCCCCGGCAGCCACCAGGCGTCGGGACGCTCGCCCTCAAGGACGACCAGACGATCGCTGCCGGGCTCCTCGCCGGGCAACACCGGGGCGCGTACGAGGAGTTCGGTCCGCCGACGACGGTGCCGGGACCTGGCCCGGGTGATCTCGCGGGCCAGCATCGCGGCGCTCCAGACGCCACCGAGCGCGAGTGCCACCGCGGTCGTCGCGGCCCAGGGGCCTCCGGCGAGCGCGTAACTCTCCACGACGGCATGCGGGGCGGGGGCGAAGACATGGCCGCGGACGGCCTGCCAGGCGGCCGCCGCACTGAGCGTCATCGACAGCGCGCAGCACAGCAGAACGGCCATCACCACGCACTGCCACACCCACAGGGCGACCACCGGTTCGCGGTCCTGCCAGTCCGTCCGGGCGAGCAGCCGCGGAGCGAGGACGGCGGCCAGGGCGCCGAGCAGCAGCAGTGCCGCGGGGACCATCATGGCTGCAGCCTATGAGCGGGGCACCGCCGACGGATATGGGCTGCCGCGGCAAGTGACGTACACCACGGTTTCGTAAAGCGAGCCCGGGGCCCGGCAGATACCCGTCCGGAGCGTGAGATGCCGCCGGCCCGGAACGTGAGAAGTCGCGGTTCAGAGTGTGAGAAGCATGGCCAGCATCCCGATGCCCATCGAGAGACGGCACGCCCGCGCCAGCTCCAGCCGGTCGCCCCACCCGGCGGCCCGGACGCTCTCTCCGGGGCCACCCCCTGCGACGGCGACCGGCATCAGTCGTGTGCCGGTCCACAGCACATACGCGGTGAAGTACGCGAGAAGTACCCCCGTGAGAATCGGAACCCCTGCGTGCGCCCCGCTCGCCATCACCGCCGCCATGTAGGCCATCGCGAACGCGCCGATCAGATGGTGCAGATGGTGGGCGCTGCTCCGCGCGGCCCACAGAGCGCGCAGCCCGGCCGCCCCGAACACCGCCGCGTAGGCGACCCAGGCCCAGCGCGGAGGTGCGAGAACCGCCGCTGGCACGGCCATCGCGGCCATTCCGAACCCCATCAGCGCCTCGCCGCCCGCGGTGCGGCGCTGTTCCTCGACCCTGCTGCGCATCCGCAGCAGACAGTAGGCCCCGGTCGCCGCGCACAGCGCGACGAGCAGCCAGCCGGGTGACGCAGGACCGTGCACCGCGCACCTCCCCGCTCGACGGTGTCGAACAGTCCGCTCGAAGTGATGCCCGGACAGGGCGGAGCGCAAGCAAGCGCAAGGGTGTAGACGGGGGAGCGTGCGGGAGCGCGGGCGATATCCCCGATATCTTTCACGAGTAAAACACCTGCTAACCTTATCGCCATGAGCAGTGCCGCACCCAGCCCTACCCCCGTACGCCGACTGCCTCTCGCCGGCGTCCTGCGCGTCGGCCGGCCCTCCGACATCTGGTTCAAGCCCGCGCTGAGCGTGGTCGTCGCGGTCGGCGTGCCGAACCTGACGCTGCTGGCGCTCGGCCGGCTGGACCTCGCGATGTACACGATGGCCGGGTCGCTCTGCGCGCTCTACGCCCACAACCTGCCGTACGCGGCCCGTGCCCGGGCCCTTGCCTGGGTCGTGCTCGGCATGCTGACCTCGCTCGCGGTCGCCCTGGTCACGGCGTCGCTCACGTCCTCCGCCGTGATCCTCGTCGCCGTCGGCGCGCTGCTCGCCGCCGCCCAGAAGGTGCTGTGCGACGCGACCCGCATCGGCCCGCCCGGACCGGTGATCTTCGCCTTCATCAGCTCGGCCGCCCTCTTCACCCCGCAGACGCTCGGCCAGGTCCCCGGCCATCTCGCCCTCGCCGCCGCGGCAGGCACCTGGGCATGGCTTGTGGGCATGGCCCCCGGCCTCGTACGACCGCACGGGCCGGAGCGCCGGGCCACGGCACGAGCCCTGAACGCGGCCGCCGCGTACGCCGACACGTACGCCACCGCCACCGCCACCGCCGCCTTTGCCGAGACGTCCGCCGCCGCTTCCCCCACCGCTTCGTCCGGACACGAGCGCGCCAGAGCCGCGGCCGCCGCAGCCGCGGCGGCCGCCGTGCACGCCGCCTGGCAGTCGCTGCTCGCCACCGGTGCCCGTTCGGAGCCCCGACGTGCCCTCGAACGGTTCGTCGTGCGGGCCGAGGTCGCGCTCGCCGCACCCGCCGACACGGATCCCGGACGGCTGCGCTCCTGGGCACGCGACCTGCGCGGAACGCGCCCCGTACCGAGCGTGGACCTGGCATCGGCGGCCGACGACCTCCTCGGCTCGGAGGCCGAACGGGCCGCGGGCAGGCGCCCGTTGGCCGACCGGCTCGGCCCGCTCCTGCCCCTCGCCCTGCGTACCGCGCTCGGCTGTGCCCTCGCCGGTTATGTGTCGCTGGCCCTCGGCGTCGGCCGCCCGTACTGGGCGCTGGTCACCGCCGCGTCGCTCTATCAGGCGAACGTCACGCTGACCTGGAGCCGTGGAGTGCAGCGCGTCGTCGGCAACCTCGTCGGCGTCCTCCTCTTCGCGGCCGTCGCCCCGCTCGCCCACCTCGGCCCCGCCGCCCTCGTCCTGTGCTGCCTCGCCTTCAATTTCGGAGCGGAGGCCCTGATCAGCCGCAACTACTGGCTCGGCAGCATCTGCGTGACCCCGATGGCGCTGCTGATCACCGAGTTCACGGGCTTCCAGCAGCCCGGCGAGCTGATGACGGACCGGATCGTGGACACGGTCGTCGGCGCGCTGGTCGGCTTCGCCGCCGCGGTCGCGGTCACCAACCGGCGGGCCGGAGACCGCATCGAAAATGCCCTCGACTCGGTGGAACGGGCCCAGGAACACGCCGCGCGACTGATCGCCGCCGAGCAGCCGGGTCCGGGCGCCCTGGAGGCCTCCCGGCGTCGGCTGGCCGCGGCGCTCGTCGAACTGCGCGCCACGGCCGATGCCGCCGCGGGCGAGTGGTGGCAGCGCGCCGTGCCGGAGGAGCGGGTGCTGCTGGCCGAGCGGACCGGACACCGTACGCTCGCGACTGCGGTACGACGGCAGGGACTGCACGTTCTGGAGGGCACACGGGCATGACGGCAGCGAACGGGCGGACGGCGGGCGGAGGGGGCGCGGTCCATGGCGGGGCGGCCGGGAGTACGGCTGCGGGGGACACCCTCGCCGCGGTGGTACGGCAGTGGAAGACGGTCCACCCCGACCTCGACACCGGCCCCATGGAGATCATCGGCCGCATCAACCGCTGTGCCGCGCTCCTCCAGCAGGCCGAGGACGCGCCCCTGCGACACGCCGGACTCACCCGCCCAGAGTTCGACCTCCTCGGCGCCCTGCGCCGCACCGGCCTGGAACTGACCCCCGGCGAGCTGGCCCGCGAGACGTTCTCCTCCGGCGCCGCCGTCACCAAGCGGCTCAAGCAGCTGACCGAGCGAGGTCTGGTCGAGCGCCGGGGCGACACCCGCGACCGACGCGTCGCCCATGTGCGCCTCACGGACGCCGGACGCGACCTGGTCGACTCCATCCTGCCCGAGCAGCTCTCGTACGAGACCGCTGTCCTGTCCGGGGTAGACGACACCGTGCAGCGGGAACTCGCCGCGCTGCTGGGAGAGTTGCTGGTCCAGCTGGAGGGCCGGCTGCGCGCCCCGCGCGGCTGACGCCTCGGCGGCGTCAAGCCCTGGCCGATGGCTCCCTAGCCCTCGTCGCCCGCCCGGTAGATGCCGAACACCGCGCCCTGCGGGTCCCGGAGCACCGCGATGCGCGGGCCCTCCGGGACAGACGTGGGCTCCATGAGTACGCCGCCGCCCGCCTGCGTACTCGCCTCGGCGGTGGCCTCGACGTCCTCGACGGCGAAGTACGGCAGCCAGTGCGAGGGCACCTCGTGCGGGAACTTGTCGCCCATCTCCACCATGCCGCCGAAGTCGGCGCCGCCGATGCCCCACTGCGTGTAGTGCTCCGAGGCGTTGACGGTCCAGCCGAACACCGTCGTGTAGAACGCGGTGACCAGGCCGGGGGTACGTGTCATCAGCTCGACCCAGCCGAGCGCGCCGGGGGCGTTGAACAGCCCGGCGCCGGCGAAGGAGCGCGCCTGCCAGAGCTGGAACACCGCGCCGCCCGGGTCGGCCACCACCGCGAAACGTCCCAGGTCGAAGACGTCCATCGGCTCCATGACGACCGCGCCGCCCGCGTCCCGTACCGTCCGCACGGTCGCGTCCGTGTCGGGCACCGCGAACGACACGTTCCAGGCGACCGGCTGCGACTCCTGGAACAGCGGGGTCAGGGCGGCGACCGACGCGTCGCCGAGGTGCGCGAGCGTGTAGCCGCCCGCCTCCGCGCGCGGATCCGTCTCCGGACGCCAGCCGAAGACATCGGAGTAGAACCGCTTGGCCGCCTCCAGGTCACTGGTCCCCAGCTCGGTCCAACAGGGCCCGCCGGGCACGGGCTTGTCCAGTTTCATGGCCGACCTTCCTTCCGGCTTTCCAGCTTTCCAGCTTTCTGGCTTGAGCACGTCACTTTCCTGTGTGAGCACGTCAGGAGCGTGACGGGCCCCTCCTCGCACGCTAGTCCCGGCCACGGGCCCCGGCGAGCCGACGGAAAACCACATGGCGGCGCCACCCGGTGAGGCGTACTCTCGCCCGCGTACCGCACCTCATGGCGGCCTCCTCATGTACACCGATCCGGAGGTCTCCGCATGCCCGCGCTCACGGTGCGTCCCTTCCACCGCGACGACCGCGACCAGCTCACCGAACTCGTCAACGCGCATGTCGCCGCTGTCGTCCCCGGTGTCTCCGTCTCCGTGAACACCGTGCTCAGCGGTATGACACGGCAGCCGGACGAGTTCATCACCGACCCCTGGGTGGCCGAGCGGATCACGCTCGTCGCCGAGCAGCGCCGGTACGTGGTGGCCGGCGCGCATCTTCTGCGCTACCGAGCCGACACCGAGGTCGGTGAGAGCTTCCGGGACGCCGGCGCGATCGACTGGTTCGTCTGCCATCCGCCCGCCTCCTTCTGGCCGGATTCCGACCAGGCCTCCGACCTGCTGATGGCGGCCTGTCTGGCCCAGCTGGCCCGCTGGAACGTCCGCCTCCGTTACGCCGACGGATCCCTGCCCGCACCCGTCGTCTACGGACTGCCACGGCCCTGGCCGCACATCCGCGCCGCCTACGAACGGGCCGGTTTCCGGCACACGGGCGACACCGAGGTCATCCTGATCGCCGACGTGGCGGATCTGCCGTCGTTCACACCCCTGCAGGGAGTCTCCGTCGACCGCACGCTCGGCGAGTGCGGCACCCGCTTCACGGCTCACGCCGACGGGCGCGCACTCGGCTTCATCGAGGTCGACACCGCCCTGGACCGCCCCGAACGGCACTCGCGCAGCGGCGGCCTCGCCGACATCGGCAACCTCCACGTCGAGCACCCGGTGGACGGCCTGGAGAACTGGCTCCTCGCGCAGGCCGCCCACTGGCTGCGGCTCTCAGGAGTACGACGGCTCTTCGCGTACGAGGCCGCCGGCGCCGTGGAAGCGATCGGCAGGCTGACCGGCGCCGGGTTTCGCGAGCTGACCCGCACGGACCGCGGGTGGGAGCACCTTCCGTAGGACACCCCCAGGACATACCAGGGCACCCTCACACGCCGCCGCCGCGCCGCCCGGCCGGCACCGGTGCCGTGCTCGACCGCACGACGAGTTCGGTGGCCAACTCCACCCGGGGCGAGTCGAGTTCCTCGCCCCGGGTGAGCTTCAGGACCGTACGGACCGCGAGTTTGCCCATCTCGGCGAGGGGCTGGCGGACCGTGGTGAGCGGGGGAGCCGACCAGCGGACTTCCGGAAGGTCGTCGAAACCCACCACGCTCATGTCCTCCGGGACACGAAGTCCCCGTCGCCGCAGTGCCTCGACCGCGCCCATCGCCATCTGGTCGCTCGCGGCGAACAGCGCCGTGGGCGGCTCGGCGAGGTCGAGGAGGGCGTTGCAGCCGGTGAAGCCGGACTCCTGGTAGAAGTCGCCGGGCACGATCAGCGAGGCGTCGACGGCGATCCCGGCACGGTCAAGGGCCGCCCGGTAGCCGTGGAGGCGGGCCCGGGAGCAGAGCAGCCGGGGCGGACCCGCGACGAATCCGATCCTGCGATGGCCGAGCCGCAGCAGATGCTCGGTGGCGGCCATCCCGCCCGCCCAGTTCGTCGCCCCGACCGTCGGCACGTCCAGCGTGGGGGAGCCCGCCGGGTCGATCACCACGAGAGGCACGCCGAGGCGGCGCAGTTCCTCGTGCAGAACCGGTTCCAGGACGGAGGTGACCAGGACGACACCGTCCGAGGCGCGGGCCCGCAGGTTCGTCATCCACTGGCGTGCGTCGCCCGAGCGGTTGTGGATCGCCGAGACGACCGTGCCGATGCCCGCCGCGTGCGCGACCTCCTCCACACCGCGGATGATCTCCACGGCCCAGGGGCTGTCGAGGTCGTTGAAGACCAGGTCGAGCAGCGCGGCGCGGGTGCGTGAGACGGCCGGCTTTCTGCGGTAACCGTGTTGGTGCAGCAGGTCCTCGACCCGGGCCCGGGTTCCGGGCGCCACGTCCGACCGGCCGTTGACCACCCGCGACACGGTCGGTACGGAGACACCGGCCTCCCGGGCGATCTCCGTGATCGTGACCTTGCCCCGGCCCTCCCGCAGCGCCCTGTCCCCGGCGTCCCCCACGGTCAACTGCCCCACCTCCGTTGACGGTTACCACGTACGCCTCTACCGTTCCGGACGCACTCTCGAAACTTTGCAGAAGTCCTCCGGAAATTCCGGGATCGACGTGAAGCCATCATGAGAGGGACGTCCATGAAGCTCCAGAGCTTACGCAGAGCCGCGTCGGTGACCCTGGCCGCGGCGTCGCTCGTGATCGGGGGAGCCGTCTCCGGTCACACGGCGGACGGGTCGGGGCAGGCCGACGGTTCGGGACGGGCCGGCGGCTCGGGCCAACAGGCCGCCGCCGCACCCGTGTTGCGGGACCTCGCCGCTGCCAAGGGCATCTACTACGGGACGGCCGTCACGGCCTCCAAGCTGACCGGCACGTACGGCACGATCGTCGGCGAGCAGTTCGACTCGATCACGCCGGGCAACGAGATGAAGTGGGGCTCGGTCGAACCGACCCGCGGCAGCTTCAACTGGTCGGGCGCCGACGCCGTCGTGAACTACGCCGAGGCGCACGCGCAGAAGGTCCGCGGCCACACCCTGGTCTGGCACAGCCAACTGCCGAACTAGGTCAGCAACGGCAGCTGGACCGCCGACAGCCTGCGCACCGTCATGACCGACCACATCGCCACCGAGGCAGGCCGCTACAAGGGCCGCATCGACCACTGGGACGTGGTCAACGAGCCGTTCAACGAGGACGGCACCCGACGCCAGTCGGTCTTCCAGACGGCGATCGGCGACTCGTACATCGCCGACGCGCTGCGGGCGGCCCGCGCCGCCGACCCGGCAGCGAAGCTGTACGTCAACGACTACAACGTCGAGGGTGTCAACGCGAAGAGCACCGCTCTCTACAACCTGGTCAAGTCCCTCAAGGAGCAGGGTGTTCCGATCGACGGTGTCGGACTGCAGGCCCATCTGATCCTCGGCCAGGTGCCGTCCACCATGCAGGCCAACATTCAGCGCTTCGCCGACCTCGGCGTGGATGTCGCGATCACCGAGCTCGACATCCGCACGACGGTCCCGCCGACCAGTGCCCAACTCGCCCAGCAGAAGGCCGAGTACAAGGCCGTCACCGCCGCCTGCGTCGCCGTGGCACGCTGCGAGGGCGTAACCGTCTGGGGCTTCACCGACTCCGACTCATGGATCCCCGACGTGTTCCCCGGCTACGGAGCGGCGACCCCGTACGACGAGAACTTCCAGCCGAAGCCCGCCTATTACGGCATCGCCGAGGCGCTGGGCTGGACCGACGGCGGTACGAACCCACCGGCGGGCGCCTGCGGGGTGACATACGCCGTGCAGAGCCAGTGGAACACCGGCTTCACCGCGCAGGTGACCATCAGGAACACGAGCACGGCCGCCGTCAACGGCTGGGCCCTGGCGTGGAGTTGGCCCGCCGGGCAGAGCGTGACGCAGGCCTGGAACGCCAGCGTCACCCAGTCGGGCTCCGCGGTCTCCGCGGCCAACGCCACCTACAACGCGGCGATCGCGCCCGGTGCTTCGGTCACCTTCGGCTTCAACGGTTCCTGGTCGGGCGGCAACGCCGCACCCACCGCCTTCACCCTCAACGGAACGGCCTGCGCGCTGTCCTAGAGGGCGGGGTGCCTTGCTCCTGGCGCACCGGGTGCCGGCGGGAGTCGCCCGCCGGCACCGGTCATCAGTTGAACTGCCCTGATCGGGTGGAGAGTTGAGCGGACGACGGGGTGGCGGACACCGTGGCGCTCGCGTCCACTCCTCCGAAAGGCCGGAGTACCTGCGGCGGTACGGCCCCCTGATCGCGGAGACTGGGTGCCGTTCCGTCCCACCAGTCCGAGTTGCCGTCCTCGATACAGCGCAGCAGAACCCCTTCGCGCAGCGCCCACGGGCAGAGGGTCATCTCGTCGATGCCCATCAGCTTCATCGTGGTGTGCGCGACGATCGCCCCGGCCAGGGACTGACCGGCCCGCGCGGGGGAGATGCCGGGCAGGAGGGCACGATCGGCGGCGGGCAGCACCGAAAGCCGCTCGACGGCCACGCGGAGATCGGTACGGGTGATACCGCGCGGAGTGAAGGGCCCCGACCGGCCCGGGGCCGCGCCGCACAGCCGGCCCAGTTGCTGGAGCGTGCGCGAGGTCGCGACCGTCGTCCGGGGCGCCTCCCAGCGGATACGGGCGGCGACGTCACGCAGCTGGTGGCGTACGTGCCGACGCAGCAGCTTGGCCCTGCGGAGCGAGGGCGGGTCCTGGCCGCGGAAGAACTCACGGGTCAGCCGGCTGGCCCCCAGCGGCAGCGAGATCGCGAAGTCCGGCAGCTTGCTCCGGCCGAACGCCACCTCCAGCGTGCCGCCCCCGATGTCCAGCATGGCCAGTGGCCCCGCGCGCCAGCCCATCCAGCGCCGCGCCGCCAGGAAGGTCAGCTCCGCCTCGACCTCGCCGGGGAGCACATGCAGCGGCACTTCCGCCTCCGCGGTGACCCGCTCCAGGATCTCGGCGCGGTTCGGGGCGTCCCGCACGATCGCCGTGGCGAAGGCGAAGGGCTGGGTCACCCCCCACCGGCTGCCTTCCACCCGGGCCTCCGCCACCGCCTCCACCAGCCGGTTCACCTGTTCCTCGGGCAGATGGCCACCCCGCTCGACATGGTCGGAGAGCCTCAGCCGGCGCTTGGCCGTGTGCACAGGGAGCGGAACGGCTCCGTCCGTCTCCGCGATGACGAGTCCTACGGTGTTCGAGCCGACGTCCAGTACACCCATACGCATCCCCTCCCCGTACCCTTGGCGGCCCTCTGCACACCGTCGCGGGAACACCGAGCAGGCCCTGTTTGAGCAGGTATGGGTGGGTACTATGCCTTTATGGACAGCTTCGGCAGGGAGATAGCCATCCCGCACGAAGTCGTGGCCGGTTCGGCACCCTTCGTGGTGGGACTTCTGATCACGGCGATGCTGGTCGTCGCGGTGTGGTGGGGGATGCGGGTGCGCGCCCGGGAACCGGGTCCACCGCGCCCCGAGGACCACCCCCATCTGCCCGAGGGCGGCGCGGTCCACGAGATCAGCGAGATGCGCGAGCCCGACGAGATGCCGCAGAACGGCAGGGTCCTCACCCCGCACGAGCTGCACGGCAACGTCTCCTCGCGCCGCGCAAAGGACCAGACACGACCGATCTGGGGCCGCAACAGCAGCGGCGGCTTCGGCAGCGGCGGCCTGGGCCACCACTGAGGGACTGGGCCATCACAGAGCGGCTGGACCACCGCTGAGGGGCGCGGGCAGAGGGCCCCTGTTCCGTTCCGTCGTCCTCACGCCCGCCCCGGCAGCTCGCACACGACGATCCCCTTCTCCAGCAGGCTGCCCATGATCAGCATGCCGTCGTGCTCGCACACGCTGGTCACCATCCGGTAGCCCGCCCTGCGGCGCCTGAGGTCGTGGCGGACGCGCCCGCCCGGGCCGATGCCCAGCACCCGGGCGACTGGACGAGGGCGGATCGGCAGCGGCCGGGCGGCTCGCCACGCCGCCCGCCGGGCGCTCGCGGGCGCCCGGCGCAGCCAGTCGAGCGGCCGCTGCCGCGGACCCGCCAGGGCGATCCACACCGTGCCGTCCGCGCCACGGGAGAGGTTGTCCGGGAAACCTGGGAGGTTCTCGACCAGGGTGTCGCGCTGTCCGGCCCGCGGCCCGGACAGCCACAGCCGGGTGAGACGGTACGCACCGGTCTCGGCCACGGCGACCCAGGACTCGTCCTCCGCCAGCACGACTCCGTTCGCGAAGTCCAGGTCGTCCAGCAGGACCTCGGGCTCGCCACCGCCGGGCGGGAGCCGCAGCAGGCGTCCCGTCGCCGTCTGCTCCATCAGGTCGCCGAGCCACTCGTGAAGCCCGAAACGCCTGCTGGAGGCCGTGAAGTACACCGTGCCGTCCGCCGCCGCGGCCGCGTTGCTGCAGAACGTCAACGGCTCACCCGCCACACGGTCGACCAGAACCTCGACCCTCCCCGCGGAAGAGGAAGGGAGAGAGCCGGCAGAGGTCCCGGAGTCGGTCTCCGGAGTGACCCGCAGCAGCCCCCGCTCCGCGTCGCACACCAACAAACGCCCGTCCGGCAGGACTTCGAGTCCCAGCGGACGCCCTCCCGTCCGGGCGATCTGCTCCACACGGGCGGGGCTGCGCGGCCGGACGCGGAGGATGCGGCCGTCGGCCACGCCCGTGATCACGCGGCCCTCATGGTCGACGACGACATCCTCGGGACCCGTGCCACCGAGAGGGATCGGACGAAGGGGCGGCAGGACGCCGGGCCCCGCGGTGCGGGCTGTCACGGAGAGTCGCGGTGTCATGAAGAGCGTTCTGCCCGTATGAGACGCCACAACTCCTCGACGCCTCGATGCGCCCTCCTGCAGCTCCCCAAGGAACCACGAGATACGCGCTCGCCGCAGGCGTCGCCGGAGCGTGGTCAGGGACAGTCCGGCCGTTCGGCCGTCAGCGGTTCCGCAGAGCCTTGATCAGCTCGTCCTTCGACATAGACGAGCGGCCCTCGACACCGACCTTCTTCGCCTGCTCGTACAGATCCCGCTTCGACCGGTCCTCGTACGAGCCGCTCGTGCCGCCCTTGCGCGAGGAGGATTTCGGACTGTTGGCGATCCGAGCGGCCTTCTCCTTGCCCGCGCCCTCGCGGCGCAGCGCCTGGTAGGTCTTCTCGTCCTTGATCTGCGGCCTGGGCATGGCTTCCCTTCCTCCGCTCGTCCAGGGTCGTCCGGGGACCGAACCGCCGCGCGGCGCGACTCGTTGCGCCACCCGGCGGGGCACGTTTCGGGTACCCCCGACCGGCCACTCGGAACACATGACGCACATCGGACACACGATGACGACCGAGCAGGCCGGCCCCCGTGACCTCGTACAACCACCACGATCCCTCTCATGACGTACGTGACCTGTCCGACGACCCGCTACCACCCGGCGGTCGTCGCCCAGAAGGCCGCCACCACGCAGCTGCTCGCCGAGGGCCGCTTCCGGCTGGGACTCGGGTCCGGCGAGAACCTCAACGAACACGTGGTGGGCGGCGGCTGGCCCGCCGCGCACGTACGGCTGGAGATGCTGGAAGAGGCCGTGGAGATCATCCGCGCGCTCTTCGACGGCAAGAACGTCAACCACCACGGCCCGCACTTCGACGTGGAGAACGCCCGGCTCTTCGACCTGCCGGACGAGCCGACCCCGATCGGCATCGCCGTCGCGGGTGAACGCTCCTGCGCCCCCGCCGGCCGCCTCGCCGACCTGTTGATCGCCACCGAGCCGAAGGCCGAACTGGTCGACTCATTCGAACGGCACGGCGGCAGTGGCAAGCCCAAGGTGGGCCAGCTGCCCGTCTGTTACGACCCCGACAGGGATGCCGCGGTCCGGCGGGCCCACGAACAGTTCCGCTGGTCGCTGGGTGGCTGGCCGGTCAACTCCGAACTGCCCGGCCCGGCGAGCTTCGACACGGCACCCGGCACACCCGGCCCGAGGACGTCGCGGAGTCGATCCCGTGCGGCGACGACGTCGACACCTTCGTCGAGGCCGTACGCCCTTATGTCACCGCCGACTTCACCGAGATGGCCCTGGTCCAGGTCGGCGGCGACCACCAACTCCCCTTCCTGGACTGGGCCGAGAAGAAACTGCTCCCCGCACTGAAGGACCTCTGAGGGGCCGCTGAACGACCCCTGAAGGGACCTCTGGGCGGACGACCGAAGGGACGATCATGGCCATCGCCACGTACACCCTCGTAGCCCTGGACTGCCCGGACCCACCCGCCCTCGCCGAGTTCTACGCGGGCGTGCTCGGCGGCGAGGTCAAGCAGTACGACGACGACTGGTACGACCTCCACGTGCCCGGCGGCCACCGCATCTCCTTCCAGCGGGCCCCGGGCCACCGCCCGCCGGACTGGCCGCGCGCCGACGGCAACTCCCAGCAACTGCACCTCGATTTCCTCGTGCCGGACATCGACGCGGCCGAGCCGCAGGTGCTGGCCCTCGGCGCCACCCCGCTCGATCTGGACGACGAGGGCGGCACCCGCAGGTTCCGCGTGTACGCGGACCCGGCCGGCCACCCGTTCTGCCTCTGCTGGGAGTGACGCCAAGGGCGGTCCGCGCAGAGCCTCCGCGCAGGGCTTCCGCGTAGAGCCTTCGCTCAGGGCCGGTACCGCAGCGGATGGTCCGCAGGTACCTCCACCACCACGATCTCGGTGCCGTCAGGATCCGCGAGCCACATCTCGATCAGCCCCCACGGCTCCTTCACCGGCGGCCGGCGCACCTCGACGCCCGCGGCCACGAGTTCCTCGTACGCCGCTGTGACGTCCGCGACCTGGAGCCACAACTTGACGGCGGGGGAGGGGGGTTCCTCGGAGCGGCCCGCGACCTCCAGAAAGCCGCCGCCCAGGAAGTAGACCGTGCCGCGCTCGGGACCCGTACCGAACTCGCGATAGACGGGCAGGCCCAGCTTCTCGCCGTAGAAGGCGCGGGAACGCTCAGGGTCGGTGGGTCGGAGCAAGGTCCGGCTGCTCAGTACATGCACCATGCGCCCGGAGCCTAGTAGGAGGGTTACGCTCGGCGGTGCCCGAGCCGCGCCCGAGATCGGAGAACCGCTCCATGGACACCGCCGCCACCGGACTGACGTTCCGCGACGCCACCGACGCCGACGTGGACGCCCTCGTCGTGCTGATCGAGTCGGCCTACCGGGGAGACTCCAGCCGCACCGGGTGGACCACCGAGGCGGACATCCTGGAAGGCCAGCGGACCGACCCGGAGGGCGTGCGCGCGGTCATCAAGTCCTCCGACAGCCGTCTGCTGACCGTCGAGCGCGACGGCACGGTGGTCGCCTGCTGCCAGCTCGAACACCGCGGCGACCACGCCTACTTCGGGATGTTCGCGGTCAGCCCCGCACTCCAGGGCGCCGGCCTCGGCAAGGTGATCATCGCCGAGGCGGAGCGGTTCGCCCGCGAGACCTGGGCCGTCAAGGAGATGCACATGACCGTGATCTCCGTACGCGAGGACCTCATCGCCTGGTACGAGCGGCGCGGTTACCGCCGTACGGGAGAGATGACCCCCTTCCCGTACGGCGACGAGCGGTTCGGCATCCCGCAGCGCGACGATCTGCGCTTCGAGCTCCTGGTGAAGCCGCTCGCATAATCGTTCCGCCGCGTGGTCCGGCCGTTACGCCGTGAAGCGGCCGGTGCGCTTGATCTCCGGATAGTCGGTGGTCGCGCCGTCCAGCTCCAGGGCGCGTACGAGGCGCAGATGGTCCTGGGTGTTCACGACCCAGCCGATGATCCGCAGGTCCGCCTTGCGGGCGCGCTCGACGACCTCCAGGGTCAGGCGCCGGATGTTCAGGACGAGACTCGTGGCGCCGACCGCGGTGGCCCGCTCGACGACATCGATGCCATAGCGGCTGGCGACCAGCGCCGTGCGGACACCGGGGACGAGCCGCGCGATCTCGGCGATGGCCTCGTCGTGGAACGACAGGACCTCGACCCTGCCGACCAGATCGCGCCGGTTCATGACCTCCGCCAGCGCCCGGGCGGCGGCCACGTCCTTGATCTCGGCCTGCAGCGGCGCCGTGACGGCGTCCAGGACCTCCTCGAACACCGGGATGCGCTCACCGCGGCCGGCGTCCAGCACCCGCAGCTCGGCGAGGGTCTTCTCGGCGATCGGCCCCGAGCCGTCGGTCGTACGGTCCACGTCGGCGTCGTGCATGACGACGAGCGCGCCGTCCTTGCTCAGATGCAGATCGAGTTCGATCAGGTCCAGGCCGGCCTGCTGGGCGGCGATGAAGGAACGGAGGGTGTTCTCGGGTTCGACACCCATGATTCCGCGGTGCCCGATGGTGAGAAAGTTCAAGGCTGACTCCGCTTCCGTCGACGGCGGCTTGGCTGCCGCGTGCTGCGGTCCCGTGCCCACGCGGCAAGGCCGCAGCCTAATCGCCCGGCCCGGCGTTGAACCCGCTCCGGCAGCGGCCAATGAGGCCTTCCAGCGGCGAGAACAGGCCGTGCCGGGCTCCTCCCGCCTCACTCCTGCGTGGGCGAGTCCCGAGTCGGTTGACCGAACTTCGGCGGCTACCCAGCAATCGGCGGAAGTATTCGTCCCCGTGGCGTCCGGCAGGAAAAAGAGCGGTGAAGATGAGGGGAGGCAGGATAATCTCCCGAGTCTCCACTTGTGGCGGAGAACCCTGCGCGCATACGGTGTCCATACGCGAGGTTCTCCCGTGGAGGATGGGTCATGACGGAAATTCTTGTGCAGGTGGGTACGGAGGAGCAGGCTCCTCCCCAGGACAGGGTGGTGGAGCACCCGGCTTGGCCCGTGCTCAAGGATGCCGTGGAGCGGATCCGGCCATGGCAGTCCAAGGACGGTTCGGTCGACTTCGACGCCGAGGGTGCCCCGGATCAGGCCGAAGCCGGTCTCACCGTGCGCCGTGTCATCGACGCGGTCGAGGAGCTCTCCCCCCTCCTTCCGCACGACGCCGCCTACCACGAGGCGCTGGTCAAGGACCTGCACCGCTGGGCGGAGGGCGGCTTCCAGGTCCCCGACTTCCTCGACTCCCTGCTGGCCTTCCAGCCCGCCGCGCACCGCGAGGACGGGCTCCAGCACCTGGTCGTCTTCCCGATGTACACGCAGAACGGCAATCCGGACCGCAACTTCGAGGCGATCGTCCTGCGCATGGTCTGGCCCGAGTGGCTGGCCGATCTTGAGCGCACCCGCTACGACAACCCGTTGTTCTGCGGCATCACGTTCGAGGACTTCACGGCCGGCTACGACACCAACTCGGCCGTCCTCTTCCCGGAGACCATCGCCGTGCGCGAGGCGCCGGAGCGATTCTCCTGGGGCGGTATCTTCTGCGACCGCGAGGCCGCCCGCTTCCGCAAGGTCACCGAGGCCGCCGTCGGCACGCTCGGCCTCGAACTGCCCGACGACATCCGCGAGATGGTCGGCGACCAGGCGCGCTGCGAGCAGGCCTTCGTGCTGTGGGACATGGTCCACGACCGCACCCACAGCCACGGCGACCTGCCCTTCGACCCCTTCATGATCAAGCAGCGCCAGCCGTTCTGGATGTACGGCCTGGAGGAGCTGCGCTGCGACCTCACCGCCTTCAAGGAGGCCGTGAAGCTGGAGGCCGACGGCTTCCCGCAGGGCCGTGACGTGCAGTACGCGGTGCTGTTCGACCGCCTGTTCCGCTTCCCCGTGACCGGCGACCGCGTCCGCAACTACGACGGGCTCGGCGGCCAGCTGCTCTTCGCCTACCTGCACAAGCACGACGTCGTCCGCTGGACCGACAACAAGCTGCACATCGACTGGCAGCGCGCCCCGCAGGTCACCAACCAGCTGTGCGCCGAGATCGAGAAGCTGTACCGCGACGGCATCGACCGTCCGAAGCTGGTCCACTGGTTCGCCGCGTACGACATGGTGTCCCAGTACCTCGCGCCGCACCCGGGATCCCGCTGGGCCAAGGGCCCGGACGCCCTCGATCTGAACCAGCCGCCGCGAAAGCTCGTGGACGACGTGCTTCCTGACGAGTTTCCCCTGAGCATGTTCTATGAGGCCCTCTCCAAGAAGCTGAAGAACGTGATCGCCTCCACCAAGGGGATCACGGCGGAGAGTGCCGAGCGGGTGGCCGCGTGAGCGACCGCGCCAAAAACACTGCTCAGGAGGCGAAGATCATGGGGAATGGGGCTCTCAGCGGTGCGGTGATCGCGGTGGCCGGCGCGGGCGGACCCGCGGGCCGGGCGGCGCTCCTGCGGCTCGCCGAGGCGGGAGCGACCGTCGTCGGCTCGGACAACGATCCCGAGCGGCTCGCGGAGGCGGTGGACGCGGCCCGGTACGCGCACGGCGGCTCCACGGTCGTCGGCGACACGGTCGACCTGCTCGACCTGCAGTCCAGCCACGACTGGGCCGCCCGCATCGAGAAGGACTTCGGGCGGGTCGACGGCCTGGTCCACCTCGTGGGCGGCTGGCGCGGCAGCGAGACCTTCACCAAGACGGTCCTCGACGACTGGGACCTCCTGGAGATGCTGCTCATCCGCACCGTGCAGCACACCTCCCTCGCCTTCCACGAGGCGCTGCAGCGCAGCGACCGCGGCCGGTACGTCCTGATCAGCGCCGCGGGCGCCAGCAGGCCCACCGCGGGCAACGCCGCCTACTCCGCCGCCAAGGCCGCGGCCGAGGCCTGGACGCTGGCCATGGCCGACTTCTTCCGCAAGGCCGGAGTGTCCGAGGGCGCGGACGGGGCGACGTCGGCGGCTGCCATCCTGGTGGTGAAGGCGTTGGTGCACGACGCGATGCGCGCCGAGCGCCCGAACGCGAAGTTCGCGGGCTTCACGGACGTCAAGGAACTGGCCGAGGCCATCACCGGCGTCTGGGAGCAGCCCGCCTCCGAAGTGAACGGAAAGCGTCTGTGGCTGACCGAGAAGCGGTGAACCCTCCGAAGACCGACGCGCGACGTCGTCACGACCCGGAGATCCGCGGATTCGCCAGCGACAACTACGCGGGGGCCCACCCCGAGGTGCTCGCCGCCCTGGCCCTGGCCAACGGCGGGCACCAGATCGCGTACGGCGAGGACGACTACACCGATCACCTCCAGCAGGTGATCCGGGGCCACTTCGGCGCGAGTGCCGAGGCGTTCCCCGTCTTCAACGGCACCGGCGCGAACGTCGTGGCGCTCCAGGCGCTCACCGACCGCTGGGGCGCGGTGATCTGCGCGGAGAGCGCGCACATCAATGTCGACGAGGGCGGCGCCCCCGAGCGCATGGGCGGGCTCAAGCTGCTCACGGTGCCCACGCCCGACGGCAAGCTCACCCCCGAGCTCATCGACCGGCAGGCGTACGGCTGGGACGACGAGCACCGCGCGATGCCGCAGGTCGTGTCGATCACCCAGAACACCGAGCTGGGCACCGTCTACACGCCCGACGAGGTCCGCGCGATCTGCGAGCACGCCCACGCGCACGGCATGAAGGTGCATCTCGACGGCGCCCGGATAGCCAACGCGGCCGCCTCGCTGGACGTCCCGATGCGGGCGTTCACCAACGCCGTCGGCGTGGACGTCCTGTCCTTCGGCGGCACGAAGAACGGCGCGCTGTTCGGTGAAGCCGTCGTCGTTCTCAACCAGGACGCCGTCAGTCACATGAAGCACCTGCGCAAGCTGTCGATGCAGCTCGCCTCCAAGATGCGCTTCGTCTCGGTGCAGTTGGAGGCGCTGCTGGCCAAGGACCTGTGGCTGCGCAACGCCCGCCACGCTAACGAGATGGCCCAGCGCCTCGCCGAGGGCGTGCGCGCGGTGCACGGCGTCGAGATCCTCCACCCCGTGCAGGCCAACGCCGTCTTCGCGCGGCTGCCCCACGACGTGAGCGAGCGCCTGCAGAAGCGCTACCGCTTCTACTTCTGGGACGAGGCCGCGGGCGACGTCCGCTGGATGTGCGCCTTCGACACGACCGAGGACGACGTCGACGGGTTCGTGGCGGCGCTCAAGGAGGAAATGGCCCGCTAGCGTCCTAGGACGTCATGCATAGATATGTGGTCACCTGAAAAGTCATTGACTCTCGGGTGGCCGCATTCCTATGCTCTGCGGGCATGGAGCTGATCCAGAACACCCCCGACCTGTCCGCATACTTGGCCGCTGACGAGGTGGTCGACCATCACCATCCGCTCGTACGGGAGACGGCCGCACGTCTTGCCGAGGGGGTGGCGGACTCGTATGACTATGCGCGTGCCGCGTACGAGTTCGTGCGCGACACCGTTCCGCACTCCCAGGACGCGGGCGACCCGCGCGTCACCTGGCGCGCGTCCGACGTCCTCGAACTGCGCACCGGCATCTGTCACGCCAAGGCGCACGCGCTCGCCGCGCTCCTGCGGGCCGAGGACATCCCCACCGCCTTCTGCTACCAGTCGCTTCTCCATGACGACGGAAGCGGGCATGTCGTGCACGGTCTGGTCGCCGTGCGGTTCAACGGGGCCTGGCACCGACAGGACTGCCGTGGCAACAAGCCGGGTGTGGACGCCCGGTTCTCGCTCGACGGCGAACGGCTGGCCTTCCCCGTCGATCCGCAGTCCAATGAGGTGGACTATCCAGTACTGTACGCTGAACCTCATCCGGTCGTCCTGAGCGCCCTCAAGGCAGCCCCCGACCGGCCGCACCTGTGGAAGACCCTCCCCACCGCACTCTGAGGCAAGGCAGACAAGGCAGAAGATGACCCTCCCGCTCACCGTGTCCGACGAGGTGCGCGCCCTCGCGCCCGGTTTCACGCACCTCACCATCGAGGCGCACGGACTCGTCAACGGGCCCAGTACGGACGGCACCTCGGCACTCCTCGACGACGCGGCCCGCCGTCTCGTCGCCCGCCTCGACGGGCGCGCCCCGCACGAGGACCCGCACATGGCCGCCTGGCGCGAGGTCTACACGGCGTTCGGCTCCAAGCCCTCGCGTACGCGCAACTCGGCGGAGGCGCTGGCGAAGAGGGCCCTCTCGGACGCAGGGCTGCCCCGGATCAACATGCTGGTCGACCTCTACAACGCGATCAGCGTCGCCCACCTGATCCCGGTCGGCGGGGAGGACCTCGACCACATCCAGGGCGGGATGCGTCTCGTGCGCGCCACGGGCGACGAGGACTTCGTGACCGTCGCGGCGGGGGAGGAGACCGTCGAGCACCCCGACGCGGGCGAGGTGGTGTGGTGCGACGAGAGGGGCGTGACCTGCCGCCGCTGGAACTGGCGCCAGGGCCCGCGCACCCGCCTCACCGAGGAGTCGACCTCGGCGGTGTTCCTCCTGGAGAGCCTCACACCGATGCCGGTGCCCGCCGTCGAGGCCGCGGGCACCGAACTCGCCGAACTGCTGGAGAAGTTCAGCCCGGGTGCGCGGATCACTGTGCACGCGCCTCGGTAGCGGCTCGGCGTAACCGGCCTCTCAGCGGGCCTCGGCGGCCTTGACCTCTTCGGGGGTCGGGGCCGTGCCGCCGAGGTGGGCCGGCATCCACCAGGTGTCGTTCGGGCCCTTGGGGCGTACGGGGTAGGCGCGCTGGGCGGCTTCCAGGAGCTCCTGTACTCGCTCGCGCAACTGGCGGGTGATCGCGCCCGCGTACTTGTCGCGCGAGGCCTCTATGGCCTCGCCGACGCGGATGGTGATCGGGATGTGGCTGCGCTTGAAGTGGCGCGGGTGGCCCTTGGTCCACAGCCGCTGCGTGCCCCACACCGCCATCGGGATCAGCGGGACGCCGGCCTCCTGGGCCATGCGCGCGGCACCCGACTTGAAGCTCTTCAGCGTGAACGACTGAGAGATCGTGGCCTCGGGGAAGACACCGACGATCTCGCCGGAGCGCAGCGAGTCGAGCGCGTGGGCGTACGCCGCCTCGCCGTTCTTGCGGTCCACCGGGATGTGCTTCATGTTGCGCATCAGCGGACCGGAGATCTTGTGCCGGAAGACCGACTCCTTCGCCATGAAGCGGACCAGACGCTTCTGCGGCAGGGCGGCCAGACCGTCGAAGATGAAGTCGAGATAGCTGATGTGATTGCTCACCAGCACCGCACCGCCCGAGCGCGGGATGTTCTCCGTTCCCTTGAGGTCGATCTTCAGGTCCCAGGCCTTGAACAACGTCTGGGCGAGACCGATGGCGGGACGGTAGGCAAGCTCAGCCATGGACGGAGTGGACCCTTCTCTCTGGTCTGCCTGGGAAGGGGGCTCCCGGCGGGAAGTTACGGTGCCGTAGGTTTACGGCATTGCGCAGATCGTGCCCCAAGAACGGACGAGTGGCCAGTCCTCGTGCCGCGCAAGGGCGAGATCCTCGTCACGTCACCCCTTGATCCACCTCGGAGTTTTAAACCGCCTTTACTCTGCGCGAACCGTGAGCCGACGTACGAGCAGGTACATCTCGCACCCGAGGCAGTACCCGAACGCCGCGTTCAGAAACGCCGCCGCAAGCGCCGCGCCGGTCGCCGCGAGCCCCAGCCACTCGGGCCCCACTCCGTAGCCGATCAAACCCAGCGCCGCGAACACGAAACCGACCGCCTGTGCGAACCGCGGCGGCTCCGGCGCCTCGAACTCCGTCGGCGGCCCGATCCGGGGACGCACCGCCTTGCGGAACAGCCAGCCGTACGGGGAACGCGCCACGCCACCGGCCGCGCCGAGCGCGAACGCCAGCGTCTGCCAGGCCAGCAGCCAGGCGCTGCCGGTGATCAGTACGACCGCCAGTACGACGGTCGTCACGGCCGCTCCGAAACGCGGCCCTCTTGCATCGATGTCCATGGATCAAGCATTCCGCATGGAAAACGATCCGTTGACGCGGGAATCTTTGCAGTCTCGTGAATGCTGAAGCCGAAGATGGCCGGAATCGTGGTGTGCGTGGTGGTGCTCGTGGCGGCGAGCGCCTTCGGAGTGCTGAACCGACGGCGGAGCGGGAGAGTCAGAGTGCGCGGGCGGGACGGCGGAAAGCGGCTCGGCGCGGCCGAGTTGGGCGAGGACCTCGGTGAGCGCGCCACACTCGTCCAGTTCTCCAGCGCCTTCTGCGCTCCCTGCAGGGCGACCCGCAGGGTGCTCGGCGAGGTCGCCGACATCGTCCCGGGCGTGACGCACGTCGAGATCGACGCCGAGGACCACCTCGACCTCGTACGGGAACTCGACATTCTCAAGACGCCGACCGTGCTCGTCCTCGACGCGGACGGACGCGTGGTCCGGCGCGCGACCGGACAACCGCGCAAGGCGGACGTGATCGCCGCGCTCGGCGAGGCGGTCGGAACACCCTGACCTGTGACGCTGGACGAGGCTGGAGGGCACCGGTGACGCATCTCCCATATGCCGGGACGCACTTGACTGCACGCACCACCTATCGTCAGCCTGACCGTATGCCCCCGGAACTCCTTCTCGTCGAGCGCGAACGCCCTCGGACCGCGGCTCCCGCCCGCTGCGCGAGCGCGCACTGTCCGGGCTGTTGACCAGCCCAGGACCTGCTCGTCGCCTCCCGCAGAAGGACAACTCCATGACGGCCTCGCCCGATCTCGGAACCCCTCGACTCACCACTCCCGAACTCGCCTCCCCGGACCTCCTGCGCTCCGTCTTCCGGCGCCACGCGGCCGGAGTCGCCGTGATCACCGCCCAGGGCGGCGAGGGCCCCGTGGGCTTCACCGCCACCTCGCTCACCTCGGTGTCCGCCGAGCCCCCGCTGGTCTCCTTCGGTGTCGGCACCGGCGCGTCCAGCTGGCCGGCGATCGCCGAGAGGGACCACGTCGGCGTCCACATACTCGGCGAGCACCAGCGCGAACTGGCGGCCACCTTCGCCCGCAGCGGCGCCGACCGCTTCGGCGCGCCCACCGCCTGGCGGGAGGGGCCCGAGGGCGTCCCCGTACTGGACGACGTCCTCGCCTGGCTCGTCTGCCGGGTCGTCGCCCGTGTGCCGGCCGGGGACCACCGCATCGTGCTGGCCGAGGTGGTCCTCGGGGACCCCACCGGTGCCGGTCGCCCACTCCTGTACCACCAGGGCGACTTCAAGGGGCTGCGGGAATGACGCGTCGGGCCGTACGGCCCACCTCGCCTGCGGGAGCGTCGAGTTCCGATTACGCTGCGTTGCAAAGGTCACAGTTCAAAGCGCTTGCTTAGAGGGAACCACCTGCGGGAGCGTAGATGTGCGTACTGGCGAGTAATATTTCGCTCGGAGCGCGGGTCGCCCCCACCGGGAACGGCCGCTTCAGGCGCCTATGCTGCCCATAAGCAGGCAGCCCAGAAAAGACGATGCAGTAGGAGAGCCGGCGTGAGCTTGAGGATCGTTGTCACCGTGAAGTACGTGCCCGACGCCACTGGCGACCGGCACTTCGCCGATGACCTGACCGTCGACCGTGACGACGTGGACGGCCTGCTGTCGGAGCTCGACGAGTACGCGGTCGAGCAGGCCCTGCAGATCGCCGACGAGGCGGACGACGCGGAGATCACCGTGCTGACCGTCGGCCCCGAGGACGCCAAGGACGCGCTGCGCAAGGCGCTCTCCATGGGCGCCGACAAGGCGATCCACGTCGAGGACGACGACCTGCACGGCACGGACATCATCGGTACGTCGCTCGTGCTGGCCAAGGCCATCGAGAAGGCCGGCTACGACCTGGTCATCTCCGGCATGGCGTCCACCGACGGCACCGCCGGTGTCGTCCCGGCGCTGCTCGCCGAGCGTCTGGGCGTCCCGCAGGTCACGCTGCTCTCCGAGGTCTCCGTCGAGGACGGCGTGGTCAAGGGCCGCCGCGACGGCGACACCGCCTCCGAGCAGCTGGAGGCCTCCCTGCCGGCCGTCGTGTCGGTCACCGACCAGTCGGGCGAGGCGCGTTACCCGTCCTTCAAGGGCATCATGGCCGCCAAGAAGAAGCCGGTGCAGTCCTGGGACCTGGAGGACCTGGAGATCGAGACGGACGAGGTCGGTCTCGAAGGCTCCTGGACCAAGGTCGACTCCGCCACCGAGCGCCCGGCACGCACCGCCGGCACGATCGTCAAGGACGAGGGCGAGGGCGGCAAGCAGCTCGCCGAGTTCCTCGCGGGCCAGAAGTTCATCTAGGGCCCCGTCGAGGCTCGCTGAACCTCCGTTCGCCCACCGCCCCTCATCTTTCGCAAGCAGGAGAGCATTCCCATGGCTGAAGTTCTCGTCTACGTCGACCACGTGGACGGTGCCGTCCGCAAGCCCACCCTTGAGCTGCTGACGCTGGCCCGCCGCATCGGCGAGCCCGTCGCCGTCGCGCTGGGCCCCGGCGCCGCCGACACCGCCGCCGCGCTCGCCGAGCACGGCGCGGTCAAGGTCCTCACGCACGACGCCTCCGAGTACGCCGACTACCTGGTCGTCCCGAAGGTGGACGCGCTGCAGGCCGCGTACGAGGCCGTCTCCCCGGCCGCCGTGCTCGTGCCGTCCTCCGCCGAGGGCAAGGAGATCGCCGCCCGTCTCGCGGTCCGTATCGGCTCGGGCATCATCACCGACGCCGTCGACCTGGAGGCCGGCGACGAGGGTCCGGTGGCCACGCAGTCCGCGTTCGCCGCCTCCTTCACCACCAAGTCCCGCATCTCCAAGGGCACCCCGGTCATCACGGTCAAGCCGAACAGCGCCGCCGTGGAGGCCGCCCCGGCCGCCGGCGCCGTCGAGGCCCTCGCGGTCTCCTTCTCGGACAAGGCGACCGGCACCAAGGTCACCGGCCGCACCCCGCGCGAGTCGACGGGCCGCCCCGAGCTGACCGAGGCCGCGATCGTGGTCTCCGGCGGCCGTGGTGTCAACGGCGCCGAGAACTTCGGGATCATCGAGGCCCTCGCCGACTCGCTCGGCGCGGCCGTCGGCGCCTCGCGTGCCGCGGTGGACGCCGGCTGGTACCCGCACACCAACCAGGTCGGCCAGACCGGCAAGTCGGTCTCCCCGCAGCTCTACATCGCCTCCGGCATCTCCGGCGCCATCCAGCACCGCGCCGGTATGCAGACCTCGAAGACGATCGTCGCGGTCAACAAGGACGCCGAGGCACCGATCTTCGACCTGGTCGACTACGGCGTGGTCGGCGACCTCTTCGAGGTCGTCCCGCAGCTCACCGAGGAGATCAACACCCGCAAGGGCTGATCGGCTCCACGGGTACCCCGCAGGTGTTTCGCGGGTGCCCCGTGACCTACGAGGCCCCGGTGACCGTCAAGGTCACCGGGGCCTCGCCTCATGCCAGGGTCAGCGACGCCTGTACGGGCAGATGGTCGCTCGGGAACTGTCCGCCCACGGCGAAGGTGTTGATCGACGCCCGGTGCGAGGTCACGCCGGGCGTGGCGAGTATCCAGTCGATGCGGTCGCCGTCCGGGGTCAGGGGCCGGTAGCCGTGGAAGGTGGCGTACAGCGTGCTCCGCTCGGCCGCGGTGTCCCAGGTGTCGGTGAGTCCGGCAGCCAGCATCGTGTCGTAGACCGCGTTCTTGTGGGCGGCGACATTGAAGTCGCCGGTCACCACGAGCGGCAGGGTCCGGTCGAGCCCGGCGATCCGTGCGGCGATCAGGGACGCCGCACGCGCGCGTGCGTTCTGGCTCGCGTTGTCGAGGTGGGTGTTGAGGAAGTAGAACTGCCGCTCGCCGTCGCCCAGGTCACGGAAGCGGACCCAGGTCACCATGCGTATGGATCCGCCGCCCCAGGTGTTCGAGCCGATCACGTTGGGGGTGTCGGAGAGCCAGAAGTGGTCGTACTCGACCGGGGCGAGTCTGCGGGTGTCGTAGTAGACCGCCATGAACTCGTCGCGGCTGCCGCCCGCGCGGCCCGTGCCGATCCAGTCGTAGTGCAGTCCGAGGTCGGCCTCGATGTCGCGTACCTGCTGGTAGAGACCCTCCTGGACGCCCATGACGTGCGGCTGCTCCTGGCGCAGCAGTTCGCGCATCACGGGGCGGCGGACGGCCCAGCTGTTGGGTTCGGCGGTGCTCGCGTACCGCAGATTGAAGGACATGACCTCCAGTCGGCGGCTCCGGGGTATTCGGTTCGCGGCGGAGGCGGGTGAGGTCGACAGTGCTGTACTGGACAGAGGCAGCGTGACCGCCGCGGCGAGCGCGGTCTTGAGGCCCAGGCGGCGCGTGACTCGACTGCGATGGGGCACGGGTGGCTCCTTCTGTGGCGGATGCCGGTTCCTGTGGGGGACACCGGTCCTGCAGCGGACAGCGGACGAGTCGTGCGCATCGCAGTCTCGAAGCTCGGCGTGAACATGTCGAGATCCCGGGATGGACCCCGAAGGAAGTCCCGGGGACGGCCCCCGAGGGAATTCAGGGGCGGCCGCGGTGCGAATCCCGGACGGCCGGGGAAGGGATCCGGCCATGGCCTGAAAGGAATCTGGACGTGGCCCGGCAGGGTATCGGAGGCGGTCGGGGCGGGAGCCTTCGGGGTGGCCCGGGTGGGCGGAGGGTGTTGACCGGCGGGAAGGTCCGCGGATAACTTCGCTCTACGGATATTTGATTCCGTGAAGCGGAAAACAGGAGGGCGTGGAATGGGTCAGGGCCAGCAGGAGAAGGTGGCGACGAGCCTCGCGGGCGCGGTCAGCGAGGAGATCAGCGCCTCCCTCGCCCCGGTCGACGCCGAGTTGGGGCGCCGCTACCCCGGCGACCCCGGCACCCGCCAGCCCGTCCACACCGTGTACGTCCCCGGTGACGTCTTCGCCGCCGACACCATCCGCTCCTGGGGCGACCAGGCTCTCGCGGCGCTCGACGAACACGCGCCCGACGCCGCCTCCTTCGCCGCGGTCCTCGGCCTCTCCGACGACCTCGCCGCGCCCGTGTACGACCGCGTACGCGCCAAGCTGGAGCGCGAGCCCGTCGAGGACCTGCGCGTCGACTTCGAGGACGGCTACGGCCCGCGCCCGGACACAGAGGAGGACGAGGCGGCGGCCCGCGCGGCACGACTGGTCTCGGAGGCGTACGAGAACGGCACGGCGGCCCCGTACATGGGCATCCGTATGAAGTGCATGGAGGCGCCGGTCCGTGACCGTGGCATCCGCACGCTCGACATCTTCCTGACCGGCCTGATGGAGGCGGGCGGCCTGCCCGACGGGCTCGTGCTGACCCTCCCCAAGGTGACCTATGCCGAGCAGGTCACGGCCATGGTGCGGCTCCTGGAGGAGTTCGAGAAGGCGCGCGGCCTGGAGCAGGGCCGGATCGGCTTCGAGATCCAGATCGAGACCAGCCAGTCCATCCTCGCCACCGACGGCACCGCGACCGTCGCCCGCATGATCCAGGCGGCGGAGGGGCGGGCCACGGGCCTGCACTACGGCACCTTCGACTACAGCGCCTGCCTGGGCGTCTCCGCCGCCTACCAGGCCAGCGACCATCCGGCCGCCGACCACGCCAAGGCGATCATGCAGGTCGCGGCCGCGGGCACCGGCGTCCGTGTCTCGGACGGCTCCACGAACGTCCTGCCGGTCGGACCGACGACCAAGGTCCACGACGCCTGGCGGCTGCACTACGGCCTCACCCGCCGCGCGCTCGCCCGCGCCTACTACCAGGGCTGGGACATGCATCCCGGCCACATCCCGACGCGCTACGCGGCCGTGTTCGCCTTCTACCGCGAGGGCTTCGAGCAGGCCGCGGGACGTCTCGCCCGGTACGCCAACCACGCCGGCGGCGACGTCATGGACGAGCCCGCCACCGCCAAGGCCCTCAGCGGCTACCTCCTGCGCGGCCTGGACTGCGGCGCCCTCGACATCGCGGAGGTGGCCCGAGCGGCGGGCTTGACCCGCGCCGACCTGGAGACCTTCGCAACCCCGAGGCGCGCGGACCTGACAATCTCGGCTCCATAAGGGCTCGGCCCAGCCCCGCCCCACCAGGGGCGCGGGGAACTGCGCGACAAGCCACAACCGGCCCGCAGGTTCAAGACGGCCCGTGGCACCCCGCACACCGGAGTACCCCGCACTTCGTGGCACCCCGCACCTAGCGACCAAGTCACAGCGACAGCGCCCCGCCCCGTACTCTGGACGCCACTCATTGGTGTGACTCAGGAACGGGGCAGCGGTGTCTTCGGGGGAAAATCAGCAACCAGGGGAGAAGGACCGACCGGACGGGCCAGACCAGCCCGACGGGATCGGCCGACTCCTCGTCGGACGCTACCGCGTCGTCGCCCAACTGGGCCGCGGCGGAATGGGCGTCGTCTGGCGGGCGCTCGACGAGGTCCTGGGCCGCGAGGTCGCGGTCAAGGAACTGCGTACGTACTCGGACGCGGGCGCGCCCGAACTGGCCGACCTGGGGCTGCGCATGCAGCGCGAGGCGCGTGCGGCGGCCCGCGTGCGCCACCCCGGAGTCGTCGCCGTGCACGATGTGGCGGAGGTGGACGGCCGGCCGCTGATCGTCATGGAACTGGTGGACGGACCGTCCCTGGACGACGTCCTGCGCGACCGCGGCACCCTCGACGCCCGCGAGGCGGCCGGGATCGGTGCGAAGGTCATGGACGCGCTCTCCGCGGCCCACCGCGTCGGAGTGCTTCACCGTGACGTGAAGCCCGGCAACATCCTGCTCGACCGCTCCGGCCGGGTCGTCCTCACCGACTTCGGCATCGCCACGATGGACGACCCGGGCGACGGCTCCGCCACCCATCTCACCCGCAGCGGCGAACTGGTCGGCTCCCTGGACTACTTGGCACCCGAACGGGCCCAGGGCCACGAACCGGGCCCCGCCTCCGACATCTGGGCCCTGGGCGCCACGCTGTACGCGGCCGTCGAGGGAGCCTCGCCGTTCCGGCGTACGTCGACCTGGTCCACCCTCACGGCGATCGTGGTCGAACCGCTGCCGGAGCCGCAGCGCGCCGGACCGCTCGGCCCTGTTCTGCAGCAACTGATGCACAAGCAGCCGGAGTCCCGCCCGGACGCCGTAGAAGCGAGCCGCCTGCTGCAAGCGGTGGCGGACGCCACCACCGGCCCGGACTCGGCGACGAGGGGCCTGCGCCCGCCCGCGCCCCGGCCGCGCGAGGCGACCGAGCGGAGCGTGCCGGCGGTGCCGCCGGGCTTCGGCCCACCGGAGTCGGCCGGCGCGGGCTTCGGGCCCGCGGGCGAGGGCCGGGCGGAAGCCGGCTCCTTCGGCGGCTCCGCGCCCGGCGTTCCGGCGACGGGTCATGCGGGCTTCGGCGCCCAGGAACCGGGCGGGGCCGGGGCTGAGGGGCCGCGTACAGGCACGGGAGCAGCCGCATTCGGCGCTGCGGGCGTCGGCGGGACCGGGCCCGGATCCCCCGGGGAAGGCCGGCCGGGGTCCGCAAGTCCGGCGACGGACGGGACGGGCGCCTCGACATCTGCATCGCCGTCGGCCTCCGCTTCCGCTTCCGCAGGGAGCGGTTCCGGGCCCGGCTTCCCGGACGCGGGGCCGACAGCACCCGGTGCCCAGCAGACAGGCGGCCACGGCACCCCCTCGGCCGTGGGCTCCTCCGCACCATCCCCGATGACCGGGCCGGGCTTCGGGCCGCCCGAGTCGATGGCTCAGCCCGCCGTTCCGGCGGGCCCCCGGCGCCGCAAGGGCCGGGTCCTTCTCGCCGCCGCAGCGGTCACCGTCGTGCTGGCCGCGACCGGCGTCACCGTCGCCCTCATGAACGGCTCCGACGAGTCGGGACCCACGGCCGGGCCCAGGGCCTCCCAGGGCGGTGACGCCACCCCGTCCGAGGGCGCGAGCCGCGGCTCGATCGACCTCTCCGACGACACCGAGCCCACGGAACAGGGCGACAAGAAGGAGTCCGCGAAGCCGAGCGAGAAGCCGGAGCGCACCGAGGACGCCAAGCCCACGGACAAGGCACCGGCCGCCTCGCCCAGGCCCAGCGAGGGCGGTACCACGGGCGGCGGTTCGGACGGCGGCACGACCGGCGGAGGCGAGGACCCCAGCCCCGCCCCGGTCTGCCACGCCATCGGCGGCGGCAAGTTCAACTGCGAGGTCTGGAAGACGTCCAAGTCCTACACCGCGGCCGGCGCCGAGGCGGGCACCCTCAACGCGGGCACCAACTACTTCTACTGCCAGCAGAACCTCGGCCGCCGCGAGACCTACGGCGAGTGGACGAACGTCTGGTGGGCGAAGACAGACGACGACAGCGGCAACACCAACGTCTTCGTCAGCGACGTCTACATCAAGGGCGGCGACAACGACGCGCCGGTTCCGGGGCTGCCGGTCTGCTGACCGGGCAGGTACTTCTCCAGTCCGGAGGCCGTCGTCCACCCCTCCTCTGCGAACAGCCGGGTGCCCGCGGTGCAGAGCCGCAGATCGCCGCGGGCCCGGGCGCAGAACTCCTCGGGCGTGGCGCCGAACAGGTCCCGCAACCGCGCTGACCGGGCAAGGAGTCCGGTGAGCAGCGGCCGCTCACCGGGATGCCTCAGCGGCGCCCCCGTACCGTCGTGGAGGACTCCGCGCCGGTTGACGTAGAGGTGGGCGCCGTCGAGTGCGGTGCCCGACTCCAGCTCGATCCGGACGTCGGCGGCGGGCAGCGACACACGGTCGTACGCCCCCGCCGGCGCCGTGACGCCCTCGCTCGCGTCGACCGCCGCGAGCTGCGCCGGGTCCAGCCAGGTGACGAACAGCTCGCGGGTGTGCCCGGGCGCGCGAAAGGGCGACGCGGACACGTACCCCATCGCGCTGACGTGGGCCGAGGCGCCCACCTCCAACCCGGTGACCCGGGCCTTCACCAGCGGGAGCGGGGACGACAGCTCGTACTCCCGCATCTTGTGCCGGAGTTGCGCGGGGCAGGCGTTGGAGCCGACGGCGAGGACCGGGACGCGGTCCGGGAACGTGTGGCGGGTGAGGGGCAGCAGCCGGTCCCCGTCCAGGAGTCCCGATTCCTCGGGCCACGCGCCCGGATAGGCCAGCGGATGGTCGCGGGGCGCCTCGGCGAGACCGAGCGCTTCCAGCGTGCGGTGGGCATACGGGTCGCCGGCCGTCATGTGTCAGTCCGAGGGCGGCTGTTCGCCCGAGCCGCGGGTGATCAGACGCGTCGGGAGTTCGATGCGTTCAGGTAGGACGAGCGAGCCGTCGAGCTGACGGAAGAGGCGCTCGGCGGCGGTGCGGCCGAGCTGCGCGGCGTCCTGGGCGACGACCGTGACCCCGGGCTTGAGGAGGTCGGCGAGTTCGATGTCGTCGAAGCCGACCAGGGCCACGGGGCGGGAGCCCTCGGCGATGACACGCACGGCCGTGACCGTCACACGGTTGTTGCCCGCGAAGATCGCCGTGACGGGGGAGGGGCCGGCGAGCATGTCCTCGGCGGCCTTGCGCACCCGCTGCGGGTCGGTGACGCCCAGGGACATCCAGGCGTCCTCCACCGGAATGCCGGCGTCCTCCATGGCGGCGCGATAGCCGCGCAGACGCTCGGCGGAGGTGTGGATGCGCGGCATGTCACCGATGAACCCGATCCGGCGGTGGCCGTGCGCGATGAGGTGGGCGACGCCGTCGCGCGCACCGCCGAAGCTGTCGGAGAGGACGACGTCCGCGTCGATCTGTCCGGCGGGGCGGTCCACGAAGACCGTGGCGACACCCGCCTTTATCTCGGGCTCCAGATAGCGGTGGTCGTCACCGGCCGGGATGATCACGAGCCCGTCCACGCGGCGCGCGCACAGCGCGAGGACGAGCTCCTGCTCGCGGTCCGGGTCCTCGGCGCTTGAGCCGTTGATCAACAGGGCGCCATGGGCGCGGGCCACTTCCTCGACCGCCCGGCTCAACGGACCGTAGAACGGGTCCGCCAGATCCTCCAGTACGAGACCGATGCTCGCCGTACGCCCCTTGCGGAGCACCCGCGCGCTGTCGTTGCGCCTGAAGCCCAGCGCGTCGATCGCCTCCTGTACCCGGCGCTCGGTGTCCGGGGTGACTCCTGGCTCGCCGTTGACTACACGCGATACCGTCTTCAGACCGACACCGGCACGCGCCGCGACGTCCTTCATCGTGGGACGGTTGCCGTAGCGGCTCTCGGTTCGGCGGGCGGTCTCGGCCACGATGCGCTGTCCTGTCCTGTAGTCCATGGGGCTGCGTCGGTCCTGAGGATGCTCGGTTGGTCGCCAGATCGGGGTGTGGCGTCGAGCATAGAGCCTGGACAACGTTGTCAGATGCGGGAGAGACTGTCCATCGCAATCTCCGGCCCACCCTTCCTCACGCCGAGACCGGCCTGCCCTTTTCTCATGGTCCAAATGGGATCCAAACGGGAGAACAGACACTGATGCACACCGACCTCGTGGCCGCGCTCGACATCGGCGGCACCAAGATCGCCGGAGCGCTGGTGGACGGCCACGGCCGGATCCTGCTGCGCGCCCAGCGGCCGACGCCCGCTCAGGAGGGCGGCGAGACCGTCATGGCGGCCGTTGACGCCGTGCTCGGCGAACTGACGGTCTCGCCCCTGTGGAGCCGCGCCACGGCCATCGGCATCGGCAGCGCGGGCCCGGTGGACGCCTCCGCGGGCACCGTGAGCCCCGTGAACGTGCCCGGCTGGCGCGACTACCCCCTGGTCGAGCGGGTCCGGGCAGCCACGGCCGGGCTGCCCGTCGAGCTGATCGGCGACGGCGTGGCGATCACCGCGGCCGAGCACTGGCAGGGTGCGGCCCGCGGACACGACAACGCGCTCTGCATGGTCGTCTCGACAGGCGTCGGAGGCGGCCTTGTCCTGGGCGGACAGCTGCACCCCGGACCCACCGGCAACGCCGGTCACATCGGGCACATCAGCGTGGAGCTCAACGGCGACCCCTGCCCGTGCGGGTCCCGCGGCTGTGTCGAGCGCATCGCGAGCGGCCCGAACATCGCGCGCCGCGCCATCGAGGGCGGCTGGAAGCCCGGGGCCGAGGGCGACGACTCGGCGGCCGCCGTGGCCGCCGCCGCCCGCGCCGGTGACCCGGTCGCGGTGGCGTCCTTCGAGCGTGCCGCCCAGGCCCTGGCCGCCGGGATCGCGGCTACCGCGACGCTGGTGGAGATCGACATCGCGGTGATCGGCGGAGGGGTGGGGAAAGCGGGTGACGTCCTGTTCACGCCGCTGCGTGCCGCGTTGCGCGACTACGCCACGTTGTCGTTCGTGCGGCGGCTCACTGTGACGCCGGCGCAGATGGGGACGGATGCGGGGCTTGTGGGTGCGGCGGCGGCTGCGCTCAGCCGGCAGGCCGGCGCCACCACCGCGGTGGTTGGCGGCTGAGCCGCCCTCTGTTGCCCGGGTGGCGATTCGATACGAGCGTTGTCGGGTGCCGGCCGGTGGGGGCTGGTCGCGCAGTTCCCCGCGCCCCTAAAAGGCGCGCAGTTCCCCGCGCCCCTGGAAAAGAAGGCACTTCGGGGTGCGGGGAACTGCTTGGTCGAGCCCTGCCGGACCGTTGCTGTCAGCAGGTGAGTTGGGTGTCTGCCCAGTCGCCGTGGTCCGAGGTGATTCCGTTTCCGCCGTCCGTGACGACGAGGCGGATCACCTGGGCGCCGCTCACGTCGGCCGAAAGGGGCTGTGCCGGCTGGGCGTTGGTCAGGACGCCGGTCGACGCGACCTTCGTGCCGTCGGCCCAGATCTCGAAGGCGACGGACCCGTCGGTGCCTTCCTCGTCGTCCACGCCGACCTTCGCGGTCACGGTCTCGCAGGCCGTGCCCGTGTAGTACTCGACGGTGCTCTCCGCATGGACGCCGAGCCCTGTGGCGTACACGACGCCGTTGATCGTGATCGGCGTGCCGTCGCCCGCGTCGCTCTCGCCGTTGCTGGTGTTGCGCTCGACGGGGCCCCAGCCGTTGGTCGTCGAGAGCCAGGGGAGATCACCGAGATTCGAGGCGCCCGAGGGCGGGGCCACCACGACGGACGCCGTCAACGGCAGCACACTCTCGGCCCGCACCCCGCTCGGCGAGCGGTAGGTGGCCTTCAGCTTCAGTTCGTACGACCCCGTGGGTGTGCCGACGGGCGCGGTCACCGTCCACTTGGTGCGCAGCGCCCTGCCGGTCGGGAGGGAGTCTGTCGTGGTCTTTGACCTGGCCTTCACCTTCCAGCCCTCGGGGCCGGTCAGGGAGACGGAGACGCGCTTCGCGGGTGTGCGGCCCAGGTCGGTCACCGAGGTCGTCAGAGCGGTCGGCTTTCCCGCCTCGATCAACGTGCCCCCGTCCAGGCCGAGTTCGACGGCGGGCGGGTTCTTGGCCCAGCGGCCGTCCGTCGATACGCGTACGAGGACCGTGCCGTGCGCCGGAACCGTCGCCGAGATCGCGCCCGCCGTGTTGTAGCTCTTGTGCTGCCACAGGTCGCGCAGCGTGTATGCGTCCGCCTCGGGCAGTCCGACGGCCTTCGCGGTCGTGGCGATGCGCTGGGCGCTGCCGGTCTCGTTGAAGAGGGCGACGGTGCGGCTGCCGTCCTTCATCTCCTTGGCGACGACCCAGCGACCGCCCTCGGAGGAGAGCACCGCGCCCTGCTTGCCGAGCGGGTCCTGGTCGACCGCGATGACCTCCTTGTTGCCGAGGATGTCGAAGGTCTCCTCGGGGACTGACCGCAGGTCCGAGCCGATGAGCAGCGGCGCGGCCATGATCGACCACATCGAGAAGTGCGTGCGGTACTCCCTGTCCGTCATGCCGCCGTTGCCGACCTCCAGCATGTCGGGGTCGTTCCACCGCCCGGGACCCGCGTACTGCGCGAGCGGCAGGTTCTGCTTCATGATCGAGAGCATCGAGCCCCAGTTGTCACTGATGTCCCCGGTCGTACGCCACAGTTGGCCGACGTCCGCCGCCCACTCCCAGGGCTTGTTCTCGCCCCACTCGCAGATGCTGTAGACGATGGGACGGCCGGTTGTCTCGGAGGCGGCCTTCAGCGCGTCACGCATCGTCGTGTAGCGCTGCTTGGCGTCCACACCCTGGTTGTTGCAGTTGTCGTACTTCAGGTAGTCGACACCCCAGTCCGCGAACTGCTGGGCGTCGCTGTACTCGTGGCCGAGCGCGCCCGGGAAACCCGCGTCGTTGCACGTCTTGGTGCCCGCGCTGGTGTAGATGCCGAGCTTGAGCCCCTTGGCGTGCACGTAGTCCGCGACCGCCTTGATGCCGCCGGGGAAGCGGACCGGGTCGGGCACCAGCTTGCCGTTCGCGTCACGGGCGGGCAGTGCCCAGCAGTCGTCCAGGTTGACGTACTCGTACCCGGCCTCCTTGAGCCCCTTGGCCACGAAGATGTCCGCGATCCCCTTGACCATCTCCTCGTCGAACTCCGCACGGCAGTGCGTGGAGTTCCAGTTGTTGAAGCCCATGGGCGGGGTGAGGGCGAGACCGTCGTCCGGGGCGGCTGCGGTCGGTGCCGCCGGAGTCCCGGCCGGTGCTCCGGTCAAAACTCCGGCGTTGGCTGCCGGGGCAGGCCCGGTCAGTCCCAAGGTGCCGAGCAGCCCTGCGGTGAGTGCTCCGACCACTCTTCGGCGAGTCGTGCGGGTGAGAAAGTGACGCATCGTTACGTCCTCCGTACTCGCGAAAGGTTGGATGTCTTCATGTCCGCGTCATCCGTGCGCGTTTACGGTAGGACCTGTCGCACTGTGGTGGAAGAGGTGCGGTGACGTTTGTTCGATATCCCGTCAAAACCCTAGACGATGCTCCTACTAGGGGGTGGGATTCAAGCCTCGCGTGCGGTTGTGTTGAATTGCGGACGCGGGATGGGAGTGCGGCCCGGTCATGGTCGAAGGGGCTCGTGGTCCTCGGAAGCGCGACAGGACATCGGATGTCCCGGTGAAATCTCCTGCGTGGCGCGGCTGTGCCGTGGGGCGGCGAAAAGGCCGACCATGACCCATGAGCCGGTCGGCCCGTGACCCATGGGCCGGTCGGCAGTTGAATCGGGCATGAAGAAGCGCAGCATGCTCGCCATCGCCTCCCTCGCCGCCGGATTCGTGGTGGCGGCCGTCACGCCGTCCCACTCCGCGGAGGGTGGCGACGCCCTCGGCAGCCTCGACGTTCAGAACACGCTCAGCAGCCTCGACCAGACGATCAGCGACGGCAGTCTGGCCACGGACGACAAGCCCGAGGAAGAGAAGGGCTGACCCACGAGTCAGGACCGTCCCGACCATCAGCCCGGCCCGTCGAGGGCCGGGCTTTCGCATGCGTCCGGCCCGTCGAACGCGACCTCTTCAGGGCCTGGTTTCCGTGGCAGGGTGGAGCGGGCAAGCCTCAGGGGGCCAACAGCAGAGGGGGAACCGTGATCGTTTGGATCAACGGTGCGTTCGGTGCGGGGAAGACCACCACCGCACGGGAACTGATCGACCTGATCCCGAACAGCACACTCTTCGACCCCGAGCTCATCGGCGCCGGGCTGACGCAGCTCCTGCCCGCCAAGCGCCTCGCCGAGGTCGGCGACTTCCAGGACCTGCCGATCTGGCGACGGCTCGTGGTCGACACCGCGGCCGCGATGCTCGCCGAACTCGGGGGCGTACTCGTGGTCCCCATGACACTGCTCCGCCAGGACTACCGCGACGAGATCTTCGGCGGACTCGCATCCCGCAGGATCGCGGTACGCCATGTGCTTCTCGCCCCGGCGGAAACGATCCTGCGCGAGCGAATAGCCGACCGGGAGGTCCCCCCGGACCTCCCCGACGGGGAGATACGGGTGCGGCAGTGGTCGTACGACCACATCGAGCCGTACCACGCCGCACTCGCCGGCTGGCTCACCGCCGACGCCCACCCGGTCGACACCAGCGCGCTCACCCCCCACGAGGCCGCCGTGCGCATCGCCGGGGCCGTGAGCAGCGGAACCGTCCCCGTCTGCGACATCGTGCAGACCCCCGAACCCACCTCGGAGACCGTCGCCGCGGGCGTGCTCCTCTTCGACGAGGAGGACCGGGTGCTGCTCGTCGACCCGACCTACAAGGCGGGCTGGGAGTTCCCGGGCGGCGTCGTCGAGTCCGGCGAGGCACCCGCGCGCGCGGGCGTCCGCGAGGTCGCCGAGGAGACGGGCATCCAACTCGCCGACGTACCCAGCCTGCTGGTCGTCGACTGGGAGCCACCGGTACCACCCGCCTACGGCGGACTGCGCCTCCTCTACGACGGCGGCCGGCTCGACAGCGACGAGGCCAGGCGGATGCTGCTGCCGGGCCCCGAACTGCGCGCCTGGCGCTTCGTCACCGAGGAGGAGGCGGCCGCACTGCTGCCGCCCGTCCGCTACGAGCGCCTGCGCTGGGCACTGCGCGCACGGGAGCGGGGATCCGCCCTGTATCTGGAGGCCGGGGTGCCCAAGGGGTAGCCGTCCCCGCCGAGAGACGTGGGTGCACGAGGGATGAGGGGAGCACGACGGGCGTGCCCCGGTTGTGTTGTGTGGGGCACGCCCGTCGGACCAACTCGCTCAGTTCGCCGCGTAGTTGCGCAGGAACAGCGCCTCCGCGACGGACAGCCGCTCCAGCTCCTCGGGCGACACGCTCTCGTTCACTGCGTGGATCTGTGCCTCCGGCTCGCTCAGCCCGATGAGCAGGATCTCCGCCTGCGGATAGAGCGACGCGAGGGTGTTGCACAGCGGGATGGAGCCGCCCTGACCGGCGTACTGCATCTCCGCCCCGTCGTACGCGTCGCTCATCGCCCGCGCCATCGCCGCGTACGCGGGACTGGTCGTGTCGGCGCGGAACGGCTGGCCCTGGCCGATCTGTTCGAGCTGCACGCGCGCGCCCCACGGGGTGTGCGCCTCCAGATGGGCCTGGAGCAGCTTGGTCGCCTCGACCGTGTCCACGCCCGGCGGCACCCGCAGGCTGACCAGCGCGCGGGCGCCCGCCTGTACGGACGGGGTGGCGCCGACCACCGGCGGGCAGTCGATGCCGAGCACGGTCACGGCCGGCCGCGCCCAGATGCGGTCGGCGACCGTGCCCGAACCGATCAGCTCCACACCGTCGAGCACCTTCGCGTCCTTGCGGAACTGCGCCTCGTCGTACTGGAGGCCGTCCCAGCGCGAGGTGCCCGTGAGCCCGTCGACCGTCGTCGAGCCGTCCTCGGCACGCAGCGAGTCCAGTACGCGGATCAGCGCGCCCAGCGCGTCGGGGGCCGCGCCGCCGAACTGGCCGGAGTGCAGGTTGCCTTCGAGGGTGTCGACCCGGACACGGACGAGTGTCATGCCGCGCAGCGCGGTCGTCACCGTGGGGACGCCGACCCGGAAGTTGCCCGCGTCGCCGATGACGATCGTGTCGGCGGCCAGCAGCTCGGGGTGCTCCTCGGCGTACCTCTCCAGGCCGCCCGTGCCCTGCTCCTCGGAACCCTCCGCGATCACCTTGACGTTGACCGGGACCCCGCCGTTGGCCTTGAGCGCGCGCAGCGCCAGCAGGTGCATGACCAGGCCGCCCTTGCAGTCGGCGGCCCCGCGGCCGTACCAGCGGCCGTCCCGCTCCGTCAGCTCGAACGGCGGGGTCGCCCAGCCGGCCTCGTCGAGCGGCGGCTGCACGTCGTAGTGCGCGTACAGGAGGACGGTCTTCGCGCCTTCGGGGCCCGGCAGGCTGCCGTACACCGACTGTGTGCCGTCGGGGGTGTCGAGCAGCGCGACGTCCTGGAAGCCCTCGGCGCGCAGTGCGTCGGCCACCCAGTTCGCGGCGCCCTCGCTCTCGCTCCTGGGGAACTGGTCGAAGTCCGCCACCGACTTGAAGGCCACCAGCTCGGTGAGCTCCGCCTTCGCCCTCGGCATCAACGAGGCGACGGTCTCGGCGACCGGATTCGACGACATGGGCACGCTCCTCGTGGATGCGACGTTGTACGGATGGGTACGTCTGCGATGCGCGCATACGGGTGTGCGCTGCATTCGCTGCAGATCCTCCCACAGCGGTCCTCGCCGGTCGTCGCCGTAGGATGCGTGGAGCAGGTGCGGCAGGCGGCTGGATCGGAGCAGCAGACCATCGTGAGCAGCGAGAACTCTTCGGACGACGCACAGCGGGTGTGGGACGTCGTCGTGGTCGGTGCGGGGCCCGCGGGCGCCTCGGCCGCCTATGCGGCAGCGGTCGCGGGGCGCCGCGTCCTGTTGCTGGAGAAAGCGGAGCTGCCCCGCTACAAAACGTGCGGCGGCGGCATCATCGGACCGACCCGTGACGCGCTGCCACCCGGCTTCGAGCTGCCGTTCCAGGACCGGGTGCACTCGGTCACGTTCTCGCTCGACGGCAGGTTCACGCGCACCCGTCGCTCCAAGCAGATGCTCTTCGGGCTCATCAACCGGCCCGAGTTCGACCAGCAGCTCGTCGAGCACGCCCAGAAGGCGGGCGCCGAACTGCGCACGGGCGTCACGGTCTCGCGGGTGGAGCAGCACGGCTCGGCCGTCCCCGACCGGCGCACGGTGGCCGTCGTCCTCCAGGACGGCGAGACGGTGCTGGCCCGGGCCGTGGTCGGCGCGGACGGCAGCGCCAGCCGGATAGGGGCACACGTCGGGGTGAAGCTCGACCAGGTCGACCTGGGCCTTGAGGCTGAGATCCCGGTGCCGGAGACGGTCGCGGAGGACTGGAAAGGACGGGTCCTCATCGACTGGGGCCCCCTTCCCGGCAGTTACGGCTGGGTGTTCCCCAAGGGCGACACACTCACCGTCGGTGTGATCTCGGCGCGCGGTGAAGGCGCCGCCACCAAGCGGTACTTGGAGGACTTCATCGCCCGGCTCGGCCTCGCCGGTTTCGAGCCGAGCATCTCTTCCGGGCATCTGACGCGCTGCCGCGCCGACGACTCGCCGCTGTCGCGGGGACGGGTGCTGGTGTGCGGGGACGCGGCGGGGCTCCTGGAGCCGTGGACCCGCGAGGGCATCTCCTTCGCGCTGCGCTCGGGGCGGCTCGCGGGGGAGTGGGCGGTGCGGATCGCGGAGGCGCACGACGCCGTGGACACGCGACGGCAGGCGCTGAACTACGCCTTCGCGATCAAGGCGGGTCTCGGTGTCGAGATGAGCGTCGGTAAGAGCATGCTCACGATCTTCCAGCGGCGGCCCGGCATGTTCCACGCCGCGCTCACCGGTTTCCGGCCCGCCTGGAAGGCGTTCACGGGCATCACCCGCGGATCCACCTCACTGGGCGAGATGGTGCGTACGCATCCGATGGCGGGGCGCGCCCTGACCGCGCTCGACCGGTGAGCTGAGGGGAACCAGCGGGTTTCGAGGGCTGGCCGGGTGGCCGAGCAGTCGGGGCGGGCTCAGCTCTTGACGGTGATCCGGAAGACCGGGTGGTCCGGGGCGATGCGCCGCAGCTCCTCGTTGGACGAGTCGGGGCCGACGCCGTTGAAGAAGACGCCGACCTCGGCCTTCCAGCGCTTGAGGTAGGCGCGCAGCAGCGGGACCTTGTCGTCGTCGGCGACCTCCACGGCGGTGAACACGTCCACCTTCTTGCCGAGGTGCAGCTCGCCGCCGCCCGCGACCCGCATGTTGTGCGTCCACTGGACGTGCCCGCGCGGGGCGACGAGGTACTGCCGGCCGTCGAAGGTCAGCAGGTTGACGGGGGTGGTGCGCCACTCGCCGCTCTTGCGGCCGCGGACGGCCAGGACCCGGGAGCCCCAGACGCTGAAGCCGCGGCGGGTCATCCAGGCGACGGTCCGGTTGAGGACGTTCACGGTGAACCAGCCGGGCTTCTTCACGTGCGTGGACGTGGTCATGGTGACTTCCTCCTGGGGCGGAAAGTGTGAGCACTGCTCTCGCTTGAGAGCAGTGTGCACGAGATCGGTGATCCAAAGCAAGAGCAGTGCTCTCGTAATGGTTCGCTGCTCTCTTTTGTGTGCGCCGATCTCTGTAGAGTGCACCGCTCTCGTTTGTGTGCACTGCTCTGGAAATATGGAACACTGGTGCGCATGAGTACCGCCAAAGGAGCCCGCGCCCGAGCCCGGATCGAGGTCACCGCGGCCATCAAGGACGAGGCGCGCAGACAGCTCGCCGAGGACGGTGCGGCCAAGCTCTCCCTGCGGGCCGTGGCCCGCGAGCTCGGCATGGTCTCCTCCGCGCTGTACCGCTACTTCCCCAGCCGCGACGACCTGCTGACCGCGCTCATCATCGACGCCTACGACTCGCTCGGCGCCGCCGCCGAGGCGGCGCACGCCAAGGTTGCCGACGCCGGACCGATCCGCCGTTGGACCGCGGTGTGCGAGGCGGTACGCGAGTGGGCACTGGGGCACCCGCACGAGTACGCGCTGATCTACGGATCGCCCGTGCCCGGGTACACCGCACCCCCCACCACCGTGCCGGCGGCGTCCCGCGTCGGGCTGCTCCTCATCGGCATCGTCCGGGACACGCACCAGGGCGCAGGCGTCGCCCTTCCTCCGCTGCCCGCCGAACTCGGGCCCGAGGCACGGAGGTTGGCCGAGGATCTCGCCCCGGACCTGCCGCCCGCGGTGGTCACCGCGCTCGTCGCGGCCTGGGCGCAGCTCTACGGACTCGTCGGCTTCGAGTTGTTCGGGCAGTTCAACCGAGTCGTGGAGGACCGCGAGCCGTTCTTCCGGCACGCCGTCGCCCAACTCGGTCATGGTGTGGGCCTCGTGTTCCCTCAGGACACCGGCACGGGCGGCCGGGGCAACAGGGCGGGATCCTGACGGAGCATCCGCGCGTGCAGTGACCGCAGCGGCGGCCCCGGGTCCGCGCCCAGTGCCTCGGCGAGCCGCTGCCGTGCGGCCTCGTAGGCGGTCAGCGCGTCCGAGGAGCGGCCCGTCCGATACAGCGCGAGCATCAAGAGCTCCACGAACCGTTCCCGCAGCGGGTGCGCGGCGACGAGCCGGACCAGCTCATGGACGTACTCGAAGGACCTGCCGAGTTCGATCTCGCCGGCCAGTCGGGCCTCCAGCACCGTGAGCCGCTTCTCGGCCCAGCGCAGCCGTTCCGCCGCCAGATAGGGCGCCCGCAGGCCCTCCGCGAACTCGCCGCGCCACAACTCCTCGGCCCGCGCGACCAGTTCAGCCGCGCGCCGCAGCTCACCCGCGTCGCGCGCCGCGAGCGCCTCGTCCACCCATCGCCGCCGCTCGCGCAGGTCGTCGGCTTCCGCGCCGGTGAGCCGGTAGCCGCTGCCCGTCCACACCAACTCCGCTGCGCCGCCCAGGGATCGGCGCAGCCCGGAGACGTACTTCTGCACGAGGTTGCGTACATGCAGGGGCGGGGCGCCTCCCCACACGGCCTCGACCAGGGTGTCGTACGAGATGGGGCGCCCCTCCTGGAGGAGCAGTACGGCGAGTACGGCGCGCTGCTTCGGTGGGCCCAGCGGCACCTCGACTCCGTCGCGCAACGCCCTGAGCGGGCCGAGCAGTTCGAAGCGCAGGCCGTCGGAGGCCCCCTTGGCCGAACCGCTCTCGCGCAAGCCCTTCGGTGTCCCCTCGCCCATGCGTCGAGAGTATCCCGGCACCGGCGTTCCAGTGGATCTTCCAGCGGACGGTCAGCGGCGCCGACGACCGTGGCCGCTACGGATCCCCGGAGAAAGGCCACCCCACGATGCTCACCCGCCTCGGCCGCCTGGCGGTGCGGCGCAGCGGCGCCGTCCTCATCGGCGTACTCCTCGTCCTCCTCGGCCTCGCCGCCTACGGGGCCGGTGCCCAGCAGGACTTGGACCTCGCGCGCTGGAGTTCGCCCGGCACGGAGTCGGTGCGCGCGGGGGACGTACTGCGCGAGGAGTTCGGCACCGGCAACCCCAACCTGGCGCTGCTCGTCACGGCCCGCGACGGTGACGTGGACAGCGCCCGAACGCGGGAGGCGGCCCGCGCGTTCGCCCGGGAGGTGGAGCGGCTGCCCCTGGTCACCGACATCACGTCGTACTGGGACGCCGACAGCCGTGCCCTGCGCGGCACCAACGGCCGGCGCGCGCTCGTCCTCGTCCGCCTCGAAGGCAGCGCAACGGAAGCACGCGAGCAACTGGCCACGCTTTCACCGCGGTTGACGCGCACGACTGATGAACTCACCGTCCAGGTGGGCGGTCAGGAGGAGATCTCACGCCAGGTCGGCGAACAGGCACGCACCGACTTCCTGCGCGCCGAACTCTTCGCACTGCCCGCCGTCCTGCTCCTCCTCGTCCTGGTCTACCGGCGCGCCACGGCCGCCCTGTTGACCGTCGCGGTCGGTCTGCTGTCCGTACTGGGCACGCTCGCCGGGCTGCGCGCGATCGCGCAGTTCACCGAGGTCTCGACGTTCGCGGCCAACCTCGCACTTGTCCTGGGCCTCGGACTCGGCGTCGACTACAGCCTGTTCGTGATCAGCCGCTACCGCGAGGAACGCGCGGCCGGGCGCCCGGGGCCCGATGCCGTCGTGCGGGCGACCGCGATCGCCGGGCGCACGGTGGTGTTCAGCGGAGTGACGGTGGCGGTGTCGCTGTGCGCGCTGCTGGTGTTCCCGTTCTTCTTCCTCAGCTCGTTCGCGTACGCCGGTGTCCTCGTCGTGGTGACCGCGGTGGCCGGAGCGGTGGTCTTCCTGCCCGCGGCCCTGGCCCGCTGGGGCCACCGGGTCGAACGGCCCGCCGCCCGCACGTCCGGCTTCTGGCACCGCACGGCGCTCGCGGCCATGCGCCGCCCGCTGCTCGCCGGCGCCGGAGTGCTCACCGTGCTGCTCCTCGCCGCCTCGCCCCTCCTGGGGCTGCGCTTCGGACTCCCCGACGAGCGGGCCCTCCCCGAAGGAACCTCCTCACGGACCACCTCCGAGATCGTGCACGAGGAGTTCCCCGCGGAGCCGACCGACACGATTCAGGTCGTCCTCGCGAAACCGAGCCCGAAACAACTCACGGATGCGTCCACCGAAGCGCCCACGACCACGGCCGCCACACGCGCCTACGCAGCCCAACTCTCCTCGATCCCGGGCGTGTTCCAGGTCGACGCCCCCTCCGGCACCTACCGCGACGGGCAGCAGACGGGAGCGCCGGGCCAGGACCGGCTCACGGCGCCCGACGGCCGCGTACGGCTGGCGCTGGTGCCCACTCAGGAGGCGATGCGCGGGGACGTACCGGCGCTCGTCGAACGTGTCCGTGACACCGCCGCACCCGACGGCGTACTGGTCGGCGGCTACCCGGGCGAGACCACCGACTTCCGCGCCACGCTCCTCGACCGGCTGCCGCTCGCCGCCGGGTTCGTCCTCGGGGCGACGTACCTGATCCTCTTCCTGATGACCGGCAGTGTGCTGCTCCCGCTGAAGGCGACCGTCCTGAACCTGCTCAGCCTGGCCGTGATGTTCGGCTGCCTGGTGTGGGTCTTCCAGGACGGGAACCTCTCCGGAGTGCTCGGCTTCACGCCGACCGGTTCGATCGAGCCGAGCATCCCGGTGCTGATGTTCTGCGTGGCGTACGGCCTCTCCATGGACTACGAGGTCTTCCTGCTGTCCCGTATCAAGGAGGAGCACGACCGCACCGGCGACACCGAGCGCGCGGTCGCCGAGGGCATCCGGCGCAGCGCCCCGCTGATCACGGCGGCGGCCGGCATCCTCGCGCTGTCCTTCCTGTCGTACGCCACCGGAGGCGTCGTCTTCCTGAAGGAGCTGGGCATCGGCACTGCCCTGACGATCCTCGTCGACGCGACCCTCATCCGGGTGGTCCTGCTGCCGGTGACGATGCGGCTCGCGGGGCGCGCGAACTGGTGGGCGCCGAAGCGACTGCGCCGCTTCCGGATCAGGGAGGCCGCCGAGCCCGGGCCGGAGCAGGTACTCCGCCGGGAGTACGTGTGATCACCACGCTCGGCTGACGCCTCCGGCGACCCCCGGCGTCTAGCGTGGCAGGCATGGAAGAGCAGCGCACACGCCGGTGGGGTGGACCCCCCTGGGCCGGGGGCGGCCCGCCCTGGGGCCGGCGGCACGGCCCTCCGTGGTGGAACCGCCGCGACGAGGAGGAAGAAGGCGGCGGCCGTCCGCGTTGGCCGTGGCGCTCGACGCTGCTCCTCACCGTGTTCGTCCTCGTCGGCAGCAACTTCGCCGCGGAGCAACAGCCCGATCGGGAACAGCTCGACGTCCTCTCACGGCTCCTCCTCTTCGGGGGCGCCGCCCTGCTCCTGTGGCGGCAGCGGTATCCCGTGGCCGTGGTGTTCGGCACAGCGGCCACGGCCCTCGTCTACTTCAGCGCCGGATATCCGTACGGGCCGATCTTCCTCACGGTCGCGCTCGCCTGCTTCAGCGCGATCGTGGCCGGGCAGCGCTGGGCGGCCTGGACCGCGCTCGGCACGCTGTGGGTGGTCCACCTCCTGGTGGGGCACTGGCTCTACCAGTGGCTGCCGCCGAAGGGCGACCCGGTCTCCTCGTGGGGCGAGGAGGTCGCCATCGCCGCCTGGATGGTCGCCATCCTCGCGGTCTCCGAACTCGCCCGGGTACGCCGTGAACAGTGGGACCGCGACCGGGCGGAGCGTCGGCAGGCGGCCAAGCGGCGCACCGACGAGGAGCGGCTGCGGATCGCCCGGGAACTGCACGACGTCCTCGCACACAGCATCTCCGTCATCAACGTCCAGGCGGGCGTGGGCCTCGCGCTGCTCGACTCCGACCCCGAACAGGCACGCACCGCGCTCACCACCATCAAGGCCGCCAGCAAGGAGGCCCTGGGGGAGGTGCGCCAGGTCCTCGACACACTCCGTACGCCCGGAGACGCGCCGCGCGCGCCGGCGCCCGGCCTCGACCGGCTCCCCGAACTCGTCGAGCAGGCGGCGGGCGCCGGACTGACGGTCGACGTCGAGAGTGGGGGCGAGCGCAGGGCCCTGCCGCCGGGCGCCGACCTCGCCGCCTTCCGTGTCATCCAGGAGGCGCTGACCAACGTCGTACGGCACTCCGGATCGCGGCACGCGCGCGTGCGGGTCGACTACGCGCGCGACGCGTTGACGCTCCGTATCGACGACGACGGACCCGCGACCGGCGAGGACGCGGGCGGCAGCGGCAACGGACTGGCCGGAATGCGGGAGCGGGCCGCGGCCCTGGGTGGCACGATCGAGGCCGGACCGCGCGAGGACGGAGGCTTCCGGGTGCTGGCCCTGCTGCCGCTCAAGAACTCGCGCGGGGCGTCCGAAAGGCCCGAGAAACCCCTCAAGCTCAAGGAGGACCGGTGATCCGCGTACTGCTCGCCGACGACCAGTCACTGGTCCGCGCAGGCTTCAAGGCACTCCTCGACGCCCAGCCGGACATCGAGGTGGCCGGAGAGGCCGCCGACGGCGAGGAGGCGCTGCGCGCGGTGCGCGAACTGCGGCCGGACGTCGTGCTGATGGACATCCGCATGCCCCTGCTCGACGGCCTCGCCGCGACCCGCCGTATCACCGACGACGACGGCCTGAACGACGTCAGGGTCGTCATGCTCACCACGTTCGAGCTGGACGAGTACGTCTTCGAGGCCATCCGCTCCGGAGCGTCCGGCTTCCTCGTCAAGGACACCGAACCGGAGGAACTCCTGCGCGCGGTGCGGGCGGTGGTCGAGGGCGACGCACTGCTGTCGCCGGGCGTGACCCGTCGGCTGATCGCCGAGTTCGCGGCGCGTTCCAAGGAGCCTGCGGCCGCCGGGGCGCTCGCCGAACTCACCGAGCGGGAGCGGGAGGTGATGGCGCTGGTCGGCATCGGACTGTCGAACGACGAGATCGCGCGCCGGCTGGTGGTCAGCCCGCTGACCGCGAAGACCCACGTCAGCCGGACCATGGTGAAGCTGGGCGCCCGCGACCGGGCCCAACTGGTCGTGCTCGCCTACGAGTCGGGGCTGGTGCGGCCGGGCTGGTTGGGCTGAGGCGCCTGCCTGAAACGGACCAGCACACTGGCCACCCGGAAGATGAAGAGCACGGCCGCGAGTGAGGTCCCGGCCGCCAGCTGGACCTTCTCGATGGTGACCGGCAGGTCGAAGAGCAGCGCCGGTCCGGCCAGGGCCCCGAACGCCACCGCCGCGGCGAACGCGGCACTGAACAACGCGTATCCGATCTCGACGGTCATCTCGTCCCGCTCGGACTGAGTCCGCCGCCCCCTGGTCTGTCCCATACCGGCAGTCTCACAGGGGAGCGCCCGGCGGGGCAAGGAAAGACGCGCCCGGCGGGGCAGGGAAAAGCGCGCCCGGCGGGCCGGCGAAAGACGCGCCCGGCGAGCAGGGAAGCCCGCCGGGCGCATGCCGTTGAGAAAGAGGAGCCAGTCGTGGGACAGAGGTCAGACGCGGGCCGGGGGTCAGTCGCGGGCCGGGGGTGAGTCGCGGGCCGGGGGTGAGTCGATGCCAGGGGTCAGTCGCGGGCAGCCACCCGCTCGTCCTCCCGCTCACGCTCGTCGTCCCGTACGTCCTCGGACTTGGCGACCAGGATCGTCGTCTGCCGCGTCCGCTGCCCGCGCAGTCCGGTGGCCGTGATGAGCAGGCCCACGACGGCGATCGCGGTGACGACGGCCAGACCCGGACGGTAGCTGTCGAGGACCGCCTGCGGCGAGGAGCTCTCGGTGGAGTTCGCGGTCACGACGGCCGTCACGATCGCGAGGAAGATCGCGCCGCCCACCTGCACCGAGGTGTTGAGCAGACCCGACACCATGCCCTGCTCGTGGTCGTCCACGCCGTTGGTGGCCTGGATGTTGAGCGAGGGGAAGACCAACGCGCAGGCCGCGCCGATCAGCAGCATCGACGGCAGGATCACCGCCGCGTACACGGGGTCCAGGTCGACCCGCAGGAACAGGGCGTAGCCGACGACCATCAGGGCGAAGCCGGCCACGATGAGCCGCGGCGTGCCGAACCGGTCGACGATCGCGCCCATCTTCGTCGAGGACAGCGCCACCAGCGCGCCCGCTGGCAGGAAGGCGAGCGCGGTGTGCAGCGCCGACCAGCCGAGCAGCGACTGCATGTAGATCGTGACCAGGAACTGGAAACTGACGTACGAGCCGAAGAACGCCATCGCGCCCAACTGGGCCCGGATCTGGTTGCCGGAGCGCAGTACGCCGAGCCGGATCAGCGGGCTGGGGCTGCGCTGCTCGACGCGTACGAACACGGTCAGCAGAACGGCCACCGCGAGGAACGACAGCAGCGTACGGGCCGAGGCCCAGCCCACCTCGGGTGCCTGGACGACGGTGAAGACGAGCAGCAGCATCGAGGCGGTGCCGAGGATGGCGCCGGGGATGTCGTAGCCGCGGTGGGTGCGGTCGCGCTCGCTGCGCGGGATGAGCTTGAGACCGGCTATCAGGGCGATGACCGCGATGGGCGCGGGCAGCAGCATGGTCAGCCGCCAGCTGGCCTCGGTGAGCAGCCCGGACAGGACGAGGCCCATCGAGAAGCCGGTCGCGGCGCAGGTGACGTAGATGGAGAGCGCGCGGTTGCGCAGCGGGCCCTCCGGGAACGTCGTGGTGATGATCGACAGGCCCGCGGGAGCGGTGAACGCGGCGCTCAGGCCCTTGATGAACCGGCTCGCGATGAGCAGCGGGCCCGAGTCGACGAGCCCGCCGAGCAGCGAGGCGAGCGCGAAGACGGCGAGCGCCACCAGGAAGACCTGGCGGCGGCCGAGGAGGTCGGCGGCGCGTCCGCCGAGGAGCAACAGGCCGCCGTAGCCGAGGATGTAGCCGCTGACGATCCACTGCAGGGTCGAGGTGGAGAGATCGAGTTCGGAACCGATGGACGGCAGGGCGACGCCGACCATCGACACGTCCAGCGCGTCCAGGAACATCGCGGCGCAGAGCACCAGGAGGGTGCCCCATAGGCGAGGCGTCCAGCGAACGGCTGAGGACGGCGCCGCGGGGGTGGTGAGCGGAGAGGTCATGCGCCACACAGTACATGCGCATGCATTCAATGCAAGCGCATTTAATGCGGATGCAACAAAGGCGGTTTTTTGCTAGGGTGCGGGCCATGGCGGCTGTCGAGAAGGCCGAGCAGGGCCTCGTGGACCAGTGGCGCGACATCCTGTCGGTGCATGCGCGCACACTGTGCGAACTGGACCGGACGCTGCACCAACACGGCCTGGGTGCAAGCGACTTCGAGGTCCTCGACGTACTGGCCACGACCGCGCCGGCCGACGGCGGCGACGGCTCGTACCGCGTCCAGGAGATCGCCGAGCGGGTTCATCTGAGCCAGAGCGCGCTGTCCCGGCTGATCGGCCGCCTGGAGAAGGACGGCCTCGTGGAGCGCTGCATGTGCCCGGAGGACCGGCGTGGTGTGCGAGTCGCCCTCACGCCGAAGGGGCGCACGCTGCACGGCGAGGTACTGCCGGTGCAGCGGGCGGTGCTGGGGCGGATGCTGGCGGGTGGCTCCGCGGGGTGAAGTGGCTGGGGCGGGTGAGTCGCTGAGGCGGTCGGCCGTCCGCCCGCCGAGTGTGTCGTCGCCCGTCGCCCGTCGCTCAATTCCAGGTGACCGCGGACTTCTCCCGCCACAGTGTTGCGATCGACGAGTCTCCTGTCACGCTCGGGAACGGGCGGCGGTTCCACAGCGCCAGATAGAGCTGGGCGGCCGTCCCCGCCAACTCGCAGTCCGCAGCCGCCACTTCGCCCCGCTCGGCCGCCGGGGGTTCGGCCGACAGCCGTACGCTCCACACGGCGTCCGAGTCCGCGGCCCGCACCCTCAGGACGCGCGGCTCGTCCGTCCGCACCCTGCTCCTGCTGCGGGCGTGAAAGCCGAGCAGCAGTTCGTCGATGCCGTCGACCGCGAAGTCCACGGGGACCGCGGTCGGGGTGCCGCCGCGTGCGGACTCCGCGTCGACCCGGTGCACGGTCGTCTCGTGGGCCTGCCGACGTGCCCAGAAGGCGAGCGGCGAAGGGGCGGGCATGAAACTCCAGCACTCCACGTCGGGAGGGGCGGTGGCGAGCGTCTCGACGAGCATGCGGTGCCCGTCCCGGAACCAGGTCAGCAACGCCGAACCGTCCAGCTCCGGCAGGCCGCCGTCAGGGTGGTACGAGGTGTGTCCCTCGGCCACGAACGCCGTGGCCCAGCGGTGGACCATCCCGGTGTGCCGCAACAGGTCCCGCACCTGCCACTCCGGACACGTCGGCACCTTGGCGTCGGCCCCGGCCTCGTCCGCGGCCTCGGCCAGCAAGCCGCCTTCCCGGTCCAGGCTTCGAATGAGCTCGGCAATCTCCATGTAGGGGAGTGTGCCGGATGGAGCGGGCTTCAGGGGGCAGCGGGAGGGCAGCAGGCGGCGTGCCGGCCGAGGGTCACGATGTTCGCGCCGTGACGGCTGAGCACCGAGCCGATGGTGCGGCGACGATGCCGGGGCTGGGCTGGGCTGGGCTGGGCTGGGCTGGGCAGGGCTGGGCAGGGCAGGGCAGGCGTCGTACGCGACTCGGCATCAGCTGGTGGCCGGTGCGTCCAACTCCGGTGTCAGTCCCGGGTGTTCGGGCCCTTCTCGTCGAAGCTCGCGAAGTAGGCGGCGGCCATGTCCTCGTCGGCGTGGCCCTGGCTGGCGGCGCGGGCGAAGCGTTCGGCGCTCGCGGCGGCGACGTCGAGACGCAGGCCGTGCCGCTCGCCGGCCTCGACGATCAGACGCGCGTCCTTGGCGGCCGTGCCCACGGCGAAGGCGGCCGGTGACAGTTGGTCGTTGAGGATGAGCCCGGCCTTGGCGCGCAGGTAGCCCATGTCGAGCGGGCCGCCCGCGATGGCGTCGAAGAAGCTCTGCGGCTCCACGTCCAGGGCCTTGGCCAGGGCCAGCACCTCACCGGTCGCGTTGGTGACGGCGAGGACCCAGCTGTTGGCCACGAGCTTCAGACGGGTGGCGCTGCCCGCCGCGCCGTCCTCGCCGGTCCACACCGTACGGGCGCCGACGGCTTCGAAGACCGGCGTCACGGCCTCCCTGCCGTCGACCGGACCGGCGGCCAGGACGAGCAACTGGCCTGCCTCGGCGGGCTGTCGGGTGCCGAGAACGGGCGCGTCGTAGAAGACCAGGCCCTTCTCCCGGGCGAAGTCGGCCAGTTCGCCGATGGCCTCGATCCCGGCGGTCGTCGACTGCACCCACGTGGTGCCGGCACGCAGGGAGGGCGCGGCCTGCCGCATCACGTCCAGCGCGGCGGGACCGTCGTACAGCATGGTGAGGACGACATCGGCGCCCTCGACCGCCTCCGCGGGGGTGCCGACGACGAGTGCCCCGTCGGCGGCGAGGGGTTCGGCCTTGTCGCGGGAGCGGTTCCAGGCCCGGACGGTGTGTCCGGCGCGGACGAGGTTGCGGGCCATCGCGGCGCCCATGATCCCGGTGCCGAGGACACTGACGGTGAGCTTGTCGGTCATGACATCAACTTTCCTGATCCGTATGGTGCGTCGGTTACCACTGTGCCCTGCCTTGCCCTGCCGTGGCGTGCTGTGCCGTGGCGGTGTCGGGCTGGCGCGAGGTACCGGGCTGCGGGGGGGGGAGAGAGAGGCTCACCCGGCGGCGGCACCGACCATGTCATCAGCCGACGTCATCAGCCGAGGCCATCAGTCGGCGGTCGCCCGCCGTGTCCCGTATCCGATGGCGGCTGCGACCGCGGCCAGGGTCGCCACGCTGGTGAGGGCGATGGGCAGGGAGAACCAGTCGGCCATGAAACCGATGGCGGGTGGCCCGAGGAGCATGCCGCCGTAGCCGAACGTGGAGGCGATGGCGACGCCGCTGGGGCCGGCCAGGGCGCCGGCCCGTTCGACGGCGATCGGGAAGATGTTGGCGAGGCCGATGCCGGTGACGGCGAAGCCGAGCAGGGCCGCCCACACGGAGGGGGCGAGCGATCCGACGAGCATGCCGATGGCGGCCAAAGTGCCGCCCGCGACGACCGTCCGGGTCCGCCCGAGCCGCTCCAGGAGAGTGGTCCCGCAGAGCCGGCCGATCGTCATGGCGAGCGCGAAACACGAGTAGCCCGCGGCCGCGATGCCCGGGTGCGCGTCCAGGTCCTGCTCCAGGTGCAGTGTGCCCCAGTCGGCCAGGGCGCCCTCTCCGTAGGCCGTGCAGAGGGCGATCAGACCGAAGACGACGACCAGCCGACGCGTACGGGGGTCCGGTCGGCGCGGTGCACGCTCCTCGGGCTTTCCGGGGGCCGTCCGCGGTACGGGGGACTCGTACCGCAGCAGGGCGCGTCCCGCGAAAGCCGTCACCAGCAGGCCGATCACGGTCAGACCGAGCAGATGCCGGGTCGGCGAGAGCGAGCCCGCGACCAGTCCGCCGAGGCCTGCGCCGACCATCCCGCCCAGGCTGAAGGCCGCGTGGAAACTGGGCATGATCGGCCGCCGCAGGGCGGCCACCAGGTCGACGGCGGCGCTGTTGAAGGCGACGTTGATCCCGCCGTACGCGGCGCCGAAGATCAACAGGACCGCGCCGAGTGCCCAGGTGGAGTGGGTGAGGGGCGGCAGCGCGACGCTGAGGGAGAGCAGGATGCCGCAGACGACGGTGACGGGGTGGCTGCCGTAGCGGCGGCAGAGCCGGCCGGTGAACATCATCGTGACGACGGCTCCGGCGGAGACGCCGAGGAGGGCGAGGCCCAGTGTGCTGGCGGAGGCGCCGGTCTGTTCCTTGATGGCGGGAATGCGGACGACCCACCCGGCGAAGATGAAGCCGTCGAGGGCGAAGAAGGTGGTGAGGGCGATCCGGAGTCGGCTGAGGTCGTTGCTGTGTCCCGGCACGTCGTTGTGCGTTCGGGATTTGTTTATTTGCGGCACAAACTCAGGCTAGGTGTCAGCCGGGGGCTGGGCAAGGGCGTGGACGGGCGTAGGCGGGTGCGAGCGGGTGGCTGATCGCCAAGGGCTTCGGGTGCCGCAAGGAAACGCCTCGGCGGTCTATGGACCCCAGTGGCGCGTAGCGGTTGACCGAGACAGTCGTCGCGGGCCCCTGTCGCCTTCCGAGGGCTACTCGTCCCCATTGAATGGGCAGGGCGGTGCACCCATCGTCTTCGCGGACGTAGACCGTGCCGGGATGGTCGATCTTGTTGCCCAGGGCGTATTCCTTCGGGAAGCGGCACCGGCAGTAGGTCAGCGCCGAGTGCAGGGGCAGGGGCACCTGCATCGTCCGGGTTGTCGGCCATGCGCCTTCGGCGTACCGCCATGGCGATCACGGCGGCGATGGCGCTCACGGACATGGCTAGTCCCCCCAAACCGGTGAGTGTGCCGTTCACCCACCGCCACAGGTCCTCAGCCCAGGAGAACCAGGGATTGCGATGGGGGCCGCCGCGTCGACGCGCAACATCACAGGCGGTTTCTCGGCGAGCAGCCTCCGAACCCGACAGACCGCTCCTGCCGCAGGTGGCTCCATGGTCACCCAACTGCCATGCCCAGCAGTGTTGTTCGGCAGAACTCAGCACCGATGCACAGCCGCCGAGAGGCGAGAGCAGGAGTTGCCCGCAGCGAACTCTGAAGTTCAACTGGCCACCTCGGATGCGAAGTCCGCCGACTGCACGTGCGGCGGCGAACCGCTTCGGCCCACCGTCTCGGTGTTCAGGGAACGTCGGCCACCGAGAAGACCCCCGGGCCGCTGACCCCGTACAGGACGCCGCCCACCAGGAGCGGTGGCACCGAGTTCGGTGTGAGTTCCTCGAAGGAGCGGTCCCCTGTGTCGAAGGACGAGGCGGTACGTCCGATCTCTTTGCCCGTGCGTGGATCGAGGGCAAGGATGCTGGTGTCCGGCATCGTGACGTACAACCGGCCGTCGTGGATGGCCGGTTCGCTGAAGACGCGCAGGTCGCGGGAGCTGGTCCAGAGCGGCTTGCCGCGTTTCAGGTCGAGGGCGAGCAGGGTCTCGTTGCCGTAGTCGAAGATGTACATGGTGTCGCCGTGCACCAGCGGCGGCGCTTCCGGCTCGACGCTCCAGGGGATGTCGATTCGGCGGGTCTTCCCGCTGTCGAGGTCCTGGATGAAGAAGGCCGCGGAGACCCCGGTGTTGTCGTCCCAGCGCGCGTAGTACGCCGTGTCGTCGTGGACCGTGGCCAGCCACAGATCGCCCTTGGGCGCCTCGACGTTGCCCAGGGTCCTGCCGGTGCGTGCGTCGAGGCGGGCTATGCCCCCGGAACCGTCGCGCAGATCGGCGTAGAGAGTCCCCTTTGACCCCTCGTGGAACGGGCTCGCCGACGCGGAGGCCAGCTTGCGCTGCCACAGTTCCTCACCCGTGCGCGGCTCGTACGCCGCGAAGCGCGCGGTGTCGGAGGGTCCGAGCTCGTCCAGCCGTACGAGCAGCACCCCGCTCAGGTACGCGAAGTCGCCCACCGGACCGTCCACATGCCACAGCCGTGCGCCCGTCCTGCCGTCGAAGGCGTCCACTCCCTCGGAGCGGTCCGAGCTGTTGACGAACACCACACCCTCACGGACGACCGGCTCGCGCAGCGTGTACCCGTTGACCTTCTTCCGGCTCATGGGCTTCGTCCATTCCACCTGGCCCGTCGCGGAGCTCAGACGCATCAGGGCGACCTGCGGAGAGGAGCAGAAGACGCCGAGCGCGTCCGGAACGCACGCCGGGCCGAAGGGCATCGGATCGTCGTCCTTCACCTCCGGCTCCAGTGCGTTGTGCCACGGACTCCAGCCCGCCGGGACCGAACCACGGGGCGTCACCCGCGTGTCGGCACCGTCGACCGTGCCCGCCCGATCGTCGTCCAGCACAGTGACCGAGGCCGTCCCCGCCATGCCGAGGACGGCCGCGCCGACGAGGGCGGTCCACAGCCAGGTTCTGCGGCGCTTCCGTTCGTTCGGCCTCGGGCCCGAGAGCGACAGCGTTCCTGTTTCCGGCGGCACGGTCACCGGGATCCGGGACGGTTTTTCGTCGGACTCGGACTCGGACGCGGAATCGGACTTGGACCCGTCGTCAGTCGGCTCCTCCGGCAGGCCGGTCAGCGCGTCCAGCACCTCGCTCGACGTCGGACGGTCCGCCGGCTCCTTCGCCAGACAGGCCGAGACCAACGGGCGCAACGGCTCCGGCAGCCCGCCCAGTTCGGGCTCGCTGTGCACGGTGTTGTACGCGGCGAGATAGGCGTTCTCCGCCTCGAAGGGGCTGCGCCCGGTGGCCGCGTACACAAGTACCGCGCCCAGCGAGAAGACATCGACGGCGGGGCCCACCTCGCGGGGGCGGCTGAACTGCTCCGGTGCCATGAAGGGCGGTGAGCCCATCACCATGCCCGTCTGGGTGCGGACATCGCTGCTGGCCGCGCGCGAGATGCCGAAGTCGATGACGCGTGCCGCCCCGTCGTCGCCCTCACCCTCCAGCAGGAGCACATTGCTCGGCTTGAGGTCCCGGTGCACGACCTCCGCGCGGTGGATCTCACGCAGCGCCTCGGCGAGTTCGGTGCCGAGGCGGCGCAGTGCCCGCCCGTCCAGCGGACCCGCCTCGGCGACCCGTTCGGTGAGTGTGCGGCCCGGGACGAACGCCGTTGCCATCCACGGTCGTTCCGCGTCCGGGTCGGCGTCCACGACCGGCGCCGTGAACGCACCGCTGACCCGGCGCGCGGCCACGATCTCCTGCCGGAACCTGGCCCGGAACTCGGCGTTGTCGGCATACCTCGTGTGTACGACCTTGACGGCGACGGCCCGCCCCGAGGCCGATCTGCCGAGATAGACGACACCCATGCCGCCGGTCCCGATCCGCGATTCGATCCGATAGCCGCCGACAGACCGCGGATCGTTCTCGCGCAGGGTCACCCTGGCTCCTTCACCAATTCTCGCCCGGACGGTTCCGGCCCGCGTTCTTCTGACAGGGAGTCTTCTGACAGGGACCCTTCACTCTAGTGCCCGTCTCCCGGGCCCTTCCGGTGAACAGTCGGCGCGCGGGTCGCAGATTCCGCCCGGGTGTCATCGTTCGAGCGTCATGTACAGGCGGGTGCCATGGGGTTGGTAGCCAACGCGTTCATAGACGCGACGGGACCCCTCACCCCCGTACTCCAGCCAGACCGAGCGTGCTCCGCGGGCGAACATGGCCTCACTGAGCGCCGCCGTGACAGCGGCGGCGATGCCCTGCCCCCGGAAGGCGGGCCGGGTGCCCACGCCCGCCAGCTCTGCCGTGCCCACGGCCGGCGCGGAGCAGGAGGCCGCACCGGCGCAGCCACCGTCGGGGGCCCGCACGAAGCGAACGGCCCCGCCGCCCGCCTCGATCCGGCGCAGCCTGGCCGCGCCTTCCGCGGACGCGGGGAACTCCCCGGCGAACGCCTCGGACAGTGCGGCATCGATCGACGCGTACTCCTCGTCCGAGCGCGGAGCTTCGACCCGCGGCGGAACGAGGCTCACGGGGTGGGTCGTGCCGACGGCCGGCGGCATCGTCAGGGTGGCGGGAGTACAGACCAGGTACTCGTGCGCGGCCTCCGTGGTGAACCCCGCCTGCCGAAGGGCCGCTTCCACGGCGGGCGCGCCGTCCGGAGCGAACTCCAGGCGTGGCTCGAGGCCGCGTTCTCGGAATGCGTCGATCAGGGCTGCGACGTCCCGTCCGCTCGGGCGGGCGCCGGGCAGAGGCGTCGCGTAGTTGACGTAGGGGCTGGTGGTCGAGGGGTCGAACCCCGCGATGAAACCGCCGACTTCAGTCGCTTCGGGGCGGCGACGGAGGTTGATGACGGCAAAGCTCTGGACGTCGATGTCCACGGTATGGATGACCTCACGAAAGACAGCAATGACGGAGAGCGGTCCCGCCGTACGTACATACGGATCGAGAGCCACGCAGGCTCGTGGTCCCGGCATCGACCGGGAATCACCTCGGCGCCGAGAGGCGAGGGCGGTGCATCGGGCACCGCGTTGGTGGGCCGCCGTCATCAGCGCGCTGGAGAACTCGACGGACGTTTCCACACCTTCGAGGTGCGAGGCAAGGGAGTTCCCGACAGCAGCGCTCCAGCCTTCCCGAAGACCTTTCCGTAGGCCTTTCCGTGGACCTTCCCGAAAGATTTGATTGCGTCTGGGTAACTTATCAAGTCAGATGCATGCACTTGATGTTAAGTGATGGCCTCCCTAACGTTCTCGGCATGAACCTCACCGTCCTCGCGGCCTCCGGTCGGACCGGAATCGCCCTCACTCGACAGGCGCTGCGACGGGGTCACACCGTGACCGCCGTCGCGCGTGATCCCGAGAAGATCGCCCTGCCCGATTCCCCGAACCTGCGCAAGGTCGCGGGCGACGTGAACGACGCGGCCCGTATCGCCGCCGTCGTGGACGGGGATTCCGTGGTCCTCTCCGCGCTCGGCACGGACCGGGCCGGGACTCTTCTGACCGGCGCCCGGGCCCTTGTCGCCGCCGGACCTCGGCGCGTCATCTGGCTCGGTGCCTACGGCACGGGCAAGTCGGCCGAAGCGGCGGGGGAAGGGGCGGGCGTGCTCGCCAAGGTGCTGGGCGACCGGCTCCCGGACAAGGTCGAGGCCGACAACACCGTTCTCGCGGCCGGGGGCACCGTCTTCCACGCCGGGATGCTCGCCGACGGGCCGGAAAGCCCCCGTCGACGCACGGTCGGCCTGGAGGCCGCGCCCCCCTTCGACCTTGGTGCGAAGGTCAGCCGGGAAACCGTCGCCGCGGCGATGCTCGACGAAGCCGAGGCTCCTGGCTTTCCGGGTGCCGTGGCCCTGCCACTGGAGGAGTAGGCGCAGCGGTCAGCATGCGCAGCGGTCAGCGTGCGCAGCGGTCGGCAGGCAGATCGTCAGCCTGCGGATCGTCAGCCTGCGGATCGTCAGCCTGCGGTGATCTCCTCGATCGACGCCCGGACCTGCTCGCGGAGCCAGGCGTGCGCGGGGTCGGAATCGTAGCGCTGGTGCCAGTTGCAGTTGATCGTCGCCGCCGGGGACTCGATCGGCAGCGGCCGGGCGACGAGCCCGAACGCCTCGATGAGCGGGCGGCCGAGGATCGCCGTGCAGGTGACCAGTGTGTCGCCGCGGGCGGCGATCTGCAGGGCGGTGGACACCGTCGCCACCGCCGCGACCACCCGGCGCCGCAGGCCTTGGGCGGCCAGCGCGTCGTCGATCGGCGCGGTGAGGCGGCCGCGCCGGGAGATCACCACATGCGGCTGCGCCGCGTAGGAGGCCAGGTCGAGTCCGGTGGCGCAGGGGTGGTCCGCGCGCATCGCCACGACGAGCCGATCGTCGCCGAGCGGCTCGGACCGGAACTCGGGCAGATCGGGCCCACCGCCACCGAGTTCCAGATCGACGCGGCCGCGTCGCAGGTCGTCGGTGTCGACGGAGTTCTCCGCCAGCACCCGCAACTGCACCCCGGGAGCCAGTCGCTGGATCCTCCCGACCAGTACCGGTACCAGTGACGCGGCCACCGCGTCGTGACACTGGATCGTGAAGGTGCGATCCATCTCGGCCGGGTCCAGCTCACGGATCGGCGAGAGCACCTCGTGCGCCTGCCTGACCAGCCGGTGGACGTCCTCCCGCACCGACACCGCGTACGGGGTGGGGGCCATCGAGTGGCCTGTGCGCACCAGGATGTCGTCCCCGGTGACGGTGCGAAGCCGGCCGAGGGTGCGGCTCACCGCGGGCGAGGACAGGTGCAGCCGCTCGGCCGCACCCATCACGCTGCCCTCTTCGAGCAAGGCGTCCAGCACGGTCAGCAGGTTCAAGTCCAGTTGCATGAAAGTAAACCTTAACAAGATATAGATCCACTTCGATCAACTCAGGAGTGCCCCATGACCCAGAGCCAGGAACTGCTCGCCGCCACCGTCGCCGCCGTCCGCCACGCCGGCGCCCGGATGATGGCGCGCTATTCCACCGAGTCCCGTCAGCCCGGGCTCCCCGAACTGCTCGCGAATTTGCAGGCCAATGACGCGGTCGTCGTGGACACGTTGCGCCCGGCGTTGACCGAGGCACTGCCGAGCGCGGGCTGGCTCAACGACGAACACGGATCGGGACCGCTTGCCGCGGGTGAGTGGTGGCTCATCGACCCGGTCGGTGGCAACGTCAACGCCGTGCACGGCATGCCCGACTGGAACATCGGCGTGAGCCTCGTCCGTGACGGCCGCCCGGTGCTGGCGGTGGTCCACTTCCCGGTCCTCGACGAGATGTTCACCGCGACCGAGGGCGGCGGGGCGTTCCTCAACGGCGCACGGCTGCGGGTTTCGGTCAAGACGTCGCTGGACGGAGCACTGGCCGGGACCGGCCAGGCCCAGCCGGGTCACGACCCCGAACTCGCGCAGCGGATGGGCTCCGCCTTCACCGCGATGACGAACTCCGCCCTCCATGTACGGATCTCCGTACCGGTGACCCAGCAGCTCGCCCAGGTCGCCGCGGGCCGGATGGACCTGCACTGGCAGTTCGACAACGTCCGGTCCCACGCGGCCGGTGTGCTGCTGGTCCAGGAGGCCGGCGGCGTCGTGACCGGCATGGAGGGCAAACCGTGGGAACTGGCCGGCGAGAGCTACCTCGCCGCCGCGCCGGGTGTGCACGCCGCCGCACTGGAAGTGCTCAACTCCTGAGGGAGTTCGGCGGGGCGACGCTCCCGGGGCCCCGGTTCAGGCTCGTGCGCCTCCGTCGACCCGCAGGACCGTGCCGGTCACGAACGAGGAGCGGTCGCTGAGCAGCCAGGCGGCGGCCTGGGCGATCTCGTCCGGGTCGGCCGCGCGGCGCAGCGGCGTGTGCGCCTGGAGTCGCTCCTGGAGACCGGGTGATTCCGACTCCCAGGTACGGATCATCTCGGTCAGCGTGTTGCCGGGGGCGATGGCGTTGACGCGGATGCCTTCCGGGCCGTACGTGATGGCGGCCGACTCGGTGAGGCTGTTGACCGCACGCTTCATCGCACCGTACGCGGGCAGTTCGGGGTTGCCCATCAGGCTGCCGACGGACGAGTTGTTGACGATGGCCCCCGTCCCGGCGGTGGCCCGGATGGCGGCGACCTCGGCGACCATGGCCACCCACGGGCCCCTGAGGTTCACGGCGTAGACGTGGTCGAAGTCGGCCTCGGTCACCTGGTCCATCGGGCCCGGCGGCACGAACGTACCGGCGTTGTTGAAGGCGATGTCGAGACGGCCGTACAGGTCCACGGCGCGGTCCACGGCGGCGCGTACGCCGGCCGCGTCGGCCAGGTCGCACACCACGTGGTCGGCGATGCCGCCCGCCGCCCGGATCTCCTCGGTCACCGCCTTCAGCTGGGCCTCCGTCCGGGCCGCGAGCAGTACCCGGGCGCCCTCCCGGGCGAAGAGCCGTGCCGCGGCCGCGCCGATTCCGCGACCGGCGCCGGTGATGAACGCGACCTTGCCGTCCAGCAGGCCGAGGGCGGCGGGGGCGGCGGATGTGTCGGTGGTTCGTGTGTAGTCCATGGCAGCGAGCCTGCGCCGGTCCGCGAAGCCCATCCAGGCACCGGCGGTACCTGGATGAGTCCCCACCACCCGCGCACACTGGGGGAGTGGACAGACGAGAACTGGCGGCCTTCCTGCGCAGCAGGCGCGAGCGGATCATCCCCGCCGACGTGGGGCTGCCCGCCGGGCCGCGCCGCCGCACGCCGGGGCTGCGCCGCGAGGAGGTGGCGCAGCTGGCGTTCATCTCGACCGAGTACTACACGCGCCTGGAGCAGGCCCGCGGCCCGCGCCCGTCGCGTGAGGTACTGGCCGGGCTGGCCCGGGCCCTTCGCCTGTCGGACGCCGAGCGCGACCACCTCCACCACCTCGCAGGGGCTCCGCCCGGCCCGCCGCCCGGACCCTCGCGCGAGGTGCGGCAGAGCATCCTCGACCTGCTGGGCCGGCTGCCGCAGGCCGCCGCCATCGTGACGTCCGCGACGTTCGAGGTGATCGCCTGGAACGACCTGGCGGCCGCCCTCATGGAGGACTTCTCCGCCCTTCCGCGGCGCGACCGCAATCTCGTACGCCGTGTCTTCCTCGGGCCGCATCCGCAGGGGCGGCGGTTGTACGGAGTGTCGGACGCGGACGCCTTCGCCCGCAACGCGACGCAGCGGCTGCGCGCCACCGCCGCCCGCTATCCCGAGGACCCCGAGGTGACCGGGCTCGTCTCTGAACTCCTGGCCGGAAGCGAGGAGTTCACCCGGCTGTGGGCCTCCCACGACGTGAGCGCCGAGCCCACTCTGTGCAAGACCTTCCAGCACCCGCTGGTCGGCCCGGTCACCGTCAACTGCGACGCCCTCGACATCACCGACCGGGACCAGCAGGTCGTGATCTACACCGCCGCCTCCGGCTCACGGTCCGAGGAGGCGTTGCGACTGCTGTCGGTCATCGGCACGCAGCGAATGGACGCGGGCCGTTGAGCCACTGCCGGGCCGACACCAGGCGGGCGTTGCATCCAGGTGGCCCCTCAGGCCCGTGTAGTCGTCCCTCAGGCCCGCGTATACGTGAGCCGTCGCCCGTCGGCCAGTTCGCGTACGAGTGTGTCGCCCTCGGTGCGCAACGTGGAGGAGCCGCCGCGAAGGCAGGGGCCGGAGGACGCGCTCCGGTCGATCGCCGGTGGTGCGAAGCGCGCAGGTCCGCCGGTGTCCCCCACGGAGACCAGGTTCATGTCGGCCTCGCAGTGCTCGCCGCCGCCGTCCGAGACCAGCGTGGCGGCCGGGCTGCCCACCGGCGTCCGCTCGACGGTCATGCGCTGCGTGCCACCGTTGGCCAGTGGGCGCTGCCAGGTGCCGAGAAGTTCTTCGGGCAGCTCCTCCGGGCCGTCGATCCTGTGCAGTTCGGCGGTGCGCCCCGCGGCTTCCCAGCGGAGGGTGTTCCCGTCGGCCCGGGAGAGGACGTGCTCGCCCAGGGCCGAGCACGAGCCCGAGGGGACGCTGCTGACGACCTTGGTGTCCAGCCGTAGCGACGTACCGCCGCCGGACGGCTTGGCGGCGAGCTTGCCGTCGCTCTTGCACTCGTACTCCTTGCCGAGGCTGATGCTGGTGGCGACGACCTCGCCCACCTGCCCCGACGAGACGACGAACCGGCGGAACTGATCGGTGGGCTTCCCGTCCCGCTCGACCTCGCCCGCCCAGATGCCCACGAACTCCTTGGGCACATCGGATGTCACGCCGCCGTCGTCATCGGAGCCTGAGACGGAGTCGGATTCCGAACTCCCGTACGGCAGCGGCAGACCGGCGGTCGACGCGGCGAACGCGGCTCCTGCCACCACGGCGGTGGCCGCCAGCGCGAGCGCGACCCGTCGGCCCCTGCCCGTCGGGCGAGGGCGCGGCGAAGGAGTTGACTCCGTGCGCCCGTGCTCCGGCTTGGGCACTACCTGGGTTCCCCACTCCGACCGTTCCGACTGTTCCGACGCGGGCGGTTCCTCCCAGGTCACGAGCGAGGCGGCGGACGCAGTCGCGGACGAAGGCGCGGGCGCGGCCGACGCGGGCGACGGTACGAAGGCGGTCGCTGCCGGCGCCGCCATCGCGCTCGCGTGCGGCGGTGTATCAGTGTCGAGCAACTGGACGGCACTGCGCCCCAGTTCGGCGATGATCTGGGCGGGCAGCCACGGCGGCGACGAGGCGCCGGTCGCCACCGGTCGCATCCGTTCGACCACCTCCTGCGGAGTCGGCCTGGCCGCCGGGTCCTTGGCGAGGCAGTCGGCGATCAGTCCCCGTACCGGCTCCTCGATCCCCGTCAGGTCCGGCTCCTCCTGCGCGATACGGAACATCACGGCGTGGACCCCGCCGGAACCGCCACCGCCGAACGGCGTCTGCCCGGTCGCCGCGTACGCCAGTACCGTGCCCATGCAGAAGACATCGGCGGCCGGGCCCACCGGCTCGTCCCTGAGCTGCTCGGGCGACATGAAACGGGGCGAGCCGACCAGTACGCCCGAGCTGGTCGGGGTCGATCCCGGTACCGCGTCCAGCGCTCGCGCGATGCCGAAGTCGATGACCCGGGGGCCGTCGATGGTGATCAGGACGTTGGAGGGCTTGAGGTCCCGGTGGACCAGCCCAGCGCCGTGAATGTCGAGCAGGGCGCTGGCGAGTCCATGGGCGAGGGTGCGTACGGAAGGGGCGGGGAGGGGGCCGTGTCCGCGGGGCGAGACGATGTGTTCTAGCGAGGGACCCGCGATGTAACCGGTGGCCACCCATGGCGTTTCGGCCTCGGTGTCCGCGTCGAGGACCGGCGCCGTCCAGCGGTCGCTCACCCTGCGCGCCGCCGCCACCTCCAGCCGGAAGCGCTCGCGGAACTCGGGTTCGGCGGCCAGCTCCGGCTTGATGAGCTTGACCGCGACCGTGCGCCCGCCCTCCGAACGCGCCAGACAGACCCGGCCCATGCCGCCCGCGCCGAGGGTTCTGAGCAGCCGGTACCGGCCGACTCTGTCGCCAACCCCACCGGAGGTGGCATCGAAGTCGCCTGTCGACGGCTTCGTCATCTGACTGTCTCCCCTCGGTCGGCACTGCGCCCCACTCACCGCCACGAAGGGTCACGAGCCGGTGGACCACGAGCTTCCGTCTGACGTGAACAGAGGCTACCGGGCTTCGAGTTGCCGGTTGTGCGAGGTCCGCAGGCTCTGCCTCCGCCGAACACGCGTACTCCTTCGGCCGTCGTGGCCGCGCTGCGGCACGGGAGGAGCGCGCGCCGGTCAGGTGCGGCGCGTGACGATGCTGAGGGAGTTGGCGGCGACGATGGCCCCGATGCTCGCCCACTCCGTCCAGCCCAGGTTCTGGCCGAGGCCGATCCAGCCGACCACGGCGGCGAGGACGGGGTTGACGCTCATGAACAGCCCGAAGGCCTGGGCGGGTACGCGGCGCAGGGTGAACATGTCCGCGAGGTACGGCACAGCCGAGGAGAGCACCCCGGCGGCGACGGCGTAGCCGACGGCCTCGGCGGTCGGCGGGTGCCGGAGCACCAGGACGACGCCGACCGGTAGGAACATCAGGGCGGAGAGTCCCGACGCGGCGGCCGAACCCTGCGCACCGGGGACGCGTTGGCCGACGGTGCGGTTGAGGAGGATGTACGACGCCCAGCAGGCGGCGGCGAGCAGGCCCAGGGCCATTCCCGCGTAGTCGGTCGAGGGCTGGGGGCGCATCAGCGTCACCACGCCCGCGGCGGCGACGACCGCGGCGCAGATGTCCACGCGGCGGCGCGCGGCGCAGAGGGCGATGGCGAGCGGGCCCAGGAACTCCAAGGTCACCGCCAGTCCAAGGCCGATGCGGTCGATCGCGCTGTACAGGGACAGGTTCATCGTCCCGAAGACCAGGGCAAGCAGCAGCACCGGCCGCCACTGCCACCAGGTGAAGGTCCGCAGCCGCGGCCGGCCGACGGCCAGCAGGGCGACCGCGGCGACGTACTGGCGGACCGCGACGACCCCGACAGGACCGAGCACGGGGAAGGCGAGGGACCCGATCGCGGCGCCGGTCTGGGTGGACAGGCCGCTGCCGATCATCGTGGCCACACCGGCGAGCCGCTGTGAACGTCCGGTCGGCGTCGGGCCCGGCCCCGGGTCCGGGAGATCCGGGGCCGCCCGGCGCGGGGATACCGCGCGGCGCGGCGTGACTGTGGGGCGTACGGAGGCGGTGGTGCCCGGTGCCGGTGTGGCTCGCATGCTTCGAGCGTGTGACACGACGGCTCTTGCGCAAAATGCACTCGGCGAACCATCTATACGCTTGAGTCATGGATGTGGAGCTACGGCAGTTGCGCTGTCTCGTCGCGATCGTCGACGAGGGCAGCTTCACCGACGCGGCCATCGCGCTCGGCGTTTCCCAGGCGGCCGTTTCCCGGACCCTGGCGTCGCTCGAACGCGCCCTGGGCGTACGGCTGTTGCGCCGGACTTCGCGCGAGGTGGCGCCGACCCCGGCGGGACTACGAGTCGTGGCGCACGCCCGGCGGGTGCTCGGGGAGGTGGCCGATCTGGTCCAGGAGGCCAGGTCGGGTCATACGCGTCTGCGGATCGGGTACGCCTGGTCGGCGCTCGGCCGCCACACGTCGGCCTTCCAGCGCCGCTGGGCCAAGGCGCATCCCGAGTCGGACCTGCGGCTGGTCCGTGTCAACTCCGCCACCGCCGGTCTGGCGGAAGGCGCCTGCGATCTCGCGGTCGTGCGCAGGCCGTTGGAGGAGGACCGGCGGTTCGACTCCGCCATCGTCGGCCTTGAGCGGCGCCTGTGCGCCCTGGCCGCCGACGATCCCCTGGCCCGGCGCCGCTCGGTCCGGCTCGCGGACCTCAGCGGCCGCACGCTGCTGATCGACCGCCGGACCGGCACCACGACCGCAGAGCTCTGGCCGCCGGACGCCCGCCCGGCGACGGAGGAGACGTCCGACGTCGACGACTGGCTCACCGTGATCTCCAGCGGCCGCTGCATCGGTCTGACGGCGGAGTCGACCGCCCACCAGTACCCCAGGCCCGGCATCGTGTACCGGCCGGTCCGCGACGCCGAACCCATCGCCGTACGTCTCGCCTGGTGGCGGGACGACCCGCACCCCGCCACCCAGGCGGCGATCGAGCTGCTCACGGCCCTGTACCGCAACGGCTGACCGGCTTGAGGCAGTTCTACGCCGGACAGTGCTACGCCGAACAGTTCCACGCCGGACATCGGTCCGGTCAGCCGACGTGCACCCGCGGCCGTCGTGCCCGGTCCGGTTCCGCCTCGCGGAGGACCTCCCGGGTGACGGGGGCGACCTCGCCCTGGCCGAAGAGGAAGAAGCGGAGGAAGTTGGTGAAGGGGTTGCCCTCGGTCCACTCGAAGTAGATGTGCGGGATGCAGCCGGTGGTGTCGCGCACGTGCAGGACGAGGGCCGCCAGGGCGTTGGGGACGGAGGACGACTCCAGGGTGAGGACACGGTAGCGGCCGTGCAGGACCTCGCCGCGTACGGTCAGGCCCGCCTCGAACTCCGACGGGTCCAGGACCGTGACCTCGACGAAGACGAAGTCCTCCTGGGCGGGGACGTCGTTGTCCGCGCGGATCTGCTCGATCTTCTCGCGGTACTCGGTGAGGTCGCGGTTGTCGGGTTCGTTGGCGATGAACCGGATCCGGCGGCTGGCGATGTCCCGTACGAACCGCTGGGCCATGTCGTCCATGGTCACGCTGGTGACGCGGAGTTCGAAGGCACGGGCGAGCCGCGAGAGGAGGGAGACGAGGATGATGCCCGCGATGAAGCAGGCGCCGATCTTCACGCCGTCCGGGCGCTCGATGACGTTCGCGACGGTGACGTAGAGGAAGACCGCCGAGATCACGGCGAAGGCGATGGTCCAGTTGCGCTGACCGGCCTTGCGGGCGGCGATGGTCACCGCGATCGCGGCGGAGCTGATGAGGACGAGGACACCGGTCGCGTACGCGCCGCCCTGCGCGTCGACGTCCGCGTCGAAGATCCAGGTGACCAGGAAACCGATCAGCGTGAAGACGATCACCATCGGGCGGACGGCGCGTGCCCAGTGCGGGGCCATGCCGTAGCGGGGCAGGTAGCGGGGCATCAGGTTGAGCAGCCCGGCCATGGCCGAGGCGCCGGCGAACCAGAGGATGGCGATGGTGGACACGTCGTAGACCGTGCCGAAGGCGTTGCCCAGGTACTCGTGCGAAAGATAGGCGAGCGCGCGGCCGTTGGCCTCGCCGCCCGACTCGAACTCCTTCTCCGGTATGAGCAGCGTGGTGATGAAGCTCGTCGCGATCAGGAACACGCTCATGATGAGCGCGGCCGTGGTCAGCAGCTTCTTCGTGCCACGGATACGGCCCTTGGGGTTCTCCTCTGTGTCGCCCGGGTCGCCCTCCACGTGCGGCATGACCGCCACGCCGGTCTCGAAGCCGGACAGTCCGAGCGCCAGCTTCGGGAAGACCAGCAGCGCGACCCCCACCATTGCAAAAACGTTTCCGTGCTCGGCGGTCAGGGCGGTGGACCAGTCGCTGATCACATGCCCCTCGGTGGCCACGTGCCAGAGCCCGGTCACCACGACCACGACGTTGAGCGCCAGATAGAGGCCCACCAGCGCCACGGCGACACCGATCGCCTCCAGGAAGCCCTTGAGGAACACCGCGCCGAGAAGGGCGATGAGCACCAGCGTGATCAGCACCTGCTTGTCGTGCAGCGCGTCGGTGAGATGGGGGTTCTCCACCAGGTGGGTGGAGGCGTCGGCGGCCGACAGGGTGATGGTGATCAGGAAGTCGGTCGCGGCGAAACCGAGCAGGGTCAGGACGAACAGCTTGCCCTTCCAGAAGGTCAGCAGCCGCTCCAGCATGGCGATCGAGCCCTCGCCGTGAGGGCTCTCCTCGGCCACCCGCCGGTACACCGGCAGTGCGCCCGCCAGTGTGACGACGACCAGCACGATCGTGGCCACGGGTGACAGCAGTCCGGCGGCGAGAGCGGCGATGCCCGGCTGGTAGCCGAGCGTGGAGAAGTAGTCGACACCGGTCAGGCACATCACCCGCCACCAGCGCTGTCCCTTGTGCACTGGCTTCGGCTCGGCCGGCCGAGCCGCCTGCCGACCCTTGCCCATGTCGGACAGCCCCTCCAGCATCCAGGCGCGCAGGCGACTGGGAGGAGGGTGTTCGGTGGTGGCCATCGGCGTGCTCCTGATGTCCGGCTCGGCATGCGGTTTCCGGCCATCACGCGGACGGCCGCATCAGCGTATGCAGAGAGTGACGCACAGGCCCACGGATGAGGCTGCCGTGGGCGTCAAGCTTCCGTTAAGAGAAACCGTGCGCCCGTCACCGGCCCATCAGGACGACGACGTCCTGGCTTCTGGGGAGTGGCTCGGGCCGTTCGAGGGGTGCCACGGCCCGCGCCCGTCGGGCACGGACACCCAGCGTCATCTCGTACGTCGTCTCACGGGTTCCTCGCACGAACGTGATGCCGACCGGCAGGAGCCTTCGCGCCGATCGACGCGGCCCGGAGCGCCGCCGCGGCGGCCGGGGGATCAGCGGTCCCGCTCCCCGTCGGCCGGTGCCTTCAGCAGCCGTTCCACTTCATCGCCGGCCTCGTCGTACCCGGCGTCGGAGATCCGTTGCAGCTCGCGCAGGTCGCCGGTCGCCTTCGCGCGTCGGGTGAGGAGGAACCCCGCGCGCATGGATCCCTCGTCCAACAGCTCGCTCAGCTCCCCGAGGTCGCCGGCCGCGTCGGCAAGGTCGGCCAGCCGGTCCAGAGCGGTCTCGTTGCCCGCATCGGCCAGCTCGCGCAGGGTCTCCCGATCGACATTCATGTTCGCCATGAGGCCATGCTGCAACCCCGCCCCAGGGGCAGGGTCAAGTGGCACGATGACCGGGTGATCACCATCGGGCAGCTGGCCGGGTACGTCGGGGTGTCGGTCAAGACCGTCCGCGTCTACCACGACAAGGGCCTGCTCCCCGAGCCCGACCGCGACGCGTCCGGCTACCGGCGGTACGGCGCGAAGGACGTCATCGACCTGATCAAGATCCGGACGCTCGCCGAAGCCGGCGTCCCCCTGGCCCGTATCAGGGACCTGAGATCGGCGAGCGACGAGGAGTTCCGGCGGGCGCTGCGCGACATCGACGACGGGCTCACCGACCGCATCCGTGGCCTGCGGGCGACGCAGGGGCGTCTGCGCAGGCTCGCCGCCGGGGATCTGGCACCGCTGCCCACCGAGGTCGGCGCCCATCTGGAGGACCTGGCCCGCTGGGGGTTCACACCTCGGTGGGTGGACCTGCAACGCGACCTGTGGATCCTCGTCTTCGCCACCCACCCGGACCGTGCGACCGCACTGTTCCACGACCAGGCCGAGATCCTGGCCGACCCGGCGCTGCGGCGGATCTTCCTCGACTACGACCACGCGTACGACCTCGACGCCGACGATCCCCGCATCGACGACCTCGCCCGCCGGGCCGCCGAGGCGACCCGCGAACGCTACGGACCGGACGAACTCCCCGGGCTGGACACGGCCTCCGAGATCCCCGCTCTCGTCCAGAGCACGGTCAACGCCTCGTCCCCGGCATGGCAGCGCATCGACACGCTCATTCGCGCACACCTGGAGTAGCCCGATCGGCCCAGCCCCCGTCAAGGCGGTGTCAACGTCCTTGTGACCGGCGACAAGGATGCGTCAAGGAGTGCTCCGCGCGCCTGGGACAAGCGGTTCCGTAGGGGAAGTAACCCGTCCCCTCGGGGAGTTGATCGCCAGTGAGCGGAGCACGTCGGCTGCGATGAGTGACGTACGGGCCAATACGAGTGACGTACGGACCGGCGGGAGCGAGTCGGGGACCGGTGCGGGTGACGTACGCCCCGTACGCCCCGGACGTCTCAAGGTGTACCTCGGAGCCGCCCCGGGCGTGGGGAAGACCTACCGCATGCTCGACGAGGCGCGGCGCAGGGCGGCGCGTGGCGTCGATGTCGTGGTGGGGTTCGTCGAGTGCCACGGGCGGCCCGGTACGGAACGGATGCTCGACGGACTGGAGGTCGTCGAGCGGGCCCAGTGCGCCTACCGGGGCGGGAAGTTCGAGGAGATGGACCTCGCCGCCGTCCTGGCGCGGCGCCCGCAGGTCGCGGTCGTCGACGAGTTCGCCCACAGCAACGTCCCCGGGGGAGGCCGCAACCCCAAGCGTCGGCAGGACATCGAGGAGCTGCTCGCGGCCGGGATCGATGTCGTCACTGCCCTCAACATCCAGCATCTCGAGTCACTCAATGACGTCGTCGAGAAGATCACGCGCGTACCGCAGCACGAGACGGTGCCCGACGAGGTCGTACGGCGGGCCCAGCAGATCGAGCTGGTGGACATCCCGCCCGAAGGGCTGCGCCGGCGGATGGCGCACGGCAATATCTACGCGCCGGAGAAGGTCGACGCGGCTCTCGCCGACTACTTCCGGCCCGGCAATCTGACCGCGCTGCGCCAGCTCGCCCTGCTGTGGGTCGCCGACCGCGTCGACGAGGCACTGCAGTCCTATCGTTCGGAGCACGGCATCGGCGGGGTGTGGGAGACCCGGGAGCGGGTCGTGGTGGCGCTGACCGGCGGGCCGGAGGGGGACACACTGATCCGGCGGGCCGCCCGCGTCGCGGACCGGTCGGCGGGCGGCGACCTGCTCGCCGTGCACGTGACCCGCAGCGACGGCCTCGCCTCGGGAGCCTCGCACGCCTCCCTCGCCCGCCAGCGGCGGCTCATCGAGGACCTCGGCGGCAGCTACCACTCGGTGATCGGCGACGACGTCGCCACCGCCCTGGTGGAGTTCGCCCGCGCCGAGAACGCCACCCAACTCGTCCTCGGCACCAGCCGCCGCGGTCGCCTGGAACGGTTCGCCACCGGACGCGGCACCGGCGAGACGGTCGTCGAACTCTCCGCCGACATCGACATCCACATGGTCACGCACGAGCGCGCCGGGCGCGGCACACTGCTGCCCTCACGCAGGCGCACCCTCTCGACCGTACGCAGGATCGCGGGTCCGGTCGCCGGTCTGCTGCTGCCGGTGGCGCTCACCCTCCTGCTGGACCTCGACGTGGCCAGGGACAAGCTCAACCTCACCAGCGAGGCCCTGCTCTTCCTGCTCACCGTGGTGGGGGTGGCCTGCATAGGAGGGGTCGCCTCGGCGGTGATCGCGTCGGTGACGGCGTCGCTGCTGCTCAACTACTGGTTCATCCCGCCCGTCGGGCAGTTCACGCTCGACGATCCCAACGCGCTGCTGGCTCTGGCGGTCTTCGCGGTGGTGGCCGCCACAGTGGCCGCCGTCGTCGACCGTTCGCTGCGGCTGTCGCGTCGCTCGGCCCGTGCCACCGCCGAGGCGGAGACCATGTCCTCGCTCGCCGGCACCATCGTGCGCGGCGGCGCGACCATACCCGCCCTGGTGGAACGGACCCGCGAGACCTTCGGCATGGACTCCGCGGAGCTGGTGGACGAGCCGCCCGGAGAGGACGGCGCGACGGCCGTACCGGCGGGTCCGGGCGCCTTCCTGGTCCTGCGGGGCCGCACCCTCTCGTCCTCCGAGCGGCGCGTGCTGGCCGCCTTCGCCGCGCACGTGGGATCGGCGGTCGAGCGGTCCCGGCTCGCCCGGGCCGCCGCCGAGGTCGAACCGGTCAAGGCCGCCGACCGTATGCGCACGGCGCTTCTGCGGGCCGTCGGCCATGATCTGCGCACCCCGCTCGCCGCGGGCTGGGCGGCCGTCGCCTCGCTCCGCAGCCGGGACGTCGAGTTCTCCGACGAGGACCGGGACGAACTCCTCGCCACCGCCGACGAGTCCATGGCCAGGCTCAACCGGCTGATCGAGAACCTTCTCGACCTCAGCCGCCTCCAGGCCGGCGCACTCACCCTCGACCTGCGCGCCACCGCCCTGGAGGAGGTCCTCCCCGCGGCGCTCGCGGACACCCCCGAGGTGGAGGTGGCGAGTCTGGAGGAAGTGCCCGCCGTGCTGGCCGACCCGCCCCTGCTCGAACGGGTGATCGCCAACCTGGCAGGCAACGCCGCCCGCCACAGTCCGGCAGGGCGCAGGGTGCTGCTCAGCGCCAGCGCCCACGCGGGCCGTGTCGAGCTGCGCGTCGTCGACCGCGGCCCCGGCCTCCCGGCCACCGACCGGGACCGGATCTTCGAACCCTTCCAGCGCCTGGGTGACACCGACAACACGACGGGCCTGGGCCTCGGCCTGGCGCTCTCGCGCGGTCTGACCGAGGCGATGAACGGCACCCTCACCCCGGAGGACACCCCGGGCGGTGGTCTGACCATGGTGCTGTCCCTGCCCTTCGCCGAGCAGGCGCAGCGCGCCAGTGATACGCAGAGGACAGGAGGCTGCTCATGAGCTCCGACAGCGGTGTACGAGGGCACGGGCTCTCGGGCGCCGGGGTGAACGCAGGAGGTGACGGTGTGATGACCGGCTATCCGCTCCGGGACCGGCTCGCCCTGCTGGCGGGCCTCGCGGGACCGTTCCTGGTGGCACTCGTGCTCGTGCCCTTCCGCACCGACCTGTCCCGTACGAACGCCGCGCTGATCCTCGTCGTGGCCGTTGTCGCCGTCGCGGCCCTCGGGAACCGCGTGGCGGGCGCGCTCGCGGCGCTGTCGGCGGCGGCCTGGTTCGACTTCTTCCTCACGCGTCCCTACCAGACGTTCGACATCGACACCTCCGCCGATGTCGAGACCGCGGTACTTCTGCTGGTCGTCGGCCTGATCGTGTCCCAGCTCGCGGCCCGCGCCCGCCGCCTGAAAGTGATCACGGTGACGGACGCCGACCACCTCCGCCGCGTCCACGAGACCGCCGAACTCGCCCAGTCCGCCAAGTCCTCGGACACGGTGGTCGACCACGTCCGGGGCCAGCTGACCGAGGTGCTCGGCCTGCGCGCCTGCCGCTTCGAGTACGGCACTCTCATGGGCCGGCCGCCACGCCTGGAACAGGACGGGAACATCGCGGTCGGACGCCGGCACCGGGACGTCGACATCGACGGCTGGCCGGACGGCGAGATCGAGCTCCGCACCTACGGCAACGGGCACTACCTCGGCCGCTTCATGCTCACCCCCGGCCCGGGACCCGTACCGCCGCTCCGGGCCCGCCTCGTCGCGGTCACCCTCGCCGACCAGACGGGTGCGGCCCTCGACACGGCCGGGCCTCTGAAGGACGGCTGATCCCGGGGAACGGCACGGGCGGATCACCGGGCCGTCAGGACCGCGTCAAGGTTGGGGGCCTCGGCGCGAAGAAGCCGCAAGGAGCGGTCGGACACGACCGCAACCGGACAGAACCTGGGCGCACCCGTGCGTCGCCCTCCCGCGTGCACGGGCCTTTCCGTGCGTGAAGGAGTGCGTGTCCCATGTCTGTCCTGACGATCGAGCCGGGCGAGGCCCCCGCCGCCGAGGAACCGCCCGATACCGGTGAACGGCACCGGCTCACCGCAGTCACCGGCCTGGCCGCGCTCTCGCTGGACGCGATGGCGTCGGTGGCGTACGGCCCCGAGGCGATCGTCCTCGTACTGGCCGCCGCGGGCGCGCACGGACTCGGCTTCACCCTGCCGGTCACGCTGGCGATCGCCGGACTGCTGGCGGTGCTGGTGGCCTCGTACCGGCAGGTGATCGCCGCGTTCCCGGACGGCGGCGGGTCGTACGCCGTCGCGAAGACCCATCTGGGCGCGCGGACGAGCCTGGTGGCGGCGGCCTCGCTGGTCCTGGACTACGTACTCAACGTCGCCGTGGCGGTCACGGCCGGTGTCGCCGCTCTGACCTCGGCCTTCCCCGCCATGTACGGCGACCGGCTGTGGCTGTGCCTGGTCGTGCTGGTGCTGATCACGGCGGTGAATCTGCGCGGGATCGTGGAGTCTGCGCGGGCGTTCATCGTGCCGACTGCCGTCTTCGTCGTCTCGGTCCTGGTCCTGATCGGCGTCGGGCTGTTCCGGTCGGCGCCGGTCAGTACCGAGGCCGCCGCGGGCCATGCCTCCGTGCTCTCCGAGAACGCCACCACGGTCGGTGCGCTGCTTCTGCTGAAGGCTTTCGCCTCGGGCTGTTCGGCACTCACCGGTGTGGAGGCGATCGCCAACGCCGTGCCGTCCTTCCGCGTCCCGCGCGTGAAGCGGGCGCAACGCGCGGAGGTGGCGCTGGGCGCGGTGCTCGGCGTGATGCTGATCGGCCTGTCCGTGCTGATCTCCCGTTTCCACCTCCAGCCGGTCGAGGGCGTCACCGTCCTCGCCCAGCTCGCGGACGCCTCGCTCGGCCACAACTGGGCCTTCTACGTCATCCAGTTCGCGACCATGATCCTGCTGGCCCTCTCCGCGAACACGTCCTTCGGCGGGCTCCCGGTCCTGCTGAAGCTGTTGGCCCGCGACAACTACCTGCCGCACGTCTTCGCCCTCAAGGCCGACCGCCAGGTCCACCGGCACGGAGTGCTCGCGCTGTCCCTGGTCTCCGCCGCGCTGCTGGTCTTCTCCGGCGGTGACACCAACACCCTCGTGCCGCTCTTCGCCATCGGCGTCTTCGTCGGCTTCACGATCGCCCAGGTCGGCATGGTCCGGCACTGGCGCCAGGAGCGGGGGAGGGGGTGGCGCGGAAAGGCGCTGCTGAACGGCTTCGGCGGCGTCCTGACCGGTGTGTCGGCCGTCGTCGTGACGGCGACCAGGTTCGAGGAGGGCGCCTGGCTGATCGTGATCGCCCTGCCGCTGCTGGTGGCGGCCTTCACGGCCGTGCACCGCGCGTACGCCCGGATCGGCGAGCGCCTGGGCCTGGGCCGCATCCCCGAGCATCCGCACCGCGAGCGCTCCGTGGTGATCGTGCCCGTGTCGAACCTGTCCCGGCTGACCGTCGAGGCCCTGAACGCCGCCGCCTCGCTCGGCGACGAGGTGCGCGCGGTGACCGTCTGCCACCCCGACCCCGAGGACCGCACGCAGTTGCACGCCCTGGAGCGCGACTGGGCGCGCTGGGACCCCGGGGTGCCACTGATCCGGCTCACCTCCGAGCGCCGCGCCCTGGGCCGCCCGATCGCCGCGTACGTGGGCGGGACCGCCGCTGCCGAGCCCGGTACCCGCGTCACGGTGCTGATCCCCGAGGTCGAGCCGGACCGGCTGTGGCAGCGGCTGCTGCAGAACCAGCGGGGTGCCGTGGTCGCCCATGCCGTCCGGAAGGACACGGACGCGGTGATCTGCCGGCTGCGGTTCCGCATCTGATCCCGCACGCCGGAGGCAACCTTCCCGGAGGGCTTGCCCCGGCGCCGTTCAGGCGCCCGGGGGGTTTGGTTCACGCAGTTGGATCAGCTCGCCGTATGGGTTCCGTCAAAGCCGTACGAGCCTGCGTATGGGAGCCGTCAACAGCGCTCGAATCCGGCCAGAGAGGCGCTTTCCTCTAATCGTCCGTTCGATTCGAACCTCATCTAGGAGCTTGCGATGGCCGACGTGGCCTTCGTCGTCACCACGATCGCGGTGTTCGCGCTGGTGGCTCTCGTCGCCAAGGGGGTGACGAAGCTGTGACCGCCGAGAACATCGTCGGCCTGATCGTGGCCGTCGCCCTGCTGGGCTATCTCGTGCTCGCCCTGATCTTCCCGGAGAGGTTCTGACCGTGACATCAGCTGCTGCCGCAGCGGGCGACATGAGTCCCGTCCTCGCCGCTGTGCTCCAGATGCTTGCTCTGACAGCGGCACTGGCGCTCGCCTATCGCCCCCTCGGCGACTACATGGCCAAGGTCTACTCCTCGGACAAGCACCTTCGTGTCGAGAAGTGGATCTACAAGGGCATCGGCGCCAACCCGAACACGGAGATGCGCTGGCCCGCCTACCTGCGCGGTGTCCTCGCCTTCTCCGCGGTCAGTGTTCTGTTCCTGTACCTGCTGCAGCGCTTCCAGGGCAGCCTGCCCGGCTCGCTCGGCTTCTCCTCGATCGACCCGGACCAGGCGTTCAACACTGCCGCGTCGTTCGTCTCGAACACCAACTGGCAGTCGTACTACGGCGAGCAAGCCATGGGCCACGTCGTACAGACCGGCGGCCTGGCGGTGCAGAACTTCCTGTCCGCCGCGGTCGGTATCGCCGTGGCCGTCGCGCTCGTCCGCGGCTTCGCGCGCTCGCGCACCGGTGAACTCGGCAACTTCTGGTCCGACCTGGTCCGCGGCACCGTCCGCATCCTGCTGCCGATCTCGGTGATCGCCGCGATCGTGCTCGTCGCGTGCGGCGCGATCCAGAACTTCTCCGGCATCCACGAGGTCGGCCAGTTCACCGGCGGCACGCAGCAGTGGAACGGCGGCGCGGTCGCCTCCCAGGAGGCCATCAAGGAGCTGGGCACCAACGGCGGCGGCTACTTCAACGCCAACTCCGCCCACCCCTTCGAAAACCCCAACGCGTTCTCCAACCTCTTCGAGATCTTCCTGATCCTGCTGATCCCGTTCGCGCTCACCCGGACCTTCGGCCGGATGGTCGGCTCGCTCAGGCAGGGCTACGCGATCCTCGCCACGATGGTCACCATCTGGATCGGGTTCACGGCCCTGATGATGTGGACCGAGTTCGCCCACCACGGCCCGGCGTTCGATGTCGCGGGCGGTGCGATGGAGGGCAAGGAGACCCGCTTCGGCGTCGGTGCCTCCTCGATCTTCGCGGTGGCCACGACGCTGACCTCGACCGGTGCGGTCGACTCGTTCCACTCCTCGTTCACCGGCCTCGGCGGTGGTATCACCATGCTCGGCATGCAGCTGGGCGAGATCGCGCCCGGTGGTACCGGATCCGGCCTCTACGGCATGCTGATCATGGCGATCATCGCGGTGTTCATCGCCGGTCTCATGGTCGGCCGTACGCCCGAGTACCTGGGCAAGAAGATCGGCACCCGCGAGATCAAGTTCGCGGCCTGCTACATCCTCATCACCCCGGCGCTGGTGCTCGTCTTCACCGCCGCGGCGATGGCCCTGCCGACGCCCGGCAACTCGATGACCAACAGCGGCGCGCACGGGTTCTCCGAGATCCTTTACGCCTACACCTCGGCCTCGAACAACAACGGTTCGGCCTTCGCGGGTCTGAACGCCGACACGCAGTGGTTCAACAGCACGCTGGGTCTGGCGATGCTGCTAGGCCGCTTCCTGCCGATGGTGTTCGTGCTGGCGCTGGCCGGATCGCTCGCCGAGCAGAAGCCGGTGCCCGCGACCGCGGGCACGTTGCGCACCGAAAAGCCGCTGTTCACCGGGCTGTTGGTGGGCGCGATCCTGATCATCACCGGTCTGACCTACTTCCCGGCGCTCGCGCTGGGTCCGCTGGCCGAGGGGCTGGCGTCATGACCACCCGCACAGAGAAGCAAGAGGACACCGTGTCCACGACTACTCCCACCCGGGCGCCGCACAGCGATGTGCCGACCGGTCACAAGGACGAAGGACGCGTCGGCGCGGGTCTGTTCGACCCGAAGCAGCTGCTGAAGTCGCTGCCGGACGCCTGTCGCAAGCTCGACCCGCGGGTGATGGTCAAGTCCCCCGTGATGTTCGTGGTGCTGGTGGGCTCGGTCCTGACGACCGTGTTCTCCTTCAAGGACCCGGGCGACTGGTTCGGCTGGGCCATCAGCGCCTGGCTCTGGCTCACCGTCATCTTCGCCAACCTGGCGGAGGCGGTGGCCGAGGGCCGCGGCAAGGCGCAGGCCGACACCCTGCGCAAGGCCAAGACCGACACCGTCGCGCGCCGGCTGTCCAAGGACGGCGGCTCTGAGGAGCAGGTGCCCGGCACAGAACTGCGCGTCGGCGACCTGGTCGTCTGCGAGGCGGGCGACATCATCCCCGGCGACGGTGACGTCGTCGAGGGCGTGGCGTCCGTGGACGAGTCGGCCATCACCGGTGAGTCGGCCCCGGTCATCCGCGAGTCCGGCGGCGACCGGTCCGCGGTCACCGGCGGTACGAAGGTGCTGTCCGACCGCATCGTCATCAAGATCACGACGAAGCCGGGCGAGACCTTCATCGACCGCATGATCGCCCTGGTCGAGGGCGCGGCCCGGCAGAAGACGCCCAACGAGATCGCGCTGAACATCCTGCTCGCGTCCCTCACGATCGTCTTCCTGCTGGCCGTCGCCACGCTGCCGCCGTTCGCGGACTACGCGGGCACGCACCTCACCATGGTCGTGCTGGTGGCCCTCCTTGTCTGTCTGATCCCGACTACGATCGGCGCGCTGCTCTCCGCGATCGGCATCGCGGGCATGGACCGGCTGGTGCAGCGGAACGTACTCGCCATGTCTGGCAGGGCAGTTGAGGCGGCGGGCGACGTGTCGACCCTCCTCCTCGACAAGACCGGCACCATCACGCTCGGCAACCGGCAGGCCGCCGAGTTCGTGCCGGTGACCGGCACCGCCGACGCCGCCCTGGCCGACGCCGCCCAGCTCTCCTCGCTGGCCGACGAGACGCCCGAGGGCCGCTCCGTCGTCGTCCTGGCGAAGGAGAAGTACGGGCTGCGCGAGCGGAGCCGGGGCGAGCTGTCCGGCGCCGAGTGGATCGCCTTCACCGCCCAGACCCGGATGTCGGGCGTGGACGTCGACGGACGCAAGATCCGCAAGGGCGCGGCCGGTTCGGTCATGGCCTGGGTCCGGGAGCGCGGCGGCGAGGTGTCCGAGGACGCCGACACCCTGGCCAATCGGATCTCCGAGGCGGGCGGCACCCCACTGCTCGTGGCGATCGAGGACACCGAGGGCGCCCGGGTGCTGGGCGTCATCCACCTCAAGGACGTCGTCAAGGACGGCATGCGCGAGCGGTTCGACGAGCTGCGGCGCATGGGCATCAAGACCGTCATGATCACCGGTGACAACCCGCTGACCGCCAAGGCGATCGCGGACGAGGCCGGCGTCGACGACTTCCTCGCGGAGGCCACTCCCGAGGACAAGATGGCCCTCATCAAGCGGGAGCAGGCGGGCGGCAAACTCGTTGCGATGACAGGCGACGGCACGAACGACGCCCCCGCGCTGGCCCAGGCGGACGTCGGCGTGGCGATGAACACGGGTACGTCGGCCGCGAAGGAGGCCGGCAACATGGTCGACCTCGACTCCAACCCGACCAAGCTCATCGAGATCGTCGAGATCGGCAAGCAACTCCTCATCACCCGGGGCGCGTTGACGACGTTCTCCATCGCCAACGACGTCGCGAAGTACTTCGCGATCATCCCGGCGCTGTTCGCGGCGGTCTACCCGGGCCTGGACAAGCTCAACATCATGCAGCTGTCCTCGCCCGACTCCGCGATCCTGTCCGCGGTCATCTTCAACGCGCTGATCATCATCGCGCTCGTGCCGCTCGCACTGCGGGGCGTGCAGTACCGGCCGGTGAGCGCGGACAGGCTGCTGCGGCGCAATCTCGGGATCTACGGGCTGGGCGGGCTGATCGCGCCCTTCATCGGAATCAAGATCATCGACCTGATCATCTCCCTCATCCCCGGAATCGGCTGATCGGCTATGAACAACTCGGTATCCAACACTGCCCGGTTGCTCTGGGCCGGCCTGCGCGCGCTTCTCGTCCTGACGGTGGTGACGGGCATCATCTACCCGCTGGCCATCACCGGCGTGGCCCAGGGCCTCTTCAACGACAAGGCGAACGGCTCGGAGATCAAGGCGGACGGCAAGGTCGTCGGCTCCTCGCTCATCGGCCAGGCGTACAACCTGCCGCTGAAGAAGGGCCAGGAGACCCCGGAGCCCAACCTGAAGTGGTTCCAGGGCCGCCCGCAGAACGGCCTGGGCACCAACAGCGTCAACACCCAGTACAAGCTGATCCTGTCCGGCGCCACCAACCGCTCCGGTGACAACGGCGCGGTCGACGGTGCCTGCCCGAAGGACCCGGCGAAGGCGGAGGAAGCCACCCTCTGCCAGTGGGTCGTCGCCGCCAAGGACGCCGTCGTCAAGGACAACTCCGTGAACGGCTACACGGTCAAGAGCGTGCCGCCCGACGCGGTCACCTCCTCCGGCTCGGGCCTCGACCCGGACATCTCCCCGGCGTACGCCGACATCCAGGTCCACCGGGTCGCGGAGAAGAACGGGCTGTCCGTCGACCAGGTCCAGAAGCTGGTCGACGACCACACCGACGGCCGTGCGCTCGGCTTCATCGGAGAGCCCACGGTCAACGTCCTCCAACTCAACATCGCGCTCAAGGAACTCGTGGCGAAGAGCTGATGGCCTTACGCGCACCATGCGGGAGTTGGCGGTCGGGGCGACACCCCGTCTCGTCAACTCCCGTGGCCACAAAGCTTGTTCCGTACGACCTCGGCTCTCCGCGAGACAGGAAAGGCGTACACCGATGACCCGGGTACTGGTGGTGGAGGACGACCCTCAGCTCGTCCGGGCCCTCGTGATCAACCTTCAGGCCCGCAAGTACGGAGTGGACCCGGCACCCGACGGCGCCACCGCGCTCCGCCTCGCCGCCGCGCGTCAGCCCGATGTGGTCGTCCTCGACCTGGGCCTGCCGGACATGGACGGTGTGGACGTCATCAGGGCCCTGCGCGGCTGGACCCGCGTACCGATCCTGGTGCTGTCCGCGCGCCGGGCCTCCGACGAGAAGGTGGCGGCGCTCGACGCGGGCGCCGACGACTACGTCACCAAGCCGTTCAGCATGGACGAACTGCTGGCCAGACTGCGGGCCGCCGTCCGCCGGACCAAGACCGCACCGCTCGCCCAGGAAACCGCCATGGTCACGACGGACGACTTCACCATCGACCTGCTGGCCAAGAAGGCCACCCGGGCCGGACACGACATACGCCTCACGCCGACCGAATGGCATCTGCTGGAGATCCTGGTCACCAGCCCGGGGCGTCTCATCACACAGAAGCACCTGCTCCAGGAGGTGTGGGGCGTCTCCCAGAGCAACAAGACCAACTATCTGCGGGTCTACATGGCGCAACTGCGCCGCAAGTTGGAGACGGACCCCTCCCACCCCCGCTACCTCATCACGGAGCCGGGCATGGGCTACCGCTTCGAAGGCTGAAGCGCCGCCTCGGACACCCGCCGCCTGTACCCCGACACACCCGCCCCGGCACCCCAACACCCCCGCCCGTAGAGACGAAGAGACGAGAAGATGGCACGCGGCAAGCTTCGGATCTACCTCGGTGCGGCGCCGGGCGTCGGCAAGACGTACGCGATGCTCTCCGAGGCACACCGACGTGTCGAGCGGGGCACCGACTGCGTGGTCGCGTTCGTGGAGCACCACAACCGGCCGCGTACGGAGGTGATGCTGCACGGCCTTGAGCAGACACCCCGCAGGGAACTGGAGTACCGGGGCACGGTCTTCACCGAGATGGACGTGGACGCGGTGCTCACGCGGCACCCGCAGGTGGCCCTCGTCGACGAGCTGCCCCACACCAACATCCCCGGCTCGCGCAACACCAAGCGCTGGCAGGACGTCGAGGAACTCCTCGCCGCCGGCATCGACGTGATCACGACGGTCAACATCCAGCACCTGGAGTCGCTGGGCGACGTCGTCGAGTCCATCACCGGCGTACGGCAGCAGGAGACCGTCCCGGACGAGGTCGTGCGCCGGGCCGACCAGATCGAGCTGGTCGACATGTCTCCGCAGGCGCTGCGCCGCCGGATGGCGCACGGCAACATCTACAAGCCGGACAAGGTCGACGCGGCCCTGTCCAACTACTTCCGCCCCGGCAACCTGACCGCATTGCGCGAGCTGGCGCTGTTGTGGGTGGCGGACCGGGTCGACGAATACCTGACCGAGTACCGCAACGAGCACCGGGTCTCGAAGATCTGGGGCTCCCGCGAGCGGATCGTCGTCGGCCTGACCGGCGGACCCGAGGGCCGTACGCTGATCCGCCGCGCCGCCCGGCTGGCGGAGAAGGGCGCCGGCGGCGAGGTGCTGGCCGTCTACATCGCCCGCAGTGACGGCCTGACGTCCGCCTCCCCGAAGGAACTCGCCGTCCAGCGCACCCTCGTGGAGGACCTGGGCGGCACCTTCCACCACGTCATAGGCGAAGACATACCGACGGCCCTCCTGGACTTCGCGCGCGGGGTGAACGCCACCCAGATAGTCCTCGGAGTGTCCCGCCGCAAGGGATGGCAGTACGTCTTCGGACCGGGCGTCGGAGCCACGGTGGCCCGGGAGTCGGGGCCCGACCTCGACGTCCACCTGATCACCCACGACGAGGCGGGCAAGGGGCGCGGTCTGCCCGTCGCCCGCAGCGCGCGCCTCGGCCGGTCCCGGGTCATCTGGGGCTGGCTGGTCGGTGTGGTCGGCCCAGCCCTCCTCACGCTGCTGCTCACCGGCGTCACGCCCTCGGTCGGCCTGGCCAACGACATGCTGCTGTTCCTGACGCTCACGGTGGCCGCGGCCCTGCTCGGCGGCCTCTACCCGGCGCTGGCCTCGGCCGTGGTGGGCTCCCTGCTGCTGAACTGGTACTTCACCCCGCCCGTCCACACCCTGACGATCGCCGACCCCAAGAACATCGTCGCCATCGCCATCTTCGTGGGTGTCGCCGTGTCGGTCGCCTCCGTGGTGGACCTCGCGGCCCGGCGTACGCATCAGGCGGCCCGGCTGCGGGCCGAGTCGGAGATCCTCTCGGTCCTGGCCGGCAGCGTGCTGCGCGGGGAGACCAGCCTGGAGGCGCTGCTGGAGCGGGTCCGGGAGACGTTCGGCATGGAGTCCGTGGCCCTGCTGGAACGGGCCAGTGACGTCGAGCCGTGGACCTGCGCGGGCAGTGTGGGCCCGCGGCCCTGTCAGAGCCCCGAGAACGCGGACGTCGACATGCCGGTCGGCGACCACATGGCCCTCGCGCTGTCGGGGCGGATGCTGCCGGCGGAGGACCGGCGGGTGCTCGCCGCGTTCGCCGCGCAGGCCGCGGTGGTCCTGGACCGCCAGCGGCTCCAGTCCCAGGCCGACCAGTCACGCGCGCTGGCCGAGGGCAACCGCATCCGCACCGCCCTCCTCGCAGCCGTCAGCCATGATCTGCGCACCCCCCTCGCGGGCATCAAGGCCGCGGTCTCCTCGCTCCGTTCGGAGGACGTGGCCTGGTCCGAGGAGGACCAGGCGGAACTGCTCGAAGGCATCGAGGAGGGCGCGGACCGCCTGGACAACCTCGTGGGCAATCTGCTGGACATGTCCCGGCTCCAGACCGGCACGGTCACGCCGCTGATCCGCGAGATCGACCTCGACGAGGTCGTCCCGATGGCGCTCGGCGGAGTCCCCGAGGACAGCGTGGAACTGGACATCCCCGAGACGCTGCCCATGGTCGCCGTCGACCCCGGCCTGCTGGAGCGGTCGGTCGCCAACCTCGTCGAGAACGCGGTGAAGTACAGCCCCGCCGAGGAGCGGGTCCTGGTGTCGGCGAGCGCCATGGCCGATCGCGTCGAGGTCCGGGTGGTGGACCGCGGCCCGGGCGTTCCGGACACGGCCAAGGACCGCATCTTCGAGCCCTTCCAGCGGTACGGAGACGCCCCGCGCGGCGCCGGAGTGGGCCTCGGTCTCGCGGTCGCCCGGGGCTTCGCCGAGGCGATGCGCGGCACCCTCACCGCCGAGGACACCCCCGGCGGCGGCCTCACCATGGTCCTCACCCTCCCGGCAGCGTCCGGCGCCCACCCGGTCCGCCCGGACCTCCCGGCGACCGCCACGTCCTAGTGCTCCGGTCGGGGGCACCGATCCCTTTGCACAGCGCACCCCAGAACGAGTGTGACGACTGCCACACGCCGAAGTTCGAACTTCGGCGTCCGCCGCGCATCTAGTCGGCGTCCGGCCATCGAGTGGCCGCGGGACGCCACTCCTCCGCGGCCATCCACTTCATTCCACCAAGGAACGTTCAATGGGTTATCTGCGCGGATTCATCCCCTGGATCGTCTCCGGCGTCGTGTCGTCCTTCGGCTGGCTGGCCGCCACGGTCTGGGGGACCCTGGCGATCCGCCGCCCCTTCACCCTGGGCATCGCCCGGCGCCGGACACCCCGCGAGTACTGGGACATGCCGGAGTTCATCCGGGTCAACAACCACATCACCACCGCCTGGGGCGCAGGCTTCACCTTCATCGCGGTCGGCCTGGCCGTGTGCCGTGCGGTCGACGCCCCGGCCTGGGTCGGTATCGCCGCCCATGTCGCCGGCCTCGTCGGACCCGCCGTCTTCACGAAGGTCCATCCCGCCCGGGCCCAGGCACGGTTGCCGGCCCAGGCGCCGGTCGGATCGTGACCGGAGGAACCGGGCCGGCGAGGCCCGGGCCGCTCAACGACCCTTCGGCGCAACGGCCTTCACCGGAAGGCCGTCGGTGCACCGCCGCGGACACGAACCAGGACGCGGCCCGCGTCACCACGAGGAGAGCGCGATGACCGACCGGACAGCTCTTCCCCTGTACCTCCGGGGCCGCTTCGCCCCGGTCCCCGAGGAACACAGCACGGCCGATCTCACCGTTCGGGGCTCCCTGCCGACCGACCTGGACGGCCGCTATCTGCGCAACGGCCCCAACCCGATGCCCGGCCAGGACAACGGGCACTGGTTCACCGGTCACGGCATGCTCCACGGCATCCGGCTGCGGGGCGGACGCGCCGAGTGGTACCGCAACCGGTGGATCCGTACACGGAAGCTGGAGGGACATCCGTTCATCCGCGGCAACGCCACCATCGACCTCACCGTGACGCCCGCCAACACCCACGTGATCCGGCACGCCGACACAGTGCTGGCGCTGTGCGAGGTGGGCCTGCCCTACTGGGTCTCTCCCTCACTGGAGACCGTCGGACCGTACGACTTCGGCGGGCGGCTGACCACCGCGATGACCGCCCACCCCAAGGAGGACCCGGTCACCGGCGAACTGCACCTGTTCGGGACCGGTTGCGCCCCGCCCCACCTCACCTACCACCGGGTCACCGCGGAGGGGATGTTGCTCGACAGCCGGCGGATCGACGTGCCGGGCCCGACGATGATGCACGACTTCGCCATCACCGAGCACCACGTCCTGTGGATGGATCTGCCCGTCGTCTTCGACCCCGCCTTCGCCGGGCGCGGCGGCATGCCCTACCAGTGGGACGAGGGGTACGGCGCGCGGCTCGGGGTCATGTCCCGCACACCCGGCAGCACGGACGTGAGGTGGTACGACGTCGACCCCTGCTACGTCTTCCACGTCGGCAACGCCTACGAGGACCCGCGGGGGCGCATCGTGCTGGACGCGGTGCGCTACGACCACGCCGGCTTCCGGGACGCCTGGACGGACCTCGGCGGACCCGCGGGCCCCGGTGGTCCGGCGGGTGCGATGGAGCCGGGCCGTTCCCAGTCCCTCGCCGTGCTGCACCGCTGGACACTGGACCCGGCCACCGGCCACGTCACCGAATCCCAACTGGACGACCGCGCGGCCGAGTTCCCCACGCACAACCAGACCCTCACCGGACGCCCGAACCGATACCTGTACACCGTCTCCGGTCACGGCATCGCCAAGCACGACCTGACCCGCCACACGAGTCACGCCTACGAAACGCCCGGCAGCCGTCACGCCGGGGAGGCGGTCTTCGTACCGGCGGCGGACGGCGGGGGCGAGGACGAGGGCTGGCTCCTGTCGCTCGTCTCGAACGACGACGGCCTGGCGGGGGAACTGCTCGTCCTCGACGCCACGGACCTCTCCGTCCAGGCCGTGGTGGAACTGCCGTACCCCGTCCCGGTCGGCTTCCACGGAAGCTGGCTGCCGGACCTCGAAATTTTGCCCAAGTCCCACCCCGCGCACAGTGCCGAGTGGGAAAAATGGGACCCCGTCGCCCAGGCACCACACGGATCGTGATTCGTCCGCACGGAGGCGTTCAGCTCATGTTGCCCCTCAACCCGCCCACGGATGAGGAACTCACACGCAGGGCCCAGGCCGGCGAGACCGGAGCCCTGGGACTCCTGCTGGCCCGCCACCAGGCGCCGATGCGCGCGGTAGCGCTGAGCGTGCTCGGCTACGGCCCCGACGCGGAGGACGCGGTCCAGGACGCCGCGCTGACCGCGCTGCGGCGCATCGGCGACGTACGGGATCCGGCGGCCGTGGGAGCGTGGCTGCGCGCGATCGTGCGCAACGCCTCCCGCACCCGCCTGCGTGACACCAGGGAGACTCCCGGCCTGGACGGGCTCGATCAGCTGAGGCTTCGCGACCAGGAGACCTCGCACCAGGAGCAACTCATCGAGCAGCACGCGATGCGGGACTGGATCTGGGACGCGGTGGACGAACTGCCGCCGAAACTCCGGCTGGTGCTGATGCTGCGGCACTTCAGCGGCGTCACCTCCTACCAGGAGATCGCCGATGTCTGCGAGGTACCGGTCGGCACGGTGCGCAGCCGGCTCAACCAGGCCAGGGGGAAAATGGCCCAGGTGCTGCTGTCGACCGCCGCTCAGACGCACGACGACGCCGCCGCGCTCACCGAGGACAGCCGGCACGAGGCCGTGGAGACCCTGCAGGCTTCCGAACGCGGCCAACTGCCCCAGGAGATCTCCGATTTGTGGCCGGTGGAGAGTGAACTGGTCGGCCCGCTCAGCCGGCCGGGAGAACGCACCCATCCCGTCCCCGTCATGCGCCAGACCCTGGAGTTCGGGGTGCGCCAGACCCTGCGCCATGTGGTCGCCAGCCGGGACATCACCATCTGGGAGATGGACGTCACCCACCACGTCACCGACCACCGCGCCGACCACATCTGCCCGCCGACCCTCGCCTGGCTCATGTTCCGCCAGAACAGAAGGGTTCAGAAACTGCGGCTGATCTTCCCCGCGTCGGTTTCGACGGGCCCGGCCGGGTTTCCGGAACCTGCATGAGGCGTCGGTTATGAGGCGTCGGTCATGAGGTGGCGGTGCCCGGGCCGAGAAGGGAGCCCGCCGTCGCCGAAAGGCCGCGAGGGCTGACGCCGGACAGATCGTGGGCGGTCATGCTGTTGCGGTCGGCGACCGCGCGGCCCAGGGCGTGGTGCGGCCACAGACCCCCAGCCACCCGACGGCTGCGCTCGCCCCATTCACGGGCCGGGGCGCCGCTGGTCTTGTAGTGGTTGAGGGCGTAGCCGCCGGAGTGGATCCGGAGCAGGCAGAAGCCGCCCGGATAGTCCTTGGCCGCGCTGACCTCCTGCAGCGTGACGTGCGGCGCCTGCGGCAGGACGGTTCGCTTGTTGCGGTGGGTGTGGCCCGCGTGGTGGAGGAAGACTCCGGGCGCGGAGGCGTAGGCGTCGAGGATGGAGCGGGCCTGGCGGCGGCCGAGACGCTGCCCACCGCTCACGGGGAAGAGGGAGTCCCGCACGGTCAGCGGATGGTGGCCGAACACGACGGTGGGCTGGTCGCCACGCTCCTTCAACCGGGCCCGGAACCAGGACAGTTGCTCGTCACCGAGCCCGCCCGCGTCGGCGCCGTTGCCGTCCTTCTCGTACGTGTCGAGCCCGATGATCCGCAACCCGCCCAGGTCACGGGCGAAGTACGCGGGCCCCGCGCCGCCGAGGAACCCTTCGCGGAAGGCGTCGCCCGCCTCGCGGTGACGGGGCCGGTCGTGGTTTCCGCGTACGACGAAGTAGTCCTGTCCGTGGCTGCCGAAGCCGTCCAGGATCCGCTTCGCCTCCGCAAGGTCACGCGGCGCGCCGCCGGCCGAGATGTCCCCCGCGGCCAGCAGCAGATCCGCCCCGCGCCGCTGGGCCTCCTCGACCAGGGCCCGGCTCATGATCTCCGGATACGGCGCCAGACCCGGCTCCTGTGCCACGCCACGCAGCAGGGGCAGGCCGGCCATCAGACCGGCGGTGGTCTCGCCGATGTGGAAGTCGTTGCAGAGCGCTATCGACAGCAGATGCCGCCCCGGCGGGGGCTGAGGCGTGGTGAATGAGTACGGGCCACGGCTCGAACCGAGCCCGTAGCGGTTGGTGCCGACGGCGTTGCCGCGGATGAGGTGCAGCGGCGTGGGCGTGGCCGCCTTGCCCCGCGAGCGGGCCTGGTAGTAGTACGTCTGCCCCGGCTCCAGGTCCGTCAGCTCGACATGGTGGTGCGCCGTGGGCCGGTCCTCCGACGCGGTGCGGTCCAGCCGGGAGGGGTGTGTGCCGTACACGACCTCACCCTCCGTGACGGCGGGGAGCATGTGGCCGAGCCCGTCGTTGGTGCCGGGCACGCCCGTGTACCAGGTGATGATGGCGCGGTCCTCGGTCAGCGTGACCAGTTCCAGATGGACGGCAGCCAGGCTGTCGGGGTGGTGGCCGTGGCTCTTGCGTCCGGACCCGTGGAAGGCCCCGGCGGCGGCCCGCAGCAGCGTGGGGGCGAGGAGGGCGCCGGATCGTAGGACTTCACAGGGAGAGGGCAGGGCCGACATGGCCGCGAGGGGAGCGGAGAAGCAGCAGCGCATGACTGAGTATGTGCCCGCGCCCGGTGAACGCCAGTGGTGATCCCGAATGCGGCGCCCTGTATGGAATGCGACATCACCGCATGATCAGGGGCATACTTGATCTTTCTCCGTGGTTTCGCACTCTCGTCGACAGGCCCAACAGGGTTGTGCCGCAAGGGATTTGACGGGAGTCTGATGCCGCGTCAGTGACGCCGAGTCGAAGCGGCGTCCCGGCGGGCGGGTCGCCTGTTCCGGCCGGACGTGTTCTTCGCCACCTCCGGCGCAAAGAGGCGTTTCCGGGGCCGAGTCCCTCGCCTTGGTCACGCTCTGCTCTCGTGTCATTCCTCAGGGTCAATATGCCGCCAGGGGCTGTTGATCGTCCGGACCCCTGCACGGAGGGGCACATCAACCGCGTACCGTGGAGCCATCACGACCGGAGGTCACGCACATGTCCGCGCTACCGCACGAGCCGAGCCCGCAGGCCGATTCGGATCTGTACCAGCTTGAGGATCCCTACCAGCTTGAATTCGCCGAGGGCCCCCAGACGCTCGCCGAGTTGCGTGCCGCGCTCGAGGTGATGAACCCCGATGTGCTGACCGCTTTCAACGCCCGGCTCGATTCCGCGAGGTTCGGTGCGGAGCAGGCCGAGGTCATCGCCAAGGCCCGCCGCGCCGTGGCGTTCTCGAAGCGTGCCGAGGAGGAGGCCGCCGCGGCGCTCGCCGCGGACGAGGCCGCCGGGGAGCCGCCGGTCGAGGATCTCTGGTCTCACCTGGACGTGCGCGACAGCGCCTCGTGACGTCCCGGCCGCCTGGGTAAACTGGCGGACACGCAGAGTCTTCAGGAGGAGCCGGGATGCCGCCGCACAGCCCTTCAGCGGCCGGTGTCCCCGACGAGGGCGACGAGCGGAGTGTGCCGCCCGTCCGGCAGGCCCTGTCGGACAGCGTCTACGAACGCATCAAGGCGATGGTCATGGACCACGAGATCGCCCCCGGCGCACGCGTGGGCATCGAGTCGCTGGCCCGAGCGCTCAAGGTCTCGCCTACCCCCGTCCGGGAGGCGCTGGCCCGGTTGGAGTCCGACGGCCTGGTGGTGAAGCGCGCGCTCTCCGGATATCGGGCCACGGAGTTGCTGACCCGTCAGGGCCTTGAGGAACTCTTCGAAATGCGCCTGCTGCTGGAGCCCAGGGCGGCCGCTCTGGCTGCCGCGAACGCCACTGAGGCACAACTCGACGGCCTGGAGCGGATCGTCGAGGAGATGCAGGTCCAACCGAGCCCGAACGGACGGTACGCGTCCTACCGCGACTTCGCCGCCCTCGACCAGCGCTTCCACGAGGCGATCGGACAGGCCGCACACCGGCCGCTGCTGGCGGACGCGGTGGAGCGGCTCCACGCGCACCTGCACATCTTCCGGCTCAGCAAGGTCGTCGGCGCGGGCGGCCCGACCGTCGCGGAGCACGAACGGATCGTACGCGCGGTTCTGCGCCGCAATCCCGAGCGCGCGGCCGAGGCGATGACGGAACATCTCACGCGCAGCATGGAACGTCAGCACGACGACGGCGACGGGCCCGCTCCCGCGTCCTCGATCCGGTAGACGCGCCGCCGCCTGACTCCGTCACTCCATGAGGAACACCTGTTCCGCCGTTGCCCACCACTCTCCGGCGGCCGCCTCCGTCACCGGTACCTGACAGGGGCCGGTGAGTCGCCACCACCGCTGCGTGGCCTCGTCCGCGGCCATCAGGGCCAGGTCCGCCTCGAGATCGTCGCCGTGATACTCGAAGTAGCCGAACAGCCGGTCGCCCAGCAGATGGATCGAGTAGTTGGAGATGTGACTGCGCCGGATCCGATCGAGCACCGCTGGGGGTACGTCGCGGTGCAACTCCCGGTACTCGTGGAGTTTTTCCGGCCGTACCGCGATGATCTGCGCCACGCGTCTCATCCGCTCACCGCCTTCGCGTCGGCCGTATCGGCCGTATCGGCCGCATCGGCCGCATCGGCGGTGGGCTCCGCCCGGTCGTGGATCAGGCGGATGACGCGGCCGCTCATGCGGTCGTAGTCGCGGTCGTTGTCGACCTCGCCGCGGACGCGATGGTCGGTCATGACGACGATCCGGTCGGCGAGGGTGACCATCTCGGCGAGGTCGCTGCTGATCAGCAGGATGGGCAGGCCGTCGCGCGCCAGGTCCCAGATCAGTTCGTGGAAGGCGTGCTTGGTGCGGACGTCGACGCCCACCGTCGGTTCGTCGACGACGAGCAGCCGGGTGTCGGCGGCGAGCCACTTGGCGAGGCTGACCTTCTGCTGGTTCCCGCCCGAGAGTTCACCGGCGTTCTGCCCGAGCCCCGCGATGCGGATGCCGAGCCGCTCGACGAGATCCTGGGCCACGTCACGCTCCTCGCGTGCCGAGACGAACCCGAGGGCTCTGGCCAGCCTCCTCCACACCGTCACCGTGATGTTGCGGACGATGGGCTGCTCCAGGAAGACGCCCTCCTCCTTGCGGTTCTCGGTGACGTAGCCGATGCCGAACTCGTGCAGGGCTTGACGGGGCGAGGTGATCCGGGCCGGCCTGCCGTGCACCCGGACCTCGCCGCCCGTGATGCGGTCCAGGCCGAGCACCGCCTTGACCAGTTCGCTCCGCCCGGCGCCGACCAGCCCGTACAGGCCCACGATCTCCCCGGGCCGCACCTCCAGGCTGATGTCACGGTGCCCGCCGGCCGTGGAGACCGCGTCCAGCGCGAGCACCGGTGCGGCGGACCGGTCGACCGTGCGCGGGCGCATCTCGGTCGCCGCGTGGGCGCGGCCCACCATGAGGCCGACGATGTCGTCGTGGGTGTGGTCGGCGAGCGGCGCGGACTCCAGCACCGACTTCCCGTCGCGCAGCACGGTGACGGTGTCGCAGACGGCGAACACCTCCTCCAGCTTGTGGCTGACGAAGACGACGCAGGCGCCGCGGGCGGCCAGCCGCCGGATCACCTCGAACAGCCGCTCCGTCTCCTGCGGGGAGAGGGACGCGGTGGGTTCGTCGAGGAGCAGCACCCGGCTCTCGGTGTGGAGGGCCTTGGCCGTCTCCACCAACTGCTGCTGTGCGACGGACAGTTCACGTACCGGCTGATGCGGGTCGAGGTCGACACCGAGCTCCGCGAGACACGCCAGGGCCGGTTCGGTCATGGCCTCGCGGTCGACCAGTCCCCGGTGCGAGGGGGGCTTCTGCAGGGTGATGTTCTCCGCCACCGAGAAGCCCGGGATCAGGTTGCGCTCCTGGTGGACGACACCGATGCCGGTGCGGGTCGCCTCCAACGGCGAGCGCAGGTGGACCGGTTCGCCGCACCAGGTGAGCCGGCCGCCGTCGGGGGAGTGCACCCCGGTGAGGACCTTGATCAGGGTGGACTTGCCCGCGCCGTTCTCGCCGAGGAGCGCGTGCACGCTGCCGGCGGTCAGCCGCAGCCCGACACCGTCCAGCGCCCGCACACCGGGGAAGACCTTGATCAGGTCGTGGCATTCGAGAAGGACCGTACTCAACGGGCACCTCCCGGCTGCGGCAGGACGGCGGGCGGCCGCTTACCCGCCTCCGCCGGCGGTGGTGCCGTGCCACCCGTCCTCCCCAGGCGACTCTGGTGCAGGCGGCCACCGGCGACCGTACCCAGGACGACCAGGCCGATCAGGAGGTTCACCCAGCTCGGGTCCAGCGAGAACTGCGCTCGCGCCGCGTCGATCAGCCGTGTCACGAAGGCGGCGAGGACGGTCCCGAACACGGCGATCGAACCGCCGGTGAGCGCCACGCCCCCGATGATGGGCGCGGCGAAGCTCGGCAGCAGCCAGTCGCCGCCGACGCTCCGGTTGACGCCGGGCAGCGAGGCCGTGGCCGTCACGGCGGCCACGCCGATCAGCAGCCCGGACAGTGTGTGCGCGGCCACGATCTGCCGGTCGGTGGAGATACCGGACAGTCGGGCGGCCAGTGGGTTGCCGCCCGCGGCGAGGAGCCGCCTGCCCGCGACCGTGCGGTACATGAAGGCGGCCAGCAGAGCCGCCGCGACGAGCGCGGTGACGAAGACGAGAGGGATGTTGAGCGGCGCCGCCGTGCCGAGGTCGCGCAGCGCGGGGGAGTAGCCGTCGACGGTACGGGTGCCGGTGAGCCGGTACTGCGCTCCCAGGAGGATCGTCATGGTGGCGAGCGTGACGATGAACCCGTTGATCTGTGTGGCCACGATGACGACGCCGGTCACCAGGCCGACGGTCGTGGCCGTCAACAGGCCCACGATCACGGCGACCGCGGCCGGCACCCCGTGGTCGGCCATGAGAACGCCCGTCAGACAGGCGGTGAAGCCGCCCAGGGCGCCGACGGCGAGATTGAGCTGCCCCACGCACAGCGCCACCATCTGCGCCAGGCCGATGAGGATGGGGGTGGCCAGGTACTGGAGGAAGACGCGCACCGAGGGGCCCTCGAAGAAGGCGCCCGACGAGGCCACACCCAGTGCCACGTATCCCGCCACGACCACGCACAGCAGCATCGCCGTCGTGGAACGGGAGAACCGGCGCAGGGCCGGCGCGGTCCGGCTCCACTGCTCGCGGATCGCGCCCGGGCGGCTCATGTCATTCATGCGGCTCATGTGGAGCGCACCACCTTGCGATAGGACACCACGGTGCGGATCCGGTCGGCAGACAGGGCCAGCAGGAGGACACAGCCGAGGTAGATGTTCAGGCTTTCCAGGCCGACGCCGAGCAGGTCGAGGCCCTTGCGGATCACGCCGACCAGGGCGGTGCCGAGCAGCGTGCCCAGCACGGACACCACCCCGCCGGTGAGCAGGGTGCCGCCGAGCACCGCTCCCAGGAAGGAGGGCAGCATGAAGTCGTTGCCGATGGAGGCGCGGAACGTTCCCGTGCCCGCGGCGGCCATGAATCCGGCGAGCGCGGCGAGCAGTCCGGAGAGCGTGTGCGCGAGCAGGACCCGGCGCCCGGTGGGGATGCCGGACAGCTCCGCGGCCGCCGGGTTCGCACCGGTGAGCAGCAGTTCCCTGCCGATGCGTGTGCACCCGTACAGAAAACCGAGGCCGACCATGGCGAGCACGGTGAACTGCGCGATCTGCGGTACGGCGGGCGAGCCGCAGATGGGGCCCGCGCAGATGTCGGCGAGCGAGTAGGACCGCAGTTCGTCGATGCCGGACGGCCGGGTGGTGAAGGCGGCGTCCTCGGTGAGCGCCGAGTACAGCAGGGACACCAGCCCCAGCAGGGCGAAGTCCATCGCCAGCGTGACGACGAAGGAACTCACGCCGGTACGGGCGATGAGCCAGCCGGTGACCGCGCCGATGGCGGCACCGGCGGCCAGGCACAGCAGCAGCCCGGCAGGCATCGGCAGACCGAGCCGGTCGTACCCGAGGCCCGCGAACATGGCCCCGAAGGCCGCCATCCGCCCGACCGCGAGATTCATGTGCCCCACGGACAGGGCCACCATCTGCGCGAGCGCCACCACGGTCAGCGTGGCGACGTCCCGCAGGAGCGGAAAGAGCACCAGGCGCTGATCCAGGAACGCCGGCCGCAGCACCCCGAACAGGACACTCAGCGCGATGACCAGCACCAGCAGGCCGAGCCGCTGGTTGACCCAGAACGGCATGCGATGACCTGCCGCCTTCTCCTCCGGGACGGTGTCCGGCGGGCTGATGGAGGTCGTCATGCCACCCTCCGGTCGTCGAGCGCGTCCAGGTCCCAGTCGATGCCGATGCCCGGCACGTCCGGGGCCACGGCCATGCCGTCGCGGACGGTCAACTCGGTCCGGGTCACGGCCCGCAGCTGCGGGATGTACTCGACGTACCGTCCGTTGGGCACCGCGGCAGCGAGGCTGACGTGCAGTTCCATCAGGAAGTGCGGGCAGACCATGACGTTGTGGCTCTCGGCCAGGTGCGCGACCTTCAACCACGGTGTGATGCCACCGATCCGGGCGGCGTCGACCTGCACGACGGAGGCGGCGCCGGCCTCCAGATAGCCGCGGAACTGCATGAGCGAGTACATGGACTCCCCGACTGCCAGGGGAATCCGCGTCGCGCCCGCGAGACGGACGTGCCCGCTGATGTCGTCCGCGGGCAGCGGTTCCTCCAGCCAGTACGGGTCGTACGGCTCCAGCGCGGACGCCAGCCGCAGGACGGAGGACGCCGTCTGGGACTGGTTGGCGTCGGTCATGATGTGCAGCGAGGGGCCCACGGCCTCGCGCACCGCGCGCAGCCGTTCCGCGTCCTCGGCGGGATGCGGACGGCCCACCTTGATCTTCACGCCCGCCCACCCCGCCTCCTGGGCCCGCAGGGCGCCCTTCACCAACTCCTCGGCGCTCAGGTGCAGCCAGCCACCCTCGGTGTCGTAGACCGGCACCTCCTGACGGTGTCCGCCGGCCAGCCGCCACAGCGGCTCGCCCGCCCGCTTGCACCGCACGTCCCACAGCGCGGTGTCCACGGCGGCGAGGGCGAGCGAGGTGATGGCTCCGGTGGTGGTCGCCCGGGTCAGGGCGAACAGCCGCTGCCACAGGGCCTCGACGTTGCGGGCGTCCTGTCCGACGAGGGCGGGCAGCAGATGGTCGCGCAGCAGGGCCAGTACGGAGGTGCCGCCGGTGCCGATCGTGTAGGTGTAGCCGGTTCCCGCGACGCCGTCCGCCGTCTCCAGGTCGACCAGGACCGTCTCCTGTTTGACGAAGGACTGCACCGCGTCGGTACGGTCCTGCTCGACGGCTATGTCGGCCAGCCGGGCGGTCGCGGTCGTGATGATGCTCATCCAGCGAATCCGATTTCTGTCGTGGTCCGTTGTCAGTCGAGCGAGGGTCCCGCCGGAGGTCCGTCGTGGGAGCCGGTCAGCCGCACGAGAGGATCTTGTCGGCGAACTCCGTCTTGAGCTGCGCGGTCTTCTTCTGCCGTGCCTTGTCGTAGGTGGAGACGCTCGCCTTGTCGACGACGAACGAACCGGAGTCCACCTCCACCCCGGGATCGCGCACGGTGCACTGCTTCGTCTGCAGCAGCGCCAGGGCCCATGTCCCGATCTCGGCCTGACCGACCGGGTTCTGCACCACGGTGGCCGTGACCGTGCCCTGCTCGATGCCGCTCAGGATCTTGGCGTCGTCGTCGATGGCGATGACCTTCGCCTTCGACCCGGAGGTGCTGACGGCGTCGGCGGCGGCGACGGCCGGGTTGTAGGCGGTGGCGACGATGCCCGTGATCTTGTCGCCCTTGGCCGCCATCAGGTCGGACACCGCCTTCTGCGCGGTCTGCAGGTCCGTGTCGATGTCGGTGATGGTCTGCAGGAGCCGTACCTTGCCGTCCGTCTCCTTGACGGCCCGGGTGACCCCCTTGATGCGCAACTGGGTGTTGGCGTCGACGTTGTTGCCGGTCAGGTGGACCAGAGTGCCGCGGCCGCCCATGGCCTCGATCGCCGCCTTCGTGGCCTTGTGGGCGGCGAGTTCGACGTCCGTGGAGAGGCAGAAGTCGGCCTCGTCCTTGTCGCCGGCGGGGCAGGAACCCAGGGACGCCACGGGGAAGCCCTGCGATCTGAGGTCCGCGAAGGTCGAGTTGATGTCGGTGGGGGAGACACCGAACACTCCGAAGGAGTTGTAGCCGCGCGCCGCCAGCGTGGACAGCAGGTTGTTCTGCTTCTGCTGGTCCCACTCCGCCGTCTCGTCGAAGGTGACGGCCCCGAGGCCGTAGGTCTTGCGCGCGGTGGTGACCGTCGCCTTCCAGGGCTGGAAGTACGGGTGTGCGCCGCCGGGCACGAGGGCGACCTTGGTCCGGGAACCGTCCACGAGTTCGGCCCCGCCGCCGGTCCTTGCGTCCGGCGCGGCCTGACCGCCTGCCGGTGCACCCGAGTTCCTGTAGGTGCACGCCGCTGTCCCCGCGGCCAGCACCACGGCTGCGACAACTCCGGGCAGGACGGATCTGGTTGGGAAGCGCATGCCCCACCCCTGAGGAATCAGATAGGAAATCGATGCGGCGATCGTGGGGCAGGAACGCTGACGCGTCAAGACTTGCGGCGTAGGTCGGTGGCGTAAAGGGAGGTTTACGCTGGCATGTCGTGGCTCGTGCCGACTGTGGGGCGACCTCGGAGGGCGTAGTGCCTGCACTTCTCGGGAGGTCTGGACGACCGCAAAATCATATAGGAAACTGAAGAAGTCTTGCTGGGTAACAGCACGCGAGCTCTGGCCAAGGATTCCCCTCGGAGTTCCCAAGAACGGTTCAACGGCTGATCATGGTTCATCAATGCTCGTCCATGATTCGGCAACCCGAACGGAGGGGTGTCGAGTCGGACGTACGTTCCCGTTCGTGATCTCTGACCCAGCACCCCACAGAGCCGTCCGCCCTTCGCGGACGGCATCCGTCGCCCCGCTCTCCGGCGCGACATCTCCCGCCCGGCGCTCCCTCCTCCGCGCCGCGCTCACCGGCACCGCGGTCCTCGGCGCCGGCCTTGCCGTCGGCGCCGCACCCGCGGCCGCCGCACCCCTCACCGCCGCCGCGCGCAAGCGGCCCACCACCGCAGAAGAGGCCCTGCGGGAGCTGGCGGCGGGCAACCGCCGCTGGAGCACCTTCCGCCAGCAGCATCCCGACGAGTCCCCCGCCGTCCGGCAGTCGCTGACGACCGCTCAGCACCCCTTCGCCCTCCTGCTCGGATGCATCGACTCCCGGGTGCCCCCGGAGCTGGTCTTCGACCAGGGCCTCGGCGACCTGATGACGGTACGCAGCGCGGGCCAGGTCCTCGACGAGGCCGTGCTCGGCAGCCTCGCGTACGGGGTGCTCGAACTGGGGATCCCGCTGCTCATGGTGCTCGGCCACCAGTCGTGCGGGGCCGTGAAGGCCACGGTCCAGGCGGACGAGTCGGGCGAGGAACTGCCTGCCCACATCCAGTACCTGGCCGACCAGATCAGCCCGGCCATAGATCGCAGCCAGGAGGGTGACGCGCGCGTCGACGCGACGATCGACGCCAACATACGACTCATACGGTCACGGCTCGCGGCCGAGCCCGACCTCGCCGCCAAGGTGGACTCGGGTGAGCTGGCCATCGTCGGCGCCCGCTACGAGCTGACCACCCAGCGGGTGCACCGCATCGGCTGAACCACGTACACACGGGGGCGACCGCTGCGGACAGTTGCCGCGGTCGCCCCTCGTGCGCGGGTCAGCGGGCGGTGCTGAGCCAGGGCAGCGGATCCATGTACTGGCCGTCGAGGAGCACCTCGAAGTGCAGGTGGGGTCCCGTGGACAGGCCGGTGGAGCCGACGAGCCCGACCGCGGAGCCGGCGGTCACGGTCTGGCCCGTCGTGACCTGGAGGGCCGACAGATGACTGTAGGTCGTCTGCAGCCGCTTGCCACCGATCGTGCCGTGGTCGATCACCACACGGATGCCGTACGCCGTGGTCGTGCCCGCGAACTCGATCCGGCCGTCACGCGCCGCCGACACCTGAGCCCCTTGAGGTGCGCCGAAGTCGACTCCCGTGTGGAGCTTGGTGACCCCGGTGAGTGGATGCGTACGCGATCCGAAGGACGAGGTGACCGTGAGCGTGCTGACGGGCGGGGTCAGTACGGCGGCGGCGTTCTGACCGCCGTTCTGGTCGGGGGTCCGGCGGACGAGCGCGTCGTACCGCGGCAGCCGTGCCTTGACCTTGTTGAGGAACGTGCGTGCGTCGGCGGGCACGCGGCCCGCCCTCTTCACGCTGTCCGTCCCGGCCGTGTACGCGGCGAGCGTGAGGTCCACGAGGTTGCCGCTGACGGCTCCCTCGGTCCTGAGGTCGGTCACCTTCTCGGCGAGAGAGCAGTCCTGCCGGCCGAGGGCCATGATGGCGTCCTCCGTATCGCGCGGCGAGGAGCGGCCGTTGGCGTTGTCGTCCCGGCCCCAGGTCCGCCATTGGGCGTCCGTGAAGCCTGCGATTCCCTGCTGCGACAGGCTGGCGCCGTCATTGCTCCACCCGGAGAGCTGATCGATCTGGGCGGCGAGGAGGGCGGGGGTGACGACCGTGCAGGCATCGGCCGCCTTGCGCAGCCAAGGGACGTAGGAGGCGTCGACGTTGGCGACGGACGTCTGCGCCGGATCCGGCCCCTGGGACTGGTCGGGGGAGAGCCCGCCGGTCAGGGCCAGATACCCCGACACCCCGATCAGCGCCACCAGACTGGGCGCCACGATCAGGACGAACGGGCCGGGACCGCGGCGCCGCGGCCGTTGTTGCCCACTCAACGCCTCTTCGGTACCAGCTCGTTCGGCCGTTCCCGCCGCCTCGTCGACGACTGCCGTGCCTTCCCTCTCCTCGGTCACGTGCCGGGCTGGCCGCGCAGACGTGGTGAGGCTGGGAGTGGTCTCGAGGGAATGTTCATGCTCACATTCGGACGCTAACGGCCCCCCGACCGCACGTCACCGGCCATCGAGGCACATTGGCCTGCCCGAAGGGGCAGTTCTGCGAGGCTTGCCGCCGTGCTCCCGGGTCTGGGACGATCGCCGGCCCTGGGCCGCGGCAACAGATCGCGACAACGGGTCGCGGCAGTCAAGGAGGTCCGGTGCACAGACGGTGGCTGTTCATTGGGGTGGCCGGGGTGCTCATAGTCGCCTCATTGATCGTGGGGCTGCTTGTCGACCCCAAGGACGACACCGGGGACGCCGAGGCCAAGCCCGTCGCCGGTACCCAGGCGGATGTCCCGCCCGCGACGGTGTCTCCGACCGCGTCCGTCAGCGCGACCGAAGCATCGGCGAAACCGTCGGCCAAGAGGACGCCGCGGAAGAAGTCCCCCCGCGCGACCGCCACGTCGGCGAAGCCGTCGGCCGCGGACGCCCCGCGAACCGGGTCCGCCGCCGCGCCGCTGGCGGGACGCATACGGCCCGGTGCCACGTACCGGGGCACCGCCACGTTCTACGACTCGGACGGTACGGGCGCCTGCATGTACGACGCGAGCGGTGACGTCATGACCGGGGCGATGAACAGCACCGACTACGAAACCGCCAAGGCGTGCGGGGCGTACGTACTCGTCCGCGCGGCCAGCGGGGCCTCCATCACGGTTCGCATCACCAACGAGTGCCCGGGGGACTGCGCGCCCGGCCAGATCGACCTCAGCGCGGAGGCCTTCGCCGAACTCGCCCGGCCGTCGGCCGGCCAGATCCCCATCACCTGGACGCTGGCGAGCCCCGGCGCCGCCGACACGGTCTCCATCCGGTACAAGACCGGGTCCAGCCGCTACTGGTGCGGCATCCAGGTCATCGGGCACCGCAATCCGGTGGCCCGGCTCGAAGTACGCGCGGGCAGCGGCTGGCGTCAGCTGTCGCGCGCCGAATACAACTACTTCATCTCCGACGACGGCAGCGGGTGCGGCGGCGCGATCAGGGTCACGGACATCTTCGGAGAGCAACTCACGCTCACCGGGGTCGCGTTGACGGCGAACGCGGTGCAGTCGACCCGTGCCCAGTTCGCCGAGCGCTGATCCGGGCCGGCCCCTCGGCCACCCCGTTCACACGGACGGGGCTCGGGCGCCGACCAGCCAACTGGCCGCGGTGAAGCGGACTTCCGTGCCCTGGACAAAGGGATCGAAGGCGGCACGGACCGTTTCGACGACCCGCGCGCGGGTCTGCTCGTCCGCCTCGCCCAGGATCATCCCGACGGGACCGAACCGGGTGAAGTAGCGGATCAACTCGCTCTCGGGGAGCGTGCAGGTCACGTCCTTCGGCTGGATGTCGATCCCGGTCCAACCGGCCTCCGCCAGGATGCGCCGGACCCGGTCCGCGTCCGCGAAGGCGAACTGCCCCGGCTCGTCCGGCCGACGGGCGGGAAGGTTCGGAAGGAGCGGTGCCGCGGCGCGTTCGGCCGTCGTCATGAACGGATTCTCCGCCGGGCCGCGCCACGCGATGAACCGGAGCGCGGCCCCGCCCTTCGCGGCACGCCGCAGGTTCGCGAAAGCCCGGACGGAGTCGCTGAAGAACATGACGCCGAAGCGCGACATGACGGCGTCGAAGGTGGCGGGCTCGAACGCGTACTCCTGCGCGTCGGCGCGGATGAAGGACGCCGGTGCATCCGCCCGCTCGGCGCTCGCCCGGGCAGCGGTGATCATCGGCTCGGAAATGTCGACGCCGACGATGTGACCCCCCGCGCCGAGCCGCCGCGCCACAGCCAGCGTGGTGGTGCCGGTACCGCAGCCGACGTCGAGCACACGGCCGCCGGCGTCGAGCACATGGTCTCCGGTATCGAGCTCATGGCCTGCGCGTTCGGCGGACAGCGCTTCGACCAGGAGGTCCTCAAAGGGCTTGAGCACCCCGTCCACCAATGACTGGGCCTCGACCCAGGCATGGCCGGCCGGCCCGTTCCAACGGGTCGTCTGCACGTCATCGGTCCTGCGGGTGGCGTCCATGTTCGTCTCCTGTGCTTGCCTTCGACGGGCCTGGGTGAAAGCGTGCTACTTCAAGTCGACTTGAGGTCAAGAGAATGACAGACCTGGACATCTCCGAGGTGGCGCACCGCGCCGGGGTTCCCGCCTCGACACTGCGGTTCTACGAGGAGAAGGGGCTGATCACCCCGAACGGCAGACGGGGCCTGCGCCGTCAGTACGACCCCGGCGTACTGGAGCGCCTGGCGCTGATCGCGTTGGGGCGCACCGCCGGGTTCTCGCTCGACGAGATCGCGCGCATGATCGCGCCCGACGGGCAGCCGCGCATCGACCGGCAGATGCTCAGGGCCAAGGCGGAGGAACTGGACAGGACGATCCGTGAACTCGGCGTCCTGCGCGATTCCCTGCGGCACGCCGCCGCCTGCCCCGCGCCGAGCCATATGGAATGCCCCACCTTCCGCCGCATTCTCAAGGCCGCCGTGTCCGGCGTTGTCGCAGTCCCGAGGAAGCCGGCCTCGGGGCCACCGTGACCCCCGTACCCGGCGGAGGCAGCGCGAACACGCCGGGGCGCGACTTGTAGGCTGCGTCCCATGTCGGACGTTTCGCCCCGCCCCGAGCCGTTCGCGCCGCACACCGATCCCGCGGTGCTCGAGGACCTCCGTACGCGACTGCGCGCGACGCGCTGGCCGGACGCTCCCGAGGACGCCGGGTGGTCGCTCGGCACCGACATCGGCTACCTCCGCGAGCTGATCGCCCACTGGGCGGACGGGTTCGACTGGCCGGCGCAGGAGGCGGCGCTCGCCCGGCTGCCCCGCTTCCGCGTCCCGCTCGGCGGCCTGGGCATCCACTTCGTACACGCCCGGGCCGTCGCACCGACCGAGCCCGTCCTGCCGCTCGTCCTCAGCCACGGCTGGCCGGACTCGTTCTGGCGCTACACGAAGGTCATCCCGCTCCTCACCGATCCCGGCGCGCACGGCGCCGACCCCGCCGACGCGTTCGACGTGGTCGTTCCCGACGTGCCGGGCTTCGGGTACTCCGACCGCCCCACGGGCCCGCCGCTCGACTCCATCGCCGTCGCCGGACTGTGGGCCCAGCTCATGGGCGTCCTCGGTTACGAGCGGTTCGGTGCGGCGGGCGGGGACATCGGCAGTCATGTGAGCCGCTACCTCGCGCTCGACCACCCCGACCGGGTCGTGGCCGTCCACCGCATGGACGGGGGCCTGCCCGTCCTCACCGGCGACCCGGCGGATCTCACGCCCGGGGAACGCGCCTGGATGGAGGGCGTCGGGGCCTGGAGCGCGACCGAGGGCGCCTACGCAGCCATGCACCGCACAAAGCCCCAGACCGCCGCCGTCGGGCTCACCGACTCACCGGCCGGGCTCGCCGCGTGGATCGTCGAGAAGCTCCGGGCGTGGAGCGACTGCGACGGCGACGTCGAGCGGGCGTTCACCAAGGACGAGATCCTCACGAACGTCACGCTCTACTGGCTCACGGGGACGATCGGTTCGTCGATGCGCATGTACAACGCGAACGCGGCCATCCCGCCCGAGCAGCTCGCCCGCCGGGTCGAGGTGCCGTCCGGTTTCTCGCTCTTCCGCGGCGACGTCGTCCGTCCGCCGAGAGCGTGGCTCGAACGCACCACGAACGCCGTACGCGTGACCGAACCCCCGCGCGGCGGCCACTTCGCCCCGTTCGAGGAGCCCGAGCTGTACGCGGAAGAGCTGCGCGAGTTCTTCCGCCCGTTCCGGGCAGCAGCAGCAGCGGCGACGGAGACGGCAACGGGCTGAGGACAAGGCCGGCCGGGCGGAGACTGGCACACCGGCCTGCCCCTGTGCTCGGACAGGCCGTGGCCTCCCAAGAGGCCGGGGCCCAGCAGGCCAACCGGCCCACCAGCCCCGCCCAACGGCCTACCGCGCCCCCACCAGCACCTCCGCGGCGGCCACCCCGGAGGCGGCGGTGGCGCCATGGGTGAAGATCTGAACCGCCCCTGGAACAGCGGCACTCGGCAGGCCCATCTCCACGACGATCGCGTCGGGACGCGCCGCGATGAGGTCCGCGAGGGCACGGGCCATCCACTCGTGCCGGGAGGCGTCCCTGACGACGACGACCAGGGGGCGCCCGGCGGCCGGTTCGAGTGCGCAGGTCTTCAGGGCGCTCATGGCGGCGGTCCGTGAGTCCAGCTCCTGGTGCCGCACCCGGGCGGTGGTCGTGCCGGGCAGCCGCTCGCTCAGCGGGGCGGCGACACCCCAGGGGGTCTCCTTGCCGATGGCCAGGTTGGTGGTGGCCACGAACTCCACCACGTGCGGCGCGGCGGACAGGGGCAGGGCGTCCCGTGCCGCTCCGGCCAGCCGGATGGCGCGGCGGGCTGCCGTGAAGCCGATGTCGCTGCTGATCGCGTCGACGGTGTCGGCCTGGACCAGGCCGGCCGACCAGTCGGCGAACGCCCGTACGCGCCCGGCCGCTTCCTCCAGTCGCTCCCGGGCGAGGTCGCCGGAGGCCACGGCGTCGGCGAGAGCGCCGGCGAGGAGGCCGACGGTCGCCTCCTCGGCGCTCTCGCCGCCGACACAGACCGCGTCGGCACCGGCGGCGACCGCTTTCACCGTGGCACCGTCGATGCCGTAGCGGTCGGCGACGGCGCCCATCTCGATGGCGTCGGTGACGGTCATGCCGTCGAACCCGAGCTCCCCGCGGAGCAGTTCGCCGAGGATGCGTGGGCTGAGAGTGGCGGGCAGTTCGGGATCGTAGGCGGGCACCAGGAGGTGGCCGCTCATCACCGCGCGGACACCCGCGTCCAGGGCGGCCCGGAACGGCGGCAGGGCCTGGGCGGCGATCTCCTCGCGGTCGGCACCGTACGTGGGCAGGCCGTGGTGGGAGTCGACGGCGACGTCGCCGTGGCCGGGGAAGTGCTTGGCGCAGGCGGCGACCCCGGCCGACTGGAGCCCCCGGATCCACGCGGCGGTGTGCCGGGACACCACCTTCGGATCCACGCCGAAGGACCTGACCCCGATGATCGGGTTGTCGGGGTTGGAGTTGACGTCCGCACTGGGCGCGTAGTCGAGGCTCACGCCGATGGCGCGCAGCTGGCGGCCGAGGCCGGCGGCGACGGACTCGGTGAGCTCGGTGTCGTCGACGGTTCCGAGGGCGAAGTTGCCCGGCCGGGTGGAGCCGGTCGCGGACTCGATCCGGGTGACGTCGCCGGCCTCCTCGTCGATGGCGATGATCAACTCGGGGTTTTCCGCGCGGAGTTGACCAGTCAGCTGGGCAACCTGGTCGAGCGAGACGATGTTGCGGGAGAAGAGCACGACGGATGCCAGTCCGTCGCCGATCTCGCGCAGAACCCAGTCCGGTGCCTCGGTACCCACGAACCCCGGCTGCAGGACGGAGAGCGCCAGCCGCCGCAACTCCTTGCTGTGCTTGCTGGAGACCATCGAGTGCGTTCGCCTTTCGGGTAGGGCCCGCGCGTCGGTGCCGCCGATGACAGCGCATCGACACCACGACACAGCTTGGTACAGACCAATGAGTCTCCGCTCAGGCTAGCGGCTCGTGTCAAGAGGCGGGTCGGGTCGCCGTGCGTGCATTCCCCCGGGGCTGTTGTGCCAGGTGAACCGCATTCCGAGTGTCATCAACCGGGCTTCGGTGCAGGCGATTTGAGTGCGACACGCAGTCAACGACCATGTTTGACAGGGCGGTTGGTCTAGTCCAGGTTAGTGGCACGCGAGTTCGAGGGGGCTGGCGCGGCGCCCGATGCAGTGACCCTGCAGGCCGGGCCGTCTCTCTCTTCATGCCGTGCGACGTGCGCTGCTTTCGGCGTCGTCGTGCAGCGCCGGTGCGTGTCCGGAAGCGAGCTGCGCAGACCGCCGCCCGTCCGGATCCACGCGATTCACGTGCCGCGAGCCACCGGTGACCGCGTTCTTCGTCCCCGTCGACATGTCCGTCGACGGGGAACCCCGAGGTCCGGAGCACTGCATGCCCATGCCTGACGACTATCTCCATCGAGCAGCATCTCGCGTCCCCTACTTCAGTTCGGACGGCGAGACCTATCTGGCGCAGACCCCGCTGCGCGACCTCAAGAAGACCGTCCCGCTCAGGGTGCTGTCCGAGGAAGACCTGGCCTTATGGCAGACCTACGGCTATGTCGTGGTGAAGCAGGCCATCCCCGTCTCGGCGGCCCGCAGCCTGCTGGACTTCACCTGGGACTTCCAGGGACTCGACCCCGAGCGTCCGGACACCTGGTACGAGGACCGCGAGTACCGCTCGGACCTGGACCGTGACCTGCACATCTACGGGTTCGTCGAGGCCTACCAGCACCAACTCCTCTGGGACAGCCGCCAGGCGCAGCGGGTCTACGACGCGTTCGTCGACGTATGGGACTGCGAAGAGCTGTGGGTGACCCTCGACCGGCTCAACCTCAACCCGCCCAACGTCAGGAACCGCGACCGGGCCCTCATCCCGAGCACGGACGAGGGCTTCGACATCGAGCTGCACTGGGACGTCGACACCACGCTCGGCATACCGCCGCAGCGGGTCCAGGGGATCATCGCGCTCAACGACACCAGCCCGGAACTCGGCGGCTTCCAGTGCTGCCCCGAGCTGTTCCGGCAGCTGGACCGGTGGAAGGCACTCCAACCGGACGACCGTGACCCGATCCGCCCCAGGATCGACAAGGCCGAATTCCCCGTCGTACGACCGGAACTGGAGGCCGGCGACCTGCTGATCTTCAACGGCCTCCTGGCGCACGGAGTGGCACCCAACACCTCCACCCGCAACGGCGTACGGGCGGTGCAGTACCTGTCGATGATGCCGGCGCTGGAGACCCACCAGACCCTCAGGGACTCACGGGTCGACTCGTGGCGCACCCTCAGCACACCGGACTGGAACGCGACCCTGCTCGGCGACGCCGTGCGGCACGAGTCCCTGCGGTACGGCAGGGCCGAACTCAGCGACCTGGGTGCCAAGTTGCTCGGTCTCGCGTCCTGGAACGGTCCGGAACTGAACGAGCCGGTCGGAGAAGCGGCATGCGCAGAATATGTCTGACCCTTCCCACCAACAGGCCGTGTTCCGCGACGATCGAGGCCATCGGTGAGGAAGCGGCCTACGCGGCCGAGCACTTCGACACCGAGGTGCACCTGCTGATCCTGGACTCCTGCGACGCACCCGCCTACGCGGAACACGCCGAGACCGTGCGCCGCCTCCCCGTCGGCCCGCGGATCGTCGTACACCACCTCGACGAGGCGGGGCAGCGGGACTTCCTCCAGCGGGCGATCGGCCGGACCGCAGCCACGAAGCCCGACCTCCTGCTGGAACTGATGCTCCCCGCGGGACTCTCCTACGGCGCCTGCACCAACCGGGCGTTCCTCATCGGCGCCGCGCTCGGCTGCGAGTCCGTGCACCGCAGGGACTCCGACAGCCGGTACCAGGTCGTGGACGGCGAGACGGTCTTCCCCATCCATCACGAACTCACCTCGCTCGGCCGACGCGCGGCCGACGCCGCGCACGACGTCACCGAGAACGCGCTCGCCGCACAGCACGCGGACAAGCGGGTCTCGATGGTGGGCAGCTCCTTCGTGGGCGAACTCTCCGTCGACATCGGCGAGATCCTCCGGATCGACCCCGACGTCTACTACGACCTGGTCAGCCTGTGGGCACCCGCCCACTGGTCGGGCGAGCAGAAGAGGGAACTCGTCGACGAGTCCTTCCGCGGCGCGGGCACGGACCCGTTCGTCCGGGACCACTCGACACTGGCCCTGGTCGACCCCATGCGCGTGGACATGTGCAACATCGGCTTCCACGGGGTGCACGAACATGTGCCGCTGCCACCGGCCACCGACACCATCGGCAGCGACTACTTCCTGATCCATCTGGTCCACGACGCCGCGCTGCCCGGTGTGCTGCACAACCGGAACATCGTGAACTTCTACACCGGCGAACGCAGAACGGACGCGGGCTTCACGGCGTACCAGATGCGCTACGTCAAGTTCCTGCTGTCGATGCTCTACTTCAACGTCGTCTACGACGGGATGGCCGAGGCCGGACCGGAGTTGACCGACGAGCGGGGACAGGTGCGCGCGTCCGTCGTCGCCCGGCTGGTGAGCGAGAGCACGCGACTCGACCGCACCGAGAACATCCAGCGGCTGGACGCCCTCGACACGGCGTACCGGAAACTGGGCGGCGCCTACGCCGAGTTCGCCGACCTCCTGGCCACGCGCCGTGAACGGCTCCTCGACGAGGCCCGCAGCGACATGGAGGACTTCGCCCTCCTGACCGAGGCATGGGGCCCATTGGTGCGCGCGGCCAGGCTCACCCCCGTACACACCTCACCGGGGCGGCCGGGGTGAGGGCGGCCACGACGCGCAAGTCAACGACACCTGAGCCGGCGACACATGAGTCCGCGGCCCTGCTCGCCGCGCTGGCGGCCGCCGACGAGGACCGGATCGTCTTCGACCTGACCGGAATCGAGGACCGCTACGACACGCTGCGGCGCGAACTGCCCGGAGTCCTCGTGCGATTCGCGATGAAGGCCTGTCCGGTGGACGAGGTGCTCGCGTGCCTGGCGGCCAGAGGCGCCGGCGTGGACGGGGCGAGCCCGCGCGAACTGGAGCAGGCGCTGCGGGCGGGGGTGCCGCTCGACCGCATGCACTACGGCAACACCGTCAAGTCCGACCGCGACATCGCCGACGCCCATCGCCTCGGCGTCAGGGACTTCGCGACCGACAGCCTGGAGGACGTGGCGGCCATCGCCGCCCATGCCCCGGGCGCCCGGGTGTTCTGCAGACTGACGACCAGCGGTGAAGGGGCGCTCTGGGGCCTCAGCAACAAGTTCGGCTGCTCGCCCGCCGACGCCGTACAGGTGCTTGAGGCGGCACGGGCACAGGGCCTGACACCGTCGGGCCTGTCCGTGCACGTCGGGTCCCAGCAGATGACGGCCGACGCCTGGCACAGTGCCGTCGAGTCCCTGGCGGACGTCCTGACCGCCCTCGGCCGGCGCGGGATGACCCTGGACCATGTCAACCTCGGCGGCGGTCTCCCGGCACTCGGATACCTCGACAGGTTCGGCATGCCCCTGGATCCGCCGATGGACAAGATCTTCGCCGTGATCCGCGAGGGAATGCGGTACCTGAAGGGCGTCCACGGCGACCACCTCCGGTTCGTCATGGAGCCGGGGCGTCATCTCGTCGCCGACCAGGGAGCCATCCGGGCCCATGTCTCCCGGCTCGCCGAGAGGCGGGGACCGGACGGCGAGCGGCAGCACTGGCTCTATCTGAGCTGCGGCAAGTTCAACGGGCTCTACGAGATGGACGCGTTGCAGTACCGGCTCGTCTTTCCCACACACCCCGACGCCGAGTGCGTTCCCGCCGTCGTGGCGGGTCCCACCTGCGACAGCGACGATGCCTACCTCCATGAACACGCTGGCCTCGTCTACGTACCCAAGGACCTGGCGTCGGGCGATCCGGTCTGGGTGATGTCCAGCGGTGCCTACGCGATCAGTTACATGACCCAGGGCTTCAACGGTTTCGATCCGCTCCCCTACACCTGGACGAGGGTGGGCCGCCCGTGAGCGACGTCGTACACATACGCCACATCACCGAGGCCGACTGGGACGGCATCGTGGCGATCGAGTCCCGCGCCTACACCGGACTCGGCCTGTCGGAGGGCCGCGCGGCGCTTCGGTCACGGGCGGAGATCTCGCCGAGTACGTGCTTCGTCCTGGACGTCGGGTCCGGGCCGGCCGGCTACCTGCTGGCACTGCCCTATCCGGCCTTCGAGTACCCGGACCTGGAACGGACCGAGGAGGCGGTCGCGCCGCACCCCGCGCCCGCACCGCGCAATCTCCACTTGCACGACATCGTTGTCGAGGAGGGGCTTCGCGGCAGGGGACTGGGGCAGCGCCTTCTCCACCACTTCACCCTGACGGCCCGCTCGCGCGGGTACGAACGGATCTCGCTGATCGCCGTCGGCCGCAGCGACACGTTCTGGTCGGCCCGCGGCTACACCGCCCACCCGGGAATCTCGCCCGGTGGCTACGGCGCGAACGCCGTCTACATGTCCAAGGCGGTGCCGACCGACCCAGGTGCACAGCCCGAGCCGACCGGCGTGGTGCCGCGCGGCCCCTCCGTCCCCACGAAGCGAGCTGATGCGCGTGTCCCGTGTCCATGACCCCTTCCTCCGCAGCCAGTTGGCGATCGCCGCACTGTTCTGCTCCCTCGGCTTCCAGTACGCCACCTGGGCCGCGCGCATCCCCGCCATCAAGACGGACCTCGGCCTGACCGCGGCCGAGGTGGGTGTGCTGCTGATGGCGGCGGGGATCGGCGCGGTGGCGTCGTTCCCCTTGGTCCCGGTGCTCATGAAACGGCTGGGTTCGGCACGGCTCGCCCTCCTGTCGTCCCTCTGTCTGACCCTCCTGCTCCTGGCGCTGGCCGTGGCGCCCAACTATCCGGTCGCGCTGCTCGTCATGGGCGTCGACGGCGTCTTCGTGGGATGCCTGAACGTCGCCATGAACGCGCAGGGCGCTGCCCTTGAGGCACGGCACGAACGCAACACCATGGCCAGACTGCACGCGACCTTCAGCGGTGGTTCGCTGCTCGCCGCGCTCATCGCCTCCGGCATGAACGCGGCGACCTCCTCGGTCGTGGCGCACTTCGGCGTGGCGGCCGTGATCCTCGTCCTGCTGACCGCCGCCGCACGCCCAGGTCTTCTCTCCGAGGACGCGCCTGCCGAGGAGAAGGCGCAGAAGACCCGCGGCAGATGGAACCTTCCGTCCCGTATGACGCTGTGGATGTGCTGCGCCATGGCGTTCGGCACCGTGACCGAGGGCGCCATGACCGACTGGTCCGCCCTCTACATGAAGGACGTGGCCAAGGCATCGGCGGAACTGGCACCCATGGGCATCGCCGTCGTCTCGGGAATGATGGTGGTGGCCCGCCTCTTCGCCGACGGCTGGCGCAGCCGGTGGGGCGACGGACGGGTCGTCCTCCTCGGCAGCGCGCTGGCCGCGGCAGGGCTGGCCTTCGCCCTGGTGAGCGGGGGAGTGGTGCCCGCCCTCATCGGATTCGCCTGCGTCGGACTGGGCTGCGCCGCCGTGACCCCGTGCGTGTACGTGGCCGCCGCCAAACAGGGCTCGGACGCGCTGGCCCTCGTCGCCGCCACGGGTACGACGGGCCTGCTGGCGGGCCCGCCGTTCATCGGCTTCGTGGCGAACGCCAGCAGCCTGGTGTGGGGGCTGGGGGTGGTCGCGGCCGCGGCGGTCGTGGTGTCCCTGTGCAGCACCCGGATCCGCTGGACACCGGTCAGCAGCTGACCCGTCACGCCGGTCGTCGATTCCGTCATGGGCAGGTCCCGTCGGCAGTGCTGCCACGTGACCTGCCCCCTCGCACGTGCCCGGGAAGACCCGGGAAGAGTCGTTCTCCGCTTACGGGGAACCTGGAGACGAATGGAGCACAACGACACGAACACGAACTCATACGACCAAGGAGTCCCGCCCGTCGTGACCGTCCCTGAAGAGAACCGTCGCAAGACCGCGAACAGTGACCCGGTGCCGGAGCGGCCCGAGGGCGCGAGCGGACTCACCGGTCTGGAGCGGGCGCTGGAGCGCTTCGGAGCGTCGCTGCTCGCGCAGTTCCGCCACAAGGAACCGGTCGAACTGGTTGCCGCCCTGCGCAGGGAGTGCGACGACCACGCCGTCGTGTGCAGTGAGAGCCTGGTCGTCGTCCCCAACGCCTACGGCGTCGAACTGCCCGAGCCCGTCCATCAGGAACTGGAGCGGAACGGCGGTCGCGTCGACCAGGTGCTCACCGAGAGCCTGCTCCGGCACGGCGAGGACCGGGGCTACGCCTGGGCCGGACCACTCGCGGTGCATGTCACCAAGTCACCCTCCGTGCCGAACGGCCGCTACCGGGTGACGAGCAGCGTGATGCGGCACGTACGGGCCGGCGAGTTCCACAACTGAGCCGGGCCCGAGGTGTTCGACCCGAGCGGGCAGGCGCGAGGTGTCCGGCTGCAGGAGTCCGGCCCGAGGTGTCCGCCCGTCAGTTCGTGAGCGTGACGCAGGGCAGGCCCACGCTCGCGCCGCCGCGGAAACCCTCCGCGCACAGCCGGGTGCCCGCGGGGAAGTGGCGCTGGGGGTATGCCTGGTCCCGGTAGGTCCTGAACGCGGAGACGTCCTCCACCTTGGTGTTGGCGCCCCAGCCGTTGGTGGTCCAGACACGGGCGCTGATGCGGTGCGGCTGGTTGGTGTTGGTGACCGAGACCTCGACCCTGCCCAGGTAGGTGCCCGTGTCGTACGTCTCGATGCAGACGGAGTGGTTGCACCACTTGCCGTCCGCCGCCGCGGGCGGCCCCGCGACGATGACACAGCCGAGTGCCGCGGCAAGGGTTCCGATCCCCGCAGTGATCTTCTTGGTGATGCAGCGCATGTGAAGCGACCTCACACAGTCTTCCGGGTCCGACGGAGCGTCGGCCAGACCAACGAGGGGCTTGATCATGAGTTACGTGCCCCTACCCGAGACCCCTGCCTCGCTCGGTCTGCGAGGTCAGTGACCCGGCAGCCATTCGCTGAGCGCGTCGATGAGGCGGTCCAGCGCGGGCTGGTCGGCGGAGCGGTCCGTCATGACCGTGCGGCCGTTGAACTGCAGCGCGTACTGGAACATGTCGGCCGCCCCCGTGTCGATCGTGAACTCGGGGACATCGGCGAGCGCCGGATCGCCGAGCAGCGTGCGCAGTTCAGTGAACTGGGCCGCGCTCGTACGGCGCACCTCGGGGTCGCCCTTGTCGTCGGCGAGGACGGTGCCGTCGCCCCGGAGAACCACCTTCTGATTGATCCCCGCGAAGCCGCCGGTGACCGTCATGGTCACCAGCTTCTGCTTGGGCCCGGTGACGGGCACCGGCGACGGGCTTTTCGAAGCCGAAGCGGACGCCGAAGCCGGAGCCGACTTGGAAGGGGAGGGCGTGGGTGAGACCGGCGGCGAGGCGGACGAAGGAGACGCGGTGCTGACCGCCGTACCCGCCGTGCCTGCCGTTCCCGCCGCGTCCGGCGACTCCTCCGAACCGCCGTCCGACCCCGACGTGCAGCCGGTCAGTCCCAGTACCCCGACCGCGATCACCGACGCCGCCATCGCGGCCGTACGCCCTCGGAACATCGTGCCCCCGCCCGTCACCGTCGACCGACTCAACCGGACTGTGAGTACCACGGAACCGCAATCGTCATGTCCGGTGCCATGCTGTCAGTTCCGCGCTGCCTCATGGAGGTCTTCATGCCCGAGCCGTCCATCCTCGCCTCGCTGGTGTCCGCGCTGCGGAGCGGGGCGATCGAAGTCGTCGACCTGACGGCGCCGTTGTCGTCGTCGACACCGGTACTCCAGTTGCCGCCCGAGTTCGGCCAGACGGCGGTGTTCGAACTGGATGAGATCAGCAGGTACGACGACCGGGGGCCGGCCTGGTACTGGAACAACTTCCGCAGCGGCGAGCACACCGGCACCCACTTCGACGCCCCGAACCACTGGGTGACCGGGAAGGACCTGGCCGACGTGGCGTCCGTACCAGTGAACCGGCTGGTCGCGCCCGCCGCCGTGCTGGACTTCACCGCGGAGGCGCGGGAGAACCCGGACTTCCTCGTGGAGGTCGACCATGTGAAGGCGTGGGAGGCGGAGCACGGGCCGCTGCCCGACGGCGGCTGGCTGTTGGTGCGCACCGGCTGGGACGAGCGCTCGTATGCGCAGGAGCCGTTCCTGAACGCGGACGAGAACGGCCCGCACACTCCTGGCCTGTCGGCGGAGTGCGCTCGTTGGGTGGCTGAGGAGTCGCCCGTCATCGGCCTCGGGGTCGAGACGGTGGGCACCGACGCGGGTGGGGCGCACTCGTTCGACCCGGTCTTCCCGTGTCACTCGTACCTCATGGGCAGCGACAAGTACGGGCTGACCCAGTTGCAGAACCTGGCGGTGCTGCCCGCGACCGGCTCCGTCGTCGTCGCGGGGCCGCTGCCGATCGTCACGGGGTCCGGGTCCCCCGCGCGGGTGCTCGCCTTGGTGGAACGTTCGTGAAGGTCGCCGAGGCCGTCGGACGGGCGCTGTACGCGGCCGGGGTCGGTCAGGTCTTCGGCGTGGTCGGCTCGGGCAACTTCCATCTCACCAACGCCATGGTCGCGGCGGGTTCGCGGTTCGTGGCCGCACGTCATGAAGGCGGCGCGGCGACCATGGCCGACGCGTACTCCCGGATGAGCGGAACGGTGGCCGCGCTGAGCGTTCATCAGGGCCCCGGCCTGACGAACGCCATGACCGGGATCGCCGAGGCGGCCAAGAGCCGTACGCCGCTGCTCGTGCTGGCGGCCGAGGTGACCGAGCCGCGATCCAACTTCTACGTCGACCAGGAGGCGTTGGCGCGATCGGTGGGCGCGGTCACGGCGCGCGTGACGTCGGCGGAGGACGCCGTCACCGAAGCCCTCGACGCCGTTCGGCGAGCCGTGTGCGAGCGGCGGACCGTACTGCTCAACCTCCCGCTGGGCGTACAGGCCCTCGACGTATCCGCTGCACCCGACGTACCCGGCGACGCGTCGGCCCTTGCCGTCGTGCCGCCCGAACGGGCCCCGCTGGAGCCGGAGTCCGCCGATGTGGAGGCCCTGGCGCGGGTGCTGGAGAAGTCCCGGCGGCCGGTCTTCGTGGCCGGCCGGGGAGCGCGCTCGCCCGGCGCCCGGGACGCCCTGGCGGCGCTCGCCGAGCACCATGGCGCGCTGCTTGCGACCTCGGCCGTCGCACGCGGCCTGTTCCAGGGCGATCCCTGGTCGCTCGACGTGTCCGGAGGCTTCGCGTCACCCCTGGCCGCCGAACTGATCCGGGAAGCCGACCTGATCGTCGGCTGGGGCTGCGCGCTGAACATGTGGACCATGCGGCACGGCCGGCTGATCGGCCCGGACACCACCGTCGTACAGATCGACGACGACGCCTCGGCCCTCGGCGCGCACCGGGAGGTGCACCTCGGAGTCACCGGGGACGTGGAGCTAACGGCTCGACGCACGCTGGAGACGGGCGACGGGAGCCTGCAGGCCCAACAACCGCAACACACCCAACAACCGCAACACACCCAACAACCGCAACACACCCAACAACCGCAACAGACACACCAAGGGCAGCAGGCACAGCAAGGGCAACAGGCCCGCCAGGGCTTTCGGACCGCCGACATCGGCGCGGCCATCGCCGCCCGCGTGCGCTGGCGGGACGTGCCGTACGAGGACACGAGCAGCCGCGAGCGCATCGACCCGCGCACACTGAGCATCGCGCTCGACGACATCCTCCCCGCGGAGCGGGTGATCGGCGTGGACTCCGGCAACTTCATGGGCTACCCGAGCATGTACCTGTCGGTGCCGGACGAGAACGGCCTGTGCTTCACCCAGGCGTTCCAGTCGATCGGCCTGGGCCTCGCGACCGCGATCGGCGCGGCACTGGCACGGCCGGACCGGCTTCCCGTGGCCGCGCTCGGCGACGGCGGCGCGATGATGGGCGCCGCGGAGTTCGACACCGTACGCAGGCTCGGGCTGCCCATGGTGGTGGTCGTCTACAACGACGATGCCTACGGGGCGGAGGTGCACCACTTCGGGCCGGACGGACATCCGCTGGACACCGTCGAGTTCCCGCCGACGGACATCGCCGCCGTGGCGCGCGGCTACGGCTTCGAGGCCGTGACCGTACACGAGCGGGCGGATCTGAAGGCCGTCGAGGACTGGCTAGCCGGGCCACGCACCGCGCCCCTGCTCATCGACGCCAAGGTGGTCGCGGACCGGGGAGCCTGGTGGCTGGAGGAGGCGTTCCGCGGACATTGAACGACGCCCGGCGGCCGCCGGGCGAGGCCACGGTCCGCCTCCGCGGTATCGGCGTGGCCGGGCAGCGGTGTCGCTCCTCGCGGGCCGCCCGGCCACACCGATCCGGTTACGGCAGTCCCCAGGGCTCTCCCGGCTCGCTGGGACTGACCGGGGCGATGACGAGATCGGGGCGCTTGCCCGCGTACAACAACACCTCGCGTCCCTTGGCCAGTTCGACGGTGAGGGTGCCGTCGTCCGCCGTGTGGGTACGGGCCGGTCTGCCGTCGTCCAGGACCGCGGTCACCCGCCCGCCGGTCAGACCGTGCCGCAGGCGCAGCGGCTCGCCCGCCAGACTCCGCACGCGTACGAAGCGGGTGACGCCGTCGCTGCGGACCGCGCTGACCAGGAAGGCTCCCTGGGTGCGGAAGTCGTGCAGGGTGACATCGGCCCAGGAGTCGGGCACGGCGGGAAAGACCCGGATGACACCGTCCCAGCTCTGGCAGAGCATGTCGTGCAGGGACTGGGACGCCGACAGCGGAGTCTCGATGACCGGCCCGGCCTCCGTGTAGTGGGTGTTGGCCCGGCACGGATAGCGCGTGCTGGTGTCGAAGAACTTCTTCAAGTACGAGAGTGCCGTGTCGCCGCGGCCCATCATCGCGTACAGCGAGGCGGCGCCCGTATAGCTGTAGCCGCGGTGGGAGCCGGTCAGCGCGTGCCAGTGGACGACCGACTTCTCGATCAGCTCGCGCTGCTCGGGCTGGTCCCAGTTCACGAGATACAGCGGATAGACCATCAGCAGGTGCGAGTAGTGGCGGTGGGACTGTGCGTACGGCGTGTCCGCGCCGATCATGTAGCCGTTGGCGTCCACCGGATACGGCGTCAGCCTGGCCAGCACCTCCTGCCAGCGCGGCACGAGCGGGTCGTCGACGCCCAGGCGCTCGGACGCCTCCAGCAGAGTGCCGCAGCCCCAACGGATCAGCGCCAGATCGTAGTTGGTGTCCTTCGGGGGGACCACCGGATACTCCGGGGACAGCGTCGATGGCAGATGCAGCTTGCCGTCGTCGCCCGGCTGGAGGAAGTGCAGGTAGTAGTTGATCGCGCGGCGCAGCAGCGGGTACACCGTGTCGCGCAGCAGGTCCTCGTCCATGCTGTGGCGGTAGCTCAGCCATACGTTGTGCAGGGCCCAGGTCAGATTGCCCGCCTCGCCCCCGCTGCCCGGCACGGGGACGCCGCGGTTGGCGAACATGTCGGAACTGCGGCCGACTCCGGCGCTGTCCGCCCGGTACGCGGCGGGCACGTTCGCGATCAGCTGCTCCTGGTTCTGCCTCAGGGTGCTGGCGAGCGAGTCGAGTTCCAGGTGGTTGGAGCCGTGGATGAGCCAGTACTCCAGCTGGATGTTGAGGTTCCACCACACGGCGGGCCAGGGAGTGGGTTCGAGCCAGGGCCCACAGGTGGCCATCGGCGGGCCGCCCTCGCGGCTGGCCGACGCGATCTTGTAGAGCTGGATCCAGTGGAAGCTCTGCAGCCGTTGGTCGGGGATCGAGACGAAGCTCCGGCGGTAGAACGCGTGCCACCAGCGGGTGTGCTGCCTGCGGAGCGTTGCGTAGGGAGCCGCACGCTGGATCTTCCTGAGCGAGGCCTCCCCGGCCCGGGTGTCCGAGGGATGGCTGTGGGCCACGTTGAGCAGCAGGGTGTCGCCTGAGCGGCGGTAGGCGGTCGCGGTCTGGCCGCCGCCGACGAGCGGCTGGAGCACCTGCTCGACGTCACCGGTGGTGCGCGTGGTCCAGGGCGGGTTGGCGACGTAGCCCGTCGGCGGTGCCTCGCTGATCTTCCTGGGGCTGATGGCCTCCTCGGGGTGGAACGTCCAGCGGACCTCCTCGTCGCCGTCGGCCGTCACGCGTGCGGCGAGGACTCCGTCGTGGATGAGGGCGGAGAGCGTCAGGGTGCCCTTGTCGGTGGTGACGGTGCCGGTGAGTTCGGCGTTCCACAGGCTCAGGCGCCAGTCGACCGCGCCGATGGTGCCGACCGGATCGAGGGTCAGATGTCCCACGGGCAGCCGACACGTGCCCCAGCCGCTGCCGAACTCGGGCCGGTGGTCCTGTACTTCGCCGTGCTGGACGGTGAAGCGGACGCTGTTGGCGCCCGGCTCCTTGTAGACCATGCTGCCCAGCCGGCCGTCACCGAGGAACGGTCCCTCGTGCCACAGGGTGGGCATCCTGTGCCACACCAGGTCCTGCCCACGCAGGAAGTCGGTCCACGCGCCGTCCGAGCCCATGCGGTTGCGGAGCTTCCAACGGCCGTCGGCGGAACCGGCCGTGAGGTCCTCGCCGACGGCGTCCGGGACTTGGGCCGGTGCCGCCTCGGCGACCGAGGGCAGTGCGGCGGCCGCCGTACCGCCCAGTACCGAACCGAGCACAACTCTTCTAGAGGTCATGTGCGGTGCCTCCAAGATGCGACACGGTTCACCGAGTCCAGTACGTGAGGTTGCGGAAGCGTGCCTCGGCCCGGCCGCTGCCGTGGTGGTAGACGCCGTTCTTGAAGTGGCGGGTGGCGGGTCCCCGGTCCCTGGTCGTCAGGACCAGCTCGTCGTCGAAGTAGACGTTGACGCCGCCACCGGTGGCGTTGTGTTCGAGCTTGACGTTGAACCACGTGTTGTAGGCGTTCGTCCTGAGAACCGTGCTGTCGTACGCCCTCACCGTGCCGCCGCTCGCGCTGTAGGCGTTGAGCATGAAGTCCGTCGCCGGTGTGCCCGACGGGTGGATCACACGGAGGATCTGCACGAAGGTCGCGCCGTTCGTGCCGGACGGGAGGTACACGTCCGCGTCCCACATGTGCTGGCCGGACGTGTACTCCTGCCTCCAGCGCATCTCGGTGCGCGGGTCGGTGGAGCTGCCCTGCGACATGGGCTCATCGGTGTCGTACACCCACATGCGGTGGACGCCGCCGCTGTTGCTGTACCGGTCGGCCAGGTCGAGGTTCCACGGCTTCTGCATGCCGTACGTGAACGCGGTCCTGTTCCAGCCGTCCGTGGGCGACGCGGCAGAGGTGGCAGCGGAGGCGGCGGAAGCGGCGGAGGACGTCGACGGGGTCGTGGCCCAGGCGGCGCCTCCGGCGAGTAAGCCTCCGGCGGCGAGAACGGTACGTCTCGATGGGCTTGATGGGGGCATGCCAATCCAATCCTCGAAGCGGTACGCGTGATGCGAACGAGCGATACGAGCGATTCATCGGATCTATTGCCTGTCGAAGGGTAGAACTGGCTGCCTGGAGCGTCAATGATGGTGATGAGGCAAAAATAGATCCGATGTGCGGGGTCAGTGTTCGGTCGTTGAACCGGGGCGGAGGCGGCGCAGTGCACGGATCAGCAGCGGGGGCAGCAGTGCGCACTGCACGGCGACCGCGGCCCAGAAGAGACCGGGACACCCCGAGCGCTCGGCCAGTCCATAGCCCTCGCCTCCCGCGATGCCGCTGGCGAACGCGCCGATTCCGGCGGCCAGCCGCTGGTGGCCGAAGACGACGGCGGGGGAGCGGGGAGACCGGGCCAGGGCTTCGAGGTCGTTCTTGAGGAAGAGCACGATCTCGCCGAGGCAGATGAGCAGGGCTCCGGCCAGCAGGGCGGCGGGGCGGCCGAGAGCGAGCGTGGCCATGCCGGCGGCCAGCGCGGCGAATCCGACTCGCAGGGCACGGGCATACGGCATGCGGGCTATCCAGTCCGACAGGAGCGGCTGGGCCACCACCAGGAGCACGGCGTAGAGGGCGAGGACCAGGCCGTAGAACTCGGTCGAGGTCCGGGGCACGGCGTACACCGCGAGGTAGTGCTGGAAGAACATGAAGACGTACAGGCTCAGGACGGTGACCGCGAAAGGCAGGACCGGCAGCCCGGCGAACGGCTTCTCCCGGCGGCGGGACGGATGTTGGGCCTCGACGCCTTCTTCTGTGTGCCCGCTGTCCGCTGTGTGCCCGGCTTCCTTTGGCTGTCCGGCTTCCTTCGGTGTCCTGGGTTCCTGCGGTCGTTCCGGCTCTTCCGGGTGGTGGTCGGGGGCCTCCACAGGCAGTAGCGCGTGGCCCACGGTGATGGCCGCGAACAGCACGGCGACCGCGGTGAAGAGTCCCGCGGAGGCGCTGAGTACGAAGGGGGCGGCGGCGATCGGACCCAGCGCGATACCGGCGTTGAGGGCGGAGCCGCTCGCAGACAGCAGCAGCGGGCGCCGCTCGTCCGCGACGCGGTGCACCAAGTACGCCTTGTTGGCGGGCAGATAGAGCGCGGCACCGCAGGAGACGAGGAACAGCGCGCTGACGGCAGCGGCGGGATGGCCGAGCCCCGGCACGAAGCCGGCGAATCCCGCCGTACGGATCACCAGGGCGAGCAGCATGGTGCGTTGCAGCCCTATGCGCTCGGCGACCACCGCCCCCAAGACACCACCGGCGAACTGCACGAACGAGGCGATGGCGAGCACCACGCCGACGGCGCCGAGCCCCATCCCCAACTGCTCGTGCAGCAGCACCGACATGAAGGGCAGCACCGCGAAGCTGCCCAGCGGGATGAGGAACGATCCGGCCAGCAGAAAGTACTGCGGGCCGCTCAGACCGGCCAGCCCTTTGAGGCCTTCCCGCCCGGTGAGCCGTGCCGGGCGGGACCGCAGTCGGCCCGGCGGCTCGGCCGACGGCGTCACCCCTCGTCGTCGGCCGCGACGACCGGACGTACGCTCCCGGCCGCGCTGAGCGCCCGGTGCAGGGCCAGTTCGGCCGTCGCGGCCTCGGCCAGCACGATCCCCGTACAGCCTCGCTGATCGCCCAGGTGCTCAACACGCCGTCCCGGCACGGCGGTTGGGTACCACTCGGGTGAGCCGGGGAAGGCGGACAGCGTGTCGAGGCCGGTCCAGCCGGTGAGCGTGCCGCGCCGGTCCGGGTAGACGAGCACGAAGCCGGTGGCCGGTCCCGAGGAGGCGTCGACTGGGCTGTCCAGCAGTGCGGGGCGGCGGCCGAGAGCCGTGTCGACCATGGCCTCGTAGACATTGGTGCCCAACGCACGGCACAGCGCCTCGCCTACCAGGGCACCGCCGATACGGCGGTTGATCTCGACCAGTTCCGGCCCCTCGGTGGTGAGGACGAACTCCACGTGCGCGAAGCCCGTGTCATGGCCGGCGGTCACCAGTACACGCCCCACCCAGTCCTGGAGCAGACCGAGTTCGGGATCCGGGAAGGCCACGGGGAACGCCGCCGCCTCCTCCCGGACGGACGGCTCGGGGGACATCTGGCGGCTGAGCACGCCCAGCAGCCTCGTCTCGCCCTCCCAACTGAGGGTCTCCGCGCTGTAGACGGGGCCGGAGAAGAAGGGCTCCGCGAACAGCCGCCCGGCGAAGGGGCGTTGGGCGGCCTCGGCGAGGGCGGCGTGCAGCTGCCGCTCGTCGCGTACCGGCCACACATTGCGGGAGGAGGTGCCCGCCGAGTCCTTGAGGACGGCGGGCAGCCCGATCTCGCGGAGGATCTCGGCGGCTGCGGAGGAGGTAGGAGAGGTATGGGTGGAGCCGTCGGAGCCGTCGGAGCCGTCGGAGCCGTCGGAGCTATTGGAGCCAATGGGGACGGTCATGGCTCCGCCGCGGCTCAGGCCGCGCTCATGGAGGAGCGTGCGCACTCGGCCCTTGTCGCGCAGCAGCCGGACCGAGGCCGGGTCAGGCCCGGGGAGGCCGAGTTTGGCGGCCAGGTCGGCGCCCGGAACGCTCCAGGTGTCGGTCGAGTTGACGAGCCCTCGCAGGTCGGGCACCGCGGCCAGCGCGGCGGCGCACGCGGACTCGTCGAACGTGTCGACGTCGACGATGTCGAGTGCGGCGAGCGCTTCGGGCGTGAGGTGGGCGAGTTCGTGGCGGTAGACGGCCCGGTCGCCGGTGAGCAGACACAGCCGGTGCCCGGCGCCGTCGGCCGCCTCCGCCAGGCGGCCCAGTCCGAAGGTGAGTGCTTCCAGGGCGGCGATGGTCACGATGCCCGGTCCTCCTTGTTCGTCGCGGCGGCCGAGATGTCAGCCGAGACCTGAGTCGGTACGTCAGCCGATACGGCGGTCGATGTGGCGGCCGGCGCGGCGAGTGGCACCGGAACCTGTCCGGGCGCGGCGAGCGGCGCCGGTACCTGTGCGGGCGCGGCGGTCCCGCGTACGTCGTAGCGCCGTCGTTCCCACGCCATCACCGACCAGGGCGGGGCGAGGTCGGCGAGGCCCGTGATCTGGTGGGGCTTGAGGACGCTCGGGTCGAGGGCCTCCTGGTGGCGGGCGAAGACGCGCTCGGTGTAGCGGTGTCCGGTGTCGGCGCCGATCACCACGTGCACCCGCTCCGGGTGGCGCGCGGCCTCCCAGCCGGCGACGAGGTGGGCGGCGCCGGTGGACAGGCCGGCGAACACGGCGTGTTCCCGCAGCAGGCCGACGGCGCCGGCCATGGCATGGCGGAAGTCGAGCCAGTGCAGCGTGTCGTAGAGGTCGTGGCGGACGTTGTCGAACGGGATCGAGCTGCCGATGCCCGCGATGATCGCCTCTGGGTCAGTGAACCCGTCGCTGCCGAAGGTGACGCTGCCGAAGGGCTGCACCCCCAACAGCCGTACGGCCCGGCCGCGTTCGCGCAGCGGATCCACGAGACCGCCGGTGGACGATCCCGTGCCCACGGCACCCACGACGGTGAGCGGGGTGTCGGGCAGCGCACGGTCGACCAGGTCGGCGAACTCGCGGTAGCCGGTGTAGTGGACGGCGTCGTGGTACTGGCGCATCCAGTGCAGACCGGGCCGGTCGGCCAGCAGCTGCCGCACCCGGCGCACCCGCCGCTCCTGGTCGAGCCGCAGGTCCTGCGAGGGCGGCATCTGGTCCACGGTCGCCCCGAGGATCTCCAGTTGGGCACGCATCGCGGCGTCGACGGTGGTGGAGGCGACGATGTGACAGTTCAGCCCGTACCGGTGACACGCCATCGCCAGGGCCAGCGCGTAGATACCGCTGGAACTGTCGACGAGGGTCTGGCCCGGCTTGACGGTCCCGCGCTCCAGCAGGGTGCGGACCGCGCCGAGGGCGGCGTAGACCTTCAGGGTCTCGAAGCGGGCCAGCACCACGTTGTCGGACAGCCGCAGCAGGTCGGGGGCCTTCATCGCGTCGGTGATGTGCTCGTGGACCGGGGGAGCGGGAGCAGGGGTGGGTGCGGTACGCGTCGGAGTCACCGTCACCGCCCGACCGAGCGCAGGTAACGGCCCAGGTCCTCGGCGCCCTTGACATTGCGGGGGCCGCTGACGGCGTCGCCGTAGGACATCACGAAGAAGCGGTTGTCCTTCACCGCCGGAACCGACTTCAGGCTCTTGAGCGACTTGAGGTGGGCGATCTTGTCCTTGGCGGGCTGGTCGGCGTAGTCGACGATCACGATCACTTCGGGTTTCGCCTCGATCACCGGTTCCCAACCGACCGTCGTCCAGCCCTTGTCGAGCCCGTCGAAGACGTTGGTCGCTCCGGCGGCGGTGATGATGTCGTTCGGCGCGGCATGGCGGCCCGCGGTGAACGGCTGGTCGGTGCCGGAGTCGTAGACGAAGACCTTGGCGGGGGCGCCCTTCTCGGGCCAGGTCTTCTTCAGTGCGGCGACACGGTCCTTGAGGTCGGTGACGAGCTCGTCGGCCCGCTTCTCGACGTCGAAGATCCGGCCGAGGTTGTCCAGGTCGGTGTAGAGCGCGTCCAGCGGTGTCACGTCGACGCTCTTGTCGCCGTAGTCCCAGCAGGTCTCGGTGTGCAGATAACTGGCGACGCCGACCTTCTCCAACAGGGCAGGGGTGATGCCCCGTTCCTCGCTGAAACCGGAGTTCCAGCCGGCCAGCACCCAGTCGGCCTTGGCATCGACGACGATCTCCCGGGTGATCCGCTCGGTGCCCAGCCGCTCGACCCCGGTGTAGTCCTCGCGCCAGGGCGAACCCTTGATAGCCGGGTCGCCGAGCTTGTTCATGACATAGCCGCGCATCCGGTCGGCCAGCCCGAGGGAGAACATCTTCTCGGCGCCGCTGACGTCGTAGGCCACCGCGCGCTTCGGGCGGGTGTACGTGACGTCCTCGCCGCAGTTGGAGACGGTGACGGTGTCGTCCTTCTTGTTCTTCGCCGCGGACTCGACCTCGGCGCCGCAGCCGGTGGTCAGGAGCCCGGCCGTGAGCAGTACGGCGGCCAGGTTCCGGGGCAGCGGTGGTCGCATCATGAGTGCCGTCCTTCTGGTGGGGCGTCGGGAAGCGCGGCAGGCGCCGCGGCGGTCAGGTCGTAGATGAGGTGGGGTGCGCCGGTGCGCGGGTGGTGGACGACCGTGACATCGACGCCGAACACCTTGCGGACCAGTTCGGGGGTCAGGACCTCGGTCGGGCTGCCGGTGGCGACCAGCGAGCCGGAGCTCAGTACGGCGATCCGGTCGCAGGCGGCGGCCGCCAGGTTGAGGTCGTGCAGGGCCGTGAGCACGGTCAGCCCGGAGCCGCGCAGGAAGGACAGCAGCTCCACCTGGTGCCGTACGTCGAGGTGGTTGGTGGGTTCGTCGAGGACCAGGACACGGGGTTCCTGGACCAGGGCGCGTGCGACGAGGACGCGTTGGCGCTCCCCGCCGGAGAGCGTGAGCACGCTGCGTTCGGCGAGGTGGGCGACGTCCAGCCGTTCCATCGACTCCCGGCGCAGGGCGCGTTCGCGGGCGGTGAGGGGGTGATTGCCACGGGCGTGCGGAGCGCGGCCGAGGGCCACCACCTCCTCGACGGTGAAGTCGAGTTCGGTCTGGCTCTCCTGGGTCAGGGCGGCGATCGACCGGGCGCTGTCCCGCAGTTTCAGCGATGTCAGATCGGTGCCGTCGAGCAGGACGGCCCCGGACGTCGGCCGCAACGCCCGGTAGACACAGCGCAGCGCGGTCGACTTGCCGCTGCCGTTCGGACCGACGAGCCCGACGATCCGGCCGGCCTCCACGTCGAGGTTCAGCCGGTCCACCAGGGCACGCCCGGCCGCCTCGACCGACAGGTCACGCAGGGACAGGACCATCTACCGGCCTCCGAACAGATAGCCGCGGCGGCGCATCAGCGTGATGAACACCGGCACCCCGATCAGTGCGGTGATCACCCCGAGCGGTAGTTCCTCGGGTGCGAAGGCCGTACGGGCCACCAGGTCGACCCACACCATGAAGCAGGCCCCGGCGAGTGGCGTGACCGCGAGCACCCGGCGATGCGTGGAGCCGACCAGGATCCGCACCACATGGGGCAGGACGAGACCGACGAAGGCGATCGCGCCGCTGACCGCCACGATCAGCCCGGTGACGGCGGCGGTGAGCAGGAACAGCCCGCGCCGCAGCGCGTCCGCGTCCACGCCCAGGCTGGCCGCGGTCTCGTCGCCCAGCGCCAGCACGTCCAGCGACCGGCTCTGCCGCAGCAGCACCACGATCGCCACCAGAACCGCCGCCGTCACCAGCGGCAACGACTCCCAGGACGCCGCCCCGAGACTGCCCAGCAGCCAGAACAGCACGGTCCGTGCGGCCTGCCCGTTCGGCGAGAGGAAGACCAGGACACTCATGAGCGCCTGAAAGCCGTACGCCAGCGCCACTCCGGTGAGCACCAGCCGCAGCGGTGTCAGCCCCAGCGGGCCCCGGGCGGCCAGATACACCAGCAGCGTGGCGCCGAGCGCGCCCAGGAACGCGGCGGCCGACAAGGCGTAGACCCCGAGGCTCGCGAAGACCCCGAACACCACCACTGCGGTCGCCCCGACGGACGCGCCGGACGAGATGCCCAGCACGAACGGGTCCGCGAGCGCGTTGCGCACCAGAGCCTGGATGGCGACTCCGACGACGGCCAGCCCGGCTCCGACGACCGCGGCGAGCAGCACCCGCGGGGTGCGCACATGCCAGACGATGGAGTACCCGGTCACCTCGTCGGCCCCGATGCCGCCGCCCGTGACGGCCGCCGACAGGAAGTGCACGACATCGGCCGGCGGTACGACGGTCGGCCCCAGCGCGATACCGGCCAGGACCGAGACCACCAGCGTCACGGAGAGCACCACCAGCGCGGTCAGCAGCCTGCCGCGACCCGCACCGCGATCGTCCGGCTCCCGACGCGGCTCCTCGGGACACGCCTCGTCCCGCGAGGGCGCGCCGGTGCCGGACTCGGCGGAGGGTGTCTCGGATACGGCTTCGGCCATGAAGTCCCCTTGTCCGTACGGCAGTTCGGGTGCGGGTAGCCCCAAAAGCCGCCCGCTCAACAGTAGTCGGCCGCGACCGCCTCAGAGTTCCCGCGTATCGCGTGAGAGTTCGGGACGGGTCCCTCGCACGATGAGCCGCTTCGCGTGGTTGTCGTACGGGCCGCCGTCGAAGTCGCCGTAACAGCACACGTCGGTGAAGCCGGCCGCCTCGAAGAGCGCGCGCAACTCGGCCGCGCTGTAGAGGAAGGAGGTGATCGAGGCCTCCCGCGCGATCCCGTCGCGCACGAGCGTCCAGTCGGTGCGCAGCCGCGTCCAGCTGTCCAGGACGGTGTCGCGCTGGACCACGTACGCGCCGCCGTCGAGCTCGACGACCTGGGGCCGCCCGATCCAGCCCGCGAGGACCTCCTTGCCCATGACGTCGATGAGCAGCTGTCCACCCGGTACCAGCGATTGGTACGCGTTGCGCAGCACCCGCTCGTTGTCGTCCGGGGAGTCGAAGTAGCCGAACGACGTGAAGACGTTGAGCACCACGTCGTACGAGCCGGGCTCGACGTGCGTCAGCATGTCGGCCCGCATCAGCCGGACTTCGGCCCCGGCCTCCTCGCAGACGGCACCGGCCCGCTCCAGCATCACCGGGCTGAGGTCGACTCCTGTCACCACGTAGCCACGACGGGCCAGGGGCACCAGATACACACCGGGTCCGCAGCACAGGTCCAGCACCCGGCTCCCGGGCGGGAACTCCAGCAGCGGCGACTTGGCGACGATGCCCTCCGTCTCCGTACGCCTGCGCCCGGAGAACATGGTCTCGGAGAAGTCCGACCAGAATCCGTCGTCCTCGTACCAGTGCATACAGCTGCTACCTCGATCCAGGGCCGGACGAGCCGCACACCACACCGCAGTGCAACGGCCTCGTCGGTGCGGGGCTTGTTGTTGCAGTGGTCGGACGCGAAGGCCCTGGAGTTCCCGACGGTTGCCGGCGGATCGCGCGCCGCACGCACTGGGCACTTCCGGGACACCCGGTCGTAAGGGGGAAGTGTCACGCTGCGGCGATGGACATGACGCCACTGGCACGCTCGCTGCTGGAACCGATACCGGCGCATCGGACCGTGGGCGTCGAGGTGCTCCGGGCCGCCGACGGCACGGCCGAGATCGCGGCGGACACCCCCGAGGGACTGACGAACGTCATCGGCTCGCTGCACTCCAGCGGCCTCGTCGCCCTGGTGGACGCGGCCGGTCTTGGAGCGATCATCGCCGCCGCGGCGCGTCCCGAGGACTTTCAAGGTGTCGTGCCCTTGGGAGCGGCCGCCTCACTGGAGTTCCTCGCCCCGGCGCGCGGGCGGCTCGTGGCCACCTGCCGTCTCACCGACGAGGCTCGGCGCGTCCTGCGCCCGCTCCTGGACGGACAGGCAGACCGGGCCCGGTTCGCCACAAGCGCCGAAGTCACCGACGCCGAGGGGACATTGGTGTGCCGGGGCGCCTTCGACTGGAGTGTCCGGCGGACCGCGCCCCCGGCGACGCGACACCACCCGGAGTGAGGGATGGAGATTCCCGGCGCCCCGAAGGGCACCGGGAACCGATCAGGCCTCTGCCCGCTTGCGCATCACGAGCTTCTTGATGAGCGGCCAGGCCAGCAGCAGCACGATCACCACGTACACGGTCACCGCGAAGGGCGTGTTGACCAGTCCCGTGACGCTGCCGTCGCTGATCTGCAGGGCACGCCGGAGCTGCTGTTCGGCGTTCGGGCCCAGGATGACGCCGATGACGGCGGGCAGCACCGGCAGCCCGTAGCGCCGCATGCCGAAGCCGATCAGGCCGATGATCAGGAGGATCACCAGGTCGATGACCTCGCCGCCGACCGCGTACGCGCCGACCGCCGCGAAGAACATGATCCCCGCGTACAGGTACGGCCGCGGGATGCGCAGCAGCTTCGCCCACACCGGCGCGAGCGGCAGATTGAGCGCGAGCAGCAGCACCATGCCGACGAAGAGGGAGGCGATCAGGCCCCACACCAGGTCGGGTTCGCGCTCGAAGAGGAGCGGGCCCGGCTGGATGCCGTACTGCTGGAAGGCGGCCAGCATGACCGCCGCGACCGCCGTGGTCGGCAGGCCCAGGGTCAGCATGGACACCAGCGTGCCCGCCGCCGAGGCCGACGCGGCCGACTCCGGCCCCGCCACACCCTCGATCGCGCCCTTGCCGAACTCGTCCTTGTGCTTCGACAGGCGCTTCTCCGTCACGTACGACAGGAAGGTGGGGATCTCGGCGCCGCCCGCCGGGATCGCGCCGAACGGGAATCCGATGAACGGTCCGCGCAGCCACGACTTCCAGGTCCGCCGCACATCGGCCCTGCCCAGCCACGGCCGGCCCACCGGGATCGGCTCGCCCGGACTGCGCCGCAGATGCGCCGCCACCCACAGGGCCTCGCCGATCGCGAAGAGACCCACCGCCACGATCACCACGTCGATGCCGTCGGCGAGTTGGAGCGAGCCGAAGGTCAGCCGCTGCTGCCCGGTCATCTGGTCGAGGCCGACCAGCCCGATGGTCAGTCCGATCAGCAGCGACGCGAGTCCCCGGATACGGGACGAGCCCAGCACGGACGTCACGGCGATGAACGCCAGCACCATGATGGCGAAGTAGTCCGGCGCACCGATGTCCACCGCCAGTTCGGCGACCGTCGGCGCGAGCATCACCAGCAGGATCGTGCCGATCAGGCCGCCCGCGAAGTGGCCGATGGCGGCGGCCGCGAGCGCCTGTGCGCCGCGCCCCGACTTGGCCATCGGGTTGCCCTCCATGGCCGCGACCACGGCCGCGCTCTCGCCCGGTGTGTTCAGCAGGATCGAGGTGGTCGAGCCGCCGAACATCGCGCCGTAGTAGATGCCGGCGAACATGATGAACGCGCCGATCGGGTTGAGTCCGTACGTCACCGGCAGCAGCAGGGCGACCGCCATCGCGGGGCCGATACCGGGCAGCACACCGATCGCCGTGCCGAGCAGCACGCCGATGGCGGCCCACAGCAGGTTGATCGGGGTGAGCGCCGTACCGAACCCGTCCATCAGGGAGTTGAGGGCGTCCATGTCACAGCACTCCCATCAGCGGGCCGCCGGGCAGCGGTACCCCGAGCAGATTGTTGAAGATCACGTACGTGACGAGGGAGAGCACGGCCGCGATGAGCGGGTCCCGGTCGAAGCGCCGGCTGCCTAGCGCGAAGGCCGCTCCCCAGAAGAGGAGCGCGCCCGCGACGGGGAAACCGGCGGGCTCGATGAGGACGGCCGCGCCCAGGAACACCCCGGCGAGCAGCAACACCGTGCGCCAGTCGGCCGGTTCGGACAGATCGATGTCCTCACCGCCCTCGGCCTCGCCGCGGCCGCCGCGCAGTACGTCCACGGCGAGCAGGGCGGCGATGACGAGCAGCCCGATACCGACCACGATCGGCACGGTCTTCGGCCCGACGGGACCGCGCTGGGTGATCTCCACGTCCATGGTGAGCGCATCGCCCAGGACGAGTGCGCCGAGCGCCAACAGCAGGACGCAGACGCCCAGTTCGGAGTGGTCGCGCAGCCACGAGCGCCGTTCGTCCGCGGGTGGCGTCGGGGAGGCTTCGGTGGTCGGCGTCGTCACAGTCCCAGCTCCTTCAGTACCGAAACCACGCGCTTGTCCTGGGCGTCGAGGAAGTCACCGAACTTCTCGCCGGTGAGGAAGGCGTCGTCCCAGCCGTTCTGCTGCATCGACTTCTGCCACTCGGGCGAGTCGTGCAGCTCCTCGACGAGGCGTACGAGCTTGTCGCGCTCGGCGTCGGACAGGCCGGGCGGGGCCACGATGCCCCGCCAGTTGGTGAAGTCCACGTCGTAGCCGGACTCCTTGAGCGTGGGCGCCTGGGCGAGTTCGTCGACCCGCTCCGGTCCGGTGACCGCGAGAATCCGGAGCTCGCCCGCCTTGATCTGGTCGAGGTACTCACCGACACCGGACACCCCGAAGGCGACCTTGTTGCCGAGGATCGAGGCGAGCAGCTCACCACCGCCGTCGAAGGGTATGTAGTTGACGTCCTTCGGGGCGATACTGGCTGCCTTCGCCATCAGCATGGGCGCGAGATGGTCGGGCCCGCCGGGCGAGGAACCGCCGCCCACCGGCAGCTTGCCCGGGTCCTTCTTCCAGGCGTCGACGAGCTGGTCGATCGTCTTGTACGGGGAGTCCTTGCCGACCACCACGACGTCCTGCTCCTCGGTGAGCCGGGCGATCGGGGTGGTGTCGGCGAGCGTCTTGGGCGCGTCGTTCGAGCGGACGGCGCCCACGACACCGAGGCCCATCGACATGGCGAGCTTGCCGTTGCCGTGCTCACTCACCAGCCGGCTCAGTCCGACGGTGCCGCCGGCGCCCGGCAGGTTGAACACCTCGATGTTGTGCGTGAGTTCGGCGTCCTCGGCGTTCTTCGCGGCCGTGCGGGCCGTGATGTCATAGCCGCCGCCGGGCGTGTTGGGGACCATGAAGCGCAGGCCCGGGATCTGCGTGCCCGTCGCGGAATCGCTGCCCGCCGTGAGCAACGGCGGGCCCACGAGCACGAGCACGGCGGCCCCGAACAGGGCGAGGAGGGTGCGCAGGCGCACGAATGCCACCACCTGTCGGTACGTCGATGAGGTCGGGGGAAGCCCTGTGGGGAGGGTGACGTGGGCCACATGTTGCCCGCACGTCGAACGTCTGTCTCTCTTCCGGAACCAACGGAGGTTGTGGTCTTTGCGGTCACCGGCGCCGGTCGCGTGCACGGATCGTACGGCGCCTCTCCCGTCCCGGCTCCCTGCTCACCCCTTTTCCCGGCCACGGGAGGGGTCCATGATGGTGCGACCCCACAGACGAGCCGCCCAACGCAGTGTCGGCCCGAGAGATTGAGTACGTCGTGGTCGCCACCTTCCGCCGTCAGACCCTCGCGGGCGAGATGCTGGTGCTCCAGCTCGCCATCGTCGTGGTGGTGCTGCTGGCCGTCGCCGCGGTCTCCCTCGCCCAGTCGGAGGCGACCTTCAACCGCGTGGAGGGCCGCCGCGTCGCCGCACTGGCCGAGCAGCTGGCCGCCAACCCCCTGGTCCGAAGCCAGCTCGTACGGCCCGCGCCGCTGGAGGCCCTCGCCCCGCTGGTGAATTCCACACAGACCCAGTCCGGGGTCACCTCCGTGACGGTGACCGACGCCGACGGCCGGATCGTCAGCTCCACGAACCCCACGGCGATCGGCGACCGGCTGGCCCTCGGCGAGGGCGCCGCCGAGGGCCGCGGCTGGTCCGGCCCGCTCACCCTGGACGGCAGCCGCCAGCTCGTGGCCCAGGTGCCGGTGCTCGGCGCCACTCAGCAGAATCTCGGTCAGTACCTGGGCACGGTGATGATCGGCGAGGCCGACCCTACCGTGTGGCAGCGCCTCAACGGCGCCTCCTCGTATCTGCTCGCCTACCTGGGCATCGCCAGCGGACTCGGCCTGGTGGGTTCCTGGCTGCTGGCCAGACGCGTCAAACGGCAGACCCTCGGCCTGGAACCCCGCGAGATCGCCGGACTGGCCGAACACCGCGAGGCGATGCTGTACGGGATCGCCGAGGGCGTGATCGCCCTGGACCCGCAGCACAGGCTCACCCTGGCCAACGACATGGGCCGCCGTCTGCTCGACCTGCCCGAGGACTGCGTGGGCCAGAGCCTGGCCGAGCTCGGCATCGAGGGAAGGCTGAGGGACGTCCTGGTGGGCGACCGCAAGGGCGCGCCCCACGAGCGCGACGAGGTCGTGATCCGGCACGGCCGGGTGCTGGTGATGAACCGGATGACCGTCACCAAGGACGGCCGCCTGCTCGGCTCGGTCACCACCCTGCGCGACCGCACCGAACTGGCCCGCCTGGAGCGGGAGATCGGCTCCTTCCGCAGCTCGTCCGAGCTGCTGCGCGCGCAGGCCCACGAGTTCGCCAACCAGCTGCACACCATCTCAGGGCTGATCGAGATCGGTGAGGAGGACGAAGTCGTGTGCTACATCCGCGCGTTGAACCAGCGCCGCCAGTCTTTGGACGTCACCCTCAGCCGCCGCGTCCGCGACACGGCCGTCGCCGCCCTGCTCATGGCGAAGGCGTCCCTGGCCGCCGAGCGGAAGGTGCGGCTGCGGATCTCCGACAGCACCGCTCTCGACCGGCTCGTACCGGAGGACGCCGGCGACGTGGCGACCGTGGTCGGCAACCTCGTCGACAACGCCGTGGACGCCGCGTCCGTCGCCGGGGTCGCGGGCGAGGCGGACGGCCACGAGGCCTGGGTCGAGGTCGAACTGCGGCAGGACGCCTCCAGCGTGGAGATCGTGGTCCGCGACTCCGGCCCCGGCGTCGCCCCGGAACTCGCCCGGGAGGTCTTCCTGCACGGCTTCACCACCAAGGCGGCCCAGGAGGGCGAGCGGGGCATCGGCCTGGCGCTCACCCGGCTGGTCTGCGAGCGTCACGGTGGTGAGATCTCGGTGACCAACACCCCCGAGGGGGCCATGTTCACCGCACGCATGACCGTCAGCCACCTCACCGACGCGGTGGCGGAAGGAGCGGCCCGATGAAGGGGACGAAGGGGATGAAAGGCACGTCCGGCACGCCGGGCACGCCCCGTGGGCCGGGCACGTCCGTCGCGACCGACACGATCGACGTGCTCGTGGTCGACGACGACTTCATGGTGGCCCGCGTCCACCGCACCTTCGTCGAACGCGTCGAGCCGTTCCGGGTCGTCGGTGTCGCCAGCACCGGCGAGCAGGCGGCCCACGCCGTCGACGAACTGCACCCGGACCTCGTCCTGCTCGACCTCTACCTGCCGGACGTCTTCGGTCTCGACGTCATCCCCCGGCTGCGCACCTCCGGCCACGACTGCGACGTCATGGTCATCAGCGCCGCCCGGGAGGCCGACACGGTCCGCGGCGCCGTCCGCCACGGCGTCGTCGACTACCTCCTCAAACCGTTCGAGTTCGAGGACCTGCGCGCCCGCCTGGAGCGCTACGCCGTCCAGCGGGGCCGCCTCCTCGCCACCGTCGTGCACGGCCAGGCCGACGTGGACCGCGTCCTGGCCGGATCCGCCGTGCCTGCGTCGACCCCCGGCACCCTCCCCAAGGGGATGAGCGTCGAGACCGCCGAACTGATAGAACGCACCCTGCGTACCGCGGAGGGCACCCTCTCCGCCGCCGAGTGCGCCACCCTGGCCGGCATCTCCCGCGTCAGCGCCCGCCGCTACCTGGAACACTTCCACACCGTCGGCAGCGCGGACGTGACGCTGCGCTATGGGGCGGCGGGGCGGCCCGAGCGGCGGTATCGGTTCCAGGGGTAGCCGGTTCCGGCGTGTGCGTCAGACGGCGACGACCGTGACGCCCGCCTCCTCGAACCGCCGCACCATCTCCTCGCTCACCGCCACATCGGTGACCAGCGTGTTCACCGACTCGGCCGCGCAGATCCGGGCGAAGGCACGCTGTCCGAGCTTGCTGGAGTCGGCGGCCACGATGACACGCTCGGCCCGCTCGCAGAGCAAGCGGTTGATCGCGGCCTCCGCCTCGTCGGTCGCCGCCGCGCCATGGGCCACGTCGAGGGCGACCACGCCGAGGACGGCCACGTCCAGGGTGATCTGGCCGAGCACGCCGTCGGCGAGGGGGCCGACGAGCTCGTACGACTGCGGGCGGGCGACGCCGCCGGTCAGCACGATCTTGAACTGGGGCCGCACCGCCAGCTCGTTGGCGATGTTGAGCGCGTTCGTGACGATCGTCAGGGCGGGCGAGCCGGACGCGAGATCACTGCGTACGGCCAGCGCGCGGGCCACCTCCGTGGTGGTCGTGCCACCGGTCAGGCCGACCGCCTCACCGGGCACGACGAGGTCGGCCACCGCCTTCGCGATGCGCTGCTTCTCGGAGGCGTGGCGGGCCGTCTTGTAGCGCAGCGGCAGCTCGTACGAGACGCCGTGCACGACCGCGCCGCCCCGGGTGCGTACGAGCATCTGCTGCTCGGCGAGCTGATCGAAGTCGCGCCGGATCGTGGCCGCCGACACCGACAGCTCGGCCGCCGCCTCCTCGACATCCAGCCGGCCCCGCTCCACGAGCAGCTCCAGCAGTGCCTGCCAGCGGGCGTCGCGCGACATCCGCACCCTCCGTCCGTCGATCCGACCACCGATCGGCCCACCGGCCGGTCCTTGGACCGGTCCATGGATCTGATCTTTCGGTGACCCTAACGCAAGCCGTTCACCCGTGAATGCTTGATTGTGCTTGAAAGCTCGCTATATCTTGCAAGAACAATCATTCCAGCGGGGAGGTCGCGAACGTGAGCCATGTCGAGAGCGAGCTGAAGAGCCAGCCCGAGTGCTGGGTGCGGGCCGCGGGGGAAGCCGCAGTCCACGGGGCCGTGCTGCCCGCCGCGGGGGAGCGGACAGCCGTCGTCGGCTGCGGCACGTCGTGGTTCATGGCCCAGGCCGTCGCGGCGCTGCGCGAGCAGGCGGGACAGGGCGAGACGGACGCCTTCGCCGCCTCCGAGTTCCCGCACGGCCGCTCGTACGACCGGGTGGTCGCCCTGACCCGCTCCGGCACCACCACAGAGGTGCTCGACCTGCTCGGCCGGCTGAAGGGGCATACACGCACGGTCGCGATCACCGCGGATCCGCGAACTCCCGTGATGGAGGCGGCGGACGACGTGGTCGTGCTCGACTACGCCGATGAGAAGTCCGTGGTGCAGACGCGGTTCGCGACCACCGCGCTCACCCTGCTGCGGGCCCACCTCGGGCTGCACAGCGACGCCGTCGTCGCCGATGCCCGTACCGCGTTGGCGGAACCACTGCCCGAAGGGCTCGTCGACTGCACGCAGTTCACGTTCCTGGGGCGCGGCTGGAGCGTGGGGCTCGCCAACGAGGCCGGGCTCAAGATGCGCGAGGCCTCGCTCGCGTGGACCGAGGCCTACCCGGCGATGGAGTACCGGCACGGTCCGATCAGCGTGACCACCTCGGGAACCGCGACCTGGATGCTCGGCGAAGCACCCGAGGGGCTCGCCCAACAGGTGCGTGACACGGGCGCGTTGTGGGTCGGAGGCGGACTCGACCCGCTCGCCGAGCTCGTCCGCGCCCAGCGCCTCGCCGTGGCCGTCGCCGCCGCCCGGGGCCTCGATCCCGACCAGCCCCGCCACCTCACCCGCTCGGTCATCCTCACCACGCCCTGAAGGGGGAGCCCATGCCTCTCGCAGCAGCCGGGGAGCTGGTCGCCGGGGCGGCCGCGTCCCGTACCGCCGTCGCGGCGTTCAACGTCATCACACTGGAACACGTCGAGGCCGTCGTCGCCGGGGCCGAGGTCGCTGACGCGCCCGTCATCCTCCAAGTCAGCGAGAACGCGGTGAAGTTCCGGGGCGGACGACTGCTCCCGCTGGCCCAGGCCGCGAGCGCCGCCGCCGAACACGCCTCCGTACCCGTCGCGTTGCACCTGGACCACGTCCAGAGCGACGAGCTGCTGCGACAGGCGGCAGGTGCCGGATTCAGCTCCGTCATGTACGACGCCGCCCGTCTCCCGTACGCCGAGAACCTCGCGGCCACCCGGGCCGCCGCAGACTGGGCGCATGCCCAAGGGCTGTGGATCGAGGCCGAGTTGGGTGAGGTCGGCGGCAAGCCGGGCCAGCCACCGTTGGACGCCCACGCGGCGGGCGCCCGTACCGATCCGGCGGAGGCGCGCGCGTTCGTCGCCGAGTCCGGCGTGGACGCCCTGGCCGTGGCCGTCGGCAGCACACACGCCATGACCACCCGCACCGCCGCCCTCGACCACGACCTCCTCAAGCGTCTCGCCGAGGCCCTCGACGTGCCGCTCGTGCTGCACGGCTCGTCCGGTGTGCCGGACGCCGAGCTGAGAGCGGCCGTCGCGGGCGGCATCACGAAGGTGAACGTCGGCACCGCGCTGAACATCGCGATGACCGGTGCGATCAGGGACTACCTCACCGCCCATCCCGAGGCGGTCGACTCACGCAAATACTTGACCGTGGGACGGGCGGCGATGGCGGAGACGGTGACCCGGATCATCAGAGTTCTCGGCACCACGGACTGAGGGCGCTCAGCCCGCAGCCACGCCCTCCGGTCCCACCGATCCCTCCGCGAGCTTCTCGAAGAAGAACTCGTGCTTGAGGAACGACACGTCGTACTCGCTCCCCGGGTACGGCGGGATCAACTGGGCCGCCTGGAACAGCCGCCAGCCGTCCCGCAGGGCGTCCACCCCGGACTTGTACGGGGGTTCGTCACTGTCCCCGGTGGTGGGCGACGTACGCCCAGTGCCGTCGTACACGGACCAGCCGACCACCGGCGAGTCCAGCGCCGACGTACCCAGATAGAGCACCAGAACCTGCTGACGGACCGTCATGCGACCTCCTCCTGAGGACGGTTGGAGACACGGGTCACCCAGTGCTCCAGGTCGAAGGACTCGTCGCCGGTCAGCGACCGCCACAGCAGCACGCGGTTGTAGATCTCCAGCCGGCCGGTGGCGGGCTCGTACCAGGGGAAGGTCGTCATGAGCTCCTCGGCCACCCGGGGATCCTCGAGGTCCGAGGTGTCCCACAGCCGTCGCTGCCGCACTGCCGGATTGAAGCGGATCTTGAACATGTACCGCACCGCGTCGCTGTCGTTGCGCCGCCCGCCGTGCCAGAGGCCGTGGTGCAGAAACACCACGGTGCCGGCCGGGCAGACGAGCCGGGACTGGCCGAGCAGGTTCTGGTAGCGGCCGGTGTCCGTTTCGTTCGTACGCCGCAGATGGCTGCCCGGCACGCTGAGGGTGCCGCCCATGTCGAGGGTCACGTCCTGCGGGTAGTACATCAGCTGGACGTCGAAGGCATCGGTGCGGACGTCGATGATCGCGTCACCGTGCAGCGGCTGCGCCGACCCCTCGCGGGGATCGCGGACGTGCACCGCGTGGTGGTCGACGCGCGGGTGCGGGCCGACGAGGCTGCGCAGGGCCCCGGCCACGGCCGGGATGTCGAGGAGCCGCCGGGCGAAGGAGCCCTCGGGGTAGGCGTCCGCCACCGCGCTTCCGTAGGGCACACCCGGGACGCCCCGCCCCAGGAACCCGATCGCCTCGGCGTTCATCTCCGCCGGAACCACCGCGTCGAGGCGCAACGAACCGTGAGCCACGAAATGCGCCATCCGCACCGAGCTCAACAGCGGAGCGACTCCCGAGCTCAGCAGCGGCGAGGCAGAGGGAGAGACAGAGGCAGAGGGAGGGGCAGGACGAGGGGGCGGCGGCGGGGGATGCTCAGGATTCGTCATGCTCCGAACGTACGGAGCAGCGCCCGTCCCGCGCGTTGGCCCGTTTCACCACCGCTGGTAGTTTTTCACCATGCGGGAGACGCGGATCCACCTCGGGCAGCCGCCCGTCGTCGCCAACGCGGGCGTCGGCGTGCACGGCGTCGCGAGCCGTACGGACGTCTTCCGGCTGCCGGAACTGTGGCAACTGCATCTGTACCAGTACGAGGCCGAGCTGACCGTCGACGGAACGGCGCACGTCATCCGTCCCGGCCGAGTCAGCCTCGTACCGCCTGGCACGACGGTCCGCTACCGCTACCGGGGCCGCTCGGAACACCTGTACGCGCATTTGCGCATCGCACCCGCGGGGCCGCCGCACACCGTGCCCGTGATGCAGGACGCCGGACCCGAACTCCCCATGCTGACCGGGCTGTTGCTCCAGGCGGTCGCCTCCGTACCGGGGGAGCCGGAGCGTACCCGCGCCGAGATCTGGACCGCTCTGTGGCGCATCGCCCATCTCGCCCCGGCGGCCGAGCGGCCCGGACCGCATCCCGCCGTCACCGCCGCGATCGCCTTTGTCGAGGCGAACCTCGCCGCCCCGCTCACCGTGCCCGCCGTGGCCCACGCCGCGGGCGTCTCGCACAACCATCTGACCCGGCTCTTCCGCGCGACCACGGGCGGCACCGTCGTCGCGTACATCCGGCGCCGCAGGCTCGACCGCGCCCACCACCTGCTGCGGGCCTCGACCCTGTCGATCCCGGCGGTCGCCGCGTCGGTCGGCATCCCCGACCTGCAAGCCTTCAACAAGGCATGCCGACGCGAACTGGGAGCGTCCCCGCGAGCGCTGCGCGGCGAGACGAGCGCTGCCTGAGTCCCGTCGGGCGCCGGCGAACGACCCTCAGGACTCCGCGGACTCCTTGACGGCCCTCAGAACCACGAACTTCGCGTCGCTGGCGACCAGTTGGCTGTTGCCGAAGAGGCGACGCAGCTTCACGTGGTAGCCGAGATGACGGTTGCCGACCACCCACAGCTCGCCACCCGGCCGCAGCGCACGGCGTGCCCCGGTGAACATCCGCCAGGCGGTGGCGTCGGACGTCGCCTGGTGCGAGTGGAAGGGCGGATTGTTCAGCACGAGGTCGACGCTCGCGTCCGGAACGCCCTCCAGCCCGTCGCCGACGCGGAACTCCGCCTTGCCGTACTCCACCGTGTCATCGGTGTTCGCCCAGTACGTGGCCTCCGCCGAGGTCACCGCCTGGTACGACTCGTCCAGGAAGAGCGTCTCGGCCCGGGGGTGTGCCAGCGCCATCGCCGTACCGACGACTCCGTTGCCGCAGCCCAGGTCCACCACGCGCTCCGCCCCGCCCTCGTACGGCAGGTGCTGGAGGAAGAACCTGGTGCCGATGTCGAGGCGCTCGGCGCAGAAGACGCCCGCGTGGTTGACGACCGTACGGCCCGAGGCGGGACCGATTCCGTCGGGCAGCGTGTAGCTGTGCGGCCACGGGTTGGCCGGTCTGGTGATCCCCGGATTCGGCGTGCAGAAGATGAGCCGGGCCTTCTTCTCGGCCAGCGAGGTCCGGGTGGGACCGATGATCCGCTCGAACAGCTTCAGCGTGGAGGTGTGGATCTCCTTCACCATGCCGGTGCCGATGACGACCGTCCCCTCGTGCACGGCGGGCGCCAGGCGCAGCAGCTGGTCCTCCAGGAGCGCGAGGCTCTTCGGTACCCGCACCAGCAGCACGTCGACGCGGTCGACCGGCGGGTCCTGGGTGGTGAGGAGGCGTACGGAGTCCTGGTCCGCGCCGTTGCGCGCCAGGTTGGCGCGGGTCGCCTCACGGGTGAGGAACGAGTCGGTGATCTGCACCGGCCGATGCGCCCGCAGGGCCGTGGTGAGGGCGCCCCACCGGTCGCCGACCACGACCACCGTGCCGTCGAGTGCGTGGTCGCCGTCCGCGAGATGCTTCAGCAGATACTCGTCGGAGGCGTCCCACGCACGGAGCTGGTCACGGGAGTCCTCGGGGAAGCGGGCCAGCGTCAGCTCGGCCGAGGGGGTCGTCATACGGTCGGTCATTGGGTCCAGGCTATCCGAGGTGCAGCTCAGAGGGTTTCCGCGTCCATCCGGGGCCGTGGGCGAGGATGGGAGCCATGGACGCCGAGCTGTTTCCCCGTGCCCGTGCGACGATCGCGCCGGGCGCCGTGCACCTGCCGGACTGGCTTTCCGCCGAGCGCCAGAGCGAGCTCCTCGACGCCTGCCGCGACTGGGCACGCCCGCCCGCGGGGCTGCGCACGGTCCGCACGCCGGGCGGCGGCACGATGACGTCCCGGCAGGTCTGCCTCGGCTGGCACTGGTACCCGTACGGGTATGCGCGCACGGTCGTCGACGGGGACGGGGCGCCGGTGAAGGAGTTTCCCGAGTGGCTGGGGGAGCTGGGCCGCCGCGCGGTCGTCGACGCGCTCGGCCCGGAGGCGGCCACGGCGGAGGCGCACGACATCGCCCTCATCAACTTCTACGACGCCGACGCCCGCATGGGCATGCACCGGGACAGCGACGAGAAGTCCGACGCTCCGGTGGTGTCGCTGAGCCTCGGCGACACCTGCGTCTTCCGCTTCGGCAACACCGAGTCGCGGACCCGCCCCTACACCGACGTGGAACTGCGCAGCGGCGACCTGTTCGTGTTCGGCGGCGCCGCCCGGCTCGCGTACCACGGGGTGCCGCGGGTGCACACGGGCACGGCACCGCCCGAGTTGGGCCTGACCGGCCGCCTGAACGTCACGCTGCGGGTGAGCGGCCTCTAGGCCGGTGGGTTCAACCGGCTCGTCCGGTTCGTTGAGGTCGTTGCCCTGGCCACGGGACGACCGGATCATGGGAGACTCGCCCTCATGAGCGGCAATGCGGCCCCCAGAGCGGCGGGAGAAGGAAGCACCAGGACACGCCTGGACCGGGGGCGGGGTGCGCTCGGGCCCGCCCTGGAGCTCGTGCACACCGGACGCGCGCCCACGAGGGCCGTACTCACCGCCGAGCTCGGCGTCACACGAGCGACGGCAGGCGCGGTCGCCGCGGAACTCGAAGCGCTCGGACTGATCCACGTCGACGCGCGCCCCGGCGCGGCCGCCGGCTCGCAGGGCCGCCCCTCGCACCGTCTCGAACTCGCCGAGGACGGCCCCGTGGCCCTCGCCGCCCAGGTGCACGCCGACGGCTTCCGCGCCGCCCTGGTCGGCCTCGGCGGCCGTCTCGTCGCGACCGCCCCCGGCTGCGAGACCGTCGACGCCGACCCGGCCAAGGTGCTCGGCTCCGTCGTCGAGGCGGGCGCCGAACTGCTCCGGGAGACGGGACGCCGCTGCGTGGGCGCGGGACTCGCCGTACCGTCGGCCGTCGCCGAACCCGAGGGCACCGCCCTCAACCCCCTCCACCTGGCCTGGCCCGCGGGCGCACCCGTACGGGAGATCTTCGCGGAGCGCGTCCGCGCGGCCGGGATCACCGGACCGGCGTTCGCGGCCAACGACGTCAACCTCGCCGCGCTCGCCGAGCACCGGCACGGCGCGGGCCGCGGCTCCCGCGATCTGCTGTGCGTGGCGACCGGGCACCGGGGGGTCGGCGGTGCGCTGGTCCTCGACGGGCGTCTGCACATGGGCAGTTCGGGGCTGGCGCTGGAAGTCGGACACCTCACCGTCAATCCGGAGGGGCGCCCCTGCCACTGCGGCAGCCGCGGCTGCCTGGACGTCGAGGCGGACCCGCTGGCGTTCCTGACAGCGGCGGGCCGCGACCCCGGCCCCGAGGTGTCGCTGCTCCAGCAGTCCAACGACCTGATCCGCGACCAGTACGCCGACCCGACCGTACGTACAGCGGTCGAGGCTCTGATCGACCGGCTGGGCCTGGGTCTCGCGGGCCTGGTCAACATCCTCAACCCGGACCGCATCATCCTCGGCGGACTGCACCGCACCCTCCTCGACGCGGACCCCGAGCGGCTGCGCGCGGTGGTGGCCGACCGGAGTCTGTGGGGGCAGAGCGGCGGCGTCCCGATCCTCGCCTGCACGCTGGACCACAACAGCCTGGTGGGAGCGGCCGAGTTGGCGTGGCAGCCGGTCCTCGACGACCCGATCGCGGCGCTGGCCCAGGTCTGAGCCCTTTCGGGGCACGGGGAACTGCGCGATCAGCCACAGTCGGTCCGCGGCCGAAGAACACCCTCGTAGCGGAACTCTCACCACTCGACAGCGAAGGCCCGTCCAGGGTTGACCGTCAGAACGCGCTCCACCAACGCCGCCCCCAGGGCGAGTTCGAGCCGAGGCCGAACCCGACGCAGCAGATACGGCATCCCGGGGCCGCCGTCGACCGAGCGGGCCCCGGCCGTCGTCGTGTCCCCGCCGAGCAGCAGCCGATCCCCGAACCCGGCCTCGGCGAGGGCCCGCACGGCATCCGGCATCCGCCAGTCCGTCGCGTGGTTGGCCCGTGACGGTCCGTCAAAAGCCAGATAGGCACCGGTCTCCGCGGCCTGAAGGTGCACCACCGGGTCGGGCGAACGGTTGAGGTGCCCGAGGATCACCCGGTCAGGCGGCACCCCCAACTCCCCGCACAACAGGTCGAGTACGTCGAGCGCGCCCGTACCGAGTTCCAGGTGCACGGCGATGGGTGCCCCCGTAGCGTGATGCGCCTCGGCCGCCGCGGTCATCGTCCAGCGGGCGTGCGCGTCCAGGGCGTGGAACCCGCCTGCGACCTTGATGAATCCCGCCCGGACCCCTGACGTGGCCAGGCCCTCCGTCAGCTCGGCGACGAAGAGGTCCGCGAGCCCGTGCCGCAGACGGTCGATCGACTCGGGTGCGTAGTGGGCGGCCTGGTGCAGTCCGGTGGCGGCCATGATGTGAACCCCGGTGGCGCGGGCGAGCAGTGGCAGATCGGCGGCCCGCCGCCCCAGCCCGTACGGTGTCCACTGCACGACACTCCCGCCGCCCGCCGCACGGAACGCCACCAGCTCGGCCGTCGCAGCGGACGCGTCACGTAACTCCTGACCGGGGAGCAGCGGACTGCTGAGGAAGAGATGGTCGTGGGCGTCGCACACTCCCAACTCCGTTGGGGAGAGGTCCCCGAGGACCGTCCGTACGGTACCGACGGCAGGGAGCGCAGGGACCGGACGTGCCCCGCGCGCCGTGTTCACCACTGCCGCCCCCGCCGGAGCAGGTCACGGTCCGGCGCCGAGAGATGCAGCACCCGGTACACCTCACCGGCCGCCTTGGGCGAGTCATGGGCCCAGAGCGAGAAATGCACGACCTCCCAGTGACGTGGATCGACGGCGACAGCGGCACCGACGACCCCGTCCAGCGCGGCCAGCCGCCCGGTCACCCGCATCGCCTCCTCCGTCACCTCGGCAAGCGGTACTCCCTCCGGAATGCTCACGCGCCGACGCACCGCGACCTCGGGTGTGGCACCGGCGGCGCCCCCGTCCTCGTACGCGAGACCTGTCCAGTGCTGCACCGCAGGGCGCCCGAAGTCGTTCACGAGGCCCTGGAATCCCGGCCCCCAGAGGAAGGAGTTCATGCCCTCGGGTGTGTGCCACAGATAGAACGGCGCGTACTGGTTGACCAGCGAGCCGTCCACTCCGCGCTCGCGCAGCAGATAGGCCTTGAGGCCGAGCCCGTCCCAGTCGTCGAGCAGGTGCCCTACGCGGGCCACCCGGCCGCGGATGACGTCCATGTCGTAGTCGGCGGGCAGGGTTATCTCGTACTGCATGGCGTGCATCGATGCCTCCAACGGCTCCAACAGGTTCCGAGCGGTGGTGCCTAACCATCCAGACGGGCAGGGGAGTTGAGGGCGAGCAGGGACAACAGTCCGCGAACTCCCGCGTCGAAGGCCGCGGTCGAGCCGGACGCCCGGGCCAGGACGTACCCACCCTGAACCGTGGCGACGATCGTCGCGGCGATCTCCTCGCCGTCCAGCGAGGGCGCGAACTCGCCCCGCTCCCGGCCCTCCTCGACGAGCCCCGCGAGCCGCTCGCGCAGCCAGTCCAGCGTCTCGTCGAGGGGTGCACGCAGCTCGTCGTTCGCGATGACGTCCGGGTCCATGGTCAGCCGGCCGATCGGGCAGCCGCGCAGCACATCGCGCTCGCGACGCAGATACGCCTCGACACGCTCGTACGGAGAACCAGGGCCGCCCAGTACTCCCTCGGCGGTAGCGCGCATCTCCTCCGCCGTACGCCGGATCGCGGCGAGCGCCAGATCGGGCTTGCCGGCGAAGTGGTGGTACATGCTGCCCTGGCCCGCTCCGGCCTGCTGCTGGATCGCCTTCGGGCTCGTCCCCACGTACCCCCGCTCCCACAACAGCTCGCGCGTGGCCTCGATCAATCGCTCCGGAGTGCTCATGAAATCACTGTACATACTAGTAGGTACAGAATCGAGGGCAGCCGAGGAAGCAGCGGAACACCCCGTTCGTACTCCCGCGGAGGTACGCGCAGTGCCGCTGGCCGTACGACGACCCGGCCCCCCACCCGGCGCGAGTCTCGAAGCATCACCGGAACACCCACCGAGGAGATGACTTCAGATGCAGACCCTGGCGCACTGGGACGGCGGGCCCGGCCCGTGGATCCTTCTCTTCCCGCTGATCTGGGCGGCCGTCGTGATCGGCGTAGTGACCGTCCTCCGCCGTACCGTGTGGCGCGGCCGTCGTGGCCCCTGGCGCGGCATGGACCGCACCGCGACGGACGTCCGCCCGACCGGCGACTCGCCGATCGCGATGCTCGGCTGGCGCTTCGCCTCCGGCGAGATCGACGAGGACGAGTACTGGCGTCGGCTCTCCGTCCTCGACGAGCAGTTCGGACGCACCGATTTCAGCCGCACGGACTTCGGCCGCACCGACTTCGGTCGTACGGGCAAGGGCGGTGCGGCATGAGCACCGCGACCGCCACGAAGGCCACGCGGACCGCGGCACGTGTCGCCGACGCCGTGAAGGTGTACGGCAGCGGCGACACCGCCGTCCGGGCCCTGGACGGGGTGAGCGTCACCTTTCGGGCCGGACGCTTCACCGCGATCATGGGGCCCTCGGGCTCCGGCAAGTCCACCCTGATGCACTGCGCGGCCGGTCTGGACACCCTCACCTCGGGCGCCGCGTTCATCGGCGACACCGAGCTGAGCAGCCTCGACGACCGCCGCCTCACCCTCCTGCGGCGCGACCGCATCGGCTTCGTCTTCCAGGCGTTCAACCTGGTCCCGACGCTGACCGTCGCGGAGAACATCACGCTGCCCAGGGACCTCGCGGGCGGCCGGGGCGACGCCTCGTCGCAGGAGTGGATCGACGCGCTCGTCGACGTGGTCGGCCTGCGCGACCGGCTGCACCACCGGCCCTCCGAACTCTCCGGCGGCCAGCAGCAACGCGTCGCCGTGGCAAGGGCGTTCGCCGGCCAACCCGACGTCGTCTTCGCCGACGAGCCGACCGGCAACCTCGACTCGCGCTCCGGCGAGGAGGTCCTGAACCTCCTCGGCCGGGCCGTACGCCAGATGGACCGCACGGTCGTCATGGTCACCCACGACCCGGTCGCCGCCGCACACGCCGACGAGGTCGTCTTCCTCGCCGACGGCTGCCTCGTCGACCGGATGGAAGCACCCACGGCCGACAAGGTCCTGGACCGTATGAAGGCCTTCGACAGCAAGGGAGCGCCGCCGGCATGAACGCCTCCGTGCGCATCAGCGTCTCGTCCCTGCGCGCGCACAAGCGCCGCTTCGCCGGTACGTTCCTGGCGGTGCTCCTCGGCGTCGCCTTCCTGGCCGGCACCCTCGTCATGGGCGACACCCTGCGCGCCAGCTTCGACACGATGTTCGGCAACGCCACGAGCGGCACCGACGCGGTCGTCCGCAGCGCCGGCACCATCACCACGCCGGGCGAGAGCCAGGGCGTACGGCAGCCCGTCGACACCGACCTGGTGACGGCCGTCGAGAAGGCCCCGGGTGTCGCGGCAGCGGAGCCCGACATCCAGGGGGCCGGCCAGCTCGTCGGCGCGAACGGCAAGCCCATCGGCGGTCAGGGCCCACCCACCCTCGCGGGCAACTGGATCGACGACCCGAAGCTCAACTCCTACCAACTTGCCGAAGGCCGTGCCCCGTCCAAGTCCGGCGAGGTCGTCGTCAACCGGGGCGCCGCCGAGAAGGGCGACCTGAGGATCGGCGACACGACGACCCTGCGGACCCCCGACCCGGTCAAGGTCACGATCGTCGGCCTGGCGACCTTCGGCGGCGAGGACGGCATGGCCCAGGTGACCTACACGGGCATGACGCGGTCCGACGCCGAGAAGTACCTGACCGCGAAGCCCGGCGAGGCCGCGAGCATCCTGGTGCGGGCCGGGCCCGGTACCGGTCAGCAGGAACTCGTCGACGCCCTGACTCCCGTACTGCCCAAGGGGGTTGAGGCGATCACCGGCCAGGAGCTGGCCGCGGAGAACACCGACATGATCTCCGGGCAGTTCCTGTCGCTCTTCACCACCTTCCTGCTGGTGTTCTCCGGTGTGGCGCTGCTGGTCGCGACCTTCTCCATCCACAACACCTTCGCGATCGTCGTCGCCCAACGCACACGCGAGAACGCCCTGTTGCGCGCTCTCGGTGCCTCACGCAGGCAGGTCACCGCGTCGACCCTGGTCGAGGCGAGTGTCGTCGCCGTGGTCGCGTCCGCCGCCGGACTCGCGGGCGGCATCGGCATCGCGGCCGGGCTCCAGGCACTGTTCCCGGCCATCGGATTCCCGTTCCCCGAGGGCGACTTGGTGATCAGCGGGCTGTCCATGATCCTGCCGCTCGCGGTCGGCATCGTGGTCTGCATCGGCTCGGCGCTGCTGCCCGCCGTACGCGCCGGGCGCACCGCACCACTGGCGGCGCTGCGGGAGACCGCCGTCGACCAGTCCGGCGCGTCCCGCACCCGTGCCGTCGTGGGCACCGGTCTCGCCGCGCTGGCGATCGCCGTCACACTGACCGGCGTCACCGTCAGCCCGTCCCTCTGGCTCGCCGGAAGCGGCGCGATCCTGGCGCTCGCCGCCTTCGTGGTCCTCGGCCCGGTCGCCTCGACCACAGCCGTACGCGTCCTCGGCAGCCCGCTCGACAAGCTGCGCGGCGTCACCGGCGGCCTGGCCAGGCGCAACGCCCTGCGCAGCCCCAAGCGGACCGCCGCCACCGCCAGCGCGCTGATGATCGGCGTCGCCGTCGTGTCACTGTTCACGGTCTTCGGCGCCTCGCTGAAGGCCACCATGGACCAGACGGTCTCCCGTTCCTTCGCGGGCGACGTCGCGGTGAGCACTCCGTCGTTCGGCGCGGGCGGCAGCGGACTGAGCCCGCGGCTCGCCCCCGCGATCGCCGAGCGGCCCGAGGTCGACACGGCGGTCGGACTCGGCCGCGGTGTCGCCGAAGTCGACGGCAAGGGGCGGGCGTTGACCGTCACCAACCCGGTCGCGCTGGAGCGCACCTTCGACCTCGGCGACGTACAGGGCTCGATGCGGAACCTCGGCGACGACGGCATCGCCATCACCGAGAACGAGGCCGACAAGCAGGGCCTCAAGACCGGTGACACCGCCCAACTGGCGTTCACCGACGGCAAGAAGCAGACCTTCACGGTCCGCGCGGTCTACGGCCAGTCCGAGCTGGCGGGCGACTATGTCATCACCCGCGACGCCTGGGCCCCGCACCGCACCCAGGACTCCGACACGCTCGTGGCCGTCACCTTCAAGGACGGCGTGAGCGCGGCCGACGGCAAGGCGGCGGTCGAGAAGGTCGCGACGGCGTACGGCAATCCGGAGGTGCAGACCCGCGACGAGTACGCGCAGTCCTCGGCCGGCGGCATCGACATGATGCTCACCCTGGTCTACGCGCTCCTCGCGCTCGCGGTGCTCATCGCGCTGCTCGGCATCGCCAACACGCTGACCCTCGCGGTCCACGAACGCACCCGCGAACTCGGCCTGTTGAGGGCCGTCGGGCAGACCAGGGCGCAGCTGCGCGCCATGGTCCGCTGGGAGTCGGTGCTCGTCGCCGCGTTCGGCACGGTGGGTGGACTCGCGCTCGGCGGATTCCTCGGCTGGGTGCTCGTCAAGGCGTCCGACGGAGCGTCCGCCAGCGCCTTCGCCTTCGCGATGCCGCCGTTCCAGCTCACGGTGGTGGCCCTCGTGGGGGTCGCGGCCGGAGCCCTCGCGGGCCTGCGCCCGGCCCGGCGGGCGGCACGCCTCGACGTACTGCGCGCCATCGCCACCGAGTAGTGGGGTGGGCACGCCATCGCCGCCGAGTGGGCGGGCGGGCGTGCCACCTCCACCGAGCGGACCCACGGATGCGCACCCGCCACCGAGTGGACCGAACCGCGGGCCTTCGCCACCGAGCGGAGGAGGAGGCCCCGGTCACCGCCCGGTCAGCCGGCAACGGCCGACCGGGCGGGAGCGTGTCCGGTCCTGAGCGTGCCGGCGGCGTGCTCCACCTCCGCGAAACTGCGCGCGGGCGACTCGGCGGCCGCGCCGTACGGCGGGCAGGCGGGCAGACCCGCCGTGGCGGAGGCGGCCGGAAGGGTGAACCACACGACCTTCCCCGACTCGCCGTCCGGCCGCACACCCCAGCTCTCGCTGAACGCGGCGACCATCGCGAGCCCACGTCCGCAGGTCGCGGAGGAGTCGGCCTCCCGCACCTCGGGAAGGCGCGGGTCGTTGTCGTGCACCGAGACGGTGAGCCGGTCGAGCAGCAGCTCGATCTCCACGGTGCACAGCTTGTCGGGCAGGGCGTGCCGGTGGACGTTGGTCAACAGCTCTGTCACACCGAGCGCGGCCCGGTCTATCAAGGGATCCAGATGCCAGTAGCGCAATTGCGCAGATACGATTCTGCGGACCTGGCCGATCCGCGACGGCAGGGCTTGGAGCTCCACCGTGCAATGCCTGCTTGGCTGGCTGATCACGGCTGCGACTCCCCGAATTGAGGTCCGGAAGAAGACGGAGTACGGATCCAGCGGGCGGCCTGCGCGCAAACGACCGCCTGCGGTTGGTGCCCGGCGGGCTGGTTCGCAGCGTTATCGCCGGTAAACCCAGAGTGACGTGAGAACAGCGTGACGCAGGAGGTTCGGTCCCGCAAGTCGTTGTGTCCGTGGCGATGTCCCCGGCAACCGGGCCGACAACGCGAGGGCTCTCAGCGCCCGCGCCCCGCCGCCTTGCGCACGGCCTCGATGAACCGGCTGGCAGCCGGTGGGCCCGGTTCCCCCGGAGCCGGATCGTGTTCCCCCAGTGTCAGCAGATAGCGCGTGCCGTTGACGTCCGCCAAGGCCCGGTCGTCATGGGCGAACCAGGGCTTCGACGCCCGGACCGCCTGCACCGGCGCGCTGTCGATCTCGCTGCCGTAACTGGTGAGCAACTCCAGCCTGCCGTCGCTGATCCGGACCTGTCCGGCCCGGGTGAGCGAACGCAGCCTCTTTCCGATCCGCACGCCCGTGGCCGTGAACTCCGGCTCCGCCATGTGCCCCGCCCCCTTGTGCGCTTCGGCCTCTGTGCCTGGGTCTTGCCACGTTTGCTGCTGTCCGGCCGCACCTGCTTCGGTCCGGCCGCGCCGCGACCCGGGTGGATCCCGCTCCAGTGTGCGTCCCCGCCCGGACCGGCGTCCCATGCGGTGCAGTCTGCCCGCCTTCGGTGTCGAGCACCAGTGCGCATGACGACGTCACGGGTGCTCTCCGGCGCACTCGCGCGAATGCGCCCCCCCACCGTCCGACGCGAGCTGCGCCAGGGGTTCCTTTGAGGTGCTCAAAGGTGTGTTTATGCAGGTGAGAAGCGTGCGGAAGGTGCATATGATCGAGGTGTCCGACCGCGTGAACCGGCGTCGGCACAACCGAAGGAGCCCCGCCGTGACCACCCCACAGCAGGCCCGCACCCATGAGCCGATGGCCACACTCGATGTCGATCACAGCGACGCGGAGTACCGGCACTGGCTCAAAGAAGCCGTACGGAAGGTCCAGGCCGACGCGAACAGATCGGCCGACACCCACCTCCTGCGCTTCCCGCTGCCCGAGGGATGGGGCATCGACCTCTACCTCAAGGACGAGTCCACCCACCCCACCGGCAGCCTCAAGCACCGCCTGGCCCGCTCGCTGTTCCTGTACGGCCTGTGCAACGGCTGGATCCGCCGCGACCGTCCCGTCATCGAGGCGTCCAGCGGCTCCACCGCCGTCTCCGAGGCGTACTTCGCGAAGCTCATCGGGGTGCCCTTCATCGCCGTCATGCCCCGCACGACCAGCCCCGAGAAGTGCCGCCTGATCGAATTCCACGGCGGACAGTGCCATTTCGTGGACGACCCGCGGACGATGTACGCGGAGTCGGCGGCCCTCGCGGCCGAGACCGGCGGACACTACATGGACCAGTTCACCTACGCGGAGCGGGCCACCGACTGGCGCGGCAACAACAACATCGCCGAATCGATCTACCGTCAGCTGGAGTTGGAGCGCTACCCCGAACCGGCCTGGATCGTCGCCACGGCCGGCACGGGTGGCACGTCGGCGACCATCGCCCGGTATGTGCACTACATGCAGCACAACACCCGTATCTGTGTGGCCGATCCGGAGAACTCCTGTTTCTTCGAGGGCTGGACCACGGGTGACGCGGACGTCACCACCGACTGCGGGTCGCGCATCGAGGGCATCGGCCGGCCGCGGATGGAACCGAGCTTCGTGCCGGGGGCCATCGACCGGATGATGAAGGTGCCGGACGCGGCGAGCGTGGCCGCCGTGCGGGCACTGGAGGCGGCCATCGGGCGCAAGGCGGGGGGCTCGACCGGTACGGGGTTGTGGAGCGCGCTGAAGATCGTGGCGGAGATGGTGGCCGCGGGGCGGACGGGGAGCGTGGTGACTCTGTTGTGCGACCCCGGTGACCGCTATCTGGACAAGTACTACTCGGACGAGTGGGTGGCCGGTCAGGGGCTGGACATCGAGCCGTACGCTGCGGCGATCTCGTCGCTGTTGGCGACGGGGGTTTGGCCGGATTGAGGAGTTCGCTGCGCGTGCAACTGCGTCTGCGGGTGCGTCGTGGCTGGTCGCGCAGTTCCCCGCGCCCCTTCAGGGCGCGTGCGTGGAGCTCAGCCGTCGGTCCAGCTTCGTCACCGCGTCGCGGAACGCCCTGCCCAGGCCCGCTCGGCCCAGTTTTATCGCGAAGCGGAACGGGGCTGTTCCGTCGGCGGCCCAGGTCCACTGGACTCTCGTACCCGTGCCGTCCCGGGTGAGGCGCCACTCCTCCACGAGGGCGCGGGCACCGGGAGCGTTCGTCACGTCGACGCGGTACGTGTAGACCTCGGAGGGCTCGGCCGCGAGAATCGTCTCCTCGAAGCGCGTCCCGCCCTTCAGCCGGATCTGCCTCCCGGTCCCGTCCTCGGTCGGGCGGGCCGCTGTCACCGCCGAGAACCACTCGGACCAGCCGGTCACGTCCTCGGCGAGCGCGCGATAGACGGTCTCGGGTGGCGAGGCGATCTCTCTCGCGAAAACCAGACGCAGGGGAGCGGTCTCGACGAAGTCGAGTCCCACCGGACGCAGTCGGTGTGCCATGTACGGACCCCCTCGCGGGAACAAACGGGGAACGAATCCGAACGCAGCCCCACAACACGGCGGTTGACGGGGCATCGTCACCATAGCCGGGGGCTCGTCGGATGTCTGTACCGCCCACCGATGCCCCGCCGCCCCGGCGCCGTCAGTCGTCCGGCTCGCTCTCGTCCTCGGGCTCGCCCGCCACCACCAGGCGCCGCAGATGCTCGGAGATCTCCGCACGCGCCCCGGAGGGCAGCCCGTCGTCCGTGACCAGCGTGTCGATCTGTTCCAGCGCGGCGAACGAACTCAGGCCCACCGTGCCCCACTTGGTGTGGTCCGCGACCACGACGACACGCCGTGCCGACTGGACGAGGCGCCGGTTGGTCTCGGCCTCCGCCAGGTTCGGCGTCGACAGGCCGGCCTCGACCGATATGCCGTGCACACCCAGGAACAGCACGTCGAAGTGGAGCGCCGCGATCGCCTGGTCCGCGACCGGCCCCACCAGCGAGTCCGACGGCGTGCGCACGCCACCGGTCAGTACGACCGTCGCCGCTCCCTGCCGCTGTCCCGAGGTGCGCTGTGCCGCGTGGAAGACATCGGCGACCCGCACGGAGTTGGTCACGACCGTCAGATCCGGCACGTCGAGCAGCTGATGGGCGAGCGCGTAGGTCGTCGTGCCGCCCGACAGGGCGATCGCCGTGCCCGGTGCGACCATCGCCGCGGCGGCCCGCGCGATGTCCTCCTTGGCGGTCAGCTCCAGACCCGACTTGGCCTCGAAGCCCGGCTCGTGCGTGCTCGCCTCGACCACCGGGACCGCTCCGCCGTGCACCTTCTCCACCACGCCCTGGCGGGCGAGCGCGTCGAGATCGCGGCGGACCGTCATGTCCGACACGCCGAGTTTCCTGGTGAGTTCGTTGACGCGGACACCGCCGCGCCGCCGGACCTCGTCGAGGATCAGAGCGCGCCGCTGCTCCGCGAGGAGGTTCTGATTCTCACTCACGTCCGCTCCGGTTCCCTTCGCCTCGACACGTCCGGCATGTCCCCGAACCCCCTCCGACAAGGACATTCACCCTCACCTCCGGTCCATGGGATGCCCCATCCTCGCATGGGTCACCGCAGGTCGCGCCACTGCCTGTGGCGACGCGCACACGTCACGCTGCCATCTTCCGTTCGTCACTGTCACACGGATCGGGGAGATTCCGTGACGAGTGGTGCGCAACGATCCCGGAGGCGGGATCCTTGTACCTGAACATGACACGTGCCGTACGGGCATCACGGGGGAAGCGGAACAGTGGAGCGTCCACAGAGGCATGCCTCGTCGCATGAGGCGCACGAGGCGCACGAATCCGAGCGGCGGCCCGCGACGGCCGACACCGCACTCGAACTCCTGGTCCACGGCGTCGGCGGTACGACGCCCCAGGAGATGCTCAATGATCCGCGCACCGTCCGGATCACCGGCGACGACACGGCCGCGGTCTTCCGCCGCGCCGACGACGTCGAAGCCGAGAAGAAAGCGGCGAAGCGGCTCGACGAGGACCCGGGCAAACCGGTCCCCGAGGCGTACGTCTGGTGCAATCTCACCTCGGGCAACGGCTCCCGCGCACTGTGGCTGCTGCTCCTGCCGTTCATGGTGGTCAACCTTGCGCACTGGATGCGGCCCACGGTCAGGGACAACCGAGTGCGGACCGTACGGCTCTACGGTCTGCTCGTCCGACTCGCCGGCCTGACCCTCACCGTGCTCCTGGTCGCCGCCGCCTGCGAGGTCGCCCTCGACCTGGCCGCCTGGCAGTGCGCGGGCACCGGCGGATGCGCCCAGGAGCATTCCTGGCTGGGCTTCCTCTCCCCGGCGGGCCCCGACGCAGGCTGGTGGAGCCTGCCGGGCCGCCGACTCGCCCTCGCCGCCCTGGTGCCCGCCGCCCTCACCGTCCTCCTCTGGTATCTCTCGCACCGCACCTGGAGCGCGTACGAGTCCCAGCCGCCGATCGAGTACGGGCCCGAGTCCGACGACGAGCCAGGCCGGGCCGGTCTCGGCCGCCCGGGCTTCTGGTACGGACGCCGGCTGGTCGCCCGGCTCCGCGCCGCGCACACCGCCGCGGGCCTGCTGACGATCGTCGCGGCGGTCGGCACCTCGGCCGCCCGCTACGACCGCGAGCCCGGCGGACCACCAGTCCTGGAGGCGCTCGGCCGGATCGTGGAGGCGACACTCGTGGTGGGCGGGGTCGTCGTGGTGTGGGTGGTCTGCCGCCGAGGCCGCAGCGAGCACCGGCTCGACCGGCACCTCGACGCCGCCCTGGTCCGCTGGCTGCCCATCGGCTCACTCGTCCTGCTCGCCCTCACCCTCCTGTACGCCGGCTGGTCGCGCCCGGGATGGAGGTCGGAGGGCCGACTGCCCGGTGGCGACGCGATCTTCGGCGGCATCGCACTCGTCCAGTGCCTGCTGGTGATCGTGCTCGGCGTGGTGGCCCACCTCCTGTACCGCGCCCACCCGGATCCACGTACCGCGATGCGCGGTCTGGCCGGGCCCGCCGTCGCCATGCTGGCCTGCGCCCTGGGCGGGGTCATGTCCGGCGGAGTGGCCCAGCGTGTCGCCGACTGGCTGGACGGCACCGGAGGAACCATCGAGGGCCCGCCCGTCCTGCTGACCTGGCAGGCTTCCGTCATCCCGCCGCTGCTGATCGTCCTGCTCGCCCTCGTCGGCTGGCTGGCCAGGCGCACCGTACAACTGCGCCGCATCGAGACGGCCGCCGTGGAACTCGACTACGACGACGAGCCCGCAGACACCGGGCGCACCCGACGCATCGCCCGCATGCGCGCCATGGCCGCCCTCACCGACCGGGCGCCCCGGATCATCGGCATCACCTCCATCGTGACGCTGCTCCTGGGGGCCCTGGCCCTGATGGGCGCGATGACCACCGACGAGACCCCCGGCGAGGCCGCGCACGGTACGTACCCCGTCGTGCAGGGGGCGGCGGAGGCCGCGCAGGCGCTGGGGTCCTGGCTGATCGGTGTCGGCTTCATACTGTTCGTCACCTGGGGACGCCGCGCCTACAAGGACCCCTCGGCCCGGCGCACGATCGGCATCCTGTGGGACGTCGGTACCTTCTGGCCGCGCGCGGCACACCCCTTCGCGCCCCCTTGCTACGCCGAGCGCGCCGTGCCCGACCTGACCTGGCGCATGGCGACCTGGACCGGTGCCGCCGAGGGCCGGCGGCTCGTCCTCTCCGGCCACTCCCAGGGCAGTGTCCTCGCGGCCGCCGCGGCCTGGCAGCTCAAGCCCTCGGTGCGCAAGCGGGTCGCGCTGCTGACCTACGGTTCCCCGCTGGAGCGGCTCTACGGGCGCTGGTTCCCGGCCCACTTCGGGCCCGACGCGCTCAGCGGGCTGCACCGAGAGGTCGACTGCTGGCGCAACCTGCACCGGGCCACCGACCCCATAGGCGGCCCCGTCCGGCTGCCCGGCGACTGCGGCCCCAAGGTCGACCGGGAGGCCCTGAAGGACCCTCTCGCGTACGGCCGCACCGAGGACCATCCGCTGCCCGCACCGATCCTCGGGCACTCCGACTACCAGGCCGACCCCGCCTTCGCCGAGGAGCGGAGGAAGCTGCTCGCACGGCTCAGGCCGGAGGTGCCGGGGCCAAGGGAGGACAGCGGACCCGAGGAGTCACAGGAAGAGTCCCGGCTGGAGCCGACGCCCATGTGAGGCCCGGCGCCCACGCGAGGCGGAGGCGGCCGATGCGGGAGGGCCTCAGGGGAGCTCCGGGAGGTCCTCCGCGTACAGGAGGGTGAGGTCGTCCTTGCTCGGTTCGGGGAGCTGGGCGACCCGCCCCGCGTGCCGCTCCACCATCGCCTCGAACGTCTGCCGCGCCGTGCGGCCGTTGCCGAACGCGGGCCCCTTCGGGATCGCCGTGAAGTACTTGATCAGCGCCTCGCCCGCACCCGCCGCGATCCGGTACTCGTGCTCCTCGGCCTGCTGCTCCACGATCCGCAGCAACTCCTCGGAGTCGTAGTCCCCGAAGGTGATGGTCCGTGAGAACCGGGACGCCACACCGGGGTTGACGGTCAGGAAGCGCTCCATCTCGGCCGTGTAGCCCGCGACGATCACCACCACCGCCTCCCGGTGGTCCTCCATCAGCTTCACAAGTGTGTCGATGGCCTCGCGGCCGAAGTCGCGCCCCGAGTCCTCCGGCGAGAGCGCGTACGCCTCGTCGATGAACAGCACACCGCCGCGCGCCCGGTCGAAGGCCTCCTGCGTACGGATGGCCGTGGAGCCGATGTGCTCGCCGACCAGGTCCACCCGGGACACCTCGACGAGATGACCCTTCTCCAGCACTCCGAGCGAGGCCAGGATCTCGCCGTACAGCCGGCCGACCGTCGTCTTGCCGGTGCCCGGGGACCCCGTGAAGACCAGATGGCGTCGCGCCGAGGCCGCCTTCAGACCCGCCTGCTGGCGGCGGCGGCCCACCTCGATCATGTCGGTGAGGGCCCGCACCTCGCGCTTGACGCTCTCCAGGCCCACCAGCGCGTCGAGTTCACCGAGCACGGCCGTCGACGAGCGCGCGGGCTGGTCGGGCTCCTCGGGTGCGACGAGCGGCTCCTGCTCGGTGATGCGCTGCCCCGGGATCGCCCCCAGCAGACCGGGAGACTGACTCGTGGTCTGTACGGCGGTCTCCTGCGCCGGAGGCCGAACCCCCGCGCTCTCGTCGCTCGTGCAGTCCTCGACCACGGGGCCCGTGCCGGACGCCTGGTCGCCACCGGCGTCCGCGAACTCGTAGCCACCGCGCGCACAGCGCTCCGTACGGCACTTCTTCAGCGTCGTACGGCAGCCGTCGAGCACATGGAAGCCGTAGCCGCCGCTGTCCGTGACGCGGCAGCCGTTGAAGGTGCCGCGGCCGCCCGCCGACACATAGAAACCGGCCTCCGCGGGCGAGGTGACCGTGCACCGCTCGATGGTGGGATCGGCGCCCTTGGTGACGATCACGCCCGTCTGAGTGCCGTCCACGGTGCAGCCGTTCAGCGTGCCGCCGCTGCCGTGGTCGCGGAACCAGGCGCCCGTCGCCGCGTCCCGGATCCGGCAGTCGTCGAGCTGCGCGGTCGCGCCGTCGCTCACCGACACGGCCGTGTTGCGGACCTGCGAGATGTCGCTGTCGACGACGTCCGCGCGCGAGCCGCGGTCCAGCACGAACAGCGCGTCCGGCACGTCGTGCACCCGGCAGGAGTCGAGCACCACCGTCGCGCCGTCGCTGACCCACACCGCGGGGTAGTCGCCCGTACTGTCGTGGATCTCGCACTGGTTGGCGTCCACGCGCGTGCCCGGGTCCCAGACCGACAGACCGTTGCGCCCGAACTGCCGCACGGTGGAACGGGTCATGGTGAGGACGGAGCGGGACCGCAGGTCGACCGCGTTCTCCGGGATGTCGTGGATGCGGCAGTCGGCGAGCGTCAGAACGGCGTCCGTGTCGAGCGTGATGCCGTCCGCGGTCGTACGGTGCACATCGCAGTCGGTGAGATGTGCCGTGGCCCGCGCGGTGACCTGTACTCCGCTGCCCCTGACCTCGTACACCTCGCAGCCGATGGCTTCGAGCGCGGACTGCTCGCCCGTCGCCGACAGGCCGGCGCCCGAGGTGTGGTGGATCCGGCAGCGCTCCAGACGCGGATGGGCACCGCCGCGCACGGAGACGCCCGACTGGCCGGCCGCCACGACCTCGCACTCCTCGAACACCCCGCCCCCGCCGTCCAGTACGGCGATACCGACCCCCGCGGGGTTGTCGACGGTGCAGCGCCGCACCGTAGGGCGCGCGCCGCCGCGCACCTCGATACCGGCCGCGGACCGGGTGACGATCCGGATGTCCATCAGCTCGGGTGTGCCCTCCTCGACGAGCAGGGCGGGCGCGGCCGAGTCCTGTCCTTCCACGAGCAGGTCCTGGACCACCGCGGAGGCGCGCACGGTGAGCGGTACCCCGTCGACGGGAGCGATGCGCACGGAACCGGATGAGCCCTCGGGGCCGCGCAGTGTCACCGCCCGCTGGACGACGAGGTTCTCCCGGTAGGTTCCGGCGGCGACGGTGAGGACGTCACCGTCGGCCGCGGCCTCCAGGGCGGCGGCGAGCGATGCGTACTCACCCGTGCGGCGCCGCCACCGCGACGTACCGGTGTGCGTCACCTGGACCGTGCCCTGTGCCATGGCGCTGCTGTGCCCCCACCTCGTCGTACGCGGGTCCTGAGAGGCTCTTCCCGACACCCGGCCGCGTCAACTCCGCGCACGGGGAACGAGAACAGCCTCTCACGACGGTGCCGAACATCTCGGCCGGTCCACCGTAGCGTGCGCGGAGCTTGCCGGTTGACCGGAGCGGTGAGGCCGTCAGCTGCCCGTGCCCGTCCTGCCCCAGTCCGGGCCTGCCTGCGACCATGCCTGGTCGAGGCGGTCGTACCTGCGCCGCACCATGCGCCACACCACCAGCCGCCGGGAACCCTCGACGAGACCCGCGCAGGCGACGGCCGTGCCGAACCCGGCCAGGGCGGCATGTGTCGTCGCCGTCGCGGTGTCCAGCGGCCGGCCGACTATTCGGCCCTGCAGGTCCGTCCAGACCGTGAAGTGGTCGCCGCGGTGCGGGGAGTTCAGGGCCGCCATGACGGTGTCCCGCCGCGCGGTGCCGTCGGGAGCCGTCCAGTCGGCGATGACGCGGGTGTGCGAGTCACGCCCCGAGGCCGTCTCGGGATCGGGGTCGAGCGGGGTGCGGTCAGCCTTCTTGACGACGATCGCGACCACGGGATGGCGGTCCAGCCGCTGCTCGCGCACGGACTGCTGCAGGGCGTCCTGGGCCAGCCCGCCGATCAGGACACCGGCCAGGGGTGCCGCGACGAGGATCAGCAGCAGCGCCCCCAGCGCGAGCCACGCCTCGGCGAGATCCGTCGTGCGCCGCAGCGGGTTGTGCCGCCAGCGCCAGAGTCCCCTGATGGCCCGCAACGTCCCGACCCCCTTCCGCGTCCGTGATAACCCCCACCGGAGTCGTTCACGCGCGGTGCCGGCGAAGAGAGAGCGAAGTCACCCCTCGCGCCCGGCCTCTCATGAACTTCTCACACAGGCTCAACGGGCATGCCGGGCGTCGGTGTTCCCACGGCGAGGGCCTATTCCAGGAGCCTGACCGGATCGCCCATGCGGACCGAGCCGGGGGACTCCGGCACGAGATTCTGCCCGAAGACCAGCTTGTCGCCGAATCGGCGGTGGCGGGCAAGGGTGCGCAGCGGCTCCCTGCCACGCTCGGCGGTGCCCTGGTCGGTGGTGGTCACGACGCAGCGCCCGCACATCTTCGCGACCCGGAAGGTGACCTCGCCGATGGCGATCCGGGACCAGTCGTCCTCGGCCCAGGCGGCGGTGCCCTCGACCACCACGTTCGGCCGGAAGCGGTTCATGGGCAGCGGGCCCTCGCCGGGCCGGTCGCCCTGTGCGATCAGCGCGTTGAGGGCGTCGAGCGAACCCAGCGTGGTGAGCAGCAGGGGATAGCCGTCGGCGAAGCTGACCGTCTCGCCGGGCCGGGCGAACTCCGGGTCGATGGGCCTGCGGACGGCGGGGTCGTCCAGGTGCACGAGACGCACCGCGATGCCGAGCCAGTCGCTGAACCAGGCGTGCGCCGAGGCGTCGGCGGCGACCCCCTCCACCTTGTCGTTCCAGATCTCCACCGTCGTCGTCCCGGTCGGCTCGGGCACGCGGACGGCGAGCGGCTCACGGCCGGGCGCGGACAGCAAAATGCCGCCGTCGGGCCCTTGCTCGACGGCGGACAACGCCATGCGCGGCTGTGGACGTTGAGTGACGACCTTGTCGTTCTCGTCGATCAGCACCCAGCGCCGGTCACCCGACAGACCCCACGGTTCCACGACGGCCTCGCGCAGGGCATGACCCCCTGCCGCCTTCAGCGGATAGACGTGAATCGAGTGCAGCACCGGCTTCGACATGAGGTCATCGTGCCAGCGGACACGGACGACCTCGGCCGATTTTCCTCAGTAACCGCGGTACTGCTGGTTGTTGTAGGGCTCCTGGTACGGGGCCGGGGCGGGACGCGGGGCGGCGGGGCGCATCGCCTCGTAGCCCGTACCGCCCGCCATCGGACGCTGCGGCTGGGGGGCCTGCTGGCCCGGGTAGCCGCGCGGCGCACCGGCCTGCTGAGGGATGTAAGGCGCGGCCTGTTGCAGCGGCGAGGGCTGTTGGGCCTGCGGGTAGGCGTACGAAGGAGCCTGCTGAGAGGGCGCGGCAGGCAGTGCGGGCAGTGCTGACGGCAGCGCGGGCAGGTGACTGCCCGTGTCATAGGCCGCGGGGACCCGGATCGGGGCGATCTGCGGGGTTCCCCGCTCGGCCACGAGGGAGTCGTAGATCGGAGTGTCCGGGAAGGAGGCGGAGTAGTAACCGCCGCCATAGGTGGAGCGGGGGGAGGTCATGGCACATAAGTTAAGCCCACGATGTGCTGGTTGGGGAGACCGATAAGAGGGTTGTTTTCCGTGTCGGCCGTGACGTGGGATCGTCAATGCGAGCGAACTTGGCGAAAAGGGGCGGCGGCCGGGACTCAGTTCATGTAAAAGCCGAGTTCCAGGCCGGTTACTCGTGGGTTGGTCGTTGATCTCCCGCACCGGGTGATGGGCGTTCGCCGCTCGGGGGATTAGGTTGGCGCGGAACGGCTGAACGAACCGAATGAACTGAACGTGACAAGGCGCGGTCGTGCGCGGAGACACCCGATGGGGGCGGACATGTCAATGCCTAAGGGATCGAACGTTCCGGTGCCGACGACGGGACTGCGAGTCGAGCTGGGATGGCAGGCGGGCCCGGGCGTGCCCGACGCCGACGCCTCGGCCCTGTTGCTGGCTTCCGGGAAGGTCCGCTCCGACGGGGACTTCGTCTTCTACAACCAGCCGGCCCACTCCTCCGGCGCGGTGCGCCACGAGGGCAAGCAGAGTGCCGGCGGCCAGGTGAACGACACCCTGTTCGTCGACCTCGCGCGCGTGGAGCCCGGGATCGAGACGGTGGTGCTCGCCGCGTCCTCGGACGGCGGCACGTTCGGGCAGGTGCCCGGCCTCTACATCCGGGTCGTGGACGCACAGCAGGGGACGGAGATCGCGCGCTTCGACAGCGAGGGCGCGAGCGTCGAGACGGCCTTCGTGCTCGGGGAGTTCTACCGCCGCCAGGGCGCCTGGAAGTTCCGCGCCGTCGGACAGGGCTACAGCAGCGGCCTCGTAGGCCTTGCCACGGACTTCGGGATCTCGGTGGACGAACCGCAGCAGGCGGCGCCCGCTCCCGTGGCCCCGCCCGCCCCCGTGGCGCGGCCGGTCACCGTCCCGCCGGTCACGGCCGCGCCGGTGACACCGCCGCCCGCCCCGCCGACACCGCCCGCCCCGCCCACGGCTCCGGTACGCCTGACCAAGGTCACGCTCACCAAGGAGGCCCCGTCCGTCTCGCTGACCAAGCAGGGCGGCACCTCCGGCGTGATGCGGGTGAACCTCAACTGGCAGGTGCGCAAGCAGTTCTCGGGGTGGCAGGCCAAGCTGGGCCGGGCCGTCGCCATGCACGCGGACCTCGACCTCGACCTGTGCGCCCTGTACGAGCTCTCCGACGGGAGCAAGGGTGTCGTCCAGGCCCTGGGCAACGCCTTCGGAGCACTGCATCAGCCGCCGTTCATCCATCTCGACGGCGACGACCGCACCGGGGCCTCGACGAGCGGCGAGAACCTCAGCATCAACCTCGACCACACACAGCACTTCCGCCGCGTCCTCATCTTCGTGACCATCTACGAAGGGGCGCGTTCCTTCGCGGACCTGGACGCGACGGTGACCCTGCAGCCGCTGCACGGCGCGCCCGTCGACTTCTCGCTCGGCGAGTGCACGGTCCCCTCGACGGTGTGCGCGCTCGCCCTCATCACCAACACCGGCAGCGACCTCGTCGTCCAGCGCGAGGCCCGCTTCCTCGTCCCCGATCGCGGAGTGAGCCCACAGCGCACCGTCGACTACGCGTACGGGTGGGGCATGAACTGGACGCCCGGCAGGAAGTGACCGGCAGGAGCCCGTCGGCGCCGGACGTGCTCGCTCAGGGCTGCTCGGGCGCCGCGTCGGGACGGGTGTAGGTGCGGCCCTTCCAGGCCGCACCGCGCCCCCTGTAGTGCTGCACCGCGGAATCCACCGTCATGAGGAGGTACAGGAACGCGGTGACCGGGAGCGACGGGGCGAGCCACAGCGGCTGGCGGTAGTACCGGAGCATCGGCAGATACGTCACGGTCATCACCAGCCACGCGAGCCCGCCCGCCACCGCGGCACCGGCGCTGCCGGCCGCGAGGCCAGCGAACAGCGCCACGGGCGGCACCAGATACACCACCGCGAGACCGGCCACCGTCCCGGCCAGCACCAACGGGTTGTGCCGCAGCTGGGCGTACGCGCTGCGCGAGACCATCCGCCACAGATCGTGCAGCCGCGGGTAGGGGCGCACGCTGTCGACGCGTTCCGCGAGCCCCAGCCAGATGTGCCCTCCGGAGCCCTTCACCGCCCTGGCCACCGCGACGTCGTCGATCACCGCGTGCCGGACGGCGTCCGGGATCCGTGCCCGGTCGGCGGCCTCGGTGCGCAGCAGGACACAACCGCCCGCCGCCGCCGCGGTCCGCGACCCCTTCACGGCGATCCACCGGAACGGATACAGCTGAGCGAAGAAGTACACGAACGCCGGCACCACGAGCCGCTCCCAGACACTCTCCACCCGCAGCCGGGCCATCTGGGACACGAGATCGAAGTCCCCGGCCTCGGCCGCGGCCACCAACTCCCGCAGGCTGTCCGGCGCGTGCGCGATGTCGGCGTCCGTCAGCAGCAGATATTCGGGTGCACGCGCGCGTGCCAGACCGATGCCGTGATGTACGGCCCAGAGCTTGCCGGTCCAGCCCGCGGGCGGCTCCCCGGGCGAGTCGACGGTGAGCGGCAGCCCGCCGTGCAGCCGCGCCAGTTCACGGGCCAGCTCCCCGGTGCCGTCCGAACTGCCGTCGTCCACGAGGAAGATCTCGGCCCGCCCCGGATAGTCCTGCGCGAGGAGCGAGGGCAGGCTGTCCGGCAGCACGGCGGCCTCGTCCCGTGCCGGTACGACGACACACACGGACGGCCAGCCGTCCGGCTCCCGGCGCGGCGGCAACCGCATGTCCGTACGCCAGAAGAAGCCCTGGCCCAGGAGCAGCCACAGCCAGGCGGCGAGTGATCCGACGGCGGTCCACACAAGGGCGCTCACCCGTCGCAGTCTGCCCCACCCCGGCGGCCCGTCGAGGCGGATCGTCTATGGTGACCGGGTGAAGATCGCGCTCATGGACTCCGGAATCGGACTGCTCGCGGCGGCCACCGCGGTACGTCGTCTGCGGCCCGACGCGGAGCTCGTTCTCTCCTCGGACCCGGGCAGCATGCCGTGGGGACCCCGCACACCCGAGGACGTGACCGCCCGCGCCCTCGCCGTCGCCGAGGCGGCCGCCGCGTACCGGCCCGACGCCCTGATCGTCGCCTGCAACACCGCCTCCGTGCGCGCCCTGCCCGCGCTGCGCGCCCGCCTTGAGCCGGGGGTGCCCGTCATCGGCACGGTCCCCGCGATCAAGCCGGCCGCCGCGGGCGGCGGACCCGTCGCGATCTGGGCGACGCCCGCCACCACCGGCAGCCCCTACCAGCGCGGCCTCATCCGGGAGTTCGCCGACGGTGTGAGCGTCACCGAAGTCCCCTGCCCCGGACTGGCCGACGCCGTGGAGCACGCGGACCGGGCGGGCATCGACGCCGCGATCGCCGCCGCCGCGGCACGTACCCCCGACGATGTAAGGGCCGTCGTCCTGGGCTGCACCCATTACGAACTGGTCGCCGAGCGGATCCGCGCGGCCGTGCAGCGGCCCGGCCTCGCCCCGCTCGTCCTGCACGGCTCCGCGGGCGCGGTGGCCGCCCAGGCGCTGCGCCGGATCGGCGAGCACCCGGCCCCGGACGCTCCCGCGCACGGCAGCCTCACCGTGCTGCTCGGCGGACGCGAGGGGACGCTGACCGAGACCGCGTTGACGTACGACGAGGGCCGTCTGCTGCAGGCGATGAGCCCCGCCCGCTGAGCCTCCGCCACGAAGCGGACACCTGGCGTCCACCCGGAGCAGTAACAGCCCGCAACCTGGTGCCCGCACTGCGGAACCTGAGTACGCTCTCTGGCATGAGGGACCACCCCCACGGCGAATCGGGCGCTGCCGACGCCCCGCACCCCGAGGTCTGGCACGGCCGCGCCTCCAATCGTGTGCAGTGGCTGCTCGCGAGCGGTGGAGCCGCCTGTCTGGCGCTCGGTATCGAGCTTGCCGTCGACTCCACATGGACGTCCGGCATCGCCCCCCTCGTCATGTCCGTGGTCGGCTGCATCGCCGCGGGACTCCTGGTGCTCTTCGGCACGCTCGCCTTCGTGCACGTCGCCGTGAAGGTCGACAAGGACTGCCTGGAGGTGCGCTGCGGCCACATGGGCCTCCCGCGCCGCCGCATCCCGCTGTCGCACATCATCGGCGCCGACTTCGCGCCCCGGGTGACGCCCCGCCAGTGGGGCGGCTGGGGCTACCGCTGGCGGCCCGAGCAGGGGACCGCCGTCGTCGTCCGCCGCGGTGAGGGCCTGGTGCTCCGGCTCGGCGACGGCCACACGTTCACGATCACGGTCGACAACGCGGAAGCGGCCGTACGGGACATCCGTCGTCGGCTGAAGGCGGCCGCCTCGGGCACCACCCGCTGATCGCGGAACGGATCCCGCCCCGCCGACTGCGGAAAGGGGTTCGGCGTCCCGGGTTCCTCACGGGGACAGCGGGTCCTTTCGGGCGCGTCCACCGGGCCCCATCGCGTTCTGCGGCGCCTCTTCGAGCATGGGGCGTGCCGTGGCCAGGCCCGCGAGGAGGCCCGCGCCCGCCGTGACCGTGGTGAAGCTCAGCGCGTTGCCGACCGCGGCGATCGCGGCCAGCGCCGTCAGGGCCGCACCCGCCGTGAGCACGACCGGCGTCGGGCGCGGCGACCGCCACAGGGCGTACAGAACCCAGCAGAACACCGCCGCCAGCAGGGCCACGCCGACCACGCCCTGTTCGGCCGCCTGCTGGAAGGGCGCCGAGTGGGGTTTGCCGTCGGGCAGCAGCGTCTGCGTGACGGTCGGGCTCAGTTCCGAGAACCGGCCCGGCCCCACGCCCAGCCCCGGCTCCCGGCCGGCCATGTCGAGCGCGTCCTGCCACAGCAGCACGCGATGCGGGGTGAGCTGTCCCTCAAGAGACGTGGTGAGACCGTCCGGCAGCACGTTCTCAGCGACGGCCCAGGTCGCCCCGGTCACCATGACAGCGGCCAGCGCGAGGCCGCCGAGCCCCAGGCCACGGCGTCGCATACGGTCGGCGGCCAGGGAGCACAGCAGCACGGCCAGACAGGCCGCGAAGCCCGACGTCGACCCCAGGACTGCGGCGGTCCCCGCGATACCGGCGGCCAGCAGACGGAACACCAGCCGCAGTCCCGGCGGACGGGCAGCCCAGGCCGCGCAGCACGCGGACCCCGCGGAGAGGGCCAGCAGCGCGGCGGTGGCGCCGGTCTGCCCGAGCGGCGAGATCACCTGGGGCCCCTGGGTGGTGTGCGGGGAGGCCACCGCCAGACCGAGCCCGGCGAGCGCGCCCGCACAGGGCGCGGCGACCGGCAGAAGCTCTCCGCAGATCCGCCCCGAGGCGTAACCGGCGGCGACGGCGAGCACCGCCAGGAGTACGCCTTCGGGACGCCCGCCGTGTGCCGCGGCCGTGATCAGGGACCAGGCCGCGCAGGCCCCCAGCACGACCACGCCCGTCGCGTCCGACGCGCTGCGTCTCTCGTGCGCCGACGCCGGACCGGCCGCCGACGCCATTCCTGTGGACCCCACCCCGTCGCCCCCGGCCTGTGAAGGGCCCCGACCGCCCGGCCGGCCTGCCACGGCCCGTACGTCAGAGGCTCCGGCACACCGTAACGGGTGATGCGCCGGTTTGTGGACGAGTTGCGCAGAAACGATGCAGCAGGTGGGAGGGGAGTGCCCGGGCACGTGACCAGGGCCGCGCTGTCGGCTCCGTGACCACCCGCCGTACACTCCGGGGGTGACCGTCACAGCAACCTCCGTGGACGAGCCGGAGCAGCTCGAACCGCAGGCCCGGCCCGTTTCGCGCGTGGTCCGGCTGATGCGGCGGCTCGCTCCGGCCGCCACCGCGGCACTCTCCGGAGTGCTGCTCTACGTCAGCTTCCCGCCGCGCACTCTGTGGTGGCTGGCCCTGCCGGCCTTCGCGCTCTTCGGCTGGTTGCTGCGCGGCCGCACCTGGAAGGCGGGCCTCGGGCTCGGCTACCTCTTCGGCCTCGGTTTCCTGCTGCCCCTGCTCGTGTGGACCGGAGTGGAGGTCGGGCCCGGGCCGTGGATCGCGCTGGTCGTCATCGAGGCGGTGTACGTCGCGCTCGTCGGCGCCGGCATCGCGGTCGTGTCGAAGCTGCCCGGCTGGCCCCTGTGGGCCGCCGCCCTGTGGATCGCCGGTGAGGCGGCACGCGCGCGTGCCCCGTTCGGCGGCTTCCCCTGGGGCAAGATCGCCTTCGGTCAGGCGGACGGCGTCTTCCTGCCGCTCGCCGCGCTGGGCGGCACCCCGGTGCTCGGCTTCGCCGTCGTCCTGTGCGGCTTCGGCCTGTACGAGATCGTCCGCCTGGCCGTCGAGACGCGGCGCACCCGTGCCGTACGACGCGGGGCCGCCGCGGTGGCTCTGCTCAGCTTCCTCCTCCCCGTGCTCGGCGCCTTCGCCGCGCGGCCCCTGGTCAGCGACAAGGCCGAGAACGGCACGGCGACCGTCGCCGTCATCCAGGGCAACGTTCCGCGCGCGGGCCTCGACTTCAACTCCCAGCGGCGCGCCGTCCTCGATTACCACGCCCGGGAGACCGAGCGCCTGGCCGCGCAGATCAAGGCGGGCAAGGTCGCCCAGCCCGACTTCGTGCTGTGGCCGGAGAACTCCTCCGACATCGACCCGTTCCGCAACCCCGACGCCTACGCCGTGATCGACAAGGCGGCAAGGGCGATCGGCGCGCCCATCTCGGTCGGCGGCGTCGTCGAGAAGAACGGCAAGCTCTACAACGAGCAGATCCTCTGGGACCCGCGGAAGGGCCCCGGCGCCACCTACGACAAGCGGCAGGTCCAGCCGTTCGGCGAGTACCTCCCCATGCGGTCGCTCATCGGAGCCATCAACGACAACTGGACCTCCATGGTCCGCCAGGACTTCAGCCGCGGCACCGAGCCGGGCGTGTTCACCATGGCGGGCACCCGGGTCGGCCTCGCGACCTGCTACGAAGCGGCCTTCGACTGGGCCGTGCGCGACACCGTCACCCATGGCGCACAGATGATCTCCGTGCCGAGCAACAACGCCACGTTCGACCGCAGCGAGATGACCTACCAGCAGCTCGCGATGTCCCGGATCCGCGCCGTCGAGCACAGCCGCACCGTCACCGTCCCGGTGACCAGCGGCGTCAGCGCCGTGATCATGCCGGACGGGAGGATCACCCAACGGACCGGCATGTTCGTTGCGGACTCCCTCGTCCAGAAGGTGCCGCTGCGCTCCTCCGAGACACCTGCCACACGGGTCGGAATCGCGCCGGAGATGGTCCTGGTGCTGATCGCGGCCGGCGGCCTCGGCTGGGCCGTGACGGCCGCGGTGCGCGGACGACGCGCCGGTGACGCGTAGCCGTACGCCGGTGGTGCGCTGCTCGTACGCGTCCTGAATGCGCCGAGCCGACGAAACCGGGCGGTTAGGGTCGGCCCATGGCTACTCCTGACTTCATCCGTACGATCCGGGCCACCGCCGGCCAACAACTGCTCTGGCTCCCCGGAGTCACCGCCGTCGTCTTCGACGACGACGGCAGAGTGTTGCTGGGGCGCCGGGCCGACACCGGCAAGTGGGCCGTCATCGCCGGAATGACGGACCCGGGGGAGCAGCCCGCCGCCTGTGCCGTGCGGGAGGTGTACGAGGAGACGGGCGTCCGGTGTGTCGCCGAGCGTGTCGTGCTCGTACAGGCACTGACGCCGACCACGTACCCGAACGGCGACATCTGCCAGTTCATGGACATCACCATCCGCTGCCGGGCCGTCGGCGGCGAGGCCCGTGTCAACGACGACGAGTCGCTGGAGGTCGGCTGGTTCGACGTGGACGCGCTGCCGGAGCTGACCGAGCACGGACTGTTCCGGATCAAGCAGGCGCTGTCCGACGAGCCCACGTGGTTCGACCCCATGACCTGAGCGCGAAGTGTGGGTTGCACCCACATCGGTAGGGGCGTGGCCGCTGCCTAGGGTCGGGGCATGACCGCGCCCAGCGCCCTCGCAGGCACCCACGCCCCGTCCCTCGACCTCGGCGGCCGTACGGCCCTCGTCACCGGCGCCGCGGGTGGCATCGGCCGCGCGTGCGCACTGCGGCTCGCCGCGGCCGGGGCCAAGGTGCGGGCGGTCGACCGGGACGCCGCTGGACTGGGCACCCTCACCGAACAGGCCCGCGGCCTCGCGGGCACGGTCGAACCGCACGTCCTCGACCTCACCGACCTGGACGCCGCCGAGTCCGCCGCGGCCGGCACCGACATCCTCGTCAACAACGCCGGGCTCCAGCTGGTGCGCCCCATCGAGGAGTTCCCGCCCGACACCTTCCACACCGTGCTGACCGTGATGCTGGAGGCCCCGTTCCGGCTGATCCGCGGAGCACTCCCGCACATGTACGGGCAGGGCTGGGGCCGCATCGTCAATGTGTCGTCCGTACACGGGCTCCGCGCCTCCCCCTTCAAGTCGGCGTATGTGGCGGCGAAACACGGTCTGGAGGGACTCTCCAAGACCGCGGCCCTGGAGGGCGCCCCCCATGGCGTCACCTCGAACTGTGTGAACCCCGCCTATGTGCGCACCCCACTGGTCGAGAAGCAGCTCGCCGACCAGGCCGCCGCCCACGGGATACCCGAGGAGCGGGTGCTCGGCGAGATCCTTTTGCAGGACAGCGCGGTCAAGCGCCTCATCGAACCGGACGAGGTCGCCGAGGCCGTGGCGTACCTGTGCGGACCGGCCGCGTCCTTCGTCACCGGAACCTCACTTGTCCTCGACGGTGGTTGGACCGCGCACTGAGCACGAGTTGTCCACAGGGCTGGTCAGGCTGTCGGTGCGACGGGTAATCCTGGTGCACATGTCTCGCGATCATTTGCAGTCCGCCGAGCGCTCCGGGGCGAGCGCCGAGGCGCCGTTCCTGGAGCTACTGGCCCGGGGCGCGTCCGCCGACGCGTACGAGCAGCCGGTGCTGCTCGCCCGCGCGGACGGGCTGCCGCCCGACCGGATCGCCGCTCTGGAGCGCGCCAAGCTCCTCGCGCTGCGCGTGCGCTCGGAGATGGAGGGGCGCCGCAGACGCGAGGCCGAGCTGTCCGCGCTCTTCGAGACGGCCCACGACCTGGCGGGGCTGCGCGACCTCGACGCCGTGCTCCAGGCGATCGTGCAGCGCGCCCGCTCCCTGCTGGGCACGGACGTCGCGTATCTGAGCCTCAACGACCCGGCCGAGGGCGACACGTACATGCGGGTCACCGAGGGATCGGTCGCGGCGCGCTTCCAGCAGCTGCGGCTCGGCATGGGGGAGGGCCTCGGCGGACTCGTCGCCCAGACGGCCCGCCCCTATGTCACCGACGACTACTTCCAGGACGACCGCTTCCAGCACACCTCGACCATCGACACTGGCGTACGGGACGAGGGCCTGGTGGCGATCCTCGGCGTGCCGCTGATGCTCGGGCCGCACGTCATCGGCGTCCTGTTCGCCGCCGACCGCCGGGCGCGGGTCTTCGAGCGGGAACAGATCGCACTGCTCGGCTCGTTCGCAGCCCTGGCGGCCGCCGCCATCGACACCGCGAACCTGCTCACCGAGACCCGCGAGGCACTGGCGGACCTGGAGCGGGCCAACGAGATCATCCGCGACCGCAGCGGGGTCATCGAGCGGGCCTCCGGCGTCCACGACCGGCTGGCCGAGCTCGTGCTGCGGGGCGGCGGGGTCCACGACGTGTCGGCCGCGGTGTCCGAGATCCTCGACGGCAGCGTGCAGTTCGCGGACGCGAGCACCGCACCCGGTGACGCGCTGGAGGCGTCCCGTGCCGAGGGCCACGCGGTGCGCCACGGGGACGACTGGGTCGCGGCCGTGACCGCCGGCGGCGAACTGCTCGGCGCGCTGGTGCTGCGCGGCCATCCGGGACTCGACCCCGTCGACCAGCGCACCCTGGAGCGGGCGGCCATGGTCACCTCGCTCCTGCTGCTCGCCCGGCGCTCGGCCTCCGAGGCCGAACAGCGCGTCCGCGGCGAGCTGCTGGACGATCTGCTCGACGCGCGGGACCGCGATCCCCGGCTGCTGCGCGAGCGCGCGGCCCGGCTGGACGCCGACCTCGACGCCACCCACGTGGTGCTGGCCTCCCGCCTGGACGCCACGGCAGCCGACGCGGACCAGGAGGCCGCCGCGCGCCGCAGACTGTGGTCCGCCGCGTCCCATCTCGCTGCCACCCGGCACGGACTGGCCGCCGCACGCGACGGCGGCACCGTCCTGCTGCTGCCCCTGACCCCCGGTGACACAGCGACGGAGCTGGCCCGCCGCACGGCCAAGGAACTGGGCACCGCCGTGCACGAGGCGGTCACTGTCGGCGCCTCGGCACCGGTCCAGGACCTCGCCGCCCGCCCTGACACCGTGGCCGAGGCCTACACCGAGGGGCAGCGATGCCTCGAAGCGCTGCGGCTGCTCGGCCGTACCGGAGACGGCGCCGCCGCGGAGGACTTCGGGTTCCTGGGGCTGCTGCTCGCCGGGAGCAGGGACATCTCCGGCTTCGTCGAGCGCACCATCGGCCAGGTCGTCACCTACGACGAGAAGCGCGGCACCGACCTCCTGCACACCCTCGACGCGTACTTCGCCTGCGGCATGAGCCCCGCACGCACCAAGGACGAGCTGCACGTCCACGTCAACACGGTCGCGCAGCGCCTGGAACGGGTGGGCCGCCTGCTGGGCCCCGACTGGCAGAGCCCGGCCCGCACACTGGAGATCCAACTCGCCCTGCGGCTGCACCGGTTGACGTCCACGGGGCATCGCTGACAGCACGGACCCCCGTACGCGCGGGCGCACGGGGGTCGGTCCGGGGCCGGCGGCTCAGACGGTATGGGCGTCCGCGGTGCGGGCGGACTCCTTCGTGTCGTCCGCCTCGGGGCCGTCGCCCGCCTCCACGTCCGCGAGGTCGCGGTGGCGGGTCTCCTTCGCCACGCCCACCGCGATCAGCGTCAGCACGACCGCCCCGATCACGTACAGGGAGATGGGCGTGGAGCTGTCGTAGTCCGCAAGGAGCGCGGTCGCGATGAGGGGTGCGGGCGCGCCCGCGGCGACCGACGCGAACTGCGCGCCGATGGAGGCGCCGGAGTAGCGCATGCGGGTCGCGAACATCTCCGAGAAGAAGGCGGCCTGCGGTGCGTACATTGCCCCGTGCAGGACCAGGCCCACGGTCACGGCGAGGATCAGGTTCCCGAAGGTCCCGGTGTCGATGAGTGAGAAGAACGGGAACATCCACAGACCGATACCGGCCGCGCCCAGCAGATACACCGGCCGGCGGCCCACGCGGTCGGACAGTGCGCCCCACAGCGGGATGACCGCGAAGTGCACGGCCGAGGCGATGAGCACCGCGTTCAGCGCGGTCTGCTTGGACAGACCGGCCGAGGTGGTGGCGTACACGAGGATGAAGGCGGTGATCACGTAATAGCTGATGTTCTCCGCCATGCGCGCGCCCATGGCGATCAGGACGTCCCGCCAGTGGTGGCGGAGCACGGACACCAGCGGCAGCTTCTCGGCGGCCCCGCCCTGGGTGGCCTTGCGCGCCTCGGCCTGGGCGAGGGCAGCCTTGAAGACAGGCGATTCATCGACAGACAGACGAATCCACAAACCGACGATCACCAGTACGCCCGACAGCAGGAACGGGATGCGCCAGCCCCATGAGGTGAAGGCGGCGTCCGACAGGACGGCGGTCAGCAGCGACAGCACGCCCGTCGCGAGCAACTGCCCGGCGGGCGCCCCGGTCTGCGGCCACGAGGCCCAGAACCCGCGCCGCCGCGCGTCCCCGTGCTCCGACACGAGCAGCACGGCGCCGCCCCACTCCCCGCCCAGCGCGAAGCCCTGCACCAGGCGCAGCACGGTCAGCAGCACCGGCGCCGCCGTGCCGACGGTCGCGTGCGTGGGCAGCAGCCCGATCGCGAAGGTCGCCCCGCCCATCAGCAGCAGACTCAGGACCAGCAGCTTCTTGCGCCCGAGCCGGTCGCCGTAGTGCCCGAAGACGAGCGCCCCGAGCGGCCGCGCGGCGAACCCCACCGCGTACGTCAGGAACGACAGCAACGTGCCGACGAGTGGGTCGGAGTCCGGGAAGAACAGCTTGTTGAAGACGAGCGCGGCGGCGGCTCCGTACAGGAAGAAGTCGTACCACTCGATCGTGGTGCCGATGAGGCTCGCGGCGACGATGCGCTTGAGGCTGGCGGGTGGTGGGGGAGCGGTTGCGGGGGAGGACATCGGCACCACTTCCAGGCGGTTGGCGGGGACGCTTTCGTGTCGCCACACCGTAGGAAGACGCAGGTCAGTGTCACATGTGGTGGGACACCATAGTTCTGCACGGAGAAGTGCGTGCGACCACCATGAGGAGAGGGTCGGGGCCTTCATGTACGGGCCGTCGAGCTGTTGACCTCAGGCAGCGCGGTCAGGCGTCGTGCGCGGGAGCGGGGCCGGTGCACGACGCCTCACCTGGTCAGGGCATCAGCCCTTGACGGGGCCGCCGTTGATGGCGACGCGCTGGCCGTAGCGGGCGTAGGGGTAGTAGTCGTACGTCGCGTGGTGCTGGACGCAGCGGTTGTCCCAGAAGACCAGCGTGCCAGGGGTCCAGCGGACGCGGCAGTGCAGGACCGGCCTGCGGGCGATGATGTCGAAGAGCACGTCGAGCAGGGCCCGGCTCTCGTCGGCGGAGAGCTGCGGGATGCGACTGGTGTAGGCCTTGTTGACGTACAGCAGTTTGCGGTCGGTCTCGGGGTGCCGGGCGATGAGCGGGTGTTCGCTCTTGGGGATGACGTAGTCCGCGGGCGGTGTGTATCCCGCCAGGGCCTGCGCGCCGTCGTGTATCGCGGTCAGCGGGTCCAACAGGCCACGCATGGCCGGTGAGAGCATGCCGTACGCGAGGTGCATGTTGGCGAACAGGGTGTCGCCGCCGCATCCCGGCTCGGGTATCTCGGTGATGTAGAGCATCGACCCCAGTGACGGTTCGGCGTCGGCCGTGCCGTCCGCGTGCCAGCCGTTGCCCGCCACGTCCGCCGCGGCCGACGTCGTGCGGATCTCCAGGATGCAGGGATCGCCCTCGGGCGGCGGCGGATTGACGGGGCGCGGTTCGCCGAAGGCGGCGGCGAAGCGCTTGTGGTGCTCGGCGGTGATCGTCTGATCGCGGAAGACGAGGACGTGGTGGTCGCGGAAGGCGATCCGGATCTCCTCCAGTTGCTCCGCCGGGATCTCCTGCGACAGGTCGACGCCCGAGACCTCCGCCCCCAGAACGGGGGTGATCCGTTCGACCGTGAGCGTGCGATAGGAGTACACGGGGCGCGTGGTCACCGCTTCCAGTGCTTCGCGTTCGTACGACTCCATGTCAACCTCCAGAGGGGGGTGGGGTTTACAGGTCAGCGGCTTCGCGGGTAGCGGCACCCGGGGACGCGAGCGTCGCCCTGATGGCCTCGGCCACCGTGTCCACGTGGGGTGCCGCGACGATGCCGTAGTGGTCCGTGGGCAGATACCTGAGCACGGCGGACGGAGGCAGGCAGGCGTTCCACTGCCGGTCCGATTCCCGAGGGTCCGCGGGGGTGGGCATGCCCTCCGTGGGGTGTTCGGCCAGCCACAGATACGTAGGGACGGAGACGAGCGGCCGTACGCGATGTTCGCCGAGGCTGCGCAAGTTGGCGCGGCAGCAGCGGGCCAGCCGCTCGGCGTACGCCTGTGCGTGCTCGCTCGGCAACGAACCCGGCAACCTCGGCAACGAGCCCGGCAACGAGGAGGCTCCGGTCCCGAGTTCGGCCGCGAACACCCTTTCCAGGTGGGTCTCGTCATAGGCGGCGACCAGCGCCTCCGCCCGGGGCGGTGGCGGATCCAGAAGGTAGAGCGCGTCCAGCGCCCGGCCGGCCGACTCGGCGAGACCCGCCATCTCCATCGCGACACGGGCGCCGTAGGACCATCCGGCGAGGTGAAGCCGGTGGTCCGGTCCGCCGAAGCGCTCACGTAATTCCGCGTCGTAGTGACGGGCCCGCTCGGTCAGTGACCACGCGGGCATCTCGGTGTCGCGGAGTGCCGGGTCGGCGATGAGACACACCGTCGGCACGGGTCCGAGGGCCGCCACCAGGGAGCGGTAGGCCTGGATGTCTCCACCCACCGGGTGCACCAGGCACAGGACGGCCGAACCGGTGCCCTCCTGCCAGATGTCGAGGACGACCCGGGAGGTGCTCCCGGCCGCCTCGGCGCTGGACTCGGCGGAGGACTCGGTGGTGGACCCGGAGGTCGGCTCGGTGGAGGCGAGAGCCGCCTCGATGTGTTTCAGGATCTCCGTCAGGCTGACGCGGTGACTGAACGAGGCCAGGTCGAACTCGACGCCGTAGTCGTCCTCGATCTGCGCGATCACGCTGATCAGGGTCAGCGAGTCGGCGCCCAGGTCGTAGAGGGAGTCCTCGGGGTCCAGCTCGTCCACACCCAGCAGATCCTGGATCACCCGGGCCATGGCGTCCGCTCGCGCCCCGGCACCGCCGGTGTCGGAGGAGGTTGCCTCCTCTCCGACCGTCGGGTCCGTCGGGTGCGTCGGTCCGGGGCCCGAGGACCGATCGGCGATCCCGGCAGGAGCGTTGGCAGGAATGCAGGCAGGAGCGTAGAAGGCCCGGGAGGCCTCGATGTCCGTTGTGGACACGAGGAGTTGAGGCAGTTGCAGAGCCAGGGCTTGGGCGAAGACCGCCTTGCCCTCCTCGACGGTCAGGCCGACCGCGAGGTGGGCCTGATGGCGGCTGTCCGTGTCCAGGACCCGGGTCGCCATTCCGGTCTCGCTCCAGATGTCCCAGTCGATGCCGATCCGGACGGTTGTCTCCGCCTCGGTGGCCCGGTGGTGGGCGAAGCCGTCGAGGAGGCTCGCGCCGGCCGCGTAGTCGCTCTGGCCGACACCGCCGAGCAGGGCGGACATCGAGGAGCAGTAGATCGCGATCTCCGGGCGGAAGGCTCCGATCAGGTGCTCGACGACGAGTGCGCCACGCTCGCGTACCGCGGCGGCGTCGCGCATCGCGGTGGCGTCACGTCGTACGAGCAGCCCGCCGTGTCCGAGACCGGCCGCGTGGACGACGCCGTCCAGCCGGGACGTGTGGTCGGCGACGGCAGCCGCCACTTCGTGGACGGGCATGGTCGCGAGGTCCGCCGGGACGAGGCCGACGCGGTCGGCCCATCCGTTCAACTCCTCGGGCAGCCGCGGGTCTCGCGACAGCAACAGCACCCGACCGCGGGTGTGTTCCAGTAGCCAGGCGGCGATGGCGCGGCCCACGCCGCCCGTACCGCCGAGCACCAGGTGGACGGTGTCCGCTCCGGCCGGTACGGGGGACCGCGTACCCGCCGGCTCCGATACGGGTACCGTGCCCGGCCGCCACCAGTAGCCCTGCCGCAGCGCGAGCTGGCGGGGCAGGACCGGTTCACCGCGATGACCGGCTTCACGTGTTCCGGCGACGAGCGAGGCCACGTGTCCGGCCCAGCGGGTGAGGTCGCCGTCCGGGAGGTCGAGCCAATGGCCGTTCAGGGCGGACTCCTGATGGGCGACCTCGACCGGCCCGGCGAGCAGCGCCAGTTCAGGTCTGTCCACCGTTCCCGTCACGGGCCGGGCGCCGTACGACAGCCACCACACACGTGGGGAGCCGTTTCGCCCGGTCAACGCCTGGGCCAGGGCCGCCGTGCTGTCCAAGCAGGCGTGACGGGCGTGTTCCAGGGTGCCGGGACCGACCGGCCCTGTCACGTCGAGGGGCAGGGCGTGCACCCACTCCGTGTCGCTGGAGACGGGGGCACCGTCCTCGGACAGCGCGTCGAGCAGCCGTCGCACAGACGCCGGATCGGCGGGGTCTACGTCGTAGGAGTCCGGTCCTCTGCGGGCGAAGGCGCCGGCCGGGTGCACCCGTATCACCCTCGACGCCACCGCCTCGAAGGGCGCGAGCGCTGTCCGCGGAGTGTTCTCGGAGGCTACGACGACCACGGTGGAGGCGTGGCCGGTCGGCGCGGTGGTGTCAGTGTCCGCGGCGGCGGCACGGCGCAGCCGGACCCAGTGCGGCTGGTGCAGCCAGTTCTCCCGGGGCAGCCGCCGGGGTGTGGCGGCAGGGGTCTCGCGCGGGTCGGGCAGTCGGTCGAAGTCGTACTCCGAGAGTGAGAAGGACGGGGGCGGGAAGTCCCAGGGCGCCGGAGCGGATCCCGCCCCCCAGTCGACAGGGTGTCCGGCGGCCCAGGCCTCGGCGAGGTCGTGGGCCGTGAGACCGGCCGCGGAGACCGCTACGGCGTCCGGGTCCGCGCTACCGGGTTGCACCGTTCCAGTGGCGACCGTGCGCAGCCAGTGTTCTGCCGAGGCGGCGTCCGTCACGGGTGCCGCGGTCCGCAGACGGCGAGCGACCCGACCGGCCTGGAGATGGCGCAGCACGAACTCGTGCCGCTCCGGGTGCAGTTGGAGGTAATCGGCGATCCGAGCGGCGTCGGCCGTCAGGGCGTCCGCGCTGGAGGCAGACAGCACAAGGCACTTGGGCACGTCGCGGGTTGCCACCGGTTGGGGCGCGGTGTCCTGCTCCACGATGACGTGGGCGTTGGTGCCGCCGATCCCGAAACTGCTGACCGCGGCCACCCGTTCACGCCCCTCGGGCCAGGGCGTGGCTCGGGTCGGGACGTGGAAGGGAGTGGGATCGGGGCCGATCTCCGGGTTGAAGGCCCGGAAGTTGAGGTTGGGCGGAAGCGTCCCGTGGTGCACCGCGAGGACCGCGCGTACGAGGCCCACCACACCGGCGGCCGCGCCCAGGTGGCCGAGCTGACTCTTGACGGAACTCAGAGCGCAGCGGCCGGACTCGCTCACGTCGAACGCCTGCCGCAGCGCCCCCACTTCGATCGGGTCGCCCAACCGGGTGCCGGTGCCGTGGGCCTCCACATAGCCGAGGTCGGCGCCCGTGCGTCCGGCGCGGGACAGGGCGGTCCGGATCACCTCCCGCTGTCCGGCCAGGGACGGCGCGGTGTAACTCATCTTCGCCGCACCGTCGTTGTTGATCGCGGAGCCTGTGATGAGTGCGTGGACGGTGTCGCCGTCGCGCCGTGCCTGCCGCAGCGTCTTGAGGACCACCACGCCGACGCCGCTCGCGCCGACCGTGCCGGTGGCGTCGTCACTGAAGGGCCGGCAGTCACCGTCCGCGGAGAAGATGTGCTGCGGCCGGTAGCGGTAGCCGCCGGTCAGCCCGGGGTCGACGAGTACACCTCCGGCGAGCATCACGTCGGCTTCGCCCTGCCGGAGCAGACCGGCGGCGAGGTGCACGGCGACCAGAGAGCTGGAGCAGGCCGTCTGGGCGCTGAAGGCGGGGCCGGTCAGCCCGAGGTGGTACGCCACCTTGGTGGCCAGGAAGTCCTTCTCATGGTGCAGGGCGAGCTGGAAGCCGTCAGGCAGTCGGCCGGGGTCCGCCTCGCGCAGCAGGGACTGGAAGTAGGTGTTCTCCCCGGCACCGGCCACCAGGCCCACCCGGGTGGCCGAGGTGTCCGCAACTCCCGCGTGCGCCAGGGCCTGCACGCCGGCCATCAGCAGATGACGCTGCTGGGGGTCCATCAGACGTGCTTCTTGTGGGCTGATGCCGAAGTGACCCGGGTCGAAGTCGAGCATCCCGTCGAGCGTGCTGTGCGCGCCGACGACTCCTTCCGGCGCGTCGATACGGCGGATTCCGGTGCCGCCGGAGACCACCAGCTCCCAGAAGGCGGCCAGGTCCGGGGCGCCGGGCACCCGTACCGCCATGCCGACGACCGCGATCGGCTCCCCTGGTGCGGGGGTCCGTTCGGGGGGCCCGTCATGCTTCGCCGCCGATGGGGTGAGTGACCGCGCGGCGGTGAGATGGCGGGCCAGGGAGCGGACGGTGACGTGCTCGAAGAGGTCCGCGACACCGAAGCGCAGACCGAGTGCCGTGGTGCAGCGCAGGTGGAAGCGCATCAGGGCCAGACTGGAGGCACCCGCCTCGAAGAAGGTCTGGTCCGGTGCGATCGTCGACCCGGTGACCTCCTCGAAGACAGCGGTGAGGCGCTCCTCCTCGGCCGACAGGCCCGTGCGGGCGATCGCGGAACGACGTAACTCTTCCCCCGGTGCCAGGAGGACCGCCTGCCGGTCCAGCTTGCCGCTGGGTGTGCGGGGGAGTCTGTCCAGCCTGCGGAAGCGGTCCACACGTACGTAGGAGGGCAGAAGGGCGGACAGATGCGCGGTCAGGTCGTCGGCGGACGGGGCCTCGCCACGGACTTCCAGGCCCGCCGTCAGCCGGTCCCCGTCACGGGTGACGACCGCGTTGACCACCGCCGGATGGCGCAGCAGGGCCGCCTCGACGGAGCCGAGTTCGAGCCGGTGCCCGCTCAGTTTGATCTGCTGGTCGTCGCGGCCCGCGTAGTGCAGCAGGCCCTCACGGTCGAAGAACGCCCGGTCACCGCTGCGGTAGAACAGGCCCGCGCCGGGGAGTTCGACGAATCGGGTGTCGTCGAGCGCGGGTTCGTCGAGGTAGCAGCGGGTGGCCATGGTGCCGCCGATCAGCAGCTCGCCGGTGCACCCGTTCGGGACCGGGTCGCCCTGGGCGTCCACCACCCGCAGGTCGGCGCCGGCCACCGGGCCTCCGATGGCGGGCCGTTCGGGCCATTGCGCAGGATCTCCCTCCAGACACAGAGCGCTGACCACATGTGTCTCGGTCGGCCCGTAGTGGTTGAACAGACGAGCGCCGGGGAGACCGGCGAACCAGCGCCGGATGCTGTCGGTGCACACCAACTGCTCGCCCGCGGTGACCACTTCGCGCAGCCGGGAGGGATACCTGTTCAGGCGGACGGCGTACTCGGCGAGCAGTTGCAGGGCCACGTAGGGCATGAAGATCCGCTCGATGCCCGCGGAGTCCAGCCGGTCCAGGAGCGAGGGCGCGTCCTGACGCCACTCGGGACGTATGAGCTGGAGGCTGCCACCCGTGCACAGTGTCCCGAAGATCTCCTGGAAGGACACGTCGAAGGCCAGCATCGAGAACTGCTGGGTGACCGCGGGGGCGGTCAGGCCGCCGGGACCGGACTGCCACCTGATCAGGTCGCACAGCGTGCGGTCGTTGATCTGCACGCCCTTGGGGACGCCGGTGGAGCCGGAGGTGAACAGGGTGTACAGGGGGCGGGTGCCGTCGTGGGTCGGCGCGTCGGCCGCGGGTCGGTCATACCTGTGCCCGTCGTGCGCCGCATCCGGCGCCGGGTCTGCCGCTACGACGAGGTGGCGCACCACACCGTCCGGGAGCAGCGTGTCCAGCGTCGGCGAGCTGTCCTGCGTGGCCAGGACGCACAACGGGTCGATCTGTTCCAGGACGCGGCGCAGCACGTCGGCCGGGTAGGAGGGGTCGAGAGGGACGGCGGTGACGTTCAGCCGCGCCAGCGCCAGCAGCGCCACCACGTGTTCGACGGACGGATCCAGATACAGGGCCGCCCGGCAGGGGCTGCCGTCGGCCGGGATCGGGTAGCGGTCGGCCAGTTCCGTGGCGAGGGCCGCGGCACGGGCGTCGAGGGCCGCGTAACTCAGGGTGTCGCCGTCGGCCGTGACCACGGCGGGGGCGTCCGGAGCGCGGGCGACCTGTCGGCCGAAGCCTTCGGCGATCGTGGTGAAACCGGGTTCGGGAGCGGGCCCGCGCCCGTGCTCCGGGAGGGACCGCCGGTAGGGCACGACGAGTTCACGAGCGGTGGAGCGGCCACCGGCCGCGAGCGCGTCCACGCCCCGCCGGAACAGTTCCGCCATCGCCTCGACGTCCTCGCCGGTGAACCGGTCCTCGGCGTACTCCCACAGCACGTCGAGTCCGTCCGCATGCTCGACCACGGAGACCGTCATCGGGCACTTGGCCTCGGGTGCCGCCCACCACAGGGGGCGGTGGGAGCAGCCGGGCAGCCGCAGGGCCCCGAAGTCGGTGTTCTCCAGAACGAACAGGAAGTCGAACGGTGTGCTGTCGCCGACGGCCTCCCAGCCGGTCAGGACGTCCGCGAGCGCCACGTCCTGGCGTCCCAGCACCTGCCCTGTGTCGCTCTTCGTGCGGGCGAGGAGTGAGCGCAGGTCCTCACCGGGCACGACGGTCAGGGGCAGCAGCACGGTGTTCGCCATCATGCCCACGCTGTTCTCGAACTCGCGCACCGGGCGGCCCGCGGCAGGGGCGGCGACGCGCGGGCGGACCAGGCCGGTCACGCCGTACAGGCACCAGGAGAACACGCACAGCAGGACCTGGAACCGGGTCAGTCCGAACCCGGCGCACAGCTGGTCCACTTGGGACCGCCGAACGGCGTCGAGCGACGTGTGCAGCAGGCGCGCCCGCGGTGCCGGACCCGCGTCCCGGGCAGGCAGCGGCTCCTGCGGCTCCTCCAACCCCCGGTAGAACGCCAGGAGTTCATCGCGCTGCGCTTGGTAGGCGGTGCTCGCGAACCGGTCGCTCTGCCAGTCCGCGAAGTCCAGCGGGGTCGGAGCGGGTGATTCGTGCCCCCCGCTTCCGGCGTAGGCGGCCGACAGGTCGTGCAGCAGGATGCTCAACGACCAGCCGTCCACGGCGATGTGGTGCAGGTGCAGCAGGAGCGTGCCGCCGCCGTCACGCGGCAGCCAGCAGGCGCGGAGCATACGGGGGACGGCGAGGTCGAAGGGCTCGGCGAAGAAGGTGTCGGCGAAGGCGTGCGCTTCTTCCTCGTCCCAGGTCTGCTGAGGGCCCGGCTGGTGCCAGGGGGCGCCCGGCTCGTGCCAAGGGTCGTACGGCTCGCCGACGGTCTGCTCCAAGCCGTCCGGCCCGAGGCCGAAGCCCGTCCGCAGCGCCTCGTGGCGTGCCACCAGACTGCGCAGCGCTCGCCGCAGGGCAGTGGTGTCGACGGGCCCGTCCACGCGGAAGGCCTGGTTGACGGAGTAGGCCCGGGAGCCCGGGGCGCGGCGCTGCATCAGCCACAGCCGCTGCTGTTCGCTGGTGGCGGGCGCCGAGCGGGCACCGGAGACCGCTGGTGTCGGCAACGGGCTCTCCTCGTCGGGAGGGACCGTGCCGAGGAACCGGGCGACGGCGGCCAGGTCGCCGTGGAGGACCGCCGCCTGAGTCAGCTCGCGGCCCCACCGCTGTCGTACGGCGAAGCAGAACCGGAGCGCCTTCAAGGAGTCGCCGCCGCAGGCGATCCACCGGTCGCCGAGCCCGAGGCCGGTGGTGCCGAGTATCTCCTCGGCCAGTTCGACGACCCGGCGCTCCGTCTCCGTCGCTGCCGGTCCGTCGGATTTCGCGGCGGCGGGTCGCCAAGGCCGGTCGGTCCGCCGCAGCAGAGCGGCCTGGTCGACCTTGCCGTTGGCGTTGAGCGGCAGTTCGGCGACGAGATGGATCTGGTGGGGGCGCATGTAGGCAGGCAGATGGGCCGCCAGGTGGCTGTCGAACTCCTCGTAGGACAGCTCCTGTTGGAGGACGACGAACGCCAGCAGTTCGTTGGGCCCCTCCGGACTCGCGCGGCGCGTGCACACATGGGCACGCTGGACGGCCGGGTGGGTCAGAACCCGCCGCTCCACCTCGCCGGGCTCGATCCTGAAGCCACGGACCTTGACCTGGCGGTCGGTTCGTCCGACGTACTCCACCAGGCCCTCGTTGTCGGCCCGTACGAGGTCACCGGAGCGGTAGTACCGCTCCTCGCCTCCGTCGAGCCACGGCAGCCGCACGAAACGCCGCTCGGTCTCCTCGGGAAGGTTGCGGTATCCGACGGCGAGTCCGGCTCCGCTCAACAGGAGTTCGCCGACCTCACCGGGCGCGGCGACCCGCTCCTGGCCCGGTACGACCAGCACCGCACCGGTCTGCGGCAGCGGCCGGCCGATCGGCACCACGTCCCCGTCGAAGTCGCGCGGGATCGGATGGCACAGGGCGAAGGTGGTGGACTCCGTCGGCCCGTAGATGTTGAACAGACGGGTGCCGCTGTCGGCGTTGTCCCGGTACCAGCGGCGCATCACGTGGGGGTTGAGCTGTTCACCGCCCACCAGAACCTCGCCGACCGAGGCGAAGCAGTCCGGCACAGCCGTGACCATCGCGTTGAACAGCGCGGTGGTGATGAAGAGGGTGTCCACGCGCTCGTTCCGCAGTGCCGCGGCGAGCCGCTCGGGAGTCTGTACGTCCCCGTCGCGCAGGATCACGCAGCAGCCACCGGTCAGCAGGGGCACCCAGACCTCGAAACTCAGCGCGTCGAACGCCGGATTGGCCATGCAGGCATAGCGCAGACCGGGCTCGACGCGGATGTAGCCGGGTCGGGCCAGTCGCCGGACCCCCGCGTCACGGACCTCGACTCCCTTGGGCCGGCCCGTCGTTCCGGAGGTGTAGAACAGGAAGGACACCTCGCCGGGGGCGGACGGCGCCTCCACGGCGGCACCGGCGTCCGGAAGTTCGGGCAGAAGGGCGTCCGCGGCGAGCGCCATCACGTCCTGCGGGAGGTCGGTCCGTGGGAGGTCGGTGACGCTCTCGATCGTTTCGTACACCAGGGCGACCGCGGCGGAGTCCCGGAGGATGAAGCGACGGCGTTCGGCGGGGCTCTGGGTGTCGAGAGGCACGACCTGCGCTCCCAGCCGCAGAATGCCCAGCATCACGCAGACCAGCCGCCACGACCGCGGCACCGCCACCGCCACCGCCTGCCCCGCGGTGACGCCCCGGCGCCCCAGCTCCTGGGCGACGATCGCGGCTGCCGTGTTCAACGTCGCGTAGTCGAGGCTTACTTCGCCGTCGACGACCGCCTCGGCGTGCGGTGTGCGAAGGGCTCGGCGGTGAATCGCAAGGGCAATCCCGGCCGGGGCGCCCGGGTCCTCGGCCACGTCGGTGCGGGACGTCTCGACGCGCGGTTTCATCGTGCCTCCGACGTGCCTGAGTGTGCTGTGCGCTCCGTCTCGCCCTGGCCGGGGGCGGATGTCAGCCGGTGCAGTTCGGCGGTGAGGACGGCGGCGACGCGGGGCAGTTCGTCGCTCTCCAACATGTCCCAGTGACCGCAGGCGACCGGCTCGACCACGAACTCACCGCCGACCCGGTGCCGCCAGAACGCGCGTAGACGAGCGGCGGCGTCCTCGACGTCCGCTTCCTCGTCCTCCACGGCCGTCGCCTGCAACAGCACGACACGGGCGGGCGATTCAGGTACGACGTAGTCGCGCCCCGTCTCGCGGTGGTGGTTGTAGACGTTCAGGTACCGGGCCACCTGGTCGTCGTCGATACCCGGGTACATGCCGTTGAAGCGCACCAGCTTCTCCCGGAACTCCGCCATGCCGACCGGCGCGATCGCGGCGCGCTGCTCCTCGTCCTGGGCACCATGGGTGTCGAGGAGAACCACGCTCACCTTCTCGTGTCCGGCCGCCACCAGACGGCGGCCCATCTCGTACGCGATCAGACCGCCGTAGGAGAGCCCGCACAGCACCAGTGCCTCGTCGGCACGGGGGCCGACGAGCCGCAGATATTCCTCGGCCATCGCCTCGACACCGGGCAGGGTGGACTCGCCGGGATTGATGCCGGGCGCCTGAAGCCCCACCACACCGATGTCGTCGGCCAGTTCGGCGGACAGTGGCAGATAGCAGAACGCGGTGCCACCGGCGGGATGCACACACACCACGCGCTGTCGGCCGCCGCCCGCACGGAATTCGACCAGGCTGCCGGGTTTGGCGGACTGTGAGGCATCGCCGACGTCGCCGCGCACCCGCTCGGCGAGCGCCTCGATGGTGGGGTGCAGCATGACGTTCCGGACGGGCAGGGCGACGCCGAGTTCCTCCTGGACGGCGGACGCCATCTTGATCGCCGAGATCGAAGTGCCGCCCAGCTCGAAGAAGTTGTCACTGATGCCGATGTCCGGGTGCAGCAGCACCCCGCGCCAGACCCGGTACAGGGCCATCTCCACATGGTCGCGGGGCGCGGCCGTGTTGACCGGTCCCGCGCGGGTTCCCGCCGCGGCGCGCAGCACCTGTGGCCGGTCCACCTTGCCGCTGCGGTTCAACGGCAGTCGCGGGAACTCGGCCACCACTGCGGGGATCATGTAGTCCGGCAGCCGGTCCTTGAGAGCCGCACGCCACTCGTACGGCATTCGCGTGGCCTCGGCGTCACATCCCACGCCGGCGATCAGACGGGGGCCACCGGGTGTGTCGCGATCGGCCAGGACGACGGCCTCGCGGACTCCGGGGACCGCCAGCAGCGCCGCCTCGACCTCGCCGGGTTCGATGCGGAAGCCGCGCAGCTTGAGCTGGTCGTCGCGGCGGCCGACGTACTCGGCGTTGCCGTCCGGCAGCCAGCGCGCCAAGTCACCTGTGCGGTAGAGGCGTTCACCGGGGACGAACGGGTCGGGCACGAAGAGTTCGTCGGTGAGGTCGGGGCGGTTCAGATATCCACGGGCCAGACTCGCTCCGCCGAGGTGGACCTCTCCGGTGACTCCCACAGGCACCGGGCGCATTCGGCCGTCGAGCAGGTACAGGCGTGTGTTGCGCAGTGGCCGCCCGATGGGGCATGACCGCTCGTACGGCTGTGGGTCGGTGTAGGCGGTGGCGTAGAGGGTGGCCTCGGTCGGGCCGTAGCCGAAGCAGATGCGCAGTCCGGGCAGCAGCTCACGCATGCGGTGCAGGGTGCTCTCGGGCAGGGACTCCACTCCGGTGAGGAGCTGACGCAGGCTTGATCCGGCCAGGCGTGCGGCCGGGTCCTCGCCGATCCACAGGACGTAGGAGGGGGGCAGAAACGCCTGGGTGACCTTGCGTTCGCGCATCCAGTCCAGCAGTGCCGCAGGGTCTGTACGGAGTTCGTCGGGGACCAGGTGGAGGACGGCGCCGGTGGTCAACGGGACGAGGAGTTCGTGCACCGACGCGTCGAAGCCGATGTTCGACCAGGCCGATGACGCCTCGCCGGGGGCGTCCCCCATGAGTTCGCGCCAGTGGTCGAAGAGATTGACGACGCTGCCGTGCGTCACCGCCACGCCCTTGGGGCGGCCCGTCGATCCCGAGGTGTAGATGACGTAGGCGAGCCGAGTCAGGTCCGTGCCGATGGCCGGCGCCTCGTCGTGCGTCCCCTCTGCCTCCACCTCCGCAAGGTGCTTCCACAGCTGTCCGTCGTCCTCCGCGCTGTCCTTCCGGTCGGTCAGCACGAGGACCGGTGCGGCGTCGCTCACCATGGCGGTGAGCCGCTCAGCGGGCTGGCCGGGGTCGAGGGGCAGGTAGGCGGCTCCGGACTTGAGGATGCCGAGCACGCCGACGACGAGTTCGGCCGTACGTCCGACGTGCAGGCCCACCACTCGATCGGGACCGGCACCATGGGCGATCAGCGCATGGGCGAGGCGGTTGGCCCGGCGGTCGAGGGTCGCGTAGTCCAGCTCCGTGTCGTCGGCCACCACCGCGCACTGCCCGGGGCGTTGGCGGACCTGCGCGGCGAAGCGCTCCAGCACGCCCTCCGATGCCGGGTCCGTCACGGTGGGCCCTGTGCTGAAGGTGGCGAGGAGTGCCCGCTGCTCGTCCTCGTCGAGCAGTGTCAGGTCGGCGATCTCGGCATCGGGCTGTTCGGTCATCAGACGCAGCACGCGCAGGAATTGACGTACATACCGTTCGATCGTCGTCCGGTCGAAGAGCGCCACCGCGTAGTCGAGCTCGCCGGTGAGGTGCCGGCCCTCGTCGGCCAGGGCCAGGACCAGGTCGAACTTCGCGGGTGTGTGGGCGGCGTCTTCCCGTAACTCGACCTCCAGACCTGGAAGTTCGAGTTCCTTCCGCATGGAGGGGACCCAGGCGAACATGGTCTGGAACAGGGCCGTGTAGGCGGGGCTCCGCGGTGGGTTGACCAGCTCGACGACTCGCTCGAAGGGGAGGTCGACGTGCTTGAGGGCGTCCCGGATCCGCTGGTTCACCCTCTTCAGGGCGTCCTTGACACTGGGTGAGCCGGAGAGGTCCGCGCGCAGGGCGAGGGTGTTGACGAAGAAGCCGATCAGGCCCTCGACTTCGCCGTGTCGGCGGTTCGACGTGGGGGCGCCGACCACGATGTCGTCCTGCCCGGAGAGCAGGGACAGCAGTACGGACCAGCCGGTGAGGACGGTCGCGTAGAGGGAGACATCGTTGTCAGAAGCCAGGGCACGCAGGGCCTGTGTCAGATCCTCGTCGACGGTCACGGGCAACCGGTCGCCACGGAAGTCCTGTTCGGGTGGGCGCGGCCGGTCGGTGGGCAGGGAGATCACGGTCGGGGCGTCGGCCAGTGCGGTGGTCCAGTGGTCGGCGTGCGAGCCGGGCTCGTCTCCCGACATCCACTCCCACTGCCAGCGCGTGTAATCGCTGTACTGCCAGGTCAGTTCGGGCAGCGAGACGTCCTGACCCTGCTGGAGCACGGAGTACACCAGGCCCAGCTCTTTCAGCAGCAGGGAGCGGGACCAGCCGTCGAAGATGATGTGATGTGCGACCAGGATCAGTACGTGATGGTCCGGTTGGAGCGCTATCAGGCAGCCGCGTGCCATGGGCTCCTCGCCCAGGCGGAACGGGGTGCCCTCCACCTCCGACCGTATGCGTGTGAACCGATCGGCCGCGTCCGGCAGTCCCGTCAGATCCTCGAAGGCCACCGGGAACCCCGTGTCCGGCGGATCGACGACCTGAAGGGCCGAACCCTCGGAGGGGACCAGCCGGGTGCGCAGGGCCTCGTGGCGGGCCGCGAGCAGTTGCAGCGCCGTGATGAGCAGGTCCCGATCGAGCGGTCCCCGGATGTCGAAAGGCATCGGCTCGTTGTAGGCGGCGCTGGCGTCTCCGTCCATGCGCGCCATGACCCAAAGGCGTTCCTGCGCCAGTGACAAGGGCGCGGATTCTGTCTCTTCGCCGGAATGATTACTGACTGCGATTCGGGGTAAGGACACGGATTACCCTTCACGAGAAGAGAACGCGGCGGAAATCGGTTCCGGCGTTCCCGGAGTATCAGACTGACGTCCGGAACGTGTGCGTTGCAATCAAAGTGCGAACTGAAAACAGTGCTTGCGGATCCAGGCCCTTCGGCGGGCCGCGGCTGGGGTGATCGGCTGCCTGGCCTGGTCGACTTCCTCGTTGCGCCACTGCGCGAACAGCATGGGCGGCGGGCCGTTCAGGATTTCGAACCGGGCTTTCACGGACTCGGCGGAGTCTCGCGCAAGCTCATGGAAATCGCCATCTGTCCATCAAAACTCCGTCAAATTGCGTGAGGTGCATGCAGAGTGGTGATTGCGGACGCTTCTGTTTGTTCGACCACCCGTGCGGTGGCACATTTCCGTTGATGCTAAATGTGCTCGGATCGGGTGGTCAACGGTGACCAACGCCACATCCATTCGGTGACGGAAAGCTGTTTGCGCTCGGCATGCGACATTAAGGGTTTTGCCTGAAGAAAGTGGACCGCATGAGGCGCCGGTGCCGCGGGACCGGTCCTACGGGCCCGCGTCGTTCACCGCGTCCCGTCGACCAACCGGCGCGCGGCCACCTCCGCTCCGTCGGCGCGGAGCCGGCTTGCCAAGGACTGCGCACGAGCCCGGGTTTCAGGTGAGAGGGCGGTCTTGAGCCCCATGCCCAGAGAGCCGACGGTCGTGGTCGGAGCATCGAGGGCCGCACCGAGGTCCAGTGCCGCCACACGGCCGGCCCAGTACGGGTTGTCCGACAGCTGGAGAGGTATCACCACTTGCGGCGCGCCCGCCCGGGCCGCCGTCAGCGTCGTGCCCGCGCCACCGTGGTGGACCACAGCGGCCACCCTGGCGAACAGGGTCTGATGGCTGACCTCGCCGATGGCGAAACAGTCGTCCCCGTCGTCGACGAGCTCCAGGTCGGCCCAACCGCGGGACACGAGCACGCGCTGCCCCTGTGCGCGGATCGCCTCGACGGCCATGCCCCCGATGCCTTCGGCCGGGGACATACTGCCGAAGCCCACATAGACCGGCGGGGTGCCCGCGTCCAGGAACCTCACCAAATCCGCCGGGAGGGGCCGTTCGTCCGCGAGGGTCCATGCGCCGGTCTGTACGACGTCGAGGCCGGGGGTCTCCTGCCATGATCCCAGGACCGGGTCCGCCGCCAACCACGGACAGTCGGTGAGGATGTGATCGCGGACGTTGTCCACCGGCGGCAGACCGAGGGCGGTCCGGTGACCGTTGAGTGCCTCGCCGAACTGCGCGTTGACGTTCTGGGCGTCCAACTCCCACAGTGTCAGGTTGTCGGCGACCTCAGGCTTCGGCCAGCCCGGCCGCGGCGGTGGCGCGTGGTGCGGCGACGGCAGGTGGACCGCCGCGTAGCTCACGTACACGTAGGGGATACCCGCGGCCTCGGCCACGGATCGCGCGGCGACCTGCCCCAGACCTGCCGCCACCACCACGTCACATCCGTCGAACGCCGCGGGGAAGGTGTCGAACTGCGTCTCGACCAACTCGTTCCTGTAGCGGGCCAGGTCCGTTGCCGAGGGCAGGATCTTGCCACGCATCAACTCCCTGACGGGTGGCCCGACCGGCACCGGCTGCACTCCGATACCCGCGAGCCGCTTGGCGAATTCCTCGTCCGGCGGGGCGCACATCCTCACCGCCGCGCCGAGCGCCCGCAGCCGCACCGCCAGTGCCACCAGCGGTTCGACGTCGCCACGTGTCCCGTATGTGGACAACAACACCCGCATTCAGCGTCCTCTTTCGTCGAGTCTTCCCCGCGCTTGTGTCGTTTCCGTCCGGGCTCGGGGTGATGGCCGGCGGCGGTGATGCGTCGGTCGTCAGGCATGATCGGCAGCAGTGTAGGGCGAGTGTCGGCCGGGGCAGGCGGCGATTGCCTCGTGTCATCGCGCTTGGTCGCGTCGGTCAACTCGCTTGTCTGGCGGCAGACTTGTGCGTTCGGGAGTTGCCGGGAACAGATCTCTCGGTGGCCACGGTGCGTGTGGGGCCGGAGGTTCGGCGTCGGCCGGCTCTGGGCAGTCTGTGCTCGGCGAGGTGTGCAAGATCCCCCATCGTCCACACAACCGGAGTGCCACGCGATGCAGAGTTCGTCCACACCCTTACCCGATGTTTCGGTCATCCTGCCCTGCGCCGGAGACGCAACCCGTTTCGGTGCGCCCTACCCGAAGGAGTTGCACTGTCTGGCTCCTGGGGTCACCGTGCTGGACCGCAGCCTGGAAGCCGTCGTCGAACTCGCCAAGAGCGGACTCAATGTGCGCCTGGTCGTCGTGTTCGGAACACACAAGCTGGACACGGTGAGCTATCTCGCTCGCTATGCCGACACCTTCCAGATGGTCTTCGTCTACCAGGACGAATCGTTCGGGCCCGGTCTCGACGGGGCGATCCGGTCCGCCCTGCCGATGACACAGGGGCCGGTGGCCCTCGTACTGCCTGACATCGTTGTCGCGGGGTCGGACACGCCGGGCAAGCTCCTTGACGCCTTGCGGCAGGTGGAGGTGGCGGGCTGGAGCGTAGTGGCCGCCGAGGAGCGGGATCACGACACGCTGCGGCAGATGGGCGCGTTGGCGGTGGCCGAGGAGGGCGGCGTCCTGATCGTGGGGGCGGCCACCGACAAGCCGGCGGATCCCTCGGGCTTCAACGCGTTCTGGGGCATGGTGGCCGTCACCGAGAGGGAGGCGCACAAGCTGCCCGACGTGGTGGGCCTGGGAGCGACCAACCCGTTGGCCGGTGCGGTCGCTCTCATGGTGGAGGGGATCGTCAATTACAACACCCCCTCGGGCTGACTTCCTGTGCGCCGACGAGTTGGCGCACGGTGTGGCGTACGGGCTTCCCCTGGGCCGGGCGTTCGTCCAGGTGTTGGGTACGCCCTCACGTAAGACGATCCCGCCGCGGTGAGCCCTTCCGTGCAAGGGGCGGCGGCCAAAGGCGCTGTGCCTGCCGACGTGGCAGGTCCAGAATGCTGTCGTGGCCGAAGACGAACAGAGCGGCATGGAACCGGGTTCATTCCTGCAGTGCGCGACGGAGGTGGCTCGGCTGCTGGGTGTCGAAGACGTCGTCATGAAGCCGGACGACCGGCGTGCCCGCCTCCTCGCCCATGCGGTGCGCAAGCCACTGCTCGAACGTGCGAGTCTGCCCGAGGAGTTGTTCGCCCCGTTGATGGCGGCAGCCGTGTACGACCCGGATCCCAGCTTCTGCCGCTGGTTCGTCGAGCCGGCGGTCTACGCATTCGGACGCCGCCGCGTGATGGCAGCACTGGTCGACTACCTACGGATCGGCACGGACGCCGAGCGAGCGGGTGCCGTGCGGGCCTGGTACTGCGCCCATGTGCCTTTGCGCGCGGACCGGTCCCCGGCGTACGGACCCGGTGGGGTACGTGATCCCGCGCTGGACGAGTCGCAGGACATCAAGGACGCCTGGCTGGAGGCCTCGATGCGGGTGTTCGCCGAGGCCACCGATCTGCGGATGAGCCACCGTGTCCTGCTGGACCTGCCCACCTCCCGCGCGGCATACCCGCCACGCCTGCACAACCTGCTTGAGAGCACACTCGCATCCGCCCAGGCGCATCCCGACCAGCGCATCCGTCGCTGGGCGGCCGCAGCGGACCGCGACGCAGTCTGAGCCCGGCTGTCACCCACCCCTCAGCAGCTACTGTCACCCACCCCTCAGCAGTTACGGACAGCCCTTGGCCCCCGTCTACAAGGGGCGGACAGTGAGGATCTGTACGGCGTGGCCGACGGGGCCGTCGAGGTCGTGCAGGACGCTGCTCGTGAGCCCCTGTCCGGTCGGGCCGAAGGTGACGGTGGTGTCCAGGCCGGTCCACGGCCCGTGTGGCTGCCGGTGCAGGTGGATCGTCAGGTCCAGGTTGGGGAACATCCACGCGGCGGGGTCCTGCTGCACGGCGATGCCGTTGGCGGTGTCGACGAGCGCGATGTACGAGGCGAGGGCGGTGCTCGGCTCGTCAGCGACGAGGTCGACGAGCGAGGACACCCAGGCCGTCGCGCGGCCCTTGCGGGGCGGAGTCGTCCGGCGAACGTCGATGGACGAGACATAGCCCCCGTTCCACGCCTCGTTCATCGCCCAGGGGCTGAGCTCTTCGGGGAGGGGGAGCCGCTCGTGGGGGCTGTCGGCCACGGGCGATGTGTCCAGGGACGCCAACAGCCAGGCGCGGGCACGGACGACCGGGCGGCCGGCGATGACCACGGTCGCTTCGAGGAGTTCGATGGTCCGGCCGGGACGAACGGTCTCAACGGCTATCTCGCACTCGTCGAGGGCGAGGCGGCCGAGGATGTCGTAACTGATCCTTGCGAGCGTCGGATTCCCGGGGCGCTCGGCGAGTTGTCGTTCGATCGCGTGGACGACAAGCCCCGCGAGCGGGCTGAAGTGCTGTTCGTCGGTCTGCCAGGCGCCACCCGCGTGAGCTGTGGGTTTGTAGGTGTGCTCGCCCGTCCGCTCGTAGTAGCTCTCGCGCGCGATGACGCCGGTGGTCACGGGATCTGTCTCCTTGGATCGGGTTGCATGGGTGTTGACCTGCCCGCGGGTGCCTAGTGGCTGAAGAGGGTGCCGGCCAGGACGACGTGGACGGTGGTGCCGCCGAGGATGCTGAGCAGGGCGTTGCGGCGCCACAGGTGCAGGCCGATGGTGGTGGCGAGTGCGACGAGGGGTGCCGCGGCGCGTGCCTCGGTCACCGGGAGGTCGTGCAGGCAGTACACGACGAGGATGATCATGACGCCGGCCGGCATGCGGGCGCTGAGGTACTGCACGGTGCTGCTGGCGCGCAGCGGGGCGAGCGCGGCGAACGGCAGGGCGCGCAGCACCCAGGTGACGGCGGCGGCAACGCCGATCGCTGCGACGGCGTAGGCGGTGTCAGGCATGGCTCGGCTTCCCGCTCCTCGTCAGGTGACGGATCAGGAGTCCGGCGGTGAACAGGGCGAAGGCGGCCGGCAGCATCTGGCCCGGGACTAGCAGCCGGGCCGCCAAGGCGCTCAGCAGGGCGAGGAGTGGAGTGGGCAGGTCCCCGCGGAGATCGTGGACGGCGTCGAGCGCCAGGACGGTGAACAGGGCGGTCAGGGCGAAGTCCAGGCCGGTGACGCCGGCCGGAATGAGGGAGCCGAGGAGGGCTCCCGCGGTCGCGCTCCCGGCCCAGTACAGGTGCAGGAGGAACTGGACACGCAGGATGCGTCGACCGGACCAGGAGCGGGCCTGCTCGCCGCTGGCCAGTGCGTACGCCTCGTCGCAGAGCGCGAAGGTGCTGTACGTCCTGCCGAGGCGGCCCGATATCCGGTGCAGGGGGAACGACAGCGCGTAGAAGACGTGCCGGACGTTCACCATGAAGGCCGCGAGCGCGATCGACGCCAGCGGCGCCGCCGCGACAACCAGTCCGATCAGCAGGAACTCGAACGAGCCGCCGAAGGCGAGCGCGGCGGACAGGCCCGCCCACCACCAGTCCAGACCGGAATGCACGCAGAGTGCCCCGAAGGCGAGCCCGAGCGGAACGAACCCCAGGCCGACGGAGGCGGAGTCGCGGAGCGCGACAAGGACATCGGACGGCGCTCTGGTCGGCTGGGGCGGCACCACGACGGCGACAGGGCGTATTCGCATACGGACATTTTAGAAGGAATCGCGACTCATATGGTTGCGTGTTGTGACCCTATGATCTACTCATGAGCAATGAAGTGAGCCTCGATGCGACCGATCGTGAAATCTTGTTTCACATGCGCCAGGACGGTCGGCTCGCCAACGTTGAGCTCGCCAAGCGGGTCGGCCTGACGCCGCCACCGTGCCTGCGCCGGGTCAAGCGGCTGGAGGAGGCGGGTGTCATCGCCGGCTATCGGGCCGTCATCGACCCCGCGGCCATGGGGCGCGGACTGGAGGTCCTCGTCGACGTCGAGATCTCCGCCCAGGACCGCAGGAGTTTCGAGGAGTTCGAGACGACCGTCTCCTCGTACGAGGAGGTCATCGAGTTCCGCCGCATGTATGGCCGCCCCGACTACTTCATTCGCGTCGCAGTCGCCGATCACGCCGCCTACGAAACCTTCCTCACCAGCAAGCTCAGTGGCCTGCCCGCCGTCCTGCGCCTCACCTCTCACCTCACCATGAAGAAGATCAAAGCGGAGGACTGAACCCGCGTCGGTGAGCACGAAGGAAGACCCATCGATCTTCCGTCGTGATCGTGCCGCGGTTGCAGGGCGTCGGAGTGAGGCGGATCAGGCCCGCGGTTTGGCCATGCGGGCGTGGCGTGACGCCTTGAGCGTTTCTGGCATGAAGCGGTGTTTGACGGCGGTGCGCCGGGTGGCGGCGTCGCCTCCGACGACTTCGGCCCGTCCGTCCATCAGGGCCAGGAATCCCTGGCGTGCGACGTCCTTGCGGCTGTTCTTCTTCATACCGGAGCCGAAGGCGGTGTTGTTCATGCCGGCACGGGCGTGGAAGTCGCTGTCGGTGGCGCCGGGCATGAGGGTGGTGACGCTGACGCCGTGTTCCTTGAGTTCTTCGCGCAGGCCGAGGGCGAACATGCGGGTGAAGGCGCGGGAGGGTCCGTAGACGGTCTCGTAGGGAGTGGGCAGGGTGGCCGAGAGGGATGAGGTGATGAGGATGCGGCCCTGCCGGTTGGCGGCCATGTGGCGGGCGACGTGCTTGGCCAGGTGGACGACGGAGGTGACGTTGAGTTCGATCAGGCCGAGTTCGTCGTCGAGGTCGGTGTCGAGGAAGGCGCCGCCGATGCTGCGTCCGGCGTTCAGGACTGCCGCGTCGAGGGGGCGTCCGGTCTTCTCCACCGCTTGCCATACGGTTTCCACGCCGTCGGCCTGGGCGAGGTCGGCGCGTACGGGAATGACGTCGACGCCGTGCCGGGCGAGGTCGGCGGCTGCCTGATCGGTCTTCTCACTGCGGCCGGTGGCCACCAGGTCGAAGCCGTTGATGGCGAACAGCAGGGCGAGTTCGTAGCCGATGCCGGAGGAGGCTCCGGTCACCAGCGCCAGCGGACGCTCGGTGGGGGTCCCGTTCATGAGGTGCTCCTTGGGGTGGGGGACGGTCGGCGCCGGCGGGCGCCTGGTGGTCGATGGCCAGGGGCCGACCGCCGTCCGTACGAGCCGGGCTGGTCCTACGGGCGTGAGCCGGGGCGTCCGGGAGGCGGGGTGTCGGCCGGGTTCTGGTCTGTCCGGTGGGTGCTCCAACTGGCGAGGATGCGGAGCTTGTCGAGGTCGGCGTCGGATTTCCCGGCGTAGATGAACAGCACTTGATCCGGGTCGCCGGGGAGGGTGAGGGCCTCGTAGGTGATATCGAGACGGCCCACCGTGGGGTGGTTGAACCGTTTCGTGCCCCAGGTGCGTTCGACGACAGTGCGCTCGGCCCACCAGGTGCGGAACTCGGGGCTCGCGGCCTTGAGTTCGTCGACGAAGCGGGCGGTCAGCGCATCGTGGGGGTAGCGGCCCGCTTCGGCGCGCAGGACGCCTACGACTTCGGACGTGACCTTCGCCCAGTCGAGGTAGAGGTCACGGGCGGCAGGATCCAGAAGCAGCCAGCGCAGCAGGTTGCGGTCGTCGGCGGCGCGTTGGCCGAACGGGGTCAGGAGGGCGTCCAGGAGAGCGTTGGAGGCCAGGACCTCGTTGCGGCGACCGAGGACGAAGGCGGGCTGGTCGTGCATGCCGTCGAGAATGCGCAGCAGGTCGGGGCGTACCTCCTGGCGCGGCGCAGGCTCCCTCACCGCCTGCCGGGGCTGAGGGCGGAGCAGGTCGCGCAGGTACTGGGTCTCGGCCTGGGTCAGCCGCAGCGCCTCGGCGATGGACAGGATGACGCCTTCCGAGGCGCTGGTGAGCCGTCCCTGTTCGAGGCGTGTGTAGTAGTCCACGCTGACGCCGGCCAACTGCGCGACCTCCTCGCGACGCAGGCCCGGGACGCGGCGGCCCGGATGGTTGGCCAGCCCGGCCTGCGAGGGCCGGACGGCGTCACGCCGGGTGCGCAAAAACTCTTTGAGCTCTTCGGCTTTCTTCGCCATGCCTGCCAGTGTTCCCCCGGTCGGGGTGCGGATCCACCGACGAAGGGGGGCAGGTCTTTCCCGGTCAGGAGTGTCCCCCGCCACAGCACTGCCTGCGGCTTTGTCAGGTGTCCGACCGGTCGGGCGGCCACCGCGGCGACGTCGGACAGTTCGCCGACACCCTCGCTCGGCCCGCCGCCGTCGCCGAAGAGCGGCCGGAGAAGACGCCATGGAGCCCCGCAGACCCGGCACGCCTGGCGCAGGTCCTCGCACCTCTCGCCGCGGCCGGCCACCAGGTCATCGCCCCCGACTGCCGCGGTGCCGGCGCGTCGGCCAAGCCCCGCGACGGCTACGACAAGGGGACGATGGCCGGGGTCTCCGGAACATCGTCGGCGCGTACGGAGTCGAACTCCTTGCCGTCCGGTGCAGTCCGCTTCCGTCCGCAGAGGGGCGGTTCTCGGGGATCAACGATGCATCGGCAGCAGCTCGGCGCGTGTGCGGCTCGGGTTAGGGTCGTGTGAGCGTGTGCTTTCCCGCAGGCAGCCGCAGCGGTCGTTGCCGACCGGACATGATCGAGCGGGCGGAAACGGGGGAGACGGCAGGATGGGGCGGGGAAGGCCGGAGCAGGCCGCGGTACTGGACGTCGGTTGCCACAGCGCACTGCTGACAGTGGTCCGGTGGCGCCCGGGTGCGGGACTGGAGCCGGTCTTCTCGTACAAGACCCGGCTACGGCTGCACGAGGAGCTCGACGGCAGAGGCCGCCTGCGCAAGGTCGGGATCACCAGCGTGCAGCACGCCGTGGCCGAAGCGATGGCCGCCGTCCGGGTCCGCCGCCCGCCGACCGTGTTCCCCTTCGCGACCTCGGTCATCCGGGACGCGCCCAATCGGGAACAGGTGATCGCGCAGGTGGCCCGTGCCACCGGTACGCGGCTGCTGGTCCTGCCCGGTGAGGAGGAGGCACGCCTGGCCTATGTGGCGGCCCGGCAGTGGACGGGTTCCGGGAGCGGCCCGCTGCTGATGCTGGACATCGGTGGCGGCACCGTGGAGATCGCCTCGGGCCGTGGAGCGCGTCCTCGCAGTGTGCTCTCGCTGCCGTTGGGCGCGCGGCGCATCACCCGGGACTGGCTTCCGGGCGGCACCGTTCCGTCCGCGGCACGTCTGGAGGAGGTCCGGGAGTTCCTCGGCCATGCCCTGAGTACGGCCCCCGGCCTGCCGGTGGCCGCACGGGACGGGAGCGTCGTCGCCTGCTCCAAGACCTTCGAGCAACTCGCCCGCCTGGCCGGCACTTCGTCCAGGCGCAGAAGAGCGCATGCCGGGCGGCAGTTGACGCTGTCCCAGTTGCGGCGGTGGATCCCGGTGCTGGCCGGAGCGGATCCCGCCCGTCGGACCCGACTGCCGGGCATCTCCCGGCACCGCGCGGGGCAGGCCCTGGCCGGCGCTCTCGTCGCCGAGGCACTCCTCACGGCGTGCGAGGCCGAGAGCATCGGCATCTCCCCGTGGTCGACCAGGGAGGGCCTTCTCCTTGAGCACCTCGGCGTGGTCCCGGCAGAACCCGGGCACGACCTCCCTCTCGTCGGCTGACCGCCGGACCGACGCGGCTGGCCGCGAAGGCGGGGCTTCTACGGTTCCAGGGTCTTCGCCCATGAGAGCGGGAGGCCTCACAGCCAGTCGTCGCGGCGGAACGCAACTCGGCGAAGCGCGTGATGCGTTCCGCCGCCTGCGTGAGGTGGTCGCTCACGTCCCGCAGGGAGGTGCCGATCTCCGGGGCGAATCCCGGCACCTCCCTCGGCCGGGTCCCGCAGCGGCATCGCGAGCGTAATCACCGCGCGCCGCCGCTCCGGCACCTCCCGCTCGAGCTGGTGGCACGGTGGCAGGACGGGTCAGCCGGAGACGGTGATTCGGTCGGCCGGGACGAGACGGGGGACGAGGCGGACGTACGCGATCATGCCGAGGACCTCGACCAGGGTCTGGGTGACCACGACCACCGCGGCCACCGACAGGGCATCGGGCAGGGCCAGGGCCAGGGGCAGGACGACCAGGGAGTTGCGGGTCGCGCCGGTGAAGACGACGGCCCGGGAGGCGGGGGCGTCGAGGCGGAACAGGCGGGCGACGGCCTTCCCGGCGTACGCCATCACGATCAGGAACACCACGTAGAACGGGATGACGGCCGCGACATCGGCGAGGCTGCCGCCGAGCTTGGGGACCTGGGAGGCCACCACGACCAGCAGGGTGGCGGCCATCAGCGGGACCATCGCAGTGCTCGCGGCGTCGGCGACACTCTGCCCGGCCGGCCGGCGGGCCGCCCACGTCTGCAAGGTCCACGCCAGCGCCAGCGGGATGACGATCAGCACGAGGAACGCCTCGACGAACGGGTCGACCTCGACGATGTCGGCCAGCTCCGAGCCCATGAAGACGTACAGGAACCCGGGCAGCAGGATCATCTGCGCGACCAGCAGCAGCGGGGTGGCGGCCAGCAGCCGACGGCCGGAACCCCCGGCCAGGCCGGAGAAGACGATCACGTAGTCCACACACGGGCACAGCAGCACCAGCAGGACACCGATCCGTACGGCCTGGTCGGCGGGCAGGAAGGTGAACATCGCGGCGACGACCAGCGGCACCACCACGAAGTTCACCACCAGCGCGGCCGACAGGAACCGTCCGTCGCGCAGGGAACGGAGGAGCTCGGCGGCCGGGACCTGGAGGAAGGTGACGAACAGCAGAGCGCCGAGCACCGGATTGATGGCGTACTCCAAGCCGGGCCCGGCCGACGGCGCCGCCCAGCCCACCAGGGCGCCCAGCGCCATCGCGCCGAGGTACACCGCGATCTGGTGGTGTTCCATCCGCTCGACCGGACCCGACGGTTCCCGCGACACCCGACTGCTCCCCTGCTCCGTACCGGCCCGCCCCTGGCGGCGGTCCGCTTCCGTCATCCTCACAGGCCCGGCCGACGACCTCCGCCCCAGGTCAGTGCACGTGCTCAGCCCAAGCCGTGCCGACGGTGGGCACGCCGAGGTCGACCGGGCCCGCTCCCGTGTCGCAGGCGGCTGCCCGGCGTCGGGGAGAAGCGGGGTGGTTCATGCGGTCGCTCCGAACAGGTCGGTCAGCAGCGGTGCCGCGGCTTCGGGGGTGCGCACGGTCAGTTCCAGCGCGGCGGGATCCAGGTGCAGGGTGAAGTCGAAGAACGAGCAGCAGCTCTGTTCGGCCGCTGCCAGGGCCGCGACCCGCCCGGCCAGCTCCACGGTGGCCGGGAACGTGAGCCGCAGGCCGTCGGGGATCTCGTGGAGTGTGATGGCCTGCTCCACCAGCTGACGCCACTCCTGCTTGCGACCCTCCAACTCGGGGCCGTCCAGAGTGCAGTCCACCGGAGCCTCCCGCCAGGATTCGGCCGCTGATTCCGGTGCCGCTTCCGGTGCCGGTTCCGGCGCGGCGGGCCGGAACCGCGACAGCGTTACCGGCACCGGTCCGGTGGTGGCCGGTCCGGCGGCGGCCGGGACAGTGGGGCAGCCACAGTCCGGCCCGCACCCGCCCTCCGGAGCCGGACCCGACAAGTCGGCGTGAACGGCGGCAAGATGTGCGGAGAATGCCGACAAGTCGGCGATCCGGCCCTCGGTCTCCGCGATGCGGCCCGCGACCAGCGGCACCATCCGCCCACGGACCGCCGCGCACACCCCCTCCTCCCGGACGTCCAGGAGCTCGCGGATCTCCTCCAGGGCCAGGCCCAGGAGCTTGGCCGAGGAGATGAAACCCAGGCGCTCGACGGCGTCCTCGCCGTAGACGCGGTAACCCGAAGGGGTCCGCCCGGCCGGCAGCAGCCCGGCGTCCTCGTAGAAACGCAGCGTGGTGGCGGGAACACCGCAGCGTTCCGCCAGCTGCGAGATCCGATAGGTGCCCATGCCCCCGACGGTAGACCTTCGACCCGACTCGAAGGTCAAGCCCTCTGACGTGGGACGGCGGTAGCGCTCGGCGGAGCGCTCAGGCGTCCGGGAGCATCGAGCGCTGGTGGACGAGCTCACCGCCGAGCGGTTCCCATGCCAGTACGCCCAGCAGCTCGGCATCGTTGGTGGTGGGCCTCGTCGGCGGCCCTGCGCAGGGCCGCCGGGCCGGAGGTGGGCCTTGGGTGTCGCAACTGAACTCGATGGTTCATGATTTCCTGAATTCATGATGAGGTGTATCTTCAAGATGTGCTGACTATTGCCTCCGACATCGAGGTGCTGGCCCGATTCGGCCGTGCGCTCGCAGACCCGATCCGCTGCCGGCTGCTGCTCGCGCTGCGCGAGGCCCCGGCCCACCCTTCCGATCTCGCCGACGCCCTCGGCATCTCCCGTACGAGGCTGTCGAACCACCTGGCGTGCCTGCGGGACTGCGGTCTGGTGATCGCCATCCCCGTCGGCCGCCGCACCCGCTACGAGCTGGCCGACGAACGTCTCGGTCATGCCCTCGACCACCTGCGCAACGCCGTGGTCGCGGTCGAGGCCGACAAGACCTGCCCGGACGCCGAGACGCGGGGCTGCTGTTGATGACCTCGATATCCCTCGGGCCGTCGCCGGCCCGCCGTGACGCACTCGCGCGCCGCATACGCCTGTTGGTCGCCGCGACGATCACCTACAACGTCGTCGAGGCGATCGTCGCGATCACCGCCGGAACGATCGCCTCCTCCACCGCACTGATCGGCTTCGGCCTCGACTCGGTCATCGAGGTCTCCTCGGCCGCCGCGGTCGCCTGGCAGTTCTCCGCCCGTGAGCACACGGTCCGCGAGGCACGGGAGAGGACAACGCTGCGGATCATCGCGGTGTCGTTCTTCACGCTCGCCGCGTACATCACCTTCGACGCTGTCCGCGCATTGGCCGGCACCGGCGAAGCTGAACGCTCCATCCCCGGCATCGTCATCGCCGCCCTGTCGCTGGCCGTCATGCCGTTCCTGTCCGCCGCCCAGCGCACGGCCGGACGCGAACTCGGTTCCGCCAGCGCGGTCGCGGACTCCAAGCAGACCCTGCTGTGCACGTACCTGTCCGCCGTCCTGCTGGTCGGCCTGGTGGCCAACGCCACCCTCGGCTGGTCCTGGGCCGACCCCGTCGCCGCACTCGTCATCGCCGCCATCGCGGTCAAGGAAGGCCGCGACGCCTGGCAGGGCAAGGGCTGTTGCGCGACACCGGCAGCCCCGGTCCCCACTCAAGAGCAGGCAGCGGATGGGTGCGGGTGCCGACCGGGATGCGACTGCTGCTGAACCGGGTGGGGCCCGCCCGCCGCAACTGACCGGCTGCTCGGTCGACTTCATGAGCGGAAGCGGCACCCCGCGTACCTCACGCTGTTCCTCACCCGTTCGGGCCGGTTCCGTTCAGGAGCTCGTGCAGGATCAGGTCGGGGTCCTGGCGTGCCGCTCGGCGGAGGGCCTCGTCGTATCTGTCGTCGCCGAGAAGGTGGCGAGTCGTCTGTTCGAGCTGGTCGCGTACGTGCTTCATTTCGGGGGTGCCGCGTTGAGGGTGGCCGACGGTGCCCCAGTACGTCTCGCCGGCGCCCAGTGCCGTGACGGCCTGTTCTCCTGCGCCCTGGGCGGCGAGGATCGATGCCAGCAGGTCGAGGCCGAGGGCGATGCCGAAGCTGTCTCCGAGGTGCTGCTTGCCTTGCAGCATGCGCATGGCGTGCGCGGTGGCGTCCTGGGTGCGGTCCTCGAACAGGGCGATCAGGGCCAGTTGATAGGCGGCGTAGGAGCGGGTCCACCACTCGCCGATCGCCACGCAGTCGTCGTACAGTTCCCCGGCCTCGCGGCGGGCGATGCTCAGCTGCCCCTCCGCCGTGAGCGCGAAGACACGGACGAGCCGGCACATGAACCGGCCCTGCGAGGCAGGCGCGGTATGTCCCGCGCGGTCCAGTTCGCGGTCGGCCAGCCAGCGGGCGGTCATCGGACGGCCCTGCAGGAGGTAGATCAGGCCCTCCAGGTAGGCAGCCCGCAGCATGCCCTCGACGTCCTGCCGGGCCGACGCCTCCGCGTGACTGGACGCCGCCAGCGTGCCCGCGGCCTCGTACTCTCCCCGCAGCACGCGCGCCACGCCCAGGGCCCACCGGGCCCGGGCACGCGAGGCACCGGACTCCACGTCGGCGTCCAGGGAGGCCTGCACGTAGTGGGCGACCTCGCGGAGGCGTCCGCAGCAGCTCCAGAAGAAGCCGAGCAGCCCGCTCATCTCGAGGGCGGCCCGGGGGTGTGTGGCGAGGGAGCGGTCGAGGGCGGCGCACAGATCGGGGTGGGCGCGGCGGATCGCGTGGTACCAGGATGCCTGCCGAGGGCCGAGCCAGTCCCGGTTCGCGCTGCGGGCGAGACCCAGGAAGTGCTCGGCGTGGCGGTCGGCCATGCTTGAGGCCTCGCCGGTCTCGTCCAGCCACATGTGTCCGTAGTCGCGCACTGTGTCCAGCATCCGGTAGCCGCCCGCGCCGCGGGACACGACGGACTTCGCCACCAGGCCCGACAGCGCTGCCTCCACGGCCGTCTCGTGCAGTGGACCTCCGCCGCACACGGCATGGACCGTGTCGATGTCCACCGTGCCGCGGAAGACGGACAGCCGCGCCCACAGCAGCCGCTCCGACGGTTCGCACAGCTCATGGCTCCACCCGATGGTGGTGCGGATCGCCCGGTGGCGCGACGGCCCGGTGACCTCTCCCTCGGCTTCGAGGTCCAGCCGTGACCACAGAGTGTTCTCGACCTCGCGGAGCGTCCGCTGCCCAAGGTGCCCGGCAACCAGTTCCAGGGACAGCGGGATCCCTTCCAGCCACCGGCACAGGCGGGCCGCTGTCGCTCGATCCTTCGGGTCCGTCAACGATGCTCCAGCGGTGGACGCACGGCGGCGCAGCAACTCGACGGCGTCGGTCGCGGTGGGCAGTGGTTCGACGGTGACGAGGTGTTCGCCGGGCATCTCCAGTGGTTCGCGGCTGGTCGCCAGCACGGTCAGGGAGGGGCAGGTCATGACCAGATGGGCGGCCAGGTGACGGCAGGAACTCAGCAGGTGTTCGCAGGAGTCGAGCACGAGTACGGCGTCCGTGTCCGCCAGCCACTCGCAGAGGGCATCCAGCGGCAGGGTCGCCGTGTGGTCGGCGAAGCCGGCGGCGTCAGCCACCGTCGCGATCAGGAGACGGTCGTCCCGCAGGGGCCACAGTTCCACCCAGATCGCCTTGCGACGCTGGTTCCTGAGAGCCGCGTGCACGGCGTGCAGAGCCAGCCGGCTCTTGCCGACACCGCCCACCCCGATGAGTGTGACAAGGCCCTCCCGCATCAACGCGTCGGAGAGGTGAGCCAGTTCGGACTTGCGCCCGATGAACTCGTCGGAGATGTCAGGGAGGTTGCTCAACACGGAGGACAGTCTTGCCTCTTCACCGGCGCGAGACGGGTGCCCGTTCACCCGTCGGAGTGAAGGGCGGTCAGAGCGGCAGCAGCCCGACGGCGGTCGAGGCCGCGATCCGGTGCCAGTTCGCGCTGCGGTGGAGCATCGCGTGGTCGCCGCCCGGCACGAGGAGGACATCGGCACGGGCCCCGGCCGCGCGGGCCCGGTGAACGAACGCCACCGAGTCGTGCGGGTCGGTGACGCGGTCACGGTCTCCGTGGATCACTGTGACGTCCTTGTCCCGCAGGTGGGTCACCGGCTCGTCGTCCGGACACCAGGGCGCCAGTGCCAGCACGGCCCGGACCTGAGGCGCGTCCGCGGCGCGCAGGGCCGCGCGACCTCCCATCGAGTGGCCCACGAGGATCACCGGGACATCTCCGACGAGGCGCGTGAGCTCCGCGAGTGCCCGCCGGACGTCCCGCAGGGCATCGGCGTCAGCGCCGTTCCAGCCGCGCACGCGGTAGCGCACCTCTCCCAGGAAGACCCCGTCGTCCGGCAGCGCCGCGGCCACGGCCCGTACGAACGGTTTCATCCGTACGGCTGCCAACTGCCACGGCCGGGACGGAGCCCGGCTGTCGGCCGTGCCGCCGTGCAGGAACAGGATGGCGGCACGCGCCGCGGGAGGAGAGCGGCGCGGCACCAGCGCGGCGCGCGCACCTGCCCTTGCGGCCTGGTGCCCGTGAACCGTCATCCGTGCCCCTCACCCATCATGTGGCCGTCTCCGCGGAGGTCCGTTCACTGATCATTCGTTGCCGACCGGCGGAAGGTTTGGTCGGCCGGTAGCACGCCGGTTCGTCCTCTCCCATGACCCTCCTGCTCGTGCTGTGGGGTTTCACCTGCGTTTTCATGGGGGGTGGGACCAATCCGTGGCCGTGTGGGGATCGGATTACGTCCGGAGATGTCCCGACCACGAAGGACCACCGTGAAAGAAGCCGTGCACATCGGCACAAACCCGTCCCTGGAGCCGGACCTGCAGGAACTGCTGGGCCGGGTCGCCCTGGGCGAGGAAGCAGCCTTCGCCCCCGTCTACGACCGCGTGGCCGGCCCGGTCCTGGGCGTCGTACGCGCCGTCCTGCGCGACCAGGCACAGTCCGAGGAAGTCGCCCAGGAAGTCCTCGTGGAAGTGTGGCGCACCGCCCCCCGCTACCGCCCCGACCGCGGCACGGCCATCAACTGGATCCTCACCCTCGCCCACCGCAGAGCGGTCGACCGGGTCCGCTCGGCAGAAGCCGCATCCGCCCGCGACCACAAGGCCGCCCTGCTGGACCACACCCCGACTACGACGAAGTGGCCGAACAGGTGGAAACCCGCCTCGAACGCGAACAGGTCCGACGCTGCCTGCGCACCCTCACCGACATCCAGCGCCAGGCCGTCGTGCTCGCCTACTACCGGGGACTGACCTACCGCCAGGTCGCCGAAGCCCTCACCCTCCCACTGGGCACCGTGAAAACCCGCCTGCGCGACGGACTCATCCGCCTGCGCGACTGCCTGGGAGTCACCGCATGACCACCGCCGACCCGCACACCCTCACCGGCGCCTACGCCCTGCACGCCCTCACCCACGACGAACGCGAAGAATTCCGACGCCACCTCGCCGCCTGCGAACCCTGCACCCAGGAGACCGCCGAACTGAGTGCCACCGCCACCCGCCTGGCCCTGGCCGTCTCCCTCACCCCCCGCCCCGCACTGCGCGCACAGGTACTCCACCAGATCACCACCGTCCGCCAGGACACACCCCGCCGGCCCCTCCTGCCCAAGACAGCCCGCACGGCCCGGCGCGGACGCCTCCTGCCACGCTGGGCGCTGGCAGCCTCCCTGGCCGCGGCCGCCGCCCTCGGCACCACCGCGGCATGGCAGCACCAGCGTGCCGAGGATGCCCTCCAACAGGCCCGGCAGTCCCAACAGCAGACAGACCGGATCGCCGCCGTCCTCGCCGCACCCGACGCCAAAACCCGCGCCACCACCCTGCCCGGCGGGGCCACCGGCACCCTCACCGTCTCCGACCACCAGGACAAAGCCGTCCTCGCCGTCACCGCCATGACCGACCCACCCCCGGGCAAGGTCTACCAACTCTGGTTCAACACCCACGGCACCATGCGCCCCGCCGGACTCATGGACCCCACCCGCAGCAACCAGTCCGTCCTGATGGACGGTCTCCACGACGCCACCGGCATGGGCATCACCCTCGAACCCACCGGCGGATCCCCACAACCCACCACCACCCCACTCACCCAGATGAACCTCCCCACCTGAGCTTGAGTTTTATCCGCCCGAGAAGCCCGAGAAGCCCGAGAAGAAGGTCGGCAGGCTACGTCGTCACTTGGGCGGCCCTCGGTGCTGAGGCGGTGCTACAAGAATCGGCGGATGGGCATGACGGCGACCTCGCGCGCCCGCTGCAGTACGGAACGTCGCTTCCAGCGTCCCTCACGGATCAGCGTGGCGGCCTTGAGATCGTTGTCGAAATGGCTGTCGAGAATGGCCGTGAACTCCTGGTCCAGCGCGGCGAGCATTATCTCCTCGTCGTGGTCGAGGGAGCGGCGGTTGAAGTTGGTGGAGCCGACCAGGGCGGCGACGCCGTCGACGGTGATGACCTTGGTGTGCAGCATCGTCGGCTGGTACTGGTAGATCTTCACGCCACAGGCGATGAGGTTCTCGTAGTGGTGCTGGCCGGCCAGTTGGCAGACCCTCTTGTCGGTGTGAGGGCCGGGCAGCAGGATCTCCACCTCGACCCCCCGCCGGGCCGTCGCGCACAGCAGGTCGATGAAGTAGACGTCGGGTGAGAAGTAGGCGGTGGCCAGCCGGAAGCGGTCTTCGGCGGACTCCAGCACGACCCGGAGCAGGGTCTGCATGTCCTGCCAGCCGAAGCTGGCCGACCCGCGCACCACCTGCACCACCGCGCCACCCTGCGGACTGTGCGGGACGAACCGGTCGCAGTCGTCGAAGAGTTCGTCGTGGCACTCGGCCCAGTTCTGCGCGAAGGCGGCAGCCACACCGTTCACGGCCGGCCCGCGGACCTCGACGTGGGTGTCGCGCCATTCGTGCTCGTTGCGCGCGTCGCCGCACCACTCCTCGGCGATGCCGACCCCGCCGGTGAACGCCGTCTGCTCGTCCACGACGAGGACCTTGCGGTGACAGCGGTGGTTCTGTTTGAACGGTGACAGGGCCAGGGGCTTGCGGAACCAGGCCACTTGCACACCTGTCTCCTTCATTTCCTCCAGCAGGTCCTTCTCGATCAGCCGACTGCCGAAGCCGTCGAGCAGCAGCCGCACCCGTACACCCGCCCTGGCCCGTTCGGCCAGCGCCCGCGCGAACTCGCGGGCGATGTCTCCCCTCCAGTACACGAAGGTCATCATGTCCACGGTGTACTCGGCGGACCGGACGGCCGCCAGCATCGCCGGGAAGATCTCGTCTCCGTTGCGCAGAGCGGTCAGCGTGTTGCCCTCGGTCGCCGCGATACCGATCAGCCGCTCAAGGCGGCGCCGTATCCGCGTGACGCGCTCCTGGGTCTTCGCCAGTGACTCAGTGTCGGAGCCGGGGACGGTCTGCTCGGGCTGGTCCCGCGTGCTACTGGCCATGGCGTCACCTGGCCGGCACTCACAGGAGACAGACGAGCCGCGCTGCCCGGACCGGCGCGGGACGCAGCGCACAGAATGTACCCACTCATCACCCCCCGAGACGCGGGCAGCGGGAACCCGGCGTCCGTACCGTGCGATTTCGGACTCGGACACGATGAGCGGACCCTCGCAGACATGCGTACTGCCGGAGCGGGCAGGAGACAATCACCCTGCTTTCCACACAAGGCGGCATCGTGACATCCATGAGCGCCCGCGCAACCACTGCCGTCACCACCGAAGCAGTCGACGAGGCCGATGACCTGCCCTGGATCGAGGACGGCGGAAAGGTCGCCCCCAAGGACGCACGCGTACTGTCCCGGCTGTTCCTGGACCGGCTTCAGGTCCTGGAGGAGGGCACCCGCGAGTACCAGTACGCCCGCAACACGCTCATCGAGATGAACCTCTCCCTGGTGACCTTCGCGGCCCGCCGCTTCCGCAACAGGGGCAGCGGGGACATGGAGGACATCGTCCAGGTCGGCACCATCGGCCTGATCAAGGCCATCGACCGGTTCGACCTGTCACGCGAGGTCGAGTTCACCTCCTTCGCGATCCCCTACATCGTCGGCGAGATCAAGCGCTTCTTCCGCGACACCACCTGGGCCGTGCACGTCCCCAGGCGCCTGCAGGAACTGCGCGTCGAACTCGCGAAGAGCAAGGAAGCCCTCGCCACCACGCTCAACCGCACCCCCACGGTGAAGGAACTCGCCGCCCACCTCGGCCTGACCGAGGACGAGGTCGTCGAGGGCCTCGTGGCCGCCAACGGCTATGTCGCCGGCTCCATCGACACCCCGGGCGGCGACGACGAAACCGGCGACAGCGGGCAGAAGTACACGGACACCCTGGGCGAAGTCGATCCGGCGCTGGACCTGTTCGAAGACCTGCACGCGCTCGGCCCTCTGCTGCAGCAGCTCGACGAGCGGGAGCGCGCCATCATCGAGATGCGCTTCGGCCAGGAGATGACCCAGGCGGAGATCGGCAGCGAACTGCAGCTGTCGCAGATGCACATATCCCGCCTGCTCTCCCGCACCCTCACCAAGCTCCGCAAGGGCCTGCTCCCGGCCTGACCCGTCGCCACCGAGCCGGTGCCGCACGTCCAACTCCGGATGCCGGTACGGCTGATCGGCAGGGCATTGAATCGCCCTGCCGATCACTCTCGCCGGGTGCTTTCAGCGGAGGTGCGGCCTGGGGTGCGAGCGCGTGCTGAAGCGTACGAGCGTGCGGACGTCCGAGGGGGCGAGAGCTGTCTCCGTGTGGTCGGTGAGTGCGGTGACTGCGGGCAGGACGTCGGCAGGGGCGACGGTCGGCTGAAGCCATACGTGTAGGCGTACGCGCAGATGTCCTGGCCGTGTCAGTACGCGGGTGCGGCAGCGGGCGACGCCATCGATCGCGACCGCCTGCCGGGTCATGGCGTCCTCCAGGGCCCTGGTCCGCAGGGCGGTGCCGGGGGTGGGCAGAGCCATGAGCGGTCGGAAGCCGCTGCGCAGTTGCCGGGCGCACCAGAGGGCGAGCAGGACGGTCGCGGCGATCGAGCCCGCCGTGATCGTGGGTGTCCACCACCCCTGCGTGCGGACCGCGGCGAGTTCCTTCGCGTCGATGAGTGCGGTGTGGGGTCCGGTAGTGGGCCACCACCCCGGCAGGCGCGGCGCCCACGACGCGTGGGTGACGGCGAGCCAGACGCCGCCGGCGAGAAACACCAGGCCGACGACGGCCAGGACGGCCCGGTTGATGACCATGCGGGGATGTGGCATCAGCGGTTCGCTCCTTCGAGAGCCCTGCCGTCGGCAGTGACTGCGACGGGGTGTCCCACCCCTCCACCACCCTCTTCCGTCTCGGGATCCCAGGCGGCCTCGGGCCGGACACGGACGCGCAACCGCGGCACTCGGAGCAGGCCGCAGCCCTCCAGTGCCCGGCCGGCCGCGCTCTCCACTCGCCGCCGAGCGACTGCCCGGTCGCCGAAGGCCAGTCGGGCCCGGACAGCGACGGTGCGCCGTCGCACCCGAACCCGCACGCGACCGATGCCCTGGGTGTCACCCACGGCGTCGCGGACCAGGACCGCGACCGCCCCACGGTCCACGGCCGCCCGCAGGCGCGGAGAGGGCGAGGCGAGCGTGAGCAGCCCACGACGTCCGGGAGTGAGGGCCAGGGCGATCATCAGGAGGCCGAGAACGGCGAGCACGCCGGCGCCGATGACCACGGACGGCTCGCCGGGGCCGTGTCCCGACAGCCAGTTCAAGGTGTGGGTGCGCCAGAGCGCTGCCGGGCGGTGAGCGGTGTGCACCAGAATCAGGTCGAACGCCAGGGCGCCGCAGGCCACCGCGGCCGCCAGGGTGAGGAGCCCCATCGGCAGTCGGCGCCGCGACCACCACCGCAGCGGCGTCCGCGAAACGACTACCGGCTCCGCGCTCGCCGGGGCGGAGTGGTTGCGCGGCGCCACGGACTTCGCCGCGGCAGGTACGGGGATCAGAGCGGTGACGGCGATGCGCACCGCGGCGATGTCGAGACCGGTCAACCGGTGTGTGCGGTCGGTGACATGCTTCTGAAGTGCCCGGACCGCGCCGGGCAGTGGTGTCGGGTAGCGCAGCGCCACATCGACCGCGACATCCGCCCGGCGCCCGCGCACGGTGGCCGAACCCTTGGCGGCTCCTGCGCCCGGAACCGACACCGACACGGCTTCGGCGGCCACCCGTTCGGCGATCTTGCGTACCGCCTTGTCCGAGACGGTCGTTGTGCCCCGCTGGGCGGCTGCCACGGTCATCGGCGGCTCCGCTCGTAGGCGTCGCGTACGTCCTGGACGCTGCCGCCGCCGTCGAACCAGTGGCCAGCCGCCCACCCCACACCGCCCAGGGCGGCCACAAGCAGGAACGCTCCGAAGCCCCCGAAGTGTCCCGCGAAGGCCAGCGCCATCCCGGCGATCATCCCGACGAACGCCCTGCTCTGTGCCATGTCCCGTTCCCTTTCACCGGCTGTCGACCCTCTTGTGCGCGGCCGTGCGCTCACTCCACGCGGGAGTCCGTCGCCGCGTCGGTGTCGTCGTCGGGCAGGTGTACGTCGTTGATGGTGACGTTCACCTCCACCACGTCCAGCCCGGTGATGCGCTCCACCGCGGAGATCACGTTCTCCCGCACATCGCGGGCCACGTCGGCGATCGGGACGCCGTACTCCACCACCAGGTCGAGATCGATGGCTGTCTGCCGCTCGCCGACCTCGACCTTGACGCCGCGCCCGACGTTCGGCCGGCCGCCCGGGACCCGGTCGCGCACGGCGCCGATGGTGCGCGACAGGCCGCCGCCCATGTCGTACACCCCCGGGATCTCCCGGGCCGCGATGCCCGCCACCTTCACGACGACGACATCGGCGATCGAGGTCCTGCCGCGGTCCGGGGCGGGCTGGTCGGCCCCGGTGACACCATTGGTCACGGCTGTCGTCGTCTGTGTCGACTTGCCGCCCTGCGAGACGGATACGTCCTTGCCGGTCGGCGCGGTCTGCGTGGTCATGGCATGTCCTTCTTCCTGTGGACCGGTGAGCTGCTCTCACTCCGTCAGACCCGCCCCGGCCACGTCTGTGACGCCGATGCCCGGAAAATTTCTCCAGCCGCTCACACACGGGTCCCCGGCCGACGCCTCAACACGGCAGGCGTGAAAATCGTGGATGCCGGACGCGCAGCGATTCGTTGTGTGAAGAGTTGCGTGAAAAGGCGCGTCGCCGCGTGGCGCGTCCACAAATGGATTCCGCGGGAATTGTTCAAGTGAAGAAGCGAATTGCTGCCGAGTTCTGTGTGATTCCCCCGAACGGGACGGCAGTTCAGGGCAAGCCACCGCCGGCGACACCTGTTCATGAGGCCGGGCCGGACCACGCATGCCAGGCCGTGTCCAGGTCTGTGTGCCAGTGGACACGGGCATCGGGGGGAATGCGGGAGCGGAGGATCGGTCGTGGCCAGCACGTGGATCGTGCCAGGCCCGTCCGGCCACAGCGGCGGCAGGAGGGCACCGTCCGTGGGGAGTTGGATCTCGCGGACATCCAGAACGACGGCGGACGCTCCGAAGCACCTCTCGGTGAGTTCGTGGCGCAGGGCACCGCTGGTGCGCACGGTGAGACGTCCCGCCGCGGCACACCACAACCGTGCGCCAGACGTGGCGAGTACTCGGATGCGGAACTGCGCGGACATGCCACCTCACCTTGGCCCTGTTGAGGGTCGTCGTCTCCGCAGCGGATGCGGGGCCGGGGCGGATCGCCCCGGCCCTGCTTCTTTCTCCCCGTCACAGGAAGCCAGATTCCCGTCAGCTGCTGGGCATCAGGACGCTGTCGATGATGTAGACGTTGGCGTTGGCGGTCTTGACGTTGCCGCAGACGACCTTGGCGGAGTCGTTGACGGTGTAGGACTCGTCGGAGCCGGATGTGGTGAGCTTCGACTTCTCCAGTGTGTCGAAGGAACCGTTCTCGAGGTCCTTGGGGGCGAGTTTCTGGCCCACCACGTGGTAGGTGAGGATCTTCGTCAGTTGTGCCTTGTCGTTGAGCACCTTGTCGAGGTCGGCCTTGGGGATCTTTGCGAAGGCGTCGTTGGTCGGTGCGAACACGGTGATGTTCTGGGCGTTGTTGAGGGTGTCGACCAGGCCGGCCTTCTTGACTGCCGTCACGAGTGTGGACAGGGCCGGGTTGTTGGAGGCGGCGGTGGCCACGGGGTCCTTGGCCATGCCGTCGAAGGAACCGGTACCGTCGGCCGGCACCGACGAGCAGGCCGGGCCGAACGGCTCGTCCGTCGTGGAGGCAGCACCGGGGCTGTCCATGCCTTCGTCGGCCGCCGACGCCGACGCCTTGCTGGAGGAGTCCGACTTCGCGGAGTCGCTGCTGTCGTCGGAACAGGCGGTCAGGGCGAGGGGGAGGACGGCGGCTGCGGCCACGGCCACGGCGACACGACGGATACGGGTGTTCATGGTGCTTCTCCTGTTGGTTGACACGGCCGAAGCCGCGTTCATACGGGGGTAGGGAAGTGGCTGAGGGGTTATCCGACGGTGACGACGACCGAGTGCCGGCCGCTCGCCCCGTCGGGGATGGTGCGGGCACGCTTCTCGGTCTGGACGGCGCCGGTGCGGTCGGTGGCGCGCACCGTGAGGGTGTGGCCGCCCTTGCTCGCCTGCCAGGGAAAGGACCACTGGCGCCAGGTGTCACGCGAGTCCTCGGCCGCGAGCCGGGCCTCCTGCCAGGGGCCGTCGTCGACGCGGATCTCGACCTTGTCGATGCCGCGGTGCTGCGCCCAGGCGACTCCGCCGACCATGACCGTGCCGGCCTCGGGGCGGGCGAACGGCTTGGGCGTGTCGATCCGGGACTGGGTCTTGATCGGCGCCTTGCGGGCCCATTTGCGTTTGACCCAGTAGGAGTCGTAGGCGTCGAACGTGGTGAGTTCGATGTCCTTGATCCATTTGCAGGCCGAGACATAGCCGTAGAGGCCGGGCACGAGCATGCGGACCGGGAAGCCGTGCTCGAAGGGGAGGGGCTGTCCGTTCATTCCGACGGCGAGGAGGGCGTCGCGACCGTCCATGACGTCGTCGACCGGGCTGCCGATCGTCATGCCGTCCACCGAGCGGGCCACCAACTGGTCGGCCGGGCCGCCCCGGGAAGGAGGCTTCACCCCGCACTCGGCGAGCAGGTCCGCAAGGCGTACGCCGATCCAGCGGGCGTTGCCCACGTAGGGACCGCCGACCTCGTTGGACACGCATGTGAGGGTGATGTCGCGCTCGATCAGCTCCCGTTGGAGCAGGTCGTCGAAGGAGAGAGTGACCGGCCGGGTGACTCCCTTTCCGTGGATGCGCAGTTGCCAGGTCGTGGCGTTCACCTTGGGCACCACGAGCGCGGTGTCCACGCGGTAGAAGTCGTTGTTCGGCGTAGTGAAGGCACTGATTCCGGGGATCCGGAGCTGGGCCCCCTTGGGTACGGAGGGAGCGGGAGAGGCAGGGGTCGGCAGGGCGACGTTCCTGCGCGAGGTGATCGCGTCCTGACCGCGTGAACCGGTCAGGGACCTTCCCAGTGCGCCGGCCCCGGCTGACGCGGCGGCAGCAGCGGTCGCGGCGATGACGAAACCGCGACGGTCCCACCCGGCAGCGCGGACCGAGTCCCCCTCCTCACTGCTGCTCGGACTCGGCTTGGAGGTGGGAAGCGTGAGGTGGCCGACGAGCAGGAACAGGACCACGGCTCCGACGGCCGCGCCCACGGCCGAGGGCAGCGCGTCGGTGAGACCGGTCGAGTCGGGCCGGCTGGTGGCCGCGGCAGCCCCGACGATCCCGAACACCAGGACGCCTGCCGCCCCGGTTCGCCGGTACCGCAGCGCGACAAGTCCCAACGCCAGTGCGAACAGGGCCAGTACGGCGAGGATCCCCAGCTGAAGAACCAGCTTGTCGTTGGTGCCGAAATTCCGGATCGCCCAGTCCTTCACACCGGCGGGCGTACGGTCGATCGCCGCGCCCCCGACCGCGATGACGGGACCGGACTGCGGGCGCACCCATGCCGACACGAGTTCGGCGACAGCGAGTGCCGCGAATCCCGCGAGAGCGCCACTGAATGACCCCAGAATCAGCCGCAGCCAGTTGCGGGGAATTCGCGGCTTCTTCTCGTCGTCTGTCACGTGGGGAATCCGGCCCCGAGGGCCTGGCGGATTGGTCGATCACTCGATCGGAGGAAGCTTTTTCTGAGACCAATCCGCAGGCGTCACCGCAACGGATTCATGAATACGCTCGTCGACTTTTGCCTCGGCTCCGCCTCTCTCCCGCCCATGTGCACCGGGCCGGAGATGAGCTCCTCGTCCCACGAACGCCCCGCTCTGCATCCGCAGGGATCCAGTTTCTGGAAGTGCCGCGTAACAGGAGGCGGCCCAGATGTGTCCAACCTTCAGAACGGACGAGAGGAGCCGCCCAGTGGCGGGGGCCCGTAGACAGAGCGCAGCGCTCGATACTCAGGGCGAGGCCGAGGACGCCTTGCTGGCGGTCCGGGCTGCGGAAGGGGACGAGGACGCCTTCGCCGTCCTCGTGCAGCGCCACGCCGCCGCACTGATCCGGCTGGCCACACGCCTGCTCGGAACCCGCGCGGAGGCCGAGGACGCGGTACAGGAGGCCTTCATCAGTGCCTGGCGACGGCTTCCGGAGTTCCAGGGCCGGTCCTCCTTCGCCACCTGGACATACCGGATCGTGACCAACCGCTGCCTGAATGTGCTGCGATCCCGCAAATTGGAGGCGCCCCTGGAGGCGGCGGGGGACGTACCCGCCCCCGAGCACGCGGCCTCTCCGGCCCGTATCACCGAGGGCCGCGACGCGGTCCGCGAACTGCGGGAGGCTCTCGACCAGTTGTCGGCCGAACAACGGACCTGTTGGGTGCTGAGAGAATTGGACGGCCAGTCCTACGAGTTCATCGCGGACGCGGTCGGGATCAGCCAGGAGGCTGTCCGGGCCCGTGTCTTCCGTGCACGACGCTGCCTGACACAAGCACTGGGGGCCTGGCGATGACCGCTCACAACCCACCCGACCACACGGACGTGCACGACGACGAGCAGTTGCTCTGCGGGCGACTGCTGTCCGAGGTCTGGGACGCGTGGGAACGACAGGTGGACGACCCGCACCGACACGAGTGCCCGCACTGCCGGCAGGCGGTACTTGGTCTCGACGAGCTAGAGACGGCCGTGCGTGATCTGCGTGACGAGGCCGCGGACACAGAAGGCTACGACGCGTCGACGCTGACCCGCCGGGTGATGGATGTCGTGCGCCTCGAACTGCGTCCCGGCCGTCCGTTGCCGCTGGGGGAGCCGGCCGAGGACCTTTGGATCATGGAGGCGGTCGCGGCCCGCGTGCTGCGTGCGGCAGCCGAGACGGTGCCTGGCGTGCGGGCCGGCTCCTGTCGGCTGCTGCCCGACCCCGAGGGGGGTGCCGGTCCGGTTGAGGTGCGCCTCGAGATCCACGCACCGGCCGACGCCTGCCTTCCGGACCTCGCCGACCAGGTTCGCGGGCGAGTGCAGGAGGCGGCCGACCGCGAGCTCGGCATGGGCACAGCGGCCGTGGACATCCGTATCACCGATCTCGTCGACACACCGCCCGACGGCCAGGAAGGCTCCACCCCATGACGCAGCACGCCGTGCACGGCACGCTCACCGAGGAGATCGCCCGGGCCGTGCGGAACGTACCGGGCGTCGCCTTCCTCAAGCCGGGGCTCGCCACGAGGGTGCGCTCCGCCCTGGCCCGCCCACAGCAGGAAACGGCTGCGGAGCGAACGGCCGGAGTGCGTCTGGCCGGCCCGGGCGGCACCGGGCCCTGGCGCGTCGAGGTCCACCTCGTGGCGCGCAGGCGGGCCCGCACAGTCGATGTGGCCCGCGCGGCTCGCCGTACCGTCCTGGACCACCTGGCGGTGAGGTGCCCGGATGAGGCCGTACGGGCACACGTCACCGTGACCGTCACCGGCCTCGTCTGACACAGGGCCCGGACGAGGCAGTGGATCACTCGGCCACGAGCGGCATCCGTTCGGCCAGGGCCCTCTCCTGACGTCAGTCGTTCTGCGGGCTGTTGCGCTCGCGCTCCTTCAGGGTTTCCAGACACTCGGGGTTCTGGCAGGGGTCCGGACCCCACACGGGCACGAAGACTCCGAGCGTCTTGTGCCGCTTCTTGATGCTCATGTCCAGGGGGTGCTCGCAGACCGGGCACACAAGCGTCCCTGGGGGACTGGTCTCATGCTCGGTTTTGCTCATTCTTTAACAATAGGCCGGATGGCCGGATAAAGAGATGATCGGCGTGCCATCTGTCGCGTGCTGATCGGTTCGCCGCTCAGAGTGGATCATCCCGTCGCTGTTCCCGCTCGGCATGCGTGCCCTTGTCGAGCGCGGGCGCCTCGGTTGCCGCATCCGGCGGGGAGGGGGCGTTTTCCTGCTGAGCGGCGGGTGCAGGGTGGCCCGGGGCGGGTCGTCGCAGGCTGAATACGACGGATGCGGCCAGCACGACAACGATGACCGCCAGACTGATCGGCGAGGGGATTTCCGGGATGCTGGAGCTGATCATCTTGTGGGACGCCTGGAGGATGAGCTTGACGCCGATGAAGGACAGGATGATCGCGAGTCCCTTGTTCAGGTAGTGGAATCGGTCGAGCAGGCCCGCGAGCAGGAAGTACAGGGCACGCAGGCCCAGGATCGCGAACGCGTTGCTGGTGTAGACGATGAACGCGTCGTCGCTGACGGCGAGGACGGCCGGGACGCTGTCGACGGCGAAGACCAGGTCGGCGGCCTCGATCGCGGCGACGACCGCGAGGAGCGGGGTGGCCACGCGTTTGCCGGCCTCCTTGACGAAGAACTTCATGCCCGCGTACTCGTCCCGGACCGGGATGACCTTGCGGAGGAGTCGCAGGGCGAAGCTCTTGCCGGGGTCGAAGCTGTCCTCCTCGTTCTTGAGGAGCTTGTAGGTGCTGTAGAAGAGGATGGCGGCGAAGGCGAACAGCACCGCGGTGAAGCGGCTGACGACGGCGACACCGAGGGAGAGGAAGATCCCTCGGAAGACCAGGGCGCCCATCACGCCGAAGAACAGCACGCGGTGCTGGTAGGCGCGGGGCACCTTGAAGTAGGCGAAGATCACCGCGAAGACGAAGAGGTTGTCCACCGACAGGCTCTTCTCCAGCAGCCACGCGGTGGTGTACTCGGTGCCGGCCGTCGTGCCCAGCACGAGGAAGACGACGCCCGCGAAGATCAGGGCGAGACCCACCCACAGGCCGCTCCAGGCGGCGGCCTCCTTGAAGCCGATCACGTGCGCGGTGCGGTGGGCCAGCAGGTCCACCGCCAGCGACACCACCACCGTCGCGGCGAACGCTCCCCACAGCCAGAGCGGGACCTCAAGCACACCCGTCACCTTCTCCGCGGTCCACGGCGATACGGGCCCCTATACGGAAGTCTGCGGCATTTTCCGGGACCGGGCGACATCACGAGCACCGGGCCACCGGCGGAGCGGGCAGGAGATTCCGCCGGGCGGCGGCGCGCAGAACCTCGCAGCCGGCTTTGGGCACCGGAGAGGCTTGCTGCGTTACTCCGCGGCGGTCATCCCGTGCACGCGCACATGCGCCCCAGCGAGCGAAAGGCCCGCCCGTACACATGACAGATCACGGTGTCCGTGGACTCGTCACGGACCAGGCGGCCGAAGTCGGGATGCCGGACCGCGCGGTCGCTCTCCGGTATCCGCGGTATGTGTGGACGGGTCATGGCTGTCTCTTGCCGGGCTGCGCTGGGGGAGCGGGTGCGGGTTCACATTCCGCTGATCGGACGCGCGACCGGTGTCTCGACGCCTACAGGGGCTGGACGGCGAGCGCCCGGGCGGGGTGGCGAGGGCCGAGGAAGACGACGATGCCCTTGCCGTCGGGGGAGGGATGGGTGGCCTGCGTCCAGCCCTGGCGGCGGTAGAAGGACATGGCGTGCGTCGACTGCACCGAGGTGAGCAGCCACGACCGGCCCTCGGGGGCATCGTCGGTGACCGCATCGAGGAGGCCGGCGGCCATGCCCGTGCCGCGGGCATCGGGGCGTACGGCGAGTTCGTCGATCTCGCGGGCGCCGCACAGCCAGCTCTCGGTGCGGTCGGGCCCGAGGCCGGCGGCCGCCTGGGGATAGCAGCGGTCGGCGGGGAAGGGGTCGAGGGTGGTCCAGGCGGTGGCGAAGCCGGTGACCTCCTGGCCGGTGAAGGCGAGCGCGGCGGTGAAACCCGGCCGCCCCACGTTCACGGGGAGCCGGGCCACGAACTCGACGGCCTTCTCCTCGTCCTCGTTCCACGGCGGGGCACAGAAGGCGTCGACGTACACGGAGCGCAGGGCGGCGGTGTGGGCGAGCAGGTCGGCGCCCTTGAGGATCCGGATGCTCATCGGGCCGCACCTGCCAGGGATGCCGCCGGGTGCAGAGTGGCGTACTCCAGTGGAGCCGACGGGTCGATGGACAGGTCCAGTGGGGCGGGTTCGGCTCCGGCCCGTACGAGGAGGTCGCCGACGGCGGCGATCATCGCGCCGTTGTCCGTGCACAGCTTCAGCGGCGGCACGCGCAGCTCGATCCCGGCCGCGAGGCACCGCTCCTCGGCGAGCGCGCGCACGCGCGAGTTCGCGGCCACCCCACCCACCACGACGAGCGTGCCCACGCCGTGCTCGGCGCAGGCCGCGACCGCCTTGCGTGTCAGCACGTCGGCAACGGCCTCCTGGAGCGAGGCCGCGCCGTCGCCCACCGGCAACTCCCTGCCCGCGTGAGCCTCCGCCCAACGCGCGGCGGCCGTCTTCAGCCCCGAGAAGGAGAAGTCGTACGCGTGATCGGGCGAGCCGGTCAGCGGGCGCGGGAAGGCGACGGCGCGCGGATCGCCCGTGCGCGCGGCCCGGTCGATGGCCGGGCCGCCGGGGTAGGGCAGCCCGAAGACGCGCGCGACCTTGTCGAAGCACTCACCGGCCGCGTCGTCGAGCGTGTCACCGAGGTGGACGATCGGATCGCGAGCCAGGTCACGGACAAGGAGCAGCGAGGTGTGGCCTCCGGAGACGATCAGCACCATGCAGGGGTCGGGCAGGGGGCCGTGCTCCAGGGTGTTGGCGGCGACGTGACCGGCCAGGTGGTGAACGCCGTACAGCGGGACGCCCAGTGCGTAGGCGATCCCCTTCGCCCCGGCCAGTCCCACCTGGAGCGCCCCCGCGAGGCCCGGACCGGTCGTCACCGCGACCGCGCCGATGTCGGCCAACCGCAGGCCGGCGTCGTCCAACGCCCGCTGGATCACCGGCCGTACGGCGTGCACATGGGCGCGGGCGGCGATCTCGGGCACGACACCGCCGAAGCGGGCGTGCTCGTCCATGCTCGACGCCACCACATGGCCCAGCAGCTGCCCGTCCCGGACGAGGCCCGCGCCGGTCTCGTCGCAGGACGACTCGATGCCGAGCACGATCGGAGAGCCCATGCCCACCCCTTTCTGCAGCAACATGTTATTGCAAGTGGAGTGCAATAACGTATCTGTTGCAACAAGGCGGGCGCTGGGCCAGACTGGCGGACGCGGCATTGCCGTATGAGCCGGGTGCGGGGCGTCGTCCTGCCTGACCTCGTCCGTCCTCGCGGACGCCGTCCCGCCCCCTTGGTGGCTCCGGTGCCCGCCATCGCCTGCGGACTGATCGCCTGTCCCCGCGACCGGAGTGCGACGCGTCGGGGTGATTGTCTCCACCCGACACGGCGGAAGTCCTAGGACCAATGCCTGATCGGCGAGGGTCTTCTGTTGCTGCTAGCGTGCAACTGCATACTAGTGGCAATAACAACGCCGAAGGATGTTGGACATGGCGGTTTACACGCTCCCGGAGCTCCCGTACGACTACGCGGCGCTCGAACCGGTCATCAACCCCCAGATCGTCGAGCTGCACCACGACAAGCACCACGCGGCGTACGTGAAGGGCGCGAACGACACCCTGGAGCAGCTCGCGGAGGCGCGGGACAAGGAGTCGTGGGGGTCGATCAACGGGCTGGAGAAGAACCTGGCCTTCCATCTGTCCGGCCACATCCTGCACTCCATCTACTGGCACAACATGACCGGCGACGGCGGCGGCGAGCCGCTGGAGAAGGACGGAGTGGGCGAGCTCGCGGACGCGATCGCCGAGTCCTTCGGGTCGTTCGCGGGTTTCAAGGCCCAGCTGACCAAGGCCTCCGCGACCACCCAGGGTTCGGGCTGGGGCGTCCTCGCGTACGAGCCGCTCAGCGGTCGTCTGATCGTCGAGCAGGTCTACGACCACCAGGGCAACGTCGGCCAGGGCTCGACACCGATCCTGGTCTTCGACGCCTGGGAGCACGCCTTCTACCTCCAGTACAAGAACCAGAAGGTCGACTTCATCGACGCCATGTGGGCCGTCGTCAACTGGCAGGACGTGGCCCGGCGTTACACCGCGGCCAAAGAGCGCGGCGACAGCCTGCTGCTCACGCCGTGACGGCGTAGGCACGCACAGATGTCCTGCTCGTGATCGTCTTCTCAACTTTCACCGGCAGGCAGTGGAAGGAAGGGCTCCCGCAAGGACGTGACTTGCGGGAGCCCTTCTGTGTCTGGTTCACGCTCACGCCTGTTGAGCGAACGGCAGGTGTGCCGCACGGACCAGGTCGCTCGCCGACGACGGGCCCGACCGGCCGAGGGCTCTCAGTGGGCGTGCTGTGCAGCCACGAGCACGGCCTCAGGCCGATCGGTCCTCCCAGTGCACGCCACTTGGTGTCGTACCAAGCGTCCTCCCAGCCCACCGCGTAGGGCGCTCGGCCCTGGCGTAGCAATGGACCCAGGTGGTCTGGACGTAGGCGCCGTCCACGCAGGTGAGTCCTATCTGCACGTACTCACCTTGACCGATGTCCGGGCAGGTCACCGCTCTGTCCGGGGTTCCGCCCGAGGCTCGGGCGTCGACGTGTTGCTTCACAGCCGCCGGACGCGCAGCACCCCTGTCCGCATCGGGAGAGTGAACTCGCCGCGGGCGGTCTCCGGTCGGCTCGCGAGGAACGCGCGGATCCGGCCCAGCGTGGCCTCTTGTTCCTGTTCTGGCATGACCAGCAACCCCGCGCGCGTCGCGAGAGTCGCGACGAGAGAGTCGGCGGTACGGCGCTGCCCGTGGGGGAACTCGGCCTGCTCCGGTGAGCCGAACCGGGCGGGTTCGCCACTCTTCGGCAGGTGCATGTCTGCCGTCTCGGCGCGCCAGCCGGCGGGTGTGTCACGCGGGCCGATGACCGCGCTCCCGCCGACCCGCGCGAGCCCGGAGACCCACTCGACCCCGTCGTCCATGACGTTCCACAGACCTGCCAGGATGCCGCCGGGCGCGAGGACCCTGGCGATCTCGGGCCCGGCGACGGCCATGTCGAACCAGTGCAAGGCGTTGCCGGCCAGCACGGCATCGACAGACGCGTCCGGCAACGGAATCGCCTCCGCGCCACCCGACAGGGCGCGGACAGCAGGCAGCGAGCGGCGCAGCTCGGTCAGCATCGCCGAATCGGGCTCGACCGCAACGACTTCGGCACCCAGCGCGACCAACGTGGCCGTCAACTTGCCGGTTCCGGCGCCGAGGTCGAGCACACGCGGCCCGGACGCGGGCTCAAGTGCCCACCGCACCGCGGCCCGCGCGTAGTCCGGACGGTGCTCGGCGTAGGCGACCGCCGCCGCGCCGAACGACGAGGAATGAAGCAGGCGTTCGTCCTGATCCATCCGGCCACCGTATCGACGCCGCAGGCGCCCGGCCACCCCGCGTCACCACCGCGGCGGCGGCCACCCGATGCAGCTCCGAGGAGCGGGGGGTTCTCCCTGCCTGTCCGCGTCGTGGCGGGGACTTCGGTGATCCGTGTCAGCGAAGTGTGGCGACCGCCGTGCCGTGGAGGACCTCCTCGGCGCGGTCCCACGACCAGCCGTTCTCGACCACGAGTGTTCGCCAGCCGGTGGGGCCGAACCAGTACCAGAGGAGGTCGCCGGTTTCCTTCACCGAGTGGGACGGCGGCGGAGTCAGGGTGTGCAGATGGCGGGCGGCGGTACGGAGGGCGTCCCGGTACGCGGCGGTCGCGCGCTCCCACAGCTCTTCGCCGTTCTCGTGGACGGGCAACGCCTTGCGGATCGCCTCGTGCACCGCGAACTGCCCCTCGTTGCCCAGGCGCGTCCCGTGGGCCAGGGCCTTGAGCACCGCCTCCGGGGTCCGTAGTTCGAGCAGATCCTTCATGGCCCGGTCGTAGCCGGAGGCGTTGACGCCCTGGTCGACGATCCGGTCCAGGATGTCGCTCTTGCTCCCGACGCTCGCGAAGACGGTCTTCGAGGCGACACCTGCCGCCGAGGCGATGTCGGCGACGGTGACCCGGCCGTAGCCGCGCTCGGCGAACAGCTTCGTGGCGTGTTCGAGGATCAGCGCGTGCGTCCGTGCGGCGGCCTGTTCGCGCAGCGGAGAGACGTAACGGCGCTTGGGAGGCATGGCGTCATCCTACGGGGATGAATTCAATAGGCGTGCTGTAACCTCAATTCCCTGTCGGCTGACATCACCTCTCTGATCGCACCTCCCTCGAAAGGGATCACGCAATGGGCATGGACGCCACGGAACTGGCCCACGGGCTCTTCCGCATCCTTGAGACAGGCGACCCGGCACTGGCCGCCGAGGTGGTCCACGAGGACTTCCGCAACCGCGAGGCAGCCGTGTCGCCCACGAGTTGCGCGCTCCCCGGGCCCGCAGGAGTGCTCGCCTCCAGCGCGTGGATGCGCTCCGCCTTCAGCGACCTGCGCTTCCCCGTCCTCGGTATCGCCCACAACGACGAGCAGGTCTGGCTACGGCTTCGTATGCGGGGCCGTCAGACAGGACCCTTCGTCCGCTTCCGGGACGGCGCGCTCGACCAGGCGATACCTCCCACGGGGCGTGACATCGACTTCGAACAGATCCACGTGCTCGACCTCCGCGACGGCAAAGTGGTCGGTCACGAAGCGGTGCGCGACGACATGACCATGCTCGGGCAGCTCGGCATCTTCCCGCCGAGCCCCGCCACCGCGCTGCGCATGCTCGCCTGGCGAGTGACGGGAAAGGCCACGCGCGCCGCCGCGGACGTAACGACGAAGGCCGCCGAGGCAGCGGCCGGCCCGCTGCGGGAGAGCCCGGGGCAGAGCCACTGAACCGACTGGGCCGAGGAGTTCGCGACCCGTACGAGCTCATCACGGAGGCAGGTCACGAGGTCGCTGCCGAAGGCGGTCTCCAGGGCCGGAGCGGCGTTACTGCAGTGCGTGGACCGCGGCTGAGAACACCGGTGGCATCCGGGACGCCGCGGGGACGATGAGGCGGGCGGTCCCGGGGCGGCGGCCGGCGGCCAGCAGGGCTCCCGTCAGCAGTCGGTGGCGCCGGGTCAGCCGAGTCCAGGCGCGCTCGTACGCGTCCGGTCGCCCGACGGCCAGGCAGCGGACGGCCGCCCCGGCCGTCGCCAGGGCGAGCGCGACGCCCTCGCCGGTGAGGGCGTCCAGGTACCCCGCGGCGTCGCCGACGAGCAGGACACGGCCCGCGGTTCTGCGCCGCACCCGCTGCCGCAGTGGTCCGGCGCCGCGTACCTCCGTCGCGGCCGTTCCGCGCAGCGACGCGGTGAGCGCGGGAAAGGCGGCCAGGTGCTCGTCGTACCCGCGACGGCTGCGGCTGAGGATCGCGACGCCCACCAGGTCGTCGCCGACCGGCGTCACATAGGCCTCGCCGTGCCGGGACCAGTGGACCTCCACGAAGTCCGTCCACGGCTCGACGCGGTAGTGCCGGCGCAGTCCGTAGCGCCCGTGGGGACGGTTCGGCAGTTCCAGCCCCAGGCCGCGGCGCACCGGGGAGTGCAGACCGTCGGCGGCGATCAGCCAACGGGCCGTGGTCCCGGCGGCGGTGACCGTGTCCGTGCCCTGCTGTACCGCGCCGACCTTGCCCGGCAGCATGCGCACGCCGAGGTCGAGCGCGCGCTGGTGCAGTGCGGAATGCAGAGTCGTACGGCGGATCCCCAGCCCGCCCCGGCCGCGGAAGGACGCTTCGGCGCGGGCGGCGCCGTCCACATAACGGATGCCCCGCAGCTCGCGGCCACTGGCGTCGACGCCCAGTGCTCGCAGCGCGGCGACTCCGCCGGGCATGACGCCTTCTCCGCAGGCCTTGTCCACGGGCGAGGTCCGGGGTTCGACGACGACGGCCTCCAGGCCGGCGAGCGCCGCGTGGATGGCGGCGGCCAGACCGGCCGGTCCGCCGCCGGCCACCAGTACGTCGATCACGCCGGGGCGGGCGTGGTCGAGGTGGTCGCGACGGCGAGTGCCCGGTTCTCGCAGCGGATGCGTACGGTGAGCAGGGCGGCGTTGAGGACCGTGAACGCGACTGCGGTGACCCACGCGGTGTGGACCAGGGGCAGGGCCACACCCTCGGCGACGACGGCCACGTAGTTCGGGTGCCGCAGCCACCGCCGGCGGTAAGGGCCGTCGGTCACCAGTGGCAGGCCGGGTACGACGATCACCCGGGTGTTCCAGCGGGCTCCCAGGGTGTGGATGCACCACCACCGCAGCGCCTGGGAGGCCACGAGCACGGCCAGCATCGGCCAGGCGAGGGCGGGTACGAAGGGGCGGTCGGCCAGCCACACCTCGGCCGGGCAGGCGATCAGCAGGCCGGTGTGGAGGGCGACCATCGCGGGGTAGTGGCCCTGCCCGGACTCGGTCGCGCCGCGGGCGGTGCTCCACCGTTCGTTGCGGCGGGCGACGACGAGTTCGGCGACGCGCTCGCCGGCGACTGCCGCCACCAGCAGTCCGTACCAGATCATGTGCCCACTGTCCTTCGTTGCCTTCGCGTTCTTCGTGTTCTTCGTGTTCGTCGTGTTCTTCGATGGGGCGAACTACCAGCGCAGCAGGACGAGTTCGCTGGCGAAGCCGGGCCCCATCGCCAGGAGTACACCCGGCGTGCCCGGCGGCGGGCGGCGTTCGGCCAGGGTGTCGCGCAGTACGTGGAGGACCGACGACGAGGACAGGTTGCCCACGTCGGCCAGATGACGCCAGGTCACATCGAGCGCCTCGTCGGGCAGGTCGAGGGCCTCGGTGACCGCCTGGAGGACCTTGGGACCACCCGGGTGGCACACCCAGGCGGTCACGTCCTTCCGCTTGATCCCGTGGTCGCCGAGGAACCCCTCGACGTCATCGGCGAGGTACCGGCGCACCACGTCGGGGACCCGGGGGTCGAGGACGACCTTGAAGCCGGAGTCCTTGATGTCCCAGCCCATGACGCGCCCGGTGTCCGGATACAGGTGGCTGCGGGTGTCCACGATCGTCGGGCCTGCGCTCTTGTCCCGGAGGCCCGGGAGGCCCGGGCCGCCCTGGCGGTTGGCGCCGCAGGCGACGACCGCGGCGGCGCCGTCGCCGAACAGCCCGGTGGCGACCAGGTTGGCCACGGAGGCGTCGTCGCGCTGGAAGGTGAGCGAGCACAGTTCGACCGACAGCAGCACCGCGACGTGGTCGGGCCGGCCCAGCAGGTAGTCGTGCATACGGGCCAGGCCGGCGGCGCCGCCGGCACAGCCCAGGCCGAACAGGGGCAGCCGTTTGACGTCCGGCCGCAGTCCGAGGCGGCCGGCCAGCCGTGCGTCGATCGAGGGGGTCGCGATGCCGGTGACGGAAGTGAAGACCAGCAGGTCCACATCGGCCGCGGACAGACCGGCCAGGTCCAGTGCGTCCCGGACGGCCTTGGCGCCCAGGTCGGTGGCGGCGGCGACGAAGACGTCGTTGGCGGCGCCGAACCCGTCCAGTTCCGCGTACCGTTCGAGCGGCAGCGTCATATGGCGCGAGCGGACCTTCGCGCTGCGGTGCAGCCGGTCCAGGACCCGGCGGTCGGTGCCCTCGGGCAGGCAGGTGCGGGCCACCATGTCGGTGATCTCGGACTGGGTGTGACGGTGCGGTGCGAGGGCACCGTGAACGGCGGCGATCCGCGTCATATGGTTCCCGTCCGGTTCCCGACTCTGGTGCGTTGCCAGCTGCTCTGGTGAGTTGCTCCCCACGTGTTCCCCGGCCCGGGACGTCGACACCACGAATCGCCCGTCCGGCCGTTCCCCTTGGGGGTGTGTGCTCCGGCCGGGTTGGGGCGCGGGCGCCTACGATCGGCCGGGTGGGCACTCCCGAGCAGTTCACGGGCGGCCCGGCCGCGAGTTGGGCCGGCCGGGTGGGCGGCCTGGCCGGATCGTGCCACCCCGGGCCTGTCGTGGCGGTCACCGCCCTGATGGCGACTCTGGCCGTCACCGCCGGTCAGAGTCCCGCGCGTTGCGTCCTGACCGCCGCCGCCGTGCTGACCGGGCAGCTGTCCGTCGGCTGGTGCAACGACGCGTTCGACGCCCGCCGGGACATCGCCACCGGCCGCCGCGGCAAACCCGTCGCCGACGGCACGGTCGGCGTGACCGAGGTGTGGGTCGCCGCGTACGCCGCGCTGGCGCTGTGCGTGCCGCTCTCGTTCGCCTGCGGCCTGTGGGCGGGCGCCGTTCATCTGACCGGGGTGGCGGCGGCGTGGGCGTACGACCTGCGGCTCAAGGCGACGGCATGGTCCTGGGCGCCGTACGCGGTGGGTTTCGCCGCCCTTCCGGCCTTCGTGGCACTGGGTCTGCCGGGGCAGCCGTGGCCGGCCTGGTGGGTCGTCACCGCCGGGGCCCTGCTGGGGGTCGGCGCCCACCTCGGAGACGTACTGCCGGACATCCGCGGGGATCTGGCGACGGGCGTACGGGGATGGCCGCACCGGCTGGGCCCGGACGGCGCGCGGCTGCTGCTGCCGGTGCCGCTGGTGGCCGCGTCCGCGGTGCTGGCGCTGGGGCCCGCCGGACCACCCGGCCGGTGGGGAGTGGCGGCGCTCGCGGTGGCCGTCCTGGTCGCGGTGGCGGGGACGGTACTGGGACGCCGCCGGGAACGGGCGGCGTTCGCGGCAGCGGTCGCCGTGGCGGTGGTGGACGTGGCGCTACTGCTGCTGCGCGGCACCGGAATCGCCTGACCGCACCCCGCCTCGCCGACCGGCTCGCAGGTCCGTGTCCGCAGGGACGGCGGGCGATCACGTCACTGCCGATCGGGTACCAGCGGTCGCAGGGCACACCTGTCGTGCTGCCGCTCATCCAGTGCGAGGCACATCTTGGCCGTCACTCGTACGGCGGACTTCATGTGAAGAGCCCACACACGCATCGGCGACCTCGCAGAATCGGGTCGGGGAATCGATTCGGGGGGCGTGGAACATGGCGGGACAACCGTTGCTCGTACGCGCGGGCACAACGGAGTTGTACATGGAGGCGGTGGGGGGCGGTGGACCTCAGACGGTGAGTCTGGGCCATGCCTTGGCCTTCGACGGGGTTCGCGAGTGCATTGAAGCCGTGGCCGAACAACTCGCTCAGGCATGGGAGCAAGTGAAGCCGTCCGAGGCGACCGTCGAGTTCGGGCTCTCGGTGACGGCCAAGGGTGGCAAGCTCACCGGGCTGATCGTGGAAGGGGGAGGGGCGGCCAGCCTGAATATCAGGCTGACCTGGAAGGCCCCGGAGCCTGACCATGGGTGACCTCGACTGGCGCTCTTCGCGGCGTTTCATCGTGCGACTGGACACCCCGGACGGGCAGTCCTCCGACCAGCGGAACACGCTGGGCACCGGGTTCTTCGTCGCCTACGGCAAGGTGCTGACCTGCGCGCACGTGGTGTACGACGCCATGGCGGGCGGCCCGCTGGACAAGGTCCTCGTGGTGCCCGACCGGTCCCTGCGCTCCCAACCGGTGCTCGCTCGAGTGGTGGCCCGTACGGACCCGCCGACGAAGAGTGTGTTGTGGCCGATGCCCGACCTGGCGTTGCTGGAGCTGGAAGCCGACCTGCACCACGAGGTGCTGCGGCTCAGCCCGCAGCGGCGGCTCAGTGTCGACAGGCGGTATCAGGCATGGGGTTACGCGCCCCGGGCGGACGGCGAGACGCCCGAGGGGGCGTCGGTCTCCTTCCGCTTCGAGGGCCATGACGGCGACGGCTACCTACGGCTGGCGGCGGGGCAGGCCGCAGCGGGCCTGTCGGGTTCACCGCTGGTCGACGCCGCCCGGCCGGACGAGGTGCTCGGCGTGATCGCCGCTTCCCGGGATCCCCATGCCGATCTGGGAGGCTGGGCCGTTCCCGTCTCCGCGCTGGAGGATCCCGGTCTGCCGAGACCGCAGTGGACGTCGGCCCCGGAGCCGAAGCCCCTGCCGAAGCCTCTGCGGGATGTTCTGTGGGAGAACTCCCAGTGGGATCAGGATCCCCCGTTGCCCGCGCCGGACAGTGCTCCCGTTCCGCGGGCCGTGGTGCTGCGCCGCTCGTACCGGCTCGGGGCAGCGTTCGCCCGGCTGGGGCGTATGGAGTTGCTCGCGCAGCGGTACGCGGCCGCCGACCAGGATTCCGCCGAGCGGGGCCGGTACATCGCAAAGTACTACGGCGTCTGTGTGGACGCCTGTCGCTTCCTGACGGTCGTCGCCCCGCCGGGTGAACTCACGAACGAGGAGCGGGACAACGCCACGGCCGTCCGAATCGGCCACGCGGAGCGGATCGCCGCACAACTGCAGCGGGAACAGGGCGAGCGCGAGTCCGCGGAATTCGGCGCCAGGGCCGCGGCAGCCCTCCGGCTCGGTCTCAGGGCCGGGATCGCACCGGCGATGCTTCCCCACCTGCGACCGGAGCAGCGGGCCGAAAGTGCCAGGGGCTTGATGGCACTCGCCACCGAGCTGAGGCTCCCGCAAATGCTGATCGACCGCGTCGAGGCCCTGACGGCCGGGGCCGACCAGGAAGCCGTACAGACTGAGGCCTTCGCGCTGGACGACGAGGTCTCGCGCTGGTTCGAGGAACAGGCCCGTACCGGCCTCTGGATGCGGCTGTCCCTCTGTACCTTCTGGCGGTTGGCGTGGCGCGCCTGTCTTGCCGCGCTCGCGCGGTCGGAGCACATGGCGCCCGGACTGGCCGGCGGGCTGATGGGTCGGGCACGCGGGTACGGAACCTGGCTCGGACTCCCGGCGGCAAACCTCCCCGAGATCACCGGGGTCCGCCCTGAGGACGGCGCCCATGCCATGCACTATCTGCTCCACGAACTGCCGGATCCGATGGTCACCGTGGTGAAGGAGCGCTACGGCGAGGACGCCTGCGGTCTGCTGTGGATCTGCACTCGACTGGTGGGCTGGTTGATCTTTCCCGATGACGGGTTGCGCGCGTCCATCGCGGCGGGCACCGCGAAGAAGTGCGTGTCGCTCGGCTTCCCGGACGACCTCCATCGGGAGGTCGTCTCATCCCTTGGCTCCGGGCAGGACTTCGGGGCGGTGAAGGATGCCGTCTGGAAGTTCAACCAGGAAGTGAACGGGTTCTACTTGGAGCACACGCCTCAAGCCAACCTCGCATAGACGATGAGGTTGTTCACCGGATGGCCCTGCGCGTCGAAATCGCCGTCGCAGGTGACCAGGCGTAGGGCGCGGTCCTTTGTCGGGCCGTAGACCTTCTCGGTGGGGAAGGTGTCCTTGCTGACGCTCTCGGTGGCCGTGACCGTGAAGTGTGCCGATTCGCCGCGGTCGTTGGTGACGGTGATGTCCGCACCCTTGGTGATCTTCTTGAGGTCGTGGAAGACGGCCTTGCCGAAGCGGGTGTCGTTGTGGCCGATGATCACGGCGGGACCGACCTCACCGGGCACGGAGCCGCCGATGTACCAGCCGGCGGTCATGCCCTTCTCGGGAGGAGGGACCTCGACGGTTCCGTCCTTGTTCCGACCGAGCTCCATCAGGGAACTGGTGATCCCGATCGAGGGGATGGCGACTTCGGTGGGGACGGCCGGCCGTGTGGCCTCCGGAGCGCCAGGCGAGGCGGTACCGGCGGCGGCAGGGGTGTTCGGGGACGCCGGGGTGGGCTTGTCGGGGGCCGACGAACAGCCGGTGAGCACGGCGAGGACCACGGGTACGACGAGGGCGGCACGGGCAAGGGTCGGCAGGGTGCCGAAGCGCCGTACGGGATCGGGTGCAGGTGACACTACGGACTCCAGAGCAGAAGCAAGGGACTGAACGACCAACAGGACCGGGCGCATACGCGGTGGCGCCGCCCCGAGCAGGGCGGCGCCACCGTTGTGCCCGGTCGGGCTGTGCCGGGTGTCAGCCGTTGTGGCGTCCGGCCGCGCGGCGGCGCAGGACGATCGTTCCGGCGCCCGCGAGCAGCAGAGCGCCGGTGGCCGAACCGACGAGGGCGGTGGTGTCGGTGTTTTCGGCCGGGGCCTCGCCCGCGGCGACGCCACCCTTCGGAAGGTCCTTGGCGGCCGCGGCCTTCCTGGCTTCGAGCTCCTTCGCCTTCTTGGCGTCCTCGGCCTTCTTCTCGGCCGCGGTCTTGTCTTCTCCCGTGACCGCGCTCGGCGTGGGGGTCGGGTCGTCGGCGACGGCCGCTCCGACCGGGACGAGCATCGCGCCGGTCGCGACGGCGGTCAGAACGGCGAAACGCAGGGTGAGTTGGCGGGACATGTATCGCTCCAGTTCCAGCCCGGCCTTGGTGGTACCTGGTTGGCGAGCCGCACCAGGTTCCGGGCATGGCCCAACCCTCGCGCCCACTTGTGAAGAAGCTGTCAGAAGGTCATGGTCATCGCATCAGGGCTGTCCAGGAGTCTCCTCGACCCCCTGAATTCCGCGGTCCTTCGCGGTCCGTTCCGGTCCCGTGGAGGCTGTCCCGTCCCGTGTGACCGGCAGCCACAGGGTGAAGACCGAGCCCTCTCCCTCCGTGCTCACCACGCTCGCCGTGCCACCGTGGGCCTCGGCGAGCTTGAGGACGATCGCCAGGCCGAGGCCGCTGCCGCCGGTGCTCCGGTTGCGGGACTTCTCCGCCCGCCAGAAGCGGTCGAACACATGGGGGACATCGCCCGAGGGGATGCCGCTGCCGGTGTCGGCCACCTCAACGGCCACCTCGTCCCCGGCGTCGGTGACGTACGAGCGCAGCGTCACCCTGCCACCGGACGGTGTGTGGCGTACGGCGTTGGAGACCAGGTTGCTCATGGCCTGCCGCAGCCGTACGGGGTCGGCGTCGAGCAGCGGAGGTCGAGGGGCCTCGGGCGGCGCCGCGGAGACCGCCAGCGTGACACCCGCGGTCTCGGCCAGACCCTGGTGTGCCGTGGCGACCTGGCCGAGCAGGTCGTCCACGCGTACCGGCTCCAGGTGCAGGCGCAGCGCGCCCACGTCGGCAGCGCCCAGGTCCTGGAGATCGTTGACGATGTGCTGGAGCTGTACCGCCTCCTCGTGCAGCGAGGAGACGAACGCCGGGTCCGGTTCGGCGAGACCGTCCTGTGCCGCTTCCAGCCAGCCACGGATATTGCTCAGCGGGGTGCGCAGTTCATGGGCGACGTCGCTGACCATCACCTTGCGCTGCTCCTCCAGCCGCGCCCGGTGTGCGGCCATGTCGTTGAAGGCCGCCGCCAGCCGCCCGATCTCGTTGTCCGAGCCGACCGGTACGGGCGCCGAGTCCATGCCGTCCCGCATCCGCTGGGCGGCGCCGGTGAGCGCGTGCAAGGGGCGTACGAGCCGGGCTCCGGCGATCACCGAGGCGCCGACGGTGAGGGCGAGGACCAGGGCCGTGACCCCGGCGATGCGTGCGGTGTTGGCCGGGGAGAGATCGAAACCGGGCACGCCGGCGGCGGCGTCGGTGCTGTCGATGAACAGCAGCGCGGGCGCGGCGACATAGGACGTGAGCTGTTCACGGCGGGCGCTGCCGACGCAGGCGGCTATGGCCCGGTCTTGCTTGCTGTTGTGAGCCGCGGGCATGGGCCTGTCGTCGGCCGCCTTCTCCTTGGTCACTCTCGCCAGCGCCGCCTTCTCCTCGACCGCCTTCTGCTCCGCGGCCCGCTGCTGGGCGGCCGCCTCCTCCTTGGTGAGGCCGGTCGTGGGAAGCGCGACCGGCAGGGCGGTGTCCGTGCCGCCCGACCCGTATCCCCGGTCCCAGGAGAGGTCCAGGTTCAGTTTCACGCCCGTGCGGCCCTGCCGCTTCAGACAGGCGTCGGCCAGTTGGTTGAGCGCGCGCAGGGCCTTCTTCTCGGTCGGCGTGGGACCGGCCGCGTAGTTGGTCAGACACTTCAGTTCCATGGAGCGGTCGGTCTCACTGCTCACGAACTGGACGCGGGACCGCCCGCTCGGACTCTCGACGATGTCCGCGGCGATGCCCGCCGCACCGAGGCACTGCGCGCTGTCGGCGCTGGCCTTCCGCAGGAGCGTACGTTCCTGCGCGGGCAGCAGGAACGGCCCCACCGCGCGTGGATCGACGCGGTCCGCGCCCGCGGAGGCGGTGTCGGGCACCAGCACGGTGTCGACGGACAGCGGGTCGACGACCGCCGAGGCCTGCGGTGGCAGCGGGGCGGGGGAGGAGGTGCCGTTCGAGTGGTCGGAGGAGTCGAAGAGCGGGCGCTTGTCCTGGGTGGTCAGCACGATCCGGCGCTGGGACCGCCCGGCCAGCTTGCGCACGGTGCCGTCGACGCCCTCCCAGCTCGGGTGGGTCGCCGCGTACCCCAGCAGGGTGTTGTAGATCTCGGCATCGGCGCTGAGGTTCTGCCCCTGTTCCTGGCGGATCGCGCCGGAGGTCGTCTGCACGGCGAGCCAGGCGGTCGCGGCCACCGAGCACGAGGCCACCAGCGCCGACACGGTCAGCAGCCGCCCGAGCAGGCTCTTGCGGAGCGGCAGCCGCGCCCGCCCGTCACGACGACGCACGGCGCACGCTCTTGGTGTTGGTCCTCGTACTGCTCCTCGCGGGATCCGTCAGCTTGTAGCCGACGCCGAAAACCGTGAGCAGCCGGTCCGGCCGCCGGGGGGCGCGCTCGATCTTCTTGCGCAGATTCATGACGTGTACGTCGACGGTGCGGCCGCTGATGTACTTGTCGAAGCCGTGCAGTTCCTCCAGGAGCCGCTGCCGGGTGAAGACCCGGTCGGGCTCGGCCGCCATCGCGGCCAGAATGCGGAACTCGCCGGGCGTGCACACGACCGGCGTCCCCCCGACCGACACCTCGTGCCGATCCGGATCGACTCTGAGCGTGCCCACCGACAGCGCCTTGTCCCCGGCGGCGCCGGGAGCGGGGTCGGCGGCGGGGGCGGACCCGTCCGAGCTCCGGTTGCGGCGCAGGAGCGTACGCACCCGGGCCACCAGCTCACGCGGACTGAACGGCTTGGTCACGTAGTCGTCGGCACCGAGGTCCAGGCCGAGCAGCAGATCGTCCTCGGTACTGCGGGCCGTCAGCATCATCACCAGCACCTCGCGGCCCTCGGCGCGCAGAATCCGTACCACGTCGAGGCCGTCGGCCCGGGGCATCATCACATCGAGGACGAGCAGGTCCGGTTCCCGGTGCCGAACCTGCTCAAGGGCCGTACGGCCGTCCCCCACCACCGTGACCGTGTGTCCCTCGTGCTCCAGATAACGGCGCACCAGTTCGGCCTGCTTCGTGTCGTCTTCGGCGACCATGATGTTTGCGCACACGCCGGAGAGCGTAACGAGCGTGGAGCCGGGGGCGGTGGTAAGTGACCTTTTCGGGCGGGGAGTTCAGGCCACCGCGGCGAAGCCGGACCGCTCCCGCGCGGTCGCGGCGACGCCCGCCGGGCGACGGTCGGACGTGCTTCCCGGGCGGCTTCCCGTACGTCCACACGCTCGCGTCGGCGGGACGGCCCGGGCCGGTCGCGTACGCCGTCGACGAGATGCCTGCCTCCACCAATCACGTCGGACCGGTCGCCGAGGAGACCGGCCCGACGGGGGAGCGGCCCAGGAATGAGCCGCGGGCCGTCACGCGCCCGGCCTGACCACGGCCGTCCCGCCGGCGGACGACCGTGCGGGCGCTGTCGGACGGGCACGGTCCTCGTACGAACCCACAGGACTCGGCGGCGGACGCCGCTGCCGCCCCGGAGAGACCACCGGCGCCCGTTTGGCGCGCACATGCGCAGAAACCGCGGGATGCTGAGGGGGAGCGCTGCCCATGACCTGACGAACAGTGGTGGTGAGCGCCATGGCTGGGCTGGAGGAGAACGGTCCGGAACCGACCACGTCGTGCGCCGATCCCCAAGGAGACCCGTTCCTGCACACGCGGTTCGTGATCCCGGCGCGTCCCGCGACGTTTCTACGACGGGAGCGCCTGGTCAGGCATCTCGACCAGGCTCTGCGGACGCCGTTGACCATGGTCAGCGGGGCCGCGGGCGCCGGCAAGACCCTGCTGGCCGCCGACTGGGCCGCGCGAGGCGACCGGCCCGTGGCCTGGCTCACCAACGACGCCACGGCCCAGGGCTGCGGCATGTTCTGGGCGTACTTCCTCCAGGCCCTGAGCGCCTCCGGTGTGCACCTGCCCGCCGAGGTCGGCTCCCCGGCCGACGCGAGCCGCGTGGACCAGACACTGCTGACGCGCCTCGCCGCGGGCCTGGGCGACCGGGACCGGCCCGTGATCGTGGTGCTCGACGAGTACGACCGTGTGACGGCGCCCGAGATCGCGGAGCAGCTGGAATTCGTCCTGCACCACGCGGGACGGGGCATGCGCCTGATCCTCGTCACCCGCACCGAGCCCCTGCTGCCGCTGCACCGCTATCGGGCGGTCGGCGACATGACCGAGATCAGGGCCGCGGAGCTGGCCTTCACCCCCGAGGAGGCGGCCGCGCTGCTGGAACTGCACGGACTGCGTGTGCCGGTGTCCGCCGCGCGGGCCCTCGTCGAGCGCACCCGGGGATGGGCCGCCGGACTGCGGCTGTGTGCCCTGGCCGCGCAGGAGAGCCCGGATCCGGAGACGTACCTCAAGGAGTTCGAGGTCGACCGCACCACGGTGGCCGACTTCCTGCTCGCGGAGGTGCTCAAGCGGCAGAGCCCCGAGGCGCAGGACCTCCTGCTGCGGGTCAGCGTCCTAGACCGCTTCGGTCCCGAGCTGGCGAACGCGCTGACCGGGCGAACCGATGCCGAGTCCGTCCTGGCCGGGCTGCACCGCGAGAACGCGTTCGTCGAGTACCTCGGGCACGCCCGCTACCGGCTCCACCCGCTGTTCGGGGAGATCCTCCATGCCCATCTGCGGATGCGCTCTCCCGGTCTGGAACCCGAACTCCACCGACGGGCCGCGGCCTGGCTGCGGGACTCCGGATCCCTCGCGGAGACGCTCGGCCACGGCGCCGCCGCGGGCGACTGGGAGTTCACCGCCGGAGCCCTCGTCGACGACCTCGCCATCGGCCAGCTCTTCACCGGTCTCCGCTCGGACCATCTGGCCGAGCTGTTCTCCGGGATGGGCCCCGAGGCCACGAGCCCCGCCACGGATCTCGTCCGGGCGGCCCGTGAGCTGGCGCGCAGCGACCTCGACCACGGCCTGGCCCACCTGCGGCACGCCGAACAGAGCCTGGCCGCGGAGGAGCGGACACCGGCAGGGGACGGCTCACCCGGCCTCGCGGCGGCCCGGTTGAGCTGCGCCCTGCTGGAGGCGCTGGCGGCCCGGCTGACCGGTTCGCCCGCACGGGCCGAGACGGCGGCGGAGACGGCCGCGGAACTCCAGCAGGAGGTACCCGCCCAGCTCCTCGACGCACACCCCGAACTGGCCGCCCTCCTGTCGACCCACCTCGGCTCGACACGGCTGTGGGCCGGGCGCTTCGAGGACGCAAGTGACGCCCTGAGCACGGCGGTCGCCTGCTCCGGGGGAGCCTCGACGGCGCTACCGCGCGAGGAGTCCCTCGGTCATCTGGCTCTGATCGACTATCTGAACGGCTGGCCCGGCAAGGCGGAGCGCAAGGCCCTGGCGGCGACCAGTGAGACCGAACGGTTCAGCCTGAGGGAGGAGTCCGGCTCCGGCATCGAGCTGCTCGTCCTGGCCGCCGTGGCCGTCGACCGCAACGAACTCGACCGCGCCCAGGCCCTCCTCGACGCGGCGGCCGACTCCCATCACGGCATGCGGGACCCGGTGATGCGGGCGGGACGGGCCCTCGCCACCGCGCGGCTGCTCCTGGCCCGCGGCGAAACGCGTGCCGCGCTCGAAGCGGCGGAACCGGCCGTCGCCGCCGACGTGGTCTCACCGTGGTCAAAGGCGCACACGGCACTGGTGACCTCGGCCGCACACCTGGCGGAGGGCCGGCCGCAGACTGCCGCCGAACTGCTGCAGGAGGTGCCCGGCGACCAGCCGGCGTGTGTCGTCGGGGCCGCACGGGCCCAGCTCGCCGCGGGCCGGCCCGTCGAGGCGCTCGACCTGCTCGACCGAGTGCGCTCCGAGGGCCGTGCGGGGCCCGAGGGCCGTGCGGGTCCCGCGCTGACCGTCCGGGCCTTGTTGGTGCGGGCCCAGGCCGCGGACCACGCGGGGGACTCCGCCACCGCGCGCAGACTCGTCGCCCATGCCCTCCACGAGGCTCGGCGCGAGCGGCTGCGGCGCCCCTTCCTCGAAGCCGGACCGTGGATCCGGCCCCTGCTCGGCACGGTGCCGCTGCGCGGGCTGTCCGAGGGCTGGCTCACCCCCGGACCGCCGCCGTGCGCCGCGCCGCGGACTCGCCAGGGAGACCAGCCGCCGCCACCGGTCGTGGAGGAGCTGAGCGGACGCGAGCACGACGTACTGGAACGGCTCGCCCAGATGATGTCGACCGAGGAGATCGCCGCCGATCTGTATGTATCGGTGAACACGGTCAAGACCCACCTCAAGAGCGTCTACCGGAAGCTGTCGGTGAACCGGCGCCACGACGCGGTGCACCGCGCGCGCGAGCTGCGGCTGCTGTGAGGACGTGGCCGCGTCTTCGGAGGCTGCCCGGGCGGGGGCCTTCGCGGGGTGTCCGGCTCGCCCGTGCGGGGTGAGGCGCGTGGCACGTTCTTCGGGTGCGATGGGGGTGGCGGCAGGGCATCGGCCCGTCGCTGCCCGGTGGATTTGGCCGGGTCCCGGGGCGACTCGGCGAGGTGGGCACCTTGAGGCACTGGCGGGCACTGATGGTCCTGGGTACGGCCCAGTTCCTGATGGTCCTGGACACCTCCGTCATGAACGTGTCCATCAGCCAACTCGTGGAGGACTTCGACACCGAGGTCACCGCGATCCAGGCCGTCATCACGCTGTACGCGCTGGTCATGGCCGCCTTCATGATCATCGGAGGCCGGCTCGGAGACATCTTCGGACGCCGTCGTCTGTTCCTGTTCGGGCTCGTCGTCTACGCCACGGGATCGGCCCTGACCGCCGCGGCCCCGACCCTTTGGGTCCTCGCGCTGGGCTGGTCGGTCATCGAAGGACTCGGCGCCGCGCTGGTGCTGCCCGCCATGGCTGCCCTGGTGGCCGAGGCCTACCGCGGGCGGGACAGGGCAGTCGCGTACGGCGTCATCGGCGGACTCGCCGGAGCAGGTATCGCGGTCGGCCCGCTGCTGGGCGGCTGGGTGACGACATACCTCACCTGGCGGCTGGTGTTCGCCGGTGAGGTCGTGGTCGTCCTGATCGTGCTCTGCTTCCACCGGGCGGTCACGGAAGAACCCAGGACCGGTCCGAGCCCCCGCCTGGACGGCGTCGGCGCCGCACTCTCGGCGACCGGCCTCGCGCTCGGCGTCCTAGGTGTGCTGCAGAGCGGCTCCTGGGGATGGGTGCAGCCCCGAAACCCGCCCTTCACCGTCCTCGGCTTCGCGCCGACGCTGTTCGTCGTCGCCGCCGGGGTCGCCGTGCTGGCCGCCTTCGTGCACTGGGAGAAACGGCGGGAGGCGAGCGGCGCCGAGCCCCTGGTGCATCTGCCCCTGCTGCACAAGCCCGCACTGCGATCCGGCCTCATGACGCTGGTGAGCCAGAACCTCATCCTGCTGGGGCTGTTCTTCACCATCCCGCTCTACCTGCAGGTGGTGCAGGGCTTCGACGCCTTCCAGACAGGTCTGCGACTGCTCCCGGTGTCCGTCACCATGCTCGCGGCCTCCATGGTCGCCGCCCGGCTCGGTCGGGCGGCCGGACCGCGCAGGGTGGTCCGACTGGCCCTGCTGACCCTCACCGGCTCCATCGTGTGGCTGCTGGCCACCATCGACCCGGTCATCGACGACGCGCAGTTCGCCGGAGCCATGGCCCTGCTCGGCGTGGGCATGGGCCTGCTCGCCTCGCAGCTGGGCAATGTCGTCCAGTCCAGCGTGGGCGAGGAGGAACGCAGCGAGGCCGGCGGACTGCAGTTCACCGCCCAGAACCTGGGCTCCGCACTCGGCACGGCCCTCATCGGATCACTGCTCATCGGCGCCCTGGCCCATGCCTTCACCACCCAGGTGGACAAGAACCCGCAGCTTTCGGAGGAGGCCCGACAGCAGACCGGGGTCGCCCTCGAAGCCGGCATCACCTTCGTGCCCACCGACCAGGTGCGCTCGGCCGCCGAACGCGCCGGACTGCCGCCGTCCGAGGTCGACGCCCTCGGTGACTCGTACGCCTCGGCGCAGCTCGACGGCCTGAAGGCGGCGATCCTCGCCACCGGCGGAATCACACTCGCCAGTTTCCTGGTCACGCCGCATCTGCCGACCCGAGGGGCCGGCCGTCCGAAGCAACCCGACACCGGCACGCCCACCGGGGCGAGCAGCCCGACCGGCTCGACCGGCTGATAGTTGGGCTCCGGCCGGCTGACCGATCGGCTACGGCCGGCCGACTTGGAGGGAGGCCGCGATGTCCGAGGCCGAGCACACCGCGGCCCGAGCGGGCAGCGCCGAGCACCGGGCCCGTGCCGACTACACCGGTGCCGTCTACGGATCCATGCTCGCCGCCTCCGTGATCGTGGGCGCCGGCTCCCTGGGCGAGTTCCCCCGACTGGAACTGGTGCTGCTGCTGTTGCTCACCGGTGTGGCGTTCTGGATCGCGCATGTGCACGCCCAGCTGTTCGGGGCCCGGCTGGCGGAGCTCGGTCTCGACCGCCGGACCGTGCTGCGCGCGTGCCGTGACGAGTGGCCGATCGTCAAGGCCGCCGTCCCTCCTGCCGTCGCCGTCGCCGTCAGCCCGCTCCTGGGCCTCGACCTGTCGGGCTCCCTGTGGCTGGCCCTCGCGGTCGCCGTGGCGGGCCAGGTGGGCTGGTCGGCGGCCGCGGCACGACGGGCCGGGGCCTCGTGGCGCCTGGTGGCCACCACCGCCACGGTGAACCTGCTGCTCGGGCTGCTGATCATCGCGTTCAAGATCTACTTGACGCATTGACGCATTGACGCATTGACGCAGGTGAAGCGCGTGCCGGACGGCGTATCACCTCTACGGGGTGAGGCCGGGCGGTCCGCCGAGGCGGAGGATCGCACCGTAAGGCCGCAGCCCGCCTGTCCCAGGCCACCCGCGGGAGAGCAGCTCATGCGCTACGAGATCCGCGTCGAAGGACACATGTCGGAGACACTGACGAGTGCCTTCCCGGAGCTGGATCACGTGATGATGTCCGGACACACGGTCCTGTACGGCTCCGTCATCGACGAGGCGCACCTGTACGGCCTGCTGGCCCGTTGCCGGTCGCTGGGACTACGGGTCCTGGAGATGCGCCAGCTGCCGGAGTGACACGGCGTTCGGCCGCGTACGACGATCGGCACGATTCAGCCCGTACGTACGACGATCCGCACGAGCGGCAGTGGTCACAGGCTTTCCGCCCGGAGCCTGCCGGACGCGACAGCGGCGCCGAGTGCCTCGAAATCCCGCTCGTTCTGGTCGGCGTAGGCCTGGGCGAACTCGGCGAGCGCGCGGTCGAAGCGGTCGCTTCCGCCCAGGTAGGCGGCGATGGCCACCGGATCGCCCGAGCGGGCGTGGGCCCGCGCCAGACTGGCCCCGCACAACTGCGCGAACAGACGGAGCATGCCGGGATCCATGGTGTCCGGCCGCGCGATGCCCTTCCAGTCCTTCAACTGGCGTACGTAGAAGTCGCGCTCGCGCCCGTCGAGGCCCACGACATGGGTCCAGCCCAGGAAGATGTCACTGGTCGTCTGGATCAGCCGCTGTCCCGCCACCACCCGGCGGCCCTGGTTGTCGTAGCGTTCGCCGCCCGTGTGGGCGGCGAGGACCGACTCCTGCGCCTCCTTGGCCTGCAGCAGCAGCGGGTCGGAGTCGTCCCTGCCGAGGAGGAGCACGATCCAGCAGCGTGTCCCGACGCTGCCGACGCCCACCACCTTCCGGGCCATGTCGGCCAGGTGGTAGTGGCGCAGCAGGTGCCGGCGTTCGGACGACAGGGTCCGCTTGTACCCGTCCAGGACGATCTGGAGCTCCTTCTCCTCGTCGCCCTCCGAGGAGTCCGGCAGCAGGTCCTGGAACGGGGTGATCAGTGGCGGGTCAGGTGCGATCCGCCGGCCCTCGGCCGTCATCCGGGTGAGTTTCGCGAAGGCCTGGAGCTGGGTGCGCGTACGGGCCCGCGTCGTCGCCTCGGCGGTACGACGCCTGGTCTCCTTGTCCATCGACGAGGCCTGCAGTTCCCGCAGTCGGTCGGCGTCGTCCTGGGCGTACCAGATGTCCAGGGTCCCCATGCCGGCGAACGTCCGCATCCGCTGCCGGTAGGCCCGCACGCAGGTCCGTACCGTGCCGTTCTGTTCCTTGACCGAGAAGCCGTTGGCCCGGCCGGCGATCGCGAAGCTCGCCGCCAGTCGCTTCACGTCCCATTCGAACGGCCCGGCGAGGGTCTCGTCGAAGTCGTTGATGTCGAAGACGAGATGACGTTCGGGCGAGGCCAGCAGCCGGAAGTTGAGCAGATGGGCGTCCCCGCAGAGCTGAGCGGTCAGGCCGGTGTTCGGGACGGGACCGAGGTCCGTCGCCATGATCGACGCCGCGCCCCGGTAGAAGCGGAACGGGGATTCGAGCATGCGGCCGTAGCGGATGGGCACCAACTCGGGCAGCCGCGTGGCCGACTGACGCTCTATCACCTCGATGGGGTCGGGTCGTTCCTTCCCCGCCTCGAACCAGCCGTGGCACGAACGCGAGGCGCGCGTACGCGCCTGCCTTCCGTACGCGGCTCGCTCGGCCGGTGTCAGGGACGCGGTGAATGCGCTCGTTACGGCCATGACTCACACCTCCTGTGCGCTGTTCCTGTGCCGAGGAGTCCTACTCCGGCGGTGGCTCCCGGCCCTGCCTCCGCAGACCCGCCCGGACCGCGCCCGCGAGCACCCGGGCGGCGACGCCCACGAGCATCAGTCCGCCGGCCATCTGGAGCATGGTCACCACGCGTCCCGTCTGGGACCGGGCCGCGATGTCGCCGAATCCGACGGTGGTGAACGTGGTCAGGGTGAAGTACAGCGCGTCGGTCCTGGTCAGCGGTTCGCTGAAGGAGCCCGGGGAGGAACGCTCCATGACGTAGTAGACGCAGGCGAACAGCACCAGATACAGCGCCAGCGTGGCGGACAGTGCCTCGACGGCCTTCAGACGGGGTGAGGGCGAGCGCACGATGGCCCGCACCTCCCACAGGAAGACCAGGACGACCGCCAGCAGTCCGCAGGTGAGCAGCACCGTGGTGCGGGCCGTGCCTCGCCCGTCCAGGGGCAGCAGGTAGTACGCGGTGACGAGACCCACCGTGAGGCACACGGCCCGCACCACGGGCACGACTGTCTGCCGCCGCCCCGGACCCGGTCGTCTCCGGTACGCCGCCCGCTCGGACCGGGCGGACTCCGTCGGGGCGGCCACGGGATCTCTCCGGGCAGCCGCTCGATCATTCATCTCGTGTCTCTTCGTCCTGGCGCGCCGCACGCCGACGCGTGTCCTGCCGCCCCCACCTCATCGCTCCGGCGGCCCGCACGGATCACCCGCCGGGGGTGACCCGGTGGCCGACGAGGGGCGGGACGCTGGCCCTGCGATCCCCGTGTGCCGCCTCACCGGCGGCCCGGGAGCGACCCTCTCGATCGCGCCAGGAGGAGCCATGACCGTCTCGCGTGATCCGGAACCGGGCACCGGACCGGCACACATGCCCGACGGGGCGGCCCATGCGTCCGACGGGCCGGACCGCATGCCCTACGGGGCGACCCCCGTCCCCGCAGCCGACCCCGCGGAGGTGCTGGCGAAACTCGGGCGCTCCTGGACATGGGTCCTGGGCTCCGCGATCGCCACGCTGGTGCCGGGCATCCTGATCCTGGTCTGGCCGGACGGGACCCTGCACGTGGTGGCGGTCCTCCTCGGCCTGTATCTGCTCGTGACCGGGGCGTTCCGGTTCGTCGAGACCTTCGCCCGGGAAGAGCACGGCGAACGGCTGCCCGGACTGCTCCTCGCCGTGCTGTACGTCCTCGGCGGGGTGCTGTGCCTGCGGAACCCGCTGCAGACCATCGCCGCGCTCTCGCTGATCGTCGGGATCGTCTGGGTGGTGTCCGGCATTCTCACCCTCTACACGGCCCTGGCCGCCCGGGACCTGCCCCACCGGGGTTTCGTCCTCGGCATCGCGGTGATCGGCATCGTCGCGGGGATCGTGGTGCTGGCCCTGCCCTCCGAGTCCGCCCGGGCACTGACCCGCCTGCTCGGACTGTGGCTCGTCCTGCTCGGCCTGGCCGAGGTGGCCCTCGCCCTCGCCTGGCGCGCCGCACTCCGCAGGGCCGGCATCACGGGGCCGCACGACCCCGCCCGGACCACCTGAGACCCAGCTCGAAGCGGCCGGGGAGGGGGGCGTCACCCGCGACCAAGGAGGAGCCATGGCCTCAGGCAAGGCCTCCGGACCGTCCCCTTCCGGCAGAGACGCGCAGTCCGGAGAGGCCCTGACCGCCGCGGAACGTGCGGAGTACGAGCGGCTGCGCCGGGCGACGGGGGTACGCCACCGGCGCCTGCGCCGTGTCGGTGCCTCGGTCCTGCTGCTTCTCGCCCTCCTGCTGGCGCCCTTGGCCGTCGTCGCGGCCTGGGTTCAGGACACCGTCACCGACACCGACCGGTATGTACGGACCGTCGCGCCGCTGGCCTCCGATCCGGCGGTCCGCAGCATCGTGACCGACCGCCTGACCAACCGCGTCGTGGACAACGTCGACGTCGAGGCGGTGACGGCCTCGCTCACGAAGGCCCTCTCGGACACCGGGGCGCCGCCCCGAGTGGTGGACGCGTCGAAGAACCTCGCCGCTCCGCTGCGCTCCGCGGTGCAGACCGTCGTTCACCGCAACGTCAGCCGTGTGATCACCAGCGACGCCTTCGAGCAGGCCTGGGAGGGCGCCAATCGAAGGGCTCACGCTGCGGTGCTGAACATGCTCACCGGAGAGCGGGAAGGTGCCCTTCGCGCGACGGGCGAGGCCGTCGAACTGGACATCGGGTCCGTGGTCGACCAGGTGCGGCAGCGCCTCGTCGACCAGGGCTTCGAGAAGGCCGCCGCCATCCCGGACACCGACCGCACCATCACACTGTTCGAGACCGAGCAGCTGGGGAAGGCACAGGACGCGATGCGGCTGCTGGACGTCATGGGTACGTGGCTGCCGGTAATCGGTGTCGCCCTCGCCGCCCTCGCTGTGTGGACCGCTCCCGGACACCGGGTGATGCTGCTGGTCACAGGACTCGGCATCGCCCTGATGATGGTGCTCCTGCTCGTCGCACTTGCGGTCGTACGACGTGTCTACCTGGACGGGATCCCCCCTGGGGCGCAGTCCACCGACGCCGCCGCGGCGATCTTCGACACCTTCGTCCGCTTCCTGCGGGAGAGCACACGCACACTTCTCGTCGTCTCGCTGATCGCGGCACTGAGCGCCTATCTGTACGGACCCGGGCGGGCGGCACGCGGAGTGCGGAGCGTGGCCCAGCGGGGCGCCACGGCGGCCGGCCGGGCGTTGAGCGGCGCAGGGCTGCGCACCGGCTCCCTGGGACGCCGACTGGCCGAGCACCGGTCGTGGACCGCCGGAATCACCATCGGCGCGGGTGCCCTGGCACTCGTGCTCTGGAACCACCCCACAGTCGGTGCGGTGGTGCTCGTCCTCGGCCTGGTCCTGTTCGTCCTGGCCCTGGCGGCGGTGCTCGCCGCCGCGTCGGAACCCGCCCCCGCCGATGCGGAACCGGGGCGGGCGATCCCCTGAACCGTGCCTCACCCGCCTCGGGTGAGGCCGCCCGGTCGTGACCATGCGCAGGGTGGAAGGGACAGACAACTGCCGGCGGGCGATCGCCCGGGACGGAGGAAAGAGATGAGCGGGCCGACGTACCTCGCGTACGACTATCCCCTGCTGAGCGTCTTCTGGTCCATGCTGGTGTTCTTCCTGTGGATCATGTGGTTCGTTCTGCTCTTCCGGATCGTCGTCGACATCTTCCGTGACGACGACATGAGCGGCTGGGCCAAGGCCGGCTGGCTGGTGTTCGTCGTCCTCCTGCCCTTCCTGGGTGTCTTCGTCTACGTCATCGCCCGCGGCAAGAACATGGGCCGCCGGGAGGTCGCGCAGGCTCGCGCACAGCAGGAGGCCTTCGCGAGCTACGTCCGTGACACCGCCAAGGGCGGCGACGGCAGGCCCAGCAGCGTCGACGAACTCGCCAAGCTCTCCGAGATCCGCGGCCGCGGCGACATCACGGACGAGGAGTTCCGCAGGGCGAAGGAACTGGTCCTGAGCGGCCACGGCCCCTCGGAACGCGCGGGCAGCACCGCCTCCGGCAGCTAGAGGCACACGCACCCGTCGAGAACACCGCACGAGACTGAAACGAGGCAGCACGATGACCGCCACACACACCACGCAACACCCGCAGACGGCCCATCGGCCGTGGGCCGAGGGCCTGACGGTTTTCGCAGCCGTCATGCTCATGATCGCAGGCGTGCTCGACATCTTCCGGGGCATCATGGGGATCGCCGAGGACGACGTCTTCGTCACGACACGCGACTACGTCTTCGCGTACGACCTCACCGGCTGGGGCTGGATCCACCTCGTCCTGGGCGCCGTCGCCGTGATCATCAGCCTCGGACTCTTCCAGGCGTCGTTGTGGGCGCGCGTCGCGGGCGTCACCATCGCCGGATTCATCATCATCGCCAACTTCCTCTCCCTGCCGTACTCCCCGGTCTGGTCGATCGTGATGATCGCCTTCTCGGGGTTCATCATCTGGGCCCTGTGCGTGGTCCGGAAGGACGACTCCGACGAGTTCGGACGCTCCTGAGTCCGTGAGCTCCAAAGCGTCATGAGCAGGCTCATATAGGCTGCACGCTCTGTCCGTTGCAGCCCGCACCACCTTCCCCAGGAGAGTCGCTCAGTGACCGTGGAGACCGCTCAGCCCGCACCGGCCGTCCAGTCCGCAGACGGGACACCCGCAGAAGGAACGCCCGCGGACGAGGCCTTCTGGGAGGAGCCCGGAGCCTCCGACGACGGGGATCCGGCCGGCTCCGCGCACGGCATCGTGGCGCAGGGCACGCCGAAGGACGTGGTGACTCAGGGCACCGCGAACGACGCGGCGACGCAGAGCAGTTCGAACGACGTGGTGGCGCAGGACGCCCGGGACTTCGGGGCGTACGTCCGGGCCGGCGGCTGGGCCTTCGCGCTGAAGGTCGCCCGCAGCGTGCGGCCCGGCGGGGAGGCCGCGGGGGAGACGGCGAAGATCTCCGCGAAGGACTTCGCCGAGCTGGCCGGATGCTCGCCGGAGCGGGTCATGCGCTACTACAAGGCGTGGGACAAGGCGGCCGACGACGGTCTCGTCCCGTACTTCGAGGCGCTGGCCCCGGGCCAGGACGTGGAGCTGCCGGACTCCGACGTGTGGCACTCGTACTACATCTCCCGTTCCAGCGCCGCCTCCGACCGCGGCACCGCGATCGCCGCGGCGGCCGAGGCCGAGGGCATCCGGCCGACCAAGGCCCTGGAGGTCGCCGAGAACCCCACCGCGCTGCGCGCCGCGATCCTCGCCGACCCCTCGACCGCCCAGGCGGCCCGGGCCGCGCTCTTGGACCGGCTCAAGGAAGACCCGGCCCTGCAGACCGAGTTGGCGCGTGACATCGCCCGTACCGACGATCTGAAGAAGGCGGTCGCCACCGAGACGCAGGCGGCCAGCCGGATCGGCTATGTTCGCCAGATCGTCGAGAACGGCCAGGTCAAGACCCCCGCCGGGCAGACGATCGAGGCAACCTCCGAACTGCGCGCCGAGGCCGAGCGCCACCTGTCCCTCATCGACGAGCTGGACGAGGGCGAGGACACCGGAGAGTGGGCCTCCGACGCCTACGACACGGTGAAGGACCTGGTCGCACAGACCGTGCAGGCCGACCCCGAGCTCCGTCTCCAGGAGCGCCGGACGAAGTTCTACAGCAGCCTGCAGAAGGCGACGAAGGTCTTCGAGGAACTGACCTTCGACGACGTGGACGACCTCGACACCATCTACGAGGACGACATGCTCCAGCGCCTGGAGGAACTCCAGCAGGCCGTCGGCATGTGCATCACGGCGCTGCGCAAGGCGGCTCCCACGAGCTGAGCGCGCGTCCGGCGCTGGACATGCGGCCTCGGTGGCCGCCCCGAGACAGGGCGGCCACCGAGGCCGTTTTCGTGCCGCAGATGTGACCGTGCGGCCCGCGCTGTTCACCGACTCGGTCGAACGAGCCGTTCCTCCGGGATCACGGCCACGCCGAGGATCTCGATCATCGCCTCGGGCTGCCACAGGGCGGTGCAGCCGATACCCGCCATCGCCGGGTACACGGGCCCGGCGAGTTCGCGCCAGACCCTGCCGATCTCCTTGCCGTGCGCCTGGTAGTCGGGGATGTCGGTGAGGTAGATCGTCACGCTGACCAGGTCCTCCGGCAGGCCGCCGGCCTCCCGGAGCGTCGTCAGGACGTTGCCGAACGCCTGGCGGAACTGCTCGACGATGCCCCCAGGAACGATCTTCATATCGGCGTCGAGGGCGGTCTGCCCGCCGAGATGCAGGGTGTTCCCCGCCAGGGTTCCGTGGGAGTAGCCACTGGGCGTCGGCAGGGCAGCCGGGTTCACGGGGATGTGCTTCATGCGGCCTCCGGTTCGAGGTCGGTCGCGGTGCGATCCGACGATCCGTACAGTGGCATGTATTGACAGTAAATGACGGTCGTGAAAAAAACGAGATAGCGCGAACGTGACTGAAGTCGTCTGAACCGAAGTCGTTTGAGCCGTCACGACTGGAACGGAGCCCCCTCCATGGAGCCCGACCTCAGCAAATACCGCCTTGAGGGCGACAACTCGATGTACCGGCTGCCCAGCGGGCTCGTCACGCCCGTGGTGACCCGCGCCGGTTCCGAGAGCGCGAACACCGCGGACTCCGGTGGGGCCGTTCGTGTCTCGGGCGTCAGCGCCCAGCACACCCCGGCCCGGCGGCTCTGGTTCGGCAAGGTCAGCAACGAACCCGGCTACCGCTCGGTCACCCACCATCACGGCGAGGCGGAGACCGGCGGCTACGTCCTGTCGGGCCGGGCCCGCATCTACTTCGGCGAGAAGTTCGAGGACTACGTCGACATGCAGGAGGGCGACTGGGTCTTCGTGCCGCCGTTCATGCCGCACATCGAGTGCAACCTCTCGCGCAACAGGCCGCTGACATGGATGACCACCCGGACGCCGGAGAACATCGTGGTCAACCTGCCCGACATCGCGGACGCCGACCTGCGGGATTGGCTGGACCGATGACGACCGGGACACCGCCCACCTCGGAGATCTTCACCGCGGCCGTCGCGCTGACACCGGCCGAGCCCGAGCACTTCGATCTCGCCTTCACCGCCGTCACCCAGCCCTGTCCCTGGCCCAAGGCGTACGGCGGAGACCTGGTCGCCCAGGCCGCCGCCGCGGCCATGCGGTCGGTGACCGACGGCAAGACCCTGCACTCCATGCACAGTTACTTCCTGCGCCCGGCCGACATCGGGGCGAGCGTGCGCTACGAGGTGGAGGTGCTGCGCGACGGCCGCGGCTACAGCACCCGTCAGGTACGCGGCTACCAGAACGGCAAGACCCTCTACGTCTGCCTCGCCAACTTCGCCGCCGGGGAGCCCGGACAGACCTTCGAGGCCGAACTCCCGGAACTCGCCGAGGACTTGCCCGCCCCCGAGGAACTGCCCAGCTCGGCGGCGTATCTCGCCGAACTCGGCGGCGGTTCCATGACCGAGGAGTCCAAGGCCTACTGGTCCGGCGGCCGCGGCTTCGACATGCGGCACGTGCCCGGCCCGGTCTACCTCACCGTCGAGGGCAAGCAGGTCCCCCAACAGGCCGTGTGGCTCAAGCCGTTCGACCCGCTCCGGCCCGTCGAGGGGCTCACCGACGCCCAGCGCGACCTGGCCGCTCTGGCGTACGTCTGCGACTACACGATCCTCGAACCCGTACTGCGCGTACTGGACCTGCCCTGGGCCAAACCCGGGCTCGTCACCGCCAGCCTCGACCACGCCATGTGGTTCCACCGCCCCGAACCCGTCGGCGACTGGCTCCTCTACCTCCAGGAGGCCGGCGCCGCCGACGCGGGCCGCGGACTCGGCACGGGTCGCTTCTTCACTCGCGACCACCGTCACCTGGCCACCGTCGTCCAGGAGGGCATGATCCGCCCCACCTGACCCGCCGCCTCCACCGGTGGGCTTCCGGAAGGACTCCCGCGTTGACTCCTCCGTCGTCACCCCCGACATCCGCGCACCTGGACACCTTCACGCGCGATCACCTGCCTCCCGCGCACCTGCTGCCGACGATCGAGTTCAGCACACCCGAACTGCGCTACCCGGAGCGGCTCAACGCCGGCGCCGAGCTCATCGACATCCCCGCATCGACGTTCGGAGCCGACCGTCCGGCGCTGCGCACGCCGGCCGGGGAGACCTGGACCTACGGCGAGTTGCGGACCCGGACCAACCAGGTCGCCCAGGTGCTCACCGAGGACCTGGGGCTGGTCCCCGGACAACGGGTTGTGCTGCGGTCACCCAACAACCCCTGGGCTGTGGCGAGTTGGCTCGGTGTGCTCAAGGCCGGGGGAGTGGTCGTCACCATCATGGCCGCGCTGCGCGCCCGCGAGATCGCCCCGATCGTCGAGCGGACGCGCCCCACCGTCGCGCTGGTGGACCAGCGGTTCGCCGAGGACGTGCACGCCGTCCGGGAGGCGCAGGACGCGCATGCCGAACGGGACCCCGCGTCGCCGGCGATGACGGTCGTGGAGTTCGGCGGCACCGGCCCGGACGACCTCGTGGCGCGGGCCGGTGCCAAGTCCGGCGAGTTCACCGCCGTGGACACCGCCGCCGACGACGTGGCACTCCTCGCGCCGACGTCAGGCAGCACCGGCGTCCCCAAGATCACCATGCACTTCCACCGCGACATCCTGTCCATCGACAACACCTTCGGCCGCCATGTGCTGTGCCTGCTCCCCGACGACATGGTCGCCTGCAGCGCCCCCTTCGCCTTCACCTTCGGCCTCGGCATGCTCGTCGTCTTCCCGCTGCGGGCCGGCGCCTGCGCCCTGCTGACCGAGGCCGCCACACCGCTCCAACTCGCCCAGTACGTCGAAGAGTTGGGCGTCACCGTGCTCGCGACGGCCCCCACGGCGTACCAGGCGATCCTGCGGGAGGGGCAGGAACAGCGGCTCGCCGGGCTGCGGGTCGGGGTGTCGGCCGGTGAACACATACCCCAGGCCGTCTGGGAGCGGCTGAGGGACCGGCTCGGACTGCGGATCGTCGACGGGATCGGCGCCACCGAACTGCTGCACATCTTCCTCTCCGCCGCCGGTGACGACATCAGGCCGGGCGCCACCGGGAAGCCGGTGCCGGGCTACCGCGCCACGATCCTCGGCCCCGACGGCTCGGAGCTCGGACCCGGCGAGCCGGGGCGGCTCGGCGTCATCGGCCCGGTCGGCTGCCGCTACCTCGACGACGAACGCCAGAAGGACTACACCGTGGACGGCTGGAACGTCACAGGCGACGTCTTCCACCGGGACGAGGACGGCTACTTCCACTACCACGCCCGCGGCGACAGCATGATCGTCTCCTCGGGCTACAACATCGGCGGGCCCGAGGTCGAGGCCGCCGTGGACACCCACCCCGATGTGCTGGAGTCCGCCGTCGTCGGAAAGCCCGACGCGCAACGCGGCTTCGTCGTCTGCGCGTTCGTCGTGCTCCGCGAGGGCGTGCCGGGCGACGCAGCCAAGGCCAGGGAGATCCAGGACCACGTCAAACAGGTCATCGCCCCCTACAAGTACCCGCGTGACGTGCGGTTCTGCGACGCGCTGCCCCGCAACGCCAGCGGCAAGCTGCAGCGGTTCGCGCTCCGCAGGATCGTCGAGGACGAGCAGGCCGCCACGGCCGCCGTCGAGCAGTGAGAGGAACTCCCGTGAAGATCGCGATCGTTGGCGGTGGCCCCGGCGGCCTCTACTTCGCTGCTCTCATGAAACAGCTCGACCCGGCCCACGAGATCACTGTCTGGGAACGCAACGCCCCCGACGACACGTTCGGCTTCGGTGTCGTCTTCTCCGACGAGACGCTCGGCGGGATCGAGAACGCCGACCCGGAGTTCGCCGACGCCATGGCGCGGCGGTTCGCCCGCTGGACCGACATCGACATCCACTACCGGGGCCGCAGCCACACGGTCGGCGGCCAGGGCTTCGCCGCGATGAGCCGCAAGGACCTGCTCCGGCTGCTGCAGGAACGTTGCCGCAAACTGGGTGTCTCCGTCCACTACTCGACGCTCGCCCCTCCGGTGGACGACCTGAGTGCCTCGTACGACCTGGTGGTGGGGGCCGACGGTCTCAACTCCCAGGTCCGGGCGGCCCGCGCTGACGTCTTCCGCCCTTCGCTGGACCGGCGGCACAACAGATACATGTGGCTCGGCACGGACCGGGTCTTCGAGGCCTTCCAGTTCTTCATCAGGCAGACCGAGTGGGGGACCATGCAGGTCCACGGCTACCCCTACTCCGAGAGCGGCTCCACCTTCATCGTCGAGATGCACGAGGACGTCTGGCGGCGGGCCGGCTTCGGCGACACCGAGGAGACCGAGTTCCCGCCGGGCGCCTCCGACGAGCGGGCCGTGGATCGCGTCCGCGGACTCTTCGCGGAGGAACTCGCCGGCCACCAGGTGTTCGCCAACAACTCGAAATGGCTGGCCTTCACCACCGTACGCAACGAGCGCTGGCACCACGGCAACCTCGTCCTCGTCGGCGACGCCGCGCACACCGCGCACTTCTCGATCGGGTCGGGCACCAAGCTGGCCATGGAGGACTCCCTCGCCCTCGCCGCCTGTCTGCACGAACACCCGGACATCGAGAGGGCGCTGACGGCCTACGAGGCCGAGCGGCGACCCGTCGTCGAGTCCACCCAGCGGGCCGCGCAGGCCTCGCTGGAATGGTTCGAGAACATCGGCATGTACGTCCACCAGGAGCCGACCCAGTTCTGCTTCAACCTGCTCACGCGCTCGCGCCGCATCACCTACGACAACCTGCGCACCCGCGACCAGGAGTTCGCCGACCGCGTCGACGCCGCCTTCGCCGAGTCGCAGGGCCTCGACGAGGTCGCGCCCGCGATGTTCCAGCCGTTCCGGCTCGGGGAGCTGGAGCTGAAGAACCGGGTGATCGTCTCCCCGATGGACATGTACTCCGCCGTCGACGGCGTGCCCGGTGACTTCCATCTGGTCCACCTCGGCTCCAAGGCCATGGGCGGGGCCGGACTGGTGATGACGGAGATGGTCTGCGTCTCGCCCGACGCCCGTATCACCCCCGGCTGCACGGGGCTGTGGACCGAGGAACAGCGTGACTCCTGGGCGCGGATCGTGTCCTTCGTCCACGACCGCAGCACCGCCCGCATCGGACTGCAGCTCGGCCACTCGGGCCGCAAGGGCTCGACGAGGCTGATGTGGGAGGGCATGGACGATCCGCTGCCGGACGGCAACTGGGAGACCGTCGGCCCGTCGCCGCTGCCGTACGGCCCCGGATCGGCCGTCCCGCGCGAGACCACCCGCGCCGACCGGGACCGGATCACCGCCGACTTCGTCGCCGCCGCCCGCCGCGGCGCCGAGGCGGGCTTCGACCTGCTCGAACTGCACTGCGCGCACGGCTACCTGCTGTCCTCCTTCCTCTCCCCGGTCGCCAACCACCGCACCGACGAATACGGCGGTTCGCTGCAGAACCGGCTGCGGTTCCCCCTGGAGGTGTTCGACGCGGTCAGGGCCGTCTGGCCCGCCGAGCGGCCGATGATCGTGCGCATCTCCGCGACCGACTGGGTGCCGGACGGCAACACCGAGCACGACGCCGTCGCCATCGCCCGCGCCTTCGTCGCCCATGGCGCGGACGCCATCGACGTCTCCACGGGACAGGTCACCAGGGACGAGGACCCCGCGTACGGCCGCTCGTACCAGACCCCGTTCGCGGACCGGATCCGCCACGAGGTCACCGCCGCGACCGGCACCGCGGTCATCGCGGTCGGCGCGATCGCCTCCTACGACGACGTGAACTCGATCCTCCTGGCGGGCCGGGCCGACCTGTGCGCCCTCGGCCGCACCCACCTGTACGACCCGCACTGGACGCTGCACGCGGCGGCCGAACAGGAGTACCGGGGCGCCGCGAGCCAGTGGCCGGTCCAGTACCGGGCCGGCAGCCGCAAGCCGCCCACCTCGCGCACCGACGCCGTACGCCCCCGCCTCTCGCTGCTGCGGGCGGACGACTCCGACCAGAACGTCCATCTGCGCTGGACCCCGCCCCGCGAGTCGGCGACGGTCACCTGAGCCGACAGCCGACAGCCGACAGCCGACGGAGGGCACCCCTCCGCAACCCGTGCGGTGAGCCGTGCGACCACCCATGCAATGAGCCGTGCGAAGCGCCCGACGAGCGCGCCGCACGGCTCTCGTGCGTCAGGTCCGCGGGCCCCGGTTTCGGCGGGGGCGTTGCTCCGGACAGCGGAACGGCTCCCTGCTGCCGCACTGCGCCCTCGAAGATCGCACGTTAATTTGGCCATGTTTTCACCGGATCACACCTTTCGTCCTGCCTGCCGCGGCAGAGGCGGAAGAGGCCCTGCGCCCGCGCGGGGACGAAGGGTGGACGATGGCCAAGACCTTGAACGAGACGCTCGCCCCGGCCGAGCGCCACGGACCGACGCGGACCGCCCGCATCGGTCCACGCACCCGCGGCCTGGCCTGGCCGGCAGTGGTCGCGGCCGCCTTCACGCTGGCCCAACTGGCCCTCGTGCGCCCGGGGATGGGCCTCGGCTGGGACGAGTCGGTGTACGTCAGTCAGGTCAGCGGTCACACCCCGGCGGCGTTCTTCAGCGCCCCGCGCGCCCGCGGTGTCCCGTTGCTGGTCGCGCCGATCGCCTCCTGGTCGTCGTCCACGGAACTGCTGCGGGTCTATCTGGCCCTGCTGTCCGGGCTCGGCCTCTTCCTGGCGCTGCGTGCCTGGCGCGGACTCTTCCCCGCCCGGGTGCTCGGCGCCGGCGGTGCCCTGTTCGCCACGCTGTGGGTGACCGTGTTCTACGGCCCGCAGGCCATGCCCAACTACTGGGTCGCGATCGGCGCCCTCGCGGGTGTCGGCCACTTCCTGCGCGCCCAGGCCGACCCCGGCGACCGCGCGGCCCTGTGGGGCGTCGGTGCGAGCGCGGCGCTGATGGCGTGGATGCGGCCCACCGACGCCGTCTGGGTCACCCTCCCGTTGTTCGCCGTGTTGCTGTGCCTCCCGCGCTGGAGACGGCCGCGGCTGCTGGCGCCGCTGCTCGTCGGGCTGGCGACCGGGGCGGCGCAGTGGGTCGTCGAGGCGTACGTCGGGTTCGGCGGCCTGAGCGAGCGGCTCGCCGACGCCTCCGGGATCCAGGGCGGCCTCGGCTGGAACATCGCCGTCCTCGACCAGCTGCGCACCCTGGGCGGACGCAGCCTGTGCCGCCCGTGCGCCGGATCGATTCCGGCCACACCGATCATCGTGTGGTGGTTCGTCCTGCCGCTGCTCGCCGCCGCCGGGCTGGCGGTCGCGGTCAGGGCCCGGCGCACCCCGGGCACCCTCCTGCCCCTCGCCTGCGCCACGACGGCGGGCATCCCGTACCTGTTCATGATCGGATACGCCGCGCCGCGCTTCCTGCTCCCCTTCTACGCGCTGCTGGTCATCCCGGTCGCCGACGCGCTCATCCACCTCGTCACCGCGTCGCTCCGCAAACGGCGACCGGTGGCCGCGACCCTGGTGGCCCTCGGCCTCGCCGGGCATCTGGCGGTCCAGTACACCGTGCTGGACCACGCCGTGGACCGCACCACGGCCTCGCACCGCGACTGGGCCCGCACGGCGGCCGAGCTGCACCGACTCGGCGTACGACCGCCCTGTCTGCTGACCGGGCACCTGGCCATCCCGATCGCCTTCTACGCCGGCTGCCGTTCCGTCCAGACCCAGGGACACAACGCCAACACCACCCCGGCGGACATCGTCGGGGCCGCCGAGCGGCTGCCGGTCGCCGCCCTCACGACCCCCAAGGGGCAACCGCCCGAATTCGCCAGGACCTGGGAACAGCACCGCGTCGCCGGCCTGCGCCTCCACGTCGCGCCCGCCGCGGGCTGAGGCGACCGCGCCGACCGCACGCCGAGCCCACCGCACACGGCCTCCGGCCGGACTGTGACGTACTTGTGCGGCCTCCTGTCCGGTCAGGTCCGATCACGAGATATCTTGATGTCGAGCAATGTTGCAGACGTGGAGCGGAGCACCCGGTGACTGACTCGACCATCATCTATACGCACACTGACGAGGCCCCGGCCCTGGCGACCTATTCGTTCTTGCCGGTGGTCCAGGCGTACGCGTCGCAGGCTGGTGTCACTGTGGAAACCCGTGACATCTCGCTGGCCGGACGGATCATCGCCCTCTTCCCCGAGTTCCTGGAGGAGGGCCAGCGCATCCCCGACGCCCTCTCCGAGCTCGGTGACCAGGCCAAGACGCCCGAGGCCAACATCATCAAGCTGCCGAACGTCTCGGCGTCGATCCCGCAGCTGAAGGCCGCGGTGGCCGAGCTTCAGGCGCAGGGCTACGCGCTCCCCGCCTACCCGGACGACCCGAAGACCGACGAGGAGCGCGACATCCGCTCCCGTTACGACAAGGTCAAGGGCAGCGCCGTGAACCCGGTGCTGCGCGAGGGCAACTCCGACCGCCGCGCCCCCGCGTCGGTCAAGAACTACGCCAAGGCCCACCCGCACCGCATGGGCGCCTGGACCCCCGAGTCGAAGACCAACGTCGCGACCATGGGTGTCGACGACTTCCGTTCCACCGAGAAGTCCGCGGTGATCCCGGAGGCCGGCTCCCTGCGCATCGAGCTGGTCGGCGACGACGGCACCACCACGGTGCTGCGCGAGTCGGTACCCGTCCTCGCGGGCGAGGTCGTCGACGCGTCCGTCATGCACGTCGCCGCCCTGCGCGAGTTCCTCACGGCGCAGATCGCCCGCGCCAAGGCCGAGGACGTGCTGTTCTCCGTGCACCTCAAGGCCACGATGATGAAGGTCTCCGACCCGATCGTCTTCGGTCACGTGGTGCGCGCCTTCTTCCCGAAGACGTTCGCGAAGTACGGCGAGACGCTCGCCGCCGCCGGTCTGACCCCGAACGACGGTCTGGGCGGCATCCACAAGGGCCTGGAGTCCCTGCCCGAGGGCGCCGAGATCAAGGCGTCCTTCGACGCCGAGCTCGCCGACGGCCCCGCGCTCGCCATGGTCGACTCCGACAAGGGCATCACCAACCTGCACGTCCCCTCGGACGTCATCGTCGACGCCTCCATGCCGGCGATGATCCGCACCTCCGGCCACATGTGGGGCCCGGACGGCGCGGAGGCCGACACCCTCGCGGTCCTCCCGGACAGCAGCTACTCCGGTGTCTACCAGGTCGTCATCGACGACTGCCGCGCCAACGGCGCCTACGACCCGTCGACGATGGGCTCGGTCCCGAACGTCGGTCTGATGGCGCAGAAGGCCGAGGAGTACGGCAGCCACGACAAGACCTTCGAGATCCCGGCCACCGGCACGGTCCGCCTCGTCGACCAGGCCGGCAACGTCGTCATCCAGCAGGCGGTCTCCGCCGGCGACATCTTCCGCGCCTGCCAGACCAAGGACGACCCGATCAAGGACTGGGTCAAGCTCGCCGTCACCCGCGCCCGCGCCACCGGCGACCCGGCCGTGTTCTGGCTGGACGAGAGCCGCGCCCACGACGCCGTGCTCATCGAGAAGGTGAAGCAGTACCTGCCCGAGCACGACACCGAGGGCCTGGACATCCGGATCCTGGCCCCGGTCGAGGCCACCAAGCTCTCCGTGGAGCGCATCCGCCGCGGCGAGAACACCATCTCGGTCACCGGCAACGTCCTGCGCGACTACCTGACCGACCTGTTCCCGATCCTGGAGCTGGGCACCAGCGCCAAGATGCTCTCGGTCGTCCCGCTGATGAACGGCGGCGGCCTCTTCGAGACGGGCGCCGGCGGCTCCGCTCCGAAGCACGTGCAGCAGCTGGTCAAGGAGAACTACCTGCGCTGGGACAGCCTGGGCGAGTTCCTCGCGCTGGCCTCCAGCTTCGAGCACCTCGCGCAGACCACGGACAACGCGCGTGCCCAGGTCCTCGCGGACACGCTCGACCGTGCGACCGCCACGTTCCTGGAGAACGACAAGTCGCCGAGCCGTCGCCTCGGTGGCATCGACAACCGCGGCAGCCACTTCTACCTCGCCCTCTACTGGGCGCAGGAGCTGGCCAGGCAGACCGACGACGCGGCGCTCGCCAAGGCGTTCGCCCCGCTCGCCGAGACCCTGACCGCGCAGGAGCAGACGATCGTCGACGAGCTGATCGCGGTGCAGGGGTCGCCGGCCGACATCGGTGGCTACTACCAGCCCGACCCGGTCAAGGCGGCGGCCGTGATGCGGCCGTCCGCGACGCTCAACGCGGCGCTCGCCACACTGGCCTGACACTCCGCTGGGCCCGGTGCGTTGTCTGCGGGCCCGTTGTGGCTGGTCGCGCAGTTCCCCGCGCCCCTTTGGGGCGCGGGTGTCCGGCCCCTCCAGACAGGCAGGTCGACGATGACGGACTCTCCCGACAGAGGCGCAGGCAGTCGGCAGCTCCAGGTGGAGGTGCATGGCCTCGACGTGATCGGTGACGCCGAGCGCAAGGGGACACCCCGCACGCTCTTCTGGCCCTGGTTCGGCGCCAACGTGTCGATCCTCGGCCTGAGCTACGGGTCCTTCGCGCTCGGGTTCGGGATCTCGTTCTGGCAGGCGCTGGCCGCCGGGGTGATCGGGATCGTCTTCTCGTTCCTGCTCTGCGGGTTCGTCGCGGTCGCGGGAAAGCGTGGCTCCGCGCCGACGATGGTGCTCAGCCGGGCGGCCTACGGAGTGCGCGGCAACCGGCTGCCGTCGGTCGTCTCCTGGATGCTCACCGTGGGCTGGGAGACCGTGCTCACGGCCCTGGCGACGATGGCCACCGCGACCGTTCTCGACCGGCTCGGCTGGGGCGGCGGCACCGGGACCAAGGTGGTCGCCCTGATCGTCGTCGGGGCGCTCGTCGTGGTCGGCGGAGTGATGGGCTTCGACCTCATCATGCGGCTGCAGACGGTGATCACCGTGGTCACCGGTGTCCTGACCGTCGTTTACATCGGACTCGTCGCCGACCACATCCACTGGTCGGCCGTCAGCGCCGTACCGTCCGGCTCCGCCCAGGAGTTCATCGGTGCGCTGGTCTTCATGATGACCGGCTTCGGACTCGGCTGGGTCAACGCCGCCGCAGACTACTCGCGCTATCTGCCGCGCGACTCCTCCGGCCGGGGCGTGGTCGGCTGGACCGCCTTCGGCGCCTCGGTGGCACCGCTGCTCCTGCTGGTCTTCGGCCTGCTGCTCGCGGGATCGTCCACCGAGCTCAACACGGCCATCGCGGCCGACCCGATCGGCGCGCTGACCACGATCCTGCCCACCTGGTTCCTGATCCCCTTCGCCGCCGTGGCCGTACTCGGCCTGGTCGGCGGTGCGGTCCTCGACATCTACTCCTCCGGCCTCGCCCTGCTCGCGGCGGGCCTGCGGGTGCCGCGCTATCTGGCCGCCCTGCTGGACGGCGTCCTGATGATCGCGGGCTCGATCTACATCGTGTTCCTCACGGACGACTTCCTGGGCCAGTTCATCGGCTTCCTCACCACACTTGGTGTGCCCGTCGCCGCCTGGTGCGGTGTGATGCTCGCCGACCTCCTGCTGCGGCGCCGCGACTACGACGAGGCGGACCTGTTCCGCACCAGCGGCCGCTACGGCGACGTCGAACCGCTCCCGCTGCTGCTGACCCTCGCCGCCACCGCGATCGGCTGGGGCCTCGTCACCAACACGGCCGCCGGCTGGCTGGAGTGGCAGGGCTATCTGCTCGGCCCGCTGGGCCTCGGCGGCAAGGACGGCTCATGGGCCTACGCCAACCTCGGCGTACTCGCCGCGCTGGCCCTCGGCTTCCTCGGCACCCTCGCCCTCGGCCGCGGCCGGGTCCGTAAGCAGGAGGCGGGGCCCCCGAGCCGGCCGCTCGACGTGAAGCTGCCGGGCGCATGAGCCGACCGGGAGCCCAAGGCCTGCTGGCCGTCATCGACATGCAGCGCGTCTTCGCCGAGCCGGACAGCCCCTGGGCCGCGCCCCGCTTCACCGAGGCCGCGGAGGGGGTACGCCGCCTGCTGCCGGCCTTCGCGGAACGGGTCACCTTCACCCGGTTCCTGGCACCCGAGAAGCCCGCCGGCGCCTGGCGGGCGTACTACGAGCAGTGGCCCTTCGCGCTGCGGCCGCCGCACGACCGGCTCTGGGAGCTGGTGGACGAACTCGCCCCCCACGCCCGGCACTTGGTGGACGCGCCGACCTTCGGCAAATGGACTCCCGAACTGGCCGAGCGGGTCGGTCCCGAGGGGCGTCTGGTGCTCGCCGGAGTCAGTACGGACTGCTGTGTGCTCTCCACCGCGCTGGCCGCCGCCGACGCCGGGGCCGAGGTGTGGGTGGCGGCCGACGCCTGCGCCGGGGCGGACGACGCCTCGCACACCAAGGCCCTGCAGATCATGGACCTGTACCGGCCGCTGATCCGGGTCGTCACCGTGGCCGAGGTGCTCACCCGGGTCGCGTAAGTCCCTGAGCGCCGCAGGCCTCACACGGCACCCCAGTCCCCATCGGGCGAGGCGTACCATACCGGGTGGGGTATATACCGAGGGAGCGCTCCACATGGAACTGCAGATGGCGGCCGACGAGCTGAAGTCCGTGATCAACCGCCTCAAGCGGGCCCAGGGGCAGATCGCGGGCGTGATCAACATGATCGAACAGGGGCGGTCCTGCGAAGAAGTGGTCACCCAACTGGCAGCGGCTTCAAGGGCGTTGGACCGCGCCGGGTTCGCGATCATCGCGACCGGACTCCAGCACTGCATGACCGACGAAAGCGGCGAGCAGGATCTGGACCGCGACCAGATGCGGGCGCGCCTGGAGAAGCTCTTCCTGTCCCTCGCCTGACGCACCCGTGCCGGACGGCCGTCGTCAGAGGCGCCCCGCCCCCGTGTAGAGGTCCAGCTCCCCTTCGAGTTCGACTGCGATCACTGTCGCCCGGTCGTCCAGGTCGGAGGCGGCGGGCGCGTCGATCCACGTCACACCGGGAACGGTGTCGAGGCCGCCGGTGACGTGGTGGCCCAGTTCCGCACCCGTACCGAGGACCGTGGCCCGCCGGACGGGATTGCGCAGGCCGCGGATCGAGACGGACTCGCGGGGAGCGTCGAAGCACACCAGGTAGAGGGTGCGCCGGTCGGCGGACAGGGTGCTGGGGCCGTAGTGGTGCCCGGCGGGCAGCCCCGCGACCGTGCCGTACACGGCGTCGGAGTGCCGCGCGATCCACGCACCGAGGCCCTCCAGGCGCTCGATCTGCTCCTCGGGGATCGTGCCGTCCTCGCGGGGTCCGGCGCCCAGCAGCAGATTGCCGCCCATGCCGATCGTCTCGGTGAAGTACCGGACCAGCTGGCGCACAGACTTGAAGTCGCGGTCCTGCGGCCGGAAGCTCCATGAGTCGTTGATCGTGAGGCACAGTTCCCAGGGGCCGTCCGGGGCCCGCAGCGGGGTGCCCTGCTCCGGCGTGGCGTAGTCGCCGTAACTGAGCATGCGGCCGTTGAGGATGGTGTCCGGGTTGCCCGAAAGGATCAGCTCGGCGAGCTCGCCCATCCGCCACTGTTCCTCGGTGCGCTCCCACTCCCCGTCGAACCAGAGGATGTCGGGCCGGAAGCGCTTGACGAGCTCGCCGACCTGGCCGTCGCGGTACGCGAGATAGCGCGCCCAGGCCGCCGGGTCCTCCTTGCCGGGCTCGGCGTGCGAGTACTCGTTGGGCGGCACGACGACCGGCCCGGGGTGCCGCTCGGTCGCGTAGTCCGGGTGGTTCCAGTCGGAGTGCGAGTAGTAGAGGCCGACCTTGAGATCCCGGGCGCGCAGCGCGTCGACGAAGCCGGTGACCAGGTCGCGCCCCGCCGGAGTGTCCCGCACCACGTCGAGATTGCGGTGGTCGGTGTCCCACAGGGCGACACCGTCGTGGTGCCGGGCGGTGAGCACCGCGTACCGCGCGCCCACCCGGGCGAACAACTCCGCCCAGGCGTCCGGGTCGTAGTGCGACGCGGTGAAGCCGTCGAGCTGTTTCATGTACTGCTCGTGCGTCATCTCGCCCGTGTAGAACGACCAGGACTCGGCGGCGCCGCCCACGGCGTAGACGCCGTAGTGGATGAAGATGCCCAGCTTGGCATCGGGAAACCAGGGTTGCATCGGCATGGCTCCACGCTAGGCGCGCGCCCGGTTCCCACGCGTGGGCGACGGTCACCACTACTGGTCCGTTTTCACCCTGGGATCCGGATGCCGGGAGGTGCCTGCGCGCGCCGCCGGGTCACTCCCGTACGCCACTACTTGGCGCTATCCGATGGGTACAGCGGGTGCCCGTGGCGTGTTCAATCACCTGTATCGCGACACGTACGGACGGCCCCACACGTCAGGAGGCACCGTGATCGCCGCTCCCGAGCCCGGACTGACCGAACACGAACTGATCGACCGAGCCGTCGCCCTGCGGCCCGCACTGCTCGAACGTCAGCCGGAGACAGAGCGGTTGACGCGCTATCCCAAAGACACGCACGACGACTTTCTGCGGGCCGGTTTCTACCGGATCCTGCAGCCGCGCCGCTACGGCGGATACGAGTTCGGCGTGCCGACCTTCTACCGCGTGGTCACCGAGATCGCCCGCGGCTGCCCCTCCACCGGCTGGGCGCTCTCGCTGACCGCCGCCCATGTGCTCCAGGTCGCGGCGCAGTTCGAGGAGCGGGCGCAGGACGAGATCTTCGGCGACGACGGCGAGTTCCGCGCCGCGTCCACGGTCATGCCGGTCGGCGTGGCCACGCCGGACGGCGACGGGCATGTCGTCCTCGACGGAACCTGGCCGTACTCCTCCGGATCGCCGTACTCCACGCACTACGTCGGCCAGAGCCTGCGCGCCCCGGAGAAGCCGGGCGACCCGCCCGGACCGCTCGTGCTGTTCGTCGCGCCGCGCTCGGTGTGGACGCTGCTCGACGACTGGCACGGCGTCCTCGGGCTGCGCGGCAGCGGCTCCAACAGCATCCGCATGGAACAGGCCCGCATCCCCGAGTACCTCACCCGGGAGGCGGGCCTACTCGACCTGCCCGTGGAGGGCGGCACACCCGGATCGAAGCTGCACGGCAACGCGCTGTACGCGGGCCGTGCCCCCAGCTTCTTCCACGGGGAACTGGCCGCCATCATGGTCGGCACCGCGTACGCCGCCGCCGACGAGTACGCCCGGATCCTCGCCGAGCGGCCGCTGACCCTGGAACCCGACCGCACACGGGCCGAGCTCCAGGACTACCAGCGCCACCTGGGCGAGGCACTCGGTGCGATCCACACCGCCGAGGCGGCACTCCAGCGCAGCGCCGAGGACTACATGGAGACCTGCCGCCGCAACGTCTCCGGGGAGGCGCCCTTCACCATCGCCGACGACAACCGCCTCGCGCTGGTCTTCCTCACGGCGGGCCGCATGGCCTGGGACGTCACGCAGAGCATCCTCTTCCGCACGGCGGGTTCTCGCCATGCCCGTGACGGGGAGCGGATGCAGCGCTATTTCCGGGACGCCGCCACGTACTGGTCCCACATCGGGCCGAGCATGGCCGAGCCGCTCGCGAGGCGCGTCGGCTGCGATCGGCTCGGGCTGCCGTCCCACGACATCCCGCTGATTCCGTGAGCGTTCGGTGACGTCCGGGTGAGACGTGCATGGCCCGTCCCGCGTCGGGTACGCGACCAGCCGCGCCCGGGTCGGAACCTGGTCCGGGCGGCCTGTTTTCGTTACTACGTCGGGATGTGCCATGGAGATTTCCTCGAACGACAACGTCACGGCGGAGGCCGAGCGAGCGCTTACCGTGCTGGCCGAGAACGCCGAGGACGGCGATGCCCTGGACACCCTGGCCGGCAGCGACGTGCTGGTCCCGGTGCCGGACGACGCCGATGACGAGGCGGCCGGTGATCCCTCCGTCGTCGCCCTGCCCGTCATCGAGCAGCCGGGCGGGGACCCGCTGGTCCCGGTGTTCACCTCGGAGGTGCGGATGGCCGAGCTGCTGCCGTCCGTTTCGCGCTACCGCCTGGTGCCGCTGGGTGCGCTTGCCGCGCAGTGGCCCACCAGTGAGGTCTCGCTGAGCATCGACGCGAGTGCGCCGCATGGGCTGACGCTCAGCTCGCAGGGTGTGCGCGCGCTGTTGGCCCGGCCGCACGCCTGAGCCGGCCCTGGTCGGGTGGCCCTTCGGGGCGCGGGACGCCTTCGGCTCCCGCGCCCCTGGTTCGTGTCCGGGTGCGGGTGCGTGGGGGCTGGTCGCGCAGTTCCCCGCGCCCCTAAAAGCAGGGCTGCGCCCCAGCTTTTGTCTTTAGGGGCGCGGGGAACTGCGCGACCAGCCACACACAACCCGCAGCCGACAGAGAACAGGGAGCGGCCGGTGCTCAAAGGCTCTTGCCGGGGTTGAGGATCCCCCGGGGATCGAACGCCTCCTTCAGCCGCCGCTGAAGCGCGTGCGCCGCGGGCCCCAGCTCCTCCGCGACCCACTGCCGCTTCAGAACACCCACGCCGTGTTCTCCCGTGAGCGTGCCCCCCAACCGCAACGCAAGCGCGAAGATCTCGCCCGCCGCCTCCCACGCGGCATCCGGGAGCCGGTCCAGATCCGGATCCGGATCCACGACGATGATCGGATGCAGATTCCCGTCGGCAGCGTGCGCGATGGTGAAAATCGGGACGCCATGGCGTTCGGAAATGGCACGGATGGAACGAGCCGCCTCCGCGAGCCGCGAGCGCGGTACGGCGATGTCCTCGATCAGCGGCCGGCCCAGCCGTTCCAGGGCGGGCAGAGCCAGCCGACGCGCGGCGAGCAGCGACTCGGCCTCGGCGGGATCGTCGGTCACCTCGACCGTCGTCGCCAGTGGCGTGAGCAGTCGCGCCACCACCTCCGCCTCCACGGCCGCACCCGCGCCATCGCACTGGACGACCAGCAACGCCGCCCCCCGCTCGCGCAGTTCGGGGTCGATGGCGTGCAGCACGGGCCCGTCGACCAGCTCCGCGAGCGCCGGTTCGACCCCGGCCCGGCCGATCGCGTACGACGCCTCGGCCGCGGCCTCGAAGGACGGGAAGTAGGCGGCGAGCGTGGCCGTCGCCACCGGGACGGGCCGCAGCCGCAGCGTCGCCGAGGTGATCACCGCGAGGGTGCCCTCGGAGCCGGTGAGGAGGGCGGTCAGGTCGTAGCCGGTGACGCCCTTCACCGTACGGCGGCCGGTCCTGATCACCGTGCCGTCCGCGAGCACCGCCTCCAGACCGAGCACGCTGTCCCGCGTCACGCCGTACTTGGCGCAGCGCAGCCCGCCCGCGTTGGTCGCGATGTTCCCGCCGATCGTGGAGATGGCGGCGCTGGCGGGGTCGGGCGCGTACCGCAGGCCGTGGGCGCCGGCCGCGCGGTCCAGCTCGGCCGTGATCACGCCTGGTTCGACGACCGCGAGCTGGTCGTCCGCCGACAGTTCGAGGACGCGGTTCATGCCGGACAGGTCGAGGACCAGCACGCCCTCGCCCGCGGTCGCGCCGCCCGAAAGACCGGTGCCCGCACCGCGCGGCACGACCGGCACACCCAGGGCATGCGCGTGCCGGAGGGTGACCGTCACGTCCTCGGTGCGCCGGGCGTGGACGACAGCCAGGGGACTGCCGTCGGACCGGGCACCGGAACGGTCGGTGGCGTGCGCGGCCAGCGTGCGCGGATCGGTGGCCAGCCGGTCGGGGGCCAGGTCACGGGCCAGCAGCCCGAGCAACTCGGCGGCCTTCGTGGACTCAAGAGCGGTCGTCGTGGGAGCGGTCACAGGTCGAGTGCCTTCGTTCCGATGGCGAGCAGGGAGATGTCCTCCTGGGGCGCGTGCACGGGCGCGCACTGGATGTCACGGAAGTGCCGCTCCAGAGGGTTGCCGCGGGCCAGCCCCGGATTGCCGAGCAGCCGCACGGCCAGTTCCACGGCCCGTACCGCGTGCCGGTCGGCCAGTACGCGCGCACCGAGGGCCTGCTCCGGCGTGTAGGCGGGGTCCTCGGCGTCGACCCGCGCGGCCCCGTCGAAGAGCAGTTGCTCGGCGGTGGCGAGGAGCACCTCGATCTCCCCGGCCGTCCGCCGGAAGCGTTCGGTACGGGCCACCGGGTGACCGAGATTGGCGGGCACACGCGTGTGCGCGAAGGTGTGGAAGAACGCCTGCGCCGCACGCGCGACCCCCACATACAGCGCGGCGAGCGGGAGATGGAGCGACGCTCCGGCCCGGTTGTCCTGCTCGCTCGCGGGACCGTGCGGGCCGAGCCCGATGACGTTCTCGTACGGGACCTCCACGTCCCGGAATGTCACATCGTGGCTGCCGCTCGCCCGTAGCCCCAGCTGGTCCCACCGGTCGGTGATCTCGATGCCGGGCGAGCCGCCGGGCACCAGAAACGTGCCCACGCGCGGCTCCGGCTCATCGGTGGTCGCCCACACCAGGAACCAGTCCAGTCCCTCCGCGCCCGTCACGAACCGCTTGCGCCCGCTGACCGACCAGCCGTCCGCGGTACGCCGGGCAACCGTCGCGGGCAGTCCGCCCCGCGCCGGGGAACCCAGATCGGGCTCCACGCGCGCGTGGTTGACGAGAACCGGCCGCTCCTCGGACTCCTTGAGCACGCGCGCGTACAGCTCCTCGGGCCATGTCGGACGTACGGCCTCGCGGGCGTGGGTGTTGAGGGTCATCGCCGTGATCAGGGCCACGGACGGATCACCTCGGCCGAGGGTGTGCAGGATGCGCGCGGTCTCCTCGACGCGGGCGCCCCGGCCGCCGTACCGCTCCCCGACGGTCGCGGTGAGCAGCCCCGCCTCGTGCACCACCTGGATCGACTCGGCGGGAAAGGCGCCCGACCGGTCGTACTTGACGGAGAGTTCGGCGAGGCGCGCGGTCAGCAGGTCCGGGTCTGCCTCCGGGCTCACGCTCGGGTTCACGCGGGGTTGCACGGTCACAGGGCCTTCTCCAGATCGGTGTCGAGTGCGCGGCTCCAGAAGGACTTCACGTCCAGCTTTCCCTTCAGGGCGCCCAGTTCGGTGAAGGCGTCGGCGACCTTCTGCTGCGAGGCGATGGTGTCGTCGCCGACCGTCCTGGCTTGGGTCGGCCGCTGTGCCTGCGCGTCGCGGAAGTCCTTCTCCGCCTGGGCCACGGGCTGGTGGGTGGCCTTGGCGACGACCTTCGCGAACTCGTGCTCGCGGCCGTCACGGATGTACGCGTACGCCTTGGTGATCCGGGCGATCAGATCGGCCGCGGCGGCCCGTCGGCCGGGACTCTTGAGGACGTTGTCACGGGCCGACCAGAGGAAGTTGCCGGACAGTACGTCCTTGCCCGAGCCGATGGTGACGGCACCCTGCTGGTGGGCGGTGATGACCGACGTGCCGTAGGACGCGAAGGCGTCGATACCGCCGCCGTTCAGGGCGGCCAGTCCGTCGTTGGGCAGGAGCGGCTTGGCGTCGATGTCCGACCACTTCAGACCTGCCCGCTTCAGTAGCTCGTACAGGAAGTAGTGGGCGGTGGTGTTCTGGACGTAGCCGACCTTCTTGCCCTTCAGGCCCGCGATGTCCGTCACCTCGGAGCCCTTGGGGACGATGACCTCCTGGTTGAGGGTGGTGCCGCGCTGCACGGCGACCACCTTGAAGTTCGGGCTGCCGTCGGCGGCGGCGAAGATCGGCGGGATCTCGCTGGAGGAGGCCAGGTCGAGCGCTCCGGCCCGGACGGCCTGGAGCTGCTGGTCACCGCCCTGGAACAGACTCCACTTGACCTTGTACGGGGTGTCGTCTAGGTGGGCGAACTTGAGCACGGCCTCCTCGTTCTTCCAGCCGGTGGCGCCGACGGCCAGTGTCACCGAGGAGAGGTCCGAGGAGGACGAGGACTCGGCCTCCGCGTCACCTCCGCAGGCCGTGGCGAGCGGCAGCAGCAGCGCGAGCGCGGCGGAGGACGTGAGCAGGGTTCGACGGAACACGGAGTCTCCATGAGAGGAATCGATTCAGACGAGGACGGAGGACGGAGGGCAGGGGACGGAGGCCGGAGAGCGGGGGAGGAGCGACGAGAGACCGCTCGGGGGCCCGAAGAGTCAGGCGGCCCGGTCGGCCGAAGCGCGGTGGGCGAGTTCCTGCCGGACCAGCGGCAGGACGTAACGGGCGTAGTCGATCGCGTCGTTGAGCGGGTCGTAGCCGCGGATCGACAGCAGGTCGCAGCCGATGTCCACGTAGTCGAGCAGCGCCTTCGCGACCGTCTCGGGGGAGCCGACCAGTGCGGTCGAGGCGCCGGCCGCGTTGGTGGCGACCGCCGGGGCCGTCCACAGGCAGCGGTCGTGCACCTCGCCCCGCTCGGCGATGTCGAGCAGCCGCTGCGAACCGACGTTGGCCGGGCGGCCGCTCGTCCTGTAGTGGCGCAGCAACTCGGTGTTCTGCGCCTGGTCCTTCAGCACGCCCAGGGTGCGGTGCGCCTTCTCCCAGGCCAGCTCGTCGGTGGGCGCGATGATCGGACGGAACGACACCCAGATACGGGGACGGGGGCGCCCGGCGGCGTCCGCGACCGCGTTCACGGCGGCGATCTGCTCGGCCGTCTCCTTCAACGGCTCGCCCCACAGCCCGAAGATGTCGCCCTGCTGGCCGCCCACGCGGTAAGCGTCCTGGGAGGAGCCGCCCACCGAGATCGGGACCAGGCCGTTCACCGGCTTCACGTCCGAGTAGTAACCCTCGAACCTGAAGTACTCGCCCTCGTGTGACACGGGCCCGTCGGCCTGCCACACCTTCCGCAGGATCTGGATGTACTCGTCGGAGCGCTCGTACCGCTCCCTCTTGTCGAGGTAGTCGCCCTCGCGGTGCTGCTCCTCGTCACTGCCGCCGGAGATGATGTGCACGGTCAGCCGGCCGTCGCTGATCCGGTCGAGAGTCGCGAGCGCGCGGGCCGCGTGCGTCGGGAAGATCACGCCCGGCCGGTGCGCCAGGATCGGACGCACCCGCTCGGTGTGCGTGGCCACGAACTGGGCGATCTGGAAGGCGTCCGGCGAGGCCGAGTGGTAGGCGACCAGCGTGTGGTCGAAGCCTCCGTCGTCCAACGCCCGGGCGTACCTGCGCAGATGGTCGACGTCGAGACCGGTACGGCTCGCGGCGGCCGGTCCGGACGCCCCGGAGTCGGTGTGCACGGCGCTGATGAACTCGACAGGCATGGTGAACTCCTTTGCTCGGAAAGCCGCTTGAGGCTCTCGGCGGCTGTTTGAAGGCTCTCGGCCGCTACTTGAGGACGGAGGCGTCGGCGGACTTCGCCACATCGACGTTCGGGTCGAGGACACCGATGCCGTGCATCAGGTCGGCCACGTCCTGGACGGTTCCGTTCACCTCGGGCGTGACGGGCAGCACCTTGCTGTAGGCGGCCGAGGCTAGGGTCTTCGCGATCGCGGGATCGGCGCCGTTGCGCTCGACGATGGCGTCGGCGTACGCGTCCTGGTGGGTGCTGGTCCACTTCAGGGCCGTACCGAGCCGCTTCAGGAAGTCGCCGAGCGCGGCCTTCTTCGCCTTGTCCGCGAGCGCCTTCTCGGAGGCCCCGATGAACCCGTAGCCGCTGATCCGTCCGTCGGCGCCGTCGACCAGCAGCCTGCCGCCCTGCTGGAGACCGACCGCCTGGTAGACCCCGAAGGTCGCCCAGACCTCGATCTTCCCGGAGGAGAAGGCGGCCTGCGCGTCGGTCGGCAGCAGGTACTGGACCTTCACGTCGGAGTACTTGAGGCCGTTCTGCTGAAGCACGTTGGCGAGCAGGTACTCGGCGATGCTGCCCTTCGCGGAGGACACCACGACCTTCTTGCCCTTGAGGTCCTTGACGCTCTTCACGTCCGAGTTCTTGCTGACGACGATCCCGGTGTGATGCCCGTCGTTCTTCAGAGCGGCGACGTTCTTGAACTTCACCCCGCCACTGAGCGCCTGGAGCGCGGGCAGGTCCGCGGAGTACGTGGTGTCGGCGGCGCCCGCCTGCACGGCCTGGAAGAGCGGGGCGGCGCCCTCGAACTCGGCCCACTTCACCTTGTAGTCGGCCCCCTTGAGGGCCCCGGAACCGGCAAGGATCGTCTGGAGGGTCTTGGCCTGGTCGCCGATGGTGAGCGTGACGTCCGAGGAGCCGCCGGCCGTGTCCGCGGCGGAATCCCCTCCACAGCCCGTCACCGTCAACAGGGCGCTCAGACCGAGAGCGGCGGCGAGCGTACGGAAGATGGTGCGCTTCACGAGGGGTTCCCTTCGGAGGTACGGGAGTTGGGGACGTCGGAGGTGCCGGTGTGGGTGACGCCGAGCCAGCCGAGCAGGCGGGCGCGGAGTGTGACGAACTCGGGTGCGGTCAGATCGCGGGGGCGGGGCAGCTCGACGGTGACCTCGTGGGCGATGCGCCCCTCGTCCATCACCAGGACGCGGTCGGCGAGCAGCAGCGCCTCCTCCACGTCATGCGTGACCAGGAGAATCGCGCAGCCGTGCCGCTCCCACAGCTCGGCGACGAGCTGCTGCACCTTGCCGCGGGTCAGCGCGTCCAACGCCCCGAACGGCTCGTCCAGGAGCAGGAGTTCGGGCTCACGGACCAGGGCCCGGGCCAGCGAGACGCGCTGGGCCTGACCACCGGAGAGCGTCTTGGGCCAGACGGTGGCCCGCTCGGCGATCCCGACCTCGTCCAGCGCCTTGTCGGCCAGCGCCCGGTCGGGCCGGCCCGGCAGCCCGAGGACGACATTGCGCCACACCTTCAGCCAGGGCAGCAGGCGCGGCGACTGGAACGCGGCGCTGCGCCGGGCCGGCACGGTCACCTCGCCGCCGATCTCGTCGTCGAGTCCCGCCAGGATGCGCAACAGGGTCGACTTGCCGCAGCCGCTGTGGCCGAGCAGGGCCACGAACTCGCCCTCACGGATGTCGAGATCGAGCTCGTGCAGCACGGTGTTGCCGTCGAAGGCCCGGGACAGACCGCGGATCTCGATACTGTTCGCCACCGCGGTCGGGGTCGCGGTCGCGGGCTGGGACTTCACGGTGTTCACGGTGTTTGCGGTCATGGTCACGCCTCGCCTTCGAAGGAGGCACGCCAGCTCAACAGGCGGCGCGAGAGGACCCGTACGGCGAAGTCGCAGGCCAGGCCGAGCAGCGCGTACACGGCGAGGCACAGCACGATGACGTCCGTACGGAAGTACTGCTGGGCGTTGCTCATCAGATATCCGAGCCCGGCGTCGGCGTTGATCTGCTCGGCGAAGACGAGGGCCAGCCAGGCGGTGGAGAGGGCGTACCGGAGTCCCACGAGGGCACCGGGCAGCGCGCTCGGCAGGATGACGTACCGGATCAGACCGAGCCTGCCGAGCCCCATCATCCGTGCGGCCTCGACGAGTTGGGCGTCGGTGGAGCGGATGCCGCCGTAGATGTTGAAGTACAGCGGGTAGGTCACGCCGAGCGCCACCAGCGCGATCTTCGGCGTCTCCTCGATGCCGAACCAGACGATGAACAGCGGGATCAGACCGACCCACGGGATCGCCCGGAACATGCCCATGGAGGAGTCGATGACGTCCTCCCCGAGCCGGAACAGCCCGGCGAGCAGGGACAGCGACAGGGCGACCGTCGCTCCGATGAGGAAGCCGGTCGCCGCCCGGCGCCCGGACGCGGCGATTGCGTCGGGCAGTTCGCCGGTCTTGGTCAGCTCGACGGCTTGGCGTACGACATCCACGGGCGAGGCGAGCACGGACTCGGGGAGCACACCGGTGGCGGAGCCCAGGAACCACAGGAGCATCAGCCCGACCGGTCCGGCGGCACGGCGTACGGAACGGGGGACGGACAGACGGCGGCGGGGGAGATGCGCCGTACCGCGGATGGTGACGCGGGCGGGTGAGGGCTCGGCGGGCGGTTCGGGCTTCTCCAGTGGCGGGGCTGTCACCCCGATCTGTTTGGTCGGCATGGCGGTCTTCCTCTCGGGAGGGCCGAAGGCGGTTCGGGACTGCTCGGTGCGCATCAGGACGGCAGGGAACCGGTCGCGGCCGGGCGGGCGGGATCGCCGGACCAGGCCGACCAGGAGCCGGGGAAGAGCGTCGCGTCGAACCCGGCGATCGCGAGGGCGGCGATCTGGTGGGCCGCGGTGACACCGGACCCGCAGTACACGCCGATCACGGTCGTTTCACCGGCACCGCGGTCCTCGAACCGCTTGCGCAGCACCTCGGGCGGCAGGAACGTCCCGTCGGCCGCGAGGTTCTCGCCGGTCGGTGCGGAGACCGCGCCCGGGATGTGGCCCGCGCGAGGGTCGACCGGCTCCTGCTCTCCGCGATAGCGCTCTCCGGCGCGGGCGTCCAACAACAGGCCCGTGACGGCGAGTTGGGCCGCCCCGTCGGCGTCCGTCACCGGCAGTCCGCCCGGCCGGAGGACGATGTCACCCGGCTCCGCCGTATCTGGATCCGGCTTCAGCGCACCTGTATCCGGCTTCGGCTCGTTCGCCGCATGCCTTGTCGCACCCGGACCGGATTCCAGCGGCAGCCCCGCCGCCCGCCAAGCGCCCAACGCCCCGTCGAGCAGGGTCACTTCGGGCACTCCGGCCCAGCGCAGCAGCCACCAGGCGCGGCCCGCCGCCGTGTTGCCCAGGTCGTCGTACACGACGACCGGCCGCCCCTCGCCGAGGCCCCAACTCCGCGCCGACGCCTGCAGATCCGCGAGGTCCGGCAGCGGATGACGGCCGCACTCCTGGCTCGGCGGACCGGCCAGTTCGCGGTCCAGGTCGACGTACACGGCTCCCGGGATGTGAGCGGTCTCGTAGTGGTCGCGGCCGTGCGGGTCGCCCAACGCCCAGCGCACGTCGAGCAGTACGGGCGGCTGCCCGGAGTCGAACAGCTCGCGCAGCTCCGCGACCGTCGTCGTCACCCGGGCGCTCATGCGAGGCCCTCAGCGATCGCGGGGAGTTCGGGGGAGAGACGCAGGCGTTCCAGGAAGAGCACGACCGTGGCGGCGGCGGTGCGATGCAGCGCGTCGTTGAGCACGTCGTGCCGGCCGCCGTTGAAGGTCACGGTCCGTACGCCGACGTGCCCTTCGTATGCGCTGAGCGCGTCGGCGAGTGGGCTGACCGTGTCCTCGGCGCCGTGCAGGGCCAGCACCGGAACCCGTACGAGATCCAGCCGCGGCTCCGGCAGGTCCGGGGTCGTGTCCAGTGCCCCGCGCCGGAAGCCCGGGTCGTTCGTGAGGCGTGCCTGGTGGGTGGGGCAGGCGGTCCGTGCCTCGACCTCGGCCTCCCAACTCCCGGAGGAACTCCCGGCTTCCCGACTCCCTGACTCCCAACTTCCGGACGCCCAGGGGGCGGTGGGCAGACCGGCCAGGATCAGCGCGTCGATCCCCGGGGTCTGCTCGGCGGCGAGCCCGGCGGCGTACAGGGCACCCGTGTCCGAGCCGACCAGCACCTTCGGACCGGGCAGGGACTCGTCGGCGAGGAGCTTGGCCGCCTCGTCGAGCACGGACGGATCGGCGACCGGGTCACCGAGGGCACGTACGCGATAGGCGTCGAAGGCGAGACGGCGGCCGAACCGCTCGTACACGCCACCGTGCTCGCCCCGGCCGGCCAGCACGATCAGCGTGCCGCGGGCGGCGAGACCTTCGGGTTCGTCCCAGGAGGCGGACAGCGAGGAGGGCATGAAGAAGCAACTCCCTTGTTCAGGGCAGGGGATAAGGAGGACCGCAGGAGCGAGGGGGAGGCGCGGCAGCCTGCCGACACGTGTCAGGACAGGGGAGACACGATCAGTGGAGGCCGAGCGGGAACGCCGGTGACCGGCGGGGAATCAACGACAGCGCGCGCTGCACGCCACGCCGAAGTCGATGACTCGGCGCTGCGTCAGAAGGGCAGCGGAAGCGGTCGTGGGAACCATGGGTTCATCATGACCGGCCGGTGCGGAATCCGTCCAACGACGATTCCGCATCGAAATCGATCAGCGATCGCGATCGATAAGGGGGACGGGCTACGGTCGCCGTATGCCCCAACCTGTCCTGGACATCGTGGCCCTGCGCAGCCTGACCGCGATAGCCGACTGCGGCGGTTTCCACCGCGCGGCCCACTCCCTCGCCCTGAGCCAGTCCGCGGTCAGCCAGCATGTGCGCAGGCTGGAGAAGACGCTGGGGAGCCCGGTCGTCGAACGCGAGGGCCGGGGCACCCGGTTCACCCCGGAGGGGCGGCTCCTCGTGGAGCAGGCCCGTCGCATCCTCGCCGTGCACGACGAGGCCGTGCGGGTGCTGCTCGACACTGAGGGCGACACCGTCACCATCGGGTCCACCGAGCACGCCGCCGACCAGTTCCTGCCCCGGCTGACCGCGGCCGTCCAGGAGGTGCGGCCCGGCTGCCGGGTGCGCTTTCGCATCGACCGCTCGGCACGGCTCGTCGAGGCCGTGGAGCGCGGCAGCGTGGACGTCGCGGTGTACGTGACGGAGGCGGCGGCCACCGAGGGGACTCCGGTCGGCGGCCTCCCGCTGACCTGGCACGCCACTCCCGGGTGGGTGCCGCCGGCCGCGCCCGCTCCGGTCCCGCTGGTCGCCATCGAGGACCCGTGCGCGATCCGTCGCCGGGCCATCGCGACCCTCGCCGCGCACGGAGTCGCCGCCACGGTGGTGGGCGACGCCGGCTATCTCGCGGGGGTGCTCGACGTGGCGCGCACGGGTGTGGGTGTGGCGCTCCTCGCCGCGGTCGGGCCCGCGCCGGACGGGCTGAGCCCGTACGACGGACTGCCGTCGGTCACACCGATCCCGATGAGCGCGCTGGCCCGGCCGGGCGCCGACCCGGAGACGGTGGCTGCGGCGTTCGATGCCGTACGGAAGCTGCTGCGCCCGGCGGGATGACTCGGCCCCAGCCGGGGACTCGGGCTCTTGGCGCGGAGCGACTCAGCCCTGAGCCCTCAGTTACAAGCCTTCAGCTCCCAGCCCTGAGCCCTGAGCCCTCAGCCCTGAGCCCTGAGCCCTCAGCTCTAGGGCCTCAGCCCTTGGCGAGCATGCGGGCCAGGACGGCGCGCTGCAGCGGGCGTACCTCGGTGTGCAGATCGCGGCCCTTGCCGGTGAGGGCCACCCAGACCCCGCGGCGGTCCTCCTGGCAGACGCTCCGCTCCACCAGGCCCTCCTTCTCCAGGCGGCCGATGAGGCGGGAGAGGGCGCTCTGGCTGAGATGGACCCGGTCGGCGATGTTCTGCACCCGGCACTGCTCGACCCGACCCGCGCTTGAGCTCGTGCCCGTGCCCGAACCCACGCCCGTATGCGAGTCGGAGTCCGGGTCCACGGTCGTCGTGCCCGACGCGAGGATGTCGAGCACCTCGAAGTCGCTGGCGCCGAGGCCGTGCGGATGGAGTTCGCGGTCGATCTCGCACATGGTGCGCGCGTGCACCGACAGGATGTCCCGCCACTGGTCCTCGAGCGGGGGAGCGACCTTCTCTGCTGCCATATCCGCACGGTAACAGAGAAAGCGGCTATTGTTTACCATGCAACTAGTGCAGTTGCATGGAGTTGCTCACCTTGCTCAGGGACGCCTCCCGGGCAGGTGATCGTCCTGAGGTCTTGGGCCGTGACGGGCTCCCGCGCCGGTCGTCACCCGGCGAAGATCTCCACGACCGACCAGACGGCGAGTCCGAGCATGCACAGCCCGCCGATCCGCTGCACGGTCTTCAGCGGTACGCGCTTGGCGATGAACCGCCCGGCCAGCAGCGCGAGCGCGGAGACCGACATGAGGGCGGCGGCGGAACCGACGGCCACGGACGCGACGCCGTTGGTGGCCGCGAGATTGGCGGTCGTGATCTGCGTCAGATCGCCCCACTCGCTGATGAAGACGGCCATGAAGGCGGTCGTGTAGACGGGCCAGAAGCCGGTCACGGTCCGGCCTCCGGCGTCCTGCTCGTCGTCGTCCCCTCCGCTGCGCAGCAGCATGAAGGCGCCGAACGCGAAGAGCGCGGCCGAGACCGACTTGACGGTCCAGTCGGGCAGCAGGCCGATGAGGCTTCCGGCGCCGACGGCGATAGCGACGTGCACGACGAACGCGGTGGACGTACCGAACCACACGTACAGCGGCCGCATACGGGTGCCCATGGCCAGCGACGCGAACATCGTCTTGTCCGGCAGCTCGGCGAGGAAGATCAGCCCGAAGGCGGTGAGGATCGCCAGAGGGTCGAGATGCATTCCGGGTGACTTTCTGTAAGGACCGGGCCCCCGGATCTTCGCGAAGCGCCCTTGACCGGGGCGACGGGAGAACCGTTCGGCCCGGCATGACGGGGTGCGCCGCAAGGACTTGCGGGCACATCAATGCCTGGCCGAAGGTCTCGTCCACCCGTGTGATCACGCGGGCCCGGCCACCGGGAACCCGAGGGCTCCAGTGTGTCGACGACCGGTTCGCAGGACTACTCCCCTTCGCAGTCACTCAGTGTACAGGACACCCATACGGGTCTCGCATGAGAGTGCGGGCGGGGGGTATGCGAAGAACACTCGACGCGGACGGGCAAGGGATGGTCCCGCCCGCGACTCACGAGCGGAACCCTCATGAACGGCTCACTTCACGAAGCGACAACCTCGGACGACACGTCCGATGTGATCCTGCGCGCCCTGAGCGTCCTGGCCCACAACGGCCTGGACGGCGCCGCGCGGACGCGGCTGGCCGGGACCAAGGTGCTGGTGCCGGCCTCCGACACGGAGACGTCGAAACTGATCCTGCCGGTCACCGGCCGGGCCGTCCTCGTCTTCACGTCAGAGGAGCGCATGGCGCAGGCCCTGCCGGACGTCCAGTGCTACCACCTCGTGCCCCTGGGCATGATTCCGGCCCACTGGCCGGTGCGCGGCCTGACGCTCACCATCGACCCGGGTTCGCCCGAGGCCGTGACGCTGTCGGCGGAGGGCGTGCACCTGCTGCTGGGCCCACCCCTGAAAGCCGCGTGAAGCGCTCCGGCCTCAGGTCGACCGACGCTTCACCAGTTCCGTCGGCAGGATCACCGCCGCCGGATCCTCCCCGCCGATCTGTGCGAGCAGCACCCGCACCATCTCGGCGCTGATCCGGTCGTAGGGCTGCCGGATGGTCGTCAGCTGGGGCCGTGCGGCCAGGGCGGCCGAGGAGTCGTCGAAGCCCCCCACCGAGACGTCCTCCGGGACGCGGCGACCGGCCCGTTCCAGTGAGGTGAGTACGCCCTGAGCCATCAGGTCGGACGCGACGAACACGGCGTCCACGTCCGGGCACTGGGCCAGGAGCCGTTCCGCGCCCGCCTCGCCGCTGGCCCGGCTGTAGTCACCGGACACGACGAGCCGCTCGTCGAAGTCGATGCCCGTCTCGGCGAGCACCTCCCGGTAGCCCGCGAGCCGCTCCACACCGCCGGGTGTGTCGAGGGGACCTGTCACCACGCCGATACGGCGACGGCCGAGCGACACCAGATGGCGCACCATGTCACGGGCGCCGTCCCGGTCGTCAGCGGCCACGTAGCTCACCTTGGAACCGACGCCGATGGGCTTGCCGCACATCACCAGCGGCACCCCCGCCTCGCGCAGTTGCTCGGCGACCGGGTCGCCGGAGTGGCTGGAGACCAGCAGCACCCCGTCGACATGACCCGCCGTGATGTACCGGGTGATACGCCGCCGCTCGTCCTCGGTGCCCGCGAGCATGAGCAGCAGCGGGATGTCGTGCGCCGCCAGTGCCTGCGTACAACCCCGCAGCAGGACATTGAAGTTGGGGTCCTCGAAGAACCTCTCCTGCGGCTCGGTGAGGAGGAAGCCGATCGAGTCCGAGCGTCCGGTGATCAGTGAGCGGGCGTGCCGGTTCACGACGTAACCCGTCCTGCGGATGGCGGCGTTGACCGCCTCCTGGGCCGTGGGACTCACATAGTGGCCGCCGTTGAGCACGCGCGAGACGGTCCCTCGTGAGACTCCCGCCTCGCGCGCGACATCGTGAATCGTCGGCGGTTTGCGCCGGCCCCCCGATTGGCTCATGGTCACGACTTTACGGCTCCCGACAGCAGATCGAGGCTCCAGAACCGCTGGATGACCAGGAACAGCGCGATGAGCGGAATGACCGCGAGGAGCGCGCCGGTGATCACCAGTGTGTAGAGGGCCGGGGTGTTGGATCCCTGTTCGAGCAGGGTGAACAGACCGAGGGTGATCGGGAACCTCTCGTCGTCGCTGAGCATGATGTACGGCAGCAGGAAGTTGTTCCACACCGCAACGAACTGGAAGAGGAACACCGTCACCAGTCCGGGCACCATCATCGGCAGCGCGATCCGGGTGAAGATCCGCAGCTCGCTCGCCCCGTCCATCCGCCCCGCCTCGACGACATCGCCCGGCACGGCGGCGGCGGCGTAGATCCGCGCGAGATACACGCCGTACGGGGACAGGACGAGCGGCAGCAGGACGGACGCGTACGAGTCCGTGAGGTCGGCCTTGGCCATGAGCAGATACTGCGGGATCGCGAGGATCACCGGCGGCATCAGCACGCCCGCCATCAGGATGTTGAAAATGGTCTCGCGGCCGCGGAAGCGGTAGATCGCGAGGGCGTAGCCGCTGAACGCGGAGACGACGGTCGACAGGACGGCGCCCAGGCCCGCGTAGAGAGCGGAATTGGCCATCCACTTCCAGTAGATGCCGTCGCGGTAGGCGTTCAGGTCAGTGACGTTGTCGGCGAAGCCCGTCCCCGGCAGGAACGTGAACGTCGAGAACAGCTCGCTGCCCGACTTGGTCGCCGCGATCACCACCCACGCCACCGGCAGCAGACAGTAGATCGCGCCGATCAGCAGTGTCACCGTCGGGACGAAGGCGATCCGGCGGCGCAGCGGCGGCCCCTGGGCGGTGCCGGGTGTCGTCCCCGCGGCCGGGGACGCCTTGCGGACGGCAAGAGAACTCACTGTGCTGCCTCCTGCTTGTTACGGGAGTTCGCGGCCCGCAGGAAGCCGAAGGAAAGGACCAGCGTGACGATGGCGATGATCACCGCGGTCGCCGCCGCCGAGTGGATGTCACCCTTGCCGAAGGCGTCCTGGTACACCTTCATCAGCGGACTCCAGGTCGTGGACACGGAGTTGGTCAGGGGCTTGAGGGTGGTCGGCTCGCTGAACACCTGGAGCGTCGCGATGATCGAGAAGAAGAAGGTCAGCACCAGCGAGGGCGCCACCATCGGGATCTTGATCCTGATCGCGATCTGCAGCGGGGTGGCGCCGTCCAGCTTCGCCGCCTCGTACACCTCGGCAGGGATGGACTGCAGCGCGGTGTAGATGACGATCATGTTGAAGCCGGTGCCGCCCCACACCGCGATGTTGGACAGCGCGAAATACAGCGGCCCGCCGTCCAGCAGGTCCGGCTGCGGCATGCCCAGCCTGTCGAGGACGAAGTAGAAGGGGCTGACGTCCGGCAGATACAGAAAGCCCCACAGCATCGCCGCGACGACACCCGGAATGGCGTACGGGAGGAAGATCGCGAGCCGGGTGACCGGTGCGAGGCGGACCCGGTCGGTGTCGAGCATCAGCGCGAAGAGCAGCGCGAGCCCGAGCATCACCGGCACCACGATGGCGCCGTAGCCGAGCACACGCACGGCGCCGTCGAGGAGCTGGGAGTCGGTGAGGGAGTCGGTGTAGTTCTCCAGGCCCGCCCAGACCTCCTCGCGGGCGCCCGCGCCCAGGCCGAGACCCTTGACCTGGACCTTGTGCAGGCTGAGCCACATCGCGTAGCCGATGGGCAGCGCGAAGAAGAGGGCGAACAGGATCGTCGCGGGGAGAAGGAAGGCATACGGGGCCCCCTTGACCCCGTACGACTTCCGGCGTGCGCTCGTCACTCCGCGACCTCGAAGCCCTGCTTCTTGAGGTCGGCGACGGTTTCGCCCTGCATCGACTTCAGGGCGGCTCCGAAGTCCGACTTGTTCTTGGCGGCGGCGCCGAACACGTCGTTGAACGTGGTGTACGCGACGTTCACGTTCGGGCCCCACGCGGAGGGAGCGGCGGTCTTCGCGATGTCGGCGGCCTGGGTGTAGAAGTCCGTCTGGTTCGAGAAGAAGGCCGGCGGCTCGGTGAACGCGTCACTGGTCTGGGCGGTCGTGGCGGCCGGGTAGATACCGCCCTCCTTCGCGAGCGCGGTCAGCGCCTCCGGGTCCGTGTTCAGCCAGGCGGCGAACTTCGCGGCGGCCGACTTGTGCTTGGAGTCCGTGGTGACGGCCGTGGACGAACCGCCCCAGCTCCCCGTGACGTCCTCGCTCTGCGACCACTGAGGCAGCGGAGCCATCGCCCACTTGCCCTTGGTGTCGGGCGCGGCGGTGGTCAGGGTGCCGGGCGCCCAGACGGCGCTGACCCAGGCGATCTGCTTGCCGGTGTTGAGCGCCTTGTTCCAGGCCGGGGTGTACATCGGCTGGTTGTCGATCGCGCCCTCCTTGACGAGGCCGCCCCAGAAGTCGGCGACCTTCTGCGTCGCCGCGTCGTCGATGCCGACCTTCCACTTCTGGCCCTCTGTCGTCCACCACTTGGCGCCCGCCTGCTGGGCGAGACCGGCGAAGAGACCGGAGTCGTTGGCGGAGAACGTGGTCAGGTCCGTGTCCGGCGACTTCTTCTTCAGCGCGCGGGCGGTCTCGGCGAACTGCTCCCAGGTCGCCGGGACTTCGAGGCCGTACTTCTTGAACAGGTCCTGGCGGTAGTAGAACATCATCGGCCCGGAGTCCTGCGGGATCGCGTACACCGCGTCCGAGCCCAGCGTGGTCTGCTGCCAGACGCCCTCGGCGAACTTGTCCTTCACGCCGTCGACGTCGCCGGCTATGTCGGCGAGCGCGTCATTGCTGACCAGGGTCGGCAGGGCCTGGTACTCGGCCTGGACCAGGTCCGGGGCCTTCTTGGCCTTGTGCGCGGTGAGGATCTTGGTGACCAGCGTGTCGCCGGACGCCTGCTTCTTGACCGTGACCTTGATCTGGTCCTTCTTGCCCTGGCCGTTGTTCCACAGGTCGGCGACCTTGTCCATGCCCGGCGTCCAGGACCAGTACGTCAGCGAGACCGGCCCCGAGTCGGCCTCGCTGTCGTTGTCGTCCGAGGAGCCGCAGGCGGCAAGTGCGGTGGCGCCGAGCGTGACAGCGACCGAGATGGTCACGAGGCGACGCAGCTTCGTGTGTGGCATGGATCTGTCTCCCTGACCGTGGTCTCCGCCTGCTGCGGAGGCCTGCCCCTTTTTCCCTGTGCGGCTCGCCTCCGGGGCGCTTCAGCCGGTGTCGAAGGTGCGACCGTGCTCAGCCCTTCGGGCCTCCGCACGCTCGCGCTCTCGACACCGGCGCGCCTCTCCGGCTCGCCGGTGCTGCTTCTGTGAGCGTTCACAGTAGAGAAACATCCAGGACACTTGTCAATGGTTGTTGCTGTGCGGTTATGTTGGCCCCGCGCCATTGGAACTGTGTGTGCACGTTCCCAAATGATCGATCGACCGGGAGACAATCCATGCCGGAGACCACCCCCAAGGGCCTCACGAGGCTCGCCTTCGGTGGGGACTACAACCCCGAACAGTGGCCGGAATCCGTCTGGCCCGAGGACGTCCGGCTGATGCGCGAGGCCGGTGTCACGATGGTCAGCGTCGGGATCTTCTCCTGGGCGCTGCTGGAGCCCGAGCCCGGGAACCACGACTTCGGCTGGCTCGACCGGCTCCTCGACCTGCTGCACGAGAACGGGATACGCGCCGACCTCGGTACGCCGACGGTGGCGCCGCCCGCCTGGTTCTACCGCGAGCACCCCGAAGCACTGCCCGTGGCAGCGGACGGCACCCGCTACGAGCTCGGCTCACGCGGCGCCATCTGCCACAGCAACACCCACTACCGCACGGCCGCCGCCGACATCACCACCAGGCTCGCCGCCCGGTACGCCGACCACCCGGCGCTCGCGATGTGGCACGTCCACAACGAATACGGCGTCCCTGTCTCGGCCTGCTACTGCGAGAGCTGCGCCGCGCACTTCCGCCGCTGGCTCGCCAGGACGTACGGCACGGTCGACGCGGTTAATGCGGCCTGGGGCACGGCCTTCTGGGGCCAGCGGTACGCGGACCTCGACCAGATCAACCCGCCCCGGGTGACCCCGACGGTCGGCAACCCGGCCCAGGCGCTCGACTACAAGCGGTTCGCCGACGACACCATGCGCGAGAACTTCGTCGCCGAGCGGGACATCCTGCACCGCCTCGCGCCCGGCATCCCCGTCACCACCAACTTCATGACCGCCCTCAGCCAGTGCGACTCCGTCGACTACTGGGCCTGGGGCCGCGAGGTCGACCTCGTCACCAACGACCACTACCTGATCACCGACGGCCGCCGTACGCATGTGAACCTTGCGATGGCCGCCGACCTCACCCGCTCCGTCGCCGGCGGCGCCCCCTGGCTGCTGCTCGAACACTCCACCTCGGGCGTCAACTGGCAGACCCGCAACCCCGCCAAGGCACCCGGCCAGATGGCCCGCAACTCCCTCGCCCATGTGGCCCGCGGCTCCGACGGCGCGATGTTCTTCCAGTGGCGGCAGTCACGGCGCGGCGCGGAGAAGTTCCACTCGGCGATGCTGCCGCACGCGGGCACGGACTCGCGCGTGTGGCGAGAGGTCGTCGAACTCGGCGCGTCCGTCGACTCGTTGAGCACGGTCCGCGGCACCCGCACCCAGGCCGACGCCGCCGTTCTGTGGGACTGGCACTCCTGGTGGGCGCAGAACCTCCAGTGGCGCCCCAGCGAGGACCACGACCCGCGCGAGCGCGCCGACGCCTTCTACGAATCCCTCTACGACCGCCACCTCACCGTCGACTTCGCCCACCCGGAAGCCGACTTGTCGGCCTATCCCCTTGTCGTCGTACCGGCCCTCTACCTGATGACCGAGGCTGCCGGACAGAACCTCACGGAGTACGTCGAGAACGGCGGCACCCTCGTCGTCTCGTACTTCTCCGGCATCGTCGACGAGCACGACGCCGTGCACGACGGCCCCTACCCCGGCCCGCTGCGGGATGTACTCGGCCTGACGGTCGAGGAGTTCTCACCGCTGCTCGCCGGCGACCAGGTCCGCATCACCGGGCCCGACGGATCCGAGCTCGCCGGGGACGTCTGGACCGAGTTCGTCGTGCCTCGCGGTGCCGAGACCGTGTGGACGTACGGCGACGGGCTCACCGAGGGGCATCCGGCCGTCACCCGGCACCGGCTCGGTGAGGGGTCCGCTTGGTACGTGTCCACGCGGCTCGGGGCCCATGGGCTCGACGCGCTTGTCGGCTGGGCCGCCGATGATGCGCGGATCGCGCCGCGGGCGGATCTGCCTCGGGATGTCGAAGTGGTGCGGCGGGTGGGGGAGTCGGGGGTGTTTCTCTTCGCGATCAACCACTCCGGTGTCGATGCGAAGGTGGCGCTCGATGCGCACGGCACTGAGCTGCTCACCGGTGAGCGGGCGGCGGGGCGGCTCGCGGTGCCGGCGGGGGCCGTACGGGTTGTGCGCCTCGACGATTGATCGGCCCATTGTTTTCGCCCCCGCCGCCCCTACCCATTCCCGTCCCTTACTCAGGGGCTCCGCCCCCGAACCCCCGCTCCTCAAACGCCGGAGAGGCTGAATACATTGCGGCCCGGGCCGACACCTTCAGCCCGTCCGGCGTTTGAGGACGAGGCCGTTCAGGCCGACAGCGGGGGTCTGGGGGCGGAGCCCCCGGAAGGGACGGGAACGGGCAGGGGCGGCGGGGGCGAAGAACCCCACCCCCCTCAGCCCCCTCCGGGGCACATCCACATCATCACGTCGAAGGGACGACGGACGACGATGTTCCATCCCAGACGCACACTCAAGGCCCTGCTGCTACCGCTGGCAGCAGCCCTCGCCCTCACCGCCCTGCCCCCGCAGAGCGCCCACGCCGCAAGCACCCTCACCAACGCGGGCTTCGAGTCGAACGGCACAGGCACCACCACCCCGACCGGCTGGTCGACCTACTCGGCGGGCGGCCAGACCGCGGCCTCCTTCACGGAAGCGGGCGGCCACGGCGGCAGCTACCGCCTGACGCACTATTCCGCCTCCGCCTACAAGGTGGAGACGTACCAGTACCTCTCGGGCCTCACCAACGGCAACTACAAGCTCACCGCCTGGGTGCGCTCGGGCGGCGGCCAGAACTCCGCCCACCTCGCCCTGAAGAACTGCGGCGGTTCGGAACAGCGCACCGACATCCCGGTCTCTTCCAGCGGCTGGATACGGATCGTCACCCCGGTCGCCGTGACGAACAACCAGTGCACGATCAGCGTCAACTCCGATGCGAAGGCGGGCAACTGGATCAACGTCGACGATCTGACGTTCACCTCCGGCACGGCGGGCCTGCCCATCAAGGGCTCCGACGTGTCGTCGCTCGCCAAGAGCGAGGCCAAGGGCGGCGTCTACAAGAACAGTTCCGGCACGACCGGTGACGCGCTCGCCATCCTGAAGTCCGCCGGGCAGAACTACGCCCGCCTCAAGGTGTGGGTGAACCCCGCCGACGGCTACAACAACAAGGCGCGCGTCCTGGCGACGGCCAAGCGCGTCAAGGCGCAGGGCATGAAGCTCCTCGTCGACTTCCACTACTCGGACACCTGGGCCGACCCGGGCGCCCAGTCCAAGCCCGCCGCCTGGGCAGGACACTCGTACAGCCAGTTGAGGACCGACGTCTACAACCACACGTACGACGTGCTGAACGCGCTGAAGGCGCAGGGCACCACGGCCGACATGGTCCAGGTCGGCAACGAGATCAACGGCGGCATGCTCTGGAACGAGGGTTCCACCTCGAACTGGTCGCAGCTCGCCGGGCTGCTCAACTCCGGCTACGACGCGGTCAAGGCGGTCAACTCCGGAACCACCGTGGCGCTGCACCTCGCCAAGGGCGGCGATCTGGCGGGCACCCGCTGGTGGTTCGACAGCGCGGTCTCGAACGGCGTGAAGTTCGACGTCATCGGGCTGTCCTACTACGGCTACTGGCACGGCACGCTCGTCGACTTCCAGACGACCCTGGACGACGCGGCGGCCCGCTACGGCAAGCCGGTGTACCTCGCCGAGACGGCCTATCCCTTCCGGTTGGACAGCAAGGACTCGCACGAGAACATCATCGATCTCAGCAGCGAGCTGGTGGCCGGCTACCCGGCCTCGACCGCCGGCCAGACGCAGTGGATGAAGGACATGGCGAGCATCGTGGAGGCCGTCCCGAACGGCCGCGGCCTCGGCATCTTCTACTGGGAGTCCACCTGGACCGCGGTCACCGGCAACGGCTGGGACCCGACGGACCCCTCCTCCGGCAACGGCTGGGAGAACCAGGCCCTGTTCGGCTACGACGACAGGGCGCTGCCGGCGATGGCGTGGTTCAGCCACCGGTGACGGTCTGAAGTCATGGTGAGGGGGTGACGGAAGCGGTCCCGCTTCCGTCACCCCCTCACCGCTCGCGGCCTCACTCCCGCCAGAACGGCTCCCGCAGCTTGAACTTCTGCAGCTTCCCCGTCGCCGTGCGCGGCAGCGACTCCACGAAGTCGACCCGCTTGGGCGTCTTGAACCCGGCCAGCCGCGTACGGCAGTGCGCGATCAACTCCTCGGCGGTGACGCCCGATCCGTCCGTCACGACGAGCGCGGTCACCAACTCGCCCCACTTGGCGTCCGGAATCCCGATCACCGCGACCTCGCGCACGGCCGGATGCGAGGTGATCACGTCCTCCACCTCGATCGACGAGACGTTCTCGCCGCCCGAGATGATGACGTCCTTCTTGCGGTCGGAGATCACCAAGTAGCCCTCGTCGTCGAGGTATCCGCCGTCCCCGGTGTGGAACCAGCCGCCCGCCTGCGCCTTCGCGGTCTCCTCGGGCTGGTCCCAGTAACCGTCCAGGTTGTGGTTCGACGCGGTCAGCACCTCACCGTCGACGTCCACATCGACGCGTACGCCGAGAGCGGGCACCCCCGCCCGCCCGAGCCGCCGGGCACGATCGGTGGGCTCCAGGTCGTCCCACTCCTGTCGGCCGCGGTTGACCGTGACGAGCGGCGAGGTCTCGGTGAGGCCGTAGATCTGGATGAACTCCCAGCCCAGCTCGCCCATCACACGCTCGATCGTGCGGGTCGGCGGCGGCGCGCCCGCGCAGACGATACGGACCCGGTCGCGCCCGGGGATCTCGCCCTCCCAGTCGGCGGCGGCGTCGAGCACGGCGTTCAGGACGGCGGGCGCCGCGCACATCAGGGTGACGCCGTGCCGCTCGACGCGCCGCAGGATCTCGGCGCCGTCGATCTGGCGGAGCACGATGTGCCGGCCGCCGACGCCCGTGACGCCGTACGGCATGCCCCAGCCGTTCGCGTGGAACATCGGGAGCGTGTGGAGGTAGACGTCACGGTCGCTGATCGTGGTGTGCAGCCCGAACACGGTCGAGTTGAGCCACAGATTGCGGTGGGTGAGCTGAACTCCCTTGGGGCGGGCGGTCGTTCCGGACGTGTAGTTGACGCTGGCCGTCGCGCTCTCGTCCGGTGCGGCCCACTCCCGCGGTTCCGTGTCGCGCAGGAAGAGATCCTCGTCGTCGCCGAGTACGAACTTGTGCTTGACGTCGAGCGTGTCGAGCACGTCCGCACAGGACGCGTCCGCGTAGACCACCGAGGCACCGGAGTGCCGGACGATGTAGTCGATCTCCGGCTGCGTCAGCCGGAAGTTCACCGGCACCAGGACGCGCCCCCAGCCGGAGACACCGAAGAACGAGGTGAGCAGCCGCGCCGAGTTCTGCGAGATCACCGCCACCCTGCCGCCCACGGGTACGTCCAGTTGGTCGAGTTTGGCGGCCTGGGCGCGGGCGAGCGCCGCCAGCTCCCGGTAGGTGGGTTCGCCGAGGCTCGGCCCAGGCTGCTCCGGTTCGTCGACGACGGCGACGCGGTCCGGATAGACATGGGCCGCGCGGTCGAGGAAGTCACGGACGGTCAGCGGGTAGTACACGACAGCACCTCCGGGGTCGGTGATGCATACGTACCTACCCCGGCGTTGCGCAATGCCACCAGCGGCCACTACTGTCCAAAGTGGCTAATCAATTAGTTACCTAAGAGGTGGCAGATGAATCCCTTCCGCAAGGCGGTGGAGGACGGCGACCACGCGGCCGTCGTCGACCTGCTCGCCGAGGACGTCGTGTTCACCAGCCCCGTGGTGTTCAAGCCGTACGCCGGAAAGCCGATCACCGCGGCGATCCTGGGCGCGGTCATCGAGGTCTTCGAGGACTTCCACTACATCCGCGAGATCGCGAACCCGGACGGCCGGGACCTCGTCCTCGTCTTCGAGGCGCGAGTGGGCGACCGCGCACTCCAGGGCTGCGACATCCTGCACTTCGACGAGGACGGCCGCATCGACGAGCTCACCGTCATGGTCCGCCCGCTGTCGGCGGCCCAGGCACTCCAGGCCGCGATGGCGGCCCGGTTCGAGGCCGTCGAGAAGGAGGCGTCGGGCGCGTCCTGACGAGTCGGGGTTTAGCCTGATCTCCTGCCACGACCAGGAGACATACGCCCATGACCGCCCCCGATTCCGAGACCGTGGACGAACCTGCGGAACGGCGCGCGTCCGGCCGACGGCCTTCGGTCTGGCGGGGGCAGGGGCCGGCCGTGGCGGCGGTCTCGGTCGGCGGCGCGCTCGGGGCCTCGGCGCGCTACGGGGCCGCGCTCCTCTGGCCCACACACACGGGCGGCTTCCCGTGGACCACGTTCTGGGTCAACGTCGTCGGTTGTTTCGTGATCGGCGCCTTCATGGTCGTGATCACCGAGGTGTGGGCGGCCCACCGGCTGGTACGCCCGTTCTTCGGCACCGGAGTGCTCGGCGGCTTCACCACGTTCTCGACGTACGCCGTCGACATCCAGAGACTCGTCGACACGGGCCATCCCCGCACCGGCCTCGCCTATCTCGCCGCGACCCTGTTGGCGGCGCTCGCGGCGGTCTGGCTCGCGGTGACGGCCACGCGCCGGATCCTGGAGTGGCGGCGGCGCCGATGAACCCCACGGGCGGGAAGGGTAAGAAGTCGTTGTGAACTGGGTGTTGGTGATCGTCGGTGGCATGGTCGGTGCGCCGCTGCGCTATCTCACCGACCGCGCGGTGCAGTCCCGGCACGACACGGTCTTCCCCTGGGGCACCTTCGCGGTGAACGTCGTCGGCTGTCTGATCCTGGGCCTCCTCACCGGCGCTGCCGTGGCCGGAGCGGCCTCCTCGCACCTCCAGCTGCTGCTCGGCACCGGCCTGTGCGGAGCGCTCACCACGTACTCGACGTTCTCGTACGAGACCCTGCGGCTGACCGAGGACGGCGCCCGTCTCTACGCCGCCGCCAACGTGATCGCGAGCGTCGTCGTGGGACTCGGTGCGGCGTTTGCGGGTGTTTCGGTGGCCGAGGCCCTCTGGGCGTAGCCCCTGAGGTCACACCTGGGCGTAGTAGGACTGGCTCCGCCGCGGCCGACGTACGGCTGCCCGCCCGTGCCGCGGCAGTCGTCCGCACGTCCGCCCAGCAGAACTGGATCCCATGAGCGCCATCTCCGTCGGTCAGGCCGTCGTCCTCGGAGCCGTCGAGGGGGTGACCGAGTTCCTTCCCGTCTCCTCCACCGGCCATCTCAAGATCACCGAGGGGCTCATGGGCATCCCCGTCGACGACAACGCCGTCGTCGGCTTCTCCGCCGTCATCCAGGTCGGTGCCATCGCCGCGGTGCTCGTCTACTTCGTCAAGGACATCGTGCGGATCGTCTCGGCCTGGTTCCGGGGCCTGCGGGACCGCGAAGAGCGCTACCACCACGACTACAGGTTCGCCTGGTGGGTGATCTGCGCGACGATCCCGATCGTGGCCGTCGGCCTGGCCGCCAAGCCGCTGATCGAAGGCCCGCTCGCCTCGCTCTGGGTGGTCGCGGGCTCCCTGATCGTCGGCAGTGGCGTGATGTGGGCGGCGGACCAGATGGGCCGGCACAAGCGTGGCGAGGACGACACCTCGTTCAAGGACGCGATGCTGGTGGGCAGTTCACAGATCCTGGCCCTGCTCTTCCCCGGCTTCTCACGCTCGGGCGCCACCATGTCCACCGCCCTGCTCCTCGACCTCGACCGAGTCGCCGCCACCCGCCTCTCCTTCTTCCTCGGCATCCCGGCCCTCACCGGCGCAGGCCTCTACGAACTCAAGGACGCCCTGGGCGCGGGCACGGGCGCCCTCCCACTGGCCGTGGGGACAGCGGTGTCCTTCCTGGTGGCGTACGCCTCGATCGCGTGGCTGCTGAGGTTCGTGTCGAAGCACTCGTTCAACGCATTCGTGATCTACCGGATCATCATCGGGTTGTCGCTGTTCGGACTGTTGGGCGCCGGCGTCCTCTGATCGTCCGGGCGGGCGGGGCCCGCGAGCCGGTCTCACGCCCCGGCCCTCCCTTGACAGTCACCTCCCGTTCCCCCCAGGATCACCCCCGTGAACCTGTCAGACAGCCAGACAGCTGGCTCGGTGCCGAGGCGTATCAGCGCCATGGAAGCGGTGCTCGGGCACCTTCGTGGTGCCATCGAGCGCGGTGAGTACGCCGTGGGGGACAAGCTGCCCTCCGAGGCGGAGCTGTGCCGACGTCTTGAGGTCAGCCGGCCCGTGCTGCGGGAGGCGCTCCGGGCCCTGCAGACGATGGGCCTGACCGTGTCCCGGACCGGCAAGGGCACTTTCGTGCTGTCCAACGGACCCGTCGAGGACCCCACGTTCGGCGATTACGCGGCCAGCGACCTGCTGGAGGTCCGGCGGCACGTCGAGATCCCCGTGGCCGGATACGCGGCGGCGCGCCGCACCCCCGAGGACCTCGACCACCTGGCCCACCTGCTGGAGCGGATGGAGCGCGAGACCGACACCACCGCGTGGGTGGCCATGGACACGCTCTTCCATCTCGCCGTGGCACAGGCCGCCCAGAACCCGGTCTTCCGCCGGGTGATCGAGGAGATCCGGGACGCACTGGCCCGCCAGTCGGCGTTCCTGAACGAGCTCGGGGGCCGCCGCGAGCAGTCCAACCGCGAACACCGCGCCATCGTCGAGGCCCTGGTCGACGGCAGCGCACACGACGCGACCGAGGCGATGGCACATCACCTCGACCGCGTCGAGACGACCCTCACCGCGATCGTGCGCTCCGAGCACACGGACGGCGCGGACACCCCCACGGAAGGCGGACCAAAGGCGTGAGCGAGCAGTCCCTCGAAAAAGAGACAGGGCAGACACGGAAAGCCGCCGTTCATGTCGACGCCGGTGACGCGGGATACAGCAAGTCCCTGAAGTCCCGGCACGTCAACATGATCGCCATCGGCGGGGCCATCGGCACCGGTCTCTTCCTCGGCGCCGGAGGCCGCCTCGCCGACGCCGGACCCTCGCTCTTCATCGCGTACGCCGTCTGCGGTGTCTTCGCCTTCCTGGTCGTCCGCGCCCTCGGCGAACTCGTCCTCTACCGGCCCTCATCCGGGGCCTTCGTGTCGTACGCCCGGGAGTTCCTGGGCGAGAAGGGCGCGTACACCGCGGGCTGGATGTACTTCCTGAACTGGGCGACCACCGGCATCGCCGACATCACCGCGGTCGCCACCTACACCCACTACTGGGGGATGTTCTCCGACGTCCCGCAGTGGGTGATCGCCCTCATCGCACTCGCGGTCGTGCTGACCGTGAACCTCATCTCCGTGAAGATCTTCGGCGAGCTGGAGTTCTGGTTCGCGATCATCAAAGTCGGCGCGCTCGTCGCCTTCATGCTGATCGGCATCTTCCTGCTGGTCACCCAGAACCCCGTGGACGGGACCACCCCCGGCCCCTCGCTGATCACGGACAACGGCGGCCTCTTCCCCAACGGCCTTCTGCCGATGCTCCTGATCGTCCAGGGTGTTGTCTTCGCCTACGCCTCCGTCGAGCTGGTGGGCGTCGCGGCGGGCGAGACCGAGAACCCCGAGAAGATCATGCCGAAGGCCATCAACTCGATCATGTGGCGCGTCGGTCTCTTCTACGTCGGCTCGGTCCTGCTGCTGTCGATGCTGCTGCCCTGGAACAAGTACACCTCCGGAGAGAGCCCGTTCGTCACCGTGCTCTCCAACATCGGCATCCCGGCCGCGGGCGGCGTGATGAACCTCGTCGTGATGACCGCCGCCATGTCCAGCCTCAACTCCGGGCTCTACTCGACCGGCCGCATCCTGCGCTCCATGTCGATGTCGGGCTCGGCGCCGAAGTTCACCTCGGTGATGAGCCGCAGCCAGGTCCCGTACGGCGGAATCCTGCTGACCAGCGGTATCTGTGTACTCGGCGTCGGACTCAACTTCGTCGTCCCCGCCGACGCGTTCGAGATCGTGCTGAACTTCGCGGCGATCGGCATCCTCGCCACCTGGGGCATGATCATGATCTGTCATCTGCAGTTCTGGCGGAAGACGGAGGACGGCGAGCTGGACCGCCCGAGCTACCGCCTCCCGGGCTCGCCCTGGACCGAGCTCGTGACCCTCTTCTTCCTCGCCTCGGTACTGGTCCTCATGTACGCCGACGGAGGAGCGGGCCGCACCACGGTCCTCTGCCTGCCGCTGATCGTGGCGGCACTGGTCGCCGGCTGGTACGGCGTACGCCGCCGGGTCGAATCGATACGAAAGCCCGAGGTGGACGCATGACCCCCGGCGCCCTCGCCGACTACGGGTGCTCCCTCGCCGCGGCGCCCTCCATCAGAGAACCGCTCCACGCACCCGTGGCCCATCTCGTACGCGGCGGAGTCATCGAAGGCATCCACTACGGTTCGGTGGTCGTGCTGGCCGCCGACGGAAGCGTGGAACTGCAGATCGGTGACATCGAGGCGGCCTTCTACCCCCGCTCGGCCCTCAAGCCGGTGCAGGCCGTGGCGATGCTGCGCGCCGGGCTGCCGCTCGACGGCGACCTGCTCTCGCTGGCCGCCGCGAGCCACTCCGGCGAGGAGCGCCATCTCGCCGGCACCCGGCGGATCCTTGAGCTCGCCGGACTCGCCGAGGACGATCTGCGCAACGTCACGGACCTGCCCTACGACCCGGTCGTCCGCGAGGACTGGATCCGCGCCGGCCGACTGCCCTCCCGGCTCGCGCAGAACTGCTCCGGCAAGCACGCGGCGATGCTCTACACCGCACGCCTGAACGGCTGGTCGCTCGACGACTACCTCGACCCCGCGCATCCGCTCCAGCAGGCGATCGCGGAGATCGTCGAGGACCTGACCGGCCAGGCCATCGCCCAGGTCACGGTCGACGGCTGCGGTGCCCCGCTGTTCTCCGTCTCGCTGCACGGGCTCGCCCGCGCCGCCGCCCGGATCACGACGGCCCCGCCCGGCACCCCCGAGGCACGGGTCGCCGACGCGATGCGCGAGCACGCCGAGATGGCGTCCGGCACCGGCCGCGACGTCGCCGCGCTGATGCGGGCCGTACCCGGCCTGCTCACCAAGGACGGCTTCGAGGGCGTACAGGTAGCCGCGCTCCCCGACGGCCGGGCCGTCGCCGTGAAGATCGCGGACGGCGCCGACCGGGCCCGCGTACCGGTCACCGCGGCGGCACTCGCCCGCTGCGGCGTAGACCCGTCCGCGCTCACCGAGTTCGCCGGGGCGCCGCTCCTCGGCGGCGGCACGGTGGTCGGAAGCATCCGCCCGGCCCGGGCACTCGACCCGATCGCAGGGCCTCCGGCGTCCTGAGGAACCCAACGAATCCGCCGGACGCGCGACGTGCACAGCCTCGCCTCCCCACCCTCTCCAGAAGGAAGAACCGCACCGACATGACCGTCCGCAGTGAGCACGACCTGCTCGGCGACCGTGACGTCCCGGCCGAGGCGTACTGGGGGGTCCACTCCCTGCGTGCCAAGGAGAACTTCCCCATCACGGGGATGCCGATCTCCGCGTACCCGCACCTGATCGAGGCGCTCGCAGCGGTCAAGGAGGCCGCCGCCCGCGCCAACGAGGACCTCGGGCTGCTGGAGCCCCGGAAGGCGGCCGCGATCGTGGCGGCCTGCCGGGAGATCCGGGACGGGAAACTGCACGACCAGTTCGTCGTGGACGTCATCCAGGGAGGGGCCGGCACCTCGACCAACATGAACGCCAACGAGGTGGTCGCCAACCGGGCGTTGGAGCTTCTCGGTCACGCCAAGGGCGAGTACGAGTTCCTGCACCCGAACGAGGACGTCAACCTCGGGCAGTCGACCAACGACGTCTACCCGACGGCCGTCAAGGTCGCCACGGTGTTCGCGGTACGCGAGCTGCTCAAGGCGATGTCCGTGCTGCAGGACGCCTTCGCGGCCAAGGCGTTGGAGTTCCGCGACGTCCTCAAGATGGGGCGTACGCAGTTGCAGGACGCCGTGCCGATGACGCTAGGGCAGGAGTTCTCGGCGTACGCGGTGATGCTGGACGAGGACCGCAGCCGGCTCGCCGAGGCCGTCGAGCTGATCCACGAGATCAACCTGGGTGCGACGGCGATCGGCACCGGGCTCAACGCGCCCGCCGGGTACGCCGAGGCGGCGCGCCGGCACCTCGCCGACATCACCGGCCTTCCCCTGGTGACGGCGGCGAACCTGGTCGAGGCGACCCAGGACTGCGGGGCGTTCGTCCAGATGTCCGGAGTGCTGAAGCGGATCGCCGTAAAACTCTCCAAGAGCTGCAACGACCTGCGGCTGCTGTCGTCCGGGCCGCGAGCCGGGTTGAACGAGATCAACCTGCCGCCCGTGCAGGCCGGTTCGAGCATCATGCCCGGCAAGGTGAATCCGGTGATTCCCGAGGTCGTCAACCAGGTCGCCTTCGAGGTGATCGGCAACGACGTGACGATCACCATGGCGGCGGAGGCCGGGCAGCTCCAGCTGAACGCGTTCGAGCCGATCATTCTCCACTCGCTGTCCGAGAGCCTGACGCATCTGCGGGCGGCCTGCATGACGCTGGCCGAGCGGTGCGTCGCCGGAATCACGGCGAACACCGAGGCGCTGCGGGTGACCGTGGAGAACTCGATCGGCCTGGTCACCGCGCTGAACCCCCACATCGGCTATACGGCCGCGACGGACATCGCGAAGGAGGCCCTCGCGACCGGGCGCGGCGTCGCCGAACTGGTCCTGGAAAAGGGCCTGCTCCCACCGGACCGCCTGGCGGCGCTGCTTCGCCCCGAGGTCCTGGCGGGCTCCCAGACAGGCTGAGGGGGCGGGGGTCCGTGTACGGGTGCGGCTCGGCGGTGGCTGTTCGCGCAGTTCCCCGCGCCCCTAAAAGCCCGCGCCGTTCCCCGCGCCCCTAAAAGCCAAAAGATTGCGCAGTTCCCCGCGCCCCTGAAGGGGCACGCCCCCACCCAGCGGCAGTCGCCCCCCGGCCGAAGGGGTCGTGTCGGGGTTTCCGATCGCAGCACGACCTCCCGAGGGCACCCAATAGAACAGGGGATGACACAGCTGCGATCGGATGCCCCGTCGCGGCCCCGACCCGACGACACACGGGAGGCGCATCTTTCAGGGGCGCGAGGAACGGCGCGACCAGCCCCACCCAACCCGCACCCACACACGAACCGGCGTCACAATGGTGATCATGAGCTCGCCCCTGACCTTCCAACCGGTCCTGCAGCGAATCGCCGAAGAGATCGCGGCCGCCCCCGACCGCGGCCGCCCCGCCGACTACATCCCGGCGCTCGCGGCATGCGACCCGCACAGCTTCGGCATGGCGGTCGCAGAACTGGACGGCACGGTGTACGGCGTCGGCGACTGGCGCCAGCCCTTCTCGACGCAGTCCATCACCAAGGTCTTCACCCTCGCCCTCGACCTGGCCCGCGAGGGCGACGAACTCTGGGAACACGTAGGCCGCGAACCCTCCGGCAACCCCTTCAACTCCCTCGTACAGCTGGAGTACGAGAACGGCATCCCCCGCAACCCGTTCATCAACGCCGGCGCCCTCGTCGTCACCGACCGCCTCCACACCCGAACCGGCGACGCGGCGCGCACACTCCTCGACTTCCTGCGCGCGGAGAGCGGCAACGACCAGCTCGCCATCAACAAGGACGTCGCCGCCTCCGAGGCCACCCGAGGCGACCGCAACGCCGCACTGGGCCACTTCATGGCGTCGTACGGGAACATCGAGAACCAGGTCCCCGTCCTCCTGGACCAGTATTTCCACCAGTGCTCCATCGAGGCCTCCTGCGCGGACCTCGCCCTCGCCACCGGCTTCCTCGCCCGCCACGGCATCCGCTCCGACGGCACCCGCCTGCTGACCCAGAGCCAGTCCAAACAGGTCAACGCGATCATGCTCACCTGCGGCACGTACGACGCGGCGGGCGACTTCGCCTACCGCGTGGGCCTGCCCGGCAAGAGCGGCGTCGGCGGCGGCATCATCGCCGTCGTCCCCGGCCGCTGCACGCTCTGCGTCTGGAGCCCCGGCCTGGACGAGCGGGGCAACTCGGTGGCGGGAGTAACAGCCCTGGACCGCTTCACGACCCTCACGGGCGTGTCCGTGTTCTAGCCGGTTCGAGGGGAACGTCCGCCGGCACCGAAGCGACGGCCGCCGCCCGGTAACACGGCGGACATGCTGCGGCTGCCGCTCAGAGGGAGACGTGTCGCTTTCCGGCCACCCCGCGTTGACACGCTGACCGAGTGTTGGCCAAGGGTTTCTCCGTCGATCTGCGTCGCTGTCAACTGCTCGGGCTCACGGGCTCGGTCGTCCTCGCGCTGGGAGGCGAGACGGCCGGGGCACTGCCCGTAAGGGAGTTGCCGGCCCTCGCGTCGGGACGGGCGGCGCTCGGGCTGGTCGGCGTGTACTTCGGAGTGGTGCTGCTCATAGCGGCCTGGGGTCTGCTGGGGCGCGTGATCCGAGGGCCCGAGCCACCGAGTCCGCGAGCGCTGCTGGTCGTACTCGCCGTGTGGGCCACGCCGTTGCTCCTCGCGCCGCCGCTGTTCAGCCGTGACGTCTACAGCTATCTCGCACAGGGCGCGATGGTCGACGCGCACATCGACGTCTACACGCACGGCCCGGCCATACTCGGCGGACCACTCGCGGACGAGGTCGCACCCGTGTGGCAGCGGACCGCGACACCGTACGGACCGGTCTTCCTCGCGGTGTCCTCCGCGCTGTCCGGGCTGACCCGCGGCGAGGTGCCCGCCGGCCTGTTCGGCATGCGGGTCGTCGCGCTGCTCGGCGTGGCGCTGATGGCGGCCGCGCTGCCGAGGCTGGCCAGGCACAGCGGCGCGGATCCGGCCGCCGCGCTGTGGCTCGGCGCGCTCAACCCGCTCGTGCTGCTGCACCTCGTCGCCGGAGCGCACAACGACGCCATCATGCTCGGCCTGCTGGGCGCGGGACTGGTGGCGGCGCTCGGCCGGTGGCCCGTCCTGGGCGCGGTGCTCGTCACGCTCGCGGCCCTCGTCAAGGTCCCCGCCCTGCTCGGCCTCGCGGCCGTCGTGGCCCTCCAGGTGCGGGCCGGCCGCAGCATGGGGAGAGCCATCGCCACGACGGCGGCCGCCGCAGCGGCCACCACCGTCGCGGCAACGGCCGCCGCCGGTACGGGATACGGGTGGATAGGCGCCCTCAAGACGCCCGTGTCGCCGGAGAACCTGTCGCCCACGAGCGTTCTCGGCCGTGCCACCGGTGCCCTTCTCCAAGGCCTGGGCAGCGATCTCGCGCGCTTCGCACTGCCCGCCTGGCACGCCCTCGGACTCGCGGCCACAGCGGTCGCCGTACTCGTCATATGGCTGCGCCGCCCCCGCCTCAGCCCGGTCTACGCGCTGGGCCTCAGCCTGGCGACGGTGGCCGTGCTCGGCCCGGCCATCCGCCCCTGGTACGCGCTGTGGGGGCTGTTCCTCATCGCCGCGGCCGCGCCCAGCACATCCGTACGCCACCGCGTCGCCGCCGTGAGCGGAGCCCTCGCGCTCGCGGTCCTGCCGAGCGGCGGTCCGCCCGATGCCGAGCAGCTGGCCCTGGCGGTGTCCGGCGGGATGCTCGCGCTGGTCGTGCTCTGGCAGGCCCACCAGACGACGACCGCTCCCGTCCTGGGGCGGACCGCATGAGGCTGACCGGTACGGATCGCGGGCGGCTGCTCCTCGTGCTCGCCCTGGCAACCGCGGTGGCCGTCTTCACCGCGACCGTGCCGCTCCTTCGGGACTGGTTCGACCTGCGGGTCTACCACGGGGCCGTCGACGCCTGGATCCACCACGGCGGCAGCGTCTACGACTACCGGGTGCCGGGGACGGAGTACGGCTTCACGTATCCGCCGTTCGCCGCGGTCAGCATGCTGCCGATGGCGCTGCTCGCCCTGCACGCCGCGATCGCCGTGGGCCTGGTGCTCAACCTCGCCGCGACGGCCTTCGTCCTGCACGTCCTGGCGGGGGAGAGGCTGCGCCGGCACGGCTGGTTCGGCCTCGCCGTCACGGTCTGTCTGCTCGCCCTTCTCGAACCGGTCCGCGACACCTTCAGCTTCGGCCAGGTCAACCTCGTGCTGTTGGCTCTCGTCCTCGGCGACGCCTGGCTGCTGTCGACGGGCCGTGCGCGCTGGGCCGGCGTCGGGATCGGGCTCGCCGCCGCGATCAAGCTGACGCCCGCGATCTTCATCGTCCTGCTGCTCCTCGCCGGACGTCGGCGGGCCGCCGGAACCGCGGTGGGCGTCGCCGCGGCAGCCACCGCGCTCGCGGCCTGGGTCATGCCCGACGCCTCCCGCTTCTACTGGACCGAGGCGGTCTGGGACACCACCCGCATCGGCCGTCTCGACTACGTCTCCAACCAGTCGCTGCAAGGCGTACTGGCCCGGCTCGCCGACCCCGCCGAACCGAGCCGCGCCGCCTGGGCGTTGGCGGCGCTGGTCGTGCTCGGCGTGTGGGTGTGGCGCGCGCGCCGGGCGCTGGCGGCGGACGACGTCCTCGGCGCCTTCGCCCTCACCGGGCTCGCCGCCTGTCTCCTCAGCCCGATCACCTGGGTGCATCACCTCGTCTGGCTGCTGCCGTCGCTCGCGATCCTGTTCGGGGAGGGGCTCCGGCGCAGACGGCTGCTGTGGATCGCCGGGGGCCTGTACGTCCTGCTGTGCAGCAGTGTGGTGTGGCTGTGGTTCGACGACGCGTCCGGCATCGACGGCTTCGTCGGCAGCAACACCTATGTGTGGATCACCCTCGGCCTGCTCCTCGGGCTGCCCGTCGGTCAGGCACGGCTGAACCGCCCGCCGTGGAAACGCAGGACCAGTGACACGGCGCCCGCGCCCAGTCCCGCGGCGCCCGCGAGGGTCCCCGCCTCCGCCAGCCAGTCGGCCGAGGCGTCCTCGCCCGTCGTGACCGCGGGCACTGCCGCCGGGCCCGCCGTGGACACGCGGCGCGGCGGCAGCAGCGAGCCCACCGGTTCGACACGCCCGGCGGCCCCGAAGCCCCAGTCGAGCAGCGAGCGCGCCTCCTCGTACACGGTGAATCCGCCGCCCGCCTGAGGGTCCATCACCGTGACGACGAGGGTGCGCCCGTCCCGGCGCGCGGCGGCGACGAGCGTGTTGCCCGCCTGGGAGGTGTAGCCGTTCTTGACGCCGACGAGCCCCCGATAGGGCGCGACCCCGTCGGCGCCGGTGAGCAGCCGGTTGGTGTTCTGGATCTCGAACGACCAACCGCCGGCCGGGAACTTGGCGCGGACGGTGGCGGCGTACCGCGCGAAGTCCGCGTTGCGCAGCCCGGCCCGCCCGAAGACGGCCAGGTCGTACGCGGACGACACCTGCCCCGGCGTGTCGTACCCGTCGGGCGAGACGACCCGCGTGTCGCGGGCGCCCAGGGACCGGGCCTTGGCCTGCATCTGGGCGGCCGTGCTGCGCCAGCCGCCGTTCATCTCGGCCAGTACGTGCACGGCGTCGTTGCCGGAGTTCAGGAAGACGCCCCGCCACAGGTCGGCGGCGCTGTAGGTACGGCCCTCGGCGATGCCGACCCGGCTGCTGCCGGGGCCGACGCCCGCCAGTTCCTCCGCCGTGACGGTGTGCCGGACCGCCGCGGGCAGCACCGGCAGCACGGTCAGTGCGAAGAGGGTCTTCAACGTGCTGGCGGGCGGCAGCTTGAGATGGGCGTTGTGCGCCGCGAGCACCTCGCCGGTCTCGGCGTCGGCCACCACCCACGACCGGGCGGAGACGTCCTGGGGCACCTTGGGCGCCCCGGCCCGGGGCCTTACCTGGGTCCCGGGCCGGTCCAGCGTCGAGGGCCGCGCGGTGGCGGGTTTCGACGCGGAGACATGGGGAGTGGCCGGGGCGGCTCCGTCGTGGGCGGCGGCCGTTTTCGGCGCGAAGGCCAGCGCACCCACCACACAGGCGGCGGAGCAGCAGACGGCCGCACGCGAAGGAAATCCGATTGTCATACCGCCAACCTAGGAACGCGCAGGTCACATCCCCGGCTGCCCGGGCCGGGCGGCGGCATCGAGCACCCGGATGCCGCAGCGTTCCGGGGCCTGCCAGGTCCGGGGCGGGCCCGCGAGGTCCACCTCTACTGGCCCGTGGGCACGGTCGGCTGGACCTGCCGCAGGAACGTCGCGTTGTCCGGGGTCCGGCGCAGCTTGTCCAGGAGCGTCTCAAGCCCGGCCTGCGGGTCCCCGCGGGAGAGCAGGGCGCGCCGCAGACCTCGTACGGCCCCCAACTCGGCGGCCGGGACGAGGAGTTCCTCGCGGCGGGTGCCGGACGGGGTGATGTCGACGGCGGGGAAGATCCGTCGGGACGCGAGATTGCGGTCCAGGCGGAGCTCCATGTTGCCGGTGCTCTTGAGCTCCTCGAAGTAGTAGTCGTCTGCGCGGGAGCCGGTCTCCACGAGGGCGGTGGCGATGATGGTGAGCGAGCCGGCCTCCTCGGTGAGGCGCGCGGCCCCGAAGAACCGCTTGGGCCCGTGCAGCGCGGCCGCGTCGACACCGCCGCTGAGGGTGCGGCCACTGGTGGCGGCCGCGTTGTTGTGCGCCCGGCACAGCCGGGTGAGCGAGTCGAGCAGGATCACGACGTCCTGGCCGGCCTCGACCAGCCGCTTGGCGCGCTCCACGGCCAGCTCGGCGAGCGCGATGTGCTGCTTGGGAGCCTGGTCGAAGGTGGAGGCGAGCACCTCACCCCGTACGGAACGGCGCATGTCGGTGACCTCCTCGGGCCGCTCGTCGAGGAGTACCACCATCAGGTGGGCCTCGGGGTGGTTGCCGGCGACGGCGGCGGCCAGCTGCTGGAGCAGCACGGTCTTGCCGGTCTTGGGCGGGGCGACGATCAGGCCGCGCTGGCCCTTGCCGATCGGCGCGACCAGGTCGATGAGACGGGTGGTCGCACCGCCCGCCGGGTGTTCGAGGTGCAGCCGCTCACACGGGTGCAGCGGGGTCAGGTCATGGAAGTGCGGGCGGCCACGCAGTTGCGCTGCCGGCAGGCCGTTGACCCGCTGGACCTCGGTGAGGGCTCGCTGCTTGCCGCGTACGCCTTCGACGAGGTCGCCCTTGCGCAGTCCGTGTCGGTGGATCAGCGCGGCGGAGACCTGAAGGTCGGAGGGCCCGGGAAGCAGGCTCTGGGCCCGCAGGTGGCCCTGCCCGTTCGAGGTGATGTCGAGTACGCCGGTGGCCTGCTCCTGGGTGACGGGAGTGGGCGGGCGTTCGAGTGTGGTGGTCATGGTGGTTGTCCTTTCGCGGACGGTTCTTGTGGTCATGTGGGATGGGGGAGAGGCCGGATCGGGGGCGGTATGGACACACCCCGGCGGCGGAGACATCACCTCTCGTGCCGTGCCACGCCGTGACGGCGGACGCGAAGCCCCGTGACCGGACACGGCGTAGGAGTCGCACGACTCGCACGCGTTGTGCCTGTACGAGGAGAGGTGGTGCGGAGAAGCTGCTTCGCCGGTCGGAAGGGACGGGCTGATCAGCTGGATGAGAGGTATTTCAGCACCGGCGCCCGAGAAAGGGGCGTACACAAGTGCTGATGGCACTGTAGCACTACTCCCTCCGGCGAGGGCCGGATGGCCGGATCCCAGGGCGTTGACACGGGAGATGCCTCGCGTCACGGTGGTCGGCATGGTCGATGCCGGGATCGTCGAACGCGTAAGGGAACTGCGGCCGTTGATCCGGCGGAACGCGCTGCGGGCCGAGCGGGAACGGCGCGTGCCCGACGAGGTCGTCGCCGCGCTGACCGGCACCGGCATCCACCGGATGAACGTCCCTCGCCGTTACGGCGGTTACCAGACTCCGCTGCGCACACAGGTCGACGCCTTCGCGGAGATCGCCGTCGAGTGCGGCTCCACGGCGTGGATGACACTGAGTCAGGCGGGGGTCTCGTACATCGCGGCGCTCTTCCCCGACGAGGCGCAGGACGACTTCTTCACCGGCCCGAGCGGTCCCGACGCGAGGATCGGCGGCACGCTCGTCCCCGGCGCCACGGCGGTGCCGTACGACGGGGGGTATCGGGTGGACGGCGCCTCGGCCTTCGCGACCGGCTGTCATCACGCGGACTGGCATCTGCTGACGGCCGCGGTCACGCCCGCCGACGGTTCGCCGCCGGAAGGGCCGCCCGAGATGGTCTGGGCCGCGGTGCCGATGGCCGAGCTGGAGATCCTGGACGACTGGCATGTCACAGGTCTCGCCGGTACTGGGAGTAACACCGTCGTGGCCCGGGACATTCCCGTCCCCGCCCATCGCGTGCTTCCGGTCGGTCCGATGCTCGCCGGACAGATCCCGTCGAAGGCCAACGCGGACGACCCCTTCTACCGGATGCCCGTGCTGCTGCTGTTCTGCGCCTGGGCAGCGCCGGTGGCACTGGGCCTGGCCCGGGCGGCGATGACGGAGTTCGGCGAGCGCATCCACCGGCGCGGCATCACGTACACCTTCTACGAGCGGCAGAACGAGGCCACCGTCACGCATCTCCAGGCGGCCGAGGCGCAGATGAGGATCTCCAGCGCCGAGCTGGTGGCCGCCCGACTGACCGACGAGATCGAGACCAAGGCCCGCGACGGCTCCCCGTACACCCTGCGCGAGCGGGCCAGGATCCGGGCCGAGAGCGGCTATCTGACCCGCCTCTGCAAGGAGGCCGTCGATCTGCTCGCCTCCGCCGCCGGTGCCTCATCGCTCCAGCAGGAGGTGCCCATGCAGCGCATCGCCCGCGACATGAACGCACTGTCCGTGCACTCCTTCGTCAACCCGGCCACCAACCTGGAGATCTACGGCCGCGTCCTGTCGGGAGTGGACCCGGGCACCCCCTTCCTGTGACGGTCACGGACGGTCACGGACGGCGGCGAGGGCGGCTCGCCGACGACAGTCAGGAGAATCGGTTGGACAGCACCCCTGCCATGCACACCCCTGGAATACCCACTCCTCTCGTCCCACCGCACCGGATGGACCCGGCCGGCGGCTGCCCGCACGCCGACAACGCGCGCCTCCTCGCACGTGGCGCCGTCGCCTCGGTCGTCCTGCCCGGCGGAGTGGAAGGCATGGCGGTCCTCGGGCACGAGGCGCTGAAGGAGTTCCTCGCCCACCCCGAAGTCGCCAAGGACGCAGGCCACTTCACCGCGCTGCGGGAGGGGCGGATAGCCAAGGGATGGCCCCTCACGACCTTCGCGACCGTACGAGGGATGACGACCGCGGACGGCGACGACCACCGACGGCTGCGCGCATTGGTCAGCAAGGCGTTCACCGCCCGACGGGTCGAGCAACTGCGGCCCAGGATCGAGGAGTTGACGGACGGACTGCTCGACGACCTGCATCGCGCGGCCGAAGAGAGCGGAGGAGTGGCCGACCTGCGCGAGCACTTCGCGCTGCCGCTGCCGATGGGCGTCATCGGGGAACTGCTCGGGGTCGACGCCGAGTACCGTGACCGGCTGCACCACCTCTCCAACCAGGTCGTCGCCACCGACATCCGGCCCGAGAAGGCCCTCGCCGCGAACAAGGAGCTGGTGGCCGTGCTGGGCGCGGTGGTCGCGGTCCGCACCGAGCGGCCGGGCGACGACCTCACCACCGCGCTGATCACCGCCCGCGACGAGGGCGGCGACCGGCTCACCCACGAGGAACTCATCGGCACCCTGGTACTGATGATCATCGCCGGGCACGAGACCACACTGAACCTCATCACCAACGCCGTACGCGCCCTCTGCGGCCACCGGGAACAGCTGGAGCGGGTCACGCGGGGCGAGGCCGGCTGGGCGGACGTCGTCGAGGAGACCCTGCGCTGGGACGCGCCCGTCAGCTACTTCCCCTTCCGCTACCCCGTGCGGGACCTGACGGTCGACGGGACCGTGATACCCCGGGGTACGCTCGTCCTGTCCGGCTACTCGGCGGCCGGGCGCGATCCGGCCGCCCACGGGCCCGACGCCGACCGCTTCGACGTCACCAGGCCCGCCAGGCCCGGCACCACGCGGCATCTGTCCCTCGGTCACGGCACCCACTACTGCCTCGGCGCCCCGCTGGCCCGGCTGGAGTCCACCATCGCCCTGGAGCGGCTGTTCGCCCGATTCCCCGGCCTCGACGTGGCTCTGCCCGAGGCGGACCTCGCCCGCCACTCCAGCTTCGTGGGCAACAGCGTCCGGGCACTTCCCGTACGCGTGTCACCGCGGGTGTGAAGTCCGCTCGCCCGAACAATCATGGGGATGTGTCGATCCGGCGCCGGCCCGTTCGTCGGTGGGGTGCAGGGACCAGGAACAGAGGGAATCGAGGAGGACCGGGTCATGAAGTACGTGATGTTCATCTGCACCCCCGTCGGCGGCGAGGAGCTCAGCCCCGAGGAGATCGCCGACGACCCCCGCTTCACCTCGTACATCGACGAGGTCCGCACCAGCGGCGTGGTGAAGGGCGGCGCACGGCTGCGGCCGGCCACCGACGCCACCACCGTGCGCGTCCAGGGCGACGAAGTCCTGCTCAGCGACGGGCCGTTCGTGGAGTCCAAGGAGTATGTCGCCGGTTTCGACATCATCGAGGTCGCCGACCTCGACGAGGCCATCGCGCTGGCGTCGCGGCATCCCGCCGCGCTCGGCGGCGGTTCTGTCGAGGTGCGGCCGGTCTGGGAGTGAACGAGAACGAAGCGGCGGACGACATCGAAGGCGCGGAAGACATCGAAGCGACGGACGGCGTCGAGGAGGCCGTCGCCGCCGCCTTCCGCGAGGAATGGGGCCAGGTCGTTGCCACCCTGATCAGGGTGACCGGCGACTGGGACCTCGCCGAGGAGTGTGCGCAGGACGCCTTCGCCCAGGCACTCGCCCGGTGGCGGCGCGACGGAGTACCGCGCCGCCCCGGCGCCTGGCTGACCACGACCGCGCGCAACCGCGCCCTGGACGTGCTGCGCCGGGAGGCGGTCGGGGCGGCGAAACTGCGGGAGGCGGCTGTGCTGGCACGGGACGGGGGACCCTTCGACCCGCACGACCCGGACTTCGACAACGACAGCGGGGTGACGGACGACCGGCTGCGGCTGCTCTTCACCTGCTGCCATCCCGCGCTGCCCATCGAGGCCCGGGTCGCCCTGACCCTGCGCACCCTCGCGGGGCTCACCACGCCCGAGATCGCCCGCGCCTTCCTCGTCCCCGAGGCGACGATGGCGCAACGCCTCGTGCGCGCCAAGCGGAAGATCCGCAACGCCGGCATCCCGTACCGCGTACCGCCCGCGCATCTGCTGCCCGAGCGGACGATCGGCGTGCTGGGCGTGGTGTACCTCCTGTTCAACGAGGGGTACGCGGCCACGTCCGGCGCCGATCTCCTGCGGAGGAACCTCTGCGCGGAGGCCGTCCGGCTCGCCCGGGTGCTGGCCCGGCTCATGCCCGACGAGCCCGAGGTCCTCGGACTTCTCGCGCTCCTCCTGCTGCACGACGCCCGGCGGAACACCCGTGTGGACGCGGCCGGTGACCTGGTCACCCTGGAGGACCAGGACCGTACGGCCTGGGACCGGGCGGAGGCCGACGAGGGCGCCGCCCTCCTGGAGACGGCACTGCGCCGGGGGCGGCCGGGGCCGTACCAGATCCAGGCCGCCATCGCGGCCTGCCATGTCACTGCGACCACCGCCGAGGAGACGGACTGGGCCGACATCGCCGCGCTGTACGGGGAGTTGGCGCGCCACGTGCCGTCCGACGTCGTCCGGCTGAACCGCGCGGTGGCCGTCGGCATGTCGGAGAGCCCCGAGGCCGGTCTGGCCCTGGTGGCGGAGCTGGAGAAGGCGGGCGACCTGGCCGGCTACCACCTGCTGCCCGCCACCCGGGCGGACCTCCTGCGGCGCACGGGACGCATGGGCGAGGCGGCCGAGGCGTACGAGAAGGCGCTGGAGCTGGTGGAGAACGACGCCGAGCGGCGTTTCCTCGAAAAGCGGCTCGCGGAGTGCCGATCGGCGTAGGAACAGCTCGTAGGCGGCGCGAAAGGCGACGGCCTGCCGGGCGCGGTCCTCCGGGACAGGGGCCGGACTACCCGATCACGTCGAAGATCCCGAACCCGAAGCCCTGAGCCGTGACGGTATCGCCGTCGATCGCGACACCGGACGACTCCAGGGCCCGGCCGGGCCGGACGCGGCCGAGGCGGTAACTCGTCTGCCCCTGCTGGGGGTTGACGACCACGAGATACCGTCCGCCGCGTACGTACACGAACGGGTATCCGGCGTGCAGGACCTCCACCGAGCCGCCCGACCCGAGTTCCGGAGTCGTCGTGCGGAGAGCGATGAGACGGCGTACGAGATGGAGGAGGGACCTGTCGTCGGCGCGCTGGGCGGCGACGGTGGGGCGGTCGGGGGCGGGGTCGACCGGGAGATAGGGGTGGTCGGACGTCGAGAAGCCCGCGTTGGGGCCGTCGTCCCACTGCATGGGAGTGCGGGAACCCGCCCGGTTGTAGCGCGGGCCGAGCACGCTGCCCTCGGTGTCGGGGAGGTCCGGGACGTAGCGCATGCCGATCTCGTCGCCGTAGTAGATGGCCGGGAGCGTGGGCCAGGTGAGCTGGAAGGCGAAGGCGGCAGGGAGCTGTTCGGCCGTGCGGGGGCCGCAGTTGAGGCGGGAGAAGTCGTGGTTGGCGGTCGGCAGGGAGATGAAGCCGCTGCCGCGGAGAGCGGACGAAGCCCGCTGCCAGGCCTCGACGAAGGGGCGGGGCGAGCCCTGGCCGCTCGGGTCGAAGAAGCAGTCGAGCGGGTCCCAGGTGTCATTGACGGTGCCGGTGCCGTTGCTCCACAGCGAGCGCAGCGCCAGGCCGTCGGTGGGGCCGCCGAAGTGCAGGAAGAAGTCCGTGTGGAACCCCGCCGGGACCGACACCTCGGGCTCGCCCCACTCCGACAGCAGCACCGCGTCCGGGTGCGTACGGTCCAGCCAGTGACGCAGCTCCGTCCAGATCTCGCTCGTACCGGCCTTGTCCGGGTCGTCCTTGACGAGCGAGGCGGCCATGTCGACGCGGAAGCCCGAGAGGCCGAGGCTCAGCCAGTGGTCCATGATCGTGCGCAGGGCCTCACGGTTGGCGCGCGGACCCTCCGCGTCCACCGGCTGCCGCCACGGCTCGGCGGAATTCTCGCGCGCGTAACCGAAGTTGAGAGCAGGTTGGAAGTCGAAGAAGTTCGGGAGATACGCGCCGGGTCGGCTGCCAGGCGAGGCCACGAATCCCTCCGGCGTGCCCCCTGACCGGCCCTCCGGCGCCCAGACGTAGCGATGGTCGTCCGGATCGTTCGCCGAGGCCCTGAACCACGGGTGCTCGGCGGAGGTGTGCCCGGCGACCAGGTCGAGGAGCACCCGGATACCGCGACGGCCCGCCCGGTCGACGAGCTTCGCCAGGTCGTCGTTGGATCCGTAGCGCGGAGCCACGTTCAGGTAGTCGGCGACGTCGTACCCCGCGTCCCCGAACGGCGAGACGAAGCACGGGTTCAGCCAGACCGTGTTCACCCCCAGCCACACCAGATGGTCGAGACGCTCGGCGATGCCGTCGAAGTCACCGATCCCATCGCCGTTCGAGTCCGCGAACGACTGCGGATAGATCTGGTAGAACACGGCATCGGCCAGCCATGCGGGCGCGGGACGGAAGGAGTTCATAGATCGAGAGTGACAGCGAGACCGAGGCCTGGGAAAGACCACGCCATGGCCAGAGCCTGGGCGGGAGGCGCGCCCCGAAGGGGCGCGGGGAACTGCGCGCCCAGCAACAACGAACCCGCAGACAAATCACGGCACCCCAGTGGAACGCCTACGCTGAGCAGCCATGTTCACCCCGCAAGGCCCCACGTTCCGCGAACTCGCCGTACAGGCACTGTCGTCCGTCGAGCACGGCTACGACCTGCTCGCACCCAAGTTCGACCACACCCCGTTCCGTACACCGGACTCGGTACTGCGGTCCGTCGCACGGGCCCTCGGAAGGATCGGCCCGTTCCAGCGTGGACTCGACCTGTGCTGCGGCACCGGCGCGGGCATGGACGTGCTGCGGACGGTGTGCCGGGAGCAGGTCACCGGCGTCGACATCAGCACCGGCATGCTCGCCGTGGCCCGGGAGAGGGCGGCGCGTCCCGGCGGGCCGCCGACCGCCTGGGTACGCGGTGACGCCCGCGCCCTCCCGTTCGGACCGGCCTTCGACCTCGTGGTGAGCTTCGGGGCGTTCGGGCACTTCCTGCCCAGGGAGTTGCCGGGGCTGTTCGCGCAGGTCCACTCCGTGCTCCGGCCCGGCGGACGATTCGCCTTCCCGATCGGAGCCCCCGCCCGCCCCGGCTCACGCGGCTACTGGGCCCTGCTCGGCTTCGACGCGGCGATGCGCGTACGGAACGCCGTGTGGCGTCCCCCGTTCGTCATGTACTACCGGGATTTCCGCCTCGACGACGTACGACGGGAACTCGCCCGCGCCGGTTTCGCGGTGGAGCTGTACGCCCTCCCCGAGTTCGGGTGCAGGAGTGACGGCAGCCCCCGCTGCAGGATGGTGGTGGCGACGAAGCCGGGGAATGCGGAGTAGCTGCGGCCGGGGAGCCGGGAGCGGCTATTCGAGCCCGGAGATCCGGAACACCGTCCGAGCGGTCTCCCGGTCGAGCCGCTCCGACAGCCGCCGCAGCTCCGTCGTACCGCAGACGAGTGAGCCGCCCGCCGCCGAGGCCCGCGCGCCCTCGTCCAGGAGCCGCCACAGTGCGGGGTTGGCGACCAGGACCCGGGGATCGAACTCGACGCGCCCGCCGAACTCGTCGCGCAGGACGAGGCGTTGGGCCACCCCGTGCGAGCGGCACACCGCCACGAGTCTGTCCGTGCACACGGACCGGTGCCCGAACAGGCCCTGGCACACGAACTCGTCCTCGCACGCGGACACGCGGGCGGGCAGCAGCACGGCGAACAGGACGAAGGCCAGCGTCGCCCACAGCAGGAACCGCAACGCCGTGAGGTGTCCCGAACCCGCGTCGCACACCAGCAACAGCCCCAGCATCAGCGCGGCACAGCCCGCGGCCGAGCGAGCCTCACCCGCCCACGCGCGGTCGTGCACCCACGCGCCGTCGTCGTACGCCGGCACATCGGGGAAACGACCGGACGCGGGCCCCTCGATACGTCGAGACATGGCGGCGACGGTAGGCACGCCCCACACGCGGTGGGAGCGACTTGATGCTTCGCTGACTCTCCGGCCGACGAAATTGACGCGTGTCGTACGGCGCCCGTCCGGAATGCAACCACCCGTCACCGTGCGTAGTGCTCATTTCGCCGGTGCGGCGATGCCGGTCAGCGCGGCCGCGCCCTCGTGTAGGCGGGCTCGCCGCGGCGGACCGAGCCCGGTGCCCTGCGGGTGGGACGGTCGGCGCCCGCCGAGGAGCTCAGCTGCCAGGGCACGCTGATGACCATCACACCGGGCGTGAACAGCAGACGGCTCTTCAGCCAGAGCGCGGACTGGTTGTGCAGCAGGTTCTCCCACCAGTGGCCGACGACGTACTCGGGAATGAACACCGCCACGACGTCCCGGGGGCTCTCCCGCCGCAGCGAGCGCACATACTCGACCACCGGCCGCGTCACCTCGCGATAGGGCGAGTCGACGACCTTGAGGGGCACGTCGATGCCGTACTCCTCCCAGTGCTCGCGCAGCGCGAGTGCCTCGTCGCGGTCCACCGACACCGTCAGCGCCTCCAGTCGGTCGGGCCGCAGAGCACGCGCGTACGACAGTGCCCGCAGCGTCGGCTTGTGCAGTGTGGAGACGAGCACGATGCCCAACACCCTTGAGGGGGGGACGAGTTCCTCGCGCGGGTCCGTCACGGCGAGCTCCGCGGAGGTGGCGTCGTAGTGCCGGCGGATGCCCCGCATCATCACCCACAGCACGACCGCGGCGAGCACCGCCAGCCATGCGCCCTCCAGGAACTTCGTCGCGAGCACGATCACCAGGACGAGGCCGGTGACCACCGCGCCCAGCGCGTTGATCAGGCGCGCCGAGTGGTGACGGCGCCGCAGGGCCGGGTCATTCGTGGCACGCAGCTCACCGTTCCAGTGCCGGACCATGCCCGTCTGCGACAGCGTGAACGACGTGAACACGCCCAGGATGTAGAGGTGGATGAGGTTCGTGACGTTCGCCCGGAAGCCCCACAGCAGCAGACCGGCGACGACCGCGAGGGCCACGATGCCGTTGGAGAAGGCGAGCCGGTCGCCGCGGTTGTGCAGCTGACGCGGCAGATAGCGGTGCTGGGCGAGGATCGAGGAGAGCAGCGGGAAGCCGTTGAACGCGGTGTTCGCGGCGAGGACCAGCACCAGCGCGGTGGCCGCCTGGATGAAGTAGAAACCGACACTGTTCTCGCCGCCGAACACCGCGGCCGCGATCTGCGCGATGACCGTGCGCTGCGTATGGCTCTCGCAGCTGCCGTCCAGGCCGGTGAGCCGGCAGGAGTCGTCGGTGATGCGCACCTTGGAGACGATCGCGAGCGTCGTGACACCGACGAACATGACGATCGCGATGGCACCCATCGCCACCATCGTGGCCGCCGCGTTCCGCGACTTGGGTTTGCGGAACGCCGGTACGCCGTTGGAGATCGCCTCCACACCCGTCAGCGCCGTACAGCCCGACGAGAACGCGCGCAGGACCAGCATCACCAGCGCCGGCCCGGCGAGATCGGCGTCCCCGGGCTCCGGCGTCACGCCGTACTGCGCGCTCTCCGCGACCGGCGCGTCGCCGAGCAGATAGCGGACCAGACCGGTTCCGACCATGATCAGTACGCCGCCGATGAACAGGTAGGTCGGAGCCGCGAAGGCGTTCCCGGACTCGCGGGTGCCGCGCAGGTTCATGGCGGTCAGGACCGCCACGAAGGCCAGCGCCAACGGGACGCGGTAGTCGGCCAGTTGGGGGATCGCCGAGATGATGTTGTCGACCCCCGAGGCGACGGAGACGGCCACCGTCATCACATAGTCGACGAGCAGCGAGGCCGCCACCACCAGACCGGCCGACGGGCCGAGATTCGTGGAGACCACCTCGTACGAGCCGCCGCCGCTCGGATAGGCGTACACCACCTGGCGGTACGAGAGCACCACCACCGTCATCAGTGACACGACCGCCACAGCGATCCACGGCGTGAAATGCAGATACGCGAGCCCACCGAGGGTGAGCACGAGCAGGATCTCCTGCGTCGCGTACGCCACCGACGACAGTGGGTCGGAGGCGAAGATGGGCAGGGCGAGCCGCTTGGGCAGCAGCGTCTCCTGGAGCTCTTCGCTGCGCCTGGCCCGGCCGATCACCAGGCGTTTCAGCAGACCGGTCACGTTGAACACGGCGCGAGCGTAAGCGGGGGAGCGGCCCGAACCCGGGGAGCCCTGCCCGGCAGGGCGTCAGGACGGCGTCAGGTGCGGCGAGATCCGTACGGATGGCGTAAGAGTCGGGGCCGGGACCGTCCGGCCCGTTCCTGTCGACGCCCACGACGGGCCGTTGTCGGTGGCCCGCGCTAGTCTGCGCAGATCTGATCGTTTGGCCCAATCTGGGAGGTTTTCATGGCCTCGCGCCTCAATCCGTACATCAGCTTCGACGGTGACGCCCGGCAGGCGTTGGAGTTCTACAAGGAGGTCCTCGGCGGCACACTGGCGCTGAACACCTTCGGGGAGTCCGGTATGGCGGACAGCCCCGAAGCGAACCAGATCATGCACGGAATGCTGGAGACCCCGAGCGGTTTCACGCTGATGGCCGCCGACACCCCGCCGGGCATGAAGTACACCCCGGGCGGCAACTTCTCGGTGAGCCTCAGCGGTGACGACGACGCCGAGCTGCGCGGTTACTGGGAGAAGCTGTCCGCCGGCGGCACGGTGGCCGTCCCGCTAGAGAAGCAGATGTGGGGCGACGTGTTCGGCATGTGTACGGACCGTTTCGGCATCCCCTGGATGGTCAACATCACCGAGACACAGGCCTGAGCCGGCCACCCGCAGGAAACCGGGCCCGGACGCCCGCCCGAGGTCCCGCCGACGCGACGGTCGGCGGGACCTCGCCGTTTCCACCGTCGTGGCTGTCATCGGGGCCGGGTGACAAGGGCCTCTCACCCTCCAGGCGTCCCCTCGCGTCAGCGTCCCGTCAGTCCGTGGCGGTTCCCCGTCAGCATCGCGTCATGAAGCGCGTCGGCGGCCGAGGGAGCCGGGGGAAGCGGGCATACCTTCGTGGCACGCCCCGGGTACGCCTCCCCGCGCCGGGGCGCCAACACGCCCCAGCACCCGGATCCTCCAGGAGGCATCCCATGACAGACCTCGCGTGCGCCGAAGACCCGGAGCCCTCAGAACGGTTCCCGGCCGGGCCCCTGTACGTACCCGTCCGGCCGGGACCAGCAGGATGCTCCACCCGGCTGTTCCGCACACCCCTCGGAACCCGGACCGCCGTCGGCTTCACCAGCAGGGACCGCCTGATCGCCACCCTCGGCGACGGGCAGGCCTGGATCCGGCTCGCCGAGCCCGTGCTCCGCGCCCTCACCGAACCGCTCGGCGTCACCACGGTCACCGTGGACCCCCAGTTCTCCGCACCCCCGGCCGGTCCCGAGCCCCGCGCATGGGATCCGCGGGCCGCCGAGGTGCCGCGCGCGAGCGGGGCGACCACCCGCGCCGTACCGGCCGTACGGACCGTACGGACCTTCTGAGGCCGGAAAGGGAACCGCGATGACCACAGTGCACGAGCCCGCCGTCACGACCCGCGCCGACGACCTGTCGGTGTGGCCCGCCTCCACCGCCCGGCAGGACCGGGGAGACCTCGCCGTCGGCGGCGTACCCCTCACCGAGATCGCCGACCGCTTCGGCACCCCCGTCTACGTACTCGACGAGGGCGAGGTCCGCGCACGCTGCCGTACCTACCGGGACGCCTTCCCCGAGGCCGAAGTCCTCTACGCCGCCAAGGCGTTCCTGTGCCGTGCCATGGCCCACTGGGTCGAGGAGGAGGGCCTGGGACTCGACGTGTGCTCCGCCGGTGAGCTGGAACTCGCCGTCACCACCGGCTTCCCGCCCGAGCGGATCGTGCTGCACGGCAACGCCAAGTCGCCGCACGACCTGGAGACCGCGCTGCGGCTGGGCGTCGGACGCATCGTGATCGACAGCCCGTCGGAGATCGCGCGGCTCGCGGCGGCGGTCGGCACCGGCGGACACCAGAGGGTGATGGTGCGGGTCGTCCCCGGCATCAGCGCGGGTGGCCACGAGAAGATCCGAACGGGCACGGACGACCAGAAGTTCGGGCTGACCCTCACCGACGGCTACGCCCAGCACGCCATCGCCCGCATCCTCGACCAGCCGCAACTGGAACTCACCGGCCTCCACTGCCACCTGGGCTCGCAGATCACCAGCGTCAAGCCGTATCTCGCGGCCGTACGACGGATGGTGGGGCTTACGGCCCGTCTGCGCGACGCCCACGGAGTCGTACTGCCCGAACTCGACCTGGGCGGCGGCCACGGCATCGCCTACCGGCCGGGGGAGGAGGCACTCGACCTCACCACGCTGGCCCGAAAGGTACGCGCCGAACTCGTCGAGAGCTGCGCCGCCGCCGGGCTGCCGGTGCCGCGGCTGTTGATCGAGCCCGGGCGCGCCATCGCCGGACCGGCGGGCCTCGCCCTCTATCACGTGCTCGCGGTGAAGCGGACCGCCGACCGCACCTTCGTGGCCGTGGACGGCGGGATGAGCGACAACCCCCGTCCCGCGCTGTACGGAGTGCGGTACGCGCCCCGGCTGATCGGACGTCACTCCACCGCGGAGCCGGCCCCGGTGACCGTGGTCGGCCGGCACTGCGAGGCGGGCGACATCCTCGCCTCGGACGTCCGGCTGCCCGGTGACGTGCACCCGGGCGACCTGCTGGCCGTGCCGGTCGCCGGTGCGTACCACCTCTCCATGGCCTCGGGATACAACCTGGTCGGACGCCCGCCCGTGGTGGCCGTCGACCGCGGTCACGCCCGGCTCCTCGTCCGCCGGGAGTCGCTGGATGACATCCGCAGCCGGGACGTCGGCCTGTAGGCGGGGACCCACCTCCGGGCGGGTGACGGCCCGGCCCCGCCCGGAGGTGTTCGCCCCGGTCAGCGGCCCGGAGACCCATACGCGGAGTGAACGCGATTCGGTGGCACACTGACCCGGTCACCGAAGGAGCCCAAGCCGTGCCCATGATCAGCAACCTGAGCAGAGCGGTGCGTCGCGCCTACCGCCGCACCGTGGATCTCAGCCACCCCGCCCGTTCCCCGCTCGGCAGCGCGGTGGTGAACTGCGTGGTCTACCGCGAGGGTGGACGGCAGCCCGGCGACTGGGCACCGGACGAGGCGATCCGGCGGGCCCGCAAGGGCAGGGGCGGCTTCGTCTGGATCGGACTGCACGAGCCGACGAACGAGGAGTTCGCGGGCCTCGCCAAGCTCTTCGGCCTCCATCCGCTGGCCGTCGAGGACGCCGTGCACGCCCATCAGCGGCCGAAGGTCGAGCGGTACGACGACACGCTGTTCGCCGTCTTCAAGACCGTGCGCTACGTCGAGCACGAGCAGCTCACCGCGACCAGCGAGGTGGTGGACACCGGCGAGCTGATGGTCTTCATCGGCCGCGACTTCGTGATCACCATCCGGCACGGCAGCCACGGCTCCCTGGGCCCGCTCCGTGAAGCCCTGGAGAGCCTGCCGGACCAGCTCGCGAAGGGGCCCTCCGCCGTCCTGCACGCCATCGCGGACCATGTGGTCGACGACTATCTGGAGGTCACGGACGCCGTACAGAACGACATAGAGGCCGTCGAGACCGCCGTCTTCGCCGAGCACACCGCGCGCGGCGACGCCGGCCAGATCTACCAGCTCAAGCGGGAACTCCTGGAGCTCAAACGGGCCGTGGTCCCGTTGGCCCGTCCCCTGCAGATCCTCGCCCACGAGCCGCCGGCGGCCCTCTCCCCGGACATCCAGCCGTACTTCCGCGACGTCGCCGACCATCTCGCCCGTGCCACCGAGCAGATCAACGCCTTCGACGGGCTGCTCGACTCGATCCTCCAGGCCCACCTCGCGCAGGTCACGGTCGCCCAGAACGAGGACATGCGCAAGATCACGGCCTGGGCCGCCATCGTCGCCGTCCCCACCATGATCTGCGGTCTCTACGGCATGAACTTCGACCACATGCCCGAACTGCGCTGGACGTACGGCTACCCCCTGGTCCTCGGCGTCATCGTCACCCTCTGCTTCGTCATCCACCGCGGCTTCAGGCGCAACGGCTGGCTCTGAGCCGGGCCCGCAGGTCTCAGCTCCCGGAGAGCACGCCTCAGCTCCTGATGAAGTCGAGCAGGTCCGCGTTGAAGGCCTTCTCGTACTCGCCGACCAGGCCGTGCGGAGCGCCCGGGTACACCTTCAAGGTGGCGTCCTTGACGAGCTGCGCCGACTTGTGGGCGGCCGCTGCGATGGGCACGATCTGGTCGTCGTCCCCGTGTGCGATCAGCGTGGGTACGTCGATGCGCCCCAGGTCCTCGGTGAAGTCCTGCTCGGAGAACTGCTCGATGCAGTCGTACGCGGCCTTCAGCCCGACCTGCATGCTCCACATCCAGAACGAGCGGCGCAGACCCTCCGAGACCGTGGCGCCGGGCCGGTTGAAGCCGAAGAAGGCCTCGCTGAAATCCCAGTAGAACTGAGAGCGGTCCGCCGCGACGCCGGCCCGGAGGCCGTCGAAGACCTCCCGCGCGGCGCCCTCGGGGTTGGCGTCCGTCTTGAGCATCAGCGGTGGTACCGCTCCCAGCAGGACGACCTTGGCGACCCGCGAGGTGCCGTGGCGCCCGATGTACCGGGCCACCTCGCCGCCGCCGGTCGAGTGGCCGACCAGGATCGCGTCGGTGAGTTCGAGCCTGTCGAGGAGCTCGGCCAGGTCGTCCGCGTACTGGTCCATGTGGTTGCCCTGCCACGGCTGCCCGGAGCGGCCGTGACCGCGACGGTCGTGGGCGACGGCACGGAAGCCGTTGTCGGCGACCAGCCGGGCCTGTCCGTCCCAGGAGTCCGCGTTGAGGGGCCAGCCGTGACTGAAGACGACCGGTCGGCCGGTGCCCCAGTCCTTGTAGAAGATCTCGGTGCCGTCGCCGGTGGTGAAGGTTCCCATGGGGGTGCCTCTCTTCTCGAACGTTCTGGATCTCCGCAGGTGGTCCGTGCCCTTGTCGATGGTGAGCGCGTGGGCCCGGTTCGGCATCTCGGTGATCTCCCCGATGCCCGGACCACGCTGCTGCTGCTTCCGGGTGAGCAGTCCGCCGAAGGAGTGACCGACCGAATCCTCGGACCGGTGTCGCGGAGAGGTTCGGTCCCGCTCAGAGACCCGGCTCGTCGAGTACGCCGTCCAGTGCGAGCCGGAGCGCTGCCTCCGGGCTCAACTCCCGTCCCTCGCACACCGCTTCGGCGAAGACGTCCTCGCCGAGGGCCTTGCGGAGGTGGCGTGCGTACTCCCGGCGGAAGACGGTCGTCCCCGTGTCGCCGAGCTGGGGGAGTCCGGCCGCGTGCCAGAGGCGTGTGCCCGCGCCCAGGAGGAGGGCGGCGCGTTCGGGCTCGCCGCGGGAGGCCTCGGCGGCGACCAGGAGGTCGGCGACGGCCGCGACGCCCAGCCGGTCGTGGACGCGCCACTTGGCGGCCAGGGCCTCTCGGGCACAGACCAACGCGTCGTCCGGCCGTCCGAGCCCGATCCCGGCGAGGGCGACGAAGAAGTCGCCCCAGGCCCGCATCCACAGTTCACCGCGTTTCGCGCAGTCGGCGCGCAGCCGTTCGGCCACCGCCGCGCACCGCTCGAACGCGCCCTGGCCTGCCAGGAGATACGCCTGCAGCGCCAGCGTGAGGAGCTGGAAGAACTCCGCTCCGCCCCCGCCGCCCGGCCCCTGCGCGCTGCTGCCGTACAGCAGCGCGGACCGCGCGGACTCGCCGCGCACCGCGAGACTGGCCCCGGTCAACGGCAGTGCGGGCACGGGCAGTTGACGTTCCTCGGCGACCCACACGTAGGCCGCGCTCACCGACTCGGCGGCGTCCACGTCGTCCGGCACCACGGTGACCAGGCGGTGTGCCCAGGTCGCCAGCGCGTGCTCGGGGCCACCGTCGTGCGCCCGCCGCAGCGCGCGCTCCAGATGGCCGCGGCCCTCCTCGGCGAAGCCGCAGGCGAACCAGAAGTACCAGAGTGTGCCCGCGAGTTCGAGCGCGGTCTCGGGCTCCGGCGCCGCCAGGCACTCCTCCAGCGCGACCCGCAGGTTGGCGTGCTCCACACTCAGCCGCTCGGCCCACATCCGCTGGCCCGGGCCCAGCCACTCGGCCTGACCCTGGCGCGCGATCCAGCGGAAGTAGTCACGGTGACGGTCGCGTACGGTGTCCTGCTCGCCGAGGCCCGCGAGCCACTCGGCGCCGAAGGTGCGGACCGTGTCGAGCATGCGGTAGCGCCCGGCCACACCGTCGCCCTCGCGTGTCACGATCGACTTCTCGGTGAGCGAAGCGAGCAGCGCGAGTATCTCCTCGGCGTCCAACGGGCCCCCGTGGCAGACGAATTCGGCCGCCTCCACGTCCCAGCCGCCCGCGAACACCGAGAGGCGGGCCCACAGCAGCCGCTCCAGCGGAGTACACAGTTCGTGGCTCCAGCCGATCGCCGTACGCAGTGTCTGGTGCCGGGCGAGCCGCGGCCGGGCGGGGGAGACGAGCAGGTCGAACCGCGAGTCGAGGCCCTCCAGGAGCCGGTCGAGGGGAAAGCCGCGCAGCCGTACCGCGGCCAGCTCCAGGGCCAGCGGGATCCCGTCGAGACGGGCACAGACCGCCGCCACGTCCGTCCGGTTGGTGTCGGTCAGCGTGAACGACGGCACGGCGGCCGCGGCGCGGGCCGCGAACAGCGCCACCGCGTCGGCGCGTTCACCGAGCGGCAGCGGCGTCACGGACAGCAGATGCTCACCGGCTACGCCCAGTGGCTGCCGGCTGGTGGCCAGAACCCGTAACTCCGGTACGTGCGCGAGGAGTTCCTGGGCGACACGCGCGCACTCGTCCAGTACGTGCTCGCAGGTGTCCAGGACGAGCAGCAGCGGCCCGTCGTCGAGATGCTCGCAGAGGGCCTCCAGGAGCGGGCGCAGGGTCTGCTCGGTCAGCCGGGTCGCCTCGGCCAGGGTGTTCGTGAGGAGTTCGGGGTTCTTGAGGTCGGACAGTTCCACCAGCCACACTCCGCCGGGGAAGGAGGCCCGCACGGTGTGCGCGGCCCGCAGTGCCAGCCGTGACTTCCCGACCCCGCCGGGGCCGGTGAGGGTGACGAGCCGTGCGGTCCCCAACAGGGCCGATATTTCGGCCAGTTCGGATCTGCGGCCGATGAAGGCGTTGGACTCGGCGGGGAGATTGCCGGTCCTGCCGTTGCGTACCGAGGCCACCATCGCTCCCCCTCACCCGACCGATGGCGGTCACCCTAACGCCCGGGAACGCCCGTGTCCGACGCCAGTCCGGGTGACCGGTATTCGGGCCCGTGCCCTCACACCGAGGCCGTATGGGGCGTAGCGTGGATGCGTTCCGGCACGCCGAGTGGCGACCTTGGGAGGTGCGGGGGATGGACACCGTGCCCGTACCGAAGGCAGTCGGGGAGATGCGCGCCGGGGACCATCTGCTCCTGGGCTACGGAGCGGACGAGGAGCGCGAGACCGTCGTCGCCACGTTCCTTCTGGACGGGCTGGCCAGTGGCCACCGCGGGCTGCTGCTGGGGCCGGCCGATCTGCCTGCCGACCTCGCCCTCACCTTCCTGGAGTCCCGCGGTTGCGCCGTCGACGACGAACTCGCGGCCGGGCGGCTGACCGTGGACCCGCACCTCGCGACCTCCGACGGTCTGTGGGACCTCGACGAGGTGATCCGCCGCGAGACGCGCCGCGCGGTCGGTGACGGCTACCTCGGCCTGCGCGTCAGCATGGAGGTCATGCGCGGCCAGGCGGGCAAGGGTCTCAAGACGCTGCACGACAGCGAACTCCTCCTCGAACCCGTCTTCGCGTCCCTGCCGGTGCTCGGCATCTGCCAGTACGACCGCCGTGTCTTCGACGAGGGAGAGCTGGCCCCTCTCGACGGCCTGCACCAGGGCCGGGTCGCAGCCGACCTGGTCTGGCACGACGAACTGCTCTCCATCACCCGTACTTTCGCCCCGCCCGGTCTCGCGCTCGCCGGAGAGGTCGACGACACGAACGTGACCGCCCTGGCCCGCGCCCTGCACGCCGAGACGGACCGCGCCCGTGCCCGCCCGGTGAACGGGATGCGCACCCGGATCGATCTGCACGACCTGCGCTTCATCGACGTCGGTGCGCTGCGGCTGCTGGTCTTCGCGGGCGGTGCCCTGGCCGCGTCCGGTGGCACCCTCGTCCTGCATGGGGTCGCCCCGCACATCCAGCGGCTGATGCGGGTCACCGGCTGGGACCGCGTCCCCGGACTGCTCGTCGAGCAAACTCACCTGTGAGAGGACTTGGCGGAAGGAGCGGCTCCGTGAGCCGTACGCGGTTGGTCCACCAGGCGCTCTGCTACGGCTCGGACGACGAGTTCCTCGACGGGACGCTCACCTTCGTCCGCGACGGCCTGGACGCCGGCGACACCGTCCTCGCCGTCGTCGCGTCCCACAACATCGGTCTCCTCGGTGAGGCGCTCGGCCACCGCTCCGACGAGGTCGAGTTCGTCGACGCGGACGACTGGTACGGCAGTCCGTCCCGCACCCTGGGCCGCTACAACGACTACTGCGCCGCGCACGACACGGACGAGACCGGCCGCCGACGCAGGGTCCGGGTCATCGGCGAGCCCGTCTGGTCGGACCGTACGGCCTTCGAGGTCCGGGAGTGGATGCGCTACGAGTCCCTGCTCAACATCGCCTTCGCGGGCACCGGACACTGGATCCTCTGCCCGTACGACACCCGCGCCCTGCCGGTCGGCATCATCCGCTCGGCGGTCCGCACACACCCCGAACTCGCCCTGGGGCCGAGGCAGTCGGCGTACTGCGGCCGCTATCTCGACCCGGCCGACTTCTACGCCGAGTGCGACACGACCCGGCCGCCGGTGCTCCCCGCGGGGCGCGACGACGTTCCCTTCACGCGTGGCCGCTCGGCGCACGTGCGGCGCGCGGTCTCCGCGTACGCCCGTGCCCTCGGGGTGCCCGAGCCGCTGACGCACGACATGGTGAGCGCGGTGCACGAGGCGGTGGTCAACTCCGTGCGCCATGGAGGCGGCCGGGGTGTCCTGCGGCTGCGCAGCGACTCCGACCACGTGATCTGCGAGATCTCCGACACCGGCACGGCGACTGCGTCCCCGCCACCGCCCCCGCCGTTCCCGGGCCATCTGCCACCCGACCCGCGCGCCGCGAACGGCCACGGGATGTGGGTGGTACGGCAGTTGAGCGACCTGGCCACCGAGACACTCGACCCCTCGGGCTCCGTCGTACGCCTGTACTTCAGGAGGAGCGCCGCCCTGTGACCGGTGCGGAACCGCCGTCGTACGGCACGCCCGTCCGGGCTGCGAGACCGGCGATCAACAGCTCGATGCCGTACTCGAACTCGAGGTCGTGGTCGCTGACGGCCAGATGGGGCGCGACGGAGATGAGCAGGGGGTCACCCGTGGCGGTGATCTCCTCGACGCGTTCCTCCACTTGGCCGGGGTCCATCACGCTCAGGGTGATGGCGGAGCCCAGCTCGCGCATGATCGTGCCGTAGATGAAGGAGACATAGCTGCGCAGCGCGCGGACCGACTCCTGTGGCCCGAGGCCGAGTTCGGTGAGGCCGGCCAGTGCGGAGCGGATCGTCTCCAGGGCCGCTCGTGAGTGCGGGGGCCTGGTGAGGACCAGCGGGAACGCCTTGGGGTGCCGCAGCGCGGCCGCGCGGAAGATGGTGGCGTGCGCACGGACGCGGTCCTGCCATGTGCCGGTGTCCGCGCCGGAGAAGTCGATCCCGGCGAGCAGCGTCTCGGCGACGCCGTCGAGCAGAGCCTCCTTGTTCGGCACGTGGTTGTAGAGCGACATCGCCTCGATGCCCAGCTCGGCGGCCAGCCGGCGTACGGAGAAGGAGTCGAGCCCGTCCCGGTCGATCACCGTGATCGCCGCGGCGACCACCTTCTCCTGCGTCAGACCGAGCCTTCTGCCCCGTCCGGTGCCTCTGACGCCCATGCGTCCCTCTCTCCGTGCGACTGCCGACGGCCCCGGCGTGACGGCCGGTGCGGTGACGATCATGCCAGGCCCTTGACATCACTTACAGCGCAAGTCTAGCGTCCCGAACGTAAGACTTACGCCGCAAGTGTTTGGGACGGAGAGCCGATGGAGAGCCGCCAATGACCAGCACCAGCACCAGCACGATGCGCGCACTGCTCGGAGGGGCCGGGCCCGACTGGGAGGTGCGGGACGTGCCCGTACCGACGCCGGGCCCCGGGCAGGTCCTCGTCCGCGTCCGGGCCGCCGCCCTCAACCGGGCGGACCTCTACATGCTGCAGGGCACCTACAGCCCCGACGCGAGGACGAGCGAGCTGTTCACCGCCGGGTTCGAGCTGGCCGGCGAGATCGAGGCCGTGGGTGCGGGTGTGGAGAGCGTCGGCGTCGGCGCGCGTGTGATCGGGGTGACCCTCGGCGCCTTCGCGCCCTACGCGCTGGTCGACCACCGGCACGTGGTCGTGGTGCCGGGGACGCTGGCGTGGACGGAAGCGGCCGGGCTGCCGGTCGGACTGGCCACCGAGTACGACGCCCTCGTCACCCAGGCCGGGTTCCGCGCCGGGCAGAGCGTGCTCGTCGTCGGCGGAACCTCGTCGATCGGCCTGCTCGCCGTGCAGTTGGCCAAGGCGCTGGGTGCGTCCCGGGTCATCGCGACCACCACCTCGGACGGCAAGGCGGACACGCTCAGGGCCGTCGGGGCGGACGTGGTCGTCAACACCGCGACCGAGAACCTCGCCGAGGCCGTCGGCGCCGCGACCGGCGGGGCGGGTGCCGACATCGTCCTCGACCACGTGGGCGGACCGCTCTTCGCCGACACCTTCCTGGCCACCCGCGTCGGCGGAACGGTCGTCAGCATCGGCAGGCTCGCGGGGGCCGAATCCTCCGTGGACCTGGACCGGTTGGCGTTCCGGCGCCTCAGGGTCCTCGGTACGACCTTCAGTGTCCGTACGCCCGAGGAGATCGCGGACGTGTGCGCCGCGCTCGTACCCGAAGTCGTGCCCGCCGTCGCGGACGGCCGTGTCCGCGCGGTCGTCGACCGGGTCTTCGCCTTCGACGACGCGAAGGCCGCGGCGGACCGCATGCGCTCGAACGAGGCCCTCGGCAAGATCGTGCTGGACATGGCGGGACCGGCCGTGGGCGCGCCGGGGACGGGGCCGTCATGAGCCGGATCTTCGGGCGGATCGCCCAGATCGGATACGTCGTCCGGGACATCGAGGCGTCCATGGAGCACTGGGTCGCCCAGGGTGTCGGCCCCTGGTTCTACCTGGAGCGGTGCGAACTGGACCACTTCCGCTACCGGGGCGCCGACTCCGCCCTGGAGATGAGCGCCGCGGTCGCCAACTCCGGTGACATCCAGATCGAGTTGATCCAGCAGCGCAACGACGCACCCTCCCTCTACAAGGACTTCCTCGACGCCGGGCACGAGGGCGCGCAGCACGTCGCGTACTGGACGAAGGACTACCAGGAGCTCTACGACCGTGCCCTGGCTCTCGGCTACACGGTCGGACAGGAGGGCTCGATCGGCGGCGGCCGCTTCGCCTACCTCGACACCGAGAAGGACCCGGGAACGGTCATCGAGATCTCCGACATCGGCGGCACGAAGGGCGAACTGTTCAAGGCCGTCCGCGACATGGCCGCCGACTGGGACGGCAGCACCCCCATCCACCGGCTCGGCTGACCCGACCGCACCCGACTCTGCGGGAGCGCGGCTCAGCCGCCCGCACCGACCCGGTTCAGGAGGACCGATGAAGCTCGCCTGGCAGGACACCGACGTCATCGACATGCCCACACTCGGCACCCGGATCGCCGCCCTCGACGGCCTGGACGAGGTGCCGGGCGGATACGGCGCCAAGCTGGAGTGGGCCCGTACGCGGGCGAAGGCGTTCCGCGCCGAGTTCGCTGCCACGGGCACCCCCGACAGCGTGACGACCTGCGATCTGATCACCCTTCCCTACCCGACCAAGTTCGGCCTGTTCAGGGCCAGTCGGGCCGTCGCACCGTTCGTGTCCATCACCAACCGCATGCTGGTCGTGCGATGGACGGAGAGCGACGGGCGCAATCGGGTGCTGTTGTTCGAGCCCAGCGATCACGAACTCGGCCAGAACACGCCGTACTTCGCCGCGCTGATCCGCCGTACTCCCGGACCGCTGCGGAATCTGCTGACCACCCGGCACGGAACGGTCCTGGACCACCTGGCCCGGCTCGGCATCGAGCCGGAGGACGTCGACTACCTGCTCTTCGACCATCTGCACACCCAGGACCTGCGCCGCTGGATCGGCACCACCGGACCGCAGGCCGACCTCGGCGGCACGCTGAAGCCCGCCTTCCCCAACGCCAAGGTCGTCGTGCAGCGCCGAGAACTGCTCGCCATGTCCCGGCTCCACCCGCTGCAGCGGCCCTGGTACCAGCCGGAGACCTACCGGGACGTCCCGCCCGACGCGTTCCTCGCCGTCGACGGCGCCCTGGTCCTCGGCCCGGGCGTCGCCGTGGTCGCCACTCCGGGACACGTCTACGGCAACCAGACCCTGCTGCTCAACACCTCCACCGGCATCTGGGCCAGCAGCGAGAACGCCATCGCCGCCGAGTGTCTGACCCCAGAACACTCCCGTATGCCCGGCATCGCACGCTGGACCCGCACCTGGCAGCAGGAGGTCGTCCTCAACGCCAACACCATCGAGACGACCGCCGAGCAGTACAACTCCCTGATCCTGGAGAAGACCCTGGTCGACCGTTCCCAGACCGACCCGCGGTTCCTGCAGTTCTTCCCGTCCAGCGAGCTCACGGCCTCCTGGGCCAACCCCGGTACCTCGCCCACCTTCACGCACAAGGCGCTGACACACCGATGATCACCGACGACATCCGCAAGGCCCGCCAGAAACTCGTCCTCGACCACTTCCACGACGAGGTCCGCCAGGAGTGGGACGACGTCCTGTCGACGTTCCCGCATCCGCGCTACGAGCTGATCCCCCTCATGAAGGTCCACGACGGTGACCGTGCCGTGCGGGGCTACTACCACGACAGCCGGGTCGCCTTCCCCGACCAGGACCACGAGATCATCGCGCTGCGCCACAGCGACGACGCCGTGATCGTCGAGTTCTGGCTGCTGGGCACCCACCTCGGGCCGTACGGGGGCCTCCCGCCGACCGGCAACCGCTTCCGAGTGCGCATGACCGCGTACTTCGTCTTCGACGCCGACGAGAACCTCGTCTGCGAACGCATCTACTTCGACAGCCTCACCATGCTCAAGCAGCTGATCGGCGGCCTGAACATGAAGAGGCCCAGGAACTGGATCCTGGCCGTGCGCTGCCTCAAGGGTCTTCTCGCGATGTCCGGCGACCAGCCCGACCCCACCCTCACCGACACCCCCGCGGCGGTGCTGAAGTGAAGGTCCACCACCTCAACTGCGGCACCATGCTGCCGCCCACCACGCACCTGGTCTGCCACGTCCTCCTGGTCGAGACGGCGGGCGGCCTCGTGCTGGTGGATTCCGGCTACGGCCTCGACGACATCGCGGACCCGAGGCGCCGGGTCGGACCGGCGCGCCACTTCGTCAGGCCGACCTTCGCCCGTGAGGAGACCGCCGCCCACCAGGTCGAACGGCTCGGCTTCCACCGGAGCGACGTCCGGCACATCGTCCTCACCCACTTCGACGCCGACCACATCGGAGGCCTGTCCGACTTCCCCGGGGCCCAGGTCCACGTGACCGCGGCGGAGGCGCTCGGAGCGGTCCACTCCCCGTCCCGAAGGGAGCGGATCCGCTATCAGCAGCCCCAGTGGGCCCACGGCCCGAAGCTCGTCGAGCACAGCCCCGAAGGCGACGCGTGGCGCGGATTCGCCGCCGCCAGGGAACTCGACGCCATCGCCCCCGGCATCGTCCTCATCGCCCTGCCCGGTCACACCCGCGGCCACGCGGCCGTCGCCGTGGACACCGGTTCCCGCTGGCTGTTGCACTGCGGCGACGCCTTCTACCACCACGGCACGCTCGACGGCCACTCCCGTGTGCCCGTCGCCCTGCGCGCAATGGAGTCCCTCATCGCGTACGACCGGAAGCAGGTCCGCGCCAACCACGCCCGGCTCGCGGAGCTGTACCGGCGGGCGGATCCCGACCTGGCGATCATCAACGCACACGACCGGGTCCTGTACGACAGGATGCGTGCCGACGTCTGACCGCCTGGGCCTGCCTGGGCCCGCGCCTGCTAGGAGCGCGCCCCGTCAGGGGCGCGGGGCCGCGGGCAGTGTCGCGAGGCCGGCGCGAAGGAAGGCCATCGCCGCCTCGATGTCTGCCTCCTGGGGCCGGTGGCACACCTCGGCGACCACCGCGGCCGCCGCTGCCGCCGCCATGCGCGGGCCGAAGTCGTCGGGATCGGCGCCCTGTTCCTCGGCGAGGATGCGGGCGCCCTCCTGGATGACCTCCGCCAGACGGGCCCCGGCGACCGCGCGCAGCTGCGGATTCAGTTCGAGCATGGTGTCGGCGAGGTCGTCCAACTCGCCCCTGCTGGAGATCTCGTCGCGCAGCCAGTGCTCCAGCGCGTCCAGGATCGTCCAGTCCTCCTCCCGCCTGCGCAGCGCGCTGCCGAGCCGGACCGAGAAGGCGTCGAAATCCGACAGCGCCAGCTCCAGCTTGGACGGGAAATACAGCGTGACCGTACGGGGCGACACCTCCGCCGCCGTGGCGATGTCGGCGATCGTCGTGGCCTCGAACCCGCGCTCGGCGAACAGCTTGTAGGCGGCCCGGAGGATCGCCTCCCTGCGCCGCGCCTTGCTCCGTTCCCGTAGACCCTCACTCGTCATGACCGCACTTTACCATCCATGGCCAATTTACAGTCGACTGTAAAAATGCGTTAGGGTGTAGCAATGCCGCGGTCCGATCGGGGAGCCGCGGCGTGGACGAGGGAAGGAACACGGGCATGGCGTCACGCCTGTACACCTGGGGGCAATGGGCGGTGCGCCGCCGTGGCCGGGTCATGGCCGTCTGGCTGCTGCTGCTCGCCGTGGTCGGCGGCCTCGGGATCACCCTGCACGGCAAGGTGACCAACGAGTTCTCCGTGCCGGGGATCGAGTCCCAGAAGGCGCAGGACCTGCTGGAGGAGAAGTTCCCGACAGCCGCGGGCGGGGTGGCCCGAGTGGTGTTCGCCGCTCCCGAGGACGGCACGCTCACCGAGCCCAAGGCCGACGCGGCCGTCACCGCGAGCCTGAAAAAGGCCGCCGACGTGCCGGGAGTCGTGAACGTCTCCGATCCGGCCAGGACCGGGACCGTCTCCGAGAGCCAGCGGATCGGCTACGCGGACGTCCTGTTCCGCCAGTCGGCGGACTCGGTGCCCGAGACATCGAAGGACGCCCTGTCCGAGGCGATGGCCCAGGCGCGGGACGTCGGTCTCGAGGTCGAGTTCGGCGGGTCGGCCATGCAGCCGAAGACCGAGGTCGGCGGGCCCGCGGAGATCGTGGGCGTGATGATCGCCTTCGCCGTCCTGGCCCTCGCCCTCGGTTCACTGATCGCGGCCGGACTCCCGCTGGTCACCGCTGTCGTGGGGGTGGCGATCGGCGTGCTCGGCGTCCAGTTCGTCTCCCGCTTCCTGGAGATGACCAGCACCGCCACCGTGCTCGCCCTAATGATCGGCCTCGCGGTCGGCATCGACTACGCCCTGTTCATCCTGTCCCGCCATCGTGAGCAACTGGCCGATCCGGATACGGACGTCGAGGACTCGATCGCGCGGGCCGTGGCCACCGCGGGCAGCGCGGTCGTCTTCGCCGGCGCGACCGTGATCATCGCGCTGGCCGCACTGGCGGTCACCGGTATCCCGTTCCTCACGATCATGGGGCTGGCCGCCGCCGTGACGGTCCTGCTCGCCGTACTCATCGCGATCACTCTGGTCCCCGCCGTACTGGGCCTGTTCGGCGAGCGGCTGCGCCCGCGAGCCCGCCGTACCGAGCGCACCAAGGACACCGAGAGCGCCGAGAGCACCAAAGACACCCAGAGCACCGGGCGAGCCGCCGGGTCCTGGGGTCTGGCCTGGGCCCGCGTCGTCACCCGCAAGCCGCTGATCGTTCTCCTCGTGGGCGTGATCGGGATGCTCGCACTCGCCCTGCCCGCCCGCGACCTGCGCCTGGGACTGCCCAGCTACGCGTCACAGCCGTCCGACAGCACCCAGCACAAGAGCTACGACCTGCTGAGCGAGGGCTTCGGACCCGGCTTCAACGCCACCCTCACCGCCGTCGTCGACACCAGCGGCATACCCGCCGCCGAGCGCACCGCGACGGTGACCGACCTGCGTACGGCTCTGGCCCGCGAACCCGGCGTGGCAGCTGTTGCCCCGCCCGTCACCAACCCCGACTCCACCCTCGCCGTCGTCGCGGTCGTCCCCAAGACCGGCCCGGACGCACAGGCCACGACCGATCTGGTGCACCGGCTGCGGGACAACGCGCCCGCCATGGCCAAGGCGGGCGGCACCCTCTACATCGCCGGCGCCACGGCCGCAGCCATCGATGTCGCGGGCAAACTCTCCGACGCCCTGCCCCTGTTCATCGCCATCATCGTGATCCTGGCACTGATCCTGCTGACCGTCGCTTTCCGGTCCCTGCTGGTCCCGGTCAAGGCCGCCCTCGGATTCCTGCTGTCGGTCGCCGCGGCCCTGGGCGCCACCGTCTGGGTCTTCCAGAACGGCCATCTGAACGGTGTCCTCGACATCCCGTCGGCAGGCCCGGTCACCAGCTTCCTGCCCGTGCTCCTGATCGGTGTCCTCTTCGGGCTGGCCATGGACTACGAGGTGTTCCTCGTCAGCCGTATGCGCGAGCACTACGAACACACGGGCAGCGCGTCCGAGGCCATCACCCACGGCGTGGCACGCAGCGGCCGGGTGGTCAGCGCCGCCGCGCTGATCATGGTCGCGGTGTTCGGCGGGTTCGTCTTCAACCACGACCCGATCATCAAGTCCATAGGCTTCGCGCTCGCGTTCGGGGTCTTCATCGACGCCTTCGTGGTCCGTATGACCCTCGTCCCGGCCGCCATGGCCCTGCTCGGCCGCCACGCCTGGGGCCTGCCCGACTGGCTCGACCGCATCACCCCCGACGTCGACATCGAGGGCGCCAAACTCCCACAGCGCGCACTGCCGACGCAGGACGGTGAAGACCGTGCGGACGGCTCGGAGGGCGAAGCCCGCGAGGAGCGCGAGGTCGCCGTGCGCTGAGCCGGATGCCGTCCCCGACCACACCGCACGCCATCGCCGAAGGCGGCCCCACCACACGCCGCACGCCGCCCTCGCCGGACGCGGCCCCACCGATCCGTCACCGATACAGCCCGAGCCAGTACCTCACCAAGGAATCACCATGCACATCACTCTCCTGGGCGCCACGGGCCCCACCGGCCAACTCGTCCTCGAACGGGCCCTGAAGGCCGGGCACCGAGTCACCGCGCTGGTGCGCGACCCCGCCCGGCTGCCGCAGCGCGACAACCTGGACGTCACGGTCGTCACCGGCGACGCCACCAGCGCCGAGGACCTCAAGCGCGCCCTGGCCGGCAGCCAGGCCGTGGTGTCGGCGCTGGGCCCCGGCAAGGCCCGCACGTCCGACCTCGCGAGCCGTACCGCCCGAGCGCTGGTCCCCGCCGCCGAGTCGACCGGTGTGCGGCGGGTCGTGGTCCTGTCCGCCTTCGGCGTGGGTGACACCCTGCGGGACTACAAGGCCGTCCCCAGGATCGCCATCAAGCTGCTGCTGAGCGACGTCTTCGGAGACAAGGCCGTCGCGGACGATCTCCTCCGCTCCAGCGGCCTGGACTGGACACTGGTCTACCCGACCATTCTCACCAACGGTCCCTTCACCGGCACGTACACCGTGCTGGAGACTCCGACGAGCAAGGTCGGCGGCCGAGTCGGCCGGGCCGACGTCGCGGACTTCATGCTCCGTCAGGCCGAGAGCGAGGAGTGGTCGCGGCGAACTGCCGTACTCACAGGCTGAATCGGGGCACCGGGCCGTGGACGGTATCCAGGGTGCACTCAAAGTGCGGCGTAGAGGGCGTCGATGAGTGCCATCTTCCGCGGGTCGTCGGCGATGTGCGGGCCCATGCGGTTCATGACATAGCCCAGCGAGACGCCCGTCTCCGGGTCGGCGAGACCGCAGGAACCGCCGAAACCGTCATGTCCGAAGGCCCTCGGATTGGGGCCGTAGGAGCCGTTGGGACCGCTGAGCCAAAGGCCCAGGCCGATCTCCGTCTCGCTTTCGAAACCGGCCCCGAGAACCAGGTCCCGGCAGGCGCCCTGTCCCTCACGGACCCGCTCGGCGGCCTCCGCGGAGAGAACGCGCTGCGAGCCGTACGATCCCCGCCCGGCGAAGATCCCGTACAGCGCGGCGACCGCGCGGGCCGTGCCGTGTCCGTTGGCGGCTGGGAACTCCGCGGCCCGCCACGCCGCCGTGTTGGCCTCGGCCGCGCCCATCACGGGATTGGCCAGTGCGGCCAACGCCACCGGCGTCAACTGGCTGAAGATCGCGGCCTGTTCACTGGATGTGGCGGCCGGCGGATGCACCAGCTCGGCCGCACGCCCGGCCTCCTTCTCGGGCAGCCCGATGGTGAAGTCGATGCCGAGCGGCCCGGTCACCTCCCGCTCCAGGAAGGCGCCCGGCAGCAACCCCGAGACGCGTCGCACCACTTCACCGACCAGGAAGCCATACGTGAAGGCGTGGTAGCCCGAGGCCGTCCCCGGCTCCCACCAGGGCTCCGTCGCCGCGAGCCGCTTCGTGGTCAGCTCCCAGTCGAGGAACTGCTCAAGCGAGTGCGGCTCCCGCAGCCCGGCCAGACCCGCCCGGTGCGACAGCAGATGCCGTACGAGCACCGCCTCCTTGCCTGCCGCGGCGAACTCCGGCCAGTACGTCGCCACCGGCGCGTCCAGGTCGAGCAGCCCACGGTCGGCCAGGATGTGCGCACACAGTGCTGTCGGCCCCTTCGTGGTCGACCACACGTTGACCAGCGTGTCCCGCTCCCACGCGCGTGTCCGCGCCGAGTCCGCCCAGCCGCCCCACAGGTCGACCACGGTCTCGCCGTCCACCGTGACGGACACGGCCGCGCCCAGCTCGTCGCGCTCCCGGAAGTTCTCCTCGAACGCGTCCCGCACCGCCTCGAAGCGCGCCTCGCACCGACCCTGAACCTGGGACATGGCTCCTCCGTCGTCCGCCGGGAACGCCGGGCGCGAAAGGGCCGCCCGGCTTCCCCGAACGTACCGACTGGTCGGACTGGAGGGAAGCAGTCGGGGCGAACAGCGCCCCGCAAGGGGCGCGGGGAACTGCGCGACCAGCCACATGCGACCCGCAGGTACCGAGTACCGAACAGCCCGACCCGCCCTCCTCAGAACCGCTGAGGCAACCACGCCAGCTTCACGGCCTCCTGGAACGGCCCCCCGCCCTCGTGGTCGTTGAAGTCGTACACCTCGATCGCCTTGTCGTCGTGCCCCCACGCGTTGAAGGCCGCGAACACCGTCGACGGCGGGCAGGTCTGGTCCTCCAGCGCCGCCGAGAACAGGGCGGGCGCCCGGCCGCGCGCGGCGAAGTGCACGCCGTCGAAGTAGGAGAGCGTGCGCAGGACCTGCTCGGTGCGGCCGCGGTGCGTCTTGAGGTAGTTGCCGACCTCCCGGTACGGATCGCGGTCCGTGAGCGTCGTCGCGCGCGGGTAGTCGCACAGGAACGGCACATCCGGCGCGACCGCAGAGAGATCCGGCATCAGTCCGCCCACCGCGATCGAGATGCCGCCGCCCTGACTCGAACCGACCACCGCGACGCGCTCGGCGTCCACGAACTCGTGCGAGCGGGCCGCCTCGACGGCCCGTACCCCGTCGGTGAACACGCGCCGGTAGTAGTAGTTCTCGGGGGCGTCGATGCCCCGCGTCATGAACCCGGGATACGCGGGCGCGCTGCCCACCGGGTCCGGCGTGTCGCCCCCGCCGCCCCACGCGCCGCCCTGCCCCCGCGTGTCCATCACGAAGTGCGCGAAGCCCGCCGAGGCCCACAGCAGATGCGTATGCGAAAGGCCGCGTCCGCCGCCGTAGCCGATGTACTCGACGACCGTCGGCAACGGTGTGTTCGCCCAGGCAGGAAGCGTCAGCCAGCCCTTCACCGGGTGACCGCCGAACCCGGCGAACGTGACGTCGAAGACCTTCACGTTCTTCAGATGCGCCTCGACGGGTTCGAAGCGGGCGTCCAGACCGTGCTCGCGCGCCCCCTGAAGCGTCTTGCCCCAGAAGGCGTCGAAGTCCTCGGGCTCGACGGACGCGCTGCGGTAGTTCCGGAGCTGATCGAGAGGAAGGTCGAACAAGGCCATGGAAGACCGCCTTTGCTACGAATAAGGGTGCGGATGATCACACCGTACGGGGGTGGCCGGAGGCCCGCCAGACCTCCTCCGCGGGCCCGCCGGCCCTGGCTACGATGACGCCATGCCGCCTGCCGTGGACCTGCTGGTCAAGGACGCCGAACTGCTCGTCGTGGACGGGGAACGGGAGATCCCGGGCGGCTGGGTGGCCGTCACTGACGGCAGGGTCGCCGCCGTAGGCGGTCCCGGGGCCGAGCCGGAGGCCCGCTCGACGGTGTCCGCGGCCGGCCGGATCGTCACCCCCGGACTGATCAACACGCACCACCACATCTACCAGAACCTCACCCGCTCCTACGCGCCCGCGGTGAACGGCTCCCTCTTCGACTGGCTCACCACGCTGTACCCGTTGTGGGCCGCGCTCGACGAGGAGGCGGTCCACGTGTCGGCGTACGTCGGCATGGCCGAGCTGCTGATGGGCGGCTGCACGACCTCCTCCGACCACCTCTACGTCCACCCGCGCCCGCACCTCGTGGACGCCGAGATCCGCGCCGCACGGGACATCGGATTCCGCTTCCACGCCACCCGCGGTTCGATGACCCGGTCCGTGGAGGACGGGGGACTGCCGCCGAGGAGCGTCACCCAGACCGAGGACGAGGTACTCGCCGACAGCGAGCGGCTGATCAAGGCCCACCACGACCCGCGACCGGGCGCGCTCGTCCGGGTCGCGCTCGCCCCCTGCTCGCCGTTCTCGGTCACCAAGGAACTGATGACGGCGACCGCGGAACTCGCCGAACGGTACGACGTACGACTGCACACGCATCTCGCCGAGGACCGCGACGAGGACACGTACTGCCTGGAGACGTACGGCTGCCGGCCCGTCGAGTACTTCGAGGACACGGGCTGGCTGAGCGACCGCAGCTGGGTCGCGCACTGCATCCACCCGAACGACGCCGAACTGCGGCGCCTCGCCGCGGCAGGGGTCGGCGTGGCGCACTGCCCCAGCTCCAACATGCTCATCGGCGGCGGCACGGCCCGGGTGAAGGAGATGCGCGAACTGGGTCTGCCGGTCGGCATCGGCTGCGACGGCTCCGCCTCCACGGACCACGCCTCGCTGTGGATGGAGACCCGCGGCGCGCTCCTGCTCGGCCGCTATCGGGGCGGACCCGGCGCGATGACCGCCCGAGACGCCCTCGACATCGCGACCCGCGGCTCCGCCCAATGCCTCGGCCGCGCCGACGAGTTGGGGCATCTGCGGCCGGGTGCCTGCGCCGACCTCGTCGTCTGGGACCTGCACGAGGTCGCGCTCGCGGGCGCGCTGAGCGACCCCGTCGAGGCCTGGCTGCGCTGCGGGCCGGCCCGCGCCTGGACCACGGTGGTCGGCGGCCGCGTCCTCGTCGACCGGGGCGAGCCGGTACTGCCCGGGCTGCGCGACGCGCTGCGGGAGCACGGCCGCATCGCGCGGAGCATGCAGCGACTCACCTGACGCCGCCCGCCGCGGACCCGCTCAGGTGCAGTGCCGCCGCCACTCGGGCCCCGTGTACGCCCACTCCCGCTCCCACTCGGCCAGACGATGGCGCGTGGCGACCCGTCGTACGACGGCGTACGCGGCCACGACGCCGCCCGCGAACAGGGCCGTGGCGCAGGCGCCCGCCGACAGCGTGTGCTGCCACACGGCGGTGCCGTCCGCGGGGGCGGGGACGACCCGGCCCCGGTCGTCCAGCCAGATGTACGCACGGTCGCCGCTCCGGGTGCCGGCGGGTACCCGGGCCTTGTCCGTACGAGGCGGCTCGCCCGGCTCGGCCCAGCGGACGGTCACCCGGTAGGTCGGCTGACGTTCGCCCTCGGAGGTGGGCACCGCGGCGGGCGCGTGCTCGGTGACCTCTGCGGGCACCCGGTGCCGTTGGGCGCGTTGCTCCTCGGCCGTGGCCCGCGCTCCGTCGTACGCCCACCAGCCCGCGGCGATCCCGGCCAGCGGGCCGCCGACGCACAGCAGGACCGCGACGCACAGTGCGGTCCACGCCTCCACCACGTCCGAGCGGCGTCGCAGCGGATTGCGCCGCCAACGCCAGCCCCGCATCCGAGTCCGCATCTCCCGGGCCTCCTCACCGCTCGACCGCTCTCGCCTCCCGGCACCGCTCGTGACCGCTACCGCCTCTCGTCACACCCTCACCGGCGTACATCGCCCACCTTCCACCGTCCTCTTCGTCGGGCGTCTTCGCCAGCCGCCCACGACTGATCCGCGCCACGTGTGGAACCCGCGTCCTGTGTGCGGCCCGGAAGTCGTGTGTGCGAACGGGGCGGCGATCACCGCGAGGGCATCCGCGAGACGCGCGAGAGGGGTACCCCGGGGCACGCGGGCGAAAGGCAGGAGGCATGAGCTTCGAAAGGTACGAGCCATGAACAAGGACACCCGGACCGTCACCGTCGGCATCGACGGCTCCCACGCGAGTCTCGACGCCGCCGACTGGGCGGCCCGCGAGGCCGAGCGACGCGGGGTCGCCCTGCGGCTGCTGCACGCAGGAGACGAACCAGCCGCACCCGCACACCCCCCGGGCGGCGCGCCCGTCCGCACCACCCTCGACCGGGCCGCCGTCCAACTCTCCTACGGCCACCCGGCGTTGGACATCATCGCCCGCCGCACCGACACGCCCGCCGTCCCGGCGCTGGTCGCCGCCGCCGCGGAGTCGGAGACCCTGGTCCTGGGCTCGCGGGGCTTCAGCGGCTTCGCCGGATTCCTGGTCGGCTCGGTCGCGCTCGCCGTGGCCGCACGGGCCGAACGCCCGGTGGTGCTGGTGCGCGCGGGCGAACTCCCCGAGGACGAGCGGATGCCCGTCGACGGGACCACCCCGCCGACCAGGGCCCCGTACCTGCCGGTGGTCCTCGGTCTCGACCTCGCCCATCCCGCCGACGACCTCATCGGCCACGCCTTCGACACCGCCACGGTCCGCTCGGCGCCGCTGCACGTCGTGCACGCCTGGACGCCGTCCCCGCGGCGGGGCTACCTCAACGGCGGGCGGACACCCGGCGACACGGCCGAGCAGGAGGACGCCACGTGCCGCTCCCTGGCGGTGACTCTGCAGCCGTGGCGCCACAAGTACCCGGAGACCGAGGTCACCGAGCGCGTGGCCCACGGGCACGCCGGGCACCATCTGCTTCAGGCGTCCGCCCGGGCGGGGCTGCTGGTCATCGGCCGCCGCGCCTCGGCCGGCCCGGGCCTGGGCCGAGCGGCGCGCTCCCTCGTCCACCACTCCACGTGCCCGGTCGCCGTGGTGCCCCATCCCTGAGAAAGATCACACGCCACCGCGCGATCACACGACTCGGGCCGATCGCGCGACTCGGGTCGATCAGCCGAAGCGCTCGATCCGGATACGGTCCACCGGCTGGCCGGCGTCCACCAACAGCCGCGAGGCATGCTCGGCGAACCCGTTCGAACCGCACACATAGGCCTCCCACCCGCCTTCGGGCCGGTCGGCCTGGAGCGCCGCCACATGTGCGGCCGACACACGTCCCACCGGCACACCCTCCGGCGCGGTGCGCGTGAACACGGGTGTGGTCTCGGCGCCGTACTCCGACGCGTAGATCAGCTCCTCGGGGCTGCGAGCCGACACGAGGAGTCGCAGCGGCACCGACAGCCCCCGCGCGCGATGGTGGCGGACCATCGACATCAGCGGTACGACGCCGGAGCCCGCGCCGACGAGCAGGGCGGGCCGGTCGCCCGGCCAGGCGAAGAAGCCGCTGAGCGGCCCGCGCACCTCCACCTCGTCGCCGGGCTCGGCGACCGTGTGGAACCAGCCGGACACCTCACCGCCGTCGACATGGTCGAGGGTGAGTTCGATGTGCCCGGTGTCGTCGGGCGGCGAGGCGATCGAGTAGTGCCGCTGGGCGACATAGCCGTCCCCCGCCCGAAGCCGCAGCATCAGGTGCTGCCCGGGCAGATGGCCCTCCCAGTCCGGCACGGCGAACCGGAAGGTCGCCGCGTGCGGGGTCTCCCGGCGGACCTCGGTGAGCGTGGCGCGCTGCCAGGTGGCCGCCGCGCGGTTGCTCACGGCGATCCGCCCCGGCACGGCGAAGCGGGTCGGCGGCGTGAAGCCCGCCGACTGCGCGGAGTCCATGGCGGATGTGGCGGGCATTGCGGACATGGAGGTCTCAGTCACCGGAGTAGCGCTGCTCTTCCCAGGGGTTGCCGCGGTGGTGGTAGCCGTTCTGCTCCCAGAAGCCCGGCTCGTCGTGGTCGAGGAGCCTGAGGCCCGCGATCCACTTGGCGCTCTTCCAGAAGTACAGATGCGGCACGAGCAGTCGCGCCGGACCACCGTGCTCGGCGGGCAGCGGCCCGTCCCCGTACTCCCACGCGATCCAGGCGCGCCCGCCGGTGAGATCCGCGAGGGGGAGGTTCGTGGTGTAGCCGGTGTGCGAGTACGCGACGACGTGCGTGGCCTCCGGCGCCGGACGGACCGCGTCGAGGAACGCGTCGAGCGACACACCCCCGAAGCGCACCCCGAACTTCGACCAGCTCGTCACGCAGTGGATGTCGCCCTCGTAGGCGGACGGCGGCAGCGCGTGCGCCTCGTCCCAGGTCCAGGTGCGCGGTTCGGCCACCAGTCCGTCGACGGTGAACGTCCACTCCGCGGGCGTGAGGTCCGGTGTGACCTCCGCGGACAGGACGGGCCAGTCGTCGCCCGCGTCGTACTGGCCGGGCGGCAGCCCGTCGTTGCGGACGCGCGGGCGGCCGGTGAAGCCTCGGGTGACGTTCATGCGGGAGGTGCCTCCAGGCCTGCCGGACGGCGGCCCTTGATCGTTGCGTACGTCCTCCACGGTACCGGGCCCGCCGGGAAGCCCCGTCCCTGGATGGTCCGTGGATCATTGCGGCCGCATGAACAGTCCGGCGGCCGGGGAATAGCAGCCCCGCGATCTTCCTTGCCGCTAAGGCCCACCCCGGTGCGAAGGAGAGTGACGGAGCAATGCCCAAGGCGTACGTCTTCACCCAGTACGGCGGCCCCGAGACCGAAGCCCTCGTCGACCAGGACCGCCCGAGCCCCGGGCCCGGCGAGCTGTTGGTCGCCGTACGGGCGGCGGGCGTGAACCCCGTCGACTCCAAGCAGCGCACCGGATACCAGCGCCCCGGCCAGCAGCCGCGCGCGGTGCCCGCCGTGTTCGGCAACGAGGCCGCCGGAGTCGTCGAGGAGGTCGGCGAGGGCGTCACGGGCTTCGCGGTCGGGGACGAGGTCTTCGGCAACCCGGTCGCCGGGGCGTTCGCCGAGTACGTGCTGCTCCCCGTGGCGGTCACCGCCCACAAGCCCGCCGACGTCTCCTTCACGGACGCCGCGGCCCTGCCCGTCGCGGCGGCGACCGCCTACGACGGAGTCCGTCAGTTGGACCTTCCGGCCGGTTCGACCCTGCTGGTCACGGGCGCGGGCGGCGGGGTGGGCGTCTCGGTTGTCCAGATCGCACGCGCCGAGGGGCTGAACGTCATCGGTGTCGCGAGCGCGGGCAAGAAGGACCTGGTCGAGTCGCTCGGTGCCGTGCATGTGCCGTCGGGCCCCGACTTCGTCAGTGGCGTACGGGCCGTGGCGCCCGACGGCGTGGACGCCGTGTACGACGTGGTCGGCGGTGAGGTCCTGGAAGCCGCGTCCGTGCTGGTCGCGGACCGGACGAAGCTGATCACCGCGGGCGGCAAGGACATCGTGGCGCGACTCGGCGGCTCGCCCGTCGCGCGGGCCCGTACCGCCGCTGTGCTCGACCAGGTGGCCCGGCTCGTGGCCGACGGCAAGCTGGACCCCTTGGTGACGCAGACCTTCCCCCTCGAACGGGCCGGGGAGGCGCTGCGGACCGTCGAAGAGGGCCACACGCGGGGCAAGGTCGTGATCGAGGTCGCCATATGAGCGGGGCGCGTCATCCGCTGGACAACCCCGCGCTCGGCTCGCTGACCGGCCCGCACGCCCACTTCGCCGAGCACCGCGGACGCGTGCTGCGCTACCCCGTCGACGTGTCGCCCTGGCTGGCGCTGCCCGACGAGCCGGACGCCGACGACTGGGCCGACCTCGCGGCGCTCGTCGGTCCCGGCGAGGAGGTAGGGCTGCCCGCCTTCGACGGTGGCATCCCGGACGGCTGGGACGTGACGTTCGACCTGGACGGCGTACAGCTCGTGGACGACGGCCTGGCCACCGCACCCGAGCCGGAGGCCGTACGGCTCGGCCCCGCCGACGTACCGGAGATGCTGGACCTGGTCGAGCGCACCAGACCGGGCCCGTTCCTGCCCCGGACGGTCGAACTCGGCACGTATCTCGGGATTCGCCGGAACGGGGCCCTGATCGCCATGGCGGGGGAGCGGCTGCACCCACCGGGCTGGACCGAGATCAGCGCGGTCTGCACCGATCCGGACTTCCGCGGCGAGGGCCTCGCGACCCGGCTGACCCTGGCGGTCGCCCACGGCATACGCGCCCGGGGCGAGATCCCGTTCCTGCACGCCGCCGCCGGCAACACCACCGCCATTCGGCTCTACGAGGCGCTGGGCTTCCGGCTGCGGCGCAGGACGCGGTTCGTGGGGGCGCGGGTTCCTGAACTGCTCGGTGACCGGCAGACGTTGGGGGTCGCTTAGCGGCGGGGAGGGCGTGCGGCTGCGGGCGGGACGGACCTGACGGTTGGTGGCGCGACGGGCCTGGAGGTGTGGGGCGGGGCGCGCGGCCCGCGTTCAGCTCGCGCGCGTGCCCGACGTGCCTCAGTCGGTCGCGGGCGCGGCCTTGAACGTCACTCCGCCCGCCGCCGCGTTGTACCGCAGCAGATACCCGGCGAACCGCTCCAGGTCCTCCTCGGGCCAGCCCGCGAGCCGCTCTCGGAACGCCACCCGGCGGCTCGCGGTGACCTGGGCGAGGATCTCCGTGCCGGCGGGGGTGAGGTGGAGCACCTGGACGCGCTGGTCCTGGGGATCGGCGCGGCGCTCGACCAGCCCGGCGCGTTCGAGGGCCGAGACCTGACGGCTGACCGTGGACTTGTCCAGGGCGTAGTGCGCGGCCAGGTCGGTGGCGCGGCAGCCGCCGACGTCCTCCAGGTGGCCGAGCAGCGTGTACGACACCAGGGACAGCTCGGGGTGCAGACGTCCCGCCGAGGCCCGGGCGCGGCGGGCGAAGGCCGTCAGCTCGTGGTGGATCGTCTCGATGGACACGTCGGCTGCGTTCACGGTTTCTTCCTTTCTCTTCTGGTTGCACCGTACAACTAAGTGGTTGCCTAATGCAACTAGAGGAGTCTCGGGTGCCGCAACCGGCGGTGCCCGGATGTGAGGCGGAGAGGGTCGGGGACCGCGTCCCGGCCGGAGTCGGCGCCGTGTAATGTTGCCGTCCGGCTGCGGACCGCCCCAGCCGCGAACGGACCGAGGAGGTGAGCCCCATTACCGCTGTGTCAGCTCGGGTGCTCTCGCCTCGGGGCCTCACCGGCATCAGGTGACCTGGAGGGCGCCCTTCGGCTTCCCGAAAGGCTCTCGGCTTCCATGCCACCTTCTTACGCACATGTCGTCACCGCGCTCCGCTCCGCCGGCTGTGTCTTCGCCGAGGACGAGGCGCGGCTGATCTTCTCCACCGCTCGTACGCCCGCCGAACTCACCGCGATGGTGGACCGCCGTGTCGCGGGCCTGCCCCTCGAACACGTCCTGGGCTGGGCCGAGTTCAGGGGCCTGCGCATAGCCGTGGAACCCGGTGTCTTCGTGCCCCGTCGTCGCACCGAGTTCCTGGTCGAGCAGGCCGTCGCGCTCGCCCCCGAGGCCCCCGTCGTCGTGGACCTGTGCTGTGGCTCGGGTGCGGTGGGTGCGGCGCTCGCCGCCGCGCTTCCCGGCGTCGAGTTGCACGCCGCCGATGTCGATCCCGCCGCCGTGCGATGCGCTCGACGGAACGTGGGGGCGGGTGCGCATGTCCATGAGGGGGATCTCTTCGAGGCGTTGCCTCGTGACATCCGTGGTCGGATCGGCATTCTGGCCGCCAATGTGCCGTACGTGCCGAGCGGTGAGGTCGGGCTGCTGCCGCCCGAGGCCCGTGATCATGAGCCTCTTGTGGCCCTCGACGGGGGTGGGGACGGGCTCGATGTCCTGCGTCGCGTTGCCGCGGAGGCGCCGGAGTGGCTGGCGCCCGGGGGCAGCCTCCTCGTCGAGACGAGTGACGGTCAGGCGGGCCTGGCTGTCGAGATCCTTGCCGGCGCCGGGCTGATACCGCGGCTGGAGGTCTCGGAGGAGCTCTACGCGAACGTCGTGATCGGCGTGAAGTAGCTCCGCAGGGGGCGTGACCGAACCTGCGGGTCCCTTGTGGCTGGTCGCGCAGTTCCCCGCGCCCCTTTGGGGCCCGCGATTGTGCAACTAGTTGCACAATGGTCCCTCCGTCGTCTACAAAGACATGACGACACCGCGTACGGAGGGGCCCATGAGCCGTTACCCGCATCTGCTGAAACCGCTCGACCTGGGCTTCACCACGTTGGCGAACCGCGTGCTCATGGGGTCCATGCACGTCGGCCTGGAAGAGGCCGAGCGGGGGTTCGAGCGCATGGCGGAGTTCTACGCCGCCCGGGCCCGCGGCGGTGTCGGCCTCATCGTCACCGGCGGTATCGCCCCCAACGACGCGGGCCGCCCGTACGAGGGCGGGGCCAAGCTCACCACCGAGGCGGAGGCCGAGCAGCACACCGGGATCACCGCCGCGGTGCACCGCGAGGGCGGGAAGATCGCTATGCAGATCCTCCACTTCGGGCGGTACGCCTACCACCAGGACCTGGTCGCCCCGAGCGCGCTCCAGGCGCCGATCAGCCCGTACGCGCCGCACGCGCTCACCGACGACGAGGTCGAGCGGACCATCGACGACTACGCGAGGGCGGCCCGCCTCGCGCGGCGGGCCGGCTACGACGGCGTCGAGATCATGGGCTCCGAGGGCTACCTCATCAATGAGTTCATCGCCGCCCAGACCAACAAACGCGAAGACCACTGGGGCGGTTCGTACGAGAACCGCATGCGGTTCCCCGTCGAGATCGTCCGCCGGGTGCGGGAGGCGGTCGGCGAGGACTTCATCATCATCTACCGGCTGTCGATGCTGGACCTGGTCCCGGGCGGATCGTCGTTCGACGAGGTGATCACGCTCGCCAAGGCCGTCGAGGCGGCCGGGGCGACCATCATCAACACCGGTATCGGCTGGCACGAGGCGCGGATCCCGACCATCGCGACCTCGGTGCCGCGGGGCGCGTACGCCTGGGTGACCAAGAAGGTCATGGGTGCCGTGTCGATCCCGCTGGTGACGACCAACCGCATCAACACCCCCGAACTCGCCGAGCAGTTGCTCGCCGAGGGCCACGCCGACATGGTGTCCCTGGCCCGCCCGATGCTCGCCGACCCGGACTTCGTCGCCAAGGCGGAAGCCGGGCGCCCCGAGGCCATCAACACCTGCATCGGCTGCAACCAGGCCTGCCTCGACCACACCTTCAGCGGCAAGATCACATCGTGCCTGGTGAACCCGCGGGCCTGCCACGAGACCGAGCTCGTCCTCTCACCGACCCGGCTGCGCAAGCAGGTTGCCGTGGTAGGCGCGGGCCCGGCCGGACTCGCCTGTGCGGTCAGCGCCGCCGAGCGAGGTCACGACGTCACCCTCTACGACGCCGCGCACGAGATCGGCGGCCAGCTCAACGTGGCCCGCCGGGTCCCCGGCAAGCAGGAGTTCGACGAGACGATCCGCTACTTCCGTACGCAGCTCGAACTGCACGGCGTGGACGTGCGGTTGAACACCCCGGTCACCGCCGAGGACGTCTCCGCGTACGACGAGGTCGTCGTCGCCACGGGAGTCAGCCCGCGCACCCCCGAGATCCCGGGCGTCGACCACCCCAGCGTCGTCGGCTACCTCGATGTGCTGCGCGACGGCGCGCCCGTCGGCGACCGTGTCGCGATCCTCGGCGCCGGTGGCATCGGCTTCGACGTCGCCGAGTACCTGACCGACGGTGGCGACAAGGCGAGCGAGGACCCGGCGACGTACTTCCGGCACTGGGGCGTGGACATGGACTACCGTGCGCCCGGCGGCCTCGGCACCCCCGAGCGGCCCGCCCCGCCGCGCACCGTCCACCTCCTGCAGCGCAAGGCGTCCAAGGTCGGCGGAGGGCTCGGCAAGACCACCGGCTGGATCCACCGCACCGAGCTCAAGCACCGCGGCGTCACCATGGTCCCGGGCGTCCAGTACGACCGCATCGACGACGCCGGCCTGCACGTGACCGTCGATGGTCAGGCTTCCGTCCTCCCTGTCGACACGATCGTGCTCTGCACGGGACAGGAACCGCGCCGTGACCTGTACGAGGCACTGCGCGCCGACGGCCGCAACGTGCACCTCATCGGCGGCGCCGACGTGGCGGCCGAACTGGACGCCAAGCGGGCCATCAAGCAGGGCACGGAGCTGGCGGCGGCGCTGTAGGCAGACAGGGACCGGGGGACATGGCGCCCGTCCCTAGGATGACTCCATGTCACTCCCGCACGCGATCCTCACCGCCCTGCTCGAGAAGCCGTCGTCGGGGCTTGAACTGACTCGTCGCTTCGACAGGTCGATCGGCTACTTCTGGTCGGCGACGCATCAGCAGATCTATCGCGAGCTGGGAAAACTGGAGGCCGAGGGCCAGATCAGGGCCCTCCCCACACAGCAGCCGGCCAGGGGGCAGAAGAAGCGGTACGAGGTCCTGCCCGCGGGCCGCGCCGAACTGGCCAGGTGGACCGCCGCGTCCCAGGACCCGAAGCCGCTGCGCGACACACTGCTGCTGCGGCTGCGGGCCGCGGCGGTGGTCGGCACGGACGGCATCGAAGCGGATCTGCGGCGCCATCTCGACCTGCACCAGCGGCAGTTGGCGGAGTACGAGGAGATCCAGGAACGCGACTTCCCGCCCGGCAAGGACGCGCCGCAGGACCGCCTTCAGCACCTCGTCCTGCGGGCCGGGATCGACCTGGAGACCTTCTGGACGGGCTGGCTGACGCACGCGCTGGAGGAGTTCGGACGGCTGCCCGCGGAGGATCCGGCGTCCTGACGGTCAGGATTTCGGGTGGTCCGGCTTCAGGTGGCCGGCACTCAGGTGGCCGGTACTTCAGCTGATCGGCGGCGGCCCGGTCTCCCCGTCGTGACCGGGGCTTCGGCCGTCGAGGCGGGCTGGGGGTTCCGGGCCGCCGCTGTGCTCACAACCGGTGCGGCTTGGCGCGTCGGCGCAGGACCCAGACCGTGGCCCCGACTCCGGCCGCCACCAGGACGCCGCCCGCCGCGTAGGTGGCGGTGCCGTAGTCCTTCGTACCGCCGCCCATACCGCCCATGACCCCGCGCGAAGGAGACGCCGAAGCCGTCGGGGTGGCCGTCGCCGTCGCCGTCGCGGAGATCGTGGGACTGGAGACAGGGGAGACGGTGACGGACTGGGTGCCCGCCGTCGTGCCGTCGGCGCAGACCACGATGACGGTATAGGTGCCGGTGGTGACGTTGGACCAGGCCGCGGCCTGGCTGGTGCTGGTCCCGGACAAGGTCACCTGGCGCCCCTGTGCGAAGTTGGCCTGACCGCTGGAGAGCAGTGAGGCATTCCCCATGGAGCCGTTGGACCTGGTGGCACAGTCGGTGGTGGTCACCTGCACCGTCGTGCCGCTGGTGGTCACGTTGATGACCGTGTTCACCGCGACGGCCTCCGTGGCGGTGAGGGTCAGCGGCAGCGCGGCGGCGGCCGCCACGGTCAGGCCGGAGCGGACGAGCATCTGGGTAATACGCATAGGACTGCCCTCCGACAGCACGGTTGGCGGTACATCCCATGCGCCGCCGAGGATTGGGAACGCCCGTGCGCCTTCGGACCGAGCCAATGCGAGGATCACCGGTTCCGCACGCGGGCCGGGACCGGGCAGGTGACGAATTCCTTCGTCCGGACGACCGCCGATGGCGTACCACCGGGATGGCCCGTCACCTTCCGCGGGCCGTCACCAGGTCCGGCCGGCCGCCAGGAGCCGTTCCGCGACGAGCGCGACATGCGGGTTGTCCGACACCCCCGGACGCCGTACCAGATACGCGGTGTTGATCGGCGGGTCCTCCGGGTCCAGCAGGGAGACCAGTGCGCCGGAGGCCAGCCCGTCGAGGCACAGATAGCGGGGGAGCACCGAGATCCCGGCGCCCGCCACCACCGCCGCGAGGACGCCACGCAGATCCGGCACCGTGATCGCCGCCTGACCGGTCAGCCGCACACCGAAGACGTGCCGCCAGTAGCGCCGCGCGATGGGCAGATCCTCGGCGTACGAGATCAGCGGCGCCCCGTGCAGCACGGCGGGCCCCTCGGCGGCGACCCGGTCCGGACCGATCCGCCCCGCCCACGCGGGCGCGGCCACGAGGACGAACTCCTCGTCCGCCAGCGGCACCGCGCTCAGTGTGCGGCCGCGCGGCCGTGACGTGGCGATCGCCAGGTCGAAGCGTCCGCCGCGCAGCCCCTCCAGCAGACCGTCGGTCAGTCCGGTGGTGACCCGCAGCCGCACCCCCTGCCCGGTCAGCGGGGCCAGAGCGGGCAGCACCCGAGTGCACAGCAGCTCCGCGGGACCCGCCACATGGACCGGCTCCGGCACCACGTCCGCACCGAACCCGCCGCGGTCCGTGACCGTCGCGAGCGCGTCCAGCGGCGCCGCGACCTGCGCGGCCAGCTCGTCCGCTACCGAGGTCGACACCACACCGCGCGGCCGCCGCTCGAACAGCTCACGCCCCAGCTGGTCCTCCAGCGACCGGATCTGCGTGGTCACCGTCGGCTGCGACAGCCCCAGCAGCCGCGCCGCCGCCGTGAACGAACCCGCCCGGTGCACGGCGAGGAAGGTCCGCAGCAGCGAGAGATCGAGCGGGGCGGCGGACGCGACGGTGCCATTGGATTCCCTATGGGCCATACGGAGAATCCTAGGCTCCGTCTATGGCCGAACCGCTTTCGGGCACCCGCCGCAGCAGCGCCCCCACAGCCGCACCGCTCCCGCCGCACCGCCCCATCGCCGCGCTCTACGGCTTCGCCGCTCCCGTCGTCACCGTCCGTTCCGCCGAGAAGCCGCTCCAGGTCCCGTCGGGCAGCTTCGCCCTGATCCGCACCCGCTGGGTGACCCCGGCCTCCCGACCCACGTAGAAGCTGTACGTCGCCTTGTCGCGCGGGGCGGTCCCGCCCCAGACGAGCGAGGTCGCGGGCTCCCGGTCGAGCTGGATCTGGTACTCCGTGATCACCCCGTCGATCGTCTCGGCGTCCGGCGGAATCCAGGAGAGGTCGAGGTAGTACGCCCCGTCGGTGCGATGCGTCGAGGCCCGGAAGCCGGTCGGCGCCAGGCCGGTGCCCTTCCCGTCCCCGGAACCGGCGGGAGTCGTGATCCGTACCGCCGCGCTCGCGGGCGAGACGTTGTCCGCCGCGTCCCGCGCCCGGACCGTGAAGGAGTACCGCGTGCCCGGCCGCAGCCCGGTGACCACGGTCGCCGACTGTGCGCCGCCCACACTGTGGATCTTCGAGTCGCCCTGATAGATGTCATACGACGCCACGCCCCGGTTGTCCGTGGACCTGTCCCAGGACAACTGGGCGGCCCGGCTCCCGGCCGCCTTGCCGCGGGGGCGCTCCGGGGCGCTCGGGGCCCGTCCGTCGGCGACGGACGCGGCCGGAGTGGTGGCCCGCGCCCGCTCGCTGGGCGGTCCGAGCCGCCCGTCGGCGTCCCGCGCCCGTACGGAGAAGGCGTACTCGGTGGACGGCTTGAGCCTGGTGATGTCGACCATGTGGTCCGAACCCGGCACTTCCTTCACCATCGTGGTGCCGCGATACACCTCGTAGTGGGCGACCTCGGGCTTGCCTGAGGCCCGGTTCCACATGACGTGCACGCTGGTGGAACTGCCCGCCGCCGCGGTGACGCCCGCCGGGGCCGCGGGCGGCCGGTCGCCCCCGCCCGGGCCCTCGCCGCCCCAGCCGCAGGACACCAACAACAGCAACGCGCCGCACACCACCGCGGCTCGCAGGAGTACGCGTCGCACAGCCCTGCCCTCCCTCGACGGGAATGGTCCGGACCAATATGACGTGGTAGGCGTGACCACATCAAGAGGGCCGTGTTCGCGATATCGATCGGACGTTACGTATGCTGAGGGTCTTCGCGGCTGAACTCGCCCTTGTCGTAGGGAAGTTCATGCCCACGGTGCGGAACGCTGTCGTCGCTGATCCCGCGCCGGCGAGGGCGGCCGGGCGGCCGGAGCCGACAACGGCTCCGGCCGCCCGGCCCCCGACGAGACGTCACCGGGCGTGCTCCGTACGGCCCCCCAACGGTGGCCACCTGATCGAACCCCCACCAGATTGGGCTGAGTGTTCGTCAGTGCCCGCCCAGGAGAGGGTCTCTTATCGTGCGTGCCCAGTCGCTGACGCTGGCCGCGGCCGGCGCTGCCCTGCTCGCCCCCACCACGATCTCCGACGTCGCCCCCTTGCCCGAGGCCGTGCACGAGCGCGCGGGGAACGCGGGCCCTCCGGGGAACGCCGCCTCCGCGGGGGGTGTCCGGGCCGCCGACCTGCTGGCCGCGGTACGCGACTGCGTCCCCGTCTCCCGCGGCCTCTACCGGACCGACGACGGGGCGCCGGCGGACATCCCCGTCTGCGGAAAGCGCGGCGTGGTCTTCTGGAAGGCGGACCTGGACATCGACTGCGACGGCCGGCCCGGCGCGCACTGCAACAAGAGCACCGATCCGTTCTTCGCCGAAGCCACCGCCTTCCAGCAGTCCGACGGGAACTACCTGGACGCCGAGACCCTTCCGTACGTCGTGGTGCCCGCCCCCAGCCACATCTGGGACCACGACGAGCACGGTGTCCGCAGCGGCACGGTCGCCGCCGTGATCCACGGCGACCGCGTGCAGTACGCGGTCGTCGGCGACCTCGGCCCCGAGGACCTCATCGGAGAGGCGTCGTACGCCACGGCCCGGGGCCTCGGCATCCGCCCCGACCCGCATGGCGGCGGGGCCGCCTCCGGGGTCACGTACATCTTCTTCGAGGGCTCCACCGCGTCTCCCATCGAGAACCCCCGGGCGGCCGTCGCCGAGGGCGAGCGACTGGCCCGGGAGTTCGTCCGCCGGAACGCGGCCCGCTGAGCGAGCGCGCCCGTCTCACACCTTCCGATAGCTGTACGCGTCCGCGGCGGCCGCCTCCACCGCCGCCAGGTCGGCTCCCGTGGACGCCGTGACGACCGCCGCCACCGCGCCCTCGACGAAGGGGGCGTCCACCAGACGGGTGCCCGCCGGGAGTTCGTCGCCCTCGGCCAACAGCGCCTTCACGGTGAGGACCGCGCTGCCGAGGTCGGTCAGCACGGCGACACCGGCGCCCCGGTCCACGGCCGCGGCCGCGGCGGAGATCAGCTCGGCGCTGGTGCCGAAGCCGCCGCCCTCGATGCCGCCCGCGGGTGCCACCGGAGCGGTCGTACCGCCGCCGGCGAGCCCCTTCGCCAGTTCGGCGACCGAGGCGGCCACCGCCGCGCTGTGCGACACGAGCACGATGCCCACCAGCTTCTCGTCGCCTCCCGTCGGGCTCGCCACGTCACTCACCGGCCGCCTCCGCGAGCGCCGCGATCAGGAGGGCCGAGGAGGTGGCACCGGGGTCCTGGTGTCCGATGCTGCGCTCGCCCAGATAACTCGCCCGGCCCTTGCGGGCCTGCAACGGCGTGGTCGCCAGGGCGCCCTCCTCGGCTGCCGTCCGTGCCGCCGCGAAGGACTCACCGAGCGCGTCTACCGCCGGCACCAGCGCGTCGATCATGGTCTTGTCGCCGGGCGCGGCCCCGCCGAGCTGCATCACCGCGTCCACGCCGGTGCGCAGCGCATCGGCGAGCCCCTGCGCGTCGACCTCGGCCGCGTCGCCGAGCGCCTTGCCCGTGCGACGCAGCAGCGTCCCGTACAGCGGCCCGGACGCGCCGCCCACCGTCGAGATCAGCTGCCGTCCGGCGAGCATCAGGACGGCGCCGGGCGTCTGTGGCGCCTCCTTCTCCAACGTGGCCGCCACGGCCCTGAAGCCGCGCTGCAGGTTGCTGCCGTGGTCGGCGTCGCCGATCGGCGAGTCGAGGGCGGTCAGCCGCTCCGCCTCTCGGTCCACGGACGCGGCGGTCGCCGTCATCCAACGGCGGAAGAAGTCGGCGTCGAGCACTGGATCTCCTTGCGTGGTAAAGGTGTTGACCGGTCGCACCGGCACGGGCCGGGGGAGCGTCACATGCCCCAGCGCAGGCCCGCCGTGCGCACCGGCGCGTCCCAGAGCCGCAGCAGGTCCTCGTCGACCTGGCACAGGGTCACCGAGGCTCCGGCCATGTCGAGCGACGTGACGTAGTTGCCGACGAGCGTGCGCGCCACCGGGACCCCGCGCTCGGTCAGCAGCCGCTGCACCTCCGCGTTGAAGCCGTACAGCTCCAGAAGCGGCGTGGCGCCCATGCCGTTCACCAGGACCAGGACGGGATTGCGGGGGCTCATGTCCTCCAGGATCGCGTTCACCGAGAAGTCGGCGATCTCCCGCGAGGTCATCATGGCCCGCCGCTCCCGGCCGGGCTCGCCGTGGATCCCGACGCCCAACTCCAGCTCCCCGGGCGGCAGATCGAAGGTGGGGCTGCCCTTGGCCGGAGTCGTGCAGGCGCTGAGCGCGACGCCGAAACTGCGCGAGTTCTCGTTGACCTGGCGGGCGAGTGCCTCCACCCGCTCCAGTGGCTGGCCCTCCTCGGCCGCCGCGCCCGCGATCTTCTCCACGAACAGCGTCGCGCCGGTGCCGCGGCGACCGGCCGTGTAGAGGCTGTCGGTCACGGCCACGTCGTCGTTGACGAGGACCTTGGCGATCTGGATGCCCTCGTCCTCGGCCAGCTCCGCCGCCATGTCGAAGTTGAGCACGTCACCGGTGTAGTTCTTCACGATGAACAGCACACCGGCGCCGCTGTCCACGGCCGCCGCCGCCCGCACCATCTGGTCCGGCACCGGGCTCGTGAACACCTCGCCGGGACAGGCCGCCGACAGCATCCCGGGGCCCACGAACCCGCCGTGCAGCGGCTCGTGCCCCGAACCACCACCCGAAACGAGTCCCACCTTTCCGGGCACCGGAGCGTCCCGCCGTACGATCACCCGGTTCTCGACATCCACGGTCAGCTCGGGATGGGCGGCCGCCATGCCCCGCAGCGCGTCCGCGACAACGGTTTCCGCGACGTTGATGAGCATCTTCATGGGTACCTCCTGATGAGCCTGGCAGGCATGCGGCGGCTGGAGTGCTGCTCTGGGCAGTATCAACCTTGTGGCAGGGAAGGTCACCTGCGCCTGCGCCGTGGTTTCACCCTGCGGTGCACCTCATGGTCCGGGCGAGGCCGTGCCACCCGTTGAACTGCCGGTCTCCGCGCACACCGTGCAGAGCCACCTGAAATCACGGTTCGCCAAGTTCGGCGTGTCCGGTCGGGGCCGGCTGATCGCTGCCTGCGGGAGAGCCTTCCGGCGCCTCTTCGTGAGCGCGGGGGAGAATTCCCCTCATGGCGTCGACATCCAAGCCCGTTCCGCAGACATTTGACGAACTGCTCGCCGAGTTGCAGCGACGAGCCACTACCCTGACGCCGTCGCAGCGGCGGCTGGCCGACCGTGTCATGGCCGACCCTGAGGGCGTGGCGTTCATGACGGTCTCCGAACTCGCGACGGCAGTGAGCGTCAATGAAGCGACCGTGGTCAGGTTCGCGTCCAGTCTGGGCCTGGATGGATATCCGGGCCTGACGCGTCTGTGCCGAGAGCAACTCCGTGAACAAGCTCAACTCCTTCATCGCTACAAGAGTCTGGAGCAGCTCACTGCCGAAGGAGGCGATCCGCTCGAACGGGCCGTCGCCTTCGATCAGGCCAATATCGCGCGCACGTTTGCCCGTATTCCTACTGCTGCCTGGCAGGAGGCCGTGTCCGCCCTCACGAGCTCATCTCGCGTGCACGTGATGGGCGTGCGGAAGTGCCACGCTCCGGCCTACCTGCTGGGTTATCTTCTGGGCATGCTCCGTGAGGAGGTTCGCGTGGTTGCCGCCGCGGCCGGAAGCCTCACTGACGAACTGCGCCAGGTTCGCGCGGATGACTGCTTCGTGGCCATTTCCATCCACCGCTACAGTGCCGAGACGGTCAAGGCGCTGGAATGGGCCCGCAGCCGAGGAGCCCGCTGCCTCGCCCTGACCGACAACCCCTCTTCGCCGCTGGCCGCCGCGGCCCACCACACGTTCTACGTGGATGCGGCCGGCCCCTCTGTGTTGCGTTCGCTCACCGCCTTCACGTCTTTGGTACAGGCGTTGGCCACAGGCGTTGCTCAGGAGCGGGGACTGGAGGCGCGTTCGACACTGCTGGAGGAGGAGGAACTGCTGGAACAGTTCGGCATTTATGTCACGCCGGAGGGGTGACAGACCCGAATTCGGACTCATCGATCTTGCGGCGCGGAGTGGATCCGCGGATGACCGGTCGTCGATCGATCGCGAGTGGGCGACATCCTCATTCGCCCCTGTCGCCCCTGTCGCCCAAGGTGTCCCTAGAACGTTGCCCGCAGGATCGCGAGAACCTGGTCCTTCGTCGGTAGCAGCGGCGCGTTGCGGGTGACAGGGTCCGCGAGCGCGCCCTCGGCGATCTGCCCCAGCATGTCGGGGTGGACGCTGAGTTCGTGCAGGGGGCGCTTGACGTCGATCGCTCCGGTTATTTCTCGTACGGCCTCGATGGTGGTGCGCGCCCAGTCGCCGTCGACGGGCGGGGCCAGCCGGAGAGCGCGGGCAGTCTGCTCGTAGGCGTCCTGCGCGGCCTCCGCGCTGAACTCCATGACTTCCTCCAGCACGGCGGCCAGGGCGAGGCCGTGAGGTGTGCCGGTATGGGCAGTGAGGGCGTGGCCGATGCCGTGGACGAGCCCCAAGCCGGAGATGGTGAGGGCCTGGCCGGCCAGGTGGGCGCCGAGCATCAGTTGCGAGCGGGCCTCGAGGTCGGAGCCGTCACGGTGGGCGGCGGGCAGCCAGCGGCCGATCATGGCGACGGCCTGGGTGGCGAAACCCACGGAGACCGGATTGGCGCCGCGCGAGGCGAGTGACTCGATGCCGTGGACCAAGGCGTCGATGCCGGTCGCGGCGGTGATGTGTGCGGGCAGGCCGACTGTCAGCTCCGGGTCCAGGAGGGCGATGCGGGGTTTGACCGAGGAGTGGCCGATGTAGACCTTGCGGCAGGCGGCGGTGTCCTCGATGACACCGAAGCCGTTCGTTTCCGCGCCCGTGCCCGAGGTGGTGGGGATCGCGATGAGCGGGAGGCCGTCGAGCGCTTCCCAGAGGGTGTCGGCGTCGGCGGCCGAGGCGTCGGCGTTGCCGACCAGTAGCGAGATGCCCTTGGCGGCGTCGAGGACCGAGCCGCCTCCGAGGGCTATGACGACCGCGGGGCCGAAGGCCCGAGCCCGTGCGGCGCCCTCGTCGACGTTGCCCGTGGAGGGGTTGGCGCCGACCCCGTCGTACACACCGTGTTCCACGCCCGCGGTGTCGAGGACCTTGAGGACCTGGTCGACGATCCCCGCGGAGCGCAGGCCGTGGTCGGTCACCAGGAACGCGCGGTCCACACCGAGGGAGGAGACCAACTCGGGCAGGTGCCCGATCCGGCCGGGACCGAACTCGATGCGGCAGGTGGGGTCGATGGTCAGCTGGCTTGGGGTGTGCTCGCCCATGGCGTGCGGCTCCTGGAAACGCGGCGGGTGTCTGCGGGAGAGAAGGAGGTCATCCGCCGGGCGGCCGTTCCTGGCCGGCCCGGCGGACGTGGGGCAAGGGGATCAGACGGCGCTCAGCGCGGCGTCGTGGGCGGTGGCGGGATTCGGCAGCCGGAACTCCCGGCCCGCCAGGGACTCGTAGAGGCGGACCGGGCTCATCTCACCGGCGAGGTCTCCGTGCTGAGCCTTGGCCCGGCGGTAGATCTGCTCGACGAGCGCGGACAGCTCGGTGGACACACCCAGGTCGCGGCCGAGATCGATGGCCAGGCCCAGGTCCTTGCAGGCGAGCATCATGGCGAAGGAGTCGTCGTAGTCGCCGTCGGCGAGCACGCACAGGATGTCGTTCTCCAGGAAGTTGGAGGCGGCCGGGCTGGCGAGCAGCGAGTTGCGCAACACCCCCAGGTCGACTCCGGCCCTGACGCCTATGGCGAGCACCTCGGAGGTGGCGACGAGGTGGCTGAACCAGAGCAGGTTGATCAGGAGTTTGACGGTGTAGCCGGCGCCGAGCGGGCCGACGTGCAGCACCTTGTCGGGATCGCCCATGGCCTCGAGAACGGGCAGGCACATGCGGAAGTCGTCCGCCGTCCCGCCGACGAATATCTGGAGCTGCCCCGCCTCGGCGCCACGTGCCATGCCGCTGACCGGCGCGTCCAGGCGGCGCACGCCTCGCTGGTCGAGCACCTCTGCCGCGACGCGCTCGGCGGCAGCCGGGGTGGAGGTGGACATGTCGATCCACAGGGCGCCCTCAGGGAGCGCCTCGGCGGCACCACCGCGCAGCAGCACGTCCTCGACGATGCGCGGGTTGGGCAGCATGGTGATCAGCAGTTCGGCATCGGTCGCGCATGCCGCCGGGGTGTCGGCCCAGCGGGCGCCGAGCCCCAGGTGCTCGGCGGCGGACTCGGGCCGGGTGTCGTGCACGGTGACCAGGTGGCCCGCGTGGATCAGGTGGCGGGCCATGTGGCGTCCCATGTTGCCCAGGCCGATGAATCCGATCCTCATCGTTGTCCTCGCTACGGCTTTGTAGGGGTGAGCAGGTGAAAGAAGGTGAAGCAGAGGGCCGGTCAGGCCAGGTTGATCCAGGTCGTCTTCAGTGCCGTGTACGCGTCCAGCGCGTGCAGGGACTTGTCGCGACCCGCGCCGGTGGCCTTGAAGCCGCCGAAGGGTGTGATGACGTCGCTGGCGTCGAAGGTGTTGATCCACACCGTGCCGGCCCGCAGCCGTCGCGCGGTGCGGTGGGCGACCGTCACGTCCCGGGTCCACACCGAGGCGACGAGCCCGAAGTCGCTCTCGTTGGCGAGGCGTACGCCCTCGTCGACATCCCCGTCGTAGGACACGACGGCGAGGACTGGGCCGAAGATCTCCTCCTGTCCGACGGCGGAGGTGTTGTCCACTCCGTCGAGCACGGTCGGTTCGACGAAGCTGCCGCCCGTCCCGGTCAGCGTGCGCCCGCCGCCGAACAGCACGCTCGCGCCGTCTCGCCTGCCGCGCTCGACATGGCCGAGGATGCTGGCGAGCTGGGTCTCGTCGACGATGGGTCCCATGACGGTGGCCGGGTCGAGGGGATCGCCCACACGGAAGGTCTCGGCGGTGATCCGGCGTACGGCGTCCAGGAGTCGGTCCTTGACCGAGGTGTGCACCACGACGCGGGATCCTGCGTTGCAGGTCTGCCCGGCGTTGTAGAAGATGCCCCAGGCCACGGCGGACGCGGCGGCTTCGACATCCGCGTCGGCCAGCACGAGCTGGGGCGACTTGCCGCCCGCCTCCACGGCGATCTGCTTGCCGTTGGACTCGCCCGCGTACACCTGGAACAGTCGCGCGACCTGCGCCGAGCCCGTGAAAGCGATCTTGTCGACCTCGGGGTGGCGGCCGAGCGCCTGCCCGGCGACCTCGCCCCGGCCGGGGACGACGTTGAGGACGCCGTCGGGCAGTCCGGCCTCGGTGGCGAGCGCGGCCAGGCGCAGGGCGGCCAGCGAGGTCTGCTCGGCGGGCTTGAGGACGACGCTGTTGCCGGTGGCCAGCGCCGGGCCCAGCTTCCAACTGGCGATCAGCAGCGCGTAGTTCCACGGTACGACCACGCCGATGACACCCAGGGGTTCCCGGGTGATGAACGCGAGGGCGTCGCCCGGTGTGGGTGCCACCTCGTCATACGTCTTGTCGATGGCTTCGGCGTACCAGGCGATGGTCTCGGCGGCCTTGTCCACGTCGACGCGTACCGACTCGGTGATGGGTTTGCCCATCTCCAGCGTGTCCAGGAGGGCCAGTTCCTCGGCGTTCGCGCGGATCAGCTCGGCCCAGCGCAGCAGGACGTGCTTGCGCTCCTTGGGCGCGAGGTCACGCCAGCGCCCGTCCTCGAAAGCGGTCCGCGCGGACCGTACTGCCCGGTCGACGTCCTCGGCTCCCGCCGCCTGCACATCGGCGAGCTTGGCTCCGTCCCGCGGCGAGTTGCTCCTGAACGTGTCGCCGGAGGTGGCGTCGGTGAAGCCGCCGTCGATGAACAGACGGGTCTCGAAGGTGAGATTGCTCGCCGCGGCCAGCCACTCGTCGTGCGAGCGGGACAGCAACTCGTCGATGTTGTACGTCACTTGATCCTCCAGCGGTCGATCGCGTCCTCGTCCAGCTCGATGCCCAGGCCCGGCTTGTCCGGTACCTCAAGGTCTCCGTCGGCGTTGACACGCACCGGCTCGGCGAGCATGAAGTCGCGGCGCTCGGGGGTCCAGCCGGGCGGGTCGTAGGGGAACTCGAAGAACGGGCCGCCGCCGACGCCCGCCGACACATGCAGGTTGGCGAGGACGCCGATGCCGTTGGTCCAGCTGTGCGGGGTGAAGTGACGGTGCTTCAGCTGCGCCAGCTCGGCCAGGGTGCGGGCGCGGTGCATGCCGATCGCGAGGACCACATCCATCTGGTAGATGTCGAGGGCGTCCTCTTCGAGGTAGCGCAGCAACTCGGTGGGGGAGTGGTGCATCTCGCCCGCCGCGATGCGCACGCCCGGGTTCTCGGCGCGCAGCCGCTTGAAGCCGTCCAGGTCGGCGTAGGGCAGCGGCTCCTCGACCCAGAACACGTCGAGTTCGGCGAGGCGGGCGATGGTCTTGCGGGTGGTGGCCAGGTCGGAGGCGTTGGCGGTGTCACCCGCCATCCGCCAGGACTGGTTGAGGTCGACCATGATCTCGAAGCGGTCGCCCAGTTCCTCGCGTACGGCGCGTACGGCGGCGATGCCGTCGTCGACTCGGTCCCGGTCGATGCGGATCTTCATCGCGCGGAAGCCGGCCTCGCGTACCTTCAACGCCGTCCTGACGCGCTCCTGTGGCGACTTGAGCTCGCCGCAGGACGCGTACGCGGGCAGCTTCTTCGCCGCGTTGCCGAACAACTCGGCGACCGGGCGGCCGTGCACCTTGCCGATGATGTCCCACAGCGCGGCCTCCAGCGGCCAGTAGTAGGCGCCGTGGAAGTTGGCGGTCTCGATCGCCCTGACGTGCCGGGTGATGTCGAGCGGGTCCTCGCCGACGAACAGGTGCTTGTACGTCTCGAAGCCGTCCATCAGATCGCCGGAGCCGATGCCGGTGATGCCCTCGTCGGTGTGGACGCGGACGATCGTGGCATCGAAGTGGCGGCGGGGCTCGGGGTCCCAGGCGGCGTGGAACGGCGGGTCCAGCTGAAGGCGCAGCCGGTCCAGGGTGATGTCGGTGATCTTCATCGGGTGAGCACCTCTGCCGTCGGCGTGTAGAAGGGGTTGGTCGGACCTTCCTCGGCGGCGGCCCGGACATCGGCCACGGTCGGGGTGCCGGTGGCCGCGGCGCGGACGGCGCCGTACGCGGCGGCGCGCTGGTTGCGGAAGGAGGCGTCGAGGTCGTCGACCGCCGGGTTGACCCACACGGCGGCGATGATCAGCAGGTCGTCGGCGTCCGCGGCGGGGATCAGTTCCTCGTCGAGGGCGTCGGCGATCCCCTGGGCCAGGCCCGCCTGCGCCGAGCCCCAGGTGGCGCGCTGGTGCATGTCGCCGCCTGCGGGTGCCTTGTTCACGAACAGCGTCAGCGGCTTGACCGGGACAGACGGGCGCACGACCGTCACGAACGGGACGTGCCCGGTGCTCGGGGTGGCCAGCGCCGTCGCCCACGCCGTCTCGACCGGGCCGCCCTTGCGGCCGATCACGATGTTCGTGTGCGCGGCGTTGGCGCCCTCGCCGACGAAGGACTCGCCGATCAGCACGGTCGGGGCAAATGGGGAGGGCATCGGAGCTCCTGGGCCTGGGGAAGCGGGGCATCGGGAAACAGGAAACGGGGAAACGGGGAAACGGGATGAACCTCGCATTCGGAGCAGTTCATCCGGGCCGATGCGGCGAATCTAGGTCCGCCGCCGCTCCCTAGCAAGGCGGTGGCGGGAATCGAAATGACGGTTGCTCTCACAACAACTGACTCGCTGACCTGGGGATCTCTCCGCAAGGACGAGCCTAGGATGGCGCCCGTGACGCACCAGCCCTCATCCGCTCCCGACCCTTCTGCCGCACCGCGCGGCCACGGCCTGCGGCGCGACATCGACCTGCTGGAGGCACTCGCCTCCGACGAGGCGCAGAACGCCGGCGGTCTCGGCGTCGTACGGCTCGCCCAGCTCGTCGGACGTGAGAAGACCCAGGTCTCGCGGGCGCTGAAGGCCCTGGCCGCGGAGGGCATCGTCGAGCGTGACCCCGACACCCTGGAGTACCGCCTGGGCTGGCGGCTGTTCTCACTGGTCGCACGGACCTCGGAGAACCGGCTCGTGCGGATGGCCGAGCCCGTGATGCACGCACTGTCGGCGGACCTGGAGGAGACCAGTCACCTGTGCGTGCTCAGCGACCGCGAAGTGCTCACCCTGCTGTCGGTGTCCGGGCACTCCTTCCGCGTGCACGGTTGGGAGGGGCGCGGAGTGCCCGCCTGGCAGACGTCCGCCGGGCGCGTGCTACTGGCCGACGCCACCCCGGACGAGCTGTACGTACGCTTCGGAACCGCCACCGAACTGCCCGTCCACGAACTGTGGGCGCTGATCCAGGAGGCCTCGCGGCAGGGGTACGCGCGCGTCAGCGAGGAGTTCGAAGCCGGTCTCGTCGGCGTCTCGGCGCCGATCCGGGACTTCCGGGGCCGCGTGGTCGCGGCCATCAACATCTCGGCGCCGAAGCCCCGACTCGGTGAACGTCTCGATGTGGCCGGCCACACCACGGCCGCCGCAGCGGCCAGGGTCTCCGCGCTGCTCGGCTGGGAGCCCCGGCGCACCCCGCCACCCAGGACACGGCTCACCTGACCGCTCTGCGAGTGCCATGGGCGTCGAATTCCCGCGCATGATCCGCGAGTTGCCCTGACAGCAACCCCTGTTGCGATCTGCGGAGCGGCCTTGTCGGCCGTGTGACGCGCTCGTAAATTCACCGCGAACCGGACGAGCCCCCGTTCCGGAACGGAGAAAAGAGCAGCTCATGAACCTCGTCGGCATCGACACCCTCGCCAAGGCGCCGCTCGCCGAAGGTGATGTCTTCGTCGGCGGCCGCTGGCGGGCGGCCGAGGACGGCCGGACCTTTCCCGTGTACGACCCGGCCACCGGCGAGCTGATCCGCGAGGTGTCGGCGGCGGGACCGGGCGACGCCCTCGCCGCCGTCGAGGCGGCCCAGGCGGCCGCCGGCGAATGGCGCGAGACCCCGGCCCGCCGACGCTCGGAGATCCTGCACACCGCCTTCACGCTGATGCGCGAACAGGCAGACACACTCGCCCGGCTGATCGTCCTGGAGAACGGCAAGGCCTACCGGGACGCGGCGGCCGAGGTCGGCTACGCGGCCGAGTTCTTCCGCTGGTTCGCCGAGGAGGCCGTACGCATCGGATCCTCCTTCGGGGACGCCCCGGGCGGCGGCTACCGGCATGTCGTCCGCAGGCACCCGGTCGGGGTCACCGCCTTCGTCACCCCGTGGAACTTCCCGGCCGCGATGGCCACCCGGAAGATCGCCCCGGCACTGGCCGCCGGCTGCCCGGTGCTCCTCAAACCCGCGCCGGACACCCCTCTCACCGCCCTCGCGGTCGCCGCGCTACTGGCCGAAGCCGGTCTGCCCGACGGCCTGTTGAACGTCCTGCCGACCGACCGCGCACCCGAGGTCGTCTCGGCCTGGCTCGGCGACAGCCGCGTCCGAAAGTTCTCCTTCACCGGCTCCACCGCCACCGGCAAGGTGCTCCTGGAGCAGGCCGCGGCCAACGTCGTCAACGTGACCATGGAGCTGGGTGGCAACGCCCCGTTCATCGTCTGCGAGGACGCCGACATCGACGCGGCGGTCCGCGGCGCGATGGATGCCAAGATGCGCGGCGGCGGCGAGGTCTGCATCGCCGCCAACCGCTTCTACGTCCACGCGTCCGTCGCCGCGGAGTTCACCGAGAAGTTCGGCGCCGCCATGACCGCCGTACGCACCGGCCCCGGGCTGGAGGACGGCGTCACCCTCGGGCCGATGGTCAACCAGGCCGCGGTCGACGGAATCCGCTCCCTCGTCGACGACGCGGTCGCGCGAGGCGCGAAGGTCGCCGCGCGCGGCACGGTCCCCGAAGGCCCTGGCGCATTCCACCCGGCGACCGTCCTCACCGACGTACCCGACGACGCCCGCATCCTCCACGAGGAGGTCTTCGGACCCGTCGCCCCCATCACCACCTTCACCGACGAGAACGAGATGCTGGACCGCGCCAACGCGACGGTCCACGGCCTCGCCTCGTATGTGTACTCGCGGGACATCGGCCGCGCGCTGCGCATCGCCGAGCGCCTGGAGGCCGGCATGGTCGGCCTCAACCGGGGCCTGCTGTCCGACCCGGCCGCGCCCTTCGGCGGCGTCAAGCAGTCCGGGCTCGGCCGGGAGGGCGGCCGCGAAGGCATCGAGGCATTCCTGGAGACGCAGTACATCGCCCTCGACTGGCCGACGACCGCCTGAGAACTCCGTCCCCTTCTCTCCTCGGGTTCTTCCCCCGCTGTGTTCCGACGCGAGCCGCGGCGCCGCTCAGGCCTGCCCGGACACCGACAAGACAAGGACCGCACATGGCAACGACGCCTGCGACCCAGCACCACCAGACCGCCGCTCCGAAAGCCTCCGACACCGCCACCGGGCGCGAACGCCGCCGACTGCACCTGAAGTTGAAGCTCGCCACGCAGATAGGGCAGGGCATCGACGGCTACATCATCGGCGGCATCGGCATGGCGATGGCCGCGCTGACCACCGACCTCCACTTGTCCACGCTGATGCAGGGACTCGTCGGCGCCTCACCGCTGATCGGCATCTTCGTCGGCGGGCCGCTCTTCGGCCGCCTCGCCGACCGGTTCGGGCGGCGCCCGGTGTTCCTCGTCGACATGCTGATCTTCCTGATCGGCTCGGTCCTCCAGTTCTTCGTCGCCGACGGCCTCCAGCTCTTCCTCATCCGGCTGCTGATGGGCGTGGCGATCGGCGGCGAGTACGCCATCGGCGCACCCCTGCTGTCGGAGTACGCGCCCCGCCAGGGCCGCGGCCGGCTGCTGGCCAGTCTGGAGATCAGCTGGTACGTCGGCTACGCGCTGGCCACGGTCGTGGGCGCGGTGTTCGCGGAAGTCGACGGCGGCTGGCGCTGGTCCCTGGCCAGCAGCGCGGTCATCGCCGTGGTGTGCGTGTCACTGCGGGGCGGGATCCCGGAATCGGCGCGCTGGCTGCTGAGCAAGGGCCGCCGGGAGGAGGCCGAGGCACTGATCGAGAAGTACGGCATCGAGGTCGACGTGGCCGCCGAACTCGCCGAGCGCGACGCGGGACACCAGGACGGATTCCGGGCGTTGTTCAGCCGTCGCCACCTGCGCAGCACGGTGTTCGCAAGTGTCTTCTGGGCCGCGCTCGTGCTGCCCTACTTCGCGATCGGCACGTTCTGGACCCAGGTGTTCGAGGCCCTGAACATGGGAGACAACGCGGTCGCGGCGCTCCTCGTCTACTCCTTCACCGCGGTGGCGGGCGTGACCGTGGGCTGCCTGGTCGTGGACCGCATCGGGCGCCGCAGGCTGCTGATCCCGCCGTTCTGGATCACGGCCGGCTGCCTGGCCCTGGTGGCGGTGTGGCCGTCCTCGACACCCGTCATCGTGGGCGGGTTCCTGTTCTTCATCTTCCTCAACGCCGCCTCCAGCGCCCTGACCGCGATCTATCCCCTGGAGGTCTTCCCGACCTCACTGCGGACCACCGGCGTCGGTTTTGCCACTGCGATGAGCCGGGTCGGCGCCGCCATCGGCACCTTCTTGCTGCCCATGGGCCTGGACCGCTTCGGCGCGGAGTTCGTCCTGCTGGTCGGTGCGGGGGTGCTGGCGATGGGCGGCCTGGTGTCCCAGTTCCTCGCGCCGGAGACGACGGACATGGATCTGGCGATGGCGGCCCGCAAGGCCGGCAAGGGATCGGCCTGACGGGAACGGGTGCCGAGCCCGGCGATCCCGGGCTCATGCAATTGAGATTGCATGCTGGAGTGCTGGTGCATATATTGTTGCACACAGACCCCTGAGGAAAGTGGACTCCGGTGACCATGCACTCGGCGACCCTGGCCATCAACGAGACCATCCAGGCGCGTAAGGCGGCTGGTGAGAAGGTTCTGCACCTCGGCTTCGGCGAGGCCGGGCTGCCGGTTCCGGACCGGACAGCCACCGTGCTGGCGCAAGCCGCGGGGCTCAACAGCTACGGTGCCGTCGTCGGCTCGCCCGCGGTGCGCGAAGCTGCGGCCGGCTGGTTCAGCCGCAGGAACCTGCTGACGGGCCCCGACCAGGTTCTGTTCGCCCCCGGAAGCAAGCCACTGCTGTTTGCCCTGCTGGCCGCGCTTCCCGGTGATCTGGTTCTGCCCTGCCCGGCCTGGGTGAGCTACGCCGCCCAGGCGGCGATCGTGAACAAGCGCGTTGTCGACGTGCCCATCCCGGCCGAGTCCGGGGGCATACCCGATCCGGCACTCCTCGAGCAGGCCATCAGCAGGGCCCGGTCCAAAGGAGCGGCCCCCGGAGTGCTTGTGCTGACCGTGCCCGACAATCCGACGGGGACGGTCGTCCGTCCCGAGCATCTCCGCGAGGTGTGCGCCGTGGCGGATCGTCATGGTCTGGTGATCGTCTCCGACGAGATCTACGCCGAGCTGTGCCACGACGGACGGCCCGCGCCGAGCGCGGCCTCGTACCTGCCGGAGCGGACCGTGGTCACCACTGGTCTGAGCAAGTCCATGGCCCTCGGTGGCTGGCGGATCGGCTTCGCCCGGGTACCCGACAACCCCTGGGGCACCGGACTGATGCGAGATCTGACCGGCCTCGCCAGCGAGGTGTGGTCCAGCCTGGCTGCCCCGATGCAAGCCGCGGCCGCCTACATCCTCGCCGACCCGGTGGAGGTGACAGAGCACATCACCGCCGCGCGCCGGCTTCATGCCACGGTGGCCCACGCCGTGCACAGCGAGTTCGTCCTGGCCGGTGCCTCGTGCCGCATTCCCGACGCAGGGTTCTATCTGTACCCGGATTTCGAGCCCGTGCGCACCCGCCTGGGCCGCCAGGGCATCACCACCGGCGCGCAGCTGGCATCCAACCTTTTGACGCAGCACGGTGTGGGAGTGCTGGCGGGGGAGGCCTTCGGCGACGATGCGAGCGCACTGCGTGCCCGTGTCGCCACCAGTCTTCTGTACGGCGATTCGGCCGAGGAGCGCTGGACGGCACTGCGCAGTGACGACCCGCTCTCCCTGCCATGGATCTCCGCTTCCTTGGAACACCTGCGCGGAGCTCTGGCCACCCTCACTCTCCATACCTGAGCTGCCGCTGCGACGGGGTGAGGGATGTTCCTCTCCTGCACAGTTCGGACAGAGGTTGGGCCGTCACTTGCCGAAGAGATCGGAGACTGTGTTCACCAGCCCGTTGAGGAGCCCGGTTGAGGATGTCTCGCTCGGGGAGGCCTCCGGCGAGGTGCCCGGGGAACCAGGGTCGGCCGAACTCGGTGATGTCGTCGGCTTCTGCGCCGTATCAGGAGAGGCCGACCGGCTCGGCTCCCCAGTGGCCGCTTCGGCAGTGCCGGTGGGTAGTGCTTCGGTGCCGCCGGCGTTTGACGGGGTGCCGGCCGTGAGTGGCTTGCCGGACGAGGTGTTCGTGCCATTGCCATCCGGTCGTGGACCGATCCTCGTATCCGGGGGTGGAGTCTCGGTCTGCTGCCGAATCGACGGCCCTGCGGCGGTGGACGAGGGGCTGTCAGCGCCCGGTGCGCCGAGCCCCCGCTGCTCCGGCTGCTCTGCCACCTTCGTTGGTCGGTTCTGGCTGTCGCCTCCGAGCATGCCGGGCAGGTGGAGCCAGGGCGCGGTGGAGTTGCCGCCAGTGACCGCGACACCCAGGGTGGCGGCCGAGCATATGCAACCGGCCGCCACGAGCCAGCCCATCCGGCGCACCCGGCCGGCTCGCCGACCGCTGGGGTCGACGAAAATTGGTGTACTGCCAGACGAGATTGGTGTACTGCCAGACGAGTTGGATCTGTTTACTGCGCAGTGGTCGTCTGCGGTGTGTGTCGTAGGGCCGCTGTCGGCGTACGCATCGTCGCCATCGACGGTCCGAACTGCGTCGGTTGGCACGGTGTCCGAGTGGCGAGTGCTCGAGACTGCTGAGGCGGCGCCACTGGGCGGAAATTCGGCATCGTCGGCCGGGTCTATCAGCTTCCATTCGGTGGCGGGGATCCGCACCGAGTCGTGCGCCTCAGGCCGCCACTGCCACTGTCCCTTCCGCTGGGCCTCTGTCCCGGCGGCGGCCCCTTCGGCTGGAAGATCGCCCGCGCCGGGCATCACGGTTGTCACCGGCTTTGCACGATCCTTCTCGGCAACTCCAGCCGCCCTGTCCGGCCTTACTGCTTGAACCTCTGACGGAGCCGGCGGCAGCACACCTGTCTTCTCGGCTCGGTTCTGAAAGTCCGTGCCGCGCGTTGGGCGTATGTGTCCTTTGCCGCCTGCCTTGGCTGTCATGCAACTGCCCTTTCACTGGAGACGTGTTGCTCCGACAGTGCAACCGGCACTTGGTCCAGCAGCAGCCGAGCGGTGGCGCCCGCCCTGCGACTGCGGACGCCGTCCGTGCGTCGTCGGCCTACGGACGTGATCCGTTGCCGCCCTGTGCACGGATTGGTCCGTAGGCGAAAAGTTTGGAAACAGCCTGGTGTCCGTACTGGCACTAGCGGTCATGAGCGCTCGCCCAGGGACCGAGCAGCCTTCGTCCCGGCTTCCGGCAGCAACGGCAAGGTCACGGGAGGCTTGCAGTCGGGCGCCTCATGCTGTGGCGCCCGGCACGCGGTGTGTCGTCAGCTGCTGGGCATCAGGACGCTGTCGATGATGTAGACGTTGGCGTTGGCGGTCTTGACGTTGCCGCAGACGACCTTGGCGGAGTCGTTGACGGTGTAGGACTCGCCGGAGCCGGATGTGGTGAGCTTCGACTTCTCCAGTGTGTCGAAGGAACCGTTCTCGAGGTCCTTGGGGGCGAGTTTCTGGCCCACCACGTGGTAGGTGAGGATCTTCGTCAGTTGTGCCTTGTCGTTGAGCACCTTGTCGAGGTCGGCCTTGGGGATCTTTGCGAAGGCGTCGTTGGTCGGTGCGAACACGGTGATGTTCTGGGCGTTGTTGAGGGTGTCGACCAGGCCGGCCTTCTTGACGGCTGTCACGAGTGTGGAGAGGGCCGGGTTGTTGGAGGCGGCGGTGGCCACGGGGTCCTTGGCCATGCCGTCGAAGGAACCGGCACCGTCGGCCGGCACCGACGAGCAGGCCGGCCCGAACGGCTCATCCGCGGTCGAAGCGCCTGCGGTACTGCCCATGCCGTCGTCCGAGGGTGACGCCGGAGCGGATTCCTTGGTCGAGGTGTCGGACGAGGCGGAGTCGCTGCTGTCGTCGGAACAGGCGCTCAGGGCCAGCGGCAGGACGGCGGCTGCGGCAACGGTCACGGCGATGCGGCGGATACGGGTGTTCATGGTGTTTCTCCTGTTGAGTTGATGCGACCGCAGCCGCGTTCGTGCGGGAAGTGAAAGGACCGCTGCCAGGGAGCGCGAGGCGGCCAATGGGGACGAACAGGAGAACCGCTCCGACGACCGCACTCACGGCCGAGGGCAGCCCGTCGGTGATGCCGGTCGCGTCGGGCCGGCTCGCGGCTGCGGCAGCCCCGACAAGCCCGAACATCAGGGCGCCGCGAATCCCGCAGATTTTTCTCGCTGCTTGTCACGTGGGGAATCCGGCCCTGAAGAGCCGGTGGATTGGTCGATCACCCGATGGGAGTAATTCTTTTCTCAGACCAATCCATGTGCGCCACTGCAACGGATCCAAAGAATGTGGGTTTCTCGCTGAATTCGGCAGATGCCGCCAACTGTCATCACACCCCTTGATTCTCAAGCCATCCACAGCCGGGTCGGCCACGAATCACCTGTGAGAACAAAAAGGGTCGAATGGCATGAAAAACCTATGCGCCTGGGGCGACCTGCCTGGTGGCCTCGGCCACACGGTCTGGGCCGAGCTGCCGTGCGGCGCCTGCACATGACATCCCGCCGACTCTCTGCGCGCCGGGCCGAAGCCGACTCCCTGTGCGCCGGGCCGAGAAAAGCGCTCCCCGTCTCGGAAACACCGCGCTCTGCATCCGAACGGGGCCGGCTTCTGGAAGTGCTTCGTAACACGAGACGGCCCAGACGCGGCCAACCTTCAGAACAGACAAGAGGAGCCGCCCAGTGCCGGAGCCCGTAGACCGCAGCACCGGAAAGGCACGGCGAGGTCGAGTACGCCTTGTCGGCGGTACGGACTGCGGAAGTCGACGAGGACGCTTTCGCCGTTCCCGGGCAGCGCCGCACCGACGCACTGATCCGGCCGGCCACGGCCGGAGTCTTTGTGTCCGGTGTCGGCGGGTGCCGGAGAAAGTCCTTGCGCCAGGCCGCTCAGGAACGCCGCGCAGGCGGCTCGCCACCCTTGTCGTCGTCGTAGGGCTCCGGCTCCCAGGACCGCGCCGTCGCCGAGGTCAATCCGAACGTCGAGGCCGCCTGCTGTTCGGTGAGATGCCATGCGCGGCGCAGCCGGACCCGCTCCGCCAGGGTGGCCAACCGCGCCTTCCCCTCCCGGCCATGGCATCCGCATGCCCGGACACGGCGCGGGCGGGTCATCGCCCCTGGCGGACGGCCCTGCGCTCACCGGATCGTAGGAAGATCGCCCTTGAGGCAATCCGCTCTCCTCACAGCTCCGGATTACGCGCGAGATCCACGTTCGCGGCCGACCGGGAGGAGAAGCGATGACACACGCGCCAGGAGGTGCCGCACAAGGCCGGGAACGGCGCACGGCCGTGATCGGCAGTGGGGTGGCCGGCCTGACCGCCGCACACGTGGTCGGCCGCGCGCACCACGTCACGCTGTACGAGGCCGACGACCGGCTCGGCGGGCACGCCCACACCCACGACCTGGTGTCGCACGGCAAGACATACCGCGTCGACTCCGGCTTCATCGTGCACAACCACCGCACCTACCCGAACCTCCTGCGTCTCTTCGATGAACTCGGCGTCACCACACAGGAGTCGGAGATGAGCATGTCGGTGCGGTGCGAAGGCTGCGGCCTGGAGTACGCGGGTGCGCGTGGCCCCGCCGGGCTCTTCGCCCGGCGCCGCAACGCCCTGCGCGGGGCCTACCTGCGCATGCTCACCGAGGTGCCCGCCTTCCACCGAGCCGCACGACGCCTCCTCACCCAGGGAGCCGAACACGCCCTCACCCTCGGGGAGTTCCTGGACCGAGAGGGCTTCTCCCCCTACTTCCGCACTCACTTCATGACGCCGGTCGTGTCGGCGGTGTGGTCCTGCGACGCGGACACCGCCCAGCACTACCCGGCCGCCTACCTGTTCCGATTCCTGGAGCACCACGGAATGCTCTCGGTGGGCGGATCGCCGACATGGCGCACCGTCACCGGCGGCTCCCGCGCATACGTCGATCGGGTGGCCGCCCGCCTGGACGCGGTGCGCCTCGCGGCCCCGGTCCGTGCCCTGCGGCGGCACCCGGACGGCGTCACCCTGACCGCGGAGGACGGCACCACGGAGTCGTACGACTCCGTGGTCGTGGCCACCCACCCGGACCAGGCCCTGAAGTTGCTGGCCGACGCCACTCCGGAGGAGAAGGAGGTCCTGGGCGCCTTCCGCTACTCCCGCAACACCACGCTCCTGCACACCGACACCCGTCTGCTGCCGCGCGCCCGAGGAGCCAGGGCCTCGTGGAACTACCTGATGCCGTCATGCACGGCGGGCGCCGACCGGGTGCGGGTCAGCTACGACATGAGCCGTCTCCAACAGCTGGACGCCGCCGAGACGTTCGTGGTCACGCTGGGCGGTCAGGACCGGATCGCCCCCGACCGGGTCCGCGCCCGCATGGTCTACGAACACCCGGTCTACACCCCGGAGTCGGTGGCCGCCCAGCAGCGGCTGCCCGAACTGAACACCCCCATCACCTCGTTCGCGGGCGCCTATCACGGCTGGGGTTTCCACGAGGACGGCTGCCGGTCCGGGGTGGCGGCCGCCGCCGCACTGGGGGTGGAATGGTGACGACTCCAGCACCCGCGCCCGCCCTGTACGACTGCGCGATCGCCCACGTGCGCACCGCGCCGATGCGGTACGTGCTGCGCCACCGCACGTACATGTGGCTCATCGACCCCGACCGGCCCCCCGAACCACCCCACCTGCTACGACCGTTGGCGCGTTTCGAACCGCGCGACCACTTCACCGGCGATCAGTCCTCGATCCGCGCGGGACTGGACGCCTTCCTGGCCGGGCACGGGGTGGATCTGGACGGCGGCCCGGTCGTGATGCTCGCTCACGCACGGGTGTTCGGGTATGTGTTCAATCCGCTCACTCTGTACTGGTGCCACGGCCCCGACGGCACCGTGCGCTGTGTCGTCGCCGAGGTGCACAACACCTACGGCGAACGCCACTCCTACCTGCTGAGCCCGGACGCCTCGGGGACGGCGGAGGTCGGCAAGGAGTTCTACGTCTCGCCGTTCTTCCCCGTCGACGGCCACTACCGCATGCGCCTGCCGGCTCCCGGGGAGCGGCTCGACCTCACCGTGCACCTGGAGCGGGAAGGCGGCAGGGCCTTCACCGCGACCGTTCGCGGCACACGGCACGAAGCCCGTGCGAGAACGCTGCTGCGGCTGGCCCTGCGACGGCCGTGGTCCACGCTCGCGGTGTCCGTGGCCATCCGCCTGCACGGCATCCGTCTGTATCTGCGCGGGCTGCCCGTCCAGCCCCGTCCCGACCATCGTCAGAACCCGGAGAAGACCACATGAGGACAGCCGAGCCCCGATCCGCCGACGCGGGGCAGACCGTGACCGTGTCCCCGGGGACCGCGGCCGTCGACCCCGCCCGCTGGCCCGACGTCGCCTCGCAACCGTCCGCCTCCCGGGCGCGGACCGCGGTCACCGCGGCCGTCGTACGCCGTGCTCTGCGGCGACTGCCACTGCACGTCCGGTTCGCCGACGGCACCTCATTCGGCAAGGGCGGCCCGGCACTGGACGTCCACGATCCGAAGGCGTTCCACGGCCGCATCGGCAGCCAGGGCCTGGTCGGTTTCGGTGAGTCGTACATGGCCGGCGAGTGGGACGCCCCCGACCCGGTCGCCGTCCTCACCGTGCTCGCGGCGAACGCGGCCGAGCTGATTCCCGCGCACCTCCAGCGGCTGCGTGGGCTGTGGGCGCCGCGCCGACCGCACGCCCAGCGCAACACCCCTGACGGCTCCCGGACCAACATCAGCCGCCACTACGACCTGTCCAACGACCTGTTCGCTCTCTTCCTCGATGGCACCCTCACCTACTCGTCGGCGCTCTTCCGCGGCTTTCCCTCCGACTGGGACCTGCTCGCGGCCGCCCAGCACCGCAAGATCAACCGGCTTCTCGACCTCGCCGACGTGCAGGAGGGCACCAAGGTCCTGGAGATCGGCACCGGATGGGGCGAACTCGCGATCCGTGCCGCCGCGCGCGGCGCGCACGTCACCTCCCTCACCCTCTCCCGGGAGCAGCGCGACCTCGCCCGCGAGCGCGTCGCGGCGGCCGGACTCACCGACCGGGTCTCGGTGGAACTGTGCGACTACCGCGAGGCGCGCGGCATGTACGACGCCGTCGTGAGCGTCGAGATGATCGAGGCAGTAGGCGCGGAGTTCTGGCCCGTCTACTTCCGCACCCTCGACGAACGGCTGGTCCCCGGGGGCCGCGCCGTCCTCCAGGCCATCACCATGCCCCACGAGCGGATGCTGGCCAGCCGGAACACCTTCACCTGGATCCAGAAGTACATCTTTCCCGGCGGCCTGCTGCCCTCCGTCGAGGCCGTCGCCGAAACCGTCCGAGACCACACGCGGCTCGCGATCACCCGCCGGGACGCCTACGGCGCCCACTACGCGGAGACGCTGCGCCTGTGGCGCGAACGCTTCACCGAGCGCACGAACGAGATCACCGCGCTCGGTTTCGACGAGACGTTCCGCCGCATGTGGACCTTCTACCTCGCCTACTCCGAGGCCGGATTTCGCTCCGGATATCTGGATGTACAGCAGTACCTGCTCACCAAGGAGGCTCCCGCCCGATGACCCCCGTCCAAACTGCCGGAGTCGGGACCGCCCAACGGCTGGCCGCGCTCGCCGAGGCCGCGTTCGGCGGCCGTCTTCCCGTGCGCTTGCGCACCTGGGACGGCAGCGAGGCCGGCCCACCCGCAGGCCCGGTCGTCGTCGTACGGTCCCGGCGCGCCCTGCGGCGGCTGCTGTGGGAACCGGGCGAACTGGGCCTGGCGCAGGCGTACATCACCGGTGAACTCGACATCGAGGGCGACCTCGGCGAGGGACTGCGCACCCTGTGGACGGCAGCCCGGGGGCGCAACCTGCACGCCCCCCGCCTCACTCTCACCGACCGCGCCCACGCGATCGGGACCGCGGTGCGGCTCGGCGCCGCGGGTCCACGCCCGGCCCCGCCAGCCTCCCAGGCGCGCCTGCGCGGCGGTCTCCACAGCAAGGCCCGCGACCGGGCAGCCATCAGCCACCACTACGACCTGTCCAACGCCTTCTACCGTCTGCTCCTCGACGAGACGATGGCCTACTCGTGCGGCTACTGGGCGAGCGAGGCCCCGGACTTCACTCCGGCCGACGCCCAGCGCGCCAAGCTGGAGCTGATCTGCCGCAAGCTCGGCCTGGTGCCCGGCTCCCGGCTGCTCGACATCGGCTGTGGGTGGGGCTCCCTCACCCTGTACGCCGCCGAGCAGCACAAGGCGCAGGTCACCGCGGTCACCCTGGCACAGGAACAGGCTGCGTACGTCCGTGAGCAGGTGCGCGACCGGGGCCTGGAGAGCCGGGTGGAGGTGGTGTGCCAGGACTACCGGGACATCGCGGGCGGCGGCTACGACGCCGTCGCCACCGTGGAAATGGGCGAACACGTCGGCGACGCCGAGTACCCCGCGTTCGCGGCGGCCCTGCACCGGTTGGCCCGGCCGCTGGGCCGCGTATTGGTGCAGCAGATGTCCCGGGGGGCCGAGGCGCCGGGCGGGGGCGCCTTCATCGAGGCGTACATCGCGCCGGACATGCACATGCGGCCGGTGGGCGAGACACTCGCCATCCTGGAGCAGGCCGGGCTGGAGGTACGGTCCGTGGAATCGCTGCGCGAGCACTACGTGCGTACGGTCGGTGCCTGGCACCGGACGCTGGAAGAGCGCTGGGACGACGTCGTACGGCTCGTCGGCGAGGAGACCGCCCGGGTGTGGCGGCTGTACCTGGTCGGCGGGGCGCTGGCGTTCGAGGAGCAGCGCATGGGTGTGGACCAGATCCTGAGCGTGCGGCCGACGGCCGAGGGGCGCGGCGGAATGCCCGCGACACCCCAGGACTGGTACGCCGGGCTGGACCGGCTGTGAACGGGTTCGCCTGGGCGGCCTTCGCCGTCAACCTCGCGTGGTCCGCGGCGGCCGCGCTGGGCGTCATGCTGATCACCTTCGCCATCGCCGTGCGCAAGGGCATGCACCGGATCGTCGACGTCGCCTGGGGGCTCGCGTTCACCGCGGTCGCCGTGGTGACCTTCCTGGCGTCGGCGGACACAGGTGATCCAGGCCGACGCCTCCTGGTGACCGTGCTGACGGCCGTGTGGGGTATGCGGCTGGCCGCGCACATCGCCCGGCGCGGGCGCGGACACGGCGAGGACCCGCGCTACGAGGCGCTGTTGTCCAAGGCGCCCGGGAGCCGGAACCTGTACGCGCTGCGGATCGTGTACCTGCTTCAGGGACTGCTCGTGTGGCTGGTGTCGCTGCCGGTGCAGGCGGCGCAGTACATTTCCGGGCCCATGACCCTGGTGGCCGCGGCGGGCGCCTGTCTGTGGGCGGTCGGCATGTTCTTCGAGACGATCGGGGACGCTCAGCTGGCCCGGTTCAAGACGGATCCGGCGAACAAGGGCCGGATCATGGACCGCGGACTGTGGCGCTACACCCGCCACCCCAACTACTTCGGGGACTTCTGCGTCTGGTGGGGCCTGTTCCTGATCACCTGCGACTCCCTCGCCGCCGCTGCGGTCAGCGCGGTGTCCCCGGTGGTGATGAGCCTGCTGTTGACCAGGGGCAGCGGAAAGCGGCTGCTGGAGCAGCACATGGCCGAGCGTCCGGGCTTCGACGAGTACGCGGAACGCACCAGCGGGTTCTTCCCCCTGCCGCCCAGATGAGGAAGTGGAGCCCGAGCGGGCTCCACTTGTTCAGGTGGGGAGGTTCATCTGGGTGAGTGGGGTGGTGGTGGGTTGTGGGGATCCGCCGGTGGGTTCGAGGGTGATGCCCATGCCGGTGGCGTCGTGGAGACCGTCCATCAGGACGGACTGGTTGCTGCGGGTGGGGTCCATGAGTCCGGCGGGGCGCATGGTGCCGTGGGTGTTGAACCAGAGTTGGTAGACCTTGCCCGGGGGTGGGTCGGTCATGGCGGTGACGGCGAGGACGGCTTTGTCCTGGTGGTCGGAGACGGTGAGGGTGCCGGTGGCCCCGCCGGGCAGGGTGGTGGCGCGGGTTTTGGCGTCGGGTGCGGCGAGGACGGCGGCGATCCGGTCTGTCTGCTGTTGGGACTGCCGGGCCTGTTGGAGGGCATCCTCGGCACGCTGGTGCTGCCATGCCGCGGTGGTGCCGAGGGCGGCGGCCGCGGCCAGGGAGGCTGCCAGCGCCCAGCGTGGCAGGAGGCGTCCGCGCCGGGCCGTGCGGGCTGTCTTGGGCAGGAGGGGCCGGCGGGGTGTGTCCTGGCGGACGGTGGTGATCTGGTGGAGTACCTGTGCGCGCAGTGCGGGGCGGGGGGTGAGGGAGACGGCCAGGGCCAGGCGGGTGGCGGTGGCACTCAGTTCGGCGGTCTCCTGGGTGCAGGGTTCGCAGGCGGCGAGGTGGCGTCGGAATTCTTCGCGTTCGTCGTGGGTGAGGGCGTGCAGGGCGTAGGCGCCGGTGAGGGTGTGCGGGTCGGCGGTGGTCATGCGGTGACTCCCAGGCAGTCGCGCAGGCGGATGAGTCCGTCGCGCAGGCGGGTTTTCACGGTGCCCAGTGGGAGGGTGAGGGCTTCGGCGACCTGGCGGTAGGTCAGTCCCCGGTAGTAGGCGAGCACGACGGCCTGGCGCTGGATGTCGGTGAGGGTGCGCAGGCAGCGTCGGACCTGTTCGCGTTCGAGGCGGGTTTCCACCTGTTCGGCCACTTCGTCGTAGTCGGGGGTGTGGTCCAGCAGGGCGGCCTTGTGGTCGCGGGCGGATGCGGCTTCTGCCGAGCGGACCCGGTCGACCGCTCTGCGGTGGGCGAGGGTGAGGATCCAGTTGATGGCCGTGCCGCGGTCGGGGCGGTAGCGGGGGGCGGTGCGCCACACTTCCACGAGGACTTCCTGGGCGACTTCCTCGGACTGTGCCTGGTCGCGCAGGACGGCGCGTACGACGCCCAGGACCGGGCCGGCCACGCGGTCGTAGACGGGGGCGAAGGCTGCTTCCTCGCCCAGGGCGACCCGGCCCAGCAGTTCCTGCAGGTCCGGCTCCAGGGACGGGTTTGTGCCGATGTGCACGGCTTCTTTCACGGTGGTCCTTCGTGGTCGGGACATCTCCGGACGTAATCCGATCCCCACACGGCCACGGATTGGTCCCACCCCCCATGAAAACGCAGGTGAAACCCCACAGCACGAGCAGGAGGCAGCGCAGTACCAGCGCTTTTCTTGATCACATACTTCGGTTCGGAGCCTTCCCTGCTGCTGGTCCTGGCCTGGTCCTGGCCTGGTCCTGGCCTGGTTCTTGCTGTTCCTCGTGCTCATTGCCTTGCGGTCGCTCCCGGCGAGGGCACTATGGGGCCCGTACCTCGTCTCCGTCGGGGAGCCGGCCCGTGACGACGGCGTCGGTGCCCTCGCTTGTGGCGCGGGCCGCGAGGAGCCGCCCGTCCGCCTTCGCCCGTACCGGACGTGACGATTCGACGCGGGTGACGGACCGACTGCCGGCGGCGAGCAGGTACCAGGAGCCGGACGGTGCCCGCCACCTGGTGTCGGCCAGCACGTCCTGGCCGAACCGGCTGCATTCCGCGGTGTTCCGTCGGCCGCCGACCGAGCGGGCGGGGCCGTCGTCCGGGCCGAGGAAGAGGTAGTCCGCCCGTCCGGGCCCCCGCCAGGTGTCGGCTCGTGCGCACACCCATGAGCCCAGTCCGGCACGCTCCGGCAGGGGCTGCGTGGCGAACACCCAGTGGTTGACCGCGCGCACCCCCTGATGGCGCAGGGTGTCCAGTCGACAAGCGGTACGCGCCCAGCCGCGCAACGCGTCCGGGCCGGTGGCCTCCGCGGGCGGTCGCGGTCGTACGCCGGGCACCGGCGCGGGCATGTAGGTCAGGTGGGCGGGCATGAGGCCGCCGAGGTCGGCGAGCAGGAACGCGTGGTTCTCCACGATCCGCGTGGAGGAGCGCAGCTGGACGACAGGCTTGCTGGTGCACTCTCCCTCGGCTCCCGACAGGGGCAGGGCCAGGCTCACGCCATTGGTGGCGCGCCGCACGTCTCGGGCCGGGATGTCGGGTGCCAGCAGGTCGCGGACACTCGCCCTGGAGATCCACGGGGCCAGCAGGAACCGTACGGAGTCGGGTGTGCGGGAGATGGTCACCGCGGCGGCGGTGGTGACGTCGGCGCCTTCTGCGAGGGCGGAGACCAGTTCGGCCGGGCCCGTGCCGCGGGCCGGTTCGCTGTAGCGCAGGAGGTGCAGACCGTCGTGGAGCAGGACGACAGCCCGTCCGTCGACTTCATCGGCGAACAACAGCCGGGTCGCCCGGCCGAATCCGGTGGGCGCTGCTCCGGGTTCGGTCACACGTCGGCCCGGCCAGGCGGGGTCGGTCCAGGCGAGCACCGCGCGATCGAGCAGCGGCCGATTCGTGACGAGTGTGCCGCGGGCCGGCCAGGCGGTGAAGTCGAGCCTCGTGGTGTCGGCCCAGGCCTCTGCGGGGGCGCGGAGCAGTCGCTGCGCGGGCACGGCGGACGAGTGCCTCGTCCGCTCCCCGACGTGGTGCGCGCCGTCGGAGACGGCAACGACGGCGATCACGGCGACGGCGGCCAGCGTCAGTGCCGTTCCGACTGCGCGTACCCGGTGTCTGCGCCGTAGAAGGTCGGACGGGCGGGCGTGCAGAAGGCAGGGATCGAACTCCGGAGCGAGCAGCACGGCTTTGCGCGGTTCTCGGAGCCCGGTCGGGGTGGGGTCCGAGAGACTTCCGGGCGTGTGGGATCCATCCGTTTCGGGGCGGTCCGTGTTGTCGGCGGTCGATGGTTGCTGCGGGGCCGCGTCGGCAGCGAGAGCGCGGGCGGCTTTGAGTGCTTGCTCGGGCTCTGCCACTCCCGCGCCCTGGAGGGCGTGGATGACGTCCTCGGGGCCCGCGCCGTCGAGCACGAGGAGCGCCAGCGCCGCGCGCACCGGCCAGTCCGCCTCCGCCATGGCGCGGTCGAGAGCCAGTTCCTCGGGGCCTCCCGGCTGGGGGAACACCCGCAGGCCCCACACGGCTGGGAGCGTCGGACGTCCCGTCCGGCGTGCCCATGGGCGGGACAACCGTCGCGGTCGCGCGTCCAGGGCACGCGCTCTCTTCAATACGCGCGTCCGCAGGGCGTGGTACGCGTCGAGTTCCTCGGTCCTCGCGGGTGCTGTCTGCCGTCGGTCGGCTATGGCGAGCCCGCGGCGGGGCAGGGCGCCCTGCGCGGCACCGTGGGCTGCGAGGACGCGCTCATGGCGGCCGAGGCTACGGGGCAGCGTTACGTATGCCAGGCGGACCAATTGAGCGTAGTGCCCCATCAAAGTGGCCTCCGCGCGCTCGACATCGAGCAGGCGGGTGCCGTTGACCGGCCGTGTCGGACGGCGCATCGACATGTTCGCTTCGCTCCTCAGGTGAACGCGACGAGGGCTGTTCATACCGTCAAACGAGTGATCTTCGTCGTCGTCACCTCGACAACACGCGGGCGATCCCGCTGAGCCGGCCGAGCCGAAGCCGGACCTGATCGTGAGGACGGGCGATGGTGGCAACAGCTCGGTCAGAGCCAGCGTTTCTTGCGGAAGACCCGGTAGACGCTGGTGACCAGGGTGGCGGTGGTGACGAGCATCGCTGGGTAGCCGAAGAGCCATCGCAGTTCGGGCATGTGGTCGAAGTTCATGCCGTAGACGCCGGCGATGGGCACGGCGATCAGCGCGGCGGCGGCGCTGATGCGGCGCATGTCGTGGTTCTGCCGGACGCTGGTCCGGGCGAGGGCCATGGTCAGCGCGTTGTCGACGGCGACGACCTGGAGCTGGTCGGCGGTCGGGGCGTGCAGGTCGATCCAGACGAAGGCTCCGGGGGTGGTGTGTGCGGCGTCCATGGCTTCTTCCAGCGGCAGATGCCCCGGTCGGCGGCGCCCGTGCTCGTACAGGGCGCATTCGACGACGGGGACCTGCTGCTGAGGCGTGTCGTGGGCCGTTATGGCTCGCCTCCTTGCGGGGCGGATGCCGTCCGGGCCACCGGTTAGCATATTTGCATGGAAGCGCAAGTACCGTCATGGGACGAGGAGCAGGCCGAGCGGTCGGTGGCGGTGCTCAAGGCGGTCGCCGATTCGTCGCGGTACCGACTGCTCTGGGCGCTGAGTGACCGGGAGCTGCCGGTCAGCCGGCTGGCGGAGCTGATCGGCGCGCATGTCGCGGCCACCTCCCAGCATTTGGCGAAGCTGCGTGCGGCGGGGCTGGTGGCCTCGCGACGGGAGGGCACGCGGATCTACTACCGGGCCGCCGGGCGGCAGGTGCGGGCGTTGCTGGAGTGCGCCGTGCTGGTGGCGGACCCGGCGGAGTCCGGTTCGGGCGGGGCGGGGGAGGCGGAGGCGCCGGCGGCCGTCGCGCAGGAGAGCCCGGCGGGGGTGCGGGCCCGGCATCGCCCGGTGGCGGAGCACTGAAACCTCTCTCGTCATGCGGCGGTCTGCCGCCAGAGGGCCGAGATGACGGCCGGTTCCACGCTGATGCGGGCGACCGCGCTCTCCACCGGTGTGCTGTCGGCGCCGTCCGAGGTGATTTCCGCACGTATCCGCACCTGTCCGCTCCCGGCGACCCCGGTCGAGGCGACGGCGTGCAGTCGGCTGTCGGAGCCGGAGAGGGACAGGACGAGCAGGGTGCGCAGCATGGGAAAGACAGGTAAGGAACGAGTGTGCGCCTGCGGGACCACCGCCGCCTCATAGAGACGGGGGCCGCGTGCGGCGCGGGAGAACCAGGGCCGAGGGCCCGGGCGTACGAATGTCAGCGAGTGCCCAGGAGGCAGTGCGGACTGGGAGGGTCGGCACCCATGGCTGCCTCCGATCCGTGATGCGGCTTCACCCCGCACGCGCTCTCGACGCACACACGGGATCCGACCCCAAGAGTGTGCCCCTTGTTGCGTAAATACGCAAATAGCCAGGTGACGGCTGTCCGGTGCTTCCTGTCCTCACTCGACGGACGGGCCGGGTCGTGTGACCTTGTGCGGGCTCCTGTGTGGTCGTTTCAGGTGCGGGGTGCGGAGGGGGTCCAGGCTGCTTCCGCTGCTTGTGCGGTGGGGTGCGTGGTGAAGACGCGGTCCAGTCCGACGGTGCTGAGGATGCGGCTGACGTGTTGGGGGACCGATGCCAGCGCGATGCCGGCCCGGGCGGCGAGGGCGTGGTTGCGGGCGGCGAGCAGGGCCGTAATGCCGCTGGAGTCGCAGAACGTGATGTCGGTCAGGTCGATGACGAGCTGTTGGCCCGACTGAAGGGCCAGGCCGGGCAGCAGGTCGCGTACCTGGGTGTAGCTGTCGTAGTCGAGTTCGCCGGTCAGTTCCATGACGGGCCCGGCGGTGGTGGTTCGGGTGTGGACGGCGAGCTGGCTCACTGCTGCTCTTCACTGGTGGGTCGGGGCACGCTGATGGCGAGGACGGCGGTGTCGTCGTCGACGCCGGTGCCGAAGGTGTCGAGCAGGTCGCGGATCGCGGTGATGATGCCGGTCGCGGTGGTGGGCGCGATGGCCTGGGCGAAGTCGAGGAGGGCTTCGTCGCCGTAGCGCTCATCGTCGTTGTCTTGAGCCGTGTGCGCTTCGGTGAGGCCGTCGGTGTGGAGCAGCAGGGTGTCGCCGGCCTTGAGGTGGACGGTGGTGGTGGCGATGTGGGCGTCGGGCAGGGCGCCGATGAGCTGTCCGCCGGGAGTGGGCAGGTAGTCGGCGCTTCCGTCCGCGCGCAGGAGCAGGGCCGGGGGGTGGCCGCCGCCGGCCAGGGTGATGTGGAAGCCGCGCTGATCGGCGTCGGGGGTGAGCAGTCCGAAGATGACGGTGCAGAACCGCGGGTCGTGGCCGTTGTACTCGTGGTTGAGGACCGTGTTGAGGTTGCGCAGGACGGCGGCCGGGTCCGGGTCGTAGACAGCGGCGGCACGCAGTGTGTAGCGGGCCAGGGAGGTGACGGCCGCGGCGGCGGCGCCCTTGCCGCACACGTCGCCCAGGAACATCCCCCATGCCCCGGCGGCGAGCGGGAAGAGGTCGTAGAAGTCGCCGCCGACCTTGTCGGCGGAGGCGATGTGGTAGTGCGCGGCCACGTCCAGCCCGGGCACACTCACCAGCACCGGGGGCAGCAGGGTCTGCTGCAGGGTGGCGTTGAGGCGTTCGAGCTCTTCGCGTTCGCGTTCTGCCTGCTGCCGGGCGCGCAGCAGTTCGGTCTCGTAGGCGCGGCGGTCGCGGGCGTCGAAGACGGTGGTACGGATCAGTACGGGCTGTCCGTCGCTGCCGGACTTGACCGTGGAGGTGACCAGCACGGGCAGCCGGCCTCCGTCGGCCGTCCTGAGCTCCAGGGCGATCCCGCTGATCTCGCCCTGCATGCGCAGCAGCGGGCCGAAGTGGGTCTCGTGGTAGAGACGGCCCCCCACGGTCAGCAACTCGGCGAAGGTCTTCTGGCCGACCAGGTCGCCGTGTGTGTAGCCGAGCCAGTCCAGGAGGGTCGTGTTGATCTTCGCGATCGTGCCGTCCAGCAGCGTGGAGAGGTACCCGCACGGCGCGTGCTCGTACAGGTCCTCGGCGCTGTCCTCCAGCAGGGTGGCGAACGCCGCACGGTCGTCACCAACTTGTTCCTCGGGAAGCGGGTGTTCGCCGCTCTCGCCGTCGCCGGTCGTGCACATCACCGCTCGGCCGTGACGAACTCGGTGATCGCGGCAGCCGTTTCCTCCGGTGCGGCGAGCTGGGGGCAGTGGCCGGTCGCGTTCAGGGTGACCAGTCTGCTTCCCGCGATCCGGGACTGTACGAAGGCTCCCACCTCCGGCGGCGCTATCGCATCGTTGGAACACTGCGCGACGAGGGTGGGAACGGTGACCTTGGAGAGGTCGTCGCGGTTGTCGGACAGGAACGTCACTCGGGCGAAGACGCGGGCGATGTCCGGGTCGGTGCGGCAGAAGCTGTTGGTCAGTTCCGCGCCCAGTTCCGGCCGCTCGGGATTGCCCATGATCACCGGGGCCATCGCGCCCGACCAGCCCAGATAGTTCGCGTCCAGCGACCCCAGGAGCTCATTGATGTCCTCGGCGCTGAACCCGCCGCGATAGCCGGCGGCCGGATCGTCGATGAAACACGGCGACGGGGCGAGCAGCACCAGCTGGGCGAAGGCCTCCGGCTCCCGCGCCGCCGCCAGCACCCCCATCATCGCGCTCACCGAGTGCCCCACGAACGTCACCGGGCCGAGCGCCAGCTCACGGCAGATCTCCAGCACGTCCGCGGCATAGCCCTCCAGCGTCGAATAGCGCTCCTTGCTCCACGCCGACAGCTCGGAACGCCCGGCCCCTACATGGTCGAAAACCACCACGGTGAAGTCGCGCTCCAGGAGCGGAACCACCAGCCGCCACATGTTCTGGTCGCATCCGAATCCGTGCGCCAGCATCACCACCGGCCCTCCGGTGCGGCCGGACACCGTCAGATGATTCCTGCTGCGCACAGTCATGCGGCACATCCTCGCAGAACGCTTCCTTCACCATCCCCGTGCCGTACGCGCCGTCCCCTCCATGCAATCTCGGTCCCAGCGAGTGTCTGCTCACCCGGGGTCGGCCGTGCCCAGTCGGTCGCGTCGGCGCAGATGTGGCAGTGCTCGTGGTGCTGAGCATGCTGTGAGCACGTGTCGTGGCTGCTGCCGCGGGTGAGGACCCGACGGGTGGCGGCGGTGACGTCGGCGCAGTCCAGGTCCTGGCTGATCGCGGCGCGCAGCTCGTCGGCGTCCTTCTCCGCGAGCATGCCGGCGGCGCACGCGGTGGTGAACACGGCGGGGATGTGTCGCGTACCCCATGCCACAGCGTTCCCGGGAAGCAGAGGACAGGAGCCCCCGACATGGCTGAGAAGATCTGTGCCGTCTCCGGAATGAGCTGTGGTCACTGTGCGGCGAGCGTCACCGAAGAGGTGATGGCGGTGCCCGGAGTGACCGAGGTCGATGTCGATGTACCGGCCGGCCGTGTGACCGTACGCGGGGAGTCGGTCAGCGACGACGCCGTGCGGGACGCGATCGGCGAGGCGGGATACGAAGTCACTGAAGCCGCGCGTTCGACGGCGGCCTGAGCCGGGTCTTCGGAGGGCCGGTGGTTCCCGGGACGGAATGGTCCGGGTCTACACCTCGATCTGCGAACCCATGATGACCGTGCGGTCGCGGGGCAGGCTGAAGTACTCGGCGGCGTCGGCCGTGATGTAGGACGTGGCGATGAACAGCCGTTTGCGCCAGGGGGCCATCGTCGGGGCCTTGCCGCGACGGAGTTCGATCTTCGACAGGAAGTAGGACGCCTGGTCGAGTTGCAGCGGACCTTCGGTTTCGGCCGGGTCGAGCATGGCCAGTGCGCCGGGCACGTCCGGCGTCTCCATGTAGCCGAACAGGGCGGTGACATGGATGATCCCGTCGTCCGCGTACCCGAGGTCGTCGACGACGATCCGCTGGTCGGCAGGGACGCGGGGCACGGGCTCGGTTCCGATGGACAGGATCACCACCTGCTCGTGCCGTACGTGGTTGTGCTCGACGTTGGCCCGCATGGCCAGGGGCGCGGTCTCCTTGTCCCGGTTCAGGAAGACGGCCGTGCCGGGCGCCCGGAGCGTCGGCTCCTCCCCGGTGCGGAGGTGGTCGATGAACTCGGGCAACGGCCCTTCCTGGCGTGCGCGTTCCTCGGTGACGAGTGCGCGGCCGCGCTGCCAGGTCGTCATGACCGTGAACGCGGTGAGGCCGATCAGCAGCGGCAGCCACGCGCCGTGGACGAGCTTGGTCATGTTGGCCGCCACGAACAGCAGGTCCACGAGGAGGAGCAGGCCCGCGCCGATGGCGAGCAGCCACCGGGGCGTACCCCACTTGCCACGGGCGACGTAGAAGAAGAGCAGGGTGGTGATGGTGATGGTGCCGGTGACCGCCATGCCGAACGCGTAGGCCAGCGCCGCGGAGCTCTGGAAGGCGAAGACCAGGGTGAGGACCGAGACCATCAGAAGCCAGTTGATCCACGGGACGTAGATCTGACCGATGGTGGATTCCGAGGTGTGCGCGATGCGCAGCCGCGGCAGGTAGCCGAGTTGGGCAGCCTGGGAGGCGACCGAGTACGCGCCGGTGATCACCGCCTGGGAGGCGATCACGGTCGCCGCCGTCGCCAGGATGACCATCGGCCAGCGCCCCCAGTCGGGCACGAGCAGGAAGAACGGGCTGCTGATGTTGTCCGGGTTGTCGAGGATCAGCGCGCCCTGGCCCAGATAGCTCAGGACGCAGGCGGGCAGTACGAGGAACAGCCAGCCCCGGGTGATCGCCCGGCGGCCGAAGTGCCCCATGTCGGCGTAGAGCGCCTCGGCCCCGGTGACCGCGAGCACGATCGCGGCCAGGGCGAAGAAGGCCGTGCCCCAGTGACCGAACAGAAAGCCCAGCGCGTACGTCGGTGACAGCGCCCTGAGGATGCCCGGATGGTCGGCGATGCCGACCACGCCGCACGCGCCGATGGCCGTGAACCAGACGATCATCACCGGGCCGAACACCCGGCCCACCGCTGCGGTTCCCCGGCGCTGCACCAGAAACAGGAGCACGATGATCACCGCGGTGATCGGCACGACCGCGCTGTCCAGCGACGGCTCGACGACCTTGAGCCCCTCGACCGCGGACAGCACCGAGATCGCCGGGGTGATCATGCTGTCACCGAAGAACAGTGACGCACCGAAGATGCCGAGCGCGGCCAGTACGACGGTGGCCCGACGCCCGCGTTGTGAACTCCACCGCCGCAGCAGGGTGATGAGCGCCATGATGCCGCCCTCACCGTCGTTGTCGGCGCGCATCGCCAGCAGCACGTAGGTGACCGTGACGATGATCATCACCGACCAGAACACCAGCGACACCACCCCGTACACGTTGTTCGTGGTGACCGGGACGGGGTGCGGGTCGTCGGGGTTGAACACCGTCTGGAGGGTGTAGATCGGGCTGGTCCCGATGTCGCCGAAGACCACACCGAGAGCACCGATCACCACCGCGAGCCGCACCGTGTCGCGAGTGCGCGCCCGACGGGCCTCCTCCACCCGTGACGCGGATCCGTCGTCCGACGCGGTTCCCTGCCGGCGATCGGTCATGGTGCTCCTCCTCCGTGCCGTCCCCTGAGCCGCGGACCTGGGCATCTGGGCGGACGATACCGATCCCCTGGCGCGACTGTCGGCAGGGACGCCGGTCACTCGCGCGGTTTGAACTCACCTATAGCGCCGCGGGCTTCCTTCTCAGCTCCGGGCGCGCACGGCGCACGTGGCGCTGCTTGCGCACCTCTGTCGAGGCCGCGTATCCGCCCAGTTCACTGAATCGGATGGGGATAGGTGCATTTGGGTGTAGTGCCCAAATGCTCTAGGTACTTTCCGTAACGGCGCGGCATCCGCGCCACCAGCGGAATCGAGGAGGACCTTCATGCAGCAGGACGAGGTGTACGAGCCGCCGGCCATGGTGGAAGTGGGTGACTTCGCCGACCTGACCCGTGGCGAGGCCCTCGGGGCGTTCTACGAGGGCGGTTTTCCGCCCTACGAGTGGTACCTCGGCCCCAACTGAGATCGAGTCCGACACCACCACATGACGGGTGACATGCCATGAGCGGTGACGTATGGTTCGCGATCCTTCCGGACGGTGAACCCGGCGTGGCCGCGGCGCAGCTCCTGCGCCCCTGGGCCACCGAGACCATCGATCACCACTCCGGCCGGCCCTGGCTTCTGGGCAGTTGGCCGGACGGACAGGTGACGGTGGGAGCGGCAGGGGCGCGGCGAGTTGCGGTGATCGGCCGCTGTCCGGTCACCGCCGACGAACTGTCCGCGCGGGCGGGGCGGTTGCGGGACGCCGAGGACATGGAGCGGATCGCCCACGGCCTCACCGGCAGTTTCCACTTGCTGGTCTCCGTCGACGGTACGGTCCGGGCCAGGGGGAGCGTGTCCGGGGTCCGGCGGCTCTTCCACACACGCGTGGCCGGGGCGACGGTGGCCGCCGACCGGGCGGACCGGCTCGCCGCACTGACGGGAGCGTCCCCCGACGAACGGGTCCTGGCCGCCCACCTGCTCACCTCGCCGCTTCCGTACCCGCTGGACGACCACTGTGTCTGGCAGGGCGTGCGAGCCGTGCCGTCCTACGACTGTCTGCTGATCGACGCGGACGGCTGGGCATCCACCAGACGGTGGTGGACCCCACCGGAGCCGCAGCGCGCGTGGCAGGACGGCGTGCCTGCGGTGCGCGCGGCACTGACCGCGGCGGTGGACGCCCGCACGGCAGGCGAAGACACGCTGAGTGCGGACCTCACCGGAGGCCTGGACTCCACCAGTCTGTGCTTCCTGGCCACACGGGAACGGCTCCTGGCCACTCGGGAACAGTTCCCGGCCGCACGGGAACAGGAACAGTCCCGCCCGGCCGGGCCGAAACTGGTGACGCTGCGCTGGCAGAGCCTCGACCCGGACAACGACGACGCGACCTGGGCCGCGCGTGCCACCGCCCACCTGCCCGACATCGAGCACATCACGCCCGCCACCGGCCAATGGCCGCTCTGGTACAGCGACTTGACGGCCCTCACCGGTGACGCAGTCCTCACCGACGAGCCGGGGCCCTGGGTGAGGGACGGCGCCAGGATGGCGGAGCTGTGCCGTCTGATGACCGGCCGGGGATCCCGGCTGCACCTGATGGGCGGCGGCGGGGACGAACTGTTCAGCTCGTTTCCCCCGCACCTGCACGACTACGTCCGACGCCACCCCCTGTCAGCCTGGTCCCGTATCCGTACGCAACGCGCCTCCCAGCACTGGCCGCTCGGACAACTGCTGCGTCAGCTCGCGGACCGCAGGACGTTCGGCCAGTGGCTGACCGCATGGGCGCAGGGCCTCACCACGCCGCAGCCGCCGTCGCCGGCCCTGGTCCGTGGCGCTCCCTCGACGGCGTGGGGCGTGGACCTGCGCATGCCGCCGTGGGCGAGCCGCGACGCGACCGAGGCCGTACGGGAGCTGATCGAGGAAGCCGCCGACTCTGCCGAGCCCCTCGCGCCCCAGCGCGGACAGCACACGGCACTCACGTGCGTACGCACCGGTGGTCGCGGATTGCGGCTGCTGGACCAGGTGATGTCCCGTCAAGGACTGGGGCTGGCCGCGCCTTTCCTCGACGACCAGGTGATCGAGGCGGCCCTGGCCATCCGCGTGGCCGAGCGCAGCACCCCCGGCCGGTACAAGCCGGTGCTCGCCGAGGCGGTGCGCGGGATCGTGCCCGACGACGTCCTGCGACGGAACACCAAGGGCGAGTACAGCGCGGACTTCCACGCCGGTCTGCGCGGCAACCGCGCCGGTCTGCTGGAGCTCTTCGACGGCTCGTTGCTCGCCCGCGCCGGACTGATCGACGACGCCGCGGTCCGTGCCTCCCTGCTCGGGGTGCACCCCACTCCGGAGGCGCTGCGCTCTCTCAGTTCCAGTCTGGGCAGCGAGATCTGGTTGCGTGCCAGATCCGCGCCCACCTGCCCTCCGAGCGCCGCGAGAACCGAGAGCGCCGCGAGAACCGAGAGCACCCCGAGCACCGCGATCACCGAAGGAGCGCCGTGAGCCTGGCCCTGCGACCCGACGTCTGCGCGACGGACACACCGGACGGCATGGTGCTCCTCGACGAGGTCACCGGCCGCTACTGGCAGCTCAACCGCACGGCGGCGCTCGTCCTGCGCAGCCTGATCGACGGCGCCGAGCCGCCGGACACGGCTCGCGCGCTGTGCGCCGCCTACCCTCGACTCACCGCCGAGCGAGCCGACGCCGACACGGCCTCGATCACGCGCGCGCTGACCGAGGCCCGGCTGGTGGTACCCCGATGAGCCAGCCGATGGTGCCCGCCGCCCGCAGCCGCCTGCCCCTGCGCCGGCGTCCGCCCGTCCTCCTCGCCACGGGCGCCGCCCGGCTGATCGTCATGCTCAAGCCGCACCGTGTGCGTCGTGTCCTGTCCGTGCTCCGGCGCGGGGCCGCCCCCGCCACCGCCTCCCAGGCGCTCGCCGCGCGCGAGGTCGTCGTCGCGCTCAGCGCGCGCTGCGCCGGGGAGGGCTGCCTTCAGCGGTCCGTGGCCACGGCGCTGCTGTGCCGGATGCGCGGGGTCTGGCCGGACTGGTGCACGGGCGTGCGGACCTCGCCGTTCCGTGCGCACGCCTGGGTGGAGGTCGACGGCCTCGCGGTGGGCGAACCGCACCAGTCGGCCGCGTACCACCGCCTGATGGTGGTGCCGGCCCTGCCGCAGAAGAGGTTGCCGGAAAATCCATCCTGAGACCTGGAGGCTTCTGAGGCCCGGTGGCTTCTGAGGCCCGGCGGTCGCGATGGTCGCGATGGCGCGATGAGGGCAGCAGTCACCGGTCCTGGGACAGTCGGTAGAGCTCTGCGAAGAGTCCGTCACGCGACATCAGGGTCTCGAAGTCGCCTTCCTCCCGCACGCGTCCCCCGTCGAGGACGATGATGCGGTCCGCGATCCGGGCGTTCTCCAGGCCCTGGGTGACGAAGATCGCGGTCTTCCCGGCGGCGAGTTCCTTGAAGCGGCGGATCACCAGGTACTCGGCGCGTGGGTCCATCGCGGAGGTGGGCTCGTCCAGCATGAGCATCGCGGCGTCACGGTAGAAGGCGCGCGCGACGGCGACCCGTTGCCACTGGCCGCCGGACAGGTCGGTGCCTCCCCAGTGCGAGCCCGCGACCAGGGTGTCGAGGCCGTGCGGGACGTTCGCGATGACGCTGTCCGCGCCGGCCGCCCGCGCGGCAGCCAGGAGGAGGGCGTCGTCCTCGGAACGGGGCTGGCCGAGATGGATGTTGGCGCGCAGGTCCATCGGCCAGCGCGTGTAGTCCTGGGGCACCAGACCGACCTTGGTCCACACACTGTGCGGATCGGCCTCGGCCAGGTCGGTGCCGTCCCAGCTCACCGTGCCGCTGGTGGCGACGCGGAGCCCGGTGAGCAGGGCGGACAGGGTGGTCTTGCCGGACCCGTTCTCGCCCACCAGCGCGATGAGTTCGCCGCGCCGCAAGGTGAGGCTGACGTCGTCGACGGCTGCTCGCGCGGCCCCGGGATACGTGTAGCCGACGCACTGCGCGCGGATCTCGCCGGGGGCGCCGTCCGGGATCACCTGGGACCCGCGGACCGCCCGCAGAGCCTTCGCCCGGTGCAGGAACGCCTGCCAGTCCTCCAGGTACAGGCTGGTCCGGAACAGCCGAGCGGCGGCCAGGACCAGAGACATCAGCGCGCCTGTGGACGTACGGACGGCGACCACAGCCGTGGCCGCGAGCGCGAGGTCCATCCGCCCGCTCGCGGCGAGCCAGCCGAGCGCGGCCCAGGTCGCCGCGAGCATGAGGCCACTGACACCGGCGCCGAGCAGGCTGACACGCAGCACACGCGGTGCGGCCCGGCGATGCGTGGCCTTGATCCGGCCGGTGATCTCCTGGTACCAGTCGGCCAGGAACGCGGCCATGGTGGTGGCGCGTACCTCGGCCGCGGTGCGCTGGTGAGTGGCGTAGTGCCTCAGCAGGTAACGCAGGTGGCTGTCCGCGATGTTCTGGTGGTCGGCACGGTGCTGGATACGCGCGGTGGTGACGGCCGCGGCACCCTTGGGCACCACGGCGAGCAGCAGCAGCGGCAGCAGTACGGGGTGGAGCAGGGCCAACACCGAAGCGGCGGCGACGAGTTGGCCGAGCGCGGAGACCAGTGCCTGGGCATCGGCGATCAGGCTCTCGGTCGCCTCCGCACCCCGGCCCGCGGCCTGCAGCCGGTCCGCGAAGCCGGGCCGGTCGTACGCGTCCAGCTCCACCCGGGGCACGGCCGCCAGGATCTGGAGGTCCGCCTCGGACGCGACTTCCGGGGCGAGCCGCGCGGACGCGTATACGCCGAGTGCGTCGGCCCCCGCCCGCATCCCGGTGGCGGCGGCGACCACGACCAGTGCGGGAACGGCCGCCACCACCCGGTCGCCCACCTGACCGCCCTGGAACAACTGGGCCAGCGCACCCGGCAACGCGGCGAGTGCGACGGCCGAGGCGGCGACGACGATCAGCTGGCAGCAGGCCAGCAGGAGCATCGCGGGCCGGTCGGCGGCCCAGCCGAGGCGGGCCGCGGCGGCGAGTGTGCGGGGCAGCCTGGCGGCGATCTGCCACCAGGAGGCATGAGCGATGTCCTCGAAGCGTGCGTCGCCACGGAGGCCGACCTGCTGCGGGACGTCGGCCACCTGCTGAGGGACGTCGGCCGAGGAAGAACCGGATGAGGACGCGGTCACCCGCCTCATACTGCTGCTCCCACCGAAGCCCACCGGCCCGAAGCCCTCGAATTCGCCCATAAGGTGGACGAGGCCCGTCCGACGGCCACCCCTTGCCTGTGCACCGTTGGGGAGATGTGCTCCGGGTGCGGCGTCACCGGTTCCGACGCAGACTGACCGGGTGAGCCGTACGCACGCGCAACGCAACGAGAGCGCATCCGGTGCCGGACGCGCGGCCTCCCAGCCGCTGGCGCTCGCGGCGATGATGTTCGCGGTGGCGATGACGTTCATCGACCAGACGATCGTGTCGATCGCCGCGCCCGACATCGTCTCCGAACTCGGCCTCTCCGCCTCGGGCATGCAGTGGGTGGTCAACGCCTATCTGCTGTCCCTGGCCGCGTTCTTCGCCGTCGGCGGACGCCTCGCCGACCTGTTGGGGCCACGTCGTGTCGTCGTAGCAGGCACCCTGATCTTCGTCATCTCCTCCGCGCTGTGCGGCTGCGTGCCCGACGGGGACTACGCACTGACGTGGCTCGTCGCCTTCCGCGCGACTCAGGGACTCGGAGCGGCGCTGCTCTTCCCCGCCGCGCTCGCGGTCGTCGTGGCGGTGTTCCCGGTCGAGCGGCGGGGGCGCGCCCTGGCCCTGTTCTTCGGCCTCACCGGTGCCCTCACCGCCGTGGGACCGCTGCTCGGCGGCTGGCTGACCACCTGGACCTGGCGGGCGATCTTCTGGGTCAACGTGCCTGTCGCCGTCGTGGCGCTGATCCTCACCGCGCTCGCCCACATCTCCGACCGGCGACGCGACGAACCGCTGGACGTCAAGGGCGCTCTGCTGATCGCCGTCGGGATGGGCACGAGCGTGCTCGGCTTCCAGCAGGCGTCGGCCTGGGGCTGGGACAGCGTGGCCACATGGGCCTGCATCATCGGCGGCCTCGCGGTGCTGTACGTTTTCTGCCGCTACGAACTGCGCACCCGCCACCCCCTGATCAACCTGTCTGTCTTCCGCGACCGGGCCTTCACAGTGGACTCGCTGGTGCTCTTCTTCGCCATGCTGGCGTTCGTCCCCGTCTTCTTCTTCGCCTCGGTCTACGCCCAGGTCTCCCTCAGCGCCTCGGCCAACCAGGCCGCCCTGTACCTGCTGTACTTCTTCGTGGGATTCGCCATCGCCTCCCAGTGGGGCGGCCGCATCCTCGACAAGCGGGGAGCCCGCCCCGCGTTGAAGATCGGCTGTGTGGTGGGCGCCGTCGGGTTCGCCCTCTGGGCTGGCAAACTGACGGACCTGTCCATGCACGACCAGTGGCCGTACGTCGCACTCGCCGGCGCGGGCATCGGTTTCATCCTCGCCCCGGCCTCGACGGACGCCGTCAACCGGGCGATCGACGCCTCCTACGGTGAAGTCACCGGCATCACCCAGACCGTCCGCAACTACGCGGCCAGCATCGGACTCGCCGTCTTCGGCACCATGCTGACGCACACCATGACGGACAACGTGGAGAGCACCCTCCGGGCCCGCGGGGTACCGGCGGACCAGGTCGACTCCGTGGCCGGGGACGTGACGCAGTCGATCACGGGCCAGGCGGACGCCCGCACCCCCACCGGCGACGGCCCGGTCGCGACGACCATGCGCGATGCGATGTCCTCGATCCGCATGGACTTCGCCGAGGCCAACCAGTGGGTGTTCTACGGCATGGCCGTCGCGCTCGGCATCGGCTACCTCTGCGCCCTGCGCCACCCGGGCGGCCAGGCGGCGGCCACGGCGGAGGAGACGCCGACGCAGACCCCCGTACGCCATTGAGCACAACTTCCGCCGGGCCAGGCCGCTTTGACGCCGACCTCGGTGAACGGCCTGGCTTCAGTGGTCGGCCGGCGTGGGTGAGATCTGCTGCATGAGGCTGGTCATGTCCGGGGCGGCCCACTCCTCGGCGCCGAAGATGGGCTCGACGTCGATCCAGTGGCCGGGGAAGCCGACGAAAACGGCTTCGCCGAAGGCCGACCGGCGCCCGTAGCATCCGTACGTGCAACGTATCCTCGTCGCCGGCATCACCGGAGCCGGAAAGACCACCATGGCGCAAGCCCTCTCCGCCCGGCTCCGGTTGCCGTTCCACGAGATGGACTCGCTCGTGTTCAACGGCCCCGACTGGGCGGTCGACCCCGACTTGCACCAACAGGTCGCGAAAATAGCCGCAGCCCCGGCCTGGATCTTCGACTCCTTCGGCCACCCCGAGGTCCGCGACCTGTTGTGGACCAGCGCCGACACCGTGATCTGGCTCGACTACCCCAGAGCCGTCGTCATGCCGCGCGTACTGCGCAGATCCCTGCGACGGACCCTGCTGCGCGAGCGGGTCTTCGGCGGCAATGTGGAGACCCTGTCCTCCTGGTTCAGCGGCGACCACCCCGCGTGGTCGTCCTGGACCCAGTACGAGGCCCGCCGCGCCGAGATCAACCGCCGGACGACCGACCCGCGCTTCGCGCCCCTGAACGTCGTCCACCTGCGTTCCCCGCGAGAGGCCACCGCGTGGCTGGGCGGCGCCTGGCCCCGACCCGCCGCCGGCTGACCTCGGACACGGCGGGCAGGCCGGGCATGCCGCCCGCTATGCGCGATGGCTGTGAACGGCGAGCGTTTCGTTCAGCGCGGCGAGGCCGTCCGTGTAGATGCCGTGGAACAGAGCGATGGCTTCGTCGTCGCTGACGCCGTCCGGTGTGAAGGTGCCGGACCACTCCACGCGGGCTGTGCCCTGTCCGGGGATCTCGTGCACCGTGAGGGTGGAGAGGTAGCCGGTGACGGGGAAGGGTGCCTGGAGGATGGAGTAGCTGTAGGTGCGGGCCTTGTCGTCGAAGGCTTCGAGGCGCTCGACGATCACACCGCCGTCCTCGTTGCGGAGACTGCGGACACGTCCGCCTTCGCTGAGTTCGCTGGCGGGGATGTAGGGGAGCCAGTCGGGCAGTGAGTCGAAGCCGCCGATGAGCTGCCAGACGCGGTCGGGCGAGGCGGGGATGTCGAGGGTTGCGGCGGTCGTGGCCACGGGATCCTCCTGGAGGTGTGCGGGTGCGTAGGTGCGCGGAATTTGCGAGGTGACCGGGTCAGGGTCAGGCGGTGGCTGCGGGTACCGGAGCGTCCCGCGCTATCAGGCGCTCCTCGCGCAGGTCCGCCCAGAACGCGGCCGGGATCGTCTCGCCGAGAGCGGCGACGTCCTCGGCGATGCGGCTGGGCTTGGTCGCGCCGGGGATGACGGCCGCCGTCGCCGGGTGGGCGAGGGAGAACTGCAGCGCGGCGGACTTGATGCCGACCCCGTGCCGCTCGGCGAGTGCCTTGATCCGCTCGACCTTGTCGATGATGTGCGCGGGCGCCTGCTGGTACTCGAAGTGCGTTCCTCCGGCGAGGATGCCCGAGCTGTACGGGCCGCCGACCACGATGTCGACGTCCTGGGCGGCAGCGGCAGGCAGCAGCCGCTGCAGTGCCCGGTCGTGGTCGAGGAGGGTGTAGCGGCCGGCGAGGAGGAAGGCGTCGGGCTTCGGCTCGTCCAGGTCGAGGGTGAGCTCCAGGGGCTCCACGCGGTTCACGCCCAGGCCCCAGCCCTTGATGACGCCCTCCTCGCGCAGCTTCTGCAGGACGCGGAACGCGCCGGTGCGGGCGGTCTCGTAGGCGGCCAGCCACTCGTCCCCGTAGAAGTCCTGGGCGACGTCGTGCACCCACACGATGTCGAGGCGGTCCGTCCGCAGGCGCTTGAGGCTGTCCTCGATGGAGCGGAGGGTGGCGTCGGCGGTGTAGTCGTTGACCATCTTGTTCGGGCGCCCGTGTTCGAAGAGGCCGCCCTTCTCGCCGAGGTCGCGTACGGCCGGGTCCTCGATCTCGTCGAAGATGACGCGGCCGACCTTCGTGCTGAGGACGAACTCGTCGCGCGGGTGCTGCGCGAGTACGTCGCCGAGCCGGATCTCGGAGAGTCCCGCACCGTAGAAGGGCGCGGTGTCGAAGTAGCGGATGCCCTGGTCCCAGGCGGCTTCGACGGTGGCCGCGGCCTCCTCGTCCGGGATGGCGCGGAACATGTTGCCGAGGGGGGCGGTGCCGAAGCCGAGGGTGCCGGGCAGGAGGGGCTTGATGCTCATGGGGGGATCCTTGCGATAGCGAGGGTGATATCGATTGCGGAGGATTCGTCACTCAATGTGCGATCCGTCGGCCTTGCGTGTTCGAGGTTAGGATCCATGGATGAGACTGTCCAAGACTTGCTTCGACATACTTGAGTCCTCCGAGGTCCTACATGCTTGACCTGCGTCAACTCCGCTACTTCGTCGCCGTCGCCGAGACCGAACACGTCGGCCGTGCCGCCGAGCAGCTGCACATCTCCCAGTCGCCTCTCAGCCGGCAGATCGCCCAGCTGGAGAAGAACCTGGGCCTGACCCTTTTCGAACGCAGCCAGCAGCGCATCCGGCTGACCTCCGACGGCCGGGTCTTCCTGACCGAGGCGCACGCCCTGCTGCGCCACGCGGACCGGCTGGAGAACCTCGGCCGACGGCTCGGCCGTGGCGAGGAGGGCGGCCTGTGCATCGGCTACGTGGCCGACGCCATGCACACGGGCATCCTGCCCACCGCCCTGCGCACCCTGCGCGATCAACGCCCCGGCATTCACGTGGCGCTCTACGACCAGGAGTCGGCCGAGCAGTTCGAGGGACTGCGCCAGCGCAGCCTGGACATCGCGCTGGTGCGCACACCGCCGTCCGAGGACGACCCGGACCTGAACACGGCCCCGTTGCTGCGGGATCCCCTGCTGCTCGCGCTGCCCGCGGAGCATCCCCTCGCGGGGCAGGAGGAGTTGACCCCAGGAGCCCTCGACGGGCAGCCGTGGATCGCGGTGGGTGACTCCCACGACCCGGCCTGGCGCGACACGTTCGTCGCCTCGTGCGTGGCCTCCGGCTTCACCCCGGACATCCGTCTCGACGCGGCCGATCCACTCACCGCACTGGGCCTGGTCGCCTCCGGTCTCGGCCTCGCGCTCATCCAGAAGAGCATGATGCGCGGCACGACCGACGGTGTCGCGGTACGTGAACTGCCCTGGCACGGAGGGTCTGTTCAGCTGTGGGCGGCCTGGCACCGGGTCGATCTCCGCCCTGTGGTGGCTTCGTTCCGCGAAACCGTCCTCGCGGGCCGGGACGACGCCTGAGCGAGGGCGTATTGCGGGGGTCGGGGACGGCAACGACACCATCGATACCAAGGCCCTCTGCGAGGCGTGACTCGGAGCGTGGCCGATTTACCCCCGCTCTGTGAAACTCGGCAACTGATGTGGCTGAGGAGGCACCTGTGGGGCAATTGTTTACGTCGTGTAAAGGCGCATGTCGCCCTCGTCCCATGCCTGTTCGGACGTGAGCGGCAAGACCTCATTCCGGACAACTGTCTGTTCAGGCCATGACACTGACGACCTTTCAGTGTGAAGATCTTCACGCCGCGCGGCACTCATCGCACGTTCTCCCCGGATGGCCGACACCGCCATCCGGTCTTCCCACACGGCCGCCGTCGAGCGGCCGGAAGGAGCAGGAGTGCCGAGATCCTTACGCCCCCGCAGGCCCAGACTCTCTCGTAGCCCCCAGCGCGTCGCCGGAGGTGCGCTGGTCGTCGTGACCGCCCTCATCGCCGCCGCGACCGCTCCGGCGACCGGAGCGGTCGCCCAGCCGAACCAGGTCCCGACGGCTCAGGCCCGGATCGCCGCGGAGCCCAGAGCGGGCGCGGCTCCCGTCCCGCTCACCCCAGCTCAGCGCGCCGGCCTCCTCAAGGCGGCGGCGAAATCCGCGAAGGCCACCGCCGGTTCCCTGAAATTGGGCGCCAAGGAGAAGTTGCTGCCGAAGGACGTCATCAAGGACGCCGACGGCACCGTCCACACCCGCTACGAGCGCACCTTCGCCGGACTCCCCGTCCTGGGCGGTGACTTGGTGGTCCATCAGCGTGCCGCCGGCCGGACCGTCACCAGGGCGACCGACGCTCAGGTGTCCGTACCGACGACCGACGCCACGGTCGCCGCCTCGACGGCGAGGAAGTCGGCGCTCGCCGCCGCCAAGGCCGACGGCACCGGGCAGGTGCGGGCGGACGGAGCACCGCGACTGATCGTCTGGGCGGCCGACGGCGCACCCGCCCTCGCCTGGGAGTCGGTGGTCACCGGCGTCGAGGACGACGGCTCTCCGCGCGAGGTGCATGTCGTCACCGACGCGAAGAGCGGCAAGAAGGTGCGGGAGTTCGAGACCATCCACCCCGGCGTGGGCAAAGGCCAGTTCAGCGGCGAGGTCGACCTCGGCAGCACACGTGACGGAGACGTCTTCGAACTGACCGACACCCAGCGCGGCGGCCACAAGACGTACGACCTGGGCGGCGCCACGAGTGGCACCGGCACGCTCTTCACCGGCGCCGACGACATCTGGGGCGACGGCGATCCGGCCAACCGCGAGACCGCCGCCGCGGACGCCGCGTACGGCGCCCAGAAGACCTGGGACTTCTACCACGACCAGTTCGGCCGCAACGGCATAGCCAACGACGGTGTCGGTGCGTCCTCCCGGGTCCACTTCGGGAACAACGTTGTCAACGCCTACTGGGACGACGACTGCTTCTGCATGCTCTACGGAGACGGCAAGGACAACGCGAACCCGCTGACCGCGCTCGACGTCGCCGCCCATGAGATGACCCACGGCGTCACCAGCGCCACGGCGGACCTGTACTACTACAACGGCGAGTCCGGCGGTCTGAACGAGGGCAGCAGCGACATCATGGCCGCCGCCGTGGAGTTCTTCACGAACAACCCGAACGACGTGCCCGACTACGAGGTCGGCGAGCGGATCGACATCAACGGCGACGGCACCCCGCTGCGTTACATGGACAAGCCCTCCAAGGACGGCCTGTCCCAGGACTACTGGTCCACCGAGACCGAAGGGCTCGACCCGCACTTCTCCTCCGGCGTGGCGAACCACTTCTTCTACCTTCTCGCCGAGGGCAGCGGAGCGAAGACCGTCAACGGCGTCGGCTACGACAGCCCGACCCACGACGGCGAGCCGGTCCCCGGCCTCGGCCTGCACAACGCCACGAACGTCTGGTACCGGGCGCTGACCACGTACATGACGTCCACCACCGACTACGCGGGCGCCCGCGTCGCGACCCTACAGGCCGCCGCCGACCTGTTCGGCCGGTCCAGCGAGGCGTACGAGGCCGTCGGCAACACCTGGGCAGCGGTGAACGTCGGTCCGCGCTTCGTCAACCACGTCGCGCTGACGGCGCCCGCCGGCCAGGAGTCCGCGGTCGGCCAGCCCGCCACGCTGAAGATCACGGCGGACACCAGCCGTCCGGGCGGTCTCACCTACGAGGCCACCGGCCTGCCCGACGGACTGGCCATCGACCACGAGACCGGTCTGATCTCCGGAACCCCGGCAGAAACAGGGGAGTTCACCCCGACCGTGACGGCGAGCGCCGCGGACGGATCCGGAGCGGAGACGGGCTTCGCCTGGCACGTCATCGCCTCCGGCGGCGACTTCTTCGTCAACCCGGGCAACGTGCGGATCCCCGACGCGGGCGATCCGGTCGAGTCCCCGCTCATCGTGACCGGCCGCACCGGCAACGCACCGAGCGCCCTCCAGGTCTCGGTGGACATCGTCCACACCTACCGCGGCGACCTGGTGATCGATCTGATCGGACCCGGCGGCACCGCATACCGGCTGAAGGACGTCTCCGACGACGACGGCGACGACGTGCACACGACGTACACCGTCGACGCCTCCGCAGAACCGGCCGACGGCACCTGGAAGCTCCGCGTCCAGGACAGCTACCAGATCGACACGGGCTACATCGACAGCTGGAAGCTGACCTTCTGATCCACACTCCCCGGGTCTGTGGTGCCCGCGGGCACCACAGACCCGGGGGACAGTCGTCGGAGGTCGGGGCCCCTGGGGCGAAACCGCCCACCAGGTTGGTGAGTTGCGGGCTTTACGGCCGGAGACGGCCTACCCTCGCCGGGCACCGCCGGGGACAATGAGGCGTTGGCCGGCTGCCACCGGGCCTCGTCGGTCACGCCGTGCCCCGCCGCAGCCGAGAGCGCACGGTATCGCCATCAGTTGTTCCCGGCTCGCCGCCTCGGTGCTGACGTCTACGCCTCCAGCTGGCGCTGCTCGGCGCACCGAACTTCGGACGGAGTTGGACGTAATCCCTCTCCAGATCTGACGCCTGGTCAGGTAGGCCGTCACATGCCGAGCACCCGTCGGGTCTCGGCGGCGATCTGCTGTGTCTCGCCGGTTGCGACCACGAGGACCGGGACACCTCTCCCCGCCTGATCGATGCGTCGGAGGCCTTCCCGCATCAAATCCTCCAGTTCGGGGACGAGCAGCCCGCCTCGTATGCCGAGAACGGTCAGGGCCGAGCAGATCTCCTCGCGTACCTCGGGTTGGTCTTCGCCGATCTCCCCGGTGAAGACCAGCGCGTCCAGCCGGTCCAGCGAGGCGGCCATCGAGGCGATGCCCCTGCGGCAACTGAGTGTGAAAGTCGCCAGCGCCAACGAGGCCGCGGTATCACCCTCCGCGCGGGCGCGCACCAGGTCCCGGGTGTCTCCCGAAGTGCCGGAGAGGCCGAGCAGACCGGAATGCCGGTGGAGTGTGTCATCCAATTCGTCCGTGCTCAGGCCGTGCCGCCGCTGCAGCCAGAGCAGCGCGCCGGGGTCGAGGCTGCCGCTGCGCTTGCTCATCACCAGGCCTTCCAGCGGAGTGAGGCCCATGGTGGTGTCCACGCTGCGTCCGTTCCGGACGGCGCAGGCCGAGCAGCCGCCGCCCAGGTGCACGAGCACGACCTGGAGGTCGTCGACGGGACGGCCCAGGGCCTGCGCCGTCCTCTGCAGCGCCCACGAGTAGGAGAGCCCGTGGAAGCCGTACCGGCGCAGCCCGTATTCGGCTCGCCATCGCTCCGGCACGGCGTACGTGCGCGCCTGGGCCGGCAGATCCTTGTGAAAGACAGTGTCGAAGCAGGCGACATGAGGAACGTCGGGCAGGAGTTCTCGTGCGGCATCGACCACAGGCAGGGCAGGGGTCACGTGCAGCGGCGCGAGATCGGCGACGTCCGCCAGCAGAGCCCGTACGCGTGTGTCGATCAGCGTATGTCCAGTCAGGTGCGGACCGCTGTGGACGATACGGTGACCAACCGCCGCAGGAGAGGGCACCTCGCTGAGGAAGTTCCGCAGTTCCATCGCCGCAGCAGGCCCCGGGGGCTCCGAGGCGTCTTGATCCGCCACCCGTTCACCGTCCGCCGCGAACAGAGCGATGTGAAGGCTCGAAGAGCCGGCATCGAGGACCAGTACGTGACCACCAAGGCTCTCGTGGGAGCGGTCAGCACTCATCACACACCTCCAGTGCTCTCGCGTCCTCCCGCACGGTGCGTCCGCCACGCAGCAACGGGCCCAGTCGGGTTCACCGCCATTACTTCGCGCCGCTCCGGCAACGGAGAGCGGAGAGTCTCCGCCATTGCTCGCGGAACGGTAGGAACTCGGCAGGTCCCGCACCGCCGGGGGCATCCGCCGGAGCCAGGACGGGCCGCAGGTCCTTGCCGTTCGTGTCCGCGTCGGGCTGCCTCACAACCCTTGTCCTGCCGCCGGGTGGGCACCCGTGATGTCGCGCTCGCCGCTCCCCCCAGGCTGCCACCACAGGGAGGGATCCGCTCGTCCACCCGTTCGGCAGCACGCCGCGCCTGCAGGCCGGGGCACCCCTCAGCATGCTGACTGTGCGACCGATTCTCCCGAAGATCGAGGGCGGCCGGGTACAGGGCCTCCTGCAGCTCATCGAGGACGGAATCCACCTCGTCGTCGCGGCGCTCCCCGTCGCCCGAGCCGTCACCCACCCCGGTGCGCGGGTCCTGATCCATCACCTTCCGCAGCCACGGCCGCCCGCACCCGCTGCTCCTCGCGAGCAGAGCCGACGTCCCGTTCCAGGGGTGTGCGGCTCACGGCCGTCGCGAGGTCTTCCAGGGCCCGCTTCTGCAGTTCCGCCTCCCGCCGCACGACCGGGCTCCGGTTGCCGGCGGCGTCCTCCCATGCGTTGAGCGCTTCCTCCACGCGCCCCCAGTCCGGATTCCTGTGCTCGCGCACGTCGACTGCCGCCTGCGCGGTGTCCGCCTCCAGGGCCTCGGCGAACCGCTCCGCTTCGGGGACGAAACGGCTGTCGACCCGCGGGACGTGGCTCTCCATGAGCATCGCCGCCCGGCCGAACCCCTTGAGCGCCTCCTGTGCCTCCTCCGCCTCGCGCGACGTCAGACCCCTGGGGCGGACCGGCTCCTGCCTCGCCTGGTCGTAGGCCTCCTGCCAGGCGGCACGTGCCTCCCTGCTCGCCAGCAGTGCCCTGCGCATGTCGGCGCGATGCTCCCGGGTCGGTTCGGCGTAGCTGCGGAGCACGGCGGCTGCGTAGCGGCCGTTGGCGGCGAGCCAGTCCGCAAGCCGGCCCGCCAGCTTGGGTGTCTCCCACGCGGGGAACACCACGTACGCCAGCATTGCCAGGGCCCCGCCGAGCAGGGTGAGCACCACCCGCTCCGGGACCGTCTGCTCCCATGCCTGGCCGCCCATGCCGAGCAGGAAGACGACGTACGCGGCAGTGAAGCACTGGGAGTAGGCGTAGCCGGTACGGATCAGCATGTAGGACAGGCCCGCTGAGATCACCGCCAGCGCGCCGAACACATGGGCGTCCGGTCCCAGGGCCTGCACCATCCCCGTGGCGAGCGCGACCCCCGCCAGGGTCCCGGCGAGACGGGCCACCGCACGCGCGTACGTCCGGTGGAAGTCCGGCCGCATCACCATCACCGAGGCGATGGGCGCCCAGTAGCCGTGGCCCAGGGGCAGCCTGGCGGCGATCAGATAGCCGAGCGTGGCCACCGCCGCCAGGCGGACGGCGTGCCGGAACACGGGCGACTCCCGGCGGAGCTCCCCGCGGACCGCCCGAACGACGACCGGGACCAGCCGGAACATTGTCGGGCGCATCAGGAACTGGGCGCCCGCGGGGCCGGGCGGCGTGGGCGTCCTCCCGCGCGCGCCGCCGCTCCCGGCGATCTCCAACGCCTCGCCGAGCAGTTCCACGAGCCGCTCGGCCGCCTGCCGGGCGGGCCCCTCCAGCACCTCGTGCTCCTCATCGACGCGCAGGACGTCCGCGCTCCCGGGCGGCACCTCGGCGGGAGTGCCGCGGCGGATCGAACGGGCGACCGCGTCCAGGACGTCGGCGGCCGTGTCGAGCAACTCCCGTGCGCGGTCCCGCCCGGGTCCCTCTGCCGGGGCGCCGACGTCCGGGTCGGCGAGCGCGGCGACGATCGGCCGAATGCGCTCGGCCAGGCCCCGGGGACCGTGGAGGACGGGGGGACGGGTGCGGGCCTGTGATGGCGTCACGGAGGCCGCGTCCCGGGCCGTCATCAACGGCTCCGGGTCGAACGGAGCGGTCGGGTCGTGCCTCAGCCGGCGGGCGTAGTCCGCCACGGCGGCCAGGGCGTCGGCGAGCGCGTCACGATGCGCCCCCCAACGGCGGATCGGGAACAGCAGGATCAGCACGGCCTGTGCCACGCCCCCGAGTGCGATGATCCCGGCGTGCTCCAGGGCTCGCCCGACGCTCGTGGGCAGGGTGACGGTCACCAGCATGCTGCCGACCGTCGTCGCCGCGACGATCCCGGCGGTCGATCCGACGGCCCAAGCCATCCCCGCGACAAAGGCCCATACGGCCAGCAGTGGGAGGAACGTCACGAGTCGCCCCGCCGCCAGGTAGCCCACGAAGGTGCTGAGTGCCAGACCCGCGCCCGCGCCGAGCGCGATCACCTTGCGCGGACGCCAGGTGCGCTGGAAGGTGGCCCCACCCGCGGAGTAGGCACCGAGGGCGGCGGACGCGGCGTACGCAGGGGAGGCCAGCCACAGCGCAGGCCCGATGACGATCGCCATCCCAGCGGCCGTACGCAGCGCGAGCAGGGGCTCCAGCCGCGTCTCCTCGATCGTGAGCCCGGATCGCACGACCTCACCGAAGGCCCGCAGCCATCTCACGGCTGTGAGCCTAGCCGGAAGGCCCTGCCGGGGCGCGTCGGCCGCGCCGCCGCCGCCCGACGGCACCGCGCTCGGCGGACGCACGCCCCCCCCCGGGGAGCCATTCGTGTCGGTATCGGTTCCCTACGAGGGCTGGTCACCGTGGTCGTCTTGGAGGGCGTGACGACGTTCCTGTTCGCGCTTGGAGTAGGTGGCTGCCCGGATCGCCTCGTCCTTCTCCAAGCCTGATCCCAGCGCGCCACCCACGGTGGCGACTGAGGCGACGAACCAGGACAGCGTCAAGTACTCCGTGGCGTGCAGCGGGGTTTGTGTCATGGAAGCGAACACTCGGCCGTTGAGGATGAACAGCGCCCACACCAAGTTGATGACCATCAGACCCACGTAGCAGACGAGCACCCCGATACCCACGGTCACGACCGTCGAGGTGTTGTAGAGCCGCTCCCTCTGCCTCGCCTCCGGCGAGCCCTCTGTCGATCGATGCCAGAGCTCCCCGTCTACGATCAGCCAGCCGATCATGAGCCCGACGGACCCGACCGTGGCGATCACGAGGCGTGGCGCGCTCAGGGCCCCAGCAAGGCTCCAGGTGGTGGAGTCCAGGGTGGCGATGGCCCCGGTGGCGAGTGCGGCCGCCAGGGCTTTCGACAAGCCCGGTACCAACCGCCACGGCCGGTTGGCGCGGACCATGCCGACGAGCACCCGCAGGTAACCGCGCGGCCCGCTGATGACGTACCGAAGATCGGCGGTCTCCTCCGCACCGACCGGGCCCGGGTGGATAGGCGCGAAACGATGGGCGAAGGGACCCAGCAGCGGCTGGCTCTGCGGAGGTCCTTCAGCCGCAGTGGCCTGCGGACCCGCCAGGCCGAGCACGGCTTCTTCCACGGCCCGCCGGGCCCTGGTCTGCAGGCGCAGGCCCCCCAGGGAAGGAAGAGACAACAGCGCCAAGCCGTGTTCGTGACTCAGATTCACAACGAGCTTGCGCCCGTGCGAGTGCAGCGGAAGGTCGGTGAGGGCCACGACGATGTCCCAGTTCTCGGCAGTTCCGCGGTCCATGATCCGGCGCATCAGGGTGGACAGGTCCTCGGTCCCTGCGGTGAAGGGCTCACTGACCACCTCGACGTCGAACCGTCGCCCCTCGCCCGACTTGTCGGCGAGCCGAGCAGGTAGCGTCTGGGCCAGGCGCTGCGCGATCTCCGTCGGCACGTCCGGATCCGCCAGGAGAGCCACGACCGTAACGCTCTGAGACGACGTCCGCATGACTGGACCTTCCTCGTCGGCTGCCTCGCGATCCCAAGTGCCCACAGATGCCGCCGAGGCAACGTCGACTCTGCGTGACACGCCGGCCCCACCTTGGCCCGCACCGCGCGCCGCCGAACCACCCTGCTTCGGTGTCCGACCGGGAGCGACGGCTCGGTCCGCGCCCCCTGCGCGTCCGTCAAAGACGCACCCGGACCAACGATCCGGCGATCCAAACGAAACGCCCAGGCGGGGCTGGAGCGCTGATCCCTGAGTCCGCAAAGCCCTGCCACCCGCAATCCAGAACACCTGCGAGGCACGGCACTACGTCCTGCCCGACGTCCGCCGGCGACTGCGGCTGGTAGGCGGGATGGGTCCGCGTCAACCGGACCGGGCTGCTGTTCGCCGGCCGTTCCCGAGCGCTCCCTGGCGTGTTCGCCACAGTGGCGTTCGGCCGCCGCAACGATCCTGCTGGCCCGCCGCAGGGCCTCGTCCCAGGTCCGGTGCGCTGGTTGTTGGGTGATCTGCGCTTCGGGTTCGGTTGGCTTGGTGGTGAAGAGCTTGGTCATGGAGGCTTCGGAGAGGTGGCGGCGGTCGAACACCTGCCACTCGTAGTGGAGTTCGGCCAGGGCCGCGGCGGCGAGCCGGTACAGGGCGCCGGGGTTGGGGAAGACCCGGACCACGTCGGCCCGTCGTTTGATTTCCCGGTTCGGCCGCTCCAGTGGGTTGGTCGACCAGATCTCATCGGTGTGCCGTCAGTACGGTCAAGGTCCGGGCCGGCGCCGACTCCGGCCCGGACCTTCTCCGGTGTCGGCAGTACACCGTGGCGGGTTTCAGGCCGCATGTGTGCTGCCGACCCGCCCGCGGCTGTTGGAAGGGGCGCCGCCGGGCGGTGACCGGCCCGAAGGGGTGGAGACGGGCCGGCCGATGTCCGCGCGGCGGACCGAAGAGGCGGACGCGCGAACACCAGGAATCTAGGCGTGGTGGCCGCCGCGCACGATCCGCTGAGCGCGGCTGCTGTCCGCACAGCGCGGGGCGATGGCGTGGGCCCTGGTCACCCGGAACGCAGCGTCTGCGAGGGCAACTCGCCGAAGCGCGCTCGGTATCGGGACGCGAAGCGGCCCAGGTGATCGAAGTTCCAGCGATGGGCGACCTCGCTCACGTTCACTTCGCCCGGTGTGCCGCGGCGCAGCTCGTCGTGGGCGCGGGTGAGGCGGACGTCGGTGAGGTAGGCCAGCGGGGTCATGCCGACGTACTGCTGGAAGGCTTCTTGGAGCCGCCGCACGCTCACGCCGGCGAGCACGGCCAACTCTCCTACCGTGAACGGGTGTTGCGGCATGCTGTGCATGGCCTCGACAGCACGCTTGACGGGGCCCGGGCGCAGGGCGGATTTTGGCCGGTCCAGCTCTTCGCGGTAGCGGTGGCCGGTGGCGAGGAGGAGCCCGCTCAGCAGGGCCTCCTGGAGCGGGCGGGCGACCACCGGCCGGGTCAGCAGCCCGCCGGCCTGCATCTCGTCGAACACCGCGCGGATCATCCGTACCCAGCTCAGGCCCGCTCCGTGCGCGACATCGAGTTCGGGCGTGAGGACGACGGGGGTGCGCAGCGGTCGGCCGAGGAGGCGTTCGAGCTGATCGTTGAGGGCCTTGGGGTCGATCTTCACGGCCAGCATGGAGCAGTCGGTGCTCACTCGGTCCAGGGCCGTGTCGCCGTGCGGCTGGAAGACGGCGGCGTTCGCGGTGGTCGCCACCGCATTGGTGTGCCTTCCCTGACGCCAGGCCAGGTGGCCGCCCAGGGGAATGTCCACGTGGTAGGAGCCGAGTTCCCCGAACCGTATGCGTACCTCCGCGCCGAAAGAGAGTCGTCCGAGTGTGAGCGGACCGAGTGCTGCGATGTCGTACCGGGCCGTGAACTCGGCGCCGCCGTCGGGCACGTCGATGAAGTTGGCGTAGAAGCGTTCCTGGAGGACGTGCCGAGCCTCGTCCACATCCGTCGTCTGGAACTTCAGTAAATCCGTGCCCTGGTTGGGCGAGTGGTGCATACCGCAAACTCCTGCGCCTTTGGACTGTGCGAGGGATGGTGCACGCTATCGTCACCCGCTGCCTGATAGCGTGCCCCTATTTTTCCTCCTCACGGCGGATTTGGCCGGAACGAGACGTCGCCTCAGCCTGACCTGACGCCGGGGAGTTCGATCTCGGTGTGGAAGGCGTCGTCGAACGCCGTCAGCGGATTGCGCGCCCAGCCAAGGGGCCCGTCCTGCACGGCGCCACCGCGGTGGCGCCGGACGGGCGTGGTCATTTCCGTCGCCGCCTTCTCGTGATCTCGTCACCCGCTGGGTGTCATGCGAGCCAAGCGGACTCCTTCGGGCGGGTGTGCGGGGAGCTGTCGGTGGCGCCGGGCGCGGCCGTGTGGCCCAGGTGGCGGTGCACGAAGTGGATGCTCATCGCGCCTTCGCCGACCGCGGAGGCCACGCGCTTCACCGAGCCGCTGCGGACGTCGCCGACGGCGAAGACGCCAGGCAGACTGGTCTCCAGCGTCAGGCAGTCGCGGCCCTGGCTCTGCCACAGCTCGGGCATGGAGCCGGCCTGCGCCTCCGCGCCGGTGAGCACGTAGCCCCGTGCGTCGAGGGCGAGCGCGCCGGACAGCCACTCGGTGTGAGGGTCGGCGCCGGTGAAGACGAACAGGGCCCGCACCGCGAGGTGGCGGTGCTCGCCCGTACGGTGGTCGACCACGGTGACCGCTTCCAGAGCCTTGTCGCCGAGTGCCTCAGTCATCTCGGTGTGCAGCAGCACGCGCACCCGCGGGTGGCGCTCGATCTGATCGATCAGGTAGCGGGACATGTGCGCCTCGATGCTCGGCCCACGGACGAGCAGGTACACCTGTGGCGCGTACCCGGCCAGGAAGAGCACGGCCTGGCCGGCGGAGTTGCCACCGCCGACCACCGCCACCGCGTCGGCACGGCACTGCTGGGCCTCGTAGACGGTCGCCGAGTAGTGGACGCTCGTGCCTTCCAACGGCTCGATGCCGGGCACATGGAGGCGGCGGTAGCGGGCGCCGGTGGCCAGGACGACGGTACGGGCGGTGATCTCGCTGCCGTCGGCGAACCCGACGGCGTAGTGGCCGTCCCGCCGTTCGAGCCGGGCCGCCTCCGCAGGGACGCTGATCCGGGCGCCGAACTTGCCCGCTTGGAGCACCCCGCGCTCGGTGAGTTCGGCGCCGGAGATGCCGGAGGGGAAGCCGAAGCAGTTCTCGATGCGGGAGGACGTACCGGCCTGGCCGCCGGTGGCCATCGCCTCGACCACGGTCGTGCCGAGGCCCTCCGAGGCGGCGTTCACCGCGGCGGCGAGCCCGGCCGGACCGGAGCCGACGATCAGGAGATCGCCGCGGCCGTTGCCCGACGGCAGGGGCGGCAGGCCGATGAACCGGGCCAGTTCGGCGTTGCTCGGATTGCGCAGCAGGGTCGTGTCCCGCCAGATCACCAGCGGCGTCTGCTCCGGACCGACCGCGAAGCGGCGCAGCAGCGCCTCGGCCTCCTCGTCCGTCTCCAGGTCGATCCAGCGGTGCGGCAGCCGGTTGCGGGCGGCGAACTCGCGCAGCCGCCGGGTGTCGGGCGAGTAGCGCGAGCCGATGATGCGGAAACCGGCGCCCTGCCCGACGAGCAGGGCACGGCGGCCCAGGCAGGCGCGCAGCACCACATCACCGAGGAGGGAGTCCCGGGTCACCAGGTCACGCAGCTGATCCATCGACAGGGCGAGGACCTCGCCGGGGTCCCTGACCACGGCGGTGTAGAAGGCCACCTGTCCGTTCAGGAGGCCGAGTTCGCCGATGAAGCGGCCAGGGCCGTGCACCCTCAGCAGGTGTTCATCGGGTGTGCCGTAGCCCTCGACGATGGCGATCGAGCCACTGAGGACGACGTAGAACGTCTCGCACCGTTCCCCCTCCCGGATCAGCACGTCACCGGTGTCGACCGCGCGCCGCCGGCCGTGCTGCGCCAGGCGGGCCGTCTGGTCGTCCGACAGGCGGGGATAGGCGCCGTAGATGTCGGGGGTCTCGAAGGGGACGCTCTCCTCCGCATCGTCCGGCACCGGCGCCGCGCCCGGCCGCGTCTCGTCGCCGGGCATCACACAAGCGCCTCGTGGACGAAGCACCACCGCCAGTTCTCGCCGGGCTCCAGCGACGCCACGATCGGATGACCGTCGGCGGCGGCGTGACGGCGGGCGTGCCGGTTCGGCGAGGAATCGCAGCAGCCGACGTGGCCGCAGGTCAGGCAGAGCCTGAGGTGGACCCAGGGGGAGTGCGTGGCCAGGCATTCCTCGCATCCCGCGGTGCGCGGGGTGACGGGGCGTACGAGGGCGAGGTGGGGGTCGGTCCCTACGGTCATGGCCGATCATCCTTTCCCGGCCGGCTCGCGGCCGGCGATCGACTGCTCCACCCACTGCCGCAGGGCAGGGGCAGGTGCGGCACCCGCCTGCCGGGCGATGGTCTGTCCTTTGTCGAGGACCAGCAGCGTCGGTACGGCCTGGACCTCGAACCGCCGCGCCAGGCGCGGGTTCTTGTCGATGTCGACCTTGACCAGCTTGATCGTCCCCGCGAGCTCGGCGGCGACCTTCTCCAGCGCGGGGCTCACCATGCGGCAGGGGCCGCACCAGGTGGCCCACAGGTCCACGACGACGGGCACGGTGGCCTGCTCGACGACCTCGGTGAAGTCGTCGTCGCCCGCGTCGGCCATCCACGGCAGCGGCTGCTTGCAGTTGCCGCACCTGGGACGGCCCTCGGCGGCCACGGGTACCCGGTTGGTGCGCCCGCAGTGCGGGCAGGTGACGGTGGTGGCCTGCACGGTACTCATGCCGCACTCGCTCCCTTCACGTCCTCGGGCGGGTCGTAGGTGACCACCAGTTCTCCGTGCTCGGCGTCGACGCGGACCTTCGCGCCGTCCTGGACGTCGCCGCGCAGCAGGGCGCGCCCGACCAGTGTCTCGACCTCGTGGGAGATGTAACGCCGCAGCGGCCGGGCCCCGTACACCGGGTCGTAGCCCTGGTGGGCGATCAACTCCCGGGCCGTGTCGGTGAGTTCGACGGTGATGCGGCGTTCGGCGAGGCGGCTGCGCAGTTCGTCGAACTGCAGTTCCACGATCCGCTCGATCTGCCGCTCACCGAGCGGCTTGAACAGCAGGATGTCGTCGACGCGGTTGAGGAACTCCGGCCGGAAGTGCCCGCGCAGCTCTCCCATCACCAGGGCGCGGGCGTCCGGCTTGATCTCCCCCTCGGCGGTGGCTCCGTCGAGGAGGTGGTGCGAGCCGATGTTGGACGTCATGATGATCACGGTGTTGCGGAAGTCGACCGTGCGGCCCTGGGCGTCGGTGATGCGGCCGTCGTCGAGAACCTGCAGCAGGGTGTTGAAGACGTCGGTGTGCGCCTTCTCGACCTCGTCGAACAGCACGACAGAGTAGGGCTTGCGGCGCACGGCCTCGGTGAGCTGGCCGCCCTCCTCGTAGCCGATGTATCCGGGCGGGGCCCCCATCAGCCGGCTGACGGTGTGCCGCTCCTGGTACTCGCTCATGTCGAGGCGGACCATGTTGTCCTCGGAGTCGAACAGGGCTGCCGCGAGCGTTTTGGCGAGCTCGGTCTTTCCCACGCCGGTGGGGCCGAGGAAGATGAACGAGCCGATGGGCCGGCGCGGGTCGCGGATGCCGGAGCGGGCCCGGATGATGGCGTCGGCCACCAGCTTGACCGCCTCGTCCTGGCCGATGACCCGCTCGCGCAGGATCTCGTCCAGCCGCAGCAGTTTCTCGCGCTCGCCCTCCTGGAGGCGGGCGACGGGGATGCCGGTCCAGGCGGCGACGATCTCGGCGATCTCCTCTTCGGTGACGACTTCCCGCAGCAGCCGGTTCTGGCCCTGTCTGGCGGCCAGTTGCTCCTCCTCGGCGGCCAGTCGGCGCTCGAGGTCCTCCAGACGGCCGTAGCGCAGTTCGGCCGCGCGGTTGAGGTCATAGCTGCGCTCGGCCTCCTCCGCTTCGTGACGGACCTGCTCCAGTTCCTGCCGCAGCTCCTGTACGCGGCGAATGCCCTGTCGTTCCGCCTCCCACTGGGCGTGTTTGGCGTCGGCCTCGCCGCGCAGGTCGGCCAGTTCCCTGCGCAGTTCCTCCAGGCGGGCCTTGCTGGCGGGGTCGCTCTCCTTGGACAGGGCGGCCTCCTCGATTTCCAGGCGGGTGACGCGGCGGGTGATCTCGTCGAGTTCGGCGGGCATGGAGTCGATCTCGGTACGCAGCCGGGCGCAGGCCTCGTCGACGAGGTCGATGGCCTTGTCGGGCAGGAAACGGTCGGTGATGTAGCGGTGGGCGAGTGTTGCCGCCGCGACCAGCGAGGTGTCCTGGATCTTGACGCCGTGGAAGACTTCGAGGCGTTCACGCAGGCCGCGCAGGATGGAGATGGCGTCCTCCACGCTGGGTTCGTCGACCAGGACCTGCTGGAAGCGTCGTTCGAGGGCGGCGTCCTTCTCGATGTGCTTGCGGTACTCGTCCAGGGTGGTCGCGCCGATCATGTGCAGTTCGCCGCGCGCCAGCATGGGTTTGAGCATGTTGCCCGCGTCCATGGAGCCCTCGGCGGCGCCCGCGCCGACGACGGTGTGCAACTCGTCGACGAAGAGCAGGATCCGCCCCTCGGCGGCTTTGACCTCGCTCAGTACGGCCTTGAGGCGTTCCTCGAACTCGCCGCGGTACTTGGCGCCCGCCACGAGTGAGCCCATGTCGAGGGCGAACACCGTCTTGTCGCGCACGCCCTCGGGCACGTCACCGCGCACGATGCGCTGGGCCAGACCCTCCACGATGGCGGTCTTGCCCACGCCGGGGTCGCCGATCAGGACGGGGTTGTTCTTGGTCTTGCGGCTGAGGATCTGGGTGACGCGGCGGATCTCGCCGTCCCGGCCGATGACCGGGTCCAGCCGCCCGGACCGAGCTTCGAGGACCAGGTCACGGCCGTACTTCTCCAGGGCCTCGTAGGCCACCTCGGGGTTGGCGGAGGTCACGCGCTGGTTGCCGCGGACCTGGGTGAGCGTGCCGAGGAAGGACTCCCGGGTCACGCCGTGCTCCTTGAGCAGGCGCCCGGCGGCGGTCGCCGAGCCCTCCTCGGCCAGGGCCAGCAGCAGGTGTTCCACGGACACGTACTCGTCCTTGAGGCGTTTGGCCTCCCGCTCGGCCGCGTCCAGCAGCCGGGCCAGACGCTGGGTGACGAAGACCTGGCCCGGCGCCGCGCCCGGACCGGTCACCTTGGGCCGGTGGGAGAGCTCCTCGCGTACGGCCGCGCGCAACTCCTTGGGCTCGGTGCCCGCCTGCTGCAGCAGCCGCGGGATCAGACCCTCCTCCTGGTCGAGGAGGGCGAGCAGCAGATGCTCGCCGTCGACCTCGGTGTGGCCCAGGTGGCCGGCGGCACTCTGGGCCTCCTGCAGGGCTTCCTGGGACTTCTGGGTCAGGCGGTTCATGTCCATGGTGGTAGATCACTCCTCATGCCTGCACGCCGCAGCGCGGCTTCGAGCAGGCTGATGCGGTCGAGCAGGTCGAGCACCAGGCCGATGGATGCGTAGTTCAGGCACAGCCCGGTGCGCAACCGCTGGACGCGGGCGAGGGCGGCCGGGGCCGTGGGGGCGAACACCGGCCGTCCGGAGGTGTCACGGCCGGCGTCCACCAGTCCGAGGGCGACGAACCGACGGATCAGATCGGGATGGAGGCCGGTGCGGCGGGCCACGGTCTCCAGGGAGAGCACGGGCACGGGCACGATCGCGTACCGCACACCCACCTCGGTCGTGCGTGCGGGGGACTGGCGGGCCTCGGCCGGTCGGTGGTTCATCAGGTCCTCCTGGGGTCGAACGAGGAGACGGCGGCAAGTTCCTCCAGCAGCTCGCGCTCCCGGTCGCTCAGCCGGGGCGGCACCATGATCCGCAGCTCCGTGTACAGGTCTCCGTTCGCACCGCGCGGGCCCGGCATGCCCTCGCCGCGCAGCCGCAGGCGCCGTCCGCTGGAGGACCCGGCGGGCACGGTCACCTTCGCCGTGTCACCGCTCGGCGTGCGCACCGGCACGGTCGCTCCCAGCGCCGCCTCCCACGGGGTGACCGGAAGCCGCACGTGGACGTCCCGGCCGTCGAGGCGGAACTCGGGGTGCGGCTGGATCCGCACCCTCAGGTACAGGTCCCCGGCGGGAGCGTCGTCGCCGCTCCCACGCCCGCCCTCCCCGGCGAGCCGGATGCGCTGACCGTCGGTGGTGCCGGGCGGCACGTCGACCTGATAGCGCCGCTGCCCGGACGGCCCGGCGAGGGTGACCGAACGGCGGCCGCCCCGATAGGCCTCCTCGACGGTGAGCGGCAGTTCGGCCTCCTGGTCGGCGCCGGGCACACGCATCCGCCCGGCGCCGCCGAACAGCGAGCCGAACAGGTCCTCGACGTCGACCCCCTCGCCCTCGAAGCCTGCCGTGGAGTACCGCACCCGGGGACCGCCGCCGGTGGTCCAACGGGAGCCGCTGCCGGCTCCAGCGCCGGCGGCCACGCGCTCCTCCCAGTCCTCCGGGACCTGCCGGAAGTCCTCGCCGAAGCGGTCGTACCGGGCTCGCTGCTCCGGATCGGACAGGACGCTGAAGGCCTCGTTGACCTCCTTGAACCGCTCCTCCGCCTGGGGGTCCTTGTTGACGTCGGGGTGGTACTTGCGGGCCAGGGTGCGATAGGCCCGCTGGATCTCGTCCCGGTCGGCGGTGCGCGAAACACCGAGCACCTCGTAGAAGTCGCGTGCCATGGCCGCTCACTCCCGCTTGGCGACGGTCACGGCGGCAGGCCGCAGCTGCCGCTCGGCCTGCCCGTAGCCGGGTCGTAGCACCTGGACCACGGTGTTCGGTTCGGCGTCGGGATCCTGGACCACGCCGACCACCTCGTGCCGGGCCGGGTCGAACGGCACGCCGCTCTCCGCGTGGCGCGGGTAGCCCAGCCGCTCCAGGACGTTCACGGCCTGGTCGCGCACGGCCCGGACTCCTTCGACGATCGCATCGGGGTCGGCGGTCGCGTGGCCCAGGGCAAGTTCCAGGTTGTCGATGACGGGCAGGAAGGCCGCAGCCGTACGGGCGCGTTCGGCCGCTGTTTCCCGCTCCAGCTCCCTGGCGTGGCGTTTGCGCAGGTTGTCGAGGTCGGCCAGGGCGCGGCGCCAGCGGTCCTCGGCCTCTCGCAGCGCGACGGCGTGTTCGTCGTCAGGTGCGGCGGTGCCGGTTGCGGCGTCGGCCCCCGGCTCGGCTTCCTCGGTCGGCGGTCCAGGCTGCGTGAGGTCCCCGCGCGGCGGTTGTACGGCGCCTTCCGGCGGCGGGTCGGGCTCTCGGCCCTGGGGTGGGATGGGCATGGCGGCCACCTCAGCCCTTGTCGAACTCGGCGTCGATCACATCGTCGTCGCCCCCGGGGCCGCCCGGCGCGGCGCCGCCGGTACCGGATCCGTCCGGTGAGCCGGAGCCTGCCGGACCGCCCGCGGCGGATCCGGCCTGGTGGGCCGCGAGCGCCGCGAAGACCTGCTGGAGTTCGGAAGTCAGCGGCCGGACCTTGTCCACCCCGGCCTCGTTCTTGACCGCCTCGCGGGCCTCGGCCACCAGCATCTCGGCGCGGGCCTTCTCATGTGCGGGCGCGGCGTCGCCGAGCTCGCCGAGGTGCTTCTCGACCTGGTAGGCGATGGCGTCCAGTTCGTTGCGGGCGTCGACCGCCTCGCGCAGGGCCTGGTCCTGGTCGCGGTTGCTGTCGGCCTCCTGGACCATCCGCTCGACCTCGCCGCGGTCGAGGTTGGAGCTCTCGCTGATGGTGATGCTCTGCTCCTTGCCGGTGTCCTTGTCCCTCGCGGTGACGTGGAGGATGCCGTTGGCGTCGACGTCGAAGGTGACCTCGACCTGCGCCTCGCCGCGCGGCGCGGGGCGGATGTCGGTGAGCTGGAAGCGACCCAGGACCCGGTTGTCGGCGGCGCTCTCCCGCTCCCCCTGCAGGACGACGACATCGACGGCGGGCTGGTTGTCCTCGGCGGTGGAGAAGGTCTCGGTGCGGCGCACCGGGATGGTGGTGTTCCGTTCGATGATCTTCGTCATCACGCCACCGCGTGTCTCCACGCCCAGCGACAGCGGGGTGACATCGAGCAGCAGGACATCCTTGACCTCGCCCTTGAGGACCCCGGCCTGGATCGCGGCGCCCATCGCCACGACCTCGTCGGGGTTGACGCTCATGTTGGGGTCCTTGCCGCCGGTCAGCCTCCGCACCAGCGCCTGGACGGCGGGGATGCGGGTGGAGCCGCCGACGAGGATGACCTCGTCGATGTCGTTGTCGCTGACCTTGGCGTCGTCCATGGCCTGCCGCACCGGGCCGAGGCAGCGCTCCACCAGGTCGCCGGTGATCTGCTCGAACGTGGACCGCATGATCGTCGTGGTCAGGTGCTTGGGCCCGTCGGCGTCGGCCGTGATGAACGGCAGGCTGACCTGTGTCTGGGTCACCGAGCTGAGCTCCGTCTTGGCCTTCTCGGAGGCCTCGAAAAGGCGTTGCAGCGCCTGCGGGTCCTTGCGCAGGTCGATGCCGTTCTCCTTCTGGAAGCCGTCGGCGAGCTGGTCGACCAGCCGGCGGTCGAAGTCGTCGCCGCCCAGATGGCTGTCGCCCGCCGTGGACCGCACCTCCACCACGCCGTCGCCGACGTCGAGGATGCTGACGTCGAAGGTGCCGCCGCCCAGGTCGAAGACGAGCACGGTCTCGTGCTCCTTCTTGTCCATCCCGTAGGCGAGAGCGGCCGCGGTCGGCTCGTTGATGATCCGCAGCACTTCCAGGCCGGCGATCCGTCCGGCGTCCTTGGTGGCGGTGCGCTGGGCGTCGTTGAAGTAGGCGGGCACCGTGATGACCGCCTCCGTGACCCGCTCGCCCAGTTGCTTGGAGGCGTCGTCGGCGAGCTTGCGCAGCACCTGCGCGCTGATCTCCTCGGGCGCGTAGAGCTTGTCGCGCACCTCGAAGCGGGCGGCTCCGCCGTCTCCCTCGACCACGTCGTACGCGACGGCCTTGGCCTCTTCGGAGATCTCGTCGAAGTGGCGGCCGATGAACCGCTTGGCCGAGTAGATGGTGCCCTTGGGGTTGAGAATCGCCTGGCGTCGGGCCAGCTGGCCCACCAGGCGCTCGCCGGTGTCGGTGAAGGCCACCACGGACGGCGTCGTCCGGTTGCCCTCGCTGTTGGGCACGACCGTCGGCTCGCCGCCCTCCCAGACGGCGATCACCGAGTTCGTGGTGCCCAGGTCGATGCCTACTGCCTTGGCCATGAGGAACTCCTTCCGCGACGGGCGGTCCCCGTTCGCCCTCGGAGCCGCGCCCGGTCTTCCGTACTCGCTCAGATGACGGCGGGACCGCCCTGCAGGCGGCTGCTCTTCCAAGCCCCGCTGCTGGTGCTGGTGCCGGTCACGCTGCGTAGCTCGGCCGGCACCCGCATCGCTTGCTCGGCGACCGCGTCGTCGTCGACGACGTCGTACCGGCTGGGCTGTATGAACCTCACCGAGGCGAAGTTCCGGCGGCCACGCTGGGCCGCGTACACCGGCAGGCCGAGCAGAGCGCCAGCGAGTGCTCCTCGCTACACGAAAACCCTGATCGGAAGAGTGATCGACGGCGCGTGCCGTTTCTTGGCAGGTCGTGTACGAGGCGATGGTCCTGCGGGCCACTCGTTCATCAGCCCAGTCCTTCCTGCCACGGCCACCGGTGCGCCCGGCGATCCCTGACAAGCCCAGAGTGGCAAGAGGGCAGCGCGCTCCGCCTGCACCTGGCAGGTCGGAAATCGGCGCGGTCGGTCGGTCCACGAGAACAAGGGCCAAATACGGACAAGTCGGATTCCTTTGCCTAGGCTGGGTGCTCAGGGCTCGCCCAGGCGTGGATCCCGCGACTCGCTCGATCGCCACCGATGACCGGAGGAGAACGGAGGGTCTATGGCGTGCCATCCGTCACCGAGGCCGTCCCCTAATGTCTCCGACCAGGAAGTGACCCGTCATCCGAGCGACACCGCGGGCACCGAACGGCACGATCCCCGTCCGTTCGCGGCGCTGGATCCGCACGGGCTGCTGGTGCTGTCCCGCACCCTCTTTACCTGCGCGGAGCAGAGCGAGATCGTGCGGTTGGCCATGCGGCACGTCAGTGCTCTTGGTCCTTACCGCGCCGAGGCCGGATACCTCGCGACGGGCGACGGTTTGTCCCGCGTCCCCGGCCACGACGCGGGAGCGCCAACGGTCGACGACGTACGGATGAAGGAGTTGGGCGAGGCTGACGGCTCCGTGTCCCTTCCGGGGCGGTCCTGGAGCTGGGCGTTCGGCCTGCGCGGGGCCGGCGGTCTGCTCGGCTACATCGTGGTCTCCTCCCACTCCGGGCCCGATGAGGAGGGGCACTTCCTCCTCTCGACCCTCGTGGGGCTCACATCGGCGGCCCTGTCGCTGGCGGCCACGCGCCCTGCGCACCACGACAGCGCCGGAGAACTGAGCAGGCTCCGCACCGAACGCGACGCCGTACTGCGGCAGTTGGACACAATGCGCTCCGAGCTGCACCTGCAGGAGACCGTGCACGAAACCCTCGCCCGTGCAGCCGCCCGGGGCGGCGGCGAGGACGCCATCACCCAAGCGCTGTACGAGATCACCGGGCTGCCGGCGCTGATCGAGGACCGGTTCGGCAACCTGAGATCCTGGGCAGGTCCCGACCGGCCGGACCCCTATCCGGTGCGGTCCCCGACCTACCAGGACGAGATGCTGCGGCAGGTCGCGCGCGAGGCGGGCCCGGTCAGAGTCAAGGACCGGCTGATCGCTCTGGCCCGTCCGCGCGGCGAGCTCCTCGGCGTACTCGCCGTCGTGGACCCCGAGGCGACGGCCGACGACCACACCATGTTCGCCCTGGATCACGCTCAGCGGTCGCTCGCCCAGGAGCTCATGCATGTGCGCGAACTCACCGAGGTCGAACTGCGGCTGCGCCGCCGGCTGATCGACGACCTGTTGGAGGGGACTGACGAGGCGAGCGCCTGTGCCCGGGCCGAAGCCGTCGGCCACGACCTGCAACGTACCCACTACGTGGTCGTGGTGCACTGGCCGGGCGACGCCGCAGACGGCTCCTTCACCCGTGCCGTCGAGCAGGCGACGGCCGCCACGGCGACCCGTCCGCTGATCACCCGTCGCGGCGACCGGGTGGTCCTGCTGACCGAAGCGAGACCCAATGACGATGCCGTGCACGCGGCGCTGGCCCATGAACTGGGGACGCCCGACGGAGCGATCGGGGTGAGTACCCGCTGCGAGTCCCCGGACGGGGTTCCCCGCTGCTATCAGGAGGCACTACGGGCCTTGGAGGTGAGGCAGAGCTCCCGCCAGCGCAGTGGGACGACGTTCTTCGACGACCTCGGGCTGTACCGGATCCTGGGGCCTGGCAACGATCTTCGGGAGCTCGAAGGCTTCGTGCGAGAGTGGCTCGGCCGACTGATCGACTACGACGCGGAGCATGACACGGAGTTGGTGGAGACGCTCTCGCGCTACTTCGACTGCGGAGGCAACTACGACGATGCGGCCGCCGCGCTGACGGTCCACCGCAGCACCCTGCGCTACCGGCTGCAGCGCATCCGTGAGATCAGCGACCGCGACCTGGCTGATGTGGACACCCGGCTCAATCTGCAAGTGGCGACGCGTGTCTGGAAAATCATCCTGGGTGGGCAGCGCTGACCGCGGACGGAGGGCCGGCACGGCGGGTCGGTTCGGCACCCGAACAGCGCCCGTCGAGTACCGCCCTGGCAGGTCACAGCCGTTTCGGCTTTCAGGGGCCCAGGTCGGACGGGTGCTCCGGAACCACCAGCCGATCCAGGAAGTGCTGAGCGTCCACGGCCTGTTCGTCTGCTGACGAGTCGTCGGACGTGCTCCGCATCAGCGCCCACCTCTCAGGGCGCTCCCCGACCGGGGCAGGTGGAGTGCCAGGTATGTCACGTGGTCTTGGGCGGGCGGAAGACCTGCCCGAGGCCGCTGCTTCACGCCCCGCTTCGTCAACTGCTGCACACCTCTAGACATCCGATCTATTCCCCGGCGACGATGATCGCGCCCTCGACAGGTGTCGATGTGGCTGCGACCTCCTCTGCGATAGAGCCGATGAATGGGCCGGGAGACCTCACCGTGATCAATGAATCCCAACCGCAGCGACGAAGCATCCTCAAGTTCGGCGGAGCCTTCGCCGTCGCACCCCTGATCACTCAGCTGACCGGCGGAATCCCCGCGGGACAGGCCGCCGCCGCGGGGACCGGCGCTCCGGCCGCCGTCCGGTGGCCGACCCTGTCGCGCAAGGCGCTGAAGTACTCCGTGCCCGCCCTGGACTGGCAGTCGCAGGCCCTGCCGATCGGTAACGGCCGACTCGGCGCCATGCTCTTCGCCGATCCCTACGAGGAGCGCATCCAGTTCAACGAACAGAGCCTGTGGGGCGGGGTCAACAACTACGACAACGCTCTCGCCGGCAAGCCGGACAGCGACTTCGACACCGGCATGACCGGCTTCGGCTCGTACCGGAACTTCGGCGACGTCGTCGTCACCTTCGCTCCCCGTGCGAGACCGAAGATCACGGCCCCGGGCGGACCGTACAACAGCTCCTCGTCGGAGGGCGTCGACAGGACCTACGACGGTGAATCGAGCACCAAGTGGTGCATCGACGGGCCCGGTTCGAAGGTGCAGTGGCAGGTCGAGCTCCCCGAACCCGCCGAGGTCGCGTCCTACCGTCTGACGAGCGCCAACGACGTGCCGGAGCGCGACCCCCAGGAATGGAAGTTCTCCGGTTCGGCCGACGGAACCACCTGGACCACGCTGGACAGCCGCACGCTGGATGCGCCCTTCGAGAGCCGCTTCCAGACGAAGGAGTTCACCTGCGCCGACACGGGCACCGGCACCGCGGCCTACCGCTTCTACCGGTTCGACTTCGTCCCCAAGTCAGGCGTCAGCCACTTCCAGTTGAGCGAGATCGGCCTGTCCGGCGTCGACCTCGACGGGGGCGGTTCGATCTATCTGTCGTCACCGAGCGGGCACTCCAGGGGCGCCGGTGCTGATTCCGGTTCCGGGGCCAAGTCCTCCCGGGGCACGGACATCTCCAGATCGGTGGACGGTGATCCGGACACCGTCTGGCGGGTCGACGACGCCGGGCCGAAGGTCGTATGGCAGGCCGATCTGCCCCGCGCGGTCGCCGTCACCTCGTACGCGCTGACGGCCGCCCCGGACCGGCCGCGGGACGACCCCCGGCGGTGGGTGCTGGAGGCGTCGCAGGACGGGCGTGCCTGGACGACCCTCGACACGCAGAACCCCGGAGCGCCGTTCGCCGACCGCGGGAAGACCCGGACGTTCCGGATCACCAACACCACGGCCTACCGCGCCTATCGGCTGACCCTGACCCCCGGCGCGTCCTCCCGCGGCTTCCAGATCGCGGAGATCGCGCTGGAAGGCGCGGGCTTCGACACGCGTACGCAGCGGTCGGTCGTCGACTACCAGCGCAGCCTCGACTTCGAGAACGGCGTCCATGTCACCCGCTTCGGCGCGCCCCGACAGCGCGTCCTGCGCGAGGCCTTCGCCAGCCGGTCCGCGGACGTCATGGTCTTCCGGTACACGGCGGACGGCACCCGGAAACTCTCCGGAGCGATCTCGCTGACGTCCGGACAGGACGAGGCCCCGACGACCGTCGACGCCGGCGCCGGGCGGATCGCCTTCAACGGTGTCATGGGCAACGGACTCAAGCACACGTGCACCGTCCGGGCCGTGCACACCGACGGCGAACTCCGCGCCGACGGGGCGGCGCTCCGGTTCAGCGGCTGCACGACCCTGACCCTGTTCCTCGACGCCCGCACCGACTACAAGCTCGACGCCGCCGCCGGGTGGCGCGGACCCGATCCGGCACCCATCGTCGCCAGGACGCTCGCCAAGGCGACCGCCCGGTCCTACGGCAAACTGCGGGACGAGCACACCGCCGAGATACGCGCCCTCATGAACCGGGTCTCGGTCGCCTGGGGCACGTCGGACAACGCGGTCGTCGCCCTGCCGACCGACGCCCGGCTCGAACGTTACGCGGCGGGCGGCGAGGACCCGACCCTTGAGCAGGCCATGTTCGACTACGGCCGCTACCTGCTGATCAGCTCCTCCCGCCCGAACGGCCTGCCCGCCAACCTCCAGGGCCTCTGGAACGACAGCAACCAGCCGGCATGGGCCTCCGACTACCACACCAACATCAACATCCAGATGAACTACTGGGGCGCCGAGACGACGAACCTGCCGGAGAGCCATGAGGCGCTCGTCCGGTTCATCGAGCAGGTGGCGGTGCCCAGCCGTGTGGCGACCCGCAACGCCTTCGGCAAGGACACACGCGGGTGGACCGCCCGCACCAGCCAGAGCATCTTCGGCGGCAACTCGTGGGAGTGGAACACCGTCGCGAGTGCCTGGTACGCCCAACACCTGTACGAACACTGGGCGTTCACCCAGGACCTGGGCTATCTCCGAACCGTCGCCTACCCGATGATCAAGGAGATCTGCGAGTTCTGGGAGGACCACCTCAAGGAGCGCGAGGACGGACTTCTCGTCGCACCGAACGGCTGGTCACCCGAGCACGGGCCGCGCGAGGACGGCGTGATGTACGACCAGCAGATCATCTGGGACCTGTTCCAGAACTACCTGGACTGCGAGGCGGTGCTCAAGACGGACCCCGCGTACCGGGCCAAGGTCACGGACATGCAGGCACGTCTCGCGCCGAACAAGATCGGCAAGTGGGGTCAACTCCAGGAGTGGCAGGAGGACTTGGACGACCCCGCTGACATCCACCGCCACACCTCGCACCTCTTCGCGGTCTATCCGGGCCGTCAGATCACCCCGAAGACAAGCGACTTCGCGGCAGCCGCCCTCGTCTCGCTCAAGGCGCGGTGCGGCGAGAAGGAAGGTGTGCCGTTCACGGCCGGGACGGTGTCGGGCGACAGCCGCCGCTCGTGGACCTGGCCCTGGCGGGCGGCCCTCTTCGCGCGTCTCGGTGACGGGCACCGAGCCCAGATCATGCTGCGTGGACTGCTGACGTACAACACGCTGCCCAACATGTTCGGCAACCACCCGCCCTTCCAGATGGACGGCAACTTCGGCATCACGGGCGCCGTGGCGGAGATGCTCCTGCAGAGCCACGACGGCGTGATCCACCTGCTGCCCGCCCTGCCGGACGGCTGGAAGGCCAAGGGGTCCTTCACCGGGCTCCGCGCCCGCGGCGGCTACGAGATCGACTGCGAGTGGCGGAACGGGAAGGTCACGTCCTACCGAATCGTGGCCGACCGGGCGCGGAACCGGGGGAACGTCACCGTGCGGGTGAACGGCGTCGACAGGAAGGTGAAGCCGGTCAAGCCCTGACGGGGGGACACCGGATCGCTGCAGAAGCAGTCATGCCGACGGCCGACGGCCGCCCGCCCCGCCGCCGGAAGCGCATCAGAGCGGATCGGAGCGGCACGGTCGTCGGCATGGCAGCTCCCCGAAGGCCCGACACTGTGCCCGCCCGGCCACCGCAGACTCACACCCCGGCCGGTCAGGGACTCATCGGCCCGGCCAACGCGTCGAGGACCGGTCCTCCCGCCAGACCGAGTCCGACGGAGACGACCGTGGCCGTGTACGCGACGACACGTGCCGTACGGTCCTCCTCGGCGAGGCCCGGGGAAGCGTCACGGGAGACCGCGGGCACGATCCAGCGCAGGTAGTAGAAGAGGGACGCCACAGTGTTGACGGCGGCGAGGACGGCCAGCCACGCGTAGCCACCGTCGAACACGGCGGCGAACGCCTGGAGTTTGCCGAGGAAGACCGCGGTGGGCGGGGTGCCGACGAGGCCCAGCAGACAGACGACCAGGCTCGCCGCGAGCAGCGGGCGGTCCTTGGCGAGCCCCCGGTAGTCGTCCAGCGTGTGCGCCTGGGGGAGGGCGCATACGACGGCGAACGCCCCGAGGTTGGTGACCGTGTAGGCCGCGAGGTAGTACAGCAACGCCTGCTGAGCGAGGTCCGAGCGGTCGACCACGGCCACCGGCATGAGCAGGTAGCCGACCTGACTGATCGTCGAGTAGGCGAGCAGCCGCTTCACGTCCTGCTGGAAGAACGCGCCGAGGTTGCCCAGCGTCATCGACGCGGCGGCGAGCACCGCGATGAGCGCCGGCCACGGCAGCGGGCTGCCCGCGAAGACGGCGTCACCGACCCGGAAGAGCGCGGCGAGCGCCCCGATCTTGGGCAGTGTGGTGAGCAGCGCGGCCACCGGCGCACTGCTGCCCTGCACGGCGTCCGGCACCCAGAAGTGCGCCGGTACGCCGCCCGCCTTGAACAGGACACCGGCCAGCAGCCCGATCGCACCGACGGCGATCAGCGGCTCCGGGGCGTCGCGCAGCGCGTCACCCAGCATCGGGTACAAGGTCGCCCGCCCGGCCGCGTACAGGACGGTGACACCGGCCAGCAGGAGTACGCCGAGCAGGGCGCCGACCACGTAGTACTTGAGGGCGGCCTCGGTGCCCGGACCGTCCTTGCGGAAGCCGGCGAGCGTGTACGCGGGGATGCTCGCCAGGAGATACGCGGCGGCGAACAGCAGCAGGTCCTGGGTCCCGGCCATCATCAGCGCGCCCAGGGCGGCCAGTTGCACCAGGACGTAGAACTCGCTCTCCCGGGGATCCCCTCGCAGCGGTCCGAAGGAGACACCGAGGACGAGGAGCGTGCCGCCGAGGACGACGATCCGGGACGCGCCGGTCACGGTATCGACGGCGAAGGCTTCCCCGAAGGCCGTCGTGGCGGGCTCGACGGCCGCCACTGCCGCGGCGACGATCCCCGCCACGCAGGCGAGGACCGCCAGGAGTCCGACGGCCCACTGCCTGGCGCGCGGCAGCCAGGACCCGAGCAGCAGCCCGAGTACGGCCGAGGCAGCCAGCAGCACCTCGGGCAGCAGATCGAGCGGGTTCTCGTTCATCTCGGTCATCGGGCGAGCAACTCCAGGACCGAGCGCGAGGCCGGCTCGACGACATCCAGCAGGAAGCGCGGAGCCACCCCGAGGACGACGGCCAGGACGAGCAGCGGAACCACGGAGACGCTCTCGTGCACCCGCATGTCGGGGAACGCCCGTGGTGTACCCGGCGCGTCGGGCAGCCGCAACGGCCCCGTGAACACCTGGCGCAGCGCCCGCAGGAACAGCCCGGCCGTGAGGAGGATGCCGAGCACCGACAGCGCCGTGGCCAGCGGCTGAGGCCCGAGACTTCCCGTGAAGATCTGGAACTCGGCGATGAAGCCGGAGAAGCCCGGAAGCCCGAGTGAGGCGAAGGCCGCCACGCCCGTCATGGCGGCGAACGCCGGTGCCACGGCGGCGAGTCCGGAGTAGGCGCCCATGTCGTAGGTGCGTCCGCGTTCGTGAAGCACCCCCGCGAGAAGGAACAGCGCACCGGTCAGCAGCCCGTGGCTCACCATCTGGGTCACGGCACCTGTGACAGCGAGGGATCGCGCCTGCTCGGAACTGTCCGCCGTCGCGGCGGCCGCACCGAGAGCCAGCACGATGTACCCCATGTGATTCACGGAGGTGTACGCGACCATCCGCTTGAAGTCGGTCTGCGCGAGTGCGACCAGCGCCCCGTGGAGAACCGAGACCACGCCGATGACGACCAGCACGAGGGCGTACCGCCGCCAGGCCTCGGGGAGGATCGGCATGGCGATGCGTACGAATCCGTACGTGCCCATCTTCAGCAGCACCCCGGCCAGGATCGCCGAACCGGCCGCGGGAGCCTCGACATGGGCCGGCGGCAGCCACGTGTGGAAGGGCACCGTCGGGGTCTTCACGGCCAGACCGACCACGACTGCCAGCAGCACCAGGGCCCCGTAAACGGACCGTCCGGCGAGCGGGTTCTGCTCGGTCAGCTCGACGATGTCGAAGGTGTGCGGCGACGCGGCGAGATACAGGCCGATGAAGCCGAGCAGCAGCGCGAGCGACCCGATGAACGTGTACAGGAAGAACTTCAGCGCGGCACGGGCGGCCTGTCGATGGCCCCATCCGGCGATGACGAAGTACATCGCCACGATGGACAGGTCGAAGAAGACGAAGAAGAGGATCAGATCCAGGGCGACGAAGAGCCCGAGGCAGGTGGTCTGGAGGAAGAGGAACAGCGCCGCGAACTCGCGGATCCGGCGGTTCTCGCGCAGCGAGTGGACCGCGCAGGCGAGGAACAGCAGACAGGTCAGGGCGAGCAGCGGCAGCGACAGGCCGTCGACGCCGACGTGGTAACCGACCCCCGCGCCCGGAATCCAGCGGGCGCGCTCCTCGAACTGCATCCCCCCGCCCGGCTCGTAGCCGACCCACACCGCGATGACCAGGGCCAGTTCGACGGCCGATGCCGTCACCCAGACCGCCCAGAACACGGTCGGTGCCGTACGGCGGGGCAGCGCGAACAACAGCAACGCGACGGCCGTGGGCGCGAAGACGAGGGCGGTCAGCAAGCGGATCACCTCACGAGGACGAAAGCGACGGCGAGGACGGTGAAGGCGGCGACCGCCTGGGCGAGGTACTGGTGCAGCTGTCCGGTCTGCGGGCGGCGGGCCCAGCGGCCGAGGGCACGGGTTCCGGTGGCGACCGCGCCCACCGTGCCGTCGACGGCACGTTCCACCACGTCGTTCGTCCAGCGGGCGAACCGGAGGGTGGTAGAGGCCGAGCCTTCGACGGCTCGGTCCAGGACGCGGTCGTCGAACGCCGCGGCGGCGCGCGCCAGTCGCATCGTGGGCGCGACCAGCAGGACATGAGCCGCGCGTTCGAGGCCCAGCCAGTCGGCGAACCCCGACTTCGCCCGTGCCGCCAAGGGCAGCGGGCGCGCATCCCAGCTCCAAGTGGCCGTGGCGGCCAGGAGGGCCAGACCGGCGGAGAGTACGAACTCCCAGGCGTGTGGGGCTGGTTGGCCGGAGGCGCTGAGGACACGGCTCACGCTGTCGCGTACCGGGGGAAAGGCGGTCGCCACCAACGCCACGCACGCGAAGGCCAACAGGACGAGGGGCCACACGGCGCCGGCCGGGATACGCCGGGCGTCGGGGCGCGTCACCGTAGGACGCCACACGAACCACAGTGCCTTCGCGCTGTAGACCGCGGACAGGAGAGCGGCGGCGAGCCCGGCCGCGTACAGCCATGGACTGCGCTCCAGGGCACCGGCCAGCAGTACGTCCTTGGCGGCCCAGAGGGAGAGTGGCGGCAGTCCGGCCAGGGAGAGTGCGGCCACGGTGAAGGCCGTGCCGACCGTACGGTGATGGCGCGCCGCGCCGAGCAGCGCCGGCAGTTGCTGGGTGCCGAGCGCGGTCAGCCAGGCGCCCGCCGTGAGAAACAGCAGACTCTTCGCCGCCGCGTGCGCGATGAGTTGAAGCGTGCCGCCCGTCGTCGCGCCCGCTCCGGCCGCGAGGACCATGAAGCCGATCTGTGCACAACTCGACGCGGCCAGCAGCTGTTTGAGGTCGGTCTGCGCGATCGCGACGAGCCCGAGGAGGACGGCTGTGGCCGCACCCGTCCAGGCGACCACGTCGTCGCCCCAGCCGGAGGCGTCCAGCAGCGGTCCGGTCCGCAGGAGCAGGTACGCGCCCGCGACGACCATGGTCGCCGAGTGCAGCAGGGCCGAGACCGGACTCGGGCCCCGCATCGCCTTCGACAGCCAGAAGCTGAAGGGCAGTTGGGCCGACTTGCCGAGGGCGGCGACGACCACGCCCGCGGTGATGAACGACAGCCACGGTTCCTCGGCCCGTGCGAGGCCGTCGAGCGAGAGCGACGAGTTACGCCCTTCTCCGGCGCCGCTCGCGAGGGCCGCGCCCGCCGCCAGATACAGGCCCAGGTCCGCGGCGCGGGTGGTGAGGAAGGCGGTGTCGGCCGCACTCGTACGCTCCGGATCCCGCCACCAGTAGCCGATCAGCGCCCATGAGGTGGCGCCCATGACCTCCCAGCCCATCAGCAGGACCGGGAGAGTGGCGGCGGTGACCGTGACGAGCATGCTCCCGGCGAACAGCAGCATCAGCCCGAAGAACCGCGCCCGCGCCTCGCCCGCGCCGAACTCCGCACCGCCGAATCCCGCACCGCCGAACTCCGCCGCGCTGAAGAGGAGCACGACGAGGGTGACCGCGGTGACGGTGACCGCCAGGAGCCCCGACAGACCGTCCACCGCGAGTCGCATCGGCAGACCGTCGAGGAACGGTGCCCGCGCGCTCGGGTGTCGCAGCGCCGCGGTGACGGCGAGTGCCAGCGCGACGGCCGCGACCGCGAGTGCCACGGCCGGCGCCGCACGATCGGCCCGCCGCCCCGCCACCAGGAGCAGCACACCGGCGCCGAGGGGCAGGGCGACCAGCGCCCACAGCAGAGCGCTCACTCCTTCAACTCCGCCGCCATGTCGGTCATGTCGATCTCCCGTGACCGGAACAAGGCGGTGACGACGGCGAACCCGATCGCCATCTCCAGGGCCATCGCCGTGACCGCCACCACGATCAGGACCTGTCCCTCGGCCGCCGCCGGAGCGATGTAGTGCCACGCGGCCGCGGCGGCCAGGATGACCCCGCCGAGCATCAGCTCAAGGCCCATCATCAGCATCACGACGGACTGCTGGGTGAGGGCACCGAACAGACCGACGCTGAACAGCGCGGCGGCCGGCAGCAGAAACAGTTCCAGACTCATCGGCCGACACCACCCCGTACGGGATCGTCCGCGTGCCGGGCCCGCAGATCGTCTCCGAACCGGTCGTAACGTCCCCGGCGGGTGGCCAGCACCACGGTGGCGACGATCGTCGCGAACAGGGCCATGCCCAGGGTCATCATGGTGAGCATCTGCGGGCCCATGAGCGACATGCCGAGTTCCATGGTCGGATCGGCGGGTGCCTTCCCCCGACGGGCGGGCCAGGGCGCGAGCAGGATCCCGGCGGCCAGCAGTGCGAACACCAGGCCGCAGACGACGGCCGCGCCCTTCTTGTTGTGGATCATCGTCATCGGCATGAGCCCGGCCGGGTTCATCATGTACATCACCATGAAGACCGCCATGATGGCCATCTCGATCGTCATCATCAGCACGATGACGATCCCCAGGTAGTCCAGCCCCAGCAGGACGACCAAGCCGCCCACGCACAGCAGCGAGCCCAGCAGGGAGAACGTCGCCCGCGCCATCGAGTCGAAGCGGAACACCATCACACCGCCGACCACCGCAAGGACGGCCAGCACCCAGAAGACCGCGACATCCATCGCCGTACGTCACCTCGCTTTCGTCAGGGAACTCACCGGTTCAGCACCACCACGGCCACGACCAGCGCCTGCACGATCGCCAGCGGGGTCAACACGACCCAGGCCAGCTCCAGATAGCGCTCCATGCGTACGGTCGGAATCGCGCGCCGGACCCCCACCAGGAAGGCCAGGACGGCGGCCGTCTTGAGTACGGTCCAGGCCCAGCCGGGCAGCAGCGGCCCGTGCCCGCCGCCCAGGAAGAGCGGCACACTGAACGCCGCGGCCACGACCAGCAGCAGCCAACGCCCGCCGAGGAAGAGCACCCGGTCCGCGCCCGACAGCTCGGCGCCCGCGCCGCCCGCCACGTCACGCCCCGCGGGCTGGTCGAACGGCCCCCAGAACGCCATCGCCATCGCGCTCAGCAGATAGATCCCGAAGGCCACCGGCATCCACACCGCGAACCACAACCCGGCCTGGGCGCCCACGACTTCACCGACCCGCAGCGACTCGGCGCCCAGTGCGGCCGTGGTGATGGCCAGCATGTGCGGCAGCTCGTACGCCAGCCCCTGCGCGAGGAAGCGGTAGCCGCCGATGAGCGAGAGCGTCGAGTTCGGCCCCCAGCCCGCCAGCCAGACCGCCGCCCACGCCAACGCCTCCATCGCGTTGAACCAGACGATCCCTTCCGGCAGATCACTCACCGACCGGAAGCCGAGCGGCAGTACGACCGCGGCCAGGACGGCGGCGACGGGAAGGAGACCGGCTCCGATCCGGGCCAGGGGCAGGTCCGAGGCCCGGGTACGACGAGGCTGCTGGACAAGATGCCGGAGGACCTGGCGGCCGGGTTCCACCGCGCGGGCCACCGTCTCCCGCAGCGATCCGGGCCGCCCGCGCCGGGCCCCGGCCGCGAGCACGGCGTCGAACCCGGCCGTCACCAGGGCCACCCCGACCAGCAGAGCGGGCAGCACGAGGACCGCCCACAGCGAAGTGCGCTCACCCATGGCTGTGGACCGTCCCTGGCGCCGGTACGTGAGTCAGCTCGTCGAGGTCCGGATCCAGGCTCGCGACGATGACCCGCGCGCAGGCGAACTCCGTTCCTTCGAGCAGCCGGGGGAGGCTGTCCAGCAGCGCCCTCGACGGAGGCACCGGCGTGTCGAGTCTCCCGCGAGGCCCTACGATCTCAGCGGCGTCCAGCGCTTCGGCGGCATCGCAGGCCGCCGCGCTCCGACCCACCGCGTCGAGCCACACGAGCATGCGGCTGTACGCGTCCCCGTCCGCGACCAGAGCCGGTCCGGTCACCCCACGCTGACGTGCCTGCTCGGCGGGCAGCGTTCCGAGCCCCGTCGTCAGCCACCGCAGTGTCCGCGAGCGCTGGGCCCGACGGATCAACGGGCGTACGAGGGGGGTGAGTTCGGCGGCAGCCGCTCCGGCTAGGGCACGGTCCCGTACGTACCGCGTCCGTGCGGCCATGTCGTCCCAGCCCGTCACGGCGAAGAACCTGCCCAGGCTGTCCAGGTGGGCCGCGCACAGCCGCCGCGCCGCGTCGCCCCGCGAAACGTGCTCGCCGGCGGTGGCGCGGAGCCACGGTTCGTCCCAGAAGGGCGGACGCGGGGACGGGGGAGCGGCCACGGGTTCGACGGTGACTTCCTGGACGACGTCACCCTGGAGAGCCAGGCGGAGGATCAGTCCCGCGGGCCAGTCGGCGAGTACGGGGCCGAGCGGCACGTGCAGCACGTCGAGCCGCAGACCGTCCCGGTCGTCGGCCCGGTCCGCCATGGGAAGTCCCTCGACGAGGCCGCCCATGTCGTGCCCTGCGTGCCCGTGATGCCCGCTGTGCATGTCGTGACCGCTGTGGTCCGCACGCGGATCGGTGTCACCGTTCTGTTGGTGCTCGTGGTGCTCGTGGTGCTCCTCGTGTTCGTCGTGGGCGTGGTGGCTCTCGTGTTCTCCGCGCTGAAGGTCCGCGAGCCCGCCGTCCAGAGCGTCGACGACCCGCTCGGGATCCGTGATCCACACTCGGGCCTTGGGCGCCGGAATGCCACGCCACAGACCTGCGACAACCCCGTCGCTCTCCTCGCCCTCGCTCCCGAGGTCGCCGACGACGACCAGCAGATCGGCCTCCGCCGGCCCGCTCACACACGGCCAGCCGCGACGCGCCAACTCCGCTTCCACGGCGAGCCGTTGCCGCGTCGCGCCGGGGGACACCGCGAGGAGAACGCTCGGCCGGGACACGGCTGCTCGCACAAGTGCGCGCCTCAGCTCCACCGGAACGCCCCCTCGCGCCAGGCGTACGCGACACCCGCGAGCAGGATTCCCAGGAAGAGGAACATCTCGACGACCGCGCTGATGCCGACGGCGGAGACGACCTTCGTCCACGGGTACATGAAGAGCATCTCCATGTCGAAGGCGAGGAAGACCATCGTGACGGGGTACCAGCGCACGTGGAACCGGGAGAGCGGGTGCTCCTGAGGTTCGAGGCCCCCGCTGAACGGGCCGGTGTGCACGGGCTCGCGGACCGCGCGCAGTGCGACGGACAGGGCATGGACGAGTACGACGGCCGCGACGATCAGTACGAGGAGTACGAGTACCGGTTGCCAGTCCGATGCAGCCACAAGGACCCCTTCCCGACGATCGCTCTCCGGACGGTCACCACGGCAGGCAGCATGTCAGCAGCCTGGGGCGCAAGGAACGCACGACACCTGCCTCCGGTCAGTTCGCCGCGCGGAACGAGCGCAGCCGCAGGGAGTTGCCGACGACGAACACCGAGGAGAAGGCCATGGCCGCTCCGGCGATCATCGGATTGAGCAGACCGGCCGCGGCGAGCGGCAGGGCTGCCACGTTGTAGGCGAAGGCCCAGAAGAGGTTCGACCGGATGGTGCCGAGGGTGCGGCGGGCGAGCCGGATGGCGTCGGCCGCGGCGCGCAGATCGCCCCGTACGAGCGTCAGGTCGCCGGCCTCGATCGCGGCGTCCGTGCCGGTGCCCATGGCCAGGCCCAGGTCGGCCTGGGCGAGGGCGGCCGCGTCGTTGACGCCGTCACCGACCATCGCGACGGAACGGCCTTCGGCCTGGAGCCGCTTGACGACGTCGACCTTGTCCTGCGGCAGCACCTCGGCGATGACGTCCTCGGGCGCGATGCCGACCTCGCGGGCGACCGACTCGGCCACGGCCCGGTTGTCTCCGGTCAGCAGGATCGGTGTCAGGCCCAGCGCGCGCAGCCGCGTGATCGCCTCCGCGCTGGTCTCCTTCACCGCGTCGGCGATTTCGAGGACCGCCCGTGCCTCGCCGTCCCAGGCGACCGCGATGGCGGTGCGTCCTGCCGCTTCGGCCTCGGCCTTCGCCCGGGTCAGTTCCTCGGGCAGTTCCATGGCCCACTCGGCGAGCAGCCGCTCACGGCCCACGAGAACCGCGTGACCGTCGACGATGCCCTGCACCCCGAGACCGGGTACGTTCGCGAAGTCCTCGGGGATGGGCAGCGAACCCAGCTTCTCGAGCGCCCCGTCGGCGACGGCGCGGGCGATCGGGTGCTCGGAGGAGTGCTCCAACGCGCCTGCCAGGCACAGGACTTCGGCCTCGTCGGTCGTGTCTGCGGTGTGCACGGCCAGCAGGGTCATGCGGCCGGTGGTCACGGTGCCGGTCTTGTCGAGGACGATGGTGTCGACCTTGCGGGTGGACTCCAGGACCTCCGGGCCCTTGATCAGGATGCCGAGCTGAGCGCCACGGCCGGTGCCGACCATGAGCGCGGTCGGGGTGGCCAGTCCGAGGGCGCACGGGCAGGCGATGATCAGTACGGCGACCGCGGCGGTGAAGGCGGCCGTCAGTCCGGACCCGTTGCCCAGCCAGAAGCCGAGGGTGCCCAGCGCGAGCGCGATGACGACGGGTACGAACACGGCGGAGATGCGGTCCGCGAGGCGCTGGGCGGCGGCCTTCCCGTTCTGCGCGTCCTCCACCAGCCGGGCCATCCGGGCGAGTTGGGTGTCGGCGCCGACCCGGGTGGCCTCGACGACCAGCCGGCCCCCCGCGTTGATCGTGGCGCCCGTGACCGGGTCGCCCGTGGAGACCTCCACCGGCACCGATTCACCGGTGAGCATCGAGGCGTCCACCGCGGAGGAGCCCTCGACGACCGTCCCGTCCGTGGCGATCTTCTCGCCCGGGCGCACGAGGAAGCGGTCGCCGACCTTCAACTCGGCGGTCGGGACGGTCTGTTCGCGGCCGTCGGGGCTCAGCACGGTGACGTCCTTCGCGCCCAGCTCCAGCAGTGCCTTGAGTGCCGCGCCCGCCTTCCGCTTCGAGCGGGCCTCGAAGTACCGGCCGGCCAGGATGAAGGCGGTCACACCGGCGGCGGCCTCCAGATAGATGTTCCCGGCGCCGTCGCCCCGGGCGATCGTCAGCTCGAAGGGGTGCGTCATGCCGGGCGTGCCCGCGGTGCCGAGGAACAGGGCCCACAGCGACCACAGGAACGCGGCCGAGGTGCCCACGGAGATCAGCGTGTCCATGGTGGCCGCGCCGTGCCGCGCATTGGTGAACGCGGCCTTGTGGAACGGCCAGGCGGCGTACGTCACGACCGGCGCCGCCAGGGTCAGGGACAGCCACTGCCAGTACTCGAACTGCAGGGCCGGGATCATGGCCATCGCGACGACCGGAACGGCCAGCACCACCGCGGTGACCAACCGCTCGCGCAGCGGCCGCAGTTGGTCGTCCGCGCCCGCCGTTGCGTCGTCACCCTCGGACTCGTCGTGTACGGGCGCCGGCTCGTGCGCGGTGTACCCGGTCTTCTCGACTGTGGCTATCAGGTCCTGGACGGAGACGTCACCGTCGTAGGCGACCTTGGCCTTCTCGGTGGCGTAGTTGACGGTGGCCGTGACCCCGTCCATGCGGTTGAGCTTCTTCTCGATCCGTGCCGCGCACGAGGCGCAGGTCATGCCGCCGATGGCGAGTTCTACCTCGGCGCCGGTCGTCGTGGTGGTCATGGCTGCTCCTCGTACGGGGTGGATGGCCGGGACCCTGCGATGCGCGGGCCCCGGCCGGTGCGGGGGAGTGCCCGGGGTCAGACCCGCCCGGTCAGCTCGTAGCCGGCGTCGTCGACGACCTCGGCGATCAACTTGTCGTCCGGCTCGGCGACGCCGACGACCGTGACCCGACCGGTGTCGAGGTCGACGTCGACCCCGGTCACGCCGTCCAGCTCGCCGATGACCTGGGTGAGCGTGGCCTTGCAGTGGCCGCACGTCATGCCGGACACGGCGTAGGTCGTGGTGACGGTGACGGCCTCGGCGGCCGTCGCGCGGTCGGTGGTGGCGGTCGAGCAGGAGCCGTCGGTGGAGCAGCAGGACGAGGACATGGGTTCCTCCTGGTGAGTACAGTCCGTCTCGGATACGGGGTGGGGGTATCCGTGTCGAGAACCTGTATACCCCTGTAGGGTATCTGACGCAAGCCATTCAGTCGCCTTGACTTTATACCCCCTAGGGGTATGTTGAAGTGCATCGAGGGGCCTCGCCCCCAGTCATCGGCCCACGTCCCTCAGGAGATGGCCATGCATACCGGAGTGAAGATCACCGCGTTCGCCGCAGCACTCGCCGCGACCTTCGGCACCGCCTACGGCGTGGGCCAGGGCATCGATCCCGTCGTCGCGGACCGCGAGCCCGCGAGCCACGACACCCACGCCGAACCGTCACCGGAGCCGGAAGGAGGCGGCGGCCACGCGGAGCACGAGTCCACGCAGGAGGGCCAGTCGCTGCCGGCCGGCGGACTGCAGATCTCCGAGAACGGCTACACCCTCGACCTCAAGACCCCCCGGATCGAGGCCCGGCAGCGCGCCGACCTGCGCTTCACCATCCAGGACGAGAAGGGTCGCGCGGTGACCTCGTACAAGCGCGAACACGAGAAGGAACTCCACCTCATCGTGGCCTCGCGCGACCTGGTCACCTATCGCCATCTGCACCCCACCCGCGCCGCCGACGGCACCTGGAGCATCCCCGTCGAGCTGCCCCGGGCGGGCGGCTACCGGGTCTTCGCCGACTTCACCCCGGCGAAGAAGGGGGCCGAGAACCTCACCCTCGGCGCCGACCTCGCGGCCTCGGGACCGTACGAGCCGAAGGGGCTGCCGGCGGCGAGCACGACGGCCAAGGTCGACGGATACGAGGTCAAGCTGGCGGGCGGGCTGCGACCGGGCGCGGCCGGAGAGCTGGAGCTGAACGTCTCCCGCGCCGGCAAGCCCGTGACCGACCTCCAGCCCTATCTCGGCGCCTACGGCCACCTGGTCGCCCTGCGCTCCGGCGACCTCGCATACCTCCACGTCCACCCCAACGGCGAACCCGGCGACGGAAAGACCAAGTCCGGCCCCGGCATCTCGTTCACGGCCACCGCGCCGAGCCCGGGCGCGTACCGACTCTTCCTCGACTTCAAGCATCAAGGCGTGGTCAGGACCGCCGAGTTCACCGTTCACGCGGGTGAGGCATCGGGCGGCAAGGGCGACCACGGCAAGGCCGCTGAAGAGACCACCGAGGAGACCTCGGACGGCCACGGGCACTGAAGGGGACCGTCCGTTCTGAGTCGGATCGGCGAACCCCACGTACTAAGCGGGTACGTAGGGGTCGGCGATCGGTGAGCCGGAGAACGGGCCCGGCTCACCCGAAGGGTGGAGTCATGACGGGACCGCTTCTGGGCTGGACGTTGGTGGTGTTGGGTGTCGGCGTGGCCGGCGGCAACCTGCTTCGTATGGCTCTCGTCAGAGGCTGGGCCCGGTTCGAGGCGGCGGCCGAGGCCGTGATGGGCGGGGGCATGGCCGTGATGGCCGCGCCGCCGACGGCAGGGCACTACGGCGCGCACAGCACCTGGTGGGCCGCGGTGTTCGGCGCCTTCTGTCTCGGCGGCGTGGCGCTGTCCGTACGGCATGCGGCCCGCGGCGGTCTGCGGTATCTGCGTCACGGCGGCCACGTCGTGATCGGCAGCGCCGCCATGGTGCTCATGACGCTGGCCATGTCCGGAACCACGTCCTCACCCGCTCTCGCGCTGGCCGGTTCCTCCGGGCACGGAGGGATGGCGGGCATGGCCGGGATGGAGAGCGTGGGAGCCCACGGCCACGGGGGTGTGGCCGAGGCGGCCGGCTCCGCGGGAGGCGCGCTCGCCTGGCGTGTGGCCTTCTGGGCGTTGGCCGCGTACTTCGTCGTCTTCATGGCTCTGGCCGTGCGTGCCCGTCTGCGCGGCAGGGACGGGGCGCTGCCGGCCGTGGCCGACGGCACGCGGGTCCGCCACCGTCACGCCCGACGAAGTCCCTCGCTGCTCACCGTGCCGAACGCGCGCCTGGCCGGTCATGTCGGAATGGGCGGCTCGATGGCGACGATGCTTCTGATGATGACCGCGTGATGATGACCGCGTGAAGAGGGCGGCCTGGAGCCGGCCCTGACGTCATGGCGTGTCCTGGTCCTGGACCGGGAGGCGCAACCGGAGTTCGTATCCGCCGTCCGCCGTCGGGCCGGACGTGACGGTGCCGCCGAGGAGTTCGGCCCGCTGGCGCAGACCGACGAGGCCGTGGTGTGCGCCGGGCAGGGGGAGCGCGGGACGGGTGGGGGAGGCGTTGGTGACGGTGGCGTGGACGGTGTCGTCCGCGTGGTGGACGTGAATGGTGGCGGTGGCCCCGGGGGCGTGCTTGCGTACGTTGGTCAGCGCTTCCTGGACCGTCCGGTAGACGGCGCGCTGGACGGTCGCGGGCAGGTCGTCGGGCAGGTCCGTGCGCAGCGTGGCCTCGATGCCGCTGGTGTCGACCAGCCGCTGGAGGTCCGCCAGGGACGGCTGCGGAGTCAGCTCCGTGGGACGGCTTCCGGAGGCGCGCAGGACGCCGACCATGTGCCGCAGCTCGTCCAGTGTCTGCACACTGAGCCGCCGGATCGTGGCCGCAGCCTCCCTCGCCTCCGGGTCCCGCGTGCCCACCTGAAGCACTCCGGCCCGTACGGCGATCAGGCTGACCTGATGGGAGACCACGTCGTGCATCTCCCGGGCGAGTTGCGCGCGTTCCTTCGCCAGCACGCTCTGGGCCAGCAGCCTGCGTTCGTGCTCCCGCGCCTCGGATATCTCGGAGAGCCGCAGGGACAGTTCGCGTCCGGTCTGGACGAGCTGGCCGAGAAAGACGGGCGCGACCGCCGTGGCCAGGCTGTAGGTGACCGTGAGCAGGTCGGAGGAGTCCGACAGATCGGCGAACTCCGGTGACGGCCACGACCACCAGGTGATGTCGCACGCCGCGAACGCCAGCGCGCACAGGGCCAGGAGCACTCGACGACGACTGAGGGAGGCGAGGGTGTAGAGCGCGATCAGAGTGGCGAGTACCGCGTCGCCGACCAGGGCCGCGGGCAGGGCGAGCAGGAACGTCGCCAGCGGCAGACGGCGACGGAGTACGAGGGAGAGCGCGGCGAGCAGGGCGCAGGCCATGCGGAGCCGCTCTTCGCTGTCGAAGTGGATCCAGACGTCCAGCAGGGAGACCGCGACGAGCATGGCGTCCATGAGCGGGGCGGGCAGGCGGCGGCGGTTCCTCATCCGTGTTTCCGGTCCCGCTTCCGGTCCTCCTTCCGCTTCCGGTCCCGCGACTCCCGTGCGGGGCTTCACCCTTCCTCCGGGGCACGCGGCGGCCTGAGCAGACCCGCGCGTTCGGCGAGCAGGGCCGCCTGGACACGGCTGCCCACCTCCAACTTGGCGAGGACGGCGCTCACATGGTCCTTGACCGTGCCGATGCTCAGATGCATCCGAGCGCCGATACCGGTGTTGGACAGCCCCTCGGCGATGAGGACGAGAACGGCACGCTCGCGTTCGGTCAGCCGGGCCACACAACGGGCGGCCTCCTCATGGGGGCCGTTGTCCAGATACCCGTCGACCACGGTCCGGGTGACCCGGGACGACAGGACGACACCGCCGTCGGCCAAACTGCGTACCAGCAGCGGCAGTTGCACGGGATCGGTGTCCTTGAGCAGGAACCCGGCCGCCCCCGAGCGCAGTGCCGTCGCCACGTACTCGTCCATGTCGAACGTCGTGAGCATGGCCACCGTGGGCGGCTGCGGCAACCGGCGCAGGTCGGCCAGGACAGTGAGCCCGTCCACGTCCGGCATCCGGATGTCGAGCAGCACGACGTCGGGACGCAACTCCCGCGCCGAGTGGACCGCCTGGCCGCCGGGGACCGCCGCCACGACCTCGATCCCGTCCGCGGAGTCGAGGATGTGCCTGAAGCCCGTACGGATCAGAGCCTCGTCGTCGACCACCAGTACCCGGATCAACCTGCGCTCCCTCGCCCCGGGGCCGCCGCTGGACTCCTACGACGCGCAGGAGCCTCCTCCGGTTCCTTCGCGGCGGCGCTCGCCGGGCGACGGGGGCGGCTCCGGCCGGTCGGCGGGGCAACTCCGGCCACCTGCCGGATGGGCCGGAGCCCGCACACGCCCGATCCTGAAGCACATGACACACGACGCGTCATCGGTCTCAACGGCCATGTCCCCGGCGCCTGCCTCGGAACAAGGCAGCACTCCCACCACTGCTCCCGCGCCGTCGGCGGGGCGGCTGATAGGCATCGACCTGGCCCGCGGACTCGCGGTCTTCGGCATGTACGCGGCCCATGTCGGCCCGGACCCGTCGGTGGGCGGGCCACTGGGCTTCGTGCTGGAGCTGGCGCGCGGGCGTTCCTCCGCGCTCTTCGCCCTGCTCGCCGGTTTCTCGCTCGTCCTCATCACCGGCCGCCCGCATCCCCGGACCGGTCGGGCCGGACGGCAGGCCGTGGGCAGGATCCTCATCCGCTGTGTGGTCCTGGTCGTGCTGGGCTTCGCCCTGACCGCACTGGACACCGACGTCGACGTGATCCTCGCGTTCTACGGACTGACCTTCCTCGCCGTGCTCCCGCTGTACCGGCTGCGGGTCCGCACGCTCGCGGTCATCGGCGCCGCGAGCGCGCTGGTCATGCCCCAAGTGCTGTACGTGATCCGCCAGTCGATCGACAACGGGGACTGGGCCGACGCCGTCATCCGCTGGGACCCGCTGGCGCGGATCGGCGACACGGACGGTCTCGTCGAGCTGCTGTTCACCGGTGAGTACCCGGTGCTCACCTGGATGCCGTTCATGATCGTCGGCATGGTGGTGGCCCGGCTCGACCTCGGCCGGGCCAAGGTCCGTGCCCGACTCGCCCTGACCGGCGGCGGGTTGGCCGTCCTCGGCTACGGCGGCTCCTGGCTCGCCCTGCGCCTCGTCCCGAACGCGCGGGCCACCGTCGCCGCGGCCACGGACGGAGACTCGGCGGCCTCGGCCTGGTGGTCCGACACCGTCGGCTACCTCACGGACGGCACCCCGGCCGCCTGGCTGCTGGTGGCCGCGCCGCACAGCCAGACGACGTTCTCCATCCTCGGCAACACGGGCGCGGCGCTCCTCGTGGTGGCCGCCTGCGTCACCGTCACGGCCCGGATGCCCCGCGTCACGCGCCTGGCCACGCCCGTCGCGGCGGTCGGCATGATCTCCCTGACCGCCTACGTCCTGCACATCCTCGCCATTTACGTGGTCGGCATGGAGGACGAGACCGTCCCGGCCCTGATCGCGCTGTTCGCCTTCATCGCGACCGCCATGCTGCTGGCGACCGCCTGGACACGACGGTTCCGGCGCGGCCCTCTGGAGTACCTGCTCCACGCCACCACACGGGTCACCCGCTACATCAAGTGACGTCCGGATCAGAGCGAATGACGGTGCCCCCGTGCCCCCCGTGCCGCCCGGCCCACCGGGCGGCATGGGCACGGGTGCTCAGGGCCCTGCGCAGGGCGGAGACCTCCTCGTCAGACACCCGGTGCTCCCGGTGGGTCGGCCGGATGTCGGACCCCCGGTGTGACGCGATACCCCGGGTAGGTATCATCCCCTCGTATCCACTCCGGTGGCACCCGAGACGCAAGGGACCCATGGCCAGTGTCTGCGACGAGGCGGTGAACCGCCTCGGACGGCTCGCTCGACCGCGATCGACGTCGCGGTCCGTCGGGCTGCTCGTGTGCGCGCTGCTCCTCGGCCTGGTCGGCATGCACGGCCTCGGACCGGTTCCCGCGGGCGCCGGCCACGACCCGATGCCGGTGGCCGCGCCCATGAGCGTGGTGGCGTCGATGCCGGACGCGTGCGAGCACGGCGAAGGCGGCTGCACGGGCCATGCCCAGCACGCGGATCCGACGTGCGCGTCCGCGTCGGTCGCCGGTTCGCCCGCGATGGTGCCGGTGCTGCTGTCCGACGTGGCGGCCTGTGCCGGAGTGCCACGGGCAGGCGCCGCCTCGACCGGCAGCGGTCCCGACGGCGGCCGGGCGCCGCCCTCACTCTCCGAACTCCAACTCCTGCGGATCTAGAGCGGCCCGCGAGGCGTCGTACGCCATTTGGCGCGGCGCCGCGCTCCGGCACGCCCTTCATCCCAACCGTCCCAGGAGTTCCACCATGACAGCGCACCGCGCACTCGTCCGCCGAACCGTCCTGTCCGTCACCGCGGGAGCCGCCGCACTCGTCCTCGCCGCCTGCGGCAGTGACAGCGGCAGCGGAGGACACGACATGGGGTCCATGGAGTCCGACTCCGGCCCCACGACGACCGCCCCGGCCAAGGCCGGCGACCACAACGACGCGGACGTCGACTTCTCCAAGGAGATGATCCAGCACCATCGTCAGGCCGTCGACATGGCCGAACTGGCCGCCGACCGCGCCTCCTCGCAGGAGGTCAAGGACCTGGCCACGAAGGTCAAGGGCGCACAGGACCCGGAGATCAAGACCATGTCCGGCTGGCTCACCTCGTGGGGCGAGGACGTGCCCGAGGAGATGTCCGGCGCCATGGACCACGACATGTCGTCCGCCATGCCCGGCATGATGAGCGGCAAGGACATGGACAAGCTGGAGAAAGCCTCCGGCGCCGAGTTCGACACCATGTTCCTCACGATGATGGTCGAACATCACGAGGGCGCCGTCGACATGGCCGAGACCGAGAAGGCCGACGGCAAGTACGGCCCCGCCACGAAGCTCGCGGACGCCGTCGTGACGGCCCAGACCGCCGAGATCAAGCAGATGAACAAGATGCTCGGCAAGAGCTGACACCTCGTCATGATGCGGTGGGCCGACGGGGCGTGAGCCGCGTTGGCCCACTCGGTCGGCAGGCTTCCCCGCGCCCCGTCCGGTCCGTTGGCGATCTCGTCGTTCGGAACGCAACCTTCAGTCGTGTACGGGTGAACGGCCACGTGTGTTCACCCGTACCCCTTGTCGTACGTCTGGCCGCTCACGCGGACAGGAACAGCCCGGATTCGGAGAGGTACGTGTCACAGCAGCCACAGCGAGGACGGACCGGCCGCACTTTCACCGCCCACGGGGTGCGCCGCGCCGCCCTGATCGGCAGCCTCGCCCTTCTTCCCCTGGTCACGGCCTGCAGCGGCGGGAGCGACGACAAGGCCGAGGGCGACAGCAAGCCGTCGACCGCCGCCATGGCCGCGGTCGTGGCACCGGCGAAGGTCGAGGTGATCGCCAACCTCACCGGCTGCAAGGTCAAGATCCGAACCGACGCGGACGAACTCCGCGAAGGTGTCTGCCACACCCCCGCGGGCGACTACCTCATCACGACCTTTCCCGAGGAGAAGTACAAGCTGACCTGGCTGGACAGCGCCGCCATCTACGGGGGCAAGTACCTCGTCGGCCCGCGCTGGGCCATCAGCGCGAAGCCGAACATGCTCGGACCGCTGCGCAAGAAGGTCGGCGGCACCATCCAGGACCTGGAGGCCATGCACGCGCAGCCCTCCCCGAGTTCGTCGAAGAGTTCGTCGAAGTACGGGCCGGAGCCCAGCTCGTCCTAGGGGCGGCCCTGCTCCCGTTTCCCGTCATCGAACGCCCCCTCACAGCCGCGGCTGTGAGGGGGCGTTCGGGTTGACGTGGGATCACGGCCGGGTCTGGGTGCCCGGCCGACTGTGCCCGGGCAGTCGGCCATTCACTCCGCGGGTCGCACCGCGCGGGCCGCGATCCCCTCGACGAAGATGTCCAGGGAGAACGCGAACAGCGTGTCGGGCGAGTCGGGTTGCAGCTCGCCGACCCGCGTCACGACGCCGCGGCGATGGTCTTCACGATGCCGCAGGCGCTCTATCCGGTCCTGGCCGACCAGCAGTTCGGCGGCGGACCGGGTGTGGTGGGACTGCTGTACGCCGCGCCCGCGCTCGGCGCGCTGATCGGCGCCGCCACCAGCGGCTGGACCGGCCGGGCCGGCGGGCACGCCCTGATCGGCGCGGTCCTGCTGTGGGGGCTGTCACTGACGAGGTTCGGCGCGACCTCCTACCTTCCGCTCGCGCTCGTCCTGCTGGCCCTCGCCGGATTGGGCGACCTGATCTCCGAGACACTGCGCTCGGCTCTCCTCCAGCACGGCACCCCCGACGAACTGCGCGGCCGGGTCAGCGGCCTGTGGATGGTGCAGGCGACCGTCTCGCCCGCCCTGGGCAACGCCGCCGTCGGCCTCCTCGCCGAACTGACCGGTGCCCGCGCCGCGGTGGTCGTGGGAGGCCTGTTCTGCGTGGCCGCCACGCTTGTGGTGGCCGCGGCCTTCCCGGCCCTACGCCATGCCCGCCTCGCGCTGTCACCCGTGTCACCCGAGTCGCTTGAGTGGTCCGAGTCGTCCGACGAGGCCGACGCCGGTCATGGGGACGCGGAGACACCTGCGAAGGGTTCGGCGCGCTAGCCGGCGGTCGGCGCGTAGGCGCTGATGACGTACAGGGCTTCGTCGTCGATCGCGTTCTTGTCCCAGTCCAGCGAGATCCGCTCCGGGTGACCGTCGGGCGCGTACTCCGCCTCCGCCGTGTCGGCGTCGTCGCGCCGGGCCTGCTCCAGCTCGTCCAACAGCTCGCCGATGGTGGGTACTTCACCGGGCAACTGCTTCACCACCCGCCGGCTGTCCGCGTCGAGACCGACCGCCTCCGCGACCTTGCCGTCGCGGACGGTCACCCGGAAGGTGCCGAGCAGACTCCGTTCCCCTTCACTGGACTTGAGCGTGTAGACGTACGAGTCGGGCTCCCGCCAGGTGGCCGCGCTCGAGGGTGTGGCGGGATCCGGCTCGGCCACCTCGGTGGATGCGGAGGACGACTCCGTGCCGCAGGCGACGGTCGCCCACAGCAACCCTCCGACCAGTCCGGCGACGGACACAAAACGACGACTGGAGTGAACGGTGGTCATGCGGACGGCGGTCATGGTGGCTCCCTCGGGGACGGCTACCGCTATGACGCCGGTCGGCCCGGGAACGTTCGGGCAGTGCCCATGCCGTGGACAGTCGAGAGCTCCCGAAGGGTGACGGCCCGATCAGCTGTCGGGGATGCCGGTGCCGCTGAGGGCGGGGACGGTGTCCTCCCGGCGGGCCAGGGAGCGGGCGGCGAGCCGGAACTGGTCGAGTGTGTCGACGACGGTCCGGCCGACGGGCGTGTGGCCCCAGACGCTGATGCCCTGGTGGGTGCTGGGCTCCCAGGTGGTCTCGTCGACGACGACGGGGTTCCAGCCGACCTCCCACTCGAAGCCCGAGGGCGTACGGGCGTAGTAGGACAGCTCCTTGTCGTTGGTGTGCTGTCCGATGGACAGGGCCATGTCGAAGCCGAGTTCGCACACGCGCTGATAGCTCTGGGCGACGTCGTCGAGGGTGGCCGCCTGGATGTTGAGGTGCTGGACGCGGGTGCGTACTGGGTCGACGGGCAGGCCCCGGACGGCGGCGACGGCGATGGAGTGGTGGCGCTCGTTGACGCGCAGGAAGCGGATCTTGAGCTTGACGCCGTTGATGGTCTCGTCGATGCAGTCGGTCAGGCGGGCGTCGAAGACGGTGCTGAAGTAGCCCCGGAGCTGGGCCGGTTGGGCGGTCGTGATCGCGACATGCCCCATCCCCGAGTCACCGGTGACGAATCCGGAGGCCCGCATGCGCAGCGGCTCCGCCGACTTCAGGGGGGTGGTGTAGATCTCCTGGGTGATGCCCTTGGGGCCGGGAAAGCACAGCAGACGTTCGACGCCGCGCAGGGCGGCTTCGTCGGGGGTGCCGTGGGCCATGGGAACACCGTGGGCGTGTATGCGGGCTTCGATCCGTTCGAAGGCGGCATGGTCGTCGACGTGCCAGCCGGTGGCGACGACGTCCTCGGCCGGGCCGCGCCGGAGGAGGAAGCGGCACTCCTGGTCGTCGAGACGGAAGCGCATCAAGTCCGCGTCGAGGGCGTCGTGGTGCATTCCGATGGCGTCGGCGCCGAAGCGGCGCCAGTCGGTGAAGCGGTTGGTCTCGATGACGATGTAGCCGAGATGGACGGCGCCGAACACCGACGCGTTCCCAGGTGTGTTCATCGTCGGCCCGCCAGGAAGTCGGCGCACAGCCGGTTGAAGAGCTCGGCCCGCTCGAACTGCACCCAGTGGCCGGTGTTGGCGACCAGATACAGGTCGCAGTTGGGCATGCGGTCGGCCAGCACGCGCCCGCCGCCGGGCCGGTTGACCCGGTCCTCGGCACCCCACAGCACGAGGGTGGGTACGGGGAGACGGTCCAGGCGCCGGTCACGGGTGAAGTCCATCCTCCACAGCGTGCGCAGCGCGTTCGGTCCGGACGGGCGACGCAACGGCGGGGCGGCGACGACCTCGGGGTCGATGCTGGCCCGGTAGCGCTCGTCGATCGCGGAGTCCGGGACGTCGGCGGCGTTGAACACCAGGTACTGGCGGATGAACGTCTCCAGCTTCAGCCGGGAAGGTCCGTCACCGCCGTAGTAGTTGAGCAGACTGTTCAGGCCCGGTGTCGGGAGCGAGCGGGTGGTGCCGATACCGCCGGGCCCCATGAGCACCATGCGGTCGACCCGGTCGGGTGTGTCCAGTGCGAGCCGCAACGCACACGCACCGCCGTAGGAGTTGCCGACCAAGTGGGCGCGCTCCAGTCCGAGTTCGTCCATGACCCCGCGGATGTGGTCCGCGAGATGGCCGAACGGATCGGTACCGTCCATGCCCTTGCCGCTGCGTCCGTAACCGGGCAGGTCCGGGACCACGACCCGGTACTCCTCGGCCAGGGCCGCGATGTTGCGCCCGTAGTTGGAGACCCCGGAGGCGCCGGGGCCACCGCCGTGCAGGAGCAGCAGGGGCGGACCGCTCCGGTCTCGGCGACGAAGATCTTCTTGCCCGCGATGTCGAGCAGGGACTCGCGCATCGACGGCAGCTCGGTCTGTGTGGTCATGGTGTCCTCGCTGGCTGGATCACTGGGACTGGATCACTGGGAGTGGATCGCTGACTGGATCGTTGGGTTGATCGCGGGGGAGGGGATCACTGGTCGGTGGTCGCGGTCGTCGGCCGCGTCGCCGGAGCGAATCCGGGCGGGGGCGGCGGGAGTTGGGCACCCGCGGGAGCGGCGGCGTAGACGTAGGCGTCCGGGCGCAGGGCGAGGGTGGCCGCACGGTGCCGGGCCAGCCAGGGCAACAGGACACCGTCGCTGTCGACGAGGTGCCCTCGGCCGGCCGCGACCCGGCGGGCATGACGGTGAGTGAGGGGACACCCGGTCGGTCCCAAGCGGGCTGGGGCGTGGCCGATTCGCTGTGCAGGAGCAGCCAGCGGTTGCCGAGCACGTCGTCCAGCCGTACGCGGACCCCGTCGGGCCCGGTCACCCAGGGCTGGGGGATCTGGAGTCCGGAAGCCTTGGTGCGGGGGAGCGCCTGCAGACCGGTGGCGTAACGGGCGACGGGTATCCAGCTCGAGTCCTGCAACCAGTTGCCGAAGCCCGGCACACGGTCGAGGAGCCGCAGTCCGGAGTCGCGCACCGCGGCCACGGATCTGCGCCGCTCGGTGATGATCCGCCCGACGAGTACCGCACGTCGGGTGACTTCCCTGACATGCGGTTTCCGCTCGGCCTCGTAGCTGTCCAGCACGGTCTCGGGGAGTTCGCCGCGCAGGACGGCGTCGAGCTTCCAGCACAGGTTGGCGGCGTCGCGCACCCCGGCTGCCATGCCCTGGCCGATCCACGGCGGCATGGCGTGGGCGGCGTCACCGGCCAGGAAGACCCGGCCCACCCGGAATTGCGAGGCGAAGCGCACATGGTGGCTGTAGACGGTGGCCCGCAGGATTCTGATGCTGTCCCGGCTGATTCCGTAACGGGCCACCAGGGCGTACACCGCCTCGTCGGTGGTCAGGTACGTCTCGTCGTCGCCCGGCAGGATCGGGAACTCCCAGCGGTGGTGGCCGAGCGGGGTGGGACAGTCCACGGCTGGCCGCGCCGGATCGCAGTGGAAGCGCAGCCGGTCGTGGTCCGGCCAGGGCTTGATCATCTCCGTGTCGATCACCACCCAGCGGTCCTCGTACGTACGCCCCTCATAGCCGACGTTCAGCTGCGCACGGATCAGGCTGGAGCCGCCGTCCGCCGCGATCACGTACGAGGCGCGCAGCCGGGTCACCGAGTCGTCGGCCGTGCCGACCACCGTCAGTTCGACGCCGGCCCCGTTCGCGTCCTGGCGCAGCCGCACGCACTCGTGTCTCAGCAGCACATCGACGTTCGGGTGGCGGGCCACCCCATCGCGCAGGACCTGCTCCAACGCGGGCTGGTAGATGAACAGTTGCGGTGGGTGCCCGTGCCCGCGCGGGGTCGGGTGCGCGCAGAGGAAGGGGCGGCCGCGGGCGTCGACGAAGTCGAGGGGCCGCTCGGTCAGCATGTCCTGCCCCAGCCGTTCGGCCAGACCGATGCGCTGCCAGATCCGCATGACCTCCTCGTCGGTGGAGATGGCCCGGGCCCGGGTGTAGATCTCCGCGTCGCGTTCCAGCACGACGACCCGCAGGCCCGTCGCGCCCAGCAGGTTCGCCGCGGTCACGCCCGTCGGCCCGTAGCCGATCACCGCCACGTCGTAGTCGCCGCCCTCGCCACCGACTCCGCTCACCAGGTCACCTCGCTGTCGTCCCTGTTCGCGATGTGTTGCGAACCCATTGCTGTAGCGTTTACTCCAATTGGAATGACCGCTACGGTAAGGTGGCTGCAGAAGACGGTCAAGTGCCGGTACGACCAGGAAGGGCACACCCGATGACCAAGCCGCAGACGGCGCGCAGGAAGCGTGCGAACGGGGTGGAGTCGAGGCAGCGCATCCTCGACGCCACGGTGGAGATCGCGGGCGAGCGCGGATACGAAGGCACGTCCATCGCGGCGGTCAGCGCCAAGTGCGGCCTGCCCGCCAGCTCGATCTACTGGCATTTCAAGGACAAGGACGACCTGATCGCCGCGGTCATCGAGCGCAGCTTCGAGACCTGGCTGGCGGCCGTCGAACTGCCGCGGGAGGAGACCGGCACACCGCTTGAACGGGTGAAGGCCATGGCGGCGAACGTGGCGAGATCGCTGGTCGACGCGCCGGACTTCCTGCGTCTGGGCCTGATGCTCGCCCTTGAGCGACGGCCCGTGGAGCCCCGGGGCCGGACGGTTTTCCTCCAGGTCCGCGAAGTCGCCGCCCAGAAGATCGCCGAGGTGGTCGGGACCCTGTTCCCGGACCTGGACGACGAGTCCGTACGCACCCTCACCACCTACGCCGTCGCCGGGGCCGACGGACTGTTCGTGCACCGGGAGCTCAACGGCGACGCCGTCGACCTGGTGGCGCTGTTCGAACTGCACGCAGAGCTGATCCACGACGCGGCGAGCCGCCTGGCATCGAGGAGCAAGGGATGACCCTGACCGCACCACAGCGCGAGGAAGCCCGTCGGCTCCTGCGCGAGGCAGAGCGGCGCGTGGCGCCGATCGACCCGCTGTCGGACCTGCTGCCAGGACTGGAACTGGCCGACGCCTACGCCGTCCAGCAGGGCAACATAGCCCTGCGCCTGTCCGCCGGAGCCACCGTCGTCGGCCACAAGGTCGGCCTCACCGCGGCCGCGATGCAGCAACTCCTCGGCGTGGACGAGCCCGATTTCGGCCACCTCCTGGACGACATGGTCCACCGCGACGGCGGCACGGTGCCCGCGGCCCGCTACTGCCGGCCGCGCATCGAACCGGAGATCTGCTTCCGCCTCGCCCGGCCTCTGCGCGGCCCCGACGTCACCGTCGAGGACGCCCTGGAGGCCACCGAAGCGGTCGCCCCGGCCCTGGAGATCGTCGACAGCCGGATCCGCGACTGGAAGATCACCCTCGCCGACACGGTCGCCGACAACGCCAGCGCGGCCGGTCTGGTCTGCGGTCCCTGGACACCCCTGTCCGACGCACCCGACCTCGCCACCGTCACCGTCGACCTGTTCGTCGACGGCGAGCCCGTCGCCACGGGCAGCGGCAAGGAGGTCCTGGGGCATCCGGCCGCCGCGGTCGCCTGGCTGGCCAACACCCTCGCCGCCTTCGGCACCGCACTGGAGCCAGGACATGTGGTGCTGCCCGGTGCCATGACCACGGCACCCTTCGTCGGCGCCGGCCAGCGGATCGAGGCCCGCTTCAGCGTCCTCGGCCCGGTGTCGGTGACCTTCGTCTGAGGCCTTTCGTCGGCCCTGGCGGGCTTCGACGACTTCGAGAGCTTCGGGGCTTCGGGAGCTTCGAGGACCCGAAGTCCCCGAGGACCCGAGACCCGAGGACTTCGAAGATCCGAGGGCTTCGCAGATCTGGCGACCCCTTACATCCGAGCACCCCGACCGGCCTCGTACATCCGAGGACCTCGACCAGAGGGCCTCCGCGCCAAGGAGCACCCCCTTCATGCCCCCTGCAACCGCACCTGCAACCGCACCTGCACCCGCACCCTGGCCGGTCGCCGTCATCGGCTCCGGCAACATCGGAACCGACCTGATGATCAAGCTCCTGCGGGGTTCCGGCGCCCTCACGATGGGAGCGATGGTCGGCATCGACCCCGCCTCCGACGGCCTGGCCCGCGCAGGCCGGCTGGGCATCGCCACCACCGCGGACGGCGTCGACGGACTCCTCGCCCTCCCCGAGTTCGCGGACATCAGGCTCGTCTTCGACGCCACCTCCGCCACCGCCCACCGGACGAACTGGGCCAGGCTGGAGCCAACCGGCGTACGGGTCCTCGATCTGACGCCGGCCGCCGTGGGCCCGTACTGCGTGCCCGTGGTGAACCTCGACGCCCACCTCGACGCCCCGAACCTGAACATGGTCACCTGTGGTGGACAGGCCACCGTCCCCATCGCCGCCGCCGTCGCGCAGGTCGCCCCCGTCGCGTACGCGGAGATCGTCTCCTCCATCGCCGCGAGGTCGGCGGGGCCCGGCACCCGCGCCAACATCGACGAGTTCACCGAGACCACGTCACGAGCACTGCGTGAAGTGGCCGGGGCCCGGCGCAGCAAGGCGGTGATCGTCCTCAATCCGGCCGAGCCGCCGCTGCTCATGCGCAACACCGTCTACTGCCTTGTCGAGGGCGACTGCGACCACACGGCCATCGAGAACAGCATCCTGGAGACGGCGGACAGGGTGCGGTCGTACGTCCCCGGCTACAGGCTCAAGCAGCGGGTCCAGTTCGACACGTACGGTCCGGACAACCCCCTGTACATTCCGCAGACGGGCGGATTCACCGGTACCAAGGTGACCGTGATGCTCGAAGTCACCGGCGCCGCCGACTACTTGCCCGCCTACGCCGGAAACCTCGACATCATGACCTCCGCGGCCGTCGCCGCCGCCGAGCGGATCGCCCAGCACGCCCAGCACGCTCAGCAGGCGCAGCACGGCCAGCAGGCCGAGCATGCTCAGCCCGCTGAATACGGCGAGCACGCCGAGCACGCAGGGACCGCCGCGGGAGCCCTCCGATGAGCCGCCTCTACATCAGCGACGTCACCTTGCGGGACGGCATGCACGCCGTCCGCCACCAGTACACGGTCGACCAGGCCGTCGCCATCGCCACCGCGCTGGACGAGGCCGGCGTGGACTCCATCGAGGTCGCCCACGGCGACGGCCTGGCCGGCTCGTCCTGCGTGTACGGCTTCGGTGCCCACACCGACCTGGAGTGGATCGAGGCCGTCGCCTCCTCCGTCACCCGCGCGCGGGTCGCCACCCTGCTCCTGCCGGGCATCGGTTCCGTGCACGATCTGCGCGACGCCCACAGCGCGGGGGCGTCCGTCGTCCGCGTGGCCACGCACTGCACCGAGGCCGACATCTCCGCCCAGCACATCGCGGCCGCACGGGAGTTGGACATGGACACCGTCGGCTTCCTGATGATGAGTCACATGACGGAACCTCAGAAGCTGGCAGTGCAAGCCAAGTTGATGGAAGGCTACGGCGCCACCTGCGTGTACGTTGTCGACTCGGGCGGCGCCATGGTCATGCGGGACGTCGCCGAACGCGTAGACGCCCTGCGGCAAGTCCTCGACCCGGCCACCGAGATCGGCATCCACGCCCACCACAACCTCTCCCTCGGCGTGGCCAACTCGATCGCCGCCGTGGAGCACGGGGCCCACCGAGTGGACGCCTCCCTCGCCGGGATGGGCGCGGGCGCAGGCAACGCTCCGCTGGAGGTGTTCGTCGCCGCCGCCGACAGACTCGGATTCGAGCACGGCTGCGACCTGTTCGCTCTCCAGGACGCCGCCGACGATCTCGTACGACCGCTGCAGGACCGCCCCGTCCAGGTCGACCGGGAAACGCTCACCCTCGGGTACGCCGGTGTGTACTCCAGCTTCCTGCGCCACGCCGAAGCGGCCTCGGCGCGCTATGGCATCGACGCCCGAAGCCTGCTCGTCGAGGTCGGACGGCGGGGCATGGTCGGCGGCCAGGAAGACATGATCACGGACGTGGCGCTCGACCTGCTCACCGCACGGGAGGCGGGGAAGGCCGGGAAGGCCGAGAAGATCGAGGTGCCCCAGGTGCCCCAGGTGCCCCAGGTGCCCCAGGTGGCCGCAGAGGGCCAGGAGCCCCAGGTGGCCCGAGAGGCTCAGGAACCCCAGGAAGTTGCCTCATGACCGCCGCCGCGGGCCGCATCGACGTCCACCAGCACATCGTCCCCTCCTTCTACCGAGACCGTCTCATCGGTTCCGGCATCGCCGAGGCCGGCGGCCGCGCCCTGCCCGGCTGGAGTCCTGAAGCGGCCCTGGAGCTGATGGATCTGCTGGGCACGGACACGGCGATCGTGTCCGTCTCCACCCCAAGCACCGCCTTCCTCACGGAACCGAAGGAAGCCGCCGACCTGGCACGACGGCTCAACGACTTCTCCGCGTCCCTGGTCGCCGAACACCCTGGCCGCTTCGGCTACTTCGCCACTCTGCCCATGCCCGACATCACCGCCTCCGCGGCCGAGGCCCGCCGGGCCCTGGACGAGCTGGGCGCCGACGGGGTCACCCTCCTGGCCAACAATCAGGGCGTCTACCTCGGCGCGGACGGCCAGGACGCACTGTGGCAGACCCTGAACGACCGGGGTGCCGTCGTCTTCGTCCACCCGGCCGACCTTCCGGCCCCCGCCGTCGAGAACATCCCCCCGTTCGCCGCCGACTTCCTGCTGGACACGACCCGGGCCGCCTACCTCCTCGTACGCAACGGAGTGGTCCGGCGCCACCCGCGCATCCGGTTCGTGCTCAGCCACGCGGGCGGCTTCGTGCCCTATGCCTCCCATCGCATGGCCACCGCCATCGCGGCCGACACCGGCCGCAGCCCCCTGGACGTGCTGGACGACTTCCGCGGCTTCTATTACGACACCGCGCTGTCCTCCAGCCCCGCCGCCCTGCCGACGCTGCTCGCCTTCGCCCGTCCAGGGCATGTCCTGTTCGGCAGCGACTGGCCGTTCGCCCCCGCCATCGCGGGCCAGTACTTCGCCAACGGCCTCGACAGCGGTGTGGACCCCGGTGTGCTCCGGGCCGTCAACCGCACCAACGCGGAAGCCCTCTTCCCTCGCCTGGCAGGTACAGCCGGCGCGCCGATCGCGGCCCGTCCGGCGCCGATGCGCCTGAGGCAGTCGGCCCAGCGTGCCGTCGCCCGCCTCCTCTTCAAACTCTTCCAGCCCGGCACCGGTTGAGGCACGCAGCGGCGCTCAGGCCTGCCCGATACGGGAGTTGGCCGGATGCGTTCTGCGCGAAGCGTTGACTAGAAAGCGCTTGCCCCTTACGTTTCCCGTTCAGCAGCGTGACCCGCCGCTGGCATCTCGTATATGAGATGCCAGATGCCGGAGGCGTTATGGCCTGGGGACGTGCACTCTCCAGGATGTCGCCGAGAGTCTCGTGCGGAGGCGCTGCGTTCGCAAGGCGATCCAAATGGTGAACATCGTTCACGTACATGAAAACTGGACGCTCTCGAAGGGACGCACCCGCATGCGTACTCTCCCCCCACGCTCCCGTCCGAGGAGACTCGTCGTCTCCACGGTCGCGGCAGCCGCTCTCGCCGTCACCGCCGCCGTCGCTCTGCCGCAGTCCGCGGGTGCCGCCGAAACCTCCCCCATCGGCTTCGGCACCGGCACCACGGGCGGCGGCGGTGCGAGTGCCGTCACCGTCTCCACGCTCGCCGCGTTCAAGACGGCTGTCACCGGCAACACCGCCAAGGTCGTCCGGGTCAGCGGGCTGATTACGCTCACCGGTCAGGTCGACGTCGGGTCCAACACCACGGTTCTGGGCGTCGGTTCGTCGTCCGGCTTCACCGGCGGCGGGCTGCGGCTGAAGGAAGTGACGAACGTCGTCATCCGCAACCTCAACATCAGCAAGCCGCTCGCGCCCTCCGACGGCGTCACCGTGCAGAAGTCCACGAAGGTCTGGATCGACCACAACTCCTTCTCGGCGGACCGCGACCACGACAAGGACTACTACGACGGTCTGCTCGACATCAATCATGGCTCCGACAACGTCACCGTGTCCTGGAACACCTTCAAGGACCACTTCAAGGGCTCGCTCGCCGGACACAGTGACAACAATGCGAGCGAGGACACCGGTCACCTGAAGATCACGTACCACCACAACCACTTCAGCAACGTCTACTCGCGCATCCCCAGCCTGCGCTTCGGCACCGGCCACTTCTACGACAACTACGTACAGGGTGCCGACACCGCCGTGCACTCGCGCATGGGCGCCCAGATGCTCGTCGAGAACAACGTCTTCCGTACGACGAAGATCGCGGTCACGACGAACCGCAGCAGTGATGTGGACGGCTACGCCAACCTGCGCGGCAACGACCTCGGGGGAGCCGCCACCGAGATCTCCCGCACCGGCACCTTCACCAGCCCGCCGTACGGCTACACCGCCGAGCCCGCCTCCTCCGTCGTCTCCTCGGTGACGAGCGGCGCGGGCGCCGGAAAGCTCTGACGACCCCCCCCAACCGATCCCCCCAAACCGACCCCCACAACCGGAAGAAGGCACAGGGACATGACTTCTCCAGCGACCCCGCGCGCCCGCCGACGCGCGCTGACCGGCACCCTGACCGCACTCGGTCTTTCATCTGTCATGATCACGACAGTCGGTGCGCCGCCCGCGAGTGCCGCCACCTGGCCGACGCCCGCCAGTAGCCAGCCCGTGAGTTCGACCATCTCCGTCTCGGGTGTCAGGGACGGCGGCATGGTGCGGTACTACGGCAGCGGTGCCCTGGCCGGTGACGGCCAGGAGGAGGGCCAGGACCCGATCTTCAAGCTCGCGGCCGGCGCGACCCTCAAGAACGTCATCATCGGCGCGCCCGGCGCCGACGGCATCCACTGCGAGGGCAACTGCACCCTGCAGAACGTGTGGTGGGAGGACGTCGGCGAGGACGCCGCCACCTTCCGCGGCGGCTCGACGTACACCGTGACCGGCGGTGGCGCCAAGAAGGCAGCCGACAAGGTCTTCCAGCACAACGGGCCCGGCACCCTGAACATCTCCAACTTCGCCGTCAGCGAGTTCAAGACGCTGTACAGGTCCTGCGGCGACTGCTCCACGCAGTACACGCGCAAGGTGAACCTCAGCAACATCGAGGTGACCGGCACGGGATCCACCGCCCGGCTCGTCGGCATCAACGTCAACCGCAACGACGTGGCGACACTGCGCGGCATCACGATCCTGAACGACTCCAGCCGAAAGGTCATCCCCTGCCAGAAGTACAACAACAACACCGCGGTCGGTACTGGCCCCGACAGCACCAACTGCCTGTACGCCGCTTCGGACATCACCTACAGGTGAGCCGAGGCAGGTGAACCGTCGCGGGGGAGCCGTGACGTGTGAGCCGTGACGTGTGAACGGTGACAGTGTGGGCCGCGACGCGTGAACCGAAGCCCCGGCGGCCGGACGAACCTCACTTCCCCCCACGGAGGTTCGCTCGGCCGCCGGGTGCGTGCGTGTCATCGACCGGCGGGGGCCGCGGCGGTCGGCTGCGGCTAGGCCGCGAGCTCCTTGGTGATGAGGTCGAGCATGAACGCCGAGGACTCGCGGGCCCGTTCCTCCCAGGCGAACACGCAGGCGGTCGCCACCCCGTCGAAGTCCAGCTCGCGCAGGGTGCCGAAGAAGACGTCCCAGTCGACCTCGCCCTGGCCGATGTCGAGATGCTGGTGGATACGGGCGGTCGTGCCGGGCGGGTTGAGGATGTAGCGCAGACCGGACGAGCCCTTGTGGTTGAAGGAGTCGGCGATGTGCACGTGCTGCAGCTTGTCCCCGGCGTAGCGCATCATCTTCGCGATGTCCGCCCCGACTTCGGAGGCCCCGGAGAGGTGGAAGGAGTGCGGGGCGCAGTAGAGGTAGTTCACCCAGGGCTTGTTGATCGCCCGTACGAGGTCGACCGCGGGGGTGTTCTCCTCGCAGAAGTCGTCAGGGTGGGCCTCCAGGTTGAGGGCGATGCCCTCGCGCTCGAAGACCGGCAGCAGCTCGTCCATCGAGCGCCAGAAGGCGGCCTCGCTCGCGGCGGCCTGCTCGGGGCGGCCGTTGAACTCCGAGTTCATCAGGGAGCATCCGAGATCGGCGGTGATCTCGATCATCCGCTTCCAGTAGCGGACGGCGGCCTGTCGCTCGGTCTCGTCCGGCGAGGACCACTTGTACAGCGGCAGTACGGAGGACAGCCTGACGCCGTGTGTGCGCAGGGAGTTCTTCAGCGCGGCGACGCGTTCGTCGTCCGCCCGCGGATGCAGGAAGAAGGGCATGAAGTCGTCGCGGGGCGACAACTCGATGTGCTCGTAGCCGAGTTCGGCGACCGTACGCACCATGTCGTCCATCGGCAGGGCGCGCAGCATGTACGGGTCGAGTGCGATCTTCACGCGGTGCCTCCGTAAAGGGCCGGGCGGGGCTTCATGTCGACGGTGACGACCGCGCCGCCGGAGTCCAGGGACCGCACGGCGGCGTCGGTGATGACGGTGGCGGCATAGCCGTCCCAGGCGGACGGACCGGTGGGCTCGACGGCCGCCTCGACGGAGGCGATCCACTCGCGGAACTCGGTGTCGAAGGCGTCCACGAAGCGGCCCTTCCAGTCCTGCTGGACGGCGGTGCCGTGGCGTCCGGCGGCACGGACCCCGACGGCGGCCGGATCGGGCAGCCGTACGAGACCGTCCTCGCCGACCGTCTCGCACTGGATGTCGTAGCCGTACTGGCAGTTGACGAAGACCTCGAGGTCGACGCGGACGCCGCCGGCGGTCTCGAAGTACATGATCTGCGGATCCTTGAGGTGTGCGAACCGCTTGCTCGTGGCGCGCGGGGTGACCACCTGGGCGGAGACGATCTCGTCGTCGAGGAGCCAGCGCAGTACGTCGATCTCGTGCACGGCGGTGTCCTGCGCGGCCATGCGGGAGGTGTACGCCTCCGGGACGGTCGGGTTGCGGTGGGCGCAGTGCACGATCAGCGGGGTGCCGATGCCACCGGCGGTGATCACCTCCTTCATCTGGCGGTAGCCCGCGTCGAAGCGGCGCATGAAGCCGACCTGGACCAGGCGACGGCCGTGGGCGCGCTCGGCCTCGACGACGCGCAGGCAGTCCTCGGCGCTGGTGGCCAGGGGCTTCTCGCAGAAGACGGGCTTGCCGGCGGCGACGGCGTTCAGGACGTGCTCGGCGTGGGTGGGGCCCCACGAGGTGACGAGGACGGCGTCCACCACGGGGGAGTCGATCAGGTCGGTACCCGTGGGGAGCGCGGTGGCGCCGACACGGGCGGCCACCTCGGCGGCGCGCTCCGCGTCGATGTCGGTCACGGCGGTGACGGTGGCCCCGGTGACGACCTCGGTGAGTCGTCGTATGTGGTCCTGGCCGATCATTCCGGCGCCGATGACACCTACGCGTACGGTCATGGTCGTTTCCTTCGAGGGGGGCGTCGGGGGCGGTGCGATGTCTCGCGGGAAGGTCCTCTGTCGCGCTCTACTAGCGCGCTCTAGTCCGAGTACGATGACCCCTGTCCAAATGTCATGTCAATGGCTTGTTGCTGGGAGATTTCGAGTGCGGCGCCGAGACGGGCGGCGCCGGAGGGCGGTTCACAGGTGGATGCGTCGGGCAGGCAGCGGCCCACGATGGCGGACGTCGCCGCGAAGGCGGGCGTGTCCAGGGCGCTCGTCTCGATCGTCTTCCGCGGGCGACCGGGGGCGAGCCAGGAGACCCGCGACCGGGTCCTGCGCGTCGCCGACGAGATCGGCTACCGCCCCGACAGCGCGGCCCGGCTGCTGGCCCGCGGCCGCAGCCGCACGCTCGGTGTGATGTTCACCGTGCACCAGGCCTTCCACACGGACCTCATCGAGGGGATCTATCCCGAGGCCGAACGCCTTGGCTACGACGTCCTGCTCTCGGCGGCCGCGCAGGGCCGCAGCGAGGCGAAGGCCGTCGAGGCCCTGCTCAGCCACCGCTGCGAGGCGCTGATCCTGCTGGCCTCCGACGCGGAGGCCGCCTACCTCGACGCACTCGGACAGCGCGCGGTGACCGTCTCCGTCGGCCGGCGCGTCCCCCGCGCCCGCGTGGACTTCGTGCACTCGGCCGAGGCCAAGGGTGCCCGCCAGGCCATGGAACACCTCCTCGAACTGGGTCACCGCCGGATCGTGCACATCGACGGAGGCCGTGGCCCCGGTTCGGTCGAACGCCGACGCGCCTACCGGGCCGCGATGCGCCGCCACGGGCTGGAGTCCGAGGTGCGGGTGATCCCCGGCGACCACACGGAGCAGTCGGGCATCGACACCGGCCGCCTGCTCCTGGCCGAGCGCGACCGGGGCCTGCCCCTGCCCACGGCGGTCCTCGCGGGCAACGACCGCTGTGCGATGGGCCTGTTGATGTCCCTGACGCGGGCCGGCGTCGACGTTCCCCACGACCTGTCCGTCGTCGGCTACGACGACAGCCACCTCTCCCATCTGATGCCCATGGGCCTCACCACCGTGCGCCAGGACGCGCTGCTCATGGCGGAACACGCGGTCCGGTTCGCCGTGGAACGACTGGAGAACCCCGAACTGGAGCCACGGGAAGCGGTGTTGGACCCGAAGCTAGTGGTCCGTGGGACCAGCGGACCTCCGCCGGAGCGGGCGACGACCGGAGGGCCGTCGCCGGACGGGTGACCTGCGTACGCGCGGACGCGGTGTCCGACCGTGGGACGGCCAGGTACGACACGTGCTGTCAGCCGATGTCGAACAGGTTCGGCAGTCGCAGGAGGTGGCGGGTCCGGTCGTGGCGTTTGAGCGGCTCGAGTTCCGGGGCCCGGTACAACGGGGTGACGGTGCAGCGCTCGGCGGCCGAACCGACCCTGTCCAGCAGGGCGTTGACGGCCTGCCGGGCCGAGGTGTTGGCGCCTTCCATCGTGGCCAGATCGATGGGCACGGCCACATAGTCGCCGGACAGGAAGAGGTTGGGGATCTTCGTGGCCGATCGCGGACGGTGGTGGAAGGTCCCCGTCGGATGGATGAGCAACTGCTCCTCGTTGACCGGGTTCGGGGTGCCGAGCCCGTCCACCGCCGGATCGAGGAACCAGGAGTGCAGCACGGAGTCCTTGAGGACCGTACGGCCGGTGTCGTTGAGCGCCGCCTTCAACTGCGCCCACACCTCGCGGGCGACTTCGGTGCGGGTGCACTGCTTGGCGGTCTTCCCGTACAGGATGCCGGGCCGGTCCCACTCGGAGACGTCCACCGACAGACAGTCCGCGACCGTGCCGTCGCCGAAGTCCTTGGGGAAGTCGTGGCCCGGCCAGTGCTGGGCCTGGGCGATCGCGGTCAGCGACCACGGGGAGTCGATGAGGTCGAGGTGGCCGTGCAGGATCGGCGTACGTTCCGTGAGATAGAACTGGATGCCGGTCATCCAGTCCGTCTCCAGCCGGTCGCACTCGGCGAGTTGGGGGTCGGCGGCGCGTACGGCGGAGTTCCAGGTGCGTCGGGCGTGCTCGACCGGCATGGCCGAGATGTAGTGGTCGGCGGTGACGGTACGGCGGGCACCGCCCGGGTCCTCCATGACGGCTCCGGCGATCCGGCCCGCCTCAAGGGTCAGGTCCCGTACGGTCCAGCCGATGTTGAACTCGACCCCGAGCGACCTCAGATACGTCACCCAGGGGTCGATCCAGGCCTCGTTGGTGGGCGCGTTGAGGATCCGGTCCAGTGCTCCGTCCGCGCCCCGCCCGAGGAGGTTGAAGGCGAAGGCCTCCAGCAGGGTCCCGACCGTACGGGTACTGGCTTCCTCCGCCTTGGTGGCCACGATGTTGCGGGTGATGCCGATGGCGAGGATCCGCTGGTAGTCGTACGACATCCGGCCCGCCCGTACGAACTCCCACCACGGCATCCGCTCCCAGACCTCGTCGCGGCGTTCGTCGCAGCTGGTGAGGAACACGAGGAAGCGGTTGGCGAAGTAGAGGGCCTCGTGGAGGGGGAGGTTGAAGGCGGTGTCCAGGAGCGAGGTGAGGGCGCGGCGGATCTCGTCGGGGGTGAGTTCGGCCGGGGTGTTGCCGGGCCAGGGGAGCGGGATCCGGATGTCCTCGCGGCCGCCCGAGCGGGCGAACAGCATCTCCTTGGGGGCGACGAGGTTGTCGTGGACGCCGTTGGGGTTGCCGGGGAAGGGGATGCGTCGCATGGTGTCGGGCAGGTTGTGGTAGATGCCCGGGATGAAGCGGAAGCCGTGCTCCCCGGGCAGGGGTTCGCGGCCGCCCGTGGCACTGTTCGGTACGTCCATGCTGCGGGCCTTGCCGCCCAGCGCCTTGCGCTCGTAGACCGTCACCCGGAAGCCGCGTTCGGCGAGTTCGTGCGCGGCCGTGAGCCCGGCGACGCCCCCGCCCAGCACGGCCACGGTCTGCGGGGCGGCGCTGCCCTGGGCCACGGCCCGCTGGGGAGCCGCCAGAGCGACCCCGCCGCCCGCGGCCGCGGCCGTGCCCAGGAACCCTCTTCGCGTGGTGCCGCCCATCGCTCCCCCTTACCGTCGGTAACCACTGGCGCACGAGGATACGAGCGACGCACCGATCCCGGAAGGCGACCGACGAAGCCCGGGTCACTTTGGCTTGATGCCGCATCAGGCCGGCGGCACCGACGGGGTGCGGAGACGGCGTTGGGGAGTCGGAGTGAGAGAGTCGGCCCTTTCAACCTGGTTGAGTGCACGCGTAGTTGGCGGGCGACTGAGCGCGGGAGCGGGCGAAGCGTCTGCTTGGATACAGGATCGATGAACTCCTGCGCGGCGGCTGGCGGATGCGGCCGGCTGAAGCAGGCAGACGAAAGGTGGATCTCATGGGAGCGACGCGGGACCGGTCCGTGGGGTACGACATCCAGGTCCCCGCGGGGCGGACCAGGTGGTGGATCGTCGCCCTGATCATGGGTCTGCCGGCACTTCTCGTAGCCGGCTTCCTCGCCATGATCGTCATCTGGGTGCTGGCCGACGACTCGTCCGAGGCCGAGCGGCGGCCTTCCCACGGCCTTGAGGTGAGCGTGGGGGACGGATGGGCCGGAAGCACTCCCGCCTCGTCCCGTGCATCGGCGGTGTGACACCGAGAGCTCTCCTCGGCGGCGCTCGGCTTCCCTGCCCCGGTGGTTCAGCCCCGGGCGAGTTCGGCCAGGGCGTCGAGACGGGTGGGTGTCCAGCCGAGTTCGCGGCTCGCCCGGGCGCCGCTGAACCGCTGGTCGAGGGCGAACGCCTCGGCGATCGGGCCCATCCGCCGCACGGCCTCCTCGATGGTCAGCGACTCGATCCGGTCCGGGCACCCGGCGGCGTGGCTGAGGGCCCGGGTGACGTCCACCAGCGAAAGGTTCTGGCCGCCGACCCCGGCGTAGACGGAACCAGCAGGGGCGTTCAGGGCCAGGACGTACAGCTCGGCGATGTCGTCGACGTGGACCAGCGCCCAGTGGTTGGAGCCGTCCCCGATACAGGGCACGGCACCCGCGGTGCGCCCCGGCTCGACGAAGAACGACTGCGCCAGTCCGCCGGAGCGGCCGTAGACCAGCCCTGGCATCACCACCACCGGGCGCTCCCCGGTGGCGGCCCGGGCGAGCACCCGCTTCTCGTTCTCCAGCCGCCAGGCGGTGATGCGCGGCGGGCTCAGCGGGGCGTCCTCGTCGACGACCCCGTCGGTGTCGCCGTACACCCACACCCCGCCCGTGTGCACATACGGCCCGCTTCCCACGCCGTCCTGCAGCGCCTCCGCCGCCGCGCGGTCGACGTCGGCGGTGCCCTCGGCGTAGTCCACCCCGAGGTGGATGACCCCGTCGGCCCGGCGGGCCGCCTCACGGAGGACGTCGATGTCGGTGAGCGCGCCCGCGACCGGGGTGGCACCGAGGTCCGACACGGTGCGCGCCGCGCGCTCGCTGCGCGCCAGTGCCGTCACGGCGATGCCGTGCCCGGTCAGTGCCCGGATGGTGGAGCGGCCGATGTAGCCGGAGCCGCCTGTGATGAAGATCTGCATCGCTCTCACGGTCCTTGTGGGTGGACGAGCGGCGGGGAAATCCGCCGCTCCTCCACCCTGGGTCCGAGCCTCGGCCGACGTCCAAGACCTCTTCCGTCAGCACTGATGCCCTCAGAGCATCAGTGCTGAGCAGCGGCGATGTCGGCGAACTCCGGGAGCAGCGGGGAGCGGCGGTCGGCGCTCCAGGCAAGGCAGACCTCGCCCGGACCGATGTCGTCGATGGGCACATGCGCGACATCGGTATGGGTGTAGTAGGCCGCGGTGGACAGCGGCAGGACGAGGACGCCCCCGGACGTCGCGACGTGCTCCAGCTTCTCCTCGACGGTGGCGAACGCGGGCCGGGGCCCGGCCTCCTCGTCGCCCGTCCGCTCGGGGAGGTCACGCCATTCGGGGACGGCGTCGGGGTCCTGCAGCAGCCGCTCGGTCGCCAGATCCGCGATGACGATCGACTCCTTGCCCGCCAGCCGGTGGCCCGCCGGCAGTACGGCGACGCGGGGCTCCAGGAAGAGCGGGCGCAGCTCCAGGCCGCGACGGTCGACGGGCAGCCGTACGAAGCTCACGTCGAGAAGGCCCTCGCGCACCCCTTGGACCTGGTCGCCCCAGGAAGTGCGCACCACCTGCACAGCCAGCTCGGGATGCCTGGCGGAGAAGGCGCGCACCGCGCCGGTCACGGTGATCCCGGGCATGAAGCCGACGGTGAACGCCGAAGATCCGTGCGCGGCCTGCTGCACACGGCGGTGGAGCGCTTGCGCGGCGGCCAGCAGGGGCCGCGCGTCCTCCAGCAGTTGACGGCCGGCGGCCGTCGGCTCGGTGGTCTGCTTGTTCCTGGTGAACAACTGCGCGCGCAGCTCCTGCTCCAGCGCACGGATCTGCCGGGACAGCACCGGCTGCGTGATGTGCAGCCGCTCGGCGGCCCGGCCGAAGTGCAGCTCCTCGGCCACAGCCACGAAGTAGCGCAGCTTGCGCAGATCGACATCCACGACATCTCCCACGGTGTAGACGCCGTGTCCAGCCTAGTTTCTCCCGAGGGCCGGACGCGGGCCGGCGCTCGCGTAGTACCTGGTCCGCGCCTCCCGGACCCGGTCCCGTGCGGGGCCGTGCGCCGCGCCATCGACATTCAGGGGCGGACACAGACCGGAGATGAGCGCGGTCTCGAACGGGACGGGATCGGGATGCTCGGCCCAGGTGAGAGTGAGATGGCGGTGCATCCACTCGGTGAGGCGCTGCTCGTCGTCGGGGATCAGGACGACGCGGTCGGTCCAGGTCGTCCGGTAGCCCTCGGTGGGCATGAGCAGTCCGGCCAGGGTGCGGCGCAGAGTGGATCCGCCGGAGTGCCTCAGATGGTTCCCGGTGATCCGGGTGCGAAGCCGGGTGGCCTTGCCGAGATAGAGCAACCGCCGCTCGGGGTCACCTGAGTTGGCCGGTCCGGAGAACGCGGCTAGGACGCTGGGGGCTGCCCACCAGGCGTACAGGCCCGCGGTCCTGGGCAGCGCGGTGGTCGCTGCGTCAAGAGCTCGCGGAGTGGCAAGCAGGGCGGCGGTGACCTGACGAAGGGCTGCGTCATCGAGCATGGGCCGCACCCTAGGCGAAGTACGGCAAGTGCGTTGTTGTTCTCCGGTGTTGAGCGGAGTCGGCCCGGGCGCCTCACTCGGCGGCCTCGTCGGGCAACCAGTGGAGGGCGAACCAGAGCTCCATGCGTACGCCCGGGTCCTGAAGGTCGACGTCGAGGAGCTCGCCGACCCGTGCCAGGCGGTGGCGCACGGTGTTGCGGTGGACATGGAGGGTCGCGGCGGTGCGGTCCCAACTGCCGTGCAGACTCAGCCAGGTTCGCAGGGTGCCGAGGAGGACCGAGGCGCCCGGCGCGCCGGCCCGGTCGAGCGGGGCGAAGCGGGTGCGGGCCAGATCCCGGGCGTCGGCGGCCGGGACGAGCCCGTGCACGGTGAGCGGGTCCTCGGTGTGGATGACGGCGGGAACTCCGGCGGCGATCGCGCGTTGGAGGGCGCGTTCGGCCTGACGATCGGCATACGGCAGGTCCGATGCCGACGCGGGTGTGCTGAAACCGAGCACCCAGCCCAGCTCGGCCGCTTGCGCCGGAGCCTCGGGGCGGGCGGCCGGTGCGCTGGGGACCAGGGCTTTCAGCTCGGCGCCGTCGACGTGCAGGTAGGGGGTTCGCAGGGCGGTGGCCAAGGCGGCCAGTTGCGCCGGGTCGTCGCCCGGCTGCGGTGCCTGCGTGGAGCGTGGGGGAGTGTGGTGGCCGCGGACCACGACCCAGGACTGTTCGGTTTCCTTTGTGTGGGTCTCTGTCGTGTCGTTTTCCGTTGTGCCGGTGAGCGCGAGGGCGGGTGCGACCTCGGCCGGAGTGGCTCCGAGCATCAGGCGTACGAGTGCGCCCGCGCTGTGGGTGTCGGTGCCCAGGGCGTATCGGTGGCTGGTGAGCAGGGCCAGCAGCACGGTCGCCGTGCCGGTGACCTGGCGGTGGACCAGGGTCGGGGCCGTGGTGGCGGCCTGGCCGAGGGCCAGCGTCGTGGTGACGCCGTCAGCTCCGGGCAGGGTGTGGACGGTCAGGTGGGTTCCGTCCTGGTGATCGGCCGCCGCGGCCGGTGCGGAATGCCCGGCTGGGCCTGTACGGGCGCGGACGCGGGCGATGGTGCGTACGGCGAGGTCACGTACGCGTCCCGGTGTGGGGGAGGCGGGTCGGGGGCCGGCACTGAACAGTTCGGTGCCCCGGGCGTCGTGGAGCACCGCCCAGGCGCCGGTGTGCGCGCTGAGCTGGGCGAGCACGGCCCGGACGGCATCCGGCCGGGCGGCGGCCGTGGCCAGCGCCGACTGTGCTCGCGAGATCTCGCGCAGCTCACGGTTGCGGGCCTCGGCGATCGCCGCGTACGCGGCCTGTCCGACGGCCACGAACGGGGTGGCGGGCGGCAGCCTCAGGAGTGGGAGCCCATGGCGGTCGCAGGCGGCGATGAGCTCGGGCGGAACCTCCTCGTGCACGGGGGCGACGCCGAACCCGAGCGCGCTCACTCCGGCGGCGACGACCTGTCGTACGTACGTGTCGATGCCCTCCGCGTCGCGCGGGAGACGCACTCCCGCGGTGAGGAGCAGTTCCCCGCCCACCAGATACGGCGTCGGGTCCTCGATCTCCGTCGTGCCGACCGTGCTGACCCGGACCAGGTGCTCACCGGCGGGGCCCGCGATGCGCCGCAGACCCAGGGAGGGGTCGGCGAGCAACGTGCTCAGCGGTACGGACGGCTGCTCGGACTCGGTCATGAGGGGACATCCTCCCGGTCCGACGGCATGCTGCGGGACTGCCGGAATCATCCAATGGGCGACTCCATATTGGACAGAACCGCCACTTCGGCGCGAGCGCGTACGCCGATAGCGTCGTGCCACTCCCAGGGCACCGGCCCCCACCACCCCACCACCCCCTCAACCACCGGCCCATGCCGGAAGGAGAGCCGCTCATGACCGAGCTGTCCATGCGCCCCGACCGGACCCCTCCGATCGCTCAGACCGCTTCGAGCGCGGAGGCCGCGGCGGTCGGCGAGGAACTGCGCCTGCGTCGCGAACTCGCGGCGGTCTACCGGCTCGTGGCGCACTTCAGGATGACCGACCTGATCTTCACGCACATCTCCGTCCGGCTCCCCGGCCCGGAGCAGCACTTCCTGATCAACCCCTACGGTCTGCTCTTCGAGGAGGTCACCGCGTCGAACCTGGTCAAGATCGACCTGACCGGCCGTCCCGTCGAGGAATCGCCCCACCCGGTCAACCCCGCCGGCTTCGTCATCCACAGCGCGATCCACGCCGCCCGGTCCGACGCCCACTGCGTCCTGCACACCCACACCAAGGCGGGCTGCGCCGTCGCGGCCCAGGAACACGGCCTGCTGCCGCTCAACCAGATATCCATGGAGTTCTACGGCAGGCTCGGCTATCACGACTACGAAGGCGTCGCCCTCAACCTCGCCGAACAGCAGCGCCTTGTCGCCGACCTCGGTGGTCACCCCGCGATGATCCTGCGCAACCACGGGCTGCTCACCGTCGGCGAGACGCCCGCCCAGGCGTTCCTGCGCATGTACTACCTGGACAAGGCGTGCGAGATCCAGACCGCGGCCACCGCCGCGGGCACCGGGCTCGTCATCCCCGGCCCCGATGTCTGCGAACTGGCAGCACGTCAGCTCGCGGGCGAGGACGACAGCTCGGACCTCCAGGACGACCAGGCGAACGATCTCGCCTGGTCGGCACTGCTCCGACTGGTCGAGCGCATCGCCCCCGACTACAAGGACTGACCCGAAGGCGACTACGGGCCGTGCGCCGACGGACGCCACGACCGGGGCACCCTGCCGGGGTGCGGTGAACGGTCGGCACGCATCCCGACGCTCCAACGGCGAACCGTTCCGCTGTCCAACTCGTCTCCATGTTCGATACGGCGCCGCGACGTGAGATGCCTCGGGGTGCCATCGAGGCGCATGGACGTCCAGGGAAAGGACTGTCGGAACGGTGTTAGTGAGCCACAGGAAAAGGACCGTCGGCTGGATCGCCGGAGGCGCGCTGGCGGCGATGGCCGCGGGTGTCACGGGGTGCTCCGGCGATTCGGACCCCGCCGCCGACAAGGAGCCGACCGCAAGCAGCTCGTCCGCGGCCGACGCGGAGAACGCGGAGAAGACGGACAAGGGGAAGCAAAAGGACGGTTCGGCGGCGCAGCCCTCGGCAGGCGGCCAGTCCACCGCCGAAGGCGCGGTCGCCGCGTGGGTCACCGCGGTCATCAAGGGCGAGCCGAAGCAGGCGTGCCTGCTGATGGGGGAGCCGGCCACCGACTCGTCGCCCGCCCGGGCCGGCACCGCCGAGAGGTGCAACAGCGACGATCCCGAGGTGCGGCAGATGCAGGACAGCATCGGCGAGTTCCGTACGTCGTTCATGCCCGAGCCGCCCACGGACAACCCGAAGGTGGAAGTCGCCACCGTCCAGGCCACCGGTGACAAGGCAGTGGTCCCCGCCGACAAGGTCACGGTCGAAGGCAAGACCCTCGACAAGATCATCCTTTCCCACTCCACCGGGGTGGAGGAAGGGCAGTTGGACGTCAACATGGAGTCCACCAAGATCGACGAGGCCTGGTACGTGACCAATCTCGACTTCAACATCGGCTAGTCCCGCGACCGGGAGGGTTGCCCGGTCGGGTGGCAGGCCGCCGCTCGTGGCGGCCTGCCACCCGCGGCCCGCGCAGGCGTCGTGGGAGAGACTCAGGAGTCGGTCGGCGCGGACGCGGACGCGGGCGTGGTGGGGATCGGCTTGTCGAGCATGGCGCAGACTGCGGCGTTCACCAGGGCCTGGTTGGCGGCGGCAGTCCTGGGGTTCGCGATGCCGAAGACGGTCGTGGTGAAGACCGAGACCGTACGCCGGCCGGTGGCGTCCGTGTAGTCCTCGCTGGAGTAGCCGGGGACCTGGCCCCTGTGGCCCCAGACGGTGCCACAGGGGGTGACCACCTTTTCCAGGCCGAGCCCGTAGCGGCGGTTCGGGAACTCGGACTCCTCGGCGACGGTCGTCTTCATCTCCTTGAGCTGGGCGGGCGGCAGGAGCTTGCCGGACAGCAGTGCGCTGTCGAAGCGGGCCCAGTCTCGTGCGGTGGAGACCATGCCTCCGGCGGCCCACTCCCTGCTGTCGACCGTCCTGGTGCGCTGGCTCGCCGACCTGCACCGCCAGTGGGCCGCCGACCGGCTCGGTGAACCGGTGGCCCGGCCCTACTCGCCGACGCCCGAAAGCGGTTGGGCGGTACGGCTGTGGGCGATGCTGCGCGACCCGGCGACCTGGCGGGACTGGGCCTGGCTGGTGGCCAACTCGATCAGCGGGTGGTTCACGTACGGGCTGTCGTTCCTGTTCTTCCTCTGCGGCTTCCTCTATCTGAGCTATCCGCTGCTGTACGCGCTGACCCCTCCCCAGGTCTTCCGTACGCCGCTGGGTAACGGATTCCGTCTGGACAGCGTCCAGGAGTCGTTCGCACTGGTTCCGCTCGGCCCGGTGTTCCTCCTGCTCTGGTACGCCACCGCCGAGCGGCTGGCGAACCTCAACGCCCGGGTGATCCGCTCCCTGCTGGCGCCCACCGCTCAGGCACAACTACGCGCCCGTGTCGCGCAGTTGGCCGCCTCGCGGGCCGAGACCGTCGACACCCAGGCGGGCGAACTGCGCCGGATCGAACGGGACTTGCATGACGGGGCACAGGCCTGGCTGGTGTCGCTGGGCATGAATCTGGGCCTGGCCGAACAGCTTTTGCCCCACGATCCGCAGGCCGTCCAGCAGTTGCTGGCCGAGGCCCGCGAATCGACCGCCGGCGCTCTGGCCGAGCTGCGTGACCTGGTACGCAGCATCCATCCGCCGGTGCTCGCGGACCGCGGCCTGGACGGAGCCCTGCAAGCCCTGGCCCTGGCCAACCCGATACCGACGACGGTGGTCACCCGCCTGCCCGGACGGCTGCCCGCGCCGGTCGAGTCCGCGGCCTACTTCGCTGTCGCCGAGGCACTGACGAACGCCATCAAGCACGCCAGGGCCCAACGCATTGGGATCACAGTGGAGTTCACGCCCCACCCGGGCACGACAGCCGGGTTGCTGACGATGCGGGTGTCCGACGACGGCCGCGGGGGTGCCGATCCCGACGGCGGCGGCACCGGCCTGCGGGGCATCGCGCGCCGCCTTGCCGCCTTCGACGGCACCCTGATCGCAGACAGTCCGCCCGGCGGACCCACCGAGATAAGGATGTCGCTGCCGTGCGCGTCGTCATAGCCGAGGACCTCGCCCTGCTCCGCGAGGGCCTGATCAGGATCCTCCAGGCCAACGGCTTCGAGGTCGTCGACGCCGTCGACAACGGCCCTTCCCTGATCAGGGCGCTGATGACCCAACGGCCCGACGTCGCGGTCGTCGACGTACGGCTGCCCCCGACCTTCACCGACGAGGGGCTGCGCGCCGTGATCGACGTACGCAAGCGGATCCCCGGCCTGCCCATTGTCGTGTTCTCGCAGTACGTCGAGCAGCTGTACGCAAGGGAGTTGATGTCGGACCGCGCCGGGGAGGTGGGCTATCTGCTGAAGGACCGGGTGCTCGACGTCGGCCAGTTCGTCGCCAACGTCCGGCAGGTCGCCGCCGGAAGTACGGTCATGGATCCCGACGTGGTCGCCGCCCTCCTCACCCACCGCTCGGCGGACCCCCTGCTGCTGGAGCTGACCCCGCGCGAGCACGAGGTGCTCTCGCTGATGGCCCAGGGCCGCTCCAACGCCGCCATCGCCGGCCGGATGTTCGTCAGCGAGAAGACCGTCAGCAAGCACAACTACAACATCCTCAGCAAACTCGGCCTCGAACCGTCCGAGGACGACAACCGCCGGATCCTGGCGGTCCTCGCCTACCTGGAAGGCTGAGCCGCCACCGCCACCGTCGGCAATTACGAATGCATGTCACGGTGGGGCAAAGAGTCGCCGGAGCGGGCTGAAAGGTTGTGACGGGGGCACTCGGCATTTCTGCGGCACCGCTGGGTGCCGCTCCTCGAAGGAAAAGAGAAAACCGTGTACATAGGCCTGGGTACCGTCGTCGTCATCCTTGTCATCATCGCCGTCGTCATGATTCTGCGCCGTCGCTGACGCATGCCCCTTGTGCCAGCGATGCGGGAACGGCCATCACGGCGATTCAAGCCGGTCGACGGAGCCGTTCCCTCGCGGCGACCCCACGCGACGCGTGACGTCGGCGGCGTCGCGCCACCCAGGCCCGTGCCCCGCGCTCCGAGGGGGAGCGCGGGGCACAGGCGTCTCGGGTGATGGTCGGAACAGGGTGTGCCGACTGGTCTCCGGCACCTCTCGCCGGTGGCCGGAGACCCCCGGCTCAGCGGTTCATGCGGGCGGCGGACGCCCCGTTGGGCGTGCCGGTGATGGTGAACTGTGAGCCCGGCTCGATCAGTACGCTCCCTTCGGCCGAGTTCGTGATCGTGACGTTCGTGAGGGTGGCGCTGCCTCGGGCCCCGCTCATCGCGAGGATGCCGGACCCGTTGTTGGAGCCGTCGATCCTGACGTCGGTGATCTTCACGCCCGGCATCGCGCCGCCACCCGTCTTGAACTGGATGCCGTCGTACGTCGAGTCGAAGATCTCGGTGTCACGGATGGTCACGCCCGGGATGTCCTGGCCCTGTGCGAAGAGGGTGATGGCACCGAACTCCTGGTCCTCGTTCCAGAACGCGCCGCCCGTGCGGTGCAGGGCGTTGCCCGCGATGAGGGTCTGCCCGGAGAACGGGAGCGGGTCGTGGTCGGTGGCGAGCATGATGCCGGGGTAGTTCATCGTGTCGGCGATGACGTTGTTCTCGATGGTGTTGCCGTAACCGCCGTACACCGCGATGCCGTTGGCCCGCCACGGCAGCTGGATCGTGTTGTTGCGGAAGTGGTTGTCGTGGCCGACGTCCACCGAGGTGTCCTTCACGTACTTGCTGGCCCACACGGCGAGCGCGTCGTCGCCGGTGTTGCGGAAGGACGAGTTGTAGACGGTGGAGTTGCGGGTGCCGTTGGCGAAGTTGATCCCGTCGGCGTAGGTGTTGCGGATGCGTACGCCGTTGAACTCCAACTCGTCACCGGGGCCCCAGAGTTCGGGGATGTTGGAGTAGTCGCGGCCGGCCCACACGCCGACGTTGGCGTGCTCGATCCACACGTTGGTGATCTTCGTGCCCTTGCCGAAGCGGCCGTTGAGTCCCACGCCGCCCTCGTGATTGCCGTCGCCGCCGCGGATGGTGCCCGAGCCGAAGATGGCGATGTCGGAGATCTGGGTGTTGTGGTCGATGTCGAAGCCGAAGTTGCCCTCGTGCGGGTGGTTGATGCCACCGGCCTGGTGGGGCGGGGTGAGCGTGTAGAGCTGGGAGTGCCACATGCCCGCGCCGCGGATGGTGACGTCCCGGATGCCGACCTGGTTGTACTGGCCCCGGTTCAGCGGGTCGTCGGTGAGGATCTTCTGTTCCTGGCGCCACTGCCCGGCGGGGATCCACACGCAGGAGATCTGGCCGTTCTGGTCGGCGGTGACCGCCCGCTGGATGGCGTCGGTGTCGTCGAGCCCGTCGCCCGGGACGGCCCCGTACTCGGTGATCGAGGTGCAGTTCGCGGGCTTGGTGGCCGCGGGTGCGACCTGTTCGAGGTCGACGAGGTCGATGACGTAGAACGCGGCCGTGTCGCCCGCGTCCCGCTGGAGGCGGAACTTGGTGCCCACCGGGTAGCTCCGCGACAGCAGCGCGTGCGACTCGTCGAACAGCCGACGGGCGTCGCTGCCGGGCGTGTTGGTCAGTCCCTCGGGGTCGTCGGTGGTCCCGTACAACCAGCTGTGCTTCGACGACAGGTTGAGCTTCTGCACGAAGGTGCCGTCGGCGTACAGGCTGATCGTGGCCTGTGCCCCGCCGCCGCCCGCGGCGTCCGGTACGGAGTTGCGCACCACGATCGAGTTGGAGGGAGCCGTCGAGGTGAACTCGACGAACTGGCCGGTGGAGTTGAGCCTGACCGACTTGCGGCCCGAGGACTCGGTGGCGAAGTTGGTGTGTCCGAAGGTCCGCTTGGCGTCGGCGGTGAGCAGGGTGCCCTCGTAGCGGCCGTCCTCCGCCTCCAGTTCGGTGTACGGGACGGCGGCGCCACGGCCGACGACGAGTGACTTGGCGAGCACGTTGTTGTTCTCGTTGGTCTCGCCGACGACCCCGGTGGCGTCGGCGGTGGCCGTGAGGGTGGCCCCACCGCTGGTCGCCGTCCACGTTCCGCTGATCGCCACGTTCGCCGTGGCTCCGGACGCCACCTGGCCGGTCGTACCGTTGAGCGTGGTGGAGCCGACCTGGAGCCTGGTCACGGAGCCGGCCGCCGCCGCGGTGGTGCCGCGGTTGTGCACGGCGACGGTGAAGGAGACGGACGAGCCGACGGCCGGGTTGGCCGGGGTGGTGGTGATTCCGCGTACTTCGAGGTCGGGGCCGGGTGCCTGGCCGACGACCAGCCGGTTCGCGGCGGTGCGGCTGTTGTTGGAGTCGTCGAGTTCGGCGACCGTGTTGCGCGGGTCGACCACGGCCGAGACGCCGTAGTTGCCCGCCGGACGGGTGCCGGCGGCGACGGCCACGGTGGCGGACGCGCCGGGGTCGAGCGCGGGTACGGTCCCGCTGCCGGCGACCGTTCCCTCCAGGCTGACGTCGACGGTCGTGGCGGCCGAGCGTGCCGTGCCCGCGTTGCGGACCGTGGCGTTCACGGTCACCGCGTCCCGCTCGGACGGGGTGGCAGGTGTCCAGTCCAGGCCGGTGACGGTCAGGTCGGGTGCGGGTGCGGCGGTCCCGACGACCTGGAACTCGGCGACCTGGCCGCCCGGCGCCCCGGTGTTGGAGAAGAAGCGGAGCCGCAGGTCGGACCAGCGGCCGGTGACCGGAATGGTCACCGAGTTGTTGTCCCGGGAGGGACTGAAGGCGTAGTCGGCGCGGTCGCGCAGCGAGGTGAAGGCGCTCGCGGAGTGCTCACGGCCCAGCACCTGGATGCTCTGGGTCCTGGCCGCCCACACCTGGTCCGGGTTGAGCTTGACCACCACGGCGTCGACGTCGGCGTTGGCCCCGAGCTTGACGGTGAGGTCGGAGGGATGGCCGGCCGATTCCCAGTAGGTGGAGGTGGAGTCGTCGGTGGCGTTCGCGGCGACGAAGTTGTGGACCGAGGAGGTGGCCTCGACGGGCTTGTTGCGGGCCAGGTTGGTGCCGGTCGGAGGGGGAGTGGTGCCGCCGTCGTCGCCGTACACCTCCAGCTCGGAGAGCTGAGCGGCGTTCCAGCCGGTGTTCCCGGTGATGTGCACGCGGACGTACCGCGCTTCGGCCGGGGAAGTGATGCCGACCGGGACGGTGTTGGCCTGTGCCGGGTTGAACGCCCGGCCGGTGGAGGCCGCGAGCGTACGGAACGTGGAGCCGTCGGTGCTGCCCTGCAGGGACAGTGTCTGGTTGCGGCTCTCCCAGGTGGCGGGCAGTTTGAGCACCACCTCGTCGACGGTCCGGGTCGCGCCGAGGTCGACCTGGACCCACTGCGGGAAGGAGCCGCCCGGCCCCTCCCAGTAGGAGGTCTGGGTGCCGTCGGTGACGTTCCCGGCGGTGTACGGGCCGTTCGAGCCGCCCGCGGTGGCCGGACGTCCGAGCGCGAGGTTGACGACGGCCGCCGCCTTCGCGCGGTCGCTGTCGACCGGGGCGGTGGCGGCCCGGGCGCTCGACGTGACGGCGAGCGGTATCAGCCCGGTCGTCATGAGCGCGGCTGTGACGGCGCCGGTCAGTGACCGGCGGCCGAGGGGTCTCCATCTCATGGGGTCCTCTGTTCCGTGGGGGACGCGGAAGCGCGACAGACGGGCCGGGCACGCAGGGGCAGGCACGGGGGAGTTCAGAGGGGGAGTGGAGTGTCCGTTGAGGAATGCACCGGCCTTGCGCGCAAATTGAGCTGCTCAGTCGATTCTTTGCGGAAACTACGCCCACAGGTTTCTAGTCCGTCTCCGCTTTGTCAACGGTCCCGGTATCACCGGTAGTTGACGTGGAAGCCGCTTGCGTCACTTGCGTGCTCGCTTGCGCTTTTCCGACAGCCCGCACGAAAGTCGCTGGCCCGGTGGTGCAGCAGGTGAGAGGGACTCGTGAGGCCCGCATTTCGGGCATGCTCACGCCATAGACGTACCGTCGGACGTCTGCAACTCTCTGATCGATCGACGCAAAAGAGAGTGCGCGCCACCGCACATCGAAGCGCGACGTACACCCCCACGGACACCCACCCACACAGCCGCCCCGGGGCCGCCCACATCCGGTTCGGGACGGAGATCGGGGACACATGAGACCGCAACGCCGGAGATGGCGGGGGATTGCCGCCGTCCTCACGACCGCTCTGCTCCTGCTGGGTCTGCCGTCGCTGACCGCCACCGCGGCGGCCGCCGGGCCCAACCTCGCCGCCGGACGGCCCGCAACCGCCAGTGGCGCCCACGCCGAATACGCCGCACGCAATATCACCGACGGCAACCAGGGAACGTACTGGCAGAGCGCCGGGAGCAGCCTCCCCCAGTGGATCCAGACGGACCTGGGTACCACCGCCCGCGTGGACGAGGTGGTGCTGAGGCTGCCGGCGGGCTGGGAGAGCCGCAATCAGACCCTGTCCGTCCAGGGCAGCGCGGACGGCACGAGCTTCACCACGCTCAAGACCTCCGCGTCCTACGCCTTCAGCCCCGGCAGCGCCAACACCGTGACGGTGACCTTCCCCGCCGCCCAGGCCCGGTATGTACGGATCGACATCACCGCCAACACCGGATGGCAGGCCGCGCAGCTCTCCGAGCTGGAGGTCCGCGAGTCAGGTGACTCCTCGGCGAACCTGGCGCGCGGCCGCACGCTCACCGCCGCCAGTCACCACGAGACCTATGTGCCGGCCAACGCGGCCGACGGCAACAAGGCCACCTACTGGGAGAGCCGCAACAACGACCTGCCGCAGTGGATCCAGGCGGACCTGGCTTCCTCCCTGCGCGTCGACCGGGTGGTGCTGCGCCTGCCCGACGGCTGGGGAGCCCGCAGCCAGACCCTGAAGATCCAGGGCAGCGCCAACGGCACCGACTTCTCCGACCTGACCGCCTCCAAGGCCTACGCCTTCGCGCCGGGCGACGGCAACTCGGTCACGATCTCCTTCGACCCGACGACCACCCGGTACGTGCGGGTGCTGGTCACCGCCAACACCGGTCAGCCCGCAGCCCAGTTGTCCGAACTCGAGGTCTACGGCCCGGCGAGCGGCGACACCGAGGCGCCGGGCGTCCCCGCGGACCTCGCCTACACCGAGCCCGCCACCGGCCAGATCCGGCTGACCTGGAAGGCGTCCGAGGACAACACAGGCGTCACCGGTTACGACGTGTACGCCAACAACGAGCTGCTCACGAGCGTCGCGGGCACGGTCACCACGTACACCGACAGCCGTCCCGCGAGTGCCACGGTTTCCTACTTCGTGCGGGCCAGGGACGCCGCCGGGAACGTGTCCGGCAACAGCAACACCGTCACCCGCCGCGGCGAGACCGGCGACACCCAGGCACCCACGGCACCCGCGAACCTGGCCCTCACCGAACCGGCCGCCGGGCAGATCAGGCTCGCCTGGAACGCCTCAAGCGACAACACAGGCGTGACCGGCTACGACGTGTACGCCAACAACAGCCTGCTCACCACGGTCGCCGGTACGGTCACCACGTACACCGACAACCGCTCCGCGAGTGCCACGGTCTCCTACTTCGTGCGGGCCAAGGACGCCGCCGGGAACGTGTCCGGCGACAGCAACACCGTGACGCGCAACGGCACTTCGGGCCCCGGCTCCAACCTCGCGGTCGGCAAGCCGATCACGGCCTCCTCGACCGTGCACACCTTCGTCGCCGAGAACGCCAACGACAACAGCACCTCCACCTACTGGGAGGGCTCCGGCCACCCCGCCACCCTCACCGTGAAGCTCGGAGCCAACGCCGACGTCACCTCGCTCGTCCTCAAGCTCAACCCGGACAGCGCCTGGGGCGCCCGGACCCAGAACATCCAGGTCCTCGGCCGCGAGCAGGACGCCACCGGGTACACCAGCCTGGTCGCCGCGAAGGACTACGCCTTCAGCCCGTCGAGCGGCAACAGCGTGACGGTGCCCGTCACCGAGCGGGTGGCGGACGTGCAGTTGCGCTTCACGTCCAACACGGGCGCCCCGGCCGGGCAGATCGCCGAGTTCCAGGTGATCGGCACCGCCGCACCCAACCCGGACCTGGAGGTCACCGCGCTGACCGCCTCGCCGGCCTCACCGGTCGAGTCCGACGAGATCACCCTCACCGCCACCGTCCGCAACAGCGGCGAGGCCGCCGCACCCGCCAGCGCCGTCGCACTGCGCCTGGGCGGCGCCAAGGTCGCCACGGCGGACGTCGGCGCCCTCGCGGCCGGAGCGCAGCGGACCGTCACCGCCTCCATCGGAGCGCGGGACGCGGGCACCTACCAGCTCAGTGCCGTCGCCGACGACGCCGGTGCGGTCATCGAGCAGAACGAGACCAACAACACCTACACCAGCCCCAGTTCACTCGTCGTGCGCCCGGTCAGCAGCTCCGACCTCGTGCCGGTGCTGACCACCACACCGTCCGGCCCGGCGGACGGCGACACCGTCACCTTCAAGGTCGCCCTGCGCAACCAGGGCACCATCGGCTCGGCGGGCGGCGCGCACGGCATCACCGTCGCACTGGTCGACTTCAAGGGCGCCACCGTACGTACCCTGACCGGCTCGTACGACGGCACGATCGCGGCCGGTGCCACCACCGGCGCCGTCACGGTGGGCACCTGGACCGCCGCCAACGGCTCGTACACGGTACGTACGACCGTCGCCGCCGACGCCAACGAACTGCCGGTCAAACGGGAGAACAACAGCGCCACCCAGTCCCTGTTCGTCGGACGCGGCGCCAACATGCCCTTCGACATGTACGAGGCGGAGGACGGCGCGACCGGCGGCGGAGCGGCGACCGTCGGGCCCAACCGGACCGTCGGCGACCTCGCGGGCGAGGCGTCGGGCCGCAAGGCGGTGACCCTCAACAGCACCGGTGAGTACGTCGAGTTCACCACCAAGGCGGCCACCAACACACTGGTCACCCGCTTCTCCATCCCGGACTCCGCGGGCGGTGGCGGCATCGACGCCACCCTCAACGTCTACGTCAACGGCGCCTTCCGCAAGGTGCTGCCGCTCACCTCGAAGTACGCCTGGCTGTACGGGGCGGAGGCAGGTCCGGGCAACTCCCCGTCCGCGGGAGCCCCGCGCCACATCTACGACGAGGCGCACCTGATGCTGGGCGAGACCGTTCCGGAGGGTGCGAAGATCCGGTTGCAGAAGGACACGGCCAACACCTCCCGGTACGCGATCGACTTCGTCAGCCTGGAGCAGGTCGCGCCGATCGCCAACCCGGACCCGGCCGCGTACGCCGTCCCGACCGGTTTCGGCCACCAGGACGTGCAGAACGCCCTGGACCGGGTCCGCATGGACACCACTGGCAGGCTCACCGGCGTCTACCTCCCGCCGGGCGACTACCAGACGTCGAGCAAGCTCCAGGTGTACGGCAAGGCCGTGCAGGTGGTCGGCGCCGGGCCCTGGTACACGCAGTTCCACGCCCCGTCGGGCCAGGACAACACCGACGTCGGCATCCGGGCCGAGAACTCCGCGAAGGGTTCCTCGTTCAGGAACTTCGCCTACTTCGGCAACTACACCTCGCGCATCGACGGACCCGGCAAGGTGTTCGACTTCGCGAACGTGTCGGACATCGTCATCGACAACACCTGGACCGAGCACATGGTCTGCCTCTACTGGGGCGCCAACACCGACCGGGTGACCATCAGCGACTCGCGCATCCGCAACACGTTCGCCGACGCCGTCAACATGACCAACGGCTCGACGGACAACCACGTGGTCAACAACGAGTCCCGGGCCTCCGGCGACGACAGCTTCGCGCTGTTCTCCGCGATCGACGCGGGCGGCGCCGACATGAAGGACAACCTCTACGAGAACCTGACCTCGATCCTGACCTGGCGGGCCGCGGGCATCGCCGTCTACGGCGGCTACGACAACACCTTCCGCAACATCCACATCGCCGACACCCTGGTGTACTCGGGCATCACGATCAGCTCGCTGGACTTCGGCTATCCGATGAACGGGTTCGGCACCGAGCCGACGACCGTGGAGAACGTCTCGGTGGTCCGCTCCGGCGGCCACTTCTGGGGCAGTCAGACCTTCCCCGGAATCTGGCTGTTCTCCGCCTCGAAGGTGTTCCAGGGCATCCGGGTCAACGACGTGGACATCGTGGATCCGACCTACCACGGGATCATGTTCCAGACCCAGTACCTGGGCGGGAAGCCGGTGAACCCGATCAAGGACACGGTCCTCACCGACATCTCGATCACGGGTGCGCGCAAGAGCGGCGACGCCTACGACGCGAAGTCCGGGTTCGGACTGTGGGCCAACGAGATGCCGGAACCGGAGCAGGGCCCGGCGGTCGGTGAGGTCACCTTCAACGGCCTGCGCTTCAACGGCAACGCCGTGGACATCCGCAACACCACCTCCACCTTCAGGATCAACATCAATCCCTGACCCGGTCGCCGAAAGGCGTCCATCGGTCCCTCACGGAGACGGAACGGAGGCACCAAGGCTGGCGCAAGCCGTTTGCGCGGCTTGCGCTAGCCTTGCGCTCATGACGCGACGACTTGCTCAGGTAGCCAAGAAGGTAGGGGTCAGCGAGGCCACGGTCAGCCGAGTCCTCAACGGCAAGCCCGGGGTCTCGGACGCCACCCGGCAATCCGTGCTCACCGCGCTGGACGTCCTCGGCTACGAGCGTCCCACTCAGCTGCGCGGCGAGCGCGCGCGTCTGGTCGGCCTGGTCCTGCCCGAGCTGCAGAACCCGATCTTCCCGCTGCTCGCCGAGGTCATCGGCGGCGCGCTCGCCCAGCAGGGACTCACCCCGGTCCTGTGCACCCAGACCAAGGGCGGCGTCTCCGAGGCGGACTACGTCGAGCTGCTGCTCCAGCAGCACGTGTCCGGAGTGGTGTTCGCCGGCGGTCTGTTCGCCCAGGCCGACGCCCCGCACGACCACTACCGGCAGCTCGCCGAACGGCGCATCCCGGTCGTGCTGATCAACGCCCCGGTCGAGGAACTGGACTTCCCCTGCGTCTCCTGCGACGACGCCGTCGCGGTCGAGCAGGCGTGGCGCCACCTCACCCTGCTGGGGCACGAGCGCATCGGCGTGGTCCTCGGCCCGGCCGACCACATCCCCTCCCGGCGCAAGCTGGCCGCCGCGCAGGCCGCGGCCGAGGCGGCCGGCGGGCCCCTGCCCGACGAGTGCGTGGAGCGGTCGATGTTCTCCCTGGAGGGCGGCCAGGCGGCGACCACCCGCCTGCTGGCCCGGGGCGTCACCGGCATCATCTGCGCCAGCGACCCGCTCGCCCTCGGCGCCATCCGCGCGGCCCGCCGGCGCGGCCTCGCGGTGCCCGAGCAGGTCTCCGTCGTCGGCTTCGACGACTCCGCCTTCATGAACTGCACCGAACCCCCGCTGACCACCGTGCGCCAGCCCATCGAGGCCATGGGGCGGGCCGCCGTGGACCTGCTCTGCACCCAGATCCAGGGCGGTGAGGTCCAGCCCGGCGAGCTCCTGTTCGAGCCGGAGCTGGTGGTCCGCGGCTCGACGACACAGGCTCCTCGGGACTAGTCCGTACGACCGAAGCGCGGTGAGGCCACGTCCGGCTTCACCGCGCTTCGGCTTGCGCGCACGCGCCTCCCTGAGATCAACCGTATACGTCCTTCTGTCAAACATTTACGAAGTCTGAGCGAGATATTGCGGTCACTTGTTCGTGGTGGTTGAGTGTGCGGCGCCCCACATCGCACCGGCGATGAGGGCGCCTTCCACGTTCATGCCCGAAGGGGACCACCCATGAGAAGAGCTCGGTTCCGCCGCACGCGCCGCGCCGGCGCGGTCACCCTCGCCTCCGTGCTCACGCTGACCGCACTCGCCGCCTGCGGCACGAGCAGCAGCGACGACGACGGCGACAACGGCTCCGGCAACAGTGCGAAAGCCGACCCCGCCGCACCGCTGGACCCGAAGACCAAGGTGTCCATCACCATCGACTGCATGCCCCCCGCGGCGAAGGCGGCCGAGCTCAAGCAGTGGAACGAGGACGTCAAGGAGTTCAACAAGAAGTACCCGAACGTCACCATCAACGGCCGCTCCACACCGGGCCAGTGTCTGGAACCGCCGCGCTTCACCGCGATGCTCAAGGCGAAGTCCCAACCCGACGTCTTCTACACGTACTTCACCGATCTTCCCCAGGTCCTCGACAACGACGGCGCCCAGGACATCACCGCGTACGTCAACGACAAGAGCGTCCCGCTGCTCAAGGACATCGACCCCGACGTCCTCAGCTCCCTGAAGAAGGACGGGAAGCTCTACGGCCTGCCCACCAGCAACTACCGCATGGGCCTGCTCATCAACCGCAAGCTCTTCACCGAGGCCGGCCTCGACCCGGACACCCCGCCGACGACGTGGGAGGAAGTCCGCACCGCGGCCAAGAAGATCGCGGACCTCGGCGGCGGTGTCGCCGGATTCGGCGAGTACAGCGCGGCCAACACCGGTGGCTGGCACTTCACCGCGCAGATGTACAGCCTCGGGGGCGACGTCGTCGACGCCAGTGGCAAGAAGGCCGCCTTCAACGACGCGACCGGCAAGCAGGTGGCCGAGAACCTCCACGCCATGCGCTGGGACGACGACTCCATGGGCAAGACCCAACTGCTCAAGTGGGGCGACCTCCAGAAGCAGATCGCCACCGACAAGCTGGGCATGTTCCTCGCCGCGCCCGACGACGTCACGTACATGGTCCAGCAACTCGGCGCCAAGTACGAGAACTTCGGCATGGGGCCGATCCCGGGCGGCGAGAACACACTCGCCGGCGGCAACAACTACATGATCAAGCAGGGGATTTCCGCCGACAAGGTCAAGGCTTCCATCGCCTGGCTGAACTTCAAGTTCACCACGGTCGGCAAGGGCCAGTACGACTGGAAGCGGTCCAAGGCCGACGCCCTGCCCGTGGGGCTCCCGCAGCCGAACCTGTGGCTGAACGGCTCCAAGACCAAGGACGACGCCGCCCGCAAGGAGTTCGCCACCATGCCGGTGGAGAACTTCAAGGCCTTCACCGACAACCCGGTCCCGGGCAAGGCCGAACCGCCCAAGGCCCAGGAGATCTACAAGGTCCTCGACAACGTCATGTCGGGCATCCTCACCAACAAGGACGCCGACATCGACAAGCTCCTGTCCACCGCCGAGTCCCAGGTCAACAAGGTCCTCGCCACCCAGTGACCACGCGGCGGCCGGGCGGTGTCACCGCCGTCCGGCCCGCCCGCGCGCCGCCGTCCACCGGCGGCGCGGGCGAGAGCCCACCTCCCACGGCATGTGCCCGGACCCGACCCGTCCGGCGGCACCGCAGTACGTCAAGGAGCGACCATGTCGGCCCCCATCCTCACCAAGGACCCGGTGGTCAAGGACCGCCGTCCCCGCAGGCCCCGCGCCGGTGCCCCGCACCTCCCGGGCGGCGAGTTCGGCAAGAACCTGCGCCGCAACATCACCGCCCACGGCTTCCTCATCGGCGCGGTGCTCTGCTTCGCCTTCTTCTCCTGGTATCCGATCGTCCGGGAGTTCCTCCTCGCCTTCCAGAAGACCGAGGACGGCCGCGTCAGCTGGGTGGGCTGGGACAACTTCGTCACCGTCTGGAACGACCCGGCCTTCGGCCAGGCCTGGCGCAACACCCTCTGGTTCACCGTGCTGGCGCTGATCCTCGGCTTCGTCGTACCGTTCGTCACCGCCCTGATCATCAATGAATTCCGGCACGGCCAGGGCTACTTGAGGCTGCTGGTCTACCTGCCGGTGATGCTCCCGCCGACCGCGTCGGTCCTGCTCTTCAAGTACCTGTACGACCCCGGGTACGGCATGTTCAACGAGATACTCGGCGTCTTCGGCGTCCCCGCCCAGCAATGGCTCCAGGACCCCGACACCGCGATGCTCTCCGTGGTCGTCGCCTCGACCTGGATGAACATGGGCGGCGCGACACTGATCTACCTCGCCGCCCTCCAGAGCGTGCCCGGTGAGCTGTACGAGGCCGCCGAACTGGACGGCGCCGGACTACTCCGCAAGGTGTGGCACGTCACCGTTCCGCAGACCAGGCTCATCCTGCTGCTGATGCTCCTCATGCAGATCATCGCCACCATGCAGGTCTTCATCGAGCCGTTCCTGCTCACCGGCGGCGCCGGACCCGAAGGGTCCACCACCACCATCGTGTACCTGATCTACCAGTACGCCTTCAACTTCAACAACTACGGCGCCGCGGCGGCGCTCGGCCTGCTCCTGCTCGTGCTGCTGGCCGGCTTCTCGGCCGCGTACACCCGACTCAACCGCGCCGAGCAGGACTAGGGGACCGGGGGAGACACGGACATGTCCACTCGCACACTCATCTCACCCGCCCAACTGGCCCGCCCGCGCGGCAAGGTCCTGTACTGGGTGTGCTTCGCCCTCGTCGTCGTCCTGTTCACGCTGGCCTTCCTCGGCCCGCTGTACTGGATGGTGTCCGGCGGACTCAAGACCACCCAGGAAGCCGTCCAGACCCCGCCCACCTGGGTGCCGGGCTCCGTCCATCCCGAGAACTACCAGCGTGCCTGGGAGGTCATGGACCTGGCCAAACTCCTGATGAACACCCTCTACTACGCCTTCGGCGCGCTCGCCTTCCAACTGGTGCTCGACGTCGCCGCCGCCTACTCGCTCTCCAAACTGCGGCCCGTACTCGGCAAGGCGATCCTCGGACTGATGCTCGCCACCCTGATGATCCCGGCGACCGTCCTCGTCGTACCGCAGTACCTCACCGTGCTGGACGTGCCGATCGTCGAACGCAACCTGCTCAACTCGCCCTGGGCGATCTGGCTTCCCTCGGTCACCAACGCATTCAACATCTTCCTGCTCAAGCGGTTCTTCGACTCGATACCCAAGGAACTGCTCGACGCGGCGGCGATGGACGGCGCCGGCTCCCTGCGCGTCCTGTGGTCCATCGTGCTGCCGGTCTCCCGGCCCATCCTCGGTGTGGTGTCCATCTTCGCCGTCGTCGGCGTATGGAAGGACTTCCTCTGGCCGATGCTGGTCCTGCCGGATCCGTCGAAGCAGACGCTCGCCGTCGGCATCTACTCGCTCGCCACCAGCGTGCCCGAGAACGTGCTGATCGCCTCGCTGACCATCGCGTCCCTGCCCACGCTCCTCCTCTTCCTCGCCTTCCAGCGCAACATCATGAGCGGACTGACGGCGGGCGGCCTCAAGGGCTGACCGAGCACCCGCAGTCCGGCACCACCCGCGCGGCCCGGGCACCACCCGCAGCGAACACCACGCAGGTGCCCCCACCGATCCTCCGTCGCCGCCCCGTTCCCGACGCCTCGCTGTCCGGGGCGGCGGCGGAGACCACCCCTGCCCCGAAAGGACCGACACGTGGCAGCCCCTCAGCCCGGTACGACCCCCGGCCACACCGACGACTGGTGGCGCGGTGCCGCCATCTACCAGGTGTACCCGCGCAGCTTCGCCGACGGCGACGGCGACGGCACCGGGGACCTCGCGGGCGTGCGGTCGAGATTGCCCTACCTCGCCGAACTGGGCGTCGACGCCATCTGGTTCACCCCCTGGTACCTGTCCCCGCTCGCCGACGGGGGCTACGACGTCGCCGACTACCGCACCATCGACCCCGCCTTCGGCGACCTCGACGAGGCCGAGCGACTGATCACCGAGGCCCGCGAGCTGGGCATCCGCACCATCGTGGACATCGTGCCCAACCACGTCTCCGACCAGCACCCCTGGTTCCGGGCCGCGCTCGCCGCCGGACCGGGCAGCCCCGAGCGCAAGCTCTTCCACTTCCGTCCGGGCCGTGGCGAGCACGGCGAACTCCCGCCCAACGACTGGCCGTCACAGTTCTCCGGACGGACCTGGACGCGGGTCGAGGACGGCGAGTGGTACCTGCACCTGTTCACGCCGGAGCAGCCCGATCTCAACTGGGCCCACCCCGCCGTGCGGGAGGAACACGAAGAGGTGCTGCGGTTCTGGTTCGAGCGCGGGGTGGCGGGCGTACGCATCGACTCCGCGGCTCTGCCCGCCAAGGACCCCGACCTGCCCGACTTCGTGGAGGGGCGTGACCCCCACCCGTACATCGACCGGGACGACCTGCACGAGATCTACCGCTCCTGGCGGCGGATCGCCGACGAGTACGACGGCGTCTTCGTCGGCGAGGTGTGGCTGCCCGACTCCGAACGATTCGCCCGCTACCTGCGCCCCGACGAACTGCACACCGCGTTCAACTTCTCCTTCCTGTCGTGCCCGTGGGAGGCGGCCCGGCTGCGCGCGGCCATCGACGACACCCTCGCCGAACACGCCCCGGTCGGTGCGCCGGCCACCTGGGTGCTGTGCAATCACGACGTGACCCGTACGGTCACCCGTTACGGGCGGCAGGACACCGGTTTCGACTTCGCCACCAAGGCCTTCGGCACCCCGGCCGACCTGGAGCTCGGCACCCGCCGGGCGCGTGCCGCCGCCCTGCTCACCCTCGCCCTGCCCGGCTCCGTCTACATCTACCAGGGCGAGGAACTGGGCCTGCCCGAAGCGGAGATACCCCGGGATCGCATCCAGGATCCGATGCACTTCCGCTCCGGCGGCACCGACCCGGGCCGTGATGGCTGTCGTGTCCCGCTGCCGTGGACGGCCGACGCCCCGTACGCCGGTTTCGGCTCACGCACCGAACCCTGGCTCCCGCAGCCCGACGGCTGGCCCGACCACGCCGCCGACCGCCAGGCCGACGAGCCCGACTCCATGCTCAACCTCTACCGCGCCGCACTCGGTCTGCGTCGCGCCGACCCGGCCCTGGGGGACGGACCACTGCAGTGGCTGCCCTCCTCCGACGGTGTCCTCACCTTCCGCCGCTCGCCGGACCTGATCTGCGTCGCGAATTTGGCCGACACTCCGGCCGACCTGCCGGACCATACGGAGATCCTGCTCTCCAGCGGCCCACTGGACACCGACGGCAGGCTGCCCTCCGACACGGCGGTGTGGCTGCGCACATGAGGGCACCGGAACGTGGCAGGCGCCACGCAGGGCTTCCCCGACGCCCTGTAACGGTCGGTCAGAAGTGGGTGGTGACGCCGAAGACCCGTCGGAGCTGAGCCATGTCATGGCGGTCGTGGTCGGCCGGCTCGTAGCCCTGATGGAAGTAGACCTGCTGCTCGGCCGAGAGACAGGGGACGGTGGTCCCCCGGATCGCGCCGCTGACGAAGCACGGGGCGGGATAGACGAACGGGCGGTGCGGGTCCGGGGAGGCCTGCACCGCGGACCCGTCCGCCGCGAAGACCAACGGGTGCAGATCGATCTCGCGACCGCGCGGGTCCGTGACCACGAACCGCACGGGACGCCAGTCGAGCGTCTCCACGAACCCGGCCTCCGCGAGAGCCGCCACGACGGCCTGCTCCTGGTCCTCCCGATGCATCAGGTCCAGGTCACGGTGCCGACGCGTCTGCTCCCCGACCAGAATGTCGATGCCCCACCCGCCGCCCACCCAGACCTCGACATCCGCGGCACGCAACAGGGCGAGAACGGACAGTACGTCAGCGGCGGTCATCACACGGGCACGGTAGCGGCCCGGCGACCGGGCGGGCGAGCGCATTCGTGGTGGCGACGGGCCGGGATCGGCCGGGCCGTACCGGGCCGGTCAGGTCTGCTTCTCCATGCTGATGGCCTTGCGGAGTTCCTCGCTCGCGGCTCCCGGTTCCTCCCGTCGGATCTCCAGCAACGCGGCGGCGATGGCGTCGAGTTTGCGCTGGATGGCGTGCTCGGCGCGCCGTTCGGAGTTCTTCAGCAGGGCCAGGAGCAGTAGTGACACGGCGGACATCGCCTCGCCCACCACCAGCAGCCACTGCGTGGGCAGCTTCAGCGCGTGCGCGGTGATCGCGCCCGCGACCAGAACGAGGCACACGCCGAAGAAGCCGGGGGAACTGGTGAAGTTCGAGGCGTGTTCCGCCAGCCGCGTGAACCGGCCCGGTCGGTCGCCGTCACGATCGGCGGGGTGCTGAGGTGCCATGCGATCGCCGGCCGTTCTCATGAGGCCGGCCGGTCGGCGGGCGCGCCCAGGGACCAGCCGGACACATCTGCGAGCCGTCCGCGCCACAGGGGAGCCGTCGTGGTCCCCGGCACGGACAGGAACGTGACGTCGACCAGGTGGATGAACGAGTGCAGTCCGTCGCCGGTATCCGGCCCCGTCTGTTTCAAGGCGGACCGGACGGTGTGCGCCAGATGCGCCATGTGGTCGGCGCGGTCCTGCGCTCCGGTGGCCGCCGACACCGTGGTCTCCCAACGGTCGGCCCACATGCGGGACCCCACCAGACTGCCTGCGACGATCCCGCCGGGCGTGGTCAGACAGATCGTCAGGCTGGCCTCGGGCTGGGCGTCGATCAGCCGCAGCAGGATCTCCAGATACGCGTCGACCGCCGGTGGAGCGGCGCCGTGTTCACTCACCACAAGTCCTATCTGCTGGTTCGGGTGAGATACGTGTGCCCGTTCACGGCCCCAGTATGTGACCGGCAGTGTCCTGGGCTGTCTGAAAAGCCTCGCTCCGCACAACGGGTTGGATTTGAGGCACGCGGTTCTCTGATGATTACCGTCGAGGGGGATGGGCACTCGGGGCGAGAAGAATTCAAGAAAATATCGGTCGAGGCAATTAATTCGACCGTCAAGCAATTGACGAAGGAGATGTTTTTGTGAGTGCGGACATGTGGGGCTATCTGCCCACCACCGGCTACACCGCCGGCAGCAGCCTGATCGGTTACAAGGTCGAGGCGACGGACGGGAGCATCGGCAAGGTCGACAAGCACTCCGACGACGTCGGGGCGTCCCACCTCGTGGTCGACACAGGGGTGTGGATCTTCGGCAAGCACGTCCTGATCCCCGCCGGCCTCGTCAGCGGCATCGACACGGCCGCGGAGAAGATCTACGTCGACCGGACCAAGGAGCAGATCAAGAACGCTCCCGAGTTCGACAAGGACAAGCACACCGGGGACGCGGGCTACCACGAGGAGCTCGGCGGCTACTACGGCGGCCACCGGGCGTAGCACCTGGCTGCCCGAACGGCCATCTCCGGCTATCGCCGGCAGAGGTTGCCGGCGATGGCCAGCAGGAGGTGCAGGTTGGCGATGCCGCTGACCGGGACGGTCGACCACGGAGCGGACGCGCCGGACCTCATGACGTGGACGTTGCCTCCTCTTACGAGGATCTCCTGGATCTCGCTCCAGGGGAGACGACCCTTCCCGGTGGCGGCCATGCCCGCACGGGAGAGTGAGAGGGCGCCGAAGTCGACTGCCCCGCCCTCCTGGATCGTGTCCAGGGCCGTCTGGCCCTGGGCGCGCAGCACGGCATCCTGCATCCAGGGGCCCCAGGTCTCGGGCTTCTCGTAGAACTCCGTGATCTCCGCGCCGCCGAAGCCCGTGGCGGTCACGGAGTAGACGTACTTGATGGGGGTGGGGGCACCATCGACGAACAGCTGGGTGATGTCCTGGCGGAGTTTGACGGAGTCCCAGCGAAAGGCGGTCATGCCTTCTCCGAGCCGCGGTTGCACGATCAATCCGTGCTCGAAGAGATAGAGGCGCTTGGCCGCCTGCTTTCTGCTGAAGTTCGGGAAGCGGCGCAGCCACCAGAAATAGAGCAGACCGGGCACCAGGAAGAACGCCGAGAATGTGACGAGCACATTGAGGTAGATGACGAACATCGGTATCCCGAGACGCTTGGGAGCGAACGCGCCCTCGAGCGGCCCGAGTTGATGACGGGCGGCCAGAGCGGCGACCTCGGACGGCGGTGACGGCGGTGACGGCGGTGTGGTCATGGGCCTCTGCTTCGGATGGGCGTGACGGAGGTCGGGCAGCTGAGGCCGCGGAGCCCGATTCCCCCGGGACGCCGCGGCGAGAACGACGTTAGGGCGGGGCAATGCATTCCACCAGCGACTGGATTGCATGGAACCCATGCATCTGAGGAATGTGTTGGGGGAAGATGGTGACGACCGCGGGAGCATCCTGGAGACGGGACGGGCATGTTCGAGATCGACGCGCTGCGGCTGCTCGTGGCCGTGGCCGAGACCGGATCGTTCACGAAGGCGGCCGCCCGGCTCAACTACACCCAGTCCGCGGTGTCCCGACGCATCGCCGCGCTCGAACAGCAGGCAGGCGGCCTGCTGTTCGAGCGACTGGCTCGGGGCGTACGGCTCAATCCCGCCGGCCGTACGCTGCACCGGCACGCCATGGAGGTGCTCGACAGGCTGTCGCGGGCGGAGCGGGAGCTGGCCGTGCTGCACGCGGGGCACGGCGGGCTGCTGCACCTGGGCGCGTTCGCCACCGCCAACATCTCGCTGGTGCCCACCGCCCTGCGGGCTCTCCAGGAGGCCCGGCCTGATGTCGAGGTCGTCGCGGTCGAGGGCTGGACCGACACGCTGATGGAGCGCCTCGCGGACGGGGCACTGGACCTGGCCGTCGTCAGCGACTATCCGTCAGGTCTGCCGCCGGCCGACGGGGTCACGACGACCGTGCTGTGCGAGGACGAACTGTTCGTCGCTCTGCCGCGCGGGCACCGCCTGGCCGGAGCGGCGACGGTCGACCTGTGTGAACTGCGCGACGAGGCATGGCTTCACAGCGCGTACGGAGACCGCCCCACCATGCTCGCCGACGCCTGCGCACGGGCCGGCTTCACCCCAAGGAAGATCATCCGGATCGCGGAGTGGACCGGGAAGTTCGGCTACGCGGCCGCCGGGCTGGGAGTGGCACTGGTCCCTTCGCTGGCCGCCCGGGCGGTCCCCGACGGACTCGTCCTGCGCCGCCTCACCGACCCGGCCCTGCGCCGGACCGTACAGGTCGCACTGCCCGCCGACCCCATCCCGGCGGCATTGAAACTGCGGGACCTGCTGCGAGACGCCGCCGACTGAACCGTTCCCGGGGAGGGGGTTCCTGATCGTCAGTCCTGGCGCGGCATCGCGGCGGTCTGACTCAGCGTCTACTCGGCTGCGGTCAGGGGTAGTTCGAGGCGGGACCCGTGGAAGCGTTCGCGCAGGAGCCTGTCGTGCGTCACTACGATCAGCGTGCCGGTGTAGCGGGCGAGGGCTGCCTCGATCTCTTCGACCAGCGCGGGAGCCAGGTGGTTCGTCGGCTCGTCGAGCAGGAGCAGATCGAGTGGACCGGCCGTCACGAGCCGGGCCAGTTCGAGCTTGCGGCGCTGCCCGACGGACAGGTTCCGTACGGGAACAGCGAGGTCGGCGGCGTGGAACAGGCCGAGCGCGAGGAGGGCCTCGGCGTGCTCGTCGGGGTGCCCCGTCCTGCCGGCCGCGAATGCCGCGAGCAGTGTTCGGGCGTCGAAGGCGTCGTCGGGCGCGCTCTGTTGACGCAGGAATCCGACCCGGCGCGGTCGGCGCACGAGACCGACGTCGGGCGTCAGTTCACCTGCCAGCAGCTGGAGCAGGGTGGTTTTGCCGGCGCCGTTGGGGCCGGAGACGAGGAGTCGGTCGCCCGTGGCGAGTTTCAGGGCCGGAACGTACAACCGCCCTTCGGCCAGGACGCCTTCCAGGTGCACTGCCGTTGGTGGTTCCTCTGCGGTCGGCGTCGGCGTCGGCGTCGGCGTCGGCGTTGGTGTCGGTGTCGGCGGCGTCGGCGTGCCTTCGACGCGGCCGGTGAACCGCAGTGGCTGCGGAGGCGGCGGCACGGGATGCTCGATCAGCCGTTGCAACCGCTCGCGTGCGTTGCGGATGCGGCTCTGGGCGCCGTGTGTCCGTGAGCGTGCCCGGAAGGCGCCGGCGCCGCTGAACGCCCGCGGCGACTTACGGGGGATCTCGGCCAGCATGCCGATACCGGAGTCGGCGAGGTGTTCCTGTCGGGCGACCTCGTTGCGCCACTGCTCGTGATCCCACGCCCACCGGGCCCGGGCCGCCGCCTTGGCGGCGAGAAAGCCGGCGTATCCGTTGCCGTAACGCCGTACCGTGCGCTGATCGGGGTTCACTTCCAGGATGGTGTCGGTGACGCGTTCCAGGAACGCCCGGTCGTGCGTGGCCACGACGACCGTGCCCCGATGACGGTGCAGATGCCCTTCGAGCCAGGCCACGGCCTCGTCGTCCAGATCGTTGGTCGGCTCGTCGAGCAGCAGCAGTTCGGGGGCCAGGGCCAGGGTGGCGGCCAGCGCGAGCCGGGAGCGCTGCCCTCCGGAGAGGGTGCTCAGCGCACGCTCCCGGTCCAGTGGTGCGTGCTCGCCGAGCCGTCGCAGGCTCACCTCGACCCGGCGATCCGCTCCGTGCCCGCCCCGCGCGTCGAACTCGGCCACCAGTGCCGCGTAGTGCTCCAACTCGGCGGTGCCGGCCGCGCCCAGTGCGGCCTCGGCGGCACGAATACGGTGCTCCAGGGCGCGTAGTTCGCCCAGTACGTGGTCCACGGCATCGCCCACGCGCGCGGAGGCGGGCAGATCGAGAGTCTGGCGGAGGTGGCCGATCCCGCCCGGTGCGACGACGGTCAGGCTGCCGTTGTCGACCGGCTCCTGTCCTGCCAGCAGCCGCAGGAGCGTGGATTTCCCGGAGCCGTTGTCGCCGACGATCCCGACCTTTTCGCCCGGCCGGACAGTGAGGGACACCCGGTCCAGCACCATGCGGTCGCCGTAGCGCTTGGTCACCTCGGCGAGAGCGATCTGGGACGTGTTGAGCGGGGAAGCGGTGAGAGGAGAAGCGGTGACGGTGGTGTCGACGGAAGCACAGTGCAAGTGCGGTCCTTTGCTCGGTGAACAGGGTCGTGCGGTCGGCAGCTGTAGCCCCGAATGCCGGCCGATGAATGAGAAACTAGACGATACGGTCCGTCTCGTCAAGCTCTTTGGGGGTGCCGCGCCTGGCGTCGAGGTGCGGCCGCGCGCGCTGCCGTGCCCGGCGTCGAAGTGCACCGGCGTGTGCGCTTGAGGTGCTCCGCGGCCCGCCGGAGCCCGCTGCGGGAGGGTGGTGCGGGAGGGTGGTGCAAGGGTATAGAAACTGACGACTCGTCAGGTTACGCTCCGCGCATGATTTCCACGGTGGTCTGGGGAACCGGAAATGTCGGCCGTGCGGCGATCCGTGCGGTCGACGCGCATCCGGCGCTCGATCTCACGGCGGTACTGGTTCACAGTCCCGGGAAGGTCGGCCGTGACGCGGGTGAACTCGCGGGTCTGGACCGGGTTCTGGGTGTCGCGGCGACGGACGATGTCGCCGCGGTGCTGGCAGCGGGGCCGGGGGCGGTGGTGTACGCGGCGTCGGGTGACATCCGCCCCGACGAGGCACTGGCCGACATCGGCACGGCGATCCGGGCGGGTGCGGTGGTCGTCACTCCGTCGTTGTATCCGCTCTACGACCAGCGCAACGCCCCGCCCGAGTTCCGCGACCCCGTGCTCGCGGCGATCGCGGACGGTGGCGGGTCGCTGTTCGTGTCCGGTGTCGACCCGGGCTGGGGCAATGACGTACTGCCCCTGCTGATGAGCGGACTCGGCACGGTCGTGGACGCCGTCCGCTGTCAGGAGATCTTCGACTACTCCACGTACGAGCAGGAGGAGTCGGTCAGGCATCTGATCGGCATGGGTCACCCCATGGACTACCAGCCGCTGATGCTCGCGCCGTCGATCCCGACCATGGTGTGGGGCGGCCAGATACGGCTGATGGCCAGGGCCCTCGGCGTCGAACTCGACGAGATCCGCGAGACCTTGCAGCGCCGCGCGCTCGACACCACCGTGAGCACCCGGACCATGGGTGACTTCGAGGCCGGCACCCAGGGCGCCGTGCGCTTCGAGGTGCAGGGCATCGTCAAGGGTGAACCCCGCCTGGTCATCGAGCACATCACCCGCATCCACCCGAGCTGCGCCCCCGACTGGCCGTCACCGCCCAACGGCGACGGAGCACACCGCGTGATCATCGAGGGCCGCCCGCGCATCGAGGTCACCGTGGAGGCCACCGACGAGGGCGACAACCGCTCCGCCGGCGGGAACGCCACCGCCGTCGGCCGGCTCGTCGGAGCCATCGACTGGCTCGTGGACGCGGAGCCCGGTCTGTACGACGCCCTCGACGTGCCGCTGCGCCCGGCGGTCGGCAGACTCGGCGCGCCCGGACCGCTCGAAGCACCCACGCCGCTCGAAGCACCCACGTCGCTCGAAGCGTCCGCACCGCTCGAAGCGCCCGCGCCGCTCGGAGCGCCCGCGCCGCTCGGAGCGCCCGCGCCGCTCGGAGCGCCCGCGCCGCTCGGAGCGCCCGCGCCGCTCGGAGCGCCCGCGCCGCTCGGAGCGCCCGGAACCAAGTGACAACCAAGTGACATCGACGCCGACAGGCCCTTGTCGGCACCCCAAGGACGCGCCTGCGGCCCCGGCCGAGGCCGGGAACGTGGACGAAGGAGTCCCGGATGAACGTCGACATCCCCGAGGGCAAGCACCCGATCGAGTACGTGTGGGGCGACATGGTCCCCGGCATCGGGCCCGCCGCCGCGAACTTCTCACTGGCCGTCTACGCCCACACGACCCTGGGACTGCGCGAGTTCGAGGCCGCCCGGCTTCGGATCGCGCAGATCAACGGCTGCCTCTTCTGCCTCGACTGGCGGACCGAGCGGGACGGCCACAAGGTCGAGGACGACTTCCCCGACGCCGTCGAGCACTGGCGCACGACCGACGCCTTCGACGACCGCACCCGCCTGGCCGCCGAATACGCCGACCGCTACGCACTGGACCACCACGGCCTCGACGAGGAGTTCTGGGGCCGGATGACCACGCACTACAGCCAGACCGAGATCGTCGAACTGACCATGAGCCTCGGCTCCTGGCTCGCCTTCGGACGGCTCAACCGTGTCCTGGGTCTCGACGCCATGTGCGTACTGCCGGGGCACTGAACCGGTCCGGGGCCGCCCGGCAGACCCGGGCGGCCCCGATCTCGTCCCCCTCTCGTCCCCCTGGTCTCCTTGGTCTCCTTTCGTCCGCCTTTCGTCCGCCTCTCGTCCGCCGTCCGGGACGGGGCGCGTTCGTCTCCGGGCCGTGCACGCGCACGCGCTCGGGTCGTCGCTACAGGTCCGCCGCGATGATCTTCTCGATGTTCCGTTCGGCGAGCGCCGTGATGGTGACGAACGGATTGACGCTGGTGTTGCCCGGGATCAGCGCGCCGTCGATGACGTACAGACCCGGATGTCCGTGCAGACGGCCGTAGTTGTCGGTCGCCTTGTTGAGCACCGCGCCACCCAGGGGGTGGTACGTCAGGTGGTCGCCCCAGATCTTGTAGGCGCCGAAGAGGTCGGTGCGGTAGATCGTCCCCTCCTTGGCGTTGATCTTGTCGAAAATCGTCTTGGCCATGTCGATGGACGGCTGCTTCCAGGCGGTCTGCCAGTTGAGATCGACCTTGCCCGCCGACGCGTTCCACGAGAACTGGGCGCGGTTGGGGTTCTTGGTGATCGACAGATAGAACGAGGCGAAGGTCTCGATGCCGGTGGGCAGCGGCGCCACCTCGGCGAACGCGCCGCCCGCGGCCCAGTTGTCGATGCCGGAGCACGGAATGGACGACTGCACGGCACCGGTGGGGTCCCACAGATGGTTGGCGCGGCCGCACATCACGTTGCCGTTGTCGCCCCAGCCCTTGCCCACCTCGCTGTTGAGGCCCGGCAGCGCGCCCGTTGCCTTGAGCTTGACCAGCAGCTTGCTGGTGCCGACGCTGCCGGCCGCGAAGAACACCCGGTCCGCGGTGACGGTCTTGGTGGCCGTGGTGTTGCCGCCGGTGTCGAGTTGGTCGATGACGACCGTGTAGCGGCCGCCCGTCGCCGGAGCGACCGAAGTGACCTTGTGCAGCGCTGAGATGGAGACCCGGCCGGTCGCCCTGGCCCTGGCGAGATATGTCTTCTGGAGCGACTTCTTGCCGTAGTTGTTGCCATAGAGGATCTCACCCGCGAGCGCGGACTTCGGTACGGTCCCGGCGGCCTCCTGTTCCATGTAGTCCCAGTCGTACACGTCGGGCACGAAGACGAAGGGGAAGCCAGAACGCTGGGCGTGCTTACGGCCGACGCGGGCGTACTGGTAGCAGTCGGCGGTCTCGAACCATGTCGGGTCGACCGTGCCGACCCCGAGACCGGAGTTGGCCCGCGGGTAGTAGACGGAGTACATCTCGTCGGCGTTGACCGACGGGAGGACGGCGCCGAAGTTCTCCCGCCTCGGAGTGACCGCCATCCCTCCGTTGACCAGTGAGCCGCCGCCCACGCCGCGGCCCTGGTAGACGATGATGCCGCCCATCTCCTCGGCGTCCAGGATCCCGGTGTAGCGAGGGACGTCCTTGTCGATGGGGAAGCCGAGGAAGTTGCTGAGCGGCTGCTTCGTCCTGGTGCGCAGCCAGTAGGAGCGGTAGTCGGGGCTCGTCGTGTTGGCGAAGATCTTGCCGTCCGACCCGGGGGTGTCCCAGGCCATGCCCATCTCGATCATGTGGACGTCGACACCGGCCTCGGCCAGGCGCAGAGCGGCCACGGAACCGCCGTATCCGGTGCCGATCACGAGGGCGGGTACATGCGCCCCCGGCTCGATTGCGGCGGCTGCGGCTGTCGTGGCGGCATGCGCCGGCAGTACCTGGCCGGCGAGCGCCGCCGACCCAAGAAGAGAACCAGTTCCAGTGATGAATCTCCGACGAGATACGCCTCTAAGGCGCGTCCCACGTGGGGAATCGTCGTTCATGCGCGGCTCCTCACTCTCCATAGAGTGAAACGGGTTCTAATGCCACCCTCATAAGAAGTCACGCCATACCCTGAGGTAACTTTCAAACGATCACAAATTGGGCATCACGTACACCACGAGACAACAGGACATGACTGGAACACGCGTTGACACGGGGCGCCGCGCTGACCCCCGCAGACGGACAAAGCGCCGCCTGCCGGTCGAGCGGGCCGACGTGGGTGCCGAGCCCTCGCTTGATGCGTTGTCGCTGGTGGGTGCAATGATCGCCGTTGCCGGCGTGGGCACGCTGGTTTCAAGACTCGGGGATGGTTCATATGGACACGTGGCAGGAGCTTTCAGCGTTGGTGGAGGAGCGGCTGAAGGCCATGTCGCGCGGGGAACGCGGCGTGTTTGCTGCTGGTGTCGCGGAACGGCTCATGAGCTGGCACGAGGGACTGCCCACGGACGAGCAGGCGCCGTTCACCGTGGGCCTTCGTCCTTTGTTGAACTCCGTGTGGGAGGGCGTTCTCGGTGACTCGACGGCTTTCTCGGTCGTGAAGCACCGTGTCGCCGAGTACATGCTCAGCGAGTACTGCCACAACGACGGCCAGGACGGGCCCGATGACGCAGACGAGTCTGCCGCAGCGGCGACGTTGTATGCCGCGCATGCCTATCTGTTCGGCTGCCACGACTTCGCCAACTGGGCTGGTCGCCGGGCGGTGGAGGCCGTTGATCAACACCTTGAGTTCCTGGCCGAGCAGGAGGAAGACGAGCTCGTCCCTGATTCGGACGAAGCGCTGACCTCTGAGTTGCAGCGGCAGTTGCGGGACCTCGACCTCATCGCGAACTACTCGAAGGATCTTCGCTACTCCAGCGTGGGACTGCCTATGGACACCTCGATCCGACTGCGCGTGGAGCTTCGAGCTCCTCTCTCCGGCCGTGAGTGAGTGTCCGCGAAGCCGGAGTGACTCGTCGTCCGCCTGGACCAGGGCCACGACCTCATCTGGCCCGTGCTGATCCGCCATCCGATCCACCAGTGGCGCCAGGGCCGGTCCCGCCCCCGCATCACGGCGTATGCCCTCGCCGGCCCCGCTACGGGTTCATGGCGGCGTCATCGAGAACCCGGCCTCGTCTTCAAGGACAGCAAGGCTCGCAGCGCCGCCCTGATCCGCGGTTCCCAGGACCGACGGGCGGACGCCCGTGGACCTCGCCGTTCACTACGGCCATGACCTGGCAATTGAGTTGTCGCAGCGGCACATCAGCGGGTGAGGCGGCGCAGGCGAGGGCGCGACGAACACGATCGCGGCCTGCACCTCACGATCACCGTGTCGACGTCGCCCGCCGCCTTGAGGACGTCTCGGTGAACCCGAGGAACGCCACAGGCCAGTTGTCCGGTGGTGAGGGACTGGCACCAATCCGGTGTCAGAGGGAATGATCAGGTCCCATGGGGTCACGGGGACGCTGGGGGACACGCGCCGTCATCGCCGTGTGCGTGGCGGCTGTGGTGTGGCTGCTGGTGACGGCGGTGCGTGATGGCTGGGGTGTCGCCGACCCGGTGGCGAGTGTCTTCGGTTCGGCGGCGGGACTGGTCGCCCTGGTGGTCTCCTTGCGGGCGGTCCCCGGCGGACCGACGGCCCCGATCAGCCGTCCGGCGCCACTCGAGGTGCCGGAGTGGTGGGTGAACAGAGACGAAGCGGCCATTGTCATCAAGGCCGTCCGCAGGCGCACTGGACGCTGGGGGAGCAGTTCACCGGTAGCGATCACAGCCGGGTTGCACGGGGCCGGCGGGTTCGGCAAGACCAGTCTGGCGAGATACGTGGCCGCCCAGCGTTCGGTCCAGCGCCGGTTCCCGGGCGGCGTTCATCTGGTCACCATGGGTCGGGAAGTGCGCGGCCGGGCGGCCATCGCCGCGAAGGTCGCGGAGGAAACCCGCCTGATCACCGGCGACACCACCGAGAGCGGTTCGGACCCCGAGCGTGCCGGAGCCCGTCTCGGCGCGCTCCTCGCCGGACGGCCCCGCACCCTGCTCATCATCGACGACGTCTGGGAACGCGAGCAGCTCACCCCCTTCCTGCGGGGTGCCGAGCGGTCCTGTGTCCGGCTGGTGACCACGCGCAGGTCCGATGTGCTCCCGCCCGCCGCGGTGCGCATCGAAGTCGACCGCATGACGGTGGAGCAGGCCCGCCACCTGCTCACCCACCGTCTCCCCGCCTCGCCGCGGCGCGAGGTGCTGGAGGAACTGGTCAAGGCGACGGGACGATGGGCGCTGTTGCTGGGTATCGCGAACAAGTTCCTCGCCGAGCAGACAGCCACTGGAGCCGATCCCACCGACGCGGCCAGAACGCTCCTGCGGCGACTGCGCGCCGACGGGCCCGCCGTCCAGGACCCCGACGGCACCCTCGACCTCAACGACCCCGACCAGCGCAACACCGCCGTACGGGCCAGCATCCGCGCCGCTTCGACCCTCCTGCCGCACGAGCAGGCCGAGCAGCGTTTCAACGAACTCGGGGTCTTCGCCGAGGACGAGAGCGTGCCCATCGACGTGGTGGCGGCGCTGTGGAATGCCACCGGCAATCTCGACGAGACCGCCACCCGCGCCCTGTGCAAGCAGATGGCCGATCTGTCGCTGCTCGGCATCGAGACCAGCGTGGCCCACGGAGCCGTCACCGTCCACGATGTCGTCCGCGACTACCTTCGTACGGAACTGGGTCCCGCGGGATTGAGCACCGCGAACGCCGCTCTGCTCGACGCCGTCGCGACCTCCCTGCCCGAAGCCGAGGACGGAGCTGTGGCCTGGTGGCGGGTCACGGTCGGCTACCTGCTGGACCATCTCATCGAGCACTTCCTCGACGCTCGCCGTTCCGCACAGGCACTCACCCTCGCAGGCGATTTCCGGTGGGTCCGCGCGCGACTGCATCAGCGTGGCCCCACCGCTCCCTGGCGCGATCTCGACCGCCTGGGAGCTCCGGCTCAGCTCCTCGCACGTCAACTGGCCCAAGCCGCCCACCTACTCACCCCCACCACCCCGCCGCACGCCCTCGACACGGTCCTGCGCAGCCGTATCACCGGCGCCCCGCACTGGCCCGCCCGCCCGCTTCCCGCCGGCACGCCCGCCCTCATCGACCGCTGGCCTCCTCCGGACCTGCCCGACCCTGCCCTGATGCGCACCCTGACAGGCCACCGTGGTCCGGTGTACGCGGCGGCGTACAGCCCGGACGGTGCCCGCATCGCCACGACCAGTCGTGACACGACCGTACGGATCTGGAGTTCCGCCACCGGGGAGGCCCTTCACACCCTGACCGGTCACCACGGGCCGGTTCGCGCCGTGGCCTTCAGCCTCGACGGCCGTCTGCTGGCCACCGGTGGCCGCGACGCGACCGTACGGATCTGGGACGCGGCCACCGGCCAGGCAGTGCGTACCGTGAGGGGACACGACGGGCCGGTCCTCGCCGTTGCGTTCAGCCCGGACGGCTCTCGCCTGGCCACAGGCAGCAGTGACGCGACGGTGCGCATCTGGGATCCGGCGACCGGCAGGGCACTGCACACGGCGACCGGTCACGAGGGCCCCGTGTTCGCGGTGGCGTTCAGCCCGGACGGCTCGTTCCTGGCCGGCGGCGGTGTGGATACGACCGCACGGATCTGGAGCGTTGCGTCTCTCGGCCTCGACCGCGGGTCGGGAGATGGGCCTTCCAGTGTCCGGGCGTCACACGTGCTGAACGGTCACCGCGGGCCGGTGCGCGCGGTGGCGTTCACCTCTGACAGTTCCCGCCTGCTGACCTGCAGCAATGACCGCACACTGCGGATCTGGGGGCTCAGTGGGGAGGAGGTCGTACATGAACTGTCCGGGGTGGTGCGGGCGGCCGGCTTCAGCCCGGACGGCTCCCGTCTCGCCACCGGCAGCCATGTTGCCGTGGTGCGAATCTGGGACACCACCACCGGCCAGGCGGTGCAAACCCTTGCCGGGCATCGCGGGGCGGTGCTCACGGTGGCTTTCGGCCCGGACGGTGCCCGCCTTGTCACTGGTGGAAACGATCACATCGCCCTCGCTTGGGACCCGACGTCCAGCGGCACACCGGTACCCCTGACCGGCCGCACCGAGCAGTTGCAGGCTGTCGCGTCCAGCCCGGACGGCTCCTGCGTTGCCACCAGCAGCCGCGACACCGCTGTGCCGATCTGGGACCCCGTCACTGGCGAGATCTCACGCATGCTGCGCGGACACCAGGGTGCGGTGCTGGCGGTGGCGTTCAGCCCGGACGGTACCCGTCTGGTGACCAGTAGCAGCGACAAGACTATGCGGTTGTGGGACATGGCCACCGGCGAAACGGTACGCACCCTGCGGGGACGCACCGACCAGCTCCACACGGTGGCGTTCAGCCCGGACGGCGCACGACTGGCCACCGGCAGTCGCGATACGACGGTGCGGCTCTGGGACCCGTCCACCGGCGCGATGGTGCGCATGTTGAACGGTCACCGCGGGCCGGTGTGCGCGGTGGCCTTCAGCCCGGACGGCTCGCTTCTGGCCACTGCCAGCCACGACAGGACGGTGCGGCTCTGGGACCCGTCCACCGGCGACCTGGTTCGCATCCTGGCCGGCCACACCGACCAGCTGCACACGATGGCGTTCAGCCCGGACGGCTCGCTTCTGGCCACTGGCAGCAGCGATACGACGGCGCGGCTCTGGGACCCGTCGACCGGCGCCTTGGTGCGCATGCTGAACGCGCACCGTGGGCCGGTGCGCGCGGCGGCCTTCAGCCCCGACGGCTCCTGCCTCGCCACCGGCGGAGCGGATGAGACCGTACGGATCCACGCCCCTTCGAGCGGCGAGATCCTGACAATGATGCGCACAGACAGCGGCGTGTGGTCGTGCGCCTGGTCCGCGGACGGTCGAGCGTTGTTCGCGGGGACGACGGCGGGGTTGTTCGCCTTCGAATACGTAGCTGGCTGATGTGGCGAGAGGCCGGTGACGTTCGTCTTGGCACATCACGCCGGCCCCGCGCGTGAACACCGACCTGGTGCACGCAGGAGACGTGCACCAGGTTCAGCCGCTACCCGGACGACGTTGCGCGCAGGTCAGAAGGGCGTCACCGCCACGAACGAGCTGTCCTGGCGGAACAGGTCCGTGCCGTCCGACGGGTCGACGCGGAGTTGGTAGTTGTAGTGGCGCAGGTAGTAGCCGGGGTAGTTGTACGACTCCAGGCGTACGGAGCTGCCGGTGCGGGCGATGAAGGTGGCGTCCCTGGCGAACGTCGACGAGCCGTCGTTCGCGTCGAAGCGGCCCCGGAAGTCCCAGTGCCGCAGGTAGTTGCCGGCCGCGTTGCGGAACGAGTAGGCGTTCGCGTCGGCGAGGCCCGCCACGATTGTGAACGTGGACGCCTGCTTCTCCGCGGTCGTGCTGGAACTGGTCAGCACGGGCAGGTTGAGCAGGGCGGACTGCTCCTGCCAGTAGCGGGTGGTGAAGTTGCCCGACTGGAGGTAGCGGGTGACGCCCGTCGGGAGGGTGACGCCGCCGGACACCGTCTCCTTGAGCACCGTGAAGTGGCGTGCCGTCCCCGAGATGCCCGGCAGTTTCTTCGGCGCGCTCCAGGTGGCGAAGGTGTCGTAGCTGTCGCTGTAGTAGTAGCTGCCGTCGCCGTATCCGTCGAAGAAGATCCGCCACGCGCCGTTGTCGAGCTGTATCAGCGCGGCGCCCTCCCGAGTGCCGCCCCAGCCCGCCCAGTTCCCCGTCCTGCTGATCGTGTACGGGCCCGCGAGCGCCGAACTGGTGGCGTACTCGATGTACTTGGACGTCTCGTTCTTCGTGAAGGCGTGATACGTCGAGCCGATCTTCACGACGAACGTGTCGATGTGGTTGGCGCCGATGCCGGACAGTGCCACCGGTGAACTCCAGGCAGTCAGCGCGGAGTTGGTGGCCCTGAGCAGATACGGGGTGAAGATCCACTCGTTGCTGGTCACCGAGCAGGACACGAGGATGTTCACGCTGCCGTCGCTGTCGACGAACCACTCCGGCGCCCAGGCGCGCGACAGGTTCGCGATCGGCACGGTGTAGTCGTACAGGAAGGTCCAGTTGCTGCGGTCCGAGCTGCGGGCGAAGCCGATGGTGGTGCTGGTGTCCTGCCAGGTGTGCGTGGTGTAGGTGATGTAGTAGTAGCCGTCGGTGTGCTTGAAGACGCTGGCGTCGCGGATGCGGTTGGCGGGCGGCGTGTACGCGGACGCCTTGACGAGCCGGAAGTCCGTTGCGTCGTCGGACTGGTAGACGTTCACCGTGCCGTCGTTGCTGTTGAGGAACGGGACGATGGTGTAGCGGGTGGCCGATCCGCGGGGCGGCGCGGCCGCGGAGGCCGTGCCGAGCAGGCCGGGCAGCCCGCCCACGACGAGCGCCGAGACCGGCAGGGCGGCCATCGCCCGCAGCAGGCTTCGACGCGAGGGTGCGAAGGGGCGGGAGGCGCCCGTCGCGTCCGGGGCGGTGGCGGGTCTGTAGGAGTTGTCTGGCGTGATCATGTGCGGCTCTCCTCGTTCGGACTGCGCTGGTGCTGCTGGTGCTGCTGGTGCTGCTGGTGCTGCTGGTGGTGCTGGATGTGCCAGTCCCGTGGGTCCCGGGGTCGTCCGTCCCGGGGCCCACGGGGTGGTTCAGAAGCGGGCTCCGACGGCCGTGCCGTTCTTCGGGACGAGCAGGTCCCGGGCGGGCGGCAGGGAGCCGTCCGACGAACGTGGTCCTGTGATGGCGCCCGTGTTCGTGCTCACGACCGACGACTCACCCCAAGTGCCGCCCAGATCCCAGGAGTTGTCCGTGGACGTGGTGCCGGAGCCGAGTGCCGCGGGCCGGGCGTCCGCGACGGACAGGTTGGCGGTGAGGACCGCCCTTCCGCCCGAGCCGTCGGCGTCGAAGCCCGTGCCCGTGTTGCGGAACGTGGTGGTGCGGCTGAGGGCGAGCGCGCCCGGATTGCCGTTGTCGGTGACTCCGTGCGCCGCGTTCCGGTACGCGAGCGAGTTGCGCAGGGTGTGGGCCACCGCCGGTGCCGGGCTCCCGCCGCCCAGCTTGAAGCCGTTGCCGTCGCCCGCGAAGTCCGGGAAGCTCCAGCGGTTGAAGCCGTTGCCGTACGCGATCGTGTTCTCGACGAGGATCGGCGAGGTGAACTTCCAGGCGTCGTAACCGTCGTCGACGTTGTTCCACAGCCTCGCGCCCCGTACGACGTTGCCGCTCCCGCTGCCCTCCTTGACGGCCAGCCCGTCCGCGCTCTCGCCGTTCTTGCGCGGGTCGCGGTTGCCGTAACTGTCCAGGTTCAGGATCTGGTTGTTCGCGGAGGCGCCCTGGAGCTGGAAGCCGGACTCGTAGTTGTCGTGGGTCGTGAGGCGCGAGAACACGTTGTTGCTGCAGCTGTCGCAGTAGTAGCCGTACGGCCCGTTGACGATCTCCAGCCCTGAGACCTTCCAGTAGGAGGCCTCCTGGTGGACGGCCCCGCGCTCGGCGCGCGGGATGCTGCCGCCGACCGGTGTGTGGCTGGCCGGCAGCTGCTCGCCGTCGATGACGACACGCTCGCCCTGGTAGGAACCGAGGGAGATCGGCTGCGACGCCGTGCCCGAGGTGGTGATCGTGATGTTGTCGGTCAGGGCGTAAGTACCGCCCCGTACGAGGATGGTGTCGCCCGGTGTCGCCCTGTCGACGGCCTTCTGGACGGTCCGCAGCGGTTGGTCGAGGGTGCCGGCGGCGGAGTCGTTCCCGTTGACGGCCACGACGATGGTCGACGCCGCGGCTGCCGGGGTCGGTAGCACCGTCGTCGCCAACACGGCACTCAGCACTGTCCCTGTGAGCATGCCCGCGATGCGCACGAGGCCTCCTTGTCTGCCGATCCGAAGCTTGTCGCGGGTCAGTGGTCGCACACACCGGGTTGGTTGCCGAGGTGTGCGCACCCACCACAAGTGGATCGATATACCGAACGCAGTTCGGTAAACCGGTCAGAACGTAGAGTGCGGCCGTGAGCACGTCAATAACTTCGACATGCTCAGCCACTTCTGGCCCCGCCGTGCCGTGTCTGCACCGTGTCTGCGCCATGCCTGCGCCGTGTCTGTGCCGTGCGAAGGCGGGGTTTGGCGTGGCGATGCCCGGCTACCCGAACCGCGTGTCACTAACAGAGCAGCAGGAACTCGTTCGTTTCCTCGAGGACCGGTTTGCCTGTGCGCAGGCCTGTACCGAGTGCGCACGGGTCTGTGCCCTGCGCGCGAGCCTCGCCGAACTCGACGGCCCCGACGACCAACAGGAGTTGCGGCGCAAGGGCATCCTGTGCGTGGAGGTCTGCGACGTGACCTGCCGCGCACTGGCCGAGCAGGTCACCCAGGCCGAGGCCGGGATGCGCGCCCAGGTGGAGTGGTGCCGTGCCGTCTGCCTGGAGACCGCCGAGGTCTTCGACCGGAGCCCCGGCGCCGAGAAGGGCGCCGAGGCCTGCCGCGGCTGCGCGAGTGCCTGCACGGAGTTCCTCGCCCTGCTGAGGTGAGGTTCCGTGGAACGCCACGCCCGAGGTGCCGCGTCTCGAAGAGCCCCGTTCGAAGAGTCACGTCCCGGGATGCCGAGTACCGAGGAGGTGTTCAGCCAGGCGTTCGCCGTGGCCTCACTCTCCGAGCGCCCTCCCGACCCGTACATTCCAGCGCCCGGCCCGCCCGCTGAACTCCGTCGCGACCAACGGCGGCACGTCGACGCGCCAGAACGCCGACTCCGGGGCCCCAAGTGCCAGCACCACCCCGGCCCGTACGATCTCCGGCTCGACGACGGCGATGACCCGGACGGAGCCGGGTCCTGGCCCCGCCCCCGGTCCCGACCCCGGCCCCGCCCCCGGCCCCGCCCCCGGTCTCGGCCCTGGTCCTGCACCCGAAGCCGAGCCTGAGCCGGACCCGGAGGAGCTGGATCCTGAGGCCCCGGATCCTGAAACCTCGGCGCTCGGATCCGTCACCGTCTCCAGCCACTTCGCCACGCGCTCGCACAGTCCGCTCACCGACTCGCCGCCGTGCGGGGCGGACGACGGGTCTGCCAGCCAGCGCCCCACGGCCTCCGGTTCGGCGGCGCTCACCTCGGCGAGGGTCGCCCCGCGCCAGCGGCCCACGTCCAGGCCGGCCAGGTCGGGGTCGGTGACGGCGAGGGTGCCGAGCCCGAGGGCCTCCGCCGTCTCCCGGCAGCGAACGGTGGGCGAGAGAAGGACCTGGTCGGCGGCCGGCAGCGAGCCCGCGGCGGCCTCGGCGAGCCGCAGCCCGGCCGGGTCGAGGGGACATCCGTCGTCGAAACGTGCCTCCCGCAACGCCGCGCTCATCGCTGGTGAGATCAACATCACTCGGCTGGTCATCGGCCCGTCCTCGCGTTCACCACGTGCTCAACACCCCTGTCCGTACCGGGAATTGGGGGCGTGACCAGGGCCCCGGCGCGCCCCCGGCATTCCGTGCGCCCTTGGCCGCGCCTCCGCTTCGCGGTACCTTCTCGTCGATATTGACGACGGTACGACGGAAGCCGGTGAGAATCCGGCACGGTCGCGCCACTGTAAGCCCCGTACAACCGCCTTCCACCAGGGGAGGCGGAGGTCGAGCAAGTCAGACCCGTGGCCGTCGTCCTGTGCACCACCGAGATGGGACGCGAGTTCCCCCAGGAGGTCCTGCCATGGCGCAGTCCGCCGTCGCCCAGCCGACCGCAACCACCCCCGACATACCCGCAAAGCTGCCGATCGGCGCGATCGCTCCCTGGGCGGTCTTCCTCGGCATCCTGATGCTCGTGCTGCTCTACTTCGTCGGCGCCGAACAGGGCGCCACCTCCCTGGTCTCGGGCGAAGGCGTGCACGAGTGGGTGCACGACGCCCGCCACCTGCTCGGCTTCCCCTGCCACTGACGGCGACACAGAACCGACAGGACAACCAATGAACTCCGTCACCGTCAGAAATCTCCTGGTGCGGGGCATGCTCGCGGGTCTTGCCGCGGGTGTGCTCGCCCTGGTCGTCGCCTACTTCCTGGGTGAACCTCGGGTGGACGAGGCCATCGCGTTCGAGGAGGCCCACGCCCATGAACACGGCGGCGAGGAACTCGTCAGCCGTGCGATGCAGTCCACCGGTGGTCTGTCCACCGGCGTGCTCGTCTACGGGGTCGCGTTCGGCGGCATAGCCGCCCTCGCGTACTGCTTCGCCCTCGGCAGGATCGGCCGCTTCGGGCCGCGCGCGAGCGCTCTGCTGCTGGCGGGCGCCGGTCTGGTCGCGGTCTACCTGGTGCCGTTCCTCAAGTACCCGGCGAACCCGCCCGCCGTCGGCGACCCCGACACCCTCAACCAGCGCACCGCGCTGTTCCTCCTGATGATCGTGCTCAGCGTGCTGCTGGCCGTCGCCGCGGTGATCCTCGGCAAGCGCCTCGCCCCGCGCCTGGGCAACTGGAACGCCACCCTCGCGGCGGGTGGGTTCTTCGTCCTGGCCGTCAGCCTGGCGTACGCGTTCCTGCCGTCCTTCAACGAGGCGCCGGAGGGCTTCCCCGCCACCCTGCTGTGGCAGTACCGACTGGCGACCCTGGCCATCCAGGTGACCCTGTGGACCGCGTACGGACTGGTCTTCGGGCTGCTCGCGGAGCGCGTGCTGGCTCCCGGGCCGGCCCGGACCGAGGACGAGAAGGCGGCCGAAGGGCGGGCAACTCCCGTCGCGCACTGATCCGTTCACACACCGAAGGGCCCCTGGAGCACCATCCTGGGGCCCCTTCGCATGTGTGCGTGCGTGGCAGGCGCGTACGTCGTCGGCATTCCCTATTTCTGGAACACGTTCTACGGTGTGCGCCGTCAGGTCCGGGTGGCCGAACGAGTGGGCCAGTGGGAGCCAGGAGGCGCCGTGCATCTCGAATACACGCCGGAGCAGCAGCGGTTGCGCACCGAACTGCGCGCCTACTTCGCGGAGTTGGTCCCCGACGACGTGTACGCCCGCTACGGCGATCCGGCGGCGCAGAAGCGCTTCTACCGCGAGACCATCCGCCGGCTCGGCTCCGACGGGTGGCTCGGCGTGGGCTGGCCGAAGGAGTACGGCGGGCGCGGTCTGACCCCGATGGAACAGTTCATCTTCTTCGACGAGGCCGCCCAGGCCGGCGTACCGCTGCCGCTGATGGCGCTCAACACGGTCGGGCCGACGATCATGCAGTTCGGTACCGACGAGCAGAAGGGGTACTTCCTGCCGAAGATCCTGTCCGGCGAACTCGACTTCGCGATCGGCTACAGCGAGCCCGACGCGGGCACGGACCTGGCAGCCCTGAAGACCAGGGCGGTCAGGGAGGGCGACGAGGACACCGGCCACTACACGGTCGACGGCCAGAAGATCTGGACGACCAACGGCGACACCGCCGACTGGGTCTGGCTCGCCGTCCGCACCGACCCCGACGCCCCGCCGCACAAGGGCATCACCATGCTCCTCGTGCCGACCTCCGACCCCGGCTACTCCTGCACGATCATCAACACGCTCGCCTCGCACGACACCACCGCGAGCTATTACGAGAACATCCGCGTCCCCGCCTCCCGCCGGGTCGGCCATGAGAACAAGGGCTGGCGGCTGATCACCAACCAGCTCAACCACGAGCGGGTCACCCTCGCCGCACACGGCACCATGGCCATCCGCGCCCTACACGACGTACAGCGCTGGGCCATGGAGACCAAGCTCGCCGACGGCCGCCGCGTCGTCGACCTCCCCTGGGTGCGCCGCCGCCTGGCCCAGACCCACACGAGGCTCGACGCGATGAAACTCCTCAACTGGCAGATGGTGAACGCCGTCCAGGAGGGCACGCTCACCCCGCAGGACGCCTCCGCCGTCAAGGTGTACGGCTCCGAGGCCCGCCGGGACGCGTACGCCTGGCTCATGGAGGTCGTCGCCGTGGCCGGTGTCCTCAAGGAGGGCTCCGCGGGCGCCGTACTCCACGGCGAACTGGAGCGCGGCTACCGCTCGGCCGTGATCTTCACCTTCGGCGGCGGCAACAACGAGATCCAGCGGGAGATCATCTCGTGGATCGGCCTGGGGATGCCGAGGGTGCGGCGGTAGCCGGGGCTCCGGCCCGGAAACGGCTGTCGCCGACCGGCTGGTGGATCCCCTCGACGCCGGCCGCGATAGTCAGGGCGACCGACCACGATGCTCACGGCGACCGACCGCGATCCGACCCCGATCCGGCCTCGAACGGGCTTCGATCCGGCCGCGCGGCCGGAGGCGTGGGATCTCGACGGCTTCCCGCGGCGATGGGTGGCGCAGCCGACGTACGTCTCACTGCCGCCATGCGCCCATGAGTTGTACGGAAGATCCGTACGGTCGTCCGGCACGGCGGCGCGGCAACTGCGACTCACCGGCACCGTGTTGCACTGCGTTCCCGCACGTCTACACCGGCAACTGCCGCCCAAACACATTGTCCGCACGATGTCACGGCTGGGCCCCGGCTCACGGCCCGCCCCGTACAAAGTCGGACGATGGCTCGCCATACTGGACGAGCCAGGGGAGGGCGGGGCCGAACGACGGGGGCGATCGCAGCAGATGGGGGACACCAGGCTGATCCAGGGCCGGTACCGGTTGCTCGACCTGATCGGTCGAGGGGGGATGGGTGAGGTGTGGCGTGCCCGCGACGAGTCGCTGGGCAGACAGGTCGCGGTGAAGTGCCTCAAACCGTTGGGACAGCACCACGACAACTCGTTCACCCGTGTCCTGCGGGAGCGGTTCCGCCGTGAGGCGCGGGTGGCCGCGGCCCTCCAGCACCGCGGGGTGACCGTCGTCCACGACTTCGGCGAGTCGGACGGCGTGCTCTATCTGGTGATGGAGTTGCTGGACGGGCGCAATCTCAGCCAGCTGCTGGAGGACAACAAACAGCATCCGCTGCCCGTCGCCGACATCGTGGAGATCGGCGAACAGGCGGCCGCCGCCCTCGCCTACACCCACCAACAGGGCATCGTGCACCGGGACCTGAAACCGGCGAACATCATGCGGCTCGGCGACGGCACGGTGAAGATCTGCGACTTCGGCATCGCCCGCCTCGGCCACGACATCGGCTTCACCTCCAGACTCACCGGCACCGGCATCGCCATGGGCACCCCGCACTACATGTCGCCGGAGCAGATCGGCGGCGACCAGGTCGACCACCGCAGCGACCTCTACTCCTTCGGCTGCGTGCTGTACGAGATCGCCACCGGGGCGCCGCCCTTCGACCTCGACGACGCGTGGGCGGTCCTGGTCGGCCACCGGGACACGCCTCCCGAGCCGCCGCGCCGCCATCGCGCCGAGCTCCCCGAGTACCTGGACCGGGTCATCCTGGACCTGCTGGCCAAGGAACCCGAGCAGCGGCCGCACGACGCCCGCGAGCTGGGCCGCCGCATCGGAGCGGGCCGCACCGCGCCGACGTACGTGCCGACCGTGGTGTCGCCCCCGGTGCGGCCCGCGGCGCCGGAGCGGCCTGCCGCGCGAGAGGACCGGCTGCCCTCCTGGACCCGCGGTATGACCACCGGCCACAAGGCGACCGGCGCGGGCCTGCGCACCACACCGCCCGACGCCGCCGCGGGCCTCACCGGCGACTGGATCGCCCGCACCGACAGGCGCGGCACCCAGCCCCCGGGACCAGCCGAACGGCCCACACCGTCACCGGAGTTGGTCACCACCCTCACCGGCAGGCACAACGCCGGACTGAGCCTGGGGCGGCTCGGCCGCTGGGCGGAGGCGGGCGAGGTGCACCGCGCGGTCGCCGCCGAACGCGAACACGCGCTCGGCCCCGACCACCCCGACACACTGGCCAGCCGCTACGAGGTCGGCTTCACCCTCAGCCGCACCGGCCGCCCCGCCGACGCCCTGCGCGAATACGGGCACGTGGCCCAGACCAGGGAGCACGTGTTCGGCCCCGACCACCCGGACACTCTCGCCGCCCGCCAGGAAATGGCCTATGTACTGGGCCAGTTGGGCCGCCACTTCGAAGCACACCAGGTCTACACGGCCGTGCTGGCGGCCCGGGAACGCGCCATGGGGCCCGAACACCCCGACACCCTGCGCTGCCGCCACAACCTCGCCTTCAACCTCAGCAGACTCGGGCGTCTGGAGGACTCGTACCGGATGGCGAGCGAGGTGGCCGCCTCCCGCGCCCGGGTGCTGGGCGCGAACCATCCCGACACGCTCGTCACACGGTACGAAGTCGCCTACGCGCTCGGGCAATTGGGCCGCTGGCCGGAGGCGCTGCAGACATACCAGGAGGTCGCCGAGGCGCGGGCGCAGGCGCTCGGCCCCGACCATCCCGACACGCTCGCCGCGCGCTACGAGGTCGGCATCAGCCTCGGCCGGCTCGGGCGCAGCGCCCCGGCACTGGAGCTGTACCGCGGCCTGATCGACGACCGCACCCGCGTCCACGGGCCCGCCCACCCCGAGACCCTGCGCGCCCGGCACGGGCTCGGCGTCAATCTCGGCCGGCTCGGCAGGTGGGAGGAGGCGCTGGCGGAGTCCCGTGACGTGTGCGCGATCCGCGAGCGCGTGCTCGGCCCCGACCACCCGGACACCCTGGTCAGCCGGCGCGAGGTCGCCGTCGGGCTCGGCTGGCTCGGCCGGTGGGCCGACGCGCTCACGGAGTACCGCCAGGTGGCCGCCGCGCGCGAGCGTGTGCTGGGCGCCGACCATCCCGACGCGCTGGCCAGCCGGAACGACGAGGCGCACTGTCTGGAGCAGCTGGGGCGGGGGGCGGAGGCGGTGGAGTTGTATCGGAGGGTGGCGGCTTTGCGCCAGCGGTGACGCTCCGCTGGGGTGCGCCGGTTCGAGACGGGGGCTGCGCCCCCGAACCCCCGCCGCGGTCGTTTCTCGGCTGCGGGTCGGCTGTGGCTGGGCGCGCAGTTCCCCGCGCCCCTTACGGGGCCGGTTGCCGCGTGTGTCTGGCCGACCTAGATCATTGCGTGTTACCAAGAAGCATGGCTGCATTTGAGGGACACCGGGAGCAGGACGTCGTCATCGTCGGTGGGGGGCACAACGGTCTGGTTGCCGCCGCCTATCTGGCGCGGGCCGGGAAGTCCGTGCTGGTTCTGGAGCGGCTGGGGGTCACCGGCGGGGCGGCCGTGTCCACCCGGCCGTTCACCGGTGTCGACGCGCGGCTGTCGCGGTACTCGTACCTGGTCAGCCTGCTGCCCCGGAAGATCGTGCGGGATCTCGGCCTGGACTTCCGGGTGCGTGGTCGCACCGTCTCCTCGTACACCCCCACCGAGCGCGACGGGCGGCCGACCGGACTGCTCGTCGGGGGCGGCGAACGGCGCACCAGGGAGGCCTTCGCCAAGCTGACCGGGTCCCCCCGCGAGTACCAGGCATGGCAGCGCTTCTACGGGATGACAGGCCGCGTCGCCAAGAAGGTGTTCCCCACCCTCACCGAACCGCTGCCCACGCGCGACGAGCTGCGCGGCCGCATCGACGACGACGAGGCCTGGCGGATCCTTTTCGAGGAGCCGCTCGGGGTGACCGTCGAGGACAACTTCAGCGACGATCTCGTACGCGGCGTCGTCCTCACCGACGCGCTCATCGGTACCTTCGCCGACGCCCACGACCCGTCCCTGCGGCAGAACCGCTGCTTCCTCTACCACGTGATCGGCGGCGGGACGGGAGCCTGGGACGTGCCGGTCGGCGGTATGGGCGCCCTCACCGACGCCATCGCCGGGGCCGCGCGCGCCGCGGGCGCGGTCGTCGCCACCGGCCATGAGGCGGTCCGGGTGGAGACCGACGGACGGGCCGCCGAGGTCACGTACCGGACCGCGGACGGCGAAGAACGGACGGTCCCGGCCCGGCACGTCCTCGTCAACGCCTCACCGCAGGAGCTCGCCCGGCTCACCGGCGACGAGCAGCCCGCCCCCGCCGAGGGCGCCCAGCTCAAGGTGAACATGCTGCTGAAGCGGCTGCCCCGGCTGCGCGACACGTCCGTCGATCCGCGCGAGGCCTTCTCCGGGACCTTCCACATCGCCGAGGGATACGAGCAACTGGCGACCGCTCACGCCCAGGCCGCGTCCGGTGCGCTGCCCGAGGCCCCGCCCTCCGAGATCTACTGCCACTCGCTCACCGATCCGACGATCCTCGGCCCGGACCTGGTGCAGCAGGGCTACCACACGCTCACGCTCTTCGGCCTGCACACACCCGCCCGGCTCTTCGCCCACGACAACGACGGCGTACGCGAGGAACTGCTCAAGTCGACACTCGCGCAACTGGACTCGCACCTCGCCGAGCCGCTCGCCGACTGCCTGGCGGCCGACGCGGACGGCCGCCCCTGCATCGAGGCGAAGACACCGCTCGACCTGGAGCGCGACCTGCGCCTGCCCGGCGGCAACATCTTCCACCGCGACCTCGCCTTCCCCTACACGCAGGAGGGCACGGGCCGTTGGGGCGTGGAGACCGCACACGCGAACGTCCTGCTGTGCGGCGCGGGCGCGGTGCGCGGCGGCGGGGTCAGCGGAGTGCCGGGCCACAACGCGGCCATGGCGGTGCTGGAGGCGTCCCCGTGACCGCCTACACCTCCGGCGCCTCCCCAACGAGCCGCCGCTCCTCCGCCTCCAGCGCGCGGACGGCCGCCGCGGCGGCCAAGTGGCGCTCGGCGGCGGCTCGTTCACGCTCGTTCCCGTCCAGCAGGTGCCGCAGGTCGACGCGGTCCCGGGCCAGGACCTCGCCCAGCATGCGGCTGCGGCCGCGTTCCAGGGCATCGACCGCCTGATCGAACCGGCCACGGTTCACGAGCACGTACGCGGCGCGCGACGCGATCACCCAGCTGCCCGCCACCGCCGACTCGCGCGAGCCGAGCGACAGCGACGCGGTGTATCGGCGGGCGTCCGCGTCCAGGGCGCGCAGGTAGGCGTCGGCGGCGAGCTCCGGCCGGTCGATGACCAGACAGCGGTCGCCGAGTTCGGCCGCGCCACGGGCGACGACCGTCCAGTCCCCGTCGGCACGCAGGCGCTCCACCGAACGGTTCAGCAGCGAGACCCCCAGGGAGACCTGCTCCGCGTCGTGGCGTTCGGCGCCCAGGTCGAAGCACGCGAGGGCGTACGTCCTGGTCACCCGGGCCCACAGGTCGGGGCGGTCCCGTTCCAGGGACAGGCCGAGGACCGGCCGTAACAGGGCCTCGGCCCGTTCGTGCTCACCCCCGGCACGGGCGGTCTCGGCCCGCTGCCACTGGATCGCCGCCCAGTCGAGCGGGGCGTCCTCGCGGGTGTAGACGCTCTGGGCATCCCGCAGCAGCTCCTCGCCCTCGCGCACCGACGCGGGGTCCCCGAGCCGCAGCAGCGTGACTCCCAACTCCCGCACGGTCAACGCCCAGTGCTCGGGCAGCGCGTCACGGGTGCGCACCTCCAGCGCCTCCCGGAAGCAGTCGGCGGCCGTGAGCAGATTGCCCTGCCGGTTCCCGAAGGCGGCCCGTTCCCGGTAGAGCACGGCGATGTTGTGCAGCGTGATGGCCCAGCGCAGCGGCTGGCTCGCCCGGTCACGCAGGTGCAGGGCCCGGCTGTAGAACTCCAGGGCCCGGTCCATGTTGTCGGCCGGATCGCCGCGCAGCCGTATGTGGTGGGCGTTGCCGAGCTGGCTCAGGGTCACCGCGCGCTGCGGGGCCCCCTCCGGCATGGCGGACAGGGCCGCGGTGAGGTGGTGGATGGCCTGCTCGCGGTTGTCCGCGGCCGAACCGGTCTGCCGGTTCTGGTAGTTGACGCCCAGTTCGTGGTGCAGGGCCTGCCACCGCTCGGGCTGTGCCTCGCGATCGGTGTCCGCGAGGGCTGCCTCCATGAACGTACGCGCCTCTTCGTGGTCCACGGCGTCGGGGCGCCAGGGCCGCACCGAGAGCGTCCTGGCCAGCTCGTGCCTCACCCGGGCACGGCTCTCGGCATGGGCCGGATCATCGGGCAGCAGGGCCAGCGCCCGCCGCAACTGCCGGGTGGCGGCGGAGGTCAGCGCGTCGGCGGGCCGGTCGGCGGGCTCCCGTGTGTCCACGTCCTCCAGCGCGCGCTCCGCCATGGCGAGTCCAGCGGTGGTCGCGTACATGTACAGCGGGCTCCCGGACCAGGGGCCTGCTGGTGCCGGGCCGTCACCGGCACCGGGCGACGCGTCCGGTGCGAACACGGCGGCGAGTTCACGGTCCAGCTGTTCCCAGGACCACGGATGGAGCTTCGGATCGATGACCAGGGCGGCGGCGGACAGATGACGGCATACGGTCTCGGCGTCGTCGGGCTCGGGGTGGGTCAACTGCCGCAACAGACGGCCCAGATGGAAGAGCGCGACACCCTGCAACGAGGGCTGGTGCGTGTCGCGCGCCGAAGAGCCCACCGGCTCCCACACCTGGCCCGCCTCGATGACCTGGCCGTCCCACACCAGCTGTCGCAGATCGCTCAGCACCACGCCCGACACTGCCCGCATACGGCACAGCGCCGCCTCGTCGGCGGAACCCGTCATGCCCTCCGGTGGGTTCGCCACCTCCAGCGGTGTCGGCTCGCCGGCCTCCGCGGTCCGCGCCACGACGGCGTCCAGCGCGTCGGCGCACCAGGCGTGCGCCCGGGCGGCCAGCGCCAGGTCCCCGGCGTCGTGGGCAGCGGCGGCGGCCTGCAGATGCGAGACCAACGCCTCTGCCGCGTCGCCCGGTTGATCCGAGCCCTCCAGGAGCGTGAGGCCGTAGTGGTGCATGTTCAAGGCCCAGTCGCCCCGGGGACCGATCGGCGGAGCCAGGAGAAGCGCGGTGCGGTACGCCTCCAGCGCCGCGCGACGATTGTCGGTGGGGTCGCCGAGGGAACGGCGGGCGTACCGGTCGCCGAGCGCGCCCCAGGCCCGGGCGTACAGGTCCGGGATCTCGATGTCGTGGGCCGTGGAACGCCGCAGGAAGTGCAGGGCCGCTTCGCGGTTGGCCTCCTGGTCGCCGGTGGGACGCCTCATGTAGAGCTCGGAGAGCGTGTACTCGGTGAGCGCCAGTGGCTGCTCCGGCCGAGGCCGGGTACGGGAGAGGTGTTGTGCGGCCCGCAGCATCAGGGAGATCGCGTCGTCCGGCCGGCCGGCGCTCTCGGCGTCGTCTGCCGCCTGCTGACAGCGGAACGCGTACTCCAATGGGTCCGAGCGGGGTGACAGGCCCCGTACGATCGCCCTGAAGGCCGCCGCCTCCCCGGCCTCGGTGACGGTCAATTGGGGCAGGGAAGGCGCCGGAAGCCCGCGCCGAGGTGGCCACTTCACGGGGAACCAGCCCCTCCCGGTGCTGTCGGAGATGTCCCGGCCGGGCCCGCGGCCGGCTCGGCGTCGGCGACCGGTGTGAACCGGAGCTCCGGATCGTCGCTGCCCTCGCGCAGATACCGGCTCAGCCGTTCCCCGTGAACCACCGCCTCGGCCGCCGTGCGCGGCGCGGGAAGGCGGGCCGCGGCGTAGAGCAGGGGCAGATGGACGTCGAACGCCGCCTCCAGCAGGACCGTGTACGTTCCGGCGGCGCGCAGACAGTTGACGTACGCCAGAGCCGCCGCGGCGGGGGCGACGAGTGCTGCCCACCACGCCCACGGCGTCCACACGGCGAACAGCGCGCTCCACAGCCACACCCGCACCGTTCCGTCCAGTGCCGAGCGGGCCGAGGTGATCTCGGTTCGGGAGTCGCCCGGCAGCACCAGCCACAGGTGGGGCCAGCACGACACGGCGTCGACGCCGTGCTTGCGCAGCGGCCGCAGTTCGGCGGTGCGCAGCAGATTGCCCAGACGTGTGGGCATCACCAGTGCCGGGTCGGCGGGTGTCGTCCGCAGGACGCGAGTGGCGCGGGCCATCGCGCCCGCCGCGGACGAGGTTGGCCCGGACCCGTCCGCGACACGCAGGGCCGCAGACCTCTCCTGGAACACGGCCATGGCCTCCTCGCGCGCACGGGCCCGCCGATCGCTCCACCGCCGGCGCAGTGGGACCGGCCACCATCCGTAACCCTCCAGCAGCCGCAGCACGGGCAGGGTCAGCAGCTCGGCGGCCAGCGCCGAGGCCACCACGACACCCATCAGCAGCAACAACAGCACCCCGGCCACCAGGGAAGGCAGTTGCTCGTACGGGCGGGTGGCCGCCACCAGGCCGCGGATCCACCCCCGTTCGCGGACCAGTTCACCGTGGCGGTCGTACCAGACCAGGGCCAGTCCGGCGAGCCAGAACAGAGCGGCAGAGGTGAACAGACGAGCCGCCCAGTGCCGGACGGCGGCACCGCCGAGGCCGCCCCACAGAGGCCCGATCACGGCTCACCCGCCCTGCCGGACGCGGGGCATCCGGTGTTCGGGGCACGGTGGCACCCGGTCGTCGAGGGTCGGGCGCACCCACCGGCTCCCGCACAGCGGGCAGGCGAACACCTCTCCCGCTGGGACGGTGGACCGCCCCGGCAACTCCTGGTAGTCACGGAACGCGGGCCTCTCACCGAGAACCGGCAGAAGTCGCTCGCGCATCCACGCGCGGGTTTCCGGGTGCTCGCGCAGCACCGCCTCGATCCGGAACGTGCTGTCCTCGGGTTCTTGCGCCAGAGCCTCGCGCACCCGCTCCGCCACGGCTGCGGCCCGCCCTTCACCGAGGAGCCGCGGCAGTTCGCCCAGGATCTCCGTGGCGGCCCGCCGGACCGCCGATTCGTCGGACATCTACCCCCCTTGTTTTCCTACTCCCTCGCGTCACCCCTGTGAGGCCGAGTCGCGGGATGCCTCGGTCGCCGCAGGTCATACCCCTACGAGGACCATGGCCGCCCACTGGTCGATCGCCGCATGGGCCCGTGCCCGGGGTTCCTCCCAGGCGACCCGGGTGTGCAGCGCCCGCGCGGCCTCCGGCGGGAGCCAGTCGCCCGAGGAGCGCGCAGCCTCGTACACGGCGGCCTTCTCACCGTTCGTCGTGTCGCGGAGCCACAGCTGCGCGGCACGCAGCGCGTCGGCCGGCTCGGGATGTTCCCTCGGCCACACGCGGTGGAACTCGGCCAGCAGCATGGCCGCCGCGCCGTCCTCCAGGGCCCACAACCCGGCCACTACGCCTGCCGCCCCTGCCTGCAGAAGGCCGGTGGGCAGGGCGATCACCTCGTCGGGCAGCCGCTGCCCGGCGACACCGCTGTCGCAGGCGGCGAGCACGGCGAGCCGCAGCTTCAGGGGCAGGTCCATGATCTGGCGAAGCGTCAGCGGTTCGTCGTCGGCCATGAGCAGGGCGCTGGACATGGGGTCGTCGATGTCGGAGCGGCAGTGGCCCGCGAAGTGCAGGACGTCGGCGTCGGGGAGAGCCGCGCGCAGGCGGGCCGCCGTCGCCTCCCGGCCCGACAACACCGTCGCACCGGGGTGCGCGGCCACCGCGGCGGCAGCCTCGCTCGCCGTCAGCGGGAGGGAGTCCGCGGTCACCGGCGCGGGCTCCACAACGGCCAGCAGCCGGTGCCCGCGCACCGCGTTCCGCACGTCCTGGGCCGCCCGCAGAGCCTGCGCGTTCGGGATGTAGGAGACGGTGACGTCGTCGAGGAGATACCGTCGCCCGGTCCCGGCCGCGGGCTCGGTCCCTGTCCTCGCTACCGGCTCCCAGGCCGCGTGCAGCGGCAGCAGGCCGAGTTGTCCGCACGGGACGAGAGTGGCACGGGTCAGCCGCAACGTCTCGCGCAGCGGAGCGACGACGATCTCCCACAGCCGACGGCACACCTGGTCCAGCGTCTCCCGCCAGTGCCGGAGCCCTGCCTCGGGGTCGCGCCGCCATCCGGCCCGGGCGTCCTCGTACGCGCCCGTCAGTCCGCTCACCTCCTGCTCGGTGAGATCGGGCAGCGGGACCGGAACGACGCCGGGGCCGAGCACGCACAGGGCCGTGCCCCCGCGAAAGGTGGCCGCGAGGTAGACCAGCGGCTCGTCCCGGCTGACGGCGGCGGCCGTCGAGAACCCCGGAGGCGCCAGGAAGCCCTCGTGACCGGGGAGTTCACGCACGGCGGCGATGGCGTCGTCCAGTTCCGCCCTGGCGGCACGGCGGCGTTCCCGAAGCCCGGGACCCGAGGCGGCCTCGGACGGAGGTGGAGCGGAAGCGTCGGTCATGAGACACCTGCCTGTGCGGCGAATGCTCCAGGCCAGGGCGTAGACGCAGCCCGGGAGGACCAGCGTAGGCAGCCGCACCGGCGCCCGCCCGCGCTTCGGCGGTTCTGCGGAGGATGTACGACGCGCCCGTCGGCTCTCCTCCGTAGACGGCTGCCGCCGCTGGTGGCCGACCGGCGTCCGCCCGCTGTCCCTCACCGGCGGTGGTCGTGGCCGGCTGCCGTGCGACCGCGGCGCCGAGTTGTCGGGGTCGACCGGCTTTCTCATACGCCCGTCAGTCCTTGGACGCCGTCCAGCCCGCCGCCTCGATCCGTGCCGCGTCCGCGGGCCTCGCCTCGTCGAAGACGACCCGGTCGCCGTCCGCGACGCGCTGCGCGTCCACGTACGCGCCTCTGCCGACGTAGAGCCGGTCCGTCGTGTACCGCCAGCGGAGGGCGAGTTGCCGGGACTCGGGGAGATCCGCGGAGAGCCGGTGCCAGGTCCGGCCCGACCAGCCGGTGACGGAACCGGTGGGATGGTCCTGGGCGGCCTCGCCGTGCCGGACGGTGGTGAACGGCACCGGACGCCACGTCGTGCCCCCGTCCGTCGAGGACTCGAGGAACAGGGCGTCTGCCTGCGGTTCGGTGTCCCACCACAGGGCGCACCGCAGACGGGCTCCCGCGCCGACGTCCAGCGCGGGCAGCGTCAGCGTGGCGGACGTGGCGGTCGCCATGCCGGAGTACCAGGCCGTACGTCCTCGCGCGGGGCGGACCGGCACGGCGCGGGCCAGGTTGTTGGCGGCGGCCACCCGGGGAGCCGAGCCCGAACGCCAACTGCGCACCGGATGAACGGAGTTGCCGAGCACGATGAGGAACGAGTCGGTCGTCGGGTCGAGTACGAGTGAGGTGCCGGTGAAGCCGGTGTGGCCCGCGGTGCGTGGTGTGGCCATCGCGCCCATGTACCAGTGCTGGTAGAGCTCGAAGCCGAGGCCGTGCTCGTCGCCCGGGAAGGCCGTGTTGAAGTCGGTGAACATCAACTCCACCGACTCGGGCTCCAGGATGCGCGCCCTGCCGTACACGCCGCCGTTGAGCAGCGTCCGGCCGAGGACGGCCAGGTCCCACGCGGTGGAGAAGACACCGGCGTGGCCCGCCACACCGCCGAGGCTGAACGCGTTCTCGTCGTGCACCTCGCCCCAGACCAGGCCGCGGTCGAGCCCGGACCACGGTTTGCGGGCGTCCTCGGTGGCGGCGATCTTCGGCTTCCAGGAGGCGGGCGGATTGAAGCGGGTGCGGCGCATCCCGAGCGGATCGGTGATCGCGCTTCGCAGCAGGGCGTCCAGGGCACGACCGGTGATCTTCTCAAGCACGAGCTGGAGCGAGATCAGATTGAGGTCCGAGTAGAGGTACCTGGTGCCCGGCGGGTTGAGCGGCGCCTCCTTCCAGATGAGCTGGAGCTTCTCCTCGTACGTCGGCGCGCTGTAGAGCGGGATCCAGGCGCGGAACCCCGAGGTGTGGGTGAGCAGTTGACGGATCGTGATGTCCTGCTTGCCCGCGCCGCCGAAGTCCGGGAGGTAGGAGGCGACCTTCCCCTCCAACTCCAGTGCGCCGCGCTCGATCTGCTGCACCGCGAGGATCGACGTGAACAGCTTCGACACCGAGGCGAGGTCGAAGACCGTGTCCCGCGCCATCGCGATCTGCCGCTCGGCGGGGAACTCCACGGCGGTGTCGGTCTTCTCGTCGTACGCCGAGTAGCGCACCGCCTTGCCGATCGGGTGGTGCAGCGCGACCGTACCGCCGCGTCCGGCGAGCAGCACGGCGCCCGCGTACCAGGGGTACTTGGGGGAGGGGCCGAGGAACGTCTCGGCGTCGGTGACGAGTTGGCGCAGCTGGGCGGGGAGCAGTCCGGCGCGTTCGGCGGAGCCGTGCCGCAGGGTCGGGCGGCCGTGAGCGTCGCCGTTCCTCGCGACGGTCGCGGGTGCCGCCGACGCCGAGGGGAGGGGCGCGAGGATCAGCGCGCCGCCCAACGCGGTCAAACCCCGGCCCAGTTGACGACGGGTCGGCCCGCCGCCCGCTCTGTCCGTCATCGAGGAGCCTCCCGTTGTGCCGCCGCTGCCGCCTGAAAGTATCTTTCCGAGTCCGCTGTGCTCGGTGAAACTTTTGTGTCGGACGAGGGGTGTGTCAACGGTGCCGTCCGGACCGGTCCGGGTTCGGGAAAACCGATGGAAACTGACGACCCATCAGAAAAGGTCTTCCTTCGTCCGGAGGACTGCGGCATCCTGCGCCCATGCAGACGGAGCTGAGCAAGAAACTGGGAGTCGAGCACGCCCTCTTCGGCTTCACGCCGTTCCCCGCCGTCGCCGCTGCCATCAGCCGGGCCGGCGGGTTCGGCGTGCTCGGTGCGGTCCGCTACACCGCCCCCGACGACCTCAAACGCGACCTCGACTGGATCGAGGCGCACGTCGACGGCATGCCGTACGGACTGGACGTCGTCATGCCCGCCAAGAAGGTCGAGGGCGTGACCGAGGCGGACGTGGAGGCGATGATCCCCGAGGGGCACCGCCAGTACGTGAAGGACACCCTGGCCAAGTACGGAGTGCCCGAACTCGCCGAGGGTGAGGCCTCCGGCTGGCGCATCACCGGCTGGATGGAACAGGTCGCCCGCAACCAACTCGACGTCGCCTTCGACTATCCGATCAAGCTGCTGGCCAACGCGCTCGGCTCACCACCCGCCGACGTCATCGAGCGTGCCCACGAGCAGAACGTGCTCGTCGCCGCGCTCGCGGGCAGCGCCCGGCACGCGCGCAAGCACGCCGAGGCGGGCATCGACATCGTCGTCGCGCAGGGCTACGAGGCCGGCGGCCACACCGGTGACATCGCCTCGATGGTCCTGACGCCCGAAGTCGTCGAGGCCGTGGACCCGTTGCCCGTGCTCGCGGCGGGCGGCATCGGCAGCGGACAACAGATGGCCGCCGCGCTCACCCTCGGAGCCCAGGGTGTGTGGCTCGGCTCCATATGGCTGACCGTCACCGAGGCCGACATGCACTCGCGCGCCCTGACCCGGAAGCTGCTCGCCGCGGGGTCGGGCGACACGGTCCGCTCGCGCGCGCTGACCGGGAAACCCGCACGTCAGCTGCGTACCGAATGGACCGACGCCTGGGACGACCCCAACGGGCCCGGCACCCTCCCCATGCCCCTGCAGGGGCTGTTGGTCGCCGACGCGGTCTCGCGGATCCAGCGGCACGAGGTCGAACCGCTGCTGGGGACGCCCGTGGGACAGATCGTCGGCCGGATGAACAGCGAACGCGGCGTCCAGGAAGTCGTCGACGACCTCACCCGCGACTTCGAGAAGGCCGTCGACCGACTCAACCGCATCGCCGGAAGGAGCCACGAGTGAGCCAGCCCCCCAACGGCTTCTGGGCCCAGGCCACCGCCGACCCCGAGCGCACCGTCCTCATCGCGACCGACGGCGAGGAATGGACCGCAGGACGCCTGCACGCCGAGACCAACCGGCTGGTGCACGGACTGCGTGCCGCCGGGCTCGAACGCGGCGACGCCTTCGCCGTCGTACTGCCCAACGGTGTCGAGTTCTTCACCGCGTTCCTCGCCGCCTCGCAGGCCGGCTTCTATCTCGTGCCCGTCAACCACCACCTCGTCGGCCCCGAGATCGCCTGGATCGTCTCCGACTCCGGCGCCAAGGTGCTGATCGCGCACGAGCGGTTCGCCGACGCGGCACGCCACGCGGCCGACGAGGCGAAGCTCCCCGAGGAGCGGCGGTACGCGGTCGGCGCGGTCGAGGGCTTCCGGGCGTACGCCGAACTCCTCGACGGGCAGCCCGAGTCGGTGCCCGAGGACCGCACGCTCGGCTGGGTCATGAACTACACCTCCGGGACCACGGGCCGCCCGCGCGGCATCCGGCGGCCCCTGCCCGGCAAGCTCCCCGAGGAGACGTACCTCGGTGGCTTCCTCGGCATCTTCGGCATCAAGCCGTTCGACGACAACGTGCATCTGGTGTGCTCGCCGCTCTATCACACCGCGGTCCTCCAGTTCGCGGGCGCGTCCCTGCACATCGGGCACCGGCTGGTGCTGATGGACAAGTGGACGCCCGAGGAGATGCTGCGGCTCATCGACGCCCACCGGTGCACGCACACCCATATGGTCCCGACCCAGTTCCACCGCCTGCTCGCGTTGCCGGACGGAACGAGGGCGGCCTATGACGTGTCGTCCATGCGGCACGCCATCCATGGCGCCGCCCCGTGCCCGGACCACGTGAAACGGGCCATGATCGAGTGGTGGGGCCACAGTGTCGAGGAGTACTACGCGGCCAGTGAGGGCGGCGGCGCCTTCGCGACCGCCGAGGACTGGCTGAAGAAGCCCGGCACGGTCGGCAAGGCCTGGCCCATCAGCGAGCTGGCCGTCTTCGACGACGACGGGAACAGGCTGCCACCCGGTGAACTGGGCACCGTCTACATGAAGATGAGCACGGGCGGATTCTCGTACCACAAGGACGAGAGCAAGACGAGGAAGAACCGCATCGGGGACTTCTTCACCGTCGGTGACCTGGGATATCTCGACGAGGACGGCTATCTCTTCCTCCGCGACCGCAAGATCGACATGATCATCTCGGGCGGGGTCAACATCTACCCCGCCGAGATCGAGGCCGCCCTGCTCACCCACCCCGCCGTCGCGGACGCCGCCGCCTTCGGGATTCCGCACGACGACTGGGGCGAGGCGGTCAAGGCCGTCGTCGAGCCCGCCCCCGGCTTCGAGGCGGGCGAGGCGCTGGCCGCCGCGATCCTGGAGCACTGCGAGGAGCAGCTGGCCGGATACAAGCGGCCCAAGAGCGTCGACTTCATCGAGACGATGCCGCGCGACCCCAACGGCAAGCTCTACAAGCGGCGACTGCGGGACCCGTACTGGGAGGGGCGGACCCGTCCCGTGTGAGCTCGGGATCCGACGGACACATCGCCTTGGACAGCTGCTCGGTCCGGGGCGATGGAACGTGCGGCGTGACGTGTGGCATGACGTGCGGCATGACGTGCGGCGTGACGGGTGGTGTGACGCGCCGCAGGTGGGTTCTCGGGAGGTATCGGCGGCTTCCCGGGGCTCACCTGCGGCTTCTTGGGGCGTACCCGCGGGGCGGGTGTCCGGCGCGACGGCTCGACACGGCGGGCCAGCTTCCGGCCCCACGCCTGGCCCGGAGCCTCGATGTACCGATAGGTCAGCGCGCACAGCGGAAGCAGCAACGCAAGGAACGCCACCACGAGTACGGGGTTGTCCCGCGGCCACCGGCCGATCGTGCCGTCACTCACCGCCAGCAGCACCGGATGCAGCAGATAGACCGAGTAACTGATCGTGCCCAGCCAGATCAGCCAGTGCGGTATCCGCCGGTGGCGCCACGCCAGCGTGACACCGAAGGTGAGCACGGCCAGCAGGAACGCCAGGATCCAGCCCTGCCGGGTGAAGGGGGCCTCGTCGGTGTTCCAGTACGCGCCGGCCACGGCACAGGCGACCACCACCGCGGCCGTGCAGCCCGCCCACCACCAGGAGCTCTGACCGTTCTCGGCCCGGTGGACAGCGGTGCCGAGGAACATCACGGCGAGGATGATCAGGCCCTCCCACAGCGGGACCGTGCCGTTGAGCGGGACCAGGACGAGTGCCAGCACCCCGCCCAGCACACCGCCGAACACGCGAAGCGCGGGCGACCCGGTGCTGGCACAGCAGATCGCGAGAATCAGGGCGCCCGAGGCGAGTCCGATGAGCAGGCCCGTGCCGACGAGGCCGGACAGAGCGGCATCCGGCAGCGTGATGCCTGCCGCCACGCTGACGGCGGCGAGCACGGCCAGGACGATGGCGACCGCCGCCGACCGCTGGTGCAGACGGACCGTGAAGAGCGCGACGACCAGCAGATAGAAGGCCATCTCGTACGAGAGCGTCCACAGGACGAGCAGGACACTGGGCGTCCCCAGCAGCTCCTGAAGCAGGCCGACGTGTGCGACGGTCGCCGTGGCCGTGTCCTGGTGCCCGAAGTCGCGCATGTTCGCCAGGCCCAGGAGGTTGACGGCGAGGACGGCGGCAATGGCCATCGCCCACAGCGGGTACATGCGGAACACCCGGCCGATCCAGAACGTCCGGACACAGCCCCGGCGCTCCAGCGACGCGGGGATGATATAGCCGCTGACCAGGAAGAACACCAGGATCCCGTACCGGCCGGTGTTGAACTGCGGCATCAGTTCCTGACGGAACTCCGGCATGAAGGAGTACGACGCGTGCTCGAACACCACGACGAGTGCCGCGATGCCACGCAACGCGTCCAGCCAGGCCAACCGCCGTGGACCGGCCGATGTCCGCGATGCGGGTAGTGGTGCAGGTACGGAGGGTGACCGTGCCGGCGGTGGAGGCCGGATCAGGGGCCCGCTGTCCATAAGTACCATTACGCGCCCTTTGTCGCGGATGGTCAATGACAGGCCGGGCGGTGCGCATGCGTGTGGCCCCGCCCCGGCCGGGGCGGGGCCACACGTCTACCTGCCTACTCGTGCACCCGCACCACCTTCAGCGCGGGCGAGGAGAGGATGTCCTTCTCGCAGAAGCGGGACGTCACCCACTTCTCGCGCGAGAACAGCCGCGTCTGGTCGGCGAAGTGGTCCGAGTTCGGATTCGACGACTGGGAGTACGTGAGGAGCGTCCGGGCCACCGGGCAGCCACTGCCGTCCCAGCCGACCGCCTGGATGTGGCTCGACCCCATGCTGACCTCGCTGTAGCCGCCGCTCGCCGCGTTCCACACCGGCTCGATCTTGTTCCACACACCGAGCGACTCGGTGCCGCCGGGAACCGGGATGCGCTGACCACCGCGTACGACGAACTGGTTCGCCCCGAGTTTCGCGTCCAGGGCGATCCCCGCCGTACGCAGCTCGGCCACGGTGTCGGCGAGGGCCCCGGCGAAGCCCGGTGCGTCCGTGTTCAGCGTGTTCGGGGTGCGGACCGGGTCCGCCGCCGAGAACGGCACCTTCCACAGCTGCGCGCCCGGCACCGCCCTGATCAGCTTCCGCCAGAACCGGTCGAAGAGCAGCGCGCCCCTGCTGTCGGTGTCCATGGAGTGGTCCCACGCCTTGAGGACACCGCAGGCCTCCGAGACGTCAACCGCCTTGCCGTCGCTGCCCGTTGCGGTCCCTCCCGGGAGCGCGGCACACGCGCGGGCGGCGGCGTCCGCCGCGAGATCACCCGCGGGCACCCGGTTGGCGAACTGCTGGCGCTGGAGGTCCTTGACGGTCAGTCCACCACGTTCGGCCATGGCGGCCACGTCCTCGATCGCGCCACGCGTGCACAACGAGCGCTGGGTGCCGACCGTGCCGAAGATCCGCTCGTAACCCGTCAACGGCCGGTCGGCGTTGGCCAGCCAGGCGCTGTCGTTGGAGTTCTCCGCGTACGGCGCGTCCTTCAGCGTCGGCATCCGCGCGGGGCCGAAGATCCCCGGCTGTACGGCGTCGGCGTCGCTGCCGAGCGCGCAGTCACCGCGTGAACCGTCGAGGACCGCGACCCCCGCGGCCGGATACGTGGCCTTGCCGAGCGCGGTCGAGCAGCGGGTCGCCAACTCGTTCGTGACGCGGGGCAGTACCTGCGACTGACTGAACAGGGTGTGACCCGAGGAGTCGGCCGCGATGGTGTTCACCCAGGGCAGACCCTGGTTCCGGGTGAGTGACCCGAGGACGTCGGCGGTGCTGCGCGCCTTGCTGAAGCCCAGGGACGTGTCGGCGAAGCGCAGGTTCGCCGCGTTCGGGTCGTTCAGCGCGTACGCCGTCGTCGTGGTCCACGGCAGCGGGAGATCGCCGTCGGGGGAGGAGAGCACCGGGCCGTAGCGGGTCCACCACTGCGATCGGGTCACCGGCGTGCCGTCCTTGACCGGGACGGTCACCGTTCGCTCGGTCATCCGCTCGGGCGTGCCGTCGACCAGGTAGGCCGTCGGATCGCCCGGAACCAGCGTGAGCTGATGGACGGTGAAGGGGACACCGGTCGAGACGGTGTGGCTCCACGCCACATGTGCGTTGTAGCCGATGGAGATCGTCGGTGTGCCGAGCAGCGAGCCGCCCGAGACGTTCAGCTCGCCCGGGATCGTCTGCTGCGCCTGCCAGAACCGGCGCCCGCCCTGCCACGGATAGTGCGGGTTGCCCAGCAGCAGCCCACGGCCGTTCGCCGTCGTACTGCCGTTGAAGGCGACCGCGTTGGAACCCATCGAGCCGTCGGGCAGCAGATCGCGCACGGCTCGGACCAGGTCCTCGGAGTCCGGGGTACGGGCGGCCGGGGTGGCGGAGCCGGTGGGCGGCCGCGCGGCGGTGATGTCGTCGACGGTGCCGCCCTGACCGCCGAGCACGGACAGGGCGTACAGGCGGGTGGCCACGTCCAGCGCGGTGACCGGCCGCACCCAGGCGGCACCCCTGCACGCCGGGTCGCTGATCCGCTTCTGCTTCAGCCAGGCGTTGTAGCCGGCCGCCCAGCCGCGCATCAGGTCCTTCGCCTGACGGCTCGGCCCTCCGGGCGCGGGCCGGTCCAGCAGCTTCTGCACGGTGCCGGCGTCCCGCACCCCGCGGAAGTACAGGTCGCTGGAGAGGTTCTCGCCGGCCGACGAGAGCGAGCGGTCCGGCTCCTCCTCGGGGCCGAATACGCGGGAGCGCTCCCCGCGGACGGTCACGAAGCCGTCGGCGAGCACACACACCTGGTCGGCGGCCTGCGCCCAGCCGGTGCCGAAGCCGAGATTCGCGTAGTCCTTCGCGACGACGTGCGGAATGCCGTACTCGGTATAGCGGACGGTGGCGGACAGACCACCGTGCGCGGGACGTTCCTGACGGTCCTGGCTCTGAGCCGTGGCGGCCGGCAGCGCGGCCGAGGCGGTGGCCAGGGCGACGGCCGTGACGACGAACTGTCTCAGACGGGTACGCATCGTGCCTCCCAACATCATTGAGGGAAGGGGCGGTTGAGCGTGACAACGATGTACGCGGGGCAGGCGCTCGGGTCCTGACCTTCTCGTACCGGACTTGACCCCGCTCACGGAACGGAACGAGGATCACGTGTCATGACGCCTGGACACGGCAGCACGGTTGACGGGGTGCTGCGACGCAGTGCCCGACGCACCCCCGAGCGCACAGCGGTCACCTACCGCGACCGCTCCTGGACGTACGCCGAACTCGACGAGGCCGTCTCCCGCGCGGCCCAGGTGCTGATTTCCTCGGGCGTGGCCCCCGGCGACCGGGTCGGCTCCTACGGCCACAACTCGGACGCGTATCTCATCGGCTTCCTGGCCTGCTCGCGAGCCGGGCTCGTACACGTACCGGTCAACCAGCACCTGACGGGCGACGACCTCTCGTACATCGTCGGCCAGTCCGGCAGCACGCTCGTCCTGGCCGACCCCGACCTCGCGGACCGACTCCCGGACGGCGTACGGGTGATGCCGCTGCGCGACTCCGACGACTCGTTGCTCGCGCGACTGGAGTCGACACCCCCGTACGACGGTCCCGAGCCGCGCACCGAGGACCTGGTGCAGCTGCTCTACACCTCCGGGACGACGGCCCTGCCCAAGGGCGCGATGATGACGCATCGCGCGCTGGTGCACGAGTACCTGAGCGCGATCACCGCCCTCGACCTGAGCGCGGGCGATCTGCCCGTGCACTCGCTGCCGCTGTACCACTCGGCGCAGATGCATGTGTTCCTGCTGCCGTATCTCGCCGTCGGCGCGCGGAACACCATCCTCGACGCACCCGACGCCGAGCAGCTCTTCGACCTGATCGAGGCCGGCCGCGCGGACAGCCTCTTCGCGCCGCCCACCGTGTGGATCGGCCTGTCGAACCGCCCCGACTTCGCGACCCGCGACCTGAGCGGGCTGCGCAAGGCGTACTACGGGGCGTCGATCATGCCGGTGCCCGTCCTCGAACGGCTGCGGGAACGGCTTCCGAAGCTGGCCTTCTACAACTGTTTCGGCCAGAGCGAGATCGGCCCGCTGTCCATGGTCCTCGCGCCGAACGAGCACAGGAAGGCGCGCCTGGACTCCTGCGGGCGTCCGGTGCTGTTCGTGGACGCGCGAGTGGTCGACGAGAACGGCAAGGACGTGCCCGACGGCACGTCCGGTGAAGTCGTCTACCGGTCACCGCAGTTGTGCGAGGGCTACTGGGACAAGCCCGAGGAGACGGCCGAGGCCTTCCGGGACGGCTGGTTCCACTCCGGCGATCTCGTGGTGCGGGACGCCCAGGGATACTTCACCGTCGTCGACCGGGTGAAGGACGTCATCAACTCCGGGGGCGTCCTGGTCGCTTCGCGGCAGGTCGAGGACGCGCTCTACACGCATCCCGAGGTGGCCGAGGTCGCGGTGATCGGGCTGCCGGACGACCGCTGGATCGAGGCCGTGACCGCGGTGGTCGTCCGCCGTGGCACGGTCACGGAGGACGAACTGGTCGCCCACGCGCGCGAGAACCTCGCCCACTTCAAGGCGCCGAAGCGGGTGCTGTTCGTGGACGAACTGCCCCGCAACGCCAGCGGGAAGATCCTCAAGCGGGAGCTGCGGGACCGGTTGGGAGAGGTTTGACCTTCGGCCGGGCGCGACGGTCACATGCCCGGTGGTTGAATCCCTGGTGGTCGGCTCCTCGGTCGTTGAACTGAATCCGCCGGTGAGCCGTACCAGTAACGGCGGCCCGACTACCCGAGCCTGGCCCGCCGCATCACCACCGGGTTTCGCACGGAAGGACCTTCGGGTTGTCGCGCACCACGAACTCTCGCCAGCTGCCGGACATGGACCGGACAACCCCGGAACCCGACGTGACGCCGGAGGCTCCTCCGGCGGACACGCCCGCCGACACCCCGGTCGACACGCCTGTCGAAGAGAAGGCGGCGGTCGACGTCCCCACGGTCTCCGACAAGACCGACGAGACCGACACTCCCTCCGAGACCGACGAGACCGACGAGACCTCTCAGGCCGAGGAGAAGACCGAGGCCGACGAGAAGACCGAGGCGGAGAGGGAGGCAGCCTCCGCGGAAACTCCTGTGGCTGAAGAGAGCGCGGCCACCGAAAAGACCCCCGCGGCCGAGGAGAGCGGGACCGCCCGGAAGACCTCCGCCGACGAGGCGGACGCGGCCGTCGAGAAGGACCCCGCAGACGAGGGCGGCACCGCCTCCGACCAGGACACATCCGACCAGGACACATCCGACCAGAACACCTCCGACTCGGACACCGCAGACTCGGACATCTCCGCCGGTGATCAGCCCGCCGAGACCCCGGACGAACCCGCCGCCCCCGCCCCCCGCAAGTGGCGGGACCGGCACGCGGTCGCCGCGCGGAACGTGGGATGGGCCGTCACGGCCCTGTCCCTCCTGCTCGTCTGCTTCGCGCTCCTCATGCCGACTTCCGCCGACAAGTTCACGCCCGGCGTGTTCCTGCGCATCCCGGTGGAGGCGGTCCTCGGCGCCGCCGTCCTCATCGTCCTGCCGCGCAGGCCCCGGATCGTGGTGGCGATCCTCTCCGGCGCGATCCTCGGCGTGCTGACCGTCCTGAACCTCCTCGACGTCGGCTTCAACATGTTCCTCGGCCGAGGATTCAACGTGGTCCTCGACTGGGTCCTGTTCGACGACGCGCAGTCCTACCTCAAGGACACGATGGGCAACGGCGGCGCGATCGGCGCCGTGATCGCGGTCGTGGTCCTCGTGCTGATCGTGCTCGTCGTGATGACCCTGGCGGTGCTCCGGGTGAGCAACGTCATGACCCGCAACCGTGACGCGGCCAGCCGCCTCACCCTGGTGGTCGGGACCGCCTGGGTCACCTGCGCGGCGCTCGGCCTGCAGCTCTCCGGTCCGGGGATCGCGGCCAGGACGACGGTCGCCCGCGTCGAGGACCGTGTGAACCGGGTGCAGGCGACCCTCAAGGACGAGGCGGCGTTCGCCAAGGAAGCGAAGAAGGACGCCTTCGGCGGTACCCCGGGCGACCAGCTCCTCACCGATCTGCGCGGCAAGGACGTCATGATCGCCTTCATCGAGAGCTACGGCCGCAGCGCGATCGAGGACGAGGCCACCGCAGCGGGCGTCGACGCGACGCTCACGGCCAAGAACGAGGCGCTGACCAAGGCCGGCTACTCCGCCAAGAGCGGCTGGCTCACCTCGGCGACGTACGGCGGCAGCAGCTGGCTCGGCCACTCGACCTTCCTGTCGGGCCTGTGGATCAACAACCAGAACCGCTATCGCACCGTCACCGCGGGCGAGCACCTGACCCTCACCGGAGCCTTCCAGCGCACCGGCGCCTGGCGGACCGTGGGCGTCATGCCGGGCGTCCAGAAAAACTGGCCGGAGGGCAAGTTCTACGGCCTCGACAACGTCTACGACTCCCGGGAACTCGGTTACGAGGGCCCGAAGTTCAGCTGGTCGACCATGCCCGACCAGTACGCCCTGAGCGCTTTCGAGCGTCTGGAGCACGGCAAGAAGCGCGACAAGCCGCTGATGTCGGAGATCATCCTGACCTCCAGCCACCAGCCCTGGGCGCCGATCCCCAAGATGATCCCCTGGGACCAGGTCGGCGACGGCTCGGTCTACGAGGGCATCGAGAAGGCGGGCAAGGACCCCGCGGACGTGTTCTACGACTCCAAGAAGGTCAAGGAGGAGTACGGCAAGTCCATCCAGTACTCGGTGAACTCCCTCATCGACTACGTGGTGAAGTACGGCAGCAAGAACACCGTCCTCGTCTTCCTGGGCGACCACCAGCCGCTGGCCAGTGTCAGCGGCAGCAACGCCAGCCGGGACGTGCCCGTCTCGATCGTCGCCCACGACAAGTCCGTACTCGACAAGATCGACGACTGGGGCTGGACGGACGGCATCAAGCCCGACAAGTCGGCGCCGGTGTGGCGGATGGACTCCTTCCGCGACCGCTTCCTGACCGCGTACGGTTCGACGCCCGCCAAGCGGTAGCGGTGTCGCGGTCCGCACCGGCCCCGCCGTCCGGGGCCGGTGCGGACGGCGTGACTAGCGCGGGCGCAGGTCCATGATCCGCTTGATCTTCCCCACCGACCGCTCGAGCGACTCCGGTTCGACGATCTCGACGGTGACCGAGACGCCGATGCCGTCCTTCACGGCCGCCGTGATGGCGCGCGCGGCCTCGTCGCGGATCTCGGGTGTGGCACCGGCCCGGGCCTCGGCACGCACGGTGAGTGCGTCGAGGCGGCCCTCGCGGGTCAGCCGCAGCTGGAAGTGCGGGGCGACGCCCGGTGTGCGCAGGACGATCTCCTCGATCTGAGTGGGGAAGAGGTTCACGCCGCGCAGGATGACCATGTCGTCGCTGCGCCCGGTGATCTTCTGCATCCTGCGGAAGATCCGGGCCGTGCCGGGCAGCAGCCGTGTGAGGTCCCGGGTCCGGTAGCGGATCACGGGCATCGCTTCCTTGGTGAGCGAGGTGAAGACCAGCTCGCCCTCCTCGCCGTCGGGCAGCGGTTCGCCGGTGAACGGATCGACGACCTCCGGGTAGAAGTGGTCCTCCCAGATGTGCAGTCCGTCCTTCGTCTCGACGCACTCCTGGGCGACTCCCGGGCCGATCACCTCCGACAGCCCGTATATGTCGACCGCGTCGATCGCGAACCGTTCCTCGATCTCCCGGCGCATCTCCTCGGTCCAGGGCTCGGCACCGAAGACACCCACCCGGAGCGAGGTCTGCCGCGGGTCCACGCCCTGCCGCTCGAACTCGTCGAGGAGCGTCAGCATGTAGGAGGGCGTCACCATGATGATCCCGGGCTTCAGATCCTGGATCAGCTGCACCTGGCGGGCCGTCATGCCGCCGGACGCGGGAATCACCGTACAGCCGAGCCGCTCGGCACCGTAGTGGGCGCCGAGCCCGCCGGTGAACAACCCGTAGCCGTACGCCACATGCACCGTGTCACCGGGCCGGGCGCCGGCCGCCCGGAGCGAGCGGGCCACCATGTCGGACCACATGGAAAGGTCGTTCTCGGTGTAGCCGACGACCGTCGGCCGCCCGGTGGTACCGCTCGACGCGTGAATACGGCGGATACGGTCCTGCGGCACGGCGAACATCCCGTAGGGATAGTTCTCGCGCAGGTCCGCCTTGGTGGTGAAGGGAAAGCGGGCCAGATCGGCGAGCGAGTGGCAGTCCTCGGGCCGGAGCCCCGCCTTGTCGAAGGAGTCCCGGTAGAAGGGCACGTTCTCGTACGCGTGCCGCAGCGAAGCCCTCAGCCGCTCCAGCTGGAGTGTGCGCAGGCCCTCCGCGTCGAGCCGCTCGCCCTCGTCCAGCAGGTCCGTCGAATCCGCCATCGGGCCGCTCCCTCACCAAACGATCCATTACGGGCGACCGATCATTCGGTCGCTCTGCTCCGGATCAGTAATTCAGGGGTACGGGCGGTCGTCAAGACATGGGGCGGCCGCGCGAGAAAGTGGTGCGGTCCGCGCGGCGCGCGCCAGGGGTGAGGTACCAGGGGTGAGGTCTAGCGGGCGGCCTCCGCCGCCACCGAGCGCGCCCACCGGTAGTCGGCCTTGCCGCTCGGCGAGCGCTGGATGGAGTCCGCGATCACCAGCTGGCGTGGGATCTTGTAGCCGGCGAGATGGGTCCGGCAGTGGGTCTGGATGTCGTCCAGCGAGGGCTGCCCGGCGCCCGCTCGCAGCTGCACCACGGCCGCCACGTGGTTGCCCCACTTCTCGTCGGGCACTCCGGCGACCAGCGCGTCGTACACATCGGGATGCGACTTGAGCGCCTGCTCGACCTCCTCCGGATACACCTTCTCGCCGCCGGTGTTGATGCACTGCGAACCGCGCCCGAGGACGGTGACGACCCCCTCCTCGTCGACGGTCGCCATGTCGCCGAGCAGCACCCACCGCGCGCCGTCCTTCTCGAAGAAGGTCTCGGCGGTCTTCTTCGGGTCGTTGTAGTAGCCGAGGGGCACATGGCCGCGCTGGGCGACGCGACCCACCTCGCCGACGGGGACCGGCTCGTAGGTCGCCGGATCCACCACCTGCGTACGGGAGTTGACCCGGATCCGGAACCCCCGGCCGGGGCCCGAGTCCTCCGTCGCCGTGCCGTTGAAGCCGGACTCGGAGGAACCGAAGTTGTTGAGCAGCATGACGTTCGGAATGAGCGCCTGGAACTGCGCACGCACCGTCTCCGACATGATCGCGCCGGAGGAGGAGACGCTGAACATGGACGAGGTGTCGGTGCCCTTCATGGGCCCGTTCAGCGCGTCGATGAGGGGCCGCAGCATCGCGTCGCCGACCAGCGACATGCTGGTGACCTTCTCCTTCGCGATGGTCCGCAGCACCTCCTCGGGCACGAACTTGCGGTGGATCACGACGCGTTGGCCGAAGTTGAAGCCGATGAAGGCGGTGAGGGTCGAGGTGCCGTGCATCAGCGGAGGCGTGGGGAAGAAGGTGATCCCCTCGCCGCCGGCCGCGACCCGCTCGGCGACCTCCTCGGGCGTCTTCACCGGCTCGCCCGTCGGAGCGCCACCACCCAACCCCGAGAAGAACAGGTCCTCCTGACGCCACATCACACCCTTGGGCATTCCGGTGGTGCCGCCGGTGTAGATGATGAACTGGTCGTCGGGGGAGCGGGGCGGGAAGCCGCGCTCGGACGAACCGGAGGTCTCGATCTCGGCGAAGTCCACCACCGTCGGCAACGCGGGTGCGTCAGGGGCCGGAGCGCCCACCCGTACGAGATGGCGCAGCGCCGTGGTGCGTGGCAGGGCCGCCGCGACCCGTTCGGTGAACTCCGTGTCGTAGACCAGTGCCGCCAGATCCGCGTCCCGGTAGAGGTAGACCAACTCCTCTTCCACATAGCGGTAGTTGACGTTGACCGGCACGATCCTGGCCTTGAGGCAGCCGAGGACGGTCTGGAGATACTCGATGCCGTTGTAGAGATGCAGCCCGAGATGCTCACCAGGGCGTATGCCGCTGTCGATCAGGTGGTGGGCGACGCGGTTGGCCGCCGCGTCCAGCTCCGCGTACGTGAGCCGGCGCTCCGCACCCGTGCCGGGGTGGTCGATGTAGACGAGCGCCTCCCGGTCGGGAACCACGTCGACGACCGACTCGAACAGGTCGGCAAGGTTGTACTCCACCGCTCCTCCTGACCCCGGCAAGCTTCGACGAATGGACGTGCGTCATCGCTTCGCCGGTCATCAGAGCAAAGCCCGCCACAACTGTGAAGGGTCCGCGCAGAAGAAATCTGACTGACTGTCAGAAAACCCTTGAACTGGCCCCTCCGCTCCTGCAACCTGTTCTCGTTCCTGAGACGGGAGGACGGCAATGGGTGGGACGGAACACCTCACCGTGCAGCGCGAAGGCGCCACACTGGTGCTCACGCTCAACAGGCCCGAGGCCAAGAACGCGCTCTCGCTGCCGATGCTGGTCGGCCTGTACGACGGCTGGGTCGAGGCCGACGCGGACGACGCGATCCGCTCGATCATCCTCACCGGCGCGGGCAGCGCGTTCTGCGCCGGGATGGACCTCAAGGCCCTCGCGGGCAGGGGGATGGAGGGCGAGCAGTACCGGGACCGCCTCAAGGCCGACCCCGATCTGCACTGGAAGGCGATGCTGCGCCACCATCGGCCCCGCAAGCCCGTGATCGCCGCGGTCGAGGGCCACTGTGTGGCCGGCGGGACCGAGATCCTCCAGGGGACCGACATCCGGGTCGCGGGGGAGTCCGCCACGTTCGGGCTCTTCGAGGTGAAGCGCGGTCTGTTCCCGATCGGCGGCTCGACGGTCCGCCTCCAACGTCAGATTCCGCGGACGCACGCACTGGAGATGCTGCTCACCGGCCGTGCGTACTCGGCGCGGGAGGCCGCCGACATCGGGCTGATCGGGCATGTCGTCCCCGACGGGACGGCCCTGGAGAAGGCCCTCGCGATCGCCGGGCAGATCAACGACTGCGGTCCGCTCGCCGTCGAGGCCGTGAAGGCGTCCGTGTACGAGACCGCGGAGATGAGCGAGGGGGAGGGGCTTGCGGCCGAGTTGAAGCGGGGGTGGCCGATCTTCGATACGGCCGATGCGAAGGAGGGTTCGCGGGCCTTCGCGGAGCGGCGTCCGCCGGTGTTTCGGAGGGAGTGAGGTGCCGCTGCAAGGCCGGTTTGACGCTGCGGGTCCGTTGTGGCTGGTCGCGCAGTTCCCCGCGCCCCTGTCGGGGCGCGGCCAACCGCTTCGTGAGGAGATGCCGTGCCCGAAGTTCTCAAAGCTCCACTGGTTGTCGAGTTTCCCTTCACCCGGTCCCTCGGGCCCGTCCAGAGCGCGTTTCTCACCGGGCTGCGGGAGCGGGTCGTGCTCGGGGTGAAGACCGGCGACGGGCGGACGCTGGTCCCGCCCGTCGAGTACGACCCCGTCACCTCCGAGGAACTCGGTGAGCTGGTCGAGGTCGCGGCCACCGGGACCGTCACCACGTGGGCCTGGAACCATGAGCCGCGTCGCGGTCAGCCTCTCGGTACTCCCTTCGCGTGGGTTCTCGTGAAACTGGACGGCTCCGACACCGGCCTGCTGCACGCGTTGGACGCTCCGGGGCCCGAGGCCGTGCACACCGGGATGCGGGTTCGTGTCCGGTGGGCCGAGGAGCGCTCGGGGGCCATCACGGACATCGCCTGCTTCGAACCGTACGAGGGCGGCAGCGCCGAACTCACCGGCAGCGACGGCCGGTTCGAGGAGATGGTGACCGGCATCGTCGCGCCCGCCCGCCTCGACTACACCTACTCGCCCGGCCGCGCCCAGTCCGGCTACATCAACGCGCTCTCCGACCGGCGGGCCGTCGGCGAACGCTGCCCGTCCTGCCGCAAGGTGTACGTCCCGCCGAGGGGTGCGTGCCCCACCTGTGGTGTGGCCACATCGGAACAGGTGGAAGTGGGGCCGCGCGGCACGCTCACGACGTACTGCATCGTCAACATCAAGGCGAAGAACCTCGACATCGAAGTGCCCTACGTCTACGGGCACATCGCCCTGGACGGCGCCGACCTCGCCCTGCACGGACGCATCGGCGGCATCCCCTACGACCAGGTGCGCATGGGCCTGCGCGTCGAGCCGGTGTGGACGGACGGGGGCCGCTACCCCGACCACTACCGGCCCACCGGCGAACCCGACGCGGACTACGACACGTACAAGGAGCTGGTGTAGATGCCCGCGTCGAGGCCGCTGAGGGACATCGCCGTCGTCGCCTTCGCCCAGACCGACCATCTGCGCACCACCGACGAGCTCTCCGAGGTGGAGATGCTCATGCCCGTCCTGCACCAGGTCCTGGACCGGACCGGGCTCAAGACCAGCGACATCGGCTTCACCTGCTCCGGCTCCTCCGACTATCTCGCGGGCCGCGCCTTCTCGTTCACGATGGCACTCGACGGCGTAGGCGCCTGGCCTCCGATCTCCGAGTCGCACGTGGAGATGGACGGGGCATGGGCGCTCTACGAGGCCTGGACGAAGCTCCTCACCGGCGAGGCCGACACCGCGCTCGTGTACGCGTACGGCAAGTCGTCCCCCGGTTCCGTGCGTGACGTACTGACCCGGCAGCTGGACCCGTACTACGTGGCGCCCCTGTGGCCGGACTCCGTAGCCCTGGCCGCCCTGCAGGCCCAGGCGCTCATCGACGCGGGTGACACGGACGAGCCCGCGCTGGCCGCCGTCGCCACCCGCAGCCGTGTCTCGGCAGCCGACAACTCCCATGCCCAGCTCAGGGGTTCGGTGCCGCGGGGCGACTACGCCGTACGTCCCCTGCGTACCGGCGACTGCCCGCCCATCGGTGACGGGGCGGCCGCGGTGATCCTCGCCGCGGGGGAGCGTGCCCGTGACCTGTGTGAGCGGCCCGCCTGGATCCGGGGCATCGACCACCGCATCGAGGCACACGGTCTCGGCGTACGGGACCTGACCGACTCGCCGTCCTCGCGGCTGGCGGCGGAACGGGCCGGGGCCTTCGAACGGCCCGTCGACACCGCCGAGTTGCACGCCTCGTTCAGCTCCCAGGAGGTGGTGCTGCGCAAGGCCCTGCGGCTGGACGACAGCGTCGACGTCAACCCGTCCGGGGGACCGCTCGCCGCCAATCCCATCATGGCCGCGGGCCTCATCCGCATCGGCGAGGCAGCCGCCCGGATCCACCGCGGCGACTCCGACCGGGCGTTGGCGCACGCCACTTCGGGTCCGTGTCTGCAACAGAACCTGGTCGCCGTACTGGAGGGAGACCCGCGATGAGCAAGGAGCCCGTGGCCGTCGTCGGGATCGGCCAGACCAAGCACGTCGCGGCCCGAAGGGACGTGTCGATCGCGGGACTTGTCCGCGAGGCCGCCCAACGCGCCCTCGAAGACGCCGAGTTGACGTGGGCGGACATCGACGCCGTCGTCATCGGCAAGGCGCCCGACTTCTTCGAGGGCGTCATGATGCCCGAGCTCTACCTCGCCGACGCCCTCGGCGCGGTCGGCAAACCGATGCTGCGCGTCCACACCGCGGGCTCCGTCGGCGGCTCCACCGCGCTCGTCGCCACGAACCTGATAGCGGGCCGCGTCCACGGCACCGTACTGACCCTCGCCTTCGAGAAGCAGTCCGAATCGAACGCCATGTGGGGCCTGTCCCTGCCGATCCCCTTCCAGCAGCCCCTGCTCGCCGGCGCGGGCGGCTTCTTCGCGCCGCACGTACGCGCCTACATGCGACGCACCGGCGCCCCCGACGGGGTCGGCTCCCTCGTCGCGTACAAGGACCGGCGCAACGCGCTCAAGAACCCCTACGCGCATCTCCACGAGCACGACATCACGCTGGAGAAGGTCCAGGCCTCGCCCATGCTCTGGGATCCGATCCGCTACTCGGAGACCTGCCCGTCCTCCGACGGCGCGTGCGCGATGATCCTCACCGACCGTGCGGGAGCGGCCCGTTCACCGCGTCCGCCCGCCTGGATGCACGGCGGCGCGATGCGCAGCGAGCCGACGCTCTTCGCGGGCAAGGACTTCGTCTCGCCGCAGGCCGGCAAGGACTGCGCGGCCGACGTGTACCGGCAGGCCGGCATCGCCGACCCCCGCCGCGAGATCGACGCGGTGGAAATGTACGTCCCGTTCTCCTGGTACGAGCCCATGTGGCTGGAGAACCTGGGCTTCGCCGCGGAGGGCGAGGGCTGGAAACTCACCGAATCCGGAGTCACGGAACTCGACGGGGACCTGCCGGTGAACATGTCGGGCGGCGTGCTCTCCACCAACCCGATCGGGGCCTCCGGAATGATCCGCTTCGCGGAAGCCGCACTTCAGGTGCGTGGACAGGCCGGAGAGCACCAGGTCGACGGTGCCCGCCGGGTCCTCGGGCACGCCTATGGCGGCGGGTCCCAGTTCTTCTCGATGTGGCTGGTCGGAGCCACGCCCCCTACCTCGTGAAGCTGTCCCCCTCACGTGGCCTGTGCGGGGCCCTGACCGAAAGCTAGGCTGGCCGCGGACGACGAACCGGGAGGAGCACGGACGTGGCCGAGAGCACCATCCAGCAGCACCCGCTCGCGGGCTGGGACAAGCCGGAGCTTGACCTCAGCAGCGCCGACTGGCATTCGAGCAGCCGCGGACAGGGGGATGTCCAGATCGCCTTTGTCGAAGGCTTCATCGCGATGCGCAACAGTGGCCGCCCGGAAAGCCCCTCCTTGATCTTCACGCCCGCGGAATGGGGCGCGTTCGTGTCGGGGGCGCGGGAAGGGGAGTTCGACCTCACGTGAGAGGACGTGGGGGAGCCTGACCCGACGAGAGGGGTGGGGTTCCGCCCCTGTCCGGGACACGCGATCTTCGGCTGTTTCCCGGGACCCGGCCTGAGTGAGGTCGGCCCCGGGAAACCGAGGTCGCCGACGAGCCTGACGCGGGCATTCGGCCCGGTCAGGGCCGTGCACCCGGTCGGCGCGCGTTCACGGCCACAGCAACTGCTTGACCCAGCCCTCCCCGGACCGCACGTACGCCAGGCGCGTGTGCCGTCGCTCCCTGTCGCCCTGCCAGAACTCGACGGTCTCGGGGCGCACCGAGTGCAGCGTCCAGCCGGGCGCCACGAGATCCGGCTCGGCTTCAAGGCGGGCCAGCGACTCCTTCACCGCCGTGTCGCGCTCGGCGAGGTCAGCGAGGGGCCGCGACTGACGGCCGAGCAGGGCCTCCGCACGGGCACCGGCGCTCCGTGCCAGGAAGTCGGCCGCACTGTCCTCGGGACTCTCCGGCGCGACCGGTCCACGTACCCGGATCTGTCGTGCGAGCGGTCGCCAGTAGAAGGTGAGCGCCGCGTAGGGCCGTTCCGCCAGGTTTCGGGCCTTCACGCTGCCGCTGTCCGACGCGAACTGCCAGCCGTCCGGGCCGAGTCCCTTGAGGATCAGGGTCCGTGCCGTGGGATTCCCGTCGGCACCGGCCGTGGAGAGCGTCATGGCGTGCGGCTCGCGCACCCCGGCCTCCACGGCGGCGAGCAGCCACTCGGCGAACAGTTCCGCCGGTGTCTTCGGAGCCCCGGACGGATCGAACACGGGCAGCTCGCCCGCGAACACCTCCAGGCCACGCAGCAGTTGACGCAGATCCTCCACCGACACACTCCCCGCTCCGGCACTCACGGACGCGCTCGGGCGCCAAGGAGTGCGCGCGTGCGCTAATGGATGTGCTTGACCGTATCATTAGCCCATGAACGCCTCGATCGGCGCGGACGCCCGCCTCGCACTGGATCTCGCCCTCACCGTCCGGCACGACGGCCACGGCGGAGTCGCCGACGATCTCGCCACCGTGGAGGGCCTCACCGCCTGGGTGCGCGAGCGTCCGGAGACCGGCGCCCACGGGTTCGAGGCCCGGGGGTTCGTGGTCGACGACACGGACCTGGCCGCCGTACGGGAGGTGCGCGCCGCCGTGCGCGCCCTGTTCGCCCGCGCCGTGCTCCCCGGTGAGCCGAGCCCGGCCGACGCCGCCCGGCTCATGCCCGTACGGGACGCCGTCGAGCGGCTCAACACCCGCGCGGCCCTGGCCCCGACCGTCCCCGTACTGTCGTGGACCGAGGGCGCCGACCCCGTCGTACGCCAGGAACCCGCGCACGGCGACGCCGAGCTCACCGCGGCCCTCGCCCGCGCGGCCATCGCCTTCCTCGCGAGCCCCGACCGACAGCGGCTGCGCGCCTGCCACGCGCCGCGCTGTGTGCGCTACTTCCTCAAGGACCACCCCCGTCAGGAATGGTGCAAACCCTCGTGCGGCAATCGTGCCCGTGTCGCCCGCCACCACGAACGGCACAAGAAAACGGCATAGCCTCCGGGTATGAGCGGTCCTGGCGGTAAGAGCGCGGAACGTGATCTCGGTCGACTGCTGAGCGGTATGGCACCCGCCCTGCACCCCGGCCGCTTCGTCTTCACCACTGTCCCGGGCGCCACCGCACCCCCAGGGCTCTCACCGGTCGTCACCGTCGTCGAGGACGAGGGCCTCACCCTCGTCGTCGAACAGGAGGACGCCGACGCCGCACGTCTGACGTACGACTTCGTGGCCGGCTGGATCACCCTGCGCATCCACTCCGCGCTGGACGCCGTCGGCCTCACCGCCGCCGTCGCCCAGGCACTGGCCGAAGCGGGCCTGAGCTGCAACGTCGTGGCCGGCTTCCATCACGATCACCTCTTCGTGCCGCACGAGCGTGCCGCCGAGGCCGTGGCCCTGCTGGAACAGCTGGCCGACCGCTCCGGTCAGTAACGGACTAACGTGTCCACGCCACTGGCTCCGGGCGTACTCTGAGGTGCCTGTAGGTCACGGAGCGCACCGTCTCCCCGCGCCGGTCGCACCACCGTGGCAGGGGGTGCGGCATGGGTCAGCGCGGCATGCGGAGCAGAAGGACGCTATTCGAGCGCGAGAGTGAACTCGCTGCTGTGGACGAGGCGTTGGACGAGGTCGCCGGGCTGGGAACGGACGGCGGACGTACGCGTTCGGACGGCACCGGGGCGCGGCGAGATGTCATCGGCCCGCGTCGGGACGGCACCGGGCCCCGCCGGGACGACACCGAGCCTCGCCGGGATGGCACCGGCGCGCGCGGGGACGGCACCGGGCCCCGGGACGGCCTCGGTCTTCGGCGGGACGATGTCGGTCCAGGTCCGGACGGCATCGGCCCAGGTCGGGACCTCACCGAACCGTACGGCCGGCCCCGTGGCGGGCTGCTGGCCTTCGCCGGTCGCGCCGGAATCGGCAAGACCACCCTTCTTGCCGAAGTACGCCGTCGCGCCACCGCCAGGGGCTGCACGGTGCTGTCCGCGCGCGGTGGCGACCAGGAGCAGCGCGTCGCCTTCCACGTCGCGCGCCAGCTGCTGCAGCCCCAGCTCGCGGGCGTCCCCGAGGCCGAACTCCGTGCCTCGCTGGGCAGTTGGTACGCCATCGTCGGACCCGCTCTCGGCCTGTGCGCCCCCGCTGAAGGCGCACCGCCCGACCAACAGGGCCTGCGCGACGGCCTCGACTGGGTCCTCACGCACCTCGCGGTGCGGCGCGCCCCGATGGTGCTTGTCCTCGACGACGCGCACTGGGCCGACGCCGAGTCACTGCAGTGGCTCGCCGCGTTCGCACCCCGCGCCGAGGAACTGCCCCTGCTGCTCGTCGTCGCCTACCGTCCCGACGAACTCCCCGACCACGCCGAGCCGTTCAGGGGCCTGCCCGGCCGGGCAGGCGGGCGCCCCCTCGACCTGGAACCGCTCAGCGCGGTCGCCGTAGCCCATCTGGTGCGCGAATCCCTCGGCACCCAGGCGGACGACGCGTTCTGCCGCGAATGCTGGGCCGTGACCGCGGGCAACCCGTTCGAGGCCGTCGAACTCACCGCGAAGGTACGCGACCGGGGTCTGACCCCCACCGAGGCAGGGGCGCATCTGCTGCGCGACCTGGCCGCCGCGGTCAAGGGCAGCGGACTCGTCGCCCGCCTCGAACGTCTGGGCACCTCGACCGTCCGCTTCGCCTGGGCCTGCGCCGTCCTCGGCACCGAGATCCCACCGGCGCTGGCCGCGGCCGTGGCGGGCCTCGGCTCGGAGGAGGCCGCCGACGCGGCAGACGCCCTGCGCGGCGCCCGTATCCTCACCGGCGCCGACACCCTGGAATTCGTCCACCCGCTCATCGCCACCGCCGTCTACCGGGCCATTCCCCGGGGAGTACGGGTGGCCCTGCACGGCCAGGCCGCCTGGTGCGTCGTCGACGCCGGCCTCGGCTCCGCCGCCGCTGCCCGGCACCTCATGGAGACCCACCCCGACGGCGACGTCTGGGTCGTCCAGCAGCTGCGCGCCGCCGCCCGCGAGACCCTGCGCGCCGGAGCCCCGGACGCGGCCCGCCGCCATCTCGCCCGCGCGCTGCGCGAACCCCCGCCCGGCGGGGAACGGGCCGCCGTGCTGTACGAACTCGGCAGCGCCTCCCTGCTCACCGAACCCGCGACCACCGTCAACCACCTGCGGGCCGCCCTCGAAGAGCCCATCGCCGACACCGAACTGCGGCACAACATCGTCTACCGGCTCTCCCAGGTCCTCGCCCACAGCGACCGCCTCGGCGAGGCCTCCGACACCCTCTCCCGCGAGATCAAGGTGACCGGCGACGCCCGCGTACGGCTGCGCATGCAGTCCGAGCAGTTCATGTGGGACGCCTTCCGGGCCGACGAGCCCGACTCACCGGCCCGCTCCCGCCGCCTCGCCAGGCTCGCCGACCGGCTGACCGGCCGCGACCTCACCGAGCGCTATGTGATCGGCCTGCGCGCCTGGGACGCCACCCTGCGCGGCGAACCCGCCCACATCGCGATCCGGCACGCCGAGCGAGCCCTCGCCGGCGGCTTCGGCTGGGCCGAGGCGGACCGCGGTTTCGAGGTCCCCGTCCTGGTCGCCCTCACCTTCATGTACGCGGACCGGCCAGGGCGCACCGAAGAACTGTTCGCCGCCGGAATCGCCGATTTCGAACGGCAGGGCTGGCACGGGGCCCACCTGTCCTTCGGCTACACCCTCCTCGGGTACCTGCGCTTCCGCCGCGGCCGTCTCGCCGAGGCCGAGGACTTCGTGCGCGCGGGGCTCCGGCTGGCCGAACGCGTCGGGCCCGGCACGCCCGCCCACTGGTACGCCGTCGGCACCCTGATCGAGATCCTGCTCGCCCGCGGCCGGATCACCGAGGCCACGCGGATCGGTGAGGAGTACGCCTTCGGGGAGCCGTTCCCCGCGGCCGTCGTCTTCCCCGACGCCCAGACCGTGCACGGCGAGCTGCTGCTGGCCAGAGGGCTGACCAAGGACGCGGCCGTCGAACTCGCGGCGGCCGGGCGCCGCCTCGACCCGCGCGGCATGCGGAATCCGTCCTGGTGCCCCTGGCAGCTGCACCTCGCCCGAGCGGAGAGCCACGATGCCCCGGAGCGGGCGGTGACCACGGCGTTCGAGGCCGTGGGACGGGCCCGGCTGTTCGGTGCGCCGTCGGCGATCGGCCAGGCGCTGCGCGCCGCGGCCGACGTCTCCTCGGGCTCGACCCGGGTGAAACTCCTCGAAGAGTCCGTCGGCCATCTGGAACGCTCGCCTGCCGCGTACGAACTGGCCTGCGCCCTTGTCTCCCTCGGTACGGAGCTGCGGAGCACGGGCCGCCCGAAGGAAGCCGCCGAGCACCTCTACCGAGGGCTGGAGGCGGCGGTGCAGTGCGGTGCCGACGGGCTTGTCGAGGCCGCGCGAGACGAACTGGCCGCCGCCGGATTGCGGCCGCGCCGTCTCCACAGCACCGAGACGGACACGCTCACCGCCCGCGAACGCGCGGCCGCGGCACTCACCGTGCGGGGGCGCACCCTGGCGGGTATCGCCGAGGAGCTGCACACCGAGGAGCCGACGGTGGTGCGACTGCTGTCGGCGGTGTACAGGAAGGTGGGCACGGATCGGGCGGGGCTGGGCGCGGCATTGGGGGAGGCGGGGGCAGCGGAGACAGCGCAGGCAGGGGGAGCGGGCGCGGAAGCGGGGGCGGAAGCGAAGGGTTAGCCAACGGGTGTGGGCCCACAGGCGTCGGTCCATGGGCGTGGGCATACGGGCGTGGGCCCACCGTTGTTGGCCTACGGGTGTGGGCCCACAGACGTCGGTCCACGGGCGTGGGCCTACCGATGTCGGCCTACCGATGTCGGCCTACGGGTGTTGGCCCACCGGCGTGGGCCCACGAGCGTGGGGCAACGGGCGGAGGCAAAGTCAACGCTCGTTGGCAAACGCTCGGTGGCGTGCGCCAGTACCGGCGCAACGACCGTTGGCAAACAGGCGGTGACGGAAACGGCTCGAAGTCGCCATGCGACGGTCAACGCCCGTCGGCGGACCGGCACCGGCCAACGCGTGATGGCCAACGTTCGCTGGCCAACGGCCGTCGACCCCACGCCCGTCCACCCCTCGGGGCACGTACCATTGCGGCATGTCCTTCCTCCGCCGCCGCAGCGCCACTCCCGCCGGGCCTGAATTCGACGTTCTGGCCATGGACCCGGGCGACTGGCCCGGCAATCTCGGCGCGGGCCTGCTGCCCGCGCCCGACGGAAGCTGCCAGGGTGTCTTCCTGCGCTACGACCTGTTCGGCGGCCGCGGCCCCGCGATGATCATCGGCAATCTGCCGGAGGGCTCACCGGCCCGGGACGTCGCCGAGGGAGAGGTCCCGTTCGAGGTGGCGCAGCTGCTGCTGGCGCTGGAGAACGAGGAAGAGGTCACGGTCGTCGGGGCCGAGGACATGCCCGTGATGCAGGGCGACAACCTCCTCATCGTGCGCCGCCTCAAGCTCTCGGAGACGCGGATCTCCTGCGTCCAGTTCGACCGCAGCGACAACGTCCTGGTGACGATCGCCGCCTGGGACCGCCCCATCACCGACGACCTGTACGCGCTCCTCAAGCCCCTGCCCGCGGAGCTCTTCCAGCAGGGCTGAGCCCCGCCGTCCGCCCCCAGCCCGGCGCCTCCTCACCCCCGACCGATTCGGTGTCCACGCCGTCCAGGAAGTGGAACCCGGGCCGCGGGTGCATGAGGAAGTCGTGGTGGGAGATGTTCCACGCGTAGGCGCCCGCCAGTGCGAACGCCACGCGGTCGCCCGCCCTCAGCCCCGGTGCCTGGACGTTCCTGGCCAGGACGTCCTTCGGAGTGCACAACTGGCCCGTGAGCGTGACGAGTTCGCCTCTCGCGACCGGCCGCGGCCAGGGATGGGGCCAGTCCTCCACCGTAAGCGTGGTGCAGGGCTGGTCGTGTCCTTTGGTCGCGGGAGTGCGCATGTGGTGCGTGCCGCCGCGCACAACGGCGAACTCCTCGCCCTGGCTCTGCTTCACGTCCAGCACCTCGGTGGCGTACCAGCCGCAGTACGCCGTCAGCGCCCGCCCGGGTTCGATACGCAACGTCAGATCCGGGTACCGGCTGGTGAGTTCGGCGAGCCCTTCGCCGTACGCGACCCAGTCGAAGCGGTCCTCCGGAGCGGCGTAGTCGACCGTCATCCCCCCACCGACGTTCACCTCGGCCAGTCGCACCCCGTCATGTCGCTCGGCCAGCCCCACGGCCCAGCTCACGATGGACTCGGCCACCGCGAGCTGCTCCGGAGCCCGAAGCCCGCTGGCCAAGTGGGCGTGTACGCCCCGGAGTTCGAGCTGCGGATACGTGCCGTCGGTGAGCAGACGCAGGATCGTGTCCGCCTCGGACGGGTCGAGGCCGAAGGGCGTGGGGCGACCGCCCATCGACAGTGAGCTGGCGGCCAGCGAGCAGGCCGCCACAGGGAGGTTGAAGCGTGGCAGGACGGCGACCCGGCTGTCGGGTGCGACCCGCCGGGCCAGTTCGGCCAGCATGCGCAGCTCGTACTCGCTCTCCACATGGAAACGCTCCACGCCCCGCTCCAGCGCGGTCGTGATCTCGGCCGGCGTCTTGCCCGGACCGCCGAAGGCCAGAGGGCGGCCCGGAACCGCCGTGGCGACATGGGTGAGTTCGCCGCCCGACGCGACTTCGTAGCCGTCCACGTACGGGCCCAGCGCGGCCAGGATCTCCGGCTCAGGGTTGGCCTTGGCCGCGTAGTAGAGCTCGACCCGCTCGGGCAGGGCGGCCCGCACATTGGCGGCGTGTTCGCGCAGCGCCGCCAAGTCGTAGACGTATGCGGGGAGTTCGCTGGAGGGCAGCGAGAGCGCACGGTCCCGTACGGCTGCGGTGAGGATGGTCATCGGGTACTCCCGGTCGTGTGGCGCAGGATGCCCTCGCCGAGCGGAGAGGGCAGACGGACGTATCCGGCCTCGCGGTCGGCCTTGCGCTCCCAGCGGGTGAGGAGGTTGGCCTTGGCGGGCAGGGGCACCCCGGCGAGCAGCGCGGCCAGCGGTGGCGGGCAGCCGTACCGGTCGGCGTACGCCTGGAGGGTGACGCGGACCTCTGCCCACAGCGCGGCCTCGGCATGCGGGTGGAGATCGGCGAGCGCGGCGAGCAGCTCGGCGACGTGGTTCACGAGCAGGCAGTAGACGACCCGGTCCCAGCCGCGCTGCGCGTCGTACGTCATCGGGCCCGCGACCTCGGGCGGCAGCGCGGCGAGGGTCTCGGCGTGATGCTCGGGCACGAGCTTGGTGCCCTCCAGATCGCGGAAGAGGACCTGGGAGGGCATGCCGTCACCGTCGACGCAGATCAGCACGTTCTGCAGATGGGGTTCCAGCACCAGACCGTGGTCGAAGTAGGCGGCCAGGACCGGCGGCACGAGCAGCCTCAGATAGGCCGACCACCAGTCGAGCGCGGCCTGCGGACCGGCCCCGTCGAGGAGACGGGAGACGTGCGCGGGACTCGTCGGGTACTCGTCCGCGACGGCCGCCGCGAGCAGCGGAGTGGTGCCGGGCAGGAGATGCCGGGTCAGGCCCTCGCGGACGATGACGCCGAAGCCTTCGAGCAGCTCACGGTCCGGGGTGTCGTCCGGGCCGGGCAGGGCGAGACTCCGGTACGCGGGCTCGCGGAGCACGGCACTGCCGGGGAAACGCTCCGCCAGGTCGGCCAGGGCCGGGCCCAGGATCCGGGTGAGCGCGACGGCGCCGGACAGCTCGTAACTCGCGTTCTTGCGCAGGCAGTTGGTGATCCGGACGTTCAGGCTGAACTTCAGGAACGACTCGCCGTCGTACAACGTCCGCACGGATGCGGTGGCGGCGAAGGGCCTGCCGCCAGGGCCGAGGTCGAGGATGTCCCCGCGCGTGAGGGCCGCGCGCAGCGTCGGGTGCTCGCGGAGCATCGCGTACTGCCAGGGGTGGGCGGGCAGCAGCCGGAAGCCGTCGGGCACATCGGCACCGCCCTTTCGGTCCCCTCGGTCCCGCGCGTTTCGCCCGTCGAGTGGGTCCAGGGCGCCGGGCTCCGCGGCCTCCTCGGCGATCAGATGCTCGCGTACGGCCAGGTGTCGCAGACGGAACGCAGCGCCGGCCTCCGGCGAGTAGGCGAGCCAGGAGTCCGCGTCCCCGGTGCGCGCCTTGGGCGTGGGGTGGAAGCGGTGCCCGAACAGCAGCGACTGCTCGGACACGAGGTAGGCGGCGACGGGCGTGTCCGCCGTCACCGAGTCCGCCCCCGCCCGTACGGGGACCGAGTCCGGGTCGGTCCCGGCCCGCCCGGGGAGGGAGCTTGCGCCGGGCCCCGCCTGCGCGGGGCGCGGGCTCGGGCCGTTCCCGGTTCGTACGGCGAGAGAGGCGGCGATGGTTCGGTGGCTGGAGTCGATCTGCTCCAGGAACTCCTCGTTGCGCACACCGGTGCGCAGGGACAGCTCGTCCTGCGTGTACTCGGCCAGCCGCCGCCAGCCGACCACATTCCAGCCGCCGTCGGCCGTCCGCACGCTCACCGGGCCGATGAAGCGATGCGCGCCGAGCAGCGACGTACGGCGCAGGGCGACGCGCAGCAGCACACCGCGGCGGGGGAGCCGCAGCAGCAGCCGGCCGTCGGTGAAAGCCGTCTGGCGCTCGGGCGCCGACACCTCGCGCAGCAGACAGTTGAGGAGCGTGTGCGCCACGGACTCGTCGGGGGAGGGGAGTTCGGCCGACGCGGTGGGAGCGGCGGTGGAGGTCGGGGTGCTACCGAGCGACTCGGTCAGCGAGGGCATGTGTGGCTCCAGCGGGTGCAAAGAGAGCGGAGGACGGTCGCGCATACGGTGATCAGCGCGACGGCCGCGCCGGTTAGTAAGGGGGCGGTCGGGCCGTAGCGGGCGCTGCCCGCCGCCGCGGCCACGCCGGCGGCGACCGCGCCGGCCTTGGAGAAGAACTCCAGCGAGCCGAACAGCCCGCCGGGGGAACGGCCCTTGACGCAGTCGGCGGCCAGCACCGACAGACACACCAGGCCGAGCGTCAGCCCTACGCCGAGGATCAGCCGTACGCCTATCAGGGTGGCGAGGGAATCGGCCACGCTGTGTCCGGCCAGCCCGATCGCCACACAGACGAAGCCGATCGCGATTCCGGCCCGGGGACGGCACCGGAACGCGGTGTGTACGGGCATGGCGGCCATCAGGTAGCAGAGGTGGGGGAGGGCGAACAGCGCGCCCGACAGCGTCGGTGACGCGCCCGGTATTCGTTCCTCGACAAGGGAGATGAGGTAGGGAAAGGAGATGACCGTCGAGAAGACGAAGGCGAACTCGAGCACGTACAGGGAGCGCAGAGCCGCCTCCGACACGGGCTCGGCAGTCTCCGCCACCTCTGTCAACTCGACTGCCTGCACCTGTGGTTCGGGCAGCACGGCGAGCAACAGGGCGGCGGCCAGCGGGAGAAGCGCGAGCAGTGCGTACTGGCGATGGGGTGACAGCCAGGACGACAGGGAGCCGACGACGATCGGGGCGACGACCAGGGCCGCCCGGGCGCTGCCGTGCATCAGCGTGAGCGCCCTGGAGAGGTGAGGCCCTTCCAACGCGGCGCCTAGGTAGCCGTTGGACGCCGCGAACGTGCCGCCGAGGATGCCTTGCAACACCAGCGCCGCGGTGAACGTGCCGAGCGAATCGGCCCACCCCGCGAGCAGGAAGGCCACGGCGAGCCCCAACTGGGCCCGCAGCAGGAGCCGTTTTCGTCCGAAGCGGTCCGCGAGCCGGCCCCACAGGGGAGCGCCGAGTGCGCCGAAGACGGTGGGCACGACATACAGCAGGCCCGCCCAGCGAGCCGTCCGGTCGCCGAGCTCCGGCAGGATCTCGGTCAGGAACGGCGGCAGTCCCAGGGCCGCGAACGACGCCACGAAGTAGCAGCCCGCGACGGCGTGCACGTGTCGTGGACCGAACCTGGGGTGGGGCATCCGCAGGACTTCGGCGATCATGCCGAATCCCCCGTGCGCAGGAGGTAGTTGGGGCCGGTCGTGTAGTGCTTGTTGATGTCCGCCGCGCCCGAACGTTCCTTGGTGAGCAGGGTTCCCGCGGTGACCATCGCCTTCACGGGCAGGCGGGGTGAGTCCAGCACCTGGGCGCGCAGTACGGCACCGGGCTCGCCCGCTCCTGTCCCGAGCCGCTCGACCGCCTCGGCGAGCCGGTCGCGTACGAGCCGCAGCAGCACCGGAAGCGGAGCGCGACCGTGCCGGGCGAGCCCGAACGCGTAGGCGCCCGCGCACAGATGGACCGTGATCGTGGTGAACAGGTCGACGACCGGCTGATCGCTCTCGCCGAAGGTCCGGGCGTCGTCGAAGTCACGCGGGCCGATGGTGTTGTCACCCAACCGATCACCCAACCGCTCACTCAGTCCCTCCCCCAACCGCTCACGCAGCCGCGCGGTGTTGATGCGCGGCCCGTCGTTGTCCTTCAACAACAGCCGCAGCCGAGTGCTGCCGTCGGTTCGCCGGTCGAGTACGAGCGAGATGTTCTGCTGGTGCGACTCCAGTGCGATCCCATAGCCGAACAGCGTGGTCTGCCAGTCGAAGAGCAGGGCGAGCCAGGCGTCCAGCAGGGTGAGCGGGTCGCCGCCGTAGAAGCGGTCGGCCAGGTGGTCGACGACCAGCCGTCCGCCAGGCGCTTCGGCGAGCAGCGCGGCCATCGGCACGACGACGGAGTCCTGGAGACCGGCGGGGTAGCGCCGGAACAGCGCGGCGAGCAGTTCGTGCCCGGCGTGCGCGTACATGGTCTCGTCGGCGTGCAGGATCGTGTCCTGGAAACGGTGCTCCCGGGCGATGACCCGCTCGATCAGACGTTGTCCCGCGGCTCCGTCGACGAGTGTCCCGGGCTTGATGGTCCGCCGGTTGCGCAAGCCCAACGTGGCGGTGACCAGGGGGAGTTTGACGTGCAGCAACGGGTCGGCGGACAGGGCGACGGTACGCATCGAGAGGGTGGGCACGGCTTCGAGGTGGGCGCGGTCGGCGAGCACCGCGCCTTCCGTCAGAGCGGTGGCACGCAGGGCCCCTTCCAGAGGGGCACCGACGGTCAACGGGTGTACGGGCAGGGCCACATGCGTACGGTCCAGCTCCCTCAGCCCGAGCAGCGAGGGTGTGGGCCAGCGGTCCGGAAGCATGCCGGTGACCGCCTCCCGGGGCACGGCGAGCCAGCGCAGCGCAAAGCGCGGATGGAACTCCGGTGCGTACGCACGCAGTTGCTCCTCGACGAGCCCGGAGCGGCCACGTGCCGTGGGGTAGACGGGATGGTCGAGATGGGCGGCGAGGGTGTCGAATGCCAGCCCGGCCGTCAGCCCGATCCAGTCCGCCGGGTCCGCACCAAGCCGGTCCGTCAGCCGCCCGGCGACCTCCGACCGGACCGAGGCTTGCAACCGCATGGTGGCCAGCGTCTGACGGCACTCCTCGGCGAAGGCGTCGAACCCGTCCTGGTCGACGGGGTCGGCCAGGACGCGCAGCACGCCAAGGATCTCGTCACACGTCTCGTACGGGACAGGCCCGGCCTCCTCGGATTCCCCGACGAGCAAGGGCACCCGGGCCGCGAACTCGCACTGGAACCCGTCCTCGACGACGGGCAGCAGGAGGAACCCCCCTTTCCCGTCGGCCCGTTGCAGCCAGGTGCCGTCCGGCCGCTGCACGAGTGTGCTGCGCGTGCGCAGGCCGACCACGTCCTCACGCAGCAGAGCACTGAGCACCCGGGTCACCAACTCGCCCTCGGAGACGTCGTCCTCCGGCAGTGAGCCGAGCCCGTCGCCGGTGTCGTCCTTTGGAGATACGCCGAGCCCGTCGCCGGTGTCGTCGTTGCCGAAGCAGTCCCCGGCCGTCACGGTTCGGGCCTTCACCGCTGGATCTCCCAGCGCTGCCCGGCCAGGAACTCGGCCACCGCCTTGTCCACGGCCTCCTGGTCGGTTCCCATGGCCCGCAGCACACCGAGGAAGTCGCGATTGGTGCGATACACGTCGTGCCGCTCGCCGACCGACCGGAGCGGGCGGTACGTCAACCGCACTCCGTCGGCGGTGAGTTCAGAGGCAGCGGGGGCTGCGATCAGCGTCCCGGCGCTCTCTGCGCAGGGATACTCCAGTCGAGCAACCCCGTCCCGCCGTGCTCCCAGGTCCGCGGGCAGCCGCTCACCCAGATGCGTACGCAGGATGTGCTCGAACAGCGGGATCTCCAGCAGACGCGCCAGCAGCAGATCGCACTGGTCGCCGATGGCGCGGTAGTTGACCTCGATGATCCGTGCCCGGCCCTCGTGGACGACGAACTCGGTGTGGCAGGCGCCGAATCCCACGCCGAGCGCGTCGAGTTGGGCCAGTACCTGGTCGACGACCGGCTTGGGATGGGCCGCGACGAAGGTCAGCCCCTCCTCGATGAAGTACGGCGGCGGTGACACTCTGGTGTGGAAGCCGCCAAGGACATGGCGGATGTGACCGTCGCCTAGCGTCTCCAACGTGTACAGCTCGCCCGGCAGATACTCCTCCACGACCAGGGCGGCCCCCGGGCGACGGCTCCGGATCTCCGTGCAGCGCGCCACCAGTTCCTCGGGACCGTCGACGAGCACGACGTCCTCGCTGGCCACGCCCTCGCGCGGCTTGACGACACAGGGGTACGGGACGTCGCTGGCGGCCAGCCCAGCGAGATCGCTGACTTCGGTCGACCAGACCGTGTCCGCGCCGACGGAGGTGAGATGGCGACGCATCTCGGCCTTGTCCTTGGTGCGCAGGGTGACCCACCAGTCCTTGCCGGACAGGCCGAAGTAGTCGGCGGCCAGGGCGGCTTGGGTCTGCAGATGGTCGCTGTTGGTGAAGACCCCGTCGGGGCGGTGATGAGTCGATATCCGGGTGACGACGGCACGGAAGTCGCGTACGTCGCACTCCAGGATCTCGATCTCCGGATACACGCTCCGGTGGGCGTCCGGCTGGTCGGTGAGCAGCGTGACATCCAGGCCGAGCCGTGCCGCTGCGGGCAGAAACCCTTCGGTGACGGAGTCGGTCGGGTTGAGGGCCAGCAGATACATGCGCATGCGAGGGGACAACTTCCGCTCGTGGGTCGGGGTCGGGGGGTTGAGGAGCAGGTTCGGGACGGCAGGCCCGGGACGGCGGGGCTGGCTGCCTCTTGCCGCGGGGGCTACTTCCGCGGGAGCGGCCGTACGAGTTGGGGTGCGGCGAGGCCGATGAAGGCGACGGACCTGGCCACGGCCACCGCGGACCCGGCGAGGAGGGCGACGGCGAACAGGACGGCGGTCATGCCCCCGGCCGGCCGGACGCCGAGGAGGAGCACGGGTATGTGCCGCAGGGCGCGCGCGGGCACCACCGTGGATGCGGCCCGTTGGGTCACGGTCACGGTAAGTAAGTTCAAGTCAGGCATATTTTACGTTTCAACCAGCCGTGAGGGGCTGTGACATGCGCCTCCCTTGATCTCCGCTCCAGGGATGCGGTCACGCGCTGCTGTCGGTGATCTCTATACTAAGGTAAGCCTTACCTGCTTCGCTTGCTTCGCCCCCCATGCACAGGAGTACCAATGACCGTGACCGTGGAGACTCTGTCGACCGGTGCGGCCCCGTCCGTGTACCGCCTGCTCGCGGACACGTACCGGCAACTGGGCGAGGTGTGCGAGGCGTTGACCGTGCGAGTCACCGACCCAGATCCGCGTGTCACCCAAATGGGCGTCAGTGGAGCCGAGTTGACGAAGAATCAAGAAGCCCTGGATGCCTTCCTCCTGGCGGAGACCGACCGCATCCAGGACCGCTACGACCACACCCCGCGCCGGGACGTCGCCGCCTCGCGAGCCCTCCACGACTACGCGTGGTCCGTCGGGCTGCTGATGAGCGGCGTCTGGTACCTCACGGGCCGGGTGCCGCGTGTCCACCCCGAAGACGTACGGATCGACCTGACGACCGGCGTGTTCGAGATCAGCCCCCGCTCGGACCTGACCTGCCTCCCGGGCGACCCGGCCGCCGCACTCCCCGGGGCACTGACGGCCCCTCACGAGGAGGCCCTGCGTGCCGAGTTGAGGGTGGCCGTCGCCGATCACATGGAACCGCTGCTCTCCGCGATCGCCCCGCACATCCGGCGCGGCCCGCGCGCTCTGTGGGGCATGGTCACCGACGACCTTGTCTCCGGCATCTGGTACCTCGGCCGCATGCTCGGCCAGGAGCCCGACGCCGTCCGGGCGGCCACCGCGCTCCTGCCCTCGGCCGTCGCACCCTTCCCGGGCGGAGCGGACTTCCGCCGGCTCACCGGCAGCGACGGCCGACAGCACACCACCCGCACCCGCATGGGCTGCTGCATGTACTACACGATCCGCCCCGACGAGGCCTGCTCCACCTGCCCCCGCACCTGCGACGCCGAACGACTCCGCCGCATCGAGGGCTGAGCCCGCGCGGAGGGCGTCCGCGTTCCGTCGCGCGTACGGTGGTCTGAGGCGGCCGACACATGTCTCACGACAGGAGACGCGCGATGAGCGGCGAACCGACCTTCTTCGAAATCGGCGTGGCGGACCCCGAGCGGGGCCGCGCCTTCTACGGATCCCTCCTCGGCTGGACCTTCGAACCCGGCACGTCCGAAGGCGGAGGCTTCGCCATCGGCACCGGCGGAGTGCCGGGCGGAATGCACGGCGGCGACGCCGGAGCCTCCCCCTACCTCTTCTTCCGGGTGGACGACCTCGACGCCGCCGTCGCTCGGGTCCGTGACCTGGGCGGCACGGTGGAAGACCTGGGCGACGGCGGCGACAGCGAAGAGTCGGCCGCCCGGTTCGGCCGCTTCAAGCTGTGCCGCGACGACCAGGGCTCCGCCTTCGGACTGCACGAACCGCCGAAGTGACCCGTTTCCGCTACGAGGCCGACGGCACGGCCCGTACATCGGCGGCGCGCACATACGCCACCCGGTGCCCGAACTGGATCTCGTAGTACATGTCCTTGCCGCGCACCACCCGGTGCGGCGTGGTGTCGAAGGTCGGCGCGTAGAAGTACTCGCCCGGCACCTTGTCGCCCGCGGAGTACTTCTGCCCCTTGAGCAGCTTGTACGGCAGGGGCGAGACCTCCTGGACGGGCACGCCCGCCGGGTAGGCCGCCTTCTCCGGGTACGCGCGTCCGTACACGGGGATCTCGGTCAGCCCGGCCTTCGGTGTCACGACGAGACCGGTCGCGTTCACCGCGGTCGGCTGCTTCGCCGGGTTCTTGAACCAGGCCTTCTGGCCGAGGTACCAGATCGCGGTCCAGTCGCCGTCGCGCCCGGCGACCGCATACCGCTGACCGGTGGAGACACGCGAACCCAGGTCGTTCACATCGATCGTGGAGTCGGCGCCGTTGGGCCGCAGGCCGATGTCCTTGACGAGCGGCGCGTCCGCGCGCGGCCGGGTGTGCAGCCGCACGGCGCTCGAACCGTGCGCCGCGCAGGGCTCGCCCTTGGTGACGCAGCCCGTGAACTCCGGCTTGTGCTCGGCGAATTGGGGCAGCACGGTCACGAGCCCGCCGTTCGACCCCGGGGCGGCGCGCAGCGGCTTGCCGAGCAGGGCGAAGTAGTGCTGCCAGTCCCAGTACGGGCCCGGGTCCGTGTGCATCCCGGGGATGTTCGCCGACGTCGGTCCCGGCACGGTGTCGTGCCCGAGGATGTGCTGCCGGTCCAGCGGGATGCCGTACTTCTTCGCCAGATACGTCACCAGCCGCGCCGACGACCGGTACATCGCCTCCGTGTACCAGGCGTCCGGCGCCGCGAGGAAACCCTCGTGCTCCAGGCCGATCGACTTGGCGTTCACATACCAGTTGCCCGCGTGCCAGGCCACGTCCTTGGCCTTCACATGCTGGGCGATATGCCCGTCGGTGGAGCGCAGGGTGTACTGCCACGACACATAGGTGGGGTCCTGCACCATGTTCAGGACGCCTTCCCAGGCACCCTCCGTGTCGTGCACGACGATGTACTCGATGCTCTGGGACTTGGGCCGGTTGCCGAGATCGTGGTTGCCGTAGTCGCCTTCGCCGAACTCCTCGTACGGCGCCGGGATCCACTCGCAGGACACGGTCGCCGGGCACTCGGTGCCGGCCGCGCGGGCCGCCCGCAACCCTGTCCCGCCCAACTGCGCCGTGGAGGACCGCAGTTCAGGCTGCGCCGCGAGGGCGACCTGCTGGCCCGCGTCCGTCGTGCGGTGCTCCCCGCGGCGGATCACCTCGAAGACGTCGTCGGCGTACGTCGCCGCCGTCGCCGTGTCATCGGCGCCCGAGTAGCGTGCCACCGCCCCGTACCAGTCGGCCGCGTCGTCGCTGAGCGGCTCGCCGAGCTGCTTCTGGGCGGCGGCCAGCAGCGCGGCCCCTCCCGCCACATTGGCGGCCGCGTCCGTACGCAGCCGCTCCGCGGGGATGCCGGTGAGCTCGGCCGCCTTCGTCAACGTCTTGAGACGCGCGGGGAGTTGGGTGTTCTCCGGGACCTTGGTGTCGGGGAGCAGGGGCTTGCGTGAGTCGTCACCGCGCGCGTCCTCCGTGGCGTCGCTGTGGTGCGGTGCCACCGTCCGGGCGATCGCGGTGCGGGCGTCCGTCAGATGCATGGGACCGTAGCCGCCGGTGACACTCGGCGCCCCGCCGTGCGCGTCCCAGCGGGACTGCAGGTAGGAGACGGCGAGGAGCACACTGCGCGGTACGTCGTACTGGGCGGCCGCGTCCGCGAACGCGCTCTGCAGACGCGCGGAGGACGTCCGGGCGCCGCTGTCGGACGGGGCGGCGCCGAGCAGCGGCAGCAACAGGGCCGCCGAGGCGACGGCACCGGCCGCCCTGTGTGCGCGTCCGTGCCCGGTGGAGGGGCTGGAGTCGGTGGGGGATCCTCGCAAAGCAGGCCTCCTGGGACGATCGGTCGCGATGGTGCGTGCGGGGCCGGGCGTGCGTCAGTGGTACCGGCTCCCCGACGATCCGTCAATCATGCCCAGAGGCGGTTGATTTCCCACGTCAGCGGCGGGTGTCGCGGGTTTCGCGGCGACGGCGACCCGGCCTGCGAGGCGTCAGTGGAGTGGACCTGTGGCCTGTTCGGGTGAACGTTCTTCAATGGAGGTGTGTGGGGCGCGAGCGGCTGCCCGACACGAGAAAGGTCCGCGACATGACGAAGGTCCGCGATGCGCCCTGTCCTGGGCGCACCGCGGACCACCATCCCCGTCAGCGAGTGCCGACCGCCGCCCGGACGGCCTTGCGGGCCATCTGGCAGTCGTCGTGCAGCCGCCTCAGCAGCAGCCGCTGTTCCTCGCCGGACGGCGCAGCACCCGGGTGGGCCGGTCCCGGTGCCGCCGGGGTCGTCTCCTGCATGGATCGCTGCACGGCCATCTCGTACGTACGGATCTCCTTGGTGACGACGAGCATGAGGTTCACCAGGAACGCGTCCCGCGCCGCGGGTCCCGCCGACTGCGCGAGCTGGCTGATCTGCCGCCGGGCGACGGGCGCGTCCCCGAGGACCGCCCACAGCGTCGCCAGGTCGTACCCCGGCAGATACCAGCCCGCATGCTCCCAGTCCACCAGCACTGGACCGGCCGGTGACAGGAGAATGTTGGACAGGAGAGCGTCGCCGTGGCAGAACTGGCCCATGCCCTGGCGGCCCGCCGAGTGCGCGATGCCGTGCACCAGCTTCTGCAGATCACCCATGTCCCGGTCGGTGAGCAACCCCAGCTCGTGGTACCGGGAGATCCGGGCCGCGTAGTCCAGCGGGGCGTCGAACGTCCCCGCCGGCGGCCGCCACGCGTTGAGCCGGCAGATCGCGCCGAGCGCCGCCCTGATGTCCGCGCGCGGCGGTGACTCCACCGGGTGCCGCTGCAGCGCCGCCACCCGTCCCGGCATCCGCTCGATCACCAGTGTGCAGTTGTCCGGGTCCGCCGCGATCAGGCGCGGCACCCGCACCGGGGGCCGGTGCCGCACGAACGAGCGGTACGCCGCTATTTCATGACGGATCCGCTCGCTCCACACCGGGGAGTGGTCCAGTAAGCACTTGGCGACGGCGGTGCTGCGCCCTGTCGTGCCGACAAGGAGCACGGAACGGCCGCTGCGGCGCAGCACCTGGACCGGAGAGAACTCCGGACAGATCCGGTGCACCGACGCGATCGCCGTGCGCAGCTGCGCCCCCTGGGGGCCGGACAAGTCGAGTCTCCCGCTGAGCGGTTGGGTACCGAGCCCCGGCACGCGCCGTGACCGACCGGCACCGAGCACGGGAGCCGCCCCCGGGCGTACGGGGTCGAGATAGGGGCCGCTGCCGACCGGGCGGGCGTGCAGTGACCGGGGCGGAGCGGACACGGAGGACGATGCTGCGTACATGGGCGAAACAGATCCCTTCGTGTGCCTGCGAGTTGCTGCGCTACCCGCCCCGGCCGCCTTGGTGCACCCTGGGGAGTGTCCCTTCGGCGACCGGGTCGGGGTGGCGCTTTCCTACCTGACACCCGATGCCCACTGGCACACCATCTGGCGTGCCCTGGCGAACCCTGGCGAATAGTCGCTCAGCAACTGACAGACGGTTAGTGTCAACTCAGCCGAGAACCTGGGGGCTTGACGTGAGCGGACAACCCAACACCCGCCTTTCGGACCTGTTCGGCCTGGCCGGCTGGTCCAAGGGGGAACTCGCGAGGATGGTCAACCGGCAGGCGGCGGCCATGGGCCACCCCCAGCTGGCGACGGACACCTCAAGGGTGCGGCGGTGGATCGACACGGGAGAGATCCCGCGCGATCCGGTGCCGCGGGTGCTGGCAGCACTGTTCACCGAGCGTCTCGGCCGTGTCGTGACCATCGAGGATCTCGGTCTGGTCCGGCACGGGCGCACGGGGAAACGGCCGGGCGGCGGGAGTGTGGAACATCCCGACGGTATGCCGTGGGCGCCCGAGCGGACTGCCGCGGTCCTCACCGAATTCACGGGAATGGACCTCATGCTCAACCGACGCGGCTTGGTGGGCGCGGGCGCCGCGCTCGCCGCCGGATCCGCTATCAGCAGCGCCATGCAGGACTGGCTGCACTCCGATCCGACCCTCGCGGCCGACGCCCCTGACATCGACAATCCCCTGCACGCCGACCCCGCTGGGTTCGACCGCTACGAGGCCGCCCCCATCGGGTCGCAGGAGATCGAGGAACTGGAGCGCTCGGTCGAGGTGTTCCGCGCCTGGGACGCGGCCCGCGGGGGCGGACTGCAACGCAAGGCTGTCGTGGGACAGCTCAACGAAGTGGGAGGCATGCTCTCCTACCGACACCCCGACCATCTGCAGCGGCGCCTGTGGGGCGTCGCCGCCAACCTCGCCGTCCTCGCGGGCTGGATGTCGCACGACGTCGGCCTGGAGCCCACGGCTCAGAAGTACTTCATCATCGCCGCGCACGCGGCCCGAGAAGGCGGTGACCGGCCCCGCGCGGGCGAGGCGCTCTCCCGAGCGGCCCGCCAGATGGTGCACCTGGGCCGGCCCGACGACGCGCTCGACCTCATGAAGCTCGCGAAATCGGGATCGGGCGACGAGGTCCTGCCGCGCACCCAGGCCATGCTCTACACCATCGAGGCCTGGGCGCAGGCGTCGCTGGGCAAGGGCCAGGCCATGCGGCGCACCCTGGGGGAGGCGGAGGACCTCTTCGTCTCGGACAAGGGTGACGTGCCGCCGCCGAGCTGGATGCAGCTGTTCGACGATGCGGACATGCACGGGATGCAGGCCCTGGCCTACCGGACGCTCGCGGAGCACGACCCGTCCGCGGCCGCCGTCGCGCAGCGACACGCCAAGGAAGCCCTGGAGCTGCGGGAGAAGGGCCGGGACCGGTCGAAGATCTTCGACCACATCTCGCTCGCGTCCGCCTGCTTCATCGCCGACGACCCCGAACAGGCCGACCGGTACGCACGTCTGGCCCTGACGTCGATGGGCTCGAACTCCTCCCACCGCACCTGGGACCGGCTGCGTGAGATGTACCGGCTGACGGGGCAGTACTCCAGCTATCCGAAGATCAACGATCTGCGTGAGGAGATCAAACTGGCGCTGCCCAAGGGCTCGTTGAAGGCCAGGGGCGGCAACAGCGCACGGGCATAGGGGGCTTGTGCGGCTGTTCACCTCTGTTGGCGGGTCGCGCTCGCGTGCCGTTGGGCTGTGCCCGCGTCAGGTGGCAACCCTGGCGATCAGTACGCAGGCGTCGTCCTCGCGCTCCGTCTCGCCGAACTCCTCCACGACCATCCGTACGCAGTCCTGTGCGGCGCGCGCCTCGCCGAAGCGGGGGGCCAGGTCGAGGAGACGGCTGACGTCCGCGGTGTCGCCTCCACTCCCGGCGTCGCCCGAGTCGTGGGACTCCCATGACTGGGGCTGGGAGGAAGCCCATCGCCGCGGAACCAGTCCGTCGGTGTGAAGGAGGAGCAGGTCGCCCGGTTCGAGCGTCTCCTCGGCCTGTCCGTAGACAGCGCCGGAGGTGGCGCCGAGCAGTACGCCGTCCGGCGGCGAGAGCACGCGCCCCGTCCCGTCGCGGAACAGCAGCGGGGCGGGGTGTCCTGCCTGCGCCCAGGTCAGCGTGCGGCTCTCGGGCCGGTAGCGGCAGCACACCGCGCTGCCCAGGGCCGGCTGGACCGAGGCGTCGAGTAACTGGTTGAGCCATGCCATGAGCTGGCCGGGCTCGGTACCCGCCACGGCCATACCGCGCAGGGCGCCGATCATCATCGCCATGCCCGAGGTGACGGTCACCCCACGGCCGGTGAGGTCGCCGACGCTCAACAGCGTGTCCCCACTGGGCAGTTCGAGTGCGTCGTACCAGTCGCCGCCGATGAGTTCGCTCGTCGAGGACGGCAGATAGCGGGCCGCCAGGTCCAGCGTCTCGGGTCCCTGGCGCGGGAGCCGCAGGGAACCGCGCCACGGCGGCAGTACGGCTTCCTGCAGCTCGACCGCGAGCCGGCGCTCGGTCTGCGCGAAGTGCCGTTGGTGCTGCAGGGAGTCACGGGTCTCACTGACGGTCCGCTGACTGCGGCGCAGCTCGCTGACGTCCCTCAGGACCGCCCACATCGAGGCGGTGCTGCCGTCCGTGTCGAGCACGGGCTCACCCATCATGTGCACGGTCCGTACGTCGCCGTCGGGCCGTACGACACGGAACTCGCCGTCGATCGGCTTGGCGTCGATGAGGCAGTCCGTGACCATGGCCGTCAGCCTGGGCCGGTCCTGGTCCAGCACGACGGAGGGCAGTTCGTCGAGGGTGAGCGGGGGAGCGGCGGGGTCACGGCCGAGGATCTGGTAGAGCTCGCCGGACCAACTCGCCTCGTCCGTCAGCAGGTTCCACTCGGCGCTTCCGACGCGGCTGAGCAGCGAGCCGTGCCGGGGTGCGGCCGGCACGGCTCGTGCGGTGGGAGCCGCCGCCTCGTGCTCGACGGGAACGGCCGGCGGGCCGTCCCTCAACTGCGCCAAGTGTTCGTCGAGGTCACTGAGTTGATGCATCGCCAGATCGCACAGGGCGCGCTGCCAGCGGCCCTCCGGATCCGTGCCGTCGACCGGCGCGTCACGCCGAACGGCGTCCACCTCGCCCCGCAGTCGGCGCGTCTGCGAAATGAGCGCGTCGACCGAGCCGCGCGGGGGCGGCTGGGCGGCTGGATGGTCCGCCGAGAGATGGGACGGCATGACGTACTCCGATACAGGCACGGTACGACCAAGGCTGAAGGAAGGACCGGTTACGACTGTCGCACAGCCTGCGACGCGCTGTAAGGGATTTGGCAACACACGACTCGGTGGTGCCTCTGGCATATGTCGCAGTCCTCGCGGAGGGCTCGGACGGGGTGGAGTCGGTACGCGGTCGGTCCGGTCAAGTCGTAGACAGGATAGGCGAGTTGATGGAGTGACGGCAGTGGCCGCGGCTCACTCAATCGTATGTTCGGCGAGCGTGTGTGCGGTGCCCGTTCGGGGTTTCGCCGCGTCGGCACCGCCGGGCCCCGGGTCAGTACCGCTGGGCCTTGACCAGCTTCGGTGTCAGCGTCGGCTCGGCGGGCTTGCGGCTGATGGCGAGCGGCTGGGCGCGCTCACCCGGGGCGAGGTCCTCGGCGCCGACGAACCTCGTCTCCACCGTCTTGCCGGAGGAGTCGAGGAAGTCGACCTGCACGGCGTACGAGGCCTGCGTGTCGGTCTTGTTGGTGATGGTCACGACGACGGCGAGCAGGCCGCCGGTCTCGGACCTGGGCTTGCCGGTCATGGAGACGTCGGACATCGCGTTGCCCTGGCCGTCGACGTCCTTGAGCTCGCTCTCCGCCGCCTCGTTGGCCCGGGCGACCTCCGCCGACACGGACGCCTCGAAGGAGGACGCCGCGGCCGAGGCGGAGGAAGCCGCCGCGGAGGCCGCGGCGCGAGCGGACTCGATGGCCGACTCGTTGACAGAAGGGGCCGTACCCGAGAAGGACGCCGTGTCGGGCGGCGACGGCCGCTCGCTGAAGGACGGGTCGGAACCGCCGGAGTCGCTGTCGGTGCTGCACGAGGCGAGCGTGCTCGTGGCCGCGGCGATCGCCGCCAGTGCGACGGCGGCCGAACGGGTCCTGCCCGGTCGGCGGGGGCCACGCGACGGTGAGTGCATCGAGTGTCGTCCTTGCTGTCGGTGCCTGGTCGATCACTGTCGGGTCGGTCGACGAAATGAACCCTATGTCGGATATTCCGGTGGGGCATTTCGGGACGGCCGGGCCCTGGGCACTCGGCACTAGGCCCGGTCACCCGCCCGGCACCGGGCTCGGCCGATGACCCGTCGCGGTCAGTAGCGCAGCACTCCGGCGATGCCCTCGGCGTCGCCCAGCGTGCCGTCCGGGACGAAGCGGACCTGCGCGCCGGTGTCCAGGCACTGCTCGACGATCTCGTCCACGATGTCGTCGCGGGCGTCCAGATCGTCGGTGTCGGCCGGGACCAGATGGTCGCCGCCGTCGTCGCGCACGGTCACGCGGTAGTTCTCCTCGACGGCCAGCAGCCGGACCCGGCCCGCGGTCGCGTTCTGCCAGACCTCGTCGACGCCTGCCGCGAACGCCCGTCGGCCCTTTGCCGTTTCGAGTTCCCGCGCCACGGTGTCGGCGCTCCTGCGGTCCTCGGCCGTGACCAGAGGGCTGACCGCCTGCCACACGGCGTCGGCGTTCGCGTGCGCGAGACCGCCGTGCGCGACGTGGACGGCGTCCTTGGTGACGGTGCCGACCTCGTCGAGAAGGGAGAGCGCGGCCTGCTCGCCGGTGACGTACACCGGTCGAGTGTCGCCGCGCAGGACACCGGCGAGGGCGGTGTCGCCGTCCCGCAGGAAGTGGCGGGTCCGCTCGTCGCGGAAGGTGCTCGGCAGGTCGCCGATGCGTTCCTTGCGCTCGGCGTCCGGGTCCTCCAGGCTGCGCGTGAGCGGGAAGCCGGCCGCCTCGGTCTCGACGACATGTCCCCCGCCGCCGCTCCACAGGGAGATCCGGTCAGCGGAGACGGCCAGTACCCAGAACGGGCGCTCGGCGGCCTGCGCGGCGACGAGGTTGCGGGTCAGGAAGGTGTCCGAGAGGACGACGCGCTCCGGCACGGTCCGGGCCAGCGACCACACCTGGTGCTCCCCGGGTGCGGCGAAGATCGCGAGACCGTCCTCGGCGTGGGCCAGATCGACCTCCGCGAGTGCCTGCTCCAGCTGCCCGACGACGTCCATCCGCCGCTCACGGGTGACCGCGGGGTCGGATTCCAGCTGCTTCTTCGCCTCGGCCAGGACGTTGCGCAGCCGCACGGGATCCTGCGCGTTGTCGGGCTCGCGGCGATGGGTCGGAGTGAGCACCGACACGGCCGGATAGGGCCGCGGGCGGCGCAGTTCGGTGAGTGTGGTGGGGCTCAGAACATGCTCCATAGATGCACCATATGACCGAATGGGCGAACGGGCATGCGGAGGGACCGGGTCGGGCGAACGGGGCGAGGCGGACGCCGAGGCCCTCACGTTCCTCACTCCTCCGCCCCGCACGAGCTCCCGTCGGGCGGCAGCGAGCCGTACAGCAGGAAGTCGTCGACCTTGCGGTGCACGCACTTGGAGGACCCGTAACCGGTGTGGCCCTCGCCCTTGTTGTCGAGGACGACCGCCGACGAGCCGAGCCGGGCCGCGGTCTCCGTGGTCCAGCGGTACGGGGTCGCGGGGTCGCCGCGGGTGCCGACGAGGAGCAGCTTCGGGGTGTCGACGTCGCGGACCTCCTCGCGGATGTAGGTGGTGCCCTTCGGGCGGCCGTAACACATCAGGACCTGGGTGAGGCGGTACTGGCCGAAGACCGGTGACGCGGCCTGGTACTCGGCGCGCAGTCGGTCGAGGTCCTCGGTGATCTGGTCCGCGGTGGGCCGGTCCGGATCGTCGGCGCAGTTGACGGCCATCAGCGCGGCCGGGAGGTTGTCGAAGGGAATGTCGCCCTCGTCGACCAGGTCGCCCTCCCCGTCATCGGCGAGCCCGCCGTCGCCGGGAACCGTGATGCCGCCGGGCAGGGAGACACCGCCGCCGGCGAAGCGCATGATGCCCCGGGTGTCGCCGTCCTGGACCAGCGAGGTCAGCGCCTGCGAGAGAGCCGGCCACAGCTCCTTGCTGTAGAGGGCCTGAACGATCGCACCCACCAGATCCTGACCGGAGAACGGTTCGCCGAAGTCCCCCGGCACCGGGTCCTCGTCCAGCGACTCGACCAGCCGGACCACGTCCTGCCGGGCGGTGCGCGTGTCCTGTCCGAACGCGCAGTTGATGTCCTCGGTGCACCAGTCGAGGAAGCCCTCAAGAGCTGTCTGCTGGCCCTGGGCGCCGACGATGCCCTGTTCGCTCAGTGGTTCGGTGAGGGTGTCCACGCCGTCGAGCACCAACCGGCCCGTCTTCTTGGGGAACTGGGCCGCGTACACCGCGCCCAGCCGCGTGCCGTACGAGAAGCCGAGGTAGTTGAGCTTCTTGTCGCCGAGGGCCGCGCGCAGCACGTCGAGGTCGCGCGAGGCGTTGACCGTGCCTATGTGGGACAGCACGGGCCCGGAGTGCTCGGCGCACTCGGCGGCGGCCCTGCGCAGGAGGTCGAGAGCGGCCCGCGGGTCGTCGCTGTCGTCCGCGTCGGGATCCGCCTCGTCCACGGCCTCGCCCGTCCCCTCGCCACAGCTGACCGGGGAGCTTCTGCCGACGCCGCGCGGGTCGAAGGTCACCACGTCGTAGCCGTCGGTCAGACCCATGAAGTCCTCGCCACCCGCGGCGAGTTCGCTGACTCCGGGCCCGCCGGGGCCGCCGAAGTTCAGCACCACCGAACCCCTGGACTTTCCCGTCGCCCGGACACGGGCCAGGGCGAGGTCGAGTGTTCCGTCGGCCGGTTTCGCGTAGTCGACCGGGACGGTCGCCTTCCCGCACTGCAGGTCCTTGGGCAGGGCGTCGCCCTCGCAGGCGGACCACTTGATCCGCTGGTCGTAGAAGCGGGACAGATCGGGACGGTCGGTGTCCGCCGCGGCGACCGACTGCAGTCCCGCTCCCAGCAGGGCCAGTGTCACGGCGCCGGTGAACGCGCGGCGTTGATGCGTGGACAGCATGAAGGCCTCCCGGAACGCCCGGCGCGCAGCCGGGATTCCCCCTCGATCACGATAAGGGGGCGCCCCCGTGCACGCCTCCGGGCGGGCGGACCTGCGCCTGAGGCCTTACTCTGCGGGCCGCGCGCCCCACGGCGCGGTGTCACGGCAGCGCGCCGGACAGTTCGACTGGGGCACCGCCCGTTGGGGTGAAAAATCGGCAACCCACTAACCCGCATCGCCCACCGGCGTTTTATCCGGTGCGGGTGAGTGCCCGCGACCATGTCTGGAAGGCAGGGAACCTATGAAACGGGTTGCCCGAAATGGTTTGATCATCGCGGCCGCCGCCTCCGGCGCCGTGGCCGTGACGATGCCGGTGTACGCGGACTCCGCGGCGGACGGTGGCACGGCCCACTCGCCGGGGGTGATCTCCGGCAATACCATTCAGCTCCCGGTGCACGTTCCGGTGAACGTGTGCGGGAACACGGTGAACGTGGTCGGACTCCTCAACCCCGCAGCGGGCAACCGCTGCGCGAACGAGGGCGGCCACAGCAAGGGCGGCGACGGCAAGGGCGGTGCCCATGAGGGTTCCGCGGGTGCGGTCGCCGAGGGAGGGGCAAAGGATTCACCGGGTGTGATCTCCGGCAACGGCATCCAACTCCCGGTCCAGCTCCCCGTGAACGTCACCGGCAACTCGGTGAGCGTCGTCGGCATCGGCAACCCCGCTGTCGGCAACGAGTCCACGAACACCTCCCGGGAGCGGCCGCACCACCCGGACAAGCCGGTGTCGCCCCCCGCCCCGAAGCCGGTGGAGCCGCCGAAGAAGCCGGAGCGACCGGCGAAGCCGGCCAAGCCGGTCGTGGAGCCCGAGGCGCCGCGGGCCGTGCCGCAGGAGCCCGGAGCGTCCCTCGCCCAGACCGGCACGGACCTGATGGGCCCGACGGTCGCGGCCAGCGCCGCGCTGATGCTGGGCGGCGCCGCGCTGTACCGGCGCTTCCGGACGGCTGTCACGCCCCGGTCCGGGCATGCCGGTGCGGGTGGTCCGGGGTCCGCGGACGGCTCCTGACCGGAGTCCGCGGTCGGTCCGCCGGGCTCGCGGCCGGTCGTGGGCCCGAGCCCGTGACCGTACGTCGACCCGGCCCACCCGGCGGTCTGCGGTCGCCCCCTTGGACCGGGCCCGCGGACGTGGTCCCGGTCGCGGACGGACCCGTACCCACGGTCGTCCGCGCACCGCCCCCTCGGCAGTGCGCTGAATCGCGTCACGGCAGTACACCGCGTCGATTCTCAGCCGAGTGACACCTCCGAGGACGGAAGACCCCACCGGGCACACCAACCGGTGGGGTCTCCCTCTGACAGCGCCCGCACGCCCTCATGCCCCGCGCATGCCCGTCATGCCCGGCACGCCGCTCAAACCTCGGCACGCCCCTTACGGCCCGGCACACCCCTCACGGCCCGGCGCTCAGGAATCGGCCGGGGCCACGTCCTCGCGCAGCACGCTGTACCGCACCCCGTCCCGCCACCGCCCATCGCGGAACCCCACACTCCGCAGCACGCCCTCGCGGGTGAACCCCGCCTTCTCCAGGGCCCGTTGCTCGGCGATGTTCTCCACCTCGGTGTCCGCCTCGATCCGGACCACCTGCGTATGCGCGAACAGGTACTCGACCAGCAGCCGCTGCGCCCGCGTACCCACCCCCTTGCCGCGGGCCTCCCGCAGCAGGGCGATCCCCATGTTCCAGTAGTACGAAGTGCGTGTGGCGACGATCTTGCGCCAGGCCACGAACCCCACCGCTTCCCCGTCGAGCGCCACGATCAGATGGCCCGCCTCGTCCGTGATCAGGCCGGTCTCGGCCCACTGCCGTCGCCAGCGTCCGGTGTCCCACCAGCCGTACCACTGGAAGGGGGCGGATTCCTCGGGGCCGGTCAGGAACCGCTCCATCACGGTCAGGTCGTCCTCGCCCACCGGGCGCAGTGTCACAAGATCCATGAACGGCCACCCTAGGCGCGGCCACCGGCCCTGTACTCCCTCCTGCGCATGACACTGGCTCATTGCCGCGCCACACACCTCGGCCATCGGGAAGGATGCTGCGCGGATGCGGCCGATCACCTTGCTCCGCTTGCTGTGTTCGGCCCGCCTTCGATCTCTTCCGACGAATGGAGCGCACAGATGACCCGTCCGAGCCCCGAAGGTCTCGTCGTCACGCAGGCCTCGCTCGACGACTGGCCGGTGATCAAGGGGTGGGCGGCGGACGAGGGGTGGGATCCGGGGGATTCGGACGGCGCGTGCTTCTTCACCCAGGATCCCGAGGGGTTCTTCCTCGGCAGGATCGACGGGGAGCCGGTCTCCGCGATCTCCGTCGTCAACTACAGCGCCGACTACGCCTTCCTGGGCTGCTATCTCGTACGTCCCGATCTGCGGGGGTGTGGCTACGGCCTCACCACCTGGAAGACGGCCCTCGCCCATGTCGGCGGCCGGACCGTCGGACTCGACGGCGTGGTCGCCCAGCAGGGCAACTACCGTCAGTCGGGGTTCGAACTCGCCTACAAGACCTTCCGGTTCGGAGGCGTCCCGGCCGCGGGGGAGTCCGCCGGATCCGGCGTCCGGGCCGCCGAGGCGGCGGACCTCGACGCGATCACGGCCTACGACAGCGCCTGTTACCCCGCCGACCGGCCGGCCTTTGTGGAGCGCTGGCTCACCGAGCCAGGCCACCGCGCCCTGGTCCGGATCGTCGACGGGCGGCTCACCGGCTACAGCGTGATCCGGCCCGCGCTCACCTCGCTGCGCATCGGACCGCTGTTCGCCGACACCGCCGAGGACGCCCGCGCCCTCTTCGCCGCCCTGGCCGCCGAGGCCGACGGCCGCCCGGTCTCCGTCGACGTCCCCGAAACGAGTGCGGCGGGCGTCGCCCTGGCCGAGGAGTACGGTCTGACCCCGTCGTTCGAGACCGCCCGGATGTACACCGGGCCCGTCCGCCCGTACGCCACGGACCGGGTCTTCGGCGTCACGACACTCGAACTGGGCTAGCCGGACGGGCGTCTGTCGGCCGTCGGGGTCTCGGCGCGGTGGCTGAACATCCATGCCATGCGGGGCTCGACGACGAACCGGAACAAGGAGCGGACCGGGCCCGAGCACAGCACCGTGATGAGCCCCACGGCGGCGGCCGTGACGACCAGTTCGCCGAGCGGGGTGCGTACCCATGCGTGGTCGTACCAGTCCCAGAAGCGGGAGGCCTTGATGACGAAGCCGTGCAGCAGATAGCCGTACATCGTCCCGGCGCCCAGAGCGGTGCACCACAGGTGCCGGCCCGGTACCCACGCCAGGAAGCAGCCGGTCAGGACCAGCGCGAGCAGGAACAGCGCCGGGGTCGTGAACAGCCCCGCCCAGGCCGGCGCACCCTGGCCCGTGACGCTGCCCCGGTGGTAGAACCATCCGGCACTGAACCAGGGCGCCACCGCGTAAGCCGCGGCGAGCGCCACCGTGGCGACCGGCAGTGCGATCAGCCGTACGCGCCAGGTGCGCAGCCGCTCGAAGTGCTCGGCGCGCAGCGTCAGTCCGAGTACGAAGAACGGCAGGAAGCCCAGGATCCGCTGGATGGAGATGTCCCCGCCCAGGTCGGGTGAGACGGCGGCCAGCACGGCGAAACCCAGCGCGACCGGCACCGGGTGGCGCAGCGCCAGCCAGATCGGGGTCGTCAGCCGCCAGACGAACAGCGCGACCAGGAACCACATCACGTACCAGGGATCCAGCAGGCTCAGCGGATAGCCCGGATCGTCCTGCGCCCAGCGGTAGAAGAGCGTGTAGGCGGTCTCGAAGACGAAGTACGGCACGACGACGGTCGTCAGAAGCCGGCGCACCCGGCCCGGTGCCATGTCGAAACTCCGGGAGAAAAAGCCGGAGATGAGCGCGAACGCCGGCATGTGGAAGGCGTACACCGTCAGATACGCCGCCGTCGCGGCTCTGCTGCCGTGGGTCAGCGGCTCCCACGCGTGACCGCAGGCCACCAGCACGATGGTGAGGTACTTCGCGTTGTCGAAATACGGGTCCCTGCGGGCGGACGCCGGCTTGGCCCGTTTTTCCGGCAGGCGTTCCCGCAGGGCTACGGGCGCGGGGGCCGGTAAATCTTGCGACACCACATCTCCTGGCCTCGGGGCGGGGAACCGATCCGTCCCGCCTGCCCCCTCTCGTACGGCTCAGTCGTCGCGTACGTTCGCTCCCCGCGCGGACAGTCGTTCGAAAGCGGCCTCCATGGCGCCCGGCAGCCGGTCCGGCTCGGCGTCCGTCAGGGCGACGGCGGCCTCGTAGCAGGCCTGGCAGACGGCGGCGGCGAGCACGGCCGTCTCCCGGTCGGCCCCGTGGCGCTCCAGCACCTTGATCGCCGCGTACGCGTACGCGCGCTGCTTCAGCAGGCTGCGGGCGAGCAGCGCGGGATCCCCGTTGATCAGCCGCTCGCGGTCGGCCAGCCATCTGGTGTGCTCGGCGATGCTGCCCAGCAGTCCCCTCAGGCCCGCGCGGCCCGCGTCCAGGGCGCGGTCGAGCGAGGCGCCGATCGGGGCGAGGGCGGCGGCAGTGTCGTCCAGGGCCGAGACGAGGGCCTCGCGGTGCTGGTCCTCGTCCGCGAAGAGCACTTCCTGCTTGTCGGTGAAGTAGCGGAAGAAGGTCGTCCGGCCGACTTCGGCGCGGCGGGCGATGTCGGTGACCGTGACCGCCTCGAAGCCGTGCTCGACGAAGAGCTCCATGGCCGCGTCGATCAGGGCTCCACGGGTCCGTAGCCGCTTGCGCTCCCGGAGAGGGATCTCGTCGTCGCTGCTCAGCGGCTTGCCGTTGTCCATGGGGCCAGGATATCGGGCCGCGGGGTACCCGATCCATAATGGTATCGAGTACCGTTTGGTATCGAGAACCTATTTCCCTCCGCGGGGGATCCGTTCTCCGTCTTCGCGTGCCTCACCTCCTCTCCCACGGCCGGAGCAAGCCATGTCTGTCATCCCTTCTCCCGGAACCGTCCTCCTCACCGGCGCGGGCCGCGGTCTCGGGCGCGCCACCGCCCTGACGCTCCTGCGTGACCGTCCCGACCTGCATCTCCTCGTCGCCGTCCGCTCGGATCCGGACGGACTCGCGGCGCGGCTGGCCGCCGAGACCGGCTCATCGCGGGTGCACGGCGTCCTCTGTGACCTCGGCTCACTCGACTCCGTACGCCAAGCGACGGACTCCATAAGGGAGTTGCTCGACTCCGGGGACCTCCCGCCGCTGCGTGCCGTGGTGGCGAACGCGGGCACGCAGGCCGTCACCGCCACGGACCGGACTGCCGACGGCTTCGAAGTCACCTTCGGCACCAACGTTCTGGGGCACCATCTGCTGATCCGACGGCTTCAGGACCGGCTGACGGTGCCGGGGCGCATCGTCCTCGTCGGCAGCGGCACGCACTTCGGGGACTTCCGGCACACCTGGGGGCTGACTCCGCCGCCGCGCACGGCCCCGGTCGCCGAACTGGCGCTGCCCTGGACGACCCCGGACGCCGACACCGTCAAGGCGGGCCGGTCCGCGTACGCGGCGAGCAAGCTGGCCACCGTGCACCTCGCCCACGAGCTGGACCGCCGCACCCCCGAGGGCATCGGCGTCTACACCTTCGACCCCGGTCTGATGCCGGGCACCGGCCTCGCCCGCGAGGCGGGACCGCTGGACCGCCTCGCCTGGAACAGCCTGCTGCACCTCACCCGGGTCCACCCCAGCTCGACCAACCCGCGCGCGTCCGGCCGCAAACTCGCCCAGGCGGCCGTCGGCGTGCCGGTCGCCCCGTCCGGGAGCTATCTCGACCGCGGGCGTCCCGTCCGGTCCTCGCCCGCGTCGTACGACCCCGCCCGTGAGACCGAGCTCTGGGAGGAGCTGGAACGGCTGGTCGCCGCCAAGGGGGCCTATCCCTCCGCGTGATGGAACCGCCGGTGCAGGGCCCGCACCTCGTCGGCGAGTTCCGGGACCGGCCCCTCGACGAGCACGCCGGGTGCCACCTCCCGGATCGGCAGCGGACGGACCGGGGCAGCGGCGACGCCCAACTCTCCCAGCCAGGAGGACAGTTGCTCGGACGACGCCACGTACACGATGCGGCCGAGGCCCACCCAGGCGTGCGCCGCCGCGCACATCGGGCAGTGTTCGCCGGAGGTGTAGACGGTCGCGGCGGCCCTCTCTTCCGGCGTCAGATGCGCCGCGGACCAGCGGGCCAGTTCGAATTCCGGGTGGCGGGTGCGGTCACCGGAGGCCACCCGGTTGTGGTCCTCGGCCAGGACCGTGCCGTCCGCGCCCACGAGGACCGACCCGAACGGCTCGTCACCGGAGTCCAGGGCCTCGGTCGCGAGCTCCAGACAGCGGCGCAGATGCTTCAGCTCGGCTTCACTCACCATGCCGTACCAGCCCTCCTGTTGACCTTGGACCGACCGTACTCAACTCCGTACCGCGCCGCGAGGGAAAGGCGTGCCCGCGCCCGGCTGCCACGATCGCGAGCGTGACCGTGACCAGCAGGAACGTCGTCCAGGGGAGGGCGTCGGCGCCCGAGCTCTCCAGGATCAGACCGCCCGTGAGGGAACCGGCCGCGATGCCCGCGTTGTAGACCGTGGCCTGCAGCGAGGTGGCCACATCGGCGTTCGCGGGACCCGAGGCGTCGACGAGCGCGGTCTGGATGAGCGTCGGCGCGCCGCCGAACGCCATGCCCCACAGGGCGACCGCGACCAGGAGCACCGGTTCATGACCGGCGTACGTGCCCAGCGCGAGCATCGCGGACGCCAGCAGGGCGAGCGCACCGAGCAGGGTCCGGCGCGGATGCCGGTCGATCAGCAGCCCGGTGAGCCAGATCCCGACGACGGTCGCGAGACCGAACACCAGCAGCACCAGCCCCGTACGGCCGAAACCCGAGTGCTCCGAGAACGGTGCCACGTACGTGTACATCACCTGATGGCCGACGAGCAGCGTCAGTGTGACGGACAGAACCGTGCCGATGCCGGGCAGCGCGGCGACGCGGGGCAACGGCACGCGCTCGCCCCGCGCCTCACCGGGAAGGCCCGGCACCCGGCGTCGTATCCACACCACGAGCAGCACCGCCAGCAGTGCCGGGACGGCGAAGGCCGCTCGCCAGCCGAGTGCGTCGGCCAGCGCCGTGCCCGCGGGGAGCCCCAGGGAGAGCGCGAGCGTGATGCCGGCAAGCACGATCGCGATGGCCCGGCCGCGTCGCTCGGCGGGCACCATCCGGGCCGCGTACCCGACGAGCATCGCCCACAGCGTCCCGCCCATCGCCCCGGCCACGAGCCGCGCCGCGAACGTCAGCCCGTAGGACGACGACAGCGCCGTGACGGCGTTGGCGGCCGCGAAACCGAGCAGCGCGCCGATGAGCACCAGCCGCCGCGGCAGTCCGCGCAGCACGGCGGTGAGCGGGATCGCGGCGAGGAACGACGCGACCGCGTAGCCCGTCACCAGGAAGCCCACCCGCGCCTCGGAGACCCCGAGGTCCGGTGCCATCCGCGGCAGCAGACCCGCCGGAAGGAGCTCCGTCAGTACGGCGGTGAAGGCGGCCGTGGACAGGGCGAGGAGCCCCGAGAGGGGCAGACCGGGCCCAGCGGGCGTGGGCGTGGGCTTGGATGTGGGTTCGGGCTTGGACGGGGGCGTGCCGGGCCCTTCGGTGATCGGTGCGGTCGTCATACGGCCCATGGTGAAACGTTCACATCAGTGTGAGGGCAAGCCCGCCGTCTTCGGGGACGGGCGGCCGAGGCCGACTCCGTCGCGAGGCTCCCGGGACCCGTCGGCGGGCTACTCCCGGGGAGGTAGGGGCGACAGCTCCACGCGTACGACGACACGGCAGGAGCGCCTTCCGAGGATGGTGACAACCATCTGGAAGGAGCCTTCCGTGCGCTCTGCCCCGCCCTCTCGCCTGCGTTCCCTGACCGTGCTCACGGCTGTCCTGTTACCGGCGCTGGCACTGTCCGGCACCTCGGCCGGTGCGACGCCCGACGGCCAAGGACACAAACCCGTGCGGCTGTCCGGAGCCAGTCCGTTCGCCGGCTGCGCCCCCGGAGCGCTCGACGGCAAGATGGCCGACGGCGCCATCGAGCCGCAGCTCGCCGCCGACCCGGGCGACCCCCGTCGTATCGCGGCGGTGTGGCCGCAGGACCGTCAGCGCGGCGTGGTGCTGGCCGTCACGCGGGACGGCGGAACGTCCTGGAAACGCACCGTCGTTCCACACCTGACCCGGTGCTCGGGAGGCCGCTACGACTACGTCGACGAACCCGCCGTGACGTTCACCGCGGACGGCGCGCTGCTGGTCACCGGCGGTCTCGCCATGGCCGACGGCTCCGCGAGCGCGAGCTTGTCGATACGTTCCGACGACGGCGGCCGGACCTGGACACGCCCCGCGGTGATCATCGAGGAGACCGATCCGGCGAGGGGCGGAGTCGCCTCTGGCCCGGCGGTCGTGGACCCGCGCGATCCGAACGTGCTGTACGTCGTCACCCCGCGCTTCCCGGCCGCCGAGCGGACCCGCAACGACGCCTGGATCAGCCGCAGTACGGACGGCGGTCGCAGCTGGCAGCCGCCCACCCTGGTCGTGGACGCCGGCGACAGGCACCTCGTCTCCGGCCATCGGCTGACCGTGCTCGACGACGGCACGCTGGTGGACGTCCACACTCTGGTCCGCTTCGGCGAGGGTCCGATCACCGGTCGGCTCACCCTCCAGGCCGTACGGTCCACCGACGGCGGCCGGACCTGGTCCGCGCCCGTGAAGGTGGCCGACCTGCGCACCAAGTTCCTGTTCCAGGACCCCGAGTCCGGTGAACAGGTCTCGCACACCACCAGCCTGCTCTCCGACACCGCCGTCGATCGCCGCACCGGGCGCATCCATGTGGCCTGGCAGGACTCGCGGTTCACCGACGGCGCCGTCGACTCCGTGGCCATGGCCGCCTCCGACGACGGTGGCCGCACCTGGTCCGCGCCGGTGAAGGTGAACCGCACGCCGACCGGCATCCCGCTGCCCAACCAGCATTCATTCACTGTCGCGTTGGCGGTCGGCGACGACGGCACGGTCGCCGTCTCCCACTCCGATTTCCGGCACAACGACACGGGTGCACCGCTACTGACGGACCGTTGGCTGGCGCGCTGCCGTCCGCAACCCGCCGACTGCACGAGCGATGCGGCGACCTGGCGGGAGACTCGGCTGACCCCGAGGTCGTACGACATGCGCCGGGCGCCGCGGATTCCCGACGAGGCCAGTCCGCGCGGCTACTTCCTGGGCGAACGCATGGGGTTGGTCGCCAACGGGCGCGGGTTCAGCGCGGCGTGGGCCGTACCGGACGCCCCGGGCAGGGCTGCCGTGCACGCCTCGACGTCTTGACGGGAGTAACAGCCCTCTCTATCGTCACGACCGCTCATTCGTAAAGTGCCGCGAAACTTTCGGGCATGCCTGCCTGTTCGAGGCCCGGCCTCCCTTGTCGGAGGCCGGGCCTCGACGGCCCCCGGCAGGGGTGCCAACCCTTCCTCCGGACGACGAGGAGCCGCACATGGAACGCCTGACTGTTCGCAAGAGACTCGCCGCGTTACTCACCGGAGCCCTCCTGCTGGGAGCCGCTCTCACTTCCCCCGCCTCTGCCCAGGCGCCTGAACCAGTCACCTGGACCGGGACCTGGGGCACGGCTCCCACAACCGTCCCCAGGGCGGACACCACGGCCTTCCACGACCAGACGATCCGCCAGATCGTGCACACCAGCATCGCCGGATCCGCCCTGCGCATCCGCCTCTCGAACGAGTTCGGCAAGCAGCCGCTGGAGATCGGCGAAGTGCACGTCGCCCGTCGCGCGCCAGGTACGGACGAGCCGACCATCGACCCCGCCACGGACCGCCGACTGACCTTCTCGGGCAAGTCCTCGGTCTCGATCCCCGCCGGGGCGCCCGCCCTCAGTGACCCCGTCACGCTTCGCGTGCCCGCGCGTTCCGATCTCGTCGTGAGCCTCCACCTCCCCGAGAGCACTCCGGGATCGACGGTCAACTCCTTCGCCGCGCAGCGCAGTTACACAGCGGCGGGCAATGTGACGGGCGAGACCAGGATCGAGCCCCAATCCGTCACGGAACGCTGGTACTTCCTGACCGGAGTGAGCGTCCGAGCCGCCCCCACAGGGCCTACGGCCGCGGGGTCTTCGGCCGCAGTGGCCAGGCCCACAGGGCCCTCCGGCACGGGCAAGGCGTCGGCCGCCGTCGCGCTCGGCGACTCCATCACGGCCGACACCACCCTCGGCACCAACCACCGCTGGACCGACTACCTCGCCCAGCGCCTCCAGGGCCCTGGCGGCCCCAGCCGTCCCGTCGGCGTCCTCAACAAGGGCATCAGCGGCAACCGCCTGCTCCATGACCCCAACCCGCCGGCCGGTCACCCAGCGGAGGCGTATGCCGCGTACTTCGGTGAGAGCGGACTCAAACGCTTCGACCGTGATGTGGCAGCCCAGCCAGGAGTCCGCCATGTCCTCGTCCTGCTCGGCGTGAACGACCTGGGCCACCCCGGAATCATCGCCCCGCTCTCCGAGAAGGTGACCGGACAGGATCTGATCGACGGCCACCGGCAGCTCATCGCCCGCGCCCACGAGCGCGGACTGCGGATCTACGGAGCCACCATCACGCCGTTCAAGAACGACACGCTCGGCTTCTACACGCCCGAGAACGCGGAGGCGCGCCGGACCTTCAACGACTGGCTGCGCACGAGCGGCGAGTACGACGGTGTGATCGACTTCGACGCCGCGCTGCGGGACCCGGCCGATCCCGAGCGACTCCTCGCCGCCTACGACAGCGGCGACCACCTGCACACCAACGACGCGGGCCGGGAGGCGATGGCGCGAGCGGTGCCGCTGCGCTTCTTCAAGTGACCACCGGCACCGGCAGCGCAGCGTGGCGTCCGAATCCCGCCAGCATCCGTGATCGGGACACCCCAGTATGAGGAGTGGAACGAGAGCGGATGAAAGGGAGGCCACGATGACCGCCTTTACGACGATCGACAGCCCGCTGGGCGAACTGCTACTGGTCGGTGAAGAGACCCTGGACGGCGTCACGCTGACGTCCCTGTCCATGCCGGGGCAGCGCAACGCCCCTGCTGTGAGGCCCGGTCGGCGGCGCGACCCTGACCGCTTCGCGGACGTCGCCCGGCAGCTGACCTCCTATTTCGGCGGTGAACTCACCGAGTTCGACATCGAGTTCACCCCGAGCGGCACGGACTTCCAGCAGCGCGTGTGGCATGCGCTGGAGGAAATCCCGTACGGCACGTCGACCACGTACGGCGCGCTCGCCGAGCGGCTCGGTGTGCCCCGGGAAAGGATCCAGGCGCTGGGCGCGGCGATCGGAGCGAACCCCTTGCTGCTGGTGCGCCCCTGCCACCGGGTGATCGGCGCCGACGGCACCATGCGCGGTTACGCCGGCGGTGTGGAGCGCAAGGTCCGGCTCCTCACCCACGAGGGCGTCCTGCAGCCCACCCTCCTCTGACCCCTGAGGCACCTCTCACCATGAACCACACCACACACCCGGCGGCCCGGGTCGCGACGCAGGACTGGGCCGCCCTGGCCGACGAACTCGACGAGCACGGCAACGCGCTCACCGGACAGCTCCTCACCCCTGGGCAGTGCCACGAGATCGCCGCCCTGTACGACGAGGACGACCGGTTCCGCGCGACCATCGACATGGCCCGCCATCGCTTCGGCTCCGGCCAGTACCGCTACTTCACGCATGAACTTCCGGATGTCGTACGGGAGTTGCGCGAGGCTTTCTATCCGCGGCTCCTGCCCGTCGCCCGCGACTGGGCCGAGAGGCTGGGCCACCCCGCGCCCTGGCCCGACACGTTGGGGGAGTGGGTGGAGCGGTGCCATGCCGCCGGACAGTCCAAGTCCGCCCAGATCCTGTTGCGTTACGGGCCGGGCGACTGGAACGCCCTGCACCGGGACGTGTTCGGCGACCTGCTCTTCCCGCTCCAGGTCGTGATCGGTCTCGACGCCCCGGGAGCCGATTTCACGGGCGGCGAGTTCATCATGACCGAGCAGCGCCCGCGCGCCCAGTCCAGGGGATCGTCCACGACCCTGCCCCAGGGGCACGGCCTGATCTTCACCACCCGTGACCGGCCGGTGGCCTCCAGTCGGGGCTGGTCCACCGGGCCCATGCGGCACGGGGTGAGCACGGTCCGCTCCGGGCGGCGACGCACGCTGGGGCTGGTCTTCCACGAGGCCAAATGATCACCCGGTCGGCGGCCGGGACACCCACTCGCCCGAAACTCCGTTGCCCGCCCGTCCCACGGATGCTGGAGTGGCGTAATGGATCACGCAGCGGTACTGGCACTGTTCGACCGTGACATGCGCGAGGGCGCGCGCCCCTTCGGCCTCGACTCCGTGGTGGAGCGGGTCGGAGGGGTGGTGCGGCACGTCGGACCCGAGAAGGGCTGGAACGGGGTGCTCTGGTCCGACCTCTCGGAGGCCGACGCGGACGCGGCGATCGCCGAGCAGGTGCGCCATTTCACCAGCCTGGGCCTGGAGTTCGAGTGGAAGCTGTACGCGCACGACCGGCCGGTCGACCTGCCCCGAAGGCTGCGTGCGGCCGGCTTCACGGCCGAACCCGAGGAGACGCTGATGATCGCCGAGGTCGGCGAGCTGGACCTCGACCTCCGGCCGCCGCAGGGCATCGAGCTGCGGCCCGTCACCGACGCCGCGGGCGTCGACCTCGTGGCCGACGTCCATGAACAGGCCTTCTACGGCGCGGACAGCTCCCGGCTCCGGCACCTGCTGCTCACTCAGCTCGCCGAGGAGCCGGACACCGTGGTCGCCGTCGTGGCCCTCGCCGACGACGTGCCGGTGAGCTCGGCCCGTATGGAGCTCATCCCTGGCACACGGTTCGCGGGGCTGTGGGGCGGCGGCACGATCGAGGCCTGGCGAGGCCGGGGCATCTACCGCGCGCTGGTCGCCCACCGCGCCCGTATCGCCGCCGACCGCGGCTACCGCTACCTCCAGGTCGACGCCTCCGACGAGAGCCGCCCCATCCTCGAACGACTCGGCTTCTCCCGACTGACGACGACCACGCCGTACGTGCACCCGGCCTCGTAGCCGGGCCCGGGAGGGGCAAGTCACCGGGGCCCGGGCATGACAACGCCGCCTCACAGATCGAGTTGGTACTCCACCGCCCTGTGCGTCGGCAGATAGCCGAGCGTGTCGTTGATGCCGCGCATGTGCGCGTTGCTGTCGGCCGTGTCAGTGAGGAGGCCGCCGAGTTCCGGGTGGTGTTCGCGGGCCTGTCGGATGGACCGTGCCTTCATCCAGAGGCCGAGACCGTGGCCCCGGTGTTCGGGCAGCACTCCGGTCCCGTAGTGCTGTGCGTCCCCCCGGCCGTCGCCGGGCACGACGAGCTCGGAGAAGCCGACGACCGACCCGTCGGAGGTGTCCACCACGGCGACGGTGTGCAACAGTTCGCCCCGCTTGGCGATGGCCTCGGCGGCGGCGAGTACGCGCTCCACGTCCCAGACGACCGTGCCGTAGTCGGTGCCGTCCATCGGCATGTCGTCCATGGCCCGGCGCGAGTCGGCGAACGTACGGGCCAGTTCGGGCGCCACCGTGCCCTCCCAGTGGATCAACCGGTAGCCCTCGTGGGGCTGTTCGACGATCTCGTCGATCCGGTGGAGGTCGGCGTCGGCCAGCGGGAGCCGGGCATACGTCAGCGCCAGCACCCTGCGGAAACCGCGCGCCGTCAGGAAGAGGTCGCCGGGGGAACCCGCCTCTGCCTGGGCGAGGAGGGACCGGCGGCGCTCGTCGCGTGCCGCCGCGACGGCCGCGTCCAGGAGAGCGCCGCCGACACCGCGCCGGCGCTCCGTCCGGTGCACGGCGATCTCCAGCTCGGCGAGATGCTCCTGCCCCTCCTTGGTGAAGAGCCGCAGAAAGGCGGACCCGACCGGTGCCCCCTCGTCGTCGGACGCGAGCCAGGCCAGCCGGCGGCTCGACGCGCCGGGCAGGGGATCGGTGAGTGCGGTGATGCGGTGCGGCAAGGTGTCTCCGTCACGGTTGGGATGCGGTGCGGGCTGCGGGGGGAAACCCGCAGACGCTAGCCGTGACGGAGAACGACCTGCAACAGCTTTTCGTACTGCTCGTACTGCGACGCGCCATGCGGTTGACGGCGGACACCTCGTGGAGCCCCGGCGTGCGGTGCTCCGCGATCCGTCGTGCTCAGCGGCGCCCTGCCTTCGACCGGTCCAGGGCCGCGACACCGAGCGCCGCGAGTCCGATCTGGATCAGCCACTCGATCCAGTCCACTCCGTTGGTGTCGGACACGTCGAACGCGTTGGCCAGCGCCGAACCGATGAGCGCGGCCACGATGCCGACCGCGATCGTCCACAGAATGCCGATGCGCTGACGGCCCGGAACAACGAGCCGGCCCAGCACACCGATGATGATGCCGATCACGATGGCACTGATGATGCCCGAGATCTCCATCTCAGCCCCTCTTCGCCCCTCTTCGTCATACTCCTTACGTCTACAAGTGCCCCGTCGGCGAGAGTGCAGTCCGGGCGGTTTCCCTCAGCCGACGCCGTTTCCGGTCCAGCCGGTGACTCCCAGCACCTCGCGCGCGATGTCGATCACCTCGCGGTCGTCCGTGACCACCCGTACGGTGTCCGCGGGCGCCCGTTCCTCCAGCAGCCTGGCCTTGTGGGCGCTGCCCCGCAGCTCCTGTTCCAGCTCGGAGCCCAGCTCGCGCCCCTTCAGCCGCTTGGCGGCGGTGGCGTCGGAGGCGGTGAGGAGCACCCGTACGAGCCGTACGTCCTCGCCCATCGCCCGCTCGAACATGCCCGCGGCCTCGGTCAGCACGCTCACGGTGTTCGTGTAGATCAGGCGGCGGTGGCCGAGTTCGGCGAAGTTCCCCCACACCGCCGCCAGATTGCGTTCGGTGATCCCCGCCCGGTGCGGATCGTCCTCCGGCGCCGGATGCACCTGCCCCATGAAGTCGCCCTCCAGCACGGCGTGGGCGACCTGCGCCCGCCGCAGCCGGGCCGAGACCTCCCAGCCCACTGTCGACTTCCCGACACCCGCGCGCCCACCGATGAGCAGAACCTCCGCATGATCCATGGGAGCAGCCTGCCAGCCGGGAGCGGGCTCCCGCGATCGAGAACCGCCCGAAGGGTTACGCGGCGCCGCCGGTGAGGCTCCATGTCCGCAGGGTGATCTGCCGCCCCCGTGACGTCCGCAGGACGGGCTCGTCGTCGGTGAGCGTGAAGCCGGTGGACCGGGCCACCGCGATGCTGGCCGCGTTGCCCTCCTCGATGCACAGCACCACGCGCCGCGCTCCCGTGTGCCGCACGGCGTACTCGGAGAGGAGGCGGACTGCCCGGGAGGCCAGCCCCCGGCCCCGGTGGGCGGCTCCCACGCCGTAGGCGATCTCGACGTCCCTCTCGTCGGCCTTGCTGCGGAACAGCAGCGCCTCGCCCCGGGGCAGGACCCCGTCCGTGGTGATCGCGAGCTGCACCTTGCGTCCCTGCGCCCGCGCCTCCTGGGCCTCGGTGAGATAGACCTGTGCCGCCATCGTGTCGAAGGGCGAGGCCACCGGCGTCCAGCGGGCGATCTCGGGGTCGTCGTACACCTCGACCAGGGCGGGGATGTCCTCCTCGGACCATTCGCGCAGGTGAATACCCTCTCCTTCGAGCCGCAGGTACGGAGGCGGGGCGAGTGTCAGCGGGCTGTCCATGAGGCGATCCTGCCCGCGCGCCGACGGACGGCCAAGGGCGCGTGGGCGTCGCTCACCGCACGACGGAGCGCCCCAGATCGGCGAGCCCCTGGTCGGGAGCGGTCGCGCGGCGCACGGCCTCGCGGATCACCGACACGGGATCGTCCTGGTGGTAGATCCGCTCCGACGGCTCGATACCGTCCAGGAACTCCTGGTACCGCACCGCGTACGCGAGATGCGCGAGCGGCTCGGCGACGGCCAGGGCGCGGGCCGGATCGCTGCCCGGCACCTGCTCCAGCCACGCGTCCGCCCAGACCCGGGCGGCTCCCGCTCGCACGGCCTCGGGAAGGAACGCGTGCACGCGGAGCGCGTCCAGGACCGGGTTGCCCCAGTGCGCGTCGGCGAAGTCGACGACCACCGGCGGCCCGCCGTCGCTGCGCCAGTTGCCGGGATGGAAGTCGCCGTGCACGACCGTGTCAGGCAGCCCGCACTCGTCGAGCAGCCGCCAACGGTCCGTCAACTCCCGTGCCACGCCCAGCTCATGAGCGGTCAGCCCGCCGGAGACAGGGCCGTCGAGCAACTCCCGTACCCGCTCGGCGAAGACGGACGTACGACGGTCCGGCAGGCTCGCGGGCCGTTCCTCCGGCCGTACGGCGAGGGCGGCCTGGGCCGCGACGAAGCGCCGCACTCCGGAGGCGGCGGTGTCCGCGGAGGCCTTCCAGCAGTCCTCGCCGGGGATGTGTTCCATCAGGAGGCGCCCGTCGGCCGAGCCCAGGACGGTCGGGACCAGGCCCGGATCGACGCGGGCGAACGCGGCGATGACCTGCGCCTCGTCCGAGGCGAAGCGCGGAGTGGCCTTGAGCCAGACCGGACCCCTGTCGGTCGGCAGCCGGAAGAGCCCGGCCAGGTTCCATGTGCGGCGCTGTTCCACCGGCCCGGTCACCGGCCGGCCCGCCCCGGCCAGCGTGCGTGTCGACCAGTCGAGCAGTTCCCGGAGTCCGTCGATCCGCGCCCAGGGCGCCCGCAGCGGGTCGAGCCCGTACAACATCCCGGGATCCGCCGGGAGTTGGAGGAGCACACCCGGGCGGTCCAGGGCCTCGACGTGGTACGTCACATGGCCGTCACGGCCGCCCTCCCCACCGTCCACGGACAGCAGGCGGACCACCAACACCCGTACCCCGAGCGCCTGTTGCAGGCGCCGGACGACCGGCTCGACCTCGGACCACCACGGTACGTCGACGGAGAAGGGGCCGACGGCGCCGAGAAAGTCCTCACCCGACGTCACCCACGCGCTGAAAGTTCGGCTCACCGCGACAGTCTGAGCGAGCCGCCCGCCCGCGGCCAGCGAATATCGCCGGGGTACCCCGGATGGCAGACGGCACCGGACAGGGCGGCGGACACCGTCGTACGATTGACATGCAGGTAATTGCCTGCATAACGTTGAGTGTGCGATCGGACGAGGAACCAGAGCCGGAGGGCGGACCAGTGCCGGGTAGGGGCGCGGAGACGGACCAGGTCTTCAAAGCCCTGGCCGACGGGACACGCAGACGGCTGCTCGACAGGCTGCACGAGCACAGCGGACAGACGCTGGGAGAGCTGTGCGAGCACATCGACATGACCCGCCAGTCGGTCACCCAGCACCTGGCCGTCCTGGAGGCGGCCAACCTGGTCAGCACGGTGCGGCGCGGGCGGGAAAAGCTGCACTACCTCAACCCCGTACCGCTCCACGAGATCCAGGAGCGCTGGATCGACAAGTTCGAGCGCCCGCGCCTGCGCGCGCTCAGTGCGGTCAAACGACGAGCCGAGGAAGACATGAGCGACAAGCCGACATTCGTGTACGTCACCTACATCGCCAGCACGCCCGAGAAGGTCTGGGACGCGCTCACCGACGCCGACCTGACGGCCTCGTACTGGGGTCACAGCAACGTCTCCGAGGACTGGCGCCCAGGATCCCGGTGGGAGCACCGGCGCATCGACGGGTCGGGGATCGCCGACGTGGTCGGCACCGTCGTGGAGAGCGAGCGGCCCACCCGGCTGGTGGCCACCTGGGCCGCGCCCGAGGAAGAGGGCCAGGAGGACAAGTACTCCAGGGTCACCTACGACATCCGGCCGCACGGCGGGATCGTCCGGCTCACCGTCACCCATGAGGACCTGGCCGACGAGACCGCGGTCAAGGAGGTGTCGGCCGGCTGGCCCGCCGTCCTCGCCAACCTGAAGTCGCTCCTGGAGACCGGCAGCCCGCTGCCGCAGGAGCCGTGGCTGGTGCCGTAGCACCGACCGGCCCCGGGCCGGCGGGGCGGGCGGTCGCACATGCGTCGGCCGGCCCGCGGTGTGGGCGCGCGGACCGGCCGACGGTCCTCATCGGCGCAGACGTCCTGCTACGTCTGTGATGTGTTCTTCGCGGACGTGGCCGCGCATATGAACCCCAGCACCACGGCGAGAACGCCGATGATGATGTTGTTGAGCACGACACCCGCGTCGGGGCTCTCGCCGACGATCCACGGCGAGATGATCATCCACGTACCCATCGCGCACATGGCCCAGCTCAGGCCGTACATCCGGGTCGGGGTGGTGGTGAATCCGAGGGCCAGGACGCCTATCGCGATGCCCATGATGAGGTTGTGCGTCACGAGTGCGGGCTGGCTGGTCGTGTAGTGGAGTATCCACGGGGAGGTGGCGCAGTACAGACCGAGCAGGAACACCGGTCCGTCCACGAGCGCCACATCGCGACCACCGAGCATGCGGGCGTAGCGATCCCGCATTTCGGATACATCAGGGTGGCTGGCTATGTCACCTCTGGTGTTCGAGACGTTGGCCATGACTCGACTCCTTTGTCTCTGCAGGCCTGACCGCGACTGTGCGGTTTGCGGTAGACGCCGCGTATGTACATTCTGCTCTTATTTCTTCTTTATGTGTAGAGGTGGGCGGGCCGGAGGAGGCAGGAGTCGCGTAGTCCGTACGCAGACAGCGACGCAGCCGGTACAGCCCGCGTCGGGCATGGCTCTTGACCGTCCCCAGCGGCCAGCCGGTGCGCTGGGCGATCTGGGCCTGGGTGAGGTCCTCGTAGAACGTCAGCCGCAGGACACGCTGCTGGGCCGAGGGCAGCCTCGCCATCTCCCGCCGGATCAGGATCCGGTCCAGGACCGCTTCGGGTTGTGCGTCCGCGGGATCGCCGAGCACCAGGACGGATCCCGCCCGGGCGACGAGCTCCGCGTGGCGCGTCCTGGCCGCCAGGGCGTCGGCGATCCTGTGTCTGGTGATGCCCACGATCCAGGCCGCGACCGCGCCGCGTTCGGGCCGGTAACCGTGACGGCCGCGCCAGACCCCCAGGAAGACCTGCTGGGTGATGTCCTCGGCCTCCCTCGCGTCACCCAGCGCACGCCAGGCGAGCGTGTGGACCAGCGCGGACCACCTGTGGTGGACGGCGGCCAGAGTGGCCTCGTCGCCGTCGGCCAGACCGCGGGCCAACTCCTCGTCGGTGAGCGGCTCCTGGTTGCCGAACGACTCCTTCGAACGAACCCATGAGGGGGTGCCACTCTCCGCCGTGACCACCGGCGGTTCGGGCATCGCACGTCCGGTCATGACCATGGCTCCTCACGTCGCTGCCCCGGTGCGGTCATCGTCGGAGCCGGGCCCTGAGGTGATCAATGCGCATCGATTCTGCGTCGTATAGTCGGCCCATGTACGAGCCGACGGGCGGGCGGAACCGCCCGGACGACACCTCTTCCGAAGCGGTCGAGGCGGCCGGTACGGGCATGACGACCGGGACAGTGGCCCGTCGGCTCGGGGTGTCGCCGACCACGCTGCGCTCGTGGGACCGCCGCTACGGCCTGGGCCCCGCTGTCCGCGCCGACGGACGCCACCGCCGCTGGACGACCCGGGACGTCGCGATGCTGGAGGCGATGTGCCGGCTGACCTCAGCCGGAGTCCCGCCCGCCGAGGCGGCCCGCGCCGCGATGCAGGGGGCTGTCGACGAGAGGGCCGTCAACGCGGCGACTCGCAAAGCCCCGAAAGAGGGGGACGCCGCAGAGAAGGCCGTCAAGGAGACGATCGGCTCGTCCTTGCTCTCGCCCTCGCCTTCGCGCGACCGGACCGCCCACGAGCTCACACCCGCCGACGACCGGCCACCCACGGCGGGCCTGCCGCTTCCCGGCGACATCCGCAAGGAGTGCCGTGGACTGGCCCGGGCCGCTGTCCGGCTCGACGCCCCTGCCGTCGACGGCAGGTTGACCTCGGCCGTCGAGCGGTACGGCCTCACGGTGGCCTGGCAGGACGTGATGGTTCCGACGTTGCACGCCGTCGGCCGTAGATGGGAGTCGTCCGGCGACCGGTATGTCGAGGTCGAGCACCTGCTGTCCTGGCACATCTCCACCACGCTCCGCCGGGTCACCCCGTCCCCGCGACCGTGCACGCCGGAGACCGCCGCGGGGCCGGTGCTCCTGGCCTGCGTACCCGGAGAGCAGCACACCCTGCCACTGGAGGCGCTGAACGCCGGACTCGCCGAACACGGCCTGCCCACCCGGATGTTCGGCGCGGCCGTGCCGGCGGAGGCGCTCACCGCGGCGGTACGGCGCCTGGGGCCCTCGGCCGTCGTCCTGTGGGCCCAGGCACGCTCCACGGCGAGCGTCCCCCTGGCCCGCCACCTGGCCGCCACGCACTGGGGTGTGAAGGGAGCCCGCAGACATCCGACGCTCGTGCTGGGCGGCCCGGGATGGGCAGGGCGATCGGCGCAGGGCATGCTCCGGCCGCCGAGCCTGTATGACGCACTGGCAGTCCTCACAGCCCGCTACGAGAACAGCGTGCCGGGACCGGCGGGCTGACGGACTGGCGGATTGGCGGGCTGCTGGTCCGGCGGATTGGCAGGTCGGCGGTTTGGCGGACCGGCGGATCCTCAGGCCCGCCCGCGAGCATGTCTGAAACGGGCCAGTCCGTCCGCGAGTTCGACGATCGGACCGGGATAGTCGTAGGCGGCGCGGTCGAGCCCCTTGAGTTTCCACGGTTCGTGCACGGCCGCCCCGCCGAGCCCTTCGAGTTCGGGCACCCAGCGCCTGACGTACGTGCCGTCCGGGTCGTACCGCTTGCCCTGGAGGACCGGATTGAGGACCCGGTTGGGCCGGGTGTCGGTGCCGGTTCCCGCCACCCACTGCCAGTTGAGCTGGTTGTTGGCGATGTCGCCGTCCACCAGCAGTTCGAGGAAGTGACGGGCGCCGACCCGCCAGTCGACGTACAGCGTCTTCGTGAGGAAGCTCGCGGTCAGCAGGCGTCCCCGGTTGTGCATCCAGCCCTCGTACCGCAGCTGGCGCATGGCCGCGTCCACGACGGGATAGCCGGTCCGCCCCTCCTTCCAGGCATCGATGTCCTGCGCGGCCGACGTCTCGGACCGCCACAGATCGCGCCGGGTGCGGTAGTCCGCCGTCGCGGTGTCCGGCCGTGCGGCAAGCACCTGATGGTGGAAGTCCCGCCACGCGAGCTGCCGTACGAACGCCTCGGCGCCCGGCCCGCCCGTCTTCCGCGCCCGGTGGACGAGCTCGACGGGGGACAGCGTGCCGAAGTGCAGGTGCGGGGAGAGGTGCGAGGTGGCGTCCCCGGGCAGGTCGTCGTGGCGATCCTCGTACGAGCCGATCCCGCCCCGAACCCAGGCCGTCAGCCGCTTCCTGCCCTCCGTCTCGCCGCCTGCGGCCAGCCCCTCCGACAGCCCGGACAGATCCCCGCGCCCAGGAAGGGCCTCCGAACCGATGTCCTCGGGTACGCGCACGCTGCGGGGTGCGCCGAGCACATCACGCAAATGTTGGCGCGCCCAGTGGCGGAAGTACGGCGTGAAGACGGCGAAGTGGTCCGAGGAGGCCGGGGTCACGCTCCCCGGTGCCAGCGCCGTGATCACCGTGTCGTGGACGTGCAGCCGGCGCCCCTCCGACTCCAGGGCGATGCGCAGCCGCTCCTCGCGCCGGTGGGCGTAGGCGCTCGCACCGGCCGCCATGTGCACATCGTCGGCGTCCGTCTCCGTGACCACCCTGCACACCTGGTCGACGACATCGCCGGACCGGAGCACGAGGCGGCCGCCGCGCTCGCGCAGTCCCGCGTCGAGGTCCCGCAGACAGTCGGCGAGGAACGCCAGCCGGTTGGGAGCGGCGAATCCGGCCTCGTCGACGGCCCGGTCACGGACGAACAGGGGCACCACCGCGCTGGATCCGTCGAGCGCCGCTCGGAGCGGCGGATGATCGTGCAGTCGCAGGTCGGAGGTGAACAGCACGACCGAGACGTTCATGACATGACTCCGGAATTACGGGATGGGAGGGGATGAGACGGGAGGGTGAGGGACAGAGAGGGACGATGGGCGTCCGCCATCGGGCATCAGCCACCGGGCGTGCCGAGCCGCGCCGGAGCGGGATCCGTCCTGGCCGCGGTACGGGCGATGTTGCGGGCCATGCCGCCGAACACGACCGCGTGGAACGGCGACACGCTCCACCAGTAGGCGTGGCCGAGCAGCCCGTGGGGATGGAACAGGGCGCGCTGGCGGTAACGGACGCCACCGTGCTCGTCCGTGTCGACGTACATCTCCAGCCACGCGAGACCCGGCAGCCGCATCTCGGCGCGCAGCCGCAGCAGGTGTCCTCGCTCGATCTCCTCGACGCGCCAGAAGTCGAGCGAGTCGCCGACCCGCAGTCGTGCCGCGTCGCGGCGCCCTCGGCGCAGGCCCACCCCGCCGACCAGCCGGTCCAGCCAACCGCGCACGGCCCAGGCGAGAGGGAAGGAGTACCAGCCGTTGTCACCGCCGATGCCCTCGATCACCCGCCACAGGGCCTCGGGCGGGGCGTCGACCGTCAGCCCGCGCCGGTCCGTGTAGAGGCTGCCGCCCGACCAGTCGGGGTCGGTGGGCAGCGGGTCGCTCGGGGCGCCCGGCACCGAGGCGGACGACCAGCGCGTGGTGACCCTGGCCTCCCGGACGCGTCGCAGGGCCAGCCGCACCGACTCCTCGAAGCCGATCGGCCCGCCGGGCTGGTCGGGCACATACCGGGCGATGTCGTGTTCGTGGCAGACGACCTCGTGGCGCAGCGACTCGGTGAGCGGGCGCGCGATGGAGTTCGGTACGGGCGTGACCAGTCCGACCCAGTGGCTGGAGAGCCGGGGCGTCAGCACCGGTACCGGCACGATCAGCCTTCGGGGCAGGCCCGCGACAGCCGCGTATCTGACCATCATCTCGCGGTACGTCAGGATCTCCGGGCCGCCGATGTCGAACGCCCGGCCGACGTCGTCCGGCATCCGCGCGGCGCCCACCAGCGTGCGCAGCACGTCCCGTACCGCGATGGGCTGGATCCGCGTATGGACCCAGCTGGGGGTGACCATCACCGGCAGTCGCTCGGTGAGATAGCGCAGCATCTCGAAGGACGCCGAACCCGAACCGATGATGACCGCCGCGCGCAGCACGGTCGTCGGCACCCCGGAGTCCAGCAGGACCCGGCCGACCTCGGCCCGGGAACGCAGATGCGGCGACAGTTCCTTCTCCGGCACTCCGGCGGGGGTGAGCCCGCCCAGATAGACGATCCGGCGCACGCCCGCCGCGCGGGCCCGTTCCCCGAAGGTGCGGGCCGCTCTGCGGTCGGTCTCCTCGAAGCCCTTGCCCGTGCCGAGCGCGTGCACCAGGTAGTACGCGACGTCGATGTCCCGCATCGCTCCGGCGACGGACTCGGGGTCGGTGACGTCCCCGCGCACTACCTCGACGTCACCCGCCCACTCGTGGTCGCGGAGGGCGCCGGGGGAGCGGGCCATGCAGCGCACCCGGTGGCCGGCGGCGAGGAGCTCCGGGACGAGCCGGCCGCCGATGTATCCCGTCGCGCCCGTCACCAGGCACCGCAGCCCGCCTTCGGAGACGTCACCGCTCATGAGTTCTCAGCCTTCCGTGTCGGTGTCCCCCTGCTGATCACTTCCCTGGTGAAGGCCCCTTTGGATGCGCCGACCGGGCCACTGCGGCCATCCGGGTCGTGGGCCTTGGCACATGTCCGCGCAGATCGGGGGCAGACGAAGTCCAGGAAGAGACTCGTTGGTCGATGCTGGAGGTGGCTGCCGTCATGGGCGCGAAGGTGCTGGAGCGGTTTCCCGCGGGAGCCCCGCGCGGATCGTGGCCCGCGGAGGAGTACGCGGCACGGCGTCGCGCCGAGGGGCAGCCCGCGGCGGTCGTGATGGACCTGAAGTCGGACGCCTTCCTCGTGGTGGTCCCGGCGCGCGACGAGGACTGATCCCGCACGGCCGGGCGTCCCCTCGGGGCGAGCCCGGCCGGCGCCGCGTCACGGCCGGCCGGTCACCGTTCCCCCGAGTGCCGCCGCCCGGGCCACGAAGGCCTCGTGCAGATCGTGGGCGGCCCGCGGCACCGAGTCCGCCCTGCGCCGCTGCAGCATCAACAGAACCCGCGTCGAGTCGTCGGCCAGCGGACGGCAGACGATCGAGCCCTGCCGTTCCAGCGGATCGTCGATCACGCTGAAGTCGGGCAGCACCGTGGCCCCCAGCCCTTCCGCCACCATCAGCTTGCCCATCTCCGCGCCGTCGGTGGAGTAGGAGAAGGACGGCTCACGGTCGCCCAGCAGCCGGTGGACGTAACGGTGCATCACATAGCCGGAGCGCATCGCGATGAGCGGTTCGGCGAGCAGATCGGACACCGAGACGACCGGGAGCGACGCGAGCGGGCTGTCCGGCCGTACGCACACCACCGGCCGCCCGCGCAGCAGCTCCGTGGAGTCGAAGTCGGCGGCCACGTCGTCCCCCTCCAGGTGGTTCACCAGACCGAGGTCGAAGCCACCCTCCAGCAGAGTCCGGTGGATCTCCGACTGCTGGGCGCCGACGACCTCCACCTGCGTCGCCGGATGCGTGGCGCGGAACTCCCGTACGGCCGGAATGAGCAGCGGCACCGTCGCCGCGTTCACCGTGCCGACGCGCACCATGCGGCTGATGCGGTGCTGCTCGCCCGCGGCACCCCGGAGCCGGTCCACCGCGTCGAGGACGTTGATGATGTGCGGCAGCAGCTCCCGCCCCTCCGCGCTCATCTTCGCGCCGGACCTCTTGCGCTCCAGGAGATCGACCCCGAGTTCACGCTCCAGATTCCGGACGGTCTCGCTCAACGCGGGCTGGGACAGATGCAGTTCCTCGGCGGCCCGGCGCAGCGAACCCAGCCGGGTGACCGCCGTGATGTATTCCAGCTGCTCTATTCGCACCCCAGCAGAATGCGATGCGCGCACCGTCCTGTTCAAGGGCTGCCCTGTCACGCCTTCGTGAAATTCGCCGGTCCGCGATGCGAGACCGATCGGGTATTCCTTGACGGTCCCGACCGACGGCTGCCACGATCGAGAACATGATGATGCGACTGGACCTCACGCGGCGACGCCATGTCGACCTTGCGCGTGTCTCCAGCGCCGCCTGTTGCTCCGCGGCCTGATCCACCGGATCCGCTGCGCCTCTCACCCCCTCTTCTTCCGACGCCCATGGCTGCCGTAAAGCCGTGAGTCGCTTTCCGCCGCCCGAATTCGGCAACGCACCGCCACTCGCCGAATTCGGCCTGCCTGAATTCCCCGCAACAGGAGTTCCGCATGCCTGCCGAAAACCCGTCCGCAGACCCCGTCCGCTTCGCCTACTGGGTGCCCAATGTCAGCGGCGGCCTGGTCACCAGCAAGATCGAACAGCGCACCGACTGGGGCTACGAGTACAACCGCGAACTCGCCGTCCTCGCCGAGAACAACGGCTTCGACTACGCCCTCAGCCAGGTCCGCTACATGGCCAGCTACGGCGCCGAGTTCCAGCACGAGTCGACCAGCTTCAGCCTCGCCCTGCTGCTCGCCACCCAGCGTCTGAAGGTCATCGCCGCCGTCCACCCGGGCCTGTGGCACCCGGGCGTCCTCGCCAAACTCGGCGCCACCGCCGACCACTTGTCGAACGGCCGCTTCGCCGTCAACGTCGTCTCCGGCTGGTTCAAGGGCGAGTTCACCGCACTCGGCGAGCCCTGGCTGGAGCACGACGAGCGCTACCGCCGCTCCGAGGAGTTCATCCGGGCCCTGCGCCAGATCTGGACCGAGGACCACACCGAACTCGCAGGTGACTTCTACCGGTTGCGCGACTTCTCCCTCAAGCCCAAGCCCCTCAACACCGTCGGGCGCCCGCACCCGGAGATCTTCCAGGGCGGCAACTCCACCGCCGCCCGCGCGATGGCCGGCCGGGTCTCCGACTGGTACTTCTCCAACGGCAAGGACTTCGACGGGGTCGTCGAACAGCTCGCGGACGTACGGGCGTCGGCGGCCCAAGTCGGCCGTACGGCACCGAAGTTCGGCCTCAACGGCTTCCTGATCGCCCGCGACACCGAGGCCGAGGCCCGCGAGACCCTCCGCGAGATCGTCGCCCACGCCGACCGCGAGGCCGTCGAGGGATTCGGCGCCGCAGTGAAGCAGGCGGGACAGTCCGCCGCGGACGGCAAGGGCATGTGGCAGGACTCCTCCTTCGAGGACCTCGTCCAGTACAACGACGGCTTCCGTACGGGGCTGATCGGCACCCCGGAGCAGATCGCCGAGCGGATCGTCGCCTACAAGCGCCTCGGCGTCGACCTCCTGCTCCTCGGCTTCCTCCACTACCACGAGGAGGTCGAGTACTTCGGCCGCCGCGTGCTCCCCCTCGTACGCGAACTGGAAGCCCAACTCCCGGACAGCGAGCCCGAGTCCGCCCCCGTCCACGCGTGACCGACCGCTCCCTCACTCCGGGGCGCCTCCCGCACCGAGGCGCCTCTCGTCCCGAAAGAGGACCCATGGCCACCGTCCTGTCCGTCTCCGGCAGCCCCTCCGCCTCCTCCCGCACCAATCGACTCCTGCGCCACCTGGACAACCGGCTGACCGCTCAGGGCCACGAGGTGGTCCCGCTCGACGTCCGTACGATCCCCGCCGAGGCCCTGCTCGGCGCCGACTTCAGGCATCCTGCGATCGTCGAGGCCACCGCGCTCTTCGACCGCGCCGACGGCATCGTCATCGGCACCCCCGTCTACAAGGCCGCCTACTCGGGCGTCCTCAAGGCGCTGCTCGACCTGCTCCCGCAGTACGCCCTCACCGGCAAGACCGTGCTGCCCCTGGCCACCGGTGGCACCACCGCACATGTGCTGGCCATCGACTACGCCCTGCGGCCGGTGCTCAGCTCCATGGGCGCCCGGCACATCGTCCAGGGCTGGTTCACCCTCGACAAGGACATCGCGGTGGGCGAGGACGGCGGACTCACGGTGGCGCCCGCGGCCGCCGAGGCGCTGACCCAGGTGCTCGACCAGTTCTCCGAGGCGCTGGGCCGTACGCCGATCCTGGCCGCGGCGGGCTGACCGTGTCCGCCCAGGCCTCCGACCAGGCGTCCCCACGGACCTCCGTACGCGGCGGCTCACAGGCTTCCGTACGCGGCGCCGCCAAGCTCATCGCCGACGATGCCGAGGCCTTGGCCGTCGCCGCCGCGCTGGCCGACGAGTTCCGGGCCGGGGCCTCCCGGCGGGACGCCGAACGCGGGCTCCCCCGCGAGGAGTTGGACAGGCTCTCCGACTCCGGTCTGCTCGCCGTCACCGTGCCCGCCGAGCACGGTGGCGCCGACGTACGCCAGGAGACCCTCGCCGAGATCTTCCGGCTCCTCGCCTCGGCCGACGCCAGCCTCGCCCAGATCCCGCAGAGCCACTTCGTCTACGTCAATGTGATCCGCCGTCAGGGGACCCCGGAACAGCGGGCGTTCTTCTTCGGCGAGGTGCTGGCGGGGCGCCGCTTCGGCAACGCCCAGTCGGAGGCGGGCACGAAGCACGTCCAGGACATCCGCACCCGACTGGAGCCGGCCCCGGACGGTTCGTACGTCCTCACCGGGGTCAAGCACTACTCCACGGGTGCCCTCTTCGCCGACTGGATTCCGGTGCTCGCCCGAGCCGAGGACGACAATCTGCACGTGGCGTACGTACCCCGGGACGCCGAGGGACTCACGGTCGTCGACGACTGGGACGGCATGGGCCAGCGCACCACCGCCAGCGGCACCGTCAGGCTCGACGCCGTGCCCGTGCCCGCCGACCGGGTCCTCCCGCACCATCTCACCTTCCAGGGTCCCCAACTCCACGGCGCGGTGGCCCAGTTGCTGCACGCCGCCATCGATGCCGGGATCGCGGCGGGCGCACTCGCCGAGGCCGCGGAGTTCGTTCGCACGAAGAGCCGCCCGTGGTTCGAGAGCGGTGTCGAGACCGCCGCCGAGGATCCACTGCTCGTCCAGCGCTTCGGAGAGCTGGCCGTTCAGGTGCGGGCCACCGAGGCGCTGCTCGGCGCGGCGGCCCGGGCGGTCGACACGGCCCGCGCCCACCTCACGGATGCCTCGGCCGCCGAGGCGTCCATCGCCGTGGCCGCCGCGAAGGCGCACGCCGCGAGCACCGCCGTCGAGGTGTCGGGCGCGCTCTTCGAGGTGTCCGGCACCCGGTCCGCCCTCAACTCCCTCAATCTGCACCGGCATTGGCGCGACGCCCGCACCCACACACTGCACGACCCGGCCCGCTGGAAGATCCAGCACATCGGCCGGTACGTACTGAACGGCACGCCGCCGCCACGGCACGGACTCCTCTGAGACCGGACTTCTCCCGGACCGGACTTCGGGCCGGACCCCTCTGGGAGCGGACTCCTCCGAGACCCGGAAAGCGCCCCCCGCACCACCCCACACCCCCCGATCGGAGAACGGACCCGTGTCCCTCACCTTCCACTGGTTCCTGCCCACCAACGGCGACAGCCGCCATGTCGTCGGCGGCGGCCACGGCACCCCGGCCACGGTGTCCGGCCGGGACCGGCCGCCGACGGTCGCCTATCTCAGCCAGATCGCCCGCGCCGCCGAGGACCTCGGCTTCGTCGGAGCGCTCACGCCCACCGGCGCCTGGTGCGAGGACGCCTGGCTGACCACCGCGATGGTCAGCCAGAACACCGAGCGGCTGAAGTTCCTGGTGGCGTTCCGGCCGGGCTTCGTCTCGCCGACGCTCGCCGCGCAGATGGCGTCCACCTTCCAGCGCCAGTCCGGCGGACGGCTCCTCCTCAACGTCGTCACCGGCGGCGAGAGCCACGAGCAGCGCGCCTACGGCGACTTCCTCGACAAGGACGCCCGCTACCGCCGTACCGGCGAGTTCCTGCAGATCGTCCGGGACCTGTGGGAGGGCAGGACCGTCGACCTGTCAGGCGAGTTCCTCCAGGTCGAGGACGCCCGCCTCGCCCGCGTGCCCGACCCGGTCCCCGAGGTGTACTTCGGCGGATCCTCGCCCATCGCGGGCGAGGTCGCGGCCAAACACGTGGACGTGTACCTCACCTGGGGCGAACCGCCCGCGCAGGTCGCCGAGAAGATCGCGTGGGTCCGCGCGCTGGCGGAGAAGGAGGGCCGCAGCGTCCGGTTCGGCATCCGGCTGCACGTCATCACCCGCGACACCTCCGAGCAGGCCTGGGCGGAGGCGGACCGGCTGCTGGCCGGATTCGACCCGGAGACCGTGAAGTCCGTACAGGCCGGTCTCGCCCGCAGCGAGTCCGAGGGCCAGCAGCGGATGCTCGCCCTGCACGGCGGCGGCAACCGCGACGGCCTGGAGATCCACCCCAACCTCTGGGCCGGCATCGGCCTCGTGCGCGGCGGCGCGGGCACCGCCCTGGTCGGCAGCCACGACGAGGTCGCCGAACGGATCAAGGAGTACCAGGCCATCGGCATCGAGGAGTTCGTCCTGTCCGGCTATCCGCACCTGGAGGAGGCGTACTGGTTCGGCGAGGGCGTCCTGCCCCGGCTCGCCGCACAGGGCCTGTGGCGGCACCCCTTCGCCGAGCGGCCTGCCCCCGCGGCACAGGTGCCGTTCGCGAGCTGAGGATCCGGGGGCGCACTCGTCACCCGGTGGCCCTCCGGAACGCCGCACCCCCCGCGCCCTCGGAAAATCGCTGTACGCGGCCACCTCCCGGGTGATGACCTTGTGTGAGCCGCCCAGCTCGCACAAGGCAGCGAGGCGGCGGGGGAGAGGGGCGACGGCCGTGACCGCCAAGAACAACATCCTGCTGTCCGGCATCGTCGGTTCCACCGCCTACGGCCTGGCCCACGCGGGCTCGGACGTGGACCGCCTCGGCATGTTCGCCGCCCCCACCGAGGACCTCCACGGCCTGCACCCGCCGAAGCAGTCCCACGTCACGACCAATCCCGACAGCACCCTCCATGAAGCGGCCAAGTGGTGCCGGCTCGCCCTGGGCGGCAACCCGACGGTCACCGAACTGGTGTGGCTGCCCGACGAGTTGTACGAGGTCCGCACCCCGCTGGGCGACGAACTCATCGGCATCCGTACGACGTTGCTGTCCGCGAAGCGCGTCCGTGACGCCTATCTCGGTTACGCCACCCAGCAGTTCAAGCGTCTCTACGACCGTGGCGACAGCTCGTTCTCCGCGGACACCCGGAAGCGCACGGCCAAGCACGCCCGACATCTGCGCCGCCTGTGCCACCAGGGATTCGAGCTGTACGCCACCGGGAGCCTGAGCATCCGCGTCGAGGACCCGGAGGAGTACCACCGCTTCGGCGAACAGGTGACAGCCGACGCCATGGCCGCGCTACCCCTGCTCAAGCACTACGAGACGGCCTTCGACGAGACCCCCAGCGCCCTGCCGGAACAGCCCGACGAGGCGCCCGTCGAGGCATGGCTGCGCCGGGTCCGCGCCCACTACTACACGCCGGCGGCTGCGCCGGGACGCTGACCGAAAAAATCTCCCGTGGATGTCGTGGCGTGTGTCGATCCGGCGGTTCCCCCTTCGTGTAGTCAGTGAGAGACCACCAAGGAGGACATGTCATGAAGCACTACCTGTTGAGCGTGATGCAGCCGGTGGGGGAGCCGCCCGAGCCCGAGGTCCTGGAAGGGATCATGCACAACCTCGAGGTCTTCCACGCCGAGCTGAAGGAGGCCGGTGCCTGGGTGTTCGCCGGGGGACTGCACGCGCCCGAGACGGCCACCGTGCTGCGGGCCGACAAGGGGGACGTACTGATCACCGACGGGCCCTACACCGAGAGCAAGGAGTACCTCGGCGGGATCTGTCTCATCAAGGCACCCGACCTCGACGCGGCACTCGAATGGGGCCGTAAGGCGACGGTGGCGACCACGCTCCCCATCGAGGTGCGCCCCTTCATGGGCGAGGCCGAGGGCTGAGGCAGAAGAGTGAGCACTGAGGGCAGGGGAGTGAGGGATGAAGGCAGGGAAGTGAGGGCTGAGGACCGATGACCGCGAAGGCCGGCATCGAGGCCGTCTTCCGCGCGGAGTACGGCCGCGCGGTCGCCGTCCTCGTCCGCTTCCTCGGCGACATCGACCTCGCCGAGGAAGCGGTCCAGGACGCGTTCGCCACGGCGGTGCGGAAGTGGCCGGAGGCGGGGACCCCGCCGAGCCCGGCCGGGTGGATCATCACCACCGCCCGCAACCGGGCCGTCGACCGGCTGCGGCGTGAGTCCTCACGAGAGGCCCGGCACACCGAGGCGGCCCAGCTGTACGCCCCCGACGCACCGCCCGAGGAGGGCCCCGTGCGCGACGACCGGCTCCGTCTGATCTTCACCTGCTGCCACCCCGCGCTCGCCACCCAGGCCCAGGTCGCCCTCACCCTGCGACTCCTCGGCGGGCTCACCACGCCACAGATCGCGCGCGCCTTCCTCGTACCCGAGCCCACCATGGCCCAGCGCCTGGTCAGGGCCAAGGCCAAGATCCGCGACGCCCGCATCCCGTACCGCGTCCCGCGTGACGCCGACCTCCCGGAACGGGTCAGGGGAGTGCTGGCCGTCGTCTACCTCGTCTTCAACGAGGGGTACGGCGGCAAGGAGGACCTGCGCGCGGAGGCCGTGCGCCTGGGCCGCCTCCTCGCCGAGCTGATGCCGGACGAGCCGGAGGTCCTCGGGCTGCTCGCGCTGATGCTCCTGATCGAGGCACGCCGCCCGGCCCGGGAGACCCCCGACGGGGACCTGGTCCTCCTCTCCGACCAGGACCGCCACCTCTGGGACCGTGACCTGATCACCGAGGGTCAGTCCCTGGTGCGCCGCTGCCTGCGCCTGGACCGGCCGGGCCCTTACCAGATCCAGGCCGCGATCAACGCCGTCCACAGCGACGCGCCCACCGCGGCCGCCACCGACTGGGGCCAGATTCTCGCGCTCTACGACCAGCTCATGGCTCTCGCCCCGAGTCCGGTCGTCGCCCTCAACCGCGCGGTGGCGGTCGCCGAGACCGAGGGCCCGCGCACGGCCCTCGCCCTCGTCGACGCCCTCGATCTCGACGGCTACCACGCCTTCCACGCCGTACGAGCCGAACTGCTGCGGCGCACCGGGCGGACGACGGAAGCGGCAGCGGCGTACGAGGCGGCCGTCGCCCTCACCGAGAACCCGGCCGAGCGCGCCCACCTGGAGCGCCGCAGGACGGAACTCCGGGTGGAGCAGACTTGAGAGCTCCGGGCGGAGTGAACCTGGGAGCTCCAGGTGGCGTGAACCCGGAGTGAACCGCTACACGCTCAGCGCCTCCCGCACCGACCGCTCAGCCTCCTGCCCGCCCTCGCCGAACGACGTGACCCGGCCCGCCTCCAGGACGTAGTACCGCTGCGCCGCCCGCATCGCGAAGCCGACGTGCTGTTCGACGAGGAGCACCGAGAGCCCGCCGCGGGCGGCCAGCGCGAGGATCGTCTCCTCGATCTCGGCCACGACCGAGGGCTGGATGCCCTCGGTCGGCTCGTCGAGCAGGAGAATCCGAGGCTCCGTCACCAGGGCCCGGGCGATGGCCAGTTGCTGCCGCTGGCCGCCGGAGAGCAGCCCCGCCCGCCGCCCCGACAGAGTCCTCAGCGCGGGGAACAGGTCGAGCGCCTCGTCGATCGCCGCCCTGCCGCGCCTGCGGCCGTCCGCGACCAGCTGGAGGTTCTCCGCCGTCGTGAGATGTGGGAAGGCCTGCTGGCCCTGCGGCACGTACGCCATGCCGCGCGCCACGCGCTCGTGAGGCTTGCGGCGGCCGATGTCCTCGCCGTCGAGACGGATCGCACCGCTCGACGGGGTGAGCAGCCCCACGGCCGCCCGCAGCAGCGTGCTCTTGCCCGCGCCGTTGTGCCCGAGCACCGCGGCGACACCGTCGTCCGGCACCTCCACGGAGACTCCGTGCAGGACGAGACTGCGGTGGTAGCCGACCCGTATGTCGTCGATCTCCAGCTTCATATCGGTGTCACGCCTCCTGTACGGCCGCACTGGGGGCGGCGCCACCCGCGGGCTCGGGCTCCTCGGGCAGAATCAACTCGGCGCCCTCAACCGCCGCGTGCCCGAGGTACACCTCCTGCACCTTCGGGTCGGCCTGTACCTCGGCCACCGTCCCCTCGCTCAGCACTTTGCCCGCGTGCAGCACACTGACGCTGCGCGCGAAGGAACGCATGAAGTCCATGTCGTGCTCGATGACGACCACGGTCCGCTCCTCGCTGATGCGCTCCAACAGCTCGCCCGTGGCCTGCCGTTCGTCGTGGCTCATCCCGGCGACCGGCTCGTCGAGCAGCAGCAGTCGTACGTCCTGCACGAGGAGCATGCCGATCTCCAGCCACTGCTTCTGCCCGTGGGCGAGCGTTCCGGCGGGGGAGTCGGCCAGCTCCGCGAGCCCGACCGTCTCCAGGGCACGCGCGACGGGCTCCGGCACGCCCTTGCGGCGCCGCAGCATCGTCAGCATGCCTCGTCCGGCACCGGCCGCGATGTCCAGGTTCTGAAGGACCGTCAACTCCTCGAAGACGGTGGCGGTTTGGAACGTGCGGCCGATCCCCGACCGGGCGATGGTGTGCACGCTCCGCCCCAGCAGTTCCGCCCCGCCGAAGAGCACGGAGCCCTCGGCCTTCACGAGGCCCGTGACGGCGTCGACGAGCGTGGTCTTGCCCGCGCCGTTGGGTCCGATCAGGAAGCGCAGATCGCCCGGCCGCACGTCGAGGTCCACTCCGTCGACGGCGGTGAACCCGTCGAAGGACACCCGCAGTCGGCGTATCTCAAGGCCCGAGAGTTCACTCATGCTGTGTCTCCAAGAGCGCTCATGCTGCTTCTCCAAGAGGAAGGGCAGGTGTCTTTTCCCCGGTCCCGTCCCCGGCTGTGCCGCCGGTCGCGCGCGAGGACCTGCGCCGCCGGACGATCCCCACCAGCGAGGCGAGGCCACCAGGGAGGAACGCCAGGGCCACGATGAACAGCAGCCCCTGGAAGTAGGTCCAGGCCGCCGGGAACTCCTCCGACAGAGCCGTCTTCGCCCAGGCCACCCCGACCGCGCCGAGTACCGCGCCGACCAGGCTGGCCCGGCCGCCGACCGCGGCACCGATGACGAACTCGATCGAAGGGACGATGCCGATCATCGCCGGGGAGATGATGCCGACCGCGGGCACGAACAGCGCGCCCGCGAGTCCGGCCATGCCGGCCGCCACGACGTACGCGACGAGCTTCACGTTCGCCGGGTTGTAGCCGAGGAAGCGCACCCGCTCCTCGGAGTCCCGTACGGCGACGAGGAGTTCGCCGTAGCGGCTGTGGATCAGCTGCCGGGCGAGGGCGATCAGCAGCAACAGCGCGGCGGCGATGATGAAGTACACCATCCGCTGGTTGACCGGGTCGTTGAGGTCGTAGCCGAAGAAGCCCTGGATGTCGGTGAGTCCGTTGGTGCCGCCGGTCGTGGCCTGCTGGCCGATCAGCCAGATCGCGAAGGCCGCGGCGAGCGCCTGGCTGAGGATCGCGAAGTATGCGCCCTTGACCCGGCGGCGGAAGATGAACGAACCGAGGATCGCGGCGACGGCCATCGGCAGCAGCACGGTCGCGGCGAGCGCGAAGAGCGGGTTCTCGAACGGCCGCCACCACCAAGGGAGTTCGGTGGCCGTGCCGTACAGCTGCATGAAGTCGGGAAGGTTGCCCGGACCCGCGTCGGCGATCTTCAGATGCATCGCCATGGCGTAGCCGCCGAGCCCGAAGAACACGCCCTGCCCGAGTGTGAGCAGTCCGCCGCGGCCCCAGGCCAGGCAGATGCCGACGGCGACCATCGCGGTGCACAGGTACTTGGCGAGCAGCCCGAGCCGGAAGTCCGACAGGGCCAGCGGGGCCACGGCGAACAGGGCGAGCGCGGCAGCGGCGAATCCGGCCCAGGCGCGCGCCGACCGGCCTTTGAGCAGGGGCAGCAGGGTCATACGAGACTCCTCGTACGCAGCGTGTACAGCCCCTGGGGCCGCCACTGGAGGAACGCGACGATGGCCACGAGGACGAGTACCTTCGCGACGCTGACGGTGGTGGAGTACTCGAGAACGGACTGCAGGACGCCTAGGACGAAGGCGACGATGACCGTCCCCTTGAGCTGTCCGATGCCGCCGACCACGATCACCAGGAACGCGTCGATGATGATGTTGGTGCCCATGGTCGGACCGATCGGACCGACCAGCGTGAGTGCGACGCCCGCGACACCCGCGAGCCCGGACCCGAGGAAGAAAGCGGTCCGGTCCACCCGCGAGGTGGAGATGCCGGACACCTCGGCGAGATCGCGGATCTGCACGACCCCGCGGATCCGGCGGCCGAGCGGAGTCAGCCGCAGCGTCAGCGACAGCGCGACCACGGCTGTGATCGCCAACCCCAGAATGAACAGGCGGCTGTTGGCGAAGGTCAGCGGATCGTCGCCGCCGATGACGGTGATGTTCCCGGTGAGCAGGTCGGGCGCGCGGGTCTGCACGTTCGGCGCGCCGAAGATGTCCCGGGCCGCCTGCTGGAGCATCAGCGAGACACCCCAGGTGACGAGCAGCGTGTCGAGCGGCCGCAGATACAGACGGCGGATGAGCACCCATTCGAGGAGCGCACCGAGTGCTCCGGCGACCAGGAAGGCGACCGGCAGCGCGACGAGCAGCGAGAGCCCCGCGCTGGAGATGGACTTCTGGAGGACGTACGTGGTGTAGGCGCCGGCCATGATGAACTCGCCGTGGGCCATGTTGATGACGTTCATCTGGCCGAAGGTGAGCGAGAGACCGAGCGCGATGAGCAGCAGGACGGCACCGATGCTGATGCCGGTGAAGGTCTGACCGAGGATCACGGTCATACGGCGGCTCCGGGGAGGCGGGACGCGGGGCCGGCCCTCGTCGCCGAAGGCCGGCCCGCACGTGACGGTCGGTCAGGAGAGGCCGGAGGCCCAGGAGTAGCCCTTCAGATACGGGTCCGGCTTGATCGCCTTGCCGGAGTCCCACACCTGCTCGATCAGCCCGTCGGTGCCGATCTTCCCGATCCGGGCGGTCTTGTAGATGTGCTGGCTCGCGCCGTCCACGGTGACCTCGCCCTCGGGAGCGTCGAAGGTGATGCCGTCGGAGGCCGCCTTCACCTTCTCCGGGTCGAAGGACTTGGCCTTCTCGACCATCGCCTTCCACAGGTAGACCGAGGTGTACGCGGCCTCCATCGGGTCACTGGTCGGCTTGTCCTGGCCGTACTTGGCCTTGTAGGCCTTCACGAACTTGGTGTTCGCCTCGCCCGCGGTCGTCTGGTAGTAGTTCCAGGCCGTCAACTGGCCCGCCAGGTACTGCGATCCGATCGACTTGACCTCTTCCTCGGCGATCGACACCGAGACCACCGGCATGCTCTTGGCGGTCAGACCGGCCGACTTGTACTCCTTGAAGAAGGCCACGTTCGAGTCGCCGTTGAGGGTGTTGAAGACCGCGTCGGCCTTCGACGCCTTCACCTTGTTGGCGATGGTGCTGAACTCGGTGGAACCCAGCGGCGCGTAGTCCTCGCCGAGCACCTTCATGCCATTGGCCTTCGCGTACGCCCTGATGATCTTGTTGGCGGTGCGCGGGAAGACATAGTCGCTGCCGACGAGGTAAATGCTCTTCTTGCCCTGGCTCTTGAGGTAGTCGAGCGCCGGGACGATCTGCTGGTTGGTGGTGGCGCCCGTGTAGAAGATGTACGGGGACTCCTCGAGTCCCTCGTACTGCACGGGATAGAACAGCAGGGACTTGTTCTTCTCGAAGACAGGCTTCACGGCCTTGCGGCTCGCGGAGGTCCAGCAGCCGAAGGTGGCCGCGACCCGGTCCTCCTTGATGAGCTTGTTCGCCTTCTCGGCGAACGTCGGCCAGTCGGAGGCGCCGTCCTCGCTGATCGGTTTGACCTTCTTGCCGAGCACTCCGCCCGAGGCGTTGATCTCGTCGATCGCCAGCTTCAGCGAGTCGCGTACGGTCACCTCGCTGATCGCCATGGTGCCGGAGAGCGAGTTGAGCAGGCCGACCTTGACCGTGTCGCCGCTCGTGTCGGCCTTGGCGGCCGCGTCGGACGACCCGCCCGCCGCGTCGGTCTTGGCGCCGCACGCGGAGAGCACGACGACGGCGGTGAGCGCGGCGGCGCCCGCCATCACCCGGCGCCGGGAAGGACCGGACTCCTTGAAACCCCTGAAACGACTGGAACCGCTGGACAAAAGAACCCCCTCGGGCTGGGAGGACAACCTCCTCCTGAAGTGCGGTCCACAGCCTCAAGTCACCCTGTTTCCAGGGTGTTTCGCGGTACTTTCCCGGCGGTATCTTCCGGCTCTCATCGGGCAACAAAAAATGCCCGGGGCGGAATTCTTCGCATGAATTCACAGTTCGCCCGAGGCATTCTAATTACTTCCTGCGGGAAGTATCTTCGCGGAAGCGCGAGTATGTCAAGGCTGGGTTTCGTGAAGATCCAGCTGGGCCACGACATCGAAGTCCACGCCGTCCGCCCGCGCCAGATAGATGCGCTGGCGTACGTGGCTGCCGCGCAGATGGAGCAGCCCGCGCGGCCCCTCGTACGAGACGGTGTCCGCCGACGCGCCGATCGCCGAGACGTCGAGGGTCCTGGCACGGTCGATGAGCGCGGCGAGCAGCAGGACTCCCTCGTAACAGGATTCGCCGAGGCTGCCGAGGACCGGTGCCTCGACTCCGTACCGTCCGGCGTACTGGCCGTGGAAGTCGAGGGTGTCCTGGTTGGCGAGGGAGGCGAAGAACCCGGCCGTGCTGTAGAGGCCGGCGGTGGCCGTGGGGCCGCTCGCCATCAGCATGTTCTCGTCCATCAGGGTGCTGAGCCGAAGGCACCGCTCGTCGAGGCCGGACGCGGCGAACGCGCGATTGAACCGGACCGCGTCGCTGCCCACGAGCAGCATCAGCACGGCGTCCGCCTCCGACCGCTCGATCCGTCGCAGCACCCCGTCGAAGTCATGGGTGCCCAGCGGCAGATACGCCTCCGCGCAGATACCGCCGCCCGACTCGCGCGCGTAACGGTGAGCCGCCCTGGCCGTACGGCGTGGCCACACATAGTCGTTGCCCACCACGAACCACCGGCGTACCCGGTGCTCGCGGGCCAACAGACGCATGGCGGGCCGCAGTTGGTCGTTCGGGGTCTCGCTCGTCAGGAACACACCGGCCGTGTCCTCGCCGCCCTCGTACAGCGCCGTATACACGTACGGCACGCGGTGGGCGATGCGTGGTGCCAGCTTCTGGCGTACCGAGGAGATGTGCCAGCCGGTGACGCCCTGCACGATGCCGAGGTCGACCAGTGCCTCGACGTTCTCGGCGATGCGGTGCGGTTCGGCGCCGCCGTCGACCGGCAGCAGTCGCAGCTCCTTGCCGAGCACCCCGCCCGAGCGGTTGACCTCCTCCGCGGCGAGCCGCGCGCACAGCTCGCACGTGGGCCCGAAGATCCCCGCGGCGCCCTGCATGGGAAAGACCAGCGCCACGCTGACGACCGAGTCGTCGGCCGTGAACCAGTCGAGCGGAGGCGGGTCGAGCCGGACCATGAGGGCATGATTCCGGGAACGCCCGGTGAACTCCAATCCGTCTCGGGGTACGGTCCGCGCCCGCGGTGCCGGAGACCTGGACCCCGTGGGTGTGCGGCGACCGGGCCCCGGCATGCGGTGCGAGCGTGCGGCGACAGATGTGGGAGATCCTTGTGGGAAGCGGGACTTGTAAGATGTGCTGACCCCCGGGAGCGAGGAGAAGGATGCCGACCCCACCTCCGCGTCGGTCTCAGGACCTCATGCACCTCTTGACGCGGGCCGAGCGACTGGCGGCGCGCCGGCTCCAGGCCGCCCTCGACGAGCACGGCTGCACGCTCGACGCCTGGCGTGTGCTCTCCCTGCTCTCCGACGGTGAGGGCCACCCGATGGCGGCGGTCGCCGAGGCGGCCTTCCTGCCGCCGCCGACCCTCACCAAACTGGTCGACCAACTCGTCGACCAGAACCTCGTCTACCGACGCGTCGACCCTCTGGACCGGCGCCGCATCCTCGCCCACCTCACCCCGCGCGGCGAGGACCACTGGCGGCGCGTCGACCGAGAGGTCCGCGCCCAGTGGCCCGTCCTGAGCGACGGCGACGACGAACTGCTGCGGGGGCTGCTGCACCGGCTGGCGGACACGCTCGACGGGGCGGCGGCAGAGTCCTCCGTGTAGGCGTCCGCCGCCGGAGGGCCTCGCCGCGAGCCGCCGTTGCGCCCTCGGTGTGATCTGTGACGCTCATGGCCACCTGCTTCGCGTGGTCCGGAATCATGATGCCGTATAAATGGTTGGCATATACATCGAGCTTGCCGCTCGACCCACCGTACGCGGGCCACCGGCCCGCTCCGACCAGCGAGGCACCGTGAACCAGCCCACCCCCGAGCAGCCCGTCGACGTCGTGGCCCGGCTGCGCGCCACCTTCCGTACCGGCCGCACCAAGCCCGTCGTATGGCGCACCACCCAGCTGCGCCGCCTGCGCGAGCTGCTCACCACGCACGGCGAGGACCTGGCCGCGGCCCTCCACGCCGACCTGGGCAAGAGCTCCACCGAGGCGTTCCGCACGGAGATCAACTTCGTCGTGCGGGAGATCGACCACACCCTGGAGCACCTCGACGATTGGCTGCGCCCCGAGTCGGCCCCCGTTCCCGCGCACCTCGGCGAGGACGCCACGGCCTGGACGCAGTACGACCCGCTGGGTGTCGTCCTGGTGATCGCGCCCTGGAACTACCCGGCGCAGCTCCTGCTCGCGCCGATGGTCGGCGCGCTCGCCGCGGGCAACGCGGTCGTCGTCAAGCCCAGTGAGCTGGCCCCGGCCACCTCCGCCTTCCTCGCCCGGTTCCTGCCGGAGTACCTCGACACCGACGCGGTCGCCGTCGTCGAGGGCGGCATCCCCGAGACCACGGCCCTGCTCGCCGAGCGCTTCGACCACATCTTCTACACCGGCAACGGCACCGTCGGCCGCATCGTTATGACCGCCGCCGCCCAGCACCTCACCCCGGTCACCCTCGAACTCGGCGGCAAGTCCCCGGCGTTCGTCGACCGGGACGCCGACCTGTCCGTCGTCGCGGACCGCCTCGCCCGCGGCAAGTTCCTCAACGCCGGGCAGACCTGCGTCGCCCCCGACTACGTACTCACCGACCCGGAGACGGCCCGCGCCCTGGAACCGGCTCTGGTCAAGGCCGTCGAGGACTTGTACGGGTCCGACGCTTCCACCTCCACCGAGTACGGCCGGATCATCAACGAGCGGCACTTCGACCGCCTCAGCGGGCTGCTCGGTTCCGGCCGTGTCGTCGTGGGCGGTGGCAGCGACCGCGCCACCAAGTACATCGCGCCGACCGTTCTGGCCGACGTGGACCCCGACTCGCCGGTCATGGGCGAGGAGATCTTCGGCCCGGTCCTGCCGATCGTGACCGTACCGGGGCTCGACGAGGCCCTCGAATTCATCAACGACCGGGACAAGCCCCTGGCTCTGTACGTCTTCACGGAGTCCGACGTCACCCGTGAGCGGCTGGCCGCCGAGACGTCCTCCGGCGGCCTCGGGTTCGGTCTGCCGCTCGCCCATCTCACCGTCTCCGACCTGCCGTTCGGCGGCGTCGGCGAGAGCGGTATGGGCAACTACCACGGGCGCTACTCGATCGAGACGTTCAGCCACCGCAAGGCGGTTTTGGAGAAGCCGCTGAGCTGAATCGGAGCGGCCGCGGGGTGGGTTGACTGGTCTACACCCTTGACTGGTCCAGACCAAGGGAGTTGAGTGTGCCTCCACACCCCCCACCACGGCCGCCCCGTACGCCGTGGCCGGTCACACCGGCCTGTGCGCACAAGGTTCCGCTTCGCTCTGCCCTCGTACAGGGGCGGCCGTGCTCCGCGAAGGAGTTGGTCCTGTGTCGAGGCGTCGTATCTCCGCGTTCGTGGCCGCGCTCATGCTCGCAAGCGCCGCGCCGGTGCTCCTGCCGGCGTCGAGCGCGTCCGCGGCGGCCTGTTCGAGCTACCCGAGCTGGGTGGCCGGCAAGTCCTACGTCACCGGCAACATCGTCCGCTACACCGACGGCAAGGCCTACATAGCCGAGCACGACAACCCGGGCTACGACCCCACCATCAGCACCTGGTACTGGGAGCCGTACGCCTGTGACGGAGGCACCAACCCCTCCGGATTCGTCGTGAGCGAGGCACAGTTCAACCAGATGTTCCCGAGCCGGAACTCCTTCTACACGTACAGCGGTCTCAAGGCCGCGATGAGCGCCTATCCGGCCTTCGCGAACACCGGCAGCGACACGGTGAAGAAGCAGGAGGCCGCGGCCTTCCTCGCCAACGTCAGCCACGAGACCGGCGGACTGGTCCACATCGTCGAGCAGAACACCGCCAACTACCCCCACTACTGCGACTGGGGCCAGCCCTACGGCTGCCCGGCAGGCCAGGCCGCGTACTACGGCCGCGGACCGATCCAGCTCAGCTGGAACTTCAACTACAAGGCCGCGGGCGACGCGCTGGGCATCGACCTCCTCAACAACCCCTGGCTGGTGCAGAACGACGCCGCCGTGGCCTGGAAGACCGGCCTCTGGTACTGGAACACCCAGAACGGCCCCGGAACCATGACCGGCCACAACGCCATGGTCAACCAGGCCGGCTTCGGCCAGACCATCCGCTCCATCAACGGCTCCCTGGAGTGCGACGGAAAGAACCCCGCCCAGGTGCAGAGCCGGGTGAACAACTACCAGCGGTTCACCCAGATCCTGGGCACGACGACGGGCAACAACCTGTACTGCTGAGGTACCACCCGGGTACCCCCGGCGGCCGTGGGGCGGCGGCTCGATGTCGCCGCCCTGTCCGGCCGGTCGGACTATTGACCCGTACATACCAAGCCGATTGAGTGTCCCGCGCAGACCCCCCATTTCCCGGCTGCCGTTTCCGGCGCCGTAGCGCTGCTGAAAGGGACCCCTACCGACATGCGGATGCATCGCCCCCTGCTCGCCCTCACCGCCGCCGGAGCGGCACTCACCTCCGTCCTGGCCGCTCCCGCCCACTCGGCGGCGGTCCCGACGGGAGGAGTGTTCTATGTGCAGAGCGCGGTCACCGGCCTGAACGCCGCGGACAGCGGGGGAGCGGTCGTCCAGCGCAACCCCAAGGGCAACGAGGATCGGCAGCAGTGGACGCTCCGGTCGAGCGGCGCGTCGTCCGTGCTGGAGAGCACCGACACGGCGGGCAGCTGCCTCGGGCGCTCCGGCGGCCAGGCGAGAACCGTGGCCTGCACGAGTGGCGACGCCCCGTGGGAGATCACGGCGACGGGAACCGACCAGTACCGGCTCAAAGTCCCGGGCGCCGAACAGTACTTGACGGTCGCCGCGAAGCCGTCCGGCTCCAACTACCCCGCCCAACTGGCCCTGGGCACGGCGGGGAACCTGGCCTCCTGGTACCTGACTCCCACGACGTCCCCGACCTCGCCGATGCCGTCCCCGGACCGACGCACCCTGGACCAGGTCACGTTCCTCACGTCGCACAACGCCTACGCGAACGGCGTCGACGGCGGATTCGCGCCACCCTTCATCAACCTCGTCCCGAACCAGAGCCGGGGAATCAACCAGCAACTCACCGACGGCGTACGCGGGTTCATGCTGGACATCCACCAGACCTCCGACGGCGCGATCCTCTGCCACAACAGCTGCACCCTCGTCAGCCGGCCGGTCGCGCTGTGGGTGGACATCCAGCGCATGGTCGACTACCTGAGGGCCAACCCGAACGAGTTCGTCACCGTCTTCCTTGAGGACTACGTCGATCCGGGCGTCCTGCGCAGCGAACTGGCCCGGGTGAACGGCCTGTCCGACGTGCTGTACCGCCCCGACCAGACCGGCGTCCGCACGAACGGCTGGCCGAAGATGTCGGACCTCATCGCCGCCAACGACCGCCTTCTCATCTTCACCGACCACAGCCGCTCCGCCGACCAGTCCGCCGGACTCACCCGCGACAGCTTCGGCGTGATGTACCAGCGCGAGTGGACCGTGGAGAACTACTGGTCCATGGGCTCGGGACTCGGCAGCTCCGACTGGTCCTGCTACAGCCGCTGGTACGACGCCAACTCCAACGTCCCCCTCACCGCCACGGCGCCGCCGTTCAGGCCGCTCTTCGTCATGAACCACTTCCGTGACGCGGCGATCGCCTCCACGGCCACCACCGACAACACCAAACTCACCGACCGGGCCCAGCGCTTCTGCCAGCCCGCCGCCCGCAAGAAGCCCAACTTCCTCGCCGTGGACCGGTACGACCTCGGAAACCCGGCGGCCGCGGTGTCGACGCTCAACGGCTACACCTACTGACGCTTCTCGCCGAGTGGGCCCGTCGCCGCGTTCGCGTAGCGGCGGGCCAACTGCGCGAAGGCGTCCCTGAGTTCGGCCGGGCCGACGACCTCGATGTCGGCGTCGAACCTGCCGATGTCGGCGGCAAGGCCGGGCCACGACCACGAACCCAGGATCAGCCGACAGCGGTCCGGGCCGAGTTCCTCGACCACTCCGTCGCGGGAGTAGCGGGACACCTCGGCGGCGGGGAGATCGAGGATCACCTCGCCGCGGCAGGGCCAGTCGCCCGAGCCATCGGAACCACGGAACCGGCTGGCCACGAAGGCGGCCACATCCCCGCCGGGCAGCTCGCGCGGGGTGAACCGGGGCCCTGAAGGGACACGCGGGGTGATCCGGTCGGCGCGGAAGGTGCGCCAGTCCTCGCGGTCCAGGTCCCAGGCGACGAGGTACCAGCGCCCGCCCCAGGTGACGAGGTGATGGGGCTGCGCCCGGCGCGGTGCGGTCATGGCGGGGTCGCCGTTGCCCGCCCCCGGTGGGGAGGCGTAGTCGAAGCGCAACACCTCGCGCGCGTGGACGGCGGCTCCGAGTGCCATGAGTACGCCACTGTCGACCTGCGACTCCGGCCCGGTCGCGGATCGCCCCACGGCGGTGACCTGGAGCATGTCGATCCGCCGGCGCAACCGTGTGGGCATGACCTGCCGGACGGTGGTCAGCGCACGCGCCGCCGCCTCCTCGATACCGGCGCCGGTGGTCGTGGCGATCTGGAGAGCGACGGCGAGGGCGACGGCCTGCTCGTCGTCGAACAGCAGCGGCGGCAGGTCGGATCCGGCGTCCAGCCGGTACCCGCCCTCGGGCCCCTTGAAGGCCACGATGGGATAGCCGAGCTCGCGCAGCCGGTCCACATCGCGCCGCACGGTACGCGGACTGATGTCCAGCCGCTCCGCCAGCAACGCCCCCGGCCAGTCCCGGCGCGCCTGGAGCAGCGAGAGCAGTGACAGCAGTCGGGCTGATGTCTTCGGCATGACACCCATACTGCCCCGAGAAGAGGACACTCCCTGACCGCTTCTTCTGCGACTGTCGTTCTCGTACCGAACAACGAGAACGAGGCAGAAGGACCGATCACTGTGACCGCCATGACCACGCCCCCTTCCACTCCCGACGCCGAGCGGACCGACCTGATCGCCGCGCTCGTGACCGCGCGGGCCGCCCTGACCGGCACCGTGCGCGGGCTCACCGACGAGCAGGCCGGTGAACGCCCGACCGTCAGCGCGCTGTGCCTGGGCGGGCTGATCAAGCACGTCGCCTCCATCGAGGAGGGATGGCTGCGCTTCGTGGTCGACGGCCCGTCGGCGATGCGCTACGACCTGCCCGACGGCCTCACCTGGGCCGACTTCGCGGCCGGCACCGCACGAGAGTTCCCGCAGTGGATGATCGACCACCAGAACGACTTCCTGATGCTGCCCGGCGAGACACTGGCCGGGATCGTCGAGCGCTACGAGCTGGTCGCCGCCCACACCGAGAAGATCATCGTCTCCGTGCCCGACCTCTCGGCGACCCATCCACTGCCGGAGGCACCCTGGCACGAGCCGGGAGCCGTACGCAGTGTGCGCCGGGTGCTGACACACGTCATCGCCGAGACCGCCCAGCACGCCGGGCACGCGGACATCCTGCGGGAGACGCTCGACGGACAGAAGTCGACCTGACACCGATGGATCCCGACCGGGTCGGGCCCCGCCCGACCCGGTCGCGACCCCGGAACCCTGTACGTCTGCGAAGGGAAGAGTTCACCATGAGGTTCGGACAGGCCGCGGGGGCGACCGGATGACCGTTCTCGACACCCGGGCACTCAACCGGGCAACGCTGGCACGGCAGTTGCTGCTCGACCGCGCCGAACTGCCGGTGCTCGACGCCGTCGCGCACCTCGGCGGTCTGCAGGCGCAGGAACCGCAGGAACCGTTCGTCGGGCTCTGGTCCAGGCTGCGCGCGTTCGACCCGGCGGTGCTCTCGGACCTGTTGACCGGGCGGAGCGTGGTGCGCACCCACCTCATGCGCCGCACCGTCCACCTCGTCACCGCCGACGACGCCCTGGCCTGGCGGGCCCGCCACGACGCCATGCTGCGCCAACGGGTACTCGGGGTCTACCGCGATGAACTGGCCGGAGTGGATCTCGACGAGCTCGCGGCGGCGGGCCGGGCCGTCATGGCCGACGGTGAGCCCCGCTCGATGAGCGAACTCGCGCGGGCGCTCGCCGACCGCTGGCCGAAGCCGGGGCCGCGGCCGCTGGGCGAAATCCTGGTGGCCGCCCTCATCCCGATGGTTCAGCTGCCCCCGCGCGGGCTGTGGCGCACCCGGGCGGGAGTGCGCAACGCCCCGCTCTCCTCCTGGCTAGGGCGTGAGGTCGACCCACCCGCCCCCGACGGCTCCGACCCCGTCGGCCAGGATCTGGTGCGGCGCTATCTGGCCGCGTTCGGCCCCGCCGCCTCGGCCGACCTGCGCGCCTGGTGCGGCCTCGCCGGACTGCCGGCCGCGATCACCGCCGTACGGGAGGAACTGGTGAGCTTCCGCGACGAGCGGGGCCGGGAACTGCTGGACCTTCCCGACGCACCGCGCCCCGACCCGGAGACCCCTGCCCCGGCGCGGTTCCTGCCGGCGTTCGACAACGCGATCCTCGGCTACCACGACCGCGGCCGGATCATCGACGACGCCCACCGCGGCCTGTCGGTCGCCGGCGCGCGTGTCGTCCTGGTCGACGGCAGGGTCGCCGCGACCTGGACCGTGGAGGCGGACACCGTGCTGGTCACCCCGCTGCGCCGCTTCTCCCGGGCGGAACGCGCCGATGTGGCCGTGCAGGGGCGGGAGTTGGCCGGGTTCCTCTCCGACGGCGACAGCGATCGCGTACGGATCGCCGCGTCTTCTTGAGGCGCGATGGACGCGACAGACGCGATAGAAGCGACAGAAGTAACAGCAGCGCTGGGAGCGCCCCACCCGTGAGTGACGCGGGTCCATTCGCGACCCGCGTCACGGCACCGCCGAACCGCCGCTCCGGTCAGTCCAGTTGCGCGTGCAGGAAGTCCACCGTGCTGCGCCAGGCCAGGGCCGACGACTCGGGCTCGTGGACCTCGGGGCGGCCGTCGTTGAAGAAGGCGTGGTCGGCGGGGTAGACGCGGAAGTCCGGGGTGATGCCGGACTGCTCGCGGATGGTGTCGCGGAGCGGGGCGAGGGAGTCGACGGGAATGGCCGAGTCGCGTTCGCCGTAGTGGCCGAGGATCTGCGCCTTGAGGCCGGAGAAGTCGGGGGTCTCACCCTGGATGACGCCGTAGAAGGGGACGGCGGCGTGCACGCGCGGGTCGGTGGCGGCCTGGTAGAGGACGAAACCGCCGCCCATGCAGAAGCCGACCGAGCCGACGGTCTCGGAGGTGACCTCGGGCATCGCGAGCAGATGGTCGACGGCTCCGGAGAGCAGCTCGACGCCGCGCTCCACGGGCAGGTCCTGCATCATGCGGTACGCCTCGGCGCTGTCGTGGGCGACATTGCCGCCGTACAGGTCGGGAGCGAGCGCCACGAAGCCCTCCTTCGCCAGGCGCTCGGTGACGTCCGCGATGTGGTCGGTGAGGCCCCACCATTCCTGGATCACAATGACGCCGGGCCCCTGTCCGGAGGGCGGCAGTGCGAGATAGCCGTGCGCGGTGGTGCCGCCGCTCGGGAACGTGACGTTCTGATGGGCGGGGGCCCCGGTCGACCTGGGCGTCTCGGACATGGTGTGTCACTCCTGTCGCTTGATCTTGACTCCAGCATGCAGGAGGCGGGTACGGCGACGGCACGCGGCCCCTCCGGACCCGGGAGGGAGGCCCGGGAAGGAGTCCGGGGAGGGAGTCCGCGGGGAGTCCGCATGCCTGGCCATGCCGTATCCTCGCGTGTTACGTATAACCCCCCGCGTGTCCTGTCCGTGTCCCGTCCCTTCGCTGTCTTGTCCCTTCGCTCCCCGAGAGGCTCCGATGAAACGCGTCGCCCTGGTCACCCTCGTCGTCGACGACTACGACGAGGCGATCCGCTTCTACACCGAGGCCCTCGGATTCCGGCTCGCCGAGGACACCCCGCGGCCCGACGGGTCCCGCTGGGTCGTCGTGGAGCCGGGCACCGGAGGGCACGGCACCGGCCTCCTGCTGGCCCGGGCCAAGGACGAGGCACAGCGCGGCCGGGTCGGCGACCAGACCGGCGGCCGCGTCGGCTTCTTCCTGCACACCGACGACTTCGCCCGCGACCACGCACGGATGACCGCGGCGGGCGTGACCTTCCTGGAGGAGCCCCGGCACGAGACGTACGGCTCGGTCGTCGTCTTCCAGGACCTGTACGGAAACCGGTGGGACCTGCTGCAGCCCGCCGCGCCCGACCCGCAGCCCGCCGCTCCCGGCGAGACCGCCCACTGATCAGTACTCCCCGCCCAACGACAACCTGCCGAGGAAACACCGCATGACCGCGTCCCGCATCGACATCGACACCATCCGCCGGCTCCCCAAGGCCGTGCTGCACGACCACCTCGACGGCGGCCTGCGCCCCACCACGCTCGTCGAACTCGCCGACGCGGTCGGCCACACGCTCCCCACCACCGACCCGGACGAGCTGGCCGCCTGGTACTACGAGGCCGCCAACTCCGGTGACCTGGTCCGCTACATAGCCACCTTCGAGCACACCCTCGCCGTGATGCAGACCCGCGAGGGACTGCTGCGCACCGCCGAGGAGTACGTGCTCGACCTGGCCGAGGACGGCGTCGTCTACGGCGAGGTGCGCTACGCCCCCGAGCTGCTGGTCAACGGCGGGCTGGCCCTCTCCGAGGTCGTCGAGACCGTGCAGGAGGGCCTGGCCGCCGGTATGGCGAAGGCGGCAGCCGCCGGCACCCCGGTCCGGGTCGGCACCCTGCTGTGCGGGATGCGCATGTTCGACCGGGTCCGCGAGGCCGCCGACCTGGCCGTGGCCTTCCGGGACGCGGGCGTCGTCGGCTTCGACATCGCGGGCGCCGAGGACGGCTTCCCGCCCGCCGACCACCTCGCCGCCTTCGAGCACCTGCGCGTCGAGAACGTCCCGTTCACCATCCACGCCGGCGAGGCGCACGGCCTGCCCAGCATCCACCAGGCCATCCAGGTCTGCGGCGCCCAGCGCATCGGCCACGGCGTCCGTATCACCGAGGACATCGTCGACGGCAAGCTCGGCCGTGTCGCGGGCTGGGTGCGCGACCGCCGTATCGCCCTGGAGATGTGCCCGACCTCCAACCTCCAGACGGGCGCGGCCACTTCGATCGCCGACCACCCGATCACGCACCTGCGCGACCTGGGCTTCCGCGTCACCCTCAACACCGACAACCGGCTGGTCTCCGGCACGACCATGACCCGCGAGATGTCCCTGCTGGTCGACGAGGCGGGCTGGACGCTCGACGACCTGCGCACGGTCACGGTCAACGCCCTGAAGAGCGCGTTCATCCCGTTCGACGAGCGGGCCGCCCTCATCCGGGACGTCGTCCTGCCGGGCTACGAGCTCTGATCACCCCGGGGCCGGCCGGACCGCTCGGCGGTTCCGGCCGGCCCCTCGTGTGCTCTCACGCGTCCGGCACCCAGTTCCCGTGGAAGCCCAGCGGCACCCGCCCCGGCAGATGGATCCGGGCCACCGGCTCACCCGTGAAGTCCTGGGCGGACAGGATCAGCAGATCGGCCGCGCCCCGGTCGGGATTGTGCACGTACGCCAGCGTGTAGCCGTCGTCCTCGGCCGCCCTCCGGTCCGCCGGGTCCGAGGCCACGAACACCGGCTCGCCGGCCGCCGCGTGCCGGGGCAGCCGGTGCACCTGAGTCGTACCGCGCAACAGGTCGTGCTTGATCAGCTCGTTGCGGAAGGCGCGGTCGGGCGGGTTCCCGTCGGGTGTCATATACGCCAGCGTCATCTCGGCGGAGGCCGCCGAGTACCCGTACCGATGCCGCCGCCCCACCAGCGACTCGTTGACGCGCGGGAACTCCTGAGGCCGGTCGTCCAGCACCTTGGTGCGTACGCGGCCCCGGTCGAGGTCGACCGTCCAGCGGTGCAGCCGCGGGGTCCCGGCCCCGTACGGCCCGCCGGAGCCGCGTCCCGCGACGAAGAAGGGCGCCGCGATGGCCGTGAGGTCGACGACCACCGACGAACCCTCGTCGTAGGCGTTGAGGGTGTGCGAGTAGTACGTCGGCTCCGCCTCGATCCAGCGGATCCGGCCGCCGGCCCGCGGCAGCACACCGACCCGCGCGGCATGCCGGTCGTTCCACACGTACGGCACCAGGTCGCCCCGCTCGGCGCCCGCCGGGTCGAAGGTGACCGGCATGTCGAAGATGACCACGTACTTCTCGGTGAGCGCGAAGTCGTGGATCATCGGGCTGTCCGCCACCGGGATCCTGGTGGTCCTGACGACCCGCCCCGCCGCGTTCACCACCAGGTGCCGGATGTGGTTCCAGGTCGGGTAGTACGTGATCGCGTGCAGCTCGCCCGACTCCGCGTCGAGCTTGGTGTGCGCGGTGAACGCGCCCTCCAGGGTGCCGCGGAAGTCGTACGTACCCACCGTGTTGAGCTCGTAGTCGAGTTCGTACGGCAGAGGGCCGCTCTCCTGGAGGGCCAGGACCCGTCCGCGGTGCCCGATGACGTGGGTGTTGCACGGGAAGTCGTCCGGTGGCACCGGGCCCGGGTAGGGCTCGCCGAGTTTCTCGGCGACGCGGGAGGAGCGGACCCAGCGGTTGCGGTACCACTCGGCGCGACCGTCCCGCAGCCGGACGCCGTGCACCATGCCGTCGCCCTGCATCCAGTGGTGCGCCCGGGGGTCCTCAAGACCCAGGACGTTCGGCCCGTTCCTGAGGTAGCGGCCGTTCAGCTCGCGCGGGATCCGTCCGGTGACGGGGAGACCGAAGGCGGTCAGCTCCTCTGTGACCGGGGCGAACGCCCCCTCCAGGAACGGGAAGCGGCGCTCCTTCGCGGCGGCGGGAGCGCCTGCCGCGAGTCCTCCCGTCACCCCCACCAGTCCGCCCGCCGCCGCGATGGCGGCCGCCCCGCGCAGTACGTTCCGTCGGCTGTGCTCAGTCATCTCCGCACTCCCCGTGCCGCAGTTGTCGTGTTCGATGTGCACGAGTCTGCGGCGGGGGACCGGGCCCGGTCAGGAGTGGTGGAGCCCGTCCTGGGGTGGTGTCAGACCCCCTGTTTCGAGCAGCGACATCAGGGCCCGGGCGGCCGGACTGGTCGCCTCCGGGGGCGGCAGCATCGCCACGGTCTCGTACGGCGTCTCGGTGTCGGCCTTGAGAGGAAGCGCGGGCAGCGCCCGCCGCTTGTGGGCGAAGTGGCGCGGTACGACGGCGATGCCGAGGCCCTCCTCGACGAGGTCGAGGAGGCTGTGCACGTCGTTGACCTCCAGGGCGACCGTGCGGTGCACGCCCGCCGCCGCGAAGGCCGCGTCGGTCGTGCGGCGCGGACCCCAGTCGGGGTGGAAGTCGACGAAGGGCTCGCCGCCGAGTTCGTCCGGGGTGACGGGTCCGCCGGTCGCCAGCCGGTGCGAGGGGTGGCAGAGCACGGTCATCGGCTCGCTGGTCAGGGGCAGACAGCGGAGCTGCTCCGTGTCGGCGCGGGTCGTCACGGCGAAGGCCAGGTCCAGGCGGCCCGCGGCGACGTCCTCGGCGAGCGCGCCCGAGCCGGCCTGCCGCAGCCGGATCTCCACGTCCGGATGCTGCCTGCGGAACGCGGCCAGCAACTGCGCGACCTGCACCCCGGCGATGCACTGCTCGGTGCCCAGGGAGAGCGTGCCGCGCAGCACGCCCTGTACGGCGGCCACGGCGTCCTGGGCCGCGCGGACCTGTGCGAGGATCCGCTCGGCCTCGGTCAGCAGGGCCCGGCCGGCCTCGGTGAGCGTGACGCGGCGGGTCGTGCGGACGAACAGCGGGGCACGCAGCTCCCGCTCCAGGGCGCGGATCGACGCGGACAGACCCGACTGCGAGACCATCAGGCGTTCCGCTGCCCGGGTGAAGTGCTGGTCCTCGGCGACCGCGACGAAGTGCTGCAGGTGGCGCAATTCCATGATTGAGAAGCGTATCCGCTGAATCCCATCCGATTCTCCTGTTGGACCGCTGTCGAGCGGGCAGGCGAGAGTGGACACCGGTCCACTCCGTACCGACCCCTCTGGAGAACGCGTTGTACACCGCACACACCGACCGTTACGCGGACATGCCCTACCGGCGCACGGGACGCAGCGGCCTGAAACTTCCCGCGCTCTCCCTCGGCCTGTGGCACAACTTCGGCCCCGACCGGCCCGTGGACACCCAGCGCGCGATCCTGCGCCGGGCCTTCGACCTGGGCGTCAGCCACTTCGACCTGGCGAACAACTACGGGCCCCCGCCCGGCGCCGCCGAGTCCGCGCTCGGTGAGGCGCTCAAGGCCGACTTCGGTCCGTACCGCGACGAGCTGGTCATCTCCACCAAGGCCGGATACCTGATGTGGCCGGGCCCGTACGGCGAATGGGGCTCCCGCAAGTACCTGCTGTCCTCGCTCGACCAGAGCCTGGGCCGGATGGGCCTCGACTACGTCGACATCTTCTACTCCCACCGCCCCGACCCGGAGACTCCCCTGGAGGAGACGATGGGCGCGCTGCACTCGGCGGTGCAGCAGGGCAAGGCGCTGTACGTCGGTGTCTCCAACTACTCGCCGGAGCAGACCCGGGAGGCCGCCCGCATCCTGGGCGAGCTGGGCACCCCGCTCCTCATCCACCAGCCGCGCTACTCGATGCTCGACCGGCGTCCCGAGGAGCAGGGGCTCCTGGACACCCTCGACGAGCTGAAGGTGGGCTCCATCGCCTACTCGCCGCTGGAGCAGGGCCTGCTCACGGGCCGCTACCTCGACGGGATCCCGGAGGGTTCGCGGGCCGCCAGTGACAGCCCCTTCCTGAGTGCCGAAACGGTGACCGACGACCTCGTCGGCAACCTGCGCGCCCTGGACGACATCGCGAAGACCCGCGGCCAGTCCCTGGCCCAGATGGCGCTGGCCTGGGTACTGCGCGGCGGCCGGGTCACCTCCGCCCTGATCGGCGCCAGCAGCCCGCAGCAGCTGGAGGACAGCGTGGCGGCCACGGGCAACCTGGACTTCTCGGAGGACGAGCTCACCCGCATCGACGAGATCGTGAGGCAGGCCTCCAAGGCTTGAGTGCCAGGTACGGACCGACGGACTGACCCCCGAGCCGCGGGCGGAGGGGGTCAGTCCGTGACGCGTTCCTCCAGACGCACGGTCACGGTGTCCCCGGCCTCCTTGCCGATCGCCTTGCGGACGTCGGCCTTCACGGGAAGCTTGTGGGTGCCGTCGCCGAGGGCCATGAACGAACTCCGGAAGGGATGGCCGTCGATCGTCCCGCGGACCTTGACCAGGCCGCGCGTGCCGAAGAATCCGACGGACTCCGGCCAGACGAGATAGGTCCAGCCGCCCTTCTCGGGGCTCTTCCGAAGTTCCGCGGTGAATTCCCGGTCCAATTCGGTGCCCGTGCTCATGATGTCCTCCGCTGTCCCGGTGGTCTTTCCCGGCCCGATGGCCTCTCCTATACGAGACCACCGGGCGCGGCAAAACTCATCGCGGCAGCCGTGTCATGCCCCGGCGGGCACCCGGTCCAGGAATCCGTGCACGCTCCGTATCCGCCCGTCGTCGCCCAGGGTGATCACGTCGAAGCCGGCGACCGGCGCCGAGCCGTCCGCGACGGCGACCAGCTCCCAGCCGAAGCGGGCGAGGTCGTGGTGCCCGTCCACGGCACCGGTGAGCCGGAACTCGAATCCGGGGAACTGCTCGTGGGCCGCGGCGATCACGGCCGCGATCCCGTCGTGCCCGCGGACGTCGGCCAGCGGGTCGGTGTACGTGCCGTCGGCGGTCCAGGCGGCGGTCACAGCCTTCGCCAGAGCCTCCTCCCCGCCCGCGTTCCAGGCATCGAAGTAGCGGGCGACGGCGGTTGCGTAGCGGTCCTGGTTCGCGGACATGGGCGATCAGCCTCCATCGAGGTCGTACGTACTCGTACGTACTGGTCAGGGCCCGGATCGGACGTTCTCGGGATCCGGTACCGCAACCATGCCGGGCGTCGCCGGACCCGTCGATTACCCCTCGGGTAATGCCCGCGGACACCTCTCGGGTGATCCCCCGGAGGACCCTGATCTTCGCGGCCGTGTCATTTCAGCCAGTAACCGCGGTGAATATGCCAGGAGACTGGCTGGAATGGCATGGTGACAGTGTGTCAGGAGTGGCGATACTTGAATGCTAGGGCTATTCACAGCCCTGAGAACGGCGCGGGAATCGCCATGGGATCACCCGGCGGACCGACCGAAGAACAGCGCCATCGTGCACCACCAGCGAGCCGCAGGAAAGAGAGGCCGGACCGGCAGCAAGCGGATGCAATGGGGGAGCGATCGTGCACGACGAATTCCTTTGCCATGTCACCGCGTACGGAGTGTGCGGAGGCATGTGGGTCGGTGTCCCGCTCGGCACCTACCGGGCGCCCACCCTGGCGCTGGCCATGTGGTGGTTACGGGACCGGGCGTCATGGATGGCCGAGCGCCTCGATCCGAACCCCGACGCCCCGTACTTCCCCCCGAACTCGATGATGCCCGTCTCGGCCACCGCCCCGGACGTGCCCGGTGTGCTGCGCGCGTGGTGCGGCGACATCTTCCAACAGGAGCTGGCCGCCGAGGAGCTGGCCGCGGGGCATCTGGTCCGCATCGCCACGAGTGACGACACCACCGAGTACGAACTACTCGCGGAGTCGGTCGACGCCCTGCGTATGCAGCGCACCCTCCCCTTCCTGTCCATGCCGGCCGCCTGACACCCGATCCCGGCGGAGCCGTGCGGGCGCAGTCGCCGCCGATCGGGCGCAGCAGGCGCACATGTGGGCGAATAGCTAGAATTCAGGCATGGGAGAGCGTTCAGTGGCGCCCGAACTCGTCCTCGAAACCGAGACGGGGTCCCTGGTGATGACCCCGAACCACGACTATCACGTCGGCCGCGACCCGCTGAGCGACATCGTCATCGACGACGCCCGGGTCTCCTGGCACCACGCGGTCCTGCGGCCCAACGCCGATCACTGGACGCTCTGGGACGAGAACAGCACGAACGGTACGTACGCCGACGGCCGCCGCGTCCACGAGTGGGACGTCGGCCCCGGCAGCGTCATCCGCTTCGGCAACCCCGCCGACGGCCCGAGCGCCGTACTGGCCGACCGGCCCCCGCCCGCCCCCGAGCGCCCCTCCGCGGTCTCCCTGCCCGCCGCGACCGGCACCTTCCGGCAGCCCACGACCGTGCGCCCGCTGCCCGCCCGCATGGTCCGCATCGGTCGCGGCGGTGACAACGACCTGGTCGTCGACGACCTGATCGTGTCCAGACGTCACGCGGAGCTGCGCGCGATGCCGGACGGCACGTACGAGATCGTCGACCTGGGCAGCCACAACGGCACATTCCTCAACGGGCAGCCCGTCACCCGGGCCCCCATCGACGCGGGCGACATCGTCGGCATCGGCCACTCGGCGTTCTGCCTGGTCGGCGACCAGCTGCAGGAGTACGTCGACACCGGCGAGGTCTCCCTCGACGTGCAGGACCTGTCGGTCGCCGTCGACAAGGGCCGCAAGACGCTCCTGGACCGGGTCTCCTTCCCTGTCGGCGAGAAGTGCCTGCTCGCCGTCGTCGGGCCCAGCGGCGCCGGAAAGTCCACCCTGCTCAACGCCCTGACCGGCCAGCGGCCCGCAGACCGGGGCACGGTCCTGTACGACGGCCGCGACCTGTACCGCGACTACGCCGAGCTGCGCCAGCGCATCGGCCTCGTACCGCAGGACGACATCCTGCACGCCCAGCTGACCGTGCGGCGGGCCCTCACCTACGCCGCACAGCTGCGCTTCCCGCAGGACACCGCGAAGGCCGAGCGCCGCGCCCGGGTCGACGAGGTGGTGCGGGAGCTGGGCCTGGAACAGCGGGTCGGGCAGCCCATCCACAGCCTCTCCGGCGGCCAGCGCAAGCGCGTCAGCGTGGCCCTGGAACTGCTCACCAAGCCCTCGCTGCTCTTCCTCGACGAGCCGACCTCCGGCCTCGACCCCGGTATGGACCGCTCCGTGATGCACATGCTGCGCGGCCTCGCCGACGACGGGCGGACCGTCATCGTGGTCACCCACAGTGTCCTCAGCCTCGACGTCTGCGACCGGCTGCTCGTACTCGCACCCGGAGGCAAGGTCGCCTACTACGGGCCGCCCGACGAGACTCTCGCCTTCTTCGGCTACGAACAGTGGCCCGAGGCGTTCGAGGCCTTCGAGCGGGACCGCGAACGGGACTGGGCCGGCGACTACCTGGCCTCGCTCCAGCACCGCCAGTACATCGTCAACTCCACCGCCCAGCCGCACATGGGCCAGGCCGCCCAGGCCCCTGGCACGGTTCCCCGCCCGCCCAAGGCACAGAGCTGGGGCTCCCAGCTGGGCACCCTCGTGCGCCGGTACGCGGCCGCGCTCAGCGCCGACCGGACGTTCCTCGCCATCATGATCGCCCTGCCGTTCGTCATGGGCGCCATGGCCCGGGCCCTGGCCGGCAGCAAGCTGACGCAGGAGACGGCGATGAACGCGCTGCTCATCCTCTGCGTCGGCGGAGTCCTCACCGGCGCGGCCAACGCCGTGCGCGAACTGGTCAAGGAACGGGTGATCTACCAGCGGGAACGGGCCGTCGGCCTGTCCAGATCGGCGTACCTGATGTCCAAGGTCGTCGTCCTCGGCACCATCACCGTCCTCCAGGCCGTCGTCCTGACCCTGGTGGCGCTGCTCGGCGTCGACCTGAACGCGCCCGGCGGCGAGGGCGTGCTCATGCCGCCCCTCGTCGAGATCACGGTCGCCGTCGCCCTGCTCTCCTTCACCGCCATGATGCTCGGCCTCCTCGTCTCCGCCCTGGTGCGCAAGGAGGAGGTCACGATGCCCCTGCTCGTGCTCCTCGCCATCGTCCAGGTCGTGTTCTGCGGCGCGCTGCTGAAGCTCGACGGCGTCCCCGGCATCGAGCAGCTGTCCTGGCTGGTGCCGTCCCGGTGGGCCCTCGGAGCCATGGCGGGCACCATCGGCCTGGCCCGGCTCGTCCCGGGCGACCTGACCGCCGACCCGCTGTTCAAGCACTCGGTGGGCGTGTGGCTGCTCAACATGGGCATGCTCGTCGTCCTCTCCGCGGTCTTCGGCTATCTGGTCGCCCGGCTGCTGAGGCGGCACGAACCCGAAGTCATGCGGAAGTAGCCCGCAGGAAGCAGGCGCGATGACGACGACCGAGGACTTCCGCCCCACGCACGTGGTCCCGCAGGAGGGCCTGCCGGCCTGGGAGGCCCCGGACCCGACCCGGCCCACCGTGCCGCTCGACGCCCTCCTGCCGGTCCGGCTCGTCGAGCGGCACGGTGACTGGGGGCACGTCCTGTGCGCCAACGGCTGGTCGGCGTGGGTCGACGGCCGCCTGCTGCTCGCCGTACCGCAGGAGCCGCCCGCCGCCGGACAGCCCCTCGCGCGCACCGCCGACCCGCGCCCCCTGCTCGCCCGCGTCGAGGAGACACTCGGCCGCTACCGGCAGACGGTCGAGGAACTGGCCGCCGGACGCCTCGACGGCGAGGAGTTCCACGGCCGTACGCAGGGCATGCGGGTCGGGATCGTCGTCGACGGGGAGGCCGTGTGGCTGTACGAGGCCGAGCACGAGCGGTGGGTGTACTGCGACGGCACCCGGATGAGCACGTACGCGACACCGGAGCCGCCGGCCGGCGACGCGCCGGAGCCCCGTGACAAGGCCCGCCCCGAGCCACCCGTCGCGGCCCGCCCCGAGCCACCCGCCGCGGCCCGACCGGAGCCGCCCGCCGCGGGCGACCCCGAGCCCACGCAGGTCGTGCCGGGCATCGGGCCCGAGCCGACGCAGGTCGTGGGGAACACGGATCCGGAACCGACACAGGTCGTGGGGAACGAAGGTCCGAAACCGCCCGAGACCGAGGAAGATCCCGGCCATGCCCCCACCCGGCTCGTCACGGGTGACGGTGACGGCTGATGCCGCACGACACGAGCCTGTACTCGGGGCGGCCCTCCGATCTGATCGGCAAGCAGATCGCCGGCTACCGGATCGAGCGCGAGGTCGGCCGTGGCGGCATGGCCGTCGTCTACCGCGCCAAGGACCTGCGCCTCGACCGCACGGTCGCCCTGAAACTGCTCGCCCCGGAACTGGCCCGCAACGACACCTTCCGTAAACGCTTCACGCACGAGTCACGGGTGGCCGCCGCGATCGACCACCCGCACATCGTGCCGGTCTTCGAGGCGGGCGAGACCGACGGCGTCCTCTACATCGCCATGCGGTACGTCGCCGGTCGCGACCTGCGTCATCTCCTGGACCGCGAGGGCCCGTTGGCGATCGCGGACGCCACCCGTATCGCCATCCAGGTGGCGTCCGCGCTCGACGCCGCCCACGACCACGGCCTGGTCCACCGGGACGTCAAACCGGGCAACATCCTGGTCGCGGCGGGCACGGACAGCGACCACCCCGAGCACGTCTACCTCACCGACTTCGGCCTCACGAAGAAGTCGCTCTCCCTGACCGGGTTCACGACCGTCGGCCAGTTCGTCGGGACGCTCGACTATGTGGCGCCCGAGCAGATCTCCGGGCGTCCTGTCGACGGCCGCTGTGACGTCTACAGCCTCGCGTGCGTGGTCCACGAGACGTTGACCGGCCGTCCGCCCTTCCAACGGGACGACGACATGGCCCTGTTGTGGGCGCACCAGTACGACCAGCCGCCCGCGCTGACCTCGCAGCGGCCCGAGCTCGCCGAGCCGGTCGACGGGGTGCTGGCGAAGGCCCTCGCCAAGAGTCCCGATGACCGGTACGAGTCGTGTCTTGCCTTTGTCACCGCGTTGCGGGCTGCGGCGACGGGGGTGGTGGCCGCCGGTCACGCGCCCACGCAGGTGGACATGCGTGCCGTGGGTGTGCCTCGGCATCCGGGGCCGGTGCCCGAGCCGCCGGGGTGGGCCCGGCCCGTGTTTCCTGGCTCGGCCCGGTGAGGTTCCGCCGGGGACGGACGGTGGGTTCGTGCGGGTTGCAGTGGGCCGGTCGCGCAGTTCCCCGCGCTCCTTACGGGGCGCCGACTCAGACCTTGGTGACCAGCAAGTGAGCCTGTGGGAAGTCGCGTTCGGCGTCCGGCGGGGCCACTTGGCGTAGGCGGGCCGTCTCGGTGAAGCCCGTTTCGTTCAGCAGGGCCGCGACGCGGTCGGGGGACCAGCGGTAGGCGAGTGCCACCTTGTGGTCGAACGACTTGGCGAGCTCCGAGGGGTCGTCGTGTGCCTGGAAGGCGAGCAGCAGGTGGCCCCCGGGCGCGAGGACTCGGTGGAACTCCGCGCACACCTGCGGGAGTTGCTCCGGCGGCGTGTGGATGATCGAGTAGCGGGCGAGGGCACCGCCGAGGCTGCCGTCCGTCAGGTCCAGGGCGGTCATCGAACCCACCTCGAAGCGCAGCTCCGGATGGGCGGCCCGGGCGATCGCGATCATCTCCGACGACAGATCGACACCCGAGGCGTCCAGGCCGAATGAGTGGAGTAACGCGGTCACATGACCCGGTCCGCAGCCGAGGTCGGCGACAGGGCCGCCGCCGTTCGCCCGAACGAGATCGGCGAACGCGATGAGCATGGCCCGGTCCAGCGGATGGTCCTCCAGAGCGTTGGCGAAGAGCTCGGCATAGAGACCGGCTACGGCGTCATAGGCCGTTCGGGTGGTGCGCAGGAAGTCTGGTTCGATCATGGGTGCGTACCGTAGTACGCCCCACTGACATCAGGCCTTCGGGTTCTCCACCTCGCCGTGGTGGCGTACGCGCGAGGCGAGCAGCGCGCCCACGAAGCCCGTGACCAGGCCCCACAGCAGGGCGAGGCCGATGGCTCCCCACAGCTGGGGCCGTAGGAAGAGTTCGCCGGACAGGCCGCCGCCGACGTCGCCGATGCCGAGCAGCGACAAGCCGTAGTGCGCGTCGATCCGGCCGACGAGGCAGACCGTGAGCACTGTGAGGGCGAGGGCCACCGCCATGTGCACGGCGTGCTGCCAGGCCCTCGTCCGGGCCGGTGAGCGTTTGGCCATCAGGAACGCGACGGCCAGCAGCAGCACGGCGTCGACGACCACGAGCCACCACACCCTGCCGTCCTGTTCGGACAGCGTCCGCAGATTGAGAGTCGAGATGTCGGGCGTCCGCAACACGCTGTCCAGGACCTGCGGCATCGGCAGCCCGAACGGCCCCTCTACGCGCCCCTCCCAGGACGCGCCGAGACCGATCGTGAAGGCCAGCCAGACGAGGTTCGGCAGCCCGAGGAGGATCACGGCGAGCGTCTCCGGCGCACGGCCGCGCGTCACCGCCACCACCAGCGCGATGACCGCACCCAGGGCCACGAAGGCGAGCAGCAGCACGACCATGGCGTACGCGGCCGGCCGTACCGACTCCTGGAAACGCAACAGCCGGGGCGGGAGCGGGGCCCTGGGCGAGACGAGCAGCGCGATGACGAGGACGCCCGCCAGCCACAGCAGGCCGAAGGCCAGCGTCACCGGCACATCGGCCTTGAAGCCGACCCGGGGCGAGGAGGCCCCGAAGATGTCACCGATGTCGGAGAGCGTGCCCTCGCCGAGCGAGATCGCGAAGGTCTGACGGGCCGACAGCGCCAGACCGGTCAGCGCGAGAAGCCACAGGACGGCGATCCTGGCGGCCCAGCCGGCCAGTTCGGGAGCGCCCGCGACGGCCCGGTGCCGCAGTGGCCGGAGGAATCCGGCGGCGACGACCAGGACACCGGTGAGGGCGACCGACAGGGGCGTGACCGACATCCCCGCCTTGGTCTCGGCGATCGCTCCGGCGTCTCCGGTGAGCTCGATCGAACCGCCGACCGCCACCACCACGGTGGCCGCGACAACCCGGGGGAACGCGCCGTCCGGCAGGTCGGCGGCCCCGGCGGCCCACAGGCCGAGCGCGGCGACCACGATCATGGCGATCAGCCCAGCCAGGACCGTCACCAGGGCGTGGACCCAGCCGTGGCGGGCCACTGCCTGGTCAGGGACTGTCTGGAGGCTCACCCTGCCCACGCTAAGCAGGCCTTCGGCGGTGCGCCCGCCGAGAGGGCCGACCGCGTCGGCTTGCGGGCGATACGGGACCAGAGCACACAATGGGCTCGTTGTTGCAGAAAGTGGCACGAAATGGAAGAAGTGCCGCGGGACCCCTACGTCGGGAAGAAGAGCTCGTGAGCGTCGAACCGCCGTCGTCCGGCCGCCCCACAGGACCGCCCTCCGGCCCCTTGTCGGGGCCGACCCAGCCGAGCCCCACGCCACCTCCGGGTGACCACGGCCCCTCGGGTCCTTCGGGTCCTTCGGGCGGCGGATCGGGCGGCGGTCCTTCCGGTCCGTCGGGTCCCTCAGGTCCGTCGGGCCCGTCCGGCGGCGGTCCGGGCGGTCCCGGCGGTCCGTCCGGTCCTGACCAGCCGGGTCAGGGCCCCGGAAAGGGACCAGACCGGGCCTGGTGGCGGTCGGCCCCACGCGTCGCCGTCATCGCCGCCACGATCGTCGTCGCCGTCACCCTGGTCGTCGTATTCACCCGTTCGGACGGTGGCACCTCGGGCGCGGGCGGCGGCGAGGTCTTCCTCCAGGCCGCGGGCAAGTCGGGTCCCGACCCGTTCACCGAGTCGACCGCGCAGGAGAGCTCCGCCCCGCCCGTGACGCCCTCGCCCACGCAGACCGCCGAGTCCGGCAACGTGACGCGGGGCGTGGAGGGTTCGGCGCCCGGCCTCTACGGCGGTACGCGCAAGGTGGCCAGCTGCGACGTCGAGAAGCAGATCTCCGCGCTCCAGCAAGCCCCGGCCAAGAACCAGGCGTTCGCCTCGGTCCTGGGCCTCCAGCCCTCCGGCGTGCCCGCGTATCTGCGCTCGCTCACCCCCGTACAGCTGCGGATGGACACCCGTGTCACCAACCACGGCTACCGCGACGGCAAGGCCACCAGCTACCAGGCGGTCCTGCAGGCCGGCACCGCCGTCCTCGTCGACGACCGCGGTGTGCCCAGGGTGCGGTGCGCGTGCGGCAACCCGCTGCTGCCGCCCGTCGCGCTGAAGTCCACGCCCAAGCGGACCGGCGACTCCTGGCCGTCGTACCGGCCGTCGAACGTCGTGGTCGTCTCGCCCGCGACCCAGGTCATCAACGTCTTCGTGATCTACGACCCGGACAGCGGCGACTGGTTCAACCGGCACAAGGGCGACACCGGCGGCAAGGACAAGAAGACGGATCCGCCGACGGACCGGCCCTCTCCGTCCGAGAGTTCGCTGTCGCCGAGCTCCGCCTCGCCGTGCGTGTCCCTGCCCCCGGGCACGACCGCGACGCCGGGCGGTTCGGTGAGCCCCTGCCCGGAGACGTCCTCGGCGACACCCTCGTCACCGTCCCCGGAGACCGAGTCGCCCTCGTCCGAGCCCCCGTCGGGGGAGACCTCGGACTCGGCGCCCGACTCTGCGTCGGCCGACATCACCACGGAGTCGGCCTCCAGCAACAGTGCCCCGGAGTCGGCCGAGACCTCCCCGGGGCTCTGAACGCCGGTCCGCTCCGGCGGACTACTACTCGTCGATCGCCGCGCCGAAGGCCGCGCCCAGGTGGGGCGCGCCGAGGGCTTCGGCGCCGTACGTCCACGAACCCGCCGCAGTGATACCGCCCGCGCCGGCCGACATCACCCAGACGAACCCGTCACCGGCGTTCTCGCCCGGCGCCGAGGCCAGCAGTCCGAAGCGGCCGTCCTTGTTGGGGTCGGTGAGACGGACCTGGCCGCCCCACTTGTCGCCCTTCTCGGGGACGCCCGGCACGTCGGCGGAGTTCTGGTCCCAGGACTTCGCGCCCGTCGCGGTCAGCCCGGCGGACGCGCCGCGCAGCACCCACACCGCGCCCGCGTCGGCGACCGTGCCGATGTCCTCGCCCGCGGCGCCGATCGCCACGTCCGCGTACCCGTCGCCGTCCGTGTCCGCGACCGAGAGGTCCGTGCCCCAGCCGTCGCCGCGCTCGGCGGTGCCGGGGACGCCGGGGGAGTCCTGCGTCCACCACTGGACCTCGTCCGCGGGGCCGTTCTCGCCGCCGTAGCGCACACCGACCAGCCCGCCGGTGAGGGTCTCGCCGCCGTCGTCGGGGGAGTTCGGCTCGCCGGTCACCAGGTCGTCGTAGCCGTCGTTGTTGATGTCCCCGGAGGCGGCCTCCGTGCCACCGCGTACATCCCGCTCGTACTTGAGCCCGTCGGCGTTTCCGGACAGGTACGTGGACCAGCCGTGGCCGGACTCGTCGCCGACCGTCACGCCCGAGACGACCAGGTCGGCGTATCCGTTGTCGTCGTAGTCGCCCGTGGTCAGCGACTTGGGCAGGATGTGGCGCTGCTGGGCCCGTGCGGAGAGCGGGGTCGACGAACGCTCCTGGAGTTCCTGCCGTGCGCCGGGTGCGGCGGTGCCGTAGCTGAACAGCTCCAGGTCGTAGTGGTCGAGCACGACGAGCAGGTCGCCCGGTGTCTCGTCGGTGAAGTGCGCCGCGGCGAGCCCGACACCGAACCGCTCACCCGCGGTGGGCTCCTCGGTCTCCAGCCAGTCGCTGGCGGCCCCGGTGAGCCCCGTCTTCGAGCCCCACAGGATCGCCGCGCCACCCGCGTCGGCGACGGTACCGAGGTCCTCGCCGGGGATGCCGACGATCGCGTCGTCGTACCCGTCACCGTCCAGGTCACCGGTCGCGACCGCCTTGCCGAACGCGTCCCCCGCCTCGGCGGCACCCGCGACACCGCCCGTGGACTGGCTGAACCGCGCCACATTGCTCGTCCCGATGCCCCTCGACGAGCCGTACTGCACGGTCACGAGACCGGCACCCTTCTTGCCGCTGACGGTCGCCCCGGGCGCGCCGACCAGCACGTCCTCGTATCCGTCGCCGTTGAAGTCGCTGTTCCGGTCGTCGGCGTGCGTACCGCCCGGTGTTCCGGCGTACGCGGACGGGGCGGCAGCGATCCCCAGACCGGCCACGAGAAGAAATGACGCCGCGGCCAGAGCGGCGGAACGGTTCTTGCGCATAATTCGGCTCCTGACGAAAAGGACGGCCGGGCAGCGCGGGGGTGTCCGGAAAGGGCCCGTTCCTTGTCCGGCGCCGTGTTTGACACCGGATGGGGCCCAAGGGTTGTACGGGAGTTTCCACGGGCGACGGCAAGATGGCCCCTGGTGTTCTCCAACCGTGAGCGAGCGGAAAAGCGGTGGCGGATCTCCCGCGCGTGCCGGATGCTCGCGCGTATGGCGGATATGGCGAACACTCTTGACCCGGACGACTCGGGGTCGGCGAAGCAGGCGCGGCCAGAGCGGAGTTTCGGGTGGTGGGACATGTTCGTCCATCCCGATGAGGATCCGCGGACCGATGACACGTTCGTGGGGGAGCGGGCCGCGCTCGCCGGCTATCTGCGGGACATGCGGCTGACGTTGGAGATGAAGTGCGCCGGGCTCGACGCCGAGCAGATGGCGCGGCGTTCGGTGGAGCCGTCCAATCTGTCGCTGCTGGGGCTGGTGCGGCACCTCGCCGAGATGGAGCACACCTGGTTCCGCCGGGTCATGGCCGGTGAGGACGTGCCGCGGCTCTACCGCACCGAGGAGGACCCGAACGCGGACTTCAACGGCGCCGTGCCCGACCCCGAGGCCGTCACGGACGCGTGGGAGAACTGGCGGACCCAGGTCGCGTTCGCGGAACGCTTCGTGGAGAAGGCGCCCGACCTCGGCGTCACCGGCACCAACGGCGACGAGCGGATCGAGCTTCGCGTGGTGATGGTGCATGTGATGGCGGAGTACGCGCGGCACAACGGCCACGCGGACTTCCTCCGGGAGCGCATCGACGGACGCGTCGGTCAGTAGCCTCCGTCCCGCCGCGTCTCCCCGCCCTGCCGCGATCCCCTGCCCCGCCGCAAGCCCTCGCCCCGTCGCACCAGGATCAGCTCGTGCAGGTACCGCTTCGTGACGCTGCCTCCGTGGCGGGTGTCGATCAGCTCACGGATGCCGTCCAACAGGCCCTCGCGGGCGGCCGGTTCCAGCGCGCGGTGGTTGGAGTACGTCAGCAGGAGGTCGATGTACGTCCGAGTGGTGTACGTGATCTCCTGCGGGAACCGAAGTGACTCGACCCGGCCGAACTCCTCGAACTCCCTTGTGTCCGTTGCCGTTTCGGCGTCGGTCGACAGCCGCAGACCAGGGGGCGTGGTCGGATCCCAGCGTTCGTAGCAGTCCTGGACCTCGACGAAGAAATCGCGGCTGCCACCCGCCACATGGTGCGTGGTGACGAGGGCCAGCGTCCCGTCCGGGCGAAGCGCGTCCGCCACCTTGGTGAGTCGCGTCGCCGGGTCGAGCCAGTGGAACGAGGTCGCGGCCACCATCAGGTCGAACGGCTCCCGGGGCAGCGGCCATTGCTCGAACTCGGCCACCTCGACGTGCGCCCGCGGGAACGACCTCAGGTTGCGCCGCGCCACCGCAGCCATCGACGGACCCAGCTCCACGGCGGTGACGTGACAGCCCAACTCGGCGAGGGGCACGGTCATTTGGCCGGTCCCGGGGCCGAATTCGAGCACCCGGCTGTCCGCGTCGAGGTCCACCTGTGCGGCCAACGCCCGGACCAGGGCAGGCGGGTAGGAGGGCCGCGCCCGGTCGTACAGCTCGGCGTCCTCGTCGAAGATGCCACGCAGAGAGCGGGTCATACGGCGTCACCGACCCGAACACCCCTGTCTCCGCCGTCACTTCGGGCCTGCCGCAGCTCACGGAAGAACGCCCGGACGTCCCCGACGAGCAGGTCCGGCTCCTCCATCGCCGCGAAGTGCCCGCCCCGGTCGAACTCCGTCCACCGCACGATGTTCTCCGTGCGGTCCGCGACGTGCCGCAGAGGGATGAAGTTGTCCCGGGGAAAGACGGCGAGCGCGGTGGGTGCCGTCGATGGCTGCACCGGTTCGCCCCAACCGTCCGCGTGCGCCCGCTCGTAGTAGATCCGCGCGGACGAACCAGCCGTTCCCGTCAGCCAGTACAGCATCACGTTCGTGAGCAGCTGGTCCCGGTCCACGGCGTCCTCGGGACGGTCGTCCGAGTCCGTCCACTCCTTGAACTTCTCGACGATCCAGGCCAGTTGGCCGACCGGCGAGTCGGTGAGCCCATAGGAGAGGGTCTGCGGCCGGGTCATCTGGAGGACGGCGTACCCCAGTCGCTCGCGGGTCCACTCCTCGTTGCGCCGCCACGAGGCGAGCGTGTTCTCGCGCTCGCGCGGGCTCAGCGCGGCCAGTTCCTCGGGGGTCGGCTCGGCGCTCGCGTGGGCGCCCGGCAAGAGGTTCAGATGGACGCCGATCACCCGGTCGGGGAAGGCACGGCCGAGCTCACGGGAGATCCCCGCTCCCCAGTCGCCGCCCTGCGCGCCGAAGCGGTGGTGGCCGAGCCGGTCCATCAGCTCGGCGAACGCGGCGCCGACCCGCCTGAGCTCCCAGCCGCTGTCCCGCGTGGGCCCCGACAGACCGAACCCCGGAATGCTCGGCACGACCACGTGGAACGCGTCGGCCGGGTCACCGCCGTGGGCGCGCGGATCGGTCAGCGGCCCCACCACATCGAGGAACTCGACGATCGAGCCCGGCCAGCCGTGCGTGATGATCAGCGGCGTGGCGTCCGGTTCGGGCGAGCGGATGTGCGCGAAGTGGATGTTCGTGCCGTCGATCGTCGTCGTGAACTGGGGCCACTCATTGAGCCGGGCCTCGGCCGCCCGCCAGTCGTACGTGTGCCGCCAGTACCGCACGAGCTCCTTCAGATAGTCGCGCGGGACCCCGTACTCCCAGCCCACGCCCGGCAGTTCGTCCGGCCAGCGGGTGAGATCGAGCCGTGCGTGCAGATCGTCGAGGTCGGACTGGGGGATGTCGAGGACGAAAGGCCGGATCGTGGCGTCGTGCGGGGAGGTCATGGCGGGCCATGCTAGTTCGGCACCGGCATCCGGTCGCGCGAATAAAAGCCGTGGTCACCGGCCGGTCGGGCGGCCACCAGGGCAGGCCACCGGGTTCGCCGAGCGGGCCGCCCGCCCGTCCTGCGTGTGCCACCGCCACCCTGGGTTTCACACACCGGCCACAGGCCCTGGCGTCACCCGCCCGGACCGGCTTTCCGGGCCACCGATGAGTTTTCGCACGAGGATCCGTCTACAGGAGTGACAGCGTTCCCGCTTCAGGAGGTACTCATGACCACCGACGGATTCACCACATGCCTCTGGTTCGACGGCCAGGCCGAGGAGGCCGCGAACTTCTACGTCTCGGTCTTCAAGAACTCCCGCATCGGCACGGTCCTGCGCTACTCCGAGGTGGGGCACGGCGAGCCCGGTTCCGTACTGACCGTCGAGTTCGAGGCCAACGGCCAGAAGTTCTACGCCCTCAACGGCGGCCCGCAGTTCAAGTTCAACGAAGCCATCTCCTTCGAGATCCGCTGCGACGACCAGGCCGAGGTGGACTTCTACTGGCAGGCGCTCACCGAGGGCGGCGGCGAGGAGGGCCCCTGCGGCTGGCTGAAGGACAGGTTCGGCGTCTCCTGGCAGGTCACCCCCGCCAGGCTGGTCGAGATGATCAGCGACCCGGACCAGCAGAAGGCGGACCGGGCCATGCAGGCGATGCTGAAGATGCACAAGATCGATGTCGCCACCCTGGAGAAGGCCTACGCGGGCGAGTGAGGCGACCGGCAAGGCGGCCGGCCACCTCCTGCCCCGACGGACCCTGGTGAGGTCTTGTGCCCCACCGGCCCGGGCGGGGTCTCGCGCCCACCGGCTCAGGTGAGTCTTCGTGACCCATCGGCTCAGGTGAGCTGGCCGCTGTGCAGTGCGGTGTACGCACCCCCGCGCCGCAGCAACTCCTCGTGCGACCCGACCTCCCGTACGGCACCGTCCCCCATCACCACGATCCGGTCCGCACCCCGGATCGTGGACAGCCGGTGCGCCACCACGAAGGTGGTGCGCCCGCGCATGAGCCGGGCCAGTGCCTGCTGCACGAGCGCCTCCGATTGTGTGTCCAGCGCGGACGTGGCCTCGTCCAGAATCAGTACCCGCGGATTGCGGATGAGGGCCCGCGCGATGGCCAGCCGCTGCCGCTGTCCGCCCGAGAGCCGCGCCCCGTGCTCGCCCACCACGGTGTCGAGCCCGAGCGGCAGCCGGTCGACGAACTCCAGCGCGTTGGCGTCCCGCAGCGCCGCACGCACGGTCGCCTCGTCGGCGTCCGCGTCGTCCATGCCGTACGCGACGTTCTCCCGCACGGTTCCGTCGAACAGGATCGACTCCTGCGGCACGACCGACACGAAGCGCCGGTACGTCCGCAGGTCCAGCGTGTTCATGTCGGCGCCGTCCAGCAGTACCCGGCCCGAGGTCGGCCGGATGAACCCGATGACGAGACTGAGCACCGTGGACTTACCGGCTCCTGAAGCACCGACCAGCGCGATGGTCTCGCCCGGCGCGACGGACAGGTCGAAGTCCCGTACGGCGGGGCGGCCGGCGTCCTCGTACGCATAGCCCACGCCCTCGAACTCCACGGCACCGCGCAGCGAGCCGAGCCGCGCCTTGCCCTCGTTGTCCTCCAGTTCGGGTGCCTGGAGGACCTCGCCGACGGACCGTACGGACTCCAGGCCCTTGGTGATGACCGGCGCGAGCCCCGCCAGGGTGGTCGTGGAGTTGGTCAGCGTGGTGAGGAACGCGCTGAGCATGACGACGTCACCGGGGGAGACGCCCCAGACGCCGTAGTACGAGACCAGCGCCGCCGCGGTCAGGAAGAGCACCCCGATCACGTTCAGGAACACCCAGGCCAGCGAGGCGAAGCGCCCGTTGAGCAGGTCCAGGCGCAGCCCGGAGTTGAGCACCTTCCGCAGCGTGCCGTCCATGCGCCGCAGGGCCTTGCCCTCCAGACCGTGGGCGCGGGTGACCGGGATCAGCCGGGTCATCTCGGTCACCCGTGAGGACAGGTGCTCGACCTCGTGGCGGAAGTCCTCGTTGTGCGTGCGCAGCCGGGTCCGCAGCCGCGCGACGAGCAGCGCCGCCACGGGGACCACGAGCAGGAAGACGGGCACGAACTCGGGGGTGCGGATGGCGATGATGATGAGCCCGCCCGCGAGGACGGTGACCGCGCCGAGCCCGGTCTCGGCGGTCTGCTGCACCATCTGCTCGACCGTCTCCACGTCCCGCACGACCTTCGCCTGGAGGACGCCCGCGCTGACACGTGAGTGGTAGCCGATGGAGAGCTGCTGCATGCGTGTGCACAGGGAGGACCTGAGGGCCGTGCCCATGCGGCGCACACTGCCGTACAGCAGGCGCACGTACAGCAGGTGCAGGGGCATGTTGATCAGCAGGATGAAGAGGATGAATCCCGCGCTCAGCCACAGCCGGCCGATCGGTCCGTGCTGGACGACCGTGTCGATGATGGACGCCGTGACCAGCGGCAGCAGCCAGATCGGGCTGTGCTTGACCGTGAAGACGGCGAACGCGGCGGCGACCTTCCAACGGTCGGCGCGGAACAGGTAGACGAGGGTACGGACGGGGTGCTCGCCGCGATAGCGGTGGTCGAGCGGTTTCTCCCACGAGGCCATGGTGGCCTTCCCTCCCCAGGGAGTGGCGGATGTGGCAAGCGCTTTCTTCCCCTGTCCCGATCACCTACACCCGATGGGTCCGGGCTTCCTCGGGCCGCGTAACGGCTCGGTTTCCCCGGTTAATTTCCGCGTTCCGAGGGTTGGCGCGGAGCTGTCGGCTGGTTATCGTTCACGCACTTCACTCAATCGTTCCGCTGAACGAATAGCGAGAAGGACGGTCGGTCCATGCCCGACATCCACCACCCGGGACGGCGCTCCGTCCTCGCCGCGGCCACGGCGGGCGCCGCGTCGCTCGGTGCGTCCTGGCTGCTCACCGGCTGCACGGGCGCCTCGGCCGCCCCCGTGCTGCCCACGGACACGAAGGGGGGCACCCCCGACCGCGGCGGCACCCTCCGCATCGCCCGGCCGCCCGCCTCCGACGCCGAGACCCTCGACCCGGCGAGCGCCCTGTCCGCGTACGAGTACCTGGGCGCGCTCTACAACCGCCTGGTCCGCGTCGGCGCCAACGGCGACCTCGTCCCCGACCTTGCCGAGTCCTGGGAACCGGACGCCAAGGCACGCACCTGGACCTTCCGCCTCCGCGCGGGCGTCACCTTCCACGACGGACGGAAACTCACCTCCGCCGACGCCGCGTACACACTGCGCCACATCCTCGCCAAGGAGACCGCGTCCCCGCAGGCGGCCGTCCTCGCCCCGCTCATCGACACGAAGAAGCTGCGAACTCCCGATGCCCACACGCTCGTGGTGCCGCTCAAGACCCCCAACGCGGAGTTCCCGAGCCTCCTCACGCACTACAACTGCTATGTCATCCCCGACGGCAGCGCCCGGGGCATCGGCCGCACGGGCGTCGGCACCGGCCCCTTCAAACTGGAGTCGTTCACGCCCGCGGGCCCGGGACGGATCACGGCGTACGAGGACCACTGGGGCGGGCGCCCGGTCCTGGACGCCATCGACTTCTACTCCGTCGCCGACATGTCGGCCCGCTCGAACGCCCTGCTCGCCGGGCAGGTCGACCTCCTCTCGCAGACCAACCTGGACTTCGCGACCGCCCGTGTCGTCGCCGCCTCCGACCGCGCCACGATCGCCCGCGTCGAGAACGCCCAGTGGTACGTGCTGCCGATGCTGACCACGGAGAAACCCTTCACCGACGTACGCGTCCGGCAGGCGATGAAGCTCGCCTACGACCCCGAGCACGTCGTGAAGGTCGCGCTCCAGGGTGCGGGCACGGCCGGCTGGGACAACCCGGTGCCGCCGAGCGACCCCGCCCACATCACCACGCACCCGGAGCACGACCCGGAACAGGCCCGGCACCTGCTGAGGAAGGCGGGCCACGAAGGCCTGACCGTCGACCTCTACACGTCCTCGTACGACCCGGTCTTCACGCCCATGGCCCTGGCCTACCAGGACTCGGCCAAGCGGGCCGGGATCCGGATCCGGGTGAAGACGGCCTCGGCGGACTCGTACTACACGCAGATCTGGATGAAGAAGCCGCTCATGGCCACCTACTGGTACACCGGCAGACCCGTCGACCAGCTCTTCACCCAGGTCTTCCGCAGCGGCTCCTCCTACAACGAGACCGCCTGGTCGGACAAGAAGTTCGACGCGCTGCTCGACCGGGCCCGGCAGGAGACCGACGACGAGCGGCGGCGCGAACTGTACGGCGAGGCGCAGACCTTCGTCATCGAGAAGGGCGGGGCGATGACCCCGATGTTCGCCGACCGGCTCGTCGGCATCTCGCGCAAGGTACGCGGATACGCCGAGCACGGCTTCGAGTTCGACTACCTCGGCATCGGTCTGAAGGGGGCCTGAGCATGTTCTCCTTCATAGCCCGCAGAGCGGGAGCCGCCATCGGCACGCTCTTCCTCTCCTCCATCCTCGTCTTCCTCGCCGTACAGGCCCTGCCCGGTGACGTCGCCACCCAGGTCCTCGGCAAGGACGCGACCCCGGACGCCGTCTCCGCCCTCCGCGAGAAACTGAAGCTCGACCAGCCCGCCTGGGAGCGGTACATCGACTGGATCGGCGGCGCCCTGCACGGCGACTTCGGCCTCTCCCTCGTGTCAGGCAAGGCGGTCGGCGGCGAAGTCGGCCTGTATCTCGGCAACTCCGCGCTCATCGCCCTGGTGACCGTCCTCTTCGCCGTCACCGGCTCGATCGTCCTCGGCATCCTCGCGGGCCTGTACCGCGACCGCTGGCCGGACCACCTCATTTCCACGGTCAGCCTGATCGGGATGAGCGTCCCCGAGTTCGTCGTCGCCACCGTCCTGGTGCTCTGCTTCTCGGTCGCCCTGCCGTGGTTCCCGGCGGTCGTCCTGTACGGCCCCGAGGCGAGCGTCGGCCAACTCATGCCCGCCGTATGGCTTCCCGCCCTCGCGCTCGCCGTCGTCATGGCCGCGTACATCGTCCGGATGGCCCGCACCTCCGTCATCGACGTCATGGCGAGCGAGTACGTCACCACGGCCCGCCTCAAGGGCCTGTCGACCTGGCGGGTCGTCACCCGGCACGCACTGCCCAGTGCGCTGCTCCCGACGCTGCACGTCATCGCGCTGAACGTCGCCTGGCTGGCCGGCGGGGTCGCGGTCGTCGAGAACGTCTTCAACTACCCGGGCATCGGCAAGCTGATGCTCGCCTCCGTGCAGAACCGGGACCTGCCTGTCATCCAGGCCATCGCGCTGATCAGCGCGGTCGTGTACGTGGTCTGCAACCTCGCCGCCGACCTCGGCGCCATGGCCCTCAACCCCAAGCTCCGTACGCGCGGGAGGACCCGATGACCACCCTCGACACCCCGGCGCCGGCACCCGCCGTCCCCGTCGCACCACCTTCCGCGGCGGCCCGCGCCTGGCGCACGGTGCGCTCCTCGCGGGCGGCCACGATCGGCCTCGCGATCGTCGCAGTGCACGTCCTGATCGCGCTCCTCGCACCGGTCCTCACCTCCTACGACCCCATCGCCAACAACGCCGACCAGGCGCTGCTCGGACCGAGCGGGGAACACTGGGCGGGCACCGACCAGTACGGCCGTGACGTCCTGGCACGCGTCCTGTACGGCGGCCGGTACGCCCTCGGCGTCTCCGTCGCCGCCACGCTCGTGACGCTGCTGATCGGCACGGTCGTGGGATGCGCGGCAGCCCTGCGCGGCGGCTGGTTCGACGACGTGCTGGGGCGGGTCCTGGACGCGGTGTTGTCCGTGCCGTCGGTCCTGGCACTGCTGGTCATCGTCACCGCGCTGGGCACCGGCCCCTCGGTCATCGTCCTGGCGATCGCCGTCGTGTACGTCCCCCAGGTCGTACGTGTCGTGCGGGGGGCGGCGCTGGCGGTCGTGCCCGCGGACTACGTGACCGCGGCGCGGGCCAGGGGCGAGTCCACCTGGGCGATCCTCCGGCGGGAGATCCTGCCGAACATCACCGACGTGGTGTGCGTCGAGTTCGCGATGCGGGCCTCGTGGGTCGTGCTGCTGATCTCCTCGCTGTCCTTCCTCGGCTTCGGCGCGGATCCGCCCACCCCGGACTGGGGCCTGATGGTCGCCGAGAACCGCACCGCCATCACCGTCGTCCCGATGGCGAGCCTCGCACCGATCATCGCCCTGGCCACGCTCGTGGTGGGGCTCAACCTCGCGGCCGACGGCCTCTCCAAGGCATGGGGCGTCGACCGGATCAGGGAGGGGTCCTGATGACCGCGATCGTCTCCGTCACCGGGTTGTCGGTGGCCTATCGTTCGGGCGGACGCGATGTGCCCGTGGTGCGTGAGGCGTCCCTGGACGTGCTGCCCGGGCAGACCCATGCGCTGGTCGGCGAGTCGGGCAGCGGAAAGTCGACCGTCGCGGCGACGCTGCTGGGGCACCTGCGGCACGGGTCGCGCGTGACGGGCGGCTCGGTGCGCGTCGGCGGGTCCGACGTATTCGCCCTGCCCGCAAGGGAGTTGAGGCGACTACGGGGCGGGACCGTCGCCATGGTCGGGCAGAACGCGGGGCACGCGCTCACCCCCTCCATGCGCATCGGACGGCAGATCGCGGAGGCGGGCGGCGATGTCCCCGTCGTGGACCTTCTCGAACAGGTCCGGCTGCCCCGCCCCGCCGAACTCGCCCGCCGCTACCCGCACGAACTCTCCGGCGGCCAGCAGCAGCGCGTCGCCATCGCCATGGCGATCGCCGCCCGCCCGAAGGTCCTCGTCCTCGACGAGCCGACGACCGGGCTCGACGTCATCACCCAGCGCGGGGTTCTCGACCTGATCGGAGCACTCCGCGACGAACTCGGCCTGGCCGCCGTGCTGGTGAGCCACGATCTCGGTGTCGTCGCGCACATGGCCGACGAGGTGACCGTGCTGAGATCGGGGCGGGTCGTGGAGGCGGCGCCGACCGGTCGGTTGTTCGCGGCGCCCCAGGACCCGTACACCAGACGGCTGTTGGCGAGTGTGCCGCGGCTCGACGACGAGGGGCTCGCGCTCGTGGGGGCCGCGGGGGAGCGGGAGGTGCGGCCGAAGGCTGTCGTGTCCGGCGATGCTCCCGTCGCCGTGTCCGCGCGGGACGTCACGATCGACTACGGGACCGCGCGTGCCGTGGACGGTGTCTCCTTCGACGTCCGGCGCGGTGAAGTCCTCGCGCTCGTGGGGGAGTCGGGCAGTGGCAAGTCCACGCTTGCCTGGGCTCTCGCGGGGCTGCGGACGCCGTCCGGCGGCACGATGACTCATGAGTCGGGCGGCGACGGGGCCGGCGATCGCGAGTCCGGTGACCGTGAGTCGGGCGGCCGTGAGTCGGGTGACCTCGCCCGGCCCGCCGGGAAGCGGCCGTTGTCGCTCCGGCGGCGGGTTCAGCTCGTGTTCCAGAACGCCGATACGTCGTTGAATCCGCGTCGTTCGGTGGGTGATGCCGTGCGGCGGCCGTTGCGGTTCTTCGGCACGGTGGGTTCGCGGGCCGAGGCCGTCGAACGGGCTCGGCAGCTCATCTCCGACGTGCGTCTGGAGCCCGCCCTCGCCGAGCGGCTGCCCGCGCAGCTCTCCGGTGGGCAGCGGCAGCGGATCGGGATCGCGCGGGCGCTTGCGGGTGAGCCGGATGTGCTCATCGCGGACGAGATCACTACGGCCTTGGACGTGTCCGTGCAGGCCGATGTGCTGCGGTTGCTCGATGATCTGCGGCGGGAGCGGGAGTTGGCCTGTCTGTTCATCAGCCATGACCTCGCGGTCGTGCGGGGGCTTGCCGATCGGGTTGTCGTGTTGCGGCATGGGGTTGTGGTGGAGGAGGGGCCCACGGGTGCGGTGTTCTCTTCGCCCGGGCATCCGTACACGCGGCAGTTGATGGCTGCCGTGCTTGAGCCTTCGCCGAGGGCGGGGTCCGTTGTGTCCGTTGTCGACGGTGTCGAGGACTGGGCCGACGCCGCGGAGCCGGACGATCTGTGGATCGACCGGGGGGATGGGCATCGGGTTCGGCGGTGGGAGGGGGTGGGGTAGGGATTTTCGCCCCCGCCGCCCCTACCCATTCCCGTCCCTTCTGGGGGCTGCGCCCCCAGACCCCCGTATCGCGCTGACGCGCTCGTCCTCAAACGCCGGACGGGCTGAAATTCAGCCCCTCCGGCGTTTGAGGAGCGGGGGTTCGGGGGCCGGCCCCCGAGTAGTGACGGGAATGGGTAGGGGCGGCGGGGGCGAAAACACCCCCAAGCCCCCGCTCGCCGCCCCCCCCGCACACACAAGGAGACCCGTGAAATACCGCGAGCACTTCGACCGGCAGGTCGCGCGTGAGGATGTCTGGATCCCCACCCGGGACGGGCGAACGCACCTGCACGCCCGCATCTGGCGCCCGACCGACGCCGAGGCGAAACCCGTGCCCGCCCTCCTCGAATACCTCCCCTACCGCAAGACCGACTGGACAGCCCCCCGCGACGCCCAACGCCACCCCTGGTACGCCGGCCACGGCTACGCATCCGTACGCGTCGACATCCGAGGCCACGGCGACAGCGAGGGCACCCCCGGCGACGAGTACGACGCACAGGAACTCGCGGACGGCGTGGACGTCGTCAACTGGCTGGCCGAGCAACCCTGGTGCACCGGCAAGGTCGGGATGTTCGGCATCTCCTGGGGCGGCTTCAACTCCCTCCAGATCGCCGCCCTCGCCCCCGAACCCCTGAAGGCGATCGTCACGGTCTGCTCGACGGACGACCGGTACGACAACGACGTGCACTACACGGGCGGCGCGGTCCTCGGCATCGACATGCTCGCCTGGGCGGGCACGATGCTGGCGTTCGCCGCCCGCCCGCCGGACCCGACGAGCGTCGGCGAGGACCGCTGGCTGCCGATGTGGCGCGAGCGCCTCGAAGCCCTCGACCCGTTCCTGCACACCTGGCTGGCACACCAGCAACGCGACGACTACTGGCGGCACGGCAGCGTCTGCGAGGACTACTCGGCGATCGACGCGGCGGTCCTGGCCGTCGGCGGCTGGAACGACCCCTACCGCGACACCGTGCTGCGGCTCGTGGAACACCTGCCCGACGACCGTGTGCGGGGGATCATCGGGCCCTGGTCGCACCAGTACCCCGATCGCGGTCTGCCGCCCGGTCCGGCCATCGGGTTTCTGCAGGAGACCCTTCGTTGGTGGGACCAGCACCTCAAGGGCGAGGACACCGGCGTCATGCGCGAGCCCAAACTCCGCGCCTGGCTGAACGACCCGGTCCCGCCCGCCACTTCGTACGACGTGATGCCCGGACGCTGGGTCGGTGACAACAACTGGCCGTCTCCGAGAGTCAGTTGGGACGAGCGGCCGCTCGGGGGCACGGGCACCGCCGCCCCTGTCCTCGTACGGTCGCCGCAGCACACCGGTCTCGACGCCGGACGCTTCTTCCCCTTCGGCAACGTGAGCGATCTGCCGCCCGATCAGCGGGAGGAGGACGGCCGTTCGGTCTGTTTCGACTCGGCGCCGCTGGACGGGCGGGTGGAGATCCTGGGGCGTCCGCGTGTTCGGCTCCGGCTCGACAGTGCGGTGCCGCGCGCCCATGTCGTGGCCCGTGTCTGCGATGTCGCGCCCGACGGCTCGTCCACCCTCGTCACCCGTGGCGTCCTCAACCTGCTCAGCAGGCACGGGCGCGACCGGGCCGTGGAGTGGACCCCTGGCACGTACGAGACCGTGGAGTTCGAGCTCAACGGCATCGGGTACGCCTTCCCGCCCGGCCACCGCATCAGGGTCGCCGTCTCGGACACGTACTGGCCCTGGGTGTGGCCGCACGGCGAGCGCGGGCAGTTGACCGTGCTGCCCGCCGACAGCGCCCTGTTCCTTCCCGTACGGGACCCCGCGTCGGACGAGGAGGAGAACGCGGGGGAGGGCCGGGAGCCCATCCGGTTCGAAGAGCCCGAGCAGGCCCCGCCCCTGCCCGTCACCTACGAGCGGTCCGCCGAGGCCGCACCGGAGCGGCTGGTCACGTACGACGTGGCGAAGGGCGAGTGGACGCTGGAGGTCGATCCGAACTACGGCGGATCGCGGGTCTACCCGGACGGGCTGCGCTACGAGGAGAGCGCCCGCGAGACGTACCGGATACGGGCCGACGACCCGCTGTCGGCGGTGGCCGTCTCCGAGTGGGCGATCCGGCTGCGGCGCGGCGACGACTGGGACGCTGAGATCATGACGCGTACGGAGCTGCGGGCCACGGCCACGGAGTTCATCATGGACAGTCGCATGGAAACACGGGCGGACGGAGAGACAGTGGTCAAGCGCGCATGGCACCGCACCACCCCGAGGACGTCGGCGTGAAGGCCGCGAAGACGCCCCGCCGTGCCGTCGCCGCCGCCGACCGCACCCGTCAGCCCACCGAGGTCCGCCGCCGGCTCATCGTGGAGGCCGCCGTCCCGCTCATCGCCGAGCGCGGATACGCGTCGGTGGGGGTGCGGGACGTCGCCGCCGCGGCCGGGGTGTCGGTGGGCACGGTCACGTACCACTTCGGCAGTGTGCAGGAGATCCTCTCCGAGGCGATGGTGCTGCACATCGAGCGCTACTACGCGGCGCTGAACGAGGCCGCCGAGCAGGCGGCGGGCAGCGGTGAGGCGCTGCGGCTGCTGATCGACGCGCTGTTCACGGAGGACACCGACCGGCACTGGCGCATGTGGTTCGACTACTGGAGCGCGGGCGACCGCGACCAGGACCCCGAGCAGGCCTTCGCGAGCGGCCAGGCCAAGCGGTACGAGGACTGGCACAGCCAGATCCGTGCCCTGGTCGAACGGGGCGTCGCCGACGGGGAGTTCGCCTGCGAGGACCCGGCCGGCTTCACCGTCCGCTTCGCCGCCCTCTCGGACGGACTGGCCCTCCAGCGGCTGCGCCAGTCGCCCGAACTGAGCACGGAGGACGCCCGTCGGCACCTGTACCGACTGGTCGAGTCGGAGCTGCGGACCGGTGGCCAGTAGGCGGCTCACGGGTTCGTGGTTCGTGCGGGAGCGGGAACTCCCCGGTCGCGGCGTCGTCGGCGTCACAGCGGGGCGCGGTACGCCTCGAAGACGGTCAGTCGGGATGTGATCGTGTGTGATGCCGTGGTCAGGGCCACCAGCAGTCGGGCGATGTTGCTGCCTGCCGTGGGAGCGATCACCGACAGGGCGCCCGCATACGGATGGTCGGAACCGCGCACGGGTACCGCGACGGCGAGATAGCCCGGGCGGTGTTCCTCGATCTCCGTTGCGTAGCCCTGTTCCCTGATGCGGGCCAGTTCGTCGGGGAGTTGTGCGGCGGTCAGGGTGCGAGGTGTGCGGCGGAGCATCAGCGGCACGAGCGCGGGCAGCGGGTACTGGTCCGGGAGCATGGCCAGGGTCAGTTTCCCGGCTGCGGTGCTGTGCAGCTGCATGTGCCGCCCGCCCAGGCTGGCCCTGGCCCGGTTGCGGTGCCCGCCGACGTTCTCGATGCACAGCAGTTCCGACGCGTTCGGCACGGACAGCGTGATGGCGTTGTCGAGGCTCTGCGCGAGGTTCTCGATGACGGGCCGTGCCGCCTCGCGCAGGGTCCGCTGGCGGGGTGCGCGCAGGCCGATCTCGTACAGCTGCAGTCCGAGCCGGTAGTGGGAGCCCTCGCGCTCCAGGAGTTCGCCGGCGACCAGTTCCTGGCAGAGGCGGTGGACGGTGGCCTTCGCGACCCCGGTGCGGGCCGTCAGCTCGGTGAGGCTGAGCGAGAAGTCGTTGTCCCGGAAGGCGCCCAGGATGAGCCCGACCTTGCCGAGGACCGTCTTGGGAGGCTCCCCGTCCCCTCCGGTCACGTCCGCGCGTTCACGGTGGGAGCTTGCGGTTGTCACGATGTGTCCTCCTCACCTCGGTGGCGCGTTCCCCGGAAGGGGCGTCCACCAGAACGAGGACATGAAATATAGGCGCTCCTCAATTTCCTGGCGATGTACTGGCTGTGACGTTTTCGACGGTGGGGTGAGGTGCCTGGGGGTGCCGGAGCGGGACGACGCCCACGCAGCGGCCGTCCCGGTCCAGGAGCCGCCCCATGTGTTTGACCGTGCGCAGCACCACCGAGCGGTCGCTGATGGTGAGGCGGGGCAACCGCCGCGAGAGGTGGGCCTCGAAGGCGTGCACGTCGTGGAGATCGCGCAGCCAGACGTCGATCACCAGGTTGTGCGGGCCGGTCGTGATGGCGCACGAGCGGACCTCGCGCACCCCGGACAGCACCTGGCTGGTCTCCTCCACGTACTGGCCGGGGACCGAGGCGAAGTACACGGCGGACAGCGGCCATCCCGACAGGGGCCGGGCCAGATCGCAGCGCAGGCTCAGCCGGGCGGCGAGCAGCGACTGCAGCCTGCGGCGCACCGTGGTCAGGCTCGTGTCCGTCGCCGTCGACAGATCGCGCAGCGACATGCGCCCGTCCGTGCCCAGCAGCTCCAGCAGACGCGTGTCCAGGTCGTCCCAGCGGCTCTCGGCCGAGTGCGCGGGCAGCACGGACGGCGGGGCCGCCGCCTCGACCCGCGCGCTCTGGGCCTCGTCCAGGCTGCGCAGCCGCCACCGGCTGCCCTCGGTGGGGACGCCCGTCGACACATGCGTACGCGTCGCCCGTACCCCCGGTGTCCGCTGGAACAGCAGTGTGGACAGGCGCCCCAACTCGTCCAGGCTGCGGGCCTGCACGGCGGTCACCAGATCCCGGCCGCCCGCAGTGAGCTTGATGTTCGCCACCGACGGATCCCGGGCGATGGCCATCGCCACGTCCTCGGCGACACCCGGCTCGGTGTCGATCTCCACCACACCGGTCACCACGATCCGCGAGTTGGACAGCCGGGGATAGGCGGTCACCCAGGCCAGGCCCGCCTCCTCCAGCCGGTGCCAGCGCCGCGCGGCCGTGACCGGGTTGACCCCCAGCACCTCGCCGACCAGCGTCCACGGGGCCCTCGGATGGATCTGCAGGACGTGCACGACGCCCCGGTCCAGTTCGTCGAGCTCCATGGAGCCCCCCGCCGCCGCCCCGGGCAAGGAAACCGGCGCGGCAGAATCCTGCACACCCATGGGCGGCGCATCTCTGCGCACGTCGACGGAATCCGGCGAGAAATCTGCACCGTCACACCAGGTTTTTCTTTGCATTCCACACTCCCTTCGCCTGCATCCACTACGGAGGAGTGACCCCGCCCCATGACCCTCGCCACGCCCCCGGAGACCACGCGGACCGCGCTGCGGATCCACAACGCCCGGCTCATCGACGGCACCGGCTCGTCCCCCGTGGACGACGCCGTCGTCACCATCGATGCCCAGGGCACCATCACCTACGCCGGAGCGGCCGCGACCGAACCCCCGGCCGCCACTGACTCCTCGGTCCATGTCGTCGACGCCGGTGGACGCACCGTACTGCCCGGCTTCTTCGACTGCCACGTCCACCTCGCCTACGCGCAGGGCTCGCCGCCCAGCCGCCGCGCGGAACTCGACCCGGTCCTGGTCACCCTGGACACGGCAGCGCGGCTGCGCCAGACCCTCGACGCCGGAATCACCACCGCCCGCGATCTGGGCGGTCTGTCGGCGGGCTACCGCACGGCCGTCGAGACCGGCCGGACGGTGGGCCCGCGCCTGCACACGGCCGTCCGCATCATCAGCCACACCGGCGGCCACGCCGACGTGCGCCTGCCCGACGGTACGGATCTGAGCGCCGGGATGTCCGAGATCGCGGACAGCACCGACGCGGCCAGGCTCGCGGTGCGCCGGGTCCTGCGCGACGGCGCCGACCTGGTGAAGGTCTGCGCCACCGGCGGCATGGGCAGCCCCTACGACGACCCCGACGACGAAGGCCTGCTGGAGGAGGAGATCCGCGCGGTCGTGGACGAGGCCGGGCGCCACGGCGGCAAGCCGGTCGCGGCCCACGCCCAGGGCAACGCGGGCATCCTCACCGCGATCCGCGGCGGAGTCACCAGCATCGAGCACGGCTACGGCCTGGACGACCGCGCGCTGGACATGGCGGGCGAACGCGGCGTCTTCGTCGTACCGACGCTGTCCACCGTGTACGCGGGCATCAACAAGGACACGATGCCGGACTACCACTACCAGAAGAAGGTCCGCTGGTCCGGCACCACCAAGGAGAACATCGCCCGGGCCATCGAGTACGGTGCCCGGATCGCGCTGGGCACCGACGCGGCGGTCGGCCCGCACGGCGTGAACCTGATGGAACTCAGCTATCTGGTGGACCTCGGCATGGACCCCATGGCCGCCATCGTCGCCGGCACCCGCACCTCCGCCGAACTCCTCGGCGTCGCCGACCGGCTCGGCACCCTCACCGCCGGCCGCACCGCGGACCTGGTCCTCTGTGACGGCGATCCGCTCCGGGACATCGGCGTCCTCGGCGACCCGGCCAACATCGTGTGCGTCGTCCAGGACGGCGTCGTCCGCAAGGACCTCCTGAACCTCCGGGCCACGGCCCCGGCCACCGACACCCTCCCCACCGGAAGGCGGCCCTGATGTCCTCACAGACCGACCTCCCCGCGCCACCCGCCAAATCCCCGGACACCGGAAGAGCCACCCCTCTCGACCGGATACTCGCGCTCATCGAGCGGGCCGGGAACGCCCTGCCCAACCCGGTGGTCCTGTTCGCCGGCCTGTTCCTCCTGCTGGCCCTCGTCTCCACCGCACTCGACCTGGGCGGCGTGTCCGTCGAGGTCCCCGGCAGCGACGAGACCAAGCACATCACCGGCCTCCTCACCGGCGACGGCGTGAGCTGGCTGGTGCAGAACCTCGTCGTCAACTTCGCCACCTTCCCCCCGATCGGCGCCGTACTGGTGCTGATCATGGTGGTGGGGCTCTGCGAGAAGACTGGCCTGCTGGAGACCCTGATGCGGGCGACGCTCGCCAGGGTGCCCCGCCCGGTGCTGCCGTACGCGGTGGCGCTCATCGCCAGCCAGGCGCACATGATGAGCGACGTCGCCGCGATCGTGCTGCCCCCGCTGGCCGCCCTGGTCTTCAAGAGCGCCGGACGCCACCCCGTCGCGGGCCTCATCGGCGGCTTCGCCTGTGTCACCGCCGGCTACGCGGCCGGGTTCACCATCGGCTCCCTCGACGCCCTGTACGTCGGCATCACCCAGCAGGCTGCCTCGGTGCTCCCCGCCGCCGACGGCCTCGACATCCATCTGCTCATCAACTACTTCTTCACGGCCGCGAGCAGCCTCGTACTGGCCGCGGTGGGCGGATTCCTCATCAGCCGCGTCCTCGAACCGAGGCTCGGCACCTACGAGCCCGTCGGCGAGGAGCCCGAGGACCGCGACCTCACGCTCACGCCGGTCCAGCGGCGGGCGCTGCTGCGCACCACGCTGGTCGTCCTCGTCTACCTGGCCGGCGTGCTCTCCCTGTGGCTGCCGGAAGGCGCGCCGCTGCGCGGCGAGGGCGGGGCCTTCGTGCCCTCTCCGCTGCTCTCCGGCATCGTCCCCGTCCTGTTCGGCGCCTTCCTGCTGGCCGGACTGACGTACGGCTTCAGCGTGAAGCAGCTGACCAGCGCCGAGGACGTGACCACGGCCATCACCGACTCGGTGCGGACCATGTCCGGCTACCTCGTGATGATGTTCGTCGCCGCCCAGGTCATCGCCCTCTTCACCTGGTCGAACGTCGGTGTGCTGCTGGCGGTGAAGGGCGCCGCGCTGTTCGACTCGATGGGCGTGACCGGCTTCTGGGCGATCCTGGTGTTCGTTCTGCTGGTCTCCTGCCTCAACCTGTTCATCCTCTCCGGCTCGGCCCTGTGGTCCCTGGTCGGCCCGGTCTTCGTCCCCGCGTTCATGCTCATGGGGATGAGCCCGGCGCTCACCCAGGCGGCCTTCCGCATCGGTGACTCGGCGACCGGCGTGATCACCCCGATGAACCCCTATGTGTTCCTGATCCTGGCGATGCTCCGCCAGTACGAGCCCGACGCGAAGCTCGGCACGCTCATCTCCCGGCTGGCCATCTTCGTGGTGCCGTTCATGCTCGTGTGGCTGGCGATCCTGGGCATCTTCTACGGCTTCGACCTGCCGCTCGGACCCGGCGCCGACATCGGTCTGAAGTGACCCCCGCACACAGCAGGCCGACTCCACCGGTGAGATCCGGTGGAGTCGGCCATGTGCCGTCGGCTCACGCGACGACGGCGACGGCGCAGACGGTTTCCGTACGCCGTCCGCGCCGCCTCGTCTCAGCCGCGAGCCGTCCATTCCAGCACGACCTTCGCGAACTCCTCGGGCAACTGCTCGGGTACGGGGACATGGCCGCCGGAAAGGACCCGGGTCTCGCATCCGAGGGCCGCGGCGAACTTCGCAAGCCCGGGCAGCGAGTAGTGGTCCCCCGGGGCACAGACGGCGAGCGTACGGGCCGTGATGTCCGGCAGCCGCTGGTCCATGCCGTACCGCCGTACCGCCTCGTGGCCCTCCTCCACCCGGTCGAGCACGGTCAGCGCGTCGACCATGAACCGGTTCAGAGCCGCCTCCTGGCCTTCCTCGTAGAAGCCGCGGCGCCGGTTCCACAGCTCCAGCAGGTGTGAGCCGTCCGCCTTGGGCACGACGTGGTCGACGGGCTTGCGCTCGGCCGCCGTACGGCGTTTCTCGTCGTCGATGAAGGGCGTGGCCGACAGCAGCACGCTGGCGACGCGGTCCTGGTAGCGGGCCGCGAGCTCCACAGCGATCACGCCGCCCGTGTGGTGCCCGACCAGGTGGAAGCGTTCCAGTCCCAGGGCGTCGACGAGTGCGCCGGCGGCGTCGGCGAAGAGCTCGATGGAGTGCGGTCCTGTCGGTTTCGCGGAGGCGCCGAAGCCCAATGTGTCCATGGCGATGGCCCGGTGCGCCGTGCCGACCAGGGGCAGCACGTCGAGGTACTCGGTCCAGGAGCGCGGGGTCTGGTGGAGCAGCAGGACGGGCTCGCCGGCACCGCACTCCACATAGTGCAACTGCCCGAAGGGGCTGGGTGCGTAGCCTCGTCGCAGGGTGTCCGTCATCCGGGGTCGGCCTTTCCGGGAGTGGAGGGGGCGAGGGTCGGCAGCACCGACTCGCCGATGGCCTCGATGAGTGCGGTGGGCGGATCGTACGAGCCGACGTGCTGGAGCAGGACGCCGGTGACTCCGGCCGCGTGCAGGGCCCGGAGGCGTTCCGCGATCCGGGCCGGGGTGCCGAAGAGGCAGAACTCCTCGGCGAAGCGGAGCGCGTTCTCGTCGCTGATCCAGGCCGAGCAGATCTCGACGGCCCTGGGCCAGTCCTCGGCGTGCACGAGGTCGGGGTAGATCCCCTCCACGTGTGCCGGCACGTCGACGTCGATCCCCGCCAGGGCGAGGAAGGACGCGCCGCCGTTCTGGGCGATCGACGCGCAGATCGGCTTGAGCAGCCGAGCCTCGGCCGCCACGTCGTCGGTCACCGCGCAGAACGCGGAGACGGTCAGCGGTATCGCGTCGGCCGCGCGGCCCGCAGTCTCTGCGCCTTCCCGGACCCGGGCGGTGGCACTCGCGAGGGTGGTGGGCGAGATGCCGCTGAGGAGGATCACACCGTCGGCGATCTCTCCGGCGAGCCGCAGGTTCCTGGGCCCGCTCGCGGCGAGGTGGAGAGGCACGCCGGGCCCGGGGTCGCGCAGCCGCGAGCGGACCTTGCCCTCGAACTCCCACTCCTCGCCGTCCAGCAGGGCGCGCAGCAGGCCCAGGCCCTCGCGCATCTCCGCCGAGGTCGTCTGCCGCAGGCCGACGGGACCGACCGAGCTGTTGCCCACGCCGAGGCCGAGCTTGAACCTGCCGGGTGCCAGTTCGGCCACACTGCGGGCGGCCGACGCGACCACGGCTGGGTGCCTCGTCGCGAGATTGGTGACCGCCGTACCGAGGCCGATGCGTTCTGTGCCCAGGGCGGCGGCGGTCAGGGTGGTGAACACGTCGCGCCACAGCAGTTGTGAGTCGGGGAACCAGGCGTCGTCGAAGCCGGTGGATTCCGCGTGGCGGACTGTTTCGACCACGCGGTCGGCTCGGTCGCACGGGGGGATGCGTATGCCCACGCGCAGCGGGGGGTGGTTGGCGGCCGCTGCGTCCGGCGGCGGCGCCGGCTGCGCCGAGCGCCCCGCCGGAAGGGTTGGTCCTTGGCTGCCGGCTGGTTGTGGCTGGGCGCGCAGTTCCCCGCGCCCCTTGTGGGGCGCCGTCATTTCTCGCTCCTTGCCGCGAGGTCCAGGGCCACGTCCGTGATCATGTCCTCCTGGCCGCCCACCATTCGGCGGCGGCCCACTTCCACGAGGATTTCGCGCGTGTCCAGGCCGTGGCGGGTGGCCGCGGTCTCGGCGTGGCGCAGGAAGCTGGAGTACACGCCCGCGTAGCCGAGACTGAGGGTCTCGCGGTCCACGCGAACCGGCCTGTCCTGGAGCGGGCGGACGAGATCGTCGGCCGCGTCCATGAGCGGGAAGAGGTCGCAGCCGTGGTCCCAGCCCATCAGGTCGGCCACCGCGACGAACGCTTCGAGGGGGCAGTTGCCCGCCCCGGCGCCCTGTCCGGCGAGCGAGGCGTCGACGCGGGTGACGCCGTTCTCCACGGCCACCACGCTGTTGGCGACGCCCAGGCCGAGGTTGTGGTGGGCGTGGATGCCCAGTTCCGTTTCGGGGGACAGGACGTCCCGGTAGGCGCGGAAACGGTCGCGAACGCCGTCCATCGTCAGGCGGCCGCCGGAGTCGGTGACGTATACACAGTGCGCGCCGTACGACTCCATCAGCTTGGCCTGGCGGGCCAGTTCGGCCGGTTCGGCCATGTGGGACATCATCAGGAACCCGGCGACGTCCATGCCCAGCTCGCGCGCGGCGGCGATGTGCTGGGCGGAGATGTCGGCCTCGGTGCAGTGGGTGGCGACCCGCACCGAGCGGATGCCCAGGGAGTGCGCCTGTTTGAGGTCGTGGACGGTGCCTATGCCGGGCAGGAGGAGGGTGGTCGGGATCGCCCGGTGCACGGCGTCGACGACCGCCTCGATCCATTCCCAGTCGGTGTGCGCGCCCACTCCGTAGGTGATGCTGGAGCCCGCGAGTCCGTCGCCGTGGGAGACCTCGACGGCACGCACCCCGGCGGTGTCGAGGGCGGCGGCGATGGTGCGGGCCTGGGCGGTGGTGTAGCGGTGCCGGACGGCGTGCATGCCGTCCCGCAGGGTCACGTCCTGGACGTACAGCGTGGTCACTTGGTGGCCTCCGCGCTCTGGTGGGCGGCCAGGCGTTCCGCGGTGCGCAGCGCGGCCGAGGTCATGATGTCGAGGTTGCCCGCGTAGGCGGGCAGGTAGTGGGCGGCGCCCTCGACCTCCAGGAACACCGACACCTTCAGCGGTGTGGCGCCGGCGGGCACGAGCGAGCGCAGCGGGTCGTCGGTGCCGACCTGCTCGAACTGCACCCTCTGCTTCAGGCGGTAGCCCGGCACATAGGCCTGAACGCGCCCGACCATCTCCTCGACCGACGCGGTCACCGCCTGCTCGTCGCATGCGGAGACCAGGCAGTGCACGGTGTCCCGCATGATCAGCGGCGGTTCGGCCGGGTTGAGCACGATGATCGCCTTGCCGCGGGCCGCGCCGCCGACCTTCTCGATCGCGGAGGCCGTGGTCTCCGTGAACTCGTCGATGTTGGCCCGTGTGCCGGGACCGGCGGAGCGGGAGGCGATCGAGGCCACGATCTCCCCGTAGTGCACGGGGGTCACGGCCGAGACGGCGGCGACGATCGGGATCGTGGCCTGTCCACCACAGGTGACCATGTTGACGTTCGTGCTGTCGAGATGGGCGTCGGCGTTGACCGGCGGCACCACGTACGGGCCCAGGGCGGCCGGGGTGAGGTCGACGACCGTGCGTCCAAGACCCCGCAGTACGTGGTCGTGGCGGCGGTGGGCGCCCGCCGAGGTGGCGTCGAAGACGATCCTGACGTCGGCGAACTCGTCCAGGGTGGTCAGGCCGTCGACGCCCTCGTGCGTGGTGGCCACCTTGAGGCGGCGGGCGCGGGCCAGGCCGTCCGACTCCGGGTCGATGCCGGCCATCGCGGCGATCTCCAGCTCCTCGGACAACCGCAGCACCTTGATCATGAGATCGGTGCCGATGTTCCCGGAGCCGATGACGGCCACCTTCGTACGGGTGCTCATGACCTGTCTCCCTCCGTCGCGAACTCCACTGCCAATCGGCCGAGTTGGCTGATGCGTGCCTCGAAGCGGTCACCCGGGGCGGCGACCGCCATCGGCCCGAGGGCTCCGGTGAGCACGACGTCCCCGGCCCGCAGCGGATCGCCCATGGCGGCCAGGGTGGAGGCGAGCCAGGCCGCCGCGTTGAGCGGGCTGCCCAGACAGTCGGCACCGGTGCCTTCGGAGACCACCTCGCCGGCCCGCGTCATCGTCATCCGTACGCCCCGCAGATCAAGTCCCGTGAGCGGTACGGGAGTTCCCCCGAGAACGAACAGGCCGCTGGAGGCGTTGTCCGCGACCGTGTCCACGAGGCCGATGTCCCAGCCGGCGATCCGGCTGTCCACGATCTCCAGCGCGGGCAGCGCGAAGTCCGTCGCCCGCAGCACGTCCACCACCGTGCAGTCCCGGTGCGGCAGATCGGCCTTGAGGACGAGGGCCACCTCCGCCTCCACCTTCGGCTGGATCAGCCGCCCGGCCGGGACCGAACCATCCTCCGCCACCGCCATGTCGGCGAACAGCGTCCCGAAGTCGGGCTGGTCCACACCGAGTTGGGCCTGGACGGCGGGCGAGGTCAGACCGACCTTGCGGCCCACGATCCGCCGACCTGCCGCCACACCGCGCTCGACGTTCAGGCGCTGCACGGCGTAGGCGGCCTCCACACCGGTGACGTACGTGCGTACCGGAGCGCAGGCCGTGTTCGTGCGCGAAGCCTCCCGCAGTTCGTCGGCCGCCTTGACCACCTCCGGGGCGGTCATCGTGCGCCGCCCGCGGTGGAGGTGACGAGCAGGGTGTCGACGCCCACGGGACCGAGGCCGGTCGCCCCGCCCGGTGTGCCCAGCGGCCCCGCACGCCCCGGCAGCGGCTCCTCGAAGAAGCGGCGGTTGTCCGCGCGGAACTCGGGGTCGGCGAGGCGGTCGACGGCGATGGCCTGTTCCGGACAGGCCGTCTCGCAGGCGCCGCAGTCGATGCACTCCACCGGGTTGATGTAGAGCTTGCGCTCGCCCTCGTAGATGCAGTCGACCGGACACTCCTCCATGCAGGACCGGTCCATGATGTCGACACAGGCCGACCCGATGACGTACGCCATGTCAGTTCTCCTTCTCCGTGGAGTGCCCGGGGAACAGGGCCGCCTCCGGATCGATGACGGTGGCCGCGTTGTTGACCGCGGTGGCGACCTCGCCGAAGCCCACGGCGATCAGCCGGACCTTGCCCGGGTAGTCGGTGATGTCGCCCGCGGCGAACACGCGGGGCAGGTTGGTGGCCATCCGGGTGTCCACGGCGATCCGCCGCGCCCGGAGCTCCAGCCCCCAGTCCTTGAGCGGGCCGAGGTCGGCGATGAAGCCGAGAGCGGCGACGACGGTGTGTGCGGGCAGGAGCCGGGTGGCCTTCGTGGTGCGGTGCCGGACCTCGATCCGCTCGACCCGGGACGCCCCGTGCAGGGCGCTCACCTCGGAGTCCGTGATGATCTCGATGCCCAGGGCCCGTACCTTGTCCACGGTTGCCCGATGGGCCCGGAAGCGCTCCGTGCGGTGGACGAGCCGGACCGACCGGGCGATCGGGGCCAGCGTCGCCGCCCAGTCGAAGGCGCTGTCACCGCCGCCGACGACCACGACGTCCTGGTCGGTGTGCTCGACCGGGTCGGGTACGAAGTAGACCTGGCCGCGGCCGAGATAGTCCTCGCCCGCGGGGAGCTGCCTGGGAGTGAAGGTCCCGACCCCGCCGGTGATCACAACTGCCCCGGCCCGCACGGCAGTTCCCTTGTCGCCGTGTACGACCGGCCGGCCGTCGGTCTCGTGGGTGATGTGGAGTGCCCGGTGTCCCAGGAGGTAGCGGGGACCGTACGGCTGTGCCTGGGCGACCAGACTGTCGACCAGGTCGCGGCCGCGCACCGCCGGGAAACCGGCGATGTCGAAGATGGGCTTCTCGGGGTACATCGCGCTGATCTGGCCGCCGCACTGGGGCAGGACGTCCATGACCGTGACGTTGAGTCCGCGGAAGCCCGCGCAGTAGGCGCCGTACAGGCCCGACGGTCCGGCGCCGATGATCAGGATGTCGGTCTCGATCACCGACGACTCGTCCGGGGCGACCGGCTCATCAGTAGGAACGCTCATGGTCCAGGAGCGTATGGACGGGCGAGCCACCGCCCAATGGAACCGGTCCGCCTGACGGGACGCACCGCCAAGCCCGGCGGCCCGGCGGTGGAAGCGCCGCGAACACGACGCTTCCACCGCCCTCTCGCTCATGGTCGACAGCCCCGGACCGGAGATCACCTTCGCCGACGCGGCTCTGCTGAAGGGCTGGTGGGGGCAGCACGGCAAGTGAGGTCGACGTGCCCTGTGACGCAGGGAGCGCCGTCGTCCCGGAGCACGGAGACGTCGAGCGTCACCCGCACCCCTGAGCCGCACGGCGCCACCGTACGCACGGTGGCGGTCCAGGTGAGCGGTTCACCGGCCACGGCGGTCGTGACGTTGCGCCAGCTCACCGACGCCAGGCATGCGTCGGCCCCGGCCCACTCCAGCGCGTACCGGGTGAGCGTCTCACCGTGCAGCGTCGACTGCACGACCACGTCGGAGAAGCCCTCCGACGCGGCGAACCCGGCGTCGTAGTGGATGCGATGGGAGTTCCACGACACGGCGCTGAACCGGAACAACTGCAGCCTGCTGTGCGTGTACCGGCGCGGTGGGCAGACATCGCCGACGCCGGCAGGGGTGTTCACGCGGTGACTTTCTTCGGGAGGGCGTCCAGGACGACGATCGTCTCGTCCACGGCGGTCAGTTCGTTCCCGTCCGGCGAGGTGAACCGGGTGGTGAGGCCGAGGAGTACGAAGTCGCCGGACCGGCCGTGCTTCCGCTCGGCCGAGGTGACCGCACGCGACGCGGTGACCCGGGTGCCCGCGAGCGGGGCCCGGGTCAGGCGCACCGCCTGTCCGCCGTGCACCTGGCGGACCGGCAGGCCCTGGGTGCAGGGCGACTCCCTGACGGCCAGGCCGTCAGGCCGCAGTTCCTCCTCGGCGGGCCCGTCCTCCCAGCTCATGGTCGCCGCGAGGAAGAGCGGCGGGGCCTCGACCGGTTCCCCGGCCGCCTCCCGGGCCCGCGCCCGCCGCAGATAGCCGACATCGTCGACCGCCGCCGCGTACCGGCAGAACTCCTTGACGGTCACCGTGCCGCAGTCCTCGTCCTCCCACCGGCCGATGAGGCCACGGGCCCTGGACAGCACGTCGTCCAGCACGCTCACAGGGCGGCCCGCAACGACCGGCCGATGCCCAGGCCCGCGGCACGCAGTGCGCTCGCGTGTGCGGCGGCGTCCACCCGGTAGGTGGGAGCGGTGATGGACAGCGCGCCCGCAGGTGTCTCCTGCCGGCCGAAGACCGGCACGGCCATGCTCATGTAGCCGAGGCGGATCTCCTCCGCCTCGGTGGCGATGCCCTGCTCCCGGATCCGTTCGAGCTGCCCGCGCAGCAGGCCGGGTGAGGTGATCGTGCGGCGGGTGAAGGGTTTCAGCCCGTTCCTGATCACCTCACCGAACAGCGCGGCGGGGGAGAAGGCGAGGATCGCCTTGCCGGTGGCCGTGCAGTACAGCGGAAGCCGGCCCGCCACCCGGGACTCCTCGCTCAGCCCCCGGTGGGGCAGGATCTTCTCCAGATAGACGACGTCGAGCCCGTCGTGGATCGCGAAGTGGATGGTCTCCTGCGTGGCCAGCAGAAGATCCTCCATGTACGGCTGGGCCACCTCGCGCAGGATCCGCTGCCGGTGCACCCGCTGACCGATCTCGAACAGCCGCAGTCCGAGCCGGTAGTTGCACCCCGCTCTCTCCAACAGCCCCCAGACGACCAGCTCCTGACAGAGCCGGTGCACGGTGGCCTTGGCCACGCCCGTACGGCGTACCAGGTCGGCGAGGGAGAGGGAACTGTCGTCGACGCTGAACGCCTCAAGGATGGGCCGGACCTTGCCGAGCACGGAGTTCATCGGGTCGGGAAAGGGCGAGGCGGGCGCATGCGCGGACGCGGCGGGCGATACGGCGTGATCGATCGGGACGACGGTCATGGCAGACACCTCACGACGATTTGGAGAGAAACGCCAGGCTGAGCGGGTTGTAGAGATCGGCCTTCTCGTGCTGCGGCCAGTGCCCGCACTCGTTGAAGACCTCAAGACGGGCCCCGGGAATGGCGGCGGTGATCGCCTCGGCCTCCGGGACGTCACCGAGCGGGTTCTTGTTGCCCCACACCACCAGGGTCGGAGCCTTGATACGCGCCATGCGGTCTTGGCGCAGCAGATTCCGCTCGCGCGCCTCCAACTCCTGCAACGCCAGCAGGTTGTGCAGGTTCTTCTGGAAGTCGGGGTGGTGGTAGATCTCGTAGCGCACCTGCGTCAGCTCGTCGCCCAACTCCTCGTCCCAGTCGGCCCACAGCAGCCGCAGCCGGTCCCGGGTGTAGGAGATCTCCTCGTTGAGGGCGGCGGCCCGGGTGGAGGTCTTCAGCCGCTCCATCACCGCCGGGTTGACCTTCGTACCGCCCATGCACAGCAGTTGGAGGGAGGCGACGCGCTCCGGGTACTCACTCGCCGCCCAGGACCCCACCCAGCCGCCCAGCGACTCGCCGACCAGATGCGCGCGTTCGGCGCCCACCGCGTCCAGGTAGGCGATCAAGTGCCCGACGTACGCGGGGATTTCGCCCGGGCGGTCCGGCTTGCCGGTGTAGCCGTGGCCGAGCATGTCGATGGCATGGCAGCGGTAGCCGGCCGAGGCGTGCGCCGGGATGTTGCGTACGAACGCCTCCAGATGGCCGGTCGTGCCGTGCAGGAAGACGACGTGCTCGCCGTCCTCGGGGCCGGCCTGCAGGGCCCGGGTGGTGACATCGCCGGTCTCGACGTACGCGTGGCGGTAGTCGATGCCCGACAGCTCTGTCCAGATGCTCATGACTGCCTTTCCTGGGGGTGTACGGGGTCGAGGACGGCGACGGCCATCCCGGTGAGCCACTCGGGCATCGGCTCGTACGCCAGCCGCCGGCCGGGCACGTGGTCGAGCACGGCCGACATCAGCAGCCAAGTACGCAGCTCCTGCGCGCCGTTGCCCGCGACCTTCTCCAACTCCTCGGTGGAGAAGGCGGTGATGTTCCGTATCTCGCCGCGCGAGACGAGGGACAGGAACTCCTCGTCGAACTCCGGGTTGAGCGAGGCCTCGGCGGCGCGGATGATCTCGCGGCGCCTGACGTCGTAGTCCTGCCAGTTCTCCCGGCCGTTCAGCCAGGCGCCGACCATGAACTCCTCGTCGTCGCCGTGCGGTTCGCGCCAGTCCGGCCAGGGCAGCCGGTGCGAGAGCCCGCCCGAGCCGACCACCGCGACTCGGCGGTCCTCCGGGAAGGCCAGTACGGCGTCCCGGATCGCCCGGCCCAGCGCCTCGCAGCGTTCGAGGGTGGGCAGGGGAGGGGCGAAGACGTTCACGACGATCGGTACGAGCTCCACGTCCAGGCCCTCCAGGAGGTACTGGACGGCGTGCGACTGGCCGTGGTCGATCTGCAGGCGGGCGGAGAAGGCAGGGTCGAACGAGCCTTGCTCGACAAGGGAGTTGGCGATGTGCCGGGCGAGCGGGATGTCGACCGGCTGCGGACCCTTCGGCGTGCCGGACTCGCCGCTGGCCACGCACTCGCCGACGCCGATGGTGAAGCTGGGGATCAGGTCGAGCCAGAAGCCCCGGAAGTGGTTGGAGCCGACGAGGATCACCGTGTCGGGGCGGGCCGCGGCGAGTGCCTCGCGGGCCTCGGCGAGCGCGTCCCGGAACCGCTCGGCCCGGTCCTTGTGGAAGGTCTCCTCCCAGTGGGTGTTCATCAGCGTGCTGTGCGACGCGCCCACGCCCAGGACGATCTCGCTCATGCCGGTTCTCCTTGCGACTCCGGGTCCAGTTCGGCGCGGGATCGGGTGACGGTGTCGACGGCCGTACGGATCAGATGGCGTGTGAGCCTCTCCATCGCGCGCACGGAGACGGTGTTCATCCCTCGGGCGAAGTCGATGTCGAACGGCGTCTCGGCCTCGCTCACCTTCGGCATGCCGACGCGGACCGTGGGGATACCGCGCCCGCGCAGGATGTTGGCGTCGGTGGCGCCGCTGTTGCCGCGGATCGCCTCGTGCGGGCGGCCCTCGAACGCCTCCCAGGCGGCCGTGGCGCTACGGGTGATCCAGTTGTCCGGGGCCGTACGGGTCCCGGGGATGGCCAGAACCATCTCGGCGGTGACGTCGAGCCCCGGCAGCTTGTCGCGGATCGCGTCGAGCGCGGCGTTGAACTCCCGCTTGGCGCGCATCGGCGTGGTGTCGGGGCCGATGCGCAGGTCCACCATGAGGGTGCAGGCGGCCGGGGTGACCGCCGCCATCCGGGGCCAGCCGCCGCGCACCGAGGAGACGATGCCCTGCGGGGCGACCGTGCCGGCCGTGTGCCGCTCGGCGTACTCGACGAACCACTCCTCCAGGTGCCGGGTGACCTCTCCGGCACGGGCGATGGCGTTGGCGTACGGCAGCCGGTGGCGTGAGCCGACGTAGGTGTGCGTGCCGCCGACCGTGACCTCGAACCAGACGAGGCCGACCTCGTCCCAGGACACCGTCCAGCCGGGCTTGGCGATGACCGCGTAGTCGGTCCACAGGCCCTGCTCCAGAAGGAACGAACAGCCCGCGCCCTGGCCGGTGTTGCGCCTGCTGCTGCCGGGCCGGGCGTTGGTGGGCATGCCGCCCGCGCCGAACGCCACGACCAGGTCCCCGGTGAGCGGGATGCCGGCCAGGGCGATCGCCTCGGCGGCCATCATCACGCAGGCCGCGTGGCCCTTCGGGTTGGACGCCCCGAGCCCGACCACCAGGTCGTCGTAGACGGTGGCCCGCGGGCGCATGTCGTCCCGCAACTCCGGGCCGATCCAGGGGAGATCCTCGTTCTCCTCGCCCACGGTCAGTGTGTCGATGGGCGCGTACAGCATCAGGTCGGGGCCCGTGCCGTCGCCGTCGAGCCGGGCCCAGGCGTTGGCCTGCCGGTTGTCGAGCGGCTGGACCGCGGACCGGCAGCCCGCGGCTTTGAGCGTGTCGGCTATGTGCGTGGCGAGCGGGGCCTCGTCGCCGGTCGGGGACGGCACGTCGACGAGCCCGGTGATCAGATCGCGCAGCCGGTCGGCGGTGACATGCCGCCACGCGTCCGCGACCCAGGCCGCCCGCGTGTCGTCCAGGCCCGCCGACTCGCCTCCGGCGCTCACTGGTTGATCCTGTGGACCTGGGTCATGGTGGTGCGCTCGAAGCGTTTCTTCGCGAGCGGAAGCCCGATCGCGATCCCGGCCCCGATCAGCAGCGTCAGCAGCGTGCGGCCCATGGTCAGGCCTCCTTCTCGTGGGTTCCGGCGCCGGCGAGCTTCTTGCCGTACTCCTCCTCGCTGAGGTTCCGCCAGGCGGTCAGCGAGATGTCGGGCCGGTAGAGCTTCTCCGGGGGCGCGTCCGTGATGTCGACCATCCACGCGTCCTGGCCGGAGAACTGGCCGTGGAACAGCCAGCGGATCGCGCCCAGGTACTTGCCGTAGAAGCGCAGGGTGTCCCAGCCCTCGGTGAAGTTGACCATCACGCCGACATAGCGGTGGTTGTCCTCGTCGACCGGGACGTAGAACTCGTAGTGGATGAAGTTCGGGTAGGCGATGCGCAGCACGCCCGGCATCGACAGGGACGCGAAGCCGGGGAACTCCTGGGCCTCGATCGTCGGGTTGATCCTGTCGGCCTTGCCGGTGTTGCCGATGTTGAAGGTCTCCTTCGGCGGCTGGAACTTCCACCACCGTTTGTTGGACCAGCGGCCGACGCCGGGGAACTCGGCCTCCCAGTAGACCTCGTCCTGGACACGGAAGATCCAGCGGCCCTTGGGCACGATCCTGGTGATGTTCCAGGTCGGCATGGGTTTGAACAGCCGCCAGAGTGCCGTGCGGTGAAGGTACTTGGCGTGCCCCTCGTCGAAGCCGTTCTCGCAGGCGAAGCGCCAGTTGCCGCCGCGGGGGTCGATCCGGCCGCCCATCACGAAGGCGTTGGAGACGAGCTCCTCCGGCAGCTGCGAGTCGATCGGATGCGGCTCCTCGTCGGCGAGGGGGATGTAGACCCACACCATGCCGAGCCGCTCCTCGACCGCGTACGTACGCACCGAGACCTTGCCGGTCAGCCGACAGCCGGGCCCGTCGGTGATGACCGCGGCCAGCTTCCCGGTCGGCAGGTCGAAGGTCCAGCCGTGGTACGGGCAGCTCACCGTGCCCGGGAACTGCTGATCGCCCTCGGAGAGCGGGACCCCGCGGTGCGGGCAGCGGTTGTGCAGCGCGTACGCCGTGCCGCCGTCCCGGATCAGGGTGATCTTCTCGCCGCAGATCGTGAACGGGAGCGGTTTGTCCGTGATCTGGCTGGACCAGGTGACCGGGTACCAGTAGCCGCGGAAACCCGTCCCGGCCGCGTCGTAGTGGGGCCACGACTTCCAGTCCTGCCGGCCGGGCTCTGCCGGTCTGCGGCGGCTCCGGACAGGGGGTGGTGGTGCGTCGGGCGAGTCCTCGACCGTCATCGTGCGTGTCCTCCTGCTGCCGGGTGAACGGTGATTGCGAGCATGCGGTGGACGAGGGATCCGTCCAAGGGACCTGTCCCGCTGAGCAGACCGCACCGATCCGGGCGGTGGGGCCGGGCCGCGGACCCGGCCGTGACCTGCGAGTCCCGCTCAGCGGACCTTCGTCGATGCGCCTTCGGTATCCCGCGTTCTACGGTGCGCCAATTCCAGGGCCCCACTCCGACGACTTGCCGCAACCCCTGAGGTGCCCCATGCAGACACCGTTCAGCACCCGACGCCTCCTCGCAGGCCCCGCCGCTCTCACCGCCGCGCTGCTCGCGCTCACCGCGTGCGGCGCGGGGACCACCGACTCGAACGCGGCCGCGGGCAACGACGCCGCGGGTCCCACGATCCGTATCGGCGTCGGCGTCGACGCCGCCTACACCCCCTTCTTCCTCGCCGACGCCGAAGGGCTGTGGGCCAAGCACGGCGTCAATGTGCAGCTCGTGCAGTTCGGGCAGGGCAGCGAGGGCGTCAACAACCTGGTCGCCGGGCAGGTGCAGATGTCCGGGAACTCGGACACCACCACCATCAGCATGCTCCAGCAGTCCCCCGACCTGCGGTCCCTGCTGGTGTACGAACAGTCCGGGAAGTATCTGAAGGTCGTGCTCGGGCCGAAGGTGACCTCCCCCGCGAAGATCCGCAAGATGGCCGTCGCCCCCGGACTCTCCGAGATGGCGGCGACCCGGTTCCTGGAGTCGAAGGACATCGACCCGAAGTCGGTCGAGTTCGTCACCGCCGACCCGCCGGAGATCCCCGCCCTGATGAAGAAGGGCGACATCGACGCGTACGTGCTGTGGGAGCCGTGGCCCACCAAGGGCGTCGAGCAGGGCGGCAAGGTCCTGGAGAACACCGGTGCCTACGGGGTGACGTACGCCCAGTGGCTGCTGGCCAAGTCCGACTGGCTGAAGTCCAACACCGACACCGCCGTCAAGGTCGCCGAGGCCCTGGAGGAGGCGGCCCGGCTGACCGAGTCCGATCCGCAGGCGGCGGCCGAGGCGACCGAGAAGGCCGTGAAGGTCCCGGCGGCGCAGACCGTGAGCGCGATCAAGGAGATCGACTTCGGGGTCCGGGACTTCACGGACGCGGACCTCAAGGGGTACGAGAACACGGCCCAGTTCGTCCTCGACAGCGGCAAGGTCAAGGCGAAACCCGATGTCACGGCGGTCGTCCAGCGCGGCTGGTTCACCGACAACGTGAAGGGATCCTGATGACGAAGGCCATCGAGACCGACCGCCCCGAAGCCGGTCTCGGCGACGGACGCGGCGCGGCCCTGTGCGCCGACGGTGTCGGCATCCGCTTCGGCTCCTTCGAGGCCGTCCGGGACATCTCTCTCGACATCGACGCCGGGGAGTTCCTCTGTCTGCTCGGTCCGAGCGGCTGCGGCAAGTCCACCCTGCTGTCCGCCATGGCCGGATTCACCACGGTGGACTCGGGCAGCCTGACGGTCGGCGGCGCGCCCGTCACAGGGCCCGATCCCGACCTCGGCATGGTCTTCCAGAGCAGCGAAGCCCTCTTCGACTGGATGACGGTCCGTCAGAACGTGGTGTTCGGGCCAAGGATGCGCGGCCGCTCCCGCGCGGTGCAGGCACAGCTGGCCGACGAATACCTCGGCCTGGTCGGGCTGCGGCACTGCGCGGACCGGTTTCCGGGCCAGTTGAGCGGCGGCATGCGCCAACGCGTGCAGATCGCCCGGGTGCTGGCCAACAAACCGAACGTCGTACTGATGGACGAGCCGTTCGGCGCGCTCGACGCGCAGACCCGGCAGGTCATGCAGGAGGAGACCGACCGCATCTGGCGCGCCTCGGGCTGCACCGTCGTCTTCGTCACCCACGACATCGACGAGGCGATCCTGCTGGCCGACCGGATCGCGGTGATGACCGCCGGCCCGGCGGCCTCCATCAAGTCCGTCTATCCGGTGGACCTTCCCAGGCCCCGGGAGGAGTCCGACCCGGCCGCCGTGGAACTGCGCCGCGCCCTGCGGCAGGACATCGGCGAAGAGGTACGCAAAGCCCTGCGCGACCAGGGCCTCGACCCGGAGGGGGACGCACGATGACCGTCGTTGCGGCGGGCGCCACCGCCACGGGTACTGATCGCCGCTCGATCCGGACGGGCGTACGGACACTGCGCACCGCCGGCGTCTACATCCTGTCCGTCCTCGCCGGCGTCGGCATCTGGCAACTGCTGGCGATGAAGTACGGCCCCTCGCTGGTCGCCTCACCGAGCCAGACCCTGTCCGCCGCCCGGGAGCTGGCGAGTGACGGCACCCTCACCAACTCGATCATCGCCTCAAGCCGCCGCATCCTGATCGGCTGGGGGCTCGGCGTACTGGTCGGGGTCCCGGTCGGCCTGCTGGTGGGCCAGATCAAAGTCGTACGCCAACTCCTCGACCCGTACATCGAGTTCTTCCGCTTCATCCCGCCCATCGCCTTCGTGACCCTCGCCGTGGTGTGGCTCGGCATCGGGGAGTCGTCGAAGGTCGTCCTGATCTTCTACACGGCCGTCTTCATCGTCACCCTCAACACCAGCGCGGGGGTGATGGCGGTGAACGAGTCGAAGCTGCGGGCGGCGGCAAGTCTCGGCGCGAGCCGTCGGCAGATCCTCCTGGGGATCGTGCTGCCGTCGACGGTTCCGCACATCGTCACCGGGGCGCGGCTGGCCATGGGCAACAGCTTCCTGACCATCGTCTCCGCCGAGATCGTCGCCGCCCAGGTCGGGCTCGGCTCGCTGATCTGGACCTCCCGCAACTACGGGCGGATCGACTGGGTCTTCGTCGGCATCATCACCCTGGGCATCCTGGGGTTCGTGTTCGACCGGGTGCTGCGGATCGTGGCGTCCCGGGTTCTGCTGCGATACGGAGTGAAACTGTGAGTTCCGGGACATCCCGCGCCCTGCTGCTCGACCGGTTCGGTTCGCTGCCGCGTCCGGTGGAGCGGCCCGTTCCGGAGCCGCAGCCCGGCCGCACCCTGGTACGGATGCGGGCGGCGCAGGTCGCCCACCTCGATCTCAACGTCGTGGACGGCAAGTTCGGGATCCTGCCCGACCTTCCGGCGGTACCCGGCACCACCGGCTGCGGAATCGTGCTCGCCTCGGACATCCACCCCGAGGGCAGCCTGGTCCGGCTCGGCGGCAAGGGGCTGGGCATGCGGCGGGACGGCTGCTGGGCGGAACACGCGCTGGTGCCGGATGCGGCGGTGCAGGCGGTTCCGCAGGACACCGACCCGGCGCTGGCCTGCAGCTACTTCTCCCCGGCGGGCACGGCCTGGGCGGCCGTCCATGTGGTCGCCGACGTCCAGCCGGGGGAGCGGGTGCTGGTGACCGGGGCGGCGGGCGCGGTCGGATCCCTGACCGTGCAGGTCGCCGCGCGGGCCGGGGCCGAGGTGATCGGCGTGGTCGGCCGCCCCGGCAAACTCGACCACGTCCCGGCCGCCGCCAAGCCCCTGTTGGCGGCGGACCTGTCGGCCGAGTCGGTGGGCGGCCCGGTCGACGTCCTCATCGACACGGTGGGCGGCCCGGTCCTGCGGGACGCCCTGCCCCTGATACGTCCCCGCGGCCGTGCTGCCCTGGTCGGCTACACCGCGGGCCGTGAGTTCGCCGTGGACCTCGCGGACTTCCTTCTCGCGGACGTCTCCCTGCTGCCGGTCAACCTGATGACCCGGGGCGGAGAGGTCGCGGCGGACGCGGAACGGCTGCTCGGCGAACTGCGCACGGGAGAACTGACCCTGCCGATCGAGCGGTACGGCCTCGACGGGCTCGAAGAGGCGGTGGACCGGCTTCGCACCGGGGAGGCGATCGGCAAGGTGGTACTGGAACTGGGCTGACCCCGGGGCGAGGTGCTGCCGGCCCTCCAGGGCGGGCAGCACCCTCGGGCCTGATCGGTGCAAGACGCGGTCGACGGTGTCGATGAGACCGACAGGAGCTTGCGGTTCGGCGTGCGAAGGCGTCGTCCGGGCACCGTCTCAGAGGGGTACGACATCGCCGTCCTGCGGCGGGATCACCACCGCATGGCCCCGGCAGCACACCACACCCTCCGGCCCGCAGCGCTCCACCAGGTCGAGGGTGATCTCCCCGCGGGCAGGGTCCACCGACCGCACTTCGCCCGTCACCACCAGGCGATCACCGGCGTACGCGGGCGCCCGGTTCTGCCAGCTCACCTCCCGTACCCGGCCGCCCGGGCCGACGAACTCGGCCGCGGCGCGGTGGAAGAGACAGCCGTGCAGCTGCGCCATGACGACCGGCCCGGCCAGCCCCTCGGAGCGGGCGAACTCGGTGTCGTAGTGGATGCGATGGGCGTTGCGGGTGACCGCGCCGAACCGCAGCAGGGTGACAGCGTCCGGCGTCAGCTCGACCGGCTGTACGAACTGGACCTGATCGGTCATCGCACGATGAACCTTTCTGTGACCTCGACCAACGTGCCCTCCTCCGTGCCGTACGCCTTCTCGACCGTCAGCAGCAGAAACCCGGTGCTCTTGCGCTCGACGGCCGTCACGGCCCGCCGCACGTCGATCCGGTCGCCGACCCGCACCTCGCCCAGCCAGCGCACATGCTGGCCGCCCGCCATGAGGCGGACATCGAGGCCGTCGGTGCCGGGGACCTCGTCCCGGTACATGCCGTCCGGCCGGAATTCCGCCGGAGCCGCCCCAGGAGCTGCCCGCAGCAGACTCACCACGTACATCGGATGGACCATGAAGTCGGCCCGGCCGGGATCGACCAGCCGCGGGTCGCTCTCCCCGGCCGCCCGCGCGAACTCGGCCGCGTCCTCGGCCCGTACGACCCCGAGCGACCGCCGTTCCCAGCGACCGATCAACGCCCGGGCCCGTTCCTCGGCCGACTCCCACGCGGACATCCGCGGCCTCCCCTCACTCGGTCGTGTCCGGGGGACGCTAGACGTACGCGGCGCACGAGGGCCATGGACCCGGCTCGCTCAGCGGACCGATCCGCTTGGGCGGATCAGCACCGCTGCCACACCATCGAGGGATGGACCTCATGGACATCCAGGCGCCCCCGGAGGGCACCTACGCGGCAGCGGACGGCGTCAAATACCACTACGTCGAGCTGGGGGAGGGCAGCCCCACGGTCTTCCTGCACGGCGGCGGCCCCGGGTGCACCGGCTGGTCCGACTTCGGGCAGGTGGCGCCGCTGTTCGCCGCGGACCGGCGGTGCCTCCTGGTCGACATCCTGCAGTACGGGAAGTCCGCGAAGCCCGTCATCGAGGGCCCCATGTGGGACTACCACGCGGCCAGGACCGTGGCGCTCCTCGACACCCTCGGCGTGGAGCGCGCCGACTTCGTCTGCAACTCGTGGGGCGGCACGATCGCGCTCAACCTGGCCGCCAAGTACCCCGAGCGCGTACGGTCGTTGGTGATCACCGGCAGCATGCCCGTCTTCCACGGACCGCTCGCCCCCCTCCCGGAAGGCGGCCGCCGCGGACGCAACGCCCGCGACGTGTACTACGGCGGCACCGGCCCCTCCTGGGAGAAGATGCGCGAGCTGATCGCGCGCCTTGAGTGGTACGACCCCGAGGCCATCCCCGACGGCACGGTGACGCTCCGCTTCGAGCAGAGCCTGGACCCCGAGGAGACCGCGCTGGCCGGCGCCTCCGACAACCCGCGCGGCGACTGGCAGGACCTCACCGCCGAACTCGGCCGTATCGCCGCGCCGACGCTCTTCCTGTGGGGCATGTACGACGCGTTCCTGACCCCGGACTACCCGTTGATGCTGGCCCGTATGGTCCCCAAGGGCAGCCTGCACGTCATGAGCGAGGCGTCCCATCATCCGCAGGAGGAGCGGCCGTACGACTACCACAGCGTGGTCACGGGCTTCCTGAACCAGCGTTGAACTCCGCTCGGAAGCAGTGATCAATCCGCGGGCCGGTGGGGGCTGGTCGCGCAGTTCCCCGCGCCCCTTACGAGGCACGGTGTCGCACCGGATCCGACAAACTCTCCCGGAGGAAACGTGACCGAGCCGGCTCCGCGTGTTGTTGAACTGTCCAGTCCGTTCGCCCGGTTCGCGGGTCGGCTGCTTGTCGGGCTCGGTCACGAGGTGGTGTTGATCGAGCCTCCTGAAGGAGACGAGACACGTCGGGAACAGGGCGGTGACGCGTTCGTCCACTGGCACGCCGGGAAGCGCTCGGTGACCATCGATCCCGCCACGCCCGACGGGACCGCACAGCTGCGCCGACTGCTGCGGGGCGCCGACATCCTGCTCGACGGCACACCCCAGGGCGCGGAGGCGGCCACCGAGGGACTCGACCAGCTCGTGCACGTACGCGTCACGCCCTTCGGGCTGGTGGGCCCCCGCAGCCACTGGCAGGGCGCCGACCTCGTGGTGGCCGCGCTCGGCGGGATGCTCGCGCAGGTCGGCGATCCCGACGGGCCACCGCTGCGGCTCCCGGAGAACCAGGCCGAGCAACTCGCGGGCGTCAACGCGGCGATCGCCGCCCTGCTCGGCCTGCGCGCCCGGCGCCGCGGACCGGGACAGCTCATCGACGTCTCCGCGCAGGCGTGCGTGGCGGCGGCCCTGGAAGCCGGAACCCTCGCCTACCTGCACGAGGACCGGGTACCGCCGCGCCCGGGCAGCGTGCACCCGCTGGTCCCGCACGGGCTGTTCCGCGCAGCCGACGGCCACCTCGGCGGAGGGCTCGGCGGCAGCCCCCGCATGTGGGACGCGCTGCTCGACTGGCTGCGTGAGGAGAAGGCGGACGCCGACCTCGCCGAGCCGCGCTGGCAGGACCCGGTCGAACGCAAGAAGCACCAGGACCATGTCTTCAAGGTCGTCCAGGACTTCGTGGGTACCCGGCCGAAGGCCGAGTTCGCCAGGCAGGCCCAGGCCAGGAAGCTGCCCTGGGCCGCCGTCGACCTGCCCCACGAACTCCCCGACAACCCGCAGCTCGCCGCCCGCGACTTCTTCACGCGGGTCACGACACCCGAGGGGGAGCGGGCCGACCTCGGCTTCCCCTTCGCGTTCCCCGAAGGCCGCCGCGGAACGGAACTCGTCGCGCCAGGCCTCGGCGACGACCAGGGCCTGTTCGACGAGCCGCCCCGCGAGGCACGTACGACTTCGGCACCGCCACCGCCACCGGCATCGGTGGCCGACGAGCCCGTACGGCCCGCCCTGGACGGCATCCGCGTCCTCGACCTGACCTGGGTGCTCGCCGGCCCGTACTGCACCAAGATCCTGGCCGACCACGGAGCCGAAGTGATCAAGGTCGAGTCCGCGGGCCGGCCGGACCCCACGCGGTTCGCACCCTTCATGCACCTGTCCCGGGGCCCTCACACGGACCCGAACACCAACGGCTACTTCAACGAGGTCAACCGGAACAAGCAGAGCATCGCCCTGGACACCCGCACCGAGGAGGGCGTCGCCGTCCTGCGCGACCTCATCGCCCACTGCGACGTCCTCGTGGAGAACTTCAGCTCCACGGTCATGACGAAGCTCGGTCTGGGATACGAGGAGCTGCGCTCGATCAACCCGGACATCGTGTACGTCAGCATGTCGGGCATGGGACACACCGGCCCGCGCAACGGCTGGGTGTCGTACGCGGACACCGTGTCGGCGAGTTCGGGGCTGACCGGGCTGACCGGCTGGGGGCCGGACGACGTGGTCGGGGTGATCTACGGCCACGGAGACATCGTGGCGGGCCTCCAGGCGGCCCTGGCCACGATCGCCGCGCTGGAACACCGTGCCGGGACGGGGCGCGGCCAGCACATCGACCTGTCCCAACTGGAGGCGATCACGGCCCACATGGGCACGAGTCTCCTGCGCGGGACGGAAGTCGGGCCCGCCGGAAACACCCACCCGACGTGGAGCCCGCAGGGTGTGTACCGGTCCCTGGGCGCCGACCGCTGGCTGGCCGTCAGCGTGCGCGACGACACCGAATGGACGGGCCTCTGCGAGGTCATCGGCCGCCCCGAACTGGCCACCGACGAGCGGACCCGTACCGCCGAGGCCCGCAGGCGTGAGTCCGCGCTGGTCGACGGCGCGCTCGGCACCTGGGCCCGGGGGATGTCCGCCGACGCCGCCGCCGAGCTGCTCCAGGCGCGCGGAATTCCCGCCGGAGCTGTGCAGGACGGCCGCGAACTCGTGGAACACGACCCGCAGTTGCGTGCCCGCGGCTTCTACGTGCGCAAGGAGCATCCGGTGGCCGGGGCCTTCCTTCACGAGGGCGTTCCGATCACCCTCACCCGTACACCCGGCGGCATCCGCGAACCCGCGCCCGTACTCGGCGCCGACACCGACGCGGTACTGCGCGATGTGGCGGGGCTGTCCCCGGAACGGATCCAACACCTCCGCGCAGACGGTGTGTTGAGGTGATCGGGCAGCCGCGTGGCGAGGTGGATGGGCAACCGAGAGGCGAGCCCACCGGACAGCCGAGCCGTGAGGCGGACGGACACTCCGGTGCCACGGTGAACGCCATGACCGTGCCGGGACTCCTGGCCGCGGCCGCCGAGGAGTTCGGCGACCGGGTCTTCCTGCGCGTGGGGGACGTGACACGGACGTACCGGCAGTCACGGAGGGCGGCAGCCGAGACGGCGGGAGCCCTTGCGGCGCGCGGCTGTCGGCCGGGTGACCGCGTCGCCGTCATGGCCGGAAACCGGATCGAGTTCGTCGACCTGATCCTCGGCTGCGCCTGGCTCGGCGCGGTGCTGATACCGCTGAACACCGGCCTGCGAGGTCAGGGACTCCGTCACATCCTGCGTGAGGCGGAGCCGTCCTTCCTGCTCGCGGAGGCCGAGGCGGCGGACCGTGCGGTGGAGGCCGGCTTCCGCGGCACGCTGTGGATCGTGGGCGAGGACGACGTTCCGGTACCGGGTGAGGCCCCCGCGGTCCCGTCGACCCCCGCCCGCCCGGAGGACACCGTCTTCCTCCTGTTCACCTCGGGAACCACCGGGACCCCGCGCGGTGTGCGCTGCCCCCACGCCCAGACCGTCTGGTGGGGCCGCAACGTCGCGGACTCGCTGCGCCTCACCGCCGACGACGTGCTCCACACCTGCCTCCCGCTGTTCCACACCAACGCCCTCAACACGCTCGCGCACGCCATGACCGTGGGCGCGACCTGTGTCATCGGGGAGCGGTTCTCGGCCACGCGGTACTGGGACCAGGTGGCCGAGAGCGGTGCCACCGTCGTGTATCTGCTCGGCGCGATGGCGCCCATGCTCCTGGCGCAGCCGCCCGGCCTGCACGACCGGTCGCACCGAGCCTGGCGCGGCCTCTCACCGGCCACTCCCGCCTCCGCGTGGCAGCCGTTCCGCGAGCGCTTCGGCGTCACCCTCGTCGACGGTTTCGGCACCACGGAGACGAACCTCGTCATCGGCTCGACCCCGGAAGCCCAACGCCCCGGCCACATCGGCACGTTGCGCGACGGCTTCTCCGCCCGGGTGGTCGACGAACACCTCGCTCCCGTCCCGGACGGCACAGCCGGTGAGCTGGTCGTCCGCAGCCATCGGCAATTCGCCTTCTCCACCGGCTACTTGGGCGGCCACGAACGGCAACCCGCCTCCTGGCGGCGTACGGGCGATCGCGTGATCCGCGAACCCGACGGCTCGTACCGCTTCGTCGACCGGGTCAAGGACGTCATCCGCCGCCGCGGCGAGAACATCTCCTCGTACGAGGTGGAGTCGGCGGTCCGTTCGCATCCCGCGGTCGCCGATGCCGCCGCCTTCCCGGTGGCCTCCGAACTGGCGGAGGACGAGGTCATGGTGGCGGTGCTCCCGCGACCGGGGAGCGTCCTGGACCCTCGCGACCTGGTACGTCACTGCGAACGTGAGCTGCCGGCGTTCGCCGTGCCCCGGTTCATCGAGACCGTCCCGGAGCTGCCGCTCACCGAGACCGGCAAGGTCCGCAAGACCGTGCTGCGCGAACGGGGCGTCACCGCGGCCGCCTGGGACCGGGCCACGGGGGTCAGTCCAGTTGTGAGGCCACAGCCCGGGTGATCGCCCGGGTGATGCGCAGGATGCCGGGGGAGCGGACCGGGCAGGGCCTGGGTGTCGTGGTGGTGGGGACCAGACAGAAGTGCAGGTAGTCGTCGTCGATGTGCAGGGCGGTCCGGTCGCTGCCCGGCTGGGTGCAGTACGGCTTGTGCTCGCGTTCGTACGCGGTGCACGGCAGGTACTGGGTCCAGGTGTAGCGGGCCGAGGCCGGGCTCACCGCCTTGCCCGCGTCCGCGAGCAGGTCTCCGGAGGCGGCTGCCTGCCGTTCGTAGATCGCGTTGACGCGGCGGACGCGGTCGGGCGTCATGGGGTCGGGACCCTGGAGCACCCAGACGACCTTCGGCCGGGCCCCGCCCGCCGCACCCGCGATCTGGTCGGTCAGCCGCCGCGCGTCGGCGGTGTACCGCGCGAAGTACTTGTCCCGCGCCTTGTCATGGGTGATGCCGTCCATGCACGGTGTGTAGCCCCATGCGTTGCCCCAGAACTGCAGGACGACGAAGTCCGGCCGCAGGCTGCGCACCAGCGCGGCGGCCTTGTCCTTGGGCGGCACGAGCGAGTCCTTGCCCGTGCCCTCCAGATAGTCGCAGAGGGTTGTGCCGGAGTAGGGGGCGCTGGTGTAACGCGCCTTCAACTCGTCGCGCATCAGGCCGCCGAGGACCTTCTGGTTCTCCATGGCGAGGGAGTCGCCGAGGTAGAGGACGGTGGGGCGGGAACGCTGTGAGGGTGTCCCGGACCCGGTGCCGGTTCCGCTGCTTGCCCCGGCGCTTGCACCCGTGCCGGCCCGGGTGCTGGACTCGGCCTCGGGCGTGGCGGCCGGTCGCTGATGCGTGGTCGAGGAGGCCTTGGGTGCCGACGGGACGGGCGCCGCGGACTCGGGGCCGGACGACGGGTCCCCGCACGCGCCGAGCAGCAGTAACCCGGCCAGCACCCCGACCATCCACGGCTTGCGCATACGGCAACTCCCGCCCCGGCCACCGAAAAACGGCCCCCAGACAAGCACAGCGGGACCCAAGGGGGAAGGGCCGTTCAGGCCTCGGCGCGCCCGGACATGGCCCGCACGGGACAGCGACAATGTAGCTCCACTTAAGACAATGTGGAGAACTCTTCACTTGTGCTGCGCCGTCGAGGTCGGGCACGGTTGTGGATCATGCAGCCCAACTCCCCATGGCGGACGGCCGACTTCAGGACGCTGTTCAGCGCGACCGCGCTCAGCCAGCTCGGCACGAACGTCAGCTATGTCGCCGTCCCGCTGATCGCCGTGGCCGAACTCGACGCGAGCCCCGGCCAGGTCGGGGCCCTGGCCACGTTGAGCACGCTCGCCTTCCTGCTCATCGGCCTGCCCGCCGGGGCCTGGGTGGACCGGATGTGTCACCGCAGGGTGCTGATCGCGGCCGACCTGGCGCGGGCCGTGCTGTTCGCCTCGGTCCCGCTGGCCTGGTGGCTGGACGCGCTCACGCTGGGCCAGTTGTACGCCGTCGTGCTGCTGAACGGCTGCGCCACCGTCTTCTTCGACGTCGGCTCGCAGAGCACCCTGCCCGGACTCGTCGGCCGCGACGCCCTCGTCCAGGCCAACGCCGCCATGATGAGCCTCATGGCCGTGAGCAACGTGGCCGGCCGGAGCGCGGGCGGCGCGCTGGTCCAGTTCCTCACGGCACCGGTGGCCGTTCTCTGCACGGCGGCGAGCCATCTGGCCTCCGCGCTCCAGCTCACCCGGGTCCACCCTGATCAGGCGCCGCCCACGCCGGGCCGGACGGCCGGACTGCGCACACAGATCGGCGAGGGGGTCCGGCACGTATTCGGCAACGCGGAGCTGCGTGCGCTCGCGCTCACCGCCGCCCTCACCAACCTGGGCTCGCAGATCATCAACACCATGCTCCCGGTGCTGTTCGTGCGCGAACTTGGCCTGCCCGCAAGTGCGTTGGGTCTGTACTGGGCGGCGGGCGGCGTCGGCCTCCTGCTCGGCGCCCGCTGCGCCCGCCCCCTCGCCGGGCGCCTCGGATACGGCCGCACCCTCGGCGTCATGGGCCTGTGTCTCGCGCCCGCCGGACTGCTCGTCCCGCTCATCGACCGCGGACCGTGGCTGTGGCTCGCGGGCGCCGGGGGAGTCCTCGTCCTGTTCAAGACGGGCGTGGACAACGTGCTCGGAGTGAGCCTGCGTCAGCGGATGACCGCTGACACACTCCTCGGCCGAATGAACGCGACGTTCAGGTTCGTCCTCACCGGCGCCCTCGCCGTCGGCGCGGCGGTGGCGGGGCTGATCGGTGAACTGGCCGGTGTCCGCGCCACGTTGTGGGTCGGCGCCGGACTGCTCGCGACAGCCTTCCTGCCGGTGTTCCTCTCGCCGGTCCGCGGACGCCGCGAACTGCCCCACGAACAGCCCCTGATGGCAGCACCCGTCACAAAGAGCTGACCGCACGCTCCAGGGCATCCGCCACCCGGTCCGTGTCGGCCTCTGTCGTACGCCAGTTGCTGAAAGCGGCCCGCAGCGCGTGTGTCCCCTCGTAGAAGGTCGGCGTCATGAACGCCTCACCGGATTCGGCGACGGCCCGGCCCAGCGAGTGCACCCGCTCCTGGGTGGGATCCCCGTCGAGCGTGAAGCAGACGACGTTCAAGCGGACCGGCGCCAGCAGCCGCAAGCCCGGGGCGTCCGTGATCCGGTCACCGAGGTGCCTGGCCAGTGCGACGTTCCGCTCGACGATCTCCTGGTGTCCCTCGCGACCGTACGCGGCGAGCGAGAACCAGGTGGGGAGCGCGCGCAGCCGACGTGAGTTCTCGGGCGTGAGGTGCACGAAGTCGGGCTCGCCTGTGGGCAGTCCGAGATACGACGACGCGTTGTGGAAGACCCGCACCTGGAGGTCCCGGTGGCGGGTGAACTGCACGGCGGCGTCGTAGGGGACGTTGAGCCACTTGTGCAGATCGACGCAGACCGAGTCGGCGGCGTCGATGCCGTCGGTCAGCTGCGCGTGCTCGGGGGACAGCGCGGCGAAACCGCCGAAGGCGGCGTCCACGTGCAGCCAGAAGTCGTACCGCTCCTTGAGCCCCGCGATCGCCCGCAGGTCGTCGAAGTCGACCGTGTTCACGGTCCCGGCATTGGCCACGACGACGGCCGGGCGCCCGTCCAGCTCGTCGAGCGCCTCGGCCAGCCGCGCCACGTCGACGGCTTCCCGGCCGCCGGGCAGCACCGGCACCGTACGCAGCCGGTCGCGGCCGATGCCCAGGACGGACAGGGCCTTGGGGATGCTGGAGTGCGGGCTGCCGGACAGTACGTCGACGGGCCCGAGTGCGGCCGTACCCGCCTCGGACACGGAAACCCCCAGTCGCTCGCCCAGCCACTCCCGCGCGAGGGCCAGCCCGACGGTGTTCGAGACGGTCGCACCTGTCACGAACGCGCCGGTGTGCGCCTCGCTCAGCCCGAACAGCTCCCGCAGCCAGCCCAGCGTCTCGTGCTCCAGCGCGGTCGCCGACGAGTCGCCCCTGCCGGTGGCGTTCTGGTCGTACGCGCCGGTCAGCCAGTCCCCGGTGAGGGCGGCCGGGGTCGCGCCCCCGGTCACGAAGCCGAGATAGCGCGGGCCCGCGGAGGCGGAGAAGCCCGGCGCCCACCGCTCGGCGAACCGCGCGAGCGCACCCTCGGCACCCACGCCTCCGGCGGGCAGCGGCTCGGCGTCCGGGGCCTTGCCCAGATGGGCCACGGGCCGTGTGTCGAGCCCCGACACCTCACGGGCGGCGAAGTCACGGGCGGACTGGAGCAGTTCGGGGAGCCGGGAGAGATCGTCGGCGAGTACGCGGTCCATGAGCGGCAGCGTAGGCAGGCGGCCGCACGGAAATCCCGGTCCAGTCCGGGGAAACTGGCCCTATGTCGGCGGGCGTCGCCGCCGCCCTTGGTGACCGTGGCCGGGCCCGCCGACGCGGCGGAACGCCTCTCGTCCACCCCTCGTCACCGCGAGCGCCGCAGCGCGCCCCGCTGCCGGGCGCCCCGGTCGGGCGGTGCGAGGACCTTTTCGGCCGCGGCGATGAACTGTCTGCGGGCGTCGATGAGGTCGCTGTCCGCCTGACCGTTCTGCACGAGGCGGTCGTCGAGATCCAGCCGCATGCGCCAGACGTCCGCCTGCCGGACGGCCGCCGCGTGGACGGTGTCGGCCAGCTCTCCCATCGGCGCGGGCCCGGTGATGGCGACATTCGTGGCCGCCCGGCTGAGCGCGCCCAGGGCGGCCATGGTCGGCTCCCACAGCCCCCGGTGCTCGTCCTCGCTCCGCCATTCGAGAGCCACGCGCGCCTCGATGACGGCGTTGATGCCCTGCCGGAACGCCTCGCACTCGTCGAGCACGGTCGCGAAGGCGGCACGCCGCTCGTCGCGCAGTCGGTGCCGGACCTGGAAGGTCTCCTGCTCCTGCGCCTGCCGACGCGAGGACCTGGCATGGAGCAGCGGTCCGGTCAGCCCGGCGGCCAAGGTCCCGCCGATACCGAGGGCGGTCGCCCAGATGACCGTATTGGCTTGGTCCATGCCGCACATCATGCCGCCGCCGCACCCGTCAATGGCTGAACTTGACCGATTGATACGGCAGTTGGGCCGCCGCGGTCCCTGTGCGGCACTTGCTGCGTGGGGAGCCGACGGCCGGAAAGCGCTGGCGACAACCCCTGCGGGCGTCAACCCGACGGGGTGCCACGGACCGGGTGTGGCACCCGCCACAGGGGACCGGGGGCGGCGCCCGAATGTCATCGTTTCGTCTCAGCCCGGCCGCCTCCACAACCCATGCCGCCCCGCGCGGGTCTAGCTGGCAGAGATTGACCGGAACGAACGAGAAAGGCCTGATCATGGGGGACACACGCAGACGGGCAGCCGTCGTACTGGGGGTCACCGCACTGGTGGCGCCGCTGGCCGTCGCGCTGGGCGCGGCTCCGGCCCAGGCGGCGAGCTGCACCACACAGACCGGCCCGTACCAGAAGAAGGTCGAGAAGTTCCTCGGCCGGCCGGTGGACGGCAGGCAGTCGGCCGCCGACTGCAAGGCGATCAAGGCCTTCCAGACCAAGCACGGCATCACCCCGAACATCGGCTACGCCGGCTCCGTCACCTGGGGCGTGATGGACCTGATGAACAAGCAGAAGGCCGTCGGGAAGAACCCCAACAAGGACGGCAAATGCCCGGTGAACAAGGGCCGCATCGCCTGTGTGAACCTCACGCTCCAGCTCAGCTGGATCCAGGACGGCAACACCCTCGTGTACGGCCCGGTGCCGGTCCGTACGGGCCGCAACGGCTACGAGACCCGCACCGGTCTCAAGAAGATCTACTGGCGGAACATCGACCACGTCTCGACGATCTACGACGTGCCCATGCCCTACAGCCAGTTCTTCGACGGCGGCCAGGCCTTCCACTCGGTGGGCGTGAGCATGTGGAACCCGCCCGGCTCGCACGGCTGCGTCAACATGACGAAGACGGATGCCAAGAAGTACTGGTCGCTCCTGAAGAAGAACGACGACGTCTACGTGTACGGCCGCAAGCCGGGCACCTGACCGGGCCCGCCGGTCCGGCCGCTCCTGAGAACGACCGGACCGCGCAGAAACGTCACGCCTGGGGTGCGTCCCCGAAGTCCGGGATCTCCAGCCTCGCCCCACCCTGCCGCGCCGAGTCGTGCGCGACGATGCCCGGCAGGGTGTAGCGGGCGGCCACCCACGCGTTCACCGACGGCAGTGTGCGCGTGTTCACCGCGGTGACGAAGTCGTCCACCAGGAAGTGGTGGCTCCCCTCGTGCCCGTTGTGCAGGTTGTCGAACTCCCGCGGCAGCCGCGCCCGGTCGTGGACCGGCGCCGAGCCCGAGGTGAAGGCGGCCCGCAGATCCGGCGCGATGTGCTGGAGCGACGGGTCGTCCGGGGACATGGTGGGCTTGGGCTCAAGCAGTTCGCTGATGTCCTTCACTCCCTTCTTGTCCTGCCAGAAGGCCACCGTCGCCAGCTGCTCCATGCTGGCGTCCGTCCCGAAGAACCGGAAACGCGACTCCCGGATGTGCGAGGGATAGCCCACGCGCCGGAACTCGTTCGTACGGAACGAGCCGCCGCCCGCGACCTCGAACAGCGCGGTCGCGTTCGAGAAGTCGTTGCCGAACTGGCTGACGTCCTCGTCGAAGACGCCGTCCCCGCGATCGTCCTTGACCCCGATCGCGGACACGCTCACGGCGTGCGTCTGCCAGGCGCCGAGGACCCCGCCCACCGAGTGCGTGGGGTAGAGCAGCGGGGGATAGCTGGCGGTCGACTTCCAGTTCTCGCCGCCGCTGTACTGGTAGGCCTCGTAGAACCCGAGGTCCATGTCGTGCACATAGTCGCCCTCGGCGTAGAAGAGCCGCCCGAACGCCCCGTCGGCGATCTGGTTGCGGGCGTGCACGGTCGCCGGGTTGTACTGGCTGGTCTCACCCATCATGTACGTCAGTCCGGTGGCCCGTACCGCGTCGATGATCGCCGCGATCTCCTCGCGGGTGATCGCCATCGGCACCGCCGAGTAGACATGCTTGCCGGCGTTCAGGCCTTGGAGCACCAGCGGTCCGTGGGTCCAGCGCTGGGTGAAGATCGCGACGGCGTCGATCGCGTCCGACTCCAGCATCGCCTCGTACGAGGGGAAGGTTCCCGTCAGGCCTTCGGCGGCGGCCAGTTGCTCCGCTCGCTCGGGCAGGAGATCCGTGACGTGGACCTCGCCGACGCCCGGGTGGGCAAGAAACAGCTTCGCGAACTGGCCGGAGAACTGGCCGGCGCCGACGATGCCGAGGGAGAACGTCATGGAGTGTGTGCCTTTCACTGTCCGGGGATTGACTGTCAGGGGGTTCACTGTCCGAGGATGAAGTTGACCTGGTCGTTGGTCTTGGTCAGGTCGCTCACCGGGGCGCCGTTGGCGTAGACGTCCTGCATGGCGGGGCGCACCAGGGCGTACACGTCCGCCGCGTAGTCGGTGACGGGGAACGAGAAGGTGGTGAAGTCCTTCTTGTCGGTGACCGCGTCGGTGAAGGCGGACACGTCGATGTCCTTCTTCTTGTACGCGGCCACGGCGGCCTGAGTGCCTTCCGGGGTGGCGGGGAAGACGATGCCGTAGCCGCCGACGGTCTTCTGGCACTCGTCGGAGGCCAGGTACCGCACCCACTTCTTGGCGCCCTCCTTGTTGGGGGCGTTCTTGGTGATGGAGTCGGCCAGGCCGTTCATCATGGTGGCCCGCTTACCGGTCGGGCCGGTCGGCGTGGGCGCGGTGCCGACGTCGAGGCCCTTGGTGTTGTAGTAGGTGGAGATCATCCAGGCTCCGTCGAAGGACGTTGCCGCCTTGCCGGCGGCGACCTGGGCGTTGGCCGGGTTGGCGCCGTCGGTGTAGTCGGTGAAGGGCGCGAGATAGCCCTTCTTCGCCAGCCCGAAGTACCAGTCGACGACGGACTGGAAGGTCTTGCTGTCGTACTGGTACTTGGAGCCCCAGCGGGCCTTGTCGGTGTAGTTCCAGCCCGCCGAGCCGGTGAACGGGCTCCAGGTGGTCTGCCCGTCGCTGTCGCCCGCGCCGCCGGTGGCGAGCCCGTAGACCTTGACGTTGTTCTTGTCGAAGCCCGGTTCGTCGCCGCGCTTGCCCTTCGTGTCGACGGTCAGGTGCGCGATGGTCTTCTCGAAGGTGCCGCCGTCCTTCGTGTTCCAGGAGAGGCTGTTGAGCTCCGCCGCGGAGAGCCCGGCGTCCTTGACCATCTTCTTGTTGTACATGAGCGCGACGGTGTCCCAGTCCTTCGGGGCGCCGTAGCGGTGGCCGTCCTGGCCGGTCCAGTTGGCGGCGAGACCCGGCTGGTAGGCGGAGTCGTCGATGTCCAGGTCGTCCAGTGGTTCCAGCACGTTCAGGTCGGCGAACTGCCCGAACTTCTGGATGTGGTCGGTGAACACGTCGGGCTCGGTGCCCGCGATGAAGCTCGCGGTGAGCTTGGTCCAGTAGTCGGCCCAGCCCATCTGGGTGATCTTCACCTTCAGGCCCGGGTTCTGCTTCTCGAAGCCCTTGGCGCACGCCTGGTAGGCGGGCATCTGGTTGGCGTCCCACAGCCAGTACGTCACCGTGTTGGAGCCCGATCCGGCGGCCCCGCCCTGCGCGCAGCCCGTCACCAGGGACAGCGCGAGCACCCCGGTCAGTGCCACGACCGTACGTGTACGAATTCGCATGTCCGTCCCCTTACTTGATGCCGGTGAAGCTGATGGTGCTGACGATGCGGCGTGCGAAGAAGCCGAAGAGCACGAGCATCGGCAGCGCGGCGATGAGCGTGGCCGCCATCAGGCCGGACCAGTCGTAACCGCTCTGCGGGGTCTGTGCCCGGAAGATGGCCAGTGCCACGGTGAGCACGCGCGAACTGTCGCTGTAGGAGACCATCAGCGGCCAGAAGTAGTCGTTCCAGGAGGTGATGTACGTCAGCACGCCCAGCGTGAGGATGGGGGCGGACGCCATCGGCAGCATGACGCGGAAGAAGATCCGGATCTTCCCGGCCCCGTCGAGCAGGGCCGCCTCCTCGACCTCCCGGGGCACGTTCATGAAGAACTGCCGCATGAAGAACACCGCGAACGGGGTCATGAACATCGTCGGCAGGGAGATGCCCAAGAGGGAGTCGACCAGGCCGAGTTGCTTGATGAGCACGAAGTTCGGCAGCAGTGTGAAGATCGTCGGCACCATCAGCCCGGCCAGGAACAGCCCGAACACCGTGTCCCGGCCGCGCCACCGCAGTCGTGCGAAGGCGTAGGCGGCCATGGCGGAGAAGAGGATCTGGAACACGGTGATCAGGGTGGACACGACCGTCGAATTGATCAGATAGCGCCAGAACTTGAGCCCGCCGCCCGAGCCGCCCTGAGCGATCGCCTCCTCGGTGGACTGCAGGCCAAGGGCCCGTTCGAAGCCACCGGTCGTCAGGTCCACGGGCAGGGGATCGCCGGGGTGGGCCGCGAGCGCCGTGTTCGTGGAGAGCGCGGTGCGCAGGATCCAGTAGAAGGGCAGCAGGGTGATGAGGACCATCGCGGCCATCACCGTCCAGGCCACGACCTTCCCGGGGGTGATCCTCGGGCGCTGTGTGCGCCGTACCTTCGTCGTCGTTGCCGTCACGGCAGTCATGTCGGTCGCTCCCTTCTTCAGCCGAGGTCGGTCTGGCCGGCCCGGGTGAGCCGGTACTGGACAAAGGTGATCGCGCTCAGCACCACGAGCAGGGCCACGGACATCGCCGACGCGTAGCCGAACTGGAAGCGGCCGAAGGCGGCGCCGTAGATGTAGTACTGCAGGACGTTGGTCGCGTTGGCCGGACCGCCCGCGGTGGTCACCGCGACCGTGTCGAACACCTGGAACGAACCGATCACCGTCATGATCAGGACGACCGCGAGGACCGGCCGCAACAGCGGCATGGTGATCCGCCAGAACATCCGCCACTCGCTGGCGCCGTCCACCTTGGCCGCCTCGTACATGTCGTTCGGGATGGCCTGCAGCCCGGCGAAGAGCAGCAGGGCGGTGTAGCCGACATGCCGCCAGACGTTGATCACGGCGATCGTGGGAATCGCCCAGGTCTCGTCCGCGAGGAAGGGGATCCGGTCGAAGCCGAGCCCGGCGATGATCTCGTTGCCGATGCCGAGCTGCGTGTCGAGCATCCAGAGCCAGACGATGCCGGCGACGACGTTCGACATCAGATACGGCGTGAGGACGATCCCGCGGAGTATCGCCGACTGGGTCAGCCGCTGGAGCAGCACGGCGATGGCGAGCGCCGAGACCGTCTGGATGCCGATGTTGATGAAGACGTACTCGACGGTGACCGTCAACGAGTCCCAGAAGATGGGGTCCTTGACCATGCGGACGTAGTTGTCGAGGCCCACCCACTCCGCCGGAGTCAGCAGATTGAAGCGGGTGAAGCTGAGATAGATGCCCCGCAGCGTCGGCCACAGCAGGAAGACCAGGAAGCCCAGCATGGCCGGAGCGATGAACAGGGCCGCGAGGGCGCCGTCACCACGTCCGCCACCGTCACGTTCTCGTTTCTCGCGGGTTCTCGGCTTCGGCTGTGTCCCCTCGATGTCGCGCACTGGCAGACGCGACGGAGGGCTGGAGGCGACGGTCATCGGGAGACTCCCTCGTCTGCGGCTCGTCCTCGGGTCACTTACTTTTGGTCCGAAAGAATCCAGCCGTCAAGGGGTGTGCACACATCTTTCCTGAGGAGCTTCAACGACATAGGGTGGTGTCATTACTTCTGCGCCGAAAGAAATGTTGTGGGGGTTCGGTCGTGACCACACGTGCTGCCAGCTGGCTGCCGCTCAGTCCCGGTGAGCGTGCCGTCGCCATCGAGGTGCTGACGCACGGCCCCCTGTCGCGCAGCGACATCGCCCGCCGGCTCGACCTCTCCGCGGGCAGCCTCACCCGCCTGACGAAGCCGCTCATAGAGTCGGGTCTGCTGATCGAGGTCCCCGAGGGCTCCTCGCTTCCCGAGGTGCGCCAGGGCCGCCCGTCCCAGCCCCTCGACATCGTCGCCGAGTCCCGCACCTTCGCCGGGTTCAAGATCACCCAGGACATGGTCTACGGCGTCGTCACCACCCTCAAGAGCGATATCGTCGCCCGCCTCGACCTGCCCCTCACCAGCAACGACCCGGCCCATGTCGTGGACGTGCTGGGGGAGCTGACCGGCGCGTTCGCACATGACTTCCCCGGCCTCGCCGGGATCGGGATCGGCCTGGGCGGCCGTGCCTCGGACCGGTCCGTCGTCGACGAGTCGGCCTTCCTCGGCTGGCGCGACGTCCCGCTGGCTCGGCTCGTCGAGGAGCGCACCGGGCTGCCAGTCGTCGTCGACAACGACGTGGCCGCGCTCGTCGAGGCCGAGCGGTGGTTCGGCGCGGGCCGGGGCCTGGAGCGGTTCGCGGTGCTCACCATCGGCGCGGGAATCGGCTACGGACTGGTGAGCGGCGGCAGGCGGGTCGCCACCGCCGAGGACGGCCTGGGCGTCGGCCGCTTCTGGATCGTGAACTCCAACGGCCCGCTCACCCCCGACGGCGAGCGCGGCAGCGCCATCTCCCTGCTGACCATCCCCAGCATCCGCTACCAGATCCGCGCCGCCACCGGCCGCGACATCACGTACGACGAGATCCTCGCCCTGGCCGCCGAGGGTGAGCCCATGGCGGCCCGCGTCGTCGGCGAGGCGGCCCGCGCCCTGGGCACCCTCGTCGCGCAGATCGCCAACTTCGCCATCCCCCAGAAGATCGTCCTGGCCGGCGAGGGCGTGGGACTGGTCGACGTGGCGGGACCGGCCGTCGAGGAGGCCATCCTCGCCAACCGCCATCCGCACGCGGAGCCGGTCAACCTGGAGACCAAGGTGTCCGACTTCCACGACTGGGCGCGGGGCGGCGCCGTACTGGCGATCCAGGTGCTCGTCCTCGGCGCGGGAGCGGCCTGAACGGCTGAGGAATGGCCGCCTGACATGACTGTGGAATGGCCGCCGGGCATGGCTGCTGGACGGCCACCTCGCAGGGTCATGGAGTGGCTACCGGTAAGTAGTCCTTCTGACAGTGACTCCTCACATGGTCTTCACGCCGGGCCCCGTATGATTCACGGCATGTCCACCACTCACCGACGTGTACCCGGTGCGCCGAAGCGATCGGCCGCCGAGGTCAACGAGGAGATCCGAGCCCTGTGGCTGCGGAGCGGTGGGACGCTGAGCGGCGAGCAGCGGCGGGAGTACCAGCGGCTCGTCCTGGAGTGGGCGGCGGCCTCTCCGCGCGCCCACTCGCACACGGACTCCGCCCACTCGCACACCGATTCGTCGAAGGCCGCCTGACCTATCTGACCTGACCGGGCGCGCCCCTCCCGCGCGCCTGGCGTCAGCCCTTCATCGCCCCCTGGAGCAGGCCCGCGATGAAGCTGCGCTGGAAGATCACGAAGAGGATCAGGATCGGCAGCATCACGATGATCGTCCCCGCCGCCAGCGTGGGGATGTCCGTGCTGTTCTGACCGACGAAGAAGCCGAGACCCGCGGGCGCGGTGTGCTTGGTCGTGTCCTGGATGAGCACCAGCACCAGCAGGAACTGGTTCCACGACCACATGAAGACCAGCAGACCGAGCGTCATCAGGGACGGCCGGGCCAGCGGAAGCAGAATCCTCACCAGGATCGTGCCCGACGAGGCTCCGTCGATCCGGGCCGCCTCCACCAGCGACGGCGGGGTCGACTGGAAATGCGTGCGCATCCAGAACACGCTGAACGGCATGAACAGCGCGATCTCCACCAGGATCACACCCAGATACGAGTTGGTCAGACCGAGACCCCGCAGGTCGAAGTAGAGCGGAACCACGATCAGTTCGACCGGGATGGTGAGCCCGGCGATGAAGAAGGCCGCGACCGCGTTGCCGCCGGGGAGCTTCATCGTGCCGAGCGCGTAGCCCGCCAGTGCCGCCAGGACCAGGGAGGCGGGGACCACACCGACCGCGATGGTGAGGCTGTGCCGGATCAGGTCGGAGAACCCGGCCACCGACCACGCCTGCTCGTAGTTGTCCCAGCTCCACCGCTCCGGCCAGGTCAGTCCCACCACCGGCGTGCCCGCGGGCTGCAGTGAGGCGAGGAAGACACTGAGGAACGGGATCACGACGGCGATCGCCATGACCGTCAGCAGCGCGTAACCCGACCAGCGTTCCGAGCGGGTGGCGGTGTTCATGACTCCGACCTCGACAGACGGTTGATGAGGTAGACGATCCCGAGTATCAGACAGCCGAGGACGACGGCCAGGGCCGCGGCGAGCCCCACCTTGCCCTCGGAGAACGCCAGCCGGTACACGAGCAGGCCCGGGACGGTCGTCTGCTCACCGGGCCCGCCGTTCGTCGTCACGTACACGATGTCGAAGCTGGCGAGCGCGGCCACCGTCGTCACGGTCATCGCGACGGCGATTTCACCGCGCAGGTGCGGCAGGGTGACGGAGACGAACTCCCGGACGGGACCCGCCCCGTCGAGCCGGGCCGCCTCGTACAGGCTGGGATCCACCTTCTGCACGCCACTGAGGAAGAGCATCATGCACAGGCCGCTCAGCACCCAGGTGCCGACCAGGCCCACGGCGATCAGCGCGGCGCCGAAGTCGCCGAGCCACGCCCGTGTCACCCCGTCCAGACCGACGGCGCGGAACGTCTGGTTCACCAGCCCGTCGTCCCCGTACAGCCAGCGCCAGGTCACGCCGACGGCGACGAGCGGGACGACCTGCGGCAGCATGAACAGGAAGCGGTACGCCCCCATGCCGGGCCGTCGGAACCGGGCCAGCAGGCCGGTCATCGCAAGGCCGACCACGATGGGGATGAAGGAGAAGAACACCACCAGCACCAGGGCGTTGAGCACGGACCGGCGCAGGATGGAGTCCTGGAAGATCTCCTGGTAGTTGCCGAGACCGACCCAGTCGCCCAGTGTCACGCCGTCCCACTCGAACAGCGAGAGATACGCCGTGTGCAGGGCGGGCAGCACCGCGAAGCAGAAGTAGACGGCGAACGCGGGCAGCACGTACACATAGCCGCGATACGGGCTGCGCCTGCGGGGGCCCCGGGATCGGACCTGGACGTCCGGCGACTCGACCCGGACGTCCGGGGGCTGTTGGACCGGCGGCCTACTCGGCATGGTGTTCCTCCCACTCGTCCTGAAGTGAGTCGAGGTAGTCCGAGGGATCTATGCGGTTGGCGATGAGTTTCTGGACGCCGGAGCGCAGCCGGTCGAGCATGGCGGGGGCGGCGAAGTCGGGGAACGTCGTGATCCCGTCGTCGGCGACGGCCCTGCGGTGGCCCTCCGCGATGTCGGCGAGCACGCCCTCCGGTTTCTTCACGGCGTCGGGGTTGGGCGGCATGAAGCCGTTGTCGCTGATGATCTGGCCGGCCTCGGGAGTGGTCAGGAAGTCGAGGAACGCGCCTGCCGCCTCCGGGTGTTCGGTCCTGGACGAGACGGCGTAGGAGACGCTGAAGCCCGAGGCCACGGTGGGGGAGGAGGCCTGTTCGCCCGGCATCGGGAAGAAGCCGACGTTGTCCCCCATGACGGTCGCCAACTGCCCTGCCGCCCAGTTGCCGTTGATGAGGAAGACACTGTCGCCCTTGGCGAACTGGGCGGTGGAGTCGACCTGCGCGGTTCCGTTCGCCGAGTCGTTGTAGTAGCCCTTGCGGCCCCAGTCGATGACGAGCCTGCTGGCGCTGACGGCGGCCGGTGTCTCGATGGTGGCGCCCTTGGTGCCGTTGACCCAGTCCCAGTAGTCGTCCGTCGGCATCAGCTGGTTGAGGAGCGCGGCCCACAGATGCAGGCCGCCGGAGTCGAGCGCGCCGACGCCGAGCGGCGTCAGGTCGGCCTCCTTGGCCGCGGCGAGCTGGTCCTCGAACTCCGCCACGGTGTTGGGCGGACCGTCGATCCCGGCCTTCTTCGCGAGCTCCTTGTTGTAGTAGATGCCGGTCATCGACAGACCGGCCGGGACCCCGAACAGGGCGCGCCCGCCGGTGGCCTCGCTGGTCTGCCCCGCCGTCAACTGGTCGAGGCTGACCGGGGGAATGGCCTTGTCCCAGCCGTACGCCTCCCGATAGGGCGCCAGGTCGAGGATGTGGCCGTCCGCCGCGAGATCGGTCATCCCGACCGCGTACTGCGCGATGTCGGGGGCGGTGTCGGACGTCATGGTGAGCTTCAGGTTCTGGACGTAGTCCGAGAACGTCTTGTACTGCGGCTCGACCTTGATGTTCGGGTGGCCCTTCTCGAACGCGGCGATCAGCGCGTCGACCATCAACGGGGCGTCGGCGAACTGCAGGCGCAGGGTGATGTCCCCGTCCGGCACGGCGGTCGACGACGGCACACTGCGCGGACCCGGCACCGCGGCCGCGCTCCCGGGGGTCAGGGCGTCGCAGGCGGTGAGCGGCAGCACGAGGGCGGCGGCACAGACCGTCGCCGCGACGCGGCGGCGCATCCGGTGCGTCCTCTCCATCATCGGCCTCCTTGCGTGATCTCGGCGTATCGGGCGTCTCGGCGTCTCGATGTGCGGATCGGTGCGTCAGCCCCGCGGGCAGCGGTCCTTGACCTTCTCCATGAGGGCGTTGTTGTGGCGCTCGGCGTCGTCGCCCGTGTTCTGGCTGACGATCAACGGCGGTATCCGGCCGTGGAGTTCGACGAGCAGCTCGGCCGCCCGGCAGGTCAGGGCGTTGACGATCGCCGCCCCGACGACGGTCGACAGGGCGCCCACGGTGAGGTCGCCCAGGGGCACCACCGCGTCACCCGGGCGGCCGTGCGTGTCGATGACGATGTCGGCCACGTCGAGCAGGCGCCGCCCGTCGACATGCCGGGACTCGGCGCCCATCGAGTGGGCCCGGCTGGTGACGGCGACGACCGTCGCCCCCAACGCGCGGGCGCCGAGGGCGAATTCGACCGGCACGGCGTTGATGCCGGAGTTGGAGACGACGACCACCACCTCACCGTCCCGGATGTCCGCCGTACTCAGGATCGCCGCCGCGTAGCCGCCGACGCGCTCGGCCGCCCCCGCGTGCCGAGGGGCCGCGGGGGACAGCGCCGGGTCGGCGATCACATTGACCGGCGCGAGACCGCCCGCCCGCAACAGCGGTTCGATGGCGACGAGTTGGGAGTGGCCGCTGCCGAAGTAGTGGACGACACCTCCGGCGGCGATGCTGTCCGCGATGGCACGGGCGGCGCGATCGATCGAGGGCCGCTCGGCGTCGGCCAGCGTGGTGAGGTTCTCCTGGAGAGCGGCGAAGTAGGCGAGATCGGCGTTCATCGTGTCGAGACCACCTGGGGTGTCGAGCGGGAGCCGTCGTGTGGCTGCGGGGGCCGTCTGCGTGGCTGTGGACCGTACCAGAGGGCTGTGCGACTGCCCAGCCCTTCAGACAAGTGTGCTGTCACAACAGCTTTGGTCCTTGACCGCCCGGCACACCCGACTTAACCTGAGCCGCATGTGGTACGGACCACAGGCATCGGAGAATCAGACCGTCCGACAACTCCTCCAGCGGCTCCTCGGGGACCGGGCCGCGGAGTTCACCGCCGACGTCGTGCCCGTAGGGGACGGGCACGACGTCGGCAGGCCCGACTGGTTCGAGGTCGACGCCGGACCGGGCGCGGTGGCGCTGCGCGGGTCCAGCGGTGTCGCGGTCGCCTCGGCGCTGCGCTGGTATCTGCGGACCACGTGCCGGACGCAGATCACCTGGGACGCCCCCGTGCCCCGACTTCCGGACCGCCTGCCCCGCACCGGCACTGCCGCCCGGACGACCTCCCCCTACCTCCACCGCTACCACTTCAACGTCTGCACCTTCGGCTACACCACGGCGTTCTGGGACTGGGCGCGCTGGGAGCGCCACATCGACTGGATGGCGCTGCACGGCGTGACCACACCACTGGCGATGACCGGCGCGTCGGCCGCCTGGCAACAGGCCCTCCTGCGCTGCGGCCTGGACGACGAGACCGCCCGGCGCTTCCTCGGCGGCCCGGCCTACCTCCCGTGGAACTGGCTCGCCTCGCTCGACAGTTGGTGCGGACCACTCCCACAGAGCTGGATCGACGGCCACGCGGACCTGGGCCGCCGCATCCTGGACCGGGAGCGCGCCCTGGGCATGCGCCCCGTCCTCCAGGGCTTCTCCGGCCATGTGCCCCGCGAACTGATCGCGGACCGGGGCGCCCGCTCGACGACCCTTCCCTGGTGGGACTTCGAGGTCGGCGTCCTGGACCCGCGTGACCCACTGTTCGAGGAGTTCGGCACCGCGCTGCTGACCGAGCAGACCCGCCTCTTCGGCACCGACCACCTCTACGCGGCGGACCCCTTCATCGAGACGATTCCCCCGGTGGCCGACCCCGCCGGCATCGCCCGGGTCGCACGGGCCGTGCACGGCGCCATGACCGCGGTGGACGACGAGGCCACCTGGGTGCTCCAGGCATGGCCCTTCTCCTACCGCTCCGACTACTGGACGCCGGACCGGACCCGGGCCTTCCTCGACGCCATCCCGGACGACCGCATGCTGATCCTGGACCTGTGGGCCGAGCACAAGCCGGTCTGGCGACAGACCGACGGCTACCGGGGAAAGCCCTGGGTGTGGTGCATGCTCCACAGCCTGGGCGGACGGCCCGGGCTCTACGGCAAGCTGGACGAGATCGCCGCCGGCGCCGCCGAGGCGAGCACCGACGCCCGCGGCGGTTCGCTCGCGGGAGTCGGCGCGAGCATGGAGGCCTTCGGCGGCGACCCGGTCCTGTACGAGCTGCTGGCCGACGTCGCCTGGCACGGCTCGGTCAAGGACGTACGAGCGTGGCTGGAGAACTGGGCGGAGGCCCGGTACGGACGCCGAACGCCCGGTCTGCTGCGCGCCTGGGAACTGCTGCACGAAACCGTGTACGACGCGGACGGCCCCGGACCACCGGGCTCGGTCGTCGTCTGCCGGCCCACGCTGGTGGGCGACCTGCGTCCGGAACTCCCGGTGCACCTCGCGGCGCCGCCCTCACCGACCGTGCCACCGGGCCTGGCCGAGGCGTGGACGCTCCTGGCGGACGAGGCGAGGGACGAGGACAGCGCGGGGCCGCTCGGCCGGGACCTGTGCGACGTCACCGCACAGGTGCTCACCCACATGGCGTGCGACCAGCAGCGGCGGGCGGCGGACGCGGCCCTGGCACGCGACGCCGACCGCTTCCGAGCCGCCGCCACCGAACTGCTCACCACCATCGAGGACCTGGACACGCTGCTGGCCACCCGCCCCGAGTACCGGCTGGACCCCTGGCTCGCAGAAGCCGGCAGCTGGGCAACCACCCCCGCCGAGGCCGAGCTGTACGAGGCAAACGCGCGACGCCTCCTCACCGTCTGGGGGCACTCCCGCAGCGAGCTGCACGACTACTCGGGCCGGCACTGGGCCGGACTGGTCCGTTCGTTCTACCTCCCACGCTGGCGACGCTGGTACGAGCACATCGTCCGGGCACTGGAGACCGGATCCCCTTACCGGGCCCAGGAGTTCGAGGCGTCCCTGATCGAATGGGAGGAGCGCTGGACCGCCGAACGGAGTGACCGGACCGTCGAACACAACGAGAACGCGACACTCGGTTCGGACACCGCCGGGGCGACCCTGGACGTGGTGCGTACGCTGATGCCTCGTTACCGCGCCTCTCGGGGCTAGCGGACACGTGCGAACCGCGGAGTGATTGTGACGCTCAAGGACAGGCGCAGAGACGACGGCCCGGAGACGGAGTCCGACAAGCAGGAGTCCTACAAGCACGAGGCGCTGCGACGGCTGCTCCAGGCCGACATCGCCCGGATGCGGCCCGACGAGGCACTGCCCACCGAACGGCAGCTCGCCGAGCGCTACGACGTCAGCAGAGCGACCGCCCGGCGCGCGCTCCAGGCACTGCGCGAGGACGGCCTCATCCGCAGTGTCCGAGGCGTGGGCACCTTCGTCTCGCACCCCCAGATCACCAAGACCTCGACGCTCACCTCGTTCTCCGAGGACCTGCGCTCACGCGGCTACCACCCCAGCGCCGAACTCCTCGCCGCGGAGGTCGTCGAGGCCGACCTGCACCATGCCACGGCCCTGGGCGTCGATCCCGGCACCGCCCTGCACCGGATCGAACGGCTGCGCCTCGGTGACGGCTTCCCCATCTGCCTGGAGACCGTCCACCTCTCCGCCGAACGCTTCCCGAGCCTGGACGAGTCACTCCTCAAGGGCTCGCTGTCGGAAGCGCTGCAGAACACCCACGGCGTCAGGGTGGTCCGGGCGACCCAGCAGATCCGGGCGGTGAACGTGACCGGCCGCCAGGCCCGCCTCCTCGGCGTCAAGGAGGGCTCCGCCGCCCTGCTCGTACGACGCACGGCGTTCGACGACACGGGGCATGTCGTGGAGTACGGCGAGTCGTTGTGCCGTGGCGATCTGTACGAGTTCTCGCTGGTGGTGACCAAGTAGCCCCTCCCCGCTCGGTGTGATCCGCCGTGGCATCGCTGCTGGTCCGCCGCTGCTCCGTCGCTCCTCTGCTGACGGCGAATCTGCTGCGGGCCGAGATTCCTTCCGCGACGACGTCGTCCGGCCGAGGGTGGGGACACCGCGGCGATCGTGGCCGCGTCACCACAAGGAGGAGCGATGGCACGATTCAGCAGCACCCTGGAACCCAGGGCCGAGGAGGGGGATACCCCGCCGTCCCGGTTCGACGACCACCTCGCCGCCCAACTCCTCAACCAGCGCATCGTGTTCCTCGGCACGCAGGTCGACGAGGTCTCCGCCAACCGGGTCTGCGCACAACTGCTACTGCTCTCCGCGGAGGACTCGCGCACCGACATCGGCCTCTACATCAACAGTCCGGGCGGATCGGTGCACGCGGGCCTGGCGATCTACGACACGATGCGGCTCATCCCGAACGACGTGTCGACCCTCGCCATGGGCTTCGCCGCGAGCATGGGGCAGTTCCTGCTCACCGTCGGCACCCCGGGCAAGCGCTACTCGCTCCCGAACGCGCGGATCATGATGCACCAGCCCTCGGCCGGCATCGGCGGCACCACCGCCGACATCGCCATCCAGGCCGAGAACCTCCAGTTCACCAAGGAGAGCATCGAGCGGATCACCGCCGAACACACCGGCCAGAGCGTGGAGACGATCGCCCGCGACGGAGACCGCGACCGCTGGTTCACGGCCGAACAGGCGAGGGAGTACGGCATGGTCGACCGGGTCGTCGAGTCCCTCGACGATGTCCGCCCGGCCTCCTCGAAGCGACGGATGGGACTCTGACATGGACCAGGACACGAGGGCCACGGACCCGTACGCGATCACCATGAGCCAGTACACGATCCCGAACGTGGTCGAGCGCACCCCGCAGGGCGAGCGCGCGTACGACATCTACAGCCGGCTGCTGTCCGAGCGGATCATCTTCCTCGGCACCGAGATCGACGACGGAGTCGCCAACGTCGTCATCGCGCAACTGCTCCACCTGGAGTCGTCCGCGCCCGAGCGGGAGATCGCGATCTACCTCAACTCGCCCGGCGGATCGTTCACCTCGCTCATGGCGATCTACGACACGATGGGCTATGTCGGCGCGCCCATCTCGACGTTCTGTGTCGGCCAGGCCGCCTCGACCGCGGCGGTGCTGCTGGCCGGGGGAGACCCCGGGCGGCGCTTCATCCTGGAACACGCGCGGGTGTTGCTCGGCCAGCCCGCGAGCGGCGGCGCGCGGGGCACGGTCTCCGACCTGAGCCTCCAGGCCAAGGAGATGATCCGCATCCGCTCCCAGGTCGAGGAGGTGCTGTCCCTGCACACCCACCACTCCGTCGAGACCCTGCGCGCCGACATGGACCGCGACAAGGTCTTCACCGCGCGGGAAGCGGTGGAGTACGGGCTGGCCGACGAGGTGCTCAGCCGACGGCTGCTGCCCGCGGCGGCCTGACCGGGTCGCCGCCGCGGAGCCTCAGCGGGCTCAAGGCTCAGGGCTCAGGGCTCAGGGCTCGGGGCTCAGGGCTTCAGGGCCCCAGCAGCTCAGCTCGGGCCCTGCGTGCCTCAGGCGGCGAGTCGGATGTCGCCCAGCCGGGAACGCGCCTCGGTGCGCCGGGGCGCGGTGCGGGACCCGGACCTGAGCGGCTGGGAGGTCAGGGGCCGGGACCTGAGCGGCTGGGCCGGTCGCGCGAGCCTGCCGTGTGCCAGGGCGAGCAGATCGGCGAGGCCGAGCCCGAGCGCGTGCGCGGCGGCCGCGAGGACCTCGGACGAGCCCTCCTTGCGGCCCCGTTCCAACTCGGAGAGGTACGGCATCGAGATCCGGGCCGCGTCGGCCACGTCCTTGAGCGTCCGCTCCTGGGCGAGCCGCTCACGCCGCAGGACATCACCCACGACATCACGCCACAACGGCTCCTTGGGCGCGGGCTCCTCCGGCTTTTCCGGCGCGGCCGGTACGGGTCGCAGGGGAATGACACGGGCTTCGTCGGACGCGTGGCTGCTCACCCCTCCACCCTAGAAAGCTCGGCGCGATTCGGGGAGGTCATCGCGTTCTGCCCTCGGCGAAGCCCGGGCCCTCACCGTTCCAGGAGGCGCTGCCGCCACCAGGCCCCGGGCGGCTGCCACCGAGGGGTCTCGCGCACCCACGGTTCGGGAAGGGTCCGCCGCGCCAACTCCTCGTCGGCGCGGGCGAGTCGGCGCCGAAGATCCGCACGGGCGCCGGCCGGCAGCCGGTACAGGGCGTCCTCCAGCGTGTCCCTGGCTTCGAGCGCACAACAGCAGGGGCAGTTCACATCGATCAGCCAGGCGGCGAGGTCCTGCCTGGGCCGCCGAAGTACGGATTCGTACGTGGCGAGCGCGTTCGCGACGGCGTCGCGCCACAGATGTTCCGCCTCCACCCGGCGGACGGCCGCGCGGGTGCGTGCGGAGACACCGCCGATCCGGCGGACGGTCACATGTCTGGAGGGCCGCCACCGCTCGGCGCGGACGGCACCGGGCCGCCTACGCGGCACGGCCCTTTCGGGTCGACGTCATGCGGGCATCGTGCACGATGTCGTCGGCCGGGCGCGACTGTGTTTCTCCGGCGCGAGCCCACCTGTCTCGTCAACTCCCGCCCGCGCCCCCGGTGTTCAGTGATTGATCAGTGGGCGTGCGGCTCGTCGCGGTGCACCGGGCCGTGCGGGGCCTCGCAGTGCGAGCCGTCGTCGTAGGCGGCCCCGGTGCGGACCTTCAGGACCTCGGCCGGGGCGTGGTCGACCTGCAGGGTGGTGTGGGTGATCTCGTGGTCGCTCTGGAGGATCTTCTCCAGGTCGCGGCGCACGGTGTGGCAGTCCGCGACGGGCTCGACCAGGACGTGCGCGGACAGTGCGGGCTGCCCCGACGTGATGGTCCACACGTGCAGGTCGTGCACCTCGGAGACCGAGGGGTGCGCGACCAGCTGGTCGCCGATCCCGTCCGGATCGAGGTGCGCGGGCGCCGCCTCCAGGAAGATCCGCCCCGACTCCCGTACGAGCCCGTAGCCCGCCTTGAACATGAGGACCACCACGACCAGTGTGGCGATGGCGTCGGCCCGCGCGAAGCCGGTCAGCAGCACGATGAGACCGGCGATCGCGGTACCGACGAACGCGAACAGGTCGTTGAGTATGTGCTGGTAGGCGCCCTCCACGTTGAGCGAGGAGCGGTTGGCCTTCGAGATGCACCAGGCCGCCGCGATGTTCACCACGATCCCCGCCAGGGCCGTGCCGAACACCAGCCCGCCCTCCACCTCGGGCGGGTCGATCAGCCGGCGCACCGCCTCGTACGCCAACCAGGCGCCGAGCAGTAGCAGCGTGAGCCCGTTCGCCTGGGCGGAGAGGATCTCGGCGCGCTTGAGGCCGTACGTGAAGCCGCCGCGGGCCGGTCGCGCGGCCAGGCGCATCGCGATGAGCGCCAGCACGATGGACACGGCGTCCGTCAGCATGTGCGCCGCGTCGGAGATCAGGGCGAGCGACTGGGCCAGGATGCCGATGACTACCTCGGCCGCCATGAACGTGGTGATCAGCGTCAGCGCGATCGCGAGCCAGCGGCGGTCCGCGTCCGCCGACACACCGTGCGAGTGCCCCGCGTGCCCGTCCGACCCGTGGTGGTCGTGGTGCGCGCTGGTCATGTGTGTCCCCCTCGATGCGGTGTCCGACCTCCGCAGTGAAGCGCACCTCGCGGAGATCGGCAAAGGCTGCACCGGTGACCGTTGTCATCATCGTTAACAGGCCTCTGACCTGCGGCGAAGATTTCTCGGTGGGGTCGGGGTCAGGCGCCGAAGAGCTGTGTCCAGTACGTGCCCGCCGAGCCGCCGCCCTCGAAGCCGACGCCTATGTGGGTGAAGGCGGGCTTGAGGATGTTGGCGCGGTGGCCGGGGCTGTCCATCCAGCCCTGTACGACCTCGGCGGCGGAGCGCTGGCCGCACGCGATGTTCTCGCCGATGGTGCGGCGGGTGCTGCCCGCGGCCGCGGCCCGGTGCCAGGGTTCGCTGCCGTCGGGGGAGGTGTGGGAGTAGAAGGCGCGGGCCACCATGTCCGCGCTGTGCGCCTGCGCCGCGTCGGTGAGCAGGGGGTCCACTGCCAGCGGTCGCAGACCGGCCTTTGCCCGCTCGGCGTTGGTGAGCGCCACCACCTCCGCGGCCGTCTGCGCCAGCCCGGCGCGCGTGAGGGGCCGGGCCCACAGCGCCGTCCAGTAGAGCGTGCCGGAGCGGTTGTCCGGCACGTAGGCCACACCGGCCTCGGTGAACGCCGGGTCGTGGATCGTACGCCGGGACTGCTCCGAGGACAGGCAGTACTCCACGAACTCCGCGGCGTCGCGCGGACCCGAGACCAGGTGCTCGCCGACCGTGAGATACGCGTAGCCGCTCGCCGTGAGGCGCTGGTAGACCGAGAGCCCGTCCGCGCCCTCGGAGCCCAGGCTGCCCCGCGCGGCCATGCCCGCGGCGTGTGCGTGCGCCGCGGCGGTGAGACGGGCGTCCAGGGACACGGGCGGGGCACCGATGGAGGCGCGGGCCGAGTTCACGAGACGGAGGAAGCCGTCGGCGGCGGGCCCTGCGGCGGCGGGAGCGGCGGCAGAGGCGTCTCCGGCCGAAGCGCTGCCGCTGTTCCAGGCGGTGTTCCCGGAGGGCGGGCGTCCGGTGCTCCCGGCCGGGGGACGAGCCGTGGTCCCGGCCGGAGCGTGACCGGAGCTCCCGGCCGAAGTGCGCCCCGAACCCCGGAGCCGTCCGAGCCCGGCACGCGCGGCGTTCAGCGCCGTCGCGACACCGGCGCCCCTGGAACCCGGGACGCCGGAGCCTCCGGGAGCGGCACCGCCGCCCGCGCCCGCCCCTGTCCCCGCTCCCGCGTCGGCGTCCTCGCTCACCTCGACCCCGAAGTCCCGGGCTATCCCGGCGAGTCCGTCCGCGTACCCCTGGCCCAGGGCGCGCAGCTTCCACGCGCCCCCGCGGCGGTAGATCTCGGCGAGCAGCAGTACGGTCTCCTGCTGGGGGCGGGGCGGGGTGAAGCGGGCGAGCACACCGCCGCCCGGGCCGGTCACGCGCAGGGTCGGAGCGGGCAGCCGGCCCAGTGCGGTGCCGGGCTCGGCGGGGCTGACGACGACGGTGACACGGCTCGCCCCGGACCGCAGCGCGGGCGGGTCCACCGTGAGGGTCTCGCCGTTCAGCCGCGCACCGGGTGCGGTCGGCTGGTTGTAGAACACGAAGTCGCCGTCGCCGCGCACCTTGCCGCTGTCGTCGGTGATGAGCGCGGACACGTCGAACGGGCCGGGCACATGAAGGGTCAGGGTGCCGCCGGGCAGGGGCAGATTGCCGCCGGGAACCAACTCGTTCATCGTGCCGCCTGTCGGGGTGCCGGATCACTGTGCGCGCCCCGTGGGGCGTTGCCTGGACAACGCCCCACGGGTGCGTGAGGGTTCCTGAGCGCCGCCCCGCGGTTGTGTCAGCGTGCCGCCCGGGCCAGCAGGCCGGACAGCAGGACTTCGAGCGACTCGCGCAGGGCGGTGGCGAAGTCGATGCGCAGGACCGCCAGTTCGGGGTCGGACTCGTAGGCCGCGAGCACGGCGGGTGACGGGTGCGCGTGCGGCCAGGCGGCCGTGACCACCATGAGCGCACCGGCGACGAACCGTACGGCGTCCTCCTCGTCGAGTTCGGGTACGTGGGCGCGGACCCGCTGCGCCAGGGCGAACACGGTCCCGATGGAGGAGCGCTTGTACTCGGCGGCGACCTCCGTCGACACGTTCCGCTCCAGGACCGCGGCCTGTGCGCTGATCAGGTCGCACAGCACCGGACGCTCGGCAAGGGCGTCCGTCACGGCCGCGGCGAGCCGGTCGGCCCGCTCGGTCACCGGCGCGTCGGCGTCGACGGCCTCGGGCAGCGCGATGTCGAGGTGGTCCAGCAGCTCCTGCGACGCGGTGCCGAGCAGCTCCAGGAGGACGGCCTCGCGGGACTCGAAGTAGCGCAGCACGTTCGACTTCGCGAGCCCCACCCGGCGGCTCAGCTCGTTGAGGCTCACCTGCGCCACGGGCATCTCGCCGAGCATCGCGGCCGTGGTGTCCAGGATCGCCTTGCGGCGCACGGCGCGCTGCTCCTCGCTGCGGGCGCGCTGGAAGGTGTTTGCCATGGCCGCAGTCTACAGACCTTCGGTCTGTTGTTATCGGACCGGTGGTCTGCTAGCTTGAAATGCAACAGACCGCCGGTCTCCTAATCGTGGGAGTGCCGTGCGAACACCGAAGGAGTCATCGTGACCACCTCATATGTCGTCCCCGACCAGACCGGGAAATTCGCCGTCGTCACCGGTGCCAACAGCGGCACGGGCAAGGAGACCGCACGACGCCTCGCGGAGGCCGGCGCCCGCGTCGTCCTGGCCGTACGGACCGTCGCCAAGGGCGAGCAGGCCCGCGCCGAGATCCTGGCCAGGCACCCGCACGCGAAGCTGGAGGTCCGGCGCGTCGACCTGGCGGACCTGGCCTCCGTCGAGGCGTTCGCCGACGGGATCCTGGCCGACGGCACCCCGCTCGACCTGCTCGTGAACAACGCCGGAGTGATGACACCGCCCACCCGGATGACCACCGCCGACGGCTTCGAACTCCAGATGGGCAGCAACTACCTGGGCCCGTTCGCCCTCACCGTCCGACTGCTGCCCGCCCTGCTCGCCGCACCGGCGCCGCGCGTGGCGACCATGAGCAGCGGCGTCTCGAACTTCGGCCGCATCACCTTCGACGACCTCCAGTGGGAGCGCCGCCGCTACCGCCCGATGCTGTCGTACGCCCAGTCCAAGCTCGCCGACCTGATGATGGCCCGGCAGCTGGCGGACATCGCCGCCGAGCGCGGCTGGAACCTGCTGAGCACGGCCGCGCACCCCGGCTACACCGTGACCAACCTCCAGACCGCCGGTGCCAGCCTCGGCAGCGACAAGCCGAAGCGCGCGCGGTTCACCTCGGTCGACATCCTGCCCAAGCAGCAGGTCGAGCAGGGCGCCGAACCGCTGCTGTACGCCGCCACGAGCCCCGAGGCCACGGCGGGTGCCTACTACGGCCCGAGCGGCAGGTTCGGACTGGTCGGTCCGACCGCCACCGCCCGCATCACTCGCCGCGCCCTCGACACCGAGGCGAACCGCCGTCTGTGGACCGAGGCCGAACGCCTCACCGGAGTGACCCTCACCGCGGCCGTCGCCTGAACGGGCCCGCCGTACGGGGGCGGAGTCCGAGGAAGCCGGACCCGGGTGCCAGACTGCCCCCATGGATGAGCGCGTATTCGGCAGGTCAGGACAGCACGCATCGGTCGTGGGACTCGGCACATGGCAACTCGGTGCCGACTGGGGCGACGTGGACGACAAGGAAGCCCTCGCGGTCCTGGAGGCCGCCGCCGAGTCGGGGGTGACGTTCTTCGACACGGCCGACGTGTACGGGGACGGTCGCAGCGAGGAGACCATCGCCACCTTCGTGCAGAGCAGGCCCGACCTGCATGTGCTGGTCGCGACCAAGATGGGCCGCCGGGTCGACCAGGTCCCGGAGAACTACGTACTCGACAACTTCCGTGCCTGGAACGACCGTTCGCGCCGCAACCTCGGTGTCGACCGCATCGACCTGGTGCAGCTGCACTGCCCGCCGACCCCCGTCTACTCGTCGGACGAGGTGTTCGACGCCCTCGACACGCTCGTCGAGGAGGAGCGGATCGCCGCGTACGGCGTGAGCGTCGAGACGTGCGACGAGGCCCTGACCGCGATCGCCCGCCCCGGTGTGGCCAGCGTCCAGATCATCCTCAACCCGTTCCGCATGAAGCCCCTCCAGCGGGTTCTGCCCGCGGCGCGGGAGGCCGGTGTCGGCATCATCGCGCGCGTGCCCCTCGCCTCCGGGCTGCTCTCCGGCAAGTACACGAAGGACACGGTCTTCGCGGAGAACGACCACCGGACGTTCAACCGCCACGGTGAGGCCTTCGACCAGGGCGAGACGTTCTCCGGCGTCGACTACGCCACGGGCGTCGAGGCTGCCGCCGAGTTCTCCGGGCTCGCTCCGGAGGGCGTCACCCCGGCGCAGCTGGCGCTGGCCTGGATCGTCCAGCAGCCCGGCGTGACCACCGTCATTCCCGGCGCCCGCTCACCCGAGCAGGCCCGCGCGAACGCGGCCGCCGGCAAGCTGCCCCCGCTCTCCACGGAGACGCTGGCCGCGATCTCCGACCTGTACGACAGGCGCATCAAGGAGCAGGTCGAAGCTCGCTGGTGACTGCCGTCGGCTGAGAGGTCCGGGCTGAGCATGGACTGTTGTCTGCGGGTGGTCATCGGCTGGTCGCGCAGTTCCCCGCGCCCCTTACGGGGCGGGGTCTGCCGGACGCGCCCCTCAGGGGCGCGGGGAACTGCGCGACCAGCCACGGACGGCCCGCAGTCTCAGGATTACCGTTCGCCCCCTGCAGGGAACCCCCGGGTCCGGGCGGCCACCACAGCCACCACCGGAATCAGCAGCAAAAGCACGCTCCACGGGAGCGAACCCGTGCCGAGGCGGTCCAGAAGGACACCCCCGGCCACCCCGCCGCCGGCCATCGCCGCGTTCCAGAGCGTGACGAGCGCGGCCTGCGCGGCGTCCGCCGAGTCGCCGCCCGCGTCGGTCACGGCCGTCTGCAACAGGGTGGGGGCACCTCCCCAGCCGAGTCCCCACAGTGCCACCGCGGTGTAGACGAGCGCGGGGCTGTCGGCAGGCACGGCCAGGAGCGCGGCCGCCACGGCGACGAGCAGCGCGCACGCGAGTGTCAGGGCGCGCAGACGTCGGTCGATGCGCGCCCCCACGAACCAGATGCCGGCCAGGGACGCGACACCGAACACCAGCAGTACGAGATCCGTCGACCCGCCCATGCCCAGCCCGTCCAGGAACGTGGCGATGTACGTGTACAGGATCGTGTGGGCCAGTACGAAGACCAGGGTGACGAACAAGACCGGTGCCACACCCGGAATTGACAGGACCCGCAGCATCGGGACCCGGCCCGCCCCTCGCCGCTGACCCGGCTGGTCGGGAACGCCCGCCGCGATCCAGCCGAGCAGGGCGACCGCGAGCACCGTCATCAGCGTGAACGTCACCCGCCAGCCGAGCACTTCGCCGAGGAAGGTCCCCGCGGGCACCCCCAGCGACAGCGCGACCGGTATGCCCGTCATCACGATCGCTATCGCCCTGCCCTGCAGATGGACGGGCGCCAGTCGGCGGGCGTACCCGGCGAGCAGCGCCCAGGCCAGGCCCGCGGCCACACCGGCGACGAACCGGGCCGCCATGGTCAGGGAGTAATCGGTGGAGACCGCGGTCACCGTGTTGGCGGCGGCGAATCCCGCCATCGCCGTGAGCAGCAGCCGTTTGCGCCGCCATCCCGCGGTCACCGCGGACAGGGGGATCGCGGTGAGCGCGGTGCCGATCGCATAGACGGTGACCGACTGCCCCATCGCGGACTCGCCGACGCCGAGGTCGGCGCTCATCGCGGGCAGCACGCCCGCGGGCAGCGTCTCGGTGAGGCTCGTGATGAAGACCGCCGTGGCGAGGGCGAGGAGCGCGGCGAGAGGGAGCTTGCGGCTCTCCGTTCCCTCGGTCACCCCGGAGGAACCGGTCGGATCTGTGGTGTGGGTGCTCATGCCGCGTATGCTCGAACCCTCACATTGATGAGAAGGTCAAGCGGCGAAGTGCGAGGTCGGTCGGATGCGGATCGGAGAGCTGTCGGAGCGCACCGGCATCCCGCGGCGACTGCTGCGCTACTACGAGGAGCAGGGCCTGATCACGCCCGAGCGCTGCGAGAACGGGTACCGCTCCTACGACGAACGCCTCGTGGACCGTGTCCAGCAGATCCGAGGACTGCTGGACGCCGGACTGCCGACCCGGATCATCAAGCAGATCCTGCCCTGTCTCGACGGGCCCGGCACCATCCACTTCCCCGATCCGACCCCGGAGATGCTGGCCACGCTGGAGCTCGAACTCGACCGTATGACCCGGCGCATCGACTGCCTCGCCCGCAACCGGGACGCGATCGCCGCGTACCTCGAAGTGGTACGCGGCGACGGGCGGCCCATGGGCGACGGCCGGTCCGTGGAGGCCTGATCGGGTCAGGCGGCCCGTTCCCGGGCCCGCTGGGCCGCCTCGCGTACGGAACCGCGGTGCACGGGACCGTGACCGGGCAGCAGGACGTCACCCGAGAGCGCCTCGAACGCGTCCAGCGAGGACAGCGCACCGGGGAGGTCCCGGTGGAACATGGTCGGCAGCAACTGGGGGCCGCTCACGCGCGAGGTGGGGTGTCCGCTGACCAGCCCGTCGCCCGATATGACGATCCCCGCGTCCGGCAGATGGAAGGCGCAGTGGCCCGCCGTGTGGCCGGGGGTGTGCACGGGAACGGGGCGGCCGGGCAGGTCGAGGGCGCCCTCGCCGGGGAAGGGCCGCGGCTCGGTGACCGGGACGTGGGCGGTGCCGCCGGAGCGCAGCGCGTGCACGGCCCACGGCACCACACCGGGCCGCCAGGCGTTCTGCAGCACCTTGCCGATGGTCACCTGATGGAGGAAGTCCCGTCGCGCGTGCGGGACTTCGGCCTCATGGGCGTAGACCGGAGTGCCGTACGTACGGCTGAGGTACTCGGCCGAGCCGATGTGGTCGTTGTGGGCGTGCGTGACGAGTACGGCCGTGACCGCTTCGGGCGAACTGCCCACGGCCGACAGGGAGGCGAGGACCGTCTCGCGGTCTCCGGGGTAGCCCGTGTCCACGAGGGTGACGGCGTCCCCGTCCGTGAGAATCACCCAGTTGGTGTTGCTGCCGTGTACCAGATGGATGCCGTCGGCGACTTGATGAATGTCTGCCTGCATGATCGTCCCGACCTAGAGGTCCCTGCCTGACGGAACACAGCCAAGCAGATCCGCGGGCACCTCAGCGCAGGGGGTCGGCCGAAGCGCGCATCGACCGCAGTGCCAGGAGCAGTACGCCGATGTCATCGAAGAAGGCGGGGTCGGGCAGTAGATCGGCAGGCAGCACGACATAGGCGATCGCTCCCCAGAAGACCCAGCGGGGACCGGTCGGAAGACCGGCCCGACGGAGGTCCCGCCGAGTGCGGACCAGCCGGACCAGCAGTACGACCGCCGTCCCGAGGGCCACCGCCAGCACGGCCGCGACGACGAGAACCAGAATCCACGTGTTGGTGTCCATCAGCCCTTCCCCGACTCGTCCGCTGCTCCTCTTCGGATGCCCAGGTTCGCCCGCTTCACCACCGGCGGGCCGGTCCGACACGCGGCGCGGGACCTCGGCGTGCCCCCGGCCCGCCCCCTACTCTGTGCTGTCGATTGATCACCTTGAGCGAACAGTGGGGTGCGCGTGTGAAGATCGCCTGCGTCGGCGGTGGGCCCGCCGGTCTGTACTTCTCGATCCTGATGAAGCTTCAGGACCCGGACCACGACATCACGGTCCATGAACGGAACCCGGCCGGTTCGACCTACGGATGGGGGGTGACGTACTGGGGAAGCCTGCTCGACCAACTGCACGAGGGCGACCCCGAGTCGGCGCGGGCCGTCAAGGAGAACTCGGTCCGCTGGAGCGACGGGGTCGCGCACGTCGGCGATCGCACCACCACTCATCACGGCGACGAGGGCTTCGGCATCGGCCGCCGGCAACTGTTGGACCTCCTCGCCGAGCGCGCCCGCTCCCTGGGCGTACGCGTCGAGTACGAGGACGAGATCGCCGACGGGGACCGACTGCCAGACGCCGACCTGGTCGTCGCCTGCGACGGCGTCCACAGCGGGGTGCGCGAGCGGCACTCCGACCACTTCGGTACGGAGGTCGGGCTCGGCCGGAACAAGTACATCTGGCTGGGCACCACGAAGGTCTTTGACGCGTTCACCTTCGCCTTCGTGGAGACACCGCACGGCTGGATCTGGTGCTACGCCTACGGGTTCAGCGCGGACCACAGCACCTGTGTCGTCGAGTGCTCCCCGGAAACCTGGACGGGCCTCGGCCTCGACCGGGCTGACGAGACGGAGGGCCTCGTCCGCCTCCAGGAGCTCTTCGTCAAGCTGCTGGACGGCCACCGGCTGATCGGCCGAGCGAACACCGGCGGCAGCGCCCAGTGGCTGAACTTCCGCACCCTCACCAACCGCGCCTGGTCCCACGGCAACGTCGTCCTGCTGGGCGACGCGGCCCACACCACGCACTACTCCATCGGCGCGGGCACGACCCTCGCCCTGGAGGACGCCATCGCACTCGCGCACTCGCTGCGCGCGGAGCCCGAACTCGCCCCCGCCCTTGCCGCGTACGAGAAGAAGCGCAGAGCGGAGCTGCTGTCCGTGCAGAGCGCGGCCCGGCACAGCGCCCAGTGGTACGAGAGCCTGCCGCGCTACATCGGCCTGCCTCCGGCGCAGATGTTCGCGCTCCTGGGCCAGCGGCACTCCCCGCTGCTCCCGTACGTCCCCCCGCAGCTCTACTACCGGATCGACCGGGCGGCAGGACAGCTCGAAGCGCTCCGCAGACTCAAGCGGTGGCTGGGCCCGAAGGTCGCGCGGACCCTGCATGCTAAGAGGGGCTGACGCCTCGTCAACATCCCACCCCTTTGGCGAGAATGGCGGTGTTGCTCACGCGCCGGGAGATGCGCGAGCGTTCTGAGTCATGGACCGTGACCGGAGCAACGCCGCCTTCACCCCTGCCTTCGACCTCTCCCTCTCCCGTCGTCAACTCCTCGCGGCCGCGGGCGCCGCCGGTGCCGTCACCGCCATAGGTGTCGCGCCGGCCGCCGCGCAGCCGTCCGGCGAGCTCTCGCTGTCCTTCACGGCGGCCACCAACGGCTCGGCCACCCTCGCGCCCGGCGGGGACCGGCTGATCGCCGAGGTCCAGAACGTGCTGTGGTCCCTCCCGCGCACCGGCGGCAAGGCCGTACCGCTCACCCCGGCGGACCTCGAACCGAACCGTCCCGTGCACGCCCCCGATGGCAAGCTCATCGCCTTCTGCGCCTACCGGGGCGGCGGCTTCCACATCTGGACGATGCGGCCCGACGGCTCGGACGTACAGCAGCGCACCGACGGGCCCTGGGACGACCGGGGACCGGCCTGGTCGCCCGACGGCACCCGGATCGCCTTCGCCTCCGAGCGCGGCGGCGACCAGGTGACCGGCAGCCCCTACCGCATCCATGTACTGGACCTGCGCACCGGTGACATCGCCCGTGTGACCGGTCTGCCGGGCCAGGAGGGGCCGTCGCAGGACGGGGCGTGGGAGGACTTCGACCCCACCTGGTCGCCGGACGGGAAGCGGATCCTCTTCGTACGGGCGAAGGGCGTCACCACCGCCAACGGCCTCGGACTCGACGCCCGGACCGTCGCCGCCGTCCCCGCCTCGGGCGCGGGCCCGGTCGTCGTGGAGCACACCGAGACCGCTGCCGCCCAGATCCTCGCCCCCGCCCTCGCGGCGGACGGACGCCGCCTGGCATACCTGCGGACCACCGCGTCACCCAACGGCTCCTGCACGCTCGTCGTCGACGGCGAACCCGTCCCGGTCGCCGGGGACATCGCGCCGGTGCCGCCCCGCTGGACGCCTGAGGGGGAGCTGCTGCTCACCGTGGACGGCCGCTTCACCGTCGTACGACCGGAGAAGCCGACGGAGGCGGACGCGATCCCCTTCGAGGGCGTACTGCCCGTGGACCGCCCGCGCTACCAGGTCAAGGAGTACGACCTGGGGGAGGCGGGACGGGCCCGGCCGGTGCGGGGCATCCATCTGCCCGCGCTCTCGCCCGACGGGCGGCGGATCGCCTTCGCCGCGCTCAACTCGCTCTGGCTGGCCGATAGTTCGGACGGCCGGCCGCCGCAGCGGTTGCGTCGTGCGGAGCCCACCACCTACCTGCTCGGCCCCTCTTGGGCGCGCGACGGACGTTCACTGCTGTACGCGGACGACCGCGACGGGCTGCTCGGCGTGTACCGGCGAGATCTGGCCACCGGCAAGGAGACCGTGCTCGCCACCGGCGGCCGGGTGCATCCGGCGCTCTCGCCCGACGGGAAACGGCTCGCCTGCCTCGACATGAGCGGGCGGCTCGTCGTGAGGGACCTCGCGGCCGGTACGGAACAGGTGCTGGCGACACCGCTCGGCGCGGGCGGTCTGCCCGGCCGGCCCAGCTGGTCGCCCGACGGCCGCCACCTCGCCCTCTGTGACCGCAACCGCCTCAACCTCCGTTTCCGGGAGGGCTACAACCTCGTACGCGTCGTCGACACCACGACCGGAACGGACCGTCTGCACACGGTCGCCTCGCATGTCTCGCTCTCCGACCGCTACGACTCGGGGCCCGTCTGGTCGCCCGACGGGCGCTGGATGGCGGTGATCGTCGAGTCCGCGCTGTGCCTGCTGCCCGTCGCACCCGACGGCACCCCGCGCGGTGCCCTGCGCACCCTCACGACCGAACCGGCCGACCATCCGTCCTGGTCCGGTGACTCGAAGACCCTGCTGTACCTCTCCGGCACCCGGCTGCGGCTCATCGGCGTCGACGGCGGCCCGGCCCGTACCGTCCGTGTGCCGCTCGACCAGCGCAGACCAGCGCCGGCCGACACAGTGGTGCACGCAGGGCGGCTGTGGGACGGCACGGGCGAGTCCGTACGGGACGACGTCGACATCGTCGTGAGCGGCGGACGCGTCACCGCCGTCGAACCGCACCGCCGACGCACGGCACTTCGGCTGATCGACGCCTCCGAGCGGACCGTCGTGCCCGGACTGTGGGACACGCACACCCACCCCTGGCAGGTCACCTACGGCGGCCGGCAGACCGTCGGCCAGCTCACCTACGGCATCACGACCGCCGTGTCCCTCGGCGGCTTCGCCTACGAACAGGCCCGCATCCGCGAGGCGGTGACGTCGGGTCAGCTCGCCGGACCCCGGCTGCTGACCACCGGCGAACTGCTCGACGGCTCCCGGGTCGCGTACAGCATGGGACGCGCCCACCGCACCAGGGACGGACTCCGGCGCACGCTGGAACGCGGCGCCGCACTGGACTGGGACTTCGTCAAGACCTATGTCCGGGCGCCCAGTTGGGTGATGGAGGAGGCGGCGCGGTTCGGACACGAGCGGCTCGGGGTGCGCTCGGGCAGCCATCTGCTCTCGCCCGGCGTGCAACTGGGCCAGGATCTGACGACCCATCTGCAGGCCACCCAGCGCTACGAGTCCGGGCACGCCATCACCTCGTCCGGGCGCGCCTACCAGGACCTCCTGGAGATCTACACGGCCCGTGGCGTCGACTTCGGCCTGATCGCCACGCCGTTCACCTCAGCGCCGCTCCTCGGCGCGGACCCGGGGCTCGCCGACGATCCCCGGGTCACCGCAGTGATGCCGCCTTGGGACGCGGCTCTGGTCCGGCAGGGGGCGGGCGTGCCGCCGACCCCGGCCCAACTCGCCACGCTGCGCACGGAGACCGACATCTACCGGCGGATCCTGGCCGCCGGAGGCATCGTCGCCCTCGGCACCGACCAGCCGCTCGTCGCCGTCGGCCTCTCCCTCCACATCGGCCTGCGCGCGCTGCACCGGGGCGGACTGTCCCCGGCGGCGGCGCTGCGCACCGTGACCGTGCTGCCCGCCCGGCTCTTCGGCGTCGACGACGACCTCGGCACGGTCGAGCCCGGCAAACTCGCCGACCTGACCATCGTGGACGGCGACCCCTTCGAGGACTTCGACACCCTCGTACGAACCGTCTCCGTACTCCGGGGCGGGGTGCCGTACACGACCGACGACCTCGTCGCCGCGTACGACCCGGTCCCCGAACACACGGCCCGCCACGCGGCGGGCGAGGACGCCTGGCTGGACGTCGGCCGCCTGATGCGCCGGGACGGGTGCTGCGACCCGGGCCTCTGAGTGACGCGGCGGGCCCGCCCGTGCCGTGAGGCCTGGGGCGGGCCCGCCGTCGTCAGGCCCCGGCGGTCAGGCCGTGTCGAAGGTGTAGTGCCTCGTGTGGTCCAGCAGATCGGCGGGTGTGGAGTCGTTCCACGGCTTCATCGTCTCGCCGCGGTCGATGACGTCCGGCGTGCCCGCGAGGGGCAGATAGCCGGAAGCCGGGTGTCTGCGCTGCCACTCGGCCCACAGCTTGTCCACGTACGCGTGGTGCAGCCAGAAGACCGGGTCGTTCGGGGAGACGCCGGTGGCCATCTGCCCGCCCACCCACACATGGACGCGGTTGTGGAGGTTGACGCCCCGCCACCCCTCCAGGTGGTTGCGGAAACCGTCGGACGCGCTGTTCCACGGGGCCATGTCGTAGGTGGACATGGCGAGTACGGACTCGACCTCGGCGGGGGTGGGAAGTTGCCGGCCGCTGCCGCCGAGCGAGCGGCGCAGATACGTGCGGGTGTCGACGCGTACGGATATGGGCCAGTTGCCGGTGGACGCGGCGAACCTACCGTCCGTCACCCGTCCGTCGGCGGAGCGGCCCGTGCCGCCGAGGAAGTCCGGTGCCCACAGGGCGGCCCGGGTCGTGCGGTCGGCGCTCCAGTCCCAGTACGGCAGCGCCACCGAGGCGTCCACCGACTGCAGCGCCCGCTCGAACTCCAGCAGGAATCTGCGGTGCCAGGGCAGGAAGGAGGGCGAACGGTGGCCGACCCGTTCGCCGTTGTCCGTGTCGCCGAGGATGAACGCGTTGTGGGTCGTGACGAAGCCGTCGTACCGGCCGCTGCGCTTCAGCTCGATCAGCGCGGCGACCAGCCTGCGCTTCTCGTCCGCGGTCAGGTTCGCCTGGTTCTTGCGTACGGTCATTGCGGGTGAACTCCGGTGCTGTGTAGGTCAGTTGAACGGGACGAGGGGAGCGCCCTGGAGCTCCTGCACGGCGGCACGGGCCGCCGCGCGCGGGTTCGGCACCGGGTCGTAGTGGCTCACGACGCTGATCCAGGTGCCGTCGGCGTTGCGCATCACGTGCAGCTCGACGCCGTCCACGAACACCGCGTAGTCGGCGCCGTGATGGTGGCCTCCGCCGGACGGCCGGCCCTGTATTCGTCGGCCCCGGTAGACCTCGTCGAAGTCGAAGGGCGCGGGGGTGGGCCCGCCGTGGTGGTCCGCGGCGGAGGCCGGTGAAGGAGAGGCCGCGGTGAACGTGCCGGCGGCGACGGCCAGTCCGGCCGCGCCCCGCAGAGCGCGGCGGCGAGTGGGATCGGGCATGCGGATACGTCCTTGTGCTAGGTCCGGTGGCACGCGCTGTCGCATATGCCGCCGGAATTGGGTCAATTGACGATTCGTATGCCTATCGGGCCCTTGGGGGAGCGGGGAAACCGCAGCGAACTGGTTGGCTGTGATCCGGACAATTGACTACATGTCATACAAGGTTGAACAAGGGTGATCTTGCTGCGGAGAGGGCTCGCGGAGGCCCGTGCCAGTGAACTTCGCTTCTCGGAGGGGCTCGTGGCGATGATCTTCCGGGGTTCCCGCACATCCCGTGGTGTCGATCACGCCCGGAAACTGACGTGAATGCCCACCGTCTGTCCGCCTACGATCCGAGCCGTGACCGACCACCAGCCCCAGCTCGACCAGGTCCTCCACGCGGTGCTCGACGTGCTCGGCGCGGAGGTCGCCGGCGTCTTTCTGCACGGCTCGGCCGTCCTCGGCGGCCTGCGGCCCGACAGCGACCTCGACGTGTTCGTCGTCGCCCGGCGACGCATGACGGACCGCGAGCGACGGGACCTGCTCCAGGGGCTGCTCGGGATCTCCGGCCGCGGCGCCCGGAACGGAGAGCCGGCCCGGCCGGTCGAGCTGATCGTCGTCGCCCAGGGTGACGTCAGGCCCTGGAGGTACCCGCCACGCTGCGACTTCCTCTACGGCGAGTGGCTGCGCGAGGAGTTCGAGCGGGGAGAGGTGCCCGCCCCGGCGGTCATGCCCGATCTGGCGCCGCTGATCACGATGGTGCTCCTCGGGGACACCCCGCTCCACGGGCCGCCGCCCGCGCGGCTCCTCGATCCAGTCCCGCACGACGACCTGCGGCGCGCGATCGTCGCCGGGGTGCCGGAACTGCTGGCCGACCTCGAGTCGGACACCCGCAACGTCCTGCTGACCCTCGCCCGCGTCTGGACGACCCTCGCGACCGGCACCATCGTCTCCAAGGACGCGGCGGCCTCCTGGGTGCTCGACCGCGTCCCGGCCCGGCACCGGCCCGTACTGGGCCGAGCGCGGTCCCTCTATCTCGGCGGCCGGGACAGCCTCGCGGACCCCGCGACCCCTGCGGATTCCGTAGAGCCCGGAAGGGAGTCGTGGCACGGCGAGATGCCGGAGGTCCGGGCGCACGTCGATCTTGTTGTCCGCGCGATCGAGCAACTAGCCGCGCGGGACGGGCAGTAGGAACCGGATCGTCCACATAAGGCGACAACTGGCGATCGCCCTGGCCAGGCCGATCGTGCGCCGTCGCAACTAATGTGATGAAAGAGCGCCACAGGGGGCGTACGCCGGGATACGCTCCCCGCGCACCCACGTTCGAGTCCGCGCCCGTGGGGGCCGGTCAACCCCGGCCTGGTCGTGTGCGGGTTCAGCGGAGCCCAAACGCGAGAGACATACCGTCCGGTCTGACGCTCCACCCCTCACCGTGACCCGGTGAGACCAGCCGATCCCGGAAGGCTCCACGCGCCCGGGCACCGGCCAATCCTGGCGTCCGCCACCGGTACGTACGCGTAGTACGAGCCCTTCCGGTGCGGCGCCCCGAACCCCCTTGTCAAGGCAGCCTCGGCGCGACCTCGGCACCGAACAGAGCACAACGGCCTCCGCCCTGGAACCGTGCGCTGCGGACGTCTCCCTCACGATCTGCCGTTCCGGCAGGGCGTGGACGACGGCCGTCGGGCGCCCGGCGCACAAGCGGCCGCCGAGTCCCACCGACTGCCTGTCACCCAGTGAGGAACAATGAGCATGCGCGCCCGCACCACCGTAGCTGCGGCCATATCCACGGTCCTGACCCTCTCTCTCGCCTCATGCGGTGAGGGTTCCGACGCCGGCAGCGGTGACGGGACCGCGTCCGTGGGGATCGCCATGCCCACGAAGACGTCGCAGCGGTGGATCGACGACGGTCGGAACATGGTCGACGAGCTCAAGGGGTTCGGATACACCACCACCCTGAAGTACGCCGACAACGACCCGAAGAACCAGGTCGCGCAGGTGGAGGCCATGATCAACGACGGCGTGGACGCCCTGGTCATCGCCTCGGTCGACGGACGCGCCTTCACCAAGGTCCTGAGCAGAGCGAAGGACGCCGGCATCCCCGTGATCTCCTACGACCGGCTGATCCTCGGCAGCGACGCCGTCAACTACTACGCGTCCTTCGACAACGTGAAGGTCGGCTCGCAGCAGGCCGACTTCATCGTGGAGTCGCTGGGGCTGGTCAACGGCAGCGGCAAGGGCCCGTTCACCATCGAGCTCTTCGCGGGTTCGCCCGACGACAACAACACGCGCTACTTCTACGACGCCTCGATGGAAGTCCTGGAGCCGTATATCCAGAACGGCGACCTGATCGTCAGATCCGGGGAGACCGATCTCGACCAGGTGACCACCCTCCGCTGGGACGGCCCCACGGCGGAGAAGCGCATGAACAAGATCCTCGACTCGAAGTACAACGGCCAGACCATCGACGCGGTCCTCTCGCCGTACGACGGAATGTCCATCGGCATCCTCAACGCGCTGAAGGAGCACGGGTACGGAGGCGCGGGGAAGCCGCTGCCCATCGTCACCGGCCAGGACGCCGAGGCTCCCTCCATCAAGTCCATCGTGGAGGGCGAGCAGACCCAGACCGTCTACAAGGACACCCGCGAGCTGGCACTGGTCACCTCCTACATGGTCAACTCCGTCGTTCACGACAAGAAGCCTGCGGTCAACGACACCAGGACGTACGACAACGGCAAGAAGGTCGTGCCCGCGTACCTCCTGGAGCCGGTCAGCGTCGACAAGGGCAACTACGAGCAGGTGCTCATCGACTCGGGCTACATGAAGAAGAGCGACCTGAAGTGAACCGTGCCTGAAGTGAACCGTGAACGCCTGTGGGGCGGGGAGATCTCTCCCCGCCCCACAGGCGTTCGTACGGAGGTTGGGGCCGGCGTCAGTTGACGAAGACCGCCGGGCTGCCGGTCTGCGTTGTGTCGGTGACCGGGGCGTACTTGGCGGTGAAGAAGCCGTTGCTGAAGCACAGCGACGAGCCGGAGAACTTCGTGAACTGCTGCTTGCTGAACGAGATGCTGTTGTCGGCGTTGTCGGCCGTGCCGGACAGACTGGGCGCGCGGTAGACACAGGTGATGCTGCCGAGAAGCGTGCGCAGTACGACGGTTGTCTGGATGGACGAGCCGTCGGCGGGTGTGATGGTGACCGAGCCGTCGGAACCCACGGCCGAGGTGTAGGGCAGGTTGTCGACCTTGATGCTGGTGACCCCGAGCACGCCGACGACATTGCTGGTGCAACTGCTGCTGTCGAAGGTGTGCTCGGTGACCGACTCGGTGGCCGTACCGGGCGCCGTCGGGTTGTCGACGACCGAGGCGACGAACTTCGACGACGTGCAGGACAGACCGCTCGTGCCGGTGCTGCTGGAGTAGAGCGTGGCGCTGGTGCCGGCGGCCAGCGAGGAGTTGAGTACGGCTCCGGCCGCGACGGCCGTGCCGCCGGCGCCGCCGGTGGTCAGGACCGAGCCGTCGGCCGCGGAGGCCGGGCCGGCCGCCGAGAGGGCGAGCGCCGTGACGGCGGCGGACAGGGCGAGGGAAGTCCGAGTACGCATGCGGGTGCCTCATTCCGAGAGTGGGGTGGGGGAACTGGGCCGCCACCGGCCCGTCGCGCCTTCTCCGTACGCGACGGACCGGCGGTGGCTGCCGGGAGATTGGCCGGAGGCGTCGAGGGACGGCCTCCGGCGCGGGACCGGCGGTAGGGCGACCGGGCGCGGTCCAGGAGGGGGAAAGTGACCGTGCCGGTGCCATGGAGGAGTGGATGCGGGCCGCACGTGCGATCGGCCGGCCGTGGGTCGGGTCTGTCGACCACGTGACCGGCCTGCCGACCGTGTGACGGGATGGAGCCCGGGAGTCGACGTGCGCCGCAGGGCGGATCCGGCGCCACGGATCCGTGCTAACCAGGGAGAGTTGTAAACCTGAGCGATGTTCAACGTCAAGGTGCTGCAAGGAAGTTGACGAATGTTCAATGTCCGCGCGGCGCACGGAAGTTGACGTTGGACCGCGTGCGCGGCAGGGCCCTCCACGCCTCCGTCACATCTCCGACTTCCTTTTTCCACAAGGTCCTTGACCCTCGTCACTTACCGGGGGTAACTTCCGTCGCGGTTACTGCTGCGTAACGAGAAAGCCCTTGCGCCCACCGGGAGGTGTGAGGAGGCGTACGCCGTAGGCGCTGTCCGCGCCAGGACAACGTGCCACTGAAGCCCTACCCGCACTGATACATGCCCCTGGGAGCAGAAAATGGCCTCGTCCTCGGACGCCACCTCGTCAGCCGGTTCCACCCCCGAGCCCTCCGAAGTGTCGGAAAGCGGTTCCATTTCGGAGAGCCCTGAGGGTTCCGAGAGACGCGGGCGGGTCCGTCTGCGCCGCGCCGCGGTGATGGCGGTGCCTGCCACCGCGGTAGCGGCCGGCCTGATGATCATGACCGCCCAGGGGGCCCTGGGTGTGCAGTTCGCGATCTCCGGCATGCCGTTCACCGTCACCGCGACCAACCTCGACGGCGAGGGCTTCGCACAGTTCGGCGGCCTCGACGAGATGGCTCCGGGCAGCCCCAACGAGGGTGAGACCGGCGGCCAGGTCCTGGTGGTGGTCTCCGCGATCAAGAAGGCGACCCTCACCAAGCTCTGTCAGAGCGTCGACCTCGGCGGCACGAACCTGCTCATCAGGGCCGGGGAAGGCAGCCAGAAGGTGTCCGCGGTCAACCTCACCACCGACTCCACCGAGTTGTCCGGCGACGCCTCCTTCGACAACATCGAGATCGGCAACGACGCCAGCACGCTCGACAAGTCCCACGCGCAGGGCCCGAAGGGTGTCTTCAGCCAGCAGGCCGACACCGTCCACATCGGCAACCTGCGGCAGACCAACTACGCCACCACGGCTGCGGTGTTCAAGCTTCCCGGTCTGAAGCTGAGCTTCAGCGACAAGGGCTGCTGATGGTCGCCTTCCGGCGCTGGCGTGCGGTCCGTCCGTTCTGGGGCGGGCTGCTGCTCGCCCTGGGCGGGGCGGAGATCCTGGTCACGGAGAAGGCGTCGCTGAAGGTCGTCATGCACATCGGCATGCAGGGCCTGGCCGGCTACCTCCTGCCGACCCTGATGCTGATTCTCGGCCTGCTGATCCTCTTCAACCCCACGCAACGCCTCTTCTACTCGATCCTTGGTGCCCTGCTCTCCCTGGGAACCTGGGTCACCTCGAACCTGGGCGGCTTCTTCATCGGGCTCGTCCTCGGCGTCGTCGGCAGCTGCCTGGCCTTCGGCTGGCTGCCGGACCAGGAACCGCGGCGCGCCCGCTCGTGGCGGCGCCGCCGGCAGGAGCCGGTACCTCTTCCGTAGCGTGTCGGGGCGCCGTGGCAGGCGGCGCCCCTGCGGAGGGTCACTGCACGCCGTGCGGGCGGAACTGGACACTGATCCGGGGACCCGCCGCCCGGGCGCTCTTGGGGATCGCGTGTTCCCAGGTGCGCTGGCACGAGCCACCCATCACGATCAGGTCGCCGTGCCCGAGCGGGCGCCGCACCGGGGTGCCGCCCCGCCTGGGCCGTAGCAGCAGGTCGCGCGGAGCGCCCACGGAGAGGATGGCGACCATCGTGTCCTCGCGGGCGCCCCGGCCGATCCGGTCCCCGTGCCAGGCCACGCTGTCCCGGCCGTCCCGGTAGAAGCAGAGCCCGGCGGTCGTGAACGGTTCCCCCAGCTCGTCGGCGTAGTGGGCGGACAGGGCATCGCGGGCCTCGTCCAGGACGGGGTCCGGCAGCGCGTCGCCGGCACCGTAGAACGCGAGCAGCCGCGGTACGTCCACCATGTGCTCGTACATCTGCCGCCGCTCGGCCCGCCAGGGCACCTCGTCGGCCAGCCGTGCGAACAGTGCGTCCGCCCCGTGCAGCCAGCCCGGCAGCAGATCGATCCACGCCCCGTCGCCGAGCGCGGTCCGGCGCAGCCCGTCGAGCGGGCCGAGGCGGACCTCGTCGGTCTGGTCGAACAGTGAACCCTGGAGGTGCGTGGACATGCTTCGAGCGTACCCACATATTCGAATGTGTGTGCCATCCGGGATGGTGGCCGGGACAAAGCCCGGAAACTTGTCGAATGCGCCGGGTCCCGATCGACGCAAGGGTGAAGACCGCACCCCCAGGACTCAGGAGCACCCATCGTGACCGTAACCGCGGATATGGCCATCTCCCTCGACGGATTCATCGCAGGCACCGGCGTCACCATCGACAACCCCGGCGGCGACGGCGCCGAGCCGCTCTTCGAGTGGATCCACAACCTGGCGAGCTGGCGAGAGCGCCAGGGCATGACCGGCGGGGAGGAGAACCGCGACTCCGAGCTGATGCGCGAGTGGTTCGACGCCACCGGAGCGGTGGTCATGGGCCGGACGATGTACGACACCGGCGAGGAGTTCTGGGGCGACAACCCGCCGTTCCGGACCCCGGTCTTCGTCCTCACCCACCGGCCCCGGCCGACCCTCGTCAAAGAGGGCGGCACCACCTTCACCTTCGTCACCGACGGTATCCACAGCGCGCTCGACCGGGCGAAGGCAGCCGCGGGGGACAGGAACGTCGACATCGCGGGCGGGGCGAGCACCGTGCAGCAGTACCTCAGGGAGGGGCTCATCGACGAGCTGCAGCTGCACGTGGTGCCGACGCTCCTCGGCGAGGGACTGCGGCTCTTCGAGGGGCTGGGTGCCGGGCGGCGCCTCGAACCCGTCAGCGTGGTCGGCACGCCACTGGCCACCCACCTGAAGTACCGCTTCGTGAAGTGACCGCGCTTCGTGCCGACGCGCGACGACCGACCCCAACACCGCGCCGGCGTATGTCGGTTCGGTCGGATCGGTGTCGGGCGTCGGGGCCCGTGACCGGCTGTCTTCGACCGGTTCACTTCATCGAGGGAGGGGGCGTGAGCGGCGCTGGCATACTCTGCGAATGACATCGATGGATCCGTTCCGCGACGAAGCTCGCGGTCGTGGATTACCCGAGGACGAGGTCGAGCGGTGGCTCGACACCGCCCGTCGCTGCGCGATGCTGAACCTCGCCGGTGAGACGCCGCCCGACGACCCGCCGGCCGGACGGCTCGGCGGGTTGCCGCCGATGCCCGACGACGAGCCCGTTCCGGACCTGCCGTTCCTCGCCTCGGTCGACCTCGCGGCCATCCCGCCGGGCGCGACGGACATCCCGCTGCCCGAGAACGGCACGCTGCTGTTCTTCGCGGACACGGAGGACCCGTGGAGCGACGACGACTGGCACCGGCTCGTCTACGTCCCTGTCGGCACGCCCGTCTCCGAACGCGCTTCGAGCTGCGAGTGGCTGCCGGAGGTCAGCCCGGCCCGGAATCTGCATCTGACGATCACGCCCTCGCTGCCCAACCGCGGTTCGGACACGGAGGAGTTCCCGCACGGCAGCGAGCTGGGCTCGGTGTGGTGGAAGACCTGCGGGGAGATGACGACGGACGGACCGGTGCAGTTGGGCGGTTGCCCCTGGGTCTGGAACGCGGATCCCCTCACGGACCACGACCACGGCCCGGGCGACTGGGTGCTGCTCGCGGAGGTCGGGGGCGACGGCGTGACCGAGGGCGACCTGGGCATCGTCCACTGGGTGATTCGCCGGGACGACCTGGCCGGCCGCCACTTCGACCGGGCCCGGGCCCACTTCGACATGGTCGGCTGAAGCGGCCTCGGACGCGGTGCACTCACCCCGGCTTGCAGGGCTCCAAGTTGCCTCCCGTGTATCGGAATTGAGGGCCTCAGGGGCGTCCGGAACGGGGTCGTAGGCGGCTTCGCCGGCCCCTCGGGCGCGTTCCGGGCATGGTGCGCGGGTCCTGGGTCGTCCACATCCGGGCATGCCCTCACCCGCCCGTCCGCGGCTTTGGCGCAACCGCTCTGACCTGGTGTTTTCCTGGATTCCACCTAGGCTGGTGAGGTCAGCCGGACGCCATGGGAGGGGTCTTTGTGAGTGGGGAAAGCACGGGCTACGACGCTGCCGACATCGAGGTGCTTGAGGGGCGGGAAGCCATTCGGAAGCGGCCCGGGATGTGGGTCGGCTCGACCGGTGAACGCGGCCCGCATCAAATGGTGTTCGAGGTCGTCGGCCGGGCGGTGAACCAGGTCCTGGTCGGCGGGAGTGGCAGCCGCAATGGCAATGGCAATGGCAATGGGAATGGCAGCGGCAGTGGCAGGGGCAGTGGCTTCGTCGATGTCACGCTCACGTCCGACGGTGGCGTGCGGGTCGCCGACGACGGGCCGGGGCGTCCCTTCGAGGCCGCCGGGGAGAGCGGCGGCCCGGACCTCGAAGCGCTGCTGACCAGCTTCCATGCCGGGCCCGAGCTCAGTGGCCGGAACATCACAGACGTGGGCCAATTCCGCGCGGGGCTCTTCGTCGTCAACGCCCTGTCGAGTCGGCTGACGGCCGAGGTGCGGGGCGAGGGGGGCCACCGGGTCCATGAGTACGCGCGCGGTGTCGAGGTCGCCACGCCCGCCGCCGTGGGGTCGGCGACCGGAAGCGGGACGACCATCGCCTTCTGGCCCGACAGCGAGATCTTCGAGACGCCGCGGTGCTCTTTCGCCGTGCTGGCGGAGCGATTCCGGCAGGTGGCCTTCCTCAACCGGGGCCTGGGGATCTCGCTGACCGACGAACGCCCGGCGGGCGGGGCGCGGGCGGTGTCGTTCCGGTTCCCTGAGGGAGTTCGGGACTTCGTGGCCGCCCTCGACGCGGAGACGGGGTCGGGGGTCCAGCCGGACGTTGTCGGCTTCGAGCGCGAGGACCCACGGATGGCGGGGACGATGGAGGTGGCCCTGCTGTGGACCGGCTCCCGCGAGGAACGGATACTCGGCTTCGCCAACAGCCGGGCCACTCGCGAGGGCGGCACGCATGTGGACGGTTTCCGCGACGGAGTGGCGGCCGCGGTCATCGCGTACGCACGGGACCGGGGGTTGCCGGGAGCGGACCTTGATCCCCGCGACGGCCGGATCTGCGGGAGCCTCATGGCAGTTGTGTCGGTGAAGCTCGACCATCCCGAGTTCCTCGGCGCCACCCGCGGGCTGCTGGGCAACACCGACGTGCGGGACTGTGTGGGGGAGGCCGTCCGGGAACACCTCGGAAACTGGTTCGAGGAGCAGCCGGAGCGGGCCTCGGAGTTCGTCGACCGAATCGTCCGGGGCATCCACCAGGACTGAACAACTCGGCGACGCTGTCATCGGCTGACCCTCGCCCTGCAGTCGGAGCAGGCGCGGATGTCACTCTCGGCTGGTGTCGATGATGCAGAAACGGTTGCCGTCGGGGTCGGCCAGGACTACGAAGTCCGGGTCGTCGGGATACAGGTCCCAGTCGACCCGCTGGGCGCCGAGGGACACCAGGCGATCGACCTCGGCGGCCTGATCCGCCGCGTCCCCGGCGTAGAGGTCCAGATGGACGCGCGGATGCTCCTGTACCGGTGTCTCGCTCAGGCCGAGCGCCAGTTGGGGGCCGGTCCCTTGGGCTGGCACCAGCACCACCCAGTCGTCCTCCGGCTCGTCGCGCGGGACGTACCCGAGAGCCTCCATCCAGAATGCGGTCGCACGCCGGACATCCCCTACACCCAACACCACGGATCCGATCTTCAGCATGCGCCGAGTGAAGCAGATGTTCGTTGGTGAGGGGCTCCCTTTTTTTGGTGCCCTGTCCTGGTGCGGGGTGCGGGGTGCGGGGTGCGGGGTGCGGGGTGCGAGTGCAGGTCGTGCGTCGTTCGCGTCAGGTTCGGCCGGGGCCGCCGCTGTCGAAGCCTCCGCCGCTGTTCTCGTTCCAGCTCGGGGGCTTCTGCTTCGCCGCGCGGCGGGTCCGGCCGGTTCCGTGGCCGGGGAGCCGGTGCGAGGTCAGCCGGTGGTTGCCGTGGGGCATCTCGGCGGGCTCGCGTCGTTCGCGCACCTCGCCCACGGGGCCCGAGTCGGGCAGCCGGGGCTGTTCATCGGGGCGAGGCGGGCCGGGCTCCTGGGAGCGCATCCGGCGGCCCCACCACACGGCCCAGATCAGGCCGCCGACGAGGACGACGCCCACCAGGAACGGGACCACTCCGCCCACCACCGCGCCGGAGAGGGCCAGTTGTGTCGTGTCGTTGTCCATCGTCGGCGGGTACCCGGCATCGCGTACCGAAACAGAACCCCGTCCACCCGAGGCCCGGACACGCGCAGCGCATGCCTTCCCGTAGCGGTTTTCGATATATCTGCTTCCGATATCTGCGCGGCAAATTCGCGGGAGCGTGCCTATCGATTCGATTCGCTCCACGCCGTCGCTTTGCGTAACCATTCGATTATTGATTGTCGCGGCGGGCCCTCGATATTCTGCGCTTCGTTTTGAAATGTCCGAATGTGGGAAGTCGGACTATTAGTGCTTCGGACAGGAGGCACGTCCGTGGGAGCTGGCTCCGCCAGATCGCGGGTGTGTCCATGGCGGTCCGTGTGCGCGCCAACTCCCATGGTGACTGTCCCGTCGGCACCCTCTGAGGGAGATGCGACGCACCATGCGAATCACCGTCAGAACGAAGCAGCACCCGCACGACGACGCCCCCGACTCGGCCGCGGACTTCGTACGCCTGGCCGCCCTGCCCGACGGGTCCGAGCGACAGGCTCTGCGTGACGAGCTGGTCCGGGCCTGGCTGCCCATGGCGAACCGCATCGCCCTGCGATATCGGGGGCGAGGCGAGTCCGTCGAGGACCTCGGTCAGGTGGCGGCTCTCGGCCTGGTCAAGGCCGTCGACCGGTACGACCCCGAGCGTGGCAACGCCTTCGAGAGCTATGCGATCCCGACCATCACCGGCGAGATCAAGCGCCACTTCCGCGACCACATGTGGGTCCTCCACGTGCCGAGGCGGGTCCAGGACCTGCGCAACCGGGTCCGCGCCGCCGTGAAGGAGCTGTCGCAGACGACGCCGGGCCGCAACCCCACGATCGCCGAGATCGCCGCGTACACGCGGATGACCGAGGACGACGTACGTACCGGATTCGAGGCCCTCGACAGCTTCACCGCGCTCTCCCTGGACGCCGAACTGCCCGGCAGCGATGACGGCTACGCGCTGGGGGACGCCCTGGGGGAGCCCGACTCCGGGTTCGACCTCGTCATCGACCGCGAGGCCGTGAAGCCGTGCCTGGCGGCGCTCCCCGAACGCGAGCGAACCATCCTCTACCTGCGCTTCTTCCGAGGTATGACCCAGAGCCGCATCGCGGAGCAGCTCGGCATCTCGCAGATGCACGTCTCCCGGCTGCTCAACGGTTGCTGCGCCAAGGTGCGCGAGGAAGCCCTCTCGGAGGCCGTGGGGGCAGCTGAAGGAGCCGTAGTGGCGGCTGAAGAAACCGTAGTGGCAGTCGAAGGAGTCGTAGCGGCGGACGGAGGCGGAGTCGGTGACTCGACCGTCCGTGACTCAACCGCCCGTCACGGGGCTTCCCGGGCCGGGCGGCTGAGTGGCGAGCTCACTGCCGAACCCTCCCGGGAGCGGTTTGCCAGTGAACTGCCACTGTTCGAACTAACCAATGCACGCTGAATAAAACACCCTCATCGCAGCGGCGGAGAATCCTCCGGAAGCGATGTGGGCCCATAGCGGTCCAGAGTCTCCTCCAACGTGGCTCGGACATCCGGCGGGAGATCGCCCTTCTGTCCCCAGACGAGGATCATCTCCGCGACATTCCGCAGTTTGATGTTGGTGTGCTGGGACACTTCCCGAAGCACGGCCCAGCCGTCGTCGGGCGTCACCCGCCCGAGCGCCACCATCATGCCGATCGCCTGGTCCACGACGGCATGAGAGGTCACGGCCTCCTTCAACTGGCCGATCTCCTCCTGCAGTTCGGCGATCCGGGGCGCGTCCTCACCGGGCGCGGCCTGGTCCGGCAGGCCGCCACCCGGCTCCTCCGCCTTCGAGCCGGCGTCCGAGGTCATTCGTTCCCCTCCGAGGTCGGAACACTTGCACGGTCTCTCGTTGTCGTTTCCACGTTGTCGATCCACCGCGTGACTCCGTGGTGCCAGTCCATCGTCGCCACTCGACCGGGCGCATGCCAGCGCGACGCCTACCCAGCATTCACCTGAATACACATGGTGACGGATCGCTCACGGATTGCGAAGGGTGGGTGTCGGGCGCAGGGTGGTTACGCCAGTCCAACCCTCATCGAAGGACGGAAAACCATGGGCAAGTCAAAGGGCAAGGCGAAGCAGATGAAGGGCAAGATGAAGGAGACCGCCGGCCGGGCCATGGGCGACATGCTCATGGAGAACGAGGGCCGGGGTGAGCAGATGACGGGCAGGGCCCAGGAGCTCGCCGCGAAGGCCTCCGAGCGCGTCAAGAAGTCCGAGCGCTAGGCGGCCCGGACCCCACGCGTTGGTACGCCCCCGGACGGCCGCACAGGGCTCAGGCCCTGCGCCCGACGGGGGCGTCCCGTGCCCCGACACCCCTCGGGTCGCTCAGGCGGAAGGTCGCTCGCGCACGATGTCCTGTGCCCTCTTGTCGTCGCGCAGCCCCAGGAACCGTGGATGCCGCAGCATGCCGTCCCGGGTCCACTCCGTGAACGCGATCTGCGCGACCAGCCTCGGCTCAGCCCAGTGGGCACCCGCCTCACGCACCCGGTCGCTGAACGGCGATGCGGGGACGCGCAGTTCGTCGAGGACTTCGCGCAGACCGAGGAGCGTACGACGGTCGAAGCCCGTGCCCACCTTGCCCGCGTACCGCAGCCGGTCCGCCTCGTAGTGGCCGAGCAGCAGTGCGCCGAACCCGGCCCGGGTGCCGCCCCCTTCGGTGAAGCCGCCGACCACGAACTCCTGCGTCCGGGAACACTTCAGCTTCAGCCAGTCCGGCGAACGGCGGGGCTGGTAAAGGCTCTTCGCCCGTTTCGCGATCAGTCCCTCCCAGCCCCGGGCGCACGCGTCGGCCAGCAACTCGGCCCCACCCTCGTTGCGATGCGTCGTCATCCGCAGCGGCGCACGGTACGTCAAGGTCTGTCGGAGCAGCGACTTGCGCGTACGCAACGGCAGTCGTGTCAGGTCCGCGCCCTCCAGACGGAGCACGTCGAACACGTAGTACGTGACGGCGACGCCGCTCGCCTCGATGTCACGGCGCCGGGTGAGCCCCATGCGCTGCTGGAGGCGCGCGAAGTCCGTGCGGCCGCGGGAGAACGCGACGATCTCGCCGTCGACGGTGAAGTCCGTGTACGACTGCGCGGCGAGCGCCTCGACGATCTCCGGGTAGGTGTCGTTGAGGCGATTGCCGGCGCGGGAGAGGAGCAGTGTCCGCCCGTTCTCCCGGACCGCCAGGACCCGGACCCCGTCCAGCTTCCGTTCGAAGAGCCACTCACCGGGGAAGTCGCGCATGTCGCTCAGCGTGGCGAGCATCGGCCGCGAGGCCAGTTCCACACCGGGAGGCGCGTCACGCAGCAGCCGTCTGTGGTGGTCGGGCAACGAGCCCAGGAGGTCGGACATCGCCGCTCACCTCTCTCCCGCGACCTGCCGCGGGGCGCGGCCGGGTACCGACCAGCCCATTCTCCTTCCCCTGGTCGGAGGCGGCCATCGGGAGCCCCGGCCGTCTCCCCCCGGGCCCCCGAGCCCTGGCCGCCCGTACGGACCCGGCCGGCTCAGGATCCCGTGAGGCTGATGCCGAAGACGTCCAGGACGCCGTACACGCCGAGGAACACGATCGCCGCGCTGCTGACGGCGAGCGCCACGGTGAGCCACGGGCTGCCCCGGAAGCGCTTCTCGACGCCGGTGGACCGCAGCCGCCACGCCGCGATCACCACGGCGAGCAGGAAGACACCGCCGCCGATGCCACCGATCTGCACCATCAGTACCGGCGACTGCACGAACAGGAAGGACGACGCCCACACCGACGGCAGGCACCAGGTCAGGATCCGGATCGTGCGCCGCCGTACACGGACGTCGTGCCAGTCGATCACTCCGAGAAGCCCGAGCGTGTTGGTCCACAGCCGCGGCACACTGGCCGTCGACCCGACGAGCGTGGAGAAGAGCACCGTGAACGCGCCCATGAGGAAGAGGTACTCGGCCCAGGGGCCCATCGTGTCGGTGTAGATCCGGGACAGCGTGGTGATCATCGAGTTGCCCTCGGGCACCAGGTTCTGCGGATGCAGCACGGCCGCCCCGATGACGTAGAACGAGAGGGTGCACAGCGTGCAGACCAGCCAGCCGGCGGCGACGTCAAGACGCATCACCTTCAGCCACCCCTCGGCCCGCCGCGCACGCTCCTCGCTGCCGTCGTCCGGACCCGTCCAGCGGGCGTAGCCCTTCTCGATGCACCAGTAGGTGTACGTCGTCATCTCGTCGGCGCCGACGCCGGTTATCCCGAACATGGCCAGTGCTATCCCGGCCGTGCCCGCGGGGATGAGGAAACTGAAGCCCTCCCCCAACTCGCCGGTGCCGTAACCGAATTCGGTCAGCGGAAGCCCGAGCGCCAGCGCCACCGTGGCCACGGTGAAGACGACCACGGAGGCCACGCACAGCTGCTCCACGACGCTGTACCTGCCCGTCCGCAGCAGCACCACGGCGAGGGCGGTGACGAGCACCGTCCACACCGCGAGCGAACGGTAGCTCAGCGCCTCGCCGGTGATCGGCCACATCACGGAGCAGGCGGCCGCCGTGCCGCCGATGATGCCGCCCCGCTGGAACATCTTGGCGAAGTCCATCCCGATCCAGAGCCAGTTGATCCAGCTCACGGGACCGATCCGCGGGCCGACCTCGCGGTAACCCTCAAGCGCGGTACGGCCGTTGAGGATCGTCCAGCGGGCCAGCTCCATCTGCACCCACACCTTCACCCCGGTGCTGATGACGACCAGCCACAGCAGCACGAACCCGGCGCGCGCGCCGAGCGAGGTGGTCACGATGAGCTCGCCGGAACCGACCACGGCGGCCGACAGGACGAATCCGGGGCCGAGATGGCGCAGCCGCCCGGTGAAGGTGGTGGGTGCCTCGCGGACGTCCTCGGCGCGCAGGGCGTACGGGTCGGACTCTGTCGGGACGGCGGCGGATGCCGTCCGGGCAGTCGTTTCAGGCATGGCGGGGTCCTTCGAGGTGTCCGGCGTCGTTGCCCGGACTCGGGGACGGAGGGGGGAGGCCGGCGGGGAAGAGTGGGGGAGGCGCTCTGGGGGGCTTCGGGGAGGGCGGACGGTTCAGTGGGCCGGGCGCAGCGGGGGCCGGCCCACGAGGACCCGTACGACGTCCTCCGCGATCATCTCGCCCATCGTGCGGTTGGCCTCGTGGCTGCACGCCGCCATGTGCGAGGTGAGCAGGACGTTCGGGGCGGTGCGCAACGGGCTGTCGCCGAGCGGTTCGTGCGCGAAGGCGTCGAGCGCGGCTCCTCCCAGGTGGCCTTCGACTAGGAGAGCCGCGAGTGCCTCCTCGTCGACGAGCCCGCCCCGGGCGGCGTTCACCAGCAACGCGCCCGGCTTCATGGCGGCGAGACGGCGGCGGTCAAGGAGCGGGCCCGCGCCGGGAGTCGCGGGCAGATGCAGGCTGACGACGTCGGCACGGGCCAGACAGTCGTCCAGCGGGGCGGGCGAGGCGTCGAGCGCGCGGATGTCCGCGTCGTCGACGTACGGATCGTGCGCGAGGACGGTCATGCCGAAGGCGAGGGCGTAGGTGGTGAGCAGGCGTCCGATGCGGCCGAAGCCCACCACGGCCAGGGTCTTTCCGGCGAGTTCGGGCCCGAACAGCTTGGGCCACTCACCGTGCGCCACCCGCTGGTGGGACGCGGTGATGCGGCGGTTGGCATCCAGGATGAGCCCGAAGGTGAACTCGGCGACCGCCCGTGAGTTGCTGCCGGGCGCGCACACCACGGGGATGCCCCGGGCCCGCGCGGCGGCCACGTCGATGGTGTCGACGCCGACTCCGTGCTTCGCGATGACCTTGAGACGGTCGGCCGAGTCGATGACGTCGGCGGTGACGGCGTCCATGCCGACCACCAGCGCGTCGACCCCGCCGATCCGCTCGCGCAACTCGCCGCCCGGCAGGGCGGTTTCCTCGTACGGGCGCACCGGGCCGGCGCCCGCCCGTTCCAGGATCCGCCAGGGCTCGGGGGAGTGGCAGGAGAAGGTGGGCGTGGTGATGAGCGTCGTCGTCATACGGGGAGCTCCCGGTCCGCCCAAGTGGGGCTCAGGCGGAGGTACTTGATCGTGCGGCGGTGCCGGGTGAACGCGATGTGCAGCGTGCCGTCGGGGGTCTGGACGACGGACGGGTAGGAGAGCTCGCGGTTGAGACCGTCGCGGGAGTTGTTGGTCAGGCAGTGGCCGTCACCGGTCTCCAGATCACGGCGTACGGGCCAGGTCAGCCCGCCGTCGGAGGAGACGGAGAGGGTGAGCGGGGCACGGGGCGCGCCCCAGAACGCGGCTCCTGTCGCGGCGGCTGCGGGGGGTTCGTGATTCCCCACAGCTTGGTCGCCGGGTTCCTGATCCCCGGCCTCTCGCAGTCCCTCCTCGCCTATCTCGTCGTACAGCGAGACGCGGCGCGCGACGGCGTCCGCGGCACTGCTGTGGTTGTGCACGAGGGCGAGCCGGCCGTCGGCCAACGGCACGTACTGGATGGAGGAGTTGTTGTTCGGCACGTCCAGCGGACGGGGCTCGGTCCAGCTCTCCCCGTCGTCGTACGACACGCTCCGGTGCACGGCATCCGCCCGTCGGCTGCGGAACAGGGCGAGGAGCGAACCGTCCGGCAGTGGACGGATGTTCATGTGTACGAGTCCGGTCGAGCCAGGCACCGGAACCTCGCGCCAACTCGTCCCGGAGTCGTCGCTGACCATCACCGAGCTGGTGTCCCGGTCGCCGGACCACGTCTCGCCCGGCGCGGCTATGCAGCGGAAGACTGGGAGCAGCCGGCGGCCCGAGGGCAGCACGGTCACCGGCTGCCGGACGAAGACCCCGCCGTCGAAGAGCGTCCGTGACGGGCCCCACGTCAGGCCCTCGTCGCGGCTGACACGCAGCCGCACCTCGGCGGTGTCCTGGTGCCCGGCCCGTTGTGCCGTGTGCAGCAGCCACCAGTCGCCGGACGGGTCGATGGACAGCACCGGGTTCTGCTCGGACCGGGCGTCGTCGTGGGACAGCTGTACCGGTGCCGACCACACGTCACCATCGGGGGCGAGCCGCGAGAACCACACCGAGATGTCCGCGACGCCCTCCTGTGTGCCCGCGAACCAGACACAGCCCAGCCCGCCGTCGGGCAGCACGGTGAGATTGGCGGCGTGGTTCTGCACGGCCGGCGCCGACAACTGCGCCTCGGCGCGCCCGGGTTCGGCGGGATGCGGGTGTACGACGCCGTCGGCGAGCGTCGGCTGCGACGTCATCGGACCAGCCCCGAGGTGCGCGCGGCGCTGAGATGCTGACCCGCGGCCTGCTCCAGATGGACGAGATCACAGGCGACGGTCACGTACGTGAAGCCCTCGGCGAGCCGCTTGGCGGCGCTGGAGCCGTCCGGGTTGTGAATGCCGACGGCGATCCCCGCGGCCGCGGCGGCCTCCCGCACCCTGACCAGCGCCGCCTCGAACTCGTCCGAGACCGCGGGGTCGGTCGAGGTGGCTCCGCCGAGCGCGATCCGCAGGTCGGAGGGGCCGATGTAGACCCCGTCGAGGCCGTCGGTGGCGCAGATCTCGTCCACGTTCGCGAGACCCTGGGCGGTCTCGATCATCGCGAGGACCACGGTCTGCGCGTGGGCGTCGGCGGGGTCGGGGCCGATGCGCAGGCCCGAACGCATGGGTCCGTACGACCGCTTGCCGAGTGGCGGATAGCGTACGGCGGCCACCGCGTCGGCGGCGTCCCGCGCGTTGTCGACGAGCGGGACGATGACACCGGCCGCGCCCGCGTCCAGTGCCTTGCCGATCGGCATCGGGTCGTTGGCCTCGACCCGGACCAGGCCGACGGCGGTCGACCCCTTGGTGTCGATCGCGGTCAGCGAGGCCAGCACGCCCGCGTACTCCAACAGCCCGTGCTGGGCGTCCAGCGCCACATAGTCGTACCCGAGACGGGCGATGCGCTCGGTCGAGACCGGCGAGTCGAGGACGGACCAGTAACCGACAAGCGGTTCACGGGCACGCAGGGCGGCGGCGAATGCGGCGGGGGTGCCGGGGGCAGCGGCGGGAGGCATGGTGGGCTCCTTCAGGGTTCGTACGGTTCAAGCGTTCAAGGCGGCTGAGGAGGGGGCTGCGCCCCGTAGGGGGCGCGGGGAACTGCGCGACCGGCCACGGCCGGCCCGCGCCAGAAGTGCTGCCCGGGTCACCGGTTGTACGCGGGCATGGGCCCACGCAACCCCGCCCCGACCTCGTCGCAGGCCGCCGCGACATCGGCGGGCAGCGGCCCGGCCTGAGCGGCGGCGATGTTGGCAAGCAGATGCGAGGTCTTCGACCCGCCGAGCAGCAACGCGTCGGTGGAGGCGCGGTCCAGGAGCCAGCGCAGGGCGAGGTCGGTGAGCGATATGCCCGCGGCGTCCGCGACGGCGGCGAGCCGGTCGACCGCGGAGAAGAGGCGCTCGTCCCAGTAGCGTTCCCGGTACATCGCGGCGACCCTGGAGTCCCCGAACCGGCCTGATTCCGGGGCCTGTTCGAAGCGGTGACGACCGGTGAGCAGGCCCCCGCCGAGCGGGTTGTAGACCATCGTGCGCAGGCCGCTGACGGCGGCGTACTCGACGTACTCCTCCTCGATGCGGCGCGCGAGCAGGTTGTGCAGCTGCTGGGCGACGACGGGACGCGGCGCGCCCACCTCCTCGGCGGTACGCACGAGTTCGGCGATCTGCCAGGCCGCGTAGTTGGAGACGCCGAGGGCGCGGATCTTGCCCTCGGCGGCGAACTCGGCGACGGTGGCGAGGGTTTCGGCGAGCGGTGTCGCACGGTCGGGCTGGTGGAGATAGAAGAGGTCGACCGAGTCGGTGCCGAGCCGCTTGAGGCTGCCCTCCAGAGCGGCCCGTAGTCCGGCGGCGGAGAGAGGGGCGTGCTCGCCCTGGTCGGCGTGCGGGATCCCGGCCTTGGTCGCCAGGACGATCCGGTCGCGTCGGCCCGGCAGGAGCCCGGCGAGGATGCGCTCGCTCTCACCGCCCGCGTAGCCGTTGGCCGTGTCGACCCCGGTGATCCCGGCGTCGAGCGCGGCATCGAGCATGGCCGCCGCTCCGGTGGCGTCCACGGTGTCGCCGAACGTCATGGTGCCGAGGACGAGCCGGGAGAGCGGGACGGGGATGTTCGGCAGGGTGATGCCGGTGGTCACGAGCGGTTTCCTTCCGATGCGGGAGAAGCGGGAGAAGCGGGAGCAGCCGCAGGAGGTGGGGAAGTCGAGGCAGACGAGGCAGGCGAGGCGGACGGGGAAGACGCGTCGGGCGCGGCAGACAGCGCCGCCCGGGCAGACAGAACCGTCCGTGGCTTCACACCCCGGATCGTGGTCGGGTCCAGGGAGGCGCGGCGCAGCGCGCGGGTGTACGGGTCGGCGGGTGAGGCGAGCACGGCGGCCGTCGGTCCCCTCTCGACGACCCGGCCCGCGCGCATCACCACCACGTCGTTGCTGATCTCCCGGACGACACCGAGGTTGTGGGCGATGACGAGATAGGCGATGCCGGTGTCCGCCTGCAACTCCCGCAGCAGATGCAGCACTTGGGCCTGTACGGAGACATCGAGGGCGGACGTCGCCTCGTCGCAGACGAGGAGGTCGGGCCGGGACGCGAGGGCCCGAGCGATGCCGATGCGCTGCCGCTGGCCGCCGGAGAACTCGGGCGGCCGTCGGTCAAGGGCTGAGGACGGCAGGCCGACCCGGTCGATCAACTCGGCGGCCCGACGGGCGCGTTGGACCCGGTCGGAGACCCCGGCCACCCGCAGCGGCTCGGCGACGATCTGCTGAGCCGTGAGATGGGGATCCAGTGAACCGTACGGATCCTGGAAGACCATCTGCACCCGTCGCCGCAGTGGACGCAGCCGCCGCTCGGGCAGCGTCGCGATGTCGGTTCCGTCCAGGACGATCCGGCCGCTCACCGGCTTGAGCAGCCGGACGAGGGCCCGGGCAAGGGTCGACTTGCCACAGCCGGACTCGCCCACCACGGCGAGCGAACCCCCATGCGGCACCTCGAAGTCCACCCGGTCCACAGCCTTGAACGGCCCCTGCGCTGTGGCGTACTCGACGACGAGGTCCTCGACGGAGAGCAGCGGCCCGGCCGCCGAGGCGCGGTCGGCGGCGGTCCCGTCGGTCGGAGTGTTCACCGCGGTGTTGTCGGTCATTTCGTTGCTCCCTGCACCAGGGGTTCGATCCGCCCGTCGCCGTCGCCGTCGCCGTTCCCATTCCCGTTGCGGTCGCTGTCCTCGTCCTCGTCCCAAGCGCCGAGGCGCGGCACGGCGGCGAGCAGCTCACGGGTGTACGGCTCGGTCGGCCGCTCGACGATCTCCTCGGCGGAGCCCGACTCGACGAACCGCCCGTCCTTCATCACATGGATACGGTCGGAGACGAGCCGGGCCACCCCGAGATCGTGCGTGATCATCAACATCCCGATGCCGGTGTGTTCCTGAAGCTCCATCAGGAGATCGAGGACGCTCGCCTGCACGGTGGCGTCCAGCGCGGAGGTGGGCTCGTCCGCCACCAGCAGCTCCGGTTCGGCGGCGAGCGCGGTCGCGATGAGGATGCGCTGCAGCATGCCGCCGGAGAACTGGTGGGGATACGCCTTCCAGCGGGTCTCCGGCTCGGAGATACGCACCCGCCCGAGAAGCTCGACTCCCTTGTCCCGGGCCTCGGTTCGGGACAATTCCGGGTGGCGCAGCCGCAGCGCGTCGCCCAGCTGTCGGCCGATGGTGTGCACCGGACTCAGGGCTGTCATCGGGTCCTGCGGGATCAGCGACACCGTCCGCCCGCGCACCGCACGCGCGGCATCCGGATCGGCCACGACGTCTCGCCCGGAGATCCGGACGCTCCCCGACAGCACGGCGAGGCCCTCGGGCAACAGCCGCAGCACGCCCATCGCCGTGGTCGACTTCCCCGACCCCGACTCGCCGATCAGGGTGACGGTCTCGCCCCTGCGGACGGTGAACGTCACCCCGTCGACCGCGCGCACCACGCCCTGGCCGGTGATGAGTTCGATCTGCAGATCCGCCACGTCGAGCAGCGGTGTGTCCTCGGCCATGGCTCACGCTCCCTTCCGCAGGCGGGCACGCGACCCGCTGCGCGTACGGTCCCGCAGCCCGTCCCCGAGCAGGTTGACCCCGACCACCAGGACCACGATGACAAGTCCCGGCAGGGTCACCAGCCACCACGAGGTGGTGATGTAGTCCTGGCCGTCGGAGATGATCCGGCCCCAGGTCGCGAACGGCCGCTGCGGGCCCGCGCCCAGGAAGCTCAGCGCGCTCTCCAGCAGCACCGCCTGCGCGAGCAGCAGCAGGACGACGAGGCTCGCCGGGCGCACGACGTTGGGGATCACATGCCGTACGAGGACCGCCCAGGAACGCAGTCCGAGGACGCGGGCGGCGGCGACGTACGGTTTCTCACGCTCGACGAGGACGAGCGAACGCGTCAGCCGGGCCACCTCCGGCCACTGCGCGACCGCGATCACACAGGTGATGACGGTGACGGACGGCCCGAACAGGGCGACCACGAGGAGCAGCATCATCAGGAGCGGCAGGGCGAGTTGGGCCTCCAGGAACCGGGAGACGAGGGCGTCGACCCAGCCGCCGAAGAACCCGGCCGCCGAGCCGGCCGCGATGCCGATCAGACCGGAGACCAGCACGGCGAGCACGCCGACGGTCAGGGAGACCTGGCCGCCGTGCAGGATCCGCGACAGCAGATCGCGCCCCAACTGGTCGGTCCCGAACAGATGGCCCTCGCTCAGCGGCGGCAGCCTGCGCCGCGACAAATCCTGGGCGTTCGCCCCGGGCAGCGGCAGCAGTCCGGCGAGGGCGACGGGCAGGACGACGATCGCGGTGCACACGCCTCCGGCCCACAGCTTGAAACGGGCGCCGCGCCGCTGCCGGGTCGCGGTGGCCCGGGCGAGGTCGCGGGCGGTGACGGCACTGGGCCGCCCCGCATCTACGGCGGTACTCATGGCTCAGGCCGCCTTTCCGAGGCGTACCCGCGGATCGAGCAGCGGATAGGCCAGGTCGACGAGGAGTTGGACGAGGATCGCGAGGGTCGCGGTGACCAGCACGGTGGCCTGGATGAGCGGATAGTCGCGGGTCTCCAGGGCGCGTACGACGAGCGAGCCGACTCCCGGCCAGCCGAAGACGACCTCGACCACCACCACACCGTTCAGCAGCGCCGCGAACCGCGTACCGAGTGCCGTGACCAGTGGCACCGAGGAGTTCGCGAGCGCGTAGCGCCAGGTCAACGCGGACTCCGAGACGCCCCGGGAGCGGGCGACGGTGACGTACGAGGAAGCCAGCGCGGTGGACATCTCCCGGCGCACCAGCCTTGATATCAGGGCGAGTTGGAGCACGGCCACGGTCACCGTCGGCAGCACCAGACCGCTCCACGACGTGAAGCCGGACGCGGGAAGCACCGGCACCAGCACCGCGAAGACGGTCAGCAGCATCACTCCGGTCCAGAAGTCCGGCATCGACTGACCGGCGATGGTCAACACGTTCGCGCCCAACTCCCTGCGTGTGTCGGCACGGCGGGCCATCCACACTCCGAGCGGCACGGCGACCAGTGTCGTGACCGCGATGGCGGAGACGGCGAGCGTGATCGTGTACGGCATCCGGTCCAGGACCACGTCGAGCGCGGGGGAGTGGAAGGAGTAGCTCGTACCGAGATCCCCGGTGAACAGGTCGCGGACGAAGTACCCGTACTGGACGAACAGCGGCTCGTCGAGGCCGAACTGCTCGCGGATCCGGGCGAGATCGGCACTGGTCGCGCTGGGCGCGGCGTACGCGGAGGCGGGATCGCCGGGCGCGAGTCGCACCAGCAGGAAGACGGTGGTGAGCGTGAGGAACACGGTCAGCAGGCTCTGCCCGATGCGGCGGGCGAGATATATCGGCACGGCTCAGCCCTCCAGCCGTACGGCGGTCAGGTCATAGGAGTTGACCGGCTGGAGCGCCAGGCCCCGGACGCGGTCGCGGCGCGCGAGCAGCGTCTTGGGCGCGAACGCCCAGAGGCTGGGCCAGGTGTCCCAGACGGCGTGCTGGAGGGCGGCCAGCTTCTTGTCGCGCTCCTTGGCGTCCGTCTCGGTCGCGGCGTCGGAGAGCTGCCGTTCGATGCGCGGGATGACGTAGCCCATGTAGGTGTCCCGGGTGCGTTCCTTCTCGGCCGTGCCCCCGTACATGCCCTGGAGGGAGGTCAGGGCCTGGCCGGTCGTGCCGGGGAAGCCGTTGCCGATGACGTCCCAGTCGCCGCCGCGTCCCTGCCGCCACTTCAGGATGTCGCCGCCGGGCTCGAACTGCCGCAGCGAGGCACGTACGCCGACGTCCTTGAGCATGTCGACGACGGCCTCCATCACGGACGTGTCACCCGCGAACTCGCCCGACTCCCACATGATGGTGATCCGCAGGTCCTCGGCGTCCAGCGACTTGAGCAGCGCCTTGGCCCTGCGCGGGTCGTAGGCATACGTGCCCGTGCGCACCGCCCCTTGGAGCGCGAGCGGCACCACTCCCTCGGTCGCCTCGGCGGAGTCGATGAGGACGTCACGTATCAGGGACTCGCCGTCGATCGCGTAGGTGAGCGCGTGGCGCACGCGCGCGTCGGCGAGCGGATGCCCTTCGGGCTTGCGGAAGTTGTAGAAGAGCTGGCAGATCCGGACGCCCGGGGTCTCCTGGACGGCGACACCGGGCAGGCCGGCGAGCTGCTCGGCCGAGTCGGGCGTGAGGGTGTCCACGACGTCCAGTTCGCCGCTGCGCAGGGCGATGACCCGGCTGGACTCCTCGGGCACGAACCGGACACGGACCTTCTCGACGGGCGGCTGCTTGCCCCAGTACTCGGTGTTGCGGGCCAGCGTGTACTCGCCGGCACCGCCGTTCGCGCTGACGACGCGGTACGGGCCCGAGCCGAGCCCCGACTGGAGTTCCTCGGGCCGGTTGGCCCTGGCAGGGGTGATGTGGATGTTGGCCATCAGCCGGTCGAGCACCGGTACGGGGCGCTGCGTGCGCAGGAGGAACGTGCGGTCGCCGGTGGCCTCGACGGTCGGCATCTCGGGGAAGAGGCCGAGCAGGAACGAGCCGTTGACCTCGGAGTACATGCGCAGTGCCGTGTCCACGTCCTCGACGGTGACGGGGCTGCCGTCCGAGTAGCGGACGCCTTCGCGCAGTCGCACGCTCCACGCGGTGGGAGCGGTCATCTCGAACCGGTCGGCGAGTACGAGCCGGGGCTGCAGGTCTGGGCCGATCCAGGTGAGCGCCTGGCGTACGGCGCGCTGCACGGTCACCGCGGCGTCGAACTGGTTGAGCTTGTTGTCGAGACTCACCAGGGAACGGTTCAGGCCGAGCGTGAGTGTGCCGGGGCCGGGCGCACCGGTGGGGCCGGCACAGGCGGACAGCGGACCGAGCGCGATGCCCGTGCCGCCGAGCGCGCCCCAGCGCAGCACGGTCCGGCGGCTGGGCGGTCCGGGCGGGGGAAAGAGGTGAGGAGTTGGGGTCATCGTCGACCTTCTCGGATTCTGGAGGGCGACCGGCTCTCGCTGACGCCGCCCGACACCGGGCGACGAACAGGTGTCGCGCCGGAAAAGGTGGCACGACTGCGCGAAGTGCGCAAGAGGTCTCGCGCACTTCGCGCAAGCTGTGTCATCATCGGCGCCGAGGCCGTCCGCCTGTCCGGGCCGCCCGAACAGGTACCCGCCGAAGGAGGTTCGCGTGTCCCGCACCACCCGCACGGTGCTCGTACCCCGCGTCTTCGCCCTCGCCGACGACCTGTCCGGCGCCGCCGAGACCGCGGCCGCGCTCGGCCTGCGCGGCCGGATCGTGCTCGGCCCCGCCACGACTTCGCCCCGCGAGGGAGAGTCGGTCGTACTGGACCTCGACACCCGGCAGCTGCCGCCGCAGGACGCGGCGAGCGCGGTACGGGCCGCGCTGGCGTACGCCGACGGAGGCGTGGTCCTGAAGAAGATCGACTCGCTGCTGCGGGGCAACCTCGCCGCCGAGGCGGCCGCCTACGCGACCGGCGCCACGGGCGTCGTGATCGCACCTGCCCTTCCCGTGGCGGGCCGTACCGTCCGCGAAGGTGTCGTCAACCTGCATGGCATCGCCCTGCACACGACCGACGCCTGGCGTGCGGAGTCGGGCGCGGCGCCGGTGTCGGTGGGGGCCGCCCTGGGCGGCGTACGCACGCGGGTGGTGCCGCTGGCGACGGTGCGCGCGCCCGAGCCTGCGCTGTACGACCGGCTCCGGGCGCTCGTCGCCGAGGGGTACCACCCGGTGTGCGACGCGGAGACGGACGCGGACCTCGACGCGATCGCCGAGGCGGCGCTCCGACTCGGCCCGGGGATACGGCTGATGGGCACGGGCGGGCTGGCGGCAGCGCTCGGACGAAGGCTCGCGAAAGCGGAGGCGGACGCGGCCGGGACCGGGGCCGGGTTCAAGGGAACGGACGGTGACCGTCCCGCGGAGGCCGCCCGGGGCCACACGGAAGCCGACGCCGACCACTCCGCGCGAACCGCGCGCGACCGTTCCACGGAAGCTGACCCCGACCCCGACCACTCCGCGCGGACCGCGCACGACCGTTCCGCGGAAGCCGACCGGGACCGTCCCACCGGAGCGGACACGGCAGGTCCCGCACCAGCCGACGAGGTGTCACCGGCTCTCGGTGGCACCTCCTTCAGACCCCTGCTGGTGGTGGTCGGCACCGCAGAGCCCGTCGCCGTTGCGCAGATCGCGCAACTCGTCGCGGCCGGTGCGCGCCATGTGCCGCTGCCCGCGCACACCCTCACCGACCACTCTGCCCGGCGGCCCCTGGACATCCGTACAGAAGGCGGCCACACACCGCACGGCGTCACCGTCGTCAGCATCGACGGCACCCATGCCGTCGATCCCGGCGCGGCGGGCCGCCTCGCCGCGGGCCTGGCCCACGCGGTCGCCGCGGCGGCGCACGACAGCGACCTCGTCCTGACGGGTGGCGAGACCGCCCGCCGCGTCCTCGACGCACTCGGCATCCGCGAACTCCTGCCGCTCGACCAGATCCACCACGGCGCCGTCCGCTCCAGCACCGTCGACGGCCGTCGCGTCGTCACCCGACCAGGCAGCTACGGCGACACCGATTCCCTGCTGCGCATCGCCCGTGCGTTGCGCCCCGGCCTCGCGCTGCCTTCCGACCAGCCGGTCGCCTCACCCGTCCCGTCTCGCCCGACCCGCTAGGAGAACCCACGTGAACGCAGCCCCCACCGCCGCGCCCGCCGAGCAGTCCGGCACCGCCGGACGCCGCCTCCCGATCATCGCGGTGACCATGGGCGACGGCGCCGGCATCGGACCGGAGGTCATCGTCCCGGCCCTGCTGAACGCCGACACCCTGCGCGGCTGCCGCCCCGTAGTCATCGGCGACGCCGAACGCCTCCGCGAGGCGGCCCGCATCCTCGGCGTCGCCTGCGACATCGTGTGCGTCGACGGCCCCGCCCAGGCCGAGTTCACGCCCGGCCGCATCAACGTCGTCGACCTCGGCCTGCTCCCGGCCGACCTCCCCTGGGGCGTCCTCTCGGCGAAGGCCGGCGACGCCGCGTACCAGTACATCCGTGTCGCCGCCGAACTCGCCCTGAACGGCGACGTCCACGGCATCTGCACCGCGCCCCTCAACAAGGAGGCCCTGCACGCCGCCGGGCACCTCTACCCCGGACACACCGAACTCCTCGCCCATCTCACCGGCGTCGAGGAGGTGTCGATGATGCTGTCCACACCCAAGGTGAAGGTCATCCACGTCACCACGCACATCGGTCTGATCGACGCCGTCAACCGGATCGAGCCCGGACTGGTCGAGCGCACCGTGCGCCGTGGCCACGACGCGATGGTCCGCGCGGGCGTCGAGGCACCCGTCATCGGGGTGTGCGGAATCAACCCGCACGCCGGCGAGAACGGACTGTTCGGCAACGGCGAGGAGGAGACGAAGATCGTCCCCGCCCTGGAGGTCCTGCGCGCCGACGGCATCGACGCCCGCGGCCCGCTCCCCGCAGACACGGCCTTCTACCTCGCCGGACGCGGCGACTACGACCTCATCGTCGCCATGTACCACGATCAGGGCCACGGCCCGGTGAAGGTCCTCGGCATCGAGGCGGGCGTCAACCTCACCGTGGGCCTGCCGGTCATCCGCACCTCCGTCGACCACGGCACCGCCTTCGACATCGCCGGAACCGGCAGGGCCGAGGCCGGTAGCATGGTCGAGGCGCTGCGCCAGGCCGCCGAGATGTCATCCGCTCCGGCCGCCGCCCGCTGACCCCGGCCCGTCGGCACCATCGGCACCACAGGACACCAGAGGACAGGGACTGATGTCTGCGATCGGCTCCAAGGCCCGGCGCGACCGGATCGTCCAACTCGCCACCACCACCGGCCTGACCAGCGTGGAGGAGCTCTCCCAGCTGTTCGGCGTCACGGCCTCCACCATCCGCCGCGACCTCGCGAAACTCACCACCGACGGACGGCTCGCCCGCACGTACGGCGGCGCGATGGCCCTGTCCGCGCACCCGGAGGCGTCGCTGCGCCAGCGCACCGGCGAGGCCTACGACGCCAAGCGCGCCATCGCCCGCTGGGCGGCGGCCCAGGTCCAGCCGGGCGAGACGCTACTCCTCGACGCGGGCTCCACGGTCGGCGCGCTCGCACACGAACTGCGTACGGCCAAGGACGTGACCATCGCGACCACCGGACTGACCGCGCTTCAGGAACTCGCCGACGTCGAGACGGTGCACGTCGAGTGCCTCGGCGGCACCCTCAGGCCGCTCAGCCAGGGCTTCGTCGGCCCGTTGACCGAGGCCGCCCTCGAACGGCTCACCTTCGACCGGGTCTTCCTCGGCACCGACGGAGTCTCGCCGGAGCACGGGATCTGCGAGGCCGATCTGCGCCAGACCCGCCTCAAGGAACTCATGGCCCGCCGCGCCGACCACGTCTACGTACTCGCCCACGCGGCCAAGCTGGGCCGCCGCCCCTTCCACGCCTGGGCCGTCCTCCCCGAGGGCTGGACCCTGGTCACGGACGACACGGCCGACCCCGGCATCCTCGCCGAACTGCGCGCCCGCGGAGTCACCACCGTGCTGGCCGAGCCCGTCGGCACCCTCTGACCGACTCGCCACCGGCCCGAGCGGCACGATCGCGCCGATTCCCGGCAACCTCTTCCCACCGGGACGAATAGCAGCATGATGTTGGGAGACCGTGCCCGGCCCAGGACTCGGGGACGGGCCGGGCCTCTCATGCGGGAGGATCAGTGGACAAGGCGCAGACCACCGGCCACATACCCGAAGACGACGCGCACGCAGGCGACTTGGCGGACTTACGCAACGAGGACTTCGACTACCTCGACGCCGGCGGGCACACCTATCTCGACCACACGGGAGCGGGTCTTCCGCCGACCTCGCTCGTGCGGGGGAGCGCCGCCCGCATCACCGGCGGACTCTTCGGGAACCCGCACTCCGAGAGCCCGGCCTCCCGCGCCTCGGGAGTGCTGCTGTCCCAGGCCCGCCGCGCGGTGCTCCGCCACTTCAACGCGGACCCGGCCGAGTACGCCGTGATCTTCACCGCCAACGCGACAGGTGCACTGCGGCTGGTCGGCGAGGCGTACCCCTTCACCCGCCGCAGCAGGCTGGTGATGTCCCTGGACAACCACAACTCGGTGAACGGCCTGCGGGAGTACGCGCGTTCGCGCGGCGCGACCACCGTGTACGTACCGGTGAGCGGCCCCGGGCTGCGGATGGACGAGCGGCGGCTGAGAGCCGCCCTGCCCGCGCGTGAACGCGGTCCCGGACTCGGACTCGGACCGGGCTTGCGGCGAGGCCGCGTGGGCGAGCGCCCGCACGGCCTGCTCGCCTACCCCGCGCAGAGCAACTTCACCGGCGTCCAGCACCCGCTCACCTGGATCGCGGCGGCCCAGGCACGCGGCTACGACGTGCTGCTCGACGCGGCCGCGTACGTACCCGCCAACACCCTCGACCTGAGCCGGTTCCACCCCGACTTCACGGTCGTCAGCTGGTACAAGGTCTTCGGCCACCCCACCGGCGTCGGCAGCCTGATCGCACGCCGGGACGCGCTCGCGAGGCTGCGCCGCCCTTGGTTCTCCGGCGGCACCATCTACGCGGTCAGCGCGCAGGCGCAGTGGCACGTCCTCGCGGACGACGAGGCGGCCTTCGAGGACGGCACGGTCAACTTCCTGTCCGTCCCCGACGTGACGGCCGGGCTGGAGTGGATCGACGGCATCGGCATGGACCGCGTGCACGCCCACGTCACCGCGCTGACCGGTCAACTCCTCGCGGGGCTGCGGGCGTTGCGACACAGCGACGGCTCGCCGCTGGTCAGGATGTACGGCCCTGGCGACCTCGTCGCCCGGGGCGGGACGGCCGCGCTCAACCTGCTGGGCGCCGACGGCCGCGTCATCGACGAACGGGTCGTCACCCGCGACAGCGCCCGGCGCGGGATCTCACTGCGCACCGGCTGCTTCTGCAATCCGGGCGCTGGCGAGGCGGCGTTCGCCCTGCCGCCACGCCGACTCCGCTCGGCCGCGCGCCGCCAAGTCGCGTCCCTGGAGGAGTACTTGGAGCTGCTGCGCCTGCCGTCGGCGGGCGCTGTCCGGATCTCGCTCGGCCTGTCGTCACAACCCAGGGACATCGAGACGTTCCTGACGTTCGTACGGGAGACCTACCGGGACCGGGTGCCCGGGGCCGCCGGACTGGAGGCGAGGGCGGGCTGCTGAGCGATCGACGGGTGTCGCGGCTCATCGTCCCGCCCGCCCGCGCACCACCCCGTTCCGGCACTTGCGCACCAGCACCGCCCACGTCGCCGCCAGGAACAGCAGGGCGAACCCGGCCAGGATCAGCCAGCCCCGGCTCGCGGGATGGGCGAACGAGTCGCCGTACGAGTCCAGCAGCGGCGGTCCCAGCCGGGAGGCACCGTCGCGCCACAGCGACTCCAGGCCGATGCCGCTGCCCAGCGCCTCGAACGCCCATCGGTTGGTCATCGCCCAGCTGATCGCGTCTCCCGCCGCCGTCATCCGGGGCACCGGCACGAACGCCCCCGAGAACAGCACCTGAGGGAAGCAGAGCAGCGGCAGCATCAGCGTCGCCTGCCCCGGGTCCGTCACGGCGGCGGAGGCGAGCAGCCCCAGGGCGAGCGCGGCCGCCGAGGCCAGCACACTCGACACGAACAGCGAGACGTACGTGTCCCAGCCCGCCGCGGGTAGCCGGTCCAGGGCGCGCAGCACGGCGAGGAGCAGGGCGTCCGCGGCCGCCAGTACCGGGAGCATGGTGGTGAGCTTGGACGCCACGTACGGGCCGATCCGCAGCCCGGCCAGCCATTCGCGGCGGAGCACGGGCAGTTCCGTACAGATCTGCAACAAGCCGTACGTCAGCCCGAAGAAGAAGGCGCCGAACGCGATCCAGAACATGATCATCGCGGTCGACCCCGGATCCGGGTCCGCCGGGTCGAACGCGCCCGCGCGGAACAGCACCGCGAACATCGCCACGATCATCACGGGTGAACCGGCCAGCACGGCGACCGAGAGCCGGTTGTGCAGCAGCAGAGCCGTTCCGCGCCGGGTGAGCAGCGACCACTGGCGTACCGCGCCGACGCGAGGTCGTGCCTCCGGCTGCTGAGAACGGACCGCGCCTTCCTCGGACTCCGCGGGCTCTTCAGGGGGCACTGCGGCTTCGATGCGCGCGCCGTCGGCCACCGCCTCGTACACCTCCTCGACCGTGCCGACCCCGAACTCCCGGCACAGGGCGTCCGGTTCACCCGTGTACGCGACCTGTCCGCCCGGAGCCAGGAACACGACGTGGTCGCCACGGAGGAGGTCCGCGAGGACATGGGTCGTCAGGACGATGGTGGTGCCGTGCTCGGCGAGCGAGCGCAGAGTCCGCAACAGGGCCGCCCCGGTGACCGGATCGAGCCCGGAGGTGGGTTCGTCGAGGAAGAGTGCCCGCGGTCTGGTGAGCAACTCGGCGGCGATGCTCGCCCGTTTGCGTTCGCCGCCGCTCAGCGCGCGGACCGGAGTACCGGCCCGGTGCGCCAGCCCGAGCGTGTCCAGGACCCGGTCGACGGCCGCGGTGACCGACTGGGCCGACGTCCCCGCCGGCATGCGTAGACCCGCCGCGAACACCAGCGTCCGGTGCAGCGGCAGGTCGCGGTGCAGGATGTCCTCCTGCGGCACGAACCCGAACTCCGGCCCGGGCTCGCCCGGTTGAACTCCATCGTGCAGTACGGAACCTTCGTCGGCCGACCGCAGTCCCGCGAGGGTTTCCAGCAGCACCGTCTTGCCCGCGCCACTGCTGCCGGCGATCACGACGATCCGCCCGGGCTCGGCATCGAGGGACACCTCGTCCAGCACGCGCCCCGCTCCGCGCACCTCCTGGGTCAGCCGACGGGCCCGGATCCGCAGGCCGTCGACCGGGGCGAGGAGCGGGGACTCGGGCGGGCGGGGCCCTGTCGGTATCGGCATGGAGGCAGCATGCCAGGAGACCATGGACTTCAAGCATGAGCGGCGAAGGTGCCGGGCAAGTGCCGGTGCGATATCCGGCGATGGGGCGTATCCGTAGGGCCAAAGTGTCAAATCCCCCTTCTTCAAAGGATCCTTGCTTCTTTTATTGACGGCGGAAAAGAACGGACCTAGGTTCCGGGCATGCGCTCGACTCCTCGTACGGAGGCGTTCCCGGCACACACGCCGGCCGCTGCCCAGATCTTCACCACCGTGCTGTCCCACGGCCCGCTCACCCGGTCGGACATGGCCGGCCGGGCCGGGCTCTCGGCGGCGGCGGTCACGAAGGCGGTCCGGCCGCTGATCGAGGCCGGGTACCTGGTGGAGGACGCGGGCGACGAGGCACGACCGTCCCTGGGCCGGCCCGCCAACCCCGTGCGGGTCGACGGCGGACGGGCCCTGTTCATCGGCGTCAAGATCACCGGCGACGAGATCATCGCGGTGCTGACGGACCTGTGCTGCCGTATCCGCGTCGCCCGGCACGTGCCCCTGGACGACCGCGAACCCAAGGCCGTGCTCGCCTCGGTCGCCGCCCTCGCGCAGGAACTCCTCGCGGAGGCCGACGGGTTCGGCGTTCAGGTCCAGGGGCTCGGCGTCGCCGTCTCCGGCGATGTGGACCGCGCCGCCGGAGAGGTGCGCTTCTCGCCCTTCCTGGAGTGGCGCGACCTTCCCCTCGCCGAACTCGTGGAGATGACGACCGGACTGCCGGTCACCGTCGACAACGACGTCCGGGCTCTCACCGTCGCCGAGCAGTGGTTCGGCGCGGGCATCGGCCTCTCCGACTTCGCGGTGGTGACCGTCGGCGCGGGCATCGGCTGCGGCCTGGTCGTGCACGGCAAGGTCGTCTCGGGCGCGCACGGGGTGGCCGGCGAGATCGGGCACGTGGTCATCGACCCGACGGGACCGCCCTGCCACTGCGGAAACCGCGGGTGCGCCGAGGCCATCGCCGCGGACCCCGCGATCGTCGCCGCGGTGCGCGAGGCGACCCGCCTGCCGGTCGCCGACGCCGCGCAGGCCGTCGAACTGGCCCGCCGGGGCGACCCGGGCGCCCGTGAGGTGTACGCGCGGGCCGGGGAGGCGATCGGCAGGGCCATCGCCACCGTCGCCAACCTCATGGGCCCCCAGCGCGTGATCATCTCCGGCGAGGGCCTCGCCGCGTACGACCTGTTCGCCGAGCAGATCCGCGACGCCTTCACCGCGTCGGCCTTCGGCACGGCCGCGCAGTGCGACCTGCTGACGCGTCCGTTGCCCTTCGACGAGTGGGCGCGCGGCGCCGCGGCCACCGCCATCCAGTCCTTCATCGGCGGTCCGACCCGCGGCCAGGGATGAGCCGCCGCACCTCCTGACGATCAGTCAAGCTACTCGGCCTCCAAGGAAGTTCCCGCACCAAGCCACCGACACATCACTGCCTCAACACATCACTGCCCCACCGCCCCAACGCATCACTGTCCCAACGCATCACCGCACCCGCGCAGAGCCGAACCCATCACTGGAGGCCCGACCCATGAGGTCATCCTCGTACTCTCCCGGTACCCCTGCCCGTCGCTCCACAAGAGCCGTGCTCGTCCTGGCCCTCACCGCGGCCATGGCGACGACCCTCCCGGCGGCCCGGGCCGCCACTCCCACTGCCTCCACTCCTACGAGCACATCCACGACAACGTCCACGACATCGTCCGCCGCCGGTGCCGAGGCCGTCGCGGCCAAGCCGTACATGGGCTGGTCGAGTTGGAGCATGCAGTCCTCGAAGTACCCCGGACTCAACCCCGACGGCGACTACAGCTACCTCACCGAGAAGAACGTCCTCAAGCAGGCGGACGCCCTGGCGGCCAAGCTCAAGCCGTACGGGTACGAGTACGTCAACCTCGACGCCGGATGGTGGCGGGCCAAGGACTGGAAGCCCGGATTCGACGAGTACGCCCGTCAGAAGGCGGACCCGGGCCGCTTCCCGCGTGGTATGAAGCCCGTCGCCGACCACATCCACGGCAAGGGACTCAAGGCGGGCATCTACCTGCCCGTCGGCCTGGAGAAGGAGGCGTACGGGGAGGGCAAGATCCCCATCTGGAACGCGGAGGGCTGCACGACCGCCGACATCGTGTACGGCGACCTGCGCACCACCAACGGCTGGGACAGCGCCTACAAGCTCGACTTCTCCAACCCCTGCGCCCAGATGTACGTCGACTCGCAGGCACGGCTCTTCGCCGACTGGGGCTACGACTTCCTCAAGCTCGACGGGGTCGGACCGGGTTCCGGCAAGAACGGCGACCAGTACGACAACGTTGCCGACGTCGCCGCCTGGCAGAAGGCCATCGCCGCCACCGGCCGCCCGATCCACCTGGAGATCTCCTGGTCGCTCGACATCGGCCGGGTCGCCGACTGGAAGAAGTACTCCAACGGCTGGCGCATCGACACCGACGTCGAGTGCTACTGCAACACCCTTGTCAGCTGGGAGAACTCGGTCGACGACCGCTGGGACGACGCCCCCGGCTGGACCCGCCACGCGGGCCCCGGCGGCTGGAACGACCTGGACTCCCTGGACGTCGGCAACGGCCAGATGGACGGCCTCACCAAGGCCGAGCGGCAGAGCTACGCGACCCTGTGGGCCATCGCCAAGTCCCCGCTCTACACCGGTGACGACCTGACCAAGCTCGACTCCTACGGTGTGTCGCTGCTGACCAACCGCGAGGTCATCGCCCTCAACCAGGGCAGCACACCGCCCGCCCGCCCGGTCACCCCGTCCGACCCCCAGCAGGTGTGGGCGGCCAAGAACGCCGACGGCAGCTACACCGTGGCCCTGTTCAACCTCGCCGACGCGCCCGCCGCCGTCACCGCCGACTGGTCGACCCTCGGCTTCACAGGCAAGGCCTCCGTACGGGACCTGTGGAACCGCGAGAACCTCGGCACGCACACGAACAAGGTGACGCAGGCGCTGCCCGCCCACGGCTCCCGGCTGTTCACCGTCACCCCGCGCGGCGCCGCCCTCGCCTCGACCGGCTACGAGGCCGAGTCGACCACCAACACCCTCAGCGGCAACGCCTCCGTCGCCGACTGCTCCGCCTGCTCGGGCGGCAAGAAGGTCGGCAACCTCTACGTCGGCGGCAAGCTCCGCTTCAACGACGTCGTCGTCGCCAAGGCCGGTACGTACATGGTGAAGGTCGGCTACGTCAACGGTGACGCACGCTCCATCGACGTCTCCGCGAACGGCAACGGCGCCAGGCACCACAAGTTCCCCTCCACCGGGGACTGGGGAACCGCCGAGACCGTCAGCGTGCCCGTCACCCTCAAGGCCGGCGCCAACACCATCACCTTCGACAGCGGCACCGGCTACGCCCCGGACATCGACCGCATCGACGTCCCGAAGTCGTCCTGACCGCCGTTCTCTTCCCCCTGGAGCCGCACCATGGACAACAACCCGACCGAGCCCAGCCGACGAAGACTCCTCTCCCTGGCAGCGGCGGCCGGCGTCGCCACCGCCCTCGGCGGCCTGCCCGCCTTCACCGCGTCGGCCGCACCCCAGCGACCCGCCGACGCCCCGCTCCCCAAGGGCAGTTCACGCAACCAGCTGTGGTGGCAGACGCCCGGCGACGAGCACTCGATGATCGAACAGGGCCTGCCCGTCGGCAACGGCCGCCTCGGCGCCCTCGCGAGCAACGACCCCGGCCGTGAACTCCTCCTGATCACCGACGCCACCATGTGGACCGGCGGCCTCAACGACAAGCTCGACTCCGACGGCCAGTTCCCCTACGACCGCGAGAACTTCGGCTCGTTCACGCTCCTCGGCCGCCTCACCGTCGACATCCCCGACCACGACCTGTCCGCCGTGAACGGCTACCGCCGCACCCTCGACCTCGCGCAGGGCGTGGTGACCACGACGTACGTCCGCTCCGGAGTGACGTACGAGCGGCAGATCTTCGCCAGCCGCCCCGACGACGCGATCGTCCTGCACTTCACACAGAGCGGCGGCGGCCGTTACACCGGCAGCATCGCCCTCGACGGGACGCACGGAGAGAGCGTGACGGGTACCTCCTTCGGTGCCGCATTCCCGAACGGTCTGCGCTACGGCGCGGCCGTGAAGGCGTCCGGCAGCGGCGGCAGCGTCCGGGTGAACGGCCCGCGGATCGACTTCTCCGGCTGCAGGGAACTGACCGTCGTGGTGAGCGGCGGCACCAACTACGCGCCCGACGCCTCCACCGACTACCGCGATCCGTCCCTCGACCCCGAGCGACTGGCCCGTACGAAGGTCCGCGACGCGGCGGCCCACTCGGCGGACACCCTGCTGCGCACCCATGTCGCCGACCACCGCGAGCTGTTCGAGCAATTGGACATCTCCCTCGGTACGTCGTCGGACGAGCAGCGCTCCCTGGACACCTGGGAACGACTCGGGGCGCGGGCCCGGAACGGCGAGCCCGATCCCGAACTGGAGGCCGCCTACCTGCAGTTCGGCCGCTATCTGATGATCTCCGGTTCCCGCGGCAGTCTCCCGCTCAACCTCCAGGGGCTGTGGCTCGACGGCAACGACCCGGACTGGATGGGCGACTACCACACGGACATCAACATCCAGATGAACTACTGGATGGCCGACCGGGCCGGGCTGTCCCAGTGCTTCGACGCGCTCACCGACTACTGCCTCGCCCAGTTCGGGTCCTGGACGAAGCTCACCAACGACCTCTACAACGACCCGCGCAACCGCTACCGCAACTCCACCGGGAAGGTCGCGGGCTGGACCGTCGCCTTCTCCACCAACATCCATGGCGGAAACGGCTGGTGGTGGCATCCGGCGGGCAACGCCTGGCTGTGCACGACCCTGTGGGAGCACTACGAGTTCACCCGGTCGCGCTCCCATCTGGCGAGGATCTACCCGCTCCTGAAGGGTGCCTGCGAGTTCTGGGAGGCGCGGCTGATCACCACGACACTTCCCGGCACCTCGCGGGAAGTGCTCATAGACGACAGCGACTGGTCGCCCGAGCACGGTCCGCAGGACGCCAAGGGCATCACCTACGCGCAGGAACTGGTGTGGGTGCTGTTCGACCACTTCCTCACGGCGTCCAAGGAGTTGAAGAAGGACTCCGCCTACGCGAAGAAGATCGGCGGCCTCCAGAAGCGGCTGTATCTGCCGAAGGTCAGCCCCAAGACGGGCTGGCTGGAGGAGTGGATGTCGCCCGACAACCTCGGCGAGACCACCCACCGGCACCTCTCCCCGCTGATCGGGCTCTTCCCCGGGGACCGCATCCGCCCCGACGACTCCACCCCTCCGGAGATCGTCGAGGGCGCGACTGCCCTGCTCACCGCGCGCGGCATGGAGAGCTTCGGCTGGGCCAACGCCTGGCGCAGTCTGTGCTGGGCCCGGCTCAAGGACGCGGACAAGGCCTACCAGCTGATCGTCAACAACCTCCGTCCGTCGATCGACGGCGGCAACGGCACGGCCCCCAACCTCTTCGACATCTACGAAGTGGAGAAGAGCCGCGGCATCTTCCAGATCGAGGCCAACTTCGGCACACCCGCGGCGATGATCGAGATGCTCCTGTACTCCCGCCCGGGCCACCTGGAACTGCTCCCGGCCCTCCCCGACGCCTGGGCGAAGTCCGGCTCCGTCACGGGAGTCGGCGTCCGCGGCGGCTTCACCGTCGACCTGCGCTGGCGCGACGGGAAGCCCACCGAGGCCCGGATCCACAGCGTCGGCGGCCGGACGACGACGGTGGCGTACGGCAACACGTCCCGCACGGTGACCCTGAAGCCCGGCGGGTCCGTCACGCTGCGGGACTTCGCCCGATGACGGCCCGGTTCGCCCGTGCGGGCGGCCGCCTGGCCGCCCTGCTGCTGATCGCCGCGGCCGTCCAGGTGACGCCCGCGGCGGCGCGGCCGGCCGACACGCAGGCGTCCACGGCACAGGCCGCCGCCGGGCAGCGGCACGACGTGGTCACCTGGGGCGCGAGCGCGGACCGTATCGGCGACGCCGTGAGCGACCGCAGCTACCGGCTGATCGTGCGCACCAGCGTCGCCGGGGACGACCTGCGCGTCCGGCTCTCCAACGCCTTCGGCGACCGGCCGCTGACCTTCGACAGCGTCTACGCCGGCATCCGGCAGGAGGGCGCCACCGTGGTCCGCGGCACCAACCGGCGGCTGACCTTCGGCGGCTCGCGCTCCGTCACCGTCCCCGCCGGGGCCACCGCCTACAGCGACCCGCTCCCCGGCAGGCTGCCCGCCACGACCGACCTGGCCGTCAGCCTCCACACCAGCGAGGCGAGCGGCACGGCCACCGGTCACTCCATGGCCATGCAGACCTCCTACGCGGCGGAGGGCGACCACACGGGCGAGGAGGCCGCCGCCTCCTGGACCCAGCCGATCGGCTCCTGGTTCTACCTCGACGCCGTGTCCGTACGGACGAGTTCGGCCACCGGGGCCGTGGTCGCGCTCGGCGACTCCATCACGGACGGCTGGCAGTCCACGAGCGATCTCAACCGCCGCTGGCCCGACTACCTCGCCCGTCGGCTGAAGGCAACGACCGGGCCGGTCAAGGGAGTTGCCAACGAGGGCATCTCCGGAAACAAGGTCCTCGCGGACGGCGCCGGACAGAGCGCGCTCAACCGGCTGGACCGTGACGTCCTCTCCCTGCCGGGTGTCCGCACGGTGTTCCTCTTCGAGGGCGTCAACGACATCAAGGCCCACTCCGGCGTCACGGCCCAGGACATGATCAAGGGCTATCGCGAGATCATCGCCCGCGCCCACGAGGCCGGGAAGTGCGTCGTCGGAGCCACCGTCGCGCCCTTCAAGGGCTGGTACGAGTGGGACGCCGCCGCCGAGTCCGTACGCCAGGAGATCAACCAATTCATCCGCGACAGCGGGGAGTTCGACGCCGTCACCGACTTCGACCGGATCCTGCGCAGCCCCTACGACCACGAGCGCATCCTTCCCGTCTTCGACGGCGGTGACCGTCTGCATCCCAACGACAAGGGCATGCAGGCGATGGCCGACGCCGTCGACCTCAAGAGCCTCGACTGCTCCGAGTGAACACCGCGCCGAGGCGGAGCGCCGAGGCGACGCACTGACGCATCGCGCTGATGCATCGCACTGACACATGGCCTCAATGTGCCCCACACACAGAGGAGTTGACCCAGTGAACCGACGTCGCCTACTCACCGGCGGGACCGCCCTCGCGGCCACCGCCACCCTCCTCACCACCCCGACCGCGAGCGCCCGCACGGCCCGGGCGCTGCCGTCGAGAGCCGAGATCCTCCCCGTCCTGCGCCGGGTCGCCGACCACTGGATCGCCACGCACACGGACCCGGGCGACAACGGCTGGGCCAACGCGACGTTCTTCAGCGGCCTGCTCGCACTGCACCGGCTGACAGGCGACCCCCGCTACCTGGCGTACGCGCGCGGCTGGGCCGAGAAGCACGCGTACGGCCTGCGGGGCGGTGTGACGACCCGTCATGCCGACAACCACAACGCGGGACAGGCCTATCTCGACCTCTACGAGATAGAGCCGGAGCAGCGGAAGCTCGCCGCGATCGAGGAGTCCCTGCACCGCATGGTCCACACGGATCAGCCGGGCAGGAACGACGACTGGTGGTGGGACGACGCCCTCCACATGGGCATGCCGCCGTTCGCCCGCCTCGGCGTGCTGCGCAAGGACCCGCGGTACTGGGAGAAGCTGTACGCCCTCTACGACCACACCAAGCGAGTGGAGGGCGGGCCCGGTCTCCTCGATCAGGGCACCGGCCTGTGGTACCGCGACAAGCGTTTCCTGCCCGGCGCGATCGTCTCGCCCACGGGCAAACCGGTGGTCTGGTCACGTGGCAACGGCTGGGTGGCCGGCGGACACGTCAAGACCCTCAAGGCCCTGCCCCGGTCGGAGCGGCACACCGCCGAGTACCGGGAGACCCTGACCCGGCTGATCACCGCCCTGCCCGCCGTACAGCGCACGGACGGCTTCTGGAACGTCAATCTCGCCGACGCGGCACATCTGCCCGGCCCCGAGACGAGCGGTACCTCCTTCTTCCTCTACGGCACGGCCTACGCGATCCGTGCAGGCCTCGTCCGCCGGTCGGCCTTCCTGCCGGTGGCGACCCGGGCATGGCAGGGGCTCGTCACCACGGCCGTCCATCCCGACGGCTTCCTCGGATACGTACAGAAGGTGGGCGACCGACCGGAGTCCAGCCAGCCCGTCACCTACGACAGCACCTCGGACTTCGGCGTGGGTGCGTTCCTGCTCGGGGGTACCGAACTCGCCCTTCTGACGAGCTGACAGCACCGCCGTGCGGGCCGGCGTAATGGCTCTGTAGCGTGGGCACATCAACCAACGCGACGGAGGCTGTCACATGACCCGCCCGATCACCGTGGGAGTAGACGGTTCCGCCGAATCCCTGGCCGCCGTGCACTGGGCGGCCAGGGAGGCGGTACGCCGTTCACTGGCGCTGCGTGTGGTGCACGCCTGGGAGAAGTCCGACGGCGAGGACCGGACCGGGGACGTGCGGGACGCGCTGGCGGAGACCGCCCGCGACGTCACCGGCCGGCACCCGGACCTGCCGGTGACCACCGACCTCCTCGAAGGCGACCGGGTCGACGCGCTGGTCGCCGCGGCGGCCGACGCCGAGACGCTGGTCCTCGGCACCCGCGGGCACGGCGCGATCGTCGGTTTCCTGCTCGGTTCCGTCGGACAGCAGGTGGTCGCGGAGTCCGCGCGGCCCGTCGTCCTCGTACGCGCCGGGGACCTCGCCGAGTCCGAGGCGGCCGGCCGCGAGATCGTCGTCGGGCAGCAGGGCGGCCCGGACGACAGCGCGGCGGCACTGGAGTTCGCGTTCGAGACGGCGGCGGCACGCGGCGCCGCCGTACGCGTCGTACGGGCGTGGAGCCTGCCCACCGTCTTCACCTTCAGCCCCGCCTCGCTCAAGCTCGCCGACGAGGCAGGGGGACTGGAGCAGTACGAGAACAAGGCGCTCGCGGAGGCGCTGCGCTCCTGGGAGGAGCGCTTCCCCGAGGTCCGGGTGACCCAGCACGTCGAGATGGGCAGCGCGGGCGAGGTACTGCTCACGGCGGCCGCCCCGGCCCAGCTGCTGGTGGTGGGCCGGCGCGCGCACCCTTCCGCCGTCGGTGGACGGGTGGGTTCGGTGGCCCATGCGGCCATGCACCACGCGCCCTGCCCGGTGGCGGTCGTCCCGCCGGTCTGACCGCCCGCCTCAGACGGACGGCGCCGGATCGTCCGTCGGCGGCGGCAGCGCGTCACGCATCGCGGGGAGGATGTTCTTGACGTAGTCCTCGACCGCCGTGTCCAGGCCGATGTCGTGCTGGGCCCGCTCGGACAGGTACCAGCGGTGTTCGAGGAGCCCGTGGTAGAGCTCGGCCGGATCCATCGAGCCGCGCAGCTCGCGGGGGATGGCGCGTACGGTCGGCCGGAAGACGTCCCGCACCCAGCGGTGGGCCAGCACCTCCGGGCGGGCGGCGAGGGGGTCCCCGGGCGCGTAGTCGTCCTGGGTGGCCATCCAGGCCTCCAGGTCGTTCAGCAGCCGCCGCGCCTGGTTCTCCTCGGCGTCCAGCCCGGTCAGCCGCAGCAACTGGCGCTGGTGGTGGCCCGCGTCGACGACCTTCGGCACGAACGTGACGGTGTCCCCGTTCGAGGAGTGCGCGATCTGCATCTCGGCGACGTCGAAACCGAGGTCGTTCAGTCGGCGGATGCGGCGGTCGATGTAGTGGTGCTTGCCCGCCGGATACACGGACGTGCGGGTGAGCTCCTCCCAGAGCCGGTTGTAGCGCGCGCAGATCTCCATACCGAACTCGATCGGGTCCACCGACGGGTGGAGGGCGCCGGACGCCTCCAGGTCCAGCAGCTCCCCGCTGATGTTCACACGCGCGAGGTCCAGGTCGTACTCGCGCTGCCCGGGGCTCAGTTGCGGATGCAGTTCCCCGGTCTCGGCGTCGACGAGATACGCGGCGTACGCGCCCGCGTCGCGCCGGAACAGCGTGTTGGACAGCGAGCAGTCGCCCCAGGCGAACCCGGCCAGATGGAGCCGGACCAGCAGTACCGCCAGCGCGTCCATGAGCCGGTGCATGGTGGCCGGACGCATGGTCGTCTCGAACATCGACCGGTAGGGCATCGAGCCGCCCAGATGCCGGGTGATCAGTACGGATTCCAGCGGGTCGCCGCCCTCGTCGGTGCGGCCGGTGACCACGGCGAGCGGGTCCACCGACGGGATGTTCAGCCGGTCGAGACTGCGCAGCAGCTCGTACTCCCGCAGGGCGGGCCGCTCGGCGAGCTCCTTGACCGCCACGACCTCCGTGCCGGCGCGCGCGTAACGCACCACGTGCCGCGAGATGCCCCGCGGCAGCGGCACCAGATAGTGCTCGGGCCACTCCTCCAGGGGCAGCTGCCACGGCAGGTCGAGCAGGAGCGCAGGATGCTCCGGGTTGGTGGCGCTGATCTGCAATGCCATCGCTCGCTTGCCCTGCCCTCACGGTCGGCCGTCATGTCGCAGGAGCATCTCCGCACCTGGACGTCCCCTTCGTCAACATGGACGTCCGTTTCGTCACCCGGTGGGAGATGCGCCCGCTCCTCGGCTCAGACCGGCTGATCCACCCCCAGCACCGCGCGGACCTCGAACCTCTCGTACGTCTCGGGCGGCTCGCTGTCCTTGGGGCGGGAGGCCAGGACGGTGCCCAGCCAGCCCAGCAGGAACCCGGCAGGTACGGAGACGATGCCCGGGTTCTGCAGCGGGAAGAAGGCGAAGTCCGCGTCCGGGTAGAACGAGGCGGGCCTGGAGGAGACGACGGGCGAGCAGACGACCAGCAGTACGGACGTGATGAGGCCGCCGTACAGGCTGAGCAGGGCGCCGCGCGCGTTGAAGCGGCGCCAGAACAGGCTGTAGACCATCGTCGGCAGGATCGCGGACGCGGCGATGGCGAAAGCCAGGAACGCCAGGGTGGCGGTGTTCGTCCCCCACGAGACGAGCGCGAGCAGCATCCCCAGGACACCGATCACCACGGCGGACAGCCGGGCCACGGTCAGCTCCTCCCGCTGGCTCGCCCGGCCCTTGCGGACCACCTCTCCGTACAGGTCGTGCGCGAGGGAGGAGGCCGCCGCGAGGGTGAGGCCCGCGGCCACGGCCAGCAGCGTGACGAACGCCAGACAGGAGATGAGCGCGGTGAGCAGAGCGCCACCGATGTCCTGGGCGAGCAGCAGCACCGCGGCGTCGCCCTTCGCGTCGATGTCCGCGATGACGTCCCGGCCGACGATCGCGGTCGCGCCGAGGCCGAGCACGCCCGCGGCCAGGCACACGAAACCGACCAGGCCCATGGCCCACAGGATGGAGCGCCGCAGCACCCGGGTGGCGCTCGGGGCCAGCAGCCGCATCATCACGTGGGGGAGCGCGGCCAGCCCCAGCACGATGGCGATCTGCAGACTGAAGAAGTCGAGCTTGCTGGTCGTGCTGCCGCCGTAGCGCAGCCCGGGCTCCAGGAACCGCTGCCCGATCCCACTGCCGGAGGCGGCTCCGCCCAGCAGATCGTCGACGTTCCAGTTGTAGCGGTGCAGCACCATGACGGCGGTCACGGCGACACCGACGACCAGCATGACGGCCTTGACGATCTGGATGAAGGTCGCGCCGGGCATACCGCCGAGCGCCACGTACAGCACGACCAGGGTGCCGATGGCCACGATGCACAGGGTGCGGGTGGCGCTGGACGGTTCGCCGAGGAACTGCGTCAGCAGGGCGACGCTGCCGACCAGTTGGGCGACGAGGTAGAGCACGGTGACGGTCAGCGTGCAGAAGGCGAGCGCCAGGCGGACGGAGCGCTGGTTGCGTGGCAGGCGCAGTGCCAGGGTGTCGCCGAGCGTGAACTTGCCGGAGTTGCGCAGGGGTTCGGCGATCAGCAGCAGCACCATCACCCAGGCCACGCTGGTTCCCACGAGGTACAGCAGGCCGTCGTAGCCGGTCAGTGCGACCAGACCGGTGCTGCCGAGCAGGGTGGCGGCGGAGAGGTAGTCCCCGCACATCGCCAGGCCGTTGCGCAGCGGCGTCATCGTGCGGTTGCCGAGATAGAACTCGCTGATCTCGTCACCCTGCGGCGCGATGATGAGCGCGGTGAACATGCTGACCACGACGACCGACACGAACAGGATGAAGGTCAGCTTCAGACTGAAACCGCCGACGACACCGGCGGAGAGAGTGACCAGCCGGTCCTGGGGGAGCGTCACCATCCGCCGAACCGCCTCTGCTGCCGGGGAACCCGGGCCCGCGCGGCCGCGTCGCGATGCAACTCTGCGCGCAGGCGGTCGGCGGCCGGGTCGACCCGACGCTCCATGTGCACCGTGTACCGCCACGCGGTCAGGGCCATCACGACGAACTGCCCCACCCCGCCCGCGAGTCCCAGCGTCACATGACCGAACAGCGGCCGATTGAGCACATCGGGCAGGAAACTCGACAGCAGCACGAACAGCAGGAACCCGCCCACCGAGATCGACAGCGCCACCGCCCCGAATCTGCGGTGGGCGCCGCGGATGGAGCGGAAGTCGGGACGCGAAGCGATCATGTTCCGGGCCACGGGTCCGGACTGCGCGCTGTCCGGAGGGGAACCGTAGTACGGGCTTGGGTGTTGTGGCATACCGTGCCTTATCAAATAAGAGTGCAGCTCAAGAGGCATTGCTGAACGCGGCTCAAGTTTCTGGATCGAGCGGGTCGGGAATCGGCCCGAATTGCCGCTGAAATCCTCACCCGGTCAACCCGGGGCGGCCCGGCCGATGGGGTATGTCGGCGAGGCTGAACGGATTCTGGCATTCAATCGATTCAATAATCAACAGCGAAAATGTGAGGGAAATGCGAGCGGCCTTATTCGGCCTGCGAAGCCTGCCGGGCTGGCTCAAATGCACCGCACAGCATCGGGCGCCGGAGGCGGCACCGGCGCCGCCGGACGCCGCCTCGACGGCCGGAGCCGGGGGACGTGATGTGCAGCACGCCGGGGCGGTCGGCGTGACGCCTGTGAGAGGGGTTCTGGCTGGGCACGGCTTGATCAGCGATCAAGCCGGGTAAAATCCCTGGCCAACGCCCATTCTGCTCATTTGACACCTCGTCGCGCTCAGGGATAGACAGCAGCCCTCTGAGGTCGAGAGGTGAACCGTGTACGAGCCGAATGTGGTCGGGGACTGGCAGGAGTACGACGACGAGCATGCCGGCCTGCGCATTCGCGTCCATGGCTTGGAGAAGGCGGAGCCGCCGCGCGGTCGTGACGACGCGGCCGAGGGCCTGATCTACTTCCGATTCCGGGTGACCGTCGAAAACCGGACGACCGAGCATTTCGGCATTCACCTGGAAGACGGCCAGCTCGACATCCGTATCGGAACCGACGGCGAGAGCGCGTTTCTGGACTGGCGCAACTCGCAGTTCATCGAGGGCTTCGACGTCTATCCCCTGCGCCGGGCCACCGCGGTCCTGTTCGCCGCGGCTCCCGAAAGCGGCCTGTCCCACGTGGACATCCAGGTCCAGTTGAAGGTCGACGACGAGTGGACCGAACGCTACCTCTGGTCCGGCGGCATCGGCCTGCACGAGCCGGCGGTCGGCGTCGGCGCCCGCCCCGAATCCGCCGCGGACGGTCTCGCCGCCCAGGTGATCAGCTTCCTAGAGAGGGAAGCGGGACAGGGCCCCGCTTCCTGACGGCACGCCAGACAGGGCCCCTCGGGTCGACGCTCAGCCGCCTCGCACCGAGTCCAGAGCCTCGGCGGCCGCCGCCGCGACGGCCTCGGACACGGCGGCGAGCGCCGGGAAGTCGAGCTTCCACTGCTGCCAGTACAGGGGAACGTAGATCTTCGAGTCCGGCGCGAGATTGACGAGCCGTCCGGCTTCGAGCAGCGGCGCCGCCTGCACCTCGGGGGCCATGCCCCACCCCATTCCGGCCGCGACGGCGTCGACGAACCCCTCCGAGGTCGGCACGAGATGCCGTAGTGAACTCGCCGCGCCACGACCGCGCCCGAGCCCCCGGACGAACGCGTCCTGGAGATCGTCGCGCCGGTCGAAGGCCACCACGGGCGCGTCGGCGATCACGTCCCGCAACGGCGTGTCCGGCCACCGTCCGAACCATCGCGAGGCGAAGTCGGGCCCGGCCACCGGGAGGTACCGCATACGCCCGAGGCTCCGCACGGAACAACCCGTCACCGCCTCCGGCGACGAGGTCACCGCCGCCATCACCAGCCCCTCGCGCAGCAACGCGGCCGTGTGGTCCTGATCCTCACGGCGCAACTCGTAGCAGAGCCGCAGCTCTTCCGGTACGTGGGCGAGCGCCGGCAGGAACCAGGTCGCCAGTGAGTCGGAGTTCACCGCGATCGACAGACGCGTCGGCTCGTCGGAGCCCGACATGCCGAGCTCGGTCCTGGCCTCGTCCTCAAGGCGGGCCAGTTGGCGCGCGAACCGCACGACGACCTCGCCGGACTCGGTCGGCCGGACCGGTTTCGTACGCATCAACAGGACACGCCCCGTGCGCTGTTCGAGCGCCTTGACCCGCTGGCTCACCGCCGACGGCGTCACATGCAGCACCGCGGCCGCCGCGTCGAACGTGCCCTCGTCCACGACGGCCAGCAGCGTACGCACCTGGTCGAGAGGAAGCTCTGTCATCACGAGCGCTAATGATACGTAAGAATCTTTAGCTGTACTCTTGACGGCGGCCTTTCTAGCGTGGCGGTGTGAGCAGCACACTGACCGCCGCGGCCGCCGGGTTCGGCACCGGCCTCTCCCTCATCGTCGCCATCGGCGCACAGAACGCCTTCGTCCTGCGGCAGGGCATCCGCAGGGACGCCGTGCTCGCGGTGGTGGGCATCTGCGCCCTCTCCGACGCGGCACTCATCGCGCTCGGTGTCGGCGGGGTCGGCGCGGTGGTGGTCGCCTGGCCGGAGGCGTTGACCGCGGTCGCGCTGATCGGTGGTGTCTTTCTCATCGGCTACGGCTGTCTCGCCGTGCGGCGGGTGTTCCGGCCGTCGGCGCTGCTCGTGGAAACCGGAACGGCGGGCTCACGGCGGCGGGCCGTACTCACCTGTCTGGCGATGACCTGGCTCAACCCGCACGTCTACCTGGACACCGTGTTCCTGCTCGGCTCCATCGCGGCCGACCGCGGCCCGCTGCGCTGGACCTTCGGCCTCGGAGCCGTCCTCGCCAGCCTGGTCTGGTTCGCCGCACTGGGCTTCGGCGCCCGGCTGCTCAGCCGCTTCCTGGCCCGGCCGTCGGCGTGGCGCGTACTGGACGCCCTGGTCGCGGCGATGATGATCGCGCTCGGTACCACGCTGATCGCCGGGGCGTGACAGCCTCCGGGGCCGGAGGCTGTTGGCAGTCCTGGTCGCCGCGATCGCGGTCTGTTCGCCGGAGCCGGTCGTGATGGTCGTGATGACTGTGGTGGTCGTGGCGGTCGCCCCGATGGACGACGGCGACGGCCAGGAGCCCGAGTGCCAGTCCCACCACCGTCTGTGTCCCGAAGGGTTCGCCGAACATCAGCGCACCCCACACGGCCGTGACGGGAGCCATCAGGAACATGAGGGTGTTGACCTTGGTCACCCCCGACCGCCGCAGGATCAGCCAGTACAGCCCGTACCCGCCGAAGGTGGAGAGCACCACGAGCCACACCACCGCGGTCCAGAAGGAGCCGCTCGCGGGTGGTGCCACCGTTCCGGTGGCCGCGGCAAGTGCCGTGAACACGACGGCACTTGTGACGGCATGGACCGTCATCGACACCATCGGGCGGACGTCCGTACGGGACCGGCGGTCCAGGAAGGTCGCCGCCACCAGGGAGAGCATGCCGAGGAACGGCACGAGATACGCCCACCACGCGACGCCCGTCCCGGCGCCCGCGTCGGCCGTGGTGACGACGGCGACGCCGGTCACGCCCAGCCCCAGCCCGAGCCACTGCGTACGCGACACCGGCAGGCCCAGCAGGGGCCCGGCCAGCGCTCCGGCCACCAGGGGCTGTGTGCCGTCGATGAGAGCCGTGGTGCCGCTGGAGACGCCCAGTTCGATCGCGTAGTAGACCGTCAGCAGATATCCGCTCTGCGACAGCGCCCCCACGGCGGCCTGCCGGACCAGATCGCGGGAAGTCAGCCCCCGCCACGACGCCCGCGTCGCGGTGAGCGCGACGACGCCCAGGACCAGGGCCAGCGGCAGAAAGCGCCACATGAGAAGCGTGACGGCCGGGGCGCTGCCCGATCCGAGCTTGGCCCCGATGAAACCGGAGCTCCAGGCCCCGACGAAAGCGATCGACAACAGGATGTTCACGACACCGCACACCTCCAAGGCCGGACGACCGACCGGAGTAGACCGATCTGTATACCTGGCGTCGAGTATACAGATCGGTCTACTCTGGAGAAATGAGCACCTCGAAGACGCAGAGCACATCGAGAACGCAGGGCGCGTCGACCGCCTCGAACGGGCCGCGCCGAGTGCCTCTGACCCCTGGCGCCCGCCGAGCGCTGGAGGCGGCCGGGCGACTGTTCTACGACCGCGGGATCCACGCCGTCGGTGTCGACCTCATCGCCGCCGAGGCCGGTGTCACGAAGAAGACGCTCTACGACCGGTTCGGCTCGAAGGAGCAGATCGTCGTCGAGTACCTCGCCGACCGCGACGAGCGCTGGCGGGCCTTCCTCGCACCCCGCCTCGACGCGGCCCACACCCCGCGCGACGGCGTTCTCGCCGTCTTCGAGGCCTCACGCGACTGGATGGACGCGTGCAGCCCGCGGGGTTGCAGCATGGTCAACGCCCACGCGGAGATCGACGACACCTCGCACCCGGCGTACGCGATCATCACCGGCCAGAAGCAGTGGATGCTCACCCTGTTCACCGACCTCGTACGCCCCCTCGCGCCCGCCTCGGCCGAATCCCTGGGCCGCACCCTGATGCTGCTCCACGAGGGAGCCCTCGTCGCCCACGGTCTGCGTATCTTTCCCGGCGCCCTCGACCACGCCCGCGAGCAGGCGGCGTCGCTGCTGACGACCGCCGAGGGCTCGCGCGAAACGGGCTGAGGCGGCCGGCTGCGTATCCGCCTGTTCGCCTGTCGTCCCGTCCACGGATCGGTCCGCCCGACGAAGGCGGCCGCGGATCGGCGATAGTGATCCTCGAATCGAAAGATGTATCGAGCAATCAGGTCGAGGAACCAGGACGGGCGTGGACACGAGCAAGAGCGGTGCGGAGAACAACGCGGAACACGGCACGGAATACAGCGCAGGACACAGTACGGAATCGGAGACCGGGACACCGGAGCCGGCCGAACCGAAGAGAAGCGGCGGCTGGCGCCGCTGGGCCATGGACACCCGGCCGCTGCGCCGCCCGGCCTACCGCCGCCTCTGGTCCTCGACCATCGTCACGGCCGTGGGCAGCCAGCTCACCGCCGTCGCCGTACCCAAGCAGATCTACGACATCACGGGGTCCTCGGCCTGGGTCGGTTACGCGAGTTTCGCGGGACTCCTGCCCCTCGTCGTCTTCGCGCTGTGGGGCGGCGCGATCGCCGACAGCGTGGACCGGCGCAAGCTCCTCCTCGTCACGAACATCGGGATTGCCGTCACGTCCCTGCTCTTCTGGATACAGGCCGTCACCGGACTCGAATCGGTCGGCGTCCTGATGGTGCTGCTCGCCGTCCAGCAGGCGTTCTTCGGCCTCAACTCGCCGGCCCGCCAGGCCTCCATCGCCCGTCTGGTGCCCAAGGACGAACTGGCCGCGGCGAACGCGCTCGGCTCGACCGTCATGCAGACCGGCCTCGTCGCCGGCCCGTTGCTGGCCGGAGCCCTCATCCCCGTCGTGGGCCTCGCCGAGCTCTATCTCATCGACGCCCTCGCCCTGTGCGCCACGGTATGGGCGGTCTACCGGCTTCCCGCGCTGCCGCCCCTGGGCACCACCGCGGCGGCCGCCGGGCGGGCAGGTCTGCGGGGGATCGCGGAGGGCTTCCGCTACATCTCGCTCAACCAGGTGCTCCTGCTGTCCTTTGTCGCCGACATCATCGCCATGGTCTTCGGCATGCCGCGGGCGTTGTTCCCGCAGCTCGCCGCCCAGACGTATGCGCCGTACGGGGAGGGGCTGGCGCTCGGGCTTCTCTTCGCGGCTATCCCTATTGGGGCGGTGGTCGGTGGGCTCATGTCCGGTACGTTCTCGCGTGCGCGGCGGCACGGGCTCATGGTCATTGCCGCGGTGGTTGCCTGGGGTGTCGCCATCACCGGCTTCGGGTTGAGTTCCAATCTGTGGGTGGGGGTGGCGTTTCTTGCCGCCGCCGGGGTTGCCGACATGGTGTCCATGGTCTTCCGCGGGGCGATCCTTTTGTCGGCTGTCACCGATGAGCTTCGTGGTCGTATGCAGGGCGTTTTCACGGTCGTCGTGGCGGGGGGTCCGCGCCTGGCCGATGTCCTTCACGGGACGGCGGGCTCCGCGGTGGGTGCTCGCACGGCTGTTGCTGGTGGGGGTCTGCTTGTGGTTGTCACGATGGTGGTTCTGGCTGTGGCGATGCCGGCGTTGTGGCGGTACAGGGGGAGTGCGTAGGGCCTTTTTTCGCCCCCGCCGCCCCTACCCATTCCCGTCCCTGACTCAGGGGCTCCGCCCCCGAACCCCCAAAAGACTGCGCAGTTCCCCGCGCCCTTAGGTACCTAGGGGCGCGGGGAACTGCGCGACCAGCCACAACGAACCCGCAGTCGAAGTGAGCCTTCAGCCCGTCCGGCAGGCGGGTCGGTTCAGGTGAGGAGTTTTGCTAGTTGGGTCATCTCGGTGGGTGGGTCGATCACCGGCTGGATGAGGAGTTCGTCGATGCCGGCCTGTTGCAGGGTGGTGAGGCGGGCGAGGAGATCGTCGCGGGTGCCGACCAGGGCCAGGGTGTTCATCAGTGAGGGCAGGACCAGGTCCCGGTCCTGCGGCGCGATGCGTCCGAGGTAGTTGGGGTAGAGCTTGATGTGCCGGTCCGGCGCGGTGGCGGTGGTGCCGCGCCGGTCGAGGAGCCGCCGCACCGCCTCGCGTTCCTCGGGGCCGAGTTGATCGGCGAAGGCGGGTGTGTCGGCGGCCGTGTCTGCGGCGAAGGCCAGCAGCGACAGGACGAGGTGGCCCGTCGCGTCCCGGGCCGCGTCGCCGTGGGGGTCCTCGTCCTCGTCGAGCAGGTGGAGTGACGTGACCACGTAGGAGTCCGCCCGGGAGTCGGGGTCGTGGCGTGTGCCCTGGGCGGCGTGGCGGCGGGTGTCCTGCAGCGCGTGCCAGGCGGCGGGGTCCAGCAGGCCGAAGGAGATGAGGCCGGTTCCGCGGCGGCCGGCGACGGCGGCGGCCCGCGGCCCGAGCGCGGCCACGACGAATTCGATCGGGTCGGCGGTGTTCACGTGCCCCCCGGCGTGCAGGAACCGGATGTCGCGGACCCGGTCACCTTCGCGGTACTCGGTCGGACGTCCGGCACACAGGTCCTGCAGTGCGGCGGTGAAGTTCTCCAGCCCGGCCGCCGTGGTCGGCCGCATGCCCAGGGTGCGCCGGGCGGTGTTCCCGGTGCCGATTCCGCAGATGATCCGGCCCGGTGCCAGGGCGTTGAGGCTGGCGAGGCCGCTCGCGGCGGCCGGGGCCGAGCGCAGCGCCGGTGAGGTCACGCCGATGCCGAGCCTGATGCGGGTGGTGGCCTTCGCACACAGACTCAAGGCGACGAAGGGGTCGCCGTGGACCATCGGGGTGTCGTTGACCCAGAAGCTGTGCAGGCCCAACTCCTCGGCCTGCACAGCGAGGTCCTCCACACCGGGCTGCGCGGCGACAACGACGCCTGCACGCATCAAAACCTCCAAGGTGAGGTTCGAATCGAATCTGCTCAGCATGGCAGGTCCGAGTGCAGGGTCGTTGCGGAGGCGAGTGCTCTTGTGGCGTCGCGGGGTGGGGCGGCCGTGCCTGACGCAGCGAAACCCCGTTGATGCCCTCGCAGTTGAGGGCATGGTCGGCATGAACTGCGGAGGTCCGGGGGCGGCAGCCCCCGGAGAGGGACGGGAATGGGTAGGGGCGGTGGGGGCGAGGAGAAGCTACGCCGGGCGCAGCCACACCGTAGCCAGTGGTGGCAGTGTGAGTCGGACGCTCGTCGCCCACCCCTGCTCCCCCTGAGCCTCGGCCTTGACGGGTCCGGGACTCGTCACGCCGTTGCCCCCGAAGCGCAAGGCATCGGTGTTCAGGACCTCCTCCCAGGCGGGCACGTCGTCAGGAACACCGAGCCGGTACTCGTGGCGTACCACCGGCGAGAAGTTGGAGACGGACAACAACGGATCCCCACCGGCGTCCAACCGCAGGAACGCGAAGACGTTGTCCTCCGCCGCACCCCCCGCGACCCAGGCGAACCCGGAGGGATCGCAGTCCCGCTCCCAGAGCGCACCGGTCGTCCGGTAGACGGTGTTGAGCTTGCGGACGAGGTCCCGCACACCCTGGTGGTCGGCGGCGGCCCCGTACGACGGATCGAGCAGCCACCAGTCGGGCCCGTGCGCCTCGGACCACTCCGCGCCCTGCGCGAACTCCTGTCCCATGAAGAGGAGTTGCTTGCCGGGGTGCGCCCACATGAAGCCCAGATACGCCCGGTGCGTGGCCCGCTGCTGCCACCAGTCGCCCGGCATCTTGGACACCAACGACTGCTTCCCGTGGACGACTTCGTCGTGGGAGATGGGCAGGACGTAGTTCTCGCTGTACGCGTACACCATCGAGAACGTCATCTCGTTGTGGTGGTACTTGCGGTGGACGGGCTCGTGCGCGATGTACTCGAGCGAGTCGTGCATCCAGCCCATGTTCCACTTCAGACCGAACCCCAGGCCGCCACTGTCGGTGGGGCGGGTCACCCCCTCCCAGGCGGTCGACTCCTCGGCGATGGTCATCACACCCGGCACCCGCCGGTACACCGTCGCGTTCATCTCCTGGAGGAACGCGACCGCGGCGAGATCCTCCCGCCCGCCGTGGATGTTGGGCGCCCACTGGCCGGGTTCGCGCGAGTAGTCGAGGTACAGCATGGACGCCACCGCGTCGACCCGCAGGCCGTCGATGTGGAACTCCTCGCACCAGTACACCGCGTTGGCGACCAGGAAGTTGCGCACCTCGGTGCGACCGTAGTCGAACTCGTAGGTACCCCAGTCGGGATGCTCGGCACGGCGCGAGTCGCCCGGCTCGTACAGCGGCTCCCCGTCGAAGCGGGCCAGTGCCCAGTCGTCCTTCGGGAAGTGGGCGGGCACCCAGTCCATGATGACGCCGATTCCGGCCCGGTGCAGTGCGTCGACCAGGTACTTGAAGTCGTCCGGCGTCCCCAGCCGTGCGGTCGGCGCGTAGAAGCCCGTGACCTGATAGCCCCATGAACCGCCGAAGGGGTGCTCCGCCACCGGCATCAGCTGAACATGGGTGAAGCCGAGGTCCTTGACGTACGCCGGAAGCTCCTCGGCCAGTTGACGGTACGTCAGTCCCCGTCGCCAGGACGGCAGATGGATCTCGTACACGGAGAACGGCGCCTCGTGCACGGCGATGTCACCGCGATGCGCCAGCCACTCCTCGTCGCCCCACTCGTGGTGGGACGCCGTCACGATCGACGCCGTCGCGGGCGGCACCTCGGTCCTGCGTGCCATCGGGTCGGCCTTGAGAAACCGATGGCCGTGCCGTGAGGTGATCTCGAACTTGTACCGCGCGCCCTCGCCGATGCCCGGCAGGAACAGTTCCCACACCCCGGACGAACCCAGGGAACGCATCGGGAACGCGGTCCCGTCCCAGTGGCTGAAATCCCCGGCCACTCGGACGCCCCGCGCGTTGGGTGCCCAGACGGTGAACCGGGTGCCGGCCACGCCCTGGTGGGCCATCGGTTCGGCACCGAGCGCCGTCCACAGCTGTTCGTGCCGCCCTTCCCCGAACAGATGCAGATCGAAATCGCCGAGCGACGGCAGGAACCGATAAGGATCCTGCACCTCCAGCTCGCCACCGCCCTCGTACCTCACCAGCAGGGTGTACTCGGGAATCGATTCGAGCGGCAGCACACCGGGCAGCACACCCGAGAAGAGACCGTCACCCTCGCTGCTCAGCTCCATGCGCCGCCCGTCCGCCGACAACACGGCCACGGCCGTGGCGAACGGCCGCAACGCGCGGAAGACGACCCCGCCCGGCACGGCATGGGCTCCCAGCAGCGCATGCGGATCGTGGTGGGCGCCCGACAGCAGGCGCTCCCGATCCATCGCGTCCATGGGCGCCGCCGGCGGCCGCGCTGCGGGCCGGACGTCCTCGGACACCGGAAGAGTCACGGCTGCGGTGATGTTGCGGGCCACGGGTTCAGCCTCCTTGAGCACTGTGAAAGGACGGGACCGGCTTCTGTGTACCGGATCCGGAGGGTGCGGGTGCGGGGGCGCGCTCGGCGAGTCGGGCGATCGCCGCCATCGGTACGGGCAGCCAGTCGGGCCGGTGCCGGGCCTCGTACAGCGCCTCGTACACGGCTCGGTCCGTCTCGTACGCACGCAGCAGCTCGGGCTCGGCGCGCGGGTCCCAGCGGGCCTGGGCCGCGTACCCCGCGCAGTAGGCGTCCCGGCAGCGCCGCGCCCACTCCGGACGCCACGGGCGACGACTGCGGGCGGCGTAGTCGAAGGAGCGGAGCATGCCCGCGACATCGCGTACGGGAGGCTGCGGGTGCCGCCGCTCGGCGATCGGGCGGGCCGGTTCGCCCTCGAAGTCGATGACGAACCACCGCTTCCCGGCCCGCAGCACCTGACCGAGGTGGAGATCGCCATGGATCCGCTGCACCGGACGGCCCGAGTCGAGAGCGGCCAGCGCGTCGAAGGCGCCCCGCAGCCCGGCCACGTACGGCAGGAGGTCCGGCACCGACCGGCTAGTGGCGTCCAGCCGCTCGTTCATCGAGGCGGCCAGCCGTCGGCTCCGGCGTCCGACCGGGACGCCGAGCGCGAACGCACCGGCCAGCGCGAGATGAACCTCGGCCGTCGCCTTACCCAGCTCGTACGCCTCGTCGGTGAAGTCCCGTCCCGCGGCGAGCGATTCGAGTGCCAGGGTCCATCCGTCGTCGGCATCGCGCAGGAACGGCTGCAGCACACCGAGCGTCGCCGCCTGCGGCTGCGAGGTCCGGAACCATGCCACCGGAGCGGGTACACGGGTGCAGCCCTGCCGGGCCAGCGCCCACGGCACTTCGAGATCCGGGTTGATGCCCGGCTGGACGCGCCGGAAGATCTTCAGGATGTACGAATCCCCGTACACCAGCGAGGAGTTGGACTGCTCCGCGTCGAGAAGACGCGGCGTGAGACCGGCGGGGATCGCCACATGCGCCTCGCGCTCGAACCGCAGCGGACCCACCGTCCCCGGAGTACGCAGCCGCTCCAGGAGCAGGTCCGCCGACCGGGGCTCCTGAAGAGCGTCGTACACCATCATCCCGGCCAGCGGCCCCTCGCTCGCCCGGCCGATACAGGTGTGGGCCAGCCGTGGCGGCAGGACCTCCCGGACACCGAGAAGCAACTGGTAGCAGTCCCCGGGCAGATGAGCGGCGGAGTCGTGCCGCGTGCTGACCAGGAGATGCAGACATCCCGGATGCAGCTCGGTCGCCGACAGCAGAGCCAGCTCCGTGACCCGCCGGCCCTTGCCCGCGAACCAGCGCTGCTCCGGCAACCACGTCCGCAGCAGTCCGGCGAGCGACGTCAGCAGAAGAGCCGGACTGTGGCTGCTGGGGCGGGGTGATACGACCTTGCGCATGGCGACCCGTCCTTTCAGGCGCACACCATCAATCGCTGTTTGGTGTGGGGAGCTACCGCGCGGAGTCGGAACCAGTAGAAGCCGTGGCCGGCGAGGGTGAGGAGGTAGGGGAGTTCGCCGATGGCGGGGAAGCGGACGCCGCCGATGAGTTCGACGGGGTGGCGTCCGTTGAAGGCCTGGAGGTCGAGTTCGGTGGGCTGGGCGAAGCGGGAGAAGTTGTGGACGCACAGGACGAGGTCGTCGCCGTGTTCGCGCAGGAAGGCGATGACGGCGGGGTTGGAGGAGGGCAGTTCGGTGTAGGAGCCCAGGCCGAAGGCGGGGTTCTGTTTGCGGATCTCGATCATCCGCCGGGTCCAGTGCAGCAGCGACGACGGCGAGGACATCGACGCCTCGACGTTGGTGACCTGGTAGCCGTAGACCGGATCCATGATCGTCGGAAGATACAGCCGCCCCGGGTCGCAGGAGGAGAAGCCGGCGTTGCGGTCCGGTGTCCACTGCATGGGGGTGCGTACGGCGTCGCGGTCGCCGAGCCAGATGTTGTCGCCCATGCCGATCTCGTCGCCGTAGTAGAGGATCGGGCTGCCGGGCAGGGAGAGCAGCAGGGCGGTGAAGAGTTCGATCTGGTTGCGGTCGTTGTCCAGGAGGGTGGCCAGGCGGCGGCGGATGCCGATGTTGGCGCGCATGCGGGGGTCTTTGGCGTATTCCGCGTACATGTAGTCGCGTTCTTCGTCGGTGACCATTTCGAGGGTGAGTTCGTCGTGGTTGCGCAGGAAGATGCCCCACTGGCAGCCGGAGGGGATCGCCGGTGTCTTGGCGAGGATTTCGGAGACGGGGTAGCGGGATTCGCGGCGGACGGCCATGAAGATGCGGGGCATGACGGGGAAGTGGAAGGCCATGTGGCATTCGTCGCCGCCGGCGCTGTAGTCGCCGAAGTAGTCGACGACGTCCTCGGGCCATTGGTTGGCCTCGGCGAGCAGGACGGTGTCGGGGTAGTGGGCGTCGATCTCCGCCCGCACCCGCTTGAGGACCTCGTGGGTGGCGGGGAGGTTCTCGCAGTCGGTGCCCTCCTCCGCGAAGAGGTAGGGGACGGCATCCAGGCGGAAGCCGTCGATGCCCAGGTCCAGCCAGAACCGCAGGGCGGAGACGATCTCCTCCTGGACGGCGGGGTTCTCGAAGTTGAGGTCGGGCTGGTGGGAGAAGAAGCGGTGCCAGTAGTACTGCTTGCGGACGGGGTCGAAGGTCCAGTTGGAGGCTTCGGTGTCGACGAAGATGATGCGGGCGTCGGGGTACTGCTTGTCGTCGTCGGCCCACATGTAGTAGTCGCCGTAGGGCCCGTCTGGGTCGTTGCGGGACTGCTGGAACCAGGGGTGCTGGTCGCTGGTGTGGTTCATGACGAAGTCGATGATGACGCGCATGCCGCGTTGGTGGGCGGCGTCGACGAATTCGACGAAGTCGGCGAGGTCACCGAATTCGGGGAGGACGGCGGTGTAGTCGGAGACGTCGTAGCCGCCGTCGCGCAGGGGTGATTTGAAGAAGGGGGGGAGCCAGAGGCAGTCGACGCCGAGCCATTGCAGGTAGTCGAGTTTGGCGGTGAGGCCTTTGAGGTCGCCGATGCCGTCGCCGTTGCTGTCCTGGAAGGAGCGGACGAGGACTTCGTAGAAGACGGCGCGTTTGAACCATTCGGGGTCCCGGTCTTTTTGCGGGGTGTCTTCGAAGGTGTCCGGGACGGGCTCGTTGACGATCATGGTGTGGGTGACCCTCCGGTTGGCGGTGAGGACGGTCGCAGGACGGTCAGTACGTGCGCGGCCCGGTGGCCGGGCTCAAGGCGTACGTAGTTGGTCCTGCCCCAGTGGTAGGTCTCGCCGGTGAGCTCGTCGCGCACCGGCATCGACTCGTGCCAGTCGAGGCCGAGTCGTGGCATGTCCAACGAGACCGTGGCCTCCTGGGTGTGGTGAGGGTCGAGGTTCACGACCACCAGAACCCTGTCGGACTCGTCGTGCTTGCTGTACGCGATCACCGCGTCGTTGTCGGTGTCGTGGAAGTGGAGATTCCTGAGTCGGCGCAGTGCGCTGTGCTGCCGTCTGATCCGGTTCAGGGAACCGATGAGAGGCGCGATGGAACGTCCGTCACGCTCGGCCGCCTCCCAGTCCCGGGGCCGCAGCTGGTATTTCTCCGAGTCGAGATAGTCCTCGCCGCCCGCCCTGAACGGAGTGTTCTCGCACAGCTCGTATCCGGCGTACATTCCCCAGGCCGGCGAAAGGGTCGCCGCCAGAACGGCCCGTACTTCGAAAGCCGGACGGCCGCCGTGCTGGAGATACCCGGGCAGGATGTCGGGCGTGTTCACAAAGAAGTTGGGACGCATATACGCGGCGACATCGTCGCTGGATAGTTCGGTGAGGTATTCGGTCAGTTCGGCCTTGGTGTTGCGCCAGGTGAAGTACGTGTACGACTGCTGGAAACCGACGCGCGCCAGGGCATGCATGATCTCCGGGCGGGTGAACGCCTCGGCCAGGAAGACGACATCGGGATCGGTGCGGTTGATGTCCGCGATCACCTGCTCCCAGAACGCCACCGGCTTCGTGTGCGGATTGTCCACGCGGAAGATCCGTACACCGTGGCTCATCCAGAAACGCAGAATCCGCCCGGTCTCGGCGACCAGCCCCGGCATGTCCTCGTCGAAGGCGATCGGATAGATGTCCTGGTACTTCTTCGGCGGGTTCTCCGCGTACGCGATCGTGCCGTCCGAGCGGTGGTGGAACCACTCCGGGTGCTTCTCCACCCACGGGTGGTCCGGCGAGCACTGGAGCGCGAAGTCCAGGGCGACTTCGAGATCGAGCTCCGCCGCGGTACGCACGAAGGCGTCGAAGTCGTCGATCGTGCCGAGGTCGGGGTGGACGGCGTCGTGCCCGCCCTCCGGTGAGCCGATCGCCCAGGGGACCCCGACATCCTGACGGCCCGCCGACAGGTTGTTGTTGGGGCCCTTGCGGAAGGTCGTACCGATGGGGTGGATCGGTGGCAGGTACACCACGTCGAAGCCCATCTCCGCGATCGCCGGCAGCCGCCGCGCCGCGGTCCGGAAGGTGCCGGTGACCGGCGGCTCGCCGTCCTCGACCACCGCGCCCTCCGAGCGCGGGAAGAACTCGTACCAGGATCCGTACAACGCCCGCTCCCGCTCCACGAGCAAGGGCAACGGGGCCGATCGGGAGACCCGTTCCCGCAGGGGGTGGTCCGCCAGCGCCGCGTCCACGTCCGGGGTCAGGGCGGCGGCGAGGCGGGCGATCGGCGGCCGGGACTCGTCGCGCAGAGCGTCCACCGCTGTCAGTACCGCCGCTCGCCCGGCCTCGTGCGGGACTCCAGAAGCGGCGCGTTCGTACAACTCGGCGCCCTCCTCCAGGACCAGCTCGACATCGATGCCCGCCGGAATCTTGATACCGGCGGCGCGGCGCCAGGTGGTCACGGGGTCGGACCAGGCCTCCACCCAGTACGCCCAGTCGCCCACCGATCCGGGGGTGACGTCGGCGCCCCAGCGGTCGGTGCCGGGGGCCAGTTCGCGCATCGGGGTCCAGGGGCCCGTACGGCCCTGTGGATCGCACAGGACGACGTTCGCGGCGACAGCGTCGTGACCCTCGCCGAAGACGGTGGCGGTGACCTGGAAGGTTTCGCCCGGGACCGCCTTCGCCGGGCGGGTGCCGCGGTCGACGGCCGGTCGGACATCCACCACAGGGACGCGGCCGATCGGGACGATGGGCACGCGGCCAACAGGGGGGACACGGCCGTCGGCCGGGTTGTCGGTCATGGCTCTCACCTCCGTCGTCTTCTGCGTTTCCTTCGCTGTGCTTGCGTTCTTCGCCGTTCTCGCTGTCCTTGCCGCTCTCGCGCCCCGGTCCGTACCTGGCGGCACTGCCGGAGGCCCCGTTACGCCACAGGGCTTGCCGCGAGACCGTCGGATCGGCCGGACCTGCCGGACTTGGCGGATCGCCGGCCGTCGGCAGGGCCGACTCGGGCCCGGTTCCGGCGGCGGGCGCCCGGCCCGACCGACAGATAGCGCTCGGCGGCGTGGACGGCCTCCCGCGCGCAGCGTTTGCCCATCAGCACGCACAGCGTGTAGCCCGTGTCCTCGAAATTGCCCCGCGCCGCACGGTCGGCGGGGGCCGCGAGCATCATGCGTTCCCAGGCTCGGTACAGCTCCAGATGCCTGGCGACCTCGGCTTTGGCAGGCAGCAGCATTTCACTGGTCACCTTCCGCTCCCTCGAATGCGCACGGTTCGCCCGGATCGTGCGTGAAGCCCGTGCACGGAGAGGCATCGACCGACTACAGCGGCCGACGCCCTCACCCATGGTGCATGCGGTGACACTCAACGTCCTGTTGTCGCTTCAACTACATCCGGCGCGCCCTCGTGTTGCACGAATGGAGTACCGCTCCCACTCTGGGACTGACTCAGAAGCGATCACTGCTCACGCTTCGTGTTCGGGGCTCGGCCCGCAGGGGCGAGGAGGAGCAAGAGCTTCGCCGGTGAGGAGCCAACGACGATGAAGACCGTAGTGCCCTGCTACTACCACCTCGACGTGGAAGTCAGTCCGGAGCGGGTCGACCAGGTCAGGCGCATTCTGGCCGCCCATCTCCGGTACTGGAACCTTGAGAACCTCGTCGAGCCCGTCTGTCACTGCGCCGACGTGCTGCTCCGCTCGATCGGGGAGCACGCGGCCGACAAGAACACCACCATCGAGATGTGGTGGAACGGCCAGCACCTCATCACCGCCGTCGCCGACAACGACGGCGGGATCCATCCGGAGTCCGCCACGCCCGGCTGCCTGGCCCGCATCGCCGCGCTGAGCGACGGATGGGGCTGTTGCGGCACGGACACCGGCGGAAAGATCGTCTGGTTCTCGCGCCGGGCCCGCGCCATCGAGCGTGCCCCGCTGGTCCCGGCCGGCCCCGCGCCCAGTCTGCGCGAGGCCCGGCGGACGCCCCGTGAGATGCCCGTACCGGCGAGGGCGATCTCCATGCCCGTGGGTTCGTTCCAGGACGAGGTCGTCGCGGCGGCCTCCGGGTAGATCCGGTCCCCGCGGAGAACGCCGCACCGGCCCGCAACCGATCAGTCGGTCGCGGGCCGGTGGCGTCCCTCACCCTCGATCCTCGGGTCAGGTCCTCGGGCAACTCCGTCTGTAGGCGACGTCCTGGACGTAGCGGTCCCAGTCGTCCCGCGACAGCCCGGTGGTCACGCGACGGCAGACCGTCCGTGCCGCACGGTCCGGCGTGATCTCGTACGCCTGCAAGGGGGCGTGGTCCCCGGCGGCGTAGAGCGTGCCGCCGTCGGGGCCGAACGCCAGCGCGTGGACGGTGTCGCCCGGTGTGACGAGCGAGGATCCGATCCGTCGGCGGGAGGGCACGTCCCAGAGCTGCAGGGTGCCCTCGTCACCCGCGACGGCGAGCGTGCGGCCGTCGGCGGAGAAGGCCAAAGCCGACACGTACTGGTAGGTGGTCGTGTCCGGGTCGGCGAGGACGCCGAGCCGTCGGTTCAGCCTTCCGTCCCAGAGGACGACCCGGCCGGAGCCGTCACCGACGGCCAGATGATCCCCGTCGGGGCTGAACGCCAGAGCGGTGGACTTGCCGGGGCTCCTGACGGACGGCAGCCGGGTGCCCGCGGGCATGCGGTACGCCTGCCCGCGCTCGGTGACGAGCAGGTCGCCGCCGGGATGCGAGGTGACCGCGCCCACGGAGCCGGGGAGCGTGCCGACCGTGGTCCGGCGACGCAGGTCCCAGATACGGGTGGACTCGGGTAAGGACCCGCGCAGCGGGGAGAGGAGCAGCGACCGGTCACCGGCGTCGAAGGTGATGTCCGACAGGGCCTCATCGGCGCCGAGGGTGGTGGTGACGCGCCGTCGCGGAATGTCGTAGAGGGACACCTTGGTCGATGGGGGAGCCGACGCGAGGTCCACCACGCCGTAGGCGAGCTCCTTGCCGGTGGAATCGATGGCGAGCAGGGCATCGCAGCCTCCGAACGCCACCACTTCCGACGGGGCCCGGCACGGCAGCGGCGGCGGTTCGGCCAGCAGCCGTCCCGTACGTCCGTCGAGCACGCGGAACCGTAGGCGCTTCCCGTCCTCGTCGACGTCGGCGACCGCAAGGGTCCTGCCGTCCGGGCCGAACTCGACGGCCAGGGCGGGGGACGGCTCCCAGCGGGTGTTCACCGCGCTGCCCACGTCCAGCGTGTGGACGGCAGGTCCCCATGAGCCCTCCGGACCGCCGAGGTACCGGACGATGCCGGCCTCGGTGTCCACCCTGATCTCCTGGACGGTCTCGCCGGCCAACTGGTGCCGTACGACCGGGAAGTCGGGTGAGTCCATCCGCCAGACCAGGATCTCCTCGCCGTCCGACGCCACCAAGAAGGCGCCGTCCGAACTGAGTTGAGCGACCTTCAGACCGGGGTACGTGACCGCGGGAAGCTCCTTGCCCGACGTGACGTCCCACGCCCGGAATCCGGTGGCGTCGATCAGTCCCAGATACCTGCCGTCGGGCGTGAACGTGATCCGCTCCTTGACGCACTGCTCGACGGTGGCTTTCGGCAGCCAGGGCGCGGGTATGCGACGGTTCTCGGCGACATCCCACAACTCGAACCGCTCGCCCGGGAGGCACAGGGCGAGCAGACGGTCGTCCGCGCTGACCGTGGCATCCGTGAAGGCGGGGTCGTCCGTCAGAGCCGTGCCCCGGCCGTCCTTCTCCTGCCGGTTCTTGTGTGCGGTGAGCCTTGCCCACTCCACTTGGGAGCCGGTCGCCGCGTCCGGCTTCGCGTCGGTGTCGCGCGTGATCTCCAGGAGCTTTCGCCGGGACCGGGCGTCCCAGAGCTGCACCCGGCGCTCGGATCCCTCGGCGTGGTGGACGAGGAGGCTGCGACCGCTCGCCCCCATCTCGACGCCGCCGTCGGCGACGGCCAGCGGTTTCCCCTCGCGTTGTCCTGTGGCGAGGTTTCGCAGTACGACCCTTTCTTCGCCGGATTCTCTGTCGAACTCGGGGATCCATGAGGCGTCGGCCCGGACGAACCCCACGTCCTTCGCCGTGTCGCCGAGCCCCGGCCAGGTGGCCGTACGCCGACGCGTCTCCATGTCCCATCGGGTCACCTGACCGGCGCCGACGCTGAGGAGAGTGCGGCCGTCGGCGCTGAGATGCCGCATGGTCTCGTCGGAGCCGTCGGGATCGGTGAACACGTCCTGGTTGCGCTGGGCCGCGGCGCCGAGCAGTGCGGAACGGGTCTCGGGAAGGTCGGCCACGCGCCACGCGGCGAGGCTGAGCCGCATCGCCGTCACCGGGTCGGACAGACGCAGACTCTCCGCGACGCCGACGAGGCGACGGGCCTCCGCCTCGATCCGCCGCCGCTCGCCGGACTGGTTCTGCTCCCAGGCGACGAGTGCCGCGACAAGGCTCAGCACCACCAGGACGGACAGGACGACCGTACGAGTCCTGCGGCCCCGCCGCTCACCCCGGCGGGCGTCGAGGCCGACGTCGAGGAACTCCCGTTCCAGCGGGGTGAGATCGTCCGTGGCGCCGAACTGCTCCTCTGCGGTGGACAGTCGCACGCCCCGGTAGAGGGAGCCCGCGTCCCGTCCCAGGTCCTGCCAGGTGGCCGCCGCCTCGGTGAGCCGGTGCTGGGACCTGAGCCGCTCGCGGTCCTCGTCGATCCAGGTACGCAGTCGGGGCCACGCGGTGAGGACAGCCTCGTGGGCCAGGTCGACGGTGTCCTCGTCGAGCGTGATGAGCCGGGCGCGGGCGAGCCGTTCGAGTACGACATCAGTGTCGGCGTCCGTGTCGCCGCCCAGCGTGGTGAGCTCCGTGCGCCGGGTCGGCCGGCGCGTGTCGCCGGTCCCCTGACCCGGGCTCACCAGGCGGAGCAGGATGCGACGGGCGGTGTCGGCTTGAGGGCCGGTCAGGCTCTCGTAGAGATCCTCGGCGGTACGGGCGATCGCCCCGTGGAGGCCTCCCGCGGCGTCGTACGCGGCCTCGCCCAGTGCTCTGCCCCGGCGTCTGCGCCAGGTTTCCAGCAGGGCGTGCGACATGAGCGGCAGGCCACCGGGCTCGTCCTGGATCTCGGCGATGATCCGTGAGGTCAGCGTCCGTTCGACGATCAGACCCCCGAGTGCGGCCGGTTTCACGATCGTCTCGCGCAGCTCCTCCGTGCTCATGGGAGCAACCAGGAGCGTCGCCTCCTGTGCGGCCTGGGCGAGTCGGCGGTATCGGGCGCAGTGGCCGTAGAAGTCGGCGCGGACCGCGACGACGACACGAATGCCGTGTTCGGGTCGGACGGCGGTGAACAGCAGGTCGAGGAAGCCCTTTCGCTCGGCGGGATCGGCGCAGAGGGTGAAGACCTCCTCGAACTGGTCCACCACGATCACGGTCCCGGCGCGGGTGGTGCTCGGATCCAGGGCGTCGGCGTGGGTGCGGGCCGGGTGCGGTCCCGGGGTGAGGATCCGGATCGTCGCGGGCCGGACACGCGGCGGGTCGGTCTTCCGGAGGCGCGGGATGAGACCCGCGCGCAGCAGGGAGGACTTGCCGCTGCCGGACGGGCCCGTCAGGACGACGAAGTCCTTGTCCCGTACCAGGTCGACGAGTTGGCCGACGAGATCGTCCCGGCCGAAGAAGCGTTCGCTGTCGCTCGCCTCGAAGCGGGCCAGACCGGGGTAGGGGGCCTCCGCGTCGTCGTCGGCGGCACGGCTCTCCTCGGCCGTGTCCTGGGCGGCCCGGTGCCACCGTCGCTCCCATTCGTCGCGGTCCCCGCCGCACACCTCGGCATAGGCGAGGACCACCGGCAGCGAGGCCAGTCTCTCTCCGGCCGCCGCCTGCGCGAGCGTGGCCGCGGAGTAGTGCGCCTGCCGAGCCATCGCGCGGTAGGTGATCCCGCCCGCCTCCCGACGCAACTTCCGCAGTTCGTACGCGAATTGCGCGACAGGTCCCTCGGTCGGGTCCAGCGGCCGCTCACGACGTCCCATCGCATCCCCCGTCGCCGTGTGCGCCTGTCGACCCGCACGCTACGAATCCCGGCGGCGGTGGGGAAAGGGGCATGGCGAGAACGCACCACTCGCGCCACGAAATTGTCTGAAGTGGCGACAGGGGACTGCCGGACAATGCCCCGACCGTGAAAGCTGAGGTCATGGCGGGCCGGCGCGACCCACGTGGACGTACGGGGGAGCACGGGGGAGCGTTCCACGCTGCCGGCCCGCCGACGCCGGACGGGGGACAGTGCCGGGCGTGTGAGGTTCCGGGAGGCCGGGTCAGGGGGAAGCCCGGCCTTCCGGGACACCACGGCGAGCTCTAGTGAGTGGGCGGACCGACGCGAGCCTCTCCGTACGGCACGAGGCGTACCGGCCCCATCAGTCCGTACGCCTGCCGTGTCAGGCCGCCGTACACGCCGGGATCGCTGACCCGCAGCCGGTTGGCGAGCGGGGTCGCCACCTCGACCTCGATGACGTTCTGCCCGCGGTGGAGCAGGCCGCCGAGGTCCACCACCGGGTGGATCTGGTCGACCGGGTCGAGGCGGTGGCCGTTGACGGTGACCCGGCAGGTGTCGGTGACGGCTCCCAGTTCGAGGCGCGCGCCACGGCCGCCCGTCCAGGCGTCGCCGAGCGTGACCGTGGTGCGGTAGCGGCCGATGCCGGAGACGTCGGCGAGTTCCGGGATCTGCGACCAGGGCACCAGGGCGTCCAGGGTCAGGTCGTGCTCGACGACGGTGGTCCTGGTGGCAGTGGCGCCGGGCCGCCAGTCCTGTACGCGAAGGCGCCAGGAGGTGAGTTCCGTCGGCCCGGGGATGCCCTTGAAGGACGTACGCACCGCGCGTCCGTGGGACAGCACGGTCCGGTACGTGCCCGCCGCCGTCGCGCGGACGGTGAGTCCGGCCTCCGTGAAGCGCACCTCGTCCGCCTCGCCGGCGACCGCGTGCGGGCGGCGGCCGTTGCGGTCGCCGAAGAGGCCGGGGCGCCCGATCGCCACGACGAGGGTCTCCGCGGGCTGGAGGGCTACCCGCACGGTGACCGTGTCGCCGTCCTCGGTGTAGCGGGCGATCCGCTCGGCTCCGCCGGTCCACGGATCCAGCAGATACGGCACTCCGCCGGCCGTGGCGCGACGCAGCGTGACGTCGTGGTCGATGGCGGCCACCGGCGGCTTCACGGTCTCGGCGTGCTTGCCGTTGCAGAGGTAGTAGTAGTCGACGCCGTCGGCCACCCGGTGGGCGTTGAGGAGGGTGGAGGCGGACGCGTATCCGGCGTCGGGCCGTACACCGAGCTCGGTGAGGGCGGTCGGCACCGCGGTCTTGTCGGTGACGCGACGGACCCGCGGCTGGGCGAGCAACTCCGTGACGACCGAACCCAGTTCGTCGGTCTCGCCGCTGTCGGGGATGCCGGACGGCACGACGGTGTCCCATGCGCCGAGCAGCACGATCGGCAGTCCGGCGCGGGTGAGCCGCAGCAGGGCGCGGGCGTCCCGCAGGGCGAGGGTCACCGTGGACCCGTAGAAGAAGTCGCCCTCGACGAACAGGGCCTTGTAGGCCGGGCCGTCGGGTGCGAGCCGTCCCCCGCGCACGGTGGCGGCGGGCAGGTCGAACAGCGGGCCGCTGAGGAACTGATGGGTCCAGCCCAGGGTGATGCCGGTGGCGGTGAACCAGGAGGCGCCGATGCCGGTGGCGGTGTAGCCGGTCTGCCGGAACACCGCCACATCGGCTCTGGGCCGGCCGGTCTGCAGCACCTGATGGACCCGCGCCAGGTAGCCGGAGACGTCCGGCACGTGCTTCCAGGTCGGATGGCGCGGACCCCAGGACTCGCCGTAGCCGGCCGTGCCCTTGTACGGGGTGAAGGCCGCGTATCCCGGCCAGTTGACGCCCGGCAGCTCGGCGTAGGAGAAGCCGTGCACCACGGTCTGGTTGACCCCGGCCGCGTAGGCGCCGCCCATCGTCCGCAGGAACCGCTGCCAGGTGGTGCTGTAGGCGCTGCCGGAGTACGCGCCGGCCTCGCACGAGAGCACGGTGTGCCCGGCCATGTCACGGCCGCCGACCAGACAGCGGTAGTCGTCGAGGTTCTTGAAGCCCAGGGACTCGCCCTCGGCGATGTCCAGGACCGCGGCCGAGGCGATGGCGTCGGTCTGCAACCCGTAGGGCTGGGAACGCAGTTGGAGGCCGAGCGAGTGGGCCCAGGTGCGCAGCGCCCCCACGTGGTGTCTGTTGAAGAGAGTGGAGACCGTCTCCCAGAAGTCGTGCCGGATCTGGCGGGTGGCGGCGGCCTCGAAGGCGAAGACCTGGTTGCTGTTGTCGAGGATCACGGCGGGCAGCAGCGGCAGCAGGGAGCGGCCGGTGTGCTCCCGGAACGCGGCGGGCAGGCCCGGCGTCCACTGGAGCCCGTCCGTCTCCAGCTCGATGGAGTCCTCGAAGAGCGCGCCGCCGGAGACCTTCAGCAGACGGCGGATCGCCGGAGTGAGGAGGTGGGCCTCCCAGAAGTCGGTCACCGCTCGGGTGCCGGCCGCGCTGAAGTGGTCGACGACGTAGGAGGGTGGGTCGGTGTGCGGGCCGGCCTCCGGCGTCTGGCCGGAGCCGCGCACCCAGTAGGCGATCAGGACCCAGGTGCCGTCGTCGGGCGCGGTCCAGCCGAGTGTGCCGTCGGAGACGGTGGAGGTGAGGTCGCGGACCGAGTCCTGGTCGAGGCCTGTCTCCTTGCGGGTGGAGTTCGCGGTGTTGACGCGTGCGGCCTGAACCAGCAGCAGCCGTTGCTCGGTGACGCCGGAAGCCGCCTCGTGGACGGGTTCGGGGACCGGGCCGGAGTAGGCGGTACCCGGGGCCAACGTGACGGCCCCGTGGGCGAGTTCCTTGACGGCGGCCTCGCTGTCCGGGGTGATGCCGGGAACAGCCGCGGGCCACGCGGGGCCGACGGTGAGATCGATGGTGAGGCCGCGTCGGGCCGCCTGGCTCAGCGCGGCCTCGACGCCGGCGACCCAGGAGGGGCTGCCCCAGCCGTGGCGCTCGGTGTCCAGCACCGACGGGTCGGCGACGCTGTGGTGGACGGCGGCTATCTCGGCGCCGCCGAAGCCCGCGTCGGCGATCTGGTCGATCTCCCGTCTGATCTCGTCGGGCCGCACCAGGCCGTCGGGCCACCACCAGCGGAACTTCGGCCGCACCGCGCGGCCCGGCTCGGCAAAACCCGAGAAGGCGGAGGCGGCGGAGACGGCCGAAGCGGCGGAGGAGGGGGCGGAGGCGGCTGCGGCGCTCCCGGATCCCGCCCCGGTCAGCGCACCCGCCGCGGCCGTCGTCGCCGCGGCGGCGAGCAGCGTACGGCGCGGAATGCCCGTCCGGTGAACTGCGGTGAGGTCGTCCATGGTTCCTGTCACTCCCGGAGGGCAGCACGAAGAGACCCCCTGAGGGGCCTGGTGGTTGAATCGTTTTAATCGCTGCGAAAGTAAGTCTCTCGATCAAGAGGCGTCAAGAAGCGTGCACGACGCAAATTCCTGAGAAGAGCCGACGCTGAACGGCGGTGGGGCCTACCGGCGGGTCTCCTCCACGTCGCCGAAGCCGTCCGTCCGGCTCCAGCGCAGCCGGGTCAGCCACTCGGTCGAGTTGCGGCCGAAGGTCAGTTGCTCGCTGTCGCCCGACGCCTCGACCTTCTCCCAGCCGTCGAACTCCTTGGTGAGTTTCGTGTCCCACTTCGACAGGTTGTCGGTCCCGACCGCGGCGATGGACTCCATCGGCGGTTCACCGTCGGAGCAGTAGGGACCCCAGTTCGCGATCGCCGCGACCGTACCGCCGTCGAACGCCTTGAGCGTGATGCTCTGGCACGGGTCGGACTCGGTCGCGTACACCAGGTGGGGCTTGCTCCATGCCTCACCCGCGGTGTCCTGGTGCTGCTCCATGAGCCCGCGCTTCGCCGCGTAGTACATGCCTACGCGGCGCCCGTCGGCCCACTCGATCTCCTCGACGAAGCGAGCGTGCGACGGCGAGGGGCGGGAAGTGGGGGAAGCCTGTGCGGTGTCGGAGCCGGGCGAGGCGTCCCCGGCCCCCGCCTCCGTGCTGCCACAGGCCACGACGGCCCCCAGCAGGGCCGTCACCCCGGTCAACGCCAGAAGCCGGACCCCGTGTACTCGTCGCATGTCTGTCTCCCGGCCCTGACCACGTCAGGCGTCGTACGAATGGCTCAGGTGAACCCGGCGGCTCACCTGAAGACATTGTCCGCGTCGTCCCAGCTGTAGGGATCAGCGGGCGAGAGACTACGGGGGACTCGCGAGGACGACTGGTACATGGCCTCGATCTCGGCGGCGTAGCGCTGTGCGATGGCGTCCCTGCGCAGCTTCATCGAGGGGGTGAGCATGCCGTTGGCGAGGTCGAACGCCTCGGGGAGCACGCGGTACACACGGATCGACTCCGAGCGCGACACGGTGCTGTTGGCCGCGGCGACGGCGCGCTTGACCTCTTCGCGCAGGGCGTTCTCCTCGCGCATCTCGCGGTCGTGCACCTCGCCCGGTATGGCGAGGACCGAGCGCCAGTGCGCCAGGAAATCCGGATCGAGGGTGATCAGGGCTCCCACACAGGGCTGGTTGTCGCCCACGACGACCGCCTGATGGATGAGCGGATGGACCCGCAGACGCTCTTCGAGGGCGGCGGGAGCCACGCTCTTGCCGCTGCTCGTGATGACGATGTCCTTCTTGCGCCCGGTGATGCTCAGATAGCCCTCGCTGTCGATCCGGCCGATGTCGCCGGTGGCCAGCCAGCCGTTCTGCAGCGCGGCCCGGGTGCTCGCCTCGTCGTTGATGTAGCCCTGGAATACCGCGGGGCCCCGCACCAGGATCTCCCCGTCCTCGGCGACGTGGACCTCCATGTCGGGCAGGGGGCGTCCGACGGTTCCGAGTTTCTCCCGGCCCACGGGCTGGGCCGTAATTCCTCCGCTGGTTTCCGTGAGTCCGTATCCGTCGTGGACGAAAATCCCGATTCCCGAGTAGAAGAGGGCGAGTTCACGGTTGAGGGGTGAGCCGCCCGACACCGCGCCGCGGACTCTTCCGCCCAGCGACGCACGCAGCTTTCGGTACACCGTCTTCTCGTAGAGGGCGTGTTGAAGGCGCAGATCGAAACCGGGGCCAGGACCCGTTCCCAGCCGGTGCCGCTCGGAGGCCGCGGCGAAGTCCTGTGCCGTGCGGACCGCGCGCTCGAACAGGGCGCCGCGGCCCGCCTCCTGAGCCTTGCGCAGGAAGTTCTTGTAGATCTTCTCGAAGACGGACGGGACGGCGTAGAGGAACGTGGGGCGGAAGGACAGCAGGGCTGCGGACAGCGTCTCGTCGCGCAGATCCGGCACGTGCCCCATCAGCATTCCGCCGCGCATGCACAGCCCCTGGATCATGAGGCCGTACACGTGCGAGAAGGGCAGGAAGGCGAGGATGGCCGGCTGCTGCCCGGGGGGCGCCACCGTGTGGCCCCAGCCGGCCAGCAGGGTGTCGCAGGAACTCGCCAGGCTGCGATGGCTCAGGGCGCATCCCTTGGGAGGTCCCGTCGTGCCCGAGGTGTAGGCGATGACCGCGGTCGAGTCGGGCAGCACGATCCGGCGCATCGACTCGACGGTGGTGACGGGTACCGACCGGCCCTGCTCCATCAGGTCGGTGAGGGCCCCGGAGTCCAGCTGCCAGACGTGCTGCAGGGTCGGCAGCGAGGCGCACACCGAGCCGACCGTCATGATGCCCTGCTCGTCCTCCACCACGACCGCGACGCAGCCGGCGTCCTTGAGGATCCAGCCGACCTGCTCGTGCGAAGAGGTCGGGTAGATCGGCACGATCTCGGCGCCCACCGACCAGAGCGCGTAGCTCAGCACGGTCCACTCGTAGCGGGTGCGCGCCATGACGGCCACACGGTGGCCCGGGAAGATCCCGGCCGCGATGAACCCCCGGGCCACGTCCACGACTTCGTCCCGCAGCTCGATCGCGGCCACCGGTTCCCAGGCACCCGGAGCGGCGTCCGAACGGCGGGCCAGCTGGGACAGGGTGGGATCGCGTTCAGCCGTCTCGAAGAGACTGTCCGCGAGCCCTCCCTGCATCAATGGCGGAGCCGGTCTGACAACTTCCAAGGGGTGCATGTGCCGCTCCAGTAATTCCGCGCAGAGCGCCCCTCCGATGGAGTCCGGAATCGAGGCGTTCGAAATCTAGCCCACGGCGGCGGTGGGTGTAGTACGAACCGTCGAACGCCTGGCCTGATGTCGTTTCGGGAAAGAGCGGTTCAGGTGGTGCCGAGCCATTTCAGTCCGTCGAGCAGGAAGCGGTTCTGGGTCGCACTCGCGAACGTGGACGACAGCGGGGTGTTGGACGCGTAGTCCATCGCGTTGTGGCCGAAGTTCGCATACAGCATGCGGTACTTCGTGTTCGTCCACAGGATCGGGTAGTACCCGCTGTACCAGGTCTGATTGGGATCCGTTCCCAGTGGGAAACTGCTTGCGTCCACGGAGGCGAGGATCTTGATGTCCGGATTCCGCCGTAGGTCGTTGGACCAGCCGTACCACTCGCTGACGGACGAGGTGAAGGTGGCAGGGAGGTTCCTGGTCGAGGCGTGCGTACGGTCCTCGGTCCGCAGGACGGCGGTCGTCGGACCCCAGGTGTTGGACCTGAAGTTCCCGCTGCCGAGGAACTGCTGGTGGTACCAGGGCCACTTCTGCGCCTCGGTCGTGAACGCCGAGACGTGGAAGCCCAGCCAGCCGCCGCCCCCGCGCATGTACCGCTCGAAGCCCGCCCGCTGGTTGGCGCTCTGCGGCAGTTCGTCGAGGAACAGCACGACCTGGTACGCGTTCACGCCCCCGTTCGCCAGCAGGTTCCAGTCGGTGCTCGCCGTGTAGGTGAAGCCGTTCTCGGCGGCCCGGGCGGGGAACCACTGGTTGGCCTCGCGGACGAAACTGATGTGCGCGGCGTCCCACGTACCGCTGTAGAGGGCGAGCACCTTGAACGGGGCCGCCGCTGTGGAGGCCGCCTGCGCGGGCGGCGCCGCGAGGCCCAGCAGAGTGGCCAGCAGTACGAGGACCCGCAGTGCGACGCGCACCGGACCGGAGGATCTGATTCCGAGCATGGAACGTCCCTTCCTGTTCGCGATCGGTTCATGAGTGTGAACGTTGAGCGCATGGGTGGAACCTCGGCGATCGGTGAACCTAAAGGTCTGAACCAAGCTCGTCAAGATCTGAAGCGAGGACAGCAAGAAATCGCCCCACGCCCGAAAGGAGTTGAACGCGGTAGGCCCAGAAGAGCAGCCGGGAGGGCGGCGGACCGTCCCGCCGTGGACGGGCGCTCCGCCGCACCCGTCACTACGATGAAGGAGATCGTGGCGCCGCCCCGCGGGTCCGCGTGCGAGGGGGCCGACCGACGTCAGGAGGGCCGCCGTGAGCACGATCGCGGTGAAGTCCGCCCAGCTGAGGAGCGGGCCGGCGCTCCCCTATGCCGAGGCGGGCTATCCGGAGGGCCTTCCCGTGGTCTTCGTGCACGGCCTCGCGGACTCCTGGTGGACGTTCGAACCGCTGCTCAGGCAGCTCCCCGCCGCGGTGCACGGATACGCCCCCACGCAGCGGGGCCACGGCGACGCCGAACGGCCCGCCGACGGCTACCGGCCGGAGGACTTCGCGAACGACCTGGTGGAATTCCTCGACGCCGCGGGCATCCCTCGTGCCGTTCTGGTCGGGGCGTCGAGCGGAGGAGTGGCCGCCCGGATGGTCGCGGGCAGTCATCCCGACCGGGTCGCGGGCCTCGTCCTGGTGGGCGTCCCGGCGACGCTCGCCGACAAGCCCGGAATCACTGCACTGTGGGAGAAGGTCCAGGCCCTCGAAGACCCCGTGCCGCGCGCCTTCGTGGAGGACCTCCTCGGCGACCTCGCGTCCCGGCCGCTGGGCCGCGGACTCCTGGCGACGATGGCCGAGGAGAACCTCAAGGTGCCCGCACGGGTGTGGCAGGAGACCATGCGCGGCCTGCTGGAGGCCGACCTCGCGGCCACACTGCGGGGAATCCTCGTACCCACACTCGTGATCTGGGGCGACGCGGACGGCGTGCTGCCGCGCGCCGACCAGCAGCTGATCCTCGACGCGATCCACGACTCGACCCTCATCGTGTACGAGGGCGCCGGGCACCTTCTGTACTGGGAGGAGCCGGAGAGGGTCGTCCAGGACGTCGTCGGCTTCGCCGCCCGGGTCCTGCCGGCCCGCCCTGGCGGGGGCGGGCCTTCCGCGTGACGTCAGGTCAGGCGTTGGGGTCGAACGCGATCCCGGACGGCTTGGCCGAGGACAGGTGCGAGTTGAACGTGCTGTCCTTGATGCCGAGCGTGGCACTGCCGAAGTTGTACGCCGTCAGCGTGTCGCGCACCCCGGCGGGATAGCCGTTCCAGCCGACCAGCGGCGGGTACTGCCAGGTCCCCTTGTGGTTCTCCGGCGGCTCGTCGCCGGCGGTCGCGGCCCGGAAGCAGTGCGTGCTGATTCCGTCCTTGTGGTAGACGATCTTCGGGTGCGTCCCGTCCCAGCGGATCGCCGAACGGTTGTGGACCGTGAACGAGCCGTGGTTGGACGTCGAGACGTACTGGGCCACGTTGTTCTGCACCCAGACCACGACGTGCTCCCAGTCGTGCCGGTGCCCGCCGATGCTGCTGCCGGCCAGCGCCTGGTCCTTCTCGAAGTAGAGGGCGTACACGATCGCGCACCAGCCGTTGTTGCACTTGGAGCGCGAGTAGCCGTTGGTGTTGTCGAGGTCCGAGGCGTCGCGGCACTGGCCGTTGAGGGCGCCGCTCGGGTTGAGGCCGCCGTTGACGGCGCCGCCGGGGCCGATCGCGGGCGTCGAGTAGCAGCCGTCCGTGTCGTAGTCGTAGGCGGGCTGGAACGTCTGGTCCAGTCCGTCGGCGTTGGCGGGCAGCGCGCCGGGCGGGGCCGCCAGGGCGGTGGACGGGAAGACGAAGACCAGAGCGGCGGCGCCCGCGAGGACGCCGAGTGACCTCCGGCGCAGACGCCGGGATCCGGAAAGCTTCGATGCGGGACTGCCGTTCAAAGTGTCCTCCTGATCGGCCCTGCGCAGGCCAACGCCCTTTGTGACATGTGCAGTTCAGAGTCCCGGGTTTTCACTCGCGTGCCAAGAGGCCGCAGGCGTCACATTGGTTAAGGACCGCCCAACACTTGGGCCTCGCGTCGGGAAAGAGCGCCACGGAGGGTGGGGATGATGGGAAGGTGGGCCCATGAGCGCGCCGCGGATCACCGGGCTCGACGGTGACGAGCACACCGCGCCCGACCTGCCCACACCGACGGCAACGGGCGGGTGGCCAGGCAGAACCGATGGACTCAAGCGCTTTCTGCGGCACCGGCGTTCGCTGTACGTGCTGGCCGTCGTCGCGCTCCTCGCCCAGATGGCGTTCGCGATGGTCACCACGGCCGTCCAGCAGACCCCGACCATCGACGAGCCCGTTTACGTGGCCACGGCCGAGGTCTACCTCAAGGAGCACAGCCTCCGTTACAACCCCGAACACCCGCCCCTGGGCAAGCTGATCATCGCCTCCGGGCTGGTGTTCACCGACGCGCACCTCGACTCCGGCTTCGTCGGCAGCCAGATGGCCCTGGGGCGCAGCGTGCTGTACGAGTCGGGCAACGACCCGGAGCGGATCCTGCTGTGGGCCCGGCTCCCGGTGATCGGGCTGACGCTGCTGTTCGGACTCGTCGTCCTCGCGTTCGCCCGCGATCTCACCGGCCCGGCGGGCGGGTTGGTGGCCCTCGCCCTGTACGCGTTCTCACCGGACGTCATCGCGAACGGATCGCTGGCCACGCTCGACGTGCCCGCGGCCGGCTTCCTGCTCACCTCCGTCTGGCTCCTGTGGCGGGCACGGCAACGGCCGTACCTTTTCCTCCCCCTCGCCGGGGTGGCGCTGGGCGCGGCCGTGGCCACCAAGATGAGCATGCTCGCGGTGGTTCCGGTCCTGATGCTGCTGGCCGTCCTGTCGTACTCGTGCGCCCGCAGGACACCGGGGCTCGACGCACGCGAACGGATGCGCGTCCTCGCGTACGGCGCCGCGGCCGCCGTCGGCATGGCCCTCGTGGCGGTCGCCGTCGTATGGGCCACCTACCTCGTCGTCGACCCGCGGCTGCGCTGGGCACAGCCCGAGAACGTGCCGGACATCCGCGGGATGCGCGGCCGCATCGCCGCGTGGCTGCCGTTCCCGGAGGCCTACCGGGACGGCATGCGCATCCAGTTCGGCTTCGAGTACGACATCTGGCAGGGCTTCCTGTTCGGCCGCCTGTACGAGGGCTCGCTCTGGTACTACCTGCCGGCCGCGCTCCTGGTGAAGACACCGCTCGGCATGCTCGCCCTGTGGCTCGCCGGCGCCGTCGCGGTCCTGGCACTGCGTCGGCTGCGGCCCGCGGCACCGTACGTACTCGTCCCCGCGGGCCTGCTCCTGGCCGTGTCCATGAACGGCGCCCGCGACCTCGGCGTCCGGTACGCGATCTTCGTACCGATGTTCGCGGCGGTCGCAGCCGCCGGGGTCACGCTCCTGCGCCGCCGGTGGGTGTACGGCGTGACGGCCGCGCTGGTGTGCTTCGTGGCCGTCAGTTCACTGCGGACGTTTCCGTACTATCTGCCGTACTCCAACGAGGCGTTCGGCGGGCCGTCCAAGACCCATCTGCGGCTGCACGACTCGAACGTCGACTGGGGCCAGGACCTCGGCCGCCTCGGTGATCGCCTCCAGCGTGACCATCCGGGGCAGCGGGTGTGGCTCGTCTACAAGGGCGCGGGTGTGCCCTCCTACTACGGAATCAACGCGGCCAACCCGCTCAAGGCCCCGCTGGGCGAGGTGCACGGGCTGCTCGTCGTGTCCAACTCCTCGGCGGCCAAGGCGGACGGGCGGCTGGCCGCGCTGCTCGACACCAGCACACCGTTCGCCGACGTCGGCCACTCGATCACGCTCTACCGACGCCGCTGATCGCCCAACTGCCATGGGGGACTGCGCCATTCACATCTGACACTGTGGCCCAACCGGGTCACAGGTTACGACGGTATCTTCGATGTCATGACAACGCGTCGTACGAGGAGACGCGGCGGGGCCAGGGCAATTGTGCTGGCCCTGTTGTGCGTTCTGGTGGCACTTCCCGCGGGCAGCGGTGCCACCCCCGACGCGGCCGCCGCACCCGAAGTCGCCGCCCGGGCGAACGTCACCCCGGGCCACTACGTCGGCACCTTCAACATCTACGGAAACATCGGCCATCGAGGCGACGCCGGCGACTGGATCAAGGAAGAAGCCGACGCCATCAGGGCTGTTGGGCGCGGCGACATGGGCCGCTGGCTGTTCATCGGCCTCCAGGAGGTCTGCGAGGCCCAGGGCGAGCGGTTCGCCCGGGAGTTGGGCCTGCGCAGCGCCTTCATCGACACCGGTACGGACTGCGCCGACGGCCAGCCGTACGGCAACGCCATCCTGTTCCACTCGGCCACGAGGATCCTGCCACCTGCCCTGCTGCCGAACACGGACAACAGGGGCGGGGAGCGGGGCATCATCTGCGCCGTCGTACGCGCTGCCGGACACCAGGGCCCCACGGGACCCCAAGTCACCGCGTGCAGCACGCACTTGACCGTCGGCGAGACGAAGGACCGCGAACGGGAGGCCCAGGCCGCGTTCATCCGCCGCGGCTGGAAACCGGACGGCACGCACCCGCTGGGTACGGACGGCCCGCTCGTCATCGCCGGTGACCTCAACGCCGCGCCCGACGCACCGGAGTTGGACGTCATGTACGACGGCATCGAGGCGAGCGGCCCCCGCGAGTCGGAGCCGCCGTACGCCTTTCCGACCTACGAGGACGGCCGCAAGCTCGACTACCTGTTCGTGTGGGGAGCGCGCGGCGCCGCTCGCTGGGCCGACACCGGCACCCGCCCGACCGCCCACTCGGACCACGACTTCTACTACAGCGAGTTGTCGATGGGGATCGGCTGAGCAGGGATCCGCCGCGCGGGTGATTGGGCGGCCTCCGGGCGGTGGACGCCGCGCGGCCGGTAGCCCAGCCGGTCCGCCACACCCACCAGATCGGCCAGCAGCCAGATGATCGCCAGCCACATCTCGGTGCCCTGGAGACCCGGGCCCCGACCGGGACCCGAACCGCCCTCGCCGGCCGGGCCGAACCCGAAACCGGCCCCGTCCCGCCAGCGCTCCATCGCCTGGACCAGCTGTTCCTCGGCCCAGGCCCGTGCCTCGGCCGTACGGTGGCTGGTCTGTTGCCCGGCGAGCCACAACGGGTGCGCCACGTCCAGCACATTGCACGCGTTCTGCCGGCCCGCCGCGAACCAGCGCGGATCACCGCCGTGCGCCAGCACGGTGTCCACCACCCGTTCCGGGTACGGCACTCGCAGCCCGAACTGCGCGAACGAGCCGCGTGTCAGCCGGTAGTAGCCGTTGACCAGTTGCAGTCGGCCCGCGGCGGGCGAGGCGGCCTCGCCCCACATCCCCGTCCAGGGATCCACCCGGGTGCCCAGCCAGCCGAACAGCGCCTCCAACGCGCCGGGCGCGCCTGCCTCGGCACCCAGTTCCAGGTTCCGGTGCGCACCGGTCGCCCAGCAGTCCACCCACGCACCGGCCGACCACGCCCGGGTCCGCCACGGCAGCGAGTCCAGGCGCGCGACTAGCCGATCGGACGTCATACGCCGTACGACGTGGACCGGGTGGGCGAAACGGGAGCCCAACAGGTCCAGCGCGTAGCCCACGGACAGCACGTGGTAGTCCGCGGTCCCGTCGTCGATCCAGCCGTCCGGCGCCGGGGCGGGCAGCACACCGGGGCGGCCGTCCGGGGCGAGTTCGGGCACGAGTCCGCTGTCGGGGTCCTGCAGAGCGCGCAACCGCTCGGCGTGTTCGGCGGCGGAGAGTTGCGGCGGATGCGAGCGCAGGAGGAGATCGGCGATCTCGACGGCGTCGCAGTGCGCGCGGACGGTCTCGGGTGCTCCCGGCCGGTCGCTGTAGCGGCCGGTCCCCGCATTCCAGCTACGAGTGAGGAGGTCGGCGGCCTGGCTCCGGGCCCGGTCCGCGAAGCGGGCGACCGCGTCCCCCAGGCCGTCCGGGCCGCCCTGCGGCACCCCGCTTCCGGATGGCGTGGACCCCTGACCCCGGCGGTCGCGCAGCGGGCGGGCCGGGTTCCCGGCGGCGACCGTCCACGGCGGCAGATCCTTGGTCACGACGGCGCCCGCGCCCACCACACAGTGGTCGCCGATCGTCACCCCGTCGAGGACGACGACGTGCGAGCCGATCCACACGTCGTCGCCGACGGTGATGCCCTTTCTGGTGAGGGCCTGCCGGTGCACGTACTGGTCGGGAGTGAAGCCGTGGTTGAAGCCGAGCAGTGAGCTGTGGGCGCCGATCCGCACACCGTCCCCGAGGGAGACGCGGCCCCGCACGGTGGCGTACGGATTGACCGAGCAGTCGGCGCCGGCCGTCACTTCGCCGGTGACGTACGCGTGCCCGGCGATGTAGGAGTTCTCGCCAAGACGCAGCACGTCGGTGAACACCCCGGCGGCGGGGGAGACGTAGGAGGACGGGCCGAAGCTCGCACCGCCGTCGGCCAGTCGCTTCTGCAGCGCTGTCTGCGCGGCGCGCTGCTCTTCGGAGGCACGAAGGGCGAAGTCCCAGGGGCAGTAGTCGAAGTAGGAGTCGTCCACCGAGCTTTCCGAGTTCATCGCACGCGAGTCTAGAGAGCGCTTACTGTCCCGGCAATCCCTCTGCGACCCGTCCCGCGGCACGTCCTGCCGCCGGTCCCACGGCCGGCCCCGCCAAGGGTCCCGCCGCCGGTCAGGGGCATGGCGGTCGTGTCAGCGCGGGCGTCGGCGGGCCGGGCCGTACCGTGGCCACCGCAAGGCCGGACTCCGAAAGACGAAACACCTGGTGGCGTGATGTGCTGGAGCGCGACGGCCGATCTCGTGGCGGGCTGCGGCATCGCCGCCGTCGGAGTCGCCTGCGTGGCGCGGACCCGCAGGATCGGTGACCTTCCGCTGGCCGGACTGCCGTTGCTGCTCGGGGCTCATCAGGTGGTCGAGTCCCTGGTCTGGCGTGCCGGGGGAGGCACGGGACCCGCCACCGTGGCCTGGGCGGCGATGGCGCTTCCGCTGCTGGCGGTGTGGGTACCGGTGGCCGTGCTGTGCGCGACGCCGCGAGATGTCCGTCGTCGGCTGATGATCCCGCTCGCCGCAGGTCTCGCCACCGCGGCGACCCTCTCGTACAACCTCGCCACCCACTCCGTGACCGCCGATATCCGCGGTCACACCGTCGGATACGCCATCGATCTGCCGCAGGCCGAAGTGCTGGTGGCGGGCTACCTGCTGGCCACGGTCGGCTCCCTGCTGCTCTCCGGCGACCGGATCCTTGTGCTGCTGGGCGTTCTGGTCGCCGTCGGCGCGGTGGTCTGCTGGGCTCTGTGGGAGCTGGAGTTCGTCTCGACGTGGTGCGCGTTCGCGGCCGTGTGCTCGGTGGTGATGTACGGCTGGGTGCGCGGGCGGTCCGTGTCACCGGGCGCTCCCCGTGTGACGGCCGAACGGTGACGGCGAGGCGTGGCAGCGGCTTGCCGGGCACCGATGAGTTTCGGCGCGGCGCACAGTCGGTACTGGCCGGGGGCGACGAGCGCCTCCCACCGAGGAAGGGCGGTTCACCGTGAGGCTGATTCTGCAGGAGTTCCTGTCGCTGGACGGCGTGGCGCAGGGCCCGGGGTCCCCCGAGGAGGACACCAGCGACGGGTTCACGCGGGGAGGCTGGCTCGTGCCGCACCTGGACGACGCGTTCATGCGGATCGTCACGGGCTGGCTCGACGAGGCGGACGGGTTTCTGTTCGGCCGCCGCACCTACGTCAACTTCGCGAGGGACTGGCCGAAGATGAACGACCCGGACGACCCGATCGGCACCAAGCTCAACGGCCTGCCGAAGTACGTGGCCTCGCACAGCCTGACCACGGCCGACTGGGACCCGACCACCATCCTCTCCGGAGACGTGCCGGCCCAGGTCGCCGAGTTGAAGCGGCAGCCCGGCCGCGAACTGCAGATCCACGGCAGCGCTCGCCTGGGCGCCTCCCTGCTGGCCGCCGGGCTGGTCGACGAGGTCCGCCTGATGATCGCGCCGGTGGTCGTGGCCGCCGGCCGCCGCCTGTTCCCGGAGAACGGCGCGCCGTCCGGGCTGCGCCTGCTGCACAGCGAGACGACACCGAGCGGAGTGACGTCCCAGATCTACGAGACGACGGGCCTGCCCCAGTACGGCACCTTCGAGTCCGGCGCCTAGACCCCGTCGGCGCGGCGGTGTCCCGGACACGGTGACTCGGTGAGTACGTGCCCCGCCGACCTGAGTATGTGAACTCATGCCTCACCGGACCCACCCGAAGAGACTGGATGCAGCGGGGAGCCGGAGCGGCCGGAACCTCTCGTACGAGGGAGCACGCACGATGAGTTCAGTCACCGGGGGCCAGACGTTGGGCGCTCCTTTCGGCACCTGGCCCGCTCGTCTGTATCTCGCGGTGTCCGCCGCGCTGATCGTCTGGCTGGCCGTCGTGTCGTCGCAGCCTCAGGGGGACGCCTCCTTCGCCGCCGTGATCCCGATCCTCTTCACGGCCCCGACCAGCCTGCTGGCCCTGGCGATTCCGGGCGGATCGGTGGCCTGGATGTATGCCGTACTCGCCGCGTCCGCCGTGGCCAACGCGTGGCTCATCGACCTCGTCTGGCGGCGGCTCAGCAGCCGGAGGGGCTGATCGGAAGGGCTGACCGGAGGGGCTGATTCGCCCCTGCTACGGCCGGTGTCGTGATGCGTATGCTCGCCCGATGACCGGACAAGAGATCACACAGGGGAGTCACCGGGGCCTGCTCGCAGGCCAGGTGGTCATGATCACGGGTGCGTCCAGCGGTATCGGCGAGGCCGCGGCACGTCTGTTCGCGGAGGAGGGCGCGGCGGTCGTCCTGACGGCCCGCCGCGCGGAGCGGTTGAACACGCTCGTGGAGGAGATCGGCGCGGTCGGCGGGCGGGCGCTCGCGGTTCCTGGCGATGTCGCCGTCGCTGCCGACGTCCGCCGCGCGGTCGAGGCTGCCGTGGAGCACTTCGGCGGTCTCGACTCCGCCTTCAACAACGCGGGTTACGCCACCGTCGGCACCCTCCTGCACGAGACCGACGACGAGGTGTACGACCGCACGATGGACGTCAACGTCCGGGGCGTGTGGAACTGCATGAAGTACCAGCTGCCCGTGATGCTCGCGTCGGGCAAGGGCGGCTCCATCGTCAACACCAGCAGTACGGCGGGCCGTTACGCGACCGGTGCCTCCGTCCCGTATGTCGCGTCCAAGCACGCCATCCTGGGGATCACCCGCGCCGCGGCGTCCGAGTACGGGGAGCAGGGCATCCGCGTCAACGCGCTCGTCGTCGGTACGACACGCAGCGAGATGATCGACGAGGCCGTGCGTCAGTACCCCGACCTGGAGCAGGCGTTCATCGCCCCGCAGATCCAGAAGCGCATGGCCTCGCCCCGGGAGATCGCCGAGGCGGCGGCCTGGCTGTGCAGCGACCGCTCGTCGTTCGTCACCGGTGTGGCGATGCCGGTGGACGGCGGCATCTCGGCCCAGGCCAAGGCCGGTTGAGCCCCGCGGATCCGCCCGGCCCGCACCGGCGCCCTCACCAGCGCTGCGGTTCGCTCCCCACGATCGGTGCCGACGGCTTGCCGTCCACGCCGACCGGGACCTCTCCCGCGAGCATCACCCGGTGCATGACCCGGGGGTGATCGAGATGCGTCGTGTCGCTGGGAGCCAGGTGGATGGTGGCCCTGTTGTCCCAGAAGGCCACACTCCCCGGCTCCCAGCGGAACCGCACGGTGTACTCGGGCCGGGTCGCCTGCCCGAGGAGCATCTCCAGCAGGGGTGCGCTCTCCATGCGGGACAGCCCCAGGATCTGCTCGACGTAGTAGCCGTTGACGAACAGCACCCGCTCGCCCGTCTCCGGGTGCACCCGCACCAGGGGATGGTCGGTGGCGATCTGCCGGTCCAGGAGATGCCGTACGTACGCGTCGTCGCCGGGCCGTGGCTGATAGCCGACCCCCAGCCGGTGCTCCGCGCGCAGCCCGTCGACGAAGTCCCGTACGGGCCCCGAGAGCCCCGCGTACGCGGCCGCCAGGTTGGACCAGGTGGTGTCGCCGCCGTACGGGGGCACGTCCTCGGCGCGCAGGATGGTCGCGGCCGGGGGATCGACGCGGGCGCCGTGGTCGCAGTGCCAGCCGCGCAGCAGGGAGTGCCGGCGCCTGCGCAGCCACTCGTCGTGGTCCATGCCGTAGCGCCCGCCGAGTTCCAGCCGGTCCGCCGTCGTCTCGACCTCGGGGAAGTCCGGGGGAGAGGCGCTGCCGCGCCTGCCGAGGCGGACCGGTTCGCCGAACCGACGGGCGAACGCGACATGCGAGGAGTGGTCCAGGCGCTGCCCCCGGAAGAACACCACCTTCCAGCGCAGCACCGCCGCCCGGATCCCGGCGACCACCGCGTCGTCCAGGTCCCCGGCCAGGTCGACGCCCGTGATCTCGGCGCCGATGTGTCCCGCGACCGGCTTCACCTCGACCTGTGTGTCCCTGTCCGTCGTCATCCAGGCTCCGTCGATCGCTCGTTCCGACTCGTCCGGGCAAGCATGACCGCTCCCTACGGAGTGCGACAGTGCGCGTCGGGGGAGCGGTTCACGTCCGCGCGCGAAGGGCCGGGGCCCGGGCCGCCAGTGCGTCGAGCAGCAGGTCCACGGCCGCCTCGAAGGAGCTCTCGGCCATGGCGTGCAGTTCGCCCCGCACCTCGCTCAGCGCGGGATAGGACTCCGGGGCGACCGACTGGTAGGCCTCCGTCCACGCCCGCTCGTCGGCCTCTCGCTGCTCCCTGGGGAGTGCGTGGCACGCGGCGTCCAGCGCCGCGTGACCGAGGACGGTGTCGATGAAGGCCAGATAGAGACGGACGGCCTGGGCGGGCGGGAATCCGGCGGACAGCAGCAGACCCACGCCGGTCTCCACGGCGTGGAACTCGTGCTCACGACGGGTGATGCGGTACGAGGCCATGGCGGCCGCGCGCGGATGGGCGAGATAGCCGGCCCGCACCCGCATCGCCATCTCGCGCAGCGAGGCGACCCAGTCGGGGCCCGGGACGAAGCCGGCCATGGCATCCCCGATGATCCGGTCGGAGACGGCCAGCAGCAGATCGTCGGTGTTGCGGAAGTAGCGGTACAGCGCGCTCGGGTCGCAACCCAGGGCCGCGCCCAGGCGGCGCACGCTCAGTGCCTCCGGACCGTGCTCGCCGATCAGCCGCAGCGCGGTCTCGGTGATGAGCTCCTTGGACAGCACGACGCCCGAGGCGGTCGGGCGGCGGCGTCGGCGTTCCTGCGGGGCGCGGGTGGGCATGAGGGCGGATCCCTTCGCACGGTCGACGGGCCTGGGCACGCTCAGTGAACGGCTCACCGCGGCCTTATGTCAACAGTATTGACGCAAGGTGTGCGGCCGTTGTTCCATCCTTCGCATCCCCACACGGCTCTTCCTCCCGTCCCTCTCCCTCCTCGTGAGGAGCCCCGATGTCCTCCCTCGCTCCCGGCAAGTCCGCTCCGGACCGTCCGCCCGCCGAACTGCGCCGCTCGCTCGGCGTCGTCGACGGTGTCGCCATCGCCGCCTCCAGCACGGCGGCCACCACCAGCATCGCCATCGGCATGGGCACCATCGGCACGATCGTCGGGCTCCAGGCCCCGGCCCTGCTGCTCCTGGCGTTCCTGCCCGTCCTCGGCATCGCCACCGCCTTCGCCCGCCTCAACCGCTCGGAACCCAACTGCGGCAACGGCTACACCTGGGTCGGCAAGTCCCTCGGCCCCTGGCCCGGCTTCCTGGCCGGCTGGGTCACCCTCGTCGGCTCGATCATCTTCCTCGCCTACACGAGCGCGGTGACCGGCTCGGTCGTGCTGATCTTCGCCAACAAGGCAGGCCTGGACTCCCTCGCCGGGGTCGCCCTGGACCCGACGTCCACCGCCGTGAGCACGGTCGTCGGTCTGGTGGTCCTCGCCGCCGTCACCGTCCTCGCGATCACCGGGGTGCGCAGCGCCACCCGGCTCCAGTTCGGCCTGCTGGTCTTCGAGTACGCCGTCCTGCTGGTCTTCTGTACATGGGCCCTGGTCACCGGCCACCAGGACTTCTCCTGGGCCTGGTTCAACCCCTTCGAGATCTCCAGCGGCACCGCCTTCGCGCAGGGCATGGTCCTGGCGGTGTTCTTCTTCTGGGGCTGGGACGCGGCGTTCAGCGTCACCGAGGAGACCAGGAGCCCCGGCGACTCGGCCCGCGGCGGGTTCATCGCCCTGTTCGCCATGCTCGGGCTCTTCATCTTCGCCTCGGTCGCCTTCCAGCGGGAGATGAGCCTGGCCGAACTCATCGAGAACGGCCCGCAGGCCCTCCCGTACCTCGGCGCCAAACTCGCCGCCGAACCCTGGGCCAGCCTTCCGCTGCTCGCCCTGATGTTCTCGGCCGTCGCCTCCGTCCAGTCCGCTGTCATCCCCACCGCCCGCGGACTGCTCGCCATGGGCCGCGACCGCACCATGGGCCCGGTGTGGACCCGTATCCACCCCAAGTACGGCACGCCCGCCGCCGGAACCCTCGTCGTCATGGCGATCGCCACCGCCATCGCCCTGCTCGCCATGGCCATCCCCAAGCTGAGCGACATGCTGCTGGCAGCCGTGAACGCCATCGGCCTCGTCGTAGCCCTCTACTACGGCCTCACCGCGCTGGCCTGCGCCGTCCGCTTCCGCGCCGCCCGGCACGACGGGCCCCGCGAGGCACTGCTCGCGGTCGGCGTGCCGGCCGCCTCCGGACTGGTCCTGCTCGGCCTCGGCGGCTACCTCGGATACTCGTACCTGACCATGACCGACCACATCGAACTCAGCCCCGACAACGGGTGGTTCATGCTCTCCCTGCCCCTCACCATCGTGCTGAGCGGCCTCGTCATGGCGGCCGTCGCCAAGTACGTCCGCCACTCGCCGTACTTCACCACCGGGCGCGGCACCGATGCCGACGCGCTCGCCCTCCCGATGGACCGCACCGCCGTCTGACCCCCTCTCCTCTGGAGCGTTGAACCCATGTCCCACCCCCAGGCCGCCGACCTCGTCCTCACCGGCGGACCCGTCCACACCGTCGACGCCGCGCGCAGCCGGGCCACCGCCGTGGCCGTGCGCGGCGGGCGGATCGTGGCCGTCGGCCACGACGAGGTCCACGAGCTCATCGGCACCGGTACCGAGGTCGTCGACCTCGCCGGACGACTGCTGCTGCCCGGTTTCCAGGACGCCCATGTCCACCCCCAGGGCGCGGGCACCGAACTGGGCCTGTGCCACCTGAACGACACCGTCGACCCGCAGGAATACCTGCGGCGTGTCAGGGCGTACGCCGACGAGCATCCGGAGGCCGAGTGGATCACCGGGGGCGGCTGGTCCATGGAGGCCTTCCCCGGCGGCACCCCAACTGCCGCGCTGCTGGACACGGTCGTCTCCGACCGGCCCGTGTTCCTGCCCAACCGGGACCACCACGGCGCCTGGGTCAACTCCCGTGCCCTGGAACGGGCCGGCATCGACGCCCGCACCCCCGACCCGTCCGACGGCCGCATCGAAAGGGACACCGACGGCAACCCCACCGGCATGCTCCAGGAGGGCGCGGCCCACCTGGTGTCCCGCCTGATGCCCGACCGCAGCCCCGAGGAACAACTCGCCGCGCTGCTGCGGGCCCAGTCGGTCCTGCACTCGTACGGGGTCACCGCCTGGCAGGACGCCATCGTCGGCGAGTTCGCCAACATGACCGATCCGACGCCCGCCTATCACGAGGCGGTCGACCGCGGACTGCTCACCGCCCGGGTCGTCGGTGCCCTGTGGTGGGACCGGAGCCGGGGCGGCGAACAGATCCCCGAACTCGCCGCCCGCAGGGCGGAGTCGAGCCGGGGACGGTTCCGGGCCACCACTGTGAAGGTCATGCAGGACGGCATCGCCGAGAACCACACCGCCGCCCTGCTCGGCCCGTATCTCACCGGCTGCGGCTGTGCCTCCGACAACTCCGGCATCAGTTTCGTCGAGCCGGACGAGCTGAAGAAGTACGTCACCGAACTCGACGCGCTCGGCTTCCAGGTCCACTTCCACGCGCTCGGCGACCGCGCGGTGCGTGAGGCGCTGGACGCCGTGGAGGCGGCCCGCACGGCCAACGGGTGGCGCGACACCCGCCACCACCTCGCCCACCTCCAGGTCGTCCACCCCGAGGACGTACCGCGCTTTCGCGCACTGGGCGCGACCGCCAACCTCCAGGCGCTGTGGGCCGCCCACGAACCGCAGATGGACGAGCTCACGATCCCGTTCCTCGGCCCCGAACGAGCCGCGTGGCAGTATCCGTTCGGCGACCTCCTGCGCGCCGGAGCCACCCTCGCCGCGGGCAGCGACTGGCCGGTCAGCAGCCCCGACCCCCTGGCGGCCCTCCATGTCGCCGTCAACCGCGTCGCCCCCGACGCACCCGAGGGCACCCCGGCCTTCCTGCCGGACCAGAAGCTCGACCTCGGTGCCGCCGTCGCCGCGTACACGGCGGGCAGCGCCCACGCCAACCACCTCGACGACACCACCGGCAGCATCACCGTGGGCAAACTCGCCGACCTCGTCGTCCTGGACCGTGACCCCTTCGCAGGCCCGCCGGAGGAGATCGCCGCCACGCGGGTGCTCCAGACGTTCGTCGACGGCCGTCGGGTGTACGCGGCGACCGACGCGTGACAGACGGGACGAGGAACGGACCAGGCCCGGACTAGGCCCTGTCGGACGGCTGCCAGTCCGAGGCCAGCAGGCCGAACAGCAGGTCGTCCGTCCACTCGTCCTTGAGCCAGGTGGCCTGGCGGAGAAGGCCTTCCTGGACGAAGCCGAGCCGTCGCAGCAGCCGGGCCGAACGGTCGTTGCGCGCGTCGCACTCGGCGGAGACCCGGTGCAGTCCTCGGCGCTCGAAGAGATCGCCGAGGACGGCCCGTACGGCCTCGGCGGCGTAGCCGTGACCCTGCCGGTCGCCGGCCAGGGTGAAGCCGAGCTCGGCCTGCATGCGGTTCTCGTGCAGGCAGACCCCGACGTCTCCCACCAGACAGCGGTCGGCCTTGAGCTCGATCGCGTACTGGAACCATCCCGGTTCCTCGGGCGACCCCGCGGCCATGCCCCGCACCATCCGGACCGCCGAGTCGAGCGGCACCGGCGCGGTCCAGCTCTGGTAGCGGGCCACCAGCGGATCGGACCGGTACGCGGCCAGCGGCGCCGCGTCCTCGGCGAGGAACCGGCGCAGTACGAGCCTCGGGGTCTCCAGCAGCATGGCCCGATCGTCCCACGGCCGCGATACGCACTCGGATCCGCGGCGCCGGGGACGTCGGGCCATGCCCGGACGGGGCGTCAGGACTGGTACGAGGCGTTCTGCGCCGTGGTCACCACCTGCCGGCCGTCGGCCTGACCGAGAAGGCCCGCCGACACCCAGGAGTTCACCGTGCTCTGCACGCGCGAGACCAGTGCGGCCTTGCTGCTGAAGGGGGCGCCCGCCCAGACCTCGTCGAGGAATGTGGTGCCGTCTGCCTTGGCCGGGTTGGTGACGCCGGAATCGGTGCCGCCGAAGACCACCTTGGGCTCGGAACGCCTGAAGTAGGCGTGGGTGGGGTCCTCGGTGCCCTCGGAGAACGGGGCGAACTCCGTGCCGTTCAGCGTGTAGTGGAGCGGCTTGCCGGACACGGGGGAGAGGCTCGGCAGCAGATCGCCGGAGAGCGCGGCGTTGCGGAAGAGCCCGAACTGCAGGTAGCTCGTCCCGGAGTTGCGGGCGACCAGGTTGACCGGACCGTAGAACAGGGTCTGCAGCCCCGGGTCGTCGAGGGCCTTCTCGACCCGGGCCCGGAACGGGATGGCGACCTTCACCACGTCACCACTGCGCCACGTCCGTGAGACGGCGAAGTAGCTCCCGGCGACCGGAGTCCCGCTCACCGCACTGCCGTTGACCGTCACCCGGAAGCCGCTCGTCGCCCAGGACGGCACTCGCAGCCGCAGCTCGAAGGCCGCGCTGCCGCCGCCGAAGGTGAGGGTGGAGCCCTGCTCCCTCGGGTAGTCCGTGCTCTGCGTGACCGTGACGCCCTTCTCGGCCCAGGCCAGGGTGGTCGGGCTGTACAGGTTGACGTACAACGCGCTCCCGTCGGCCTTCTTGAAGTACACCGAGTCCTGGTACTTGGTGGCGCTCTCCATGCCCGTGCCCTCGCAGCAGGTGGTGCCCTGCTTGGGGGTGTAGTCCCGGACATGACCGGGCGTCAGGCCTATGAAGTAGGTGACGAGCGGCTTCTCCGCGTCGGCCTTGTCCTGCTTGGAGCCGAGGACCTGGTTGTAGAGGGCCCGCTCGTAGTAGTCCATGTACTTCGGGTCCTGCTCGTGGAAGAACAGCATCCGGCTGAGCTTGAGCAGGTTGTACGCGCAGCACGACTCGGCGGTGGTGTCGCTGATCGTCCCCGCGACGACCCCGCGCGCCTTCCAGAACTCGGCCGTGCTGGTTCCGCCGATGCCGTACATGCGATGGGGCACGACCATGCCCCAGAAGTTCTTCGCCGCGGTGAGGTAGCGGGCCTCGCCCGTCGCGTCGTACAGCCGGATCAGGCCGGTGAAGATGGGGATGTGCTGGTTGGCGTGCAGCCCGTCGAGCGTGTCGGTGTTCGCGGCGCAGGCGTCGATGAGCTTGTCGAGGTCGAACAGCCTGGCCAGTGCCAGATGTTCGGCCTTGCCGTTGATCGAGTACAGGTCGACGATCGTCTCGACGATTCCGCCGAACTCACCGCTGGAGAAGATGCCCCACATCCGCTGCAGGGTGGCTTCGGGCAGCTTGGACAGCCGGGAGTACATCCAGTCGCACATGCCGGACGCGAGATCGAGCGCCCGCGCGTCGTCCGTGGCGAGGTAGGCGTCCAGCAGTCCCTTGAGGATCTTGTGCGCGGTGTAGTAGGGCGCCCACACCTTGGTGTAGTCCGGGCTGGTCCGCGACTCCAGGTCGATGAACTGCGTCTCCGGATAAGCGGCGAGGAACCCGGCGTGGCTCGGCCCGCCCCAGGTCCGGCGCAGGGTGGCGGTCAGCCCACGGCCCGAGGCATCGGCGAAGGTACCGCCCGTGGTCTCGTCGAAGGTGTACGAGGCCAGGGTGCCGCGGCCCGCCGAGGAGGCGGCGGCGCGGTTGCTCTGCAACGACGTGATCTCGGCGGCGGTCAGCGCCCGAGACCAGACGTTGAACTCGTCGTAGACGCCCGCGAACACCGGGTCGTCGAAGTTCGAGCGGCCGAGCCAGTTGTTCGTCAGGGCGCCCAGGGACGACGGGTTGAGCGTCATCGACGTGTTCTGGGCGACGGAGGTGCCGTTGACGTAGAGGGTGCCGGTGGAGCCGGAGATCGTGACGGCCAGGTGGCTCCACTGGTTCAGCGGCAGGGCGGCGGTGCCGTTGAGTCCCTGTTCCCCGCCGGGCCCGTTGGTCGAGATGGCGAAGCGCGGTACGCCGCTCGCGTTGCGGGCGGCCAGGTACATGTACCGGGTGTTGTTGTTGCCGAAGTCGAAGACCCGGGTCCAGTTGGCGCCGTGGGTGGGCTTCACCCAGGCCGACAGGGTGATCGTCGCGGAGCCGTTCAGCACGGCGGCCGGCAGGCTGACGTACTGGTAGGAGCCCCGCACGTTCTCCGCCGCGGTGCCGAACCTCCCGGTGGCGCTGAGCACCGCCGGGTCCTTGCGCAGGGCCGCGCGCACATCGGTGAGCGCGCCGGTCATGGTCCGGATCTTGTCGGCGTACACCTGGTCGCCGGTACTCGCGTACGCCTGGGACAGCATGGTCAGGAAGTGGCCGGTGTAGTGGCCGCGGAGATTGCCGTTGGCCTCGCCGTCCAGGCCCTCCCAGCCACCCGGGGCGACCGCGCCGCCCGTGGAGAGCCCGGCGTTTGCGCGGAACACCTGGAGCAGCCGGTTCACGTCGTAGCCGCGCCCGTGGTCGAGCATCAGTTGACGCTTCGCGGCGAAGACGCCCTGACCGACCTTCACGTCCTTGAGCTCGAACGGCCGGAGCGTCCAGGCGGAGGGCGCGGGCAGCGTCGCGGCGGCGGCCGAGCCACCTCCCGCCGCGTACGAGAACGCCGGGGTCGCCGTGGCGAACAGTGCGGCCTGCAGGAGTCTCCGTCTGGGGAGGGCGGGGGCCATGCGTTCCTCGTCTCTGAGCGGAGGGTCGGGACCGGGCGACAGGTGTACGGACGCTGGAGATGTTCGAAATCCCGTACAGTGTGCGGAAGTTCGACCAAAACATAGATTTGGGGTGGGGGTACGTCAACGCTTCCGGCGCGTTCGACTCCGGTTGTTTTCGCGCGGCCGGTGTCTGTCGTGGATGTCGTCCCCCGGGTCGGGTGCGACTGATGGAAATCCAGTGGTGACGATCCGTTGACTTCCGTGTGGTGCGGGCCTAGCTTCGGCGTCTCATCGGTTCGACAACTCGTGCAGTGTTCGATATGTCGACCATCTCGTGTGTTCTGGGTTGCCGTGCCCCCGGAAGGACCCCCGCAGTTCGCTCCCCGTGCAAGACGTCTGTGCAGAGCTGTCGTTGTCCGCGCCGCCGTTCTCGCCCTGGCCGCCGGCGCCCTCGTCGGCCTCCAGGAGCAGGGATCCCTCGATCTGGACCGGGCACAGCCGGTCGCGGTGACGTCGAATCAGATTCCGGTTCCGACGGCGCCGATGGGCTGGGCCTCCTGGAACACCTTCGCCGCCAGGATCGACTACAACGTCATCAAGACGCAGGTCGACGCCTTCGTCGCGGCGGGCCTGCCGGCGGCCGGCTACAAGTACATCAACCTCGACGAGGGCTGGTGGCAGGGCACCCGCGACAGCGCGGGCAACATCACGGTCGACGAGTCCGAGTGGCCCGGCGGTATGAGCGCCATCGCCGACTACATCCACAGCAAGGGTCTCAAGGCCGGTATCTACACCGACGCGGGCAGGGACGGCTGCGGCTACTACTTCCCGACCGGCCGGCCCGCGGCCCCGGGCAGTGGCAGCGAGGGCCACTACGAGCAGGACATGCTCCAGTTCTCGCAGTGGGGCTTCGACTACGTCAAGGTCGACTGGTGCGGCGGCGACGTCGAGGGCCTCGACGCCAGGACCACGTACCAGGCCATCAGTGACGCGGCCGCGAAGGCGACGGCCACCACCGGACGGCCGCTCACCCTGTCGATCTGCAACTGGGGCAAGCAGAACCCGTGGAACTGGGGTGCCGGGATGGCCGCCCTGTGGCGGACCAACACCGACATCATCTTCCACGGCAACTCGCCGTCGTGGGACAGCATGCTGACCAACTTCGACACCAACGTGCATCCCACCGCCCAGCACACCGGCTACTACAACGACCCCGACATGCTGATGGTCGGCATGGACGGCTTCACCGCCGCCCAGAACCGCAGCCACATGAACCTCTGGGCCGTCTCCGGGGCCCCGCTCCTCGCCGGCAACAACCTGGCGACGATGAGCACCGAATCGGCGAACATCCTGAAGAACCCCGAGGTCATCGCGGTCGACCAGGATCCGCGCGGCCTCCAGGGCGTCAAGGTCGCCGAGGACACCTCCGGGCTGCAGGTGTACGGCAAGGTCCTCTCCGGCACCGGCAAACGCGCCGTCGTCCTGCTCAACCGCACCTCCAGCGCGCAGAACATGACCGTCCGGTGGTCCGACCTGGGCCTGACCAACGCGTCGGCGACGGTCCGCAATCTCTGGACGCGGGCGAACGTGGGCAGTTTCGGGACGAGTTACACGGTCAACGTGCCCGCCAAGGACTCCGTGATGCTCACGGTCACGGGCGCCACCGAGGCCGCGAGCACCACGTACGAGGCCGAGGCGTCCGGCAACACGAAGGGCGGCTCCGCGGCCGACGCCACCTGCGCCAACTGCTCCGGCGGTACCAAGGTGGGCGGTATCGGCAACGGCCCGGCCAACACCCTGCGGTTCAACGGCGTTTCGGCGGCCGACACGGGCACCAAGGTCGTCGACATCGCCTACACCAACGGTGACAGCACGGCCCGTACGGCGGTCCTCCAGGTCGACGGGCAGACGGCCACCAAGGTCTCCTTCCCGCCGACCGGCTCCTGGACCACACCCGGCACCGTCTCGGTCGAGGTGTCCCTGGCCAAGGGCTCGGCGAACACCCTGACGTTCTCCAACGCCTCCGCCTGGACGCCCGATCTGGACGCGATCGAGGTGCGGCCGCTGCCGGGCGCCAACGGCACGGAGTTCATCGGGCAGCAGTCGAGCCGCTGCCTCGACGTCGACAACAACACCATCACCAACGGGACCCAGGCGCAGTTGTGGGACTGCGCGGGCGGGGTCAACCAGTCCTGGACGTACACCGCGCGCAAGGAGCTCGTGGTCTACGGCAACAAGTGCCTCGACGCCTACCAGGCGGGGACCACCAACGGCACGAAGGTCGTCGTCTGGGACTGCAACGGCGGCAACAACCAGAAGTGGAACGTGAACGCGGACGGGACGGTGACCAATGTGAACGCCGGGTTGTGCCTGGATGCGTACAACGCCGCTACCGCCAACGGGACGAAGGTTGTCCTGTGGACTTGTGGTGGGGGTGCCAATCAGAAGTGGGCTCGGCAGTAACGCTTCGCTGGATGCGTGGTGATTCGTCTGCGGGTTCGGTGGGGGCTTGTCGCGCAGTTCCCCGCGCCCCTTGAGGGGCGGGGCTGCGGGGCCGTGTCCCTACCGGGTGACGTTTGTCGTCAGTAGGCGGAGCAACTGCTTTGCCGTGGCGTCCTGTTCGGGGGTCAGGGCCATGGCGTCGCCGATGGCCAGGGGGACGGTGTCCGCCTGTTCCTTGAGCCGGGCTCCGGCGTCGGTGAGGCGGAGGGCGACGGAACGCTCGTCCTCCGCCCGGCGCTCGCGCCGCAGCAGGCCGTTCGCCTCCAGGCGCTTGAGGAGCGGGGAGAGCGTGCTGGACTCCAGCTGGAGCGCGTTGCCCAGGTCCCGTACGGAGATCTGGTCCTGCTCCCACAGTACGAGCATGACCAGGTACTGCGGATAGGTCAGTCCGAGTTCGTCCAGCAGGGGCCGGTAGCGCGCGGTGACCGCGCGTGAGGCCGCGTAGAGGGCGAAGCAGAGCTGGTCGTCCAGGAGCAGGGAACCCTCCTGGGTCGGTTCGGCCCCTGGTGTGCTCACGGTGTCGCTCCCTGGTCCTGTGCCTGCTCCGGTGCGTTGCACGGCGATCTCCACTCTACCGTTCGAGTCTCCTCGATTCTATCGGACCCTAATAAGTTGCGCACGACTGAATAGCGCGCTACTTTCGTGGTGTGCCGCCGCTCCGGCGAAAGACCGTCGACGGAGCCTGCCCACGGCACCGGATCCGAGGAGATCGCCATGACCGACACCACCGGCACCCGTCCCGTCCTGGAGCCCGCCGCCGCGGCCTTCGCCGAGGCGACCGCGAACCCGCCCTACCTCTTCGACCTCGGCCCGGCGGAGGGCCGCAAGACGGTCGACGAGGTGCAGTCGGGCGACATCACCAAGCCCGACGTCGACGAGGAGTGGGTCACGGTCTCCGGCGGCCCCACCGGACAGGTCCGGGCACGTATCGTCCGTCCGGCGGGTGCCTCCGGGGTCCTCCCGGTGATCATCTACATCCACGGCGCCGGCTGGGTCTTCGGCAATGCCCACACCCACGACCGCCTGGTCCGCGAGCTCGCCGTCGGCGCGAACGCGGCCGTGGTCTTCCCCGAGTACGACCTCTCGCCCGAAGCCCGCTACCCGGTCGCCATCGAGCAGAACTACACCGTCGCCCGGTGGGTCGTCACCGACGGCGCCGGCCACAACCTGGACGCCTCCCGGATCGCGGTGGCGGGCGACTCCGTCGGCGGCAACATGAGCGCGGCCCTGACCCTGATGGCCAAGGAGCGCGGTGACGTGCCCCTCGTCCAGCAGGTCCTCTTCTACCCGGTCACCGACGCCGCCTTCGACACCGGCTCCTACCACCAGTTCGCCGAGGGCTACTTCCTGCGCCGCGACGCCATGCAGTGGTTCTGGGACCAGTACACGACCGACGAGGCGCAGCGCGCCGAGATCACCGCGTCCCCGCTGCGCGCCACCACCGAACAGCTCACCGGCCTGCCGCCGGCTCTGGTCATCACCGGCGAGGCCGACGTCCTGCGCGACGAGGGCGAGGCGTACGCCAACAAGCTGCGCGAGGCGGGCGTCGCGGTCACGGCGGTCCGCTACCAGGGCATCATCCACGACTTCGTGATGCTGAACGCCCTCGCCGACACCCACGCGGCCCGCGCCGCCATCAGCCAGGCAGTGACCGTACTGCGGGGCGCTCTCGCCACCGGCTGACCGGCCGTCCGGCCATCGACCCGGCCTCCCTCCCCGCACACCGCGCGCGGGGACGGGAGGCCGGGCGGCGTTCGGCCCCGGGCGGTCCGGACAGGCGTGCAACGAGCGGGAGCCGGGCCGTGTACGACCCGGTTCTTCGGGTAGGGCCGACCTACATGACAGCTGCCCTGTCCGCAGTTCACTGAGAGAGCGCTTGTGGAGACCGACCGGCCCACGGGCCGCGACCAGGACCCCGGCAACGAGCCGGACACGCTTGCCCGCCACGTCGTCGACACGGTGGAGAGTCTGGTGACGCTCTGGTTCGCGGCGGCCGAGGACGTCGTCCCCCAGCTGTCCGCGCGTCAGCTGTTCGCCCTGCAGACGGTCCGCCGCCGGCCCGAGCTCAATCTCACAGCTCTGGCCGAGCACTTGGAGATAGGACTGCCCACCGCCAGCCGATTGTGCGGCCGGCTCGTGTCCGCCGGGCTGCTGCAACGGACCGTCCAGCCCCACAACCGACGTGAGGTGAGGTTGGTGGTCACCGCCGACGGACGACGGTTCCTCGCGGACGTCACCGAGCGGCGATCCCTGTGTCTGGCCACCGTGTTCCGGGCGATGACACCCGGCGAACGTGCTTCCCTGCAACGGGGACTGGGCGCCTTCGAGCAGGCCCACGCCCGCACACGGCCGCGACCGCGGGGCGACACGCAGGGCGGGGGAGAAGCGGTGACCGGCGGCTGAAGCCCGTCAGACGGGCAGTCCGATGGGGGAGGGCCGTGCCGTCTCCGCCTCCCGGCTCGGGAGGTGGCAGAGCAGCAGACACACGTCGTCGTCCCGCTCGGAGTCGCTCAGCAACGGATGCAGGAGACGGTCGGCCGAACCGTCCAGATCCGTGTCGAGATCCTGGGACCGGAAGGCCCCGAGCGACGCGGCGAGACGCTCGATGCCCGGGTCTATGCCCTGGGCGCGGCGCTCGACCAGCCCGTCCGTGTAGAGGGCCAGCGTCGAACCGGGGGTGAGGGGCACGGTGTGGTCGCCGATCTCCTGCCGCAGCGGGATGCCGAGCATGGCACCGGGCTTCGCGTCGAGCGTGTGCACCTGTCCGTCGGGGGTGCGCAGCACCGGCGGAGGGTGGCCCGCCGCGGCCCAGGTGAGCATCGGATCGTCGGGGTGGAAGCGGGCGATGACGGCCGTCGCGTACAGATCGGGCTGCAGGTGGTGGAGGAGGATGTGCAACCGGGTGAGGAGCTGGCCGGGGGTGCCTCCGTCGACGGCGTACGCGCGCAGCGCGGTGCGCAGTTGGCTCATCATGACGGCGGCGTGCAGTCCGTGCCCCGTCACGTCGCCGATGACGGTGATCAGGCTGCCGTCGGGCTGGCGGAAGGCGTCGTACCAGTCCCCGCCGATGTTCAGACCGTGGGTGGCCGGCAGATAGCGGGCCGCCAGGCGCAGTTCCGGAGTGGTGGGCAGGTCCGTGAGCAGGGCCCGCTGGAGAGTCTCGGCGATGTCGCGGTTGTGTTCGAAGCGCCGGGCGTTGTCGATGGCGATGCTCGCGCGGCGCGTGAGTTCGATCAGCATGACCGCGTCGTCGGCGTCCCAGCGGTCGCCGGGCGGCGTGAGGATCAGCACCCCCAGAGGTGCCCGCCGCGTCGGCAGCGGAACGCACAGCAGGGGCGTCGCGGGATGCAACGCCGAGGGCGGCTGATCGTCGACGCCGGGCAGGCCGCCCGGATGGTCGGCGGCGTACTGAGGGCGCCCGCTGCGGGCCGCGACCACGGCGGCGGCCGGGCGCGGACTCTGCCGCAGCTCGTCCTCCTCGCCCTCGAACAGCCACACATCGACACTGCGGGCGTACTCCGGCACCAGGAGACTGGGCAGGCGGCGCACGATCTCGTCGTGGTTGAGCGAAGCCGTGAGTACGGCGCTGGCGTCGGCCAGGAACGTCAGCCTGCGGCGGGCGCTCTCCGCCTCCGTACGCGCCTTCCGTTCGGCGGCGAAGAGTTCGCGCTGGGCCCGGCCCGCCGCGTCCAGTTCGGCGTGCAGCGCCAGCACTCCCTGGTTGGTCTGGTGGAGCTCCTCCCGGTGGAAGTCCACCAGTCCTTCCTGTTCGCCGAGCTTCTCCAGCACCAGGGCCGTGTCCTCGTCGGCGCCCAACAGCGCCTCGGCCAGGACCGCGGCGTCGTCCGCCACGGGGCCGACGTCGGAGAGGTCCGCGCCCTCCGGGCACGTGACCGTCATGTGCCACGGCGGCTGTCCGTCGGCGCCGGCGTCGTCGCACGAGGTCACGACGGCTCGCAGGAGACCGTCCTCGGGCGGCAGCGAGGGCGTCTCTTCGAGGCAGAGCCGCCATGTGCCGCCCTTCGTGAGGCACTGCCGAAGATGCGCGCTGAGCGCGGTGGTCAGCCGGGTCCGCTCCAGAGCGGGCACCCCGTACGCGGCCGTCAGGCGTGCCGTGTCGATACGGGCCCGTGCGGCGTCGGTGACCGAGGTGATGTGCCAGGTACGCATCATGGTGTGCCGTCCGGCGGAACGGGGCTCAGTACGGCGACGGCGGTGTCGTCCCGTACCGGCCGGGCGGAGCTGCTCGCGTCGCGCACCGTCACGGAGGCGATCACAGCCGGGTCGAAGGACGCGAGGCAGGCGTCCGCGGGCGGGGTCCAGCGGCTGGGCAGCCCGTCGCTGTGCAGGACGAGCAGACAGTCCGCTCCCCACGTCGCCCGGTGCTCGGGGATCGTCGTGGGCCGATGGGCTCCGACTATGCCGGGACGGGACAGCAGGGGCCGCCAGCCCTCACCCGTACGCAGCCGGGCACCGATGTTCCCGATCCCGGAGAAGGTCAGCTGCCCCGTCTCGGTGTCGAGTTGGGCGACGGCGACCGCGGCACCCCTGGTGGGGCGCAGTTCCGCGTCCAGGTACCGGAGCACTTCGGCAGGCGGCAGATGGCCCGAGCGGCGCAGTGCCTCAACTGCCGCCGACGAGGCCTGAGCCGCGTCGGGGCCGTGGCCCAGTCCGTCGGCCAGCATCAGGGTCGTACGGTGGCCCGACCGGACCCACGCCCAGGCGTCACCGGAGAACTCCCCGCCGGCGAAGGGGATGTTGACCCCTCCCGCCCGAACCGTGGCGGCGGCCGGTGCGGGCGGGGTCGCGTGACTGCGACCGCGGGCGGCGGTACCGATCCGCGCCAGCGCTACCGTGCCCCGCCCCGGTGCGCTGTGCAGGTCGAAGTCGTCGGCGATGCGTCGGCAGGCGCCGAGGCCGGCGCCGAGGGTGGACGCCGTGGAGAAACCGTCGCGCAGGGCGGCCGGGACATCGGCCATGCCGGGGCCGTGGTCGATCGCGGCGATCTGCACCACGGAGGCCGCCGCCTGCCCGGCCGGCAGCACGGGAGGGGGCACGGTCTCTATGAGCAGCTGGCCTCCCTTGGCGTGCTTGAGCAGGTTGGTGGCGAGTTCGGTGGCCACGAGCGCGGCCGCTGCGGTGCGGTTCCCGTCGAGCCCGGCCAGGGCGGCGGCGCCCTCCGCCGCGACCCTGGCGTCGCGCACGCGTGTCGAGTCGTGGACCGGGACGTCCCAGACGCGGGGCATCAGGTCTCCTCCCGTTGCCGCGGCGGACGGACGGTCCACGAGGTCACCGTGACCGTGGTGCCGTTCCCGGGGCTGCTGTCGACCGAGAACTCGTGGACCAGCCGCCGGGCACCGCCCAGCCCCATTCCGAGACCGTCCCCCGAGGTGTAGCCGTCGCTCAGCGCCCGCTCCAGGTCCGCGATGCCCGGGCCCTCGTCGATGAACGCCAGCCGCAGCCCCGGCGCGTGACCGTTCTTCAGGACCGTGGCCTCCACCTCACCGCCCCCGCCGTGCACCAGTGTGTTGCGGGCCAGTTCGCTCGCCGCGGTCACCAGCTTGGTCTGCTCCACCAGACCGAAGCCCAGCTGAGCGGCCGTCTGCCGCACATGCTGCCGTACCCACACCAGATCCATGTCCGAGTGGATCGGCAGGCGGGCGTCGACACAGCCGGCTGTCTGCATCACGGACTCTCCCGCCGTGTGCCGCGGGGACGGTACGGAGATGTCTCCCCGGCGAGGAGGCCCAGGGCGTCCTCCGTGGTGAGCGCGGTGCGCAGACCCGGCAGCGTCAGACCCAGCTCCACCAACGTGATCGCGACCGCCGGCCGCATGCCGGCCACCACGGTCTGCGCGGCGAGGAGTCCAGCCTTGGCCGCGATCTCGGCCAGCACACGCCCCAGGAACGAGTCGACCATCTCGACCCCCGAGAGGTCGATGACCACACCGGTGGTCGAGCTGCTCGCGATGGTCTCGCTGATGTCCTGCTGGAGCCGTTCGGCCGTACTGTCGTGCAGATCGCCCTGGAGGGTCACGAGCAGGACGTCGCCGAGCCTGAGCACCGGGACGGACCCCCACGGAGGTCCGGCGTGCGCTTCGGTCACCGCGCGACCGCCCCACGGGGCTTCGGGTCCACGATGCCGGAGCCCTGCTGGTCGAGCGCGTACGCCAGGGCGTCGGCGAGGCTGGCGCGGGTGACCACCGTGCCCAGGTCGAGGCCGAGGTGGACGATGGTCTGCGCGATGGCCGGCCGGATGCCGGAGACGATGCACTCCGCTCCCATCAGCCGCGCGGCCGCGACCGTCTTCATCAGATGCTGCGCCACGAGGGAGTCGACGGTCGGCACACCGGTGATGTCCAGGATCGCGAAGCGCGCGTGCTGGTCGACGACCGATTCCAGGAGCGTCTCCATCACCACCTGGCTGCGCGCGCTGTCGAGCGTGCCGATCAGCGGTACGGCGACGATGCCGTCCCAGAGCTTGATCACGGGCGTGGCCGTCTCCAGCAGTTCCATCCGCTGCCGGTCGATGAGCGCCCGGCCCTCGTTCAGCGCCGACTCCATGACGACCAGCCGCAGCGTGCCCATCAGCACGGTCACCGCGGTCGCGCACTCCCGTACGTGCTCGGCGGACGCCTGGGACAGGTCGGCCACCAGGAGGTCCACGACGGGTGGTCGCAGGGCGTCCACCTCGTTCGACACCTGGGCCGAGCCGGCACCGGCGCGTGACCTGGCCGCCGCCGTGCGCGTCAACTGCTCGCGCACCACGGTGAAACCGTCCGCCTCGGCGTCCTCGACGCGGCCGGCCGCGGCCACCGCGGCCAGTGCCTCGACCACGGCCTTGCCCGCCTCCACCGCTTCGTCCCTGGACACGGTGAAGACCGTACGGAACAAGGGGGTGTCGGCCCACCGTTGGGCGATCTGCTCGCGGCGGCGCCGCAGGAAGTCCCCGACCTCCCGCGCGGGCGATCCGTGCTGTCCTGCCGTTTCGTGCTCCGGCACCTGTTCCACTCCTCACATGCGTCGAATCGCTCCGAACTTGCCGAAGGCAACGAGAAAGCGATGTAAAGCTTGCCGGATGACAACTGTAGCCGCGGCGCCGTCCGGCACGACACCTCCTACCCTGTGGGCGCCCGCCTAGGGCGCCGGCTGCTTTCCGTGCCAGTCGAGACAGACCACCAACGCGTCGTCGTCCGGCTCGGATTCGCCGCGATGGCCCGTCAGTTCCCGCAGGACCGCCCCGGGCACCTCGGGGGCCGGCACCAGGCTCGTGGAGGTGACGGCCCGGGCCAGCGCCCGGTCGCCGTACCGCTCGCCGCCCGGTGCCGCGACCGCGTGGACCCCGTCGCTGACGAGGACGAGCCGGTCGCCGGGCTCGACGGTGAACTCCTGCGCCACATAGTCCGTTTCCTCGAACATGCCCAGCGGGAGCTGTTCCTCCATGTCCACGGTCGTGACGGACCTGTCGCGCAGGCGCAGCATCCGGGGTGAGCCCGCGTCGACGACCCGCAGGCGTCCGGTGGACAGTTCGAGGTCCAGCAGCAGCACGGACAGATGCGCGGCGCCGCGGTAGTGGGCGTACACCGCCTGGTCGGCGAGGGAAGCCTGGTCCGCGATGGGGATGCCCGCCCGCCGGGCGTTGCGCAGCGCGTTGATGCCGAGGCTGGTCAGCAGCGAGGCGTCGATGCCCTCGCCCATGCCGTTGGTGATGTAGAGCGTCAGCCGGTCGGCGGTGACGCACCAGTCGAAGTTGTCGCCGAACACGGCGTAAGCGGGCTCCAGTTGGGCGCCGAGGGTGAACTCGGGCCGGGCGCAGGCACGCGCGGGCAGCAGCTGCCACTGCATCTCCGCCGCCAGGGTTAGCCGGTCCCTGCGCCGCGCCAGCAGATAAAGGTCGGTGTCGCGATCGGCGACGACCACCTCGTGGCCCAGGACCTCGGCCACCTCGGCCAGTTCGGTCCGGCACTTCCCGGCCGCCTCGGCCGAGGGGAGGATGACGGACAGCACTCCGAGCCGGTCGCCGCGCACGGTGACCGGCAGATGAAGACGCACACTTCCACCGCCCTGGTGCTCCGTGTACGGTTCCTGCGCCCCGAAGGCCCTGCCCGCCGGGCTGTCGTGCACCGGCAGCGGGTCCACGGCGTGCTGTGCCGCGGACACGGGCTGCAGCAGGGTCAGTCCGTAGTCGGCGAGGAACAGTTCGGCGTCCTGCGCCCCGTACTGGTTGCACAGCACAGCGCGGACCGCGTCCAGCAGCTGGTGCGGTGCCGCGGAGCGCAGTGCGCGCTCGGCTGCCACGAATCTGTTCACGATGGTGGATATGCCATTCTCTCCGCGTCGGCGTCGGGTCCGTTTCGTCGGGTGCACGACGCCGACGGTCTGTTGTGTGGGTCGGTGATCGGGGGCCGGTCGCCCGAGGTGGCGGGCTGACAGCGTTCGGGAAGCCTGGGAGAGTGTCACCGTGACTTCCTCCTACGCGCGCCCGCGGCCCCAGGAGGTGGCGCGTGTGACCTCAGAGGCGGCGGAGCTGCTGGAAGTCCTGTGGGGGCGTGCCTCGACGGCTCCGGTATCGGCGTCCCAGCTGCGTGTGCTGTTCATCCTGGAACACCACGAGGGCATCAATCTGCGCACGCTCGCCGACGCCCTGGGTTCCTCGCCCCCCTCGACCAGCCGGCTCTGCGACCGCCTCCAGGCCGTGGGGTTCGTCGAGCGCAGACCCGGTGCCACCAGCCGCCGTGAACTGCGGCTGTACCTCAGCCGCCGCGGGCGTGCCTTCCTGGTCGATCTGCGCTCCCGCCGCGAGCGTGCTCTGCAGTCCGTGTTGGAGCACATGCCGGCCGCGCAACGGACCGCACTGCTGGAGGGCCTGGTCGCGTTCTGTGCCGCCGCGGCGCAGGAGATCCACGAGGACGACGTCACGGACGCCAGGACGGCCTGACCGCCTGGCGGCACCGGGACCCGTGTGCCCGTGCACGTAAGCCGCTCCGCGTGATTGTTCGTTGTCATCCACCGCCCCATCCCGGACCCCCTCCCCACGCCGCCGTACCGCTCGCGCTCCCGTTCAGAGCTCGGGCTCGTCCCGCGGCTTGTCCACGAGAGCGAGTGCTTCGTCGACGGTGTCCGACACCGGCACGGTGATGCTGACCCCGGTGAGGTCCAGGATCCGCCGCACGGCCGGCGGCGGACCGATGATGTGCACGCTCCCCGCGGACTCCCTGGTCTGCTGGTACGCCCTGATGATGATGTTCATGCCGGACGAGTCCATGAAGGGAACGGCCGAGAGATCGAGCAGGAAGTGCCGACGGCCGTGCTGGAACTGGTTCGCCAGATGATGCTGCAGCCCAGTCGCGGTGTCGATGTCCAGATGGCCCTCGACCGTGAGCAGGGCGACGCCCTCGCGAGGCAGTGCTACCTCGACGGACAGCGGGTTCTGGGCGATGGACACAGGTACCTCCCGAAGAGTTGACGGCTTGGGCCGGTTACCCCCCTGTGCCGATTCGATGCCCTCGGCGGCCTGCCGCGCGACGTGATCAGACTCTCGTCGGTGCCGCGGCTACGACACGCGGATACCGATGATGCAGGTGTCGTCGTCGGTGTCCGACCTGCTGTACGTGAGCAGCCGGTCCAGCTGCTGGTCGAGCGTGGACGGGGCGGCGCGGACCGTCGTCAGCAGCTGGGTCATGGACTCCTCCATCGAGCGGTCCCGGCGCTCGATCAGGCCGTCGGTGTACATCAACAGCGTGTCGTCGACGGCCAGTTGGATCTCGTCCTCCTCGTACGTCACCTGTGGCGCCGCGCCCAGCAGCAGCCCCTTGACCAGGGGCAGGGACACCGCCCCCGTGTCGCGTACCAGCACGGGCGGCAGATGACCGGCCCTGGCCCATCGCAACGTACGGTGCTCCGGGTCGTAGAGGCCGCAGACCGCGGTGGCGGTCACGGTGCCCGTCAGATGGTGCGCCACGCTGTTGAGCCATGTCAGCAGCTGGCCCGGACCCGCGCCCGTCACGGCCAGTCCCCGCAGCGCGTTCCGCAGGACGACCATGCTGGTCGCCGCCTCCATCCCGTGGCCGGCCACGTCACCCACGCACAGGAGCACGAGACCGGACGGCAGGACGACGGCGTCGTACCAGTCGCCGCCCACCAGATGTTCCGTCTCGGCCGGCCGGTAGCGGACCGCCACGTCGATTCCCGGCGCCCGCAACGGGTCCTGGGTCGGGGGCATGATGGCGTGCTGAAGCTGCAGCGTGAGGCGGCTGCGTTCGGTCGCCTGCTGCTCGGTGTGGGCGAGCTGGACACGGGTGGCGGCGAGCGCGACCTCCGTCCAGTGCTGGGCCGAGATGTCCTGGTAGGCCCCGCGTACGACGAACAGCCGGCCGTCGGCGTCGAGCACTGGCTCGGCCACCACACGGATGTGGCGCGTCACCTCGTCGGGACGCCGGAGCCGGAACGACGCGGACGCGGGCCGCCGGTGATGGAGCACGGTGCGCAGGAAGCGACGGATGGCGACGGCGTCGTCCGGGTGCGCGTGGACGGGCAGTTCCTCCAGCGGCACGGGCGAACTCGTCGGAGACCTGCCGTACAGGGTGAAGAGCTGGCCGTTCCAGGTGATCTCACCCGTGACCAGATTCTCCTCGAAGCCACCGATGCGGCCCAGGCGCTGTGCGTGCTGGAGGATGCTCGCCAGCCGTGCCGTCTCGTCCTCGATGCGCCAGATGAGGAGCACGCTGTTGGCGTGCCGGCTGATGCTGATGTCCGCCACGGCCGACAGCGGCACCTGGTCGACGAGAGCCGTGAGGTTCATGCGTTGAGCACGGAACGGCTCGCCCGTGGCGTAGACGCGCTCGATCCGCTGGAAGAGTTCGCTCTCCCCGGCGGCCAACGGGTAGGCCTCCAGCAGCATCGCGCCGTTGACCAGCCCGCGCGGCCGGCCCGCGGGATCGAGGAAACGGCTGTTGACGTGATGGATGTGGAAGTCGACGAGCTGCCCGCCGTCGAGATAGGGGACCAGGACCAGGGCGGGGTCGTGCAACCCGTCGGCCAGGTCCACCAGTTCGGTGGCGTCGGGCACGACCCGCGGCTCGCGAAGGGCCTCGTCGCCGTGCACGAAGGCGTACGTCTCCAGCGTGCGGGCGCACAGTTCCGCCAGGGCCTCGACCTGCCGCACCACCTGCGGCGGTTGCGGTTCCAGGCGGGAGGGCCAGACGATCTCCAGCGTCCCGTGGATGCGCCCTCCGGTGCCGGCCGGAATGGCGGCCCTTCCACCGTCGGGGTACTGGTGCTGCCCGATGGAGGGAAGACCGGTCTCGGCCAGCGATCCGATCCATTGCCCGGCACGCTCGGAGAGGCTGGTGCGCGCCACCGTCACCACGCCCGGGGGCACATGGTGCCAGCGCCCGGCCTCCGCCGGGGAGAACCCGGCACTGCCGGCCAGCGTCAGGGAACCGTCGGAGCGCACGGTCCAGATGGCCACGGCCACCGCGCCGAGCGGGGTCAGCGCGTGCTGCAGCAGGGAGTCGGCGACGGCCTGGGTGTCGGGGGCCGCCAGCGCACCGCTCTCCGCCTCCCGCATCCGTACGGCGGGGGAGTGAGCGTTCGACGACCCGTCGTCCGCGGCGGCGGTGGACTTCGCGGCGGTCAGGAAGGCATCGGCCACTTCCGAAAGGCGGTCGCGGGCGGCCTGGTTGATGACCTCGACGGCGAGTTCGAGTGTGCTCACCCCGGCCTGCTCGGTGAGTTCGGCGAGCTGGCGGGCGGCCTGGGCGGGCCCGCACCCGAGGCGCTCCACCAGGATGCCCTTGGCCAGTTCGATCAGGGCACGTCCGTCGGCCTCGACCTGGGCCGCACGCACCTCGCGGCGCAGACGTTCCACCGTGGCGGCGAGCCTGCCCACCGGATAGGTCGCGAGAAGTGCGGCCGAATCCTCGGGCGGTTCGTCCACCGAGTCCGCCGCCACCGAGTCCTCCGCCGCCTCGTCCGGCGACCGTTCCTCGGCCGGATCAGGACACTGCTCGGTGCGGGTCACGCCGGCAGCCACTGACGGACGCAGGCGATGAGGTCATTGGTGTCGACCGGTTTGGTGACGTAGTCGCTCGCCCCCGAGGCGAGACTCTTCTCCCGGTCGCCGGGCATCGCCTTCGCGGTGACGGCGATGATGGGAAGACCCGCGTACTGGGGCATCTTCCGGATCTCCGCCGTGGCCGTGTAGCCGTCCATCTCCGGCATCATCACGTCCATCAGGACGAGCGAGATGTCCGGGTGGTGGAGCAGCGTTTCGATGCCCTTGCGGCCGTTGTCCGCGTGCAGCACGTGGAACCCCTGGAGCTCCAGGATCCCGCTGAGCGCGAAGAGGTTGCGCGCGTCGTCGTCGACCACCAGGACCGTGCGGCCGAGGAACGCGTCCTCGACGGGGTGCGGTGTCTCGGGCTGCGGTTCCTCGGCGCGGGCCAGGGAGGGAACATCTCCCAGCTCCTCCGCGGAGAGATGCAGGGCGATGCGCTCACGCAGTTCGTCGAGGCTCGACAGGAACTCCAGGGCGCGCGTGCCCGAACGCGCCTGCAGCGCCTGTTCCTGTGCCAGATCCGCGCGATGACCGCTGTGGACGAGAACCGGAACGTTCGCGAGCGCGGAGTCGCCGTGCATGGCGTCCAGGAACCGGGTCGCCTCGCCGTCCGGCATGCCGAGTTCCAGCACCACGCAGTGGCACGGTCCCGCGGCCAGCGCGCTCGCCGCCTCCTGTGCCCCGACGGCGGTGATGACGTCGACCGTGCCGCGCGGATCACCGGTGTCCGGGCCATGGGCGACGTCCGCGACCGTGCTCTCGGCGACCAGGGTCAGCAGGCCGCGCTGCCGTTCCTCGACGACCAGCAGACGACGCCTGCGGCTCCGGGGCAGGGCGGCAGGTCCTGAGGGAGGCACGTGCTCCGCCGACTCCTCGGACGGAGCCGCGGTCAGGGCCTTCTCGGACGACCGGTCGCCGCTCAGGAGGTCCTCGAAGTCGGCGCGCGCCACGGGCAGGAACAGGGTGAACGTACTGCCCTGTCCGGGCGTGCTGGAGACGGTGACGGCACCGCCGAGCAGGTGCGCGATCTCCCGGGTGATGGACAGACCGAGGCCGGTGCCGCCGTACTTGCGGCTCGTCGTGCCGTCCGCCTGCTGGAAGGCTCCGAAGATCGTCTCCAGATGCTGCTCCGGGATCCCGACCCCCGTGTCCCGCACCCGGAACGCCACGATGGTGCCGCCCCGGACCACGCCGTCGGGCACCTCGTCGTCGGCCGCCGGTTCGATCCGCAGCTCGACACCGCCCTGCTCGGTGAACTTGACCGCGTTCGACAGCAGGTTGCGCAGCACCTGACGCAACCGGGAGTCGTCGGTGAGGAGGTCGCCGGGCGCCCCGGGCGCTGTGCGCACGGTGAAGTTCAGGCTCTTCTGCGTCGTCATCGGCCGGAAGGTCGCCTCGACGTACTCGAGAAGCTGCCGCAACGGGACGCGCTCGGGAGCGAGTTCCATCTTCCCGGCCTCGACCTTCGACAGATCGAGGATGTCGTTGATCAACTGCAGCAGGTCCGATCCCGCGGAGTGGATGATGCCCGCGTACTCGACCTGCTTGGGGGTGAGGTTTCGTGAGGGGTTCTGCGCCAGGAGCTGGGCGAGGATGAGCAGACTGTTCAGCGGGGTCCGCAGCTCGTGGCTCATGTTCGCCAGGAACTCCGACTTGTACTTGGAGGCCAGCGACAACTGCTGGGCGCGGGTCTCCAGTTCCTGTCGGGCCTGTTCGATCTGCAGGTTCTTCGCCTCGATGTCACGGTTCTGCGCGACCAGCAGTGAGGCCTTCTCCTCCAGTTCCTCGTTCGAGCGCTGCAGTTCGTCCTGCTGGACCTGCAACTCCTCGGAACGGGCCTGCAGTTCGGTGGTCAGCCGCTGGGACTCGTCCAGCAGCTCGTCGGTCCGCGCGTTGGCCACGATGGTGTTGACGTTGACGCCGATGGTCTCCATCAGTTGGCCCAGGAAGTCCTGGTGGATCTGCGTGAAGGGGGTGACCGAGGCCAGCTCGATGACTCCGAGCACCTGGTCCTCGACCGTGATGGGCAGTACCACCAGGGCGGTCGGCACCGTCCGGCCGAGCCCCGAGGAGATGGTCACGTATCCCGGCGGCAGCTCGTCCACGGAGATGGTGCGGCGGCTGCGCGCGGCCTGACCGACCAGCGAGCGGCCGAAGGGGATCCGGACCGGACGCCCGTCGTCGTCGGGCCATCCATAGGAGCCGACGAGCCGCAGCTCGTGACCGCGCCCGGCCTCCTCGGCGAGGTAGAACGCGCCGTACTGGGCCGACGCCAGGGGCGCGAGCTCGTCCATGATCAGCTCGGCCACCACGGACAGGTCCCGGTGACCCTGCATCAGGCCGGAGACCCGCGCGAGGTTGGTCTTGAGCCAGTCCTGCTCCTGGTTGGCCCGGGTCGTCTCGCGCAGGGACTCGACCATCGAGTTGATGTTGTCCTTGAGTTCGGCGACCTCGCCGGACGCCTCGACGGTGATCGAGCGCGTCAGATCGCCCTCGGCGACGGCGCTGGTGACCTCGGCGATCGCGCGCACCTGCCGGGTCAGGTTGCCCGCGAGCTCGTTGACGTTCTCCGTCAGACGCTTCCAGGTGCCGGAGACACCCTCCACCTCGGCCTGGCCGCCGAGCCGTCCCTCGCTGCCGACCTCACGGGCCACCCGCGTCACCTCGGCGGCGAACGCGGAGAGCTGGTCGACCATCGTGTTGATCGTCGTCTTGAGTTCCAGGATCTCGCCCCGGGCGTCCACGTCGATCTTCTTGGACAGATCGCCCTTGGCCACCGCCGTCGTCACCAGCGCGATGTTGCGCACCTGGCCGGTGAGGTTGTTCGCCATGGAGTTGACGTTCTCGGTGAGGTCCTTCCACGTGCCCGCCACGTTAGGCACCTGGGCCTGGCCGCCCAGGCGGCCCTCGGTGCCGACCTCGCGGGCCACCCGGGTCACCTCGTCGGCGAAGGCGGACAGGGTGTCGACCATGGTGTTGATGACGTCCGCCAGGGCCGCGACCTCGCCCTTGGCCTCGACCGTGATCTTCTGGGACAGGTCGCCGCGGGCCACGGCGGTGGCGACCTGGGCGATCGAGCGGACCTGGCCCGTCAGGTTGGACGCCATCACGTTGACGTTGTCGGTGAGGTCCTTCCAGGTGCCCGAGACACCGCGGACCGTGGCCTGCCCGCCGAGGTTGCCGGCCGTGCCGACCTCGCGGGCCACGCGGGTCACCTCGTCGGCGAACGCGGAGAGCTGGTCGACCATCGTGTTGATGGTCTCCTTGAGCGCGAGGATCTCGCCCCGGGCGTCGACGGTGATCTTCTGCGAGAGATCGCCCCTGGCCACGGCGGTCGCCACCTGGGCCACGTTGCGGACCTGGGCGGTCAGGTTGCTCGCCATGAAGTTCACGGAGTCGGTCAGGTCGCGCCAGGTGCCCTTGACGCCCTTGACGTCCGCCTGGCCGCCGAGCCGCCCCTCGGTGCCGACCTCGCGGGCCACGCGGGTGACTTCGTCGGCGAACGCGGAGAGCTGGTCGACCATCGTGTTGATGGTGTTCTTGAGCTCCAGGATCTCGCCGCGGGCCGGCACGTCGATCTTCTGGGAGAGGTCACCCTTGGCGACCGCCGTCGCCACCTGGGCGATGTCACGGACCTGGGTGGTCAGATTGCCCGCCATCGCGTTGACCGAGTCGGTGAGATCGGCCCAGGTCCCGGAGACACCCGGCACTTCCGCCTGTCCACCGAGCGTCCCCTCGGTACCCACCTCGCGCGCGACACGCGTCACTTCGGAGGTGAATACGGACAACTGGTCGACCATGCCGTTGAAGACGGTGGCGATGTCGCCCAGCAGGCCCCCGCCGTCGTCCGGCAGACGTGTGCCGAAGTCTCCGTCCCGTACCGCGGTCAGTCCGGCCAGGAGCCGGCGCAGCTCCGGCTCGCCCGGTGTGCTGCCGACGGGGTCGGTCGTCTGGCTGGTCATGCGCACCCTCGTTCCGTTCAAGACAAAGAGTCCCGTGAAAGGGGGGACTCGGAACTTCAGGCCCACTGCCGGACCCCTCCTCGCCGACGCGGACCCGTGAACTCGGGGCCGCCCGTTGAGGAAGTACGCCGCAGGCTAACCCGAAGGTCATGCCGTGAACAAAGGTCGAGCCAGATTGAGACGGGGGTTGATACGGGGGAGTGTGATCTTCCCTGGGAAGCGCTTCCGGGGCCCCGCACGACGAAGCGCCGGCGGGGCCCCGCACGACGAAGCGCCGGCGGGGCCCCGCACGACGAAGCGCCGGCGGGGCCCCGCACGACGGAGCCCGCCGTCCCGCCGTCGCGAGGTGGAAACGCTCGCGGGAGCGGAAGGGCGGGCTCGACGGCCGGCTGTGGGATCAGGCGGTCGGCGGGACGGCGGCTCAGGCCACGGAGGGATCGAGCAGACCGGCGCGCAGCCGCTTGATGATGCGGCTGATCAGTCGCGAGACATGCATCTGGGAGATGCCGATGACCTCGCCGATCTCCGCCTGGGTCCGCTCCTCGACGAACCGCAGATGGATGATGAGGCGCTCGCGCTCGTCGAGTTCGGCGATGAGGGGGGTCAGGGAGTGGAGGTCGTCCACGAGCTCCAGCGCCCGGTCGTCCTCGCCGATGAAGTCGGCCAGGACGGTCTCGCCCTGCGAGTCGCCGTCGGAGGTGAGGGCCGCGTCGAGCGATGAGGAGTTGTAGCAGTTCGCGGCCTTGCGGGCCTCGATGACCTCTTCCTCGGGCAGCGACATCAGCTGCGAGAGCTCGGCGGTCGTGGGCGTACGGCCGAGACGCGTCCGCAGTTCCTCCGTGGCCTTCGCCAGCTCGACCCGGGCCTCCTGCAGACGACGCGGCACATGGACGGCCCAGCTCGTGTCGCGGAAGAACCGCTTGATCTCGCCGACGATGTAGGGGACGGCGAAGGACGTGAACTCCACCTCGCGGGTCAGCTCGAACCGGTCGATCGCCTTGATCAGCCCTATGGTGCCGACCTGGACGATGTCCTCCATCGAGTCGCCCCGGCCGCGGAACCGGGAGGCCGCGTACCGGACGAGGGACAGGTTCATCTCGATCAGGGTGTTGCGCGCGTACTGGTATTCGCGGGTGCCTTCCTCCAGCACGGCCAGGCGGTCGAAGAACTGTCGGGACAGATCGCGGGCGTCCTTCGGCTTGATCAGCGACGGTTCGTCGATGAGAGGGAGTGCCGTCTCGTCGACCGCCTGCGTCCGCTGTGCCGTGGCCGTTGCTTCGCCTGCCGTCACGGCTGTCATGCCGTCCACCCCACTCGTCGCCGCTGATGTGTCAAAGCCCGCATGCCCTGCTTCGCGCCGCTCACTCCCCTCGCAGGGTAAGAGAAAGCGGTCGCCTGGAGGATCTGGCCGGAAGTCGCCGCTTTCTTCCCCTTCTTGAGGGGAGTTTCTGGCGGGCCCCGACCATGGGCGAGGCCTGGCCGGAGCCGTGGCGGGGCGAGGATCCCGCCGCCACGGCGTGTGGTCGATTTCGAGAAAGCGGTGTTTCTCCCCGGGAAGCACGGGCAAGCGGAATTTCGTGCTTCGGACCGGAGGCACGTCCGTAGGAGCGAGTAGGTGTGAGCTCCGGGGGCCTCCGGGCGGCTCGGGCGACACCACTCCTCCTGCGGCATTCCCCCGCAAGCCAATGTTCAGGAGCGAATCCACATGCCTAGCGATTTGTCTACAAATCGACCTGACAAGCCCGTGAGCACGGAGACGGCCGTCCGGCCGGACTCATCCGCCCTGCCGGCCGCCCACGCGAAGCATTCGCACGACGACGCTCCTGATGCCGCGGCCGCGTTCGCCCGGCTCGCCGAACTGGAGGACGGGCCCGAGCGGGACGCCGTACGCGACGAACTGGTGACCGTATGGCTGCCCATGGCGCACCGGATCGCCGGCCGCTTCCGCGACCGGGGCGAGTCCGTCGAGGACCTGCGCCAGGTCGCGGCCATGGGGCTGGTGAAGGCGGTCGACCGGTACGACCCCTCTCGCGGGGCGTTCGAGAGTTACGCCGTGCCCACCATCACCGGTGAGGTGAAGCGGCACTTCCGGGACCGGATGTGGGCGCTGCGAGTGCCCCGCCGGGTCCAGGAACTGCGCAACAAGGTGCGGTTGGCCCGACGGGATCTCACGTTGAATCCCGGATCCCCGGAGCCCACGATGGCCGAGATCGCGGCGCACACCGGGCTGACGGAGGACGAGGTCGGCGCGGGGATGGAGGCGATGGAGAGCTTCAGCACGCTCTCCCTGGACGCCGAACTCGCCTCCGCGGAGGACAACTACAGCCTCGCGGACACCCTGGGCGCCGTCGATTCCTCGTACGAGCTGGTCGTCGACCGGGAAGCGGCCAGGGAAGGGCTGCGCCGGCTGCCCGAACGCGAGCGGGCCATCCTGTACATGCGCTTCTTCGAGGACATGACGCAGACGCGCATCGCCGATGTGCTCGGGATCTCCCAGATGCACGTCTCACGTCTCATCAGCCGCAGCTGCGCGCGTGTCCGGGACGAGGCGATGGGCGGGCAGCAGCAGCCGCCGGCCGGTCGCCCCGACGCCGACGGACGCACCAGGGCCGCGTGACGCGGAAAGCCGAGGAGGCCGAAGAGGCCGGACAGGCCGAGGAGGCCGAGGAGTGAGCCCGATGCTGATGCCCCATCCCGCGACCCTGCGCAGGCTCGTGGACGAGTACGAGGCGCTGATCGACCCCGAGGACGAGGGCGTCGCCGTGGCGAAACCGGACCAGCGGGTGCAGGACCTCGCGTACACGCTCTGTGTGTCGACCGGCACGCGCGACGTGAGGCGTGCCCTGGAAAGGGCGCGCCGCCATCTCTCGGCCGTCCGGCAGCCCGTGGCGCCGATGGCTCAACGGCCTCCCGTCACGGGCGGTACCGAGGTGCGTGACGGCGGAGAGACAGTCACCAGGTGAACCCCGCGGGCCGGGCGCGCAGTCGTGCGACCGGCCCGCGCGGTGCGCGGCGACGACTCGGACACGTTTATGGAACGCCAGTGCGACGGCGTATTGTGGCCCCCCGGGGTGGCACCGGTGGACCAGATGGGCAGCACGGACAGATCGTCGTCCGTGTCGAGGTCCTGCAGTGGTGGGTCGCCCCGGCCGAGTCGGCCGACGGCCGGCTTCGTGTCCGGAGCCCATACGACCCGGGCCGGGCCGTGGCGGATTGCCCAGACCTCCTGGCCCCTACCCCGAAGACTGGTGGGGCGGTATGACGACGGCGACAGAGGACGCCCCCTTCGTCCATCCCGCGCTCTTCTACCGCGGTGACCAGGAGTACGTGGCCGGGACGGTGCCCTTCCTCCTGGCGGGACTCGCCGCGTCGGAGCCCGTCGCGGTGGCCGCCCCCGTCCCGCGGCTGGAACTGATCGCGGCGGCGCTGGGAGCCGCGGCCGAGGCCGTGCACTTCGTCGACATGACCAGGGCGGGCCGGAATCCGGGCCGCATCATCCCGTCGGTCCTGCGGGCCTTCGCCGACGCCCGGCGCGGCGGCCACGTGCGCATCATCGGGGAACCGATCTGGTCCGGCCGCAGCGCCACGGAGTATCCCGCCTGCGTCCAGCACGAGGCCCTGATCAACACGGCGTTCCGTGGGCGGGACGTGACCATCCTCTGTCCGTACGACGCCCGGTCGCTGCCGGACGACGTCCTCGCCGACGCCCACGCCACGCACCCTCTGCTCATCACCGCGGGCCATCAGTCGGCCAGCGGCGCCTACGACCCGGTGAAGGTGCTCGACCGCTACAACGAACCGCTGCGGTGTCCACCCGGGGCGGCGACGTTCCGGTTCGACGCCGAAGCCCTGCCGGTCACCCGGGACTTCGCCCTCCAGGAGGCACGGGAGCGTGGGATGGGGGCCGTCCGTCTCCAGGATCTGGCGCTGGTCGTGGCGGAGCTGACCACGAACAGCGTGGTGCACGCCGACGGCAGGGGAACGCTGCGTCTGTGGGCGGAGAGCGAGCAGATCGTCTGTGAGGTCCAGGACACCGGCCGGCTGACCGACCCCCTCGTGGGCCGCCGTCCGGCACCCCCCGACCAACTCGGCGGCCGGGGGCTGCTCCTCGTTCACCACCTGTCGGACCTGGTCCGCGTGCACACCGATGAGCACGGCACCACGATCCGCAGCTACGTGGGGCGCGCGTAAAGCACGCGGGAAGGCCCTTTCGGCGAAATCGTTGCGAATGCCAGTCCGTCGGCAGGGTATTTGCTGCCCGTGGAGCATGACGGGCGGCGGATGTCCGGCCGCGGTGCTCCACCCGGGCTCACCCGGGAAGGAACGCACACGGGACGGAAGGAGCGGCGTGGTCACCGACAGAATCTGGTCGTACGCAGGGGACAGCGGGCACACGGAGGGGCAGCGGCTCACGGGGTTCACGGTGGTGGCGTCCGACGGCACGATCGGGCGTGTGGACCGGCAGGCCGACGACTCGGGCCTGCGCCATCTGATCGTCGACACCGGAGTCTGGCTGTTCGGCAGCAGCGTGCTGATACCCGTGGGAGTCGTCACCACCGTCGACGCCGAGGCCCAGGAGGTCAGGGTGGCGTGCACCGAGGAGGAGATAAAGGCCGCGCCGCGCTTCAAGACCGATCGCGAAACGCTGGACCCCGAGTACCTCGCCGGTGTCGGCGACTACTACCGGAGTCTGCCTCCACGACGGGCGACCACACCCTGACCCGGCACGACGGTCGGGGGATTCGCACCCATGGTCGTGCGCTCAGTGGGAATACGGACGTGGACGGACCCGGTCTGGGACCCGGCATCGAGCAAGCAGATCTCAGGGGCACGACGGATATGGACCGAATCGACACCACCGCCTTCGCGCCACCCGACCTCATGTCCGGTGGGGCGTCGATGACGCCGGTTCCGATCACCACAGCAGCGATGGCCCGCGCGCACGTCCGCGCCGTGGTGCTGGAACAGTGGAACTCCCCGTCCCGCAGAGCGACGGAGACCGCCGTCATCGATCTCCTGCTGGTCGTCTCGGAACTGGCCGCGAACGCCGTCCGGCACGGGGGCGGGCTGGTCGGGGTCGAGGCGACGCCCACGCCCGAGGGTGTGCGGCTGGCCGTGCACGACAACAGCGACGTCGTCCCCGCCGCCGCCTTCGGCTCGGGCGGCCTCCCCCCGGTGCATCTCGGCAACGGCTACGGCTGGCCGCTGATCATCCGGCTGGCGCGGGACATCACCATCGAGAGGCGTCCGGAAGGCGGCAAGACGATCAGCGTCCTGGTGCCGCTCCAAACCATGCCGTAGGGAAACAGCGGGGAGCGCGGGGGAACCTCACCACGGCATGAACACGTGAATGTCCTTGCCCTTCTCGGTCGTCACCACACTCACCTGGTCACACAGCGTATGGATGAGATGCCATCCCACGCCCCCGTCGTTCCGGCCGGGACGGAAGGGACGAGGCGCCGGTGGTGTGGTGCTGGTGTCGTGCATCGTCACATGCACACCGTCGAACGTGCGCCGCATGTACAGCGTGAACGGGCCCGGTGCGTACTGCACGGCGTTGGCGGCCAACTCCGTGACGACCAGCAGGATGTCGTCCCAGCGCTCGGGCTCCGCCGGCGGAGAGGCACGCGTGAGCACAACGAGGAACGCCTCCGCGGCGAGTCGTGAGCCCGTCACATCGGACGGTTCGCCGGCGAATTCGGTGGTCTGGGTGTAAGTCTCCTCAGAAGTCAGTTTGTCGTCCCAACGCGGCTCGGTCGCCATCACGGCTTCCCCCAGCCCACTCCCTGTGGGGCTGTGGCTCTCGCTTTGCTTCCACCGTTGCTGCTTCCCGACGGCAAAGGGCTTACTCGTCCGGTTCCGGAGACGATGGCAGGGACTCCGGAATGCGGCGCTCTGCGGGGATTCCGCTGTGGTCGGCGAGTACCACGATCGGCCCGGGTCATGGGTGTCTGATCCGGCCGGGCCGGGGCACTCGTCGAGTGGGAGTGGGATCTGAACCCACTCCGGAAACCGCAGAGAGGGGAATCCATGCTCGGCATGGCAGCGGCCGCCCTGTTCCTCATCGCATTCCTGATCAATGCCGCGGAGATCTCGACCAACGACGTCTTCACCTCGACCAATGTGATGCTGATAGGGCTGATCGTGCTGGCCCTTCATCTCGCCGGGGTCGGTAGCGGTCTGGCGAGCAGGGGCCGCCGAAGGTGACATACGGAGCGCGGTCCCGTATCCCTCAGATCCAGGTGTCGAGCCACATTCTCGAATGCCAGTCGGAATACGGGATCGTCGCACCCGTGTAGATCGGGAAGAAGTAGATGAAGTTCCAGAGGATGAGCAGCACGAGGACACCCGCGCTCATCGCTCCCACGGCCCGGCGTCTCTCGCCCGACCCCGGTGGCCCCAGCATCGCGCCCACCAACATCGCGACGGCCAGGCACAGATAGGGAACGAAGACGACCGCGTAGAAGGAGAAGACCGTGCGGTCCTGGTACAGGAACCAGGGCAGATAGCCGGCCCCCACCGCGCACAGGACGGCGCCCGCGCGCCAGTCGCGGCGCAGCGCCCACCGGTAGAGCAGATAGAGCAGCGCGAAGCACGCCGACCACCACAGCAGCGGTGTGCCCAGCGCGAGGACCGCCTGGGAGCAGCCGGACGCGGTGCGACAGCCGTCCTGTGCGAAGTCCGACTCGTACGAGTACGCCACCGGTCGTCCGAGGACCAGCCAGCTCCACGGGTTGGACTCGTAGCGGTGCCAGGAGTCCAGCCCCACGTTGAACTCGTAGACCCCGTGCTCGTAGTGCCACAGACTGCGCAGCGGGGACGGGATCCACGACCACGGGCCGCCCCGGCCGTCCGCCCAGTGCCGTCCGTAGCCCTTGTCGGACAGGAACCAGCCGGTCCAGGTCATCAGATACGTGACCAGGGCTACCGGCGCGAGGGACAGTGCCGACCAGCCGAGATCCTTGCGCAGCACCGACAGATACGGGCGGCGTGCACCGGCGACGCGGCGGGAGCCGACATCCCACAGCACGGTCATGACCATGAAGAACGCCAGGACGTAGAGGCCGTTCCACTTGCTCGAGGCCGCCAGGCCCAGCAGCGCGCCGGCCGCGATCCGCCACGGCCGTAGGCCCATCCCCGCATGCTCGCCGGTGTGTCGATGCGGACCCGCGAAGCCGCCCGCGTCCACCGGCAGGGCTTCCGCGAGACGGGCCCGCGCCCGGTCCCGGTCGACCAGCAGGCACCCGAACGCGGCCAGGACGAAGAACATGACGACGAGGTCGAGCAGAGCGATCCGGCTCATCACGAAGTGCAGGCCGTCCACCGCCAGCAGCAGTCCGGCCAGACAGCCCAGCGCCGTCGAACGGAAGAGACGGCGGCCTATTCGGCACAGCATCAGCACCGACAACGTGCCGAGCACCGCCGTCATGAAGCGCCAGCCGAAGGGGTTCAGGCCGAACATCCACTCACCGAGGGCGATCACCCACTTGCCCATCGGCGGGTGCGCCACGAAGGTCCCGGTGTCGGACAGCGGGATCACCTGAGGGTCCGCCAGGATCTGCGGGTCGGCGATCTTGCGGTCCGGCCACGTGCCCTCGTAGCCGAGCTTCAGCAACGCCCAGGCGTCCTTGGCGTAGTACGTCTCGTCGAAGGCGACGGACCGCGGCCGGCCGAGGTGCCAGAAGCGGATGGCTCCGGCGAGGACGGCGACGAGGACCGGACCGATCCAGCCCATCGCCTTCGTGACGCGGTGAGTCAGTGCCGGGCTGAGGCCCAGGGCCTCGCCGACGCGTGTGCCGGGTTCCGGGAAGGGCGGGACCAGGAGGTCGCGGGTGTCGGTCCGTGGGCGCCCCGCGTAGCCGAACCGGCGCAACCGCCTCGCCCAGGGAGGAGGATCCGTCTTCGGATGGGCGTCGGCGTCGGCGCCCACCTGCGCCGCGATGTCACTGGTCACCGGGTCATCGTATGGAACGGATGTTCATCTCATGCGTTTTCGGCCACCCTTGTCCGGTCGCGGAACTCCGTGGCCCAGTAGAGGAGGGCCAGGACGGGGAGGGCGGTGCCGAGGAGGGCCACCGCCGTCCAGCCGCCGGCGTGGAAGGCGAGCGAGCCGAACTGCGAACCGAGGGCGCCGCCGACGAAGAAGAGAGCGATGAAGGCACTGTTCAGCCGCGCCCGCGCGTTCGCGTCCAACTGGTAGACGGTGTGCTGACCGAGGATCAGCGTGGTCTGCACGGCCATGTCGAGCAGTACGGCGGCCAGCGCCAGGAGCAGGATGTGCCGCTGGCCGAGCCCGGCGACCGCGAAGGCGACGGCCGCGGCGGCGAGCCCGGCACCGGTCATCGGGCGCACCAGCTCGCGGTCGGCCCAACGGCCCGCGAAGGGCGCCACGGCCGCTCCTGCGGCCCCGACGAGGGCGAAGACACCGACTCCGACGGGGGAGTAGTGGAAACGCGGGCCCGTGAGGACGTACGAGACGGTGGTCCAGAACGCGCTGAACGCACCGAACATCGCCGCCTGGTAGAGCCCACGGCGGAGCAACGCCGGGTGGACGCGCACCAGTCGGACCGTGGAACGCAGCACCTGGGTGTACGGGATCGCCGTGGTGGCGGCCTGGCGGGGCAGGGCGGCGTGCAGGGCCGGCGCCAGCAGCGCCATCAGGACGGCGGAGCCCAGATAGACGACGCGCCAGCCCGCCACGTCCGAGACCAGGCTGCTGAGGGTGCGGGACAGCAGGATGCCGGTGAGCAGACCGCTCATCACCCGGCCCACGATCCGGCCGCGGGTGTGGTCCGGGGCGAGACTCGCGGCGAAGGGCACGAGGATCTGGGCGACGACCGACGTGCCGCCGCTGATCAGGGAGGCGATCAGCAGCATGGGGAAGCTCGTCGCGAGACCGGCGGCGAGGAGGGCGAGCGTGGTGACCGCCAGCAGCACGGTGATCAGCCGGCGCTTCTCCAGCCGGTCGCCGAGCGGGACGAGCAGGAGCATGCCCAGGACATAGCCGACCTGGGTGAGGGTGATCAGCCCGCCGGCCGCCGCCTCGCCGACGTGGAAGACGTCACGCAGCGAGGACAACAGGGGCTGGGCGTAGTACAGGTTGGCGACCGTCATGCCGGAGGCGGCGGCCAGGAGCACGACCAGCCATCCCGGAACGCCGAGTTCGGCCGTGCCGGTGGACCGGCCCGAGGTGTGGTCGTCGCGCGAACTCTGGAGGACGTTCATGGTCTCGTCAGCGTTCGGGGGCGCCCCGATGCTTCCCCCGATGCGGCGATGGTTCGAGATATCAGTCATCTCCGCAAGAGATGGAACTCGCGAGCGATGAGCGGACCGGGACCGTCAGGTCATGGAGCGGCCGGACCCCGTCAGGTCATGTGCCTCAGCAGCGCCGCGACCGCCGGAGGCGCCTCGCCCCGCGGCCGGACCACCATGACCTTCCAGTTCGGCGCGTGACGGTCGAAGCGGTGGGTCGTCAGGTCGGGGAACCGGTCCGCGATCGAGACGGGCATGACGCAGACACCCAGGTCGTTGCGGACGAGTTCGGAGGCCGCGACGATATCGTTGACCTCGAAGGTCGGCTCACGGTCCACCGAGGCCGCCCGGAACGCCTTGTCCACGGCGAGCCGGATCGCCCAGCCGGGAGTGAAGTCCACCAGCGGCAGCCGGGCCGCGTCGGCGAGGGCGACCTTCCCGTCCGTCACGGGGAACGCCCGCCCCGGAGCGCTCACCAGCACCATCTCCTCACGGGACAGCAGCCGCGTGACCAGCCCCCGCTGCTGCTGGCGGTCGAGGGCGACCACGGCCAGATCCACCGTGCCCTCCCGCAGCGCCTGGCGGATGTCGACCACGGCCGCCTGCCGCAGCCGCACCACCACACCCGGATGCTCGGCCCGCAGGGCGGCCAGCGGGCGGTGCAGATCGGCCCAGACCCCCTGCATCGTGCCCACCGTGATCCGCCCCCGCAGCTGCCCCTGTACGACGTCGACGGCAGCCCGCGCCTGGTCCGCGGCCCGTAACGCCGCCCGCGCGGCCGGTACGAACGCCTCACCGGCCGGGGTCAGGGAGACCCGGTGCGTGGTGCGGTCGAACAGCGGGGTGCCCAGCTCGCGTTCCAGCGCCCGCACCGTGCTCGACACGGCGGACTGGACGACGTGCAGCCGCTGCGCCGCCGCGGTGAAGCCGCCCTCCTCGGCCACCGCGATGACGACCTCCATCTGCCGCAGATCCACTGGCTCTCCCGGGGAGTGCTTCATCTTCTTCAGAGATGGGTTTCTTCAACAGTCATCACACTACGAGACCGACCTCGACGGAGTGGTCACAAGTGGAACGTACGCGAACGCACCTCTGTGCCCGCCGTTCGCGACGGCGGGCACAGAACGGCGGGCACGGAGCTGTGTGACAGAGAGCGTGTCCGGGCGCCCGCTCGGGGCGGCGGCCGGTCCTAGTCGGTCACGTCCGTGACCTTCCAGCGCTGGTTGGAGCCGGAGTTGGGCGTCCACAGCGTGACGGCGGCACCGTCGTTGGTGGCCTGGCCGCCGACCTCCAGAAGCCGTCCGGTGGCCGCGTTGACGAGGGTCCAGGTGCCGTCGCCGGTCGTCGACATGATCCACTGGGTGGCCTTGTCGCGCGGACCGGAGTCGGCCTCAAGGACCGGGGCGCCGTCACGGACCGCCAGGCGCTTGCCCTCCACCGGGTTGGTGAAGACGTACCGCTGCCGGTTGCCGGTGTCACCGGAGATCTGCCGCAGCTTCCACTCCTGGCCGGCCGCGTCTCCCGCCGACGTCCTGATGACGAGGCTCGTGCCGTTGTCGGCGACGGTGAGCGCCTTGCCGCTCTGGACACCGGTCAGCTCGTAGGTGTGGCCCTTGCGCAGCTCGGCGGCGTCCTTCGCGACGCCCGAGACGCCCTTGACGACGAAGGAGGTCACGGACTGCGCGGGCACCGTGAAGGTGGCCTTGCGGTCACTCACCTTGACGGCCCTGTGGCGTTCGAGCTTGCCGTCGGCGCTGGTCACGACCGGGGTGACGGTGGCACTGCGGCTGACCTTGCCGAACTTCGACAGGTCGACGGTGACCGCGCGGGCTTCGGTGGTGCTGTTGACGTGGACGACCGTCGCGCCGTTGCCCTTCTTGGAGACTGCGGCGGCGCTGGACGTGTCGTCCGTCTTGATCAGCCGGTCACCGGGCTTGATGTAGTGCGTGAAGTTGCGTGCCGTGTCGAACTTCGTGTTGGTGTAGATCGGGCAGGACTTGAGCGTGTCCTTCGAGGTGCAGCTGAACGGGAGCTGGATGCTGCCCCAGTTGCCGCCCTTGGCCGACTCGCCGCCCGGCTTCATGTTGTCGTAGTCCTCGACGGGCTGCCAGAACACCCAGGCCTTGGGCTCCAGTTCACGCAGGTCGTCGACGATGCGCTGGGCGAGACCGAGGCCCGGCCGCATGTCCGTGAAGCTCTGGCCGTCGCCCCAGTCGCCCTCGACCTCGCTCTGCCACAGCGGCTTGTCGGCCGCCTTCGCGAGGTCCCGTACGGTGGTCCGCTGACCGGTGCCGTAGGTGTGGACGTTCATCTGGCCGACGAGGTCCCGCACTTCCTGCGGGTAGGAGTTCCAGTTCGTCGAGAAGATGGACGGGTTGGTCTCGTCCATCGCGGAGATCTCCGCCTTGGTCTTCGCCTTCTTGAGCGCGGGGGCCAGGGCCTTGATGACCTTCTGCTGGAGCTCGGGGCCGATGTGCGCCCCTTCCTGACGGCCGCCGACCGGCTTGCCGTCGGCTCCCAGGCGAGTGCTCCAGTAGTTGGTGTTGGGCTCGTTGAACGGGTCGATCGTGTCGACCTTGATGCCCTCGGCCTTCTCGAGACGCTTGGTCGCGCCCGCCATGTAGGCGGCGAAGTCGTCGACCGACTCGGTCTTGAGCTGGTCCTCGGTGGCGTTGAACCCGCCGGAGACATAGCCGCTCTTCGTCATGAACCACGGCGGGGAGTTGCTGAACGTCTCCCAGTGGTCGATGTCGTTCTTGATGCGGTCGACCCACCAGCGCTGGGTCGCGTCGGCGTCCTTGTTCCAGTCCGCCGGGTCGTCGGCGCTCCACCAGTCGGTGTCCTCGCGGGTGGTGCCCGCCGGGGCCTTCCACCAGCCCTCGACGGCACCTCCGGCGCGCAGGTAGTCCTCGACGTCCGGGGCGTTGCCACCGCCGATGTTGTAGCGGGCGATGTTCAGGGCCAGGCCGTCGTCGCCGAAGAGGAGCTTGGCGAGCTTCTCGCGTATCTCCTTGGGATAGTCGCCGGTGGCGTTGGCGAACCAGACCAGGCTGGTGCCCCAGCCCTCGAACTTCTCCTGCTCGTACGACGGGTCGGGCCGCACGGTCACGGCGGCGGTGTCCGCCGCCGTGACCTGTGCGGTGGACGACGGGGCGGAGATGAGGGCTGCCCCGGTGGCCAGTGCGGTGAGGCCGGCGGCTCCGAGGAGCCGTCTGTTGCGGGTGCGGCGTGCCATCGTGTGCTCCCAACTACGGTGTTGGCGCTGCGGTCTACCTCCCGCCCGTCGGGCAGGAGGGATGGCCCTCGAACCAGTGCGGTGCCGTTCGAGGAGTCGGCGTTGTGCGGGGGAGTGGGTCAGCCGGCGGGCAGTCGCACCACGGCGACGTCCCTGGGCCCGAGGACGAGACTGCCCTCGCTGTCCGTGTCGCCGACCAGGACCTCTCCGGAGAGACCGGTCAGCGGCACGGTTCCGTCGGTCCGGTTGACCAGGAACAGGAAGCGGCCGTCGGGCCCGCGGCGCACGATCTGCTCGACCGATCCCCGTGCCTCGGCGGGCAGTTCGCTCCGGACGCCGGCCGGCCCGAGCAGCTCGGGCAGCAGACCTGCCAGCCCGTCGACGCCGAGCCGGGTGGAGACGTACGAGGCCGAGCCCTGACCCGCCGCACGGCGGGTGACGGCGGGCATGCCCGCGTACGTACCGGTGCGGTAGTGCGCCAGCACCTCCACCGTCGGGTCGGTGACGGTGATCCGGTCGGTCCACAGGGTGCCCGTGCCGGCGCCGTCCAGGTCGACGCTGTCACCGTCGAGCAGCGGCCCGAACTCCTCGATACGGATGCCGAGGAGGTCGCGCAGCGCTCCCGGGTGGCCGCCGAGCCAGATGTGGTCGTTCTCGTCGACGACACCGGAGAAGTACGTGGTGACCAGGTGGCCGCCGGTCTCGGCGTACCGCGTGAGTTCCTTGGCCAGCGGCGCCGGGATCACATGCAGCACGGGCGCGATCAGCAGGTCGTAGCGGTCGAGGTCGGCCGTGGTGGTGACGACGTCGGCCCGGACGCCGAGGGCGAGGAGCGCGGAGTACCAGTCCAGCGCCTCCTGGCGGTAGTCGAGCAGGGCGGTCGGGTGCGAGTCCTGCTCGCTCGCCCACCACGACTCCCAGTCGTAGACGATGCCGACCCGGGCGGGCTCGCGCTCGGTGCCCGCGACCGGGGCCAGGGCCTTGAGGGTTTGGCCGAGGGCGGTGACCGCGCGGAAGACCTCGCTGTCGGCACCGGCGTGCGGCACCATCGCGGAGTGGTACTTCTCGGCACCGGCCGCGGACTGGCGCCACTGGAAGTAGCACACGGCGTCGGCGCCGTGCGCGACGTGCAGCAGCGAGTCACGGGCCAGATCGCCCGGCCGCTTGGCCACGTTGACGGGCTGCCAGTTGACGGCACTCGTGGAGTGCTCCATCAGGAACCACGGACGGCCGCTCGCGATACCGCTGGTGAGGTTCGCGGAGAAGGACAGCTCGTCACGGTCCTGCGGGCCGGGGTGGACGTAGTGGTCGTTGGAGACGAAGTCGATCTCGCCCGCCCAGTCCGGGTAGTTCATGCCCTTGGTGTTGCCCATCACCATGAAGTTCGTGGTGACCGGAACATCCGGCGTGATCTCCCGCAGCACGTCACGCTCCGCGCGCAGGTACTCCTTCAGCGCGTCCGAGGAGAAGCGCTTGAAGTCCAGCTGCTGCGTGGGGTTCGGGTGGGAGGCGGCCAGCCGGGGCGGGAGGATCTGCTCCCAGTCGCTGTAGCGCTGCGACCAGAAGGCCGTGCCCCAGGCGTGGTTGAGGGCGTCGAGGGTGGTGTACCGGTCGCGCAGCCAGTCGCGGAAGGCACGGGCCGCGTCGTCCGAGTAGTCGTAGATGTTGTGGCAGCCCAGCTCGTTGGATATGTGCCAGGCCGCCAGCGCGGGATGGTCCGCGTACCGCTCGGCCATCGTCCGCACCAGGCGCAGCGCGTGCTCGCGGAAGACGGGCGAGGTGGGCCGCCAGTGCTGCCGCGCCCCCGGCCACACCGTCTCACCGGAGGCGGTCACCGGAAGGATCTCCGGGTGCGCCGTGGTGAGCCAGGGCGGCGGGGACGCGGTGGCGGTGGCCAGGTCGACCCCGATGCCGCCCGCGTGCAGCAGGCCCATGATCTCGTCGAGCCAGCCGAAGTCCCACTGGTCCCGGGCCGGCTGGATGCGGGCCCAGGAGAAGATCCCCACGGACACCAGGTTGACGCCGGCCTCACGCATCAGCCGTACGTCCTCCTCCCACACCTCGCGAGGCCACTGCTCGGGGTTGTAGTCGGCGCCGTACGCGAGACGTGGGGTGGAGTCACCGTCCGGCCCGTTCAGCTGGGACAGGAGGGTGGAGATCATCGTGGTCCTTCCGGGGTGGCACAGGGGTGGGCGGCTTGGGGGCGTGTGTCGGACTAGTCGACGGTGAAGCCCTGTTCCTTGCCGTACTTGATGGAGGCGTCCTGCCAGGACTTCAGGCCGTCGGCGAGCTTGGTGTTGCCGACATAAGCCTTGCCGACGGTGTCGTTGAAGATCGAGTTGGCGTACTGCTGGAAGGGCAGGTACGACCAGTCGGAGCCGACGTTGGCCGCCGACTCGGCGAAGATCTCGTTGGCCTTCTGGCCGCCGAAGTACTCGAACTCCTTGTTCTGGAACGTGCTGTCCTGGAGCTCGGCGGTGGTCGCCGGGAAGGCGCCCTCCTTGATACGGGTCGCGACACCGTCACCGGAGTTCGCGTACTCGACGAAGGCGTAGGCGAGTTCCTTGTTCTTGCCCAGCTCGGGCAGGGTCAGCGAGCTGCCGCCGTTCTCCGCGGTCGCCTTGTCGCCCTTGGCCCAGGCCGGCATCGGGGCGGCGCGCCAGTCACCGGCGGCGTTCGGCACACCGGTCACGAAGTTGGCGGGCATCCAGGCGCCGGTCGTCAGGGTGGCGATGGTGCCGTCGCCCAGACCCTTGTACCAGTCGTCGGTCCAGCCGTTGATCGGCGAGACGAGCTTCTCGTCGATCAGCTTCTGCCAGGTGTCCGTGTACTTCTTGGCGCCCGCGTCGTCGAAGTTGATCGACACCTTGGTGCCGTCGACCTTGTAGGGACGCGAACCGGCCTGCCACAGCATGCTGGTGGTGAAGCCGGCGTCACCGGCGTCGTTGGCGATGTAGACCTTGGGGTCGGCCTTGTGCAGCTTGCGGGCCGCCTCGACGTACTCGTCCCAGGTGGTGGGGACGGCGATCTTGTACTTGTCGAAGACCTTCTTGTTGTAGAACATCGCCATCGGGCCGGAGTCCATCGGCAGGCCGTAGACCTTGTCACCCTCGCTCACGGCGTTCCACGGGCCGGGGGTGTACTTGGACTTGAGCTTGTCGGCGCCGAAGGGGGCCAGGTCGCTGAGGCCCTTGGTGAGCGCGTACTGGCTCAGTGCGAAGTACTCGACCTGCGCGACGTCGGGGACGCCCTTCTTGGCCGAGATGGCGTTCGACAGAGCCGTGTAGTGCTTGTCGCCGGAGCGTTCGCCGACGAGGTTGATCTTGACCTTGGGGTACTTCTTCTGGAAGTCGGCGGCGACCGACTTGAGCGTGGGCTCCCAGGCCCAGACAGTGACCGAGCCGCCCTTCTTGAGGGCCGCCTGGATGTCGTCGGCGGAGACCGGCTTCTGGCCGGAGCTGTCGTCGTCGGAGCCGCCGCAGGCGGTCGCGCCCAGGGCGAGCACGGAGAGGACGGCGAGGCCGCGCATCAGGCGGCGTGTGGTTCTGCGCATGGAGGTGCTTCCACTTCTTCGTGGGTGGGACAGGGTGAGGGTGAAGAGATGAAGGTGAAAGAGGTGGGACTGAGGGGGCCTTGAGGGCCGGGTCACTCCTTGACGCTTCCGGCGGCCAGCCCGGACTGCCAGAACCTCTGCAACAGCAGGAACGCGGCGATCAGCGGGATGATGGTGAGCAGCGAACCGGTGATCACGAGGTTGAAGATCACGTCACCGCCGATCGTCTGGGCCTGGTTGTTCCAGGCGTCCAGACCCAGGGTCAGGGGGTACCAGTCCGGGTCCTTGAGCATGATCAACGGCAGGAAGTAGTTGTTCCAGGTGGCGACCGTGGTGAACAGCAGAACGGTCACGGTGCCGGGGGCGAGCAGCGGCAGGGCCACCTGGAAGAAGGTGCGGATCTCGCCCGCTCCGTCGATCCGGGCGGCCTCCATCAGTTCGTTGGGGATCGCCTCGGTGGCGAAGACCCACATCAGATACAGGCCGAAGGGCGAGACGAGCGAGGGGATGATCACCGCCCACGGGGTGTCGGTGAGCCCCATCTTGCTGAACATCAGGAAGGTCGGCACCGCCAGCGCGGTGCCAGGGACGGCCACGGCACCGATGACCACGGCGAACACGGCGCGCTTGCCGGGGAAGGTGAACTTCGCCAGCGCGTAGCCGCCCAGGATCGCCAGGAGGGTGGCGCCACCGGCACCGAGCACCACGTACAACAGGGTGTTCAGCAGCCAGCGGACGAAGATGCCGTCGTGGTACGAGAACGTCTCGCTGATGTTGTCCCAGAGGGCGAAGTCGCTGCTGAACCACAGCCCGGACGAGTCGGCGAGCCCTTCCTGGGTCTTGGTGGCGCTGATGACCAGCCACAGCAGGGGCACCACGGTGTAGAGCAGGACCAGACCGGTGAGGACGGTCAGCAGAACGCTGCGCTTGGGGCGCCCGGGAACGTGCCCCTTGCGTGTGCGCAACCGGGGCGCGCCCTTGGAGCCGCCGGAGTTCGGAGTGGGTGCGGTCTGGGAGGCGGTGGTGACGGAGCTGCTCATGTTCACGCTCCCTTGCGCATGCCGCGGAGCTGCACGACGTAGGCGATGACCATGGTGATCAGGCCCATGATGATGGCGACCGCCGCGGAGTAGTTGTGCTGCTGGCCGTTGAAGGACAGCGAGTACGTGTAGAAGTTCGGGGTGAAGTCCGTCGTGATCGCGTTGCGCGCCAGCGGCCGCAGGATGGCCGGCTCGTTGAAGAGCTGGAAGCTGCCGATGATCGAGAAGATCGTCGCGATGACCAGGGCGCCGCGGATGGCGGGGAGCTTGATGGCGGTGATGACCCGGAACTGCCCGGCGCCGTCGATCTCCGCGGCCTCGTAGAGCGAGTTGGGGATGACCCGTAGCGCGGAGTAGAAGATCAGCATGTTGTAGCCGATGAACTCCCAGGTGACGATGTTGCCGATCGACGCCAGGACCAGGTCGGACGAGAGCGGGTCGGGCAGGGAGACATCGAAGGCCGAGTTGATGTCGCCCACCAGTCCGTACTTCGTGCCGTACATGAAGCCCCACATCAGGGTGGCGACCACGGCGGGCACTGCGTACGGCAGGAAGATCACGATGCGGAAGAAGTCCTTGCCGTACAGGCGCCCGCTGTCCAGCGCGAGGGCGATCAGCAGGGCGATGCCGAGCATGATCGGAACCTGTACGGCCAGGAAGAGCGAGACCCGTGCGAGCGAGTCCCAGAACTGCTCGTCCTTGAGGGCCTGTGTGTAGTTGTCCAGGCCGACGAAGGTGGTGCCGCCGATCAACTGGTCCCGGAACAGACTGAGATAGATCGAGTACACGATCGGTGCCAGGAAGACGAGGGCGAACACGGCCACGAAGGGACCGATGAAACCCCACCCCGTCCAGGAGCGGCGGTCCCGTTTCGCCGGAGGCCGGTCCGGGCGCCGCTTGGCTGCCGCCGGCGGTTGTAGCGTCGTCATGTCGTTCCTCGCTCGTCCCTCTCGCGAACCCGGCGTCGTGCGCCGCTGATGTTTGCGTAAACATCCAGTCCCGAAGGATCTCGTGGCCTGTTATGTTTACGTAAACATCTGATGGCGGCATGTCTACACTGCCCCGTTGACGGTGGTCAAGGGTCATTTGAGGAAACTGCGGCTCGAACAGCGAGGGAGACGGGTGGACACAGCGGACAACGCCTCGGTGAGCAGGCCGAAGGCGTCGGCACGAGCCGGAAAACGGGCCTCCCGTCGGACACAGAGCGCGTCCATGGCGGATGTCGCCCGACTGGCGGGCGTCTCCTCGCAGACCGTCTCGCGCGTGTCGAACGGTTACGCGGGCGTGAACGAGGAGACCCGGCAGCAGGTGCTGGCGGCCATGCAGGAACTGGGCTACCGGCCCAACAGTGCCGCCCGGGCGCTCAAGCGCGGCGAGTTCCGGACCATCGGCGTCATCACCTTCGGCCTCTCCACCACGGGCAATGTGCGCACGCTGGAGGCGATCGCGACCTCGGCGGCGCACGAGGGGTACGCGGTCACGCTGCTGCCCGTCGCCGTTCCCACGCAGGACGAGGTGCGCGGTGCGTTCTCCCGGCTGGGGGAGCTGGCCGTCGACGCCGTCATCGTCATCCTGGAAGTGCACCTGCTCGACGCGGTGGCCCTCACCCTGCCGCCGCACATCCAGGTCGTCGTGGCCGACTCGGACGCGGGCGATCGCTACACCGTCGTCGACACCGACCAGGCCGGCGGGACGCGTGCCGCGGTGCGGTATCTGCTCGACCTCGGCCACGAGACCGTCTGGCACCTGGCCGGGCCCGAGGAGTCCTTCGCGGCCCAGCGCCGCGCCGACGCCTGGCGTGCCGAACTCACCGAGGCGGGCTGCACGGCGCCGCCGCTGGTACGCGGCGACTGGTCGGCCGAGTCCGGCTACCGGGCCGGCCTCGAACTCGCCGCACAGCCGGAGTGCACGGCGGTGTTCGCGGCCAACGACCAGATGGCGCTGGGCCTGCTGCGGGCCCTGCACGAACAGGGCCGGTACGTGCCCGACGACGTGAGCGTCATCGGCTTCGACGACATCCCCGAGGCGGGTTCCTTCCTGCCTCCGCTGACCACCGTCCACCAGGACTTCGCCGAGGTGGGTCGCCGGTGTGTCGAGGGCGTGCTGCGGCAGATGCGCCACGACATGCCGGAGCACGGGACCACGCTTGTGCCCACGCGGCTCGTGGTGCGGGACAGTACGGCGGCGCCCCGCGGGCGTTGAGTGCGCCGCGGGAGGTGCTGTGGGCGCCGGGGGGCGTTCTGTGCGTCGTCGTCCGCGGGTGCGTCGTGGCTGGGCGCGCAGTTCCCCGCGCCCCTGAAGGGGCGGCCCGGGGAGCTGTTGGCCGGATCAGTTGGGTGTCTTCTCCATGGTCTCCACGATCGCGTTCCAGAGGCGGGTCCTGGCCTCCAGGGCGAGGGTCGCCGTCTCCGCGGCTTCCTTCCAGCGGGTGTCGTCGTCGCCGCAGAGGTCCGCCACCATGGCCATGGCCATGGGTGTGTGCTCCTCGCCGTCCACCTCGATGTGCCGGGCCAGGTAGTCGCAGAAGACCGGGAACCGGTCGGAACCCTCCTTCTTGATCACCTGGTCGAACATGTCCGGGATGAGGTCCTCCCGGGAGAACGCGAAGGCCGCCGCCTGGCAGTGGAGGGGCCTGTCGAGGATGATCCCGAACGTCGTGGTGACGAACTCGGCCGCGGGGCCGGGCACTTGGGCGGCCCGCAGTGCCGCCTGCACGTCGTGGCCCTCCCCGAGCAGCGCGAGGAACGTGTCGAGGCGTGAGGTGTCCGCCCCCGCCTCGGCCATGCCGCCCCGGTAGAGCTCGAAGTGGCTGGTGAAGCCGCCGTCCAGCTCGTCGCTCTCCTCCACCAGCACGATGTCGTTGATGAGCCGTCGGCTCACCTGCGAGCCGCGCGGCACCCAGGGGACGTCCACGCACGTCAGCTCCCGCTGGAGGGACTTCAGGAGCGACATGAAGTCCCACACCGCGAAGACGTGGTGCTCCATGAAGGTCGCCATGTCCTCCCGGGTGCTTATCCGCTGGTAAATCGGATGGGCGGTCACTTCTTTTCGGGCCGGTTCGATCTCGGCGCGCACCCGGTCGATTCCCTCGTGGGTCATGCTCCAGTCGTACCTGGACATGGGTCTCCTTATTGCTCTTTCAGATCCGGCTCTGATCCTGCTCATTCGGCTCGACGTTCGGCTCTTCACGTCGACTGCGAACGGTGCCCCCGAGACCGATGGTGCCGCTTTGTTCGAGAACCCGGCAAGCGGTTTCGGGAATTCACGAATGTTACCCGGAGTACCGCGTGACAAAAGCTGCCAAGGTGGGCAGAACAGTGACAAACGACAGCTTTCCCGGCCGGGCGCAAAAACTCCGTTGAGAGTTGAACATCAAGTCTTCCCTTTCCGTATTCAGAGGCGTGACCAGGAATCCCGTTACCGTCACCGTCGCGTATCGAGTGGTACCGGGCCGCGAGGCCGAGTTCCACTCCTGGGGGTGGGGCGTGCTGCGTGCGACCGCGCAGGAACCGGGCTTTCTCGGCGGTGGCGTACTTGTCGACGGAGAGGCGGAGTGGCATGTGGTCTACCGCTTCACCAGTGAAGGTTCCGCTCTGGCCTGGGACAACTCGGTCGAGCGGGCCGAGTGGCAGGCTCGTGGGGAGATGCTGGCCCGTGAGACGGGCCGGCGGACCGTGCAGGGCTCGAAGGCCTGGTTCGAGTCCCTGACCGAAACCCCTTCCGCGACCGCGGCGGCACCACGTCCGCCACCGAAGTGGAAGTTATGGTTCGTGAATATGAGCGCGGTCTTCCCTCCCGTACTGATATTCAATTTGTTGGTACTTCCTTACCTCGGTGACTTCAACCCTCTCATCCGCACCTTGTTCCTCTGCCTGGCCGTGACGGCCATTGTCACGTGGATTCTCATGCCGCGGCTTCAGCGTTTCTTCAAGAAATGGCTGTACCCGCCGCTGCAGGCAATCCGCGGACGGCACAAACGACGGGCTGCACAAGGCTGAGAACGACCAAAGGGGGGTGGGCGGGTGAAGACCCTGCTCATCGACAATTATGACTCGTACACATACAACTTGTTCCAGCTGATTGCCGAGGTCAACGGCGAGGAGCCGGTGGTGATCCTCAATGACGCCTCGGCCGACGACCTTCCGGACCTCCGGGGGTTCGACAACGTGGTGATGTCCCCGGGACCGGGACACCCCTCCCACCCGCGTGACTTCGGCATCAGCGCCACAGTGCTCGCCGAGGCCGCGATCCCCGTCCTCGGCGTCTGCCTCGGACACCAGGGCCTCGCGGCGGGCGAGGGAGCCCGGGTGACGGCCGCGCCGGAGCCACGGCACGGCCATCTCTCCAGAATCAGGCACACGGGCGAGGGCCTGTTCAGCGGACTCCCGCAGGACTTCACCGCGGTCCGCTACCACTCGCTGTCCGTACGGGAACCGCTGCCGGCGAGCCTCAAGGGCACCGCCTGGGCCGAGGACGGCGTCCTGATGGGACTGCGCCACCGCACCCGGCCGCTGTGGGGTGTGCAGTTCCACCCCGAGTCGATCCTCACCGAGTACGGCCACCGGCTGTTCCTGAACTTCCGGGGCCTCACGGCGGCGCGCAGTCGCGGGGTCCGCCTGACCAAGTCCCGTACGCGGGAGTCCCGTACCGAAGGCGGCGCCGCCACGGCGTTCGTACCCCGCCCCCGGCGCTCCGCGCCCGTCGGGTACCGGCTGCACACCCGCCGGATCGCGACCGCCGTGGACACCGAGACGGCCTTCACCCGGATGTGCGCCGACGCGCCCAGGGCGTTCTGGCTGGACAGCTCGCGGGTTGAGGAGGGGCAGTCCCGCTTCTCGTTCTTCGGCGACGGCACCGGCCCACTGGCCGAGTTCGTGCGGTACGACGTCGAGTCCGGTGTCTGTGAGGTCGAGCGGCCCGGGCGGCCCCCGCGCAAGGTGCGGGCCAGCGTCTTCGACTATCTGAAGCGGCAGCTGGCGACCCGCCGGGTCGACGCCGGCGAGCTGCCCTTCGACTTCACCGGCGGATACGTCGGCTACTTCGGCTACGAGCTCAAGGCCGACTGCGGCTCGCCCAACCGCCACCGGGCCGACACCCCGGACGCCTCCTGGCTCTTCGCCGACCGGCTGATCGCGGTCGACCACCAGGACGGCTTCACCTATGCCCTCTGCCTGGCGGAGAACACCCCGCAGGGCGCACGGGGCGCCGCCGACTGGCTCGACAGCGCGGTGGCGCAGCTGAGCTTCGTGTCGGCGGCCGGACCCGCCGTGACCCCGTCGGCCGCGTCCGAGCCGGACCTGCACGCCGCCGAACCCTGGCTGGTGCGCGACCGCTCGACCTACCTCGCCGACATCGAGGCCTGCAAGCGCGAGCTGAACGCCGGCACGAGCTACGAGATCTGTCTGACCAACGCCGCCGAATTACCCGCGCCGCCCGACCCGTTGGCCTACTACCGGGTGCTCCGGCGCATCAACCCGGCGCCCTACGCGGCCTTCCTGCAGTTCGGCGACCTGACCGTGGCGGGCGCGTCCCCCGAACGCTTCCTGCGGATCACCCGGGACGGCGTCGCCGAGGCCAAGCCCATCAAGGGCACCGCGCCCCGCGGCGACCGGCCGGAGGAGGACGCCCGGCTCAGGGACTCGCTCGCCGCGGACGCCAAGACCCGCGCCGAGAACCTGATGATCGTCGACCTGCTCCGCAACGACCTGGGCCGGGTCTGCGAGACCGGCACGGTCCGGGTGCCGCGCCTCATGGCCACCGAGACCTACGCCACCGTGCACCAGCTCGTCTCCACCGTCGAGGGCCGCCTCCGCGCAGGCACCGAAGCCGTGGACTGCGTACGCGCCTGCTTCCCCGGCGGCTCGATGACCGGGGCGCCCAAGCTGCGCACGATGGAGATCATCGACTCACTGGAGACCGCCGCCCGCGGGGTCTACTCCGGAGCCATCGGCTATCTCGGCTGCAGCGGCGGAGCCGACCTCAACATCGTCATCCGCACCGCCGTCTTCACCGGCGGCCGGATGCATCTCGGAGCGGGCGGCGCCATCGTCCTCGGCTCCGATCCCGAAGCGGAGTACGACGAGATGCTGCTGAAGACCGCCGCGCAGTTACGCGCCCTCCGCGAGTCCACGACCGCCGAGCCGGTCTCCCTGCAGGAGCAGATCCGATGACGCCCACGACCTCCGCCCCGAGCCCCACCGACACGGCCGGTGTCGCCGAGACCGAGGCCGGGAACCTGGCCTCCGGGCTGGCCGCACTGGCCGAGGGCCAGGGCTGGACCGACCGGCCCGCCTTCCACCAGGGGCACCGGGCCTGGACCCACGGCGAGGTCCACGACCTCGCGGCCCGCGCGGCCAGTGTGCTGGCCGACCACGGTGTCTGCCCCGGCGACCGGGTACTGCTCGCGCTGCCCGACTCCCTCGCCTGGGTCACGGCCTTCCTGGCCACCGCCCGGCTCGGCGCGGTCGCGGTGCTCGTCAATCCCGAACTGCCCGCCTCGGACCACGAGTTCATGGCCGAGGACGCCGGAGCCGCCCTGTGCGTGACAGGGCCGGGACTGGAGGAGCGGTTCGCCGGGCGCACGCGGCTGGGCGCCGACCAGCTCGTCGCGCTCACCCGCAGCACACCGCCGACCACCGGAGCCCACCCGGCGGGACCGCGCACCCCGCTCTACATCCAGTACACCTCCGGAACGACCGGCACCCCCAAGGGAGTTGTGCACTGCCACGGCGACCCCGGGACCTATCACGAGCTCATCGGCGACCCACTGCTGCGGATCACCCCGGACGACGTGACGCTCTCGGTGTCGAAGCTGTTCTTCGCCTACGGCTTCGGCAACGCCTTCGTCTTCCCGCTCTTCTCGGGATCCTCCGCCGTACTGGTCGACCGGCGCCCCTCGCCCGCCGCGGTGGACGAACTCGTCGCCCGCCACCGGGTGACCCTGCTCTACTCCGTCCCCTCCGCGTACGCCGCCCTGGTCGCCGACCGGGCCGACGGACACGCCGCCTGCTTCGCCTCCGTACGCGCGGCGGTGTCGGCCGGTGAGGGCATGCCCGCAGGACTCGGCGAGCGCGTCACCGAACTGCTCGGCGCACCCGTCCTGGAGCAGATCGGCTCCACCGAGGCCGGGCACGCCTTCTGCGCCAACAGCCTCGACGCCAACACCCCCGGCACCGTCGGCCGCCCCGTCCCCGGTTTCGACGTCGAGCTGCGCGACCGCGCCGGACACCCGGTGCCGGACGGCTCGGAGGGCGAACTCTGGGTCAAGGGGCCGACGTTGACGCCCGGATACCTGAACCTGCCCGGGGAGACGGACCGTGTCCTCGTCGACGGCTGGCTCAACACCCGGGACCGCGCGCGGCGCGAACCGGACGGCACCTACCGGCACCTGGGCCGCGCCGACGACATGGAGCTGGTCGGCGGCATCACCGTCTCCCCACTGGAGGTGGAGGCGGTCCTGCGCAAGCATCCGGCGGTACGCGAGGTCGCCGTGGCGGCCGTCACCGACGAGCGCGGCGCGACCGCACTACGGGCCTACGTCGTCATCGGCGTGTCGCCCTCGACGGCTCCCACCTTCGCGGCGAGCCGGTCCGGTCTGGAGGCCGAACTCATCGGCCTGGCCCGCGAACACCTCGCCCCCTTCAAGGCCCCCAGAACCGTCCATGTCGTGCCGTCGCTGCCCCGCACCCCGACCGGCAAGCTCCGCCGCCACCTCGTCCGCCAGGGCGCGTGGTGACCGTGGCCATGACCGCGAACACCCCAGAAAGGAAAGGGCACATGCCACAGCCGCAGTCCCTGCTCTCCGATCGTGGGTTCTATCTCGGCCCGATTTTCCAGCAGGCCGCCGCCCGGCACGGGGCCGTCCCGGTCACCCTGGACCGGCCGCTGGACGTCAACCCCGACCTCGGCCTCGACCTCAGCTATCCGGTCCTGGCCGCCCTGGTCGAGGACCTGTCCGGGCGGCTGTGGGAGGCCGGTGTCCGGCCCTCCGAGCAGGTCGTCGTCCACAAGACGGACAATGTCGACATCGTCCTGCTGACCTGTGCCGTCTCCCGGATCGGCGCCGTCCCCGTCCTGCTCTCACCGGGCCTGCAGGGCCCCGTCGTCGGTCAGCTCCTGAAGCGGCTCCGCGAGCCCTGGCTGATCACGGACCGGGCGAAGCTCACCGGACCGCTCAAGGACATCGACGTCGCCCGGCTCGTCCGGCAGACCCTCAGCGTGGACGACGCGCCCGGCGCCGTCCCGCTGGACAAGTACGCCGGCGCCCCGCCCCACGGGCCCGTCCGGCTGCACCCGCGCGAACCCGCGCTCATCACCCACAGCTCGGGCACGACAGGCATCCCCAAGCTCGCCGTGCACTGCCCGAACACCATGTGGAACCGGCTCGTACCGCAGAAGGCCATGGGCTGGCCCACCCGCGGCGAGACGGCCGCGCTCCACATGTCCTTCGTGCACTCGCGCTTCTACCACCTGCTCGGCGTGCTGCTCCACTTCGGCAGCCCACTGCTGTTCATCACCGACCCCGAGCCCGCAGCCGCGGGTCCACTGCTCGCCCGGCACCGCCCCGGCATCGTCGAGACCCACCCCAACACCTTCGTACTCTGGGAGGAGTTGGCCGACGCCCCCGGCGCGCCGCTGGCCCGCGTCCGCTCGTACGGCAGCACCTTCGACGCGATCCACCCGCGCACCGTGCAGCGGCTGCTCGGCGCGTCGAACCGGCGCTCGCCCTGGCTGATGCAGTTGTACGGGCAGAGCGAGACGGGTCCGGTCGCCTTCCAGTGGTACACCCGCCGCAGCGCGGCCAGGGCCGACGGCCGTCGCGTCGGAATCGGCATCCCCGGCTTCACCCGGACCCGGATCGCCGACAGCGAGGGACGGCGTGCACAGCCGGGGACACCCGGCCGCATCGAGGCCCGCACCAGGGGCCGGATCCTCACCTACCTCGGCGCCCAGGACCAGTACGACCGTCAACTGGGCGACGGCTGGTGGCAGATGGGCGACATGGGCTACCGGAACCGTTGGGGAGCCCTCTATCTGATCGACCGTGAGATCGACCAGATCGACTCCGTGCACAGCAATCTGGAGATCGAGGACACGCTGATGTCCCGCCTCGACGAACTGCGCGAGGTCGTCATAGTGCCGGGCGTCGACCGCGAGCCGGTCCCGGTGGTGTGCGTGCGCGGTGAACAGCCGCTCGACCTCAGGCGCTGGCACGAGGCCACCGTCGACCTGCCGAAGATGGCCGGCCCGCGGCAGTGGCGGTTCGACGAACTGCCGATGACCTCCACCTGGAAGGTCAAGCGCGTGGAGATCACCCGCATGCTCACCGAGAGCGCGACCGCCACCGCCGAGCATCCCGGCGGCGCCTGACGTGAGCCCTGTCATCGTCGTGGGCGCCGGGCCCGTGGGCATGTCGGCCGCACTCGCCCTGCGCGCCCACGGACTCCCGGTCACCCTCGTGGAAGCGGACCCGCAGGGACGCGAACGGCCGGGCAGCCGCGCCCTGTTCGTCCACAAGGAGACCCTGCAACTGCTCGAAGGGATGCGCCCGGGTCTTGCCGCCCACATCACGTCCTACGGACGCACCTGGCAGACCAAACGCACCCTGTACCGGGGCCGCGAGGTGTACGCCAAGACGTTCCCGCCGCCCTCCTTCCCGCCCCCGTTCACCAGCCTGCGCCAGGTGGACACCGAGCGGTTCCTGCTCGCCGCCTGCGAGGCGGCCGGGGTGGACCTCGCCTGGGGCGCGCGCGTCACGGGAGTCAAGGTCACCGACTCCTCGGTCGAAGTGAGCAGCGAGGACGGACGCGGCTGGACGGGCACCCACGTCATCGCCGCCGACGGCGCCCGCTCCGCGGTCCGGCGCGAGCTGGACATCCCCATGGAGGGCACCCGTTCGGAGGGCTTCCACGTCGTGGTGGACGTGTCCGACATCCCGGGCGCCGACCTGCCGCTGGAGCGGGTCTTCCACTACGAGCACCCGGGCGTCGGCGGCCGCAGCGTCATGCGCGTGCCGTTCACCGGCGGCTTCCAGGTCGACCTGCAGTGCCGTGACGACGACGCGCAGGAGTCCTACGGCACCGAGGAGGCGGTACGGCAATGGCTGCCCGCGGTCGTGGGGGAGGGGTACGCCGACCGGATCCTGTGGGTGTCGACGTATCACTTCCTCCGCAAGGTCGCGGCGACCTTCACCGACGAGGAGCACCGGGTGCTGCTCGTCGGCGAGGCGGCCCACCTCTTCCCGCCCTTCGGCGCCCGCGGCATGAACAGCGGAATCGCGGACGCGGCGGCGGCAGCGGCGGCCGTGGCCGCCGGCACCACGGAGGCGGTCGCGGAGTTCGCGGCCGCCCGGCGGACGGCGGCCCGGTTCAACAGCGAGGCCGCCGGCGCCGCCCTGGACCATCTGCGGCCCAGCCGTCGGACCGTACGGGCGAAACAGTGGGCCGCGGCGGCCCTGGCACCCGTACTGCCCTGGTGCGGGGCCTGGTTGGAACACGCACCGTACGGTCCGAGGCACGGATCACCGGCGAGCGCCGGCCGGAAGTACTGACCGGGCACCTGAGCACCGGACGTGCTGACGGACGTACTCACGGACGTACTGAGAGGAGAGAGTTCCTTTGATGACACAACCGGCAACCGCAGAGGGGCTGTTGGCGTGGATGCCCGGCCGTGGTCTGATCGCCGGCCTGGCGGCCGACACCCAGCTCCTGGTCGCGGACTCCTGGCTCGTCCGGGACGGGCAGGTGCGCGGACTCGACCGGCACCGCGAACGGTTCCTACGGTCCTGCGGCGACTGCGGAGGTCCGTCCCCCGATCAACTCGACGAGTTCTGGCGGGACATGACGGCCGCACTGCCCCGTACGGGATCGTGGTTCCCGCGCGTCGAACTCGTGGCCGGCTCCCTCCAGTTGCGGCTGCTCCTGCGGTACGCGCCGCCGATCGCTCCGGAGGTACGCGTGTGGGCCGCCGGTCAGCCGGACCCGAGAACCGTGCCGCGCCGCAAGGGACCGGACCTGGACGTGCTGGCCCGGGTCCGCCAGCGGGCCAGAGGACAGGGCGCGGAGGAGGCGGTACTGATCGCCCCCTCGGGCCTGGTGCTGGAGGGGGCGACCTCCAGCGTGCTGTGGTGGGAGGACGACACCCTGTGCCTGCCTCCGCAGCAACTGCCGATCCTGGCCGGTGTCACCACCGGCCTCATCCAGGAGCGGGCCGTGCAGAGCGGGATCCGGATGGCCCACCGCGAGCGGACCCTTGAACAGCTCGCCGGGCGGGAGGTGTGGCTGGTGAACGCCCTGCACGGAATTCGGCCGGTGATCGGCTGGGAAGGCCGCCCGATGGAAGCGGGCCAGGACCTCTTCGCCAAGGAATGGCGGGTATGGCTGGACGGACTGATGCAGCCCCTGCCCGCCGCTTGATGCCCGCCGCTTGATCCGATAAAGAGAGAAAGGTACGCGCCGGACCGACTGTATTCGGCCCGGCGCGATTATCCATATCCGCATTCAGTAATTATCGGAGATCAATTTTCAGGGATCGATCAAGCCTTCTTCTGGGCAGGCTGATAAGCACCCGGAACCATACGTGTCGCGATGGCGATGCGGTTGTACGCGTTGATGACGGTGGCCGCCCAGATCAGTGCCGCGATCTGTGCCTCGTAGAAGACCTCGGCCGCCTCCGCGTAGACCTCGTCCGGGACGTGCCCGTCGTGCACCAGTGTCACCGCCTCGGCCAACGCCAGTGCGGCGCGCTCCCGTTCGTTGAAGAAGGGCGTCTCCCGCCAGGCGTTCAGCGCGTACACGCGCTGCTCGGTCTCGCCCTGCGCCCGGGCGTCCTTCGTGTGCATGTCGATGCAGAAAGCGCAGCCGTTGATCTGCGAGGCGCGAATCCGGATGAGCTCAAGGAGCTCCGGCTCGACCTTGGCGTCCTGTGCCGCCAGAACGGCCGCGCCGTGCAGCGCGCCCATTGCTCCGGACACATCGGGGGTTATTTTCTTGAGGGCAACGCGGGGTGTGGATTCAATCTTGGGCATGGGCCGACTCTATCCGCCCTGTGGACTCCATGAAAAGGAATCAGTGCGAATAGTCGTGTGACTATTTCCCAGAGGGACGGCTATTGTGCGGCCATGACCGGATCCCCGGAGCGTCCACTGCTCTTCCTCGATGTCGACGGTCCGCTCATCCCCTTCGGGGCGGCATCGGGGCAGTACCCGGGCGGGTATCCGACCTATGGAGCGGACCCGGCAGGGACGGACCCGGCAGGACCCGACGAGAATCCGCTCCTGGCCAGGATCAACCCCGAGCACGGACCCCGCTTGACGGCTCTGCCGTGCGAGCTGGTCTGGGCCACCACCTGGATGGCCGAGGCGAACGAGACCATCGCCCCGCGGCTCGGTCTCCCCGAACTGGCCGTCGTGAACTGGCCCGAGACGGACGACGGGGAGGCCGAACAGGACGCGCGGCGCGGACTGCACTGGAAGACCCGCGCCCTGGTCGACCGGGCGGCCGGCCGCGCGTTCGTCTGGGTCGACGACGAGATCACCGACGCCGATCGGGCCTGGGTCCGCGCACATCATCGCGGGCGTGCCCTGCTGTACCGGGTCGACCCCCGCCAGGGACTCACCGACGCGGACTTCGCCGCCCTCGGCGAGTGGCTGGCCGCCGAAGCCGCCGGGGGTTCCTGACTCCCGGACCGCTCGACGGGCCTCCCGCCTCCACGTGGCGCTCCATATGACGGTGCGATCAAAGCGTCGTTTAATGGGGAAAATCGTGATCATTCACTGCGGGAGCAGCCCATGTCGCCAACGCGGTCCAGTACAGGGGATGGGCAGGGTGCACCCGGACGGCTGCGCAGGCTGGGGGAGTGGTGCGCCCGGCACTGCGTGATCGTCATCGTGGCCTGGCTGGTCGTGCTGGCCGCCCTGCAGGTGCTGGAACGCTCGTTCGGCGGAGACTACTCGGACAACTTCCAGCTCCCCGGGGTCCAGTCGGAGAAGGGCCTGGACGTTCTGAAGGAGCACGACCCGGCGGCGGGCGGCTACAGCAGCCAGATCGTGCTGCACGACGACAAGCAGTCGCTGACGTCGGTGAGCTCCCAGATGAGCCAGACGATCACCGACCTGCAGAAACTTCCTCACGTCCTCTCGGCGCAGAACCCGCTGACGGCCGCCTCCTCCCAGCAGTCGTCGCAGCAGTCCTCGGGGCAGTCCCAGCAGCCGAACGTGGGCCCGCTGTCCAGCGACGGGAAGACCGGCTACATCACCATCCGCTTCGATGTACAGCCGTCGACCCTCGGCGACTCCTACCTCGACGGAGTGGACAGCTCGGTCAAGTCCCTGCGGTCGGCGGGCGTGGACGTCGAATACGGCGGCCCCCTCGGTGAACTCGCCAGGCCCGCCCCCGACGACCGGATCAGCGAGCTGATCGGATTCGCGGTGGCGATCGTCGTCCTGCTCGTCGGCTTCGGCAGCGTGCTCGCGGCGGGCATCCCGCTGCTGACGGCCCTGATCAGCGCCGTGGGAGGGCTGGCCTGCCTGGGGCTGCTCGCCTCGGCCTTCACCTTCGCCACGGTGTCCCCGACGCTGGCCACCATGATCGGCCTCGGCGTGGGCATCGACTACGCGCTGTTCCTCATCACCCGCCACCGGCAGAACCTCATGAACGGCGACGACCCGGTCCGTGCGGCGGGCCGGGCCACCGCCACCAGTGGCCGGGCCGTACTCGTCTCCGGCTGCACGGTGATCATCGCCCTGGCCGGTCTCTCGGTCTCCGGTGTCAGCTTCATCGGCCTGCTGGGCGTGGCCGCGGCCGTGACGGTCGTCTCGGCCGTCGCCGGCGCGCTGACCCTCGTCCCCGCCCTGCTCGGGCTCATCGGCCACCGCATCGACCGCTACCGGGTGCGCCGCCCCGTCGCGGAGACGAACGCCGCACCGGGCGAACCCGTCCAGGGCACCTGGCACCGCTACGCCCAGCGCGTGGAGCGCCGCCCCTGGTGGTTCCTGGCAGGCGGAGCCGCCACGGTCCTGGTCCTGGCGATCCCGGTGTTCTCGATCCAGCTCGGCCACATCGGCGACGGCGCGGACCCCAAGTCGTTCACGGACCGACGCGCCTACGACCTCATGTCGGACGCCTTCGGACCCGGCTCCAACGGCCCGTTGACCGTCGTCATCGACCAGACCTCCGTACCGTCCGACCAGCGTTCGTCGCTGGCGACACAGGCGCAGAAGTCCCTCACCGACGTGCAGGGCGCGGCCACGAGCACACAGCTCACGCCCACCCAGGACGGTGACGTGCTGGTGGGCACGGTCTACTCCAAGGAGGCCCCGCAGAGCGCGGACACCACCGACCTGACGAACCGCCTCGTCGACCAGACCCTGCCCCAGGCGGTCTCGGGCACCGACGCCAAGGGCTATGTCACGGGCACCACGGCCGCCCAGGTCGACTTCCGCGACATCGTCGCCGAGCGCCTCCCGCTGATCATCGCGGTGGTGGTCGCCCTGGCCTTCATCATCATCCTGACGGTCTTCCGCGGACTGCTGGTCGCCCTCAAGGCGGCCGTCCTCAACGTCCTGTCCATCGCCGCCTCGTACGGCGTGGTCGTCGCCGTCTTCCAATGGGGCTGGGGCGGACCGGCGTTGGGCGTGTCGGGCAAGGTCCCCATCGAGAGCTACGTACCCATGATGATGTTCGCCATCATCTTCGGCCTCAGCATGGACTACGAGATCTTCCTGCTGTCGCGGGTCCACGAGGCCTGGCTGCGCACCGGGGACGCGAAGGCCAGCGTGGCGCACGCCCTGGAGATCACCGCGCGTGTCATCACGTGCGCCGCCCTGATCATGGTGAGTGTCTTCGCCGCGTTCATCGTGAGCGACAACATCGTCGTCAAGATGCTTGGACTGGGCCTCGCCGTGAGTGTGCTGATCGACGCGACTGTCGTACGCCTGCTGCTCGTTCCGGCCGTCATGACCCTGCTCGGGCGGCACGCCTGGTGGACGCCGGGCTGGCTGGACCGGATCCTGCCGCACGTGGATCCGGAAGGGGACCACTGAACGGGCGGGGTGCGGCCGTGAGCCGTGCGGGCCTCCGCGTGCGCGAAGGCCCGCGGCCGGTCAGCAGGCCGAGTTGGTCTGGGTCAACAGGCCGAGGCGATAGGGGAGTTGGGAGTAGGTGCCGCCGGCCGAGGGGTTCAGGCCCTGGTAGAGGAACTGCAGGCGGCAGGGGTTGATCGTCATGGTCTGGTCGTTGCCGGCGCGCACGAGTTCGCCGTGGTTGATGTCCTTGGTCCACGCGCCGGAGGGGAACGTCACGTTGGTGGAGCGGGCGAACGGATTGGCCTCGGTGGCCGCCGGCGGCTGCCACTGACCGGTGAGTCCCTGGGCCGTGAAGGAGCGCTAGTACCGCCTGCCGTCGCTGCCGATGGCCTCCCACAGCAGCAGATAGGTGCCGGTGCCCTGTACGCGGTAGACGGCGCCGCCCTCGAACAGGGCGAACTTGGCGTCCTGGAGCACAAGTCGGGTGTTGCGGAAGCCGCCCGGGAACTCGCCGACGGTGGTCTCGGAGCGGTACACGTGACCGTTGTCGTCCGCGGAGAACAGGTAGCACATGGCGCTGTCGCAGATGTTCCAGTAGTCGAGCGTGCCCGACGGGGCGGCGTTCTGGAACGTCCTGGGCGCCGACCAGCTCTGCGGGTTGCCGGGGTCCGTGCTGGTGGAGTACGAGGGCGGGCCGGTCTGGTAGACGAGGTACCACAGGTTCTTCGGCGCGAAGTAGAACACCTGCGGGGCGGCCCGGTAGCCGGTGCCGATGTTGGGGTTGGTGTCGAGGTAGGTGAGCGGGGCCGCCGAAGCCCCGGACCAGTCGGTGAAGCTCGTGTAGGCCAGGCTCCAGGACCCGGCCGTGTTCGCGGTCGTCATGAAGACGTGCCACTTGCCGTTCGCCTGGACCACCGTGGGGTCCTTGACGGAGACGACGGGGTGGCTCGCGTCGGGCCTGGGCGAGATCAGCTGGCCGCTGGACGACCACCGGAAGCTGCTCGGAAGTTGCGCCGCGACCGCCGATTCCTTCGGAGGCGGAGCGGAGTACGACCGCGTGGGAACGGCGAGCAGCGACATCGCCAGGCCCAGCAGGAAGACCATGGCCGCGCGGCGGGCGTGGTGGGCGTGGTGCATGTGGTGATGGCGCGGGCGTAGACCGTGCAAGGGTGCGGACCTGCGGGCTCCCAGGGGAGGTCTGGGCTCGCCGCACGAACACCAGGTGCGCTCTTTGTCCGGAACTGTGGCGTGTGGGGAGAGCCTTGCCGGTACGGGTGATGCGGGTGCTGTCGTGCCTGGTTCGTGGGCCTTGGATGCTGGAGGCCTCGTCAGGAGCGTCAATACCTCTCGCATCATTCGGTTCCGGGAGCGCAGCTTTCGTTGCCGTTCTGTGGGGCCGTCGGAGCCCGGTCCCGCCTCGGGATCCACCTCCGTGTCACGTCCCCTCGGGCCGGGGAACGCGAGTCGTGATCAAGTCGAAACATGGTGAACTGGTGAAGGATTGACGGGAGTTGTGAAAGGTGACAAGAATTCGGATCACTTCACTCCGCTGTGTCTGAAGCGAGTGAAGGGGCGCGAGTGACTCGGTCGCGCACGCCTTCGTTGCGTCCGCCCGCGTCGGTCACGCGTGCTCAGCCACCTCCCACACATTTCGATCCACAGAGGCTCATCTTGTCGCGTTCGCAACAACCCAGGATTCCGGCTGCCCTCGCAGCGTCCGCATTCCTCGCAGTCGCCGCCGTGCCCGTGTTCGGGGCAGGCGTCGCAAGCGCCACGCCCGGCGGGACGTGCCAGTCGGCCACCGTCCAGTACCGCATCGTCGGCGCCGACGGAGGTGTCGTGGGCGCGGACTGGACCTCGCAGGGCGGTTTCCGTTCCTGGGACACCGTCCCCGGACCCGTCGAGGTCCGGCTGGCCCCCGGACAGAAGGTCGCGGACGGCTGCAAGTACCCCGTCTCCCTTGCCGAATACACCACCGAGGGACCGAACTGGGCGACCTCCGGTCGCCAGACCATGGTGGACAAGGCCACCGTCTACCTCACCGCCGCGGACGTGGCCGGCGACGACGACGCGAAGCGGACCTGGCAGAAGCTGGCCGTGAAGCTGCCCGACTGCTACGGCCAGATCGACCTGTACGGCGACGACATCGCCTACGACGGCAAGACCGGGGAGGGCCATGGCCCCGCCCCCTACCAGCCCGACGGCGTCACCACTCCCTACCACCTCATAGCGGCGTGGAACGGCGGCGAGAAGGCGTGCGCCGACGCCCCGTCGGACTCGCCCAGCCCGACCCCGACACCGTCGGAGCCGACCCCGTCGACTCCCGCGGGCAGCACCCCGCCCGCGGAGGAGACGACGCCGCCGACCACCCCCAAGCCCTCCGCGACGCCTCCCACGACACCGGACGTACCGCCGCTGTCGTCGAAGCCGCCCACCACCCCCGAGCCGTCGCCCAGCGACAGCACGCCGCCGCTGGCGGAGACGGGTGCCGGCGCGCCGGTCGGCCTGATCGCCGGTGGCGCCGCCGTGGTGATCGCCCTGGGCGCCGGTGCGGTGTTCGCGGCCCGCTCGCGTCGCTCGTGACGGACGTGCACGGGACCGTCCTCGTGCCGTAGCGCACACCTACGGCTCCGCCTCCCGGCCGGCACCATCCGTGTCCGGCCGGGAGGCGGAGCTGTTGCCCGAGGGGTCACGTCACGTTCAGGGGGCGATGCCCACGCCACTGATCCGGCTCCAGGACTTCTCCTGGGCGGAGCTCATGGCGGGCCAACGCAGCCCGCCCGGGCGGGGGTTGACCCGTGTGGCGTACGAACGGGGGTAGAAACCCGGGTCGTGGAAACAGCCGGTGCCGTACTTCTTGTCGAACGCACCGCAGGACGCGGCGAGCGACGTCGGCGTCGGCTTCTTTCCAGTGCGTACCCAAGTGGCCAGAGCGGAGATCGAGTTGGCGTACTCGGAATTGCTCAGCCCACTGTGCTCGCTCTCCCGGGTGAAGGACTGCACGAGCCTCTTCTCCCGGTGCGCGCCCCGAAGGCTGTCGCGATAGGCCGCCTCGTGCTCGACGAATGCCGTCGGATCGTCGACGGCGTGGAGAGTGAGCACGGGAATCGAGACCTTGCCCGTGAGGTCACTGTCGTACGACAGATCCCGAACGGCGGTCGGATCCGCGGAGAACCGTTCGACACCCGCGTTGAGCGCCTTGTCGTCGTGGGACCCGGAATAGCGAACTCCCTTGTTGCTGAAGGGATTGCGCCCGCCGAGCCGGTTGTGCACGATGTCGCGGAACGTGAACGTAGCGAAGCGCAGATGCGATTCCAGGGTGCGCTCCGGAATGCCCGTGACCGCGAGGATGTCGTCCAGATTGCGCTGCTGCGGAGCGGTCCGCTGCTCGGCGGGGGAGGCGAATCCCGTGCATTCCTCCAGGCGGGCGCGCAGCCCCGCGCTCGTCATGGTCGAGGTCGCGCGCAGCCCCTCCCACAGCGGGTACTGGGGCTCGGTGGGACGAGGGTGGTTCTGGCAGTAGTACTGGTAGACCACCCGCAGGTCCACGCGGTAGTCGTAGCCGCGTGAGCCGCCACCGAGCACTCCGTTGGTGAGCAGGGCGCCGTCGTAGGGGCCGTTCTTCTTCGCGCCGTACGTCTCCACGACCTTCGCGGCGACGTTGCCGCCCCAGGACTGACCGTGCACGTATGTGCGCTTCGGCCTGTCGAACTCCTCGACGAACAGGCGGCGCAGATTCTCCGTGTCGGCGGCGGCCATCCGCGTTCCGTAACCACCGCGGCGATATGACGAACCGGCCCACGCATAGCCTTCGTCCACCATCACCGACCAGCGTTCCAGATCGCCGATGCTGCGGTCCGGGTCGGATTCCGCGCCGAGGTCGGGGCCTCCGTGCGCGTGCATCACGAGCGAACCGTTCCATTCCTTCGGGACGGCGATCGCGTAATAGGCGCCGTTGGAATCCTGCCCCGTGTAACAAGTGGCCTTTCCGGTCAGAGTGGTCGGGCACTCCACGGAAGCAGGCCCGCCCGCGGTTGAGGAGGGGGCGGAGACGGCCGACGTCGGTCCGGCGAGTGTGCCGACGAGAATTCCCGCGAGGCCCGCGGCCATCGCGGCACGGCGGCGTCGAAGTCCTTTGGCCCCGTTGTGGATGTCACGGATACCCGACGTTCCGAATCTCGGCCGGTCCATGGGCGTACTCCTTCTCCTCATCGGCGCACCGTTGCGCGGCGGGGCCGATGCTAAGGAGAGGCAGGCTGAAAACCCATGGCTTGATCATTTGCGTTCATAGTGTTCATTCGGCGGTGACCGCGGGCTCGCCGGGCCGTCGTGGCTCACCCGCGGTCGGGACCGCCCAACGGGTTCAGGAGAGCCAGTCGGTGTAGCGGGTGGACGCGAGGTGGGCGTCTTTCGGTGCGACGAGGACGTCACCCTTGACGGCGGCGAACATGCCCGCGCTGTCGTCGGTCGTGACCGTGCGGCCGTCCGGGTGTGCGGCCAGCGTGATCCGGCCGAGCTCGTCGAGCGGGAACACATCGGGGCCGCCGACATTGTGGATGCCCCGCAGGGGCGGGCCCGCGGCGACCTCGGCGACCGCGGCGGCGACGTCCTTGGCCGCGATCGGCTGGATCGGTGTGGTGGGCAGACGGACGGTGTCGCCGTCGGTGGTCCAGGACAGGACCGCGTCGACGAACTCCATGAACTGGGTGGCCCGGACGATCGAGTAGGGGACCGGCCCGGCCCTGAGGACGTCCTCCTGGAGCGCCTTGGCCCGGTAGTAGTCCAGCTCGGGCACCTGGTCCACACCGACGATCGAGAGGATGACGAAGTGCTGGACGTCGCTCTTCCCCGCTGCCGCGAGGAGGTTGTCCATCGAGGTCTGGAAGAACGCCGGGGAGGCCTCGTCGAAGGTCGGGGAGTTCGTCAGGTTGATGACGGTGTCCGCGCCCTCCATGGCCTGTTCCAGGCCCTTGCCCGTGATGACGTCGACTCCCGTGGACTGGGAGTGGGGCACCGCGTCGTGCCCGGCGGCGTTCAGTTTCGTGACGACCTGCGAACCGATCAGTCCGGTACCGCCGATCACTGCGAACTTCATGACACGGCCTTTCCGTCTAGGTCCGTCGCTTGGCGTACCAATCGCTCCCGATTCGGGAGGGACCGTACAAACGGTAGAGGAAGGTTCGCGCGCCCGCTCGGCATCCGGCGAGTGCCGGCAGCCGACCGCGGTGGGTCAGCGCAGATGCTTCTCGAAGAAGTCCATCGTCGTCTTCATCGAGGCCGGCCACTGCGGAGCGAACGTGTGGTGCTCGCCCTTGTACTTCACCAGCTCGACGTCCTTGCCCGCCTTCTCGAACGCGGCGGTGGTCCGCTCCGACCAGACGATGGGGCAGCTCTCGTCGGCGGTGCCGTGGTGGATGAGCAGCGGTTCGGTCACCCGGTCGACGTAGGTGATCGGAGCGGCTTCCTTCCAGAACTTCGGGTTCTCCTCGGGGGTGCCGTGCGTCTTGTCGATCTCGGCGACGACCGGGTCGCCGTCGCCGCGCTGGAAGTGGTCGATGTTCTCGTTCGGACGTGAGCTCACGGGGGCGAACACCACGGCGGCGTCGACCAGACCGGGCGCGACCACCAGCGTGTTGTACACGACGCCGCCGCCCATCGACCGCCCCAGCAGACCGATCCGCTCGCCGTCGATCTCCGGACGCCCCGACGAGCGCAGCGCCATCACGGCGCCGATGGTGTCCTCGGTGTAGCCGAGGCGCAGATTGACGTCATTGTCCGGGTCGTCGTCGGAGCCCGCGTGGTTGCGGTAGTCGGTGTGCAGGACGACATAGCCGTTGCGGGCCAGCAGCTCCTGCTCCCGGGCCAGTCCGCGGCCGCTGGTGTAGACGGCCGGGTCGATGTACCCGTGCGCCAGGACCAGGGCCGGGAAGGGCCCCTTGCCCCTGGGAATGTTCATGATTCCCGAGATCGTCAGCCCGTTGGCCTCGTACGTGACCGCGTACTGGGTGTAGGCGTCGGTCCGCACGCGTACGTTCCCGAGCTTGAGGTCGGAACCCCGGTGCTCACGCTCGATCAGCCCCGGGATCGACACGGGATTGGCCGGAGTCGGGGTGGGGGTGGGCGTCGCGCTGGGGGTCTTGGCGGAAGCCCGGGCCGAGGTCGGCGGACTCGTGGGTTCGCTGTCGCCGTCGCCGCCCCCGGTGCAGCCGACGGCCGCCACCAGTACCAGCCCCGCGGCACCACAGGCCATGCTCCGAAACCGCATACGGCCAGTATCCCCCGGATCCGACGCCGCGAGGGGTGTCGTACGAGTTCTCGACGGGAGCGGATCGAGTCCGAGCAGGGTTTGGCGGGGCCGCGGGGGAGGGCACGACCCGGCCGCCTTCCATCAGCCCGGGACGGCGGCCGCACCACTGGAAGTGACCTGGTTCCCGGTGCCGGAGAAGATGACCCCGGGTTCGGAGGGCGCCTGGTTCAGGACCCACAGACCGATCAGGGTGGCGAGAGTGAAGACGACCGCGATCAGGACCGCGAGCACGAGCCGGCGACGTCGCTCGCGGCGCACCCAGTCGCCGCGGGCCGTGCGGTAGGCGTCAGGGGCCGGGTGCACCCCGCCGGCCAGCGCCTCCAGCGCCTCGCGCAGCTCTTGCTCCGTACGGTCCGGCTCGTGTTCCGTACGGTCCGGAGAGGTGTCGTTCATCGCCGGGCCTCCATCGCCTGGGTCAGGGCGGCGATGCCGCGTGCGGTGTGTGTCTTGACCGATCCGCAGGAGATGCCCATCGCGGCGGCTATCTCGCTCTCCTTGAGGCCGAGCCAGTGGCGCAGCACGAGCGCTTCGCGCTGCCGGGCGGGCAGTTGCTGAAGCGCGTCGATGAGTACGCGCTGGTCGTCGTGGAGCAGCGCGGTGCTCTCCGCGGAGGCCACGACATCGCTCGGCGGGTTCTCGACGTGCTTGCGCGCGACCTGGAGGTGGCGTATCCGCATCCGGGTCAGATTGCAGACGGTGGACCGCAAGTAGGCCTCCGCGGCCTCGGCGTCCCGCAGCCGGCGCCACTTCCGGTAGATCTGGTAGTACGCCTCGGCCACGACGTTCTCCGGGTCGTCGGCGCCGAGCAGCACGGCCAGGCGCAGCATCGAGGAGTAGTGCACCTCGAAGAGCCGGGCCAGAGCGGCTTCCCGCTCCAGGTCGACGGGGTCGCCGACCGCGGGGGAGAGGGTCGTCTCCCCGGGCGCCCCTTCGCGTACGCCGTCGGGGCGGGACTCCTCGTCGAGGCCGGGGCGGTCCGCGACCGGCGGCAGGGCAGTCGCCGCGCGCGGGACGCGTGGCTCGGGGACGGCGGCCGGAACAGCCCGCGCCACCGTCGAGCGGGTGTGTTGTCTGCGTCTCACGGGTTGGTGGCTCCCGTCTCGGGGCGGCGCCTGACGGTCAGGCGTGACGGTAGGTCGGTGACATCGGCGCCGCGCGGGACGCCGAGCCGTTCGAGGGCAGCGGTGCCCACCAGGGCGACGGACAGGTTGAGGACCAGGGCCGCGAGCCCGGCGTAGATCTCCAGCGGCTGCTCCGCGGAACCGAAGGCCACGATGGAGGAGAACCCCTCGCGCACCACCAGGAACGTGCCTGCTGTCATGCCAACTGCCCACCCGGCGAGCAGCGCCCGCGGATGCAGTCGGCCGGTGAACAGACCGACGGCCACGGCGGGAAAGATCTGCAGAATCCATACGCCGCCGAGCAGTTGGAGATTGATCGCGTCCTGGTCGCGCAGCCCGAACACGAAGGCCACCGCCCCCACCTTCGCGGTGAGCGAGACCGCCTTGGCGATCCGCACCTGCCGTTTGGGCGTGGCGGTCGGCTGCACGTACTCCACGTACACATTGCGTACGAAGCAGGTCGCGGCGGCGATCGACATCACGGCGGCCGGGACGAGCGCCCCCACGACGATCGCGCCGAACACCAGCCCGGCCAGCGGCCCCGGCATCAACCGGTCGACCAGCATCGGCACGGCCGCCTCGGCGCCTCCCTCCGGGGCCTGTACGCCCGCGGCGAGGGCCGCGACACCGAGGAAGCCGAAGAGCGCGAGCAGGCCCGTCCAGGCGGGCAGGGCCACGGCGACCTTGCGCAAAGTGCGCGGGCTGTCGGCGGCGAATCCGGCGGTGAGCACGTGCGGGTACATCAGCAGGGCCAGCGCCGAGCCCAGGGCGAGGGTGGCGTAGGCGGGCTGCTGCTCGGGGGAGAGGAGCAGGGCGGAGTGTGCGGTGTCCGTACCGCCGAGCCGTTGCGCGGCCCGGTCGAAGAGCGGGCCGGGGCCGCCGAGCCGGTCGAGGACCAGCCAGCAGACCGCGGTGAGCGAGACGAAGACCGCCACCGCCTTGAGAGCGGAGATGACCGCGGGCGCGCGCAGCCCGTGCCGGTACGTCGCCACCGCGAGTCCCGCGAAGAGCCCGACCATCACCAGGTCGCCGGCCGCGCCGCGCGGATAGACGCCCCCGGCGGTGAGTACCGCGCGGATGCCCAGCAACTGCAACGCCAGATACGGCATCGTCGCGAGGATCCCGGTGAGCGCGACGACCAGGGCCAGCGGCGGCGAACCGTACCGTCCACGGACGAAGTCGCCGACGGTCACATAGCCGTGGCGGCGGGCCACCGCCCACAGCCGCGTCAGCAGGACGAAGGCGAGCGGACAGACGATCACCGTGTACGGGACCGCGAAGAAGGCGGGTGCCCCGTTGCCGTACGCCAGGCCTGGGACGGCCGTGAAGGTGTACGCGGTGAAGATCGTGCCGCCCAGCAGCAGCCAGGTCCACACCGGACCGAGGCTCCGGTCGGCCAGCGCCCAGCCCTCCAGGGACGGCAGCCGGTCGGTGGGGCGCAGCCGCCGAGCCGTGACGGCGAGCAGCGACGCTCCGCCGATCACGGCGAGAAACGTCGCGGTCATGGCGACATCCGCCATGGGTCACCGTCCTTGGTGTGCCTGTGCCCTTGCCGGAGAGTTGCGCGGGCACCCCACTCGGAGGACAGGGAACCGGCGGGAAATCTTCTGGAAATTCGCTGTCAACCAGTTCCGGCCGGTGGGCAACTCTTGCACAGACCGACAAGCACGGGGAGAGGAGCGCAGGTCATGGCACCCACGGGTCATCACCGGCTACGGCGCGTCGCGATCGCCGTACTGCTCCTCGCGCCCGCCGCGGGTCTGCTGTGGGTGCCCTGGTACGCCGGCGAGAGCCCACGGCTCGCCGGGACGCCGTTCTTCTACTGGTACCAGCTCGCCTGGGTGCCGGGCTGCTGCCTGTGCCTCCTGGCCGCGTACGCACTGACCAGGCACGACCGCCACGACCCCTAGGCGTACGTACGGCCGCCACGACACCTGGTTCGTACGTCCTCCGCAGTCCGCACCGCCGACCCGTACGCATCCGTACCACCACATATCACCGTAGAGGTGAGGAGCCGTCATGCCCACGTCAGTCATGCCCGAATCCGGCCGCCCGGCGCCGGAAGAGCCGCCGCCCGCACGTTCCCGGATGACTCCGGGGTCGATGCTGCTGTGGGCCGCGGTCGCCCTGATCGGCGCGATTGGCTGGGGCGTCCTCGCGCTGGCCCGCGGTGAGGAGATCTCCGCGGTCTGGCTGGTGGTGGCCGCCCTCGGCTCGTACGCCATCGCCTACCGCTTCTACTCCCGCTTCGTCGCGCGGCGCGTGCTGAAGCCCGACGACCGGCGGGCCACCCCTGCCGAACGCCTGGAGGACGGAGTCGACTTCCAGCCGACCGACCGCCGGGTGCTGCTCGGCCACCACTTCGCTGCGATCGCCGGCGCCGGTCCGCTGGTGGGGCCGGTGCTCGCGGCCCAGATGGGGTATCTGCCCGGCACCCTGTGGATCGTCGCCGGAGTGATCTTCGCCGGGGCGGTGCAGGACATGGTGGTGCTGTTCCTGTCCATGCGGCGGGACGGCAAATCGCTCGGGCAGATGGCCCGGGAGGAGATCGGCAGGGCGGGCGGGGCCGCGGCCCTGATCGCCGTCTTCGCCATCATGATCATCCTGCTCGGGGTGCTCGCCCTGGTCGTGGTCAACGCGCTCGCCCACTCACCCTGGGGCACCTTCTCGGTCGCCATGACCATCCCCATCGCCCTGTTCATGGGCTTCTGGCTGCACCGCATCCGGCCGGGCCGGGTCGTCGAGACCAGCCTGATCGGAGTGGCGCTGCTGCTTCTCGCCATCGTGGGCGGCAGCTGGGTCCAGGAGTCCTCGCTCGCCGACACCTTCACCCTCAGCCCGACGACCCTTGTCTTCTGTCTCGTCGGCTACGGCTTCGTCGCCTCCGTGCTGCCCGTGTGGATGCTGCTCGCACCGCGCGACTACCTCTCCACCTTCATGAAGATCGGCACCATCGCGCTCCTCGCGGTCGGCGTGATCGTGGCCGCGCCCGTGCTGCGGACCGACGCGGTCAGCGACTTCGCCTCCTCCGGCACGGGCCCGGTCTTCGCCGGATCCCTCTTCCCGTTCCTCTTCATCACCATCGCGTGCGGCGCGCTCTCCGGCTTCCACGCACTGGTCGCCTCCGGGACCACCCCCAAGCTGATCCAGAAGGAGTCCCAGGTCCGCATGATCGGCTACGGCGCCATGCTGATGGAGTCGTTCGTCGCGATCATGGCGCTGATCGCGGCCGCCACCCTGGAACCCGGCCTGTACTACGCGATGAACGCGCCCGCCGGACTGCTCGGCACGACGGCCGAGTCCGCCTCCCAGGCAGTGGCGGGCCTCGGCTTCACCATCACCCCCGACCAACTGACACAGGCGGCCAAGGCGGTCGAGGAACAGACCCTCATCGCCCGCTCGGGCGGAGCACCGACCCTCGCCGTCGGCATGTCGGAGATCTTCTCCGGCGTCTTCGGCGGCAGCTCGATGAAGGCCTTCTGGTATCACTTCGCGATCATGTTCGAGGCGCTGTTCATCCTGACCACGGTCGACGCCGGCACCCGCGTCGGACGCTTCATGCTCCAGGACATGCTCGGCAACGTCTGGAAGCCGATCGGCCGGGTCAACTGGAAGCCCGGCATCTGGCTGTGCAGCGCACTCGTCGTCGCGGCCTGGGGCTACTTCCTCCACTCCGGCGCCACCGACCCCCTGGGCGGAATCAACCAGCTCTTCCCGCTCTTCGGCATCGCCAACCAGCTCCTCGCCGCCATCGCCCTCACCGTCTGCACGACCGTCCTCGTCAAGTCCGGGCGGCTGCGCTGGGCCTGGGTCACCGGTGTCCCGCTGGCCTGGGTGGTCGCGATCACCTTCACCGCCGGCTGGCAGAAGATCTTCTCCGCCGACCCGCGCGTCGGCTTCTTCGCCCAGCGCGAGCGGTACGCCGACGGCATCGACGCCGGTCAGGTCCTGCCGCCGGCCAAGACCCTCGACGACATGCACACCGTGGTCACCAACTCCACGGTCGACGGCGTCCTGATCGCCCTGTTCCTGCTCCTGGTCGCCGTGGTGATCGTCAACGCGGCCGTGGTCTGCGTACGCGCCGTACGGTCCCCCGTCCCGCTGCCGACGACCGAGACGCCGTACGTCGAGTCCCGTATCGACCTCCCGGAGCAGTCCGCCGAACCGCTGGCGGGAGCCCGGACATGAGCGTCCGTCGATGGGCGCGGGCCGTGCGCTGGTACCTGCGCGAGCTGACCGGGGAGGCGGAGTACGACCGCTACTGCGAGCGTCAGCTGCGCCACCACCCACTCGCGCCGCTGCCGACTCCCCGTGAGTACCAGACGCTGCGAGCCCGGCACCGGGAGGACCATCCACAGAGCCGCTGCTGCTGACTCGGAGTGCGGAGGGGGCCGCCGGCGGCCCGGCGTGGCAAGAGCGCCGGGCCGCCGAGGGCCACTACTCCGTACGCAGCGCCACAGCCGTACGGGCTTTCGCCGCCCAGCCCGCCGGGAGCAGGGCACCCAGCATCGCGATCGCGATCCCGGCCAGGGCCAGCAGCACCAACTGCCAGGGCACGTACACATCGAGGACCGAGGGCGGCAGGTTGGTGCCGGCCGCCCGCCCCATCACCGGCAGCACGATGCCGTGCAGCGCGAACCCGGCGGGCACGCCGACCAGACCGCCGAGCACACCGATCCCGGCCACCGAGGCGAGTACGAGGCCCACGGTCTGCCGTGGCGACATACCGAGCGCCTTGCAGACGCCGAGGTCGTGGACGCGCTCCCGGGTGTCGATGACAACGGAGTTGAGCACACCGAGACCGGCCACGGAGACCAGCATGAGGGTGAGCAGTGCCGCCATCGACTGCAGGATGAGGACGAAGTTGTCCTGTTCCGAAGGGGAGTTGGCCATGGCGTCGCCGCCCAGCGGCCGCACCGCCGCGGCGAGCTTGTCGGCGTAGTCGGCGGGAGAGACACCCGGCTCCACCTCGACGAGGAACGTCCGGGGTTCGGCCGCGGGGAAGTCGGCAATGCTCGCGTGGAGTTGCATGCCGTCGTCCTCCGTGTCGAAGGCCTCGCCGACGATCCGCAGGGTCCGGGTGTCTCCCTGGTGGGTCACCCGGACGGTGTCACCGACCTTGGTGCCGGTCCGGTCCAGGAAGCCCGTGGCCACCACGACCTGCCCCCGACCGTCGATCCAGTGACCGCTGATCATCTCGTAGCTGCCCGAGCGGGAGTCTCCCTGGTAGAGGCTGATCGTGACCGAGCCGGTGCCCCCGGCCACGGTGGCGTCCTCCTGGGTCGTGCCGTAGTACGAAGCGGTGCCTTCCTGGGCCTCGACGGCCGCGCGTATCCGTGCCGGATCGGCGGGCGGGGCCTCGGACCGGCCCTCGGCCGACGCTTCGGGCCCGACCTCGATCGGCTGGGGTCCGGGTCCGCCGGCGAACACCGTGACCGCGGCGCGGTCCTCGGGATCCTGCGCCTCGCCGACCGCGGTGAGGGACGCGGTGAGCCCCACCGCGAAGGTCGCCGCGACCGTACCGAAGGCCACCGCGAGCAGCATCGCGACCGTGCGGACCGGGTGTGCGAAGGGGCTCGCGAGGCCGTACGTCACCGCCCTCGGCAGCGGCAGCCGGCTCGCCACCCGGTGCGCCCACTGGCCGCGACCCGTCCGCGGGGCCCGGCCCACCGCGATGGCCTCCACCGTACTGAGCCGCCCGGCCCGCAGCGCGGGAACCAGCGCGGCGACCCCGACGACCACCAGCGCGGCGACCGGCACCACTACGTCCACCCACCAGGCCACTGTCAGCGAGGCGGTCCCGTACGCCTGCTCGGTGTCGTCGAGGAGCGGCACGGCCAGCAGGTTTCCCAGCACGACGCCCAGCGCGATACCGACGGCCGCCGGGATCAGCGCCTGGGCCACATAGGCCCGTACGACCTCACGCGGCGTGAAGCCGATGGCCTTGAGGATGCCGATCCTGCGCAGACTGGAGCCGACCGCGCCGCTGGTCACACTGCCGACGATGATCACCGACATCACGATGCCGAGGACACCGAAGGCGATGAGGAAGGGGATGGTCGGGGCGGCGCCCTGGTCGGCGGCGCGCTTGGTCTCCAGATAGGACTGGCTGCCCAGCAGCGCACCGGACGGCACGGCCGCGGCGAGCTTCTTCCGGCCGTCGGTGACCTGCTTGTCCGTCCCGGCCGAGTCGAAGCGGTACAGCATCTGACTCGTGAGCGGGTTGTCCGCCGACGCCAGCGCCCTGGTCTGCGCGGGTGTCGCCCACGCGTCGGCGGTCTTGCTGACCGACAGGGCGAAACCGACGACGGTCAGGGTCGAACCGCCCCCCGCGTCCGAGGTCCTGAGAGTGGAGCCGAGCTTGAAGGCGGGGCCCGAGAACGACGCGTTGAGCACGATCTCGCCCGCCTTCGCCGCCCACCGGCCGGACTTGAGGTCCAGATCGTCCACGTCGGCCTTCGGACCGGACCGTCCGACGAGCGTCAGTTTCGGCATCCGCCGGCCCTCCGAGTCCTCCGGCTGGATCGTCGTGGAGGGGTACGGCCCCGCGCTCGCGGCGACGCCCGTCTGTTCCCTCGTGGCCTTGAGCTGCGCCGTACTCGCCCTGACCGGATCGAACTGGGCGGTCAGATGGGCGCCCTGCTGCTTCGCGAAGGCGCGGTCGAAGGGCGCGTTCGCGGCGACGATGAGCGACCCGGCGACCACCGCCGAGGCCACGGCCATCATCGTGGCCACGGCGATCACCACGGTCTGCACCCGGCGCCGCCCGACACCGGACCGTATGACCCGACCGAGCGCACCGCCGCCGAAGCGGGTCATCGGACGGCCCCCGCCCGCGTGTCGAGGGCGAGATGACCGTCGACCAGATGGATCGTCCGGCTCGCACACGCCTCGGCGAGCGCGAGGTCGTGCGTGACCAGCACGATGGTCTGGCCGCCGCGGTGCAGCTCCACAAGCAGATCCCGTACGTCCTGGCCCGAGGCGGTGTCGAGGGCGCCGGTCGGCTCGTCGGCGAGGAGCAGCGCGGGCCGGTTGACCAACGCCCGGGCGACCGCGACTCGTTGGCGTTCGCCGCCGGAGAGCCGGCCAGGGTAGGCGCGGGCGTGCTTCTGGATGCCGAGCACCTCCATGAGCTCCTCGGCGCGGGCCGCCGTCCTGCGCCGCGCGGTGCCGGTCAGCTGGGCGGGCAGCTGGATGTTGTCGGCGACGGTGAGGTCGTCGAGCAGGTTGAAGAACTGGAACACCATGCCGATCTGCTCGCGGCGGAACCGGGCCAGCGCGTGCTCGTTGAGAGCGTTCAGCTGCCGGCCGCCCACGGTCACAGTGCCCTCGGTCGGCTTGTCCAGGCCCGCGACGAGGTTCAGCAGCGTGGACTTGCCGCTGCCGGACGGGCCCGTCACGGCCAGGGCCTCGCCCTTCTCGACGGAGAGCGTGAGAGGTCCCAGCGCGGGCGTGCCGACGCTGTCGTAGCGCTTGGCCACGCCCTCCAGTTGGATCACCTGAGTCATGGGAGTCGACCGTCCTTCGGATGGCATCGGTTCGCTTCGGGTGGGTTGGTCGGGCTCAGCGAACCTAGAAGCGCGGGGTGTCGGGGCGCGTCGGCCGCGGCACCGACATCGGGACCTCCCCGCGAAGGACCCGACCGCGGGGTCATCCCTGCGACGTACACCTGCGGGACGGGTCTCTGGTCGCGCAGACGGACGCGGACCGGGTCGGGGAGCCACACAATGAGCCGATGGAGACGGAGGACCGCCGCGACAGACTTCGGCAACTGCGTGACGCGCTACGGCCGGAGGAGAAGCCCGCCCCGCTGTCGCGGTGGGCGGTACGCGCGGACGTGGTGCTGGCGATCGTGCTGACCGTCGTCGCGTTGGTCGTTGCGGCGCGCTTTCCCGGCGACGGACCGGCACGCGTCTCGACCAAGTCGGAGCAGCGGACCGAGCAGCGCACCGACCGCCTGCCCGAGGTGCCGATGCCGGTGCCGCCGCCGGTCCCGCCACGACCGCCCGTACCCGGTCCCGGAGTTGTGGAGCCGCAGCCCCGTACCGTGCCGTGGCCCCTCGTCGTCCTGTCGGCGCTGCCGCTCGCTGCCAGGCGGCGCTATCCGCTGGCCGCGTTCGGCATCGTGATGGGCGCGGCGTTGCCCATCGGTGACGACGCCTCGTGGATCAATGTGCTGACCTGCGTCATCGGTGCCTACAGCGCCGTCATGTACAGCCGCTATCAAGTGCGGGCGTTGGCGGGCATGGTCGTGGCGGCCGTGCTCGCCGGGTTCGCGTTCCGCGAGACGGATCCCGTGCTCCCGGGCTGGTCGAGCCCCGCGGTCGTCCTGCTGGTCGCGGGGGTGCTGGCCGGGCTCGTCCGGGTCGGCGGTCGGCGGCTGACCGCCAGCCGGGACGGGTTCACCCAGTTGCAGCGGGCCCAGGAGGAGGCCATGCGTCGGGCCGTCGAGGAGGAACGGGCCCGTATAGCCGCGGAGTTGCACGACGTCGTGACCCACAATGTCAGCGTGATGGTGATCCAGGCGGGCGCGGCCCGCAAGGTGATGGACACGGCGCCCGAGCGGTCGAAAGAGGCACTGCTGGCGGTCGAGGCCGGGGGCCGGGCCGCCATGTCCGAACTCCGGCATGTGATGGGGCTGCTCGCCGCCCCGGACACCGGCCGCCCCGACAGCCCCGCCGACGGCCTCGAACCCCAGCCCGGTCTCGACCAGATCGACGCTCTGATCGAACGCGTACGCGCCGCCGGGACACCGGTCGCCGTCGCGGTGTCCCTGCCACCGGAGCCGCTGCCGCCCGGCGTGGACCTCGCGGCGTACCGGGTCGTCCAGGAGGCACTGACCAACACGATCAAACACGCACCCGGCGCCGATGCGTCGGTCACGATCGGCCACACCGACGACCTCCTGGAGATCGAGGTCACCGACACCGGAGCCGCCCACGACGCCCTGTCGACCGGCTCCAACGGGACAGGCACAGCCACTGTCAATGGGACTGGCACTGGCGGTGGCAACGGCCGAGGGCTGATCGGACTGCGCGAGCGGCTGACGGTCTACGGCGGCGAACTGACGGCGGGGCCGACCCTCGCCGGCGGATACCGGATCAGAGCCCGAGTCCCGTGGCGGACCGCGTGAACGGGCCGGCCCTGCGAGCCGTCATCGCCGACGACCAGGCTCTGGTCCGTACGGGGTTCGGGATGATCCTCGCCGCCGACGGCATCGAGGTGACGGCGGAGGCGGCGGACGGGGCCGAGGCGGTCGCAGCCGTCCGGCGCACCCGGCCCGACGTCGTGCTCATGGACATCCGGATGCCGCGGATGGACGGCATCGAGGCGACCAGACGGATCCTCGGAGACGAAGGCCCGGGGGACACCCGGGTCATCATCCTCACCACGTACGACCTCGACCACTACGTCTACGCGGCACTCACCGCCGGCGCCAGCGGCTTCCTGCTCAAGGACGTCACCCCGGAGCATCTGGTGGCCGCCGTCCGCCTGGTGCGGTCCGGCGACGCGCTCCTCGCGCCCACCATCACCCGCCGGCTGATCGAACGCTTCGCCCAGCGCGAGGAGCCCCGGCCGCCGACCCTCCACCGCGACCTGACCGGCCTCACGCCACGCGAACTGGAGGTGCTCCGGCTCCTCGCGACAGGACTCAGCAACGCCGAACTCGCGGACCGCCTGTTCCTGAGCCCCACCACGGTCAAGACGCACATCGGCCGCATCCTGTCGAAACTGGACCTCCGGGACCGCGTCCAGGCGGTCGTGCTCGCCTACGAGACCGGCCTGATCGCTCCGGGAGACCCGACACCCGACACGGGCTGACACCGACCGGGCCTCCGGCGGTCCTCACCACACCCGAAGCCTGATCACTTCCGAGGCTTGATGAATTCGGTGACAGGGCGTTCGAGCCGCTCCCCGTCGACCGTGATGTCGACGGCCTCGTTGAAGAAGGCCACACGGTCCTTGATCACACCCACGGCCGAGAGCGGGTCGGGATAGCTCCAGGCGATGTTCGGCGGTACGTCCTCGCCGGGCCACGACCAGTACGCGGTCGCCACACCCTTGTAGGGGCAGCGGGTCGTGAGGTCGCTGGGAGTGAACTGATCGAGGCGTACGTCCTCGCGCGGGATGTAGTACCGCACGGGCAGACCGGTCTCGAAGAGGAGGACCGGCGCTCGGGTGTCCGCGACGACCGTGCCGTCGATCTCGACCTGGACATGCCGTGAACTGGGCAGCGCGTCCACCCGTTTGTGCGGGTCACGCGGATGGACGAAGATCTCCTCGTCCTCCTCGTACCAGTGGTCGAGCACCTCCCGCCCGAACCACTCGAACGAGATGTACGAGCCCAACTCCTCGCCGGGATACGTCCAGGCCGCCCCGGCGATGGTCTCACCGCCGATGTCGAGGTCGTAGAAGCGCGTCGTCCCGGCGTGCGGCCGCCCGGCGGACTTCTCCGTCTCCCGCAACAGATCTGTACGCACGTCCTCACGCGGGAACGCGTACAACGGAACCGGCCGCCCGGGCTCCCAGACGAGGACCGGCCGCCGACTGTCGACGACGGTGACATCGTCCTTCGTTCCACGCACCCAACGCTCGCTGGGTTCCCACAGGAGGCTGTCGGCGGGGGCAGGCGGGTGACGCAGTACCTGGACGTTCTGTGAGCTGTTGCCGGGGGAGTTCATGACTGCCTCCTTGCCGAACACGGGGCGTCGAACGTATGGCTCGGGCCGGGCACAGGGTGCCTCGGACAGCAGCCTAGACGCGGACCTCGACCGAGCCGTCGACCGTCGACGGAGGTGTCGTGATCACTCTCACCCCGGCCTCGTGCAGGGCCGTGCAGGTCGCGTCGTCCGCCGACGCGGTGGTGATGAGCACATCCAGGTCCTCCGGGCCGCAGATCTTCACCATGCCGCTTCCGGGGAACTTGCTCCGGTCCGCCAGCAGCACCACCTTGTCACCGGCGGCGATCATGGCGCGCCTGGCGGGCACCTCGGCGACGGTGGTGTCCATGACCTGGCCGCCGGAACGTATGCCGCAGGCGCCCATGAAGGCCCAGTCGGCGTGCACCTGGCGCAGGTTGTCCTCGGCCATGAAGCCGTCCATCATGCGTGACTCGCGTATGACCATGCCGCCGAGCAGCATCAGGGCGATGTTCTCGTCCGCGGTGAGTTCCTCGTACACGGCGAGGCTGTTGGTGATCACGGTCAGCCGGCGCCCGTGCAGTCGACGTGCCAGCCGGTGGACGGTCGTGCCGCTGTCGAGGATGACCGACTGGCCGTCCTCGATCAGCTCGGCCGCGCGGGCGGCCATCGCGTCCTTCTCGGCCACCCGGACCTCGGCGGCCTCGTCGAACGGCGCACGGTCCTCCTCGATGACCGCACCGCCGTGCACGCGGCTGAGCAGCCCGTCCCCTTCCAGCTTGAGGAGGTCGCGGCGGACGGTCGCCGCACTCACGTCCAGTTGTTCGGAGAGATCGATCACGGAGGCGGTGCCGCCGGAACGCAGGGTCCGCAGGATGAGTTGGTGTCGTTGTTCAGCCAGCACGCGACGGAACACTACACACCATCACCAGGCGCAATCTGCCTACTTTCCGCTCACTTTCGGCCGATGTCGAGGCGCCGCCGCACGACCGTCTCGTTGCCCGCGATCGCCTCCACCACCTCCATGAGGGCAGCCAGACTGTGGCCGCTCACAAATGCGTCGCAGTGGGGGAGCGCGGCGGTCATGCCGGCGGTGCGTGGGGTGTAGTCGGGGGCCGCTTTGCGGGGGTTGACCCAGATGACGCGGTGGGCGAGGCGTGCGAGGCGGGCCATTTCGCGGCCGACGGCGGCGGGGTCCTCGCCCTCCCAGCCGTCGGAGAAGATCACCACGACGGCACTGCGTGCCATGCCCCGGCGGCCGAAGCGGTTGTTGAACTCCGCCAGCGCGTGGCCGATGCGGGTGCCGCCCGACCAGTCGGACGCGGCGGCGCCCGCTCGGCGCAGTGCCGCGTCCACGCCGGACGGGCCGGTGTGCCGCAGCACGGGCGTCAGCCGGGTGAGGCGGGTGGCGAAGACGAACGCCTCGGCCGCAGCACCGGCGGTCGCTCGTGGGAAGAGGCGGAGGTAGGCGCGGGTGTACGGCTCCATGGAGCGGGAGATGTCGCACAGCAGCACCAGTCGTCGTCGGCGTAGGCGATGGCGGGTGCGGGTCAGCAGTACGGCCTCGCCGCCGGTGCGCTGGCCGGTGCGCAGGGTTCGGCGCAGGTCGATGCGGTGGCCGCGACGGTCGGTCTCCTGGCGGCGGCCTCGGCGCAGCGGTGCTTTCAGCGTCAACAGGGCGAGAAGCCGGTTGAGTTCGGCCAGCTCGCCGGGGTCGAGGGCCGCGAAGTCCTTGTGGGCGAGGACCTCGGCCGTACTGCCCGCTGTCGGTAGTTCCAAGGTCCGCCGGTCGCTGTCCGTGTCCGGGGGCTGTCTACCGTCGCGGTTCGATGCCTCGCCGACGGTGCCACTCGGCAGGGGCGCGCGGGTGGGATTCGGGCCGATTCCGGAGAGCGGCGGGGGCCGACCGGGGGCGGGTTCGCTGCCGGGCGCGGGCTCGGATCTGCCACCAGCTCCGCGGACGGCCACGGAGCTTGGCCCGCCCGCGAAGACCGCGTCGAAGACCCTCTCGAACGGTTCGATCTGCTCGCGGTCCGTGACGAACGCCAGCCGTGCCGCCCAGTACAGCGCCGTGCGGTCCACCGGCGGCAGCAGCACCAGCGCCTGAAGGAACCGCACCGACCGCTCCGGGGTCACGGCCACCCCGGCGTGCCGCAGCTCCGCGCCGAGCCGGCCCGCGAACTCGGCCCGGTCGAAGAGCGGAACCGCCGTCGAGGTCACGGCTGTCGACCCGCGACCAGCCAGTCCAGACCCCGCTCCCGCACCAGCTCCTGGTCCTCGCGGTACTTGAGCAGGGAGCCGAGCGTGCGCCCGGCGACAACGGCGTCGAGACGGGGCACGCCGAGCAGGTTCAGCGCGGAGATCCAGTCGATGGTCTCGGCGACGCCCGGGGCCTTCTGCACATCCAGGGCCCGCAGCCGCCGTACGGCCGCGGCCACCGCGACCGCCAGCTCCCTCGACGTCCCGGGCACCCGGCGGCGCACGATCTCGACGATCCGTTCCGTGTCCGGATAGTCGATCCAGTGGTAGAGGCACCGGCGTTTGAGCGCGTCATGGAGATCACGGGTGCGGTTGGAGGTGAGCAGCACGACGGGCGGCACGGCGGCCCGGATGGTGCCGATCTCCGGGATGGTCACCGCCGCCTCGGCCAGCACTTCGAGCAGGAACGCCTCGAAGTCGTCGTCGGCGCGGTCGATCTCGTCGATGAGCAGCACGGCGGGGGCCGGGCCGGGGTGTGTGAGCGCCGCAAGCACGGGCCGCCGCAGCAGATACTCCTCGCTGAACAGATCGGCCTCGCTGAGCTGCTCGTACCGCGACTCGGCCAGGCGGATGCCGAGCAACTGGCGCGGATAGTTCCACTCGTACAGCGCCTCGGCCGCGTCCAGGCCGTCGTAGCACTGCAGGCGGATCAGCGGGCTGCCCAGGATCGCGGCCACCGCCTTGGCCGCCTCGGTCTTGCCGACGCCCGCCTCGCCCTCCAGGAGCAGCGGCTGGGGCAGGCGCAGGGCGAGGAAGAGCGCGGTGGCCAGACCGTCGTCGGCGAGATAGCCCAGCGAGTCAAGCGCGGCGCGCAGACTCTCCACGCCCGGCAGACAGCGCTCAACGTACTCGCTCACGAGGCGTCGGCCTTCGCGTAGCGGGCGGGGTCCTTCTCGTACGCGGCACGACAACCGGCACAGCAGAACCAGCGGCGCTCGTCGCTGCCCGCCTCGGAGTACGGGGTGCTGTCCGTGACGGAGACCGTCATCCCGCACACGGGGTCGACGGCGGTCACCGAGTCCCTCTCCGCCGGCTCTTGCACTGCGACCTCCGCTGCCATGTCCACTTCGGCGGAGAGCCCCCTCACCGTCTGGATCACCTCCGCGAGGATCGACACCGCGATCTCGCCCGGTGTGCGGGCACCGATCCACAGACCCGCCGGTGTGTGGATCCGCGCCCGCTGCTCGGCATCGAGCGTCAGCCCGTCCAGCACCGCCGCCCCGCGCCTGGGGCTGGCCACGAGCCCGATGTACGGCACCCCCGCGCGCACGGCCGAGACGAGCACCGGCTCCTCGTTCCGGCCGTGCGAGGCGATGACGAGAGCCTGGGTGCCGGTCAGGTCCTCCGGCGTGATCCCGTCGGCGCCGGACGCCTCGGTGACCTCGTAACCGAGGGCAGGCCCGATAGCGAGCAACGCGCGGGCGATGGGGGACTCACCCAGGACCACCACGCGCGGCACGGGCCGCAGTGGCTCCAGGAAGATCTCCAACTCGCCGCCGGACAGGCACGGATTGGCGACGCTCACAGCGCCCTCCTCGACGACGGGTTCCCCGGTGCCGTCCGCCGTCTCCTCCGGCGAGATCCGCAGCAGCAGCGACTCCCCGCTGCGCAGCGTCCGCAGCGCCTGCACCCGTACGGTGGCCTCCGCGCAGGCGCCTCCGACGAAGCCCTCGACACGGCCGTCCGCGAGGACCAGCGCGATGTCGCCCGGCCGAGCGCTCGCCGGACGGCGGGCGCGCACCACGGTGGCCTTCACGAACGGCACGTGGTGTCCCGTCAGTTCGGCCATGCGTGCCTCAAGTGGGGGTGCGGCGGGGCTCATTGGGGCGCCTCCACCTCGCCCCGGTGCAGCGCCTGCCACACCCGGCTCGGGGTCAGCGGCATGTCGGCGTGGCGTACGCCGATCGCGTCGAGGACCGCGTTGACGACGGCCGGCGGCGAACCGACCGTCGCGGACTCGCCGATGCCCTTCGCGCCGATCGGATGGTGCGGGGAGGGCGTGACGGTGTGGTCCAGCTCCCAGGCCGGGACCTCCAGCGCGGTCGGCAGCAGATAGTCCATGAAGGACCCGGACAGACAGTTGCCGTCCTCGTCGAAGCTGATCAACTCCATCAGCGCCATGCCCACGCCGTCGGCCAGCCCGCCGTGCACCTGCCCCTCGATGATCATCGGGTTGATACGGGTCCCGCAGTCGTCCACCGCGATGAAGCGCCGCACCTTCACCGTGCCCGTGCCGGAATCGACGTCGACCACGCAGACGTACGCGCCGAACGGGTACGTGAGATTGGGCGGGTTGTAGACGGTCGTCGCCTCCAGGTGACCCTCCACCCCCTCCGGCAGCTCCAGCGCTCCGTGCGCGGCGAGCGCGATCTCCTGGATCGTCTTCGTCATCGCCGGATCGCCCGCGACCGACCAACGGCCCTTGGTCCATTCGAGATCGTCGGGGGAGACCTCCAGCATGGCCCCGGCGATGATCCGTGCCTTGTCCCGCACCTTGCGCGCGACCACGGCAGCGGCCGCTCCTGACACGGGAGTCGAGCGGCTGCCGTACGTACCCAGCCCGAACGGCGTCTGGTCGGTGTCGCCGTGCACGACGTCGATGTCCTCGGGCGGGATGCCCAGTTCCTCGGCGACGATCTGCGCGAACGTCGTCTCGTGGCCCTGTCCCTGCGTCTGCACGCTCAGCCGGACCACGGCCTTGCCGGTGGGGTGGACGCGCAGCTCGCAGCCGTCGGCCATGCCGAGACCGAGGATGTCCATGTGTTTGCGCGGCCCGGCGCCGACCGTCTCGGTGAAGAACGACAGCCCGATGCCCATGAGTTCGCCCCGGGCCCGCTTCTCGCTCTGCTCCTTGCGCAGCTCCTCGTATCCGGCCAGGTCCAGTGCCTTGCGCAGACAGGCGGGGTAGTCGCCGGAGTCGTACGTCCAGCCGGTCTTGTTCTCGTACGGGAACTGCTCCGGCCGCAGCAGGTTGCGCATCCTCAACTCGGCGGGATCGGCGCCGAGTTCGGCCGCCAGGCAGTCCACCATCCGTTCGATCAGATAGACGGCCTCGGTGACCCGGAAGGAGCAGGCGTACGCGACTCCGCCGGGCGCCTTGTTGGTGTAGACGCCGGTGACCGAGCAGTGCGCGGCCTCGATGTCGTACGAGCCGGTGAAGATGTGGAAGAAGCCGGCCGGGTACTTGGTGGGCTGCGCGGTGGAGTTGAACGCGCCGTGGTCGGCGAGGACCTTGACCCGTACGCCCAGGATCTTGCCGTCCTGGGTCGCGGCGATCTCGCCGGTCATGTGGTAGTCGCGGGCGAAGGAGGTGCTCATCAGGTTCTCGGAGCGGTCCTCCATCCACTTCACGGGCCGCCCGGTGACGATCGAGCCGACGACCGCGCAGACGTATCCCGGGTAGATGCCGACCTTGTTGCCGAAACCGCCGCCGATGTCGGGGGAGACGACCCGGATCTTGTGCTCCGGGATCCCGGCCACCATCGCGTAGAGCGTGCGGTGGGCGTGCGGGGCCTGGGTGGTGGCGTAGAGGGTGAGTTTGCCGTCGACCGGGTCCATGGAGGCGACCGCGCCGCAGGTCTCCAGCGGGGCCGGGTGGACGCGCGGGTAGAGCATGGTCTGCTCGACCACGACGTCGGCCCGCGCGAACACCTCGTCGGTGGCCGCGCTGTCACCCGCCTCCCAGTCGAAGATGTGGTTGTCCGTACGGCCTTCCAGGTCGTCCCGGATGACGGGCGCGTCCGCGTCGAGGGCCCGGCGGGCGTTGACCACCGCGTCCAGCGGCTCGTACTCGACATCGATCAACTCGATCGCGTCGCGCGCCGCGTAGTGGTCCTCGGCGACCACGAACGCGACCTCCTGCCCCTGGAAGCGCACCTTGTCGGTGGCGAGTACTGCCTGCGTGTCCATCGACAGCGTCGGCATCCAGGCGAGGCCGAGGCCCGCGAGCGTCGCGCCGGTGATCACCGCCTTGACCTTGGGGTGGGCCTCGGCGGCCGAGGTGTCGATGGAGACGATGCGGGCGTGCGCGAACGGGCTGCGGAGCACAGCGCCGTGCAGCATGCCGGGCAGCTGGATGTCGTCGACGTAGCGGCCCTTGCCGCGGACGAAGCGGGGGTCCTCCTTGCGCTTCATCCGGCCGAAGCCGATGGGCCGCTCCTGAGGGGTCGCGGCCGGTTCCTCGACGGTGGTCATGTCTGACTCCCCGCGGCCTCGTGGCCGTTCCTCGCCGCCCACTGGATCGAGCGGACGATGTTCAGATAGCCGGTGCACCGGCACAGCTGGCCGGAGATGGCCTCACGGATCTCCTGCTCGGACGGATCCGGATTGCGGTCCAGGAGCGCCCGGCCGGAGAGCATCATCCCCGGGGTGCAGAACCCGCACTGCAGACCGTGCTGCTCGATGAACCCCTGCTGAACGGGGTCCAGTCGGTCCCCGTCCGCCAGGTCCTCGACCGTACGGATCTCGTGACCGGCGGCCATGACCGCGAGGACCGTACAGCTCTTGACGGGCTCCCCGTCCATCAGCACCACGCACGTTCCGCAGTTGCTGGTGTCGCAGCCCCAGTGGGTGCCGGTCAGTTCCAGGTCGTCACGGAGGAAGCGCACGAGCAGATGCCGGGGCTCGACCTCCCGGGTGTGGTCGTCGCCGTTGACGTTGACGGTGATCCGCATGCGCCTCACGCCTCCCTTGCCGTGGACCCGATGGGCCGCCCGGCCCGGGCGACCGCCCGCCGCAGCGCCCGTCGGGTGAGTTCGTCGGCCAGATGCCGCTTGTACTCGGCGCTGCCCCGGCCGTCGGTGACCGGCGAACAGCTCTCGGACGCCACCCGCCCCGCCTCCTCGTACAGCGCCTCGGACGGTTCGCTGCCGTTCAGGAGGGTCTGCACCGCGTGGAGGTTCAGCGCCCCGGCGCCGACCGCCGCCAGACCCACGCCCGCGTCGGCGATCCGCCCCTCGCGCAGCGTCAGGGCGACCCCGGCCGCGGCGACGGCCCAGTCCCCGGCCTTGCGCTCGACCTTCTCGTACGCGCTGCCCGCACCCGGCAGGACCGGCAGCCGCACCTCGGTGAGCATCTCGCCGACGCCCACGGCCGTTTCGTACGGGCCCTGGTGGAAGTCGGCCATGGAGACGATCCGTTCGCCGTCCGCGCCGCGGATGACGGCAAGGGCGTGCAGCGCGCCGCACACGGCCGAGAGGTCCTCCGACGGGTCGGCCTGGCAGAGGGAGCCGCCGATCGTGCCCCGGTTGCGGACCGGCGGGTCGGCGATCACCTTCTCCGCGTCGTGGACGATGGGAAAGTACCGGCCGACCAGCTCCGACTCCAGCAGTGTGCGGTGCCGGGTGAGGGCACCGACGCGCAGTTCGTCGCCGACCAGGGCGATGTGGTCGAGTTCGTGCAGGTCGTTGATGTCGACGAGGACCTCGGGGGAGGCCAGGCGCAGTTTCATCATCGGCAGCAGACTGTGTCCGCCGGCCACGACCCGGGCCTCCTCGCCATAGCGCCGCAGCAGTTCCAGCGCCTCGTCCACGCTCTCGGCGCGCTGGTAGTCGAACGAAGCGGGTACCTGCACGGCACGCTCCCTCCCGGACCGGGCCCGCCCGGCACGCCCGGGCGAGGCAGCGCGCGCGGGAGCCGTCCGTCGATTGAGGACCTGGCCGGTTTCCGGCGGTCCGGGGGAACAATTGCGCGAAGGGATGGGGCGGTCAACGGCGACTCAAGCGAATGCTTAAGAGACCTGGGCAACGGAGGGGGTCCTACCGGTCGAACAGCCGTTGTAATGGCGGACATGACGTTGACTCAGCTCCGCGCATTCGTCACGGTGGCCCGTCTGGGCTCGGTCAAGGGTGCCGCGGAGTCGCTCGGTGTCACCGAGGCCGCGGTCTCCGGCGCGGTCGCCGCACTCCGTCGCGAACTGGGGGACCTGCTCTTCATCCGGGCCGCCGGCGGGATCAGCCTCACTCCTGGCGGCAGACGCCTCGCCGCGGGAGCCGCCGAGATCGTCGGCCTCGCCGAGGAGACCCGTCACCGGGTCCGCCAGGCCGGCTCGGGCACCGCCCAGCTGCGGGTGGCGTCCACCGAGGCCGGCGCCGAACAGGTCCTCCCCGCACTGCTCGCGGCCTTCGGGCGGCGACAGCCCGACCTGGACGTCGACACCCTCGCCGTGCCGGTGGCGGTCTTCGGCGACCTGCTTCGCGACCGGCGCGCCGATGTCACGATCGGCCCGTCGCCGCGCCCGGAACCGGGTATCGAGTCGATCCCCTTCCTGCGCTTCCAACTGGTTGTCGTCGCGGCGCCGGACCATCCGCTCAGGCACCGGAAGCGGCTGGCACCCGCTCAACTGGCCCACGAATCATGGTTGCTGGGCCCCGCAGGACTGGACCCGGACACCGTGTCCGGCACCTTCCTGTCCCACATAGGTGTCGAAGCCGCCAAGGCCAAGGCGTTCCCCAGCGTGACGGCCTCGCTCAACGCGGTGGCGGGCGGGGCCGGGCTGTCCATCGCCTTCCTCCACGTCGTACGCGACGAGCTGCGCCGCGGGTCACTGGCCGTGCTCGACGTCTCCGGCGCCCGACTCGGCGGCATGCTCTACGCGAGCGCGCTCACCGGCGAACGCCGCTCGACGACCGCCGCCGCGCTGTGCCGCTTCGTCACGACACCGGCCGCCACACAGGCGGTGCTCACCCGGTCCAAGGGCGTTCCGATGAACGAGTTCCGACCACCGGTGCACGTCACGATCTGGAGCTGACGGGACTCGGGGGAGCCGGCGGATCATGGGTTCCGGCTTCCTGGGCGCGGTGTCTTAAGCAAACCCTGAAGAGCTCATTGACGGCCCGACCGCCCGCGCGCATCGTGTGTCCGTCATGGACTTCACGAACGAGTTCCGAGTGAACCTGCCGCCCGACCAGGCCTGGTCCCTGCTGACCGACGTGGAGCGGATCGCTCCCTGCATGCCCGGTGCCCAGCTCACCGGCGTGGACGGCGACACCTACAACGGCGTCGTCAAGGTGAAGGTCGGCCCCATGACCGTCCAGTACAAGGGCGTCGTCTCCTTCGAGGAGAAGGACGACGAAGCGCGTACGGCGGTACTCCACGCACGCGGCCGAGACACCCGCGGCCAGGGCAACGCCGATGCCCGCGTCACCGCCCGGCTCGTCCCGGACGGCGACGGGACGCGGGTGACGGTGGACACCCACCTCACCATCACCGGCAGGATCGCGCAGTTCGGCCGAGGGGTGATCGAGGAGGTCAGCGGGAAACTGCTGGCCCAGTTCGTCACCAACCTGGAAGGCCAACTCGCGACGGAGAAGAAGCAGGAACAGGCGCAGGAATCGGTCGCACCCACGCCTGAGCCCGCGACGGGGGCTGGGACCCTGGCTGGAGCTGGAGCTGGAGCTGGAGCTGGAGCTGGAGCTGGAGCTGGAGCTGGAGCTGGAGCTGGAGCCGAGCCCGGGGCCGGTACTGGAGTCGGGGCCGCATCGAGCGTCGCGCCGGAATCCGCTTCCGCCGGGGAGGCCGCCGGGGACGATGTCCCCGCCGCCGAAGCCCCGAGCAGGACCGTGCCGGCCGCTCCCTCCGCCCCCGCCTCGAACGGCGTCCGCCCCGCGGAAGTGCCCACCGTTTCCCGTACAACGGCCGCGGCCGCGCCTGAGCCCCTGGACCTGATGAGCGTCGCACGCGGTGCCTTGCTCAAACGCGCTCTTCCGGCCGCGCTCGTCCTCGCCGTGGTCGTGGTCGTTCTTGTCGTCTGGCTCACGCGATGATGGGGGCATGACCGACATCCGTACCCCCCGTCTTCTGCTGCGCCGCTGGCAGGACGACGACCTCGTACCCCTCTCCGAGATCCACGCCGACCCGACGGTGATGCGATGGATCGGCGACGGCACGCCCCGCTCCCTGGAACAGACCGCCGAGGACATCGAGGCCTGGGAGGAGGAGTGGGACGAGGAGGGCTTCGGTGTCTTCGCCGTCGAACTCCTCGGATCGGGGGAGCTGGCCGGGGCGGTCGGACTCTACGTTCCCAGCTCCCCGCCCGAGGTCGAGGGGCAGGTGGCCATCACCTGGCGGATGGCCCGCGTCTTCTGGGGTCAGGGCTACGCATCGGAGGCAGCTCACGCCACACTCGAATTCGCTCTGCAGGACCGCGGTCTCGACCGGATCGTCGCCGTGTGCCGAACGGCCGACACCGCCTCGTCGAACGTGCTGGACAAACTCGGCATGAAGGCGGAAGGCGCGACAATGGACCCGGCCCACGGGCACGACGTGCGGCTGTACGGGATCGACCTGACGGAGTTCGAGGGCTGACCGGCGCCCTCGGTGGCGCCCCGACTGACCGGGCGGCCGACCATGACCGGACCGCCGTGGAGGCCATGATGCAGATCCCCACGTTGCCCTATCGCGATGAGCACACCACCGTCGTCGCGGCGGCAGCCGATGACGTGTGGCGCGGTCTGGGCGACACACTGGACCGGTCCTTCTCGCGTCCCGGCGCCAACGGCTACGCGCGGCTGGTCGGATGCGCGGACCGCGAGGCGTCGGGTCCGCGGCCGTTTGCCGAGGGCTCGACGTTTCCCGGGTTCCGGGTGGCCGCCGTGGTCCCCGGACGGGAGCTGGTCCTCGGCGGGCGCCATCGCTTCTCTTCGTACGCGCTGATCTTTCGCCTGGAGCCCGCGGGTCCGGGCCGGACCCGGTTGACCGCCGAGACCCGGGCCACCTTTCCCGGCCCGGCGGGCGGCCTCTACCGGTTGCTCGTCCTCGGGACGGGAGGGCACGCGGTGGTCGTGCGCCGCCTGCTCGCGACGGTCCGCCGCCGGGCCGAGTCATGAGGGCAACTGGTCGCGGGCACGGGGACGGGCATGAGCAGCGGCAGGGGCTCACGCGGGCTTGAGCCCCTGGGCGCCCGCTTCGGTGACGAAGGACGCGGCGGTCGTGATCGGGGCCCCGGGTGTGGTGACGGCGGACACGGTCTTGAAGTCCGCCCGCGCCGACTGTGGCGTCAGCCGCACCCTGACGTAACCGCGCTGTCCGTTGTAGAACTTCAGGTGGGGGTTGGCGGACAGGTAGGTGGCCCAGTTCGTGGGTCTCACGATGCCGTCCATGCCGCTGGCGATGGACGGGGTGACGATCTCCGTGCCCAGGGTCCTGGACGAGGGGTTGTCGAAGTCGTCCTTGATGTCGAAGGCGTACCCGACGTGCACGTCCCCGGTGAGCACCATCAGGTTGTCGATGCCCGCCGCCTTCGCCCCGGCCAGGACCCGGTCGCGCGAGGCCCGGTAGCCGTCCCAGGCGTCCATGGACACCTTGGCGACGGGGCTGAGGTCCAGCTTCCGCTGGGAGAAGCAGACCTGTTGCGGCATCACGTTCCACACGGCGTCGGAGGTTCGCCATCCGTCGAGCAGCCAGCGTTCCTGGGCGGCGCCGGTGATCGTGCGTGCCGGGTCGTCCGACTCCGGGCCGGGGATGTGCGGCCGGTCGCCGTAGGCCTGGTCGGAGCGGTACTGGCGGGTGTCGAGGACGTCGAACTGCGCCAGCGTGCCCCAGTGCAGACGCCGGTAGAGCTGGGCGTCGGGACCATTGGGCAGCTGGGAGGCGCGCAGCGGCTGGTTCTCCCAGTGGGCCCGGTAGGCGGCGGCGCGCCGCAGCAGGAACGCGGCCGGCGGCGTGCCGTTCTCGTCGGTGTCGGCCGCGTAGTTGTTCTCGGTCTCGTGGTCGTCCCAGGTGACGATGAACGGGTGCATGGCGTGAACGGCCCGCAGGTCCGGGTCGCTGCGGTAGAGGGCGTAGCGCAGCCGGTAGTCCTCCAGTGTCACGGTCTCCCGGTTGAAGAGGCCGGGCAGGACACGGTCGGTGTACTTGCGGGCGCCGCCGGCGGCGTCGACCGCGTACTCGTAGAGGTAGTCGCCGAGGTGGAAGACCACGTCGACGTCGTCGCCCGCGAGATGCCGGTGAGCGGTGAAGTACCCCTCGTGGTACGCCTGGCAGGACACGGCGGCGAAGGTGAGCGCTGAGGCGGGGCCTGCCGTGGCGGGAGCGGTGCGGGTGCGGCCGGTCGGGCTGATCCAGGTGCCCGTCCGGAAGCGGTAGTAGTACACGCGACCGGCGTCGAGCCCGTTCACCTCGACGTGCAGGGTGTGGTGGACCTCGGGGTGGGCGATGGCGGTGCCGCGCCGGACGATCGCGCCGAACCGCTCGTCGTCGGCAACCTCCCATTCGACGACGACACGCTGCTGGGCCAGGCCGCCGTCGGCCTCGTACGGCTCGGGCGCGAGCCGCGTCCACAGCAGTACGGAACCGGGCCACGGGTCACCGGAGGCGACGCCGAGCGTGAAGGGGTCGTCGGTGATCCTCGCCGCGTCGAGTTCGGTGGCGCTCGCCGCGCCCCTGGCGGGCAGATGTGTTCCGAAGGCGAGCGCGGCGGCCGCCGCGGTGACGGTCAGGAAGCGGCGGCGTGCGAGATGGCGCGCGGCCGCACGCAGTTCGGGGGCATGCTGCGACGACGGTCTCTGGCGGCCCGGGGGCATGGCTGTATCCCCTCACGGTGATGTCACAGGGAAGCCCCGGCAACGGGTGCTGCGGGGCTTGTGAATGCTAATCAGATGAAGATCATGAACGCGGCAGGCGCGGCCTCGCGAGCGCAGGCGGCGTAACGGTCGAGGCGCGCAGCGGGCCCACTGGAGCGATGTGGAATGCGGACCGCCGACCGGGTTCGCCCAAGGCATTACGGCCGAACAAGGGCGAAGTTCGGGACCCCGTGGCTTGGAACACAACGAGGAATGGCCGGAGTTCGCCCTGGCTGCCCCCGCCGGACGTACATACGATGCGACCGCTCCGGTCTTCACAGCTCCTTCACAGGGCCGGGCTCACGCGGTCATGTGTTTGGCATGTGCATGACCATTGAACAACTGTGCTCGATGTCCGATCCATGCCTGATCCATGTCTGATCCAACGCACCTGGTCCGCGACGGCCCTTCGCGTACGCGAAGGCCGCACCCCCCAATTCGCGGCGGGGCACGTCTGCCCGCCGCCGGAACACCGACGCAACGGATTGGAGCACCATGGCTGGTGCGATGCTTCTGAGCGGCGCTGTCGCCGCTCTCTTCGCCACCGCGCTTCCCGCGCACAACCCGTCCACCGGGATCGTCGACCCGCCCCCGGACAAGATCGTCATCAAGGTCGCCACGGTGAACGGCTCCGGCTGTCCCCAGGGCACCGCCGCCATCGCCGTGTCCCCGGACAACACCGCGTTCACGGTGACCTACAGCGACTATCTCGCCCAGGTGGGAGGCAACTCCGATCCCACCGCGTTCCGCAAGAACTGCCAGCTCAACCTGACCGTCGCCGTGCCGGGCGGCTTCACGTACGCCATCGCCAGTGCGGACTACCGCGGCTTCGCCTCGCTCAAGGCCGGGGCGACCAGCACCGAGAAGGCCTCGTACTACTTCCAGGGCTCGCCGAACACGGCTTCCATCACCCATCCCTTCAGGGGCCCCTACGACGACAACTGGCAGGCCACGGACACGACGGAGTGGGCGCAGCTGGTCTGGGCGCCCTGCGGTGTGCAGCGGAACTTCAACATCAACACCGAACTCCGCGTGAACGCGGGCACCTCCGCTCCCGGCAGTACCAGCTTCATGACCATGGACTCGACCGACGGTGACATCAGCACGATCTATCACCTGGCCTGGAAGGAGTGCCCCAGCTCCTGACCCGACCGCCTTGGCCGGCTCCACCGCACCGGAGTCGGCCAAGGCGCGGTATCCGCGCGTACGATCCTGTCCGTCGTCGTGGCCACCGACCGGATACATCGTCTGGTCCGATGAGAACATGGCCCCGAACGAGGGGCGTGTGCTCGCTCGATCCGGTGCCCCTGGCGGGTGAGGGCGTACCACCGGCGCACGCGCCCCGTTGCACGGACATGGACAGCACATTCGCCACAACGGGGCCCTTCCTGGGCCGCGAGGGTCACGACCGGCCGTCCGTCGAACTCGCCGGCGCCCACTGGACGGACCCGCCGATCTACGCGGCGCTGGTCGCCGACTGGCAGGCCCGCGGACGCGTGGTCCCGCGCCGGCACGAAGCGCGTCGGCCCGGCTTCACCGCCCTGCGCGTCACCGACGTTCGCCTTCCCGGCCCCGGGCGGCGTCGAAGCGACGGTCCGGGGGCGAGCGGTTGCTGAGGGGCTCTGCCCGGCCACCGGCTCGGTCGGCTCGGGCGTCTTTGGCGGCTCGGCCGTTTCTGCCGCCCCTGCCGTTTCTGTCGACCCTGCCGTCCCTGTTGTCTCAGCCGAGTCGATCGCGGCCCGGCCCGGGACGCGCCGCGTTGCCGACGGGGCGTGCCCGTTCCCCGTTCACCAGGGCGGAGAGCATCTCGGCGGCCTGATGGAGCGCCACCTCCAGGGCGGTCGGGAGATGCAGGGCACCCTGGCCGTCGGGCGGAACCAGCCAGCGCAGCGTGCCGGTCGTCCGGCGGGGCGAGGGCACCGCGATCCAGGAGCCCTTCCCGGAGTACCGGATGTCCTGTCCCACCCAGTAGCTCTCCGGGTCCGGGGGAAGGAAGAACCCGACCCGGTGGGCGCCGAAATCGGCGAGCGTGGGGCCGGGCATCGGCAGCGGGAGACGCAGAAGGGCGTCCAGGGCGAACAGGCCGATCTCCTCCGGCACGCTGAGGACGTCCCAGAACCGGCCGGCCGGGAGCAGCACGGCGCCGCTCGCCCCGTGTTCCCATTCACGCTTGCAGGCCCGGGGGTCCACCGCGGCTGCTGCGAGCCACTCCACGGCTTGTTGGTGGGGAGCGCTTCTCATGTCTCTCCTCTTCGACCGCTGGTCCGTGTGAGCGGACAGTGATACCCCCTCCGCGGGCGCGGCTCCGTGCGCCATTCCCGAGGCGATGCCCAGTGTCATATTCGTAGATATATCTATCCAGTGGAAGGGGTGGCGCGCCGTGGCGTTTGTCCGTAGAACACCCGAACTTCGGACGAGAGTTCGGTCCTTATGCGTGGGTGGGAGTGTCTTCGCGATGGCCGGAGTCTCCTGGCTGGCCCTGCTGGCGCGAACCTGCCGTCGAAGTCTCCTTCGCCGCTTCCGACCTCCCGGCTCACGGCTATCCCGCTTCCGACTTCCTCGCAGAGACCCGCTCGCGCCGCTGGTGAGAACCGCGCGCAGCCTGAACTACGGCGCCGGGGAGTTCCTCGGCCCGGTCGATGAGGATGACGACGACGGCTGACGGCGACGGCCGACGGATGCGCTACCCCACGGCCGGGACCGCCTGCCGACGCAGGACCATGAGTGAGTCTTCCAAGGTCGCCACCATGGCGAAGGGGAACCGGTCGAGCTCAAGACAGAGCGCGACGTCATCGGGATGGACTCCTTGTCGCACCCCCTGCGCCAGTTCGGCGGCGGCGCGTGATTCGGCACCTCGGCGGAGGAACTCGGCAGCATCCGCCCCGGGCTCGGTGGTCCTCCGGGCGATGTACTGGGCACACGCCAGGTCTTCATCGGCCTGTCCGTCCTCGCCGGTGACCACGAACGTGACGCTGTCACTCCCGCGCGCACGCAGGAGCTGAGCCGTTGCCTCCGCCACCACGAAGCCGGCGCACAGCACCAGTTGCGCCTTCTTGACCGCGAGGGCGCCGACCGTCCCTGCCGTGGTCTTCTGCACAACGGTCCGTCCGCCGAGGTCGATCGACCGCAGCAGGCCCGGGGAGTTGACGGCGTCGAACCCGGGCGCGGGCGGACCGTCCTTGAGCGTCACCCAGTCCAGGTGGCGGGCCTTGAGCGTCAGGGCTTCGTCCAGTGACTCGGCAAGAACGATCTTTTCCGCGCCCTGGCCAAAGGCCCAGGCGGCCACGGTGAAAGCACGCATGACGTCGACCACGACCGCCACGGACGGGGTTTCGACCAGATCGGGGATGCCAAGAAAACGAGTGTCCATTCCGATCATGATTCCGCACGCCCGACCCGCAGCGCCCGGCCAGTGGCACGCGTCATATCGGCGGCCTCGACAACGGCGGTCCGTCTCGATCTCGACGGTCTCGGAATGTGATGCCTTCGGCTGCCCGCGCGCAGCGGCGGCCGGCCGGTTCCAGGAGTGGAAGGGGGCACTCCCGGAGCCGACCGGCCTGGCTGTCGGTGGATCAGAACAGTGGGTCAGAACGGGGTGGGGCAGAGCAGTGGATCAGAACCAGCCGGTGCACGCGATCGCGCCGCCCGGGCCGTTGGTGCCGCAGGCTCGCATGACGAGGCCGGCGTCGTTCCACTGGGTGGTGTACGCGTCGTTGCCCGAGGTGATGGTGGTGAAGCCGAGCATCGGGGACCAGGTCGCGCCCCCGTCGGCGCTGCGGTCGACCCAGATCTCGTCGCCGGGCGCGCCGCCGATGATGCGGCCCCAGGCGCACTGGGTGGTGCCGTTGTAGCGCAGCTCCACGGTGCGGCCGAAGACGGTGGTCGACTTGGCCGTCCAGGCGCCCGTGGAGTTGGGCTCCGTACCGTCGCCGCAGGACGTGTTGTTCTCCGCGCCTGCCAACGTGCCGCCGATCTCCGGGTAGTCACCGCAGGACGGCACATCCTTGAGCAGGGCAGGACCTTGTACGAACAGGTTGCTGATCCAGCTGTGGTAGTCCGGCAGGAACGACCAGACGTTGTTCACCATGCCGTCGACCGTGGCCCGCTCGCCCACCCGCTGGCACAGCACCCGCGCCTGTACGGAGATGCCGTTGCCGTTGGTGAAGTTGATGCGGCTGCTCGTGTTGGAGTCCTGCCGCAGATTGGGCTGGCCCCAGGTCTTGTGGTACGAGCCGCGGCCGTCCCAGGACCAGACCATCGGCGTGACGTCGGCGTGCGGGCGGAACGCGCCCTGGTAGCGCTCCCAGCGGGCGCTGATGTTGTTGACCTGGATCTGCGCGCCCGACTGCGGTGCCTCGACCATCCTGCCGTTGCCGAGATAGATCGCGACGTGCGTCGGGCCGAATCCCGTGGGGCCGAAGTACATGATGTCGCCGGGCAGCAGGACGCCCGACCCCTGCGACTTCAGGAACTTGGTGTGCGCGTACCCGGGCGCCGCGAAGGTCGCCTGTGTCGTGCGCTCGGTGATGAGGTCCCGGCCGGTCGCCTTGTACCAGGCCCAGCGCACCAGACCGATGCAGTCGAAGCTCCACAGCTCCGGGTCCGCGTACGACGCCGGGTCCGTCCGGTCGATCTGGCCCTGACTCGGACCGGGCATGCCCTGTGCATGACCGCCACCCCAGGCATATTGCTTGCCGACGTACCGGCACGCGACCTCGACGGCCGCCTCCGCCGCCGCGCTCGCACCGGACTGGAGCGGCGCGCACCCCGGGGCGGCAGCCGCCGGAGCCGCCGACACGGCCGGCAGGCCGAGACTCACCACTGTCACGAGCGCGGCCACGAGGAGCCGTACCCGGCGACCCCATGACCGCTGTCCCCACCCGGTTCTCCCGGACCCCGTTTCTCCGGACCCGGCACTTCCGGACCCGACTCTTGCGGTTCCTGCTCCAGCGGTTCCTCGGATTCTGCGAACTCTGCTGATCACGGCACGCACTCCCCCTGGTGTCGGTGGTCTCCCGCGAACGTACGGACTCCACCCGCCTGCCGGTCCCTGTCATCTGTCAGGATGCGAGCCCTCGCAGCGGTGGCCCGTCAGCGACCGGGTCGGTCGCGGGAGTGGCGTACCCCTTGACTTCACAAGACCCCCGCGCCAGATTCCTGACTCCGCATCAGAACCGGGACGCCACAGGCCAGTTGCCTCCCGGGGCACAGCACGTCCTCATCTTCCTTCGCACTGCTGGAGTGCTGCATGTCGACAAACGCGGATCCTGCGAGACGTACCGAAGCCCCCTCACGGCCCGGCCCTTCACAGCCCGGACCCTTACAGCCCGGCCCGTCGCGGCGCCTGGTGCTCGGCGCGGCGACCGCGGGCGGCCTTGCCCTCGCGGCCGGCCTCCCGAGCGCCGCCGACGCGGCCGAACTGCCCCTGCTCGGCACGTACGACGTCGTCGTGATCGGGTCCGGAGCCGCCGGGATGACCGCCGCGCTGACGGCCGCGAAACAAGGACTGAGCTGCGTCGTCGTGGAGAAGGCGGCCACCTTCGGCGGTTCGGCCGCGCGCTCCGGCGCGGGAATCTGGATCCCGAACAATCCGGTGATCCTCGCCGCCGGTGTTCCCGACACCCCGGCGAAGGCGGCCGCCTATCTGGCCGCGGTGGTCGGTCCGGACGTCTCCGCGGAACGGCGGCAGGCCTTCCTCGAGCAGGGCCCCGCGATGATCTCCTTCGTACTGGCCAACAGCCCGCTGCGGTTCCGCTGGATGGAGGGGTACAGCGACTACTACCCGGAGCTGCCCGGCGGACTGCCCGGCGGCCGTTCCATCGAACCCGCCCAGCTCGACGGGAACATCCTCGGCGCCGAACTCGCCCGGCTGAACCCGCCGTATCTGACGGTCCCCAGCGGCATGGTCGTGTTCAGCGCCGACTACAAGTGGCTCGCGCTCTCCGCGGTCAGCCTGAGGGGCGCCGCCGTCGCCACCGAATGCCTGGCCCGCGGCACCAGGGCGGCCCTTCTCGGCCAGAAGCCCCTCACCATGGGCCAGTCACTGGCGGCCGGTCTGCGCGCGGGACTGCTCGCGGCCCAGGTGCCGGTCTGGCTGAACACCCCGCTCACCGACCTGTACACGGAGAACGGAGTCACCGCGGGAGCGGTCGTCACCAAGAACGGCACCCCGGGCCTGATCAGGGCCCGGCGCGGAGTGATCGTCGGCTCCGGCGGCTTCGAGCACAACGCGGCCATGCGCGCCCAGTACCAGCAACAGCCCATCGGCACCGAGTGGACCGTGGGGGCCAAGGAGAACACCGGCGACGGAATCCAGGCGGGCCGCCGGGCCGGTGCCGCGCTCGACCTGATGGACGACGCCTGGTGGGGCCCGGCTATCCCGCTGCCCGACGAGCCCTACTTCTGCCTGGCCGAACGCACCCTTCCCGGCGGGCTCCTCGTCAACGCCGCCGGAGCCCGGTTCGTCAACGAGGCGGCCCCCTACAGCGATGTCGTGCACACCATGTACGAACGCAACGAGACCGACCCCGACATCCCGGCCTGGCTGATCGTCGACCAGAACTACCGCAACCGCTACCTCTTCAGGGACATCGCACCGACGTTCACGTTCCCCGACTCCTGGTACGAGTCCGGCGCCGCCCACAAGGCCTGGACCCTCGACGCCCTCGCCGCGCGGATCGGCGTGCCCGCGGCCGCCCTGCGGGCCACGGTCAACCGCTTCAACGGCCTGGCCCGCAACGGCACGGACACCGACTTCCACCGCGGCGACAGCGCCTACGACCACTACTACACCGACCCCGCGATCCTCCCGAACTCCTGCCTGGCACCGCTGTGGCTGGCCCCCTACTACGCCTTCAAGATCGTCCCAGGCGACCTGGGCACCAAGGGCGGTCTGCGCACGGACGCCCGGGCACGCGTACTGCGCCCGGACGGATCCGTCATCCCCCGCCTGTACGCCGCCGGAAACGCCAGCGCGGCGGTCATGGGCCACAGCTATGCCGGCGCGGGCTCGACGATCGGACCGGCGATGACCTTCGGCTACATCGCGGCACGGGACATCGCGGCAGGTGCCACGGCCTGAACCACGGGACACGACCCACGGGACAGTCGCGTCACCGCGCCCCGTGCGAGCCCCGGCGGGCGAGCCCGCCCGGACGGACCCGGTCGGCTCACCCGCCGGAGCTCGCACAGATGACTTCCGGCGGCCGGAACGAGCGGCCGTCGGCGGACTCCTCGTCCACCTGGACGCGTACGGTCTCCAACTGCCGCAGCAGCGAGTCGAGATGCCGCTTCGAGGGATCCCGGAAGAACTCCAGGACCGCACGGTGGAAGGCATCGCGGAGCTCGGGCGGCATCACGTCCGACGCGTCGAAACAGAGCGTACGGGCGCGTGAGTTGAGCAGGTCGTCGATCTCCTGCTCGATGGGGTTCGCGGGCACGGCGGGCGGCAGACCCGCCGTGTTCGGGAACAACGGGCGCACGCCGGGGTCCGCCTCCGACTGCCAGCGTTTGCGCCCGGCCGGGCTCGACAGCCGCTCCACCAGCTCCTGGGCCGCCGGGTCGTCGCTGAACACGGCAGCCATGTCGCCCGCGACCTCGTACGTGTCGCGGTACTCGGCCCGCCCGCCCAGGAACCGCGCCGACGGCTCCACACGGACGTCCTCGCTCGCGTACAGGTACCGGATGAAGGCACTCTGATGCTCGTACGTGCAGTCGAAGCCGGGGGAGTCCAGCAGGCCCCGGGGCCCGCCGGGCCCGGGAACTCCCTCGTACGACGTGGTCAGGGACCGCTCGATCGACTCCGGCGAGCGGTCGCCGAGCAGCTCCGCCCAGGTCGTCCAGGCCTGCCGGACCGCCGGATCGAGCCAGCTGAGCCTGCTGGTGGCCCACTCCTCGTAGACGGCCGGGCCCGCCTGGTGGAGCAGGATGTCCTCGATCCAGTCGGTGCCCGGCCAGCCCGAGGTGGCCTGCGATGCGAGCCCCACGCACCATGCCGGATCGTCGCTGGACGTGCCCTCCTTGCTCCACACCAGGCTCTTCAGGTCGACCTTCAGCGGCACCCAGTACGTACGGCGCCTGCCGTCCACCAGGAGCGTCGGCGCCCACGGCGGGTACGCGCGCTCGGCGGTCTCCTCGACCAGGGGCTTCAGCTCGTCGCGGCGCGCGTACTCGGTGAGTTCGCCGATGCTGTTGAGGATCGCCACGTCCGGCGGCGCGTCCGCCTCCAGCTGCGAGACGAGCGTCTCGCGCAGCGAGCGGGTGCCTTCGTACGTGTACGTCCTGCCGGTCCCGTCGTCGAGCCGGTTCAGCGCCGCCTCGAAGGCCTTGCCCTCCTCGCCGGTCCACGGGCCCAGCACGACGAGCGGGTCGGGGGTGTCCGACGTACAGCCGGGGACGAGCGTGAGCAGACAGACCGCGAGGAGGGCGCGCAGGACACGGCCGGCGGCACGGTTCAGGGGTCGGCTCCCGCGTCGGTTCACGGGCCGGTTCACGGGCCGGTTCACGACACGGCTCCCGGGCGGGCGACCACCAGATACTCGCGCCGGTACGCATGCAGAGCGCCGCCGGCGACGACCGCGCCGACCAGGCCCGCGGGGAACACGAAGGGCGCGACCCCGTCCAGGAAGGCGAGCCGCCCGTCCGAGAGTCCGTCGTCGATCCGCGCCTCCAGCACCTCGATGGACCGTGGGTCCGGGCCGTCGAAGGGGCGCTCCTCCGCGATCGTCTCTGTCCGGGGCGAGGTCCGTTTCGCGAGCGCGTCCGCCACGGGGACTGTCTCCTTCTGCGCGTGCCGCGCGAGCAGCGCGTCGGTCGTCAGGAGTGGTACGGCGAGCAGCGGCAGGGCGGCGACCGCCAGCGGAATGCTGAGCCGTATCCGGAAACGGCGCCGCAGGAACGACACCGTGCGCCAGAGACCTGCGGCGAGCAGCACGAGGGCGAGTCCGCAGACCACGGCGGCGACGAGCACGGTCCGGCTCCAGGCGACCCGGTCCGCGAGCCGCTCGCGCAACTGTCGTTCCAGCCCGGCGACCCGGTCCACGATCGAGGTCGCGGCGGAGCCGACCGTGGGACTGCACGGCGGATAGCGGTCCTGCCGGTCCGCCACCGCGACCGGCGTCGAACAGAGCATGCTGCGCGCGTACGTGAGCTCCGCGTCCCGCAGCACGGGGTCGGCCACATGGTTCTGCGCCCGGCCGATCCAGCCCGTGTAGTCCACCACCAGCGCGGACACCACGCGCAGTTCCTGTTCCTCGGCCACGGTCAGGGCCCCGCTGCGCGTGACCTGGTTGAGGCTCTGCGTGGCCCGCGCCACCCGCGTCCGGTATCGCTCGCTGAGCCCGCTGAGCTCGGCGGCCCGTCCCTCGGCGAGGTTCTCCTCGGCCTCGCCCTGCGCGATGAACAGTGACGCCTTGGCGTTCGCGAGACCGACCAGCGCGGGCGCCAGCCGGTCCCGCACATACGCGGAGTCGTCCCGCACACCCGAGTAGGCCCACCCGAGCGTCCCGAACGCCACCACGGCGAGCAGCGGCAGCGCGACGAGCCGCTCCCGCAGATACGCGCGGTTGCGACGGCCCGTCGCCGACGGCCACACGTAGAGCCAGACCCGGCGGGCGAGTTCGGCCGCGACGAGACGTGCCGCCCGCGCGGCACGCAGGACCCGTGCGGGCGGCGCGGCCTCGTCCTCCGCGGGCTGCGGGCGCGCGGCTCCATTCACTCGCGGGCCGTCCGGGTGTTCTTCCCCGGTACCGAGGCCGAGGGTGGTGCCGGTGGGGGTGGCGATGTCGGCGTACGCGCGATCGTCCGGAGCCAGGTCGTGACTCTCTTTCCGAGCCATGGGCTGTCCCTGTGGTGTCGGAAGGCGAGCGGGCGGACCTCGTAGGCACGGTCCAGCAGCGTTTCGGCGACGGCCGCGTCCTCGGGCGAGGCGGAACGGGCGGCCTGGTGGGCGAGGGTGAGATAAAGGCGGGAGAGGGCCTTGCGCAGACCGGGCCCGTCGGACGGGAGGCCGAGCCGTTCGTCGGCGCCCGCCGCCAGCGCGGCCAGCCCCGCCGCGTCGACGGCACCCCGGGCGAGCGCGCCCTGCACGGCCTCCCACACCTCCGCCGTCATACGGACCCGGGCCTGCTCGTCCGTCAGCCCGTGCGCGTGGAAGAGCCGGGCCAGCCGCTCCAGCACCTCGCGGAGCCGCTCGGTCACCTCGTCCGGGCGCTCGGCGATCCGCACATGCTCGACACCGACACGAACGGCGGCCGTACGCGCGGCGGTTCGGTGCCGGGAATGCTGCGGCACCACGTCCAGGGCCCGCACGGCGTCGTCCCACGCCCGCTCACCACCCAGCGCCAGGCGCGCCCGTACCGCGCCGAACGCCGCACTGCCCAGCGACGGGTTGCGCAGTCGCACGGCCTCGTAGAACGTCAGCGCCTCCTGCCACCGGCCGAGCCGCTCGGCGCAGTAGCCGAGCGCGAGTTTCGGCGCGTACTCGCCGGGGATCGCCGCGAACACCTCGTCGAAGTGCCGCCTGGCCGCGGCCACTTGGTCCCGGCCGAGCGCGAGCAGCCCGCGGTGCCAGTCGAGCCGCCAGTCGTGATGAGCGCGCTCGGCCCCTATCAGCGTCTCGGCGGACCGCAGTTCGCTCTCCGCGGCCGCCGTCCCGCCCCCGGCACCGCGCAACCGCAGCCGGCAGCGCAGCAGATGCACCTCCGGCGAGTCGCGCCAGTCCCCGGTGTGCTGCAGCAACGCCTCCGGCGCGGCGTCGGCCAGCCTGCTCAACTGCGCGTGGTGGTAGTCGTGCCGGTCGGGCCGCGGTACGGGCAGCCGCTGCGCGGCCTCGGAGGGCGACGGTGGCGCGTACGGGGCGGGAGCGTTCGGAGTGGCCCACCGGGCGAGGGGCGGCGCGGAACCCAGCGCCGCGTCCAGCGCGTACGACGACTGGAGGAAGAGCGGCGACGGTTCGAAGGTCTCGAGGCCGGTCCGCAGCGACCGTAACTCCCGGAAGACTCCCCGCAGTTGCTCCTCCATCTCCCGTGCGGTGGCGAACCGCTCGGCCCGCTCGCTCCGGGTCGCGCGGTGCAGCACCCGGGCGAGCGACACCAGGCCGAGCCCCACCGGAGGGGGAGCCGTCATCGGACGCGTCCGCGCGGTCTCGGGTTCGCCGCCCGGTGCGCCGAGCCCGCCGATCACGTCCAGGTGGCCGAGTTCCGCCAGGTCGTCCGGCGATCCGCCGAGGCCGCTCAGCCGCCGCAGCGTCTCGCCCAGGCTGAAAAGGTCGTCCTGGCCGGTGGATTCACCGCTGCGGCCGACGGTCGGGGCGCGGTATCCCTCCGTGGTGTGGCCGGGCAGACCGGCCATGCGGACGCTTCCCACGTCGATGATCTTCGTGGTGGTGCCGTCGTGCATGACGTTGTCCGGTTTGAGGTCGCCGTAGACCTTGCCGGGCCAGTCGCCGTGCAGATACCCGAGCGCGGCCAGGAGCCGTATCCCGTAGGCGAGTACGAACTCGTGGAAGCGGCCGTCGCCGAATTCCCCCGGGTTCACCTGCGCTCGCGCCCGCACCTCCTCCAGGGTGAGCCCGTCCACGTACTGGAGGACGAGGAAGTCCCCGATCTCGGGATGGTGCCCGTAGTTGAAGACGCGGATGATGTCGTCGTGGCTGAGGTCGACCAGCGCTCGCCGTTCCTGGGCCAGGGCCTCCGCCGCGGCTGCCGCCTGCTCGCCGCGCAGCACCTTGATCGCCACCTCGCGGTTGTCGACCTTGGTGTCGAGCGCGAGGTACACCTCGCCCATACCGCCGTAGCCGAGCGGGCGGATCATCCGGTACTGCCCCGCCAGCATGTGCGGCGCCGGCAATGGCAGTCCCTCCGGGTCGCTCCCGCGGGAAGCGGCGCGCTCCAGCAGGGTGATCGAGGGCAGCAGGACGGGGTCGGGACTCTCCTCGGGCAACTCGACGCGCGCGGCCCGCAGGATCACCGGTTGCTGTGGCGCGATGAAGAACGGCTCGCTGGATTCCGGCAGTTCACCGGTCGCACCTCTGCCCGCAGCCCCGTCCATGCGTCCTCAGAATAGACGCGGCGACCCTGAATGGCCCCGGGCCGAGGCGAAGATGATGTGCGGAAGTGACCTGAGGAGGCATCCCACCGTCTCGGGTCGTGTCGGGACCCTCTCAGGTCGTCCCGGGTCGGGGATTCCGTGCGCGATCCAGGGCCGGCTGCCCCGTACGAGTCCGCCGGGGCCCACGCCGGCCCGTCGGATCAGCCCTCCTTGGCCTTCGCGTACTCCGTTGCCATGCCTCCGGCGAAGTCGTACACCACCGCGGGTACGTCCCCCACGACCCAGGCGTCGTGACCGGGTGGGCAGACGAAGACGTCGCCGGGGCCGACCTCGGCCTCCCCGCCGTCGTCCATACGGATCCGCATACGGCCCTCGACGACATAACCGTTGTGATGGACCTGGCAGCTCTCGGTGCCCGCGATCGGAGCCACGGACTCGGACCAGCGCCAGCCCGGTTCGAACGTCGCCACGGCGAAGTCGAGCCCGGTGAGGTGGACCGCTTCGAGGTGGCCACGGGGGAAATCGCGCCGCTCGTCCGGCTTTTCGACCGCCTTGACCTCGATCATGACGGCTCCTTCCCATCTGGCCTTGCCCAGCATTGGCGGGCGGTCGGTCACCGCCTCGCGACGACCCGGCCGAACCCCTCGTCTCCATCGTCTGCCCGTCCGCCCCGCTCCGCCATTCGGGGGAACGGGGGCCCGGCAGAAGGCAGCAGCGGGGAGACGGAAGCCCCTCTACAGGGGGATGGTCACCTCGTCCTCGACCGGCGGGTCCAGTTCCTGCTGCCGATTGCCCGTCGCCGAGAAGCAGCGCAACCGGACCGAGTCCGGAGTGACGTCCAGGCGCAGGAAACACTTGAAGAAGGGCGGGCTGTACGTCGCCGAGCCCGGGGACAGCAGTTGCGTGTACGCCTTGCGCACGGGGAGGCGGAAGCGGGAGGTGCGGTCCGGACGGCCGCCGGCGCCCAGCAGGCTCGCGACCAGGCGGGTACGCAGGGTGACGCGAGCGGGCGAGGCCTGAGCGCGGGTCGGGCGGATGCCCAGCCGTTTCGCGATGACGGCGGTGGCCTCGCCCTCGGTGAGAGTGAAGAAGCGCCGCATGCGCAGCCGGCGTCCGTAGAGCCTGCTGTAGAAGGCGAGCGAGTCGCCGCGCAGCGGATAGCAGCGGAAGTCGTCCTCGGAGACACCGGCGACCGAGACGCGCGGAATGGTGTGCGTGGCGTGCATGAAGGCTCCGCCGCCACCGGCGACCACGTACTGGATCGTGCGGCCGTCCACCGTCACCGGATATCGCTGGTAGTTGTGGATGTCACCGCCTATCGCGGCCACGTAGTGATGGTCCGGGTCGCGCACGATGTCGGCGACGGTTCCGCCGCCGTCGATGGGGCAGGGGTGGTGCTCGGCGTCCACGTACAGGGGCGTGCCGGTGATGAGGATCTTCGGGGTGTCACCCTTCGACACCTCCCGGAGCCAGCGGCCCTGCTCGGCGTCGACGGTCCCCAGCAGACCGGTGTCGATGCCTATGATGCGCACCGGCCCGGCGTCGACGGCCCAGTACGGGCCGGGTTGGACAGCCCGTTGGGCGGGCGCCGAGCGCAACTGTCGTGCCTCGGCCAGGCGTTGCTCGTCGATGGCACGCGGCTTGTGCCACAGCCGCGACCGCAGCCAGGCGGGTGTCAGCGGGCGGGGCGTGTCTTCCGGCGGGAGAGGCGGGGCCTCGCAGAAGACCCGCATGAAGCCCTGGAGATCCTCGTACCAGTCGTGGTTGCCGGGTATCGCGTAGATGGGTGCCTGGTAGTCCTTGTACGGGCGGTAGAACTTCGTGCCGTAGTCGTCGGCGGTGCCGACCGGATAGACCACGTCACTGGCGAGAACCGCGAACCGCGTGTCCTGACTGACCTTCAGAAAGCCGGGGACGACGGCGTATTGCGGGTCGTCACCCTCGCCCGTGTCCCCGATGACCATGAACGAGAAGTGGTCCGGATCGTCGCGCCGGACCACTTTGTCGGCGGGTGCCCGAGCGACTGTCCGCAGTTCCACCCACCGGTTGCGGGTCCGGCCGGTGGGGTCGCCGAACCAGGAGGCCAGCACGCCGTTGCGGGCGGGCCAGAGCGTCTTCGGGTTGAGCCAGGAGAGCTTCTCGACCCGGTGCGGCATCAACTGCTTGTAGTCGCCGCGTTCCGCGGTGCCCCAGCCGGCGCCCTCGGCGGTGTCGCGTGAAGAGTGTGACATCGGTGCACGGTAACAACGCCCTCGTCCGAAGATCCTGTCGGGGCCGTCGAGCGGCAGGCAGCAACTACCGTGCTGTGTATGGACATCAGTGTGGTTGCCGCGGCACGGGAGGACGACAGCCCGCTCGACGAGCCGTTGCGGGTGGCCGCGCTCGCCGACCGGCTCGGATACCGCGAGGTATGGGCCGGTGAGGGGCCCACCTGGGACGCGTTCGTACTCGCCACGGCCGTCGGGCTCGCCACCGTGCGCGTCACGCTGACCGCCGGACCCGTCCCCGTCTCCGTACGGGACCCGCTGACGATCGCCAGAGGCGCGGCGTCCGTGGCCGCGGTGATCGGCCGCCCGGTCGGGGTGGCGCTCGGGACGTCCAGCAAGCGGGTGGTCGAAGGCGTCCACGGCAGACCGCGCACCCGGCCCGCCGCCGCACTGGCACAGTCCGCCGAGGCGGTACGCGGTCTCATGCACGGCGAACCCGGCGAGGAGATCGTGCCCGGAAGCACCTTCCGCCGACGTCAGCAGCCGCCCGGAGGCCCGCTCACCGTGGCGGCGTTCGGAGACCGCGCGATCGCCGTCGCCGCCGCGCACGCCGACCGCATGCTGCTCGACGTCGTCTCCCCGGAGCAAGTCCGCACCCTGCGAGCCAAGTTGACCGCGGCCGCCGAGCTTGTCGGCCGGACCCCGCCGCGACTGGCCGCCTGGCTGCCCGCGGCCGTCGACCCCGAACCCGAGTCCCTCCGGCAGATCCTGCGCAGCGTCGTCGGCTATCTGACCGTCCCGGGATACAGCGACGTGTTCACCGCGGCCGGCTTCGGCGAGGCGGTCGACCTCGCCCGCTCCGACGCGACCCCGGACACTCTCCTCGCGGCTCTCCCACCCGAGGCCGCGAACGCGCTCGCCCTGGTGGGAGACGCCCCGACCGTCCGCGCCCGCATCGACGCGTACGCCACCGCCGGCCTGGACGAGATCGCCGTGGTCCCCGCCACTGCGGGCGACCCGGCGGGGGAGCGGACACTGACAGCACTGGCGGACCTGGTGTCCGGGTGAAGGAGACGGACTAGGCCCGCCCCCTGCATCATGGCCGGATGAGTGATCGTGAGGAACTGCCGACAGCGGTGGACGCGGAGGCGCTGCTCGCGCTGGCCGAGGGGTATCACGCCCGCGGGACACGGGCGTTGGGCACCCGCGAGGCCAGTGGGCATCTGGTGAAGGTGTACGCGATCGAGGCGCCGGGGCGCGAAGTGACGGAGCGGGACGAGGCGGCGGCCCTGCGGATCGCCGGAGCGCAGCTGGCGCTCGGGCGTGCCCGGGGGTCGCTGGGGCTCGCCGTCCTCCTCGTGCACGCGGGAGGCGACGGGGACTATGTCCTCGTCTGCAACTGGATCGAGGGATACATGTCCGACCTGGCGGTCTTCTCCGGACCGGCCGGACAGCCCGGACTGCTGCGGCCCGGGCGGGTCGGCCTCGCCCCCTGCGTCTGGGAGGCCGCCGTCCTGGCCCATGAGCGCGACGCGTTCACGCGGCACGTCCTTGACGGCAGTGGGCCGGTCGCCGACCGGCTGGCCGCGTGGGGTGCCGACACCACGACGGGAGACGTCCGATGACCGGCGCTCCACATGTGAGACACGCACGCCCCGCCGACCTCCCGCGCGTCGCCGAACTGGCCGCGGAGCACGCCTCGTACGAGAAGTCCGGACCGCCCGTCCCGGACCTCGCCGAACGGCTCCAGGTCCTCCTCTTCGGCACTCCGAAACCGCGGTTGAGGTGCCTCGTTGCGGAGTTGCCCGACGGAGAGGTCGTCGGCTACGCCACCTGCGCGCCCGAAATCTCCACCTGGGAGGGCCGCGAGTACCTCACCATGGACTGTCTCTTCCTTCGCGACGGCAACCGGGGCCTCGGCCTCGGCGCCGCGCTGATGGACGCGGTGGTGGCCGAGGCGCGGGACCTCGGTCTGACCGAGGTCCAGTGGCAGACCCCCGCGTGGAACGAGGGCGCGATCCGCTTCTACGACCGCCTCGGCGCACGAGCGAAGGAGAAGCTCCGCTACTTCCTGGCGGTGCCGGGCTGAGCCGCCCCCACCCCCGCCGCGCCGCCGAACCGTCGGCCCGCCCGCCGCGGGCCGACTTCTCCCCGCTCAGGACAGGGGCGCCGTCGACCCCCTGATCACCACCCGGCAGGGCAGGGTCTCGACCCCAGAGCGCCGCGCCCCGGCGATCGCGGTGAACAGGGCGTGCGCGGCGGCGCGGCCGACCTGTTCCAGGTTCATGTCGACGCTCGTCAGGGGCGGCCGGGAGGCGGACGTCAGGACCTGCCAGTTGTCGAAGCCCATGACCGCCACGTCCTCCGGCACACGGTGGCCGCGCTCGCGCAGTGCGTCCATGACACCGCGCGCGATCTGATCGCTTCCGCACAGGACGGCGTCCACGTCAGGGTGTTGGTCGAGCAGCATCGCGGTGGCCGCCCGCCCCCAGCCCTCCGACCACACGCCGAACCGCGGCTCGCCGACCAGGGCGAGGCCGGCGTCGGCCAGCGCCGCGAGGGCGCCCTCGGACCGCTCCTGCGAGGCGAGATACCCGGGGTCACCGGTGATGTGCGCGATCCGCCTACGACCGCAGGCGAGCAGATGCTCCACCGCGATCCGGCCGGCGCCCACGCTGTCGGGGACGATGGACAGATCCGCCGGATCCTCGGACGGCGCGTACGCGTAGACGACGGGTACGGGCAGTTCGCGGCCCAGTGACGGACGGGGGTCGGTCCGGCTGCCCACCACGATCAATCCGTCGACGCGGCGGCCGAGCAGCGCGCGGACATGGTGCTGCTCGCGGATCGCGTCACCGCGGGCGTCGCAGAGGAACACGGCGACCTCGCCCGCGCCGAAGGCGTCCTCGGCGCCCATGAGGATCGGGATGCTGAACCGGCCCTCCAGGTCGCTCGTGAGCAGACCGACCGTGCCCGTCCGCCCGGCCAGCAGGCCGCGCGCCACCTGATTGGGCCGGAACGACAACCGCTCGGCCGCCTCGATCACCCGCTGTCTCGTCTCCGCACGCACCTGGCTGCGGCCGTTGAGGGCCTTGGACGCGGTGGCGATGGACACGCCCGCCAGCCTGGCGACGTCGCTGAGCGTGGCGGGCTGCGAACGAGAGGGGCCGGTGGCCTGTGCCATGGAGATTGCTCCTGTCTCGCGTCTCACGCGTCACGTGCCGACCCCGTCGAGGGTGCACGCCGCCCGGAAAACACTACGCGAAACCCTTTCGGTCCCGATGCTCCCCCAGGTTTCGAGTGATCCCCATCAGCCGTTACCCGCAAGGGGATTGACGGGTGGTGAGTCGCGTCCTAGCGTCGCAGAAAACCTTTTCGGTTTTGTTTCCTTCGCAGAGTTCTTCGCAGAGTTCAGTGCCACCACATCCATCGTCCCGACCGGCCGGTCCACCCTGGGCCCGCCGCACACGAGGGGGATCGACCATGGGGAGCACGGCCGGACCGCTTGGACACACACGCCGCCTTGTCACCGGTGCCGTCGCACTGCTCGCCGCCGCGAGCCTGGTCACCGCATGCGGATCGGGGGAGGACGACTCGGGCGGCGGCGGGGGAAAGGGCGGGGCGGTCGACGCCACGGGCACCGACGACGGCGCCAAGCTGACGATGTGGACGCGTGCGGCAACCCGGCCGCAGAGCGAGGCCCTGGTCAAGGCGTACAACGCGAGCCACAAGAACGAGATCGAGCTGACCGTCATCCCCACCGACGACTACCAGGCCAAGGTCGGCGCGGCCGCCGGGTCCAAGGACCTGCCCGATCTCTTCGCCTCCGACGTGGTGTTCGTCCCGAACTACACCTCCAGCGGCCTCTTCGCCGACATCACCGGACGCGTGGACGCCCTGCCCTTCGCCGACAAGCTGGCGCAGTCGCACATCAAGGCCGGAACGTACGAGGACAAGAAGTACGTCGTGCCGCACACCCTCGACCTGTCGGTGCTCTTCTACAACAAGGAGCTCTACAAGCAGGCGAAGCTCGACCCCGAGAAGCCGCCCACCAGCCTGAGCGAGTGGGACCAGCAGGCGCGGGCCGTGGACGCGCTGGGCAAGGGTGTCAACGGCACCTTCTTCGGCGGCAACTGCGGTGGCTGCGGCGTCTTCACCTGGTGGCCCTCCATCTGGGCCGCGGGCGACGAGGTGCTGAACAAGGAGGGAACCGAGGCCGAGCTCTCCTCCGACACCGCGAAGAAGGTCTACGACACCTACCGCGGATGGGTGGACGACGACATCGTGGCTCCCGGCGCGCGCGACGAGACAGGCACGACCTGGACCGGCGTCTTCCCGAAGGGCAAGGTCGGTGTCATGCCGATGCCGTCGACCACCCTCGGGCTGATGCCCAAGGACCTCGACCTCGGTGTCGCACCCATCCCCGGGCCCGACGGAGGCAAGTCCACCTTCGTCGGCGGTGACGCCATCGGAATCTCCGCCACCAGCAAGTCGGCCGACCAGGCCTGGAACTTCCTCGCCTGGTCCCTGGGTGACAAGGCACAGGTCGATGTCGTCGCCGCCAACAAGGACGTGGTGGCCCGCACCGATCTCGCGTCCAACAAGTACTCCGACGCGGACCCGCGGCTCGTGACGATCAACGAACTCGTGACCGACGGCCACACCCCGTACGCGCTGAAGTTCGGCCAGACCTTCAACGACCCCAACGGCCCCTGGCTGACCCTGATGCGCAACGCGGTCTTCGGCGACGGGTCGAAGATCGACAAGGACAACGAGGCGGTCAGCGCGTCCCTGTCCGACTGAACGGACACCCGCGCCCCTCAGGGGCGCGGGGAACTGCGCGACCAGCACCCACTCACCCGCAGCTCACGGTCAAGGGGTCCTGGGCCTCGCCCGGGGCTGGTCTCACCCCACTCCCACCCCACTCCCACGTCACACGGCAGCGACAGAAGCAGAGGCAGAGGAGAGCCATGCAGGTGAAGGCGGCCGACAGAACGGCCCCCACGCACCGGAGCCCACCGGAGCACCGGACCCGCCCCCGGCGCACCCCCACACGCCGGTGGACGTCCCGCAAGGCCCAGGGCCTCGCCTACGCGGCCCCCACGGCCGTGTTCGTCACCGTCTTCTTCCTGCTGCCGCTGCTGCTCGTCGGACAGATGTCACTGAGCGACTGGCCGCTGCTCGCGGGAGACCGAGGCGTCAACGCGCCCGAGAACTACACCGACGCCGCCGACAGCACCCTGTTCTGGCCGGCCGTCCGCTTCACGCTCCTCTACACCGTGATCGTCACGGTCGTACTCCTCGTACTGGCGCTTCTGCTCGCCCTGCTGGTACAGGAGTTCCGCCCCGGCGCGGGCTTCTTCCGCACGGTCTACTTCCTGCCCAGCGCCCTGGGACTGGCCTCCGCGTCCCTGCTCTTCTGGGGCCTCTACAGCCCCACCACCGGCCCGCTCAGCAGCATCCTGGAGGGCCTCGGCCTCGTCGACGACCCGGTGTCCTTCCTCGGGACATCGACCTCCGCCCTGCTCTCCACGGTGTTCCTCATCGTCTGGAAGTTCGCGGGCTTCTACATGCTGATCCTCCTGGTGGGCCTCCAGCGCATCCCCCACGAGGTGTACGAGGCGGCCCGGATGGACGGCGCGAGCCGCGGCCAGATCTTCCGCTCCATCACCCTGCCGCTGCTGCGCCCGTCCCTCGCCCTGTGTCTGCTGCTCTGCGTGACCGGATCGCTGCTCGCCTTCGACCAGTTCTTCATCCTCACCAAGGGCGGACCGGACAACACCACCGTCACCGTCGTCCAGTTGATCTACCGGGAGGCATTCCAACGCCTCGACCTCGGTACCGCCGCCGCTCTCTCGATCATGGTGCTGGCCGTGCTGCTCCTGCTCAACGTCCTCCAGTTCCGCGGTCTGCGCCGCGCCGACGAGTCATGACCACCGCCTGATGAGAGGGGACACCACGGTGCTCACCCGCGCCCTCGGCCGGACGCCCTACTACGTCGTCGCCGGAGGTCTGGCCGTCATCTTCCTGTTCCCTCTGGTGTGGAACGCCTGGGCCTCGGTCAGCGGACAGCCCGGCACCGCACAGGAATCGGGCTACGGCCTGGGCAACTACCGGACGCTCCTCGACTACGACGCGGGCCTGTGGCGCTATCTCCTCAACAGCACCGTCGTGTCGGCGCTCACCGTCGCCCTGACCCTCGGGGTGTCGCTGCTGGGCGGCTACGCCTTCGCCCGCTTCGACTTCCCGGGCAAGAACCTGCTGTTCCTGCTCACCCTGGCCATCCTCATGGTCCCGTACGCCACCCTGCTCATCCCGTTGTACGTGCTGCTCGGCAGGCTCCATCTGCAGAACTCCCTGGTCGGGCTGAGCCTCGTACTGGCCATGTTCCAGCTGCCGTTCGCCACCTTCATGATGCGGATCTCGTTCGAGGCGGTGCCCCGCGAGCTGGAGGAGTCGGCGCTCGTGGACGGCTGCGGCACGGCGGGCGCGCTGCGCCGCGTCCTCCTGCCGGCCGTGCGGCCGGGGCTGATCACCGTGGGGCTCTTCGCGTTCCTCGCGGCCTGGAACGACTTCATCGCACCGCTGATCCTCATCTCCGACAGCGAGAAGGCGCCGCTGCCACTGGCCGTCGCGAACCTGCGGCAGCAGAGCATGGGCGCCGTCGACTACGGCGCCACCGAGGCCGGCGTGGTGGTCCTCGCCGTGCCCTGCCTGCTCCTCTTCCTGCTGCTGCAACGCCACTACATACGCGGCTTCATGTCCGGCGCGCTCAAGGGCTGAAGTGCCGTCGAGCGCGCCCCGAAGAGCCGAACGGCCGACCCGTACATACGTGGCCCTTACGGACCCGACCCGTACATACGTGACCGAGCAGACCTGATCCGAACAGATCCGACCCGACCCGCACGGACAACCGGAAGGACGAACCGAAGGCATGAACTGGTGAGGGAGAACACGGCACAGTCATCCGTACTGCCGGTGGCGCCGACCCGTGGCAGGCTGCGGCCGCTCGGTCTCGACGAGGTCAGGATCACCGGAGGCTTCTGGGCCCGACGCCGCCACATCAACGCGACCGCCACACTCGGACACTGCCGCGACTGGATGGAACGCGTCGGCTGGACCGGCAACTTCCGGGCCGCCGCCGAGGGCCGGATCCACCAGGACCGGCGGGGCCGGGAGTTCACCGACGCCGACGTCTACAAGCTGCTCGAAGCCATGGCCTGGGAGGCAGCCGGGCAGGGCGCGGGCGCCTCGCTCGACGCGGAGGTCGCCGCGCTCACCGAGGTCATCGCGCCGGCCCAGGAGCCGGACGGCTACCTCAACACCGCCTTCGGCGCCCCGGGTCAGGAGCCCCGCTACAGCGACCTCGAATGGGGCCACGAGCTGTACTGCTACGGCTACCTCGTCCAGGCGGGCGTGGCCCAGACCCGCGCCCGGGGCGAGGGCGAGCTGGCGAAGATCGCCCGGCGGGCGGCCGACCACGTGTGCGCGACCTTCGGCCGGGGCGGCATCGAGCGCGTCTGCGGTCACCCGGAGATCGAGATGGCCCTGGTGGAGCTGGCCAGACTGACGGGGGAGCAGCGCTACCTCGACCAGGCCGCGCTCTTCGTCGAGCGCCGCGGACACGGCACCCTCGCCGACCCCGAGTTCGGCCGCGCCTACTACCAGGACGACATTCCCGTCCTGGACGCCACGGTCCTGCGCGGACACGCCGTCCGCGCCCTCTACCTCGCGGCGGGCGCCGTCGACGTGGCGGTGGAGACCGGGGACGAGGCCCTGCTCGCCGCCGTCGTACGGCAGTGGGAGGCCACGGTCGCCCGGCGGACCTATCTGACCGGCGGCATGGGATCGCACCACCGCGACGAGGCCTTCGGCGACGACTTCGTGCTCCCGCCCGACCGTGCCTACTCGGAGACCTGTGCCGGAGTCGCCTCCGTGATGCTCAGCTGGCGGCTGCTCCTCGCCACCGGCGAACCGCGCTTCGCGGACCTGGCCGAGCGGACTCTGTTCAACGTGATCGCGACCTCCCCGTCCGACGACGGCCGGGCCTTCTTCTACGCCAACACCCTGCACCGGCGGCGCCGAGGCACCACACCCTCCACGGACACCGACAGCCCGCGCGCCGAATCGAGCCTGCGCGCACCCTGGTTCGCGGTGTCCTGCTGCCCGACCAACGTGGCGCGGACCCTGGCCCAGCTGCCCGGGTATCTGGCGACGGCGGACGACCACGGCGTGCAGCTGCACCAGTACGCCGACTCGGAGATCACCACCACTCTCGCCGGCGGCCACGGCGTCGCGCTGCGGGTCCGTACCGACTACCCGTCCGACGGGCACGTGGTGGTACGGATCGACAGGGCCCCGGACCGGCCCTGGACCCTGTCGCTGCGCGTCCCCGCGTGGGCGGCCGGCGCCACCACCTGGCTGGTCGACCCGGACGGGGCACGCCGATCCGTCGCCCCCGGCACGGCTGAGATCACCCGGGTCTTCCGGCCGGGTGACGAGATACGGCTCGAACTGCCCGTGGCCCCGCGCTGGACCCGCGCAGACCCGCGCATCGACGCGATACGCGGCACGGCGGCCGTCGAGCGCGGGCCGCTGGTGTACTGCGCCGAGTCCGTGGACCTGCCGGACGGACGCGAGGTCGACGCGATACGGGTGGACCCGTCCACCCAGCCGATGGACGGACTGGACGGATCGGGCGGACCGGGTGGACTGGGTGGACCTGGCGGATCGGAGGGCACGGGCGCCACCGTCGTGGTCGCCGGGGAACTCGTCGCACACGCCGAAGCGGCCGACGCGGCCTGGCCGTATGTACCACTCGACCGTCCCCTCTCAGCGGACGCGGACGCGGACGCCGACGCCGACCGTACGGGGATCGTGCTGGTGCCCTATCACTCCTGGGCCGGCCGAGGTCCCTCGACGATGCGCGTATGGCTGCCCACCGCGGAACCGGACCGAGCCCCGCGGCCGGAACACCGCGAGGAAGACGACCGCACCACAGAGCCGGACAGCCGCCCCGAAGCGCCGGACAACACCCCCACAGAGAGGTAGTCGTGCCCAGACCGCGAAGACGCCACCAGCGAAGAACTCTGGCCGCCGCTCTGGCACTTGGGCTGCTGACCTCGCTCGCCGCCACCGTGCCCGCCGAGGCGGACAACTCGGCCATCGGCTACCCGGTCTACTCCGGATCCGCGGACCCCGTACCGGAGTTACCGGCGGGCTTCTCCGTCCGCCGCACGATGCACGCCCAGTACGACGCCGACCGGAAGTCGGGCAACGGCACCGACTTCTGGATGGACCGGATGCTGGCTCGCAAGGGCGAGGACCCGGCCGGCCCCTGGCTGTTCACCCGGGGCCGGGCCGTGTTCATGAAGGAGCACAACCCCTCCCAGCTAGGGTTCGGCGGCAAGGTCGCCTACTGGGAGAGCATCGACAACCGGTCCGCGTACACCATCACCCTGGCCGTGGACGGCGAGAACCTCACCCTCCGCGAGAACACCGCCGCCAGGACGCAGACCCCCAGCCACTGGCGCAGCGAGTTCACCCACGAGGCGACCGGACTGACGGTCACGCAGACCAAGTTCATCACCGACGCCAACGTGGCGGTCACCAACTTGGCTGTGACCAACACGGGATCGGCCCGTCGCGAGGTCACGTTGCGTGCCTCCTCCCCGTACGCCACGACCGCCGAGGGCCGGGAACTCACCGGCGCGGTGGCCGCGAAGAACAACCTCACCACTGTCTTCCCGCGCTTCAGCGGTGAGGGAATGGCCCCTGCTCCCGACGGCGAAGCCCTGACGCGAGCTGTCGTCGTCCCGGCCGGTGGCACCGTCACCACAAAGGTCCAACTCGGCTTCGTCACCGAGGAGATCGCCCGTTCGCGACCGGAGTACGACACCGTGCGCACCGCGAGCGCGCCCGCCGCCTTCCGGCACCACGTGCAGACCTACAACCGCTGGTGGGCGGAGAACCTGCCGTACCTGGACGTGCCGGACGACAACATCGAGAAGACGCTGTACTACCGGTGGTGGCTGCTGCGTTACAACTACCTCGACGCCGACATCCCCGGCAACGACTACCAGTTCCCCACCTCGATGGAGGGCGTGCTCGGCTACAACAACGCCATCGCCCTGACCGTCGGCATGTTCGTCGACGACCTCAAGTACCTGCGCGACCCCAGCTATTCGTACGGTCCCTGGGTTTCGGCCGGAGAGGTGTCCAAGAACAGCAAGTACACCGACAACCCGGGGGATCCGGAAAACTGGTCCAACAGCTACACCCAGTACATCTCCGAGGCCGCCTGGCGCTCCTACCAGGTGCACGGCGGCCCCGACGGCATCGCGCGCAACCTCGCGCGGTACGCCGAGAAGGACGTCCGCGGCCAACTCGAGAACTACGACGAGGACGGCAACGGGCTGATCGAGTACGACTGGGGTGCCATGACCGGCAACGACGCCGACGCGGTGTCCTTCGACTGGAAGCCGGGCAACCTGGACCGCGCCGAGTCGGCGTACGTGTACAGCAACGCCACGGCCGCGGCCGACGCGTACGAACTGATCGGTGAGACCGCGAAGGCCGACGAGATGCGCCGCGTCGGGAAACGGGTCAAGGACGCGGTCCTCGAGCATCTCTGGGACCCGAAGGACAAGCTCCTCAAGCACCGGCACGTGGCCACCGACACGCTGGTGCCGTGGAAGGAGATCAACAACTACTACCCGTACAGCGTGGGCCTGATGCCCACGCCGGACGAGGACCCGCAGTACCTCGAAGCGCTGCGGCTGTGGGCGGACGCCGAGCAGTACCCCGTCTTCCCGTTCTTCACCGCGAACCAGGCCGACAAGGAGGAAGCGGCCGGACAGGGGCATCCGGGGAGCAACAACTTCTCCGTCATCAACTCCACCGTCACCTTCCGCTTCCTCTCCTCGGTGCTGCGGAAGTACCCGAACAAGTACATCGACAACACCTGGTACAAGAAGCTGCTGTCCTGGAACGCCTGGGCGCACTACGTCGACGGCGACAACCGGTGGCCCGACCAGAACGAGTTCTGGGCCGACGGCAGCGCCGATCCGCAGAGGATCGGCTATCGCTCCTGGATCCACCACACCATCCTCGGCACCACCAACTGGACCGTGATCGAGGACGCCATGGGCTTCCGGCCGCGCACCGACCGGAAGATCGAACTCTCGCCGATCGACATCGATTGGCCCCACTTCGCCGTCACCGACATCAACTACCGCGGCACCGACGTGGCCGTGCTGTGGGACGAACCGGATGACGGCAAGCGGCCGTACGGGGGTCAGGTCCCCGAGGGCTACTCCGTGTACCTCGACGGGAAGCTCGCCTTCACCGCAGACTCCCTCACCCACCTCGTCTACGACCCGGTCACACGCAGGGTGACCTTCCCCGACGGCGGAGATGCCAAGGTCCGAACGACCGGACTGCGTACGGCAGTTGCCGAGCCCCAGGACGTCGAGTACGACTCCGGGGACCGCGTCACCGACCTGTTCGCCAAGGCGGGCCAGGACCTGACAGGCGCGGCGAGGACGAATCTCGCCACCGGCGCCACGACTCGCGCCTCCCACGAGGCCGAGGGGCGCGGAGTGGCTGGTGCCGTCGACGGCTTCACCGTCAACGAGCCCTACTGGGGTGCCCGCGGCTCGGGCAACGCGGAGGACTGGTACGAGATCGACTTCGGCCGGACGCGCAAGGTCGACGACGTGAGGCTCTACTTCTACAGCGACAAACGCCCGGGCGGATACGCCGAGCCCGCCCTCTACACCGTGCAGTACGGGGACGGCGACGGGCAGTGGAAGGACGTGGCCCGCCCAGTCAAGTCGCCGGTCAACCCGAGGGCCAACCTCAACCAGGTGCGCTTCCGGGAGGTGAGCACCGGCAAGCTGCGAGTGCTGATGCGCCACCGGGACGGCCACACCAGCGGCCTCAAGGAGATCCAGGCGTACGCCACAGGCACCCGGCCGCCGGCTGCCCGGAACCAGGCCCCGTACGTCGAGGCGTGGCGCGACACCACGTACAGCAGGCCGGGCCAGGTCAGGCTGACGGGCATCGTCGAGGACGACGGGCTGCCGGAGCGGACACTCTCCGCAGAATGGAAGGCGACGGACGGCCCGGACGGCGGGACCGTCATCTTCGACGACCCGCGCGCCTCGACGACCGTCGCCCGATTCACCGAGGCAGGCACCTACACCCTCGAACTCGCCGCCACCGACGGCACGTTGACGTCGACGAAGAAGGTCGTGGTCAAGGCGGAGGGACTAGCGGACGGCCAGGTCAACGTGGCGTCCTCCGCGACACCCACCGCCTCCTACACCTCGGGCTGGGAGTCGGTGGCCGCCATCAACGACGGCCGGGAGCCGGCCTCGTCCTCCGACGCCCCGCGCTGGGGCAGCTGGCCCGAGAAGGGCACCCAGTGGGTCCAGTACACCTGGGACGACCCTGTCCGGGTGGACGGCTCCGACCTGTACTTCTTCCGTGACGCACAGCCGGGCGCGGCCGACGGAGTCGGAGTTCCCGCGTCCTGGGTCATCGAGTACCGCGACGGCGACACCTGGCGCGAGGTCGCCTCGCCCGGCGAGTACGGCACCGCCGAGGACCGCTACAACCGGACCACCTTCACTCCCGTCACCACCACAGCCCTGCGGGCCCGGCTGACGGGCCATCCCAACCTGGCCCTCGGAGTGCAGGAATGGAAGGTGTACGCCGAGACACCGGAGTCCGTGCGCGAGGTCCATGTCCCCACTCCGCGCGGGAAGATCCCCGAACTGCCCCGGGAAGTGACGTTGGTGTACTCGGACGGATCCACCGCGCGCTCGCCCGTCGCCTGGCCGGCCCTCACCGACGAGCAGGTCGCCGAGGGCGGCACCAGCGTACGGATCACCGGGCTCGCCGACCGGACCGCACAGCCCGTCACCGTGACCGTATGGGTGCGGCAGACCGACGCGGTCGAGATCACCAGCATCGCCGAGGAACGCCTCTCCACCCGGGTCGGCACGGCGCCCCGGCTCCCGGCGGCCGTGGTCGCCACCTACAACGACGGCTCCAAGGACAGCCGGATCACCGTCACTTGGGATCCGGTGGATCCGGACCAGTACGCCCGGCCGGGGACCTTCGAGGTGAAGGGAACCGTGGCGGGAACCACCTATCGCGCCACGGCCACGATCACCGTGACCGCCCCGCCGTGACACAGCGGCCGCCGTTCCCCGCCGTCGCCCCATACGTACCGACGACCGACGATCGGAGTCCGAGCATGTCCTCCCAACCCCCCACCCGCCGACGCATGTTGACGCTCGCGGCCGGGACGGCCGCCGTCCCGCTCGTGCAAGGGGCCACCGCCTCGCCCGCCACCGCCTCGCCCGCCGCCGACGCGGCCCCGACCGCGATCGCCGTCCGGGGCACTACCGTTGCTGCGGTGCCCACTCCGCCGACCTGGTCCGTCATCCCGTTCGCGCTGGATCAAGTCACCCTCGGCAGCGGGGTGTTCCGGCAGAAGCGCGACCTGATGCTCGACTACGCCAGGACCTACCCGGCCGACCGCATCCTGGCCGTCTTCCGTGCCAACGCCGGACTCGACACCCGCGGAGCCCGGCCGCCCGGCGGCTGGGAGACCTCCGACGGCAACCTGCGTGGACACTACGGCGGCCACTTCCTCAGCCTCATCGCCCAGGCGTACGCCGACACACGGGAGTCGGCACTCAAGACCAAGCTCGACCACCTGGTCGGCGCGCTCGGCGAGTGCCAGAAGGCCCTGGCGCAGAGCGGCTCGCCGAGACCGAGCCACCCCGGCTATCTGGCGGCGTACCCGGAGACGCAGTTCATCCTGCTGGAGAGCTACACGACGTACCCCACCATCTGGGCGCCGTACTACACCTGTCACAAGATCATGCGCGGTCTCCTCGACGCACACACCCTGGCCGGGAACGCCGAGGCCCTGGAGATCGTCTCGAAGATGGGCGACTGGGTGCACAGCCGGCTCGGTCGCCTGCCGAAGGCCCAGCTGGAGCGCATGTGGTCGATCTACATCGCGGGCGAGTACGGCGGCATGAACGAGGTCATGACGAACCTGTACGCCCTCACCGGCCGGGCGGAGCACCTCGCCGCCGCCCGCTGCTTCGACAACACCGCTCTGCTGGACGCCTGCGCCGAGGACCGAGACATCCTCGACGGCCGGCACGCCAATCAGCACATCCCGCAGTTCACCGGCTATCTGCGGCTCTTCGACCACACGGGGGAGGAGCAGTACGCCACCGCTGCCCGCAACTTCTGGGGCATGGTCGCGGGCCCCCGGATGTACAGCCTGGGCGGCACGGGCCAGGGCGAGATGTTCCGCGCCCGGAACGCCATCGCGGCCACCCTGGACGACAAGAACGCCGAGACCTGCGCGACGTACAACATGCTGAAACTGAGCCGGCAGTTGTTCTTCCACGAGCCGGACCCCGCCTACATGGACTACTACGAGCGGGGCCTGACCAATCACATCCTGGCCTCACGCCGGGACACCCGCAGCACGACCAGCCCCCTCGTCACCTACTTCGTGGGAATGGGGCCCGGGGTCGTGCGCGAGTACGACAACACGGGCACCTGCTGCGGGGGCACCGGCATGGAGAACCACACCAAGTACCAGGACTCGGTGTACTTCCGCTCCGCCGACGGCAGCGCGCTGTACGTCAACCTGTATCTGGCCTCGACGCTGCGCTGGCCGGAGCGGGGCCTCGTCATCGAGCAGACGAGCGACTACCCGGCCGAGGGCGTACGCACCCTGACGTTCCGTGAGGGCGGCGGCCCGCTCGACCTGAAACTGCGGGTGCCGTCCTGGGCCACGGGAGGCTTCACCGTCACGGTCAACGGCGTGCGGCAGCGGGTCGTCGCCGAACCCGGCAGCTACCTCACCCTGAGCAGAAACTGGCGGAGTGGTGACCGGGTCGGCGTCTCCGCCCCGTACCGTCTGCGCATCGAGAGGGCGCTGGACGACCCCACCGTCCAGTCGGTGTTCCACGGGCCGGTGCTACTGGTCGCCCGGAGCCAGGAACAGGCGTTCCGTATCCTCTCCTTCTACAAGGACTTCGGACTCCGGGGCGACCTCGCCGACGTGATCCGCCCCGAGGGCCGGCCGTTGCACTTCACCACGCACGGACTGACACTGGCGCCGTTCTTCGTCGGGGACGACACCCGGTACCACGCCTACTTCAGGCGTTCCGAACCCGTTGTGGTGTTCGGCGCGGCGGACTCGGGCGTATCCAACCGCGCACGCGCCGACGGTCTGACCTTCCTCGACGTGCTCTGGGCACAGGCACCCTTCGAGACCTCCGCCCGCTTCGTCGGGGCGGTGCGCGCCCTCGCTGAAACCTGGCTGTCCGGCGGGCTGTTCACGCGGGCAGAACGGGACCGCGTCGTCGCGGCCGCGGTGGGGGCGAACCTGAGGCAATGAGGGCCATCGGGTCAGGGTTTCACGGCCACCGCGCCGAACTGGGGGACCGGGGCGGGGCTGTCGGAGTCGGCACGCCATCGCGCGCAGGACACGAGGCCCGGGTCGAGAAGGTCCAGTCCCTCGAAGAAGGCCGTGACCTGCGCGCGGCTGCGGCCGGTGATCGGCGGGGTGGCGTTCTCGTTCCAGAACTCCATGGCCGCGATGTTGCCCTCGCCACCGAGGTCGGCGTCCGTGGTGGGATGGGTCAGGACCAGCCAACTGCCGGAGGGAACCGCCGCCATGACCCGTCGCACGATGTCCTGTGCACGGTCGGTGTCGAGGACGAAGTTGAGGACGCCCAGCATCATGACCGCGACGGGCCGGTCGAGGTCGAGCGTCGCTCCGGCGCGCTCGACGATCGTCTCCGGGTCGCGGGCATCGGCGTCCAGGTAGTCCGTGGCCCCCTCGGGCGTGCTGGTCAGCAGCTTCCGGGCGTGGGCGAGCACGACGGGGTCGTTGTCGACATAGACGATCCGCGACTCGGGAGCGATCCGCTGGGCGATCTCGTGGGTGTTGTCCAGGGTGGGCAGGCCGGTGCCGATGTCGAGGAACTGCCGCGTCCCGTGGTCGACGGCCAGATGCCGGACCGCGCGGCCTAGGAACTCGCGGTCGGCGCGGGCCACGTCCCGGATCACGGGGAACATACCGGCGACCTGGTCACCCACTGCCCGGTCGACCTCGTAGTTGTCCTTCCCGCCGACCCAGTGGTTCCAGACCCGGGCGTTGTGCGCCACCTCGGTGTTCAGCCTCGCCGAACCGTTGGACGGGGTCTGGGCTTCACTCATGTCTTTCCCTTCCCCGGGCAACACGTCGGGCGTCCCGGGTGTGTGCGGCCGCCGGAGCGACATCGGACCGTTGCTGCCCGACATTGTGCCGCTCCTTGATCACGGAGTCCCGGGATTCGGCGCGCTCGCCAGTACGGCGTCCGGCGCTTGCTACGGCGTGCCGCGCCTGCACGGCGTACGGCGCCCGGCCCAGGACTTCGGGTCGGACGCCGTACCGGACGGACATGGGGCGGTCTACGGCCAGTTGATGGGGGCGCCGTCCTTGTGATCCCCGAGCCAGATGACACGTTCCGGTTCGTCGATGAAGCCGATGTCCGCGCAGGGGCCTTCCGGTTCCTTGCCGGCCGTCTGGAAGTGGCCTGTCTTCCAGCCGTCGAGGCCGTGCCGGGCGAAGAGCCCGCCGATCACCTTCCGGAGCTCGGGGTGGGGGATGCAGGTGCGATCGGCGAACTGCTCCTTGAGGTCGGCACGGACGCGGGAGAGTCCGAGCTGTTCCCGCGTCGGCCCGAGGTAGGGGTCGGCACGGTGGCGTGCGCACTGGTCCTTGCCGCCGGGGTAGACCTTGATGGAACCCTGGAGCGAGCTGTCGACGCATGCGGTGAGCGCGTCCGGCGCCGACCGGCCGAACATCTCGGGCCACTGCTGTCGGCATACGGTCACCGGATCGTCTGCCCCGGGGTCGAAGCCGACGACGGCATCCCCCTGGGCGGGTCCTACGCAGACCAGTCCCGTCGAGTCCAGAGTGTGTCCCTTGCCGTCGCCTGCCACCCAGGCGTACGTCCCCGCGGTCGCGCCCGCCACGACCAGCGCCACCACCGGAGCCAGGATGAGGGTGCGCCTGCGCCGCTGCCGGGTGCGTCGGCGTACTTGGGCGAGAATCCGTTCCGCGGTGGGCGAGTTGGGGTCCGTGGCCGTGTCGCCGGGATCCGGATCGCTGTTACGGAGCATTCGATCGAGCACGTCATCGCTCAGCATGGTCCTTCTCCTTTGACGGATCCTGGTGCGGGTTCGCCGTGGCGAGGCGTTGACGCAGCCGATGTCTGGCCCGGTGGAGGCGGGTGTCGACGGCACCGACGGAGATGCCAAGCACGGTCGCGATGTCGTTGCGGGACAGGTCGTCCCAGTACGCGAGGCGCAGCAACTCCCGGTCGGCGTCCGAGGCCTGTGCCAGGGCCGCCGCGAGGCCGTCGCCCGAGTCCTCCGCGCCGTACGGGTCGGTGGCGGGCGGCGGATCGGGTTCCGCCCGTTCGGCGACCCGCATCAACAGCCGAGCCCAACGGCGTTGACTGCGTGCCTGGTTGGCCAGCACCCGGCGTGCGATGCCGAGGAGCCACAGCACCGCTTCCTCGTCGTCGGCGGGCAGTTGCCGCCTCTTGCGCCAGGCCACCGCGTACACCTCGGCCACCGCGTCGTGCGCCGCCGCCTCGCTCGCCCGGCGCAGGCAGTACGCCATCACCCGGCGGAAGGTCTGCCGGAACAACTGCTCCAGCCGTTCACTCCGCTCATCCGCGTTCATGCCCAGCAATGTCCACCACGCCCCGATGCCTTACGGCTCTCCGCCACCTACCTGAAATCATGACGGCCGGCTTCGGGCTTGTTGGAGCGTCTCGGGCGGGTGCCCGTCAGGGTGTGGTGGCCCTGGCGGTCGGTGCGCGGCATGAGGCCGTAGTAGATCCGTGGCGCGCCGTCGAGCGTCAGCGTCACCTTGCCGTTGGTGACCGGGAGCTGCCGGACCTGCCCGATCGCGTCCACCTGCCGTACGGAGTTCGTGGCGGCGGCCACGACCGGGGTCTTGGTCGGCCAGGGGTCGATCCACACCTCGGGGGCGGGGAAGTGCCAGTCGGTGCGCTGGCCGTCGGTGTTGAGCAGGTAGCCGTCGGCCCGGTTCCACAGCACGACCGCGGGGCCGGCGGGTGTGTCGAACCACAGGCCGAACGTCCGAGGGTCGGCGAAGGACAGTCGGCCTCGGAAGGTCGCCTGGTCGAGCGTGCGGGCCGCTGTCGCGTATGCCAGGAGCGACGGCTTCGGGCTGAGGTCGCGGTTCGTCAGGCCGTAGTGGTACTCGACGTTGTCCGGGTCGGCGACCTGCGGCATGCCGAGCACACTGTCGTGGAACTGGTACCAGCACACGCCCCGGATCCCCTCGGCCCTGGCCAGCGCGAAGGTGAGCAGCACGTTCTCCGCGGCGTGCCGGTAGGTGTCGTGCCACCAGCTGTTGGGCTTGGTCGGCGCGTAGGCCTCGGTCAGCCAGATCTCCTTCTCGCCGTGCTCGGCCATCAGCGCCTTCAGCTGTCGCAGGCCGCCGTAGAAGTTCCAGTAGGTGCCGTCGCCGCCGGTGTTCCAGTCGTCGCCCGGCGGTACGTAGTCGGGGGTGAAGTTGCCGCGTCCCGGGTGGTAGGCGAAGGCGTCGATCAGGTCCCAGCCGCCCCCGGCGATGAAGTTCTCCACCCACGGCTTGTCCATGCCGGCCAGCCCGTTGTTCATCAGCTTGACGGCGTCGCCGGTGACCGCTCGCCGGTCGAAGACTGGCCGCAGCGCCTTGTCCAGGTACGCCTGCGCGGCGTCGCCGGTGTTGAAGGGCCTGTTCAACTCGTTGCCGACCTCGAAGTAGCCGGCTCCGGCACCGACTGCGACCGCCAGTTTGTCCGCGGCCCAGGTGGCCGCCTCGGCGTCGGTCACATCCAGCGAAGGCTGAAGTTCGATGTTGTGCCGCATCCCGCGGGCGTCGAAGGCGGCGGGCGGCAGCCCGGGGCCGCCGTCGTACGCGATCCGGACCAGACCGATGCCGACCCGCTGCCACAGGTCCAGCAGCGCGTCGGCGCTCGGCCGTTGCAGCCACGGGTAGTTGGCGATGCCGAACATGCTGTCCGCGCCGGCCTGGTAGTCGTACGACGGCAGTACCGCGAGGTTGGTCCGGGCGAACGCCTCGTCGTCACTCGACCGGACGGTCACTTCGGCCAGCGCGATCCCACCGGCAGGCGCGGTCAGGGTGAAGGTGTGCTGCCAGGTGCCGGCCGCGGCGACGCTGCCGGTCGCGGTCGTGGCGGCCAGCAGTGTGCCGTCGAAGCCGCGCATCCACAGTTCCAGGTCGACCGACTTGGCCGCGCCGCCGTTGGCCACCAGGGCGGTGAGTTCCATCCGGACACCGGCCGACTCGTACAGGTTGAAGTCGCGGTCGGTGGTGAGTTCGAGGCCCAGTTCACGGCCCCGGCCGATGGTGGCGGTGGCCGACGGACGGGTCTCGGAGAAGAAGAAGTCGGCCCGGCTGGTCCAGCCGCCGGCCGGGTCGGCCACGCCCGGCGCGTGCACCCAGGTCGCGTTCGTCCAGGCCTGGCGGGACCGGTCAAGCAGGAACAGGCCGTGCAGACCGGATCCCCAGGCAGAGGTGTGGGCGACGCCGAGGGTGTCCTCGTACGGGATGCCTCCGCCCGCGTCGCGGACCCATTCGGTGATCGCGATGTAGTCGTCGGGCGCTGTCGGTGCCTGGATCGCCCGGCTGAACAAGAAGCCGTCCGCGACCAGTGTGGCCGCCCCGGTGATTCGCCACTCCAACACGGCATGGGAGGTGCCGACGCTGAACCAGCCGGTGACTTCGGTCGAGCCGGCTGCGGCGTCGAAGGTGTAGTCCATCCGGATCGCCGGCGTCCCGTCCGGGAGCGCACTGAGGACCGGGGTACCGCCGGTGGACACGTGGATGCCGGTGACGCTGTCCTTGACCTGGAACTTCGACCCGGCAGACCGTGTGACGCCACCGGCGTCACGGATGGCGAGCCGGCCGCCCGGACTGGCCAGCAGGCTGATGCCACCGGCGGCCAGGGTGACGTCGCCGGCCGCGGCGTGCGCTGCGATCGGGGTCGACTCGGCAACGAGAACGACGCCGGCCGCAAGGGCCGCGCCGAGAAAGCCTCGGCGATTGAGGGTGGGTCCGGAAAAGGCCTCGGGGGTCATCGTCCGCTCCTGTCCAGTGCTCGGATGCGCATCTGATAATGCGTATCTTCAACTCGGTGAACGTCACGTTTCCAGCCCGATACCTTGGTGTCAACGGATGCTTGCCCAGACGAGCCCTCTGTAATACGGTCATCACCTGCAAGTGAAGATAGGCATTATCAGATGGAGGATCGATGTCGCCGAGACCTCGCCGCGTCACCCAACGCGAGATCGCCGAACTGGCGGGCGTCAGTCAGACCACCGTGTCGGTGGTGCTGAACGACCGCGACGGCTCGAACGTCCGGGTCCCCGAGGCCACCCGGGCGAGGGTCAAGGCGGCCATTGAGCAACTCACCTACGTCGCCGACCCCGCGGCCCGTCGGCTCGCCGGCCTGGACAATCAGATCATCGGCGTCTTCACCTACGAGGCCGCGTTGTCTCCCGAGAGCATGGACTTCTACGGTCCGCTGCTGAACGGGATCGAGCGAGCCGCCGAGCAGATCGGTTGGGACCTGCTGTTCTTCACCTCCTCACCGGTCGAGAACGGCACCCGGAGCCTCTTCCACCGCAAGACGCGGCTACGGCTGACCGACGGGTGCGTCCTGCTCGGTCAGCAGATGGTCGCGTCGGAGCTGGAACGGCTGGTCGCCGAACAGTTCCCGTTCGTCGCGATCGGCCGTCGGGACGAGACCGCCGCCGCGGTGCCGTACGTGGCCATCGACTACGTCACCCCGACCACCGCGCTGATCGACCAGGCCGCGGCCGACGGACACCAGCAGGCGCTGTACGTCCATCGCGGCCGCGACACGCCGACCGCCCGGGACCGGCGCGGTGCCGTCGAAGCCGCCTCGGCGGAGGGCAGGCTGGCTTTCCTGCTGGTCGGTGAGGAGAGAATCCCCGACCTGCCCCGACTGACCCGGGCGACCGGGGCCACCTTGATCATCGCGGAGGACGCCTTCCTGGCCGAGGACGTCGCGCACGCGCTGTCCGGCGCCGGAGTCGCCGTACCGGACGAGACCTCGCTCGCCGCCCTCGGCGAGGTGCGCGGCCATCGCGTCGAGGGCCGGGTACTGGCCGGTTTCCACGTCCCCAGACAACAGCTGGCGGCCGAGGCACTCGATCTCCTGCAACTCCTGATCACCACGGACCCGCAGGAGTGGGCCGGTCTGGACAGGGAGCGGCTGCTGGTCGCCGAGGTCGAGCCGGGCGACACGATCGTCGCGCGGACGGACTCACCGTCATGACCGACAGGATCACGGCCGAGGCGGCGATCATCGGCGGTGGACTCGGCTCCGTCGCCGCGGCGCTGGCACTGCTGCAGCGCGGCCGCCGGGTGGTGATGACCGAGGAGTACGCCTGGCTCGGCGGGCAGCTCACCTCACAGGCCGTTCCGCCCGACGAGCACATCTGGGTGGAACAGTTCGGAGTCACCGCGCGCTACCGCGCGTTGCGGGACGACATCCGTCGCTACTACCGCGACCACTATCCGCTGACAGCGACCGCTCGCGCCGACCCGGAACTCAACCCGGGCCGTGGCCGGGTCAGCAGGCTGTGCCACGAACCGAGGGTGGCCAACGCGGTGATCACCGCCCTGCTCGCGCCGTACCGGGCGACCGGGCGGCTCACCGTCCTGCAGCCCGCGGTGCCCGTCGCCGCCGAGGTGAGCGACGCGACGGTCCGCACCGTCACCGTGGCGGACCCGCGGACCGGAGCCGAGACCGTGATCACCGCCGAGTACGTCCTGGACGGGACCGAGACCGGCGACCTGCTGCCACTGACCGGAACCGAGTACGTCGTCGGGGCCGAGGGGCGGTCCGACACCGGTGAGCCGAGCGCCCCCGAGGTCGCCGATCCGGGCAACGTGCAGTCGATCGCATGGTGCTTCGTCTTCGATCACGTCGCCGGCGATCACACCATCGACCGGCCGGACGACTACGACTTCTGGCGCTCGTTCGAACTGCCCTTCTGGGGTGCGCCGATGCTGTCCTTCGTCGCGCCGAACCCACGAACTCTCGTGCCGGAGGAGCGAACCATGAACGTCAACCCGGGCGGCGACGCCACCGGGGACCCCCGATTCGACGCGGGCGACCGGGATCTGTGGCAGTTCCGGCGGATCGCCGCCCGGCAGAACTTCGCCGAAGGCTTCTACGACAGCGACATCGTGCTGGCCAACTGGCCGCAACTGGACTACGTCAGTGGCTCGATCATCGACACCGACGACCGGCAGTACCACCTGAACGCCGCGAAGGCGCAGTCCCGCGCCTATGTCCACTGGCTGCAGACCGAAGCGCCCCGCCCGGACGGTGGCCGCGGCTGGCCCGGAATTCGCCTGCGCGGCGACCTGGTCGGCACCGCCGACGGGTTCGCACAGGCGCCGTACATCCGCGAATCCCGGCGGATCAAGGCCCTCACCACCGTGCGCGAGCAGGACATCTCCGTCAAAGCCCGAGGAGACGCCGGACTGGCCCGGTTCAACGGCTCGGTCGGGGTGGGGATGTACCGCATCGATCTCCATCCCTCCACCGGTGGCGACAACTACATCGACGTCGAGTGCGCGCCGTTCGAGATCCCGCTCGGAGCGTTGGTCCCGGTGGCCACCCAGAACCTGGTGCCGGCCGCCAAGAACATCGGCACCACCCACATCACCAACGGCGCCTACCGGCTGCATCCGGTCGAGTGGAACGTCGGTGAATCGGCCGGCGAGCTCGTCGCGTACTGCCTCGACCTCGGCCTGAGCCCGCAGCAGATCGCGACCGACGAGCACCTCGTCGACCGACTTCAGAGCAGGTTGACCGCGGCAGGGATCGAGCTCAACTGGCCGCACATAGCCGGCTACTAGCCAACCCGAGGCGCAGCGCGCGCCGAGAGCACGAAGGATCCACACCCATGAACAGAGCAAGAAAGCTGTTCGGCGCGGTCGCGCTGACAACGGCGCTGGCCCTGACGGCCGCCTGCGGCGCGTCCACCGACGGGTCCGGGGCGACGAACGCCAAGGACGTCAAGCTGCGAATGACCGTCTGGACCTCCAACGAGGACCAGCTCGAACTGTTCGACACGATCGCCGCCGCGTACCGCGCCAAGCACCCCGAGGTCTCCTCGATCACGTTCGAGAGCCTGCCCTTCGAGGACTACAACACCACCCTCACCACCCAGATCGCCGGCGGCAACGCTCCCGACCTGGCCTGGATGGGCGACCTGTCGAGGGACCTGATCGCCTCCGACGCGTTGGTCGGCCTGACCGACAAGCTGAAGGCGACCGACGGCTGGCAGTACGGCGACCTGGAGGCCAGCGCGACCAAGGAGTTCACCCGCGACGGCACGCTGTACGCCTATCCGTTCTCCACCTCGCCGTTCGCGCTGTACGTGAACACCGACCTGCTGGCGAAGGCCGGACAGAAGATCGACCCGAAGAACCTGACCTGGGACCAGGTCGCCGCCGCCGGCGCGGCAGTGCACTCGACGACCGGAAAGGCCGGATTCGTCGTCCGGGACTTCGACTACAAGTCGTGGAACACACTGGCCACGGTGTGGACCGGCTTCGGCGCCACCGCGTGGAGCGCGGACGGCAAGAAGTGCACCTTCACCAGCCCCGAGATGGAGCAGGCCTTCACCTTCCTGCACGACGCCGCGTTCAAGACCAAGGCCATGCCCGGGCCCGGTACGACGGCCGACTTCTTCGCCGGTGACGCCGCCTTCACCGTGGCCCAGGTCTCCCGCTCCTCGCTGCTCACCGACAAGTTCAAGTACGCGCTGTACCCCCTGCCCGCGGGCCCGGCCGGCCGGCACGCCGTCATCGGCCAGGCCGGCGTGGGCGTCCTGGCCACCAGCAAGCACAAGGACCAGGCAACGGACTTCCTCGCCTACCTGACGAATCCGGCGAACTCCGAGAAGCTGGCGCAGTTCTTCCCGCCGCCCCGCAAGTCGCTCCTCACCGGTGCGAAGCTCGCCGCCGACAACAAGGTGCTGACCGCCGCGCAACTGCAGGAGGCCGTGGTCGACCAGCTGCCGAACGCCGTCACCCTGCCCAACCACACCAGTCCGGCCGAGATCGCCCAGCGGGGCAAGACCGCACTGGACGCGATGTGGAAGGCCGACGCCGACGTCCCCGCCGTGCTGAAATCGGTCTGCGCCGCCATCGAACCGATCCTGGCCAAGTGACCATGGCCGGCCTCACGAGGACACCGGACGCTTCCCGCGCGCCGACCGGAGCCCGGGACACCGTCACCCGGGTCGCCTCCACCCGGGACAGCTCCAAACCACCGTTCTGGACGAACCGCCGCAGAGATGTGCTCGCCGGCTATCTCTTCATCGCTCCGCAGCTCGCCGGGGTCGTGCTGTTCGTGCTGATCCCGGTCGGTCTGGCGATCTGGTACAGCCTGAGCGACTGGAACGTCTTCACCGGCGAGCAGACCTTCGTCGGAGTCGACAACTACGCCGCCCTGGCCGCGGATTCGCAACTCCCATCGGTGCTGTGGGCGACCGCCGTCTTCTGCGCCGGAGTCGTGATCCTCAACATCGGCCTGGGGCTGCTGCTCGCCGTACTCCTGAATCGGCGGTTCCGCGGAGCGACGTTCTTCCGCACCCTGTTCTTCTCCCCGGTCGTCGTCTCCGTGGTGGCGTGGACCCTGGTCTGGGGCTTCCTGCTGCAGGACAACGGCGGAGTCAACGGTCTTCTCGGCGCGATCGGCATCACGGGGCCGAACTGGCTGCAGCACGGCGACACCGCGATGGTGTCGGTGATCATCACCCAGGTGATCCGCAGCGTCGGCGTCAACATGGTGCTCTTCCTGGCCGCCCTGCAGGGCGTGCCGTCGCACCTGTACGAAGCCGCCCGGATCGACGGCGCGGGAAGCAGGGTGATGTTCACCCGCATCACCCTGCCGCTAATCTCACCCACCGTGCTGCTGACCTCGATCATCACCATCGTCGGGGCCTTGCAGTCGTTCGCGCAGATCGCCGTACTGACCAGTGGCGGCCCGGAGTTGAGCACCACGGTGCTCGTGTACTACGTCTTCCAGCAGGCCTTCGAGTTCAACGACATCGGCTACGGCTCGACGCTGGCCCTGATGCTGCTGTCCTTCGTCATGCTGCTGACCCTGCTGCAATGGCAGCTGCGCCGGAAGTGGGTGTTCCATGAGCAGTAGGTCGAAATCCCTCCTGCGACGAGCACTCCTGGTGACGGCGCTCGGCGTACTGGCCATCCCGTTCGTGGTGCCGACCATCTGGATGGTGGCGGCTTCGGTGAAGCCGCTGCCCGAGATCTTCAAGTCCCCGCCGTCACTGTGGACCCCCGACCCCACACTGTCCGCCTACAGCGAGGCGTTCAGCTTCCAGCCCTTCGCCCGGCAGTACGCGAACAGCGTGTACATCGCCGTCCTGGTCACCGTGATCACCCTGCTGGTCTCCAGCCTCGCCGGGTACGCCTTCGCCCGGATCCGCTTTCCCGGCGCGAACGCCCTCTTCCTGGTGGTGCTGGCCGGCCTCCTGGTGCCCAGCGAGGTGACGATCGTCCCCCTGTTCCAGATGTTCAAACGAGCCGGGATGATCAACACTCACTGGCCGCTGATCCTGGTCACCGCGCTGGCCGGACCCTGCGTCCTGGCCACCTTCATCATGCGGCAGTTCTTCATCGCCCTCCCGGCCGAGCTGGAGGAGGCGGGCCGGCTGGACGGCCTCGGCCGCCCCGCGCTCTGGTGGCGGATCTTCCTGCCGCTGGCCAAACCGGCGTTGTCCGCGGTCGCGATCCTGACCTTCCTCACCTCGTGGAACCTCTACCTGGAACCCACCGTCTACCTCACCTCGCCGGAGCTGTTCACGCTGCCGCAGGCACTCACCCGATTCACCGACGCCTACGGGGGCGACATGTGGAACACCCAACTGGCGGCCGCCACCATGACCGTCCTGCCGGTCCTGATCGTCTTCGTCGTCGCCCAGCGCCACTTCGTCGAGGGCCTGGCCCACTCGGGCCTCAAGTGACGAACCACGCCTCCAGGTACCGGCCGACGTGACATCCGCACCGGACCGCCGATGTCCGAGACGTGTACGCGAAGAGGTTCCCGAACCCGGAGGCTGAGCTTGGAGATCTACCGGTCGTCACCAGAGCCCGGCACAGTCACCCCTATGACGATCACCAAGAGCGCGCCGCCCACCCGCACCACCCCTGTCGCCGTCGCCCTGGGTCTCCTCACGGGCGGTGTGATCGGGGGATCGCTGGCCGCGTTCGTCGTCGGCTGTGTCATCGAGAGTGTGCCGTTGTGTGTCGCGGGTGTGGGACTGCCCGTGGCCTACGGTCTGCTCTTCTTCCTCGCCGGTGTGCCGAGGCGTGCCCGGGAGGCGGCGGTCGTGCCGTCCACCGCGCTCGCGGTGATCGAGACGCTGGAGGCCGTCGGGGGTGAGGCGACGAGCGACGTGGCGGTGCGGTTCGATCTGACGGTCGCGCCGGACGACGGACCGGCGTACCGCGTCGCGTTCACACAGAACATCAACCTCGCGCACCTGCCCGACCACCGGCCGGGTGTCGTCGTGGTGGTCCAGTACCCGCCGGACCGGCCGTGGCAGGTGAGGATCGTGAAGTGGCCGACGCCGGAGTGGGAGGAGCGGGTGGCCGGCGCCCGCCTCGACTCGGCGCCGGGGCCGGTCCTGGTGAGCGAGTCCTCCGAGGGCTGTGCCGTCGGCTTCGTCACGCTGCTCGCGCTGCTGCTCGCCGCGGCCGGTGTGGTCCTGCTGTTCCGCGCCGACCTGTTCGACGAGGGCGCCCCCGACAAGCCCTCGGTCTCCTCCTCCTCTTCCTCCTCGTCGACCACTGTGGAGTCGTCGGCATCCGGCACGGTCACCCTCGGCCCGAACCAGTCGTTCCTCGACAAGGGCGAGCTGCGCAAGGCCGTCGGCAGGTTGGCCAAGGGCACGGATGCGAGCGCGGCGCTCACCGTCGTCGTACAGGATCGGCTGCTGTCGGTCGTGTACGCGCCCACCGGCTCGCAGGCCCCGACGTTCGACCCGGATTCCCTGCCGTACGAACGCCTCCCCGCCCTGGTCGAGGAGGCGAGGAGTGACCTGGGCGTCGGTTCGCCGGGGACCTGGCAGGTCACCGTCGAACGCCTCACCGGCTCCCTCACCATCAGGGTCGGTGTGACGGGCACCGGGGGAACGGCCTCGCTGGAGGCGGACGCGCAGGGCAAGGTGGTGCGGCGCAGCCCGGCACACTGACGGACGGCGCGTCGGCCGCGTCTCGCGGAAGGGAATCCGCTGACGAGAGACAGCTGAAAAGGAACAGGAAGGCACATGGGCCTGCAGGGTTATCTGGCGCTGTGGTGCGGGGCGTTCGGCACCGCAGCGCTGGTGGGGTACGGCCGGTCGCTGGCAGGGATGACCCCGGCCCAGCGGGCGGTCCGGGTCATGGGACGGATCGAGCGGGTGCGCGAGCCCAGGCACGGAAGCTCGCAGCGCGACGGGATACCCGTGGTCGTCTCCTTCCAGGACCCGTCCACCGGGCAGGAGTTCACCGTGACGAACGACGGTGACCACGGGGAGAGGATCTCGGTTGCCTGGACGGGCCGGGAGATCGGCGTCCGCTATCCGCGCGGGAGACCGCACGCCTTCCAGTTCGTCGGTGACCTCTGGGCGGGCCGACGCGGGCTCGGGTGGCCCAACTTCGCGGTGTTCCTGATCTACGTCGGTCTGGTGGTCTTCGCCGCGATCGACTGGAGTTGGCCGTGGGCCCTGATCGGCTTCGGCGTGCCCTGGACCATGTCCGGCGTGTTCCACATGCCCCAGAACGCACGCGTGGCGGGCCGCCGTATCGAGGCGCTGACCTCCCAACCCCCTGTTCAGGGCCGTGTCATCGCCGTGCTCACGGACACCGGCACCGACAGCGACGGCCACACCTCCACCAGCCACACCCCGGTCATCGCCTTCACCACCCACGAGGGCACGAACGTCACCGCCTACTGCGCCGACGAACTGCCGGACCCGCCGAACTCGTACGGCCGGGACGTCACGATCCACTACACGCCCGACGACCCCGCCGTCTTCACCCCGAACCTCAGGGCAGAACACCGTTCCCGCTCACTCGACACGGCCTTCGGTGTCGTGGCGCTGCTCATCGGAGTGGCGGCGGTCGTCGTGGGTGCGGTGCTGTTGTGACGCCCGTCGACTGGCGTGCACTGAGGTGCCGCTGTTCCGCGCTGGTGCGCGCGCTGTCACCGGTGGCAAGCAGGTCCAGGGACAACGCAGGCCTGGGCGCTTTTCGCCCAGGCCGACGACCTGTTCCTGCCCCCGCCCTCGCTCCCGGCCCGATTCAGGACTGGTACGGCTGCTGCTGCGGCTGCCCGTACGGCTGACCGCCCTGGCCGCCCGCGGCCTGAGCCTGCAGCTGCTCCGCCTGCTCCTTGGTCACCTTCTGCTCCGCACCGCAGAAGGTGCACTGCGTCTGGTACTTCGTCGAGAACGGGAACAGCGGCACGAAGAACAGCGTGAACTTCGTGACGCGCTTCCTGAGCGTGTGCGCGGAGGGATTCCCGCAGTGCCCGCACACCAGCGTCAGTATGGCGAGCTGGTACAGATATCCCTTGGTACCAAAGATGATCATGCTGTCGATTCCTCCCGGGTCAACGTCCGCCGACACACCGCCGACGAACAACGAGGCGCGCTCACGCAGGACAGTCTCATGCACGTCGATCTGTTCGGCGGAGGGCGTCCACATTCTCGCTGCGCAGAGGTGCCGCCTGCTTCGGGTCGATCAGCGACGGGACGCCCGGTCCGAGCGGGACTTCCTGACTAGCATGGCCAAATGGCCGTCGACCTGTTTGCAGGGATTCCCGTCAGTGACTACGCGAGGGCGCTGGACTGGTACGAGCGGTTGTTCGGGACTCCGCCGACGTACGTTGCGAGTGACACCGAGGCTGTGTGGGAGCTCGCGGAGCATCGTTCGGTGGCCGTCGAGCAGCGGCCCGAGCATGCGGGGCATGCCCTTCACACCGTCTTCGTCGATGACTTCGACGCCCGTGTGGCCGGGATGGCCGAGCGGGGAATCGAGCCGACGAAGCGGGAGACGTACGGCAACGGTGTGCGCAAGGCTACGTATCGCGATCCCGAGGGGAACGAGATCGGGTTCGGCGGGGCTCCGGTCTGATCGCCTCCTTGGAGGCAGGGGAGCGGACTCGGTCCGCAGGGTGCTCGGGGAGCTGCCTTGAGGTTTCTTGCTCACCGTCCGGAACCTGATCTTCTGACTGCGCGTCGTACTGGGCACGTCGTGCTCATGGATGTGGCGCGGGGACGGAGCCGGGGCAGATGGGTGGGACGTGGGGGAGCAGGCGAACAGCCGGGTGGCGCCGGGGGCGAAGGCCGGTGCGGTTCGGCGGTGGCTGAGGACCGTTGAACGGTGGCGGTGGGGCAAGGACACGGAAAGCCGGTCGCCCTGGGCGCGCGGGCGTGTTCTCGCGGCGCTCGCTGTGCTGACCGCCGGGCTGATGGCGTTCCACTCCGTCGTGCCCAACGCGGTGGGTCGCCTCGGCAGCCTGCTGGAGACGTTTCTGCCCTGGCTCGGCCTGGCCGTTCCGTTGCTGCTCGTCCTGGCACTGCTGCGCCGCTCGGCCGTCGCGCTGGTGGCCCTGCTGTTGCCCGTGGCGGTCTGGGGGAACCTCTTCGGCGGGATGGTGCTGGCGGACGAAGACCGTGGCGCGCACGACATCATGGCCGTCCAGCACAACGTCAGCGACGAGAACAGCGATCCCGAGGGCACCGCGAGTGCCCTGATCGAGGCCGCACCGGATGTCGTCGCTCTGGAGGAGCTCACGCCCTCCGCACTGTCGGTCTACGAATCGGTCCTGGGGGCGGACTACCCCCACCACGCGGTCGAAGGAACCGTCGGACTCTGGTCGAAGTACCCGCTGTCGGACGTCCGGCCGGTGGACATCAAACCGAAGGACATCCCGGAGGGCTGGAACCGCGGCCTGCGGACCACGGCGCGCACGCCACAGGGCGATATCGCGGTGTACGTCGCCCACTTGCCCTCGGTCCGCATCCGATGGAACGGCCTGAGTTCCGGTTGGCGGGACGAGAGCGCCGGCCTGCTGGGTGACGCCATCGCCGCCGAGGAGCTGGACAAGGTGATCCTGCTGGGCGACCTCAACAGCACGGTGGACGACCGCGGGCTGGACCCGGTCACCGAGCGGATGGACTCGACAGGGCGAAACTTCGCCTTCAGTTGGCCCGCGACCCTGCCCGTCTCCCGGATCGACCACGTCATGACCCGCTCGATGGCGGTCACCGACATCCGCACCCTGCCCGCCACCGGCAGCGACCACCTCCCGATCGCCGCCGGCATCAGGTTCGAGCCCTGAACCAGCCGCACGCAAGCGATCAGTCGGTGAGTCGGACGGGCACGCGATGGTCCGGCTGTCCGTCCTTGGCGAGCATCGAATGCTCGTCGGCAACCGCGCGGTAGAGGGCCAGACCGGAGACGCCTTGAGCGTCTGCGATGTCCTCGACCGTCCACACCCGGCCGCCATGAGTGACCGACCGGCGCGAGAAGACCGCCAGCACGTCCTCCGCATCCGCGGCGTCCACCGCGGCAGCGACGGCCGACATGTACACGCCCTGTCCGGTACCGATCGCCACCGACGAGTCGAAGACCACGATGCCCACCTGAGGGCGTACGGCGATGTTGCGCGAGTGGGTGGCCTGCGGCGAGGAGACCCAGAGGAACTCGCGGTATCCCCGGTGGGCGAAGTACACCGGGGAACTCCATGGCGTTCCGGCGTTGTCGGCGGTGGCGAGCACCATGTACCTGTTCGCGTCGACGATGCCGTGTGCGACCTCGGCCGGTGATCCGCTGAACGCCATCTCAACTGCTCCTGCGGTAGGTGAGCGCGAAGTCGTGCTCCCAGGTGGTCGAGTCGTCGTGCGAGGTCTCCCAGCTGCCACGGATGGTGGTGCCGTCGTCACCGACCTGTCCGGTGAACCGCTGCCGGAAGTCCAGTGGTGAGAAGTCCGGCGCCTCGCGCAGCAGTCGCCAGGCCCCGCCGGCGAAGCTCATCGCGTACAACCGGGCGACGCCCCGTGAGTCGAAGTAGTGCTGTGTGTACGCGCCCGTCTCCGGGTCGGTCGCGATGATCGCCGTGCTGTCCGGGGCCTCGGCCAGCGAGATCTCGGTGCGCTGGACCAGGAACTGCCCGTCCAGGGTCCACTCGAACACGCTGCGCGCGGCAGGCGTGTCCAGGCCGGGAAAGTCGGCCTCCACGACCCACTCCCCGACCAGAACGTCCAGCCTCTCCAAGGCTTCCTGCCGAGCCGATCCGTCCATGGTGAACCTCTCCTCCTTGTCGATCGCCGACGCTCGTCGGATCCAGTCGGATGTAGGACGACCTCGCCGGGAGAAACTCATCGGTCCCGCCCCGAGCGAAGCCGGTCCGACGGGCGCGGGCTCAGTCGACGAAGTCGGCGACGAGCGCGGCGAACTCGTCGGGCGTGGCCAGCCGGACGCCGAGAGATTCGGCCTTGGCACGCTTGGATCCGGCGCCCTCACCGGCGACGACCATAGTGGTCTTCTTGGAGACGCTGGAGGAGGAGCGGCCCCCGGCGCGTTCGATGAGCTCGTTCATCTGGTTGCGGCTCAGCTTCTCCAGCGGCCCGGTCATCGCACCGGTGACGACCACGGTCATCCCCGCGAGCGGACCGGCCGCCGCCTCGGTCGTACTGCTGCTCTCCCCGCCCTTCGCCTCGACGCTCCCCTCGCTGTCGTCCTCGCCGCTCTCCGCGGCCGGCTGGGGCGGGGTCGCGCCGGGCTCGGTCATGTTCACCCCGACCGCGGCGAGTTTGTCGATCAGCGGGGCCAGTTCGGCCAGTTCGGCGACGATCGACGGGGCTTTCTCGGTGCCGATGCCCTCGACCTGCTGCATCGTTTCGGCGTCGGCGGCGCGAATGAGGTCCATCGTGGCGAAGTACCGGGCGATACGCCGGGACATGGACCGGCCGGTGCCGCGGACCCCGAGCGCGCACAGCACCCGCGACAGCGGTCTCCCCTTCGCCGTGTCGAGCCCGGCGAGGAGGTTGTCGGTGCTGGTCTCGCCCATCCGCTCCAGACCCAGCAGCTGGTCGCGGGTGAGGGAGAACAGGTCGGCGAGATCCTTGACCAGGCCGGCCTCGACGAGCTGGACGACACGCGTGTGGCCCAGGCCCTCGATGTCGAGCTGGTCGCGCCCTGCGGCGTACGAGAGGGCGGCGACCAGGTGACAGTTGCGGCCGTTCTCACAGCGCCAGCGCTGCTCACTGGTGTCGATGCCGGCCCCGCAGCGCGGACACACCTCGGGGAAGACGATGGGCTGTTCGGCACCGGTGCGCAGATGGGCGACGGGGGCCTCGATACGTGGGATGACGTCACCGGCGCGGTGAACCATGACGTGGTCGCCCAGGCGCAGATCGCGGCGGGTGATGTCGGCCGGATTGTGGAGTGTGGCATACGTGATGGTGGCGCCGTCGATCTCCACCGGTTCCAGCACCGCGCGCGGGGCGATGATGCCGGTGCGGCCGACGTTCCACTCCACCTCAAGCAGCCGGGTGATCTTCTCCACGGCGGGCAGTTTGTAGGCGATCGCCCAGCGCGGGGCGCGCGAACCGGAACCGGCGGCCTGCTGGTCGGCGGCCAGGTCCGCCTTGATGACGATGCCGTCGATCCCGAACGGCAACTCGGCCCGCAGCGCGGCGATCTCGCGCACCCGGTCCAGCACCTGCTCGGCCGTTTCCGCGGTGACGCCGGGCACGGCAGTGGTGGCGGTGGTGTTCACCCCGAGTTGGGCGGCCCGCACCATGAGGTCGCTGTGCGCGCTCCCGCCCAGCCGCTCCGCGAGCTCCGCCTCGGTGTCGGCAAGGGGCAGCAGGCCGTAGCCGAAGAACGTCATCGGCACCGTATAGGCGCGCTCCTTGGCCCGCAGCGTGCCCGCCGAGGCGCCGCGCGGGTTCGCGAACGGCTGCCCGCCGTGCGCGGTGCGCACCTCGTTGGCGTGCTCGAACTGGGCGGTGGTCATGAGGATTTCGCCGCGTACTTCCACATTCACCGGCTCGGCCAGCTCCTGCGGCAGGCCCTCGATGGTGCCGATCGCGTGCGACACGTCCTCCCCGGCCGTCCCGTCGCCCCGGGTGATCAACCGGTCAAGACGCCCGCGTGTGTAGCGGGCCGCGATCGCCAGACCGTCCAGCTTCGGCTCAACACTGAACTGCTCCACCTCGTGGCCGATGCGCCGGGCCAGTGACGCGGTCCAGGCGGTGAAATCCTCGGCCGAGAACACGTTGTCCAGGCTCAGCATCGCCACCGTGTGCGGCACATCCCCCTCCACCGCGCCCCCGGCGACCTTCCCGCTCGGGGAATCGGGCAGCACCTCGTCGGGATGCTCGGCCTCCCACGCCGCGATACCGCGCACCAACCGGTCGTAGGAGTCGTCGTCCAGCACCGAGGTGCCGCCCGCGTAGTAGGCGGCCGAAGCCTTCACCGCGTCCTCGACCGCCTGCGCGTAGGCGGCGGCATCCACGATCACTGCAGCTGGTGTTGTCATGCCCGTCATCTTGCCTCCCACCACTGACAACGCCCCGGTGTCGGCGTACCCGTCCATGCGTTCAGCCGCCTCGGCGAGCCCGCGGTGGATGCACGGCGGGGGCACAGCGCGATGGTCCGATCCGCCTCGCGCGGTATCCCGGCTGGCACAATGACGGCGCATCAGCCCCGAGACACCGCCGCCCGGGAGGCATCGTCGTGCCGCAGCAGACCGACACCGACTCGGGCTTCGCCGAGCTCCTGGAGCCGTACCGCCGCGAACTGCAGGTGCACTGCTACCGCATGACCGGTTCGTACGACGAGGCCGAGGACCTGGTCCAGGAGACGTTCCTGAAGGCCTGGCGGAGCCGGGAGGCGTACGAGGGCCGGGCGAGCGTACGCACCTGGCTGTACCGCATCGCCACCAACACGTGCCTGGACCACCTGCGCCGCCACCGGCGCACCCCGCACCCGTACGAGCGGCTGCCCGGCATGGAACACGGCAAGGGCGAGCCGCCGACACGGATCGAGTGGCTGCAGCCGTACCCCGACGACCTGCTCGCCGACATTCCGGCCGAGGAGGCGGGCCCCGAGTCGCAGGCGCTGTCGCGGGAGACGGTCGAACTGGTCTTCCTCGCCGCGCTGCAGCATCTGCCGCCGAGGCAGCGGGCGGTACTGATCCTGCGGGACGTGGTGGGCCTGCCGGCCACGGAGACCGCCGGGCTGCTGGAGCTGTCCACCGCCTCCGTCAACAGCGCCCTGCAACGTGCCCGGCCCGCACTGCGCGAGCACCTCCCCGCGGGCCGCCGCACGGAATGGGCTCCTGCGGCCGCGCCGACGCGGGAGGAGCGCGAGGTGGTCGAGCGCTACCGGGACGCGGCCGAGCGGCTCGATCTGTCCGCGATGGCGGAGCTGCTGACCGCCGACGCCAAGCTCACCATGCCGCCGAACCCGTTCTGGTTCGTCGGACGCGAGGCGATTCTCGCCTTCATCGGCCAGGCTCTGGACCCGGCCTCCCCGATGTACTTCGGCCAGTGGCGGCACCTGCCGACCTGGGCGAACGGGCTGCCGGCGGTGGGCGGTTACGTCCAGCGGCCGGGGACGACCGTCTACCGCGCCCAGAACCTGGACGTCCTGCGTATCGAGGACGGCCGCATCGCGGAGATCACCACGTTCGAGCCGCACCTGCTGCCGGCCTTCGGGCTGCCGCTGAAAATTTCCGAACAGGAGCGATGACTGACGCGCTCGCCGTGCGTCTGTATGGCCGACATCTTCGGATCACGACAACTGCGGACCAGGAGCCATCATGCTGCTGCAGGACAAGAACGCGATCATCTACGGGGCCGGCGGGAGCATCGGCGGTGCCGTCGCCCGGACCTTCGCCCGCGAGGGCGCCCGCGTCTTCCTCGCCGGACGGACGGCCGCCAAGCTGGAGGCGGTGGCCAAGGACATCGAGGCGGCGGGCGGCCGGGCGCACGCGGCCGTGGTCGACGCGCTCGACGAGCGGTCGGTGGAGGAGCACGCCGACACCGTGCTGGCGGAGGCGGGCTCGGTCGACATCTCGTTCAACCTCATCACCCGCAACGACGTGCAGGGCACGCCCGTGGTGGACATGTCGGTGGCCGACTACACCGCCCCGGTGACCAACGGCATCACCACCAACTTCATCACCGCCCGGGCCGCGGGCCGCCGCATGGCCGAGCAGGGCTCCGGAGTGATCCTCGCCCTCAACAGCGGCTCCGCGCACGCCAGTCCGATGATGGGCGGTACGTGTCCCGCGGACGCGGCGATCGACACGCTGATCCGCGCGCTGGCGCAGGAGCTCGGCCCGAAGGGCGTGCGGGCGCTCGGGCTGTGGGTGGCCGGAGTGCCGGAGACCCTGACACCGGAGAAGCTGGGCGCCGTGAACCCCGCGATGGCGAGCCCCGAGGCGTTGCGGGGCATCCTCGACACGCTGGACGGCCTGCGGATGCTTCCCGCGTCACCGCGGCTCCAGGAGGTCGCGGAACTGGCCGCGTTCCTCGCCTCGGAGCGGGCCGGGGCGGTCACCGGAACGTGGGTGAACGGGACCGCGATGTTCACGAGCTGAGGCGTCCGGCCCGAGCTGGGGCGCCCGGCGAACGAGGTGGCTGCCGGCGTCTGAGGACGTGGCGGCCGGTGGGGGCTGATCGCGCGGTTCCCCGCGCCCCTGAAGGGCGACGCCGAAGGGAGCGGTTCCCCGCGCCCCAAAGGGGCGCGGGGAACCGCGTGGCCCGCCCCCCCGGCCGCGCGCCGAACCCACCCGAGCCCCCCGCCGTGCGCCCTCGCCTCGCCTTACGTCTCCTCCGCCGCGCTCCCCGGCCGCGTCGCGTAGCGGCTGCGCATGGCGTCGCCGGCCGCCGGCCCCGCCGCGAAGACATAGTCGTCGCTGTTGTCGAGCCGACGGCCGGTCCGGGCGTCGACGACGACGGGCTCGACCTCCTGGCCGCTGTGCGCGTCGACCAGGATCATGCTGCGCTCCGCCGCGGGGAGACGGGAGTTGCCCCACGCGGCCAGGGTGACGATCACCGGGCGCAGGGAGTACCCGAGTTCGGTCAGTACGTACTCGTGGCGCACAGGGTTGGTCTGGTAGGGCCGGCGCTCCAGCAGCCCGTCCTCCACGAGGGTCTTGAGCCGGGTGGTGAGCATGCTGGAGGAGATACCGAGGCTCTCCTGGAACTGGTCGAAGCGGGTGTAGCCGTCGAAGGCGTCATGGAGGATCAGCAAGGTCCACCACTCGCCGACGTGCTGCACCGTCGTGGAGAGCGGGCACTCCCGGTCCTCGAGCCTGATCCGGCTTGCCACGGCGACCGTCCCTTCAGTTACTGCTAAAGTCGAAGTTAGTAGCTTCTATTTTAGCAGTTGAACCGGGAGTGGCGGTGCACCATGCCGACCCCCGGACCTCGCATGCCCCCACCCGGAAGTGGAACACCGTGACCACACCCCTCAGCGAATCCCTGGAAGACCGGCGTGCCCTGGTCACCGGAGGCACCAAAGGCACCGGGGCCGCCATCGCCCGACGCCTCGCCCAAGCCGGTGCGACCGTGCTCGTCACCGCCCGCAGCCGCCCCGACGACGTCGAGGAGAAGACCTTCGTCGGAGCCGATCTGTCCACCGCCGAGGGGGCCGCCCACGTCGCCGCGGAGGTGGACGCCCGTCTGGGAGGCGTCGACATCCTCGTCAACACGCTCGGCGGCTCCGAGGCACCGGCCGGCGGCTTCGCGGCGCTCGGCGAGGACGACTGGACCAGGGAACTGAACACGAACCTGCTGGCCGCCGTCCGTCTGGACCGTGCCCTTCTGCCGCACATGATCGCCGGCGGCAAGGGTGCGATCGTGCACGTCACCTCGATCCAGCGCCGCATGCCGCTGTGGAACGGAACCCTGGCCTACGCCGCCGCTAAGGCCGCCCTGACCACCTACAGCAAGGGCCTGGCCAACGAGGTCGCCTCAAAGGGCGTCCGCGTCAACTCCGTATCGCCCGGCTTCGTCCAGACGTCGGCCGCCGACGACCTCGTCACCCGGATCGCTCGCGAAGCAGGCATCACCGAGGAAGCGGCGCTGGGCCGGCTCATGGACTCCCTCGGCGGCATCCCGCTCGGGCGCCCCAACCGGCCCGAGGAAGTCGCCGAACTCGTCGGCTTCCTCGTTTCCGACCGCGCCTCGGCCATCGTCGGCGCCGAGCACGTCATCGACGGCGGCACCACCCCCACCGTCTGATCCCGTCACCACCTCTCACCCCCTCCACAAGGAGTGCCATGCACGACAACGAGCCCCGGACCATCGCCCTGGACGCCCTGCCCGAGGTGATCACCCGCTATCTGACGGCGCACCGCGCCCACGACACCGCCACCGCGGTCACGGCGTTCACCGGCGACGCCACGGTGGTCGACGACGGCAAGACGTACGAGGGCGCCGCAGCGATCGAGGGGTGGCTGGGCGGAGCCGCCACCGAGTTCACCTACACCGTCGAGCTCACCGGCGCCCGGCAGACCGACGCGCACCACTACATCGCCACCCAGCACCTCGAAGGCGACTTCCCCGGCGGCACCGTCGATCTGCACTACCGATTCACGCTCCGCGACGGCCTCGTCGAACGCCTCGTGATCGAACCCTGAGTCGAGGACTCGTCGCTCGCCGTCCCTTGCCGGACTGTGCCCGCCGCGTCCGCGTCAGCCCTTGGGGCGGTGTCCTGTCGCGACGAGTGCCTCGCCGAGAAGGCGAACCGCCTTCGGGCCGACTCCGTGCATGGCCAGCAGCTCGGCCTCGCTCAGTTCGGCGACCTGGGCGAGCGTGGTGATGCCGACGTTGGCGAGCGCCCGTGTGGCGGGACCTCCGATGGCCCTGGGCAGGTCACCGACCTCACCGGCGGCCGCCGTGTCCGCGGCTTGTGCCTGCGCGGCGAGCCGCTTGGGTGCGTGCGCGAGCCAGGCGCGACGTACCCAGTGGTTGAGCTGCTGACCGTTGATGTCACCGATCGGAAGGCGTACGCCGATGGGCGTCGTGCCGCGGGTCAGCCGCTCGGCGGTCGGGTGCGCGGCAAGGACCTCGTCCGCGTCCGCCGCGGGAAGGTGAAGCTGCACATGGCCGTCCTTGCCCAGCGCGGCGAACCGCTTGTCGCGCACGGTGAACGACTTCGTGCCGGGGCCGGTGCTCCGCTCGGCCGTCCCCGGGAGCGAGAGCGCCGTCCTGCGCAGTTGGGCGAGGCTGGTCATGGGCGAGGGATCCTTACGCCTGTGGCTGGGCGCGGGCGATGAGCAGGGCCACGTCGTCGTGGTTGTCGGGGTGGTGCAGGGTGCTCAGGAGCAGGTCGCAGACGTCTTCCAGGGGGCGTGTGGGGTCGCCGAGGAGGCCCAGGAACGTGTTCAGACGGTCGTCGAGGTCGTGCTGGCGCGTTTCGACGAGCCCGTCGGTGTAGAACACGAGCTGGTCGCCGGGTTCGAGGTCGACGGTGGTGGTGGAGAAGGCGACGCCGCCCACGCCCAGCGGCGCCCCGGTGGGCAGGTCGAGCAGTTCGGGAGGGTGGCCGACGCGGATGCGGGCCGGCGGCAGGTGCCCGGCATTGGCGATCCTGCACTGGTGCTTGTGGGGGTCGTAGACGGCGTACACACAGGTGGCGATGGACTCGTCCAGGCCCCCGGTGGTCTTGTCGAGGTGCTCCAGGAGCCGGGCGGGATCCAGGTCGAGCGCGGCCAGGGTGCTCGTCGCGGTGCGCAGTCGGCCCATGGTCGCGGCCGCGTTGATGCCGCTGCCCATCACGTCACCCACGACGAGCGCGGTCTTGTCGCCGTCCAGGGGGAGCACGTCGAACCAGTCGCCGCCCACCTCACCGGCCGCTCCCGCGGGCTGATAGCGGGAGGCGACCTCCAGACCCGCGGTCATCCGCGGATGGCTGGGCAGCAGACTTCGCTGCAGGGCGACGGCGGTGTTGCGGGCGTTCTGGTACCAGCGGGCGTTGTCGATCTGCACCGCCGCACGGGACGCCAGTTCGCGGGCGAGCACGAGGTCGTCGTTGCTGAAGGGCAGCGGGTTGCGCGTCCGCTTGAGGTCCAGGGCACCGAGCACCTCGCCGCGCGCGACCAACGGCACCGCCAGGTACGAGTGGACGCCCGCCCGGCCCAGGAGCACGGCCGCCTGGGGGTCCTGGGCGATACGGAGCAGGTCTTCGTCCTTCACGTGCGACACCATGACCGGGCTGCCCGTGCGTATGCACTGCGTGACGAGGCGGTCGGAGCCGTACCGGGCCATCCGTCCGCGAGGCGCGGCCTCGTCGGGGGCCTCGGTGTCGGCGTGATCGGCCCGGACGGCCAGGGTGCGGATCAGGGTGGGCTCCGTGGGGCCGAGGTCGCTGCGGCGGCCTTCCACCACTGCCTCCAGCAGGTCCACGGACGCGATGTCGGCGAGCTCGGGCACGGCGACGTCGGCGAGTTCACGGGCGGTGCGGTCCAGCTCCAGCGTGGTGCCGATGCGGGCGGAGGCGTCGGCGATGACGGTGAGGCGTCGTCGCGCCGTCTCCGCCTCGATCGCCGAGCGGTGCCGCTCGGTCACGTCGACGACCGAGACGGCGACACCCAGCACGGTCTGCAGGGAGTCCTCCAGCCGGTAGTACGAGGCCGACCAGGCATGGTCCTCGTCCGGATCGGCCGGGGTCCGGCCGATCGTGGGCTGTTCGACGACAGGGACACCCGTATCCAGGACTTGGCGCGCCGCGGACTCTATGGCCTCGGCGTCCAGGAACGGCAGGGCCTCGCGGATCGTCCGGCCGACGTGGTCCGCGGCGGTGATGCCGTTGATCCGCTCCAGGGCCGGGTTGACCGACACGTACCTGAGGTCCCTGTCCAGGACGGCCAGTCCGATCGGGGACTGCGAGACCATCTGTACGGAGAGCGCCACATCCCGTTCGAGGCGGTGCACGGTCGACTGATCGGCGGCGAGCCCCAGGGCGTAGACGCCACCGCGGTCGTCCAGGAGCCGCATGTTCCGGAACTCCACGAGCCGCGTCGTGCCGTCCTTGTGCCGGACGGGAAAGCCGCCGGCCCAGCCGCGACCGGTGTCCATGACGTCGGTGAACAGCTTCACGGCCAGGTGGACGTGCTGCTCGTGCACCATCAGCCGGGCCGCGTACTCGCCCAGGGCCTCCCGTGCCGTGTAGCCGAACAGCTCCTCGGCCTGCGGGCTCCACAGCACGACGCGTCCCTCGGTGTCCAGCACCACCGAGGCCACGCCCAGCACATCCAGCAGCGCGCTCGGCCGTAACGGCCCGCGGACCCGTTCGTCGTCCTCGGACACGGGAATTCCGGCTGCGCTCATTGCAGGCACCGCTTTCGCCCGTTTACGCGGCACGCCGTTCCCTGTGCCGACTGTCCCCTGTTCTACCGTGCCCACCGTTTCCTCCGGTGCCGTTCTCGTCTGCCTTCACCATCTCCCAACACAGCAGTGGTTGTCCGGCGAAGACGTCACGGAAATGGCAGGGAGATCCGGGAGTGGGGGACCGCGCCTCCGCGCGGGCCACCACTCCGACAGCGTGATCAGGGGCCTCAGGTGTCACAGTGGTTACTGACCGCATGGGAAAGGTCGCGGGCTGTACGGACCTCGGGGTGCGCTTCGGGTGGGTTCAGGCGCCGTCGGTCAGGGTCGCCCAGACCGCGTGACCCCCGGTGAGCGTGGAGCGGTCGACCCCCCAGGTGTCGGCCATGTGCTGTACGAGGAGCAGCCCGCGGCCATTCTCGTCGTCGGGGCCCGGATCGCATCGGGGCAGAAGGCGGCCCGTGCGGTCCTGGTCGTGCACCTCCAGGCGCAGGCCCCCCTCCGCGATGAGCCCGACGCCGCACAGTATCCGCGTACTGACCGTGTGGAGTACGGCGTTCGTGGTCAGCTCGGACAGGAGCAGGACGGCGTCATCACGCAACTCGCAGGGCAGGCGCCACGCGGTGAGCCGCTCGCCCAGCGTGTTGCGGGCGATCTTGACGCTGGCCCGGTGCGCCGGCAGTTCGAGCCAGTGGGCTGTGTCCGGGTTCGTGGAACCTAAGAGCCGAAGGGAGGGAGTCGTGTGGGGGGACACGGTTATTGCCTTCCAACAAGGAGGAGCGCTGGGAGAGTTGGGGGTCACGACCTTCGGCTCCGTCCGGCGGGGTGTTCCGGCGGCCTGCGGTCCGAACGCTGAGGTGCGCCAACTCCACGGGGCGTGGCGGGTGTTGACGACGATGCGCGCGCGTTCGGTGGGATCGCTCACAGAACTAACTATGCTCGTAGCTCAGTTCACGCTGCAACCGTCTCCCTGATAATTTCAGCAAGGCGGTATCTGTCTGGTGGCATCAGCAAGTCGATGTCAGACTCGTACTGGTGACAGTTCCTCAGGAGGTAGGGCGTGAGCGAAGCTCGTTCGGGCGTCGGCACCAGTGCACCCACCGTTCTCCGCATGATCCTGGGCAAGCGACTGCAGGAACTGCGGCAGAGCGCGGGAGTGTCGCTGGACGACGCGGCGAAGGCCCTGCACGTCAAGCCGCTGACCATCCGCAGGCTGGAGAAGGCGGAGGTCGCGCTCAAGACGCTCTACGTCGAGAAACTGCTGGAGACCTACGGGGCCGCGAAGCAGGAGGTCGAGGAGTTCGTCGTCCTGGCCGAGCGGGCCAACGAGCCCGGCTGGTGGCACGCGTACCGCGATGTGGTGCCCGACTGGTTCAGCGCGTACGTGAGCCTGGAGACCGGCGCCAAGACGCTGCGCACCTATGAGCCGCACTACGTCACCGGGCTGCTGCAGACGTACAACTACGCGCGTGCCGTGCTCCGAGGGGGCTTCCCCAACGAGAGCGACGAGGACCTGGGGCGGCGGGTCGATCTGCGGCTGCGCCGGCAGGGCCTGCTGGAGAGACCCGACGCGCCCACGTTATGGGTCGTGATGGAGGAGACCGTACTGCACCGGATGGTGGGCGGTGCCGAGGTGATGCGGGAGCAGATCGAGCGGCTCCTGGAGGTCTCGGAGCTGGAGCATGTGAGCGTCGACGTCGTGCCGTTCACCGCGGGGGCCCATGTCGGGGCCTGCGCCCCCTTCACCTACTTCCGGTTCGAGGAGCGGGAACTGCCGGACATCGTCTACAGCGAGATCCTCTCCGCCTCCGTGTACCTGGACCAGCGTTCCGACGTCGCCGGTCATCTGGAGGCACACAACCGGATGTCCTTGCTCACCTCGTCCGCGGACAGCAAGGCCCTGTTGAACCGCATGCGCAAGGAGTACTCATGACCACCACCGACGGAAGTGTGTACAACGGAATGCCCGCGTCGGAACTCGGCGAGCAGGGCTGGGAGCGTCCGTGGAGCGGCCCCAACGGGGGGCAGTGCGTGGAGACGAAGCAACTCGCCGACGGCCGCGTGGCGTTGCGCCAGTCGACCGATCCCGCCGGTCCCGCGCTGATCTACACACCGCAGGAGATCGCCGCGTTCGTCGCCGGCGTCAAGAAGGGCCTCGCCGATCATCTGGCGGCCGGCTGAACCACACCACGAACGGGCAGAACCCGGGTCGGCCCTGGCTACGACCCGCCCGGCACGCCGACGTACACCACTGAAGGGGCAAGAATGAGCAACTCCCAGGCCGCGCGGGACATCGACACCAGCAGGCCGCACTCGGCCCGCATGTACGACTACTACCTGGGCGGCAAGGACCACTTCGACATCGACAAGCAGGCGGCGGAGACGGTCGCGGCGGCCTACCCCGGCATCTTCGTGTGCGCCCGCGAGAACCGGGCCTTCATGCACCGCGCCACCCGGGTCCTCGCACGGGAGCACGGCATCCGCCAGTGGCTCGACATCGGCACCGGCATCCCCACCGAGCCGAACCTCCACCAGGTCGCCCAGAGCGTGGTCCCCGAGGCCAGGGTTGTGTACGCGGACAACGACCCCCTCGTCCTCAAGTACGCCGAGCGCCTGATGCGCAGCACCCCCCAGGGCCGCACCACGTACATCGAGGCGGACGCCAACGACCCCGAATCGCTCCTGAACGCCCCCGAGCTGGCCGAGGTGCTGGACCTGGGCCGACCCGTAGCGCTGTCCCTGAACGCCCTGATGCACTTCGTCACCGACGCCCAGGACCCGTACGGGATCGTCGGCCGCCTGCTGGACGCCCTGCCCTCCGGCAGCGCCCTGGCCCTGAGCCACTGCACGCCGGACTTCGACCCGCCCACCTGGGAGAAGGTCACCGCGATCTACACGGGCGCGGGCACGCCCGTGCAGTTCCGTTCCCAGAAGGACGTGGCCCGCTTCTTCGACGGCCTCGACCTTCTCGAACCCGGCATCACCGTCGGCCACCGCTGGCGCCCCGACGCACAGGATGACAACGCTGCCACGGAGCACGCTCCGACGGACGCCGAGGTCAGCCTGTGGACCGGCGTGGGCGTCAAGCCGTAGCCGGGGAGCGGACGGCTGGGCGACTGGATGAAGTTCGGTGGGGGCCACCGCGTTCCACGGACGCCTAGCGCTGTCGCTGCCACTCGGTCCGGGTGAGTTCGTACTCGACCTCGCCGTGCTCCGAGCCCGCGAGCGCGTCCGGCCAGTCCTGGGTGAAGGTCCGGACGAAGGACAGCCCCGCCTTCTCCATCACCCGCCGGGATCCCGTGTTGACCGTCATGGTGTTCGCGGTGACCCGCTCGACTCCGAGGTCGGTGAAGCCCTTGTCGATGAGGGCCCGCGACCCCTCGGTGGCGTAACCGCGGCCCCAGGCCGCCTTGTTGAGCCGATAGCCGAGTTCGACCACGGCCGGGCTGTCCTCGGCCAGCGGCCTGAACTCGAACCAGCCCAGGAACAGTCCGGTGGCCTTCTCCTCGGCGGCCCAGTAGCCGCGGGTCCCGAGGCCCGGATGGTCGTGCAGGAGCCGCGGCAGGGTCTTCGCCCGGATCTCCTCGCGGCTCACTGGACGGCCGCCGTTGATGAAGCGCATGACGTCGGGGTCGCCGTCCAGCGCGAGCAGCTGGTCGACGTCGGCGGCGGTGAACGGCCGCAGTACGAGCCGGTCGGTCTCCAGGAAGATGCCCATGCCGTGATGGTCACCGCCACCGGACGGGGCCGCCACCGGATTTCGGGAAACGTGGGGCTGACAGGCGGCGCCCTGGGGCAGGGCAGAGGGCCTCACCCTTCGATGGCCTTGAGAAGGTCGGCCCGTGAGGGCCCTGGCGGCATGTGCTGCTCCACCTCGGGGAGCAGCCGGGTGACCGCGTCGGCGAGGGCCGGAGCGCGCAGTGCCTCGCGGGCGCCGGGCAGGAGATGGGCCGCGGCTCGTTCCGCGCGCAGGGCGTCGGTGTCGCGCCGGGCGAGGAGGGCGAGCGCTTTGGCACGGCTCCAGTCCGGGTTCCGGTAGGGGATCCCGGCCGTGTGCGCGTCCATCTCGGCGAGGCGGTGGCGGGTGTGGGCGGCGGTCTGCTCGTAGATCCGTCCGAGGCCGTCCCGGGTCGCCTCGGCGAACCGGGTGACGAGTTCGACGGGGTGGGCGGTGCCGGTCTGCCTCAGTGCGTCCCGCAGGAGCAGGCTGTGCTGGAGGCTCATGGCCAGCCCGCGTCCCACGGTCGGCGTGGTGATGGCCCAGGCGTCCCCGACGGCCACCAGCCCGGCGACGAGGGGGCGTTGGGAGTCGTACAGCGGCCGTTTGCGGTCAGTGAGGCCGGCCATGATCTGGATGCCGTCGGTGACGGGCTGTCCGTCGAGCCAGGAGTCCGCGCCGGGGAACAGGCGTACGGCGGCGGACCAGGCGCGTTCGTTGCGCAGCGCCCGACGAAGTTGTCGGTCGTCGCTGCGGCCGATGAGACAGACCGAGTAGGTGCCGTGGTCGGCCGGGATGCGCAGGAGGCCGAGCGATCCGTGCTCCACCACCAGGGGAAACCGGTCCGTCGGCATCGCGCCGTCGGCGGACCGGAAGTACTGGCTGTAGTAGGTGAAGCCGCGCCGCCCGGACTCGTCGACCGGACACGGCACGCCGATGTCCCGCAGCCAGGACGGGAGTTGGGACCTGCGACCGGTGCAGTCGACCACCAGATCGGCTGTCGCACCGCCCGCCTCGGTCTCCACTCCGGTGACCAGAGGGACGCGATCGCCGGACGCGCCACCGTACGAGGTCCGCGGTCCCGGTGAGCTGCGCAGGCCCCGGCAGACGGTGTCCCGCCCGATGCGGATGCCAGCCCCCTCGGCGACGCGTGTCGCGACGGATTCGAGCAGGGAACGCCGGGCGGCGAGGGTGTCGAACCGTTCGTCCCCGGCCGTCGGCGGACCACGGAAGGCCGGCTCGGGCGCCAGCACGTTCAGCCGGACGGCCCCCGCCGCCGTCATCTCCCGTACGAGGTCCGGAAGATGGGCCTCGGCCAGCTGAAGCCACCGCGCGAGCGGGAGGTGCGTCTGGCGCAGCTGGGCGATACCGGGGCGTGGCCACCGCGACCACGCGGGTTCCGCGTCGGACGGCGGGGGCTGCGGATCGCGTTCCAGGACGGTCACCTGGTGGCCGTCCTGGGCGAGAAGCAACGCTGTCTGCAGGCCGCCGAGCGCGGCACCGAGTACGATGATCCTCGCCATGGTCGGTTCTCTTCCTCCAGAGGTGAGTCGGTCAGCGGTGAGTCCGTCGTTCGAGACGGCTGCCTCACCATCCCCTGCCTATCCACGGCAGGGGATGGTTGGTCCTGAAGCGGCGCTCCAGACTATGAGCCATGAACGGAAAGCGGCCCCTCGGGGAGTTTCTGCAGAAACGCCGGTCCCAGGTGCGGCCGGACGACGTGGGGCTCCCCACGTACGGGGAACGACGGCGGGTGCCCGGCCTGCGCCGCGAGGAGCTGGCGCTCCTGGCCGGGGTGAGCTCCTCGTACTACACCAGGCTCGAACAGGGGCACTCGTCCAACGCCTCACCCGAGGTCCTCGACGCCATCGCCAGGGCCCTTGATCTGGACGACGCCGACCGTCTTCACCTGCACGATCTCGCTGTGGCGCAGCGCCGTCCGGCGAAGCCGCGCAGGGTGCCGCCCGAGCAGGTGGCGGCGTCGGTCCGCCAGTTGGTGTCGGCCCTGACCGATGTGCCCGTGGTCGTCCTCGGCCGCCGCTGCGACGTCCTGGCCTGGAACCGGACGGGGCACCTGCTGTTCGCGGGGCATCTCGACCCGGAAAGCCCGGACCGGCCCGCGGAGCGGCCGAACATGGCGGAACTAGTCTTCTGCGACGGCCATACGAGGGATCTGTACGCCGACTGGCAACAGAAGGCCCGCGATGTGGTCGGAACGCTACGCCTTGCGGCCGGCCGCAATCCCGACGACCCGAAAATGGCCTCACTCGTCGGGCAGCTCCTGCTGAGAAGCCATGAATTCGAATCACTGTGGGCCGATCACCGGGTCCGTGCCAGTCCTGTCGCTGTCTACACCATGCGACATCACTTGGTGGGCTCGATCGAGGTGACCCAGCAGACCCTCCAGGCCGAATCGGACCAGCGGATCGTCATGGTCACCGCGGCGCCCGGCTCGGCCTCCGCCCACGCACTCGCCCTTCTCTCCCGCACCGCGCATTCCTTGCCCGCACCACACATTCCGATCCCCACCGCGGATCAGGTTCCGCGGTGACCTCACGCCGGAGAACCCTTTTCTGATCCGGCATCAAGCGCCCTACGCAGAAGCATTTTCGTCGATGCGTTTCCTTGTCATGCCCGAAAACCTGAAGGAATCATGAAGAACACTCTCAAGAGCGCCGTTCTCGCCGCCGCCGCGGCGGGCCTTTCCCTCGTCACGGTCGCCACGGCGACGGAGGCGATGGCCGCGACCGCGCCGCTGTCCCGGGCCCGGATCGTCACCCACTTCGACCTGGCCCAGGGGCAGATGCCGGAGAACGCCGTCATCGAACCGAACGGCTCCGTGGACGTCACCTTCGCTGCCGCCCGCCAAGTGGCGCGCATAGACCGGCGCGGCGCGACGCAGATCCTGGCAACGCTGCCGGCTCCCTCCGACGGCGGTGTCCACACCCCGGTGCTCGGTTTCCCCCTGACCACGGGGCTCGTCCGTACCGACGACGGAACCCTGTACGTCCTCTACGCCACCGGCACCGCGGACCTGACCGGCCTGTGGCGGCTGAAGCCGGGGCGCAAGGCACCCGAACGGATCGCCGCCCTCCCCGCCGACGGCCTGCCCAACGGACTTGCCTTCGATCCCCGCTCGCGCGCCTTCTACATCACGGACTCGGTCCTCGGCACCATATGGCGAGTCCCCGCGAACGGTGGACGAGCGACGGCCTGGTCGACCGCACCGGAGCTCGCCGCACAGGGATTCCTCGGAGCCAACGGCGCACGCGTGCACAAGGGTTCGCTGTGGGTGACCAACCTCGACCAGGGCACCGTGCTGAGCCTCCCCCTCCGCGGCGGTCACCGCGCAAGCACACCGACCGTCAGGGCCACCGGACTTGAGGGCATCGACGACTTCGCCTTCACCGGCCGGGGCAACGAGATCCTCGCCGCACTCAACGGGCCCGGCACGGTCGTGCGCATCGCGGACGACGGCACGCACACCACCGTCCTGGACTCCTCCGACGGACTGCAGAACCCCACCTCCGTGGCGATCCGCGGCAAGGACGTCTACGTGCCCAGCGCCGCCTACCTCACCGCCACCGACCCCAACCTGCTCCACGCCCGCCTGGACCGTCACGGCCACTGACCGCGCCGGCGATGTGGGTGTCACACTCTCGGCCCCGGCGGTGTCTTCATGCCGAACAGGCCGACAGGGCCACAGGCCAACGGGCCTCCGGACAAGGAGAACATCGTGACACTGCGCATTCCGAAGGCGGAGCTTCCCACCGAGCTGAGGGAGACCACGATCGAGCAGTTCGGTGCCGTGCCCGAGCCCTTCGAAGTGACGGCGCACAACCCCAAGGTCGCCCAGGACTCCACGGAGATCGGGGCCAGGCTGAGCCAGTGGGACATGGCCGACGAAGGGCTCAAGACGTTCGCGCACATGGCGGTCGCGGCACAGGTCGGCTGCAGTTGGTGCCTGGACATCAACTACTTCCAGGCGCTGAACAAGAACCTGGACCTGACCAAGGCGAGCCAGGTGCCGCGCTGGCGGGAGTCGGAGGTGTTCACACCGCTGGAGCGGGAGGTACTGGAGTACGCCGAGGCCATGACCAGTACACCGACGACCGTCACCGACGAGTTGTACGCGGGCCTGCTCGACCGGCTCGGTCCGGCGGCGATGGTCGAGCTCACCGCGGTCATCGGCTTCGCCAACATGGCGACCAGGAACAACACGGCACACGGGATCACGTCCCAGGGCTTCTCCGACGCGTGCGGGATTCCACTGGCGGCGCGTTCGGAGAAGCCCGGAGTGGTGTCGACGGCGACATGACCGAGGATCCCTTCCTCGCCCATCGCAGCCTGCTGTTCACGGTCGCCTACGAGATGCTCGGGTCGGCGGCCGACGCGGAGGACGTACTGCAGGAGTCCTGGCTGCGGTGGGCCGACGTCGACCGTTCGCAGGTGCGTGACGCACGGGCGTATCTCGTCCGGATTGTCACTCGGCAGGCGCTCAACCGGCTGCGGACGTTGTCGCGCAGCCGCGAGGAGTACGTCGGTGAGTGGCTCCCCGAGCCGCTGCTGACCAGCCCCGATGTCGCCGAGGACGTCGAACTCGCGGAGAGCGTCTCGATCGCGATGCTGACCGTCCTCGAAACGCTCGGGCCGACGGAGCGGGTGGTGTTCGTACTTCGCGAGGTCTTCGAGATGCCGTACGGCGAGATAGCCGAGGTCGTCGGGAAGTCCGCGGCCACGGTGCGGCAGATCGGACGGCGGGCCCGCGGACACGTGGCGGCTCGGCGGCCGCGGGTGCGGGTGAGCAGGTCCGAGCAGCAGGCCGTGGTGGAGCGCTTCCTGCTCGCGCTGCGCACCGGTCGGTTGCAGGAGCTGATGGAGGTCATGTCGCCGGACGTGGTCCTGATCGCCGACGGTGGCGGGATCGTGGCCGCCGTCGAGGCTCCGATCCACGGTGTCGAACTGGTGGCGAAGCTGCTCGCGCGTGCGGATCGGACGGTCACCCGCTTCGAGGCGACGGCCGTGTGGCTCAATGGGGCTCCCGCGGGCCGGGTCGAGGTCGCCGGCGAGCCGGCCGCGGTGAGCCTCGTGGTGGACGGCGGGCAGGTCACCCGGATCTACCTGGTGAGAAACCCGCAGAAACTGACACGGCTGGATGTGCGGGCCGAACTCACCAGGTAGGCCTGCTGCTCCGGCGATCGTGTGCTCCGGCGGTCGTGGGTGTTCCGGACGGTTCCCAACCGTCCGGAACACCCACGACCGCGTCGGCGAACGGCGACTAGTCGAGGCGCGAGACCTGGTAGTGGCTGATGTGCCAGTCCTCCGCCGTGCGCTTCACGATCACGCCGAGGCTGACGTCGAGTGTGGGCCGGTCGGAGAACGAGAAGTCCACGCTCAGATAGCCCAGTACGAGGTCGTCGGCGAGGCGTCTGGTCTCGACGATCCGGTACGCGGCCGTCAGACCGAGGGGTTGGGAGTCGTAGTAGTCCGCGATGCCCTGGCGCCCCACGCTGTAGGGGTGCAGTCCCTGGAAGATCGCGTCCTCGGTGAACAGGGCGGCGACCTTCTGCGGCTCGTGGCTGTCGACGGCGGCCTTCCAGCGGTCGAGGACGCCGCGCAGGACCGATGCGGTGTCTGTGGTGCTGTTCATCCTGTTCTCCTTGCCGATGGGACTGATGGGGCTGATCGGCTGCTGGGACCGACAGGCCCGATGGGACCGTCAGTGACCGGCGCTCATGCCGCCGTCGACGTGGAGGATCTCGCCGGTGACGAACGGCGCGTTCTCCAGGTAGATCACGGCGTCGACGATGTCGCTCCGCTCGCCCATCCGGCCGACCGGGTGCAGGGCGGCGAGGGACGCATGGGTCTCCTCGGGGTGCATGGGGGTCTTGATGGTGCCCGGAGCGACGGCGTTTGTGCGGATGCCGCGGGTGGCGTACTCGATGGCGAGGGACTTGGTGGCGGACTGCAGGCCGCCCTTGGTCAGCGAGGCCAGTACCGAGGGCACGTTGGCGTCGGCGTTGTCGACCAGGCTGGTGGTGATGTTGACGATGTGGCCGCCGCCGTGGGCGAGCATGTGCTCGACGGCCAGCTGGGTGATGCGGAAGAAGCCGGTGACGTTAACGCCCGTCGCGATGGCGTAGTCGTCCTGCGTGTAGTCCGTGAAGGGCTTGGCGACGAAGACACCCGCGTTGTTGACCAGGGTGTCGACGCGGCCGAACCTCTCCACACCGGCGGCGATGACGCGCTCGGCGGTCGCCGGGTCGGCGATGTCGCCCTGGACGGTCAGGATGTCCGCGTCGTCGGCGGGCGCGATGGTGCGTGAGGTGGCGACGACGGCGTAGCCGAGTTTGCGGTAGGCGTCGACCAGTCCGGCGCCGATGCCCTGCGATGCCCCGGTGATGACGGCGACCTTCTGGTGCTGTGCGTTCATGGTGATCTTCTCCGGTTTGGGTGCGGATTCCTCGGCCGATTTCCAACTAGTCAACCGGTCGACTATTTGGAAAGTAGGCGGATGCAGGAGGAGAAGTCAAAGGTCAGAGGGGGATGGCCAGGACCGGCTTCCTCCCAGCTGGTAGGGCTGGGCTCCCAGCGCAGGTCGGCGGGATGACGTGCGGGAAGACGCCGGTTGTCGGCTAGAGCTTGTGCGGGTCGCCGTCGGGCAGCCAGGCGGCAGGGCCGTGGATTCCGAGGTCGCCGACTTCGTCGCAGAGGGCGTCGGCGACGGCGAGTACGGCGGTACGGACCTCGCCGGCTCGCCTGACCAGGGACCAGGTCCAGTAGATCTCCGGTGCGACGACCGGGCGTTGGACGAGGTCGGGCGGCAGTGGAGTGGTCTGCCCCTTGGGGGAGTTGATGACCGGGCGGTCGCTGCGGCGTACGTGGTCGAAGAACGCGGGGCCTGTGATGCCGCCGTCGAAGATGCGTACCGCGTGAGCCCCGGTGTCGTGCGCCAGTTGCTCGGCATAGGTGTTCCAGGAGGACCACGAGGTGGTGTCGTCGTCGAGGAGGACGGCGGTGTCCTGGGCGGCCACCTCCCCGGTGTCGTCGCCGGATGCGACGGCGTAGAGCCGGTCGGCGCCGATGAGCCGGGCTTCCAGGCCGTGCCGCTCCACATCCTCGGACCGCACCCAGCACACGGCGAGATCCAGACTGCCGTCGGCGACCCGGGCGGCCTGGGTGTGCGAGGGCGCGATCCACGCGTCGATGTGCAGCTGTGCCACGGCGGAGGTGCGGGCGGTCAGGTCTGCCGGCAGCCAGTTGACGTAACCGAGCCGTACCGGATCCGAGCCGGACAGGCGGCGGGCGCGGTGCTGGAGATCGTCGGCCCGTTCCAGCAGGGCGCGGGTGTGGGGGAGCAGGGCGGAACCGGCCGGGGTGAGCGACACCGAACGGCGGTCACGATCGAAGAGGCGCACCCCGAGATCGCGTTCGAGCGCCTTGATCTGCTGGGACAGGGACGGGCCGGCGATGAGCAGCCGCTCGGCGGCCCGGCCGAAGTTCAGCTCCTCGGCCACCGCCACGAAGTACCGCAGTTGGCGCAACTCCACGCCCGTCATCGTACGTCCCGTAGGAGGCTGTACCTATCAGCAGCGAGGCAGCCGGTCGTGGCGCGGGCCCGGTGACGGGAGGACGATGACGGCCACAGGACGCGATCACCATCGCGGCGTTCGGTCCCCGCCGGACACCCCGTCGAGCGCCGGAAACCTCATCGAGCGGAGCAGGGCCATGCGAGAGTTCCTGGTCGAGATCACGACCACTGTCCCCGAGGGAGCCGGCCAGGACGAGGTCGACCGGCGGCGCGCGGCCGAAGCCGTCCGTGCCCGGGAACTGGCCGCCACCGGCAACCTGGCGCGGCTCTGGCGCCCGGTCGGCGAACTGCGCAGCATCGGCATCTGGCGGGCCTCCGACGAGGAGGAACTCCACGCGAAGGTACTCGGCACACTGCCGCTTCGCCCGTGGATGACCTTCACGGTCACCGCACTCCAGCCCCACCCCAACGACCCGGGCGGGAGCGACGCCGCGCGGTGACGGCTCGGCACGCGCCATGACTCCCGTTCACGGCCACCGCCACCGTGCACTCGCCGCCGGTGTAGGGAGCATGGAACCAGCGGGCGTGCGGCGTACGTTGGGATGCCATGCGGATCACGAAATACACCCATGCGTGTGTGCGGCTGGAACACGAAGGCCGGGTGCTGGTCATCGATCCCGGGACATGGAGCGAGCCGGCGGCCTTGATCGGCGCGGACGCCGTGCTGGTCACGCACGAGCACGCCGATCACATCGACGTCCTTCGCCTGGCCGGGCTCGGCGTGCCGGTGTACGCCCCGGCCGACGCGGACATTCCACGGCTGGAGACCATGGGGGTGTCCTCGGGCACCGAGTTCACCGCCGCCGGCTTCCGAGTGCGAGCGGTCGGCGGGCGTCACGCGTTCATTCACGACGGCGAGCCGGACTGCGCGAACCTCGGCTACGTCGTCGACGAGTCGGTCTACCATCCCGGTGACTCGCTCCACGTCCCTGAGCAGCCGATCGAGACGCTCCTGGTCCCGGCCCAGGGATCGTGGATGAAGATGGCCGAGGCGATCGACTTCATGAACGCGATCGAGCCGCAGAGGGCGTTCCCGATACACGACGCCCAGCTCAACGATCGCGGCCTCAACAGCGTCAATGTCTGGCTCGCCGAGTCGACCGACTGTGACTACCGCTTTCTGGCGCCCGGCGAATCGCTCTGAGCCTGAACCTGGGCTTGGGCTTGAACCTGAGCCGTCAGTGGGCGATGCCGTCGATCAGGTCCCGGGCGCCCTGGCGCAGCAGAGCCACGGCGACGGAGGTGCCGAGGGTGGCCGGGTCGAGGGGGCCGGCCCACTCGTGGGCGTTGAGCTGGGTCTTGCCGTCAGGGGTGAACACGCAGGCGCGCAGGGAGAGTTCGCCGTTTCGCGCGGCCGTGGCGTAGCCGGCGATCGGGGAGTTGCAGTGGCCCTGGAGGACGTGCAGGAACATGCGCTCCGCGGTGGCTTCGCGGTAGGTGTCCGGGTCGCCGAGCGCGCTGACGGTGTCGATGGCCGTCGTGTCGCCCTCGCGGCACTGCAGGGCGAGGATGCCCGCGCCGATCGGCGGCATCATGGTCTCGGGGGAGAGGATCTCGCTGATCACATCGGTGCGGTCGATGCGCTCCAGGCCGGAGACCGCGAGCAGCAGCGCGTCCGCCTCACCCGCCGCGAGCTTGGCCAGGCGTCGGTTGGCGTTGCCGCGGAAGGGCACGCACTGAAGATGCGGGTGGGAAGCCGCCAACTGGGCGATGCGGCGCACCGAACTGGTGCCGATCCGGGTTCCGTCGGGCAGTTCGTCGAGGGTGAGTCCGCCGGGGTGGATGAGGGCGTCACGGATGTCGTCCCGCTTGAGGAACGCGGCGAACATGGTGCCTGCCGGGAGCGGCCGGTCGGCGGGCACGTCCTTGACGCAGTGCACCGCCAGGTCCGCCTCGCCGGCCAGGAGCGCGGCGTCGACCTCCTTGGTGAACGCCCCCTTGCCCTCGACCAGGGAGAGATCGCCCATCCACTTGTCGCCGGTCGTCTTCACGGGCACAACTTCGGTGCGCAAGTGCGGGTGGAGCGCTGCCAGTTCGCCTTGGACGCGCTTCACCTGGGCCAGCGCCATGGGCGAGTCGCGGGAGACGATACGGATCAGTTCAGGGACGGACATGCCGACACGATAGACCCTTGGAGCCACTGGTTCGTCATCCACCCGAACGTGCCGACGGCGTCGGACTCGCCGCCTGAGGCAACAGCGGCCTTACCGGCGCGCGGCCCGGCCCCCGGCCCGGGCCGCGCGCCGGATGTCAGACCGCGGTCCGTTCCACGGGGATCCACAGCTCCGCGTCCGCGTGCTTGGCATCCTGCGAAAGCCGGGTCCGCAGGATCTCGGGCCCCGGTCGGCTCTGGTACGGATTGGACGGGAACCACTGGGTGAACACGTCCCGCCACAGGTACTGGAGTGCCTGCGGGAACGGCCCGGAGTTCTCGAAGACGGCCCATGTCCCCGCCCGGACGGTGAGCGCGTCCATGTCCTCGGGCACGGCGGCGTGGGTCACCACGCCGTGGTAGTAGTCGAGTTCGGTTCCCTCGGCGCGGCTCTCGTCCAGATTGTCGCTCACCGAGATGATCCCCTCCGGCTGTTGATCGGACAGCTGCTCGATGCGCTGGATCGTCTCCTGGCCGAGGCCCCGGATGAAGGCGACGATCGCCGGGTTCATCCCCTCGTGCACCAGGGGGACGCGCGCCTTCCTGCCCACCACCCGGAACTCCTCCTTCTCCACGACCCTGTACCGCATGCTGCTACTCCCTTCGACGACGAGGCGGAAGGACATCCGGGGCTGGGACTGCAGGCTCGCACCGACCCGCCTGGCCTCGCCGGGACCGACGCCGTGCATCGTGCGGAACGCACGCGCGAACGCCTCCCCCGAGGCGTAGCCGTAGCGCACCGCGATCTCCAGCAGTGTCCGTTCGGCGGCCAGCACCTCGGCACCCGCGATGGTCAGGCGTCTGCGCCGGATGTACTCCGACAGCGGAATCCCCGCCAGCGCCGAGAACAGCCGCCGGAAGTGGTACTCCGACGTCACCGCGATCCGCGCCAGTTCGGACACCTCGATGCGCTGATCGAGGTGGCACTCGATGTGCTCCATGGCCTGGTTGAGCCGCTCCAGCACCCCGGTCTCCTTCCCTTTCGATCACCAACGTAGGAAGAACCCGCCCTGCCGGACCCGACATCCTGTGCCCGGTTCGGTCGGGCACGACGGGACTTCGTTCGCCGGGGCCGATCCAGGACGACGCCATCGAAGCCCCTGCTCAAGCGCTCACCCGTCACCCCTGAGGGAGCCCCCGCACCGGATGCTTGCTCATGATCGAGACGCGGTTGAAGGCGTTGATGGTGAGGGCGATCCAGATCACGGCGGATATCTCGTCCTCGGTCAGGATCTGGCGGGCGTCCTCGTAAGCGGCCTCCCGGGCGGTCGCGTTCGCGATGTCGGTGGTCGCTTCCGCCAGGGCGAGCGCGGCCCGCTCCCGTGGCGCGAACAGTTCCGTGTCACGCCAAGCGGGCAGTACGCCCAGACGTCGTGTGGTCTCGCCGGCACGCAGAGCGGCCTTGGTGTGCACATCGAGGCAGTAGGCACAGCCGTTGATCTGGGACACGCGGAGGTTGATCAGCTCCACGAGGATGCGGTCGAGACCCGCGTCGGCGGCGGTCGCACGGACGGCTTCGGAGGCCTGGACCAGCGCGTGGTAGGCCTTGGGGCTCTGCTTGTCGATGAAGACCCGCCGCCTGCCCGCGGTGCCCGTCGTCGTGTCGCTCAAGCTGAACTCCTTCGGCGGGCCGTCCCAGGCCCTGATCGTTGCGTCGCGTCCGTCGCGTACCTGTCGAGATCATCGTGCCAGGCCCCATGAGACGCCCACCTTCCGGGAATTGAAACCGTTCAATCCACTCGCGTCGTGGCTGCAACGAGCCCGGTCGAAGTCGCACCCTCATCCGACTGTCCGTCAAGAAATCCCTGCACACTCATTGACCCTTGTCTCGCACGCCTCTACGTTCACCTACGTCCAACGCCGTGAATCGATTCATCATTCTGCGTTAGGGGCCCGTAGTGATAAGTAGGAGGAACATCCTGGCGAGCGCGGCGGCCACGGTGGCAGGTGTGGCCGCCGGAGCAGGGCCGGCCGTCGCCGCACCGGCGTCCGCATCCGCTCAGGCGTCCGCGCAACGCGGCGCCCTGCGCGTCACCGCGCCGACCGTCGAGTACGTTCAGCACCCTCTGGGCCTCGACGTACAACACCCGCGCCTGAGCTGGCCGATGGCCTCGGACAAGCCGGGCTCGCGCCAGAGCGCCTATCAGGTCCGCGTCGCCTCCAGCGAGTCGCGTCTGTCCCGCCCGGACGTCTGGGACAGCGGGAAGGTCGTCTCCGACGATTCGTCCCTCGTTCCGTACGCCGGACCTCAACTCAAGCCGCGGACACGCTACTTCTGGTCCGTGCGGGTCTGGGACGGCGACGGCGAGGCGTCCGGCTGGAGCGCGCCTTCGTGGTGGGAGACGGGCCTCATGGGCGCTGCGCAGTGGTCCGCGAACTGGATCTCCGCTCCCGCCGCCCTTACGGACGCGCCGTCCCTCGAAGGCTGTGACTGGATCTGGTTCCCCGAGGGCGAACCGGCCAACAGCGCCCCGGCGGCCACCCGTTGGTTCCGCCGCACCTTCGACCTTCCGGACGGAGTCACGGCGGCGACCCTGGCCATCAGCGTCGACAACGTGTACGCCGTCTCCGTGAACGGCGCCGAGGTGGCCCGTACCGACCTGGCGACGGACCACGATGGCTGGCGCCGCCCGGCCGTCGTCGACGTCCTCGCCCAGGTGCGCTCCGGCAGCAACGTCCTCGCGGTCTCGGCGACCAACGCGAGCGTGGGCCCCGCCGGTCTGGTCGCCGTCCTGACCGTCCAGACGCCCGCCGGCGAGCAGAGGATCGTCACCGACACCGCCTGGAAGTCGACGGACAAGGAGCCCGCCGACGGCTGGCGCGGCGCCGGTTTCGACGACAGCGGCTGGCCGGCGGCGAAGAAGGCAGCCGCGTGGGGAGCCGGGCCGTGGGGCAGGGTCGTCCCGGTCGTGTACGCCGCCAACCAGCTGCGGCACGAGTTCCGGCTGCCGCGAAAGAAGGTGTCACGCGCACGCCTGTACGCCACGGCCCTCGGCCTGTACGAGGCGCACCTCAACGGCCGCCGCGTGGGCCGCGACGAGCTCGCCCCCGGCTGGACCGACTACCGCGAACGCGTCCAGTACCAGACGTACGACGTCACCAAGCTCGTACGGCCCGGTGGCAACGCGATCGGCGCTTATGTGGCGCCGGGCTGGTACGCGGGCAACGTCGGCATGTTCGGACCCCACCAGTACGGTGAACGCCCTGCGCTGCTCGCGCAGTTGGAGGTCGAGTACGCCGACGGCACGAGCGAGCGCATCACGTCCGGCACCCAGTGGCGGGCCGCCTCGGGGCCGATCGTCGCCGCCGACCTGCTGGGCGGCGAGACCTACGACGCGCGCAAGGAGACCGCCGGCTGGACCGCACCCGGCTTCGACGACCGGACGTGGCTCGCTGTCCGCGCCGCGGGTGAGGCCGCTCCCGACCTGATCGTCGCCCAGGTGGACGGCGCGGTCCGCGTGACCAGGGAACTTCCGGTCAAGAAGGTGACCGAACCCAAGCCGGGAGTCTTCGTCTTCGACCTGGGCCAGAACATGGTCGGCTCGGTCCGGCTGCGCGTCGCGGGCCCTGCGGGAACGGCCGTGCGGCTGAGACACGCCGAGGTCCTCAACCCGGACGGCACCCTCTACACCGCGAACCTGCGCACCGCCGCGGCGACCGACACGTACATCCTGAAGGGCCGTGGCGAGGAGACGTACGAGCCGCGCTTCACGTTCCACGGGTTCCGTTACGTCGAGGTGACCGGGTTCCCGGGGACTCCCTCGGCGAAGGCCATGACCGGCCGCGTCATGCACACGGCCGCGCCCTTCACCTTCGAGTTCGAGACGAACGTCCCGATGCTCAACAAGCTGCACAGCAACATCACTTGGGGGCAGCGCGGCAACTTCCTCTCCATCCCGACCGACACACCCGCGCGCGACGAACGGCTGGGATGGACGGGCGACATCAACGTCTTCGCGCCGACGGCCGCGTACACCATGGAATCGGCCCGATTCCTCACCAAGTGGCTCGTGGACCTGCGTGACGCCCAGACCGCCGATGGTGCCTTCACCGATGTGGCGCCCATGGTCGGGACGGTCGGCAACGGCGTCGCCGGATGGGGTGACGCGGGTGTCACGGTCCCCTGGTCCCTGTACCAGGCGTACGGCGACCGACAGGTGCTGGAGGACGCCTGGTCGTCCATCCAGGCCTGGTTGAAGTATTTGGAGAAGAACAGCACGGGCCTGCTGCGGCCGGCCAGCGGGTACGGCGACTGGCTCAACGTCTCAGACGAGACGCCGAAGGACGTCATCGCCACCGCGTACTTCGCGCACAGCGCCGATCTCGCGGCCCGGACGGCCGAGGAAATCGGCAAGGACCCCGCCCCTTACCGCGACCTCTTCGAACGCATCCGCAAGGCGTTCCAGAACGCCTATGTCACCGCCGACGGCAGGGTGAAGGGCGACACACAGACCGCGTACGTCCTCGCCCTGTCGATGAACCTGCTGCCGGACGCACAACGGAAAGCGGCGGCCGACCGGCTCGTCGCGTTGATCGAGGCCAAGGACTGGCACCTGTCGACGGGCTTCCTCGGTACGCCCCGGCTGCTGCCCGTCCTCACCGACTCCGGGCACACCGATGTCGCCTACCGGCTGCTCCAGCAGCGCTCCTACCCCAGCTGGGGCTACCAGATCGACAAGGGTGCCACCACGATGTGGGAACGCTGGGACTCCATCGAGCCCGACGGCGACTTCCAGACACCGGACATGAACTCCTTCAACCACTACGCCTACGGCTCGGTGGGGGAGTGGATGTACACGAACATCGCCGGTATCTCGGCGGGCCGCCCCGGCTACCGGGAGATCGTCATCCGTCCCCGTCCGGGCGGTGAAGTCACTTCCGCACGCGCGACGTTCACCTCGGTCCACGGTCCGATCTCCACGCGCTGGGAGAAGCGGTCCGGCGGCTTCGTCCTGACGTGCACCGTGCCCGCCAACACAACCGCAGAGGTATGGATCCCGGCGGACAGTCCGGACGCGGTCACCCATACCCGCGCGACCTTCCTGCGCGAGGAGGACGGCTGCGTGGTGTACCGGGCAGGGTCCGGTACCCACCGCTTCACCACGTAACGCGGCTGCCGGGACGGCTGGACACGTCGGCGCGGGCTGCCCTGTGGCAGCCCGCGCCGCACATCGAGGTCGTCGTCAGGATTCACGAAGAGGGCCGCTCCACAAAGACGGCCGCGGTCCCGCGGTCACAGGACCCGTCGTCTGCGCCCGAGCCAGGTCTGGGCCACCACCACGACGGCGAGGAAGGCGCCGCTGACGACCTGCTGGTAGGCGGAGTCGAGTGAGCCGATCTGGTTGATGACGTTCTGGATCACCTTCAGCAGGAGCACCCCGACGATCGAACCGCTGACGAAGCCGAAACCGCCGGACAGCAGGGTGCCGCCGATGACGACCGCCGCGATGGCCTCCAGCTCCATGCCCGTGCCGAGAATCGTCACGCCCGACAGCAGCCAGGCCGCGTTGAGAGCGCCCGCGAGGCCGGCGCACAGACCCGAAACGACGTACACCGCGATCTTCGTACGCGCCACGGGGGCACCCATCAGGGCCGCCGCGTCCTCGTTGCCCCCGACCGCGTACACGTACTGGCCGAATCTGGTCCGTCGCAGTACGACGGCTCCCAGTACGAACAGGGCCACCGTGATCCACACGGGCACGCCGATCGCGAGCAGGGAGCCCTGGCCGAGTGTCGCGAAGAACGAGTCCTTGTCGACGAGATAGGTCCGCGAGCCCTCGTCGGTGATCGCCAGCAGGATGCCGCGCGCGCCGAGCATGGCGGCGAGGGTGACGATGAACGGGGCCAGACCGGACCGGGCGATGAGCAGTCCGTTGACCAGGCCGATCAGCCCGCACACCGCGAGGGGGAGCAGCAGGGCCACCGCCGAGCCGTACTGCGAGCCCCAAGCGGCCACCACCCCGCCGAGGGCGAAGAGCGAGCCGACCGACAGGTCGATCCCGCCGGTGACGATCACGAAGGTCATGCCGAGCGCGACCACGGCGAGGAAGGCCGAGGACAGCGCCATGTTCTCGAGGTTGTCGCCGGTCAGGAACGTGTCGAAGCTCAGCGACGCCACGACCATGGCCACCAGGAGGGTGACCAGGGCCCCGTGCTGCTGGGCGAGGGCGCTGAACCGGTCGGCGCGGCCCGGTCCCCGTTCCTCGTCGGTGATCTGCTGGACGGCGTCGGGCTGCATGTCGGCTTCCGTGGTCTCGGTCGTCATCGCTTCCCCCGTTCGCGCGCCGCGTAGACGGCACCGACGATCACCACGGCCTGGGCCATCTGCGTCCACGACGGCGGCAGGTCATGCTTGACGAGCGTGGTGGTCAGCAGCTGGATGAGGACGGCACCGGCGACCGTGCCCCCGATACGGACCCGACCGCCGGACAGGGGAGTGCCGCCGACCACCACGGCGGTGATCGCCGACAGTTCCATCAGCGTGCCCAGCGAGGTCGGGTCACTGGCCGTCAGCCGGGCGGTGGCGAGGACGCCCGCCACGGCAGCCAGGGCGCCGGAGCAGGCGTACACCACGATGAGCACCCGGCGGACGGGCAGGCCGGCGAGGCGGGCCGCCGGCCGGCTGTCGCCGATGGCGAGCAGTTGTCGCCCGAAGGTGGTGCGGCGCACCACGAAGGCCACCAACAGGGCCAGGCCGACGGCGATGAGGACGAGATACGGCACGCCCAGCACGTCACCGGAGCCGAGTGCCGTCATGCCCGGATCGCGTACGTCCTTGAGCTGGGGGAGCAGAACCAGTGCGAGGCCGCGACCGGCGACCATGAGGGCGAGCGTGGCGACGATGGGCTGAACGCCCAGGTGGGCGACCAGTGTTCCGTTCGCGAGCCCGATCAGGATGCCGCCCGCCACCGCCACGAGCACGGCGGCCCACGGCCCGTAGCCGAGATAGAGGGACAGTAGCGAGGTGGACAGGGCCATCACGGAGCCCACCGACAGGTCGACGCCCTCGGTGCCGATCGCCAGCGCCATGCCCAGCGCGACGATGAGCACGGGGGCGACCTGGACGGCCTGGGTGCGGAAGTTCTCCGCGGAGACGAAGTGATCGGTGAAGGCGAAGTTGAAGACCAGGAGTGCGGCGACGCCCGCGTAGACGCCGTACTCCTGGAGCAGGCGCAGCAGCCGGTCGCGGTCCACCCGGCCCTGCGCGAGGGTGAGTTCAGTCATGGTGGCTCCCGACGGGTTCGGCCGCGATGGCCCGCATCAGCGCGTCCTCGGTGACGGCGTCGCCGGTCAACTCGTCCACCACCGCCCCGTCCTTGAGTACGACGATCCGGTCGCTGCCCTCGATCAGCTCCTCGGTGTCGGAGGAGATCAGCAGCACGGCCAGTCCGTCGTCGGCGAGTTCGTCGATGAGTGCCTGTACCTCCGCCTTGGCGCCGACGTCGATGCCGCGGGTCGGCTCGTCCAGCAGCAGCACTTTCGGGTGCAGCGCGAGCCAGCGGGCCAGCAGCACCTTCTGCTGGTTGCCGCCGGAGAGCTCGCCCACCTTCTGGTGCGGGCCCGCGGACTTGATGCGCAGCCGCTGTACGAAGGTGTCGACGATCCGGTCGATACGGGCGTCGTCCACCAGGCCGAACCGCGAGAGGGAGGGCAGGGCCGCGAGCGCGATGTTCTCGCGCACCGAGAGACCGGGGACGATTCCCTCGGCCTTGCGGTCCTCCGGCAGCAGGCTGATGCCGGCGCGGATCGCGGCCGGTGTCGAACCGGTGCGCACGGCGGCGCCGCCGACCGAGACCCGGCCCGAGTCGGTCGCCAGCGCTCCGGCGACGGCCCTGGCCGTCTCGCTGCGGCCCGAGCCGAGCAGCCCGCCCAAGCCCACCACCTCGCCCGGGCGGATGGACAGCGACACGTCACGTAACTGATGACGGACCGTCAATCCCTCGGCATGCAGCATGGGTTCGGCCGACGCGTGGTGGGATCCGGTGAACTTGGTCAGGCCCTCGCTGCGCACCTCGCCGATCTCCCGGCCCAGCATGAGCGAGACCAGACGCAGCCGGTCGAGGTCGGCGAGGCGGCCGCTGTGCACCACACGGCCGTCACGCAGCACGGTGACCGTGTCGCAGATCTCGTACAGCTCGTCCATGCGGTGGCTGACGTAGACCACGGCGATGCCGCGCTCGCGCAGCATGCGGATCACGTCGAACAGGGTGCGCACCTCACGTGGTTCGAGCGAGGAGGTGGGCTCGTCCATGATCACCACACGGGCGTCGACGGCGACGGCACGGGCGAGGGCCACCATCTGCTGGGCCCCGACGCCGAGTTCGCGCAGCGGGCGCCGCACATCGACGCGGATGCCCAGGCCGCGCAGCGCCTCGTCCGCCTCCCGGTGCATGCGCCGGAAGTCGATCAGTCCGAGCCGGCCGCGGGGTTCGCGGCCGAGGAGGAGATTGCGGGCCACGCTCATCAGCGGGACGAGGTTGACCTCCTGGTAGATGGTCGAGATGCCGGCCTGCTGGGCCTGCAGGGGTGTGGTGAAGCGGACCGGCGTGCCGTCGTGGACGACCTCGCCCGCGTCCGGCCGGTAGACGCCGGTGAGTACTTTGATCAGGGTCGACTTGCCCGCGCCGTTCTCGCCGACGAGGGCGTGGACCTCCCCGGCGCGGGCGGTGAAGTCCACGTCGGACAGCGCCTTCACGCCGGGGAAGACCTTGGACACGCCGGTGACAGCGAGCATCTCAGTACGCCTTGTCGAGGTCCGACTGGGCGTTGGCCTCGGTGTACGCGCTGTCCTTGATAACGATGTCCTGAGCCACCTCGGAACCCTGGGTGAAGGTGTCGAGGGTCTGGAAGGCGAGCGGTCCGAAGCGCGGGTTGGACTCGATGACGCCGTGGATCCAGCCGTCCACGATGCCCTGCACGGCGTTGCGCGTGCCGTCGATGGTCACGATCTTCACGGCGCCCGGCTTCTTGCCCGCGCCCTTGAGGGCGTTGACGGCACCGAGGCCCATCTCGTCGTTCTCGGCGTAGATGCCCTTGATCCCGGGCTTTGACTGGATGAGGTTCTCGGTGACCGACTGGCCCTTCTCGCGGGCGAATTCGCCGGTCTGCTGGAACACCACCTTGAGACCGGGCGCCTTGTCCTTGATCCGGTCGACGAAGCCCTTGGTGCGTTCCGTCGTGACGTTGTTGCCCGCCGAGCCGAGCAGGATGGCGATGTCGCCCTTGCCCCCGGTCGCCTCGATCATCTCGTCGGCGGCCCGCTTGCCCTGCTCCACGAAGTCGGAGCCGATGAAGCTCACATAGTCCTTGCAGGCGGTGGCGTTGATCTTGCGGTCCACAGTGACGATCGGGATGTGCTTGGCCGCCGCCGTACGCAGCACGGGTTCCCAGCCGTCCGAGTTGAGCGGCGCGATGACGAGCAGGTCGGCGCCCTTGGCGATGAGGTCCTGGACGTCGCTGATCTGCTTGGAGAACTGCGACTGGGCGTTGGCGGTGAGGAGCTTGACGCCCCGCTTCTTCGCTTCCGCCTCGATCGAGGCGGTCTCCGCGATCCGGAAGGGGTTGGCCTCCTTCTCGGACTGGGAGAAACCGACGGTGGCGCTCTTGAGGTCGAGCTTCTCGCCCCCGTACGCGTCGATCGTGCAGGCGGGCCCGGATCCGGCGCTGGGTGAGGCGACCTGCTGGCCGGCGTCACCCTGCTGGGGTGCGGCCTTGTCGCTGTCGGAGGAGCCCTCGGACTTGGTGCATCCGGCGGTCAGGACCAGGCTTGTCAGGAGGCCGGTGGCGAGGAGGGTTCGTGCGGAGGTACGACGGAGAAGTGCGGTGGGCTTCATGGGAGTCCCCAAACGGCGCGGCCCCGGCGCTGAGAGCGCTCCCGGGGAGTTCGGCACTTGCGGTCAACATGGCGTGCACGTCGTTCAGGGGAGTTTTTTACATCGTTGGAAGGGGGCTGTAAAGCCTTCCGTCCGAAATCTCGGCCAGTTGGTCCGGACCGTGGTCAGCGTCGTCCGAGGGTGCTCTCCCGCTCCACCAGCCGGTATTCCGCGGTGAGTTCACGTCCGCCCGGTTCCTGACGGCCCGACAGACTGCGCAGCAGCGAGGCCATGGCGAGGCGGGCGATGGCCTGTTTGTCCGGCGCGATCGTGGTGAGTGAGACCGCTCCGAAACGGCTCTCGGCGATGTCGTCGAAACCCACCACGGCGACGTCCCACGGCACCCTGAGCCCGCGCTCGTGCAGCACCCGCATGGCGCCGATCGCGATGAGGTCGTTGTAGGCGAAGACCGCGTCGGGCCGGATGCCCGAGTCCAGCAGCCGGGCCATGGCCCGGGCCCCGTCGTCCCGGTCCCAGCCGTCGACGGGCACGACCATGTCGTCCGTGGTCGGCAGGCCCGCAGCCGTCAACTCCGCCCGCCAGCCGTCGAGTCGCAGATGGGCGGGGCGGTTCGCGGAGTCGGTGCGGGCGCCGAGATAGGCGATCCGGGTCCGGCCGCGGCCGATCAGATGACGCACCGCCTCCCGCGAGGCGGCCACGTTGTCGATCGCGATGTGGTCGAACGGCAGGTCGTACTCGCGCTCGCCGAGCAGCACCAGCGGCACGTCGTCGGCCCGGCCGTGCAGGTCCTCGGCCTCCAGCTCCAGCGGGCTCAGGATCAGCCCGTCGATCACCCGGGCCCGGAAACCCTGGCTGACCAGCAGTTCCTGCTCACGGTCACCGCGTGTGTGGTCGAGCAGGACGGTGAACTCGTGCTGGGCCGCCGCGTCGATCACCGCGCCGGCGAGCTCGGCAAAGTAGGGATTTCCGAGCTCGGGAACGGCGAGCGCGATGATGCCCGTACGGCCCTTGCGCAGATGGCGCGCGGTGAGGTTCGGCCGGTAGCCGAGCTCGTCGATCGCCTCCTGCACCTTGGCGCGCATCGCCGGTGTGACGTGCGGATAGTTGTTCACGACGTTGGAAACGGTCTTGATCGAGACGCCGGCCCGTTCGGCCACGTCCTTCAGGCTGACCCGCAAGGAATCTCCTCGGCATCGACAGGGGCTCCGCGACCGGAGCTTTGTCATGGACCTGGACAGCGGCCGAGAGCCCGTGCTCTCATGCCAACTGCCTCTGCTTCCAACGTTGTACAGACTGAAGCACCGAGCCGCCACCCTTCCTCAACCAAGGAGGATTCGTGCGCATCAGACCGTTCACACACAGCCTCGCCCTGCTCGTCGCAGCAGTGCTGGGTGCCGCGGGACTGGCCGCAGCACCTGCCGCGACGGCCGCGGAGGATCCCGAGATCCACGGCCTCAAGGGTGAGTACTACACCCAGTCCGCCCCCGGCGCCTTCGACTTCCATGAACTCAAAGCCACCGGATTCGACCCGCAACTCGACTTCGACAACCTGGAACCCCGTCTGCGTTCGGCGACCGGACGGTCGGACGACGTCTCCGTCCGCTGGACCGGCCGGATCGTGCCGGAGAAAACCGGCCCCACCACCTTCTCGATCATCGGGGACAACGGCTTCCGCCTCTGGGTGGACGGGAAACCCGTCATCGACCACTGGGTCGACGACTGGGACCGCGAACAGGCCGGCGCCCCGGTGGAGTTGACCGCCGGCAAGGCCTACGACATCAAGATCGAGTACTTCGAGCACTACGGGGGCTCCAACCTCCATGTGCGCTGGACGCCGCCCGGCGGCACCAAGACCGCCGTCCCCCAGTCGGCCTTCCTGCTGCCCGAGGGCTACGACTACAACGGGGCCATCGCCGCCACGGTCCTCAAGGACGGCCGCACCCTGCGGCTCGACTTCGTCCAGACACTCGCGGCCGCCCCCGCCGGTCTCACCGACCATCTGGACGCCGTGATCGGCGGAGCCAGCTGGCCGCTGGGCCGGGCACGGCTGGATCCGGCCAACCCGAGATCGCTGCTGGTCGCCCTCAAGGAACCCGTGGTCGGCAACAAGACCGGCACCGCGCGCGGCGCCGCCGATGTGCGCTACGACGGGTCAGGGGGCCTCTCCGGCACGGACGGCAACGTTGTCAAGGCCTTCTGGAGCAGCGGCGCCAACAAATCCACCTACCAGCTGACCACCCCGTGGGGCGAGAAGGTCACCCCGGACAACGCCCACCGGGAGTACCCCAGGCCGCAGCTCACCCGCGGCGACTGGAAGAACCTCAACGGCACCTGGCAGTTCGCCGCGGCCAAGGCGGGCGAACAGCCCCCGGTCGGCCGGAAACTCGCAGAGAAGATCCTCGTCCCGTACCCCGTCGAGTCCCAGCTGTCGGGCATCGAGCGGCACGAGGACCGGATGTGGTACCGGCGGACCTTCACCGTCCCGTCCGACTGGAAGATCGGCTCCGCCAAGCGTCTGCAGCTCAACTTCGGCGCGGTCGACTGGCGTTCCGAGGTCTACGTCAACGGCACCAAGGTCGCCGAACACAAGGGCGGCTACGACAAGTTCAGCGCCGACGTCACCGACGCCCTCAAGCCCGGCCGCACCCAGGAGCTGATCGTCGGCGTCTACGACCCGACCGACGCCGCGAACGGCGAGAACCCGCCTGTCGGCAAGCAGCGTCTCGACCCCAGCGGCATCTGGTACACCCCGTCCTCCGGTATCTGGCAGACCGTGTGGATGGAGCCCGTCGCCACCGACCACGTCGACTCGCTGAAGCTCACTCCGGACGCGGGCGCGGGCACCCTGACCGTCGAGCCGCAGGGCGTACGCCCCGGACTCGCCGTCACCGCGACGGCGTACGACGGCAAGCGGAAGGTCGCCACCGTCAGCGGACGCACGGGGAGCCCGCTCACCCTGAAGATCAAGAATCCCCGGCTGTGGTCGCCCGACGACCCCTTCCTGTACGACCTGAAGGTCAGCGTGGGCGCCGACCGCGTCAACAGCTACTTCGGTCTGCGGTCCATCACCGTTGAGAACATCAACGGAACCCCCCGAACCGTCCTCAACGGCAAGCCGGTCTTCATGATGGCCACCCTCGACCAGGGGTTCTGGCCCGACGGCCTGCACACCGCCCCCAGCGACAAGGCCCTGGCCCATGACCTGAAGATGCACAAGGCGATGGGCTTCAACTCGGTCCGCAAGCACATCAAGGTCGAACCCGACCGCTGGTTCTACTGGGCCGACCGGCTCGGCCTGCTGGTGTGGCAGGACATGCCGTCCATGACGGCGGGTGTCAACCCGTCCACCGCGGCCCGCGCCGAGTACGAACTCGAGATGAAGCAGATGATCGACGAGCACATCAGCAGCCCGTCCATCGTCATGTGGGTCACCTTCAACGAAGGATGGGGCCAGTACGACGTGGGCCGCATCGCCACACAGGCCAAGGCCTGGGACCCGACCCGCCTGGTCAACAACCAGTCGGGCCTCAACCTCGGCGCCGACGGCGGCACCGGCGACATCATGGACGAGCACGGCTACCCGAGCCCCGCACTGCCACCGCGCCCGGACGGCAAACGGGCCACGGTCATGGGCGAGTACGGCGGCCTCGGCCTGGCCGTACCCGGACACGCCTGGTCGGTGCAGCAGTCCTACGTCGACGTCGACCCGGCCACGTACACCGACGACTACCTCACCAAGCTCGCCGAGGTGCACGCCCTGGCCTGCAAGGGCGGCAACGGCGCGGTCTACACCCAGATCGCGGACGTCGAGGGCGAGCTCAACGGGCTGATCACCTACGACCGCAAGGTCGTCAAGCCCGATGTGCCACGGGTCAAGGCGGCCCACGAGGCACTGATCAACGACGTGTCGCGGCCGACTCCCGCCGGCTGCGTCTGACCCGGACCGCCCGGCGAACGGCTCCGCGCCGCTCGCCGGGCGGCTCCGGCCCCACCATCTGCTCTCTCTGGTCTTCCTGCTCTTCGCGGACCCGAACCGCCGCCACCTCCGCCCGATTTCTGGCGGCATGGGGGCATCCGGGACACGCCTGCGTGGGAAGGATGCCCGTGTGACGGAACAACACAGCAGCCGCTTCGACGACATGGCCCTGTACGACCTCCAGCACGTCCGCAACGCGCTGACCCCTCTCCTGAGCCGCCTCGACCCGCTCACCCCGGGCGACCTCGAACCGTACGACCAGCTCCACTACCTCGGTCATCACGCCCTCGACCACGCCGTCGCACAACTGAGGATCACCCCCGGCGCGGATGTCGTCGACATCGGCTCCGGGCTCGGCGGACCGGCCCGCTATCTGGCCGAGAGGTACGAGTGCCGCCTCACCGCGGTCGAATTGCAGCCGGAACTCCACCGGTTGAGCGAGGAACTCACCACGCTGTGCGGACTGTCGGAGCGCGTCCGGGCCGTCGAGGCCGATGCCCTGACCCTGGACGGCGAGGGCTGGACCGGGCGGCACGACCACCTGATCTCGCTCCTGGCGATCCTGCACATTCCGCGACGCGAGGAACTCTTCGGCGTCTGCCGAGACCTCCTCCGACCCGAAGGCACCTTCTACATCGAGGACTTCTACACCCGTCGTCCCCTGACCGACGACGAACGGACCGACCTCGCCGACCTCGTCGCCTGCCCCTACCTCCCCGACGAGGCCCGGTACCGCAAGGACCTGGAACAAGCAGGCTTCACGGACATGACCTGGACGGACGCCACCGACCTGTGGCTGCCCTGGGTGCGCGACCGCGCCGACGCCTTCCGGCGCGGATACGAGGAGCGCGTACGACTGCACGGCGAGCCGCTCGCCGGACGGTTGCTCCGGTTCTACGACACGGTGAGCGCGCTGCTGGCGGGCGGCGGGATCGGAGGCGTACGGATCACCGGGCGGCGGGGCTGAGCCACCTGGGCCGAGAGGTGGCGGGGCTGAGAGACGCCGGGGCTGAGGATCGGCGAGGCTAAGGATCGGCGGGGCTGAGAGGCGGCGGCCGGGAATCACGAATCACGGGAAGCGGACGGTGACGGCGAGGCCGCCCGGCCGGCCGGGTTCGGCCGTTGCCTCGGTGCCGTGGGCCTCGGCGATGGAGCGGACGATGGCGAGGCCCAGCCCGTGCCCCGTGGTTCCGATGCGGTCCTGGGCGAGGCGGCGGAACGGCTCGAACAGATCCGGCAGCCGGTCGGCGGGCACAGGAGGCCCGGTGTTGGCCACGGTCAGTGTGCGGCCGTCGATCAGTACCCGGACCCGGCCACCGGGGTGGTTGTACTGGATGGCGTTGCGGACGAGGTTGGTCAGCAGGTGACGCAGCAGCACCGGATCACCGAGGACGGTCAACTTCCGGTCTGCCGTCACCTCCACGTCCACTTGCTCGCTCTCGGCCTGCGGGGCGAGCTCGGCCGCCACCAGCCGGGCCGCGGCCGACAGGTCCACGGTCTCGGTCTCTTCCAGCCCGCGGTCGCTGCGGGCGAGCAGCAACAGTGCGTTGATCAGCCGCTCGGCCTCACGGTTGGCGGTGAGCAGGTCCTCGCGTACGTCGGCGAGACCGTCGGGAAGGGGATCGGCGAGGCCGACCTCCAGGCTGGTGCGCTGGACCGCGAGGGGCGTCCTGAGTTCGTGGGAGGCGTTGGCGACAAAGCGCCGCTGGCTCTCGAACGACTTCTCCAGCCGGTCGAGCATGGTGTCGAAGGTGTCGGCCAGGCGGTGGAGTTCGTCGTCGGGACCGGTGAGCGCCAGCCGCTGGTGCAGGTTCTGCTCACTGATCCGACGGGTGGCCTCCGTCATCGCGGCGACCGGCCCGAGCGCCCGCCCGGCCAGCCACCGGCCGAGCAGCCCGGCCAGCAGAGCCATGACGAGCAGCCCGACGGCCGACCAGAGGACCATCTGCCGCAGGGCGGTGTCCTGTACGGCCTGCACGGTCTGGTCGATCTGCCGGACCATGGCGAAGTCGTCGCGAGGCGTGACCGGAGGCCGAAAAGGCCCATCGGGCGCCGTGGGCCCCCCGACCACTGCCGAGAACCCGCCCCCGCTCGGCACATCACCCTTCGTGATCTCGATCCCCTCGACCTGCTGGGCCGTCCCGTAGCGCGCGAGCAGCACCACGAAGGCCAGCAGCGCCGCGCCCGCGAGCAGGAAGAGCACGGAGAAGGCCGCTGTCAGCCGGGCACGGAACGGCATACCACGCAGCAGCGCCCGCGGGTTCAGTCGCACAGCCGGTATCCCTGGCCCTTGTCGGCGGTGATGAGACCGGGGTCGCCCAGTTTGCGGCGCAGTCGGCTCACGACGGCCCGTACCACGCTGGTGCGCGGGTCGAGGTTCTCGTCCCAGAGGGTGCGTACGAGTTCGTCGTGCGGCACTGCCACCCCCTGAGCCTCCATCAGCAGTCGCAGGACCGCGAACTCCTTGGGTGTCAGTTCCAGTGGCCGTCCCTCCACGGACACCTCGTGCCGGGCCCGGTCCAGGGTGATGCCCTCGTGCCGCAGAGCGGCCGGTGGCGACTTGGGCACTCGGCGCCCGAGGGTCCGGATCCGGGCGACCAGCTCGGCGAAGTCGAAGGGCTTGGCCAGATAGTCGTCCGCGCCGAGCGTCGTGAGCCCGTACACCTTGTCCGTGATCTCGCCGGCCGCTGTGAGCATCAGGATCCGTGGCGGGTCGGTGAGTTCGCGCAGCCGTCGGCACACCTCGTCGCCCGTCATGACCGGTAGGTCGCGATCGAGGACCAGCACGTCGTACTCGGTGAGCAGGCACATCCGCTCGGCCTCGTCACCGGAGACGGCGAGATCGACGGCCATCGCCTGCCGACGCAGACCCGTGGCGATCGTACGGGCGAGAACACGGTGGTCCTCGGCTACCAGAACTCTCATGCGCCCCATGAAACCCGGCGCGGCATTGCGGCGGAGTAAGGACGGCGGCCGCAGCGGCACGTTCCCGGCATCGCAAGGACAGCGTCCTTACGCTCCCGTAACGCGCTTATCCCGCTGCAAAGGGCGCCCTGCTTCTGTCGTGGCCATGAACTTCGTCAAGCGCGCCGGGCTGAGCCTGCGTGCCAGGAAAGTCAGGACCGCCGTCCTGCTGGGGATCTTCGTTGTCATCTGCACCCTGCTGCTGGGCGGCTTCCTGTTGCAGGGCGCCTCCGCCCGGCAGGAGGCGGACGCGCAGCGGACGATCGGCGTCGACGTCACGCTGAAGGCCAAGGGCCTCACCCCGGCGCTGGCGGACCGGCTCGGGTCGTCCCCGCAGGTCCACCGGTACAACCCGCGGCTCCCGATCGAGGCCGACGCCCGCGGTGTCGAGCCGCTGGAGTCCGACGTCCCGAGGCCCGGCGGCAACCGCTCCGGGGCGAAGGGGCAGCGTCACCTGGCACTGAACGGCGTGCGGGACTCGGAGCTGCTGCTGCCCTTCTCGTACGGCTCGAACAAGATCACAGCCGGGCGTGGGATCACTCCCGAGGACGCCGACCGCCAGGTCGCCGTGGTCGAGAGACGGCTGGCCGAGAAGAACGGGCTCAAGGTCGGCGACACCATCCGAGCGGAGACCGCCGACGGAAAACGCACCGTGCCGCTCACGGTCGTCGGGATCCACCGCGACTCGACGCAGGACCCGTCGAGGTGGACGCCGCCGCAGCTGCTGCCCGGCAACACCCTGTACGTGCCGGTCCGCACAGCTCAGCAACTGGGCCCCGGCGCCGCGGACCTGGCCGAGGCGGTCTTCAGGATCGGCTCCCCGGAACAGGCCGAGCAGCTGCATGCCGAGGCCAGGCGGCTCCTCGGCACGGCGTCGTTCGACTTCCGCGTCAACGACAAGGCGTACAAGGACCAGGTCCGTCCGATCCAGCGCGTCGGTACCTTCTCCAGGCTGATCGTCCGGCTCATCGCCGTGGCCGGGGCGCTGGTTCTCGGGCTCATCGTGATGCTGCAGATCCGGGAGCGCCGCGACGAACTCGGCATGCTGCTGTCGCTGGGCGAGAAGAAGTGGAAGCTCATCGGCCAGCACACCGTGGAAGTGGCCGCCGTCGCACTGCCCGCGGTGGCCGTCGCCGCCCTGGCCGGTCAGATCGCCGCCCAGCAGGCGGGCGACGCGCTGCTGGGCCACCAGGAGCCCGCCGCCTCCCCGCGACCCCGTGCCCCGGACACATCGGCCGATTCGCCGGAGATGCGTGTCGAGCCGTCCGACCTCGGCAAGGTCGCCGGAATCGGTCTCGGCATCTCCCTGGTCTCCACCGTCGTCCCCGGCATCGGAATTCTCCGCCTCCACCCCCGCTCCATCCTCACCGACAGCGAATAAGCACCGCACCGACACAGACCGGGAGAGCCGACCGAACATGAACTTCGTCAAACGCGCAGGGTTCAGCCTGTGGTCCCGCAGGGGCAGGACCCTGATCACCCTGTGCACCTTCCTCGTCATCTCCGTGATGGTGCTGGCCGGGGTACTGATCCAGGACGCGACCGCCCAGGCCAAGGAGGAGGCCAAGCGCTCCGTGGGCGCCGAGGTCAACCTGGTGATGGACCTGAGCGGCCAGAACGCCGGCGGTGGTCTGGTGGCCCCTCAGATCAGCGCCGCCACGGTGGAGAAACTGGGCGCGTCCGGGCTTGTCCAGAAGTACAACTACTCCATGTTCGACCGGGGCGTCCTCAAGGGCGGTACCGAGCTGGTCACCGGGGGAGCGGACACCGCGGCCTCCGGCATGGGCCCCGATGGCACCGCGACCCTCGGGGTCCTCGACTCGGCCCTGCTGCCCGACTTCCGCAGCGGCAAGTTCCAACTCCTGTCCGGAGCACATCTCACCGCCGCCGACAAGAACAAGCGCCTGCTGCTGGTCGAGGAGAGGCTGGCCCGGAAGAACGGCCTCAAGACCGGCGACAAGCTCATCCTGGGCGCGAACGAAGGCTCTGCCAAAGCGGAGTTCACCGTGGCAGGGATCTTCCGGGACCCGCGGCCCAGCTCCGAACCCGAACCCGAGTACTTCATCGATCCGGCGAACATGCTGTACGCGTCCATCGGCGGCTTCGCCGGACTCAACGCCACCGAGGACAACTCCCTCCGGGTCACGAAAGCGACGTTCCTCCTTGAGGACGCCGGAGACCTCGGGAAGTTCAAGGAGGAGGCCGAGCGGATCGCCGGGGCAGAGCTCGACGGGTTCCAACTGGACGCGAACGACAAGGCGATCCAGCAGATGACGGGCCCTCTGGACAGCATCGGTTCCACCGCCGCCCTCGCGATGTGGCTGATCGGTGTCGCGGGCGCCGCCGTCCTCGTCCTCCTCGTCAACCTCGCGGTCAAGCAGCGCCGCAAGGAGTACGGCGTGCTGCTGGCCATGGGCGAGAAGAAGTGGAAACTCGTCGCCCAACAGGCGCTGGAGATCGTCGCGGTCGCGGCCCTCGCCATCGGACTGAGCTCCCTGTTCACCCAGAGCCTGACCCAGAGCGCGAGCCGGTCGCTGCTCGGCCAAGAGGCAGCCGAGGCCCGGCACAAGCTCGACTCCTGGCAGCCTCCGGCTCCCGGCAGCACCGGCATCGACCAGGGCATCGACCCGAACGACAAGCCGGTGGAGAACGCCGACCCCATCGACAGGATCGACATACGCCTCGACCCCGCGGCCCTTGCCACCGTGGGCGCCGTCGGCCTCGGCCTCGGACTGCTCGCCACCGCCGTTCCCGCCGCCTCCGTACTGAGGCTCAGCCCGCGGACCATCCTCACGAAGGGCAAGTGACAACCACCATGGCCACCACCGTCGCCACCACCACCGAAGCCCCGCCCGTCCTCCGGCTCGACGGCGTCAGCCACACCTACATCGGCCAGCGCCGCCGGACCACCGTGCTCAAGAACATCGACTACAGCTTCCGGCGCGGCACGTTCTACACCGTCCTGGGGCCCTCGGGCAGCGGCAAGACCACCCTGCTCAGCCTCGCCAGCGGCCTCGACGCACCCACCCGCGGCACCATCAGCTTCAACGGCGAGGACCTGACGAAGCTGGGCCTCGGCCGCTACCGCAACAAGCACGCCGCCACGATCTTCCAGCACTACAACCTGCTCACCTACATGACCGCCCTTCAGAACGTCACCACCGCCATGGAGATCACCGGCGTCAAGCCGGGCAGCGGCGGCCGCAGGGCCCGAGCTCTGGAACTCCTGGAACAGGTCGGCCTGGACAGGCACATGGCCACGCGCAACGTCATGAAACTCTCCGGCGGCCAGCAGCAGCGTGTCGCCATCACCCGCGCTCTGGCCTGCGACGTCGACATCCTCTTCGCCGACGAACCCACCGGAAACCTCGACGAGGACACCGCCCAGGGCATCATCGACACGTTCCGCGAACTGGCCCACGAACAGGACAAGTGCGTGGTGGTCGTCACCCACTCCCAGCGCCTGGCGGCCCAGTCCGACCGCGTCCTCACCCTGCGCAAGGGCAAATTGACGGAGTGACCCCTGGGCGGCTCGCTCGCCGTACGCGGCTACTCCGGGAGCTCCAGCATGGGTTCACCGCAGGACTGGCATTCCGCGTAGACATCGAGGTCGTTGAGTATCTCGGCGTACTCGGGATGGCCCTTGAGGGCCGCCGCGGCGGCGAGCAGATAGCGAGTGGTGATCAGGTCGTGCTCCGCCGTGGCCAATGTGTCCGCCAGCAGGGTCATGGCCTCGGGGAGTGCCTGACGATAGGCGTCCGCGATGTCGTCGGGCAGGTCGGCGGGAGTCTCGCCGAGTTCACCGGAGCACATCGCCACGAGGCCGACGACGTACAGGTATTCGTCGCGCTTGGCCGGAGGAAGCCCGCGCGCGATCGTGACGATGTACGGCACGGCCGCGTAGGCCGCCGGCCAGGCGGTGCCCTCGGAACACAGGTACGGCCACAGGTCGTTGAAGTGCCCGCCGTTCGTGGGGTCGGCCATCAGGTGGCGCAACTCGTCGGGAACGAAGGGGGAGTCGGGCGCGCTGCCCTGCCCCTTGGACCAACCCCGGTGGTCGAGGGCGGGCCAACGCGGGTCGTCCAAAGGCATCATGGGCGCACAGTGTAGGTGGACCGGACCGCCCGTCGATCGGGAGGCCCCGGTGTCTCTCGGCAGCGAGCCGACCGCCTCCGCAGAGCCGCGCCCGCCTGGGACTTGTCCGGGCGATCAAGTTCGAATGGGATCCCGGGTACCGGGGCGTGACAGGATCTGCACATGGTGCTTGCGGGTGAGTTCTTCCTGGCCGCGGACGATGCCTCCACTTCGCGGGTCGGCCCGCGCAAGAGACACGATTTTCCTGCCGTGCCGTGTGACGGCATCTATCCGGATGACGCGGTTCTCAGCTGGGAGACGCTGCTGACGGGCGCGCCCGCGAGCCCGCTCCGGGACGTGGTGCCCATGGCCAACGACGGGTTCACCGTCTTCGCTGTTCCGGAGCCGCTGTGTACGGCTTTGGCGAGTGCGGAGAGGGAGCAACTCCGCACGACAGGCGTTGCGTGGGCTGAGAGTGCCTTCGAGCCGGACAATGAGATCTCACCGGATGGAGCGGTGGACCTCCTTGAGCGCCTGTCGGTTCTGGCCGGCAGGCGGGCAGAGAGAGGCCTGAGCCTGTACTGCTGGTACTTCGCTCCCTGACCTCACCGCCCACGTGCCTGTACTGCAGACCCCTGGCCTTGCCGCCGGCAACTCTTCTCGCCGAGATGCTCTCGGTGTCTCATCGGACAGGCTGTCCGGGGATCCTCGGAAGGACCTTTCCAGCGATGTCGAGGAGAGCGCTGTCGTCCGGAAGGGCTCCGGATTCGCTCCACACGGTGATGTCGCAGTAGCCGCCCCGGTCGTCGCGGTCGAGGGCCACGGTCAGCGTCCTGGCCAGCGGGCCTTGTTCCACCGGTCCGCCGGATCCGCCGTTCCCGAGATTGATCTCCAACTTCATGGTGTGGGCCGAGGCGAAGACCGCGGGCCGACCGCGAACCGTGAGGGTCTTGATGTCCGTCTCGTCCCCGAACTTCATCAGCTTCACGTACTGGTCGGTCGTCAGGTCGTTGTAAGTGGCCGAGACATTCACGGTGAACGTGTCGAACGCGACCTCGGCCTCCGGTAGGGCGACCTTCCCATCGGTCAACGGAGCGGTGTTGCTGGTACCGGAAGCAGCGGTCGCGGTCTCCCCGGGCGTTCCCAGGAGCTGGGCCAGGTCCGGCCGGTTGAGCACCTTGCACAGCTCTTCACCGGTCACGGGCCGGGGCGTCTGCTTGTAGACCTTCGGCAGTTCCTCGTGTGCTCCGTCCGAACACGAGGCGGGCCGCGGCGAGGTGCTGACGTCGGACGGCATCACGTGCGGGGCCACCCACAGCGCGGCCGCGAGTGCGCCGAACAGGGCCACGGCCGCAACGGCCTGGCCCCATGCGTTGTGGTCCTTCTCCGGAGTGCCCGGGCCGGGACGTGGCCCCGCTCCGACCTGGGCCTGCGGCTGTGCCTGCGCCTGCGCTTGGGCCTGCGCCTGGGCGGCAGCATCGACCGCCGCCCCGTCCGCGGGGGCTGCCGGACTCGGGTCCCGGCGTGCGCGCAAGGCCCGGACCACCGCGTGGATGCGTACAGCGGTGAACACGAGGAACACCGCGCCGATCCCGGCCGCGACCCGATCGCGATCGTGGACGGCGAGATACATGATGCGTACGCCGAGAACGGACCCGACCACGATGAGGAGGGGTTCGCGGACCCAGAACGGCAGGAGACGGACGAGGAAACCGAGCATCCGGTGATCTCACCAGGTCAGGACCACATTCGCCGTGGTGGAAGCCACAATTCCGGGTACGTACAGAACCTGCCGACCCAAGAGACGCCAAGCGGTCGACCCCAAGATCGATATCGGTCCTGGTGGCAGTACCTGCTTCAGAGGGAGGCGAGCAGCCCGTACAGGAGTGGGATGCGGGGCGCGCTTTCAGGCAGGCGCCACCAGCCGGACGGGGTGGGGATCATCTGCGGGAAGCGGGGCCAGGGAAGTTCCTCGCTCTCGCGGAGCCGGACGATGCGCAGGCCGGCCCCGGCCAGTGCGTTGATCACCTCGTCCAGGCCGTGCCGCCACTCGAAACTCTCCGTCGCGCCGTCGACGGCCGGGCCGTCGGTGTACGTATGGGTGGAGTCGCCGCGGATGGCGCCGCGCCCCTGGAGATAGTCGTGGCGCAGAAGAAGGTCCGGGCCCTCGTCGGGAGCGGGTTTGGGGCCCAGTGCGTTGAGCAGGGGGTGGAACTCGACGAGGTACAGCCGTCCACCCGGCTTGAGGAGACGGGCGATCACCTCCGCCCAGCGGTCCAGGTCCGGCAGGTAGCACAGCGCCCCCTTGCCGGTGTAGACCACGTCGAAACGTCGTGGGCCGAGCGCGTCCACGGCGTCGTACACATTGGCGCGGACGTAGTCGACGGCGCAGTCCGCCTTGGCCGCGAGGTCCCGGGCCGCCGCCACCGACGCCCCGGAGATGTCGAGTCCGACCGTGCGCGCACCACGCCTCGCGAACGCGAGGGTCTCCGTGCCCAGATGGCACTGCAGATGCGCGACCTCCCGCCCCGCCAACTGCCCGAGGTCCTCCCACTCGAAGGGAGCGAACCAGCGGAACGGATCGGGTTGCTCGTCGACGCCGTAGAAACGGCTGGCCAGGTGTACGGGAGTCCGCGCGTCCCAGTTCGCCCGGTTGGCCTGCATCATCTCCCGGACAACGGGATCGAACCGCTCGGCAGCCTCAGTCATGCATCCATCCAACCGTGAAGTTCCGTCCTGCCGAAGCATCTCGGTGGATCTCGACAAGTCCCCTCGACAAGTCCCCTCGCGAAGCCCCTTCGCACGAAACCCGAAAGAAGTCGCCCGAGGACCGATGAGTTGTGGAGCGGGCCGCGGTCTACCCCTGCGAAAGGCATCAACACCCCACAACGAAGCAGGAGTCAGTGCCATGAGCGCAACCACGACCCAGACCCGTTCCGCCGCCTCGTCCCTGTCCGCCGCGCGGTCCGCACGACTGCTCGACACACGCCCCGTGTGGCTGGTCGGCGTCCTCGCCACGCTCGCCGGTGCCGTCGTGACCGAGGCGTTCGGGCTCATCGCCCGAGGCGCCGGAGTACCGATGGAGGCGGCCAGTCCCGGCGCCACGGAAGCGGCGGAGATCCCAGTGGGCGGCTTCTTCGGAGGTGTGCTGTTCTGGTCGGTCGTCGGCATCGTCCTCGCGGTGGTCCTGGCCCGCTGGGCGAAGCGGCCCGCCCGTACCTTCGTGGTGACCACCGTCGTGCTCACCGCACTGTCCATGGCCGGTCCGGCGGTGGCCCCGCACACCGCGACCTCCACCCAGGTCGTCCTGGCGGTGTCCCATCTGGTGGCCGCCGCTGTGATCATCCCCGTGGTGGCGCGTCGGCTCTCCCACCGGCGCCCGTGACCCGCATCGGAAGACGTGGAGCAACAGTGGCGGCCGGCCCCCATGGGCCGGCCGCCACTGACGTCGTGCTGTTTCGAGGTCAGGCGCAGAGGACGCGGGTCTCGGGCGTGTAGACCGGACCGCCGCCGGTGTTCGCGCTGTCGCTGAACTCGGCGTAGAAGTACGAGTAGAAGCCGATGTTCCCGTTGCAGCCGGAGTCGGCGGCGATCTGCAGGGTGAGGGTCACGGTCCGGCTCTGACCGGGCGGGATGGTGGCACCGTAGTTGGTGCCGAGGTCGGCGGGTCCGGTGCCGGAACATGGAACGCTGCCGGTCGCCGTGGCCAGGCTGCAACCGGTGAAGCTGTACCTGAGATCGGGCCGTTGGGTGGTCAGCCAGGTCGGGTCGATCGTCTGATGGATGAACCAGACGTCGTAGGTCCTGTTGTTGGTGAGCGTCATCGACAGATTCACCGTGCCACCCGGGGTCGCGGTGGCGCTGTCGGTGGTGAAGGTCAGATCGGCCGGGCCCGGTTCGGCCGCGCTCGCGGTGGGCGCGAGCCCGAACAGGGCGAGGACGAAGGCGAGGACGCCGGCGAGACCGATGCGTCTCAGCTGTGTTGATCGCATGACCCGGGAGGCTAGGCAAACCGCGAACGCACCGTCTGCCCCAACGGACACACCCGGAGCGACGCTCGGCCGGAAGTGCGCGTCCAGTGATGCCGCCGTGAAGCCGCCTCGACGAATGGGTCCTTCTCGCATTGGCGCACGGCAACACGGAATCGAGGACCCGAAGGGCGCGGCGCGCCACGCCGGACTGCTCCCCGGAACAGAGCGGAGCGACAAGGTGGCAATGGCGGATTCGGGATGCGTCGGCAGCCACCGGATGACCGCCGCCGCGTGCGACGCGACGACAGTTTCGGTCAGTCGTATGCGTTTGGGCCACGCGCGCGGCCGCATGACCGGCTGCGGCTCGTGATGACGAGAGCCGGGGTGCGCGGGCTCGCGGCGTCCGCGTTAGGGTCTGATCAATTGTCGTATCGGTGATGTCGAAGTGGGCTCCGGGCGGGGGACTTGTGACCACCACGCAACCGGTAATCGGCGCGGAGGGCGATGGCCGGAGCACGTCGTCGGCCGGTCGTTCCCGATTACGCCGAATACTCAGGGCCCCTGGTTTGGTCTTCCTCTTACCCGCGTTCGCGACCCTGCTCAGCTGTCTGTGGGGGATCGGCCGGCGGAGCGCCTGGCGGGACGAACACGCCACCTGGTGGGCTGCATCGCTGTCGTTCGGGGACCTGTACGAGCTCACCCGGAACGTCGACCTGGCCATCGCGCCGTACTACGTGTTCATGCATCTGTGGGTCTCGCTGTTCGGCGATTCCCTCACCGTCCTGCGACTGCCCTCCGTCCTCGCCATGGCCGTGGCCGGCGGGCTGGTGGGCCTCCTCGGCCGTCGAGCGGTCGGCAGTACGCGGGGCGGGATCGCCGCGGGTCTGCTCTTCGCGCTCGTCCCGACCGTGGCACGGCACGGACAGGAGGCACGGCCGTACGCCTTCGCCATGCTGGCGGCCGTGTTGGGCTTCCTCGCACTGCTGCGCGCGCTGGAACGTCCGGTGCCGCTTCGGTGGGTGTTGTACGCCCTCACCGTCCCGCTCATGGGCTGGTCGCACCTGGTGGCCCTCACCGTGCTCGTCGCCCACCTCGCCGCGGTGCTGGACGCTCGACGCCGGAGTGGCCGGCCCGTCCTGGGCGCGTGGCTGATCGCGGTGGGCGCAGGGCTGGCGCCGGTCGTGCCGTTGGTCGTCCTCGCCCGCACCCAGGCTCAGCAGATCGCCTGGAACACGCCGGCCTGGAACGACATCGCCGCCATGCCCTACATGCTCTTCCGGTCCCCGGTGGCCACCGCCGTCGTGCTCGGCGGTGCGGGTGTGGTGCTGGTCGCGGAGTCTCGCCGGAGGCGGGGCAACGGACCTGATCCCGGCCTCGGCTCCGGCTCCGATACCGTCTCCGGTTCCGGCCCCGGCCCCGGCCCCGATACCGTCTCCGGTTCCGGCCCCGGCCCCGATGCCGGCTCTGATTCCGGCCTCGGCTCCGATTCCGGCCTGCGAACCCGTCTCACGCCGCTCGCGTTATGGGCCCTGGCGCCGTTCCTGCTCACGGCGGCAACGGCCTGCTGGCTGCATCTGTTCCTCGACCGCTATCTGCTGTTCACCGTCCCGGCCTGGATCCTGCTTGCGGTCATCGGCATCCACCGGCTCACCGCCCGGCCCCAAGTGGTCGGACGCCTCGCCGCCGTGCTCGTCGCCGTCATCGCCGTGTTCGCCCCGCTCGACCGCGGCACAGTCACGCGCAACACCCCCAACGAGCCGGACTACCACTCCGTCGCCCTCAAGGTTGTCGCCGACCAGCGCCCGGGCGACGGCATCGCGTACACACACCGCCTCAAGGCGCGCCGTGCCCTGGACTTCGAACTGCGCGAAGGCCCCAGGCCCCGGGACGTCCTCCTGCACGACACCCCGCGGCAGCGCGCAGACTACGAAGCCGGAGAGTGCCCCGACCCCCGCCGTTGCGCCGCCGGATACGAGCGGATCTGGCTCGTCGCCGCCGGTCGTAGCAAGGACCCTTTCTCCGGCATGGAGCAGCACAAGTCGCGATTGCTGCGGGAGGAGTTCCGAACCGTACGTACCGCGGAGTTCGCGAATGTGCGACTGCTGCTGCTGGAGCGCGGCCCATGACCACCCCGCTCCAGCCGTGCCACGCATCCTGGTGGCAGACGCAGACCCGGACGCCTCAGACCGACACCCGGGCCGGGGCCGTGGCGTGTTGGGCGTCCCCCGTCATGCGCCACAGTGCCGCCGAGAGCCACATCAGGATGATGCCGACCAGGATGTGCAGCCCGATCGTGAGCAGACTGTCGGACAGCCCGGTGATGAACGCGAAGAGCGGCAGGACAACGGCGTAGCCCCAGGCCGGAATCGACGGGAACACCCGGGCGCGGATCATCGCCGACCCGAACAGGGCGCAGCCCATGGCGAACACGGCCGCACAGCCGATGAGCACGGGGATCGTCGGGCCGGTCAGTACCTCGTCGATGACGTCGTCGTCGAAGTAGAACAGCACCAGGTTCGAGGCGAACGCGGCAGCGCCGAACAGGCCGAGACCGATGAGGTTCACGATGTGCGCCACCTCTGCGAAGCGGCCGGTGGCCGGGCGCTGCCGCAGTTGCAGCGCGGTGAGCAGCGGCAGGGCGAACGCGGGGGAGAGGCCGAGCGGGACGCTGGTCGCGGTGGTCTCCCCGGTGAACGCCTCGACCAGCGAGGGCAGGGCGATCAGCAGCCCCGACAGCAGGCCGCACAGGGCGCCGACGCGAAACGTCGATGAGGTGATGTGGGGTGAGGCAATGGGCGAGGACATGAGGCCAACTCCGGTTGCTCCGACGGTTCCGACAGTGGGACAGGCCGCAACCGTAGGGAGCCGCCGATCAGCGGCAGGAGGTGCAGAACGGGGACATCGACGGCCGGAAGTCACCGTCTCCCGTGTGCCGTCCAGCCGTTCGGCACGTGTCGTCCGGCCCGTACTGTCCGGAGTTTCCGTCGCGACGCCGCCGAGCCGCCGGGTTCGGCCTAGCCTGACGACAGTGGGTGAGGGGGTGTGCATGGCGGTGTACGGGCCCGTGCGGTGGGTGCCGCCGCTGCTGTACGGCGCCGTCCTCGTGGGCGGTCTGTACTACGCGGCGGCCGGACTGAGCGACGGACCAGGCCCGTCGGTGTGGCGGACCGTCGGCTTCGTCGCCGCGATCGGCGCGCTGTTCGCGCTGGAAGAGGCGGGACACCGCCGTCCCGTGGCCCGAGTGCCGCTGCTGCTGGCGCGCGGCGCCCTGATCGGCGCGGCGGTGCTTCTCGACGCGTCGGACCTGGCCCAAGTGCTGTTCGTGCTCCTGCCGTTCACCGCCTACTTCGCCTTCGGCCGTACGGCCGCACTCGCGCTGGGCGCGCTCTGCCTGGCCGGGCTGCTCACCTTGTACGTACTGACCGCTCCCGGTTGGTACCGCGACCTGGAGCATGTGTCCGACCTGCTGATGCTCTCCGTCGGTCTCGTGCTGGCGCTCTCGATGGCCGCCGTGGCCGTCGGTGAACAGCGCGCCCGGCGCGAACTGGAGGAACATGCGGCGCGGGTCGCCGAGCTGTCCGCCGCCACCGAACGCAACCGGCTGGCCCGGGACATCCACGACAGCATCGGTCACCATCTCACCGCGATGTCAGTGCAGTTGGAGATGGCGTCGGACTTCAGGGCCCTGGACCCCGACGCGGCCCAGCGGGCGCTGGACGAGGCGAGGCGCTCGGTGAAGCTCGCGCTCGGCGACGTACGGCAGTCGGTTCGTGCACTGCGCGGTGAGTCGGCGCACCCCACGCTCTCGGCAGCGCTGGCCGGTCTGGCCCACGGCGGCGGGGCCCGGCCGGTGGTCACCGTCGAGGTGACGGGCGACGAGGACGGCCTCGGCGCGGCCGAACTGACCGCCCTGTACCGGGCTGCCCAGGAGGCGGTGACCAACGCGCGCCGCCATGCGCGGGCCACGCGGGTGACGGTGGCGGTCCTGCTGGCCGAGGACACCGCGCGCCTTGTGGTGACCGACGACGGCCGTGGGTTCGTACCGGACGCGGCCGTCACCGGGTTCGGGCTGGTCGGGATGAGGGAACGGGTGCACCTGGTGGCGGGGAGCGTGGACATCGACAGCGGCCCGGAAGCCGGAACCCGACTGACGGTGACCGTCCCGCGCGGAAAGGCTGCACGGGAAGACCGCGCGGGGATGAGCACGGACGAACGCGGGCGGAGATGACCATGGACGACCAGGAACCGGCGCCGCCGGTCCGCGTGCTGGTGGTCGACGACCAGCGGCTCATCCGGGACGGCATCGCCTCGCTGCTCGCCATCCGGCCCGGCATCGCGGTCGTCGGTACGGCCGTGGATGGGCGGGACGCGGTGGCGAAGACACTCGAACTGGGCCCGGACATCGTGCTCATGGACGTCCGGATGCCGGAGATGGACGGGATCGAAGCGGTCGCCGTCCTGCGCGGCCGGGCCCCGGAGTGCAGGGTGGTCATGCTGACGACGTTCGAGGACGAGGAATACGTCGTGCAGGCGCTGCGGGCCGGCGCCCACGGCTACCTCCTGAAGGACCTGCCGGCCGAGGAACTCGCCCACGCGGTCCGCCTGGCGCACGCGGGCGTCACCCAGCTCGACTCGTCCGTCGCCCGCCACCTCACCGCCTCCCTGCGTTCCCCCACACCCGCCCCTGCCCCCGAGCCCGCCGAGACCTCCGCCGCCGTCCTGAGCCCGCGCGAGACCGACATCCTGCGGCTCGTGGCGCAGGGCCACACCAACCGGGAGATCGCCGCGCGGCTGTACCTCAGCGAGGGCACGGTCAAGAACCACGTGTCGCGCATCCTCACCCGCCTCGCCCTGCGCGACCGCACCCAGGCGGCCCTGCGCGCCCGGGACCTCGGCCTGCTGTGAGGAAGCGCGTACGCCGTCGTCGAGAACCGCGCACGCCGTCGTTTCAGGTGGCCGCCGCCCGCCGCACTGTTGCAGTTCACCACCAGCGGGCACGAATCAGACATGTATTGCTGCCTCTCCGCTCCCCACGGTGGCCTGCGATCCGCCGCACTCCTCGCCCCCGCCCTCCTCCGAGCCCTCCACGCCGCCGCCCGCCGCAGTACGACACAGATACGCCATCCCCGCGACCCGGACGCCGTGTCCGCCGTAAACCTCGAACTGGTCACCCTCACCGAGGACCTGGCCGTCGTCACCTGGTACACCGGCGTGACCGGCAGCGACGACGGATTCGGCCACCTCATCCCCGCGGTGACCGAGGGCGAAGTCGTCTACGGCACCCACCCCGCCCGGCTGAACCGCACCGCCTCCGAAGGCCGCCGCACCGCCCACCACCACGTCGAACTGACCGATCTCGAACCCGGCCAGACGTACTACTACCAGGCCCGCTCCCGGGGTTCGGCGGCCACACCCACACCGCTGCACCTCGTGAAGGGCAACGCCGTCGGAACCTCGCTGCACGGGTTCGGCTCGCGCGGCGGCCCGTACTCCTTCACGACGCCCCAGCCTCCGCCGGGCCGCCATCTGAGGACGATCGCCCTCTGCAACGACCTGCACCTGGGAGAGACCACGGCCGGACTGGTGGCCGGGGTCCCGTTGATGCGGGGCGTCTCGCAGCGGCTCGGCCTCGCCCCTTATCCGGAGATCATGGGCCGGGCCCTGGTCGACGAGGCCCGCCGACGCGGAGCCGACCACCTGTTGGCCGCGGGCGACATCTCGGCCGGAGGCGCGCCGCGCGATCTGACCGAGGCCCGGCGGATCCTGGACGGTTTCGGCACGCACGGACAGGACTACTTCGTCGTCCGCGGGAACCACGACCGGCCCAGGAGACCGGCGAGCGGCCAAGAACCCTTCGGCGACAGCTTTCTGGACGAGTTCCCCGGTGGCGACGGACCCGCGTACTTCGCGCGCGATCTCGGCGGTCTGCGGATCGTCGGGCTGGACACCTACGAGAAGAGGGGCAACGGCAGCGACTCGGGCGGCCTCTCGCCCGACCAACTGGCATGGTTCCGAGCCCGGTTGAGGGAGAACGGGGACCAGCCGACCATCGTCTTCGGCCACCACCCGCTGACCGTACGCAACTCACTGTTCCCTGTGATGAGCGGTCAGCGCCTCAACCGCCGCCAGGCCCGCGCGATCCTCGACGCCTACTCCGTCGCCCCCGGCGTCTTCCTCCACCATGCCGGTCACACCCACCGCAACAAGCGCACGGTCCTCCCACAGGCTCGGCACGTCACGCTGCAGGAGGTCAGTGCGGTGAAGGAGTACCCGGGCGGCTTCTGCCTGCTCCGGATCCACACGGGTGGCTACGCCCTCAACTACTACAAGACCAGCAGCGGACCCGCCCGGGAGTGGAGCGAACGCAGCCGACGCGTGGCGGCCGGCCTGTGGCCCCAGCACGCCCTCGGCCGCTCGGTCTGCGACCGCAACAGCGTCACGTCCCGCGACCTCTCGGGCATCACCCCGGCCGCGTCGCGAACCGCGTTCCGGGGTGCTGCTCAGGCGGCGGGCTGACGCAGGCCTACTGCGTGTCGTCCCGGGTGCGACTCCACTCCCGGTACGCCGTGACAGCGGTCGGCAGTGTTGGGAAGACCAGATCGGTGCCGACCGACGTCGTCAGGCCGTATGCGTCGAGCTCGTCCATCAGGTCCTGCTTCACGCGGGCGAGGGCGAACACGATGTGGCGCCGGGTCAGTTCGAGGCGGAGGGCGTCGACGGCGTCCAGGGCGGTGATGTCGACCTCGACGTTGGCCTCGGTGTTGAGGACGAACCAGCGGACCGGGTCCTCCTGCTCGTCGACGGCGGCCAGGGCCCGGCGCCGGAAGTCCTCCGCGTTGGCGAAGAACAGGGGCGAGTCGTAGCGGTAGACCAGCAGGCCGGGGATGGTGCGGGCCTGTGGGTAGTCGTCGACGTCGTGCATGCCGGCCACACCGGGGACCACTCCCTGGACGGCATCGTGCGGACGGGCCACGCGGACCAGCAGCTCCGCGACCGACAGGCCGACGGCGACGATCACGCCGTAGAGGATGTCCAGGGCCAGCACCCCCGCCAGACAGCCGAGGGCCAGCAGCAGTTCCCGGCGGCGGAAGGACGACAGCCGGCGGAAGCCCGCAAGGTCGATCATACGGACCGCGGCGTACACGACGAGCGCGCCCAGCACGGCCGAGGGCGTGCGGGTCAGCAGCGGGCTCAGGAAGAGCAGCACTGCGAGGACCGCCGCACCGGCGACCAGCGAGTACGCCTGACTGCGGGCGCCCGCCGAGGCTGCGAGCGCCGTCCGGCTCGCGCTGCTGCTCACCGGGAAACCGTGCAGCGCACTCGCGCCGAGGTTGGCCGCGCCGAGGGCCAGGAACTCCTGGTTGGGGTCGAGGTCGGGGCTCTTGTCGCCGGAGGAGTCGTCGGAGGAGTCGTCGGAGGAGTCGACGGTGAAGGCCCGCGCGGTGAGGATGAAGTCCGTGTAGCCCACAAGGAGGACCCCGAGGGCCGGGAGGACCAGATGCGCCAGCTCGGTCAGATCGGGCACGGCGAGACCGGGCAGCCCCGACGGTACCGAGCCGATCACCTTGATGCCGTACCGGTCGTCGAGGTCGAACACGGCCACGGCCGCCGTGCCGAGTACCACCGCCAGCAGGGGACCGGGGACCGTCCGGAGGAACCGTGCCACCGCGAAGAGGAACGCGAGAGTGACGGCGCCGAACAGCAGCGTCGCCCCATGGACCTGCGTCAGATGCCGCACGAAGGACCAGAGTTGCGCGAAGAAGGCGGAACCCGTCGTGTCCACACCGGTAAGCTTGGGCAGCTGGTCCACGATCATGATCAGCGCCACGCCCGCGAGGTAGCCGATCAGGACGGGCCGGGAGAGCAGGTCCGCGAGGAACCCCAGCCGCACCGCCCACGCGACCAGGCACAGCATGCCCACCGTGACCGCGAGGGCGGCTGCCAGGGCCGCGTAGCGGTCCGGGTCCCCGGCGGCCAGCGGGGCGACCACGGTCGCCGTCATCAGCGCGGTCGTCGACTCAGGGCCGACCGACAGCAGGCGTGAGGAGCCGAACACGGCGTAGAGCACGAGGGCGGGCAGGATCGCCCAGAGTCCGGCGACCGGCGGCAGGCCCGCCACGCCCGCGTACGCCATGACCTGCGGCACCAGGTACGCGGCCACGGTCACCCCGGCCAGCAGGTCGCCCTTCAGCCACGAGCGCCGGTAGCCGAGGAGCGTGCCGAGTCCGGGCGCGAGGCCGCCGAGGAGAGTGCCGGGCCCCGGTGCCGGACGCCCGCGCCCCGGAACCTGCCCGCCCGCGCTCCCTGCCATGAGTCTCCTTCTGCCGCGTGACCTCAGGATCCACCGAGTGGCGGACGGCCGCGAGACGCCGACCCGGCCGATGTCCTCCGGCTGAACGCGTCAACGAGTGCACCGAGAGTGCACCGACGAGGTGCCGCGCGGCCGGATCACGGCAAGGATCGTCTACGACCTCGGTGAAGGAAGGTGAGGACGGTGGAGCTTCCCACGGTCGTCGGTTTCGACGGCCCCGGACCCGCTGCGCTGCGCCAGGCTCAGAGGCTTGCCGCGTGATCGGGGACGTATGTCTGCAGATCGCGGGGCGGGCGCTGGTAGCCGGTCGAGGGCGGTCGGGGCGGCAGCTCCAGCACCGGCGGCGGCACCTCGTGGTACGGCACGGAGCCGAGCAGATGGGCGATCATGTTCAGACGGGCCCGGCGCTTGTCGTCGCTCTCCACGACGAACCACGGGGCCTCCGAGATGTCCGTGTGCACCAGCATCTCGTCCTTCGCCCGGGAGTACGCCTCCCAGCGGGTGATCGACTCCAAGTCCATCGGGGAGAGCTTCCAGCGCCGTGTCGGGTCCTTCAGCCGCTGCCGGAACCGTTTCTGCTGCTCCGTGTCGCTCACCGAGAACCAGTACTTGCGCAGCAGGATACCCTCCTCCACCAGCATCCGCTCGAAGATCGGGCATTGACGGAGGAAGAGCTGGTACTCCTCCTTGGTGCAGAAACCCATGACGTGCTCGACACCGGCGCGGTTGTACCAGCTGCGGTCGAGCAGCACGATCTCCCCGGCGGCGGGCAGATGCTCGACGTACCGCTGGAAGTACCACTGCGTGCGCTCGCGCTCGGTCGGCTTGGGCAGCGCCACGGTCCGCGCGACACGCGGGTTGAGGTGCTCCGAGACCCGTTTGATCGTGCCGCCCTTGCCCGCCGCGTCCCGTCCCTCGAAGACCACCACGAGCCGGGTGCCCTCGGCCCGCACCCACTCCTGGAGCTTCACCAGCTCCGTCTGCAGACGCAGCAGCTCCTGCTCGTACGCCGCACGCGGCACCCGCGCCGTCTTCTTGCCGGCCATGCCGCCTCCTCCGCTCGATGACGTCCTTCGATGACACCCACGGAGTCACCATGACCAACGTCGAACACCAGGACAGCACCGTACTGACCGACGAGGAACTGCGCACCCTGGACGCCCACTGGCGGGCCGCCAACTACCTTGCCGTGGGCCAGATCTACCTGCTGGCCAATCCGCTGCTCACCGAGCCGCTGGCACCCGCGCACATCAAGCCCCGGCTGCTCGGCCACTGGGGTACCTCGCCCGGCCTCAACCTCGTGCACACGCATCTCAATAGGGTGATCAAGGCCCGCGGTCTCGACGCCCTGTGCGTGTGGGGTCCCGGGCACGGCGGTCCCGCCGTCCTCGCGAACTCCTGGCTGGAGGGCAGCTACAGCGAGACCTACCCGGACGTCTCGCGCGACGCGGCGGGCATGCACCGGCTCTTCCGGCAGTTCTCGTTCCCCGGTGGCGTGCCCAGCCATGTGGCCCCCGAGACACCGGGCTCGATCCACGAGGGCGGCGAGCTGGGCTACTCCCTCGCCCACGCGTACGGGGCCGCCTTCGACAACCCCGATCTGCTGGTCGCCTGCGTGATCGGTGACGGCGAGGCGGAGACCGGGCCACTGGCCGCCTCCTGGCACTCCAACAAGTTCCTCGACCCGGTGCACGACGGCGCGGTCCTGCCGATCCTGCACCTCAACGGCTACAAGATCGCCAACCCGACCGTGCTGTCCCGGCTCCCCGAGCCCGAACTCGACGCCCTGCTGAGGGGATACGGACACGAGCCGATCCATGTCACCAGCGACGACCCGCGCGAGATCCACCGCGCCACGGCCGGCGCCTTCGACCACGCCCTCGACCGCATCGCGCTGATGCAGAGGACGGCACGTGAGGACGGCGTGACCGAGCGGGTCCGCTGGCCCGTGATCGTGCTGCGCACCCCGAAGGGCTGGACAGGCCCCGGCGAGGTCGACGGGGAGCCCGTCGAGGGAACATGGCGTGCACACCAGGTCCCGCTGGCCGGCGTCCGCGAGAACCCCGACCACCTGCGGCAACTGGAATCGTGGCTGCGCTCGTACCGGCCCGAGGAGCTCTTCGACACCGACGGCCGGCCCACCGCGGACGTCCTCGCGTGCATCCCCGCGGGGACCCGCCGCCTGGGCGCCACCCCGCACGCCAACGGCGGTCTTCTCGTGCGCGACCTGCCCGTCCCGTCCCTCGACCGGTTCGCCGTCCACGTGGACAAGCCGGGCAGCACCTCGCACGAGCCCACCCGGGTCCTCGGCGACCTTCTCGAACAGATCATGAACGACACCTCGGCCCGTCGCGACTTCCGGCTCGTCGGCCCCGACGAGACCGCCTCCAACCGGCTCGACGCCGTCTTCAACGCCAGCGGCAAGGCCTGGCAGGCGCAGATGCTCCAGGTGGACGAACACCTGGACCGGCACGGCCGGGTCATGGAGATCCTCTCCGAACACCTCTGCCAGGGCTGGCTGGAGGGCTATCTCCTCACCGGACGGCACGGCCTGTTCTCCTGCTACGAGGCGTTCGTGCACATCGTCGACTCGATGGTCAGCCAGCACATCAAGTGGCTCAAGACATCGAGGGAGTTGCCGTGGCGGGCCCCGATCGCCTCCCTCAACTACCTTCTGACATCGCATGTCTGGCGTCAGGACCACAACGGCTTCTCGCACCAGGACCCCGGCTTCGTCGACCACGTCCTCAACAAGAGCCCCGAGGTCGTACGGGTCTATCTGCCGCCGGACGCCAACACGCTGCTCTCCGTGGCCGATCACGCCCTACGCAGCCGCGACTACGTGAACGTGATCGTCGCCGGCAAGCAGCCCTGCTTCGACTGGCTCTCCATGGACCAGGCCCGCGCCCACTGCGCACGCGGAGCGGGCATCTGGGACTGGGCGGGCTCCGCCGACGGAGACCGCGAACCCGATGTCGTCCTCGCCTGCGCGGGCGACGTCCCCACCCAGGAGATCCTGGCCGCCTCCGACCTGCTCCGGCGCCAGCTGCCCGAGCTGGCCGTCCGGGTCGTCAACGTCGTCGACATGGCCCGGCTGCTGCCACGCGCGGAACACCCGCACGGGATGGGCGAGTTCGAGTACGACGGTCTGTTCACCACCGACAAGCCGGTGATCTTCGCCTACCACGGCTATCCCTGGCTGATCCACCGCCTCGCCTACCGCCGCGCCGGCCACGCCAACCTCCATGTCCGCGGCTACAAGGAGATGGGCACCACCACGACCCCGTTCGACATGGTCGTCCGCAACGACATGGACCGCTACCGACTCGTCATGGACGTCATCGACCGCGTCCCCGGCCTCGGAGTCCGCGCCGCCGCCGTACGCCAGCGGATGGCGGATGCCCGCACCCGCCACCACGCCTGGATCCGCGAACACGGCACGGACCTGCCCGAGGTCGCCGACTGGACCTGGACCGCCTGAACATCCCTTCTACGACAAGGAGTTCACCGTTTGGCCCCTATGGACCCTCCGCGGCCGTCAGTGCCTCCAACGCGCTGGCCTGGGTACGCCAGTCCGACGGGTTGGGGCTGGTGCCGGACCAGCGCTGGCCCAGGCGGTTGAGGGGGTCCCGGTCCGTGGTCCAGATCGAGTCGGCCTGCTTCGTCACGTAGGCCCGGTGGGCGGTGGACCCGGTGGCGTCCGCCAGATCGGCGAAGTGCCGCATGAAGATGCCCTTGAACTGTTTCTGGTTGTCGTCGCAGGAGCCGGTGCCGACGTCGCAGGACTCGGTCAGCACACCGCCGCGGGTCAGCGCCGGCGACGACATCGCGGCGTCGGCCAGCCGCTTGGCCGTGTCCAGATACCGGCTGGTACCGGTGGACCGCCACAGCTGGGTGAAGGCGCCGATGGCGAGGCCCTGGTTGTAACTCCACACGGTCTGGCCGTTGTTGCCGCAGCTCGCGTTCAGCCCGTCGTTGACCAGGCCGGAGGAGTTGATCAGCCCGCTGCCCAGATACCAGTTCGCCGCCGTGGTCGCCCGCGAGCCCCACACGGTGTCACCGGAGATCCGCTGGTGCAGCGAGGTGGTCAGCCACAGGTACTGCCCGCTGGTCACGGCGTTCTTGTACGTGCGCTCCCGGTCCCACCACACACCGCCGCCGCAGGTGCCCGGATCCCAGTACTGGTGCACGTAGTTGGCGATCGTCACGGCCTCATCCAGGTAGCGCCGCTCGCCCGTGTAGTCGTACGCCGTCAGCCAGGCGATGGCCCACCAGCCCGCGTCGTCGATGGCACGGCTGATGAAGTGCCCCTCGATCGGGTCCGAACTGCGAACCCCCGCGGGGAAGACACCGCGGTTCTGCTCGAAGGTACGGGAGATCACCCAGTCGTAGTCGTGCCGACCGGTGCGCTCGGCGAAGTCGATGATCGACGTGGTGGCGACGGCCGAGTTCCACCAACTGCTGCGCCACCAGCCCTCGTTCGTCTGATACGAAGCCATCAGCGCGTCCGCCCCCGCACGTGCCCGCGTCGGTGCCGGCCTGGCCCAGGCGGTGCAACTGCCTTCCTGGTGGGAGGCCTCACGGCCACAGGCGCGGACGGCCCCGCCGTACAGCAGACCCCGTGGGTCCCGCGTGGCGAACATGGCGGTCCGGGTCGAAGTCGCCCCGGACGGCACGCTCGTACGGCCGAGCGAAGCGCCCTCGGGCCAGCTCGCGCCGGCGTCCCAGGAGCGGTCGAGCCAGATCTCGTCGCCCGCGCCGCCGCCTCCGACGACGCCCCAGGCCATGCCGTTGCGCTGGTCGACATGCAGGCTGATGGTGCGCCCGAAGAGGGTGGTCGACGGTACGGGGGTGTCGTCACCGGACGCGGTGGCGGGGTCGGCACCGTCGCAGAACGAGCCGTCGCACACCTTCGGATACGCCCAGTCGGTGCAGGTGACACCGCCCGCGTCACCGCAGGCACGGATCCAGCCGCGCCGGTGTCCGACCGGGTCGGTGATGTTGTACATCAGCGTGCGGGTGCCGGTCCAAGTGCCGGGGATGCTCGCTCTGCCGAGCAGACCCTCCCAGGTGGCGCCCCGGTCCCAGGACCGGTCCAGCCAGACGGACTCGCCCGTCACGCCGTTGTCGATGCTCGCCCAGGCCATGTTGTCCGGGTCGGAGACATGCAGCCGGACTATCCGGCCGTTGATGGTCTTGTTCGGCACCGGGAAGGTGTCCTGCCGTGCCTTCGAGGGGTCCAGGGTGTCGCACGCCAGGGCACAGACCGGCGTCGCGGCACGGGCGGCGGCAGCGGGGAGGGCGACGAGGCCGGTCAGGGCCAGGAGCAGCGCCAGGAACAGGGTCAGGGGTCCGCCGAGGACCGGGTGGGGCCGCGCTGACATGACGTACCGCCAATCCGTGAGGGCCGTGCGCGGAAGGGAGGGGTGGCCGCCCGCCGAGGGCGGCCACCTTGCGAAGTGCCTGTTCTTCGTGGGCTGTTGGGCTCAGGGAGCCCAGGGTGCCGAGATCGCCCAGGTGGTGTCCGGGACGAAGCTCGCCGGGTTGTCCCAGGTGTGCGTGCCGCCCTGCTGGGCCAGCCAGAGCTCCGCGTCGATGTGCCGCAGATACTGGCGGGGGAAGCCCGACGCCGACAGCCGCACGCCGCCGGGGCCCTGCACCGGGCACCAGGTCGCGTCCTCCTTGTAGAGCGTGGAGTTGTCGTTCGCGTCGCGCCGGACACGGAACTCGCGGTGGCGCAGATACTCGCCCGGATAGTTGCGGGACTCGAAGGAGTAGCAGAGCCGGTTGGCGAGACCCGGCTTCACCTTCCAGGTGGCGTCCTCCTTCAACAGGGCCGTGCTGCCGGAGTTCACCACCTCGGTGAAGCCGAGTCCGTCCTTGTGACGGAGGTAGCGGTCGGTGTAGCCCGGCGTGGTCACCCGGATGGACACGTACTGCTCCACCGGCAGCTTCACCGTCGGTCCGACCGTGCGGGACGCCGTGACGAGTGCCTGGTTGGCGGCGCGCACGCGGGCCTCGTCGACCTTGACGACCTGACGGTCGTAGGTCAGCAGGCCGTTGGCCTCGTTCTCGACGTCCGTGATCTGTGTGTAGACGGCCGCCGACAGGCCGCCCGCAGGCATCGAGTTCTCCCGGATGCCGTCGAGCAGCCCGACGAGCCGGTCGTTGAGGGCGGACAGGCTCGGCTGGTCCTCGTAGCTGAATCCGCCGCCCGGATACCACTCGTGGCCGGAGACCCGGATGCCGAGACCGCCGTACTCGCCCAGCACGGAGGCACGCACCGTTTCCGTCGGAGTGTTGCCGGGGCCGACGTAGTTGTGGTTGTCGACCACATCGCCGTTTCCCCCGTCCTGGGAGCCGCAGCAGTTGACGCCGCTCATGTTGTCGACGAGACGCGAGGGATCGTACGACTTGACCATGTCCGCGATGCGGGCCTGGTCGTACTGGCCCCAGCCCTCGTTCTGATTGACCCAGAGGATCAGCGAGGGCGAACTGCGGTGCTCGTCGATGATCGCGCGGTACTCGGTCTCCCACTGGGTGCGGGCCGCGGCGGACGGGCTCTTTCCGCTGTCCATGGCCGGCATGTCCTGCCACACCAGCAGCCCCAGGCGGTCCGCCCAGTAGAACCACCGCTGCGGCTCGACCTTGATGTGCTTGCGGACCATGTTGAAGCCCAGGTCCTTGTGCTTCTGCAGGTCGTACCTGAGCGCCGCGTCGGTGGGAGCGGTGTGGAGGCCGTCCGGCCAGTAGCCCTGGTCCAGGGTGCCGCTCTGGAAGACGAACGACCCGTTGAGCACGGGGCGTTGGACACCGTTCACGTTCCGCACCGCGATCGACCGCATGCCCGCGTACGAGCCGACCCGGTCGGCGCCCGCGCTGCCGGTGAGTTCGGCCGTGACGTCGTACAGGAACGGGTCCTCCGGCGTCCACAGGCGGGCGTTGGGCACCGGCACGGAGAACTGTTGGCCGACCGTCCCAGTGACGCTGCCGACCTGTGTGCCGCCGTTGGAGACGGTGACCTTGACGCTTGCGCCATCGGCTCCGGCGGCCCGCACCGTCACCCGCAGGGTGCTGTCCTGGAGGTTCGGGACCATGTCGAGCCGGGTGACGCGCGCGGCGGCGGTCGGCTCCAGCCAGACCGTCTGCCAGATCCCGGACGTGGCGGTGTAGAAGATGCTGCGCCCGGCGTGCGGGGTGACGTCCTGGATGCGCTGCTTGCCGACGGCCTGGCCGCCGGTCTGCGTGGCGTCGTACGCGGAGACGACGATCGTGTTGGTGCCGCCACCGTTCAGCAGCGGTGTGATGTCGTACGAGAAGGAGTCGTAGCCCCCTCGGTGGACGGCACCGGCCTGCTGCCCGTTGACCCAGACCGTGGTCTCCCAGTCGGAGGCACCGAAGTTGAGCTGGACGCGACGGCCGTTCCAGCCGGCCGGGACGGTGAAGGTGCGCTTGTACCAGAGCTTGTCGTTCTCGGTGATCTTCCGCTGGATTCCCGAGAGCGCGGACTCCGGTGCGAAGGGCACCCGGATCTGCTCGCCGAACGACGACGGCTGACCGGCGTCGCGGGATGTGACGGCGAAGTCCCAGATGCCGTTGAGATTGGCCCAGTCGGGGCGGGTGAGCTGCGGTCGCGGATACTCGGGCAGCGGGTTGTCGACCGGGACCTGGTCGGTCCACGGCGTCGTCATCGGCGCGGGCTTGGGGGTCCAGGCCGCCGCGGCGGCGCCGGCGGGGGCCGTGCCGGAGGCGAGGAGGCCGGTGACGGCGAGTGCCAGCACCGTGGCGGCGGTCGTGACGCGCCGCCAGGTCGAAAGGGGTCTCAGCACGGTGATCGCTCCAAGGTCTCGGTGACGCACGGAGGAACGCCGCCCGCAGGACGGTGGAACTTGTTCAACACGGGATGACTCGCTGCACGAACACCACAGCATTCACCCGGTCGATTGTCCAGACCAACGGCAGACAACGTTGTCGTACGGTCCATGAACTCCCGCTTCATGGCGCCGCGTTGAACAGGTCGAGGGCGCTCTGCTGCCGCGCCGCGTCCAGCTTGTCGACCGGACCGAACCAGCGCAGTCCGTACTGGTCGAGGGGGTTGCGGTCGCTCGCGTGGGCACGGTCCGCCTGGCGTTGCAGGTAGGTGGTGTACGGGTGGTCCGGCAGTGCGGAGTTGAGCTTGCCCAGACCGCGCACGTGCGCGCCCTTGAAGGACGGCCCGTCGGCGCCGCAGTCGCCGCCCTCGCACGGGTCGCGCAGGATGCCGTCGGCGGTGTGGAGCGAGGCGGTCGTGGTCGAGGCATCGGCGATCTGCCGTGCGCGGGTGAGGAGTTGGCCGTCGCCGGTCGCCCTGGACAGCTCGGTGAGCGCGCCGAGCAGGACGCCCTGGTTGTACGACCACACGGGCTGGCCGTTGTTGCGGCAGGTGGAGAGGTCGACTCCGTCGTTGACCAGGTTCGAGCCGTTGATCATGCCGGTGCCCTGGAACCAGGACCAGCCTGCGCGGGCCCGGTTCAGGTATGTCGAGTCGCCCGGGATGCGGTTGTGCAGGGCGGCGCTGAGCTGGATGTAGAGGGAGTTGGCGATGGCGTTCTTGTACGTCTTCGCCGTGCTCCACCACACTCCGCCGCCGCAGGTGTTGTCCCAGTACGCCGCCATGTGGTCGGCGTCGACGCGGGCTGTGTCCAGATAGCGGCGGTCACCCGTCAGGTCGTACGCGGCGACCCAGGCGAGCCCCCACCAGCCGGTGTCGTCGATGTACTCGTTGCGGAACTGCCCGTCCTTCGCGTTCAGGTTCTGGTCGTACGTGCGGGCGATCGCGTACGAGTAACTGCCCATGCCCGTCACCCGGATGTTGTCGACGAGGGCGTTGAGGGCGTTGGCCGAGTTCCACCAGCCGGTGGTGTCGAACAGGCCGGTTCCGTAGTTGTAGAAGGTCATCAGCCCGGTGGCCGCGGCGGTGCGCCGGTTGCCGGCGTTCCACGTGGTGCGGGCCCATGGGGTGCACGCGATCTCGGTGCGGTCCCCGGCCTTGCCGCAGGCGCGCAGGGCGCCGACACCGTGGTTGTTCCAGTCGTCCACGTTGTACATCAGCGTGCGCCAGCCGCGTTGACCTGCCGGGACGGTCGTGTCGCCCAGCTTGCTGCCCGAGCTCCAGGTGCGGCCGCCGTCGAAGGAGCGGTCTAGCCAGACCTCGTCGCCCGGGTTGCCGTTGCCGATGGACGCCCAGCCCATCGCGTCTGTGTCGTCGAAGTGGAGGGCGATCGACCGACCGTGGACGGCCGCCGTGACGGGAGTCCGGTCGCTCGGGGAGAGGGCGGGGTCACGGGCGTCGCAGTACTTGTTGCAGATGGTGGCTGTGGCTGCGGCTGAGTCTGCGGATGAGGTTGGCGTGGCGGGGGTGGGGTCGGCGGCGGACGCGGACTGGGGGGCGAGGCCCGCGAGCAGGGCCAGGGCCAGGGTCGCGGCTGATCGTCTGGGGATTCGGAGTCTCGGAAGGAGAGTCATGGGGCCTCTCTGTCAGGGCAACGCTCCTGAGCCTTGCCGTGGGACCGGTCTCGCTCCTTCGCGGACGACACCGGTGCGAGCGGAAGGCCGGGGCTGTGGAGGGGCTGTGGAAACGAACATGAGAGCGCTCTCGGAAGGTAGTGAGGGGGAGAGAGGGCGTCAACGGTGTGGACGCACAAGGGAGTTGAACGCGGGGCAAGGAGGGACGGGCACAGAGAGCGAGCCCTTTGCCCGGCGAGCGGGGTGTCGGGGCGATGTCGTTGCTCTTGCGAGTCCAACGGGCTTGCAGCCCCAATGGTCGAGGGGCGGCACTCCGCGTGACCTGCACATTTCGGCCACAGTCGAAATGATTGTGGTGAGGGTCACGGGAAGAAAGACTGCGGAGCGGTGGCCGGATCTGACCGCCCGGCCTCAAACCGGAGGGAAACCCTATGCGCACTGTCGCTCGCCTGTCCGCCGGCCTGCTGGCCGCCGTGGCACTCACCGTGGGCTTCATCCCTGGCGCGTCAGCCGCCGAGCCCGGCCGTACCGCCCCCACCAAGCCGTTGCCGTGGGAGGCCTCCCATGGTCCCGCCGGAGCCGGGGAGTTCACCACCCTCTGCGGGGGCCTCTGCCCCCACAAGCCGCTGCCCTTGAGGGCCTCTCATCTTCCCGTCGGCGGAGAGTTCATCACCCTCTGCGGGGGCCTCTGCCCCGACAAGCCGCTGCCATGGGAAGCCTCCCATCTTCCTCCCGGAGCTGAAGAGTTCGCCATCCTGTGCTCTGGCGGCTGCATCAAGTAGCGCTGGTTCCGGTGCTGTTGTCACCTGAGCGCAGGCTGCGTCAGCACAAGCACCGTGCGGCGCGACTGAGGTGCAACTCCTCTGCCGGTACGAGGACCTGCTGCAGCTGATGGGCACTCGCATCCCTCCGTGCGGCGGACGTGTTCGCCGCAAGTAGGCTTACGTCATCGGAGTGTCCAGATCTGGTTGTCCCTCCCGTTGCACTCCCAGAGGACCGCCCCCGTTCCGCTCGCGCCGCCGAAAATGTCGACGCACTTCCGCGACTGGTTGGCCATCAGTTGCGTACCGGCGAGGTGGAACCGCTGGCTGCCGTTGCCGTTGCAGCCGGACAGTTGGATCTCGGTCCGGTCGTCGGTCGCCCCTCCGGCCACTGTCATGCACTTCCCCGACGACCGTAGGGTCCCGCCCGATCCGGTCTGCCATCGTTGCGCCGCGGAGCCGTCGCACGCGGCCTGGATGAGTTGAAGCCCTTCGGTCCCGGCGCCGCTGCTCAGGCACTTCCCCGAGGCGGCGACCACCAGGGCACGGCCGGCCGGGGCGACCGACGTGTCGGATCCGCTCTCCTCGGAGGTGTCCTTGCCTTCGGACTCCGGCTTGGAGTCCTCCTGCACGGCGTTGGACGGAGACTTGGACGGGGTGGGCTTTGGCGAGGTGGCGCCAGCGCTCGCGGAGCGTGACGCGACGGGAGAGGAGGTCGCGGACGTGTCCGTGGACTGACGCGTGGGGTCGCCGGCCGGGAGCGGGCCGTCCGACGCGGTGGCGCTGATGCTGTTCTTCTCCGTCGGCATGGTGATCAGCACTGCGACCGCGATCAACAACGCCGTGGCGACCGCTGCGGCCAGCACAACCGGCTTCTTCGAACGCCTCGCGCCCGGGGACCGTCGCGCCTCCATGTCGGTCGTAGCGGGCTGCGGACTCTCCGCGGGCCCTCCGGCGGCGGATGCCTGGCCCGTTCTGCGCTCCGGACTCCGCCCCAACCCCGCCACAGCCGTCGCCGCAGAAACCGGAGCGTTGTCGCCCGGCGCACGGGCGGCCGACGGAACGGCAGAGGAGTCGGCTTCGCCCGACGGTATTCGCAGCAGACGCTCGGCGTCCTCCGCCGACAGTCGCTCGGCCGGATTGGCCACGAGCAGACCCTGGATCACCGGGGTGAGCGGCCCGGCGCCCCGCACCTCGGGAGCCGGCTCCATGGCAATGGCGTACATCGTCTGCGCCACCGTGTCCCGGAGGAACGGTGAGCGGCCCTCCACCGCCTGGAAGAGTGTTGCGCCCAGCGCCCACAGGTCGGCCTCCGGACCCGGCTTGGCCCCGACGAGGCGCTCGGGGGCCATGAAGTCCACGGAGCCCACCAGTTGGCCGGAGCGGGTGAGGTTCGAGGTCTCGGAGGCGTGGGCGATGCCGAAGTCGGTGAGGACCACCCGGCCGTCCTCGGAGAGCAGCACATTGGCAGGCTTCACGTCCCGGTGCAGGACCCCGGCCCGGTGCGCCGCCCGTAACGCGGCGATCAGGCCACGGCCGATCCTGGCGACCTCTTCGGGCGGGATCGGACCACGCGCCGCGAGTTCGGCGAGGGTGCTGGAAGGCACGTACTCCATGACGATGGTGGGCAGGCCCTCGTCGTCCACGACGTCGTGGACGACAACGACATTGGGGTGGCTGATCCGGGCGGCGCTGTGGGCCTCGCGCCGGGCGCGTTCGAAAAGGGTGGCTAGTTCGTCGTCGTCGAGATGTGGCTGAGGGTGCAGCTTCTTGACCGCGACCTGGCGGCCGAGAAGCTCGTCGTGGGCGCGCCACACGGTGGCCATGCCGCCTCGGCCGATCCGGTCGAGGATGCGGTATCGGCCGGCGATCAGCCGTCCCTGGTCGGACACCGTGGTTTCCTTTCCGCTGCCGCAGGGCCGATTCGGCCGACGCGCCAGTCGGCTCCTGCGGCCGGAGACCGCTCAACGACCCGTTCATTGCCCGGTGTTACCGCTAACCGGCGGTTGAGGGGCGATCATATGCCGATACGGCGGCACCAGGTGTTGGACGGGAGTTCAACATCCGCGGACTGCGAGCGCCGGCTCATCGTGCAGTTCGTTCGGGTGAGGGACCAAGGATTGGAGGACCGCCGCGTGTCGCGGTCCCGACCGCCACCGCCGTGACGTCGCCGGCCACGACCACCGTGCCGTGCCATGTCGAGCCATCGCATATCGAGCCACCCGTGCCGAGCCATGCCGTGCCGTGCCGTGCAGACAGAACGCCACGCCCCACCGGAACCCGTGGACCTGTCCGGCCTACCTGGGAACGACATGCCGCGTCGGGCGTACTGCGCCCCGAGTAGTCACGGTGTCTGCAACGGCATGACGACGGGGAGGGCCTCGCCCGGGGAGCCTGAGCAGGTATCCGAGACCGACTGCTCCGCGCCCACGGTCAGGGCGCCGTGTGCCGGTCATCGCCTGGCGTCCGACGGCGAAGGCCGACCGCGCTGCGCGCGCCCGCGCGCACCGCACGACGTGCCTGTCTCCAGGACCCCCGCACTGGGAGGCAAGCACACCCGATGAAGACCCGTATCACGCTCGGACTGGCCGGGGTCGTCTCGTGCGCCGCGTTCCTCACGGCGGTCGCCGTGACCCGGGACGACGGTGGCGCGGCGTCGGCTCTCCTGACGCCCCCGCGCGGACCCTACGTAGCCCTGGGCGACTCCTACACGGCCGGCCCGAGGATCCCCGGCCAGAACGGCAAACCCCCGGGGTGCGACCGCTCCGACCGGAACTACCCGGCGCTGGTCGCCGACGGCCTCGGCCTCGGCGCGGCGAAGTTCCGTGACGTCAGTTGCAGCGGTGCCACGGTTGCCGACCTGTCCGCCCCGCAGTCCACGGACGACGGCGTCAACCCGGCCCAACTGGCGGCCGTCAGCGCGGCGACCGGCCTGGTCACCGTCGGCGTCGGCGGGAACGACATCGGCTTCGGCTCGGTGATCACCGCGTGCGTCAAGGACGGCGTTCGGTACCGGATGGAGAGCCGTTTCGAGGACGGCACGTTGAACGACGCCCCGTGCCGGAAGCGGTACGTCTCCGGCGGCACCGACCAGGTGGCGGCGAGGATCGACGCGGCGGGCGGGCGGCTGTCCGCCGCGCTGCGCGACATCGGCCGCCGGGCCCCAGAGGCACGGGTGTTCGTCGTCGGCTATCCAGCGATCCTGCCGGACGACGGCCGAGGCTGCGGACGCGCGACGGGCCTGGCTCCGGGCGACGTGAGCTTCCTGCGGGAGAAGGAACGGCAGCTCAACACCATGCTGCGGGACAGCGCGAAAGCCGCCGGCGCCGGGTACGTCGACACCTACACGCCCTCCGCCGGACACGACGCCTGCGCGGACAAAGACGTGCGCTGGATCGAGCCCCTGATCCCCGCGGCCCCGGCTGCTTCCATGCACCCCAACGAGCGCGGCGAGCGAGGCATGGCGCAGGCCGTGCTGCGCGCGGTGCGGGCAGCACGCTGAAAGGACCGTCACCAGCCGGTCAGCAGCAAGTGGTTGAGAAGCAGGGCGAGTGTGGCCTGGGCAGCGAGCCAGGTGCGGGGGCGGGGCAGGAGCGCGCACGAGGCCAGTAGCCACATGGCGAACGGCAGCCAGATGCGTTCGGTCTCCGCCTTGCTCATCCCGGACAGGTCGGCGATCAGCAGAGCGGCGAATGCGGCGGCGACCAGCACGGCGAGGCGGAGTTCGGCGGAGGCGCCGGGCAGGTCCGCCCACGGCCGGACCCGTCGGAGCACGGCCGAGCTGATCCGTACGAAAGCGCCGTGGCGCTCGGCTGTCCGCCCGCGCGGAGGAGTGTCGAGGGGAGGAGTGTCGAGGGGAGAACGTCCGCTCAGCCGTGTCGTGGGCTGGAAGAGCGCGGCGCCGGTTCGTCGCAGGCCCGCCACCGTTGCCGGGCCCACGATCAGGACCGTGCAGGCGAGGTTGGCCCACACCCAGTAGCCGTAGGGCCGGATGCCACCGGCTCCCTGGTAGTAGCGCTCGACGAGCAGCCGATACGCCTCCCACCAGTCGAAGCCCGCCAGGGTGAACACGACCGGGACGACGGCCACTCCGGCGAGGGCGTAGGGCAGAGGACGGGTTCGTCGAGGGCCGAGCAGCAGGACGGCGCCCGCGATCACGGCGAAGAGGGTGAGGCCGTACGAGAGATAGCAGGTGAGGCCGAAGAGGAGGCCGGCGGCGAAACCGGTGAGCCGTGGCCGGTGGCCGGTGACCGCGAGGGCGAGGAAGGCGATCGTCCAGGCGGCGACCGCCGCGAAGCAGCCGTCCGCGGACGTGCCCATCCACACCGCGGCCGGCGCCATCACCAGGAACGGCGCCGCCCGGCGCGCCAGCGCCTCGTCCGCGAGCGCCCGCACGGCGACCAGTACCGCCACGCACGCCGACGCACCGACCGTGATGCAGAACGCTCCGGCCCAGCCTCCGCCGCCGAGTCCGACCCGGTCGAGCAGGACGAACGTGACCGTCGCCGCCGGAGGGTGGCCCGCCACATGCGCGGGCCAGTGGTCGGGTGAGTGGAGCAGGATGTGGCCCGTGAAGTCCCGCAGTGTCGCCGGGATGTCCTGGAAGCGGTCGATGACCTGCAGGTACTCGTACTTGGTCGTGAGCCGGACCGCGATCCCTCGCTGCCAGCCGTCGATCAGCGCCAGCGACCACGTCCACGCCATGGCCGTGCCCCAGGCCGCGCCCAGCAGCGCGCGCCACGGCAGCCGGGCGGCGACGCGCGGCCCGTACGCCACGACGCCGACCGCGACGACGAGCGCCGCGGGGGTGCCGGGGCCGACGTGTGGACCCCAGTTGGCGTACAGGGGCGGCCACCCCACGTGCAGGGTGCCGTGCTCCCGCTCGATCGCGGTGCCGACCAGCGCGGCCGCCACGACGAGGAGAGCGGCGGCCGCGGTCGCGTACAGGTCTCGGAGAAGATCACGGGTCACGGGGGAACGCTAGGCCGCGGGGACCGCGTCGAGGCCGATGCTCGTGCCGACGTCAGCGTTTCGTCATGTGTCGGAGGCCCCTTTCCGCAGCTGCGGCGGCCTACGGTCGGCGCATGCCACGGCTTCACACTCCACCCACGTCCCCCCGTTTCTGGCGCAGTCCCGTACGAGGTCCGTGGTTCACCTCGGTGCTCGGTGTCGTGCTGCTCGGCGGGATCACCGCGCTGTTCATGACGGGACTGCTGTCGTACGCCGCGTACAACCCGGACCTCTCGCCGGTCAACGACAAGACCCCGGACAAGGGACTGCTCGGCTTCTACCTCTTCGCCTGGCCGACACATCCGTCCTGGCTGTACCGGCTCACCCAGGGCGTCCATGTCACGCTCGGGATCACGCTCATCCCTGTCCTGCTGGCCAAGCTGTGGTCGGTGGTGCCGAAGCTGTTCGCGCTGCCGCCGGCCCGGTCGCTCACGCACGCCCTGGAGCGGATCTCCCTGCTGCTCCTCGTCGGCGGCGTGCTGTTCGAGTTCGTGACGGGTGTGCTCAACGTCCAGCTGGACTACCTCTTCCCCGGCTCCTTCTATCCGCTGCACTTCTACGGCGCCTGGGTGTTCTTCGCCGCGTTCCTGGTGCACGTGGTGCTCCGGGCCCCCGCCGCCGTACGCAATCTGCGTCGCATGCGGGCGGGGGAGGGGCCTGAGGAGGAGGCGGGCGGGGAGCCGGACTTCCCGCTGGTCTCCCCGCGGCCGGCCGAGCCCACCGTGTCCCGGCGCGGCGCGCTGTGGTTCGTCGGTGGCGGTTCGCTGCTGCTGTTCGGGACCACGGCCGGACAGAGCTTCGACGGTCCGCTGCGGCGCACCGCCCTCCTCGCACCGCACGGCGGCGCCGATCCGGGCAGCGGTCCCGGTGGCTTCCAGATCAACAAGACGGCCGCGTCCCGGGGGATCAGCGCGCGGGAGACGCACGAGGACGTGTGGCGGCTGGTCCTCACCGGGCCCGCCGGGACCGTCCGGCTCAGCCGCGTCGAACTGCTCGAACTGCCGCTGCACAGCTCGGCGTTGCCCATCGCCTGTGTGGAGGGCTGGTCGACCGGCGACCAGTGGTGGCGGGGCGTACGGCTGAGGGAACTCGCCGTCCTCGTCGGGTACGACGGGGACGCGGCCCCCGACGTGATGGTGGAGTCCCTCCAGCGGCGTGGCGCCTTCCGCAGGGCCGCCCTGCGATCCAACCAGGTGCGTGACCCGCGCTCCCTGCTCGCCCTGGACGTCAACGGCGAGCCGCTGACCCCCGATCACGGCTACCCGGCCCGGATCATCGTGCCCGCGGCGCCCGGTGTGCTCAACACCAAGTGGGTGGCCCGGATGACGTTCGGAGACCTGTGATGCGCAGAGCGTTCCCGCCGCTCGGCAGCCCGCTGCAACTGCTGCTCCTGGCCTGTTCGTTCGCCCTCGCCGGATACGCGGGTGTGCGTCTGCTGTCCGACGACTGGCTAGGCGTGACGCTGTGGTTCGTCGGCGCGGCCGTGTTGCACGACCTGGTGTTTCTACCGCTGTACGCGTCCGTGGACCGGGCCGTCACCGGAGCACTCGGTACCGCAGGCCGCCGGGCGTGGACCTTGTACGTCCGGGTGCCGGCGGCCTTCTCCGGGCTTCTGCTGCTGGTGTGGTTCCCGTTGATCAGCGGCCGGGTGGCGGACGGCTACGAGTCCGCCACCGGCCTGTCCGCGGACGGCTTCCTCGCCCGCTGGCTGCTGATCACCGCCGTACTGTTCGGCGGTTCCGCCCTGCTGCTGGTGCTGCGGCTGCGCAGGGAGACGAAGCAGCGGCCACCGGCCGACCACTGATCCACGGTGCGCCACCCCAGCGGGCGGGCGTACCGCAGCAGCGCCCGGGTGCCGAGCCGGGCCCAGGGGAACGCCGCGCCGGTGGCCCCCTGGATGTCGGTGCCGCGCACGATGCGGACGTCGGCGCGCTCGTCCACGTCCACCGGGGCTGTCTCGGCGATCAACAGGCCGCCGGGCAGCAGTAGTTGGGCCACTCTGCTGAGCAGGGCGCGTGGATCGCCGCCGATGCCCAGGTTGTCGTCCAGGAGCAGGGCGCTGTTCCAACGGCCCTCGCCCGGCAGTGGTTCGAAGACCGAGCGCCACAGGGCGGGCCCGCCGAGACCCAGGGTGTGGGCGACGGCGGCCTCGCTGACGTCGATGCCGAGCGCGGTCCGGCCCCGGGCGGCGAGTTCCGTGACCAGCCTTCCCGGCCCGCACCCGACGTCGAGGACAGCACCCTCGCACCGGTCCAGGACCTGCCGGTCCACGGCGTCGGCCCGCGCACACCACCGCTCGACGTCCAGCGGCAGCAGCCAGCCGTCGCCGCGGCGCAGGAAGAGCGGTCCGCGGCCGGCCCGCAGGGCGTCCGCGTACGGGTCGGCCGACCAGTTGTGCCCGCCGGCATCCCGCGCCATCACCCCATGCGCCGTGCTCATCGGTGGCCGGCCGTCCGCAGCCTGGCCAGTTCCGCGGCGAAGCAGCCGTGCGGCGCCAGGGCGGCGACCGCTTCGGCGTCGACGGACGTGTCCACGTCCCGCAGACGCGGCAGATCCCGCACCAGCAGACCGGCGGCGACGAGCCTGGCACGCTGTACGGCGCCGGTGACGGGCGACGACATCGGAACCCCGCGCAGCAGCTCGGGGTCCGGCTCGGCCACCCCGAGCGCCCAGAAACCGCCGTCCTCGGCCGGGCCGAAGCAGGCGTCGTACCCGTCGAAGTCCGCAGTGAGCAGGCCCGGGGTGACCTGCGGTGTGTCCATCCCGATCAGCAGGGCCGGTCCGTCGCAGTCGGCGAAGGCCGCGGCCAGCCGTTCGTCGAGGCCGCCCGCACACTGCGGTACGACATCGAAGCCGGGCGGCAGCCAGGGCCCGGGCTTCCCGTCGAGGACCAGGACCCGGCGTCGTGCGGGTGCCGCGGCCACCGCCCTCAGGGTGTCGGTGAGGGCCGCCTCGGCGAGCGCCGCCGCCTCCCCGGGTGTGAACGGCGGCGTGAGCCGGGTCTTCACCCGTCCCGGCCGCGGTTCCTTGGCGATGACGAGCAGGGTGGTCACCGGCGGGACCCTCCTTGTGACTGTGACTGTGACTGTGGCTGTGCTGCGGCCGCCGCTGGTACGGCGGGCCGTTCGGCCAGGACGCGGCTCATGTCCCGTACCGCTTGCCAGGTGCCGCGCCAGGTCCCGGTCACCTTCGAGGCGCCGGACCGCGGCAGATACGGGACGTCGTGCTCGGTGACGTGCCAGCCCGCGTCGGCGGCCCGCACGACCATCTCCAGCGGGTAGCCGCTGCGCCGGTCGGTCAAGTCCAGGGCGAGCAGTGCCTCGCGGCGGGCGGCACGCAGCGGACCGAGATCGTGCAGGCGCAGACCGGTGCGGCGGCGCAGCATCAGCGCGAGTGCGAGATTGCCCGCCCGGGCGTGCACGGGCCAGGCGCCCCGGCCCCGTGGCCGACGCCGACCGAGCACCAAGTCGGCCTCGCCGCCCCGGATTTCGTCCACGAACGGCACGAGCAGGGCCGGGTCCAGCGAGGCATCGCAGTCGCAGAAGCACACGATGCCGGCCGTGGCCGCGGTCAGTCCCGCATGGCAGGCGGCGCCGAAGCCGCGGCGCGGTTCGTGGACGACGGTGGCGCCCAGGTCCCGGGCGATGTCCGCCGAGCCGTCGGTGGAGCCGTTGTCCACGACGAGCGCACGCCAGCCGGACGGCATGCGGGCGAGTACCCAGGGCAGTGCCTCGGCTTCGTTCAGACAGGGGAGGACGACATCGACGTCCTCGGGTGTGGAAGAGGTCATCACGGCTCTCACCCTACGAACGTGAAACGCACATATCGGGCTTCGGCTCCTTACGAAACACGGACGTCAGGGCCGGTGGGCCACTCGGAGAGCGACGCTCGAAGGCCCGCGGTGCGAGGCTGGCCGTATGGAACAGCAACCGTACGAGTCGGTGGCGGGCGCCTCAGCCGACGGACGGACCGGGACGGCACGCGTCCTCGTCGTCGACGACGACCCCACGGTCGCCGAGGTCGTCTCGGGCTACCTGGATCGCGCCGGCTACCTGGTGGACCGGGCAGAGGACGGGCCGACCGCCCTCGCCGGCGCCGCCGCGCACTGGCCGGACCTGGTGGTACTCGATCTGATGCTGCCCGGTATGGACGGCCTGGAGGTGTGCCGCCGGCTGCGCGGCCGCGGCCCCGTGCCGGTCATCATGCTCACCGCCCGCGGCGACGAGGACGACCGCATCCTCGGTCTTGAGGTGGGGGCGGACGACTACGTGACCAAGCCGTTCAGCCCTCGGGAGCTGGTGCTGCGGGTGGAGTCGGTCCTGCGCCGCACACGGCCCGTCGTGGGCACGCGTTCCCACAGCGCGGCCGGACTCACCGTCGACCCGGCCGCGCGCCGCGCCACCAAGAACGGCGGCGAACTCGCCCTCACCCTGCGTGAGTTCGACCTGCTCGCCTTCCTCCTGCGTCATCCGGGCCGGGCGTACAGCCGCGAGGACCTGATGCGGGAGGTGTGGGGCTGGGACTTCGGCGACCTCTCGACCGTCACGGTCCACGTCCGACGGCTGCGCAACAAGGTCGAGGACGATCCCGCCAGGCCCAGCCTGATCCAGACGGTGTGGGGCGTCGGCTACCGATTCGATCCCGCCGAACCCCCAGAACCCGCCGAAGCCCCAGAACCCGCCGAACCCACCGAACCGTCTGGTCCTTCCGGTTCCCCCGGCTCTTCCGGTCAGGGCGAGGAGTGATCATGCGCGTCACCCTGCTCATCGCCCTGTACGCCTTCCTCGGTGCCGGTGCGGCCGGGCTGCTCGGCGCGGGAACGCTGTGGATGCTCCGCCGCCGCTCACTGACCACCTCCCTCACCGTGGTGGCGGCCGTCGCCGTGACCGCGATGCTCGCGGGCACCCTGGCCGTTGCGCAGGCGATGTTCCTGTCCGCACACGACCTGTCGGTGGTGACGACGGTGGTCGCGATGGCGGCCGTCGTCTCCCTGGCAGCCGCCCTGCTGCTGGGCCGCTGGGTGGTCGCCCGCAGCCGCGAACTCGCCCTCGCCGCCCGCTCCTTCGGTGACGACGGCGACTTCACGGCACCCCCCGGTGCGGCCACCGCCGAACTGGCCGCGCTCAGCCGCGAGTTGCAGACCACCAGCGCGAAGCTCGCCGAATCGAGGCAGCGCGAGCGCGCCCTGGAGACCTCCCGCCGTGAACTCGTCGCCTGGATCTCGCACGACCTGCGCACTCCGCTCGCGGGTCTGCGCGCGATGGCCGAGGCGCTTGAGGACGGTGTCGCCGCCGACCCGGACCGCTATCTGAAGCAGATCCGCACCGAGGTCGAACGCCTCAACGACATGGTCGGCGACCTCTTCGAACTCTCCCGCATCCACGCCGGCAGCCTGGCCCTGTCGCTCTCCCGGATGTCCGTCTACGACCTGGTCGGCGATGCCCTCGCCGGGGTGTATCCACTGGCCCGCGAACACGGCGTGCGTCTCGTCGGTGAAGGCGTCGAGCCCCTGCCGGTGGAGGTGGACGGCAAGGAGATGAGTCGTGTGCTGGGCAACCTCCTGGTCAACGCGATCAGGCGCACCCCCGCGGACGGCACCGTCATGGTGGCCGCCGAACTCCTGCCCGACGGCGTGGTGTTGTCCGTGACGGACGGCTGCGGCGGCATCCCCGAGGAGGACCTGCCCCGCGTCTTCGACACCGGCTGGCGTGGCACCCACGCCCGCACGCCTCCGGCGGGTGCCGGGCTCGGCCTGGCCATCGTCCGCGGCATCGTGGAGGCCCACCAGGGCCGGGCCACCGTACGCAACATCCCCGGTGGCTGCCGCTTCGAGGTGGTGCTGCCCGCGGCCGCTTCCTGAAGCGGGCAGCACCACCGGTCCAAAGGGCGCTACGCGCCACGCATCCCGGCCCGCGCGAACTCCCGCATGCCCTCGGTGAAACCGACCTCCGGCTTCCATCCCAGCTCGGTCCGCAGCCGGGAGGAGTCGGCCGTGATGTGCCGCACGTCGCCCAGCCGGTACTCGCCGGTCACGACCGGGTCGGGCCCGCCGTCCGCCGCCGCCAGCGCCCTCGCCATCTCTCCTACCGTGTGCGGCTCATCGCTGCCGGTGTTGTACGCGGTGAGCGCTCCTACGGCCGAATCCGCCTCCAGCGCCGTCGCGTTGGCCGTCGCGACATCCCGTACGTGCACGAAGTCCCGCCGCTGCCGGCCGTCCTCGTACACACGCGGGGCCTCACCCCGGGCGAGCGCCGAACGGAAGAAGGAGGCGACCCCGGCGTACGGCGTGTCCTTGGGCATCCGAGGTCCGTACACGTTGTGGTAGCGCAACGACACCGCCGATCCACCCGTCGAGCGCGCCCACGCGGCGGCCAGATGCTCCTGGGCGAGCTTGGTGGTGGCGTACACGTTGCGCGGGTCCACCGGAGCGTCCTCCCCGACCAGCCCCGGCGACAACTCCTCCCCGCACGCCGGGCACCGCGGCTCGAAACGCCCGGCCGCCAGGTCGCCGACGGCCCGGGGCCCGGGCCGTACCACCCCGTGCCGCGCGCAGGTGTACCTGCCCTCCCCGTAGACCACCATCGACCCGGCCAGCACCAGTCGCCGTACGCCCTTCTCCGCCATGGCCGTGAGCAGGACGGCGGTGCCCAGGTCGTTGCGGGAGACGTACTCCGCCGCGTCGGCGAATCCGGTGCCAAGCCCGACCATCGCCGCCTGATGGCACACGGCGTCCACACCGGCCAGGGCGCGGGCGACCGCCTCCGGATCCCGGACGTCCGCGCCAGGATCATCTCGTACGTCGAACACGACGGGCTCGTGCCCGCACGCCCGAAGCGCCTCGACGACATGGGACCCGATGAACCCGGCACCGCCGGTGACCAGTACTCGCATGCGCCCACGTTAGGACGGCACACCCGCCGCACCCCCGGGCCGCGCGCACCACGTCATGAGTCCGTAAGGTGCCGAGCTGTCCGCGTGACCGGTGCCTCGTCGCGCTTGGCATGCAGCAGTAGCCGGCGCTTGTCGTCCTTGAAGGGCCAGGTGTGCGAACCGGGCTTGCGCGCCTCGTCCGCCAGATGCTTGAGCAAGCCCTTGTAACTGCTCTCCTTGATCTTCACGGCAAGGCGGCCACGGATGGAGAACCTGTTGGCGGTGTCGTCCTTGGAGGCGAGCTGAACGGTGGCGGCCCGGCGCCCAAGGCTGACGCACAGGCCGAAGAACCCCACCTGGATGGACGCGGGCTCCTCACCCGCGATCCGGCTGAGCACCGTGTCGGCGGCGTGGGCGCCCAGCGGTCCCGCGGCCTGGCAGCTCATCCGCAGCGGCAGTTCCGACGGTGCCGCCGAGTCCCCGGCCGCGACGATCCGCGCGTCGTCCACGCTCGTCAACGTCTCGTCCGTGAGCAGGCGGCCCAGGGCGTCGGTGCTCAGCCCGCTGCGCACGGCCAGGTCCGGCACGCCGAAACCGGCGGTCCAGACGGTCACCCGGCTCGGCAGCTCGCGACCGCCACTGAGCCGCACGGCATCGCGCGTCACGGCCGTCACCTTCGTGTCGGGCCCTTCGAGCACGGTCACACCGAGCTTGCCCAACTGCTTGGCGATCGAGCGCCGAACGCGGGGATGCAGATACGGCCCGAGCACCTCGCCGCAGACCAGGGTGACGGTGCGGCCCGCCTCCGCCAGCTCGGCGGCGGCCTCGATGCCGAGCGCACCGGCTCCGACCACCGTCACCGCGGCCGTCGCGGGCGCGTCGTCGAGGACCGACCGCAGCCGCCGCGCCTCCTCCAAGGCGGCGATCGGGTAGGCGAACTCGGCCGCTCCGGGCACGCCCGGATCGGCGCTCCCGCTGCCCACCGCGTAGATCAGGTAGTCGTAGCCGACGGTGCCGTCGGCCGCCAACTCCACGCTGTGCCCGGCCGCGTCGATCCGTGTGACGGTGTCGACCACCAGACGGACGCCCTTGGCCAGGACCTCTCGGTAGTCGACGACCACGTCGTGGGACCCGCCCACCACTTGGTGCAGGCGGATCCGGTGAACGAAGACCGGGCGCGGGTTGATCAGAGTCACGGTCACGTCGTCGCGCTGCGTCAGGCGATTGGCCGCCATGACGCCGGCGTATCCGCCGCCGATCACGACCACATCAGTGTTCTCAGCCATGGTCTCTCCCTCATTCGCGGTGGGTTCGGCCTCAAGACGCCGCCCGACCGGACCTTGTGACAGGTTGTGAGGCAGACCACTTGAGTCCACTTGGGACCGCTTCAGATCGCTTCAGACCGTTTCGGAGGCGTGGAGCGCGGCGCGTATGGGCCTGTGACTTCAGCTGATCCGGGCAGTGGGTGCCGGCGTGGGCTCGGGCGGAGGCGGGACGTTGTCGCCCTCCGCGCTCTTCACGCTCTCCACGGCGATGCGGGGCAGTCGCCGGTCGAGCGGCCGGGGCAGCCACCACGCGGCGCGCCCCAGCAGAGCCATGGACGCGGGCACCAGCACCATGCGGACGATCGTGGCGTCGAGCACGATGGCCGTGGCCAGCCCCAGGCCCATCATCTTGACGAGCGGCGAGGGGTTGGCGACGAAGCTGAGGAAGACCACCGTCATGATGAGGGCGGCGGAGGTGATCACGCGGCCCGTGACCGCCATCCCCCGTGCCACCGACTCGGTGGGGTCGCCCGTGGCGTCGTACTCCTCGCGAACGCGCGAGAGCAGGAACACCTCGTAGTCCATGGACAGGCCGAAGAGGACCGCGAAGAAGATCGTCGGCAGGGGTGAGACGATCGGCAGGGTCTCGTGGAGGTTGAACAGCCCTCCCAGCCAGCCCCATTGGAAGACGGCCACCACGACGCCGTACGCGCCGCCTATGGACAGCAGGTTCATCACGGCGGCCTTCAGCGGTACCGCGACGGAGCGGAACACCAGCATCAGCAGAAGGAACGACACCACGATGACCGCGGCGATGAACACCGGCAGGGTGTCGGCGAGTTGACGGGTGAGATCGTCGGTCATGGCGGTCAGGCCCGACACGGCGACATTGTCGGGGATGATGCCGCGGACGCGTTCGAGGGTGTCGGAGGTCGCGGCGTCCGCTGGGGCGGTGGTGGGCAGCACGGGCAGCACGACCGTGTCCCCGGCCGCGGAGAACCAGGGCTCGCCGAGCGACGCGATGCCGGGGTCGTCGGCGACGCGCCGGGACAACTCGGGGATGCCCCCGGCGGCCACACCCTGCTCGCGCAGGTCTGCGACGAGGAGCAGCGGGGCGTTGAAGCCGGGACCGAAGCCCTCCGCCAAAAGGTCGTAGGCGCGGCGGTGGGTGGTGCTGGTCGAGTCGTTGCCCGCGTCGGGGAAACCCGTCTCCATGCGCAGTGCCGGGATCGTCAGCGCCAGCAGCACCGCGGACCCGGCCAGCAGGTACGGCCACGGCCGACCGGAGACGCGGTGCGCGAACCGCCACCATGCCGACTTCTCGGGGCCGTCGGACTTCTTGACGCGGCGCGTACGAAGGCTCCGCCGCCCCTTGTGGACGCGGTCGCCCAGCAGGGACAGCAGGGCGGGCAGCAACGTCAGGGCGGTCGCCACGGCGAACAGCACGACCAGCGAGGTGCTCAGGCCGATAGAGGTCAGAAAGCCCAGGCCGGTCAGCGCGAGCGCGCTCATCGCCACGACCACGGTGCCACCGGCGAACAGAACGGCCGCCCCGGACGAACTCATGGCGTTCGACAGCGCGGTGGAGTTGTCCTGGCCGGCCGCGCGGTTCTCACGGCAGCGCGCCACGATGAACAGCGCGTAGTCGATACCGACGCCCAAGCCGATCATCGCGCCGATCGTGGGCGCGGCGGTGGACACGTCCGTCGCTTGGGCCAGCAGCGTGATGCTGCCCAGGCCGGCCGCGACGGCGACCAGGGCGAGCGCGATGGGGACCAGCGCGGCCACGATCGTGCCGAACGCGACCACCAGGATGACCAGTGCGGTCAGCAGGCCCGCGGCCTCCGCGCCCGAGGTCGGCGTCTCGGCGTTGATGAACACCGCGTCGCCCCCGAGTTCGGCGACGACACCGTCGCCGCGTACGGGCTCGATCGCGTCGTTCAGGGCGTCGATCTGCTCGGGACGCACCTTCATCTGCGGTACGTCGAAGGCGATTTCGACGTAGCCGATCCGTCCGTCGGGCGAGACCGAGCCCTTGGTGAAGGGATCGGTGACCGTGGTGACGTGCTCCACCTCGGCGACGCGGCCGACGGCCGCCTCGACAGCCGTCCGGTGGCGGTCGATCCGCTCCCCTTCCGGCACGGCGAATACGGCGACGGCACTGCCGCCGGATGCTTCGGGGAAGCGCTCCTCGAGCAGGTCCATCGCCTTCTCGCTCTGGCTGCCGGGGGCCACGAGGTCGTCGACGAACGAGCCGCCGACCAGCCCGGCAAGGGGCAGTACGAGCGCCAGGGCGGCCACCCAGGCCCCGATGGTCACCCACGGTCGGCGGGCACTCGCGTTGCCGATACGGCGCGTGAGTCGATTCATGGCTGCAACTCCTGGGAGACGGCCGCCGACCGGCGGCACCTGTTGGCTGGGCTCGTGCGGAATGGCTGTCGACCGGTGGCACTGGTCGGCTGGGCTCGTGCGGGATGGCCGCCGTCCGGTGGCACCGGTCGGCTGGGCTCGTACGGGACAGCCGCTGTTCGGCGGCACCGGTCGGTGCGCAGCGGCAGGAGGTGTTCGCGCGGTTCCATCGTGGGCGCCGACGCCGTTGCCGTCTCCCGCCGTCAGGAGGGTTGGGCGCCCCCACGCGCGACGGGAACTACAGGCCCACGTCTCCGCCGGGGGACGGAGGACCGCATCCGCCCGCAGGCGGGTGACGGTGCCTCGGAGCTGGACTTACGATGGCTTGCCCGGCGCGTCGCGGTGCCTGCGCCAGGCCATGGGACGCTTCCCGGCCAAGGCACCGGACGCCTCTTGATGGAGCGACGATGATCCGCACGGCTCCGCATGCCGAGACGCCCGGCCGCGGCCGCCGGGCGCCGGGCAGGTTCCGCGGCCCGTTCACGCGCTGGCCGCGGGGCGCGGACGCCGTCCTCGCGACCGTGATGTTCCTGCTGACCGCGCTCCTGGAAGAAGGCCCGGGGGACTCCCTCGTCATCCGCCCGGTCACCCAAATCTTCGGGCCCGCCCTTCTGCTCTTCACCATGGCCGCCGCGGCGCTCTACCTGCGTCGGCTCAAGCCGGTCCCGGTCCTGTGCGTGGCACTCGTCGCATGGGTCCCGACGCTGGGAAGCGACTACTCCGTTCTGGGCGGGGTCGTGATCGTCGCGCTCTACAGCGTCGGACGGCACGACGACGACAACCGCTGGGGCCCCCTCGGTGTCGGCGCGGCCATCGCCGCGCTCACGATCGACGGCATCCTCCTTTCCACCCCCTGGGAGGACATCGGTTTCGGCTACGTCGTCATGTTCGGGGCCTGGTATCTCGGCCGACGCCTGCGGCTTCGAGCCGGGCGCGCTGCCCGGATCCGCCAGGAACAGGCCGCCGAGGCACGGCGGATCGTGGCCGAGGAGCGCACCCACATCGCCCGTGAACTGCACGACGTGGTCGCCCACCGGGTGAGCATGATGACCGTGCAGGCCGGAGCGGCCCGGATGGTGGCCGCCGAGGATCCGCAGGGCGCCCTGGAGGCGATGGCGGCGGTGGAGGAAGCGGGACGCCAGGCGCTGGACGAACTGCGCCACCTGCTGGGAGTGTTGCGGCCGAACGCCGAGCGCGACGGACTGGGCCCTCAGCCGGGCCTGGCCGACCTGCCCCGCCTGGTCGCCGAGGTCCGGGAGGCGGGTCTGGACGTCTCGGTCACCGGCGGCATCCGGGATCCACTCCCGGCCCGGGTGGATCTCTCGGCCTACCGCATCGTCCAGGAGGCACTGACCAACGTGCTCAAGCACAGCGGACCGCAGACCCGCACCGAGGTGCGCCTGCGCGCCGAAGGAGACGGCATCACCATCGTGGTCCTCGACGACGGCCGCGGTACCGCCGTCCGCTCCGTGTCGTCCGCGCACGAGGGACTGCCCGGCCACGGCATCGTCGGCATGCGGGAACGAGCCCTGCTGCTCGGCGGAAGCCTCGACGCCCAGCCGCGTCCCGGCGGCGGCTTCCGGCTCATTGCCCATCTGCCGGCCAAGGGGGAGCCCACGTGAGCATCCGCGTCGTCGTCGCCGACGACCAGGCGCTCGTACGCCGCGGCTTCGCCATGATCCTCCGGGTCCACCACGACATCGAGGTCGTGGCCGAGGCGGGGACCGGTATCGAGGCGATCGAGGCCGTACGTCTGCACCGCCCGGACGTGATCCTCATGGACATCCGCATGCCGGAGATGGACGGCCTCGAAGCGACCTCCCGGATCCTTCAGGAGGCCGACTGGGAGACCCGGGTGCTGATCCTCACCACCTTCGACCCGGACGAGTACGTCTACGAGGCGCTGCGGTCCGGCGCCAGTGCCTTCGTGCTCAAGGACATTCCCCCCGAGCAACTGGCCACCGCCGTACGCACCGTCGCCGAGGGCGGGACACTGCTGGCCCCCTCGATCACCCGGCGCTTCATCGACCGGTTCACCCAGCGCCGCGTCAACACCGTCGCCGCGGCCCGCCTGGAACGGCTCACCGGCCGCGAGGGCGAGATCATGACCGCCGTCGCCCGGGGCGCGAGCAACGCGGAGATCGCCGAGCAGCTGTCCATCGGCGCTGCCACCGTCAAATCACATGTGTCGAGCATCCTCACCAAACTCGGGCTGCGCGACCGGATCCAGATCGTGATCTTCGCCTACGAGAGCGGCCTCGTGGAAGCGGGCGACCACGACGTCGGCCACTGACGGCGTCAGGAGGTGAACTGCTGGTGCCCGATGTCGGAGAGCGGTCCGGGGCGTTGCGCAGACACTCTTCGGACGAGGCCTAGGCCCATCTGCCGAGGCCGACTCGGACCGGAGTCGGGTCCGGGGCCCGGTCCGCGTCGCTAGCCTCGATGCTTCGGACACGATCACACGTGCCGCTCCGGGCCGAGCGTCGCCGCACGCCCGATGCACCCCTGTGAACCGGATGACGTACCACCGGCGTCATGGATGCACCCGAGGAGAGCGATGCCCGGCAGCGGCTACACGTACGTATGCAAGCTCGACGCATTGGAGGAGGGCGTCCCGCGACGCGTCGAGGTGGAGAGCGTCCCCGTCTCCCTCGTGCTGACCGAGCAGCAGGTCTTCGCGATCCACGACGTGTGTTCGCACAGTGCCGTCTCACTCTCGGAAGGGGAGGTGGACGGCTGCACGGTCGAGTGCTGGCTGCACGCCTCCCGCTTCGACCTGCGCACCGGCCACCCCCTCGACCCACCCGCGACCCGCCCCGTCCCGGTCTATCCGGTCCGGATCGCGGATGGATCCGTGTACGTACGCGCCACACCGCGGACCGCACAGTGACACGGGTACCGGACGGTCCCACCGGCGAACGGGCCGACGCCGCCCGCAACCGTGCCCGGCTGCTGGAGGTGGCCGCCCGGCTGGTGGCCGAGCGGGGCCCCGAGCACGTGACGATGCACGAGGTCGCGGAGGCGGCCGGGGTGGGAAAGGGCACGCTCTTTCGCCGGTTCGGCGACCGTGACGGCCTCCTGCTCGCCCTCCTCGCCGAAGCCGAGGCCGAGTTCCAGCAGGCGTACACGTCAGGTCCCCCGCCGCTGGGGCCGGGAGCAGCTGCGAGAGATCGACTGGAGGCGTTCGGTTGCGCCCTCATCGAGCGCAACTCGGCCGACGCGGACCCGGGCGCCGCCCTGGGACGCCGACTGCGGCACGCACGCCGCCACGCCTCGGAGACCGCCGGTGCCTTTCACCGTCACGTATCAACGCTCCTTCGGGAAACCGGAGTCGACAGTGACCACGACATGCTCGCCCACGCCCTGCTCGCCTTTGTGGACTTCGAGACGGCCGACCACCTCCGCAACGAGCGCCAAGTCCCCGTCGCCCGGCTCCAGTCCACCTGGGTCGACCTGGTACGGCGTGTGTCCCGAGCCGACGAAGCACACGGCATCTCCGAGGAGAGCCGATGTGCCTCCGCGAGTGTCCTGCGACGGCTCGGGCGTCATCTTGATCAGTCGACATCGTCATGAGCCGATCCGCGGCCACCCGAAGTGAGGAGACCGATGCAATGCATCGGGGCTGGTCCGGATCGAGGAACTGCTCGTCCTCCACGCGCGCCGATCGTCGGCCTGCTCGTCAGCCGGTGACCGTGACCAGCACCCGGCCGCGCCCACCCGCGTCGACCCGGTCGTGCGCCTTGGCGATGTCCTGGAGCGGGTGGACGTCAGCGATGTCGACGGTGAGGGCGCCGGCCGCGGCTGCCGCGGTGAGGTCGCGGGCGGCCTGGCGTTTGGCCGCGGCGGGGAAGTCGTCGCTGCCGAGCAGGCGCAGGGTGACGTTGTTGAACAGCAGGGGCCAGAAGGGGAGTTCGGTGCGGTCGGCGTGCGTTCCGTAGGCGGCGATGACGGCGTCGAGCGCGGTGACCGCGTTGTCCAGGTCGGCGTTGGCCGACAGGGACACCTCGACGACGCGGTGCACGCCGTCGGGAGCGTACGCGCGGATCTCTGCTGCCGGGTCGTCCGTGTCCAGGGCGACGGTGTGGAGGAGGACAGTGGGGTCGATGCGATCGAGATCTCCGGCGCGGCGGACGGTGCCGATGACGGTGGCGCCGCCCCAGCGGGCGAGTTGGGCGGCCAGCGAGCCGACGCCGCCGAGCACCCCGTGCACGAGAACGATCCGGCCGTCGACCGGGCCGTCCGCGAACACCGCGCGGTGGGCGGTGACTCCGGGGATGCCCAGACTCGCGCCGAGTTCGTCGCCGAGGTGGTCGGGGAGCGGGACGGCCTGCTCGGCGGGTACGACGGTGTACTGGGCTGCGGTGCCGAAGGCCCGGTAGGACTGCGCGCCGTAGGTCCACACCCGCTGTCCCACACGGCGGGCGTCGACCCCGTCGCCCACCTTGTCGATGACACCGGCGGCGTCGCTGTGCGGAATCACGCGCGGGTAGGGCATGGAGGAGCCGAGCCAGCCGCGGCGCTTCTTGGTGTCGCCGGGGTTGACACCGGACACGCTCACGCGGACCCGTACCTCACCGGGGCCGGGGTAAGGGTCGGGCAGTTCGCCGACGTGCAACACGTCGGCGGCGGGGCCCTGTTGGTCGTACCAGGACGCGAGCATGGACGTACCTCCGGTGTCGATCAGGAGTTCGCGGGGCTCTCAGGGCTCGCGAGCGGTTCCTCGCCCAGCGCCTCGCGAAGCCAGGTGCGTTCGGCGCGGCTGGTCGCGCGGGCGGTCAGGAGGAGGCCGCGCCGGTAGGGGTCGGTGACCTCCTCGGCGCGGATCGGCCGGTCACCGTCGTAGAAGAAGCTCGCGGGCTCCTCCAGGAAGGCCAGACGTCGGCGCAGTACCGCGTGCTGTTCGGTCACGTCGGGGAGCAGCGAGAGAAAGGAAAGCACCGTGTAGAAGCGGGTGTGGTCGGTGATCTCGTGGTCGGCGGGCTTGCGCAGGCGCTGGAGCATGTCCGCGCGGCCGGCCTCGGTCAGGTTCAGCACATAGCGGGCGGCACCCGCGCGCGGGTCGGGTTGCCGCTCGATCAGGCCGGTCTTGGCGAGGCGGTTGATGGCCGGGTAGAGACTGCCGTCACTGACCGGGCGGGTGTAGCCGGTGAGATGGGAGACACGGCTGCGCAGCTCATGACCCGGCAAGGGGCCTTCGGCCAGGAAGCCCAGGATGGCGAGTTCCAGCATGGGGCAATGGTCTCACAGTTGCATCGAATCGATATTGACATCGAATCGATGTTTTTCCTTCCTTCCGGGGCAAGGGAAAATGCGGTCCCGCGAACTGCTGTGTCGCTGGTGTTTTCCCAGGCTTCCCAGATCGCCTGATCGCCTCTTTCGTGCACAGAGCGTGCCTGTGTTGCGGTTGTGCCGGGCGGGGAGGGGCCGACGTTCGGGTTCACCGCGCCACGGTCGCGAGTACGTCGTGGCCCAGTCGCTGGATGACGTCCGTGGCGAGCCGGTGCCGCACCAGTTTGCCGTCCCGGGTGGAGCGCACCAGGCCCGCGTCGCGCAGGGTCCGCAGGGCGCGCGAGACCTGCGGTTCGCTGGAGCCGAGTCGGGCGGCGAGCTCCGAGGTGGTGATGGGTTCGCCCAGCAGATGGCGGCACAACTCCATCCGGGCGGGCGAGGTGAGAGCCATCAGCCGGTGGTGCAGATCCCGCACGGTCAGCTCCGCGGTCGGGGTGGTGCCGCGCGCCGCGTACTGCACGACCACGCACGACGGGTGCTCGTGCTTGACGGTCAGATGCGGCCACACCCGGGCGGACGGCACGAGGACGAGGGGGCGCGGGGCGACCTTCACCTCGTCGATCTGCAGCTTGTCCAGGCGTACCCGTTCCCCCGGTCCGACCCGGGCCGCGGTCGGCAGCAGCTCGGTGAGTACTTCCGCGGGGGAGCGGGCCGCCAGTCGCCGACGTACCTCCCGGGCGTGGTCCTCCAGGGCCGGCCGCAGGATCCGCCAGTCCTCGGCGAAGAACGCGGTGTCGGCGGCTCCCAACACCTCCAGCAGCCGGTCCCGCAGCTCCAGAGGCGCGGCCACCAGCTGTCGCGCCAGCTCACCGCGGGCGTAGGAGCGGCGCTGGCAACTGCGTGCGAAGTCCTCCGCGGCGGTGCTGCCCGCGCGCAGCTCGCCAACCGGCGGCATGGGCTGCGCGGTGGTGCCGAGGACTCCGGGAGCCACCAGGGCGAGGAAGTCCTCGGCCCGCAGCGCCGCGATCGCCGCCAGTTCCTCGTCCAGGCTCGCCGCGAGCGGCAACGCACGGGGGAAGAACAGGCGACAACGGAAGCGGGCCCACAGAGGAGCGAACAGGGCCAATTCGTCGCGCAGTTCGGGTGCCGAGGCGACGGCGCGGGACGCCCAGCCGGTTGCCTCCGGGTGGTGCTCGGGTTCGGCGAGCACGTGCAGGCCCGCCATCAGTTCCGACAGCGGGGAGGGCCCTGCCGCGACGTCCGCGGGACCGAGCCCTCCGAGGTCGAGGACGATGCTCACGTCGTCAGCGTACGGCGGAGCTCACCGCACCGGCGCGCCCGGGCCGAGCGGGATGCCCAGCAGGTACCAGATGAAGAACAGCAGCACCCACACCACCAGCATGATCATGGCCACGGGCAGGGTGAAGGAGACCAGGGTGCCGATGCCGGCCTTGCGGCGCAGGGTCTGCAGATAGCCGACACAGAGCATGAACGAGGTGCTCATCGGGGTGATGGAGTTCGTGCAGGAATCGGCGATGCGGTACAGGGCCATGGTGGTGGCCGGGCTGGTGCCGAGCAGCATCAGCATCGGCACCAGTGCCGGGGCGACCAGGGCCCACAGGGCGGAGCCGGAGGTGATGAGCAGGTTCATCAGCGCGACCGTGAGGATCAGCAGGGAGAACAGCACCAGCGTGGGCGCGCCCAACCGTTCGAGGAAGTCAGCGCCTTCGACCGCGACGACCGTGGCGATGTTGGTCCACTTGAACAGGGCGAGGAACTGGGACACGGCGAAGAACAGCACCAGCAGTGGAGCTATGGAACGCACGCCTTCCGCCATGAACTCCGGTATCGCGCGGCTGCCTCTGATCCGCCCGGTGAGCCGCCCGTACACGGCGCCGATGAGCAGGAAGAAGACGGTGAGGAAGACGGCGATCGCGTTCATGAAGGTGGACTCCACGATCGCGCCGCCCTCGCCCCGGAGCGGCGACGAGGTAGGCACCATCGCCAGCACGATCAGCGCGGCGTAGCCGAGCACGGCAAGACCGGTCGCCTTCAGGGCCCGTACCTCGGTCGCGTCATCGACTCCCGCGGCGACGACCTGCTGTGCCGCGGCGGCCTCCAGGTCCGCGTCGGGGACCAGGTGGTGCTCGCGCTTGGCGAGGATCTTGTCCACGACCAGGGCGATGGTGCCGGCCAGCACGAACGCCGAGACGGTGGTGAAGTACATGTTGTCCGTCGCGCGGACCACCACGTCCTTGTCGACGAGCTGCGCGGCCTCGGTGGCCACGGAGGCGAACAGCGCGTCACCCGGGGCGATCAGCGGGTTGGCGTCACCCGCGGCGTTGATGGAGACGAACGCGACGATCATGCCGAGCATCGGAGAGCGGCCCACGGCGCGGAAGGCCACCGCTCCGAGCGGGATGAGGACCACGTACGCGGAGTCGGAGAGGAACTTCCCCAGTACGCCGCCCAGGGCCACGCCCAGGACGACGGCGCGCGGGGACAGACCTGACAGCATGCGACGGGCCAGCGCCTCGAAGAGTCCCGATCGCTCGGCGACAGCGACGCCCAGCATCACCATGAGCACCGTGCCGAGCGGTCCGAAGGTGACGAAGGACTCCTCGGCGCCGGTGATCAGATCCCGTACGGCGTCCGCCGACAGGGCGCTGCGCACGCCGACCAGGTCACCCGAGGAGGGGTCCTCGACGCGCAGGCCCGAGAGGTTCAGGGCCCAGCTGACGAGGGCGACCACCCCGCCCAGGATCCAGAACAGCCAGAACGGATGAGGCAGCGCGTTTCCCGCACGCTCGACCAGGTCGAGGAGGCGGGAGCCGCGGCCCCCCTCGTCGGGCTCGTCGGCCTGCACCTCCTGGATGCGGCTGTCGGGTGTGCTCATGGCGGCCTCCTGTGAGGACGGTGGAACGAGGGCACGACGCGACCGCGTCGCGAGCGCTGTGAGGCAAAGGGGACCCAGGAGCCACGCACGATCCGTCGTGATGGCACACGGTGTGTTGCCGGGTTGCGCTGCACAGTAGGTCCCGGGCCCGATCCCGTCACCGTCCTGCGGAACAGTTGACCTGATGACGTCAAGTGATCGCCATGACGTGGGCGACTGCCTAGCGTCACGGGGGTGATCTCGTACGACACCTCCCACTCCTGCCGGCCCGAACCGCTCCAGGGCGGTGCCCTGTGGCGCCGCACCCTGCGCATCCCCATGCGGGACGGCGTCCATCTGGCCGCCGACCTGTACTCCGCCTCACCCGAGCCGGCGGCGACCGCGCTTCCCGTGCTCCTGGAGCGCACGCCGTACGGCCGGCGCACGCAGCGCGGCTCGGACCAGGACCGCAGCGACGCGCCCGTCCCGCGCCCCGAGGACATCGCCCGGCACTTCACCGAAGCCCGCTACCACGTCGTACGGCAGGACTGCCGGGGCCGCGGCGACTCCGAGGGAACGTTCGTGAAGTATCTGGGCGAGGGCCCGGACGGGGCGGACACGATCGCCTGGCTCAGGAACCAGCCGTGGTGCGACGGCAGGGTCGTGATGACCGGGGTGTCCTACTCCGCCCATGTCCAGGCGGCCGCGGCCGCCGAGGGAACGGAGGGGCTCGTCGCCATGTTCCAGGACTCGGGCGGTCTTTCCTGTGCGTACGACGCGGGAATGCGGATGGGCGGCGCCTTCGAGCTGAAGCAGGTGACCTGGGCCCTGCGGCACGCGATGCAGAGCCCGGAGGCGGCGGCGGATCCGGTGCTGTCCGAGGCACTGCTGCGGGTGGACGTGACGGGCTGGTTCGGTGCGATGCCGTGGCGGCCGGGCTGTACGCCGCTGCGGCACCTGGCGGCGTACGAGGACTTCCTTCTGGAGCAGTGGCGGCAGGACACCTTCGGGGAGTACTACCGCACCCCGGCGCTCTACGGGCGAGGTTTCTACGGCCGCTTTCCCGACGCGCCGAGTCTGCACATGGGCAGCTGGTACGACCCCTACGTCCGCTCCACCATCGAGAACTTCACCACCCTTCGGGAACTGAAGTCCGCTCCCTCCTACCTGGTCATGGGCCCGTGGACGCACGGGCACCGCTGCGAGACGTACGCCGGGGACGTGGACTTCGGTCCGCGGGCGACACTGGACGGCAACCTCGCCCCGTCCTACCTGGAATTCCGTCGCCGCTGGTTCGACCGCGCGCTGGGCCGGGAGGACAAGGGGAGTCCGGAGACCGGAGACCTCCCCGCCGTCCAGTACTTCCTGATGGGCGGCGGCGACGGTCGACGGGATGCGGCGGGACGGATGCGGCACGGCGGTGCATGGCTCACGGACACCCGGTGGCCGCCGACGTCGACGGCCCCGGTCGCCCTGTACCTCAACACCGACGGTGCGCTCACCCTCACCCCGCCCATCGAGGCCGCCGCCTCGGTGACCTACGACTTCGACCCGCGCCGCCCGGTACCCACCATGGGAGGCCAGGTCACCTCGGGCGAGCCGGTGATGTCCGGCGGGGCGTACGACCAGAACGCCCCGGACGCCCGGGTGCACGGGGCGCGTGAGCCGTACCTGCCGCTGGATTCCCGCCCGGACGTCATCAGCCTGACCACACCGCCGCTGGAGCGGGACGTGGTGCTGGCCGGCCCGGTGTCCGCACGGCTCCACATCTCCACCACGGCCCCGGACACCGACTTCACCGTCAAGGTGATCGACGTCCACCCGCCCAACCCCGACTATCCGAACGGCTTCGCCATGAACGTCACCGACGGCATCGTCCGCTGCCGCTTCCACCGTTCCTACGAGAAGCCGGAGCTGCTCACTCCGGGCGAGGTGTACGAGATCGAGGTCACCGCCCCCGACACGGCGAACCGCTTCGCCGCAGGCCACCTCATCCGCCTCGACATCTCCTCCAGCAACTTCCCCCGCTTCGACGTCAACACGAACACCGGCGAACCGGAGGCCGCCGCCCGCCGCACCGCTGTCGCCGCGAACACCGTGCACATGGATGCCGAACACCCCTCCCACCTCGTCGTATGGCTGGAAGGAGGAGCGGACGCGTTGGCCTGACCGGAGCGGGTCAGTGAGCCCTTCGAACGCGGCCCGCCCCTACTTACGGAGTTGCTTGCGCAGCGCGGGGGCCGAGGCGCGCGCCCACACCGCGGGCACCTCCTGTTCCCGGGTTCCCGCCACGGCCTGCTCCGTGCCGTAGAGCAGCCCCCAGGTGAAACCGGCTTCGCCGACCCCCTGGGCCGCCACGGCCAGATCCCTGATCGTGCCGCGGGCGACCACGCTGTCCTGATGATCGCCGAGGACCTTCTGTACGGCCTTGATCCGCTTGCCCAGACGCTTGGCCGGTTTGCCGAGGGCGGGACGGGCCACCTCGGTCGCGTACCGCACCTTCTTCGCCGCCTTGCGGGCCTCGTGCAGCGCCACGTCGCGCTTCGGGCCGGGTGACAGGTCCAGGGCGCGGGGCATGCGTTCGGCCAGACGGTCGTACTCCTTGAGCACAGCCCTGGCCATGACCTTGTCGGCCTTCTTGCGTGCCTTGGCACGCAGCGGAGGCTGTTCCACCAGCTCGGCCAGGGAGTCGAGCAGGGTCAGGTAGCGGGGAGAGCCCAGGGCATCAAGGGTGCGCTGATGGGACTCGGTGCCACGGCCGACGTTCCATGTCTGAAGCCGCGCCACCACGGGACCGAGAACGAGTTCCTCGGGCAGGCCGTCGATCCGGTGGGTGAGGCGCTCCATCAGTACTTCCTGATCGCGCTCGGCACCCAACTCGCCGGCCAGCCACTTCAGCTCGGCCCGGATCGGGTCCGTGGCATGGCGGTCCAGGACGGACCGGTAGGAGCGCAGACAACTGCGCAGACGGCGGCAGGCGACACGCATCCTGTGCACCGAGTCGGGCCGGTCGCGTCGTACGGCCGGGTCGAGGGCGGTGAGGACACGGATCTGCTCCCGCACGTATGCAAGGACCTGCTCGCCGGCCGAGCCAGGGTTCAGGTCCAGGTCGCCGGACTGGTCGGTGCCAACTGCTGTAGCGGCGGTCGCCGTCTCGTCGAGGGCCCGGGCCAGCTTCGACGGGGACTGCGCACGAGCGATGCCCTTCTTGCGCAGCTTCTTGTCCACGGCCTCCAGCAGAGCGGGATCGGCGCCCTCGGCCAGCTCCACTTCCACCTCGTTCCACACGGCCCGCCTGCCCTCCGCCCGCAGGGACTCCGCGCGAACCGTGTCGATGTTCAACGCGGCACGGAGAGTGCCTTCGGCATCGAGAAGATGCCGCACCTCGCGGGTCGAGCGGATACGAACCACCGGGGTCAGCATTGCCCCGCGCGTGCGGGAGACGGTCAGGTCGACCATGGTGTCCGGGACGGCGTCGGTCAGAGCCGACTGGATCTCCTCCCGGCTGTCGCCCGGCAACGGCAACTTGAGATGCCACCCGGCGTCGGAGCCGCCGGTCCTGCGGCGCAGCGTGGCCGAAGAACCGGACAGGCGAAGGTCGGCGGTGTCGTAGTAGACCGCGTCCAACTCCTCGGGTCCCCGGTCGACGACCGCCGTGACACCTTCCACACGCTCCAGCCGTGACAGCCAGGAGGCATCCGACAGCCACGACGTGTCGGAGGACGAAGGGACGGCGTACTTTCGTTCTGTTTCGCGCATCGACTGGACCATGTAGTACCGGTAGGCACGATCCGCCGGGCGAAACACGGCCTGGGACGTGATTTCGCAATTCTGGCGCGGGGCGCCGGCGAAGGAGTCGCAGCAGGCCACGGAGGCGCTCCTCGGCACGGGCCCGCGAGAGCTTTGCGCTCCGGCGGGCCCGGCCGTTTGACCAGCGTGTACGGGACCGGTCGCTTGGTCGGCTCGTACGGGAACCGACGGCCGGTGCGGGACGGTGTCCGCCGCGCCCGCCCGTGCCCGCTTCCGCGACGGACACCGGTCAGCGTTCTCTTGGCACACCGGCCGCCATGTCGGCGCCGACCACGTGCCCGAGCAGGTGGAGCGGGGCCGCCGTCACCTCGGCCCGGTCCACGGCCTGGGCGTAGGCGTGAGCCGTCTCCTGGTCCACCAAGCCGTGCACCAACGGCAGTTCCGGCAGAGTGGAGTGCAACAGGGACTCCGTACGGCAGGAGGCGAGGGTGTCCTCGATCCAGGGCTGGGCGAGATAGCCGGCCGCTGCCGCGGCGGGCAGCCCCTCGGCGGGCTCACGACGGGTGCGGCCGATGTGGAGCAGCCCACCGCCCAGGACCAGTACGTCCTGCTGCTCCCGCATCCGGGCGAGCGCTCGGGCGGTGTCGAAGCAGTGGGGGAACGAGTCGTCGATCACCGTGGTTCCGGGCCTCAGCCGGTCCACGTCCAGGACCGCGGAGCTGCCGCTGACCGCCGTCACCAGCAGATCGGCCCCGTACACCGCGTCCGGCAGTGCCTGTCGGGACTCCACCACCTCAATCTCGTCGGCCAGCCCGCGCTCACGCAGGTTCCGGGCCAGTTCCGTCAGTCGCGGTCCGCTGCCGCGTACGTCGCACAGCATGAGCCGCCGTGGCGGACGGGTGGCCCCTGAGAGGAGCAGTTCCATCGAGGAGGAGCCGATCGAACCCAGCCCCACGAACGCGACATCGAGATCCGCGAGGTGCCGGCCGGTGGCGTCGAGGGCCGCCTGGACGGTCTTGACCACCGACACAACGGTCGCCGCATGGCCTGTCGTCACGGCCGCCGTCCCCTCGACGCAGGACAGCACGTCGAAGCCGTAGCCGGTCAGTGACGGGATCATCCCCGCCAGTGAGACGCAGCGCGCGCCGAGCGAAGAAGCCAGCGACACCGCGCGGCCGGCGTGCCGAACGAGACCGGGATCCCGGCCGAGTTCGTCGGCGAACAGCGGCACGCAGACGAAGCCGGATCGACCCAGTGGCGTCTCCACCGTCTCCAGGAGGCGCGGCCCGCCGTCGGGGAACAGCATCGAGCGCAGCTCGGCGCGTGGCAGCGCCCCCTCGGGCAGGCCCGCCAGCCGCGCCAGATGGTCGGGGGCGGGCAGGTACCCGACCAGCGCCGCGTCCATCGTCTCCCGAGGCCTCTGCCGTCGAACCACGGTCGCAGGGCTTGATGCCCGCGCCAGCCGGGCGCGGATCGAGTCCGCGAAGCCGTCCAGCGCGGGCGGCGAGAAGGCCCTCGCGGACCCACGGAGCGTCACGCGCAGCCCGTCCCCGTCCGGCCGCACCGCCATGAAGACGTCCGTCGCCGTCGACGGTGGAGCGAACGCGCTGTCCGCGTCCTCCCACGACACCGTCAGCGTGCCGCCGCTGGGGGCGGCCAGCGCGGAGAAGTCCAGGAAGGTGAAGAAGAACTGCGACGTCAGCGGCAGCCCGTTGGCATGCCGCGGCAGAACGTCCTCGTGGGTCCGTGCCTCCTCGGCCTCGGCCACGATCCGGCGCAGGGCATCGGCGAAGTGTCCTTGCGTCGGCTCCGGGCCCGCTGCGCCGCGCGGCCGTATCGGTACGGCCGCAGCGAACGGGCCGAAGATCCGGTGTACGTCCGGCAGCGGCCGGTCCCGCCCGCTCACCGCCAGCCCGAGGATCAGGTCCGCCTGGCCGGTCGCCTCCGCCAACTGCTGGTAGTAGGCGGTCAGTAGTGGCGCGTAGAGGGTTGCTCCCGCTTCTGCCGCTAGGGCGCGGAGCGCTGCCGTACGGCTCGCGTCGAGTGTGAACTCTGCCGAATGGAACGCGGGGGTGGCGCCGCCTGTCGTGCAGCTGCTGCCGTCGGCGTGGTTGGGGGCGCGCAGTACCGGGGGACGATACGGGGCGCTCAGCCGGGTTCGGCGTTCCGCGGCGTTGGGCGTTGAGCCGGATCCCGTTCCAGCTCCTGCTTCCGACTCTGCTCCGGTTTCGACGGTCGCCTCGGCCAGCAGCAGGCAGTGGTCGCGGAAAGTGGCGCGAGGTGTGGACAGTTCGGCGGTGCGGTCGGCGGTCAACAGGTCGTACGCGTCTGTCAGTTCCTGCATGAGCAGGGCGGCGCTGTACCCGTCGCCGATGAGGTGGTGTGCGTGTACGAGGAGGACGTGCTCGTGCGGAGCCAGGGTGAGCACGCGAAGTCGCAGCAGGGGCCAGGTCCACGGCTCGAAGCGTCGGCCGGCCTCGGCCGCGGCCCGCTCGTCCACGTCGCCGGGGTCGCGAAGCGTCTCGAAGACGACCGGCAGCCGCAGTGAGCGCGGCAGTTCCTGCTGGACGGGCGGCCGCGCCCCGGAGGGGAAGACGGTACGCAGCATGGCGTGGCGTTCCACCAATAGGTCCACCGCGGCCTGGAAGACATCCTGGTCCAGCGGGCCGGACAGTCGCAGCCGCGCGAGCCAGGCACTCCCGCCTGGTGAGAGTTCCTCGGCGAGGAGGAAACCGCGCTGGCCCGGGGTGAGGGGGAAGGGGGCCGTGTGGTCGTCTCCGGCCGAGCGGGAGCGTGCGGCGGTGGCCGTCCCCGTTCCAGACCCGCACGGTTGCCCGGCGCCGGCATCCACCGCCGTGTTCACAGCGGTGTCGACCACTGCGGCGAGCGCGGCGAGAGTGCGGTGCCGGTAGATGGCCGTCGGCCTGGGCAGCGGCCCCTCCTGCTCCCCGAGCCGGGCGAACACCTGGAGGACGAGCATCGAGTCCCCGCCGAGGTCGAAGAAGTCGTCCTCCCGACAGACGGGGCCGACGTCCAGAAGTTCGGACCAGATCGCCGCGAGCCGCCGTTCGGTCGGCGTCGCCGGGGGAGTTCCACGGCCGACAGCAATCGACAGCGCAGCCGATGCCCTACCCGCACGGCCCACCGGGGCCGTTGCCCGGTCGGCCAGAGCGCGGCGGTCGACCTTGCCGGTCCCGGTCAGGGGCAGCGCGTCGACGACCGTGATGTGCGCCGGGATCATGTACGGCGGCACGATGTCCGACAAGTGTCGGCGCATGTCGCGGGTGTCCGGTCGGTCGGAACGGGACCTTTCGGAACCGGGTCCGTTGGAACCGGGCCGGTCGGAACCGGGTCTGTTGGAACCGGGCCGGTCGGAACCGGGCCGGTCGGAACCGGGCCCGTTGGAACCGGGCCGGTCGGAATCGGGCCGGACGGTCACGAACGCCAGCAGCCGCCCCTCGCGCGCGGTCACCGCGGCCCGTGCGATGCCGGGGTGCGTCTGGAGGGCCGCTTCGACCTCTCCCGGCTCCACCCGGTTCCCGCGGATCTTCACCTGGTCGTCTACACGGCCCAGGAACTCCAGGGTGCCGCCCTCACCACGGCGTACCCGGTCACCGCTGCGATACCAGCGGCGACCGTCGCGTACGGCGAACGCACGGGCCGTCAGCTCCGGCTCGCCCAGGTAACCAGGTGTCAACCCGACGCCTGAGATGAGCAGTTCGCCGAACTCGCCCGGCCCGCACGGGGTGCCGTCGGGGCCGACCACTTGGAGGTCGGTACCGGCGACGGGCCGTCCGATCGGCAGCAGCTGTACGTCGTCGTCGGGGCGGACGTCGATGACATGACAGGTGGCGTTGATGGTCGCCTCCGTGGGCCCGTACAGGTTGGCGATCCGTGTACCGGCTCCGAACAGGTCGAACCACCGGCGTACGTGCGCGGCGGGCAGCGCCTCGCCTCCGACGTGCACCCAGCGCAGTGCCGACAGGTCCGGTCGGCCCACCCCGTGTCGCACCTGCTCCTCGGCGGCCGACAGCAACTGCTCCCACAGCGTCGGCACGGAGCTCCATACGGTGATCCGTGACCGCTCCACGTACGCGAGCAGCAGTTCGGGGTCGCGCCGCAGTTCCTGCGGCACGGTCATCACGGTGGCGCCGACCAGGAGCGGTGCGAGCAACTGGCGTACGGACGCGTCGAAGCACGGCGACGCCGTCTGGGCCAGGCGGTCCTGCGGGCCGTAACCGAAGGTGGCGACCGCCCAGTCGAGGTAGTTCTCCATCGCCCGGTGGGTGATGGGGACCGCCTTGGGACGCCCGGTGGATCCTGAGGTGAAGATGACGTACGCGATCGCCTGTGAGGCCGATGTAGTTGGCGTCGCCTGTGTGGCCGGTGCGGGCTGCGCGATCGGCAGGTCGTCGACCGCCACAGCCTGAACTCCTCTCAGAGCATTGGCAGTTGACAACGTCGATGCATGGCACACCACGACAGTGGCACCCGTGCGGGCCAGTTGATCAGCCAGCCGTGCCGTGGGGTGGCCCGCATCCAGTGGGACCCAGCCGGCACCGGCCCGCAGGATGCCCACCACGCCGATCACGGTGTCAGGGCCGGGTTCGGTGAGGAGTCCGACCAGGTCGCCCGGACGCACACCGAGAGCCCGCAGGCGCGTGGCGAGCAGAGCCGATGCGTGGTCGAGGGCCCCGTAGGTGAGTGTCGTCGTTCCGTCATCGACGGCGGTTGCCGTGGGCGTCGCGCGGAACCGGTCGAGCAGCCGTGCGACCAGGCGCGAGCCGCTGTCCGATCCGGCGAGAGGCGCGGACGGCACGGCGGAAGCGGGGGAGGCGAGCACGGCAGGCGCAAGGGCAGGCGCGGGCGGTGCAGGGAGCGCAGACAGCGCGGCCAGTTCCTCCAGTTCCGCGCGGTACTCCCGGTTCAGACGCGCCACCGTCCCCCGCTCGAAGAGCGGCAGCGGGAAGTTCCACGACATGCGCAGCACAGGGCCGTCCGCCCAGCACAGCAGGCTCAGCCGGGTCGCGGCCGAGCCGGTGCCCGCGGCGGTCGCCCGCACTTCCACCGGGCAGTCGGCCGCCAGGTGGGCGGGGAAACGGGCGAAACTGAAGCCCGCCGGGCTCGCCGTGCGAGGGCCGCCGTCGGCACCGGACAACAGCGCGGCCAGGTCAAGGCTGCTCAGATCGGCGTGCCGCTCGCTCTCCAGCCATGCCAGGCGCAGCCGCGCCGCCAACGCCACGAGCGGCTCCTCCTTGTCCGCCTCGCACAGCAGCGGAAGCGTGTCGGCGAGCGGACCGACAAGCCGGTCCACCCCGTCGAACCGGTCCTCGCGCCGGGCCCGGGCCACGTTCACGGCGATGTCCCGGCGGCCCGTCCAGCGCACCAGACAGCGCACGTAGGCGGCGAGCAACAGGTGGAACAGCGATACGTCATGCGCGGCGGCCAACCGTTCCAGGCCGGTGGTGAGGTCCGAGTCGAGTACGCCGTGGTGTTGCACGAGCGGACCCGACGGGGGTGCGTCGGGATCGCCGTCGTACGGCAGCCGCAGCGGTTCGCCCCGCCCGGAAAGGCGCTCCGCCCAGTAACGCCGGGTGTCGTCAGGGCTGTTGGAACCGGGGGAGCAGTCGCGTGCCGCTGCGTACGTCGCGAAGTCCAGCGACGGCGGAAGCAGTTGGGGGCGTTCTCCGCGCCAGAGCGAGGTGTACAGGGCCCACAGGTCTTCGGCCAGGACGTTGAGGCTGTACCCGTCCGCCGCCACGTGATGGACCACCAGCAGCAGATGCGCGAGGTTCGGTTCCTGACTGAGTACGACGGCCCGCACCGGCGGTTCGACGGTCAGGTCGAAGGGCCGGTTGCACAGGGCCGATTCGACGTCCGCCACGCTCTGGGCAGACCCCTCGCGCACCTCGTACCAGGTCTGCAGGGGCATCGTCGGTGCCAACCGCTGCATTGGCGTGGCGCCCGCGTCGTCGATACGCAGCCGCAGCATGCCGTGCCGCTCGGCCAACGCTGTCAACGCCCGGCCCAGGACATGGGTGTCCAGCGGGCCGCGGATCGTCAGGCGCAGATGGCCACGGGCCGGGACGTCCGGATGCAGTCGGCTGCTGGTGTACAGGGCCAGTTGTACGGGGGTGAGGGCGAAGGGAGTGCGGTCGTCCGCCGCAGACGGAAGCGGGGCACGGCGCGAGCTCAGGCCCGCCTCAACGGCATCGGAATCGGCATCAACATCTGCACCCGCTCCGGACACGGTCTGCGTGTCGATGTGGGCGGCCAGCTCGCGCACGGTCCGGTACTCGAAGAAGAGCGTGGTGGGCCATGGCCGTCCCGTCCTGCGCTCCAGGCGTTTCACGAGGTCGACGGCGCCCAGCGAGTCCAGCCCGAGCGACAGGAACGGGGCGTCGTTGTCGACGGCCGACGCCGGTACGCCCAGGGACTGCGCGAGCAGTTCCCGGAGCACGGAAGCGGAGCCGGAGCCGTCGCCGGAGCCGCAGTCAGTGTCGGTACGGGAGCTGGAGAAGGACGTCGGCCCCTCCGCGCCGGAGGGCTGAGGTACCGCCGCTGAAGCGGACTGCGGCGGCGGTATCACCGCAGGCCGCCCCGGCGAGTCGGCAAGGACCGGCCCCCGCACGGACGTCAGATCGGCGAGTACCAGTTGCGCCGCGTCCGTGTCGCACGCCGACCGCAGCGCGGACAGTGCGGGCGCGGTCGCCAGCGGCTGACTCCCGGCGCGCGGGAGGCCCCCGACGCCGAGCGAGGAGGCGAACGGCGAGGTGAACGACGACGCGAGCGACGAGGCGAGTCCCGTCTCGGCGAACGGCCCGAGGTTCACCGACAGCCAAGCCCGTCCGGCCCGCCGCTCGGCGGCGGCGAAGGAGTCGAGGAAGGCGTTCGCGGCCGCGTAGACGCCCAGCGCCCCGGCCAGTCCGGGCAGCACCGAGGACACGGAGGAGAACGCGACACACACCCCGGGACGCTGCCCGTGCCGGTGCAGTGCCTCCGACAGGAGCATCGTGCCGAGCGTCTTGGCCTGAAGCGCGTCCACCGCTTCCTGTACGTCCGTTGCGCGCAGGCTCCCGGGGCGCACCACTCCGGCCGCGTGGAAGACCCCGTCCAGCGGGGGCAGTTCGGCGACGAGCTTGTCGACATCGTCCTGCGCCGCGAGGTCGGCCGGGTGGTAGCGGGCATCCGCGCCGAGCTCCGCGAGTTCATCCACCAACCCCTCGGGCGGCTGCGGAGAACGGCCTGTGAGGATGACCACCGGCCGCCCACGGCCGGCGAGGTCCCGGGCCAGGGTGGAACCGATGCCCCCGCAGCCGCCCGTGATCAGAAAGGTGCCGTCGGCGGGCAGTCGCTCCCGTCCGCGCGGCGTCTCGGCGGGTTCCGGGACGACGGTCCGTACGAACCGCCGCCCGTCCCGCCAGGCGACCACCCCGGCCGCCTGCGGCGCAGCAACCTCGGCGAGGACGGCCCGGAGCCGTTGCCCGGCGTCGTCGAACGACGCCAGGTCGACCCAGTTCGCCACCACTCCGGGGAACTCCTCGGGCACGGCCAGAGCGAGGCCACCCACCACGGCCTGAGCCGGGTCCGAACGCTCGGAGCCGTGTCCGGTGACGTGCACGTCCTCGGTCACGACCAACAGACGGCCGGCTCCGACCCGGTCGAGCAGCGCGAGCGCCTCCCGGAACGCCGTAACCCACCGACGCTGCAGCAACTCGAACTCGGCAGCCGCCGTCCCGTGCTTGGCCGACCCGGCGACCAGAACCACCGTCTGCGCCGCAGCCACTCCGGCGTCCGTGATCGCCTCCACACCCCGCCCCGCGAGCTGCTCCGCGAGCGCGCGCGCCGCCGTCCCGTCCGGGCCGGTCACCAGCACGGGTCCGACGGGAGCGCCGTCGACCAGGGGCGCCGCCTGCCACGTGACGCGGTGCAGCAGCCCATGCGCCGAGCTGTCGGGCAGGACCCCGTGTGCTGCGGTGTCGGGCAGGGCCCCGTGCGCCGCGGTGCCGGACACGAGCCCGAGCGCCGCCGCGCCGTCGGGCCAGTACCGCCGCCGCTGATAGGGGTAGGGCGGCAGCGGCACACGCCGACGGCCCGCGTCGAGCGCCGTACGGTCCAGCCTCACACCCCGCGCCCACAGGTGCCCCACCGTCTCCAGCAACTCCCGAGCCCCGCCCGGGATACCGCCCTCGGCGGCCTCGGCGCCCCCGGCGGCCCCGGTACGGTCCGGCTCCCCGGGCGCGGACACGACGAGCACACGACCGCCGTCCGTGCCGTCGGCCCGGTGATGGGCTGCCGCCGCGCGGATCGGTCCCGCGAGGTTCTCGTCCGGCCCGAGTTCGACGAAGGTGTCGTAGCCCTCATCCAGCAGCCGTGCCACGGCCCGGCCGAACAGCACCGGCCGCAGGGCGTGTTGGCGCAAGTGGTCCGGGTCCATGCGCGGCTGCCACTCGGCGGTGAGCGTGCTCATCACGGGCAGGTCGGCAGCGCCGGCGTCCAGAGTGCGTGCCGCCTCGACCAGGGACTGCGCGACCGGCTCCATGAGCGGTGAGTGAAACGCGTGCGACACCCGCAGAGGGCGCACCGCCGCTCCCAGCCCGGCGAGCTTCTCCGCCGCCCGCTCGACCGCGTCGGGGTCGCCGGAGATCACCAGTCGCCCGGGACCGTTGTACGCGGCCACCGCGAGCTCGCCCGGCGCTGCGGCCACCAGGGCCGCCACGTCCTGTTCGGCGGCTCCCCGTACGGCCAGCATCGCGCCCGGTGCGGTCAACGTGCCCATGAGCCGCCCGCGTTCCGCCGCGAACCCCACCGCGTCGGCAAGCGACAGCGCGCCACCGACACAGGCGGCCGCCAGCTCGCCGACGCTGTGTCCGACGAGTGCGTCGGGCCGTACACCCCAGGCCATCAACTGCCGGGCGAGGGCCACCCCGTGGGCGACCAGCAGCGGCTGCGCCACCTCGGTGGCGGCCTGCGCCCGCGGATCCACCTCCGGGTCCACGCACCAGGACGTCAACTGCCGCCCGTGTACGGCGCCGACGCGGGCGGACGCCTCGTCGAGCGTGTCGCGATAGACCCGTGCCGTCGCGTACAACGCCCTGCCCTGGCCCGGCCGCAGAGCGCCCTGGCCGGGAAAGACGAAGACGTTCCGCGGCCGGTTCGCCACCGTCCCGGTGACCATTCCCGGCAGCTGGCCGTCACCCGCGGCGAGCGCATCGGCGAGCCGCTCCCGGAGGTCCCCGTCGGCCACGACGGCGAGCCGGTGCGGTCCCTCGTCCCGTGCCACGGCCGCCGCCAGACAGATGTCACCTTCCGCGAGTTCCGGGTGGTCGCGCAGATGGTCCGCGAGACGGGAGGTCCAGGCGGCCAGACCGTCCGCACTGCGCGCGGAAAGGGTCAGCAGGTGCGGCCCGCTTCCCGCGCGCGCCGCAGCGGCAGATTCAGGGGTCGGCGGTGCCTGTTCCAGGACCGCGTGCGCGTTCGTGCCGCCGAAGCCGAAGGCGTTGATGCCCGCCCTGCGGGGACCGTGCGACTCCCAGTCGGTCAGTTCGGTGACCAGGGCGAACCCGGACCGCTCGACCGCGGGGGAGGGCGAGGCGTTGTGCAGGGAGGCCGGAAGGCGGCCCTGCCCGAGGGCCAGCACCACCTTGACCAGGGAGGGCAGGGCGGCCGAGTTCAGCAGGTGTCCGACATTCGTCTTCACCGAGCCGAGCAGCCGCGGCCGACCGTCCGGACTGACCGGGAAGGCCTGCGCGAGTGACCGAAGTTCGATCGGGTCGCCGACGGCCGTACCCGTCCCGTGAGCCTCGACATACGTCACCGTCCGGGGATCGACGCCGCAGATCTCGTACGCCCGGCCGATCGCCTCGTGCTGCCGCTGCGGATTGGGTGCCATCAGGCTCAGGGAGGTGCCGTCGTTGTTGACTGCGGTGCCGCGTACGACGGCCAGGATCTCGTCGTTGTCGCGGCCGGCTGCCTCAAGTGGCCGCAGGACAAGGGCAGCTCCGCCCTCGCCGGGTACGAACCCGTCTGCCGCTGTGCTGAAGGCGCGGCTGCGGCCGGTCGGTGACAGGGCCTGTGCCGACTCCAGTGCCTGGTACCCGTCGGGCGTGAGGTGGAGGTTGACGCCGCCGACCACGGCGAGGTCGCACTCCCCGTCCGCGAGGCTGCGCCGGGCCAGGTGCAGTGCCACCAGACCCGACGAGCACGCGGTGTCCACGGCGAGCGCCGGCCCGTCGAGGTCGAGGCAGTGCGCGACACGGGCGGCGACCAGGTTGGGCAGGTTCCCGGTCAGTGCCGTGGCCGCGGGTGCCGTACCGGCCGGGGCCGATTCGGCGAGGATCTGCCGGTAGCCGCTGTCTCCGACGGCGGCGAAGACGCCGACGCGCAGGCCGCGGCGGCGGCTTCCGGCGTAGCCCGCCCGTTCCAGTGCCTCGTGGGCGAGTTCGAGGAAGATCCGTGCCTGCGGGTCGAGGGTGCGGGCCTCCTCGTCGCCGATGCCGAAGTGCCCGGCGTCGAAGGCGGCCGGGTCGTCGAGGAAGGACCCCCAGCGTCCGCTTGAGCCGCCGGGGGATGCCTGCTCGCCCGCCTGTGTCGGGAGCGTGCCGCCCCACCGTCCCGGCGGCACCGTGGTGACAGCGTCCCGCCCGGCGGCCAGCAGGTCCCAGAACTCCTCCGGCGTGTTCGCGCCGGGGAACCGGCAGGCCATCGCGACGATCGCCGTCCCGGCTGCGCCGACGCGGGCGGGCACCGTCCCCTGTCCATCGGCCCCCTGTCCATCGGCGGCGTACGACCGTCGACCTGACGAATCGTCAACTGTCGCCAGCAGCTGGTCGGTGAGCGCGTTGACGGTGTCGTTGCGCATCACGGCCGGAGCGAGGGTGACATCCAGGGCATGCTCCAGTTCGGCGAGCACTTCCATGGCCTTGAGCGAGGTGCCGCCCAGATCGGTGAACCGGTCCCGGTCCGTGAAGGACGCCTCGGGTCGTGCAAGTACTCGTGCCCACACGTCGCGCACCAGCTGCCGCACGTCGGCGCGCGAACGGGGTGGAGCCGATCGCCGTACGTCGTCAGGTTGCCGCGGCCCACCCGTCGCTTCGCCAGGGCCGGACGAGGCCGCGGGCCGGTACGACCCCACCTCGAAGCGGGCCCGCATCCGCTGCCGCTGCAGCTTGCCGCTCGTGGTGCGGGGGAAGGCCGACGGCGGGAGAGCGAGGACGTGCACGTCGTCGTGGCCCAGTGCGCCACGAACCCGCCGCGCGACCTGGTCCAGCACATCCGTCGCGGTGTGCGGCGGGCGGCTCCAGGACACGAACACCACCACGCGCTCGCTCCCGGTCACCGGGTCGGTCGAGCCGACAACGGCCGTGATGCCACCAGGCAGCCCGGGCGTCGCGGCCGCCACCTCCTCCATGTCCGGGGCGTGGAAGGTGCGGCCGTTGAGGAAGAGGACATCCTTGTGCCGGCCGCTGACACACAGTCGGCCGTCCCGCAGGAAGCCGAGGTCACCGGTGCGCAGCCAGCCGTCCGCGAAGGTCTGCGCGGTCGGCTCGGGAAGGCGGTGATAGCCACGCGCGATCTGCGGGCCGCTGACCTCGATGTGACCCACCCGGCGGTCACCCAGCGGCCGGCCTGCCTCGTCGGTGATCCGCACCGCGCAGCCGGGCACAGGTACGCCGACGTCCATCACTTCCACGGCGTCGCCGCCAGGCTCCCGTTCCACCGCGCGGCCACGGCTGAGAGCGGCCCGGTCCAGTGCCACGGGCGCCGCCACTTCGCCGGGCGGCGGGAAGGTGACGGCCAGCGTCGCCTCGGCGAGCCCGTAGACGGGCGTGGCCGCGCGAGGGTCCAGTCCGGTCGGCTCCATCCTGGCCGCGAAATCCCGCCACACCGTCGCCGAGATCGGTTCGGCCCCGACCAGCATCAGTCGTACCGGGCTCAGGTCCACAGCCGCGAGTACCTCGTCGGGGACCCGGCGGACGGTCAGGGCCAACGCGAAGTTGGCGGCCGACAACACCGTGGCCCGATGCGCGGCGGCCACGTCGAACCACAGCCGCGGCGACTTCGCGAACGACAGGGGACCGATCTTCACCTGCTTCGCCCGCACGGAGAGTGGCGCCAGATGGGTGCCGATGAGACCCATGTCGTGGAAGTAGGGCATCCAACTGACCACGACATCCTGCTCGTTGAGCCCGGAGGCGGCGGCCATCTGCCGCAGGTTCGCCACGACCGCCGCGTGCGTCAGCTCAACCCCCTTGGGAGACCCGGTACTTCCGGAGGAGAACTGCAGGAAGGCCAGATCGTCCGGGCCCGGCATGACAGGCGCGACCGGTTCGGCGCACTCCCGCAGTGTCTCCAGCCGCAACATCCTTGCGCTGTCGGGCAGTTCGGCGGCGACCCCCGCACAGGCCGCGTCCACCACGACGGGCGGACGGCCGAGGTGTTCCCACACCGGGGCGACCCGCCGCGCGTCGGGCGCGAGCGGCACCGGCACCAGTCCGGCGGCGAGCGCGCCCCAGAACATCGGCTGGAAGTCCTCGCTGCGGTCCGCCAGCAGCGGCACGCAGGTGCCGGGCTCGACGCCCGCGCCGCGATAACCGCCCGCGACGCGCAGGGACTCGTCGAGCAACTCCCGGTACGTGACCGTCAGTTCGCTGCCGTCGCCACGGACATGTACGACGACCTGCTCAGGGGCCTGGCGGGCTGCGTCCAGCAGTACGTCGAACAGCGATGCAGTCTTCATGGGTCCGTTCGTTCGTGCGTGGGTTAAATGAGCCGGTGCAGCGGTGGGTCAAGTTCGGGTGGCGAGACGAAGGCTCTTGACCTCGTCCTTTCATTCATTCGGGAGCCTGCCGGAGCCTGTGTCCCGTTTCATGAGTACGCATACTCAAACGGGGTTCCGTATCGAACCACTGTCCGGGCGCACGACGTGTTCGCATTCCAGGCGGAAGGCGGGGAACGTGGAGTACATGGGAGTCGGGAGCACTGCACGCGAGTCGGGCGCACGAGCCATGCCGTCTGCCCGCCCGGCCAGTGAAGCCCCCGACGGACCGGGCATCCTCGTAAGGAGTTCCAGTGACCACGTACGTCATCACCGTTCCCGGCACGTTCGTCCGCAGCGTCTCCGACGCCGCGCGCTCCGACATCGAGGACAGGCTCCGGCCTCGTGATCCGCAGAACACGGACCTGGGCGAGAGCGAGGAACTGAGCCTGCTGACCGTCGAGGAGGGCGGCATGTTCTCGGCCAGGATCGAGGTCGAGGCGGCGGACCGCTCCAGCGCCGAGAGCGAGGCGGTGGGGCTGGTGTCGAAGGCCCTGCGCGACAGCGGATTCGCCGAAGACGATGCCCCGTTGGGGCAGGCGGTCGTGACCGGCATCGACAGCGAGTTCTGAACCGGCACAACCGGGCACAGCCCCACACAGCCGGGCAGGCACCCGCACCGCAGCCCTTACCCGCGCCGAAGACCGTACCCGCACGGAAGCCCACAATCGCGCCGAAGACCGAACCCGCGCCGTAGGCCCAGCCGACGCCTGCCCTGCGCCGAGCGGATCAGCCCTCGCGCAGCGGCCGAAAGTGTCCGTCGGCGGTGATGAACTCACAGCAAGCAATGGTCAATTCAAGCCGTTGTCTTGTCACTTCCATGACAAGCCTGTGCGAGTGGTGTCACTCTGCTGTGGAACATTCACTGTTCGTTCACATCGTCGCACCTCTCACACCTCCCACGTCCCCCACTCGTACATCCCCGCACACTCACGTCGCACGCGTCTCCGCGTCCTCGGACGCCTTCGCGTGACGGCTCGTGCGGTGCTCCTTCCCGCTCCACCCCCCATTCCGGGCCGGCCGCACCCAGCCGGTCCGCTCGCCGTCGGCCCTCACCAGGGGCCGGCTGTCGCAGGAGGAGAAGACCTTGTCCGGGTATCACCGTTCCACCCACCGGCGCAGACGCGCCGCGGCCCTGGCCCTCACGACCGCGAGCTCTCTGCTCGTCCTCGGAGTCCAGTCCGGACCCGTGTCCGCCGCACCCGCGGATCCGGGTTCCTCGAAGATCACCGCCACACCGCGTGCCGGTGCGGCGCAGACCGAGCTGTCACCCGCCAAGCGCGCCTCGCTCCTCAAGAGCGCGACCGCCAACGCAGGCGACACGGCCGAGCAACTCGGCCTCGGCTCCCGGGAGAAGCTCGTCGTCAAGGACGTCATCAAGGACGCCGACGGCACGACCCACACCAGGTACGAGCGCACCTACGCGGGACTCCCGGTCCTCGGCGGTGACCTGGTACTGCACCTGAAGAACGGCCGGACCACCACGTCCAAGGCCACCCGTGCCACCATCGCGGTGCCCACCACCACGCCGAAGATCTCCGCGGCCCGCGCCGCCACCAAGGCGCTCGCGATCGGCAAGGCGGCCGACGTGGAGCGGTCCGAGGTCGAGGGCAAGCCCCGGCTCGTCGTCTGGGCCGCCGCCGGGTCCAAGCCGACCCTGGCCTGGGAATCCGTCGTCGAGGGATTCCAGGAGGACGGCACGCCCAGCGAACTGCACGTCGTCACCGACGCGGCCTCCGGCAAGGTCGCCTCGAAGTACGAGAGCGTGCACACCGGCACGGGCACGGGCCAGTACAACGGCTCGGTCCCGATCGGCACCACCGCATCCGGTTCGTCGTACCAGATGGTCGACGGGGACCGCGCGGGACAGCGCACGTACGACCTGAACCAGGGAACCTCCGGCACCGGCACACTCTTCACGGATGACAACGATGTCTGGGGCGACGGCACCCCGGGCAACCGGCAGACCGCCGGTGTTGACGTCGCCTTCGGGGCTGCCGCGACCTGGGACTACTACAAGAACGTTTACGGCCGCAACGGCATCCGCAACGACGGTGTCGCCGCCTACAGCCGCGCCCACTACGGCAACAACTACGTCAACGCCTTCTGGCAGGACTCCTGCTTCTGCATGACGTACGGCGACGGGGCGGGCAACGCCAAGCCGCTGACCTCGCTGGACGTGGCGGCCCACGAGATGACCCACGGCGTCACCAGCGCCACCGCCAACCTGACGTACTCGGGGGAGTCGGGCGGCCTGAACGAGGCGACCTCCGACATCTTCGCCGCGGCGGTGGAGTTCAACGCCGGGCTGGACGCCGACGTCCCCGACTACCTGGTCGGCGAGAAGATCGACATCAACGGCAACGGCACCCCGCTGCGGTACATGGACAAGCCCTCCAAGGACGGCCAGTCCCGCGACAACTGGGACGCCTCGCTGGGCAGCATCGACGTCCACTACTCCTCCGGTCCCGCCAACCACTTCTTCTACCTGCTGTCCGAGGGCAGCGGAGCGAAGACCGTCAACGGCGTGAACTACGACAGCCCCACCGCCGACGGTGTCCCGGTCGCGGGCATCGGCATCGAGAACGCTGCCCGGATCTGGTACCGGGCGCTGACGACGTACATGACGTCGTCGACCAACTACGCGGGCGCCAGGGTCGCGACCCTGCAGGCCGCGGGTGACCTCTTCGGTGCCTACAGCGACACCTACCTCGCCGTCGCCGCCGCCTGGGCGGGCATCAACGTCGGTGACCGCATAGCCCTGGGTGTCAACGTCTCCCCGATCGACGACCAGACCTCCGGTGTCGGCCAGGAGGTGTCCCTGCAGATCGAGGCCTACACGACCAACGCGGACGCGACGCTGACCTACGAGGTCACCGGCCTGCCCGACGGTCTGACCGCGAGCGACGGCGGGCTGATCTCCGGGGTTCCGACCACGACCGGCACCAGTGACGTCACCGTGAAGGTGACCGACAGCACGGGTGCGACCGTGTCGGACACCTTCGAGTGGCGGGTGGCGTACGTCTACGGCAACTCCACCCGGGTCGACATCCCCGACGTCGGTGCCGCGGTCGAGTCGCCCATCACCATCACGGGCCGCTCGGGCAACGCCTCGGCGACCACCGAGGTGTACGTCAACATCGTGCACACCTACCGGGGTGACCTGACGGTCGATCTGGTCGGCCCCGACGGGACCGTGTACTCGCTGCTGAACCGCAGCGGCGGCTCGGCCGACAACGTCAACCAGACGTTCGTCGTGGACGCCTCGGCGCAGCCCGTCGACGGCACCTGGAAGCTGCGGGTGCGTGACGTGGCGTCGATCGACGTGGGCTACATCCAGCAGTGGAGGATCACTCCCTGACCCACCGCCCGCTCTCACGCCCGTCCGGACCGCGCCATGGTCCGGGCGGGCGTTCGGGTCGTACCTTCCGGTCGTACGTTTCGTAGCGTCCGGTCGTACGTTCCGGTCGCCCGGTATCGCTGTGGCGTGTCGGGTATCGCCTCCGGCCTCGGTGGTAGAGATGTCCCTCGGGGGCTTCGGCCACGGAGGCGGCACAGGAGAGGCGGACCGATGGACTACTACGATCTCGGCACCCACAGGCGGCCCGTGACGACATCGTCCCCCGAGGCCCAGAAGTGGTTCGACCGCGGCCTGGTCTGGTCGTACGCCTTCCACCACGAGGAAGCCGTCGCCTGCTTCGAGGCGGCCGTGGCCGCGGATCCCGACTGCGCCATGGCCCACTGGGGCATCGCCTACGCCCTGGGCCCCAACTACAACAAGCCCTGGGAGTTCTTCGACGGCGAGGACCTGGCCCGTACCGTCGACCGCACCCACGCCGCCGTCGAGCTCGCGCAGCGGAAGGCGGCCGGAGCCACCGCCGTCGAACAGGCGCTGATCGGCGCGCTCCGGGCCCGCTATCCGCAGGCGGACGCGGTCGAGGACTGCTCGGTGTGGAACGAGCCGTACGCCGACAGCATGCGCGCCGTGTACGAACTCGCCCCCGACGACCTCGACATCGCCACGCTCTACGCCGACGCGCTGATGAACCTCACCCCGTGGCAGCTGTGGGACCTGCGCACCGGCGAACCGGCCGAGGGCGCGCGCACGCTCGCCGCGAAGGCGGTCCTGGAACGGGCGATCGCCACCGAGGCAGGGGCGCGGCACCCCGGCGTCCTGCACATGTACATCCACCTGATGGAGATGTCCTCGGTCCCCGAGACCGCGCTGCCCGTCGCGGACCGGCTGCGCGGCCTGGTCCCCGACGCCGGCCACCTGCAGCACATGCCCACACACCTGGACGTGCTCTGCGGCGACTACCGGCGCGTGGTGTCCGACAACAGCACGGCGATCGTCGCCGACGAGAAGTACCGCGCTCGGTCCGGAGCGATGAACTTCTACACGCTGTACCGCTCTCACAACTACCACTTCAAGATCTACGGTGCGATGTTCCTCGGGCAGTCCAAGACCGCACTGGAGACGGCCGCCCAGCTCGAAGCCTCCATCCCGGAGGACCTGCTGCGGGTGCAGAGCCCGCCCATGGCGGACTGGCTGGAGGCCTTCCTCGCCATGCGGGTCCACGCGCTGATCCGGTTCGGCCGCTGGTCCGACATCGTGGAACTGCCGCTGCCCGCCGACCCGAAGCTGTACTGCGCGACGACCGCGATGCTCCACTACGCCCGCGGTGTCGCGTTCTCGGCCACCGGCCGGATCGAGGAGGCCGAGGCCGAACGCGAACTGTTCCGCGAGGCCGTCACCCGCGTACCGGAGACGCGGATGTTGTTCAACAACACCTGCGCCGACATCCTCGCGATCGCGTCGGCCATGCTCGACGGCGAACTGGAGTACCGCAAGGGCAACCACGAGGCCGCCTTCGCCGCCCTGGAACGGTCCATCGAACTGGACGACAACCTCCCCTACGACGAGCCGTGGGGCTGGATGCAGCCCACCCGTCACGCGTACGGCGCCCTCCTCCTCGAACAGGGCCGTGTGGAGGAGGCCGAAGCGGTCTACCGGGCCGACCTGGGCCTGGACGACACGCTTCCGCGCGCCCTGCAGCACCCGGGCAATGTCTGGGCCCTGCACGGCTTCCACGAATGCCTCGTCCGGCTGGGCAAGACGGGGGAGGCGGAGATCGTGGCCCAGCAACTGAAGATCGCCACGGCCTTGGCGGACGTACGGGTTGAGGCGTCGTGCTTCTGCCGCCTCGAAGCGGTCAACGGCGGTGCCGACGGCGGGTGTTGCTGAAAGGGCGAGGCACGTCCTCGCCCACCTCGGAAGTGTTCGCTGCGGTCACTCCTGCGCAACCGTGAGGGCGACGAGTGAGGCAGGGCGCGCGGCTGATGTGATGACCCGTAGTGCCACGTAGCGGGCGGTGCGGTCGGCGCGCAGGACGCCACGCGCAGACAGTCGCGCCGCGCCACTGTACGTACGGCCGTCCAGGCTGAACTCGACCTGGGATGCCGGGGCATGACCTCCTCGCCACTGGGTCCGGATCTCGGTGATGTGCTGTTCGGCACCCAGGTCGACGACCATGCGACCGTCGGGACCGGGCGACCACGCGGTGCCCGCGTCGCCGTCGACCGCGGCCCTGGGGTCCGTCATACCGGGCGGCAGCGGTGCGGTCGGGAAGGTGGTGCGCCCGAGTGCCAGGTCGGCGAAGGGGTACGCCTTGGCGCGCGGCACGGTCACGGTGGTCGTGCGGCCCGCCCGGACCGTGGCGTTGACACTCCTGCCCTGTGCCGAGACGGTGACGTGGCAGGAGGGGCCGGTGAGCCGTACGGTGCGGCCGTCACGCACCTCGGCACGGAGCCCGACAGGAATGCGGCCGCCGGACAGGACGATGCGCGCAGGCGCCAGGGCCGCGGAGGCGGCGGACAGTTCGGCGTGGAAGGCCGTGCCCGATTCGGTGACGGTCTGAACGCCTTGGTAGAGGCGGATTCCCTCGGCACGCGAACCCGGGATCGTCACGGTGGTGGTCACCGGGTCCGAGGAAAGGTTGAACAGGCTCAGGTGGTGATCGGTGAGGGCCGCCTTCACCTGAGCGGACTGCGTCGAGGGTGTCTTGCGGGCGGCCGCGGTACGCAGTTCCTCGGGCGTTGCGCCGGGGAGTGCCTCGATGAGCACGCTCTCGGCCGGACCGTCGGAGAGGACGACCGTGTCGCCGTACACGGAGATCGGGTTGGCGCCGCCTCGCACGAGGAGACCCGCGCGGCCGTCGATGTCCAGCCATCCGCCGCGGCTGGTGAGGTCCGGCCGCGGCCAGGAGACCAGGTCGGTCCACTGCTGCCCGTCGACCGATCCCTGTATCCGGTACGCACGGCCCGCCGCGGCCTCCCAGCGAAGCGTCACCCGGTCCACGTCCCGGGACGCGCCCAGATCGACCGCGATCCAGCTGTCCGCCCGTGGACGGTCCGCGCGCGACACCGCCCAGCGGCTGGTGGCGTTGCCGTCGACGGCGAGCCTGGGCTCCCTGCCCGGGTCGAAGGAGGAGGCGGAGGCTGCCGAACCCGCCTCGCGCGCAAGATCGGGGCCCGAGGCTCCGTCACGTATCTCGAAGGCGTACAGCGAATAGCCGTACGACGGGTCGGGGCGCACTCCGAGCATGCGCAGATGACGGAACCCGGCACGCGGAAACGTGAGTTCGTCGACGCGCGGGCCGGCGGACGTGCCAACGCTCCCGGCCACGACCGTCGTGCTTCCCTCGGCCGCCCCATAGGTGCGCTTCCCGTCCAGCCCCGGCATCCCGGGCATGGTCAGGTTGCGCACCTCCAAGTGGCCCTCGCCGTACGCCGTCCCGGAGGTCGCGTATACGACGGCGCCGGACGGCAACGTGGTGAACCCCGCGTATCCGCGGTCCAGCGTGAGCAGGCTCGCGCTGCCGTCGAACCCGTCCCGCGGTCGCGAGTAGGTGACGACCGAACGCCGGGTGACCTTGGCGCCGGTGCCCGGCAGGAACATCGGTGTCGAACCACTGAGTGCGAACAGCCAGTCGTCGTGGGCCGGTTGCCAGGCGAACTTCACGAAGCCGGACTTGCTGACCGCACCGGACCACGCGCCCGGTGACTGATGGGAGACGAGGCCGGGACCGGGGCCGTAGTCGGTGACGCCGCTCGCCTCCTCGAAGAGCTCGCGCCGTGACAGGGGACGCACGGGCGCCTTCCCCGACCGGGCCCGCCACTCGTGCAGCAGGTAGCTGATGGCCAGTTCGGCCCGGGCCTCCGGCTCGTACTTGGACTCGCCCGAGAACTTCGCGAGACGGTACTGCGGCGGGTACTCCTGATACGCCTCCAGGCGCTCGGCCAGGGCCACTTCACAGCGGGCCGCCGCACGGTCGCCGACGACCTGGGCCAGGAAGGCGAGCGGAATGACGTCCCGCCCGTAGAGGTGCTCGCGATCGGCGACCATCGGCATCAGGGGCTCGCCCGCGTCGCTCATCACGCCGAGCAGGGTGCGCCACAACGGCCCGGCGTTCGGCTGTGCGGTGAACACCTCGGGCAGAGCGCGGCCCGCGGCGAGGAAGTGGGCGCTGTTGCGTCCCGAAGTACGCCAGAGCTCTTCCTGATAGTGCGGGCCGAACGAACCGTGGTTCTCGACGATGAACGTGTCATAGAGGTTCTGCGCGGTGTTCGCGCTGACGGCGACGCCGTCCACGCGGGCCGGGTTGGCGAGGTCGGCGGCAGGCAGCCCCGCCTCGTTGCGGCTCCACCGGCCGAAGGCGGCGTGCCATGCCTCGTACCGCGGATCGTCGCTCGCCCAGGCCAGACCGGGGGCCAGTGACTGCGTGTAGACCCCCATCTCCTCCAGCTTGGTGTCGCCTTCGAATCCGCCACTCAGGCCGTGCGGGGTCCAGTCACCGGAGTCGGGATCGTCGCCCGTGCCCAACTGCGTGGTGAACTGCGCCTGTTCGCGGGCGATGGTGTCGATGTTCCTGCGCGTCGCCTCATCGAGGTCGTCCCACAACAGACGGGCCGCGAGCACGAAGTACGACTGGAACGTGGTGTCCCAGAACAGTCGCCGCCCCCACTTGGTACCGCCGGTCAGCCGGTTGGATGCCGCGAAGTGCTTCACGGTGGCGATGGTCCTGGCGCGCAGGGTGTCCTTGTCGACTCCGGCCCGCTCGGCGTCGTACGGGCCCCGGGTCAGCAGGACGGCGTTGCCGAGTACGACGGCGAAGCCGAAGTCCCTGTCGGTGTAGTGGCCCTGGGCCGGGTCCCATTGCTGTTCCGACCACCGGGTGTGGGAGAGCAGGACACGGTAGTACGTGTGGGAGACAGGGTCCTCTCCTGGGGCGGCCGCGGTTGTCGCGGCGGAGGCCGGGCCCGGACCCAAGGCGAGCGGGAGGCCCGTCACGATGCCGGAAGCGCCGAGGAGTTGCATGGCTCGACGGCGTGTGAACCCCACGGCGCGCTGCGACATCTACGCAACCTTTCGACAACGTTGTCAGAGTGTGCGGTCATTCTGTGGTCGTCCCGCGCGCACGTCAATACTCTCGGAGTCCCTCACAGCACTCGGCGGGCCGCGTGCGACGATCGCCGCACGCCCGCCTTCGGTCCCGGTTGGGGCCGGCTCTTCCCCGACCTGGTCCGTGTGTGCCGTACGTGGACGCGACGGCGCCTCGCCCTACGTCGCGGGCCGAACTGCTCGACCCGGCCGCGTGGCGAGGCGCTTGACGGGAAGGGGGCCGGGTCAGACGTTGCGGCGGTACTGGCCGCCGACCTCGAAGAAGGCGTCGGTGATCTGCTGGAGCGAGCAGACCCGTGCGGTCTCCATGAGGACGGCGAAGACGTTGTCGCCGCTGACGGCCGCGTCCTTGAGGGCGGACAGGGCCGCGTGGGCCGGGTCGCGGTGGCGGGACTGGTAGTCGCGCACGCGCTCCAGCTGGGACTGCTTCTCGTCCTCGGTGGCGCGGGCCAGCTCGATGACGACGGGTTCGGCGGTGTCCGCGTGCGGATTGCGGAAGGTGTTGACGCCGATGAGGGGCAGGGTGCCGTCGTGCTTGCGCTGTTCGTAGAGCATCGACTCGTCCTGGATGCGGCCGCGCTGGTAGCCGGTCTCCATGGCGCCGAGCACACCGCCTCGCTCGCTGATCCGCTCGAACTCCTGGAGGACGGACTCCTCGACCAGATCGGTGAGTTCGTCGATGATGAACGAGCCCTGGAGGGGGTTCTCGTTCATGGCCAGGCCCCATTCCCTGTTGATGATCAACTGGATGGCCAGGGCCCGGCGGACGGAGTCCTCGGTGGGGGTGGTCACGGCCTCGTCGTAGGCGTTGGTGTGCAGGCTGTTGCAGTTGTCGTAGATGGCGATGAGCGCCTGCAGGGTGGTGCGGATGTCGTTGAAGTCCATCTCCTGGGCGTGCAGGGAGCGTCCGGAGGTCTGGACGTGGTACTTCAGCTTCTGGCTGCGCTCGTTGGCCCCGTACTTCTCCTTCATCGCGACGGCCCAGATCCGGCGGGCGACCCGGCCCAGGACCGAGTACTCCGGGTCCATGCCGTTGGAGAAGAAGAACGACAGGTTGGGGGCGAAGTCGTCGATGTGCATGCCCCGCGCGAGGTAGGCCTCCACATAGGTGAAGCCGTTGGCGAGGGTGAAGGCGAGCTGGCTGATGGGGTTCGCCCCGGCCTCGGCGATGTGGTAGCCGGAGATGGACACCGAGTAGAAGTTGCGGACCTTGTGGGCGATGAACCACTCCTGGATGTCGGCCATCATCCGCAGGCTGAACTCGGTGGAGAACAGACAGGTGTTCTGCCCCTGGTCCTCCTTGAGGATGTCGGCCTGCACCGTGCCCCGCACGTTCGCCAGTGCGTGCGCACGCAGCTGGTCCGTCTCCTCGGGGGAGGGGTCACGGCCCTCGGCCGTACGGAACCTCTCGACCTGCTGGTCGATGGCGGTGTTGAGGAAGAACGCGAGCACGGTGGGGGCCGGGCCGTTGATCGTCATCGACACCGAGGTCGTCGGAGCGATCAGGTCGAAGCCGTCGTAGAGCGTCTTCATGTCGTCCAGGGTCGCGACCGACACGCCGGACGTGCCGACCTTGCCGTAGATGTCGGGACGCTCGTCCGGGTCGCGGCCGTAGAGGGTGACCGAGTCGAAGGCGGTGGACAGTCGGGTGGCCGGCTGGCCCTCGGACAGCAGCTTGAAGCGTCGGTTGGTGCGGAAGGGATCTCCCTCGCCTGCGAACATCCGCGCCGGGTCCTCACCGTCGCGCTTGAAGGGGAACACCCCTGCGGCGAACGGGAAGTGGCCGGGCAGGTTCTCCCGACGCCAGAACCGCACCAGCTCCCCGTGGTCGGTGAACCGGGGCAGCGAGACACGCGGGATCTTGTTGCCCGAGAGGGACTCGCGGGTCAGCTTGGTACGGATCTCCTTGTCCCGCGCCTTCACGACCAGCTCGTCGCCGGAGTAGGAGGCCACGACGGCGGGCCAGTTCGCGATCTGCTCCCTGATGTCCTGCGGGAGCTGCTTGCGGGCGCCGTCGAGGAGCGACTGGACGTTGCCCGCCTCGGAGCCGGCCGCGACCAGTTCGCCCTCGACGGACTCCAGGCGCTGAACCCGCCGGGCAGCCTCGGCCAGCAGCTCGGTGGACACGTGGTACCCGCGGACCGAGTCGGTGATCTCGGCGAGGTAGCGCACCCGGTCCGCGGGAACCACCTGCCGGATGCCGGAGGAGTGGCGCACGTCGACCGGCGCCAGCGTGCCCTCGGAAAGCGGCAGCCCGTGCTCGGCCAGCGCCGCCTTCACGTACTGGTAGAGCGCGGTGACACCGTCGTCGTTGAACGTGGCCGCCGAGGTGCCGAGCACCGGCATGTCCTCGGGCCGCTTCCCGAACGCCTCGCGGTTACGGACCAGTTGGCGACCCACGTCGCGCAGCGCGTCCTTGGCGCCGCGCCGCTCGAACTTGTTGATCGCCACGACGTCGGCGAAGTCGAGCATGTCGATCTTCTCCAACTGCGAGGCGGCGCCGAACTCCGGCGTCATCACGTACAGCGAGGTGTCGACGAACGGCACGATCGCAGCGTCGCCCTGGCCGATGCCCGGTGTCTCCACGATCACCAGGTCGAAGGCGGCGGCCTTGACCACGTCGATCACCTCGGACAGGTGCGCGGGCAGCTCGTGGCTGCCGCGGGTGGCAAGGCTCCGGAAGAAGATCCGGTTCCCGTCCAGGGAGTTCATCCGGATCCGGTCACCGAGCAGCGCACCGCCGCCACGGCGCCGCGTCGGGTCGACCGCGATCACCGCGATCCGCAGCTTGTCCTGCTGGTCGAGACGGAACCGGCGCACCAGCTCGTCGGTCAGCGACGACTTGCCCGAGCCGCCGGTGCCGGTGATGCCGACCACCGGCGTGCTGCGCGCGGCCCCGGCGGCACGCAGCTGCTCCAGGAAGTCCGGGGGCAGCTTGCCGAGCTCCGCACCCGTGATGGCGCGGGCGATCGCGAACCGGTCGCCCGCGAGTACGGCGGCAGCGTCGGTCGGCTTGCCGTCCCAGAGGTCGAAGTCGCAGTCCTTCACCACCGTGTTGACCATCCCGGCGAGGCCCATGCGCTGGCCGTCCTCCGGGGAGAAGATGGTCACGCCGCGGTTGCGCAGCCGGGTGATCTCCTCGGGCACGATGACGCCGCCACCGCCGCCCACCACGCGCACGTGCTCGGCCCCCTGCCGGCGCAGCGAGTCGACCAGGTACTCGAAGTACTCCACGTGCCCGCCCTGGTAGGACGAGACCGCCACACCGTGCGCGTCCTCCTCAAGGGCCGCGTCCACGACCTCCTGCACCGACCGGTTGTGTCCGAGATGAATCACCTCGGCCCCTTGGGACTGGAAGATCCGCCGCATGATGTTGATCGAGGCGTCATGCCCGTCGAACAGCGCCGACGCGGTGACCAGACGGATGGGGTTCGCGGGGCGGTGCAGGTCGCTCATGGGGGCCTTCCCAGACAGGTCAGGGGAACGCTGACTGATTAAATAGTAGGACGTCCTAGTAAATTACAGGAGGCGATGGTGGTGTGAGCAGAAGCACAGGGCGCGCGCGAGTCGTCTCGGCGTCTTGAGCGCCCCTTTTCGGGGCCCGCGCAGGTTACACGCCCGGCGACCGCAGGGCGGCGGACGGACGGTGATGACGCCGATCGGCCGGGCTGACCCGACGTGCCCGGCTGACGCGATCGGCCCGGTGGCCCCGGTGGCCCCGGTGGCCCCGGTGGACCGAGTGGTCCGAGTGGAGCCGGTCGGCCTGGTCGGCCGCCCGAAGAGTGGGGCCACGCCCGTCCCGCTCAGCGCTAGCTTTCACCCATGAGCCGCCGCAACGTGCCACACGCCTTCACCGCGGTCGACAGCCAAGCCCGCCCGGCCGAGCTCGTCGAGGTCCTGAAGCGGCTGACCGCCGAGCCGTTCTACGGGGCCTACAAGCAGCGGCTGCGAGAGCTCCTGCACGCCCGTCCCGGCGGACGATTCCTCGATGTGGGCGCCGGAGCGGGCGACGGCGCGCTGGCGCTGAGCGCCGAATCGGGAGCGCGGGTCGTCGGCGCGGACAGCTCCCTGACGATGGCCGCCGCGATGAAGGGCGCGGGCCTCGGACACGTCGTCGTGGCGGACGGCCACCGTCTACCGTTCCGGGACTCGTGCTTCGACGGCGCATGGGCGGACCGCGTGCTCCAGCACGTGGAGGATCCGGCGCGGGTCGTCGACGAGATGTCCCGGGTGGTCCGCCCAGGCGGCCGGATCGTGCTGGCCGACCCCGACTACGCCACCCAGGTCCTCGACATCGAGGACCAGCACCTCGCCGCCCAGGTGCTGCGCTTCCGCGCCGAGGCCAACCTGCGCAACGGCACGCTGGCGCATCGGCATGCCGGCATGCTCGCGGCCCGCGCCATGGAAGACATCACGGTGGAGGCCCGCACGCTCGTCGTCCGCGACCCGACGGCCGTCGACAACGTGATGGGGCTCCGGAGCTGGGCCCACACCGCTGCCGCTCGCGGACACCTCGACCCCGCTGACGCCGACCGGTTCGTCGTCCAGTTCGATCAAGCGGTCCACACCGGACGCTTCACCTACGCTGTCACTTTCTTCCTGACCTCAGGGACACGAGAGGAATCCGATGAAGCCCACAGCCGACCTCTACGACGAGCACGGTGACGACCTCCAGTCGTGCACCACCCAGTTCCGGTCCTTCGGTGCCCGGACCTCGTTCGAGGGTGCCGTCACGACCGTGCGATGCCATGAGGACAACGTGGTCCTCAAGGCCACCCTCGGGGAGCCCGGCGCGGGACGGGTGCTCGTCGTCGACGGCGGTGGCTCGCTGGCCGCCGCGCTGATGGGGGATCTCATCGCCGACCTGGGCGCGTCCAACGGCTGGGAGGGTGTCGTCATCAACGGCGCCGTCCGTGATGTCGAGGCGCTGTCCAAGATCAACCTCGGCGTCAAGGCCCTCGGTTCCAACCCCCGCAAGAGCCGCAAGGAAGGTGTCGGGGTCAGGGACGTCGAGGTTTCGTTCGGCGGGGTGACCTTCACACCCGGCTGCCACCTCTACAGCGACGCCGACGGGATCCTCGTCACTCGCGCGTAGGACCGCGCTCGCCTTGCCCGCGAGGCCCGTCCGGCGCACGCTGGTCGTATGGGCGAGCGCGACGGCCCCACCCTCATCACGTCCGTCCAGCGGGCCTTCCGCCTCCTGGAAGCCGTCAGCGCGCACCAGAACGGGGCGCCGGCGAAGCAGCTCGCACGGGAGACGGGGCTGCCCCTGGCCACCGCCTATCACCTGTTGCGGACCCTGGTCCACGACGGTTACCTGCGGAAACTGGACGACGGCGGCTTCGTCCTGGGCGACAAGCTGCAGATGATGCAGAGCACGGGGCGTGGTCAGGCGCTGCTCAGCCGCATTCGCCCCACGCTCGCCGCGCTGCGCGACGAGCTCACGACCGCCGCCTACCTCACCTTCTACGAGGAGGGCGAGATCCGGGTCGCCGAGATCGTCGACGGTCCCCGGGCGCCCCGCGTCGACCTCTGGGTTGGGTTCGAGGACGCGGGCCACGCCACCGCGCTGGGCAAGGCCGTGCTGAGGGAACTGGACGACGAGGACCGCAAGGACTACCTCTCCAGGCACCACCTCGCCGACCTCACGCCACGGACGATCACCAGCAGACCGGAACTGCTCCGGCGCCTGGACACCTCACCCGTGGCCCCGGCCGTCACGGATCTGGAGGAGTACGCCCTGGGCACGGTCTGTGTCGCCGTGCCCGTCTACAGCGGGGACACGCTCGGCTCGCTGGGCGTCTCGATGCCGGTCGACCGGCTCTCCCGAGTGGAGGACGTCCGGGCACGGCTGATCCCGACCGCGAACCGCGTGACCAGGAGCCTGTCGCTCACTATCTGAAAATCAGCTTCTTGTAAGGTCCGGGCCAACACCGTTTCCTGGATGAAACCGGCATTTCAGGAATGTGCGCCCTGCACAGGTGAGGACAGCGGACGAAGTATGAGTCAGGCCCGTGATCATGGCGGCAACCACTGGTCCATACGGACACCCAGGAACCGGGTGACCGACCCCGGAGCCTCGGCACGCGGCCGGGCCACCGCGCGGTTGGCCGCCGGGATGCCCGCACTGCACGTCCTCCACGTACTGCCCGTGCTGATCGTCTCCCTCGTCGTGCTCGTCGACTTCGTCGGCGGAGCGGGCATGGTCTGGCTGCCCCTCCTGGTGGCCGGGCCCGCACTGGCCGCCACCACGAACGGGCCGCGCGGTGTCGTGTGCGTCGGTGTCCTCGCAGCGGTCCTCGGGGCGACGCTCGGAGCCCGGGACGGCGTCCCGGTCCGTGAGCTGGCGGCCGTACTGTCCGCCCTGGCCGCGGTCACCGTGGCGAGTGGCCTGGCCAGCGCGCTGCGCGGGCGCCGCGACCGGGTGCTCGCCGCTGTCCGCTCGGTCGCGGAGACCGCGCAGCACGCGCTGCTCAAGCCCGTACCGGCGACCGTCGGCCCGTTCCAGGTGGCCGTCCGCTACAGCGCCGCGGCGGCCGAGGCCCGTATCGGCGGAGATCTCTACGCGCTGATACCCACCCCGTACGGAGTGCGGCTGATCGTCGGCGACGTCCGGGGCAAGGGGCTGCCGGCCGTGGGGACCGCCGCGCTGGTGCTCGGCGTCTTCCGCGAGGCCGCCTACGACGAGCCCGACCTCCTCGCCGTCATCGACAGGATCGAGCGGAGCCTGGCGCGCAATCTCGGTTGCGACGACTTCGTCACCGCCGTGGTCGCCGGCTACTCACAGGCCGGACAGCTGGAGGTGGTGAACTGCGGACACGCGCCTCCGCTGCTGGTACGCGCGTCCGGAAGCGTCGAGCCGGTGGAGCCCACACATCCGGCCCCGCCCCTCGGACTGCGCGCCCTCGCGAAGCACACCCCCGCCCTGGACGTCGTGCCGTTCGCCGACGGGGATCAGCTGCTGCTCTACACCGACGGGGTCACCGAGGCCCGCGACCGCGGCCGTGAGTTCTACCGGCTCGCCGAAGGGCTGGCACGCCATGTGTCCGACGAACCGGCCCGCACCCTCACCGCGCTGCACGACGAACTGCTGGCCCACGTCGGCGGCCGGCTGCACGACGACGCGGCGTTGCTCCTGATCCGCAAACCGACGGTCCGGGAAGTGGTGGTTCCCGAACCGACGGTCCGCGGAGCGGGCGGAGCCCCTGGTCCCGAAGCGACCGTTACTCTCCCGACGGCGCCGTCAGTGTGACCCCGAGAGCCACCGGTGTGCCGAAGTTCGGTGTGCCGTCGGCGTTCCAGGTGAACTTCTGTGCCCGGGTGGACCGGTTCATGTCGCAGCCACCACCCGCGGAGTTGTTCGCGTGGTAGACGATCCAGTCCTCGGTCCCGTCCGGCGACTTGAAGAAGCCGTTGTGGCCGGGGCCGTACACACCGTTGGCGTTGGACCGCTGGAAGACCGGGTTCGGTGACTTGACCCAGGAGGAGGAGCTCAGCGGGTCACCTCCGTTGTACGTCAGCATCCCCAGCTTGTAGTCGGGCGTGGAGCAGTGGCTCGCGGAGTAGACGATGAACGTCTTGCCGCCCCGCTGAAGAACCTCGGCCCCCTCGTTGACCGCACCGCCCACCGTCTCCCAGCTGTAGGTCGGGGTGGACAGTACCCGGCGCGTGCCGCTCGCGGTCCACGGGTTCGACAGTGGCCGGATGAACATGGGCTGCGAGCCGTTGTAGAACGTGCCGAGGAGATAGAGCTGACCGTTCAACTGCAGGATGCCCGGGTCCAGTTCCCAGGTGTTGTCCTGGGTGGGGTCCAGCAGGTCGGCCTTGAAGCTGTAGGGGCCCATCGGGTCGAGGCCCGCGCTCTCCAGGACGTGGATCCGCTGGGTTCCCAGGTCGTACGGCTCCCGTCCGGCCGTGTAGTAGAAGTACCACCGCTTCCCGTTGGGGCCGTCGAGCAGATGGAACTCCGGAGCCCACATCGTGCCGGCGCCGTTGGGCCTGGTGAGGTTGAAGATCACCTGGTCGGTGGCGGTGGCGAGGCCCGCCAGGGTGCCGGCCTTGCGCATGGTGACCGTCGAGTTCCAGGTGGTCGTGGCGAGGTAGTAGTAGCCGTCGTAGTACGTCAGCCAGGGGTCGGGCCCGCGCTGGGAGAGCGGGTTGGTGAACGTGCCCGGGCTCGTGCCGCCGTCGGTGAACCCGGGCAGGCGCCACACCCTGCCGTTACCGGTCCCGCACGGCAGCTGCACCAGGCCCGTGTTCGAGGCCGACGAACCGCCGCTCGGCACGACGCACTTGCCGGAGCCGACGGAGACGAGGTTGAACGTCCTGTCGGTTCCACCGACGGTCACGGGCACGAGCCGCCACCGCTGGTTCGTGCCGTTGTGGCAGGTCCACTGGATGATCGTGGCGTTGTCCGCGGTGGACGCGCCGTACACGTCGACACACTGGCCGGAGGCGTGCGTACTGATGGTGTAGGTGTCGGACGTCCCCGCGACCGGGGTGAAGCCGAAGGACTGGCTCGCGCCGGAGGCGCAGGTGTTGGCGCGGAGCTGTGTTCCGCTGGTCGTCGAACTGCCCGGGACGTCAAGGCAGTTGGCGCCGTTCTGGTTCACCCCTGTCGAGGTGAACGTGACGGCGGCGGCCGCGGTCGGCGGAGCCACCAGGAGGGCGACCACCATGGCGAGCACGGCGGTGAGCACGGACAGGCATCTGGAACGGGTCACTTGGGCACACCCTTCATCGCTTGGCGGTCGCGTTGGGGTCGTACACCTTCGTCTCCAGAAGCCCCACGGAGCTGGTGCCGTTGCCGGTCAGCAGCACCCGTAGCCGCGTAGTGCTCGTGGCGGTGAACGTGACGGTGTTGTACTGGTTCTTGGCCAGCGGATAGCCGCCGGCGCCGGGTACGTCGACGTAGGCGCTGCCGTTCCAGTACTGGAGCTTCCACGAGGCGGGCATGTCGATGCCCTGGTCGTCGTCGAAGAAGTACACCTCGGCCCTGTCGAGGGTCTTCGCGGACGGCCAGGTCAACTCCGCCCACTGCTGACCGGTCTCCGGCCAGGTTCCCCAGCGCGGGTTCACGGTGTCGTTGGACGACGGCGGATCGATGCCGTCGTTGATCGCGTTGACGCTCTCCCAGGAGGAGGTGTACGACGCGGACGCCGTCGCGGACCCCGCCTGGTTGGCCGGTGGCTGCACGCCGCCCCTGTTGAACACCTTGACCTCGGTGAGACCCGTCTTCGCCCCGGACGCGTTGGTGGCCAGGACCCGTATGCGCTGGGCGCTGATCGCCGGGAACTGCACCACGTTGTAGTTGGCCCGCGGCGCGGCCGGACTCTTGGCCTGCCCCGGTGCGCTCACCCATGAACTGCCGTTGTGGTACTGGATGGTGTACGCGGACGGGGCCCGGTAGGTGGTACTGGCCGGGCGGCTGTCCTTGAAGTACAGGCGCACCTCGTTGAGCGTGCGGGCGGTGCCGAGGTTCAGCTCGTACCAGTCCTGGCTGTTGGGGGAGCCGCCCGCGCCCCAGAACGGTTCGTTGGTGGGGTAGCCGTCGACCGCGCCGGAGGCGGCGCTGCCGGACCCGGTGTGGGAGGCGGACACGGTCGCTCCGGAGGCGAGGTTGGTCAGGTCGGCCGTCAGATCGACGCCTGCCTTGGCGAGCATGTCGACCATCTGGGGGCTGTTCTGGACGACCTGGTTCGGGGCCTTCAGCCCGGCGACGGACGTGTGGTGGGTGACCGTGCCGCTCGTGGTCACGTCACCGGTGGCCGGGTTCCAGGTGAAGGGCACGAGTGAGCCGACGGTGGCGGCCCGGCTGCCGTTGACGTAGATCGAGTACCCCTCGGGCACGCCGGGGTAGCGCACCACGCCGTCGGCCGGGTCGTCCCAGACGATGGACAGGTCGGCGCCCCGGTAGCGGAGGTTGTTGACGGTGAAGTGGCTCCAGCCGATGTCGATGGGGGAGAGCTCGACCTTGGCGTCGTTGCGGGGCCGCAGACCGGCGACGTCCTCGATCACGGTCCAGTTGCTGCTGCCCAGGATGTTGTGGTGGATCCAGGACCGGTAGTTGATGGAGCTGCCGTTCCAGTCGGCCCAGAACTCGTTGGCGTCCGGCCACTGGGTGTTGCCGCCGACGTACTGCGCCCAGGTGTTCCAGTACAGGAGCTTCTTGTAGTCGGTCGCGCTCATCCAGGAGTTGGAGTAGTTGCGCAGCACCGACGAGTACAGCCGGAACTGGACCGTCGAGTTGATGGTGGAGAAGTTGTTCGACCCCGGGTTGCCCGCGTCGGCGGCGGCCTTCTTGTCGACCTGGTTGGCCGTGTAGAACGGGAAGACCGGGTACTGGGCCGGGTCGTCGTACAGCCGCAACGCCTGCTTGTAGGCAGTGGTGTTGGGCACGGCTCCGACCGAGAACGGGTAGTAGTTGTTGATCTCCTTCCAGGGCACCCATTCGTTGGTCGACTTCAACCGGTGCTCGAACAACTGCCGGCCCGGGTTCCACAGCACGTTGACGATCGCGTCCTTGATCTGTGTCGCGAGCGTGCGCATCTCGGTGGCCTTGGCCGTGTTGCCGGTCGCCTCGTAGGCCTGCGCGGCGGCGAGCGCGCCGCTGTACTGGTAGGCGGACTCGGCGCGGTCCATGTTGCCGGGCTTCCAGTGGAAGGAGACCGCGTCCGCGTCGTTGCCCGTCAGGGCGCCCCAGTCGTACTCGATGAGCTTGTTGTTGTCGTGGTCGTAGTACGAGAGCTGTCCCTTGACGTCACCCTCGGCGTAGCGGGCCAGGTTGGCGGCGATGCCGGGCTGGCCGCCGTGGATCTGGTAGCTCTTCCAGGCCGCCTCGGCGATGTACTGGGTGTAGCTGTTGGACCAGTTCTCCGGGTCGCCCGGGTTGTCGAGGAAGCGGGCCCCCTTGGAGGTCTGGCCGACGCTCAGCCAGTCCCCGTACGCGTAGGCCGGGTTGCGCAGGTACTTCAGGTCGTCGATGTGCATGGGCTGGGTCAGCGCGATCGCGTTGTTGTAGCCGAGGACGCCTTCGGTGGAGGTCGGGAACTGGAAGGTCTGCCCGGGGATGTCGGCGTCGAGGCTGTTGAAGCGCATCAGCCACCAGCGGTAGTAGATGTTCTTCTTGATCGCGCCCTCGGGCACGTCGATGTAGGGCACGTTCTGCGCCCACCACAGGTTGTAGGCCCTGACGTGGGTGGCGAACGCGGTGGCGTTGGAGTAACCGGCGTAGGCGTTGTACTCGGTGAGCGACTGGGGGATCTCGTCGGTGACGAAGCCCATGACCACCTTGGTGGTGACGGTGGCACCGGCCGCTATCGTCACGGACCGGTTGAGGCCGCCGCTGGAGACCGCGAAACCGTCGCCGGTGAGCCGTGGGCGGATGGTGGTGAGGTTGTTGTAGGCGCCCACCTGCCCGGTCAACTCGCTGCCGCTGCCCGTGGTGGCGTACGGGGAAGTGGCCCGTAACTGCAGGGTGGTGGAGCTGCTGCCGTTGTTCCTGATCGACAGGTTGGTCACCGCGACGTTGTTGTCGGTGATGAACTTGGTCTGGTCGACCGTGACCGAACCGCTGGTGTGCACGCTCTTCCAGTGGCTGGGCACCTGCCGGCGCTGGGCGACCTGCTCCGTGAAGGTGCCCGGGCTGATCGCGACGCCGTAGGCGTTCTGGTCGTTGACGCTCTCCCAGTAGGCGACATGGCCGCCGAAGCCGAGCACCGCGGGGTCGTGGGTCTTCATGAAGACCGCGCGTCCACGGCTCATCAGCCAGGGTCCTGCCGGGTCGTTGCCCGAGCGGGCCAGGAGGCGGTCCATCCAGAAGTCGGTCCCCGAGCTCTCCGCGTCGTAGATGCTCCGCATCATGTCGCCCGGCGTGTAGCCGACGGGCGCGGCCGGGATCGCGGGTCCGCCGAAGGTGGGGAAGCCGATGGTCTGCGCGGCGTGGGCCGGGGTCCCGGCGACGACGGAACAGACGCTGAGCATCAGTGCGACGAGGAGGCATCTCGTGCGCCGACGTCGTACCAGTAGGGCGTGCGGTCTTCTCATCGGAGGCTCCCTGTCCGGTTGACAGCAGGCGGTTGCTCGCGATGGTGCGGGTGAGCCGCGCGACCACCGGGGCCGCGGGCTATGGCGTGTCCCTGACATGCGCAGTGCGCGGGTGGGGCGCCGCAAATGAGGCTGACCTAAAAGGTTTTCGCAACGTAGAGGTGAGCTGATGCACTGTCAATAGCCGAGAGTGGGCCGCATCCCTTACATGGCAAGGGCTTACCGGTCTAGGTTCGAACCGGGCGAGGGCGGATGGCGTCTGAAGTGACGGTTTCCTCTAAGCGGAAAAGGTTTTCGTGACGATGGGTTCTACGCGGCGACGTGCGACCACGATCACCGACGTGGCCACACGCGCGGGGGTGTCGATCGGGACCGCGTCCAAGGCTCTCAACGGCCGGAGCCAGGTCCGCGCCGAGACCCTCCAGCGTGTGCTGCGGGCGGCGGAGGAACTGGGATACCAGCCGAACGCGCTCGCCCAGAGCCTGATCTCCGGCCAGACCCGGACCGTCGGGCTGCTCACCAGCGACAGCGTCGGCCGTTTCGGCATCCCCGTGCTGCTCGGCGCGGAGGACGCCTTCGGCACGGGGGAGATGGCCGTCCTGCTCTGTGACGCCCGCGGGGACGCCATCCGCGAGCGGCACTACCTCCGCACCCTGCTGGCCCGTCGCGTCGACGGGATCATCGTGGTCGGGGAGAGCACGGATCCACGACCGTCGATCAACCTCGATCTGCCCGTGCCCGTCGTCTACGCCTACGCGCCCTCCGACGATCCGCAGGACGTCTCGTTCGTGCCCGACGATGTGGGAGGGGCGCGCATCGCCGTCCAGCATCTGCTGACCGTAGGCAGACGGCGTATCGCCCACGTCACCGGGCCCACCCACTACCAGGCGGCCCAGGAAAGGGCGGCCGGCACCGCCGAGACCCTGGAGGAAGCAGGACTCGCCCTCTCCGGCGGCCAGGTTCTCTTCGGCGCGTGGTCGCGGCGATGGGGGCGGCAGGCGGCCGAGATCGTACTCACCGCCGACCCGGAGACCGACGCCGTGTTCTGCGGAAGCGATCAGATCGCCGCGGGGTTCGTCGAGGCGGTCCGCGAACGGGGCCGCCGCGTTCCCGACGACATCGCGGTCGTCGGATACGACAACTGGGAGGTCCTGTCCGCCGAGACCAGGCCACCTCTGACGACCGTCGACATGAACCTGGAGGTGCTGGGCCGCACGGCCGCCCAGCACCTGTTCGCCGCCATCGGTGGCCGGGCCGCCTCGGGAGTGCATCGCATGCCCTGCAGCCTGACGATCCGGGAGTCGACCGTGGTGGAGTAGGGCCGCGGGGCGCGGTGCCCACTGCACCACAGCGCCCTTTGCACCACAGCGCCTACCGCACGAGTTCCCACTCCTGCGAGCCGTCCGTGACCGCGTTCTGCAAGGTGAGCGCCGCTCCGTCCGACGCACCGGTCAGGTACAGGCTCTGGTTCCTCACCGACTGCAGTCTGTAGAAGCCGTCATCGGTCCTGACGAGGTTCCAACTGCCGGTGGCGCTGTTGTCGACCCACTGGCCGATCCGCTGCCCGACCGTCGCGTTCCCCGTCCAGATCGCCGCCGCGCGACCGCCCGACTTGTTGAGCAGCGTGACGCCTCCCTGGGGCTCGGTCACCACGTGCCAGTACTGGGTGTCCGGGTTCGCCGCCTCACCGGGCTCCTCCAGCACGACGTCGGGCACATCACCGTTGCCGATGTTCGCGTCGTTGGTCCTGTTCCCGGTGCCGATCACCTGGTCGGTCCTGCGGTTCACCAACTGGTAGTAGGCGCCGTCCGACTGGCCGAGGTCGACCTCGGCGAAGGCGATCGTCGAGGTGCCCTGGTTGTTGAGGATCGCGATGCGCCCGGTGCCCTCGACGTACTGCAGGTTGCGGCTGTAACCGGCCGGTGAGGTCGTCTGGTACTCCTTCCACGTGCCGTCGCTGCGGCCGCTCTCGTTGACCCAGACGTTGCCGCTGCCCGCCGCGTTGTAGACCAGGCGCCCACCGGGAAGCCTGATGACGACCGGACTGCCACCTCGCGCGAGTGGACGGGAACCGGCGGCGACCGGCAGAGAGGCGACGTCCGTGCCGGTGGCGGAGCCGCGGTAGAACTCCAGCGGGCTGTCGGCGATCACGTACCGGGTGTTGGCGCCGCCACCCCAGTACTCGAACGGGAGCATCCACTTGCCGTCCGTCGTCCTGACGACGTTCGTCATGCCCGGCCGCCCGCCTCCGATCTCCGTCTTGCCGCCGCCCATGTTCTGGGTCAGTCCGGCGAGGTCGACGACGGGGGCGCTCCACTGTGCACCGCGGCCGTCCCAGGTCTTGTGCACGAGGATCTGGCCGTGCGAATCCGCGGCGGTGTCGTTCGCGGGGTCCGGTGTCGGGACGCCGGTCGCCGGGTCGAAGCCGATGTAGTCGTTCTCGTCGGAGTAGTAGCAGACGAGCTTGCCCTTGTAGACCATCAGGTACGGCTCCCAGAGGGGATCGACCTGCTTGTGCGTGTTCGCGCCCGCGATGTTCTGGCCGACAGCGCCCGCGCTGCCACCTTGCCAGCCGCCGGTCGCGATGACGTTGATGACGTTCCACGTCCTGCCGTCGTCGTTGCTGGAGTACAGGGCGATCGCCAGGTCCTTGCGGTCTCCGTCGTTCGTCGGCGTCCAGTTCGGATCGGCCGCCTTGCGCTCCTTGTAGTAGTGGTCGTCGCCCGAGACGACACTCGCGAGGAGCAGCGTGCCCTGCTTCAGGTTCCCGACGTCCTGCGGAAGCGTGTAGAGGTACGGGTTCGTCCAATTGCTCGTGTACTTCGCGTACTTGGGGTCGTTGGAGAGGTACGCGGGCGCCTTGACCTCCGACAGCGGCTGCCAACTCGTTCCGTGGTCGTCGCTCTTGTACACGGGGAGAGTCTGCTTGTCGGCGCTGCCCGTCTCCGGCACCACCGTGGACTTCTCGAACGACGCGACCAGGCGTCCGCCCGGCAGCTGCGCCGACTTCGGGTAGACGGCGCAGTTGCCCCGCCCCTTGAGGCACGGTTCGTTTCCGAGCTGGTAGAGGATTCCACCCGTCGGGTTGTACGCCTGTGCCGTGCCCATGGGTATCGCCAGCATCGCGGAAGCCGCGACGAAGGTTCCGAGTGCCTTCCCTGCTCTTCTTCTTTGCAAAGCCCCTCCTAGGGGGTGGCCACGGTGGTGCCTGTGGAGGTCGGATCAGGAGACGAACACGCGGACGTCCCGGGCATCGAGGTCAGGGACGGGCCCGCGGGGGAGGCCGCAGCCGCGCATGTCGAGGCGTCGGCGGGCGTGCACGATCCGCACCCGGCGTCTGGTGTCGCGGGCACTGCGGTGGGAGGAGGCGAAGATCCCGGTACGGCGGCTCGTCCTGGGATCACATGATCGGCCGTGGGTGCTGTCGGCGTGGGGCCGATCGCCACCGGCCGGCGGTTGTGAGCGGTCGGCGGTGCGGGTCGGTGAGTCTCAACGACCGGCGGGCGAACCTCCCTTCGGGAGCGGGGAGTTGCCGCGTCGGTCGCGTCCCGGGGTCTTCCGGGGCGGCGGAGGCGCGGTCGAGGAACGGACGACGAGGTCGACCGGTGGGTCGCTCGCGGGCAGTGGGTCCGCCTGCGGATTCTCGATGGAGTGCACGAGACGCTTGAGTCCCTCCTGGGCCACGGCGTCGAACGGCTGGCGGATCGTGGTCAGTGGGGGAGTCACATAGCCGGCGACGGGGATGTCGTCGAAGCCGACCACACTGACGTCCTCCGGCACGTGTCGGCCGGCCTCCGTCAGCGCGCGGATCAGACCGATGGCCATGTCGTCGTTCGCGGCGAACACCGCGGTCACCTCCGGGCGGGAGGCCAGTTCACGGCCCGCCGCATACCCGGACGCGGCCGACCAGTCGCCCTGGACGACCGGCGGAACGTCCTTGCCGTGCTCCGCGAGCGTGGAACGCCATCCCGCAAGGCGGTCCCGGGCGGCGTACCACCGCTGCGGACCGGCCAGGTGATGCACGGTCAAGTGGCCCAGTTCCAGCAGATGTTCGGTGGCCGCCCGGGCCATCCGGTCGGCACCGCCGCCCGCGGCCAGCACCGTGGACGCGGTGACGGGCGAAGGCGCGCCGATGACCAGGACCGGCACGTCGAGCCGGGCGGAGGTGTCTCCTCCGTCGCCCTCCTCGGCGATCGGTTCGGAGATGACGATGCCGTCCACGCCCTGGTCGAGGAGCGAATCCACCGCACCGGCGATGCCCGCAGGGTCGCCTTCCATCGTGTTGACCACGCGGAGCGCGTATCCCGTGTCCCGGACCACCCGCTCGACACCCATCAACAGCGTGGCCGGCCCGTACAGCGCGGTGCCCAGCGTCACCACGCCGATGGACCGGGTCCTCCCCGAAGCGAGCGCCCTGGCCGCGTTGTTGAGCCGGTACCCGAGTTCCTCGGCGGCGGCGAGAACGCGTTGCCGCACATCGGCGGACACGTACTGCTCGTCGTTGAAGACCCGCGACACCGTCTTCTGCGACACCCCGGCCAGCCGGGCCACATCCACACTGCGCGGCGCGGTGGAGCCCCCGCCCCGCCCTGTACCTCGCGTCATGGAGCCTCCCCAACGGCCGGCGAATCGGATCCCAAGGATGCCAGACCACCGATGATCTGACTGCGCAGACATGTCTACGCAGTCATACAGTCGGCGTCAAGACTTCCGGCGCGCATCCGGAGTCTCGTCCCCGTATGGGCAATGGACATGTGCACTTCCTGGGGTAGTCAACTATCTTAATAGCCGACTAGTTAGTCATCCGCTCTCGCTCTGCAGACAGCGGGGGTCCGGACTCGGAGAAGGCGGGCGATCATGGCGGACAGTGGCTACGCGCGGTACGTCGCCCTGGGTGACAGCCAGACCGAGGGACTCGGTGACGACGACGGCACCGGGAACCCGCGAGGGTGGGCGGACCGGCTCGCCGAGCAGATCGCGCGGACCGACACCGGCCTCCTGTACGCCAACCTCGCCGTCCGTGGGCGCCTCGCGGGTGAGGTGCGCTCGGAGCAGTTGGAGCCCGCGCTGGCACTGCGCCCGGATCTGGCGACGGTCGTCGCCGGTGTCAACGACGTGCTGCGCCCCCGCTTCGACGCGGACGAGGTGGCCGGGCATCTGGAGGCGATGTTCGCCGCGCTCACAGGGAGCGGTGCCCGCGTCGCGACGCTGACCTTCCCCGACTTCGCGCGGATCGTCCCGGCCGCCAGACCCATCGGCCACCGGGTCACCGCCCTGAACAGCCGCATTCGCGAGGCGGCCCGACGCCACGGTGTGGTGGTGGCCGACGCGGAGCCCCACCCGGTGGTCACCGACCTCCGGCTGTGGAGCCCCGACCGGCTGCACGCGAGCCCGCGCGGCCATGCCCTGATCGCCGCCGCGGTCGCCGAGGCACTCGCCGTACCGGGAAGCGACGACAGCTGGATCCGGCCTCTGCCCGCCGACGAGCGCGCGCATTCGAGGCTGCGCGTCGTCGGGACCGAACTGCGCTGGGCGGGCTCCTTCCTCGGTCCCTGGCTGGCCCGTCGCGTGCGCGGCCGCTCGTCCGGTGACGGCCGGGAGGCCAAGCGACCTGCCCTGCTTCCGGTGGCCCAGGTCGTCGAAGACCCCCCGCTCGGGCCCGCTGATAGTCGTCGCAGTGAGTAATCAACAGGCTGTTAGGTTGGATTCATGGCTCTTCGCAATGCGGTGATGGCGGCGCTTCTGGAGGGTGAGGCGTCGGGGTACGACCTTGCCAAGGGGTTCGAGGCGTCGGTCGCCAACTTCTGGATGGCCACACCGCAGCAGATCTACCGCGAGCTGGAGCGTATGGAAGGCGAGGGCCTCGTCGCCGCCCGCGTCGTACAGCAGGAGCGGCGTCCGAACAAGAGGCTGTTCTCGCTCACCGAGGAGGGCCTTGCCGCCGTACGGGCCTACACCGCCGAACCGCCCGCCAAACCGACGGCGATCCGGGACGAGTTGCTGGTCAAGGTCCAGTGCGTGGACGTCGGCGACATGGAGGCCGTACGAACGGCCATCGCCCAGCGCATGGAGCTGGCCGCGACCAAGATCGCGCGCTACGAACGCGTACGGGAATGGCTGTTGGCCGGACGCACCGAGGACGAGTACTTCACCACCGCCGAGCGCATCGGGCCCTATCTCACCTGCCTGCGGGGCCTGTCCCTCGAACGGGACAACCTGACCTGGGGCGAGGTGGCTCTCAAGCGGCTCGCACAGCGCGCGGAGGCGCTCGCTTCCCCGGCACGCGACTGAGCTCGTACGCACCTGCTGCGATCCCGCGGTTGCTCACGCCGCGGCCGACGATCGGCCTTCGGGGTGTCTATGTACACTCCCCGGCATGGCATGCCGCATCAGTGAACTGGTTCTCGACTGCGCAGACCCCGACCGGCTCGCCGCATTCTGGTGCGAGGTCCTCGGCTACGTCGAACTCGACCGGGAGGACGACGGAAGCATCGAGATCGGGCCGCCCGATGTCGGCTTCGGCGGCCCGCAACCCACCCTTGTCCTCAGCCCCAGCAGCGACCCGCGGCGAGGCAAGCTCCCGCTGCACATCGACGTCAACGCCACCGACCGCGACCAGGACGCCGAGTTGGAGCGGCTGCTCGCCCTCGGCGCCAGGCCCGCCGATGTCGGCCAGACCGGTGCCGAGAACTGGCACACCCTGGCCGACCCGGAGGGCAACGAATTCTGTCTCCTGCACGCCCGGCTCAAGCCCCTCTGACCAGGCCGGACGTGCGTCGGACAGATCCTACGAACGCGCTGTGGCGGAGCGGCTGTTGTACGCCTCCACCTTCAGGAGCGGGCGGTGCGAGGGCAGAGCGCGCGCGGGCCAGGACAAGGTGACGGTCTGTGACTCGCCGGGCAGCAGCCACAGGTAGTTGTCGCTGTAGAGCGTCGGCAGCACGCGATGACCGGTCTTGTCGTTGAGCAGGGACAGCCGGACCATCGCGGCGACGGACCGACCGTGGTTGCGGACGGTCGCGGTCAGCTCGTGACGGGCTCCGGAACGGGACAGACGCGTCACCGTTGCGGCCACCTTGGTCTGCGGCGCCTTGGTCAACGCCCGCATGGCGGCCGCGGTGCGATGGCGCCAGTAGGTGTTGCGCGACAGAACGCGGCCGTCGCTGCTCTCCAGGGTCAGGCGCAGGAGATGCAGGTCGGGCAGGTCGTCGGTCCAGGCGCTGGTGAACGCCTTCGCGGTGGCGGCCGGTGCCACGTCCAGCCGTGCGTCCTTCGTCCTGCCGAGCTGCCGGCCCGACAGATCGAACAACCGCGCCGAGACAGTGGCGTTCTTGAGGTCCTTGCGCGTGTGGTTGACCGCCAGGACCTGCCCCTTCGGGTCGGCCTGGACATGCAGGGGCTCGCAGGCGGCGCGGGCCCCGTAGTAGGTGCCGTTGACGTCGAAGTCGTAGTCGTAGGTCTGCCACACCGTGCTGTGCCACGCGGGGTGGGACATCCACAGCATCAGTCCGCTGGCGTTGTCCCACAGGTTCGCGTTCCACGCCTCGAACATGGCGCGTGTGTTCTCGTAGTTGACGAACTGGGCCTTGCGGGCGAAGTCGTCCAGGTCCTCGGTCTCCCCGAGTCGGGCCTCGACGGCTGCCTTGTAGGTGTGCGGTGCCTGATTCCCGCGCTCACTCCAGTCGTGGTAGTACCACGCGCCGCGTATCGGCCACTCGGGCTCGTCGCCCGTCATGTTCCGCATGCTGGCCGCGGTGGAGACGACCGGCATACCGATCTCGGTGTGGAAGCCGAAGTCCTTGCTGCCGTACGTGGACGGATCGAAGTACTTCTCCGGCTCGACCCAGCCGTACGGGCCGCCGCCGGTGATGATGCCGCCGGCCGAGTTGTTCTGGTAGAGGATGCCGGGAACCTGCTGCTCGACGGCCTGGCGCATGCCCTTGTCGATGGCGGCGGGCGGGTTGCCCTCGTTGGCTCCGCACCAGATCACCACGCTGGGGTGGATGCGGTAGCGCAGGACGGTGTCCCGCGCGATCGAGTTGAAGGCTTCGTGGTCCGGCGGGTCCATGGCCCACGCGTTGGGGAAGTCGTTCCAGACCAGGATCCCGTGCTCGTCGCAGGCGGCGAAGAACTCCTCCCGGTCGCATGTGCCGACCCAGTTGCGGATCATGGTGAAGTTCATGTCGCGGTGCATCCGCACGGCCGCGTCCATCCGCTCCGGCGGCATCCGGCGCAGCAGTTCGTCCCAGCCCCAGTTGCCGCCGCGGGCAAGAACCCGCACCCCGTTGACGCTGATCTTCAGCGGGTCGGGGGTGTTGGACACGGACTTCACGTCGGTCCAGGTGTCCCCGTCGTCGGACACCTGGATCACATAGGTCTTCGGGTAGGCGGGCTCCCACACGATCGCCACCCGGTCGAACCGCTTCGCGGCGCCCAGGTCGACCTGGAGCCACTGGTGGTCCTCGTACTGGGAGGACCAGCGGGTTCCCGCGTCGCCGTCGGTGGCGTGCGCGGCCGGGTGGTCGGACTCCTCGGTGGAGGCGGTCGCCTTCTGGCGGAGGGCGAGGTCCGTTCCGGGCTTGGCGCTGTCGATGACGCCGAGGGACCAAAGAGAGTTGCCCCAGCTCGTGTTGCGCACCCCGCAGGCGATACGGACGTACCGGGCGGTGCGCGGATCGAAGTCCTCGACCTGGAGGCTGGCGTTGCCGTTGTTGAAGGGCAGCGGCACCGCGCTGTTGTCCACCGACGCCACATCGGTCCAGTCGGCGTCGTTCGAGGAGACCTGCACCAGGTAGGTCTTCGCGTACGCCTGCTCCCAGGTCAGGTCGACCCGGTCGAACGACTGCGGGGAGCCCAGATCGACCCGGATCCACTGGTCGTCCTCGTAGGACGAGGACCAACGGGTCGCGGGATTGCCGTCCGTCGCATTGGCCGGACCGCGGTCGTCCCCGTCCTTGCTCGACGCGTCGGCCGGTGCGTGCAGCGCGAGGTCGACGGAGGGCCGGGCGCTGTCGGACACGGACAGCGTCCACAGCGAGTTGCCCCAACCGGAGGCCCTGGTCAGGCACTTGACGCGTACGTACTGGGCCTGCTGCCGGTCGAAGGTCACGGACTGGGTGTAGGCGTCCTCGGAGGCGGTGAACGGCAGCGGCACCTCGTACTCGTAGCCGAACTGGCGGATGCCGAACCGGGTGGAGCGACGGTCGCTCTCGGCACCGTCGAGCGACGCGACCAGGGTGAGATCGTGCAGAGCGGGGTCGCCGAGCCCGTTGGGCCACCACAGTTTCGGGTTACGGAGCCGCAGTTGACCGAAGGCGTCGGGGGTGAACGTGACGTCGACGCTCCCGCCCCCGGGCACGGTGACGACCTTGGACACCCGTACGCCGTCGAAGGCCGCGGAGACCGTCGCCCGGTGGTCGGTGGTGTCGGCGTTGCGGACCGGAACGACGATGGTCAGCTCGGCGACCGACACGTCGGGCAGTTTCGGCAGGAGGGTGTCGACACGAGGATCGCCGATCACGACATGGCCGGTGGATCTCAGCCGGACATGGTTCCAGATGCCCGCGGCCCGGTCGCGTACGGCGGGCATCCAGTCCCAGCCCGAAGAGGCCAGATAGGTGGGCGAGTTGAGGTTCATCTGGTTGGCGCCCGCGTCCACCCAGGCCTCGCCCGCGGGGCCCTTGTCACCGGGGCTGCCGGGCACCGGCATCGGCGTGATCTTCACCGCGAGCGCGTTCTCCCCGCCCGCCGAGAGCAGCCCGGTCACGTCGTGGGACGAGCGGGCGAAGGGGTAGGTCAGGTCCCCCACCTGCTTGCCGTTGAGCCAGATGTCGGCCTTGTGGTTGATGCCGTCGAACTCCAGCCAGATCCGCCGCCCGGCTCCGGTGCGCAGACCGCGCGGCAGCTCGAAGTCCCGCTTGTACCACCACGCGTGCCGTGACAGGGCCTCGGGGACATGGAGGTTGTTGAGTCCGGTGACGGGATCGGGCAGCTTGCCCTGGTCCACGAGCGAGGCCAGGACCGTGCCGGGAACGGTCGCCGGCAGCCAGCCGCTGGTGTCGACAGTCGTCTTCGACAGTTCCTCGCCGTTGGCGTCGGCCCAGTCGTCGAGGGTCAGCCGCCAGCCGGACTCCACCGGAACCGTGCCGTCGTCGGCCACCACCAATTTGGGCGCGGGCCCGGAGTTCTTGCCCCAGTCCGTCCAGCCGGTGGCCGAAGGACGGTGCCCCTTGGGGCTGCCGTAGACCTCGAAGCCGTTCAGACCGAGGGGATTGGGGTTGGAGCGCTTGCGCGAGGTCATCCGCACATGGCGCGCGGTGACCGGGCGCGGGAGCTGGATGTTCACCACTCCGCCGGTGCCCGCCGTCGTGCGGTACACGCTGGTCCAGGACTCGCGATTGGTGGACGTCTCGACCACGTACTCGACCGCGTAGCTGGACTGGATCTCCTTGCCCGTGGTGCCACTGGCCGGATTTCCCGTGGTCGGGGGAGTGAACACCGGGTCGCTCGCGTCGCCTTCGAAGGTGAGACGGATCCAGGTGACCTCGCAGGCGGCCTGCAGATCGATCGAGATCCACTGCGCGTCACCCGACCCGGCACGCCAGCCACTGCCCCGCACTCCCGGTGAGGCGAGTCGGTCGACCACGAACGAGCCCGGGGTGGGCGCGTAGGCCGTCGAAGAGACCGTGACGGGGCGGTAGAGCGCCAGCTCACGAGGCGAGGAGGGCGCGGCCGCCGCGTCGATGCCCGCCGCGGAGGCGGTCGACGCGGGCAACAGGGAACCAAGTCCGAACCCCGCCAGCAGGGTGGAACCCGTGGTGACGAGGGAGCGTCGCGACAGGCGTGGCGAGCTCGACTGATCTGTCATGAGCGTGATGTCCCATCAAAAGACAGCGGTGCGGGCCGGGTACGACACGGCACGTGATCCAACGAATGACAACGTTGCCAAAGGCTGTGACGCGAGCGGGATTCTGTCAACCCCCGAGGCGGAGTTCGTCTCTTGGGGCCTGATTGACCGGCGTCGCGGTTCCGCACCTCGGACGGCTTTCCTGGACGCCTGAGCAGGGCGAAGCGCCCGACGGGATGCCGATGTGCACGGCGGGTCGCGGCACCTCTTTCTATTAAATTAGGAATTAATATTGACAGGATTTCGGCCGCGCGCCACAGTCTTCGCCGTGACGTCGACGGCCCCCTGTCGCAGCCCGGCCCGCGTCACGTTCTCGTGCTTCCCAACCCTCGGGAGAGGCAAGTGACTTCACACCCGCAGGTCCGCACACCCGCGGCGTCCGGACTGACGCGCCGTGCCACCGCGGTCGCGATCGCAACCGTGCTGGCGGTGACCGCCGCCCCGGCGGCCACGGCGCAGACCGGCGTCGATCGGGGCGCCGTCGACCAGGGCGCGCCCGAGTACTACGACAGTGGTCTCGCGCCGACGCCCTACATGGGCTGGAACACCTACTACGGCCTGGGCGCACCCACCGAGCAGGCGGTGCGCTCCGTGGCGGACAAGCTGGTCAGCAGCGGTCTGCGCGACAGCGGCTACGACATCGTGTGGCTGGACGGTGGCTGGCAGGCCGACAACCCACGTGACGCACAAGGGCGATTGGCCGCCCACCCGGACCGCTTTCCCTCCGGCATCCCCGCGCTGGTCTCCTACCTGCACAAACGCGGCCTGAAGGCGGGCATCTACACCGACGCAGGCGCCTACGACGGCGGCAAGACCTGCGGCCTCGGCAGCAGGGGCCACTACGAGGACGACGCCCGGCAGTTCGCAGACTGGAAGATCGACGCGGTCAAGGTCGACTTCCTCTGCGGGATCGGCGCCAAGCTCGATCCGGGCCCGGCGTTCAAGGAGTTCAGCGACGCGGTGGCCAAGTCCGGCCGCAGGATGCTGCTCAACCTCTGCAACCCGCTCACCGACGACTGGGGCCTGCCGCACACACCCGAACAGGACGCGCACAACACGTACGTCTACGCCCCGACGATCGCCGACTCCTGGCGAACCGGCACGGACATCGCCTGGGGCACCCCGAGCCCGGGACAGTGGCCCAACGTGCTGCGCAACATGGACGCGAACGCCTGGCACCCCGAGGCGCAGGGGCCCGGCCACTACAACGACCCGGACTACCTCATCCCCATGCGGCGCATGGGAGACGGATCCCTGGAGCTGACTCAGGAGGAGTCCACCACACAGTTCGTGATGTGGGCCCAGATGGGCTCGCCGCTGGTCATCGGATCCGATCCGCGCACCCTGTCGGACTCGATGATCAAGACGCTGCGCAATCCGGAGATCATCGCCGTCGACCAGGACCCACTCGCCGTCCAGGGCGTACGGGCGGCCAGTGACTCCGTCGGCGACGTCTACAGCAAGGTCCTCGCAGGTGACGGCAGGCGCGCGGTCGTGCTGCTCAACCGCTCCGACAAGGCGGTCGAGCGCACTGTCCGGTTCTCCGACGTCGGCCTCGGCGGCGGGGTGAAGGTGCGTGACCTGCGGGCCAGGGCGGACCGGGGCGTCCACACCGACTCGTACACGGTCGAGGTCCCCGCGCACGGCACCGCGTTCCTGAAGCTGACCGGCGCCGACGCCCTGCCCGGCACCAGCCTGGGCCAGAGGGCTACGGCGAGCCCGGCAGTGGTGCGCGACGGCGACAACCTCACGACGTTCCTGCGCGGACCGAACGGCTCCCTCGTCCAGCACGTGACCTCCGCCGACGGCAACGGCCGGGCTCGGACGCGGGATCTCGGCGGCCCCACGAAGGACAGGATCCTCGGCCAGCCCGCCGCGTACGCCACGGCCGGCGGCCGGATCGACGTCTTCGTGCGCGGTACCGACTCCCGGGTCCACCGGCGGGTCTTCGCCGACGGCCGCTGGGGCACGTGGCAGAGCCTGGGCGGCCGCGTGACCGACGCGCCGTCGGTGGCGTTCACCGACCCCGGGCACTGGACGCTGTTCGCCACCGGCTCCGACGGACAGGTCGTGCAGCGCGGCCCGTCGACGGGTTGGTCCTCGCTCGGCGCACCCGGTGGCCGGCCGGTGTACGGACGGCCGTCCGCCGCAGTCGACTCCCAGGGGCGGGTCCACGTGGCCGTGCGCTCCGCGGCGGACGACGTGTGGACGCGCTCCCGGGCGGCGTCGGGGGAGTGGTCGCAGTGGACATCGCTCGGCGGGACCGTCAGCGGCAGCCCGACGCTCGTCGCCGTGGGAGACGCCGTGGTGCTGTACGCGCGGGCCTCCGACTACACGCTCTGGCAGCAGCGGTACGAGAACGGTGCCTGGCAGGGCTGGACCAAGCGGCAGGAGTTCCCGAGCGCGGCCTTCGAGGGCGCTCTCGGAGCGGTGGCAGGGCCGGGCGGCACGGTCGACGCGGTGTTCCGCGGAGTCGACGGCTACGTGCACCGGACCCAGTTCAAATAAATTAGTAATTATTCTTGACGTGGCGTGAGTGCCACGCGAATCTGTATCCGCGCGAGCGGGGCCCGGCCGTCAGGAGGGCCGCCCCGCCCGCGCGGATCCACAGGGAGCCATCCATGACGAACCATCAGACCGGCCGACGCCGGTTCCTCGCAGGACTCGGTGCCGCCGGGACGACGGCGCTGCTCAGCGGCTGTGTCACCTCCACCTCCTCCGGCAAGAGCTCCTCGAAGGGCGCGGTGACCCTTCAGTCCAACGTGTCCGCACCGCAGGCCAAGGCCGCGATGGAGGACCTCGTCGCCGCGTACGCCAAGAAGGGGTCGGCGCGCGCCAGCCTCAACACGGTCGCCGCGGAGACCTTCCGCACCCAGCTGCCGACGTACCTCACCTCCGCCAACCCGCCGGACGTGTACACCTGGTACCCCGGTTCGGTGGCGGACGCCTACGCCAAGAAGGACCTGCTGCTCGACCTCGACCAGGTCTGGAACTCCTCGCCCGACCTCAAGAGCTACTCCAAGGCCCTGCACTCCCTGTGCACCGCGAGCTCGGGCAAGAAGGTCTTCGTCCCCGCCACCTACTACTGGTGGGGCATGTTCTACCGGAGGTCCAACTTCGCCAAGTGGGGCGTGAGCGAGCCCAAGAGCTGGGACGACTTCCTCGACCTGTGCGACAAGCTCAAGAGCAAGGGCATCGACCCGATCGGCCTCGGCGCGGGCGGCAACACCGCCTGGGTGGCCTCGGCCTGGTTCGACTACCTCGACATCCGGATCAACGGCGCCGAGTACCACCGCGAACTCCTCGCCGGAAAGCACCGGTTCGACGACCCCGAGGTGCGCAAGGTCTTCGACCGCTGGCAGGAGTTGCTGCCGTACTTCGACCCGAACGGCGCCGCCGTCCCCTTCCAGGACGCCACGACCACCCTGCTCAACGGCCGCAGCGGCATGATGCTCATCGGCACCTTCTTCGCCGACGCCGCCCCCAAGGACGCGCTCGACGACATCGACTTCTTCCGCTTCCCCGTCATCGACCCGAAGATCCCGCTCGCCGAAGAGGCCCCGGTCGACGGCTACTTCGCCAGCGCTCGCACCGGTCGCCGCGACCAGGTCGTCGACCTGATGAGCTACCTCGCCACCGCCGAGTCCCAGGAGATCTACATCAAGGGCTCGTCGGGCACCGTCCTGCCGTGCAACCCGAAGGCGAAGGACGCCGGCACCGCCCTGGTGAAGAAGGGCCGCGCGCATGTCGAGGAGGCCGCCGAGATCACCCAGTTCTTCAACCGGGACTCCAGCGACGCCCTCCAGCCCACCGCGGACACCGCACTGACCAGGTTCCTCGCCAAGCCGAAGGAGATCGACAGCATCCTCACCGGCTGGCAGCGCGACGCCGAGAAGATCTGGAACGCCTGATATGGCAGTCCTGACCGCGCCCGAACGGAAGTCCCCGGCCCCGCCGTCGCCCCGCGGCAGGCGGACCGGGGGCCCGCGCCGTACGTCCCCGCTGGTGCTCGCGTTCGTCCTCGTCCCGCTCCTCGCCGAAGCGGTATGGGTGTTCTGGCCCGCCCTGCAGGGCTTCTACCTCGCCCTCACCAGCTGGGACGGCGTCTCCGCACCGCAGTTCGTCGGCCTGGACAACTTCCGGGAGATGGCCCACGACGAGGTCTTCCGCAGCGCGGCCGGCCACACCGTGCTGTGGCTCGTGCTCTTCGGCGGCCTCTCCGCCCTGCTCGGCCTGGCGGCCGCGCTGCTGCTCCAGCAGGAGCGGCGCGGAGTCGGCTTCTACCGCGCGGCCCTCTTCCTGCCCGTCGTCTTCTCCCTGGTCGCCACCGCCCTGGTCTGGCAGGCGATCTACCAGCCCGACGGCGTCCTGAACCAACTCCTGGAATCGGTCGGCCTCGGCAGCCTGCGCCACGCCTGGCTCGCCGACCAGGACACCGCCCTGTACGCGGTGATCGTGCCCGCACTGTGGCGGCAGATCGGCTACGTCATGGTCCTCTACCTGGCCGGCCTCAAGGGCATCGACCCGGCCCTGTACGAGGCCGCCAAGGTCGACGGCGCGAGCTCCTGGCAGCGCTTCCGCCACGTCACCCTGCCCCAACTCCGCAGCGTCAACGCGGTCGTCCTGTCCGTCATCGTCATCGACTCACTGCGTTCCTTCGACGTCGTGTGGTCGCTCACCCGCGGCGGCCCCTACCACTCGTCCGAACTGCTGAGCACCTACATGTACTCAACCGCCTTCCAGTCCCTGCGACTCGGCTACGGCTCCGCCCTCGCCGTCGTCATCTTCGTGCTGGCCTTCGGCGTCATCTGCTCCTACCTCGTCCGCGCGTTCCGGGAGGCCGACTGATGTCCGCCACGTCCACGGCCCTGCGCCGCAAGCGGGCCGCGACCGCCGGATTCCACCTGGGCGCCGGGGCGTTGGCCCTCCTGTGGCTGCTGCCCATCGCCCTGGTCCTGGTGACCAGCCTGCGTACCTTCGACGACATCGCCGCGAACGGCCTGGGCAGCTGGCCGCAGTCCTTCACCCTCGACAACTTCGGCCAGGCCTGGAACGACGGCGGCCAGCAGCGCGCCCTGATCAACAGCCTGCTGGTCACCGTGCCGTGCGTCCTGGTGACGCTCGCACTGGCCGCCATGGCCGCCTTCTCGCTCAGCCGCTACGAACTGCCCTTCCGCCGCTCCTTGTTGCTGCTCATGCTCGGCGGCAACCTGCTCCCGCCGCAGATCCTGCTCATCCCGGTCTCCAAGCTCAGCGAGCAGATGGGCGTCTTCGACACCCTGCCCGCACTGATCGGCGTACAGATCGGCTTCGGCGTCGGCTTCTACGTCTTCGTGCTGCACGGCTTCATGCGGTCCATACCGGCAGAGATCCAGCAGGCGGCGGTCGTCGACGGCGCCGGGCCCTGGCAGATCTTCTGGCGGATCATCCTCCCCCTCACCCGCCCCGCCCTGGCCGCCCTCAGCGCCCTGTCCTTCACCTGGATCTTCAACGACCTGCTCTGGGCCATCACCGTGCTGCGCAGCGACACCAAGATGCCGATCACCGCGGCCCTCATCGGACTTCAGGGACAGTACGTATCGATGTGGAACGTGATCGCCGCCGGCTCCGTCATCGCCGCCGCTCCCACCGTGGCCGTGTTCCTGCGGTTCCAGCGGCACTTCGTGGCCGGCCTCAACCTGGGAGCGGTGAAGTGACGTCGTACCCGCGCTGGACCCTGCGCACCGAGCACACCAGCTACACCGTCCGGCTGTCCCCGGACGGCCCGTGGGCCGAACTCGACGCCTGGGGTCCGCTCGGCGTCGAAGACGGCCCCTCCGCCCTCGACTGGTCCCACCGCACCCACTTCGTCACCCCCGCCGACGCGGCCCCCGCCGAGTACCTGCCGTACGGGCTGCGGCCGTTCACGGGATCAGAGCTGGTCGCGGCACGTCCGGGCCAGGACCGGGGCTCGTGGTGGGACTTCGACAGTGCGGAGGAGGGGGAGGGAAGCCTGCGGCTCACCTTCACCGACGACGTCCTGGGACTGCGTACGGTCCTCTGCTACGAGACGGTTCCGGGCACGGACGTGATCCTCCGCTGGACCGAACTGACCTCCACGCAGGAACTGCGCCTGGAGCGGCTCGACTCGGCCGCAGTGAACATCCCCGTCACGGGTGCCGCCCGGCTGACATACCTCACCGGCCAGTGGTCCCAGGAGTTCTGGCGCACCCAACTCGACCTGTCCCGTGGCACGTTCACCATGGGCAGCCTCCAGGGCGCGCCCGGACACGGGTACGCACCCTGGCTCGCCGTGCAGGACGGGGAGGCCGAGGCGGCATACGGCATCGCCCTCGAATGGTCCGGCAACTGGCACATCACCGCGGAGGCCGAGCCGGGCGGCAGCGTACGCGTCCGCGCCGGGCGGGTCCCGCACGAGGGAGTCGTACACCTGACCCCCGGCGACACCCTCACCACCCCCCGCCTCGCCTGCGCCTTCAGCCCCGACGGCCTCGACGGCCTCTCCCGCGTCTGGCACCGCTACGAACGCCACCTCGCGGGCGAGCGACTGAACCGCCCCCGCAAGGTGCTCTACAACTCCTGGGAGGCCACCGGCTTCGACGTCGACGCGGCCGGCCAGCTGGAACTGGCCAAGCTGGCCGCCGACATCGGCGCCGAACTGTTCGTCGTCGACGACGGATGGTTCACCGGCCGCGGCGACGACACCGGGGGACTGGGCGACTGGTACCCGGACCCGGCGGCGTTCCCACAGGGCTTCGGCCCGTTCGTCGAGGACATCCGGGCGCTCGGGCTGGACTTCGGCCTGTGGGTCGAGCCCGAGGCCGTCAGCCCGACCAGCCGTCTGTACGCCGAACACCCCGAGTGGGTCTACCGGATCGAGGGCCGCCCCGCCCGCCTGGTCCGCAACCAGCTGCTGCTCGACCTGGGCCGCACGGACGTCCAGGACTTCGTGATCGGCACGCTCGACCGGCTGCTCGGCGCCTACGACATCAGCTACCTCAAGTGGGACATGAACCGCCCGCCCACCGAGCGCGGGCGCCCCGGCCACGGTCCTGCCGACCTGGACGCGGAGCATGTCGCCGGGTATCTGCGCGTCCTGGACCACCTGCGTGCCGCCCATCCCGACGTCACCGTCGAGGGCTGCGCGGGCGGCGGCGGGCGGATCGAGCACGCGACCATCGCCCGCACCGACGTCGTGTGGCCCAGCGACAACACCGCTCCCCTGGACCGGCTTTCGGTCCAGCACGGGTTCCTGCACGCCCACGCCCCGCACGTCATGAGCTCCTGGGTCACCGACGCCCCCGGCATCCTCGACCCACGCCCCCGCAGCCTCGCGTTCCGATTCGTCAACGCCATCTGCGGTGTCCTCGGGATCGGCGCCGACCTGCGCGCCTGGACGCCGCAGGAGCGGGCCGAGGCCGCCGAGTGGATCGCCCGGTACAAGCGGGTGAGGGACGTCGTCCATCGGGGAGAGGCCCGCCTCCTCGGCACGCCGGACGACAGCACCTGCGGAGTGCAGTACGACCTCGACGACCGCACGGTCGTCGCCGCGCTCGGCACCGGCCGCCTGGACGGGGCCCCGCTCCTGCCCGGGCGGCCCGACCGGCTGCGGCTGCGGGACCTGGAGCCGGCGGCGCACTATCGCGACACCGCGACGGGGACGACGTACAGCGGAGCCCATCTGCTCCATTACGGACTGCCGTTCGCGTGGAGCGCCGGCCATGACGCCGAACTGGTGGTGCTGATACGCCAGTGAGCCCGGTCCGGCATATGTTCTCAAGACGGCCGATCAACCGTCCCACGCCCGTGAAGGAGTCGAACCCCACGATGGACCAGCCCGTACGACGGCACGGTGCCCGCTTCGGCGGCCGCACGGCCGTGGTCACCGGAGCGGCCTCTGGCATCGGAGCCGCCACGGCCGCACGCCTCGCCGAGGAAGGAGCCGCCGTCGTACTCGTCGACCTGGCCGAGGAGCGGGGCGAGGCCGTGGCGGAGCGGATCGGCAAGGACGGCGGCCGGGCCCGGTTCGTGACCGCCGACGTCGCGGCCGAGGAGGACTGGGCCCGGGTCGTCGACACGGCGCACACCTACGGGCCCGTGGACGTCCTCGTCAGCAACGCCTTCACCGTCGACGTCACCCCCGCCCACGAGATGTCCCTCCCCTCCTGGCAGCGGCAGCTCGACGTCAACCTCACCGGCAGCTTCCTCGGCTTCCGGGCGGTGCTGCCCGATCTGCGGGACCGGCGGGGCGCAGTCGTGCTGACCTCGTCCGTCCACGCCCACAAGGGCATCCCCGGCCATCCCGCCTACGCCGCATCCAAGGGCGCCCTGCTCTCCCTGTGCGGACAACTCGCCGTCGAATACGGGCCCGAGGTACGCGTCAACGCCGTCGTCCCGGGCCCGATCCTGACCGCCGCCTGGGACAGGGTCCCGCCCGAGGACCGGGAACGCAGCATCGCCGAGACGGCGGTGCGCCGCTTCGGCTCCCCCGAGGAGGTCGCCGCCGCGATCGCGTTCCTCGGCGCCGACGAAGCCTCCTACATCACCGGGACGAGCCTCGTCGTGGACGGCGGCTGGAGCGTCGTCAAGGCCTCCGCATGACCATGCTCCCTCAACAGCAGAAAGGCCCTACGACATGACGCCCTATGCCCGTCGCGGAGTGCACGGCCAGACCGTGGAACTCCTCGCCCGTCGCATCCTGGGCGGTGAGATCCCCGAGGGGGCCACGCTGGACCTGGTGGCACTGCAGAGCGAGCTGGACGTGAGCCTGACCGCGCTGCGCGAGTCGCTCAAGGTGCTCGCCGCCAAGGGAATGGTCGACGCCCGCCAGCGGCGCGGCACCTTCGTGCGGACCCGCGCCGAGTGGAACCTGCTCGACGCCGACGTGCTGCGCTGGCAGTTCGAGGGCGGCCGCACCAACGCGTCCGACCGCGCGCTGCTGCACAACCTTGCCGAAGTACGCGCCATCATCGAACCCGCCGCCGTGCGCCTGGCCGCCGAGCGCCGCACCGACGAGGACCTGGCAGCCCTGGACGCCGCCATCGAGGCGATGGGGGAGCGGGACGGTGACGCCGCCCACGCCGTCGAGTCCGACCTCGCCTTCCACCGCGCCCTGCTCAGCGCCACCCACAACGAACTCCTCGAACGAATGGAGATGGTCATCGAGTCCGGCCTGGCCCACCGCGACCGCATCGTGCACAGCTCCCCGCACAGCGAGGACCCGGTCCCGGCCCACCGCGCCGTCCTGGACGCCGTACGCGACCGGGACCCTGGGGCCGCCGAGGCCGCGATGCGTGCCCTGCTCGACCAGGCCGGCCGCGATCTGGACCGCGTCGGCGACTCCGACTCCGACTCCGGCGCCGATTCGGTCTCCGATTCTGATTCCGCTTCCGTGGAAGGCTCCCGCTCCCAGTGAAGATCACCCGCATCGAGACCTTCCTGGTCCCGCCCCGCTGGCTGTTCTGCCGCGTCGAGACCGACGAGGGCGTGGTCGGCTGGGGAGAACCGGTCGTCGAAGGGCGCGCCGAAGTCGTCCGCGCCGCCGTGGACGTCCTGGCCGAATACCTCGTCGGCCAGGACCCGCTGCGCATCCAGGACCACTGGCAGGTCCTCACCAAGGGCGGCTTCTACCGGGGCGGCCCGGTCCTCTCCAGCGCCGTCGCCGGCCTCGACCAGGCCCTGTGGGACATCGCCGGGAAGGCGTACGGCGCTCCCGTGCACGCCCTGCTCGGCGGCCCGGTGCGCGACCGCGTCCGGGTCTACGCCTGGGTGGGCGGCGACGAACCCGCCGAGCTGACCGAGCAGATAGCCGCCCAGGTCGAGGCGGGCTTCACCGCCGTGAAGATGAACGCCGCCGGAGCCACCTCGCCGGTCCCCACCGCCGCCGAGACCGCCGCGGTCGTCGCCCGTGTGGCCGCCGCCCGCGAGGCACTCGGCCCGGACCGTGACGTCGCCGTCGACTTCCACGGCCGCTTCACCGCCGCGGGCGCCCGCCGCGTCCTCGCCGAACTCGCCCCGCTGCACCCGCTGTTCGTCGAGGAACCCGTCGTACCCGAGCAAGGCCATCTGCTGGCAGGGCTGGTCGCCGCGAGCCCCGTACCGCTCGCCACCGGTGAACGCCTCTACGGACGCGCGGAGTTCCTGCCCGTGCTCGCCGCGGGCATCGCGGTCGCCCAGCCCGACCTGTCCCACGCCGGAGGCATCTCGGAGGTGCACCGCATCGCCTCGCTCGCCGAGACCTACGGCGCCCAGCTCGCCCCGCACTGCCCCCTCGGCCCCATCGCGCTCGCGGCCAGCCTCCAGATCGCGTTCGCCACCCCGAACTTCCTGATCCAGGAGCAGAGCCGCGGCATCCACTACAACAAGGACGCCGACCTGCTCTCCTACCTCGTCGACACCGAGCCCTTCCGGTTCGTCGACGGCCACGCCTCCCGCGGCGACGCCCCCGGCCTCGGCATCACCATCGACGAGGCCGCCGTCCGCGCCGCCGACCGCACCGGTCACGCCTGGCGCAATCCCGTGTGGCGGCACCTCGACGGCTCCTTCGCGGAGTGGTGACCACACCGATGGACATCGTCACCGACCTTGCCCACGGCGGCCGTTGGACCTCACTGCGCACCGCGGGGCGCGAATGGCTCTGGCGGCGCGAGGCACCCGAACGGCAGAGCGTGTCACCCGGAGACGCTTTCGTGGACGCGGGCGGACTGGAAGAGTGCATCCCCACGGTCCGCGGCACCCCCGACCACGGTGACGCCTGGTCACGCCGCTGGACGCGCGACGGTGACAGCGACGTCGTCCAGTGCGACCGCTTCACCCTGACCCGCACGATCCACGGCACCGCGGAAGGCGCCGAGGTCGACTACGTGCTGAAGGCCGAGGGGGGCTTTCGTTTCGTCTGGGCCGCACACGCACTGCTCGACCTCTCCGACCGGGCGACGCCGCACATCCGCGAGGGAGCGAGCACCCGCCTCTTCCCCGAGGCGGCGCCACTGCTGGACCGGGCGTGGCCGCAAGGCGTCGCCTGGGTCGAAGGGAGCTGGCCCGCACCCTGCGGACTGCGCCTGGACCAACTCGGTCCGGACGACGGGACCGCCGTCGGAGCCGTCGCGGACGCCTCCCGCTGCTGCGTCCACGACCGGGCCGACCGGCTGTCGCTGTCCCTCGAAGCCGAAGGGCAGCCCGTGTCGATCGCCCTGTGGCGCAACCTGGGCGGCTTTCCCGCAGCGCACCCCTACCGCAGCACGGGCGTCGAACCGATGCTCGGCCGCGTGTTCGACCTCGCGGAGGCGGGCCCCGGCGACGCTGCCCTCGTACCCGACTCGGGCGAGGTGCGATGGCGGCTGACACTGACCGCGAACTGCCGCTGTACCTGAACCGACCTGTGTGAGCCTTGATCAACCTCTATGAGTCTCAGTGAACCCGCGTGAAAAGGAGAGCTCGTCCATGGATCTGCGAGCGGCCCTGGCCGCCCACCGCCTGGTCGCCATCATCCGCGGCACCGACCCCGAAGCCTCGGTACGCACCGTGCTGACCCTCGCCGAGGAAGGCATCGAGCTGATCGAGGTCTCCCTGACCGGCGCGGACGCCCTGTCCGTCATCGAGCAGGCGCGCAAGGCGCTCGGGCCCGACCGGCCCCTCGGCGCCGGCACGGTCCTGACCGCCGACGACGCTCGCGCCGCTGAGCGGGCCGGTGCGAACTTCGCCGTCACCCCCGCACTCGGCGAAGGCGTCGTAGCGGCACGTGAACTCGGCCTGCCGGTCCTGGCCGGAGTCATGACCCCCACCGAAATCCTGGCCGCACGCCCCCTCGGCGCCGCAGCGCTGAAGATCTTCCCGGCAGCCCAGGCCGGCGGCCCCGCCTATCTCAAGGCCCTGCGCGGCCCGTTCCCGCACGAACTGTTCGTGCCGGTGGGCGGGGTCGACGAGGCGGCAGCCCGGGCGTATCTGGCCGCCGGAGCGACCGCCGTCGGAGTCGGCTCCCCGCTGATCGGAGACGCGGCCGACGGCGGCAGCCTTACCGCGCTGCGCGACCGGGCCCGGGCCTTCTTGACCGTCGTACGGGAAGACAGGCCGTGACCGAAGCCGCAGCACACGCCGAAGCCGCGTCGGACGCCGAAGCCGCAGCGCACGCCGGAGCCGCGCCGGACACCGAAGCCGGAGCGCACCCCGAAGCCGCGCCGGACACCGAAGCCGCAGCACACGCCGAAGCCGCGCCGGACGCCCAAGCCGCAAGGGACGCCGCAGCCCCGGCCCAAGCCTCAGCCTCAGCCGGAGTCGAAGCTCTCCGTCCCGACCGTCTGGAGCTTGGCGAGGGCATCCGCTGGACCGACCGCGGCATCGTGCTCGTGGACATCCTCGCCGGCCGTCTGCTCACCGCCGTCGGTCACCCCATCGACCCCCTGCGGCAACTGGCCCAACTGCCCGTTCCCCTGGGCGCGGTGGCCCCCGTGGCCGGTGCCCCCGGCACCTGGATCGCCGCCGCGGGCACCGGGATCTGCCTGCTCACTCCCGACGGGTCGACGCGGTGGCTGGCACAGCCCGAAGCGGACGCCGCACGGCCCATGCGCATGAACGACGCGACCACCGACCCCTCCGGCCGCTTCTGGGCGGGCAGCATGGCCTACGACGCCGACGAGGGAGCCGGTTCCCTCTACCGGGTGGACCACGACGGCACGGTGACCCGAGTCCTCGACAACATCACGGTGCCGAACGGGCCGGCCTTCACGGCCGACGGCGCCACCATGTACCTGGCCGACAGCGCCCGGGGAGTCGTCAGGCGCTACCCCGTGGACCCGGAAACCGCCGAACTCGGGGCCCCTGAGGTGTTCGTCACCGTCGACGACGGCAGCCCCGACGGCATGGTGGTGGATGTCGAGGGCGCCGTATGGGTGGCGGTGTGGGGCACGGGATCCGTACGCCGGTATCTGCCGGACGGTCGGCTGGACCGCACGCTGAGTCTGCCCGCACGACAGCCCGCGGGTGTGTGCCTGGGGGAGGACCTTCTCCACATCACGACTGCTCGTGTGGGACTTGCCGAGCCGGGTCCCTTCGACGGCGCGGTGTTCACCGCCCGTGTCGACGTACCGGGCCGGCCGTCGACTGCCTACCGCCACGACGGATCGGCTTCGTTCCCGGGGGAGAGGTCATGAAGGACGGCTGGAGGCCCGCCGAAGGGCCGGTGGTCTGCATCGGCGAAACCATGGCCGCCCTGGCTCCCGCCCCCTCCGAATCGCTGGAGACCGCCGAGGACCTGCGGGTGTCGGTGGCCGGGGCCGAGTCGAACGTGGCGATGTACCTGGCAGACCTGGGCGTCCCCGTCTCCTGGCTGTCCGCGCTGGGCGACGACGCGTTGGGGCGGCGTGTGCGCGCCGCTGTCGGCGCGGCGGGCGTCGATGTCAGCGGCGTGCGCTCCGACCCGGAACGGCCCACGGGCCTGCTCGTGAAGGAGCCGACCGGCACTCGCACCCGCGTCCACTACTACCGCGGCAACTCGGCGGCCTCGGCACTGGGCCCCGACGTACTGGACGACGCGAGACTGCGGTCGGCCTCCGTCGTCCACCTGACGGGCGTGACCCCGGCACTGTCCCCGTCCTGCCGGAACATGGTCGTGGAGGCACTCACCACTCCGCCCGCCGAGCGCCCGTACGCCATCAGCTTCGACGTCAATCACCGCCCGGCCCTGTGGCCGCCGGGGACGGCCGCCCCTCTGCTGCGCGACCTCGCCGACCGCTCCGACATCACCTTCGTGGGCCTCGACGAGGCACAGGAACTGTGGGACGCCGACCTCGAACCGGCCGACGTACGGCAGCTGTTGCCACACCCGCGCCTCCTAGTCGTCAAGGACGGCGGCCGTGCGGCCACCGCCTTCGGCCACGAGGGTGCGTGGACGGTGACCGCCCTCCGCACGGACGTGGTGGAGCCCGTCGGCGCGGGTGACGCTTTCGCCGCCGGATTCCTGACCGGCCTGCTGCGTGGCGGGGGCATGGAGCGCGCGCTACGGCTCGGACACATCACGGCCGCGTCGGCCCTCAAGGTGACGGGTGATCATGGTCCGCTGCCGGACGCCGACCGGATCAAACAACTCCTCGACCTTCCGGCACAGGAATGGGAGACAGTGGCCGGCGGCCGCCCCTGACAGCCCAGTTCGTACGTGGAGACGTTACGGACCCGGCTTTCCGAACGCCCGGCAGATACGTCACCCACGCGACGAGGTTCACGCCTCGAGTCCCCCTCGCTTGACCAACTGGTCGGCGATGACGTTGCGTTGGATCTCGTTGGTGCCCTCTCCGACGATCATCAGGGGTGCGTCGCGGAAGTAGCGCTCCACGTCGAATTCGGTCGAGTAGCCGTAACCGCCGTGGATGCGGACGGCGTTGAGGGCGATCTGCATGGCTGTCTCGGAGGCGAACAGCTTGGCCATGCCCGCTTCCATGTCGACCCGACGGCCTGCCTCAGCCTCCCGGGCCGCGTACAGGGTGAGCTGGCGGGCGGCGGTGAGTGAAGTCGCCATGTCCGCCAGGTAGTTGCCGACCGACTGGTGCTGCCAGATGGGCTTGCCGAACGACTCCCGCTGCTGCGCGTAGGCGAGCGAGTCCTCCAGCGCGGCCCGGCCCACACCGAGCGCGCGGGCGGCGACCTGGAGCCGCCCGGTCTCCAGCCCCTTCATCATCTGTGCGAACCCCTTGCCCTCGACACCACCGAGTACCGCGTCCGCCGACGCCTGGTGGTCCTCGAACGACAACTCGCAGCTCTCCACGCCCTTGTAGCCGAGCTTGGGCAGGTCACGCGAGACGGTGAGCCCGGGACCGTGCTCCACGAGCAGGATCGAGATGCCCCGGTGGGCGGGGGCGGCGTCCGGGTCGGTCTTGCACAGGAGCGCGATCAGCCGGGAGCGGCGGGAGTTGGTGATCCAGGTCTTGGACCCGTTGACGAGATAGCCGTCGGCGTTCCTGCGGGCGACGGTGCGCATCGCCTGGAGGTCGGAGCCTCCGCCGGGCTCGGTGAGCGCCATGGTCGCCCGGATCTCACCGGTGGCCATCCTCGGCAGATAGCGCAGCTTCTGCTCCTCGGTGCCGAAGCGCAGCAGCAGTTTGGCGACCACGGTGTGACCCCCCATCGCACCCGCCAGACTCATCCAGCCCCGGGCCAGTTCCTCGGTGACCAGGACGTAGCACGGCATAGAGACCGGGGTGCCGCCGTACTCCTCCGGAACGGCGAGGCCGAAGATGCCCAGTGCCTTCATCCGCTCGATCAGAGCCTCGGGGTAGGTGTCCGAGTGTTCCAGCTCCCGTACGACGGGCTTGACGTCCCTGTCGACGAAGTCGTGCACCGTCCTGATGATGAACTGCTCGTCCTCGGACAGGGTGTCGAGTGTGCTCACGCGGTGACGCTCCTTGCTCAGAGTTCAGGCTTGAGAGCTCAGGGCTCAGATTTGAGGGTTCAGTGGTCGTGAGAGGGCATGGAAGGCGGCGATCCGCTCCCACATGGCGACGGGATGCGAGTACATCGGCCAATGTCCGCTGTGGGGAATCTCCGCCAGCTCCACACCACCCGCGGCCAGTGTCTTCAGGTACGACAGTGAGGAGTTCTCCTCGCCGTACATGAACATGCTCGGGAACGGGAGCGCGAGGAATTTCGCCATCAGGTCGCCGTGGTCGGACAGGTCGACCATCGACTCGAAGATTCCGCGCACCGCACCGGCCCGTACCTTGTGACGCACGCTCACCGCGTAGAGCGCACTGGACGAGGACGGTGAACGGCGGACGCGTTCGCTGAATTCCGCGAGGAAGCCCTCCGCGTCGTCCGACGCGTGCGTGACGATCTGCCGGCTCAGGAAGCAGTCCTCCGGGGCGACGTTTCCCTCGATGTCGACGAAGCTCAGAACCCGGTCGGGTTCCTGGTGCGCCAGCATCAGCGCGGTCAGACCGCCCATGGAATGCCCGACGAGATGAAAACGCGGAATTCCCAAGCGTTCGAGAACGGCTCGGGCGGTCTTCACCAGGAACGGAATCGATATCCGGGACAGGTCCGCGCAGGAAGTCTCCCCGCAGCCCGGTGCGTCGTAGACGAGAAACGGGTGACCGGCGAAGGACGCCTGGTGAGCGATGTCGAGATAGTCCTCCTTGGTCGAGCCGAAGCCGTGGAGGAAGACGATCGGTGCGCCTTCGCCGTGTCGGCGGGTCGTGGCCACGTCGAGGCTCACGCCGTCGACCCGCACTTCCAGGTGTTCGTTGATCAGTTCCACGTCATCAGGGTCCATCGGCATGGCCGCGTGATTCAAAGACCGATCGGGTCTCTCAGCGAGTGGCTTCCCGTCTTGCCCTGCGGCGGAACATACGGGCATCACGGCTCGCATCGGCACGTCGGGCACGATCGACGCCCGACGTCCGGCCAACTTCATCTCGTCGTCCTCGAAGATCGCCCGGCTCACGTGACAACATCAAGGACGCGACAACCTCAAGGACGCAACGGAATGCAGCCCACCCCCGTCCCGCTCGGTTCCTACGTCGAGTCGTGGCACCCCGCACCCGTCAAGGACGAAGACCCTCTTCTCTCTGGCCCGGCCGCGGCCATGTCGGCGCTCCTGGACCTGCCCGACACCGCTACCGAGGCCGGAGACCCCCTGCCGCCGCTCTGGCAGTGGTTGTACTTCCTGCACTGGCCCGCCCAGCACGAACTCGGCCCCGACGGGCACCTGCGAGACGCCCGATTCCTGCCGCCCGTCCCCGACCGGCAGCGCATGTTCGCCGGGGGCCGTTGCACGGTCCACCGGCCGCTGCGCCTCGGCGAACCCGCCGAGCGCGTCAGCAGCCTCGGCGCGGTGACTCCCAAGCACGGCCGCACGGGAGAACTGCTGTTCGTCACCGAGCGAATTGAGTTCCGGCAGTCCGGCCGCACCTGCCTGGTCGAGGAACAGGACATCGTCTACCGGTCGGGACGCGGCGTCGAACGCGACCGTCCGGCCGTGCTCGACGATTCCGCCGTCCCGGAGGCCGAGGGCCCCTGGCAGCTGCGCATCCAGCCGGACCCCACGCTGCTGTTCCGGTTCAGCGCACTCACCGCCAACGCCCACCGCATCCACTACGACATGCCGTACTGCCTGGACACCGAGGGCTACCCCGGCCTCGTCGTCCATGGCCCGCTGCTGGCCCTGCTCATGCTGGAGCTGGTCCGCCGCAACGCGCCGGAGCGGCAGGTGAGGTCCCTGTCCTACCGGCTGCGGCGGCCGATGTTCGCCGGTGAGCACATCCTGGCCGGCGGCACGCCCTCCGGCTCGAAGGCCCGACTCCACATCGCCGGCCACCGGGAGGCACGGCATGCCACCGCCGAGGTGTCCTTCGCCTGAGCGACGGCACAGCCGCTGCACCGTCCGGTCATGGCGTACGCCGTGGAGTCGTCCGGTGCGATCGCCGTGCGGATCAAAGTCCGTAGTACTCAAGCGTGGTCGTGCCGGCGCGGATCGCTGTCAGGGCATGCCGCTCGGCGGCCACCCGCGCGTCGGACCCGTCTAGGGTCTCGGTCACCGCCTGCGCGGGGACGACGACCACGCCGTCCGCGTCTCCGACGACGAGGTCTCCGGGGCGTACGACCACCCCGCCCACGCGGACGGGAACGGCGACCTGCCCGGGGTGCTCCTTGCCGGTGCCCACCACCGTGACGTGGCGTGCGAAGACGGGGAAGGCCAGCGCCGCCTGCTCGGCGACGTCCCGTACGCCGCCGTCCACGACCAGTCCCAGGATGCCCCGGTGCTGTGCCGCGACGGCGAGGATCTCGCCCCAGTGCCCGTGCGCGGCGCCCTGGAGGTCGACCACGAGGACGCTGCCGGCCGGGGCCGCGGCCACGGCACGGTGCAGCGCGAGGTTGTCGCCGCCGATGCCCCGTACGGTGAACGCCGGCCCGGCCACCCGGGCTCCCGGCCACACGGCCCGTAGCGCCGGATCGCAGGCGTGGGCGGCCGATGAGGACGCCTCGAAGAGGGTGGCCGTGCTGTGACCGCGCGCCGCGTCCGCCGCCGGTTCCGTGTGGGTCATGACCGCCTCGTCTGAAGGTGGTGGTAGCCGAACTTCTCGCGGGCCGCGCGCAGGGAACTGCCCGCGCGTACGGCCGCGACGATGTCGGACTCGACGCGTTCGATCTGTACGGCGGTCTCGGCGATCCGCTCCGCGTCGGCGGCCGGGACGGCGACCACGCCGTCCGCGTCGGCGCACACGAGGGTGCCGGTGCGGATCTCGACACCCGACACGGTCACCGGTTCGCCGACGGCCACCAGGCGTACCCGGTCCTTGCCGGTGCGCATGAACCGCCCGCGGCTGAAAAGCGGGTACGAGTGCGCCAGGGAGGCGGACACATCGCGGCAGACGCCGTCGATGACGGTGCCGGCGATGCCGCGGGCCGCCGCGGTCTCGGTCATGATGCCGCCCCATACGGTGACGTCCGTACGGCCCTCGTTGCCGATGACGACGACCGAGCCCGGCGGCACGTCGTCGAGGAAGTCGCCCACCGTGCCCCCGGCGGTGCCGTCGACGGGCGCGTAGCGCACGGTGAAGGCCGGGCCCACCGCGCGGAATCCGTTCGACAAGGGGGACAGGCCGTGGGCGGCGCCTTCGATCCCGATGCGGTCGAGCGCGTCGGAGATCGACGCGGTGGGCAGCTCGCGCAGCCGAGCCAGGACGTCGCCGCGCCCGTCGAGGCCCGCCATCACTTCGCCTCCGTTCCGGCCAGGCGGGCGTCCCGCATCGCCTGCGGCAGGGGAACTCCGGTCCGCACCTCCGCCTCGATGGCCGCCTCGCGTTCGGCGATGCGCCGGGCGGCCGCCAGTACCTCGGAGGCCCGCTCGCGGGGGACGACCACGACGCCGCCCTCGTCCGCCATCACCACGTCGCCGGGGCGCACGGTCACGTCGCCGAGGAGGACCGGCTCGCCGGTCGACCTCTGCCGCAGTCGGCCGCGCGCGGTGACCGGCACCTGGGCGCGCGCGAAAACGGGAAAGCCGAGCTCCCGGGCCTGGCCCACGTCCCGGCAGGCGCCGTCGGTGACGACCCCGCGCACGGAACGCGCCGCGGCGCCGACGCTCACGATGCCGCCCCAGGTGGAGACATCGGTACGGCCGCCGCAGGCGACCACCATGACGTCGTCGGGGCCGGCTCCGGCGATCGCGCCGGTGAGGATGTGGGCACCGCCGTGGTCCGAGCCGAGCGGTTCAAGTGGTTCGAGCTCGACGGTCACCGCGAACCCGGCCACCTTCGGCCTGCCCCACATGGGTGGCAGGCCGCCCTGCCCCGGCGGGAGGCCACAGGCATCGAGGGCGTCGGACACGGCGGCTGTGTCCAGGGCCGTGAACTGGGTCAACACGGTTGCTTCAGCGCTCATGCCCCTCAGTGAAACAAGCGGCATCCATATACTGAAGGTCTGATTCCCTCTCTTGCCGATATGTGGAGCGACTGATGATCGAGGTGCGCCAGGCCCGCTACTTCCTGGCTGTCGCGGAGACCCTCCACTTCGGGCGTGCCGCCGAGCAGCTCGCCATGTCGCAGCCGCCGCTGAGCCAGGCGATCCTTCAACTGGAACGCCAGCTGGGGGTGAAGCTGTTCGACCGCAGTGCGCGCCAGGTGACGCTGACCGAGACGGGACGGGCGTTCGCGGCGGAGTGCCGTCGGCTCGTGGCGGCGGCCCGGCATGCCCAGGAGGTCGCCACCCAGGCCGAGTCGGGGCTGGTCGGCACCCTGCGCATCGGCGTGGTGACCTCGGCCCTGAGCGAGCCGCTGCTGGGGACCCTGGCCGCCTTTCGGCAGGCCCGCCCCGGTGTCGACGTGCAGCTCACGGAAGTGGACACGCCGTCGGGCCAACAGGCCCTGCTCCGGCATGAGATCGACATCGCCGTCGTCCGCCCCGGCACCCCGGTGCGAGGGCTGCGCATCCGGGCCTGGCGCCACGACGAGTTCGTCATCGCCCTCCCGCCGGGCCATCCCCTCGCGTCCGACGTGCAGGCCCCGGCCGAATCGGCGGCCCCCGTCGACCTCGCCCGCTTCGCCGACGAGCCGTGGGTGTGGCTGCGCCGGGACGCCTCACCGGACTACCACGACCAGCTCATGGCGACCTGCCGCCGTGCGGGGTTCAGCCCCGACGTGCGCCACCTCGCCGACTCGATCCTCACCCAACTGGCGATGACGGCCTGCGGCCTCGGCGTCACCCTCGTACCCAATGTGACCGTCCGCCAGAGCCGCCCGCCCGCCGCCTACCGGTCCCTCACGGACCCCACCGAGATCGTCGAGCTCTCCCTCGTCTCCCGGGACGGCACGCAGGAACCGCTCGTGGAACAGTTCCTGCGCACTGTCGAGGGTGGCTGACGGCCGGTGCCATCGCCGCGGACCCCTGTGCCATGATGGTTACTGGCGAGTAATTTGCATGCCGGGAAAAGGAGTCCACGTGGCCCGCACCTTCACCGTGTCCCGCAGCGTCCTCATCGAGGTGCCACCGGCTGTCGCGTACGAGGCGATCAGCCGCCCTGCCGACATGGGGCGCTGGAGTCCGGAGAACCTCGGCGCGACCGTGCCGGCGCCCGATGAATCGGCCCCGCTCGGGCTGACTTTCGAAGGGCGCAACAAACGTGGAGCCTTCCGCTGGGTGACTCGATGCACGGTGACGGCGGCTGAGCCTGGCAGCCGTTTCGCCTTCCGGGTCCACGCGATCGGGCTCAAGCACCCCCGCCTCAGAGGCCCGATCGCCACCTGGGAGTACCGCTTCGAGCAGGACGGCGATGCCACGCGGGTCACCGAGACCTGGACCGACGACCGACGCTCCTGGCCGACCTTCGTGACCAACGTCTTCGACCGCGTGGCCACCGGAGGTCAGACGTTCGCGGACTTCCAGGTACGCAACATCGACAGGACCCTGCGCAACTTGAAGCGGGAGCTGGAAACGGCGCCTCGGTCCTGACGCCGCGGACCAGCACCGCGCCACGAGCGGGCGGTCCTCTGCCGCCCTCAGGCCGTTACGCGCCGTCGTGGATCAGGTGGGGCATTGAGCGGTGTCACTGGTGGCTCAGCACATTGACCACCTTGCCGTTGGGGTCACGGACGAAGAACCGGCGCACTCCCCACTCCTCGTCCTGCAAGGAGTGCACGATCTCGGCGCCGCTCTCTCGCATCGCCGCATGGACCGCGTCCACGTCGTCCACCTCGACACTCATGTCCGGGACGACCGGCGCGCTCTTGTCCTGGCTCATGAAGGTGACTTGCGCGGTGGGGTTGGAAGGGGAGGCGAGGGTCATGACCCAGCCCAGGTTCATGACCTCTTCGAATCCCAGGAGGCCGTAGAAGTCCCGGCTCTCCTCCATGGCCTCCGATCGGATGTCGGGCATGACTCGGCGGATGGACATGGGCGACTCCTGCTGACGGGCGAGAGTGGACGTGCTCCAGATTCTCCCCCACCGAGACGCGCGTCACATTCGGCGATGTCACATCTCTCCGGGCCGGCCCGTCATAGAGGTGTATCCGCCAACAACGACAAGGGAGTGCACCATGGAAGCCCGTCTGAACCTTTTCGAGATCCCGCTCGCAGTCAAGTCGCTCAAGCACATCGTCTCGGCGGGCAAGGTGATGGGGGAGTCGACACTGCCGGCCGCGACCCAGGAGCTGGTCAAGCTCCGCGCCAGCCAGATCAACGGCTGCGGCTTCTGCACCGACATGCACACCAAGGACGCCGCCCACGCGGGGGAGACCTCGGTACGCCTCAACCTGGTCGCGGCCTGGCGAGAGGCAACGGTGTTCACCGACGCCGAGCGCGCGGCCCTTGAACTGACGGAACAGGGCACCCGCATCGCCGACGCGGCCGGCGGGGTCACGGACGAGGCCTGGGCGAACGCCGCCAAGTACTACGACGAGGAGCAACTCGCCTCGCTGGTGTCGACCATCGCCATCATCAACGCCTTCAACCGCCTGAACGTCATGGTCCAGCAGCCCGCAGGCGACTACCAGCCCGGCCAGTTCGGGTAACAAGGGATAGCCGACCGGGGCCCGTGTCTGCTTCTCACGGGCCCCAGAGACGACCACGACGAGGGCGAAGTCCACCATGCCGGCCAGCCGTGTCTCGGGACGGTCGGCCACCGGACATGTGATGGCCGGCCGGGTGTCTCGTTGACGTGGGAAGGGCGTCAGACGTGTACGGGCGCTGGGCCGGAGGGGGCCTTGGCGTGGTGTTCCGGGTGGCCCTCGACGTGCAACTGCGGCAACCCGCGGTCGAGTCGGCGCGGGATCCACCAGTTGAACCGGCCCAGCATGTGCATCGCCGCCGGGACCAGCAGGAGCCGTACGACGGTCGCGTCGAGGAGGATGGCGGTCGCCATGCCGACGCCGATGAGCTTCAGGACCACGTCCGGGCTCGGCACGAACGCCACGAACACCGCGATCATGATCGCGGCAGCGGCGGTGATGACCCGACCGGTGCCCGCGAGACCTTCGGTCACCGCCCGGGCGTTGTCACCGGTCCGGATCCACGACTCCCGCACCCGGCTGAGCAGGAAGACCTCGTAGTCCATGGACAGCCCGAACAGCACCGCGAACATGAGGACGGTGACGAACGGCGGCAACGGTGTGGGCGTGTCGATACCGATCAACTGCCCTGCCCAGCCGCCCTGCAGGACCAGGGCGACCACTCCGTACGAGGCGGCGACGGACAGCAGGTTCATCACGGCGGCCTTGACCGCCACGGCGATGCTGCGGAACGCGACGAGCAGCAACAACATCGACAGCAGGACGACCCCGGTGATCAGGTACGGAATGCGGCCGGCCAGATCGGCGGTGCTGTCGATCGACGTCGCCGCGGTCCCGCCGACCAGGACCCTCGCGTCCGTACCGTCGACGGCCGCCGGGACGGTGGTGTCCCGCAGCCGGTGCACCAGATCCTGCGTGGCCCGGTCCTGCGGGCCGGTGGCCGGCGTGAGGGTCAGGACGGCGGTGTCACCGGCCTGGTTGAGCAGCGGTGGCGAGACCGACGCGACGCCGGGCGTGTCGGTGACGGCGGCACTCAGCCGGGTCAGGACCGAGTCGTCGCCGTCGGGGAGTTGGACGGCCAGGCGGACGGGCCCGTTGGCGCCGATCCCGAACCCGTCGGAGATGAGGTCGTACGACTGCCGGGTCGTCGTCTCCGCCTGGTTGTTGCCCGCGTCCGGGAAACCGAACTGAACGTTCAGGAACGGCACGGCCAGCGCGAGCATCGCGGCCAGGCCGACCGCCCCCGCCACGTACCGGTGGCGCTGGACGAGCCCGCTCCACCGCAGCCAGGCCCGGCTGGGCTTGACGTGCCCATCGGCGCTCACCACTGCCGTGCGGCGGCGACCGGGCAGCCGCAACCGGTCGACGTGACGACCCAGACAGCCGAGCAGCGCCGGGAACAGCGTCACGCTCGCCGCCAGCACGATCAGAACCCCGACGATCGCCACCAGCGCGGCGCCACGCATGTAGGACAGACCCATGGCGAACAGGCCGAGGAGGCTGACGACGACCGTGACGCCGGCGACCACGACCGAGCGTCCGGCCGTGTCGAGCGTGGCCACCGTGGCCGCCTCCGGATCGAGCCCGGCCGCACGCCACTCACGGAACCGGGTCACCATCAACAGGACGTAGTCGATACCGATGCCTATGCCCAGCATGGCCGCGAGCGACGTCGACCACTCGGGCGCGTCGACGAACCGGATCACCACACCGGTCAGCGCGCCGCTGACCACCAGCCCCGCCACCGCGACGAGCAGCGGCAGCCCGGCCGCGACCACGCTGCCGAAGGTCAGCAGCAGGATCAGGGCGGCGACCGCCAGCCCGATCGCCTCCGACCCGATCGAGCCGCCCTCGGCCAGGAGGATCGCCTGTCCGCCGAGCGCCACCCGCATCCCGGCCGTACTGCCCTTCTCGGCGACGTCGATCAGCCGGGTGCTGTCCTCGACCGGCATGTCCGTCGCGTTCACCACGTCGAGGCGCAGGTTCGCCAGCAGGGTGCGTCCGTCGGCGGACACCGTGCCCGGGGTCGCGTACGGATCGTTGACTCCGGCCACGTGCGGCACCGACGTCAACTCGTCCAGCAGCTCGGTCACTTCGCGCCGGACACCCGCGTCCCGCACACCGGCGTCCGCCCGCACCACGACCGTGACGACCGCGTTGGACTGGCTCGGGAACCGCTGCTCCAGCACCTGCTGGGCCTTCTTCGAGTCCGATCCGGGTGCCGAGTAGTCGGCGGTGAACTCACCCGCGAACGCCGCGGACAGCGCCAGGGCCGCCGCCAGCCCGGCCAGCCACAACAGCAACACGCGGCCACGACGCCGGTACGCGAACCGGCCCAGCCGGCCCAACGGACCCACCATCGGGCCCCGGTCGTCGATGTCTGCCATCACAATCCCTCTCCTTGACGTGCCATCAGGGCTTCTCATCAGGGCTTCTCATCAGCGGGCCGAGTCGTCGGCCCGGATCACCGAGCCGACACACCGGGCGAAGTCACCGGGCGGACCGCGCGGGCGGATCACCGGGCCGCATCACGAAGGCGGATCACCAGGCCGGACGACGGCAGTGGTAGACCAGCGCGGGCGGCAGGTTGCCCCACACCGTCCGGCCCACCACGACCTCTTCGAAGCGGGCCTCCAACGACCGCAGCAGTTGCCGCGCCGGACTCGCCCAGCGGGCATGCACGTACGCGAACGTCGTGAAGGCTCCGGACTCCGACAGCCCGCCCACCACCGCAGAAAGGACGTCACGGCGCTCGTTCTCGCCGAACGCCACCCACGGCAGGCCGCTGACGATCACGTCGGCCCGCTCGATGCCACGCTCGCCGAGCACTCCGGCGAGGCTTCCGGCGTCGGCCAGCGCCACGTCCACCCCCGGATGCCGGGCCGCCAGCCGCGCGGCGAACCGCTCGTTGATCTCCACCGCGATGTGGCGGCCCCGGCCGCCGAGACGATGCTGAATGGCACCGGTGAACGCGCCCGTGCCCGGGCCCAGCTCGACCACGACCGGATCGCCGCTCCCCGGCACCGGCGCCGTGACCACCCGAGCGAGCGCGCCGCTGCTCGGCGCGACCGCCCCCACGGTCAGCGGACTGCGCAGGAACTCCCCGAAAAACGTCACGTCACGTGCCCTTCGTGAACGGCCGCCGCGGAACACGCGGCGACGGTGGTCAGGGCACCGACGCTAGGGAGACGCGCCCCCCGTCGGCTTCGTGCCAAGGGCCGCATCAGCGGCCAGAAGGAGGAGGCGGGGCGACCGGTCGGAGGAGGGGGCCGTCGGCTGTGGCGCCGTAGTCTGGCCAGGTGGAGAGATTCCGTGGCCGGTGGTCCTGGCTCGACGCCGCGATCGTGGCCGTCGCGGGCGGGCTCGGGGCGGTGGGCGTGGTCCTGGGCCCATCGTCCGGCGGCGGCGCCACGGAGTGGGTCCTGGTCGGGGCGGCGGCCGCGGCGCTCGGCCTCGTACGTCATGTGCCCCTGACGGTCTTCGCGGTCGAGGTGGTTCTGACCCTCGTCGGCGACGCCGCCCTTCCCGTCGGCGGCCATGTCGCTCCGCTGGCGGGGGTGGTGGCGCTGGGAGCGGTGGCGTACCGGCACCGCTGGCCGGCCACCGGCGCCGCGTACCTCGCCGGGTACGCGACGATCCTCGTGGCGTTCGGCAGTGACGGCGACGGGCTGCTGACCGGCGCCGACGGGCTGGTGCGGATCGTCACGCTGGCCCTGACGGTGGCGGCGCCGGTCGCGTTCGGACGCTACCTCGCAGGCGTCCGCCTGGCCTCGGCCGTCGCCGAGGAACGGGTCCGCGACGCCGAGGAGCGGCGGGACGCCGAGATGCAGGCCATCCGGCTGGCCGAGCGGGCCCGGATCGCCGGCGACCTGCACGACCTGGTGGCACACCACGTGTCCGCGATCGCGCTGCAAGCGGGAGCGGCCCAGTACGCCGCCACTCACGCACCCGACCCAGAACAGCGTCTGAGCGTGGCCGTCGACTCGTTGGGCGCGATCCACACGAGCGCGGGCCAGGCCCTCGTCGACCTGCGCAGCCTGCTGCGCGTGCTGCGGAACCCCTCCGAGCAGGAATCCCTGGTCGACCCCGAGCAGATGATCACCGATGCGGTCCAGCGCAGCCGTACCGCCGGTCTGCACGTGGTCGCCCACCTCGACAAAGGCACGGTCGAGGCACCGCTCACGCTCCGGGTGACGGCCGCCCGCGTGGTGCAGGAGGCACTCACCAACGCCCTCAAGCACGCGGGCCCTGGCGCCGAGGTCGAAACCACCGTGGACGTCGACGACACCCAACTGTCGGTGGAAGTCGCCAACTCCGGACCGGTCGGCCCGCCCCCCGCTCTGCCCGAGTCGGGGCACGGCCTGGCAGGCATGCGCGAACGCGTCGAGATCCTCGGCGGCACCCTCGCCGCCGGCCCCACCCACTCCGGCGGCTGGCGACTGCGCGTCACACTGCCCCTGGGAGCCCGCACATGATCCGCGTACTCGTCGTCGACGACCAGACCCTCGTACGGGCAGGGGTCACCCTCCTTCTGCGTACGGCCGGGGAAGACGTGGTCGGCGAGGCCACGGACGGGCTAGAAGCCGTACGCATGGCAGAGCGGCTCCGCCCGGACGTCATCCTCATGGACCTGCGCATGCCACGAGTCGACGGAATCGAGGCCACCAGCCGCATCCTCAAGGCCCTCCCGGCGACGCGCGTCGTGATGCTCACGACCTTCGACGACGACGCCGAGGTCTACGGGGCACTGCGTGCCGGAGCCGTCGGCTATCTGCTGAAGGACGGGGAGCCCGACGCGATGCTCTCCGCCGTACGGCGAGCCGCGCAGGGAGAGTCGCTTCTCGCCCCGGCCGTCATGGCGCGCGTCGTCCGGCGCGCCGTCCAGTCACACCACCAGGACGTCAGGGGCGACACGGCCGACCCGGCGATTCTGGCCACCCTCACACCCCGCGAACGAGACGTACTGGCCCTCGTCGGCGTCGGACAGTCCAACGCCGAGATCGCCGAGAGCCTCCACCTCGGTGTGACCACGGTCAAGACCCACGTCGCCTCCGTCACGGACAAACTGCGCCTGCGCAACCGCGTCCAGGCCGCGGTCGTGGCCCACCGACTGGGCCTGGTCGACGACGACTTCCGTCTCGCCGAGGGCCTCGAATAGCACTCCACGGCTTTCGGCGGCCGCTGCTATGCGAGCGAGCGCACCGCCGCCTCGGTGAGGGTGGTCGTGGTCCGTGCGGCACTCGCGATGGCCGTGTCGGGGCCGAGGCCGCACCGATCGGTGAGGGTGAAGAAGGCCTCGGCGCTCACGACCACCGCGAGGTCACGCCTGAGCTGGGCGAACGGGTCCATGGCTTCCTGCGTCTGCCAGGTGCGCCGGGAGCGTCAGGTCGTCGTTCGACCCGGTTGGGACAGCGAGTCGGCGAGGTCCGCGAAGGTGCTGGCGAGAGCGGGGACGAGTTCCTCGGGGATCTGGTCCAGGAAACGGCGACGGGCGCTGGCCAGATGGGCGGGCTGCGCCGCCTCCATGGCGTGGAGTCCTGACTCGGTGAGTATGGCGTCGTTGCCCCGGCCGTCCTCGCCGTGGCGCTCCTTGCGGACCAGCCCGTGCTTGCTCAGACCGTCGACGACGCGGGTGATGCGCGAGGGCGTGAGTCCGGCGGCGTCGGCCAGGGCGGACATGCGCATCCGCATGTCGGGGGCGGAGCTGAGGAGCAGCAGGGCGGCGAACTCGGTCATGGTGACGCCGGTGCGGGACATGTCGTCCTCCAGCGCGCGGGGCAGCGCGTGGACGAGGCGGCCCAGGCTCTGCCAGAGCTGAAGCTCGTCCGGGGACAAGGGCGCGGGGTCGGTGTCGGCAGCCATGCGCCCAGTCTATTTGACGAAGCAAGCAATCAGGAGTCATTGTTGCTGAAGCAAGCAACTTTGGAGGTCCTCGTATGCCACCCCCATCACCCACATCACCCATGTCCCCGGTTCGGGTCGCGGTGCCGGACGGGTTCAGCCACCGGTTCGCCGAGGTCAACGGCGTTCGGCTGCACTTCGTGAGCGGTGGGTCCGGGCCCGCCGTCGTGCTGCTGCACGGCTGGCCGTTCAGCTGGATCGAGTGGCGCGCGCTCATACCGCTGCTCGCCGAGCGGGGCTTCACCGTCATCGCGCCGGATCTTCGCGGCTCGGGCGACTCCTCGATCCCGGCCGGGCACTGGACCAAGCGCGACGAGGCCGAGGACCTCCACCAACTCCTCCACCACCTGGGGCACGACCAGGCGCACGTGGTGGGCACGGATGTCGGCACGATGACCGCTCACGCCTGGGCCCAGGCGTATCCGCAGGAGGTGACCCGTCTCGTGCTCAGCGAGGCGTTCCTGCCCGGTTACGGCCTCGAAGATCACATGAACCATGCCACCGGAGGCTCATGGCACTTCGGCTTCCACGCTCAGAGCGACCTGGCCGCGATGCTCACCGACGGCAAGGAGGAGCAGTACCTGGGCGGGTTCTGGTCGATGATGACCCGCGGCGGCATCACGGATGCCGACCGCGCCGACCTCCTGCGCGTCTACACCGCGCCCGACGCGATGCGCGGCGGATTCGAGCACTACGCCACCCTCGTCGAGGACGGCCGGGCGGCCCGCGCGAACGGTCCGGTCGGGATGCCGGTCCTCGTCCTGAACGGCGAACACGGCCTGCCCCAAGGGGTCCTGGTGGACGGCGCCCGCCGCGCAGCGACCGATGTGCGTGCGGACATCGCCCCCGGCGCCGCGCACACCTTCGCCGCCGACAACCCGCAATGGACCGCCGAGCGCCTGGCCCTCTTCTTCACCACCACCCCCGCCGTCTGACGCGGGAAACCGCACCACACCGAACGGAGCACATCGTCATGCAGGTCCTCGTCATCGGTGCCACCGGCTACGCCGGCCGCCGCGTCTCCACCGCGCTCTCCCGCGCGGGACACACCGTCCTCGGCCTGACCCGCGACGCCGACGGCCCGGCCGCCCGGGAGCTCGCCGTCAACGAAGTCACCCCAGTGCCGGGCGACTTCTCCCGGCCCGAGACGTTGCGCGCCCACTTGGAGGGCACGGACGCGGTGGTGCACCTGCTCATGGACATGAGCGACCCGGTCGGCGGCGACCAGCGGCTCATCGCCGAACTGGCCGCAGCGCAGGAGCGCGACGGGCGCCGCCGCCACCTGGTCTTCACCACGGGCATCTCCTCGTACGGCCGCACCGGACTCGCGCTCATGGACGAGAACACCCCGGGCAACTCCGAGAGCCCCTTGGGATTCCGCTTCGCCCTGGAGAAGGAACTCGCCGACAGCGGCGTCGCGCACACCGTGGTACGCCCCGGCTTCATGTACGGCGGCCCGGCCACCACCTCCATGAGCGGCCAGTGGTTCGCCGCCGCCGAGGAGGGCAAGCCCGTCTTCTACGGCGACACCACCAAGCGCTGGAGCTGGGTCCACGTCGACGACCTCGCCGACGCCTACGTCCGTATCCTCGACAACCCCGCAGCCGTGGACGGTGAGGTCTTCGTCATCGCCGACGACCAGCGCGTGGCCGCTCTCGACATGCAGCGCATAGCCGTCCGCGCAGCCGGCTACACCGGCGAGATCACCCTGGAGACCGCGGAGGCGGGCGGCATGATGCAGATGGCCGCCGACCAGGACGAACTCGTCACCAGCGCCAAGGCCCACCGACTGCTCGGCTGGCGCCCCCGCCACACCTCCTTCACCGATGCGCCCGAGCGGCACTACCGAGCCTGGAAGGCCGCCCGGACGGAGAGCTGAGACTCCGGCGGAACACACCGTGCGGGTCGGCATGCAGTGCCCGCACCCGCTCGACGGCCGAGGTCAGGTGGCGGGTCATTCAGGGGGCGGAGGTGATGAGGACGGGACCGGCAGCACGGAGTTCGTCCTCCTCGTCGAACGACGAGAGACATCCGCGATCTGCCAGGCGGTGGCGTACAACACCAGAGCGACCGCGAAGGCGGCTCCCGCTCTCGTGGCGACCCCGGTCAGCACACCTTCGGCGAGGGTGCCCCAGGGAGCCCGGACGGTTGTGGACGGGTACGTGGTCTCGCTCGCGCCGTCGCCCAGGTCGACGGTGGTGGGGCGGCTGTAGTCCACTTCGGTCACATGACGGTAGGCGTCGAAGTCGGCGCGGGCATCCACGGCACCGCCCAGCGCGGGTGACAGGACCAGCAGACCGACCACGCTCCATCGCGTGACAGGGCCCAGGCGGGACACGGTGCCGACCTGCGTACGAAGTCGGCCGCGGCGCCGCCAAAGATGCAGGGCGACGGCCGCCAGGCCGACGACGGTACTCACGTACTGCAGCAGCCGAGCGACCGTCAGGCCGCCCAGGGCCGACGCTCGTAGCGCCTCCACGTGGGTGACCAGGAGGCCGTCGCCGTGTGTGAAGGAGTCCCATGCCAGGTGGGAGGCGATGCCGATCAGCGCGGAGATCAGCAGCCACATCGTGTACCGGGCCTTGGCGCGCAGGCCCGGCACCCGCTCGGGTTCCGGAAGGCCGAGGCCGGGCGGCAGCAGGGCGGTGACCGGTGCGCGCAGCATCCGGTGGGCGGCGACCAGGCCGACGGCAAGGGGCAGGCCGACCAACAGGCCCGCATCGAACGAGTGCGTCTCCGTGGCATTGAGGAGCGGCCCGTACCAGTCCCGGGGGCTGGTCTCGGCCATGCCGAGGCGGCCGAGGAAGTACGGGACGTCGGGTGCCACGGCGCCCGCGACCAGAGCGGCCGGAACGAACGGCCGGCGCATCAGCGGCAGCACGGCGGCGGGATGGGACACGGTGAACGGCAATTCGGTGATCTTCTCTGGCCCGGAACGAACTCACGAATAGAACACCGGAGAGAGTATTCAGTTCAACGGACTATCGCAAGCAGGGGCGAACCGCCGGTGACCGTCGGCCGGAGAGATGAGGCTGTGTCAGCGTCGATGCGGCTGTCTCAGCGGCGGCGGCGAACCATCTGGAAGCACGCGGTGAGCGCCGCCGCGACCGGCAGCAGGAGGAACAGTCCCAATACGGGCCGGAGTTCGAGCCAGGCGTCCGTGTAGGCGTGGGCTACCAGAGGCGAAGAGGCCACCGCCATCGCCCCGAGCTCACGCAGACCGGAGGAACGCGCGCGCACGGCGAGGACGGCACCCGTGAGGGCGAGCACCAGCATCGGCCAGGCACCGTAATCCGTTGTCACGCCGAAGGCCCCGGTGTCCACGACCACGACGGGAAACCATGCCGCGGCGGCCATCACTCCGGCTGCCGTGGACAGTTGCCTGTCACCACGTCGATCAGGAGGGCAGCTGAGCACCACGGCGACGGTCAACAGGGCCGCGGTGACCGGGGCGACCGCCCCCTCGCCGTGCGCGGGCGTGGCGACGGCCCACTGCACGGCCGTTCCCAGCAACCCGCACACGGCCATGCCCGCACCCGGCAGCCACCGCCCGGTCAAGGCGACGACCGCGCCGAGGCACACCAGCAGTGAGAGCAGCAAGTAGGCGGCCCGGGCGCCATCCATGGTGGAGAGTTGGACCCACGCCGGGGCGGGCGAGCGAACGAGTCCCGCGTACCAGCGCGTCAGGTGCAGCCCGCTGTCCACCGCGCCGGCCGCCAGAGCGAACGGCGCCGCCAGGGCGAAGAAGCGACCCGCGGGCGACGCAGAGTCCAGGCGCAGCCTGACCCGCACGGCGTGTGCGGCCAGGTCGGCGTCCGCGCGCAGCCGAGCCGCGCGCGGCATGTCCGCCGTCATCTCACGGTGCACATCGACGATTTCCTGCCCGTAGGCGGCCCGGTACGCGGCCGGATACAGACGGAGCAGGGGGTCGGTCACGTCAGCGCCGCCGCGCCGCCGGAGCCCAGACGCCGCCTGACCTCCCGGGCGGTGGCGGCCAGCCGCTCCGCCTCGGCCTCCAGCCGCTCCCGTCCGGCGGGAGCGAGAGCGAAGATCCGGCGTGCCCGGCCGCCCACCACCTCCTCGCGCTCCACCTGGATCAGGCCCTCGTCCAGCAGCCGGTCCAGCGCCCCGTACAGCGCCCCGGTACGCGGCACCACCCGGCCGTCGGTGATGGCCTTGACCTCCTGGGCGACGGCATACCCGTGCCGAGGGGCATCCGCCAGTGCCGTCAGCAGGAGGAGGGCCAGCTCCTGCATTCCTCGCTCACTCATACCAGCAGAGTATTCCGTCCGACGGACTTCTCGGAGCCGGAGCCGGAGCCGGAGCCGGAGCCGGAGCCGGGGCCGGGGCCGAAGCCGGAGCCGGAGCCAGGGCCAGGTCACCCCACCGTCGTCCGCAGATACGCACCGAGGCGGGCGATCGCCGCCGGGTTGCGCGGGCTCTCGACGAGGTCGACATAGTCGAGGACGAAGATCCGCCGGTGCTTGACGGCCGAGACATTGCGCAGCGGCGCGTAGGACAGCAGGAACTTCTTCTTCTGCTCGGCGCTCACGTCCCCGTAGTTGCAGATCACGATGACATCGGGGTCGCGCTCCACGACGCTCTCCCAGCCGATGGTGGTCCAGGAGTCGGCGACATCGTGCATGACGTTGACCCCGCCCGCCTCGCTGATGATCTGCTCGGGAGCGGCGTAACGGCCGGACGTGAAGGGCTGGTCCTGGCCGCTGTCGTAAAGGAAGACCTTGGGCCGCTCGGCGCCCTCGGGGGCCTTCGCCCGTACGTCGGCGATCTGCTTCTTGAAGTCGGCGATCAGGGTCGCCGCCCGCTTCTCGACGCCGAAGAGCTTTCCGAGGTTGGTGAGGTCGGTGTAGAGGGCGTCCAGGGGCGGCATGAGACCGCGCGAGGTCTTGGTGCGGCCGTTGCGGCAGGACTCGGTGAGGATGTACGAGGGGATGCCGAGCTTCTTCAGCGCCTCGGGGGTGAAGCCGCCGTCGTCGCGGAAGCCGTAGTTCCAGCCGGCGAAGACGAGGTCGGCGCGGGCGTCGAGGACGTTCTCCTTGGTGAGTTGGTCCTTCGACAGCCACTTCACCTTGTCGTAGCCGTCCTTCCAGGGCACGCCGCTGAGATCGCCCTTGTCGTCGGGCATGGCGAACCCGGCCATGCGGTCCTCAAGGCCGAGGGCGAACATCAGCTCCGTGATCCCGACGTCGTTCGTGACGACACGTTCCGGGACCTTGTCGTACGTCACCTTCCGGCCGCAGTTGGTCAGGCCGACCGACGAGGACTTCGCGTCCCCGGACGACTCGACACTGGCGCCGCAGCCGGTGGCTGTGACGGTCGCGGCGAGGCAGAGGGCAGCGGCGAGGAACTTGCGCATGAGGATCCTTACGGGGTGGTGAGCGGGAGCCGGTCGAAGAGAAGTTGGACGGCACCGGTCTCCGGATGCCGTACGGGATGCGCGCGGACCCCGAACACCCCGGCGAGCAGCTCAGGTTGGAGGACGTCGTGGGGCGGTCCCGAGGTGACGATTCGGCCGCCGTCGATGACGTACAGGAGATCGCAGTGCGCGGCGGCCAGGTTGAGGTCGTGCAGGGCGGCCAGCACGGTCGGGCCGCTTGCCCGGACCAACGAGAGCACGTCCAACTGGTGGGCGATGTCGAGGTGGTTGGTGGGTTCGTCGAGTACGAGGACCCTGGGCTGCTGGGCGAGGGCGCGGGCAATGAGGACGCGCTGCTTCTCGCCACCGGACAGGGCGAGGAACCCACGGTCGGCGAGGTGCGTGACACCCGTACGGGCCATGGCGTCCGCACACACGGCACGGTCCCCGGCGGAGGTACGGTCCCGGTGCGGCAGCCGTCCCATGTCGACCACCTCGGCGACGGTGAAGTCGAACTCGGCCGACGATTCCTGCGGCAGCGCGGCCAGCACCCGGGCGGCGGCCCGGGGTGACATGGCGTGTACGTCGTCCCCGTCGAGCCGTATGGTGCCCGCCGCCGGACTCAGCGCCCGGTACACACAGCGCAGGAGTGTCGACTTGCCGCTCCCGTTCGGGCCGACCAGGCCGACGAACGCCCCGCTGTCCACGGCGAGTCGGATGTCGTCGACCAGCCGCACCCCGGCGGCCTCGACCGCCACGCCTTCCAGGTCAAGCCGCATGGCCGCCCACCCTCCTCAAGTCGCCCCCGGTGGCCATCAGCGGCCCCCGAAGGCATAGCCGCCGCGTCGCATGAGCAGCAGAAAGGCGGGCACACCGACCACCGCCGTGATCACTCCGACGGGCAGTTCGGCGGGCGCGAGCAGCAGCCGGGACAGGAGATCCGCCCACACGAGCAGGACGGCTCCGGCGAGCGGAGCCACCGCCAGCACCCGCCGGTGATCGGCACCGACCAGCATCCGCACGACATGCGGCACCATCAGTCCGACGAACCCGATGGCCCCGCTGACCGCGACGACGGTCCCGGTCACGGCGGCGCTGACAAGGAACAACTCCCGGCGCAGCCGCCCCGGTTGGACACCGAGCGCGGCCGAGGTCTCGTCGCCCATGGCAAGCGCGTTGAGCGCCTCGGCGCGCCACCGCAGCCACGCCCACCCGGCCACCACGGTCACGGCGGCGAGCGGCACCTGCGCCCACGTCGCGCCGCCCAGGCTCCCCAGCAGCCACATCATCGCCGACCTGGCCGCCTCGCCACGGGCCGCGCCGAACACCATCACCGTGGTGACGGCCTCGAAGCCGTACGCCAGCGCCGTCCCCGTCAGAATCAGCCGCAGCGGCGTCAGCCCGTGCGCCGACCGGGCCACGGAGTACACCAGCACCATCGCGGCGAGAGCCGATACGAACGCCGACAACGACAGCGCCCAGACCCCCAGCCCCGCGAACGCCCCCAGCAGGATGACGGCGTTGGCACCCACGGCCGCCCCCGAGGAGATACCCAGCACGAACGGGTCGGCGAGCGCGTTGCGCACCATGGCCTGCACCGCCACACCGACGGCCGCGAGCCCCGCTCCGACGACAGCGCCGAGCACGACACGCGGCAGACGGATCTCCCAGACGATGGTGTACGCGGCGACGTCCCCGGCATGCACCGTCCCGCCGGTGAACCCGGCCCACAGGAACCGGTGCACGTCCGCCCAGCCGATCCCCGAGGCCCCGAGAGCCACCCCGCACACGATCGAGACGAGGAGCAGCAGCCCCAGTCCAACGACCAACGGCGGGACGGATATTCGGCGCGGGTTCGGGCTCGTGCTCTTGATCGAGGTCTGGCGCACGGTCGGGGCGGTCCTTCAGCTGAGGCCGCCTGAACGTCAGTGAAGAGACAGCCCGTACGACACGCCGGCCGTGCGGTCCCCTCTCGCAGTCCACGGCGAGCAGTAAACGGGTCGCACCACCCACGGGCGATCGGGCTCACGCGACGAACCACGGGTTCGCCACGCACACCGTTGCGGGTCAGCGCCGGACTCTCACCGGACTTCCCCCACAGGCAGCGACGGGAGCGTAACAAACCGGGGGAGCGGCGGACGAGCGGGGGAGTGGGCGACTGGATATTTGCGGAAATCGGGTTTCCGTAGCCGTGTGGATGAGTCGGCGTACGAACTTCGGCGTAAAAGGGCCCTGTTCCGGTGCGGGCAATTGGCAAGCATGTACCCACCGTTTTTCCTCTGGAGGCATCACATCTGACCGATATCTCGAACGTTGCTTGATATTTCGGCCGCGAAGCGAGCCCCGCACTCGGCGGCCCACCCCCCACAGGAGGACTTCTCAATGAGCCCACGACACGCCTCGGAGCCCACCGAGCGAACGACCGGGCCCCGGCGACGGCTGGCGGTCATAGCCGTACTGGCAGCAACCGTGCTCGCCGGGCCCGGCGTCGCGCAGGCCGCGCCCCAGGCCGCCCCAATCCCCAAGGAGCAGGTGGCGGCGGCCACCATCACCTGGACCCTCGAACGGGCCGCCAATCCCACTCAGGACCAGCAGACGGCGTACAACCTCATCACGGCGGCCATGAACGCCGCGGTGGCCCGCTACAACAACGTGAGCGACCTCGGCAAGACCATCACCGTCCGCTACGACCCGGGCGTCCCCACAGCCGATGGCAACATCAACGGCACGATCCGCTTCGGCAACCGCGGTTACATGACCGAGCGGACCGCGCTGCACGAGATCGCCCACACCATCGGCGTGGGCACGAGCTCCCGCTGGTCCTCCCTCGGAGGCAGCGGCACCTGGCGCGGCGCGCAGGCCACGGCCCTCGTCAAGCAGTTCGACGGCTCGGGTGCCACGCTGTCCACCGGCGGCGGCCACTTCTGGCCCTACGGCCTGAACTACGAGAACGAGTTCTCGAACACGGCGGCCAACCGCCACGTCCAGATCGTCGCAGCCATGGTTCGCGACGGCCTGTAACCCGGACGCCGCTGGAGGGGTGGCCACTCCCGCCGGTCCGCCGCGCGGCCCGCACACCCCTCCGGCTCGGCCGGTTGGTGTAGTAGGAAAGGTGCACATGCCCTGACGCACGACCCGAACCCGCACTCGAACCCACACACGACGCCCGCCCCACGCGCACGCATCGAGGACCCCTGAATGAACGACGTGTCGGCTCCCTACCGTCTGGTGGCCGGCGCGCCGGACTCCCCTGTGATCCTGCATGTCCCGCACTCCTCGCGGGTGATCCCGCCGGACGTACGGAGCGGCATCGTGCTCGAAGACGCGGCCCTGGAACGGGAGTTGGACCACATCACCGACTCCCACACCGCGCGGATCGCGGCGACGGCAGCCGGACGCTGCGCCTCGGTGCCCTGGCAGTTCGTCAACCAGTTGTCCCGGCTCGTCGTCGACCCCGAACGGTTCCCGGACGAGCGGGAGGAGATGCTGGCCGTCGGGATGGGCGCGGTCTACACCCGGACCACGCACCAGGAGGAGCTCCGCCGGGCCGACCACGACGGACAGCAGCTCGTCGAGCGCTACTTCCACCCGTACGCGGCCGCCGTCACGGACGCCGTGACCCAGCGGCTGGAAGCAGTCGGACGGGCCGTGATCATCGACGTCCACTCCTACCCGACCGAGCGCCTGCCCTACGAACTGCACGGTGACGGCCCCCGGCCGCCCATCTGCCTGGGGCGGGACGTCTTCCACACCCCGGCCGAACTGCTGGCCCACGCCGAGAAGGCGTTCGCGGGCTTCGGAGACACAGGTATCAACACCCCCTTCGAGGGGACGTACGTCCCGCTGAAGTACTACGGGAACGACCGCCGAGTCAGCGCCCTGATGATCGAGATCCGGCGGGACGTCTACATGTCCGAGCCGGGCGGCGCAGCGGGCCCCGGCCTCGACGCCCTCGCGAACACGCTCGCAGACCTCGTCGACATGGCGAGTACGGCAGGCACAGTGGAGACATGAACGCAGATCACGGAAACATTCTGGCCGGAGCACGCGTGGCGACGAGGCTCCCCGCCCAGGACCTGGACCGGGCGAGGCGCTTCTACTCCGAGCAACTCGGTCTGGAGCCCGTCGACGAGCGGCCCGGTGGACTGTTGTACCGGTGCGGAGGCGTGGACTTCGTCGTGTTCCGATCGACGGGAGCCTCGCCCGGTACCTTCACCCAGATGGCGTTGGAGGTCGACGACATCGAGACGGCCGTATCGGAACTCAAGCGGCGCGGAGTGGTGTTCGAGGAGGTGGACGTCCCTGGACTCCGCACCAGGAACGGCATCGCCGAGATCGAGGGGAACTACCCGAGCAAGGGCGCACGGGGCGAACGGGGTGCCTGGTTCCGTGACAGCGAGGGAAACCTGCTGGGCATCGGCGAGCTGGTCTTCTGAGCACGGACGCGATCAGAAGCGGCCCTTGACCGACGAGTACAGGGTCTCCACGCTGCTCCGGGTGCCGTCACCCCCGCCGATGAAGCTCGTACGGGGGTTGAGGCGGAACGTGCTGCCGTCCGCGCGGCGTATGCGAACGTACGTGTTGCCGGTGTAGGCGCCGCTCATGTGCAGCTCACGGGGTCTGTTGCCCAGAGCCACCTCGTCCAGCGGATCCGCCCAGAGCAGCCCTTTGTCGCTGACCGACCAATAGGCACTCTTGACCAGAAGCACCCGACGGTCGGTCACCCCGAGGACGGCACGCCGGAATCCGGCGCCGAGGTACCCGGAGAGGGCCACCTTCAATGTCTCCTTGCGCAGATGGGGGTGCAGGGCTCGCTTCAGTTCGGAATCGATCATGAGGACCCTCCATTGGCCGGTGCCTGCAGACCTGGCGCAGTGCCGCGGTCGAGCGCGTGCACCCTCGTGGATGTACGCGCCGCTGGTGCACCCACAGATGATGCCCGCCGCACCGCCCCGAGTCACGTCTGTCGTCCCAACGGATCGCGGTGGTAACCGAGTTGGGCCGACACCCTCGGGAGAGCAGTCGACGTGTCGCCCGGCGGGTCCGGTCGGCCGTCGGTGCGAGTCGGCGTGCTCGGGAGCGGTCCCGAGCGCCGTACGTCACCATGACTCGCCCAGAACAGCCATCGGTCCTGACCGCGGAGCGGAGCCCATGCGCCAGACGCTTTCCACACGACGCCCGGGCGTCCTCGTCGCACTCCTGACCCCCTGTGTGGCACTGCTGCTGGCAGGGTGCGGGAGCGACGGCACGGACAAGACCGCCCAGGATCGATCGACCGCGCCCCGGACGTCGGCGACGGCGACCGCGCAATCACCGGATCCGGACGCGACGCCCGACGAGAGTCCGAGCGCTTCGCCCCGCCCCACCGACGACACCCTTCCGGCGGACCCTGCCCCGGACGCGAGCGAGCAGGTCGACGAGGCGTTTCGCGCGGCGCGTGCCGTCGCGCTCCAGGGCAACCTGCGCTACATCGATCCCGCACTGGGCGCACCCGAGGACATCGACAAGGCCGACGCCCAGTGCGCCGACCTCCAACGAAACGTCGCCAACCCGGACCAGCTCGCCGCCCGACGCTTCAGCACCGGGAACCACAAGGTGACCACGGCCGACGGAAAACGGATCAACACCCTGTTGAGCAACACGTATTGCGGCTGAGGCGGGTTGCGCGTCAGTCCAACGGACCCTGGGCGGTGTCAGTATCCGATGGCCTCTCGGAGAAGCAGCACGGTGCCGCGTCCTGGGCGGGAGTCCGCGTTGAGGATGAGCAGGCGGTTGACGGCGCTGGGCATCCCGTACACCGCTTGGGCCCGGGCGTTCTCCAACGGGAGGGCGTGCTCCTCGACGCGGCGCAGCGCTGTGCCCAGGTCGGGCACCACCTTCTGCGCGCCGACGATCCAGATCGCGTGGCCGGCGCCACCCGCGTTGGCAGGGAGTTGGCTGCCGCTGCCCGAGGCAAGAACGAGCGAGCCGGTCTCGGTGACCGCGGCGACGCTGTTGACGACGAAGTCGGGGCCGGCGACCAGCCTTCGGATCTCGTCGGCGCCGGTTGCACGGTCGATGTCCAGCACGTGCGGCCTGATGGCGTCGTACCGGCCGCCGACGTTGATGTCCTCGTCGATGCCGGACAGCCGGAGGGTCTCGCTGGCCCCGGTGAGCACACTGGCGCCCTCGGGGAGCAGATCCTTGATGCGAGTGCGCGCGGCCGCGGCGTCGTCGAGGACCTCGGCGGCGAAGCCGCCCGCACGCAGCGCGGCGGCAACCCGCTCCAGTCGTTCGGCCGATGCCGGTTCGGCGAAGGACGCGGGCGGCTCCGGGGCGGCCGTGGCGTCTGCCGAGTCGGTCTCGGAACCCTGCGCCGCGTGGGGCGCCGTGCCCGCAAGCGGGGAGGTGTCGAGGTACCTGACCTCGTACACCCGCTCGGCGAACCTCCAGCCCTCCTCGGTGCGCTGGTAGTGGTCGTGGTAGACGGCGTAGTTCAGACCCTGGCGTCCGTCTAGGGTGCGCGCGAGCTCTTGGATGTAGGCGCGGCCGGTCGCGGTGTCGCCGTCGATTTGGATCGTGCCGGGGTGCGTGGTCTGTACGAAGAAGTCCCACTGGCTCTGCAGCCGCTCGCCCCCGGCACGGATCTCCTCGCGGCCGACCAACTCGACGGGAATGTTGGGCATGCGCAGGGCACCGTCCGGTGTGAACAGCGACGACAGGCGGGGCCTGTCGCGCATCATCGCCGCGTCGGTGAACTCTCCGCGCAGTGCCTCGATCTCGACGCGGTCCGCGATGGCCTGGAAGTCGTTCATCGTCAGTCATCTCTCCGTCTCGTTGTCGTCCTCACCGTTACGACAACGCAGTCCCTCGGAATGTGAGGCGGCGCGTCGGCCTCACATTCCGGTGCGCTGTCTTGTCATAACGGTCAGAGACACAGAAGCGAGCGAGGGAGACGGGGCCAGACCATGACCACCAGAGCCGAGCCCGGCGACGAACCGAGTGATCCGAGTGATCAGGGCGACCAGGGCGATCCGGGCCTCAGCGCGATCATGAGCGAGCGGCGCCAGTTGATCAACCTCGGCTATCGACTCCTCGGGTCCCTCGCCGACGCCGAGGATGTCGTGCAGGAGACCTACGCCCGCTGGTACGCCATGTCCGCACGAGAGCAGCAGGCCATCGAGTCGCCCGGCGCCTGGCTGGTGACGGTCGCCAGCCACATCTGCCTCAATCTGCTCGGCTCGGCACGGGCCAGGCGGGAGACGTACGTGGGCGACTGGATCCCGGAACCGCTGCCCGAGCCCACGGAGTGGATCACCGGGCGCTCCGGCGTCGGCGCGATCGACCCGGCCGATCGGGTGACCCTCGACGAGTCGGTGACGATGGCCTTCCTGGTCGTCCTCGATTCGATGACCCCGGCCGAGCGCGTCGCGTTCGTCCTGCACGACGTCTTCCGCTACCCCTTCGGCGAGGTGGCGGAGATCGTCGGACGTACTCCGGCGGCATGCCGTCAACTGGCCTCGTCCGCCCGCCGTCGCATCCATACCGCTCAGACGCCAGTAGGCCCGAGTGCCGGACAGGCCGGGATCGTCAGGCAGTTCAGAACGGCGTGGGAGGCCAAGGACATCGATGCCCTGATCGGCCTGCTCGACCCCGACGCCACCGCGACCGCCGACGGCGGCGGGCGGGCCGTCACCCACCTGCACCCGATCGTGGGCGGTGAGCGGATCGCCCGTGCCTACGCCGAGATCGCCCGTGTGTCGGGGGACCGCACGACGTTCCGGGAGTGCACGGTCAACGGCCTGCCCGGCTTGGTGGCATGGCAGGACGGAGAGATCGCGACCGTGTTCGCCTTCGAGATCGCGGGCGACCGGGTCAGGCACATCTGGGCGGTCCGAAACCCCGAGAAGCTTCGTCCCTGGCGGATCGGCTGAGGAGTGGGGCGGCGTCGGCCCGAAGCGGTCTACGGTGCCGAGCGCGCGGCGCCGACCGAGGCCGCGTATGCCTCCAGCGCGGACCGTGGCTCCCGCTCCAACAGCTCGCGAAGCGCGTTGTGTTCGATGCCCGTGCCGTCCAGGAAGCCGGCCGCGATCGCCGAGTACGTTCCCACGAGCATCGGCAGTTGGTAGGGCAGCGCCTCTCCGGCGGCAGCGATCGTTTCCCGGGCTCGGGTGAGCGAGCCGGGTTCGTAGGAGCCGCGGACTGCGGCCGCCAGCTCCGTGCCGCCGAGGGCTTCCTCGCCGACAAGCTCGTACGTGCGGCCCGCATGCCGCTGCGGGGCGCTCACCACGCGAGCGGCCACCTCCGCGAGATCCTCGCGGGCGACGGCGGCCAGGCGCCCGCCGCCGAGCGGCGCGGTGATGGTCCCGTCGGGGCCGGGGGCGGCGATGGCGGCGAGGAACTCCGCGTACAGGCCATTGCGCAGGACGGTCCACTCCGAGCTGCTCCGCCGGATTCTGCGCTCGGTCCAGCGATGGGGGAGTGCGTAGGCGAGGTGGTCGCCGTCTCCGCTGAGGCTGGTGTAGACGATGTGCCGTACGCCCGCCTTCTCGGCCGCTGTGATGGCCGCGTCGTGACGGGCGATGACCACGTCGTCCTCGCCGAACCCCGCGGAGACCAGCAGCAGCGTGTCCACGCCCGTGAAGTCGAGCGACGCCGGATCGTCGAAGTCGACGCGGCGCTCACCCGCGGAACGCGGTGCGCGGGTGCCGAGCACCACGTCGTCGCGCGCCGCCAGTTGCCGGGTGACGAGCCGACCGAGTGCCCCGGCGGCGCCGGTGACCAGAATCATGGGAAGTCCCTCCTGAGCTGTGTGGTTCCATCCTCGGCAGAGGAACTCGATCGCATAAGGAGGCACTTTCATGTCAGCAGGGCACATGGCGGTAACCAGCCCGGCGACCGCCCCGGTGGTCGCCGAAGCCGTGATCGTCTGCGAGACACCGCAGGACGAGTGCGGTGTCCGGGACGTACTGGACCGGCTCGGCGACAAGTGGTCCGTCTACGTGGTGGTCGAACTCGCCTCAGGCATCCGCCGATTCAAGGAGCTCCAGCGCGCCATCCCCGGCGACATATCGCAGCGCATGCTGACGCTCACCGTCCGTCGGCTCGAGCGCGACGGTCTGGTGAGGCGCACGGTGTATCCCACCGTCCCGCCCCAGGTCGAGTACGAGCTGACCGAGATGGGACACAGCCTCACCCACCTCGTGAAGGCCCTCGCCGACTGGTCGATCGCCCATCGCCCGGCCATCGCCGCCTCCCACCAGGCGTGGGACACGGCCCACCCGGACTCGGACATCCGCTGACCACTCGGGTCCGGCGAACGTGTTGTGGGACCCGAAGGAACCGGATCCGATCGGATCCGTGCCGCCGGAAGGTCGCACGGCGTCACCGCGCACACCGTGCCATCGTGGTGCCATGACCATCGAAGTGCGCCCGGCTGCGGTCTTCGAGGACGTCCGCACCCTGGTCGGCCCGAAGTCGCCCGGGGCGAACGTCTGCTGGTGCCTGAGCTACCGGATCCCGTCCAAGCTCAACAACGAGCTTCGCGGGCCGGCCCGCGGCGAATACGTCGCCGAACTGTGCCGTACGGGACCCCCGCCTGGAGTGCTCGCCTACGACGGCGACGAGCCGGTCGGCTGGGCCGCCGTGGCGCCGCGCTCCGACACCTCCTTCGCACGCAACCGCAAGATCCCGCACGTCGATGACCTCCCGGTCTGGTCGCTGTGGTGCATCCGCGTACGCCCCGGCCACCGGAAGCAGGGGATCTCGCACGCTCTCATCGCCGGAGCGGTCGAGTACGCCCGCGACCGCGGCGCACCGGTCGTCGAGGCGTACCCCCTCGACAACGGTGACGCCAAGGTCGACATGACGATGGCGTACGCAGGACTCAGGAAGAACTTCGAACGCGCCGGGTTCACCCACGCCGCCGACACCACCTCGGTACTGGCCGGTCATCCCCGGATCCTGATGCGCCTCGACCTGCGCTGACAGGCCGGCCAAGGCCTCCCCGGCCAACCAGGACCTGCCGTGGCCGCCCCGCACGCGTAGGGGCAGCCACGGTGGACACGCGCCGGGCAGGCTAGCCGACAGCCGCCTTGACCACCCGGGTGTCCCCGCTTGCGCGGGCCGCGCGTCGACGGGCCGCCTCCGCCGGGTTGAGCACCGGGACGGCTGCCAGCAGGGCCTTGGTGTACGGGTCCTGCGGGCTGTCGTAGACCGTGTCCGACGGGCCCTCCTCGACGACAGTGCCCTGGCGCATGACCGCCACCCGGTCGCTGGCCCGGCGTACCACCGCCAGGTCGTGGGCGATCAGCACCAGCGCGAGCCCGAGGTCGCGTTGGAGCTGCGCCAGGAGGTCCAGGACCTGTGCCTGGGTGGTGACGTCGAGCGCGGAGACCGGCTCGTCGCACACGATGAGCCCGGGCCCGGGCGCGAGTGCCCGTGCGATGCCCACCCGCTGGCGCTGACCACCACTGAACTCGTGCGGATAGCGGTGATACCAGCGCGGGTCGAGTCCGACACGCTCCAGGAGTTCGCTCGCGCGCCGTGTGATCTCCGCGTCGGTCAGGGTTCCGGCGGCGCGCAGCGGGTCGGCGACGGACTCACCAATACTGCGACGTGGATTGAGCGAGGAGACAGGGTCCTGGAACACCATCTGCAGATCGCTGCGGAAACCGGTCAACTCGCGCCCCTGATACCGGACGGAGCCACCGCTGGGCTCCAGCAGGCGGACCAGCATCCGGCCCAGCGTGGTCTTGCCGCTGCCCGATTCACCGACGATGCCGAGGGTCTCGCCCTGCGCCACGGTCAGCGAGACACCGTCCACGGCGACCGTACGGTCCCTTCGGCGCCCGAACTCCCTGCGCACGCCGACCGCTTCCAGCAGGATGTCTCCACCGGACGCGGACGGAACGGCAGATACGGGGATGACCACCGCGGAACGCCGCGTGTCCACCCGGGGCACGGCCGCCAACAGCTCGCGTGTGTAGGGCTGTTGAGGGGCACTGAGGACTGCGCCGACCGGGCCGCGCTCGACGGCGCGCCCGTCCCTCATGACCAGCATGTCCTCCACGCTGCCCGCCACCACCCCCAGGTCGTGGGAGACCAGGATCAGGCCCATGCCGGTCTCCGCGCGCAGGTCGTGCAGCAGGTCGAGGATCTGGGCCTGGACCGTCACATCCAGCGCGGTGGTCGGCTCGTCGGCCACCAGCAGCCGCGGTTCGCAGGCGAGCGCCATCGCGATCAGGGCACGCTGGCGCATGCCGCCGCTGAACTCGTGCGGCCGGGAACGGGAGCGGCGGGCCGCATCGGGGATGCCGACCCTGTCCAGCACGGTCACAGCGCGCTGCCGCGCGGCCCGCCGCGAGACGTGCGGGGCGTGTGCCCGGTGGACCTCGGCGATCTGGTCGCCGACGGCCATGTAGGGGTCGAGGGAGGACAGCGGGTCCTGGAAGACCATGGCCGCGGTCCCGCCGCGCAGGTGCCGCAACTCCCGCACGGACGCGGTCTCCACATCGATCCCGCCGACCCGCACCGTGCCGCTCAGATGCGCTCCGGTGCCACGATGCAGGCCCAGCAGCGCCGCGGCGACCGTGCTCTTCCCGGAACCGGACTCACCCACGATCCCCAGTGCCTGTCCGGCGGTGAGCCGGAAGGACAGGTCGTCGACGGCCCGTACGGTCTCGCCTCCCGTGGGGAACTCGACCGTCAGCCCTTGGACGTCGACGAGCGGTTCGGCCGTCGAGGCGGACGCACCCGTCGGCTGCTGTGATGTCACGACAGGACCACCCTTCGGTCGGCCAGGGCGTAGAGGACGTCCGCCACGGCGTTGGCGAGGACCACGGCGGTCCCGATCACGAGGACCACGCCGACGACGACCGGCAGGTCGACGGAGCGGACGCTGTCGATGAGGAGCCGGCCCAGGCCCGGGATGCCGAACAACTGCTCGGTGAGCATCGCGCCGCCCATCATCGACCCCAGGTCCAGGGCGCTCAGCGCGATCACCGGAGGCAGCGCCCCGCGCAGCGCGTGCCGGGTGACGATGGCGCGTTCGCTCACCCCGTACGCACGGAACGTGCGGATGTGGTCCTCCGCGAGGACCTCGAGAGTGGAGGAACGCGTGAGCCGGGCGTACTTCGCGCTCTCGAAGAGGCCCAGCGTCAGCCACGGCAGCAACATGTTCCACGCCCACTGCTCGGGATCCTGGGACAGCGGTACGTACGACGGGAAGGGCAGCCACTGGAGATAGGCGCAGACGACCATGAGGAGCAGCAGACCCAGGATGAAGACCGGGGTGCCGGTCCCGGCCAGGGTCAAGATGGTCAGCACACGCTCCGTCGCGCCGCCCCGCCTCAGCGCGGACAGCAGCCCCGTGCCGACACCCAGCGACAGCCATACCGCCATCGCACCGAAGGCGAGCGAGGCGGTGGCCGGAAGGCCCTCCAGGATCAGCGTGGTGACCTGCTGGTCGTTCTGGTGGGACAGGCCGAGGCAGGGCGCGGCGCAGTGCTGCAGCGAGGTGCCCGCCGAGTAGTCGCGTCCCGCGAACAGGCCCTGCAGAAAGTGCAGATACTGGGCGTACGTCGGCTCGTCGAGCCCCAGCTGCTGACGCACCTGCGCCACCTGGGCCGGGTTGCATCGCTCCCCGCACGCGAGTTGGGCGGGGTCGCCGGGGACGACGTAGAAGAGCGCGTACAGCACGGCGGAGAGCACCAGCAGGACCAGTGCGGCCCCCAGCAGGCGCTTGGCCGCGAAGCGCGCGCCCGGAAAACGGTCAGTCACGGGTCTTCTCCTTGCGGGTGCCCACCCGCAGGCGGCTCGCCTCCCGCGGATCGAGCGCGGTGCGCACCGCGTCGCCCAGCACGGTGAAGGCGAGGACGGTGACGAACAGCAGCCCGGACGGCAGCAGGACGTACAGGGGGTCGGCACGGAACCAGGTGGTCGCCGTCGACAACATCTGGCCCCACGAGGGCGTGGGCGGTGTCACGCCGATGCCGAGGAACGACAGCGACGCCTCCAGCACGATGTTGGAGGGCAGGAGGATGGCCGCGTACGTGATGACGGGCGCCGCGAGCGACGGCAGCAGCTCCCGCCGCACCACCCGCAAGGGACCCGAGCCACCCAGCCGGGCCGCCGCCACGAAGTCGAGGCGGCGCAGCGTCAGGGCCTGGGCCCGTACGACCCGGGAGGTGCCACCCCAGTTGAGGGCACCCATGACCAGGATCAGGAGCAGCGGGCGAGGGAAGTCACCCGGGACCACGGTGGTCAGCGCGATGGCGAGGACCAGCATCGGCAGGGCCACCATCACGTCGGTGATCCTGCTGAGGAGCTGGTCCGCCCACCTGCTGCCGAGCGCCGCGGCCAGGCCGACGCTCACACCGATCACCACCTGGAGCAGCGTCGCCCCCGCCGCCACCAGCAGTGACACCCGGGCGCCGTACACCAGCCGGGCGAAGAGATCGCGGCCGGTGCCCGGCTCGATACCCAGCCAGTGCTCGCCGCTGACACCCCCGAAGGAACCCTTCGGCGCGCCACCGCTCGCGGAGTCGACCAGCTCGTCGTGGTAGGTGTACGGGTCCTGCCCGCTCAGCGCCGAGAGCAGTGGCGCGGCGAGCGCGGCGAGGACCAGCGCGGCGAGCACCGCGCCCGAGACGACGGCCGAGGGCCGGGTGCGCAGCGTCCGCCACACACCACGGGCCCCCGCCGCGGGTCCCGGGGCGGCCGGCACGCCCGCCCCGGGTGCCAACACGTCCTGCACGGTCATTACTTGACCGCCGCCTGCGAGATGTCGAGGACGCCGGTCCAGTCGCTGATGACGACGTTCTTGATGTCCTTGCCGACCAGGCGCTGGTAGACCGGGTGGTAGAGCGGCACCGTGAGGGCCTGCGCACCGATCTTCTTGTCCAGGGCGCCCCAGCGCTTGGCCGCGGCGTCCAGGTCGGTGAGACCGCTGATCTCGTCGAACTCCTTGTTGATCGCCGGGTCGTTAAGCTGAGCGCTGTTGAAGTTGGCGCCGTCCTTGACGATCTGGCGGCCGTCGAAGATCGGGGCGAGGAACGGATAGCCGGCGGGCCAGTCGGCGCCCCAGCGGGTGATGAAGAACCCGGGGCCGTCGTTGGCGTCCCAGCGCTTCTCGTTGTAGGCGTTGGCCTCCAGACCCTTGAGCTTCACTGTGATTCCGGCCTTCGCGAGGGACTGCTGGATGGCCGAGGCGACCTTGGGCCCCATCTCGCCCTCGTCGGTGGAGTGGGTGAGTGTCACGGTGAGCCCGTTCTTGTAACCGGCCTTCGCCAGCACCTCCTTGGCCTTCACCGGGTCGCCGTTCTTGCCCGCGGGGAACAGGTCGTACGGCGTGTGGCCGAAGGCCTTCTGGTCCGGCAGGAAGGTGGTGGCGGGCTCGGCGAGCGAGGAGCCGCCCACGGCGTTGATGACGCTGCTGCGGCCGATCGCGTACGAGATCGCCTGCCGCACCTCGGGCTTGTCGAAGGGCTTCACCCTCGGGTTGAACGCCAGGTAGTTGGTGTAGCCGAAGTGCCCCACACCGACGCGGGACTTGAGGGACTTGTCCCGGCCGATCTGGGCGAGCTCGGCGGGGCCGAGGTTCGTGTCCGTGGTGACCGCGCGCGCGTCGTCCCCGGAACTGGTCGACAGTCGCTGGTTGATGACCGCCGAGTCGAGCCCGGAGCGCACGTCGACGGTGTCCGGGTAGGCCTTGCGCTGGTCGTCGACCTTCTGGGACCAGTACGGGTTGCGCTCCAGCTGGAGCCGCTCGCCGTCGTTGGTGTTCTTCACGACCTTGTACGGGCCTGAGGAGACCGGATGTTCCTCGTACTTGGTGCCGGTGTCCTTGGCCTTGGGCACCGGCGCGAACTGGGTCTGCGTCGCCAGGTAGGGGAAGTCGCCGACGGGCTTCTTCAGCTTGAAGACGATGGTGCTCTCGTCGGGCGTCTCGATGGAGTCGAGAGTCTTCTTGCCCTTGCCGGACTTGTAGGGGCCCTGGAAGGTGTCGCCGCCGATCAGCCAGTCGCGCAAGTACGGGGCTCCGCCGGACAGTTCGGCTGCGAAGGACCGCTCCACGCCGTACTTGATGTCGGCGGAGGTGATGGGGGAGCCGTCCTCGAACTTCAGCCCCTTCTTGAGGGTGTACGTCCACACCGTGGCGTTCTTGCTGGGGGTGCCGAGGTCCGTGGCCAGGTCGGGGACCACCTTCGTGCCCGCGGCACCGGCCGCCCGGTTGCGGGTGGTCAGCGTCCGGAAGACCAGCGAGGGGACGTTGCCTCCGCCGGACGTGTAGAGGCGGGCGGGGTCGAAGTCCGCCTGCGCGTCGGAGTTGAGGACGGTGAGTTTGCCGCCCTTGGCGGGCTTTCCGTCACTCGCTCCGGAGTCCGCGCTGCTGTCCTTCGGCCCGGAGCAGGCCGCCAGTCCTCCGACGAGAGCCAGGCCGACGGTGGCCACGGCGGCGCGCTGGGATATGAGTCTGCGTTCACGCATGGGGGGATGGATGCCTTTCGGGGCGGGATTGCCGTCGGAAGGCATCGAGAGCACCTGAAAGAGACGCTGGGCTGTGCGAGACCACACCGACGACACGGGAAGAGTGGATGTGCCGGTTTGGGCTCGGGTGATGACAACAAGGAGGCGAGAACGCCTCTGCGAGCCCGGGGCTCAGCGACAGTCGACGTCGGACACAGCGTGGGCGTGCACACCGATGAGCACCAGGCGGAACCTGGCGCGCTCGGAGACACGGCGACTCGACATGGAGAGAACACTATCGAACGTGACCGCGAACCGTGACACCACCTGTGCCACTCAATCGGGAGTGCGGCCGGTGTGCGCTTGGCCCACGGTGCCCTCGACACCGCGGACCGCTGTCAGGGCGAGGTCCGAGAGAGCCGGTTCCGTTCCCGTGGTGACCTGTATGGCGCGGGGCTCGTGCCCTTTGGCCGACACGACCAGCATGTGCGAGCCGGGTTCCGCCGATGCAAGCTCGTACGTACCGTCCTGGCCCGATCTGGCGATGGCCTTCTGGTGGCCGTAGCGGTCGACGAGTGTGAGGGTGGCGTGGGCCAGCGGCTCGCCGGAACCGTCCCGTACTGTGCCGCGCAGTTCCAGGGCGGGTGGCTTGGCCGAGCCGACCTCGGCGGCTGTCCGAGTGGGCGCCGCGGCAGTCGGCGTCCCGGGTGTCGGCGAGTGGGGAGACGCCTTGCCGCGGCCACGGATCAGTGAAGCGGCCGCAGCGGCCAGGGACATGGCGATGGCGAGGGAGAACACTATGACCAGACCGTCGTGGAACGGCTGCGAGATCAGGTGGGGGAAGAACTCACGCCCGGTGAGGTGCGCCGAGGCAGTCGGCGAGAGGTGGGCGAGGGCGTCCGGGCCGAGCAGGTGCTGGATCGGGTTGTAGCCGAGGAAGGCCGCGAACAGGACGCCCACCGGGGGCAGTTCGGCGACCGTGTGCGCGGCGTGTGCCGGGACGCCCTGGGCGGTGAGGCCCGCACTCAGGGTGTGCGGCAGCGTGCCGGAGAGCCCGGCCACCATGAGCGAGAAGAACACGCCCATGGACAGCACCATGCCGGCGTTCTGGAATGTGGCGCGCATGCCGGAGGCGGCACCACGGGCGTCGGCCGGGACGTTCGACATGATGATCGACGTGTTCGGCGCCGCGAAGAGACCGCCGCCGAGCCCGTTGAGGAAGATCAGCGCGGCGAAGATCCCGTACGAGAAGTCGCTGGGCAGCATGAGCAGTCCGGCGAACGACGCCGCCATCACCGCGAATCCGGACGCGGCGAACAGCCGCGCGCCGAACCGGTCGGACAGTACTCCCGAGATCGGCCCGGCGAGCAGGAAGCCTGCGGTCAGCGGCAGCATGTAGATGCCCGCCCACAGTGGGGTGTCGGCGTAGTCGTAGCCGTGCAGGGGAAGCCAGATGCCCTGCAGCCAGATGATGAGCATGAACTGCAGGCCGCCGCGCGCGATCGACCCCAGCAGAGTGGCCGCGTTGCCGCCCGCGAACGCCGCGTTGCGGAACAGGTGCAACGGGAACATCGGCTCGGCGACCCTTGTCTCGACCACGCAGAAGACCGCGAGCATGGCCACGCCGCCGATCAGCCCGGCCAGCACCCACGGGTTGGTCCAGCCCATGGTGTGACCGCCGTAGGGCTGGATGCCGTAGGTGATACCCGCGAGCAGGGCACTCAGCCCGACGGCGAAGGTGATGTTGCCCCACCAGTCCATCCGCCCCGGCCTGCGCACACCGGTCTCGTGCAGCGACTTGTACGCCCACACCGTGCCGAGCAGGCCGATGGGCACGTTGACCCAGAAGACCGAGCGCCAGTTCCACGTCACGAGGGCCCCGCCCAGCACCAGGCCGATGAACGACCCGGCGATGCCCGCCACCATGTTGACGCCCAGAGCCATGCCGCGCTGACGGGCGGGAAAGGCGTCGGTGAGGATGGCCGCGGAGTTGGCCATCAGCATCGAGCCGCCGACAGCCTGCACGATGCGCCAGCCGATCAGCCACAGCGCCCCGCTCCCGCCGTGGAAGGGGTCGAGGGACAGGACCACCGAGGTGAGCGTGAAGATCAGGAAGCCGGCGTTGTAGATGCGGACCCGGCCCATCATGTCCCCGAGCCGGCCGAGGGCGACCACCAGCACCGCGGTGACGAGCATGTAGCCCATCAGCATCCACAGCAGATAGCTCACGTTCGCGGGCTCCAGCGGATCCAGTCGGATACCGGTGAAGATCCCGGGCAGCGAGATCAGCACGATCGAGCTGTTGATCGTGGCCAGCAGCATGCCCACGGTGGTGTTGGTCAGTGCGACCCACTTGTAACGGGGATGATCCACGCCGATCCACGCTCTGCGGTTGCCGTTCCCGGGTTCGGCGCCTGCGGGTATGTGGGACTGCTCGGCGGTCATCGCTCGCTCCCGGTGTTGCGCTGTTCGAGGAGGGGACTCTGCTGTGTGCCGTCCTGGAGCATCCGCTGCACCAGCGGCAGGGCGGTCCGCATCGCGGTTGCCAGGGCTTGCTGCTCTTCGTCGGGGAGGGTGGACAGCAGGGTGGCCAAGCGGGTGTCACGCTCTTGTCGGCGCTCGGCGAGAATCGCCCGCCCGGTGTCCGTGATGGCGACCAGGGTGACCCGGCCGTCCTCCGGGTCGTCGATGCGCAGTGCCAGCTCCTGCCGTTCCAAGCGCTGCACCAGCTGGGTCATCGACGGCTGTGTGACGCCTTCCGCCGCTGCCAGCGCGGTCAGCCGGGCCGGACCCTCCCGCTCCAGCCGGGCGAGGGCGGAGGCGGCGGTGAAGCTCATACCCCGCCGGTCCGTCACGGCCCTGACCACGACAGAAGCCAGGTCGGCCAGCGCCCGCGCGGTTTCCTGGAGGCGGTCCTCCGAGTGCGACTGATCCACAGTCATCAGTATCGCGCATTTACATAGGCACCCTATGAAAAATGGGTAAGAAGAATCTCCGGCCGAGGCATGGGGTCGAAGGCCGGCTTCGACACGGCAGAAACACGCGTCGATACGAGCAGCGCTGAAGCCTTTCGAACGATCCGAGTCGGCAAGCGTGAAGCCCTTGGCGGCTGGACACGTCCTCGTGATGGCCGCATGGGAAAGTGAAGCTCCAGCGAATCAAATCGAGGACGAGCCGAGTTCGCCCGGGTCCTCGTCTCCGCAGCGCCCCGCGGCACAGGCAGAACCGAACCCCCATCTCGACGACCGCGGTGCGACGGACTCCGGGGCGCCGGAGCCGAAGGCCATGCGAATCGGCCGGATCATGGCCGCCATCGTGACGGTCGCCGCCGCGTTCGGCGGACTGGTCCTGGGCTGTAGAGCCGAACAGCGCGACGCAAGAGCGGAACAGCGTGAGATCAACGCGGAGCAGCGGAGGGACCGTCTCCCGTTCGGAATGGAAACCCGATTCTGCCAAGGTCGCATGGGTGGACACGGAGAGGTGGAACCTGGCTCCGAAGGACTCGCCGGGCTGCGCATGAATGCGGCGGACCGTTCGCACTGGTCACGATCTCGTCCTGGGCAGGCGTCAGTTGCGTTTGGCGGCGCGCTCGGTGCGGTCGAAGAGCAGCTGGCGGGCAGGGGCAGCTCCGCCGGGACTCACCGTCGGTTCTCGGTCGGGCCGTACACCCCTACAAGGCTGCTCGCCGGAGCGCCTGTTGCCTGAGTTGCCACACGCCCTCAAGCCGCGACAGCGTCGTTCGGGGCTGTTGTCGTAGGAAGGCTTCACGCCGGGCCGCGAGCGTGGCGCGGAGGTGGCTCTTGGCGTCGCAGCGCCGGTCCGCCGTGGCGGCAGCGCGCTGGTCGCGGTCGAGCGAGGCGGGGCTGACCCCAGGGGTGGCCTTGGCCCTCAGCGAATGGATCAAGGCCGCGGGGGTCTGTGCCCTGATTCCGTCCGTCACCATGCAACGCTGCCACCGGCCGAGTGCCGCCTGATATCGGCGGTCGTGCGCCAGGTAGCCGTTGAGGAGTTCGTTCACGTCCTGCGGCACGAGGACGTCTTCGAACGCGGCGCGAACACTGCCGTACAGGTGGGCCTGTGTCCCGGCCGTGCAGCCGCCGGTGGCGTAGGACCCCTTGTCGCCACTGGGCAGTATCAGGGGGGCCGCCTGGTCGGCCGGCCCGTTGAGAGCGGTGACGTAGCGGTCCTGTTCGGCGGAGGGCAGGGAACGCACGTACTGGTCCTGTGCGGGTTCGCCCGAGCCGTCGCCCCCCTTGAGGGACACCCCGTAGCTGGGCGATGAGCCGGATCCGAGCACGTCGGCCGTGGTGACCCCGGCCGACGGCTCCGGGCCCGCGCTCGTGATCAGGTACCGCAGGCCCAGCTTCCGCATGCACCGCTGATCCAGCACCTGTTGGGCGTTGAACAGCCGCCAGCTCTGCCGCAGCGTGGTGGCGTCGTTGGTGAGTACCGCGGCCGCGCGATCGAGGGTCCGCGCCGAGGGCGCCGCGGGGTCCGGCCGGGAAGCCGTGCCCGCGGCGCATCCGGCGACGCAGATCAGGACTGTGGCCAACGCCATCACGGAGACAAGGGTTGCCGTATCACGGACGGTCATCCGTCGCGAAGGGTGGTTCATGGTCAGCCTGCCAGTCATCTGCTCGCCGGTAGGGACGGTTCAGTAGTGGCAGTTCCAGGTCCACTGGTTGCTGGAGATCTTGTCGTTGATGTTCTGCGCCGCGTTGTCGTTCCAGTGCACTTGAGTGAAGTAGGGGTGGCGCCAGCCCTTCGGGAGGCAGCGTGAATTGCCGTGGTCATGCCCCGGTTCATTCCAGACAACGACGCCCATGCCGCTCGTGCCGTTGTTGAAGCCCGACGAGGCGCAATTGGACCAGGTGCCCGACGGACAAGCGGACTGGAAGAAGCTGCCCCAGCTGAGGTTGGATTCCTTGAACTGGCCCCGTGGTCCTTCGTAGTCGCCGTCGACCCAGACGCAGAAGTACGTCAACGGACAGTCGGTCCAGGCCATCGGCGACACATCGGACGAGCCGCTCCTTGACCCGGGATCCGCAGTGGCAGCCTCGGCGGCGACCGGCGACGAGAACTCCCGGTCGAGGTCGGCCGCCTGCGCGGTACCGGGGATGGCGGTCAGGGCCAGCGCGGTGACGCCAACGGTCGCGACAGCAGTGGCGATTCTGGTCTTGATCACTGGTTCTCCTTGGTTGTGTGGTGGTGCCGGTCGTGGCAAGGGTGCCGATGCGGGCGCACTCGGTTTTGGCGACGGCCGTGCGTACTTTCTGCCGCCGACGCGTTGCGGTGTCCGGCACCGATTGCTGGTTGTCCAGGCGGCCGGCCTTGGCAGGTACCGGGCGCGCGATTCGCCTCGATGTCAGGGCGGCCCGTCGTTCACACGGCGTGACGTGACTGTGGGCAGGAACCTTCTGTAGACCTTGATTCACTGGCCAGAGTGGGCCTGCTGGCGTAGATAGCAGCCCGGCGCATGGTGCCTTGACTGCCGCGGACATCGACTGGGAGGTCAGAGTCCTTCAGCCCGCTCCTCCCCAATGGTTGCGGGCTTCGGACGATCGAAGCCTTCGGTCTTCATTCATGGTTGCTCTTGAAAATGACCGTAGTCACGATCCCTGACTTCCTGGCACCACTACGCGCATCGTGGCCCCCCAGTTCGTGCACAACGCGGCGGTGGAGTGTCCGTTTGGCTGTGTACGTGGGTTGCGGCTCTGGTCCACTTCGTGGGCTCTGTCGCTGATTTGAGGGTGCGCGGCCACTGCGGATGGGCGGGCATCACCTGTCGCATTGTTCGGCAGTTGTTTGTTCGGCACCGGTACCCCGAACGCGAACAACGTCTGGGCCGCTACACCTGGAGGACGTTCCAGCCGCGGCAGCCACGTTGCGGGTCGTTTCAACGGAACGCTGAACAGGAGCCGAAACCGTGGACGGTCCGTCCGTGACGAGTCCCGTCGCCGTCAGTTCAAGGGGTACGCATGAAGAAGGCAAACCTGGCCAAACAGATGACCACCATGGCCGCCGCGCTCGTCACGGCCGGGGTGTTGTCAGTCGGCGCAGCCGAAGGCACCGCGGCCGCCGCGCCTGTCGCGGAACCGTGCGGGTTCTATGAGACCTCGACGTCCGCGTACTACCGGCACTGTGGGTCGACCACCATCGAGATCAGGGTCGACTACTGGAACAACACGTCAGGGTACGAGTGCGTGGGACCGTGGAGCACGATGTACCTCGGCCGGAAGGTCGACGTCGACTACGCCGTATACCAACACGTCGGGTGCCCCTGACAACCCCACCGCGATCAGCGCGTGGAAGTGGACAATGCCAAGGGGGTGCGCCGGCGTGACGGAGAGCAAGGGTTTCCGTTTAACGGGAACGGAGTCGTTCGAGGCAGCGGTCTCGTCCTTGTTCGGTTCGCTGCGGGTGACGGATCCTGGCCCACCGGCGTTCCAGGCCGTGGTCGACCACGTAGCCATCGGGGCAGTGATCGTGGCCCGCATCCAAGCCGCTGCCGCGACGGTGACACGGGACATCCAGTGCATCACTTCCACCGACGTGGAGTGGATGCACCTCACACTGCATCGCCGCGGCCCGGTCGCGGTGACCCAGGACGATCGGACCAGCGCGCTGAGACCGGGTGAGCTGTTCGCCTGTGACAACACCCGGCCCTACCGGATCATCGGTGCCGAGCCCAGCGATATGACCGTGCTCTGTGTTCCCCGTGCGAGTCTCGGCAAGCGGGCGGACTGCATGGGCCGGCGTACGGCACTTCCCATATCCGCACAGGACGGTATCGGCAGGCTTCTCGGCTGCGCCCTGTCCGGGATGGACGAGGACCTCCCCCGTCAGGGTGTGGCGCGCACATATCTGGCCGACGCGCTCACCGCGCTCCTGCTCGCTGCTTTCGTCGACACCACCCCCGAGAGGGCCTCCGTCGCGAGCGATCTTGTCGATCGAATCCGCGTCTATGTGCTGGCCCACCTTGGCGACCCCCTGCTCGGTGCTGAACGAGTCGCACGTCGGCACCACATCTCGGTCCGCCACCTCCATGCGCTTTTCAAGGGCGGCGATCTGACCTTCGCCGCCTGGGTCAGGCATGAACGCCTGTTACGGATCCGCCGTGACCTGCTCGACCCTGCCTTCGCAGACCGCGCCACGGCCGCGATCGCGGCCCGGTGGGGAGTGCTCGACACCAAGCACCTCGGCCGGGCAATGAAGCGGGAGTTCGGCGAAACCGTCAGCGATTTACGCCGCGGGCAGCAGGATGGCTGAGTGGGTGAGGTGTGGATCGCTTCAAGAGAGGGTCCTGATCAGGCGCTGGCCAGCCGACCGTCGATCTCTGCTTGATGATCCGTAGAAGCGTCAAGACCGCTGAGTCCTACGATGAAGGGCCCCGCCTTCCATTCGACCAGCAAGGGACGCCAGGCCGTGGACGTCGAGATATCCCCGTTCTTACGCGACACCGCCACCCAGTTCGGGACCGGCGTGGCCTACGCCCTGAAGGTCCTGGCCGGTCAGTTGGCCGACGACCCGGACATGGGTCGGCCCTCGGAGCTGCCCGGCATCCTCACCGTGACGGTGGACGGGGACCTGTTCGAGGACTGTCCCGCCCTGGCCATCGGCTACATTCGCGAGCCCGATCGGATCGAGATCCGGTACGTGAACCCGATCTCCTTCGCCGAGTCCGCCGAGTCCGCCGAGTCCGCCGGGTCAGCCGAGTCCGGCGAGCTCGTTGCGGGCGCCCAGGGCCGGGAGCAGCAGGAGGAGGAGCAGCGCGACGACCCTGCCACCGACGCGGTCACCGTACGGGAGGTCGCCGATGCCTGGCAGCGCATCACCGGTTGGCTGCAGCGCAACGCCCCCGATTCCTACGCCGCGCTCCGTGGTGGCGCCGGCCCCACCGCCATTGCCGCTCTGGAGGGCGACCTCGGCGTCCGGATACCCGTCGAGCTGCACGTCCTGTGGCTGCTGGCGGCGGGTGACGACGGGGCCAGTGGTGGGGGATGCCTTCCGGGTAATTGGGCTCTGATGACCCTGGACGCCGTGGCCGCCGCCTACCGGTTGAAGATGGACTCCCAGGCCCACCAGGACACCTTCGACACCGACCGACCCGCGGACGAGCGGATCACCGTGTGGAAGGCAACCTGGATTCCGGTTGTCGCCTTGGGCCCGGCTGACGCCACCTCGGGCCTGTACCTCGACGCCGCGACCGGCTACCTGGGCCGGTGGTCCCGCTACAACGAAGCCCCCGGCGAAGAACTCGACACGCTGGTCACCTACTTGGAAGAGGCCGCCGACATGCTCGAAGCCCCGGCCCTGGCCACGCGGGACAAGCCAGGCCTGATCGGTGGGGCGCTGGTGTGGGGCAGCAGTATCGACCCGGCACAGGAAGACCGGTGGCAGCCCTGGGACGGCTGACCACACCGGTCACGATCCCGTCGTTCAGTTGCTGACCAGCAGGCCCCGGCTGCGCAGTACCCGCCGCTCCAGCGGGCTGAAGATGAGCAGGTCGATGGCGATTCCGACGATCAGGATGAGGAGGATGGCGAGGAAGACCATGGACATGCTGTTGGCGGTGCGGCCGTTTTCCAGGAGCTGGCCGAGGCCGATGCCCAGGTCGGGTGAGGAGGCGATGATCTCGGCGGCCATGAGGGAGCGCCAGGAGAAGGCCCAGCCCTGTTTGAGGCCGGCGAGGTAGCCGGGGAGGGCGGCGGGGATCACGATGTGCCAGGTGCCGCGCAGTCCGGTGGCGCCGAGTGTGCGGCCGGCCCGCAGGTAGAGCGGGGGTACCTGGTCGACGCCGGAGACCAGCCCGTTGGCGATCGAGGGGACCGCGCCCAGCAGGATCACCGCGTACATCATCGAATTGTTGAGGCCCAGCCAGAGCACAGCGGGTGGCACCCAGGCCACGGACGGCAGTGACTGGAGTCCGGACAGGATCGGGCCGATGGCGGCGCGGACGAATTTCACGCGGGCGACCAGCAGGCCCAGCGGCGTGCCGATCGCCAGGGCCATCAGGAAGCCGAGCAGGCCGCGGGAGACGCTGGTCCAGATGTACTCCAGCAAGGTGCCCTGTCGCCAGGCGTCGGTCAGCTCGTCCCAGACCGCGGACGGTGCGGGCAGCTTGTAGCTGTCGGTGACCTTCGCCCAGACCAGGACTTGCCAGACCACCAGCACCAGCGCCACGGCGACGACGGGCGGCAGCACCTTGCGTATCAGGGTCTCGCGTACCGGCGTACGGTCGACCCGCACCGTATCCAGCGCGTCGAGGCCGGCCTCAAGTCCCGCCAGATCGTGCGGGTCCTGGGACTGCCCGGCTGCCGGGGAGTCGTCCTTCTTGATGTCGACCCCGGGGTCAGTGCTGGCCATGGCGGCGGATCTCCCCACGCAGTTGTTCGGTGATCTCGACGGACAGGTCCGCGACGGCGGAGTCCTCGATACGGCGTGGCTGCGGGATGTCGACCGTCCACTCGTGCGCGATCCGTCCCGGCCGGGAGGACAGCAGCACTACGCGTTCGGCGAGGCGGACGGCTTCGCGGACGTTGTGGGTGACGAAGAGCACCGACACGCTGGTCTCGCGCCAGATGCGGGTGAGTTCGTCGTGCAGCACGTCGCGGGTGATGGCGTCCAGGGCGGCGAACGGCTCGTCCATCAGGAGGAGTTTGCTGTCCTGGGCGAGGGCGCGGGCCAGTGCGACGCGCTGGCGCATCCCGCCGGACAGCTCGTGCACCCGCTTGCCGTAGGCACCGTTCAGCCGGACCAGGGCGAGCAGTTCCTCGGCCTTGTCGCGGCGTTCGGTCTTCGCGACACCGCGGAGTTTGAGGGCGAGTTCGATGTTCTTGCCGGCGGTCAGCCAGGGGAACAGGGCGTGTTCCTGGAACATCAGGGCGGGGCGGCCGTCGGTACTGATGCCACCGGCTGATGGCTGGTCGAGGCCGGCGACGAGGTTGAGGAGGGTGGACTTGCCGCAGCCGGAGGCTCCCAGGAGGGTGACGAACTCGCCGGGGGCGACATCGAGGGTGATGTCGTCCAGGACGAGCTGGCGGCCGGCGGGTGTGGTGAAGGACTTCGAGACGTGCTCGATCCGCGCGGCGTGCTCCACCGACGTCGTGGCGTCGGCGGCCTTGGCGAGGGCGGTTGCCATGGTCGTCACCTCCTGGGAACTCATGGGTGAAAGGGGCGGGTGCGGGGGTTACTTGACGCCGAGTCCGGCGTCGTCGACCGTGGTTTTGCCCTCGGCGGTGAGGACCTTGTTCAGCAGGGTGAGGTCGTAGATGCCGTCCAGCTTCGGCTGCTTGAGCAGGCCGGCCTTGACCGCGTGGGCGGCCTCGGTGTTGAGGGTGGAGGCCAGTGGGTCGTCGGTGAACTGGATCGACTTCCAGGCCGGGTCGAGCACGTTGGCGGGCAGCGGCTTGCCGGACAGTTCCTGCAGCTTGGTGTTGGCGGCGGCCTTGGCCTTGTCGGGGTTGGCGTTGATCCAGGTGTTGGTCTTCACCGAGCCGCGCAGCACCGCCTGCACCACATCCGGATGGGCGGCCAGGAACTTCTGGGAGACGATGATGTTGGTGATGACGAACTTCTTGTCGGGCCACAGGTCGGCCTCGTCCAGGAGGACCTTGCCGCCCTCGGCGACCAGCTTGGACGCGGTCGGCTCGGGCACCCAGGCGCCGTCGATGGAGCCGGACTTGTAGGCGTCCGGGGTGATCTTGTTGTCGGTGCGGACCACGGAGACGTCGCCCTTGCCGCTCTGTGCGTCGACGGTCCAGCCCTGCTCGGCGATCCAGTTGAGGAAGGCCACGTCCTGGGTGTTGCCCAGCTGTGGGGTGGCGATCTTCTTGCCCTTGATGTCCTTCAGGGACGTGACCTTGTCGGGGTTGACGACGAGCTTGACGCCGCCGGAGGCGGAGCCGCCGATGATGCGCAGGCCCTTGCCGTCGGTGGTGCTGTAGCCGTTGATGGCGGGGGAGGGGCCGATCCAGCCGATGTCGATGGAGCCCGAGTTGAGTGCCTCGATCTCGGCGGGGCCCGCGTTGAACTGGGAGTAGGTGGCCTTCGTGCCGCCGAGTTCCTTCTGCAGCAGGCCTTCCTGGTCGCCGACCAGGGCGGTGGCGTGCGTGAGGTTGGGGAAGTAGCCGATCCGCACGGTGTCCGCGGAGAGCTTCTTGCCCTCGGCCGCCACCTTCGAGGTGTCGTTGTCCTTCGACTCGGACCCGTAACCGCAGGCAGTGAGAGCGAGCAGGGGGAGCGCGGCTATGGCGGCGATGGTGCGCAGGGTGGTGAGCGGTCGTGCGGCAGACACGGAGGTGTCCTCTCAGGGATGGGTTGTCAGGAGGTTCGGAATTGCGAGGCGCAGAGCCCGTTGGCGCGCACCAGCACTCCGCTACCGGCCCTCGGCGGCGGGAATGCCGTCGCGGGCTGAGGCGCGGATGGTGGCCGGTGTTGCCGGAGTGGATGGTGCGTCGCCGTCACAGCCACGCCGCGCCCGAAGGCATGCGGTCATGGGGATGTGCGGGTGACGCAGTCAGCCAGGAGTGTCGAGGAGCGTCCGGTCCGCCGAGAGGGGCGGGGTGGCAGGGGGCGCAGCGGTGTTCTGCGCGAGCCACCAGGTTCAGCGGACGGCGTCAGACGGGTCGACAGATGGCGCTGGACGTACGGCCGAGGTCGATGTGGCGACGCGAGGTCAGAAGGGGCAGCAACCGGTCTGTGCGGTTGTGCGTTCTCATGGCCACCCCGCAGTTCCCTAGTTTTCCCACCTGGTTGATGGGGATCGTGACAGAAGGCGGCGTTCACCCCAAGAGGGTATTCATATAATGGACAGCCTGATCTCAAAATGTGAGATCAGGCTGGGAGCGGCCCTGTGGTCAGGGGTTCGTCCAGGCGCCGGGGGCGTCGGTCAGCGCGGACACCCCGGCGGGCAATTCGGCCGACGCGACGTCGGCGAGGGATACGCCCTCAAGGATCTCGCGCACGTTGGAGCGCAGCGCGATCCACAGGGGAAGCAGCGACTGGGCGGGTCCGGTGTAGGACAGGTCGGGAGGGCGGACCCCGCGGACCGATACCAGCGGTCCGTCCACGACGCGAATGACGTCGGCGATGCTGATGGACTCGGGGGGCTTGGCGAGCCGGTAGCCGCCGTTGCCGCCGCGCTGGCTGAGGACGAGTCCACCCCGGCGCATGTCGTTCAGGATGCCTTCGAGGAATTTGTGCGGGATGTCCTGGGCGTCGGCGATGGCCTCGGCCTTCAGCGGCCCGTCGTCTCGTGACGCGGCGAGCTGCAGTGCGGCACGTACCGCGTAGTCCGCCCTGGCTGAGATCCGCATGCGTTCATTATCCCGTACGAAATCGGTCGGCGTCCGCCGCGGGTGGGCTGCCGGGGGCCCCTTTCCGTCCGGCGGTCAAAGGTTCAGGTCGCCGGAGGTCGAGGCAGGGCCTTGAGAGGTCAGGCGGGCAGGACGAACGGAGGGTGCGCGCCGTTCAGGAAGTAGTCCCCGACATCGCGAATTCGGTCGGCCACGGGCTCGTACAAGGTGTGGGTCCTGGCATTGCGCCAGAAGCGGTCGAAGCCCAGCCGCGAGGACGTGGAGCGGGCGCCGATGACGTCCAGTGCGCGGGCGGTGCAGTCCTGCACGGCCCTGGAGGCGGCGGCTTCGGCCATCGCCACGAGGACCGATATCTCCGCGTACTCGTCGTACGTGAGGTCCTCGCCGCGCTCCAGCCCGTCCTGCAAGGCATCCAGAGCCTGATCGGTGAGCGCGGACGCGGAGCGGGTGAGGACGGTGAGCTCCCCGTACGTGGTCAGCACCTGCGGGTCCTGCGGAGAGCCCGCCGGCCAGGCCGGGTCCCAGGGGGAGTGGCCCGCCCGGCTGTACTCACGGGCCTCGGCGAGCACTCCCTCGGCCATGCCGAGACGGAGCTGGACGGACACGAGTCGCCCGACGGGTGACGCCAGGGAGGCCACGGGCGAAAGGGCGTCCTCGTCCGTGGACAAGGAGCCGATCACATCGTCGGCGCCGACCGGTACGCCGTCGAACTCCACGCTGCCGCCGGCCGCGAGCCGTTGGCCGAAGGGGTCGGCGTCGCCGTCGATCACCACACCGTGCCGGGCGGGATCGACGACCACGGCGAGCGGCTCGCCGGTGTCGGTCCGCACGGCCCGTACGACGAGCCGATCGGCGACCAGGACCCCGGTGACGTAACTCTGCCGACCGTCCAGCAGGTAACCACCGGCGGTCCTGTTCAGTGCGAGAGGCGGTTCCTGGCGGGCGAAACCACCGCCCCAGCACCACTGCTCCGCCGCCGACTCCCGCCCGACCTGCGAGGCGAGAGCGGGCTCGGTGAGGAACCGGGCGCTCCATGACATGAAGTAGTGACAGCCGAGGAGCTGGCCGATGGCGCCGTCGGCCGCGGCGATCTCCCGGACGACGGCGTAGGCCGTCGGCCAGTCCTCGCCCGCGCCCCCGAGCTCGGCCGGTATCAGCAGTGTCAGCAGCCCCGCCTCGCGCAGCCGGGACACCTCGTCGAACGGGACCTTGCCCGCCTGCTCCCTGACCACCGCGTCCGTGGCCAGGTCGTCCGCCGTCTCGCGGGCCACGCGCAGCCAGTGCGCACGGCCCGTCGCGGTCCCGTCGGACTCCGGGGCGGGACCGGACAGCGCGGGGGCAAAGCCCATGGGACAGGTCTCCTCAAGGCCGGCCGCAGAGAGCGGCGTCGGGGCTCGTTTGCTGGTCGGGCACGTACTTGTAGCCCACGCGCCGTACGGTGACGATCCGGTGCTGGTGAGCCTTGCCCAGCTTGCGGCGCAGGCGCGCGATGTGGACGTCCACGGTGCGGCCGTCGCCGACATGGTCGTAGCCCCATACGTTGGCCACCAACTGCTCGCGCGAGTGGACCTGGTGGGGGCGCAGAACGAGATGGGCCAGCAGCTCGAACTCGAGGTAGGTGAGGTCGAGTTCACGCCCGTCCGCCTCCGCGACATGTCGCGTGGTGTCGACGTGGATGCTGTCATCGCCCGTCCGTGGCGCGGGAGGCGAGTCGTCGTAGGTCACCGGCCGGAGGTCCGGCCGTACCCCGTCCTTGGCGAAGAGGTCGGCGGGATCGGTGCCCTCGGGAACGAACAGGAGATAGCCGACGAGCGGCGGCGCATCGTGATCCCCGGTGCCACTCCGTGGGGTGTCGCCCACCAGGCGGAGATGGCGCACGTCGGGGAGCGGCGAATGCGAGGGAGCGGGCTGAGCCGGAAGTGCCGTGGTCATGGCGGTCGTCCTTCAGAAGGATGTCGGGCTGTCGGGAGCGGTGGGTGAGTTCACCTGAAGGAGCGGAGCGGCACGCGTGATGTGCGAGGCGCGTGCCCTAGGCGCGACAGCAGGCGGCGCTGACGACGTGACCAAAGTCGACATGCCGACGACGAACGAGTCGTTGCTGCGTGGGGCACATGTGCATCATCCTGCGCAGCCCAGGAGGGCGCCGTCAATACTTCCCTAGTAAATCGATAGGAAATATAGGGAATGATCGTTACGGTGTCTGGACTTCACCGCCGTCGCCGGCCGGTGAGCAAGCTGCCGGAGCCGGTCCGGCATGCGGGCGTCGGTTGACGATGAGCGAGATCTATTGCTCAATTGGCCGCATGAACGCCCAGCCGCGCTTGGTCTCGCGTGACCACATCGACTTCGGTCGAGTGTGGTCCGCGGCGTGTTGCGCCTGACTCGGGCGGTGGGCCGTCCGTCGGCCCTTCCCTCCTCGGTGACCCCGTCGCGGACCGAGCTCCCCCTTCGGGCCACGGACCCTCGCAGGCACTGACGCGCGCAGGCACTGACCCGCGCAAGGGCGTGGTCCTGCGAGCCCTGGCGCGCGCTGCCGCCGTCCGGTTCGTCCGACGCGCAGGGTCGCCACGTTCGCTCCGAGCCGCACCACTTCTCTGAGGTGCCGTCCCTGACGAGCAGTCACATCCCGCTGTGCAACGGACCGTTCCGCCAGCCCGTACGAAAGGCCATTCCCATGCCCGTGGAGTTCCTCGGCATCGCCGCGACCAACAACGGATCCGAAACCACCGCCCGGTCCGGCGCCGCCTTCGACAAGGAGTACACGCTCCGGCTGGCCCGGGCGCACGAGGAGCACGGCTGGGACCGGGTGCTGTTCGCCTACGGCTCCGGATCGCCGGACCCCGCGCCGGCCGCCGCCTACATCGCGAGCAGGCTGGACCGCCTCCAGATCCTGCTCGCCCACCGGCCCAACGTCTCGTACCCGACCTTCGCCGCCAAGACCTTCGCCACCCTCGACCAGATCAGTGAGGGCCGGCTGACCGTGCACTTCATCACCGGCGGCAACAACCAGGAGCAGGGCCGCGAGGGCGACACCCTCACCAAGGACGAGCGCTATGCCCGCACCCGCGAGTACATCGGGATCGTCAAGAAGATCTGGACCACGCGCGAGCCCTTCGACCACGAGGGCGAGCATTACCGATTCCACGACTTCGTCAGCGACGTCTTCCCGGTCCAACAGCCCCGCCCGGACGTGTCGTTCGGAGGTTCGTCGCCCGCCGCGTACGCCGCAGGGGGCGCCGAGGCCGACATCTACTGCCTCTGGGGCGAGCCCCTCGCGAAGACCGCCGAGCAGATCGAGAACGTGAAGGCCGCCGCGAAGGCCGCGGGCCGCACCGAAGTGCCGCGTATCCAGGTGGCGTTCCGCCCGATCATCGCCGCGACCGAGGAACTGGCCTGGGAGAAGGCGCACCGCACGGTCGGCGCGATCAAGGCCCGCAAGGAGAAGGGCGAGGCGATCACCAAGCGCCACAACGGGCTGACACAGCCCCAGAACACCGGCTCGCAGCGGTTGATCGCGATCGCCGAGGCGGGCGAGCGCTACGACCGTGCCCTTTGGACTCCCACAGCAGCCGCCACCGGGGGAGCGGGCAACTCCAACGCCCTGGTCGGCACACCGGAAACGGTCGCTCAGGCCCTGCTGGACTACTACGACCTCGGTGTCGACATCCTCTCCGCCCGCGGCTACGACCTGCTGGACGACGCGATCGACTTCGGCCGGTACGTGATCCCGATCGTCCGCGAGGAGGTCGCCAAGCGCGACGCCGAGCGTGGGGCCGAGCGCGAGGCCCGCCCCACGCAGAACCTCGCGGCGGTGAATGGATGACATCAGTCGCGCAACCACCGTCGTCCGCAACCGAGCTGACGGTCATTCAAGTGACGGTGGCCGACCCACGGGTGAAACCGCTGCTGCGCGAACTCGGCGACGAGTACTCGACGCGCTACGGCAAGGACGCGCACGCCGAACTCGCCCGCTATCCCGACGAGGAGTTCACCCGGCCGCACGGCGGAGTGCTGCTACTGCTCCTGGAGCGCGGCGAGCCGGTCGCGGGCGGCGCCTTCCGCCGGTACGACGGGACCACGGCGGAACTCAAACGGATCTGGACGCATTCCGCCCACCGCCGACGCGGCCTCGCGCGAATCGTCGTCGCCGAACTGGAGCACGAGGCGCGCGAACGCGGCTACCGGCGGATCTACTTGACCACCGGGCCGCGCCAGCCCGAGGCGCGCGGCCTGTACCTGGCCACCGGCTACACCCCGCTGTTCAACACGTCCGCCGACCCGGAAACCATTGGCCCGCTGCCCTTTGAGAAGCACCTGCCGGGTATCGCCCGCCACGAGATCCCGCCCGCGACCAGTTAGCGGATCGCGTCCAGCAACTGCCGTTGACAGTAGCCCTCGGGCCGTCCGCCCTGCCTCTGAAACCAGCGATGATCGCGCCGTCGTGGACAGTCCCGGCTCGGGGCGGCGTTCATCGCGTGGCCCGGAAGCCTCCCGAGCACCCCGGAACCTGGCGTTGAAGTCACGGTTCTGCCAATGCCGTGCGAACAGACGACCAACGGCGCGCATCGGAATCGGGCCAAGGGGGTGGGGGGTTTACCGAGGGACGCACGGTGTACATAGTGAGTCCTGCGTACGCCCTGGGCAGGTGCGTGCGGAGGGGGAAGCTGTGGTGCGCTACGTTCACCATCAATTGGCGACGATCGTTGAGGTGGGGGTCGCCATGGCCGTCACCGCGCCTGTGGTCTTCGGCGTGCGCGGGCTGCCGCACGCCGAAAGCGGCAAGGTGGTTTCTCTTTTGGCTGTTTTAGGGGCCAGCGCGCTCTTCGGCCTGATGGCGATTTCGATCCGGTCGCACTGGCTGGGCGGCGAGAAGCGCGATTTCGAGAGCGCAGTCGCCCTGACCGACCCCGAGACGATACTCTCCGACCCGCGCGAGTCCATGCGCCGCAGCTTCGACGGATCCTTCGTTGTTTTCGTCGCACTGTCATGCCTGGTTTTCGGCCTGCTCTGGGGCCCCTGGGGCATCGGTTGGGCGGTTGTATTCATACCGGAGCGGATCGTCAAGGGCGTGTACGTGTCCTTCTGGGAGCGACGCCACGGCGTACTCCTGTGGCGCGGCAGGGTCGAGGAACAACCCTTGGGGAAGGGCCAGTTCCTGTATTCCTCGCCGCGGAACACGATGCCCGGATGAGTTTGCTCTGCGCGTCGTGGCGTCCCACGCCTGCTGGAACTGCCGCTGACCTGCAGAACCAGCGGGAGAGACCGACACGAGGCGGCGCGCCGCGAGACATCGACATCAGCGCGGCCACCACGATGCCAGCGGCAGCCCCGGTTGCGGGTTCCCCGAGCGACCGAGAGGCCCTGCCCTCATGCGCGTACAACGGAAAGATCACCCCGGAGGGAAACCTGTTCGACCCGCATGTTCCATGACCGGTTGAGATACGGCTTGTGAACCCTGACGGAATCAGAAGTCGTCCGTGCCCGACCTCGAAGGTCCGCGATCAGCCATCGGTATCCAGGCCGTTGCGGCCCAGCGCCGCTCGGATCTGGCTGAGCCACTCCGCGCCGAGCCGGCGCCCGTTCGGGAGCTGGTCGTCTCGGTCCCAGCGCCACGTTGTGATGATCGCCAGCACGAGGATCCGGCACTCGCGCAGCAGGTCCTGGTCGACACCTGGATACTGCTCGCCGACTTCTTCGGGGGCATGGGCGAGGTCGAATTCGACGGGCCCGCGGCAGCACGTCTCGAGGTCGATGAACAGCAGCCCGTTCTCCGTGGTGAGCAGGTTGCCCGGGTGCGGCTCGCCGTGCAGCAGTTGCTCGGCGCCGCCGCGCTCGCCGATCGCTCGGCTCAGGCTTCGTAGCGTGTCGACGAGGAGCTCCCGGTCCGCGTCGGCGAGTGCCGGAGTGCGTTCGCGGTTCGCCAGGAGTCGTTGGGCGTACTCGATTCGATCCGTGAAGTGCGGCGTCGGGACATCGAGCTTGCGCATGCCGGCATGCAGCTGCTCGAGCGCGTTGGCGAAGTCGGCCGGTGAGACCTCTTGAGACGCGGCGGGTTCGTAGTAGGTCCATAGGGTGACCACAAAACCGTCTCGCTCATGGACGCGTGGCTCCACCCGAGGCTCAAGGGCAGCCACCGGGCACCCGGATTCGGCCAGCCGCTGAGCGAGCTCGACCTCGAACTGCGCGACCTGTTGATCCACAGGTGCCACCCGGGCCAGGACGTCACAAGGCAGCAGACGCAGAGTGAGCTTGTTGGAGTCATGAAGAACGATCGCGTCGTCGACTGCCAGGTCAAGTGATGAGGCGATCGACATGGCCGCGGCCATTGCACGCGAGACCTCTGACGCCTGCATCGTTACTTGGCCCTTCTCCCTTGAGCCCTGCCACAGCTCTCCAAGTGGTGCAACTGGCCCGCGCACCATACCAAGTTGTCGATCACGGTCTACTGGGCTCGGCGGAGAGGGCCGCCGCAGGTGCAGAGGGAGAAGAGCTGGACCGGTCGCCCACGCGCTGTGCGAGACGGTCGCGCAGACGGGTCAGGCGGTCGATCTCGGCGTTGAGGGCCGCCAGTCTGCGGTCGGCGACCCCGGAGCCGGGGACACCGGAGTCGGGGCACCCGCACCGCCGTTGCGGATTCTCGATCAGCACGTCGATCCGGTCGCCGACACCGCGTAGATCCTCGACGGTGAGCCCGAGCGCCAGCAGCTCACGGACGGCGCGGGCTCTGGCCACATCGTCCGGCCCGTACACACGCTGTCCGGAGGCCGTACGCGGCGGCGGTGGCAGCACGCCGCGCTCCTCGTAGAACCTCAGCGCCCGGGCCGTGGTCCCCGCCGCTGCGGCCGCATCCCCGATCCGCATCCCGCCCCCGCCCTGGACTTTTCCACGCACCGGCCCCACCCGCGACCGAGCCCTGCAGCCTCACCGTGGCGGCAACTCCACGACGACGGTCCCGAAGTGCCGCCCCTCGAACAGTTCCTGCAACGCACGCGGCGCCCGATCCATGCCCGGGACCCGTACGTACGGGAAGGTGATCTCGCCGGATCGCAGCCAGTCCCCGAAGCGCTTGGTCCATTCCTCCGTCACCTCGGGGTGGTCCATGCCGCTGTAGCCGCGCAGCGAGACGCTCTGGTTGACGATCCGGAACGTGTCGATCTCCGCGGGCGCGCTGCCACCATCCCTGTGTGGCGACAGCTGTCCGGCCAGAGCGCCGACCAGTGCGAACCGGGCACCGCGGCGCGCGGCGCGGACCGACGCTGCCAGTTGCTCACCGCCGACGGTGTCCAGCAGCACGTCGATGCCCTCCGGCGCGGCGGCGGCCAACTGCGCGTCGAGCGACTGGGATCCCGGCACCAGCACCTCGTCGTAGCCCAGTTCGGCCCGCAGCCGCTCGGCCTTGTCCGGTGAGCGGGTGCTGCCGATGACCCTCGTGGCGCCCAGCAGTCGCGCCAGCGAACCCGCCAGCGACCCCACGGCTCCGGCCGCCCCCGTGATGAACACCGTGTCGCCGGGGCGGACTTCGGCGAGCCGGGTCAGTGCTCCGTACGCGGCCGACCCGGATGACAGGTGGGCCACCGGGTCGGGCAGCGCATCGCCCAGCGGAGCGCAGTCGCCCTCCGCCACCAGCGCGTGCTCGCGCCACCCGAGCAGATGGGTGACCGCGTCCCCCGGCCGCAACGTACTGCCCGCCGGCGTCGCGACGACCTCGCCGACAGCGGGACCGAAGAGCGCGTCACCGACGTTGATACGCGGCAGCGGTACACCGTCGACCTGGCCGCCGATCAGGGTGCGCAGCCCCGGGAACACGAGGAAGTACTGGTTACGGACGAGGACTTGACCCGGACCGGGGGCGGAAAGCGGCTTCTCCACGACCGAGAAGTGCTCGGGCCCGGGCAGCCCCTCTGGAGCGCTGGTCAGCAGGATCTCGCGCGTCGTTGCAGGCAGGACAGTGGCCATGTCGGGGCTCCTGGACAGGTGAGTGTGTGAACGGGGGAATGGGTGGGCGCGGGCGACAGCCGGAGCCGCCTGGCCCGCGGCGCGCAGACGGTAACCCTTGACGTGCGCGTCAAGGGCAAGACAGCCGCGGCCGTCCGGCCCGCTGTCCGATGGTGACTCCCGCCTTCCGGCGTACCCCGTGCCTCCGCCCGCCGCCCGAGCCGCCGCTTCCTGCCGGTGTGTCCGAGCAGGCAGGGGTGCTGAGCGTGCTGAGGCCAACTCCCGGACACGAAGGCTCCATTGACACCCTCGTGAGCCACGTGCTTGCATCCCGGCATGCCGTCGCCGGAGCCTCTCACTCGCCGCCGCGCCGTGGACCTCGTCCGGGTGGCCGCGGCGCTGTGTCGGACGACCTGCTGACCACGGGCCTTTTCGCGCCTCCCATCAACAGCCTCGCTGTGCAGGCGTGTTGTGCTCGGAACTCTGGCCGCTGGGTGCCCGCCCCGGCCCGCGCCTGACCTGCTCCCGCGCTTTCCACCTCTTCTGACGAGGACTCGCCATGCCTACTGCCGCCCCCGCCGGCCACCACGAGGAATCCGCCTACGACCGCCGCAGGCTGCGCCAGTGGCTCGCCGGCGAAGCCAGGGCGGACGGGGTCACCCGCCGTCGGCTGCTCACCCTGCTCGCCGCCACCGCCGCCGGGACAGCGCTGGGTGCCACGCGTCCCGCCCACGCCGCCGACCGGCCGATCGTCAAGACGCTGCCGCCCGAGTGGTTCATCGAGCGTGGCACCAACGCCGAGACCCGTTGGGACGCGCTGCGCGGGACGGGTCTCCACACCCCCAACGAGCGGTTCTTCGTACGCAACCACACCGCCACCCCCGTCCTCCAGGCCGACGATTGGCGGCTGCGGCTGTGGGGGAGCGGACTGCGCGGCGCCCCAGGCGAGGACCGGGCGGTGGAGTTCGGGTACGACGATCTGAGAGCCCTGCCTGCGGTCACCCGTACCGCGTTCGTCGAGTGCGCCGGAAACGGACGCTCCTACTACACGTCCCAGCAGGGCGAGACGGTCACCGGGACCGCGTGGACGCTGGGCGCGATCGGTGTGGCCCGCTGGCGAGGGGTGCGCCTCGCCGACGTGTTGCGCCGGGCCGGGCTGTCCCCGTACGCCGTGGACGTGCAGCCGCGCGGCCTCGACGCCGAGTACGTCAGCGGAGGCGAGAACCTGGGCCGGGTGCGCCGTCCGCTGCCGCTCGCGAAGGCGCTGGACGACGTGCTGCTGGCGTACGAGATGAACGGTGAGCGGCTTCCCCACGATCACGGATATCCCGTGCGGGTGTTGGTGCCCTCATGGATCGGGATCGCTTCGATCAAGTGGGTCGGTGACATCGAGGTGTCCGCGCAGCCGCTCTACTCGCCGTGGAACACCACCTTCTACCGGCTGTTCGGCCCGGCCCACCCGGAGGGCGGCAGCGCGCCCATCACGCGGCAGGTCACAAAGAGCGCCTTCGAGCTGGCGAGCGGTGCCACGTTCGTGGCGGGACAGAGGCACGTACTGCACGGGCGGTCGTGGTCGGGCGCGGGCGCCGTCGCGCGGGTCGACGTCAGCACCGACGCCGGGGCGAGCTGGCGGCCGGCCCGCCTCCACGACAGACCACGCGCCGGTGCCTGGTCCCGTTGGTCGCTCAACTGGAGGCCCGAGGCACCCGGCGCCACCCACCTGCTGGCCCGCGCCACCGACACGTCCGGCCGCACTCAGCCGGTGACCGCCGTGCCGAACACGCAGGGGTACTTGTTCGACGCGGTGGTGCGGCACCCCGTGAGCGTGGTGTGACGACAGGGCGTCACGCCTCAGTCGGGGAGCGAGGACAGAGGTACGGCGAACACTGTCCGTAGGTTCTCCCATTCGGTCAGGGACCAGACCTGGCCCGTGCTCTGCCAGTAGGTCAGGGACTCCGGGTGCTCGGCCCAGCACTGGTAGGTGCCTCCGCAGGTGGCCACGCTGCGGGTCGTGGTCTGTCCCCAGAGGTGTCCGTGTACGCCGGACGAGGCCGAGGCGTGTGCGACGTACCAGATGTTGTTGTGGGCGAGGACTCCCTGCATGTTCCCCACGCCGCTCCGGTAGCCCTGGACGGCCGGGACGAAGGAGCCGGAGGCGGTACTGCTGTTGAGCAGGTAGTCGGTGCCGAAGTTGTAGCGCAGCATGCGGCCCTTGGTCCCGTTGTTGAGGTATTCGGTGGTGACCAGGCTGTTGGGCACGCTGCTGCGGTCGAGCGAGAGCGAACCGACGCAGGGCACGGCCGTGTTCACGTTGCCCGTGCAGGCCCCCGCGTCGTACGAGTACGAGCCGATGGCCGGCATGACGTACTGGTAGCCCCAGGCGGAGTAGCCGCCGTCGACCTTGCCGATCGCGTAGCTGTTCACCGAGGCCTGCAGGATGTGCTGCATGCTGAAGACGTAGATCGCGTTGGTGTGGCCCTGCTGGCCGGATACGAACAGCTTGTCCCCGTACCAGGCCATGCCTCCCGCATGCGCGGCGACCCGGGCGAAGTTCTCGCCGCCGCTGGTCGGGGTTACCAGAAGCACCCAGCGGTACTTGGGGGCCGCGGGGTTGTTGTAGTCGATGAAGGCGACGCGGACGGTGTTGTAGCGGGCGTCGCCGGTTCCGGTGCCGACATAGCTCCACCCCGCCAGGATCAGCCTGTTGGTGCCCCAGGCGCCGTCGTCGTCGGCGTCGCCCGAGCTGGTGATCGACTGGGGGTGCCAGTCCGGGGTCGTCGCGTCGCCGGTGTCCCAGCAGAAGCTGGTGCTCGCGGTGGGAGCGGTCGGCAGGGTGCCCCGCTCGGCTGCGTTGCAGGAGCGCGCCGGGTGGTTTGCGCTCTCCAACACCTCGGTGACGCCCACGTTGTTGAGCTTCGAATCGAGGTTCGCGGTCGTCTCCGGGGTGACCGCGTTCCAACGGAGGCCGTAGCCCGCCCGCTCACTCGCACCGATCGTCTCCAGCGGATCGGTGTAGGCGGTGGCGGCGGCTCCCGCACTGGTGATCGCGCCCGGGGCCAGCGTGGCGGCGACCAGAGTGAGCAGGGCGACCAACGCGAGTCGAATGCTTCTTCGGGAATTCATGGTGGGGCATTGCCCCACGGAGTTGAAACCCATTCCCGGGGCTCCGCCAGGACATGGCAAAGGCGAGGAGAACGCCCTCTCCTCGCCACTATCAACCTATAGCGCACCGGGGGCCTTGCGGCAAGACCCGGGGCGTGCAGCAGAATCTCCGGTCGAAGCCGGAACGGCGGAAATCAGTGAGTCACGAACTGTGTATGCCTTTGTTGGCATACGGGCCCATGAGGCCTTGTTGGATGAGGGGGATTCGATGATTGACGTGATCGTGGTCGGCGGCGGACCGACCGGCTTGATGCTGGCAGGCGAGTTGCGGCTGCACGGCGTGCACGCGGTCGTGCTGGAGAAGGAGACTGAGCCGACCAAGGTCGTCCGCGCGCTCGGACTGCACGCGCGCAGCGTCGAGGTGATGGACCAGCGCGGTCTGCTGGAGAGGTTCCTCGCGCTCGGGAAGCAGTACCCGGTCGGTGGCTTCTTCGCCGGCATCACCAAGCCGTCGCCGGACCGGCTGGACACCGCACATCCGTACGTTCTCGGCATTCCGCAGCCCGTCACCGACCGCCTGCTGACGGAACGCGCCTCCGAACTCGGCGTCGATGTCCGGCGCGGCTGCGAACTGGTCGGGCTGAGCCAGGACGACCAGGGGGTCATCGCCGAGCTGGCAGACGGGACGCAGTTGCGCTCGCGCTACCTCGTCGGCTGCGACGGAGGCCGCAGCACCGTGCGCAAACTGCTAGGCGTCGGCTTCCCCGGGGAGCCCTCCAGGGCCGAGACACTGCTGGGCGAGATGGAGGTGACCGAATCGCCGGAAAGGGTGGCCGCCGTGGTGGCCGAAGTCCGCAAGACCCACCTCCGGTTCGGCGTCGGGCCCTATGGAGACGGGCCGTACCGCGTCGTCGTACCCGCCGAGGGAGTGGCCGAGGACCGTTCGGTCCCGCCGACCCTTGAGGAAGTGAAGCGGCAACTGCGTGTGTACGCCGGCACCGACTTCGGCGTGCACTCACCGCGCTGGCTCTCCCGCTTCGGGGACGGCACCCGGCAGGCCGAGCGATACAGGACCGGCCGGGTCCTGCTGGCCGGCGACGCGGCGCACATCCACCCGCCGCTGGGCGGACAGGGCCTCAACCTCGGCATCCAGGACGCGTTCAACCTCGGCTGGAAACTGGCCGCCCAGGTCAACGGCTGGGCGCCGGAAGGGCTGTTGGACAGCTATCACACCGAACGGCACCCGGTCGCAGCCGATGTGCTGGACAACACCCGCGCGCAGACCGTGCTGATGACCCCCGAGCCGGGTCCCCAGTCGGTGCGCCGGCTCATGTCGGAACTGATGAACTTCGAGGAGGTGAACCGGTATCTGATCGAAAAGGTCATCGCGATCGGGGTCCACTACGACTTCGGCGAGGGGCACGAACTGCTCGGCAGGCGGATGCGGGACGTGGAGCTGAAGCGGGGGCGCCTCTACGAGCTGATGCACGGCGGCCGCGGCCTGCTCCTCGATCAGACCGGCCGGCTGTCGGTGTCCGGGTGGGCGGACCGCGTCGACCATGTCGTCGACGTCAGCGAGGAACTGGATGTGCCCGCAGTGCTGCTCCGGCCGGACGGCCACGTCGCGTGGGCCGGTGACGATCAGCAGGATCTGCGCACCCACTTGCCCAGGTGGTTCGGCGCTGCCACCGGCTGAGCACGCGGTTGTCGCTCGACGCCCGGTGTGACCAGGGCCGTTTCTACGGCACGGATGGCGCCGCCAATACCGACACGGACCAGTCCGGGTCCTGAACCGAATGCGCCCCTGTTCCGATCTCAACTTCGCTGCGAGCATGAGGAGATGGCTGGTCGTCAGCCCAACTGCGGCGTGCGCCATGTGAGGGATGGGAGCGGGGTGTTCCGCTGGGAGGGGGGATGGTGACGACGGAGCCGGCGGCGTGTTCGTGGACTGACGAGGAGACCGTGGCGGCCAACGCCGCCGGGCGGCTGGCCCCGGCGCAACTGCCGTTGCTGACCGGGGCATCGGCCCGGATCATGAGCGCGGTGGGGCGGATCGCCGACGTACCGGGCGCCGAGCCCGAGGTGCGTGCGGCCGGAGTGCGGATCGAAGTACGTGACGACGCTGCGCCGCTTCCGCCTTCCGCGACATACCGGCTGTACTGGCTGGCACCGGCGGAGGGGGTGGAGGGGCGGAGCCTGCTGCTGTCGGCGCAGCCGCTCGACGCGCAGCACCCGGGGGAACAGGCGGATGCCGTCGCCGTCGAGGTGGGACGTGTGCCCGCCGGGGGCCGGTGGCGCCGTCGTTCACTCCTGCTGGCCGGGCTCGGAGCAGCCGCCGTTTCCGCCGCGGGCGTGACCCTGTCGCGACTGTCCTCGCGTCGTGGCTCCCGCGCCGACCCGGGCCGCACCGCCGGGCTGTTCACCCCGGGTCCCTCAGGGGCCGGCCCCGTCGACGCGTCCCTCGCTCCAGTACCCCGATTGACCGCTTACACCGAAGGCATCCGCTATGTAGCGCTGATGATCGATGCCGGTGAGGTCACCACGCTGGCCTTCAGCCCGGACGGGCGGACTCTGGCCGGTGGCATCTCGGACGGCACCATCCGGTTGTGGGCCGCGAAGGACGGACGTCCGACCGCCCTACTGACCGATGCCCGGCGGTTCAGCCCGGTCGAGGTCGCCTTCCACCCGGACGGCACCACCCTGGCCGATGCCCGGGACGCGGTACACCTGTGGAAGGTGGCTTCCAGGCGCATGACAGCCGTCCTGGCCCTCACCCGCAACGTCACCGACGACCACGCATGGTGCGTTGCGTTCAGCCCGGACGGAGCCTTCCTGGCCAGTGGCCACAGCTTCGACTACCTACGGCTGTGGGACGTCGCGAGCCGTTCGAACGTCGGCATACTTCACGGCCACAGCGCATTCGTGTTGGCGGTGGCGTTCAGTCCCGATGGACGGCTGTTGGCCAGCGGCAGCCACGACGCCTCCGTCCGGTTGTGGGACGTCGCGGGCCGTTCGAGTGTGGCCACCCTCACCGGCCACAGCAGCACTGTCCACTCGGTGGCGTTCAGCCCGGACGGCACCACACTGGCCAGCAGCAGCTACGACCGCACTATCCGGCTGTGGGACGTCTCGTCCGCCCGCACGATCGCCGTTCTCAACGGCCACACCAGTGCCGCGACGTCGGTGGCGTTCAGTCCCGACGGACGGATGCTGGCCAGCGGGGGCGCCGGCGCCAGCTCCGCGTTCGGCAACGACTACCCCGACGACCACACCGTTCGGCTCTGGGACGTTGCGAGGCGTACGAACGTCGCCACCCTCACGGGCCACACCGGCGCCGTGCGATCCGTGGTGTTCAGCCCGGACGGCACCACGCTCGCCAGCGGGAGCAACGACGGCACCGTCCGGCTGTGGGAGATCCGCTGACACTGTGACCGGGGGGAGTTGCCTCTCCAGGACATGCTCTACGAGCCTCGCCGAACCCGGACCCCGGCGGAGCTACCGGGGCGTCAACACGGAGAACTCGTTGCCGTCGGGATCGGCCAACTCCACCCAGCCGGCCTCGCCCTGGTCGGCGTCGATTCGTTTCGCCCCGAGGGAGAGCAGACGGTCGACCTCTGCCTGCCGATCACCCTGGACGGGCGGAGCGAGGTCGAAACGCAGCCGGTCCTTGCCTGTCTTCGGTGCGACGGGTGGCCCACCCCATGTGATCTTCGGGCCGCCGTGCGGCGAGCGAATGGCGGTCTCCTGGTCCTGGTCCCAGACCAGCGGCCATCCCAGTGCCTCGCTCCAGAAGTACCCGACCTCCTGCGAACCGTCGCAGGCCAGCGCTCCGATGAATCCGCAGTCGGCCAGGAAGCTGTTGCCCGGCCCGACGACGCAGAACTCGTTGCCTTCGGGGTCGGCGAGCACCACATGCCCCTCCTCGGGGCGCTGGCCGACGTCGATGTGCTGTCCACCAAGTGCCAGCGCCCTGTCCACCGTCTGCCGCTGGTCCTCCAGAGAGGTGCTCGTCAGATCGAAGTGCATCCGGTTCTGGGCCACCTTCGGCTCCTGGCTCGGCAGGAAACGGATGCGGAACCCGGTGTCATCACTGGGCAGAAGCGTGACGCCGTCGTCCGGATCGTCGACCATCTCCCAACCCAGGACCCCCGCCCAGAACTGCGCGAGGCGCAGTGGTCGGCTTGCTCCGAAGCAGATCGCGAACAGTTGACACGTCATATCCCCTGCACATCCCCGATCCGCTGACTGACCGCTGTCGACGGGGCGCCCTGTCGGTTCCCCCCCCAGCGGAGCCTAGAGGTGGGCCGGGGTCGCCCGCACCCGAGTATTCGCCTCGCGTCCCCGGGACCGTTTCGTCGATTCCCGCTCACGGATGCGACCAATGCATCACCTCCTTGACCGGTGACGCAAAGTCGGGCAACAATCGCTACCTGCGTGTTGTCCCGGGCCGCGTCATACCTGACCACCATGAGGAGGGGATCGCATGGCCGAGGCGTACGGCATCGAGGTCGTCGTCTTCGACATCCTCGGAACGATGGTCGACGAGCCGGGTGGACTCCGAGCGGCCATCCGCGACGCGGTGCCCGGGGCCGACGACACGTCCGTCGAGCAGCTGCTCACGGTGTGGCGAGACCATGTCGAGCGCGAGCAGCAACGCATCGCCGAGGAAGGCCGGGCGTACACCAACACCGAGGTCATCGACCGCGAGGCAGCTCAACGCGTGGCCGACCGCGCCGGCCTCACCGACGCGGGCGCCATCGCGCGACTGGCTACCGCAAGCCAGCGCCTCAAACCCTGGGACGACTCCGTCACCGGACTCACGCGCCTTGCCCGGCGATTTCCCGTACTGGGACTCTCCAACGCGAGTCGCGCGACTCTCCTCAGCCTCAACGCGTACGCCCAACTGGGCTGGCACCAGGCCTTGTCCGCCGAAGATGCCCAGGCCTACAAGCCCGCGCCGGAGGTCTACCGCCTCGCACTCGACGCGGCAGGTTGTCCATCAGAACGTGTGCTGATGGTCGCCGCTCACGCCTGGGACCTTCGCGGAGCTCAGGCGGTGGGAATGCGAATCGCCTACGTTCACCGACCGGTCGGGGACCCGCCGGCGAGCACCGACACGTTCAACTGGCGGTCGGACACCCTGGACGAGTTGGTCACCGAACTGACGGCGTAACCCTGCTTGAGCAGTTGCTCGGGGGCGTGCGCGATCACCGCCGACGCCAGGATGGGCTGCAGAGCGTTGGCGAGCCGAAGGGGCTCACAGGCAGCCCCGCGCCCTCCTCCTGGTGGCCGTTGACAAAGCGGAACACGGTTCCGTACCGTAAACGGAACAACGCTCCGCTTCGGCCTGGCCGAAGCCGGATGCTCCTGCCCGCCTCACCTGCCGTCGGCCCGAACGAGACCGGCAGCTGAGGCTGTTGAAGGGAATTTCGCATCATGAGTGCATCTGCCTCTGTATCCGCATCGGCTCGGACGGCCGACACCGTCAGCTCGCCCGCTCCCGTCCTCTCGGTCAGTCCGGTGGTCCTGCCGGCCCCGGGTCGAGCGGTGGACCTTCAGATACGAGTCTCCGCGCCGGTGACAGGGAGCGACCTGCCGATCATCCTCCTCTCGCACGGCCAGGGCTACTCGAACCACCTTTCCTCGCTGAACGGCTACGCCCCACTCGCCAACTACTGGGCGGCACACGGCTTCGTCGTGATCCAGCCCACCCATCTGAGCTCCAGGACACTGAGCCTGGATCCGAGCACCCCCGGGGCACCTCTGCACTGGCGGTCACGGGCCGAGGACATGACGCGCATCCTCGACCAGCTCGACGTGATCGAGGCAGCCGTCCCGCAGCTCCTCGGGCGGCTGGACCACAGCAAGGTCGCCGTGGCCGGGCACTCGATGGGCGGGCACACCGCGAGCCTGCTGCTCGGCGCCCGGCTCACCGATCCGGACGACGGAACGGAAGTGAACCTGGCCGAGCCCCGGATCAGGGCGGGCGTCCTGCTTGCCGCGCCCGGCAGGGGCGGTGACGCTCTCACCGAGTCCGTGGCCGAGAGTCTTTCCTTCTTCCTGACCACGGACTTCTCGAAGATGACGACGCCCACGCTCGTGGTCGCCGGTGACAAGGACACCTCCGCCCACCTGACGGTCGCGGGTGCGGACTGGCATGCCGACCCGTACGTCCTCTCCCCGGGCCCCAAGTCCCTGCTCACCCTGTTCGACGCGGAGCACGGTCTCGGCGGGGTGTCCGGATACGACGTAGCCGAGACCACGGACGAGAACATCGAGCGGGTGGCAGCGGTTCAGCGCCTCACCTGCGCCTATCTCCGCTCTGAGCTCTTCCCCGGCGATTCCGCGTGGCAGGAGGCGCGCGACGCGCTGACGGCCGACGCCAATCCGCTCGGACGAGTCGAATCCAAGTAGGCCGACCGCTGTGCCGTCGCAGGCACAACGGGCCCCGCCCCGCATGGCCTCAGTGCGCAGACACAGCCGGAGGGCCGCTGGTGTGCCGTACCCGCAGCTCCATCGGAATGACTCTGGGTTCGGTGTCACCGTTGGCGACCATCAGCGCTTCCAGTGTCTGGGCGGCCTGCCGGCCCAGTTCGTCCCGGGCCAACGAGGCCGTGGTGAGTCGTCGTGAACTGGGCAGGTCGTCGAGGGAGATGTCGTCGCACCCGATGACCGACATGTCCTCGGGCACCCGCAGGCCCGACTCCTCCAGCGCGGTCACCGCACCGAGCGCCACGAGGTCGTTGTACGCGACAACGGCGGTGACACCGGAATCTCGTACGGCATCGGCCGCGGCGTAACCGTGCCGTGCCGTATGACCACAGGGGATGACCGTGACATCGACGCCGAACGCCGCCGCCGCGTCGAAGGCACGGATGCGTTCGGCATTGGCCCAGGATGCCTCGGGGCCGCTCAGATAGGCCACGCGGCGATGCCCGAGCTGGGTGAGATGGCCGCAGACCAGGGTCATCCCTCCGTAGAAGTCGACGGAGACCGAGGGGAGACTCAGCCCGGGGACGATCCGGTTGACCAGTACAACAGGGTGGCCACGCATGGACAGGTCGACGAGCTCGGCGCGGTTCATGCGTGGCGAGCACAGCAGCACACCGTCACAGCAGCGCATCAGGTCCTCGGCGAGCTCGTGCTCACTCGCCGCGTCCTCGTCCGACTCCATCACCATCACCCGCCGCCCGTGCGAACGGGCCACGGCGGAGACGGACTTGAGGACATCGGGGAAGTACGGGTTGGACAGGTCGGGCACGAGGACACCGATGGCGCCCGCCTCACCGCGGGCCAGGCCCTGGGCCGCGGCGTTGGGGCGGTAGCCGAGTTCGGCGACCGCGTCCTGCACCCGGCGAGCCAGTTCGGGGTCGACCCGGGCCGTGCCGTTGAGAACACGGGAGACGGTGGAGGTGGAAACCCCTGCCGCCGTGCCGACATCGGTGATCGTCACCCGCCGCTGACGTGCACCCTTCTTCGCGACAGAAGCGCTCGCCACGGCGGAGGCGCTCGCCACGGCGGAGGCACCCGCCGCGCCCGTTGGTTCGGACTTCCCGGGCATGCCGTCCTTCGACGGATCCGGCTCCGCGGAGGTTCTCGGATTTTCCGTCATGTCCGGTACTTTCGACGTTGCCAAGCCCAGCTCCCCGTGTCCCTCGATCCGTGGCCACAGTAGTTCGTCGTTCAGTGTGCGGGCGATGTGGCCGTCGGCCCGGACTGCATTCCGCGCAGGAACCCGAGGTCCCGGCGGACCGCCGCGAGCGGGTCGTCGGCCGGATAGTGGACGTGCAGGGACAACGGACCGGTGTAACCGAGCTCTTCGAGACCGGGCAGGATCGTGGCCCAGGGGACGACACCGCCGTCGGCGAGCGGCTGCCACCTGCAGGTCCATGACCCACGCGCCGCACCTGGTTCCCACACCGCGTTCTTCACACCCACACAGCCGACACGGTCCAGGCCGCCGAGAACATCGACGGTGAGCCGCCAGTCCTCGCTTCCCTCCTTGGCCTGGTTCCCCGGGTCGGGATGGACGAGGACGTCGTCGCGGCCGTCCAGGAGTCGTGACGCGTGCGCGGCCGAGGGATGCAGTGTGCCGTGGTGCAGCGCGAGCACGAGCCGGACGCCGTGGCGGGCGGCGAGTTCGGCGAGGCTCGCGAGGTCGCGGCGGGCCCGGTCCAGGCAGGCGGCGTAGTCGGCTCCGGCGTCGTAGCGGTAGAACCCCACGCGCATGAGGGGCACGCCTGCCTCGGCACAGTGCCCGACGACCCGCTCGGACTCGCTGTCCGCCGAGGTCAGGTCCGTACTGACGAGGCCGGTCTCAAGTCCGTTGCCGTGCAAGGCGCGTGACGTCTCGGCAATGCGCCAGGACGTGCTGGGTGTGACGGTCTGCCCGTCCCTGACCAGCAGGTCGGCGCCGTCCGCGCCCGCCTCCGCCAGCTGATCGGCAAGCTCCGAGGGCGACAGATCACCGAACGGTTTCGTGAGGACGAGGACACGCACAACGAACTCCATTCCGGTCGCTCGCGAGCCCGCGCAGGCCGTGACCGACACCGTGAAAATCTGTGAAAGCGCTCCCTCAGCTTAACCAACACTCGCGCCGACGATCGATTGTTCGCACAACACTGCAGTTCAGACGCCTAGTTGGTGGTATCTGAGTGGGACTCCGTCAAATCTTCTCTGTGAAAACGCTTGCTAGGCCAGATGCTGCGCCCTAACGTCATCCGCGCCTCAGTCCCGAGAGCCGCTCGGGTCGCCATCTCGACGGAGCAGGAGCCGACCATGGGCACAGGACACAGAGTTGGAGCATCCCGGATCGGCAGGCTGGCGCTCGCGCCCCTGCTGCTGGCACCACTTCTTGCGGGATGCGGTGGAAGCTCCGGAAGTTCGGGCACCACGCTCAAGATCTGGGACTACTCGGCGGAGCAGACGGACTTCCACAAGAAGGCCGCCGAGGAGTTCCACCGGCAGCACCCGGACATCACCGTGCAGTGGCAGTCGATCGCCCAGGACGAGTACAAGCGGACACTCCCGCTGGCCTTCCAGAGTGGTCAGGGCCCGGACATCTTCTACTGGAGCGACAACGGGCCCCTGGCCATGTCCCAACTGCTCAACCAGAAGTGGATCCAGCCCCTCAACGAGGGCTCCGCGCTGCCCGCGAGCTTCACCAAGCGCTGGCCCGAAGGCTCGTTCATCGACGGGGTCAACCAACTCGACGGGAAGACATACGCGTTCCCCTTCTCCGAGAGCACCTACTGGGGCCCCGGCTACATGTTCCTCAACAAGAAAGTCTTCGGCGACGCCGGTCTCGACACCGCGAAGCCGCCGAAGACCTGGTCCGAACTGAAGAGCGCCTGCGCGCAGATCAAGGCGAGGACGAAGGCGTACTGCATCGCCTCGCCCAGCAAGGACGTCGACTTCCAGCGCATCTTCTACGCTCTCGCCGCGGGCGAATACACCTTCAACGACGGGTTCTTCGACTACAGGAAGGGCACGTTCTCGCTGGCCGAACCGCAGGCCCAGAAGGTGTTCGCCTTCATCCAGGAGCTCAAGAAGGACGGGTACCTGGCACCCGGCACCAACGACAAGAGCTTCTCCCGGCAGCAGTTCGCCACGGGACAGGCCGGCATCATCATGGACGGCACCTGGACTCCCTCGGTGTTCAAGTCCCTCGGCCTGGAATCCTCGAAGTACTCCATCGCCGCGCACCCCGTCCCCGACTCGGGCGCCAAGGGCGCCCTGTGGAGCCAGCCCGACGGCAACAAGTACTGGGTGAGCGCGAATACGAAGCAGTCGAAGGCCGCCTGGACCTTCATGAACTGGCTGACCCGGCCCGACGGTTACTTCGCCGAGCAGTACCTCGAAGGCGGCTTCGGGACACTGGCGTTCGCTGACAACGACCGCTACATCAAGGATCCCGCGATGCGACAGATCATGGGGATAGCCGGCAAGCCCGGCTACCGCGTCGACCTGCCGCTCCCGGTCACCAAGTGCCCGGACCTGGTGAAGTCCCAGGCCTACGTCAAGGCCATCGGCGAGCGTCCCAACTGGGAGTACGAGGCGATGTCCGGCGCCCTGAGCGGCGACAAGTCGCTGAAGCCGGAGGCCGAACGGGTCGTCGAGCATCGTCAGAAGACCCTGACGGCCGAACTCAAGAAGGAAGCGGCCCAGGGGCTGAAGGTCTCCCTCGACTGCTTCACCTTCCCCGACTGGTCGTACACCTCCGACTACCGGCCGGCCAAGTAGCCGCCTACGCCCCGGAAGCCGGATGTCAGCCAGCCGCAAAGGACCTCACATGGCTCTCGCCCCCGCCAGCCCGCATCCACCCGACACCGCCACGGCCACGGCCACCCGACCCGGCAAGGTTGCGCGCCGGCCCAAGCCTTCTTCGGAGCCACCGGAGGGAAACCGTGAGCGCGCCAAGGGGCGCGACCGGCTGTGGGTGGCCGCCTTTCTCGTGCCGTTCCTCGTCCTCTACATGGGCTTCACCCTCTGGCCGCTGATCGCGACGGTCTACTACTCGTTCTTCGACTGGTCCGGCAGCGGACCGCTCGACAACTTCGTCGGTGGCGACAACTACAGCCGTATCCTCGGCGATCCGCTCTTCTGGCAGGCCGTCGTCAACACCCTGTTGTTCGCCGTCGGTACGACCCTGATCAAGCTGCCGCTGTCCCTCCTCGCCGCGCTGGTGATGACGAGGAAGTGGCTGCGGGCGAAGAGGGCGCTGCGCACCGTCTTCTTCGCACCGCTGATCATCCCGGTGGCGATGGCAGGACTGGTCTTCACCTACCTGCTCAACCCGTCCAACGGCGCCCTCAACTCCGCACTGCACGGACTCGGCCTGACCGACGGCACGACCGATGTCTTCGCCAACCGCTGGACCGCGCTGCTGGCCCTGGTCCTGATCTCCGTCTGGCAGGTCTTCGGCCAGTACATGATCTATTGGATGGCTGCGCTGCAGAACGTCCCCGACGAACTGTACGAAGCCGCCGAGCTCGACGGCGCCAGTGAATGGCAGAAGCTCACACGGATCACGCTGCCGCTGATCCGTCCCGTGGCCGTGGTCATCGTGATGCTCGCTCTGGTCAACGCGATGCATGTGTTCGGGCTCGTCGTCACGCTCACCGGCGGAGGCCCCGGCACGAGCACCTACGTGGTCTCGTACTTCATCTACAAGCAGGCCTTCGGCTCGATGCCCTTCGCGTACGGATACGCGTCCGCGGCCGCCCTGCTGTTCTCCGTCATGGCGTTTCTCCTCGTCACCAGTCAGGGCCTCTTCGTGCGCCGCGCACAGAAGATGCGGAAGGAGTACGGAGTCTGATGTCCCGTCCCGAACTCCGCACACCGCGAGCGCCACGCCTCTCGCGGCTGTCACGGCCCGCGCGCGCCAACCTCATCGCCCTGCCCTTGTTGATCGTGGTGGGTCTCGTCTGGGTCTATCCCTTCCTCTGGATCGTCGCGGGAGCGTTCAAGACACAGACGGGCCTTTTCACCGGCGGCGCCAGCCTCATGCCCGACCAGTGGAACTTCGACAACTTCCGCCGGGCATGGGTGGACGCGGGGTTCTCCAGATACTTCTTCAACACGATTCTGTACGCGGTCGTGTCCACCGTCATCGAACTGTTCAAGTCGGCCCTGTGCGGATACATTCTGGCCCGGTACGAATTCCCGGGACGAAAGCTCCTGCACCGCATGATCATTGCCACCCTGTTCGTACCGGTGGCCTCCATCATCATCCCGCAGTTCGTCCTGGTGGAACGGCTCGGCCTGCTGAACACCCAGGCCGGGGTCATCCTGGCCATGTCCGGAGCGGCCGGCGCCCTCTACGTGCTGCTCTTCATCGGCTTCTTCTCGGGCATCCCGAGCGACCTGTTCGACGCGGCAAAGCTCGACGGCGCCGGATTCCTCCGCACATTCCGGCTGGTCCTCCCGCTGGCAAAGCCCGTCATCGCGGTGGTCGTCATCTTCCAGTTCATCACCAACTGGAACGAGTTCAACATTCCCTTGGTGTTCACGCTCGGCCAGCCGGATCTGCAGAACCTGGCCGTCGGAATGCTGTCGTTCAAGGGTGAGCACTCCGTGGACTGGACCGGATTCGCCGCCGGGATGACGCTCTCCGTCATTCCCATGCTGATTGTCTTCGTCTTCTTCCAGAGTTACTTCGTGCGCGGCCTCGCCGGCGCCACCAAGGAGTGAACCACGTGACAACCGAGCCACCCGGCTCCGTCGATCTCAGCGGCACCTTCGCCTACACCTGGGACCTGGTGGGCGACCCCGCCGCGGCCGAACGAATAGCCTCACTCGGCGTGGGCGCGGTGGTCCTGCAGGCCGCCTACCACTCGGTGCGCGCCATGACGCCGTACCACCCCGCCCACCGCACCGTGCATGCCACCCACGCCGCCGCGTACTTCCCGCTCGACCCGCACCAGTGGCGCGGCAGGCGCCTCAGACCCTCCCCACCGGGCTGGGCCGTCGACGCCCCGGACCGGTTCGGGGCCGCGGCCTCGGCCCTGCGGAGTCAAGGACTGAGGATCGAAGCCTGGCTGGTGCTCACGCACAGCACCGCGGCGGGGGAGCGCGCCCCCGATCTGACCGTACGCAACGCGTTCGACGAGCGATACGGATACGCCCTGTGCCCGGCACAGCCCGAAGTGGCCGCGTACGCACAGCAGTTGGTCCGCTCCTTCTGCGAACGCCACGACGCCGCCGAGGTGCCGGCGCTGATGCTGGAGGCCTGCGGCTGGCTGGGCTTCGAGCACGGCAGCCACCACGAGAAGACAGCGGGCGCCGACCTCAGCGGAGGCTGCCGCGATCTGCTGTCGATCTGCCTGTGCACCGCTTGCCGCAAGGGGATCGAAGCCCGCGGGGGAGACCCCGCCGACATTGCCCGGACAGCGTGCCGCACCGTCGACGCGGAGATGCGCGACGGCGTACGCGCCCCGGACACGCTCGCCGAGTCCCTCGGCGAACGGGCGGCACAAGCCCTCCTGCGCCACCGCCAGTTCGTGATCGAGGACCTGACACGACAACTGGCGGCGGTGGCACCCGGCCGGGAACTGCTCCTCATGGCGGACGGCGACCCACAGGCCACCGGCCCCGACAGCGGACTCGACCTGAGCCGCTTCGGCGGCCGGGCCACTGCCGTCGTCCTCAAGTGCTGGGACGACGAGAACCGGGCGGTGGCCCGCGTCGAGGAAGCGGTGCGGCACAGCACACGGCCGGTCATCGCCAATGTGTCGGTACTGGACGAACACCCCGCCCATCTCACCAGGCGAGTCACCCGGCTGCTGGCCGCGGGAGCACGTCAGATCCGCTACTACCACGCGGGCCTGTCCTCACCCGCGCGCCTACGGGCACTGCACATGGCCAACGCGCAGCAAGCGGTGCGAGCCACCGCGGGAGCAGTTACTCGGACAACGGAGGGAGCAGCATGACGAACGAGTCACTCACCGGGCTGTATGTGATGGATCCGGCGCGCTTCGACGACGTCTACGGGGAAGCCGAACGCACCGCCATCGAAAGCTGTTTGACCATCAAGGAGCCCCCGCGCTCGGCGGCGGACCTGTCGCCGGACCTGCTGGCGGGAGTCGATGTCCTCGTCACCGGCTGGGGCGCGCCCCGGCTCACCGCCGAGCTGCTGGACAGCGCCCCACGACTCGCCCTCGTCCTGTATGCCGCAGGATCCGTACGCCCCCTGGTGACCGAGGAGTCCTGGGCGCGCGGAGTGCGGGTCACCTCCGCGGGCACGGTGATCGCGGACAAGGTGGCGGACTTCGCGCTCGCCCAGATCCTGTACGCACTCAAGCACGGCTGGCGCTATGTCCTGACCGCACGGCGCACCCGGGCGGCGGCTGTCCGACGAAGTGAACTCGGCACCACCGGAGCGACCGTCGGCCTTGTCTCCCTCGGAGCCACCGGGCGGGCCACCGCACGGCTCCTGGCCAGACACGGCGTGCGCGTGCTGGCCCACGACCCCTATGTGCCCGTCGCCACGGCTCATGCCCTCGGCGTCGAACTCACCACACTGGAGGGCGTGTTCGCCGAGAGCGATGTCGTGAGCCTGCACGCCCCGCTGCTCGACGAGACACGAGCCATGGTCGACGCCCGGCTGCTGCGCTCCATGCGGCCCGACGCCACGCTGGTCAACACCGCGCGCGGCGGCCTCGTCGACGAGGCCGCGCTGGTGACCGTGCTCGGAGAACGCGCCGACCTGTTCGCCGTACTCGACGTCACCGACCCCGAGCCCTCGCCGCCCGGATCACCGCTGTTCGAGCTGGACAACGTGGTGGTCACCCCGCATCTGGCCGGCAGCCTCGGCCCGGAACGGCGCCTGCTGGGCCGGGCCATGGCCGAGGAACTGGCCCGGTACGTCGCCGGGAGCCCACTGCGTCACGAGGTGGCCGCCGCGTCGATGGAGCACGCCGCATGAGCGCAACCGCCTTCACTCTGGTCATGGTTCCGCCCTTGTCGGCGGAAGCCCGATCCTGGCCCGACAGACTCACGGAGGCCGTACCGGGGATCGAGGTCCTCTGCCCCAATGGGCGTCAGGACGTCGACGCCGCACTGGTCCGCGCCGACGCCGCGTACGGCACACTCACACCCGAACTCCTCGGCTCCGCAGGCCGGTTGCGCTGGCTGCAAGCACCTCAGGCCGGCCCACCTCCCGGCTTCTACCACCCCGCGCTCGTACGTCATCCGGTCGAGGTGACGAACATGCGGGACACCTACACCGACCATGTCGCCGCACACACGATGGCGTTGGTCCTGGCCCTCGCCAGGCAACTGCCCCGCTATGTACGCGAACAGGCGGCCGCCAACTGGGCACCGGACTGGTCGGACGGCGCGGTCGTCCCACTCGGCGAGGCGCGCGCGCTCATCGTCGGAACGGGTGCGATCGGCGCCGAGACCGGACGGCTGCTCGCCGCGTTCGGCACCCGAGTGGAAGGCATCGATCCCCGTGTCACCGCGGCACCGCCGGGTTTCGTCCGTGTTCTTCCGCCCGGTCATCTCGATCGCGCGCTTCCCGAGGCGGACCTGGTGATCCTGACTGTGCCCCACACCCCCGAGACGGAGGGGCTGATGGACGCCGACCGGCTGGCGTCCATGAAAGAGGGAGCCTGCCTCATCAACGTGGGCCGAGGTCCCACCGTCCGCCTCGACGACCTCGTCGCCGCCCTGGACGCGGGACGCCTGCGGGGCGCCGCCCTCGATGTCATGGAACTGGAGCCGCTGCCGCCGGACCACCCACTCTGGCGCCACCCCAAGGCACTGATCACCCCGCACGTGGCCGGAGCCGGACCGCACGCCGCGGAGCGCCGGTTCGAGGTGCTGGCGGAGAACGCACAACGGTTCGCCGACGGGCGGCCGTTGATCAACGTAGTGGACAAGTCGCTATGGTTCTGACCGCATCACCCGACACCCGCCCCGCCGTGACCGTCGAGCGCGTGGAGACGTTCACGGTCGCCCTGCCGACACTGCGGGACTTCGCGGTCGCGGGCGGCGGCGTGACCGCCCGGGGACGACCCGCCGTCCGCGTGCTCGTCAAGGTCACGGCGTCGGACGGCAGCACCGGCTGGGGCGAGGCGACGCCGATCCCCTCATGGACGTACGAGACCACCGAGTCCATCGTCTCGACCCTGACGCACTACCTGGCGCCCGCCGCGACCGGCCTGCCACTGTGGGACCTCGACGGACTGGTGCGGGCCTGCGATCGCACCATCCGGCGCGGCTGGTCCACCGGGATGCCGCTGGCCCGCGCCGCCCTGGACGTCGCCTGGCACGACGCACTCGCCCGCTCCCGCGGTGTGAGCCTGGGCGAACTGTGGGGCAGACGTCGCCACGACACCGTCGAACTCTGCTGGATCGCCACCGGAGACGACGCAGGCGCCCTCGCCGAATCGGTCGCCGAGGGTCAGGCCCACGGATATCGCCACTTCAAGATCAAGACGGGGCTCGTGCCCGGACAGGACGAGGCCGGGGAAGTCGCCCGGGTGGCGGCCGTACGTGAGGCCGCCCCGGACGCCCGCCTGATCGTCGACGCCAACCAGGCCGGCACCCAGGACTCCGCGCTCCGCCTCGCCCGCCTGCTCGCACCGCTCGACATCGCGGCGCTCGAACAACCCCTGCCCGCCAACGACATCGAAGGGCTCCGCCGGCTGCGCGACCTCAGCCCGGTCCCGATCGCCGTGGACGAGAGCCTGCGGCACCCCACCGACCTCGCCTCGTTCGTCCGCAGGGGCGCCATCGGCATAGCCGTGGCCAAGGTGCAGCGCTGCGCCGGACTCACCCTGGCGCTCCGCCAGTGCCAGCTGGCCGAGGACTGCGGTGTGGCCCTGATGGGCTCGGGGCTGACCGAGTCCGACATCGGCCTCGCCGCGTCACTGCACCTGTTCGCGGCCCACGACCTCATCGCCCCCGCCGACCTCAACGGCCGCCAGTTCCTGCGGTCTCCCTACGCCACCGGCTCCGTCATCCAGGTGCGCGCAGGGGTGGCCGAGGTGCCTTCGGGCCCCGGCCTCGGCATCGGCGTCGACGAAGGGATCGTACGAGAACTCGCCCGTTGAGCCGCGGGCACGTCCGGCCGTCCAACGTTGAGCCGCGGCACGTCCGGCCGTCCAAGTGCCGCCAAGTATCCCCAGGTAGCCCCTGCAAGTACCCCCCCATGGGTCCGTCGTGGCCCAGACATGAAGGAGCCGCTCATGATGCGTCAAACGCCCTCGCGTAGTTCTCACCGCCGCGCTCTGCGTCTGCTCGCGGCGCCCGCACTCGCCGTCGGCCTGTTGGCGCCGGTGCAGAGTGCGTCGGCCGATTCGGCGGGTGCCGCCGCCTGCCCCGCTCCGGCCGCGGCCATCGGCCTGAGCACAGGCTGGAAGCTTCAGCTGCCCCTCCCCAACAGCTCCGGGTCCCCGCAGGAGATCAAGCAGCCCGCCCTGAAGACCTACAACAACGCACCCTGGTTCACGACCACCTCGGACTGCAGGGCGATCCTGCTGCGGGCCGCGGTCAACGGCGCCACCACCAGCAACTCCGGGTACCCGCGGTCGGAGCTGCGCGAGATGACAGCCGACGGGTCGGCGACGAAGAGCTGGCCGTCCACGTCGGGCACCCACACCATGGTCGTCGACCAGGCGATCACCCACCTCCCCAAGACCAAGCCACACGTGATGGCGGGGCAGATACACGACGAGACGAGCGACGTCACCTCGTTCCGTCTCGAAGGGACCTCGCTCTACATCACCTCGTACAACACCACCCACTACAAGCTGGTGACCTCCAACTACCAGCTCGGCACACGCTTCCAGGGGAAGTTCGTGGCCCACGACGGAAAGGTCGACGTCTACTACAACGGCGCCCTCAAGGCGACCGTCGACGGCGCGTTCGGCAGTGGCTACTACAAGGCGGGCGCCTACACCCAGGCGAACTGCAACATCTCCTCGCCGTGCGACAACTCGAACTACGGGCAGGTCGCCCTGTACGGAGTCACGGTGACGCACAAGTGACCTGACGGGGTCGCTCCTCCCGGTGCGTGTCGCGGAACCCGCCGCCTGATGCGGCTCGCCGATCGCACCGGGAGCAGGCGGTCACGTTCTCCGGAGGTTGTGCTCGGCGGCCGCGGTCAGGCCTCGCAGAAGGGCATGGTCCGTACGTGTCCGCCGAGGTTCTCGTCGTCGGTGCCCAGGAGGGCGTCGGTGGAACCGGGCAGACACTCGACCGCCTCGATCTTGTACTCGGGGAATGTTCCGAGGACGCTCGGGGAGGCCGCGAGCGTGACCCGTACCCGGCCCGCAGCCGACACGCTCACCCGGCCCGCGTCGCTCACCGCGGAGTCGAACGGGCCGTCGTCACCGGCATCGGCCGCCGAACTCGCAATGATCCGGCCGGAGTCGGTCACCGAGATGTCGGAGATGTGCCGGGTGCCGTCGTCGGTCGGATAGGCCGCCAGGTAGTCCCGGCGCGTCACCGTGCCGAACTGCGGCTGGCCCCACGGGGCGAACGTCAGGGGCGCCGCGTAGAGCGAGGCGGGACGATCCGCTCCGGCTCCACGGTCCGCCCACAGAACGGCGAGCTTCCCGTTCTGGACGACGAGCGCGAAGCTCTCGAAGTCGTCGCCGAGGCCGATCGCCGGCAGCGGTGAGTAGTCGACGACCGTCGCCGTGGGGCCGGCGACCTTCAGGCGGTAGACGATGCCGCGGCCGGTGAGCGCCAGGTATTCCCCCGGCATCCCGGGGATGGCTTCGACGGCCTCCAGGTCGACGGGTTCCGGCCCAGTCCAGGTGATCGGGGAGATTCCGTCGGCGCCCTCCCAATGGGTGATCCGGGACAGACGCTTGTGCCCGGACCCCTTGTTGTCGTGCACGGCCAGCACGTTCACCCCTGATCCGCTTGAGGTACGTCCCTCGTACGCGAGGCCGCTGACACCGCTGCGGGCGTCGCCGCCGACCTTCTGCCATGCGCTGTCCGCACCGGCCGGGGCGGTGCCGAGTGTGGTCAGCAGGGCCGTCGCCGCGGTGAGCCAGGCCATGCGCTGCAACATCGCGAGTTTCACTGAGGGTCGCTCGCCTTCTGTGTCCGACGGACGCGAGATCACGCGCCGGACGTCAGGTTATTGATCATGGTGCGTGTCGGCCCACCGATGATTGCGCCATTCGCAGGAGCGCGAAGACGGACTCGGCGGGCACGCGCCGCACGGCCGGACGCCGTGGTGGGTCGTGACCGCCGCACCACTTTCTTGAGCGATCGATCCAGATAGGTTACTGTGATCGCATGGCAAGGGCCCGGGAGTTCGACACCGAGGCGGCGGTGAGCCGCGCGATGGAGCTGTTCTGGGCGCGCGGATACGAGGCGACCTCGGTGCGCGATCTGACCGGGCATCTGGGGATCGGCCAAGGGTCTCTGTATGCGGCGTTCGGCGACAAGGACGGCCTCTACCGGGCCGCACTGGAGCACTACCGCACCACCCTCGCGGCGGCGGCCCTGCGCAGCCTCGACGAGGGAGCGGACGCCCGGTCGGCGATCCGTACGATGCTGGTCGAGCGGGTCCGGATCGCGGTCGAACTCGACGGCCGGGGCTGCCTGTTGGTCAATGCCGTCTGTGAGCGCCTGCCGGGGGACCCTGCTACCCGCCGCACCGTGCGTGACGTGCAGGACGCCAGTCGGCGCGCCCTCGCCGACGTGCTGCGCGTGGCGGCGGAGCGGGGTGAGGTCCCGGCGACCGGCGACCCGGACACCTTGGCCGCCTTCCTGGTCACCTTCCTCAACGGCCTGCTCGTCTCCTCGAAGATCACACCCGACGTCCGTGCCCTGGAACCCCTCGTGGAGGTCGCGCTGGCCGCCCTCGACTGATTTCTTCATGCCTTGAATCTGTATCGCACGATCCATAAAACGGGCCGACGTCCGCGAAGCCCCTCAGGAAAGTCGAGAAGAAGCATGATCGTCGACCATCACGCACACCCTGTACGCACAGGCCGCGCCACCGTCAACGGAACGAGCCTGCACTACCGGACAGCCGGTTCCGGCCCGGCGGTGGTGCTGCTGCACGGCGTGCCCAAGACCGGCTACCACTGGCGGCACCTCGTCCCGAAGCTGACGGCCCAGTACACCGTCGTCGTACCGGACCTGCGTGGCCTCGGCGACTCGGCCCGTCCAGCGGACGGATACGACAGCGCGACGATGAGCGACGACATCGCCGCGCTGATGGCCCACCTCGGGCACGCGTCCTACAGCGTGATGGGGGAGGACTGGGGAGCGGTGATCGGCTACCAACTCGCGGCCCGGCACCGGGATCACGTCAACGCCCTTGTGTTCTGCGAGGCGTTGTTCCCCGGATTCGGCTTCGAGGACCACACCGCACTCACCCACGAGAACGTCTCGAGCGGCATGCACCTGTGGCATCTGGGGTTCTACTTCCAGCCGGACGTACCCGAGATGCTGATAGCCGGGCACGAACGCGAACTGATCACCTACATGATCAAGTACGAGCGCAGCCATCCCGACACCGCCACCCCCGACGCGGTCGACGAATACGTCCGCTGCTACTCCATGCCCGGCGGCATACGCGCGATGCTGGCGATCTACCGGGCCATGCTCGTCGACGCCGAACAGAACCGACAGGCATCACAGCGGAAGCTGGACATCCCCGTGCTGGCGCTCGGCGGCTCGGCGTTCATCGGCGACCGGAACGAGACCCAGATGCGGCTCATGGCCCACGACGTCACCGGTCATGTGTTCAACGCCGGCCACGACCTCGCCGAGGAAGTACCCGACGAGGTGGCCGAGGCAGTCCTGCCTTTCCTGGCCAAGAGCCTGTAGTTCCCGTCCTGGCCGAGAGGCTGCACCCGCACCCGCTCCGCCACCGCGACCCCAGGGCTCGACCGCGGGCCTCGACCGCGGGCCTCCGGTCGCGACCCGTCAGCCGCTGGGCCGACGGCCCCGATACGAGGTGATCGCGGTCAGCGCGAAGATCAGAGGGGCTCCCACTCCCATGACCAGGAGTGGCTGCAGGACCGACTCCAGCCACTCCGGCATGTCGACGAAGAGGGGCAGCAGCATCAGTACGGTCAGCGGGATGAAGGCCAGCATCACGGCGGTGAACCCCGTCATGAGGGCGGCCTGTCGGGCATCGCGTCGGTCGATGAGGACGGCGGCCTGTGGGTCGGGCGCCCAGTCCGCGCCACGCAGTTCTGACCATGAGTCGAGCAGCAGCCCGAGTTCGCGCTCGACGTTCACATGAAGATCGTCGACGAACGGCAACAGCACTTTGGAGCCGTCCCGCCCGTAGGCGTGCACGAGCACATTGGGCGCACCGCTCTGCATCGCCGATGCCGGATTGACCTCTGCCCTGATGTCCTGGATGTCCTCCCATGCCAACCGCCGGCGCTTGACCATCCCGCGTGCGTGGATCGCCTTGATGTCCGCGGTGGTCGAACAGCGCAACGTGGCATAGAAGAGCCACCCCATCAGAGCCACCCACGCCGCCAGGAAGGGGTAGCGGAGCGAGGCGGGCACCTCGGCGCCCCACAGAGCCGCCAACACGCTCAGCGTGCCCAGGCCGATCACCCAGAAGAACACGTGCATCCGGGAGCGTCTCATCCGGTACTCGCGCGGCAATCGTTCGGACCCCACAGCCACCCCCGCGGTAAGGCGTGCCCCATCCGTCGACACGACCGATGGGGCACCATGGTGAGGCCCCAACTCCGTTGTGTCGAGGGCCCGTTGAGAAGTGAGGGGTTCCGGGGTGTCTCTACGCCCCTCGCCGCGTTCTCAGTTCACTACGACCGCCCGCCGAACTGCCAGTCGTGGACCTCGATGTCGGCGTACAGGCCCTGGGTCAGGACGGCACGTGCCGTGTCCGGGTCCGGTGCCCGCACCAGCGCCACCGTACCCAGCCAGGTGGTGCCGTCGTCGGACAACAGCGGCCCGTACGCGATGAGTTCGTCCCGGTCGGGCGGCACGGCGAGGTCGGCACCCCGACCCGGGCCAAGGCCGAGCACCAAGTACCGGTTGCCGTCGGTCCCACCGCCGGGGAAGTCCCACATGGTGCGCCCCAGCAGATTGCGCCATCGGCGCAGCAACACGTCCCGGTACACACCGGCCTGGTAGCCGGGCTCGTCGAAGGCGAACGCGCGGGCGGCGGCAGGATCCGGCAGGTCCAAGATGTGCACGCTGCCGGTGGGCACATCGTCCCCGGCGAGGGTAGGGCCGCGGGCGATCATCTCCTTGTCGAACCGGTCCATGTAGGACCAGTGCTCCTCCAGCAACTCGTGACGCAGCGCCAGAGAGCCGGGCCGATCGCGGTGGTAGCAGAAGAACTCCATGCCCCGATCCTCGCAGGGATCCCGACCTCCAGAACTCCAGCCGTGGATCGCTGTGTGCCCTGGTCCTGGGGCTGTCTGCCGCTGGTGAAAACCCAGGTGGCCTCAGCGCACGCTCTGGGTAGAGTCGGGCGATGCCCGAGCTGAAGCGGCTGCACGCCGGTCACACCCAGGCGGTTCTGGCCTTCGAGCTGGCGAACCGCGCCTACTTCGCTGCGTCGATCTCCGACCGCGGCGACGAATTCTTCGACCTGTTCGCCGACCGGTACAGCGCCGCGCTGGCCGAGCAGGAAGCCGGCATCTGCGCTTTCTACCTGCTTGTTGCCGAGGACGGCTCGGTACACGGCAGGTTCAACCTGTACGACCTGGAGGACGGCACTGCCAGACTCGGCTACCGGGTCGCGGAGCGGGTCGCCGGCCGCGGCGTGGCGACCGCGACCGTCCGGGAGCTGTGCCGGATGGCGTCCGCGAGGCACGGCCTGCTCACACTGCGGGCGGCCACCTCCCACGACAACGCCGCGTCCCAGAGAGTCTTGGCCAAGGCCGGGTTCGTCCCGGTCGGCCCTGCCACCCCGGCCGATCTCGGCGGCAAGTCAGGCACCTGGTACCAGCGCGACCTCTAGCCATAGACCTTGATCCTGCTCGTGGGTCGGCTGCGGGAAGGCCCCGGCCACCGCCGATCATCGGTGTGCAGTCGGCCGGTTCGCCCGGGTCGAACCCCGGCCTCGGGTACGGGATCTCATGCCGGGGCCCGCTGTCGGACCTGCCACGCACAAGCTGTTGGAGCATCGCCGAGCGGGCGCTCTCCACCATCCGTCCGCCCTTCGGGCAAACTCCGGTTGTCACAGGCACGGCCCGTCATGGAGGATCAAGCGTTCGAGGCGCACGGAACCGCTGTGCGTGGTGGGGGCGCGAGGGGGCGGCGATCTTTTCCGTAGTCGTCAATGTGCTGGTCGGTCTGGTGACCAGCCTCATCGGTGGTGGGTTCGTCTGGCTCTGGGAGCGCGGCAGGCGCACCGGCCGACTGCGGCGCAAGGCGGACTTCTTCGGCCTCGTCCCGGGGGAGACCTGCTTCATCGTCATCGGCAACAAACACAACACGCGGGGCCTCACCACACACAAGGAAATCCGCGCCATGATCGAGGTCGCGACCCTGGCCGGCCAACTCGGCTGTGACGTCGCGACCGAGTCCAGTGACGACTTCCGCGGCATCAACGACGACCGTACGGAGTTCTGTATCGGCGGTCCGCTCGGCGAGGCCAACCTCCGCACGGGCGGCCACCTCGCGGCCCATCTGCCAGGTGTCAGCATCCTGCCGTACGGTCAGGGTCCGGAGTCGATGGCGTTCGACGTCGGCGGCCGACGCTACCCCTACCGGAAGAACGAGGTGGAGTACGCCCTGGTGGCCAAGTTCAGGCCACCGCAGGCGTCTCGCCCGGTCATGCTGGTCTGCGGCCAGAGCTCCCTGGCCAACCAGGCCGCGATCCACTTCCTCAGAAGGAACTACCAGCAAGTCGCCGACACCCTCGACGCGGTCGACCGCTACTGCCTCCTGATCAAGATCTCGGACATCGGTACGTACGGCTTCCAGGGCGCGAGCCTCGAAGCCGATGTGACCGCTGAGGCGTTCACCGCCCCCTGACGCCAGTGCCGCGCCGAAGACTCAGTTCCTGCCCTGACGCCAGTACCGCGCCGACGCCCGGGTTCCTGACCGGAATCCGACCCTGACCCCGTCGTTACGGGCCCGTGAGCTGCGTCTCGCACACTTGCGCCATGCGCCGCCGCCGTACCAACCGCCATGCTGTCGCCGTGGTCCTCCTCTGCACGACCACCCTGCTGTTCACGGGCTGTTCGGGCGACGACGGGAAGTCGGCGCCGACGCCCCCTTCTCCTGCTCAGCGGGACGACGGCGAGGTCAACCGGGACGACGTGAACGGCGACGGACACGCCGACGCCGTCGTCAACGGGTGGTACAAGGAGCCGAAGCCAGGGGGAGATTGGCACAACAACCGCTTCGTCGCCCTCGCCGCATCCGGCGGCCCGGAACCCGGCAAGGCCTTCCGCCTCGCGGAGCGATACACCAAGCCGGACCCCCGGGTCACCAGCTCGCCGATCATGCACGACCGGTCGACCCAGTTCACCGGAGATCTCGATGACGATGGCCACGCCGATGTCGTCGTACGCAACCTGCTGAGCCACCCCAACGGGAAGTCCACGCCCGAGCAGCGCATCGTCTGGGGCGGCCCCGACGGCCCCGCGGGCGTCACCGAGCTGCCCGCCGACGTCCTCCCGGCCACCGCCGCCGGGGACTTCGACGGCGACGGCGCCCTCGACCTGCTGACCCTCGCGGAGCCCGGCAGCCAGTACGAGCGCAAGCCGCAGCCCGCCACTGTCCTGTACGGGCCGCTCGGCCGCGACGACGGGGCGCCCCGCACCACCTCCACCGTCGACGTGGGCCAACAGGGCTGGGTGTCCGTGGTCCACGCGGTCGTCGGCGACTTCGACGGCGACGGCCGGGACGACCTGGTGACCAAGGCCGAGTACGACGAGGAGGATGTCCGCTTCGAGGAAGACATGCCGGAAGACGTCATCGACGCCGTGTTCTACCGGGGTACGCCCCAGGGGCTGAAGCCCGCCGGGGCCGTACCCGGCATCACGAGCGAGGCCGACAGCCAGGCCGACGCCAAGCCCGTGGCCGCCGGTGACTTCGACGGCGACGGCCACGCCGACATCCTCGCCCGGGTGGGCTTCAGCGAAGCCCGTGCCGTCTACGGAAGCGACAAGGGCCCGGGCAGGGGCAGGGCCGCCCGCGACCTCGGGAAGCTGGATGTCGTCAACGCCGTAGCGGTCGGCGACTTGAACGGTGACAGCTACGACGACATCGCCACCCAGTCACATGGCATCGATCGCCGTATCGGCCAGGTGGTGGTGCTCCTCGGCGGCAAGGACGGACTCGACGCGGCCCGTACCGTCAGGATTGACCGGCGTGCGATCGGCCTCGGCGGCTCACCGCAGCACGAGGGGGACCGCGACTTCTTCGGCTGGGACCTGCACATCGCCGACCTCGACACCGATGGCCGCGACGAACTGCTCATCGGCACGTTCGGCTTCAACAAGCCCCGCAAGGACGCCGGTTACTGGATCCTGCGCGGAACGGAGGACGGCCCGTCGAAGACCGACCACCGCTTCATCAAGACCAAGGACTTCGGCGAGAACTGACTACTTCCCGCCGCGCATCGCCGACGTCCCGGTCGGTGACGCTCCTCGCGATCGCCGATGTCACCGATGTCCCCCGCCTCGCGGACGATCGCGAGGTCCGGTCACGCGACCAGGCGCAGCCAGGCCGACGCGAGCGCCGCGTGAGCAGCCGGTGTCGGGTGCACACCGTCCGCAGCCCAGTACTCCGGCCCGGTCGTCGCGGAGAGCCCGGCGAACATGCCGTCGGCCGACAGCAGATGCGCGCCGTACTTGCGGGCGAGCTCGCGCACGACCTGGATCTTCGGGTCCAGGTCGGCCCGCCACTCCTTTCGGACCTCTTCGTCGAGGTGCACGTCGCCGACCTCGACCAGGCCGCGAATCGGCAGCAGGAACGGCTCGATGAGGATCAGGTCGGCGCCGGCCTCGGCGAGGGGCGCGAGCAGGCGGTCGTACCCTGCCGCGAAGTCCCCCGCGGGGATCACATAGCCGTCCGGGTCGTACGAGTGCCAGCCGACGTCGTTTCCTCCGACCAGGATCGACACCACGTCCGGGCGCGCGTCGAGGACGTCCGCCTGCCAGCGGGCTTCGAGGTCCATCACCTTGTCGCCCGCGATGCCGGAGTTCAGCCAGTTCACGGCCCGGTCCGGGTGACGGAGTCCCCACTCGCCCGCGACGCGCAACGGGTAGCCGAAGCCGAGACCGTCCTCACTCTCCAGCCGCTGGCAGTCGGTGATCGAATCGCCGGCGAACATCACGGTGCTTCCCGGGCGGATGGTGATAGTCATGCGTGCTCCTTGAACTCGGTTGTCGGGGTGGCTGATTCAGATGTGCGGAGTGCCGAACCAACGGCCGGCGGCCTGTTCGAACGCTTCGCGGTCAGGGGCGCGATCACCTGCCCAGGCGACTGTGCCGTCGGGCCGGACCAGTACGGCACCCAGTCCGAGGTCGTTCCTCGCCGGACCGGCCGCATACCGGAGCCGGCTCTCCCAGCGCATCGCCGAGCCGTGCAGGCTTCGGTCGATGCTGAAATCGAGAGCGACGCCTCGCCCGTCCTGCATCAGGTCGCCGAGGCGGGTGCCGTCCTCAAGACGGAGGTCCGGGGCGTTGCGGCCGACCAGCGGGTGCTCGCCGCCGAGGTCGTAGCGGTTGGCCGATCCCGATGTCCTCTTGAACACGTACGTCGTTCCGTCTCGGGTCCCGAGCAGGTCACGCAGCAGTCCTTGGACCGCCTGGGCATGCGGGTCCGGCTTCATGGCCGCGGCCTGGGCGCGCGTCCAGTCCAGCACGCCTGCGCCGATCGGACGGCGCTCGCGGGTGTAGGTGTCGAGAAGCCCGTCCGGCGCGTGCCCGTGCACGGTCGCCGCGAGCTTCCACCCCAGGTTCATGGCGTCGCCGAGGCCGAGATTGAGTCCCTGCGCTCCAAGAGGGGAGTGGATGTGGGCGGAGTCGCCCGCGAGCAGGACGCGCCCCTGCCGGTACGTCGTCGTCTGCATCGCCCGATCGGTGAAGCTCGAAGCGAGATGGACGCCGGTCAGCGTCACGTCGGTGCCGGACACACGGCGCAGAACCGCCTGTAGATGTTCGCGCGTCGGCCGCTGCGAGCGGTCGAACGCGCCGCCGTCGAACTCCAGCATGCCGATGTACTCCTGCACGGGCGTCCGGAGGTACATGCCTGTCGGCGTCAGGTTGAACCCGGGGTGCAGCTTCTCGGGGTCGGCTATGTCGGCGAGTACGACATAGCCGGTGAACTGCGGCTCGGTGCCGACGAATTCGAAGCCCGCGAGCCCACGCACCGTGCTGCGCCCACCGTCGCAGCCGACGACCCAGCGTGCCGCGTACTCGTGCTCCCCGGACTGCACGACCACGCTCTCATCGCCCTGCGCGACAGCTGACACCGCGACGCCACGCCTGACCTCCACGCCCAGCTTGGACGCCCGCTCGGACAGCACCGTCTCGACCGCTTCGAGATTCGTCATCACTCCCTCCAGTGCCGGGCTGGGAAGCCGAAAAGGGAGGGCGGTGACGTCGACCTGGGCCGGATCGAGCATCATGCCCGCGAAGTGGCTCACTCCACGAGGGGGTGACGGCTCGTCCGAGTCGGGGTTCGCGCCGGGATCGTCGTGGACGCCCGACGCCGTCAGGAGCGGGTGCAGCATCCCGCGGCGGTAGAACGCCTCGACCGACGCGGCGGACAGGCCCCGCATCCCGAGCGGGTTCTCCTTCCATGGGGAGCGGCCCTCCGGCGCCCCCTCCAGCACCAGGACGGAACAGCCCGCGAGACCAAGCTCGCAGGCAAGGAAAAGACCAACAGGGCCGGCGCCCACAATCACTACGTCATGCACGAGAACTTCCCTTCCAAAGCCTCTTCCGCAGCCTCTTCCGTGAGGCACGCAAAGACTGACTCGGGCCGCTCACACGGGGCACGCACGGCGCTGACATGGGGGCACACGGCACTGACACTCCGGTCCGGCGCCTTCCGGTACCGGCGTGAACAGGGAAGCCAGGTACCACCGCCCTGATTTGGGGATCGTGCGTGCGCACGCGAAGATCGTGGGATGGACGGCGATGCCCGGCTTCGCATCACGCTGCTCGGCGCCTTTCAGGCGTCTCGCGGTGACACCGTCCTGCCCGTCGTCGGCGCGCGGTTGCAGGGTCTGGCCGTACGACTGGCGCTCGCAGGCGGCCATACGGTCGCACAGGGCGTCCTGGTCGACGCGATCTGGGCCGAGGACCCGCCGGCCGGCCCCGCCCACGCCCTGCAGGCCCTCGCTTCACGGCTGCGCAGGGCCCTCGGCTCGGCCGACGCCGTCACACAGGTCGCGGGCGGATACCGGCTGGACGTGGACGCCGACGCCGTGGACGCGCTGCGGTTCGAGCAACTCGCAGCCACCGGCCGTGACCGCCTGCGCGCAGGCGATCCGCATGCCGCGGCGACCGCGCTCGGCGAGGCCGTGGCGCTGTGGGGCGGCGACCATCCCGGTACCCGTCCCGGCGCCGAGCCCACGGATGTCGCCGCGGTGGCGCCCGCCGCCGCGACCCGGCTGGCCCACGCCTCGGTCGAGGCAGTCACCGACCTGGCCGACGCCGAGCTGTACCTGGGCCGTGCCGACGAGGCCGCCGCCCGCCTGACCGCACTGCTCACCGAGCACCCCGTCCACGAGCGGGCGGCAGCGCTGCTCATGGACGCGCTCGCCGCCCAGGGGCGCCAGGCCGAGGCACTGGCCCTGTACGAGCGGGTCCGTGAAACCCTGGCCGACGACCTCGGCACCGACCCGGGCGCCGCCCTGCGCGACCGCCATCTCAGCCTGTTGCGCGCCGAGCGGCCCACCCCGGCCGCCGACACCGCGCAGACCAGGCCCAGCAACCTGCCCGCGCCGCTGACGAGCTTCATCGGGCGCGACGACGACCTCACCCGGATCGACACACTGCTCGCCGCCGGGCGCCTGGTCACCGTGCTCGGTCCCGGCGGCGCAGGCAAGACCCGGCTCGCCGTCGAGGCCGCCCGCCGCCACGGCCACGAGTACCGCGACGGCGCCTGGATGATCGACCTAGCCTCGGTCACCGAACCGGCCAAGGTCGGCGCTGCCCTGCTCGCCGGGATCGGGCTGCGCGGCGGCGCGATGTTCGAGGCCCGGAAGCGGGTGGAGGGCGACGACCTGGACGTACTCGTCGACCAACTCGGCGGCCGCGAGAGCCTGTTGCTGGTCGACAACTGCGAGCACCTGATCGACGCCGTGGCCCACCTGGTCGCGGCACTGCTCTCCCGCTGTGCCGGGCTGCGCGTGCTCGCCACCAGCCGCGAACCCCTCGCGGTCGACGGCGAGGCGCTCGTACCGCTCGGCCCGCTCGCGCTGCCCGCCCCGGACGACGGCGTCGAACAGACCCAACGGGTGGCATCGGTGCGCCTGTTCACCGAGCGGGCCGCGGCCGTACGCCCCGGCTTCGAAGTCGACGGGACGACACTGCCCGAGATCCGGCGGGTGGTCCGCAGCCTGGACGGGATGCCGCTGGCCCTCGAACTGGCCGCGGCCCGACTGCGGACGCTGTCGCTGCCCGAACTCGCCGACGGGCTCTCCGACCGGTTCCGGCTGCTCACCACCGGCAGCCGCACCGCGCTGCCCCGGCACCGCACACTGCGCGCGGTCATCGCCTGGAGCTGGGACCTGCTCAGCGAGGACGAGCGTACGGTCGCCGAACGCGTCGCGATCCTGCCCGCCGGAGCCACACCGGCCTCGGCCACCGCACTCTGCGCCGGCACCGCGGTACAGGCCGCAGACATCCCCGAACTGCTCGCCGACCTGGTCGACCGCTCGCTGCTGCAACTCGCGCCCGCCCCGGGCCGCTACCGCATGCTGGAGACGTTGCGCGAGTATGGCACCGACCGCCTGGCCGAGACGGGCGACCTCGGCACCGTCCGCGACCTGGCCGCCGGCCACTTCGCCGAACTGATGGCCCGGTACGACCCGCGACTGCGCGGACCCGGCCAGCTGACGGCCATACGAGTCATCGGCGCCGAGTACGACAACACGCTCGCCGCGCTGCGCCGGCGATGCGACACCGGCGATGCCGCAGGTGCGGTCGCCCTGGCCCTGAACCTGACCTGGTACTGGCAGATGTTCGGCCGGAAGTCCGACGCGGCCTACTGGCTGGGCGAGGCCCTGTCGGTGCCCGGCGGCCAGCCTTCGCCCGACCGCGACTGCGCCCACGCGATCCACTTGCTCAACCGGGTGGACACCCGGCCGGGGACGACCGCCGAGGAGGCTGCGGGCGACCAGGCCGAGCTGCGGGAGCTGGCCGACCGGCTCCTCGCGTACCCGGAGCTGCCCGGCCCGTACGGCGCGCTCACCGCGCTCCCGCTGGCCTTCCTGCAGGGGGAGACGACCACACCCGCGCTCGTCGAACGCCTCGCCGACGGCGACGACGTGTGGCTGTCCGGGCTGGCCCGCATGTTCCGGGCCCAGTTCGCCGAGAACGCGGGCGAGCTGGACCGGATGCGTACCGACGTCGAAGCGGCCCTGGCCTGTTTCCAGCAGGTCGGCGACCGCTGGGGCCAGGCCAACGTGCTGCCGTTGCGCGCCCAGCTGCGGCAGTACGACGACGACCTCGACGGCGCGCTGGCCGACCTGCGCGAAGCCCGGTCGCTGGCAGGCGAGTTCGGCTCGCTCAGCCTCGGCGACGAGGTGTTCGGCGACCTGCGCTGGATCGACCTGCACCTGCGGCGCGGCGACACCGACCTGGTGATCGCGATGATCGACTCGGCCCGGGAGCGGGCCCTGCGCGCGAACTCGCCGGAGATGCTGCTCCTGGTCGACGCGTGGGACGCCGTCCTCTGGGTGCGGCTCGACGACCTTGACCGGGCGCGGGAACTCCTCGACAAAGCCGAACGGGGTCTGCACGGCGACACCCCGTTCCCCGGCGACCACGGGCGGACGCTCGTCGGCAGTGCACGGGCCTCGCTCTGCCTGGAAACGGGCGACCAGGCCGGTGCGGCCAAGGCGCTGGCGAAGGCGTACGCGGCGGCGCTGGAGACCCGGGACCTGCCCATCCTGTCGCTGGTGGCGGTCAACACAGCCGCGCTCGCCGAGGCACACGGGCGACATCACGAGGTCGCCGTGCTCCTCGGCGCCGCCTCCCGGCTGCGCGGCGCCCACGACCGCACCGACCGCCAGGTTCGCGACCTCACCCGCCGAGGCCGGACCGCACTGGGCGAGGAGACGTTCGCCGCGGCGTACGGGAAGGGCTGGGAACTGGACGCGAGGACGGCCGTGACCGCAGTGGATCCGGCCCGGCTGTCCCCGGAACTCAGGTCGGCTCACGCGGACCCCGAGTAGTTCAGCCGGGCAGGTCGAAGAGCGCCGCCGGCACGCCCAGTTGCTTCTCGAACGTCTCCGGCTCGTTTCCGACTCGGTGGACGGCCGTCGGCGGGCAGTTTGCCGCCGGGGGAGCATCATCCAGTGGCTGCGGGCCTGTTCGTCCATCGCATCAGGGCACAGTGATTACGATCTTGCCGCGCGCGTGGCCGGCGGCGCTGACCTCGTGAGCTGTGGCGGTCTCCTTCAGTGGGAACACGGCATGCAGCGGGACCGTGAGGCGGCCGCGGTCGGCGAGGTCGGCCGCCACCGGCAGTCCTGCCCAACCCGTCGGTTCTCCCGCTCCGGAGCGGGAGAACCGCACCCCGTGCCGATCGGCGTCGAAGTCCGCGATGGTCACCACGCGGTGCGGATCGCCGGCGATGGCCACGAGTTCGGCAAGGGAGCCCTTCCCGGCCGCGTCGAGAACCACGTCGACGCCGTGCGGAGCCAGCGGGGCAAGGCGATCGGCCAGCCCGGCCCCGTAAGTGACCGGCACAACGCCGAGTCGATCGAGGAAGCCATGGTTGCGTTCGCTCGCGGTGCCGATCACGAAAAGGCCGCGGGCCTGGGCGAGTTGCGCGGCGATGGTGCCGACCCCTCCAGCGGCACCATCGATCAGGAAGGTCATGCCCTCGGCGGCTTCCAGGGCATCCAGTACGCGCGTGGCTGTGTCGATGTTGCCCGCGGCGCCACCGGCCTCCTCGAAGGACCATGACCGAGGTTTGGGTGCCCACGCCTCCAACACCGCGTACTGGGCCGCTCCGCCTCCCAGATCCGCGAAGGGAACGAGACCGAAGACCGCATCACCCACGACGGTGCCGGTCACCCCCTCTCCCACCTCGTCGACGATTCCCGCGGCATCCATACCGGGGACATGGGGGAAGTCCAGGGAAGTGATGCTCTGCAACATCCCTGAGCGCAAGTACGAGTCAGCAGGGGTGACGCCGGTGGCACGCACCGCGATGCGTATCTGGCCGGGACCGGCATGCGGCTCCTCAGCCTCCTCCACGCCGAGGACCTCGGGACCGCCGTAGCGGTGGTACTGCACAGCGAACACGGACAACCTCCGTACACATGGCGGGTAGTTCAGAAGGAGGGCTCGCCAGGACGGCGCCGCCCCTCACCTCTGCGGCAGAGAGCAGACCGCGGGGGACCGCGGCACCAGAGCACGCTAACCCGCTAAACGGACGACCTCTTCCGTTTGTGGTTAAGTGAGAGACATGCCTGCTCAACCGTCTCGGAACCCGCCCTCCGCCGCCTCCGGCACGCCTGCCCCGGGGCAGAGAGCCGACGCCAGACACAACCGCGCCCGGCTCCTCCGGGCCGCCCGCGAGGCATACGCCCTCAACGGCACCGACGTACCCTCCAGCACGATCGCCCGCAGAGCCGGAGTGGGTGCCGCCACCCTCTACCGGCACTTCCCGACCCGCGACTCGCTGATCGCCGCGGCGTTCTCCGAGCAACTGGCCCAGTGCGTCGCAGTCCTCGACGAGGCCCTTCAGGACGACGATCCCTGGCACGGCTTCTGTTCCGTTCTCACCAAGGTGTGCAGGATGCAGGCCCAGGACCGCGGATTCAGCGCCGCGTTCCTCTCCCAGTTCCCAGACGCGCCCGGCTTCCGTCGTGAACGTGCCCGCGCCGAGGCAGACCTCGCCCGGTTGGTACAGCGTGCGAAGGACACCGGGCAACTCCGCAAGGACTTCGACCCCAGCGACGTCACCCTCCTGCTCCTGGCGAACAACGGCGTCCTGCAGGAGTCCCCGGAGGTCTCCATGGCCGCCTCCCGCCGCCTGCTCGCCCACTTCCTCCAGTCCTGCCGGACGACGGACGGCGCGCCCCTGCCCCCGCCCGCGCCACTCCGCCTCGGCGACCTCTACAAGCCACCACGCCGAAACGAGTGACCGGCGGCGCCCGCTCCCTGGATCCCCTGGAGCCGCGTTCGGGGTGGCCGGACTCCGGGAGTCCAGGGCGATGAGTTTCGCGGCGGCCGCAAGTCTCTATCCACACGCGATCAACCACATTCGAGGAGAGCACCATGACGACCACGTACACATTCGACGTCTTCTGCAGCCTCGACGGCTTCGGTGCCGCCGGCGGCGACTGGACCGGCTACTGGGGCAAGCAAGGTCCCGAGCTCCTCGATCACCGCCTCGGCCTGTACAGCGGGGAGCAGCGGATGGTCTTCGGGGCAAACACGTATCGGGCGTTCGCGCAGATGCTGGCATCGAGTACGGAGGAGTCCGAGGTGCGTGACCCATGGGTCACGCGGATGAGGAACCTGCCGGCAACGGTGGTCTCGACCACACTGGAAGGACCCCTCGACTGGCCGGATGCGAACGTCGTGAGCGGTGACGCCGTCGACGTCGTCGCCCGGCTCAAGGAGGAGTCCGAGGTGCCGTTGCGCTCGCACGGCAGCCTGTCGATGAACCGGGCGCTGATGGCCGCCGGTCTCGTCGACCGCGTCCAGGTGACGCTCTTCCCTGTGATCACCGGTCGGACCGGGTTGGACCCGATCTTCCAGGGCGCGGCCGACTTCGACCTGGAGTTGATCGAGAGCCGGACGCTGGACGGCCACATCCAGGAGCTCGTCTACCGGCCCACCCTGCATGCCTGAGTCCATGCATGCACCCCGCCCCGTCAGGGAGTCATCGATCACGGCGAGGGCGCGTCGTTTCCGGGGAAACCCGAACCAGGGCACCTGGGGGTAGCACGAGTGACCTCGGAGGTGATCTTGTCGAGGATGGACGGCATGTCGTCCTTCTCTCTCCCACGCCGCGAGTTCCTGGCAGCGACTGCTCTGGCGATGTCGCCGCTGGCGGGTATGCCTGCCGCGCGGGCCCAGTCCCGGCCGGCCCGCCGCTCGGCGATCCGACTCCGCCTCCCCGAGCCGACCGGACCGTGCACGATCGGTACGGTCTCCCTCCATCTGACGGACCGAACTCGGCCCGACCCATGGATGCCGTCGGTGCCCCACCGCGAACTGATGATCAGTGTCTGGTATCCGGCTCTCGCGCCACGCCGCGGGCAGCACCTCGCGCCATACATGGAGCGCGGCGCGGCCGAGCGATTCGACGCCCTGGAGCCGCATCGCATCCCGTCGGGCACGGTGGACTGGGTGGGCACGCGCACGCATGCCCACCGTCAGGCGCCCGTGGACCCACGCGGCGGGCGTCGGCCGGTGGTGCTGTACTCGCCGGGTGTCGGAGACCCTCGCTGCTGGGGCACCCTGCTGTCCGAGGAACTGGCCAGCCACGGCTACGTCGTTGTCACCGTCGACCACACCTACGAGTCTCCGGGCGTGCAGTTTCCCGACGGCTCGGTCAGGACGAACGAGGTGCTGCTCGAGGAATTCGCGCGGGCCCAACGCGAGGGCACCGTTCCCGCCCTGCTGGAGAAGACGCTGCGCACCAGGGTCGCCGACGCCCGCTTCGTCGTGAGTAGGCTCGGCGCGCTGCCGCACGGCCTGTCGGAAGTGCTCGACACCCACCGGGTCGGCCTGGCCGGCCAGTCGGGAGGCGGATTCACCGCCGCTCAGAGCATGTACGAGGACCGGAGGATCCGAGCCGGGATCGACCTGGACGGCACCCTGGAGTTCAACCAGGAACCCAACGGAACCAATCTCTCGCCCGTTGCCACCCACGGCCTCGACCGTCCCTTCCTCCTGATGGGCCGTGAAGGCAGCGACCACGCGCGAACCGAGCCGTCATGGGCGGCGTTCTGGTCGCACAGCACCGGATGGCGCCGCGACCTGACCCTGCGCGGCTCGCGGCATCAGACGTACACCGATCTCGCGGCAGTCATGCCCCAGACCGGTCTCGGCCAGGACATCGTCGAAGAGACCATTGGCACGATCGACCCCGCCCGCGCGGTCACGGTGATCCGAGCCTGTGTCACCTCATTCTTCGACCGCTGGCTGCGAGACCGCAACGACCATGTCCTGGACGGTCCCTCAGCGAGCCTCCCCGATGTCACCTTCGTCTGGTGAGCGGCTGTGCCACGGACCTTGACCGAACGCGCTGAGCATCGCCAGGCGTGCAACGGCTCTCGCCGACATCGATTCACACGCGGTGCGCAGTAATCTGCGGCGCGGGTGACTCGGCTTGGCGTGCGGCAACGGCCATGACGACGACGGAGATCAGTACGATGCCGGCGCCGACGTAGAGCGGCGCGGTGTATCCGAGACCCGCGGTGATGGCCAGGCCCCCGAGCCAGGCGCCCAACGCGTTGCCGATGTTGGACGCGGACACATTGGCACTGGCGGCCAGCGCCGCCCCGTGGGCGAAGTCGGTGACGCGAGTGATCATGCCGGGCACGCCGGCGAATCCGAACAGCCCCATCAGAAACACGAGTATCACCGACGCGGTGGCGCTGCCGGCCAGCAGACCGAACACGGCCAGGGTGACGGCAAGCCCGAGCAGGGCAAGGACCAGGGCGCGGTCACGGTCGCGGTCGGCCGCTCGCCCGCCGACCAGGTTTCCGACGACCAGACCGACGCCGTACACCATCAACAGCCAGGCGACATCCGAGGAGGAGAAGCCGCCGACCTCGGTGAACGTGTAGGCGATGTAGCTGAACGCACCGAACATCCCGCCGTAGCTGAGCGCGGTGGCGGTGAGGGTCAGCCAGACCTGCCAGGAGCGGAACGCGCGGAACTGCGCGCGCAAGCCGTCGGCAGGTGCCGGGTCCGAGCGGCCCGTCACTGTCGGCGGCCGTGTCTCTCCCGCCCCGTCGGGGACAAGGGCGGCGATTCCCGCCAGCGCGAGTACGCCGATCGCGGTGACCGCCCAGAACGCCACTCTCCAGCCCCAGCGTTCACCTACCAACGCGCCGAACGGCACCCCCAGCACGTTGGCGAGCGTCAGCCCCGCGAACATGACCGCGACCGCGCGGGACTTCTTCTCCGGCGCGACCAGACTGCGAGCGACCAGCGAGCCGATACCGAAGAACGACCCGTGGCACAACGCCGCGACGATCCGCCCGAGCAGCATCACCGGGTAGTTCGGTGCGAGTGCGGACAACAGGTTGCCGACGACGAACAACGCCACCAGGCCGACCAGAACCTCCTTGCGGGGCAGCCGAGCCGTCGCCGCGGTCAGCGCGATCGCACCGACCGCGACGCTCAACGCGTACCCGGAGATCAGCCATCCCGCCGCCGCCTCGGACACAGCGAAACTGGACGCCACCTGAGGGAGCAGCCCAGCGATCAGAAACTCGGTCAGTCCAATGCCGAACCCACCGAGCGCCAGTGCCACCAGCCCACTCGGCATCCGCTGCCGCTCGATCACGCTCCTGTACGCCATTCGCTCATGGCTCCACCCTCACCCCTGGATGCGGGCTCATCCATGGACAAAGATCGAGGGCGCTTGGACGAAAGTGAGCACACGACGGATGCGTGGAGGTGCGCCGGCCACACCCGGATCTCTCGGTCACCGCGGACGGGTGCTACCGGGGCATCGGCCTGGCCTGGTCTGGTCGTCCCGCCGTCTCGGAGGACGCTCAGTCGAGACAGAACTCGTTGCCCTCGATGTCCTGCATCGTGATGCAGGACTCGTTTTCGTCATCGGCAAGCTGCGTGAGCACGTGTACCGCGCCGAGCGCGATCAGTCGTGCGCATTCGGCCTGAAGCGTGGCCAGGCGCTCTTCACCTACGAGTCCGGTGCCGGCCCGCACGTCAAGATGCACCCGATTCTTGACGACCTTGCCTTCTGGAACGCGCTGAAAGAAGAGTCGCGGGCCCTCACCCGAGGGATCACTGCAGGCGAACCATGAATCCCGATCCTCCGGAGGCAGGGAGCGGTTGAAATCGTCCCAAGTGTCAAACCCCTCCGGCGGCGCCGGTGCGACGTACCCCAACACCTCGCACCAGAAACGAGCGACGCGCTCTGGTTCCGCGCAGTCGAAGGTGACTTGGAACTTCTTGATCGATGACATCGGCGCACCATAGCAGGGGGACTTTGTTACCCATTTCCCGGTGTGGATCAGCAGGTTGGGGGAGGACGGCCCCTGCCGGCCGCTGCTCTGGCGTGCGGTCGCGGGAGGCCGGAGCGGGACGGCACTAGCGGGTGACCACGTTGAACACCGGGTAGGTCTGCGGTTGCACGTCCGCGAGGCCGAGCTCTCGCAGGATCGGGATGAGGGTCTCGCCGAACTGCTGGAATGCCTCCTCGGACTCCCAGACGTCCACGACGAGCCAGCCGTTGCTTGTGGGCGCGGCGGTGTGCGAGATGAGTCCGGACACCGGCCAGTCGGCGGGGCTCTCGACCGGGCCGGGCCGACCGGCGACCTTCTCCGCGCTCTGCTCGTACTGGGCCTGGGTCATCCCCGGCATATCGAGAACCACAACGATGGCCATAGCTGACTTCCCTTGCGAAGAGGTACGGAGTCGTTCGGCCAGTCGACCACCTCGGTGAGCCGCCTGCGCGTTGACCTGAGCCGGACAGGGCATGGACAGCGATCGCAACAGCGGCGGTCCCTCTGCCCGCCATGTACTCCGTCACCTCGGGAGTCCCACTCGGTCGCCTCCGGTGCCTGTTGCGAACGAGGTCAGCTCGTTGAACGCCCCGGGACCCTTGAGGCGTGAACAACCCAACGGATCCATGTCTTGGCCTTTTGCTCCCTTGCTGTGCCGCAGACCTCGTCAGCAGAACTGAATTCAATTATGGTTCGGTTGATATCGTTGACGAGGAGGTACGTGATGGCGTTCGTTCTCATCCATGGGGCAAGCTTCGGCGCGAACTGTTGGGACGAGCTGATCCCCCATCTAAGTGCGGAAGCGCTGGCGGTCGACCTTCCGGGGCGCGGGACCAGAGCTGAAGTCGACCTGGGCACGGTCACTCTCGCGGACTGCGCCGATGCGGTCCGCGAGGACATCGAAGCGAAGGATCTGCGCGACGTGGTACTCGTCGGTCACTCATTCGCGGGCGTCACGATCCCACGTGTCCTGGACCTCATACCTGACCGGATCCGCCACGTCGTCCTCGTGTCGGCCGTGGTGCCGGCGGACGGTTCCCGGGTGCTCGACCAGATCGATCCGGGAGTGCGGGGGCTGGTGGAGCAGTCCATCGCCGACGGCGTCTACCACCAGACTCGCGAGGGCGCCGCCGCGATGCTGTGCAACGACATGGACGAGGCGACCACCGCGTCCACCCTGAACCGGCTGGCCGACGACTCGGCCGCCCTGCTCAGCGAGACTGTGAACCTGAGCGGCTACAGCCGCGAGATACCCCGGACGTACGTGCACCTCACGCGCGACCAGTGCTACGTCGAGGAACTCCAGCAGCGATCCATCGCGCTGCTTCGGCCCGACGTCATCGATCTCGACACCGGCCATATGGCGATGATCAGTGCGCCCGAAAAACTTGCCGCCGTCCTCAACGCCGTCCACGGCTGATCGCCACCAGTCCGGGTGACGTCCACCTGGCCGGCGGCAACCTGGACCCCGCCCGCCGTCACCGCTCACGCTGTGAGCGCTGCACCGCAGTGTCTTCCCGCCGTGTTCCGGCAGCACCCCGTGTGGGGGTGACGCGTTCGAGCTTGGTCCAGCCGGTCCAGCCTTGCTCCCTCAGCAGCTCGATCAGCCGACGGGCCGGCGGCGCGGTGTCGAACGCGAGCGCGTCCATCAGCTTGACGAACGGAGGCTCGATGTCGGCGTCGTCGACGTACCCCTCGCCCTGCTCGTCGGCCATCCGCGTGATGTACGCGGCCAACTGGTCGGCCAGCTCGACCAGCTGTGGATCGTCGTCGGTCCGGTCGAGGGCCTGGCCCAGGGTGAGATAGAAGTCGATGAGCTGCGGGTCGGCGATCTGCTCCCGCTTGCGGGCCATCCACTCCGGAATCCGCTCGGGCGAGTGTGCGGCCAGTGGGATCCAGCCGTCGCGCTCCACCCGTACGATCCGCTCGTCGACGCCGAGCGCCCGCAGCCGGTCGAGGAATTCGACCACCTCCCGGGGCAGCGCCAGGTTGTCCCCGGAGGCGAGGCGGGCGATCCGCTCGCGGTGTCGCTGCCGTTCCCGGATCTCCGTACGCAGCCGCTTGTCGATGTCCGCGACCGCTGCGGCGAACTCCTCCTCGTCCGCCTGCAGCAGCTCACGCACGCGCCTCAGCGGGACCCCGGCCTCGGCGAGGGTCCGGATCTTGATCAGCTCGACCACGGCGCCGGCGTCGTACCTCCGATAGCCGGAGTGGTCCCGCTCCGGCTCCGGCAGCAGCCCCTTGGCGTGGTAGTGCCTCACCGCGCGCACAGTCACTCCGGCGTACGACGCCAGCTCGCCGATGGTCAGCATCGCACCAGTCTCCTAGCTCGCGGCGCGCGTCCGGTACCGGTAGAGGCGCCGCGACCAGAGGTAGCCGACCATTCCGATCACCCCGCACCAGCCGATGGCCCACAACGCGTCCGAACCGTCCGGCGATCCCGCCAGCAGACCGCGGAAGACGTCCATGACCGGAGTGAACGGCTGATGCTCGGCGAACCACCGCAGCCCGTTCGGCATCGACTCCACCGGGACGAACCCGCTGCCCACGAACGGCAGCAGCACGAAGATCATCGGCAGGTTGCTCGCGGTCTCCGCATCCGGACTGGCCAGCCCCAGCGCCACGGTGAACCAGGTCATCGCGAACGACAGCAGCGCGAGCAGTCCGATCAGCGCCGACCACTGCAGCGCCGAGGCGGCGGTCTCCAGACCGAGCAGGAACGCCACTCCGAAGATCACCGCGAGCGCGAGCGCGGTCTGGATCATCGCGCCGAGCACGCGGCCGCTGAGCACTGAGACCTTGGCGATGTCCATGGTCCGGAACCGGTCGATGATCCCGCTGGTCATGTCGGTGGCGACCAGGACCGCAGTGCCGATGGACACGCTGGCCACCGTCATGACCAGGATTCCGGGGGTGATGAACGTCAGGTAGTCGCCACGGTCCCCTGCCGGGGCTCCCGGCAGACCGGCGCCCATGGTCGCGCCGAAGACGTAGACGAACAGCAGCAGGAACAGCAGCGGCTGCCCGATCAGCATCACTGTCATCGACGGGTACCGGGCCATGTGCTTCAGATTGCGACGCAGCATGGTCACGGAGTCGCGAACGGCGTACCTAGCGGTGCTCATACCGCCACCTCCTCGGAAGGCCTGTCGGGGGTGGGGCGACCGGTGAGGGCCAGGAACGCGTCGTCCAGATCCGGGGTGTGCACGGCGAGCCCGACGACCGAGGTGTCGTCGACGGCGTCCAGCAGCCGTCGCAGTGCGGCGAGGCTGCCGTCGTGCGGCAGGATCACGGTGAGCGCCTCGGAGTTCGCGCTCGCTCCGGGCAACTGGCGCACCAGCTCCGCCACTCGCTCGCCGTCGGCGGCCCGGAGCTCGATGCGACCGCCGGGGACCAGCCGCTTCAGCTCGGCCGCGGTGCCCTCGGCGACCAGTCGGCCCCCGTCGAGCACACCGATCCGGTCGGCAAGCTGGTCGGCCTCCTCGAGATACTGGGTGGTGAGGAAGACGGTCACCCCGTCGGCCACCAACTCCCGTACGATCTGCCACAGTTCACGTCTGCTGCGCGGGTCGAGGCCGGTCGTCGGTTCGTCGAGGAAGATCAGCCGCGGCCCGGCCACCAGGGTCATCGCCAGGTCCAGCCGCCGCTTCATACCGCCGGAGTACGTCACCGTGCGCCGGTCGGCGGCATCGACCAGGTCGAACCGCTCCAGCAACCGCTCGACAACACGCCCCGCGCGGCGCCGATCGAGGTGGCCGAGATCGGCCATCAGCCGCAGATTCTCCCGCCCGGTCAGCAACTCGTCCACGGCGGAGAACTGCCCGGTCACCCCGATCGCCGCGCGCACCTGATCGGCCTCGCGGCATACGTCGTACCCGGCAACCCGAGCCTCACCGGCGTCCGCGGGTAGCAACGTCGACAGGATCCGGACCGTGGTCGTCTTGCCGGCTCCGTTGGGCCCGAGCAGGGCGTAGACGGAGCCGGCGGGGACAGTCAGGTCGACTCCGGCGACCACCTCGTGACCGCCGTACGACTTGCGCAGCCCGGCCACCTCGATCGCACTGCTTCTCGTAGTCATGCCCACCATGCTGAGAGGTTGCCCCTGCGTCAGGGTCAACTGCCGCGGTGACAGCGTCCCTTGGCGCGGCTCGCGTACTGGGCGCTCGGTTGCCTGACACCTGGTAACTGACAACTGACATAGCTCCGTCCAGCGCGTACCGGACGGGGCCGTGACACGGCCGGGCCATACCGCGGCCCGCGCCGACTTGCGGTTACCGCGTTGCGGTGGCCAGTGCCGCGCGGATGGTGTCCTAGTCGACCGGTCGGCCCTTCTCGTTCGAGTAGGGCCCGTATGGGGTCCCCCACACCGGCGTGCCCGTCGCCTGTCGCCAGCTGTCGGCCAGTGGTCCCGCGTCCACTACGCCGTACCCGATGGATTCGATGAATTCGGTCACCGTCGCCTTGACCGGCACCGTGACCACGACGATGTCACCGGCCGCCGCAGCCTCCCCGCTCGTTGCCGCGGACGCCCGCGGCCCCAGGTCCGCGACCGTGTCCGCGAGCGTTTCCGGACCGCGCGAGTTGCTGAGCACGACCCGGTGCCCGGCCTCGATGGCGAGCCGCGCGAGGGCACTGCCGATGTATCCGCTTCCGATGAATCCCACAGTCGTCATATTCTGGGAGTCCCTCCAGAAGAGCCGAACCCTTGTCATTTGCAGGACCTGTCGCGATTCGGGTCCCTGCCGTCAACTGGCGGCGAAATAATGGCCGTTGTTCAAATCGTCGAGCAGGCCGGGCTGGGCGGGTTCCCAGCCGAGGGTCCGGCGGGTGATGAGGCTGGAGGCCGGGTAGCTCTGCGTGACTATGTTCGCGAGGAACCCGAAGTATCCCGGCACCATCAGTACGTCCGCGGGAACGCTCACTGCGGGCAGGCCCAGACGCCTGCCAATCGCCTCGGCGATCTCGCGGAGCGGGATGGCCCCGTCCCCAACCGCGTGCCAGTATTTGCCGGCCGGCCCCTTCTCCAGCGCCAAGCGGAACAAGGAGGCGACATCGCGGGCGTGCACGGCGTTCCACTGATTCGCGCCGTCTCCGGGGTAGCCGACGAAGCCCTTCTCCTTCGCGAGCGCGATCAGCTGCACGAGGAAGCCGGCACGATCGGTCGTGCTGTGCGCGATATTGGCGATCCGCACGACCGAAGACCGAACTCCCCGCTCGGCGAGGCCGATTACGGCGGTTTCCACGACGTTACGAACGCGCAAGGTGCCCTTGTGCTCATCGCCGCCGGGGAGGGCCGGATCCTCCTCAGTGGCCGGTCGGCCCAAGTTTCCTGGCGAGCCTATGCTCCCCGCCGCGACCAGCGGCTTTCCGGTTCCCGCCAGTGCCTCGCCGTACGCGAGCATGATCGGGAGCTCCGCGGCGGCCACGGCGTCGATCCCGCCGGAAGGAAGCAGGTCCTGCCTGTGCGCGACGTGGATGACGCCGTCGGAGTCCGCGGCCGCCTCCTTGAGCCCGTCGAGATCCTCCAGGTCGCCGCGACGCACCTTCGCGCCGAGCGCGGACACCGCCGCCGCAGCAGTGTCCGACCGGGCCAGGCCGGTGACCTCGTGTCCGGCGGCGATGAGCTCGGAGATGATGTACGAACCGGAATGGCCGGTCCCGCCAGTGACGAAAACGCGCACGCTAGTGCTCCCTGTAAATGAATTGGCGCGAGAAGTGGTGGTGCGGGTGCGCGCTCAGCCGAGAATGCTGACGCCGATGGAGAAGTTGGTGTGCTTTAGGGAGTGGGCGACGAGGCCCAGCTGCAACAGGGCAACGTTCTCCAGCGTCCGTGCCATTGCCAGCTGCCCGGTGTCCAGCGGGCGCAGTCCCAGGCTCTCGATGAACGCCGATACGCGTGTCTTTGCCTGCGCGTCGTCGCCGGCGATGAACACGTCCAGTTGGCGACCCTCGGCCGGGCCGGCCGCCAGAACATGGGAGAACAGGGTGTTGAACGCCTTGACGACATGCGCGGCGGCGGGGGCGGCCTTGGCTATCTCCTGCGCGCCGGAACTGCCGTCGGGGGTGACAAAGCCCTGGAAATCGGGGGAGACGGGGTTGGTGATGTCGATGATGACCTTGCCCTGCAACGCGTCCCCGTACTTGCTCAGCACCGCCGCCGCGCCGGAGTACGGCACGGCGAGGACAACGATGTCCCCGGCCGGGGCGGCGCCGACCGTCCCGACAGTGGCGCCGCCGAGCGCGGCAGCCAATTCCTTGGCCTTGGCCGGGTCGCGGCCGATGATCTCGACGGCGTTGCCGCCGGCGAGTGCCCGGTCGGCCAGGGCACCGGCCATGTTCCCCAGGCCGATAATGCTGATACTGCTCATTGGTGTTACTGCTTTCTGGAGCTGGATAGGACGCCATGCCCACCCCGTCGTTGTTGACGGTTGTGTCGTCGACTCCATTGAATGACGCGATGGGCGGCGCTAAATTCCGAATGTGCTCATTCTGGGCCTGGGCCCTGCTATCAACTTCCGATGTCGAATTCTTGTGCCGAATTCGCTTCGGCCCTCATTGGGTACCTATTCAGGCTGCCATTGACCTGAGCGGGTGTCCAAGACCTCTTTTAGTCGCGGTGATACCCTGAAGGCATCACCGAACCGGGAGGTTCCATGGATCTGGACCTGCGCAAACTGCGCTACTTCGTCGCCGTGGCCGACCGGTTGCACTTCGGCCGCGCCGCCGATGAGCTACATATCGCGCAGCCGGTGCTCAGCCGACAGATCCGCGCGCTCGAGCAGGATCTCGGCGCCTCGCTGTTCACCAGGGATCGCCACGGTGTGGCTCTGACCGACGCGGGCCGACAACTGCTGGCCGACGCCGGTCCGCTGCTCGCCTCCGCGCACGCGGTCCGCCGCCGGGTCACCGTGGCCGCCCGCGGCAGCCGGCGGCTGGCGGTCGGCTTCCGGACCGGCATCCCGGTCATCCCGGCGGCCCGGGCGTTCGAGGCCCGACATCCGGACGTGGTCGTGGACGTGCAGCGGATCGAATGGGGCGACCAGGCCCCGATGCTGCTCGACGGCCGTATCGACGTCGGCTTTGTGCGGCTGCCCATCGACGAGACCGGCCTGCGCGTGACCCCGCTGTACACCGAGCCGCTCATGGTGGTGCTGCCCGCAGGTCACCGGTTGGCCGGCAAGGAGGAAGTCACCGAGGCCGACCTGGCCGGTGAGCCGCTGGTCTGGCATGCCGACCCGAGCACGCACCCCACCAGGCGCCCGCACCCCGACTCCGGGCTCCGGGTGCGCGGAGTGGAGGAGAAGCTCGAACACGTCGCGGCCGGCCGGGGCATCTCGTTCGTGGGGCGTTCGGAGACAGTGTTCTACTCACGCCCGGACATCAGCTACGTACCCATCCCGGAACTCGCGCCCGACCAGGTGTGCCTCGCGATGGCGGCATCGCGCACCTCGCCCCTGGCAGACGACTTCGTCACCGCGGCGCAGGCGACGGCCGAGATCACGGCAGAATGTGGGAACTACGAGGCTCATTCAGGCGGTCGCGTAGAACTGTAGGGCGATGACGGTCGAGACGGTCTCCTGGAAAGTCTTGAGGGGTCGACGGCAGTCGGTGTGAATGATGCGTCAGCCGGTGGCCGCGACTTTCACGTTCATGCCGGCGGTCTTGTGCTTTCCGGAGTGCGGCTCGGGGTGACCGTCCTCGACAATCAACACACGGATGATATTGATGCTACGAGCTGACGCATATCGTTGGCGTTTCGAAAACCACATACGTGCCGGTAACACCACGCTGCCTTGACTGGCAGAATGAATCGAACTCCACCATCGGCACGATCAACGACTCGCCGGATTCGTCGGCTCCCTGTCGTCGTTCTGGTAGTCGTCGTAGCAGCGATCACCGCAGCCCTCGGCCACCAACTGTCGCAGTCCTCATCCTCCTCATCGGCCGTATTACCCTCGAACACTCTTCGTATCGACCATCGTGGTGCGCTCGGCGAGACAGACGGCGCCGTCCCTGACGGTGCGACGGTCTTCGATGACGAGATTCCGGCCGTGGCCAAACTCGATCCAGATCTACTCAAGGCACTCCGCCGGGCTGCGACGGACGCCGCAGACGACGGAGTCGAGTTCTACGTCAACAGCGGTTGGCGTTCCCCGGAATACCAGAATCACCTTCTCCGCGAGGCGATCTCCAAGTACGGATCTGAGGACGAAGCCGCGCGATGGGTGGCAACCGCGACAACGTCTCCTCACGTGTCGGGAGACGCGGTCGACATCGGGCACTCCGATACGACGGTGTGGCTGGCCAAGAATGGTGCCGAATACGGGCTGTGCCAGATCTACAGGAACGAACCCTGGCACTACGAACTGCGCCCCGATGCGATCGATGGCGGGTGCCCGCGCATGTATGCCGACCCGACCCAGGACCCGAGAATGCAGCAGTGACCGGCGGTGAGCGAGGCCAGATGCCGGCGTAGGTGGAGGCGGCGGAGGCCGTAAAGGGCAGCGCTGGCCGCCGGACAATGGCTCCGGTGCCTGGCACGCGGGCATCCGCCGGGCCATCCGTACCGGCTCCCGACCGGACCCCCAGAAGCGCGGCCCGACGGTCGCGGCGCCGGCCTTGCCGCTCGGCCGTCTCATGCTGCTCCGGGAAATCGGCCCAGAGGCTTCCGGAGGCCGCAGCCAGGAACCGTGGGCTCTCGCCCGGACACGCTGGTACCGTCGCTCACATGGACGAGAATGGTGCCCTGGTGGCCGGGTTCGACCCGGAGCAGTATGCGCGCGTTGTACGGGCCGCTCAGCTCGTGGGCAAGACCCCGCAGGTCTTCGTCCGTGACGCCGCGCTCGCGGCCGCCGACGACCCGTTCATCAAGGCCCTCGGTGACGCAGGCACCCGTGTGCGGAACCTCGCGGAGGTCTTCGGCACGCAGGACACGCGAGCCGCCGGGGACGACAGCACGGCCTGGCCCGACCCGGCGCCGATGAGCAGCCGCGATCTGCACGAGATCGAGCAGCACGGCCACGCCGCGTGACGCGCTACCTCACTCCGCAAGAACTTCTCCAGATTGCCCAGACGCTCCCCGGAGATCCCGCCTGTCTCGACCTCGGCGTCCTCGATGGCGTCTGCGCCCGCGTCCAGGCCCACTACATGGGCCGCGACGTCTACTCCAGCGACTGGCTCAAGGCCGCAGCGATGCTTGAGTCGGTCGCCCTCCATGAGCCGCTGGACGACAAGAACCCGTTCTTCGCGTGGATGGTCGCCGAGGTATTCCTCAACACCAACGGGCACTACATGCACTACGAGCCGGAAGAGGCCCTGGCACTCGTCATGCGCGCCCGGCACAAGGGTGCACGTGTGCAGGAGCTTGCGGCCCAACTGCGCGCCTGGACCACGGACTGACGGGTCTTCCGGGCGAACCGATCCCGTTCCGGTGTTGAAGGCCCTCAAGCTCTCAAGCCTTCGCTCAGAACAGCCCGCATCACCGAGGGACCGGTTCCGCCGTTTGTCTGGTTGGCATCCCTGGCGCGAGCACAACGGCCAGGCTCTGGAGCCTCTCCTGCGGGGAGTGCAGCGTCTTGCCAGCCGCCGCGGGGCCGTTGAACGGTCCATGGCCTACTGGGTATCGGGCTGGCGGCGCGCGAGAACGATTCCCCCGAGTGTGCTCTCGGCCGAGGTGAGAGTCCTGTGCGCCTCGACGGTGAAGCCCGCTTCGTTGAGCCAGGCAGCCATGTGGCTGTGCTGTCGACGATGGACGTAGATCTTCATCGGGTGGTCGCCGTAACCCTGCGTCTTCAGCTGCGACTCTTCACCGACGTGGAAGCCGATCAGCAACGGGCCACCAGGCCGGACCACTCGCTTGAAGTGTGCGAAGACCGACCTGATCTCGTCGTCGGGGACATGGATCAGCGAGTACCAAGCGACCAGGCCCGCCATCGAGCCGTCGGCAAGGTCGAGGTCGGTCATCGAGCCGAGTTCGAACCGTAGGCCGGGGTGATCGCGCCGAGCCACCTCGATCATCCCGGGCGACAGGTCGATCCCGAACGCGTCCACGCCCAGTTCACTCAGGTGGGCCGTGATCCTCCCCGGCCCGCACCCCACGTCCGCGACCGGGCCCCCGCCACTGGTACGCACGAGGTCGGCGAACTGAGCCAGGACCGCGCGCTCATAGGGCGTTTCGTCCAGCAGGTTACGCATCTGGTCCGCGTAGCTGGCGGCGACAGTGTCGTAGGACGCCCGAGTTTCTTCCAGCCAACCGTCAGTGTTCAGTTCGATTCCCACGACGGCAGGCTACCCAACAGCCAACACGTGATGACTTGCGACGACGGCCAGGGCCTGTCGTTTCGACCGTGCAGGGCTCCGGGGCCTGGCACGCATTTCTGCGGCGTTGTAGTCAGTAGCCAACACTCCGCGCTGACTCCCTCCTCCGCCTCGCAGCTAGACGCACCAGGCCCTGCTCGCTCACCCGGCCTGATCCGAACGAGAGGCTCTAGCCGTCGACCTCGTACTGGCCGACCTCAAGGAAGTGGCGCAGCGCTTCTGGGGTGTTGTCGTCCAGGGCCGCGTTGGCCGCCGCGCGCAGGGCGTCGCTGATGTTCGGATCGGCGAGTATCCGCGCAATGGCGACGCGGTCGTCCTCGGCCTGAGCGAGGCGGAGGCCGGTCTCGAGGAATTCGCGTACGACCTCGGGGCTGCCGTCGTCGAGGGCCTTGTTGGCCTCACGGACGACCGCCCTGCCGCTGTCGGGGTCGGCGAGGATCCTGGCGATGGCTACACAGTCGTCCTCGGCCTGAGCGAGGCGGTAGCCGGTCTCGAGCCAGGCCCGCATCTCCTCCACGGTGCCGTCGTCGAGGAGTTCGTTGGCCTCTCGGGTCACTCGCTTGCCGCTGTCGGGGTCGGCCAGGATGCGCAGGATCGCGATGCGCAGGTCGTCCGCGTCCATCTCGTCGTAGGGGGAGCCCGTGTCCGCCACCGCCACTGCGGCGGCGGTCGACGGCGTCGTGGCAGCAGCTAAGGACGGAGTGGAGAGCAGCAGGGCCGGAGCGAGTGCGCCGGCGGCCACGGCGAGGGTCGCGCGGGTCAGTCTCACTGAGTGAACCACCTTGTGTCGTAGTCGAGAGTGCAGCGGGTGCATCGTTTCAAGGGGAGCCGGGCCAGGTCTCTGCCCGGATCACGCAGTCTTCACAGGTTCTTCATTGCCGACGGCCTGCCGCCAGGCAGCCTCGTTTCAATCAGTGGATCGTTGGTCAGGGTGTGCCATTGACTGACGCGGAGTGGGCGCGTGTGTTCACCGCCTTGATGGCACAGGCCGACGCCGACGTGAACCTCAGCGGAGCGGTCCCGGTGGACTCCATGAGCGGGCGCTCACCCCAGCACGCGGCCGAGGCCCGCACCATGGGCTCCAGGCGAGCCGACGACCAGGCCGTCGATCGGCCGGTCGGCATCGAGTGCCGTGTTCGGAGGCAGCAGCGGCAGGAGCGTGAACGCGAACCTTCCTACTTCTCGTGCTGTCGGCGCACCATCTCGGTGATCCAGGTGGGCGCGAACGGAGAGGTGCAGCCCGAGGAAGTCGGGTAGTCCTTGAGCACCTCCAGGCGCTCACCGATGTCGATCGCACGGGTGCGGTGTTCGGGGTGCTCGATCCCGATCTGAGCCAGGCAGTGGTTCATCGCCCACTGCAGGCGCTCCGGGGCGTCCTTCATCTCCGCCTCGATGACGTCGAGCAGTTCGGCAAGGTCGAGTACCTCGGGCTTCTTCGCCACACGCTCGGTGGTCAGTGCCCAGCCGGCACTTGCGACCACTGGATCCGAATCGGCGAACCAGGTCAGACGCAGCTCTTCGGAGTGCGGGTTCTTCTTGACCACGTAGCTCACGAGCCAGTCGTGCACCTTGGGCGTGCGCGCCTCGCGCAACATGACGTCCAACTCGTCGCGCTCGAATGCCTTCGGTCGGCAGATCAGGATCGCCAGCAGTCTCGCCGCGGTATCACCCGTATCCCAGAGGCGGCGCGAGAGTTCCTGCTGCGTCTTGAGCCGTTTGGCGAGCGCACGCAGCTTGCTGAGGTTCACACCGTGATCGTCACCGTGCTTTTCGTTCACCTTGCGTGCTTTTGGGTCCTCGAGCGCGGCCAACTCGGCCATCACCTCGGCCACCGTCGTCTCGGTCAGCGCTGACTCGGCCACCGCAGCCTCCTGTCCATCACGAGCGAGATTCAGCCTACGACGGAAGCCGGCCTACGGGCGTACACGCCCGTTCGGTGGCAGCTACTGATGCGAAGTCCCGCGTCTTCACTGGTGTCTCCGGCCGCTGTGCCCCGACGGCATGAGGAGCCGACTGTGCGACGAGCGGTGGATGCCGACGCCGAGCCTTGTTCGCACTCTGCGTCTGCCAGCCAGCCAGCCTGTGGGTGGCGGTCAGACACGTGCAGGCTGCACAGGGTGGTGGCTCCATCCCGGTGTCCAGATGCCGCTGTCGGGGCGGCCGGGACAGGCCGATGTGAGATGGCGACGCAGGGCGGCCAGGGAGGGGTGAGGGTTGTCCGTACGCCAGACCAGTGAGTGAGGGTAGAGCGGGGTCGGGTCGTTGATGGGGATGCGACGCAGGTCGTGGCCGGCGGGCCAGACCAGCGGGGTCTGTTCGCTGACGAAGGTGCCCAGTGTCGTGGAATCGGCGATGGTGTCGAGCAGGGGCTCGATACCGAAGTCCGGGCCGACCGAGTCGATGATGATGCCGAAGGCGGCGGCGAGCTCGTCGTAGTAGGCGGCCCACTCGGTGCGGGGCATGTTCCCGGGCATCCAGATCCGGTGGCCGGCGAGCTGGGCGGGAGTGATCGCGGCGGCATGTGCGAACTCGTGCCCCGGTCCGGTGAACAGGTGCAGCGGTTCGTCGAAGACGGATGTGGCTTCCACACCGCGCGGGAGCTGTCGGCCGGGCATGGTCACGGCACGGAAAGTCGCGTCGATGGTTCCGTCCCGGACGGCGGCGATGGCCGTGTCGGAGTCGAAGAGCGTCACGACTTCCAGCTCGGTCCCGGGGTGGGCCCGGTGGAAGCCACGGAGCAGACCGGCCAGGGAGAGCTGGCGCCCGATCACGTCGACGCGCAACGCCCGATGTCCTGCCCGGACGGAGTCGACGGCCCGCTCGACTGCTTGGAGGAGCATGCGGGCGTGGGGCAGGAACGCCTGCCCGTCGATGGTGAGCCGCGCTCCGCGTGCGTCCCGGATGAAGAGCTGGACGCTGAGTTCCTTCTCCAGCGCGGCAATGCGTTTGGACACCGCTTGCGGAGTGACCGAGAGATCGGTGGCAGCCTCCTGGAACTGTCCCGCATCCACAACGGCGACGAAGGTGCGCACGGCAGTGACGTCCATGCGACTCATCCTAGGAAGACAACCGACCGTTGATTCTGCCTGTCCTGATCGTTGTTTGATTCCGGCGTGCCCTGATCGTTTTGATGGCTCCGATCAACCTGTGGTTGATCAGTCGTTGTGTCCGGCGGGTGCCACTCAACGGCTCCGATCCGAGCGCCCCATCGTGAGGAACCCTCATGCATGATCAAGACCGTCTCTACGTCCGTACTCCCGAGTTCGCGCGGGTAGCCGAGCGCGTCGAGATCGTGACGACGCTCACGTCACGGCTCAACGTCCTGCCCTTCGACAACAAGGCAGCACGCGCGGCTCTGTTGTCCGAGATCGTCGGCAAGCCGGTCCCCAGCTCCGTCACCGTCTATCCACCCTTCTACACCGACCACGGGCTGGGCATCGACTTCGGTGAGCACGTCTTCGTCAATCAGGGCTGCACCTTCTTGGACCAGGGCGGCATCCGTCTGGGCGACGGCGTCCTGATCGGCCCGAAGACCACCCTGATTTCCTCCGACCATCCCCTCCCGGCGTCCGAGCGAAGCGAGTTCATCACGCGGGCGCCCATCACGATCGAAGCCAACGCGTGGCTCGGCGCGGCGGTCACGGTTCTCCCCGGTGTCACGATCGGACGCGGCGCCGTGGTCGGCGCTGGAGCCGTCGTCACGAAGGACGTTCCTCCCAACACCCTGGTGACCGGACCGGCGGCGTTCGAGCGCAAACGGTGGAACGACTGAACCTGGAGGTCAGCCGCAGCCATGCTGACCTCCTGAGCGTCCCACGAGCCTGTGATCTCCTCGGGTGGAGTGCCAGTTGGTCGCAGGAGCGTGATGGTTGGTCCGTATCCCCGAGCTGCCAAGAGGCCCTGCTCTCCTGCGCCGATCCCCGCGCGATCACCCGTTCACGAACCTCGTTCGACCAGGCCGACCTCGCGCGGGGTCCGGTGCCCCAACCGATCAGGTGAGCCAGCTGCCCGCCGCACATCCGGAGGCGGTGACCCAACGGTGCGATCCGATGCGGTCGTTCACGACCTGCCCCGGCCGGTTGTAGAAGTAGTTGTCCGTGAGGTTGTCGGCCCACAACTCTCCCGGAGCGAGGCAGACGTAGCCGTTCTGGTACTGGTAGTCCTTGTCGTAGTAGAAGGCGACGACGTCCTTGCCCCCGATGAACCCGCTGTTCATCACAGAGGAAGCCTCTTTGTAGGCGATGCTCTGGAACGCGCCGCTGTCATCGCCCCAGAATCGATCGTCTCCCGGTGTCACGCCGAGGAGGTTCCCGTCGCAGCCGTAGTCCGTCCAAGCCCTCACGTTGCCGTCACGGCCCGGCCATTCCTGCTGACAGCGGTACTCCTGTGTTGCCGCCGCGGCAGAGGTGGTCGGTGCCGCAAGTCCGAGGGCGGTCAGGGCGATGACGATGAAGGCTGTACCTGGTCCGCGCATGGCGTACTCCTTGGTGTCCGCCTCTGGGATGAGGCATGCGATTCCACGGATGAGCCGTGGAGATGATGGGCAGTCAGGCCCGTGGGCCGACGATCTTCTTGGCGCGGCCGAGCGCCTGGTGCTGCAACCGGGTGTACGTGTCGAGGGCTTCGCCGTAGCGGTCGCGCAACTGGGCGACGTAGTGGCGTTCGCGCTCCTCACCGATGGGGCGAAGGTCGGTGTCCCGTGCGCAGTTGGCGTCGGCCACAGCGAGCTTCCGCTCGGCCTCGAAGGCTTTGGCCTCAGACGTCCGGTGAGCCTGCGCGACCACTGACTGGCGGGACGCACCCGGGTCCTTGTAGTCGTACCCGGCCCGTTTCATGCACTGCGACCAGGCGCTCTGCGCCGCCGAGAAGCGCTGGTCGGCCAGCACCTTGGGAACGTAGAGCGATCGGAGATGTCCGGCGGCCTTCTCCGCACGGAACCAAGCCCGGGGATCCCCGTAGAGCTTCTTCTCGGCTTCGGCCACGCAGCCGCCGATCCGCTTGCGCAAGGTGCCGCCGCCGGGGATCTCGACGGCGATCACCGGCGCGTGGATCCCCTCGTCCAGGGCCTCGTCATAGGCCTGGCGCCGCTGCTCGGACAGGCTCTTGCGGTAGGCGAGGTTGGGGTTGGAAGCCCGCGCGGCCGTGTCCTTGGCGTCGATGCGGCTGCCGTATCCGTGCTTGTGGGCCCAGCCGACATCGTCCAACACATAGCCGAGCGTGCGGCTTTCCTCCAGGCTGAGCCGCTCGGCCTCCCAGAACCTGAAACCCTGTCGCCTCATGCACGTGCCGATCAACTGTTGCTGTGCGTCCGAGATCCGCAACTGCTCGGCATCGGTCAGTTGCCGGGCTCCTCCGGCCGACGGAGACGTCGCGCTCTGCGGAGTGTCCTGGGCACTGCCACAGCCGGTGATGACGGCCGACACAAGGAGCAGGCTGATCACGGCCTTGCGCATGACGTCCTCTCGCGTTGGGTGTGAACGGGACTGCTGTACGGGCCACGGCCGCTACCGGCCGCCCTCGAAGGGATGCGAAGCGCGCTCGGCGAGGACGAGGACGACGACGAGGAGGAGAGAGTGTGGGCTGGCGTCCGGTACGTAGCTGGACTCGTCGCAGGGCCCTAGCCCCCGTACACATCGGTGATGGCGTCGCCGTAGTCGGCGTGCTGGTACCAGCTCAAGGCGGTCACGCGCAGCGTGGCGGCCGTACGGGTGCACAGCGACATGGCGCTCCTTGCGGCTGGACTGACAGGGGGTGTGCCTGCGCCTCGCAAGGCTAGAAGGGGGCTGACCGCAGCGGTCCTGACAGATGTCAGGTGTCGGCCTCAGAAGCCATCCGCTTCCTGAACGTGATCGCTCGGTTCGGGCGGGCTGGGCGTGAACTCCGGTCGTCGACGGGCGAGATGGGTGTGGTTCGTCCGTTCACTCCGGCCGACCGCCCAACCGTCCCGCCCCTGAAGCCACGCAGGCGTCGGCAGCAACGGTCGGACGACCTGCCACTGCGCCTCCGTCAGGTCGGAGCGGCAACACCGGTCGCGCTCCCGACCGTTCGCCGCGTTGCCGAACCCGCGCACAGGGTGGAGACAGCGATGGGTCAGGCCGCGGCGCCCTTCGGGTAGTGGCGGCGCAGGTTGGCGGCAAGGATGCGGTCGAGCGTGCGGTCGGAGAGCATCCGCACCAAGCGGGTGACCAGGGCGGCATCCCTGCCGACGGTGTAGCGGGTGCGCGGCCTGCGGGTGGTCACGGTCTTCGCGATGACCCGGGTGGCGGCGTCAGCGGTGAGGCCCGACGCGGTGCCCAAGGCCATGAACGTGTTGTTCGCCTGGACCAGGCGGCCGTAGCGCTCGTCATGCTCCGGCGTCATTCGGGCGGCCAGGTCGTTCGCCGTCGCGATCCCGCGGGCGGCCATCTCCGTACGAACGCCGCCGGGCTCGACCACGACCACCTGTACGCCCAATGGCGCGACCTCCCGGCGGAGTGAGTCGCTGACCGCCTCCAGGGCGAACTTCGCACCGGCGTACGCGCCGTAGGTGGCCATGGCGACCTTGCCGCCGACCGAGCTGATGTTGATCACACGGCCCTTGCCGCGCAGCAGCGCGGGCAGGAGCGCCTGAGTGACGGCGACATGGCCGAACAGGTTGACCTCGAACACCCGCCGCCACTGATCCATAGGCAGGGCTTCGACCGGGGCGTTCACCTGAACGCCGGCGTTGTTGACGAGTGCGTGCAGCGCGCGCGGGTCCTCGGCGACCCGCGTGGCGAGTGCCGCCACCTGATCGGACCGGGTGATGTCGAGGATGACCGGCTCGATGCCGGTCGATCGGATGGCGTCGGCGTCATGGTCGCGTCGCACGCCGGCCAGGACGTGGAATCCCTGGCGAGCCAGTTCGCGGGCGACTGACGCGCCCATGCCCGTGGAGGCTCCGGTAATGACGACCAGCTTCTGAGTTTCAGATGACGTTGTCACCTTAGTGACGCTATCAGTACGGATGACACTGTCAACTGTAGGATGGAGTCCATGGTCACTCGTGCGGAGTCCGCCGCCCTCACTCGCCGCGCTCTTCTCGACGCGGCTGCCGAGCTCCTCGATCTCGGCGGCCCCGGAGCCGTCACCCTGCGCGAGGTGGGCGCACGGGCAGGCGTGAGCCGGGGAGCGCCGTACCGGCATTTCACGGGCAAGGACAGCCTGCTGACCGCCGTGGCGACCGAGAGCTGGGAACGGATCGCCGACCAGGTGCACGCCCTGCGGACCGATCCGGCCCTGCCGGCCTCCGACAAGCTGCGCGGCGCTGTCCGCACCCTCCTCGGCGTCGGCCGGGATCAGCCGCACCTGTACCAGATGTTGTTGAGGCGACCCGGACACCGTCCTGAAGAACTTGGTGAAGGACTCGATCGCGTACGACGTCAGTTGTGCGGACCCGCCGGCGACCCGGCCGCGGACCGAATGCGTGCGGCCGGACGCTTCCAGGACGAGTTCCTGGCCGTCGTCGCCGGCCTCGTCGGGGAGCGGAACGCACGGCACTACGGTGCCCTGCTGCTCACCAGCGCCCACGGCATCGCTGACATGGAGCTCAGCGGCCACTTGGACACGGGCGGGTTGGGCACCACCGCCGACGAACTCATCGACACCCTCGTCCGAATGGTCGCCGACGTCGGCGAAACGACACAGCGAAGCCCAGACCCCGTCGACGCGAACCCGACGGGCGGCATCGGAGGACCTCGGTAGTGGCAACGCCGGCCTGCGGTTCTTGGCGGGGATGCACCGCGAGCCTTGGGCCGAAGTCGTCGATCACCCGGTCCGCGGCTGACTTCGACATCCCGAACAGCGGGGCCAGGTGCCGCATCGTCAAGTTCGTCCGCCAGTACATGGCGACCAGCAGCACTCGGTCCTCCGGCCACACCTTCCACGGTCGGCGCCGGCCCGGGGAGTTGGCACCCTCACGACGTCGTGATTGCCAACGTGCCGAAGGCGCTCGGGTCAAGCCCAAATGCTCAGCGACGCGGGATTCGGATTAGGGCTGCCCCGCAAGGGAATTCACCTCGCCCCGAAATCCAGCTGCTGGCTTCGGCACGGACACTACGATCGAGAAGTGACGATCAAGTACGAGTGGCGGGGCGACTTCGGCAACGTCGCCCTCAACGCACTACACGCTGACGGCTTCGTGAACGTTGCCTGGGACGGTGGCGTCCATGCCTTCATCCTGGACACAGTGGTCGCGCAGCATCATCGGGGGAGAGGTATCGGAGCCGCGCTGGTCGCAACCGCGGCCCACGAAGCGCGTGTTGCGAAGTGCGAATGGCTCCATGTCGACTTCGAGGAGCACCTGCGTACGTTCTACTTCGATGCCTGCGGTTTCCAGGAGACGACAGCCGGTCTGATTGCTCTGTAACGCCAAGGGCCACGGCGCCGAGGCTGGTTGAATGGCGTTCTGGCTGGGCCGCACCCTTCAAACTCCCCAGCTTGAGGTGACTGCGGCTTCCGTTGAGGTTTCCATGCTTCGCATGCCTGAGATGCGACCAAGGTCTGCGCGTGGAGCAGCGGTGTTCCCCCACACGCTGGCGCTCGGGGGCGTGCACATATTCCAGGGCGCTCGTCGTGCCACGCGTTTCACGTTGAGAGGTGCGTCATTTCTCGGCTGAGGTGGGCGCTTGGGGGATGCGTAGCTCGAAGCATGCTCCGAGGGTCCGGGGGGTGAGAGTCAGGGTGCCCTGGTGGCGGTGGGCCAGGTCGCGGGCGATGGCGAGGCCCAGGCCGGTGCCGCCGTCGTCGCGGGAGCGGGCGTCGTCGAGCCGGACGAAGCGTTCGAAGATGCGCTCGGCGTCCTCGGCAGGCACGCCCGGTCCGTCGTCGTGCACCGTGAGGACGACCCAGGCGTCCTGGTTCCGGATGGTGATCTGGATGCGGTGTGCGGCGTGGCGGGCGGCGTTGTCGATGAGGTTGCGCAGCAGCCGCTCGTATTCGTCGGGGATTCCGTGTGCGTGTGCGGGGGCGGTGCTGTCGCAGGTGAGGGTCAACGGCCTTTCGGCGAGGGGGTATTGCTCGGTCAGCTGGGAGGCGAGGGCTGCCAGGTCGACAGGGTCAGGACCGGTTGTGGGGGTGCGGGTGTCGAGGCGGGCGAGAAGCAGCAGGTCTTCGGTGAGGGCCTGGAGGCGGCGGGTCTGCCGTGCGGCGGTGGTGGCCGCGGCGGGCCAGTCGGTGCGTTCCGGGTAGGCGAGCGCGACTTCCAGGCTGGCCAGCAGTGTGGTGAGGGGGCTGCGCAGTTCGTGGGCGGCGTCCGCGACGAACCGGCGTTGCTGGGCGGCGGCGTTGTCGAGGCGTTGGAGGGTCGTGTTGATGGTGGTGGCCAGAGCGGTGATCTCGTGTCCCGCGGCGGGGATGGTGACCCGTTCGCGGGGGTCGCTCGCGGTGACCGAGGCGGTGAGGACGCGGATGGCTTCGACCGGCCGCAGCGCGATGCGGACGGCGAAGTAGGTGACGGCGGCGATCAGTACGAGGCTGACGAGCCCGGCCCGCAGCAGTCGGCGGTCTGTGGCCTCGGTGATTGTCTCGGCGATATCCGCGCCTGCGTGCGGGAGCACCACGACATAGACCCGCAGCTGGGCGTCGGCGGTGACACCCAGAGCCGCGGCTCTGGCGCTGCTCAGTTCATCGGCCCTGACATCGTCGTACATGACCGGGTAGGTCCCACCGTCCTTGCCGAACCGGTCCCAGGGCTCGGAGTCGTGGCGCGCCGGTATGCGCATGGGAATGGTCGTATAGCCCCAGGCCGCCCCGTCATCCGGTGGCGCGGGCAACTCGGCCTTCGGCGGGGCGGGCAGCACATGGCGGGTGCCGGGATCGAGCTCCTCCATGCCTCCGCCGTACGCGACAGCGGCGCGGCGGCCGGTCGCGACGACCTCGTACGGCACGGGGCTTCGGCGAACGGGAACCACACCCTCCTCCAGCTGATCGACGAGAGCCAAGAGCTGTTCCTGCGCCTGCCCTTCGGCGATCTGCGTGCTCTCGCGGTAGACGTCGCGGTGTACCCACCAGCCGATGCCGACCAGGATGACGGCGGCGGTCGAAGCGGCGGCCAGGGCCGTGCGGGCCCGTACCGAGCCCGGCCACCAGCGGCGTCGCGGCCCGGTCGCGTTCACGGTCGGCCACCAGCGGCGTCGCGGCTCAGTCGCGTTCACGGTCGTCCACCAGTCGGTAGCCGGTACCCCGTACGGTCTGCAGGGACTGCCGGTCGAAGGCGGCGTCCACCTTCTTGCGGAGGGCGCTGACGCGCGCCTCCACCAGGTTGGGATCCAGGGCTTCGTCGGGCCACGCGTGATAGAGCAGATCCGATTTGGAGACCGCCTGGCCGGCCCGGCGGGCCAGCAGCTCCAGCACGGCGAACTCCCTGGGCGTGAGTTCCACCCGGGCCCCGGCCCGGCGGCAGACCCGGCCGGCGACATCCAGCGAGAGGTCGCCCACGGCAAGGACGGGCGGCGCGACCGTGGCGGCCCGTCTGACCAGGGCCCTCAGCCGTGCGACGAGCACCAAGTAGGAGAAGGGTTTGGCCAGGTAGTCATCGGCCCCCGTGTCCAGGGCCTCCGCCTGGTCCCAGTCCCCGTCCTTGGCGGTGAGCACCAGGATCGGCGTCGCGTTGCCCTCCCGGCGCAACTGGGCGCAGACCTTGTAGCCGTTGAGCCCGGGCAGCATCAAGTCCAGTACGACAAGGGCGTATTCACCGGTCCGGGCCATCCACAGTCCCTGCCGACCGTCGTGGGCCAGGTCGACGCTGTAGCCCTCGGCGGTCAGACCGGTGTGCAGGGTGTGGGCAAGGTCGACCTCGTCTTCGACCACCAGGATGCGCATGCGGTGCAGCCTTGCACAGCGCCGGCCCGCTTTCCTGATCGGCCGGTCAGGTTGGGTCAGCCTCCGGTCAACGAGGTCCCGGCACGCTGGCGGAGCTTCTTCGCCGCTGCTGAAAGGCCCTGTCGCCGATGTCTCTTGCTCAGCTCGAAATTATCAACGATACGAAAAGCGCTCCTCAGGGAATTTCCGAGCTCTCACGCCGAGAATTCCTCACCCCATTGCTCTTGCCCGTTCTGCTGTCCACCCTTCTCGGTCTATGGGGAATTCGCAGAGACGGAACCGTATGGCATGACGAGGCTGCGACTCTCGGATTGGCTTCCCGTAGCCTGCCGGATCTGTGGCAGACGCTGGGCAACATAGACGCCGTGCATGGAGCGTATTACCTTCTCATGCATGGGCTGTTTGGCCTGTTCGGGACCGACCTCCTGGTGCTGCGTCTTCCGTCTGTTCTTGCCGGTGCGCTGGCGGCGGCGGGAGTCACGGCGCTCGGGGCCCGATTGTCAGGGACACGAGTCGGCATACTGGCAGGCCTTTCCTTCGCCCTACTCCCTGCTGTTCAAAGGTATTCACAGGAGGGGCGCTCGTACTCGCTCGTCTGCGCACTCGTGGTCTGGGCGACATATTTTCTTGTGAGTGCGGTACTCGGCTGTCGAGCCCCGGTAATTGCTGGGCGTAGAAGTCCGATGGCGCCGTGGATCGCATACGGTGCTCTCATGCTGGCAGCGTGCATACTGCATCAGTTCGCCGCCCTCGCCCTGGTGGCACATGCCTTTGCCCTGCCAAATCATGTGCGGCGCCCGTGGGCATGCACCGCACTCCTGGTCGTGGCGGGATTCGCGCCCATTGCGGCTCTGGGAATAGCGCAGTCTGAGCAGGTAGCATGGATCAACGGTGTCACCGGTGGTCAATACCAGCGCTTCGCAATACAATTTTCTTTCGCAATGGTGCTGTCTTATTTCGCTTCATCGGGGAGCGCCGGCAAAGCTTCTCCTGAAGCGCCTTTCAGTCTACGGGCGATCGCCCTTCCTCTGTTCGTGCTGCCCACAGTACTTCTTGTGCTGATTTCTCTTTACAAGCCGTTCTATGTAGAGAGGTACGTGCTCTACAGCCTCGTCGGCCTGGCGCTCCTCCTGGGGGCCGTGCTGGACCGTGTGTCAGAACTAGGGCGCAATCTGCGAGCGACTGCAGTGATTGTTGTCGCTTTGGCGATCGCACTGCTCATACCCGAGTCCCTCAAGGTGCGGACACCGGAAAGTCGATCGGACAACGTCACCGACCTGGCAACAATCCTGTCCAGGGAATACACTCCTGGCGCCGGAATTCTCTACTTGTCCGTGAAGAGGCGCGCCTGGACACTGGCCTACCCTTCGCTGAGCAGAGGAATGTTCGACATTTCCCAGGAGCTCACTCCGGCTGCCTCGCACGGCCTTTACGGAACCGAACTTCCTTCCCCTGAGATTCGCGTGCGCATGCGCAGCAGTCCACGAATTCTCGTGGTAACTGAGCCCAAAGGTCATCGGGTCGAAAGTAACGGGACAGGACTGATGAAAGAGAGGGTTCTGGCCGAATGTTTCACCAAGATCCGCACCGTACAAATTAACGGAGCACGAGTCATTATTTACGAGCCCCGCACAACGGCCACTGAGGCTGAACTCGCGGTGCCGTAGCAGCTGACGGTCCGCCGACGTGGTCGCCGGCCGTGGAGAACAGACAGAACCTCAGGCGACGCGGTTCACAGAGCCGGTCCTTGCCGGACAGGGCGAGCATGGGCATCCAGGGCGACAGCCAAGAACGTGACAGCGTCGCTCACTTGGACGCCCTACAAGGGTCTCAGCACGCCCACGGGGTCGGCGGACGCGATCTCGGCAAACTCCTCAAAGTCCATGTTCGCGATCGACAGATTCGCGTGAACGCCGTGTACGGCGCCGGGAGCAGAACGGAACTCACGAGGAGGCCGAGTGTCAATGAGCTCCTGGTAGTACATCGGGTCCAAGTCCTCATCCTCGGCCCGGACGTCGCAGGTTAGAAGTGCACGGTCGGAGGACTGCATGGTCACACGGTCGGCCATGAAGACCACGCTGAGGCTCTCGTCCCGTCTCACGGCAGCGATGACCTCATCGGGCGTGGCCTCGGCCCAGACCGGGTCATCGATGAGGTGAACCTGCGCATGGAACTGCCCTCTCTCACCCCATGGCTGCGTCAGTTTCCTCACCAACGCCTGCCACGACGCACTGTCGCCGTAGTCGGTCCTGATGACCAAGGCGGCAAACTCATCTCGCCCAGCAATCTCATGCAGTACGCGCACGTCTTCCTCCCCAGCCCTCAGAGGCCTTCCGCCTACCCGGTCGATCGTCTTGAACAGTGGAGCACGGTTGCTTCTGGGATGATCCGTCGGCAGCCGGAGCATAAGGGCAGGGCCTCTTGCTACTGAACTTGAATGCGTGATGTCGGTGGTGCCGCGGAGCCCGCTAGGCGCTGGTCGTTCGGGATCAAGAGCGTGTCTACAACCAGTGACGCGCGGCGGCCAGCGTCACGTCGATGTCGTCGCTCCATGAACAGACTTCCATCCACGAGAGGTAGCCGCCCTGAGTGAAGACCAGGACCTCACCGGGGCACTCGCCGGCTTCGGTGACGAGCTGCGCTTCGGCCGCCACCACCGTGCCGGGGCCGGTGGGTGCAGGTTCCACCTTGCTGGTGTCGAGCTCGAAGTAGGCGGTGCCACACCCACATGTGCAGCGTGCTCGCATGCTGAGGTGCGGAACCTGCCTTTGGAGCGCGATATGAACCGGGGTGTCCCCGTGCAGGACTGCCGCAAGCATGTCGGCTACGTCTGCAGGCAGGCTCTCGTTCATCTCGTCACCGTAACTGACCGGCGACTTTGGACTCGGACGTGCAAGCCCCGTCGCCGATCGGGCAGCCAGCATGTTCACACTTCTAGGGCCCGTCTTCAAACGGATCTTGCCCAGAGCAGGAACGACGCCAGGCTGACCGCCGCTTCGTAGGAGGTGGCGGTCTTGTCATACCTGGTGGCGATGCCGCGGAAGTGCTTGAGGGTGTTGAAGCACCGCTCGACGGTGTTGCGTCGGCGGTAGATCTAGCGGTCGAAGCCGGGTGGCCGGCCACCATGGCGGCCGCAGTTGTGTCGGTGTCGTTGCTGGTTGGACTTCTCCGGGATGGTTTGGCCGATCCCGCGCTTGCGCAGGTATGCACGGAATCCGCGGGAGCTGTAGGCCTTGTCTGCGATCACGTGGTCGGGGCGGCAGCGCGGGCGGCCGAGGCCCAGGCGCGGAACTCGGATGCGTTCCAGTAACGGCTGTGCACAGATGCCGTCGTGGCGTTGGCCCGGAGTGATCAGGAGGGCCAGGGGTCTGCCGCGGCTGTCGCAGGCGAGGTGGATCTTGGTGGTCAGGCCTCCTCGGGATCGACCAAGGGCGTGATCGTCCGGTTCGTCGTGCCGGTACGTCCCCCTTTTCGGCCGGTGGCGGCGGCATGCTGGTGAGCGCGGACGATGGTGGAGTCGATCTGGACAAGCCAGTCGATGCCACCGGCCGCATCAGCCTGGGCCTGGATCTGCTGGAGGGCGTGGGTGAACACACCTGCCAACGCGTAGCGACGGAAACGGGTGCAGACCGTTTTCCAGGGCCCGTAGCATTCGGGCAGGTCACGCCATGTGATACCCGTGCGGATCTTGTAGACCATCCCGTTGATGACCTGCCGGTCGTCCATCCTCGGCCTGCCGGTCACGGCCTGGGGTATGAGCGGAGCGAGTAACTCCCACTCCTGATTGGTGAGTTCATGTCGACGCACTCCGCCATGATCCGCCAGCAGGCGATCTTTGAAGTTGGGGACGCAGGACCCGCACAATCGCGGTATGACCGACATCGTCGAAGCTGCCTGGCACAAGATCCTGGCCACCGCCGGCGAGTCCTCCCGGCCGGAGGGCGCGCCGCTCCTGGGACCGTTCACCGAGATGGTGCGGGTGGCGCATGCCGAGCCCCAACTGCGTCAGCTCTACCCGTGGACCGGTATGTGGGAGCTGCACTTCAGCAGGTGCACGGAGATCCGCCCCACCTGGGACATCCCCTACATCGGCACTCTGGGAGACGGCCGGTACTACGTCGAGGGGCCGAGCCGGAGCAGCCCGCGGATCGCCGAGACAGACAGCGCGCAGGCCGCCGTAGCGATGGTCATCGATCAACTGCCGCCACACTGCGGTCCGGCCTTCATCGGCAGCGCGGAGGAACTGGCCGCTCATGAGAGGGCGCGCGACAACAGGTAGGAGCATGTTCGTCGGCACGATAGAAGTCGCGGAGGGGGAGCGAAAGCCAGCCGCAATCAAGATCAGCAACGGACTTTGAAGACGGACCCTAGCACCAGACCGGTACCAGCGAGGCAGCCATTGATGACCTCCGGTCGGTACTGCAGCATCTTGAGCCTGCGCTTCACGGCGCGGGTGATCTGGCTGAGGTCGGCGGCGGCGAGGTTGCCGATGTCGCGCTTGACCAGCGACCAGATGCCTTCTTGCGGGTTCAGGTCGGGTGCGTAGGCGGGCAGCTGGAAGCCCCTGAGCCAGTCCGCGTTCGCTTCGATGAACGCCCGTAAGGACTTGGTCAGGTGGAGGCGGACGTTGTCCCAGACCAGGATGATCGGGCCGCCGAGCTGGATGCGGGCGCGGATCAGCAGGTCACGGAAGTCGCGCCAACCGAAGCCCTTGGGCTGGTCCTTGCGTCCGGTGTACTCCCGGACGGAGTAGAAAGGCCGGGACCGCTCGCCGGGCTTGTAGCAGGCCATGCCCACCATCGACACCCGGCCCGAGCCCCGGCCGGGCACGCGGGCCACCGGGGTGCAGCCCCAGCGGCACCAGCCCTGGCTCGCGGCGACGTCAGCGACTGACCGGCCTCGTCCTCGAAAACGATCCATCCGCCGCAGGCCGCCGCAATGCTCTTACCCGCGGCCAGACCTCCTTCTTCCACAGATCCACCGCCTCGTCGTCACGCTCGATCGCATGGCGGGCCGGTTGCTGCCACGACCAGCCGTGCCGCTTCAGCAACCGCCATGTCCCCTCGACTGTGGAGCTCACATGGAACAGCCGGCCGACCAGCGTCTTCACACGGGCCAGTGCCCACCGCTGATCAACCCAGCCGTGAACCAGGAGGCCGCGCTCCAACTCCCGCTCCAGCTTGGCGACCTGCTTTTCACTGAGCCTCGGCCGCCCGGGGACCCCTTCGACAGGACTCCAGCCTCCCCGCGCTCGCGCCAATGGAGGCGCCACCGTTCCACCGACCGCTCGCCGACTCGCAACGCGGCAGCGATCTCCCGGTTCTTTTCCCCACGCTTGTAGCCTTCCACCGCTTGAAGCCGGATCCGCTCCCGCTCGGCCCTCCCAGCGTCGGTCAACCGGCCGCCTTGCGCGCATCTCACGGTCCAGAGCTACCCGAGCTGAGCGGCCACCGTCAGGCGAACGGTGCCGACATCACCCAATCAAGTTCAGTAGTTCAGGTGAGGTATCCGGCGGGGCCGTCCAGCTCTGTAGCGGTGCGGCCCGATCGCGTGCTTGTCCTCCGCCTAGCCCTTCGGCTCGTGAGGACTGTGGAAACGCGCCCAACGATCCGCGTATGTACTGCGCAACATGTGCGCGAGGGACGGCCCTTCTTGACGGCCTTGGGGAACTTCGCCCCGTGGAGGCGGGTTCAAGTCCTTCTGGGTACGGGCCTGTTCCGGGTGATTGCGGGGCTCGGACGGTCGGACCCATACTGTGGCTGGCCGTACGGGGGGCTGGGGGAGGCCGGCGAGTTGAGTGGGAGACGTGCGCCTACCGCAGTGCGTGGTACCGCGCACCACGGTCTGGTGCTGGGTGCCGCCGGCCTTGCGGTGCTGCTCGCTGCGACTGTTCTGGCCGCGCTCGCGGCGCTCACCGAGAAGGCAGTCGAGGGCGGGATCCAGCGACGGCTGGCCCGTGACCCGGCGGCGGTGGTCGAGGTCTCCGGTGCCTACCGGTCGCGTGGTGCGGGGGAGGTTGACGGCCTGGTACGCGCTGCCGTCGACCGTGCCTTCGGTGGCGTACCGCATCACACGTGGTCCGCGTTACGGGTCCCGGCCAGCCGGTCCGCCGCACTCAGTGTGACCGAGGCGGACGGCCGCCGGCGGGATGACGCTGTCGTCACGCTCGTGGCCCTCCAAGAGCCGCAGCGGCATGCCGAGTTGGTGGCGGGGCGCTGGCCGCAGGCGCACGCCGGTGGCGGGATGGTCGAGATCGCGGTGAGTGAGGTGTTTGCCGCGGAGCTCGCGGTGCGGCCCGGCGACGAACTGCGGGTGCAGCCCGACAGCGGGCCACAGGTCCGGATGCGGGTGGCGGGTTTGTACCGGATGGGCGGCCGCAGCCCGGCCGTCTGGGCGAGCCTGAGTCCGACCTTCAGGGCGCCCGAGTCGATGGCGCTGGTGCCGCCTGAGGCACTGACGGCGGTGCCGGATCTGGCCGGGGACGCCGATGCCTTGTGGCTGGGTGTGCCGGACACCGGCGGCCTTGGGCTCGGTGACATCGGGCCGTTGCAGCGGCGTGCCGACGCGTTCGGCGGCAGTGACGTTTCGCTGTCCGTGTTCCGCGGTGCTCCGCCCCCGGCCGGGGCGGCGACGGAGCTCGACGTCAGGTCCACGCTCGACAACGCACTCGACGACCTGACGACCCCGATCGCGGTGGCGCGCGCCGGCCTCTACATTCCGGCGACACTCCTTGCTGCCCTGGCCGCTGCCGCCCTCGTGCTCACTGCGCGTCAGCTCGCCGAGCACCGTCGCGCCGAGCTCGCGTTGCTGGCCGCGCGCGGTGCCGGAACGGCGCGGCTGGCGGCGGCGACGGCGGGGCAATGGGCGGTGGTTGCGGTGCCGGCGGGAGTGGCCGCGCCGTTCCTCGCCGGCTCGCTGCTGCGCCTGCTGGACGGGGCGGGTCTGATTCCCGGCGTGGTGCCGGAGACGGCGACTTTGACGGCGGGCTGGGTGGCTGCGCTGCTGGCTGTGGTGGTGCACGGTACGGCGCTGCTGTGGCCGACGGTGCGAACCGTGCGGGACCGTCAGGCGGTGCACAGGCTCCGGCTGCGCCTGGGCCGGTTCGCGGGGGTGCAGCGGCTGGGTGCGGATGTGGCGCTGGCCGCTGTTGCGGTGCTGGGCTGGCTGCAGTTGCGGCAGTACAGGTCGCCGGTCACCAGTGGGGGCGTCGACCCGGTGCTCGTGCTTGCGCCGGTGGCGATGACGTGTGCGGCGGCGTTACTCGTGCTGCGGGCGCTGCCACTGGCCGCGCGGATCGCCGATCCTCTTGCGCGGCGCGGCACCGGACTAGTGTTGCCACTGGGCGGCTGGCAGATCGCACGGCGCGCTGCGCGGCATGCCGGTCCCGCGCTGCTGGTGACACTCGCCCTGGCCGTTGCCGCGCTCAGCAGCACCGCACTGGCCATCCTGGACCGCGGCGACCACGACCAGGCGGTGTTCAGGGTCGGCGCCGACCTGCGGATCGTCCCCGGCGAGCGGCTCGCGACCGCCGAGCGGCGCTCCGCGTACGCCGCGCTGCCCGGCGCCGGGGCGGTGACTCCGGTGGTCGACGCGAACGGTTACCTCGGCCAGAGCTGGGTCACCGTCACCGGCATCAACACCGCACGCGGCCCCGCTCCCGCCCTGCGCCCCGACCTCGCCGAGCGGCCGGTGTCCGAGCTGGTCGCACCGCTCGGCCGGAACATTCCCGCCCACGGGCTGCCGCTGAGCGGCGCGGCGGATGAACTCCCGCTGCGCGTACGGCTGTCCGCCGACGGGCCCGGCACCCCGGTGCCCGTCACGCTCACCGTCCACTTCGTGGACGCCGACGGGCTCACCCGCGCGAGCGAGACGGTCCTCAAGGACACCGGCGGCACGGTCCGCACCGTACGTCTGAAGCTTCCGGTCGCCGCTGAGGGTGCACGCATTGTCCAGCTCGGTGTGAGCATGACCGGCGAGAGAGTGCGGCGCACCTACCGCCTGGCCGTCGACCGCGTACCCGGCCTGGCCCGGCCCGCTGCCTGGCACGACCTGCGCAGCGACGCCCCGGACCGGAAGATCGCCGGATGCCCCGATGCCAAGGCGCGCCGGCAGCCGGGCAGTGCGCCGGGGCCGGTGCTGTGTTCGGACCGGCCGGCGCCCGGCACGCTCCTGGACGCGGTGCTGCGCGGGCCGGACACCACCCTCAAGTACCCGACCTGGAGCGTGCGGTTGGGCACCGACCGGGCCAAGGGGCGTCCACCGGTGCCGGCGCTGGCCGACCGGATGCTGCTGTCCTCGGGTGTGGCCCGGGTGGGGGACACGGTCACGGTGCAGCGCGCCGGTGGCGGCACCGCCCGCATCAAAATAGTCGGGCAGATCGGTGCGGTGCCGGGCGCGGAGCGGGACCGGCCGCGGCTGCTGGCCGATTCCCGGGCGCTGGCCGCCCAGTTCGTGCTCGGCGGGACCCTGCCCGCCGCCGAGTCCGCCTGGTGGGTGGCCGCCGATGGCGGGAACGCGGCGGCCGCGCTGGACGCGGTGCGTGCCGATCCCCGCCTGGGCGCGGCCGTCGACGTGCCGCGGATGCGGGCACAACTGGCCGCCGACCCACTGCGGCAGGGGGCACGCGGGGCACTCACCCTGTGCCTCGTCCTGGCGCCCGCGTTCGCCGTCGTCGGCTTCACCCTGCATACGGCGCTGTCGGTGCGGGCCAGGACACGGGAGTTCGCGTTGCTGCGGGCTTTGGGTGTGAGGCGCGGGCAGCTGGCGGCGTATCTGTGGACGGAGCAGCTGGTGCTGGCCGCGGTGGCGGCGGTGCTGGGCACCCTGCTGGGTACCGTGCTGGCCGCGCTGGTCATGCCGGTGGTGACGGTCGACGACACCGGCAGGCCGCTCTACCCGGGCCTGCTCACCGACGTGCCCTGGGCCCGCGTGGCACTGACGGCGGGTGCGACGACGCTGGTGATCTGCGCGGTCGTGACGGTCGCCGCCCGCTTCTTGGGGCGCGTCGATCTGGCGCGGGTGCTGCGCGCGGGGGAGGACCGGTGAAGGTGAAGCGCCCGGTACGGCCGCTGCGCTGGGCTGCGGTGCGTGAGGTGCGCGCCTTGGTACCGCTGCTGGTCTGCCTTGCCGTGCTGGTGGCGCTGCTCACCGCGGTCGCCGCCGCGGGCCCCGGGCTCCTGGACCGGCTCGCCGGGCGGGCACTGGCCTCCCGGCTGGAGCAGGAACAGCGCGCGGGGCCCGGCATCCTGTTCAGCGCCCGGTTCGAGCCGGCGGACAGCGCGGACTCCGCCGCCTGGGCCAGTGACCTCGCCGAGGACCTGCTCCCGGTCACCGACGTGATCGCCAACGCCGCCCCCGACGCCCTGAACGGCGGCCTCAAACACGACTCGACCCGGGTGGAGCTGCCGACCCTGGACACCGTGACGACTGCGGGGCAGGTGGGTCTGGGCCTGGTGTATGCCTCCGACGCGCCGGGCCGCGGGGCCTACGCCGAGGGACGGCCGCCCGCCCGCAGCAGTGAGGGTAGTAAGGGCGTCGAGATTGCCGTGTCCACCCGGACCCGTGATGCGCTGAAGCTGCGGCTGGGGCAGAAACTCCCGCTCAGCCCAGGCGCGTTGGACAAGGTTCAGGCGACCGCCGTGGTCGTCGGGTTCTTCACGGCGGACGACACCGACGCGAAGGGCGGCGACGCGGACAGTACCGGCACCAAGGGCACCGGTACCAAGGGCGCCGACGCGGAGGACGGCCACGCGAAGGGCGCCGGCGCCGATGCGAAGGAGGCAGGCGGGGCGGCGGGCGGGGACCGGTTGTGGCGTGAACTGCCGTTGCTGGCAGGCCCGTCACGGCTTCCCCCGGACACCGCCGCCGCACTGGACTGGGAGGCCCGCGCGTTGGTGGCGCCCCGAACCGTCACCACCCTGCAGGCACAGGCCGGCGCGGTGCTCACGGTCACCTGGGGGATGCGCCTGGACCTTGATACGCAGACCGCCGCACGGTTCGCGGGGGAGCAGGGTCAGGGAGAGCTGCAGCGGCTGCTGGTGCGTTACCCGGACGACGCGCGGTCCGTGTTCTGCGGTGACATCGCCGACTACGGCGGCATGTACTGCGAGATCGGCCCGCACCCCGCCTCCACCCTGCAGGACAGTACGCAGCTGTCCGAGGTGCTCACCGACTTCGGCCGGCAGTGGCGCCAGGGCCGCGTCGTGATCTCCTTCGCGCTGGCATCCCTGCTCGTCGTCGGCCTGCTCGCCGCCGCCGTGACCGCCCTGCTCGCGGTGCGCCGCAGCCTGGACGCGCACCGGCTGCAGCGCGCCCGCGGCGCCTCCGCAATGGGCCTGGCGCTGACGAGGGCGGTCCATACAGCGCCGGCCGTGCTGCTCGGGCTCGCGGCAGGCATCGCCGCCGCCCGCCAACTCCCGGGCCCCGCGCCCGCGTACCGGCACGCGCTGCTGGTGGCCGTACTCATCTGGCTGCTGCTCCCTGCCCTCACCTGGCATGCCCTGCGCGACCGCGGCGCGCGCACCGGTCACGGCCCGGGCCCGTTCGCGGCGGGCCGCCGTCTCACCGTCGAGGTGGTGGTCCTGCTCCTGGCCGCGGCCGGTGTCCTCGCACTGCGGAGCCGGGGCACGGCCACCGACGCCGGAGGGCCGGACCCGCTGCTGGCCGCGGTGCCCGCACTGCTGGGACTGGCCACCGTCGCCGTGCTGGTGCGCTGTTACCCGCTGCCGGTACGAGTCCTGGCGCGCTTGTCGGCCCGGCGGCGCGGCGTGGTGGCCCTGATCGCGCTGTCCCGGGCCGCGAAGGAAGCACCCGCCCGGGCCCTTGCCCTGCTGGTCCTGGTGGTGACCTTGGCCGGAGCGGTGTTCGGCGGCCTGGTGGCCGGAACACTGGCCGAGGGGCGCCGTGAGGCCGCCGCATGGCAGGTCGGCGCGGACGCCTCCTACCTCGGCGCACACCGCAGTCCGGCCATCGCCGAGCGGCTGGCCCAGGTGCGCGGGGTGCGCGAGACCGTCCGTGTCCGGCAGCTGCGGGTGGACCCGACGAGCGCGACCAGCGGCAGCCGGTACGGCATCGCGAGCCTGGTCGGCATCGACGGCGCACGCCTGCGGGCGGCAGCGCCCGGTTCGCCCGCGGCACGCGCACTGGACACCGCCGGTCTCACCGGCCCGCGGCCCGGCACCGACATTCGGGTGCTGGCCACCGGGGCCCGCGCCGGCGACCGGCTCACCCTCACCTCGCACGGCAGAACACTGCGCCTGTACGTCGTCGGCCCGCTCCCCGACGACGTACTCAAGGACGCGGCGCTCGGGCCGGTCCGCGGTACGACACCGCTCAGGCAACGGATGCTGCTGGCCGACAACGGGGACCTGACGGCGATCGGTGCAAGCGACTTCGAGGGATCCGCACTGCTGCTGTACGGCCCGCGTCTGGACGTACAGACGCTGCGGTCCCTGGTGCCGCGCGCCACCCACGACATGGGCGCCGGGCAACTGCGCATCCGCTCCGAGGAACAGGCCGACGCCGAAGCCGACGGCATGATCAGAGTCCTGCGGGCCGCACACACCACATGCACCGCACTCGCCGTGCTCCTGGCCCTGCTGGCGCTGGTCCTGGAACTGCTGCTGTCCGCCGAGGCGCGCGGCCGCACCACCGCCTACCTGCGCACCCTGGGCCTGGGCGGCCGGGCCACTGCCGGACTGCACCTGCTGCAACTGATGCCGATGGTTCTGGCGGCGGTGGCGGGCGGCACCGCCCTGGGCCTGACCCTGCCCGCACTGCTGGGCCCCGCCCTGGACCTGCGGGAGTTCACGGGCGGACCCGCCGCCCCCACCCCGCACCCCGACCTGTTGCTGACCGCTGCTCTGGGCACAGGCCTGGGCGTGCTGGTAGTGGCGGCCGTGGGTGTGGAGACCTGGATCGGACGGCGCCGCGGACTCGGCGCGGTCCTGCGACTGGGGAGAAACGGTGACTGACCCTCACGCCGACGACCTGCGCCACCTGGAAGAGAAAGCCCGCGTCGCCCAGCGCCCGCACACCGACGACGGACTCGTCGTGTGCGACAACCTGGTCCGCGTCTACCGAACCGACGAGGTCGAGGTCCAAGCCCTCCAAGGCCTGGACCTGGTCGTCGAGGAGGGCGAGTGCACGGCGCTCGTCGGCGCCTCAGGGTCCGGCAAGTCGACCCTGCTGTCCATCCTCTCCGGACTCGACCTGCCCACCGCGGGCCGCGCGAGGGTCGCCGGACACGACCTGCTCGCCCTCGGCCGCCGCGAGCGCCTCGGCTACCGCCGCCGCACCGTGGGCTTCGTATGGCAGCAGACCGGACGCAACCTGCTGCCCTACCTGACCGCCCTGGAGAACGTGGCACTGCCCATGAAGTACGTACGTGTGCCGCGCCGCCGGCGTGCCGCACGTGCCGCCGAACTCCTCGACGTCCTCGGCGTCGCCCACTGCCGCGACCGGCGGCCGGCCGAGCTCTCCGGCGGCGAACAGCAGCGCGTGGCCGTCGCGGTCGCCACTGCCAACACCCCGCGGGTGGTGCTCGCCGACGAACCCACCGGCGAACTGGACACCGCCAGCGCCGAGGAGGTGTTCGCCGCGCTGCGCCGCGCGAACGAGGAACTCGGCGCCACCGTCCTGGTCGTCACCCACGACCCCCTGGTCTCCGGACAGGTCCGCCGCACGGTCCGCATCCGCGACGGCCGCACCTCCACGGAGACCCTGCGCGGGCCCGGCGGCGGGGGCGCCGAGGAGTACACGGTCCTGGACCGCGCGGGCCGCCTCCAACTGCCCCGCGACTACGTGGACCGCTACGGTTTGAGCGGCCGGGTCCGCCTGACCGGGGAACCGGACCATGTGGGGGTGTGGCCCGACCGAACCGAAGGCCCGCCTGGCCCCGGTCCGAATCCCTCGACCTGACCGAGGGGTTGGCTGGCTGGAACGCCCCGACTGCCAGGCGGCGTTGTCGGCAGGCGCGGCGGCTCAGATGTCAGGCTGGAGCGCAGTGTTTCGGGTGCCCCGGCTAAGGCGCGAGACGCGGTGCAGAGCAGGAGGCAGAGCGGATAAGGCGCATCGGTGGGGAATCCACCTTCCAGAGCCCGCGGCTGAGCAGTACCCCGGCCTTGTCCCGCGTTTGCTTCTCGTTCGAAGCAGCCCCGAAGCGGATTTAGTCGAGGGCCTGGCCCACCTGGTGGAGCCAGCTGTGAGTGACCGGGTGCTCAGGGGCCACGAGCCTCCAGACAGGTGTACAACTATCTTGTTCCTTGTCCTCTGCCCTCGTCGTAAGGCGGAGTCGGTAGGTCCCAGACGGCGTCAAACCGGCTGATGATTCCGCGGAGTTCGCGGGCGCTTCGAGGCGATACGGCCCGCATCACGGTGTCGAGGAGAGCGCGGGCTTCGAGAGGGTTGCCGCAGCGGTACCAGTGCACATTGCCCCACTCGTAGTCGTGCCACAGATCGCGCTCGGGCCGGTGGACGTAGTCCTTCCAGAGGCGCACAGCCGCACCAACGTCGCCTGGCTGCAGATAGTTACGAGTGTGCTCAAGGCGGATGATCTCGGTCAGTGCACGCGAAGACAGGCCGTCGATGACGGGTCTTGCGCCTGATCTCCGCTGTCGGCGGGGGAGGCCGGGCCGCATGTGTCCTTGGCGCCTACGCGGCATGGACCTTTCGGTTCGTCGTCATGCCGTACATGGTGTCACGACCGCGAACGGCGTCTCGAACGGATTTGCTCGCGTGGGATTTGCCGGACAGGCGGGCGGCCCGGCCTGTCCAAGGTCTGCCGGCCTCCGGATCGAGCGACGGCCTTCCTCGGGTTGCGCAGCCCCCGCCAGGTTGGCGGGGGCTGGTCTGGCGTTGAGGCGAACCGGCCCGCGGCTATTCGTCGAGGCTGGGCGGACAGTTTTTCTGAGGGACTGGGCGGGTGAATTGGGTGTCGGTGCCGTGAACGCGGTCACCGTCGCCGCCGTAGAGGACCAGGAAGTCGCGGCTGTCGGTGCAGATGACGTAGACGGTTGCACCGCCGCGGATCCACAGGCGCTTGGACCAGCCCTTCGGGGTGTAGACGCGCGCATCGGCGGTTCCCAGGACGACCTTCTCCACGCTGCCCGTAGCTGTGGAGAACGGGCGGGGATAGTTCACGTAGGCCCGCTCAGCATCTGCACGCAGCGAGGGTGCAACGAAGGAAACGTCTCTGCGGTCCGGAGCTGGCCCACTGATGCGCGCGGGAGCGGACGGCCCGGCCGGCTCGCAGTACAGTGCCGCCGGTGAGGCGCAGGCCTCAACGGGCGGGTGGTCGGCCTGTGTGGGACCGGGTCGTACCGCCGCGAGTCCGAGCAGGCTGCTCGCCATTGCTGCGAGCGAAGCCGCCACCACGAGCGCCGTCCGCAGGGGGCGTCGGCGCGGACGTACTGGTGACGGGGGCAGTTCAGCGGACGGCTGCCCTGCCGCCAGGCACTTGTTGATCCACTCGGGCTTCCGTCCGGCGGCCAGGGCGCCTTCCTCCCAGCGGGCTTCGTACCACTCCAGAAGCTGGAGGGGATTGAGCGCCTGGTGGACGCAGCGCACTCGGTCCCAGCGGGGGTAGTCGCCCACACCGCGCAGCAGCTCCGACACTTTCCCCTTCGTGGTGTAGGACTTGTCCGCCAGTTCCTCGCAGGACCATTTGCTGTCGAGGAACGAGGTGCGCAGCGGCAGCAGCCATGCACGGTGTTCCGGGCCCGTCGCGTCGCTGATCCGGCCCAGAGACGGGCCGGGGCGCCCTCGTGCGGCGGCTCGCGCCGGGGCGTTCATGCGGCTTGCCTTTCGCCGTTGCCCTCGTTGTCGTGAACCTGCGCGCCCGTGCCGTCACCGAGGGTCGGGGAAAGGGGAATGGCCGCGGAAGACGCGGAGCCGGGGGCATCGCCGCGGTCGGTCAGCAGCTGCACGCTCAAGAGAATCGCCAGATTCAGGCTGCCAACTGCAGCGGCGGGCTCACCCAGGCAGAACATGGCGATCGCGAGGCCGAGGGCCAAGCCGATGGCCGTGGCGGTGAGAGTTTTACGCAGGGTCAACAAGTCCTCCGTGTGGTGCGTTGCTCTGTGTCCTGCGGAACGGTGACCCGGAATCGCCATTGCCAAGTGTGACCTGATGGCGACCCGCAGTAACCAGTAGCAGGATTCCGTGCCGCCCGGAGCGCTGGAAGCTCGAACCGGGAAAGCGGAACGATCACCGAAGGGCCGCAAGGCTGTCCCAGCAGCTCAGAACCCCTTTCCGGGAAAGTTCCGGGTTTCGTCTCGTACTCCGTATGTAGGAATCGGCTGAGGCGCTCCGGGAGTGCTCTCTCTTGATCTCCGCCGGGTGGATCCGACCGGCCTTCCATCCGTAGCCCCGGCTGCCGACTGCTGCCAGAACCAGCCGCGCCTTCTGCTCACCTGGTCCCCGGCGTCGCCGGCACGGGCCTTGTGCGGGCCAGTTGTCCGCATTCACTGCAGGACCCCGAACTGACCGGGATGGCCCGCCAACAGCTCAGCGAGTTCATCGACGCGCTGACTCCCGCACCAGAGGTTCAACGCGAGCGAATGCTCCGCACCCGTCGCGGTGGAAGTCCCCCGTAACATCTCCCGTCCCCCAAGCGTGTTCATGTCGAAGGCCTGCGAGCGAGCGGGAAGCTCGGGCGCACCACCGATCCGGGGGACCGGGAACGATGATGAGACAGCCGGATGACACGGAGTCGTTCCTCGACGACTCCCACGGCTTCGACGCGTTCTACACCAGCACGGCCAAGCGGCTGGTCGCCACGGTCTATGCGATGACCGGGGATCTGACGGAGGCGGAGGACGCGGTGCAGGAGGCGTACGTACGCGCCTGGCAACGCTGGCCGCAGCTGATCCGTGACGGTGACCCGCTGCCGTGGGTGCGTACGGTCGCGATGCGCCTCGCGATCAGCACCTGGCGCCGGACACGCGGGCGGCTGCGGGCCCAATTCCGGCACGGCCCGCCGACGGACGTGCCCGAACTCTCGGCAGACCGGGTGGCGTTGGTGGCGGCCTTGCGCGAACTCGGCCCGGACCAGCGCCAGGCGGTGATTCTGCACCACTTGCTGGATCTCCCGGTGGAACAGGTGGCCCGAGAGATCGGCGCGTCCAGCGGGGCTGTCCGCACCCGGCTCAGCCGGGCACGCAAACTCCTCGGAGAGCGGCTCGCCGAGGTCGATTCCACTCTCACCGCCAAGGGGGTTGCCGTTCATGACTGACGTCGAGGAACTGCTGGACGAGACGGTGCTGCGGCTGCCGTCGGCGGCGGAGGTACGCGCACGGGGGACCCGGCGCCGCACCCGGCGCCGGACGACCGCGGCGGTCGCGGCCGTGGTGGCGGTCGCGCTGGGCGCGGTGCTGGCCGTGCTGCCGGGAGACAAGACGCGGACGGCCCGCCCGCCGAGCACGCCTACGGTCTCGCCGACCGCGGAGCGGGCGTACGACTTCCAGTACGACAACCCGTACAACAAGAACGGAAAGATCAGGCTCTGGGGCCTCAACCGATTCGCTACACCCGTTGAGGCCGGGTGGGAGACGGACCGGAAGCCCATGGACGAGCCCCTGCCGTCGCTGGCCTTCGACCTGCCCTGCGCGTCCGCCCGTGCGGACGGACGGTTCCAGCAGCGCTGGACCGCCTCCTTCCACGCCGACAACGGGGCAGTGGTTCGCCATCGCTACATGGAATACGACACAAGGGCCCATGCAGGCCGACAACTCGTGACCCTCCGCAGCCAACTCGCGGTGTGCGACGTACGACCGAGAATCTGGCTGCCCGGCAAGGTCGAATACCAGGGTGTCGACAAAAAGGGACGGCACTTCGACCTCATCATCGAGTACGGCGAACGCTGGATCTCGGTGATCGAACGATCGAACTGGCTGACGTGGGAGAAGCCCAACTCGTGACGGCTGCCGGTGCCCCACAGAGGTCGGAGTCTTGGCTGGGGAGGGCCGCGGATTGCACGGCACCCATCGGCAACGAAAGGGCAGCCGACTTCGTTGGCGGCCCATCAAGAAGGATCGAGGTTGGGCAGGCGAGCTTGGCAACGGGCGTGCGCCCGCCGTAAGCATGGCCTGTGAGTGAGTGTCAATCATTTCGATCCTCGCCGAAATGATTGGCGTTTCCAGGCGCGTCGGCAAATGATTTCTCTTCAGGTAGACCTGAAGCGCGAAAGAGTACGGAAAGACGCGCCACGGATCGACGGGAAAACCCATCCTGGACGGGCACCACTGGACGGGTTGTCACACAAACGCGGGGGAGAAGCTTGTGACCGAGTGGATATTGGCATTCGACGCCGACTGCCGATTCTGCGAAGAAGTGGTGGATCGGGTTCGCGTGTCCGTCGACGGCACGTTGACCACCGCGGGCCTCACGGAACCCCGTATTCGCAGCCTGCGCACGCGTGCCCTGGGGGAAGGAGCAGCCTGGGCCCCGACCCTGCTGGCGGTCAACGGCGACCAGGTGCGGGCCTGGACCGGAACCGCGCTGTCCCTCCGCCTGGCGCGGCTGTTGGGGCCGTCGGACTCGCTGCGGGTGGTGCGTGCGCTCCGCGACCTCGATGTGCTGCGGCCCCCGAGCCGTCGAGGAATCCTCAAGGCCGTGCCGGGGCTGGCCCTGGGAACGTTCCTGGTCACCGGAGGTCTCGCAACCTCACCCGCGCAGGCTGTGACCCGCGCCAAGGGCAGCAAGGCGTCGCGATGGGTGAAGGCCAACGTCGACCGGCTGCCCGCCGACTACTCCGAGTTCGCCTCCTACCCCGCGGACTATCGGCGCGCCATTTACGGCGCGCTGTCCGCTTCGGCTCGAAGTGATCTGTGGGTGGCGCACTTCGCGAACTACCGGAAGACACACCCCGGTCTGTCGGCCGAGCAGTCCACCGTCCTGGACGACGCGACGCGGCTGGCACCGCGGATCATCGCGGGGCGCCAGCAGGAAGCAGCCGTCGAAGGGCTGGAGACGGCGGCTGTGGCGGCGTTCGGCGAGACCGGGGCACAGGCGGTTCTCATGACGCTGGGCCCTGCCGACACGCAAGGCGCGGCACCTCGCAGCGATCAGAGCATCCAGGTCATGGACTGCAATTCCCAGTGCGCGGGGAGCGGAAGCTGCAACATGGTGTGCTACTCCCATCCGTGGTGGTGCAACTGGACCGATTACGGCTGCGGTCCACTGTGGCTGGGACCGTGCAGCGGGGTTTGTGCCCCCTGAGAGGGCATCCCTCCACGGAGCGCGCGCGTTCCTGTCTTGCGCGGGCAGTGATGGGGGGGCGACTGGAGCGGTCGTACATGTCGGCCCATCCCTGCAGCCAGTAACGGTCGGCCCACGTGCTGGCGGTGGCGTGGCTGACCTGGAACCGTTCGGCTGCCCGGCGCAGCCGCCGGCTGTCCTCGACCACGCACCAGGCCAGACGCAGTCCGCCGGTCGGTATCAGCAGGGCATTGCGGTGGCACATGAGGGCCTCCTGCGGTCGGCGGGCGATGTCGCAATCCCCACCGAATCCAGAAGGCCCTCACCCACGCAAGACCCGCGTGCCGTCACCAACGTGCCCGAACAGCACACCTAAGGGCGTCGAGTGCGACCGGATTGGGCCACGTGCGACGGTCAGCGGCGAGGCGGGAAACGACCGCCCAGTCTCCGCGGGCACGACTCTTCCCAGGTTCTCTCCGGCACCGCCATCGGGAAGTGGACGTGCGCCTCGGCACGATCGGTACACCCGGCAGCCTTGGCCATACGTTACGGGCGTCGCGGCACCAACGCCGCGCACATGAAGGCCGAGAACCTCGGACCTGAAGGTCGAGGCCCTCGGACCGGTCCGCGTCAACGCACGGTCGACGTACGGCTGTTCCTTACCTCACGGGCGTCCTGCGTGACTTCTCCAGGCGCGGTGTCGGCTGAACCTCCGGAGCTGGCGTTGCGTATCAATCCCAGAGGGACAGCTCAGGTCTCTGCCACGGGACGGAAGGAGAGCGCCATGCCCACACCGCCCGAGTCCGGCTCACCGGACGACCGCCCCGCGCTGGAGCCCATCCGCGTGCTCCGACCGCGCCGCACCGACGCGTTGGCTCAACTGCTCGACGAGATACGCCAGGACAAGGATTACCGCAGCCACGAGACCGCGGCCGCACCTGTCCCACACACCCGGACCGGGGGCGAGACAGCGGAACTCCCGCCTGTCCCCGGCGGCAGTACGAGGGAACTCCCCGCACTCGACAGCGACGCCGGCCCGCCGCCCGTAGGCCGCCCGCGCCTCGGGCCCGGACAGCGCCGGGCGGCCGTGGTGATCACGGTCGTCGCGGCGGCCGTCGTCGGTTTCGGCTGCGCTCTCCTGATCCCCAGCGATACCGACGCCACCCCGGCCGCACCCTCCGCGGGCACGTCGACCGCCCCGAGCGCGGTCGGGGCCGTCGACATCCTGACCAACCCCGGCTTCGAGTCGGGCAGCCTCGCGCCGTGGACCTGCACCGGCAACCCGGGTTCGGCCGTCTCCTCTCCCGTCCACGCGGGCTCCAAGGCCCTCCAGGGGACGGTGAGTTCGAGCGACAACGCACAGTGCGACCAGACCGTCGCGGTCCGGCCGAACACCACCTACTCACTCAGCGGCTGGATCCGCGGCTCCCACGTCTACCTGGGCGTGAACGGTGGCGCCTCCACCTGGACCACTTCCCCCTCCGAGTACAGCCCACTGACCGTCTCCTTCACTACAGGCGCCTCCCAGACCAGCGCGACAATCTACGTCCACGGCTGGTACGCACAGGGCAGGTACTACGCCGACGACATCACCCTGGTCGGGCCTGGTGGCGGCGGTGGCGCCTAACAGCAGGCGTGTGCGTCGGGCGCAGCCCGGCATGCCGGATGCTCTCTGGTCCGTCTTCGGTGACAGCGCGGGCTTGTATGCAGTGATGGCGCAGGAAAAGGAGTACCTCAGCCTGCTCCTCCGGGCCGTGGGTGTCGAACCACTCGATGCCCACTGACATCGGGCGCAGGCCTTGGGCGAGTTCGTTGAGGATGACGTCTCGCTCCGTCATGATCGGCTCCCGCAGTCGAGCGAGGCGAAGATCTCAGCGGTCTCGTCGACGAAAGCGCAGAGTCGCTGCACGGCCTGCCGGCAGTTGTGCGGGCCGAGGGCCGCCACGACGCGGACTTCGAGCCATCGGTCCCAGGGGCCGCCCGGGGCCAGGAACCGTGTTGTGTGGTCAGAGCCGAGAGCCCCATCGAGGTATAGAAGCGTGCCAAGGACGACTGCCTGGTCGTAGTCGAGGTCGGGGCGCGACAGGTAGTGATCAAGGTATGCGCTGAGTAGTGCGGCATCCGCTGCACTGCCGAACTTCGCAAGGGCGACGCAGTATGCCGCCCCCGCATATGGCCCCTCGCTGGCCAGTAGGAGCCGGCCGATGAGGTCGCGGAACTCGGTCCTGTGGGCCACGGCAACCAGCCAGGCGGCCGTCTTGCGCTCGCGCCACCCGCCCTCGAAGAGGATGCCGAGCTCCGCCGGAGTGATGTCGTAGGCGGCCTGAGCCAGGTCCCGCACGAACGTGGAGCGCTCGACCGAACTCAGCCGAAGAAGGCCCCCGCCCAGCCGGAGGTACCGCCGGTCAGGCGTGACGAACCGCCGAACCAGATCCTGCAACTCGGGATCGCTCTGGACATCACGCATAGCCGCATCCTGGCCCGGGACGGTACGCATGTGCCACAGGTTTGCCGACTGCCTCGACGGACCGTAGTCAGTGGTTCGGAGAAGTCACCGGGCCAAAACTGATGGCGCCGGACCAGAGGGCTGGGGCATGGCAGACCTCCGCGAGTGCCCCGGGAACGTCAGTCGTGGGATCTCAAGTTCGGCTGCGCAAGCTCACTGCCCGCTTCATGTCGACTGCACTCTCCGTGTTCCTCGACGAACTCGCCCACCGCGCACGGCACATCGAACTGGCCGGCGAGCCCTGCCGCAGTACCTCCCACCTTGTCCGGGGTGACGTCACCCTGCCCGTCTCGCTCTCGACGCGCGCGGGTTAGTGGGTGGGCTAACCTGCGCGCATGTGCGGACAGTTCACCGGTTGGCCGGCGCAGGCCATGGATGTGTTGTGGCAGCTCCAGGGCGAACCAAGTCACGCGACCCGCGAGCGCTGCCGCGCGGACCGCGAACGCCTGGTGCGGCAGCCGATGATCGCCCTGCTCAACGAGGTCGCGGACACCGACCCCCGGTACGAGGACTTCTCCGTCTGGCACTACCGCACCGACTCCTGGTGGTGGCAGAACCAGAGCGCGGTGATCCGGCTCGGCCGCAAGATCGAGATCGGTCTCCGGTTCTCCTTGGACGGCCTGCGGATCCAGGGCGCCTGGTGGTACCCCGATCCCGGCCAGGTGGACATGTTCCGCAAAGCCGTGGCCTCAGAGGGGAGCGGCCGTGAACTGTCCGCCATCGTCGAGGACGTGCGGAAGAGGGGCTACGACATCTCAGGGGACGTGATGAAACGCCCCCCGCGCGGCTATCCGACCGACCACTCCCGTACGAACCTGCTGCGCCACCGTTCGCTGATCGCCGCCCGTCCCCTCGGCTGCGAGGAGTGGCTGCACACCCCCGAGGCGGTCGACCGGGTCCTCTCGGCCGCCGCCGACCTGGATGCCCTGCTGACGTGGCTGGTCCGCCACGTGAAGTGCACCGCCTGACATCACGAGGACGCCACGCGCTCGGAAGGTGATGCGCACCTTCAACACCGACCGGTCGTCCATCGCCCAATAGCCGTCCGGCACCTCGGCCAAAGGGTTGGCACGGTCGAAGACGGGTCCCGGATTGTGCCAGAGGTGCCATCGGGTCCGGCAGATCCTACTGCTCGGCGCCGATCTGGACAGCCGGGCCTTCCGGATGGAGTGGCCCGAGGGTACCCGGCCGTTCGAGCGCGCTGGTTTGCGAGTTGGGCGGGTCGAAGTTCGTGACCCTGCGGCCGCGTTGGATGCCAGTCGTGACGGCGAGGCGGCCTGGTAGGGCGCTCGGCGAGGGTGTCGTGCAACGTCTTGCGAAGTTGCGGCGAGCAGCGTTCGACTGCGATGGCCTCCAAAGTGCCGCCCCAGCACGGGTGGTCCCGGTCCGGGACGTGGTCCAACAGCTTGGTGAGTTGTCCTCTGAGGTGACCGGCGGGCAGGCGCAGGCAGTGTCTGGCCGTGACCAGCAGGGTGGGCACGGCGGTGGTGACGTACGCATGCTGCGGGACCTGTTCGGGTCCCGGATCCCCTGCACCGCACGGCGCCCGCGGCCGACGGCGCCCACTCCCTGGTCACCGGCCCGGCCGCGAACTACTCCTTCGAGACGGGCGGACCCGTACGCACTCGGGATCTCCTGAACCTGTGATCGCGGGGCACCCGGCACGCTCGGGGAGCACACCCGCGGTCGCCGCACTCCCCGCCCTCGGCCAACCGGCCCTAGGTCAACCCACCCTCGACCAAGGCACGACAGCCGGAACCATCACATCCGTATCGCCGCGGGTTCCTCGTGCGCACCGCGTCGAGGAGTCTCGCTCGTCTTGGGGGCGGGTCGCTGCTCCTCGTGCGACTCACAGGTCACCAGGAGACCGTTCGGCTTCTCGTTCCGGGTACAGCTGTCGGGGAGTTCAAGCAGGGGCTTGCCGTCTTCGAGCGCGGTGGAGTCGGGCGCAGCGATGTGATCCGCGGTGCGCACGTCGCCGTTCCGCGTTCCCAGGACGTACACGGTCCTGCCCTTCTTGAGGTCTGCCTTCGTGCCGTCCGCCCCGGAGTGGATCTCGGTTGCCTCGTCGAGTTTCCAGTTCCACGTGACGTCGCCCTTGCCGCGCACCGTGATCCGGTCCCCGGTTTTCGCGGAGATCTCACCCAACTGCCAGGCGAGGAGCTCGGAGCCGCCGCTCTCTCGGGGAAGTGAGAACTCGCCGTGCAGACCTGATGATTCGTCCGAGTCCCCGGCGAGTCCGGCGAGTTCCGGGAGGAGACCGCGGTAGTCGAAATCGCCGGGCTCCTCGCCGGAGACCGACGCCGCGGCCGGGGCGGAACCGGGTGAACCGTCCGAGATGACGGACCCGACGAGGACTATCGCCGCGGCGATCAGCGCGCCCAACCCCAGAAAGACTCCCAGTCGTTTCACGATGGACGGCGACCTTTGCGTGGAGAGTTCGGATGGTAATGTCACTATCTGTACCTCTTCCTTGGTCTGGTGTCGTCCCTATTCTTGAGCGGTGGCTGCTAACACCCCCGTTACCAAGCGTGTTATCCCGCTGTAATGCCGGGTCTCCGGTATCGGTGCACGGTCGGGTACGGGACGGTCGCGCCGACTGCCGCTCGCGCCGAGTGTGTCGAAGGAGAAGGAGATGCGAGTCCTGATCGCCGAGGACGAAGAGGACCTCGTCGAAATACTCACTGAGGGGCTGCGCCGAGAGGGCATGGCCGTGGACGCCACCCTCGACGGAACCACCGCGACGGAACTCCTTGCCGTCAACAGCTACCACGTCCTGATCCTCGACCGGGATCTTCCGGGCGTACACGGCGACGAGATCTGCCGCAGGCTCGTCGCTGACGGTTCGGAGACACGCATCCTCATGCTGACGGCTTCCGTCAGCACCCATGACCGGGTGGCCGGACTGACCCTGGGTGCCGACGACTATCTCGCAAAGCCGTTCGCCTTCGCCGAACTGGTGGCCCGCGTACGGGCGTTGGCGCGCCGTGCCCAGCCGCCGATCCCCCCGCTGCTGACCCACGCTGATCTGACACTCGATCCGGCCCGGCGGATAGTCGAGCGGGACGGACGTCGCATACCCCTCACCCCCAAGGAGTTTGCCGTCCTGGAGACCCTGCTCTCGGCCCGAGGCGCCGCTATCAGCAACGAGGAACTGTTGGAGCGTGCGTGGGACGCCCATGCCGATCCGTTCACGAACACCGCGCGCGTCACCATGGTGCGATTACGGCGCAAGCTCGGCCCCCCGCCTCTGATCGACACTGTCCCGGGTGCTGGTTATCGCATGACGGATGTGGGCGAATGACTCTGCGACTGCGGTTGACCGCCCTTTACAGCGCCCTGTTTCTCCTCGCCGGCTGCGCACTGCTCGCGATCACCTATCTGCTCGTGGCCCGAGCCCTGCCCGAGCAGTCGTTGCTGAGCCGGGGTCCGGTCGACTACTCCGGTGCCGGGGGACCGTTGCGGCTGGAACTGCCCCCCGCCTTCCGCGAGACGCTCGACGAGGAGGCCGCGCGACAACGGTCGACGGCGCTTCACCAGTTGCTGGTGCAGTCCGCTCTGGGACTGGCCCTCACGGCTGTGATGGCAGTCCTCCTGGGCTGGCTGATGGCCGGCCGGGTCCTTCGTCCGCTGCGTCACGTCACCGACGCAGCGCACCGGTTGTCACCCGACAACCTGTACGAACGGGTCGAACTCGACCGTCCGGACGACGAGTTCAAGGAGCTGGCCGAGACCATCAACGCGATGCTCGCCAGGCTCGAGGCAGGCTTCGCCTTCCAGCGCCGGTTCGCCGCGACGGCCTCCCACGAACTCCGGACGCCGCTGACCGTCCAGCGGTCGGCGGCGGAGGTGGCACTGGCCGATCCTGAGCCATCGGTGGCGTCGCTGCGCCGGATGGCGGGGAAGATCCTGAAGGCGACGGAACGTCAGGAGGGCATCATCGACAGTCTCCTGGTCCTCGCCCGCAGCCAGGAGGGCATCGTCCACCCGGCCCCGGTCGACCTGGCCAAGGTGGCCGGTACGGCGATCGACGACGTCACATCGGACAGCGACGGCAACGGCGTCAGCGTCACTCGCGATCTGCGGCCGGCCCTCGCGCTGGGAGACCAGCCGCTGCTCGAACGCCTGGTCGCCAACCTGGTCGACAACGCCGTCAAGCACAATGTGCCGGGCGGTTGGACCCGGGTGCGTACGGTCGCGAGCCAGGGCCATGCCGTGGTGGAGGTGGTCAACAGCGGCCCGTATGTCCCCCCGTCGGTCGTCGCGAGCCTCTTCGAGCCGTTCCGGCGGCATGGCGACAGCCGCAGTGGTCCGCGCAAGGGGGTCGGTCTGGGACTGGCCATCGTCGCCGCCATCACCTCGACCCACCGAGGCTGGATCACCACACAATCACGCGCCGACGGGGGCCTCCAGATCTCAGTGGGACTGCCCATGCCGCCGCCTGGGAGGGGCCCGGCCTGACTGGATGGGGCGGCGGACCGTTCACGCCTCCCGGAGCACGAAGACACCCCATCCGAGGTGACGCCGCCCATGAGCCAGGTGGCCGCGCCGGGCGTTGTCCAGGAACCGCCGTACCAGGGGAGCGTCCTCGTCGTGCGGGTGAGCACGGAGCCACTCCGAGAGCGTCCACCACTGGGCGGCGATGTACCGGTCCCAGCTGTGCTCGTCGGCGAGCGCCATCTCCACCAACTGCATGCCCGCCGACTCGAACCGGTCCATGGTGCCGACCAGCGAGGTGAACTCGTCCGGCTCGCATCCCAGGGCTTCGTACGCCTCTTCCGGCGGTGGCTCCTTCCAGTACGGCTCGCCGAGCAGCATCAGGCCGTGCGGGCGCAGGGCCGGACGCAGTGTCTTGACCATCCCGGAGACGCCGCCCGCGATCCAGCTCGCGCCGATGCACGAGACCACGTCATACACGGGCTCCGCGGGGACGCGTCCGGCGTCTGCGACCTCGAACCGCACCCGTTCGGACACGCCCAGTTCCGCCGCGCGGGCCCTGGCGTCGGCGATGAACTCCTCGTTGTTGTCCACACCGAGACCGCTGATGCCGAAGTGTGCCGCCCAGCGTGCGGCCATCTCTCCCTTGCCGCAGGCCAGGTCGAACTGGCGCTGCCCTTCACGAAGTCGGCAGATCTCACCGAGTTGCATGAGCTGGTCCTCGGTGAACGGATTGAGGATGCGTCCGGTTGCCAGCAACCGGGCGAACCGGTCTCGTGTCATCCCCATGCGCGAGGTTCCTTCCATGACGGCCGGGTCGTGGCGGCGCGCCGCCACGACCCGGCCTCAGTGAGTGGGAGTACCTGGAAGAGGGCGAGGGCCGGCACGGCCCTCGCCGGAGTCGCTAGGGCCGCACGACGAAGAGGCGGCCGGTCGGGAACGGCTGCCGTATGCAGACGACCTCGGAGAATCCAGCCGCGAGGAACTTGTCGCGCCACTGAGACTCCGTCAGCAGCCGTCGCCCCATGAACTGCTGATGCATGTAGGTGACCAGGGCACTGAACCGCCGCTCCCAGCCCATCGCCGCGTACGGCACGGCCTCGGTGATGGCCAGGAAGCCGTCGGAGCCCATGGCGCTACGGCAGTTGCGCAGAATCCGGTCGGCGGTCTCCTCCTCCTCGGGCATCATGTCGTGGAAGACGAACCCTGCGGTGATGACCTGCGCGCCCTCCAGCACGGTGGGGTCGTCGGCGAGGGACTGGATGGGGGCCTCGACGACCGTCAGCCGATCGTCCACACCGGCGAACTTGGACGCCTCCACGGCGGCCGTGCAGGCGTCGTGGGCCATGTCCAGGGCTACGCCGGTGGTCTCGGGAAAGGCCTGGAGTACCTCGATGAGCATCCGCGCGGTGCCGGCCCCCAGGTCGACGATCCGGCGCGGCCTGGCCTCGAAGACGGTGGAGAGCAGCGCAGGGTAGAAGGCCTTGGAACCCATCCACTGAGAGCTGACCGCCACTTCGCGCATGTCACGCAGATGGGTCCGGCGGGCTGTCTCCGGATTCTCCAGGAACTCCCGCGGGTTCTCGACGAACGGGCGATTGGCGTTCATGGCCCAGGAGACGTAGCCGGCCTGGTAGCAGAGCCACTCGAGATCGGACACGGCTCGGAACGAGCCGTCCTCGCCGGGTACACGCGTGACGATCGCGGCAGCCTCGTACGCCTCCAGCAGATCCTGGACGCCCTTGACCGGCAGGTCGACATCATCGGCGAGTTTCGTCGCGTTCACGACATCACCGCGTTCGAGATACGGAAGCACCCCCAGCCTGTCCCCGATTTCGAGAAACGCTCCCAGTGCCGCTACGCCCGACGCGTCGCCGAAAGCCGCAGGTGGCGAGACTGCGTCGACGCTCAGAATTGGTTCATGAACCACTGTTTACCTCCCCGTTGAGATTTCCTCGGATGTGGAAATCTTGTAGTGATCTCGATAAGACCTCAAGGTAAAGCGGCCGTGTATGGGCTGTCAACGATCGTCTGGATCTGGAATGTGGAATTACGGATACCGATCTGAGAACCCGGGAAACGCGATTCGTCTATCGCGTAAATCGAGCGGCCTGCTCTGTGAATCGGCAGGTCAGGGCGCAGGGTCGGTCCAGAAATAGGTGAAAGACGAAGAAGTCTTGACACTGCGCAGTGCAGCCGTTTTATATTCGCGTTATTCGATTCCAGGAGGTGGTCAAATGGAATTGATCCATCCGGCATCGGCGGTCGAGGCTGTCCGGCCGGATGGGTGAGACCTGTTGTGTACATGCAATCGCGGGCCTCAATCGACCAATCGTCGGCGGTCGTCGATCCAGCGGCCGCAGCCGGCCCGATAAGTGCTGCCGAGCACAGCTGAGCGCTGCGCAGATAATCAACGGGGACAGCAAATGGAAGTTCAGCAATCACATTTCCGCATGCCCTACGAGCGCTACCGGCCTTTCCGCCCGGTCGATCTGCCCGAACGCCGTTGGCCCACCCAGAGCATCACCAAGGCACCCCGCTGGTGCGCGGTGGACCTGCGCGACGGAAATCAGGCACTGATCGATCCCATGGACTCCCGGCGCAAGCACCGGATGTTCGAGCTCCTGGTCGGTATGGGATACAAGGAGATCGAGGTCGGTTTCCCCTCCGCGTCGCAGACGGATTTCGGCTTCGTGCGTGAGCTCATCGAAGAGGGCCTCATTCCCGATGACGTACGGATCCAGGTACTGACCCAGGCTCGCGCCGAGCTCATCGAGCGGACCTTCGAGGCGATCCACGGCGCCCGCCAGGCCGTCGTCCACCTCTACAACTCCACCAGCCCGCTACAGCGGCGCGTCGTCTTCCGGGAGGGCAGGGGCGGCGTCAAAGCCCTCGCCGTCCAGGGTGCCGAGCTGTGTCTGAAGCTCGCCGACCGCCTCGACACCGACGTGTACTTCGAGTACTCGCCGGAGTCGTTCACCGGCACCGAACTGGAGTTCGCTGTCGAGGTCTGCGACGCCGTCTGCGACGTCTGGCAGCCGACCCCCGACCACGAGGTGATCCTCAATCTGCCCGCCACCGTGGAGATGGCGACGCCGAACGTCTACGCCGACCAGATCGAGTGGATGCACCGTCACCTCGGCCACCGCGGCGCGACCGTGCTCAGCCTGCATCCGCACAACGACCGCGGAACCGCCGTCGCCGCGGCCGAGCTGGGCTGCATGGCGGGCGCCGACCGAGTGGAGGGCTGCCTGTTCGGCAATGGAGAGCGCACCGGCAACGTCTGTCTGGTCACCCTGGGCCTGAACCTGTTCTCCCAGGGCATCGACCCGCGGATCGACTTCGGCGACATCGACGAGATCCGCAGCACGGTCGAGCACTGCAACCTGCTTCCCGTCCACCCGCGGCACCCCTACGGCGGCGACCTCGTGTACACCGCCTTCAGCGGCTCCCATCAGGACGCCATCCACAAGGGGCTCACGGCCCTGGAGGCAGAGGCCGCCGAACAGGGCGTACCAGTGGACGAGTTCCCGTGGGAGGTCCCGTATCTGCCCATCGACCCCAAGGACGTCGGCCGCACCTACGAGGCCGTGATCCGGGTGAACTCGCAGTCGGGCAAGGGTGGCGTGGCCCACGTCATGAAGCACGAGCACGGCTTCGAGCTGCCCAGGCGGCTACAGATCGCGTTCTCCAGGGTCGTCCAGGAGCGGACCGACAACGCCGGGGGCGAGGTGATGCCGGGGGAGATGCTCGCCCTGTTCCGCCGGGAGTACGTCCAGGTCCCGGGCCGCTTCTCGCTGCTCGGCCACCAACCCGCGAAACAACAGGGCGACGAGGCGATCACCGCCGAACTCCGGGTCGACGGAGCGCTGCGCCGGGCCGAGGGCCGCGGCATCAGCCCGGCTGCCGCGTTCGCCGACGCCCTGGGCTCCCTCGGCGTCGAGCTCCAGCTGCTCGATCACGCGGAGCACCTCATCGGCTCCGGTGCCGCCGCGCGTGCGGCCTGCTACGCCGAGTGCTCCGTGGACGGGCGTCCCAGCTGGGGCGTCGCAGTGGACCTCGACACCACGACCGCAACTTTCAAAGCCGTCCTGTCGGCCGTCAACCGTGCGTCTCGGAGGAACTAGGCATGTCCGTTGAGATGTCTCTCGAGGACCTCTACCCACTGTCGCCGCTCCAGCAGGGCCTGCTCTTCGAGGCCGCCGCCGAGCCCGGAATGTACGTCGAGCACTGCCGGTTCCGCATAGAGGGCAGCCTGGACGTGTCGAGTTACCAGCGGACCTGGCAGCGTCTGGTGGACCGTCACGCGATCCTGCGGACCTTCATCACCCACGGCGACGACGGACAGCCGCTCCAGGCAGTCCTCCGGTCCGCCGAGTTGCCCGTCACCCGGCTCGACTGGCGCGGTATGCCCGCCGACCAGCAGGAGATCCGACTGGAGCGCTACTGCCAGAACGACCGGCTCCAGGGCTTCGACCTGGAACGCGCCCCGGTGACCCGGCTCTCCCTGATCCAACTGGGCGACACCGCCTGGGAGTCCGTATGGACCTTCCATCATCTGCTGCTCGACGGGTGGAGTGTCGCGAAGATCGTCAACGAGCTGAGCGCCCTGCACACCGACCCGGACCACGCCCTCCAGTCGCCAACGCCGTACCGCGACTACATCGCCTGGCTCGCGAGCCGCGACCACGACGCGGCTCGCTCCCACTGGAAGGGATACCTGGCGGGGTTCACCGCACCGGTCCGTATCGATCTCCCGGCCGGCGATGCGGAGGCCGGCGCGCTCGGCGAGTGCACCCACCTGCTGGACTCCACCACGACCGCCCGGCTGCACGACACCGCGAGGCGCCTCGGGGTGACGCCCAACGCCATCGCCCAGGCGGCCTGGGCGGTGGTGCTCGGCCGGTACACCGACCGTGACGACATCGTCTTCGGCACCACCGTCTCCGGTCGGCCGCCCGCCCTGCCCCGGGTCGAGGACATGGTCGGCCTCTTCATCAACACCGTCCCGGTACGGGCCAAGACGCACCCGGAGATGCCCGCCGCCGACCTGATCCGCACCCTTCAGGCCGAGCAGTTCAACCGCGAGCCGTACGAACACACCCCGCTCAACGACATCCAGAGCCAGTCCGAAGTCCCGTCCGGGGCCCCTCTGTTCACCACACTGTGCGTCTACGAGAACTATCCGGACGTCAGGAAGCTCGCCAAGGAGGAGGTGGCGTCCGGCCTGCTGGGCCCGGAGAGCCGCGTGGACCTGCGGGCGGTCGGCAGTGTCACCAACTACCCGCTGTCGGTCATCCTCGTCCCCGGAGAGCGGCTCAAGCTGGACTTCCTCTTCGACGCGCGCCGGATCCGCACCGCGGTGGTGGAACGCATGGTGCGCTACATGGCCCACGTCATGGGGGAACTGGCGGCCCGCCCGGAGCGGCCGTTGCGTGAGTTGTGGCAGGTGTCTGCGGATCAGCGCGCCGAACTGCTGGCGCGAGGTCGAGGACCCGCCCTCGACCTGTCCGAGGAGCCGGTGCACACGCTGATCGACGAGATCGCCGCGAGCCGCCCCGAGCAGCCCGCCGTCATCGCCGACGGCGGTGGCGAACTCACCTACCGGGAGCTGGTACACCGGGCCGACCTTCTCGCCGGGGTGCTGATCGAACGCGGTGTCCGGGTCGGCGACCTGGTCGGGGTCTCGCTCAACCGAGGCACCGACCTGGTGGTGGCCCTGCTCGCCGTGCTGAAAGCCGGTGCCGCATACGTGCCGCTGGAGCCGGAGTTCCCCAAGGCCCGCCTGGACCTGATGGTCGACGACGCCCGGCCCGCGGCTGTGATCGGTCGCTCCGGTGTCGGAGAACTCTTCGGCGTCGACTGGGTCGAGTTCGTGGAACTCGACCACCTCGTCGCCAGCGAGGAGAAGGTGCCGCTGCCGAAGGTGGACGCCGGCGCGGCAGCGTACTGCCTCTACACCTCGGGCTCCACGGGCCGCCCCAAAGGAGTCCTGGTCGAACACCGGCCGATCGTACGGCTCGCCCGTGGAATGACCGGAGTGCGGCTGGATCCCGGCTGCCGGATGCTACAGCTGGCTCCGGCGAACTTCGACGCCTCCACTGTCGAGGTGTGGACGACCCTGCTGAACGGCGCGACGATCGTGGTGTACCCGCCGGAGACGCCGAGCGTGGCAGAGCTCGGCCGGGTGGTGAAGCAGCACGGTGTGACCACGGCCGTCCTGGCGACCGCGCTGACCAACAGCCTCATCGACACGGACCCCACGGCGCTCGCACCGCTGCGGCAGCTGATGGTCGGCGGAGAGGCAATGTCGGTACCGCATGTCCGCAAACTGCTGACGCACTTCTCCGAACTGGAGGTCTTCAACGGATACGGGCCGACGGAGTCGACGAGCTTCACCGCGATGCAGTCGGTTCCCCGCGAGCTGCCGCCGGACGCGCAGTCGGTTCCGATAGGACGTCCTATCGGCGGCACGCAGGTCTACTTGCTGGACCGCCATGGTGATCTCACACCGGACGGCGCTCCGGGCGAACTGTGCATCGCGGGCGACGGTCTCGCCCGTGGCTATCTCAACCGTCCGGACCTGACCGTACGCGCCTTCCGGACGAACCGTTTCGACGACCGGCCCGGAGCCCGGCTGTACCACAGCGGTGACGCCGTGCGCTGGCTGCCCGACGCCACCCTCGACTTCGTCGGACGAATCGACCACCAGGTCAAGATCCGTGGCTTCCGGGTGGAGCCGAGCGAGACCGAGAGCGTCCTGCTCACCCATCCGGACGTGGCCGCCGCCGTGGTTGTCCCACGCCGGGACGAGACCCACGCGCGTCTGATCGGCTACTACACCACCGAGGGCGGTGCCCCTCTGACGGCGTCGGCACTCCGCGACCACCTGGGCGTCTCGCTGCCGGGCTACATGATCCCGTCCGCGTTCGTCCACCTGGATCGACTGCCGCTGACCGACAACGGCAAGGTCGACCGGGCCGCACTGCCGGACCCCGAGATCTCCCAGCCCGCGGGCGACTACGCGGCTCCTCGCTCCGAACTCGAGGCAGCGCTGGCCCGGACGTGGGAGGAGGTGCTCGACGTGCCCCGGGTCGGCGTCCACGACAACTTCCTGGAACTTGGCGGCGACTCCATCCACGCCATCCAGATCGTGGCCCGACTCCGGGAGGACAACGCGTCACTGACTCCGCGTCAGATCTTCAGGCATCCCACCATCGCCGAACTCGCTCCTCAGGTCAGCGTGATCGATCCGACGACCGAGGAGCAGGGTCTGGTCACCGGCGCTCTGCGGCCGGGACCGATCCAGTCGTGGTTCGTGGCCCAGGACCTGCCGCGGCCCGACCAGTTCAACCAGGCGGTGATGCTGAGCGTCCCCGACGACCTGGACGTCGCCGCACTCCAACAGGCGGTCCAGGGCCTGCTGATGCATCACGACGCACTGCGGGCGAGGGCCCGGCGCACGGGCGGGATGTGGCTGGCCGGCGCGGAGGCGGCGGATCCGTCCCAGGTCGTACGCATCAGCGCGGCGGCCGGGGACGAGGAGTTGGCGGCGCTCGCCGACGTGGCCCAGGGTTCCCTGGACCTGGAGTCGGGACCGGTGTTCCGGGCCGAGCTGGTCACCCGGGACGGCAGGCCCTGGCGGCTGCTGCTCGTCATCCACCACCTGGCCGTGGACGCGGTGTCCTGGCCACTGCTGGTGCAGGACCTGGGCACGGCCTACCTGCAGACGGCAGCGGACCAGTCGGTGTCTCTGCCCTCGAAGACATCGAGCTACAAGAAGTGGCTCGACCATGTGCGGGACCACGTGCGGGACCCGGAGGTCGAGGAGAGCCGTTTGTACTGGGAGCGGACTCTGGCCGGAGCACCACTCCCGCCGCTCCCGGTCGACCACTCCACGGCCGATCGGGCCACGGTGGGGGGTAGTGCCGCCGTGCGGACCGTGCTGCCGCCCGATGTGACGCGGTCGCTGCTGAAGGACACCTCGGCCGCCTACCGCACCCGTCCGGACGAACTCGTCCTGACGGCGGTGGCACTGGCAGCCCATGCTCTGGGCGGGACACGAGAACTCCTGGTCAGCATGGAGAACAACGGCCGTCATCCCTTCACCGACGACATCGATCTGTCGCGGACCGTCGGCTGGTTCACCGCCCTCTACCCGATGCGGGTGGTCCTACCGGAGGACACCAGTGACCTGGGGGCCGTCATCAAGTCCGTCAAGGAGCAGTTGCGAGCGGTTCCCCAGCACGGAATGAGCTACGGCATGCTGAGGTTCCTGCACCCCGAGCCGTTGCCCGCGGGACACGGACCGTCGCTCGCGTTCAACTTCCTCGGCAGTCTGATGGCTCCCGGTGCCGGCACCGACCAGCCCTTCACCGCCGTGCCCGAGCCCACCGGCACGGCCTGGCACCCCGACAACCACCGGGCCCATCTGCTCGACATACCTGTGAAGGTGGTCGAGGACCGGCTCGAGGTGAACGTCGTCTACTCGACCGCCCACTACCGCGCAGAGACGGTGAGCGCGCTGGCGGACGAGGTCTCCGTACGGCTGCGTGCGCTGGTCGAGCACTGCCTGCACCCGGCGCACCACGGTGCGACGACGTCGGACTTCCCGCTCGCCAAGGTCAGCCAGAGTTCTCTGGACCGCCTCCTCGACCGCCTCGGGAAGTAGGAGCCCGCATGCCTCTCGAGGACCTCTATCCACTGTCTGCTCTCCAGCAGGGTCTGCTCTTCGAGACCCTGGCCGACTCCGAGGGAGCACGGTATGTGCAGCAGATCCGCTGGCGCGCCGAAGGACCGCTGGACGTCCGGCGGTACCGCTCGGCCTGGCAGCGCGTCGTGGACCGCCATGCCGTACTGCGGACCTTCGTGGCGAGCGGCGAAGGCGGAGAGCCGCTTCAGGCCGTGCTGGCCTCGGCCGCGCTGCCGGTCACCGAACAGGACTGGCGCGGGATGCCCGAGGCCGAACGGGACGAGCAGCTGGAGCTGTACTGCCGTACGGACCGCGCCCGCGGCATCGTGCCGGAGACGGCTCCGCTGTGCCGGCTGTCACTGATCCGGCTGGGCGAGAGCACCTGGGAGTCCGTATGGACCTTCCATCATCTGCTGCTCGACGGCTGGAGCATCGGCCGGCTGATCAACGAACTCGGTCCGCTCTACCTCGATCCCGGCGCGGAACTGCCCGAACCGCCACCGTATCGGGACTACATCGCATGGCTGGCGGACCAGGACACCGGTGCCGCCCACGCGCACTGGAGGTCCTATCTGGACGGGTTCGACGCACCCGTGCCCCTGAGTCTTCCGACCGGTGATCCCGGGACACAGGAGCCGGTCGCCGAGTGCACCCACGTCCTCGAACAGAGGACCGAAGAGCGGCTACGCAAGACCGCGCGACGGATCCGGGTGACCCCCGGCGTCCTCGTGCAGGCCGCCTGGGCGGTGGTGCTGAGCCGGTACACCGACCGTGACGACATCGTCTTCGGCACCACCGTCTCCGGCCGCCCTCCGTCACTGCCCCGGGTCGAGGAGATGGTCGGCCTCTTCATCAACACCGTCCCTGTGCGGGCCAGGACGCGCCCGGGCATGACCGCCGCGGAACTCGTCCGCAAGCTACAGAGCGGTCAACTGGACCGTGAACCGTATGAACACACATCGCTGTACGACATAGGGAAGGAGACTGAACTCCCCCCGGGCACAGCCCTCTTCGACACCCTGTGCATCTACGAGAACTATCCCGTCTCGGCGCCCTTCCCGGACGAGCGCATCATTCCGGACGTCGACCTCGTCCAGGGCCGGAACACCGAGATCACCAACTACGCGCTCACAATCTCCGTCGTCCCCCAGGACCGACTGCGGATCTTCGCCTCCTTCGACCCGAGGCGGTTCGACCCGGCAGCCGTCCAGCGGCTCCTCGGCCACTACGCCAAGGTCCTCGATCAGATCGCGGAGGACCCGGAACGACCGCTCGGCCGGATCACGCTCGCGGATCCCGCGGAGCGTGCCCTGCTGCGCCGCTGGACGACCGGGCCCACGTTGGACGTCCCGTCGCGGACCGTGCACGACCTGGTGGAGCAGACGGCGGTGGCACATCCGGACCGGGTCGCGGTTGTCGACGACGCCACCGGAAGGGAACTGACATACCGTCAACTGACTCGGCGAGCCGACCTCGTGGCAGGGGCACTGGTGGACCACGGCGTGAAAGCCGGCGATCTGGTGGGGGTGTGTCTGCCCCGCGGTCCGGAACTCGTCACAGCGTTGCTGGGCGTGCTGCGGGCGGGAGCCGCCTACCTGCCGCTCCGACCGGAACTGCCGCGGGCGCGGCTGGAGTTCATGATCGAGGACGCCAGGCCCACGGCCGTCGTCGGGTGCTCCGGAGCTGATGCCCCGACGGGCATCGACATCGACCTCGTCGCTCTGGGACTCATCGGGGATGCCGTTGCCGATCCGGTCGACACTGCCGTCCGTACGAGACTGCCCCGGGCCGGCGCGGACTCCCTCGCGTACTGCCTCTACACCTCGGGTTCCACCGGGCATCCCAAAGGCGTCCTGATCGAACACCGCGGACTGGTCAACCGGCTCGCGGGCATGCAGGAATCGCACCGGCTCCGAGCCGAGGACAGCGTCCTGCACAAGACACCGCTCGACTTCGACGTCTCCGCCTGGGAGCTGTTCTGGCCGCTGATCACCGGGGCGCGGCTCGTCCTGGCGGCGCCGCACGCCCACCAGGACCCCGTCCAGCTCGCCAGGACCATCGAACGGCGGAACATCACCGTCACCCATTTCGTGCCGTCCCTGCTCGCCGAGTTCGTGCGGGTCGCCGATGCCGGACAACTGCGTTCGCTGCGCCTGGTCGTGTGCAGCGGGGAGGTCCTGCCCTCCCCGGTGGCGCGGCGACTGACCGAGCTCTGCGAGGCGGAGCTGTACAACCTCTACGGCCCCACAGAGGCGTCCATCGACGTCTGTGCTCATCGAGTCCGCCGGCCGGTCACCGACGCGTTGCTGCCCATCGGCCGACCGGTGCACAACACCGAACTCCACGTTCTCGACCACCGGATGGAACCGGTGCCCATCGGTGCGACCGGCGAGCTCTGCATCGGCGGGGTGCAGCTCGCCCGCGGCTACCTCCGCAGGCCCGAACTGACCGGGCAGCGGTTCCCCGTCCACCCGTACGAACCCGGGCAGCGGCTCTACCGGACGGGCGACCTCGCTCGTTGGCGGGCCGACGGCGTCCTCGACTTCCTCGGCCGCGCCGATCACCAGGTCAAGCTGAACGGCATGCGTGTGGAGCCCGGCGAGATCGAGCACACGCTGATGGAACTGGACGGGATCGCCCACGCCCTTGTGTCCGTAAGCGAAGGGCGTCTGCACGTCCACCTGGTGGCGGACGGCGAGCGGCCGGACGTCGCCGCGCTGCGGGCGGCGCTCGCCCGGACCCTGCCGGACCACATGATCCCCTCGGCCTGGCACTGGCTGGACAGCCTGCCCACGCTGCCCAACGGCAAGGCAGACCGGTCCCGGATCCTGGCCTCGGCCGGCACGGCGGCACAGCGGTCGACCCGGTACACCGCGCCCCGCGGCGGGACCGAGGAACTCGTCGCCCGGGTTTGGCGGGAGATCCTCGGCATCGAGCGGGTCGGCGCGCACGACGACTTCCGGGAACTCGGCGGTGGCTCCCTGGATCTGGTGAAGATCGCTTTCCGGCTCAGGGAGGAACTCGGTCGTCCGGTGGAACTGCGCGAGTTGGTGCGGCACTCCACCGTCGCCGCGCTCGCGGCGACGCTCGACGGCCGGGTCCCGGACGACGACACGTCCTGGTCGGCACAGGACGAACGTCTGGATCTGCCGGAGCGGTTGCCGGCCCGTGCCACCACCCGAAGCGGTGACGTCCTCCTCACGGGCGCCACGGGCTTTCTCGGCGCCTTCCTCCTGACCGAACTGCTGGCGCGTGCCCCGGGCAGGATCCACTGTCTCGTCCGAGCCGGGTCCGAGGACGATGCCCGCAAACGCCTGGAGGAGAACCTGCGCCGTTATGGGCTGTCCGTTCCGACCGACCGGCTGCACCCGGTCCCGGGAGACCTCGGCCGTCCCCGTCTGGACCTGACCGCCGAGGACTTCGAGCGGCTCGGTGCCCGGCTCGGCCTGATCGTGCATGCCGGGGCACGGGTCGACATGCTTGCCTCGTACGACCAACTGGCACCGGTGAACATCGGTGGCACCCGTGAGCTGCTCCGGCTCGCCACGGCAGGACGGCTCACTCCGCTGCACTACGTCTCCACCGGAGACCCGAAGGACGAGTTGGTCCGCTCGCACGTCGGTTACGGACTCACCAAGTGGCGGGCGGAGCGGCTGGTCGACGCGGCCAGGGAGGCCGGGGTTCCGGCAGGAATCATCCGGCTGCCGCGCCTGACCGGGGACACCCGCCGGGGTATGTGGAACCACCGCGACCTCGCGGTCCGGCTGCTCCAGCTCGTCCTGGAGACGGGAGCCGCCCCGCCCCTCGGCATCGAGGAGTGGGTGCCGGTCGACGAGGCGGCGCGCCTGATCGCATCGACAGCCCTGGCCGAGGAGGAGGGCGGGCTGTTCACCGTGACCGCCCAACAACCGGTCTTCCTGGACGGGTTGATCGAGCTCATCCGGTCCGAGGGCCGCACCGTGGCGGCGGTTTCCGGCGAGGAGTGGGAGACCACCCTCGCCGAACGGTTCCCTCTGGAGCACGAGTTGTTGCGCGCCCTGGCCGAGGAGAGCCCCGCCGAACACTCCCCACAGTCCATCGCGGACTGGGGCGTCCTGCCCCAGGACGCCTTCACCGCACTGCCCGCCCGCGGGGTCGACGAGGCCCTCCTGCGGCGGTACGCCACCCAACTGTCGTCGCAGACAACGCCCTGGGAGTGACCTACGTGAAGTGCAGCCGTATCAGAACCATTGCCACGCTCGCTGTCGCGACCCTGCTCGGCGCCGGAGCCCTGACCGGTCCCGCGGTCGCTGCCCCGACCGCTCGGGCCGACCGGGCGGCCGCGCCGGTGCCCGTCCTGAGCTGGATACCGTGTCACGAGCGCTTCGAGTGCGCTCAGGCCAAGGTGCCCGTCGACCACGAAGAGCCCCGCGGCGACACCCTGACCGTCGGTTTGATCCGAATGCCCGCGCGGGACCGCGCGCACCGGGCCGGCACACTCTTCGTCAGCACGGGCGTGGTCAGCGGTGTTTCCTTCGTCCGGTCTGCGGGGCCGACCCTGTTCAGCAGCCTCAACCAGCGGTTCGACATCGTCGGCATCGACCAACGCGGTACTGGAACGAGCCGACCGGCCATGCGCTGCTCAACCTATGAGCAGGACAGGGAGATCGAGAAGCCTCTGGTCGCCGACCACTCCGGCGCGCGTGACCAGTTCGTGCGACAGGCGAAGGCGCTCAACGACCTGTGTGTCCAACGGAGCGAGGCGCTGTTGCCACGGCTCGGGACGACCGAGGCGGCGCGCGACCTCGACCTGTTGCGTCGGGCCGTGGGCGACAGTCGGCTGACCTTTCTGGGCCTGTCGTACGGCACGCTGCTCGGTCAGTACTACGCGGCCATGTTCCCCGGCCGGGTGCGCGCGATGGCTCTGGACGGTGTGCAGCCCGCCGACCGCTCCGTCCGGGATCCGCTGCGGCTGGACCGGGAGATGTTCGCCGCGGCCGAGGCGGGCCTGGAAACGTTCTTCTCCTGGTGCCGACGTTCCACCGCGTCCTGCGGATTCGGAGCGGGTGACCCCGAGGCCGCATTCGACGCGCTGGTTCGGCAGTTGGACGGCAACCTTGTTGAGCACCCCGGTCGGCACGACCTGGTGACCGGAGGGGTGCTCATGGGAGAGGCGTACCAGGCGCTCGCCGAGCCGGCCTCATGGCCCGCGTTCGCCGACCGGCTCAGGGATCTGAGCATGCAGCAGCTCCCCACACGGGACCTGCCGACCGGGGAGAACGACGTGCTTGCGGGTTATCTGGGCAACACCTGTCTGGACCAGGAGACGCCGCCGGATCTCTCGGTGCACGACCGGCACGTCCGGGCCGCGGTCCGTGTGGCCCCGCGGATCGGCCGCTTCGGCGGCTACGCACAGGTCAAGTGCGGCCTGTGGCCGGTGGACACCGCGCACCACCGAGGCTCCTGGCAGCACCGGGGCCCGACGCCCCTGCTCGTGGTGAGCAACACCCACGACCCGTACGTGCCGCGCGCCTGGGCGCACAAGATCGCCGACGACACGGGCAACGCCCGGCTCCTCGGTGTACGGGGACACGGGCACATGGCCCTCGGTCGGAGCGACTGCGTGGACAAGGCCGTGTTCGACTACCTGACTCGCACGAGGCTGCCCGCACCGGGCGCTTCGTGCTCGATTCCGCTTCCCGGCTGACAGGGGGACGTCCGTGATGGTCGGCCGTTCGGGCATCAAGGGGACGCTGAGCGAGGCCTATGCCCGGTTCTTCCGGGAGCGTTTCGATGACGCCGCGTGGTACTTCACCGGCGCGGGAAGCCCCTTGACGGCGCGGAGGCTGGACAGCCTGCACGGTCGGACTCGCCACGAGGCCCTCTTCCGCTCGGTGCCGGCCCGGACACCGCTCGTCGCGGTCGACCCGCTCCCTGTGCTGGACGTATGTGTGAACGGTGGATTGCCTCTCACCTTGATGATCGGAGCAGGTGGAGGTGGGGTGAGCGTCGACCGTGCCGCGGCACGCGCGGTGGGTATCCGGGAATTCCGCCGGGAAAGCGGAGTACTGGCCGGGGGCAGCCGTGGTGAACAGGGCCATCGGACAATGGACACGCGCGAACTCGAAGATCTACCGATAAGAAGTGTGTCCGCGTCAACCATGTCCACCGAGTGGTTCAGCCCCTTCTTCGGAGGGTGCCGCGCCGACGGCGACATCGGCACGGTTCCGCTATTCCGCTTTCTCTCCCGGCTGGATTATCCGGTCGGCGAACTGTTGCTGTGGCCAAGGAACGAAACGCATGCTCGCGCTCTCGCCGAGGGCGATCGGCCGGCCGTGGACGTCTGTCTGGCGGGCGATCACTTCACCCTCGTCCGCGGCCGAGTGAACGGCCACGACCTGCTGCTCCTCGGCGACAGAGGCCCGGCCGGCAAGAGCTTGACCTGCCCGATGTCAACGGTCGAGCAGACGGTATCCATCTTGTACGCGAGCGTGCCGAGGCGATCGTCCTGCCCGGCGGCACGCTCACCACCTCCTTCTCACTGGCCGAACTCTCGGTCGGGCCGGTGAACTCCTGGCAGATTCCGGGAAGCCACGGTCCTTTTCCTCCGAGCCTCGAAGGCGGTTTCGTCGCGCACCTAAGCGGAGTCGTTTTGCATGCCTCCTTCAAGCCCTGCGGGATCATTTGGAACTTTGCTGGAATGCGTATGTACTTCGATCACCCGTTCGGGCAAGGCTGACTCCATGTCGAGACTGGGACGCAGAGCAACCTTTGAGGAGCGGCTGAAGATATGCCGCATGATCGAATCGGGAGAATCCCTGGAGGAGGTCGTCGCACGCAGCGGATTCGGCAGATCGACGGTCTTCGGTTGGTGGCAGGTCTACCGCAGGTCCGGGGCCGAAGCGCTGCGCACCAAACGCACCCCGGGACCACGCGCCAACCTGGGGACGCCGCAGCTCCACCGGCTCCGGTCATTGGTCGTCGAGGACTTGACGAAGGGTGCCCCCGAAGGACCCGTATTACGGACCCGCAAGAGCGTGCGGCGGCTCATCGAGGGGGAATTCGGCGTGAATCTGTCCCCCGTGAGCGTCGGCCGGGTACTGGACAGGATCGGAATGCCGCTGGTCAGTCCGTTGACTCGTATCCAGGAGGCGGAATCGGAGGGCACCTGGCCGACCGGGACCCTCAGCACCGTCCAAGCAGTGGCCCGCGAGGGCGCGACCGTCCAGTACGTATGGATCGAGTCGCTGCGGCCCTTTCGGCCCGCGCACCACGTCCGATACCAGGACGATCGGCCGGGCCTGCTGATCTTCTCGATCGGGGAGAACCGTGAGGTGTGCTTCCGGGCCGTCGTCGGAAGCACCGGTGCCGACGCGTTCGTCCACCTCTGCCAGGCCCTCGCCGAGCGGAAGGACCGACCTTGCGTGGTGGTCGCCGAGAGCAGTGAGGCAACTTGTTCCGGCAAGGTCACGCGCTACTTTGCCGCCACGGGTGGACAGCTCTCCCTGCTCCTCCTCCCTGCCAGGCGAGGTCGGCAGACCGACCAGGCGAACTTCGAGGAGGCCATGGCGGGCGGCCTGGAGTGTGGAAGCCGCGGCTCGTCCCTCGTCGCCTTCAATGACGACCGGGAACTGGACATCGTGGAACTTGAACTGGCCCTCCGCTCGATGCACCGCGGTCACGCCGGCCGCGGAGCACCCGGCGGCAGGAGGCGTACAGCGTAGGAACAAACCCATGGAAGGGGAGGACACCGTGCCGACAACCACCGACGCCACCGCATTCCGCATCTCCAGGACCAGCACACCGCTGAGCCCTGCGGAGAGAGAGAAGCGTATGACGGCGCCCGGCTTTGGGCGGGTACTCACCGAGCACATGGTCTCGGGGCGCTGGGCGAAGGGGCAGGGCTGGCACGACCTCCGCCTCTCTCCGTACGGGCCACTGGAGATGGACCCCGCGACGGCCGCGCTGCACTACGGACAGATCGTCTTCGAGGGGCTCAAGGCCCACCGACTGCACGACGGCTCGGTCGGCGTATTCCGGCCGCACGCCCATGCCCGGCGGTTCCAGCGGTCCGCGCGACGGCTCGTCATGCCCGAGATGGACACCGGTATGTTCGTGCGGTCGCTCGAGGAACTGGTGCGGGCCGATCGGGCCTGGGTGCCCGACCAGACCGGGCACAGCCTCTACCTACGTCCGGTCCTCTACGCCGAGGAGGCCGTCCTGGCGCTGCGCCCGGCCTATGAATACCGCTTCCTGCTCATGGCTTTCGTCACCGAGGGCTTCTTCAACGACGACCTCAACCCGGTGACGGTCTGGGTGAGCACCCGATTCGCCCGGGCCGCCCGGGGCGGAACCGGCGATGTGAAGATCCCGGGCAACTATGCCGGGGCGTTCGCCGCCCAGGTCGAGGCCGCGGAGCACGGTTGCCACCAGGTCGTGTGGCTGGATTCCATCGAACGGCGCTGGGTGGAGGAGATGGGCGGCATGAACCTGTTCTTCGTTCACGGGCGCGGCGCCGGGACCCGGCTGACCACGCCTCCGTTGACCGGCACGCTCCTGCCAGGTGTCACACGCGACGCACTGCTGACGCTGCTCCCGGAGCACGGGCTGCCGGTGGAGGAGGTACCCCTCGCGATCGACGACTGGCAGGAGTTGTGTGCCTCGGGCGAGATCACCGAGGTCTTCGCCTGCGGCACAGCGGCAGGGGTGACCCCCGTGGGAACCGTGCGTTCGGCGGAGACACGGTGGGATGTGGCCGACGGCAACGCGGGGCCGGTGACCCGGCGGGTGGCGGAACTCCTGGCAGCAGTACGGCACGGCTCGCTGCCCGAGCGGCACGGATGGATGCACCGGGTCACCTGAGCGTCGGCTGGGCCTTGGGGGCACCACTCCGGTGCCCCCAAGGCCCGAGCAGGACTGCCAAGGCGCCCGGCTCCGGCGGGGCGGGCCCGCCGGTCAGCCCCGAAAGAACTCCACGAGATGCTTGTTCACTTCGTCCGGCGACTCCAGGTAACCGAGGTGACCGCACCGTTCGATCTCGACGTACCGCGCTCCGCGAATGCTGTCCGCCACCTCACGGCCCAGGTGCGCGGGCGAGACGATGTCGTCCTCGAAGCCGATGACCAGACAGGGCACGTCCATGCCGTGATACGCGGCAAGGCGGTTGGGCATGATCTCGGTCCTCAACTGAGGCAGCACCGCGGACGGATCGCCGGCGCGCGCCATTTGGAACGACTCCAGCCACATCGCGATCTGCCGCTCGTCACGGAAGGTACGCGGCGAGACCAGCCGCATCGTATCCACGGCACCGTAGAACTCTTCGCCGATCTCCACACCCCGCTCGACGAGGTTGATCTCCGCCCGGGTGATCGCCCGATGGAATCCGTCGCTCCGTCCGCGAGCGGCGATGAGGGCGATCTGTCGGACGTGCTCCGGATACGCCAGCGCCAACTCCTGCACCACGTACGAGCCGAGAGAGAAACCGACCATGCGGCAAGGAGCGAGGTTCAGGTGTGTCATGAGGGCCACGGTGTCCCGGACCATGTCGTCGATGGTCCAGTCAGGACCGCCGGCCGACGTGGGGGACACCCCACGGTTGTCGAAGGTGACGGTGGAGAAGCCCGCCGCCAGGAGGGCGGGAACCTGGTGCAGATGCCAGGTGCGCCCTCTCGCACCCGTTCCCATCACCAGAACCACCGGTTCTCCCCGACCGGACGTCTCGTAGTTCATACGGATGCCGTTGATCTCGGCGACAGGCATGTGTCCGCCTATTCCTCGGCCCGCGCGGGCCGCTCGAACGGTTACGGGACGACGCGTCGGTAGCTGCGGGCCGCCCAGGTCAAGGTGAGGGCGGTGAGCACTGTCAGCACGAGAAAGCCCACGACCACATCGGAGGAACCACGGTCGTCCACGGCCAGCGATCGGACCGCCTCCACCGCGTGGTACAGCGGATTGGCGTTGCCGACGATCCTCATCCAGTCCGGCGCAAAGGAGAGGGGAACCAGCATTCCGGACAGCAGGAGCAGAGGCAGGGTTACGAAGTTGACGATCGAACTGAACGAGGCCTCCTCGCGGAGGTTGAGTGCCAGGGCGTACGAGAGGGAGGCCACCGACAGACCGAGCAGGACCATGAGCCCGAGGATGAGCAACACGCTGAGCGGATCCGCCCTGAAACCCATCAGGCAGGCGACGAGAACGACGAGGAACGACTGGGCGAGCAGGCCTGTCACATCCGCGAGGATCCGGCCGAGAGCGAGCGCGAGCCTGCTGACCGGTGTCACCGCGAGCCGCTCGACAACGCCGTCCTTGAGCGAGCCGAGGAAGACGTAGCCGACCAACAGCGTGCTCATGATGGCCAGCATGGTGAGTACCCCGGGCACGAACACCTTCAGATCGGCCGACTTCGGGGTGCCGGTGTTCAGCTCCTCGAGCAGTGGGACGAAAAGCAACAACCACAGGACGGGCTGCATCAGACCGATGAGCACCCAGACCGGGTTCCGGAGCATTCGCTTGAACTCGTAACCGAACACCAGGGTCGTTTCATGCATGAATCTCACGCTCCCTGAAGTTGATCGGCGTCCGGGTTCCCCGAGTCTTCGAGGCCTTCTTCTTTACGGGTATCTCCGGCATTCCCCGCATGCCCGCCGCGCGAGCCGTTCCCGGCGCTGTCGACGCCCCGCAGAGTCCGTCCGGTCTTGTGGAGGAACACGTCGTCCAGGCTCGGCGCGCTGAGCGCCACCGATCGAACGCTCACCGGCCCCGCGTCGAGGCGGCGGAGGAGTTGCGGCATCGCCTCGCTTCCGTCGGTGACAGCCACGCGCAGTACGTCGCCCTCCCACCACACCCGCCGCACGCCGGGCAGGGCCTCGGCCTCTTCTCGGACTTCGTCCGAACCGCCATGGCCGTGACCGACCGTCACGCTGACAACTTCCCCGTCGGCGACCTGCCGTTTGAGCGCGGCAGGGGAGTCCTGACTGACGATCCGGCCGTGGTCGATGATCGCGAGCTCGTCACAGAGTGTGTCGGCCTCCTCCAGGTAGTGCGTCGTGAGGAAGACAGTGGCACCCTCGGCGCTCAGCGCACCGATCTCCTGCCAGAGCTCGACACGAGCACTCGGGTCGAGACCCAAGGTCGGCTCGTCGAGAAAGACGACCGAAGGCCGGTGGACCAGACCCATGGCCAGCGCCAGTCGCCTGGACAGCCCGCCCGACAACGTCGCCGCAGGCCGGTCGAGGACCTCCTCCAGCGAAAACCTCCCGGCGAGTTCGCCGACGCGGGCCATGGCGTCCGCCTTGCTCATTCCCTGCAACCGCGCCTGGAGAAGCAGGTTCGCCCGGCCGGTCATACCGCCGTCGACACCCCCGGCCTGGCTGACGTAGCCGATATGGCTCCGCACCTGCCGCGGCTGGCCGACCACGTCGAAGCCGGCGACCCGCGCCGTGCCGGATGTGGGGCGCGACAGGGTAACGAGAATGCGTATCACGGTGGTCTTGCCCGCCCCATTGGGTCCCAGGAATCCGAATATTTTCCCCCGCGCCACCCTCAGGTCCACGCCGTCCAGAGCCTCGACCGGACCGGCTTTACTCGGATAGATTTTCCTGAGACCCTCAGCCTCAATTTCCATGGTCTGCACTCTCCGTCGGACTACCTTGGCACCAGGTATTTCTCGATGACCGTACAGCCTTTCCGGGCCCCTTATAAGACATCTTGAATTTTCGGATTACGTGGGCACCTCTCCCGACTTCCGACCAGCAAGGACCAGACAGAACAGGCCTCACCGACCTTGTCGCGCGGGTGACGATCTCATGATCTTTCTTGGGTTTTCGGACTTCGACGGACCGAGCAGCAGCACTGGGTGAGCAACACAACGGCACGGTGGCCGGGGCGCATCAGCGCAGAGACCCAGGCTGTCGCGGACGCCGTGGAGCCCGTCGTTGCCGCGACCATGTCCAGTATCGAGCCAGGCGGCGGCGCGACTGCGACCGCGGGGTTCGGGCCCGCTCACACGGAGCAGATCTGCGCAGCGCGCGGGTGTCACACCGCCTGCGACACGTCGATATCAATCGGGGTCATCGACGCCTTCCTCGGTGTTTTACCCGACTGGTTTTTCGTGTGTAAGGTTCCTTTCTTAACCCATCGCCCCACGAAATACGTACGACATGAAATCCGGAACTGGCGACCAGCTTCGACCCTCACCACTTCCCCGGAATTCGGACGGCTGAAGGCACGGCGCCGAGCGGGTTTCCAATTTAACTACCCACGGCTGTGCGTCAGAGCCCAGTGGAACCCGGCATCGCCTCGGACAGCTTCAGTTTGAACGCCACGGTCCGAAGGCGGGTGAGTCCTCGTCCATGTTCGCCACCGGGCGCGGGGTGTCCCCTTCGCCCTCCCACACCCGGGCCGGGGCCGTCATGTACAGCCGCCGCACCGCCGGAATCCTCGCCTGGTCGGGCCGCCCACGGCTTGCCCGCGCCACCACTGGTTCGGTGCGCCTCGTCCACGACCATCAGGGCCCGACCAACACTCACATTCCGCGCAGGCCGCCCGTGTGACGGTCGTCCGGGTCTCCGCCCTGACAGATGTCAGGACTGCCCCAGGTCGCGTCTGTGTTGTGCTTCGCCGGCCGGGTGCACCGGCCGGCGGGGGGCTGTCCCGCCCGAGTGACGGGAGAGGAGATGCCGAACCAGATGATGCGCCGGTTCCTGGCGGGCGTCTTCGCGTGTGTGGCGGTACTCACCTTGCTTGTGGGCTGTGGTGCCGCAGCACCCGATCGGCCAAGGCCGGAGATGGAGCCGGCCCGGTCGGTCCCTCTGACGGACGCGGATCGTGCCGTGACGAGCCGGGCCGAGGCGTTGCTCGTGCAGACCTGCATGAAGCGCAAGGGCCATCGGTACTGGGTGGCGGCGCCGCTCGACGAGGACGAGACCCGCAGTTTCGGCTACGTCATGGACGACGTGGCGTGGGCCCAGGCGCACGGCTACGGGAGCCGCATCAAGCAGAAGGTGCTCAGGGCCAAGAAGAGCGATCGGAACCTGTCCTACCGGGCGGGTCTCTCTACACGTGCGGCACGGACGTACGTCACCGATCTGGCGGGCGGTCCCGGCTCGGAGGTCATGGCGGTGCGGCTGCCGGCCGGCGGGCAGATCCGGCTCGCCACGGGCGGGTGCGAGGGGGAGGCCGTGCGCAAGCTGTACGGAGACCAGGAGCAGTGGTTCCGGGCCGACAAGATCGCCACCAACCTGACGCCTCTGTACGTACCGGATCTCGTCGCCGATCAACGCTTCAAGACGGCGCAGAGCCGCTGGGCCGCCTGCATGCGCGCCGCAGGACACCCCTATCGGACGCCCGCCGACATCCGCTCCGCGCTGCCCGAGGTCACCTCCGGCCGCAGCGCCGCACAGGCGTACCGGATGGAGGTGCGCCTGGCTGTCGCCGAAGCGACCTGCGCGCGGCGGACCGGGTTCGGCGACACCCTCCGAGCCCTCGAGGAGGAGCACAGCGCTCCGGTGCGTGAGCGCTACCGCGCGGAGATCGCGAAGCGAGACCAGTTGGAACGCGCCGCGCTGCGTCGCGCCGAACAAATCCTGAACCACTGAAACGCCGAGGACACGAGGAGCACACCGGAATGAGCAAGAAGACTCGAGCGCTTGCGGCTGTGGGGCTGACCGCCCTGTTCACCGTCATGATTCCCGCCACGACGGTGCAGGCCGCACCCGCGAGCGCCAACTGCGACAACGAGTACTGGCAGTACGCGGGGGACGGCAACGTCCACATCTACTACGAGGCCGACTGCCGCAGCCTGAACGTCAAGTACGGCGACGGAGACGACTTCAACTGGAGCGACGGACTGGGCCACTTCGCATGGTCCGACAACGACGCGGTCAGCTCTGTGATGAATACGGGCACGTACTCCGGCGGCTGGGACGTGGTGAAGTTCTACGTCGACGCCAACTACAGCGAGGCACAGGGGTACAGCTGCCTGAAGCGCAGCGAGATCTACGTGGACGACCTCAGCCGCAACACCAGCACCACTGGGCACACGATGAACAACTCGATCAGTTCCCACAAGTGGGTGACGCAGAGCGCCTGCGCGAAGTTCATGAGCTGACGCAGGCAGCCGGAGGGGCCCGGCCCTCGACCGGGCCCCTCCGGCGGGAGACGCTGCGCTTCAGGCACTTGCGCGGCCTCGAGGACGGCGACCTGCACGCCGAACCCGCCGCACACATCGTCCCGTTCGCCCGCAAGGCCTGGACCGACCTTCCACACCCCGACGACGGAGCCGTCCGCTTCGGCCACAACCACTACCTGAAGATCTGGGCCCTCACCCAACCGAAGATCGACACTGGCTTCCTCCCGCTGGACGAGGCCCAGGACACGAACCCGGTCGTGGAGCACGTCTTCCTCAGCCAGCGCAGCCACGCTCAGTTGGTCATGGTCGGCGACTCCGCTCAGGCCATCTACCAGTGGCGCGGGGCCAAAGACGTCATGACCGACTTCGACGGCATCCAGCTCGTCCTGTCGCAGTCATTCCACTTCGGCCCTCGGCTCGCCGACGCGGCCAACCGCTGGCCGGCCATCGCCGATGCCCCGATCCGCCTCACCGGCAACACCACGGTTCCCGCCGAACGCGGCCCCGTCGCCCGGCCCGACGCGATGCTGTGCCGCACCAACGGCGGCGCCACGATCCAGGTCATGGACCTGATGGTCGACGGATACCGGGTAGCCGGGGGAGGGGACAGCCTGCGTGCTCTGGCCCTGGCGGCCCGTAACCTCGGGGAGGCCGCCGTACCACTCATCCGGAACTGCTTTTGTTCCCTTCCTGGAGCGAACTGCAGGACTACGCTGCCCACGACCCAGCCGGCCGTGACCTGCAGCCGCTGGTCGACCGTGTCGACACCCACGGCCCTGACGCCATTCTCGCCGCTGCTGCGCAACTCGCCATCGAGGAGCAGGCCGAGGTGACCGTCGCCACCGCTCACAAGGCAAAAGGACGTGAATGGGCGTGGGCGAAAATCGCTGACGACTTCACCCCGCCCAAAGACAGCGATCAGCACGACGATGCGGGTCGTGCTCTGCCCGGCCCGATCGACGACGCCGACGCCCGCCTCGCCTACATCGCGGTCACCCGCACTCGCCGCCATCTCGACATGGGCGGCTCGTCCTGGATTCAGGAGCATCCGGACGGGTGCCCCTTTCCGGTTTCGCACAACGAGCTGCGGAAGCTGGCGGGTCCAGACGGCGGAGCACTTCCCGTAGGCGTCGGCTTGTAGGCGACCGTCGGCGGAGGCTGGCCCTGACGTTGTTCAGCGGCCCCACCATGTTGGCTTCAGTCGGCCCCAGTTCGTGAAGATCGGCCCCGCCGTGGACGACTTGACATGGCCCCCATCCGCGACGCGTTGTTCAGCGGTGGGGGCAACTGGAACCGGTCCGTACCGCTGCCGTCAGAGGTGGTACCGCGGCAAGAGGCCACGACGGGGCCTCTGCTAGACGTCACAGCCAGGCGGCGGTGGAACGATGGGATGACCCTCAGTACGGTGATTGTCGCTGCGCTTGTCTGGGCAGTCGTCGACTACGGTCGCCGGACCGCTGGAATGAAGGGGGCGATGGATGCGGGTCGACCAACTGTGGCGGTATCCGGTGAAGTCGGTGGGTGGTGAGCGACTGACCGCGACCACGGTCGGTGTGCTCGGAATCGAGGGTGACCGGGGCATCGCCATCCACGACGAGCGGGAAGAGGTCACGTGGGCCGGTGCTGTTCCGGCGCTCATGCGATTGCGGGCGGTCACCCTCGGGCCGGGCGTGGCCGAGCTGGTCCTGCCGGACGGCCGGCGGTTCCGCTCCGATGCGCCTGACGCTGCCAGTCGGCTCAGTGGGGCTGTACAGGCCAAGGTCACGCTGGTCGAGCACCGGCCGCACCGGCGTGACGCCGCGCTGCATGTATTGACGACGACGGCGCTGCGCAGCCTCGGCTCGACGCTGCCGGACAGTGTGATGGACGTCAGCCGGTTCCGGCCCAACCTGGTGCTCGACGATGTGCCCGGCGACCACGCGACCGGGTACCCCGAGCACGATTGGATCGGCCGCCGGATGGTCATCGGCACGCTGCGGTTGCGCTTCACCGAGGGGTGCGACCGCTGCGTGATGATTACCAAGGAGACTCCGACAGTTCCGCATGACCGCGCCGTGCTGCGCTGGGTCGCCCGCGAGCTCGGCAACACCCTCGGCGTGTACGCGGCGGTCGAGGAACCCGGCCATGTCCGTATCGGGGACAAGGCCCGCTGGCTCGACTGAATGCCATCGGCTGTGAACGTCGTTGTTTAAGGGCTGTTCCGCAAAGATCTTGGATCCGAGCTGAGCTGAAGCGCGATAGGTGTCACAAAGGCAGGCTTGTTGTCACCGAGGTCGGCGGCCCCTCTCCCTTTATGGAGAGTCTTGACCGCTGACCCCGGAGTCGTGTCCCCCGGCGGGCCGATGTGGTCGGCGTTCCGGAAGCCGTGTGATCGCGGCGCTCACTGCCAGCCCGAGCGTGACGCCGACAGCGGAGCCAACGCTCTGCGCCCAGGCATCGTCGAGGGAGCCGGGCAGGACGGCTCTTGTGAGCGGGCCGGCAGCCGCCAGGACTGTTAGCGCGGCCAGTGTGGCCGTCCAGCGGTACCGCACCCCGTCGATGATGTCGCCATAAAAGAGGAGCAGCAGTGCCATGCCGAACTTGGCGTCCCAGCCGATCGCGGTGAGCCCGGCCCCGAAGGCAAGCGCGAACAGCCAGAGCCCCACCAGTTGCCGGGCGAACGTGGGCGGCTGCCGTCTTGCACCACGCGGGGGCCAGAAGAACCGTGTGATGAGCTGGACAATCGCGTACTTCTGCATGACTCGCATCTCGATCCCCCGGGGTAGCCGACTTCTGCCGGCGCTCAGTAGTAGGACACACAGGAGCAGGACGCGGTTGTGGTGAAGTGTTGCCGCATGTCGTCTCGGGGAGCCAGAGGCTGTCGATCTCCGCTTCTGGTGACAGGAGGGCTGCCGAATGAGTATGTGTGACAAGCCGCGTGCCTTGCTTGTGACAACCGGGCCGCTTCTACCGGTCCTGTACACCGGATCTTTTGCCTCCCCTGGTGACAACTTCCGTCCTTCGGCTCACGTGTACGGAGCAACCTGAAGAGCTGGCGAGGTGCTCAGCCGGTGGTTCGTGAGGTGTCCAGGGAACTGGTGAAGTCGGCGAGCGTGTGGAAGTCGTTCTCTCGTAGGCCGATCCGCGGGTTGACGTGGTGCAGGAGCCCGGGCCCTTGATGGTGGGCGGTCACGTACGTCTGATCCAGCTCACTCTGCTCGTCGTCCACCCAGGCGAAAGGACGGCCGCCTGCGTAGTCCACCAGCGGCACGGTCTTCCAGTGGACTCCATCGGGGCGTTCTTGGAGTAGGACGTCGCCGAAGTCGACGAAGGGAAGTTCCGGAAGGCCGAGGACCGGTGCGATCCACCGGTTGGCGTCGTCCATCCATGTGGTGGCCCAGCACAGCTCGAAGCCGAGCTGGAGCAGGCTTCGTCCGTGCTCTGGGTTGAGCCAGACACGTAGGGGGCGTCGTCGGGACGATATGCCCCTGTCGTCCTCATGGGTGCCGATCCGGGGAACTCTGAGTGTGGTGTAGCCGTCGGGACGCCTCTCCGGCTGGGCTGCGTAGGGGTTGAGCGGCCCGTCCACGTCGAGAAACAGCAGTGGTCGGTTCACGGATTCCCCCGGTTTTGCTCACTGTGGACTGCCCCGATCAGCGTAGCTATGGGAGAGTCCCGGCATGGGGCCAGCCTGATTGATGATCATGATGTGGCGAGTGTGATCACGGCATCGGAGCCGTTCTGGATAGCCCCGTTCACAGGGCTGAGCCCGCGTCGCTTCGGCAAACTGCTGACCACGTTGCGGCGCGATGGAGCAGATGTGGTCCACCGAGGCCGGCCGTGGAGTCTGCCCCTCGAGGACCGGGTGTTGCTGGTCACCGCCTACTGGCGCACCAATCTGACGTTGCGACAGCTCGCTCCGCTGTTCGGCGTCTCGAAGTCCACGGCCGGCCGAGTCATCAATCACCTTGGGCCCCTGCTCGCACTCCGGCCCCGCAAGCGGTTCGCCAAGGACACCGGTCCTATCGTGGACGGCACCCTGGTCCCCACCCGCGAACACCAGGTCGCCGAGCAGTCCAGGAACTACCGGTACCCCGAACGGCATGGACGCGCAGTTCGACCCCGGCAGCGGTTTCACGCGTGCTGCGCTCTACCTCATGTGGATCTACAAGTACGGCCGCTACGACCCCGCATCGATCCGCACGGAGGCGAAGAACCTCACCGCGACCCTCAAGGATCGCTTCTCCGCGCATCCCACGAGCGCGAACCCCCAGGTGAAGGCGCTGCTCGCCGAATTGTGGAACGCTTAGCAGAGGTCAGTACCTCTACAACCCCTCGGCTCCTTGTAAGTCATGTCCCTGAACGGGCATTGCCTTACATGCCTGAATGCTGATCGGGACCCGTGATAGCCATCTGTTCGTCAGAGATTCGTACGGCGAGTGGCTGCGTAGGTGAGATCGGAGAGCGCTTGTCGGCGGTTTCGGAGAGCGGTCCGGGTCTCTAGCCATCTGGAATGTTACTGAGAACTGGCAGCAGGCAGTTGCGTCGGAACCTGGGTGACGTCAAGCAAATGTTGACCGTAGGCTCGCGGCGAAAGGCAGGTGCGGTGGACATCACGGTGCAGTGGGTCAAGACGTCGTGGACGAAGCAGTCTCGGGGTGGGGAGGCCGCTGCCCGCAGGAACGCGGCACCGGTCGGCTTTTCGTTGCCTCAGGTGCCCTCGGGGTTTGCCCACTTCGTCCAGATGCCCGAGCGTGATGGTTTCGAGCCGCGTTCGAGTCAGAAGGACCTTCGTCAGATCGGTGTCAGCCTGCGGGACGAAGGTGATCGGCTCCGAGTGCTCGCTCGTGTGGAGCCGCTCTTCGGGTTGCCGCCTCGGCCGCGCAGGCCGTCGGCAATTCGACTGCTTCCCGGGCAGTGGGTTCGCTGGCAGTTGAACTACCGGTTCACCAGCGCCCTGGGAATCCGAGGTTGGTCGTACTGGCTCGACACGTTCAACATCGCTTACGGCCTCGTCGACCGCGATGTCTTCCTGTCGGAGCCGACCGTGATCGTCGATGAGTGCGGGCCCGTTCGATAGAGCGGGCGGACTGCGCTCAGACGGCTGCTCGTTCCGCTTGGGCGCGGGTGGTGTCAAACGCTCTCGGAGGCCCAGCACGAAGGACTCGTTCGAGCCCTGAGCCGATCCGCATCCGCTCTCTGCCCGACCGCAGCCGCCACTACCTGCAGAACCCGCAGAACCCCGGCTTCGAAGAGCAGGTCGTGGAGGGAGGCATGCCGAAGAAATCTCAATTGCGGTCAGGTGTTACGGGACAACTCCACCCACGGGTCCTCGCCTGCCCGAACGCAGCCTTGTGCAACACGCTTTGGCCAGTCTCGGCACCTGTCTTAAAGAGTGTTTTGTCCTGGGGATGTTGTTTGGTGGCTCTTTGGGTGTCAGGTTGATTCAAGGGTGCCGGGGCCAGGGATATCTCGTGTGTCAGGTGATGCCGTTGACGACATGTGCAGGCCCTTTTCGGCCCGTTCGCTCCTGTCTGATCCCAAGGCGCCCCTGCTGAACCCCTTTTGCGCCCTGCTGATGCGAGGGTCCCGACGGTAGTACCGAAACATGACGCGACAGCGCCCGTATCCCAGCGATCTGTCCGATGCCCGCTGGGAGTTGGTTGAGCCCGCCCTGACTGCCTGGCGGGCCGAGCGCAGGGGAAAGGGCCTGGATATCGGGCGCCCACCCCAGCATGACCTGCGCCGGATTATGGACGCCATCCTGTATGTCGACCGGACCGGGATCCCTTGGCGCTACCTGCCGCACGACTTCGCACCGTGGGAGACCGTCTACGGGTACTTCGCCGCGTGGCAGAAGGACGGTGTCTTCCACCAACTCAACGGCATCCTTCGCCAGTTGGTACGCCAGGCCGAAGGCCGGAACGCCGAGCCGAGCGCCTGCGTGCTCGATGCCCAGAGCGTCAAGACCTCCGCGAACGTGCCGGCTTCTGGGCAGGGAATCGACGCAGGGAAGAAGATCGCAGGCCGCAAGCGTCACCTCGGCGTCGACACTCTCGGCCTGCTCCTCGCCGTCTGGGTCACCGCTGCCAGCGTCTCCGACAACGTCGGCGGCATCCACCTGCTGTCCCGGATCGCCACCTCAAACCCACAGGTCAGAAAGGCCTGGACGGACACCGGGTACCGCACCAAAGCCATCGATCACGGCGCACGTCTCGGTATCGACGTCGAAGCCGTCCACCGGGATCCGACCGCGAAGGGATTCAAGGTGATCCCGCGGCGCTGGGTCGTCGAGCGGACCTTCGGCTGGCTGATGCACCATCGCCGACTCGCCCGCGACTACGAGACCCATCCCCACCGCTCCGAAGCCATGATCCGCATTGCGATGATCGACCTCATAAGCAGACGGCTGACCCGCGAATCCACCCTGAACTGGCGCGATGCCTGACTTGGAACCAAACAACATCCCCAGGACAAAACACTCTTTTAGAAGTCTCCCGGTGGAGTACACCCGGCTCAGATTCGAAGGGACACCCATCGAGTTGGGTGCTTGATGGCTTCTGTAACCTGCTGCCAGCTGTGTGTCGGGGGGAGTCGGCGTGGTGAACATCCTGTCCGTGGCCATCGGGGCTGGTTTCGGCCTCATAGGGGCTGTGTTCGGGGCTTGGTTCACTGCGCGCCGGCAGGACCGCATGTGGCTGCGCGAACAGAAGCTGAAAGCCGGGGTCGGCTTCAACACCGCCGTGGTCCAGCTCATCGACTACCTCCGGGAAACACGGCTGAGTGACGACGGTGCCGGGGCCAACGAACTGGTGAGCCGGATGCAGGAAGCCCGGTCAGCCCTCTACCTGCTGTGCGCAGACGACACCGTCGATCTCGCCGACACTCTTGTGCGTCGGGTCTGGAGCTCCCGGCCCAGCGAGGGCAGGGACGATCGCAGGGCCGAGCACAGGGAAGCGGAGGATCTGCTACGCCGCTTCACCCATCAGCTCCGGCAAGAGATCGCCAGGACGTAGTCTCAGCTGGTTCTTCGATGGGAGGATCGGTGCAGGCACAGCGGTTTGAGCCGGTGCTGGCCGAGGAGATGACGCTGTTCTTGAGGACGATCAGTCCCGTGCGGCTTCTCGGGAGTCGGGCCGGCCGCTCCGGCGAGAGGCCCGGCGGGTGATGCGTCTGGTCATGATGGTGATGGCGGCACAGGTGATCAGTGAGTGGGTGTTTTGAACCCATGGCTCTGTCTGGCTCCAGTTGACAAGATCAACCCATGAGTCAGCACTCGGTGTCCTTGGACAAGATCGCGTTTGATGACTGGCAGGCCATTCACTCGTGGGCCTGTCTCCCAGAGGCTTGTCGTTTCCAGCCTTGGGGACCAAATACTGAGGACCAGACACGCGATTTCGTGAAGGCGGCAGTCGAGGCTTGGTCGAGCACACCCCAGCAGAGGTTCGCCCATGTAGCGCGTTTCGGGGACGACGTTGTCGGTATGGGCGAGTTGCATGTCCGCAGTCACACGCAGCGCCAGGGCGAGATCTCCTACGTTGTGCATCCTCGGGTATGGGGGCAAGGCATCGGCACAGGAATCGGGCGCCGGCTTCTCTCACGCGGCTTCGGCCAGTTGGGGCTTCATCGAATCTTCGCCACCTGTGACCCGCGGAATCTCGGCTCCGCCCGAGTGCTTGCCAAGCTCGGTATGACGTACGAGGGGCGCCTTCGACACACGGCATGGATACGGGACGGCTGGCGGGACTCCTTGACGTTCAGCATTCTCGAAGAGGAATGGCGTGCTGAAGACTCGGAGTGATGCCGGTCCGGCGCCATCAGCATCAGCCCTTGTCCGTCTGCAGATCGTTGGCGTGAGTGGTTTCGAGGCGGTGTGCAAGGTGGAGCAGATCTGCCAGGTGCAGCACCCGTCCGTCGAAGCCTGGGAGGGGGACATGGAGCGGCTGGGTCCAGTGGGCGGGGATTGAGTCCAGCCCGTAGTACGCCCCCGCGAGGCCTCCGGTCACCGCGGCGACGGTGTCTGTGTCACCGCCGAGGTCGATCGCCGCGCGTATCGCTTCTTCGAAGCTGGTGGTGCGCAGGGCTCAGATGGCGGTGCCCGGGCAGGGCCGGACGGCACCGTTGAACTCGGTCGCCTGATCGGGGTGCCAGTCGAGTGCGAGGGCGGTGGCGTAGCGGTCGCGGTGGTCGGGGTGGACGAGAGTCAGGATGTCCGGGAGTGCGGTGAGGGGGTCGGTGTCCTCGAAGGTGATGCGGATGAGTTCGTGGAAGATCGGGGTGCCTTCCCAGGCCGCGCGGTCGCCGTGGGTGAGGGCGGCGATGCGGCGGGCCGCGTTCATGGTGGTTTGTTGGTCGGCGTCCGCGAAGTGGACCGCGGAGGTCGATGCCCGCATCAAGGAGCCGTTTCCCGCTGCTCGTTGGTTGACCTGGAAATGGATGGCGGCGGCGGGGTCCCAGGGCATGCCGTTGGTCAGGACGTCTTCGGTCTGCAGGCCGATGTCCTTCGGTTCTGATGCCGCCCACCGCTGGAAGCGGGTGAAGAGTCCGGCAGATCCAGTCCGCCCTGCTCCAGCAGCGACTCCGCGACCGGTACGGCCATCTGCGTGTCGTCGGTCGCCTCGCCGGGGTCCCAGCCACCGCCTCCGCACATCTCGCCACCGGCACCAGGCGCGGGGAACCGCGCGGAGAACGCTCCCTGGGGACCGAACTCGAAGGGGCCACCCAGCGCGTCACCCACCGCTGAACCGACGACAGCGCCGGCGGCCCGCTGAATCCGCTTCATTCGGGCAGGCGATCTGTGCCGCGCCGACGGCCGCACTGCCGCATTTCCTTCTTCGGATCCTCGAACCATCGGTGGCGAACGCGTCGCGTCCAGCCGCCCTGCGCCAGGGCGGCATCACCATGCCGGTGGTCAGCGAGTTCGGGCGAGGTGTTCGATCCGGATATGCAGGTGCTCAATGTGGTGCTCGGACTCTGGCTTCATCAGCACGCTCCGGAGGATCCGGGCGCCGTCGGTGTCTGCGGTGATCTGAGGGTGGCGGGCGGTGAACGCCTCGTGGTCGGCCCTGAGGGTGCTCAGGAAGATCGGGTCGGGGCTGGTCATGCCGTCGGTGAGGATGCGGGCGGAGGCTGCGTCGATGCCGGTCAGGGCGGCCGGCTCGACGGCGGGGAAGTAGCTGACGATGTCGAGTTCGGGCTGCTGGTAGAGCTCCAAGTACTGGGACGCGTCGATGAGGTCCGCCCACTTCAGCGCCGCGCGCCGGCCGGCCGCCAGGATCTGGCCGAGTCCATCCGGTGTGGGCGGAAGGAGTTGGAATGTGAGCCAGAGGGCGGCGGCGGAGGCGCCGGCGCGTGAGCACTCCAGGCTGATCTCGCCGAGGTGGAGTTCGGCGGAGGTGAAGTAGGTGTAGGGCGAGTCGTGGAGGTAGAAGCGGCCGACCTCGGGGTCGCGGAAGAGGACCGCGCCGCAGCCGTAGGGCTGGAGGCCGTGCTTGTGGGGGTCGACCACGACCGAATCGCATCGTGCGATGGCCCGCCAGGGCTCCGCCGGCAGCGCCTCGGGGCCGTCGGCGCCGGCGAGGAGAGTGAAGAAGCCGCCGTAGGCCGCGTCGACATGAACGCGGACACCGTGCCGCTCGGCGAGGGGAAGAACCTCGTGGACAGGGTCGACCGCGCCAAGCCCGGTGGTGCCGGTGGTGACAACGACGGTGCCCACCTCCCCGGTGCGCAGGGTGTCCTCCAGGGCGTCGAGGTCCATGCGGCCGTGGTCGTCGGTGGGTACCGGGTGGCCCTTCAGTCCCAGGACGTGGCACATGCGGCCGTGGGTGTAGTGGGCGTCCTCGCTGTAGGCGACGCCCCGGCCCGGGTGGAGTTCGCGGGCGACGAAGAGGGCTTCGAGGTTGGCGATCGTGCCGCTGGTGGTGAGGTGGCCTAGGTGGGTGTCGTAGCCGAACATCGAGGCGAGCTGGGCGACGGCCTCGCGTTCCATCGCCGCGGTGGCGGGACCGCCGTCCAGGGCGTGGTTGTTGGGGTTGATCAGCATCGCGGTGACGTAGCCGACCACGGCGGCAGGGTGCGGGGGCTTGAGCATCTGGCCCGCGTAATGCGGGTGGAAGAAGGGGTAGTTGTCCTTCAGTCGTCCCGCGAGCTCCCCGAAGGCGGCGGCGAAGCGGTCGTCGTCCACCAGGAGGGAAGGGTGGGCCTGGTAGGGGCCGAAGGTGTCGGCCCAGTCCTGTATCGCGTGGGTGGCTCGGCCGAGCCAGTGGTGCAGATCCACTGCTCTCCCTCTCTCGGGTGACACGGATGGCCACCATACGATTTCGTTGACTACTCAGCAATTGATTGCTCAGAGATTGAGATGGCAGTAGGTGAGATTGCAGTAAAGTCACGGTGATGGACGCCACGCATCGACAGGACGACGAAGCCGCCGCCCGCGCGGCCAACAGCCGGGTCGTGCGCGACTTCGGGCTGCTGATCAAATCCGCCACCCGCCTGGAACAGCGGATCGACGCCGACCTCCGGCGGGAGTGCGGGATCAGCCACACCATGCTGGAAGTTCTCATCCGGCTCTGCCGAAAGCCCGGCGACAAGGTCTCCCAGCGACAACTGGCCGACGACCTCACCCTCACCAGCAGCGGCACCACCCGCCTGATCGACCGCATGGAGGAGGCCGGCCTGGTCCGCCGCGCACCGTCTCCCGGGGATCGGAGGGTGGCCCTGGTGGAACCGACCGCCGAAGGCCGCACGGCATTCCTGCGCGGCGCGGCCGTCCATGCTCGTGTGGTGGAGGAGTTCTTCGTCAAGCCGCTGGCGGCCGACGACTACGCCCGGCTGACCAGTGCGCTGAGCGAAATCGACAAGGCATTGCGCGACGACACCGGGTGACGGAGCCCTTGATCACGGCCCGCACGAGAACATGCCAACGCCGGAACCGGCCAGCGCCGGTTCGTCGACGTACAGGGGCGGGTCCCGGGCTGCTCGCCCTGCGGGCGAATACCGCAACTCTCGAATACCGACACTTCACCAGTGTGCCCAGAGCACGTCCGAAGCGGTGATCGGCGGTGTCACCGGCTCCTCGAAGGAGTCGCTCACCTTCCTGCTGAGCCGGTGCGACGAAGGCGGCGATCTGCGGACGGTCGCTCGTACCACTTCCTTGGCGACCGCGGTCCGGCGCGATGAGGGACGACGGCCGACTCCCAGAGGATCCAACACCCCTGGCGCGGACGGCACTTCAGCGCCGACTGGGGAGCCGCCGGGGAACTGGAGTTCCTCACCGTGAAGCCGGACCTGGTGGCTGAGCTCGTCGTCCACACTGTCATCGCCGTCGGCCGCTATCGCCACCCGGTCCATTTCGTACGACTGCGCGACGACCTCACCCCGCCCGAGACGCCGCCCTTCACCACCTGACCGCCCTCGCGAGAGGGGTCACCGTACGGGCGGACATGCCGAGAACTCCTCGGAGGTCACGGGTTTTCGGTGTGGGTTACGGGTGGGCCCCGTCGCCGGTCTCGGGCACCGGTGTGCCCGGCGGTGTGAAGGCGGCGAGCACCGTGGCCGTGATGTGGCCGGCGGCCCGCTCGGAGGGCAGGCGGCCGGCGCGGATCTCCTCTGCCGCGCTGTGCATGACCGCGTGCAGCACGTTGACCATCCAGGCGACCGGCAGGTCCGTACGGAAGACCCCTTCGGCGCGGCCGCGGGCGACGAGCGCCTCGACCCGGGCGGCGGGACCGGCGTGCAGTTCGAGGATGCGCCCGGCGGACAGTTCCCGTTGTGCGGCGGCGAGCAGCGCCCGCGCCTGGTCCACCAGATGCCAGCCGGCCTCGATGTACCGGGCCAGGGCGAGCCTCGGGTCGCCGGTCATGTCGACCGCGTCCAGGACCTCGTTGCCCCGGTCGAGCGCACGGCTCATCGCTGCGTCGACGACCTCCGCCCGGGAAGCGAAATGGCCGTACAGCGTCACCCGGCCCACGCCCGCGGCCCGCGCGATCTCGCTCAGGCTCGCTTCCGGGTTGCGCCCGAGGCATTCGGCGGCGGCCTGCACGATCGCCTCGATGCTGCGCAGCGCGTCGGCTCGCTTGGTGGCCGTGGAGTTCTTGCTCGCCATGCGCCAACCCTACCTCACTAAGTCGTACAGCACTGTTTGGTTTATACCCCCGGACCGTATAACGTGAACAGCCCTGTACGACTTAGCGATGAGAGGTGCGCGTCATGAGTGACACGGAATCCACCACTACCCGGGCGCCGGATGCACCGCATCCGCTGCGCTGGACAGCCCTCGGCCTGCTGGGGCTGGCCCAGCTGATGCTGATCCTCGACATCACGGTCGTCGCGATCGCCCTGCCGGACATGGGCGCCGAACTGGACCTGGGCCGCGCGGCCTTGACCTGGGTGGTCAGCGGCTACGCCCTTACGTTCGGGAGCCTGATGCTGCTGGGCGGCCGGGCTGCGGACCTGTTCGGGCCCAAGAGCGTTGTCCTGGCCGGGCTCGCCGTGTTCACCGCCGCGTCGCTGGCCGCCGGGCTCGCCACCGGCGCCCCGCTGCTGCTCGCCGCACGCATCGCCCAGGGCGCGGGCGCCGCGCTGCTCTCGCCTGCCGCGCTGTCGGTGGTGGTGCGGCTGTTCGACGGCGACGAGCGCAACCGGGCGCTGGGTATCTGGTCGGCGCTCGGCGGCGGGGGCGCCGCCCTCGGGGTGCTGCTGGGCGGGCTGATCACGGCAGGTCCCGGCTGGGCCTGGGTCTTCTTCGTCAACGTCCCCGTCGGCCTGGCCGTCCTCGTCGCACTCGCCCGGATCCTGCCCCGCCTGCCCCGCGCGGCCACCGGCTCCCTGGACATACCCGGCGCCGCCCTCGTCGCCGCTGCCACCGCCGCCCTCATCTACGCCCTGATCCGCGCCGGCGACCACGGCTGGCTCGACCTCGTCACCGTGGCCCTGGCCGCTGCCGCGGCAGCCGGCTACACGGCCTTCGCCCTCTGGCAGCGCCGGGCGGCGGCGCCGCTGATGGACCTGCGGCTGCTTACCCGGCGCCCGGTGGTGGCAGGCACCTTCGTCATCGCCGTCACGACGGCGCTGATGGTGGGGGCCTTCTTCCTCGGCTCCTTCTACCTGCAGAACCTTCAGGGGCACGGGGCGCTGATGACCGGTGTGCTGTTCCTGCCGGTGGCGCTGCTGACCATGGCTGCCGCTGCCGCCGCGGGCCGTGTGATCGGCCGTCTGGGAGCCCGGCTGCTGGCTGCGCTCTCTCTGGCTGTGGCGGCCGCCGGGTTCCTCGTGCCGGTGCTGTGGTCGGGAACGGCTGCGATGGTCGCCGGCGTGAGCGTGGCCGCGGCGGGGCTGGGCGGCCTGTTCGTGGTCGCCTCCGCCACCGCGCTGGCCAGCGTCGCGCCCCACGAAGCCGGGGTCGCCTCGGGGATCGTGAGCACCTTCCACGAGTTCGGCGCCTCGGCCGGCGCGGCGGCCGTCTCCAGCGCCGCCGCTACGAGCATCGCCGCCCGCACCGGTGCCCAGAGCGCCTCCGGCTTCGACGACGCGTTCCTTGTCGCCACCGGCCTGGCCGCGGTCTCCGCCGTCATCGTCTGGTGGCTGATCCCCGCCAAGCAGCAGTAAGCCCAGGCCGCACGCCGGATCCGAGCCGCAACGAAGCGGGTCTGCCACCCGCCCTCGACATGCTCACGGAAGGCACACGATGGACATCGGAAGAGCCGGCTGCTGACGGCCGGTATCACCACGGCCTGCATCGGCGCGGCCCTGGCCCCAGCCTTGTGGATCGGAGGCTTCCAGCAGGACGGCGGCAAGGGGCGGACCGGCCGGCAGGAAGCGGTCGCCGAACGCGGGCGGTCCGTGATGCCCTTCGACCTGGAAGAGACCACCCACCACTTCACCCCGACCGACACGGGCGGCGTCCAGGACGTCGTCGCCGACCAGCCCGACGACGAGAAGCAGATCGCTCTCATCCGCACCCATCTGAAGCAGGAGGCCAAGGCATTCGCCCAGGGCGACTTCGGCGACCCCGCCCAGATCCACGGCGACAGCATGCCGGAGCCGGCAGCACTGGAGAAGGGCGGCCTGTGTACGGCGTGGCTTGGGCTTCTCGTCCTCGGTCGCGGGCTCGATGCCGAGGACCTGGTCCAGCATCCGCTGCTGCACAGTGGTGAGCTCGTCCCAGCCGTGGCGAGGTGTCTTGACCCACCGCCCGGGGTCCTCGCCCTGGCGCTCGGCCACGTCCGCCATGCAGGAGTCGTGCTGTCCTGGACAGACAAACGGGGTCCTGTCCAAGGGTGACCGGATTGGGCGACTGGCTGTTGGGTGGGTATGCGATGGCGCTGGATGGTGGCATGGTCGCTTTGTGCCGTGGCCACCTGTGGGTTGATGTTCGTGTGGGCCCTGGGGGGTTCTGACCAAGTCTCTGCCGCAGCTTCGGTGCTCGGGACTGTGGTCGGTCTGCTCGGGGTCCTGGCAGTCTGGGCGTGGCGGGGCAAACCACACCACCAGAGTTCCGGCACGGGGCAGATCGCGGAGACGGCACAAACACTGGCCCGCGTCGTTCGGCGCCAGTGGGAGGACGAGGCCATCCTGCGGCAGCTCTTCGAACCTGCACCCCTGCCAGTCATCTGGACACCTTGCCGACGCACGGAGCTCTCGGCCCACGGCACGCCGGCGAATACAGCAATCCGGTGCCACGCGCATGACCCCGACGAGCTGATTGAGACGTTCCAGAGGGCCGCACGTCAGCGCATTGTCGTACTGGGGCCCGGTGGTTCGGGAAAGACGACCTTTGCGGTGCTGCTTCTTCTCGCCCTACTACGGACGCGCGACTCCGATGACCCGGTACCAGTGCTGTGTCCTCTGTCCTCCTTCGACCCATCACGCGAAAACGCTCGGGACTGGCTGCAACGCCGCGTTGCGGAGGACTACCCCGCACTGAGCGATGTCCAGCGATACGGCACCAGCTCCATCGTGGAGCTGCTCACCGAGCACCGTCTGGTCCCCGTGCTCGACGGGCTCGATGAAGTACCGGCAGCACGCCAGGCAACGGTCCTGGCAGCCCTCAACGACACCCTGCCGACGAACGCACCGCTCGTACTGACCTGCCGCACCGACGACTATGCGCGCGCCGTACGGGAAAGTTCGCCCCTGGCGAATGCAACTGTCCTGGAGCCCACACCGCTCCGTATCGGTGAGGCAATTGCTGCGCTGCGCCTGGCCGTTTCCACTCAGCGTCGCCCTGCATGGGACGTCGTGGCCGACCATCTCACCCAGAACCCCGACTCACCCGCCGGCCAGGTCCTGACCAGCCCTCTGATGGCGACGATGGCCCGATCCGTGTACGCAGGAGGAGACCGGGATCCTACCGAGCTGACGGATCTTCGTCGTTTTCCCACTCGCCCGGCCATCGAGCACCACTTGCTGGACGCGCTCATTCCAACTCTCTACGTGCGCTCCCGGCGACAGGCTCCTACCGGAGGCTGGGACCCCGAGAAAGCGCGGCACTACCTGACGTTCATCGCGCATGGACTGCGCGATCGGGGCACCTTCGACTTTGCCTGGTGGGAGCTTCACACATGGAGCTCTGCGCTGACCAAACCCTGGCGGCGAGCCGTTACTTGGCTGGGGATCACCCTTGTCGGAAACCTCGTCACGAATCCGTTCCTGGTGCTCTTCTTCGGGGCACCGTTGGAGATCGTGCCGATGTGCATGGCGCAAGCGGCCGCGGTCGTGCCCATATTTCTCCTCAGCAGCCGGGTATCGGTCTTCGCGGGGAGAGCGGGGTATCGGACTGGTTTCTCTGCCCTTGTGGCCCTCAGCGGTGGCTTGGCCGCCACCCCGGCCACCGTGCCGTTCCTCCCTGGCACGAACGTCGTGCACCAATTCTTCGGAGCCACTGTCTTCGTCAGTGTGTGCCTGTGGCTGGCCCTTCTCGCCGCGGGACTGCCCGCCCCGCCGCACCTGCCGATCCGAGGCCGCCCTGGAATGTCTCAGTGGCGACGGCGCTTGCCACGCGCATTGGGCATCGTGGCATGTGTCGCTGTCTCATCCGCTGTGTTCTTCGCGAGCTACGCGGCATACGTGCAGCACGACGGAGAGCCTCGAGTCATGGCTAGTCTGCGCGACGGGCTGGTGATCGGTTCTCTGCTGGGCGTGGGACTCGTCTTCTTCCGCTGGGTCAGGTCCGCTTCCGCAGCCGACGATCAAGACACCGCCGCGGAGACACTTCGCACCGATCGTCTGGTTGCACTGCTCGGCGGAGGCGCCTGTGCCGTCCTTTTCGTCCTGCCTGACGCTGGTGTCAGGACGAGTATCTGGTTCGCCAACACAGTCACGGACCTCGCGATCGTGACCGCTTTCCGGCTCCTCGACATCGGGGCCGTCGGGTTCGTCCTCGCATTGGCCACCTGCGCCTGGCCGTACTACGTCATCGCTCGGATCCAGTTCGCTGCCTGCGGGCAACTGCCCTGGCGTCTTCAGGCGTTCCTTGCGGACGCCCATCGCCTCGGCATCCTGCGCAGCGTGAACTCGACGTACCAGTTCCGCCATGCCCGACTGCAAGACCGCCTTGCCGAAAGCACTCGTTTGCCGGAGCCACGTACTCCTGCCGATCAATCGGGCACACATTCCGACTCAACGACGTCGTCGTGAGCCATCGCGGCGTGCCAACCTGCCTGCCTGCAAGAAGAGACACCGGAGCGAAACGCAGACGCGGGACATCACATGCGACAGTCGGTGTCGGCTCCGGTCAATGTCGCGCTGGGGGACATCGGAAACGAGAACCTACAGCCCCGCGGCAGACCGTGGTCTTCGCCCCCTCTGCGATGGCGTACGGTAGGGATCACCAACGCGGGGTGGAGCAGTTCGGTAGCTCGCTGGGCTCATAATCCAGAGGTCGCAGGTTCAAATCCTGTCCCCGCTACTGCTGAAGAGGGTCCGGATCCACACGATCCGGGCCTTCTCGCATTCCTGGGGCGGTCCCCACTTCTGACTCCTGCCTGGCGGTATGCCCGGCCACTTGGCATCCCTTCGCGCAGCTCGGGCACCGGCCGCCGGGCTTGGGTGAAGGGCTTGTCGATCGGCTCAGGCGGGGAGCGGCAGGCCGGCGGCGTGGAACAGCCGGTCACGGGAGGCCGCGGCCTCGTCGAAGACGGTGTCCGCGGCCTTCAGCACACCGTTCTCCTTGAGGACGTCACCGGCCACCACGACCATGTCGACGTTGCCGGCGTGGCCGCCCGCGACGATCGTGGCGGCGACGTTCGTGGCGGGCAGCAGGTTGGCGTGGTCGAGGCGGATCATGATCAGGTCGGCCTCCTTGCCGGCGGTGAGGCTGCCGGTGCGGTTGTCGATCCCCGCGGCTCGCGCGCCCTCGATGGTCGCGAAGGACAGCAGGTCGGCGGCGTCGAAGGTCGGCAGGTCGGCGATCCGGTCCATGGGTCCGGCCGCACCGGCGAGGATCAGTTGCTGGTAGGCGAGCGTTGCCCGCATGACACCGAACATGTCACCGCTCACGATCGTCTCGGTGTCCACGCTGAGGCTCGGGCGGACACCGGCGGCCAGCAGTCGGTTGGTGGCCGGCTGGCCGAGGCCCGGCATGAAGACCTCCAGGGCGCCGGCCACGGACGCGGTGGCCCCGTGCGCGGCCAGCATCCTCAGCTCCTCGTCGGTCGACGTGCAGCAGTGGATGAACGTCATGTCGGAGGCCAGCAGTCCGGTCTCGGCGAGCTGCCGGATGGCCTGCTGATCCGCCCCCCACTCACCGAGGCCCACGTGCATGCTGATCCGCAGGCCCAGCTCCCGGGCGAGTCGGATGTCCTGCGCGGACACGTCGGGGGTGGACAGCTCCGGTCCGCGGAGCATCGCGTTCAGCGTGACCCGCGCCGAGTCGTCGGACAGCACCTCGTTGCGGATGCGCCGGATGTCGGCGGGATGTGTGCGGTTGCTGCCGAACTGCCACTGCTCGGCCTCCGTCGACGGCCAGCCGTGGTCGAAGACGGCGCGGATGCCCGACTCCCAGTGCGCCGCGATCGCCGCGTCCGAATGCTCGGGGCTGTTGCTGATGTGGGACTCGTCCCGCACGGTCGTCACCCCGGAGTCGAGGGACATCAGGTCCGCCGCCAGGTTGCCGACGTGGACATCCCGAGGTTCGAAGTGCTGGCCGAGGCCGATCTGCACGTTGCTGCGGTACTCCTCATAGGTCCAGGCGGGGCCCAGATTGCGCAGCGCCCCCTGCCAGTTGTGGCGGTGGGTGTCGATGAAGCCGGGCAGCACGGCGTTCCCCGTGCCCTCGACGACCCGGGCCCGGTCGTCGGACAGGTCCCGGCCGACTTCGACGATCCTGCCGTCGGCGACGAGGACGTCTCCCACAAAGTTGCCGAGCTTGTTGTCCTGCGTCATCAGGTACGCGCCCTTGATCAGGATGCGTTCCTTGTTCTGCGGCTGATTGTGGGACATCTGTTGTTCCTTTCGTGCCGTGGGCGGCACTGTGTCGCTTGCCAGTTGAGAAGGGACAGGGGTCAGGTCCGCGCCCGGTCCGGGCACAGACGTGGATCACTTGCCGGTGGTGCCACGTGGGCGCCGGGAGGCGATCCAGACGGCGGCGAAGGTGAGCAACGCGCCGAAAATGGTGAGGACGGAGGGGGACCGGCCGCCGGAGGGGACCAGGAAGTCCAGGGCGATCGAACTGGCGAGCTGTCCCGCGATCGAGGCCATGCTCAGCAGCAGGACACCGATCCGGCGCACGAGGAATGCCGAGGCGCCGATGAAGACCATGCCGCACAGGCCGCCGAGGTAGACCCACCAGCTGGTGGGCAGCGGGTGCCCCGACGTTCCCTGGACGAGTGTCTTCACGCCCCAGGCGGCGGTGAGAAACACCGCTCCGACGCAGAAGTTGAGCCAGGTCGCGGCGAGCGGCGAGCCTGACGCGGCGGTCGACGCCCCGTTCAGGGCCTGCTGCACGCCGAGCAGGAAGCCGGCGGCGATCGCGGCGAGGGCGGGCAGGACGATGGTGGCGGGCGCCGGGGTATCGGCGAAGCGGGGCAGCGCGGACACGACTGCGGCCACCAGGATGACGGCCGTTCCCGTGAGCCGGGCGGCGCCCGGGCGTTGCCTCAAGCCGCCGCCGATGCCCCGGTCGTCCACGATCAGACCGCCGAGGGTCTGACCGGCGATGGCTGACACGGTGAACACGGCGATGCCGGTGATCAGCGCGGCGGTGGACTGGGCCAGCGCGAACGTGCCACCCAGCACACCGGCCAGCAGGTACCGGCGGGGGAGCCGGCCGTCCCGGGCGGCGCCGGCCATTCGACGTAGCGCGCCACGCAGCCCGGGTGAGAAGAGGGCGAGGAGGGACAGCAGGACGAATCCGCCCGAGAAGCTGATCGCCGCTGCGGCGATGCCGTCATCGAGGCTCTGGCTCAGTTCGCCGTTGAGCCGGGCCTGTACCGGTACCACCATTCCGGCGGCGATGGCCGCCGCGACGGCCAGGAATCCGCCGCGGGACGCGGACGGGCGGATGTGCCCCGGGGACTGCGGACCGGGCCCGGCAGGACGGCGGCCTGACGCAGGCGGTGCGGCGGGAATGGTCATGTCGAAATCCCTTCAGGAGGCAGGAAGGCAGGAAGGGGTGTGGCCGGACAGGGCCTTGTTGTCCCAGCCACTGGTGTCCTGGCCGCTGGTGTCCGGTCGGGCCCCACCTGCCGCGAAGCCCGGGGTGGCGCGGTTCTCCCTCAGAAGTCCGTACGCGCGATGTCGTCGAGGACCGACGGCCCCTGCGGCGACCAGCCGAGTACGCGCCGGGCGGTGTCGCCCGAGGCCTGCTGGTCGAGCAGGAGGGCCTCGCCGAGCAGGCCGAGCCGGTCGAGTGTCTGCACGACGGGCTCGGGCTCGACGCGTCCGGCCAGACCGACGGAACGGCTCACCGCTTCGGTGATCTCCCGTACGGTCGGGTTCACGTCGCCGACGCCGAGGAAGTACGAACCGGCCGGGGCCTTCTCCAGCGCGAGTACGTACAGCTCGGCCAGGTCGTCCACGTGCACGGTGCTCCAGTGCTGGTCACCGGGCCCGACCATGGTGAGGGCCGGGGCGTTCCCCGCAGTTCGCGGACCCGCGGCGACGAGGTTCAGCAGGCCGCCGCCGTGCCCGTACACCACCGCCGGTGCGATGACCGACGTTCTGACGACCTGCGCGTCGCGTACTTGCTGGGCGAGCGGCACCTGCCAGGCGGTCAGGCGCGGGGCGTTCATGGCGGTCGACTCGGTGATCGCGGAACCGCTGCCGTGCAGCCAGACGCCGGTGGTGTGCACGAAGGGCCGGTCCGTGTCCCGCAGCGCGCGCAGGAAGCTGGTGACGGCCACCTTCGCGACGGTCGCACTGGTCTCGTCACCCGGTGACGCCACGTGGACCACGCCGTCGCTCGCGGCCGCAAGCTCCCGGAGGACGTCACCGTCGGACAGGTCGGCAATCGCCGGCTCCGCGCCCCTGGCCCGCACCAGTTCGGCCTTCTCGGCGGAGCGGACCACGGCGGTCACCTGGTGGCCGCCGGAAATGAGCCGGTCGAGCACCGAGGCTCCGATGTAGCCGGTGCCGCCGGTGAGCAGTATGCGCATGGTCATCCTCTTTCACTGCCGTCTGACGTTGTCCTGGACGGGCGGTAGTCCGCACGACAACGGTCACTCCGACTGGCTATCGTGTCCAACGAATGTTTCCGAACATCCAATCGGGCACGTCGATAAATGAGGGACCGGTGGATCAATGGATCAGAGGAGACTGGAGTACTTCCTCACGGTCGCCGAGGAACTGAACTTCACACGGGCGGCCCGGCAACTGCACGTAACACAGTCCACGCTCTCGGCCGGCATCAAGGCCCTGGAGCAGGACCTGAAGGCCGAACTGCTCATCCGCTCCACGCGGTCGGTCAGACTGACAGAGGCCGGTTCGGCGTTCCTGCCCGAGGCGCGTACCGCGATCGAGGCACTCGACCGGGCCAGGGCCGCGGTGGAGCCGCTCTCCACGGGGTTGCGCGGCAGTCTCACCGTGGGCGTTCTCAGCGGACTGACCGTTATCGACGTGCCCGCACTGGCGGGCGACTTCCACCGGCGCCATCCGGAGGTCCGGTTGCGGACCGAGACCTCCCAGCGGGGGACCTCCGGGCTGGTCGAAAAAATCAAGGAAGGTTACGTCGACGTGGCCTTCGTGGGAGCAGATATCAAGGACGCACACCTCAGAGTGAGGGCCGTCAAGAAGTACCACGTCCAGTTGCTGGTTCCTGCCGGTCACCCACTGGCTCTCCGGAAGAGCGTGCGGCTCAGAGACGTTGCCGGGGAACCCTTCGTCGACATGCCACCAGGGTTCGGGCAACGCCAGATCGTGGACGACGCGTTCACGAGGGCGGAGCTGTCCCGGCGTGTCCTGATCGAGGTGTCGGACATCACCACGATCGCGGAGTACGTGGCGCACGGTCTGGGCGTGGCGCTGCTGCCCCCGGACTTCGCGGAGACGGCCGGGGACGCGGTGTGTCCCGTCCCCCTCGCGGACGCACCTCTGTCCTGGACGCTCGGCGTGGTTGCCTCGGCGACGCGCCCGCCGACGCGGGCGCTGCACGCCTTCCTCGACCTCATCCCGCACCACATCCGGCGCGACCGCGTGTTCTAGGCGGACGTACGCGATCACGTACGAATCACCCAAATCACTGGCCTTGGTGCCAACGGAACAGCCAGTGACGCCAAGTACTTGATCTTGGCCGTGCAGCAGGTCGGACGCGCGATCGTGGGGTGGCTCTACGTTTGGCCCGGCTCGCCCGCGTCACGAGGGCGAGCGCCGAGGGCGACCAGGCGCCGCTCGACCTGGCCGTGGCAGCGCTCACCGTTGGACATTGCCCGATCGCGCGATCCCGAGTGCGGCTTCCTCGCCGGCCGCTTCCGGCACGCATGCTCCGCGTCCCCAAATACCGCGTGAGCCTCGTGGACCCCGGCCGCGAGCACCTGCGCGTGCGGCGAGCCGAGGACCCCGCCGTCCCCGTCCGGCATTCGTTTGAGGAGATCAAGGCCCCGGCTTCACCGGCTGCCTCAACCTCCTGCACAAGTACCTCAACAGGGCTGCTCAGACGCCGACCGAAGGCACATCTCGCCACGCAGGGTCGCCCGGATGCTGCTGACTCGGCCCGACATCCTCAAGGCCGAACGCCACGAACTCCTGACCAGACTCACCGCAGCCTGCATCGGGATGGCCCAACTCGCGGCAGCCGTCCGGGAGTCAGCTCCTTTCCTCTCGCCTCACGTGGGTGACGCCGACGCTCTCACGCGCTGGGCAGCCCGGGTCCGCGACGCCGATACGCCTCACCTGCATGCCTTTGTCCGGGGCTTGGAGCGAGAGCCGTGGACGCAGCACTCACGCTGCCATACAGCAACGGTCCCACCGAGGGTGTCAACACCAAGACCAAGCGCATCGCACGCCAGATGCACGGACGAGCAGGCTTCTTCGCTCTGCTCCGCCACCGGGTCCTCGGGCAGTGGACACCTTTAGCGACCATCGACAGTGAGACCGGCCCGTTCACTGGACAGACCCCGTCCGCGACTGCCTGCAGCAGTTCCGCACCGCCCCGGCTGCGACCGAGCGCCTCGGCCGACCGTCCGTCAGAGCACCGCCTGGCTGACCCGCCATACCGACCGACTCACCCAGGACGACTGGCTCGGCGGACTGCGGCGAATACTGGCCTGGTCCTGCTGTTGTCACCGAGCGGCCTCCCAGGCGGTCCACAACCCGGCGTACACACCACCGGCATCAACCAGCTCTCCGTGGGTGCCGGTCTCGATGATCCGGCCGTGCTGCATCACCATGATCCGGTCGCAGGTTGCTGCTTGGGAGAGACGGTGCGCGACCACGACTGCGGTGCGTCCGGCGAGGACAGCATCAGCAGCGTGGTCGAGCTGTGCGGCGTAGGAGGAGCCGGCTTCGGCGGTCGCTTCGTCAAGGATCACCAGATCAGCGTCGGTGAGCAGCAGGCGGGCGAGGGCGAGTTGCTGCGCCTGTGCGTCGGTGAGCGGGTGTCCGCCGACACCCAGCAGGGTGTCCAGCCGGTCGGGGAGAGCATCGAGGATCGATGCGGCGCCGGTGGCTTCCAGCGCTGTATGGAGGTCGCGGTCGGTGGCCCTGGGCGCGGCGAGGGTGAGGTTGTCGCGCAGGGTGCCCGCGAAGACGTGGACCTCCTGGGTGATCATCGCGGTACGGCTGGGGCGAGTCACCCTCCCGGCCTCAGGCAGGTGGGTGCCGGCGACCACGCCGGCGAGCGTGGTCTTGCCTGCCCCGGACACGCCGACGACGGCCACGCGCTGACCGGGCGGGATGTCGAGGGTGATGTCGTCGAGCACTCGTGGCCCCTGGCTGTAGCGGAAGGAGACCTCGTCGAGCCGTACGGCGGTGCTCGCGGCCTGCGCCGGGACATCCGACGAGCTGATCGGAATCGTGACGACCCCGATCATGCGGCTCAGCGATGCGAGGGCGGACTGGAGGGTGTCAATGACCAGCAGCAGCTGGTTGACCGGTCCGAGCAGGCGTAGCACGAGCAGCATGGCGGTGGTGGCGCCGCCGACGGTCGATGCGTTGTGGTCGATGAGGACGAAGCCGACGACGAGTACGGCGGCCAGGCTCAGGCACTCCCCGAGGTTGAGCCGGGCATTGAGCATGCTCAGCACGGTGCGTGCGCGTAGCGACTGCCCCGCGACGCGCCAGGAGTCCGTCATCACAGCCCGGTGTCGTTGCTCGGCGAGCCCGAAGCCGAGCACGGTGGCGTAGCCGCGCTGGGACTCGAGGATCTGCTGGGCACGCGCGCTCATCGCCGCGCGCTCGGCGCGGTAGACCCCTGGTCCGATGCGCAGATACCACCGCACGGCCAGCACGTAGACCGGCAGCACGACGGCGAAGGCGGCCGCGTAGGGCCATTCCAGTGCCGCGAGCCCGCCCAGCGACACGACGATGGTGAACGCGGTGACGGTGAGCGCGGGGATTACCGCGGGTGCTGCATCGGCGACGGCGGTGACGTCGTCGCTGGACCGGGATATCAGGTCCCCGGTACCGGCGCGCTCGACGAGGTACTGCGGGAGCGTCATCGCGCGGCCCACGAGCTGCTCGCGCAGCGCTGCGAGGATGGCGTGGTAGACGCGGGTGGCGAACACGATCGTCAGCGCGGTACCCGCGGCACCGAGGACTGCCGACAGCGCCATGACGGCCGTGACCGTCAGCACCGTGGCGAGGTCCGCGGTGTCGGCCTGCACACGGTCGACGAGGAACCCGATCGCCACGGGAACGATCAGGTCGACGCCGGTGCTGACGATCCCCAGCACCCCGGTCGCGGCGAGCCGGAGCCGGTATCGGTGGCTGAGCCGCCACACCTCCTTGACCGTCTCGCGGCCGCTCGCGACCGGCAGCCCGGGCAGCTCGGCATCGGAAGCCGCGGTCCCGGGCACGGCGGAGGTGCCGTTCACCGCGCCGTCCTTGAGAGCACGGGTACGTCGTCAGGCAGTTCGACGACGCGGTCGCAGGCAGCGAGGAGCGCCGGGGTCGAGGCGATCAGCAGCGTCGAGCGGCCTGCCCGGACGCCGCGCAGCCGGCCTGCGATCGTGTGCTCGGTGACCGAGTCGACCGCGGTGGTCGGGTCGTGCAGCACGAGCACCGGCGCGTCGCTCGCCAGGGCGCGGGCGAGCGCGACCCGCTGGCGCTGGCCGCCCGAGAGCCGGTTGCCGCCCTCGCCGACCGGGGCGTCGAGGTCGGCCGCGAAGTCGTCGCAGGCGGCGGCCCGCACGGCGGCGTCCACCCGCTCGGGCGCGCCCGCGGTCACGGCGACGTTGTCGCGGAGGGTGCCGCTGAACAGCGTTGCGCGGTGCGGCGCGACGGTGACCCGGGAGCGGTACTCGACCGGGGACAGCTTCCGCGCCGCGATCCCGTCGAGCCGCGCCTCGACCCCTCCCTCGGCCCGCGGGTCCAGCAGCGCCTCGACGACGCGGGCGGCGGTCCGGTCGTCGGCGCGCACGCCCACGAGCTCGCCGGGCTCGACCCGGATCGTCACGCCGGGTCCGGAGCTGCTCGGCACGACCACGTCCAGCTCCGGCAACGCGGTGACCTCCCGCCGGGGCGCGTCATCGGGCCCGGCCGTCGACATGGCGTTGTCCCGCAGCACGTCGAGGACACGCACGGACGAGGCGCGGGCGCCGGCGAGGTTGGGGATGGACGTGCTCGCGATCGCCTGGATCTGCGGCAGCAGCGCCTGGGCGAGGCCGACGGCGGTGATCAGGCCGCCGATGCTGAGCTGTCCGTCCACGGCGAACCAGCCCGCCAGCCCCAGTACCGCGGCGACGAACGTGCCGCTGACCCCGCCCGAGCCCACGAGGAACTTTCCCAGCAGGCCCGCGTTGCGCCTGGCGCCGACAAGGGTCTCCTGGCTTGCCCGGCGGTACCGGCTGGTCGCCTCGGCCTCGGCACGCATCCCCCTGATCACCCGGTAGCCGGCGACCAGGTCCGTGGCCTGTCCGACCGTGGAGGCCAGCAGCTCCTGGTATGCGCCGGTGTCCCGGGAGAGCCGCTCGCTGAGCACGCCCATCGACCAGACCGCGACCGGCGCCCCGAACAGCACCACGAGTCCGAGCAGCCAGTGCGTCGCCAGCAGCGACACCGCGATGAATCCGATGGCTGTGATCCTCGAGACCGGGATGATCGTCAGGATCACCGCGTTGGACAGGCGCGCGACGTCGCTGGTCATCACCGAGACCACGTTGCCGCCCGGCGCACGGGCGGTGCCGCCGACCGGGTGCAGCACGCCCGTGGAGAGGGTGCCGCGGAGCCGGTGCTGTAGTACCTGCACCGCGTGGGCGGTCAGTCGCAGCGAGAGCCTCGCCGCCGACGTCAGCGCGACGTAGAGGGCCACCAGCACGCCGAGCCACAGGACCAGCTGTCCCTCGTCCCCGGTCGCAAGGGCCCGGTCGATCGCGAGTCCCATCACCACCGGGACCGCGGACTCGCCCACCTGCCACACGATCGCCAGCAGCATGGCGGGAACGCTGATCCGCCTCACCGAGAAGATCACGCGCAGCAGGAACCGGCCCGGGGTGGTCCCCGACCCGGACTCGAACGGCCGCCCGCCGAGCGGCTCGGCGGGAGCGAGCAGAAGCACCGGCAGCCGACGGGTCAGCGGTCCCCGCCCCAGTCCTGTGGGGTCGGCGCCCGAGGAACGCGAGGACTTCCTCATGCCTGGCTCCGATCGGTGCTCCTGAGCGGGAAGCACCAGAGCAGGGCATCGGCGAAGATTCCGCGCCACCATGCGTAGTCGTGTCCGCCGGCGAACTCTTTGTAGAGGGTGTCGTAGCCCTTTCCGGTGAGTACGTGGTCCAACCAGCGACTGTGGGTGTTCGAGCTCTCCAGCTCGCCGACGTCGTGGAAGATGCGGAGCGGTGCCGTTTCCGCGGCCAGGAAGTCGGCGATCAGTGTCGGTATGGGGGTGCGGCGCAGCAGCTCGCCCGACCCGGTGCCCCATGTGAGGTCAGGGTGGTATCCGCACGACGGTGACTGGAGGATGGCGTTGCCGAACGTCGTCGGGTGGTGGAGCGCTGTCCAGCCGGCGCACAGACCGCCGAAGCTCTCGCCGGCCAGCGCGACGTCACGGGGGTCCCGCGAGAGCGGATACCGGTGGTGGAGCCACGGCAGCAGTTCCTGGACCAGCATCCGGGAGAACGTCGGGTTGCAGAGCAGCTCCTTGTCGCGCTGCGGTGCGGGCTGGCCGACGAGGACCACCGCGCAGGGCCGGACCAGTCCCGCCCGGACCAGTGCGTCACGAACGCTGGGCGCGCTGTGGTCCGGCGTGCCGTCCAGGTGGATCACGAAGGGCAGTGCGCTGTCTTCCGAGAACTCTCCCGGCGGCATCGAGACCCAGATGCGGCGTTCGTCTCCCAGGAGCTCGCTCGCCAGCACGGCAGCTTCCACCGCCGGGGTCGGTCGCGCTTCGGCCCTGTCGAGCCAGGGCAACGGCACCGCGTCGGGCAGTGCTGCCACCGAGGCCCCGGAGAACCGCTCCACCGAGCACTCCGAGAACCTCGGTGGCGGGTTGAACGGGTCCGGAACCCGTTCGCCCTCACCCGTCGGCCCGCGTCGTGTGAACACGTACGAGAAGCGCAGGTCGGAACGCATCCGCAAGGTGAGAACGCGGAACGGCGTCCCCGCCACCGGGGCGAACTCCGTGTCGATCGGGTTGAAGGCGATTCTGGGTCCGATCACCACCGAGACGGTGACCGTCGTGTCGTCTCCGGGCTCGTCGACGAACGTCACCTCCACCTCGTCCGCGGAGACCCGCTCGACAAGCGGTGCACCCGTCTCCCCGAGGTGTCGTCTGAACCTTTCCGGGCTCCACTCACCGGTCGCCAGCTTCTCGACCAACGGATCAGCCATTTCTCGCACTTTCTACGCCGGTGTTGTCAGTGGACCTCTGTCGGGTTCGTTCGCGGCCGAGCGGCACCACCTGGGGGCTGCCGGCCACCGGATCGGGCACCACCAGGCAGCGCAGACCGAACACCTCCTCGACCAGCTCGGCCGTGACGACCTGGTCCGGAGTGCCCTCGGCGACCACGGCGCCGTCCTTCATGGCGATCAGGTGGGTGCCGTAACGGGCAGCCTGGTTCAGGTCGTGCAGTACGGCGACCAGGGTGTGGCCGACGTCGTGCAGGTCGGTGAACAGCTCCATCAGCTCGATCTGGTGGGTGATGTCGAGGAAGGTGGTCGGTTCGTCGAGCAGCATGATGTCGGTGTGCTGCGCGAGTGCCATCGCCACCCACACGCGCTGGCGCTGCCCGCCCGACAGCTCGTCCACCGGGCGCCCGGACAGGTCGGCGACCGAGGTCTGGTGCATCGCCCTGAGCACGGCCTGCTCGTCGTCCTCGGTCCACTGCCGGATGAACCCCTGGTGGGGGTACCGTCCCCGGGCCACGAGGTCGGCGACGGTGATCCCGTCCGGGGCGATCGAGGCCTGCGGCAGCAGCCCGACCCGCCGCGCCACCTCTTTGGTCTTGTAGGAGTTGATGTCGGCACCGTCGAGGACGACCTGCCCGGCCGACGGCTTCCGCAGTCGGGACAGGCTGCGCAGCAGGGTGGACTTGCCGCACGCGTTCGGGCCGACGATGACCGTGAACGACTCGTCGGGGATCGCCACCGAGAGGTGCTCGGAGATGATCCGCCTGTCGTAGCCGATCGTCGCCGACTCCACACGCAGGCGCGCGATGCCGGGCGGGGTTGCGCTCACAGGCGTCTCCTGGCTTCGGTGAACAGCAGGTATCCGAGGTAGCCGCCGCCGAGCACGACGGTGATGATGCCGACCGGCAGCGGGGTGGGGGCGACGTGCTGGGCGATGTAGTCCGACGCCAGACACAACAGCGCGCCGACGAAGGCAGCGGGGGTGAGGGTGATCCCGGCGGTGCGGGCGAGTCGGCGTCCGATCTGCGGGGCGACCAGTGAGATGAACGCGATCGGCCCCGACGCGGCCGTGACCGTCGCCGTCAGCGCCACTCCCACCAGCATCAGGCCGAGGCGTGCGGGCGAGACCCGTACCCCTTGCGAGGCGGCCGCGTCGTCACCCAGCTCCATCTGCCGCATCGGCCGGCTCAACATCCCGGCCAGCAGCAGGAGTACGGCGATGCAGGCGCCGCCGATGACGACCCGGTCCCAGGACACGCCGTTGAGCGACCCGGCAATCCACGCCGCCGCGGACATCGCCTGGTCCAGGTCGGCCTTGAGGATCAGCCAGGTGTTGAGCGACTCGAGCATCGCCGAGACGCCGATGCCGACGATGATCAGCCGGAACCCCTGCACCCCTCGTCGGTGGGCGAGCACGTACACGGCCACAGCGGTGGCCATGCCGCCCAGCAACGCTCCGCCGACCAACTGCACGTAAGTGCCGTTGACGACCAGGATCACGATCAGTGCGCCGGTATAGGAGCCTTGGGAGAACCCGACGAGGCCGGGGTCGGCGAGAGGGTTGCGCAGCAGTGACTGGAAGACAGCCCCGCTCACACCGAGGGCTGCGCCGAACACCACCGCCGCGGCGACCCGGGGCAGCCGCCACTCGACCACGATGTCGTGGACGATGCCGGTCTCCCGGCCGGTCAGTGCGGAGAGCACCTGGCCGGGGCTCAGCGCGTACGAGCCGGTCATCAGCGCGAGGACTGCCGTACCGGCGACCGCGACCGCGAGCGCCGCGCAGACGACGACCGAGCGCCACTGGAGCAGTATCGCGATGCGCCGGTGCCGCAGTACCAGCACCCGCCTTCCGAAGTCCACCGGCGGAATGCGCGTGTTCATAGTCCGCTCGATTTCTTTCGCCGCACCAGCATGACGAGAACGGGGGCGCCGACGAAGGCGGTGACGATGCCCACGGGGATCTCGCCGGGTCTCATCACGATGCGGCCGAGGATGTCGGAGGCCAGCAGCAGGCTCGGGGCGAGGAGGATGCTGTAGGCGAAGATCCAGCGTTGGTGCGGGCCGACGATCCAGCGGGCCACGTGCGGCACCATGAGTCCGACGAATCCGATGGGTCCGGCGATCGTGGTGGCACCACCGGCAAGGAGGGTGAGTGCGATCACCGCAAGCACACGGGTGCGTACCAACCGGACCCCTTGGGCGACCGCCAGCTCGTCACCCAGAGCCAGAGCGTTGAGTGGGCCCGACACCGCGAAGGCCAGGACGAGTGCCACCGCGAAGAACGGCAGGACCGGCCACACGACCTCGAGCGGGCGACCCGCGATCGACCCGGCGTTCCAGTTCCGCATGGCGTCGAAGGCGTCCGGGTCGGTCAACTGGAGCGCCTCCCTGGCGCCGCCGAGCACGGCGCCGACGCATATCCCGGCGAGCACCATGACCACCGGCGAGGAGCCCTGTCGTGTCGAACCGAGGGCGAGCACCAGGAGCGTGACGATCAGTGCCCCCGCGAACGCGAACCACATGTAGCCCTGGACGTCGCGGACGCCGAGCAGGCCCACGGCGACCGTCACCGCGAAGGACGCGCCGGCATGGACGCCGAGGACACCCGGATCGGCCAGGGGATTTCGGGTGAGCGCCTGGATCAACGCGCCCGACAGACCGAGGGCGACGCCGACGACCAGACCCACGATCGCGCGGGGCAGCCGGAAGTCGCGGATCGAGAACTGGTCGATGTCGGCCGAGGAGTGGAACAGCGCGTCCCACACCACTGACGGCGCGATCGCCGTCGACCCGATCATGATGCTCAGCACCAGCAGGACCACCAGCACTGCCAGCGCGACGAGCAGGCCGAGCAGACGACGACGCGGTCCGGGCACCGTCTCGGTGCCCGGACCGTCCTGTCGCAGGGCGAGGGCTGTCACTGCTTGCCGGGGAGCGTTGCCAGTGCGCTGTCGAGCGAGTCCAGGTACTGGTTGACGGGCCCGTAGGAGTTGTTGCCGGGGCAGAAGACTCCCAGCGCTCGATCGGAGCGCACAGCGGGCAGGGACTTCCAGGTGTTGGTCTTGACCACCGGCGCGAAGGGCTCTGTCGGCTTGCCGTCGGCGTCGACAGGGTAGGTGATCACGTCGTACTCGGACAGCTCGCTGATCTGCTCGAACGGCAGGGATTCGTAGGCCAAGGGGTCTTTGCCCTCGGCCGTCTTGGGGAGGTCCAGGCCGATGTCGTCCCGGGCGATCTCGGAGCAGCCGATGTCGGCGATGTAGAACGTTCCGGGATCGTTCCAGGTTCCGCGGGAGACGTCGACGAACGAGGTGCCGTTGATGGTCTTGCTGTAGGTCTTCTGGATCTTGGTGACTTTTTCCTTGAACTCCGCCTTCTGCTGGCTGAGCGCGTCCGCGACGTTGCCGGCCTCGGCGATGGCGTCGGCGAAGGCTTTCCACTCGGTGTCGAGCCCCCAGTTCACGGTCGGGGCGATTGTCTCGAGTCGCTTGCCGACCTTGTCCCAGTCGTCCGAGGAGAACTGGACCAGGATGAGGTCCGGCTTGAGGGCGGCGAGCTTCTCGAGGTCCACTTCGCCACCGCTGCTGCCGATGATCTCGGCTGCCTCGTACGCAGCCCTCTGTTCCTTCGGCAGCACGTCGAGTTCGGAGTCGGACGCCTCGGTGACGCCCACCGGCTCGCCACCGAGATCGATGAAGGGGAGGTTCGTGTTGCCGATCGTGACAATTCGCCGGGGGTCGACGGGAACCTTGATGGTGCCGTTCTCGGCCTTGACGCTGCGGGTCTCGGCGGCCTTGTCGCCGGTGTCGTCGCCGTCACTGCCGCAGGCGGTGAGGACGAGTGACGCGCTCATCAGTGCGGCGGCAAGGGGTGCGCCGCGTCTTATCAGGAGGGTGTTGCTCATGGGCGTTCTCTTCTTTTCTCTTCTTCTCCGGGTGGAGGGGTTCAGTCGGCGGTGGAGCGGAGGAGCTCATGGACGGTGGCGCCCAGACCGACGGGCCGCGCCGCCCTGCGCGTGAGGCCGGCCCGGGCGATGACGGCGTCCAGCTCCGCCGCGGTGCGAAGGCCGGAGCCGTGGCAGGCCAGGCCGATCAGGTCTTCCTCGCCGTCGTGCTCGTCGAGTTCGTCGGTGTCGAAGACCTCCTCGATCAGCAGCACCCGTCCGCCGGGGACGAGGTTCTCGGCTGCCCGGCGCAGTGCGTGAGCAGCGTCGGCGTCGGGCAGGGTCTTGAAGGCGCGGCTGATGAGCACGGCGTCGGCTGCCGGGCTGGGCTCGAAGACGGACTGCTCCAGCACGCCGACCCGCGTGCGTTGCCGCTCGTCGGGAATCGTGGCGGGCAGGTCGCGGCGCAGCCAGTCGGCCTGGGCGGGCAGGGCGCAGATCGTCACGCGCAGGCTTTCGTGGGCTGCGACGTACTCACGGGCGTGGGCGCCGGCACCACCGGAGTGGATCACCAGGTGCTGGACTCCGGCGAGCAGGTCGGACGTGGCGATCGGTTCGGCCAGTGCGGGCTGGAACTTCGCCAGGCGCTCCAGGTGACGGTCCTCGTAGTCCTGCTCGGCGCGCACGTCGGCGAAGGTCTGGCCGGTGACCGAGGCGTAGGCGGGCCGGCCGGTGCGGACCGACTCCGTGAGGCCGTGGATCCCGAGCATCTCGCGACCGATCACCCCGGCGGAGTGGAGCCGGTCGGCGATGAACTCGAGAGTGAGGACGTCGCCGATCGGCGTCAGGGCGTAGTGAGACGGTTCTGTCTCGGTCACCACGTCCAGGGTGTTCAGATACCGCAGCAGCTTGCCCAGAGCGCGCTCGTCGGCGCCGACCTTGGCGGCCAGCTCGGTCACGCCGGTCACGCCGCGGGAGACCAGATCGGGAACGCCCAGCTCGACGGCGGTGCGGATCGCGATCGGTGCGACAAGCTCGGTCAGGTCATGCAGCTTCTGGAACGGGGTGACCGTCCTCTCCGGGTCGGGTACCGCCCCGTCGGACTTCAGCGCGACGACCGCGGAGCGACGCCAGTAGCCGGCGAAGTCGATGTCCTCCTTGGGGACGCCGCGGTCCTCGACCAGGTGCCGGCGGATGTCCCGGACGGCCGTGTGCTCGCCGGCCAGCCACACGAATGCCTGGCCGGACCACCACTCCGCACTGCGGACCGCCTTGGTGAGCAGCGACACGGTCCCGGCCGTCCCGCCGGAGCGGACCAGCCACGTCACGTCGACCCCGGGCAGCTCGCGCAACTCCTGGCGGTGGGCGTCCTCGGCGATCTCGATGAACACCTGCGCCCGGGTGTCGGGCGGGAGCTCGTCGAGCAGGCGGCCGATCGCGGGGAGTGCGGTGTCGTCGCCTGCCACGAGCAACCAGTCGGCGCCGGTCGGGAACGCCTTGGACGTGCTCGGACCGCTGACGTGGATCCGGTCACCCGGTCGGGTGCGATAGGCCCACGTCGTTCCCGCGCCCACCCCGTGCTTGACGAAGTCCACGTCCAGTTCGCCGGCCTCGGGGTTCCACCGGCGGACCGTGTAGGCCCTCGACAGCGGTCGAGGATCCTTGGGCACGATCAACTTGGCCTCGCCCTGGACCGGGAGCACCGGATCGCGCTGACCCGGGTACGGGAAGTAGAACGCGAGGTCGTCGTCGAAGCCCGGGGACTCGAAGGCCGGCCGCGCGAATCCGTCCGCAGTGGTGAACGCACGCAACTGTTCGCCGTTCAGCGTGACCCGCCGCATCCCCGAGGTGATGTCGACGGTCCGGACGACCTCGACCTCACGCAGGGTCGGCGGGCGCACGGTGAGTCGGCGCGAGGTCTTGGGCATGCGGGAACCGACCTTCCGGTCGCTGCGAGGGCAGGAGTCGCGCACCGGCATCGGGAGGGCGCGCACTGCTAAAGTTAGGTGAACCTTACCTGGCATGGTGTGCGCAGACTGCCGTAGGGTTAGGACATGCTGGTTCGCTCCTCGTACACCGCAGGCGCCGGCGACCCGCCGCCGATCCCGAGCGCGCGGTTGGGATCGGCGGATGCGCCCGTTCGGACGCTGCTGCTCTGGGTTCGCACCGGCGCGGCGCACGTGCGCCGCGACGACGGGCCGGTGCTCCGCCTCGGGGCCGGCGAAGGCGCCTGGATCCCCGCGGACGGCTGGGCAGAGCGGGAGATCATCACTGAGCCGGGCACCGTCGCCTTCCCGCTGTGGCCCCACGCCGACGTCGGCGCCTGGGGACTGACGGAACTGACGCGGTTCGACGTTCCCAGCGGCTGGCAGGACTGGTTGATCCAGCTCTTCAACCTGCAGGTCACTCCGTTCAGCGGCCACGGGTACTCCCCGGAGGCGATCGCGGAGCTCCTACGGCGTCCTGGCTCACGCTCGCCGACGCCCGTCGAGGTCGGGCGAAATCCGAGCTCAGAGGGGTTCGCCTCGCCACCGATGCCGCGAGCCCCCGGCGCCAGAACAGTCGCCGAAGAACTGACTCGCGACCCCGCGCTCGACCTCACGGTCGAGCAATGGGCTTCGCGGGTGCTCTCCAGCCCGCGCACCCTTCGCCGTGACTTCCTCGCCGACACCGGGCTCACGTTCGAGCAGTGGCGGCTGCTCTGCCGACTCGGCGCTGCCGTGGAGTTCCTCGCCGCCGGCTACCACGTGGACCAGGTGGCCGCTCGAGTGGGCTTCGCCAGCCGCAACGGCCTCACGCGGGCCTTCAAGGGGCGGTTCGGACTGACCCCCCACGAGTTCGGACGGGAGCTCTCCGCCCGACCCGGCGCCCGCGGGCTGACGCAACGGACAGCGGCAGCACGGGAGACCGACGACCTGATCCGGATGATGCGCAAGACGGACACTCCCGCTGCGCCCGAGATGCTGCCCGCGGCCAGCACGCCGTCGCACACCAACGACATCCACGTCCTCAGCTGGATGTATCGAGGCAGCGGGTACCTGGACATCGGCGACCAACGCTACGAGCGGGAGCGAGGAGTAGCGACCTGGATCCCCGCAGAGATGGAGCATGTCACCGGCCTCCGCGAGAACTCCGTCTCCCTGCCGCTGGGCAACGCGAGTACAGGCGACCTCCAACTGACAGCGCCGCTGCAGGTGCGGTTCTCGCCTGCGTGGGACGACTACTTGATGTTCTGCTCGATCAGCGCCCGGTCCGGACTGCGCCCTGACGACCACGACCCCCGCCACATCCTCGACCTGTTCGCGGAACAGGTTGCCGCGCAGCGAGCGCTGTCGGTGCCGATGCCCACCAATCCGCGCGCGCGTGCTGTCGCGATGGAGTGCTTGCGTCGCATCGGCGAGTCTGGTGGGACGCATGCTGTTGATGTCGGTGCTGAGATCCACCGTGCCTTCCGTGACGAGACAGGTATGACACTGGGTCGCTGGCGCTATGCCGCCCGCATGCGCATCGCTCGCGACCTGCTGGCCGGGGGCGCCCCGCCCAGCGCCGTCGCGCGCCGGATCGGGTACGCCCACCTACCCACGTTCAGCGCCGCCTTCTCCCGCTTCCACGGACTGTCTCCACGCGACTACCAGCAGCGCGAGTCCGAGCGGAACCGGTAGCACCGTCGGTGTCCTGTAAAGCGGCCCTGTTCGTCGCTCAACAGGCCTCCAGTCTCTGCCGGGAGATCAGAATCGGAACGGCGCTGCACCGGCGGCACCGTGGGTGACCGGACAGCCGCCGCGCGAGCCCTTCAGCCCTGCCAGCAACTCCGCATCCACCACCATCCCGGCCATGCCCTGATCGGCACGGGCAACCATGGAGTCCACGCTGATCCGGTTCACATCCACCAGCTCCCGCGCACCGGTCTCAGCGATCCGCCTCCATCAGCGCCGGAAGCACCCCCACCTCATGGAGCTGGTCCCACAGCCCTCCAGATAGCGGCCGCGCTGCCTGGCCGGGCACACCGACCCGACCAACTCCCACTCGCCATCGACCAGATCACCACGCGCCAACCGGTCTGCTACCAGGCCACCCATTGGCGCAGCCCCATCACGCAAACCGAGATCAGAACTCAGAACCCGCTTGCTGCTGCTCTGCCAGCGGCAGAACAGCGGCCGGACCGGGCTCGACGATCACTACAGTCCAGTCTCATGACGACGATTACGACGCGTACGGTCGAGTACCCGGCCGACGGGCTGACGATGATCGGGCACCTCGCGCTCCCGGCCGGTGTCGACCGCCGGCCCGCCGTGCTGCTTGGACCCGAGGGCACGGGGCTCAGCGACGTCGAGCGCCGCCGGGCCGATGCTCTCGCCGAGCTGGGATACATAGCGCTGGCCTTCGACCTTCACGGCGGGCGCTATTTGAGCGACCCCGAGGAGATGCTGGCTCGTTGCATGCCACTGCTCGCTGATCCCCACCGGATGCGGGGGATCGGCCATGCAGCGCTGGATGTGCTGCGCACCGAACCGCGGACCGACCCCGACCGGATCGCCGCCGTCGGCTACGGCACCGGGGGCGCCATCGGGCTGGAACTCGGGCGGGACGGCGTCAACCTGCGCGCGATCGGCACAGTCAACGCACTGACCACGGGCCGACCGGGCGAGGCCGCGCGCATTCGCTGCCCGGTGTGGGCCGGGGTCGGGTCGGAAGACCCGATCATGCCGCCCGCGCAACGGAACGCGTTCACCGCTGAGATGCAGGCGGCGGGCGTCGACTGGCGCCTCACGGTCTACGGCGGCGCCTTGCACGCCTTCCACCACCCGCCGGTCGACCACCCCACGGTCCCCGGCGTCGGCTACCACCCGCAGCACGCGCAGCGAGCCTGGCGCGACGTCGTCGACCTGCTCGCCGAGTGTCTGCCCGTGACGGAGGATCTGGGCGCATGACCCAGCCGAACATGCCGGCCCCAGGCTTGGTCGGCGTCATGCACTGACCCGGCCGAGCGCGAGGCGGTCCTGAACGACGCGATGGACGGCATCGTCGCGTCCATCACGATGCCGCTCCCGTCGGACCTGCGACGCCTCAAGCAACGTGGGACGGATTCGGCAGATCGGGGCAGGGATACGGTGGGCTGGACGGCGGGCCGGGTGAGTCTGCGGGTCATGAGCGTGATCGAGGCAAGGGTGAGCAGCGCCTCGGAGTGCTCAGGCCGGGTCTCGTAGTCGCGCACGTTTCGCCGTGCATGCGACAACCAAGCCAGTGGCCTCTCCACACCCCCGGCAAGACGATCATCCGCGTCACCGAAGACTGAACGGGAAAGCCCTGGCGTCCGACGTGAACCAGCGAGCCCAGGACTCCCTCTGAGGTGAGACAGCTCCGAATGCGTCGAGCTTCCGCATCGCATGACGGCCGTGGCCGAGTACCCACGGCGCGACCTGGTGAGTACCGCTGCGGGGGACGCCTCTGCATCCCGCACCCCGCCCACTGAGTTCCGTGTAGCCGTCGTCGGCCGGGCGGATCGACTGCTACCCCCGAGGTAGCGTCACCTGTGGTTTTGTTCACGAGTTCCGGTTTTGGCTCAACTTCCGAGTTTCGTGGGGCTGTCGGTCAGTGGTGTCGCTCTTCGACAATGTTGTTGTTCTCGTCGGAGAGTTCGAGGCTGTGCTGCCAGCCGAGTCTGGCAAGGAGCGTGGCCAGGTCGTCGATCCGCTGAGGGTCGATCACGCCATTTACCAGGGTTGTTCCGTCGTCGGTCTGGTCGACTTCGATGCGGCACCAAGCGGTTTCGGCTTCGTAGGAGTACCAGGAGGACGAGCGTGTCCTCCAGCCAAGTGAGCTCAAGCGGGATGCCACCTGGGTGGGATCGATGCCCTGGGCGAGGATGCCGCAGACGTTGTTGGCCATGTAGGACAGGGTGGTATCGAGCGGTCTGTCGCTGTCATCGCTGCTAAGGCGTGTCCGGCGGATCATGCTGCGATCGGCACGTTGAAGCAAGCCATCTCACTACGATCACGGGATGTTTGAGTACCACGGTTGGGTCACGGTCAGGGAGACCGCAGCTGATGACGACGATGAGTCCCGTCTGCGGCAGATCGTCGATGAGCTTCGGCTTCGCATCGCCCAGATCGACAGCCCGTACCTGCTTGACCTCAGGTGGATGAACGGCGAGCCGTTCATCCACCTCGGCGGCTACTCCAATCACCGCTCCTCGCCGGATGTTGTCGAACTGTTCGAGCATGTGGCTGTGGTTGCCCCTGGTTCCTACGGGCTCCTCCACGTTCGCGATGACGAAGAACCGGACCACGAAAACGAGGTACGCGTGCTCAGGCTCGTTCGGGGCGTGGTCACGCAGCACACGGAGGCACTGCTGTCTCCGTGCATCCCGACGGTGGAAGATCCCTTCACCGATTGAGGCGTCTCCGGCGAATCACGCCCGGAGCCAGAGGCTGATCGTGGCCACCGTGACGGTGCCGTGGAAGACGCAGGCCCGCTTGTCGTAGCGGGTCGCGATGGCGCGAAAGCTCTTCAGGCGGTTGATCGTCCGCTCGACCTCGTTGCGGCGCTTGTACCGCTCCTTGTCGAAGCCGGCGGGGCGTCCGCCTCCGCTGCGACGGCGCCGACGGTTGGTCCTCTGGTCCTTCGGCTCGGGAATGGTGTGCTTGATATGGCGTCTGCGCAGGTAGCGGCGGTTCCTGCGGGAGGAGTACGCCTTGTCCGCGCTCAGGTGCCCGGGCCGGGTGCGCGCGCCCCTCGCCCTTGCGGGCCACTCGGATGCGTTCGAGTACGGGGAGCATTTGTGGTGCGTCGCCCCACTGGCCGGGAGTGATCAGCAGCGCGAGAGGTCTGCGACCACCTTCACTGGCGAGGTGGATCTTGCTCGTGAGACCGCCCCGGGACCTTCCGAGTCCCTCGTCGGGGCGGTGCTGCCGGGGCGTGGCTCTTTTTTCGGTATACGGGGTTTCTTCCTGCGAGCGCCGGCGGCGTGTTGGTGGGCACGACAGGACGTCGAGTCGACGCCCTGTGTCTGCCCAGAGGTCGGCGTGCATGGCAGTCCGCAGGCGCATCAGGGCACCTCGTACCGCCTCTTTTCCTGCGCGTAGATGTCGCTGTCCCGCAGGGCGCCTTCGGCCACCGAGTCCCGGATCTCGCGAAGCCGACGGAAGATGACCTCGGAGACATTCGCCATCGTGGGCGGGGCTGTGGATCGTCATTTGGTAGCGGAGCCCGTAACACGGGGCGAAACAGTCGCGTGCGGCAACGGCGCGATCCGGCGCCGGAAGAACCGTGTCGCGAGCCCCCTTCCCCGTCCAGCTCGCCACCGCAGCCTGACTGCAGACGACGTCTGCCATGCTGTCCCTCTCACAGGGACGGGGAACGCGTGACCGAGTCGATTGCTGGATGGTTCTGGGACCGCAACCTGCGTGCCTTCCTCGAGTTGTTGTCCGGCTACGCCGGATACGCCTTCGAGGTAGCACCGTGAGCACCAGCATCTTCCCGAACTCGCAACTCTACGGAACCGGGTACTGTGCCCTCTTCGTGAGAGGAATTTCCCCCGCCGAGCTTCTGACCAGGGTGTCAGGAAGAGAGATTCAGCCGGTTTCCTTGACCCGTCTCGAAGTAGACGCCGTCAAAGCGCTCGGGGAAGACATTGACGAAGACGACGTTCCCGAGCTGAACGTGGATGAGTTGCATAGCAGTGGCATGCTCGACAACAGTGGTCCGCTGCTGCGTGCCGGAACCCACAACGACTGGTCCTTCGTTATCGAGTCCGAAGGACCCTACCTTGCGAGTGACGAAATCATCGCCGCCGCTTCACGCGACACGGTCGCCCTGTCTGCAAGACTGAGCGAGACAGGATCCACGTGGATCTCATACGCGGAAAACAGCGAGATCCTCTCCTCCTTCGACCCGCTCTTCCCTCAGCACGACCACGGAAAGCGCCCCGCAACCCTTGAGGAACTCACCGGATTCCGGGAGGCCATCGACAGTGGGAACCGCTCAGAAGCGTACGAAAACGCAGTTCGGAAGATTCAACAGGAACTACAGTGCGCCGTTCCCCAAGAGGCAGACGCCGCGCGCCTGCTTGCCGTCCGTGTCGCCGGAGGGTATTGACGGCCCGACGTTGCGACGGTGATCAGCGGGTGGGCACCGGCACGGAGCGCGGCGGCCGACCGTTGCATCACCCTCCACGCGGTCGAAAGAAGCCGCAGGAAGGGCGAAGTACGGGCCGCTGGAGGGTCTCGCCCGCAACAATGTGAGCCTCAAGAAGATCGAGACCTGGTAGCCGGACACGCTGCGCGTCGCCGGATCGCTGGTCACCAACCAGGTTTGTGCCTACGACCTGCTGCGGATGTTCGGCCGCGACGGCCGCCCGACCCCGCTGGGCCAGGTGTTCGCCGAGTACGGTCGGATCGACAAGACCATGCACTTGCTCAACCTGGTCGACCTCAGCGACGACACCCACTGCTGCCGGGTGAACCGCCGGCTCACCGTACAGGCATCGAGGCACACCACGGCGCGAGCGATCTGCGACGGCAGGCGCGGGCACATCTAACAGCCTGCGCGGGCCTTTGTCCTGAGCGATCGGTTGTTGGGCGGCTTCGTGGTCGCTGGCACCGTGTGCTGGGGCGAGTCTTCTGCTCCGGAGGCGTACAGCAGCTTCCTCGTCCCTGAGTGCGACCTGCCGCGATTTGATCCGGACCAAGCGTTCCCGCCCGAACCCCAGACGATCTATACCCCCTACCCTCAACGCCGGTAGCGCGGCCGCATGCCCCTACCGTGCCCGAGTGATTGGGAACTGACGGGGAACCACAGCGGTTGGCGGGTACCGCACATGAGAACGGCCCCTGGTTGATTTAGGCGAATTCCAGGGGCCGTTCATCTGCGGTGGGTGTGGGATTTGAACCCACGGTCACATCGCTGGAGCCGGGGTCATGCAAGCCGATTCGCAAGACCTTGTCCATCCGCCACCACTCGGCGCGCGCCCGCCTGGGCAATCAGTCCTCGGCCTTCGCAGGGAAGCGAACCAGGGGAACCGGCATCAGGCAGAGCGCGAAGGCCATCTGCGCCAGGACCGGGACGAAGAGGAGCGCCACGAAGTTCTGGAAGAGCAAGAACCATGTGGGCAGGAGGAGGAGCCCCGCCAGACGGATACGGAATGCCGCCCCCTCGCGCTTGTTGAGCAGCCCGAACAACAGGATTACCAGCAGCGAGGGGACGCCCACCATGAGCCCCACCCCGGCAATGGAGTCGTCCCACAGGTAGTAGGCGGTGTCCTCCCAGTACGAGCGGGAGCGAGGCAGGTAGGACACAAGCTCCTGCTGGCGGGGAGCTGTCAGGGCATAGACGAGCCATGCCGCAACCCAGATCAGCAGGTAGCGACCGACGGCATCAGCGATGCACACGCCGACACGGCCGAGTCGGTGCCAAGGAGAGGTGACCACGAAGGACATAGCGCATAGTGACACCTTTTTTGAACGCGTTCAAGGAAGTCGAGAGGTAGGCCAGGAGTGACGGGCGTCCGCTGCTCCTCGGTGGCGGTGGTTGGGGCCCTCGCTCGAGGGCTGCGTAGTCGTCCGCTCTCCCGACGACTCCAACGTCACGGGTTCCTTTCCGAGAGACGCTGCAGGTAGTTCCAGCCTGCGTCCCGCTGAGCGGGGTTCCAGACCTGGTTGCGTTTGAAGGCCGCTTCGGCATCGTCGGACCACGTCTTGGGGCCTCCGGCGGTCATGGCCATGAGTTGTGTACGGCACGCCCGTTCCAGCAGAACGGCGTACATGACGGCAGTCGCGGCGTCCGGACCGACGGTGACGGCTCCGTGCCGCGGCATCAGGCATGCGGGGCCGTCGCCGAGAGTCTCGGCGAGCGCCGCGCCGAGCTCGCGGGTCGCGATGAGCGCTCCCGTCTCGGTGAATCGTGGCACCTGCGGATCGCAGAACACGACGCCGTCGTGGGAGATGGGCAGCAGTGGTGTGTCGAGAGAGGCGAAGGCGCTCAGGGCGGGTGCGTGTGTGTGCACGACGCAGCCGACGTCGGGGCGCCGCGCCATGATCTCGGTGTGGATCGGGTACTCGATGTGCCGTTTGCCCTCGCCGTGGAGGACCTCACCCCCGCGGCTGACCAACAGCACCCGCTCGGCGTCGATCTCCTCGAATCCCCAGCCGGAGGCCTTCATCCAGACTCCGCCGCCGTCCGGGTCACGGACGGCGGCGTGACCCCACACCATGTCGGTCAGACCGGCAGCGGCCAGGGCCCGGCTGGCACGTACGGTCTCGTCGATCTCTTCCTTCATCAGGATCCGTTTCAGTCGGTCGGGTGGCGTACGGCTGGTGGAGCCAGTCCGCGCCAATGTCCTCTTCTGTGCTGTGGTGCCCCATGGCGCGCTAGCGCAGGGCAGGGATCAGGCAGGCGTGGAGACGGCAGCGCCCGCCTGAGGGGGAGGCGGCCGTCACTGCGTCGCTGGTGCAGACGGCTGGTGGAGTGGGTCGCGAGCCGTGACGGGGATGGTAAGCGGGGGCACCTGCGACACCTCCAGTGACACCTCGTCGCCTGGGGTCAGCGGTCCGACCCCGTCCGGGGTGCCGCTCGCGATGATGTCTCCCGTCTCGAGGGTCATAGCCCGGGAATACACTTCGATGAGTTGCGCGACGTCGTAGATGAGGTCGGCGACCCTCCCCTTCTGGCGCAGACGACCGTTGACGCGAAGCTCGAGCTCGAGCACCGACGGGTCCGGGATCTCGTCCGCGGTGACGATGGCCGGCCCGAGCGGCGTGAAGGTGTCGAAGCTCTTCCGATACGAGCGGTCCTCGTCGCCTCGCATTGTCACGTCGATCAGGGCGAGGTACCCGAAGACGTGGCTCAGTGCGTTCTCACGGGATACCTGGCGTGCCGGGGCACCGATGACGATGCCGAGTTCGGCTTCGTAGTCGATGCGACGCGTCGGATCAGGATGCTCGATCGATCCGTCCGGCCCGACGATCGATGAAGGCGCCTTGAGGAAAGCGACATACTTCTCGATCGTTCCCGGCACGTCCGTGAAAGCTCCCGCAGCAATCATCTCTTCACGATGCGGACCGTGATTGACCGGGGCCGCGAGGATCTTCGACGGTCTTGGCTGGGGTGCCCGGAACGTGACTTGTGAGCGGGGTGTTCCGGTGCTGCGTGATGCGTCCCGGATCTCGGACTCGACTCTCGCCCAGTCCGCTATCAGCGCACTCATGCGATCCGATGGACGGGCTGTCTCCGGCAGCACACGTGTCACGTCGACTATCGAGTCGTCCCGGGCCCAGACACCGAGCCGAAAATCGTCGAACATGCTCAGTTTCAACGTACTTTCCTCTCCATGAATACTGTCCGGAGTGTCCCGCGCACCGGACTCTCACCTACGCAGGTCGTCACTCGCGAGGTTTCTGGGCAGGAACAGTCCCGCCACGAGCGTGATCAGCGCGACGCCGGAGATGTAGAAGGCGGGAGACACGGCGCTGTCCGTCACGTCGATGAGCCAGGTGCAGACGATCGCGCCGAAGCCGCCGAAGACAGTCACAGCGGTTGCGGAGCCCATGGAGACCAGCGAGCCGCGGTGCTTGGCGCTGAACAGCTCCGTGATCGTTGCGGAGCCGGTGCCGGCGATGGCCGCCGTGAACACCGCGAAGACCAGTTGCGCGATCACCAGCGACCCGAACGACCTGTTGTCGACCATGAGCTGGAAGAGCGGATACGGCAGCACCACGTAGCCCACGGCACTGAACACGATCAGGGCTTTACGTCCGAGCTTGTCGGAGAGATGACCCGCGACAGGCAGCAGGACAACCGTCACCATCGCGCCGATGAGCGTCGCCACCAGCGAGGTCTGCAGCTCGATGTCCAGGAACTCCGAGGCGTAGCTGGGCATGTACGTGAGCGCGACCATGGCCGTCACTCCCCAGAGAGCGACCACCCCGACCGTCAGCAGGAATCCGACACTCGGCCGCGGGTGCGTTCCGTGGTCGATCTCCGCGCCGGACTGCGTGGATGCCTGACCGCGGGACGCGGTGAAGACGGGGGTCTCTTCTATGCGTCGCCGCAGGAACAGGGCGACCACAGCGAGCAGAGCGCCCAGGATGAAGGGGACACGCCAACCCCAGTCGCGCATCGCCGTCGAGCCCAGGGCGCCGGTCAGCCCGGCGGTGACCAGCACACCGAGCAACAGGCCACCGTAGGTCGCGACCTGATGGAAGCTCCCGAAGAACCCCCGGCGCCCGCGGTGGGCCCACTCGATGAGGAAGACGGCCGAGCTCCCGAATTCGCCGCCGGCCGAGAATCCCTGCGCGAGGCGTCCGATGACGATGATGACCGCACCGAGCGAGCCGGCGACGGCGTACCCCGGTGCGAGGCCGATAAGGAGTGAGCCGGACGCCATCAGCAGCATCGACAGCAGCATGACCGACTTGCGTCCCTTGCGGTCGATGAACGGACCGAGGACAAAAGCTCCCAAGGGCCGGGCGATGAACCCGACCGCGAAGACCGCGAAGGCCGCGAGGATCGACGTGACGCCGTCCTGTTCGGGAAAGAAGGTGGCTCCGATATGAACGGCGAGGAAGCCATACACGGTGAAGTCGTACCACTCGAGGACGTTTCCGAGAGTGGCGAGGACCGTCACACGCTTGAGAGTGGACGGGTCCACGTGGGTGGGATCCGCAACCGAGATTTCTTTTGCAACAGCCATGGAAGGGTCCTTTGCATGACCTGTCGGGGAGAGGGACGTGCCGTATCCGGGCAGCGGTCGGCCCTGAATGCTCGACCGCTGCCCAGGAGATGGTCCGCGTGACTCAGGTGGTGCGGGACGCCGCGGAAGGCGTCACAGAATGTGCGTGGGGATCGGCTCCCAGGTGGCCTGTCCCTGCTGGTCGCGAACGACACGGCCGAAGGGCTGGTCGCCGAAGTGGAAGGCGAAGGCGTAGGTGTCGGGCTTGAGCAGCTCCGACAGCACGCGGGCACGGGCCTCCTGCACGGACTCGGTGTGGCTGTCGGGTGCCGAGCCCCAGTCGGGGTGGGTCAGCTGCGCGGGCGAGTGGAACGCGTCGCCGAAGACCACCAGCCGCTTGCCGCTCGACGAGGTCACGATGTAGGTGGCGTGGCCGGGGGTGTGGCCGGGGGTGACGAGTGCCGTCACGCCCGGCACCACCTCTCCGCCGTCGTCGACGAGGGTGAGCTTCGGATGCTGCAGCAGAGGCTCGACCACGGTGGTCGGGTCCGGCATGTCGGCCGGCGGCACCCCTTGGGAGAGCGGCTCCCACTCCTGCCGCGACATCACGTACGACGCCGACGGGAAGGTTGCCTTCCGTGCGCCGTTCCCGTCCGGGATGAACGCCCATCCCGTGTGGTCGATGTGGATGTGGGTCAGGGCGAGAACATCGATGTCCTCGGGCGCGTAGCCGACCGACGCAAGTGTCTCCAGCAGCGCGCCGCCCTCAATGGGCCCGTAGAGCGAGTTGACGTTCATGACACCGAGTCCGGCGTCGACGAGCATGCGGTGGCCGTCCCGCTCGACGAGCAGTCCGCCTGCCGTCATCGGCACGCCGCCGTCCTGGTCCAGCGCTTCGGGGTGCTCGCTCCAGTAGGAGTCGGGGAACGACTTGAGGAAGCGGGCGGGGATGAGCGACATGGGTCCGTCGACGATGTAGGTGAAGGTGAACTCGTCCATCGTCCACCGGCGCACCGCGGACTGGGATCCCAGTCGTCCGATATTGGCCGTCATTCCACAATTCCTTTCTCAGGTGGTGCTTGATTTCCGTCAGGAAGACCCGGGTGCTCTGGGCTATGCGTCGGAGCGTGCTGCCAGGCTCGGGAAGAGAGTCTTCGCAGTGGCCGAGAACTGTGCCAGCTGACGGTCGGTGAGTATGGTGGTCCGGCTCAGCGCATCGATGTGGGATTCGATCAACTCGACATTCCCCGGCGGGTAGTCGGACCCGAACACGATGTGATCGGGCGACGTGACCTCCAGAAGCGGAAGAAGCGCGTTGGGTGATGTCGCGAGCGCGGTGTCATAGAACAGGCGGGCAATTTGCTGGCGCACCTCGTCCTTGGTCACGCCGCGGGAATTGCTCACCCACGGCAGCAGGCCGGTCGACCCGATGCGTTCGGCAAGGACGGGGAGGACTCCGCCGGCATGCGAGATGACGAAGTTGATGTTCGGGAAGTCCAGAAAGACCCGCGCATAGATGGCGTCGACGATGGTGCGCGCCGTGTCCATGGGGAATTCGATGACCGGTCCCGGCCGTCCGCACGCAAGCCCGGCGAACCCGGCAGGGACCACCGGATGCAGGAGGACGGTGGCCTGCTTCTCGTCGAGTGCGGCGAAGACATCGGTGAACCGTGGGTCCCCCAGATAGGCGCCATCGTAGTTGGTGATGAGGACGAATCCGTCGGCGCCGAGTTCCTCGATTGCGCGGTCGACTTCCGCTACCGCTGCGACCGGATCGATCAGCGGGAGGTTGGCGAGCAACCCGAACCGGTCGGGGTGTTCCCGCACCACCTTCGCCCCGAAGTCGTTGTATGACTTTGCCTCGTCGGGAGCGAGCCGGTTCGGGTTCGACAGCATCTGCACCGAGATGCCGTGACCGTCCATGAACTCCAGGGCGCTCTCGACCGACCAGGGGCCGGCCGGCGGCGCGGTGAAGTGGCCGGCGCGGAAGGAGGCCAGCAGACGGGCAAGCTCGGCTTCGGTGAGCGGCGGAGTGTAGTGGGCATGGATGTCGATCAGGTCGCCGCCGCTGCGTCGGCGCAGACGGGCGACGGCACTTGCCACGTCATTCTCTGGATTCACCATCGTCATCCTCTTTCGATCGTTGTCACGGCCGGCTCTTTCGGTCGCTGTCACTGCCGCAGGGTTGCCGGAGCGAAACCGGCAACGCGTTGGTATGCGGTGGCGAGCGCCTCTCGCTCCCCGGGGGCGAAGACTTCGCTCACCTCGGTGAAGCCCTCGGGTGCACGTTCCTCGGCCAGGTCGAGAATGCGTGCGGCTCCCTGGCTGCGATTGGCTTCCACGACTCCGGCCGTGGCGGCGAGGCGTTCGCTTTCGTAGCGCTCCAGGGCGATGTCGGGATCGCGCTCCTCTAGGAGGGCCTGGGTCAGGGCACGCGCGTCGAGGATCGCCTGGGAAGCTCCGTTGGAGCCCACGGGGAACATGGGGTGCGCGGCGTCGCCCAAGAGGGTTGTCCGTCCCGCGGTCCACGTCGGCAGCGCGTCGCGGTCGACCATGGGAAAGACGTGGACGCTGTTCGCGCCGCGCATCAGCGCCGCGACATCGAGCCACGGAAACGACCACGAGCTGTACTGGTCGATGAAGTCCTCGGTTTTTCCCGGCCTGTTCCAGGATTCGACGGGCGGGAGTCGGCGTGAGCTCTTGTCCAGGACGGCAATCCAGTTGATCAGGACGTTGCCCTGGTCGTCCGGGAGGGAGAGCGGATAGGCCACGACCTTGTGCCCGCGCGTGCCGATCAGCGTCATGGACTTTCCGGTGAGGAACGGCGGCGCCATGGTGGTGCCACGCCACATCAGCTCTCCGCTCCATCGGGGGCTGCCGTCGCTCGGGTGGAGCTGCTTCCGGAGTGCCGAGTGAAGGCCGTCGGCGCCGACCAGCACATCCGCGGTGTCCTGGGACGTCCGGCCGGTGACGCTGTCGATCAGCTGGAACTCGGCGCTCTTGCGGTTGTCCGTGTTGGAGCCGGTGACCTTCATTCCCGTGCGCACCGCGGATTCGCCGAGGCGCCGGCGGACGATGTCCAGGAGGGCCATCTGGAAGTTGCCTCGGTGGATCGAGAGCTGCGGCACCGGGTATCCCGCCGATATTCCGCGCGGCTCCCGCCACAGGAACTGGCCGTGCCGATTCACGTAGCAGAGCTCTTCGGTAGCGACGGCGAGGGGGAGCAGCTCCTCCAGGATGCCCAGTCGTTCGAATTCCCGGACGGCGTGGGGCAGTACGTTGATTCCTACGCCGAGCGGTCGTGGTTCGGGGACCGCCTCGTAGACGGTCACGTCCATACCGGCGTTATGGAGCATCAATGCGGTGGTGAGTCCGCCGATCCCGCCTCCGGAAATTGCGATTCTCACGGTTCCCTCCTTCCTCGGCCGACAGCGGGCGCCGCCTTGTCGGGTTCCGTCGCGGTGGCCGGCTCGAATATGTCTGTCACCTGCTGCCGGTCGGGCAGCTCGGTCTCGCGGTAGAGATGCAAGGCTTCGAGGGCCGCCCGGTCACTGGCGACAAAGAGGTCGGCGGTCTCTTCCGCTTCGTGCTCGACGGTCGCCCAGGAGGGGACGACGAAGACGTCCCCCGGACCCCAGGTGAATTCCTTTCCGCCGATCACGGACCTGCCGCGGCCGCGGAACACGGTGTGGATCTGGCCGCCGGTCTGCCGTCGGGGGACCGTGGGCTTTCCCGGACGGATCCTCGTCATCTGGCAGGTGAGGGTGGGCAGAGCCGGGCCGCCGGTGACCGGGTTCTTGTACTCCAGCGTCACGCTGGGGCCGTCACTCTGCTTCTGCAACGCTTCCAGTGCGGCATCGACCTGGGCATAGGGATAGCGCAGCAGCGGCGAGTACGGTTTCGGCCAGGCGGCGCCGTCGGAATGTTGAAGTCCCGCATGACCGAACTTCTCCTCCGAGAGGGAGAAACCCGCGACGTCCTGCATCCCGGTCGGATGGTCCTCGAAGAAAATCGACTCCAAGGTGGCGACCATCACCACGTCGATCACATCGAGCCAGATTGCGGGCTCATCGCTCTGGTTGGTGTGATCGTGCCACGCCCAGCTGGGCGTGAGGACGAAGTCGCCGGGCTCCATCCAGCAGGCGTCTCCGTCGACGGTGGTGTAGACACTCGAGCCGGTCATCATGAACCGGATCGCTGCCGGAGAATGCCGATGGGCCGGCGCCTTCTCACCCGGATCCAGATACTGGTATGCACCGAACAGGGCTTCTGTCGTTCCGATGCGCAGTCCCGGGTTGCAGAACTGCAGTGCCCGCCGCTGAGCCGCTCCTTCGTCGACCTCCAGAACCCTTCCCGCCTGCCGTGCCAGCGGGGCGACGGTGTCCCAGCGCCACAGATGCGCACGTGTCTGCGGAATCGGGTGTGCCGGCATCGGCGGCCTGCTCCACAGGCCCGCCATATCGCGCGATGCGAGCGCACCACAGAATTCTTCGATCGAGACTTCCGCGGTGTCGACACCACCGGGAAGCGATGCCTCTTGCTTATTTCCTTCTTGCATCGTCAGTCCACCTGTTGCTATCTCATGGCTTGCCATACGTTTTCGATGACTTGCCAGGTGTTTTCAACGGAATCGGGAGACTAGAACAGCATGACCGGTTTGATCGTCGCCCCATCGTGCATTTCGCGGGCAGCGGTGTTCAGGTCCCTGAATTTGTAGTGCTTGATCAGCTTTTCCAGCGGGAGTTTTCCTCGCCGATGCAGCGTGGCCATCCGGGGCAGCAGGGTCTCCGGCTCGCCGTCCCCCAGCGTCACGCCCAGCACGCGCCTGCCGAGCAGCAGATCGTGCATGTCCAGCGCCACGTCGACACCGGGAGGGGCCACGCCGACGACGGCGCACGCTCCGCCGGTGCTGAGGGTGTCGACGGCGGTGCGGAGGAGAGCGGGAATTGCGGTGGTGTCCACTGCGTTGTCGACGCCGCGTCCACCGGTGATCTCTGCCAGGGCGGTCGCCGGATCCACTTCGGTGGTGTTGATGGTGTGCCGTGCGCCGAGCTCCAGGGCGAGCTCGAGCCGGGAGGGCACACGGTCGATCGCGATGATGTCACCCGAGGGCAGAGCAGCCGCGGCCATGATCGCCGACAGGCCCACCGCGCCGGCGCCGAAGACGGCCAGGCTCTCACCGGGTCTGGGCGCCAGGACGTTCCAGACGGTGCCGACTCCGGTCTGGACGCCGCAGCCCAGCGGCGCGAGTACCGTCAGGTCGGCTTCGGGGTCCACCTTCACCACGCTGCGAGCGTCGACGACGGCCGCCTCGGCGAAGGAGGACTGGCCGAAGAAATGCCCACCGACCGGGACGCCTTCGCGCGTGATCGGAGAGCTCCCGTCTCTGCGTTTGCCTCCCGTCACATTGCGAGGCAGCCAGGTGTCGCAGTAGGCCGGGTGGCCATTGCGGCAGCTGGTGCAGTGTTCACATGATGTGAAACTCAACAGGACCTTGTCGCCGGGCCGGACTTTGGTGACAGAAGCCCCGACCCGCTCGACGATTCCGGCTCCTTCGTGGCCGATGACCCCGGGCAGCGGGAAGGGCATACGGCCCGCCTGTACGTTCAGATCGCTGTGACACAGACCGGCGGCGACCATTCGTACCAGGACCTCGTCCTTGCGAGGTTCGTCAAGCACGACTTCGGCAAAGGTGAATGGGGCACCCGGGCCTTCGATTATGGCTGCTGTGGTGGAATGCATGATGCCTTTCCCTTTCTCGGTCGATGCCTACAGGGCCACGATGACCGACTTGGTCTGCAGGTATTCGTCCAGGCCCTCGGGGCCGTTTTCCCGCCCGTATCCGGACTGCTTGTAGCCGCCTATCGGCATGGAGATGTCCATGGCAGCCCACGTGTTGACCCACACCGTTCCCGCGTCGAGGCGCGCTGCGACGCGATGCGCACGGGAGACATCACGGGTCTGCAGGCCGGCGGCGAGGCCGTAGGGAGTTCCGTTCGCCATCCGCACGGCCTCGTCTTCGGTGTCGAAGGGCTGGACGGTCAGGACCGGCCCGAAGATCTCTTCCTGGACATAGACCGATTGCTGCTCGACACCGGTGAGCACCGCCGGGGCGACGTAGAAGCCCGGCCCGTCAGGGCACTTGGCGCTGGTGACATCGATTCCCTCGCGCCTGGCCCGTTCGAGGAACGAGATGACCTTTGCCTGGTGAGCGGGGCCCGCCAACGGCCCGACCATGGTCTCCGCACTCAACGGGTCGCCGACCTTGATCTGCGCACAGGCTGCGCTCAGCCGCTCAAGCACTTCCTCGTAGACGGGCCGCTCGACGAGAAGCCGGCTGCCCGCCATGCAGAACTGTCCCGTGTTGAAGGTGAACGCCTTGACCGCCGTGGGCACGGCGGCATCCAGATCGGCGTCGGCGAATACGAGATTCGCGCTCTTCCCGCCCAGTTCCAGGGTCACCCGGGTGAGGGTCTCGGCCCCTAGGGCCACGATTCTCTTTCCGACGACGGTCGAGCCGGTGAACGCCACCTTGGCGATCCTCGGGTCGCACACCAGCGCCTGTCCGGCTTCCGCATCCCCGGTGACCACGTTGTAGGCGCCGTCCGGCAGACCGGCTTCCTGGAGTACTTCCGCGAGCCGGAGAGCGGTGAGCGGGGTCTCCGCGGCCGGCTTGTGCACGACGGTGTTTCCCGCGGAAAGGGCCGCGGCGATCTTCTTGCTGGACAGTACGAGTGGGAAGTTGAACGGGGTGATCGCCGCGATCACACCGATCGGCTCCCGCCGGGTGTACGCCAGAGAGGGGGCGGCAGGTGTCCGGACCGCGCCTTCGATGCCCGCTGCGAGATTGCCGTAGTACTCGAAGGTCTCGATCGCCATCGGGATGTCGACCCGCCGGGTGAGCGTGATGGGCTTTCCGACGTTGAAGCTCTCCAGAAGGGCGAACTCCTCGGCGTGCTGCCGCAGCAACTCGGCGGCGCGCATCAGGATGCGCCCCCGTTCGCGCGGGCTCATCCGCGGCCAGGGACCCTCTTCGAAGGCCTTGAGCGCCACGGCGGCCGCACGTCCGGCGTCGCAGGCACCGGCTTCGGCGACGGTCGCCGCCATCTGCCCGGTCGCAGGATCGACCAATTCCCTGACGGCCTCTGCCGCTGCCGGCTCCCATCGACCGCCGATGAACAGCCTGCCTGGGGCAACTGCGGGCCGGGCTCCCACGTGCATCGTTGTCACGTTGGGTCCTCCTCACTTCGAACCGAGGGCCAATCTCAGCCCCGGCGAGGCTCCGGGGATACGGGTAGAACCACCCCTTCGCGAGGTCCCGCAGGTCTACCCCCGCCCCGCCCGGCCCCGACGCGGGCGGGGCGCCCGGTACCGGATCCGGCCGGCACGCGCCGTGTCCGCACCGCTGCGCCCGTGCCCCTGCGAGCCGCGCCGAAGCGCGCAATACCTACGCTCCCGATGCTTGCGTGGACAGAAAATCACCTGTTAGCGTCTCAATGTTCGGGACACAAATCCGCATCATGCGGCATTGAGTCAGCTCGGCCTCACATCTCGCCTTACTCGGCACGGCATTAACGGAGGGAATCCGGGTGTCAGCACCCGGAGTGCGTCAGAGTCGCATGTAATTCGACGGGGTCACTCCGCCGAATTCGGGCAACGGCCGGGCTCTCAGAAGAGAATCTGGAATTCATGATGGATGAGATATCTGAGGGTGGTCCGGGAAACCTTCCCAACGCCGTCACGAGTTTTGTGGGACGGCGCAGTGAACTGGCGGAGGTTCGCGGGCTGCTGGGATCCGCCCGCCTCGTGACGCTGACCGGAGCGGGCGGCGTCGGGAAGAGCCGGCTGGCGGTCGAGACGGGAATCGCGGCCCGATCGGCGTTCCCCGACGGGGTCTGGCTGATCGACCTGGCGGCCGTCCGTGAGCCCGAACTCGTCGAGCACGCCGTGGCGACCGCTCTCGGGGTGGCGAATCACTCGAATCAGCCGGCTGCGGACCGGCTGATCGAGTACCTGGGCCGCCGGCAGACGCTACTGCTCTTCGACAACTGCGAGCATCTCGTCCAGGCCTGCGCCGTGCTCGTCGACCAGCTGCTGCGGGGCTGTCCACGCGTACGGATTCTTGCGACGAGCAGGCAAGTCCTGGACATCATCGGCGGGGAGTACGTCTATCAGGTTCTGCCGTTGCCGGTCCCGGACCCCGACACCGAGTCCTCCGTGGAGGTGCTGTCCCGGTACGAGTCGGTGCGACTCCTCGTGGACCGCGCAAGGGCGATCACACCCGGGTTCGTCGTGGACGACATCAACAGCCTGGCAGTGGCCCGCCTCTGCGCTCAGCTGGAGGGCATCCCCCTGGCGATCGAGCTGGCCGCCGCACGGCTGCGATCGCTGCACCTCGACGCATTGGTCGAACGGCTGGCAGACCGATTCGGGTTGCTCACCGGCGGGAGCCGTTCCGCACTTCCCCGTCAGCGCACACTCCGCGCGCTGATCGACTGGAGTTACGACCTGTGCACGCCCGAGGAACAATTGCTGTGGACTCGCCTCTCGGTGTTCTCCGGCGGATTTGACTTGCAGGCCGCTGAACACATATGCGCCGACGACGGTCTGCCCCGCGAGCGGATTCTCGACCTCACGGATCACTTGGTTGCCCAGTCGATTATCCAGGCCGTCGAAGGAAGCGGGCTGTTGCGCTTCCGTATGCTGATGACCCTCCAGGAATACGCCGGAGAGCGCCTGAAGACGCACGAGAACGTGGAAAATGTGCGAGACCGGCACCAGGAATACTACGGAGCACTGGCCGTACAGGTGGCGGCGAATTGGAGCGGGCCGGGCCAGGAAGCCGGACTGGCCCGGCTACGCGCCGACCGCGGCAACATGGAATCGGCCCTGGAACGGTGCATCAGCACGCGTCGGACCCAGCGCGCCCTGTCCATGGTGTCCGCGCTGCGCCATCACTGGTGTGCCGACGGAGCTCTGAGCGAGGGGCGGCGCTGGCTCGACCTGGCTCTCGCGCTCGACGCACCACGACTGCCCGAGCGGGCCACCGCACTCTGGGTGGCAGCATGGGTCTCCCTGCTCCAGGGCGACGACTCCGCCGCCGAGGTACGACTGACGGAATGCGACGAGTTGGCCGGAGAGTTCGGCGATCAGGTCTCGCTCTGCATGGCGCGCTCGCTCCGCGGCACCGTCGCCTTCTTCCGCGGAGACCTCCGTGCTGCCCTCGGCCACTTCGATGCGGCCTCCGCGCGACTCGCGGAGCAGGGAGATGTCGAGGGCGTCCTCTTCAACGGTTTCCAGACCGCCATCGCCCGGGCCCTGCTCCAGGACCACCAGGCTGAGCAGGTTGCCCGGCAGGTGATCGCGGTGAGTGAGCGCAATGGCGAGCAGTGGGCCAGGGCGCGCGCACTGTACGCGCTGGGTCTGTACGCCTGGTTGAACGGCGACCCCGACCAGGCGAAGTCGGCGGCCCGCGCGGGTCTGCAGATCCAGCGTGGCTTCAACGACCATGTCGGCGCCGCGGTCATGATCGAACTTCTCGCGTGGGTCTCCACGACGAACGCGGAGTACGACCACGCGGCTCGTCTGCTCGGTGCGATCCAGTCGATCTGGGGGGTGATAGGCACGTCACTCACTGCCTTCGGACCGCACCTGGCGGGCTACCACACCCAGTGCGAGCAGGAACTGCAACGCAGACTGGGTGGCGCCGAGGCCTTTCAGGCCAGGCTTGACGAAGGCGGTCGCATGGACCGACGGCAGGCCATCTCCTACGCGCTGAACGACCCCGAAGCGGTGGCCGCACCCGAACCCGCGACGACGGTCGAGGTGTTGACCCCACGACAACAACAGGTCGCCCGCCTCGTCGCCGAGGGCCTCAGCAATCGCCAGATCGCCGAGCGGCTTGTGGTGTCCACCCGCACGGTGGACGGGCACATCGAACGGATCCTGGCCAAGCTGGAGTTCTCCTCCCGGGCGCAGGTGGCCGCCTGGGTGGCGGGGGCGGCGTCCGGCGTGCCGGCTTCGCTCTGAAGGAGCCGGCCGGCGGGCCGTCGTGGTGACGCCGCGGGGCCACCGGCCGGTCGGGCGCCGTGCGCGTCGTCGCAGAGGACCGGTTTGGCCTCGCCGGCGTGGTGCAGCAGGTTGCGCTCCAACCGGTCCAGGACGGCTGGCGTCTCTGCGCGCTCGGCGTCACTGAGGTCGCCGACGGAATACCCCTCCAACTGGGCCCACAGGTCCTCGACCTGGCTGCACGGGGTCCTCGCCCCCCTGCTGCCCGAGCCGTCGGTCGACGACACGGCACTGCTCTTCGCAGCTGGCCGACCTCGTCCGAGGATTTCTGACCGATGTGCTCTACCGCACTCCCTCATGCATCTCGGCAGAGATCCTGTCCGCTGCCACGGTCAGAGCCGACACGATCTCCTTCACGCGGTCGGGTGAGTACCGCACGCTCGGCATGGACACCGACACGGCGGCGATCGTGGCGCCGCTCGGATCGGTGACTCCGCGCCCGATGGCAACGAGCCCTCGCTCGGAACGTTCGAGGTTGACGGCGACGCCACTGCTCCGGACGGCTCTGAGCTCGCCGCGCAGCTCCGCCAGATCCGGGTGCTCCGCGGACCCGTCGGTGGGGGCGTGCGCGTAGAGCGCGGTCAATTCGTCATCGGCCAGGGCGGCGAGCATGACCAGCCCCCCGCTCACCTGGTGTGCGGGGAAGACCATGCCCTCGCGGTTTCCGACCCGGAGGGCCCGCGTGCACTCGACCGAGGCGATGAACCTAGCAGTGCGGCCGGTGCGGATGGTGAGGTTCGCCGTCTCGTCGAGGGTGTCGACGAGAGTGCGCAGCGGGCCGAGGGCGGCGGTCCGCAGGGCTCCTACGTTCGACTGAGCCTTGGCAGCGATCTCCAGAACCGGTCCGGCCCGGTAGCTGCGGTCATCGTTCTGCACCGCGAAGTCGCGGTACACCAGCGTGGACAGCAGACGATGGGCACTGGAACGGGCCACGCCGAGCCGCCGGGCGGCCTCGGAGACCGTGATGGGGCCCTCCACCTGCAGAATCACCGCCAGCTGCAGCGCGTGGTCCACGCTCGTCACGCCGTACGCCGGTGGGTTCTTCATTGCCTTGGCCACGACGACCGCCTCTCACCTGTTGTTCCGCAAGACAGAATCTACTGTTCCAATCGATGATCTGCGGAGCACGGTGTGGGCATGACCGACCAGGACAGCACCGTCTCACCCGTCTCGCTCACCGCCGAGGACCGGCCGGACCAGCCGCCCGTCAGTCCCGAACTCGTAGAGCTCTACCGGGGCTTCGAGAAGGCCCTCCTCGTTCCGCTGTGGACCCGGATCGGCGATCTGATGCCCGAGCACCCCAGGTCGAAGGCGCAGCCGCACCTGTGGGAGTGGAAGACACTGCTCGACCTGGCCGGTCGCTCCGGCGACCTGGTGCCGGTCGGCCGAGGCGGCGAGCGCCGGGCCATAGCCCTGGCGAACCCCAGCCTGGGTGGCAGGCCCTACGCGACGCCGACCCTCTGGGCGGCCATTCAGTACCTGATGCCCGGCGAGAACGCACCTGAGCACCGGCACACCCAGAACGCCTTCCGGTTCGTCGTCGAGGGCGAGGGCGTGTGGACCGTCGTGGAGCGCGATCCGGTGCCCATGCGCCGTGGTGACTTCCTGCCGCAGGCCGGTATGAACTGGCACGCCCACCACAACTCGGCCGACGAGCCCATGGCCTGGATCGACGGCCTCGACATCCCCTTCCAGTACGACGTCGAGGCACAGTTCTTCGACTTCGGCCGGGACGAGCTGTCCGAGGAGGAGCACGCGACGCCCGACCGGTCGCGCTCGGAGCGGCTGTGGGGCCACCCGGGGCTGGTGCCGGTCTCGCAGTTCGGGCGCAGGGAGGGCACACCCCTGCTGTGCTACCGCTGGGTGGACACCGACGCCGCTCTGACCGACCAACTGGAGCTGGAACGCGAGGGCCACCCGGGCACGGTCGGGCCCGGCCACGCGCTGGTTCGTTACATCAACCCCACCACCGCGCAGGACGTCCTGCCGACCATCCGCGCCCAGTTCCACCGCATCGTCAGCGGCGCGGAGACCACCCCGCGCCGGGAGACGGGTTCGTCGGTCTACCAGGTCTTCGACGGCTCCGGCCGGGTGACCGTGGGCGACTTCTCCTGGTCGGTCCGGCGCGGAGACCTCTTCGTCGTCCCGTCATGGCAGCCCGTGTCGATCCGGTCCGAGGCATCGCTCTCCGATTCCGACTCCGGCGCGCTCGATCTGTTCCAGTTCAGCGACGCCCCCCTCTTCAACAAGCTCAACCTGTTCCGCACCCACATCGAGGAGAACGCGTGAAGCTCGCCACCATCCGTCTGGGCGACCGCACCACCACTGCGGTTCGCGTCGAGGGTGACACCCTCGTCGATCTCGGTCTGCCGGACGTGGGTGCCGTACTGGCATCGGCGCGCGGTCTCGACGCCGCGGCGACGGCCGGCGGCCAGCAGTACGCAGGCCCCGACGCCGAGTTCGCCCCGCTCGTCCTGCGCCCCACCAAGGTGGTGTGCGTGGGCCTGAACTACCAGAAGCACATCAAGGAGATGGGCCGCGACCTGCCCGAATACCCCACGCTCTTCAGCAAGTTCGCGGACACTCTCGTCGGCGCCCTCGACGACGTCCGACGCCCGGTCGAGACCGAGCAGTTCGACTGGGAGGCCGAACTCGCCGTGGTCGTCGGCCGCCAGGTCCGGCGGGCCGACGAGGCCGAGGCCGAGGCCGCGATCGCGGGGTTCACGGTCCTCAACGACGTCACCTGCCGCGACTGGCAGTTCCGCACCCGCGAGTGGCTGCAGGGCAAGAACTGGGACTCCACCACCCCGCTGGGCCCGTTCCTCGTCACCACTGACGAGGTCGGCGGCCCGCGCCCCGCGCTCGACATCCGCTGCGAGGTCAACGGGCAGGTCATGCAGCAGGACAACACCGGCGACCTGCTCTTCGACCCGGTTCACCTGGTCCGCTACGTCTCCACAATAATCCGGCTCAACCCCGGCGACATCATCGCCACCGGCACCCCCGGCGGCGTCGGCCACGCCCGCACACCCCAGGTATTCCTGCAGGACGGCGACACCATCGTCACCGAGATCGAGGGCGTGGGCCGCCTCGAGAACCGCGTCGTCTCCGAGGGGACGCTATGAGAACCCTTCGGACGACGCTGGCCTGGGTGGCCGAGGGCACCGACCTGTGCCGCAAGGCCCTCGCCGACCTCGACGAGGAATCGTACGGTGCGCCTTCGCTGCTCCCCGGCTGGACCCGCAAGCACATCGTGGCCCACGTGGCCGCCAACGCCCGGGCCCTCAGGAACCTCATGCACTGGGCCCGCACCGGTGAGCCCACTCCGATGTACAGCTCCCCGGAGCAGCGCTTGGCGGACATCGAGTCGGGCGCGCAGCTACCCGCCGCATGGCTCACCGCCTGGTTCGAGGAGTCGGCGCAGCTGCTGACCTATGCAATGGCCGAACTGACCGAGGAGCAGTGGCGAGCGGAGGTACTGACCGCCCAGGGGCGGACCGTGCCGGCCAGTGAGATCCCGTGGATGCGCACGAGGGAGGTCATGGTGCATGCCGTCGACCTCGGCACCGCCATCCGCTTCGCCGACCTGCCCGAGGAGTTCTGCGCCGAACTCCGCCACGACATCGTCGGCAAGCGCGGCAGCGACACCGTCCACGCCGTCCAGGGCAACAACGCCGACATCACCGCTTACCTGGCGGGCCGCCCGTACACCGGTGTAACGACCGGGGACGGCTTCCCGGCGGAACCCCTTACTCCGTGGCTGTGACCACGCGGGAGAGAGACATGAACAGCACAAAATCCCACCGCCCGGACGTCTTCGTCATCGGCGGCGGAATCGGCGGACTCTCGGCTGCGCTGGCCCTCACCATCCAGGGCCTGCGGGTCCGTCTCTACGAGCAGGCCCCCGAGTTCGGCGAAGTCGGCGCGGGCCTGCAGCTCGCCCCGAACTGCACCCGGATCCTGCACGACTACGGGCTCCTGGACGAGGCCGTCCAACTCGGCGTACTGCCCGAGCATATGATCATGAAGGACGCGCTCGGTGCCACTGAGCTGACCCGCGTGGACCTCAAGGACATGGAACGCCGCTACGGCTTCCCGTACTTGGTCATCCACCGTAGCGACTTGCACGGCGTCCTCCTGCGCGGCTGCGAGCGGGCGGGCGTGGAACTGGTGACCGGCGCGCGCTGTGTGGCATACGAGAACATCGAGGGCGGAGCGCGCGTCACCTTCGCCGACGGCAACAGCGACGAGGCCGAGGTCGTCCTCGCCGCCGACGGGCTCCACTCCATCGCGCGCACGCTGCTCGTCGACGACGAGCCCGTCAACTCGGCTTACGTCGCCTACCGCGGTGCGGTTCCCTTCGAGCAGGTGCGCGCCAACGAGGTGCATGAGAAGGATGTCGTTCTGTACGTTGGGCCGCACTGCCACTTCGTCCAGTACCCGCTACGTGGCGGCCGGATGTTCAACCAGGTGGCGGTGTTCCAGTCGCCGAAGGCCTTGGCCGGTGACGACGACTGGGGCACCCCGGATGAACTCGACCACGCCTTCGAGGGAACGTGCCAAGAGATCCAGAAGGGCCTGCCGTTGATGTGGCGCGACCGCTGGTGGCGGATGTTCGACCGTGAGCCACTCATGAAATGGGTCACCGGGCGCATCGCCCTGCTCGGAGACGCGGCCCACCCGCCGTTGCAGTACATGGCCCAGGGTGCGGTGATGGCCATCGAGGACGGCTGGGTGCTGGCCCAGCATGCGGGTGCGCAGGGCGCGAAGCGATCCGAAGGCGGGTCCGGCATCGACTGGGAGGTGGCACTCGACGCTTACGAGGCCGTACGCCCCGAACACTGCCGCCGGGTGGTGCTCACCGCACGGTCGTGGGGCGCGCTGTGGCACCACGTCGGGGTCCAACGGGAGCAGCGCAATGCGGTGATGCGCTCCCGCGACACCTACGACTACGCCTTCATGGACTGGGTCTACGGCCCCACGGCGCTGAAGCCCGACCAGGAGCCGGAGATGTTCACGGCCATCCCACTGGACTCCGTCGAGGTCTGAGACTCACATGGTTCGTGCGCCGCGGGACACTTGCACACAGTCCGCGGTCGCACGTGTTCGGAAGCGCACGTTCGACCAGGGCCGGACAGGTCTCGGCCGCTCGTTTCCGGCTTCCGGGCTGTGTCTCGCAGCGTACTTCTCCAGAACCGGGGTGGTGCGGGCGGTGTCCTCGACGGTCGGCTGGCCCGGGACCGGTTGGCAGTGACGTACTGCGGCGCCGACAGCGCGGGGTCAGCAGGCGTTCGCCTCCTCCACCAGTTCAAACGCCTCGCCATCCGATGGGAACGACGCCTCGAACTCCACGATGCCTTCGTCTCCCTGGCGTGCAGCCTCATGTTCTGGCGACGCCTCAAGAAGGCCCACCCATGATCCTGTTACGACCTCTTACAGGCCGGCTAGCAGGCGGCCGGCATAGCCTGCCATCACTGTCCAGAACAGGCCTGTGTACCCGCGCTCACCGATTCTGGTGTTGAAGCGCCTGCCGAGAAACGTTGCGAAGAACATCAGCGGGAGACACGCAAGGGCGACGAGATAGTCCCCGCCCGTCAGCAGCGCGGCATCCGTCCAGACGGCGGTTTTCGTGGCATCCCCGACGAGTGAGGCCATGGACAGTGCCCCGACGAGGTGGAGACGATCCAGAGCCAGTCCGCGGACCGCAAGCCCCTTGAGAGGTCCGGACGTGCCGCTGAATCCGGATGTCGCGCCCGCGGCGAACGCCATCACTGGGGAACCCCCGCGCCGCCAGCGGCTGAGATCGAGCGTTTCGACGAGAAACGCGACAGCGAAGCTGACGAGGACCGCAAGGGTTACCACCTGTTCGGACGCGGAAACCAGCAGCTTTGCCCCCAGGAATGATCCTGCGGCGATCAGGGCGATCACGACGACGGCTTTGCGGTACGGGAGGGTCGTTCGGTAAGCGAAGACCTTTACCAGGTTGTTGGCGCCAAGAAGAAGTGCTGCCAACGCCACCCCGGACTTGGTGCCGAGTACGAGCGCCAGAGTGGGAACTAGGATCAGGCTGCCACCGAACCCTGCTGAAGCGGACAGCGTGAATGCAGCAGCCACAGCCAAGAACACAACTGGAAGCAGAAGTGGCTCCATCAGTGCTCCTCAGTCTAGGAGACCGCGAAGTCAGCAGCGATGCCCGCCTCTTCCACCATGAGGTGGCCCGCCGGGATCCGCCAACTGCAGGGAGATCGGCGCCGACTTCCAGAGGGCGACCCGTCGGCCCCCGACCCCGGTCGTCGATCGCAACTCATGACGGGCCGGCGACTGGGTCGCCTTACGGGACCGTCGAGAGGTCGATCCGGAACATTCCGCGGCCGTGAGTCACGCAGACCAGCGTCTCGTCCATCCAGAACAGGTCGTCGACCGAGCAGTTGGTCGGGCCCTCGTTCGTCGGCGACCAGCTCGCGCCGGCGTTGTCACTGGCGAACAGCCCGACCTCGCTACCGCAGTAGAGCAGCTTCGTCCGCCGCGGATGTACCGCCAGGGCGCGGATCGGGGCGCGCGGCAGAGCGGTGGCCAGGTTGGTCCAGTGCTCGCCGCCGTCAGTGGTCACCCACAGGTTGCCCCGCTCGTATCCGCCGAACGCGACGTAGGCGGTGCCCGGGTCCGTCGGATGCACCGTGATGCAGGTGCAGAAGCGACGTGGCGTCAGCGGACTCGGGCCGGTCGCGCCGACGCGCTGCCAGGTGGGCGTCGTAGCAGTGCCGTTGGCGGTACGGAAGACCATGCCGTCCTCGTGGCCCACCCACACCACGTTCGAGTCACCGCGCGCCACCGCGATCGCGCTGATCATCGTGGCGGCGTTGGGCTTTACCGCCTTCCAGGTCGGCCCGGTGGTGGCAGTGTTCGGCTGCTTGGCATTGTCTGTCCGCCACAGCGACAGCCCGCCTGCCAGGATCCGGTTCTCGTTGTTCGGATCGAGTACGAAGGGCGCGATGAAGAGCGCGTCCTCGTTCTTTGCGTCCGTGATACGGAACGGCACCTGCTTCCAGTCCCAGTCGTGTATCGCGAAGTTGAAGAACTGGCCGCTGATGTAGCGGTCACCCTGTGTGTCGTCGGTGGTGCCACCGTCGGTGTTGCGGTGGATGTTCAGGAAGACGTACTCGCCGTAGAAGACGTTGGGGTCGGTCGGGTCGGAGGCGCACCAGCCGCCGTCACCGCCGAAGAACGGTTGCCAGTCCTGGGTGCCGAGGGCCGGGTCGAAGGTGAGCGAGCCGTTGTCCTGTGCACCGCCGATGATCTTCCCGCTGCCCGTGTGGCCCGCCCCGGCGTAGAACTGGGTTACGCCGTAGTTGTTCACCAGCTCGGTCCAGCCGTTCACGAACGGAGGCTCCGGCTCGCTTCCGACAACCGCCAGGTCCTCCGCCTTGAACACGCCACCGTCGTTGCCGAAGAACACCGTTCGGTTGGTGACTCCGTCGTAGGAGGGGTGAGAGACGATGGCGTGCTGGTCGGCATGCGCCGAGCGGGGATCTGACCATGTGCTGATCTCGGCCAGGTGGTCGCCGCCGTCCGTGCTGCGGTACAGGTTGACGCCGCCGACGAGCACCAGGTCCGCGTCGGTGGGGTCCCCGGCCCAGATGGTGTTGTCGTACCAGCCCTGGCTGCTCAGGTAGTCCGAGGGGAGGCCGCCCGGGGTCCGTGTCATCTTCTGCTGGTAGGTCGCTCCGCCGTCCTGCGACCGCCAGATCTGGCCGGTGGTCATCTGGACCGACGCGTAGACGATATCCGGGTCCTTCTCCGCGTACGCGAGCTCGACCCGGCCGATCCACGGACCGTTGGCCGCTAGATCCCAGGTGAGACCGCCGTCCCGGCTGAACCAGGCCGCACCGTCCCGCAGCGCGCCGGCGACCGCCTTGCTGCTGTCCTGCGGATCGAATCGTACGTCGCCGAGAGGGTTGTCCAGGACCTTGGTCCAGGTGGCCCGCGCTGCATCGACGCTGCGGAAGAGACCGGTGGAGGTGGCGGCGAGGACGACCTCCCCGGATTGCGACACCGCGATCCGGCTCACGAACTGGAAGTCCGGAGTCTGGGTGGCCGCGATCGGATTCCAGTCGACCGCGTCAGTCGTGACGAAAATGCCGTTGCCCCGGATGGCGTCGAGATTCTGGAACGCCTCACCGGTCCCCACGTACATCGTGGACGCGTCGGACGGGTCCCTCGCGATGCAGGCGCACGCGAGGTTCTCCAAGAAGTCGTCGACAGGCTCCCACTGGGCGCCTCCGTCCTCGGTGCGCCACACACCGCCGCCGGCGCTCACGGCCCACATCTTGTCCGGCTGCACCGGGTGGATCACCATGCCGCGGGTACGCCCACCGATGTTCCCGGGGCCGAGCCACACCCAGTTGGCCAGCTGCAGACCGCCCGTCGGGGTCGGCCCTCCCCGGAGCCTATGACCATTCGGACCGGTCGGCACACCCGCGGTCGCCGATGGGGCCTCGCGACTCAGCAGAGCCTTCACCTGCTCGTAGGCCGTGCCCAGGGCATGCGGCCGGACGCTACCGTCGTCGCTGCGCTCCTGCTTGAGGCGGAAGACCCCACGGGCGGTCGGCAGGTCGGGAAAGTCGAGACGCAGCAGGGCCCGCCGCACTGCGGCTTCGGGCAGGGCCTCAAGCGTCTCGTTCGTCGTACCCCGGGCTCGGCACAACAACTGCACCTGATCGACGCTGATGTTCTTCGACCGGGCGAGCTCTTCGTCCGAGATGGTCATGATGCTCCCCTGACTGGGATGAGAACGTGCGAGGTGTGGCTAGGGCGGAAGCCTGGGCGCCCGCCGTGTGGTCGCATCGTCCAGCTCGACCTCCCAATTGAGCGTGCCGGTGCGGGGGTTCATCGCCCTCAGGACAATGGCACCGGAGTCGGAGCGAAGGGCGAGCTCCACGCGTACGTCGCCGACCCGGCTTTGGTCCAGCACATCGGCGGCCGCCTGTGATGAGGGAGCCGACGGTGGTACAAGGGGTGGCGCACCGGCGTCGGCTGGCTCCGGCGGTGCCTCCACCTCCGGCAGGATCTCCACCGGAGGGCCCGCCGGATCGACCCGCAGAGTGCCATGCGCCTCGCGCCGGGACTCCTTGAGAGCCTGTGGGCTCGGTGCGGCGCCACCGACGTACCAGGACCGGGCGACCCAGTGGATCACCACGATGTCCTCGTCCGTCTCCGTGCGCACGGAGAAATCACGGGTGTCGTCGAGGGCGCAACGAGCCCACGGAGGCAGGTCGACCGGCTCCGACGTCCAGCGGTCCTCACCGGTCGCGGCATCGAACACCACGACCACCAGCGTCGGCGACCGACTGATCCGCAGGGCCACGACCGAACCAGCGAGCAGAGCGCACGGCCGCAGACCGCGTCCGCGGCGCCACAGCGGCACGCCGCTTTCCAGGTCCAATGCCATCAGAGCGCCTTCGTGATCGTGTACGACGGCTTGTCGGCCGCGCTCATCGGCCACTCCGCGCGGGATTCTCGCCATCCGGCCCCCAGGTGGGACATCGCTGGAATGCGGAATCACGGGAACGGGGCCTGCCGCGTGCGGGCCCCGAACGGGACTTGGAAGGCGCGGGGCCCGCCTTGGGCAGCACCTCCCTTCTATCGTCCCTCTGCGCGGGGAGGGCTGCAACCGAGCTGTCTCGCCCCCGCGTTTGCCGACCGCACGGCGGAATGGTTCGTCGTAACATGGCTTGCCTCGCGCCTTCGCAAGTCACCGTGGGACAGGGCAGCGCCTTTCGGCCCAGCCGCTGCTGAGCCATGCCAGACGGCTGGACGCAGGTGCTCAGGAGCCCTTCGATGCGCTGGTTGTTGGTGGAAGGCCGGCAATAGATCGGATCTACTGCCACACTCGGCTTGTGCACCGCCATCGGATCCGCGCCAGAGGATGGCTTCCCCACTCGCCTCTCTCCACGGCGTAGTGGAGCGCGTACACCAGCACCTTGCAGCATGATCCATCCGATACCCCGTTCCATTACTCAACGCCTTTTGACGACATGAAAGCCCCGGATTGCAGGTTTTCTGTCGACGGCCTCGACATCGATTCAGACGGCGGCTCAGGAGGTCTCGATCCGGCCGGCAGTACCGGTGTATTGGCGCTGGACGCCGACCGTGCCAGTGCCCTTCTTCACATCGCCGGTCTCGTCGACGACCAGCACCGCCCGGTCGTCGTGCAGGTGCTCCACCACGTACGCGCACACGTCGTCGCGGACCTGATCGGCATCCCACTCGGCCCTGCCCAACAGGTGCTGCATGCCGTCCGGAGACCAACCGCCGCACCCGGCGACGGGGTTCAACTCGGGAGAACCTGCCGGCGATCCGGCTCATCAGTCCTTCGAATGCCTCCTGCCATTGGGCAGGCACTACGCCGGCGTCCGAGGCCGCCGCGTGATCATTGGTTGCCCACACAACACCCCATGATCAACGGCGGCCCCGGACGCCACCGAAGCCAGTAGTCGGGCCCCTCGACTCGGTAGCGAACGTCGACACCGGCAACGAACCGCAGCTCACACACGAGCCGACGGGCGCCGTCCGGCGCCAAGCGGTGCGGCGCCAACAGCAGCTCCAGCTCGTCATAGCGGGCGTCGACCCCGCCGTGGCCCGGATGGCTCTGCTGTCCGACCCCGCCCGCCTCACGGAGCTCATACCACCTGGCGTAGATCGCCCACTGCTCGCGCTCCAGCTCCGCCACCGCCTCGCTTGCGGGCCAGACCTGGTACTCATCGACTTCATGGCTGTGGTCGTAGACCTGCATCTCGAAGTAGTGAGGCTTCCCGTCGATGTCAGCAAGGCCGGCCCACGGTTCGCCGTACCACTCCGACTCGGCGTACACACGCTCGAAGCCGTCCGCGATCAACTGCTCTTCGCCCCAGATCTCAGCCACGCAGGCAGGCCACCGGCGAGCAGCCTCCGTATCCACGATCACGATCTACGGCTGGAGTACTGGGCACTGAAAGATCAACCAACTCTGCGATCGGTTTAGGACAAACCCGATACTCGTCAGGAGCGGATTCCCTTCACCGGCCGCGCCGGGCGAGCTGGGTCGCCCTGCGCGACGTCATCATGCAGGCGTCGGGAAACAGCATCGCCCATGGGGTGGTCCCCGCGCTGGAGAGCCAAGTCGTCGACGCCGCGCCGTACATGGGCCGGCCCGAGCGCGACATGCGCGTCGCCTCCAACCGCGGCCATTGCCGTGTGTACGAGCGCATCGGCGCCCACGACCCGGGCGGTGCGGCCGAGGCGATGTTCACCCACATCACCGAAGCCTGGCTCGACCGCCGCAGCGAACCAGGCGGCCCCGTGCGCTTGGACCGTTGGCGAGCGCCATCGCGTTGGTGGGATGGCCCTCGGGCTGGTGAGCGTTGCCCGACCCCGCGCTCCGTCGCCGTATGAGTGCTGACGTTGTCGCGTGACCCGGGCGGGCTCGGTCTTCCGCCGAGCCCGCCACGGCGGCTCCCTCAGGGAGCCGGACCTCGTGTCACGCCGTCTCAGCGCTGCAGCGTCAGCAGACCCGGACGGTAGGGCAGGAGGCCGTAGTCGCCGCCGGAGTTGGGGCTGCGTCCCTGGTAGAGCAACTGCAGATTGCAGGGATCGACGGTCATGGTCTGATCGGCGCTGGTGCGGATCAGTTCGCCATGGCTGATGTCGTTGGTCCAGGTGGCGCCACTGTTGGCCTTGCCGGCGAAGGGATTGCTCTCGGTCGCGGCCTGGGGTGTCCATGAGCCGTTCAGACTGGTGGCCGTGAACGAGCGGAAGTAGCGGCCCTGCGAGCCGATCGCCTCGACGATCATGAGGTAGCGGTTCTGGCCCTGCAGCTTGTAGACCTGAGGGGCTTCGAACAGGTTGTTCGTCGTGTCGCTCATGATCGTTGTGTAGGCCGAGCCGAAACTGCCCGGGAAGTTCCCGATCGGCATGCTGGCCCGGTAGATCTTGCCGTTGTCACCGGCGAAGAACAGGTACATGTTCGACCCGTCAGCGATGAGCGTCTGGTCGATGGGTCCTGTTCCGGAGTCGGAGATGCTTCCGGAGAAGAGCACCTGCTGGGATGACCAGCCATTCGGGTTGGTGGGGTCGCTCGACGTCCGGTAGGAGAAGGCGGTCCCGCCCCATTGGTAGGCGAGCACCCAGATGTTCTTCGGCGCGAAGTAGAAGAGCGTGGGCGCGACGGTGGAAGCCGACATCGTGTTCTGGCTGGCCGAGGCCATCTCCGACCAATTGGTGAACAGGCCGAAGTTCATCGAACCCCAACTCGTCCCCGTGTCGTGCGTCGTCGCGTAGACGAGTTGTCTGCCGTTGTAGGGGGCGACGGTGAAGTCCTTGAGCGAGACCCACCCCTGCTTGGGCTGCGCCAGGGCGCCCGTTGACGTCCAGCGGTATGTCGACGGAAGATCGCACAGGCCGGGACTGTCGCCGCCGACCTTGACGAGCTGCCATTGCTGGTTGGTGCCGCCCCAGTCGTCGTACTGGACGATGTTCGCGTTGTCGGCGGTGGCGGCACCCTGTACTTCGAGGGCCTTGTTGCTGTGGCGCGAGATGAGCCTCACGTAGCCGTCCGAGCTGTCGGCCAGCCGCCACTGCTGGTTGGTGCCGTTCAGGTCGGCCCACTGGACGATCGAGCCGCCGTTCGCGGTGGACCGGTTGTGGACGTCCAGCACCTTGCCCGAGTGGCGGGACTTGATGCGGTGGTAGCCGCCGCCGGAATCGACGAACTGCCACTGCTGCTGGTTCTGATCGTTCCTGGCCCACTGGGTGATGCGGGCGCCGTCGTTGGTCGCCATGTTGTAGACGTCCAGGGTTTTGCCGCTGTTGCGATTGACCAGCACATACGAGGCGTTGGGGTCTACGGTCGCCGCGTCGGCGGGCTGGGCACCGAGGAAAGTAGCCACGAGCAGCAAGGGCGAGAGGACTGCGAGTAAGCGTCTTGGACGGACCGGGGACGGGTGGCGAAACCACATCAGAAGGCCTCCTTGGGGCGGGGTGAGGTGACGCCGATGAACCGCGGAGCGGCCGTACTGGGGGCAGAGGCAGCGTCGAAACTTTCGGTGATCTCTCCGAACCTTTGACGCCACAAGCTAGGAATGCGGGGCCCTCTGGTCAAGGCTTGTCGCCGATCTGTCCACAAACGGTTCCTCCCGGTACTCGGGAAGTTCGCGGTAAGGCTCGCCAATCCAAGGATCCGTGCGGGGGAGGGGAGTTGAGTGAGCGGTGTCTGGCGCTTACCGCGAGCCCGAAAGATTCGGGTGATGAACAGAAATTTTCCCTGTGGTGAGTATTGACGATTCACCGTCAATCCCTCAATCATCCCTCTCTGAGTGACCGACCGTAGTTCGAGATTCCGAACCACGTCGTCCTGAGTGGCTGTGCTGTACGGCAGATCCATGCACAGCTGCACCGCAGATCCGCGCATCGAAGCACCTGCACCACCCGTTTCGTTCCGGTGAGGTTCGCACCAGCGCGTCCTGGCTGTTCGCGCAGTTGGAGAAGTGCGCGACGCCGCGTGGCGGTCCCCCGGGCTGAGTTGCGATGGAGTACCCCCATGCCTGTGTTGCAACACCGCCGCCCGCCGTACGTCCTCCGCCGGCCGACCGGCTGCCGTCTCGTGTCGGTGGAGATCGGTCCGGTCCCATGACCGCGCTGTCCGGCGATTCCGTCCTGCCCGGTTTCCGTCCCGCCCCGTCCGTCTGGCGAGTGGGAGCGGACGACGCATTTCCCTGCGCTTCGCTCCTTCCGTGATTTCCGCCTTGGAGGTACAGCCATGGGCCTGTTTGCCCTTCCCGGACCCGTTATCCGCCAGAAGATCCGCGGCCTGCTGCTGGCGCTGGTCGTCGGCGTCCTCGCTGCGGTCGCCACACTGGTCGCGCCGCCGACCGCACACGCCGCAGAGAGCACGCTCGGCGCCGCGGCGGCGCAGAGTGGCCGGTACTTCGGCACCGCCATCGCCTCGGGCAGGCTGGGCGACTCGGCGTACACGACGATCGCGGGCCGTGAGTTCAATTCGGTGACGGCCGAGAACGAGATGAAGATCGACGCCACCGAACCGCAGCAGGGCCAGTTCAACTTCACCGCCGGTGACCGCGTCTACAACTGGGCCGTGCAGAACGGCAAGCAGGTGCGTGGCCACACCCTGGCCTGGCACTCCCAGCAGCCCGGCTGGATGCAGAGCCTCAGCGGCAGCACGCTGCGCCAGGCGATGATCAACCACATCAACGGCGTGATGGCCCACTACAAGGGCAAGATCGCCCAGTGGGACGTCGTGAACGAGGCCTTCGCCGACGGCAGTTCGGGAGCCCGGCGCGACTCGAACCTGCAACGCACCGGCAACGACTGGATCGAGGTCGCCTTCCGCACCGCGCGCGCCGCCGACCCGGCCGCCAAGCTCTGCTACAACGACTACAACGTCGAGGACTGGACCTGGGCCAAAACCCAAGCCATGTACGCCATGGTCCGAGACTTCAAGCAGCGCGGCGTGCCGATCGACTGCGTCGGCTTCCAGTCGCACTTCAACAGCGGCAGCCCCTACAACAGCAACTTCCGCACCACCCTGCAGAGTTTCGCAGCCCTCGGTGTCGACGTGGCCATCACCGAACTCGACATCCAGGGCGCCTCGGCCACGACCTACGCCAACGTGACCAACGACTGCCTGGCCGTCCCGCGCTGCCTCGGCATCACCGTCTGGGGTGTGCGCGACACCGACTCCTGGCGACCGGAGCACACGCCGCTGCTGTTCAACGGCGACGGCAGCAAGAAGCCCGCTTACACCGCCGTACTCAACGCACTCAACGGCGGCTCCTCCACGCCGCCTTCGGATTCCGGAACGATCAAGGGCGTCGGTTCAGGCCGCTGCCTGGACGTGCCCGGCACCAGCACCAACGACGGCACCCAGCTCCACCTGTGGGACTGCCACAACGGCACCAACCAGCAGTGGACGTACACCGCCGCCGGCGAGCTCAGGGTCTACGGCAACAAGTGTCTGGACGCCGCCGGCACCGGTACCGGCACCAAAGTCCAGATCTACAGCTGCTGGGGCGGCGACAACCAGAAATGGCGCCTCAACGCCGACGCATCCATCGTCGGCGTCCAGTCCGGCCTCTGTGTCGACGCCGTCGCAGGCGGCACCGCGAACGGCACCCTGATCCAGCTCCACTCCTGCGCGAACGGCAGCAACCAACGCTGGACTCGCACCTGACGGGACCTGCCACAAACGAAGGGGTGAATCGATGAAGACCTACGGCGCGGCTTCCCCCGCCCCTCCACGCAGACGTCGTCCCGGGTCGCCGCCGTGGCGGCGACCCTCGCGATCGGCATGCTCGCCGCGGTGAGTCCGGCGCCCGCCGAGGCGGCGATGGTGGACACCAATGCCTGGTACGTCCTGGTCAATCGCAACAGCGGCAAGGCGCTGGACCTCTCTGGCGCGTCCACTGCCGACGGTGCGCGGGCCGGCCAGCGGACGCGCAACGACGGAGCCAACCAGCAGTTCCGCCTGGCCTTCTACAACACTCCTCACAGTGTGGTTGCGAGGCAGAGCGGCGTCGTTCAGTGGATCTGTCGGCGTTGACCACGTGATGCCGAGTGTGACCAGAGCGCGGGTGGCGTCGCGCGCGTGGTGGCGAAGGCCTGTGGGCGCCGCGTGTACGCGGCTACCACATCCTCGTCGCCACCACCCACGACGACCCGTACCTCGATTGCGAAAACGGTGACGTCCTGCTCCAACGGCCGCGTCGACGGCCTCGTACTCACCACCGCCCGCACCAACGGCGGCTTCTCCCAGGACCTTGCCCACAAGGGCATCCTGCCCGTCCTGGCCCTGTGAACCTACGGGGACAGCGCCGCGTCACTGGGCGACGACCGCCTCGGCGGTTACCTCGCCACCCGACACCTCATCGACCTCGCCCATCACGCATCATCCTGATCGCCGGCCCCTCCTAAGCCTCCAGAGCCCCCGGCCGCCGTGTCGGATACGAGGAGCACTACGAGAGGCCGGCCTCCCCATCGATGAGACACTCATCATCCCCTCCACCTTCAGCATGGAAAGCGGCGAAGACGCCGGCCAGCACCTGCCGGGCCTCGTCCGACGCCCCACTGCGGTCTTCGCCGTCAACGACAACACTGCGTCAGGGCCCTCGCCGCCGTGCAGCGCGCCGGTCTCCACGGTCCCGAGGATCTCTCCATCGTCGGCTACAACGACATCCCTTTCGCCACCCGGCCGACCGTGCCCCTGACCATCGTCCGCGTCCCCTTCGACGCCATCGCCGCAGCAGCCGTCGACCAGCTCATCGACCTCATCGCCGGTGTCCCCACGAGCGCCTGGAGCTTCGCCCTCACGCTCATTCCCCGACGTACTACGGCACGCACGGCTGGACTGCAGGCGGCGACACCGAACCGTCATCCCTCACCCTCCACAGCCAGGTAATTCGCTTGGATCAGTCGGTCGTTGGTCCGGGTGTGCCGTTGACTGACGTGTGGTGGGCGCGGATTGAGCCGTTGCTTTCGGACCTGACGCCCAAGCGGGGTGGCCGGTCGCGGGATCACCGTGAGGTGATCGAGGCGATCGCCTTCGAGTCCCAGACCGGCATGCGGTGGATCCACCTGCCGGGGAAGTATGAGCTTCACGTCAGGGGCTACCGCCCCAAGGCCGTTCCCTGCGGCAGCACTGCACGACACCGCCGACGACCAAGACGTGATCATCAGGACCGGCACGGACATACCGTAGACGATCGTCGACCTGCTCAACCTGCTTCGGTCCTGTTCACGGCCAAGGCCGACAAGAGCCGCAAGTCACTAGTGAATGTCATGGACGCGATCCGGGGTGTGCGCGGTCCGGCCTTCGTGATGGTCGCGTCGCTGTATTGGCTATGCGCCAACGCGGGCCAGCGTCTCCAGAGGGCCGACCAGGATCTCGGAGAAGGCGAGTTCGGCGGCTCCGATGAGCACCGCGTCGTCGCCGAGTTCCCCCACTCGCAGCCGCAGGTTCTCGCGGGAGGCTGTGAGGGCAAGGCGGTTGATACGGCTGCGGATCTGGGCGGCCGAGCCGAGGAACACCTCGCGGAGCGTCCCCCCAAAAATGACCGTGCGCGGGTTGAGCACATTGACCAGGTTGGCGACGCCGATGCCGAGCCAGTCGCCGACGTCGCGCAGGGCAGCGCGGGCGGTGATGTCGCCCCGGTCGGCCGCTTCGATGACGGCGCGTACGGCTTCCCGGCCGGTGGCCGACGGGTCGCGCCGCGCGGTCTCCAGCAGGGCGCGCTCCCCGGCCTCGGCTTCGAGGCAGCCGCGCGCCCCGCAGCCACAGGGCCTGCCATTTCGCGGGTTGACGACCATGTGCCCGATCTCGCCGCCGTATCCGCAGTCGCCGCCCAGCAGTTGGCCACCGGTGATGACACCGCCGCCGATGCCGATGTCGCCGTGCAGGTACACGAGGTCCTGGCATCCGGTCCCGGCACCGCGCAGGTGCTCCGCGAGCGCACCGAGACTGGCCTCGTTACCCACCGAGACGGGAAGGCCGAGGCCCAGCCGGCTTCTGAGGTCCTCGCCGAACTCCTCGTCCTCCCAGCCGAGGTAGGGGGCGGCGCGGACGAGGCCGTCGGATCGGCGCACCATCCCGCGGACGGCGGCGGCCACGCCGACGCAGTAGGTGCCGTGCCGTGCCGTGCCCATCATTTCCAGCGCGGAGCCGGCGAGGACCTCGGCCACCTTGCCGGCGTTGCTATGGCCGGGAAGCACGGGGATCTCCCTGTGGTCGAGGAAGACCCCGCCCATGCCGATGCGGGCGGCGGCCAGCCGGTCCACGCCCACGTCGAAGGCGAGGACGTACACCCGGTCGGACTCGGGGCGTACGACCAGGGACGGCCGGCCGGCCCTGCCGGTGTCACGGGGCAGTTCCTCACGGACCAGGCCGGCCGAGCCCAGCTCGCTCACCAGACCCAGGATGGTGCTGCGGTTGAGTCCCATGCGCTCGGCCAGGACGGCTCGCGACATGGATCCGCCGATGTGCACATGACGGAGCAGGGTGCCGAGGTTGTGCCGGCGAATCTCCTCCTGCGAGGGACCGGCTTTCATGGAACCCCAGACCTCATCGTTGTACGGCCCGGCGACGGGACAGCGCATCCACGCCTGCGGCCACCAGCAGAACCGAACCTGTGACAGCGTACTTGACCCCTGAGCTGTACCCCATCAGGCCCATGCCGTTCTGGATGACCGCGACCACCATGCCGCCGAGCACGGCGTCAACGACCCTGCCCCGCCCGCCGAACAGGCTCGTCCCGCCGATCACGGCGGCGCCCACCGCCAGCAGCAGCACGTTGCTGCCACCGGTGTTGGGGTCGACCGAGTTGCCCCGGGACGCGGCGATGATGCCGCCGACCGCGGCCAGGGAGGAGCAGATGACGAACGCGGAGATCCGGATGGTTGCCACGTTGATGCCGGCCCGGCGGGCCGCCTCGGCGTTACCGCCCACTGCGTAGATGTGCAGGCCGAACGAGGTGCGTTGGAGCAGGAACGTACCGGCGACGAGCAGGGCGGCGATGACCGGCACCACGATCGGCACACCCTTGAGCGAGTCGACGATGACGTTGCGGCTGCGCTCCTGGTTGAGCAGGTGGACGGCGATTGCACCGAGGACCGCCAGGCCGCCGATCCTGACCGCGAGCAGGGTGAGTGGAGCGGGGGCGAGCCTGCGCCGCCGGCGGTTCCGGTTCTGCCGAAGCTGGATCGCCGCGTACGCTCCGACACCGACGGCGAGCAGTACCCAACCCAGCGCGGGGGAGAGGTTGTTGTTGGCGACGGCCAGGATCGTCTCGTCCCGGATCGAGATGTTGGTGCCTTCCTTCAGCAGCATCAGCACGATGCCCTGGAACCCCAGGAAGGCGGCCAGTGTGACCACGAATGAGGGGATGCCGACCTTCGCGACCAGCAGGCCGAGCACCAGGCCGATGACCGTGCCGGTGAGGATCGCCGCGCCGGCCGCGCCGTACCAGGGCCATCCGTGGTCGGTGAGCAGGATGGCGAGTACGGCGGCGCAGACCCCGCTGGCGTACCCCGCGGACAGGTCGATCTCGCCGAGGAGGAGGACGAAGACCAGGCCCATGGCAATGGCGATGCTGCCCGCGCCCTGGGTCAGCAGGTTGGCGAAGTTCAGTTCGGACAGGAAGACCGGGCGCAGGGCGGCGAAGAACACGCACAGGACGATCAGGCCGAGTACGGCGGGGAGGGCGCCCAACTCGCCGCCGCGTACCCGATCGACGTAGTTCCGGGCGACCGAGCGCAGACTCGCGGCTCCGGCCGCTCCGTTCTTCTTCGGCGTACCGGGACCGTGCGGCAGTTCCGGCTTCTCGGGGGCGACTGCGGCGGTCATGCGGTGACTCCGTTGCTGTGGGCGAGGCCGAGGTCCCCGCTGCGGCCCGAGGTGATGAGTTCGACTACCTGGGAGTGCGTCACGTCCGACGTGCTGACGTGGGCGGCCATCCGGCCCAGGTAAAGGGCGGCGATCCGGTCGGACACCGCGAAGACGTCGTTCATGTTGTGCGAGATCAGGACCACGGCGAGACCGTTGTCGGCCAGCCGCCGGACCAGTTCGAGGACCTGTGCCGTCTGGGCGACACCGAGCGCGGCGGTCGGCTCGTCCAGGACGACGACCTTGCTGTTCCACAGCACGGCCTTTGCGATGGCCACGGTCTGCCGCTGGCCGCCGGAAAGACTGGAGACCTGCTGGCGGATGGACTTGACGGTGCGGACCGACAGCCCTTCGAGGGTCTGGGCGGCCATCTCCTCCATCGTCGCGTCGTCCAGGACGAGCCCCCGGCGCTTCTCGCGGCCGAGGAACATGTTCTGCACGATGTCGAGGTTGTCGCAGAGCGCCAGGTCCTGGTACACGATCTCGACGCCCAGGGCCGCCGCCTCACGCGGGCTGTGCACCTGGACCTGTTCACCCTCGAACCAGTACTCGCCGCCGTCGATCGGATGGATCCCGCCGATGCACTTGACCAGGGTGGACTTGCCTGCGCCGTTGTCTCCGACGAGGGCGGTCACCTCGCCTGGATGGACGTCGAAGGACACGTCGTGCAGTACCTGCACGGCGCCGAAGCTCTTGTCGATCCCGCGCAGTCGAAGGATCGGGGTCGCTGTCATGGAAGACGGCTCCTTACGGTCGTGAGGCCGCGGGCCCCGGGGAGGTGGGAGCCCCGGGACCCGCGGTCGGGCCGACTGGACAAGGGGTGACGGTCCGGTCGGCCGGTGAGGGCTACTTGATGTTGGCCTTGGTGCACAGGGCGGCGTACTTGCCCGTGCACAGCTCTTCCTTGGTGACGAAGCCGTCGTCCACGACGTCCTTGACGTTGTCCTTGTAGATGGCCACCGGCGTCTCCAGCACGGACGGGACCTTGCGCTTGCCCTCGGGGTCCTCGACGGTTGCGTTCGTCTCGCCCTTCTCGCCCTTGGCGAGGGAGACGGCGAGCTTGGCCGTGGCGTCGGCCTCCTTCTTGACCGCCTTGTAGACGGTCATGCACTGATCGCCCGCGAGGATGTTCTGCAGTCCCTGGACGGTGGCGTCCTGGCCGGTGACCGGGACCTCGCCGTTGCGGTTCTGCTTGCGCAGGACGGCGATGGCCGCGTTGCCGAGACCGTCGTTGGCGGCAAGCACGCCACCGATCTTGGGCTCGCTTGTGAGCATCTGCTCGAAGATGGTGCCGGCCTGGGCGTTGTCCCAGTCCGGGACGGACTGGTCCGGGCCTTTCACGTAGTCGCCCGACTTGTACTTCGGGTCGAGGATGCCGTTGTAGCCCTCGGCGAAGAGAGTGGCATTGTTGTCCGTCGGTGAGCCGTTGAGCGTGGCGACGATGGGCTTCTTGGCCTTCATGTCGCTCAGGCACTTGCTGAGGCCTTCGCCCTGCAGCTTGCCGACCGCGGTGTTGTCGAAGCTCACGTAGTACTGGGCGGAGCCGCCGAGCGTGAGCCGGTCGTAGTCGATCGTGGCGACGCCCTGCCCCTTGGCCTTGTCCAGAACTGCCTTACCCGTGCCGCTGTCCAGGTTCACGATCACCAGGACGTTCACACCGCTGGTGATCATCTGGTCTGCGATGGTCTGGAACTCCTGCTTGTCGCCCTGCGCGTTCTGGATGTCGAACTCGACGCCCGCCGCCTTGAACGCCTCGGAGAGGTACTTGCGGTCCGCGGTCTCCCAGCGGGCCGAGGACTTGCTGTCCGGGAGGATCACACCGATCTTCGGCTTGGCGTCGGAGCCGGAGTCGCTGTCGCCCGACGAGGAGTCGCCGCAGGCAGTGAGCGAGCTGACCAGTGCCACCGAGGCGGCTGTGAAGAGGAGTCCCTTGCGCATGGGCAGGGTCCTTTCTGGTGTTACGGCCGGACGACCGGACGTACGAGGGTGGTGAGAAGGAAGCCGAGAAGCGCGCTCTCGGGGGAATTGCCGGGTGTCTGGTGATCCGCCCGGCTGAATGTTGTGAGCGGGAACTTACGGCGCTCCGGACCCCGTGCCCAGACTGCGGGCGGCGCTATTTGTCATCCGCCATAACAATTAGGTGACGCTGTCGCAACGCGGCGACTTAGAAGTCATCTCAATTGGTTGCTGGCGGCGTAGATAACCGCTGGCAGACGTGCTGTGGTGGCGATTGAATGCCTTGGTGAGTAACTACTGGACACCCGCCCATCACGCGGTCGAGCACGAGGACGCGGAGAGCCTGGCCCGGTTGTTGGCCGACGGGTCCGATCCCGATGAGGTCTTCAGCAACATGACGCTGCTGACGCACGCGATCGATGTCGAGGGCGACGGCTCTCTACAGAGCGGCGAACCGTTGACGGTGCATACCACGGCTGTGCTGCTGGCCTTCGGGGCTGATCCGGAGCTCGCCGATCCAGACGGTCACACACCCATGGACATGGCCAATCGCTACGGCCACGACCTGGCGGTGAGGTTGCTGCAAACCCACATCAACGGGCGAGCCGCCGGTAGCAGATGAGGGTGCAGGCAATACTCGTGAAGGCGAGGAAGTGCTCGGCCTTGCGCTCATAGCGACGGTGGAGACGGCGACAGCCGGCAAGCCAGGACATGGTGCGTTCGATCGTCCAACGGTGACGCCCCAACCGCTGCGAGGTCTCAACTCCCTTGCGGGCGATGCGGTGCAGGATGCCTCGACTGCGTAACCACCGCCGCAGGTAGCCGTAGTCGTAGCCCTTGTCTGCATGGAGCTTGTTGGGCCTGCGACGTCGGGGGCCGCGGCGGGACTGGACCGGTGGTATGCCCTTCACGAGCGGGATCAGGGCCTGGCTGTCATGGACGTTGGCACCCGAGATCCCGACGGACAGGGGCAGACCGGTCCGCTCAGTGATTAGATGGATCTCTGAGCCGTACTTGCCCCGGTCGACAGGATTCGGACCTGTCAGGTCCCCCTTTTCAGGGCGCGCATGTTCACTGAATCGATCACGCATCGAGACCAGTCAAGGTCGCCGCGGGAGCCGAGCCCGTCGAGGACAAGACGGTGGAGCTTTGCCCATACCCTGGCCTTCGTCCACTCGGTGAAGCGGCGGTGCGCCGTCGCGCCGGACGGTCCGAACGGTCCGGCCGGCAGTTGCTGCCAGGTACAGCCGGACGTTGCCACGAACACGATGGCAGCCAGCACTTCACGGTCACCGTGCCTTCGTCGGCCACCGCCCTGAGGCCGCGTGGGCGCCTCAGGCGCCACACGCTGGAACAGCTCCCACAACTCGTCCGGCATCAGCCGCTCAACGATCCCCGCCACATCCGACAGCCTACCCACGTAACCAAATGAGATGACGTCTTAAAGAGTGTTTTGTCCTGGGGATGTTGTTTGGTTCCAAGTCAGGCATCGCGCCAGTTCAGGGTGGATTCGCGGGTCAGCCGTCTGCTTATGAGGTCGATCATCGCAATGCGGATCATGGCTTCGGAGCGGTGGGGATGGGTCTCGTAGTCGCGGGCGAGTCGGCGATGGTGCATCAGCCAGCCGAAGGTCCGCTCGACGACCCAGCGCCGCGGGATCACCTTGAATCCCTTCGCGGTCGGATCCCGGTGGACGGCTTCGACGTCGATACCGAGACGTGCGCCGTGATCGATGGCTTTGGTGCGGTACCCGGTGTCCGTCCAGGCCTTTCTGACCTGTGGGTTTGAGGTGGCGATCCGGGACAGCAGGTGGATGCCGCCGACGTTGTCGGAGACGCTGGCAGCGGTGACCCAGACGGCGAGGAGCAGGCCGAGAGTGTCGACGCCGAGGTGACGCTTGCGGCCTGCGATCTTCTTCCCTGCGTCGATTCCCTGCCCAGAAGCCGGCACGTTCGCGGAGGTCTTGACGCTCTGGGCATCGAGCACGCAGGCGCTCGGCTCGGCGTTCCGGCCTTCGGCCTGGCGTACCAACTGGCGAAGGATGCCGTTGAGTTGGTGGAAGACACCGTCCTTCTGCCACGCGGCGAAGTACCCGTAGACGGTCTCCCACGGTGCGAAGTCGTGCGGCAGGTAGCGCCAAGGGATCCCGGTCCGGTCGACATACAGGATGGCGTCCATAATCCGGCGCAGGTCATGCTGGGGTGGGCGCCCGATATCCAGGCCCTTTCCCCTGCGCTCGGCCCGCCAGGCAGTCAGGGCGGGCTCAACCAACTCCCAGCGGGCATCGGACAGATCGCTGGGATACGGGCGCTGTCGCGTCATGTTTCGGTACTACCGTCGGGACCCTCGCATCAGCAGGGCGCAAAAGGGGTTCAGCAGGGGCGCCTTGGGATCAGACAGGAGCGAACGGGCCGAAAAGGGCCTGCACATGTCGTCAACGGCATCACCTGACACACGAGATATCCCTGGCCCCGGCACCCTTGAATCAACCTGACACCCAAAGAGCCACCAAACAACATCCCCAGGACAAAACACTCTTTTAGAGGTCATCTCGATTGGTGGATCGAAGTGCGGGTGACCCTGCGGACTTGGCCACTGGGTGCTGGTGCGACGATGCAGAGATGCGCGAGGTCAATGAGCTGATCAACGTCGACGATCCAGCCTGGCCGCTCCTCCTTCAGGAGCTGTCCGGCACCGACGTACCAGTTGAGGTGCTGCCCGGCGATACCGAGAGGGGTCGCGCTGCTCTGCTGCAGCTACAGGTCTCCGCCGGATCAAATTTGGGCGGCATCGTACTGAACTGTGGCGGTCTGCTCGTGGACAGCGGATGGTTGCGGATCTTCGGAAGCCCGAGCGGTGCCGACGTGGAAGGGCTGCCCGGCCTGGCCGAGATCAACGCGATGCCCGCGGCGTTCGATCCCGCGTGGCCGTCGGGTGCGGGTCTCGTGGTCGCGCACGACGTGCTGGGCGGGGTCTTCACCCTCAATGGGGGCAACCCCCGTGAGGCCGGTCGGCCCGGCGAGCCGGGCGAGATCCTCTACTTCGCCCCCGATGCCCTTGGCTGGGAGGCCCTGGGCGCCGGCCACTCGGCATGGCTGTCCTGGGTTCTTTCCGGAGGGCTCCAGGAGTTCTATGAGGGCCTGCGGTGGGACGGCTGGCGCGACGAAGTCTCTGTGCTGAATGGCCGACAGGGACTGTCGTTCTTCCCGCCGTTGTGGTCGGCCGAGGCCCGTCAGGATCTGCTGGCAACCAGCCGTCGTGCCGCGCCCATGACGGAACTCCTGAGCCTGAGCCGCACCTCGTGCCTTCAGTTCGACGGCGCCGATCCGGGGTTCCTCGGAGTCGCATGAACCGGCTCACCCACCCAGACGCCGGTAGCAGATGAGGGTGGCGGTGATGCCGGCGAAGGCGAGGAAGTGTTCGGCCTTGCGCTCGTAGCGCCGGTGCAAGCGGCGGCACCCGGCAAGCCAGGCCACCGTCCGTTCCACAGTCCAGCGGTGGCGGCCCAGGCGCTGGGAGGGCTCGATGCCCTTGCGGGCGATGCGCGGGGTGATGTTCCGGGAACGTAGCCACCGTCGCAGGTGGTCGTAGTCGTACCCCTTGTCGCCATGGAGTCTGGCGGGGCGTCGTCGACGCGGTCCGCGGCGGGAGCGAATGGGCGGGATGCCGCGCACGAGAAGCCGAGGCCCTGGCTGTCGTGGGTGTTCGCGGCGGAGATTCCGATCGAGAGCGGCGTACCGGACCGCTCGGTGATCAAATGGATCTTTGATCCCTTCTTGCCGCGATCTACGGGATTTGGACCCGTCAGGTCCCCCCTTTGAGGGCCCGCGTGTTCGCTGAGTCGATCGCGCACCGCGACCAGTCCAACTCTCCACGGGCGCCGAGTTCGTCCAGGACTATGCGGTGAAGCTTGCCCCACACCCTGGCCCGGCTCCACTCGGTGAAACGGCGGTGCGCGGTCGGTCCAGACGGACCGAAAACCGGCGGCAGTTGCCGCCAGGTACAGCCCGTCGTGGCCACGTACACGATCGCCGCCAGCACTTCGCGATCACCGTACCGCCGTCGACCACCGCCCTGCGGACGCACCGGAGCAGCCGGGACCACCCGCTGAAACAAATCCCACAACCCGTCCGGAACCAGACGTCCCACCCACGCCATCACGACAGACAGCCTAGCGATCAAGCTAGTTGAGACGACCTCTTAGACGACTGCCTGCACCATTCCTCATCGGCGCCCGATCCCACCTACTCAACACCGTCGTGATGCGAACGTTAACGCCGTCGCGATGCGAACCAGACCGCAGACCGAACGCGCGACCGATTCGGCGCTCGGGGCGTTCAGGTTCGCAACGGAACGGCGCCCAAAACGCTCGACTTCGATGCACGGTGCCACGTCACCTACCGTCGGCTCAGGGTCAACGACGAACATCGCAAACGTTGCCTGACGCGGCACTCGCTATCGAGCCGTCCGGCTACTTGTCGACCAGCGACATGTGGTGCTCGTTGTAGCGGTCCCCCTGTACCCCGCCCCGGTCAGCGAGTTCGTTGAGGCCCGACAGTTCGTCGGCGGAGAGCGGTAGTTGAGTGGCGCCGATGTTCTCCTCGATGCGGGCGATGCGCCGCGTTCCGGGAATCGGGACGATCCACGGATGCTGTGCAAGCAGCCAGGCGAGCGCTACCTGCCCCGGTGTGGCGTCCTTGGCCTGCGCGAGCGCTGCAATGTGATCGATGAGCGCCTGATTGGCCGCTCGGTTCTCGGCCGTGAACCGTGGAATGGTGGTTCGGACGTCGTCGGCCGCGAACGACGTCGAGGCGTCCACCGCCCCAATCAGGAACCCCTTGCCGAGCGGGCTGAAGGGAACGAATCCGATGCCGAGCGCCGCGCACGTCTGCAGGATCTGTGACTCGGGATCCCGGGTCCACAGCGAGTACTCGCTCTGCACTGCTGTGACCGGGTGGACCGAGTGAGCACGACGGATGGTCTCCGCACCGGCCTCCGAGAGCCCGAAGCAGCGGACCTTGCCCTCCTGCACGAGCTCCGCCACCGTGCCGGCGACGTCTTCGATCGGCACCTGTGGATCAACACGGTGCTGGTAGAACAGGTCGATCGTCTCCACCCCGAGCCGTTCGAGGGAGGCCGTCGCGACGGCACGGATCTGCTCGGGCCGGCTGTTGAGTCCGACTGACGCACCGTTCTCGATAGGGAAGCCGAACTTCGTGGCGATCACCACGTGGTCACGGACCGGAGCGAGGGCCTCTCCGACGAGCCGCAAAGTAGGTCGTGAGTAGCGGGACGAGTTCCGTTCCCCCGTCCTGAGTGCCGTCGTTATCGCGCTGTTCTGGTCGAACGTACCTGTACGGCGCCTTCTGCCTGGACATGGACCTGGGGTCGGCTGCTGCCCCGCCCCCGAACCCCGGCGGACGTTGAGCGGTCGGCCACGGAGCCGCGATGAGGCGACGTCATCGCCTTGCTCCCAGGGCTGCCTGGCTGACCCGAGGCCGGCCAGTGTCCAAGGGGGCGCGGCCAAGGTTCACCTGGCGGCCGGGTCCGGGCCAGGGGCGCGAGGCGGGCGCTCGCTCTGTGACAGACCATCGATGACCAGGTCGTAGGAGTGTTCGATCGCAACGTCGATCAGCCGCTTTGTGATGCACCGCCCGGGCCCCAGCGCGATCCAGTGTCTCTTGTCGAGATAGCGGGGTGATCGAGGTATAGCCGGCTCCAGTGCCCGCTCGTGCTCGGGCTCGCACTTGACGGTGATGCTCTGTTCCTCCGGGTCGTCGGTGACGATCAGGAACACCTTGTCCGCGACCTTGGACACGTCGACTCTGGGGGTGAAGGGGCGGCCGTGGCTGACGTCGGGACGTCGGTTCCGAACTGATCTATCGGACCAAGGCGTTGAAGGCCCCGGCCGTGCGGGATTCGGCAGCCCGGCTCGCCGAGCGAGCCCGCAACGAGGGCTGGAGTCACGAGGAGTATCTGGCCGCATGCCTGCAGAGGGAGGTCGCCGCCCGCGACTTCCACGGCGCCGAGGGCCGCATCCGGGCGGATCGCTTTCCCTCTCGCAAGTCGCTTGAGGACTTCGACTTCGACCACCAGCGGTCCGTGAAACGCGAGGTCATTGCTCATCTGGGGACACTGGAATTCGTCGCCGGAAAGGAGAATGTGATCTTCCTTGGGTCGCCCGGCACTTGCAAGACCCACCTCGCCACCGGGCTCGGCATCCGGGCCTGCCAGGCCAGCCACCGCGTCGTCTTCGACACCGCCGCCCAGTGGGTCACCCGCCTCGCCGAAGCCCATCAAGCAGGGCGTCTGAGCGAAGAGTTGACCCGGCTTGGCCGGATCCCTCTGATCGTGGTCGATGAAGTGGGTTGCATCCCCTTCGAACCCGAGGCCGCGAACCTGTTCTTCCAGTTCATCTCGGGCCACTACGAACGCGCCTGGGCCATCGTGACAAGTGCTGTGACCGGATAGGTTCGCCGGTTTGGTGGTCGCGGCGATTAGATGTGGGGTGACGTCCGATCCGACCGCTGGAGGCGCGGTGGCTGAGCCCGTCCGTGTGCGCACCCGTACTCCGAAGTCCCCGACTACGGGCCCGCCCTGGAGCAGATGCGGACCGACGGCCAGCACGAGTGGCGCGAGCTCTCCGGCCGCAGCAGGCTCAGCACCGCCGTCGGCACCGGCCCCTACGTCCATGTCGACCGCCCCGACCTCGCCCATCAAGGCCATCCAGCGAGTCACCGCGCAGGCCACGCCCCGCTGGTAGGCGCCGAGGAACTCCCACACGGATAACCCGCGCAACCCGCATAGCCCGTGCAACCGACACAACCCGAAGGACCAGATCACCGATCTGGTCCTTCGTGCTTTGGCGGCCTGCCGTGATGCTCCCCTCCAGGGGGAACGCGGGGTCCGGAACCGCCGTCCGTCTCGGTTTCCGTGCCCAGGCAGTTGAGCAACGGCCTCTCGTCATCCGTCACTTGTGGGGCAAACGACCGACACACTCAGCGACCGGACCGGGCTACTGTCCCGTCGTACGGGGCTGACACCGACCACAACAAAAGCCTCCTATCTCCTGCCGAGGTCGTAGACCAACTCGGCTTCATCCGTCCGAGCAAGCCCATTGGCCTGCTCTTTTGATCCGGAGACCCATGGCTTCCTCCAGCAAGATCCGCAGCGTCCTGCGCAAGACCGCGGTTCCCCTGACCGCCACACTCCTCACCCTTGGCATCAGTGCCTCCATGACGACACCCGCCTCGGCGTCCAACTCCTACAACGGCAACACCTACATCCAGGGCGCCGGAGACTTCACGGACGACTGGACCGACGAGGGCATCGTCGCCGAGTTCGGGGGCTACAACCGGAATTCCAATGCCACGTGCCTGTGGCAGAAGATCGTCTTCTGGGCGGATTCTTCCAGCGGTGGCCACAGGGACCAGATCGACGGCTACTTCGGCCACAACACCACCATTGCCACACATGCGTGGCAGAGCAAATATATGAGCCCCATTGACGCCGACGGCTCGGTAGGGAAGAACACCTGGGCCGCCGCGGGCAAGCAACTCAGGGACACGGACGACGACGGGACGGTCGACAAGTACGACGGCCGGTACAGGGACATCGCGATCTCACGTGTCAACGGGGTCTACCACTTCGCCGACGCCGACGGCAACGACCGAAAGGCCAGCTACGACGCCCGAACCTGCACCATCGTCTAGGGTCCGTCTTCAAACGGATCCTGCCCAGAGCAGGAATGACGCGAGTGTGACCGCTGCTTCGTAGGAAGTGGCGGTCTTCTCGTATCGGGTGGCGATTCCACGGAAGCCTTTGAGCCGGTTGAAGCAGCGTTCGACGACGTTGCGTTGACGGTAGATCTGCCGGTCGAACATCGGTGGCCGCCCGCCGAGATGCCCGCGGTTGTGCCGGTGTCGCTGCTGGTCGGTCTTCTCTGGGATGGTGTGCCCGATGCCGCGTTTGCGCAGGTAGGCGCGGAAGCCGCGGGAGCTGTAGGCCTTGTCTGCGATGACCTGGTCAGGCCTGCAGCGTGGTCGGCGGGCCGGTGCGAGGGACGCGGATGCGCTCCAGAAGAGGTCGCGCGCAGATGCTGTCGTGGCGTTGGCCGGGTGTCACCAGGACTGCGAGCGGGCGCCCCTTGCCGTCGCAGGCGAGATGGATCTTGGTGGTCAGGCCTCCTCGGGATCGGCCGAGGGCGCGATCGTCCGGTTCGTCCGGCCTGTTGGTCCCCCTGGCGATCAGTCGGCGCTGTCGCTGGTGACTTCGACGGCGGCACCGAGGTTCGGGGCCGCCCTCCGGGCGAGTTCCCTGGCATGGTGCCGATCCACGCCTTCCGCCACGACGATGCTTACCGCCGATCCAGACACAGCATCGCGTCGCAGAGTCGCGCGGATGACGGGGTACTGAGCGAGCACCGCCTCGTACGCGGCGATCGCCTCTGCGGGGAAACCGTCGTTGAAGTCGGTCTCCACAAAGAGCCCCCCTTTGACCGTTAGGACAATCACGCCAGAGAGTGGCCGGTGCCGGTCGCCCTTGCCGTACATGTCCTTGAACACTGCCAATGCTCCGGTGGCATCGACTGCGGTGACCTCGATCCGCCAGCGGTCGGTTGCTTTCTTCCAGGGCGCGTCATTGATGTCGGCGTCCGCCACGCGGTCGTCGGCCGTCAGTGACCGCCACAGCGCCAGGACCTCTCCGGTGCGCCCCTCGTCCGCGACAACGGTGAAGGTGATGCCATCCGCCGCGATTCGTCCGGTGATCTTGTCGTGACGGGAGACGTACTCTCTCAACTCGCCCACCAGTTTGGTCACGCGGTCGGCCGAAGTGCCGTCCTTGAGGATCAGCGTGCCGGTCGACGTTCCTTTGAAGGGCAGCGTGTTGTTCTCGGTGGTGCGGATTTTCGCCACGTCCGGCGTACCGGCCCAGTTTTCTTCGAAATCCGCGGCGAGTGCCGTGCCCTTGTCGATGGCGCAGCCGGTCAACGAGGGCAGGCCCAGCACGAACGCGATGATCAGTACCGGCCACTGCAGGGCGCTTCTTCTCAGTGTGGTCTCCTTGAAAGCGGGTGAGCACGCCAGGGCTGATCAGCCCTGAAGCCAGCCTGCGGTGGTCGCGACCAGCTCCAGCCAGCCTGCGCTGGTCGTCGACGGTGAGCAAGCTTGCCTTCCTGGTTGAGGTGAGGCCGCGCTGGGGCTGATAGCCAGGTTCTCCAGCGGTACATACGCTGCTACTGCGTCAATTTGCGGCGCCAACAGACAGATTGACGCTCCACCTGCCCGCGCTTCGCCGTTGTCGCGCGAGTGGCCCGGAGTGCGCAGGCTGGTTCGCCGTCGGCCAATTGGGCGGGGCGGCCGCCGCTGACGAAGACCGTTCGGGAGCGTCAGTTCCTGAAGTCCGGCCGTTGCCGACCGTTGTGGCGCAGCCGGAGCCGATGCCGGGGGCGCGAGCGCAGCACTGGATGGAGGTTCCAGCCCTGCTCCGAGGCGACGCGCAGGACGTACCCGGCGCCAACGCCCCGGAAGTAGTGTGTCCCGAGTTCCAGGTCGCGGTGGTACTCGCGACGGTAGTGGGAGGTCTCCACTCGCCGGGTCTGCTTTTCGATGCGCCGGTCCACGCGCGCCTGGTAGTACGTCGTGTCGCCCTCCCGCACCAGCGCCACCGGGGTCACGCACCAGAGCGGGACGAACGGCACCCGGCCCAGCGTGGCGTCCAGCACCCGTATCGCACCGTTCTCGGCACGCGGCACCATGTGGACAATCAGCTCGGCTACCGTCGCCACGCAGTAGAAGCAGGCGGCGAGGAAGACCCACACCACCCACCACAGTGGCAGGAACACCAGGGTCAGGGGGAGAAGCAGCAGCCAGCGCAGTACGGCCGGACGGACAGGAAGCGGCCCCCAGGCGGGGTCGTCGTAATCAGGCACGAATGGTGTCTTCCCCTCGGTTCGCCATCGCTCGACGGTGCGCCCGTGAGCGTACGCCGGGGCTGACCCGCACGGAGCGGCAGGTTGTGGCGACACCGGCTTCAGTGTGGGTTGGCAAGCAGTTGGAGGCTGTGGCAGGCACAGCCCCTGGGCGTACTTGAGGCATCTCGCGTGGCCGGACCGAATGCGCCGTCGACGGCAGGTTCACCACCACGCTGTGAGCGCGCTCCCCGCGCTCGCAGCGTGCGGCTTGGGCTTTAACGCCGCTGCGCCTGGCGGCGGTTGACAGAGCATGTCGAACTGCACTGGCCCGGCCGGGGAGCTGAGAGGAAAAGAAGGTCCGCTCGCGGTGGCGCAAGCTGCCGTCCGAACGGAACCCCACGATGGTGCTGCCACGGTTCAGGGCTCCGGGGCATCAGGGAGCGTCGCTACGAGGAAGTGGACGACCTCACGCCGACAATTCGGTAGTAGTACTGGTCCTGCCTGGTCAGGATGTCGATGCTGGTGTAGCCGATGCCGGCATTCTCGTTGAGGGCGGAGTAGAGGCGGCCGTCGCCCGCGTAGAAGCCGACATGGCCGTCGTAGAAGACGAGATCGCCGACCTGCCGCTCGGACGCAGGGACCCGCAGGACGTCGAGAGGCTGGAGGTTGCTGTTGTTGGACTCGTTGTTCGCGGCCTCCCCCACCGCCCAGCTGTAGTAGCTGTTCGCTGTCTTGCGGGTCCAGTCCGAGGGCAGGTCGGGCACGCGGTTGTACGAGTGGTACACCAGGCCGGAGCAGTCGAAGGTGTCCGGCCCCTCAGTGCCCCACTCGTACGGCTTGTCGGTTTGGTCGAGCGAGTAGTGGTAGGCCACGCGGGAGAAGTTGTACACGCTCTTGGTCGTCGAGCACTCGACGCCCGACGCCGTGGTGCCGTTCTGGGTGATGATCTGCAGACGCCGGAACTGGGCGATGTCCGAGGGGTTCCAGGTGTCCTCGCCGCCCGAGACGGTGTCGCCATGGAGGACGGCCGCGGTTTCTCCGGTGCGGAACACGAACGGCTGGGCGCCGTCGGCGCCGACCGCGTTCATCCTGAGGACGGGCGGCTTGCCGTCGCCCCGGTCGGTGTCGGTCAGCGTCCAGTGGATGCTGGCCTCGTTCGAGCTGTGCCAGTAGATCTGGACCAGGGACCGCGCTCCGGCGCAGCCGCCGGTCACGGTGATGCTGGGGTTGGCGATCGGCTCGTTCGCGGAGGCCGGCGGTGCGGTAGCCAGGCCCATCGAGCCTGCCGCTATGAGAAGTGCACCTGTCGTCAACGCGTTCCTGAGTCTTGCGAGGACTCTCATGCGGAACTCCCGGGATCTTCGGCACGCCACATGCCGGACGTATGAGTTCGGTAGGACGGCTGGCGGTGAAAGGGGTTGAGCGTGAGGTCATGTGCGCCCCGCCACGGCCGGTGTCAGCCTGTACGACGGGCACGGTAGCCCGGCCAGGCCGCAGAGTGTGCCGGTCGTTTGCCCCACAAGGAACAGCCACCGCACACACCGGAATACGCGCAAGGCAGCGTCAGAAGGCCGGCCCCGACACCTTCATCGCACCGAGGCCGAGGCTTACGGGCGCTCTACCTTGATCGTGGGTCAACTACCCTTGTTTCCATGCGGCACGGGGGACGCAAGGGGAACGAGGACGGAACCACTGATTCGACAGGCGGCCCCAGGTCCAGCGAGCGCCTGGTGATCCTGGCCCTTGAGCGCTTCGGGGTGTGGCTCCGGTCCATCGTGGTCTGCCTGTGCGGTGCGCTGGGCGTCGTCTCGGCGGATGCGGCGGAGATTCCCCTGGCGGTGTCTCTGCTGGTGCCCGCTTTCCTCGCCTGTGGTGTGCGCCTTTACTCGCTGCGCCGCCCGCGCATGTTCCCGCTTGCCCTGCTGTGGACGTTGGACGCGGCCGTGGTGGTGTTGACGGGGCTGTCTCAGCCGGTGATCGGCGGCGAGGCCGCGGATGTGATGGTGGAGGCGATGGTCGGCATCAGCGTCGTCGCCTTCCAGTACGAGTGGGCGACGCGACCGGTGGCCGGGGCTGCCCTGGCCGCGTTGGGGGCTGTCGTGTTCGTGCTGGGCGACGTCCTCTCCTCGCCCGGGCACGGCCCCGACTGGGTACCCCTGGCGCGCATGCTGATCCAGGTGGGCCTGTCGAGGGCCGCCTACCTCATCGTTCGGGGGCTGGCCAGGGCGGCGGACCGGTCGGCCGCGGTCAGGGCGGCAGCGCGCCGGGAGATGGAGGTCGCCGCCGCACGCAGGGCGACCGAGCGCGAGTACCTGGCGACCCTGCACGACACGGCGAGCGCGACGCTGCTGATGGTCTCCCAGGGCGACGGCCGGGACTGGTCGTGGCTGCCTCCACGTGCCAGACAGGATCTGGAGGCCATGTCCGCCGTGCCCGGATTCGAGACGGGGAGCGTCGACCTCGCGGCTCTCCTCGGCTGTGTGCCCGAAGGTGAGGGACAGACCAGGGTGCGGCTCAAGACGCGCATCGATGGCCCGCTCGCGATTCCGTCCGGCCCTGGGCTCGCGATATTCAACGGGGTCCGGGAGGCCGTCACCAATGTGGCACGCCATGCCGGGGTGCGGGAGGCGGAGCTCAGGGCATGGACAGAGGGAGAAGGCGCCGTCGTCGAACTGTCCGACGCGGGACGGGGGTTCAACCCGGAGTCCGTCCCCGCGCGGCGCCGGGGCATCTCCGGTTCCATCATCGCCAGGATGCACGCGGTCGGAGGCTCCGCTTCCGTCACCTCCCATCCGGACATCGGGACCCGCGTGCAGTGGCGCTGGCACGGCCAGACGCGGGCGCCACAGGCAGGCGACGGAGCACAGGCGCCCGGCGTACCGCGCCCGCCCCGCGCCCAGGTCCAGCACACGGCCGACGTCCGCTTCATCCGTGGGCGGCTCCTGTACGGGACCCAACTGGCCGTGCTGCTGATCAGCCTGGTGTGGCAGTTCACCATCTCGCTGCGCCGGCTCGTGGTCCACCAGGACGTGTACCGCCCCGCGTGGGCACAGACGGCCGCCTTCGTCTGCCTTGCCGCCGTCGCGGTGATCGGGGGCGCCTATCTGCTGCGTGGCAGACAGATCCCTCCGAGGGTGCGCTGGTGGAGCCTGGGCTCGGCGCTGGCTGTTTCGGCGGTCTGCGCGTTCACGCTCCCGCCGGAGCAGTCGACAGGTGCACCGGACTGGGCGTTCGGAGTGGTCGGCTGGCACGCGCTGTTCCTGCTGGCAGACCTGCGGGTCAGGGTATTCGCGGCGTTCCTCGGGGCGCATGTGGGGCTCAACGCGACTGCTGTGTTCCTGTCCGGGGCGCCAACTGTCGCCCAGTGGGCCACCATGGGGATCTCCACGATAGGCAGCTGCGGCTTCCAGCTATCCGTCGGTGTACTGATGACGTACCTGCTCCACGGTACGGCGCCAGCAGCGGGGACCGAGGCCGCACGGGAGGAAGAACTGCGTACCCGGGAACGCATCCACGAGGACATGCAGCGTGACCACAAGGACCGCTACCGCGCGCTGACGGCGACGACCGTGCCGCTGCTCGTGGGCCTTGGCCATGGTGTGCTGAGCCCGCACGACGAGGAGGTCAGGTTCCGGTGCGGCGTGGAAGCCGCCCGTATGCGCCGCCTGTTCGCGGAAAGCGATGCCGTCCTGGACCCGCTGCTGAACGAGTTGCGGGCGTGCGTCGAGGTGGCCGAGCACCAGGGGGTGACGGTGAGCCTGGCCGTACGGGGCCAGCCGGGTGAGGTGCCTGTGGAGGTACGCAGGGAGTTGATCGACCCGGTGGCGGTGATTCTGAGCCGTACCCGCTCGACCGCGCGGGTGACTGTCGTGTGGACACCCCGCGTGGTACGCGTGAGTGTGGTCAGCGAGGACTGCGCCGGCGGCCGGGGCGCGGAAAGAGCCGCTCAGGCACACGGCCGTGCCACGGACGTGAAGGTGGACGTGACGCGAACGATGCGCGGCGGAAGTGTGTGGGTGGAGGCCGGCTGGAGAAGACCGGCAGCCTCCGGAGTTGACCTCACATGAGTGACAACGCACCGGTCAGCGTGGTCGTCGTCGACGATCATCCCGCCATCCTCTCGGGCGTGGAGGCGTGGTACGCCGCATCACGGCGGCCCATCACCGTGGTCGCGGTCGGCGGCTCCATACGGGAAGCCTGGACCGCGCCGGGCAGCACGGCCGACGTCGTCGTCCTGGATCTGCAACTGGGCGAGGGCGGCCCCGCCTTCGGCAGCCTTCGAAGACTCGTCGACGCCGGGCGGCAGGTGGTCGTCTACTCGATGCGGGACGACGAGAAGACAGCGCTCAACTGCCTGGACCTGGGAGCCGCGACCTATCTGACCAAGAGCGAGGGCCGAGACCATCTGGTCGAGGCGACGCTGGCGGCAGCGGACGAGCGGCCCTACATGGCGCCCGCACTGGCTGGCGCGCTGGGAACAAATACCCGCGCCGACCGCCCCCAACTCTCAGTGCGCGAGGAGAACGTGCTCATCGAGTGGTTCCAGTCGGAGTCGAAGGAGTTGGTCGCGCAGCGTCTCGGGATCTCCGTACGGACGGTCAACTCGTATCTGGACCGGGTGCGCATCAAGTACGCGAACGTCGGCCGACCCGCGCGGACCAAGGCAAGCCTGGTCGCCCGCGCCATCCAGGACGGGCTGGTCGACGTGGACGACCTCTGAGTGCAGGAGTAGGTGCCACTGATGCACGTCTTCAGCATGATCGGGGTCTCTAGCGCACATCACGCTGGCTATAGCGGCCTGGAGTGGGGGGCGCAGTGCGACCTTTCGGCGTGGTCAGCCAGCCCGCCACCCCTGTCGAACGACTCTCGGACGTCACCCATCCGGACTTTGTCCTGGGTGTGGAAAAAGAGGCACCCAAGTTGAGCGTAAGTACTTCCCAGTCTGGAAAATCGTTGTTACGTTCCTCTTCAACAACCTGACGGTGCAGTCGGTGCCGACAGGCACCTGGATTCCCGGCCGTGGGTGAGGGGAGAGGAGGGATCGTGAGACGGATGACTGCTCGGCCTGAGAACGCGCATCAGGCGCGGCTGCTTCGTCTACTGCGTGACGACGGGTCCAACTCTCGTGCCCAGCTGGGTGATCTGGTGGACCTGTCCCGCTCGAAGCTGGCCGTCGAAGTGGACCGGCTGCTGGAGACGGGGCTGGTCGTCGCGGACGGGTTGGCCCCGTCCCGGGGTGGCCGGCGGTCGCACAACATCCGGCTCGCGCCGACGCTGCGTTTCCTCGGTGTCGACATCGGCGCCACCTCGGTCGATGTCGCCGTGACGAATGCGGAGTTGGAGGTGCTGGGGCACATCAACCAGCCCATGGACGTGCGAGAGGGCCCGGTCGCGGTCTTCGAGCAGGTGCTGTCCATGGCGGCGAAGTTGAAGGCCTCGGGGCTCGCGGAGGGGTTCGACGGCGCCGGCATCGGCGTGCCCGGCCCGGTCCGCTTCCCCGAGGGCGTCCCGGTCGCCCCGCCGATCATGCCGGGCTGGGACGGGTTCCCGGTCCGGGAGGCACTGAGTCAGGACCTCGGCTGTCCGGTCATGGTCGACAACGACGTGAACCTGATGGCGATGGGGGAGCAGCACGCGGGCGTGGCCCGTTCCGTGGGCGACTTCCTCTGCGTCAAGATCGGTACCGGTATCGGCTGCGGGATCGTCGTCGGCGGAGAGGTCTACCGCGGTACGACGGGCAGCGCGGGCGACATCGGCCACATCCAGGCCGTGCCGGACGGCCGCCCGTGCGCGTGCGGCAACCGGGGCTGCCTGGAGGCCCACTTCAGCGGCGCCGCGTTGGCCGCTGACGCGGAGCAGGCCGCGCGCGAGGGACGGTCGGCCCAGCTTGCCGCCCGGTTGGAGACGGCCGGGCGTCTGACGGCCGAGGACGTATCGGCTGCCGCGGCAGCGGGGGACGCGGTGGCCCTGGAGCTGATTCGGGAGGGTGGGAAGCGTCTGGGCCAGGTCATCGCCGGGCTTGTCAGTTTCTTCAATCCGGGGCTGGTGGTCATCGGCGGCGGTGTGACCGGGCTCGGGCACACGTTGTTGGCCAGTGTTCGGACCCAGGTGTACCGGCAGTCGCTGCCGCTCGCCACCGGCAATCTACCGATTGTGCTGGGGGAGTTGGGGCCGGCCGCCGGAGCGATCGGTGCAGCCCGCCTCATCAGCGACCACGTCTTCTCGCCCGCCTGACCACTGCCTGACCCCGTCGGTGACGGACCACCACTTGCGCCACTGCACCCCCGTGGCGTCGCCCCAACGTCACTGCACCCCACTGGCATCACCCCACGACCATCGCGCCTCGGCAACCCCATTGCGCCGTCGCGACACCCGTAGAACCACCGCGACACCACAGCCCCGCCGTCTCCACCACATGAAGCGCCGGCGCCCGGCTCCCACCACTGCATGAATCCCAGGCCGTTGGCCTTGCCTTGCCCTGTTCTGCCTTGCCCTGTTCAGCCCCTACGCCCCCGGCGGCATGCCGCCCCGGGCTTCCCAGAGCTGTCCACGTACCCGATCCACCCTGTCCAGCTCCGCTCGCTCACGGCCCGCACCTGCCGAGGGGATTTCTCATGGCACCACCATCACCCCTGCTCACCATGTCCGGTATCACCAAGTCGTTCCCGGGAGTTCGCGCCCTGGACGGTGTGGACCTCGAGGTCCAGGCCGGCGAAGTCCACTGCCTCCTCGGCCAGAACGGAGCCGGAAAGTCCACGTTGATCAAAGTGCTCGCCGGCGCTCACCAGCCCGACAGCGGTGAGATCACCTGGCGGGGCGAGGACGTGACCCTGGGGTCGCCGATCGCCGCCATGCGCCTCGGTATCGCCACCATCTACCAGGAACTCGATCTGATCGAGGGGCTGTCCGTCGCGGAGAACGTCTTCCTCGGGCACGAGCCGACCTCCGCCGGGTTCGTCGTGCGCGGCTCCGCCGCCCGTACGGCGACCGCGGAGTTGCTGGAGCGTCTGGGGCACTCGGAGATCGACCCCGCGCGGCTCGTCGGTGACCTGTCCGCGGCGCAGCAGCAGATCGTCTCCATGGCCCGTGCACTGTCCCACGAGGTCCGGTTGATCGTGATGGACGAGCCGTCCGCGGCGCTCGACCCCGAAGAGGTGGACAACCTCTTTCGGATCGTGGGTGATCTGACGGCCGACGGGGTCGCCGTCATCTACATCTCCCACCGCCTGGAGGAGATCCGGCGCATCGGCGACCGGGTCACGGTGCTGAAGGAGGGCCGCTCGGTCGCGGGCGGTCTGCCCGCCGAGTCGACGCCGACCCATGAGGTCGTGGCCCTGATGACCGGGCGGAATGTGGAGTACGTCTTCCCCGAGCGCCCCGAGGCAGGATCCGCCATGGGGAGGGAACCGGTGCTGACGGTCCAGGGGCTGACCCGGCGAGGGGAGTTCGCGCCCGTCGATCTGGAGCTGCGGCCCGGTGAGATTGTCGGTCTGGCCGGGCTCGTCGGGTCCGGGCGCAGCGAGATCCTGGAGACGATCTACGGGGCTCGCCGGCCTGACGGCGGTCGGGTCCTCGTCGAGGGCACACCACTGCGTCCGGGAAGCGTCCGGGCCGCGGTCCGCGCCGGCATCGGTCTCGCGCCCGAGGAACGCAAGGCGCAGGGCCTGCTGATGCTGGAGTCCGTCAGCAGCAACGTCTCGGTCTCCACTCTGTCCCGGTTCGCCCGCGCGGGCTGGATCGACCGGCGTACCGAGCGGACCGCGACGCACCAGGCGGTGCGGGAACTGTCCCTGCGCCCCGACAATCCGGATGCCGCGATCAGGACCCTGTCCGGCGGCAACCAGCAGAAGGCTGTCCTCGCACGGTGGCTGTTGCGGGGCTGCAAGGTGCTGCTGCTGGACGAGCCGACCAGGGGCGTGGACATCGGCGCCCGGGCGGAGCTCTACGCCGTGATTCGCCGGCTGGCCGACGAGGGCCTGGCCGTACTTCTCGTGTCCAGTGAGGTGCCCGAGGTCCTGGGGCTCGCCGACCGGGTGCTGGTGCTGCGAGAAGGCAGCGTCGTGCACACCGCGGACGCCCGGGAGCTCGACGAGCACCGTGTACTCGATCTTGTGATGGAAGGGAGCCCGACGCCATGACGCAGCCGGCCACCGCGCCCCAGAAGGAAGCGCCGCCGTCCGCCACCAAGTCCGCGGGGGACCAAGGCAGTTCACGCCGCCCCGTGCTGCGGTGGGACGTGCGTACGCTGTCCCTGCTCGGAGTCCTCGCCGCCCTCGTCGCGGTCGGCGGGATCACCGCACCGGACGAGTTCCTGGCCACTAGCAATCTGCAGCTCGTCCTCACCCAGGCGTCCGTGATCGGCGTCGTCACCGTAGGCATGACCTTCGTCATCACCAGCGGCGGGATCGACCTGTCGGTCGGCGCGATGGTGGCGCTCGCCTCGGTGTGGGCGACGACCGTGGCGACCCAGGAGTTCGGCTTCGCCGGCATCCTCTTCACCGCCGTGATCGTCGGTGTGGGCTGCGGCCTCGTGAACGGTCTGCTGATCGCGTACGGCAGGATGGTGCCGTTCATCGCGACGCTGGCCATGCTCGCCTCCGCCCGTGGCCTGGCGTTGCAGATCACGGACGGCAGCACCCAGGTCGTGAGCGTCGAATCGGTGCTCGATCTCGGCGCCAAGGACGCCTACGTCCTCGGCATCCCGCCCCTTGTCCTGATCTTCGGCGCGGTCACCGTCATCGGCTGGCTGCTGCTCAACCGCACCACCTTCGGCCGCCGCACCGTCGCGGTCGGCGGCAACGCGGAGGCGGCACGCCTCGCCGGCATCGACGTCCGCCGCCAGCGCCTGTATCTGTACCTGCTGTCCGGACTGTGCTGCGGTATCGCCGCGTTCATGCTCATCGTGCTCGCCGGCTCGGGCCAGAACACCAACGGCAACCTCTACGAGCTGGACGCCATCGCAGCCGCGATCATCGGCGGCACCCTGCTCAGCGGCGGCCGCGGCACCATCATCGGCTCGGTCCTCGGAGTCCTGATCTTCACCACGATCACCAACATCTTCGCCCTGAACAACCTCGAGACCGCGGTCCAGCAGATCGCGAAGGGCGCCATCATCGTCGCCGCCGTCCTGGTCCAGCGCCGCTCGCTGCACGGCGACACCTGACGCCGTACCGCACACCGCCGGACGGCGGCCCCTGACACCGCCGTCCGGCACCCCCACAGCCTCCATCTGACGCACACCGCCCAGTCGAAGGGTCGATCCACCATGGCAAGAACCCCCGCCACCAGCCGCAGAGCACTGCTGTTCGGCACCGCGGCCGTTTCCGCCGGCGCGCTTCTGACGGCCTGCACCAGCAACGAGCCCAAGGACCAGGAAGGGGCCGCGGACAACGCCGCCCCGGTCGCCGACGACAAGCCCGGCAAGCAGGTCACCATCGGCTTCGCCGGCCCGCAGGCCGACCACGGCTGGCTCAACGCGATCAACGACAACGCCAAGAGCCGCGCCAAGAAGTACTCCGACGTCACCCTGGAGATCACCGAGGGCTCCAACGACACCGCCCAGCAGATCGGCCAGATCCAGACCCTGATCAACAAGAAGGTCGACGTCCTGGTGATCCTGCCGGCCGACGGCAAGGCCCTCACCCAGGTCGGCCTCCAGGCCATGAGGGCCGGCATCCCCGTCGTCAACCTGGACCGCGTCTTCGCCTCCCCGCAGGCCTACCGCTGCTGGATCGGCGGCGACAACTACGGCATGGGCCTCAACGCCGGCCACTACATCGGCGAACAGCTCAAGGACACGAAGAACGCCAAGGTCGTCGAACTCGCCGGCCTCGACAACCTCGAACTGACCCAGCAGCGCACCAAGGGCTTCGACGACGCCCTGAAGAACTACCCGAACATCAAGAAGGTGGCCCGCCAGGCGGCCGACTTCACGGTGGAGTCCGGGCAGGCGAAGATGGCGCAACTCCTCCAGGCCCAGTCGAAGTTCGACGCGCTGTGGAACCACGACGACGACCAGGGCGTGGGCGCGCTGCGCGCCATCGAGCAGGCAGGCCGCGACGACTTCCTGATGGTCGGCGGCGCAGGCGCCAAGTCCGCGATGGACGCCATCAAGGCGGGCGACAGCGTGCTCAAGGCGACCGTCCTGTACCCGCCCACGATGGCCGCCTCCGCCATCGATCTCGCCCGGGCGCTCGGCCAGGGCAAGGGCGTCGGCGGTCTCGCCGAGTTCGAGATCCCGTCCTCGCTGACCCTCTACTCGGCCGTGGTCACCAAGGACAACGTCGACCAGTACCTGCCGACCGGCTTCATCTGACCGGCCCGGGCCGTGCGCCCCGCGAACACAGTGATGAGTCAGTGACACTCCGACGAGGAGGAATCCGTATGGAACAGAGGGACAGTCGGAACGCACCGCCGGCACTCGGCGTGGGCATGGTCGGCTACGCGTTCATGGGCGCCGCGCACTCACAAGGGTGGCGCACCGTTGGGCGCGTGTTCGACCTGCCGCTGCGGCCGGTCCTGGCCGCGATCGCCGGCCGTGACGCGCACGCCGTGCGGGCGGCGGCCGACAAGCACGGCTGGGCCGCGGCGGAGACCGACTGGCGTGCCCTCATCGTCCGCGACGACGTACAGCTCGTCGACATCTGCACCCCGGGCGACAGCCATGCGGAGATCGCGATCGCCGCGCTGGAGGCGGGCAAGCACGTACTGTGCGAGAAGCCGCTGGCCAATTCGGTCGCCGAGGCGGAGGCCATGACCGCGGCTGCCGAAGCGGCCCGCTCGCGCGGGCAGTTGGCCATGGTGGGCTTCAACTACCGGCGGGTGCCCGCCCTCGCCTTCGCCCGCCGGCTCATCGCCGAGGGCAGGCTGGGCACGCTGCGCCACGTGCGGGTCAGCTACCTCCAGGACTGGCTGGTCGATCCCGACTTCCCGCTGACCTGGCGGCTGCAGCGGGATCACGCGGGGTCGGGGGCGCTCGGTGACCTCGGCGCGCACATCGTCGACCTCGCGCAGTACCTGGCGGGTGAGGTGCTGGTCGGCGTCTCCGCCCAGATGGAGACCTTCGTCAAGCACCGCCCTCGCCTCGACGGTGCCTCCTCGGGCCTGTCCGCTGCCGGCGGCACCGAGCACGGTCCGGTGACGGTCGACGACGCGGCCGTCTTCACCGGTCGGCTCGCCTCGGGGGCGCTCGCCGTGTTCGAGGCGACCCGAATGGCCTCGGGGCGAAAGAACGCCCTGCGGCTGGAGATCAACGGCGAGTCCGGTTCGCTCGCCTTCGACCTCGAGCGGCTCAACGAACTGTCCTTCCACGACCACCGGGAGCCCGCCGCCACAGCGGGGTTCCGCAGGATCGTCGTCACCGAGGCCGAACACCCCTACCTGGAGGGCTGGTGGCCGCCGGGCCATGCGCTCGGCTACGAGCACACCTTCGCCCATCAGGCCCGCGACCTGGTCGAGGCCATCGCGTCGGGCACCGACCCGATGCCGTCGTTCGCCGACGGTCTGCAGGTGCAGCGGGTGCTCGCCGCGGTGGAGGAGAGTGCGCAGAAGAACTCCGTCTACACCCCTGTCCAGGCCGTCGAGGCCGAAGTCCGCTAGAGAGCCGTCAGGAACCCCGCTCGGAGGCACCATGCCACGCCCGTTCACCCTGTTCACCGGTCAGTGGGCCGATCTGCCGTTGGAGGAGGTCTGCAGGCTGGCCGCCGAGTTCGGCTACGACGGTCTCGAACTCGCCTGCTGGGGCGACCACTTCGAGGTCGACAAGGCGCTGGCCGATCCGTCCTATCTGGCCGGCCGGCATGCCCTGCTGGAGAAGTACGGCCTGAAGTGCTGGGCGATCTCCAACCATCTCGTCGGCCAGGCCGTGTGCGATCACCCCATCGACGAACGGCACCAGGGCATCCTGCCCGCCCGGATCTGGGGCGACGGGGAGCCGGAGGGGGTACGCCGGCGGGCCGCGGCCGAGATCAAGGACACGGTGCGGGCCGCGGCCGCCTTCGGTGTCGACACGGTCGTCGGGTTCACCGGATCGTCGATCTGGCATCTGGTGGCGATGTTCCCGCCGGTACCGGAGCGGATGATCGAGCGCGGCTACGAGGACTTCGCCGAGCGGTGGAATCCGATCCTGGACGTGTGCGACAGCGAGGGTGTCCGCTTCGCCCACGAGGTCCATCCGAGCGAGATCGCCTACGACTACTGGACCACGCAACGCGCCCTGGAGGCGGTGGACCACCGGCCGGCCTTCGGGCTCAACTTCGACCCCAGCCACTTCGTCTGGCAGGACCTGGACCCGGTCGGCTTCCTCTACGACTTCCGGGACCGGATCTATCACGTCGACTGCAAGGAGGCTCGCAAGCGTCTGGACGGGCGCAACGGGCGGCTCGGCTCCCATCTGCCCTGGGGCGACCCGCGGCGCGGCTGGGACTTCGTCTCCGCCGGGCACGGTGACGTCCCATGGGAGGACGTGTTCCGGATGCTGCGTTCGATCGGTTACGGCGGGCCCGTCTCCGTGGAGTGGGAGGACGCCGGCATGGACCGTCTCGTCGGCGCGCCGCGTGCGCTCGCCCATCTGAAGCGGTTCGACTTCGAGCCACCTTCGGCGTCCTTCGACGCCGCCTTCGCGGGCGGCGACAACTAGCGTTCCGGGGCCAGGACGTGACACGCCGTCGGTTTTCAGCGGCGCGGTCGTGGCGGGGCGCGTCCTGGCGGCGGGGGCGCGCATCGGCTCAGCCCGCGCGTAGTTGGGGCACCGGCGAGCCGTAGCTGCCCTCCTGACCTGGTGAGCGCCGACCAGGTCCATGCCCGGTGGCGGGAGAGCCACCGGGCCGGTCCGGGCTGCCCTGACTCCACTTTGTCCTGATCAAGGAAAAAGTTCGTCGTCTTCGGTGCGCGAAGGGTTCCGGTCAAGGACGAACGGGGCTACGGTCCCTTCGTGTACAGGCACCACACAGTGGTTCGAGACTGATGGCGCATTCAGGTCGCACGGCGCACGGTTCGTGCGACCGGCCACGGAGGACGTCCCCGCACGGCGCAGGGTGACGAGCCCTCAGGTATCCGCATTTCCACCGGCCGGCCCTTTTGCCGCCCACCCGCACTCCGTAACCGTGCCGAACACGGAGGAGTCCTCCTCGGCCGCGGCCGAAGCCGCCCTGACGCCGGCGGTGGGTGGGAGGCCCCGGAGCCCCCTCCCACCGCCCTCCACACCACATCGGCACCTCGACATGGCAGGAGGCAGCCCGTGAACCACGACCGGAAACGTGCGACGGCACCGGCCTGCCGCCCCTGCCCTCACTCGTCCTCGGCGGCCACCGCACCACCCCCTGTCCGCTGTCCCGGCGAGCCCAACTCCTCACCGACGCGGGCGTCCTGGCGCACGGCGGCCTCGCCCCCGCCGTGCGCGCCGAACTCCGGGCCGCCGACGAGGAGATACGGCCTTGTAGTCCGCTCCCGAACGACCCGCGCAGCGACGAGGTGCTCATCACGGACTGCGCCGCCGACCTCACTTCCTTCCGCGTGCGCAACGCGCCGGCACGGACGGTCGCCGTCAACGCCCCTCCACAGAGCCGCTGCCCGCACCCGACGCCGTACGACGGCCGCCCAACTCCCTCCACGCGGCCTCCGCCCCGCGAGCGACGACGAAAGTCCGCTCGCCCTGGTCTCCACCCCCCGCGCTGTGCCCGGCCGCGTCGCGGCCACCGAAGTGAAGTCCCTTCTCCTGCGGCTCGCCGGCCTCGCACGAGACGGCAGCCGTCACGCATCCGCAGCACCGCGACAACGAAAGTGAGAACCCCTGTGACCGCGTTCAACGACGAAGCCGTCACCAGCGACGCCCTGCGCCGCACCCTCGGCGTCAGCCGCCGCCGTTTCCTCACCACCTGCACGGCCGTCACCGGCGCGGCGATCGCTGCCCCGGTCTTCGGCGCCTCACCCGCCCTGGCACAGGAGAGATCCGCAGCCACCGACCATGACCGGGGCCGTTCCGCTCTGGTCCCGCCGCACAAGCGCGGCATTATCCTCTACACCGTCCGGGACGCGGTCGGCCGCGACCCGCTCGCCTCCGACCTGCCTTCCGGTTTCCGCGAGGTCTTCAAGCAGCTGTCGCGCTTCGGCTACCGCCAGGTCGAGTTCGCCGGTTACGGCCAGCACGCCAACGCGCTGGGCGGCGCCGATCTGGGCACCGTCCAGGGCGCGAAGCTGCTGCGCTCCTGGCTCGACGAGTACGGGCTGCGGGCCCAGGGCAGCCACGGCTTCATCCCGCCGTCCTGGCCCCTGACGCCGTCCGACCTGGACACCTTCAAGCGCTGGCTGGAGATATCCAACATCCTCGGCATGGAGCACATGGGCACCGGCGCCGACCCCACCAACACCCCCTACCGGGCCGACTGGGACGTCGCCGCGCAGAAGTGGAACACCCTGGGCGCCGTCGCCCGCCGCGAGGGCATCAAGCTCTACACCCACAACCACGACGCGGCCTACGACTTCCTGCTCGACGGCGGCCCGCTCGACGCCCAGGGCCGGCCGACCCGCAGCTCCGGTATCCGCAAGCTGGAGTACTTCCTGAAGACGACGGACCGCAAGAGCGTCTACCTGGAGCTGGACGTCTTCTGGGCGCACGTGGCGCAGTACAAGTTCCACACGTACACCGCCCACGACGGCTCGCAGCGCAAGGACTTCTTCGACCCGGCGGCCCTCGTCGTCTGCAACACCAACCGCTTCCCGCTCTTCCACGCCAAGGACGGCGTCGTCAACCTGCAGAGCGGCCTGGGCTACGACATGGTGCCGTTCGGTACGGGCGACATCGACTACCGGAAGTTCTTCACCCGGGTCGGTGCGAAGAACTACCACAACCCGATGGTCGAGCAGGACAACGCACCGAGCGCCGCCGTTCCCGGCCAGTCCCTGGAGTTCGCCCGCATCGGCTACGACAACCTCGCGGCCTTGCGCGCCCGCCACTGACGGAGCATCACCCGCCGTGCCCGCCCGGCACCTTGGCGCCGGGCGGGTCCCCGGCCATGCCCGAAAAGACCGAAAGACCCAGGACGGGCTTTCCTCGAAAAGGTTGAAACTTTGTCCTTGACGAGTTGAAAGAGTGCGTCCTAGCGTCCAACTCACGCATTTCGCCTGGCACTTCACCCGCTGGCCAGACCAAAGGAGTTCTGAGTGCGTAACAGACGGATCGTCACCCTCGTGGGGGCGGCAGCGCTGGCCGGAGCCATCGGGCTCACGCCGCTCTCCCCAGCCCAAGCCGCCAAACCGAACCCCGCACCGCCGGCTGCGTCGGACTTCCAGAAGGTCACCCTCAACGACCGCCCGGGCGAGCCCATGGCCCTGGCCGTCCTGCCCGACCGCCGAGTGCTGCACACCGCGCGCACCGGAGAGGTCCGCATCCACGACCCCAAGAGCGGCGTGAACTTCCTCGCCGCCGACCTGAAGAAGAGCCCCGCCGGGCTCTATCAGCACGACGAGGAAGGCGTGCAGGGCATCGCCATCGACCCCGCCTTCGCCAAGAACCACTGGGTCTACCTCTACTACTCGCCCCGCCTGAACACCCCCATCGACGACCCGGCCACCCCGGGCGTCAACGAAGGCGACGCCCCGCAGTTCGGCACCGCCGCGGACTTCGCCAAGTACAAGGGCGTGACCCGGCTGTCGCGGTTCAAGCTCGAGGGCAACAAGCTCGACTACGCCACCGAGCAGAAGATCCTCGACGTACCGGCCGACCGCGGCATCTGCTGCCACGTCGGCGGCAAGATCGACTTCGATGGCAAGGGCAACCTGTTCCTGTCCACCGGAGACGACTCCAACCCGTTCTCCTCCGACGGCTACGCCCCGATCGACGACCGCGCCGACCGCAACCCGGCCTACGACGCACGGCGCACCGCGGGCAACACCAACGACCTGCGCGGCAAGGTCCTGCGCATCAAGGCCAAGCCCAACGGCGGCTACGCCATACCGAAGGGCAACCTCTTCGCGCCGGGCACCGCGAAGACCCGCCCCGAGATCTACGCCATGGGCCTGCGCAACCCCTTCCGCTTCGGAGTGGACGACAAGACCGGCGAGGTCTACGTCGGCGACTACTCGCCCGACGCCAACACCGCCAACCCGGGCCGCGGTCCCGCCGGCCAGGGACGCTGGATGGTCATCGACCGCCCCGCCAACTACGGCTGGCCGTTCTGTGTGACCCCGGACATGCCCTACCAGGACTACGACTTCGCCACTCAGACCTCCAGCGGCGCGTTCAACTGCGCCAAGCCGGTCAACGACTCGCGCCACAACACCGGCCGCAGCGAGCTGCCCCCGGTCGAGGACTCCGAGATCGTCTACGGCTACGGGGCCTCCGCGGAGTTCCCCGAACTCGGCACGGGCGGCATCGGCCCCATGGGCGGCCCGGTGTACGGCTACGACAAGCACAACAAGGCCCAGAACCGCTGGCCCCAGTACTTCGACGGCAAGCCGCTCTTCTACGAGTGGACCCGCGACCAGATGAAGGCCATCACCCTCGGCAAGAAGAACGAGGTCCTGAAGATCGAGGACGCCATCCCCTCGATCACCACAGACGGCCCGATCGACGCCGAGTTCGGACCCGACGGCGCGCTGTACGTCCTGGAGTACGGCACCGGCTACTTCGCGGAACTGCCCGAAGCCCAGCTCTCCCGCATCGACTTCACCAGGGGCAACCGCACCCCGGAGCCCAAGGTCGCCGCGGACGTCGTCAACGGCACCAGCCCGCTGACGGTCCAGTTCTCCAGCGCCGGCACCAAGGACGCCGACGGTGACGCCCTGCGCTACGCCTGGGACTTCGACGCCGACGGCACCGTGGACTCCCGGGAGGCGAACCCGAAGCACACCTTCACCGACAACGCCGTCTACGACGCCACGCTGAAGGTCACCGACAGCACCGGGCGTTCGGCCTCCGCCTCCGTCTCCGTCGTGGTCGGCAACAAGGCGCCCACCGTCTCACTCACCACCGACCCGGCCCCCCACGGCGGCACGCCGTTCCACTGGGGCGACACGGTCACCTGGCAGGTCACCGTCACCGACGATCAGCCGGTGGACTGTGCCAAGGTCAGCGTCTCGTTCATCCTCGGCCACGACTCGCACGGCCACCCGCTCTCCACGAGTAACGGCTGCTCCGGATCGTTCGTGACCTTCGTGGACGGCGGCCACTCCGGCTCGGACAACCTCAAGGCAGTCTTCAACGCCACTTACACGGACACGCCCCCGGACGGCCTGCCGTCCCTCTCGGGCAGCGCCGAGGTCGCACTGACACCGGCCGACTGATCCAACCCGACGACACGCAGCGGGGCGCCACGTGGGGCCCCGCTGCCGCGGTACCAACGCGGTGCGGCATGCCGGCGGGGCGACCGGGTTCCGGCTTGAGGCCGGGCCGGGATCGGTGAGCGTGGCAGTTCATGACGCCAGCACCGTCTCTCCGCGCATGCTTCCCCTGGATGTCACCAGTCCGGGCGGCTTCGGCCGGCGTCTGGTGCGGGGGAGCTGTCGGTGGACGTGCGGGTCGAGGTCCATGCGGCGGGCAAGACGGTGACCGCAGTCGTGCCGTGCCCTGGAAACAGGAACCCGGCACCCGAGCCCGAACCGGAACCGTGAGCCCACGACCCACGCTGAACCTGCCCGGCTTCCCGGAGGGACGTATCGCAGGTGGCCGGAGATCGCTACGTGGTGGTGTGGCGCTTGGCCTCGGCAGTGATGATCTTCAGTGCTTCGGTGATGCGGTCGTGGTGGGTGCGGTGGGAGACCACGCAGACGCGCAGGGTGTAGCGGTCGTCGACCACCGTGCTGGAGAGCACGATGCGTTGGTGGCCGTTGATCCGCTCCAGCAGGCGGCGGCTTGCCTCGTCGGCCCGCTCGGCGGCGGCTTGGCTGTCGTTGGCGGGGCGGACGCGGAAGATCACGGTGGACAGGTCCGGGCGCTGCAGGACCTCCAGTTCCGCGACGCCGGACAGTGTGTCGTGGACGTGTTCGGCCAGGTCGAGCTTCTCGTCCAGAGCTTCGCGGAAGGCGTCCACGCCGTGCAGGTGCAGGGGGAGCCAGGCCCGCAGACCGCGGATCTCGTGGGTCAGCTCGGGCCCGAGCCGGCCGGAGTCCGGGACGCTTGCCGACGAAGCCATGTCCTGGAGGTACCTGCCGGTGCCGTCGTGCGCGGCATGCAGGGCGGCGAGGTCGCGGACGACCAGGGCGCCGGTGCCGAACGGCATGAACAGCGTCTTGTGCGGGTCCAGGGTGACCGAGTCGGCTTCCTCCATGCCGGTGAGGCGCTCTGAGCCGCGTGCGGTGAGCCGGAAGAAGCCTCCGTAGGCCGCGTCGATGTGGAACCACACGTCCTCGCGGCGGGACAGGCCGGCCAGCTGGGGCAGCGGGTCGATGGTGCCGGTGTCGGTGGTGCCGGCGGTGGCCACCAGCAGGAACGGTCGCAGCCCGGCGTCCCGGTCGGCACGGATCATCGCGGCGGCGGCCTGGGGGTCCATCCGCAGGTCCGGGGTGTGCGGCACGGTCCGTATGTGAGTGGCGCGGATGCCGGCGAGGCGGGCTGCCTTGGCGACGGAGTGGTGGGCGAAGGCGGTGGTGTAGACGGTGCCGCCGGCGAGATCCTCGCCGAGCCGGTGGTGGCGGGCGGCGACCGTCGCGGAGAAGGTGGCCATCGAGCCGCCGCTGGTCAGCAGGCCGCCGCTGCCCTCCGGGAGGCCGCACACCTCGCGGGCCATCCAGCGGATCACGCTCTCTTCCAGCGCGGCGAGGGCCGGGGCGACCGAGGCCAGGCCGCCGTAGCGGTTGACGGCACGGTTGTAGAACTCGGCGAGCGCGGCCGTGTACAGGCCGCTGCCCGGGATGTAGGCCAGGTGACCCGGCCCGGCGGTCTCCAGAGCGCAGTCGGCGGCCTCGTCCAGGCGCGCGAGCAGAGCCGTCAGATCACCGCCCCGGGCGGGCGGCGGCGCCAGGAAGGACTCCGCGAGCTCGGCCTCGGCCCGCGGGGACAGGGAGCTGGTCGCGGGGCGGGTCGGGAGCTTGTCGGTGCGGTCGATGACACGGTCCAGGACGAGACGGCCCATTTCGGTCATCGTGGCGCGGTCGGGTTCCAGGGGGAAACGGTGCATGAGGCAGTCCGATGGGAGTGAGAGGGGGTACGAAAGTGGCAGCGGGACCGGTTTCGCGGCCGCAGCGCGTGACCAGAATGCGCCGCCGAGTCCGGCACACGATGGCGTAGTGAGTGCCCGTACGGCGCCACGGTGCAGGATTGTTCGCCGATACGGCGGATACGCTGCATTTCATGCCGCGACCCCTGTACGACCGCATCGACCGGGCGATCCTGGACCACCTTCAGCGCCACGGCCGCACCCCCAACGTCGACCTCGCCGACGCCGTACGCCTGTCACCCTCGTCCTGCCTGCGCCGCACCAAGGCGCTGGAGGAGGACGGCGTCCTGGCCGGCTACCGGGCCGATCTGGACCGCGAACGCCTCGGCCTCGGGCTGACGGTGTTCCTCTCCCTCAAGGTCGAGCACTCCCGCACCACCTCTCAGGTGGTCGAAGACGCCCTCAAAGCGATCGAGCATGTGGTCGCCTGCCATGTGGTCTCCGGCGACGCCGACTTCTTCGTCGAACTCGCCGTACCGGACCTGCGCACCTTCGAAAAGGTGCTCACCGACCAGATCCTCGCCATCGGCCCTATCCGCGACGCCCGCAGCACCTTCTGCATCCGCACCGTCATCGACCGCGGCCCGCTACCCCTCAACTCCTGGCCCGCCCCGCGTGCATGACCGGAGACACGCCTTCACCTGCTTGGGAGATACACCGCGAGTCCCCGGCCCGAAGGTGAAGCAGCAAGCTGAGTGCCGCAGTCGCCAACTGAAGCACTCAATGGCCAAGCCAGTTGCTGACGTCGACCGCGAGGACCAAGCGCCCGTCAGCGGCCCGCGGCATCGGAAGCCCGGCGAGCACCTGCCGCAGCCGGGGCACGTCCACGCTCCCGCGGTTCAACGCCTCGTGCATCGCGCCGTGCCCGCGCCGAGGGGCCTTGGTCGCCGCAGCGCTGAGCACCTGTTCTGATCCCCGGGACGGACCACGGCCGTTGTGGGACGTTGGCCGATGGCCTGGACGGGGAGAGTCGGCCCGCCGCCAGCCCTGAGCCGAGGCCAGTTCGTACGGGGAGTGTGGGTACGCGAGAGGGGCAGGCGCGGATTATGCAACCCTTCTCACGCGCCGGTCCCCAGCGTGCCCCCTCCGGTGCAGGTGCTTCGCGGCGGATGGCAGCGGCCCTCATGGATCTCAGCGCTCACGCCTGGACGATGATGCCGATTCCGCGACGGCCGAGGTGATGGAGCTGTGGCGTAAGGAGGCCCAGCAGCTCAGGAAAGCCATTGAAAGCCGTCCAACCATCGACCTGGCTCGCGGCGTCCGATGGCGGTCTTGTCCCGCAGTCCCGAGGACGCCTGGGAGATCCTGGTGACGGTCTCGCAGCACAGCAACTCCAAACTGCGCGATGTGGCCGAAGAGGCGGTTGCCACGACGCCCCGTCAGGAGCCGCTGCCCGAGGAGTTCCAACAGTGTTTGGCAGCTGCGTCAGCTGTCCGGCGGCGGGGTTGAACGTACCGGTGTCCGGGCAACCGGCGCCCCGTCACCGCGCAGAGCACGACCAGGATCTCACCGCGAGGCCCGGGCGTTGGGACAGCTCCGGCAGATCAACGTTTCGTTGATCACTCGGAAGCCTGATGTCGTTGTGAGGTCGGACGTGTGAGCTCGGCTGCGGCAAGTTGGCCGGTCGGCCTTGCCCGCCGTGGACCTCCGAGCAGGGTCGTTTCTCCGGTACGACTGATCCACTCACACGGGTGACCTGCCGGGCGGCGCCCCATGGCACGGCAGGCGGCCGCTATCAACAGCAGATGATCAAGTCTGCTCTACGGGGCCACGTGGCCGCCGCCCCGCCGACCCACGCCGCGGAGACCGTGCCGCTCGCCATCGCCGTCGACCGCCTGACCCCGGGCACCGAATCGCGGGAGGTCTACCGCGCACATCCTTCAAGCACTGGAACGCCAGCCCCAACCCCACCGACGGCTGTAGCACCCGTGCGGAGGAGCTGATTTCAGAGGCCGTCGAGGCGCCGGACGTCGGCCCCGGCTGCAGGCTGACGGGCGGCTGCTGGTGGTAACTCCGCTCAATCGCGCCTTGACCATGGCGCTCTCGCGACTCTCGTAGGTTCTCGATGCGTGGTCGATGAGGTGAGGGGCGAATGCCACACCCTGACATCTGTCAGGGACGTGACGTCCCTGGTGCGGTCTACAGTTCGAGGCGCTGGCTCGGGAGACCTCTTGGGCGCTACGGCGGCTGGAGCAGGAGCGACGTGAACGCTCCGGTCGGGTAACAGCACGGGCGCCGGCCTTCGCCCGCTTGCAGCCACGGCACAACAATTCGTCAGTACCGGAACCCGAAACATTGTCTGAAGTAGTGAAAGAGACCTGTCGGGCAATCGATCAACCGTGGAAGCTCATGCCCTTCGCCCCGGAAAGGGGCCGGCACGTGACCGCTCCAAGCGGCACCGGATCCCGGTAAACACAGGAGGAGACAGTGATCAAAGTAACGTTCGGCCTGTTCGCGGCATGGTGGCTGGGCTCGCGGTAGCACCGCTCACCAGCGCCGACCAGACCCAGACCCAGACCGTCGCCTGCTGCGGCAAGCCGCCCGGCCAGACGTAAGCCGGGCGGCGCGAGTGCCGCCTTGCACCTCGCGTGCCGACAGCTGCCCGCAGGCAGGCACCTTTCCACCAGCCGAAGTCGCCTCCTTCCGTCGACTCGCACAAGTGAGGAACCCTTCCATGCAGAGAACCGCAAGCAAGCTCCGCCTCGCCGCGGCCGCGTTCAGCGCTGTACTCCTCGCGGGCACGGCGCTCTCCGGAAGCGCCCACGCCGCGCCCGAGGGGAAAGCCGGGGTCAAGGCCTGCGGCTACTACGAGACGCAGACAGACTCGTACTACGGACACTGCGGCAGCACCTGGGTCAAGATCCAGGTCGACATCGACTGGTGGCCGACCGACATCAAGAGGTGCGTCCCGCCGGGCGAGACCCATCTCGGCACGACCGACGAGATCGACAACGCATGGGCCATCGCGGGCACCTGCGGCTAGCCCCGCCGGGTCCCGTCTCGTCACCTGTGCCGGGAAGCGCCGCGACCGGGTGTTTTGAGCAGGTAGTTCTGGCCCCACTCGGGCAACGTCATTTGGCCCCAGGGCGGGGTGGGTCGGGGACGGCTGTTCCAGGTTCTTTTGGCCCCACCTGGCCGTCGGACCGTCCGTAGCTTTCAGTGAAAAATCAACGCTAGGCAGTTGATCCAGACGGCGTGGGCCGCCTGGGTACGGAAAAGGCCCCGCCCTTCGGTAGCCGAGGAGCGGGGCCTTCTGTCTTGCTACTTGTCGGAGGGCTCGTCGTCCCCCGGGAGTTGCCCACCTCGGCAGCACGAATCCGGGAGGCAACGGCGCTGCCCCGGCTCGAGGCCGCGTCAGCGGCAGGCCGGAGAGGGCACGGAGGGTGGCGGTGCAGAGACTCGGCCGTTCAGCGGCTCCGGTCGACGCGGTCGACGAAGTCGCCGACCGCGGTGGCGAAGGCGGCGGGCGCCTCCTGCGCGACGAAATGCCCGACGTCCGGGATTGTGACCGCGGTGACGTCGTCGGCGACCTGGCGCATCGTCCGCTCGGTGAAGGGGGCGTTGATGCCGTCGACGGCGAGCACGGGAACGGTCAGCGGCCGCGACTCGGCCAGTGCCCGCATCCGGTCGCCGCCGGTCAGGGAGGAACGGTAGAGCCCCTCGGTGCCGCGCCAGCCGCCCGGCCGCGCGTAGGTGCGGGCGAACTCGTCGAGGTCGGCCTCGGTGACCCCGCCCGGCACCATTGTCATCACCGAGACGGCCCAGTCGAGCATCACTCGCTCGCGGCCGGCCAGGAACAGCTCCGGAATTCCCGGGGCGGCCAGGAATCCCACGTGCCAGGAGCCGCCGTTCCTCACGTCGGCCAGCATCTCCCAGCCGTACCCCGGAAGGGTGGTCTCGACGCCGGTGAAGCTGAGGACGTCGCCGGGGTGCGTGGCCGCGAACGCGAAGACCGGCCCGCCGCTGATGTCCTGGCAGGTCACGTGCACGGGCCCGACGCCGAGGTGGGCGACCAGCCGGTGCAGGTCCTCCGCCATGGTGGCCAAGTCGTGGTCGCCGTCGGCGATGCCGGAGTCGCCGAAGCCGCGCAGGTCGACGGCGAACACCCGGTGGGTGGCGGCGAGCAGCGGGATGACGTCGCGGAAGGCCCACCAGGACTCCGGCCACCCGTGCACCAGCAGGATCGGGGAGCCGGTGTCGCCCGCCGAGACGTAGTGCAACGTGGTGCCGTTGACCTCGGCGGTGTGGTGCGTGACGCCCGCCACGGCGGGCGCGGCGGTTACGAAAGAGCTGGTCATGCGATGACTCCCAAGATAGACAACCAGGTTGACTCCAGTGTTGGTCAACCTGGTTGTCCAGGTCAAGGGAAGATCTAGACTGTGGTCATGTCCTCACGATCCGGCGCCGATCTCGCCCTGCTGCTCCTGGGCAGCTATCGCAATCTGGTGGACGAAGTGGTCCGGGAGCTGGCGACCCGGGGATACCCCGACGCCCGGCCGTCGCACGAGTACGCGATCCGGGCCATCCGAGCCGGCGCCGACAGCGCCTCGGACTTGGCCCGCAGACTCGCCATCACCAAGCAGGCCGCGGCGAAGACGATCGCCGCGCTCGTCGAACGCGGGTACGTCACCACCGAGACCGACCCCGCCGACAGCCGCCGCAAGAACATCCGGATCACCGATCACGGGATCGGGCTGATCACCGAGGGCACGGCGATCTTCGACGAGGTGCGGGCCCGCTGGGAAGTGCGCCTGGGCGCCGCCGAACTCGCCGAGCTGGAAACGCAGCTCGCCCAATTCGTCGGCGACTCGCCCATCAACCTCGACGCTCCGGGCTGGGCGGCGGGACAGGAACTGCGCTAGCTAGGAGACCGTCTTGAGCAGGTTCTTCTCCAGGATCACCGGCAGGGATAGGGTGCGGTAGCCGACCGAGGCGAACAGGACGGTGAGCCGGCCGTCCTCCTCGCTGAGCACCTCGCCGTCGCCCCACTGGGGGTGGTGGACGCTGGTACCGGGCGGGAACGGGTGGTCGTGGCGTACGGGTGAGGCGGCGCGGAGGCGGGCCCGGCCGGGGACCGCGTCGACTCTCCCGCCGGTGGGTCGCTGCTCGCACCGGTCGCAGTTGCCGCAGGGCGAGTTGAGGCGTTCGCCGAAGTAGCCGAGAAGGAAACGCCGTCGGCAGCCGGTGGTCTCGGCCAGGCCGCGCATCATGTCGACCCGGGAGCGTTCCATGCTCTCGTGGGCGAGGGCCGACTCGACTGCCCTGGCGGCGACTTGCTCCGCGTCGGCCCCGGGCACGGGGACCACCTTGCCGCGTTCGGTGGTGACGCCTCCGGCGCTCTCCAGGAGGTTGAGGATCGCGGTCAGCCGGGCGGCGGACAGCCCGGTCTCCTCCTGAAGTTCCGCCGGTGTCACGGGAGTCGCGCGGTCCCGTACGCGTCGGGAGACATCGGCGATGGTGTCCGGGTCGGGGCGGCCGGTGGAGAAGAACCGCTGCAGGGCCAGGTCCTCGACGCGGTAGTGCAGGACGGCCCGGGACTCCTCGCCGTCGCGGCCCGCCCGGCCTATCTCCTGGTAGTAGGCGTCGAGGGAACCGGGCACCGAGGCGTGCAGCACGAACCGTACGTCGGGCTTGTCGATGCCCATGCCGAAGGCCGACGTGGCCACCACCACGTCCAACTCGCCGCCGAGGAAGCGGTCATGGACCGCGCTGCGCTCGGCCGACCGGCTGCCCGCGTGGTACGCGGCGGCGCTCAGGCCGAGTTCGCCCAGCTCGGCGGCGTACGCTTCGGCGTCCTTGCGGGTGGCGACGTAGACGATGCCCGGCTTGGGCTCGGCCGCCGCCCGCTCGACCACGGCACGCCGCTTGGCCGCGTCGTCGAGGAAACGGGTGACCTCCAGGCGGATGTTGGGCCGGTCGAACCCGGCCACCACCTCGCGGACCTTGCGCATACCGAGCTGCTCGACGATGTCGGCGCGCACGGGGGCGGCGGCGCTGGCGGTGAGGGCGAGGATCGGCGGGCGCCCGACGCGCTCGGCGGCCTGCCGGAGCCTGAGGTAGTCGGGCCGGAACTCGTGGCCCCAGGAGGACACGCAGTGCGCCTCGTCCACGACGAAGAGGGACGGTCCGAGCGTGGCGAGCCGCTCCAGCACGTCCTGCTTGGCGAGTTGCTCCGGGGCGAGGAAGAGGAACCGGGCGGTTCCGTCGCCCACGCTCTCCCACGCCTGCTCGTTCTTCGCCCTGGACATCGACGAGTTGACGGCGACGGCCGGCTGTCCGCCGTTGCGCAGGAGCCCGGCGATCTGGTCCCGCTGGAGGGCGATCAGCGGCGACACGACGACCGTCGGCCCACCGAGCAGCGTGCCCGGCACCTGGTACACCGCCGACTTGCCCGAGCCGGTCGGCATCACCACCATGGCATCCCGCCCCCGCATGACCGCCTTCATCGCGGTGAGCTGCCCGGGACGCAACACGTCCCATCCGAAGGCCTCCCGCGCGGCTCTGCGGAGACGACGGGCGACGAACAGGCTGATCGGCAAAGGGACTCCTGGAGAAGGGTGCACGCGTCCGACGGAACCGGGTGGGCAGTGGTGGGTCTAGTGCCCGCGTCGTCGCGAAGCAGTCCGCTGGCCGGCGGTCAGTCGGCGGGGAGGAGCCACGCGTTGACGGGTTCTTCGACCCGCACCGTGATGTGTCCGGCGCCGAAGGCCTTCTTCAGGATGGGCTCGGCGACGGCGGGGTCGTCGACGCCCACGACCACGGACGTCACGTCCAGCCCGACCATGCGCAGTTGGAAGGTACCGTCCCAGCGGGACATGTCCGCGCTGATCCGGCGTTGCAGAGCGACCAGTTCGGCGTGGTTGACGTCGGTGTCGTGCAGCCTGACCGTGACGCCCTTCTCGGCGGCCCCGCAGAGCGCGGCGTCGAAGGCGGCGGAGGGCATGCGGTAGATGTCGGCCGCCCGGGAGGCGACGGACATGCCGGTGTAGACGGCGAAGTAGCGGGCGTCGGAGGCCATCCGGTCGGCGTGGGCGACGGTCCGCTCCAGCGGAGAGTCCTCGGTGGCCTCGGGGAGGCTGCCAAGGGGCTGGGTGCCGGTGCAGGTGGTGGCGGGGGCCGGGGCGTGGGTGGGGTCCGGCTCGGCGACGGTGGTGGGCTCGGCGGGGCCAAGGGCCGAATCACCCGAATCGGCAGGCTTGACGGTCTTGGCAGGCTCGGTGGTGGACCCGGCGGCCACGGTCGGGACCGTCTCCGCGCCGGCGCTCGACCCTCCGAGCGTTCCCAGCGCCAGGGCGACGGCCGTCACGGCGGCACCCGTGGTCGCCCTGCTCCGTATGCTCGTACGGTTCCTCATGCCCCTATGGCGTGGGCGACCCCCCATCCGTTTCACCCGTCGTCCGGGATGGACGGGTTTCCCCGGTTCGCCACCGGGGTGCGTCAGCGCCGCCCGCCGAACTCCCAGCCGTGGACCTCGATCTCGGCATACCCGTCCGGCGCCGGCACGGCGCGTGCCGTGTCCGGGTCCGGCGCCCGGAGCAGGGCCACCGTGCCCAGCCAGGTGACGCCGTCGTCGGACAACAGCGGCCCGTACGCGATCAGTCGCTCCCGGTCCTGCGGCACGGTGAGCTCGGCGGCCGGATCCGGACCGAGGCCCAGCACCAGATACCGGTCGCCGCCGGTCCGGCCGCCGGGGAACTCCCACATGGTGCGCCCCAGCAGGTTGCGCCACCGGCGCAGCAGCACTGTCCGCGCACGCCGCTGCGCCGGTTCCTCGACCGCGAGCTGTCAGCCGGCGCTCTCTCCGCAAGAGCGTCCGCGCTCGGTACCAGGGCGAGCACATGGTCCTGCCCGGCCTCGGCGTCGGCGCCGAAGCCGGCACCGTGGGCACGGCGATCGACTACGGCTGCGTCTCGCGTTCACCGCGGCCGAGCCCGTCGACCCCGTCGCGAGCGCAGGCATCCTGCTCACTGGCACCCACGCCTCCGACGCGTTCGGGTGCATGCATGCAGTGGGCCAGGAACTCGTCGCACGGCTGCACGAGACGGTCCTGCGCCTCCAGCTCGACAACCGCGGGCTGCCGATGGACCGTGCCCACGACGAAGAGGAGGACCTGGCCCGGCTGCTGCTCGCCGCTGCCCGCGCGACCCGTGGTGCTGGTCGCCCGAGTTCGGCTTTCACCGCTCGCGCACCCCGAACTGGCTGTGACGTTGTTCAGCGGCCCCGGCATGTTGGCTTCGAGCGGCCCCAGTTGGTGGGTCGCACGGACGCATTGAGGGGCGGTGGGGCGAAATGGGCTCTGGCAGCGATCACGGGAAGCTGTCACGGTCGGTGAAGGGCGTGTTCGATTCCCATGTCTGAGCCGGGGGGCGCTGGGCGATCGTGGGCCGTGAGGGCGTTCCGTGTCTGTCAGGGGTGGTCGTGACGGCCCGCGAGGGATCCACCTATCCAGAAGGACAGTTCCTTCTGATCTTTGCTCAGTGACCGTCGTATGGCGTTGACCAACTGCACCTGCGCCTGGGCGGGCGCACGATTGGCTTGGGCGAACTCCTCCGCGTTCAACGGATCACGCGACGGGTCGCGTGCCGGGTCACGCGCCACCTGGTCCAGGAACGTGCCGATGGCCTTGCCGAAGTTGTCGATCTCCGCCGCGACGGCGGCGGGGGCGACCAGGCTGGCACGGGTCAGGGCTGCACTCCACTCGCTCCAGTCGTAGTCCCATCCCTGTCGGCCGGCATGGGCACGGCTGATGGTCATCGTGAACTTGGCGTAGTGGCTGATCAGTTCCTGGTAAGCGATCAGTTGCCTATCCCGCAGCCACTGACGGTCCTGGGCCCGGTGCGTGACAATGCCCCCGACCAGGACCCCGATCGTGGCGGACAGCGCCCCGGCGGCCGTTGTCATCAGTGTGTCCAGCAGTGCCACCCGAGGCCCCGCATCCCCTGTCGCTCGAACGTCAGCGGCTCGAACCTACTGGTGACCAACCTCCGGTGACAATGCCCAACCTGCGTTGGCGCAGGCAGTCGTCGCGGCGGGTCACGCGAGCAGGATCATCTTCCGTAGGAGTTCGAATTCGGCGCGCCCATACAGCTGCCTCTTGATCTTTTTGATGCGGTTCACGGCGCCCTCGGTACCGCCCGAGCTCCAGCGGAGGGTGAGCCCGGCGGTGACGGCGTCGAGATCATTGGTGAGGCCGCGGGCGAAGCCGGTCAGGCCGGGCAGGTCCGCCGTAAGAGCCTCGTCGATCCAGGCGGGCAGGAGGACGCCAGTCTGCTGGGTGAGCATGTCACCGAAGTCACGGACGAGTTGGTGCGCGGTTGCCAGCTCGGGGCAGGTGTCCAGGACCGCTTTGAGCTGCTGGTGTTCGTCCTCGGTGAGCGAGGCTGGCCGGCGGATGAGCCAGCCGGTGACCTGCCGCGCGGTCGGCGGTGCCGGGGCGGCTGTGGGGTCCGGTGGGGCTGGTGAAGGCGGTGCCGCGCCCAGTCGCGCAGCGTGGAGTAGCTGCCCTGCCAGCCGCGTTCGGCAAGTTCGCGGTGCAGGACGGTGAGCGAGATACGGCCTCGGGCCTCGGCGATGCGTCGGGAGAGGTAGGTGTGGTGGACGTCGAGGCTGCTGCCGCGCCGGTGACGTCCCGGGGAGACCTGTTGCCATCCCTCGGCACGGGCGTACCGCTGCACGGTGTGACGGCCCCAGCCCAGGTGGCGGGCGATGGCCCGGATCCCCAAGCCCTGCTCCAACAGACCATGGACCAGGGCATGATGGGCCTGCAGCCGCGCGGCGAGGCGGCCGTTGCCGTGCGCCGTTGCGGTACCGGGCGGTGGCTGTGCGGACGGGGCCGGCGCCGACGGGGCCGGCGCCGACGGCGGCGGGCTGAGACAGGAGCGGTGCGCGGCGACGCACTTCTCGACGGCCTGGCCCAGATTCATCCACAAATGGAAGCGATCTGCCACCTGGATCGCCTCCGGTGCGCCGACGGCGGCGCCCTCGGCGTAGGCACCGGCCCGGTCTCGGCACACGACCTCCACGCCGGGATGCGCGAGCAGCCACGTGGTCAGCGGTCCGGTATCCCGGCTGGGCAGCACGTCGACGACCCGGTGTGTCTCCCCGTCGGTGAGCACGGTCGCATAGGTGTGGCCGCGCTTGATCGCGAAGTCGTCCACACCGAGTACACGCGGGGTGTCGTTCGACGGGTCGGGCATCGCCCGCACCCTGCTCAGCAGCCCCATCCGCCCCGCCGTGACGCCCAGCGCGGCGGCCATGCGCGCTCCGGCGCGTCCACCCAGGGCCAGCGCGATCACGTTCAACAGTGCCCCCAGGCGATTGGTGCAGCGTGCGTATGCGCTGGTGAAGCCTGGAATTTGCTCGGCGAACGTCCGCTGCGGGCACTGCGCGTTCGCGCAGACGAACCGACGGACCTCCAACGTGATCTCCACCTGCCGCGAGGCCAGCGGCACATCCTGCAACCGCCGCTGGTATCGGTCGTGCACCCGGGACGACGGAGTACCACACTTCGGGCACCGCCCGTCACGGCTCCGGCTACGGGCCCGCATGACCGTCACCGTCGCGCCGCGCACCGCGGACTCGACGACCACAGCCACACCCGCGAACAGCACGTCCTGCCAGGAGAGTTCGCAACCGTCCATGCCCAAGACGTCGACCGCGACACGAGTCTCCAGCCCGCTCCACTAAGAGTTGAGGGAGCGTCACATATTGGCGGATACAACCCAGCGCACCCCGGCTCAGGCATGGGAATCGAACACGCCCTTCACCGACCGTGACAGCTTCCCGTGATCGCTGCCAGAGCCCACTTCAAGACGTCCGGAAGCCGCAAATTCTTCCCCAGCTGGCGCCACTTGAGACCAACACGATGGAGCCACTGAGCAACGTCACAGCCAGGGAAAACGTCTGGGTGTTGGAGGCCACCATCTGGGCGGCACGAGCCGCCGAGCCTCACTGGCAGGAGCAGCTGAACACGCTGCGCTCGGTCGCAGCGTACGACCTGGAGACGCAGACGTGGCGGACGCGCCTCGGTGCTCTCGACCGGGCGGGACTGGAGATGCTGCAGATCCTTCTCGATGCGGCGGGCCGGCACGGCACCGAAGTGCGCCTCGTACCGGTGGTGGTTCCGCCGCAGTGGAACGGCCCTGTCTTCGGCGGATTCCGAACTGGCGGCCGTTCTTGAGAGCCTGTGTCTGAGCCTGACGTGCCAATCGCCACAGCCGATCATGGGCCCGTGCTCGGTCAGCGGGCGCAACCTACTGAGCGGTGCGAGACTGGTAGGGAGGCGAAGAGCCGTGGTCGATCAGCTGCGCATCGAAGTTCGCGACGCCGAGCGGTCCGACGGGGACGTCGAGTCACTGCTCCGGGACTTGGACGGCCTGCGAGAAGACCTCCTCCAGCTCGATGTGGAGGACGTCGGGCGGCCCGACGCCGGCCCCGCTCCTCCAGGCAGCCGGTCAAGCGCCCTGGAACAGGTCAACGCCCTGCTCGTGACACTCACAGCTGCCCCGGCGCTGCTGCACCAGGTCGTCACGGTCGTCGGCAAGTGGCGCGGCCGCGCCCACGGACCGGCACCGGACGTATCACTCAGGATGGACGACAGGCGGCTCGAACTCCGCGGCGGCGACGCTGAAGACCAGCGCCGCATGGTGGCCCTATGGCTCGATGCCTGTACGACGGCCGTCGAATCGAGGCAGACGGGCGATGGCTGACCGGGAGCGGCAGGCACTCATCGTCGTGACCAGCGCGTACGACGACCCCGGGCTCGGCGCACTGCGGGCCCCGACGGACGACGCCGAGGCGCTTGCGGAGGTCCTCGGCGATCCGGACGTCGGGGGTTTCGAGGTGGAAGTGCTCACCGACCCTGACTCCCAGCGGCTGCGTGTGAAGGTCGAGGACTTCTTCGCGGACCGCTCGCCCCGCCATACCCTGCTGCTTCACTTTTCGTGCCACGGAGTGAAGAACACGGCCGGCAAGCTGTTCCTCGCGACTGCAGATACCCGGCGCAGCCGGCTCACCTCCACGGCGGTGCCAGCCGAGTACGTGAGCGGCATGATGCTGGCGAGCCGCGCCCAACGGGCGGTCGTCCTGCTCGACTGCTGTTACGCGGGGGCCTTTGAGCGAGGCATGTTCCCCCGGGCCGATACGGACGCCCATGTGCAGGAGAGTTTCCAGGACCTGGAGCGGACGGGCGGGCGGCGGGGCCGCGCCGTGTTCACGGCGTCGAGCGCTGTCCAGTACGCCTTCGAGGAGGACCGCCCGGTGACCGGAGCGGACCTGCCCGCGGGACGCCGACCGTCGCTGTTCACCGGCTCGCTGGTCAAGGGCTTGCGCTCGGGCGACGCCGACCGGGACGGAGATGGCGAGATCGGCATGTCCGAACTGGCCGACTACGTCTCCGACCATCTGGCGGAGCTGACGCCCCACCAGACGCCCCAGCTGTGGCTGTTCGGCGCACACGGCGGCGACGTCCCCATTGCCCGTGCCAAGCCCAGGGCCCCGGCCGCCGTCGCGCTGCCCGCCTGGCTGGACGGCGCGGTGCATGCGACGGGCCGCGAGGAGCGGCTGTGGGCAGTTGAGGACCTGAGCACCCTGCTACGGGGCAACGACGTGGGACTCGCCCTGACGGCCCGTGCGGCCCTCGCCGATCTGACCCACGACGACAGCCGCCGGGTCTCGCAGGGCGCCGAACGCGCCCTGCGCACGGCACACCCCCGGGTCGCGACGGACTTCGTCGACCTGGGCACGGTCACTGCGGGCACGCCGGGTCCGCCGACCCTACTCGCTCTGGAGGGCCCACCGATCGTCCATGCCACGGTGGAGGCGGCGCTCGGGGTGCCCTGGCTGCGGGTGACCTGCGTGGCGAAAGGGGTTCAGGTGAGCGCGGACGTAGCTGAACCGGGGCACTACGAGGGCGACGTGCTGGTGCGCACGGCGACGGGTGAACTCCCGGTGCACGTGGGCGTGGACGCGGTGCCGGCTCGCCGTCCGCGCCGACCGTTGGCGCGGCCAGCGCGGGCAACGCCGGTCCAGGAGCCTTCCGTGCGAAAGACACCAGAGCGGGCCCCGCAACCGCCACCCGCGCCCGGCCCCGTAACTGAGGAGCCGAGGCCGCCGGGGCCCAAGACCTCGGAGCGGAAGCCACCAGAGCGGAGGGAACCGGAGTCGGCGGCCGCCGTCGAGGCGCCGCCAGGAAGGGCCCGGGCCGCGCGGTTGAGTGCCGCTCTCCTGTACTCCGCGTTCGTCCTCGCTCTGCTCGCGCTGGTCACCCCCATCGCGACCGCAACGGCCGATGGCCGCGCCTACTTCGCGCACACCGACGTGAGCGGGCGCGGCTGGCTGTTCGTGATTGCGCTCTGGGCGGGCCTCTCCACGGCCGGCGTGCTCGGAGCGCTCGCCCTGCGCGGCTCCATGCTCCCATTCCGAACGCCGGTGATCGGCTGGCTCGCCTGCGTGACAGCGGCGACCATAGCGGTCGCGGGACAGGCCTACAGCGTGCTCAGCGAGTTCAGCGCCTACTGGGCGCCCAGCGTGGGGACGGTGGCCCTCACGCTCACCTGGATCATCGAGCTCTGGTGCTGTGTCAACCTGTGGCGTCGCAGGCAGCCCGCGTCTCCAGCGCCCCCTCGCCGCGGATGAACGGGCCGACGAACCCGAACACAGCGCCAGGCTAGACCCGCCCGAAGATCCATCTCAGCGGTTCAGACACAGGCTCTGAGCTTGTCCTACCTTTCAAGCGTGGGTCTGAGCTGGTCCTTCGTAAGATCAGCGGGCCCGGGGGTTCTGGGTATGGCTGTGAGCTTGTCGCCGTTCGATGGCTCAAAGAACTTGGCCGCCCGGAGCCCCGCGACGACTCGACCGCTAATTGGGATACGCGACTTGATCGCTGTGTAGGACAACGTCGGCGAGGTCGTCTGCGGGTCCGTGTGTGACGACGAACTGGCGGAGGTGACCCGTGCCCCGGATCTGGGCCGGAGTGGACATCGGCAAGGAACACCACCACTGCGTGGTGGTCGACGAGCGAGGTGAACGCCTCCTCTCCCGCCGAGTCTTCAACGACGAACAGGCTCTGCTGGAGCTCATCACAGACGTACTCACGCTGTCCGAGGACGCCCTGTGGGCGGTGGACATCAATCATGGCGGTGCCGCGCTGCTGATCGGCCTTCTGCTCAACCACCGGCAGCCGATGGTCTACATCACCGGCCTCGCCGTGCACCAGGCGTCGACGGCCTACCGCGGTCAGGGCAAGACGGATGAGAAGGACGCGTTCGTTATCGCTGATCAGGCACGCATGCGCCAAGATCTCGGTCTCCTGCGGCCCGGTGACGAGATAGCCGTCGACCTGCGCACCCTGACCGCCCGTCGCCTTGATCTGGTCAACGACCGCACCCGTCAGACCAACCGGCTGCGGGCTCAGCTGCTGGAGTTCTTCCCTGCTCTGGAGCGGGCGTTGAACTTGAGCAAGAAGGGTCCGGTCGTGCTGCTGACCGGTTACCAGGCGCCGGCCGCGATCCGCCGCAGCGGGGCCGGCCGGCTCGGAACCTGGCTGAAGAACCGCAAGGTGAAGAATGCAGCGGTGCTTGCCGAGACGGCCGTCGAGGCGGCCAAGTCGCAGCACACCGCGCTGCCGGGTGAGACTCTCGCGGGCGCCATGGTGGCCCGGATAGCCAAAGGCGTGCTGGCTCTCAACGAGGAGATCGCCGAACTCGACGCGCTCATCGAAGCCCGGTTCAACGAGCACCGACACGCGACAGTGATCCGGAGCCTGCCTGGCATGGGCTCCCTCCTCGGTGCCGAGTTCATCGCCGCAACCGGCGGAGACATGGAGGCTTTCGGCACGGCCGACCGCCTGGCGTCCTTCGCCGGCCTCTCACCCGTGCCGCGGGACTCCGGACGCGTCAGCGGCAACATGCGCCGCCCACGCCGCTACCACCGAGGCCTGCTCCGAGCCCTCTATCTCTCCGCGATGGCCAGCCTGAGAGCCTGCTCCGCCTCTCAGGCCTACTACGGACGAAAACGCAACGAGGGGAAGGGCCACAAGCAGGCCCTGCTCGCTCTGGCTCGTCGACGAGCCAATGTCTTGTGGGCCATGCTCCGCGACGGAACGTGTTACGAGGTCCTACCAACCGTCACAGCAGCGGCTTGACATCGTCATTGGGAAGTTCTTTATGGTCTGAGTCGGTTTCGTTCGGTGATGCTGCGTCGGTGCTCGGCCACCAGCGTCAGGTTCACCGGCGAGGTCACCGGACCGTCCGCGCACAACAACGCGTCGACGAGCTCGAACAGTTCGTCCCCGCGCGCGGTCAGACAGTCGAATGAGTCCTCCCGGAAGTGTGACGCTTGCGCGAACGCCTCCACCGGAACAGCATCAGGCAGCAGACTCACCCTTACGGCCTTCGTACTGGTCAAGTGCCTCTTTGGTCGGAGCACATGATCGTGCGGAGGCCGCCCGCACGTCCGCCGAACAGTGGAAGCAGAGATCAAGTTCGAGTGACGTTCGAACGCTGGTAAGCAGGTCAGGTGACAACCAGTGAGGCGTGGATGCGGATGACGGCACGCAGGATCTCGTCCCGGTTCTTCGCCCTCTTGATCCATGCCGGAAGACGGGCCACCAACGTCATCTTCTGCCCGGTGTCGTACCAGGGCGCTCGTTCCCGAAGCGGTGCCTGGACGAAACGACGGATCAAGTCGAGATGTTCGAGGTTGTACGCCCACAACCACCCGTGCCGGGTCTCAACCTGGAGCCACAGAAGCATACCGAAATACGGATCCGTCGCGGGTTGAGCTGTGCCGACAGGGAGCGCGACACGACGGCCGCTCCACACCCGCGACAGTCCGCACCCACGACAGACCAGACGTCGCGGCCTGAACAGGATCCGCCCCCCGGGATCAGAGTCTTCGGGCGCTGGAACGACACGAGCGGCCTTCTCGCAACCAGGACAGTGCACAATGATCAAACTGATGAAGTCGTACTCGGTGCTGCGCGGATCCCGGAACCGCTCAGAGAACAAGGCCATGCGGTGAGTATGCAACTGCCTTGTCTAACGGCGCATCCCGATTCGACTGCTCATGCTCAGGCCCGCCAGCCACCCCGCCATGGCCGGACCGAGGTTGAAGAACAAGCTGAGGGGGCGCCGGTGCTCGTCCCGGATGACGCTGGGGCCGTCATCAGGCTCGCAATGCTGGCCGGCTGCCCGGCCAGCCAAACGTTCCGCCCCTCGAACCGGCCGCCCGCGAAGTTACTCAGAGGGCTGTCCGTCATCCCGCCGATCAGTCACGGATAGCAACCTGAAAGGTTATAGGTTCTGCCTTGCCCCGTTCCCTGTCACCATGAATCGCACCGTGCTGCCAGTGATATTGCTTTGTGGGCACCGCATGAAGTCCAGTTCGCGACCACGTGGAAACAGGGCGAGCTGGCAGCCGGATTGCGCAATCAAGGCGCTTTGCTAGCTGAGGGCGAGTCCAACGGGTCGGGATGGACCTACTGCAATGAGGCAACTATCCGTATCCACTGCTCTGGAGGGAACTATGAGTAAGCGCGTCGCCACCGTCCTCGGCGCTGCCGCCGCAGCGTTCATGCTGGCCGTCACCCCCGCCTCCGCGCGAGTGATCGGCCCGGGTGACACGGTCTACGACGACAGCCCTGGCCACTTCTACTACGAGCGTTCGTGCGAGACCTACTACAGCTTGAGTATTTCTCGCACGAGGGCGGTGGCCAGCAAGGACAAGTTTTCTGGCCACTGTTCGGGCCATGCTTGGCTCCGTGTCATGGGCGACAGCCTTGGCGAGTGGCGCCACGGTGAGACCGGGGTCAGACTCACCAGCCCCAGCGGGAAGTTCCGGTGGGGGTACGTCAAGGGCTGTGAGGACTGCTACGCGTACATCGTGTACGCAGGTCCGGAATGGTGACCTGCCCGAACGGTTCATCCGGTGGAAGACGGTCGATGAACGCCATCGCTTGCGGTCGGCCGACGGAACCTGGAAAAGCCTGCTCCAGTAGATCCAGGCTGAGGCCGACGCAGGACATCTATGAGGCATTCCTAGTCCAGCATAAGTGATTCCCGGGTGAGGTCGCGGAAAAGCATCGGCGACCTCACTGAGCCGATTCAGAGGATGCCAACTTTGGCGCGCTATTTACTCAAGTAGATCGTCGAGTGCTCGCCTGTTGTTGAGATACGAGCTCGATTGCTGAAGTCGATTGGATCCCTACACGTGGCGGCGGACCCGGCCTCATTGCGGGCTGAGTACGGGCGCTGATGGCGAGGGCAGCGGGGTAGAGCATGTTGTGCCCGTACCGGGCGCGGGCTCGGTCGGCGAGGGCTTCGATGGCCAGCGGCTTGTCGTCGCCGCTGTCGAGGGTGAGTTGCTGGGTGGCCCGGTCTGCGGGGTGCAGGGCGTCGGCGCGCAGGGCGATGCTGCGGACCCGGGCGCGCTGGAGCCCGAGGGACTCGTACAGCCCGTACGCGGCGCGGGCCAGGACGACCGTGTGCTGGGTGGTCTCGGGCAGGGTGCCGCTGTTGTCGGCGTAGCGGACGGTGCAGGTCAGGCCACGGGCGATCTGGTCGGAGGCGCGCAGTCGGGTGCCGAGGTCGTCGGCGAGGGCGAGCAGGGCACGCCGGTGGGCGGCCAGGTCGAGTGCGTCCTGGATGAAGCGGTGCTCGCTGCTGATGCTGGCCGGCGCCGGGTCCGGGGCGACGACCGCGGTGTCGCGGCCGTGGGCCCGCTCGTGAAGGTCCCGGCCGGCACGGCCGCCGAGGAGGCGCTGCAGGGTGAGTTGGAGGGCATCGGCTACGTCGCCGACGGTGTGCAGGCCGTACTCACCGAGCAGCGCTGCGGTCTTCGTGCCCACATGGGGCAGTTCCCGTACGGGGCGGGGCCGTAGGAAGTGCGCGCTCGCCTCCGGTGAGTCGTCGATGATCGTGCGCCGGCCGAGCGGGATCAGGGCGCAGGCCATGGCGGCGAGCATCGGAGCGCCGGCCACGGCCGCCGAGCTGCGCACCCCGAAATGGGCGAGTGCCCGGAGCTACGCGCGCACGGGATGCGGTACGCCCCCGCGTGCTGTCTACCTTCCGCGTCCGAGAACCGCGTCGTGCCCGGCACCGAGATCGTGCCGGGAGTGCGATGGATGGATGAGCGGGATCCGCGAGTACCTGTGCCGCTCGTGCTCGACGTGGAAGCGCGAGCCCCGCGGACGGTGTGCGGGCTGCGGCCGGGAGCGGACCCCACTGCGTCACAGGCGGTGCAGACTCTGCACGGCGACCCCGTCGGCCGTGGCTGTCGGCCATTAGCTGGCGCTCGTGATCCCGGCCGCAGCACGTGGCCGACCGCTCTCCGCACGAGCCGGGACCGCTGCCGGACCGGCTCCGGTGATGGCTGCGTCCGTAGTTCCCTACAGGCAGCAGGTGTTGTTCCGGATCCGCCGCGATTGGACGCCGGTGATCACTCGCGTCCGCAGCGGACAGAAACTGCCCGAGCTGTCCGAGCCGGCCGTCATGCTGGTCGAGGAGTTCGACAGCCTGCGCCGTCACCGTCGCAGGCCAGGATCGGGCCGCGAGGCCCAGCGTGCACTGGCGTTGCTCCTGCGCTTCCTCGGAGCAGACGCCACTATCTGGGAGCACGACGTACACGACCTGGCCCGCGTCGGAACAGGGTTGCACGCGAGGGCCGTCTGCGAGTTCCTCAATGACCGTGACCTGCTTGCCGAGGCCCCCGAGCTGCATCAAGACCCGGACAGAGTCTGGATCGAGGCTGTACTCGACAGCCTGCCTCCGCAACTGGCTGCTGAGGTTGCCACCTGGGTGAGGGTGCTGCGCGGCGAAGGGCGGTGGCCGCATCCAGCACGCAGCTTCCGCTGTATCCGCCGCTACCTGGCTGCTCTCCGGTCCATCCTGGCCACCTGGCAGGAAGCAGGCATATCCAGTCTGCGCGAGGTCACCGACGAGGACGTCGTGCAGGCCGTGCAGCTTGGACAGAGCCGCACCCGAAATCCAGACAGTCAACTCGCCGCTCTGCGTAGTTTGTTCCGGGCCCTCAAACAAGAGCGAACCATCTTCCGTGACCCCGCCCGTGCCCTGACCGGCCACGGCCACAAGGGGCTACCCCGGTCGGTGCCTTCCGACATGCTGCCCATCATGTTCGAGGAAGTGACGTCGGCGTTCGGCCGACTCATCGTGGCACTGGTCGCCGTACACGCGCTGACCGGCGAGAGTATCCGAGCTCTCCAGCTCGCTGACCTCGACCTCGCCCACGGCCGCCTCACTGTCCGCCGCGGGCTACGACGGCGGAGCATTCAGTTGGAGCCCTTCACCCACCAACTCGCCGCCGACTGGCTCGCCGAGCGTCACCTGCGCTGGCCGGCTTCGACCAACCCGCACCTGCTAACCACCGGGCGAACCGCGTTCGCCGCCGCCGCACCCCCGGTTCACGTCACCACCGTTCGCCGCATCTTTCCCCAGGGTGTGAACCTGGACATGTTGCGACAGGACCGGATCCTCGACGAAGCCCATGCCAGCGCCGATCCCCTGCACTTGATGCGTCTCTTCGGCATCAGCGAGGTCACGGCCATGCGGTACATCACCGCTGCCCACCCCGAACGCACTGCCAAGCTGCCCCGGTGATGTGCGTGCGTCGTGTCCGCTGGCCGGCCACGAGCAATCGTTCACGGTTCCTGGGTTCAGACTGGCCGCGCAGATCCGGGCTCAGTTGTGACGGGCGAGTTTGACCGCGGACACGAGCAGGATCACGGCCAGTGCTGGAATGAGGACCACGTGGGGAGGACGCCGAGGAGCAGTTCCGTGCTCTTTGCAGGCAAGTTGTCGCGAACTTTGAAAATCGCCAATCTACGCGGAGGCGGGCCGCATTTGGAAAGGACCGTGCAGGGGAGGGAGTTCGTCGCCCTGTGGTCGGGTCTGGCTCCCCGGAGGGTCGGTCGACGCCGTGTCGGGTACACACGCGTCAGCAGCGGCACCGTAAAGGCGGTGCGGCACGGGTGCTCATCACGGCGGCTGCGTGTGGCGGGCCAACTTGCGGCCCATGGCCTGGCCAGGCGCTTCAATGTAACGGTAGGTCAGCAGACATAGAGGCACTAGCACGGTGAAGAATGCCGCTTCGAGTGCGAGATTGTCCTGCCGACGTCGGCCGATGGTGCTGTCGATCACCGTCAGCAGCGCGGGATGCATCAGATAGACCGAGTAGCTGATCGTTCCCAGTCCGGTCAGTATCCGCGGTATACGCCGGCGGCGGGACAGCAGTCCGGCGGCGAAGGTGAGTACAGCCAGCAGGAATGCGACGATCCAGCCGCGGCGTGTGAAGTGGTCGTCGTCGCCGTACCAGTACGCGCTCCCCACGGCACAGGCGACCACCATTACGGCGGTGCCGGCCGCATGGCGCCAGGTGCACTGACCGTTCTCGGCACGGTAGACGGCGGTGCCGAGGAACATCATGGCGAGGATGACCAGGCCCTCCCACAGCGGGACCGTGCCGTTGAACGCGATCAGGGCGAGCGCCAGCATCCCGCCCAGCACGCCCCCGAACACCCGGAGCGCGGGTGATCTGGCGCTCGCACAGCAGATGGCGACCCCCATGGCGATCGAGGCGAACGCGATCAGCGGGCCGGTGCCGGCCAGGCCGGACAGGGCAGAGGCCGGCAGTGCCATCCCTGCCGTCACGCTCATAGCGGCAAGCATGGCCAGGGTGACCGCGACCGCTGCAGACTTCTGGTGAAGACGGACCGTGAAAAGAGCGACGACGAGCAGGTAGAAGGACATCTCGTAGGAGAGCGTCCACAGGATGAGCAGGAGATTGGGTGTCCCCAGTAATTCCTGGAGCATGGTGGCGTGGGCGACGGCCACGGCGGCCGCGCTCTGCTGACCGAAGTCGCGCATCTCCGCAATGCCCAAGAGGTTGACGGCAAGAAGCGCAGTGACGACAGTTGCCCACAGCGGGTACACGCGGAAGATCCGTCCGATCCAGAACGTCCGGACGCAGCCCCGGCGCTCCAGCGACGCGGGGATGATGTAGCCGCTCACCAGGAAGAACACCATGATGCCGTACCGGCTGGTGTTGAACTGCGGTATCAACTCCCGCCGGAAGTCCGCCATGAAGGTGTACGACGAGTGGTCGAAGACCACGACGAGTGCGGCGATGCCGCGCAAGGCGTCCAGCCAGCCCAACCGCGACGGACCGGCCGCCGTGAAGGCTTTCAGTAATCGTGATGTGACTGAGAGTGAATGTTCCGGTGAAGCGGGGAGGAGGGGTGGGGAGTGCATGCGCAGACAGAGTCCTCTTTGGTGAGGTGTCGGGTGGGCGTGTTGTGGGGCGGGTGCGGCGTGGTCCGCAGTGGGTGGGGGAGATTGCCAAGCCTTCGACTCCTGCTGGTGTTCTTGCAGGCCGCCCTGCTGGCCGCCGACGACCGGCAGGGATACCCGCAGAGCGGTCCCCCGCGCCGCTCGCATCACTGAGTTCAGCGGCTGGAGCATTGTTCGGCAGTACCGATCCGGCGGCCGAACAATGGCGGGGTGTGCGAACCCTTCTGGTGTCATGGGGATGCATGGGTTGGATGTCTGCTCTGATGCAGGGGCGGATGGAGGGGGTGAAGGTGTGGCGGGGCGTCGTGAGGTGCCGGTGGATCCGGCGGCGGGTCCGGTGCAGCGGTTCGCGTTCGAGTTACGCAAGCTGAGGGCGGAGGCGGACGGGATCACCTACCGGTCGCTGGCCCAGCGGGCGGGCTACTCGGTGACCACGCTCTCCCAGGCGGCGGCGGGCGAGCAGTTGCCGACGCTGTCGGTGGCCCTGGCCTACGTGGGGGCATGCGGCGGAGACCTGGCGCAATGGGAGGACCGGTGGAAGGAGGCGGTCGAGGAGTCCGCCGGTGACGGCTCCCAGGACGATGATGGATCGCTCACGCCGTACCGTGGCCTGGCACGATTCGAGACCGGGGACAGCAGGCTGTTCTTCGGCCGGGAACAGCTCACCGCCGACCTGGTCGACCTGATGTGCCGCCGGCGGTTTGCCGCGGTCTTCGGTGCCTCCGGCAGCGGCAAGTCCTCCCTGCTGCGTGCCGGCCTGATACCCGCCCTACGCCAGGCTCAGGAGCCGGGCCTGCGACCGGCCGGGATCCGGATCCTGACACCGGGCGAACGCCCCGCCCGCAGCCACGAGCCCCTCCTCACACCCGCGATTCCCCGCGATGGCAGCACCGTCGCGGACACGTTCGTGATCGTCGACCAGTTCGAAGAGGTCTTCACCCTGTGCCACGATGCGGCCGAGCGCGTTCGCTTCATGGATCTGCTGCTGACAGCCCGGCAGCCCGAGAGCCGCCTGCGGGTTCTGCTGGCGGTGCGCGGCGACTTCTACGGTCGCTGCGCCGAGCACCGTGACCTGGCCGAGGCACTGCGCGACGCCAACCTCCTGGCCGGAGGGATGAGCCCAACAGAACTGCGTGACGCTGTCGTCAAGCCGGCCACGGCCGCCGGGCTGACCGTGGAACGAGCCCTGACCGCCCGGCTGGTCAAGGAAGTTGCCGACGCGCCGGGCGGGCTGCCGCTGCTGTCCCACGCGTTGATGGAGACCTGGCGCCGCCGTCGCGGCAAGACACTGACCATGGCCGGGTACGAGGCCGCCGGATGCCTGGACGGCGCGATCGCCAAGACCGCCGAGAAGGTCTACGGCCGGTTCACCGAAGGCCAGGCGGTGGCCGCCCGCCGGGTGTTGCTGCGCCTGGTCGCCCCCGGCGACGACACCCCCGACACGCGCCGTCCCGTCGAGCGCGCGGAGCTGCTGGGCACCGGCGGGGACGACACCGGCCAGGTGGTGGAGGCACTCGCCGGGGCGCGGCTGCTCACCCTGGACGGCGACACGGTCGAGATAGCCCACGAGGCCCTGATCACGGCCTGGCCCCGGCTGCACGGGTGGATCGAGGAGGACCGCGAACGCCTGCGTGTGCACCGGAACCTGACCGAAGCGGCCCACGCCTGGCAACAACTGGGCCGCGAAGAAGGTGCCTTGTCCCGGGGAAGCCGACTTGCCGCCGCCCAGGAACACTTCGGCGGCGCACCGCGCGAAGACCTCAACGACCTTGAGCACGCCTTCCTCGACGCCAGCCGCAACCACGAGCAGAAGGGCCGTCGCCGGTACCGGCTGGTGCTCACCGCGGTCACCGCCGCCCTGTGCCTCGCCCTCGCCGCCGCTGGCTTGGCCGTGGGGCAGTGGCAGAGCGCGGTCACCGCCCAGCACCTGGCCCAGTCCCGGCAACTGGCCGCCCAGTCCAGTGCGCTGCTGGACTCCGAACCCGACCTCGCCTCACTGCTCGCTGTCCATGCCTACCGGACCAGCCCGACCCGCGAAGCCGCCGCCGCCCTGTATGCCGCCGAAGCCCTACCGCTGCGCGAGCGCCTCACCGGCGGCACCAAACCCGTGGATTCCATCGCCCTCAGCCCGGACGGACACACCGTCGCCACCCACAGCGGAGACGACAAAATACGGGTTTGGGAGCTGCCCAGAGGTCGGCTCCGACACACGTTCACTGGCCACAACACCAGCACTGTTGCGGCGTTCAGCCCCGACGGACGCATCCTCGCTGTCGCTGGCGGCGGGCTGGTACGCCTGTTGGATCCGGTCACCAGCAGGAAGCTGAGAACCTTCACCGTCCCTGACGGTGCGGTACGCGGGATGGCCTTCAGCCCTGACGGCCGCACCGTGGCTGCCTCCTCCGCGGCGGCTGTACGGGTGTGGGATGTCGCCGCTGGCCGCCTACGGCACCGTTTCACCAGCGACTCAGAGGCGGTCGTATTCAGCCCGGACGGACGTATGGTCGCCGCGGCAGGCCGCAACGGACGGGTGCAGCTGTGGGACGTCGTCACCGGCCGCACCCGGACCGTCCACGACAGCCGAAGCAAGGGCGCTTCGGTGGCTTTCAGCCCGGACGGCCGGATATATGCGATTGCCCGCACCGACGGTCTGGTGCAACTGCGGGAGGTGGCCACCGGCACGGTCCGGCGCACCATCAGCGACGACCCCGTCGGGCTCATGGCCTTCGCCCCGGACGGGCGGACCCTAGCGATCACGGGCCAGGCGGGTACGGTGCGACTGTGGGACACCGCCTCTGGCACAGTGATCGCCACCGTGACCGCCGGTCACCACGGACAAGGGGCCCTGAAAGTGGCCCTCAGCGCGGACGGCCGCACCCTGGTGACCAGCACCAGCTCGGACCCCACCATCCGCGTCCACGGCCTGTCCGTCGAGCGCCCGAAGACCACCCTGCCAGGCCCTGACAGCACATACGTCGCCGACATGATGTTCAGTCGGGACGGACGGACGATGACCACGGTTCACCAGGGCCCTCCCGGCCGTGGGTCTGTACGGCTCTGGGACGTCGGGACCGGCGGTCGCGAAGCCACTCTGGCGCTCGACACCGACCTGGCGGACAGGGAAAAACAGCTGCCCTACCCGGTTTCCCGCCTCGCGGCCGTGGGCTTCAGCCCGACCGGACGCGCCCTGGCTGCCCGGGCCGTCAAGAACAGGGTGATCAAGGTCCGGGTCGCTGCCACGGGCCGCCTTCGCCAGATCCGTGCCGTGAGCGGCATCGAGGTCCGGGACGTCGCGACGGGCCATCTGCTCAGAACTCAAGCCCTGCGCACCATCAACGAAGCGGTCTTCAGCCCCGACGGGACCCGGCTCGCCATCGTCGGCGAGAAGGGAACAGTGCAGATCTGGCACCTTTCGACCGGCGCACTACACACCGCCCACACCAGCCCCGGCGAGTCCGTCAGGGCGGTGGCGTTCACCCCGGACGGCAGCACACTTGCCGTCGTGGACATCGAGACCGGCGGCGACCAGGTCACGCTTCTCGACACCGCAACCGGCCGCACACAGCGCACCATCAAGCCGAGCCGCCCAAGCACAATGTCTCTCGCGTTCAGCCCGGACGGGCACACCCTGGCCACAGCAAGCAGTAGCGGGGCCGTGAGCACATGGGACAAGCGCACCGGCCGGCTCCAGGACAGCTTCAGCGCCAGCGGTAGGGTGGCGTCGCTGGCGTTCAGCCCCGATGGACGCACCCTGGCCGCAGGCAGCGTCAGAGGAGTCCAGCTGTGGGATCTCGCCACCAGCCAGACCCGAATCACCCTGCCGACCCGCTCACTTGCAACAGTGGCATTCAGCCCGGGCGGACAAACCCTGGCCATCGGCACGGGCAGTTCCGTCGGGCTGTGGAACGTTGACCTGCCCGACCCGGCCGGCGCGATCCGCAACATCTGCCAGGCCATCGACACCACTCTCACGCCTCTGGAACAGTCCCGCTACCTCCACGACCAGTCAGCTGAAACCGGCTGCCAGCCGACCGCGCGATAGGACCTCACTTCGGGGTCTCCTTGGTGCGCTGCCTGTCCGTGGCCGCGGCGCCCAAGGGCCAGAGTGAGTACTGAGGTGCTGAGTCGTTTCCGACAGATGTCCTGCAAATGCGGTACCTGTCGTAGCCAGCCTCAAAACACCAGCTAGGTGGACGGGTTCCCCGTCAGGTTGCTCTCAGATTCGGCGAACCCGTGCGCTTCCCCGGGTACGAAGGCGGCGATCTCGATCGCTTTCGCGGTGGGAAGCGGCATCTCGCGCAGTTCCTCATCGGTCACCGCGATCAGGGTGTCCTTGCTGAGCTCGTAGCCCTTGCCGATCTCGCCCTGGGTGACTTCACGGTCCTCAAGTTCGCAGATCTTGCGGACCCGGACCCGGCCCATGTCTTGAAGGTGGTACTGGTGGAAGCGGATCGAGTGATCCTCGGTGGCGCTGACCACGTGGATCGGCACGGTCATGTTGACTGAACTAGAGACTTTGAAGCAGCAGGCCAGGACTGGTTTCTGTCAACTCCCGGGTAGTGCTCGGACGTCGTGGTTCGGAGGGCGGCCTGGCCGGTTACGTGCCACCTGAAGTGGGGAAGGTGAGCCGTCCGTCCCAGGCCCATCCCTACCGCCGCCACCTCTTCCGAGCGTCCGGGGATGTGCGGATTCGGCGCTCCAACTCTGTCAGCGGCTCCAGTACGTTGATGGGCTCGGGGGATGTGCCAATCCTGGGCACGCCGTCGACGATGTCCACGTTGGCGTAGTTGCGGTAGTCGAAGACGTGCTGCGGGTTCAGCCGGAACCCGATGGCGGACGTCGCGTAGTACCTGACGCGCTCGGGGTGGAAGTACGCGGCCAGCCCGTCACGCACCAGCCTCGCGGTGGAGCCGCGGAAGTCGTTGCAGAGCCACTGGAAGTAGCCCTCCGCGAGGTGTTCGGGGACGCGTGGAAGCTGGGAGCCGACGGTGTCCTGGGTGACCCAGCCCGCCTCGACCGCGGGCCGGAAGATGTCCGGGTGGTCGAACTTGGCGATGCAGACCGAGACATGGTGCGGCAGACGGCCCCGATAGTGCCCGCCGGCATTCCTGATGCGGTTGTTCAGCTCGTTCAGCGTGGCGAAGAAGAACGTCAGGCTCTGGCTCGCCTCCGAGGCGTCCCCCAGCGGGTCGAAGAGGTAGAGCAGGCCCTGGGCACCGGCGAGTTGATCAAGCACCTTGGCGTGCAGCGGGTTGTTCGGCTTGAACGACTCACCCGGCGCGTCCTGGATCTCCAGGACGAAACTGGCGTCCCGAAGTCGTTTGCGCATCATCCCCGTGGTGGGCTCCTGGCCCTGGAACGACCAGCTCATGCCCTCCAGGGCCGAGGTGTTGATGGGAAAGCTCTTCTCGATCGCCATCTTCGTCACACTGTCGTTGAGAAACGCGTTGGCCTCCGCCGTCATCCCTCCGATCAGCCAGTTGCCCTCCCCGTGCCGCTGGAACTGCATCGCCGCTATCGGCAGCGCCGCCAGGTACGTCGTCTTCCCGGACCTCGGCGCCCCCCACAGCCCGATCCGGACGCGATCGGCGGCGGTGCCGTCCTCCTGCCTCGCCGTCGGTGTCCGCAGCGGTTCGAGGTTGCCGTCCAGCATGGGTGGCACGCCTGCGTATGTGGGGGGGGATTCGGAAGACTCTTCGATCAACTGGTCGGGGATTGCGTACGAGATGGGCTGCGCGGACCCATCCGGTGCCGTTTTGTGCCACTTCCGGCCCATGGACTCACCGGCGTTGGAAACGTCTCCGGCGGAATGCTCGGCATGCCGGGCCTGCCGCTGGACAGCCCGGAGGGCCTCATGCGTCGTCAAAGGGTCGGCCAGCAGCTTTGTGATCTCCTCAGCGACACGTGCTTCCCACGCATCAAATGCGCCCTGTTCTTGGTCACGCTGACCGTCGCTCATTCTGCCTCCCCTCTCTCGTCGTCATTCCAAGCCTTCCTGAGCTTGTCCCGTGCGTGACGGAGATTCGAATCCACTGTGGCTCTCTTCGACCCCAGAATCTCCGCTATCTCCTCAGGTCGGTAGCCGTCGAGATGCCATGCCATGACTTCCTGCTGCCGAGGCGGCAGCTCCAGGAGGAGTCTCAGCACCATTGCGGCTTGGTTCCGCTCGGCTACCGCTGTGTCTGGCTGCGCTGGGCCCGGGGTTGGCTGTTCGGCTGCCTGTTGTGAAAGACGCTCACGTTGTGCATCGCGTCTGCAGGCGTCCAATGCTATGTGGCGCGCCGTCACACGCACCCACCGCTGTGGCTGGGACACTCCGCCTTGCGTGCGGAACAAGCGCAACATCGCCTCTTGTGCCACGTCCGTCACCAGGTCACGGGGAAAGCCTTGGATCGTGAGATGCCGGATCAGGTTCGGGTAGTCCTTTCGAAAGAAAGCTTCGAACTCCTCGTGCGTCAACGCCAGGGCCTCCTTCCATGGTGATCTCCAGTTGCGATGCGAGGTAGGGCCATGTCAGGGACGGTGCTCCCTCAGTAGCCAGCCCAAGGAGACCAAGACGACCCCCGCGACCGCAGTCGCGGCAACAGAGTTCGTCATCACGAAAACGGTGGTCACCGCTGCTCCTACCTCGCTGAGCAGCATCGTGCGCTCGCCCGAATTCCTGGCTCGGCTTGGCACCGGCACTGGCTGGCCGGTTTCCGGTTCGTTGCCCGCAGCAGGCAACGAACCGTTTGGGTCCGGCGCCTCGTTGATGTCCGTCATATCGACTAGAGCGACGATCTTCTTTGGATCTGCAAGAACTGGCAAAAGAGCTTTCGGCATCATGGTGGCAGGTGCTTGGGTGGGCGGAGGTGGCTTTGCTCGACGCAGATAGAGCGGGGCGAGGACCCAGCCGCTCGTGCCGCAGGACCGCCTCCGCAGCGTCGGTGACGCGCGGAATGGGAATGGCCTCCTCACTCACGGAGTCCAACGCACCTGATCGGCCGAAAGAGCCAACGTGGCCCGACGAAGCATTAGTTCAGAGAAGTCACCAGACCGAACGAAATAGCGCCTGACCATATAGTTCGGGGCACGACGAACCTCCGTGAACGGCCCCAAGGCATTCAGCCTACGAGCGGAGTCCCACGCTGGCACTCGCACCGCCGGTCCTTCCGGGGACGATCCAGGCCAGGTCACGTTTTCGTGCGTAACCGGGGTGGCGCTGGGTTCGTTGCCCAGGCCATGGACAACTACGACTCCCTTGACCTTGATGCCGCCGGCTTTGCCCCAGGGGAGCTCACCGCGGAGCGGCTGGCTCTGCTGACCCTGGATGAGGCGCACGATCTGCTCCGTCTGCTGCAGGCGACCGCCGGGGAGGACGGGCCCCTGTCGCCGGAGGCGGACCGGTGGGCGCAGGAGCTCGCCGCCCGCATTCCGCCGGGGAGCTGAGCGCGGCCGCGCCAGCGGCACGGTCAGTACGTGGGCAAATGGCCCACCGCAAGTGGGTGTAAGTGGCCCAGGTGTTTGGGCGGCTTCCCTCCTAGGATCGGAAACGTGATCACAACGGCACCTGTCAGCCGTCCTTTCGTCTGCTGCTGTGTGCGGTGGCGGACACGGGCGTACGGCGCTGGGATCGGTCACGGCGGGCGGTCGGCCTCCTGCGGGGCCGGTGCCTGCGCCTGCGCCTGCCAGGCGTGGTGTCCGCTCCCCAAACGTCCCCCTGCTCGGAGGAACCCCTCATGCAAGCCATCACTGTTCAGGACCGTGACGCCGGTGTCGGCGGTCTGGCCTTGTCCGAGGTGCCCTATCCGCGGGCCGCGGAGAACGATGTGATTGTGGAGGTCTACGCCGCCGGGTTCACCCCGGGCGAGCTGGACTGGCCCGGCACCTGGACCGACCGGGCCGGCCGTGACCGGACCCCGAGCGTGCCCGGCCACGAGCTGTCCGGCGTGGTCACCGAGCTCGGCTACGGCACCACCGGCTTGACAGTCGGGCAGCGGGTGTTCGGTCTGACGGACTGGTCCCGCAATGGCTCGCTGGCCCAGTACACGGCGGTCGAGGCCCGCAACCTTGCCCCGCTCCCGGCCGATGTCGACCACGTCATGGCCGCCGCGCTGCCGATCTCCGGGCTCACCGCCTGGCAGGCTCTGTTCGACCACGCCCGCTTGGTCACCGGACAGAGCGTGCTCATCCACGGCGCGGCGGGCGGCGTCGGCTCCATCGCGGTGCAGCTGGCCCGCGAGGCCGGTGCCCGGGTGATCGGCACCGGCCGGGCCGGCGACCGCGACACCGCGCTCGGCCTGGGCGCGGACGACTTCGTCGACCTCCAGGCCGGGAAACTGGAGGACATCGGCGAGGTTGACGTGGTGTTTGACGTGATCGGTGGCGAGATCCTCGAACGCTCCACCGCACTGGTCCGCCCCGGCGGCACCCTGGTCACCATCGCCGAGCCGGTCGCCGTCCACCCCCGCGACGGGCGAGCCGTCTTCTTCGTCGTCGAACCCGACCGGTCCCGCCTGGCCGACCTCGCCCAGCGGCTGCGGGACGGCCGCCTCAAGCCGATCGTCGGCGCCGTCCGGCCGCTCGCCGAGGCAGCCTCCGCGTTCACGCCGGACAAGCGCACCCCCGGCAAGACGATCATCCGCGTCACCCAAGACTGAACGGGAAAGCCCTGGCGTCCGGCGCGACCCAGCGAGCCCAGAACCCCGAAACTGCCGTCGCCCCCGGCAGCGCGCTGGGCCAGGCCATCGGCCGGTGGGGCAACTGGTTCAACCAGGAGCTGTACGGCAGGGCGACGACTCTGCCCTGGGGCCTGGAGATCGACGCGGAGCACCGTCCCGGGGGCATGCAGGACGTGGCCACTTACCATCCGACCTTCCTGTACGAGTCGTTGTGGAACCTCGGCGTGGTTGCTCTGGTCATCTGGGCCGACCGTCGATTCCGCCTCGACCGGGGCCGCACGTTCGCGCTGTACGCGGCCGCCTACACCGTCGGCCGCTTCTGGATCGAATACCTGCGGGTGGACGAGAGCCACGAAGTCCTCGGTCTGCGCCTGAACGACTGGACGTCGCTGCTGGTCTTCGCGGCCGCCGTCACCTTTCTCGCGGTCACGAGGCGGCGTCCGGCCGCAGACGGTGCCGCCGCCGACTCCGGCGCCTTGCCGACGCGAGAAGCAGTCGACAGCGGACGAACCGGCAGCTGAGCGCTGTGCTGAGGGGCCACAGGCCAGGCGCCTCCACGTTCGGGCAACGACACCCAGGCCGAAAGCCGCAGCCCCGCGCCACTCTGCCGGAGACACGGACCAGCCCTCTTACGGCGCGGGCCAGTGCCCGATGGCCGGGGTGCGGTCACCGATGTCCTCGGTGACGCAGGTGTTGCGCCGGCGGCCGAGGCAGATAGTGGATCTGTCGATGACGTCGCCGTTCTTGAGGAAGCAGCCGCCGTAGTGCATGCCGTGCTCAGGTGGCCGCCGCCTACGCTCTGGCCTGCGCGGCGGTGTGCACGATTCCGGCGATCGTGGTGAACAGGTCCCGCGTCGGGATGCCGTCGGGGGAGGGGCGCAACGCTCTCCACCACGCGTTCACCGGCCTGGTCGCCGGACTGCTGGCCGGCTTCGCCGCCCTGTTCGTCCGAGCGAGGGGATCGGGTCGACGGGGACTTCAGCAGGCCGAGGGTGTCAAGGCATGGGCCGCTCACCGGACTTGCCGGACTTGGTGGCCCTTCATGACGACTGAGGACGCGAACCGGGCGGTCGGCATTGTCCAGCGGACCCGAACCCTTCTCCTCGATCGCACCGCGGACCGGAACACCGCGGCGCGATCAGGGTTCGATGAGGGAGCGGGTACGGCTCGGAGTGCGGTCGTTGAGTGGGGCGGGGCCTGTGCCGTCGGGCGGGTTCGGCGAGGGCTGCCCCGGCGGCGGTTCGGGTGGTGTGGCTGGTTGTCGAGGGGGTTGTGTGCGGCGTGTTCGGTGGCGGCGGCGGACGGGTGTCGCATCTCTTCGTCTCTTTCGTCCCCTTCGTTGTCTTCGGGGTGCGGGTCGTGTGGCGCTGATGCAGTGCGGCAGGTCGGTTGCCGGATCTGTTTGACGGTCGGTTGGGTGGGGTGGCTGTGTTTGTGGCTGGGTGGTGTGTCGGTCACCGGCGCGAAGGGGACAGGGCCGTTCATGGGGTGGGTGCTGGTCTTGTGCCGGTGTCTAGGGGTGGGTGCGGAGTCCGTCGAGGATGAGGGTGAGCATGTGGGGTGCCCGGTCCTGGGGGGTGGATGTGGCGCGCCACAGGGCGCCGGTGAGTTGGAGGAAGTCTGCTGGGTCGGCGTCTGGGCGGATGCTTTGGTCCTTCTTGCCGGCGTCGAGGAGCTGGGTGATTGCGGCGATGACCGGTCCGTAGCTCTGTTCGCTGATTGCCTGGTGTGCGCCCGGGCCGAGGGCGTCGCCGAGGCCGTGCTTTCTGCGCATGGCCTCGACGAGGTCGGTGGTCCAGTGGCGGAGTGCTTCCAGTGGCGGCATTTGGGCCAGCAGGCCGGGCACGGTGCCGGTGATGCGTGCCACCTCGTCCTGGTAGACGGCCAGGACCAGCGACTCGCGTGTGGGGAAGTTGCGGTAGAGGGTGCCCGAGCCGACTCCGGCGCGCTGGGCGATCTGGTTGATCGACGTGCTGCCGTCCGCCGCGAGCGCTTCGCGTGCGGCGGCGAGGATGCGCGCCCTGTTCTCACGGGCGTCTGACCGGACCATGGGACCTCCCCTTGCTAAGTGGGGAGCTCTCCACTACGTTATGTGGGGAGCTCTCCACTTACTTTAAGGAGCGTCATGCATTACATCAAGCTCGGCACGAGCGGACTCGACGTGTCCCCGATCGCGATCGGCGCGATGACCTACGGCGAACCCGACCGCGGGCACCCCGTCTGGTCGAAGGGCGAACAGGACGCACGCCCGCTCATCAAGCACGCGCTGGAGGCGGGGATCAACTTCTTCGACACCGCGAACATGTACTCCAACGGTTCCAGCGAGGAGATCCTCGGCCGGGCCCTGAAGGACTTCGCCGACCGCGACGACGTGGTGATCGCCACGAAGCTGCGCCATCCGATGCGGCTGGGACCCAACGGCCGCGGCCTGTCACGCAAGGCGGTCATGACCGAGGTCGAGCATTCGCTGCGCCGCCTGGGCACCGACTACATCGACCTCTACCAGATCCACCGCAACGACCACTCCACCCCGTGGGAGGAGACCCTCGAAGCGCTCAGCGACCTCGTGAGGGCCGGCAAGGTCCGCTACCTCGGCGCCTCGTCCATGCACGCCTGGGAGTTCGCGAAGGCGCTGCGCCTGCAGCAGCAGAACGGCTGGGCGCGGTTCGTGTCGATGCAGGACCACTACAACCTGCTCGCCCGTGAGGAGGAGCGGGAGATGATCCCGCTGTGCCTGGACGAGGGCGTCGGCACGATCGTCTGGTCGCCGCTGGCCCGCGGCCGCCTCGCCCGTGCGTGGGACGACGCCCGCTCGACGGCGCGTTCCGAGACGGACGGCGCCTACGCGGACCTGCTCTACTCGCCCGCGCAGGAGGCGGCCAACCACGCGATCATCGACGCGGTCGGGCAGGTCGCTGACGCCCACGGCGCCGGCCGCGCACAGGTCGCACTCGCCTGGCTGCGCCGCCAGCCGGTCGTCACCGCACCTCTGGTCGGCGCCGGCTCGATCCGGCAGATCGACGAGGCGGTGGCCTCCCTCGGCATCGAGCTCACCGACGACGAGGTGCGCGCCCTGCAGGCCCCGTACACCCCCCGCTACGACTGGCAGGGCGTTTCGGACGAGGCCGAGATGGAGGCCATCCGCCGGCGCGTCCCCGGCATGGCTCTGGCATGAACCCCATTGTCCGCTCCGGCGCGGCTGCCCGCGCCGGAGCCCTCCTCATCCTTCTTGGCCCGCTCGTGTCCTGGACCGCCGAGTTCGTCACCGCCGCCGCATGGCAGGACCCGCCGTACTCGCCCCTGTACAACTGGGTCAGCCACCTCGGCCTGACCGGTCCGGCGCAGACCGCGTTCGGACAGGTCGCCAACTCCCCCCTCGGCGCCGTCATGGACACCGGCTGGGTGATCTACGGCAGCCTCCTGATCGTCGGCGCGTTCCTGGTGTTCGACCCGCGCAAGGGCATCCGCCCGGTCGTCATCCTGATCCTTGCCGTCCTCGCCGGCGTCGGGGTCTCGCTCGTCGGCATCTTCCAGGGCTCCAACACCAACGTCGGCAACGGCCTGATCGCCTTCCACACCGTCGGCGCGCAGAGCGTCATGCTCGCCGGCAACATCATGGCGATCGCCGTCGGAGCCGGCGGAACCCGCATCGGTCTCACCAGGGGCCGGTCGACCGCGAGCATCGCCCTCGGCACCGCCGGCCTGATCGCGTTCCCCCTCTTCATGGCCGACGTCTTCACCGGCTGGATGTGGAACATCGGTCTGTTCGAGCGCGCCGTGATCTACCCGATCATGATCGGCCACGCCCTCCTGGGAAGCAGCGTGGCCGCCGCCCAGCGCCACCGCGCGACGCACCCGCCGGCACCCCTTACTGCACGAGCCGTGAGCTGAGGAGAGACAGATGACACAGGTACTGGTCACCGGAGGAACCGGATTCATCGGGAGCTGGTGCGTCCTGACCCTGCTCGAGGCCGGGCACACCGTCCGCACCACGGTCCGCGACCTGCAGCGCGAGCCGGCACTGCGCTCCTGGCTCCACACTGCCGCACCGTTCGACGACGACCGCCTCACGGTCGTACGCGCCGACCTCGAACACCCCGACGGCTGGGACGCTGCCGTCGCCGGCTGTGATTTCGTCCTCCACGTCGCCTCGCCGACCCTGCGCCATACGCCGGCGAACGGCGACGAGTTGGTGGTCCCGGCACGCGAGGGCGTCCTGCGGGTGCTGCGCGCCGCCCGCGACGCCCGGGTGCGCCGGGTCGTCCTGACAAGCGCCTTCGGTGCCATCGGGATCGGGCACCCTCCGCGCTCGGCCCCGTTCACCGAGGAGGACTGGACCAACGTCGACAGCGACATCCCGCCCTACCAGCGGTCCAAGACACTCGCCGAACGGGCCGCCTGGCAGTTCGTCCAGGACGAAGGCGGCGGTCTGGAACTCGCAGCGGTTCATCCCGTGGGAGTCCTTGGACCCCTGCTCGGCCCGGACGACCCGCCATCGCTGCGTCTGGTGCGCAGAATGCTCGAGGGACAGGTTCCTGCGTGCCCTCCCTTCGGGATGGGCTTCGTCGACGTGCGCGACGTCGCGGATCTGCACCTGCGCGCGATGACCGACCCGGCAGCCGCCGGCGAACGCTTCCTGGCCGTCGCCGGGCACAGTCTGCGCGTCGTCGACATCGCACGCGTTCTGCATGCCCGCCTGGGTGAGCGCGCCGCGAAGGCCCCGACCCGTGAACTGCCCGTGTGGCTCGCGCGCGCACTGGGCATCGCGAACCCGGAACTGCGCTTGCTCAGGCACCAGCTCGGCCGGGATCTCAACGCCACAAGCGCCAAGGCGGAGAAGCTTCTGGGCTGGCGAGCACGTCCCATCGAGGACACCATCGCGCAGACCGCCGAGAGCCTCCTCGCCCACGGCATCGGAAAATGACGGGCTCACAACCGACCGACGCGGCAGCCGTGCGCGCCGAAGGTGCGTCGAACCGGTGGCGCGGCGCGCCATGTGCCGCCGGCTTACGGGGCCGGCCGATTGCCCGCCGGGTGAACTGAGCGTTCTGCGGTGCTGATGGCAGCGTCGCAGCAACCGTCGCGCCGGGCTTGCAGGTCGTCCCAACCGCCTGCGGCTGACATGCGCGAACAGGGCTGCTCGATGGACAACACGGGCTGCCCTGCGCTCGCCGGTTCGCGAGTGCAGGGCAGTCGTTGCCGTACGCCGCACGTCTACCAGCGCATCCCCAACTCATCGAGTTCTGCGCGGCGTTCGGGGGTGATTTTGGTGGCTCTGCGGCGGGTGTTGTCGAGCCATCCGCCCAGCTTCACCTCCGTGCCGTCCTCCATTCGTTCGACATGCTTGCGTCCCGCGTTCAAATGTCCTTCGCGGGTGTGGAATCGGCGGGCGGCGGCGAGGTGGGTTGCCCACCGCTCATCCTGCGACCGCCGCACCGGCCCGACCGCCTCACCCTCCGCCGCGGGCTCGATGCCGAGTGTGTTGGCCAGGAGCCATTGCTGTGCGGGTAGGAGCCGGTCCCAGCCGGTCCGTTGCGCGGCCGTCCAGGATCCGAGGTCTTCGCCCTGGACGATCACCTTGCCCGACACCCTGGGCAGACCGCCGCCGGCCCGCAGGTGCGTGAGGTGAGACGGAAGCATCGCTGCCATCCGATTTCCCACGCAGGGCACCACCCCGGATCGATCGCCTCGAGCGCTTCCATGCGGCTTTCCGGCAGCTCGCCGGTGCTGGGGATTCCGGTCTCCCCGGCGGCGCGTCGTTCGGTGTTCTGGAGTGTCCTGCGGGCCGCTGCGCGCTGATTCTTGGTCCACGTCCCGATGGGGAACCCGTCCTCGGCGACGGCCGTGGCGGGTGGGAGCAGATGCCCGTGGGCGGCGGCCCAGGCGTGGGCGACGGTGAGGCCTTCGGTGAAGGCGGTGTCCCACGCCGACCACACCATCCCGAGCGTCTCCAGTTCGACCACGCGGGCGGCTTGGAGGGTGCCGGCGGTGTAGTAGCGGCGCAGGTCGGCGATCCACCGGCCCAGTGGATACCCGCCGACAGCTCCCCACTCGGTCGGGGCCGCGAACGTGTACGGCACCCGCAGCTCGGTGTTGCCGGTCTCGCGCAGCCACCGTGTGGCGGCTTCGATGCCGCGCCGCCAGTAGGCGCCCTCGGGATCGATGACCCGCAGCCGGATGAACTGCGTCAGCGCGAACGGATCGCGCTCCTCGCTGAAGCGCAGCACCCCGGCAGCCGCCCCGCTCACCCGCACGACGTCCTCGCCCTGCTGCTCCGGATCGTCCGCGTCAGGGGCGAACTCGCCCTCCGCGTCGTCGGGTTCGGCCGTGGGGCTGCTGTTGCGCAGGCGGGGATCGGCTAGGGCTTCGATCGTCTCTGTGTCGTGTGCCCGGAGAGCTTCCAGGACCTTGGTGAGGGTGCTGTAGGCATCCGAGGTCAGCATGTCGTCCGGATCTTCATCCGGCCCGAGAAAAACAGGAACGATCAGCGTGGCCAGTTTCCCGGCGCCGGGCTGCATCCGCAGCGCGCGCCCGACCATCTGCACGATGTCGACCATCGACCCCCGTGCGTCCGCAAACAGCACCGCATCACACTCAGCAGTATCAACCCCTTCACCGAGAACCCGGACGGAACTCAGCACCCGCAGCACAGCGGGAATGTCCCTGTCGCCAGATGTCGCCGCTCCAAGGAAGTCAGAGGCGAACTCCTCCAGCACCCGCCGCCGGTGGATGGGGGAGTGCTCCCCGTACAGCCAGTTGGCCCACACCAGCTCGGCGGCCGGGAAGGTGCCGGGGTCGTCCTCGGCGAGCCGGGCCGCGACCGCCGGCACGCCGGCCGCCATAGCTTCGGCTTCTCCGATCCGGCTGTGGAACGCAAGGACCCGACGGAACCGCTCCTCGACCGCTGCGCGCATCAACCCGGCCTGGACCGCCGCCAACCGGGCCCCGCGGACCGCCGGGGAGCTGGTGTCCTGGCTCGTGAGGGCGGCGTGACGACCGGGTCCTGGATGTCGTCGCCCAGTCTTTCTGGGTTGTTGCTGTGGCTTCGAGCTGGGGTTTCTCAGTTCTTCTGAGTGTTGTTCGTGGCGGCCGGGGTGCTCGGGGTGTGGTTCTGGGTGGGGCCGTGGTGGCTGACCTGTGTGCATGGCGTCTGTGCAGGTTGGTTGATCGTGGTGCAGTTCCAGTGGGCCGCTACTAGATGGGATGGGTCAGGTGGTGTCGGGGTTGGTGAGGTCGTCGTGGGTGAGGATGACGAGGGTGGCTTTGCCGGCTTTGCTGGCGGTGGTGGTGGGTGGCAGGACGCGGACGTGGATGAAGTAGACGCGGACGCCGGAGATTTCGGTGTACGGGGGCCATACGCCGGGGGTGCCGTCGGTGGGCAGTTCGAGGAGCTTGTCGGTGATGTTGTAGATGACGAGGTAGGCGGTGTGCTTCCCGTAGTCGTGGGCGTACTTGACGATCTGGTGCACGCCTTTGACGAGGTAGCCCTTGCCGCGGCTGCTTCCGTCAAAGATCTTGCCGTCGCACACCAGGGGGTCGCGGCCGTCGAGTTCTCCGACGAGGTCGGCTTCGCCGGAGGCTGAGCGTGGTTTGGCGTGGGTGATGTGGTCGCCTTCGAGGAAGAGGAAGCGCTGCAGGTCGAGGTTGTAGACTTCTTCGCCGTTGGCGCGGTCGGCGTCGAAGCGGGTGTAGAGCTCTTCGCGGTCGAACCACTCGATGCGGGTCCGGTAGCGCTCGAGGGTGTGCAGGATGCTGCTTTCTGAACCGACGCGTTCGCTGAGGAAGTCGAACAGGGGCTGCAGGATGTCTTCGGCGAATTCCCGCCAGCTGTCCTGGTGGCGTCTTTCCATGCTGTAACCGATCGCGGTCTGCAAGCCAACATCGGGGTTGCTCGCCTCTTTTGTAGCGATGCTCTGCATCAGTTCCCAGATGAGTGTGGCTCGCCCTTGTTCGGTTCGGCTGGGCCAGACGAACCGGCCGCTGCGGGTCAGTCCGGTGCGGAACCGCTCGCGGTCGACGCCTGGTTCTGACTGGGACGCCTCTTCGAGGAGGCCTGTGAGGGCTGGTTGGCTGTTGATCCAGGTGACGGCGAGGTGGACTTCGTGGCCGGAGCTGGAGTAGGGCGCGGTCATGAGTTTGCGTAGGTGTTCGCGTACGGCGACCTGGAGGCGCTGCTGGTACTTCACCGGAAGAGGCCTTTCAGAGCTTGTGCGATCTGCTGCTGGACGACGTCGCCCGCATTCTGCGCGCTGCCGGTCTCGTCGACCAGCCAGATGTGGGCGTAGCAGCAGGGGCAGGTCACGGCGGTCTGGGCCACGACCTCTGAGTACCGGACCCACATCAGGTAGCCGCAGGCGGGGCAGGCCGTCTCGAGGTCCGCGTCGAGGAACTGTGTCGCGAGGGATTCGCCCATGACGGGATTGTTCCGTATGGGTCTGACAGCGGTGGTGTTGTCGGTTCCACCCAACTCGTGCCCGCGCTGAGTCGCCAGCTCGTCGAACGGCAGTCACGGGCCGCCCGAAAGGTCCTCATCAAAGACTCCCCTGCCCTCGACGAGGATCTGAAGGCATGGAGGCGAGAGGCAGCCAAGGAGCGTGCCTCGGGCATTGCCTTTGCACTTCTGAAGCCTTCGTCCTGCCGATCTTCTACTTCTTCAACCGTCGTGAACGCCGGAGACCGACTGGCCCGAGCCTGAGAACCTGCTGGGCGAAGACGAGAACGTGTGACGGCCGGTGTTGGGGGCGTGGTGGGTGTTGCGGCGTTGATGGTGTCGGTGGTGGCGCTGGGGGTGTCCGGGTGGGCGTCGTTGCGGCAGTTGAGGTTGGCGCAGCATGCCAACACGCTGCCGGTGCTGGTGGATCTCTTCCGTGAGCATCGAAGCGTCCGTCTGGCCGGGGCGCGGCAGTTCGTGCATGAGCGGTTGCCGGGGTGTGATCTGTCGGCGGGGCTGGACGGGGTGCCGGAAGCCGAGCGGGAGTTGGTGCGTGAGCTGGCCTGGTTCTACGACAACCTGGGTGCTCTGGTCGCGCATGGTGTGGTGGACATCGAGCCTGTCTCCGGGTACCTGGGCGGGGTCGGTGGTCTCGGTGTGGGAAGGGATGCGGCCGCTGGTGGAGGCGGAGCGGGCCAAGAGGGCGGGGAACGCCATGCCGGATCCGAACCGCTGGCAGGAGTACTTCGAGAACCTCTACCACCTGGTCCGTGAGATCCCCGCGGACCAGGCTCGTGCGCGTACTGAGCTGTGGCGCCTCCCGCGCCCATGATGCGTGACGCGGTGCTGCTCCAGACATTCACGCTGCCCGGCTTGCGACTCCTGCCATGACAGGCGACCGGTCACTGTCTGCCGACTTCGGGATCCAGATGTTCCCGGATCCGTCGGTAGAGGTCGGTGACCGGGGTTGGTGGGTTGGAGTGGTGGGCTGCGAAGTGGGCACCGACGCGGGGCTTGCTCCGGCCGTGCTCCTTTCTGGCCTGTTCGTACAGCTCGGGATCGAGCTCGGTGAGCAGGGCTTCGAATTCGCCGCCCTTGTTGCCGTCGGTGCCGAATTCGCGGGCGAAGGTGAACACGCCTGCTTCTTCCCAGTAGCCCTTCCAGCGGGTGAAGGTGTCGCTGGGGTCCGGTTGGCCGTCTGGGAGGAGGTTCTTGGCTGTGAGGTGTTCGTGCAGGCGGCTGCCGGGGCTGAGTGCGGGGCCGTCCGCGACGATCGCCCAGGGGATGCCGAAGGCTTCGAGGTAGTCGATGTAGCCGTGGAAGGCCGTGTCCCCGTCGACCCTCATCAGGCAGATGTTGGCGGCACTGAGGGGGCCCCATTCGGGACAGTGGGTGCTGTCCCACCACCGGCTCAGAGCGCCGGTTTCGGTGGCGCCTTCGCACAGGATGACTCCGGCGGCGAACAGCAGGGCCCGGGCCTCCGATGTGCCCAGACGCTGCAGCCATCTGGTCTGCTCCTGTGCAGGCAGATCCTGGGGTGTGCGGAAGACCTGGGTGCCTGACGGGTGAGGGGCCAATCGCACGATGCGGGAGAGGTCCGCAGGGGTGCTGGCGGGCACGAGATCGGCACTGTGGGTGATCACGATGCACTGGGCGCGGCGGGCATCAAGGACTGGGATGAGGCGGCGCTGGAGGGTCGGCTCCAGGTTGACGGCCGGCTCATCGAGGACGATGACACGGCCGGACTTGCCGGTGAGCAGGGTGCTCAGCAGGAGCGCTTCCTGGATGCCGGCCCCGGCGAAGGCGATAGGTACTTCGTAGTCACCGTCGACGACGGTGACATCGATGAGCATCGTGCCCGGTTCCTCGGGATCCGGGGATGCCTGCACACCCAACGCACGCCCGGTCAGATCAGTGAACAACTCCTTGGCCTGTGCATAACGCTGACGCAGCGCCAGAGGACCGTTCTTGCACCGGTACAGCTCACCGGCCACCCCACCGCCGTCCCGCAGGTCGAAAGAACGCTGAAGGGCCTGGTGGGAGAAGCGGCGTTCCAGCGGGAGACGGCGGTTGTCGGTGACCACGATGCCCTGGCGCAGGATCGCGGCCAGCACGTGGATGAAGTCGAAGGACCGATTGTCGATCTCACGCTCACCCAGCCTGGCTGCCAGGTCCAGCAGTGTGACGGGCAGTGGGCTGGATCCGTCATTCGGCGGTGTCACGCTAAAGGACAGAGCCTCGACTTGGGACGGCGGAAGCACCTTGGTGAAGTCTCCCAGGCCTGCCGGGCGTTGCTGCCACCAGTGGCTGAAGTTCCGGGTCTGGGCAGGTACCCTTCCTCGGGCATCGGTTGGGCCCAGGCGCAGGAAGCTGGACCCGCCCACGAGCTGGATGTGCCACGTGGCGTCGGCGTGGGTGAACTCCCAGGCTGCGAACCAAGGCTGGCTCCAGGCCGCGTCGTAGTGCACGTGAAGGGTGCCGGTCCACAGCGGGAACAACGATGCGGGATCGAGCTGGTCGCGTACCGCAGCGTCCAGTTGAGCTCGGGTTGGAAGGCTGGGGGAGGACGCGCTGTCCGCCCCGCATACGAAAGCAGCCCTGACGAAGGCGGCAACCAGTTCCTGCTCCCAGGCCTGATCAAGCTCGATCTTCACGGCGACCTGGAATGATGTGGCGCCGAAGCGTCCTGCCCGGTTGTACAGGCCCAGCCGATCGGCTGCCGGTCGGCCGCTGTAGTGCCCGACGACCGTACTGATCAGGTCCACCACCCTGCCCAGGTTGGACTTACCCGCGCCGTTCGGGCCAGTGACGATAATGGGCTGACCAGCCAAGTCCAGATGCAGGTCGCCGCACGACAAGAAGTCACGACAGCCGATACTCAACACTCGCAAGGGGGGCCACCTCGGATTTCCATCTCCGGGCATCCTTCCAAAAAGGGGTGGAAACTGCGGGGCTTTTGCGGCTACGCCCAGTCAAGCCCCAAGGCTGCGAGCGCCTGGCGCTTGTCGGCGGTGAGCTTGGCGCGGCGGCCTTTCTGGTTCATGATCCACACTCCGAGTTTGACCTCGGTCCCGTCGTCCAGTTGTTCTACGTGGCCCCTGGAGACCGTCACAGAGCCGGTGCGGGCCTTGTACTGCGCGAGGGCCGCCACGCCCCGCTCGAACGCGCCAGAAGCCGCCCTGGGGGCCTTCACCGGTGTTTCCTTCTCCGGCGGCAGGGGCACGACGCCGATGGCCTCCAGGCGCTCGCGCTGCCCGTCCATCAGCCCCTCCCAGACCTCACGCTGGCGCTGCTTGGCAGCAAACCGTCCGACGTCCATCCCGTGCACGGTGACGCCGGGCAGGACGTCGGCCTGGCCGCCTTCATCGCGGACCAGCTCCCGCAGGGCGGCGTAGTGCCGCTGCCAGTCAGTCGGCCACGCCGGGCTCCAGTCCGGATCGATCTCCTGCAACGCGGCTTCCCACTCGGGGTGTTCGGCCAGCGCGCCCGGCCGGCGGAGATTGGACAGCCACTGCCCCACCTTCCGGTCCAGCGCCGTGGCTGAGCGGGGCGCGCTGAGTGTCCAGTGCTGGTTGTAGTACGCCTTCGCGGCCTCCAGGTTCACCTGGAACCGCTCATCCGTGAGGCTCCAGACCATGCCCAGCTTCTCCAGCCGCCGCGCGCGCAGGCCGGTCATCTGCCCCGCCCCGAAAGCCCGTCGCTGTTCTGCCACCCACTGCCCAAGGGGTACGCGCCCTCCTTGTGCCCGTACGGAACCCTGGCGTGAAGCTCACGCTCGGTGAACGTCTTGAGCGCCGACCAGCCGCGCGCCCAGTCCTGCTTCTCCGTGTCGATCACGTTGAAGGACACCCAGTCCGCGACCATCACCGGGTCACGCGGAGCGGCAAAACGGAGCAGCAGACGGGATTCTTCCTCGCCCTCCTCGGGCGGCGGACCGATGTACTCGGACGGCTGCGCCACGTCCTTCTGCGGCTCCTGCGGAATCGCCAGCAACTCCACGGCCTCTTCATCGTGAGCCCGCAGACCTTCCAATACCTTCACCAAAGGCCGATACGAACCCGAGGTGAACATGTCCTCCGGTTTTTCTCCCGGCTGGAGAAATACCGGCACGATCAAAGAGGCGAGCTTCCCTTGTCCCGGCTTTTGACGCAGTGCCCGGCCGATGGCCTGGACGATGTCGTGCGGCGCGCCCTTGGGGTCAGGAGGGCGACGCTGTCCACGGCCCTGATGTCGACGCCCTCACCCAGGACACGGCAGTTGCTCAGCACGGCCCGCTGTGCAGTGGACCCGAAGCTGCTCAGCACTCCCCGCCGGCGCTCCGGGACATGCTCCCCGCACAGCCAGTCCGCCCAGATCCGAGCGGGGTACTTCTCGGGCTGGTCGGCGTGCAGCTTCGCCGCCACACGCTCCAACCCCTCCGCATGAGCCTGTGCCTCTATCGTCCGGTGGTGGAAGGTGATGCACGTCGACAGATTGTGCTGAGCCATCGTGTGCAGCAGCGCGGCCTGCAAGGCTCCGAGCCGCTGCCCCCGCACCTTCTCACTGCGCCGCTCCTCACCCATCAGCCGCTCGGGCGTGACGACCGGGTCCTGGAGCTCCAGCACGATGATCTGGTACCGCGCCAGCAGACCGCGCGACACGGCAGATGCGAGTGACAGTTTGTACAGGACGGGCCCGAACACCTTCTCGTCATCCATGGAAGCCGCCATCTCCCGCGGCAGCGCGTCCGCCCCCTCGGCAACCTCCCGGTTCTGCCGCTCCTCCCAGATCCGCGGCGTGGCCGTCAGGTACAGCCGGCGGTAGGCGGGGATGACGGTCTGGTCGTGGATGTCCGCCCACGCCTTACCCATCGCCCCCGACGTCCGGTGCGCCTCATCAACCACCGCGAGGTCCACCGGGGCCAGCTGCTGGCCGTAGGCGCCCTCGAACGCCTCCGCCAGGACACCCAACGACGCGTAGGTGGCGTAGATGGTCACCGGCCCCTGCCCGTGCCACAGCGCCAACTGCACCGGGTTCGTCGTGGAGCGCACCCGCAGGTTCCACAGGTCCGGGTCGTCCTGAAGCGAGCACACGGCAACTGCCGGCCCTTTGTGCCCGGCCTCGTGCCACGCCCTCACCGTCTGTGCCAGGAGATCCAGCGTCGGCACCAGCACGAGAACGCGCCCCGCGCGCACAAGCCGCTTGGCGGAAGCCGCCGCGATAATCGTCTTCCCCGTGCCGCACGCGGCGTGCACCTGCCCGCGCAGACCGTTCGGGGGGATGCCGGTCGGCGGTACGTCCAGACCGCGCACGATCGCGGCCACCGCCTCGACCTGGTGGCTGCGCAGCTTGGTCCCGTTCAAGAACTGCCCCTCTCCTGCGCGTTGGACCGCCGGAGGCTGTCGAGCCGCTCCTGGCAAGTGCCCTTGCTGCCCCGTAGGTTGCGGGCGACCTGGCGTGCCGTCATCCCCACTCCTTGCCAAGAGCGCCATCCTGGGGCCGGATGAACCGGATCATCTATCTGGCGATGCCAAGCCAGCACTCTACCTCATTTTAGTCCAGGTTAACTGGAAGGCTAAATGTTGGGTTAAAGACCTGCTAGCCTCGGTGGTGGAGGTAATCACGTATGGCATCCGAGGAAGAGCTGTTCGCGTCGGTCGATGCGCTGCTGGAAGAAGAGCCACAGCTGCCGTCTCCGGCCGAGCGTGCCCGGCTGCGGGAGGCCGCCGGCATCACGCAGGCCCGTCTCGCGCAGGCTTTGAAGTCGACGACACAGTCGGTGAAGAACTGGGAGAACGGCCGCTCGGAGCCGAAGCCGCCGCGTCTGGAGGCCTACCAGAGGCTGCTGAACGGCTGGGCTGCCCGTTTCCCCGCGCACGGCACGCCGCCCGTCACCACGCCCACTGCGCTCCCAGCGCCGAAGCCGGCCGCGGAGACGGTGTCCGGCCCGGCGGCCGCGCCGGACGCCACAACTGCCGAGCCGGTGGAAGAGCCCGCGGTCCAGGCCGTCCCGGAGCGGCCGGCCGCGCGCCCGGCAGTGTCGTCACGCCGCCCCGCCCGCACGCCCGCGGCGCCGAACACTCGCACTGATCCGCGTTTTGCGCACGGTCCGCTCGCGGTCTTGGACGGCGACGGCACCGCCTACGGTGTCGACGGCGTCATGCTCGACTGCCCCGCGACCACGGTTGTGGAGTTGGTGGAGTGGACGCTGCGCGAGTCCGGCATCGGCGCCGCGAAGCTGAACCGGTACGGCAAGGACTCCGATCCGCTCATCGTGCTCACCGCGGCGGCCGCGGTGAAGCTCGGGCTCCCCGAGCGCCTGGAGGGCCACGAGCAGCGCCGCTCGCTGCGCCTGCCCGCCGACCACCCGGTCGTCAAGCAGGTCCTTCGCGCGAAGTGGCAGCTCACCCAGCGCGGCTTCGGCCCGTGGGCAAGGGTCTACCGCAAGGCCCAGGGACGCGAACGGCAGTGCGTACAGCTCGCGGTCCTGTCCTGGGACGCCCTCGACGAGCGCTCCTGGCCCGGCGTCACGGACATGGAGCCGGCCGACATCGCCCGCGTCCTGGGCATCTACGCGACCCGGGTCATCACCCCCCGCGGCAGCACAGCCGTCTCCGGGCTGGAGCTGATGACGGCGCTGCGCCCGCCCACCCGGGCGGTGCAGGAGAAGGAGACCGGGAACTGGGTGCCCGGCCACAACCCCGGCAGCCTGGGGACGCAGCCGATGGACCCGGCGCCGCCGGAGGCCACCTTGGAGCACCCCGTGGTCGTGAACTCCGGCTGGACGGGCGGCTTCCTCGATGAGGAGGCCTACCAGTGGGTCCGCGACGTCGGTCTGCTGACCGATGAGGAGTGCACACTGCCCTTCGCGGTCGGCCTGGACCTCAACACCGCGTTCCTCGCCGCAGCCGCCCGCCTCACCGTGGGACTGTCCGCCCCCGACCACTTCCACACCCCGGCGTTCAACCCGAAGATCCCCGGCTCCTGGCTGGTCGACCTGTCCCACATCGAGGTGGACCCGCGCCTGCCCAGCCCCTTCACACCGGCCGGCGTACGCCCCGAAGGACCGGCCTGGTATCAGACGCACACCGTCGCCTACGCCCAGGAGCTCGGCTACAACGTCCACCCGATCGAGGCGTACCTGCGCCGCGAGACGGGCGCGTACCTGGACCCGTGGCACGACCGGCTCAAGACCGCCTATGTGGACACGCTCGCCGACCTCGGCGTCACCCGGGACCTGGACGACCGGCAGTTCCTCGCGGCGATGGAACAGCACAAGAACACCGACCCGGCGATGGCCGCCGTGCTGGCCGCGGTCAAGGCGACCGTGAAGGGCGGGGTGGGCAAGCTGCGGGAGCGCCCGCAGGGCAAGTCCTACCAACAGGGCGAGCGGTGGCCGGCCCTGGAACGCCCGACCTGGCGCCCCGACATCCGCGCCGCGGTCATCTCCAAGGCGCGCGTGAACATGCACCGCAAGCTCACCAACATGGCCAGGATGACCGGCCTGTTCCCGCTGGCCGTGCTCTCCGACTGCGTCGTCTACCCCTCGCCCGGGGAGAGCCCGCTGGACTTCCTGCCCTACGCCGCGTCCGGCAAGCCGCAGCCCGGTGGTTTCCGCCTCGGGCCCACCCCGGGCCTGGCGAAGCTGGAGGGCGTCCAGACGATGCTGTGGGCGGTCGACCTGATGGAGCAGGGCCTCAACCCGGCCCGCCACATCAAGGGCGGCGACGCCGTCCTGGACGAAGGCGAGTAGACGATGGCCGGAGAGATCGACGACGCGATCGAGCGCGCCGACCGCGAGAGCTTCACCCGCGAGCCGCCCAAGACACTCAAGGGCAAGATCGGCTACCTGCTCAAGCAACTGGGCAGCGCGAAAGCCGTCGCACAGGCGATCGGCGTCACCGCCGACTCCGTCAACCGCTACCGGCGCGGCGCCCGCAAACACGCCCGCACCGACGTCGCCGCGAAGATCGACGACGCGGTACGGGCCCGCTGGCAGCCACAGGTACGCAAACGCCGCCAGCGCCAAGCCGCCGCCACCGGCGGGATCACCGTGGAGACCAGAGCCCGCTTCGGCTACACCGCGCCCATCGGCACCACCGACGACGGCCGCTTCCGCCGCCTCACCGTGCACCTCCCCCCGGCCTACGCACAGCGCCTCTTCGACGCCCGCGACCAAGGAGCCAGCGACCAGCAGATGCGTGGGATCATCGCCGAAGGATTCAAGGAAATCTATTTCCAGGACGGCGGCAGCCGCGCCACGGGACTCTCCGACGTCGAAATCAACGACATCGACTACCTGGATCTTGATTTCTAATCCGTAGCCGTTCATGGCGGGCCGTGCCTGTATTGTGACTGAGCGCGCTAGTTGGCCAGTGAGCGTTTCAGTTGACCACTTTGGCGCTCAGTCCCGAGCACGGCCTGTACCCTGCGTCGGAATCATGAGTTCGTCAGGCGATCGATGAGCCATCGCGCTTGAGCTACATCGCCGCCGCCCACGGTCAGGCTGGCTCTGGCAGCGGTGTAGAAGCGGTCCCGGCCTTCGTCAGCGCGCCGCACGGCAGCCACCCAGTCGAAGTCATCACTGGCGATGCCGCGCGCCGCCCGTTCCAGCTGCAGCACCGCCCAGCGCCACTCGCGTGCGGCGGCCACCGTGTCGGCGTCACCCAGCAGAAGCACCCTCTCCCACGCTTTGGTCCGCTGGGCGTCCGCTTGGGCGATCAGCTCAAGGCCCGTGTTCCGATCAATCGGATGCGCCCGCGACGAGGGTCGTGACGCCGCCGTGATGCGATGCGCGAGTAAGTGGACCTCCTTGAGCGCGCGACCGAACTCGGAGTAGGCGTCAATCGACGCTCATCCCACCGCACCGAGAGGGCACGTTCCCACTGCGCTCTGTCATTAAGACGTGCCGTGAGCAGCGTCCCGAGAACGCCGACGATGACACCCATGAGTGCAGGCAGCTGGTTCAGCAAGGCAGTCACCCTCAGAGCATGCCCGTAACGGTGTCCTGCCAAGTGGCGCGCTCAGAGTGGCCAACTGGAGGATTCTGACCGCGCTTCCGTGAGAACTACGGCCAGTGCTCGATCGAGTCGTACCACGTCGAGCCGACCCGTAACGGTGTGGAGGCCACAACCGCTCTGTCACCCTTTTGGGTTGATTGCGAACCAGCCCCCAGAGTCCGCTCTGTCCGTCGGGCACGATGCGGTGCATGCGACGGGGGGCTTCGTGGTTCCAGCGGGTGCTATGTGTAGTCGGCCTGGTGTCGACGTGCTGCGGTCTGGTCGGCTTGTGGTGGACCGCAGACAAACTGGTCGGCCCTCTCGATGAGTTCACCGACGCGCTCGGCGTCGGCTTCGGTGCGCTGGGAGTGATCGTCGGCGCGGCCGCGCTCGCGGTCTCCTGGCTCGGTTACCGGGCCGACCGGCGTGAGCACGTGGGCGGGCTGCCGATCGGTGACCTCGCCGACGCGCTGGCCCTGCCAGTACGTGGTCAGTGGGAGGCCGAGGCCCAGTTGCGGCGCCTGAACGACCCCTACCCGCTGCCCGTCTCCTGGCAGCCCGCCGATGAGAACCTGGTGGAGCCCTGGCCCCTGCTCCTCCAGGTGGCCAGCCGTCACGCCCCTCAGAACCAGTGGGCCGCACGCCCTGAAGATCTTGTGGGCACCGACACCGAGATCACCGACATTCTCACCCGTCGCGCTCCCGGACGCCGCCTGCTCGTCCTGGGCGAACCCGGCGCCGGTAAGACAATGCTGCTCGTTGTCCTCCTGCTCGGCCTGCTCGATCGACGCAGCCCGGGGGACGCTGTTCCAGTCATCTTCCCGCTCGCCTCATGGAACCCCAAACAGAGCCTGGAAGCCTGGATGGCGAACCGGCTCACGACTGACTACCCCGCGCTGAGCCAACACCACACCGGGTACAGCGGGCAGAACACGGCCCGGGCTCTGCTGGACAACCGCCTGATCCTCCCGATCCTAGACGGACTGGACGAACTCGCACCCTCCAGTCGTAGTGCCGCTCTCGTCGCCATCAACGCCGCCCTCCCTCCGGGCCGTCCCATGGTCCTCTCGTCCCGGAGCACCGAGTACGGCCAGGCGCTACGACCCGGCACAGGTGTCCCTCAGCGCCTCAACGGCGCCGCGGGAATCGTCCTTGAACCACTCTCGCTGGACACCGTTGCTTCTTATCTACGCCGGGACGCCGGTGGCGAAGGCACCCTGGCCGCCGACCGCTGGAATCCCGTCCTTGACCGAATGACCCAGGGCTCACCCCTTGCAACGGTCCTGACCACGCCCTTGGCCCTGTTCCTGGCCCGAACGATCTACAACCCACGCCCTGACGAAGCCGGTCCCCACCTGCCCAACCCCGCCGAACTCTGCAACACGGAACGCATCCTCACCGAAAGCGCCCTGCGCACCCATTTGCTGAATGCCTTCATCCCCGCCGCCTACCGCCCGCATTCCCTTCATCCCTGCCATTGGACGCCAGCCCGAGCGGAACACGTCCTGCGCAAGGTCGCGAATCACCTGGAGCGCAGACGGCACGGGACGGTGGATATTGTTTGGTGGGAACTGCGGTATGCGCTGCCTGCGCCCGTCCTCACAGCGGTCATCGGAGCCATGGTTGGCCTGCTCACGCTCGTACTCTCGGCTGCGGGCCATGCCGTCGTCAGGTTCCACAGCGGGGGATATTACTTCTTCAATGGCTGCGGGTTGCTCTGCGACAGTTGGGAAGGCAGTTGGCTAAGCGGCTTCGGAACCTTTCCGAACTTCGTCGCCAACGTGTTGTCGATTCCTCCTACGGACCACGTCTATCCTCCGTGGGACTGGTGGCAACTGTTCCTCGACTGGCCAACCGGCATCACGAGCGCCTTCATCTACGTCACACTCGGCTGTCTCATCGGCAGCGTCGCCAACCTGAGAAGCCGCGTCGTTCCTGCCCGACGCCTCCACTGGTCCTTCAACTCGCGTGCTCTCGCTCTGAGTCTGTCCTGCTCACTTGCTACCGGGGGCCTTGCGGGATTGGGCTACGGTCCTCTGGCCGGGCTCTCTTGGGCCACCATCACCTTCGCCATCTGTGCCATCACCACTGGGGTGACGGCCCTGCCTGCCGAGGTCCAAACCGCTGCATCGCCGATGACTCTGCTGCGCGAAGACCAGCGCAGTTTCGTACAGTTCTTACTTGTCCCTGTCCTTGCGGGCGGATTTCTCCTCGGGCCCGGAATTGCGCTCGGTTACACGGCGGCCGACGCACTTCTGGACCTGAACGACCACATCATGTCTGCTGGCAGCGGGATCGGATTCTGGGCCGGATGCATCCTCGGCCTGGCCCTCGCGCTGAATCGCACCGCCAACGGCCGCTTCCTCCTGATCCGCCTCTACCTGATCCTCCATTGGAAGCTGCCGTGGAATGTGATGGCGTTTTTCGACGACGCCCACCGGCACCGCGGCGTGCTACGACAGGTCGGTTCGGCCTACCAGTTCCGGCATCTCGACCTCCAGCGGCACCTCGTAGCCTTGGACGTTGCGACGCCAGCCAGTCCGGCTGTGCGTGCACCGTCGACCGCCAGCGATCCGCCTTCATGAGCGAGACAGTCCGGCCAGGCCCCTTGTTCCGTGGCGGCTGCGACCAGTGCAGGGTCAGCCTGTACCGCATTGAGCCGACCCATCACGGAGGCGCGGTCACAGCCAACTGGAGCGACCAGTCACAGTATGAGGATGGTGCTGATCCCGTTTGCCGTTCGGTTGGGTGTCGATGGTCGCCATTCCGAACGGCAACGGCAGCGCGGGGCCTTCAGTCGGCTGCAGGGGGTCTGCACGAGTGGCCTCTTAATGCGTTTTCGTCAGCCGTTGTGCCCCTGGGGTCGGTAGTACGGCCTTTCAAGGTTTCTAAGGGGGAACCGGACCCGATCCGGATCCAGAAAGTCTATGAGCTCGGCGAGTTGAAATTCCAGTGCTTTGAGCCGGCTAGTTCCTCTCTCGGGGTGGTCAGCTAAATCAACGATCGATTGCCTCAGCAGAGTGAACCACTCTTGGAATTGTTGGTCACTCTCCAAGAGAGCAGTGAACTGTGCAAACCCGAGGCATCGAGATGCCCGGCCTTCAGTAGCCGCGTCCGGCACGATCATTAGTTCACCGATGGCCCGCTGATACCCGTAGAGAACCCGCAGTGGTGGATCAAGGTCACGCGCGAACAACACCTGGCGGATGAGGCTCAGGTGCTCTACCAGGCGCTGGTTGCGTTGCCGATTGCCAAGATCTATGAAGCTCACCGACCTGCGAAGGATCTCTACCCACCCGAGATACTCAGCCACAACAAACATCGTGTGTCGCAGGGCGTATGCGGCTCGATCCCCGTCCGCTTCCATAAATCGACCGAGGAACCCGTCTTCCATGATGGAAACTAAGCGGCTGCGTAGGTCATGTACGGACCATAGCAATGGATCGCGGTAGCCGGCCATCACGTCCTGGGTACGGTCACGCCGCGTCCGAGAGTTGAGCCAGTAATTCAAAGGAACGGCTAAGAATGCGACTAATAATGCAGTCATCCCAGAAACAACGGCAACACTGATCGACGACTCCACGCTTCTCCCTGGCGTGCCCGATAACACCCCGCAGCGTCGTCCTTGGTATGCCCGTATGGCAGATCGCCACACTCGGTCTCCGGCAGTAGCTCGGCCTCACAGCGGTGCTGCCACAGCAGCGGAGCGCCCGGCGCCAGCTCGGAAAGTAGAACAGCCATGGCCGCTCCCGGCGCCCCGCACCGCGCGTACGGTGGCGGTACGACCCGCGGGGAGGACCAGCCGATGAGCGTGCAGCCCGACCACGCACCCGTCACGCCGTACGCGCCCGCCCCGGGCGCTCCTGCCGAGCTGCTCGCGCAGCTGCGCGCCGACCGGCGTGCGGACCGGTGGGTGCCTGCCTTCGAGCAGGAGTGGGCGGCCGCGCTGGAGAGTCCGCCGCACGTTCTCCCTCGCCCGCCTGTACGAGGTCGTCCAGGTCTGGCAGGCCCGCGTCGCTTCCGCGCTGGCGGTCGACGTGTTCCTCGCCTCCGGCCGTGACGAGACCGGCTTCGTGGACCTGGAAGAGCTCCGGGGCAGGCGCCGGTGAGCGGTCAGCCGCCGTATGCGGTCCGGTTGTCGCCGCAGGCCGCGAAGGTGCTCGCCGAACTGCCCGAACACGCCGAAGAGATGCTGTGGGACGTCCTGGACGCCGCCGCAGCCGACCCGTGGGGATTCCCTCAGTGGGACGCCGGCGACCCCGAGGGCGAGGACGTCCGCATCGCGTCCGTCGGCCAGCTCTCCGTCATCTACTTCACAAACCGGCCGCTGCGCCACCTGTCCGTCCTGGACATCGTCTGGTTCGGATAGGCACACGTGACAACGCCCCGCCCCTGGCACTGCAGCCGCCGGGACAGGGCGTTTCGCACAGGCAAGCCCGCACTGCTCGGCTCATGCCCGGAGAGTTCCGCCATGGCAACGGTCGGTCCGAGCGATCGGCCAGGCACCTGCTCCGGGCGCTTCACTCCGGAGGCATCGCCCCGGGCAGCTGTCCGGCGAAGTCCAGCCACTGCTCGATGGTCCACACGACGACGCTGGAACGGTCGGTGGACATCCGCATCCACACCTCTTCGCCGCCGGGCATGAGCGCCACTTCCACGTGCGGCTCCTCCCACGTCCCCAGCGGGTACATCCACTCGATGCCGTCGGGCCACTTGCGCATCGCCACCGTGCGCACGCTCAGCGCCGCAGCCATGGCATCGAGGGCCGCCCGCGGTATCCGCACCTCCACCGGCTCACGATCGAACCCGGTCACCAGACCCCCTTTCCGCAGCGTGACGCACCGGCTCGCTGGCGCCTGACAGCCTGCCGGACGCAGGACCAGGACGACGTCGTCGAAGCGGTACGGGTGCTGCCTGTGCGGCTGCGTCCCCGCCCGGGCGGCAACGCGTATCCGCCTGAAGTGATCACCAGTTGCCGTGGGGGCGTTCGGCGCCGAGCGCGACTTCGCGGAGGCATTCGCGGCAGTCCGGCAAGCCGCTCGCAGGCCGGCCCTCTTCCTCCGACCAGCTGAAGCCGCACAGCGCCTTGGGCCAGCGCCTGTCGTCATCGGCGGCGGCGTGGGAGCCGTAGCCCGGAACGTTCCACGTGACCGGCGTCCCGCCGTCGTAGGGGGCACCGTCCGGCCAGTCGTACACGGGATCGGTGGTGGTGCAGCGCATCCGGAGGTCAGGGCCCTCCCACTTGACGCCCTGCCGGGCCTGAGCGGCCGCGTCGACGGCGTCCGCCAGCCGCTCGAACGACAGGTCGTAGTCCCTCATGTGGTCCCAGCTGCCCGGCTCCTGCTTGCGGACCACCGAACGGAACATCAGCAGCAGCCGCGCCAGGTCGTGCTGCCCGACCCGGACCGTGTCGGTCTGCGGGTCGTAGCCGTACGGGTCCTCGGGGCCAGTCTTCTTGGGCATCACACTTCTCCTACAAGCTGTCGTGGACGTCGGGCCCCACGGCCGCCCGGGCGAGCTCGACCGTGGCAAGACGCTCTGCCGGGTCCCGTCAACCGGCGTCGCTGGCCATGGAGCTGAAGGTCTCCCGCATGAGCTGGTCGGTGGCGCCGGGCTGTTCGACCAGGCTGTCGAAAAGGTCGGCCAGCAGCCAGAGCACGAAGTTGTGCACCAGGGCTTCCTTCGGCCGGATCGGCCCGAACTGGTTGCGCCAGGCCACGGTGTCCATGCCCATGGCCGCGGCCATGAGAACGCCGGTGACCATCGGTACCTGGGCAGGGTCGGCCAGTTCGAAGCCGGGCAGCTTGCGGATCACGGCCGGGATCAGATCACTGAGCGGATCGAGACGGTCCTCCTCCGCGCCGTCCTGCTGGCCGATGATGTGCGCGGTCAGCACACCCACCAGGAAGACCGTGCCCCAGGACACTTCCTCCCGGCCGTAGGTGTCCGTCGCGGCCTGGACACGCTGCTGCGCCTGCCGACGTTCCTCTTCTGACGTGCGCTTCTCTAAGATCCGGTACGAGTCCCATGCCCCGCGGACTGCCTCGTCAACGACTACTCCGTCACTGGTCATGCGCTGACCGTAGTGAGTCGGCGGATCGCGGCGGCAGTACTCGCAGGAACCGCTGGCTCGGATTCGGTCACGCAATTCGCTGCAACTTCGTGGCGCCCGCGTCGCGCGGCCCATCAGGCTGGATCCCGCATCGGAGCGCCGGGGACAAGGAGCGGTGACATGGCGGTTGCGGACAGCGTGGTGGCGAGCGACGAAGACGTGGAGTCGGTACGCCGGTGGGTGCGGCTCTCGTGCACCGAGCCGGGCACACATCTGCCCGCGCTGGCCACGATCGCGACGCAGCTCCAGCTGACGACGGCCGTGGTCCGCTCCGCCCTGGAACGCCTTGCCACCGAGGGGCTGGTGACCCTGCACGAGGGCTACCGCCACTACAGCGTCGGCACGATGTCCCCGACCGAGCGCGCGTACCGGCTCATCCGCACCGTGATCCACCGCAGCTTCCTGCCCGGCGAGCGGTTCATGACCCGCTTCGAGATCGGGCAGAGCTTCGACATTGGCACCAAGGAGGCCGCGGCCGCGGTGCGCCGGCTGGTCGCCGAAGGGCTGCTGGTGGGGCCGCGCGGGCAGTACGTCAACGAGTACGGCCCCGAACAGCAGCGCCGGCGCGTCAAGCAGCTGCGCGAGCGGGCCAGCGACCTGCGCCGCGAGGCCCTCGAACTGATGAGGGCCGCCCGGGAGGTCGAGCAACAGATGGAAGCCGAGGACGTCTTCAAGGTCGCGTAGCTGTCGGCGGCCCGAAAACTGCCACGCGCATCGCCGAAGCTGTGATGACGTCTTCGGCTACGAGCTCCATTTCCGCACCAACTCGCGTGTCTGGTACGACGCGGAGCACTGCCCGGCACGGGTGACCCGACCCGAGGGTCCGGGGATCACGGGGTTGGCGGCCGCCAACTTACGGCGCTGGGGTGATCTGCATGTTGGTCCTGCCGAGCTGCTCGCGCAGCTGAGCACCGACCGGCGCGCGGACTGGCGGGTGCCAAGCTCTTCGCCTATTACCAAGACGGCGCCAGAAGTGAAACGGGTGGGAAGCGGTTCGTAGTCCTTGTGAAAGGCTGGATGGCATCCAGGTCCGTCAGTGCGTCCGGGTTCTCCTGGGCGTTCGGATCAAAGATGGAAACATTTACCGTGACCGAATATGAGACCCGGTGGATGAACGAGTTTCGCGCTGCGATCCTCACCTTGAGGACCAAGACGTGACGCCCGGCTGGCTCGTTGGGACGCAGCGGTACGATCTTGGCGCCCATCTCGTCAACAGCCGCTATCGTGTTCGGCGCCCCCAAGAAGTTCCGCGGAGTGCTGAAGGACGCCAAAGATGCCGTCACTGTTGCTGCGACGCGCATGTTGGGATGCGTTCCGAACGCTTGTACCAGGCCGTCGGAATAGGGGATGAACGAGAACACGTCTTCCGTGGTAAGCGTGTCCGAGGATTGACGGGGGAAATCGAAGATCAACATCCCGCTATAGAAAGTAAGGACCTTGATATTCTGTGATACCGGCTCATGTCCTGCTCCAAGTGGCGACAGCCTATTCGGCCCCATATAGGGGGCGACTACATCATGCGGGGAACCTACGGCAGTTACTGGGAGATTGATAGCCATGGTCTGCTCCAAGTCGGAGTGATCCCCATTGGACGGTGCGTCAAATCGCAACCCCGCAAGGGGAAAAGCGGGCAATCGGACAACCGGATGCTGGCTGCCGGCTTGCCCCCCCAATGGTCCTATCGGCTCCTACCAGTATGTGCGTCCATAGGCGAGTCCGCCAATCGCACGCGAAACACCGACCGGGGCGCGGCCGCGCTCGACTACGGACTGTCCCGTACCCCATTCCGACGAGGATCGAAGACACCCGGCCGCGGAACAGCGCCGCAGTGATGTCCATGGCGAGCACCACCGTGTCGAAGACCCCGAGCCGGAAGCCGTGGTTCTGTTGACGGATTCCGACACCACTGGCAGCTGACCGGCTACCTGCTGCTCGATGCCGCCGACCGGTACTGGATCGACACCGTCGGCCTCTACCTCACCCGCTCCGGGATCCTCATCTCCTGGCCCGTCGACGACTACCTCGCCCGCTGGGCTCCTGCCGCTGCGAACTCACCGAGCTGCGCGGGTGTTCGCCGAACTGCTCACCGGATGCCGGGGCCAGGCCGACGCCCCGGTACTTCGGTACGGAGGAGGAGACCGAGCGTGTCCGGCAGCTGCTGCGCCGCCGGGCCCGGCGGCTGCCTGGTGTGCATCCAGCCCCTGCCCGAATCCACCCGCCGGCTCCGCAAGTTCTGCACTGCCTGGTGCGGCCGCGCCCAGGTCCTCCGGCGCCACGGACTGCTGTCCGCACCGCACAACAGCGCCAGGCCCGTCCCGGCGATGCCGTAATGGTGAAGACCGCAGCCCGATCCCGCACTTAGAGGGCTGCAGCGTTTTGACGGTGGTGTTTGGTGAAATTGTCCGCGGAACGTACGGAACTGCGGCAGACTGTGGTCCGACATAGGGTCGTCGTCGCTCGGCAGCTCCCGAACGGGTCCGCCAATTCCAGAGGTTGAGCGCCCACCGACGGACACCCTGCACTGGTTGCCCGCGGGTAGGCCCGGTGCTTGCGTTTCGACCCGCCACGTGACGTATCTGACCTGACAGAAGCCCCACTCAACTCTGGGGGCAGCTATCGGGCCCGCACGGTGGCTGCCCCCTCAAGGGTCGGATATGAACAAGTTGCTGCTGCGCTGCTTCTTGAGCACCGCATCAAACACGGCTGTCGCCCTCTCCAGCAGCTCGGAGGGCGCGGTATGAGTGGGCCTCATGATCTTCGCGTGACGGTGTTGCTTCTCGCCGGCATGATGGCGGCTTACGTCACCTACCAACATCCTGCAGCGGGGCCGCCTGTGGCGACTGGAGGTGTGGTCGTGACCGTTCTCTATCTCCTGATGAACGGCGACCGAAGTTGAGCATCCCAACTCGCCGGAATCTTCGTCACCTTCAGTCCGGCCGCGCGGCTTCTGACAGCGACGACGACCAGCAGCCCCAGCCCTGACGGCGGGGATCACGGGCCGGCGGCTGCAAGCCCCTGCTCTTAGAACACTGTCCGCAAGCCCCTGATGGCCTCCTGCACCGCCGCCTCGCCCTGGACCTCCAGGCACGCGTCCATCAACTTCTGCGCGGCACAGCGAAACGTCCCGTCCCCAGCGTTGCAGCTGTAGGGGACGGGACGTTTCGCTGCTAGCCGTGCCTGACCATGGAGGTCAGCGACGGATATGGACGATCGCGCCGCCGGCGAAGACGGCTCCGCCGAACAACGCCACAGCAGTGATCTGCTCCGTGTGCCCGAGTGCGGCCAGGAGGCAGATGGCGACCATGGCCAAGAGTGCAGTGATGGCAGGTGCTACCCGGCCCACCTGGGCGAGACGGGATGTCATTTCCCTTGCTGTACCGTTCCGAGGTGTCGCTTCAGGATTCATCTCTCGTGATTTCGCTCATGCGGATGTGATCTCAACGCGACACCGGGGAGTCCTCGGTCGTGCCCTCTGCCAGCGAAGCTCGGGCATGGCCTTCGGGGCTCCCCTTTTTTCGCGCTGGGGCCACGATGGTCGGGCGGGAAGGTACGTGCCCTGGCTGAGACCCCCCCCCGCGAAGAGATCAACGACGCTGAACTGCACCAGCAGTTGACGCCTAACGCTCCGCTGCGCATCCTGCACCCCCCTGTGGAGGGAAAGCCAATCCGGCACCCGTGGGAGTCACACGATCTTGCGTGTCCCGGGCGCCGAACTCGGATGCGCGCCGCTGGAAACGAGCTCGCCGTACGGCTGGCTGACACGGTGTGCCGCCTGGACCTCGACAACCGAGACTTCCGACCGACCGCGGCCAGCTCCGAGCTGCGCGGCGCGTTCGCCGAACTGCTTCCCGGGGCCAGGCCGACGCCCGGTACATCGTCGCCCGTCCCCGGCCTTGCAGATGCCGGGGACGTTTCACGTGGTGACCGGGGCTTCGGGCCTACTCGCCCGGCGCGTGTCCGACGGTTGCTGCTGGCGATGGGGCGGGTGACTCTGCCGGACTACCGTCTCCGAGGCCGAAAAGGAAACTCAGGATCACGACACTCGCAGCAGCACAGGTAACGGCAACTCCCAGGTCACCCTTGGTGGCCATGCCCGTATGCGCGTTCTGGCTGCGGTAGAACGCGATGCAGCCGACGACGATGCTGACCACAACGACGAAACCGTTGAGCGGCTGAATATGGAAAGTCACTGCGGGCCCTTGCCTCGATGAAGCCCTGGTTGGGGGGCCTCGACTGTCGGGGAGGGGCCTCGGAGGACCGTCGCATCGTGTTCGCTGACCGGTGTCGGCGTCTCGCCGTTTCACCAGTCACGACGCTCTGTGTACAGGAAGATACACAAGGAGTCACATCCGAGACCTTTTTTTTAAGGCCCGCGCTACTGCGGCGCAGAGGTGACTCGCTGCATCAGATGCTAACCCACAGCTACATCACGTGGTGCCATCATTGGAGTCTTCGCTCCCCGCTGTGCATACGTCCGCGTCTGCCGCCTTGGTCGGTACCGACGAGCACCAGGCCGTGCGCGCACTCCAGCAGTAGCCCCTGGCCCAGGCGATGGGTTCGACGGACGATTCCGCAGCCCCCGCCTCCCTATGCCGGCCGCGCCCGTTAGCTGCGGTCCTCGTACAGCTCGACGAGCTGCAGGTACTCCGCCGCTGGTACTCCCAGCCGGAGCGCGCGCGTACCGGCGGCAGGTAGTAGCAGGTGTCACAGCAGGTCTTGACCCACGGCATGCCACCCCAGTCCATACCGACCCAGACGACGCGCTTGCGGCCAGGGGACGGGCAGGTCTGGCACGTGGACGACGCTTCCCGGGTGGCTCGGTTGATCACCGCCCACACCTCGCGGCCCTGGTCGAGGGGACAGCTCTTCCAGCACAGATCGCCGAACTTCTCTTCCCAGTACGGCTGGGGGTGACCGGGCCAGACCTCGTCCAGCTCGCGCTCCGCCCGCCGGATGATGGGTGCCCAGCCCGCGCCATCGGCGCTGAACATGGTGTGCACGACAGTGGGCCTGGTCTCAGTCCGGAGAGCGGCCGTGTACTTCTCGCCGGTGGCGGCTTGTCGCTGACGGGCCCTCTGCGCGGCGGTCGTTCGCTTCCTGGGCATTGGATGCTCGCTCCTGGCGGTCTCCCACGCTCCCGCCGGATCGAGGTGCTGCCGGGGGGAAGCGGGCCCCGGAGGACCTTGGCCGGTCGATCACCTGACGGCGTGGGCGCTGGTGTCGGCGGGAGGCGTACGCATCTTGCCAAGCGGGATCGTACCGCGATGCCAGCCAGTGTTGGCGGGCGTGTCGTCGTACCCGCCGATGTTGGCCGTTCGACGCCCTGAGCGAACTGGACCCGCCCCGCACCGACTTCCTCCTGCCGCACGCGACCTGGACGGCTCCCACGATGGTGGAATCAGCCTCGATCTGGTAGCCACGCAATTTCACGGACATACCCCGCGCTCTCCTTTTCGCGGAATGTGGCGCGTAATCAGAAAATGCTCCCCGGAGCGGCGGGAGTGGCCCGGGGGTGTGGCGTCAGATCCCAGACTCTACACAGCCATGCTTAATGATGCATCACCCTTGCACCAACCTCCGCTCTCCAGGGTGACACATGGCCGATGCTCGCCGCGAAGCGCGCAGGTCGCGGTAGTATGCTGGCGAGGCTCTGGCGAACAAGTCGGGGCGAGTTGGGGCATCGGGGAGGGGTTCGGGTGGAGCGCAGCGGAGCCCGTTCACTACAGTGGGGCCGGCGCCTGTCGTGCCGACGGTCCGTCACTTCCGTTGCTGGTGTGGTGGCTGGGATTCCCAAGCCCTACACAAGGCCCGCGCGTGATGCACCTCCTCTTGCCGCCAGCTTCAGGAATCCCGCTTGCGGGATTCCTTCAATTCGCGCTTGCGCGAATTTCTCTGCTTTCAGAATTCCGCTTGCGGAATTCAATTCCACGCTTGCGCGGGAATTCACGCCGCGCTTGCGCGGCGTTCACTCT